>NZ_CP102850.1 GCF_024734075.1 Gordonia mangrovi
GCGAGGTTGCCCATCGCCCCACCGAGCACCAGGCCGAGCCCGAGGACCCACCATGCCGAACGCAGTCGGCTGCTGTAGCGGATGATCCCGATCACCACCAGAAGGGCCACGATGGTGAGCACCCAGGTGTAGCCGGCCGCCATGGAGAACGCCGCACCGCTGTTGCGTACCAACCGTAAGGTGACCGCATCACCGATGATGCGGACCGGTTCTCCCGGCTCGAGCAGATTGACCGCCAGCGTCTTGGTCAGCAGATCGAGACCGATGACGGTGGCCGCGATCCCCAACAGGGTCCAGACCACCCGCCGACTCTTCGGTCGAGACGCCCGACCGCCCTCGTCGACCGGACGGGGTGTCGGTTCGCTCATGACTCCATCATCCACCTCACCATCATCCATGAGCGCTCCCATACGCTGGCTGCCGTGTACCCCCGTCTCGCCAGCCTCACCGTGGCGGCGGCCCTGCTGATCGGGCTGACCGGCTGCGGCTCCGACGACCCGTCCGCCGATTCCGCCACCTCTGCGGCGGTTTCCGATGGATGCGCGCAGGAATCGACTTCCGGGCTCGACGGGGTGAACCTCTTGCCCATTCCGCCGGCAACGGTGACGGTGATCGATGCGGGCGGCGGCGAGAAACGGCTCCCGGCCGCGGCACCCGATCGCGCCGACGCGCAGACGGTGACCTTGACCACCACGTCGTCGGTGCGATCACCGGGCTCTGACGAATCCCAGACCGTCGAGATGCCGCTGCGCGCCCTGTTCCACTGCACGGACTCCACCGATCTGGAGATGACGCTGGGCGACGTCACGTCCCCGGACGCCGTGCTCGCCGATCAGTTGACCGCGGTGGCCGGATCGCGGGCGGGCCTGGCGATCGGCCCGGGCACCATGCCGATCTCGCTGCGTTTGCTGCCCGCCGAGGAGGCCGGGCCCGAGGCACGGCTGGCCGTGGAGCAGACCTTGGTGCAGGCGCTGCAGCTGTCGGTACCGGTGCCGACGGAGCCCATCGGGATCGGCGCGCGGTGGCGGTCCGAACGCACCATCGACTCCGCGGTCACCGTCACACAGCAGATCGACGCCACCCTCACCGGCTGGGCGGGTGATCGCATGACCGTCGACGTGACCGTCGAGGAGACCCCGGTGAACTCGGTGTTCGCCATCCCCGGCTCCGGCGGATCGCTGACCATCGCCCGGTTCAGCAACGCGGGTGCCGGTGAGTTGACGATCGACCTCACCCGTGGACTGCCGGCGTCGGGTTCGATCGAGCTCAGTGGGGCTCGTGAACTCGTGGGCGCCGATCCGACCCAACCGCTGATCCAGCAGACGGGCCTGTCGGTGCGCTGGCAGTGAGACGACGTCGGCGCCGACTGGGTCAGTTTCCCGATTCCGAGGCTCCTGCCGCATCGGTGCACATCGGGGTCGCGACGTTGTTCGCCGAGATCAGCGGGCAGACCGTGTCCCGCGACAGCTTCCAGCGGTTGTCGACGTAGACGATGCTGGCATCGAGCTTGGTCGGCGGGTTGTCGGGCAGCTTGACCTGAACCTTCACCGTGGCCTTGTTGGGGCCGGCCGGGATCACCGGCGGGAAGATCTCGTAGGTGACGTCCGGATTGTCCTGCTTGGCACTCACCAGTTCGTCGAAGATGGCCGGGTCCGCCGCCGAGCCCTCCACGAGCTCGGTCTTCTCCGAGTTCGGCACGTCGGGGTCCAGTGCCTCTTCCAGCATCTGGTTCAGCGCCGCCACCGACGGCGGCGCGTCGGGGTCGTTCACGCCGTCACCCGTGGCGGCTGCGGTCGCCGACGACACGGTCGGAACCTCCGGAACGTCGCTGTCGTCACTGCCACAGGCCGCAACCGATGCCACCGCGCCCGCGACCAACGCGGCGGTCACGATCTTCGGAAATTTCACTATTCCCCTCACTGTCGTTCGTCGGTCTGCGGCTGTCTCGCGCAGATCCTCAGAGGTTTCTCGCCCGGCGCATCCCCTGCGGACCGCCAAAACTTCCACCACTATGCCAAATCGACGCGGTCGTCCCAACTGTCACGTCGCAAGCCCGCACGTCGCAGCCGCAACGAGCGACGCCGCCCGAAGGTTCCCTAGTCTTGGGCAGCATGGGCACCCCACGCATCGTGCTGATCAGCACCGGCGGCACCGTGGCCGCACAATCCACCACCGACGGTGCGGTGCCACGGCTGTCCGCTCGTGACCTCTTGCCCGACGATCTGGCGCCGGAGATCGTGCCGGTCGATCTCATGTCCGTCGACAGTTCGGCGATGACCACCGGTGACCAGTTCGCTGTCGCGGGTGCCGTCGAGGCGGCGCTGGCCGACCCATCGGTGGACGGTGTGGTGGTCACCCACGGCACCGACACCCTCGAGGAGACGTCCTACCTCGTCGACCTGTGCCACACCGACGACCGGCCGGTGGTGTTCACCGGCGCCCAACGCACCTCCGACGACCCGCACGGCGATGGTCCCGCCAACATCGCCGCAGCCCTGGCCGCCGCCACCGACCCAGGGCAGCGTGGTCGGGGCGTCATCGTCGCTTTCGGCGGCGAAGTCCTCTCCGCCCGCGGACTGTTCAAGGCGTCGACCACCGATCTCAACGCCTTCGACACGGTGCATGACCGATTGCGCAGGCAGACCCTGAACGGCCATGTGTCGACCGCACCGCCGCGGCGGGTGGATGCACTGAGCCTCTACCCGGGGGTCTCCCCCGGCCTGATCGCCGCCGCGGTCTCCCAGCAGGTTGCCGGCCTCGTGTTGTCGGCGACCGGGTCGGGCAACACCCATCCCGACATCACCGCCGAGGTCACCGCCGCGGTGCGTGCCGGGATCGTCGTCGTCGTGACGACCCGGGTGCCGTTCGGCGAGGTGGTGCCCACCTACGGCGGCGGCGGCGGGGCGGTGGACCTGCACCGCGCCGGCGCGATCGTGTCCCCGTGGTTGCGGGCGCCCCAGGCACGTATCGCCATCGTCGCCCTGCTGTCCACCGGTGCGACCGCCGACGAGGTCGGCGCGTTCTTCGCGGCCTCCGGACCGGCGTGACGGCGCGCTCATCGCGACAGGGAGCCATCGCGACGGGGAGCCATCGCGACAGGGAACATCGATCAGCGACGGGTCGCCTCGAGCAGCAGACGTCGTTCGGCGGCGGCCACCGTCCGACGCACCGCGGCGGCCGCGTCGGGATTCACCGAGATCGAGGTGATCCCGAGCCGCACGAGACGCTCCGCATAGGCCGGATCGGCCGAGGGCGCCTGCCCACACAGGGAGGTGGTGATGCCCAGCCGCCGTCCGGTGGAGATGATCTGTTCGATCGCATCCAGGACCGCCGGGTCCGCGCCGTCGAACACCTCGGCACAGATCTCCGAGTCGCGATCCACCCCCAACATCAGCTGGGTGAGATCGTTGCTGCCGATCGACACGCCGTCGATACCCATCCCCACGTATTCGGGTAGCCAGTGCACCACCGAGGGCACCTCGGCCATGATCCAGCGGTGCAGGCCGCGCTGCCCACCGAGTTCACTGGCGTCCACGAGGGCCAGACATTCCTCGAGTTCCCACTTGGTCCGCACGAACGGGATCATCAGCCCGAGCCCCGGATGATCGGTGCGCACCTGGGCCAACGCCCGCAGCTCGAGCCGGAAGAGTTCCGGTTCGGTGACGTACCGGAAGCACCCGCGGTATCCGATCATCGGATTGTGTTCGTCGGGTTCGTATTCCGCACCACCGCGCAGGGCGCGGAACTCGTTGCTGCGGAAGTCCGACGCACGGTAGATGACCGGTCGCGGATCGAAGGCGTCGACGACCCTTTCGACCGAGTTCGCCAGGGCGGCAACCAGTTGGTCGCTCTCACCGTGCTCGATGAGATCCTTCGGATGGCGCCCGCCCAACGCCTCGGTCAGGATGAACTCCGCCCGCAGCAGTCCCACACCGTCGACATCCTGGGCTGCCACCGCCTCCGCACTGTCCGGCATACCGAGGTTGACGTAGATCTTGGTCGCGGTCACGATCCCGGCCGGCGGCGCCGTCGGCGTCGCGCCCACCTCCACCGCGCCATGGCCCGGACCGGCCTGCGCCCCCGCCCGCACCAGTCCCTTGCCGCCATCCACGGTGACGATCTGACCGTCCACCAGATCCGCAGTACCCGTGCGTGTTCCGACGACGCAGGGCACGCGGAGCTCGCGCGCGACGATGGCGGCATGGCAGGTCATCCCGCCGGCGTCGGTCACCACGGCGGCCGCCCGGCGAATCGTGGGCAACCAGTCCGGGTTGGTCATCGGGGCGACCAGGATCTCACCGGGCGCCAGCGCGGCACCTTCCTCCGGCGAGCGCAGGATCCGGACCGGGCCGCTGACCGTGCCGGGGGCCGCCGACAGCCCACGGGTCAGGACCTCGCCCGGCACGTCGCTCACAGTCTCGAGGGTGGTGATCGGCCGCGACTGGACCAGCCAGACGCCGCCCGACGCATCGGTCGCCCATTCCAGGTCCTGCGGACATCCATAGTGCTGTTCCACCGCGAGCGCGAGGTCGACGATCCGACGCAAGGTGTCGTCGTCGAGCACCCGGGCGTCGGCGAGCTCGGGTCCGAGCTCCGCACGGATATCGTGTCCGTCGGCGTCCCGCACGATCCGGAAATCCTGGTGGCCGACATGGACATCGAGGATCTCTCCACTCTTGGCGACGATGTAGGTGTCGGGTTGCACCAGGCCGGAGACCACCACCTCACCGAGGCCCAGCGCACCTTCCACCGCCACGCGATCGCGGGCACCGCTACCCGGATCCGCGGTGAAGGCGACGCCGGCCCGACGGGATTCGACCATCTGCTGCACCACCACCGCCATCGCCGGGTCGCCGGTGAACCCACGACCGGCACGATAGGCGACCACGCGCGGACCGAACAGCGACATCCAGCACTGTGTGACGGCGTCGGCGAGATCGTCGTCACCGATGATGTCGGTGAGGGTGCGATTCATGCCGGCGAACGACGCGTCGCGGCCGTCCTCACCGGTCGCCGACGAACGGACCGCGACGGGCACACCGTCACCGAGGCGGTGATAGGCCGCACGCAGTTCGGCCCGCACCGTCTCCGTCGGCCCCGCGTCGGCGACGAGTTGTTGCATGCTCTCGCAGAGTTTCTCGAGCTGCGCGGGATCGTCCACCACGGTGAGCGCCTGCTGGTGCAGACCGGACAGCTCGTCGGCCACCCCGGCGGCCTTCATCGAGGACCGATAGCAGTCGCGCAGGAGTACGAAACCCGGCGGCACGGGTAGCCCGGCGCTGACGAGCTCACCCAGATTGGCTCCCTTGCCGCCCGCGTCCTCGGCATCGCGGAGTCCGAGCCGGTCGAACCATCTCAGACGATCGGACGTCTGTGGCGGGGCGACGACAGTGCTTGTTCGATGGGTCTCGGTGTCGGTCATATGAGCCTCCCGTGTCCCTCTCCATGGTGCTCCCTCGAGCTGCTCGGCGGGAGCCCGTTAGCGTCGGAAAAAGTCCTCTCTTCCAGGACTTTCGGCTCTACCCGAGCCGTCGGCGCTCCGCTGGGCTGGATCGGTACGGTGATTCTCGACGGGCGGGAGACGACCGATGGCCCCGACGACGACGGGTACCCGCGCGGGTTCCGCGCGACTGTTCCGCGACCGCCGCGAAGCCGGGCAGGTGCTCGCCGGATTGCTGGCCGCCTACAGCCACGACGACGACGTGATCGTGCTCGGTCTGGCCCGCGGCGGCGTCCCGGTCGCCCACGAGGTGTCGGCCGCGCTGCAGGCGCCGCTCGATGTGTTCGTCGTGCGCAAGCTCGGTCTCCCCGACCACCCGGAAGTCGCCGTCGGCGCCATCGCACCGGGTGGACGAATCGTGCTCAACGACGACATGGTCCGGGGGTTCGGGGTCACCCCGACTCAGCTGCGAGAGGTCGCTGAGCGTGAGGGCCGCGAATTGCAGCGCCGGGAGGAGGTCTATCGCGGTGGGCGGCCGCCGCTGGAGGTGGCCGGAAAGATCGTCCTGCTCGTCGACGACGGACTGGCCACCGGCGCCAGCATGCGCGCGGCGGTACTGGCGCTGCGGGAGTCCGAGCCGGCACAGGTCGTCGTCGCGGTTCCGGCGGCGCCGGAATCGACCTGTCGAGAACTCGCGGGGCTGGCCGACGAGATGATCTGCGCCTCGATGCCGACCCCCTTCCTCGCTGTCGGCGAATCCTATTGGGATTTCCGGCAAACCGAGGACGACGAGGTCTGTGAACTGCTGGCCGCGCCGGTACCGGGTGCGCCGCCGGCCATCGAATCGGCTGCGGAATCCATCGCGCGGGTGGCCGTGGACTGCGTCGACGGGGTCCCTCCGGCGGCCGTCCTCGATGAGGTCGTCGGCGACGCGCGTATCGTCCTCATCGGGGAGAGCTCACACGGCACGCACGAGTTCTATGCCGCCCGGGCCGAGATCACCAGGTGGCTCATCGAACACAAAGGGTTCACCGCCGTCGCCGCCGAGGCCGACTGGCCCGACGCCTACCGGGTGAACCGATGGGTGCAGGGCGCCGGCGGTGTTCTCGGCAGAGATGTTGACGACACGGGCGCCGACACCAGCGCGGAGGAAGCCCTCAGCGGGTTCGAACGCTTCCCCGCGTGGATGTGGCGCAACGACGTGGTGCGCGATTTCGTCCGGTGGCTGCGAGTGCACAACGAGCAGATCGTCGACCCGGCCGAACGCGTCGGGTTCTACGGACTGGACCTCTACAGCCTGCATCGCTCGATGCAGGAGGTGCTGCGCTACCTGGACGCCACGGAACCGGCCGCGGCACAACGGGCACGCGCACGGTATGCCTGCTTCGACCACACCTCCGACGAGGATGGTCAGGCGTATGGGTACGCCGCCGCGTTCGGCGCGGGAGCCTCGTGCGAACGCGAGGTCGTGGCGCAGTTGGCCGACCTCAACCGGCACGCGCTCGACTACCTGGGTCGCGACGGCCTCGTGGCCACCGATGAGTTCTTCTGTGCGCAGCAGAACGCGGCCGCGGTTCGCAACGCGGAAATGTACTACCGCACCATGTTCCGTGGGCGCGTCACATCCTGGAATGTCCGCGACACCCACATGGCCCAGACCCTCGACGCCCTGCTGGGCCATCTCGAGAGCCGCTCGTCCACCGGCGCCGATGCGGCGCGGGTCGTGGTGTGGGCGCACAATTCCCACGTCGGTGATGCACGTGCCACCGAGGTCGGCGGGGACGGTCAGCTCACCCTGGGTCAACTGGTCCGGCAGCGACACGGCGACGCATGCCGGTTGATCGGATTCTCGACCTACGACGGCACGGTGACCGCCGCCGACGAGTGGGGTGGGCCGGCACATCACAAGACGGTGCGTACCGCGCTGCCCGGAAGCATCGAGGAAGTGTTCCACGACACCGGAAAACCTTCCTTCCTCGTGCGGATGCCCAACCGAACCGGGAGGGTCGACATGCCCGCGGCGGAAGCGCTCGACACCGTGCGACTCGCGCGCGCCATCGGGGTCATCTACCTACCGGGCACCGAGCGGCAGAGCCACTACTATCACGTCCGTCCCGCCGACCAGTACGACGCGATGATCCACATCGATCACACACAGGCGCTGCGCCCATTGGACCCGACCAGCGTATGGATCAAGGGCCAGCGCCCGGAGACCTATCCGAGCGGTCTCTGACCGTTGCACACCGTCTGTGGCACACGGCGGTCATTCCGCACAGCGGTCATCTCACCCACTGGTCATCTGGTCATCTCACCCAGCGGTCATTTGACGACCAGCACCGGGCAGTGCGCGTGATGTACCGCGTTCTGACTCACCGAACCCAGCAAGGTGGCGGTCATCGCGCCGTGTCCACGAGATCCGACGACGAGCAGATCCGCCGTCTTCGACAGCTCGACCAGACCGTGACCGGCGCCCGTCTCGCCGTAGACCAGTTCTACCGCGACGTCGGGATATTTGTCCTGCACCGGCTGGATGTCACGACGCAGTCTCTCCTCACCGCTGCGGCGAACCTCGTCCCAGTCGAGCATCGCGGCCGTGTAGCCGACCCCGATCATGGCCGAGGCCAGCCAGTAGTTGGCCACCGTCACCCGGGTCCCGAACGCCTGCGCATAGTGGAAGGCGGCCAGCAGCGCCCGTTCGGCGTTATCCGAGCCGTCGAATCCCACCACGATGTTGGAACCGGCCGCCAGATCCGCGGCGCCCTGCCGCCACGCCAACACCGGACACTGCGCGGCATGCAGGATGGCCATCACCTGACTACCCAGCACCATGTCGCGGATCGGGCCGGACCGGGTGGAGCCGATGACCACCATCTGCGCTCCGTCGGAGTGCTGCCGTAGATACTCGGCCATCGTCCCGTCATGGAGAACGGTGCGTATCGCGACATCCGCGTCGATCTCCCGAATGCCCACGGTGGCCCGCTCGAAGAACTCGGCGCCCAGGGCGCGCAGGTGATCGCGCAGCGCCTCGTCGTTCCACAGTTCCGAGGTGTTCAGCGCGGCGTACCACTCGTTGTCCGGCAGCGCGTACACCAACTCCATCGTCGCGCCGGTTCGGCTGCACAGGCGTGCCGCCCACCGTGCCGCCCCGTCCGCGTTCTCCGAACCGTCGATCCCGACGATCACGCGGTCTGCGGATTCCCGGTCGGATGTGGTGTCGTTGATCGTCTCGGTGTCCATGGCCGTCCTTCCGATGACTGGTGCGGGCACTGCATCTTCAGCCTGATCCCGGCCGCGGACCGATGCCACGGCCACTGGTCACCCGCGCGATGGACAAAGGACCTCTGGGGGCATCTCTCGCCGGATCAGGGCATCGGTGCAGGTGAATGTGGTCCACGTTGAATGTGGCCGACAACCGCCGCACGCAGGGCCCAACGGCCCTACAGTCGTGACGCCGACGAGGGCAGGCTGCGGCTATGACGCAAGGCCACCAGATCGTCACCGTGACCGTCAACCCTGCCCTGGACATCCACACGACGGTGCCCGCCGTCGTGGCCACCGAGAAGATGCGGTGCAGCCGGCCGCACTACGATCCCGGCGGCGGTGGGATCAACGTCGCACGCGCCGCCGCCCGACTCGGCTCGCCGGCGACCGCCGTCATCACCAGTGGAGGGCACACCGGAGCGCGAATCGAGACGATGCTGGCGGCCGAGGACATCGCTGTGCATGCCGTCCGGGTGGCCGAGCCCACCAGGGAGTCGTTCGTCGTGCTCGACGAACCGACGCATGACGAATACCGATTCGTGCTGCCGGGCCCGGCGCTGTCTGCGACCGAACAGGACCGGTGCCTGGCTGCGATCGACGACGAGGCTTCGCACGCCCGGTTCTTGGTGGTGAGCGGCAGCCTCCCACCGGGAATGTCGGATGACTTCCTCGGCGACGTGGCCGCCATCGCGCACCGCAACGGATGCAAACTGGTGGTCGACACCAGCGCGTCGTTGCCGTTGGTCACCGGCGCTTTCCTGATCAAACCCAGTGTTCGCGAGCTCCGTGAGTCCGTTGACGCCGAGTTGGGCGAGACCGGCGAGCAGATCGCGGCGGCACGCGCTCTCATCCGGCGGGGCATCAGTGAGTACGTCGTCGTCTCGCTGGGTGCGGCCGGGGCTCTGGTGGTGACCGCCGACGACGCGACACCGGTTGCCGGGGTCGAGGTCCCGTCCGGGGTGGGCACCGCGGTCGGAGCCGGCGACAACATGTTGGCCGGCATCCTCGTCGCACTCGTCCGGGGCGAGTCCTTGGTGGAGGCGGTGCGATACGGCGCCGCGGCGGGGGCGGCGGCGACCCTGACACCGGGTACGGAGCCGTGCCGGCTCGACGATGTGGAGCGTCTCCACAACCGGACGCGCGGATCAGTCGTGCTCGACTGACCCGGTCTGTGGCCACGCCAGACTGTCGATCGGGTCGGCGCGTCGCAGCGCGGCATCGTCGGCCGGGAAGGTCCGGGCGCGACCGGGACCGGTGGCGCGGGTTTCGAACCGGACGGTGACCACACCGTGGCCGCTGCCCTGCACCCAGCCGTGGCCGTGTTCGAGGTGATACACGTCGGTGCCGGTCTGCCATCCGGCCGGCGGCGCCGACGCGTCGTCTGCGGCCTCACGATCGGAGACCGGGTCCGCGTTCGCCGCCGGCCCGGCCGCCACGAAGGCCGCCTCCACATCGGCGGTGTCGAATCCATCGGCGGTGACGGCCTCGGCAGGGAGAGCCTCCTCCAGGTCACCGAACAGCGAGAACTGTTGCACTGCAGTCAGTCCGGAGAATCCGACGCCCACCAACCGGATGGGGCCGACACTGCGCGGGTCCAGCGCCAGACGCTGGGCCGCGGCGGTGAGCACGCCGAGTTCGGTGGTGGCGGCGGCCAGCGTCGTCGACCGCGTGAGAATGGACATATCGGACCGTCGGAGCTTGAGGACCACCGTCCGCGCACCCCGGCCATCGGCCAGGAGCCGCCGGTGGGCACCTTCGGCCGCCGTGTCGATCGCCGGGCGGAGTTGGTCGAGGTCCACGATATCACGGGCGAAGGTGGACTCCGCGCTGATCTGTTTGGCCGACGCACGTTCGGCGACCGGCCGGTCGTCGATGCCCTGGGCCAGCCGGTGCAGGGCAGGACCCAGCGTGGCACCCAACACCGAGACCACCTCGAGATCCGACATCACCGCGAAGTCGCCGATCGTCTCGATGCCGAGGCGATGCAGTCGATCACCCGAGACCGGTCCGATCCCCCACAGCTTGCGCACCGGCAGATCATGCAGAAACGCCAGCTCGCGACTGGGCGGGATCGCCATGACCCCATCGGGCTTCGCCAGTCCCGAGGCGATTTTCGCGATCTGTTTTCCGCTGCCGAACCCGACCGACGCCGAGATGCCCACGACATCCCGGATGCGGGCGCGCAGGTGTTCGGCGAAGTCGGTCACGTCGGCGACCGTCGCGCCGGCCAGCTCGCCGGGCTCCCCGAACGCCTCGTCGAACGACAACATCTCGATCACCGGGATCGCGTCGCGCACCAGCCGGAACACCCGTGCGCTCACGACCCGATACACGCTGCCCCGCGGCGGCAACACCACCGCCCCCGCTCCCACCAGCCGACGGGCCTGGTGCATCGGCATCGCCGACCGCGCACCGAATTCCCGGGCCGCATAGCTCGCGCCGGCCACCACCCCTCGCCCGCCGGTGCCGCCGACGAGGACCGGGCGCTCACGCAACGTGGGCCGCGTCAACTGCTCGACCGACGCGAAGAACGCATCAATGTCGAGATGCATCACCCACCGCGGGCTGCGTTCGGCGTGCTCGTCGCGACCGATCACATCGGCAGACCCCGAGGCGGGAGGAACGGCGGACACCACCCCCGCATCGTAGTTCGCGACAGCGCGCCGACCGTCAGACGATCTCGAATACCGGCAGGTCACCCACATGGGCGGCGAGGGTGGCCTCGTCGGGGTCAGCGCCCATCCCCTCGGGCAGGAATCGCTTGACCTCCCATCCCCATTTGTCGAGGTAGGCGCGGATGATCGGGGCGCGGCGCTCGGGCGCGACCTCCACCAACCGGACCGACCGCCGCCGGCGCCCGCGGCGCAACTCGGCGGCATTGTCGACGCGGACATTGCGCACCCACTGCGTGGTACCGCGCGGGGCGACGAGATATTCGTGCCCGTCGAAGGGCAGCGGATTGACCGGGACGGTCTGTGGCCTGCCGCTGGTGCGACCGGTGACGGTCAGCGTCTCGGCCCCGGCGAGATTGACTCCGTGGTCGACGAGCCAGCGGGCGATGCGATTGAACGCGGCATCCATCCCCTGCGGTCCCCGATAGTGCGATGTGGCGGTCATGGTCTTCCCTTTCCTCTGAAGAATTCGAGAGCACTGCTCTCGCATCTAGTGTGACCGATGCCGCGCCAAAATACAAGAGCACCGCTCTCGTTTGTGCGAGGATGTTCCCATGCCCAGCGGGACTCGGGCCGCCAATCGCGCGGCCATGGAATCAGAGATCAGACGACTCGGCCGGGAGCACCTGCGCACGGCCGGCGCCGCCGGACTCTCGTTGCGGGCCATCGCCCGCGATCTGGGGGTGGTGTCCTCGGCGGTCTATCGCTACGTCCCGAGTCGCGACGACCTGCTCACGATGCTGCTCGTCGAGGCCTATTCGGACCTCGCGGACCACGTCGAACACTCTGTGTCGACGATCCCGGTCGACCGGTACCGCGAACGACTGCGGGCCGCCACCCGCGCCCTGCGCACGTGGGCCGTCGACGACCCGTCCCGCTGGGCATTGCTCTACGGCAGCCCGGTTCCCGGCTACGCGGCGCCCGCCGAACAGACCGTCGGTCCGGGCACCCGGGTGGTGGCGATGCTGATCGGCGAGCTCGCCCGCGCCGAGGCGGCCGGCGCGCTGCGCGTCGACGACGTGGAGGTGCCCGGGCAACTGTCCGGCGACCTGGTCGCGATCCGCGACGAGTTCGGCGTCGGGTTGTCCGACGCCGGCGCCGTCGTGGCGACGACACTGTGGTCGACCACCGTCGGTGCGATCAGCCTCGAGGTGTTCGGGCAGTACGGCGCGGACACATTCAACCACCCGGGCGAATTGTTCGCGGCCATTGTCGGCCGCGCACTGGCCCCGGTCATCGCGTGAGCCACGACAGCCTCACCGCGCGATGGGGCGCCGCGTCTCGATGCCGGTGAGTTTGTCGGGGTTGCGGATGGCGAAGATGTTGTGGATCAGGCCGTGGGACAGCTCGATAACGAACACCCCCTGCAAACGACCCTCGAAGTAGACCCGCATCCCCGGCATGCTGTTGACGATCGCGGGCTCCACCCGGAGGTCCGGGTATCTCGTCCCCACCCGGGTGAAACCGGACAGCAATCGCGAGACGGCGAGCGCTCCCCGGATCGGCCTGCGCACCGCGCTCGCCTTGCCGTCGGAGTCCGCGGTGAACACCACATCCGGTGCGAGCATCGCCATCAGCGTCTCGACCTGTCCCGACGACGCGGCCGCGAGGAACGCCTCGGTCACCTCGGCGGCCCGCGCATCGTCGACCGGCTCGAACCGGGGACGACGGGCGTGCACATGAGCGCGGGCGCGGTGCGCCGTCTGACGCACCGACGCCGCGGATCTGCCGATCATCTCGGCGATCTCGTCATGCGCGAACCCGAACACCTCCCGTAGGACGAACACCGCACGTTCGTCGGGCCCCAGACTCTCCAGCACCACGAGCATCGCCGTGGAGACCGACTCGGCGAGGACCATGTCATCCGACGCGTCCCGCTCATCGAGCAGGATCGGCTCCGGCAACCACGGACCGATGTACTGCTCCCGTCGTCGCGACGACGAGCGCAGCGCGTTGAGCGCCTGCCGCGTCACGATCTTCGCCAGGTACGACTTGGTGTCGAGCACCGTGGCGAGGTCCACGTCGGCCCACCGCAGGTAGCTCTCCTGCAGCACGTCGTCGGCGTCGGTCGCCGAACCGAGGATCTCGTAGGCCACGGTGAACAACAGTGGGCGCAGCTCGGTGAAGCGGTCGGCGTGGGTCTCGGCGGTCATCGGCCCCGCTCGCCCCCGACAGCTGCACCCCCGATGGCCTCGGCGATCTGCCGCGGCCGGCCCATCGTCGGCGTCACGCCGGGCCGACGTGCCTCCATCCGCAATCCCCAGATCACGCTGCGGCAGACGACCTCTTTGATCGTCGCCCCGGCACGTCCGGTGATCACCCAGTCGAGCGGACTGTCGTCCCGATGGGTCGGTTGCACCGTGGAGCCGTGCCGGCCGAGCGAGGTGCACTGTCCGAGGAACGCGACCGCCACCGGCGCAGCCTCGACGCCGCTCAGGTGCGCGCGGACCGTGTCGGCCGCCTGCGGGCCGAGCTGATTGGCGGCCTGGCAGCTCATCCGGAAGGCCGACCCCGACAGCGCGACCGCATCACCGGCCCCCACGATCCGTGGATCGTCGACGCTGGTGAGGGTTTCATCGGTGACCAGGCGTCCGATGGGGTCGGTGGTGAGCCCGCTGACCGCAGCGAGATCGGGCACCGAGAACCCTGCGGCGATGATGGTCGCCGCACTGTCCAGCGTCAGCTCTCCATCGGCTCCGGCGACCGTGACCGTGTCGGGACCGATGACGTGCACGCGGTGACCCTCGAGAATCTCGACACCGAGTTTGTCCAGCCGCCGACGAGTGGCACGCCGGGCGCGCTCGCCGAACGTGGGCGCCACCGCGCCGCGGCACACCAGCCGCACCGACCGGCCGGCCTCGGCCAGTTCGGTCGCCATCTCGAGGCCGGTGAGGCCACCGCCCACCACCGTGATCGGTGCCGCCGGCGCCACCTCTGCCAGGTGTTCCCGGAGTCGTTGCGCGGCTTCCCATTCCGCGATCGGGAAGCCGTACTCGGCGCCCCCCGGAATGGGCTCCACCGGCTGCGACGTCGAACCGACCGCGTACACCAGGTGGTCGTACGGCAGGGTCTGACCCGACGCCAATTCGACGTGTCCGGCCGCGGGGTCGATGCGGGTCGCGGTGTCGACGACCAACCGGACGCCGGCGCCGAGCACCTCGGCGTACTCGTGTTCGGCGATCCCGGTGCCGGTGACCCACTGGTGCAGTCGAATCCGATGGACGAATCGCGGACGCGGATTGACCAACACCACGTCGGCGGTGTCGTCACCGGCCGTCGTCAGGGCCCCGAGCCGGTTGGCCGCCATCGTTCCGGCGTAGCCGCCGCCGAGGACGACGATCTGTGCACGTCTGGTGTTCATGGTTGCTCCTCTCGAAAAGGTGGACAACCCCTGAGACACCGTACGTCCGCCGGGTGTGACAGAACGTGATGTAGATCACATATTGGTCAGGCGGACACCTTCGCGACATCAGCGGTCACGCCGTCGCCGAGTTCGATGGCACCGGCCGGTTGGTCCCCGTCGGCCTCGACCACGTCGAAGGTCACCGCCAGCACCTCACCCGCGATCAATCCGGCGTGCGCGGTTGCCCACGCCACCCGCTGCGCCGGCACCACCAATCGCACGACGATGCGGTCGGAGACATCGAGTGCCAGGTTCCGCCGGGCATCTTGCAGTTCGCGGATGCGGTCCTTGGCCCAGCCCTCGGCCTCGAGTTCCGGCGTGACGGCGGTATCCAGGACGACCAGCCCCCGTCCGCCGGGCAACTCGGCGGTCGAATCGGGTTCCACCGCCACCAGCCGCCGCGTGTACTCGCCGTCGCGTAGTTCGATACCGCCGGCGATGACGACCTCGGTTCCGTCGGCGCCTGCACCGACCGTCCAATCCCCGCTCTTGACGGCCTTGATGGCGGCCTGGACATCCTTGCCCAGGCGCGGTCCGGCGGCGCGCGCGTTGACCGCGATCTCGTAGCGCCCGTAGGCATCCGCGTCCGTGGCCAGTGACACCGACTTCACGTTCATCTCGTCGGCGATCAGGTCCCGATACGGCGTGAGCTGTTCGGCCGTCGGCGACGCGACGGTCAGACCCGGTAGCGGCAACCGCACTCGCAGTTTGTTGGCCTTGCGCACGCTGGATGCGACCGAGCAGACCTCCTGCACCTCATCCATGGCCGCTACCAATGCGGTGTCCGCGGGCAGGTCGTCGGCCGCGGGCCAGTCGGTCAGGTGCACCGACCGTCCGCCGGTCAGTCCGCGCCAGATCGCCTCGGTGGCCAGCGGTAGCAGCGGAGCGGCCAGGCGAGCGGCCACCTCCAGCACCGTGTAGAGGGTGTCGAACGCGTCCGGATCGTCGTCCTGCCCGGCCCAGAACCGAGCCCGGGAGCGGCGTACGTACCAGTTGGTCAACGACTCGACGAACTCCCGGAACGCCTCGCAGGCACCGGCGATGTCGAAGGTGTCGAGTGCCTCGGTCATCGTGTCCCGGGTGACCGCGAGCTTGGCCAGGATGTAGCGGTCGAGGACGTGCGTGGAGTCGGTCCGCCACGTCGCGGGTCGCTCGGCGTAGAGCTGCAGGAAGCTGTAGGCGTTCCACAACGGCAGTAGCGCCTGCCGAACTCCTTCCCGGATACCGCGTTCGGTGACCACGAGGTTGCCACCACGCAGCACCGGGGATGCCATCAGGAACCAGCGCATGGCATCGGAGCCGTCGCGATCGAACACCTCGTTGACGTCGGGGTAGTTGCGCTTGGACTTCGACATCTTCTGACCGTCGTCGCCGAGCACGATCCCGTGGGCGATGACGCTCTTGAACGCCGGTCGGTCGAACAGTGCGGTGGCCAGCACGTGCAGGTTGTAGAACCAGCCGCGACTCTGCCCGTTGTACTCGACGATGAAGTCGCCCGGGTTGTGCGGCACATCGCCCGAGTCGCTGTTGCCGTCGAACCAGTCGGCGTTCTCGAACGGATAGTGCACCTGCGCGAACGGCATCGATCCCGACTCGAACCAGCAGTCGAACACCTCCGGCACCCGGCGCATGGTGGAATTCCCGGTCGGGTCATCGGGATTGGGACGCGTCAGCTCGTCGATGTAGGGCCGGTGCAGATTGTCCGGCCGGACGCCGAAGTCACGTTCGAGCTCGTCGAGGGAACCGTAGACGTCGGTGCGCGGGTGCTCCGGGTCGTCGGAAATCCACACCGGGATCGGCGCACCCCAGAAGCGATTCCGGCTGATGTTCCAGTCACGCGCCCCTTCGAGCCACTTGCCGAACTGGCCGTCCCGGATGTGTTCGGGCGACCAGGTGATCTGCTTGTTCAGCTCGAGCATCCGCTCCTTGATCGGGGTCACGGCGACGAACCATGACGGAACGGCCATGTAGATCAACGGCTTTCCCGATCGCCACGAATGGGGATAGGAGTGCTCGATGGTGTCGTGCCGCAGGATCTTGCCGATGGCCTTCAGATCCTTGATGATCGCCGGATTGGCGTCGAACACCATCTGGCCCTCATAGGGCGGCACCTGCGCGGTGAACCGGCCGCCCGGATCCAGCGGCTGCACGACCTCGATGCCGTTGGCCATCGCGAGGTCCATGTCCTCCTCGCCGAACGCCGGCGCGAGGTGGACGACGCCGGTGCCGCTGTCGGTGGTCACGTAGTCACCGAGCAGCACCCGGTGCGCGTTGGGATGACCGACGAAGAAGTCGAATGGCGGCAGATAGGACATTCCCTCCAGATCCGCGCCGCCGTAGCTGCCGAGGATCTCGGGCTCGACGATCTCCTTGGCATAGCCGGCCAGCAGCGCCTTCGCGAGCAGGTACTCCTGGCCGTCGGCCGCACGGACGTGCACGTACTCGACATCCGGGTTGACCGCGATCGCCAGGTTGGACGGCAGCGTCCACGGCGTGGTGGTCCAGATCAGTGCGTTGACGCCGTCGAGTTCGGGGTGGGCATCGGTGCCGACGAGCGGCATCCGCACGGTGACGGCCGGGTCCTGACGCATCCGGTAGGCGTCGTCGAGCTTGGACTCCTGGTTGCTCAGTGGCGTCTGCTCGTACCAGCTGTAGGGCAGCACCCGATAGCCCTGGTAGACCAGACCCTTGTCGTGGAGACGTTTGAACGCCCACATGACCGACTCCATGAAGTCCAGATCGAGCGTCTTGTAGTCGTTGTCGAAGTCCACCCACCGGGCCTGGCGGGTGACGTAGTCGCGCCACTCACCGGTGTAGCGCAGCACCGAGTCACGGCAATAGTCGTTGAACTTCTCCATGCCCATCGACTCGATCTGCGATTTGTCGGTGATGCCGAGCTGACGCTCCGCCTCGAGTTCGGCGGGCAGACCGTGGGTGTCCCAACCGAAGCGACGCTCCACCCGCTTGCCGCGCATCGTCTGGTACCGCGGTACCAGGTCCTTGACGTAACCGGTGAGCAGATGCCCGTAGTGCGGCAGGCCGTTGGCGAACGGCGGGCCGTCGTAGAAGACGAACTCCTCGGCGTCGGCCCGGTTCTCGATGGAAGCGGCGAAGGTGTCGTCGTCGGCCCAGTAGGCCAGGACGTGTTGCTCGACGTCCGGGAAGGACGGAGCGCTGCGACCGCCGCCGGCGGTCATGTCGACCACGGGATAGACGCGCCCCTCGGCGGACTGCTCGTTCGCAGCGTCGGGCTGGGCGGTGTCGGCCATTGTGCTTCTCCTCGTGCCTGGCATGTGCGCAACTGCTCTGGCACGGGGACGCTCATCGGCTGATTCGACGATCACCCGATCTGCGCGGTACCACCCCGCTTGCGGCGATCGGCTCACTGAACCGATCGCCACCACTCTCCGGCCCGCACGGCGTGCGAGCCCACGGCTGTCACGGGCCGCACCCGCCCGGTTCTACTGAGGCGACACCGTGTCGAGTGCCGATCCCGTTCTTCCGGGTGCTCCCCGGTGATGGCCGGATCCACGCAGCAACGAGTGTAGCCCGCGGCATGCCGCCCGGACCAATCGCTTGCCCCACGCCCGCCACCGGCGAGTGAGAAAGCGACCGGAAGTCACCGGTGGAACCGCATGGCTCCCGAGGGGTCAGTCGAGCGGCGGGTGCCAGTTGGGGTCCAACGGATCGAATCGTTGGCGGCGCTGTTCCGGTGATCGATCCGGGTCACCGTGTTCGTCACCGAGCGTGGATGGCGCGGAAGACGGCGGTGGGGATACCGGGCCCTGTCCCGGCGGAGACGGAAACGATTCCGTCACGGCGGCGTCGGCTCCGGACCCGCCGTGGCCGGGATCGGACTCGGGCGACGGCGGCGGAGCAGCGGGATATCCACCCACCGACTTCAGGTAGTCGTCGTAGTTGCTGTCCCGATTCGGCGCCGATTGTTGTTCCGGCTGCGCTGCGGGCACTCCGGGCGCACGACCGTGTCGGCCGCCGGCCGGTGGAACACTCCGTGGCGGCTCTTCATCGGAGCGACCGACAGACGATCCGTGTGCCGGCTTCGGTCCACCGGGCGCCGACCGTGCCTCGGGCGCGCCGGGGCCATCACCGGCAGACCGATCGCTCCCGTCCGCGGTCCGCGGGTGCGGATGCGGCTCTGGGCGAGCGTCGGACTCGACGAAATCCGCCAGCGTGGGCTCGTCGTCGGCTCCGCGGCGCCCCTTCCCGACCACGTCGGCGATCAGGAAGCCCAATCCGGCCAGGCAGACCACGATGCACGAGATCGCCAGCCAGAGGGTGCCGGTGATCAGCCCGAGTACCAGCAACACGAACCCCACGAGCGTCGCCGCGAGGGCCAGTGTCAGCACGAGAATCCTCCCGCCTGTCCCCGATTAGCTCGGGGAGTAGCTGGTGAAACCGCCGTTGCCGGGATCAGAGGAGAACGAGTCGGACCGACCGCCCTCGACCGGTGCGGCACTGCCGCGCTGCTGCAGTTCCTCGAGCTGGGACTCCAGATAGGTCTTCAGACGGGTCCGGTACTCCCGTTCGAAGGTCTTGAGCTGCTCGATCCGACCCTCGAGGACGGTGCGCTGCTGGTTGATGGTGCCCATGATCTCGCTGTGCTTGCGCTCGGCGTCGCTCTGCAATGCATCGGCGCGCTCCTGGGCCTGACGGACCTGAGCCTCCGAGCGGGTCTGCGAATCGGCCAGGATCGCCTCGGAACGCTGCCGGGCGTCCGACAACAGGGCGTCGGCCTTGGACTGCGCCTCGGACACCATCGCGTCGGCCCGTGACCGGGCGTCGGCGACCAGCGAGTCGGCCTCTTGACGCGACGTGGAGGTCAAGCGGTCGGCGGTGTCCTGAGCCAGCGCCAGGACTCGCGCGGCCCGTACATTCGCATCGTCGTCCTTGAACTCCGGCTGCGGCGCGGCAGCCGGCGTCTCGGCAGCCGGGGCCGTGGCGAACACCTGGGTCCGCTCTTCGGCCGCCGGTTCGGCAGCCGCGGTCGAATCGGCGGCGGGCGCCCCCGAGCGAGCGTCGGCGAGGTCGCCCTCGAGTTCCTCGACACGTTGCTTCAGGTCGCCGTTCTCTTCGATGAGCCGCGCCAGTTCGGCCTCGACAAAGTCGAGGAACTGATCGACTTCATCCTCGTTGTAGCCGCGTTTACCGATAGGCGGTTTGCTGAACGCGACGTTGTGCACATCAGCTGGTGTCAGCCGCATGTCGGTTCCCCTCATTTGTCTGTCGAACTGTCTGTATTCGGTTGGCCGGATCAAGCCTGTCTTCAGTTGGCAGCACCACGCGGTCTGCACAAATCTCTGCTGCAGGCTGTCACTGTTTATTCATACCAGTCCACTGGGTAACTGGCGTCAAATCCTGTCACACGAGAACCGTTCGTAGCAGACGATCGTTGCTGTCTCGCAATCGCACGGTCACTCGATGATGACACTCAACGGTAGACCACCGCGGGTCGATGGTCACGAAGTGGTCACGGTTGGCGTGTCGGGAGGACGGGCGGATCGACCGTCGAAAGCCGTACGGTCACGCCAGGCCCACCAGTGCCGACGCCGAGCTGCGACTGAGCGAGCTGACCACCTGCATGGCGATGAGCACGACGATCATCACGATCATCAGGGACAGATCCAGACGCACCGGGCCGAGCGGGATGGGTGGCAGAACTCGGCGCAGCGCACGGATCGGCGGATCGGTCGCGGTGAACACGATCTCGATGACCACGACGGCCAGACCGGTGGGCCGCCACTCACGCGCGAACGACCGGACGAGCTCGACGACGAGTCGCGCGAGCAACAACAGCCAGTAGATGAACAGCAGGTAGTAGAGAACCTGGAACAGAATCGTCACGTCTCAAGGTTGCCTGATATGTCGCGCCTGTGCCGCAACCCCCCGGTCAGCGGCGCCGACGGTGGTCGGGGTCGAGGGCACGGTGGGGCGAGATCGGGGGTCAGGCGTGGTTGTAGAAGCCGGTCTCGGCGATCTTGCGGCGGTCCTCCGGCGAGACGTCGATGTCCGCGGGCGAGAGCAAGAACACCTTGGTGGCGACCTTGTCGAAGGAACCCCGCAGCGCGAAGGCCAGGCCGGCGGCGAAGTCGACGAGGCGCTTGGCGTCGTCGTTGCTCATGTCGACGAGATCCATGATCACCGGGTTGCCGTCACGGAAGCGCTCACCGATCGTGCGGGCCTCACCGTAGTCCGACGGCCGCAGCGTGGTGATCTTGTGCAGCGGACCGTCGGCGAAGACACGTTCGAGCTCGGCGCGCTGATCGGTGCCCCCACCCGACCGCACGGCACCCGCGGCGCGCATACCCGAGCGCTGCAACGGTTCGAGCCGGTGCGGGGCACGCATACGTTCGATCGACTCTCCGCCATGACGCCCCCCGGCGTAGGCGTACTCCGGAACCGGCTCGAAGCCCGCGTCGTAACCGTTGGGGTCGTAGCCGGCAGGCACGAAGGCCTGCGGTTCGAACTCCCCGGGGAAACGTCGGTCGTCGACATAGGCGAAGTCGGCGTCGCGGGGCCCCTCACGGAAACCCGGTTCGCGATAGCCGCCATCGCCGTAGTAGTCGTCACGGTAGGAGCGCCCTCCGCGCGCCGGCCCGCCCGGCTCCTCCAGGTAGTCGTCCTCGTAGTCACTCGGAGGCACCATGCCGAAATACGCCTTGAACTTCTGCATCGTGGTCATAGCTGGCCTCTCTGTTGTCCAACGCTGCCGGGGAGCAGTGCAGTGGTGCAGTTGTTGATCTTGATTTCGTTGGTTCTCATGTGACCAATGTGATTACTGAGAGACTAGCGGGCGCCGTCCCATGATCGCGGTACCGACACGCACGCACGTCGATCCGTGCGCGACCGCTTCCTCGAGATCGCCCGACATGCCGGCGGAGAGCTCCCGGGCGTCGGGATGGTCGACCAGGAAGTCGGTGTGGATCTGCTGCGCACGGGCCATCCACTGCTCCGCCGCACCCTCGACCGGCGCGATGGCCATCAGCCCGCGCAGGGCCAGCCCGCCCGCGCCCCGGACATGTTCGGCGAGGGCGGGCAGGTCCTCGACCGTCACACCCCCGCGCTGCGGGTCACCGTCAAGACTCACCTGCAGCAGTATGTGCAGATCCGCACTGCGCGTCCCGGCATCGAGGGCCGCCTCGGCGCCCGCCGACAAGGCGTCGACGACCTTGGCGCGATCGACCGAGTGGACGGTCCGAGCCCACCGCGCAACGGATTTCGCCTTCTTCGACTGGACACTGCCGATCATGTCGAACTCGGCGGCGGCGACGGCGGCATCGTCGGCTCCGCCGGTGCGGATCTCGTCGATCTTGCGACTCGCCTCGGGCTCGCGGGACTCGCCGAAGGTCCGCACGCCCAGGTCGATCAGGTGGCGCACATCGACGGCCGGAAAGAATTTCGTCACCACCAGCAATTCCACGTCACCGCGGCTGCGCCCGGCAGCCGTCACCGCGGCGTCGAGTCGCTCGCGGGCGGCCGCATAGCCGCGCGCGAGTTCCGCGCGACGCGCGACGCCGGGCGACTCAGATCCGCTCATCGCCGGCCTCGGGCGCGGCCGGATCGATCCAGATCACCGAGGCCAGCCGACCGGTGGGGGCGCCTCGACGATGACTGAAGAGTTCCGGGTCCTCGATGGTGCACCGCGGATCGGCGGCGACGGCGGCCACGCCGGCCGCGAGCAACTGCCGTCGCAGGCCCGCCCGCAGATCCAGTCCGGCGGTTCCCTGCTCGGTCACGCAGGCGCTGCCCGGGAGATGCTCCTCGACGTCACGCTGCATATGTGACGGCACCTCGTAGTGTCGTCCGCTGGCAGCCGGTCCGAGCAGAGCACCCATCCGTTCGGGCCGGGCACCGAGTCGGATCATCTCGCGCAGTGTCGCGGGCACGATCCCGACCCGGGCGCCGACGCGTCCGGCATGTACTCCGGCGATCACTCCCGCCTCGTCGTCGGAGAGCAGCACCGGCACACAATCGGCCGACAGCACGGCCAGCGCCAGATCCGGCTCGGTGGTCACGAGGGCATCGGTCGCCGGCACCGGCCCATCGACCGGCCCGGTCACCACCGTGACGTTGCGACTGTGGATCTGCTCCATCCAGACGATCCGCGACGATGGCAGGCCGATCTGGTCGGCCAGCCGATCTCGGTTGGCCGACACGGCCTTCGGATCGTCGCCCACATGATCGCCGAGGTTGAACGAGTCGTAGGGCGCCACCGAGACGCCGCCGGAGCGACCGGTGACCACGCGGCGTACCCGCACGGAACGGCTCAGCGCTTCATGAACGACGGCACATCGACGTCGTCATCGTCGAGCGTGACGTTGTTGCGTCGCGGCCGCTCGGGCTGCTCGTCGGTGAACGGGTCGCCCGACCCGGCCGGTACCTTGCCGAACAGCGGGTCGTTGTCCTTGGACCTCGACGCGGTGGGCGCCGCCTGGCCGGAAGCGACCGTCGACTTACCTGCCGCGGCCGGGATGTCGGTGCGCTTGCGCGGTGCGCCGCCGTCGAATCCGGCCGCGATCACGGTGACCCGGACCTCGTCACCGAGGTTGTCATCGATGACCGTGCCGAAGATGATGTTGGCGTCCTCGTGCGCGGCCTCCTGCACCTGGGTGGCCGCGTTGTGGATCTCGAACAGGCCGAGATCGCTGCCGCCGGCGATGGAGATCAGCACACCTCGCGCACCCTCCATCGACGCTTCGAGCAGTGGCGAGTTGATCGCCGCCTCGGCGGCCTTCTTGGCGCGGTCCTCCCCACGCGAGGAACCGATGCCCATCAGCGCACTGCCGGCATCGCTCATGACGCCCTTCACGTCGGCGAAGTCGACGTTGATCAGGCCGGGGGTGGTGATCAGGTCGGTGATGCCCTGAACACCGTTGAGCAGCACCTCATCTGCGCTGCGGAAGGCATCCATCAGGCTGACCTGGGCGTCACCGAGCTGCAGCAGCCGGTCGTTGGGGATCACGATCAGGGTGTCGCACGACTCACGCAGCGCAGTGATACCGGCCTCGGCCTGACCGCCACGACGTTTGCCCTCGAAGGAGAACGGTCGGGTGACCACACCCACGGTCAATGCGCCGAGTTTGCGTGCGATCGAGGCGACCACGGGTGCCCCACCGGTGCCGGTGCCGCCTCCCTCGCCCGCGGTCACGAACACCATGTCCGCTCCCTTGAGCAACTCCTCGATCTCGTCGCGCGCGTCCTCGGCGGCACGCCGGCCGACCTCGGGGTCGGCGCCCGCGCCGAGGCCGCGGGTGGAGTCGCGTCCGACGTCGAGTTTGACGTCGGCGTCACTCATCAGCAGAGCCTGGGCGTCGGTGTTGATCGCAATGAACTCAACACCTTTCAGCCCCTGCTCGATCATTCGGTTGACGGCATTGACGCCGCCGCCGCCGATGCCGACGACCTTGATCACGGCCAGGTAGTTGTGCGGTGGCGTCATGTGCCCGCCTTCCTCGTTCGATCCGAAACTCTAAACCTGAACCATAGATTTAGAGTTATGTCAAGTAGTTGGATGTTGGGGATGACGCTAGGCATCCGATGGCCGGGCCGCCAGCAAGCGCGCGGCGTGTCGCGAAGTTGGCGCACATTTTTCGATGCACGTGCCGCGCAGTGACCCACGATCGGTTCGTCCGCCCGGTGTGCGATCCTCCCCCGGCAGCTTCCGGGGGACCTTGACACAGCAGGAGGAAGAACTCGCGACCGGGTCGCGGAATCACTTGACGGCCGGGAACTCCGGACTCGACACGTTGTAGGTGGAGGCCGGCCGCGTCAGGATCGCGTTGAGGGTGCGGGCCTTCTCCGCGCCCCGCTCGCTGTCGCCCCACACGACTGTCTTGTCACCCTTCAACGTGAACTGGATGTCGACCGGTGACGAGGCGGAGACGGCGACGAGCTGACTCGAGATGGATTCCGGGAGTTGGTGCACCGCACCCAACGCCGCGACCGTCGTGGGATCGCCGGGCCCGGGATTGGGGGTGTTGAACTCCGGCAGGGCGGCGATCTCGGGTGGTACCCCGGTCGAGGTGTCGTAGGTGAGGTATCCGACGCCGGAACGGTCGAGCACGTGGACCTTCTGGCCGTCGGTCACCTTCACCACCGGTTGGCGCTCGACCACGGTGATGGTCAACGACGACGGATAGCTGCGCTGCACCCGCACCGACTCGATGGACGGGATCGCCGCGATGCGCTGCGCCACCGCCTGGGTGTCGACCTGCAGCAGCGGCGTGCCGTCGGCGACGTCGGCGGCACCCACGATCTGATCGGTGGGCACGCTCTCATTCGCCCGGACGTCGGTGGAGCGAACAGCCATCAGCGGCGTGTAGTAGGCAATCAGTCCGAGCCCCACCACCAGCATGATCACCGCGAGCGTGCCGAGCAGTAGCCGTGACCGGCGCGGAGTACGGCCGATCCGTGCACGTCCGGGACGGGTCATGGCTGGGTTCCCGCGGTGTCGGCCGTGGCCGGCCCGCGCCGTTCGGTTCCGGACGACGAGGTGGGCCCCTGCGACGTGGTCCCCGGCACCGAGCCGTCACCGTCCGACCCACCAGTCTCACTCACCCGACGCAGTTCTGCGAGGATCTCGGGGCCCTGCATGGTGATGTCACCGGCACCGAGCGTCAGCACCACGTCGCCCGGTCGCGCACGTTCCACGACAAGTCGCGCCAACGTCGAGAGATCGGGCACGAAGATCACCGGTCGGGTGACCCGATCGGCGATGGTCGCACCGCTGACGCCGGGGATCGGTTCCTCGCGGGCGCCGTAGACGTCGGCGATCACCACCTCATCCGCCAGATCGAGTGCGGCGGCGAATTGATCGGCGAATTCGGCTGTGCGCGAGTAGAGGTGTGGCTGAAAGACCGCGATCACCCGGCCGGCGTCGGCGTCGGCCGATGCGGACACCGGGTCGGCCCCACTCTCGACGGCCTGACGCGCCGCGGTCAGCACCGCGTGCACCTCGGTCGGGTGATGTGCATAGTCGTCGTACACCGCGACGCCGCCGGCGCGCCCGCGAAGCTCGAATCGCCGATGCACCCCGCTGAACGCGGCCACCCCGTCGATCACCGACGACAGTGCGGCGCCGATCACGGTGCCGGCGACGGTCGCGCCGATGCAGTTGAGCGCCATGTGGTGTCCGGGCAGCGTCAGCTGCATCTCCCGCTCGACGGCGGGCTCGACGACGGGCCGACCGAAACGCACCCGGGCCACACCGCCGGCACCGCGCGGGGCCCACGACAGCAGGGCGGCGACGTTCGGCACGGACGGGGCGAGCGTGGCATGGCGTCCCTCGCCATAGCCGAGCACGGCGACCCCGCGCTCGGCGAGCGCTTCGGCACATCGTCCGGCGAAAGCGGCCGCACCCTCGTCGTCGAGGCACACGACCAGCGTGCCACCCGGCCGGACCTTCTCGGCGAAGTCGTCGAAAACCTGCACATAGGCTTCCCGGGTCCCGAAGAAGTCGAGATGATCCGCCTCGATGTTGGTGACCACCGCGACATCCGGCGCGTACTCGAGCAGTGATCCGTCACTCTCGTCGGCCTCGGCGACAAAGATCGGCCCGCTGCCGTGGTGCGCGTTGGTGCCCGATTCGTTCAGTTCGCCGCCCACGGCGAAGGACGGGTCCAGACCGCAGTGCTGCAGCGCCACCACCGCGATCGACGTGGTGGAGGTCTTACCGTGCGTGCCGGCGACCAACAGCGTCCGATAGCCGACCATCAACTCCGCGAGCACATGCGGCCGCAGCAACACCGGGATGCCGCGCGAACGCGCCGCGACGAGCTCCGGATTGGTCTTCGGGATTGCGGCATGGGTGGTGACCACCACGGTGGGGCCGCCCGGTAGCTGATCGAGCGCCGACGGGTCGTGTCCGACCTGAATGCGAGCTCCGCGGGTACGCAGCGCGAGTATCCCGCGGCTGTTCTTCGCGTCGGACCCCGACACCTGACCGCCGCGAGCGAGCAGAATCCGGGCCAGCCCGCTCATCCCGGCGCCGCCGATACCGACCATGTGCACCCGGCGCAGTTGCTCGGGCAGGTCGCCGACGGGTGCGGTCGGTCCGCTGCTCATCGTGTCACCTCCCGGGCGGTGTACCGGCGGTAGCCGCCGGTCGCGTCCTGTCGTACGCCCATTGTCACCGCTCGACGCTCGATCCGGGCGAGCGAAACGCGGTCCGCAGCCGCGCCCGGTAGGAACCGGAACGGCGTTCGGCGGCGAGCTCGAGTGCCGCCGTCGCGACCGCGTCGGCCGCACCTCGGTGACCGGTCCGCCCGGCCGCGGTCGACATCCGGTCGAGCCGGTCGGCGTCGGCGAGCAGGGCGGGCACCTCGCGGGCCACCCAGTCGGCGGTCAACTCGGCGTCGTCGACCATGACGCCGCCACCGCCTTCGACCACCGGCAGCGCGTTGAGTCGCTGTTCCCCGTTGCCGTGCGGCAACGGGACATAGACTGCAGGCAGCCCGGTCGCCGAGATCTCCGCGACGGTCATGGCACCGGAACGGCAGATCACCAGGTCGGCCGCGGCATAGGCGAGGTCCATCCGCTTGAGGTAACCCACTCCCCGATACGGCGGTGCCCCCGGCGGCGAGACCGGGGAAATGGAGTTCTTGGGGCCATAGGCGTGCAGCACGCCGATACCGGCGTCACCGAGCGCACCGGCCGCACCGGCGACCGCCTCGTTGAGCCGCTGCGCCCCCTGCGACCCGCCGAAGACGAGCAGCGTCGGGGCATCCTCGTCCAGACCGAAGTAGTGCCGGGCCTTGGCACGCAGTTCGGGCCGATCGAGTTCGGTGATGACCCCGCGTACCGGGATGCCGACCACCTCGGCCTCGAGACCGGAACCGGCGACCGCGGCCATCACCCGATCGGCGAACCGGGCGCCCACCTTGTTGGCGATTCCGGCACTGGCGTTGGCCTCGTGGATGATGATCGGCAATCGGCTGCGGGCCCGCACCCGCATGCGGGCCGCCAGATATGCGGGCAACGACACGTATCCGCCGAATCCGATCACCACGTCGGCACCGACGGCGGCCAGCACCGAACGGGTAGTCGACACCGCGCCGACCAGTCGGGCGGGCGTCTTGGCCAACTCCATGCCGGGTTTGCGGGGCAACGGCACCGGTGGGATGAGTTCGAGCTGGTAGCCGCGTTCGGGGACCAGCGTGGTCTCCAGGCCGCGGGTGGTTCCCAGTGCCGTCACCTGTGCGGTGGGGTCCAGACGGGTCACCGCGTCTGCCACGGCGAGCGCAGGTTCGATGTGACCGGCGGTGCCGCCTCCGGCCACGACCACCGACAGCGGTCGATCCGACCGCGACCCACCTCGCTCAGCACTCACCGCTGCACTACTCCATTCTCGCCCGCTGGTGTTCCCGCGGAGGTGATGTCACCGCGGTTCGTCCTGCCGCCGCACTCCGGTGGACGGCTCCCGACCGGCGTCAGCGCCGCGCGCCGGGGGCACGTCCGGTCGATGTCCACGGCCTGCTCGATCCCGACCACCTGCCCCGATCGGTGGTCGCGGTGGCACCGTCGGGTCCCCCACGGTTCGAACTGCCTCGCGTGCGCGATGCGGCCGATGCGCTATCACCGCTCCCGCGGCTGCCGGAATACCCCGTACGGTAGTCGACCCGGACGGCCGAGGTGCGCGGTGCCCGGCTGCGCCCGGCCGAGCGCCGGCCGGACGGTGAACTCTGCTCGCGCGCGCCACCGGGCCGCAGGCGCGAGAAGACCGACGGCCCCGCCGGCGGTGTGGCGGTCCGCCGAGCCCGGTCGGGCCGCTGCCGATCGAGTCGGTCCCGCAGCGCGTCGGCCCGGCTGGGCCGGTACGGCACCGGCGCGGGCAGCCGGAGCCAACGCCCGAATCGGCCGCGATCGCCGCCGACCAGCGCGGCCACCGCCTCGGGCTCATGGCGCGCGGCGTTGGCCAGGAGCCCGAGCATCGCGAGCACGGTCAATGTCGACGTACCGCCCGCCGAGAGCAGGGGCAACTGGATACCGGTCACCGGCAGCAGGCCGACGACGTAGCCGATGTTGATGAACGCCTGCGCGGTGATCAACACCGTCACGGTGGCCGTCATCAGTCGCAGGAACGGATCGACCGAGCGCGCGGCGATCCGGAAGCCGATGAAGGCCAGGATCGCGAACAGCAGCACCACCAGCAGCCCGCCGACCAGCCCGAGTTCCTCACCGATGATCGCGAAGATGAAGTCGTTGTGGGCGTTGGGCAGATAGTTCCATTTGGCGCTGCTCTGTCCGAGACCGACACCGAACACTCCGCCGTTGGCCAGCGCGAAGGTCGCCTGGCGGGCCTGGTATCCGGCGCCCTGGGGATCATCGATGCTGCCCAGGAAGCTCATCACACGTTGCGACCGGTAACCCTCGACGAGGGCGAGCACCACGGCCATCACGGTGCCGACCGCGGCGAACGAGAGGAAGACCTTGACCGGCAGACCGGCGAACCACAGCAGGGCGCCCACGATGATGGCGATCGTGATCGTGGTGGACAGGTTGGGCTCCAGCACGATCAACACGCAGATCAGGATCGAGACCGGCAACAACGGGATGAGCAGTTCCTTCAGCGACGCGTTCTCCCGACGCCGGGACGCGAGCAGGTGCGCACCCCACACGCACAGTGCCACCTTCACCAGCTCGGACGGCTGCACCGACAGGCCGCCCACGACGAACCAGCGGCGGGCACCCTGACTCAATGTGCCGATTCCCGGCACCAGCACCAAGGCGAGCAGGATGGTGGTGACGACGATCAGCGGCGCCGCGACCCGCCGCAGCAGCCGGACCGGCAGCCGCAGCATCACGTAGAAGCCGCACAGGCCGAGCAGCGCGAAGATCACCTGTGTCGCGAACAGGCCGTAAGCCGATCCCTCTTTGGAGTATCCCTCCACCGACGATGCCGACAGCACCATCACCAGACCGAAGACGGTCAGCAGGAAGGCGATGGTCAGGATCAGGTGATACGACGCGAGAGGCCGCGACAGCAGGTTGCGGACCGCCTCGACGACCGCGGCCGGCCAGGAACCGCCGGACGACGATCGGGAGCCGGATCGCGCGTCGGGCTCGCTGCGACCGGCCGACGACGCCGGCTCGGTCGGCGCGCTCATCGCGACGACCCGCCGGCGGACCGGGCATCCGGCAGCGCCCGGGCGGCGTCGGCGAAGGCGTCACCCCGGGAGGCGTAGCCACCGAACATGTCCAGTGACGCGGCGGCCGGCGCCAGCAGGACCGTGTCCGGCCGATCCTCGGCACATGCGGCGAGGTGGGCCGCCACCTCGACCGCGCGCGTCATCACCGCATGTGCCGGCTCGTCTGCGGCCCGCGGCGGCATGCTGTGCGCGGGGATCGTCGCCGGGAAATCCGCGTTGCGGTCCGTCTCCGGAGTCGCGGAAGCATACTGAACCGTCACCCGCCCATCGTCCCCTGTGAATACTGTGACTGTTGGGACTTCTGGGGCGTGTCGCGCGATCGCCTCGACGATCAGCTCACGATCCCGGCCGATGGCCACGACACCGGCGAGTCGATCTCGGGTGTCGCGGATCATGTCGTCGACCGCGGCGCCCTTCAGCAGACCGCCGGCGATCAGCACGGCGCGCCGATGGCCGAGGATCGCGGCGTGCGCCGCATGCGGATTGGTTGCCTTGGAGTCGTCGACGTATTCCACACCCGCCACGGTGGCGACGACCTCCCCGCGATGGGCGGCCGGACGGAATACGCGCAGACCAGCACCGACCTCGCGCGGGGTCAGACCTGCGGCCAGCGCCAGGGATGCGGCGGCCAGCGCGTCGGCCACCCCGGACGGTCCCGGCGGGTGGATCGCCGACGCCTCGACGAGGTCGCGCGCGGTGCCGCCGGGTCCGAACGCCAGGTCGACGAGCATCCCGTCACGAACACCGAGTTCGCCGGGACGCGGATCGCCGAGGGTGAAGCCCACCCGGCGGCCGAGGACCGGCAAGGCCGACGCGACCGGATCGTCGAGACCGACGACTCCCACCGCGCCCCGCAGGGCGGTGGCCTTCGCCTGCGCGTAGGCGTCGAATGACCCGTGCCAGTCGAGGTGGTCCTCGGCCACATTGAGCACGACGCCCGCCTCCGGTGCCACCGACGGCGCCCAGAACAACTGGAAGGACGACAGTTCGACGCACAGGACGTCGACCCGCGGCTGCCCAGCCATGGCGTCGAGGGCCGGCAACCCGATGTTGCCGCACGCCACCGCCGCGCGACCGGCACCGGCGACGATGTCGGCGAGCATCGAGGTCGTCGTGGTCTTGCCGTTGGTGCCGGTGACGACCAGCCAGGTCCGCGGCGGTCCGAGCAGACCTGCCCGATCGATCCGCCACGCCAGTTCCACCTCACCCCACACCGGCAGTCCGGCGGTGCGCAGCTGCGTGATCAGCGGGTGCGACGGCGCGAAACCCGGTGACACGATCACCAGTGCGAACGCGTCGAGCCGGGTGGTACCGGCAAGCAGCGCATCGATCGAGATCTGCCCGACCCCGGCGGCGGCGAGTTCGTCGTCGGTCTCCTCGCCGAACCGGGCATCGACCACCGTCACGTCGGCACCCAGCCCGACCAGGTGCCGTGCCGCGGAGCGCCCGGCGGTGCCGGCACCAGCCACCAGCACGGCGGCGCCGGCGATGGCAGCGATGTCGACGTCGATGTGCTCAGCCACTGACGGCCAGGAACTCGCTGTAGAACAGGGACAGGCCCAGTGCACACGCGATCGCGGTGAGCAGCCAGAACCTGATGATCACCGTCGTCTCCGCCCAGCCGCCGAGTTCGAAATGATGATGGAAGGGTGCCATCCGGAACACGCGCCGGCCGGTGGTGCGGAAGAACGCGATCTGGATGACCACCGAGACGATCTCGGCCACGAAGAGCGCCCCGATCACCACGGCGAGCAGTTCGGTGCGGGTCGTGATGGACAACCCGGCCAACATGCCACCCAGGGCCAGCGAGCCCGTGTCGCCCATGAAGATCTTGGCCGGCGCCGCATTCCACCACAGGAACCCGAGACACGCACCGCCACCGGCCACCGCGATCAGCGCGAGGTCGAGCGGATCGCGGACCACGTAGCAGCCCGGCGTGATCTCCTCCGTCGTCTTGGGTCCGCCGGTGCAGGCGTTGCGGTACTGCCAGAACGTCACCAGCACATACGAACCGAGCACCATCGCCATCGAACCGGCGGCGAGACCGTCGAGGCCGTCGGTGAAATTGACCGCATTGGACCATGCCGCGACGACCAGCCAGCAGAAGACCACGAATACCGCCGACCACATCGAGATCGCGTCGATGTCGCGGACATAGGAGAGGTTGGTGCTCGCCGGCGTGTACCCGGCGTCGTTGCGGAACTGGAGCACGAGGACACCGAACAAGATCGCGGCGGCGAACTGCCCGACGGACTTCGCCGTCTTGTTGAGACCCAGATTGCGGTGCTTGCGGATCTTGATCATGTCGTCGAGGAAGCCGACACCGCCGAGTGCGGTCGCGAGCCCGAGGACGAGTAGGCCCGACGCCGTGACGCCGGTGCCACCGGTGAACATGCCGACCAGATGCGAGCCCAGGTAACCCGCCCACAACCCGACCAGGATCGCCACACCGCCCATCGACGGGGTACCGCGCTTGGTCTGATGGCTCTGCGGCCCTTCGACCCGGATCTCCTGGCCGAAGCCCTGCCGGGTGAAGAGCCGGATCAACAGCGGGGTCAGCAGGATCGACACCGCCAGCGCGATCCCGCCCGCGATCAGAATCTGTGTCACCGGCGCGTCCCAGCCTGCCCGGTCGTCTGCCGTGCCGCCGTCTGCCGTGCCACCGTCTGCCGTGCCGCCGTCTGCTCCACCGGCCTGTGCCCTGTCACGCTCGTCGCTGCCTCTCGGTCGTCGTCATCTGTCCCCGCCCGCGCGCTTTGTCGGCTCATACCCGGCCTTCCTGCCAGATCCCGGCGAGCGCCATGACGGCAGGGTCGGCACCGGCCACGAGGATCACGTCGTCGGATCCGGGCCGCCACCGAGGATCGTCGGCCAGTGCCGCACCGGCCTCGTCGGCGGTCGCGACCATGCGCACCTCGTCCCCCCATGAGCCTTCCATGACCGCGCCCTGATGCAGCGCGCGCACCGCGCGCGTGTGGCCCACGCACATCGTCTTGTCCACTGCCAGCCGCACGGCCTGACGACCGAGGCGGTCGTGTTCGATCACCCGCTCGTTCTCCGACTTGTCGTCGGTGTCCGGCAGTTCGCCCAAGACCGCCCAGGTGCGGACCCGGGGCGACGAACTCCGAGCGGCCGCAGCGGCCTCGACGAGGTCGCGCAGCATCGCACGTACTTCGTCGACGCCGGCCGACACCGGTGCCACCAGCACCGTGGGTGCCATCACGAGTCCTCGGTGCCGATGGATGCGCGGGCGGAGTCGAGCGCCTCGGCGGCCACCACGCGGTCGTCGAACGGATGCTTCATCCCGTCGATCTCCTGTCCGGTCTCATGTCCCTTACCGGCGATCAACACCGTGTCACCCGGTTGCGCCCAGCGGGTGGCGGCCCAGATGGCCTCGGCGCGGTCACCGATCTCCCGGATCTCGGCACTGCCGGGCGGCAGATCGGCCGACCGGGCGCCGGCGAGCACCTCGGTCCGGATCTCGGCCGGGTCCTCGGTGCGCGGGTTGTCGTCGGTGATGATCGCGAGGTCGGCACCCCGCGCGGCGATCTCCCCCATCATCGGCCGTTTTCCGGTGTCCCGGTCGCCACCGGCGCCCACCACCACCGCTACCCGTCCGCGGGTCTGCTCCCGCAGGGTCGCGATCACCGCTTCGAGGGCTGCGGGTTTGTGCGCGTAATCGACCACGACGAGAAAATCCTGCCCGCGATCCACCCGTTCGAGACGGCCCGGCACCGACACCCCGGCGATCGCCTCCACCGCGGTCGTGGTGGGCACCCCCACCGCGACCGCGATCGCGAGTGCCGTGGTCGCGTTGGCGATGTTGTACCGCCCGGGCAGCGGAACGGTGAGTTCGTGGTGCGCGCCGCCGTCGACGCTGACCTCCGCATGCTGGCGTCCGTCGGCGTCGATCGTCGACGGACCGGCGTGCCACTGGGCGGGCACGGGCCCCGTCGAGACGGTGACCGGCGCTCCGGGGCGATCGCCGGTTCGTGGATCGCCCCGGGCGACCTCCACCATGCGTCGACCCCACTCGTCGTCCACACAGATGACCGACCGCACCGCGGCCGTCGACGAACCCGGGGTGAAGAGTTGGGCCTTCGCGTCGAAGTACGCACGCATCGTGTGATGGAAGTCGAGATGATCCTGCGAGAGATTGGTGAACGCGCCGATCGCGAAGTGGGCGCCGTCGACCCGACCCAGCGCGAGCGCGTGACTGGACACCTCCATCACCACCGTGTCGACACCCCGTTCGAGCATCGTCGCCAGCAGTGCCTGCAGGGTGGGCGCCTCAGGTGTGGTGAGCGTGCTCGGCTGGGCGACGCCGTCGATCCGGGTCTGCACCGTGCCCAGCAGTCCGACCGAGTGCCCGGCGGCGAGCAGGGCGGCCTCCACCATGTAGGCGGTGGTGGTCTTGCCGGAGGTGCCGGTGATGCCGATCAGCTTCATCCGCCGCGACGGATGACCGTAGATGCGTGCGCTGAGCTGACCGAGGACGGTGCGCGGCTTCGGGTGCACGAGGACCGCACACGCCAGGTCGGGGCCGAGGACCCGCGACAGCTCCGCCCGCCCGGCCGGATCGGTCAGCACAGCTGTGGCGCCGGCCGCCACGGCCTGGTCGGCGAATCGGGCACCGTGGGTGCGATCCCCCGGCAGGGCCGCGAACAGGTCACCCGGTTGCACGTCCTGACCGCGCAGGGTCACGCCGGTGACCGCCACGTCGGCCGGCACGGTGCCGATCAGATCGACGCGGGCTCCGGTGGACGCCGACAACACCGACACCGGGGTCGGGGACACGGTGGTCGGCCGAAGCATCCCCGCAGCGACCTTCGTACGCTTACGGCGAGTCGACGCCATCTCCTTGCTCCCGCCTCCTCGCTGCTCTTCACGGACGGCCCGGGCCGGGCACGCCGGAACTCACTCACGATACCGTCAGTCCCCGCACCGCCGTGTACCGGAGAGGCCGGGACAGGCATGTCCGCGCCGACCGGCGGTCATCGGTGAACGGGTCAGTTCGCCTCCAGCGTCAGACGCGGCTGTGGCTTCGCCGACAGCGGCACCCGGTCGCGCTGCATCAGCCAGGAGGCGATGGTGCCGAACATGGGCGCCGCCGACTGACCGCCGGAGCCGTCCGAGCTGCGCTTGGGATTGTCGAGCATGATCCCGATCACGTACCGCGGATCGTCGGCGGGGGCGATCCCGGCGAAGGTGATGTTGTACCGCGAGTTCGAGTAGCAGCCACATTCGGGATCCACCTGCTGCGCGGTGCCGGTCTTGCCGGACATCTGATACCCCGCGACCGCTCCGGTGTAACCGGTTCCCTGCTGCACGCCCATCGGGTCCTTCTGCAACACGGCGCGGAACATATCGCGCACGGTGGTGGCCGTCTGCGGGCTCACCACCCGGACCGCCGCCGGTCGCGTCATCTCATCCACCGGCTGCCCGTCGCGCTGCTCGGACAGCAGGATCCGCGGCGGAATGCGCAATCCGTCGTTCGCGATCGCCTGGTACATACCCGTCATCTGCAGCAGGGTCATGGACAGGCCTTGGCCGATCGGGAGATTGGCGAACGAGCCGCCGGACCACTGACTCAGCGCGGGCACCTCACCGGCGCTCTCGGCGGGCAGACCGACCCCGGTGCGCTGACCGAGACCGAACCGGTTGACCATGTCGGCAAAACGCTTCTCGCCGACCTTGCGGGCGAGCATGAGTGTGCCGACATTCGACGACTTACCGAAGATCCCGGTCGTGGTGTACGGCTCCACCGCATGCGCCCAGGCGTCGTTGACGGTGACGCCGGCCATGTGGATGTTGCCGGGCACCCGGTGCACCTCGGTCGGAGTGGTGACGCCGTATTCGATCGCCGCGGCCGCGGTGATGATCTTGTTCACCGAACCCGGTTCGAACGGCGAGGTGACCGAACGGTTGCCGAGGTCGGCGTCCTGCTGGTTCTCGAGTGGTTGTGCGGCATTGAACGTGTTGTCGTTGGCCATCGCGATCACCTCGCCGGTGTGTGCGTCGAGCACCACCGCCGAGGCATTCTTCGCGCCCGAGGCGGCCTTGGCCGCGTTGACCTGGCTCTGCACGAACCACTGCACATCGGAATCGATGGTCAGACGCACCGCGGCGCCGTTGATGGCGGGATGGACGTTGCGGGTGCTGCCCGGAATGACGGCGCCGTCCGAGCCGCGGTCGTAGGTCTTGGAACCGTCGGTGCCCGCCAATGTCGAGTCGAGCGAGGCCTCGAGTCCGATCAGTCCGTTGCCGTCGTAGTTCACGTCGCCGATGATGTTCGCGCCCAACGATCCACCCGGGTACAGCCGGATTGCCTGTGGGTCGGCCCCCACCTCAGGGAACTCCGAGGTGATCGTGGCGGCCACCTCGGGGCTGACCGAGCGCGCGAGGTAGACGAACGTGTCGTCGCTCGTGAGCTTGTCGAGGAGATCCGGTTCTGCGATCGATCCGCCGAGCGCCGACGACACCCCCTTGGCGATCTCGGCGAGTCGTTCGTCGACATCGGGCAGGGCGTCATCCTGCTGATGCGCCTCCGCGATCGACGTGCGCACCGCCTGCGGCAGAAATGTCAGTGCCCGTGCTTCGTCGGTGTAGGCCAGCGGTCGGCCGTTGCGGTCGAGGATGGCGCCACGCTTGGCGGTGAGCACCTGTGTGTACTCGCGCTGTTGGGCGGCCTCTGCGGAAATCGAGGACGCCTCGATGGTGTGCACGACGACCATCCGGACGGCGACGGCGAGGACCGCCAGGATCACGATGACCCCGGCGATCCGGCTGCGTCCGAGGAAGAAGTCGGGACGCCGGGGTCCGCGTCCGGAGGGCGCCGACCCCCGACCTCGTGACCCACCTCGTCCGCTTCCCGATCCACCCGCGTCGAGGCGCTGGAAGACGGCACGTGTCATGGTTGCCAATTGTCCGCTCGCCTACCGCGATTCCGCCGAATTTGCGCTCGGCGCGTTGCCGTTCGGCGGCAGCACATTCGGAGCGGGTGCGACGGTGCCGGGACTCGCCGGCACATCGGAGCCGGCCTCGGGAGCCGGCGTCGAGGTCGCCCCGGCAGCGGAGTCATCCGGCGAATCAGATTGCGATTGTTCCGAATCCGTCGAATCCCCAGATGCGTCACCGCCATCGGGTTCGGTCGTCTCGTCGGACTCGACGGCGGTGCCGGGCAGCCCCTGGGAATCGTCGACCTTCTTCGGGTCGATGGTGGCGACCGGGTCCGGTTCGGTCGGTGGGTTGATCGACCGCAGCGCCTTGCCCTGCGCGGGTTCGGGGTCGCCCACGACACGCGGCTTGCCCGGTCCGTCGACAATCATCCGCGCCGGGTTGCGCGCGGGGATCATGCCGAGCCGGGCGGCCTTGTCGGACAGCTCCGGTGCGGAATCACTGGATTCGTAGGTCCGTTTCAGGGAGTCACGCTTGTCCAGCAACGCCTGGTTCTGCTGCCGCTCCTCGCCCAGCCGGTAGGAGTCGGCGGCTGCCTTCGTCGACAGCCACAGGCTCAGCCCCAGCCCGACGACGAGCAATCCGATCACCGGCACGACGAAGGGCACCGAGGTGATGCGGGCGCGCAGCGACACCGCCCGTCGGGTCCGCCCGGACACCTTGGCAGCCGAGCGCTCGGCCACGCGGGCCGTGCGCACTTCCCGCTCGCGACGCTTCGCTCGACGGTCAATGGCCCGTTGTGCCGCAGCTGATCTCGTGGTCCGCGTGGTGCGGTCCGCGGACGTGCGCCGAGTCCGGCCCGGTCGCCGGGCGCCGTGTTCCTCTGCGTCATCGGTGTCGACGTCGGTGTCGTGCAGCAGCGTCATCGGCGATCCTTTTCCTCGACACGTTCGATCACCCGGACACGGACCGGAGCCGATCGTGGGTTGCGAGCCTGTTCGGCCGCGTCGGCACGCTCCGCACCCCGGGTGACCAGCCGGAAGTCCGGCGCCGATCCGGGCAGTTCCACCGGGAGGCCCTTGGGCGATGTGGATGTGGTGCGGGAGACGAACTCCCGCTTGACGATCTTGTCCTCGAGCGACTGGTAGCTCATCACCGCGACCCGGCCGCCGACCCGGAGCAGCGACAGTGCCGCCGGCAAGGCGCGCTCCAGCGCGTCGAGTTCGTGATTGACCTCGATGCGCAGCGCCTGAAAAGTCCGCTTGGCCGGATGCCCACCGGTCCGCCGGGTCGCCGCCGGAATGGTGTCGTAGAGCAACTGCACCAGTCGGGCGCTGGTGTCGAACGGCTGCCGCTCCCGCTCGCGCACGATGGCCGATGCTATTCGCCCCGCGAACCGCTCCTCCCCGTACTGCGAGAGGATGCGCGCCAGGTCGCCATGCGAGTAGGTGTTGAGAATGTCTGCGGCGGTGACGGTCTCGGACGAGGTCATCCGCATGTCCAGGGGCGCATCGACCGCGTAGGCGAACCCTCGGTCGGCCTGATCGAGTTGCATCGACGAGACGCCCAGATCGAACAGCGCGGCGTCGATCCGATCGATACCCAGGTCGGCGACCACGTCGGCGATCTCGTCGAAGCGCGCCTGCCGCAGAACCACCCGATCTTTTTGTCGCGCGAGCCGATCACCGGCGATGGCGAGGGCCGAGGGGTCGCGGTCGATGCCGATCACCCGGACGCGAGGGTGTGCATTCACGAGGAGTTCGGTGTGTCCGCCGGCACCGAGCGTCGCATCGACCACCACCGGATCGATGTCGCTGCGTGTCCCGGACAGCGCCGGCATGAGGAGTTCGATCATTCGGTCGGCCATCACGGGCAGGTGGCCGAAGTCGCCCGAGCGACGGGACTGCGACGAACCGCGGGACGCCCCGGCGGGCTCCTCCGGCTCCTCGTGTCGTTCGTTCACCGGCCCTCTCCTCGGACTGTGCGGTTCGGGCCGATCTCGGTGGGAGTCGACCCCTGTGACGTTGACGTCGGCACCATCCGTGCCGGCGTGTCCGATGGGGCGGGGTCTCGACCCGATCACGCACCTGGCGTTGGGGAAGTACGCCAGGGTCGCGTCGGGCCGAGGCCTCGACCCACCCGATCCGCTGTTCAGCTGTCTTTCTGCCGGTGGACGTCGCTCAGAGCACGGCATCCAACGCAGCAGATCCCGCGGCGGAGAAGTCTTCTTCGTGTTCACTCTGGTAGTCGCGCCAGGCCTGCGCGTCCCAGATCTCGAGGTGGTCGAAGCCACCGATCACCACGCATTCCTTCGACAGGCCCGCGTATGTCCGATGTTCGGCCGACAGGGTGATCCGGCCCTGCCCATCCGGGCGCTGTTCATCGGTGCTCGCGAAGAAGTACCGCTGAAAGGCCCGCGCTTCGGGGTTGTTGCGCGAGGCCGCCATGGTCTGCTCGGCGATGGCATCGAACTCCTCGGCTCGATACACCGACAGGCTGCGGTCCTGGCCTCGTGTGACCATCACCCCTCCTGCCAACGCGTCGCGAAACTTGGCGGGCAACGTCAGTCGCCCCTTGTCGTCGAGCTTGGGCGTGTAGGTGCCGACAAATCGCACGGACATGTCGCCACCTCCTGCCCCACCGGGTTCGACGTCCGGTCCGTCTCACCCAGTGATGCCACAGTACCCCACTTTCCACCACTTTCCACCCCCAACACTCCACTGCCACCCCACGCGATCACAAAAGGCCAGTTCAAGAGCGTGATGTGGCGTGGTGAAGCAGTCAGTCGTTCGGCGTGTACACCGAGGGCCGACCGTGACTGATGAGGTTCAAGACATCTGAAGAGGCTGGTGAAGCGTCAGGCGGTAGCCTGGTGGGGGAAGGTGGGGAGCTCGGTGGAGCGCGGTGGGGACACGATGGGGAACTCCGTGAGACCGCGTGGGACGGCATGGGTCCCGCGGGCCGGCCCGCGGGATCAGATCACCGACATCGAGGGCGGCGGAAGGCACCCGAACACGACAAAGGACCGCGCACCGTCGTGGTGCGCGGTCCTCGTGTAGGTCTGACCGAAACCGGCCTGGGAGCGGGCTACTCCTGCTCGAAGCGGCGGTTGAAGCGATCCTCCATGCGCTCGGAGAACTTGCGCTTCGACCCGCCGGGTCGCGGCTGCTTACCGGACGCACTGCCGGACGACTGCTTCCCAGCGGAACCGCCGCCGTCACCGCCCCAGAGCGCCATCAGGCCCGCGCCGAACATGACGAGGAAGCCGATGAGGCTGATGATGGGAAACCCACCGACACGAACCTCGACGACGAGCCCGCCGACGAGGAGCACCAGGCCGATGACGAAGATCGCCACCGCCTGCAGACGACGCCGACCACTGGACCTTCCGAGACGACGACGCTTGACGCTCGACGCGAACTTCGGGTCTTCGGCATACAGAGCGCTTTCGATCTGTTCGAGCATGCGCTGCTCGTGCTCCGAAAGAGGCACCGACCCTCCTTTTCCCAACTCCACCGACCCCGATCACGGACCTCTGGGTCCGCAGTCGTCATCGACGCCCAAGAGCCGCTTGTGCGGCTTCAATCCTCATGATACGAGCAGAATCATCCGCCGACCACCATTACCTGTGGTTGCGTTCAATCCTGCTCCTCATGCCGTCCGATCCGGACTGGCCTCGTGCTCGGACAACTTGCCCTGCTCGTAGGCGACCAGCAACTCCTCGACATCGTCGAGAAGCGCGAGCACCTGCCGACGGAGGTGACCGAGCGTTCGGTCATCAATGGTACGCACCAGTCCGGATTCGATGTCGAGTCGGATACCCGAACGGCCGGCGAAGTAATCTGCGTGGCCTGCGAGCGCCGGCACGACGATCGGCAGACGATTCCACGCGTTGCGCGAATGTCGACGGCGGACCGGGCGCGTGGAGGGCTCATAGATCTCGAGTGCAGCACCGGCCGCACGTAGCGCGGTGAGGTAATACTGACGAAAACGTTCTGCCGAGTCCTCGACCCCATCCGCGTTGTCGAACAGGATCAGCGCACGATCGAACAGATCGCGACTCCGCCGGACGACGATCGGGTCGATGTCCGACGTCGCCCGGTGCGACGGTGACGAATTCGACATCTCCACCTCCCCTACTGCTGCATCGGGCGGCTATCCGGTGTCACCCGAGGTCGTCCCCACCGGCCGAGTTGCCGCGGTGGACTCCCACTGTGTACAACGCCGGTCCGACAGCAAACGCTTCCCTCGTTCGCCGTCGGACCGGCGCCTCGATGTCGTCGGGTTCGGCGAACAGCTTGCGGAGGCTGGTTCATCGAACACCCGTTCGACATATTCAATATAGCTAGCGGGTGGGACACCTTCAAGCGGTGATCGACCCGGATGCCGAGAGTTCGACGAGAGGACAGACCTTCGTTGACGATCCGCCTCGTTGACCTGAGCGGGCAGGATGCCCACGCGTGGCTCGAGCCCGCGCTGGAGATCTACGTGACCGCGATGAACTACCCGCGTGGCACGGAGATCCATCGGGCGGCGCTGTGGCGCGAGCACATCGCCCGTCCCGGGTGGCGTGCGGTGGGCGCCGTGGCGTCCCTCCCCCGAACTCAGGCCGGCGGCTCGCCGCCGACCACACGGCGGCTCGCGCGGCCTGTCGCGGCCACCGACGACGACGTCCTCGTCGGCATCGCCTACGGATACCGCGGGGCGCGAGACCAGTGGTGGAATCAGCAGCTGCGGATCGGATTGCGGCGGGCGGGGGCCGGTGACGTCGAGATCGACGCGATCACCGGCGACTACTTCGAGCTCACCGAACTCCACGTTCATCCCTCCGCGCAGGGCCACGGCCTGGGCCAAGCGCTGTTGGACCGTCTCCTCGCCGGACGCACCGAGAGCAAGGTCCTGCTCTCGACACCGGAGATCCCGGCCGAGGACAACCGGGCGTGGGCGCTTTACCGCCGCCTCGGCTTCACCGATGTGTTGCGCCACTTCACCTTCACCGGCGATCCACGGCCGTTCGCGTTTCTCGGTCGTTCGTTGCCCCTACCACCGGACCCCGCCGATTCCGGGCAGCCACGATGATCCGACGGCGGCTGCGAGCGGGGTCATCCACTCATCCGGTGCGCGACGGCGTGGTCGTCGGGGCCGGCCACAACGGCCTCATCGCCGCCGCATACCTGGCGCAGGCCGGCCGTTCGGTGCAGGTTCTCGAACGTGACACGGTCGCCGGGGGCGCGGTGTCGACCGTCGAGCGGTTCCCGGGCTACCGCGTCGATCGCGGCTCGTCGGCACATCTGATGATCCGCCACTCCCCCGTCCTCGACGAGCTGCAGTTGTCCGCGCACGGACTGCGCTACGTGGACTGCGATCCGTGGGCCTTCGCACCCGGCACGGCCACCACCGCACCGATCGTCTTCCGTACCGATCTCGAGGCCACCTGCGCATCGATCGCGGCCGCGGTGGGTACCGCCGACGCCGAGGCCTACCGGCAGTTCGTGGGCGTGTGGCGTCCGCGGGCCCGCGCGGTCATGCGGTCGTTCTACTCCCCGGCTGCACCGGGTCGTTTCGCGACCGCATTCGCCGGCCTGACCGGCACCGCCGAATCCGCACGTCCGGGCCCGGTCGCTCGCCGGGCCGGTGCCATGCTCAGCCTGACCCAGGAACTCATGTCCTCGGGTGATGCGCTGCTGGACCGATGGTTCACCGCCGAACCGCTCAAGGCCGCCCTCGCCTGGTTCGGTGCCCAGTCCGGGCCACCCATGAACGCGCCCGGAACGGCGCCGATGATCGGATTCGCCGCTCTGCAGCACGACATCCCGCCCGGTCGGGCGCTCGGCGGCAGTGGGGCACTCACCGAGGCGTTGCTGCGTCGGATCTCCGCCGACGGCGGCGAGGTGGCCACCGGTAGGCCCGCGGTCGCGATCTCGCGCTGCGGCGACCACTGGCGGGTGGACACGCCCGGTGACGGGGGGCACTGCGCCACGACCGTCATCGCCGCATGCCATGTGCTGACCACCCTGGATCTGCTGGCCACGGGCGGCTATGACCCGACGACGATCGACCGATGGCGCGCGCAGATCGCGGTGGGCGACGGCATCGGGATGGCTGTGCGGATGGGCACCGACCAACTGCCCGTCTACCCCGACCTGCCGTCGGACCTCCCCGCGCACGGTGTGCATTCCGCACTCGGCCTGCTCGTCACCGACCGTGCCCACCTGCGGCGCGCGCAGACGGCCGCGAGCGTGGGCGAACTCCCCGAGCGACCGGCACTCGTCGCGATGGGCTATTCCGCCATCGACCCGTCGCTGGCACCGCCCGGCGAACACCTGCTCAATGTGTGGGCTCAGTGGCATCCACGCCGCCTCGCCGACGGCACCACCTGGCAGCAGGTCGCCCCCGCCGCGGCGGCTGCGGTCACCGCCGAACTCGACCGACACGCCCCGGGATTCAGCGATCACATCCGCCACACCCACATCCAGACACCGGAGGATCTCGAGAACGAGCTCGGCCTGGTCGGCGGCAACATCATGCATGTGGAGATGAGTATCGACCAGATGTTCTTCTGGCGGCCCCATCCCGACCTGTCGAATCATCGGGTGCCCGGCGCGGACGGAATCCTGCTGGCCGGTGCCTCGACCCATCCCGGGGGCGGAGTGACCGGGGCCAGCGGACGCATCTCGGCGCAGCTCGCCCTGCGTCGACGCTGATCCGGACGGGGGTCGGCGCCGCCGGGTGCGTCGGCCGCGTCTCGGGGTCGTCGTCTGGCACGATGATCACCGTGCGTTCGACATCCCGCTGGTCCGCGATCCTGCTGCTGTTGTCCCTCGTGGCCGTGACGCCCCTGCTCGGTGGCTGTCTGGAACGTTCGACGACGGTTGGTGACCGCTTCTCGGGGACCGTGATCGTGGCGACGGCGCCCGACAATCCGCGCGGGACGCCGCAACTCGACGTTCCCGAATCGATGGCATCCCGGATCACGCTGACCGACTACTCCACGGTGCCCGAATCGGAGTCGGCGACGCCCGACGAGGACTCCGCAGGTGGGAGTTCAGCAGACGGCGGGGACCCTGCGGCGGAAGGTACCGACGAGCAGATCCCCTACGTCGGAACGCGGGCGGTGTTCACCGATCTTACCAGTGGCCAGTTCGGCCAACTCGGCGACATCGTCGCCGCCGCCTTCGGGGACTCGGCCATGAGTATGGATCTCACCGCCAAGCGCAGTGACGACGTGGTCCGATTCCGTGGCAACGCCGATCTGAGTGATCTCACCGCCGGCCGCGATCTCGTGGAGCTGACGGTGGTGTTCGGCGGCCCGGTGACGGCGACCAACGGCGAGCAGATCGGCGAGCGCACCGTTCATTGGTCTCCCGAATCCGGTAAACCCGCCGACTTCAGCGCCGACGCCACCTACCCGGACCCGGCGACCGCCGCGGTGAGCAGTTGGTCGTGGTTCGTCGCTCTGCTGTGCCTGGTCGTCGTCGCCCTGGTGGTGCGGCTGGCGTTCGCCAACCGGGACCGCAGTCCGCGGCCGGGACGACCGCGGCGCAACCGGAAGACCGGCGGTGGCTCGACGGCACCGACACCCACCTCGCAGTCGACATCGGACGCCGACAGCTCGGCCGGCTCGGGTACCCGCCGCTGACCCTCCCCGTCGGGCGGTCAGCGCGAGGCGGCCGGCAACGCCGACCGGGTGTCCACACCCAGGCGTTCGAGGACCTCGCTGGTCGCCTTGGCGAAGTTGAGACTGCAGAAATGCAGGCACGGGACACCTTCGGTGACCAACCGCGCAGCCATCTCCGTCGCGAAGTCGATACCGACCGCGCGCACCGCCTCCCGGTTCTCCTCCGCGCCGTCTCCGGCCGCAGCGGCGAAGCGCTCCTGGACGTCGGCCGGGATCACCGACCCCGACAGTTCGGCCATGCGTCGCACGGTCGCCAGCGAGGTGATCGGCATGATGCCCGGAATCAGCGGTTTCGCACCCTGTTCCGGATCGGCGCGATTCACCCGATCACGCAGCCGCAGAAAATCCTCGACGTCGAAGAACATCTGGGTGATCGAGTATTCGGCGCCGGCCCGGAGCTTGTTCACCAGCGTCCGGGTGTCGTGCTCGAGGTCGGGCGCGCGGTGATGCCCTTCTGGGAACGAGGCGACACCGACGTGGAAATCACCGAGGTCGGCGATCAGTCGGACCAGATCCTCGGCGTACTCCACCCCCTCGGGATGGCGGACCCATTCGCCGAGCGGGTCACCCGGCGGATCGCCGCGCAACGCCAGGATGTTCGTGATGCCGTTGTCGGCATAGGAACCCACCAGGGCGCGCAGTTCGTCGACGCTGTGATTGACCGCGGTGAGATGGGCCACCGGCAGCAACGTCGTCTGGGTCGCGAGTTCGCCCGCGATGCGCGCGGTGCGATCGCGGGTGGACCCGCCTGCGCCGTAGGTCATGGAGACGAACGCGGGGCCGAGCCGCTCGAAGGTCCGCACGGCCCGCCACAGCCGCGCCTCGGCCTCGGCGTCACGGGGCGGGAAGAACTCCACCGAGAACGGGACCGGACCGCGGTGCGGAGCGGACAGCCGCTCGACGATCGACGGGGCAGGGTTGGCGGTTGAAGTCACCTGAACAGTGTACGGACCGGGCACCCGACGCCGGTTATCGGCGGGCAACGGGTCGCCGAACCCATGCCCTAGCCTGGCAAGGTGACCTCCGCGCTTCCGATCCCCGCCGGGCTCGACGACGTCCCGGCTGCTGTCGACTCCGCGCTCGCCGCATTCTTCGCCCAGGCGGTCCCGACGGCGGCCGCGATCGATCCGCAGGTCGGGACGGCAGCCGCAGCGCTGGCCGAGTTCGTCCTCGGAGGCGGCAAGCGCGTGCGACCGGTCTTCGCCTACGCCGGCTGGCTCGCGGGCAAGTCGTCGCACACCGCGTCCGAGGTCCCCGACGACACCGATGCGCTGCGGGTGGCCGCCGCGCTGGAGTTGGTTCAGGCCTGCGCCCTGATCCACGACGACATCATCGACCGATCCGACACCCGACGCGGCCGCGCCACCGTGCACCGCGACTTCGAGCAGCGCCACCGCTGGGTCGGTTGGGCCGGGGACGCGGCACACCACGGCGTCGCCACCGCGATCCTGCTGGGTGACCTCGCACTGTCCTGGGCCGACGACATGGTGCACGGTCATCTGCCCGGCGACACGGCCGGCCACCAACCGCCGCATCCGCTGCCCGCCGCCGTCGGACAGGTGTGGTCGTCGATGCGCACCGAGGTCCTCGGCGGCCAGTATCTCGACATCGTCAACGAGGCTTCCGGCGACGACACGGTCGACGCCGCCTATCGCGTGATGGAGTTCAAGACCGCCGCATACACCGTGGCCCGACCGCTCGAGCTCGGCGCGTCACTGGCCGGTGCGCCGCAGACCCTCATCGGTGACCTGCGCTCCGTCGGACACGACCTCGGTATCGCGTTCCAATTGCGCGACGATCTGCTGGGCGTCTTCGGCGATCCCGCGCAGACCGGCAAGCCGTCCGGCGATGACCTGGTGGCCGGCAAGCGCACCGCGTTGCTCGCAGTCGGCTTGGCGCGTGCGGCCGAACGCGACCCCGCGGTGGCCGACACCTTGCGGCACAGCGTGGGCCGACCGCTCACCGACGACGAGGTTGGCACCGCCCGTGCGATCCTGACCGACGTGGGAGCCCGCGACGAGATGGAGCAACGGATCTCGGCACTGCTCACCTCGGCGCTCGACACGCTCGCCGCGGCCGACCTCGGCGACGCCGTACGTGCCGAACTGGTCGCCTTCGCCACCCGCATCTCCCACCGATCGACATGACCGCGCCCGCGACGCCATCCGATCCCGTGGCCCGGGCCGGCGGCGCCGGGGGCTCGGCCTGGCGTCGCGCGCTCGCTCGTCCGGGCGCCGCCGATCTGGCGTTGGGTCTGGTGGGTTCGATCGCGGTGTGTGTCGGCAGTTTCGGGGTCGGTGACATCGCGCGCAACAACACCGTCGCGCAGGATCTCGGATTGTCGATGATCACCTACGGACACGGGAAGACGTTGTTCGGCACCGTCTTCTGGTTCGGTGTCGCCACGATGATCATCGCCTGGGTGCGGCTCGGACGCACCCTTCTCACCGCCCGCGGCGCTTCGCCGGGCCGCGATGTCCCCACGGTCCGTGCGATGCGGACCGGCGTGCTGATGTGGGCGGCGCCGCTCGCGGTCGCGGTCCCAGTCTACAGCCGGGACGTATACGCCTATCTCGGCCAGGGGGCGGTATTCCGCGAGGGATTCGACCCGTACGCCGACGGGCCCGCCCACCACGCCGGTCCGCTGCTGGACAGCATGGCCCAGGTCTGGGCGTCCACCACCGCACCGTACGGTCCGTTCTTCGTGGGCGTCACCCGGGTCGTCACCGAGGTCACCGGCGACCACGCGATCCTCGGCGTCTATGCGATGCGGTTGATCCTCCTTCCCGGACTGTTGCTCGCACTGTGGGCGATTCCCCGTCTGGCGGCGCATTTCTCGGCATCACCGCAGAGCGGTCTGTGGTTGGCGGTGGCCAATCCGATGATCCTGATCCATCTCGTCGCCGGCACCCACGTCGAATTGCTCATGATGGGCATCCTGGTCGCGGGCGTCACGCTCGTCGTCACCGGTCGGCATGCGGTCGGACTGGCGGTGCTCGGGCTCGCGATCTCGATCAAGGTCACCGCCGGCATCGCGATCCCGTTCGTGGTGTGGATCTGGTTGGCACACATCCGCGCACGACGCCCGGTACGGGCCGCCGACGTGGTCGGGGTGTTCGCGGCGGTCGTCGCGATACCGGTGGCGGTGTTCACCGTTTGGACCGCCGCACTCGGACTGGGTCTGGGCTGGCTCACCGGTCTCGGGTGGGCCGACCGGATCATCAACTGGTTCACCGTGCCCACCCTCACCGCACATGTGGTGACACTGGTCGCCGCACCCTTCACCGCGCTGAACCTGCAACCCGTCCTGGCGGTGACCCGGGCCGTGGGAGCGGTGGTGCTGGCGATCATCCTGGTCGCACTGTGGTGGTGGGGTCGCCGCGACGAACGGCGCGCGATGGCCGCGATGGTGTGGGCGATGCTCGCGGTGTTGTTGCTCGAACCGTCCACGCTGCCCTGGTATTACACCTGGGTGCTCGGTCTGGCGGTGGCGTTCACCCTGCGGCCCCGCGCGCACGCCCTGGTGGTCTTCGTGTCCACCTTCATGTTGATCGTCTTCCAGCCCGACGATTCGATCCTGTTCTACAAATTGCCGGAAACCCTGCTGGCGACCGCTTTGTCGGCGCTCGCGGCCGTCTCGTTGCTCAGACACGACCCACTGCGCATCGGCCGCGTGGTCGACTGGTTCCGAGCGGTACCCGCCGATGCGGCAGAGACCCGGGCCGATCGACAGACGATGGCCGACGATTCTTGTCGTACCCGCCCGATAGCCTGACCGTAGTTCCTGTTTCCCACCCGCATGCCCGCGCCGAGAGGTCGTTTCGTGTTCTCCTTCACCGATCACGACGCCGACGACACCGTGTTGTCGGCGCCGCTCGACGGGGTCGCCGAGGAGATGGCCTACACCGACGGCGTCCGCGACATGCTGCGCCTGAGCCGCCAATCCGAGGCACGAGCCGTGCTCGGCGCCGGCATGATCGGCGACCGCGCCTACAACGACCGCATGAACGGCCAAGGCCCGCACGCCACCTCCCGCTCCCACACCAAAGCCCACAAACACGCCATCGGCGAGATCTCCCTGCAACTGGGTATCACCCGCGGCAAAGCCGGCGAATGGTCCTCGCTCGCGCAGATGCTGGCGCACCTGCCCAAGATCCGGTTGGCCTACCTCGCCGGGGACTTCAGCACCCACCGCGTCACCGAGCTGGCCAAGAGCTCCCAAATCGCGCCCAAAGGCAATCTGCGCGAACGCATCAACGAGATCATCGACGCAGCGCTCGGCCCCCGACCCAACCTCGGCACCGACGACCACCCGGACTCCCCGGACGACGCAGTCGCAGACGAGGCACTCGAGGACCCGGCCCAGGCGCCCATCGATTTCGAGGACATCGCCCTGGAACTGGCCTACCGGCCCACCCCCGACACCGTGCTACGCGACGAACTCGACAGCGCACTGATCAGCCTGGACCCCGACGCCCACGCCCAAGCCCGCGAGGACGTCGCCCAGGCCTTCCAGAACGTCACCTTCGCCAAAGAAGCCTTCGGCCACATGGAAATGTCGGCCTGCCTGAGCGCCGAACACGCCATCCACCTACAACACCGCATCGCCGACCTCCTCGACGAACGCGTCTGCCGCCGCGACCCCCGCCGCGTCGGACACCGACGCGCCGTCGCCCTCGCCGAAATCCACGGCGTCCCCGGTGCACACCTGCAATGCGAATGCGGTTACGACACCTGCACCGCTGCGCCCAGCGAACCGATCGAGCCCACCGAAGCGACCGGCACGGAGCCGGAGATCGCACTACCGGACAGCGCAGCGTCCACGAGCACCGCAGCGGCCGATGCCGCCGGGGCCAACTGCGAACCGTGCAGCGACGACCCCTCGCGCCCGACTCCGCAGGATCCCGGCGACACCACACGGGACGGCTACCGCGCCGAGTGCCGCTGCCCCGAGAGGGGCGGTGCACCACACACGCCCGACCCCGAGACCCGTCGAGTCGGGCCCGACATCACCACGAACCTTGGCGCCGCCGCCCCCGGCAGCATCGCGTCACCAGACACCCTCGTCATCGACGTCTTCACCTGCCCCACACTCACCGTGGAGCATCCACCCACCGACGACCGGACCTGCCGCCCGTCTGCCACCCCCCGCGTCGGCAAGATCTACCTCTACCGCGACTTCCACTGCCGGCACCCCTAGCCCGGCACCCCTAGCCCGACACACCTAGCCCGACACACCTAGCCCGACACACCTGGTCCGACACACCACCCGACAACACCGGCCGGGCATCCAAGGCTGCTGTCCGATGGTCGAGAACCAGCACCCCGCAGCGTGATCCAGACGACCTAAGTGGTGCTGGAGCGCTCAGAAGGCCTGGGCCTGAGCTCGGCGCACCACCTCACGGGCCGAATGGGTGTGCAACGCCTCGGCCGGATGCAGGCCCAGGTCGTCCTGCACGGTGAACAGCCAGCTCATCACATCGTTACGCGAGTACCCGCCATCGAGCAGGACCTCGACGAGACCACCGAGATGTTTGGCGATCCCGAGATCGTCGAAGAAGACCGCCGGGATGACCGGCTGACCCGCCCGGGATACGGCCAGCAGGTGGTGATCTCGGATGAGGGTCCGAACCCGGTTGGGCGAGACCCGCAGTCGCGCGGCCACCTCGTCGAGAGTCAGCGTGGCGACATCGGACGGCAGATTGTCCTCGGACAATGGTAGAGAGCCCACATCGCGAGCCTACCGGCTCGCCGACCCGCTCGGTCCCGAGTCGCCGGTCGTGCGCCCGGTAGATTCGGCTACGTGACACCTCCCGCCGATCCTCTCGTGGGTTCGACCCTCGAGAACCGCTACCGCATCGACGCGCCGATCGCGCGCGGCGGCATGTCGGCGGTGTATGTCGGTGTCGATCTGCGGCTGGGCCGCTCGGTTGCGGTCAAGGTGATGGACGAACGCTACAGCAGTGACCCGCTGTTCCTCCGCCGGTTCGAGTTCGAGGCGCGGGCCGTCGCCGGACTCAAACACCCCGGTCTCGTCGCCGTCTACGACCAGGGAATCGACAACGGCACGGTCTTCCTCGTGATGGAGCTGGTCGAGGGCGGCAGCCTGCGCGAATTGCTGCGCGAACGCGGCCCGATGCCGCCGCATGCCGTCACCGCCGTGGCCGACCCGGTACTCGGCGGACTGGGTACCGCGCACGCGGCCGGCCTGGTCCACCGGGATGTGAAACCCGAGAATGTCCTGATCTCCGATCGTGGTGAGGTCAAGGTCGCCGACTTCGGTCTGGTCCGTGCGGTCGCCGAGGCCGGCGTGACGTCGGCGAGCGTGATCCTGGGAACAGCCGCGTACCTGTCGCCCGAACAGGTGGAGTCCGGCGACGCCGACGCGCGCAGCGACGTCTACTCGACGGGCGTCATGATGTTCGAATTGCTTACCGGCCGAACGCCATTCCGCGGTGACACGCCGCTGGCGCTGGCATATCAGCGGTTGAGCTACGACGTTCCGGCGCCCGGCGACGTCGTGGACGGGGTGCCCGAGGAGTTCGACGAGATCGTGTTGCGGGCGACCGAGCGCAATCCGGCGGAGCGTTACTTGGACGGTTTCGACATGCAGCGGGCGCTGCTCGCCGCCGCCGACGAACTCGACCTGCCGCCGTTCACCGTGCCCGCACCGCGGCGCTCCGCCGAACGAGAGACCATGGCACGCATGCGGGGAGGTTCGTCACCCGCCACGCCACCGGCCCCTGCCCAGAAACCGCACCAGCACACCAGGGTCCAGTCCCAGGCCGCTCCGATCGCGCCGGCCCACGGCACCACACCACCGCCCCGCACCGCCCGCGAGCTGCCGACCGATCCGGACGACCACGCGACGCTGCGCGCGGCCATCTGGATCGGCCTCGTCCTCGCCGTCGCCCTGGCGCTCGGCGCCACCGCGTGGTGGGCGGGCCAGACCTTCCTGATCTGACGCCGGTCTGTCAGCCGCGCAACATCTCTGCCACCAGGAAGGCCAATTCCAGCGACTGCTGGGTGTTGAGCCGCGGATCGCAGGCGGTCTCGTAGCGGCCGGCCAGGTCCAGATCCGAGATGTCCTGGGCACCACCGAGACATTCGGTGACGTCCTCACCGGTCAGCTCGATGTGCACGCCACCCGGGTGGGTGCCCAGTGCCCGGTGCACCTCGAAGAAGCCCTGGACCTCATCGACCACCCGGTCGAAGTGCCGGGTCTTGTAGCCGGTGGACGATTCGTGGGTGTTGCCGTGCATCGGATCGCACTGCCAGATCACCTTGTGTCCGGTCGCCTCCACCGCGGAGATGATCGCCGGCAGCACCTCACGCACCTTGTTGTTGCCCATTCGCGACACCAGGGTCAATCGGCCGGGCCGATTGTGCGGGTCGAGCCGTTCCACGTATTCGACGGCCTGCTCCGGGGTGGTGGTCGGCCCGATCTTCACGCCGATTGGATTGTGGATGAGTTCGGCCAGCGCGACATGCGCCCCGTCGAGCTGACGGGTGCGCTCCCCGATCCACAGAAAGTGCGCCGACAGGTCGTAGAGGACCTTCTCGTCCGGGTTGTCGGGATCGTCGGCCAGCCGCAGCATCGCCCGCTCGTAGTCGATGACCAGCGCCTCGTGTGACGCGAAGATGGACGCCGAATCCAGTTTGGAGTCCGTCACGCCGCACGCATCCATGAACCGCAAACCGCGGTCGATCTCCGACGCCAGGGCCTCGTAGCGGGCGCCGGCGGGCGAGGTCCGGACGAATTCCCGGTTCCACAGATGCACACGACGCAGGTCGGCTTCCGAACCCGTGAGAGCGCGAACCAGATTCATCGCCGCAGCCGCATTGGCGTAAGCACGCACCAGCCGCGACGGGTCGTGAATCCGCGCCGCCTCGTCGGCGACGAAACCGTTGATCATGTCGCCGCGATAGGACAGCAATCCGAGGGCATCGGTGTCCGAGGACCGCGGTTTGGCGTACTGACCGGCGATCCGCGCAACCTTCACCACCGGCATGCTGGCGCCGTAGGTCAGCACGACCGCCATCTGCAGCAGGGTCCGGATGTTGCCCTTGATGTGCGGTTCGGTGTTGTCGACGAACGTCTCGGCACAGTCACCGCCCTGCAGCAGGAACGCCCGCCCCTCGGCGACCTCGGCGAGCTGCGCGGACAGGGCCTGAACCTCGACGGGCATGCAGATGGGCGGGACACTTTCCAGGACGGTGCGCATCTTGCGGGCCTCACCGGCGGGCCAGCTGGGCTGCTGGAGCGCCGGGCGGGCGATGGCATCGTCGAACCGGGCCTGCAGGTCGCCGGGCAGCGGCGGGAGCTCCGGGAGATCTTCGATCGGAACGTCTACGGTCCAGTTGGTCACCACGGATACAGGGTAGTGGAATCGTCGAGATGCCCGGTCGAGGGGCTGCCACCGCGGTCCGCCGGTTCTCAGCGCCTGGACTGTTCGATGACCTGCCAGCGACGCAGATTGTGCCGAGCGTCGGTCAGCGCATCGTGGGCGTCGCGGGGCGAGGGCGGCAGGTTGGGCCGGCCGGCCGCCTCCCAGTGCTGTCGCAGTTCGCGGGTGAAGCGGGGCATCGCCCGGGGCAGCGCGGTCATCGGCCCCCACAGCTGACACAGCACAACGTGGTCATAGGCACCCACCCATGCCCACAGCTCCACCTCATCGTCGGCTTCGGTGAGGAACGCGAGCAGGTCCTCGCGGATCTGCCGCCGGCCGCGCCAGGCCGGGGATGCGGGCGACGGCAGCTTGGGCAACACGTTGGCTCGTACCCAGTCCCCCGCCCGCCCCGGATCGAACTCCGTGGAGACCGCGTAGAATTCCCGACCGTCCTCGGCAACGACACCGATCGAGATGAGTTCGATGGTGGTGCCGTCCTCGATAAACTCCGAGTCGTAGAAGTACCGCATGGCCACCAGTATTCACACCCTCGTGAGCGGAGAAGCGCCGAGACCATGACTGTCCTGTCCGAGGCCGACGCCCGGCTGCACCGATGGCTGCCGTCGGTCCGCGTCCGCGTGGTGATCGCGATGGCCTTCGCGGCCTCGGTGACACTGCAGATCGTCGGTATCCCGTTCACCTCGAGTTTCGGGACCCGCACCCGCATCGACCTCGATGTCTACCGGTTGGGCGCGCAGATCTGGCAGCAGGGCCAGAGCCTCTACGCAGACGGTTCGATGCCCTTCACCAGCGACGGCATCTGGCTGCCGTTCACCTATCCACCCTTCGCGGCAATCGGATTCGTGCCGCTCGGCCTGCTCGGTCTGGGTCTCGCCGGACTCCTGATGTCGGTACTGACCGCGGTGTTGGTCGTCATCTGCGCACACATCTTCTTCTCGGTGCTGTCGGTGGGGACACCCGCCAACCGGTGGTGGATCGCGCTGATCGCCGGCGGGCTCGCCGTCTGGTCCAACCCGTTGTGGATGACCCTCGGCTTCGGACAGATCAACATCGTGTTGATGACCCTGATCATCGTCGACGTCTTCGTGGTGGGCCGTGGTCGTGCGCGCCCGGCCGGACCGTTGCAGGGTGTGCTCACCGGCCTGGCGGCTGCGGTGAAACTCACCCCGCTGGTGTTCATCGCGGTCTTCCTGTTCGCCCGTAGGTGGCGCTCGGCGGCCGTCGCGGGCAGCACCTTCGTCGGCGCGGGAGTACTGGCCTGGATCTGGCTACCCGCCGATTCGCTGACCTATTGGACGCACACCCTGTTCCACACCACCCGCATCGGCGACCCGGCCGGTCGCATCAACCAGAACATCAATGCGCTGTGGATCCGGCTGGTGCCCAACGCGGAGATGACCGAACAGCTGCTGTGGGTGGCCAGTTCGGTGGTGGTCACGGCGCTGGCCGTCGTCGCCGGGCGGGCGTGCCTGCCGGTGACGGCCTTCCGGACGCTACGCGGCCCGACCGCGCCGTCGGCGCCCGGTTCAGCGGGCATCGCGGCCGTCCTGGTCACCTGCGTTGCCGCGACCTGGGGTCTGCTGGTCTCGCCGACATCCTGGGCCCACCACTGGGTCTGGGCAATGCCGACGATCCTCGTCACCGCGGTCATCGCGGCGCGTAGCAGCGACCGTCGCGTTCAGCTGGCACATGCGGCGGTGGCGTCGACCGGGGTCATCATCTTCGCGCTCGGGCCGTTCCAGTTCTTGTCACCGACGGTCCGACAGTGGTCGGTCATCGATCATCTGGTGGGCAACGCCTACACCCTGTGGGGACTCGGACTCCTGCTGGTCGTGTCGCTGCTGCCGCCGCAGTGGCCCGAACGTCGAACCGCCGATGCCGGCCGGCCTCGGCGCGAGGGGCGCGTCCTGACGCTCAGGGGTTGACGGTCACGCCGCGGCCGGCTCGGCCGGTGTGGCGCGCTTGTTCTTGAGTGACGCCGCGTAGATGTCGACGTACTGCTGCCCGGACAGCTGCATGAGCTCGTACATGATCTCGTCGGTGATGGCGCGCTCGATGAAGCGGTTGCCCTGCATCCCCTCATAGCGTGCGAAATCGAGCGGCTTGCCGATCTTCACGACGATGCGGGCCGGTCGCGGGATGACGGTCCCGGGCGGATTGAGCTTCTCGGTGTTGATCATCGCGACCGGGATCACCGGGACACCGGTGTCCAGGGCCACCCGGGCCAGACCCGTCTTGCCCTTGTAGAGCCGGCCGTCGGGAGAACGGGTGCCCTCCGGGTACATGCCCATCAGCTTGCCGGCCTCGAGTTGCCGTCGGGCCGCGGTCAGCGCACCCGCGGCCGCTTCGGCGCCGGAACGGTCGATCGGAATCTGACCGACGGCCGAGAAGAACCAGCGCTGGAATGCGCCCTTGGCACCGGTACCGGTGAAGTACTCACTCTTGGCGAGGAAGTAGATGCGACGGCGCACCATCAGCGGCAGATAGAAGCTGTCCATCACGGCGAGATGGTTGCTGGCCAAGATCGCCGGCCCGCGCTCCGGAATGTTCTCCAGCCCCTCGATCTTCGGCCTGCCGAGGACTCGCAGAATCGGCCCGAGCAGCACGTACTTGAATGTGTAATACCACATCGATGACTCCGAACCTCGTCAATCGCCGCCGCCTCAGACACTACCCGCCGAGACCTGACCCACAGGGTCGATATCCGCGGACGCATCGCGGCCATCGACACCCGCAGAAACGATACACACCCTCAGCTTCGGGTGCGCAGCGCGCCGAGAGGCGCAGTGATGGCCTGTCGCGCGACTTCCGCAGCGCCCACCACGCCGGCGCTCTCACCCAATTGGGTGCCGCGAATCCGCGCCAGCTGCCGGTGGCCGGCGCCTGTCACCAACCGGGCGTAATGCTCGCGCGCCTCATCGAGGAACAGCCCGGAAGCCGCGCCCACTCCGCCGGCCAGCACGATCAGATCGGGGTCGAAGATGTCGGCGACCATCGCGAGCCCCTGCCCCAGCGACGCGGCGAACTGCGCGAAGGCGGCCACTGCGACGGCGTCGCCGTCGGCGGCGGCGCCGGCCACGCGACGTCCGGTCAGCGCATCCGGATCGGCGGCGACGTCGGCGGCGAGCTGGCTGCGCCCCCAATCCCCGTCGGCGAGCAACTCGAGCACGTTGTCGACCAAAGCCGTTCCGCTACAATACCTTTCCCAGCATCCGAGCTTGCCGCAGGAGCACGGACGGCCATCCGGGACCACCGTGAGGTGGCCGAGTTCGGGCGCCACGCCGAAGCTGCCCCGGTAGATGTGTCCGTCCAACAGCAGACCGGCGCCGATACCGGTACCGATGGCCAGCACGAGCGAGTTCCGGCCACCCGAGGCGGCGCCGAAACGCCGTTCGGCGACGGCCGCGGCGTTGGCGTCGTGCTCGGCGAACACCGGAATACCGATCCGGGCCGTCATGTCCTCGGCGACCGTGGCCTCGCGCCACGGCAGATGCGGGGCGAACCGGATCACCCGGCGGTCGGGGGTGAGGAAACCGGCGATGGCGAGGCCGACCGCCTTGGCGGCCCAGCGTGAGGTCAGCTCGCCCACCAGTCGGTCCAGACAGTGTTCGAGCGCCTGCGCGGTCGGCGGGGTCGCCGCGCGCAACGTGTCGAGCATCGTCCCACGGTCGTCGACCACCGACGCACGCACGCTCGTACCACCGATATCGATACCGATCGTCAAGTCCCCCATCAGTCCTCGCCTTCGGGCTGTGGGCGGCCGACGTCGGACGGGCGGCGGGTGTCGATGCGCACCGCGATCTGCTGATAGCCGTTGCCGGCACGGGGACCCGTCGGCGGGGTCGACCGCAACGCCCGCGCAATCGCCTCCAGCACCGCGATCAGTGCCGCGATCAGCCGGGCGAGCAGGTCACCGAGCTCGGCGAGCAACGAGGTGATCTCGCCGGACAGATCGACGAGATCCGCGACGTCGGCGGCCGCGTCGGACGTGCCTGCCCGCTGTCGACCCGTCCCGGTCGAGTGACGTGGCCCCGGGCCACCGAACATCGCGGCGAGCTGATCGATCTGGGCTGCCAGTCCGAGGAGGAAGTCACGCAACGGGTCGCCGCCGGGACCACGCGAGTGGCCTGCGACGTTGTCGTCGCCGCGCCCGGTCGTGTCGTCCGAGGTCATCTGGGCAGCTCCCCCTGTCCGGCTCGGCAGTAGTGTACGCGACGTCGGCCGGGCCGACGTGTGTGATGCGAATGGCGACGTCAGCGGCCTTTCGGCCACAGTTTCGGGTCCGGGACGAACCGAACGACGAGCTCTGCGCCGTCCCAGGCCGCGTCCACCACCACGCATCGCCGCAGCACCGACGGCAATCGGACCGGATGGCGGAATCCACCGACGGTGACGAGCAGGTCGTCACCGGATCGTCCGAGCTGCAAGGTGTCGGGTTCGGGAAGCCGTTGCCGCCACACGAGTTCGAACATCCGGTCATGGCCGACGGCAGCCTCGTCGCCGTCGGTGTCCACCTCGGCCACCCGCGCGGCGCCGGTGCCACACCGCCGCCCGTCGGGAATCGCGAACCCGACATCGACCCGCCGAAGCCGGGCCGCCCGATCGATCGACTCGTCGACGCGGTCGATGTCGATCACCTCGACACCGCTGTCGTCGTGCTGCACCACCGACCGTAGGCGCGCCACGCGGTCGTCACAACCGTCACCGACCCCGCGGTTGACGATCACCGAGCGCAGCGCCAGCCCCATCAGATCGACATTCGCAAGGAAGGCCGGGAGCAGCCGTTCGGCACGATCGTCGGTGCCGACCACGAGATGGACCGCCACACTGTGCGCATCCGTCGTCAGTTCGGCGATGTCCAGACAGTCCCGATCGATGGCGTCGACGGCCGCGGTCAGCTGGGCGAGCACCGGCCGTTCGGCGGCAGCAGCCAACCGACGGTGGCGGGGCCACAATCGATTCAGGGCCTGACTCAGCACCGACGCGGCGCGCAGGAACTCGAACGGATCACCGAGACCCGAGACGTCGACGACGATCCGTCGCCAGGCGCCGCTGATCGCTTCGTCGCGGATACGCCGCAGAAGCAGAAAATCCTCGATGCCCGGTAAGGCGGCGAGTTCACCCGCCGAGATCTCCGATGCCACCCCGAGCCCCGGCAGCGACACCCGGGAACGGGCCACCGTCTCCGACAGCACGGCGGTGAAATCGGACCACGACCGCTCCAGCAGGGTGAGCCGATCCAGCGACAACAAGTGCAACCGCGACGACACTGCCACCGGCTCCGTGGACGTGCGGTAGACGCCGAACAGCGATGCGGTCGGCGACAACCGGTCGACGGTGATCAGCAGCGTGTCCCGCTCTGGTACGAGAGCGGTTCCGGCGCCTCGGGTTCGGGATCGGTCCTGGCGTCCTCGGGCGCGGCCGAGCGCACCAGAGGCCGCGGTCACCGAGACCCCGGCGCCACCCGGCCCGATCACCACATGGATGGGCGTGAGATCGATCAGCCTTCGACCCTCTTCTTCAAGTCGTTCAGTGCGGCCTCGGTGATGGCCTTCTCCGCACGCCGTTTGAGCTGCGCGATCATCGGCACCAGCAGATCCACCATGAGCTCGTAGGTCACCTTGGTGGAACCCGGAACCTGCTGCGACAGAACATATCGCCCACGCTGGTCGCGTTGCAGGTCACTGCTGACCAAGGTCCACGCCACCGTCCGTCCGTCCGGATCCCAGTCGTAGGTCAGCACGTAGGTGTCCTGTAGCACGCCGGCATCGAGGACGAAGCGCACCACGCGAGCTCGCCCGTCGTCACCGACCTCGGTGACCTCGACATCGCGTGCCGCAGACACCCAGTCGGGATAGTGATCGAAATCCGCGATCACGGCCATGATGTCGGACGCATCGGCGTTGATCACGATGGTGCGCTCGGTGTGGTCGGCCATCACCGCACCCCTTTCGTGGCCGGCACGCTCGAGGTGGCCGACACGGCATCGGGGTCCGCGACGGCCGGCCCCCCGACCACACGTTCGGCCTCCAGGCGCGCCTTCACCTCAAAGGACATCACCTTGCCGGCGGCGCGGCGCCGCCGATTCTCGTCGGCGACCGCACCGGCACCACCTCGCGAGGTAGTGGCCCTTCGGGTCACCGGTTCGGCGTGCAGGAAGTAGTGCAGGATGAAGCCGTCCAGAACCGGTTCACACCAGATCTCCATGCTGCCGGTGAGCGGACCGTCGACCGTCCACCGCACTCCCTGGGCACCCCGCTGCTCGGTGACGCCGAGTCGGAGATCGGGCCACCACCGACGCCAGTTGCCCCGATCGCCGACCACCTCCGCGGCCAGCGACGGAGCCGCCGCGACGAAGGTCTCGTCGGCCACCTGAATGCTCGTCACGCTCACTAGCTTCACATACTCGGGACGGCCCGCGACAGCAGACCGACGGGACGCGCGTACGGTTTGCGCGGTGGCAGGACTACCATCGCTGTGGAACCGAGGCGGAAAGGTGGCCTGATGCCCGAGTTGAGCATCCCAGCGCGATTCTCCATCCCGGCGAACGCCGACTGCACGGACATCATCTTCCGGATCGCCGATCGCGAACCGGACAAGGTGGTGTTCCGACGCAAGGTGGACGCCGGCTGGCAGTCGGTGACCGCCACCGAGGCCGCGACCCAGATCACCGCCATCGCCAAGGGTTTGATCGCCGCAGGCGTGGCCCCCGGGGATCGAGTCGGGCTGCTCTGCCGCACCCGGCTGGAATGGAATCTGATCGATTTCGCGATCTGGTCGGCCGGCGCCATCACGGTGCCGATCTACGACTCCTCCTCGGGACCGCAGATCGAATGGATCATGCGCGACTCGGGCGCCATGGCGATCGTCGTCGAGGATGACGGCCATCGCCGGATCGTCGATACGATCGACGGCCTGGACCCGGTCGAGGTGTTCCAGATCGACACCTCCGCCGGTGACGGTGCGATCGCACACCTCACCGCGGCGGGCGCCGGCGTCCCCGACAACGAGGTGCTGACGCGTCGCGCCTCGCTGCGGGCCGCCGATCCGGCCACGCTCATCTACACCTCGGGTACCACCGGTCGCCCCAAGGGATGCGAACTGACCCATGCCAACATGCTCTCCGAGGTCCACGGGGTCCTGGAGAGCCCGATGAGCACGCTGTTGGGCCCCGACAAGCGCATGCTGATGTTCCTGCCGCTGGCTCATGTGCTCGCCCGTGCCATCACCTTGGTGGCCATCGAGGCCGGTGTGGAGGTCGGACACCATGCCGACACCCGCACCCTGGTCGCCGAGTTCGCGACATTCCGGCCATCGGTGATCCTCTCGGTGCCACGCGTGTTCGAGAAGGTCTACAACACCGCCCGGCAGTCCGCCCACGACAGCGGCAAGGGCAAGATCTTCGACCTGGCCGCCGAGGCCGCGATCGAGTACTCGTCGGCCACCGAGCGCGGCTCGGTCGGACTGGTTCTCCGAGTCAAGCATGCGGTGTTCGATCGTCTCGTCTACGGAAAACTGCGCGCGGCACTGGGTGGACGATGCGAGGCCGCGATCTCGGGCGGCGCACCGCTGGGTGCGCGCCTCGGCCACTTCTTCCGTGGCATCGGGATCCCGGTGTACGAGGGGTACGGGCTCACCGAGACCACGGCGGCGTTCAGCGTCAACACCCCAGGCGCGGTGAAAGTCGGCACCGTCGGAAAACCTTTGCCGGGCAACAGTGTACGGATCGCCGACGACGGCGAGGTGATGTTGTCGGGTGGTGTGGTCTTCGCCGAGTACTGGCGGAATCGGGAGGCGACGGCGACCGCGGTGACCGACGGCTGGTTCCACACCGGTGATCTCGGAACCCTCGACGACGACGGTTACCTCACCATCACCGGCCGGAAGAAAGAACTCATCGTCACCGCCGGCGGCAAGAACGTGTCACCCGCGGGTCTCGAGGACATCATCCGGGCCAACGGCCTCATCTCGCAGGCGCTCGTCATCGGCGACGCGAAACCGTTCATCGCCGCGCTGATCACGATCGACCCCGAGGCGTTCGGCGGCTGGAAGGAACGCAACGGCAAACCCGCCGACGCCACCGTGGAGGATCTCGCCGACGACCCGGAGTTGCGGGCCGAGATCCAGAGCGCGATCGATGCCGCCAACGAGACCGTCTCCCATGCCGAGGCGATCAAGAAGTTCCGGGTGCTCGCCGTCGACTTCACCGAGGAGTCCGGCGAGATGACGCCGACGCTGAAGGTCAAGCGGAATGTGGTGGTCGACAAGTACTCCGACGACATCGACGCGATCTACGCGAGGTAGATCGCGTCAGAGGATCTGCCGCAGCCGGGCCGCGATGGTGCGCCACTGCCACGACTCGAGGATGTGCTCGCGTCCGTTGGCGCCCATCTCGGCAGCGGCGGAGGGGTCGCGGAGAATAGCGGTGATCGCGAGCGCCACGGCATCGATGTCGGTTCCGTCCACCACGGTGCCGGTCACACCTTCCACCACGGTCTCGGGGGCGCCTCCGGACTGTCCGGCCACCACCGGGACTCCGGTCGCCGAGGCCTCCAGGTAGACGATGCCCAGACCCTCCACGTCGAGCCCACCGCCGCGGGTGCGGGCCGGCATCGCGAAGACGTCGGCAATGTTGTGATAGTCCGGCAGTTCCGCCGACGGCACCGACCCGGTGAACACGACGTGCTCGGCGACCGCGTTGTCCGCCGCGAGGCGATGCAGGGTCTCGGCGTGCGGGCCGCCGCCGACGACCACGAGCGCCACGTCACCGACCTCGCGGCGGATCAACGGCAACGCCCGGATCAGGACGTCCTGCCCCTTGCGCGGCACCAGGCGCGACAGACACAGCACCGTGGGCCGATCACCCAGGCCGAGCTGCTCACGCAGGCGCCGGCGCGCATCGGGATCGGGTGCGAAGCGATCAGTGTCCACTCCCGGCGGCAGGTACTCGAGCGCGGCGTGCGCGCCGAAGGCAGCCGCGAAACGACCACGCGTATAACGACTCACAAAGGTCACCGCGTCGGTGTGCCGACCGATGTAGGTCAGTACCTGCCGGGCGACCGGCAGCATCGACCAACCCACTTCGTGACCGTGGGTGCTCGCGACGACACGGTGTGCCCCCGCTCGCCGCATCGCGGGCGCAAGTGTGGCCAACGGCGCGGCGGCACCGAACCAGACCGTCGAGATGTCGTGGGCCGCGATGAGGCGGGCGGCGCGTCGCGCCACGGCCGGGGTCGGCAACATCAACGTCGTCGGGTGACGGACCACGGTGTAGGGCTGCGCGGCGTCGAACTCCTCGTGGCCCCGCCATCGTGGCGCGTAGACCACCACCTCGTCGGGCGGCAGCAGATCCACCAGATTCTGCAGATACGACTGGATTCCGCCCGGCCGAGGCGGGAAATCGTTGGTCACCAACAAGGTCCGGCGCATCAGCGCACCTGCGTGGTCAGCCAGCGTCGCCACCCCGCGACGAGTTCGGCACGGGAGATCCCCAGTGCGTCCGCGATCGCCTCACCCTGACGTGCCGGGTCGTCGGTGGCCGCGACGCCGAGGTAGAGCTCGCGCAGCCGGTCCTCGCCGAAGCGGTCGGCAACGTAGGCAGCCACCGACCACGCGGACTGATACGCGATCCGCGCCGTGTCGGAGTCGACAGCGAAGTCGGCGTCGGCAGGCAGATCGGTGGGGAGTTGACCGGCGTCGACCGCGACCGCGAGATCGGGTGCGGCATCGGCGAACCGCACATATGTCCCCTTGCGCCCGACATATTCCGGCACCCCTTCGGTGATCCACAGCGGCGCGCCCGCCGCGGTGACGACACGCGCCGCGACATGTGTCAGCTCATGGCGCAACACCACGCCGAGGGCGGCGGCGGAGAACCGTGCGGCACTCGGTGTGAGAACCACCCGCTGACCCACCGCCACATCGTCGTCGCTGTCGACACGACTGTAGACGGTCGCCGCGGCGGCTGCGGCGACGTCGGTCCCGGCGCTGCGCGCCAGCGCGGAGAACTCGGCCGGGCGCGCCGTCGCCACCAGCACCGCCCGGCGCGGCCAGTCGTCGCCCCAGAACGCCGTCACCGCGTCGACCGACCCGGGGACGAGTTCACGTGCGCGCTCGACCACCACAGCGGTGTCCGGATACGAGGCGATCACCGACGTGCCGCCCGCTGTCGACACGTCGGTGGCCCCGAGGCCCGGCAGATCCCACAACTGGGTGGGCGCCGGATCGCCACCGATCGCCGACGCATCGCCGACCACCGTCCAGTCATCGCCGTAACGCGCCATCACCAGCTGCATGTCCACGACGACGTCCGGTTCGTCGACTCCCGGGGTGCTCGCGCCGCCGAGCGCATAGCGCAGTTCGATCGGCGCCACCCAGGAGTCCGAACTCCCCTGCTCGTCGAGTCGCTGCTGAAGGTCGGGCGGCACCAGGATCTCGGCTTCGGTGGTGGGGGCGACCTGGTACCGGAAGTCGTCGAGGCGCAGCGCAGTACCCCGCGGCGGAACCGGCGCCGACGTGGTGGGCGACCCGCTCGGTCGTGCGATGCGGGAGCGGGACGGGGAACTCGGCGCGCGGGAGGCGGTCGCCGGGGTGGTCGGCGTGGTCGACCGCGAAGCGGCCTCCGCGCGCACCGCGCTCCCGGAGAAATTGACCGCGGTGTCCCGCATCCGGGCGCGGAATGCTGGCGCAGTGGCCGCATCGAGGAGAGCGTCCACACGATTCGCGTCACCGTCGCGCAGAGCCGTGCTGAGTTCGTCGAGGGTTCGTTGCACGCCGCTCGCGCGTTGTTGTTCGTAGACGTTGACCGGCGTCGTGGTGGTCGTCGCGCGGCTCGATGACGATGACGCCGCCGGTTCGACCGGGGATGCACAACCGGCCACCACCGCGGCGAGCATGATGGCGGCCAGCGCCGTGATACCGGCCCCGCGACGGGCCGGAGCCCGCCGACGCGTGTCGTCGCCGATCACCGGCATCCGTCCGTCGGTGTCGTCACTCAGTACCGACGGGCGGTGTTGTACGGGCCGGCCTCGTCGATGGGCACGACCTTCACCGGCACGCCGAACGTCGAGGCGTGGATCACGTAGCCGTCGCCGACGTACATACCCACGTGATGGGCGTCCGAGTAATAGATGATCAGGTCACCGGGCTTCAGGTTCTGTCGATCGACGTGCTGACCCGCCCCGCTCTGCGCCTGGCTCGACCGGGGCAGGGTCATCCCGGCCTGCCGATAGGCCCACACCATCAGACCCGAGCAGTCGAAGGAGCTGGGCCCGGTCGCACCCCACACGTACGGGTCACCGATCCGGGTGAGCGCAGCCTGCACGGCGATGAGAGCCGACGAGGTCCCCTTCGGGACGAGCCGGGGGTCGAAGTCGAAATCGGGTCCCCGCAGGGCGGCGAGCTGCTTGCCGGTCATCGATTCGTAGACGGCTCGGATCTGCACTGCCTGCAGCTGCAGATTCGCCTGTTCGGCCTGTAGTTCCCCGCGGGTCTTCTCCGCCGCCGCCACCGCGGCGGTCGCGTCGGCCGCGGTCTTGTCCGCCGCGGCCTTGGCCTCGGTGGTCTTGGCGCGGGCGTTCTTCAGGCCCTGGAGATCCGCCGCGGACTGTCGTGAGATGAGCTCCAGACCGGACATCTGGTCGAGCAGGGCCTGCGGGGAGTCACTGACCAGGACGGCGTAGAGCCGATTCACCCGGGCGCCTTTGTAGCTGGCACGTACCACCGAGTCGACGCGCGTCTGATAGTTCTCCAGGCGCTGCTGTGTGGAGGCTAGTGTCCGATCCGCCGCGACCGACGCCTCCCTCGCCTGGGCCACGATGCGTCGTTGCTTGTCGTATTCGATCTGCGCGTTGTGCATCGCCTCGGCCGACTTCTCGGCGTCGTCGCTCAGCTTCTGGTATTCGGTGAGGAGCTGGTCAGGAGTGCGAACCGGGGCAGCCGACGCAGTACCGACCTGCAGGGCAGCACCCAACTGCCCGAACACCATTGCCAGCGCGAGGACCGCCGTGCCGAGCAATACCGGCACGGGTCGTCTGTCTGCCGCATGCCGTCCCGAAACCACGGCTGTCACCTGTTCACCACCATTTCCCCCACATCGCCGGAGAAGCCGCCGCGACTGCGGCAACCACCGCCCGGGCGATGTGTCGGGCGGATCACGTGCTCACGTGATCCGCCCGACAAAACTCACATCGTGCTGCGACTGCGCTCAGTAACGACGGATTCCGGTCAGCGACCAGTCGCCGACGTTGTCCTTCTTCACCGGGGTGCCGTAGGTCGACGAGTGCACGAACTTGCCGTTGCCCGCGTAGATTCCGGCGTGGCCGCCGCCGTTGAAGATCAGCACGTCGCCTGGCTTGGCCTGGGCGATCGAGGCGACCGGGGTGCCTCCGCCGAGCTGTCCGTAGCTGTCGCGAGGAATGGTCTTGCCGGCCTTTTTGTAGGACCAGTAGACGAGGCCCGAGCAGTCGAACGCGTTGGGCCCGGCAGCGCCGTAGGAATACGGCGAACCGATCTTGCTCTCGGCGTTGCTGACGGCCTTCTGTGCCACGGTCGGCTGCACGCCGAGGATTCCGCCGCCGCCACCCTTGGGCCGGAACTGCTGCGGGATCTGGTCGTTGTTGAGACCCGGGACCGTGAAGGTGCCGATGTTCGGGATCTCGACACTGGCGCCCGGGGACTTGGCGACCGGGGTGGCCGCCGGCGCAGCGGCCTGAGGCTCCTGGAATTGCTGGGGGATCTGCTTGCTGTCGACCCCAGGAAGTTCAAAATTGCCGATGTTCGGCACGTGCACGGGCGCCGCGAGCGCGGGACCTGCCGCAGCGGCGAGTGAGCCGACGGTGATCGACCCGGCCACAACCGCGCGCTTGGCCACCTTGCTACCCCGGTTGGGCTGCTCCAAACGATGTTTCGCCACGAAGCGACTTCTCCTTGCTCTCCCTTCGACCGCCGACCGGGTTAGCTGTCGGATTCGGGCCGGAAGACTGGCCCTACGCGCGGACCGACGACACACAACGTCGCCGGGCATGCGCGATTCACCCCAATTCGGATCGCTCCGAAACTGATGGTTCCCCGGTTCGCCCAGAGGGCGATTGAGCGGTGACCAATCCAGACCACTCCTGTTGGAGCGGGACGCTCTGAAAGGTCTCGGAAAGGTTACGAAATCGGATGCGGGTCTGTCCACCGATGGTCGGCGACCGCCCCGGCGCCGAATCCTCAGCCGGCCCGCAGGATCCGTAGCGGTCGTCCCGAAAAACCGCCGTGAGCAGTACTTTTACCCGCCCTTGCAGATACTGCAGAGGCTCTGGTGGCCATTGCAGCATCCACGAAGACATCGATCGCGGCATCGATCGCGGCGTCTGCCGAAGGCCCCGGTTCCGTAACCTTTTCTCCACCTTGATCCACTGGGTTTTCGCAGTTGGGAGCATCGAACAGCACCTGCATCATGCATCCGTCGCAAGCGACCGGACGACCCGGGCAGGACTGGCAGTCAACGTACATCTGTGATCTCCATCTCACTTGAGTGCTGTCGGGGTGTCGACGCGTGCCGAAGCGGACTCCGACACGATTCGCCGCTTGCGGAGAAGCCTAGGAACGACCACCGACAGACTCCGTCCGCAGGACACGAAACCCACCCTTCCCGCCTGTCACACCAGTATCTGTCGTTGCATCGAACTAGTGTTCGTCTGGTGGGTGTGATGGCGATGGACGACGGACAACTCACCTTCGCCGATCTGGATGGTGACGGTGGGCCCGAGGACGACGGTTTCGACCGGTCGTTGTTCGACACCACGATGGTCGTCGTCGACCTCGAGACCACGGGCGGCAGTGCGAGCGGGGACCAGATCACCGAGATCGGCGCGGTGAAGATCCGCGGCGGTGAGGTGATCGGCGAGTTCGCCACCCTTGTCGACCCCGGATGTCCGATCCCGCCGAAGATCGTCACACTCACCGGCATCACCGAGGCCATGGTCGCCGACGCACCCATGATCGGCGAGGTGCTCACCTCATTCGTCGAGTTCGCCCGCGGCGCGATCCTGGTGGCACACAACGCCCGCTTCGACATGGGCTTCCTGCGTACCAATGCCCGCCGCCTCGACATCGAGTGGCCATTCCACGCCAGCTTGTGCACCGTCACGTTGGCTCGCCGCATCCTGTCCCGGGAGGAGGCCCCGTCGGTGCGGCTGTCCGCGCTGGCCGACCTGTTCGACGTATCGGTACGGCCCACACACCGCGCGCTCGACGACGCCCGGGCAACCGTCGAAGTGCTCCACCATCTGCTCGAACGGGTCGGCAACCAAGGGGTCGGGACCTACCGCGAGCTGACCGCATATCTGCCTCGGACCAACCCACGCCTACGCGCCAAACGGTCGATGGCCCACGGCCTGCCTGCACGGCCCGGGGTGTACCTGTTCCGCGGGCCGTCCGACGAGGTGCTCTATGTGGGTACTGCGATTGATCTGCGCCGGCGCGTGTCGTCGTACTTCACCGGCAACGATCCGCGACCGCGGATCAGCGAGATGGTCGACCTGGCAACGAGGGTCGATCACGTCGAATGCGCCCACGGGCTGGAGGCCGGCGTCCGTGAACTACGTCTGCTCGCCGCGCACGCACCGGCCTACAACCGCCGGTCCACGCAACCCCATCGCGGGTGGTGGGTGGTGCTGACCGCCGAGCGGTTTCCACGGCTGAAGGTGTCCCGCACCCCCACCGACGACAGCATCGGCCCCATCGGCAATCGCACGACCGCCGCCACCATTGCCGACATGGTCGCCCAGGCCGCCGGTCTGCGTAGTTGCACGACCCGCTCCGGGTCCGCGTCACACCACTGGTGCCGGTCGGAGGCGGTCGGCGGGCCACGCATCGGAGGCTGCCACGCCGCTTCCGACCGGCCCCTGACCCTCCCCGACTATCTGCCACGGGCATCGGCTGTCCGCGAACTGATGATCGGCGACTCCGACGTGGTGCTGCGCACACTCACCGATCGGCTGGCGCACCTGTCCGAGATGCAGATGTTCGAGAGCGCCGCCCGTCACCGCGACCGGCTGTCGGCGACCATCGACCTGCTGGCGCGATGCCAGCGACTGTCGGCGCTGAGCCGGATCGCCGAACTGGTGGTGGCCCGGCCGGACAATCATCACGGTTGGGAGCTGGCGGTGATCCGGCACGGGCGTCTCGCCGGGGCCGGCGTCGCCCGGCGCGGCGTGGCGCCGATGCCGGTGGTCGACACCCTCGTGGCGGCCGCCGAGACGGTGCTGCCGGGCGTCGGACCGCTCTTCGGTGCGCCCGCCGAGGAAACCGCGCTGCTCTACCGCTGGATCACCGAGCCCGGCGGGCGCATCGTCGCCGCCAGCGAGGCGTTCGCCCTACCGGGCGCGTGTGCGCAACGATGGTCGTCCTGGTCGCGCACCGCCCACGATGCACGTGAGTCGCGCCGCCGCGTCAGCTGACGCCTCAAACAACGCCGTCAGCTGACGCCTCAAACAACGCCGTCAGCTGACGCCTCAAACAACGCCGTCAGCTGACGCCCCGAACAATGCCGTCAGCTGACGCGCGGTGCCGCACTACTGTGTCAACCATGATCACCGCCATCGTCCTGATCCACGCCGACGTCCACCAGATCCCGGAGACCGCGCAGGCAGTGGCCGACATCCCCGGGGTCTCGGAGGTCTACTCGTGTGCCGGGGACGTGGATCTGATCGCGAAGATCAAGGTGCGCGATCACGACCAGATCGCCGATGTCGTCACCGGCAAGATCAATCGGCTGCCCGGGGTGACCCACAGCGCGACGCATATCGCGTTCCGCAGCTATTCACGGTCGGATGTGGAGGGCGGGTTCTCCATCGGCGAGGAGTGAGCGTCCCGAGGACGGTCAGCGTGCGGCGGCGAGTTCGGCGCTCACCGACGCCCAGCGGTCGAGCAGCCGGGCGACCTCGCCGTTGTCGATCACCGCGGCCGCACGGGTCATCGCCGTCCGCATGGCGTCCACCAGCTCACCGTCGGTGAGAACGGCCCGCTGTTCGAACGCGACCAGGGCGGCCGCAGCGTTGAGCAGGACCGCATCCCGCACCGGACCGCGGGTCCCGGCGAACAACTCGCGGGCGATGCCGGCGTTGACCTCGGCGTCGCCACCCTGTAGCGCGGCCAGCTCGACCCGGGCCATCCCGAGCTCTGTGGGATCGAGTGCGAGGCGGGTGACGTGGCCGTCGACGACCTGCCACACCGTCGAGGTGGTCGTGGTGGTCAGCTCGTCGAGTCCGTCGTCACCACGCACGACGAGCGCCGATGTGCCGCGTTCGGCGAACGCCTGAGCCAGTACCGGCGCGAGGTCGGCGAAGGCACATCCGATCAGGCCACTGGACGGACGCGCCGGGTTCGTCAGTGGCCCCAGCACGTTGAACACGGTCGGGATACCGATCTGTTTGCGCGGCGGTCCGGTGAAGCGGAATGCCGGGTGGAACACCGGGGCGAAGCAGAATCCGATGTTCACCTGCTCGACGCAGCGTGCCACCTCGTCGGGACCGAGGGTGATGTCGACACCGAGAGCCTCGAGCACGTCGGCGCCGCCGCTCTTCGACGACGCCGCGCGATTTCCGTGCTTGACGACGGGGACGCCCGCGGCTGCCACGACCAATGACGTCATCGTCGAGATGTTCACCGTGTGCGACCGGTCCCCGCCGGTTCCCACGATGTCCACCGCCGGCCGCGCCACTTCGACCAGCGCTGCGTGCGCCAACATCGCCGAGGCCAGACCTCGTAGTTCGGCCGGGGCGGCGCCCTTCATCTTCACCCCGACACCGAACGCGGCGATCTGCGCGCCGGTCGCGGCATCACTCATGATCTCGTTCATCGCCCACGACGCCTCGTCGACGGTGAGATCGATCCGGTCGGTGACACGTCCGAGGATCTGCGGCCAGGTGTACGCGGAAGAGTCCGTGCTGCTCACAGAGAAAACAGTAGTGTCCCGACGATCAGCGACGCGCCACCGGTGGCTGCAGGACCTGCCAACGCAGTGCTTCCCCGGAGTGCCGCGATCCGAGACTGGCCATCCGGGACCGCTCTTGCGACAGATGTACGGCATCGAGCAACTGCACCCGGGCCAGCAGCACGATGACCTCCCCCGTCCCGGCAGTGTCGGCCGAGGAGTCGTCGTCGGCGCTCGGATCGACCGGCCGGTACCCATCGAGTGCGGCGGTGGCGATGGCGTCGGCAACCCGGCGCTCGGGCAATCGCAACACGTGACGAAGCACCACCTCGTCCCCGGCTCGCCATGCCGAGGACGCCAACGCGGCCGAACTCGCCACCGCATCGTCGCCGGACTCGGCGACCACGATCAGGTCCGGGTCGTCGACGCCGGTCAGTCCGGGTCGATCACGTCTGCCCAGCATTTTCTCCCGCAGCCGGCTGAGACGGCCCGCCACTACCGGACGCCCGTTCAGGTCGCGCCGCACCGGCGACGAGTTCGTTCCGGAGGTCGATTCCGCGTTCACACCCCCAGCAAACCACGTTCATCCGGACACGCCGGAAATCTTGATGACCGGCGACTACCAGCGACAAGACAAAAAGTTCCGGTGAATATCGGACCCAAGTGGTCAGGCCTTACTACGAACCGTCATACTTCACTTTGTGACTAGCGCTGTAGGTACCTCAGGAACAGCCATCACCGCGCGCGTGCACTCGCTGAACCGGCCCAACATGGTCAGCGTCGGCACGATTGTGTGGCTGTCCAGTGAGCTCATGTTCTTCGCTGGACTGTTCGCGATGTATTTCGTCGCGCGCGCCAACTCGTCGGTGGGTTGGCCACCGGAGCCGACCGAGCTCAACCTCACCCTGGCGATCCCGGTGACGACAGTGCTGATCCTGTCGTCGGTGACCTGCCAGATGGGGGTGTTCGCCGCCGAACGCGGTGACGTCTTCGGGTTGCGCCGCTGGTACGTGCTGACGTTCCTGATGGGTTCGTTCTTCGTTGCCGGCCAAGCCTACGAGTACTACCACCTGGTGCACGAGGGAACGACCCTCGCCTCGAGCGCCTACGGCTCGGTCTTCTACATGGCCACCGGATTCCACGGTCTGCACGTGATCGGCGGTCTGGTCGCCTTCGTCTTCCTGCTGATCCGCACCAAACTGTCCAAGTTCACGCCGGCTCAGGCCACCGCGGCGATCGTGGTGTCCTACTACTGGCACTTCGTCGACATCGTCTGGATCGGCCTCTTCGTCACGATCTACTTCATCAGGTAGCCGGTCCGGCCTCCTGCAGAACAGCACATCTCAGTCCGCCCGCTTAGTAGAGAGTCACAGATGAGTTCATCTCCACCGCGACCGTCGGATAACGACGACGTGGACGCCGGCACGGATGCACCGGCCGCCTCCACCTCGGCGCGCAAGGCGAAATCTCGACGCAAGCTGCGTCGTCGCGCAAGCGGCACGCTGCTGCTCCTCGTCGGCCTCGTGAGCGCGGGCGTCCTGGCATCGGTCCTGACCCCCAAGCCGCAGGTCGCCATCGCCGACGAGTCCAACGCCGCGCTGATCGCCGACGGCAAGAAGCTCTACGAGACCTCGTGCATCACCTGTCACGGCGCCAACCTGCAGGGTGTGGAAGATCGCGGCCCGGCACTGCTCGGCGTGGGCGATGCGGCGGTGTATTTCCAGGTCTCCACCGGCCGCATGCCGGCCGCTCGCGGTGAGGCACAGGCCACCCGCAAACCGCCGAAGTTCACCAAGGCCCAGATCGACCAGCTCGGCGCCTACATCCAGTCCGAGGGTGGTGGCCCGCAGGTGATCTACGAGCGCAACCCGGACGGTTCGGTCAAGATGGAGGACGGTCTGCCGGTCCTCGCCCAGGAGTCGCTGCGTGGCGAGAACCTCGGCCGCGGCAGTGAGCTGTTCCGTCTGAACTGTGCGTCGTGCCACAACTTCACCGGCCGCGGCGGAGCGCTGTCGTCCGGCAAGTTCGCCCCGAACCTCGACGGCGTCTCCGAGCAGCAGATCTACACCGCAATGCTGACCGGACCGCAGAACATGCCGAAGTTCTCCAACCGGCAGCTCTCGCTGGAGGAGAAGCGCGACATCATCGGCTTCATCAAGTACGTCACCGAGTCCAACCCCCAGGGTGGCCTCAACCTCGGCGGGTTCGGCCCGGTCAGTGAGGGCATGGTGATGTGGGCAGTCGGCGTCACGGCGATTGTCGCCGGCGCGATGTGGATGGGATCACGGACATGAGTGCACACGACGGTAAAGACACCCCGTCGCAGGACGAGCTCGACCAGATGAGCAAGGAGGATCTGGTCAAGCTCGGCACCAACCTCGACGGTGTGGAGATCATCCACCGTGCCGAACGGTTCCCCGAACCGGGTACCGGCGTCGAGAAGCGCGCCGAGCGGCAGGTCGCCATCTGGTTCACCATCGCCGGCCTGTCGGCCATCGCCTGCTTCATCATCTTCATCTGGAACCACTGGGAGTTCGCGCTCCCCGGCTCCGACGATTACTGGCGCTACACCCTCAACACTCCGTTGCTCGGCGTCACCTTCGGACTCTCGGTGCTGTCGATCGGCATCGGCATGGTGCTGTTCACCAAGAAGTTCATCCCCGCCGAGATCTCCGTGCAGGATCGTCACGACGGCGGATCCAACGAGACCGACCGCAAGACCGTCGCGGCCGAGTTCAACGATTCGCTGACCACCTCCACCCTGCCGCGACGCAAGATGATCCTCGGCTCGGCCGCCTTCGGCCTCGGCGCATTCGCCGTCACCGGCCTCGTCGCCGGACTCGGCGGCATCATCAAGAATCCGTGGGCCAAGGGTGACGACGCCCCGCTGTGGCACACCGGGTGGTCGCCGATCTACAACCCGGCCGACGACCCGAACGAGACCGTGTTCCTGCGCCGCGACACCGGTAACCCGCACCAGGTGGCCCTGGTCCGGCCGGAGGACCTCGACGCCGGCGCCATGGAGACGGTGTTCCCCTGGCGGGTGTCGGACGGGTACGGCGAGACCGAGGAGTCGCGGCACAAGCTCGTCGAGGGTCTGCGCTACGTCAGCAACCCGGTAATGCTCATCCGCCTGCGTCCCGAGGACTCCGCCCGCGCCATCAAGCGCAGGGGCCAGGAGAGCTTCAACTACGGCGACTACTTCGCCTACACCAAGGTGTGCAGCCACCTCGGCTGCCCCACATCCCTGTACGAGCAGCGGACCAACCGCATCCTCTGCCCGTGCCACCAGTCGCAGTTCGACGCGCTCGAGTACGCCAAGCCGGTCTTCGGTCCGGCCGCGCGCGCACTGGCGCAGCTGCCGATCACAGTGAACAATCAGGGATACATGGTCGCCGCCGGCGACTTCATCGAACCCGTCGGACCGGCATTTTGGGAGCGTAAGTCATGACCATCGCCGACCGTGTCGCGGCGCAGGCCAACGAGGTCGACTCGCGATATCACGCTGCACCGGGTATCCGGCGGCAGATCAACAAGGTGTTCCCCACGCACTGGTCGTTCCTGCTGGGTGAGATCGCGCTGTACAGCTTCATCATCCTGCTGGTCTCGGGTGTCTACCTGACCCTTTTCTTCGATCCGTCGATGTCCGAGGTCATCTATGACGGCGCCTATCAGCCACTCAACGGCGTGATGATGACCAAGGCGTACGCCACCACCCTCGACATCTCGTTCGAGGTGCGCGGTGGTCTGTTCGTCCGGCAGATCCACCACTGGGCGGCTCTGCTGTTCGCCGCCTCCATCGTGGTGCACATGGCGCGCATCTTCTTCACCGGCGCATTCCGCCGCCCGCGTGAGGCCAACTGGATCATCGGCTCGGTGCTGCTGATCCTGGCGATGTTCGAGGGCTTCTTCGGCTACTCACTGCCCGACGACCTGCTGTCGGGCACCGGCGTTCGCGCCGCCATGAGCGGCATCGTCCTCGGTATCCCGCTCATCGGCACCTGGATCCACTGGGCGCTGTTCGGTGGCCAATTCCCCGGCGACATCATCATCCCGCGCCTGTACATGCTGCACATCCTGCTCTTCCCGGGCATCATCCTGGCGCTGATCGGCGCACACCTGGCGCTGGTCTGGTACCAGAAGCACACGCAGTTCCCCGGCCCCGGCCGCACCGAGAAGAACGTCGTCGGTGTGCGCATCCTGCCGGTCTTCGCCGTCAAGTCCGGCGCGTTCTTCGCCATCACCACCGGTGTCCTCGCCATCATGGCGGGCGTCTTCCAGATCAACCCGGTCTGGACGATCGGGCCCTACAACCCGGCGCACGTCTCCGCCGGTTCCCAGCCCGACATCTACATGATGTGGACCGACGGCCTGGCCAGACTCATGCCCGCCTGGGAGTTGTACCTGGGCAACTACACGATCCCGGCGATCTTCTGGGTGGTCGTGGTGATCACGATCATGTTCATCGTGATGTTCGCCTACCCATGGATGGAGAAACGCCTGACCGGCGACGATGCCCACCACAACCTGTTGCAGCGTCCGCGTGACGTGCCGGTCCGCACCGGCATCGGCGCCATGGCCCTGTCCTTCTGGATCATCCTCACCCTGTCGTGCATGAACGACATCATCGCGTTGCAGTTCGACATCTCGCTGAACGCGACGACGTGGATGGGCCGGATCGGTTTGATCGTGGTGCCGCCGCTGGCCTACTTCATCAGTTACCGGTGGGCGTTGGCACTGCAGCGCAGTGACCGTGCGGTGCTGGCCCACGGCATCGAGACCGGCATCATCAAGCGTCTTCCGCAGGGTGAGTACATCGAGGTGCACCAGCCGCTCGGCCCCGTCGACGACCACGGTCATCCGATCCCGCTCCCCTACGAGGGCGCGGCGCTGCCCAAGCGGATGAACAAGCTCGGTTCGGCCGGCGCACCCGGCACCGGTTCGATCCTGCTGGAGGACCCGCCGGAGCAGCAGGCCCGCAACGTCGAACGCGAGCACGAAGTGGAGAAGGCCGAGCAGAAGGCCCTTCGCGAACTGCAGGCCAAGGACGGCAACCCGCTCGACTGAACCTGCCACCAACGCCCGACGGCCGCTGTCGCACCCCGCGACAGCGGCCGTCGGGCGTTGCGGTCACCCCTCGTCGGCGCCCCGACACCCGCGTGGACGTGACTAGGATCGAGGAGTGATCAGACCGCGCCGCTCGCCTCGTGCCGTCCTCCGATCGCGTTGGGACTCCACTGGTTTGCGTGAGATCACCCGCGGTCTCGGCACCCTCGACGGCGAGATCTTCGAGACCATCGCCCAGTCCCACTCCCCCGGCCTCGACGCGGTGATGCCGCGGCTGACCCGGACGGCCGATCATTCCAAGCTCTGGTTCGCGATCGCCGGCGCCATGGCACTCAGTGGCCACGCGACGGCGCAGCGCGCAGCGGTCCGAGGCGTCGCCACGGTGGGTGTCACAAGCCTGGTCACCAACCAGATCGCCAAACGCATCCGCAACCGGCCACGGCCCGAGGCCACCTCGGTACCGCTTCAACGGCGTTCCCACCGCACGCCGACCTCCAACTCTCTGCCGTCGGGGCACTCGGCCAGCGCCGCCGCGTTCGCCATGGGAGTGGGTGTCGAACACGCACCGACCGGTCTCGTCCTCGGCGGGCTGGCCGGCCTGGTGGGTTTGTCGCGCATTGCCACCGGTGCGCACTACCCCGGCGACGTGCTGGCCGGCTTCGGGATCGGGGCGACCATCGCGGTGATCGGCAGCCGCCTGATTCCACCCATCACGCCCCACAACATCGCCATCGCCCCACCGTCACGAGTTCCCACCCCATCCTGCCCCCGCGGGGCCGGTGTCGTGGTGGTCGGCAATCCCGCCTCGGGTTCCGGGAACGGGCGGCAGGTGCTCGACAAGGTGCGTTCGCTGCTACCCGACGCCGAGATCGTCGAAGTCGGTCCAGACGAGGACATGTCAGATCTCATGCGTCGGGCCGCGAGCCGCGCCGATGTCCTCGCGGTGTCCGGGGGTGACGGCACCATCGCGTGCGCCGCGCCCCTGGCGCTGGAGGCGGGTGTTCCACTGGCGGTGCTGCCGGGTGGCACCCACAACCACTTCGCCCGTGATCTCGGCATCCGGTCGGTCGCCGACGCCGTCGGCGCCATCACCGACGGCCATCTGACACGTATCGACATCGTCCGACTCAACGACGAGACGGTGGTGTTGAACACCGCGAGCATCGGCGCCTATCCGCATTTCGTCCGGACCCGAACACGTTTGCAGCGCAAGCGCAGTCGACCGTTCGCCACCGCGCTGGCACTCACCGCGACGATGCGCCGCACCCGTCCGGTCCGGATCCGGGTCGACGGCGAGGTGATGGAGACGTCACTGTTCCTGTTGGGCAATTCGTTGTACCTGCCGTCCGGATTCGCGCCGTCGCGACGGTTGCGGCTCGACGACGGGTTACTCGACGTCCGGATTCTCGAGGTCGGCCATCGGTTCGCACTCGCGCGGCTGGTGGGATCGATGCTCACCGGTCGGCTCGAGCGCTCGCCGCTGTACCACGAGCTGCAGGTACCCGAGTTCTCCTTCTCCGCAGTGGACGGCCCGCTCGTGGTCGCCCACGACGGGGAGGTCGGCGAGAGCTACGACGAGGCCACCTTCCGCGTCGAGTATCGCGCCCTGCCCGTCTACACCCCTGTCACGCGACGCTGACGTAGCCCCAGAAACGCCCGACGGCCGTATCCGATCGATGATCGGATACGGCCGTCGAAGGCTCGTGACAGTCAGTGCTTCTCGGGACCCACGTGGTACTCGAACACCAGGCCCGCCGCGGTGCCGATGATGACGACGGCGGCGAAGATCGCAAACCACATGTTGCCCGTCGCGAAGCCGATGCCGAACATCGCCGCGCCGGCGGCGATCAGGATCGGCCACCAGGAGTGCGGGCTGAAGAAGCCCAGTTCACCCGCGCCGTCTTCGACCTCGGCATCTTCGTAGTCCTCCGGGCGGATCTCGACGCGCCGAGCGACGAAACGGAAATACGTGCCGGCGATCAGCGTCAGACCGGCACTGAAGAACATGCCGACCACACCGACCCACTCGACGCCGCGACTCGCGAACGCCGTGCAGATCGTGTAGATGACGCCGGCGAGAAAGAAGAAACCGGTCAACAGCTCGAAGATCCTGGCTTCGATTTTCATCCGTTTGCTCCCACCGTGCAGTTTGGCAAGGACGTGTTGGAGGCGTCACCCAGGTCCGTCGGGGTGTCGCCGCTGGTGGCGCGACGCGTGTCGAACGGCACAGTGGTCACCGACTCCGGAACCTCGCAGATCGCCTCGAGCGCCTGCGCATTGGTCGCGAGCGGATTGTCCTCGCGATACCGGATGTAGGCGTCGAATTTCTCCGGTGAGACCGCGCGCACCTCGAAGTTCATCATCGAGTGGTAGGTGCCGCACATCTCGGCACACCGCCCGACGAATGCGCCCTCACGGTCGACGCTGGAGATCTGGAACACGTTGTCGGTGTGGTTCTGCTCCGGGAACGGCAGCACGTCGCGCTTGAACAGGAACTCCGGCACCCAGAACGAGTGGACGACGTCGGCCGCGGCGATCTCGAACTCGATGCGCTTACCGGTCGGCAGCACCAGCACCGGAATCTCGTTCGACGACCCCACCGTCTCGATCTGATTGAACTGGAGATAGTTCCGGATGTCGTCGTCGCGCCCGCCGGCCGGGCCGGGCAGTTCCTCACCGTGATGGGTGGCCTCGTTACGCGCCTGCAACTCGAACGGATTGCCTTCGCCTTCGAATCCGTCGTAACGCGAGCCGTCGGTGAATTCGACCTCGCGGTAGCCGAACTTCCAGTTCCACTGGAAGGCGGTCACATCGACGACCACCTTCGGGTCGTCGGTCTTGCTCTCGACGTCGTTCTGGACCACGACGGTGAAGTAGAACAGCACCGCGATGATCACGAACGGGATCGCCGTGTAGGTCAGCTCCAGCGGCACGTTGTACGCCGTCTGGCGGGGGAACACATCCTTGTCACCGCGCTTGGCCCGATGGAAGGTAATGGTCCAGAAGATCAGCGCCCACACCAGGATGCCCATGAGGAGCGCGGCGATGACCGACCAGGTCCACAGGTCGCCCATCTTCTCCGCCTCGGGCGTCACGCCTGCGGGCCATCCGAAACGCATCGCCGTCCGGGCATCACATCCCGACAGCAGCAGCGCCCCGATGCCGAGTGCGACGAGTGCACCGACCTGCTTGATCGTCCGCGATGCGGAACGGGCCCCTGTCGCCCGCGGCCGTCCACCGTGTGCCAATTTCACGCCTTCCCGCTCGCTCGGTGCCGGCACACGTGCCGACCGAGTTGCCATGCCACATGACTCGCACAGGGCTTTCTTCGCCCGCGCCGAGTCAAGTCATACCCAGCGCCAAGGCAATTCTTGCACCTAGTACTACGCAGCGTAGACCAAGCCGGCGAACGTTTCGTGATTGGGGTTTACCTGCGCGCCCCGTCGCGGCGCCGCGCCGAACGAGTCCGCGGACCGCACACCTTGCGCACTGCATTCGTCAGGCATACTCGACGCGTCAGAACAGCATGGTGACGTCGACGAAATGGGGCCTGTCTGGTGTGTGGTTTGCTCGGTCTGCTGACCTCGGACGGTTCGGCTTCCGACGCCGTCGGATCGGTGTCGGACGCGTCGCACTGCATGCGTCACCGCGGTCCCGACGAACCCGGAACCTGGCATGACGGCGACCTGGTCTTCGGTTTCAACCGCCTGTCGATCATCGACATCGAACATTCGCATCAACCGCTGCGGTGGGGGCCACCGGAGCAGCCCGACCGCTATGCGCTGGTGTTCAACGGCGAGATCTACAACTACCTCGAGATCCGCGCGGAGCTCCGACGCGATCATGACGCCGAGTTCGCCACCGAGGGCGACGGCGAGGCCATCGTCGCGGCCTTCCACCATTGGGGGCCGGACGCGGTGCGTCGCCTGCGCGGCATGTTCGCGTTCGCCATCTGGGACACCCACGAACGTTCGTTGTTCATCGCACGCGACCCGTTCGGGATCAAACCGCTGTTCATCGCGACCGGCCCCGGCGGAACGGCGTTCGGCAGCGAGAAGAAGAGCCTGCTGGAGCTGATCGGGATACTCGGGCTCGGCGACGATCTCGACCCGCGTGCCATCGAGCACTACACGGTGCTGCAGTACGTGCCCGAGCCGGAAACCCTGCATTCGGGGATCCGTCGGCTGGAGTCCGGCTGTCACGCGGTCATCCGACCCGGCCGTGCGCCGCAGATCCAGCGTTACTTCACGCCCCGGTTCCGCGTTCGACCGTTCACCGACGGACAGGCCCAGGCCCGCTACGACGAGATCGCCGAGGTCCTGTCGGATTCGGTGGCCAAACACATGCGGGCCGACGTCACCGTGGGATCGTTCCTGTCCGGCGGCATCGACTCCACCGCCATCGCCGCGCTGGCGATCCGCCACAACCCGGATCTGGTCACCTTCACCACCGGCTTCGAACGCGAGGGATACTCGGAGGTCGATGTCGCGGTCGAATCGGCCGAGGCGATCGGCGCCAAGCACATCGTGAAGGTCGTCAGCCCGCGCGAGTTCATCGACGCCATCCCGGAGATCGTGTGGTACCTCGACGACCCGGTGGCCGACCCGGCGCTCGTGCCGCTCTATTTCGTCGCGGCCGAGGCGCGCAAGCACGTGAAGGTCGTGCTCTCCGGCGAGGGCGCCGACGAATTGTTCGGTGGGTACACCATCTACAAGGAGCCGCTGTCGCTGGGCGCCTTCGACCGTCTGCCGGCGGCCCTGCGTCGGGCCGCGGGGCGCGTGTCCGAGCGGATTCCGGAGGGCACCCGCGGCAAGAGCCTGTTGCACCGCGGCTCGCTGACGCTGGAGGAACGCTACTACGGCAACGCACGCAGCTTCGACGACGCGCGGCTGCGTGCCGTGCTCCGCGACTACCGGCCGGAGTGGACCCACACCGATGTCACTGCGCCGATCTACGCCATGTCGGAGGGGCTCGACCCGGTGGCCCGGATGCAGCATGTGGACCTGTTCACCTGGCTACGGGGCGACATCCTGGTGAAGGCCGACAAGATGACGATGGCCAATTCCCTGGAACTGCGGGTGCCCTTCCTCGATCCCGAGGTGTTCGGTGTCGCCGAGGCACTCCCCTTCGACGAGAAGATCGCCCACGGCACCACGAAGTACGCGCTGCGTCGGGCGCTCGAGCAGATCGTCCCGGCACATGTGCTGCACCGCAAGAAGTTGGGCTTCCCGGTTCCGATCCGGCACTGGCTGGCCGGCACCGAGATGTTCGACTGGGCGCACGAGGTGATCGAGCACTCACAGACCGACCACATCCTCAACAAGAACGTCGTGGTCGAGATGCTCAACGAACACCGCGCCGGGGTCGTCGACAACAGCCGCCGCCTGTGGACGCTGCTGATGTTCATGGTGTGGCACGGCATCTTCGTCGAGAAGTCGATCGTGCCGGACATCACCGACCACCATTACCCGGTGCGGTTGTAGCGGGTAGAGTCCCTTTTCGCGCCGACAGAACCCACAAAATCGCCGACAGAACCCAGATTTCCGTCGAAAGAATCACTCGCACGCGTGCGGCTGGGTTCTGTCGGCGATTTTGTGGGTTCTGTCGGCTACTGTGCTGGGCGCGTCAGGGAGCTAGAGTGCGGCGGCGATCTCGTCGGCGGCCGGGTCGCCGTAGGCCTCGCCGATGCGTTTGAGCGCGAGTTCGCGATCCCAGGTCCAGTCCTGGGTGGAGACGGTCTCGAGGACCAGCACCGCGACCATCGACCCGAGCTGCGCCGAACGTTCGAAGCCCAGACCCTTGCCGAGGGCGGTGAGGAAGCCGGCCCGGAAGCCGTCGCCGACACCGGTCGGGTCCACCTTCTCGGTCTCCGGCACGACCGCCACGTGCGTGCGGCTGCCGTCCTTGGCCACGATCTCCACCCCGTCCTTGCCGAGAGTGGTGATCCGCACGCCGACCATCTCGGCGACCTCGGCCTCCGACAGGCCCGTCTTCTGCCGCAGCAGACCCCATTCGTACTCGTTGGTGAACAGGTACGTCGCTCCGTCGATCAGCGTGCGGGCCTGGTCACCGTCGAGACGGGCGAGCTGCTGCGACGGATCGGCCGCGAACGGGACACCGAGTCGACGACACTCCTCGGTGTGCCGGATCATCGCATCGGGATCGTCGGCGCCGATCAGCACCAGTTCCGGAGTGCCGGTCCGATCGAAGACCCCGGCCAGCGAGATGTCGCGCGCCTCGCTCATCGCGCCGGGATAGAAGCTCGCGAGCTGGGCCATCGCCTGATCGGTGGTGCACATGAACCGGGCGGTGTGCTGGGTCTCGGAGATCCGCACGGCGGAGCAGTCCACGCCGTGTCCCTCGAGCCACTGCCGGTAGTCATGGAAGTCGGCACCCACCGCGCCGACGAGCTGCGGAGTCCCGCCCAGCACGCCCATCGCGAAGGCGATGTTGCCGCCCACTCCGCCGCGCCGCACGACCAGATCTTCCACCAGGAAACTCAACGAGATGTGCTCGAGGTGGTCGCCGAGCAGCTGATCGGAGAACTTCCCCGGGAAGGTCATCAGATGATCGGTCGCGATGGAGCCACAGACAACGGTTGCCACGTGTGGAAGGCCCTTCATTCCGCAGGAGTTGGACAGCAGTCCACGCTACCCAGACGCGCAGACGACATCGACCGCACCCCCGGGCGCCGGAGATGCGGTCGATGTGAAGTGTGTGTCGGGTCGATCAGTTGAACGAGTCGCCGCAGGCGCAGCTGCCGGTTGCGTTCGGGTTGTCGATGGTGAAGCCCTGCTTCTCGATGGTGTCGACGAAGTCGATGGTCGCGCCACCGACATAGGGCGCGCTCATCCGGTCGACGGCCAGCGTGACGCCGCCGAAATCATCGGTGAGGTCGCCGTCGAGGCTGCGATCGTCGAAGAACAGCTGGTAGCGCAGACCTGCGCAGCCACCCGGCTGAACCGCGATCCGCAAGGACAGGTCGTCACGCCCCTCCTGGTCGAGCAGGCCTTTCGCCTTGGCGGCAGCCGCGTCGGTCAGAAGGACACCGGTCGTGGTGGCGGTTCCGGATTCGTTCTGAACGGTCATCGATGCTCCTGTATGTCTCGGGTGGAGGTCCTGCGCTGTCGGGGTCCTGACCGGGCCGAAGTCGTCTCCGACCCGCCGGTTGGGCCACGTGCTCGGTTCAACGGTACCCCCTCGCAGTCTATTCCTGCCGGATCGGCGGGCCCGGCGCCACGTCGGGCGCACGTCGTCGGCTCGCAGTCACGGCGTCGGTGGTGAAGACGGCCAGGGCCAGCCAGACGATGGCGAACCCGGCCCAACGCTCCGGCGGCATCGGCTCGTCGAGGATCACGACACCGATCAGCAGCTGCGTCGTGGGCGTGATGAACTGGGCGATCCCGAGCACCACGAGCGGCACGCGCCGGGCCCCGGCCGCGAACAACATCAAAGGCGCGGCCGTCACGACGCCGGCCATGGCGAGCAGCGCGGCGTGGCCGGGCCCGGCGGATCCGAACGTCAGACCTGTGGTGAGCGCCACCGCCACCAGTTGCGCGATCGCCAGCGGCGCGAGCCACAAGGACTCCAGGGTGAGACCGCTGGTGACGTCGACGTCGGCGCCGATGGTCTTCTTGACCAAGCCGTAGAAGCCGAAGGAGAACGCCACTCCCAACGCCAACCACGGGAAGACCCCGTAGCCGAGCACGAGGACGAGCGTCGCCAGCACCGCCAGTGCGACCGCCACCCATTGCAGCGGCCGGAGCCGCTCGCGGAGGACCAGGACCCCCAACATCACGGTCACGATCGGATTGATGAAGTAACCGAGGCTCATCTGGATGACGTGGCCGGTGAAGGTGGCGATCACGAAGATCTGCCAGTTCACGTAGATGAGTACGCCCGCCACTGCGGTCGCCACCACGAGCCGTGGCTGCCGCAGGATGCCACGCAACCGCCGCCACCGGCCCGGCAGCGCGATCAGCACCGCGTACAACAGCAGCGACAGCAGAATCCGCCACGCCACCACCTCCCACGGCCCGGTCGGCTCGAGCAAGACGAAATACAGCGGCAGGACACCCCACAGGGCGTAGGCGCCCAGCGCGCACAGGGCACCGGTCAACCGGTCGCCGGGCAGCCGCGGGTGGGGAACGGAGGCGGTGAGGGCCGGATCGCCGCTCACAGCCTCCTCACGCACCGCGTTCGGAGTCCCCGTCGGTCCACTGCGCGGCCACCTGCTGCGCCAGGCGCGCCAGCTGATTGTCGGCGTCGTTCATCGCCACCTCGACCGAACCCGCGATGTCGACGATGGCGAACGCACTGGCGATCCCGGCCGAGGCGATCTCGCCGGGCGTCAGCGCCACCTGACCCGCGAAGACCACCGTCGGGATCCCGGCCGCGGTGGCCGATGCCGTGAGGGCCGCGACCACCTTGCCGCGCAGGGTCTGCGAGTCGAACTTGCCCTCACCGGTGATCACCAGATCGGCGGCGGCGACGTCGTCGGCGCGGCCGGTGGCATCGGCCACCACGGTCGCACCCGAGATCCGCCGCGCCCCGAGCGCCAGCAGGGCCGCACCGAGGCCCCCGGCGGCCCCGGCCCCCTCCTCGCCCGAGATGTCGCGGCCGGCGATGGTCGTCAACGTCGCATTCCACTGGATCATCCGCTGTTCGAGGATCTCGACGGTCGTCGGGTCGGCACCCTTCTGCGGTCCGAACACCGATGCGGCTCCCCACTGCCCGAACAGTGGGTTCTCCACGTCCGATGCTGCCACCAGTGACACGTCGGCAAGTCGCGCAGCGGCTTCGGCCGCACCGCCGAGGGCGTCGACCATTCCGTGTCCGCCGTCGGTGGTGGCCGACCCGCCGAGGCCCACCACGATGGTGCTCGCACCCGCTGCCAACGCCTCGGCCACTAGTTGGCCGACGCCGGTCGTGTCGGCGGCCATCGCGGTGCGGGGCGTGGGCCGCCCGCCCAGCTGATGCAGGCCGCACGCCTGCGCACATTCGATGTAGGCGACCGGTTCGGCCCCTCGATCGTCGAGCAGCCATGATGCCTCGACAGCAGCGCCGAGCGGCCCGGCGACGGTCGCGGTACGCACTGTTCCGAAGCGGGAGGCCAACACATCCACGAAGCCCGGCCCGCCATCGGATTGTGGGGCCGAACGCACGTCGTCGGCCGGTCGGGCCGCCGACCAGCCGCGGGCGACGGCCCGGCATGCCGCCACCGCCGACAGCGTGTCCCCGAACGAGTCCGGTGCGATCAGAACGCGCATGTCGCCTGCCGAAACGGTCGCTCACCGAGCCGTGCTCTCATGCGCACGAAGTATAGGGAGGTCGGCAAACCTCGGCAGCACGGAATCGCCTAGGCTCGATGGTGTGAAGTTGCCATGGAAGTCAGATGACGACGCCGCCACGAGCACCGACGACGCGGCGTCCGAGGCCACCGAAGCCGGTGCATCTCTCATCGAAGAACCCGATTCCAAAGGCAGCGCCTACACCCCGGGCAAGGGTCGGGCGACCCCGTCGCGGCGCCAGGCCGAAGGCCGCCGTCGCGGTCCGGTGGCACCTCCGCCCACCACCCGCTCCGAGGCGCGGGCACGGAAGAAGGCCATGAAATCGACGCTGTCGAAGGACGAGAAACGCAAGCTCGCCAACGATCGTCGCACACAGCGCAACGAGCAGCGCGAGAAGATGATGGCCGGCGACGAGCGCTACCTGATGCCGCGCGACAAGGGTCCGGTGCGGCGTTTCGCGCGCGACATCGTCGACTCGCGCCGCAATTTCGCAGGCCTGTTCATGCCGTTCGCGATCGCCCTGATCGTGGTGATGTTCGTGCCCCAGCTCGCCGTCTACGCCAACATGGTGCTGCTGGTGTTCGTGCTGTTCATGGTCATCGATGCCGTCGTCCTGGGACGGCTGGTGAATCGCCGCGTCCGGGAACGCTATCCCGACACCGATTCCTCGCAGACCGGTTTCCGGCTGGGGTGGTACGCCTTCACCCGCGCCATGCAGCTGCGGATGATGCGTGCACCCAAACCTCAGGTGTCACCGGGCGACGAGGTCTGATCGGTGGTGTCACGGGGGACGCCGGAGGCCGATGTCGACTCGATCTCCGCGACGGAGGGCACGAGCACGCTCGTCCTGGGAGGTGTGCGGTCGGGTAAGTCCGGCCACGGCGAGTCACTCCTGCAGGCACACCGGGAGGTCCGGTATCTCGCCACCGGCCCGACCACGTCGTCGGATGCCGAGTGGGTGGCGCGCGTCGCGGCACATCGGCAACGGCGCGACGAGCGCTATACGACCGTCGAGACCACCGACATCGCCGGGGCGTTGCGATCCGATCCGCACACTCCGACGCTGCTCGACGACCTCGGCACCTGGCTCGCCGCGAAACTCGACGAACTCGGTGGGTGGGATCAGGAGCCGGTGGACCTCTCCAAGTTGCGCACCGAACTCTGTGCGGCGATCTCGTCCTTCGCCGGCGATCTGGTGATCATCAGCCCCGAGGCCGGCCTGTCCCTGGTTCCACCGACCCCCGCCGGGCGGCGCTTCCAGGATGAGCTCGGCACGCTCAACGAGGCCGTCGCCGCTGCGTGCGAGCGGGTGGTGTTGGTGGTCGCCGGACGCGTCGTCGAACTCCCCGCCGCCGCGCCCACCGTCACCACGTCGGGTGTCCCCGTCGTCGTCACCCCGCCGGTCCAACCCGCCACCGTTGATGCGGACCCCGAGTCCGCGCGACCGGATCCCGACACCGCGCCGCACGCTGGGGGGCCGGTCGACCCCACCGACGCCGAGGTCTTCCCGACCGTCGACACACCGGACCTCGGCGTGGCGCGCGCCGCCCGGGATCGCCATCTCACCCTGACGAAACCGGCCGGCTCCCTGGGCCGGATGGAAGACATCGGGGTGTGGTTGGCGTCCTGCCAGGGTGTGTGCCCGCCGCGTCCGGTCAGCGCACCGACGGTGGCGGTCTTCGCCGGCGACCACGGTGTCGCCCGTTCCGGGGTCTCGGCGTTCCCACCCGAGGTGACCGCACAGATGGTCGCCAACATCGCCGCCGGGGGCGCGGCCGTCAACGTCTTGGCGCGACGCTCGGGGGCCACGGTGCACGTCTTCGACATGTCCGTGGACGCCGAGACCGCACCGGAGGTGTCCCGGTTCAAGGTCCGTCGCAGCAGCGGAGACCTCACGAGCACCGATGCGCTCACCCTCGCCGAGGCCCGCATGGCGCTCGCCGCCGGCCGCGCGATTGCCGACGAACTCGTCGATTCCGGCGCCGATCTGCTGATCGGCGGCGAGATGGGCATCGGCAACACCACCCCGGCCAGCGTGCTGATCGGCACATTGTGCAGGCGCGAACCCGTCGAGATCGTCGGACGCGGCACCGGCATCGATGACGCCGGATGGATTCGCAAGACCGCCGCGATCCGCGACGGTATGCGCCGCGCCCGACCTCACGTCCACGACCCGCTGTCCTTGCTGGCCTCGGTCGCCGGCGCCGACCTCACTGCGCTGGCCGGATTCCTCGCCCAGGCGGCCGTACGTCGTACCCCGGTCATCATCGACGGGATGGTCGTCACCGCAGCGGCGATGGTCGCCGCAGAGCTCGCGCCGGGCGCGTCCCGGTGGTGGCTGGCCGGACACCGCTCGGTGGAACCGGCACACGCCATCGCGCTGCATCACCTCGACCTGGAACCGGTGCTGGATCTGTCCATGCGCCTGGGTGAGGGCAGCGGTGCGCTGGCGGCACTGCCGCTCGTGCTGTCGGCGGCCGACATCCTGTCCACGATGGCGACCTTCGACGAGGCGGGTGTCAGCGACCGCGACGGGGACCCGTCCGCCGCACCCGCGGGCGAGCCGTCTCCGACAGCAGTCGCCGTCGCACCCTGACCGGCGACGATGCTGTCCCCGGTCCGGGCTGTCCACATCGCGCTGAGCTGGCTCACCGTGCTCCCGCTACCCCAGCCCACGGTGACGATGGACCGGAAGGTGGGTGCGGCGGTGATGGCGGCGGTGCCGGTCGTCGGCACCGTCCTCGGAGTGCTCGCTGCGGGGTTCGCCGCGGCACTGGCGCTCACCGATCTGCCCGCGATGATGATCGGCCTTCTGGTCGTGGCGGCGTTGGCGCTGGTCACCCGGGGGATGCACATCGACGGTCTGGCCGACACCGCAGACGGTCTCGGCTGTTACGGCCCGCTCGAACGCGTCGCTGAAGTGATGAAGAGCGGATCGTCGGGGCCGTTCGGCGTGGCGGCGGTGGTCGTGGTGCTCGCGGTGCAGGCGGTCGGATTCGGCGCCCTGACCCAACAGCACCGGTTCTACGACCTCGCGTTCGCGATCGCGCTGGGTCGACTGGTCGCGGTGATCGGCGCGCGGCGCGGCCTGCAGGCGGCACGTCCCGAGGGATTCGGTGCGCTGGTCGCCGGGACACAGAAACGCTCGCTCGTCGGCTGGATGGCCGCGGCGGTGGTGGGGGCGGTCGCCGTCGGTTGGCAACCCGATGATCTCGACGTCCCGGCCGCGATCGGCGCGGTGGCCGTGGTCGCGGTGGTGGCTGCGTTCGGGTGGCTCGCCACCGCACACTGCGCCCGCCGGGCCGGCGGCGTCAACGGTGACATTCTCGGCGCCGGAACCGAAGTGGGCGTGGCGATCGCGGTGATCGGCCTGCTCGTCTGAGTCGGGCGATCATCTGCGGCAGTTCGCCGCGGGTCGACTCAGCGGCGGTAGAGCTCGGTCATCCAGCCATGCGTGTCGGCGAATGTGCCGCGCTGGATACCGGTCAGGGTGTCGCGCAACGCCTGGGTGACCTCGCCGGCGGCGCCGTCGCCGATGAGATAGTCCTCGGTGTCGCCCTTCACGCGCCCGACCGGTGTGATGACGGCAGCGGTCCCACAGGCGAACACCTCGGTGATGTCGCCGGAGGCGACGCCCTTGCGCAACTCCTCGGTGCTGATCCGACGCTCGTCGACGGCGAAGCCGGCGTCGGTGGCCAACTGCAGCAACGAATCCCGCGTGATACCGGGCAACAGCGACCCGGTCAGTTCGGGCGTCACCAACCGGGCGTCGGCACCGGAACCGAAGACGAAGAACAGGTTCATGCCGCCCATCTCCTCGATGTAGCGACGTTCCACCGCGTCGAGCCAGACGACCTGATCGCAGCCGTTTCGGGTCGCCTGCGCCTGCGCCAGGAAGGCGGCGGCGTAATTACCGCCGCACTTGGCGAATCCGGTGCCACCGGGCGCCGCCCGAACGTACTCGGTGGACAACCAGACGCTGACCGGTTTGATGCCGCCGGTGAAGTACGAGCCGGCCGGCGAGGCGATGACCGAGTAGATGTACTGCGCCGACGGCGCGTTGACACCGAGACCGGCCTGCGATGCGAACATGAACGGACGCAGATACAGGGCCTCCTCGCCGCCGGCGGCGGGCACCCACTCGTTGTCGGCGTCGAGAAGCACCCGAAGCGAGGCGATGAAGTCGTCGACCGGCAGCGGCGGCATGGCGAGGCGTTCGGCCGAACGCTGCAGCCGTAGCCCGTTGGCCTCGGGCCGGAATGCCGCGATCGATCCGTCGGGCTGCCGATAGGCCTTGAGCCCTTCGAAGACCTCCTGGCCGTAGTGCAACACCATTGCCGAGGGATCCAGCGCGATCGGCCCGTACGGGCGCACCTGTGCGTTGTGCCAGCCGCGGTCCACGTCGTAGTCGATCATCACCATGTTGTCGGTGAAGTACTTGCCGAAACCGGGTGCGGAGAGGATCTCCGCACGACGGTTTTCCGACACCGGGTGGGGATGTTCGGTACGCGTGAACTGCAAGGTCATTGGGTAATCGTACCGCCGGGCGGCAAACCGATTACCGCGACCGTCACGCGCGTCGTCGAGGATCAGACACGCGAGGGGACGAACGGCGGGATGACGACCTCACACACCAGGTCGCGGCCCCGGACGTCGACCACCACCTGATCGCCCTTGCCCACCCCGGAATCGGTGGCCAACAGGGCCAGCGCGATGCCCTGTTTGAGGGTCGGGGAAAACGTGCCGGACGTGCACATCCCGATGTCGGCACCACCGGGTCCGGTCAGCACGCGGCAGTCGGCGCGGGGTACGCCGCGCCCGGTCGCCTTGAGTCCGTACAGACGCCGCGCAGGTCCGGCAGCCTTCTCCGCGGTGAGTGCCTCGCGTCCGGCGAAGTCCGGCTTCGTCCAGCCGACCGCCCAACTCGCCCGCGCCTGCACCGGGCTGATCTCGGTGGTCAGCTCGTGGCCGTGCAGTGCATAGCCCATCTCGGTACGCAGCGTGTCGCGGGCGCCGAGTCCGGCCGGCTGTCCCCCCAGGTCGCGCACCGCACCCAGCAGCACGTCGAACACCGGGCCGGCGTCGGCCCAGCGCGGCAGGATCTCGTATCCGCGTTCCCCGGTGTAGCCCGAGCGGCACACCCGGACCGGGACCGAGCCGTCCGACGTCGACAACTCTGCGTCGGCGAATGCCATGTACTCCATCTCGGTGGGGAGACCGAGACCGGCCAGCGCTTCGGGCGCCTTGGGTCCCTGCACCGCGAACACCCCGAAGTCGCGGTGCTGGTCGGTGATCGTCACCCCGGGCGGCGCGGAGGCCATCAGCTGCGCGACAACGGTCGCGGTGTTCGCCGCATTCGGGATCAGGAACACTTCGTCATCGCTGACCAGGTACGCGATCATGTCGTCGACGACTCCCCCGGATTCATTGCAGCACAACGTGTATTGCGCCTTTCCGGGTCCGATCTTGCCGAGGTCGTTGGTGAGTACCCGATTGACGTGTCCGGCGGCGTCGGGTCCGGTCACCACGGCCTTGCCCAGATGGCTCACGTCGAAGATCCCCACCGACTCTCGCACGGCCGTGTGTTCGGCGACGGTGCCGGCATACGACACCGGCATGTCCCAGCCTCCGAAGGCCGCGAAGGTGGCACCGAGGGCGGCGTGGCGGTCGGCGATCGGTCCGGCGAACAGTTCGGTCATGGCCCCAACCTTAAGGGGCCGACCGCGACACACGCTCCGTCATCGCCGTGGTTGCCCTCGACGTGCTCGTCCTCGGCGTGGTTAGAGTTGACGACGTGAGCAAGAACGAGAGCATCGACCGCGTGCGCGGCCCGGAACTGGCAGTGGCAACCTCCCTCGGCAAGTCAGACGATGCCCTGGTGATCGGCCTCATCAAGGCCGATGACGGCACGGACGCCGAACCGACCCTGGTCATCGGGGATGGCATCCTCGACGACGCCCAGGCCGAAGCGATCGCCACGGCCGTTCGCCGGCTCGGGGCCAACGGTTCACACGGTGACATCACCCGATTCCCCGCCCCCGAGGGCGTGCCGGTGGAGGTGGTCGTCGCAGTGGGACTCGGTGACACCGACGACGTGGACGACGCGGAACGGTTGCGCCAGGCCGCCGGCGTGGTGGTCCGCGAGCTCGACGGCCTCGACCAGGTCGCCACCACCCTCTCGACCGTCGGCCTGCAGGCCGTCGCCGAGGGACTCTTCCTGGGCGCCTATCGATTCGACACCTTCCGTTCCGACAAGACGCAACCCAAGAAGACGCCGCCGTCGCGGATCACCCTGCTCGCCGACGACAAGGACAAGGCGACCAAGGCCGACCTCGAACACGCCGCCGCGGTCGCCGACGCCGTGGCGATCGCACGAGACTTCGTCAACACCCCGCCCAGCCACCTCTACCCCGAGGAATTCGCCGAGCGTGCGCGCCGCCTGGGCAGTGCGGTCGGCCTGAAGGTGGAGGTGCTCGACGACACCGCGCTGGAGAAGGCCGGCTACGGCGGCATCATCGGCGTGGGCAAGGGCTCGTCGCGGCTGCCGCGGCTGGTCCGTCTCACCCACACCGGCAAGAAGGGCGCCAAGAAGGTGGCTCTGGTCGGTAAGGGCATCACCTTCGACACCGGCGGCATCTCGATCAAGCCGGCCGCCAACATGGATGCGATGACCTCCGATATGGGTGGCGCCGCCGCGGTCATCGCCGTGACCATCCTCGCGGCACGACTCGACCTCGACGTGGCGGTCACCGCCACGGTGCCGATGGCCGAGAACATGCCGTCGTCCACCGCCCAGCGCCCCGGTGACGTCCTCACCCAGTACGGCGGCACCACTGTCGAAGTGCTCAACACCGACGCGGAGGGCCGGCTGATCCTCGCCGACGCCATCGTGCGCGCATGCGAAGACGACCCCGACTACCTCATCGACACCGCCACTCTCACCGGCGCACAGATGGTGGCCCTCGGCGCCCGGACGCCTGGCGTGATGGGGACCGAGGCGTTCCGCGATCGCGTCGCCGCACTATCGCAGGAGGTCGGCGAGAACGCCTGGGCGATGCCGCTGCCCACCGAGTTGCGCGCCGATCTCAAATCACGGGTCGCCGACCTCGCCAACGTCACCAATCACCGCAACGGCGGCATGCTGGCCGCCGCCATCTTCCTCAAGGAATTCGTGCCCGAGTCGGTGGCATGGGCGCACATCGACATCGCCGGCCCGGCATTCAACACCGGCGGCCCTTGGGGCTACACCCCCAAGGGCGGCACCGGCGTACCCGTCCGGACCATCGCACGGGTCCTCGAGGACATCGCGGCCGACGGCTGAGCGGCGCGGACACAAGTCCGGCCACACCGCATCAGAGTGACGCTATTTGGGTAGGGTGATCGGGGACGGTCGGCTCACCCGCCTCAGCCCGTCTCGGTGCACCGACGGCGCACACACCGCGGCGCGCAGACCAACGACAACACCTCGAGTTCAGGAGTCAACAACGATGGCCTTCTCCGTGGAAATGCCCGCCCTGGGTGAAAGCGTCACCGAGGGAACAGTGACCCGGTGGCTGAAGGAGGAGGGCGACACGGTCGAGGCCGACGAACCATTGCTCGAGGTCTCCACCGACAAGGTCGACACCGAGATCCCTGCGCCTACTTCGGGTGTGCTGACGAAGATCATCGCGCAAGAAGACGATGTGATCGAGGTCGGCGGGGAACTCGCACTCATCGGCGAGGAAGGTGAAGAGGCCGGCGGCGACGGCTCGTCGGACTCCGCGGGGGGCGACGAACCAACCGATGCCGGCGAACCCGAGCAGGCCGACGAGACACCGTCCACCGACGCCGAGGCACCGGCCGAGAAGCCGGCGGCCGAGTCGTCCAAGGGTGGCGGATCGGCCGAGGGTACCGACGTGGTGATGCCCGAGCTCGGCGAATCCGTCACCGAGGGCACCGTCACCAACTGGCTCAAGTCGGTGGGCGACAGCGTGGAGGCCGACGAACCGCTGCTGGAGGTCTCCACCGACAAGGTCGACACCGAGATCCCGTCGCCGGTGGCGGGCACCCTCCTCGAGATCGTCGCGGCCGAAGACGACGTGATCGAGGTCGGCGGCAAGCTCGCGGTGATCGGGGACGCGTCGGCCGCGCCGGCACAGAAGTCCGAACCCGAGCCCGAGCCCGAACCCGAACCGGAACCCGCCAAGGCCGAGTCGAAGCCGGAACCCGAGCCCGAACCCAAGCCGCAGTCGGCGCCCGCGGCCGAGTCGACGGGTGAGCCGGAGACGATGTCGTCGACACCGTATGTCACGCCGCTGGTCCGAAAGCTGGCCGCGGAGAACGACATCGACCTGAACTCGATCAAGGGCACCGGTGTCGGCGGTCGCATCCGCAAGCAGGATGTGCTCGCCGCGGCCGAGAAGGCGAAGGCTCCCGAGCCGGCTGCTCCGGCACCGGCCGCGTCCGCACCGTCGGCACCCGCATCGTCGGCGCCGGAGATCAAGCCGGAAATGGCCCAACTGCGGGGAACGACGCAGAAGATCAACCGCATCCGTCAGATCACCGCCAAGAAGACCCGCGAGTCGCTGCAGACCAGCGCGCAGCTGACCCAGGTGTTCGAGGTCGACATGACCAAGATCGTGACGCTGCGCAAGCAGGCCAAGGAGTCGTTCAAGGCGTCCGAGGGTGTGAACCTCACGTTCCTGCCGTTCATCGCGAAGGCGGTCGTCGAGGCGCTCAAGGCGCACCCGAACGTCAACGCGTCGATCGACGAGGACCGCAAGGAGATCACCTACTACGACAAGGTGCATCTCGGTATCGCCGTCGACACCGAGCAGGGTCTGCTGTCGCCGGTCATCCACAACGCCGACGACCTGTCGATCGCCGGGTTGGCCCGCGCGATCGCCGACATCGCGGGCCGCGCCCGCAAGGGTGCCGGCGGACTCAAGCCCGACGAGTTGGCCGGTGGCACCTTCACCATCACCAACATCGGCAGCCAGGGCGCGTTGTTCGACACCCCGATCCTGGTTCCGCCGCAGGCGGCGATGCTGGGCACCGGCGCCATCGTGAAGCGTCCGGTCGTGATCACCGGCGAGGATGCGTCGGAGTCGATCGCGGTGCGGTCGATGTCCTACCTGCCGCTGACCTACGATCACCGCCTCATCGACGGCGCCGATGCCGGCCGCTTCCTGACGACCATCAAGAAGCGGCTCGAGCAGGGTGCATTCGCCGCCGATCTCGGACTCTAGGGCGCGATGCGCATTGCCGTCGCCGGCTCCCAGGGCCTGATCGGCACCGCAGTGGTCTCCGCCCTTCGCGAGGCCGGACACACGGTGGTCCGTCTGGTGCGGCGTGAGGCACTCGACGACGACGAGTTCAGCTGGGACCCCGAGACATTCGGGGTCCCGGCGGAGAGCCTGGAGGGTGTCGACGCGGTCATCGGCCTCGGCGGCGTCGGCGTCGGCAACCAACGCTGGACCGGTCGGTTCAAGCAGGAACTGCGGGACTCCCGCATCACCCCCACCGAGGTGCTCGCCGAGGCGGTGGCCGCGGCCGGCGTGCCGACGTTCCTCAGCGCATCGGCGACCGGGTTCTACGGCAACACCGGCAGTCACGTCGCCACCGAGTCCGACGCGGCCGGCGAGGGGTTCCTCGCCGGCCTGGTCACCGACTGGGAGCGGGCCGCCACGGCCAATGCCGGTAGCAGTACCCGGGTGGTGCTCTTGCGCACGGCGCCGGTGCTGGCACGCCGGGGTGGTCTGCTGGGTCGGTTGCGGCCGATCTTCTGGTTCGGCCTCGGCGGGCCGATCGGCAGCGGTGAGCAGTACTTCTCGTGGATCACCCTGCCCGACGAGGTGCGGGCGATCGCGTTCCTGCTCGAATCGTCGATCAGTGGCCCGGTCAACCTGTGCTCACCGGGTGCGCTGCCGTTCGGCGAGTTCGCTTCGGCGCTGGGCCGCTCGATGCACCGCCCGACCATCATGAAGGTGCCGGCTTTCGCCGCGAAGGCGGTCGGCGGAGAGATGGCCGAGGAAATGATTCTGTTCAGTCAGCGCGTTGCACCTGATGTGCTCACCGAACATGGATTCTCGTTCCGCCATCCCGACATCGACACGGCACTCGGATACGTCAATGCGTGAGGGGTCGATCCGCGCCTCGCAGGAGCCGATCGAGGTACGTCGCCTCGACGGCCCGGTCGACTATCGGGCGGCCTACGACATGCAGCACCGGTTGGCGGGCGACCGCGCAGACGGCGTGCTCGATCACGACGTTCTGCTGCTGCTCGAACACGCCGCCATCTACACCGCGGGCAAACGGACCGAGGCCTCCGACCGGCCCACCGACGGTTCGCCGGTCATCGACGTCGATCGCGGTGGGCGCATCACCTGGCACGGACCCGGACAACTGGTCGGCTACCCGATCATCAAACTCGCCGAACCACTCGACGTCGTCGAGTACGTCCGTCGCCTGGAGGAAGCACTGATCGCTGTCTGCACAGATCTCGGCGTCGCGACGACCCGCGTCAAGGGGCGGTCGGGCGTGTGGGTGGTCGATCAGAATGGTGAACGCAAACTCGGCCAGATCGGTATCCGGGTCGCCCGCGGCGTCGCGCTGCACGGCTTCGCACTCAACATCGACCCCGACATGTCCGCCTTCGAGGCGATCGTTCCGTGTGGCATCGCCGACGCGGGCGTCACCTCGCTGGCCCGCGAACTCGGTACCGCGACTGCCGTCGACGACCTCGTCGACCCCGTCGCCGCAGCCCTCGCCCATGCCCTCGACCACGACCATCGCGCACCGGATGCCCTGAGCACCTCGGGCGTAGCATCGGAGCAGTGACTGTGTCCTCTTCCCCCGACCACACGCCTGCCGCCGGCGCCGCGGCCACCCCCGAACCGGCCGGCCGCAAACTCCTGCGTCTCGAGGTCCGCAACGCACAGACCCCGATCGAGCGCAAGCCGAACTGGATCAAGACCCGCGCCACCATGGGCCCCGAGTACACCGAACTCAAGGGACTGGTGAAACGCGAAGGCCTGCACACCGTCTGCGAAGAAGCCGGCTGCCCCAACATCTACGAATGCTGGGAAGATCGTGAGGCCACGTTTTTAATCGGCGGCGAACAGTGCACCCGACGCTGCGACTTCTGCCAGATCGACACCGGCAAGCCGGCCGAACTCGACCGCGACGAACCCCGGCGCGTCGCCGAGAGCGTCCAGGCCATGGGCCTGCGCTATTCCACCATCACCGGCGTGGCCCGCGACGATCTGCCCGACGAGGGCGCCTGGCTCTACGCCGAGACGGTCCGCGCCATCCACCGTCTGAACCCGGGTACCGGGGTGGAGAACCTGATCCCCGACTTCCACGCCAAGCCCGACCTGCTGGCCGAGGTGTTCGAGGCCCGGCCGGAGGTCCTCGCGCACAACCTGGAGACGGTTCCGCGCATCTTCAAGCGCATTCGCCCGGCCTTCCGCTATGAGCGCTCACTCGACGTGCTGACGCAGGCCCGCGATTTCGGCCTGGTCACCAAGTCCAACCTGATCCTCGGGATGGGTGAGACCCCCGAAGAGGTCCAGTCGGCCATCGTCGATCTGCACGAGGCGGGCTGCGACATCCTCACCATCACCCAGTACCTGCGTCCGTCACCGCGGCACCACCCCGTGGAGCGGTGGGTGAAGCCCGAGGAATTCGTCGACCACTCCGAGTTCGCCACCGAACTCGGGTTCGCCGGTGTGATGGCCGGCCCGCTGGTCCGGTCGTCGTACCGCGCGGGGCGCCTTTACGCGCAGGCCATGGCGCATCGCGGCCGCGAACTCTCCCCGGCGCTGGCACATCTCGCCGACGAGGGGTCGGCAGCCCAGGAAGCCTCCAGCCTCCTGTCGCGCCTCGCTCGCTGACGACCCGCCGCGTGTCGCTCGTCCCCAGGTGTCGGCATCTCCCGCGCGGGCTTTCGAAGGACGAACGCAGCGTGTACGGAGCAACCCTCGCGAGGGGCGGTAGCGGGGCGCCGTAAACTGGGCACCATGGCAAAGGCGCAAGACAAAGAGGCGAAAGCCGCGGCGAAGAAGGCGCGGAAGCAGGGGTCCAAGGAACGACGCCAGCAACTGTGGCAGGCCTTCCAGATGCAGCGGAAGGAAGACAAACGCCTCATCCCGTACATGGTCGGCCTGTTCGTCCTGATCGTCGCCGTCTTCGTCGTTCTGGGGCTGCTGTTCGGGTCGGTGTGGCTGCTGTTGCCGCTGGGTGTCGTCCTGGGCCTGCTCGCCGCGTTCATCTTGTTCGGCCGTCGTGTCCAACGCACCGTCTACAGCAGAGCCGAAGGCCAGCCGGGCGCCGCCGGATGGGCGCTGGGCAACATGCGCGGCCAGTGGCGGGTGAAGCAGGCCGTCTCGGGCAACGCGCATCTCGATGCCGTGCACCGGGTCATCGGCAAGCCCGGTGTCATCCTGGTCGGCGAGGGTTCGGCGAGCCGGGTCAAGCCGCTCCTCGCCCAGGAGAAGAAGAAGGCGGCCCGCGTCGTCGGCGACACCCCCATCTACGAGATCGTGGTCGGCAACGACGACGGCCAGATCCCCCTGAACAAGCTCGAACGCCACATCAACAAGCTGCCGAAGAACATCAACGCCAAGCGGATGGAAACGCTGGAGGGACGCCTGTCGGCCCTCGGCGGGCGCAACCCGCAGGGCCCGGGTATGCCCAAAGGCCCGATCCCGGGCAACGCGAAGGTGCGCGGCATGCAGCGCACGGCTCGACGCAAGAGCTGAGCCGGCAACGACGTCAGCGGGAGCGGACCAGCGCCGTTCCGGTGGCGCGATCGTGGAGTGCGCGTCCGTTGTAGTCGTTGATCAGGGCAGGGACCAGGAACACGATCAGCACCTGCCGGCCGAGTGCGCGCAGGATGCCGACCGCCGCGATCGGCACCTCGCCGGTCACCTCGGCCTCGGTGCGGTCGGGCCCGAGATCCACTCGTGCCACCCGAACGCCGACGGCGAACTGCCCCGGCGTGAAGCCGAACAGCGTCACGGCCACCACGCCCAGCACAAACCACACCGCGAGCACCGTGGTACCCAGATTCGGCGAGTCGAACGAGACGAACAACAGCGACACGCCCCCCGCCATCACCCAGTCGACCAGTAGCCCGAGCGTGCGCAGCCAACCGCCGGCCAGCGACCCGGGCCCCGACTCCGGCAGCCCCAGGTCCTGCCCGCGGTACTCACCGCCGCCGCCCGGACCGATCTGCGGCCCGGACAGCCACGATCCGGTCGCGCGGCCCATCAGAACCGCTCGCCCGTACGTGGCGTGGGCAACTGGTCGAACGGGCTCGGTACTCTCATGATCCCCATCGTAATCGGCGCCGATGTGTGGGCCGTCCACGGCGGCGGCCCGGCAGCGATTCCGACACTTCCGTGGTGCGACGAGGACGGGCATGGCATCGTTGCGATGCGGGACACCCGCGTTGTTCAGACATCAAGGGCGTGTAACACAGGAGAAACATGCCCTTGACGCCGAGGCAACCTCGCGTCCATACGGTTCCAGCTGAGATCCGGCGCTGCATCTCGTGGTGCGGCGGATTGAGTCGGGCCAGGTCGCTGGCCACCCGAACAAGTTAAGGAGTCACCGCACGGTGTACAGCAGCAAAGAAGAACTTCTCGAGGGCATCAAGAAAGAGGGCGTCGAGTACGTCGACATCCGCTTCTGCGACCTGCCCGGTGTGATGCAGCACTTCTCGATTCCGGCTTCGGCGTTCAACGAGGACGTGTTCGAGGACGGCCTCGCCTTCGATGGCTCGTCGGTTCGCGGCTTCCAGTCGATCGACGAGTCGGACATGATGCTGCTGCCCGACCCGGCCACCGCGCGGATCGATCCGTTCCGCAAGGCCAAGACGATGAACATCAGCTTCTTCGTCCACGACCCGTTCACCCGTGAGGCCTACAGCCGCGACCCCCGTAACGTGGCCCGCAAGGCCGAGGACTACCTGGCCTCCACCGGCATCGCCGACACCTGCTTCTTCGGTGCCGAGGCCGAGTTCTACATCTTCGACGGCGTCTCCTTCGGCTCGGAGATGAACGGCACCTTCTACGAGGTCGAGTCGGAATCGGGTTGGTGGAACACCGCCTCGCCGACCGACCCCGACGGCAGCCCGAACCTCGGCTACAAGGTCCGCCCGAAGGGTGGCTACTTCCCGGTGGCCCCCTACGACCACTACGTGGATCTGCGCGACGAGATGTCGACCAACCTGCAGAACGCCGGTTTCGAGCTCGAGCGCGGCCACCACGAGGTGGGCACCGGCGGACAGGCCGAGATCAACTACAAGTTCAACACCCTGCTGCACGCGGCCGACGATGTGCTGCTGTTCAAGTACATCATCAAGAACACCGCATACGCGAACGGCAAGACCGTGACGTTCATGCCGAAGCCGCTGTTCGGCGACAACGGCTCGGGTATGCACGCCCACCAGTCGCTGTGGAAGGACGGCAAGCCGCTGTTCCACGATGAGGCCGGCTACGCGGGCCTGTCGGATCTGGCGCGCTACTACATCGGCGGCATCTTGCACCATGCGCCGTCGCTGCTGGCGTTCACCAACCCCACGGTGAACTCCTACAAGCGCCTGGTCCCCGGTTACGAGGCACCGATCAACCTGGTCTACAGCCAGCGCAACCGCAGCGCCTGTGTGCGCATCCCGATCACCGGCAACAACCCGAAGGCCAAGCGCCTGGAGTTCCGTTGCCCGGACAGCTCGGGTAACCCGTACCTGGCCTTCGCAGCGATGATGATGGCCGGTCTCGACGGCATCAAGAACAAGATCGAGCCGCACGAGCCGGTGGACAAGGACCTCTACGAGCTCCCGCCGGAGGAGGCCAAGAGCATCCCCCAGGCCCCCACCTCGCTGTCCGCGGTCATCGACAAGCTCGAAGAGGATCACGAATACCTCACCGCCGGTGGTGTGTTCACCGAGGATCTGATCGAGACCTGGATCGCGCTCAAGCGTGAGAACGAGATCGAGCCGGTGCAGATCCGTCCGCACCCGTACGAGTTCTCGCTCTACTACGACTGCTGAGCCCAGGGCCACCGAGCACTGCGCCTGAACGCGAAGGGCGGCCGGGATACGTCCCGGCCGCCCTTCGCCGTCCTCAACACTGCCCGCCGTAGTGATTGACGTCACGTTAAGGCCTTAGTACCCTGCCGTTTCACCGCAATTCGATTTATGTTGAGCACATGAGCCGCACGAGATTCGTCGAAGACCTCACCCCGGGCGACCGCATCAGCGTCAACGGGATCCGAGCCGTCGTACGCACCCCCGCCACCCGAACCGACACCGACCAGCTCCTGCTGGAGCTCGTCAACAGCTCGGACGACCGCAGCGAGATCCTCCTCGACGCGGACGTTCAAGTCGAAATCTTGTAGTCATCCAAAATCAGTGTCCCTGTGACCCTGCACGACTATTGTTCGGGCAGGAGGTTTCATGGACATCGGAAGTCTGATCGCAGCACTGCTACTCGGATTCGTCTGCGGTGCCATCGCCCGTGCGCTGGTGCCCAACGACGCGTTCAAGGCGATGAGCGGGTGGAAGTCATGGGCGGCCTCAACCGTCCTCGGTCTGCTCGGCGCCCTGCTGGGCTACTGGGTCTTCACCGGACTCCTCGGCATCGGCGACGAGGACAAGTTCGACTGGGGCGGAATCATCGGCGCCCTGATCGGCTCGATCATCGTTGTCGCCGTTGGGTCGGCGATCATCAAGCGCACCGGCGCCGGTCGCGTCTGACGACACAACCGTTCTGACAACGGATTCGACGTGTCGGCCATAGATGATGCACGTCATGACAGCAGTGTCATGCGTCGGAAATTCGTTGATGATTTCGACGCCCAGGCGGCGCCTCGCATCGTTGGCGTCGTCGCAGGTACATCCAGTACCTGCTGCTCCGCCGCCTCGCGATGCATCCACCTGGATCGCCGAACTCATGAAACGAATTTCCCACGCATGACACTAGGATGACCTCATGATCCGCATTCTGGTCCGCACGCTGACCTACCTCATCTCCGCTGCGATCGGCCTGCTCGTCGCGACGTGGATCCTCAACGACATGACCGTGCACTTCGCGGGATTTCTCATCGCCCTGGCGATCTTCGCCGCCGCGCAGCTGATCCTGAGCCCGTTCATCACCAAGTTCGTGCACCGCAACGCCGAGGCGTTCATGGGCGGGGTGGGATTGGTCTCCACCTTTGTGGCACTGCTGCTGGCGACTCTGCTGGGCAGCAACGGAATCGAGATCAGTGGCGTCGAAACCTGGATTGCGGCAACCGTGATCGTGTGGCTGGTGACCGCGGCGGCCACCCTGGTGGTGCCGTTCCTGCTGGTGAAGGCCGGGATCACCAGTGCCCGCGAGAACCGGGCGGAGTCCGAGACGTAGCGGCGATCAGCCGGCCAGTTCGGCAAACATGCGCTCGTTGTGCCCGAATGCCTCGACCGCCTCGTCGAGCAGTCGGTGCACCTGAACACCGTCGAGCGGAAGTGTGTCCAGGGTATCCCGGTAGGCGTCCTTGTAGCGCTTCAGCTTGTCGATCTCGTCGAACACGTAGAAGCTCAGTGCGTCGTCGGTCAGCCCGTAGTGCAATTTCATCCGGCTCCGGATGACCTGCCCGCCACTGAGATCGCCGAGGTAGCGGGTGTAGTGGTGGGCGACGAAGCGGATCGGGTCGGTGCGGGTGGCCTCGATCGCGGCGACGTAGGCGGCCACCCCCGGCAGCGGGGTCACCGTGGCGGGATCCACCCCGAGAACCGCGAGATCAGCAGCCAGCCTCGGCAGTCGGCGCAACCGCTCGTCGACCACCGGCCCGGCGATCTCGTCACCGGACAGGTCGTCGCCGACGGATTCCAGTGCGCGATAGACGAAGTACAGCTGCACCGCCATCCGCAGGTAGTCGGCCGCATCGAGTCGGCCCGACATCAGGTCATCGACGAAGTCGGCCCGTTCGGCCCGTTCATGCGCCACGGCGGTCGCGGTCCGCAGGCCTGCCGAGAGCGAGACCGGAGCCGTCTCGGAGCGGTGGTCATCGTCGGAAGCGGTCGTCATGATGCCACCAGTGTTACCACCACACCGCGGTGATCGGAACCGGGGGGATCAAACCAGGGCGGTAGGGGAAGCGGGCGAGTCATCCGACCATGGCCCGGCGCCCACGGGGTCTGCCGCCGTCGGGCTCCGATCGCATCAGGCGCCGAACACCTTGCGCACGACGACCTTCGCCCGGCGGGTCACTCGGAGGTAGTGGTCCAGGAACTCGGCCGCCTGATCCTCCGGCCAGCCTGCCGCATACGCGACGGCACGCAGTTGGCTGCCGGGCGCCGGCAGCTGATCCACCGGTTTCCCGCGCACCAACACCAGGGCGTTGCGCGCCTGGGTGGCGGTGAGCCAGGCCTCCTTCAACTGGGCGACGTCGTTCTCGCCGAGGAGTTCGACCGCGCCGATCGCATCCAGCGACTGCAACGTGGAGGTGTTGTGTAACGAGTGGTACCGATGAGCATGGCGCAGCTGGAGGAGCTGGACAGTCCACTCGACGTCGGCGAGGCCCCCTCGACCTAGCTTGGTGTGCGTTGCCGGGTCCGCGCCACGAGGTAGCCGTTCGGCGTCGACACGCGCCTTGATCCGGCGGATCTCCTTGACCGCCTCGGCCGACACACCCCCCTCGGGGTAGCGGATTCGGTCGGCCATGTGCAGGAAGTCGACGCCGAGTTGCTCATCGCCGGCCACCTGATGCGCACGCAGCAGCGCCTGGATCTCCCACGGTTGCGCCCACTGCTCGTAGTACGCCGCATATGCCGCCAGCGTCCGCACCACCGGCCCGTTACGGCCCTCCGGACGCAGACCGGTATCCACCTCGAGCGGTGGGTCCTCACTGGGCGTGCCCAGCATGGAGCGCACCTTCTCGGCGATTGTCTGGGCCCACCGCACGGCGGCCGCCTCGTCGGCGTCGGGCTCCGGCTGGCAGACGAACAGCACGTCCGCGTCCGAGCCATAGCCCAGTTCTCCGCCACCGAGCCGTCCCATCCCGATCACGGCGATCCGTGCCGGTGGGGGCTCACCGCGGTCTCGCTCGGACTGCGCGATCGCCACGGTCAGCGCCGCATTGAGGACGGCGGCCCACACACTCGACAGCGCCGCGCACACCGCGGGCACCTCCAGCAGACCGAGGATGTCGGCCGAGGCCACCCGCGCGAGTTCGAACCGACGATGCGACCGCGCCACGGCCACAGCGCGTTTCAGATCCGTCTGGCGGACCGTCGACGCGATCAGGCCCCTGGCGACGTCCTCGGGTCGAACCTCACACAACTTGGGCCCGTTGGCACCGTCGGAGTAGAGGTGGATCACGTCCGGGGAGCGCATCAGCAGGTTCGCGATGTACTCCGAGGTACCCAGCACGTGCATCAGTCGTTCCGCGACGACGCCGTCGTCGCGCAACAGCCGGATGAACCACTCGGCCTCGTCCATCACGTCACACAGCCGCCGATAGTTCAGCAGCCCGGCGTCCGGATCGGGGGTGTTGCCGATCCACTCCAGCAGTGACGGCAGGATGAGCAGCTGGATCTGGCCGCGCCGGCCGGGCGAGGAGGCCAGCGCCCGGATATGGCTCAGTGCGCGTTCGGGTTTCGCGTACCCCAGGGCGGAGAGTCGACGCTCCGCCGACTTGTCGGTGAGCGTCAGTTCATCGGTGTTGAATCGCGTCGCCGCCTCCAGCAGCGGCCGGTAGAAGAGTTTCTCGTGCAGCCGGCGGATGCGGGCCTTCTGCCGGGTGAGTTCCTCCCGCAACACGGTGGTCGCGTCTTTGTCACCCTCGGGCCGGATGTGTGCCGCGCGTGCCAGCCACCGCATGTTGTCGCTGTCCTCGAACACGGGCAGCAGATGTGTCCGCGACAGCCGTTGCAGCTGCAGGCGATGTTCCAGGGCCCGCATGAACTGGTAGGAGGCGTTGAGGTTGGCACCGTCATCGCGGCCGACGTAGCCACCGGCGGTCAGCGCGGTGAGTGCGTCCACGGTGGCCTTCTCGCGGATGTCCTCGTCGACCCGTCCGTGCACCATCTGCAGTAGCTGCACGGCGAACTCGACGTCACGCAGACTGCCGCTGCCGAGTTTGAGGTTGCGGTCACGCAGTTCCTCGGGCACCAGGGACTCGACCCGCCGACGCATCGCCTGTACTTCCGTTACGAAGTCCTCGCGTTCGGCGGCGGTCCACACCATCGGACTGACCGCATCGACGTAGTCGGCCGCTAGCTGCAGGTCGCCGGTCATGGCGCGGGCTTTCAACAACGCCTGGAACTCCCAGGTCTTTGCCCAGCGCCGGTAGTAGGCGAGATGAGATTCCAGCGTGCGGGTCAGCGCACCCGCCTTGCCCTCGGGTCGCAGTGCCGCGTCGACGTCGAAGAAGGCCAACGACCCGACGCGCATCATCTCGCCGGCGATCCGGGCCGCCATTCCGTCCGCGGGTTCGCTGACGAAGATCACGTCGACGTCGCTGACATAGTTCAGCTCTCGTGCGCCGCATTTGCCCATCGCGATGACGGCAAGTCGGACGGGCAGCGGTTTGTCGCCGCACACCTCGGTGATCGCGACCGCCAGTGCCGCGGTCAGCGCCGCGTCTGCGGCGTCGGCCAGGAATCCGCCGACTTCGGGCAGAAAGAGCACTGGTTCGTCCTCGACGGTGCACGCCAGGTCGTGCGCTGCCAGCTCGAGCAGCAGATTCCGATAGGCGATCCGCAACGCCACGACTGCTTTGGGTCCCGTCAGTCCGGCGCGATAGAGCTTGTTGCCCTGCTCCACCTCGCCGGGTTCCGCGGTGGCGTCGACCGACGCCAGCATCCGCGTGTTGATCTCCTCGACCGTGGGCACCGTCGCCGACGTCAGCAACCGCCAGCTGTCCGGTTCGGCGACGAGATGGTCACCGAACGTGTCGGAGGCGCCGAGCACCGCGAACAGACGGCCGCGAAAACCACGGTCGGTTCGGATCAGACGGTCGATCTCCGGCCACTCCCCGCCCCCGACCGCACCCCGGAGGCGCATCAGTGCGCGCAGTGTCAGATCCGCATCGGGCGCGCGCGACAGCGACCAGAGCACGTCGGCCGCTTCGTCGTTGTCCCACCCCAACTCCGAGAGGTGGCCCGGGGCGGATTCCTCGAGCAGCCCGAGCCGTCCCGCACTGGGCACGCGGCCCCGTCCACGAAGTGAAGTCACACCCAAAAGGTAGCGCTCCGTTGACGCCACCTCTCATTCAGGTGCGCGGTCAGAGAGGCAGATAGCTCTTGAGTTCGTAGGGCGTCACGAGGCTGCGATAGTTGGTCCACTCGGTCCACTTGTTCCGTAGGAAATAGTCGAAGACGTGCTCGCCGAGCGCCTCGGCGACGAGTTCGGATTTCTCCATCTCGGTCAGTGCCTCGGCGAGACTGCCCGGAAGCTCCCGATAGCCCATCGCCCGACGTTCGCCGGGGGTGAGTGCCCACACGTCGTCCTCGGCCTCGTCGGGCAGCTCGTAGTCCTCCGCGATGCCCTTGAGACCCGCAGCCAGCAGGACCGCGAACGTCAGGTACGGATTGCACGCCGAGTCGGGACTACGCACCTCCACGCGGCGAGACGACGCCTTGTTCGGCGTGTAGAGCGGCAGCCGGATCAGCGCCGACCGGTTGGCGCCACCCCAGCTGGCCGCGGTCGGCGCCTCGCCACCGTGGATGAGCCGCTTGTAGGAGTTCACCCACTGGTTGGTGACCGCCGACAGCTCACCCGCGTGATGCAGAATCCCGGCGATGAACTTCTTGCCGGTCGCCGACAGCTGCATCGGGTCATCGGGGTTGTGGAAGGCGTTGGAATCCCCCTCGAACAAACTCATGTGTGTGTGCATCGCCGACCCGGGATGCTCACTGAACGGCTTGGGCATGAAGGTCGCCCAGACACCTTCGTCGATGGCGACCTCTTTGACGACGTAGCGGAATGTCATCACGTTGTCGGCCATCGACAACGCGTCGGCGTACCGCAGGTCGATCTCCTGCTGGCCGGGCGCGCCCTCGTGATGGGAGAACTCGACCGAGATGCCCATCGATTCCAGTGCTTCGATCGCGTGCCGGCGGAAGTTGGGCGCGGCGTCGTGGACCGCCTGGTCGAAGTAGCCGCCGGTGTCCGCGGGTGTCGGGACGCTGCCGTCGAGCGGCGCGTCCTTGAGCAGGAAGAACTCGATCTCCGGATGGACGTAGCAACTGAAGCCCTGATCGGCGGCCTTGTTCAGCTGTCGCCGCAGGACGTGCCGAGAGTCGGCCCAGCTCGGCGTGCCGTCGGGCATCACGATGTCGCAGAACATCCGCGCCGAGTGGTGCCGACCCGTCGATGTGGTCCACGGCAGGATCTGAAAGGTCGAGGGATCCGGTCGGGCGATGGTGTCGGCCTCGGACACACGGGAGAACCCCTCGATGGCCGAACCGTCGAACCCGATACCCTCTGCGAAGGCTCCTTCGAGTTCGGCCGGCGCGATCGCCACCGATTTGAGATAGCCGAGTACGTCGGTGAACCACAGCCTGACGAACCGGATATCGCGCTCTTCGAGGGTCCGCAGCACGAATTCCTTTTGGCGATCCATGACCCGGACATTAGAAGTACGCTGTTAAATCTGTGTTACACACACAAGTCAACAGCTATGTACTGGGCTTTCTCCGAACACTTCTCAGCATGTGAGACCAGCTGATGCCTTCGTGGGATCGGCGAGATAGCGTCCGACCGCGACGTCGACACACGGGTCGCCGGCGAACACCGCGGTGTGGTCGACACCGGTCACCGTGATCAGATCCGCCCCGACCTCGTCGGCAAACGACGCCGACGTCGCGTATGGCGTCGCCGGATCTCCCGTCGTCGCCACGACGACGGGTGTCGGAGCCGCCGCGGGCCAGGCGGCATCGGCATCGTCGTCGCTTGCCGACGGTGATGGGGCCGGCAGCGGCCACAGTTCGCAGATGCTCGACGGTCCCCGCCCGGTCGCGCGCCCGTCATCGAGAAACGGGGCCACTGCCCGGATCCGCCGGTCCAGCTCGCCGGGACGGTCGTGCTCGCCGAGCCGGCGATCGTCGGCGCAGCTGATCGCGAGGAAGGCATCCTGCATCCGGCCATAGTGGCCGTCCTCGCCGCGCCCCTCGTAGGCATCGGCCAGGCGCAGCAACCCGGCCCCGTCCCCGCCGTCGAGGGCAACGAGCGCACGGCGCAGATCTGACCACCGCGCACGCTGATACAACGCGAAGATGGTGCCCGCCTCCGCGTCCCCGGCCGAGAGGAGACGGCTTCCGGCGGGCGCCGGATCGACGATCAGCGGACCGACCAACCGCCGATAGGCCTCCACCGCACCGTCGGCCCGGTCACCGAGCGGACAGTCCGCCCGGGTCACGCAATCGCGGGCAAATGCATCGAACGCCTGCCCGAACCCGGCCATCTGCGCGACGGTCGCGTCGACGGGATCCTCGGCCGGGTCGACGATTCCGTCGAGGATCACCGCACGCAGCCGCTCGGGATACCGCCGCGCGTACTCGATACCGAGACGCGTGCCGTACGAATGTCCGACGAACGCGATCGCGTCGACCCCCAGTCGCCGTCGGACCTGATCGAGATCGGAAGCGACGAAGGCGGTGCCGACCCGCGTCAGGAATTGCGCACCGACGCGGTCGCGGCACCGCTCGGCGACGCTGCTGCGGTAAGCCTCGATGCGTCGCACTCCGGCAGCCGACCGGTCGCCGAAGTCCATGGCGCGTTCGGCATCGCGTTCGGCATCGGTGCGACATCGCAGCGACGGCCGCGACGCGCCCACCCCGCGCGGATCGACGGCAACGAGATCGTGGTCGACGGCGATCGGCTGCGACGCCAACCCCAGCGCCGCACCGACGAGATGGCCGACACCGGAGCCGCCCGGACCACCTGGATCGATGACGACCGTCCCGCGACTGGAGCCTGCCGCGGCAATGCGCGCCACCGCGAGCCCGACGGTCCCCAGGTCGGTGTCGCCCGGGTCGAGCGGAACCTCGATCCGGCCACACGACATGCGCCCCGCGAGCGTCGCGGGTACCGCGCCGTCGGCCACACCGAACGTCGGGCCGCACGCTCGCCAGTCGATTCCGTCTGCCGCGGTCACCGCCCGGCAGCTGTTCACCGTCGCCACCAGGGCCAACACCACGAGCACTCCGGCACGCCGTCGTCGGGTCGCAGAGCTCGCCACGTCGTGATCGTACGGTCGGAGCAGTCGCACCGCCGCCCGGGTTGTGAGGAAAACCACAGGTCACCGCCATGTATCGCAGCACGGCCCAGTGCCACAATGGCAGTGTCCAATCCACACCCGGGTACCTGCACGGCAGGACTCGAGGCAGAAAAGAGACAACGATGTCCGAATCTTCGGTCTATGGCGCCACCGGCCCCGTCGCGGGCGATTCGTCGGCGTCGGCCCCCCGTCGCCGCCCCACCCGCGTCCATCATCTCGCTCAGATGAAGGCCGACGGCGAGAAGTGGTCGATGCTCACCTGCTACGACTACTCGACCGCCCGCATCTTCGATGCCGCCGAGATCCCGGTGCTGCTCGTCGGCGACTCGGCGGCCAATGTCGTGCTCGGTTACGACACCACGATCCCGGTGACCGTCGATGAACTCATCCCGTTGATCCGCGCGGTGGTGCGTGGCGCGCCGCACGCCCTCGTCGTCGCCGACCTACCCTTCGGCAGCTATGAGGCCGGCCCCCAGCAGGCGCTCGAGTCCGCGGTGAAGGTGTTCAAGGAGACCGGCGCCCACGCGATCAAGCTCGAAGGCGGAGAACGGGTGGCCGACCAGGTTGCCGCTCTCACCGCCGCCGGTATCCCCGTGATGGCCCACATCGGCTTCACCCCGCAGAGCGTCAACGGGCTCGGCGGCTACCGCGTGCAGGGGCGTGGCGACGCCGGCGATCAACTCGTCGCCGACGCGATCGCGGTGCAGGAGGCCGGGGCCTTCGCCGTGGTGATGGAGATGGTGCCCGCCGACCTCGCCGGTCAGATCACCCGCAAACTCACCATCCCCACCGTCGGGATCGGCGCCGGCAACGAGACCGACGCCCAGGTATTGGTCTGGCAGGACATGGCCGGCCTCACGCACGGCAAGACCGCGAAATTCGTCAAGCGCTTCGCCGACATCGGGTCGGAATTGCGTTCGGCGGCCGAGCAGTACGCCGACGAGGTGCGCCGCGGCGCCTTCCCCGCCCCGGAGCACAGCTACTGATCCACGCAGGCGCATTAGGGTTGGCCCATGCGCGACTTCTATCCGGAGATCGAACCGTTCGACACCGGTCACCTCGACGTCGGTGACGGTCAGCAGATCTACTGGGAGGTCTCGGGCCGTCCCGGCGGCAAGCCGGTGGTGTTCGTCCACGGGGGTCCGGGTGGTGGCACGTCACCCGAGCAACGACGATTCTTCGATCCGGCGCGCTATCGGATCGTCCTGTTCGATCAGCGTGGCTGCGGACGGTCGCGTCCACACATCGCCGACGGCGCCGATCTGTCGGTGAACACCACACAGCACCTCATCGCCGACATGGAACGGCTGCGAGAGCATCTGCAGATCGAGCGGTGGCAGGTGTTCGGCGGTTCGTGGGGTTCCACACTGGGCCTCGCGTACGCGCAGACCCACCCCGACCGGGTCACCGAACTCGTCTTGCGCGGGATCTTCCTGCTGCGCCGCAGCGAGATCGACTGGTACTACAACGGCGGCGCCGCCCACATATACCCGGATCTGTGGGAGTCTTATCTGGCCCCGATCCCGGAGTCCGAGCGGGATGGCGACCTGGTCGCGGCGTATCACCGGCTGCTCACCTCGGCCGACCGCGCCGTCGCCCAGTCCGCGGCGAGCGCGTGGACGGGCTGGGAACAGGCCACCAGCTATCTGCTCCCCAAGAAGTCGCCGGACAACCCCGGCTTGGACGCCGGCGACCCACGTTTCGACCTCGCGTTCGCCGCGATCGAAAACCACTATTTCGTCCATCACGGCTTTCTGCACGACGGCCAGTTACTGGCCGACATCGACCGCATCGCACACATCCCGGGGGTCATCGTGCAGGGCCGCTACGACGTCGTGTGCCCCACCCGCAGTGCCTGGGATCTGCACCGCGCGTGGCCCACTGCGGCCCTGCACATCGTCGACGACGCCGGCCACGCCTCCTTCGAGCCCGGTATCAAACACCACCTGATCACCGCCACCGACGACTTCGCGAATCGGTCCGCGTGACGGCGGGCGCCGCCCACTAGACTCGTCAGACGAGCAGCCGGCGCGCCCGAACCCCGCGCCCGGACACGTGAACAGGAGGACTGGGTGGCCCCATCCGAGCAGATCGAAGTGGAACTGAAGTTCGACGTGGAAGCCGGACACACCGCTCCGGATCTCCGGGTCCTGCCGGGTGTCATCGGCGCGACTGCACCGGAGACCTTCCAACTCGACGCCACCTACTACGACACCGAGAATCTCGACCTCGCCGGCAACCGGATCACCATGCGCCGCCGCACCGGCGGCCACGACGCCGGCTGGCATCTCAAGCGCCCCACCGGAATCGCCGGCGCCCGGCGTGAGCTGCGGATCGGGTTCGACGACGCCCCGGCCGACGGCAACGTGCCCATGGAGCTGATCAGCCCGGTCGTCGCGTTGACCCGCACCCGCAAGCTGATCCCGGTCGCCGCGCTGTCCACCACCCGCACCGTGACCACCTTGATGGGGGCCGACGGGCGCCCGGTCGCCGAGTTCGCCGAGGACCTGGTATCCGCGCAGTCGATGTTGCCCGGCGGGCACTACCAGGAATGGTCGGAGTGGGAGTTCGAACTCCTCGACAGCAGACGCGACGCCCGCCTGCTCAAGGCCGCCGAGAAGCTGCTACGCAACTCCGGCGGGCGCACCGCCTCGTCGGCGTCGAAACTGGCCCGCGCCATCGGGTCGACGCCGACCGTGGTGGAGCCACACCTCGGGCGGCGGCCGACGGCGCTGGATCTGGTGGTCACCGACATCGCCATCCACCGCAATTCGCTGATCGCCTACGATCCGCTGGTCCGTATCGACGCCGAGGACGCGGTCCATCAGATGCGGGTGGCCTGCCGCCGGTTGCGCAGCATCTTCGCCGGGTTCCCCGCTGTGCTCGACCCGGCCCGCACCGCACACCTGAACGAGGAGCTGAAACTGCTGGCCCGCATCCTCGGCGATGCCCGCGACTCCGAGGTGCAGATCGCCATCGACCAAGGCCTGCTGCGCTCGGAGAACGCGTCGGCCGAACTCATCGACGAACTCACCGGCACCGAGACGACCATCCACGACCGGGCGATCCACGCCGCCCATTCCGCGATGAACTCGGCGCGCTATTTCGCGCTGCTCGACGCGATCGACGAACTGGTGGCCTCCCCGCCGCCGGGGCCCGACGCCGACATCGACGCCGACACCGCCGTCGACCGGTCCATCGAGAAGAACCGCAAGAGCATCCGCAAGGCGCAGGCCACCCTCGCCTCGATGACCGAACGCTCCCCCGAGTGGGAGGAGCAGCTGCACACGATCCGTAAGCGCGCCAAGCGGTTACGGTATGCCACCGATGCTGCGGAGCCGTTGGGCCGCAAGCGCGACAAGTCGGTCGCGAAGGTCGCCAAGCGCCTGCAGTCCTCGCTCGGCGACTACAACGACACCCGCATCAACCGGCAACGACTCGGCGAACTCGCCGCGGCGGGCACCCTGTCCGGACCGGATATGTTCGTCCTGGGGCGCATCGATGCGCGCCAGCAGGTCGACGGCGAACGCGCGCTCGTCGAATACCGCAAGGCGGCCAAGGACCTCTGACCTGACCCGATGGCGACTCTCCGGGTCCATCATCCGGCGTCGGCGACGAACTCGAATCGCACCTCGCGCGCGGGCGGGTCGGCAGCCCGCAGGACCACCTGAACCGGCCGGCCCAGCGGCGGGTCGCCGGCACACGGCGCGATCACCGGCACCTCGGTGAGGAACACCTGCGCCGGCCGGTTCGGCGTGGCCGCCTGCAGCACCACCGCGTCGAACGTCTCCCCCACGCGGCCGGCCAGGACGGTGGCCTCCGCGAGATCGATCCCCGCCCGGTCGGCAGCCGACGCGAGTGAACCCGCCGACCGCAGCAGCGTGGGCAGGGTCGGCAACGCCCGGGTCACCCAGTCGGGCACCGGGTCGCCGGCCGTGACCGACAGGCACACCTCGGTGGCGAAGCGGTCCCCGAGCCGCCGCAGCGGAGCGGTCACGTGCGCGTACACCCCACCGATCGCGGCATGACTCATCTGGGCCGCGGACAGCTGACCGGTGCCGCCGTCGAGGACGAGATGATCGGCGCCGCGCATCAGGCCTGCTCCCGCCGACATCAGCGCGAGCGTCGCGGGCGAGTCACGCGGCAACCCGGCGAGGAACTGGCCGGGTGTCGCGCCGGCGGGCCACGGCACGCCCAGGGCGGCGGCGGATGCGCGCAGCGCCACCACCGCGTCGGCGTCGGCCGGCGGCAGGGTGCGCAGCAGACCGACGCCCGCGTCGGCCATGATCCGCCCCGCACACATCCCGGTGAGCAACGACAGCTGCGAGTTCCACATGTCGGCCGGGGTGTGCGGCGCCAGCCGCAGCATCCACCCGCGGTCGGTGCAGGTGACCTCCTGATCTGGCAGATCGAGTTCGACGGCACCACGTTCGAGCGCGACGCGTTGCCGCAATTCGCCGAACGCCGGCAGCGCGGTGATCGACGGGTGCAGCCGACCGCGCGCGGCGTCCTCGGACACCCCGGCGTAGTCGAGCTTGGCGACCGACCAGACGGCCGCCCGTCCCAGCGTCACATCGGCGACGGATCCGTCGGGCGTCACCCGGATGGTCCACAGCACCGCCGGCCGGCGATGATCGGGCAGCAGTGAACCCGCTCCCTCGGACAGCGCCCGCGGATGCAGCGGCACCGACCGGTCCGGAAAGTAGAACGTGGTGCCCCGCCGCCGGCTCTCCTGGTCCAGGGCGCGCTCGGGTTCGACGAGTGCGGCGACGTCTGCGATCGCGTAGGAGATGACGAAACCGTCGGTGTCGGCCGCGATGTGCACCGCTTGATCGAGGTCCATCGAGGTCGGCGGGTCGATCGTGACCAACGGCAGGTCGGTGCGGTCGGCCCGGTCGGCCGCGCATCGGTCCACCGGGTGCTCGGCCTCGGCCTGCGCGTCGACTCCGTAATCCTCGCTCACGCCCAGTTCGGTACGAACCGCGTCGAAGTCGAGGTCGGGGGCCGACAGTACGCGCTGCACGCTCCCGACTGTATGCGACGGCGCAGCCGGCTCCGGCTGTCGAAGGGCGAACGAGCCGGCGTGTAAGCCGGATCCTGTCCCCGGTCATCGAGGACCGGGTGGCGACCATCCATCTGGGCACACCGTCGCCGGGTACCTCGAGCGGCCCACCCGCGGACTCGGGCGAGCAGCCCTCGATCATCCGCGCACCCGCACACACGGTCTCCCGCGGTGCGAGCTTCGGCCTTGCTCCGGGTGGGGTTTACCGAGCCGGCACGGTCACCCGCGCCGCTGGTGCGCTCTTACCGCACCGTTTCACCCTTACCGCCGCCGTTCCCGAAGGACCGGCGGAGGCGGTCTGTTCTCTGTGGCACTGTCCCGCGGGTCACCCCGGGTTGCCGTTGACAACCACCCTGCTCTGTGGAGTCCGGACTTTCCTCGATGGCGGCGTACCCGTTTGCGGGCCGTTCCGCGCACCGCGGCCGCCCGGCCGACTCGTTCGCCCACACAGGATACCGGTGGTGGGTGCAGCCTCAGTCCAGGTGGCCGGTGTCGTTGACCAGTCGCACCACCGAACCGCCGTCCGGGAAGAACTCGGCGATCGACAGTGAGGCCAGGTCGAGGTGCAGGCGGAACAGCAATTCCGGACCGGTACCGAGCGCCTCCCGCAGCAGCGACTTGATCGGGGTGACGTGGGAGACCACCAACACGGTCTTTCCGGGATACTGTTGCAGCAGAGCTTCTTTGGCCTCCCCGACGCGTTCGGCGACCTGTGCGAAACTCTCCCCGCCCGGTGCCGGCACGGAGGTGTCGGCCAGCCAGCGGGAATGCAGTTCGGGATCGCGGTCGGCGGCCTCGGTGAAGGTCAGCCCCTCCCACGAGCCGAAATCGGTCTCGATCAGACCGTCGGAGACCACGACGTCGATGCCGAGACGGTCCGCGACCGCGCGCGCGGTGGCCCGGGCCCGGCTCAGCGGCGACGAGATCACCGCGGAGATCTCCGCATGCGCACCCAGTCGGGCGGCAACGGCCGCGGCCTGGCGACGTCCCAACTCGGTGAGTTCGGGGTTGCCTCGCCCGGAGTATCGGCGCGCGACGGAGAGCTCGGTCTGGCCGTGGCGCAGCAGCAACAGCCGTGTCGGCCGAACTCGCTGCCCCTGCCAGTTCGGCGACGTGTCACCGGCTGCGGCCGTGGTCGTCATCTACAGGCCCGACTCGGCGGTCCGCACCAGGATCGCGCCGCATTCCTCGCAGCGGACCACGTCGTCGGGGGCCTTGGCGGCGATCGACGCGATGGTGCCGCGGTCGAGTTCCATCCGGCACGCGCCGCATCTGCGGGCACGGAGCAACCCGGCGCCGACGCGGCCCGACGCGCGCTGCTTGTCGTAGACGGCGAGCAGTTCGGGGGCGATGTCGGCAACCAGCGCGGCTCGGCGCGCGTCGGCCGATTCGCGGTCGGCGGTGGCCTTGGCCAACGCACCGTCGCGCCGTTCGCGCACGGCGGCGATCTCGGTCTGCACGTGGTCGATCGTGGCCGAGGCGCGTTGCTGTTCGGCGGCGATGGCCTCCTGCTGCTCCATCACGCCGAGCATGTCGTCCTCGACGGCGGCGCGACGGCGGGCCAGGCCGTTGAGTTCGTGTTGCAGTTCCGACAGCGCCTTCGGTGCGAGGCCGCCGCCGGTCAGTTGTGCGGAGTCCTTGGCCTCGCGGGCGGCCATGCCGGTGGCCTCACCCTCCATCCGCCGGTACTCCCGCGCCAGGTCTTCGGCGGAGATCTCCGCGCGCACCAGGTCGTCACGCGCGGCGTCTACGCGTGTGGCCAGCTCATCGAGTTCGGCATCCTCCGGAAGTGAGGTCCGACGATGATCGATGCGGGCGATCTCCGCATCGACGTCGGCGAGGTCGAGGAGTAGCCGTTGCGCTCCGGCATCCACCTTCACCGTGCCCACCTCCGTCGTCGGCTGTCGTGCTGTGCAGTCCTCACCAGTGCCTCATCCCTGCGCCGTTCACTGTTCTGTTCTCCGTCGCCGTGCGGCCGCCCGTGCCGCGGCCGCCCCTGCGACGGTCCCCATACCGTACGCGTCCGCCACGAGGGCCGGACGCCCCAGTCAGGATCTGGTGACCACCGCGAACGGATCGGTCGGCTCCCGGTGAACCGAGACCGTGACGTGCAGCCGCCCCGCCAGCAATCGCGACACCTGACCACACCAGGGGAACTCGGTGGCCCAGTGCCCCGCGTCGATCAGCACCGGACCGCCGCGGCGCCGATTCTCGTCGGCCGGGTGGTGACGCAGATCGGCGGTCACGTACACGTCGGCGCCGGCGGCGGCCACGGCGTCGAGCAACGAATCGCCTGCACCGCCACACACCGCGACGGTGGTGACCGCGGTCTCCCCCGCACCCGCCACACGCACCCCGGAGGGCGTGTGCAGGCGCGTCGCGACCCGCTCGGCGAACTGTCCGACGGTGGTCGGTTCACGCAGTCGACCGATCCGCCCCAGACCGGTGGTCATCTCGGTGTCGGCGAGTTCGAGGATGTCGAACGCCGGTTCCTCGTAGGGATGTGCGCCCCGCAGTGCGGTCAGCACCGCACGCCGCAGCCGGCGCTGCGCCACCATCTCGAGTCGTTCCTCGTCGACGCGGGTGCGCGCACCGATCTCACCGATCGTCGGGTTGGCCGCGTCCTGCGCCTCGAATTGTCCGGTGCCCACCACCGACCAGCAGCAGTCCCGGTACTCGCCGATCTCACCGGCCCCGACGGCGAACATCGCCTCGCTGACCTGCTCGGCGTTGCCCTCGGGCACCATTACCACCCATTTGTCCAGCACCGATGCCGACCGGGGTTCGATCGGCAGCGTGTCGACGATGTCGAGCACCTCGGCGAGCGCATCGGATACGCCGGGCCGGGCACTGTCGGCGTTGGTGTGTGCGGTGAACAGCGCGATCCCCGACCGGATGAGGCGGTGCACGATGCGCCCCTTGGCGGTGTCGGCCGCGACCGAATCCACTCCGCGCAGCAGCAGCGGGTGGTGGGCCACGATCAGTTGCGCGCCCATGCCGATCGCCGCATCGACCACGTCGTCGGTGACATCGACACAGGTCAGGATGGTGTCGACCGTCTCGCCGGGGTCTCCGCAGACCAGTCCGACCGAGTCCCACGGCTCGGCCAGACGCCGCGGGTAGGCGCTGTCGAGCACCCCGATCACCTCTGCGACGGTTGTGGGCATCCCGCGATCTCCTCTCGAATGGCCGTGATGGTGTCGACCAGGGTTCGGGTGCGGTCGACGTCCCGCACCGCCAACCGGACGTGGTCGTCGTCGAGACCGACGAAGTTCGCGGCGCTGCGCACCGCGAATCCCTTCTCCCGCAGTCGTTGTTTGAGCCGCAGCGCTTGTGGCAGCCGGATCAGCACGAAGGACGCGCGCGGCTCGCCGCAGACCTCGATACCCGCTGCCGACAGCATGGCGACCATCTCGGCGCGGTCCTCGGCGATCCTGCCGGCCTCGCGGTGCGCGTGATCCCGACCGGTCGGTCCGACGCATTCGGTCAGCGCGGTCAACGCCAGGGTGCCCAGCGGCCACGGGCGGCGACCGACCGTCACCCGACCGATCACCTCGGGGGTCGCCAACAGATAGCCGGCGCGCAATCCGGCGAGACCGAACGTCTTTGTCACGCTGCGAATGACGATCAGGTCGGGCCGCGATCGGTGGGCCACGGACTCGGGCTCCGGGTGGCCGGTGCGCGGATCGAGGGTGATATCGGCGAACGCCTCGTCCACCACGACGAGACGTCCGGGGCGCCGGAGTCGTTCGATCGCCGACGCCGGGTGCAGCACCGACGTCGGATTGGTGGGATTGCCCAGCACCACCAGATCGGCGTCCTCGGGTACCGCTGCGGAATCCAATTCCCAAGGATCAGAGAGGATCACGTCGGTGATCGGGACTCCGGCGGCGCGCAGGGCGATCTCCGGTTCGGTGAACGACGGCTGGATGAGAGCGGCATGGCGTGGTTCGAGTCTGGGCAGCAGTTCGAAGCCCTCGGCCGCGCCGGAGAGCAGCAACACCTCGTCATACGCTCGCCCGTGGGCGGCGGCGATCGTGTCCACCGCGCGCCGCTCGTCGTCGGCCGACGGGTAGGTGGCGAGGTCGCCGATCCGGCCCGCGAGGGCATCGGCGACGAATGGTGGCGGCCCGCCGCGGACATTCACCGCGAAGTCGACAAGTCCCGGTTCGGCGTCGGCATCGCCGTGCCGATCCCGGGCGAACAGCCCCGATGTCATAAATCCCCAGCCTACGTGCACCATGGAACGGTGACCGACATGCCTGCAACACCCGATCTCGCCACCCCTCTCGCCGATCCCGCCGATCGGTCGACGCTGCTGCTGGTAGATCTCGATGGCACCATCACCGACAGCTTCGACGGGATCGCCAACAGCTTCCGGTATGCCCTGGCCGCGGTGGGTGTCGACGAGCCGTCGCCCGAGGTGGTGGCGGGGATCGCCGGTCCGCCGATGATCGACACCCTCACCGGCCTCGGGCTCGATGCGGCCACGGCCGAGGCCGCCATGCGCGCCTATCGGGAGCGCTATACCGACGTCGGCTGGTTGGAGAACTCCGTGTTCGACGGCATGGGCGAACTGCTGGCCGACCTGCGGGCCGCAGGCCGCACGCTCGCGGTGGCGACGTCGAAGAACGAGAAGACCGCCCGCGCCATCCTGGAACACTTCGGTCTCGCCCAGCATTTTCAGGTCATCGCCGGCGCCAGCGATGACGGACGCCGCCGCGCCAAATCCGACGTCATCGCGCACGCGCTGAGGCAGCTCGGCGTCGATGCGACGCCGGGTGCGCGTGTGACCGCTCCACCTGTGGTGATGGTCGGTGATCGTGCTCACGATGTCGACGGCGCCGCGCTGTACGGGATTCCAGCGGTGATCGTCGCTTGGGGTTACGCTCTGCATGGGGAGGAGGACTCGGCGGCCTGGGCGGTCGGGTCCGTTGCAGATCTGCGCGAGGTACTTGGTGTCTGATCGACTACACGTGTGTTTCGTGTGCACCGGCAACATCTGCCGGTCACCGATGGCACAGAACATCTTCCGATCGGTCCTCGATGACTCGGGGCTGAACGGGCACGTCCGGGTGTCGAGCTGCGGCACGAGTGGGTGGCACACCGGCGAACCCGCCGACAACCGCGCGCGGACCGAATTGCTGGCGCACGGGTACCCGGATGGACATGTCGCGTCGCAACTGTCGCCCGACCACTTCGACGCCGACCTGCTGGTCGCCATGGATGCCGGCCACGTACGGGAGTTGGAGCGCAAGCGACTCGGTGAACGGGTGCGCCTACTCCGCAGCTTCGATCCGGAGGCGGATCCCGAGGATCTGGACCTCAACGACCCGTACTACGGCACCGGCGAGGACTTCGAGGAGACCCGAGAGCAGATCGAGGCCGCCATCCCCGGCCTCTTGGCGTGGGTGCACGCAACCCTCGACGGTCGGTGAACCGACGGTCATCCCGGCACGACGAGATCGTGGACGAAGCGAATCTTGTCCCGAACCCGCTCGGGTAGCCCGAACGGATACGGATCCGGATGGCCCATCGAACGGTTGATCTGGTTCAACGCCCAACTCAGCCGTAGCCACCACTCCACCAGCCGGTCGAAACCCACATCGCCGCCGGCCGTCACGCCCGCCGGCGACGAGCCGGCGGGGGCCATCGTGAACGCCGCGGTGGTGTCGAGGGTGGCGCGGATGTGCCGGTAGTACGCGAAGGTCTCGGCGAAGTCCTCGGCCGGATGGATCGTCGCGGCCGACGACACGAAGTCCTGTTCCCATCCGGCCGGGGCCCCCTGCGAGTGGTGACGATCGAACGCGGCTCGATGGTCCTCGTCGGGATCGCCGAACAGTTCCACGAACCGCGCGCGCATCAGATCATCGCCGAGCGCCACCCGGTAATAGCGGCCGACCTCCTGACCGGGGTGTCCCGACACGGTGCGGTAGGGCTCCGACAACTCCACCTCATCTGCTCGCGGTGCACGTCGTCACCTCCGGCCTGGTCCACAGCGAGCGCCAACGCTACCCTGCGCGGACCGTCGTGAGCGTCACGCCGGGCCGAGTCGATTTGGTCGGCTCGGTACCGTTGAGGTGTGCAGGTGGTGCGGACGTTGTTGCGCCCGGGGTGGCTCGCCCTGGGCGTGGTGGTCGTGGCGTTCGCCGCGATGTGCTTCACTCTGCTCGCGCCGTGGCAACTGGGGAAGAACTCCGCAACCGAGCACCGCAACGACCTGATCGCCTCCGCCGTGGCACAGTCGGCGGTTCCGATCGGAGACGTCGCGCCGGCCGGAGCCGGTTTCGACCCGTCGACCGAGTGGCGTGAGGTCACCTTGACGGGGCGCTATCTGACCGACCGGGAGGTGCTCGTGCGGCTGCGGTCGGCCGAGGAGCGCCCGGCCGTCGAGGTGCTCACACCGTTCGCCACCGATGACGGCGCGCGCGTGGTCCTCGTGGATCGCGGCTATGTCCGCCCCGAGCAGGGCGCGTTGCCCGCGGTTCCCGCCGCGCCGTCCGAGACCACCACGATCGACGCGCGAATCCGCAAGAGTGAGGGCACATCTGCGGGCCGTGGCGTCCACACCGAAGCCGGCCGCGTGGCCGTGTACACCATCGACCCGGCGGAGGTCGGCCGGGCCGTCGATACGTCCCTGGACCCGTTCTATCTGCAACTGTCACCCGACCAGCCCGGGTCGCTGGGCGAGATCGGCCTGCCGCAACTCGATTCGGGTCCCTACCTCTCCTACGGTCTGCAGTGGCTGGCGTTCGGCATCATGGCACCGCTCGGCGCCGGCTATTTCGTCTACTCCGAGATCCGCCAGCGGCGCCGTGCATCGCAGGCGACCGCGCAGACGGAATCCACCCCGGAGGTCGGCACGCCCGACATGACCGCCGACCCGGTCGCTCCGGTCCGCAACCGGCGTGCGCAGGTCCGCGCAGACCTGCGCGAGGCGGGCACCGCCTCGGGTACGCGGCAGCGTCATCAGATCGGCACCGCCCCGGATTCCGAAACGGTCGACGCCGACGTGCGCGCCAAACTCAGCCGCCGCTACGGCGGTTGATCAGTACCGCCACGACCGCTGCCATCACTGCGGCACCGACTTGCACCCGCCGCGACAACCGCACGGCGGCCCGTAGGTCGGCGGTCGTCGGCACGGCCCCGCCCCCCAGCAAGGGTCGGTTCTCCACACCGTGCGGATACTCCGTTCGTCCGCCGAGTTGCACACCGAGCGCCCCGGCGAACGCGGCCTCGACGACCCCGGCGTTCGGGCTCGGATGGCGGCCGGCATCGCGACGCCACGTTGCGGCGGTGCGCAGCGGGGTGCCGCCGAGCGCCACCACCAGTACGCCGGACAGCCGCGCCGGCAGCAGGTTCGCCGCGTCATCGAGGCGGGCCGACGCCCACCCGAACCGGCCGTAGCGTTCGTTGCGATAGCCGACCATCGCATCGAGGGTGTTGACGGTCCGATACGCGAGCAGGCCGGGTATACCGGCCAGTCCGCCCCACACCAGCGGCGCCACGGCCGCGTCCGAGGTGTTCTCGGCGATCGATTCCACCGCGGCGCGCGTCATCCCGGCTTCGTCGAGCGCATACGGGTCCCGTCCGCACAGGCTCGGTACGAGGCGGCGCGCCGCTTCCAGGTCACCCGCGTCGAGGGCGTCGGCCATCGACTCACCCACCCGGCTCAAGGTGGTCCCGCCGAGCACCGCCCAGGTGGCCGTCGCGGTGACCAGGACGGTCCCCGACACCCGCGACTGCCGCGCCGCGAGCGCGCCGACCGCCCACGCCGCGCCCACGCCCACCCCCGCCAGTCCCACACCCCGCGCGCGCGAATCCGCGTACAGACGGGCCTCCAGCGCCGCGATCGAACGGCCGATACCGGCGACAGGATGCCAGTGCGTCGGGTCGCCGAGCAGCCGATCGGCGGCGACCCCGATCAGTAGGCCTCCCGCGATACCGAGGCCCACGTGGGCACGCGCCGGAGACGCAGAAGGGAGCGAAGGGTCGGACACACCGGCGATCGTATCGGCGCACAATTCGGGACTTCGCGGCGGCGGCATAGACTCTCCGCGATGCCCAGACCTCAGGCCGAGCCCCGCGCCGGCACGTACCCGATCGACACCGGCGTGGCCGAACTGACGCCCGACACGATCGCGGGCGGTTGGCTGCTCACCGTCAACGGAGCGCAGAGTTCGCACATCCACCCCGACCCCACGGTCCTCGACTTCGAGTACATGCGGCAGATGACCGCGCTGATCGCCGACCGATTTCCGCTCGACACACCCTTGCGCGTGCTGCATCTCGGGGCGGCGGCCTGTGCGTTGCCCCGATTCATCGCCGCCCGGTATCCCGCAGCCAAGCAGGTGGCCGTCGAGATCGACGGTGAACTGGCCCGTTTGTCCCGTGAGTGGTTCGATCTGCCCCGCGCCCCCCGATTGCGCATCCGGGTGGGCGATGCGCGCGAGGTGGTGACGTCGCTGACCGGACACACCCGCGACGTGATCGTGCGCGACGCGTTCGCCGGCGCCCGCACTCCCGACCACCTGACCAGCACCGGGTTTCTTCAGCAGGTGCACCGCGTCCTGGCCCCCGGTGGCCTGTATCTCGCCAACTGCGGCGACAACCGGGACCTGGCCCTGGCCCGCGCGGAGGTCTCCACCGCCGCCGGCGTGTTCGCACACGTCGCGCTCGTCGCCGATGCCGCGATGTTCAAGGGCCGACGCACCGGCAACATCGTGCTGGCGGCGTCCGATCATCCCATCATCGCTACCCCGGAACTCGTCCGAACGCTCCTCAGCGACCCGCAACCCGCTCAGATGCTCGACGGCCCCCGCGCCCGCGACTTCGGTTCCGGTGCGGTCATCACCGACGCCCCTACCGCTGGTTGACAAAACCGGCCAGCACCTCGCGTACCCTCGCTGGTTGAGCAAGCCGAGGCCGTATCGAAATCAGCCCGCACCCGCACTCATCCGTTCAGACGACACGGCTTTCTCGATCGCAAACCGCGGCGTTCACCCGGTGAACCCGGTTCGCACACACGTTCGCACCACGCCGCTGTCGAGGCGTTCAGATCACATAGTTGAGGGCGCCGACGATGGCTCGACCGATCTCGTGGTCTCCGGTGATCGCAACACGACTCGGGTCCGCACTTGTCCGTCCGCCTGCCAAGCGGGCGAGATCGACGGAATCGAGGGTCAGCGTGACGTCGGCGGATGCGTCGCCGTCCGGGAACTGGTCGACCTTGGCGGCTCGATCGTCGACGTAGATCCGGATCCGCCGAGCCCCGACACCCTCGAGCACGAACAACACCGCCGAGCCCTTCGGGGTCTTGGCCCGCTTGCCGACCACGAACGGCAGGGACGCCGCGATCTCGTCGAGTGCGACGGCGGCCGGCCCCTCATCCGACGGTGTCGACCCGTCGGTGCTGTCCCGGAGGTCGATCTCGTGCATCCAGCAGTCGAAGACGCGGATACGCATGAACCGCCCGTAGGTGTCCTGTCCGGCCGGGGTCAGCGCGTCGGCGTCGAACTGTTCCTGGCTCGTGGCACGCAGATGGTCGGTGCGGACGCCGACGATCTCTCGTAAGGCGGCCATCACATCCGCCCGTGACGACTCCCGATAGTGGTCGAGCCAGCGTTCGTTGAGTTCACCGATCGGATTGCGCACGTGGTCGAGCGCACTCACATCGCGGGTCGAGGTCACGTCACGCCCTTCGAGGATGCTCTCGGTGCCGATCACGTGTGCCACGATGTCGGCCACCGACCAGCCCGGCAGGATCGAGTCCGCCGACCACTGATCGTCACCGAGCGCGGACACCACATCATCGAGCGTCTGCCATTGCGCGACGAGGGCGTCGACGATCGGCTCCACCGGTAGCAGGGTCTTGGCCATGGTCGGTCTCCTTTGTCGTGGATCAGGTGGGTCGTGGGTCGGGCGTGTCATCGAACAGGTTCGAGGCAGCTCGACGGTGCCGCGACCAACGAGCAGAATTCGGCGGGCCGGGACGGCCTGTAGCCGGTCGGCACACCGTTGGTTGCCGTGATCCGACGGTAGGCGGCGACGGCATCGGTGGGCCGGCGCGTCAGGGTCGGATCAGTCGTGACGTCCACCGAGTAGAGCCCGAACCTCGGTGTGTAGCTTCCCCACTCGTAGTTGTCGGTGAGACTCCAGTAGTTGTACCCGATGACGTCGACACCGTCGCCGCGGGCCCGTTGCAGCCAGTACACGAGATCGCGCAGGTGGTCCCCGCGCCGGTATCCGTCCGGCCGCTGGGCGCCGTCTCGCGTGGGCATGCCCGACTCCACCACGTACAGCGGCATGTCCGGATAGCGCCGCGCGTAGTCACGCAGCGCGTAGTAGAGGCCGTCGGCGGCAACCGGCGCCAGCCACTGCTCGTCGGTCGCCGCGTGCCAGGCGTTGGTGTTCCCCGGCGACACCGAGTAGTAGTAATCGATTCCGATGAAGTCGAGACTGTCGGCGACCCGATCGAGGAACCGGGTGTCGAGGAGCGGCTCGACCGTGGGGATGTAGGCCACGTTGGACGACACCATGGCCGCCGGATCGCGTCGGTGAATGTGTCGGTAGATCGCCCGGTGCACGGTCACGAGGCGGTCCACCATCGCCGGTACCGCTGCCGGCGAGATGGCCCCGAGCCTGATCTCGTTGGTGGCGTAGGTGAAGGGCTCGTTGATGGTGATCCAGTATGGATGGAACCGCGCATAGCGATCCACCACGCGGCGTGCGTTGCGCAACCAGCGTGCGGGTGTGGCCGGATCGGCCCAGCCGCCCCGATCGGCGATCCAGCCGGGGTAGACCCAGTGGTCCAGCGTGATCATCGGTCGCATGCCGGCCGCGACGATCGTGGCGATGACGTCGTCGTAGTAGGTCAGTTCGCCATGGTCGATCACGCCCGGTCTCGGTTCGATGCGGGCCCACTCGACCCCGACCCGATACACCCCCACGCCGAGACGTGCCGCGCGCGCGATGTCGTCGCGGTAGCGATGCCGGAAGTCCACGGAGGTCCCGACGCGGTCGTGCGTGCGGCCCGACATCGCGTACCGCCGCCAGTTGCTGTCAGGCGATGATCCCTCGCTCTGAAACCCGCTCGACGACACACCCCAGACGAAATCACCCGGCAGCGGCGTCGGCGCGGGACCGGCACCGGCGGGCGCGGCCACCGAGGTGGCGAGCACCACCACGATCGCCGGGACGACCGCGGCCAACCACGTGACGCGTCGCGCGCCGGGTAACTGTATGCCTCCGAGCACGAGCCAAGGATTCCAGATATGGCGCTCGTGGGAGCCGTATTCTGTGGCGATGCACGACCACCGACGTCGCTGCGACCCGGGTCGACCGGATGTCCTGGCCGCTCTGCGCCCGTCTCGATGCGTCGGTCGTGCACTACCGTCCGGGCGGCGGCACGCATCGCTGGCCGTCGCCGATCCCCTGCCACCCGACCGGCAGTCTCGGCGACACCGTGTCTGCCACCGAGCTGATCTGGCAGTTCTTTGTCACCCATCCGCGGTTCGGGTCGTCGTGAGCGGCGCGGTGAGATGTCTAGCCTGGAGTGATGAGCACTGATCTCCCGACCGTCGAGTTGTCCACCGGCACGCTGATTCCGCAACTCGGACTCGGCGTGTGGCAGGCCGACGACGCGGACACCGAGCACGCGGTCCAGTTCGCCATCGGTGCGGCCGGCTACCGTCACATCGACACTGCCGCCGCCTACGGCAACGAGGCCGCGGTCGGGCGGGGCATCGTCACGTCCGGCGTGGACAGGTCCGAGGTGTTCGTCACCACGAAGCTCTGGAACGCCGACCACGGTCGGGACCGAGCCCATGCGGCGATCGACGCCAGCTTGGCGCGTCTCGGACTCGATCACGTCGACCTGTATCTGATTCATTGGCCCCTGCAGAACACCGACCGGTTGATCGAGACCTGGCGTGCGATGGCCGAGATCCGCGATGTCGGCAAGGCATCGGCGATCGGTGTATCGAACTTCGAACCGCACCACCTCGACACCATCGTCGACGCCACCGGTGAGGTGCCCGCGGTCAACCAGGTCGAGTTGCATCCGCGACTGGGCCAGACCGCTGTGCGCGAGTACTGCACTTCGCGCGGCATCGCCGTCGAGGCGTGGAGCCCGCTGGGCGGCAGCGGCGCCGGGTGGGGTGCCGACTCATCGCCGAACACCCTGCTGACCGACCCCACGTTGACCCGCATCGGCGAACGGTATGACCGCTCGGCGGCGCAGGTGATGGTCCGCTGGCATTTGCAGAACGGCGTGATCGCGATCCCGAAGTCCGTGCACGACAAGCGCATCGCACAAAACATTGACGTCCTCGACTTCGAGTTGGACACCGATGACCTGGCCGCGATCGCCGCGCTGGACACCGGCGAGCGGGTCGGGGCGCATCCGGACGCGCTCGATCTCGGCGCTCGTGAGTAGCCCCGACCCACTCTCGTCGGCGTGCGCTGACGCCGCACACGTCAATCCACCGGCACGCACACGATGGTGATGCACACCGTCTTCGGAGCATCGGGAATCGGGAAGATCGGCACCAGCGGAACCGGCAGCAACGGCACCGGAAGCAACGGCACGGGCAGGAGCGGAACCGGGATGTCGGGTACTTCGATCGTTGCCGCATCGTGCGGATCGGCGACCGGCGCCGCCGATGCGGCGGGCGCGAAGGCGAATGCTGCTGTCGCTCCGAGCGCGACTCCGACGGCCAACTTCTTGAGGTGGGTGGTCATGATTGTTCTCCTGTGGAATTACTCGAGAAATCAGACCGCTGATTGTTGGCCGTGCAGAGTCAAAAAGAGCTGACTGATCATTTCGTTACTGACACAAAGCAATTGGTCCACCTGACCCAGATTCGACCGTTGGTCGTTCCGGACCCGGCTCCGAGTCGATTTTCGCACAGGCTCATCGCGATATCGAGAGAATCGTCATTCGACAGACGGAACCGACACCCCGAAAAGCTTGGGACACCAGTTGCCCAATGCGGTCAACACCTGTCCGCAGGAAGCGGCACTATGGTCGCATGCTGGAAACATCCGCTCGACTGCTGGCGCTGCTGAGTCTGCTGCAGACCCGCCGCGAGTGGTCGGGTACCGAACTGGCCGAACGCCTGAACATCACCACCCGCACCGTACGGCGCGACATCGACAAACTCCGCGAACTCGGCTACCCGGTCGATGCCACCGTCGGTGTCGGCGGTGGTTACCGGCTCGGCGCCGGCGCCGAGATGCCACCGCTGCTGCTCGACGATCAGGAGGTGCTCGCGGTGGCGCTCGGTCTCAACGAGATCACCACCGGGTCGGTGAGCGACATGGCCGAGGCGTCGGCGGGCGCACTCACCAAACTGCGCCAGGTGATGCCGTCGCGGCTGCGCCACCGGCTCGATGCGCTCACCATGGAGGCCGTGCCACGCGAGACCCGATATCCCGTCTCCGGCGAGACCCTCACCGAGATCGCCACGGCGTGCCACCGTGCCGAGCGCCTGCGCTTCGACTACCGGCGCAGCGACGGCACCGAGAGTCGTCGCGAGATCGAGCCGTACCGGTTGGTGCGCAGCGGATTGCGGTGGTACCTGATCGGATGGGATCTGCGGCGCGAGGACTGGCGATCGTTCCGCGTCGATCGGATGGACCCGAAGACCCCGACGGGCCCGCGGTTCACCCCACGCGAGCTGCCCGAGGGAGGCGCCTCGGGGTATCTCGCCCGCAGCCTCGGCGCGGTCTATCGCCGCGCCTCGGCCCGCGTGCGGATCCACGCGCCACTGGAGACCGTTGCCGCCATGGTGCACGACGAGTGGGGCACCATCGAGGCGAGCGACGAGAACAGCTGCGAATTGGTGCTTGTCAGCACGTCACTGGTGAACATCGCGCGCTGGCTCCGCGCTTTCGACGCAGACTTCACCATCCTCGAGCCGCGCGAACTCGTCGACGAATGCCGCGCGGTGGCCCGCTATCACGACGACGTCGCCATCCGGTATCGGCGGGCGGCCGACGCCGCCGAGGCGTCATGATCACCGCTGATCGACCGGGGGTGCTGGAGCGGACCACCGACCGGTTGCGCGCAGCCGGGTGTGTGTTCGCCGAAGAGGAAGCACAACTGATGCTGACCCACGCGACGGACGAGCGCGAACTGGCCGGATGGCTGGCACGTCGCGTGACCGGAGAACCACTCGAGGTGGTCCTCGGCCGCATGACCTTCTGCGGCCTGACCGTTCTGGTCGACACCGGGGTGTTCGTCCCGCGCCGGCGCACCGAGTGGCTGGTCCGGCAAACCGTTGCGGTCACCCGGCCCGGATCGGTGGTGGTGGACCTGTGCTGTGGGACCGGCGCGATCGGGCTCGTCGTGTCCCGCGACGTCCCCGACATCCGGTTGTATGCCTGCGACATCGACCCGGTCGCCGTGCGGTGCGCGACCCGCAACATCGGCCCCCTCGGTGGCCAGACCTTCTGTGGCGACCTGTTCGATCCACTGCCGGATGCGTTGCGCGGCAGCGTCGACAGCATCGTCGTCAACGCCCCGTATGTGCCGACCGCGGACGTCGCGAAGATGCCGTCGGAAGCGCGCGACCACGAGCCACGACACACACTCGACGGCGGCGCCGACGGTGTCGAATATCACCGCCGGATCGGCGCCGCAGCCGGCGCTTGGCTGCGGCCCGGCGGCCATGTCCTTCTCGAGACGGGTGCGGCGCAGGCGGCATTGACAGCCGAGGCGCTCTCCGAGCATGGTCTGCTCACCTCGGTGGCGTCATCGGAGGAGTTGTCCGCGACGGTGGTGACAGGGCGACAGCGAGGCCGATGAACGCACAACGCCCCGGCCGCGGGTGAGCGGTCGGGGCGCGTGAGCTGTCTGCACCACCCCCGGAGTCCCCGGATCGGGGATGTCGACGAAGGTGGTGCGTCCTCGGGATCGCCCGGGGAAGGGCAACAATCGATCCGTCGGCGCCCTCGAGGCTACCGCCCGACCGGCACCCGCCGGACAGCGCCGGATGAACAGTCGGTGAAGCACCTCGTCATGTGCGCGAACGCGTTTCCCGCTGACCAGGCGCGGACCCACGCGCACGCACCGTGGTCCTCCCGCGACCTGTCGGCGCGCCATGTCATCCTGGGGATGAACCACCCATAGCACGAGAGACCGATGCCGAAGACCGCGCCGATCAGACGACGAAGCCTGCTGTTGCTCGGTGTGCTGATCGCTGCGGTGGCCGGACTCGTCGCGGTCGGTGCGATGTCCGATCCGTCAGACGGGAGCGACCGGGTCGCGGCCACCCCTACGACCGTGTCCGGTCCGTCGACGCGTCCCCCCGCCCTGTCGACCTCCACCGCCCCGGATTCGACGGAAGCGACCACCGGTCCGTCGGCCTCGGCCCGGCGCGCCATCGCCACTCTGGAGACCCTGGCCGTCAAAGGCCGGGCCCCCAGGACCGGGTATGAGCGCGAGCAGTTCGGGCAGGCATGGTCGGACGACGTGACCGTGGCCGACGGTCACAACGGCTGCGACACCCGCAACGACATCCTGCGCCGCGACCTCACCGACATCGCGCTGAAAACCGGCACGCGCGACTGCGTCGTCGCATCGGGCATGCTCGACGACCTGTACACCGGACAGCGGATCTCGTTCGTGCGCGGCGAGCAGACCTCGGCGCAGGTCCAGATCGACCACGTCGTCGCGCTGTCGGACGCATGGCAGAAGGGTGCCCAGCAACTCAGTGCCGAACAGCGGCGCGACTTCGCCAACGACCCCCGCAACCTCCAGGCCGTGGCAGGCGCGGCGAACCAGCGCAAGGGCGACGGCGATGCCGCCACCTGGCTCCCCCCGAACAAGACCTACCGATGCACCTATGTGTCCCGCCAGATCGCCGTGAAGGCGTTGTATCACCTCTGGGTGACGCAAGCGGAGAAGGATGCGATGACGCGGGTTCTCACGGAGTGCGCCGGGACCACGGCCTCGACGCCTGCCACCACAACCGCCTCGACGCCGCCGGTGACGACGGCCGACCCGTCCGGCTACTACCCGAGTTGCGCCGCTGCACGCGCAGCGGGCGCCGCGCCGCTATTTGTGGGTCAGCCGGGTTACCGCACCGGACTCGACGGCGACGGCGTCGCGTGTGAATGAGCGGCGATCAACGGTGCGCGCAAAGGGATTCGAACCCCTGACCGCTGGTGTGTAAGACCAGAGCTCTACCGCTGAGCTATACGCGCGAGTGACGATCCGGCGAGAAGACCCACCGGCGGACACCAACTCATGAATGTAATGGGTATCGCGCCAGAGCCCAAACCGGCCGGCTGGTCACCGGGGTGACCGCGCGGCACCGTTCTCGCCGGCGGCGAGCAGCGCCTCGTCCCACAGCGACGCATCCCGCGCCTGTCCCGGCTCCAGCATGTTGCTGAACCGGATGACGCCGTCCCTGTCCACCAGGAACGTGGCCCGATTCGCATACCCGGACACCTCGTTGAAGGCCCCGTACGTCCGGGCCACCTCACCATGCGGCCAGAAGTCCGCGAGGAGGGGGAACAGGAATCCCTGCGCCGACGCCCACACCTTGTGGGTCGGCGGCGGCCCCACCGAGATCGCCACGGTCCGCAACCCGTCACGCACGAAGCTGGGCTCGTGATCGCGGATGTAGCCGAGTTCGCCCTGACACGTGCCGGTGAACGCCAGGGGGAAGAACACCAGCAGCACCTGCCCGTCGGCGCGCAGCGCCGACAGCGAGACCCGTTGATTGTTCTGATCACGCAATTCGAAGTCGGGCGCCGTGTCACCGACGGCCAGCAGCGACGACGACTGTTCGGCGACCTCGCCGCTCATGCGCGCTTGCGGGACTTGGGCTGCACCAGCCGCGATCCCGACCATCTCCCCAGACTGAGCACATTGGTCTGGGTCAATCCCGCGGTCGGCGCCGACTCGGCGATCTCACTCGGATCGACGTGCCCATCGGTGCCGGTCTTCGGGGAGAACACCCAGACATATCCGTCGTCGGCGAGGGGTCCGATCGCATCCATCAACGCGTCGACGAGATCCCCGTCGCCGTCCCGCCACCAGAGGACGACGACGTCGATGACCTCCTGGGCGTCCTCGTCGAGCATCTCTTCACCGATGACATCTTCGATGTCGGCGCGCAACTCGTCGTCGGTGTCCTCATCCCAACCGAGCTCCTGCACCACCATGCCAGACGTGAATCCGAGCTTGTGGGCGCTATTGTCCCCAGCGCTACTGGACTCTGTGGCGGCTACCACCGCGTGCGACCTCCCTGCCAATGGGTATTCGACTGTCAGCTTAGGGAACAGCCTAAATGCTCGGGGTGCAACCCGAACAGGGGCATGTGGACACCGTCATCATCGGTTGTCATGGCGTCGCGGGGGCCGAGGGCCCGGCCGGGGCGGTCGGCGTGGTCGTCTGCGGGCCACCGGACCCGGCCGATCCCGGGACCGGCGCGGGGGACGCGTCCGAGGTCGGCGGCAACGGCAGGAACTGCGCACACCGATCCAGCACGGCCTTCTTGTCCCGCGTCCACTCCGTCGCTATCGGGTTGAGTCCGGTCAACCGTCGTGCGGCGATCGCGTCGCCGAGCCGTTCGGTGGAATCGAGGAACTGCTCGGTCGGTTCGGCCACCTCCGTCGGGGTCACCGACGACAGATGAGCCCGGATCACGTCCGAACCGGCGATCAGTCCGGCGCGGGCCCGGTCGTCGAGATCACCGACCCGGTCATAGCTGTGCACTTCACTGAGCCGCTGGACGAATGCGTTGTAGCCGTTCACCATCACCACCATCGACGACATGGCCTCCCGGCACAGGTCCACCGCGTCCTGCCGGATCGACGACGCCACCGACGCCGACAACTCCGCCTGGTAGGCCGCGACCTGCCCCGGAGCCGCCGTCCCCGAGCCGTCGATCGGTTCCGCGCAGCCCGCGGCAACCAGGCCCGCGACGACGACAACGCCGACCGCGGTCGATGACGAGCCCCGCATCGCCCTCCTGACTCATGAGTAACAAACACCGAAACGCTACCGCAGGTCGCGACGGGTGGCAGCCATGCGGTGACAACCTCGCCCACCCAATGCCAACCCTAGTGACATGCGGCACGATAAGAGGGGGACGCCGTCGTCCCGACATCATGGGAGCGGCCCCGTGTCATCGCACGCCGGACACCACCGTGTTCGGCCGACCGAGGGAGTAGGCATCACAGTGACCGAACAGGCAGAGCACACGACGACCAAGGCGACCGGCGCGGACAACGCCAACGGCGATGGTCGCAACCGTGTCCGGGTGATCCGGGAAGGGGTCGCCTCGTACCTGCCCGACATCGACCCCGACGAAACCGCCGAATGGCTCGAGTCGTTCGACGACATGCTCGACAACGCCGGGCCCGGCCGAGCCCGGTATCTGATGCTTCGACTGCTCGAACGTGCCGGCGAGAAGCGGGTGTCCATCCCGTCACTGACCTCCACTGACTACGTCAACACCATCCCGACCGAGAGCGAACCCTGGTTTCCCGGCGACGAGGACGTCGAGCGACGCTTCCGCGCCATGCTGCGGTGGAACGCGGCGATCATGGTTCACCGGGCCCAGCGCCCGGGCGTGGGCGTCGGCGGCCACATCTCGACCTACGCGTCGTCGGCGGCGCTCTACGAGGTCGGGTTCAATCATTTCTTCCGCGGTCTCGAGCATCCCGGCGGCGGCGACCAGATCTTCATCCAGGGCCACGCCTCCCCCGGTATCTACGCGCGCGCCTATCTCGAGGGCCGCATCGACGAACACCGGATGGACGGTTTCCGGCAGGAACACAGCCACGCCGGTGAGGGTGGCGGGCTGCCCTCCTACCCGCACCCGCGGTTGATGCCGGAGTTCTGGCAGTTCCCGACGGTGTCGATGGGCATCGGCCCGATGAACGCCATCTACCAGGCGCGCTTCAATCACTACCTCCATGACCGCGGCATCAAGGACACCTCCGAGCAACACGTCTGGGCATACCTCGGCGACGGCGAGATGGACGAGCCGGAATCGCGCGGTTTCGCCAGCTTCGCCGCAACCGAGGGCCTCGACAACCTGACCTTCGTCATCAACTGCAACCTGCAGCGACTCGACGGCCCGGTGCGCGGCAACGGCAAGATCATCCAGGAGCTCGAGTCGTTCTTCCGCGGTGCCGGGTGGAACGTCATCAAGGTGGTGTGGGGTCGGGAGTGGGATTCGCTGTTCCACGCCGACCGCGACGGCGCGCTGGTCAACCTGATGAACACCACCCCGGACGGCGACTTCCAGACCTACAAGGCCAACGACGGGGCCTTCGTCCGCGAGCACTTCTTCAACCGTGACCCGCGCACCAAGGAACTCGTCAAGAATCTCTCCGACGCCGACATCTGGAACCTCAAGCGCGGCGGACACGACTACCGCAAGATCCACGCCGCCTACGCCTCGGCGATGGCGCACAAGGGTCAGCCGACGGTGATCCTCGCCCACACCATCAAGGGCTACACCCTGGGCAAGCACTTCGAGGGCCGCAACGCGACCCACCAGATGAAGAAGCTGACCCTCGACGACCTGAAAGCCTTCCGCGACTCCACCCGCATGCCGATCAGTGACGAGCAGCTGGAGAAGGATCCGTATCTGCCGCCGTACTACCACCCCGGCATGGACGCCCCGGAGATCCAGTACATGCTGGACCGTCGCAAGCAGCTCGGCGGCTCGCTGCCGGCCCGCCGGACAAGGTCAAAGGCCCTGAAACCCGACGTGAGCCGGGCACTCAAAACCGCCGGCAAGGGCTCGGGCAAGCAACAGGTGGCCACCACCATGGCACTGGTCCGCATCTTCAAGGACCTGCTGCGCGACAAGGAGATCGGCGACCGCATCGTGCCGATCATCCCGGACGAGGCACGTACCTTCGGCATGGACTCGTGGTTCCCGACGCTGAAGATCTACAACCGCAACGGACAGCTGTACACCTCAGTGGATGCGGAGCTGATGCTCGCCTACAAGGAGGCCACCGACGGCCAGATCCTGCACGAGGGCATCAACGAGGCGGGCTCGGCGGCCTCCTTCACCGCGGTCGGCACGTCGTACTCCACCCACGACGAGCCGATGATCCCGCTCTACATCTTCTATTCGATGTTCGGCTTCCAGCGCACCGGCGACAGCTTCTGGGCGGCGGGCGATCAGATGACCCGCGGCTTCGTCATCGGCGCGACCGCGGGCCGAACCACCCTCACCGGTGAGGGCCTGCAGCACGCCGATGGGCACTCTCCGCTGCTGGCCGCGACCAACCCGGCGGTTGTCTCCTACGACCCGGCCTTCGCGTTCGAGCTCGGGCACATCATCGCCGACGGCCTCGAGCGGATGTACGGCGAGAACCCGGAGAACATCTACTACTACCTGACGGTCTACAACGAACCCATCTCGCAGCCGGCGCAGCCGGAGAACCTCGATGTCGCGGGAGTGCTGAAGGGTATCCACCGGTTCCAGCCGGCACCGGACGGCAAGCAGTTCTACGCCAACATCCTCGTGTCGGGGGTCACCATGCCGGATGCCTTGCGTGCGGCCGAGATCCTCGCCGACGAGTGGGACGTGGGCGCCAACGTGTACTCGGTGACCTCGTGGAGTGAATTGGCCCGCGACGGCATCAAGACCGACCGGCTCGGTGTCCGCGAGCCGAACACCGCCCAGCCTCTGCCGTATGTGACCGAGGTTCTCGGTCAGACGGTCGGCCCCACGGTCGCCGTCAGCGACTTCATGCGCGGGGTACAGGAGCAGATCCGCGCCTACGTCCCAGGGACCTACCTGACCCTCGGCACCGACGGGTTCGGCTTTTCCGACACGCGTCCCGCCGCGCGCCGCTTCTTCAACGTCGACGCAGAATCGATCGTGGTCGGGGTGCTCGTCGGCCTGGCGCGCGACAACAACATCCCCTACACGGTCGCCCAGGAAGCCGCCGATCGCTACCAGATCACCGATGTGGCGGCCGCGCCCGAGCAGACCAGCGATCCCGGGGTCGCCTGATCAGCGCGTGGTGGCCCCCGGGCCACGCACCGATCTGCGGATCGGCGCGTGGCCCGGGGGCATAGATTGAACAGGTGACCGATGCTCCGCTGAACCCCGAGCCACCGCCCGCCGACGTGTTCGGTGAGCGGGGAGCGCACGTGCCGGCACCGGCGACGGTGCACGACGCCCTCCCCGACACCCTGCTGCGGCGGGTCAAGCAGTACAGCGGCCGGTTGGCCACCGAGGCCGTGCACTCCATGCAGGAGCAATTGCCCTACTTCGGCGACCTCGACGCCGCCCAGCGCGCCAGTGTGCAGTTGGTGGTGCAGACCGCGGTGGTCAACTTCGTCGAGTGGATTCAGGACCCCGAGGGCAACGTGAAGTTCACGGTGCAGGCCTTCCAGGTGGTCCCACAGGATCTGGCACGCCGGATCACCCTGCTGCAGACCGTCGAGATGGTCCGGGTGGCCATGGAGTTCTTCGAGAAGTGGCTGCCCCTGCTGGCTCGCAACGACGCGCAGCTACGGGCCCTGACCGAATCGGTGTTGCGCTACGGCCGCGAGATCGGCTTCGCCGCCGCCTCCATCTACGCCTCGGCAGCCGAATCGCGCGGCGCGTGGGACTCCCGACTCGAGGCGCTGGTCGTCGACGCCGTGGTTCGCGGCGACACCGGCCCACAACTGCTCTCGCGGGCCGCGGCCCTCAACTGGGATTCCGATGCACCGGCGACGGTCATCGTCGGCATCCCCCCGCCCGAACAGAACGTGTCGGTACCGTTGGCCATCCACAACACCGCCAAACAGTTCGACCGCTCGGCACTGTCGGTGGTGCAGGGCAAATTCCTCGTCGCCATCGTCAGCGGCAGCATCCGACCGACCGAACGATTCGTCACCGCGCTGCTCACCCACTTCGCCGACGGTCCGGTGGTGATCGGTCCCACGATGCCCAACCTGGGCAGCGCGCACACCAGCGCGGACGAGGCGATGTCCGGGATCACCGCCGTGGTGGGTTGGCCCAACGCCCCTCGCCCGGTGCACAGCCTCGAGCTCCTACCCGAACGCGCGCTCAACGGTGATGCCACCGCCACGACCGCTCTGACCGATCAACTGGTGCGTCCGCTGGCGAAAGGGGGCAGCACGCTGAATGCGACTTTGGAGGCATACCTCGACTCCGGTGGGTCGGTCGAGAGTTGTGCCCGTCTTCTGTATATCCATCCAAATACCGTTCGTTACAGACTGAAGAAGATTGCGGAAATCACAGGTCGCGATCCGACAAACCCGCGCGATGCGTATGTACTGAGGATCGCGGGCACTGTGGGTCGATTGACACACTTCCAAAACGAATCACCCTCTCACGCCACATAGGTCACATCAGCAACAGGCCGTTTTCCACGTTTGTGCACGTCAAGCTCATCAGGACACGGTTTCATAACGCATCTCGGAGTGGTGACGAACCAGGTACCCCTTCGATGAACTTTGTGGAAACCCCACAAATCCGTGCCACAAGGTTCATGGGCTACAACACCCGCAAAACGGGCTCCGACAGTGTTCTCTGGTCACGTGCTCACGATGCTTGCGCCCGGCCAGGGCTCTCAGACACCAGGGATGCTGACCACATGGTTGGAACTCGCGGGTGCGCGCGACCAACTCGCGACGTGGTCGAAGCTGACGAGACTCGACCTCGAACGGCTCGGCACCACCGCGACCGCGGAGGAGATCACCGATACCGCGGTCACCCAGCCACTCGTCGTCGCGGCCGCGCTGCTCGCCTTCGACGAGTACCGCAAACGCACCGAACTACCCGTCGACGCCATCGTCGCCGGCCACTCGGTGGGCGAACTCGCCGCTGCCGCGATCACCGGTGTGATCAGCGCCGACGAGGCCGTCACCCTGGCGGCGGTACGTGGCGCGGCGATGGCGAAGGCCTGCGCGGCGGAGCCCACCACGATGGCGGCGGTACTCGGCGGCGACGAGACCGAGGTGCTCGCCCGACTCGACGAGCTCGACCTGATTCCTGCCAACCGTAACGCCGCCGGACAGATCGTCGCGGCCGGCAAGGTCGAGGCCATCGACGAACTGATCGCCAACCCGCCCGCCAAGGCGCGTACCCGCAAGCTCGCGGTCGCCGGCGCATTCCACACGCGGTTCATGGCGCCGGCCCAGGACGCCGTCGCCGAGGCCGCCGCCAACATCACGCCTGCCGATCCGGAACGGACCCTGTTGTCCAATGCGGACGGCCGCCCGGTCACCGACGGCGCGGACGCGCTGGCCAAGCTGGTCGCCCAGGTGACCAAGCCGGTGCGCTGGGATCTGTGCTCGGGCTTCATGCGCGAGCAGTCCACCACGGCCATCGTCGAGCTTCCGCCGGCGGGCACGTTGGCGGGCATCGCCAAGCGAGAGCTGAAGGGGACGCCGACGCAGGCGCTCAAGAGCCCCGACGGTCTCGACACCATCACCGAACTTGGATAGCGGTCACGGCGCTGCGCCGTGACCCCCGGAAAGCCGGACCACACCGGTTGTCCAAGCACGCGCGGGCGGGTGCCCGCGTGTGCTCCGGAGCTGTTTGGAGCACCGATCAGTTTCCACTGGATCGACACTCACAATCGACCCCTGTAGGTCGACCCCCTACAGATCGACCCCCATAGATCGACCCCCATAGATCGACACAGAAGGGAGCCACACAGTGGCCGCCACTCAGGAACAACTCATTGCCGGCATCGCCGAGATCATCGAGGAAGTCACCGGCATCGAGCCGTCCGAGGTGACCATGGAGAAGTCCTTCGTCGACGACCTGGACATCGACTCGCTGTCGATGGTCGAGATCGCGGTGCAGACCGAGGACAAGTACGGCGTCAAGATCCCGGACGAGGACCTCGCGGGCCTGCGCACCGTCGGTGACGCCGTGGCCTACATCCAGAAGCTCGAGGCCGAGAACCCCGAGGCTGCTGCTGCCATCCAGGCCCAGGTCGAGGCAGACCAGAACTGATGAGTTCTCCGTCCCTCCGCGAATACTCCACGCTGGGCGGGAACTTCCCGAGTGTGGTGGTCACCTCCATGGTGGCCACCACCTCGCTGGGCGTCGATCTCGACTCCACCTGGCAGGGCCTGCTCGACGGTAAGACCGGCATCCGCGAACTGACCGACGATTTCGTCACCAAGTACGGTGAACTGCCGTGCCGCATCGGCGGACGCCTGCTGGCCGACCCGGCCGACGAGGTCACCCGCGTCGAGGCGCGCCGGATGGCCTACGTCGAGCGCATCGCACACGTCATGAGCAAGCGGTTGTGGGCCCAGGCCGGCGAGCCGGAGGTCGACCCCGACCGCCTGGCCGTGGTGCTGGGCACCGGGCAGGGTGGCGGCGACGCCATGGTCGACGCCGTGAAGGCGATCGAGTCCTCGGGCAACTACCGCAAGGTCTCCCCGCTGGCCGTCTCGATGGCCATGCCCAACGGCCCCGCCGCCGTGACCGGACTCAACGTCGGCGCACGTGCCGGCGTCATCACCCCGGTCTCTGCCTGCTCCTCGGGCGCCGAGGCGATCGCGCACGCGTGGCGCCACATCGTGATGGGTGATGCCGATATGGTGGTCACCGGTGGCGTGGAAGGCCACATCGACGCGATCCCGATCGCCGCGTTCTCGATGATGCGGGCGATGAGCACGCGCAACGACGATCCGGCGGGCGCTTCGCGTCCGTTCGACAAGGATCGCGACGGTTTCGTCTTCGGTGAGGGCGCCGCGATGCTCATCCTCGAGCGCGAGGAGCACGCGAAGGCTCGTGGCGCGCACATCCACGCCCGCGTGTTGGGTGCCGGGATCACCTCTGACGGCTTCCATCTGGTGGCTCCGGACCCGAGTGGCCAGGGCAACGCCCGCGCCATGACCCGGGCGATCCAGACCGCGGGCCTGCAGAAGAGCGACATCACCCACATCAACGCGCACGCCACGTCGACACCCATCGGCGATACGGCCGAGGCGGCCGGCATCAAGGCCGCCATCGGTCAGCAGGCGGCGGTGTACGCACCGAAGTCGGCTCTCGGACACTCGATCGGCGCAGTCGGGGCGCTGGAGTCCGTGATCACCATCAAGAGTGTCGAGGAAGGCGTGATCCCGCCGACGCTCAACCTGGAGAACCAGGATCCCGAATGCGACATCGACGTCGTGGCCGGCGAGGCCCGCTACGGGCAGATCGACTACGCGTTGAACAACTCATTCGGGTTCGGTGGGCACAACGTCGCGCTCGCCTTCGGTCGCTACTGACCGACGCTCCCCGACACCACAGGAGACTGCTTTGACCACAGTGGCCCCCATCTCCGGCCATGAGGACGCAGCCGATCCCCGCGATCCGCTGTTGCGGTTGACCACCTTCTTCGACGAAGGCTCGATGTCGCTGTTGCACACCCGCGACAAGTCAGGTGTGCAGGCCGCCATCGGGACGGTCGACGGCATTCGCACCGTCTCCTATTGCACCGATGGCACCGTGATGGGCGGTGCCATGGGTGTGGTGGGGTGTGCCCACATCGTCAACGCGATCGACACCGCCATCGCCGAACAGGCACCGGTGGTCGGCATCTGGCATTCCGGGGGCGCTCGGCTGGCCGAGGGTGTCGAAGCCCTGCATGCGGTGGGTGGCGTCTTCGAGGCCATGGTGCGCGCATCCGGCTACGTGCCACAGATTTCGGTGGTCGTCGGTTTCGCGGCCGGTGGCGCCGCATATGGTCCGGCCCTCACCGATGTGGTCATCATGGCCCCCGCCGGCCGCGTGTTCGTCACCGGCCCCGACGTGGTCAAGAGTGTCACCGGCGAGTCGGTGGACATGGAGACGCTCGGCGGACCGCTGACCCACGGCAAGAAGTCGGGAGTCAGCCATATCACCGCCGACTCCGAGCACGACGCCTATTGGCGCGCACGACGCCTCGTGTCCACCTTCGGCCGACAGGGCACCTTCGACCTGACAGCCGCCGAGGCCGGCGACACAGATCTCCGGGCACTGCTGCCCGAATCGAACCGGCGCGCCTACGACGTCCACCCCGTCGTCACTCACCTGCTCGACCCGCAACTCGCCGCCGACGGGACCACCGAGATCTCCAGTTTCGAAGAGCTGCAGGCCAAGTGGGCGCCCAATATCGTGGTCGGCTTCGGCCGCCTGGCCGGCCGTAGCGTCGGTGTGATCGCCAACAACCCCTTGCGGATGGGCGGCTGCCTCAACTCCGAGAGTGCCGAGAAAGCCTCTCGATTCGTGCGCCTGTGCGATGCGTTCGGCATCCCGCTCGTCGTCATCACCGACGTACCCGGCTATCTGCCCGGTGTCGGTCAGGAGTGGAACGGTGTGGTGCGCCGCGGCGCGAAGCTGCTGCACGCATTCGCCGAATGCACCGTCCCGCGGGTCACCCTGGTGACCCGGAAGATCTACGGCGGTGCCTACATCGCGATGAACTCCCGCGCACTCGGTGCGACCGCTGTATTCGCCTGGCCCGGCTCCGAGGTCGCCGTGATGGGAGCCAAGGCCGCCGTCGGCATCCTGCACAAGAAGGCGCTGGCCGCCGCACCCGACGACGAGCGCGAAGCACTCCACGAGCGTCTGGCCGCCGAGCACGAGGCCATCGCCGGCGGTGTCGGCCGTGCCCAGTCGATCGGCGTCGTCGACGACGTCATCGACCCGGCCACCACCCGCAGTCGGATCGCTGCGGCCCTCGCCGCAGCCCCCGCCCGCCGCGGACGCCACAAGAACATCCCTCTCTGAGGCCACACCGCGTTCTCGCGCGCCTGATTCCTGTTCGCGCGTGAGGCCGCGCGCGCGAACAGGAGCTGCGCGCGCGACCAGGAGCGCCTACCCCACCCGCTGCTGCAGCCAGGTGACCTCGGCGCCGGCCCCACCCATCCGATAGGGCTCCAGCGCGTCGTCCCACGCGGTTCCCAGAACGGCCTCGAGGTCGCCGGCGAGACCGATGCTGTCGGGTTGTCTGTCGATCAGCGATCGTAGCTGCATCTCGCCGATCATCACGTCGCCGTTGGCACTCATCGCGCCCCGCCACAGCCCCAATCCCGGGACATAGCAGAAACGTTCGCCGTCGACGCCGTCGCTGGCGTTCTCGGTCACCTCGAATCGCAGGCCCGACCATTCGCGCAGCGCGGTGACCAGACGCGCGGCAGTGCCGACCGGCCCGGTCCAGTCGACGGTCGCGCGCTGTAACCCGGGGTCGGCTTCTTGCGCGGACCACTTCAGGTTGGCCCGCGCATTCAGGGTCGACGACAGAGCCCACTCCACATGCGGGCACAGCGCCACCGGCGCCGAGTGGATGTAGACCACTCCAGTCGTCATGTCCGCAAACTGATTCAGATTGCGCACCTTGTTCACCTCCGGTTTTCGACGAGGAACGTCTTCCCCAACACACCTCGCGAATCCGGATATCACACTTGTGTGGTCAATTGTGCCCCATGTTGCACGTGTTGCGCCAGTTTCTGGTGTGCTTTCTCAGGAACGAGTTCGGCTGCGGACATCGTCGATGACGGCATCGTTGAACTCACTCCACAGGGGTTTGGCCCATGCACCGAAGTCGCGGTCGGTGAGCACGACACATGCGGCCTGCAGTTCCGGATCCACCCAGCAGAACGTCCCCGCCTGTCCGAAGTGACCGAAGGTGCGCGGCGAGTTCTGAGTTCCGGTCCAGTGCGGGCTCTTGTGGGACCGGATCTCGAATCCCAGCCCCCAGTCGTTCGGCTTCTGCTTTCCGTAGCCGGGTACGAAACCGTCGAGGCCCGGAAATTGCACCGATACCGCGTCGGTCGCGAGGTCGGCCGACAACACCGTCGGCGACAGCAGATCCGTGGCAAATCGCGCGAGGTCGGCGACGCACGAGCGGGCTCCGTGACCGGCCGGCCCGACCAGTTCCGTCGACGACATGCCGAGCGGTTCGCAGACCGCCTGCCGCAGGTACGTGGCGAAGTCGATGTCGGTGGCGGCCTGCACCGTTTCGGCGAGCACTTCGAAACCGGCACTGGAATAAATGCGTTGGGTCGCGACGGGCGCGATGACCTCGCGGCTGGCGAAATCCAGACCCGAGGCGTGCGACAGCAGATGCGCAATGGTGGCGTCAGGCGGCCCGGCCGGGTCGTCGAGGCTCACCGCCTCCTCCTCGACGGCGACCAACACCGCCTGCGCCACCAAGGGTTTGGTCACCGAGGCGAGTTCGAACACGCGAGTGGGGTCACCGAATTGATCGATGACCCCACTCGTCGAGACGATCGCGGCCGAGACGTTGTCGACCGGCCATTGCGCCAACGCATTCAAAGACGACACATCGGCCACACTACCGACATGCCGGGATGACGCTCAGCGGTCGGCGTCGGTGTATCGGATCACGCCGCGGATGTTCTTACCGTCGAGCATGTCCTGATAGCCCTCGTTGATCTGGTCCAGGCGGTACTGCCGCGTGATCATGTCCTCGATGTTGAGCTTGCCCATCCGATACATCGACAACAGTTGCGGGATGTCGAGCTTCGGATTGGCCCCGCCGAAGATGCTGCCCTGCAGATTCTTCTGCAGCAGCGTCAACATGGACAGGTTCAGCGTCACCTCGTTCTCGAGCATGTTGCCCATACCGGTGAGCACGCAGGTACCGGCCTTGGCGGTGATCCCCATCCAGGTGTCGACATCCTTACCGTGCACTTCGCCGACGGTGACGATCACCTTGTGGCACATGTGGCCGTTGGTCAACTCGGCGATGCTCATCGCGGCCTCTTCCACCGATGCGAACGCATGGGTGGCACCGAACTTCATCGCCTGCTCGCGCTTCCACTCCACCGGGTCGATCGCGATCACGTTGCGGGCGCCCGAGATGACCGCACCCTGCAGCGCCGCGGTGCCGACACCGCCCACGCCGACGATGGCGACGTCCTCGCCGGGGCGCACATGACCGCTACGCGTCGACGAGCCGTACCCCGTCGGGATGCCGCAGCCACACAGTGCGGCGACCTCGAACGGGATGTCCTTGTCGATCTTCACCGCCGAGGCCTCGTGGACCACCATGTAGGGCGAGAAGGTGCCGAGCAGGGTCATCGGGTAGACCGGTTCCCCTTCCGCCGTGTGGATGCGAAAGGTGTTGTCGGAAACGGCTTCACCCTGCAACAGCATCGCGCCGAAGTCACACAGGTTGGCCAGACCCGCCTTACACGAGGGGCACTTGCCACACGACGGGATGAACGACAACACCACGTGGTCGCCGACCTCGAAGTCGGTGACGCCCTCCCCTACCTCCTCGACCACACCGGCACCCTCGTGCCCACCCAGGATGGGGAACCCGGCCATCGGGATGCCGCCGGTCATCAGATGATGATCCGAGTGGCACATACCGGCCGCTTCCATCCGGATCTTGATCTCGCTGCGCTGCGGATCGCCGATCTCGATCTCCTCGATCTCCCACGGCTTGTTGTTCTCCCGCAGCAGCGCACCCTTGGTCTTCACCTGACATCCTCCACTTCCGACAACGACTCGACCGACTTCCATCGCCCCCCGGCAGACGCCGACGACCTAGAAGAGACCCTAGTCACTTTCGTGCAGAAATGGAACGTGTTCTAGTCCGAGATTCCTCCCACCGCAAACCCCACACAGACGAACGGACCGCATGCACAGCCCCGAGTGCACGCGGTCCGCTCTCACGCCCGGATCGACGCCACGATCCGGCTCACGCTCAGTTCGCCAGGCCGGCATCCTTGCTGCCGTAGGACGAACGCAGCGTCGGCTTGACCACCTTGCCGCCGGCGTTACGCGGCAGCTCGTCGACGATGACCAGGTCCTTGGGGTGCTTGAACCGGGCCAGGTTCTCGTTCAGATAGGGCTCCATCTCCTCCAGCGTGAGATCGTCGACGCCCTCGGCGAGCACCACCACGGCGACGGGCACCTCGCCCCACTTCTCGTGTGCGCGACCGATGATCGCGGCCTCCGAGATCTTCTCGTAGCCGAACAGGGCGTTCTCCACCTCGGCGCAGTAGATGTTCTCGCCACCGGAGATGATCATGTCCTTGGCACGGTCGACGACGTAGAGGAAGCCCTCCTCGTCCTCACGGACCAGGTCACCGGAGTGGAACCACCCTCCGTGGAACGCATCCGCGGTGCCCTGCGGGTTCTGCCAGTAGCCCTTCATCATGTTGGGTCCGCGGTAGACGATCTCGCCGACGTCACCGCGCGCCACGTCGTTCATCTCCGGGTCCACGACGCGTGCGGTCACCGCCGGCACCACCTTGCCGATCGAGCCGATCTTGCGCAGCGCATCCTTGCCCTCGAGGACACAGGTGATCGGCGACATCTCGGTCTGCCCGAAGACGGCGACATTGACTGCATCCGGGAAGGTCTCGCTCATCGCCCGGAGCACGGTGTCCGATGCCGGCGCCGCACCCCAGCTGATCACGCGCAGCTTGAGGTCACGCGGCTTCGCCTGCTGAGCGGCGCACACCGCCTGCCACTGCGCGGGCACCAGGAAGATCGACGTGGTGCCCTCCTGCTCCAGGATGTCGAGCATGTCGTTGGGGTCGAATGCCCCCAGCGGATGGATCACCGAGAGCGCGCCCATGTAGAACAGCGGGGTCATCGCGCCGAGGCCGGCGATGTGGAACATCGGTGCAACGCAGGCCCCGATGTCATCGGACCGGGTCTGCAGGGCCTGCAGACAGGTAACCGCCTGCGCCTGCAGGTTGGTGTGGGTGAGCATGGCACCCTTGGGCTTTCCGGTGGTGCCCGAGGTGTACATGATCAACGCCACGGTCTCTTCGGGGATGTCGATCTCCGGCAGATCCGAGGAATCCTCGGCCATCAGTTCTTCGTACTTCAGGTGCGCAGCATTGTCGGTGTCGCCGACCACGATCGTCGAATCGATCGCACCGGTGGAGGCCACCACCGCGTCGGCGAGCGGCGCCAGCAGCGACTCGGTGACGATCACCTTCGCGCCGCTGTCGGAGACCAGGAAGGCGATCTCGGCGGGGCTCATCCGGACGTTGACCGGCACCGGGATCGCACCGATGAGGTTGGCGCCGAGGGTTGCCTCCACGTACTCGCTCCGGTTGAGCATGACCAACAGGATGCGGTCACCGAATCCGACGCCTCGACGGCTCAGTGCTGCGGCGAAGGCCCGAGTGCGCTCGTCGAGTTCACGCCACGTGGTCACCTGGCCGAGGAACTTCAGCGCGGGACGATCGGGCGTCATGAAGGCGTGACGGCGCACCTGGTTGTTCCAGTGGTTGCGCCGCGACCGCAGTGGCTCGGTCGTGAGATCGCTGGCCGGGTCGATGGTTGCGGTCATGGGTTGTTCCTCCGTTCGTGCGCTGCTCTCGCAGGTCGCGTGTGGTGTTGTGTGGGTGTCGATGTCGGTCGGCGGGGATCTTCGGCGCCGTCAGGACTTGGCGCTGCTACCGGCGAAGGCTGCCATCGCGGCCTGGAATTCGGCGGACTGGAGCAATTCCGTCTGTCCATCGAGCTCGCGGTCGAGAGCGGCCTCGAAGTCGCCCATCGTGTGGGCATCGAGCGCCGCCTTGGTCAGCCTCAGCGCGCTCGTCGAGGTGCCCGCCAGCTTGCCGACGACCTTGTCGACAGTGGCGTCGAGTTCGGATCGGTCGGCCACGAGCCCACTCAGGAGCCCGGCACCGAATGCCTCTGCCGCCGGGAGCTTCTCGCCGAGCAAGGCCATGGTGTTCGCACGGGCCCGACCGATCGACGCGGCCACCAACATCGATGCCCCACCGTCGGGCATGAGACCGATGTTGATGAAGGCCAACAGGAAATAGGACCGCTCGGTCGCGTACACCAGGTCCGAGGCCATCGCCAGCGATGCGCCGATGCCGACCGCAGGCCCATCCACTGACGCGATGACCGGGACCGGGACCGCCCGCACGGCACGAGCGAGCTCGGACCCTCCGGAGATGACGCCGCGAGCCTGGCCGGCATCGAGACCACCGCTCGGATTACCGCCGGCGGTCTGGGCGATGTCGATGACGTCGGCCCCGGTGCTGAAGCTGCCACCGACGCCGTCGATGATGACCACCCGCACGTCATCGCGCTGCGACCACTCGCCGAGCGCATCCATGATCGTGCGGGTGGCCGCGCCGTTGAGCGCATTCATCCGATGCTGCCGGTCGATCTCGATCCGGGCCACCCCTCGTGCGTCCACCTCGGCCCGCACCTCGTCGACCGCAGCGTCGTGCTCACTCACTGTTCGCCTCACTCCTCAAGCTCTGTCACCCTCGCCTGCCACAGGTGGATCGACGCCCACAGTACTATCACAGTGCGACCTAGATCACGAGAATACTCATTAACTTATCTTTGCGACAAGGTCGATTTTGCTGGGACTTTGTTGCTGTCAGAGGAATCTCGTATGGAGAAGTTCGATTCCGGCTAAGCTCGCATCTCATGGCTTCACGTTCCCCGACCCCGACTGCTTCGCAGGGCCGCACGCCACGGCGTCGCCCGGCCGATCGGCGTGAAGTCATCCTGCGCGTGGCCGCCAAGGCGTTCAGCGGGAGCGGCTATCACGCTGTCCGTCTCGACGACATCGCCGAGGCCGCGGGCATCTCCGCGCCGGCCCTCTACCGGCACTTCCCGAACAAGTACGCCCTGTTCGCCGAGACGGCGCGCTCACTCGCCGACGCCCTGGCGGCGGCCACCGAGGCGGTGCCGATCTCGCCCGACGATCCCACGACCGAGTTGCGCGGGCTGCTCAGCGCGCTGACGGCCGCGGCGGTGGACAACCGGCGCACCGGCGGGATCTATCACTGGGAGGCCGACTACCTCATCGGCGACGACGCGCAGTACGTCCGCGCGATCGTGGTCGCCCAGCACCGGCGCATACGTGGCGTGCTGTACGCCTGCCGGCCCGATCTCGACGCCGCCTCGGCAGATCTCATCACTGCGGCCATGACGAGCGCGGTCGCCAGCCCTGCCACCCACCGCACGGCCCTGGCCGCGCGACAGATCGTGGCACTGATCACCGACGCCGCGATGTCGCTGACGGACGTGGAGTTGCCGCCGCAAGCGCCCATCGACCGCACGGGTGGCGGACTGTCCCCCACGTCGAAACGTGAGGTGCTGCTGGCGGAGTCGATCCGACTGTTCGCCGCCCGCGGGTTCCGCGAGGTGACGATCGACGACATCGCACGAGCCGCTGATCTGCCGCCGTCCGGCGTGTACCGACACTTCGAGAGCAAGGCCGCGATCCTGCAGGCGGCGTTCTGGCGGGCGTCCGATCGGGTCACCGCGATGATCTCCGATGCTTTGGCTCGCGCCGCCACTCCACGGGAGGCGATCGTGGCGCTGGTGACCGCCTATTGCGACATGTGCTGCACCAACAACGACATCCTCGCCGTCTACGCCAGTGAGATCGGGAACGTCGAACCGCGACAACGCACCGAACTCCGCGCTCAGCAGCGCATCAATGTCGAGGAGTGGGCTGGTTGGCTGACCAGAGATCGTCCCGAACTGACCCCGGTGCAGGCACGCTTTCTGGTGCAGGCGGCACTGAACGTGACGATGGACCTCACCCGCCCGCGCCGTCGACCGTCCGCCGAGCGGGTCAGCGCGCTGGGTCTGCGGCTGCTCCTGGCCGACCACACCCCCGGGGGTTCACACCGTGTCGATCTCGGCCAGTAGCCACCGACCGTCGCGTTGCTCCAAGGTCACCTTGACCCGTGACTGATACTGAATACCCTCGGGCACCTGGGAATTCACCTGCGGCGAGGTGACCGTCTGGTCGAGTGTCACCAACACGACCGCTTTGCCGTCGGAGAGCGACACCACCCCGGCATCGTTGGACACCGCCTGCGATGTCCCCTCCACCGCGGCATTGCCGCGGCGCGCGTCCCGCGAGGAGGTGATGTAGGTCTTGGCGAATTCAGGGGTGGAGATCTCCTGGATTCGGCGGTCCAGGTCGTCGTAGCGGGCCGGATCATAGGTCGCGACAGTGGCCGCGTAGTCGCGTGCCACGCGCATGATCTCCGAGCGGGTTGCCTCCGACGGCCCTGCCGCCTCCGCACGGTCTTCGGCCTGCATCCAGGCGAAAGCGAAGGACACCGTGGTCGCGGCAAGGATCACCGAGAGCGCGGCCAGCACGATCGCCGCAGCCCGCACACCACGCCGGGAACCGGTGGCGGCGACTCTCCCGGGAACCCGGTCCGTGGCGTCGCCCTCGCCCCGCCGCCGACCCCGGCGGCGCCTCTTCTTGCCGTCCGCCTCGGCACGCAGCCGATCGCGAGTGGAGCGATTGACGGCCAGGAATTCCTCACCGTCGAGCGAGGTCAGTTCCTCCGGTGATCGAGCACTCCCCACCCGCGGAGCATCTGCCGGGGACGAATCGGCGGCGGGATCGACGGCGGCGGGATCGACGGCGGCGGGATCGCTCTCGCCGGCTGACGGCGGCCGCTGAGACTTGGGCATGCGACCAATGTAGCGGGCGCCGTATGTGGTGCAGGTCACTCACATCCCGTACACATATATGTGATGTGATACTTTCGAGCCGACTTGGAGCGCTGCTCCCGACCATGACGAAAGGCCAGATCCCGCGATGGTGTCCTTCACCGACGAACAAACCGCATTCGCCAAGGCGGTCGCCGACTTCTGTCAGCGCGAAGCCGGCACCCGAGCGCAACGCGACGCGCTCACCGACAACGGTGCGGAACTGCATTCACCGGAGCTTTACCGCAAGATGGCCGCACTCGGCTGGACCGGCATCGTCGTCCCCGAGGAGTTCGGCGGCGCCGGCGCGGGCAACATGGAGATGTGCATCCTGCTGCAGGAGGCGATGCGCGGCAACGCGCCGATCGGCGGCATCGGCCCGACCCTGATCACGGCCGCCGCCTACCAGAAGTTCGCCGACGAACAGCTCAAGAAGGACGTCCTCGCCGGCGTCGTCGACGGCGATTCGCTGTCCATCTCGATGTCGGAACCCGAGGCCGGCTCCGACGTCGCGAACCTGACGTGTCGCGCCGAGAAGGTCGACGGCGGCTGGGTGATCAACGGTCAGAAGACTTGGTGTTCCAACGCGCACTTCGCCAAGTCGATCCTGCTCATCGCACGCACCGAGAAGACCGACAAGAAGCACGAGGGCCTGACCCAGTTCCACATCCCCGCCGGAACCCCGGGCCTCGAGGTCAAGGGCATCGACACCTTGGGCGGCCGTGAGGTCAACGACCTGTACTTCACCGACTGCGAGGTGCCTGATTCGGCCGTCGTCGGTGAGGTGGGCAACGGTTGGAACCAGCTGATGGCCGGACTCAACACCGAGCGGCTGATCCTCGCCGCGATGCAACTCGGCGTGGCAGAACGGTCGTTCGCCGACACCTTGGAGTTCATCACCGACCGCAAGCAGTTCGGCCGCCCCATCGGCACCTTCCAGGCGCTGCGCCACCGGATGGCCGACCTCGCCACCGAGATCGAGTGCACACGGCAGCTGGTCTACGCGGTGGCACAGCAGGCTGACGACAATCCCACCAAGCTGCTGCCGCGCGAGGCCTCGATGGCGAAGCTCAAGGCCACCGAGACGTCGAAGCGGATGACGATCGACGCGATGCAGATGATGGGTGGCTACGGCTACGCAACCGAGTTCGACGCGGAGCGCCTGATGCGCGGTGCGATCATCTCGACCGTCTACGGTGGCACAAATGAAATCCAGCGCGACATCATCGGCAAGACCTACGGGCTCTGACGGCCCGGCGCGCTCGACGTCAGGACGTCTGAGGCGCCGGCCCCAGCTCTCCGAAGAGGTCGCGGCGCACCTGCGTGAGCAGATCATGACCGCAGCGCTCCGTCCCGGTGACTACGTACGCATGGACGAGACCGCCGAGCGACTCGGCGTCAGTGTGACGCCGGTCCGCGAGGCGCTGCTCACCCTGCGGGGTGAGGGAATGGTGAATCTCGCACCCCATCGGGGCTACATCGTCGCCGAACTCAGCCGCACCGACGTCGAGGACCTCTTCTGGCTCCAGGGCGAGATCGCGGTCAAACTCGCATTGCGCACCGCGGACGCGATCACCGCCGAACAGATTGCCGACCTCGAATGGCACAACCAGCAACTACGCAGTGCGCTGGCCTCCGGTGACGGCAGTCAGGTCGCGAGCGCGGAGTTCGAGTTCCATCGGGTACACAACCTCATCGCGTCGGGCGGCAAACTCGCCTGGTTCCTGCTCAGTGCCACCCGCTACACACCCGCCCGGTTGTACGCGACCGATCCGGAATGGGGTGAGGTCGCCGTCGACTCCCACGCGAAGTTGATCGATGCCTATCGCGCCGGGGACCGGGCACAGGTCGTCGAGCAGACGCGGCGCCAGTTCGTCGACGGTGCCGCGCGCCTGACCCGGCACCTGGCGGGGACCGGTATCTGGGACGAGCACAGCTGATCCGGCACCGAGATTTCATCCGATCCGCGCCGCGCCGGGCCCGGTCGGACTGAGGTATCCGTCCGCGTCGGGTAGTCTCTTGTAGTGCGCCGCCCAGGGCGGGGCAGGTCACCCCCGACGACCTGCCCCGCCCTGGGCGGCGCCGGTCGTTCAGCGGTCCCGCGAGACCCACCGCGACCTCGTCACGTCGCGGTGCCCCGACGAGACGAAAGGTGCACTCGACATGGACACCGCCGACACCACATCCAACCGCCGCAGGGCCTCTGCCGTCGGCCGGCACGATTCGCTTGCGTGGTGGGAACGACGGGCGGAGTGGCCGCTGGTGGCCATGGCAATACTCTTCCTCACCGCGTACTCGGTGCAGGTTCTCGCCGATCCCGGTTCGACGATGAACACCGTCCTCGACGTCGCCATCTTCATGTCGTGGGCCGTTTTCGCCATCGACTACATCGTGCGCCTCGCCATCACCCCCGACCGCTGGTCCTGGTTCTGGCGGCACCTGGCCGATCTGGCCATCGTCGTCCTGCCGATGCTGCGCCCGCTCCGCCTGCTGCGGTTGTTGATCCTCATCACGGTGCTGCAGAAGGCACTCGGCGGTGCCATTCGAGGCCGCGTGGTGATCTACACGGCGGCCAGCGCGACACTCCTGATCTATGTGGCGTCCCTGGCGATCTACGAGACCGAGGGCGGCCTGCCCGACGCCACCATCACCTCGTTCGGCGAAGCGCTGTGGTGGTCCATGACCACGGTGACCACTGTCGGCTACGGCGACTACGCCCCGGTCACCACCACCGGGCGGGTCATCGCGGGTCTGCTGATGCTCGGCGGGATCAGTGTCATCGGTGTCGTCACCGCCACCATCGCGTCGTGGATCGTGCAGCGCGTCGCCGACGACGACGAGGCCAACGCGGCGGCCACTTCAGCCGAGATCCAGACACTGCGCACCGAGGTCGCCGAACTGCGCCGCGACCTCGCCCGTCACCGGGAAGCCGCCGAGGTGTGACCCGGGCGCGTCCGGGAAGGGCCGCCCCGGATAGCCAAAATCCCCGCCGCCAGATACCGGCGACGGGGATTTTTACTTGCTCCCCCAACTGGACTCGAACCAGTAACCGTTCGATTAACAGTCGAATGCTCTGCCAATTGAGCTATGGGGGAATGCTCTCGAACCGAGTGATGACTCTAGCGCATGGACGCGCCGGAGAACAAAACGCCTGCACGCTCGTTCTCCGGCGCATCCCCCGCGCCGCAAGTCACATCAGTGGCCGGCCACTACCTCGGCCTCGTCGAAGGTGCGGGGTGCGCGGGCGTTCGGCAGGAACCAGTACGCAATGCACACCACGCCGAAGAAGAAGTAGCCGAGTGCGACCTCGGGGCTGGCCGCCCAACTCACCTCGGGCGCGTGGATGAGCCCGATGAACGACAGCACCGCACCGACCGCGCACGCGATCGCGGCGAAGTGAAACTTCTTGTCCAGGATGAAGGTGACGATGGCACCCAGCACCAAACCCACCAGCACCGCACCCTCTCCCAGGGTCTTGAGACCGTCGTAGACGAGACCGGCGTTGCCGAGCGCCTCGGCGCCCACCTCGTCGGCTGTCGTACCGGCAGCGCTCAACGCATTGTCGATCATGCCCCTGCCCCACTCGGCGAGGTTCGGCAGAATCGCCGCCACCACCGCCACCGCGTGGAGTCGCGGTACGGCCTGGAATGCCTGCGCGCCGATCAGCAGACCGATGTAGAGCAGGATCGGCACGATCGCCGGTACCGGCAGCAGGGCCTCCAACACCCCGAAGAGCCCGACGAAGCACAGGATGCCGATCACCACCCCACTGGCCAACGAGTAACTCGCCCGGCCGCCCGCGTCCTTCCACCCGGGATGGCCGATGTAGACCGCCGGCGGGAACGGGGACCCGAAGGCGGCGCCGATACAGGCGCCCGCGCCGTCGGCCAGTAACACACTGCGCAGGTTGTAGCTGTCGCCGGCCGCCGCAGCGCTCTCGACGTTGCTCATCGCCTCGGTGAAGTTGTAGACGCCGAGGGGGATGGCGGTACCCAGTAGCGGCGCCAGGTCGCCGAGCCCGGAGATGAGCATGTCGACCCGTTGATCCGGAATCCCCACCGCGATGTCGGAGACGGCCTGTTCGAGGTCGGGCACCGACATGTAGCCACCGATCCAGCCGATCGCGGTGCCGACCAACAGCGCGGCCAGACCGACCGGGATGTTGCCGGGCAACCGGACGTCGGTGAAGAACCCGATCAGGATGATCGCCAGCACCGGCAGGCCGATCCAGGCGACCTCCCACATCTGTGCGGCCGGCCGCATGGCGATGAAGGTGATCGAGATGCCCGCGAGCGTGCCGAGCATCGCCGCCCGAGGCGTCAGCTTGCGTACATAGGGCCCGACGAATGCGCCGATCATCACGATCACGCCGATCATGAAGGCCCACGCCACTCCGGCTTGCCACGCCTGCATCGCATCGTCGGTGGACAGATATACCGGCAGCATCACGACGAACACCACGATGAACATGTGCGGCACGCTGGGTCCGTAGGGCAGGGCGGTGACGTCGGTGCGGTTCTCCCGCTTGGCGAGGCGGCGCGCGAGGAACGTGTAGTACAGATTGCCCAGGATCAGCGCCACGCCGAGCGCGGGCAGCACGGTGCCGAGCACCTCCCCGGCAGGGACCGCGACGACGGCGATCATCAGTCCGGTCAGCGTGAGCACGTTGACGAGGATGTTGAACCCGAGTCCGAAGAAGGCGTTGGTGTCGCCGCGGGTCCACCACGGCACGGTCGGCGGCGCGGGCGACGGCGCCGGGTCGGCGGGCGGAGCAGGGTCGGTGGTGGTGCTCATCGGTGGTGCGATCCTCTCGGCAACAGGTGGCGTGCCCGCATCAGGAGACTGCGGTGTCGGGCACCGTGGTCGACGGCGACGCTGCCGACTGATCGGTGAGGGCGGCGATCAGGACGCCGCTGGGCGCGGTCCAGCCGAAGATCCCGCCCTGCGCGGCGATCATCTCCAGGCCGACGCGTTGGAACTCCGGGAAATACGAACCGACGCAGTCGGATACGACGATGCATTCGAAGCCCCTGTCGTTGGCCTCACGGGTGGTGGTGTGCACGCACACCTCGGTGGTGACACCCGTGACCAGGAGTTGGGTGATGCCGTGTTCGGCGAGCACGGCATCCAGGTCGGTGGCGTAGAAGGCACCCTTGCCCGGCTTGTCGATCACCACTTCCCCGGCGGCGGGCGCGAGTTCGTCGACGATGTCGTGGCCGTACTCGCCACGGATCAGGATGCGGCCGTAGACGCCGGGATCACCGATGCGTTGCGACGGCGCACCGCGATTGAGTTTCGCCGGTGGACAGTCGGACAGGTCCGGCAGATGCCCCTCGCGGGTGTGTATCACCAACATCTCGGCCGCGCGCGCAGCGGCGAGCAATTCCGTCAACGGGGCCACGACCCGCTGCAGGAGCGTCACGTCGTTGCCGAGGCTCTCCCCGAACCCGCCGGGCAGCAGGAAGTCGCGTTGCATGTCGATGATCACGAGGGCGGTGCGCGCGAGATCGAGGTCCAGCGGCGCGGGTTGTGCGGCGATCATCACGGGTTCGGCCACGAGACAAGCCTTTCTGTGTGGTCGGTGGTCGGGGGCGCTATGGTCCGCGGCTCGTCGAGCAGGGCCGCGGCCAAGTGCACAACCGTGTCGTCGGAGCGCGCGTTGCCCAGCAGCATCACGCTGTGCGGCCGACCATCGGCGGTGTGCCCCTGCGGCACCGCGATGCCGAGCAGGTCCAGCAGATTGCCGAAGTGGGTGTAGTGACCGAGCATCGTGTTGGTCTCGATCGGTTGGTCGAGAACCTCCTCGACGGTGAACGTGCGACCGATGGTGGGCACCACGAGCACGTCCAGATCGCGCCACGTCCGGCCTACCTCGGCCCGCAGTTCCTGTAGTTCCTGGAGTGCGGCGAAGGCGTCGACGGCGCTGTACTTCTGCCCACTGCGCAGGATGTCGCGGACCACCGGATGGATGGAGTCCGGGTGTTCGGCCAGGAAGTCGCCGAACACCACCAGCCGTTCGGCAACCCACGGTCCCGCATACAGCAACTCCCCGGCCGCCAGGAACGGCGCCAGGGATACCTCGACGATCTCCACTTTCACCGCGAACGCGTTGTGCTCCAGTCTGTCTCGAAACGCCAGGTGGGCCGCGCGCATCGCGTCGTCACCGAAGAACTCCAGTTCGCTCACCGGTGGCAGACCAATACGGATCGGAGTGCCCGGATACGTGGGCCCGGCGCTTCGGGACCAGGGATCGCCGTCGTCACGACCGGCCATCACCGCCATCACCCGGTCGACGTCGTCGATGTGGCCGGCCATCATCGTGATGCAGTCCAACGATTTGCATGCCGGCACCAGACCGACCGTGCTGATGAGACCTCGTGACGGTTTGTATCCCACCACCCCGTTGAGCGCCGCGGGCACTCGACCGGAGCCGGCGGTGTCGGTCGCCACCGCGAACGGAACCTGACCGAGCGCCACGGCGAGCGCCGATCCGGAGCTCGATCCTCCCGAGATCATCTCTCCGCCATAGACACTGCGCGGTACCGTATGCGGCGTGCGGGTGCCGTTGAGTCCGGTGGCGAACTGGTCCAGATTCGTCTTACCGACATACAGTGCCCCCGCATCGAGCAGTCGCTGGACCGCCGGCGCCGTCACCGCCGGGACGTAGGCGAAGTCCGGACACGACAGTGTGGTCGGCACTCCCGCGACGTCGATGCTGTCCTTGACGCCGAACGGGACTCCGTAGAGCGGGAGCGTCCGAGCGCCAGGACGGCTCTCGAGCTCGGCCGCCGCGTCGAGCAGTTCGTCACGACCCACGGTCGACAGCCACGTGCCGTCGTCGCCGCAGGCCCCGATCGCATCGGCCACCCGTCGAGCGGTCCGTAGGGGCGAACCCGTTCCACTCACATGTTCGGCCAGAATTTCCGCGATCGATGGACCCAGGACGGGGCCGGAGCCCTGCGGGTCGAGATTCTCCATACCGTCGATTGTCGACAGAATTATGGCATCTGCGGATCGGCTGTGTGTCGGTTATGTTAGCGGCGCTCGGGCGCGGCCGGCTGGTGCGACCCGGCTACCCCGCCCCGGTGACCGGCGGTGCGGCCAGGTCGAGATACTGCAGATGCTTGTGGTCGCGCAGCGCCGCGACCGCCGCGACCGGATCGTTGGTCTCCAGGGCCTCGAGGATCGCCAGATGTCGCTGGAATCCGTCGTCCGGCCCGTGGTGGTCCACGGTCTCCGCACGCAGGTTCACCGCCATCGGCAACTGCAGCTTGAGCAGGATCGGCTCCAGGGCGATGTCGAGTTGACGGTTTCCGGCCAGGCCGACGACCGCCGCGTGGAACCGCCGATGCGCATCATCCTTCGCAAGGTCGTCGGCCGCCCGCTTCATCTCCTCGACGGCCGCACGTACCGGCGCGAGCTGGGCGGCCGGGTCGTCGAGCGGAAGGGCCGACTCCACCGCAAAACGCTCGAGCACCTGCCTCAGCTCGAAGAGTTGCACGATGTCGCGCGGCGACCACTCGGCCACCCGGGTCCCGCGACGCGGCTGATGCTCGACGAGGCCCTGCTGGGCCAGCAGGCGCAGCGCCTCCCGCACCGGCGCTCGACTGATGCCCAGATCGGCGCACAACGTCTCTTCGACGATCTTCTGGCCTGGTTTCAGTCCGCCCGAGAGGATGGCATCGCGGATGCGCCGCCCCGCCACGTCGACCAGACTCTCGGGGAGATCACTGTCCATGCTCGCCCCGTCGGCCCCGGTCATGCGCCCCTCGTTCGTCACCGTGCTCGTGCCATCCACTCTCGATTCCCTGCAGTCTAGCCAGTGTCGACCTCGTGACGCGGTGCCGACCGGCGCGCCGAACTCGTGCGGTAATGTGGCGCGTCGGGCATGCGCTGTGCCCACGCCGGGGGCGGTAGCTCAGTTGGTTAGAGCCGCGGACTCATAATCCGTAGGTCGCGGGTTCGAGCCCCGCCCGCCCCACCGATCGCGGTGCGCGACCTCATCCTTTGCGCAGGTTTTGTTAAGCTAACGAATCACTGCCCCGAAAGCATTTCGCCCGCACCACATTTCACAGCTTCATCAGGCAAGAAGAGTTCCTCATCGATCACTCTGGCCACACTGGAAACTCCAACAACCCTGCGCGGCAGCGGGACTCGCAGGGTTCACCAGCTCGACACGCGGTGGTGTCGCTCAATGGGGCGAAAGTTCGCCGCCCGAGTGGCCCCACACGATAGAGTTCGAGATCATCACAACGACCTTCATCACGTCACAGTTGCCCGGGTTCGGCCGACCGACCCGCCAAGTCGCCCCGTGTGGAACTCAACATGACGCGTGCCCCTCGTGTTTTCCGAAAGATCCTGTCCTCCAACACAACTGAACAACCCCGCGGAGCGCATCCGGCGACAGACGCGCTACGCCTCGCGATGACGGTCGTGACGATCGCCATCGTCGGCGTGCTGCTCACGCCGACACCCGCGTCGGCCCAGCCATCCGACCCCACGACGTTCAACCTGTTCATCCCGGGAACCTGGGAAACCGACGAGACCGCCGACCCGTCCACACCGACCGGTGCACTCACACCCATCGCCGAGCGTATCCGCCGCGACCATGGCGATTCGGCCCACATCTACTTCCTGCCCTATCTCGCCCGCGCCTTCGACAACGGGGAGAGCTACGGGGTGAGCAAGGCGACCGCACTGGACAATGCCGCCCGCGTGCTGCGCGAGTTCACCGCCGAGCATCCGTCGGCGAAGGTGACGATCACGGGATACAGCCAGGGCGCCGACGCCGCCGGCGATCTCGCGTCGGCGATCGGCAACCGACTGGGACCGATCACCCCGGACAGGGTGCTCGCCGTCGCGTTGCTCGCCGATCCGCGCGCGGGTACCCGGGGCGAGACCGTCGTCGGCCCCCGGGCCGACGGCATCGGCATCGCCGGCCCGCGTCCGGCAGGCATGGGCAGTCTCGCCGGACGGGTCTCGTCGATCTGCGCCCGTGACGACCTCTACTGCTCCATTGACAAGCAAGAGAACCCGCTGCTCGGTCAACTCGGCACGGTGCTGGGCAAGACGCCCGACCAGGCCGCGCTCGCTGTGGCGCGCGCGGCCACCGCCGCCAGCACGCTGGCCTCGATCGACCTCCGCGGTATCGGCGACGGCCTGGCGACGCTGCCGCGGCAGACCGCCGCCGGAGACCTGGCCGCCGCGCACTCGACCGCCAGAGAGCTCAATACCGACCTGCGGCCTCTGGTGACCCTGGCGGCAGCCGTCGATTTCACCGAGATCTCCGCCACGCTCGCGCTCATTCCCGACGACACCGGCTTCACCCAGGCGATGTCACTGGTCGCCGCAGGACTTTCCCATATCGACATCGAACGGGCCGCCGACCTGGTGGGCCGAATCCAGGAGCTCACGTGGGTGGCCGCCGCCGAGGTCGGCCGACGTGCCGGGGCCACGACCGTGCCGGTCACCACCGACACGCGCGCCGAGGTTGCCCGCCTCGGCCGGGAACTCGCCCTCGTGGCCCACGACGTGGTCTCCGTGCGCGCGCGGACCGGTTCCGGGATGCCGATCGCATCCCCCGACCTGCGCAGTTCCGCGGCCGACGTCACCGGTATCGTCGCGAAGTACGCGATCACCGATCCCGCCGCCCTGATCACCGATGCGGTCTCGGCCGGGCACTTCTACGCCGGCGACAGCCACGTCCGTTACGGGTCACTCGTGGTCGACGACGAGGGCAACGACGCGGTGGACTGGCTGGCCCAGTGGCTGTCGACCGCCATCGCCCGCGGATGAGTGTGTTGTCCGCCACACCGTTGCCCGGGAGGTGACATCCCGCCGCTCGACCTGCCCTTTCGGACAGGTCGGGCGATACTTCTCCCATCGCACACAGCGCGCGAAGGGGAGACACCATGCGGGGAACCGATCACATCTGGGGCAGGCCGAAACCCACACCCGATCACTGCCGCGGCCCGCACACCTATGGCGGTGGGTGCACATTCAACGCCGACGACCCGCACCGACCGCTCTTCCCCGAGCAGCTCCGCCCGGGCGCGAGGTATGCCAGGGCAGCGTGAACGTCAGGTGCGGTCGGATCAGTGGCGGTCGGACTCAGCCGACCCCGGAGTCGGGGTCGACGGCTTGTTCCAGCAGGCTGCGCCGATAGGCCTCCAACGCCACCAGATCCCCGAACACCGCGTTGTAGCCGTCCGGGTCCTCCCCCGGCGCCATCCGACGCAGACGCGACTTGATGTCGGCGATCTGGGCACCCACCCAGACCTCCTGCAGCCGCGCCAACACACTGCTGATGTAGCGCGAGATGTTGTCTTCGGTGACCGGCATCGACTCCACCGCGAGTTCGGTGACCAGTGGACCGAGAACGGGATCGTCGACGCCGATGTGTACCGCGTCCACCCACTCGGCGCCACCCATGCCCACCGACGTGCCGCCGAGAGTGGACATCGCCGTCCGGATCGCCGCGTAGGCGGGTTCGGTGAAACACTCCACCGGCAGCGAGTCGAACACCGTGCCCGCGATGGCGGGATACTGCAATGCGGCCTTGAGGGCTTCGCGCTGCGGCCACAGGCGCGGATCGGTCGGTAGTGGCCGCCCCGTCGGCGGTGTCGAGGCGGCCTCCGGGCGCTGTCGCCGGATCGAGGTGACCTGCGCCGAGCGCCCGGTGTTCGAGGGCGCCGTGCCGGTCGCCCGGGCATGCCGCGCACCCTCCTCACGGACACGCCCTAAGACCTGCGCCACGTCCTCCCAGCCGACCCAGCCGGCCAGCTGCCGCGCATACTCGTCGCGCAACGCGACATCCTTGATCCGCGCGACGACGGGAACCGTCTCACGCAGTGCGTGCACACGCCCTTCCGCCGTGTCGAGGTCATGACCGCCGAGCAACGCCTTGATCGCGAATTCGAACATCGGTACCCGCCGCGCCACCAGGTCACGGACCGCCGCGTCGCCACGGTCCTGTCGCAACTCGCACGGGTCCATCCCCTCGGGCGCCACGGCCACGAACGTCTGTCCGGCGATGCTCTGTTCGCCTTCGAAAGCCTTGAGTGCAGCGGCCTTTCCGGCTTCGTCGCCGTCGAACGTGTAGATGACCTCGCCCCGGAAGTACGAGTCGTCCATCATCAGTCGCCGCAACAGCGCCAGATGGTCCTCGCCGAATGCGGTCCCGCACGAGGCCACCGCGGTGGTGATCCCGGCCAGATGCATCGCCATCACGTCGGTGTAGCCCTCGACGATCACCACCTGATGCCCCTTGGCGATGTTCTTCTTCGCGTGGTCGAGACCGAACAACACCTGAGACTTCTTGTACAGCATGGTCTCCGGCGTGTTCATGTACTTGCCGAGATTGTCGTCTGCGAACAGTTTGCGCGCGCCGAAGCCGATGATGTCGCCGCCGAGATTGCGGATCGGCCACAGCAGCCGGCGATGGAAGCGGTCGATGGGGCCTTTGCGTCCCTGCTTCGACAAGCCCGCGGCCTCGAGCTCACTGAACTCGAAGCCTTGGGACAGCAGGGTTTTGGTCATGGTGTCCCAGCCGGCCGGGGCATACCCACAGCCGAATGTCGCTGCTGCGGCGGCGTCGAAATTCCGCTCGGTCAGGTAGTCGCGCGCCGGCTGCGCCTCCGGCGACTGGAGTTGCTGTGCGTAGAACTTCTGCGCGGCGGCGTTGGCCGCCACGAGCCGTGCGCGGGTGCCACGGTCGCGGATGATCGCGGTGCCGCCGCCCTCGTAGTGGATCTGGTAACCGATGCGGTCGGCGAGTTGCTGCACGGCCTCGACGAAACTGATGTGCTCCTGCTTCTGCAAGAAGCTGTAGACGTCACCACCCTCGCCGCAGCCGAAACAGTGGAAATGTCCATGGTTCGGCCGGACATGGAACGAGGGGGTCTTCTCGTCGTGGAACGGGCACAGCCCCTTCATGCTGTCGGCGCCGGCCCGGCGCAGCGCCACGTAGTCGCCGACGATCTCCTCGATGCGCGTCTGCTCACGGATCGCCGTGATGTCGCGATCGGGGATTCGGCCTGGCACGCCGACCAGTGTAGTGAGTGCGCGACGCATCGCCGCACCCCTGTTCACACTCAGCCGAGGTGCGCCTGAGCTCCGGAGTTCTGCCGGTCCGAACGCTCGAGTCGACCCTCGGTCATCGACGCGATCTGGTCGACGATGACCCGCAGGCGTGCAGCATCATCGGCGGCTTCCTGCCAGAACGGCACGAAGATCGGGTCGAGCCCACCCGGGGCGGCCGCGGTCAGCCAGTCCGCGACCCGGTGGATGCGTTCGCGTTGACGCCGCTGGGTGGCCTTGTGGCGTTCGTTGGAGAAGATGAACCGCAGCGCGAGGGTCTTCAGGATGGCGACCTCGGCCGCCACCAGCGGCGAGACGGTGAGGTCGGCGTCGTAGCGCGACACCGAGCGGTCACCGACCATTGCACGGGTCCCGGTGATCGCCGCCGATGCGAATCGTCCGATCAGTTCGCTGGTGAGCCGTTTCAACGTGACCGCGCTGTCGAGGCTGCCGTCGTAGCCGCCCGCCGCCATCACGATGTCCATCCTGGACAGCCGCGCAGCCGCGTCGATCAGCGCACCCGCCTCGAGTCCGTCGAACTCCTTGACGCCGATGTCGGCCAGCGCCCGCTGATCGATGGGATCGGCCAGCGTGCGCAGGTCGATGCGGTCGGCGATGACCCCGTCCTCGAGATCGTGGACGGAATAGGCGACGTCGTCGGACCAGTCCATCACCTGGGCCTCGAGGCACTGCCGGCCGGCCGTCGCACCGTTGCGAATCCACTCCAGTGCCCACGCGTCGTCGTCGTAGGCGCCGAATTTCACGGCGGGTGGCCGTCTCGTCCAGGGGTACTTCAGCGTTGCATCCAGCGAGGCCCGGGTGAGGTTGAGTCCCGCACTACGACCGTGCGCGTCGAGCAACTTGGGTTCCAGGCGGGTCAGGATGCGCAGGTTCTGCGCATTGCCCTCGAATCCACCAATCTCGGCCGCGACCTCGTTGAGCGCTCGTTCCCCGTTGTGCCCGTACGGAGGATGCCCGATGTCGTGGGCGAGGCCGGCCAGTTCCGCCAGGTCCGGTTCACACCCCAGCCCGATCGCTATTCCACGGCCGATCTGACCGACCTCGAGCGAGTGGGTGAGTCTGGTGCGCGGGGTGTCACCTTCCCGCGGGCCAACGACCTGTGTCTTGTCGGCGAGGCGACGCAGCGCAGCCGAGTGCAGCACGCGTGCCCGATCCCGCGCGAAGTCGCTGCGGTGATCGGTCCGGGTCCCGGGCAGACTTGCGACCTTCGGGGCCTCGGGCACGAACCGCTCGACGGCCTCGTCACCGTACTCGGCCGTCGGGGGAATGGCGGACATGCTGGTGGAGCTAGTCAAGCACCCAGCCTCGGGCGACCGCGAAATCGGTGATGCGCTGGCGGATCGCCACGATCTGTCCGGCGGTCAGGTCGTCCGAGGAATCGAGCAGCAACTCGGTGATCTCCTCGGTGAACGCCGACGCGTCGAGTGAGCCCGAGCCGCGCGGGCGTCGCGGACGATCGCCGCCGTGTGAGCGGCCGTGATCGTGCCCGTCGCGTCGATGCGGACGGCCGGCCGGTGCCTCGTCGGCGGGAGCAGCCTCGGTCACCGCCACGTTGACCGCCTTGGAACCCCGGTCGGTCTCCTCGACGTCGAACTCCACCTTGGCGCCCGGCTTCAGGGCATTCTCGTCGATGTCGATGTCGTTGATGTGCAGGAAGACGTCGGCGCCGCCCGACTCCGGTGCGAGGAACCCGAATCCCCGATTTGCGTCGTAGTGCACGACCTTGCCACTGACGGTCACCGCTTCACTCGCTCTCCTCGCCGCACCACCCTCCGGACCCCATGCCCGGGCGTGCGACGACAACTCCACTCACAACTATGACAGATATCCGCAGGTCGCACTGGACGCGGGCCTTTCGTGACGACCCCACCCTGATCCCGCAGCAGCGAGCTTGCGAGCGTCACGAAGGGTCAGGAACCGAGCAGCTTGCCGCCGAGGTACTCCACGACCTTGTCCAGCGCGACCCGCTCCTGGCTCATGGTGTCGCGCTCACGCACGGTCACCGCCTGGTCGTCGAGGGTGTCGAAGTCCACCGTGACGCAGAACGGCGTGCCGATCTCGTCCTGGCGCCGATATCGCTTGCCGATTCCCTGTGCGTCGTCGAACTCGACGTTCCAGTGCTTGCGCAGTTCGGCGGCGAGGTCTTTGGCCTTCGGCGACAGCTTCTCGTTGCGCGACAGCGGGAGCACCGCCACCTTCACCGGGGCCAGGCGGCGGTCGAGCTTCAGCACCGTGCGACTGTCGGTACCGCCCTTGGCGTTGGGCACCTCTTCCTCGGTGTAGGCGTCGCAGAGGAACGCCATCAGCGAGCGGGTCAGACCCGCGGCCGGCTCGATGACGTACGGGGTGTAGCGCTCGCCGGAGGCCTGGTCGTAGAACGACAGGTCTTCGCCCGAATGCTCGCTGTGGGTTGTCAGGTCGAAGTCGGTGCGGTTGGCGACGCCTTCGAGCTCACCCCACGGGTTGCCGGAGAAACCGAACTTGTACTCGACGTCGACGGTGCGCTTCGAGTAGTGCGAGAGCTTGTCTTTGGGGTGCTCGAACAAGCGGAGGTTCTCCGGGTCGATACCCAGATCGACGTACCAGTTGAACCGGTGGTCGATCCAGTACTGATGCCAGTCTTCGTCCTCGCCGGGCTTGACGAAGAACTCCATCTCCATCTGTTCGAACTCCCGGGTGCGGAAGATGAAGTTGCCCGGGGTGATCTCGTTGCGGAAGCTCTTGCCGATCTGGGCGATACCGAACGGCGGCTTCTTGCGCGCGGTGGTCATGACGTTCTTGAAGTTGACGAAGATGCCCTGCGCCGTCTCCGGTCGCAGGTAGTGCAGGCCTTCTTCGTCGTCCACCGGGCCGAGGAACGTCTTGAGCAGGCCGCTGAACGCACGCGGCTCGGTCCACTTGCCCGGCTGACCGGTGTCGGGATCGTTGATGTCGGCCAGGCCGTTCGCCGGCGGGTGACCGTGCTTGAGTTCGTAGGCCTCGATCAGGTGGTCGGCGCGGAAGCGCTTGTGGGTGTGCAACGACTCGACGAGCGGGTCGGTGAACACCTCGACGTGCCCGGAGGCCTCCCAGACCTGCCGGGGCAGGATCACCGAGGAGTCCAGACCCACCACGTCCTCGCGGCTTGTGACCATGGTGCGCCACCACTGACGCTTGATGTTGTCCTTGATCTCGACACCGAGCGGACCGTAGTCCCAGGCCGAGCGGGTACCGCCGTAGATCTCACCGCAGGGGTAGACAAGGCCTCGACGCTTGGCGAGGTTGACGACGGCTTCGACCCTGCTCGGTTCGTTACGGTTGGACTGGGCGGCCACGGTTAACTGATCTCCAACGACTCGGTGTTCTCGGATGACGCCACCGTCGCGCACCATGTCAGCGGAGCACCATGTCGAAACGGCAGCCATTACAGGGTAGCCACACCACTATCCGATGACGGAATCCACTCCACCGCCAAATGAAAACCACTTCCTTTAGGATGGGTGTGATGGGCTCACCAGAACGAGATTGCGCCGCCGGCGCCGACGCGCATGTCGCGGGACCGGCGGAATATGAGGCGGCCAGCGACCTGTTGCGTGCACTTGCCTCACCCACCCGCGTCGCGATCGTGCTGCGGCTTCAGGATCGTCCGCAATGTGTGCACGAGGTGGTGGGCGCGCTGTCGTTGAGCCAGCCGCTGGTCAGCCAGCACCTGCGGGTACTCAAGGACGCCGGTGTGGTCCGCGGCAATCGCAGCGGCCGCGAGATCATCTACGAGCTGGTCGACCACCACCTCGCCCACATCGTGACCGACGCGCTCACCCACGCGATGGAACCGCGACGGGCTGCCGAACCCGCTCGGGGCGATGGCGAGGTGTCGCGGTGACCGCGCGCACCGACCGTCCGGTCACCGGTGTGCGGTCGACCCGCCAGCGCGCGGCGATCGCCGACGCCCTGGCCGCCGGCGACGACTTCGTCTCCGCACAGGAACTGCACGAGCAGCTCAAAGCGCGCGGCGAATCGATCGGGCTGACCACCGTCTATCGCAATCTGCAGGCGCTCAGTCAGGCGGGACAGATCGACGTGCTCTGGGACGGTTCCGGCGAGATGCGCTACCGCCACTGCTCGTCGGGACACCACCACCACCTGGTGTGCCGCCGCTGCGGCACCACCGTCGAGGTGCAGGCCGAACCCGTCGAGAAGTGGGCAGCCACAGTGGCCGCCCGGCACGGGTTCACCGAGATCAACCACACCGTGGAGGTGTTCGGCTACTGCGCGGACTGCCAGCGGTCACGCTGAGAGCTGCTGTGCCGCATCCGCTCCCGCCGACAACACCATGTGCAACACGGTCAGCAACGGCATGTCGTCGAGCGATCCGGCCGGGAACGTGTAGTACTGCAGCACATCGGTGGTCACCCCTTCGGGATCCGAACGGCGCAGGGCGCCGAAACTCAGCTGCGCGTCGCACGATTCCACGTCGTCACGCAGCGCATCGGTGTTCGGCAGGTCGAGCGCGACGAGTTGGGTCACGGTGAGAACTTCGAGACCGGCGGCCAGTTCCAACGCCCTGATCGATGCGCGAGTGGAACCCACCTGCACCACAACCGACTCGGTGTCGACGGTCACGACCTCGCCGAATTCCGCGACCAGGGTGGCGACCCGGGACGGCCATCCCGGTCGCTTCGCAGCCACCTCCGTCATGTCGGCATCACCCCGCCGAAACGCCGGTCCCGCTTCGCATACTCGACACAGGCCGCCCACAGGTCGCGGCGATCGAAATCGGGAAACAGCTTGTCCTGATACACCATCTCGGCGTAGGCGGATTGCCACAGCAGGAAGTTGGACGTCCGCTTCTCCCCCGACGGCCGCAGAAACAGATCGACGTCGGGCATGTCGGGTTCGTCGAGGTAGCGGGCGAACGACGACTCGGTGATGCGTTCGGGGTCGATCTCGCCAGCCGCCGCTCGCCGGGCGATCTCCTTGGCCGCGTCGGCGATCTCGGCCCGGCCACCGTAGTTGACGCACATGGTCAGTGTCATGACCGTGTTGTCCCGGGTCATCTCCTCGGCGACCTCGAGCTCACGGATCACGCTGCGCCACAGCCGCGGTCGGCGCCCCGCCCAGCGCACCCGTACGCCCATCTCGTTCATCTCGTCACGCCGACGACGGATCACGTCCCGATTGAAGCCCATCAGGAACCGAACCTCTTCGGGGCTGCGCGACCAGTTCTCGGTGGAGAACGCATACGCCGATAGCCAGGACACCCCGAGTTCGATGCACCCGCACACGGTGTCCATGAGCACGGCCTCGCCACGCTTGTGCCCTTCGGTACGGGGCAGGCCACGATCCTGCGCCCACCGACCGTTGCCGTCCATCACCAGGGCGACGTGTTTCGGGATCAGCTCCGACGGCAGTGCGGGTGGCGTCGCCCCGCTGGGGTGCGGGTCCGGTGGTCGGACCTCGGCGTCGGCCGATCTGGGGGCAGCCGGTCGGACCTTCCCGGATCGCGAACCGGGTCGTAACGCCATCGCCCGTCTCCTCTCACGCGGTGTCCACCAGCCTATGGGGTGCTTCACGTTCGATGAGGGGCAGGGTTCGCAACTGCCGTTCCAGATGCCACTGCAGATGCGCCGCGGTCAGCCCGCTGGCCTGCCGCTGCAACGAGGAGCTGACGTCCACGGTGTGCTCCCATTCGCCACGGAAGAGCGCGTCCATCAGATCCAGCACGCCCGGCGACGGTGTGGCCGAGCCCGGCGGCCGGCAGTGGATACAGACCGCACCGCCGGCCGCCACGTGGAACGCGCGGTGCGGTCCCGGCTGCGCACAGCGGGCGCAGACGTCGAGGGTGGGCATCCATCCCGCGCAGTGCATGGCCCGCAACAGGTAGGCATCGAGGATGAGTTCGTTGGGCCGCCGATGTTCGGCCAGCGCGTGGAGCGCACCGACGGTCAGCCGGTGCAGTTGCGCGGCCGGCGCACGTTCCTCACCGGCGAGCCGCTCCGCGGTCTCCAGTACCGCACATGCGGTGGTGTAGCGGCTGTAATCGGCGACCAGCGCATCGGCGAACGCGTGCAGGGTGTGCACCTGGGTGACCACGTCCAGAGAGCGCCCCGGATACAGGTGCACATCGACGTGGGCGAAGGGTTCGAGCCGGGCGCCGAATTTGGATCGGGTACGTCGCACACCTTTGGCGACCGCACGGACCAGGCCGTGCTCCTGGGTGAGCAACGTGATGATGCGGTCGGCCTCTCCCAGCTTGTGCTGGCGCAGCACGACGGCTTCATCCCGATAGAACCTCACCCATTCATTCTTCCACCGCGCACCGACGGTGACCGCCGCGACATGCGCTCAGCCCGGGTCGGCGGGTCTGTCCGCGGAGACCGCGGCGACATGTGCCGGCGACGGTGTGGTGATGGTCGCCGGACCGCCGCCGTCGGCGAACCGCGCCAGACGCGGCGGCAACGTCATGCCGCCGGGGAACCGGTGCCAACCCTTGCGGTCGTAGAGCTTGGTCCCACCGAGTCCCAGCGCGATCCCGACGAGCAGGCCGATCAGGCACTGGATCACCGATCGCCCCAGACCGGCGTCGAGGTCGGCGTCGAAGTACAGGATCGCCCGACACCCCAGGTACACCAGGTGCATGGGCTCGATGGCGGCGATCCACGCAAAGATCCGCGGACTCGCCTCCAGTGGCACGGTGCCGCCCGACGACGGCAGGCCGAGGATGACGAAGAAGATCAGGTTGAGGATCAGGCCCGGGTTGCCGAACACGGCCATCATCGAACTCGCCGAGACACCCACGGCGGTGATCACCAGCACCGAGAACATCCAGAGGGAGAACGCATTCGGCAGCGACGTGCCGACGGCGGCGCACACCGCGATGTAGAGCCCCGACTGCACCAGCGCGACGAACACCATGATCGTCCACTTGGTCGCCAGGGTCCCCCAACGTGAGATCGCCAGCCGTTGGCGGAGCTGATAGAACGGCCCGTACTCGATCGGCGTCTGTCCTAGGATGCCGTCGACCACGACACTGACCATCATGGCGCCGGTGAATCCGGCAAGGATCAGCAGCAGCGTGTAGTAAAAGGCCGAGAGCCCGTTGCCCGAGCCGTCCGGCAACGGTGTCGGTTCGATCACCCGCACGTCGACGGGGTTGGCGAGCGCCAGTTGCGCGGCTCCGGAGAAGGGCACGTCGGCGGCCACCAGGGTTTGCCGCACCGTCGCCACCAGCCGCTCCCCGACCTGGGCATTGACCTGTTCGGACATCTCGTCGGCGAACGTCGTGGTGACCGCCGATGCGAACGTGCCGGAACCGCGGTTGATGAACACGTCGATGGCCATCGGCGCAGGTTTGGCCTGCAGAACCGCCGAGCGCCCCAACGCCACGGCGCGGTTGGTGAAGTTGGGCCCGATCACCACGACGCCGTAGGTCTTGCCGGAGTTGAGTTCGCCCAGCGCGGTGACACGGTCCGTGCGCTCGACGGCGATTCCACTCGCGGCCGCGGCCGAGACCACGCCGTCGGCGACCTCGGCGCCGAAGTTCTGCGTGGTGGTGGTGCCGTCGGGGTTGTCGACTTCTCCGCCACGGTCTTCGTTGACCAGCGCGATCGGGAAGTCATGCAGATTCTTCTGCGGATCGGCGACTGCGCCCATGTACACCGCAGCCATCAGCGACATGATCACGACGACCAGGATGAGCGGCGCCAGCCAGAACCGTGGCGAGCGGAGAACCTCGGCGATGGTGCTGCCGGCCTCGGCCTCGGGGACCGACGCTTCGGACACCACCTCGTCGCCCGACGACTTCTCGGTGTCGTCGGTGCTCTCGTGACGCCCCATCGGCTAGAAACCCATCCGGCCGAGCTGTTTGGGGTCACGTTGCCAGTCCTTGGCGACCTTCACATGCAGGTCGAGGAAGACCTTGGTGCCGAGCAGTTTCTCGATCTGCGCCCGGGCCACCGTGCCGACCTCTTTGAGCCGTGAACCGCGGTGGCCGATGATGATGCCCTTCTGGCTGTCGCGTTCCACGTAGAGAATGGCGTGGACGTCGACCATCGACGGGCCGTCGGCGGACTCGCCGTTCTCGTCGTCCCTGTCGCTCTCGCGCGGGATGATTTCCTCGATGACGACGGCCAGCGAATGCGGCAGCTCGTCACGCACCCCCTCGAGCGCCGCCTCGCGGATGAACTCCGCCATCAGCACTTCCTCGGGCTCGTCGGTGAGCTCGCCGTCGGGATAGAACGCCGGTCCGGGCTCCATCAGACTCACCAGGACGTCGGTCAGCACGTCGAGTTGCTTGCCGGAGCGGGCCGAGACCGGTACCACCTCGCTGTCGGGTCCGAGCAGTTCGGACAGCGCGACGAGTTGTGCCGCGATCTTGTCCGGGGTGACCCGGTCGATCTTGGTGACCACGCCGAGCACCGTGGTGCGCGGCGCCATCTGGCGCACCTGGGACAGAATCCACCGATCGCCCGGGCCGATGGCCTCGTCGGCGGGTACGCACACGCCGATGACATCAACTTCGGAGTAGGTGTCGCGAACCAGATCGTTGAGCCGCTGGCCGAGTAGCGTCCGCGGGCGGTGCAGCCCCGGGGTGTCCACCAGGATCAGCTGCGCGTCATCGCGGTTCACGATGCCGCGGATGGTGTGCCGGGTGGTCTGCGGCCGGTTGGAGGTGATCGCGATCTTCTCGCCGACCAACGCATTGGTCAGCGTCGACTTCCCGGTGTTGGGCCGGCCGACGAAACACACGAAACCCGACCGGAACTCGGCCATCAGACCGAACCCACCCGTTCGACAGGTGCACCCTTCAGGTCGGTCAGCACCGCATATGCATCGGCGCTGACCTCGGTCAGCGTGATCATTCCGGGATCATCGGCCGCGCCGTTGACCACCACCGCCGCCTCGAATGCGCGCGCGCCCGACGACAATGCGGTCGCGATCGCGACCTGCAACCCGGACAACCGGAGTGACGGCATCTCCACCGGTGCGCCGGCGTAGGTGCGGCCGTCCCCGTCGCGGACCGCGGCGGCGGTGCTCGTCTCGGCGCGGGCAAGTGCCCCTCGGGCGAGGACGACGAGTTTGTGGTCCTCGTCGGAGAGTTCGGTGTTCTCACCCGGGGCTGTGGTCACGTTCAGTCCTCGCTGCCGATGGTGTGCTTCGTACGGTCGCCGTGCGATCGCTGCGACGACCTCGGCTGGACATGGAGTATTCCGCACCCCTGTCCCGCTCGGCCACACCATCACCGGGAATGTCGCTGTCATGGTGGTCACCGCGCCCGGGCCGGGTGTCGTCGGTCTCGGGCTCTTCGATGCGGGTGACCAGCACGGTGATGATGCGCTGGCGTCCCCGACGGTTCGGTCCGCCCTCGGCGACCAGCAACAGTCCGTGGGACTCCACCCGCGCCCCCGGCAGCGGGACACGACCGAGTTCGAGGCCGAGCAGACCGCCGACGGTCTCCACCTCGTCATCGTCGATGTCGACGTCGAACAACTCACCGAGATCCTCCACCGGCAGTCGCGCCGACACCCGGATCGAACCGTCGTCGAGTTCCTCGACGGGCGCGACCTCGTCGGTGTCGTATTCGTCGGTGATCTCACCGACGATCTCCTCGAGAACGTCCTCGATGGTGACCAATCCCGCGATACCGCCGTACTCGTCGACGAGCAGCGCCATGTGATTGCGGGTGCGTTGCATGTCGGCGAGCACCTTGTCCAGAGGCTTGGAGTCGGGCATGAACTCCGCATCCCGCATCACCTCATGCACCTGTGCAGATGCCGACACTCCGCCGGCGACCAGATCCTTCAGATACACCACGCCGACGATGTCGTCGGGATTCTCACCGATCACCGGGATACGCGAGTGACCGGACCGCACCGCCAGATTCATCGCCTGGGTGGCCATCTTGTCCTGCTCGATCCAGATCATCTCCGGGCGCGGCACCATCACCTCGCGGGCGTTGGTGTCGCCGAGATCGAACACCGACTGGATCATCCGTCGTTCATCGGCCGCGACCACACCGCTGGCCTCGGCGAGATCGACGACCTCACGCAGCTCGACCTCGGTGGCGAACGGCCCGTTGCGGAAACCCTTACCGGGGGTGAGCGCGTTACCGATCAGGATCAGCAGCCGGGTGAGCGGCTTGAGCAGCAAACCGATGGCCTGCAACGCGATCGCCGAACCCAACGAGATGGTGTAGGCATGCTGGCGACCGAGGGTACGCGGACCGACGCCGACCGCCACATACAGCACCACCGCCATGCCGAGGATCGCGGCGAACAGACCCCACCCCACCCCGAGCCAGTCGGTCAGGGCGAGCGCGATGAACGCCACCGACGCCGTCTCGCAGGTGACGCGCAGCAGCACGGCGAGACCGACGTAGGTGCCGCGACTCTCCAACACGGTCGCCAGTCGGCCGGCACCTGCGCGATGCTCCTTCATCAGGTCCTCGACGCGAGCCTGCGACACCGTCGAGAGCGCGGCATCCATGGCGGCGAAGATGCCGCCGAGCAGCAGCAGCGCGAGCGCGGCCACGACGAAGATGACGTCGTCAGGCACCGTCAATCGTCCTCGTCGGAGGGGTTGTCACCCGCGGTGAAATCGGTGAATCCGATATTGGTCAGCAGCCGCGTGTCGCGGTCGGATTGCCGACGGACCTGCGCCTGACGATTCCGCTCGGCATAGAAGTCGTCGAGTATCCGGTTCTGCAGACCGAACATCTCCTTCTCCTCCTCGGGTTCGGCGTGGTCGTAGCCGAGGAGATGCAGCACACCGTGAATGGTCAGCATCGACAACTCGTGTTCGAACGAACGCCGAGCAGACTTCGCCTGCTCCGCCGCGAATTCCGGACACAGCACGATGTCACCGAGGATCGCCGGCCCGGGTTCGGCCGCGTCGGGACGGCCGCCCGGCGCGAGTTCGTCCATCGGGAAGCTCATCACGTCGGTCGGACCGGGCAGATCCATCCACTGCATGTGCATGTCGGCCATCGCATCCAGATCGACGCACAGGATGGACAGCTCTGCCGCCGGATGCACATCCATCGCCGCCACCGCGAAACGCGCGGACGAGATGATGAGATCCGCCGGGACCTCAACACCCGACTCGTTGGCCAGCTCGATACTCATGAGCGACGCCCGTGGTTCGCGGCGCGACGCGACGCGCGGTTGCCGGGCAGCCGGTCGGCGTCACGCAGGCCGCCACCGGACCGTTGACTCTCCTCGGCGCGGCCGTAGGCGTCCACGATGTCGGCGACGAGACGGTGGCGCACCACGTCCTGACTGGTGAGCGTCGAGAAATGGATGTCATCGATACCGTCGAGGATGCGAGTGGCGGCCATCAGGCCGCTCTGCGCCCCGCCGGGCAGGTCGACCTGGGTGGTGTCACCGGTGACGACGACCTTCGAGCCGAATCCGAGGCGGGTGAGGAACATCTTCATCTGCTCGCCGGTGGTGTTCTGCGCCTCGTCGAGGATGATGAAGGCGTCGTTAAGTGTCCGGCCCCGCATATATGCCAGCGGCGCCACCTCGATGACCCCGGCGGCCATCAGCTTCGGGATCGCCTCGGGATCCATCATGTCGTGCAGCGCGTCGTACAGCGGCCGCAGGTAGGGATCGATCTTCTCGCTGAGCGTGCCCGGCAGGAAGCCGAGGCGCTCGCCGGCCTCCACGGCCGGGCGGGTCAGGATGATGCGATTGACCGACTTGGACTGCAGCGCTTGCACCGCTTTGGCCATCGCGAGGTAGGTCTTGCCGGTGCCGGCGGGGCCGAGTCCGAACACGACGGTGTGGTTGTCGATCGCGTCGACGTAGCGCTTCTGGTTGAGCGTCTTGGGCCGGATGGTCTTGCCGCGACGAGAGAGGATGTCCAGCGACAGCACGTCGGCGGGCGATTCGCTCGCCCCGTCCGACAACATCGACACGCTGTGCCGCACGAGGTCGGGGGTCAGCGGGGTACCGCGCCCGACCAGATCGACCAGTTCTGCGATGACGCGTTCGGACGCCGCGACGTCGCCGGCCGGTCCGGTCAGGGTCACCTGGTTGCCGCGCACATGGATGTCGGCGGGCAGGAGTTGTTCCAGCGTGCGGAGATTGACGTCACTCGCTCCGAGCAGGCCGAACACCACCTCGGAAGAGATTTCCACGTTGGAGGTGACAGATCGGCCCGCGGGTGGTCTGTTCGACGACGTGCTCGCGTCCGGGGTGTCGTCACTCACGTATGAAATCACTCCTCAGGGTCTGTTTTCGGTGCAGCGGTTGCGCCGGGATCATGCCAGTCTAACGCGATTGAACGGGGCATCAGCAGGCATTATTCCGCTGCCAACCACCGCTGCGGTGCCCGATGGGCGTCGGCTCACACACCCAGCAACCGGATCGTCCGGCGGGTGGAGGCGCTGCGCGGATCGACGAATGCATCATGTCCCTCGCCGGGCACCACCACGAGTTCGGCCGATTGCCCGGCGGCGGTGACCGTCTGCACATATCGGCGACTCGCCTCGACCGGGATCGCGGTGTCGAGTTCGCCGTGCAGGGCCACGACGTGCGCGTCGAACGGTTCCTGACACACCGGGGACGCCTCGCGATAACGATGTGGGATCTCGTCGGCCGGTCGACCCATCAGACCGCGAATGGAGGGACGGTCGGCGCCCGCTTCGAGGTCCAGGGCCGCCGATTGCGCGATGACCTGCGTGATCGTGGTGCCGGCAGTGTGGGCGCCAAGTTGGGCCACCGCCCACACGGCGAGCTGTCCACCGGCCGAGTGGCCGACCACGGCCACCGCGTCCCAGTCCACCTGCGCGGCGATCTCCCCGGGGATGGCGTCGCGGACCGGCCCGTCCAGAGCCCGCAACGCGGCCAACACGTCGCGGCCCGTCCCGGGCCACCCGCCTCCGTCCTCACCGACGCGGCGGTACTCGATGTTCCAGACCACACAACCCCGTCCGGCGATCAGGCGGGCGATCGCGGTCTCGATGGTGAGTGCGAATTCGGTACTCCAGTAGCCACCGTGGATCAACACCACCGGCCGCACCACGTCGGTCGGCCCGATGCCGTCTGCGGGAAGATACACGTGACCGAATTGCGATGGAGCCGTGCCGTATTCGACTTTGGTGCGTTGCACCGCACACCGTTTCACCGAGTCGCCCACCGATCGGTCAGCACACCGATGGCGCCGAGCGCGACGGCCGCGGCCGTCGAGGTGCGCAGCACTTCCGGCCCGAGGATCACCGACGTCGCGCCGAGCGCGGTGAGGTCGGCGATCTCGGTGTCGTCGAGTCCGCCTTCGGGTCCCACGACGAGCACGATCTCGGCGGCCTCGCCGAGCGCGACATCGCGCAATCCGACGGCACCGTGCTCATGCAGGACCGCGACCACGCCGCCGGTGGCGATCGCATCGGCGCAGCGGCTGCGCACGTCGGTCGTCGACGCCAACGGTGCGATCGACGGAATCCACGGTCGTCGGCTCTGTTTGGCGGCCGCCGTCGCCGCGGCCCGCCACTTCTCCCGCCCCTTCTCGGCTTTGCCGGTCCACCGGGCCACGCACCGCGCGGCCTGCCACGGCACGATCTCGTCGGCGCCGGCCTCGGTGGCGAGATCGACTGCCAGTTCGGACCGCTCCGACTTCGGCAGCGCCTGCACCACCGTCACGCGGGGTCGCGGCGGATCGGCATAGGCGTAGGTGTGGGCCCGTGCCACCAACGAGTCCTTGCCGGTGATCGCCACGATCTCGCACCGGGCGGTGGAACCGCGGCCGTCGCAGGCGATCAGTTCCTCACCGACGGCCAACCGGGTGACGGTGACCGCGTGGCGACCCTCCGGGCCCGACACCACGACGTCGGTACCGGCCCGCGGTACGTCCGCGACCCAGAACAGTGGTGGACTCACGCGTCGCCTTCGTCGATCCGGTGGCTTCGTCCGCGCGTCAGCGCCCGGCGAAGGCGTTGCGCAGTCGCGAGAACAACCCGCCGGCGGCGGCCCCGGTCGCCGAACTGACGATCTCGGGCTGCTCGTGCGAAGCCTCTCGGAACCGGGTCAGTGCCTCGGTCTGCGCGGAGTCGAGTTTGGTCGGGACGACCACCTCGAGGTGGGCATGCAGGGTGCCGCGCACCCCGGTGTTGAGGTGCGGCATGCCCTGCCCGCGCACCTTCACCACGTGGCCGGGCTGGGTGCCGGGTGCGATGGTGACGCGTGCGGTGCCGTCGAGGATCGTGGCGACATCGATCTCGTTGCCGAGGGCGGCGTCGGCGATCGGGACACGGACGGTGCAGTGCAAATCGTCCTTGTCGCGGACGAAGATCTCGTGCTGTCGCTCAGTGACCTCCACGTACAGGTCACCGGCCGGGCCGCCGCCCGGGCCGACCTCACCCTGGCCGGACAGGCGCACGCGCATCCCGTTCTCGATGCCGGCCGGGATCTTCACGGTCATGGTGCGCCGCGACCGGACGCGTCCGTCACCGCCACATTTGCGGCACGGGTCCGGGATGACCTCACCGACGCCATGGCAGGTGGGGCACTCGCGCACGGTCATGACCTGACCGAGGAAGGAACGCTGGACGGCCTGGATCTCGCCCTGACCCTTACAGGTGTCGCAGCTGATGGGTTTCGAATCGTCGTGGGTACCCGATCCCTTGCACAGGTCGCAGAGGATCGCGGTGTCGACGGTGATCTCCTTGTTGACCCCGGCGGCACATTCCTCGAGGTCGAGTTCCACCGCGACCAACGCAGGCTCACCGGGTTGCACGCGGCTGCGCGGTCCACGGCCCGAGCCGAAGCCGCCGCCGAAACCGCCGCCGCCGCCGGACCCGAAGAACGCCTCGAAGACGTCGCCGAGGCCGCCGCTGCCGAAGCCACCGGAGAAGCCACCCTGGCCGGGACCGGCCAACGGGTCGCCGCCGGCATCCACGATGCGCCGCTTCTCGGGATCGGTCAGCACCTCGTAGGCCGTGCTGACCTCTTTGAACTTGTCCTCCTCGCCCGGGTTGACGTCGGGGTGCAGCTCGCGCGCCTTCTTGCGGTATGCGCGCTTGATCTCCTGGTCGCTGGCGCCTTTGGCCACGCCCAGGATTCCGTAATAGTCACGTGCCACGGTCGTCTCGGTCCTGTCGTCTCGCTGGTCACACTGGTTCGGGTGGTCCGGTATCGCTCCCGGGCCGCACGAGGCGGCCGCACGGGTCAGCGATCGGCCAACACCTCGCCGACATACTTGGCAACGGCTGCGACAGACGCGATTGTTCCCGGATAGTCCATGCGTGTGGGACCGACCACGCCGACGCCGCCGAACACCGTGCCCGAAGCACCGTACCCTGTCGACACGACCGAGGTGCCACGCAGGTTCTCCGTCTGCGTCTCCTCCCCGATCTGCACTGTCACCCGTCCCATCCGCTGGCTCGTGGCGAGCAATTTGAGCACCACGACCTGCTCTTCGAGAGCGTCGAGCACCGTGTCCATCCCGCCGAGCACCGGCGCGAAGTCGGCGGCCGAACGCGCCAGATTGGATGTGCCGCCCAGAACGAGACGATCGTCACCGCGTTCCACGAGCGTCTCGACGAGGATCGTGGCCACCGAGATGACCGCGTCCCGGATGTCGACCGGGGCGTCGTTGGCCAGTTCGGCGACCGCCACCGACGCCTCCTCCAGGCGTTTGCCGTGCAACGCCGCGGAGAACATGTCGCGCAGCCGGATGTAGTCGTCCTCGTCGAGGTCATCGCCCAGGGCAACCATCCGTTGCTCGACCCGGCCGGTGTCGGTGATCACCACCAGCAGTAGCCGCGACGGCGACAGGGACACCACTTCGAGGTGCCGCACGGTGGCCGTGGACAGCACGGGATACTGAATCACCGCAACCTGCCGGGTGAGCTGCGCGAGCAGCTTCACCGAGCGTCGCAGGACGTCGTCGAGGTCGACACCGGAGTCGAGGACCGACAAGATCGCCCGGCGCTCGGCCGCCGACAGCGGTTTCACCTCGCTGATCCGGTCGACGAACATCCGGTAACCCTTGTCGGTGGGCACCCGGCCGGAACTCGTGTGCGGTTGGGCGATATAGCCCTCGGCCTCCAGCACCGCCATGTCGTTGCGCACCGTGGCGCTGGACACCCCGAGCTGATGACGCTCCACCAGTGCCTTGGAACCGATGGGCTCCTGGGTGGAGACGAAATCGGTCACGATCGCACGCAAGATCTCGAACCTGCGATCGTCCGTGGTCGACATCCGACAACACCTCCCGAACGTGCACTCTGCCATACAGTAGGTGACGTCCATCTTACGAACCGTTGCGTGTACAGCGTCGGATGCGCCGTCGTCGTGCCGGGCCGCCACGCACGCCGGACCAGAAAGTGCTCGATGATCTTCAAGGGGGTACGGGAGGGAAGGCCCTATCCCGACCACGGGATGTCGGCGAGTGGGTGGGCCAAGATCCCGCCACGGCAGTTCCGGCTCGACGAACTCACCACGGTCACCAAGGTCCTCGCGCTCGATCGTTTGCTGAGCGAGGACTCGACCTTCTACGGCGACCTCTTCTCTCATGTCGTGCGATGGCGAGGCGATCTCTATCTCGAGGACGGGCTGCATCGCGCCGTTCGCTCCGCACTGCGCAACCGGCACATCATCCACGCACGGATGCTCGACCTCGACGCCATCGACCTCGACACCGACGCGGACTCGGTGGCCAACCGACTCGACACCGAACGCCTACCGCCTCCGGGCCGGGCGCCGGTGCCCGGTGGCGCCCATCGCAAGGCCACCCGCAGCACCGGCTGGACCCTGCCATCCACGACGCCGCCGCAGTGGTGAGCCACCGTCACCCGGCGTACAGGATCTCGCGCACCACCCGATCGGCGAGCAGTCGCCCGGCGTCGGTGAGCACGAGCCGCGCGTCCACCGATCCGACGAATTCGAGTAGGCCGTCGTCGACGAAGCCGGCGGCACGCGGGAACTCCTCGGCCGTGAGTCGATCCACCGGCAGACCGTCCCGGCATCGCGCGGTCAGCATCACCGACTCGACGTGACGATCCTCGTCGGTCAGGACCTCGTGGCCACCGACGGGCAGTCTTCCGCCGTCGAGGACATCGGCGTACCGGGCCGGATGCTTCTGGTTCGACCACCGCACGCCGTTGACGTGAGAATGCGCGCCCGGACCGATACCCCACCAGTCGTGGCTGTACCAGTAGGCGAGGTTGTGGCGGCACCGCCCGGCGTCAGTGCGGGACCAGTTGGACACCTCGTACCAGTCGAAACCGCCGGCGCGCAGTCGGTTGTCCAGGATCTGAAAACGGTCGGCGAGCACGTCGTCGTCGGGCGCCGGCAGCTCGCCACTGCGAATCCGTCGGGCCAGCGCGGTCCCGTCCTCCACGATGAGTGCGTACGCGGAGACGTGGTCGACGTCGGTCGAGAGCACGGCGTCGACACTCGCGTGTAGATCCGCGTCGGTCTCGCCCGGGGTCCCGTAGATGAGATCGAGGTTGACGTGTTCGAATCCGGCGGCGGTCGCCTCTCGTGCGGCGGCCACCGCCCGGCCCGGCGTGTGTGTCCGGTCCAAGGTCGCCAAAACGTGCGGCGCGGCCGACTGCATGCCGAGTGAGATTCGGGTGAAGCCGGCCGAGAGCAGTCCGTCAAAAAACTCCGGAGAGGTCGATTCCGGGTTCGATTCGGTCGTGACCTCGGCATCGTCGGTGAGCGCGAAGCGCGACCGCACCGCGTCGAGCAGCCTGCACAAGCCGTCGGACCCGAGCAGCGACGGCGTGCCGCCACCGACGAAGATCGTCGACACCGGTCGCACGGGGTTGAGCAGTCGCGCCGCGGCATCCAGTTCCCGCTCCACCGCGTGCCGCCACGACTCCGGCGACGAGGAAGTGCCCAGCTCCCCCGCCGTGTAGGTGTTGAAATCGCAGTATCCGCAGCGCGTGGCACAGAACGGCACATGCAGATAGAGGCCGAGAGGCGCCGCTGGGTCGATGGCGGCACACGCGACTTCGACGGCGCTGTCGACTGCCTGCTCGCCTTCGACCTTCATGGGTCCATCATGCGCTCTCGACCTGATGGCATGACCGCCACCTCGACCGTTCCGATGCCGATTCACGCGGGAAACGGGTATTTGCCTCATCGTGAGGAAAAATAACCCCAAGTAGACGCGGCAAGGGTGATCGTGGCACTATGTACGACGTGACTTCCCCAGGGGTGTGGCTCGCCGCGCGACGCCACATTGATTTCAAGCGCGTCTGCAGCGCATTCTGTCGTCCCTAGACGACGTGCTCCCCTGTCGTCGGCAGACGACGATTCGGCCCTGAGAAGTCCCCCGCTCGCCGCGGGATGCCGGCACGTTTCCAGCCCACCTTTCGTGAACGCTGGCGTGTGCGTGCGTCAGCTCAGGAGACTCCATGACGTCCACCACCGACGATCTATCCGTGACCTCGACCGATGCGGCTGCGAAGCCGTCGCCGGCCGCGGACCGCCCCGCCCGCAAGAAGCGTCCGACCAAGCGCCGCGCCGAAGGCCAGTGGAAACTCGGCTACCGCGAGCCGCTGAACCCCAACGAGCAGGTCAAGAAGGACGACAACCCACTCAACGTCCGGGCCCGTATCGAGAACATCTACGCCAAGCAGGGTTTCGACTCGATCGACAAGCAGGATCTGCGCGGCCGGATGCGTTGGTGGGGCCTCTACACCCAGCGCGCCGAAGGCTACGACGGCACCTGGACCGGTGACGAGAACATCGACATCCTCGAGGACAGCCACTTCATGATGCGGGTGCGCTGCGACGCCGGGGCACTCAACGTCGCCCAGCTGCGCACGCTCGGCGAGCTGTCCACCGAGTTCGCCCGCGACACCGCCGATCTGTCCGACCGCGAGAACGTCCAGTACCACTGGATCCGCATCGAGGACGTCCCCACGATCTGGGAGCGTCTCGAGAGCGTCGGGCTCTACACCACCGAGGCGTGCGGCGACTGCCCGCGCATCATCCTCGGGTCGCCTCTGGCCGGTGAAGCCGTCGACGAGGTCCTCGACCCCACCCCGGCCATCGACGAGATCGTCCGCCGCTACATCGGCGACCCGCAGTACTCGAACCTGCCGCGTAAGTTCAAGACCGCCATCTCGGGTCTGCAGGACGTCTCGCACGAGACCAACGACGTCGCGTTCATCGGCGTCAACCACCCCGAACACGGTCCGGGCCTCGACCTCTGGGTCGGCGGCGGGCTGTCCACGAACCCGATGCTGGCGCAGCGGGTGGGCGCCTGGATTCCACTCGACGAGGTGCCCGACGTGTGGGAGGGCGTGGTCGCCATCTTCCGCGACTACGGATACCGCCGTCTGCGCACCAAGGCGCGGCTGAAGTTCCTCATCAAGGACTGGGGCATCGAGAAGTTCCGTCAGGTCCTCGAAGACGAATACCTCGGCCGCAAGCTGATCGACGGTCCCGCGCCGGAGCCGCTGACCGCCCCGCGCGACCACGTCGGCGTGCAGAAGCTCAAGAACGGCCTCAACTCCGTCGGTTTCGCCGCGATGGCGGGACGCGTCTCCGGCACCATCCTGACCAAGGTGGCCGAGGCAGCCGAACGAGTCGGGTCCGACCGCATCCGCTTCACCCCGTACCAGAAGCTCGTGGTGCTCGACGTCGCCGACGACAAGGTCGACGAGCTCATCGCCGACCTCGCGAAACTCGGGTTGAGCGCACGCGCCTCGAACTGGCGTCGGAACCTGATGGCGTGCAGCGGTATCGAGTTCTGCAAGCTGTCGTTCACCGAGACCCGCAAGCGCTCGCAGCGGCTGGTCCCGGAGCTCGAGGAGCGTCTCGCCGACATCAACGCCGACCTCGACACCCCGATCACCGTGAACATCAACGGCTGCCCCAACTCGTGTGCCCGCTCGCAGGTCGCCGACATCGGCTTCAAGGGTCAGCTGGTCGAGGACGGCAACGGCGGACAGACCGAGGGGTTCCAGGTGCACCTGGGCGGAAGCCTCGGCCAGGACGCCGGATTCGGCCGCAAACTGCGGCAACACAAAGTGCTCTCCACCGAACTCGGCGACTACATCGACCGGGTTGTCCGCAAGTACGTGGAGCAGCGACACGACGGAGAACGGTTCGCCCAGTGGGCCGTTCGGGCTGAAGAGGAGGCACTGCGATGAGCACGTCCACCGACACGACAGCGACCGGCCGCCGGTTCAGCGAAGACGAACTGCGCGCGATCGCCGAGAAGGGCGCGGCCGATCTCGGCCCCGACGCCACCCCTGCCGACCTGTTGCGGTGGACCGCCGAGACCTTCGGTGACAACTTCGTCGTCGCATCCAACATGCAGGACGCAGCGCTGGTCGACCTGGCGAGCAAGAACATCGACGACGAGGCGCTGCACGGCAGCAAGCTCAAGGTGCTGTTCCTCGACACCGGCTACCACTTCGCCGAGACCATCGGCACCCGCGATGCGGTCGAGCAGGTGTACAACGACATGTCCCGTCGCTTCGCTCGCCCCGGTGTGGAGATGGTCAACCTGACCCCCGAACACACCGTCGCCGAGCAGGACGAACTGTTGGGCCGCAACCTGTTCGCCCGTGACCCCGGCGAATGCTGCCGGCTGCGCAAGGTGGTTCCGCTCAAGAACGGGCTCGCCGGCTACGACGCCTGGATCACCGGCATCCGGCGGGTGGAGGCACCCACCCGCGCCAACGCGCCGCTGATCTCCTTCGACGAGGGCTTCGGGCTGGTCAAGATCAACCCGATCGCCGCCTGGTCCGACGAGACCATGCAGGACTACATCGACTCCAACGGCGTGCTGGTCAACCCGCTCGTCGACGACGGCTACCCGTCGATCGGCTGCGCACCCTGCACCGCCAAACCCGAACCCGGATCCGATCCGCGCAGCGGCCGCTGGGCCGGTCGCGCCAAGACAGAATGTGGGCTGCACGCATCATGACCATCGCCGACACCTCCGCCTCCCCGATCGTCGACACGGCAGACGATTTCACCACCCTCGACGCGCTGGAATCCGAGGCGATCCACATCTTCCGTGAGGTCGCCGGCGAGTTCGAACGCCCGGTGATCCTGTTCTCCGGCGGCAAGGACTCGACCCTGCTGCTGCATGTGGCGCTCAAGGCCTTCTGGCCGGCCCCGCTGCCGTTCTCGCTGCTGCACGTGGACACCGGGCACAACCTGCCCGAGGTCCTCGAGTTCCGCGACCAGGTCGTGGACCGCTACAACCTGCGGCTGCACGTGGCCAAGGTCGAGGACTACCTCTCCGACGGCCGGCTCACCGAGCGTCCCGACGGTGTGCGCAACCCGCTGCAGACCATTCCGCTTCTCGACGCCATCACCGAGAACCGCTTCGACGCGGTGTTCGGCGGCGGCCGCCGCGACGAGGAACGCTCCCGCGCCAAGGAACGGATCTTCTCCCTGCGCAACGCCTTCGGCCAGTGGGACCCCAAACGGCAGCGTCCCGAACTGTGGAACCTGTACAACGGCCGCCACGCTCCCGGCGAACACGTCCGGGTATTCCCGCTGTCGAACTGGACCGAACTCGACGTGTGGCGCTACATCGCCCGCGAGCAGGTGATGCTCCCACCGATCTACTACGCGCACCAGCGTGATGTGTTCCAGCGCGACGGTATGTGGATGACGCCGGGACCGTGGGGAGGTCCCCGCGATGGCGAAGAACTACAACGACTCTCGGTGCGTTACCGCACCGTCGGCGACGGCTCGACCACCGGCGCGGTCCTGTCCGACGCCGCCGACAACGAGGCCGTCCTGGCCGAGGTCGCCGCTTCGCGGCTGACCGAACGTGGCGCCACCCGCGGCGACGACCGTGTCTCCGAGGCCGCCATGGAAGACCGCAAGCGCGAAGGATATTTCTGAGATGAAGCACGCTCCCGACCTTCTCCGCATCGCCACCGCGGGCAGCGTCGACGACGGCAAGTCGACCCTCGTCGGCCGACTGCTCTACGACACGAAATCGGTGCTGGCCGACCAGATCGATGCCGTCACCAAGGCGTCGGTGGACCGCGGTCTCGAAGGCCCCGACCTCTCGTTGCTCGTCGACGGTCTGCGTGCCGAACGCGAGCAGGGCATCACGATCGATGTGGCCTACCGCTACTTCGCCACGCCGGCACGGTCGTTCGTGCTCGCCGACACCCCCGGCCACGTGCAGTACACCCGCAACACCGTCTCCGGCGCGTCCACCGCCCAGCTGGTGATCCTGCTCGTCGACGCCCGCAACGGTGTCGTCGCGCAGACCCGCCGGCACGCCGCGGTGATGTCGCTGCTCGGTGTTCCGCGGCTGGTGCTGGCGGTCAACAAGATCGACCTCGTCGACAATCCGGACGAGGTGTACGGCCAGATATCGGCCGAGTTCGCCGATCTGACCCGCTCGCTGGGATGGTCGCCGGAGCAGGTCATCTCGATTCCGGTGTCCGCGCTGCACGGCGACAACGTCGCCACCCGCTCGGACAACACCCCGTACTACGACGGCCCCACCCTCATCGAGCATCTCGAGACGGTCCCGAATGTCACCGACATCAAGGACGTCGGGCTGCGTTTCCCCGTCCAGTACGTGATCCGTCCGCGTACGCCGGAGTTCCCCGACTACCGCGGCTACGCCGGTCAGATCGCGGCCGGCCGTGTCTCCGTCGGCGACGAGGTCGTCATCCTTCCCGCCGGCACCCGCAGCACCGTCCGTCAGATCGACACCGCGGACGGACAGCTGGCGACCGCCCATACCGGTCGCAGCGTGACCCTGCTGCTCGACGACGATGTCGACATCTCCCGAGGCGATGTGATCGCCGCGGCCGGGGATGCGCCGGAACCGTTGCAGCAGTTCGGTGCCACGGTCTGCTGGCTCGCCGAGAAGCCGCTGCGACCCGGTGCTCGCCTGCTGCTCAAGCACGGCACGCGCACCACCCAGGCGATCGTGGGCGGCATCGAGGTGCTCTTCGATGAGCAGCACCTGTCGCTCATCGACGCACCGGACACGGTGGAACTCAACCAGATCGGCCGCATCGCCATCCAGACCGCCGAACCGATTGCCGCCGACGACTATCAGGTCAACCGCGAATCGGGCAGCTTCCTGCTGATCGATCCGCAGGGCGGCAATACGCTCGGCGCGGGTCTCGTCGGTGACGCACTGGCGCATCTGCATCTGACCGAGACGCCCGAACTCGTCTGATCCGACCCTGCGAAGAAGCTGTTGACGAACCCCACGCTCCTGCTGGTGGCCCACGGCAGCCGCGATCCGCGGTTCGCCGCCACCGCGTCACGCATTCGTGACGCGGTGGCACGCACCCTGCCCGAAGTGCACATCCGGCTGTCCTATCTCGACCTCGACGAGCCCCTGGTAGGGCCGGCCCTCGCCGACATCAGCGGTGACTGTGTGGTGGTGCCGCTGCTGTTCTCCGCCGGCTATCACAGCAAGGTCGACCTGCCGGCCATCATCGCCGAACACGCCGGTACCGGCCGGGTGGTTCACCAGACCGATGTCATCGGCACGGTGTCGCTGGCCGCAGCCCTCGCCGAACGCCTCGGCGAGGCCGGGATCAGCGATCAGTCCGACGAGCGGGTCGGGGTCATCCTCACCGCGGTCGGGTCCTCGGATCCGGCCGCCGACCGTCATGTCCGGCGCCGCGCCATCGAGTTGTCGACACTGCTGCACCGTCCGGTCGAAGTGGTGTTCGCGACCAAACTCGGCGCGCGTGAGCATCGGCTGCGCACCGCCGTCCGACGCCTGCGCGCTGCCGGCGCCCGCACGATCGCGGTGAGCCCGTACTTCCTGTCGGCAGGCCTGTTGACCGAACGCGTGGAGCGGGCCCTGGACGCGCTGGCCGACGGCGTGGTGGTGGCCGGCCCACTCGGCGCCCACCGTGATGTGGTGGACGCCGTGTGCCACCACTACTGGCTCGGCGCCACCGGTGGGACCGATCAGGACTCGCTGAGCGCGGCCACCTTCGTGGCCCGCGCATAGATCACCTCTCCGGGTTTGAGATTCAGCGCGTAGGCGTCACCGCGGGTGATCTGCGCCTGGAACTCATCGCCGGTGGTGGCCGCGATCAGTTCCAACCGCACCTCGAAGCCCAGATACACCACACGGGTCACCGTCGCCTTGATGACCCCGGTGTCCAGGGCGGCATCCGCGGCGGGTAGCGCCAGTTCCGGGTTCCGACCGATCCGAATATCGTGCGGGCGCACCAATTCGCCGTTGAGCCGGACCGTCGAACCCAGAAACGAGGCGACGAACACGTTGGCCGGGCGATCGTAGAGATCATCCGGGGTGCCCACCTGCTCGATCCGTCCCCTGTTGAGTACTGCGATGCGGTCACTGACGTCGAGCGCCTCCTGCTGGTCGTGCGTGACCAGCACGGTGGTGACATGCACCTCGTCGTGCAACCGCCGCAACCACTTCCGCAGATCGTCACGCACCTTGGCGTCGAGCGCGCCGAACGGCTCGTCGAGGAGCAGCACCTGTGGATCCACCGCAAGCGCCCGCGCCAGCGCCATGCGCTGACGTTGCCCGCCGGACAGTTGGGCTGGAAAGCGCTTCTGGAAGACGGTCAGTCCGACGACCTCGAGGAGCTCATCGACCTTCGCCTTGACCTCGGCCTTCGGCCGCTTGCGGATCTTGAGCCCGAACGCGATGTTGTCCCGCACCGTCAGGTGTTTGAACGCGGCATAGTGCTGGAACACGAAGCCGATGTCACGTTGCTGCGGTGACGCCGCCGACACGTCGTTCCCCTTGATCAACACAGTGCCCGAGTCGAGGCTGTCGAGCCCGGCGATGGCGCGCAGCAGCGTCGACTTGCCGGACCCCGACGGCCCGAGCAGCGAGGTGAGGGAGCCTTCCGGGATGTCGATCGAGATGTCGTCGAGGGCGGCGAAATCGCCGTACCGTTTGTTCGCGCGGATCACCGAGATCGACATGTCACACGCCTTCCTTCCGGGGATCGGTGGCTTCGGGGCTCGCGTCACCCATCCGGCTCTGGACGCGGCGTTCGATGAGCGTCATCGCGATCAACACTGCGATGGCCACCAGCATCAGCAGAGTGGCCGCCGCGTATGCGCCGTACTCGTTGTAGTCGTCGACATAGCGAGAATGCACCAGCAGGGTCAGCGTCTGCGAGATACCCGGGAAGTTCGACGACACCATCATGACCGCGCCGTATTCGCCGAGGGAGCGTGCGACGGTGAGCACGATGCCGTAGGTGAGACCCCAGCGAATGGCCGGCAGGGTGATGCGCGCGAACGTCTGTCGGCCGTTGGCACCCAGCGTGGCCGCGGCCTGTTCCTGTTCGGTCCCGATTTCGCGGAGCACGGGTTCGACCTCGCGGACCACGAACGGCAGGGTCACGAAGATCGTCGCGAGCACCAGCCCCGGGAAGCCGAAGATGATGCGGAAGCCGGCGCTCTCGATCCCGCCGAACCAACCGCCGTAGCCCCACAGCAGGATGAGCGCCACACCCACCACCACCGGTGACACCGCGAACGGGAGGTCGACCACGGCCTGCAGAACGCCCTTGCCGGGAAAGCGGCCCCGCACCAGCGCGAGTGCCGTCGCGATACCGAACACCACGTTCAAAGGCACCACGATCGCCACGATCAGGAGACTCAGTTGCAGCGCCGAGATCGCCGCCGGGGTGGTGATCCACTCCCAGAACTGGAGGAGGCCGTGTTCGAACGAACGCCAGAAGATCAACCCGACCGGCACGATCAACAGCACGAAGAGGTAGACGACGGCGACGGTTCGCAGGCCGTAGCGGATCAGCGGTGACACTCTCACTGGTCGTGCTCCTCGCGCAGCCGTTGGCGTCGCCCCACCATGCGCAGTGCCAGCAGCACCACGAACGCGGTGAGCAGCAACATGACCGACACCGCGGCCGCACTGACCGGGTCGTCGACCTCGATCTGTTGCTGGATGTACTGCGAGGCGACCTGGGTCTCGCCCGGAATGTTGCCGCCGATGAGCACCACCGACCCGAATTCGCCGATCGCTCGGGTGAACGCGAGTCCGGCGCCGGTGAGGATGGAGGGCAGCAGGGCGGGGAGCACGATTCTGGTCCAGGTGGTCGCGTTGCTCGCGCCGAGGACTGCCGCGGCCTCCTCGACGTCGGTGTCGAGTTCCATCAGCACAGGCTGCACCTGCCGTACGACGAACGGCAACGTCACGAAGGTCAGCGCGATCACCAGCGCCGGTTTGGTCGCATTGAGGTGGATGTCGATCGGGCTGTTGGGCCCGTACAGCGACAGCAGCACCAGGCTGGCCACGATCGTCGGCAGGGCGAACGGCAGATCGATGATCGCGTTGACGAATCCCTTGCCCCAGAAGTCGTCACGCACCAGTACCCAGGCGATGATGGTGCCGAACAGCATGTTGATGGCAGCCACCACCACCGATACCAGAACGGTGATGCGCAGGGTGGCCAGCGCATTCGGATCGGTCACAGCGTCGAAGAATCCCGACCAGCCGTCGGCGAAGGACTGCGCCGTGATGGCGGCCAGCGGCAGCAGCACGATGACGGTCAGCCACAGTGCGGCCACACCAACGCCCAGCGGGCTGACTCCGCTGAAGGTTCGGCTACGCCCCAGGAATCCGCCCGGCGGCGAACTGTCGGTGACCGGTGCGCTCATTGCCGGCCTCCGGTGTCGAAGATCTCGGTGATCGCTCCGTCGGGACCGAACAGTTCGGCGTCCACCGCGTCCCAGCCGCCGAGTTCGTCGATGGTCCACAAGGTGTCGATCTCGCCGGGGAACAGAGCGCTGGTCGCCGCGATCGCCGAGGGCATCACCGGTCGGAATCCCTGTTCGGCCCACAACACTTGGGCTTCGTCGGTGAAGAGGTAGTCGACGAAGTCGCGGGCTGCGGATTCGTCGGAGGTGGTGTTGACCACGGCGACCGGGTTCTCGATCCGGAATGTCTCGGCAGGGACGAAGTACTCGACCTGCTTGTCGGGACTCGCGGTCGCGTCGGCCCGGTCGAGCATGATCGCCTCGTTCTCGTAGCTGATCAGCACGTCACCCTGGCCCTGTTCGAACGCTGTGGTGGCCTCCCGGCCCGACTTCGGGATCACCGTCACGTGATCGCGGATCAGTTCGGCGATGTAGTCCAGACCGGCCTGGTGGTCACTCCCGCCGTCACTGTGCACCGCATACGGTGCGAGCAGATTCCATTTCGCCGAACCGGAGCTGCCCGGATTCGGGGTGATGACCTGCACTCCCGGCCTGAGCAGATCGTCCCAGCCGTGGATGTTCTTGGGGTTGCCCTTGCGCACGACGAACGCCACCACAGACCCGAACGGGACGCTGCCGTTCGGCTCCCGCTGCTGCCAGTCCTCGTCCACCACTCCCGCATCGACGAGTCGGGTGATATCGGGTTGCACCGAGACGTTCACCACGTCGGCGGGGACACGGCGGGCCACCTTTCGGGACTGGTCACCGGACGGGCCGTAGGACTGGGAGAAGCCGATGTCACGGCCTGCCTCGGTGCGACGAAACGCCGGGATCACGACATCGAACCCGGGTTTGGGCGTCGCGTAGGCGATCAGGTTCACATGGCGCGAACCGGAGGAGATGTCGTCGCCGCCGGGCTCGTCGGTCGAGCCACCACAGGACGTGGCGGCGAGCATCACCAGCGCCACGACGACCACCGCCGTCAACGGGCGCCACGAGCGCGCGGCTGCCGACTTCGTCACGCTCACCGTCCTCCCACCATTGCATCAACCGAACCCGTAGACGCTAGCAACGGGCGGCGATGCGTCACCACATGCGTGGGCGCGAGCGGTACCGCAGGTCGAGTCGATGTGCTACCTGGTGAGCACCCAGGCGAGGATCACCAGCACGATGAGCGCCACCAAGGCCAAGGTCACGCGGGAACGGAACACCGCCTACAGCCCCTTTCCGTCGTCATCGGCGAATCGGCGCCGGTCGAACACCGTGGACACCGCGTCGACCAGCACATTGAGCGCTGCGGCCACCAGCACGGCGAACGGGATCACGACGACGAGGGTCACCAGCAACTGCGGGACGAACGAGAGACCCGTCAGCCACTCCTCGACACCGTCCCACCAGGCGAGCAGCGACATGACATTTCACCTCTTCGTTCTTCCCGGCCGGCACCCCGGCCCACATGGGTTTCGCGCAGGCTGATTCAAACCCGGCAAGGTTCCGACGTCGGCCGAGTGGCGACGGTCGGGCCTGATCGCAATGATATAGCCATGACTCCACCGGAAGACGCTGCCGTCACTGCGCTGCCCATCGACAACGCCACGCACCTCGACGCCACCGACAGCGCACATTCCGACGCCGGCGAGATCGACCCCGAGGTCAAGGCCTTCTCGCCCGCGACCCCGAGTCACAACGCGTTTCCCCATATCGGCGACTACGCCTTTCTGTCGGACACCGAGACCAACTGTCTGATCGCACGCAACGGTTCGGTCGAGTGGATGTGTGTGCCGCGCCCCGACTCCCCCAGCGTGTTCGGCGCCGTCCTCGACCGCAGCGCCGGCCATTTCCGCCTGGCCCCCTACGGCGTCAATGTGCCGGTCGATCGGCGGTATCTGCCGGGCAGCCTGATGGTCGAGACCACCTGGCAGACCGACACCGGCTGGATCGTGGTGCGCGATGCCCTGGTGATGGGCCCCTGGCACGACAACGAACGTCGCTCCACGACGCATCGCCGCACCCCTACCGATTGGGACGCCGAACACATCCTGTTGCGAACGGTGCGATGTGTCTCGGGCACCGTCGAACTGTCACTCAGTTGCGAACCGGCGTTCGACTACCACCGGGGCAAGACGGTCTGGGAGTACTCCGGACCCGCCTATGGGGAGGCGATCGCCACCGGCACGGGCACCACTGCACCCGGCCCCACGCTCAAGCTGACCACCGACCTGCGCCTGGGACTCGAGGGCCGCGAGGCCCGCGCGCGTACCCGCCTCGTGGAGGGCGACAACCGGTTCGTCGCACTGTCCTGGTCGCGGCAGCCGGCACCGCAGAACTTCGAGGAAGCCGCACAGAAGATGTGGTCGACCTCGGAGTGCTGGCGGCAATGGATCAACGCCGGCACCTTCCCCGACCATCCGTGGCGCACACATCTGCAGCGGTCAGCGCTGACCCTCAAAGGTCTCACCTACTCCCCGACCGGCGCACTGCTCGCCGCTGCGACCACATCCCTTCCGGAAACCCCTGGTGGCGAACGTAACTGGGACTACCGGTACGCGTGGGTACGCGACTCCACGTTCGCCCTGTGGGGTCTGTACACCCTGGGGCTCGACCGTGAGGCCGACGACTTCTTCTCGTTCATCGCCGACGTGTCCGGGGCCACCAACGGCGAACACCATCCGTTGCAGGTGATGTACGGGGTCGGCGGCGAACGCACCCTGGAGGAGGAGGAACTCCACCACCTGTCCGGCTATGACGGTGCCCGCCCGGTGCGTATCGGCAACGGCGCCTACAACCAGGCGCAGCACGACATCTGGGGCACCATGCTCGACTCGGTCTACCTCAACACCAAGTCGAGCGAGGCGGTCCCCGAGACCTTGTGGCCGGTGTTGAAGGCGCAGGTCGAGGAGGCCGTGAAGAACTGGCGCAAGCCCGATCGCGGGATCTGGGAGGTGCGCGGCGAACCGAAGCACTTCACCTCGTCGAAGGTCATGTGCTGGGTGGCGCTCGACCGCGGCGCCCGCCTCGCCGCGCTACACGGTGAGAAGTCGTACGCGAAGACGTGGGCCGGTATCGCCGACGAGATCCGCGCCGACATCCTCGAACACGGGGTCGACGAGCGCGGGGTGTTCACCCAGCGCTACGGGGACCCCGCGCTCGACGCGTCCGCGCTGCTGATCCCGCTGCTGCGCTTCCTGCCGTCGGACGACTACCGGGTCCGCAACACGGTGCTCGCGATCGCCGATGAGCTCACCGACAACGGCCTGGTTCTGCGCTACCGGGTCGACGAGACCGACGACGGACTCTCCGGCGAGGAGGGGACCTTCACCATCTGTTCGTTCTGGTTGGTCTCGGCGCTCGTCGAGATCGGTGAGCTCCATCGCGCCAAGGTCCTCTGCGAGCGACTGCTGTCCTACTCGAGCCCGCTGAAGCTCTATGCCGAGGAGATCGACGCCAGCACCGGTCAGCATCTGGGCAACTTCCCGCAGGCGTTCACCCACCTGGCGTTGATCAACGCGGTGATGCACGTGATCCGGGCCGAGGAAGCCGCCAGCCACGGAACCTTCCAGCCGGCACATCACTGACACCGGTCAGGACAGGCGCCAGGATTCGTAGGCTCGGGGGTCCTCCACCGGCTCGACGTGGATGGTGACGTCGAGGTGTGACAGCGTCGCCTGCAGGTCGGCCTCGACCTCCTCGGCGAGGTCATGGGCGTGCTGCACCGTCCAGGTCCCCGGCACCAGCATGTGCATCTGCATGAAGCGACGATGCCCGGCCTCACGTGTGCGGATGTCGTGGAAGACCACGCCGCGCTCGCGATGTGGGGCCAGGGCCGCCTCGACCTTTGCCCGGTCGGATTCGGGTAGGGCCGCATCCATCATTCCCTCGGCCGAGCGCCAGATCAGCCGGCCGCCCACCACGAGGATGTTGATCGCGACAGCGATCGCGATGAGCGGATCGAGCCGAAGCCATCCGGTGACGGCGACCAGGAAGACCGCGACCACCACGCCGACGGTGGTCCACACGTCGGTCATCAGATGCTTGCCGTCGGCTTCCAAGGTGATTGAACGGTGGCGCCGGCCCGCCCGCAGCAGGACCACCGCCACCGCACCGTTGACGACGGTGGCCGCGACCGAGATCGCCAGGCCCGGTCCTACCGACTCCAGTTCGGCGGGATGGATCAGGCGGTCGACTGCGGCGACGATGATCGCGCCGGCGGCGACGAAGATCATCACGCCCTCGACGACGGCCGAGAGGTATTCCGCCTTCGTGTGGCCGAAGTTGTGACCGGCGTCGGCGGGTCGGGCGGCGACCCGCAACGCCACGAAAGCACCGACTGCCGCAACGAGATTCACCACCGACTCGGCCGCATCCGACAGCAGGCCCACCGACCCGGTGATCCGCCAGGCGGTGACCTTCATCGCAATGGTCACCACGGCCGCGGCGATGCTCAGCAGCGCGAACCGTGTCAGGTCACCACGGGCGTCCCGACCGGGCCCCACGCCGGATTCCATCGGCTGCGGCTACCGGGCCTCGCCGGCCGCGGCCAGCCCGCGGCGGGCGAGCAGTGGCCCGATCTGCGGGGTGCGTCCGATGAGCTTCTCGTGTGCCACCAACGGGTCGATGCTGTCACCGCGCGTGAGAGTGGCCTCGGCGAAGCGCCGACCGTTGTCGCGCCGGAGCCCACCTTCGGCGAGGAACCACTGCTCGGTCTCGGCGTCGAGAACCTCCGACCAGATGTAGGAGTAGTAGCCCGCCGAGTAGCCGCCGCCGAAGATGTGGTTGAAGTACGCGCTTCGGTATCGCGGCGGGATCAGGTCGCCGGTGAAACCCTTCGCGCGCAATGCCGCTCGTTCGAACTCCACGACATCGTCGACCGCGTCGTCGACGGTGATCCGATGCCAGGCGAGATCCAACAGCGCTGCGGCCAGGTATTCGAGCGTGGCGTGCGCGCTCTCGGTCTTCGCCGCAGCCCGCGCCGCATCGGCCAGCCCTGCCGGGATCGGCGCCGCGGTTTCGTGATGACGAGCGTACTGCGACAACACATCCGGGTGCAGCGCCCACATCTCGTTCACCTGCGACGGGAACTCGACGAAATCGCGGGGCACCGAGGTCCCCGACTGCGAGGGATAGTCGACCGCCGACAGCAGGCCGTGCAGAGCGTGTCCGAACTCATGGAAGAGGGTGGTCAGCTGGTCCATCGTCAGCAGGCACGGCTCGCCGGGATCGGGTTTGGTCAGGTTCGCGACATTGACCACGATCGGCTGCGCCGACAGCGCCACCGACTGGTCGACGATGTTGTTCATCCACGCGCCGCCCCGTTTGGACGGGCGCGCATAGAAGTCACCGAGGAACAGCCCGATGCTGCGGCCGGCCTCGTTGATCACATCCCACACCCGCACGTCGGGGTGATAGCCGTCGAGATCGGATCGTTCGACGAAACGCAGGCCATAGAGTTTGCCGGCCGCATAGAAGACGCCGCGCTGCAGCACATTGTCGAGCTCGCAGTAGTCGGCGAAGTCGTCGAGGGGAACCGCCGAGGATGCCCGGCGCTCCCGATCGAGCCAGTACGTGAGGTCGGCGGCACCGATCTCCTCGTCGGCGAAGCGGGTCAGTCGAGTCAGTTCGCGTCCGCCGGCACGCAACGCCGACTCGGTGAGCTCGTCGAGCAGTTCGACGACGGCGTCGGGGTTCGGCGCGGTCTCCTCGGCGATCACGTATTCGGCGTGGTCGTGATACCCGAGCAGACGGGCCCGCCGCGCACGCAGCCGGACGATCTCGAGGACGAGCTCGCGGGTGTCGTGTTCGTTGCCCCGGGCACAGCGGGAGACCGAGGCGTCGAAAACGCGTTGCCGCACGTCACGATCGGTCAGCACGGTGAGCAACGACTGACTGCTCGGCAGCTCCAGGGTGAGCAGATACCCGGAGTCGTGGCCCGCGTCGGCGGCCGCTCGACGGGCGGCAGCGATCTGCCCCGCCGACAGCCCGTCGAGGCCGGCGGCGTCGTCGACGAACACCGCCGAGGCGTTGGTGTCGTCGAGAATCCGCTGCGAGAACGCGGTGCTCAGGTAGGCCAACCGCGACGAGATCTGTCGCATCTGCTCCTGCTCGCCCAAACCGAGACCGGCTCCCGCACGCACCGATTCGCGATAGCGCTTGGCCAGCAGTCGTTCCTGCGACTCGGTCAGACCGAGTTCGTCCATGCGCTCATGGAGCGACGAGATCCGGTCGAACAGGCGCCGATCCATCGAGATCGTGTTCGCGTGGTCGGTGAGCAACGTCGAGAGTTGCTGGGAGATCTCGTTTCGCTGCGGGTTGGTGTCGGGCCCGACGAGATTGAAGAAGATCCCACCCGCCCGTGCCAGGTCGCGGCCGGACAGTTCGAGCGCCTCCACGGTGTTTCGGAAGGTCGCCGGCCGCGAGTCCGTCGCGATCGACTCCACTTCCGCGAGGTGGGTTGTCATCGCCTCGCGGAAGGCCGGCAGGAAATCGTCGTCGGAGATCGAGGCGAAGTCGGGCAGTCCGTGCGGCAGCGAGCTCTCGGCCAGAACCGGGTTGCGGCGGGTCTCCAACGGTCTACTTCCCCTTCGGCTTGTCTCCGAGCGAGTCGGTGGAGAGGGCCGCCACGAACGCCTCCTGCGGGACATCCACCCGGCCGATCGTCTTCATCCGCTTCTTGCCCTCCTTCTGCTTCTCGAGCAGCTTGCGCTTACGGCTGATGTCGCCGCCATAGCATTTGGCCAGCACGTCCTTACGGATGGCGCGGATGTTCTCTCGCGCGATGATCTTCGACCCGACAGCGGCCTGCACGGGCACCTCGAATTGCTGCCGCGGGATCAGCTCCTTCAGCTTGGTGGCCATCTTGTTGCCGTAGGCGTATGCGGCATCCTTGTGGACGATGGCGCTGAAGGCGTCGACCGCCTCGCCCTGCAGCAGGATGTCGACCTTCACCAGATCGGCCTCCTGCTCGCCGGCCTCCTCGTAGTCGAGGCTGGCATACCCGCGGGTGCGCGACTTGAGCGCGTCGAAGAAGTCGAAGATGATCTCGGCCATCGGCATCGTGTACCGCAATTCGACGCGAGTCTCCGACAGGTAGTCCATACCGCCGAGGTCACCCCGCCGGGACTGGCAGAGCTCCATGATCGCCCCGACGAATTCACTGGGCGCGATGATCGTCATCTTCACGATCGGCTCGAAGATCTGTTTGGCCTTCCCCGCGGGCCAGTCCGAGGGATTCGTGACGGTGATCTCCTGGCCGTCCTCCATGATCACCCGGTAGACCACGTTGGGCGCGGTCGAGATGAGGTTCAGGTTGAACTCACGTTCGAGGCGTTCGCGGGTGATCTCCATGTGCAGCAACCCGAGGAATCCGCAGCGGAACCCGAACCCGAGGGCCACCGAGGTCTCCGGCTCGTACGCCAGTGCGGCATCGTTGAGCTGCAGCTTGTCCAGCGCCTCACGCAACACCGGATAGTCCGAGCCGTCCACCGGATAGAGACCCGAGTAGACCATCGGCTGGGGTTCGCGGTAGCCGGTCAGCGGTTGCTCGGCGCCGTGCTTGGCCGTCGTCACGGTGTCGCCGACCTTGGACTGCCGGACGTCCTTGACACCGGTGATGAGGTAGCCGACCTCCCCGACACCGAGGCCTCTGGATGCCTTGGGTTCGGGCGAGACGATGCCGACCTCGAGCAACTCGTGGGTGGCGCCGGTGGACATCATCAGCACTTTTTCGCGCGGCAGCACCCGTCCGTCGACGACGCGGACATAGGTGACCACACCCCGGTAGGTGTCGTACACCGAGTCGAAGATCATCGCACGTGCGGGTGCGTCCTGGTCGCCCTCGGGTGGCGGGACCTGCTTGATCACCTCGTCGAGCAGAGCGGCGACACCTTCGCCGGTCTTGCCGGACACCCGCAGCACGTCCGACGCCTCACAACCGATGATGTGGGCGATCTCGGCGGCATAGCGGTCCGGGTCGGCGGCCGGCAGATCGATCTTGTTGAGGACCGGGATGATCGTCAGGTCCTTGTCCATGGCCAGATACAGGTTGGCCAGGGTCTGCGCCTCGATGCCCTGCGCGGCGTCGACGAGCAGGATCGCACCCTCACAGGCCTCGAGCGCACGCGACACCTCGTAGGTGAAGTCGACATGTCCGGGAGTGTCGATGAGGTGGATCACGTAGTCGGTGGTGGCGCCCGACTCGTCGGTGACCTGCCACGGCAGGCGCACGTTCTGCGCCTTGATGGTGATACCGCGCTCACGTTCGATGTCCATCCGATCGAGGTACTGCGCTCGCATCTGTCGCTCCTCGACCACACCGGTGAGCTGCAGCATCCGGTCGGCCAGGGTGGACTTCCCGTGGTCGATGTGGGCGATGATGCAGAAGTTGCGGATCCGCTCGGGGGCGGTGAAGGTGTTGTCGGCGAAGGTGGGAATCGAACTGCTCCTCGGACGTGCGGCATGGGGACGCGGTCGGCCTGACCGCGTCGATGGGTCCAGTTTCTCATGCCCGCCGCAGTCGGCGTCGGCGACGCTCGCCGCTACGGTTGAGCAATGGCTGCCGCACCCCCGCCGAACAGTCCCGAGTCGCGCACATACGACGCCGACTCTGTCGTGGCGGAGGTCACCGACCCCGGCCGGGATCGCGTCGGTGTGGCCGTCCTGGCGCACGGGGCCGGTGGCAACCGGCACGCGGTCATCCTGCGCGCGCTGGCCGACGAGCTGTCGGCGCGGGGCCTGCTGGTGGCCCGCATCGACCTGCCCTACCGTCAACGTCGCCCCAAGGGCCCGCCGAGCCCGTCGACGGCGGCCGCCGACCGGGCCGGCATCGTCGCGGCGTGCGAGACGTTTCGGGTGGGCGGTGCTCCGCTGATCGTCGGCGGCCATTCCTACGGTGGTCGCCAGGCGTCGATGGCGGTGGCCGAGGACCCGGATCTGGCCGACGGCCTGCTGTTGACGTCCTATCCCCTGCATCCACCGGGCAAACCGGACCGGCTGCGTACCGAACACCTGCCGTCGATCTCGGTGCCCACCGTGATCGTGCACGGCAGTACCGATCCGTTCGCCACCCCGGACGAACTCGCCGACGCCGTGGCGCTGATCCCGGCACCCACCCGCGTGGTCGAAATCGAGAAGGTCGGACACAACCTCAACCCCGACCGCAAACCCACCGCCGCATTGACCGCCGACGCCGTGTTCGACACCTTGATCGGCTGACGCGGCGATGCCACCCGGTCCGCGTACCGCTGCGACACGCGCCCTCGCGCGCACGATCTGCTACTCCCCAGACCTCGACGGTGCCGCCGATCCCGGCGAGATCGTCTGGACCTGGGTGCGCTACGAGGATGATCCCGACGAGGGCAAGGATCGCCCGGTGCTCGTCGTCGGCCGCGCCGGCACGTACCTTCTCGGATTGATGTTGTCCAGCAAGGAGTATCACCGCGAGGATCCGGATTGGGTGCGCATCGGCAGCGGGGTGTGGGACTCGTCACGGCGGGAGAGTTACGTCCGTCTCGACCGGGTGCTGGTGGTCTCCGAACACGGCATCCGTCGTGAGGGCGCCATTCTCGATCGCGAGCGGTTCGACCGCGTCGCCACCCGGTTGCGCAGCGACTACGGCTGGCACTGACCTGGTCTAGGCCAACCGGGTGATCTCCACGACGACGTCGAGATCGGTCGCCCCACCCCCGGTGTAGATGCCCTTCAGCGGTGACACATCGGCATAGTCACGTCCGACCCCGACCGACACGTGCTGCTCGGTGATGTCGGTGGCATTGGTCGGGTCGAAACCCCACCAGCCTCCCGTCCATGCCTCGATCCACGCATGGCTCTGCCCCTCCACCGTTTTGTCGATGGCGGCATCGGGTTTCGGGTGCAGGTAGCCGGAGACGTAGCGGGCCGGGATCCCGAGACCACGCAACATCAGCAACGACAGGTGCGCGTAGTCCTGGCACACCCCTTTGCGTTCGTTCCAGGCGTCCACGGCCGTGGTGTGTACGCCGGTGGTGCCCGGCACGTACTTCATCTCCTCGTGCACATACCGGCACACCGCCTCGACCGCCGCATCCGGTTCGAGACCCTTGGCCAGCCGTGTCGCCGCCGAGGTCAGCTGCCGGTTCTTCGGCACATACCCGGTGTAGGCCAGCATCTCGTCGTAGCGGTCCCTGACGTAGGCGCTACGCACCTCGTCCCAGCTGCGTTGCTCGCCGACCGGGACCCGGCCGCCGGCCTCGGTCTCCACCACCGACATGCCGGACACCTCGAGTTCCTCGTGCGGCGCGTGCAGGTCGAAGGCGGTAACCGCAGTGCCCCAGTAGTCGGTGTAGCGGTAGGACCTCGTGGCCGGCACCGTCTCGACCCGGTTGATGATGACGTTCTGCCGATTGTCACTGCGGGGCGTGAGGCGGGCCTCGTTGTACGACGACGTCACCGCGCTCTTGTAGGCGAATCCGGTGGAATGGACGACGCGCAGACGCCAGCTCACAGTTCACTCTCCTCGATCATGTGGTCCTCCGAATCGCTCACGCGGGCGTCGGCCCACGAGACATACGGCGACACATGGAAGTACTGGCCGGTCACCGCCTCGTTGACCGCCCGGCAGGTGTCCTGGAGATCGAGCAGGCGGTCCTGCAGGTCGTCGAGCAGATTGCCCGGCTCGATGAACTCCAACGAGCTGCGCGCCCGGCCGAGGAGCAACATCGCCTCGGCTTGGGTGCCGACGCGACTCGGCCGCTTCTCCAGTTCGGTCAGATTGTGCTCGGCCACCCGCAGTGCGTGGAACACCGACCGTGGGAAAAGCCGGTCCACCAGCATGAACTCGACGATGTTGTCTGCGTCGAGGCGTCCCCGGTAGGTGCGCAGGAAGGTGTCCTGCGCGCCGGCCGACACCAGCACGCTGACCCACGACGGCGACGAGACGCGATCGCCGGCGCGCGACAGCAGCATCCGGATGGTCATGTCGACACGCTCCACCGACCGCCCGAGCAGCAGGTACCGATAGCCGTCGTCGTGGCTGAGCGTGGCGTCGGCGAGGCCCGCGAACATGGCCGCCCGGTTCTTGACATAGGACAGGAATTCGTGCGGGCCGAGACGGCGGGCCCGACGTTCGGCGTCGCTGAGTCCGTTGTAGGTGGTGTTGAGACACTCCCACATCTCGCTCGAGGTGACCTCACGCGCACCGCGGGCGTTCTCGCGGGCCGACCGGATCAGGTCGACGATCGACCCGATCGCGTCCTTGTCGTAGGCGACGCGCTCGGTCAGCGTCCACACGTCGATCAGTTCGTCGGTGCCGGGTGCGTCCAGACCGAGCACCTGGATCACCAGTCGCGCCTGGCGGTCCACGTCGACGGTCGCGTCCTCGAGCAACTGGTGGATCGCGACGTCGAGAATACGTGCCATGTCGTCGGCTCGTTCGACGTAGCGGCCGATCCAGTAGAGGGATTCCGCGTTGCGCGCCAACATCATCGGTGCTCACCACCCTGCTGATCGGTACCCTGCTGCGCCTGCTGCTGCTGTTGTGTCTGGGTGTGCAGTGGGTCGGGAGCGCTCTCGGCCGGGCGGGCGGCCGCGACCCCACTGGCGTTGACCACCTTCGCCCCGGACAGCTCGCGGTCTTCGGCCGACGAGCGTGACGATGCGAGCACCCAGGTGTCCTTGGAGCCACCACCCTGGCTGGAGTTGACCACCAACGACCCCTCCGGTAGGGCGACGCGGGTCAGTCCACCCGGCAGCACCCACACCGACTCTCCGTCGTTGACCGCGAACGGCCGCAGGTCGACGTGTCGGGGCCGCACCTCCCCGTCGATCTTGGTCGGCACCGTCGACAGCTGCACCACGGGCTGGGCGATCCACCCGCGGGGATCGTTGCGCACCTTGCGAGCCAACGTGTCCAGTTCGGCCTTGGTGGCGTCCGGACCGAACACGATGCCGTAGCCGCCGGAACCCTCCACCGGTTTGACCACCAGTTCGTCGATCCGGTCGAGAACCTCTTCGCATTCGTCGTCGAGCCAGCACCGCAGCGTGTCGACGTTCTGCAGCGAGGGCTTCTCGCCGAGGTAGTACTCGATGATCTCGGGGACATAGGTGTAGATGAGCTTGTCGTCGCCGACGCCGTTGCCGACCGCACTCGAGATGACCACGTTGCCGGCCCGGGCGGCATTGAGCAGTCCCGCGACGCCGAGCATGGAGTCCGGCCGGAACTGCATGGGATCGAGGAAATCGTCGTCGATGCGGCGGTAGATCACATCCACCCGCTGCTCGCCCTCGGTGGTGCGCATATAGACGATGTTGTCGCGGCAGAAGAGGTCTCGACCCTCGACCAATTCGACGCCCATCAGTCTCGCCAGCAACGAGTGTTCGAAGTAGGCGGAGTTGGCGACACCCGGGGTGAGCACCACGATGTTGGGGTCGGCCTCGTTGAACGCTGCAGACGCTCGCAGGGCGCGCAGCAGGTGACTCGGGTAGTCGGCGACCGCACGCACCCGATGTGAGGAGAACAGATCCGGGAAGACCCGCGCCATGGTGCGTCGGTTCTCCATCACATAGGAGACACCCGACGGGGACCGCAGATTGTCCTCCAGGACACGGAAATCGCCGTTCTCGTCGCGGATGAGGTCGATGCCGGCGACGTGGATGCGAACCCCGTTGGGCGGCCGGATGTTTGCGGCCTGCCGGTGAAAGTGCTCACACGAGTGCACGAGTCGTTTCGGCAGCACCCCGTCGCGCAGGATCTCCTGTTCGCCGTAGATGTCGTCGAGAAACAACTCCAGGGCCTGCACACGTTGGGTGATGCCGGCCTCCAGCTTGCTCCACTCACCCGCCGAGATCACCCGCGGCACAACATCGAGCGGGAACGGCCGTTCCTTGCCGGACAGCGAGAAGGTCACACCCTGATCGATGAACGCACGACCGAGCGCATCGACCCGCACGTCGAGGTCGGCCGCGTCGTATTCCGACATCGCCTTGTAGATGCCGCGATACGGTGCGCGCACCTCGCCGTCGGCGTCGAACATCTCGTCGAAGGCCTTGCCGTACGGCCCTTCCGAGTACCCGGAGAAGATCGTGTTGTCGATCGCCTTGGGTTCGCGGACGACGGTCTTGGCGCGCTTGGCCGGCTCCTTGGACCGCCCTTTGGTGCCGGCCGCCTTGGTGTCGGACTTACGCCCGGCCGTCGACTTGGTGGCCTTGGTCGACTTGTTCGGCTGGCTGCCGGTCGTCGCTTTCGACTTCGTGGCCTTGCTGGCGGCTCGCTTGCTGGCGGAGGTCGTCGACGCGGGACTCATAACTTGACATGGTGCTACAAAAACCGGGATTCGGCAGGACTGTTGGTCACGCGCGTGGCACACCTCATCGCGGGCGGCTCACCGACGGCGGAGCGCGCGGACCCGGCGCCGGACGCGACGCACCACGTTCATGGCACGTGTCCGCAGCCGCGGCCGGTTGTCGGCGATCGGCGCCTGCTTGACCATCTCCGCCATCGTCGCGACGGCGACGTCGAGGACGTCGGCGGTGGTCGGCGGCTCGGCGTCGGCGCCGGCAGCGGTGGCCACCTCGAGATCCGCGAGGTCCCCGGAGACGGCGTAGCCGCGCGACCGGACCGCCGCCACCATGTCGTCGGCGGCACTCGCCGCCCACACACGTTGCTCGGCACTGAGCCCCAACGGCGCCCCCTCGGCGCGTTTCAGGATCTGGATGACCTGACCCTTCACCACCCCGTCGTAACGACTCCAGTGCACATCCGACGGCTGCAGATGGTGGTTGAGTCGTCGCAGGTATTCGGCCTGCGCCGCCGGCAACGACGAGTTCAGGTTCGGCACCTCCATCGTCAGCGGCCCCGGATCGACCTCGAGCACCCGCAGGAATCTCTCCCAGATCGATTCGCCGGGCGTGTCGCGCCGGGTCGGCACGGTGACGAGATGCACCCGTTGCGGCCCCACCGCGTCGGCCCAGTCGGCGAGGATCCGCACATAATCCTGGAACTCCCAGAACGGCTCCTCCTCGCCGGCGTCGGTGGGCGCGACGAAGCCCGGCACCGCCGGTCCGTGATCCCGCACCGACGCCAGGAACTCGGCGAAATCGGCGCGCCGCTGGTTCTTGATGTTCTCCTGCCACACCGAGGGCAGCTGCCTCGCCAGGTCGCGGACTGTCGCGATGACGTGGATCTCATCGGCGAAGGAGAGGTCCGACATCAGTGTGCGGATGTGCCGCGGCGTGGCCGTTGCATAGAGCTCATGCGACAGCAGCGACTTGCCCGGCCACGCCTTCATCTGTCCGAGGAGGGTGGGCCACGCGTCGTCGAAGTCGGGGTTCACCCAGTCCAGGTAGCGCTCGGGCTGCAGATGGGTGGCGGCGTGGAAGTGGTCGGTCATGCGATTGCCCGGATACAGCAGACCCGACGACCGCAACGCCAGGTCACGGTTGCGCCAGAGGCGGTCCTGGAGGTGGGTGGTGCCGGTCTTGGGCAGGCCGATGTGAACGAAGACGACTGACATGATGATGGCCAGCCTAGTGGGCGGGGTCGACGATTTGGGCGGGGTGGCAGCCTACTGGTAAAGTCGATCGCTGTCGCAGAGTCGACGTGATCCAACGGGTTCACGGCATCAGACCTGCTGGAGACGAAACAACTACCGACCAGATCAAGAGGGAATACACGCGTGGCCAACATCAAGTCGCAGATGAAGCGTAACCGCACCAACGAAGAGCGCCGTCAGCGCAACCAGTCGGTGAAGTCGTCGCTGCGCACCGCGATCCGCAGCTTCCGCGAGGCCGTCGACGCCGGCGACAAGGACAAGGCCGCCGAGCTGTCGCGCACCGCCGGCCGCAAGCTCGACAAGGCCGCCTCGAAGGGCGTCATCCACGCCAACCAGGCCGCCAACAAGAAGTCGGCGATGGCACTCGCCGTCAACAAGCTCTGATCTGCTGAAGTCTTTCAGTTCACCCCGGTGACGCCCACGCGGTCACCGGGGTGAACTGCGTTGTCCGGGCGCCGGGCGCAGATCCGCCACGGTCCCGACGGCGTTCGCGAGACTGAAGGCCGGGTCGGCAGCCTGGCCTTTGACGTCGCCGTTGAGTTGCGCGACGACCTGGATCGCGGCCGCGATGGATGCCGAATCCCAGGCGCGTGCCTGCGCCTGCACCTTCTTGACCCGACGCGGGGGCATACCCAGTTCGGACGCGGCCGCGTACTGATCCATCGATCCGATCGCCCGGACCCGGGCGATCGCGTGGACCGCCTCGGCCAGCGCATCGGCGAGCAGCACCCGTGGGACGCCGTGGTGCTCGGCCCAGGCCAGCGACTCCAGCGCGCCCGGTCGGTCGCCGGTCACCGCCTTGTCGGCGACCTCGAACCCGGTGATCTCCGGGCGGCCCTGATAGTAGAGTCGGACCGCGTCGACGGTCACCTTTCCGTCGGTGTCGGCGACGAGCTGGGCGCACGCCGCGGCCAGTTCACGCAGCTCGGCCCCGACCCCCTCGACGACCTGCTCCACCACGTCGTTGCTCACCCGCGCACCGAGTACGCGGAATTCTCGGCGTACGAAATCCATCCGCTCCGACGGCCATCTGGGTGCCGCACAGTCGTGCTCGGTCGCACCCGCCTTCTGCAACGCGGGCACCAACGACTTCGCGCGGCCGCCGCCGGTGTGGATCACCATCAGGGTGATGCCGTCGGGCAGTTCTCCGGCCGCCTGCGCGATCAATGCAGCGGGCTCCTTACCCGCCTCGGCCGCCGATTCGACGACCACGACCCGGTCCTCGGCGAACAGCGACGGACTGAGCAGTTCCGCCAATTCGTGTTCGGTGACGTCCCCGGCGCGCACCCGCGTCACCGGGACATCGGTGCCGGCCGCCGCCGCCTGCGCCGAGGTGATCGAGCTGATGACCCGACCGGTCAGGAAGTCGTCGTCTCCGAGCAGCAGATGCAGGCGTTCACTCACGACGCCAATGCTGCCAGACCACGCCGACAGCACCGAGGGCGCACGCGGTCACCATCGTCACCGCCAACGCCCCGACCGCACCGGACGGAACAGTGATCGCCGCCCACGACTGTCGGCCCAGCACCCGGGCGCACGTGAGCATCCACCACAACTCCGGCGCCAGCGCGCGGATCATCAACTCCGCGCACACCGCACCCAGGCCGTCGGCACCACCCAGCGCACCCACCACCGCGGCCGCGGTCCCGCCGATCGCGATCAGCCCGACCACCGGCGCCACCGCGATGTTGGCCGCCAACCCGACGACGCTGAACCGGCCACTGATCATCGCGACAACCGGTGCGGTGATCAGTTGCGCCACCAATGCCATCGCCGTCAGCTCGGCAAGCCCGGGCGGCACTCCCCACCCCCGCAACCGATCCCGCACCGGCGCCGACCACAGCACCAGTCCCGCCGTCGCGATCACCGACAGGGCAAAACCCGGATCGGCCGCCAGCTCGGGCCACCACAACAACCCGATGACGACCGCCGACCCGAGCGCCGGCAACGCCTGCGCCCGCCGCGATCTGACCAACGCCAACAATCCGATCAGGCCCATCATCGCCGCGCGCAACACACTCGGCGAGGGACGGACCAGGATCACGAAGGACACCACCACGATCGCGCCGACCACAACGGTCACCCGCGGGGATGCCCCGAGCATCCGCACCGCCAATACCACAGCCCCACAGACGATGGCGAAGTTGGCGCCCGACACCGCCACCAGATGCGTGAGCCCGGCGGTGCGGAAATCGGTCCGCACATCCGCATCGAGGCCGCTGGTGTCGCCGAGCACCAGGCCGGGCAGCAAACCGGCGGCGTCCACGCCGAGAGCACGTGCGGAGATCTGTTGCAGCCGTTGACGGATGAATGTCGCCAATCGCTGATGTGGCGGCGGTCGGCCGGACAGATGCGGAGCGGACACCGCGGACAGGCGCGCGACGAGCAACTCACCCCGGCGTGGCGGTCTCACCCGAACAAGGGCCGAGAAGGGTTGCCCGACAGATAGTTCTGCCCATGTCTCGCTCGGACCGGTCAACTCCGCAGTCGCCGGGGCGACCGTCAGCCCCGCCATCTCGGTCACGTCGATGCGGATCCGAACGCGCGACGACGCGGAGCCGAGAGTCATCGCATCGTCGCGGATCACACCCGCGATCCGCGCCTTGCCATCGGCCTCTGCCAACGGATGCACCGCCGCGGTCTCCAGACGCAACGCCATCGCGCCGGCGGTCACCGTCGCCATCCCCGAGGCGATCACCACCAGCGACACCGCGGTCCACGTCACCCGCACGCGCAGGATGGCGAGCACGGCGATTGCACATATCAGCGCACCCCCGCCGATCACCGGCCACACCGACCAGCGAGGGCCGTACAGGATCAGCAACGTCACCGCCCACGTGGTCAGCCCCGGGACCACCAATCGGTAGTCGCCGCCGGGCACGACGTCACGTGCCACGCGCCGAACGCTCACACCGTCACCAGATCGCGCAGTCGAGCGAAGCGGGCGGGTCCGATCCCGTCGACCTCGGCGAGTTGGTCGACCGATGTGAACCGACCGTGGGTGTCACGCCAGGAGATGATGGCCTGCGCGGTCACCGGCCCGACGCCGGGCAACTCGTCGAGCTGCGCCTCGGTCGCGGAGTTGAGGTCCACCTTCCCCGACGATGACCCCGGGTCCCCCGATGCACCGGATTGCGCTGCCGACGCCTGACCACCGGCTCCGACGACCGCACTGCGCAGCGCCATCCGCCCACCATCACCGCCATAGCCGACCAACACCTGGTCGCCGTCATTGAGGCGCTGTGCGAGGTTCAGCGACAACAGATCTGCCCCCTTGCGCGCTCCGCCGGCTCGTGCGATCGCATCGGCCACGCGCGCCTCGGCAGCCAGCCGCACCAGCCCGGGCCGATGCACCAGACCCACCACACTGACCACCACCTCGGCCGCCGACGCCGTTGCCGGCGCATCCGAGGTGGTCACCCCGCCCGCGGCGGACGGCCCGGCAGTCGCGGGAAATGCCACCGTCGTCGGTGTGTCCGTCCCGCCACGCAGGAGCGAGAACCCGGCCACGGCACACGCCGCGATCCCCACCAGGATCAGCGCGATCGCCGCCGGCGGCGCGACCAGGAAGCGGCGCCGTGGCTCGTCGTCGGACTCGTCGGCGTCGACGTCGCCGAACCGTTCACCGACACTCATCTGCTGCCCGGCGCGCTCCGCATCGTCGACCGGGGTGAACCACGTGGGGACGGCCGTCACTCCCCACGGACCGCCGACCCCACCCGAATCGTGCTCCTCGGCGATGGAATCACCATGCAGCGTATTGTCTTCCGACTGCGCGGTGGCCGTCGTCGGCGCACGGGTGTCAAGTCGGTCGAGACCGGATCGACGACGGGACGAGGTTGTGCTCATGCCCGTGGAGGCTATGGCCGATCGGCGGCCGAAAACGGCGCGAGCCCGACCTGGGTCGGCGATCTGTGGATCACCCAGCGGCTGTGGAGTCCGCTGCGGGCGCCGTCAGACCTCGATCGGCTCGAGGTGAGTCGCGAGGGTCACCCCGATGGCGCCCGGCCCCACGTGGCAGCCGAGGACGGGCCCGAGATCCACCATCACCCGGGACGTCACCTCACGTAGGCGACCGGCCAGGTCGTCGGCGAATTCCGTTGCCAGATCGGCAGATTCGCAGTGCTGGACGCCGAGGATCACCGGCCGGCCGGCCGCCGATTCGACCGCCGCATCGGCCATCTTGTCCAGCGCCTTGGAGAAGGTGCGGTGGCGTTCACGCAACGTCAGCATGCCGTCGACCATGTGCAGGATCGGCTTGATCGACAGTGCCGAGCCGAGCATCTTGCTCGCGGCGCTGATCCGGCCGCTCTGCCGCAGGTTCTCGAGCTGATGGACGCACAGCATCGAGTCGATGGTGGCGGCCTGCCGGATGGCGGACTCGTAGACGCGGTCACGGTCGGCGCCCGTGTTCGCCGCCTGGGCCGCACCGATCGCGGTGAAACCGACGGCCAGCCCCACCGATCGGGAATCGACGATGCGGACCTGCCCGGAGAACTTCTCGGCGGCCAGGCGACCGGCGCTCCACGTGCCCGACAGCCGCCGGGACATGTGCACCGCGACGACCCCGTCGCCGTCGCTGTCGGCCAGCGCCTGTTCATAGACCTCGCCGAGTTCGTGCGGGTTGGCCCCCGAGGTCGTCACGCCGGGACGGGACACGATGTCGGCGGGTACGTCGTCGACGCCTTCACGATAGTCCTCGCCGTCCACGGTCAGGTGCAACGGCACCTGACGGATGCCGTAGTGGTCGGCGATCTCGGCTGGTAGGCGCGAGGAGGAATCGGTGACGACGACGACTGGCACGGGTCTACGTTAGCCGGTCGATTTCGGGGTGGTCGGGGGCGGCGTCGGCAGCATCGAGGGCGGGGCCGGCCAGCGCGTTGCGCACCGCACCGATGACCTCGCCGGCGATCTGCCGATGGCACTCGAATCCCCAATGGATGCCGTCCGGGTTCATCGTGTCGGGTCGCTGCCCGAACGCATCGCAGGTGACCGGATAGAAGTCGGCGATGGGCAGCGCGTGGTGGCGACCCCAGCGGAGCATGGCCGCTGTGGTCGGTACCCGCCCGGCGTGCACGTACCCGTAGTACGGACTGCGGTGGGTCGGCGGCAGGCACAGCACGATCGGCAGATCGGGCCGCAACTCGGCGAGCGCCGCCCGGATCTTCTCCAGATAGTCGACCGTGACCGCCGGCGGCAGCGCCACCGGCCACCCGACCTTCGACAGTCGGGGCTGCAACCACGAGTAACCGTCGCGCACCACCTGGCGCAGTCGCGCCGGTCGCACATAGCGGATCTGCTCGCGCAGCGCGGTGGGCAGCGGCGACGGCAGGCTGTCCATCCCGCCGAACGCCAGCACCACCACCTCGGCGGTCGGCACCGCCGCCCAGATGTTGGGATCCTGGATCAGGGCCCACCAGACATCGCGACTGGTCCAGCCGATCCGGCCGAACAGCGCGACGTCACGGTCGCATGCCGCCCCCACCAGCGACGGCCAGATCCGAGGGTCGTCGGCGGGCAGTCCACCGGTCGGTCCGTAGTAGGCGAGTGAATCCGACAGGATCAGGATCGTCACTGCACGCCCGCGTCGGCCACCTCGGCCGAGGCGTTCCAGACGTCCAATCGCCACCGTGGCGCACTGCCGGGCACGCCGTGGCCGGACAGTTGCACCCAACTGGTGTTCGCGAGCCCGCCGAACACCGGCCACGACCTTCGATCCAGGTCCAGCAGCGCCGCGGTCATCGCGGCGATGACGCCGCCGTGCGCGACGAGCACCACCGGGGCCTCGGGCCGTTCGCCACTGCCCCAGCCGTCGACGATGTCGACGAGCTCGTCCACCAGCGGGGTGGCCCGGGTGGCGACGTCGATTCGGCTCTCGCCGTTCGGTGGCGCCCAGGCGGCGTCGTCGCGCCAGATGCGCCGCGCCCCCGGCATCTCGGCATCGACCTCGAGGTGGGTCATGCCCTGCCAATCACCGAGATGGGTCTCGCGCAGCCGTTTGTCGGTGGTCACCGTGAGCCCCGTCCGTCGCGCCAACGCCTCGGCGGTGTCGCGGGCGCGGGTCAGATCGGAGGACAGGATGCGCATCGGTGCGCGATCGGCCAACGCGACCGCGGCGTCCTCGGCCTGGCGGCGGCCCAACGTCGACAGCTCGGTGTCGAGCTGTCCCTGCATCCGGCTGGTCGCGTTGTAGTCGGTCTGCCCATGACGCAACAGGATCAGCCGACGCACCACCGGGGTGAGACGTTCCACAGAAGTGTCGTGGCTGTCCGGACCGCCGCTCATGCGAGGCCGTCCACGTCGATCACCGGGCAGTCTTTCCACAACCGTTCGAGCGCGTAGAACTGCCGTTCGTCGGTGTGCTGGATGTGTACGACGATATCGGCGTAGTCGATCAGTGCCCACCGGCCCTCACGGGTGCCCTCGCGTCGAACGGGCTTGTGGCCGGCTTCGCGCAGTTTGTCCTCCACCTCGTCGACGATCGCGGTGACCTGCCGTTCGTTGTCGGCCGACGCGATCACGAAGATGTCGGTGATGACGAGCTGTTCGGAGACGTCGATGACCGTGACGTCGTGGGCGAGTTTGTCGGCGGCGGCGTGTGCCGCCACGGTGGCCATCTGCAGCGCTTCGGCTGAGGCAGTCACTGGAGTCCTTCCGTCGTGGAGTGGTGCGGTGTGGTGCGGCGGAGTGCGATCAGGGCGCGGACACCCCTGGCGAGGACGCCTTCGGCGCGCGGTACAGCTTGCGTTTGGCGATGTACTGGACGACGCCGTCGGGGACGAGATACCAGACCGGCCGGCCGCGCGCGGCACGGGCACGGCAATCCGTGGACGAGATCGCCAACGCCGGGATCTCGAGCATCTGCAACGTGTCCGGCGGCAACGAACCGAGATGCTGAGCAAGATGCTTGGCGTGCAGTTCGTAGCCCGGGCGGCTGACACCGATGAAGTGCGCGAGTTCGAACAACCCTTCCCAGTCCTGCCAGGACAGGATCGACTCCAGTGCATCGGCGCCGGTGATGAAGAACAGCTCCGCCTCGGGATGGAGTGTGCGTAGGTCTCGCAACGTGTCGACGGTGTAGGTGTCGCCCTCGCGTTCGATGTCGACGCGACTCACACTGAAGCGCGGATTGGATGCGGTGGCGATGACCGTCATCAGGTAGCGATCCTCGGCCGGGCTGACCGCCCGGGTCGCGTCGATGACGTTGCCGGCCTCGTCCTCGCCCAGCTTCTGCCAGGGCCGTCCGGTCGGGACAAAGATCACCTCGTCCAGGGAGAACCGGTGGGCGACCTCGCTGGCGGCCACGAGGTGACCGTTGTGAATGGGATCGAAGGTGCCACCCATGATGCCGATGCGGCGTGCGCGCGGTCGCGTGGACGTCTGCCCGTCGGTGGCCATGACGTGTGAGTTTACGCGGTCGACCACGCGGCACCCGGCGAGCCGCTGCAGATCACACCGGCAGCAGGTCGGCGATCACCCGACCGAGCTGGGTGGCGTTGCGGCACTCGAACATCTCGATGGCCTCGGCGTACTCGGTCGCCGCCGAGTCTCCGGTGCCCCAATTGCGCTGGGCCTCGGGGTTCAGCCAGTAGGCGTGCCGGGCTCGGTCGACGAGCTCACGAAGAGCTTCCAGACGCGGATCGTGGTAGTTGTTGCGGGCGTCGCCGAGGATCAGCAGCGCACCGCGGTGAGTCAACGACTCGACGTAGTCGTCGACGAAACCCTTCAGCATGTTGCCGTAGTCGGAGTGTCCGTCGCGGGTGCTGATCCGGGCGGTGGTGATCATCCGGTGCATGCTGGTCCCGAAGTCCTCGTCGTCGGCGCCCCGGTCGAAGAAGTCGGTCACCTCGTCGACGGTGTCGACGAACGCAAACACCCGGACCTTCGAGAACTGTTGACGCAACGCGTACACCAACCGCAGCGTGAACTGGGAGAATCCTGCCACCGAACCCGAAACGTCACAGATCACGGTGAGCTCCGGACGCCCCGGGCGGGGCTTGCGGTGGGTCAGCTCGATCGGCACACCGCCGGTCGACATCGATGCCCGCAACGTCTTGCGCACGTCGACCGCGCCGCGATGCGATCGACGACGACGAATCTCCAACTTGGCCGCCAGCAGCCGGGCCAGCGGCTCGATCGTGCGTCGGATCTCCGCGAGATCCGACGCACCGGCCGACAGGAAATTGATGTTCTCCGGCAGCTGTGGGACCGCGTACTCCGCGACCCGTTCCCGCCCCTTGGCACCGGCCATCCGCCGCTGTGTCTCCGACTCGATCGCAGCACGCAGGTCGGCCGAGCGAGCACGTGCGGCACTGCGATACCGAGGCTCGGTACCGGCCCGATCACCGAGCGAGTCGTCGCCATCACCGCCGGCCATCGCGGCCGCGATCCGCGCGATCAGCGTCTGCGGACTGATCTGCGACAACGCCTGATAGGCCGAGTACGCCTCGCCGCGGGTGGAATCGTAACGTCCGAGCTGGTCGACGATGAGCGCCACCATCTGCGCGAGCCGCGCGTCCGCATCGGGCGACTCGTCGGCGAGCAACTCGGCCAGCTGGTCGCGGATCGCCTCCACATCCACCTCGCCGTCGGACGTTCTCGGCAATTCGGAGACCGCGGTGCGCGCGCCGGTGCCCAACGGAAACCACAGGTCGAAGACGGTGTCGAACACCCGGCGATGCATCTGATCACTGATCAGGGTGGCGGCCAAGCCCTCACGCAACGTGCGACGGTCGAGGAGATCGAGCACCTCCACCGCTTGGGCCGCATCGATGAGCGACGACGGCCCGACGACGATGCCGCGGGCCCGCAACTCGTCAACGAAACCGGTGAGATGATCGATCAGCGGCACCTCGGGCGCCACAATCTCCGCCGCGCCGGCCATCAGCCCAACTTGAGTTCTTTGAACGCGGTCTTCAGGTCCGGGCGGTGCTTGAGCACCACACCCAACGTCCGGGCGATCAGCCCGTCGTCAAGCGTCGCCCCGGCGCCACCGGTCGATTCCCCTGCGCCGAGCGCGAGCAGGGTGTTGCCCCAGTCGATGGTCTCGGCCACCGACGGCTTCTTGCGGATGTCGAGTGCGCGCAGCACACCGACGACGCGGACCAGTTCGGCTGCGAGCGCCTCCGGCAGCCCGGGCACCCGCGAGGCGAGGATCTCACGTTCGCGGGCGGAGTCGGGGAAGTCGATGTAGAGGTACAGGCAGCGACGCTTGAGCGCCTCGGAGAGGTCGCGCGTCGCATTCGAGGTGAGGATGACAATCGGGCGGCGAGTCGCCGCCACCGTCCCCATCTCGGGAATGGTCACCGCGAAGTCGCTGAGCACCTCGAGCAGCAGCCCCTCGACGTCGACGTCGGCCTTGTCCACCTCGTCGATGAGCAGCACCGTCGGTTCGGATCTCGAGATGGCGCGCAGCAGCGGGCGCGGCAGCAGGAACTCGTCGGAGAAGATGTCGCTCTTCGCCTCGTCCCAGTCGCGGGTGCCGGTGGCCTGGATGTGCAGGATCTGCTTGGCGTGGTTCCACTCGTAGAGTGCCCGGGCCTCGTCGATGCCCTCATAGCACTGCAGCCGGATGAACTCGGCGTCGGTCGACTGCGAGATCGCCCGCGCCAGTTCGGTTTTGCCGACGCCGGCGGGGCCTTCCACCAGGAGCGGTTTGCCGAGCCGGTCGGCCAGGTACGTCGACGTGGCAGTGGCGTCGTCGGCGAGATAGCCGGTGTCGCGCAGCCGTGTGGTGACGTCGGCGACGTCGGTGAACGATGGCACGGTGGTGGGCCCGCCGGTCGCGGCGGTCGTCTCGGCCATTAGGCGGGCCTGATGTGGCCGTCGCCCCAGACGGTCCACTTCGTCGAGGTGAGTTCCGGCAGCCCCATCGGACCGCGCGCATGCAGTTTCTGTGTCGAGATGCCGATCTCGGCACCGAACCCGAACTGCTCACCGTCGGTGAACGCGGTCGACGCGTTGACCATCACCGCCGCCGCATCGACCCGCGAGGTGAATTCCCGCGCGGCGGCCAGATCGGTGGTGACGATCGCCTCGGTGTGACCGGTCCCCCAGGTGTCGATGTGGGCGACCGCCGCATCCAGGTCGTCGACGACCTTCATCGCGATGTCCATCGACAGATACTCTTCGGCCCAGTCCGTGTCCGTCGCCGGCTCCATACCGGGTTCATCACCGTGGATCACCACGCCCTGCGCCTGCAGGGCCTGCGAGATCTTCGGCAACGCGTCGGACGCCACGGCCTTGTCGATGAGTACCGTCTCGGCGGTGTTGCAGACGCTGGGCCGACGGGTCTTCGAGTTCAGCACGATGCGGGTGGCGACATCGAGATCGGCGAGCGCATGCACGTAGACATGGCAGTTGCCGGTGCCGGTCTCGATGGTGGGCACCGTCGCATTGGCCACGACCGCGTTGATCAGTCCCGCGCCCCCGCGCGGGATCACGACGTCGACGAGGCCACGCGCCCGGATCAGCGCGGTGACGCTGGAACGATCCTCGCTCGGCAGAAGTGCCACCGAATCGGGGTTGACCCCCTGGTCGCGCATCACCTCACGCAGAATCCGGACGAGCTCCGCGTTCGAGTTCGCCGCCGATGACGAACCGCGCAGCAGGACCGCGTTGCCCGACTTGAAGGCGATGCCGAACGCATCCACGGTCACATTCGGCCGTGCCTCGTAGACCATGCCGACCACACCGAGCGGCACCCGCAACTGACGCAGTTCCATACCGTTGGGCAGCGTCTTCCCGGACACCACGGTGCCGATCGGATCCGGCAACACGGCCACCTGGCGAAGCCCGTCGGCAATCCCGGTGATGCGCTCGGGGGTCAGCCGCAGACGGTCGATCAGGCTGGCCTCGGTGCCGTCGTTGTCCGCACGGGTGATGTCGGCCGCATTCGCGGCCAGAATTGCCTCACTGTCGGCCTCGATCGCCTCGGCCGCCGCGAGCAGCACCTCGTTCTTGGCGGCGGTCGTCAACCCGGCCAGGGCACGCGACGCGACCTTGGCGGCCTTGGCCAGACCCGTGACAACCTGTTCGACATCGGTCGCCACCACGCCCGAATCGGCGGTGGGTGCACTCATGGAATCCTCGACTTCGCCTGCGGAAACATGTCGCCCACCAGAGTAGCGGTGCGCCCGGAAGCGCCCCAATCCCGGCTGTTGCGCCGATCACGATCGTGGCGTACCCTCGAACGTGAGTTCGAATCAATCGATCGGGGGGTCGATGTCGGTGGACGTGTCGGTTGTGACGCCGGGTAACGCCGAACCTGCTGCAGAGACGCCGGCTGCGCCCGACTTCCTGCGCTCCACGCTGGATTCGGTTGCATCGCTTGCCGTAGCCGACACCGAGGCCGACGCGACACGACGCCTGACGCTGCTCGAGGAGATCAAGTCGGCCTGCGCTGCCGCGCAAGTGCGTGAGACGGCGCGACTCGAGGAGTTGCGGGACGCCGACGAGCAGATGCGCAACGTACCGGCATCCCGGCGCGGGCGCAGCCTGTCGGCAGAGGTCGGTCTCGCCCGGAAGGTGTCCCCGCGAAAAGGCAGTCAATACCTGGGTTTCACACGGGCTCTCGCCCACGAGATGCCGCACACGATGCGGGCGTTGACGTCCGGGACGCTCACCGAGTGGCGTGCCACGATCCTGGTCCGTGAAACCGCTTATCTGACAAAAGAAACCCGAACCGAGATCGATCGACGCATGTGCGCCGATCCGGCCGTCCTGGACGGCGTCAGCGATCGCGCACTCGAGGCCTCGGCCAAAAAACACGCCTACGAACTCGACCCACACGCCGTGGTCGCGCGATCGGCCCGGGCGGAGAAGGACCGCCGCGTCGGGGTACGCCCGGCCCCGGATCTGATGACGAAACTCTCGGCGCTGCTCCCCCTGAAACAGGGAGTCGCCGTGTATGCGTCACTCAAAGCACATGCCGACGCGACGGTCGGGGGTGACGACCGGACGCATGCGCAGATCATGGCCGACACGCTCGTCGAGCGGGTCACCGGCCAGTCCTCCGCCGAGAAGGTGCCGGTGTCGGTGAACGTGGTCATGTCCGAACGCACCATGCTCACCACCAGCGACGAGGCCGCGGAGATCCCCGGGTTCGGTCCGATCCCGAGCAGCCTGGCGCGACAGATGATCGCCGAAGGTACCGACGAGGCGACGAGATCGACGCTGCGACGATTGTTCGCGCGACCACGCGACGGCACGCTGGTCTCCATGGACGCGCGGTCCCGCACGTTTCCCAAGGCGCTGGCACACTTCATCGCCATGCGTGACCGATTGTGTCGCACACCGTATTGCGGAGCACCGATAGCCGAGACCGATCATGCGACACCGCATCGACACGGTGGCGCCACCACCGATGTGAACGGCGACGGGGCCTGTCGCGCCCACAATCTGGCGAAGGAGGCCGACGGCTGGCGATACACGGTGGTGGAAACGTCCGGGGGACACCGGATGGAGATCCATACACCGACCGGCGGCACTCACCTGTCGGCAGCGCCACCGGCCGTCGGTCATGTCCCGGACACCACGAGCGTGGTGGAGTCCCGTCTCCTCGCGCTGCTCAACGCTGCGTGAAACCCTGGTGCCATGAGCAATCTCGTGGCGCTGATGGCGGCGACCTTCCTGGCCTTCGTCAACTACGCCGCGCTGCTTCCCGTGGTGCCCATGTGGGCGTCGAGCGGTGGCGCCGGGAGCGTGGTGGTCGGCGCCACCACCGGGGCGATGATGGCGGCCACCGTACTCACACAACTCTCCATGCCGTGGTTGTTCCAACACGTCTCCCTCCGCACCATGATGGTGCTTGGCGCAGTCCTCCTCGGTGTCCCGACGGCGCTCTATCCGCTGGCGACCGAGGCCGCCCCGATCGTGCTGATCAGTGTGATCCGTGGCGTTGGATTCGCTTTCATCGTGATCGCCGGGGCGGTGATCGTGGCCGACCTCGCGGGCCCCGGAAAGCTCGCCTCCTATTCGGGTTATTACGGTGCCGCTGCGGCGCTCCCGAACATCGGCGCTCTGGCCGGCGGCGTGTGGGCCGTCGACGTGCTGGGCTACGACCTCGTGTTTTATGTGGCCGGTGCTGCGAGCCTGGCGGGCACTGTCACGGCCTGCTGGCTTCCGGGCGGGGTGCACGGGCGTTTCCAACGGCCGTCGGTGTCCGATGTACGGCCGATCACGGTGCCCATCATCCTGTTCGTGATGGTCGCGGGGTCCTTCGGCGCCGCCACCACATTCCTCTCCCTGTCCGGGCCGGATGCGGTGACAGTCGCCGCCGCACTGCTCGCGGCGTCCATCGCATTGGTGATCGGACGGCTGGGCGCAGGATTCCTCGGTGACCGCCACGCAGCCGGACGATTGCTGGTGGTGTCGGTGCTCGTCGCGGCCCTGGGTTGCACGATCATCGCGATATCTCTCGGCGGACCCGCCTGGTCACTCATCCTCGGGGCCGCGTTACTGGGCGTCGGTTTCGGTTCGTGTCAGAACGATTCGTTCGTGGTGACCGTTCAACGTCTCGGTGCCGAACGCAGCGGCACGGCGAGCATCATCTGGAACATCGCCTACGACGGCGGCCTCGGGCTCGGTGCCGTCGGATTCGGTTGGTTCGTCGCCCGACTCGGGTATGCAGAGGCCTTCCTGACGATGGCCGCATCCATCGCCGTGGTGACCCTCGCGTGCGCACGGTTCGTTTCTACTCGACCGCAGCACACGACCGCAGGACCGCAGCCATGACGTCGTGTGAGGGGCGGTCGACGGTCAGGCGATATCCGGCCATCACCATCACGAACTGGGTCACATACTGGCAGTGGAAACCTCGGTTCGGCGGCAGCCACTGCGCCGGGGCCTGATCGGATTTCGTGAGATTCGACGCGGCATCCACGGCGACCAGGTTCGCGGGATCGTTGGCGAGATTCGTCCGCATGGTCACCGGCCACGACCATGCACCCATATCCCAGGCATACGCGAGTGGCACGATGTGATCGATCTGCACATCGCCCGCGCGTCGGTCCCGCCGGAACACGATGAAGTCCCCGGTGTAGGGGCTGCGGAACTCACCGCCGGCCACCGCATTCGGACAGCTGTCGACCATGGATCGGCGCAGATCTGTGAGATCTCTCGCCAGGACGTCGTTTCGGGTGTCGCATCCGTTGCCACCACCGAGCACGGTTGCGGCGTCGGTCCACGCCGCGCCGAACGCCGCACGCCGGTAGTCCGACCGTGATGGGCGACCGTCGGTCACCGTAAGCTCCGCCAACCGCACCAACGCCGCACGCGCGTGGCTGCTGACCGCCGGATCGATCGACAATCCACGTCCGGCCGTCAGCACTCCCCCGGCCACGATCACCGAGGTCAGCACGCCGCCGACGAGCATCACCCACCACCGCACCGGCCACCCTGCACGCGCCCCCATGGGATTTGGACGCCGTGGCCCCGCGGACGGTTCCGTCAGGACTTGTCGAGGTACTTGACCTTGTTGGGCACCAAGACGGCGTCGACGAGGTCGGCGAGCGGACGATGATCGGCCAGCGGCAGATCGGCGCCCACCACCTCGTCGGCGAGTTCGCGGGCATCGGCGATCACATCGCCGTCCTCCAGCAAGGACAAGAAGTGCAGCGAGGAGACGCCGCCGGACTGCAACGAGCCGAGCACGTCTCCTTCCCTGCGCTGCTCGAGATCCACACGGGCGAGTTCGAAGCCGTCGGTCGACGCCTCGACCGCTCGGAGACGTTGCATCGACTGCGAGATATCCGGCGCCGAGGTCATCAACAGACACAAGCCGGGGTGTTGGCCGCGGCCGACACGACCGCGCAGCTGATGCAGCTGACTGACCCCGAATCGCTCCGCATCGACGATGACCATCATCGTGGCGTTGGGGACGTCCACACCGACCTCGATGACGGTGGTGGAGACCACCACGTCGATCTCACCCCGACCGAACGCGTCCATGATCGCGTTCTTCTCGTCGCCGGGAAGCCGACCGTGCAACATCTCTATCCGGTGTTCGGCGAGGGGACCGCCCAGCAACTCGGCGTACTGGTCGACCACGGACGTGCTCTTCGGTTCCGATTCGGCAGTGCCTGCCTTCGGCTTCTTCTTGGCGTCGGGATCGTCACCGATCCGTGAACACACCACATACACCTGGCGTCCCTGCGCGATCTCCTCGGCCGCCCGCGCCCACGCGCGGTCCACCCAGGTCGAGTTGCGCATGGGCACCACCGTCGTCTTGATGGGTTGGCGACCCGTGGGCAACTCGGTGAGCACCGAGGTGTCGAGGTCGCCGAACACCGTCATCGCGACCGTGCGCGGGATCGGGGTCGCGGTCATCACCAGGAAATGCGGCATCAGACGGTCTTTTCCCCTGCCGCGCAACGTATCCCGTTGTTCAACGCCGAATCGGTGCTGCTCGTCCACCACGACCATACCCAGGTCGAAGAACGCCACGTTCTCCTCGAGAAGGGCGTGGGTCCCCACCACGATGCCGGCCTCGCCGGTGACCACGTCCAGCAGGGTCTGACGCTTCCCCGCGGTCTTCATCGACCCGGTCAGCAGCGCGATCTTCGTCGCCCCCTCCGCCGCGGTCAACTCGCCGGCTTCCGCGAGATTCCCGAGCATCGACGTCATCGTCCGGTAGTGCTGTGCGGCAAGAACTTCCGTCGGTGCGAGGATCGCGCACTGATGCCCGTTGTCCACCACCCGGAGCATCGCGAGCAGGGAGATGAGAGTTTTACCGGAACCGACCTCACCTTGCAGGAGGCGACTCATCGGGGTGTCCCGACCCAGATCCTCCGCGATCTCGGCCACCACGTCCTTCTGCCCGTCGGTCAGCGTGAACGGCAGACGCTCGCGCAGTCGGTCCTCGAGGCCGTTGTCGACGTGCGGGCACGGCGGACCGTTCTCGGTGCGGCCGGCGATCCGACGTTGGGCCAGCACGGTCTGGATGGCCATTGCCTCGTCGAACTTCAAGCGCGCCCGCGCGGACTCGATGTCATCGTCGGTGTCGGGCAGATGCACTTTGTGCAGAGCCTCGGCCGTGCTGATCAGCCCGCGCGATGTCTGCTGCTGGTCGGTGAGGGCGTCGGCCTGCGCGCCGCTGCGCTCGACCGCGGCCAGTGTGCGCGCAATCGCCGCCCAGATGGTCCAGGTCTGGATGTCCTTGGTGGCCGGGTAGATCGGGATGATCGACCGATCCACCAGAGCCTCCGCTGCGGTGTTCCCCGACTCGTCGAGCGACTCCGCCTCCGCGCCCAACATTTCCGCCAGCATCGCCGAGCCGACCACCCCGTCCACGCCCGCCTCGCCATCGGGCAGCACCGCCCACTGCGGGTGGGACAACTGGATCTGCCCGCGGAAGAGTTTCACCTTGCCCGCCATCAGCACCCGGGCCCCCGGTTTGATCCGATGCTGGATGAAGCGGGCGTTGAAGAAGTTGGCCACGTAGGTGTAGTCATCGTCGGTCACGGTGACCTTCAGGAACTTTCCCGAGCGCTTCTTCATCGGGATCATGGCGGCGCTGTTGACGCGGCCGACGATCGTCAGCCAGTCGTCTTCGACGGGCAGCTCCTGGTTGGAGAACTGACCTTGCCGCACATATCGGCGCGGCGCGTAGCGCAGCAGCTCGCCGACGGTGACGATGCCGAGGGTCTCGATCTGCGCGACGACCTTGGGGCTGAGCACCGTGTCGAGGCCATCGGCCATCGCGACCATCACTCGACCCCCACCTGCAGCAGCTGATCGGGTTGACCGGTGCGGTAGATGGCGAGCTCCACACCCGGATAGCTGCGGCGCATCTGTTCGGTGAGCGCGTCCAGCGCGGCGTCATCGACGCCGGAACCCGCCATCACCGTGACCATCTCGCCGCCGGTGGCGAGCATCAGGTCGACCAGTGCGGTCGCCGCTCCGGTCTGGTCGGCGGCGATCACCAGGACGTCGGACCCGATCATGCCCAACACGTCGCCCACCTCACAGGTACCGGCGAGTGTCATGATCCGGCTCTCCGCGCGCACCAGCGAACCCCATCGGGTGCCGGCGGCCGCCTCGGCCATCGCATAGGTGTCCGGATCGGGGGCCTCGGTGGGATCGTGCACGGCCAGCGCCGACAGGCACTGCACCATCGACGACGTCGGCAGGAACACCACCGAACGCTGCGCCGAGCGCGTGGCCGCCGTCACCGACACCAGATCCTGCGAACTCAGTTTGCCGTTGGCCATCACCACCACGTGTGCACTGTCGGTCCCGCGAATCGCCTCGGTGAGGGCCTCCGGCGCGAGTCCGCCGTCGGCGCGCAGTACCGCGGCCCCGGCCTCGGTGAACAGTTCGTCGGCGCCCTCGCCGGTGACCACCGCGACCACCGCACGCTTGTGCCGGGGCGGCGGCTCGGCCGTGTCGACCTGGGCGTGGATCGCATCGAGAGCGAAACAGCTGATCCGGACCTCGGCGATCGGGCCACGCATCGCGCCTTCCTCCACCGCCCGGCCGGGATCACTGGTGTGCACATGGACCGAGAATCGTTCTCCACCAGACGAGCTGTCGCCCACGATGACGACGGAGTCACCGATCTCGTTGAGAACCTGGCGCAACGAGCCAACCTGCTCGCCGGCGGCACCGTCGAGCGAATACATCACCTCGAAGTCCATGTCGCTGCCGCCGGTGCACGCATCGTTGCCCTGATGGCCCGGGATGCCACCGCCGATCAAGATGCCGCGATAGCGGCGCCGGCGTTGTGCGACACCGGTCAACACCGCGACCATGGCGTCGGCCAGCGCGAGAAAACCCCGCCCACCCGCGTCCACGACGCCCGCCTCGGCGAGCTCGGGCAGCTGCTCGGGCGTGTGTTCGAGCGCTTCCGCGCAATCGTCGGCGACCGCACGGGCCAGATCGCCCGCCGATTCCGAGAGATGCGATGCGGCGGTTTCGGCGGCGGTGCGGATCAGGGTGAGGACGGTACCCTCACGAGGGTCGCTGACCGCACGAACGGCCGCCAGCGAACCGAGCCGCAGGCCCGCCGCCCACAACTGGTTGAAGGTCATCTGCGTCTCGTCGGCCATCAGTTCGGCGGCGTCGGCCAGACCGATCAGCACCTGCGAGAGGATGATGCCGGAATTGCCCCGGGCCTGGGCGATCGCTGCGTCGGCCATCGCCCGCGCCACCTGCGCGGTACCCGCGTCCTCGGACAGCGGGGCGAGGCCGTCGGCTGCGGCCTGCATCGTGAACAGCATGTTGCTGCCCGTGTCGGAGTCCGGGATCGGGAAGACGTTCAGGTCGTTGATCTCGCCGCGCAGGGTCTCGAGTCCCTCGACCGCGGTATGCGCCCAATCCCGCAGGAGCTGCGGATTCATCGTCTTGATGAGACCACCGTCGAACACCGACTCCATGTAACCCCTTACCGTTGGCAGCGACGATGGCCGTTGGCCGGATGTGTTCGAGGTTACCCGGGCACCACGATTTGGCCCGGTCGGGTCGATGCGGCTATTCTTGCAGGGTTGCCTTGCAACTGTGCCCGTCGACGCAGGTCGCCGATCGTGGAACTGCGGGCAGAACACGACCACTTTCATCAACACAAGGGAGTTCGACGATGGCTGCCGTCTGCGACATCTGCGGCAAGGGACCGGGCTTCGGCAAGTCGGTGTCACACTCGCACCGCCGCACGAACCGCCGGTGGAACCCGAACATTCAGTCGGTGCGCGTCGAGGTCGCGCCGGGGAACCGCAAGCGCAAGAACGTGTGCACCTCCTGCCTGAAGGCCGGCAAGACCGCTCGCGTCTGACGCTTCCGGCGGCTGGCGCCATCGGCGTCGGCCTCGAATCGACATCCACACTGCACCCGACTCCCCGAGCGAACACTTGCTCGGCCCTGGGAGTCGGGTCTTTGTGCGTTCCGGCTAGAGTCTGCAGACCATGACCGCCGACTCTGTCACCGCACCCACAGCCGAACCCGTCACCGACAACGACGGCATCCTGACGATCGCGATCTCGTCCTCGGCCCCGGGCAATCCACTCAATGACGACGCCCTGGCCGCCGGCGCCGCCGCGCTGCGCGAGGTCGCTCGCGGCGAGCGCCGGGTCGGTGTGATCCTGCTCAAGGGTCCGGGCGCGAACTTCTGCGCCGGTGGCAACGTCCGCGACTTCGCCTCCGCCGCTCACCGCCCCACCTTCCTGCGCGAGATCGCCGACAATTTTCACGCCTTCATCAACGCCCTGCACGAGGCCGAGCGACCGGTGGTGGCGGCGGTCAAGGGCTGGGCCGCCGGGGCCGGAATGAGCATCGTCACCCACGCCGACGTCGCGATCGGTGGCCCATCGACCAAGATGCGACCGGCCTACCGCGGTATCGGGCTGTCTCCCGATGGCGGGATGACGTGGACGCTGCCCCGTCTCGTCGGCGCGGCTCGCGCCCGTCAGATCATCCTCACCGACCCGGTCATCGACGCCGAAAAGGCACTCGACTGGGGGTTGTTGTCCGAGATCGTCACCGACGACGAAGTCGACGCCGCGGCACTCGCGGCCGCGGCCAAGATCGCATCGGGTCCGTGGCAGTCCGACGCCGCCGCGCGCGCATTGCTCACCCGTTCGGCCACGTCCACCCTGGGCGATCAGCTCGCCGCGGAGGCCCGGTCGATCTCGGCATTGTCCGCATCACCGGAGGGGATCGAAGGCGTCGATGCCTTCGTCGCCAAGCGCAAGCCGGACTTCGGCTCCGCCCGCAACGCCTGACCCAGCTGACGTCAGGCCTCGGGCAATCGCCAATCGATCGGGTCGGCTCCCAGATCCTCCAGCGCCTCATTGGCTCTGCTGAACGGTCGGGAACCGAAGAAACCTCGGCTCGCCGACAACGGTGACGGATGAGCCGACTCGATCACCGGCACGTCGGGCAGCCACTTCGCGAGTCCGGCGGCGTCACGCCCCCACAGGATGGCCACCAGGGGGTCGGCAGCGCGGGCGACCAACGCCTTGATCGCACACTCGGTGACCTGTTCCCAGCCCTTCCCGCGGTGCGATGCGGGTGCTCCCGGGGACACGGTGAGGACCCTGTTCAACAACAGCACGCCGGATTTCGCCCACCCAGTGAGATCCCCGTTGGCGGGCGCCGGGTAGCCGAGGTCCGCGGAGTACTCGCGGTAGATGTTGGCCAGCGACCTCGGAATCGGCGACACCTCGGGCGCCACCGAGAAACTCAGTCCCACCGCATGACCGGGCGTCGGATACGGGTCCTGCCCGACGATCAGCACCCGGACGTCGGCGAACGGATCGGTGAATGCCCGCAACACGTTCTTGCCGGCCGGCAGGTAGCCACGTCCAGCCGCGTTCTCCGCGCGCAGGAACTGCCCCATCGCGCTGATGACCGGTTCGACCGGCGCCAACGCATCGGCCCAGCCGGGGTCGATCAGATCCGACAGGGGTTTGGCGCCGGTACCGTCGGACGCGGGTGTGGGTGCACTCATCCGATCCTCCGCAGCGATTCCCGGAAATACTTGGCGTTCTCGAAGTACATCTCGACGTTGAGATCGACGTGTCCTTCCGGCACCTGGAATCCCTCCCGGATCCTGGCCGGCACACCCAGCGCCATCGCCCGGTCCGGCACCGTGAACCCGAACGGGACCACCGCGCCGGCACCGACGACGGCACCGCTGCCGATCGTGGACCCGTTGAGCACCACCGACCCGGACGCGATCAGGCAGTGGTCGCCGATTGTCGCGCCCTCGATGTGCGCGTTGTGACCGACCACGCATTCCGCACCGATCACCGTGGCATCGATCGGTGTGCAGTGGATGATGGTGCCGTCCTGGATGTTGGTGCGGCGCCCCACGGTGATGGTCCCGGAGTCGCCGCGCAGCACCGCGGTCGGCCAGATCGACACCCCGTCGCCCAGCGTCACGTCGCCGATGACGACGGCATCCGGATGAATGTACACATCGTCGCCGACGGTGGGTTCACGTTCACCGAGCGCATAGATAGCCATCCCCCGAATCTAGGGCATGCCCGATCCGGCCTCACGATCCGAACGACTGCCAGCCCTGCAGATCCTGCACCGTTCGACCATCCACCCACACCGCGGTGCCGTCATGGACCTCGCCGATCGTGGTCCACCCGGGCGGCACCGAGCCCGCCGCGAACGACCCGAGCAGTTCGTGGTCCTCGCCGCCGGTTACCGTCCAGTCACGGAGATCCACACCGAGACGCTCAGCGGCAGAACGCATGTCGTCACTGACCGGAATCCGGTCGCCGGCCACGGACAGTTGCACTCCCGACGCCGCGGCCATGGTGATCAATTCCTCCACGAGGCCATCGGAGATGTCGGTCATCGCATGCGCACCGGCGCGGGCCGCGGCGGGCCCCTGAGTCAGATCCGGCGCCGGGAGCCGATGTGCGGCGACGAGACCGGAGAATTCGGTGAGCAGTTCGTCGGTCCCACGTCGCTGCGCGTCGAGCAGCAGCGCCAGTCCGGCGGCACTGGCGCCCAGGGCACTGCCGGTGACGGCGAGGAGGTCTCCTGGCCGCGCACCGCCGACCACGATGGGTGTCGCACCGTCGAGCGCACCCACGGTGGTCACGGTGAGCACCACCTCGTCGGCGCCCACGAGATCGCCGCCGAGGACCCGGCCGCCGAGCCGGTGGGTCGCGTCGAGGATTCCGGCGTTCATGTCGAGCACGGTGCCGACGGTGGTGTCGGGGGGACAGGCGATCGACACGACCGTGCCCGTCACGCGACCACCCATCGCCGCGATGTCGGCGGCGCTCTGCACCACCGCACGCGCTCCCACGGTGCGCGGATCCGACCAGTCGAATCGGAAGTGCCGACCGGCGACCGCGGTGTCGGTACTGATGACCGTGGGCCCACCGCTGTCGATCACCGCCGCATCGTCTCCGGAACCGATGACGACGTCCGGTGGCCGGTGGGTGACGTCCAGCGCACGTGATGATCGTGTCAATTCGGCTATCAGTCGCCGCTCCCCGACCTCGCCGACAGTTCTCGATCGATCGACCGGATCCCGGGCATCTCCGACGGACACCACAACTCCTCGATTCGCTTCCAGTCGCGCTTGGACGGGGTTGTCAGCGACAATACTGACACCGGGTCGACAGCCGGACTCCGGTACAGACGAGAGGATGGGCGTGGTTCAGGCATACATTCTGATCCAGACCGAGGTCGGAAGGGCCGCACTGGCAGCGGCAACGATCGCGGAGATCTCCGGCGTCGCCACATCCGAAGAGGTCAGCGGACCCTACGATGTCATCGTCCGCGTGGACGCGGCCGACGCGACGCACCTGACGGAGAACGTCGTGCCACAGATTCAGAAGGTGGACGGCATCACCCGTACTCTCACCTGCCCCGTGGTGCAGTCCGCGCACTGACCGGCCGACGGTCGCAGCGTCTCCGGGTCCGGTCACTAGTGTGTTCGTCGTGACCGACGACGACCAGACCGGCCCGAGACTGAGTCCGGCACTCATCGCCACCCTGGTGGCCATCCCGGCGATGGTGATCGTCGGCTTCATCACGTTCGCGGCGCTGCGTCCGGAACCCACCACCCCGATCGAGGACTACGCATCCGGCGAGCCGTCAGCGGCCGAGTGCGCCACACTCGTCGACGCGCTGCCACAGACCTTCGACGGATTCGGCGACAAGCAGGTGGAGGGCACCACGGTGACGTGGCCGTCGGACGGCGACACCGATCCGGTCACCCTGCGATGCGGTATCTCCCGTCCCGACGAACTGTCGCCGACGAGCAACCTGCAGGTGATCAACCCGGTCCAGTGGTTCATCACCGATACCGTCGAGGGTGCCGGACAGGCATACGTGTGTGTCGACCATCGACCATATGTGGCGATGTGGATTCCCGAGAACGCCGGCAACGCACCCATCACCGACGTCAGCGCGGTGATCGACCGGACGTTGCCGCGGGCACCGCTCGACTTCGGCTGATCCCGGGTCGGTCAGTCGTAGATCTCGGGTTTGGTGCGGCGGCCGAGAAGCGAACTCACCGCATCGGCAACCGACAGGCCCGAGTGGCAGACCTGATGGACCGCGTCGGTCAACGGCATCTCGACGTCGAACTTGTCGGCGAGTGCCCGCACCGACGAACACGATTTGACCCCCTCGGCGACCTGTCCGTGGGTGGCCTCCTGCGCCTCCTGCATCGTCGCCCCTTGCCCGAGATGCGCACCGAACGTCCGGTTGCGTGACAGCGGCGACGAACAGGTGGCGACCAGGTCGCCCACTCCGGCGAGACCGGCCAGGGTCTCGATCTGCGCACCCACCGCCACGGCGAGCCGGATGGTCTCTGCGAGACCGCGGGTGATGATGGTCGCGAGCGTGTTCTGACCGAACCCGACACCGCTGGCCATCCCGCACGCCAGTGCGATGACGTTCTTCACCGCACCGCCGATCTCGCAGCCCACCACGTCGGTGTTGGTGTACGGCCGGAAGTACCCGGTGTTGAAGGCCTGCTGCAGCTCCTCGGCGCGGTGTTCGTCGCTACAGGCGATGACGGTCGCCGCCGGCTGCCCCTCGGCGATCTCACGCGCGAGGTTGGGTCCGGACAACACGGCGATCCGGTCATCCGGCGCACCGGAGACCTCGGAGATGACCTCACTCATCCGCATCAGCGTGCTGGTCTCCACTCCCTTGGCGAGCGAGACGAAGGTCGATTCCGCGGCCACATGCGGCATCCAGTCGGTGAGGTTCGCGCGCAGGGACTGCGAGGGCACCGCACACACCACCACGTCGGCCCCGGTGACCGCGTCGACCACCGAGCTCGTCGCCCGCAGTCCGTCGGGCAGCGTGATCCCGGGCAGGTAGTCGGTGTTTGTGTGGTCGTGGGTGATGCGTTCGGCGAGTTCGGGCCGCCGAGCCCACATCGTCGTGTCCGTCCCGGCGTCCACCAAGACCTTCGCGATCGCGGTTCCCCAGGAACCCGCACCCATCACCACCGCACGCACGACCACTCCTTCGCCGACCACAACTTCGCACCTCAGACTAGTGCGTGGGTCACGAGCGCCGGAGCGGATCGGGCGGGTGCACGTCACGCCCGGAGCCGCGGTCGGCATCATGGATGCCATGGAACCGACATCACACACCGACGCGGGCGCAACACGCTCGGGTGATGTCGTCGCCGTGCTGGCGGTCAAACGCCTTGCCGAGGCCAAGTCCCGACTGGCGGCCAGTCGCGGACGAGCCTCCGACGGACTGCACCGCGACCTCGTCCTGGCGATGCTGCTCGACACCATGGATGCGCTGCGACAGGCCGGCGTCGACCGCATCGTGGTGATCAGCCCGGACACCAAGGTGCTCACCGCAGCGCATGCGGCGGGCGCGACCAGCGTGGGTGAGGACCGCATCGCACAACCAATCGGCGCCGACCGACTCAACCAGGCATTCGCCGAAGCCTCGGCGCTCGCCCGCCGCCGCTGGCCGACCATGCGGACGGTGATGTTGGTGCAGGCGGATCTGCCCGCCGCGACGGCCCCTAGCATGCGGGCGGTGATCGACGCGGCGCGCGGATTGCCGCAGGCGGTGCTGACCGATCGGAACGGGCACGGCACCACGGTCCTCCTGCGTGGGCGGGGTATCACCGAACCACCACGATTCGGGCCCGGTTCCGCGGCCGCCCATCGGGCCACCGGAGCCGTCGAACTCGATCCGCAGCACCGCCGATGGCCGGATCTGCGCACCGACGTGGACACCGCCGCCGACCTCGACGCCGCACAGTTGTTGGGAGTGGGTCGCCACACCGCGGCGGTCCTGGACGGCGCACGGGCGCCCGCACCCGCCACGAACGGGTCGGCACAGTCGGAGACGGCCACCAAACGTCTCCGCGCAACCCGCGATGCGTCATGATTGAACCGTGAGCCCTGCCGACGACATCGCCACGCAACCGATCACCTCGATCCCGGGGGCGCCGCCCGCCGCGACACTGGTCCCGGAAGAGGCGACCGATCTTCCCGACGACCGCTACCTCAATCGTGAACTGAGCTGGCTGGACTTCAACTCACGCGTGCTGGCCCTGGCCGAGGACACGTCGATGCCGTTATTGGAACGGGCGAAATTCCTCGCGATCTTCGCCTCCAACCTCGACGAGTTCTTCATGGTGCGCGTCGCCGGACTGAAACGTCGCGACGAGACCGGACTGTCGGTGCGGTCGGCGGACGGCCTGTCACCCCGAGAACAGCTGCGCCGCATCGCCGCGCGCACCCAGACGGTCGCCGAGCGGCATGCCCGGGTCTTCCTCGATTCGGTGAACCCCGCGCTGGCCGACAACGACATCTATGTCGTCACCTGGGCCGAACTCTCCGAGGAGCAGAAGACCCGGCTGGTCGACTACTTCCACGAAGACGTGTTCCCGGTGCTGACCCCGCTGGCCGTGGACCCGGCTCACCCGTTCCCCTACATCAGCGGCCTGTCGTTGAACCTGGCCGTGACGGTCAAGGATGCCAACGAAGGTGGCGAACATTTCGCCCGGATCAAGGTGCCCGACAACGTCAGCCGGCTGATCCGGGTCGACACCCTGATGCGGCGTGCCGACGCGTCGAAAGAAGACGAGTCGAAGACCATCCTCCTGCCGCTCGAGACGCTGATCGCGGCCAACCTGGGGCATCTGTTCCCGGGTATGGAAATCGTTGAGCATCACGCCTTCCGGATCACCCGCAATGCCGACTTCGAGGTCGAGGAGGACCGCGACGAGGACCTGCTGCAGGCACTCGAACGCGAGCTCGCGCGTCGACGCTTCGGCTCCCCGGTGCGACTCGAGGTCGCCGACGACATGAGCGAGCACATGCTCGAACTGCTGCTGCGCGAACTCGATGTGAACCCCGACGATGTCATCCAGGTCCCGGGATTGCTGGATCTGTCCTGCCTTTTCGAGGTCAACGGTCTCGATCGGCCACATCTGAAGGACCGCCCGTTCGTTCCCGCGACCCATCCCGCGTTCGGCGAGCGCGAGACACCCAAGAGCATCTTCTCCACGCTCCGCGAAGGTGACGTGCTCGTCCACCATCCCTACGACTCGTTCTCGACGAGTGTGCAGCGCTTCATCGAACAGGCCGCGGCTGATCCGCAGGTGCTCGCGATCAAGCAGACGCTGTACCGCACCTCGGGCGACTCCCCGATCATCAACGCGCTCATCGACGCCGCCGAGGCCGGCAAACAGGTCGTCGCACTGGTGGAGATCAAGGCGAGATTCGACGAGCAGGCGAACATCAAGTGGGCCAGGCAGCTCGAGCAGGCGGGCGTCCACGTGGTCTATGGCCTCGTGGGCCTCAAGACGCACTGCAAGACATGTCTGGTGGTTCGTCGCGAGGGCTCGTCGATCCGACGCTACTGCCACATCGGCACCGGCAACTACAACCCCAAGACCGCCCGGCTCTACGAGGACGTGGGCCTGTTCACCGCCGCGCCCGACATCGGCGCCGATCTCACCGATCTGTTCAACACCCTCACCGGCTACTCACGAAAGAAGGAGTACCGCAACATCCTGGTGGCACCACACGGGATTCGTTCGGGCATCATCGAGCGCATCAACGGTGAGATCGACCGCTTCCTCCAAGGCGACACCCGAGCCCGCGTGCAACTCAAGGCCAATGCCCTCGTCGACGAGCAGGTGATCGACGCCCTCTATCGCGCATCGCAGAACGGCGTTCCGGTCGAGATCGTCGTCCGCGGCATCTGCGCGCTGCGGCCGGGAATGCTCGGGGTCAGCGAGAACATCGTGGTTCGTTCGATCCTCGGTCAGTTCCTCGAACACTCTCGCGTGTTGTATTTCGGCGCGCAGGACGAGTACTGGATCGGCAGCGCCGACATGATGCACCGCAACCTCGACCGCCGGGTGGAGGTGATGGTCCAGGTTCGTGACCATCGTCTGACCACTGAACTCGGCGACGTCTTCGCCTCGGCGCTCGATCCGCGGACGCGGTGTTGGGAGCTGCAATCCGACGGGAGTTGGGCGGCGTCGCCGGCTGCCGGTGAGGAAGTCCGCGATCACCAACGGCAGATGATCCGACGCAACCGTCGGCGACCCGACCCGCACGCGTGAACCGGCCGGCAACCTCGAACCCCTAGGATTCGCTTCGATGTCCAAGACAACGAAGTCGGTGTGGGCGGCGGGCGCCGTGCTGTGGCGCCCGACGCGCGACAGCGTCGAGATCTGCCTCGTTCACCGACCCAGCTACGACGACTGGACCCTCCCCAAGGGCAAGATCGACTCCGGCGAGACGCTCATCTCCACAGCGGTCCGTGAAATCCGCGAGGAGACCGGGCAGTTGAGCCGCCTCGGCCGCCACCTGATGGACGTCGGCTACCAGATCCCCAGCGGGTACAAACGGGTGCGCTATTGGACTGCGCGTGCACTCGGAGGTGACTTCACCCCCAACCGGGAGGTCGACGAACTGCGGTGGCTCGAGCCTGCCGCGGCGGCCGGTCTGCTCAGCTACGGGCTGGACCGGAAGGTCCTCAAAGAGTTCGAGCGCCTCCCGCCCGATACGCACACCCTGCTGCTGGTGCGTCACGCACGCGCCGGGCAGCGCTCGCGGTACAAGGGTGATGACCGAATGCGCCCGCTGGACAAGTTCGGTCGGGCACAGGCCCGCGACCTGGCGGCGTTGCTCTCTAGCTTCGGCGCCGAGCGCCTGCACTCGGCCGACCGGTTGCGCTGCGAGCAGACGCTGGCCCCCGCGGCGGAGAAGCTCGGCGTGGCCATCGTGCCGGAGACCTCACTGTCCGAGGAGGCCTACAAGGCCGATCCCGGCGCCGCCCATCGCCGTATGCGTGAGATCGCCACCGACACCTCCGCGATCCACGCGGTGTGCAGTCAGGGAAAGGTGATCCCGCCGCTGATGCGCTGGTGGGCCGACGAGGACGACCTGACGTTGCCCGCCAAGCGCAATCGGAAAGGCAGCGTCTGGGTGTTGTCGACTCTGAACGGCCGTCTGGTGGCCGCCGACCACATCGACAGCCCGCAACCGCACACGGACCGCAACGGCAACTGATCCACACACGCTTCGGCCCCCGACGTGGGAAGTTCGTCGAGGGCCGAAGTGGACGGTTCGAAGTGGACGGTTCGAAGTGCCGGTTCGAAGTGCCGGTTCGAAGTGCCGGAGCCTCAGCGGCGTCCGGTGGTCTTCTTGGCTGCGGTCTTCTTGGCCGGAGTCTTCTTGGCTGCGGTCTTCTTGGCCGGAGCCTTCTTGGCTGCGGTCTTCTTGGCCGGAGCCTTCTTGGCTGCGGTCTTCTTCGCCGGAGCTGCCTTCTTCGCTGCGGTCTTCTTCGCCGGAGCTGCCTTCTTGGCCGCGGTCTTCTTGGCCGGAGCCTTCTTGGCCGCAGTCTTCTTCGCCGCGGTCTTCTTCGCCGCGGTCTTCTTCGCCGGAGCCGCGGTCGTGGCACTGCCCCGCTTCACTGCGGGTCCGGTGGCCGACAGCTTCTGCTTGCCCGCGACGACCGCCTTGAATTGCGCTCCCGGCCGGAACGCGGGAACCGAAGTGGCACGCACCTTCACGGTCTCGCCGGTACGCGGGTTGCGCGCGACGCGAGGAGCGCGCTTGCGCTTCTCGAAGACACCGAAGCCGGTGATCGTCACGCTCTCGCCCTTGTTCACGGCGCGCACAATCGTGTCCACCACGAGCTCGACGGCGGCCGTCGCAGTCTTGCGATCCGCATCGAGCTTCTTGGTCAGCTCATCAATGAGCTCTGCTTTGTTCATTGAAACCTCCGCAAGCTGTTCTGACCCATTGGTAGGCCAGCTAACTCCACACGGTAAACGTCGAATTCGAAAACGTCCATCTTCCACGCCAATTAACGAGGCATGTTGCGAAATCGAAAGCAGCGATCAGATTCCGGAGTCTGGCCAGAACAGCCCGCGGAAGGGTGTCGGGGTCAGCCTCCGAGTGTCACCGGCTTGAACGACGGCCGTTGCTTCTCGAACTCAGAAATGGCCTCTACCTGCCGCAATGTCAATCCGATGTCGTCCAGACCCGCCATCAGGCGCCATCGGGTGTAGTCATCAATTGCCAACGGCACCACGAGGTCTCCCGCGGAGACTGTCCGATCGGCAAGACTGACCGTCAGTTCCAGCCCGGGCTGCTCCTCGAGTCGCTTCCAGATCAGTTCGATGTCGGATTGCGCGACCTCGGCAGCCACCAGGCCCGCCTTCCCCGCGTTGCCGCGGAAGATGTCGGCGAAGCGTGACGAGATGACCACCCGAAAGCCGAAGTCCGACAGTGCCCAGACCGCGTGCTCGCGAGATGAACCGGTGCCGAAGTCCGGGCCGGCAACCAATACCGACCCCCGGCTCCACGGCTCGTTGTTGAGAATGAAATCCGGGTCGGCGCGCCATCCGGCGAACAGTCCGTCCTCAAAGCCGGTGCGGGTCACTCGCTTCAGGTAGACCGCGGGGATGATCTGGTCGGTGTCGACATTGCTCCGGCGCAGCGGCACGCCGATCCCGGTGTGGGTGATGAAAGGTTCCATGAGGTTTTCCAATCCTGTGTGTTCGGGGGTGCAGGGATGCGGTCAGCCGAGATCCGCGGGAGCCGACAGCGTTCCCCGGATGGCGGTGGCGGCAGCCACCGCCGGCGAGACCAGGTGTGTGCGGCCGCCCTTGCCCTGCCGCCCTTCGAAGTTCCGATTCGAGGTCGACGCGCACCGCTCACCCGGAGCGAGTTGATCGGGGTTCATCCCGAGACACATCGAGCATCCCGCCTGCCGCCATTCGGCGCCTGCTGCGACGAAAATCTCACCGAGGCCCTCCGCTTCGGCCTGTGCACGTACCCGCATCGATCCCGGGACGATCAGCATGCGCATCCCGTCGGCGACGGTGCGCCCCTTCAAGATGTCGGCCACCGCTCGCAGATCCTCGATCCGTCCGTTGGTGCAGGAACCGACGAACACGGTGTCCACCTTCACATCGCGCAGCGCCGTACCCGGCTCCAGATCCATGTACTCCAGAGCCCGTCGGGCCGCGATCGCGTCGTTCTCGTCGACGATCTCGGCGGGATCGGGCACTCGCGACCCGAGAGGTGCACCCTGCCCGGGATTGGTGCCCCACGTGACGAACGGCGTCAGCTGCGAGGCATCGATGTGGACCTCGGCATCGAATTCGGCGTCGGGATCGGTTCGCAGACTGTCCCAATAGGCCACCGCGGCATCCCAGTCCGCGCCGGTGGGTGCGTGTGGCCGGCCCTTGAGGAAATCGTAGGTCACCTCATCGGGCGCGATCATCCCCGCGCGGGCTCCCGCCTCGATCGACATGTTGCAGATGGTCATCCGGGCTTCCATCGACAGCTTCTCGATGGCCGGCCCGCGATACTCCAGGATGTGTCCCTGGCCGCCGCCGGTCCCGATCCTGGCGATCACGGCGAGGATGAGGTCCTTGCTCGTGACGCCCGCGGGCAGTTCACCGTCGACCGTGATGGCCATGGTCTTGAACGGCCGCAGGGACAAGGTCTGCGTGGCCAACACGTGTTCGACCTCGGAGGTCCCGATGCCCATCGCGATCGATCCGAACGCACCGTGCGTGGAGGTATGGCTGTCGCCGCACACCACCGTCATGCCCGGCTGGGTCAGCCCGAGCTGCGGACCGACCACATGCACGATGCCCTGCTCGGCATCGCCCATGGGATGCAGGCGGATCCCGAACTCCTCGCAGTTGCGGCGCAGCGTCTCGACCTGGGTACGCGAGACCTCGTCGGCGATCGGCTTGAAGATGTCGACCGTCGGGACGTTGTGGTCCTCGGTGGCGATGGTCAGATCGGGCCGGCGCACCGGCCGATCGGCCAGCCGGAGCCCGTCAAAGGCCTGCGGACTCGTCACCTCGTGCACGAGGTGGAGGTCGATGTAGATGAGGTCGGGATTGCGGTTCCCGGCGCCATCGGCGTCGCCGCGTGCGACGACATGGTCGTCCCACACTTTTTCGGCAAGAGTACGCGGCGCGTTGGGGCTGGAGCTCATGGCACTTCTCGCATCTGTCGGGGTGTACTTCTCATTATCTGGGACGCTAGTATCGTCCTATGGGAAAGGATAGCGCATCGCCACCGACGAGCGGAATTGGCGTGCTCGACAAGTCCGTCGTCGTACTCCATGCGATCGCCGAGACTCCGTGCAATCTCACCGAGCTGTGCGAGCGCACCGGATTGCCCCGGGCGACGGCACACCGCCTCGCGGTCGGGTTGGAAACCCATCGCCTGTTGGCGCGTAACACCTCGGGCAGGTGGTACCCCGGGCCCGCGTTGGCCGAATTAGCCGCCGCTTCCTCGCACGACCCGGTCCGCGAGGCAGCCCTGATGGTGCTGCCGCGGCTTCGTGAGATCACCGGCGAATCGGTCCAGGTGTATCGTCGCGAGGGCGCCGAACGGGTCTGCATCGCCGCCATGGAACCACCGACCGGCCTGCGCGACACCGTCCCGGTGGGCACCCGATTCCCGATGAGTGCCGGATCGGCGGCCAAGGTGCTGCTCGCGTGGGCCGACTCGAGCACCCAGCGCGCACTCGTCCACGACAGCGTCTTCAGCGAGCGTGCACTCCACGAGATCCGACGCCGCGGTTGGGCCCAGAGCGCCGGGGAACGCGCCGCCGGGGTGGCGAGCGTGTCCGCGCCGGTACGGGACGCCACCGGCGACGTGGTGGCGGCCATCTCGGTCTCCGGCCCCATCGACCGGATGGGGCGACGCCCCGGGGCGCGCTGGGCGGCGGATCTGCTCGCCGCAGCCGACGCGATCCACAAACGGCTGCAACCGACCCGCAGCTGACCCGCAGACAGACGCCGTCGGTTAGCGTCACTGCATGGGAGTCAATCAACGCAGTCAGATCGTCATGTCCGACGCCGAGATCGAGGCCTTCGTCGCCACCAGTCGGACCGCGACGCTGGCGACGACGGGGCCCGACGGCGGCATCCACCTGGTGGCCATGTGGTACGGCGTGGTCAACGGTGAGATCTGGTTCGAGACGAAGGCGAAGTCGCAGAAGGCGGTCAATCTCCGCCGCAACAGCCGCTGCACAGTGATGATCGAGGACGGGGACACCTACGACACCCTGCGCGGTGTGTCGTTCGAGGGCAGCGCCGAGATCCTCGACGACCCGGATTCCTGCCTGAGCGTCGGCATCAGCGTCTGGGAGCGCTACACCGGTCCCTACACCGACGAGATGCGTCCCTTCGTCGATCAGATGATGCACAAGCGGGTCGCCGTACGACTGATTCCGGCGAAGGTGCGGTCGTGGGATCACCGCAAGCTCGGACTCGATCCGATGCCCGTCGCGGGCAGCACCGCGCCGTTCGGCGACAACTGAACCCCAGCAGAGCGAAAGCGCCTCCTCCGAGATCGGAGGAGGCGCCTTCGTTGTAGCCCCGACGGGATTCGAACCCGCGCTACCGCCTTGAGAGGGCGGCGTCCTAGGCCGCTAGACGACGGGGCCATGGACTTGCTATTCAGTTGGAACCACCGGGATGTGGCCTCGATCCGAGGTCGTATCCCAACAGCTCGCTGGGGTACCAGGACTCGAACCTAGAATGGCTGAACCAGAATCAGCTGTGTTGCCAATTACACCATACCCCAAGGTTTTCCCTTCTCCGATTCGGCGTCCCGGCCGGAAAAGAACCGAGGAGAAGACTACCAAAGGTAACCCCCTAGACCACAAATCGGCAGGTCAAACCCCTAATTTGCGGCCATCTCGCGCGCTGCGGCCAGCCGCGAGAGACTCTTGTCACGACCGAGCAGTTCCATCGACTCATAGAGCGGAGGGCTCACCTGCGACCCGGTGACGGCGACGCGTACCGGTCCGAACGCCTTGCGGGGTTTGAGCCCCAGGTCGTCGACGAGCGCCGTCTTGAGCGCTCCCTCGATGGCCGGTCCGGTCCAGCCCTCCAGCGCGGTCAACGCACCCGATGCCGCGTCGAGCACCTCGGCCGCATCGGCGCCGAGGTTCTTGGCCGCCGACTTCTCGTCGATCACGAAGTCGGCGTCGGAGAGGTAGAGGAAAGACATCAGCGGCCACGCATCGGCCAGCACCTGAATCCGGGTCTGGACGAGTTCGGCGAGTGCGGCAAAGGAGTCGTCGTCGACCGGCTCGGTGAGTTTGCCCGCCTCGACCAGGTAGCGCCGCAGCCGACCGGTGAAGTCGGCCGGCTCCAGCCGCCGGATGTGTTCGGCGTTGATCGCGTCGGCCTTCTTCTGATCGAAGCGCGCCGGATTCGAGTTCACTTGGCGCACATCGAAAGCCGCGACCATCTCATCGAGGGTGAACACGTCGTTGTCGCCGGAGAAGCCCCACCCGAGCAGCGCCAGATAGTTCAGCAGGCCTTCCGGGATGAACCCGCGATCCCGGTGGTGGAACAAATTCGACTGCGGGTCACGTTTGGACAGCTTCTTGTTGCCCTCCCCCATCACGAACGGCAGGTGGCCGAACTCCGGCACCCGTTCGGCGATCCCCAACCTGATGAGCGCGTCGTAGAGAGCGATCTGCCGCGGGGTCGACGAGAAGAGATCCTCCCCACGCAGCACGTGGGTGATCTTCATCATCGCGTCGTCGACGGGGTTGACCAGGGTGTAGAGCGGGTCCCCGCTGGCCCGGGTGAGCGCGAAGTCGGGCACCGTGCCCGCCTTGATCGTGGTGGTCCCTCGCACGAGATCGTCCCAGGTGATGTCGTGATCCGGCATCCGCAGTCGCACAACGGGTTTGCGGCCATCGGTGCGAAAATCGGCCCGCTGCTGGTCGGTCAGGTCGCGATCGAAATTGTCGTAGCCGAGTTTCGGGTCGCGGCCGGCGGCACGGTGCCGGGCCTCGACCTCCTCCGGGGTGGAGAAGGCCTCGTAGGCCTCACCCGACTCGAGCAGGCGCGCCACCACATCGAGATGAAGCTCACGTCGCTCCGACTGCCGATAGGGACCATAGGGACCGCCTACCTCGGGCCCCTCGTCCCAGTCGAGTCCCAACCAACGCAGCGCGTCGAGGATCGCCTCGTAGGACTCTTGGGTGTCGCGCGCCGCGTCGGTGTCCTCGATCCGGAAGACGAACGTGCCCTGGTCGTGGCGCGCCTGCGCGAAGTTGAACAACGCCGTCCGGGCCAGCCCCACATGGGGGGTACCGGTCGGTGACGGACAGAAACGAACGCGCACATCGGAACCACTCATGGTGGTCAGCGTATCGAACCGTCTCAGCGGACAGTGCCGAGGAACTCGATCAGCAGTCGGTTCACCTCCGCGGGCTGTTCCAGGTACCCGAAGTGTCCGGCCTTCGCGATCTCCTCGTACCGGGCGCCGGGGATGGCGTCGGCGACCTCACGCGCGAGTTTCGGCGGGAGCGTGCGATCGTCGGCGAAACCGATCACCAGGGCCGGCCGCGAGATGGCGCGGTAGGCGGCGAGACGGTCGGCCTCGCGGTCGTGCAGCCCCAACTGCGCGCGGACACCGGCGGTGACCGTCTGCGGCGAGAAACCGATCACATCGAGCCAGTCCTTGGCCGTCCGATCGTCGTCGAGGGTGTGCGGCGACAGATTCAGGTGCGCGGTGATCGCCGCCGCATAGTCGGGCGGCAACGTGATCTTGTTGTCGTAGAGCGCCCGCTCCCCCGCCGAGATCGCCTGCTGTAGCGGTGTGTTGCGACCGTAGGTGGCGATCATCACCGCGGCCTTGACGATGTCCGGCCGAGCAAGTGCCAGTTCCTGGGTGACGCGCGCACCCAGCGAGGTCCCGACGACCAGCGCCGGACCCGCCGCGAGGTGTTCGATCAACGCGGCGGTGTCGGCGACCATGTCGTCGGCGGTGAAGCCCTCCGCACATTCCGACGACGGCGCGATGCCCCGGTTATCGAAAGTGACCACGCGGTAGCCGGCCTTGACCAGGGCCGGTTGCTGGTGGGCCTGCCACACCCGGCCCGGACTACCGGTGCCCATCACCATCACCACCAGGGGCCCACTGCCGACATCCTCGTAGGCGAGCTCGATCCCGTTGACCCGGGCGATCTTCGGGCCCTTCATGGTTTGTCCACCACCGGGTTGGCCAGGGTTCCCAGCCCCTCGACGGTGACCGCGACGCGTTGTCCGGCGACCATCGGACCGACACCCTCCGGTGTGCCGGTGAGGATCACGTCACCGGGCAACAGGGTCATGATCCGCGAGATCCACTCGACGATCTCACCGATGCCGTGGAGCATGAGCGAGGTTCGCGAACGCTGCTTGACCTCCCCATCGAGTTCGGTCATCACCTCCACGTCGGACGGGTCGAACTCGGTCTCGATCCAGGGCCCCAACGGGCAGAAGCTGTCGTAGCTCTTGCCGCGGGTCCACTGGCCGTCGGCCCGTTGCTGATCACGGGCGGTCACATCGTTGGCGACGGTGTAACCGAGGATCACGTCGGCGGCCTTGGCTGCCGCGACATCCTTGCACGGCTGACCGATCACCACGGCCAACTCGCCTTCGAAGTCGACCCGCTCGGAATTCGGCGGTCGGACGATGGGCACCTCCGGCCCGATGATCGACGTGTTCGGCTTGATGAAGATCACCGGGTCCGCCGGTGCCTCGCCGCCCATCTCCGCAGCGTGCGCGGCGTAGTTCTTGCCGATGCAGATCACCTTCGAGGCAAGGATCGGCGCCAACAAACGGACGTCGGCCAACGCCCAGGAACGACCGGTGAACGAGGGCGTGCCGAACGGATGCTCTGCGATCTCTCGCGCCCGCGGGCCGCCGTCGACGTCCTCGATGGCGACAAAAGCGACCCCGTCAGGGCTGGCTACTCGACCTAAACGCATGGCACGACAGTATCGCACCGACGATTCTCAGCAGCCGGGACTCGGGTTGGACACAGCCCTCATCGGTTTTACAATGTGGAAACTGCATTTCATATGTTGAGATCGGAGATGAGATGGATCGAGTCGCCGAACCCGGTACGCCCATCGCGCCGACGATGACGCCGGCTCGCCGCTGGACAATGCTGTGCTGCGCACTCGTGGCGGCGATGACCACCACCTGCGCGGTCAGCGGGATCGCCTACCTCATCCCGGCCCTGCATGCCGACCACGGGATGTCGCTGGCGCAGGGATCGGTGCTGGCAACCATCCCGACGGTGGGGCTGATGCTGCTGATCATCCCCTGGGGGGCGCTGCTGGACCGCTACGGCGAGCGGCGGATCCTGATCACCTCGTTGTGCATCACCCTGGCCGGCACCGTCGCCGCCGTGGCCACCTCCGCCGTGGATGCGCCGTACTGGGCCTGGGGCGCCGCGCTCTTCGTCGGCGGGTTGGGCTCGGGGGCGGCCAACGGAGCCAGCGGACGAATAGTGGTGGGTTGGTTCCCGGCGCGGCAACGTGGCACCGCCATGGGGGTTCGGCAGATGGCGCAGCCGCTCGGCATCGCGGTGTGCGCGCTCACCATGCCGGTGACCGCGCAGGTCGTCGGTGTCACCGCGGCTCTGGCGGTTCCGATGGTGGTGACCGGCCTCGGACTGCTCGCGTGCATCGTCGGGATCGTCGATCCACCGGCGCCGCCGCGGCGCCCGGCCGACGACACAGAGCCGAGCAATGTTCGAAATCCCTATCGCAGTAGCGGTTTCCTCACTCGGGTCCACGGAGTGAGCGTGCTGCTGGTGATCCCACAGGCCATGATGTGGACCTTCGTGCCCACCTGGTTGATCGTGGCGCACCAGTGGCCGCCGGCCGCCGCGGGCGTCCTCGTCACCGTGACACAGGTGATCGGTGCGATCGGACGCATCGTGGCGGGCCGGGTGTCGGATGCCTGGGGTTCGCGGATGCGTCCGATCCGGATGATCGCCCTGATCGCCGCGGTGGCGACGCTGGCGCTGGCCTTGACCGACTGGTTGGGTAGCCCCGTCGCGCCGCTGGTGATGGCGATCGCCTCGATCGCCTCGGTCGCCGACAACGGCTTGGCGTTCACCGCCATCGCCGAATACGCCGGCCCGTCATGGAGCGGGCGCGGTCTGGCGATTCAGAACACGGCCCAGTACCTGGCCACCTCGGCGAGCACCCCTGTACTCGGCGCTGTGATCGCCGCGTCCGGCTTCCCCATCGCGTTCGCGCTGACCGCGGTGACACCACTCATCGCCATTCCCCTCGTCCCGCGGGATAGACAAATCGATTGATCAGCCCCGCGGCGGTGCGAGCGTCGTCCACCACGACGACGTCGCGCGCTCCGCCGCGGCGGACCATCAGCAGCGCATCCCCGGACCTGAGCACGAAACCCTTGGCTCCCTTCAGGTCCCCGTGCATCGCCACCCGGTAGCCGAAACCGCCGAAATCACGCACTGCCCGCACGCGCACGTACTCGGCATGATCGATCTCCCCCATCGGGATCACCGTGCGCGGCCAGCCGAGTCGGCCGCGAACCGCCACGCCCCGACGATCGACCGTCACCCGCACACTCCACATCGCGACAGACACGACGAGTACCACGACCGCAATGACGATGACCGGCCATGAGCGCACCAGCAGCGCCACCGAGATCAGGATCATCAGCGCGATGGCGATGATCGACGTCGCCACGCGGGACGTCGTCACGACGCGCGTCCACAGTGCCCGTTCGCCGGGGGCAAGCGCCACGTCGGGCCGTTCGCCAACATCTGCCGGCTGCTCCGCCGTCGTCCATTTCGGCACGAGCGCAGCCGTTCCGACGCCCGCCGCGAGTCCCACGAGCCAGCCGACCAGGAGCTGCCACGTCGGGGTGGCGGCGTCACCGGCATCCGCGAGACCGCGCTGCATCTCGGTCGAGCCGACGATGATGGCGATCGTCGACACAGCCACGCCCACAACGATTCCGAGTGTGAGGCGAACGGCGCCGCGATCGCGCACCAGCACCGACAGAACCCCGAGGACGGCACCGAGGATCCCCACAACTGCCGGCAGGGCAATCACCACCCCGACGCTGGTGAAGCCGTCGGCGCCATCGCCACCCCAGTGCGTGGCCACCGGATCGGGCAACCCATCGGCCCATGATGCGACGAGCAGGGAGCCCACGACTCCGGCAATCATCGACGGAAACATCCCGAGCGCCCCGATCACCCACCGGTTCATCCTTGCCTTCCTGTTCATGATGTCCCCCTGTTCGTCCGGTCCACACTCACCGCGTCCACCTCCCGTGGATCTCGGCGGCCGTCGCCTCGGCCGACATGCCCAGTCGCCGCGCCACCCGGATCAGCCGCTCCACGGCATCGGCGAGTTCGGCGCCGCCGGCGGCCGCGTGAGTGACGACCGCGCCACGCCCCCGATGTAGTTCGACGAGCCCGTCGTCGCGGAGCAACTGATAGGCACGCAATACGGTGTGCAGGTTGACGTCGAGCGACGCCGCCAGATCGCGTGCGGTCGGGAGCCGCTCACCGCTCCTGATCTCCTCACGTGCGATCGAGCCGCGAAGTGACGACGCGATCTGTTCGTACAGCGCCACACGCGACGAGGGGTCGATACGGATCAACACGCACTGATCCTATAGTTCTATCTCAAATAGAACAATGCGGCCGGATTCGGCACGGGCCAAGACGACCAGAGCCCCACCCCGGATGACTCCCGGGCGGGGCTCTGACGCGACGTTCGCGCTATGGAGTTCAGACGCGTTCGCGGATGCGGCGCCCGATCTCGGTGGTGCTCAACGCCTCCGAACCCCGGTCGGCGAGATCGTCGGCGACTGCCTTCTCGACCCGTTCGGCCGCGTCGGTCTCCCCGAGATGGGCCAGCAACAGCGCCGTCGACAGGATCGCGGCGGTGGGATCGGCCTTGCCCTGTCCGGCGATGTCGGGGGCGCTGCCGTGGACCGGCTCGAACATCGACGGATTCGTTCCGGTGGCATCGATGTTGCCCGACGCGGCGAGCCCGATACCGCCGGTGACCGCGGCCGCGATGTCGGTGATGATGTCGCCGAAGAGGTTGTCGGTGACGATCACGTCGAATCGCCCGGGGTCAGTGACCATATAGATGGTCGCGGCGTCGACGTGGCAGTAGTCGGTCGTCACGTCGGGGTACTCGGCGCCGACGTCGGCGACCGTACGGCTCCACATCGAACCCGCAAAGGTCAGCACGTTGGTCTTGTGCACCAGGGTCAGCTTCTTGCGGCGCGCGCGGGCGCGTTCGAAGGCGTTGCGCACCACTCGTTCGATACCGAAGCGGGTGTTGACGCTGACCTCGGTGGCGACCTCATGCGGGGTCCCGACGCGGATCGCACCGCCGTTGCCGGTGTAGGGCCCCTCGGTCCCCTCGCGCACCACCACGAAGTCGATCTCCGGATCACCCGCAAGTGGCGAGGTCACCCCGGGCAGCTTGCGGGCCGGTCGTAGATTGACGTGATGGTCGAGTGCGAATCGCATGTTCAGCAGCAGGCCGCGCTCGAGCACCCCCGACGGCACCGACGGATCACCGATGGCACCGAGCAGGATCGCGTCGTGTTCGCGCAACGATGCCAGGTCCTCGGCGGTCAGCAGTTCCCCGTTGCGGTGATACCGGCGCGCTCCCAGGTCGAACTCGGTGGTGGACACGTCGGAGACGACGGCTTCGAGAATGCCGATGGCCTCACCGATGACCTCGGGCCCGATTCCGTCGCCGGCGATGACGGCCAGCTTCATGACAGGTCCACCTGCTCGATCAGGGTGGCGCCCACGGCCTCTCCGATGGCGGCGACGAGATCGTCGGACAGTTGCGCGCTGACGCGCAGCACCACGGTCGCGCCCGGACCGTCGGCATCCTGCGACAGACCGGCCGCCTGGATGTCGATGTCGGCGTTGCCCAGCAGGGTGCCGATCCGGCCGAGCGAGCCCGGCTTGTCGGCGTAGCTGACGATCAGGTTGTGGCCCTCGGCCCGCAGGTCGAAGTTGCGGCCGTTGATGTTGACGATCTTCTCCACCAGGCGCGGTTCGGTGAGCGTGCCCGACACGTTGTGCACCGACCCGTCGGCGAAGACGGCCTTCACGTCCACCACGCTGCGGTGATTCGGGCTCTCCGGCGCGGTGGTGACCTCACTGGTCACGCCGCGGTCGGCGGCCACAGCCGGGGCATTGACGAAGGTGACCGGTTCGTCGAGGACCGCAGAGAACAGCCCGCGCAGTGCCGAGAGGCCGAGGACCTCCACGTTGTTGGCGGCGAGCTCGCCGCGGACGTCGACGACGAGCGAGGTCGGCGGCTCGTTGCTGATGACACCGACCAGCACGCCCAACTTGCGTGCCACCTCGAGCCACGGCGCCACCTCTTCATCCACGGCGCCGCCGGTGATGTTCACCGCGTCGGGCACGAAGTGGCCGGCCAGCGCGAGCCGGACACTCTTGGCGACGTCGGTGCCGGCGCGATCCTGGGCCTCACTGGTGGAGGCACCCAGGTGCGGGGTCACCACGACCTGCGGCAGCTCGAACAGCGGCGAATCAGTGCACGGCTCGGTGGCGTAGACGTCGAGTCCCGCGCCGCGGACGTGCCCGGAGTTGATCGCATCGGCGAGTGCTTGCTCGTCGATGAGGCCACCGCGCGCCGCGTTGACGATGACGACCCCCTTCTTGGTGCGCGCCAGCTGATCTTTGCCGATGAGTCCCAACGTCTCCGGCGTCTTCGGCAGGTGCACGGTGACGAAATCGGCACGCTCGAGCAGTTCGTCGAGGCTGACCAGTTCGATGCCGAGCTGAGCGGCGCGAGCCGGCGACACGTACGGGTCGTAGGCGATGATGGAGGTCTCGAACGCGGCCATCCGCGCGGCGACGAGCTGGCCGATGCGGCCGAGGCCGACCACGCCGACCGTCTTGTCGAAGATCTCCACACCGTTGAATGCCGAGCGCTTCCACGTGTGCTCCCGCAGCGTGGCGTCGGCGGCGGGGATCTGCCGCGCCGCCGACATCAGCAGTGCGACGGCATGTTCGGCGGCGGTGTGGATGTTGGAGGTCGGGGCGTTGACCACCATCACGCCGCGCTTGGTGGCGGCCGGGACATCGACATTGTCGAGGCCCACGCCTGCGCGCGCGATGATCTTGACTCCGGGTGCGGCGTCGAGCACCTCGGCGTCGACGGTGGTGGCCGAGCGTACGAGGATCGCGTCGGCGTCGGCCACGGCTTCGAGCAGTTTCGGCCGGTCGGGGCCGTCCACCCAGCGGACCTCGACGTCGTCGCCGAGCGCTTCGACGGTCGAGGGAGCCAGTTTGTCGGCGATCAGAACGACCGGACGGCCAGCTGAGGTCACGATAGTCTCCATGGTCGGGGGCCAAAGTCAGTGAGAAGGCGGAGATCGCCGCAGGCGGCGCAGAGGCGACCACGGGGACTTCCGCGGACAGCTTAGTCGTCGCCGCATGTCGGATTTACAGGCGGTATCCGCTGCTCGGGTCCACCCCCGGAAATTCACGGTAGATTGTGATCGGCATTACGGATAGGTTGCAAACCGACCCCGGGACGATTCCGCACCACGCATCGCGCGGCTACCGCCCGGTACCGTGTGCTTGGCCCCGGGCTCGGCTCCGGGGCCGTTGATTCTGTGCGCATCGATGAGCGGAGAGTGGATGATGAGAAAGCTGACAGCACTGTTGGCTGTTCTGGCTGCAACAGTGCTGGCCGGCTTGGGGGCTGGCTCAGTAGATGCCGCACCGGCGAAGATCTATCTCGGTGGTGGGTCGGGAATCCTGGTGCTCAAGGGCGGGAATTCCGCGGCAGCGTGCACGCTGACCACCATCGGCAAGTCCAACACCGGCAAGCTGATCGGTATCACCGCCGGTCACTGCGGCAACCCCGGCCAGAAGGTGTACTCCGAGACCTTCCAGGACCGTGGTCAGGCCGGCACCATCACGTACTCCGCCAGTGACCTCGACATCGCGGTCATCGAGTTCAATCCGGCCAAGGTCGTGCCGCTGCGCTCCGTGCGCGGATTGACCATCCGCAGCGTGGACACCAAGCCGCTGGCGTTCCCGGCCGTCGCCTGCAAGCAGGGCCGCACCACCGGCAACACCTGCGGCATCAGTTGGTTCTCCGACGGTGACGTGCACTTCAGCCAGTTGTGCGTGATCGAGGGCGATTCGGGCAGCCCGGTGGTTGTCGGCGACCGCCTCGTGGGCATGGTCAACGCCTACTACTTTCTCGCCTGCCTCGGACCCGAGACGGGCACCAACATCGCCCCGATCCTCAAGCGGGTCGGGTCACTGCCGCAGTACGGCGGCTTCCGCCCGATCTGATCGTCACCCACGACAGCGGCCCCGAGACCATGGTCTCGGGGCCGCTGTCGTTTCTACGAGGAGTAGTTGTGCAATCGCAATCAGCGCTCATAGGTGACAGAGGGATTGACGCGCAGCCACGCGCGCAACTCACGCTCGAATTGGTCGCGAGTCCACGCCTCGATTGCTTCACGCTCCTCTGTTTGCACACCCGCCAGATGTGTCCGCGCGCCCCACTCGATCGAATCATCGACAGCCTGATTGACTCGTCGAGCCAATTCCGCGTGACGAACCCGTCGATCCTCACAGAACAATCGGTAGTCGTCCGAACGCCACGAAGTCGGCATCGGTATCACCGAGTCGGTGAGTGATTCGGAGTTCAGATCGAAAACGGCCTCACGAACGAGAGGCCGGATTGTGGGGTCGAGGGCGAGGCTGCGAAGGACCTCGAGGTACTCGCGGGGCATGCCGTCCGCGTCAGACATACCGCGACTCTTCCTCGACGATCGAACCATTCCGCAATCGGGCGATCGCGGCTGTCGAAGAGAGTTCCTCACGAAGTTCCGGATGACGAATGTAGAAGTCAAAGAGCCAGAGCGAGGCTGTTGCGCCGATCGCAGTTTCGTCTACTCGCAATTCATCGCGTCGATGACCGGGCTCGAGGGCCACCCATGCGCCCATCCTCTTGTCTCCTGCGATGACCGCAGGCACAGCGCAACCGATCGTTCCCCATTCGCGCGCGACACCGGTCTGACCGCGTCGGATCCCGCTGGGCGAGAGTACGTACTCGCAAGATTGAGATTGTGAAACCCTGAGGGCTCGACCGACGTACAGGGAACCGAGGACAAGCGCAACAGGTGAGTAGATACCAAGCTGCCCCATACCGGCCACTGGAACGGTTACCTTCTCCTGCCACACGCCATACGCGAACATCAAGAAGCCGAGGCCCGTCGTCGCTGCTGCCGCGATCTCATAGCCGCGAATCAGCGTATCGCGGCGTAGAACAAGGACACCTTTTCGCAGATGCACGCCAGAATCTAGATCGAGTTCCTGGCTATCGCGTCGACGCCGCACAGATCGAAGTACAGATAGCGCTTCGAACACAAAGCCGACGGAGACCAGGGAAGCACAAACAAGACCGAGAAGCTGACCAGAAATCGCGGCGGCGATACCGATTGCTCCGATCGCAGCCGACAATCCGATGTAAATGCAAAGGGTGCCGCGATCACCCTTCGAAAATCCTATGCCCCACCGACTGGGCACAGGAAGCAATCTGCGGACCGTCACTTACACACCGCCTGTCCCACCAGGTTACCGACCACTCCGAATACCAACCCGCTGACGGCGCCCACACCAAATAGCCTCGCCGCACCTGCGGTTTCGGACATCATCGCGCTGACAGCCAGGTCGCCCGTCAGAGTCACTGCCCCTGTGGTTCCCGCCACACATCTGTCGTACCCCGACTTCGCGTCCACAACTGCAACTGCAGTGCCGAGGATATTCAGCGCTGGCCCAGCCGCCTTGGCACCCACCTGCAACTTCTCCGCCTGTGCTGCAGAGAGATATGGAAGGCCGTCACTGACGTGTGGTTCGAGTGCCGCCAACCCGCCGCCGGCGAGCGCCTGAGCAACCTGATCGGAATTCGGAACCTGCACCCGCACGCCATCCACCTCGGCGGTCGCTTGCCTGCCACGAGTCTCGGTGACGACGACGGGACTCTTGCCCTCGCGCATCAGCGTCGTTGTTGTCGATCCATCGGAGTTCGTCACTCTCGACGAGATGAGCATCCCCTTCTCGTTGTACAGATCGAACGTATCGCCGCTACCTCCGTGATGGGCGTCGGTATAAACCTGTCGACTACCGTCCAGCATTCTCAGAGTCGTCACCGTCGTCCCATCCTTGGCAACTGTTTCCTTGTCGACAACGGTGCCCAGCATGTGCTCTGCGAGCCTCTTACGCTGGTTCTCTCGACCTAGGGTCGGGTCCTCGGCTCGACTATCGTCTGAATACGCATCGGTCGTGAAGTCCTTGGGCGCGTGTGCGTCGCCAGGCAGATCCGGTAAATCCGGGTCCGCGAGCTGAATTTGTCGACGAATGTAGTTGCCTAGGTCGTAGTCGGCATGTCCCAGATCCATGAGATTGGGATTCAACTGATCCTGGAAACCTGTTGCTGCCAGAACCATGAGTTTGGCCATCGCCGGCGACATCAACTTTTCCCGGACCAGCACGACCCAGTCATCGGTGACAAACAAGTCCCCGGATTCGATGGTTCGAACCAGATCGCTGATGACACGCGCGGAATGTGCGAGCGCGGGTCCGTACTTCTCTATGCCGACTACGCTCGACGTGGCAATATTCGAAACCGCCCGCGCGCTTCCTTCCCCGCGCTCCACACCGTCGACTGCCGCCTCATAGGCCAGTCCGGTCCAATGTCCGCTCGGGCCTCCAGCCGGTCCCATTGCGCGAATCCTGTGACCGAGTCCCGATCCGAGATCGTCGAGATCAGCGGCCTTCGTTTCCAGGTCGTCACCACAAGCGACGAGCTGGTCGACTTTCCATGTCTGGAAGACCGGCCGACTGGGAATCATTTCGACTCCAGCACGCCGCGGAGCTTGGCGGCGATGTCGTCGTCGGTCCCTTCGAATTCGCCGGCGGCATTCCTGACCGCTGATGACAGGTCGGAGTAGTAATCGGCGAGGTCATCGAGTGCCCCTCGAAGCACCGGCACTGAAGTGTTCGATGCGTAGGCAGTTGAGGAACCTGGCATACATGCAGCGAGATCATGAAATCCATCGGGCAAGCGAGAACGAGACACCGCACCTGATGCATCGTCTACAGCGACCGAGTATTCGCGCAGAGCGCTTGGATCGACTTCTGCATCCGCCATCGAACTTCCCCCGTACGTTCAGTGCCCGATTCTGCAAGATCGTAGCGCACGAGCGCGCCGCCACCGTGGACCCAACCTGACCGTCAGAGCGCTCATACAGTTCTTCCCCCGGGTCTCCGTTCTTCCTCCCGTTGTTCACGGGGGAAGAAACGAGACCCGGGGGAAGAACCCTTACGGACGTGAAGTCGCTCAGGCGGTCTCGGTGATCGGCCGGTCGACCCAGCTCATCAGATCGCGCAGCTTCTTGCCGGTGACCTCGATCGGGTGCTCGGCATTCTGCTTACGCAGACCCTCGAGTTCCTTGTTGCCACCCTCCACGTTCGCGACGAGACGTTTGACGAAGGTGCCGTCCTGGATGTCCTTGAGGATGCCGCGCATCCGCTCCTTGGTGTCGGCGTCGATGACGCGCGGCCCCGAGAGATAACCGCCGAACTCCGCGGTGTCGCTCACCGAGTAGTTCATGCGCGCGATGCCGCCCTCGTACATGAGATCGACGATGAGCTTGAGCTCGTGCAGCACCTCGAAGTAGGCCATCTCCGGCGCGTAACCGGCCTCGACCATGACCTCGAAGCCGGTCTTGACCAGTTCCTCGGTGCCACCGCAGAGCACGGCCTGCTCACCGAACAGGTCGGTCTCGGTCTCTTCCTTGAAGGTGGTCTTGATGATGCCGGCACGGCCACCGCCGATGGCGCTGGCGTAGCTCAGCGCGAGAGCCTGGCCCTCACCCTTGGGGTCCTGGTCGATGGCGATGAGGCAGGGCACGCCCTTGCCGTCGACGAACTGACGACGAACCAGGTGGCCGGGGCCCTTCGGCGCAACCATGCCCACGGTGATGTTGGCGGCAGGCTTGATCAGGTCGAAGTGGATGTTGAGGCCGTGTCCGAAGAAGATGGCGTCGCCATCCTTCAGGTTGGGCTCGATGTCCTCGGTGAAGATCTTCGCCTGCGAGGTGTCCGGGGCGAGGATCATGATGACGTCGGCCCAGGCAGCGGCCTCGGCGGCGGTCATGACCTTCAGGCCCTGCTCGGCGGCCTTGTCGCGCGACTTGCTGCCCTCGCGCAGGCCGATCGCGACGTCGACTCCGGAGTCACGCAGCGACAGCGAATGTGCGTGTCCCTGGCTGCCGTAGCCGATCACCGCGACCTTGCGGCCCTGAATGATCGACAGATCGGCGTCGTCGTCGTAGAACAGTTCGATCGCCACAGTTGGATTCCCTTCGATTTCTTCTCTTGTGATTCGTTCGTGTCAGCGGTTGGCCGACATGCTCTTGGGTCCCCGACCCAATGTGACCGCGCCCGACTGCGCGATCTCCCGGATGCCATACGGATCGAGCATCCGCAGCAGCGCCTCGAGCTTCTCACTCGTGCCGGTGGCCTCGATGGTCAGTGATTCCGGCGAGACGTCGATCACCTTCGCGCGGAACAGGTTCACCACCTCGATCACTTCTGATCGCACCGCCGAGTCCGAACGCACTTTGATCATCATCAGTTCTCGGGACACCGAACTCTCCGGGTCCTGTTCGACGATCTTGATGACGTTGATCAATTTGTTGAGCTGCTTGGTGACCTGCTCGAGTGGGAAATCGTCGACGGTGACCATGATGGTCATCCGCGACATCCCCTTCAGCTCGGTCGGTCCCACGGCGAGCGACTCGATGTTGAAGCCGCGCCGCGAGAACAAGCCCGAGACACGGGCGAGCACGCCGGGCCGGTCCTCGACCAGAACGCTGAGGGTATGGGTGGTGCTCACTGCTCGTCCTTCTTGTCTGCGGAAGCGGCCAGCACCGCGGCATCCGTGCGGCCCATGGCCTCATGGATCTCCGGGGTGTCGACCGAGGCGGATTCGTCATCGTCGAAGAGCGGGCGGATGTCGCGCGCCGCCATGATCTCGTCGTTGCCGGTACCCGCGGCGACCATCGGCCACACCTGCGCGTCGGCACCGACGATGAAGTCGATGACGACCGGCCGGTCGTTGATCTCGCGGGCCTTGGCGATCACCTCGTCGACGTCGGCTTCGTTCTCCACCCGGAATGCCGCACAGCCCAACGCCTCTGCGAGCTTCACGAAGTCCGGGATGCGACGCGAGTGCGTCGCCAGGTCGGTGTTGGAGTAGCGCTCCTCGTAGAACAGCGTCTGCCATTGGCGAACCATGCCCAGATTGCCGTTGTTGATCAGGGCGACCTTGATCGGAATGCCCTCGATCGCGCAGGTGGCCAACTCCTGGTTGGTCATCTGGAAGCAGCCGTCACCGTCGATGGCCCACACCTCGGTGTCCGGCGCGGCGGCCTTGGCGCCCATCGCTGCCGGCACGGCATAGCCCATGGTGCCCAGACCGCCCGAGTTGAGCCAGGTCCGTGGCTTCTCATAGGAGATGAACTGCGCGGCCCACATCTGGTGCTGCCCGACGCCTGCGCAGTACACCGCGTCGGGCCCGGCGGCCTTGCCGATGGCCGAGATGACGAACTCCGGCGACACCGAGCCGTCGGCCTGACGGTCGTAGCTCAGTGGATACGTGCGCCGGATGCCGTCGAGGTACCGCCACCACGTCGACAGGTCCGGCGCCTCGGTGGTGGTTGCGCGCTCGTTGCGGATCGTCTCGAGGAGGTCGCCGATGACCGCCTTGCAATCGCCGACGATCGGCACGTCCACGTGCCGGTTCTTACCGATCTCGGCCGGATCGATGTCGGCGTGGATCACCTTCGCGTCGGGCGCGAACGACGACAGCTGACCGGTCACCCGATCATCGAAGCGGGCGCCGAGGGTGATGAGCAGATCGCTGCGCTGCAGCGCCGCGACCGCGGCGACGGTGCCGTGCATACCCGGCATACCCAGATGCTGGGAGTGACTGTCCGGGAATGCACCGCGCGCCATCAACGTGGTGACCACCGGGATGCCGGTCAGCTCGGCCAGCTCTCGCAGTTCCTCGGCCGCATTGGCCTTGATGACACCGCCACCGACGTAGAGCACCGGCGCCTTGGCCGACTGGATCAGCCGTGCGGCCTCGCGCACCTGCTTGCCGTGCGGCTTGGTCACCGGACGGTAGCCGGGCAGGTCGATCTGCGGCGGCCAGGAGAAGGTGGTCTGACTCTGCAGGATGTCCTTGGGGATGTCGACGAGGACCGCACCAGGCCGGCCGCTCTCGGCGATGTGGAATGCCTCGGCGATCACCCGCGGGATGTCGGCGGGGTTGTTCACCAGGAAGTTGTGCTTGGTGATCGGCATGGTGATGCCGGAGATGTCGGCCTCCTGGAAGCCGTCGGTACCGATGAGCGCGCGACCCACCTGGCCGGTGATCGCGACCACCGGGACCGAGTCCATCTGCGCGTCGGCCAGCGGGGTGACCAGGTTGGTCGCGCCGGGACCCGACGTGGCCATCATGACGCCGGCACGTCCGGCGACCTGCGCGTAACCGGTGGCCGCGTGGCCCGCACCCTGCTCGTGGCGCACCAGGACGTGACGCACCTTCGCTGAGTCGAGCAGCGGGTCGTAGACGGGCAGAACGGCTCCGCCCGGGATGCCGAAGACGATCTCGACGCCGAGTTCCTCGAGCGAACGAACCACTGATTGCGCCCCGCTGACGCGTTCGGGAGCAACCGTGTGCTGACCTACGGCGCGTAGATTCCCGCCCGCTGGTGACTGTTGACGCGGCGCCGCTTCGCGCGCGGTTCCCCGCGCGTCGTCGGTACGTGCTGTTGGTGCGCTCACTGCACGATCCTTTTGCTCTGGTGTTCGTTCAATTGACAAGAAAAAACCCCCGACAGCTGAGCTGTTCGAGGGTGGCGCGTCGATGCTGGAGGTCTACGAAGTGACCCGTCAGGCGACGACGCGCCGGCCGAGTACTACGAGAATCTGATGCTGCATCACGCCTTCACGGTAGGACCGGCGCGTGTCAAGAGTCAAACCGCGCCCATCGGCATCCCACATCGTGGGAACACACTGGTGAATCGACGGGATGCGTGAAGTGAGACAATAGTCGTGTGTCAACTCCATCGCCCGCCTCTCATGATGCACCCGCCGTCGAACTGCCGCAGACGTTCCGGATTCAACGTCTCGCCTACTTCGCGGTGCCGATGATGTTCGTCGTCACCGTGATCCTCGCCGGTGCGTCGCTGGTCTGGCTGGGCTGGACCCTCGTCCTGCCCGTACTGCTGGGCTGGTGGATCGTCCGGATCCGGACCATCGTGACCGAGGACGGCCTGCGAGCCGTGCACACCTTCTCCACCCGTGAGGTCCCGTGGAGCGAGATCGATGGCCTGCAGTTCCCCCGATGGAGTTCGGTGCGGGCGGTATTGGTCAACGGCACGCGGGTCCGACTGCCTGCCATCACCTTCGCCGACCTGCCCCGGCTCTCGGCGGCCAGCCGTGGCCGCATCCCCGATCCCTATGCCGCGGCGGCCGCCGACGACGAGAACCAAACCGGCTGAACCGTTTTGTTCGTGCTGGTCGGGGCGGAGTAGCCTCGTTCCTCGTGAACTGCCCCGGCTGTGGGCGTTCACTCATCCGCCCGAGCCCAGGCGGAATGTCGACACGAGGAAATCGCGATGCCAGTTCTGAGGTCTGCCACCACCACCGTCGGACGCGAAGCAGCGGGTGCCCGCTCGTTGTGGCGCGCCACCGGCATGACAGACGACGACTTCGGTAGGCCGATCGTGGCCATCGCCAACTCCTACACCCAATTCGTACCCGGCCACGTGCATCTCAAGGACGTCGGCGAGATCGTCGCCGACGCGGTGCGCGCGGCGGGCGGGGTGCCGCGTGAGTTCCATACGATCGCCGTCGACGACGGAATCGCGATGGGGCACGGCGGAATGCTCTACTCGCTGCCGAGTCGCGAGATCATCGCCGACTCCGTCGAGTACATGGTCAACGCCCACACCGCCGATGCACTGGTGTGTATCTCCAACTGCGACAAGATCACTCCCGGCATGCTCAACGCCGCGATGCGGTTGAACATCCCGACGGTGTTCGTGTCGGGTGGACCGATGGAGGCCGGCAAGGCCGTGGTGGTCGGCGATGTCGCCCACCCGTCGTCGGACCTCATCACCACGATCTCGGCGTCGGCGAACAGTGCCGTCGACGAACAGGGCCTGTCCGAGGTCGAGCGATCGGCATGCCCCACCTGCGGATCGTGCTCGGGCATGTTCACCGCGAACTCGATGAACTGTCTCACCGAGGCCCTCGGCCTGGCCTTGCCCGGCAACGGATCCACGCTGGCCACCCATGAGGCCCGCCGCGCGCTGTTCGAGCGTGCCGGCACCGTGATCGTCGAGGCGGCCCTGCGCTGGTACCGCGACGACGACAGTTCGGTGTTGCCCCGTAACATCGCCACCCCTACCGCATTCCGCAATGCGATGGCGCTCGACGTCGCGATGGGCGGCTCCACCAACACGGTCCTGCACATCCTTGCCGCCGCACAGGAGGGCGAGGTCACCGACTTCGACCTCGCCACCATCGACGAGATCAGTCGCAACGTGCCGTGCCTGTCGAAGGTCTCACCGAACTCCGACTACCACATGGAGGACGTGCATCGCGCCGGTGGAATTCCCGCGATCCTGGGCGAACTGCGCCGGGCCGGTCTGCTCGACGACACCGCCGCGACCGTGCACAGCCCGACGATCGGGCAGTTCCTCGATGATTGGGACATCCGCGGCGGCGCGGCCATCGACGCGGCCGTCGAGCTGTTCCACGCGGCGCCTGGCGGTGTACGGACCACCACCCCGTTCTCCACGGCGAACCGATGGACGTCACTGGACACCGATGCGGCCGGCGGTTGTATCCGCGATCTCGAGCACGCCTACACCGTCGAGGGCGGACTGTGTGTCCTGCGCGGCAATCTGGCGCCCGACGGCGCCGTGCTCAAGACGGCGGGGATCGACGAGGAACTCTGGCATTTCCAGGGGCCGGCGCGCGTCGTGGAGAGCCAAGAGGACGCCGTGCAGGTGATCCTGTCGAAGACCATCCAGGCCGGCGAGGTGCTCGTGGTGCGGTATGAAGGGCCCGCCGGTGGACCCGGTATGCAGGAGATGCTGCACCCCACCGCCTTCATGAAGGGCACCGGCATGGGTCGTAAGTGCGCGTTGATCACCGACGGCCGGTTCTCCGGCGGGTCGTCGGGGCTCTCGGTCGGACACATGTCGCCCGAGGCGGCATCGGGCGGCGCGATCGGGCTCGTCGAGGATGGCGACCCGATCGTGATCGACGTCCGGACCCGTCGCCTCGAGGTGCTCGTCGACGACGACGTGTTGGCCGAGCGCCGCGCGAAGATGGAGGCGTCCGAACGACCGTGGCAGCCCAAGGACCGACAGCGACCGGTCACCACCGCACTGCGTGCCTACGCGAAGCTGGCCACCTCGGCCGATCGGGGCGCGGTGCGCGTCGTCGACTGAGGGACCGCAGCACACCCGGTCACGTCCACCCCGCCGCCGGTCCCGCGTTCGTCAGCCGGTCGGGTTGCCGGGCGACTCGAACGGGTTGGTCCCGTTGAACAGCAGCCACACCGCGACCGCGGCACCCACCCCGACGATCAGCAGGGCCAGCGAACCCCAGGAGGGGCGACGCGCCCAGCCCCGCGGAGCATCCACCGAGATCCGGCCCGGCCCGGTCAGGATGATGACGCCCGCACACACCGCCAGCAGCAGTTCGTACTCGATCCCGGCGCCCGCGCCACCGGCAGCGAAGAACCACACGCCGCCGGCCAGCGTCGCCTTGTAGGCCGCGGCCACCAGCATCACGCCGAGCACTGCTGAGGCGGCCAACGGCGTGAACAGCCCGATCACCAGCATCAATCCGCCGAGGGTCTCCGAGAGCGCACCCAGGATGGCCAGGGGCCGGGCGGCGTCGGTACCGAAGCCGATCGCCGGATTGGGCGCGTTGACCAGCATGTCCTGAAAACCCGACAGTCGCGGACCGTTCCACCAGCCGAACAGTTTCTGTGCCCCGTGCGCCATCGCGATCAGCCCCACCGCGACCCGCAACAGCAGCAGGCCGAGATCAAGGGTGCCCCGACGAGCTCGTCGTTCGGACTCGGCGAGATCCTCTTCCACCGAACGCAGACGCTCATCGCTGGTCGGGTAGCTGTCCGCAGCCGCGTAGGTGTCGGGGTCACCGACCACCGAGGTGTCCGTTGCGTACGCGGTCGTCGGTGGTGCCGTTTCCGCGTTGAACGCAGTGGTGGGCGGGGTCGGATCTGCCGCGCCGGCCGAGGTCGGCGCGGCAAACGGTGTGGTGGCGTCCTCCTCGGCCGGCGGCGGCCGGTCGACCGCACCCGCCGGCCTTCGGTCGATCGCCTCGGTCGCCGGCGTCGGGGCGGCCGCCATCGATTCGGTCGGCATCGATTCGGTCGGCATCGATTCGGTCGGCGCCGACTCGGTCGGCATCGACTCGGTCTCGCCCGCCGGTGGCGCGAAGCGTCGGGTCGCCACCTCGTCGGGTTCGACGTCATCGAGGTCGTCGACCCGCTTGCGGCCGGCCGCCGCGTGCCGGTCGTAGAAGGTGTCACGCTCCTCGCTGGGGACCTGTCGACGTCGCTGGGATGCGACCGCACCGAGATCGATCTCGCCCGTCGGTTCGTCGTACGGACTGGAGCCGCCGCCTGCGGCCGGGTCACGTTCGCTCACGGTTCCGACTGTAGGCGCAGTCACCGCGGGGCGCGTCGAGCAGCGCGCGGTGAGTCGGAAACGATCGCCTACCCTGGGGTCCATGCGCATGGGGTGGCCGACGGCAGGACGAAACCGTGGACGGTCGGCCGCATCGACGCACACCCGCGGCATGATCGCCGCGGCGGCCCTCGGTCTGCTGGTGCTGGGCACCAGCGGATGCGCCGACTTCACCGAGCAGGATCGTGCGAAGGATGCCGGTGCCTGGAGCGCCAACAACGAATCGCCGGCACAGCAGCAACAGCCTCGTCCCTCCCCCACCGAGCCGCCGGTGCCACCGCCGCCCGGCCCGTGCGTGGACCCGGATCCGGCGGTCATCGCCACCTGCCTGCAATCCACCGCCGCGGTGATGCCGGGCGACGACCAGGGCGAGGTGACGGTGGTGGCCGAGCGCACCACCGGAAAGATCGTCACCACCAAACGCTATGGGCCGCAGCGTGTTCTGGCGACGGCGCCGGTGGATGCGGCGGGCGACGGTGGACTGATCGATTTCGCGTTCTCCCCCACCTACGACCAGGACCGGTTGATCTACGCGCTGATCACGACCGCGTCGGACAACCGCGTCGTGCGGCTGGCACCCAACGACGTGCCGAAACCGATTCTCGTCGGCATCCCCAAGGGCGCGACCGGCAACATGGGCGCGATGTTCTTCCGCTCCCCGACAGAGCTGGTCGTCGCGACCGGCAACGCCGGCAACCCGGCCGCGGCGGCGGACCCCGCGTCGCTGGCGGGCAAGGTCTTGTCGGTGACGTCGCTGGGCTCGGGTGCCAACCCGCCCCCGCGCATCCTCGCCTCGGGCTTCGGTTCGAATGTGTCGCTGTGCCCGAGCACGACGACCGGGTCGCTCTATGTCGCCGACCAGACGGCCACCGAGGATCGCATCCAGGTGCTGGAGCCGTCCGGTCCGAAGGTGTTGTGGACGTGGCCCGACCGCCCGCAGATCGCCGGCTGCGCGGTCACCTCCGGCGCGATCTTCGTGTCCACCACCCGCACTCAGCACATCGAGGCGCTCAACGAGCCGACCCGGGAGAAGCCGGCGATCACTCCACCTGCCGTCGTGTTGGAGAAGCGCTACGGCGCCTTGGGCCGGATGACGGCGTTGGACAACGGGGTCCTCCAATTCGCGACGGTGAACCGGACCTCGGGCACCCCGGTCAGCACCGATGACCGGGTGGTGCGTTGGCTACCACCGTCGTCGACCGAAGACCGGACCTGACGGACTCAGGAACAGGCGGCGAGGACGAGTTCCTTGACCCGCGCCGGGTCGGCCTGACCCCGCGTGGCCTTCATCACGTCGCCGACGATCTTCCCGGCTGCGGCCACCTTGCCGCCGCGGATCTTGTCGGCGATGTCGGGGTTGTTGACGAGCGCCTCGTCGACGGCCTTCTGCAGCGCCGAGTCATCACGCACCACCTCGAGCCCGCGGTCGGCGACGACCTGCTCGGGCTCACCCTCCCCGTCGAGCACACCCACCGCCACCTGTTGGGCGAGTTTGGTGGTGAGCTTGCCCTCGTCGACGAGACCGATGATCGTGGCGACCTGTGACGGGGTGATCGGCAGGTCGGCGAGTTCGGTGCCCCGTGTGTTCGCCTGCTGCGCGAGGAACGACACCCACCAGCCGCGGGCGGCCTCCACGCCGGCACCGGCGTCCACGGTGGCGATGACCAGGTCGATCGCGCCGACGTTGACGAGGTCACGCATCACCTCGTCGGAGACACCCCATTCCTCCTGGATACGGGCACGCCGCACCCAGGGCATCTCCGGCAGCGTGGTGCCCAACTCGGCGATCCACGACGGGTCCGGGGCCACCGGCGGCAGATCGGGCTCCGGGAAGTAGCGGTAGTCCTCTGCGGTCTCCTTGCGCCGTCCCGGCGAGGTGGTGCCGTCCGCCTCGTGGAAGTGTCGGGTCTCCTGCACCACCTCACCACCGGCGAGCAACAGCGCGGCCTGCCGCTGCATCTCGTAGCGCACCGCCACCTCGACACTCTTGAGCGAGTTGACGTTCTTGGTTTCGGTGCGGGTGCCGAACTCCGTCGCGTCCTTGCGCATCAGCGAAACATTGGCGTCGCAGCGCAGCGACCCCTGATCCATCCGCACGTCCGAGACGTCGAGTGCCTTGAGCAGATCGCGCAGCGCCGACACATACGCGCGGGCGACCTCGGGTGCGCGCTCGGCCGCCCCGACGATGGGCTTGGTCACGATCTCCACCAGCGGAACGCCGGCCCGGTTGTAGTCGAGCAGCGAATGACTGGCCCCGTGGATGCGGCCGGATCCGCCGATGTGGAGGGACTTTCCGGTGTCCTCCTCCATGTGCGCCCGCTCGATCTCCACCCGCCACGGCGTGCCGTCTCCCAGCAGCACCTCCAGGAACCCGTCGAAGGCGATCGGTTCGTCGTACTGGGAGATCTGATAGTTCTTCGGCTGATCGGGATAGAAGTAGTTCTTCCGTGCGAACACACTCGAGGGCCGGATGCTGCAGTTGAGCGCCAACCCGATCCGAATCGCCGACTCGATGGCCTTGACGTTCGCGACGGGCAACGATCCCGGCAGCCCGATGCACACCGGACACACCTGGGTGTTGGGTTCCGCCCCGAAGGCGGTCGGGCAGCCGCAGAACATCTTGGTCTCGGTGCCCAGTTCGACGTGCACCTCGAGGCCGAGGACGGGGTCGAACTCTGCGATGACCTGGTCGTAGTCGAGCAGTTCGGTGGCAGCGGCAGTCATGGCTGCCATCTTATTGCTCCGCCGATCCGGCGGCTGCGCGGGTCGTCGGACACGCTGCACGAACCCGGGTTCGATTCAGGGTCTTCCCCGATGACGCCGTGACCGGCGATCCGTAGCGTGGACTTCAGACGAAAGGAAGACCCATGACCACCACAACTCCGGGTTCCACCCGACTGATGCGTTCGCGCGACGACGCCTGGCTCGGCGGGGTGTGCGGCGGCATCGCCAAGCGCTTCGGCTGGGACGTCACCGTCATCCGGGTGCTGTTCGTGGCCTCGATCCTGTTGCCCGGCCCACAGGTGCTGCTCTACCTGGTCCTCTGGTTGATCATCCCGCGCGAACCGGTGGTGCCACCGTCGCCCGTGCCCTACCCGACGCAGCCACCGGCGGTCTGACTCAGCCGAAGATGACCCGGATCTCCTGGTACTGGTCGGCGGGCACCGACTTCTGATTGGCCAGCGCGTCGGAGAAGTCGACCCGGACGATGTCGGTGCCGTTGAGCGCCACCATCTTGCCCCACCCCTTGTCGGCGCACAGGTCGGTGATCGCCATCCCGAGGCGGGTCGCGAGGACCCGGTCGAATGCGGTCGGCACACCACCGCGCTGAATGTGCCCCAGCACCGTGGCCCGGGTCTCGATCCCGGTCCGTTCCTCGATGAGGGGGGCGAGCACCTCGGCGATACCGCCGAGGCGCGGACGATTGAACCCGTCCAGCCCCTTCACCGAGTACGCCTCGCCCATGTCCGGGAACTTGAATCCCTCGGCGACGACCACCATCGGGGCGCGACCACGGTTCTTGACGTGGGTGACCCAGGCGCAGATCTGGTCGAGGCTTTCCGGCTGTTCGGGGATGAGGATCGCGTGCGCTCCCCCGGCGATCCCGGAGTAGAGGGCGATCCAGCCGGCATGACGTCCCATCACCTCGAGGACCATGCACCGCTTGTGCGAGTTGCCGGTGGTGCGCAGTCGGTCGATGGCCTCGGTGGCGATCTCGACCGCGGTGTTGAAACCGAAGGTGTAGTCGGTGGCGTCGAGATCGTTGTCGATGGTCTTGGGGACGCCGACGATGTTGATGCCGTCCTCGTACAGTCGCCGTGACGCCGAGGCCGTACCCTCCCCGCCGATGGCGATCACGCCATCGATGCCGAGGTTCTTCATGACCTTCTTGATGTTCTCCGCGCCACCGTCGGGTTCCTGGTACGGCCCGAAGCGGCTGGTTCCCAGAATCGTTCCGCCTTCATGGGACAAACCACGGACCGTGGAGCGATTGAGCTCCATGATGTCGCCGTACACCAGCCCGTACCAGCCGTCCTTGAAGCCGACGAACTCGTGTCCATAGACGGTTTCGCCCTTGAGTACTGCGCCGCGGATCACCGCGTTCAGTCCAGGGCAGTCACCGCCGCTGGTGAGAATGCCGAACCTCTTGGCCATCGCCCCGAGACCTTCCTGTCGACCAACCCTGACACGTACCCCGTTCAATCTAGTGGCCCGGGCCGACCCGCGCCGGGTGTCGCGCGCGTACCGGCGCATCGGCAGGTGAACTTTGCGCTCCGCTCACTTCAGTCCGTTCTCGTAGGCGAAGACCACCGCCTGGGCTCGATCCCGCAGACCCAGCTTGTTCAGCACGCTGCTGACGTGGGTCTTGACGGTCTGTTCGGAGACGTAGAGGTGCCCGGCGATCTCGCCGTTCGACCTCCCGTCGGAGACGAGATCGAGAACCTCACGTTCCCGCGGCGTGAGTCGGTCGGCCGCGCGGCTGTGCGGTGTGCGCGATCTGCGCGAGGTCACCTCCTCGATGAGGCGTCGGGTCACCGATGGCGCCAACAATGCCTCACCCGCCGCGACGACCCGGACGGCGCGGACGAGTTCGTCGGCGGGTGCGTCCTTGAGCATGAAGCCCGATGCACCGATCCGCAGGGCCTCGTACACGTAGTCGTCGATGTCGAAGGTCGTCAACATCAGCACCCGCGTCACTTCATCGCGTCCCGACGACGCGCGGAGGATTTCCTCGGCGGCACGCAGTCCGTCCTTGCGAGGCATGCGTACGTCCATCAACACCACGTCCGGCCGGACGCGGGCGCAGAGTTCGACTGCGGCGACGCCATCGGCGGCGTCGCCGAGGACAGAGATATCGGCCTGCGCGCCGAGTAGAGCCGAGAAGCCCTGGCGCACCATCGCCTGATCGTCGACAACCACCACCGTGACAGCCACGCGGACAGCCTATTCGCTCACGCCCACCGCCGAGCCGACGGCGTCGACGCGATGGCCGGCGTTGTCCGGGATGAGTGCACGCACCTGGAATCCGCCGTCCGCGGTGGGCTCGGCGGTGAGCACTCCGCCCACCGCTGCGGCGCGCTCAGTCATGCCCACGATGCCGGCGCCCACACCCGGCAGACACACCGGTTCGGCGGTGGGCGCGGTGTTGCGTGCACACACCTCGGTGACCCCGGCGTGCGCCGGGAGCACGGTGATCTCCACCGACGACCCCGGCGCATGCCGCGTCGCATTCGCCAGGCTCTCCTGCACAATCCGATAGATGACCACACCCGCTGTGGCACTTATCTTCTCATGAACAACCGAGTCGACGAGATCCACCGTGGCGCCGGTCAGTCGGGTCTGCCCGACCAGCGACGGGAGGTCGTCGAGGCCCGGATTCGGTGCGGCCGGCGACTCGCCATCGGTACGGAGCACGCCGAGCATCTGGCGCACCTCGTCGAGTGACGCACGAGCCGACACCGCTATCGCCTCGAACTCCGCAGCCGCCTCGTCACTCACGTCCGCCAACCGATACCGCGCGGTCTGCGCCATCACCACCACCACCGACATCCGGTGCGCCACCACGTCGTGCAGATCTCGCGCGATGCGAGTCCGCTCCTGCAGGATGGCCTTCTGGGATTCGACCACCTGCTTCTGCTCGGTGCTGGCGGCGAGTTGGCGGCGCGAACTGGCCAGGATTCGGATCAGGCCGATGACCACGGCGCCGAACGCCAACCCGAATGCCCAGCCGGCCCGCGCGTCGGCGGGAGCGCCGAGTACGAAGACGATGGAGGTGCTGATCCACACCACCGGAATCCAGCGCAACGGGCACCGCAGACAGGCCGCGAAGGTCAGCACCACCAACGAGATGATGTGCGTGACCTGAATGGACCACGGCCAGCCGTTGACCGTCGGCACCAGCAGACCGATCAGCTGCGCCGAGACCACCGACACGGCCCAACCGGCCACCGGCGCAGAGAATGCGAAGGCGAGGGGGAACGAGGCGAAGGCCGCCACGACCGGCTGGGCGTAGGCAGGTATCGAATGGGTCAGCGACAGCGTCGGCCATGACACCGCGAACAGCACAGTCGCCGCGAACAGGAAAAACCAGTTCATCGGCGAACGGACGTAGCGCTGAACAGCCGGGTCACGCGCCGCCGGATGCTCGGCGATCTCTCGCGCCACCAGTGTCGCCACCCGACCCGACAGCGATCTCACCCCACGAAACATCGTCATCACCTCGCCACTCACCGTAGGACGCGCACCCACCACACGTCCTCATACTTTCGGGGGATTCCCCCTTCGGCCGGCGGGGTGAGAACGCGCAGCACATTGCGATCCCGCGACGGGCACGGCGTTCACCGCAGCGGCCGATGTGGGACCGCGACGCCGATTCCTAGCGTCGAATCCATGACCCGACAGCCTCGCGGGCCCACCCGCACCGCAACCCGAATCGTCGCCGGTTTCGCTTCGGCCGCATTACTTCTCGGACTTTCGACGGCACCGGCGGAGGCCTCCCCGAATGTCGTGGAGGGTCATCGGGAGCCAGCCGAGAGCAACCCGACACCGCACGACATCTCGACCCCTGCGGGCCGGATCGTGTGGGATCTGACCAGCGGCCGGCCGGAACGCGCGGCTGCCGAGGTGCCCGCGGAGTTCTCCGCGGCATTCGGCTATCGCCCGCAGCTGCGTGCCGGCTACCCGGTGGATCCGCACGGCGGGTGTTCGTCGCCGATCCCGTTGCCGCACCGCTTCGAGGTGCTGTGCCGGGCCCACGACTTCGGTTACGACGTCCTGCGATTCGCCGACCGGTCCGGTCATCGGCTCGGCGGCTGGGCGCGCCTGCGGCTGGATCGGATGCTGATCGAGCGGATGCGCGCGGCCTGTACGTCTCCGGCGTGTCAGCTGGCCGCCACCGCGGCCGAACTCGGGCTGCGCGTGAACACCTGGCGGCAGTTCGACGGTCCACCGACGGCCGACGAATCGACCGCGGAGATCGTGACGTCCGGGGTCGGCCGCGGGTGGGCGGTTCTGCACGCGGGCGGTGGCCGGTGACCGCGCGCGGCCGTTGCGGGCCGCATCCGATCGTCTCGGTGGCTGCGGCGCTGGCCGCGACCGCGGCGTTGTGGCCCTCCGGGTTGCCCCGGTCGGCGATGGTGTCGGCGGTTGTGACGGCGGGGTGCGTCGCCGTCGTCACCGCGTCCGTGCTGATGGCCACCCGGAGATCGCCGGCCCGGCCCGCCACGATCGTCGCCGCCGGCGCGGGATCGCTCGGGTTCGCATGCTGCGCAGCCCTTCTCAGCATGTCCTGGCAGAACGGGCTGCGCGACGCCCTCGGCGCTCCCGCGGTGGGACCGGGGTGGGCGGCCGTGTCGGTCACCGGAGGTCTGCTGGCCTTCGTGGCGATTGTGTGGCTGCCCCGCATCACGGCGCTGGTCGTGGCGATGACCGTCGCCCTGCTCGCCGGCTTCCTGCCCGCGGCGCAGGCCGACGACCCCGCCGATCAGACACCCGACGTACCCGCGGGCATCTTCTATGCCCAGAACGACTCCAATGCCCAGAACGACGACATGTCTGCTCTCCACCGGGATGCCGCAGCGCAGCGCAGTGCCGACCTCGTCACCCGCTGGGTACGTGCCGGCGGTCTCGACCGCCGCGCCGTGGTGATCGCCGTACCGACCGGTTCGGGGTGGGTGGACGCCGCCGCGGTGGCCGGCTACCGTCGCCGATTCGGGGGCGACGTCACGGTGGTGGCGATGCAGTATTCGGCTCGGCCGTCGTGGCAGACGTTCGTCGCCGACCGGTCGTCGGCCGGGCACACGGCGACCGCGCTGCTGCGGGAGGTGCTCGACCGTATCGGTGCCCGCCCGCCGGCGCGCCGACCGGAAGTCCATGTCTACGGACAGAGCCTGGGTGCCGTGGGCGCCGAGACCGCCCGCGTGTGGGCGGACCGGACACGTCCGGGCGCACTCACCGAGACGGTGCTCGTGGGGATTCCGGGTGACGCGGTGGCCGAGCACCCCGGGGCCGGCTCCCCCCGCGTCGTGATCGCCAACGATTCCGACCCGATTCCGCGATGGTCGTGGTCAGTGCTCTGGCGGCCGCCCCGACACATGGCCGACACCCGTATCGTCGGCCGCCGCACACCACAACCGCTCTGGCTGCCGCTGATCGGATTTCTGCAGACCTCGGTCGATCTGCTCGGATCGCTCGACGGCGCACCCGGCGTCGGCCACCGCTACGGACCAGAACAGGGTGTCGGCAGCCCGTCCTCGTGACGCGCTATTCGATCGGACCGCGGGCCACCTCGTAGGCCGCGCCCACCCGGTAGAGCCGGTCGTCGGCCAGCGCTGGAGCCATGATCTGCAGCCCGACCGGCATGCCGTCGTCCGCGGACAGACCGGACGGCACCGACATCGCGCCGACTCCGGCGAGGTTCACCGGCAGGGTGCACAGGTCGAACAGGTACATCGCGAGCGGATCGTCGACCTTCTCCCCCAACGCGAACGCCGTCGTCGGGGTCGTCGGCGACACCAGGACGTCGACCTGCTCGTAGGCGGCGGCGAAGTCGCGGGCGATCAGCGTCCGCACCTTCTGGGCCTGGCCGTAGTAGGCGTCGTAGTAGCCCGAGGAGAGCGCGTAGGTGCCGATCATGATGCGCCGCTTGACCTCCGGGCCGAAGCCGGCGTCGCGGGTCATCGCCATCACCTCTTCGGCGCTGTGGGCACCGTCGTCGCCGATGCGCAGGCCGTAGCGCATCGCATCGAAACGGGCGAGGTTCGACGACACCTCCGACGGCAGGATCAGGTAGTAGGCGCCGAGGGCATAGGTGAAGTGCGGGCAGGACACCTCGACGACCTCGGCCCCGCGATCGGTCAGGACCCCCAGAGCCGCCCGGAACGACTCCAGGACTCCGGACTGATAGCCCTCGCCCTGCAGCTCCGTGACGACTCCGATCCGAACGCCACTCAGATCCTGCTCGGCACCGAAGCGCGCGGCCGCGACCACGTCGGGGACGGGCGCGTCGATGGACGTGGAGTCACGCGGATCGTGGCCGGCGATGACCGAGTGCAGCAGCGCGGTGTCGAGCACGGTCCGCCCGCACGGGCCACCCTGGTCGAGAGAGGATGCACAGGCGACCAGTCCGTAGCGCGACACCGTGCCATAGGTGGGTTTCACGCCCACCGTCGCGGTCACCGCGGCCGGCTGCCGAATCGAGCCGCCGGTGTCGGTGCCGATGGCCAGCGGCGCCTGAAATGAGGCGAGCGCGGCAGCGCTGCCGCCGCCCGAGCCCCCGGGGATCTTGTCGGTGTCCCACGGATTGCGGGTCAGCTGATATGCGGAGTTCTCGGTCGAGCTGCCCATGGCGAACTCGTCCATGTTGGTCTTGCCCAGGATGGGGATCCCCGCCGCGCGCAGCCGCTCGGTCACGGTGGCGTCGTACGGCGGCACCCAACCCTCGAGGATCTTGGAGCCGCAGGTGGTCGGCGCGTCGGTGGTGGTGAACACGTCCTTCAGCGCGATCGGGACACCGGCGAGCGGTGAGGGCGCCTCGCCACCGGCGATCGCGTCGTCGGCGGCCTTGGCCGCGACCAGCGCTTCTGCACCGCTGATGTGCAGGAAGGCACCCAGATCGTCGTCGATCTCGGCGATCCGGTCCAGGTGGGCCTGGGTGGCCTCCACCGATGACAGCTCGCGCGCCGAGATCTTGGCGGCGAGGTCGGCGGCCGACAGTCCGGTGATCTCGCCGGCGGTGCGGGCTGATGTCACTGTTCCTCCCCGAGGATCTGCGGGACGGCGAACCGGTCCTGTTCGACACGAGGCGCACCGGAGAGCGCCTGATCGGTGGTCAGGCCGGGGACCACGACGTCGGGGCGCAGCACGTTGGCCAGCTCGGCGGGATGTGCGGTGCCGGGTACCTCATCGGCGGCCACCTCCGACACCTGCGCCACGTGGGCCAGGATCGAGTCGAGCTGCTGCGCGTACTGATCGAGTTCCTCATCGGTCAGCGCCAACCGGGACAGCCGAGCCAGGTGCGCGACCTCCTCCCGGGAGATGGCCGACTCCGATCCGCTGGACATGCCAGGTCCTTTCTCGCCGAGTGCATGCGTGTTTCCCCACCAGCCTATGGGAGCCGATCGCGCGCGCGTGACGCGGTGGTCAGTGCAGCCATCGTGCCAGTCGTGCGGTGATCCAGGGCAGCACCACATACACCATGATCGGGGTGTTGATCAGGGTGGCGATGAGTGTGGTGAGCACCACCGGGAGCCCGTCGATTCGGCTGACGACGACCAGGTTGATGAGCAACAACATCGGGAAGAAGCCGAGCCAGATCGTGATCGCCTGTTTCCATCGCGGCGGCGGCGCGCCGGCGACCCGGACCGCCTGGGTCAGGTGCTGCTGCGGCTCGAACCAGCCTTCGATACCCGACAACCGGTGCGTCGCATACTCCACGGCGACTCCCTCGCCACGGGACAGCCAGGCCTTGCGCACCGGTGAGGACACCCAGTCGTCCATCGTCTTCTCGTCGGCGAACCGGTAGACCACGTAGTACTCGTTGTCGATGCGCGAGTTGCGCAGCCAGCCGCCGCCGAGGAAACCCGGAAAGGTTCGTGCCAGCGCGATCCCCGCATCGGTCCAGCTCACGAAATCGTGCTCACGGCCCGGCTCGATGCGGCGGGCGACCGATGCGGTGACCTGAGTCGAGCTCTGCGGTTGTTCTGCTGCGGCGCCTGTGTCGTCGGTTGCCATGACATCATCGTCGCCGCCGATCGTCGTCGACGCAGCGCTCGCACCGGCAGTGCGGGGGCCGGGTTCGACGATGGCCGGATCAGACGAGGGTGTAGAACTCCAGCGCGATCCCATCCGGGTCGCGGAAGCTCACCACCGAACCGCTCCGGCCCGCCGCGACGTCGCCATGTGCGACACCCTCCTGGTCGAGCACGCTGACCCACAGCTGGAGTTCGGCGAGGTCGGCGACGGCGAACGACAGATGGTCCAGACCCACCCGATGCTCGTCGAAGGCACCGACGACGGCTGAGTCACCGTGGGCGACAAAGCTGATCGGCGGAAGATCCGGTCGGTTCAGCAAGGACTTGTGCATACCGTCCGCCCGGACGCGCGTGACCTCTGTGAACCCGAGGACACGGACATACCACTGGACCGAGGCCTCGAGATCGCTCACCGTGAGCGTCAGATGGTGCAGGCCGTGCAGCGGCGGGGTTGCGGTCACCTGCATCACCGTAGTCCGCAGCGCTGGTGATGGTCACCACCCCCACGCAGTCGCACCCCGGCAAGCCCCCTCTCGTCACACGGTGGTCACACCTCGGTGCAACAATGAGCCGCGTGTCGTACCTGCTGCGCGTGTACCTCGAGGACCGCCCGGGCAGTCTCGGACTGCTCGCCGTCCAGCTCGGTTCGGTGGGCGCCGACATCCTGTCGCTGGAAGTGGTCGAACGCGGCGAAGGCTATGCCGTCGACGATCTGGTCGTCGACATCGCGCCCGGTTCGCTCCCGGATGGCCTGATCACGGCGGCGGAGAAGCTCAAGGGTGTGCGGGTCGACTCCATCCGGCCCTACGCCGGTGTGCTCGACACGCACCGCGAACTCGAGCTCGTCGATCAGGTGGCCACGGCCGATCACCACAAGCTGCAGGTGCTCGTCGACAACGCACCCCGTGTTCTGCGGGTGTCCTGGGCGATGGTCATCACCAGCGCCAGCAACGGGGTGCTGCAGCTGTTCGGCAGCTCCGGAGCCCCCGAAACACCGCTCACCCGGGCCGATTGGCTGCCCATCGATCGCGCCGCGCAACTCGATTCCACCGCCGGCTGGGTGCCCCAGGCCTGGCAGGACATGGACACCCGCCTGGCGGCCGCCCCGCTCGGCGATGGCGCGCGAGCGGTGCTGCTCGGGCGTATCGGCGGGCCGGACTTCCGGCCGTCGGAGATCGCCCGGCTCGGCTATCTCACCGGGATCGTCAGTACGGTGTTGCGCGCCGAGGGCTGAGTCACCCGGCGTCCGGCGCCTCGCCGGTCTCCAGCAGATGGGTGAACGCCGCCTCGTCGAGGATCGGTACGCCGAGTTGTTCGGCCTTGGCGGCCTTGCTGCCCGGCGAGTCGCCGACGACGACGTAGTCGGTCTTCTTCGACACCGACCCCGCGGCTTTGCCGCCGCGTTGCAGGATGGCCTCCTTGGCGCCGTCACGGGAATAGTCCTGCAGGGAACCGGTCACCACGACGGTCTTGCCCTCCAATGTCCGGACGATCGAGTCATCACGCTCGTCCTCCATGGAAACGCCTGCCGCGCGCCATTTCTCGACGACCTCGCGGTGCCAGTCGACGGTGAACCAGTCGCGGATGCTCTGCGCCAGCGTCATGCCGAGGCCCTCGACCTCGGCCAGTTGTTCGGTGCTCGCGTCCTCGATCGCCTGCAACGAACCGAATTCGGTGGCCAGTGCACGAGCCGCGGTGGGTCCCACATGGCGGATGGACAGCCCCACCAGCACCCGCCACAGCGGCACCTTCTTCGCGCCGTCGAGATTGGCGAGCAGCCGTTTCCCATTGGCCGAGAGCTCCCCTGCCTTGGTGCGGAACAGGTCGGTCGTCGTCAGATCGTCGGCGGTGAGCGAGAACAGGTCCCCCTCATTGGTCAGCACCCCGGAGGTGAGCAGCGCGGTGGCCGCCTCGTAGCCCAGCGCCTCGATGTCGAACGAGCCGCGGCCGGCGAGATGAAACAGCCGCTCGCGCAACTGCGCCGGACACGATTGGGCGTTGGGGCAACGGATGTCGACATCGCTGTCCTTCTCCGGACGCAGCGCCGTGCCACATTCCGGGCAGTGCGTGGGCATCACGAACTCGCGCTCGCTGCCGTCGCGCACATCCACGACGGGGCCGAGGACCTCGGGGATCACGTCGCCGGCCTTGCGGATGGTGACGGTGTCGCCGATGAGCACGCCCTTGCGTTTCACCTCGGACTCGTTGTGCAAGGTGGCACGGGACACCGTGGAACCGGCGACCAGCACCGGCTGCATGAACGCGAACGGGGTCACCCGCCCGGTGCGGCCCACCCCGACCTTGATGTCGAGCAGTTCGGTGGTCGCCTCCTCTGGTGGGTACTTGTAGGCGATCGCCCAGCGCGGGGCGCGGGACGTGGATCCCAGCCGGCGTTGCAGTGCGACGTCGTCGAGTTTCACCACTATGCCGTCGATCTCGTGTTCCACGTCGTGGCGGTGCTCACCCCAGTAGGCGATCTTGTCCAGGATCTCGTCGGCACCGGCGACCTTGGTGGTGTGGTCGGAGACCGGCAGTCCCCAGGCGCCGAGAGCGAGGTACGCATCGTGCAGGGATGCCGGACGCCAGCCCTCGGTGTGGCCGATCCCGTGGCAGATCATCCGCAGTCGGCGCCGTGCGGTCACCTGTGGGTTCTTCTGCCGCAGCGACCCGGCCGCCGAGTTGCGCGGATTGGCGAACGGCGGTTTGCCGTCGGCGACCAGCGAGGCGTTGAGCGCTTCGAAGTCCTCCACCCGGAAGAACACCTCGCCGCGCACCTCGAGTTCGTGTGGGACGGGAAAACCGTCGGCGGCGGTGAGCCGTCGCGGCACATCGTCGATGGTGCGCGCATTGAGGGTGACGTCCTCGCCGGTGCGTCCGTCCCCGCGGGTGACCGCACGGGTCAGCGTCCCGTCGATGTAGACCAGGGACAGTGCCACCCCGTCGATCTTGAGTTCGCACAGGAAGTCGCCGCTGCTGCCGGTGTCGGCGTGGACGCGATCCACCCAGGTGCGCATCTCGTCGGAGTCGAAGACGTTGTCGAGCGACAGCATCCGCTCCAGATGATCGACCGGGGTGAACGCTGTGGAGAAACCACCGCCGACCAGCTTCGTGGGCGAATCCGGCGTGATCAGTTCCGGGTGAGCGTCCTCGAGTTCCTGCAGCCTGCGCAGCAACCGGTCGAACTCGCCGTCGGAGATGATGGGCGCGTCCTTGACGTAATAGCGGAACTGGTGATCGCGGATCTCCTCGGCGAGTGCGGTCCATTGCTCACGCAGGTCACCGCCGACGTCGGTCGGGTTGCCTTGTTCTGCCACGTCACGAGCGTATCGAAGCCGACCGACACACCCGGACGGCCGATGGCTCTACGCTGAGCCCATGCCGCATCCGATCATGTTCGATGACGACGATCCGATCCTGGTGCGCGTGCGCGAGGTGGCGTTGGCGCTGCCCGACACCACCGAGGTCGTCGCGCACGGACGGCCGACGTTCCGGTGCGGCAAGATGTTCGGCAACTACGGTGGCAGTGTCAAGGGCAGCAGGACGCGCCACGACCAGTCCCTGCTGTTCATCCCGGATGCCGCCGAGCGTGCGGCGCTGCTGGCCGATCCGCGCTTCTATCTGCCCGCCTATCTGGGCGCCTACGGGTGGCTCGGCATCCTCCTCGACGACGACTCCGACTGGACCGAGGTCGCCGAACTCCTCGACGCCAGCTACCGGCAGATCGCGCCGAAACGGTCGATCGCGAAGTTGGATTCCCGGTAGCCGGGCAGCTCAGAGAGCGCCGGGATCGGTGGCCAGCAGTTCGCCGGCCGACGCGCAGATGCCCAGCGCCGCCGTCGCCCAGGCCGGGTCAGCACCCGCCAGACCGCACGTTGGACTCACGATAACCCTCTGCGCCAGCACTTTTCGCTCGATTCCGATGCGATCGACGAGCCGGGCGAGGTGTTGCGCCACGGTCTCTGCACGCACTCGACGATCACCGGCGGTCGGCACGACACCGGCCATCAGCGGGTCGCCGCGGTCGAGCAGCATACCGAGGCCGTCGAGGTCCGACGACGACGGTGACGTGACGTCGAGCGACCATCCGACCCCGGTCATCCGTTGCACGAGGTCCCAGCGCGGGGTGGCGCAACTGTGCACGATGGCCGGACGACCGATCTGATCGACCAGCCCGCGCAACGCATCCACCACCTCGACCACCGGAACCGCCGGGATGGTGTCGAATCGGGTGAGCGGCGTCACCGTGCCGTCGATCACGCGACCGATCATCGGCTCGTCGATCTGCACGATGACCTCGGCACCGAGCCGACGGGCCACCTCGCCCACGAGTTCCCGGGTGCCCTCGGTGGTCGACGCGACCACGTCACGCCATGCGCCCCGATCCCGCAGCACCTTGTGCCCGGCCGGCAGTTCGACCGACGCCGACAGCGTGAACGGGCCACACACCTGGATCTTGAAAGGCCGCGAGGTTCCGACGAAACCTGCTGCATCCCAGAGCTCTTCGACGGCGTCGAGGTCAGCCTGCAGGTAGTCGCGGGCGCGGCGGGCCGATCCTGCTCCGCGCGCTCCGAGCCGATAGCCCCAGGTGTCGGCATCCATGGGCAGATCGACGAGGACCGCCGCCATCCGCCCGATCATGTCGCCGCCCACCCCGCGGGCCGGCAGTTCGACGAGATGGGCCAGGTCGAGTTCACCGTTCACGACGGCGGCCGCCTCGCGGGCGTCGGTGCCCGGCATCGAGCCGATGCCGGTACCGGCCCCACCGAGAATGGTGCCGGCGGCGGTCACCGGTGTGTGCCGGCCGGTACCCGCACGTCCGGGGCACCCGTTGCGGGGTCGGAGTCGGTGGCCACGATGCGTCCGGAGCCCAGCACCAGATCACCGCGCTGCGCGTCGGGTGCATAGAGCACCGCGGCCTGCCCGCGGGCCACGCCGGTGAGGGGCTCGGCGAGCGCGATCTCGATGGTGGGTTCGCCGTCGGCGAGCGCCGGGGTGGCGAGTGCCGGAGCCAGCCCGCCGTGTGCGCGTACCTGCACCATCACCTCGATCGGTCCGTCGGGCACCGCACCCGAGGTCCACACGGCGCGCCCTGCGGTGATGGACCAGACGTCGAGGTGGGCGGCCGATCCGACCGTCACCGTGCCCGACGCCGGATCGATGTCGGTCACATATCGAGGCCGGCCGTCGGCGGCCGGCGCGTCGATGCCGAGCCCCTTGCGTTGCCCGATGGTGAAACCGTGCACACCCTCGTGTTCGGCGAGGCGGTCCCCGCTGTCGGCGTCGACGACCGCGCCGGGCCTGATGCCGATGCGCGCGCCGAGGAAGGCGCGGGTGTCACCGGTGGGGATGAAGCAGATGTCGTGGGAGTCCGGCTTCTCCGCGACCGCCAGGCCGCGGCGGGCGGCCTCGTCGCGGATCTCGCTCTTGGGGGTGTCGCCCACCGGGAACATCGCCCGACTCAACTGGTCGGCGGTCAGCACGGCGAGTACGTAGGACTGGTCCTTGTCCTCGTCGACGGCTCGGCGGAGCTCACCGTCGGCCAGACGTGCGTAGTGTCCGGTCGCCAGCGCGTCGAAGCCCAGGGCCACCGCCTTCTGGGCGAGCGCGGCGAATTTGATCTTCTCGTTGCACGTCAAACAGGGATTGGGGGTCTGACCGGCGGCGTAGGCGTCGACGAACTCGTCGATCACATCGTCTTTGAATCGGTCGGCGAAATCCCATACATAGAACGGGATGCCGAGGACATCGGCGACGCGCCGCGCATCGGACGCGTCCTCCCGCGAGCAGCATCCGCGCGACCCGGTGCGCAGCGCACCCGGCGCGGTCGACAGTGCCAGGTGTACGCCGACGACCTCATGACCGGCGTCGACGGCGCGGGCGGCGGCGACCGAGGAGTCGACGCCGCCACTCATCGCAGCGAGTACCCGCATCAGCTGACCTTCCCACTCGGTGACGAGACCAGGCCGGCCGCGCGGGCGCGGTCGACGACCTGGCCGATGACCTCACCGACCGCATCGACGTCGGCAGTCGTGGACGTCGGGGCCAGCGAGAAACGCAATGAGCCGCGTGCCGTCGGGACGTCGAGGCCCATCGCCAACAGCACGTGGCTGGCCTGCGCCACGCCCGCGGTGCAGGCGGACCCGGTGGAGCATTCGATGCCGTTGGCGTCGAGCAGCATCAGCAGCGAGTCTCCTTCGCATCCGGCGAAGGAGACGTGCACGTTGCCGGGCAGTCGGTGACGGTCGCGTGGGCCGTTGGCCGACGTGCCGGGCAGTGCGAGGAGCGTGGCGAACAGTTGGTCGCGCAGCGCGGTCACGGACTCGATGTTGGCCTCGAGGTGGTCGGTCGACCAGCGCAGCGCCGCGGCCATGCCGGCTGCTCCGGCCACATCCTGCGTGCCGGAGCGCACGTCACGTTCGTGACCACCGCCGTGCAGCAGGGGTGCACAGTCGACGTCGCGGCGCAGCAGCAAGGCGCCCACTCCCTGGGGGCCGCCGAACTTGTGTGCCGCCAGACTCATCGCGGCCAGCCCTGCGGCACCGAAGTCGACCGGGATGTGCCCGACCGCCTGGATCGCGTCGGAGTGGACGGGCACCCCGAACTCGGCGCCGATGGCGGCGAGCTCGTGGATCGGCTGGATGGTGCCGACCTCGTTGTTGGCCCACATCACCGAGATCACCGCGGTCTGCTCGGCGTGCTCGGCCAGCTCGGCCTGCAACCACGACGGCGACACGAACCCGTCGGCGTCCACCGGGGCGATCACCACCTCGGCGTCCTCGGCATCCGACAACCAGGCCGCCGGGTCCAGGATGGCGTGGTGTTCGATCGCCGACACGATGACCCGGCGACGGCGGGCGTCGGCACGCCGCCGTGCTCGGTAGATGCCCTTGAGGGCGAGGTTGTCGGCCTCGGTGCCACCGCCGGTGAAGATGACCTCCGAGGGCCGTGCACCCACCGACGCCGCCACCGATTCGCGCGCCTCCTCGAGGCGGCGACGCGACCACCGGCCCGACCCGTGCAGTGACGAGGCGTTGCCGGGCTGCGCGAAGACAGCGGTCATCGCCTCGATGGCGTCCGGCAGCATGCCGGTCGACGCAGCGTGATCGAGGTAGATCGGGGCTCGGGAGGGCGTGGACATGTCTCAGCAAGCTTAAACGCGCAGCGACGGCCCACCAATTCCCGCGCGAGCCGACAGTGACAAGATCAACAGCAGTCGGGGACAAGACCAACAGGCGTCGGGGACATGACCAACACGAGTCGGGCCGTTCGTCGACCCGGCGGCGACCGCCGGATCATCGGTCGGCGGTGTCCCCCGAATCGAACAGCAGCACCGGCTTGATGGTCGTGCCCGCGAGCGAATCGGCCGCGGCCCGCTCGATGTCGGCGAACGGATAGGTCGTGATGAGATCGTCGAGCGGCAGCTCACCGGTGAGATAGAGCGCGGCGAGTTCCGGAATGATGTCGGCTGCGACCACGTCGCCCTCGATGACGCCGCGGATCGACAGTCCTTTGTAGAGGACGCGCATGACGTCGAACTCGAGGGTGCGACCGATGCCGACCAGCGCGATGTCACCGCGGGGTTCGGCCGCAGCGACCGCGGCGGTGAAGACGTCCTGACGCGCGGTGGTGTCGATGCCGTGGTCGGTCCCGCGGCGGTGAATCGAGCGGACCTCGCGGGCCACGTCGTCGACCGTCGTCGGATCCACGGTCCCGATCGCGCCGAACTTCACCGCCAGCTCACGCCGCGCGGCGATCGGATCGACCGCCACCACGTCGGCGCCCGCGCGCACGGCGGCGAGCACCGCACACAGACCGACGCTGCCCGCGCCGTAGATCGTCACGGTGGAGCCGGGTGCCGGACGGACCACCTGCGTGACGGTGCCGTAACCGGTCTGCACGCCACATCCCAACGGCGCCGCCACCCTGGCCGGGACCTCATCAGGGACCGGTATCGCGTTGTCGACGTGGGCGATCGCGTAGGTCGCGAAGCTCGATTGGCCGAAGAAGCCACCGAACACGGGCTCGCCGGCGCGGCGCAGCGTCGGGGTGCCGTCGGGGCGGCCGGCCATGTTCAGCCCGGCCGTGCAGTAGGCGGGGTGGGCGTCCGTGCACTGCGCGCAGTGACCGCAGCTGCGGAAGGTCAGACTCACCGTCTGTCCCGGCTCGAGCCCCTCGACGTCGGGCCCCACCGCGGCCACCACACCGGCGCCCTCGTGCCCGAAGACCTGCGGCAACCGCCGGGGCGACCAGGTGGCCTTCATCCCGAGATCGGTGTGACAGATACCGACCGCCCGCATCCGCACCAGCACTTCGCCGGCACGGGGCCCGTCGATCTCGATCGGCGTCACCTCGAACGGGCCGCCCGGGGTGGAGACGACCGCGGCGTCGATCTGCACTGCGCGCTCAGACCCGTTCGAGATGGAAGTAGAGGTGCCGACCGTCGACGACCCCGCCCTTACCGTTCATGATGCCCATCACCGTGTTCGCGTCGACACGTTTGAAGTGGTCGATGACCGGCTGACCGTCGTAGACCATCGACGCGGTCACCTCGCCACGGAACTCGATGGCCCAGAGGCTCGCTTCGCCTTTTCCGAGCTTCTTGTCGGAGAACAGCTTTCCGTCCTCGCCACGGCACACCAACGGCTGCACATCGCTGCGGGAGACGAAGGTCTTGCCGTACCACCCGGACTTCTCCAGCATGCCGTTGATCGGGTGCCCGGTGGTGAACTCACCGCCCTTCCACGCACCGAACATCTCTTCGGGCCGCAAGGTCTCCAGCGCCGCCCAGACGGCGTCTAGTTCGGCGTCGTCGACGAGGCCGGTGGCGGCGACGAGATCGGCGAAGCGCTTCTGCGCCTCGGCGCGGGACAGGGCCGGTGCGGACGTCATCCTCGGAGTCCTCCTGATGTCGGATCACCACGCCGACGGGTCGTCGTGCGCTCGGGATACAACATATATGAGATATATCAAGGATTTCATCTCAACCTGCAGCCCCGGAGACCAGTCGCTCGCAGCGCAGGGCCAGCGCACGACGGTCGGTATCGGGTAGTTGCGCCTCGTGGACGGTGGCACGCACGACGAGACCGCGCGCGGCCAGGACCCGGCGCAGGGTGTCCAGCGGCGAGTCGTCACCGATCAGACTGGCTGCCGCGGTGACCGAACCGTCATGGGCGGTGAAGCCCAGGTGAACCGGGATGATGGGCACGCCCGCGTCGATGGCGGCCTGGAAGAAGGCGGGCCGGAATCGCCCGGCCTCGCGGCCACACCAGGTGGTCCCCTCCGGGAACACCGCGACCGAACTGTCGTGGTGGAGTCGCTCCACCGCCTCGGCGACCGTGGCCGGCAGGTGCCGCAAGGACGCGCGGTCGATGGTGATGACGCCCAATCGCCGGGCCAGGCCCGAGATCACCGGCATCGCGGCCACATCGGACTTGGCGACGAAGTGCGCCGGGCTGATCACCGCGAGCGCGAAGATGTCCAGGAACGATGTGTGGTTGGCGACGATGAGCCCACGCGTTCCGCCGACGAACGGACGCCGGTCGTCGACGTGCACCGAGACGCCGATCGACCACAGCAATGCGCGGGCGGCCCGCACGAGATAGCGGCGGCGGATGAGTCGTGGGCACACCGCCGCCAGCGGCCCGGTCACGGCGAGCAGGGCGGCGATGGCGACCAGGCCCATCAGGCGGGCCGCGACGAGCAGGTGCCCGGCGGCCGCGGCCGGATCGAGTCTGCGGCACGTATCCCCACAGGCGCTGTAGGGGTACCACGCGTGCGGCGACCCGACGACCGTGAGCGGCGACGCACCGAGCACCGGCAATGCCACGACCGGGTCGGTGGGCGGACTCGAGGTGATGGTCATGCCCTGATGACACCGACTTCGAACGACCTGACCACCACATCGACGTTGCGTGTCGGTGCGCGGGTGGTGAACACCCGGCATCCCGCCAGACACCACGACGGCCCCCGACCGTCTCGATGCCGAGACGGTCGGGGGCCGCGAGGCTCGGGCTCGGCAGCGCGAGCCGCTCAACTCACTTGCGCTTCTTGACCTCTTCGGTCAGCTGCGGCGCGACGTTGAACAGGTCGCCGACGACGCCGTAGTCCGCGATCTCGAAGATCGGGGCCTCTTCGTCCTTGTTGACCGCGACGATGGTCTTCGAGGTCTGCATGCCGGCGCGGTGCTGGATGGCACCGGAGATGCCGAGCGCCACGTAGAGCTGCGGCGACACGGTCTTGCCGGTCTGACCGACCTGGAACTGACCCGGGTAGTACCCGGAGTCGACTGCGGCACGCGAGGCGCCGACAGCGGCACCGAGCGAGTCGGCGAGTTCCTCGACCACCGAGAACTTGTCGGCACTGCCGACGCCGCGACCACCGGAGACCACGATCGAGGCCTCGGTGAGTTCCGGGCGGTCGCCGCCGACGTTGGGCTCGACCTTGGTGATCTTCACGACGCCGTCTTCCTGCGCCGGGACCTCGACGTCGACGCGCTCGCCGGCGCCCGCCTGCGGAGCCGCCTCGACTCCACCCGGCCGGACCGAGAACACCGGGACATCGCCCTTGGCCTGGGCATCGACGGTGAACGCACCACCGAAGATCGAGTGGATGCCCACGCCACCCTCCTTGACGTCGACGACGTCGGCGAGCACACCCGAGCCCAGTCGCACGGCGAGACGTCCGGCGATCTCCTTGCCGTCCGGGGTCGCGGCGACCAGGATGCCGGCCGGCGACGCCTGCTCGGCGACCGACGCGAGCACGTCGACCTGCGGGGTGACCAGGTAGGCCGCCGCATCGTCGGATTCTGCGACGTAGATCTTCTCCGCGCCGGCCTCCTTGAGACCGTCGACGATGCCGTCGGCCGAGCCCGGCTTGCCGACCACGACGGCCGACGGGGTGCCGAGCGCGCGGGCGGCGGTGATGAGTTCGCTGGTGACCTTCTTCAGGGCGCCTTCGGCGTCCTGCTCCACGAGCACAAGTACTTCAGCCATGTTGTTCTTCTATCTCCTGAATGTCTGTTCTTCGCCAGTTGTCGTCTAGTACCGGTCGAGAACTAGATGATCTTCTGCGAGACCAGGTACTCGGCGACCTTGGTGCCGCCGTCGCCCTCGTCGCTCACGCGCTCACCGGCGGTCTTCGGCGGCTTCGGTGCCGATGCGGTCACCGCGCTGCCGGCGTTCGCCAGGCCCACATCGCTCGCCTCGACGTCGATCTCGGCCAGGGTGACGACCTGAACTTCCTTCTTCTTGGCGGCCATGATGCCCTTGAAGGACGGGAAGCGCGGTTCGTTGATCTTCTCGTTGACGCTCACGATGGCCGGCAGCTGCGCCTCGATGTGGAAGATGCCGTCGTCGGTCTCCCGCTCGCCGCTGAGCGTCTCACCCTCGAGCGTCAGCTTGCGCAGGTGCGTGAGGTGCGGAAGCTCCAGGTACTCGGCGATCATCGCCGGGATCGCGCCGACGCGGCCGTCGGTGGCCTCGTTGCCGGCGATGACCAGCTCGACACCCTCGACCGTGCCGAGCGCACGCGCGAGCACATAGGCGGTCTGAACGGCGTCGGAGCCGTGCATCTGGTCGTCCTTGATGTGAATGGCCTTGTCGGCACCCATCGACAGCGCCTTGCGGATGGCCTCGGTGGCACGCTCGGGTCCGGCGGTCAGCACGGTGACCTCGCCGCCCTCGGCCTCTTTGATCTTCAGGGCCTCCTCCACCGCGCGCTCGTTGATCTCGTCGAGAACGGCGTCAGCGGCTTCACGGTCCAGCGTGTAGTCACCCTCGGTCAGCTTGCGCTCGGACCATGTATCAGGAACCTGCTTGATCAGAACGACAATGTTTGTCATGGGTCTGCGTCGACCTCCTGCGTCGGTTTCAACATCTTACTGCCCAGTAAGTTGCTATCGGTCTCCCCTACTTTAGCGTCTGCTCGGTATGCACAAAACATCGACTACCTCACATAACGGGCGCGGCGGCCGACGGTGGCGGTCGACGCTGCGAGCACGTGGCAAGAGGCGCCGATCAGACCCACTACTGTCGTGGGGATGAGCGAGTCACACGACACCCTCGCGCTGACCGGCGAGCGGACCGTCCCCGGGATCGCCGAGGAGAACTATTGGTTCCGTCGGCACGAGGTCGCCTACGCCCATGTCCTCGATCGCTGCGGTGGCCGAGATGTGCTCGAGGCGGGCTCCGGCGAAGGCTACGGCGCGGCGATGCTCGCGTCGGTGGCGCGGTCGGTGGTCTGTGTGGACTACGACGAGGCCGCGGTGACCCACACGCGACGCCGCTACCCGGGCCTGACCGTGCACCAGGGCAACCTGGTCGACCTACCGCTGCCCGACGATTCGGTCGACGTGGTGGTCAATTTTCAGGTGATCGAACACCTGTGGGATCAGGCCACATTCGTCGCCGAGTGCCGACGGGTCCTGCGGCCGGGTGGGCGACTGCTGATCTCCACCCCGAACCGCATCACCTTCTCCCCCGGCCGCGACACCCCGCTCAATCCGTTCCACACCCGCGAACTCGATGCGGCCGAGCTGCGCACGCTGCTGATCGACGGCGGATTCACCGTGGAGTCGATGCTCAGCGTCCACCACGGCGCCGGGCTGAGCGCACTCGACGCGAAATGGGGTGGCTCGGTGATCGACGCCCAGATCGACCGGGCGCTCGCCGGGCAGGAATGGCCGGCCGCGCTGGCCGCCGATGTGGCCGCAATCCGCATGACCGACTTCGAGATCCGCGACGCCACCACACCCGGGGTGGACATCGACGCCGGCCTCGACCTGCTCGCCGTCGCCGTGTGCCCGTGATCTGCGGACCGACGACGTGAGCGCGTCCAGGCAGCCGGTCCCCGGGCAGTTCACCCTGGTGCTGCACTCGCACCTGCCGTGGCTGGCCAACCACGGCCGCTGGCCGGTCGGCGAGGAATGGCTCTACCAGGCGTGGGCCGCCTCGTATCTGCCGGTGTTCGCCATGCTGCGCCGCCTCGCCGACGCCGGGATGCGCGATCAACTCTCCCTCGGGATCACGCCGGTGCTCGCCGCTCAGCTCGACGACCCGCACTGCACCGCGTCGATGCACGAGTGGCTCGCCGACTGGCAGCTGCGCGCGATGATCGCCGCGGGCGACGGCGGCCCGACGCGACACGAACTGGGCACACGGGAGTTCGTGGCCGCCGACGCTGCACTGGCCGACTTCGAGACGCACTGGCGGCACGGGGGCAGTCCGCAGATCCGCGCGCTGGCGTCGACCGGGGTCATCGAACTCCTCGGCGGGCCGCTGGCCCATCCGTTCGCGCCGCTGCTCGACGCCCGCCTGCGACAGTTCTCGCTACGCGAGGGGCTGGCCGACGCGCGGGCGCGCTGGGCGGCCGAGCCGACCGGGATCTGGGCACCCGAGTGTGCGTTCACGCCGGGCATGGAGGTCGAATACGACGCTGCCGGGGTACGCCATTTCATGGTCGACGGGCCGACCTTGCGTGGCGACACCGCGCTGGGCAGACCGGTCGGCGATTCCGACGTCGTCGCATTCGGCCGCGATCTGACCGTGAGTTACCGGGTGTGGTCGCCTCGTTCGGGCTATCCGGGGCATCCCACCTACCGAGACTTCCACACCTATGACCACCTGACCGGTCTCAAGCCCGCCCGGGTGACCGGACGCACGGTGCCCGCCGAGGACAAGAAGCCCTACGACCCCGAGCGGGTCGACCCGGTCGTCGACCGGCACGTGGACGACTTCATCGACCACGTGCGTCGTCGGCTCGTCGACGAGTCGGCGCGGTTGGGCCGGCCCGCATTGGTGGTGGCTGCCTTCGACACCGAATTGTTCGGGCACTGGTGGCACGAGGGCCCGATCTGGCTCGAGCGTCTGCTGCGTCGACTGCCGGAGGCGGGTGTCCGCGTCGGCACCCTCGACTCGGCGCGCCGCGACGGTTTCGTGGGTGCGCCAGTGGATCTGGCTGCGTCATCGTGGGGCTCGGGCAAGGACTGGCGGGTCTGGAACGGCCCCCAGGTCGACCACCTGGTCCGGCTGAACGCCGAGGTCACCGAAACCGCACTGGAGGCGGTGGACAAGCTGATCGAACCGGTCGCGCCGGGCGCAGCGCCCGGACATCGGGGCCTGCGCAACCGCATCGCCGACCAGATCGTGCGGGAGACGCTGCTCACCGTGTCGTCGGACTGGCCGTTCATGGTCTCCAAGGACACGGCTGCGCACTACGCTGTGGACCGGGCGCACAAACATGCGCACGCCACCCGCGAGATCTGCGACGCCGCACTCCGCGGTCGGACCGGCCTCGCCGGGCGACTCGCCCACAACTGGTCGCGAGCCGACAATCTGTTCGCCGGTCTGGACGCCCGGCGACTGTACACGGCCGCGCCGCCGGAGGGCACCGGCGCGTGAGCGCGATGGGGGATGACAGATGAAGGTGTTGATCGTCTCATGGGAGTACCCGCCGGTCGTGGTGGGCGGGCTGGGTCGGCACGTACACCAGCTGACCACCGAGCTCGCCCGCGCCGGCCATGACGTGGTGGTGCTGACCCGGCGCCCCACCGGCACCGATGGGGTCAGCCACCCCACCACCGACTCCCGCACCGACGGTGTTCGGGTCATCGCGGCCGCCGAGGATCCGCCGGAGTTCGAATTCGCGCGCGACATGATGGCCTGGACACTGGCCATGGGCCATTCGCTGATCCGCGCCGGGATGTCCGCGTTCGGCGGACGACGAGATCCGGCCGGCGAACCGCCCTGGGAACCCGATGTGGTGCACGCCCACGACTGGCTCGTCGCCCATCCGGCGATCGCACTCGCGGAGTTCTTCGACGTGCCCCTGGTGTCGACGATCCACGCCACGGAGGCGGGCCGGCACAGCGGTTGGGTCAGCGGACCCACCAATCGGCAGGTGCACTCGGTGGAGTGGTGGCTGGCCCACGAGTCGGATTCGCTGATCACCTGTTCGGCGTCCATGCGCGACGAGGTCGGTCGCCTGTTCGGCCCGGACATCCCGGATGTGTCGGTGATCCACAACGGCATCGACATCCGCACCTGGCCGTTCGCACCCCGGCCTGCGGCGGCGGGACCGCCGGAACTGTTGTTCGCGGGCCGACTCGAATACGAGAAAGGCGTCCAGGATCTCCTTGCCGCGATGCCGCGTATCCGCCGGACCCACCCCGGCACCACACTCACCGTCGCCGGCACCGGCACCCAACTGGACTGGCTCGGCGACGAGGCCCGGCGCCACCGGGTCGCCAAGTCGGTCCGCTTCCTCGGCGCCGTCGACCACGACGGACTCGTCGACCTCATGCACCGTTGTGCCGCCATCGTGCTGCCCAGCCGATACGAACCGTTCGGCATCGTGGCGCTCGAGGCGGCGGCCACCGGCATCCCGCTGATCGTGTCGACGGCGGGCGGGCTCGGCGAGGCGGTGTCGGACCCGACCACCGGTCTGTCCTTCGCGCCGGGTGACGTCGCCGGCATCGCCGCCGCGGTACGCGCGGGGCTCGGCGATCCGGCCGCGGCAGCCCTGCGCGCGCGGCGGGCCCGCGAACGGCTCACCGTGGAGTTCTCCTGGGCTGAGGTGGCCGAACGCACCGCCGGCGTGTATCTCGCCGCCAAGCGACGAGTCCGTCATCCGGTCGGCCGACCGCACATCCCGCAACGCCCACTGCCCGAACGCGATCGGCCACAATCGACGGTGACCACCGACACCGACAGCTGAGGAGTCCTCGTGCGCAGTCCCATCTTCGATCAGGTCAACCACGAGAAGCAGAGCGCCCAGCGCTGGACCCTGCAGTCGGACAAGATGTTGCGAGTGGGGTTCGGCCCCGAGGCACTGGCGGCCAAGGGCGCGATGGTGGCCTACCAGGGTCAGTTCGACTTCGCCCACGAGAGCTCGGGATCGATGTCGAACTTCCTCAAGAAGGCGGTCACCAGCGAGGGTGGCCAACTGATGCGCGTGCGCGGGCAGGGCGAGGTGTTCTTCGCGCGGTCCAACAGCAATGTGTTCACCATCGACCTCGAGGGCGACTCGATCACCATCAACACGTCGAGCCTGCTCGCCTTCGACGCGTCGCTCGACTGGCGGATCACCTCCATCGGCAACGCCGGCATGCTCGCCGGTGGGCTGTTCAACCTGACCGTGAGCGGTCACGGCACGGTCGGGATCTCCAGTGACGGACCGCCGATGATCCTCGACTGCTCGGTACAGCCCACCTTCGTCGACCCGCAGGCCGCGGTGTGCTGGTCGAGCACGCTCACGCCGGGACTCAAGAACGACTTCAAACTCGGTTCGCTGATCGGACGCGGCTCGGGCGAGTCGTTCCAGCTCGCCTTCCACGGACCGGGGTTCGTCGTCGTCCAGCCGAGCGAAGGCGTCGCGGCCGGTGTGGGCCGCTGACGCCGGACACTGCGGCCTCAGGAATCGTGTGTCTGCGCCTTCTTGCGCTCGATATCGGCCAGCGCACGCTCGAGTTCGGCTCGTTGCTGCGCGGTCTGCGCCCAGGCGTCCTTGCGATTCTTCACCACTCGCGCCGGCGCGCCGACGGCGATCGAGAAGTCCGGGATCTCGCCGCGCACCACCGCGTGCGAACCGAGCACACACCCACGGCCGACGATCGTGTTACGCAGCACCGTCACCTTCGCGGCGATCCAGGTGTCCGGACCGATGCGCACCGGGCCCTTGATGATGCCCTGATCCTTGATGGGCACCGTGATGTCGTCCATCTTGTGGTCGAAGTCGCAGATGTAGCACCAGTCGGCGATCAGGGTGGACCCGCCGATCTCGAGGTCGAGGTAGGAGTTCACCACGTTGTTGCACCCGAAGACGGTCTTGTCACCGATTCGCAGGCTGCCCTCGTGACAGCGGATCGAGTTGCCGTCACCGATGTGCACCCAGCGCCCGATCTCGAGGCGCGCCATCTCCGGGGTCGCGTGGATCTCCACGTTGCGGCCGAGAAACACCATCCCCCGCAGGACCACATGCGGATTCGCCAGCCGGAAGCGTGCCAAGCGGTAGTAGCGGACCAGGTACCACGGACTGTAGGCACGATTGCGTTTCACCCAGCGCAACGAGTCGAAAGTGAGGAAACGTGGCTGCGCCGGATCACGACGGCGGCCCGCGCGCAGACGCGAGCGGAAGGAGGCGTTCCACATCGTGGTCATGTCGACAAACCCTAATCGAGGACGGTATGCGCCCACGTTAGGCTCTGAGACTGGCACGTCGACCGACGGGGCGAACCGCGACCAGACAGGAGCGCCGATGGCTGCAGCAGCCCCGATACGTGAGGGTGCCCGCACCGAGAAGGCCCGACGCACACCGCTGATCGTCGCGACGATCCTGGCGAGCGTGGTGGCGGTGCTGGTGACCTCGTGTTCGGACGGCCACATCGACATCCGATCGGTGGCGAGCGCCGGCTGGTCGAGCTACGGCGGCAACGCCGCGAACTCCAACTTCGCGTATCCGGCGGTCCCCGACGATCTCGAACTGAGCTGGACACGTCCCACCGGCGGGCCGGTGACGGCCCCGCTGACCATCTCCGGCAACGGCAACGTCGGCGTGACGTCGAACACCGCCAACGGCTGCAACCTGTTGATCCTAGATCCGCGCAACGGGCGCAAGAACTTCTGCAAGCGGATGCGGGCCGGTACCGAGGTGAACTCGCTGCTCGTCGACCAGTACGACCAGCCCTACGTCGGCGAGGAGTCGATGTTCCTGGCGTTCAACGCCGGTGGCGCGATCCGCTGGCGGATGCCGGTGATCGGTGTGCCGCTGTCGGCGAAGTTCGCCGCCCCCGGCGAAGTCCTGGTGGCCAGCACCCAGGGCCAACTGCTGCTGCTGAACTCCCAGACCAGTGAGTTCACCGCGCCCGAGGTGCGGTTGCGCAGCGACCTGAATCCCGACGACCCGACATTCGGTTTCGGCGAATGCGTCACCAACGGACCGCGGTGCCCGATCCCCGCACCGCCCGCCGTGGACACCGCGCACGAACGATTCTTCCTGAACTTCTGGCCGCAGGGTGCGATCGCCTCACAGATCCGCGCGATGAGCTACCGCGCCGAGGACGGTGCGCGGACGATGCGCGAGATCTGGCAGGCCGACGTGCCGGGCGGCGTCATCGGCCCACCGACGCTGTCTGCCGACGGCTCGACGGTCTACGCGTTCAGCCGGCTCGGCCAGATCGTGGCCCTCGACGCCGCGTCGGGCACGACCCGCTGGACCTACGACAACGGCGGACACGGTTTCGCGACGATGACGGTGTCGCCGGACGGGCTGATCATCCCGACCGGTGTGCTGGGTGCCCCCCTGACCCTGCTGCGCGACGCCGGGGATCACGCCGAACAGGTCTGGCAGCGCCAGGATCTCGCCGTTGTCAGTCTGTCCACCCTGACCGACGCCGGCACCGCGTGGACGGTGATCCGTGACGAGGGCCAGGACTCGTTGTCGCTCATCGAGGTCTCCACCGACGACGGCTCGACGCAGCGGACACTGGGCCTGCCGGAATCGGTCGGCTTCACCACCGGGGTGTCGGTGTCGCCGTCCGGGCAGATCGCCACGGCGACCAACATCGGCAAGGTCTACTTCTTCGACAGCAAACAATCGATGGAAAGCAGATGACCCGCGTCACGGCATCCGCACGCCGGGCTCGCAGATGAACCCGACACCTCGGCGACCGATTCTGGTGAGGATCACGGCCAGCGCACGTGATCCCTTGAGTTTAAGCCTCTTTCGTAGTTGATCAGGGTTCACGTCGAGCCCCCGCACCAAGATCTCGAGTGTGCCGCAATCATATGCGGCGAGGCGACGGCGCAACTCCTTCTCCGACACGCCGCTCCCCTCGAGGACACGGAATCCGCGCTCACCAGAGGGGATCCGGTCCCCGGTCAGATAGGCGATCTGCGGATCGAGCTGCCACAGACCGTGCCGCCGGGCGTAGTGACGCACCAATCCGGCACGCACCACCGCACCGTCGGGATCGAGGATCCACTCCCCCACCTCGCCGCTGCCGATGTCATCGGCGTCGGCGTCGGTGATCTCATAGGACCGCACCGAGCCGGAAGGGTCGGTGCGCAGCACCGTGGCGCGGCGGCGTGGCTCACCGTCGCGGTCGGTCCACAGGCACGCCTCCCGGACCGCGCCGTCGAGTGACGTGAGCTGCACCTGACCGGTGAAGCCGAACCGATCCCACAATATCTGGTAGTCCAGTCCCGGAGCACATTTCACCGCGAGGGGACGCGTCGCATAGGTGGTCAGCACATCGAGCAGCGGTGGCGTGAGCTGATCGAGCCGAAACACCCGTCCGGCACCCGCACGCCGGCCCGGGTCGGCCACGATGACATCGGCCGTCGAGGTCGGCGTGAGTGCGTCGGCGACGAGCAGGGTCGCCGGTGGAGAATCGAGCACCGTGTTGTGCCGGGCCATGGCGAGGCGGACATCGTCGAGATCACTACCGATGACACCCGAGATATGTTGCTGCGCAGTGAGTTCGCGCAACTCCGCGCCGATCGAGCAGGTGACGTCGTGCACCACCGCACCCGGATGGCGGGTCGCGATCTCGACTGCGCGATGAGCCGCGACCGGGGAGGCGGTCGCCTGCTGCAACGCGTCGTCGGTGAACAACATCCGTTCGGCGGCATTGATTTTCGTCTTCCCGCGCCGCCGACACAGTAGCGTCTCGATGAGCGCGGCATGGTGCGAGGGCCAGCGGCCACGCAACTCGGCGATGTCGCTCAGCATCGTCGCCGAGGACAGCGCGAGAGACGAGGCGCACTCGAGTGCCTCGGACCCACTCTGCGACCGCAGGAAGGCGACATCGTCGCGCGTGAAGCGGTATCCCATGGATCACCAACCCCCTGACGCGTCACCCGGTCCGGCGAAGCCATACCACTTACGCGTCCGGCTTGATCCCGGTGACCAGCGCGTTGTAGAAGAATTTCGGCGGCACCACTTTCCGTAGCACCTTCTCGTCGAGCCAGGACAGGCGTTTCCAGCCGTTGAAGGCGAACATCGCCCAACCCCACCCGAGCTTTTCGGGCGGAACGGCCGCCTCGAAGGTCCGCACCGGCCAGCCGAGCATCGCGGCGGCGAACTCCTCGGTGGCCGTTCCCACCTGTGTCGCGCCGGCGTTGCGCGCCATCTGTTCGAGTTCTGCCGGATCGAAGGTGTGGATGTCGACGACCGCCTCCAGTGCGGCTGCGCGCGACGATTCGTCGAGTTCCTCCTGCGGGCGCCGCCACCCACGTAGCGGTCCGAACTTGGTCACGTTCGTGGTCGCCGCCCAGGTGGCGCGGCTCATCCACCGCGCATAGAAGTCACCAATGGTCGTCGGCTCGCCGGCGAACACGAACCGGCCACCGGGCCGCAGCACGCGCAGCACCTCACGCAGCGCCTGCTCGACATCCGGGATGTGATGCAGCACAGCATGTCCGACAACGAGATCGAAGGTGTTGTCGTCGTAGGGGATCTTCTCTGCGTCGGCCACCCGGCCGTCGACGTCGAGCCCGAGACCCTCGGCATTGCGCACGGCGACCTTCACCATGCCCGGCGAGAGGTCGGTGACCGACCCCTTCTTCGCGACTCCCGACTGCATCAGGTTCAGCAGGAAGAAGCCGGTACCGCAACCGAGTTCCATCGCCCGCTCGTACGGCAGCGGCTGGTCTGCGGCGACTGCGTCGAAACGCCCACGCGCATAGTCGATGCAGCGTTCGTCATAGGAGATCGACCACTTGTCGTCGTAGGTCTCGGCCTCCCAGTCGTGGTAAAGCACCTGCGCGAGCTTGGTGTCGGCCAGCGCGGCCTGCACCTGCTCCTCGGTGGCATGCGGATTGGGTTCGGGGTCGGTGCCCGGCGTCACGTTCGTGGTCATCAACAGCTGCTTTCTTCGTGGTCGGGTCTGACGGATGGGGCTCATCGCCCCTGGTGCCGGGCGGCCTCATCGACCCAGGAACTGCGCCTTGCCGGGACCGTTCTCGACGAACGATGCCATGCCGATCGCACGGTCTTCGGTGGCGAACAGCGCGGCGAACAGCTGCTCCTCGATCTTCAAACCGGTGGTGAGGTCCACACCGAGCCCCTGATCCACGGCCTTCTTGCCGGCGGCGAGTGCGATACTCGCCGCGTTCGAGAACTGGCCCGCCCACGCGAGTGCGGCGTCGTAGACATCGTCGGGCGCCACCACCTCGTCGATGAGCCCCATCTCCAACGCCTCGGCGGCGGCGACGAAGCGTCCGGTGAAGATCATGTCCTTGGCCTTGGCCGGTCCGATCAGCCGGGCCAGCCGTTGGGTACCACCGCCGCCGGGGATCACGCCCAGCAGCACTTCGGGTACGCCGAGTTTGGCGTTGTCTCCGGCGATCCGGCGATCGGCGCCGAGTGCCACCTCGAGTCCACCGCCCAGCGCGTAGCCGGTGATGGCCGCAACCGTCGGCTTGGGGATCTCCGAGATGGCGCCGAGCGCCGACTGCAGGCGGCCGGCGACCTTGCTCATCTGGGCATAGGTCATCTCGTTCATCTCTTTGATGTCGGCGCCGGCGGCGAGCACCTTCGGGCCACCGTAGATCACGACGGCCTTGATGTCGTCGCGCACGGTCGCCTCGTCGGCAGCGGCGGCGAGCTCGTTCTGCACCTGCCGGTTCAACGCGTTCATCGGCGGCCGGTGCAACCGGATGGTGCCGACCCCGGGATGATCATCGGATGTCTCGAGTGTGACGAACTCAGCCATGGTCGAAGGCTACCGTTCGCCCGCCACGACCGGATGGCGAGGCCATACAGTTGAGCCATGGCCAAGGCCTCGAACGATGCGGGCGAACCGGTCGAACTACGGGTCGGCGACCGGGTCATCCGACTGTCCAGTCCCGACCGCGTGTATTTCTCCGAGCGTGGCGAGACCAAGCGTGACCTCGCCGAGTACTACCTCGCCGTCGGCGACGGCATCGTCCGTGCACTGCGAGACCGACCGTGCATGTTGCATCGATTCCCCAAGGGAGTCGACGGCAAGAAAGTACACCAGAAGCGCATCCCGGCCGGCGCACCCGACTGGCTCGAGACGGTCGAGCTCTGGTTTCCGCGGTTCGGCCGGACCGCCGACGAACTGTGCGTCACGGAGTTGGGCAGTGTGATCTGGGCGGTGCAGATGTCCACCGTCGAGTTCCATCCGTGGAACTCCCGTCGCGACGACCCCGAAGCCCCCGACGAATGGCGCATCGACCTCGATCCGATGCCCGAGTGCCCCTTCTCACGTATCCAGCGGGTGGCCCATGTGGTCGAGGAGATGCTCGACGAACTCGGGATGCGCGGATTCCCGAAGACATCGGGCGGCCGCGGCCTGCACATCTACGTCCGGATCGAACCGGAGTGGGGATTCGCCCAGGTGCGCCGCGCCGCATTCGCCTTCGCACGCGAGATCGAGCGGCGCGCACCCGAGGATGTGACCACCACCTGGTGGCGCAAAGACCGCGATCCGGCTGCGGTGTTCGTCGACTACAACCAGAACACCCGCGATCACACGATGGCATCGGCCTATTCGGTGCGCGGCAATCCACGGGGCACGGTGTCCGCGCCGATCGCGTGGGACGAGATCGACCACATCACGCCGGATGACTTCACCATCGCGACGATGCCGGCGCGCTTCGCCGAACTCGGTGACCTGCACGCCGAGATCGATGATGTTGCCCACCGCCTCGACCCCCTGCTCGAGTGGGCCGACCGCGACGACATCGGTGCCGGGACCGACCAGCCCGACGTCATCGATATGGATCGGTGAATCACCGACTCAGTCCGGGTACCTCACGCTCGGCGGCAACGGCGAAATAGCGGTCCGAACCCGCGAACGTGAGACCGGCCAGGCCGGCGCCCGGCTCCACCGACGGTTCGATGGCCTCGACCCGGCGTTCGGCGGCGAGGATGTCGGCCACCGAATCGAACTCGCGGAGATGGGTCAGCTGCGCCCAGGTCGGTGGCAGCAAGACATGCTTGTCTGCGGCCCACAACTCGAGCGCCGACTGCGGCGTGGCCCAACCGGCGACCTCGGCCTCGGTGGTCTTGTCGTCGGCGGTCTGTCCCGGCGGCAGCGCGGCGAGAAAGAACCGGGTGTCGTATCGGCGCTTCTCGAGGATGGGGGTGATCCAGTGCGCCAGCGGCCGCAGCAGGTCGGCACGCAGACTGAGACCGGCGTCGCGGAGGAACTGCGCGAAAGACAGCGACTTGTCGACGAGGCCAGCGCGCTCGGCGGTGAAGGCATCCGGGTCGGGGAACGAGCCGTCGGCCCGCGATGCCAGCAGGACACCACATTCCTCGAATGTCTCCCGAACGGCGGCGCACACCAGAGACTGTGCGGTGTGTTCATCGGTGTGGAAGGCCTCGGCCCACCGGCCGGCACCCGGTCCGGTCCAGTCCACATCGGCTTCGGCGTCGCGTGGATCGACGCCGCCGCCGGGGAACACCGTGACACCGCCGGCGAAGGCCATCTGTTTGACCCGGCGCTGCAGAAACACCTCGGGCCCGGCGGCAGTGTCCCGAACGAGGACCACCGTGGCGGCATCGCGCAATGGGGCGGGTTCGGTCGGCGGCGATGAGCTCATAACGGCGATCTCCTGTCTGCGCGCAACCCCTGCTGGGCGGGACGGTGCCTCGACAGTAACGCGCGTGCTCAACCGATACCGCGCCCGGTTCAGCCGGCAGCGCGCCGATGCCCACCCGCTCGTCGCGAGCGACGGGCGAAATACCGGCCCCCGGGCCGACTGAGGGTGATCCGCTGCCGAAACGCCGACGACAGGTTCTGGCTGGTGAGCACCTCGTCGAGCAACCCCTGGGCGACCACCTCGCCTTCGGACAGCAACATCGCGTGGGTGAACCCGTCCGGAATCTCTTCGACGTGGTGGGTCACGAGCACCATCGCCGGGGCCTCCGGGTCGGCGGCAAGCCGACCGAGACGGTCCACCAGTTCCTCCCGCCCGCCCAGGTCGAGCCCGGCCGCAGGCTCGTCGAGCAGCAGGAGTTCGGGGTCGGTCATCAACGCGCGCGCAATGAGCACGCGCTTGCGTTCGCCTTCGGACAGCGTGCCGAAGGTCCGGTCGGCGAGATGTTCGGCGCCCATGGATTCCAGGGATTCGACGGCCTGCTCGCGGTCCATCTCGTCGTACTTCTCCCGCCAACGACCGAGGACGGAATAACCGGCAGAGATCACCACATCGCTGACGATCTCGTCCGGCGGCACCCGTTCGGCGAGCGCGGCGCTCGACACACCGATCCGGGTGGACAACTCGCGGAGCTCGACCTTGCCGAGCTGCTCGTTGAGCACGAACGCGGCGCCGGAGGTGGGATGTTCCTGGGCGGCGGCCAGACGCATCAGCGATGTCTTGCCCGCACCGTTGGGTCCGATGACCACCCAGCGCTCGTCGAGTTCCACCTGCCAGGACACCGGGCCGACCAGGGTGTTGCCGCCCCGCACCAGAGTGACGTCGCGGAAGTCGACCAGAAGATCGGGATCGGATTCGTACACGTCGTCGGCGGCGGCACTCGGATCGCTCGGGTTCGTCACCCCCCTATCGTGCACCACGTGTCGCGTACGCGTCGTGAGCAGGGCGACACGTCCTCCGCGAGAACGTCTTCGGAGTCGATCGGAATACCCGTGCACGCTGTCGCCTTGAGGAGAGCATGAGTGTTGACTTGTCCGTCCTCGACCTCGCACAGGTCGGTTCCGGCGAAACGGTGGGCGAGAGCTTCGCCGCCAGCGTGGACATGGCGCAGCGCGCCGAGAAGTGGGGGTACCGGCGTATCTGGTACGCCGAACACCACAACATGTCCAGCATCGCATCGGCCGCCCCCGCCGTGCTGATCGCACACGTCGCGGCGAACACCGAGACCATCCGCCTCGGCGCCGGCGGGGTGATGCTGCCCAATCACTCGCCGCTGGCCATCGCCGAACAGTTCGGCACGCTCGCCGAATTGCATCCCGGCCGCATCGACCTCGGGCTGGGCCGCGCCCCCGGCGGAGATCAGCAGACATTCGCCGCACTGCGCCGGACGATGGCGTCGGCGGATCGGTTCCCCTCCGACGTTCTGGAACTGCAGGGATATCTGCGCGGTCACTCCCGGGTGGAGGGCGTCACCGCCACCCCCGGCGCGGGAACCGATGTGCCGCTCTACATCCTCGGGTCATCGCTGTTCGGTGCCCAACTCGCCGCGGCACTGGGCCTGCCGTACGCGTTCGCGTCACACTTCGCCCCGCAGGCGCTCGAAGAGGCGGTAGCGCTGTACCGCCGTGAGTTCCAGCCGTCCGAGCAACTCGACGCGCCGTACGTGATCGCGGGGGTGTGCGTGATCGCCGACGAGGACGAGGCGGTGGCCGCCGAACAGCTCCGCAAGGCCAAGCGGGCCCGGGTCAACGCCTTGTTCGCACGCGATCGCCGATTCACCGACGAGGAGGCGGACATGGTGCTCGACCTGCCCCAGGGCCGGCAGATCGACGCGATGATGACGTATTCCGGAGTCGGCACCCCGGCACAGGTCACCGACTACCTCGACTGGTTCACCGGTCACGCCCAGGCCGACGAGCTCATCGTCGCGTCCATTGCACCCGACCGGGACGTCTGGCTGAACACGTTGGCCCACATCGCGCCGGCACCGGCGTTGTCGGCGACGGGCGACTGACCGGCATCCCACCGATCGAGGTGCGCGGGGCCTCACGCGTCCGGCGCGGCCAACCGGAAATCGGCGAAGTCGAACCCGGGTGAGACGACACAGCTGACGAGCACCGGTTCGTCGCCGAGCGGCCGGGCCCGTTGCCACACGCCGGGCGGCACCACGGCTTGTGGCGTCTGGCCGGCCGAGATGTCGGCACCGACGTGGATCTCGGTGGGTGCGGCCGGCTGATCACCGTCGCCGCCGAGTTCGAGCAGGACCGCCGAACCCCGGTGATAGAGCCAGAGTTCTGCGCTGCGAACGGTGTGCCACGCCGATTGCTCCCCGGGCAACAGCAGGAAGAGGATCGCGGTGGCGACCGGACGTTCGGCCGAATAGCCCGGCGGCAGAACGTCCGCCGGGATGCGGACGGGACTGCGCCAGGTCTCCCGGTACCAGCCGCCCTCCGGGTGGGCCACCAGCCCCAGGTCGCGCGCCCACTCCGGCAGGATGTTCTCACTCACCGTTGGTCACCTCCGCGATCACGGTCACCGAGCCCGGCGCGATCTCGGTGAACCCGGCGTCACGCACCGCGACAGCCGTGCCACGCTTCTCGGAATCGAGCAGCGCGGCGAACCGCTCAGGGGTCGCCGCGCGAATCGTCAGCGGGCAGGCCGCGCTCCGCCAGGCCCGGGCCTGCGCCGCACGCATCAGTTTCACCGCGAGCATGGCCGCATGTCCCACCTGTGCGCCCGCTTTGCCCACGGTCATCGTCACACCCGGATTGAGCCACAGGACGACTCCGCCCGCATCGGCGGTCGACGACAACTCTCCCGACAGGTCGGTACCGCCGATCTGCAGTCGCGAGATCCGGCGATCGACATCCCCCACCCGGCCGGGCACCAACGCACGTGCCTGCGCTGCGCCCTCGGTCACGGTCAGTCCCGACACCTCCTGCGCGGCAACCCACTGCGCACCGCGCGCGCGACGCGCGATCTTGCGAATTCGGGCATCGCACCAGGTGTCCATCGGCGTCGCCCAGGGCCCACCTCCGCCGGCGCGATCGTCGAGACACAGCAACGCCACCGCGCGCGCCGCGGCGGTGAGGAGCTCCGCGCGGCTCGGTGGGTCGGACTTCTCGATCCGCAGAACCATCTGCATGGCCAGGACGTCGGCGGGGTCGGCCGGGTCCTCACCACCGCCGACGTAGCCCACCAGCCGTCGGTAGGCCTCGTCGAACGGGTCGAGGTGACCATCACAGCTGGTGGATGCGGCGGAATCCGACATGCCGGCCGTCAGCTGAGCGGCACGCGTCGCAGGACCCCATCGGCGGCATCGGCCGCCTCGATCTCGTCGCGGGTGACGCCGAGGATGAACAACACCGCATCGAGGAACGGATGGCTCAACGCGGCATCGGCCACCTCCCGCAGCGCGGGTTTCGCGTTGAAGGCGATCCCCATCCCGGCCACGCTGAGCATGTCGATGTCGTTGGCGCCGTCGCCGACCGCGATGGTCTGCTCCATGGCGACGCCGACCTGGTCGGCGAAGGCCCGCAATGCCTTGGCCTTGCCCGCCCGGTCCACGACCTCGCCGATCACCCGGCCGGTCAGTTTGCCATCGACGATCTCCAACGTGTTGGCCCGCACGAAGTCGAGTTCGAGTTCGTGCGCCAGCCCGTCGATCACCTGCCGAAAACCGCCGGATACGACCCCGCAGTGATAGCCGAGTCGATGCAGGGTGCGGATGGTGGTGCGCGCCCCCGGTGTCAACTCCAGCGAGCTGGCGACATCATCGATGACGCTGGCGTCGAGTCCGGCGAGGACGGCCACCCGCTGATGCAGCGACTCGGAGAAGTCCAGTTCCCCGCGCATCGCGGCCTCGGTCACCGCCGCGACCTCGGCTTCACGGCCGGCGCGGGCAGCGAGCATTTCAATGACCTCACCCTGGATCAGGGTGGAGTCGACGTCGAACACGATGACCCGCTTGGCACGCCGCGCCAGACCACCGCGCTCCACCGCGATGTCGACGCCGTGGTCGGCGGCGACCGCGGCCAACCCCTTACGCAGGGCGGCGTCGGCGGCCACGTCGTCGCGACCGGTGCTGACCATCAGTTCCAGGCCGGTGAGCGGATAGTCGGCCACCCCACGGATGGAGTCGATGTTGCCGCCCTGCTTGGCGAGCGCTCCGGCCAGCGCCCGGAATGCGCGCGCGGTGACCGGACTTCCCAGCACCACCACTGCGTGACTCGACGGTCGTCGGCCGGCACTGGCGGCGCCCACCTCGACGATGACGTCGATCCCGATGGAGGCCATCGCCTGCTCGACCACGTCCTGTAGTTCCTCGGCGTCACCCGACGCCGACACCAGCACACCCAGGGTGAGGCGGCCGCGGATCACCACCTGCTCGACGTCGAGCAGACTGACCTGCTGGCCGGCCAGCGCACCCATCAACACCGATGTCACGCCGGGTTTGTCCGGCCCGGTGACGGTGATCAGAACTGTGGTGTCACCCGATTCGTTGATCACGTGTTTCGCGGAGTGTGTGCGCGTCAGCTCGGATCCGGATCCGGGGAACCCTCGTGGTCACCCACGGTCAACGGACTGCGCCGCGCGTCTTCCATGTGGCGGTCCTTGCCCGAGTTGTGGCCGGCGCCGACGTGGGCCTCGGCACGCATCCGTTCGATCATGTGCGGATAGTGCAGCTCGAACGCCGGGCGCTCGGAACGAATCCGGGGCAGCTCGGTGAAGTTGTGCCGCGGCGGCGGGCAGCTGGTGGCCCACTCGAGCGAGTTGCCGAAGCCCCACGGGTCATCGACGGTCACGACCTCGCCGTAGCGGTAGCTGCGGAAGATGTTCCACAGGAACGGCAGTGTGGACAGACCCAGGATGAAGGCACCGACGGTGGAGATGATGTTCAGGGTGGTGAACCCGTCGGACGGCAGGTAGTCGGCGTAGCGGCGCGGCATGCCCTCGTTACCGAGCCAGTGCTGCACCAGGAAGGTGGTGTGGAAGCCGACGAAGGTCAGCCAGAAGTGGATCTTGCCGAGCCGTTCGTCGAGCATGCGCCCGGTCATCTTCGGGAACCAGAAGTAGATACCGGCGTAGGTGGCGAACACGATGGTGCCGAAGAGCACGTAGTGGAAGTGCGCGACCACGAAGTAGCTGTCGGACAGGTGGAAGTCCAGCGGCGGGCTCGCGAGCAGCACACCGGTCAGGCCGCCGAAGAGGAACGTGACGATGAAGCCCACCGAGAAGAGCATCGGCGTCTCGAACGTCATGTGACCGCGCCACATCGTGCCTATCCAGTTGAAGAACTTCACACCGGTGGGCACCGCGATCAGGAAGGTCATGAAGGAGAAGAACGGCAGCAGAACCGCGCCGGTGACGTACATGTGGTGTGCCCACACGGCCACCGACAGCGCCGCGATGGCCAGCGTGGCGTACACCAGGCCGGAATAGCCGAAGATCGGCTTGCGCGAGAACACCGGGAAGACCTCGGACACGATTCCGAAGAACGGCAGCGCGATGATGTAGACCTCGGGGTGACCGAAGAACCAGAACAGGTGCTGCCACAGGATCACGCCACCGTTGGCCGGATCATAGAGGTGCGCACCGAACTGGCGGTCGACCTCGAGGCCCATCAGCGCGGCGGTCAACAGCGGGAAGACCAGCAGGATCAGCACGCTGGTGACCAGGATGTTCCAGGTGAAGATCGGCATGCGGAACATCGTCATGCCAGGTGCGCGCAGGCAGACGACGGTGGTCACCATGTTGACCGCGCCGAGGATGGTGCCCAGACCGCCGACGCCCAGACCCATGATCCACAGGTCGGCGCCGTAGCCCGGCGAATGGATCGCGTCGGTCAGGGGTGTATACGCGGTCCAGCCGAAGTCGGCGGCACCGCCCGGGAGCAGGAAGCCGCTCAGCGCGACGCACGCACCGAAGACGAACAACCAGAACCCGAACGCGTTGAGCCGCGGGAAGGCGACGTCGGGCGAGCCGATCTGCAGCGGCAGCACGAAGTTGGCGAAGCCGATCACGATCGGGGTCGCATACAGCAGCAGCATCACCGTGCCGTGCATGGTGAACAGCTGGTTGAACTGCTCCGTCGACAGGAACTGCATGCCCGGGTGGGCGAGTTCACCACGCATCAGCAACGCCATGAGCCCGCCGATCAGGAAGAACGCGAAGCAGGCGGTGATGTACATCATGCCGATCAACTTGTGATCGGTGGTGGTGATCAGCTTGTAGATGAACGAACCCTTGGGCTGATAGCGCTCCGGAAACGGACGCACTGGAGCCACTTGCGTGGTGGGCTGGTCAACCGCGGTCACAGATCCTCCTCGTTGCGCGAACTCGGGGCCGGTCATCTGCCACTTCCCCGCGGTCGCCACATGAACAAAACGAGCGCTGGTAACTGATCCTAAACCCTCATACAGACGGTGGCCGAGTGGGTCCTACGATCTGTCGTATTCGAACTCCGATTGCCACTGTAGCCGCAGGTCAACGACCACCCGAGCGACGACGCGCGACGCGATCCCGATGGCGTCTGCAACCGCCGCCACCGCCCGCCCGCGCCCCGGGCCGTCACCGGGATTGCCGGTGCTAGCGTGATCGCGTGCAGCGCAGTGTCGTGACCTCTCCTCCGGCCGGCGGCCATCGGGCCTCGTGGACCCGTCGAGTTCTGCGGGCCGGTGGGGTCGCGGCGGCGGTTCTGATGGCCGGTGCGGTCGCCGCGTGCAGTGGAGACGAGCCGTTGACGACCCCGGACGGCTCCCCGATCTCGACCGTCACCACCCGCGTCGCCGAGGTCAACATCGTCAACGCCGATCGCGACCTGACCCGTACGTGCCTCGCCCCGACCGCTCCCGATGCCGGCCAGAGCGACGTCGCGCGCATCGTGGTGACCGATCCGCGCCTGCTCGACCCGCTCTGTGCACTCGGCCTCGGGCCGAAGGTCGTCGCGGTGACCGCCGACGAGGGCTCCGTCCCCGCCTATCTCGGCCCCCAACTGGGGGCGGTGCCCACGATCGGGTCGTCTCCCGAGTCGGCGGCAGCCGGCGAGGCCGACCCCGACATCGTACTGACCACCGCACGATCTGCGACGTCGGCGGAGGCGTTCGGCGACGCCCGCGTGGTGACCATCCCGACCGACGGCGACTGGCAAGCGCAGTTCCAGGCCGTGGCCGATGCGCTCGGCCGCAGCGAGAGCGGCACCCGACTGCTCGACGAGTTCCGCACCGAGGCCGGCAAGACCGGCCGGCGGATGGATGCCGCCCACAGTCAGGTCTCGCTGGTTCGATTCACCGGCGACTCGGAGATGATCGCCGGTACGGAGAGCTTCGCCGGGCAGATCCTGTCGATGATCGGGGTGCAACGACCTGAGCCGCAGCGCTCCGCGCGATCGTTCACGGTCACCGACAAGAACTTCACCGATGCCGACGCCGATCTGATCTACGTCAGTTTCGTCGGCGACGAGGGGCTCGACCACGGCGAGGACGTGCTGCTCAGCGATCGCTGGCTGGACATGGGCGCGCCCACCTGGAAACGGGTGCTGTCGGTGGACGATGAGATCTGGTACCGCTCCTCTGGTCTGGCGGCCGCCTGGCTGGTGCTCAACGACGTGAAGGAATCTCTCGATGGCAATTCGTGATCTCGCCCAGACCCTCCTTGACCTGCACCGCCCCGGCGATCCCGGCGTGTTTCCCACGGTGTGGGACGCGTGGTCGGCGGCGATCGCCGTCGACGCCGGCTTCGGAGCACTGACCGTCGGAAGTCATCCGGTCGCCGACTCGATCGGTCGCGCCGACAACGAGGGCATGACCTTCGACGAACTGCTCACCCGGGTCCGGCAAATCACCGGCGCGGTCGACGTGCCCGTCTCCGTCGACATCGAGTCCGGCTACGGCGAGGACCCGGCCCGTCTCATCGACGGCCTACTCGAGGTAGGCGCCGTCGGCCTCAACATCGAGGACACCGTCCACTCCGAAGGTGGCCGGCTGCGCGAGGCCGCCGAGCACGCCGATCTGGTGGGCGCGTTGCGCTCCGCGGCCGATGCCGCCGACGTGCCGTTCGTGATCAACGCCCGGACCGATGTGTTCCTCAAGCAGGTCGGTGAGGAATCCGAGCGGGTGGATCTGGCCGTGTCGAGGTTGCGGTTGTGCGCCGACGCCGGCGCCCGCTGCTTGTATCCCGTGGGCTTTCACAGCGACGATGTGCACCGCCGACTCACATCCGAGTTGCCGCTGCCGGTGAACGCGATCGGGCACCCGGAGCAGGACACCCGTACCCACCTCGCGGATCTCGGTGTCGGACGGGTGAGCTTCGGGCCGCTGTGGCAGATGATGCTGGCCGAGCGGGCGCGCGAGGTTCTCGCCGACTGGCGCTGAGTCGGCCACGGTCCGATCGAGAGTGTCCGACGAGCACACTAGGCTCGTCGGTGATCCGCCATGCCTGTCGATGCACCGCGCCCCACGTCATCCGATGACACCACCACCCTGCCGATCCACGCCTTGTGGCGGCCGGGCGTCGGTTTGGCGCTGTGGTGGGCCCGCCCCGATGCCGGGCCGGACGACCTACCCGAGGTGGTCGCCGATCAGTTGTCCCGACGCCGATCCCGTCGGGACATCGCGGTCATCGGGCCCGACGGTGGCCGGGATTTCGTCAGCACCATCACACTGAGCACGTCGTCGGCGGTCGCGATACTCGATCTCACCCGCCCATACCCGGTGAGCGGCGAAATCGGTTGGTACCGGTATCTGCTCGACGGTGTCCGCCGGGTGGTCGGCGCCGGTTCGGTGACCCCCGGCGTGGCCGAGATCGCCGGTGAACCACTCCTGCGCTGGCAGGCCGTGCCGACGCCGGCATGGCGGAGCTGGCTGGCCGTGGTGGCGGCCACCGCGCCCGGGCTGGTATCGGCCAACGGGAGCCACCACGCGATCGACGACCTGATCGCCGAGCTCGTCGACCACGAGTGTCGCGGACGGATCGCGGCCGCCGGACCGCCGGCTGCCGACGACGTTCCCGCGGCGTGGCTCATCGGTGCACTCATGCCGGACCCGCCGCCACTCGCACCGTCAACGTCATCCCGGCTCCGTTCCGCGCAGTCGGCCTGGATGCAGTGGAATGCGGCTGCACCGCAGGACGATTCGATGCTGATCCTGCGTCTTCACGAACCCGAGGACGAGTCGGACGGCGCGCCGACCCGACGGGAGAGCGAACAGGCGACACTCTGGCGTCTACAGGTATGCCGCCGTCATGCCGATGGCCGCATCGTCGCGGTGCAACCGCACCGTCTCGACCAGCAGGAACTCGACCGGGTCACCAGCGGTCTGGCGACCGCGGTGCGCGCCTTTCCCGATCTCGCGCACGCCGAACCCGATCGGCACAGCCTCGACTTCCTGCTCACCACCGACACCGTGGAGAAGCTCTTCGTCGAGGGCGCCGCCGCGCTGACCGAGGCCGGGTGCCCGGTGTTGCTGCCCCGCACTGTCGCCGAGGTCCGTCCCACCCTGGGGCTGCGTGCCCGTCCGGTGGCCACCAGCACCGGCCGGGCAGCGCAGATCGGGGTCGCCGAGGTCGACGAGTTCGAGTGGCGGCTCGCGCTCGGCGACGACCCGGCGGCGATGACGTTGTCGGAAGCCGATCTGGCCGATCTCGCCCGCCGCCAGGGTGATCTGGTGAGAGTCCGCGGCACCTGGGTTCGCGCCGAAGGAGGTGCGCTGCACCGGGCCGCCGCGTTCATCCTCGGCCAACGTGCGCACGCCGCATCGGACCATCCGGCCGACATGGGTGAGCTGTTCAATCTCGTCGTCGACGCCGTACCCGTGCCGGTCACCTCGATCGAAGGACTCGCCTGGCTCGACGACATCGCTGCCGGCGGCCGGCTCCGACCGGGCCCGCTCCCAGCGCCCGATTCACTGCACGCACAGTTGCGTCCGTATCAGCACCGCGGGCTGGAATGGCTGGCCTATCTGGCCGCACACCGGATCGGCGGAGTGTTGGCCGACGACATGGGATTGGGCAAGACCATCCAGGTCATCGCGCTGATCTGTCACGAAAAGTCAATCGGAACGGCGGGGTCGGCGGCACCGACGCTGATCATCTGCCCGATGTCGGTGGTCGGGAACTGGGAACGTGAGATCGAACGCTTCGCACCGCATCTGCGGGTGGTGGTCCATCACGGGACCTCACGCGCCGGGCGTGCGACCATCGCCGAGGTCGTCGCCGGCGCCGACGTCGTACTCAGCACGTTCGCCATCGTCACCCGCGATCGGGAGATCCTCGGCACGCGGCGGTGGCGGCGGGTCGTCGTCGACGAAGCCCAGCATGTGAAGAACGTTGCGACCAAGGCGGCCAAGGCCGTTCGCGCATTGCCCGCCGAGCATCGGATCGCGCTGACCGGGACGCCGGTGGAGAATCGGCTGGAGGACCTGCGCGCGGTGATCGATCTGGTCAACCCGGGCATGCTGGGTTCGGCATCGCGGTTCCGCGCCCGGTTCGCCGAACCCATCGAACGCGACCGCGATCCGGCCGCGCTGCGGCTGCTCAACGCGCTGACCCAACCGTTCATCCTGCGTCGCGAGAAGACCGATCCGTCGATCATCAACGATCTGCCCGAGAAGACCGACATCACCGTGCGCGCCAACCTCAGCCTCGAACAGGCGGCGCTGTATCGCGCGGTCATCGACGAGCTGATGGAGGCGTTGCGCAGCAAGCAGCAACGCACCATCCGTCGACGCAACATCCTGGCCGCGCTGACCCGCCTCAAGCAGGTGTGCAATCATCCCGCCCACTATCTCGCCGACGGATCGGCGATGACGCGTCGGGGTCGGCACCGGTCGGGCAAGGTCGAGCTGGTCCTCGACATCCTCTCCACGGCCGCGGCCGAAGGCGACCGGGCGTTGGTGTTCACCCAGTTCGCCGCCTTCGGAGAGTTGTTGTCATCGTGGCTCGCCGACGCGCTCGGCACCGAGATCCCGGTGTTGCACGGTGGTGTCGGCCGGGCCGACCGTGACGACATGGTGGCCCGGTTCCAGAGCGGCAACGGCCCACCGGCGCTGATCGCCACCCTCAAGGCCGGCGGCACCGGCCTGAACCTCACCGCGGCGAACCATGTGCTGCACGTGGACCGATGGTGGAATCCCGCAGTCGAGGACCAGGCCACCGACCGCGCCTACCGGATCGGCCAGCATCAGCGCGTGCAGGTGCACCGGTTCCTGTGCGTCGGGACCCTCGAGGAACGGATCGACGAGATGATCGCCGCCAAGCGTGAACTGTCCCGACTCACGGTGCGCTCCGGTGAGAACTGGTTGACCGAACTCGGCGACGACGAGTTGTTCGACCTGTTCGCGCTGCGCGATGAGGCGGTGAGCGAGTGAGCCCGCGCGGCAGTCAACGGCGCACGCCGCGGGCGTCGGCGACCCGCGGTTACGGCGTCACGCGCTGGGGTCGCGCCTTTGTCGACGTCGTCGAGGGTGTGCATACCGGCGATGCGGACCGTCGGCGGATCACCCAGGCGCGACGCTATTTTCGTGATCATCATGCCGAACGCCTGCGGATCGGCGCGGCGCGGGTGACGGCCTCGGTGCGGGGCAGCCAGCTCGACCCGTTCGAGGTGACCCTCACCATGCGTCCGGTCGACCCCGCGACCGTGGTGACATTGCTGCGCAGCGGCGATGCGACCGGCGACCTGATGGCGCTGACCCGTGGCGAGCAGCCGTCGGCGCTCGGCGAATTGGTCTTGCCGACCGAGTCCGCCGACATCGCGGCGGATTGCACGTGCCCGGATGAGTCGCCGCGGTGCATCCACGTCCTGTGCGTCGCCTACGAGACGGCTGCCGAGATCGATCGCAGCGCAGCCACGCTGCTCGCGGTGATGGGCACCGACACCGCGCAGCTACTGGCCGCGGCCAACGAGACGGAGTCCGCAGGTGATACCACTGCCTCCGCCGGCGACGCAGCCGTCCCGACTGTCGACTACTACGGAACGAACGCGGTGCTGCCCCCGCTGCCCACTCCCCCGCGCCTGAACCCGATCATGGAGCTCGACGCCGACGCGCTCCGCGCAGCGCTACGCACCTCCGGCATCGCACCCGCCGACATCGGCGAGGCCATCGACCTGCTCGACGACCTCTACGACCGCATCCGCGACCGCCCGGTTTCGTAGTACGGACCGGCGAAAAATCGCCGGTCCGTACTACGAAATCCGACGCGCTAGAAGTCCCAGTCCTCGTCCTCGGTGTTGACGGCCTTGCCGATGACATAGCTGCTGCCGGAGCCGGAGAAGAAGTCGTGGTTCTCGTCGGCGTTGGGCGACAGCGCCGACAGAATCGCCGGGTTCACGTCGGTCTCGTCTCGGGGGAACATCGCCTCGTAGCCGAGGTTCATCAGCGCCTTGTTCGCGTTGTAGCGCAGGAACTTCTTGACGTCCTCGCTCAGACCGACCTCGTCGTAGAGCGCCTCGGTGTAGTCGGACTCGTTGTCGTAGAGCTCGAACAGCAGCTCGAACGTGTAGTCCTTGAGTTCTTGGCGACGCTCTGGTGTCTCGACCTCGAGACCCCGCTGGTACTTGTAGCCGATGTAGTAGCCGTGCACGGCCTCGTCACGGATGATCAGCCGGATGAGGTCGGCGGTGTTGGTGAGCTTGGCGCGGCTGCTCCAGTACATCGGCAGGTAGAAACCGGAGTAGAACAGGAACGACTCGAGCAGGGTCGAGGCGACCTTGCGCTTGAGGGGGTCGTCGCCCCGGTAGTAGTCCATGACGATCTGCGCCTTGCGCTGCAGCTGCTCGTTCTCCTCCGACCAGCGGAACGCCTCGTCGATCTCCTTGGTGGAGCACAGCGTGGAGAAGATGGAGCTGTAGCTCTTGGCGTGCACCGACTCCATGAATGCGATGTTGGTGAGCACCGCCTCCTCGTGCGGCGTGGTGGCGTCCGGGATCAGCGAGACCGCACCGACGGTGCCCTGGATGGTGTCGAGCAGGGTCAGGCCGGTGAAGACCCGCATCGTCAGCTGCTTCTCGTACTCGGTCAGCGTGTGCCACGACTGGATGTCGTTGGACACCGGCACCTTCTCCGGCAACCAGAAGTTGCCGGTGAGGCGATCCCAGACCTCGGCGTCCTTCTCGTCGGGGACGCGGTTCCAGTTGATCGCGGATACGCGGCTCACCAGTTTGATGGGCGCGCCGTCGGCGGGGCTGTGCGGTGCTGCGGTCATCGTGTCGTCTCCTACGGCGGTGTGCGGTTCGATTCGGCTTGTGGTGTCGCGGGTGCGGTCAGGTCACATGCACCAGTTCCAGGATCGGTACGGGCAACGCGTCATCGCCGACGACGTCGAGGTCTTTGTGCGACCGCCGATGCCAGAGCATGAGGAGCAGATCAGAGATCGGCCCACGCAGCGCGACGTCGGCCTTCGCGTGGCCGCGCCGATGTGAGATTCCTTCGGGTGTGATCTCACACAGCCATTCACCGTCGTCGATGTCGGTGGCATGCAGGTGGACAGTACGTCCGACGAGGGCCGCGGGAACGCCGTTGCCACGAGCAATGAAACGGGGCGCGAAGACCTCGAGCCACTCGTCGATGCCGTCGACCGCCAGGGTCGGATCGATCGCACGTTGGCCACCGGGAACCGTCGCCGACTCGAGATCCCACCGGTGGACGGCCAGCTCGTTCGCCTGTCGGCGATACCAGAAGGCGACGGTCTTCGGTCCGCCGATCGCGGGGACGGTGTCGTCCGGGTCCTTGGCGGTGAGGGATGCGACCAGCTGATCGCGCCCCTCCACGTACCAGTCGATCACCGCCTCACCGGCCGGAACCTCGATCCCGTCGTATCCCCGATACAAGCGGGTGCCGTCGATCCGGTCGGCCGCCCACCGATGGACGGCGCCGACATGCCCCAGCAGATCGTGCACTGTCCAGCCCGGGCAAGCCGGGATCTCGGCGCCCAACACCTCGGCACCGCTATCGGCGAGCACCGCGCTCTCGGCGCGGATCGCGCGCAGCCACTCCTCTGGCGTCACCGGTGATCAGTCCTCACAACATGCAGGAAACGCAACCCTCCACCTCAGTCCCCTCGAGAGCGAGCTGACGCAGACGGATGTAGTAGAGCGTCTTGATCCCCTTGCGCCATGCGTAGATCTGCGCCTTGTTGACGTCGCGGGTGGTGGCGGTGTCCTTGAAGAACAAGGTGAGACTCAGCCCCTGGTCGACGTGCTGGGTCGCCGCGGCGTAGGTGTCGATGACCTTCTCGTACCCGATCTCATACGCATCCTGGTAGTACTCCAGGTTGTCGTTGGTCATGTACGGCGCCGGGTAATAGACGCGGCCGATCTTGCCTTCCTTGCGGATCTCGATCTTCGCGGCGACCGGGTGGATCGAGCTGGTCGAGTGGTTGATGTAGGAGATCGATCCGGTCGGCGGGACGGCCTGCAGATTCTGGTTGTAGATACCGTCGCGCTGCACGGCGGCCTTCAGCTCCCGCCAGTCGTCCTGGGTGGGAATGTGAATTCCGGCCTGGCCGAACAGGTCGCGTACCTTCTGGGTCTCCGGCTCCCACACCTTCTCGGTGTACTTGTCGAAGAACTCCCCGCTGGCGTACTTCGACTTCTCGAAGCCGCCGAAGGCATGGCCACGTTCACGCGCGATCTTGTTCGACGCCCGCAGCGCGTGGAACAGCACCGTGTAGAAGTAGATGTTCGTGAAGTCGACACCTTCGTCGCTGCCGTAGAAGATCCGTTCGCGGGCCAGGTAGCCGTGCAGGTTCATCTGACCGAGGCCGATGGCGTGGGAGTCGTTGTTGCCCTTCTCGATCGAGGGCACCGAGGTGATCGAGGTCTGATCGCTGACCGCGGTGAGACCGCGGATCGCGGTCTCGATGGTCTGCCCGAAGTCGGGTGAGTCCATCGCCTTGGCGATGTTGAGCGACCCGAGGTTGCACGAGATGTCCTTACCGATGTGCGAGTAGGACAGATCGTCGTTGAACTCTGACGCGGTGGAGACCTGCAGGATCTCCGAGCACAGGTTGGAGTGGGTGATCTTGCCGTCGATCGGGTTGGCCCGGTTCACCGTGTCCTCGAACATGATGTACGGGTAGCCCGACTCGAACTGCAACTCGGCGAGGGTCTGGAAGAACTCGCGGGCCTTGATCTTGGTCTTGCGGATGCGCTTGTCCTCGACCATCTCGTGGTACGTGTCGGTCACGTTCACATCGGCGAACGGCACCCCGTAGACGCGCTCGACGTCGTACGGGCTGAACAGGTACATGTCGTCGTTGTCCTTGGCGAGCTGGAAGGTGATGTCGGGGATCACCACGCCGAGCGAGAGCGTCTTGATGCGGATCTTCTCGTCCGCGTTCTCCCGTTTGGTGTCGAGGAAGCGGTAGATGTCGGGATGATGGGCGTGCAGATACACCGCGCCGGCGCCCTGGCGCGCGCCGAGCTGGTTGGCGTAGGAGAACGAGTCCTCGAGCAGCTTCATGATCGGGATGACGCCCGAGCTCTGGTTCTCGATCTTCTTGATCGGCGCGCCGTGCTCACGGATGTTGGACAGCAGCAGCGCCACTCCTCCGCCGCGCTTGGAGAGCTGGAGAGCCGAATTGATCGACCGCCCAATGGATTCCATGTTGTCTTCGATGCGAAGGAGGAAGCAGTTGTGCACTACTGTTCCGCGAATCGAGTAGGTGTGCGTCCCTTCGACGTGCAGGTTGTACACCTTCTCCGGCGTCTGGTCGGTGCGGACGACCTCACGAATTCCGTAGACATGGCGGCCATGCACGACCTGATACGTCGTCCGAAGGGCTCCCTTGCGGCCGACGTAGTTGTGCAGATTCTTGCCGACGTCGAAGATGAAGTCCTCGTTGGTTCCGGGAAGCCCAGGAACGAAGACCTGACCGGTGATGTTTCCGGCTCGATTGACGTAGCGGCGGACCGTCGACATGATGCCCAGTCGCCGCAGGATCAGCTGAACCTGGTCGATCAGTTCGGGATTGACCAGGTCGAGCATCATTCCACCGGTCGTCGAGCACCCATCTCCGCGAAACAGCCCCATGAGAAGACCCAGTTGGAACTCCTCATCCGCAGTCAGTACGTCGGACGACAGAATCTTGGTGCCGTACCCGGTGCCGGCGAGCGAAAGCATCAACTCGGCGACAACTTTGCTATTGCACACCATCCGTACCGAATGGTCGGAAGTGCTCTCGTACACAGTCAGGTCAGTCGCGAACACTCGCTTGAACGCGTCCTTGAGATCGTTCTGGTAGAAGACCTCGTGCGCACCCAGCGTGAAATGGACGCCGTTCGGAACCGACCGGTCCGTCGAGCGCTTGGAAACATGCCCCTCCGACACATACCACCCGAGGATGAGTCCGAGGTCGTAGGACTCCTCGACATAGCGATTGACGGAGTTGAAGGTCTGACTGTGCCGCTGCTTGTTTCGGTGCTTCTTGTCCGTGTTCACCTTCTGGATCAGGCCGTCGACTTCTTCGTACAGGCCTGATCCGACATACTTCATCAGGTCATGGCTACGTGCTTCACGGACTTCGGTCGGTGCTGTTGTGACGATGAAGTCGGCAGGGTCGACGTCTTGGGCAGCCAGCCAGACGAAGCCGTTGAAGCTGTCCGACCCGTCGCCAGCGATGATGGTGTCCACGTCACGGGTCGTCCAGACGAGGATGGGGTGCTCCGGCGTGCAGAGGATCGGCTCTTTGTGCCCGAAGTGTGAAATCGACACCAAAGCCTGGTCGTTGGGGTTCTCGATGAGTTCCTCTACCCTCGCGAACGAGCCATCGTGCGACAGCACTCGGTCGCCGGGCCGCAACGATTCGATCGCCTTGGGACCGTTGTCGGTGTCGATCGGCGTTCCGGCCGGGAAACAGCTCACCGGCTCACCGCGCTGCTTCTTACCCGAGTTGAGGAAGGTCGGGGTGGCCGGCTGGAAGCGGCCCTCGATGATCTCGTCGACGAGGTGACGCGCGAGCGCCGTGTCGCCGTCGGCCAGGGTCAGCGCCACCATGCACACGCGATCCTCGAAGCGCTCGAGATAGCGCTTGCCGTCGAAGGTCTTGAGCGTGTAGCTCGTGTAGTACTTGAACGCACCGAGGAAGGTCGGGAATCGGAACTTCTTCGAGAAGGCGTGCCCGAACAGGAGTTTCACGAACTCGCGGTCGTAGCGGGCGAGGACCTCGGGCTCGTAGTAGTTCTCCTCGAGGAGATAGTCGAGCTTTTCGTCGAGGTCGTGGAAGAAGACCGTGTTCTGGTTGACGTGCTGCAGGAAGTACTGGTTGGCCGCTTCGCGGTCCTTGTCGAACTGGATGTTGCCGTCCCGGTCGTACAGGTTCAGCATCGCGTTGAGCGCGTGATAGTCCAATTCGCCGGGCTCATGCCCCGACGGGCCGGCGTGCACACCGGACTTGCTGGCCGAGGCGGTGTCCGAGACGGGTGCGGCGGTTGGCGACACGAAAGACTCCTGCAGCTAGATGATGGTGATCGAAAAGGTACTCGTGGGGTCTGACAGTTTCAGGCGCGCGAGGCGCTCAGCCCAGCCCGCTCCGGATGGGTGAACGCCGCGCTCTGCGCGAACTCGGCCAATCCCTCCCGCACACGTTCGACGTCCTCGGCCGTTCCCATCAGCTCGAACCGATAGAGGTACGGCACGCGGCACTTGCGCGAGACGATGTCACCGGCGAGGCAGAACTCCTCACCGAAGTTGGTGTTCCCGGCCGCGATGACGGCTCGGATCAACGCGCGGTTGTGGATGTTGTTGAGAAATTTGATGACCTGCTTGGGTACGTACCCCGACCGGTCACCGGTCGCCTTGCCGCCACCGTATGTGGGCAGCACCAGCACGAACGGCTCGTCGACGGTGAACAACGCCGGATCGCCGAGAACCGGGATACGCATGGAACGCAACCGCAGTTTCTCGACGAATCGATGGGTGTTCTCCGACACCGAGGAGAAGTACACGATCAACGGCGTCCCGTCGTACAACGGCACCGGGACATCCGGCACCGGGACATCCGGGTTCGAGGTCTGGGTCACGATCGACCTCCAACTCCTGACTCGTGCGCTACCTCGTGTACTCGCTTACCCGATCGGCGACGGCGCCGAACCCGACTTCCCCATCAGGCCGACCACCGCGGATCAGGCAGCCGATGCCGCCAGCGCCTTGATGCGATCCGGACGGAAACCCGACCAGTGCTCGTCACCGACGACCACCACGGGCGCCTGCAGGTAGCCGAGAGCCATCACGTAGTCCCGGGCCTCGTCGTCGGTGCTGATGTCAACGACCTCATAGCTCAGACCTTGCTTGTCGAGGGCTTTGTAGGTGGCGTTGCACTGGACGCAGGCGGGCTTGGTGTAGACGGTGATGGCCATCAAGAGTTCTCCTCGTGCGATCTGATGCGTCTGGTGGATCTGGCTGGTCTGGTCGGTGGGCGCGGGCCCGACTCCGGTCGGGCGTCGCGTCGGATCGTCTCGTCGTCTGCGCTGTGCTTGTACTGCTGTCGCCGGCACCGACCCCTCGGGGCCGTCACCGTTCACTCCCCGGGAGGGACTGAACCCCGCCACCCTTCGCGTCGAACCCTGTCGCGTCGAACCCTGTCGTGTTCAACATCCTGTTGTGTTCAACGCAGTGCGGTGGCCACACTTTCCCAACGTGAAGATGGTGACTCAGATCACTGTCTCCGAGGCGATTTCCGCAGAATCACATCCGTGTAGGTAACCCGCCTTGCTGGTGTCCAAAACACTACACCTAGTGGCTGACAAATCGCACCACCACAAGAGGTTGTGAATAACATTCGTGAAAGTCGCAGGTCGCGGGCATGCGCGATCGTGAAGTCGGGCGCGTCCGGCGTGTCGTCCACATGTTGTCCCCCGGCAGTCCACAGGGTGTCCCACGACGCTCCACAGTCCCTCGGACGACAAACGCCGCCGCAAGCCTCGGGCTCGCGGCGGCGCCTCGTCGCTGACGGTTGATCAGACGGCCACCGACACCTCGTCGGCCAGACGGCGCACCGCGTCGACAACGCCGGCGACGAGCTCAGCGTCTCCGAGGCCGGCCTCCGACATGGCCGACGTCTGCAGTCCGAACTCGACCTCTTCGACGACATGTCCGCCGGCGATCGTCACCGACTTGCGGGTGTCCTCGCGCGACCAGGTGCCGGCGAACCGTCCCAACGCCGCACCGATCACCCCGACCGGCTTGCCTGACAGTGCGCCCGCACCGTAGGGCCGCGAGAGCCAGTCGATGGCGTTCTTCAACACCGCGGGCATCGTGCCGTTGTACTCCGGGGTGACCAGCAGCACGGCATCGGCGGCCGCGACCGCGTCGCGCAGGTCGGCCACGCCGTCTGGCAGGGTGGCTCCCGACGCGATCGAGGGATCGTCGTCCTCGCTGTAGAACGCCAGGTGGCCCAGGCCGTCCACGACGGTCACAGCGGTGCCCGCGGGAGCCTTGTCGGCGGCCAGCTCGGCGAGACCCCGGTTGATCGACGCCCGGCGCAGACTTCCCACCAGCGCCACGATCTCCACATTGCGTTCGCTCACCGACGCTCCTTCCATTGCTCATCCACTTGATGGTTAGCCATTCGAACGACCCAACAGCGGGTCGATCCCACCGATTCCCGATCCGCCCGAACCGTTACGCTCGTCACTGTGTCGAACGGTCCCGACGGGGGTTTCATACCTCTCCGCATGTCCGTTGGTGTCGGCGAACGCGCGGACACCGAACGGGCCGATGCCGCACGGAATCGGCGACTGTTGCTCGCCGCCGCACAGGACCTCATCGACAATCACGGCGCCGCCGCGGTGACGATGGATGCGGTGGCCCGCGAGGCCGGGGTCGGCAAGGGCACCGTCTTCCGCCGGTTCGGCAGCCGCACGGGCCTGATGTTGGCGCTGCTCGATCATTCGGAGTCGGAGATCCAGCGGGCCTACCTCTCCGGCCCGCAGCCCTTGGGACCGGGGGCACCGCCGCTGGATCGGTTACTCGCCTATGGCCGGGCCCGGCTGAAGCTGACCTCCGACCATCTCGACATCCTGATCGAGGCGGGCGGTGCCGGCGGCGACTTCCTGAACCACCCGGTGTGGGCGGCGTCCAATCGCCACGTCCAGATCCTGCTGCAGCAGTTGGGGTTCGGCGCTCAGCTGGACGTCATCTCGGTGGCGGTGCAGTCCCCCCTGAACGCGGCGGCGGTCAAGCACCTCCTCGAGATCGTCGGGCTCGATCTCGAGACGATCACCGCCGAGTGGGAGGCGATGGTGCGAACGCTGGCCCGCGGCGTGGTCGGCACCTGACCGCCGGTTCGAGACCGTCGCGCCCTCGCCTGTTCTGCGGTCCCGCGGCAACCGTCTTAGCCTTGATGGACTCGTCGCAACGATCCCCCGCGCGGACGGCGACACCGGAGAGAAGGGACCCAATGAGGTGAAGGCTGTCATCATCGGCGCCGGAATGGGCGGACTCAGCGCTGCCATCGCGCTCAAGCAGATCGGGCTCGACGTCGAGGTCTATGAACAGGTCACCGAGAACAAGCCGGTGGGTGCGGCGATCTCGGTGTGGTCCAACGGCGTCAAATGCCTCAATCATCTCGGGCTCGAAGCCGAGACGGCCGCGCTCGGCGGCATCGTCGACACGATGTCCTACGTGGACGCATTCACCGGCGAGACCATGTGTCGATTCAGCATGCAACCGCTGATCGACGAGGTCGGCCAGCGCCCCTACCCGGTCGCCCGCGCCGAGCTGCAGCTGATGCTGATGAAGGCCTACGGCATGGAGGACATCAACTTCGGCAAGAAGATGATCAGCGTCACCGACGGCCCGGAGGCGGCAACGGTCGAGTTCGCCGACGGGACCACCGTCACCGGCGATATCGTGATCGGCGCCGACGGCGCGAAATCCCTGACACGCGAGTATGTCCTGGGTGCGCCGGTGGAGCGCCGCTATGCGGGGTATGTGAACTTCAACGGCCTGGTCGAGGTCGATGAGGCCGTCGGCCCGGCCACCGAGTGGACCACGTACGTCGGCGACGGAAAGCGTGTATCGGTGATGCCGATCGCCGACAACCGCTTCTATTTCTTCTTCGACGTGCCGATGCCGGAAGGTGAGCCGTACGAGCGCGGCACCGCGCGCGAGGTCTTGGCCGAGAACTTCGCGGGTTGGGCGCCGGGCGTCCAACGCCTCATCGAGAAACTCAACCCGGCGACCACCAACCGCGTCGAGATCCTCGACCTCGATCCGTTTCACACCTGGGTCAAGGGTCGGGTCGCGGTACTCGGCGATGCCGCCCACAACACAACCCCCGACATCGGACAGGGGGGCTGTTCGGCAATGGAAGACGCGGTGGCCCTGCAGTTCGCCTGCAAAGAGCACTCCGACGACGTGTACGCGGCGCTCGCCGCGTACGAGTCCTCACGCACCGAGCGTGCCGGCGACCTCGTGCTACGCGCCCGGCGGCGCTGTGACGTCACCCACGCCAAGGATCCCGAGGCCACGGCCGCCTGGTACGACGAACTGCGCTCCGAAGACGGCACCCGGATCATCCGGGGCATCGTCGCCAACATCATCGGTGGCCCACTGACCTGAGGGTTCAGTTCCCGGGTTCGGGGATGGCCCGACCGTCCTGGTCGGGTGCGACGCCGTCGTGGGACACCAGCGCGCCGGTCCGCGACAATGACGGACCGGACCCGAGCAACGAGATCACCGACCATGGCGCCTTCGCGGGGCTCTCCCCCAACCCCAGGATCTCTCCGGCCTCGGCGTCGGCGACGCCGAAACGAATCCCGACGTCGCTGACGAAGTATCGCGATTCGGCCCGGTCGCTGTCGGGTTCGGCGCCGGTCACCTGGATGTATTCGCCGGTGCCCGGACGGAGGTAGACCTGGTCGACGCCTGGGCCCGGACCGTCTGCGGAGGTGACCTGGACCGGCTCGGCGCCGTCCGGCAACGGTAGGGCCCGACCGATCAGCAAGCGGGTGGTGGCGGCGGGATCGTCGGCTCCCCGCGACCAGGCCTGGCACAGGGTGCCCGCCGTGTCCACATCCACCAGATCCGGTGTGCGCTCGGGGAAGTCGTCGACGGGCAGGCGTGCGGATGTCGGGGTGGCCGCAATCTGACCCGGCGCCACCGTCTGGACCGGGGCGGTGCCGTCGCGGTCGGCGAGCCGCAGGATCTCCGCCGTCGACTCGGTGATCTGCTGCACTCCGTCACGCAGGACCACGTAGTAGCTCGTCCGATCGTCGATGCCGACGGACTTGATCACCGAACCCACTCGGATGTCCTCGTCCCCGAGGCCGCCGGGCCGACCCTCGCCGCTGATCTCGGGCACCTCGATCGGGTCGACCTCGGGGAAGGCGTTGAGCAATCCGGCGCTCATCTGCCGGGGTGTGGCGTCCTCGAGACCCAGTGCCCGCATCACCGGGACACTGTCGGTGTCCACCGTCGCCCGCACCGTCTGCGGGCTGCCGTCACGCATCACGGTGTACACGAGAAATGTGGTGCCGCCGTTGGTGATCAGGACCGCGTCGTCGTCAGTCGCGGCGTCGATCGAACCGCCCAGCTGCGGCCGCTCACCGATGACCGTCAGCGTGATCGACTCCCCGGACACATTGGGTGAGACGGTGGCCGTGTCGCATACCGTCCAGTACGACTCGCCGCCGTGTCCCGACGCCGGCAGCGCGCCGGGCGCGCCGGGGATCCCGAGCAGCGGACCGCGCGGATAGGACGCGAGTTTGCCGTCGCTGACCGACGCCGGGGACTCACTGCTGCCGGTGATCAGGCGGGCCGACGCGAGATTCAACACCGGATGCAGGGTGCCGTCGATGACGACGTAGTTCCCACCGCCGTCCTTGCTGACGGCGATCTTCGCGTCGCCCACCGAGCCCTGTGGCCGGATGAGACCCCACACCCCGCAGCCGCCGAGCACGAGAAGGCCGAGTACGGTACCGACGAGCAGCGCCTGGATTTGTGAGCGCATCGGATCGTGCAGCATCCGCACGTCTCGCCGAACCAGTGCATGTTCCAGACGGCGCAGCAGGAAACGGTAACCGTTCACCTGCGCCCTGGTGGTGAGCTGCCGGGCCATCGTCCCCCTTCCGACTGCGTGGCAGACACGGGCATATCCCCGGTCACCGAGTATCACGTGGTCACCGAGGATTCGCCGCGTAGTAGCGTAGCCGATACGTTTCCGCGGGTGTCGTGGCTGTCATCCGGAGAACTGAGGGGGGTTCCATGGTGATGCGGGGCGCACCGACAACTACCGCGACGAGCCCGCGACCCACGCGGTCGTCGGCGACAGTCGAGCAGCCCGAGGCCACGCACCGTGGGCGCCGGAATCTGCCGCTGCCCACCCTGGTGCTGATCGAGGGGGTGCTCGCGGCCGGACTCGTCGGGTGGGCGGTGAGCGGGTCCTCGCTCGGATGGATCGCGCTGATCATCGCAGCACTCGCCTCATTGGCGCTCATTCCGCTGCGCGGGCGCCGCTCGATGGCCGGCGCCTGGTCGCACCGTGCCGGCTTCCGCTGGGCTCGGGCCCGGCGGGCCACCACCGACCTCATACCGGCATCCTTCGACATCCCGGCCGGACCGCAGACCGGACGCACCCCGCTGCGGACCCCGACCTCGGGAACCGACACGATCGGGGCCCGATGGGTGGGCGACACACTGATCACCGTGCTCCGGGTGTCGCCCGGGACGCCTGCGGTGACCTATCTGACGCCGGCCGGCGCGACGGTGAGCGATCCGACCGGCCAGCTGGTGCCTCTCGACGCGCTCGCCGAGTGCATCAACCCGTTCGACATCCGGTTGGACTCCATCGAGGTCATCAGCCACGGTGTGCGCAGTTGGGGTGGTGGCCCGATCGCCCAGACCTACCACCGCACGCTGGGCCCGCTGGCCGCGACCGCCCACCGCTCGGTGCTGGTGGTGCTGCGTCTCAATCCTCTCGATTGCGCAGACGCGGTGGCCCGTCGCGGCGGCGGCGCGGTCGGAGCACTGCGGACGGCCACCATCAGTACGCGTCGCGTGGCCAACCGGCTGTCCGAGAGCGGCCTGCGGGTCGCCGTCCTCAATGCCGCCGAGATCACCACGGTCACCACCCAGTTGTCCGAGGGCGCACCGATCGACGACATGGGCGAAGAATGGGATTCGATCGCCGCCGGCGACCTGCGGTTCCGTAGCGCGCTCATCGACCCGGCCGTCCTCGACACCGTGTTGTCGACGATCTGGGTCAACACCGCACTGTCGACCACCACCACGGTGCGACTACGACATGATTCCGAGGGCGGACTCGAGGTCAGCGGGATGGTCCGGTTCGCCGAACTGCCGTCGGCGGGCCGTGCGGTGGATTCGCTCCCGGCGGGTCTCACCGTGCTGGAGGGATATCAGTTCGACGCCCTCGCCGCGAGTCTGCCCATCGCGGTCCCCGGCCGCCTCGACCGTCACCTCCACGGGGCGCACGGCGATGATGCGCTCGCGCTGCTGCGTGCGATACGGATACCGGCCGGCGGCTGCGGACAACTGGTGGGCGCCGACCACAGCGGCCGCGCCGTCGCCGTCCCGCTGCTCGGCCCGGATGTGCGGGCGGTCGCGGTGTGCGCCGGACCGCAGGTGGTCGGCCAGGTGATCCTGCGGGCGATCGCGATCGGCGCCGCGGTCACCGTGCACTCCGTGCGGCCGACGCACTGGCAGAACCTGATCGCGCAAGTGGGTGATCAGCGTCGGCTCGCGTTGAGTTCCGATCGGGTCCAGACGCCGATGGGTCACCGCGTCGCCGTCTACGACGGACTCACGCCACCTCCGGCCGAGCCGCACACGACACACCTGACCGTCCTTGCACCCGGTGACCCGCGGGTGACCGACCTGGTGCCCGACGCCGCTGTCATCGTGCGTCAGAATCCTCGCGCGCCACAGGACATCTCGGTCACAACGGCGCACGAACGCGTGGCCGTGACGATGGTCGCCACCCCCGACGAATGGAAGATGCTCGGCCGCTAGCCGACCGGGACGAGCGCCCGGAAGAACACCGCCCGCGACGACGAGGCGTGCACCACCACATCGGGTTCGGAATCGGCGATCCACACCGCCTGCCCGGCGCGGACCGTGATCGCTCGACCACCCGCCGGTCGGACCTCGATCGTGCCGGCCAGTACCGCCAGAATCTGCGGGCCGGGCATGTCGAAGCAGATCGACGACGCATACCGCAACCCGGTGCCGTCGAGTTCCACCCGCGACAACCGGAATTCGGGTGCGGCGGTCACGTAGACGCGTTCGGCACCGACGGTGCGCACCGACGGGACGAGATCGTCGACAGCGGCGGGAGTGAAGTCGAGGACGCGCAGCAGTTCGGGCACGTCGATGTGCTTCGGGGTCAATCCCCCGCGCAGCACGTTGTCGGAGTTCGCCATGATCTCCACGCCGGTACCACGCAGGTAGGCATGCAGATTCCCGGCCGGCATATACAGTCCCTCACCCGGCTCGAGATGAATCCGGTTGAGCAACAATGACGCCAGTACCCCCGGATCACGCGGATAGACCTCACCGAGTTCGAGGACGGTGCGCAGTTCCGCGGCGAATCGCGGTGTCCCCGAGCTGAGGAGTTGCACCGCAGCGGCCAGTACCGCCGGCACCAGCGTGGTGATGGTGGCGTCCGGCAGGGTCAGCCAGGTGGTGAACAGTGCCCGCAGACCCTCTGAATCTGGTTGCCCGGCAAGCATTCCGAGATAGGGGTCGAGTTCGGCCACCTGCAGCTCGCGGAGTAGCTCGACGGTCTCGGACGGATCGCGGAATCCGGCCAACGCCTCGAACTCGGTGAGCGCCACCATGAGTTCGGGTTTGTGCCAGGGATCCCGGTAGTTGCGATCGGAGGCATCGATGGGCAGGCCCAGCGCATTCTCCCGCTCGTACCCGTCGCGCGCCTGGTCGGCACTGGGATGCGCCTGCAACGACAACGGCTCCTCGGCAGCGAGCACCTTCATCAGGAACGGCAGCCGACCGCCGAATCTCTCGACTGTGTGCGCACCCAACATCGCGGCCGGGTCCGCGTCGATGGCGGTCAACAAGTCGGTGTCGATCTGCCCATCGGCGTCGAGGCAGGACGCCGGGCCGGCCGGGTGCGCACCGAACCACAATTCGGCCTCCGGGTGCGGAGACGGTACCGCCTTGCCCCGCATCGACGCGATCGCGGTTCGGGAGCCCCACGCGTAGGGCCGCACGACGCCTTCCAGAGTTCTCATCACCTCAGGTCCTGATCAGCCGGAGATACACGGCAGCCATCTCGATCCGCACCACCACCAGCAGCAGGGATTCGATGTCGGCCGGGGCGTCGGCGGCCGCTTCGTCGGGCGCCGGCGGCGCCGCCGTGCCCGACGGTGGCGTGGCGTCACCCGGTTCGCCGGTCAGCACGTCGAGATCGCCGATCGGCTCGAGGCGCCGGCGCAGATACCATTCCCGTCCCGGGGTCGTGACCGCGAGGACACGCGGCGGCGACTCCGCGGCGGGGCCGTCGAGCTCGGGGTCGTAGAAGATCGAATCGGTGGGGGCCGAACCGGTGCGCTCGGACCATTCCCGGTTCACCCGCACGACGTCGCCGATCTCGGCGCTCGCCGAGATGACGCCCGCCAGCGCGATCAACGCCCGGGAGGCCTGCGCGGCCACCACCGCGGTCGCGGGGGTGTCGCCGACCCAGAGAACCGAGCGCCCGTCGAGTCGCCCGGCGAGGGCCTTCGCACGGTTGTGGAAACTCTCCTGACGTGGATGGTTGGCGCCGGCCTCCGCGTCGATGGCGTCGGCGAGCTCGGCCAGACCGGGAGCCCGGCCCGTGAAGCGGACCTGCGACAGCGACGCGACAACCGCCAGCAACGCTGCGACGAATCCGGGGAACCGGAAACGCGGATCGACTCCGACCCGCGGCGACAGATCGATACCGTTACCACCCAGCGCTTCCCGCAGTGGACCTTCGACCGGCGCGGCGACCACGACCTCCGCGCGACGACGCAACGATCGCGCCGCGGCATCGGCGAGCATCATGTCGCCGGCATCGTCGCCGGCGATCACCACCACATCGAGCGGACCGATCCAGCCCGGCAGAACCGAGCCACACACGATGGGGACGTCGACCCGAGCGCCCACCGCCGCGGTCACCAGCGCGGCCGCGGGCGCCGCAGCACCGGTGGCCGAACACACGATCACCACGCTGCGCGGACGGAGGTGCCCGAGAGGGTCCAGCACACCTTCACGGTGCGCCTCGGCCACCGCGCGCACCTGGGCGCCCGCGAGAGCCGCCGCCGGCAACAAGCCGTCCACGTCGGCATCGATCAGCTCCTCGACGTCATCGAGGTCGAGGGAACCGGTGCGCATGACATCTAGCCTAACCACGGAGCCGACCCGCCAACCACTTTGCCGATCGCCCGGGCACGACGCCGGCCCCGGCCGCGCCGTCGGCGGGCGAACCGCCACGGATTCGGCCGTCGCCGATCAATGCACTCAGTCGATGGGGTCGGGCAGCACCCGCAGATGCCCGCGCCGTCCGGGTCGCGGCCGGGCCGAATGCGGCGAGCGACCCGTCGGCCCCTCGGCCGGCGGCGGGGGTTCCGGCGACGACACCCCGCGACCGCGCCGATGGCGACCGGACGGCGTGTCGTCCACCGGGTCGAACAGATCGGGAAAGCCCGGCGCCACATCGACGCGGTCGGACCCGCCGACCTCTCGGACCGCCTCGGCGAGCGCGGTGAGCTCGTAGTCCTCGGCGATCGGCGCGGAGAACCCGCTCTCGCTGCGCAGCATCTCCCAACCTCGCGGCACGGTGATCCTTCGGGCATGTTCGTCGCACAGATCCCACGAATGCGGCTCGGCACTGCCGGCCAACGGACCGATCACCGCGGTCGATTCGGCGTAGACGAAGGTCAGGGTAGCCACCGCGGAACGGGCGCAGCCGGGCCTGCAGCACTGTCGGGGGAGCTTCACGCAGTCGAGGTTAGCCCCGCGGGGCGGTCGCCGCCCGCGGCGACACGCGCGCACGGCGAAACCCACCTCACCCGAGACAGCGCCGTGACAACTACCTACACTCTCGACATGCGCTTCGATCCGCCCCGCCCGTCGCGTGGCCGTGCCGACGACCCACGCGGTCGTGGGCAGGATGGGCGGGGGCGGGTGAACCAGATCCGCGGCCGGTCCACCGAGTCGCGAACCGGTGGGCCCGCCCGTCGGTCCGGCCGGCGGATGGGAGTGCGCGACCGGCGCGGGCGAGGCCTGCGCTCACCGTTGTTGCCGCAGTCGGTGCCGGCGTTCGCCAGCCGGGCCGATTCGTTCGACGTGGTCGCGCTCGAAGCGTTCGCAGAGATCGATGCGCGCTGGCACGAGCAACTCGTGGGACTCGACATCGCCGTCGACGACATCCCGCGCATGCTGCCGAGAGATCCGGAGTCGATCCAGTGGCCCGACGAGGTCACCGCCGACGGTGCCGTACCGCTGGCCCGCCTCATTCCCGCCGGCGTCGATGTGACCGGTCAACCGACCCGGGCCCAGATCATCCTGTTTCGTCGGCCGTTGGAGATCCGCGCCAAGCGTGGTGCCGATCTGCTGGAGCTGGTGCACGAAGTGCTGGTCCAGCAGGTGGCCACCCACCTCGGCGTCGACGAGGACACCGTCGACCGCGGACCGGAGTGAGTGCCGGCCCGATGACCCCGGCCGCGCGATCGGGACGATCCGGTCCGGTCAGATGAAGCGGGTCAGATGATCCCGCGCTTGAGGCGACGCCGCTCACGCTCGGAGAGGCCGCCCCAGATGCCGAAGCGCTCGTCGTTGTGCAGTGCGTACTCGAGGCACTCCGACTTCACCTCGCAGCCCTGGCAGATCCTTTTGGCCTCGCGCGTCGACCCGCCCTTCTCGGGAAAGAAGGCCTCCGGATCGGTCTGCGCACACAACGCGCGGTCCTGCCACTGCTCCTCGACCGCGTCGAAGAGGTCGTCGAAGTCATTGGGCACCAGGGAAAGATGGCGGCGCTGAGGCCACGGCGAATTCTCCACCGGCTCAGCGGAATCCACGCTGATCATCGTCGGCATGGACGAATCAGGGGCCAGCCCAATGGGATTGATCCCCATGTCGGCCCCGGCAAGCTCTTCCGTCCGATCGATCGGCGCGGCAGGGCTGTATTGATCGGAAACATTACGTGGTTCAAGGGGATTGCCGATCGGGTTCTCAAAAGCCATCGTCGGCGCCTCCTAGCTCGAGAGTCTGTCAGTTCCAGTTACCGCCGGATGCGGCCACCCTGCCGCTCCGCCGCATCTGCCCACACCGTCGATCTCACCGCGTGTCCGGGTGCATACCCTCCGAGCCCTTCGAACATGTGAGCGAAAGCCTTGCGCTCCATCGATTCTCGATCTCGAAACTCGGAATGACACTGATGTGATTACACACGGCCGAGGCCATCGCGGTCAAGTTAAACCGAAAGATTCCTTATTACCACCTGTATTCGGGATCCCTCGGTCCGACACGGACCGGCGGGTGGACATCTGCAATCTCACAGATTGTCGATCTCCTCCCCCCAGAGTGGCACCCATGATAGCGAATGCCGCGGCAGATGGACGCCCCCTTGTCTCCCCACCCACCGTGACCTCCACCTTTCGGCGGACGCACCGCGGTCGCGAGATCCGGTCCGGACATCACTAGAGTGAACAAGGTGAGAGTGACGGTCCTCGTGGGCGGCGTCGGTGGCGCCCGTTTCCTGTCCGGCGTGCGGGAGATATTCGGCCCCACACCCTTTCCCGATCCGGTCGACGATGCCGATGGCCGGGAGCACGAGGTGACCGCGATCGTCAACGTCGGCGACGATGCCTGGATGCACGGTGTGCGCATCTGCCCGGACCTCGACACCTGCATGTACACCCTCGGCGGCGGCATCGACACCACCCGCGGCTGGGGCCGGACGGGCGAGACGTGGCACGCCAAGGAGGAGTTGGCCGTTTATGGTGCCGACCCGGATTGGTTCGGCCTCGGAGACCGCGACCTGGCCACCCATCTGATCCGCACCCAGATGCTCGATGCCGGCTACCGACTCTCCGACGTGACCGCCGCCCTCTGTCGCCGATGGCAGCCCGGGGTGCGCTTGCTGCCGGCCACCGACGACCGGCACGAGACCCATGTGGTGGTGGCCAAACCCGACGGCGACGAGGGCGACCGGGTGGCGATCCACTTCCAGGAATGGTGGGTCCGCCATCGCGCCCGCATACCCACCTTCGGATTCGCACAGGTCGGCTCGGACGACACCCGGGCGGCACCGGGGGTCGCCGAGGCGATCGCCGACGCCGACGTCGTACTGATCGCCCCGAGCAATCCGGTGGTCAGCATCGGCGCAATCGTGAGCGTGCCCGGCATCCGCAGTGCGCTGCGGACCACATCCGCGCCGGTGGTCGGCATCTCTCCGGTGATCGACAATCGGCCGCTGCGTGGGATGGCAGATGAATGCCTGTCGGTGATCGGTGTGCAGTCCTCCGCAGAAGCCATCGCGGCCCACTACGGCGCCCGCAGCGGCAACGGAATCCTCGATGGCTGGCTCGTGGCCGAGGGCGACCACGCCGTCGTCGACGGCATCGCCATCGGCTCGGCGCCGTTGTTGATGAGCGATCCGGCCGCCACCGCGCAGATGGTGCGCGATGCGTGTGCACTCGTGGGCGTCACCACTCCCGACGTGAACCTCGGCCCCGCCGGAGAGCCGTCATGACCGGTGAAACCGGCCCGGTCGATCACGCGGCGACCGCCGGCCTCGAGATCCGGCCGGTCACCGGCCTCGGCGAGTTCGCGGCCGGTATGGACATCGCCGCCGAACTCCTCGCCGCGGCCCCGTGGCTCGCCGACGGCGACGTGATCGTGGCGACCAGCAAGATCTTCTCCAAGGTCGAGGGGCGCATGGTGACCGCGCCGACCGACCCCGATGAGCGAGATGCCCTGCGCCGCCGGTTGATCGAGGCAGAATCGGTGCGGGTTCTGGCGCGCAAGAACCGAACCCTGATCACCGAGAACCGCAACGGCCTCGTGCAGGCCGCCGCCGGGGTCGACGGCTCAAACGTCGCAACCGACCGACTCGCACTGCTGCCGGTCGACCCGGACGCCAGCGCGGCCGCCCTCCGGAGTCGCCTCCGGGAGCTGGCCGCGCTCGACGTGGCGGTGGTGGTCACCGACACCATGGGCCGGGCCTGGCGCAACGGCCAGACCGACGTCGCGATCGGTTCAGCGGGGGTGGCCGTCTCCCATCCCTATGACGGCCGCGTCGATGCGCACGGCAACCCATTGATCGTCACCGACATCGCCGTCGCCGACGAGATCGCCGCTGCGGCCGACCTCGTCAAGGGCAAACTCGGCGGCGTGCCCGTGGCGGTGATCCGTGGCCTGGATCCCATCGACGATGGTTCGCGAGCGGCCGACCTGGTCCGGCCCGCCGAGGAGGATCTGTTCCGGCTCGGCACCGCCGAGGCGATCGAGGTCGGCCGACGCGAGGCGCTGCTGACCCGCCGATCGGTCCGGTCGTTCGCGCCCGAACCCATCGACAGCGAGATCATGCACGCCGCGTTCGCGGATGCGTTGACCGCGCCCGCCCCCCACCACACCCATCCCGTCCGCTTCGTCTGGGTGCGGTCCGGGGATCGACGAGCGCAGCTGCTCGACGAGATGCGGCAGGCCTGGCGTGTCGATCTGGAGGGCGATGCGAAGTCACCGGAGTCGGTGACCAGGCGACTGAACCGAGGCCAGATCCTTTACGACGCACCGGAGCTGGTGATCCCCTTCCTGGTTCCCGACGGCGCCCACGAGTATCCCGACGCGCGACGCAACGCCGCCGAGCACACGATGTTCACCGTCGCCGCGGGCGGCGCGGTGAACGCACTGCTGGTGGCGTTGTCGGTGCGCGGGGTCGGCAGCTGCTGGATCGGTTCCACCATCTTCGCACCGGAGGTGGTGCGCCGGGTGCTCGAGCTCGACGCCCGCTGGCACCCGCTCGGTGCGGTCGCCGTCGGCCGACCGCTGACCGACAGCCCGACGCGCGCACCCGCCGACACCGCGGGCCTGGTGATCGAGCGATGAGCGTGTCGTCGCTGCATGCGTCGACGGTGGCCGCCCTGGAGTCGTGGGGTGCTCCCGGGGCCGAGCAGGACTCGTTGCGACACACCTACCTCGCATTCCTGGCCGCGTCCCCGGATGCCTGTCTGCGTGCCAGCGAACCTGGCCACATCACCGCGTCGGCGATCGTCTTCGACGCGACGCTGCGCCATGTGCTGCTGACGCTGCATCCGCGGGTGGGCAAGTGGATTCAGCTCGGCGGCCACTGCGAACCCGACGACGCGACGATCGCGGACGCAGCCGCCCGGGAGGCGGGCGAGGAGTCCGGTATCGCGACCCTGCATCTCTCGTCGTCGCCGGTGCACCTGCACACCCACCCGATCACCTGCTCGCTCGGCCTGCCGACCCGGCATCTCGACGTGCGCTACGCCGCCGTCGCCGAGCCGACCCCCGACGGATCGCCCCCACCGATCGTGCGCAGCGACGAGTCGATCGATCTGGCGTGGTGGTCGATCGACGCACTTCCCGACAACGCCGACAACGCCGACGTGCCGGAGCTGATCCGACAAGGCCTCGACGTCCTTCGGTAGCCGATACGGTCCTGCGGGCGTCGCAGACGTGGACTCAGACGCGGAAACCCTTGCCCACGGTCACGACACCCCCGCCGCTCACCGAGAATCGCTCCCGATCGGCGGTGGCGTCGACCCCGAGCTGCACCCCTTCACCGACCGTGACGTTCTTGTCGAGGATGGCGTGACGAACCACGGCGCCCTTGCTGATCCGCACGCCGGGCATCAGCACGCTGCCCTCGACGATCGCACCGTCTTCGATGACCACATTCGCCGACAGCACCGAGTCACTGACGGTCCCGGCGGAGATGATGCAGCCGGCGCCGACCACCGAATCCTGCGCGGTACCGCCCTGGACGAACTTCGCGGGCGGCAGATTGACGGTCTCGCCCCGGATCGGCCAGCGCTGGTTGTAGAGATTGAAGACCGGATGCACGGACACCAGATCCATATGGGCGTCATAGAACGCGTCGAGCGTACCGACGTCTCGCCAGTATCCCTTGTCCCGCTCCGTCTCCCCCGGCACCTCGTTGTCCTTGAAATCGTAGACGTATGCGCGTTCCCGTCGCACGAACGCCGGGATGATGTCGCCACCCATGTCGTGGTCGGAGTCCGAGTCGGCGGCGTCGGCGCGGATCGCATCCACCAGGGCATCGGTGGTGAACACATAATTGCCCATCGACGCAAAGGTGACGTCGGGATCGTCCGGGGTCCCGGGCGGCTCGGCCGGCTTCTCCAGGAATCGGGTGATCCGGCCCGACGCATCGGAGTCGATGCAGCCGAACGCGGTCGCCTCGGCCCGGGGGACCCGGATGCCGGCGACGGTGACGTCGGCGCCCGAATCGATGTGGGCCTCGACCATCTGCGAGGGATCCATCCGGTAGACGTGATCGGCACCGAAGACGACGATGTACTCGGGCCGCTCGTCGGTTATCAGGTTCATCGACTGGAAGATCGCGTCGGCGCTGCCGGTGTACCAGCGCGGGCCGAGCCGCTGCTGCGCGGGCACCGGGGTGATGTACTCGCCGTGAAAGCCCGAGGAGAACCAGGTCTGGGAGATGTGACGGTCGAGTGAATGAGACTTGTACTGCGTGAGAACACAGATGCGTTCGTAGCCGGCGTTGACGAGATTGGAGAGCACGAAGTCGATCAGGCGGTAGGAACCGCCGAATGGCACCGCCGGTTTCGCACGATCCATCGTCAGGGGGTACAGGCGCTTCCCCTCACCGCCTGCGAGAACGATTCCGAGCACGTGCGGCTGTGATCTCACATGGTCCAACTTAACTGGCATCGAACGTCGCGGCTAGGTGAATGGCCGCTACCGGCCCCCGGTGTCGTGCGACACCAGTTTCCGGCACCGATGGCGAAGTCGCGACGATCCGGTTAGCGTCGTGCCCATGAGGGTGGCGATGATGACCCGGGAATATCCACCCGAGGTGTACGGCGGTGCCGGCGTACACGTCACGGAACTCGTCAGACATCTGCGCGCACTCACCACGGTGGATGTGCACTGCATGGGTGCCGACCGGGAGACGGCGCACGTCTACCAGCCCGATCCGGGCCTGGCCGGAGCGAATGCGGCGATCACCATGTTGTCGACGGACCTGCGGATGGCCATCGGGTCCCAGCGCGCAGACATCGTCCATTCACACACCTGGTACACGGGTCTGGCGGGCCACCTGTCGGCTGCGCTGCACGGTGTTCCGCATGTGCTCACCGCCCATTCCCTCGAGCCGATGCGGCCGTGGAAGGCCGAGCAACTCGGCGGCGGGTACCGCGTCTCGAGCTGGGTGGAGCGCAATGCCGTCGAGTACGCGGACGCTGTCATCGCCGTCAGCTCGGGAATGCGCACCGATGTCTGCAACACCTATCCCCGTCTGGATCCGGAGCGGGTTCACGTGGTGCGCAACGGCATCGACACCACGAGCTGGTTCCCGGTGGAGGACCCGTTCGGACCGGAATCGGCGCTCGTCGGACTCGGGGTGGACCCGAGCCGCCCGATCGTCGCATTCGTCGGTCGGATCACCCGCCAGAAGGGCGTCGCCCACCTCGTCGCCGCCGCCCACCACTTCCACCCGGACATCCAGTTGGTCCTGTGCGCGGGCGCTCCCGACACCCCGGAGATCGGCGCGGAGATCGAGGCGGCGGTCGGCGAACTAGCGGAGTCCCGCGACGGCGTGTTCTGGGTACGCGACATGCTCCCGCAACCTCGGATTCGCGAGATCCTCACCGCAGCAACCGTTTTTCTGTGCCCGTCGATCTATGAACCGCTCGGAATCGTCAACCTGGAGGCGATGGCGTGCGGCACCGCGGTCGTGGCGTCGGCGGTCGGCGGTATTCCGGAGGTGGTCCGCGACGGCGTCAGCGGACGCCTGGTGCCCTACGACCCGGTCGAGCCCCGTGCGTTCGAGGTGGGCCTCGCCGAGGCGGTGAACGCCGTCGTGGCGAACCCGGCCGACGCCGAGGCGATGGGCACCGCGGGGCGCGAACGTGCGCAGGCGGAGTTCTCCTGGGCGTCGATCGCCGAACAAACTCTCGAGGTCTATCGACTCACTCTGCAGTGAGGGGTCCTGGTGGGGTCGGCCGGCAGACCGTCACCGACACCGACACCGACACCGACACCGCTGATCGACCGGATCCGTGGGTCACCGCCTCGGCGGCGGACCGGATCTCGTCGGCGGTGCGATGGAAGGCCGACGGCCCCATCGCCACCAGGTCGCCGATGGCCGTCGCATCGAGATCGGCGCGGTGACGCACCTCGTGCTCCGCAGTGATCTCGAAACGGTCACCGAGCGCCGTACGCAGCCGTTGGTCCTTGTCCTCCGCGATGCCCAACATGTCCATCGGCCCGACGATCTCGGCGAGATGGTCGGCGTTGGGTGTCACCACCACCAGCACCCCACCGGAATGCAGTACCCGGGCGAACTCGTCGATGTTGCGGGGTGAGAACACCGAGAGGACGACACCGACCGACGCGGTACGGATCGGCAACGGACGCCAGATGTCGGCGACCACCGCCGCCGCACGCGGATGGACGCGCGCGACGGCGCGCGCGCAGTATTTGGACAGGTCCAGGCCGATTCCCCACCACGCATCGGAACCGGCGAGAGCGCCGGCGAGGTAGCGACCGGTTCCGGCGCCCGCGTCCAGCACGAGCGGGGGCCGGTCGGATGTTCCGGCGCGGTCTGTCGGTGTGCCCGAAGCGTCGGCGACCGCGCGGACAACCGGGTCGAACAGTCCGGATTCGTGGACACGACGCCGCGCGGCGACCATTGCGGCGGTGTCGGAGCGATGAGGTGTCGATCGGCCATCGAGAAGCGAGACATAACCCTGCCGGGCGATGTCGAATCGGTGCGACGCCACACAGATCAGCGATCGATCGTCGCCGGCGACCTCGAGGGCGGCGGAACAGACAGGACACCGTAGCGCGGACCCGGCGACGTGCAGCGGTGACTGCCGATCATCTGATCGGCTCAGCCGGTGACTCCGCGCAGTTCCTCACCGAGGGCAGCTGCCTCGTCGGCACTCAGTTCCACCACCAGGCGTCCACCACCTTCGATCGGAATCCGGACAACGATTCCACGTCCCTCCTTGGCCGCTTCGAGGGGGCCATCCCCAGTACGTGGCTTCATCGCCGCCATTCTCGAACTCCTTTCAGAGCATCCGCCACACGGTGTGGAACGACATCCGGTGCATCGAACGGACTGCTACAGGTGCCAGGACAATGATACGTGGTGGCGTCGGCGATCACCGCTGCACTGTGCCGCGACGTGCCGAAAGCGGTCTCCTCACGCCCGGTCTGTCACGTGGTGTCGGTGCGGGGTGGGTAGACGTCGGGACTCGCCGCGTCGAGGACATCGGAGTCGTCGCGCACCGCTTGCGCGTCTGCCGAGTCGCGTGCCTGCAGGTCGAGCACCACCCCGCGCAGTTCGTCGAGTTCCCGGGCGAGCTTCTCCATCGCCCAGTCCACCTCCGCCGTCGAGTAACCCCGCAGATTCTGCCGAAAGACGAGGCCGCGGACGTGGTCTCCGGTGATGCCGGCGCGAGGCAGACGGGTCAGCGTGGTACCCCGATCGATCGGGGGCACCTCCTCGCCGCGACCGAACACGAACCAGACCACGGCGAAGACCGCCGCGACCACCACGGCCATGATCAGCAGATACAGCAGCATCGTCTGCATGGCACCAATAGTGGCAGACGTCCGGTCGGACGGGTCGCGACGGTCGTTGCCTCAGCGGTGAGCCGATGACCCGCTAGGACGCCATCTCCTCGTCGTCGGGTTCCTCGAGGATGACAGAGCTCATGGGCGGCCGGTCCTCGAGGTAGACCTCGGTGGTGTGCGGGGTGAACGAGCCGTCGGGCTCGGCGGTGAACTGGGTCAGTCCGATGCCCGAGTCGTCGATCCCGCAGCGACGCATCAGTGTGCCCACGATCTGCCGGCTCATCACACCCAGTTCGATCAGTGGACGGTTGCGGTGGGTCCGGACCCCGAGGTTCACCTGACCGATGCCGTCGAGTCCGTAGCGGTCGAACGTGTCGATCAGCAACCCGATCTCGACGCCGTAGCCCGGCGCGAAGGGCACCGACGACAGCAGTTCGCGGGTGCCGGCGTACTCCCCGCCGAGGGGCTGGAGAACGCCGGTGAGGTCGGGCCGCTGGGAGGCGAGCAACGGACGTGCGACCAACTCGGTGACCCGGCCGCCGCCGTTGGCATCCTGCTGACCCCCGGTGCGCAGCGGCCGGCGGTAGTAGCCCTTCACCAGCTGGATCTTGGGGTCGACGAGCAGCGGTCCGAGCATCTTCGGCACGAACATGGGGTCCGGGTCGATGAGATCGGAGTCGACGAAGGCGATGATGTCACCGGTGGCCACGGCGATCGACCGCCACAGCACCTCGCCTTTGCCCTTGACGGGTTCGAGACCGGGCACCGCCTCCTCACGGCTGACCACCGTGGCGCCGGCCTCCCGCGCCAGCTCTGCAGTGGCGTCGGTGGAGCCGGAGTCCAGGACGATCAGTTCGTCGACGAGGGTGCCGTACAGCGGCCGGATCGAGGCGATGACGTCGGCGACGGTCTCCTCCTCGTTGAGCGCGGGCAGGACCACCGAGACGGTGCGTCCGTCCTTGGCCGCGACGAGCTCGTCGATGGTCCAGTCCGGCTGCTCCCACGTGTTGGTGGCCGACCACCGCTGTTTGGCACCCATGGTGTCCGCCGGTGTCGGCCACATGGTGGTCTTGTCCCGATTGTTGGCAACGGTCGCGGTGCGACCCCCGGCACGAGCCGGCCGACGTTGTTGTTGGGTTCGACGTACCTGTTCGGTCATGCGAGTCCCCTGACTGTTCGGGCGGGAGGGCGTGTTCCCGCGATGGCAGCGACCATGTCGACCACGCGACGGGTGGCGGCAACTTCGTGGACGCGAAAGATCCGGGCGCCGGCAGCGGCACTCAGAGCGGTCGCGGCCAGGGTTCCCTCCAGCCGAGCATCGAGATCCACACCCAGAGTCTCCCCTACAAAGTCCTTGTTGCTCAGTGCCATAAGCACTGGCCAGCCGGTATTAACAAGAACGTTTACGTGGCGTAACAAGGCAAGCCCGTGGTGGGTGTTCTTGCCAAAATCATGTGTCGGATCGATCACGATCGAGTCACGTGCGACACCGGCATCGGCGGCTCTGCGGGCCGCCTCGGTGATGTCTGCCACAACCTCGGCGACCACATCGGCGTAGGCGACGCGATGCGGCCGGGTCCGGACGGTGGCCCCACCGGTGTGTGAACACACGATGCCTGCACCGTGCGCCGCGGCCACCTTCACCAACCCCGGGTCGACACCCGCCCAGGTGTCGTTGATCAGATCCGCACCCGCCTCACACGCCTGCTCGGCCACCTCGCCGCGCCAGGTGTCGACGCTGATCAACACATCCGGAAACCGCTCGCGGATCCAGCCGATCATCGGCACCACCCGCGCGGTCTCGGTGGCCACATCCACCTCGTCGCCCGGCCCGGCCTTCACCCCACCGACGTCGATGATGTCGGCTCCCTCGGCCACGACCTGTGCGATCCGCTCCTGGGCAGCCGTGTCGGTGAAGCTGGCGCCCCTGTCGTAGAAGGAGTCGGGCGTCCGGTTCACGATGGCCATCACCAGGGCGCGGTCGGTGGCCACGGACTTGCCGCACAGCGTGGGGAGCATGTCTGCCAGGGTAACGAGGGGTCTCGATACGGCTCCTCGCTGCGCTCGACCAGCAGGATGCCGCTGACTCAGCCCGTCGGGGCCTTCGCGTTCGCGACGTCGTCGGGGTAATCGGCATAGAACTCGACATAGCCTTTGTCGCGACCGGCCAACACGTAGAGCGGGTCGTCGCCGGTGTCGGAATAGCCCTCGTCGCGTAGCTCCACTTTGCGGTTCTTGAACGTGGAGGTCTGCTCGAAATGGTCGACCACCCGCACGAAGAGCGGGACCGCATACGACGGCAGATGCGAGTACAGGTGGCTCGACAATTCGGTCGGGTCGAGATCGACACCCTCGCGGAGTTTGATCGCGGCCATCCCGGCGCGGCCGTCGGTCTTGGGGACCTCCACGCCGTAGACCACGGACTGCGCGACCGCTCGATGCGAATCGAGCGCTCCCTCCACCTCGGTGGTGGCCACGTTCTCGCCCTTCCAGCGGAAGGTGTCACCGAGCCGATCGACGAAGGCGATGTGCGCGTAGCCCAGATCGCGCACCAGGTCACCCGAGTTGAAGTAGGCATCGCCGTCATCGAAGGCGTCGCGGATGATCTTCTTCTCGGTGGCGTCGGAGTCGGTGTAGCCGTCGAGCGGCACCCGTTCGCTGATCTCCGCGATCAGCAGACCGACTCCTCCCTTGCCCACCGCGGTGAGGCGTCCGTTCGCATCGCGCACGGGTTCGCCGTGTTCGTCGTACTCGACGATCTTGTACGGCAGCGGAGAGAAACCCGCGGTGCGTTTCACACTGAATGCGTTGACGAACGCGAGGTTCAGTTCGCTGGCGCCGTAGAACTCCACGATGCGGTCGATGCCGAAACGCTCGGCGAACTCATCCCAGATCTCGGGGCGCATACCGTTGCCGATGATCACCTTCACCGCATGGCGGCGATCGGTGGGCTTCTCCGGCTGCGCCAACAGGTAGCGGCACAATTCACCGATGTAGCAGAACGCGGTGGCCCGGTTGAGGATGACGTCGTCCCAGAACCTGGAGGCCGAGAAGGACCGGCCGATCGCGATACACGCACCCGAGGCGAGAACCGAGCCGAGTGACACCGACAGCGCGTTGTTGTGATAGAGCGGCAGCGGGACGTACATGGTGTCGTTGTGTCGCAGCCGGACTGCCAGTCCACCGATTCCCGAGAGATTCGCCAGCCACCGGTTGTGGCTCATCACACTGGCCTTGGGCATACCGGTGGTGCCCGAGGTGAAGATGAGGAACGCCTTGGTCGACGCCGGCAGACTCTCGGTGATCGCCGGATTGTCCTCGGCACGCCCCTCGGCGGCCGCGTCGAACTCGGCGAAGTCGAAGACATGCGGCGGCAGGACGTCGGCCGGAATCGACTCGAAGGCCTCGGCACAGTCCGGATCGCGCACGAAGACCTTCGCCTCGAGCAGCGACACACTGTGCGCCAGCACCTTGTCGCGCTGGTTGTAGTTCAGCATGCCCGCCACGGCCCCGAGTTTCACCGTCGCGAGGATCAGCATCAGGTCGGTCGGGTTGTTCTTCGACAGGATGGCGACCACGTCACCGGTGCCCACCCCCTTGTCGGCCAGCAGCGCGGCGTAGCGGTTGACCCGGCGGTTCACCTCGCCGTACGTCATCGACCGACCCTCGAAGCGGATGAACGGACGATCGGGGTGATCGGCCGCGTGCTTCTGGAAGACCGAACCGATCGTCCGCTTGGCCTCCGGCGGGCGGTGGATCAGACCCGGCGCGTGCTTGATCATGTTGAGCGCGTGCGGCGCCATCTTGACCACTCCCCGCAGCAGGTCGGTCAGCCGGACCGGCTGGGCCTTGGGTGCGTCCGTGTGGGTGTCACTGCTCGGCATCAGATCTCTACTCCACATCCTTGTGTTGGCTCTGTTCGGGCGTTCACGCTGGTGGGGCGCCGTGGGCACACGCCGCGACCCGCTGTGCGCACTACCTTACCGAGCAGTAGCAAGTTCGATCGCGGTCGGGATGGATCGGGCAAGGAGCAGTCGGTCCAGCGCACGTCGGGAGACAAATCCTCGCCCGCACAGATCATCCAGCCAGCCGAGCAGCGGCGCATAGAAATCGGTCGGATCCAGCAGCACCACCGGTTTGCTGTGCATGCCCAGGTAGCCTCCGGTCCACGTCTCGAACAGCTCCTCGAGCGTGCCGATCCCGCCGGGCAGGGTGATGAAGCCGTCGGCCCGCTCGTCCATCAGTCGCTTGCGCTCGCGCATGGTGTCGGTGACCACCAGTTCGTCGGCACCGAGGTCGGCCACCTCACGCTCCATCAGCGCGCGCGGGATGATCCCGACAGTGGTGCCGCCGGCCGCCCGCGCCGCCTCCGCGAGGGCACCCATCATGGAGATGTTGCCGCCACCGGACACCACCGTGTGACCGGCCGCGGCGATCGCGGCGCCGAGATCGGCGGCGAGATCGAGATAGCTCTGATCGACCGGGCCGGAGGCGCAGTAGACACAGATCGCGCTCATCGATCACCGCGCCCGGCGGCCGCGGCGGCGATGATCTCGACCGCTTCGGCGGGCTCGTCGACCACGAAGAGCAGGTCGAGGTCGTCGGCCGAGATCATCCCCTTGGCCAGCAATACATCACGCATCCACTCCAGCAGCCCGGCCCAGTGGTCCCGACCGATCAGCACGATGGGAAACCGCACGACCTTCTTGGTCTGGACCAACGTCAGTGCCTCGAACATCTCGTCGAGGGTGCCGAAGCCGCCGGGTAGGCACACGAAGGCCTGCGCGTATTTGACGAACATCGTCTTGCGCACAAAGAAATACCGGAAGTTCATGCCCACATCGACCCACTCGTTGAGGTGCTGTTCGAAGGGCAACTCGATGTTGAGCCCGATGCTCTGCGCACCGGCGCCCGATGCTCCTCGGTTCGCCGCTTCCATCGCGCCGGGACCACCGCCGGTGATGACCGCGTAGCCGGCCTCGCCCAACGCCCGACCGAGGCGGATCGCCAGATCGAATTCGTCGCTGCCGGGAACCAAGCGGGCCGACCCGAAGACGGTGACCGCCTCGGCGACCTCGCTCAGCGCATCGAACCCGGCGACGAATTCCGATTGGATGCGCAAGACCCGCCACGAGTCGCGCATGGTGCGGTCGGCCCGCAGGGCCCGGTCCCGCGGATCGACCCACTCGAGAAGGCGCCGGTCGGTGGTCTCTGCCGCCTCATCGGGTTCCCGACGCACGCGGATCGGACCGACGTAGCAGGTTTCCAGGCCCGCCGACGGATTGTCTGCGCGGTGACGACCCGACTCGTCGGGGTCGGAGTCGTACTGGGTGGAGGACATGAGATTCTCGCTATCGGTCAGCCGGACAGGAATGCGCGCAGCAGATCCGCGACCTGCCCGATCTGGGCCACCGGCACCCGTTCGTCGACGCGATGGGCCAGGCTCGGATCGCCGGGGCCGAGGTTCACCGCCGGGATGCCCAACGCCGAGAATCGGGAGACGTCGGTCCACCCGTATTTCGCCCGGAATCGGCCGTCGGCGGCATCGACCAACGCGGCTGCGGCCGGGTTCGACAGCCCCGGCAGGGCTCCCGCCGCCGAATCGGTCACCTCGAAACCGAGTTCGGCACCGGAAATGTCGTCGGCGAACACCTCTCGGACATGCCCGACCGCCTGATCGATACTGCGGTCCGGCGCGAAGCGGAAGTTCACGTCGACATGCGCCTCGTCGGGCACCACGTTGCCCGCGACACCGCCGCCGACACCGACCGCCGACATCCCTTCCCGGTATGCACAGCCGTCGATGTCGACCGTCCGTGGCCGGTACTCCGAGAGTGTGGTCAGCACACCGCCGAGTTTGTGAATGGCGTTGTCACCCATCCACGATCGCGCCGAGTGAGCGCGTACGCCGGCCGCCGACAGCCGGACCCGCAGGGTGCCCTGGCAACCCGCCTCGATGAGACCACCGGTCGGTTCCCCGAGGATGGCGACGTCGCCGTGCAGCCAGTCCGGCAGTTCTCGCTCGATCACCCCGAGCCCGTTGTACTTCGCGGCGATCTCCTCGCAGTCGTAGAAGATCAGCGTCAGGTCGTGTGCCGGGTCGGCCAGGGTGGCAGCGAGGTGCAGGAACACCGCGTCGCCGGATTTCATGTCGACGGTGCCGCAGCCGTGCAGGACGTCGCCCTGATCGTCGTCGGTACGGCGGTGTGGCAGATTGTCGGCCACCGGCACCGTGTCGAGATGGCCCGCGAGGATCACCCGGCTCGACAGGCCCCGATCGGTCCGCGCCAGCACGCGGTTGCCGTGCCGAACGATGTCGAAACCGGTTGTCTGGGAACGTAACGCACTCTCCACGGCGTCGGCGATGGCCGCCTCGTCGCGCGATTCGCTCCGGATGTCGACGAGTGCCGCGGTCAGGTCGACCGGATCGGCATGCAGATCGAGAGCGGCAGCAGTCATCCCATCACCGTAGCGGTCGGCCGCATCCTGCTGCTGCCCACCGCGGGGAGGTATCTCGGCCCGCCGGCGACGCCGGATGTGGCAGCTGTCCGAAACGTTCAAGACCCCGACCACCCAGCGCAGTAGCGTCGCGGTCATGACCTCAGTCGACCCCGCCCCGACTCCCGTACCCAACGCCGTGTCCATCGTCACCCGCGACATGGGCGCAACTCTCGCCTTCTACCGGCTCTGCGGCCTCACATTTCCCGATGATGCCGACGACCAACCACATGCCGACATCACCGTGGGCGGGTTGCGGATCATGTTCGACACCCGAGACGTCGTCAGATCATTCACGCCCGACTGGACCACACCGTCGGGTGGTCATCGCATGGCGTTGGCCTTCGAGTGCGCCTCACCCGCGCAGGTGGATGCACTGTACGCACGTCTCGTCGACGCCGGCCACCTGTCCGCCCATGAACCGTTCGACGCGTTCTGGGGCCAGCGCTACGCGGTGGTCTGCGATCCCGACGGCAACCCGGTCGACTTCTACTGCGCGCTCGACTGATCCGTGGCCGACCCGGGCGTGCGTGCAAATGTGCCCGGCGCGCGTCCCACGAGGTCGACGAACTCCCGATGCATATGCGACTGATCGGCGAAACGTCGATCGGCGGCGACGGCAGCGGGTTCGGCGCCGGCCGCGAGGTCGGCCCGGGCCGCGCGGACCCGCAGAATACGCTGCAACGTCTTGGGTCCGTAGCCGAAATGCCGTAGCGAGCGGCGATGGAAGGTGCGGGTCGTGCCGCCGAGCAGGTCGACAGCGTCGTCGACGCGGCTGCCGTCGGCCAGCGCAACCGCCACCGGCGCGACCCACCCCGGTAGTTCCCATCGTCGGGTGTCCGACAGCCGTTTCAGCACCGCGGCCGGTTGTCCGGCGGCGGCGAGTTTCTCGATCCAGGGCGCCGCGTCCGCCGGCGACCACAGGTCCGTGAGATCCACCCGCAGGTCGCGGAGCTCCTGGGCCGGAACACCGAGCACGCAGGGGGCCACGCCGGGAGCGAGACGAATTCCCACCATGTGCTCGACGGCATCACAGACACGATGATGTGGGCGGGTGTCGGGACCGGCCACCAGCAGACGCCGACCGGTCCAGATCAGGTCCATGCAGCCATCCGGCAGGATCTCGGCCGGGCCGACGGGGTGGCGAGCCGACCACACGGTGCCCCGTGCGGCGTCCGTTGACTGCGCCCTGGCCATGGATCGAGTATCACCCGTCCCCGGTAGGCTGTGCACCCGTGACGACTAACGGCGCTTTCGCAACCGGTATTGCCACGGTGACCAACGGCGGGTCCGCGGACCCGGGCGTGGTCCTCGACGTCTGGTTCCCCGAGCCGGAACTCGACAGTCCCGCGACGAGCGAGACCATCACACTCGACGGTGACGCCGTCCCGCACGACCTGCGCGATCTGGTCGGCGAGGACGCCGCCCGCGGTGTGAAGACCGTTGCGGTGCGGACCTCGATCACGGACCTGTCGTCGGCGCCGGTCGACGCCTACGACGTCTACCTACGCCTGCACCTGCTCTCCCACCGCCTGGTGACGCCGCACGGCACGAGCCTCGAGGGCATCTTCGGTCTGCTGACCAATGTCGTGTGGACCAACCACGGACCCTGCCCGATCGACGGTTTCGAGACCACCCGGGCGCGTCTGCGTTCGCGCGGTCCGGTCACCGTGTACAGCATCGACAAATTCCCCCGGATGGTCGACTACGTGTTGCCCGGCGGCGTGCGGATCGGGGACGCGGACCGGGTGCGGCTCGGCGCGCACCTCGCCCCCGGGACCACCGTGATGCATGAGGGTTTCGTCAACTACAACGCGGGCACCCTCGGGTCGTCGATGGTCGAGGGCCGCATCTCGGCCGGCGTCGTGGTGGGTGACGGGTCCGACATCGGTGGCGGAGCATCCACCATGGGTACCCTGTCCGGCGGCGGCAAGGAGATCATCTCGCTGGGCAAGCGTTGTCTGCTGGGTGCCAACTCCGGCTGCGGCATCCCGCTCGGCGACGACTGTGTGATCGAGGCCGGTCTGTATGTGACCGCCGGCACGAAGGTCACCGGTCCCGACGGCACTGCGGTCAAGGCCCGGGAGTTGTCCGGACAGTCCAACCTGCTGTTCCGCCGCAACAGCCTCACCGGCGCGGTCGAGGTGGTGCCGTGGAAGGGCGACGGTATCGCGCTGAACGAGGCGCTGCACAAGCACAACTGACCGCTGACTGTGCCCGGTCTTCCACCGGGCACAGTCAGCGGTTCAGACGCTCGGCGGCCGCGGCGACGCGTTCGTCGGTCGCGGTGAGTGCGATGCGCACATGCTGCGCGCCCGCGGGGCCGTAGAAGTCGCCGGGTGCTGCGAGGATGCCGCGGTCGGCGAGCCAATCCAGGGTGGTGCGCGAATCCTCGTCCCGGGTGGCCCACAGATACAGGCCGGCCTCCGAGTGGTCGACCCGGAACCCGGCCGAGGTGACCGCGGTGCGCAACACTTCACGGCGGGCCCGGTAGCGCTCGTGCTGGACGCGCGCGTGCTCATCGTCGTCGAGGGCGGCCACCATCGCGCCCTGGATGGGGAACGGGACCATCATCCCGGCATGCTTGCGGACCGCGAGCAGTTCGCCGATCAGTTCCCGGTCGCCGGCAAGAAATCCCGCGCGGTAGGACGCAAGGTTGGAGACCTTCGACAGGGAATGCACCGCGATGAGGCCGCGGTGATCCCCGCCGCTGACGCGGGGATCGAGGATCGAGTAGGCCTCGCCCTCCCACGTCAGGCCGAGGTAACACTCGTCGGACACCACGATCGTGCCGCGTTCACGGGCCCATTCGACGACTTTGCGCAGGTGGTCGATGCCGAGCACCTTGCCCGTGGGGTTGGATGGCGAGTTCAGGAACAGCAGCGCCGGCGCAGTGGGGCCGAGCTGTACAGTCGAATCCGCCCGCACGGCTGTGGCGCCGGCCAGCAGCGCCCCGACCTCGTAGGTCGGGTAGGCGACCTCGGGGATCACCACCACGTCGCCGGCGCCGATACCGAGCATCGACACCATCCCGGCGATCACCTCTTTGGTGCCGATGACGGGCAGGATCGAGGACTCGTCGAGACCGGTGGTCCCGAACCGGCGTTCCAGTGCACCCACTGCGGCGGCACGGAGTTGCGGGGTTCCGATCGTCGTCGGGTAACCGGGGAACTCCGCGGAGGCTGCCAACGCCGCGCGGATCACGGGGTCGACCGGATCGACCGGTGTCCCGACCGACAGGTCGACGATGCCGCCGGCGTGTTCGGCGGCTCGCGCGCGGGCAGCGCCGATGGTGTCCCAGGGGAAGTCCGGGAGTACCGAGCTGACCCGCCGTCGTGTCGCGAAACCAGACGTGCTCACGGGGTCAGGTCATTCCTCTTCGTTCATCGGCGGCAGCCCCTTGATGAACGCGGGGTCGGCCTCGGTCTTGCCGACCTTGCTCGCGCCACCCGGCGAGCCCAGGTCGTCGAAGAAGTCGGCGTTGGCGCTGACGTATGGCTCCCACTCGTCGGGCACATCATCTTCGTAGAAGATCGCCTCGACCGGACACACCGGCTCACAGGCACCACAGTCGACACACTCGTCGGGCTGGATGTAGAGCATCCGGTCCCCTTCGTAGATGCAGTCCACCGGGCATTCCTCGACGCAGGCCTTGTCCAAGACGTCGACACAAGGCTCCGCGATGATGTAGGTCACCACACTCTCCTTCGCTGCAAAACACTCGCGGCCCGGCAACGATCGCGGTCACGGGGGTCGTCGCCGGGGTCGGTGCGTGGGCTGAACGCACCGGATCACGGACCGCGCGGCGACCACGAACGATCGGGCCACATACACATGAGTCCGTGTCCAAGAGTATCGGGCGGCCGCCCCCCGGTTCGACACCCGCCCCCGTTCCATGAGGCCAGACGTAATGCGGATCACACCATGGCCTATCGTTGCGGTCGCTGCGCGTCCAATCCTCGACGGCGTGTACGACCGCCTACTGCCGCCTCGCTGGGACGCGGTCGAGCGGTGGACGGCACCGCTGGCCTCGAGTGTCCGTGCGTATTCACCGCGGCTGACGGCCATGTCCTTCTACGACGTGGTCGGCCCGGTAGATTGCGCCGTTCCTGTACCGAACTGACCGACCGACCGACCGGAGTGATCGACATGCCGGCGCCGCCGGGTTCCGTCGGCGGGATTTGGGGTTCCGTCGGCGGGACGGCGGGCGGGCCCGATCAGGCGACGGCGGGCCAGGGACGGCCCTGTGGATGGACCTCGGCGGCGAGACCGGTCGTGGGATCGGCCACCGCCGCGACGTGATCGGCCAGCGACGCATCGATCCAGTCCGCACCGGCGAGCACATAGGGCGGCTGCGCGGTGATGCGTTCGGTGAGCACATGGCCCATCTGCGCGGTGATGTCGGCGAGCGCGTCGAGGTTGGGCCACGGACGCTCCGGGTTCACATGATCGGGGGTCAGCGGTGACACGCCGCCCCAGTCGTCGACACCGGATGCGATGAGCGCCGCACACTCCCGGGCCGACACCAGATTCGGCGGCGCCTGCACCCGCATCTGCGGTCCCAGCACAATTCGGGCGACGGCGACCGCGGCCAGGAACTCGGTCATCTCGGCGTCCGGTGCGCCGCGCATCGCAGTGTCCGGCTTGGCCCGGAAGTTCTGCACGATCACTTCCTGGATGTGGCCGTGCGCCCGATGTACGTCGCGGATGGCCAGGAGGGATTCGGCCCGCTCCCCCACGGTCTCGCCGATCCCGACGAGAATGCCGGTGGTGAACGGGATGCGCTCGGCGCCGGCGTCGTGCAGCACCTGCAGTCGGACGAGTGGGTCCTTGTCCGGGCTGCCGTAGTGGGCCTGCCCCTTCTCGGTGAACAGTCGACGCGAGGTGGTCTCGAGCATCATCCCCATCGACGGCGCGACGGGTCGCAGCGCGCGCATCTCCTCGGCACTCATCACGCCCGGGTTCAGATGCGGAAGCAGGCCCGTCTCCTCCAGGACGGCCACCGCCGCGGCCCGGACGTAGTCGAGCGTGGAGTCGTGGCCGCGAGCGGCGAGCCACTCGCCCGCCTGCGCCCACCGCGCCTCCGGGCGGTCGCCGAGCGTGAACAGTGCCTCTTTGCAACCGAGCGCGGCTCCGTTGCGGGCGATCTCGAGTACCTCGTCGATCTCGAGATACATGCCGTGGCCCGCACGGGTGAGCTTGCCCGGCACCGTGACGAAGGTGCAGTAGTGACACCGATCTCGGCACAGCCGGGTGAGGGGGACGAACACCTTGCGGGAGTAGGTGATCTGGCGGTCGCGGCCGACCTCCGCGAGCCCCTCGTCGCGCAGCCCCGACGCGATCTCCTGCACCGCGGTCAGATCCTCCCCGGAGCACGTCAGCAACGCCGCGGCCTGTGCCACATCGAGATCCGCGCCGTTGCGGGCGGCGTCGAGTGCTTCGGCGATCGTCTTGGCTGTCACGGGTTTCGACCTCCCTCGTCGACGGGTCGGGACTCGATCAGATACGGCTGCGGATCGAAGGTGCCGTTGCGTTCCCGGAAGGATGCGGCGGTGCCGGGCCACAGCAGGGTGAGCCGCCCACTTCGGGGATCCACGTACCAGCTGTTGCATCCGGTCAGCCACACCGTCGAGGCGCTGCGCTGATCGATCTCGCGCGTGTAGGCCTGCTCTGCCGCAGCGGTGACTTCCATCGCGTCGAAGGTGTTGCGCGCCATGTGATCCAGCGCGCCCAGGACATAGCCGAGCTGGGTCTCGATCATGTAGATCGCCGAGTTGTGGCCCAGTGCCGCGTTGGGTCCGTCGAGGACGAACATGTTCGGGAAACCACTGACCGCGGTGGAGGCGAACGAGACCATTCCCGCCGACCAGTGATCGGAGAGGACCTCACCGTGGCGCCCCTGTACGCGGACCGCGACGGGCAGCCGGGTCGCCTCGAAACCGGTGGCCATCACCAGCACATCGAGATCGTAGGTGTGCCCACTGACCGCGCGCGCCTTGCACTCGACGACCGAGTCGAGTGCGGTCGGCTCGAACACGACGTTCGGGCGTTGCAGGGCCGGATAGAAATCATCGCTGAGAAGGATTCGCTTGCAACCGATCTCGTAGTCCGGAGTGAGTGCCGCCCGCAGTCCCGGCGCCGCGACCTGCCGGCGCAGATGCCCGAGGGCACGATCGCGAATGGCGTCGATGTCGGGCTGCAATCCCAATCGCTGCCGGAAGGCCCGGTCGGCGTCGACGAGCATCTGTTCGCGCACGGCGCGCGCATGGTCGGGTACGGCGAGCCGGGCTCGTTCCTCGGCGGTGAATCGCCGGTCTTCGCGAGGCACCACATACGGAGGAGTCCGGGAGAACACGACCAGTTCGTCGGCGTCCGCGGCGAGATGCGGGATCACCTGCACGGCGGAGGCGCCGGTGCCCACCACACCGATCCGTTCACCGCCGGTGAGCAGGTCGGAACGCCACTGGGCCGTGTGAACGACTGTGCCGGTGAAGGATTCGAGACCCTCGATATCGGGTACGTGCGGGTCGGAGAGCCGTCCGACGGCCATCACCAGGACCCGGGCGTGTACCGATCCCGCAGTGGTCGCTATCTCCCACCGGGAGGTGGAGTCGACCCAGCGAGCATTCCGGAGTTCACAGCCGAATCTGATGTGCGGGGTCAGCCCCTCGTCCAGCACCGTCTGTTCGAGATAGCGGCGGATCTCGGCTCCTCGGGGATACAGCGTTTCCCACTCCCACGGGGGCCGGAAGGAGAACGAGTACAGCTGCGCCGGAATGTCACAGGCGATGCCGGGGTAGGTGTTGTCGCGCCAGGTTCCGCCGACGCCGGTGGCACGTTCGAGTACCACGAACGACTCACGCCCACGCCGGGCCAACTGCGTGGCCATGCCGATGCCGGCGAATCCGGCACCGACGATCGCCACATCGATGACGTGCGGCATGGCGTCCGGCACCCCGCTCACCGACGAACCTGCGGAATCGGTATCTGTCGCTCCACGGGCGGGTCGGCGTAGCCGGTGGTTCGTTGTCTCGGGGTGCGACCGGTTCGAGCGGCGAGATCGGCCAGGGTGTCGACGCCGAGCACACGCCCGGCCTCCTGCCCGGCGGCGGGCATCAGCTCGCCGTCGATGAGCAGACCGCCGATGTCGTCGGCCCCGCCGGCCAGCAACGCCTCGGTGGTCTCGGGGTCGTGTTTGGTCCAGGCGACCTGAATATGGTCGAAGCTGCCCTGGGTGAGCAGTCGGGCCACCGCATGCACGGCGCGGGTCTCACGTCGGGTGGCCCGCGCGGTGGCCGCCTCGCGTAGATGCGGCGGCGCGTTCGCCGGCAGCATGGGCATCACGATGAGCTCACTGAACCCCCCGGTGCGGCGCTGGATCTCGCACAGCATCCGCAGGTGGGCGACTTGGTGATGCGGCGTCTCGACGTGGCCGTAGAGCATCGTCGCCGTGGAGAACAATCCGACCTGGTGGGCGGTTTCGATGGTCGACACCCAGTCGGCCACCGATGGGCACGCTCCGCCGGCGAGGTGGGCGCGGACATCGTCGTCGAGGATCTGCGCGGCGGTGCCCGGCACCGAGCCCAGTCCCGCCGCGTGCGCGCGACGGAGGAACTCGGTCACTCCGAGTCCCATCCGGGTGGCCGCGTCGCGGACCTCCGGCGGCCGGAACGCGTGCAGATGCAGGTCGGGAGCCGCCGCATGGATGGTGTGCACCAGGCGCAGATATCCGTCGTCGGGAGCGTCGACGGGCAGCGGCCCCTGCAGGCAGATCTCGGTGGCACCCAGTGACCGCGCCTCGATGACCAGTTCCTCGAGGGTGGCAACCTCCGCGCGGCCGGACGCGATGACCGTGGTGTCGAGGTTGCGGTTGACCACGAAGGTGAGATCGTCGCCGCCGGTCACCATCCGGCGGGTGTCGTCGGCCAGTTCGCAGAGCTGCTCGAGTTCGGCGCCGGACGCACCGAGCAGCGCCACCCACTGTTCATCAGTGAGTGCTGCCGGGTCGTCGGCGACGTGACGTAATGCCGCCCGGGCGGCCTGCGCCGTGGCGTGCGCGTCCCGAGCCCACTCCCGCAGGACCATTCCCTCACTCTAACGGCAGGCGGTGAGCGGTCCACGAGCCCCCGCAGCGCGCGGCCGGGGCGCTGCTCAGGTGTCGTCGGGGGCCGGCAGCCGGCCAGACCGGACCAGCACGAACGGCAGACCTGCGCCGATCGCGAGCAGACCCAGGGTCGGCAGCATCAGCGCACCGTCCGGTGAGAGCACCACGTCGCCGCCCGGGCCGGGCAGCGCACCGACGACGAGGGCCAGCAGCCAGGCCAACAGTGGAAGATAGCGCGCCGGCCCGTCGCTGATCGCCGCCGTGAGCCACAGCAGCACACAGTTGACGATCCCGGCGAGCACCGCCGCCACCGGGAAGGCGACCCCGCCGACACGCAGGTAGGCGAAGGCCACCGACAGCAGACCGACGACGAAACCGTCCACCACCAGCAACGCCAACAAGAAGCGGTCGACCGGGCGCATCAGTCGAGTCCGGCGAACAGGTCGGTCTCGCGCTGCCCCGGCTCGGGCCACAGACCGTCGGCCGCCGATGTCAGCACGAAGTGCTCTCGATCGAGAATGGGTTGCAGGATGTTGTTGGACAGGGCGTATTCGGTCCCGGACGGTGCGACGGTCACCTGGGTGGCATGTGCGCGCAACCCGGCGGCCTTGCGGTCGACGACGGCACGGACGTCGATCTCGGTGGTGATGGTCTCGTCCGGATGGCTGGGCAGTTCGTCGGCGGCGGGCAGTCGCCAACCACCCGGTACCCGGCCGGACGCCGCCGACAACCCGGCGTGCAGGGCGGAGCGTTCGGTGATCGACTCGTAGACCTTGGCCGGCGCCGGCAACGGTCGGCCGGCCATCCGGGCCTCGACCCGTGGCAAGGCCGCGACGGTCGACGCGTGGACGAGCTTGTGGTCGGGATGTCCGTAGGTGCCGGCGTTGTCGTAGGTGACGACGACCTGAGGGGCGAACGAGACGATCTCGGCGACGACGGTGTCGACGAGATCGTCGAACCCGGCCTGCACCAGCGCTCGCGGATGCTGCGCCGAGGGCGCACCGGCCATCCCGGAGTCCCGCCAGTGCCCGGCGCCACCGAGAAATCGCGGTCGCAGCGCCGGCCGGCCGGCCGGACTCAACGCGGCCAGGGCACGGGTCAGCTCCAGGATGCGGTAGCCACCGAGTTGATCGGCCCCGCCGTCGGCAGCCAGCTGCGCCCACTCGTCGCCGATGACCTCGCCTTCCTCACCGAGGGTGAAGGTCACTACGCGCACATCGACGCCCTCGGCGAGGTAGCGGGCGATGGTGCCGCCGGTCATGATCGTCTCGTCGTCGGGGTGTGCGTGCAGCAGTAGCAGTCGCCGGACCGGATCGTTTGTCATCGCTGCGTCGTTCGTCATCGTTGCTCCCAGGCGACCGTATCGCCGAAGATGGCGACCTGGATCGGACCGGACAGCGGAACCCCCACGACCTGGTCGGTGAGGCCGACGAACATGCTGTCCTGGTACAGCGGGACATAGATCGCCTGCTCGGCGAGCAGCGGCTCGGCCTCGGTGAGCAGCGGGATGGGGTTTGCCGCCGACAACGCCTCGCGGGCCAGCCCGATCAATTGCGGATCACAGATCCCGGAGACGTTGCTGGCGTAGCTGTCGTCGGCGGCGGCGTCCTGGCCCGGGGCCACGCCCGTCGGAGTGGGCGGCGTGGACAGTGACGGCGCGGTCCCCGGTTTGGGCTGGTCGCAATCGACCTGGGAGGCCAGCGACGCCGCAGCCGGGACACCGAGGCCCTGCCAGCCGACCACCAGGTCGACCCGCGCGTTGGTGAGCGCGACGCCGTAGAGCTCGCTGTTGGGCAGCGCGAGGACGGTCGCCCGGACGCCCTGCCCGCGCAACTGGTCGACGATGTTGGCGGCGGCCGACGTGGACCGCGGGTCACCGCTGATCGCGCCCACCCGGATCACCAGGTCGTCGCCGTCCCTGCGGTAGGGCTCGATCCCGGCCGGGAGCGGTTCTGCCTGCACGTCGCCGGTCGATTCGCTGCTGCCGTCGGGGTTCGACTCGCCGGCCGCACTCGACGGGCTTCCCGACGCGGAAGTCGACGGCGAGTCGGACGGATTCGGGGGCTGCTCGCCGGGTGATGCTCGCTGGTAGCCTTCATCGGCCAGCAGGCCGGCGATCTGGTCGGCTGACGGACGCGCGCGGTCCACCGGGAAGTATCCGGGATCGGTCGGCGCGAACACCGTGTTGGCGAACGGCGTGACGATGTCGTCGCCGGCACCGGCCAGCGTCACCAGGGAAGGATCGATCATCCCCAGGACGGCGCGGCGCATCGGCAGCGACCGCATCGTCGAGGTGCGGGCGTTCACGCTGATCGACAACGCCCGGGACGTGGGGCTGCGACGGGTCTGCAACCCGGGGACGGCCGACAGTTCGGCGGTGGTAGCGGGACCGGAGCGCACCGCGGCGATCGCCGAATCGCCGGTGCGCACCGATTCGACCATCTGCGATGCCGTGCCGGCACGACGCAGCACCACCTGATCGAGACTCGGCGGTTCCATCCAGTACCGGTCGTTGCGGGCCAACCGCACCTCGTCTCGGGTCTGGTCGATGGAGACGATCGCGAACGGACCGGCCGACACCGGTTTGCCGCTGTCCATGCCGGTCTGGAAACCGGCCGGTGCGCCCCGCAGCACGTGGCTGGGCAGCAGGCCGGTGAACAACTGACGCCACGCCGGATAGGGCCGGGCGAACGTCACCTGCACCTCCTTGCCGCCTGCCCGCGACTGGACGGAGTCGATGAGCCGGTAGCCCGCCGGAGCCACAACGTTGGGCTGGCGGGACATCTGCTGCCACAGATAGGAGAAATCGTCGCCGGTCACGGGTAGTCCGTCGGACCACTGGGCGTCGGTGTGGATCTGATAGGTGACCGTGAACGGGTCCCGCGAGGTGACCTCTGCCGAGGTGATCAAGGCGCCCTGGCGTTGCCAGACCACCCCCTCCGGGGTCGCGACGGGCTGGAAGGCACTGGGCAGGGTCATCGCCGCCACCGCGGTGGTGACGGTGCCCTGATCGGCACCGATGTGCGGGTTGAAGCCGCCCCCGACGGAATCGGTGGCGACGTAGATGGTCTTCTCCGTCGGATACTCGGCGGGCGTCGGCGGCGGAGCAGTCTCCCGCACCGGCGGGGGTGGATTCGACATACATGCCGTCGAGAGCAGCGCGAGAGCGCCGAGCAGTGCCAGCAGTCGAGCGCGGTACCCGCCCGCGAGGGACCGTCGCGGGCGGTTCGCAACCGATCCCGCCTGCCAACGACTCACCAACACCACCCCCACGAGCTCCTCACGCGCCGGCTCGGCGCCCGGCGCACACGCGCCCGTTATCCGGCCGCCTGGTCACGCGACTTCGCCCGCGACCGTTCCCGGGCGCGCGTGGATGCATCGAGATGGACCTTACGCACCCGCACGACCTCGGGTGTCACCTCGACACACTCGTCGGCCGCGCAGAACTCCATCGCTCCCTCGAGGTCGAGTTGCATCGGCTTGGCCAGGGTCTCCATCACGTCGGCGGAAGACTGGCGCATGTTGGTCAGCTTCTTCTCGCGCGTCACGTTGATGTCGAGATCCTCGGCACGCGGGTTGATCCCGACGACCATGCCCTCATAGGTGTCGGCGCCCGGCTCGACGAAGAAGGTGCCGCGGTCGGCGAGCTGGATCATCGCGAACGGCGTGACGGTGCCGGTGCGGTCACTGACCAACGATCCGGTGTGGCGGGCGCGGATCTCGCCGGCCCACGCGTCGTACCCGTCGAAGACGGCGTTGGCGATGCCGGTTCCCCGCGTCTCGGTCAGGAAGTCGGTGCGGAAACCGATCAGACCTCGCGACGGCACGATGAACTCCATCCGCACCCATCCGGTGCCGTGGTTGTTCATGTGTTCCATCCGACCCTTGCGGGCGGCCAGCAGCTGGGTGACCGCACCCAGGTACTCCTCGGGCACGTCGACGGTGAGATGTTCGAACGGCTCCTGCACCTTGCCGTCGACCTTGCGGGTGACCACCTGCGGTTTGCCGACGGTGAGTTCGAAGCCCTCGCGTCGCATCTGCTCGACCAGGATTGCCAGTGCGAGCTCACCACGGCCCTGGACCTCCCAGGCGTCGGGGCGCCCGATGTCGAGCACGCGCAGGGACACGTTGCCCACGAGTTCGGAGTCCAGGCGCGACTTCACCATCCGGGCGGTCAGTTTGTGGCCCGACACCCGGCCGGCGAGCGGCGACGAGTTGGTCCCGATGGTCACCGAGATCGCCGGCTCGTCGACGGTGATCCGCGGTAGCGGCTGCGGGTCCTCCAGGTCGGCGAGGGTGTCACCGATCATGATCTCCGGCATACCGGCCACCGCGACGATGTCACCGGCGGCCGCGGACTCGGCCGGCGCCCGATCGACACCGATCGTCGCGAGCAACTCGGTGATCTTGGCCTTCTCGACGACGGCTTCCGCTGTACCGTCCTCTTTGGCTACCTCACGACACCAGGAGATCTGCTGGCCCTTGCGCATGGTGCCGTTGTGGATGCGGACCAGCGCGAGGCGGCCGAGGAAGGCCGATGCGTCGAGGTTGGTGACGTGTGCCTGCAGCGGCGCCTCGGGGTCACCCTTGGGGGCGGGGACGTGCTCGAGGAGCACGTCGAAGAACGGGTCGAGATTCTCTCCCGAGGGCACCTCGCCGTCGGCGGGCTGCTCGGTGCTGGCGACTCCGGCGCGGCCGGAGGCGTAGAGGACGGGGAGCTCGAGCGCGAGTTCCGCCGCGGCGGCGGCCTCGTCGTCGAGGTCGGAGGCCAGGTCGAGGAGCAGGTCCTGGCTCTCGTCGACGACCTCCTGGATACGCGCATCAGGGCGGTCGGTCTTGTTCACCACGAGGATGACCGGCAGCGAGGCGGCCAGCGCCTTGCGCATCACGAATCGGGTCTGCGGCAACGGGCCCTCGGAGGCGTCGACGAGCAGCACCACTCCGTCGACCATGGACAGACCGCGTTCGACCTCACCACCGAAGTCGGCGTGGCCGGGCGTGTCGATCACGTTGATGACGACCTCGGTGCCGTCGGGCTGGCGGCGGTGGACAGCGGTGTTCTTGGCGAGAATGGTGATGCCTTTCTCGCGTTCGAGGTCACCGGAGTCCATGACCCGGTCGACGAGTTCGGCGCGCTCGCCGAAGACCCCCGACTGGCGCAGCATCGCGTCCACCAGCGTGGTCTTGCCGTGGTCGACGTGCGCGACGATGGCGACGTTGCGGAAGTTGTGGACAGCGCTCACTGAGCTCTCTTTCACTGCGATGGGTACCGGTCGATCACCGGTGGACAAGTCAACGCGTACAGGGTATCGGGCCGGTGTCGTGCCGGCGCACGACACCCGACGCTGAGATCGCGATCACGCCTCCGGGTCGGGACACAAGTTAGGGCATGCTAATGTCCGGCGCATGGGCAAGGTCCACCCGGCGGACATCGCCGAACTGAAGCCGAAGCGCAAGTGCTGCCGCAAGTCGACCCGATGCGTGCGGTGCCCGGTCGTCATCCACCGGATGCGCAAACTCGACGGCACGCAGATGTCGAAGAAGCAGCTCACCAAAGCGCTGAAGAAGGCGCGGGCCGCCTGAGGTCCACACCTCATAGAATCCGACCATGGCCATCACACTCGAGAACGTCGCCATCGCCGTGCGCGACCTCGATGCGACGATCGCATTCTTCACCGACCTCGGCCTCGAGGTACTCGGCCGCGACACGGTCAGCGGAGAGTGGACCGACACCGCCGTCGGACTCGACGGCAACCACGCAAAGATCGCGATGCTGCAGACACCCGACGGGCACGGCCGGCTCGAACTCTTCGAATACCTCCACCCCGAGGCGATCGAAACCGCACCCACCCGGCCGAACGAGATCGGCATGCACCGCGTCGCGTTCTCGGTCGACGACCTCGACGCGGCGCTCGAGATCGCCGCACGCCACGGATGTCACCCCCTGCGTGGCGTGGGCACCTATCAGGACATCTATCGGCTCACCTACGTACGCGGCCCGAGCGGCATCATCGTCATGCTCGCCGAGGACCTGCGCACGGGTTGAGACGCCGCCGCCGGCGTGTCCCGAGGGTCACGGCCCGAGGTCGGCGAGCAACTCCGGGACCCACACGGTGTCCGCAGGCACCAATCGGCCCGCGTCGAGCATCGCCCGCAGCTGCGCGGCGTCCACCCACTGCAACGCCTCGTGCTCGGCGGGATGCGGTACGCCGGCCTCGATCCGCGCGCGCAAGGCGATCATCATCAGGTCGTCGCGCAAGGCGACCGATTCGCGCAGCGCCGCACCCACGGTGACGGAGACTCCGATCTCCTCGGCCAACTCACGCCGCAGCGCCGCCTCGGGGCTCTCCCCCGGCTCGGCCTTGCCGCCCGGCAGTTCCCATTTGCCGGCCACCTCGGGTGGGTATCGCCGCTGCGCGAGCAGCAATCGGCCGGGTTCGAGTACCGCCCCGGCAACCACCATCCGGTGTCGGGTCATCCGTCGATTCCCGCCCCGTCGCCTTGGATCACCGCGACCCGCTCGGGGACGAGCACGAGGGCGACCTGGTCACCGACACCGAACCGGTCCGATGTGATGGCGTCGAGTTCGGCGTCGGCGGTGCGCACCCGCAGCCGACGGCCGGTGGGCAGATCGGCCACGGCCGCGACGACACCGAGCGATCGATCCTCGCCGACGGCCCGTTCGGCACGCACCGACTCGGGCCGCAACCCCAGAGACGCGGCTCCGTCCGGCAGATCGAGCACGGTGTCGCCGAGCGAGGTCACCGCCCGGCCATCGGTGACCTCGGCCGCGAGCACCGTGGTCACCCCGAGGAACCGCGCGGTCCATTCATCGGTCGGGCGCAGCCACAGCTCTTCGGGCGCGCCGGTCTGCACCAACACCCCCGCACGCATCACCGAGATCGAATCGGCCATCAGCGCGGCCTCGGTGTGGTCGTGGGTCACCACGACCGTCGGGGTGGCGGTGGCCCGGACGATGTCGCTGATCTCGGTGGCCAGTCGATCGCGGAGCAGCCGGTCGAGCGCGGCGAGCGGCTCGTCGAGCAGCAACAGTCGTGGGCGGGGTGCCAGCGCCCGGGCGAGCGCGACACGTTGGGCCTGGCCACCGGAGAGCTCCTCGACGCGACGGTCGCCGAAACCGTTCAGGCGGACCAGGTCGAGCATCTCGTCGACCCGGCTGCGAATCGCGGGCCGTGACCACCGACGCATCCGCAGCCCGTAGGCGATGTTGGATGCGACCGAACGGCCGCCGAAGAGCTGGCCGTCCTGGAAGACGACCCCGAAATCGCGCCGATGGGCCGGTGTGTTCACGAGGTCCCGGTCGTCGAACACGACCCGCCCGGCAGTCAGCGCCTCCAGACCCGCGATGGCGCGGATCAGCGTGGATTTCCCACACCCGGACGGCCCGAGCAGTGCGGTCACCACCGACCCGTCGGTACCCATCGACCAGCTGAGGTCGTCGATCACCTCGGTCGACCCGTAGTGCACGGCCACGTTGTCCAGTTCCAGCATCTCAACGACCCACCATCTCAGAGCAACGCCCCCTGGCGCGGCCGGACTGCCTCCACGATGGTCACCGCGAGCGTGGTCACGGCGACGAGCACCACCGACGCCGCCATCGCGGTGGCCAGGTTCTCCGCACCGGGCCGATTCAACGCGGACCCGATCAGGACCGGCAATGTCGTGGTGTCCGCACGAGCCAGGAAACTCGTCGCGCCGAACTCGCCGAGCGCCATGACGAAAGCGAAGCCGCCTGCGGCACACAGTGACCGACCGATCATCGGGAGGTCGACGGTCAGGAACACCCGCAGCGGCGAGGCGCCGAGCGTCGAGGCGGCCTGCCGGAGGCGCCACGACACCGATTCCAGCGCCGGCACCGCCACCCGCACCACCACCGGGATGGCGATCAGGGCCTGCACGCAGGGGATGACCAGCGGCGAGGCCGCGACATCACGGGGCAACGCGGCGAGCACGATCAGGTATCCGAATCCCAGCGTCACGGCGCTGATCCCGAGCGGGATGGTGGTGACCACACCCCCCGCGGCCGCCCACGCCCCGGTGGAACGATGCATCGCGATCGCCGCGAGGAGTCCGATCGCCAGAGCGATCACCATGGCGAGTGCGGCCGTGCCCAACGAGTAGCGCAACGACTCCAGCGGTGTCACGCCGTTGACCGACTCGTTGAGTGCGCGGTAGCCGGCCAACGTCCACTCGCCGTCGGCACCCGGGCGGACCGATCGCAGCACCAGCACCGCCAACGGCGCCACCAGCACCAGCGCAACCCAGGCCAAGGCGGCCGACACCGGCAGCCATTGCCGGCCGTGTGGCCGGAAACGGGTCCGTGCGGCCGTCGACGCGGCCGAGCCACCGGGTTCGGTGAACAGCCGGGTGAACAACAGCGCGGCAACCACCACGACGATCTGCAGCATCGACAGCATCACCGCTTCGGGGATACGGAAGTAGCTGATCGCCTGGGTGTAGATCTCGGTTTCCAACGTCCGGATCTCCCCGTTGCCCAGGATGATGATCACCCCGAAACTCGTCGAGCAGAAGAGGAAGACCAACGCCGCGGCAGCGCCCACCGCCGGGAGCAGTCGCGGCAGCGTGACGTCGAGGAAGGCGCGCAGCCGACCGGCGCCGAGCGTCTGCGCGGCCTCCCCGAGCCGCGGATCCAGCGACCCCCAGGCCGCCCCGACCACTCGCGCGATCACCGCGACATTGAGGAACGCGTGCGCCAACAGGATCGGCCAGAGGCCTGACGAGATGTTCAGGAAGGCCAGCGGACCGTCGAGCAACGCGCGGAATGCGACCCCGACGACGACCGTCGGCAGCACGAACGGCACCGTCACCACCACGGTCAGCAGCAGCGAGCCGGGGATGTCGACGCGGGCGATGAGCCAGACCATCGGCGCGGCGACCACCAGCGCGAGCATCGTCGACACGGCCGCCTGGAACAGGGTGAACCCCAACAGGTCCAGCGCGTGGGTGCGCCGCAGGAGTTCACCGATCCCCTCGTCGGACCGCGCCTCGACCGCGCGCCGGACCAGCGCACCGAGTGGCCACAGGAAGAAGATCAAGATGAACAGCGCGGGTACCACCCGCAGCATGACCGTGCCCAGACCTCGAGTCACCGTCCGACGGCGTCGCGCCATTCCTGCAGCCACGCCTCCCGATTCTGCGCGACAAAGGCGGGCGGAAGGCTCACGGTCCAGGACGGCACCGGGGCGCGCTGCGCCCACCCGTCGGGCAAGGGGGTGCCCTGCTGTACCGGATAGACATACATCGACGACGGCAGCGCCTCCTGCACCGTCGGCGACAGCATGAAGTCGACCAGTTGCTGAGCACCCGCGAGGTTGTCGGTGCCCTTGAGGATTCCGACGTACTCGACCTGTCGCCAGCAGCTGTCGAGCAGCGCGGAGGTCCCCGGGGTGGCGGCCGGCGACGACGCATACGACAGCACGATGGGTTTGTCGCCTTTCGCCTCACCGGCCGAGAACAACTGGTTGTAGGCGATCTCCCAGCCGGAGACGACCGTGGCGCCACCGGCGGTCACCGTCGTCCAGTAGTCCTGCCAGCCCTGGGGAAACACTCCGATGGTGGTCAGCAAGAACGCCAGCCCGGGCGAGGAGGTACCCGGGTCGAGCAGGGCCGCCTGCGACGCATATTTCGGGTCACGCAGATCACGCAGGCTCTTCGGGGGCTCTTCACCGCGCGACGCGTACCAGTCGTCGTCGACGTTGAGACAGACGTCGCCACGGTCGACCGCGGTCAGTTCGTTGTTGCTGTCGGGCAGCGCATACTCGGCCGCACCGTCGGCGGCCATCGGAGACTGATACGGCTCCAGGGCCCCGGCCTCGATCGGACGAGAGGCGAAGGTGTTGTCGATACCGAACACCGCATCCGCCTTGGGCGACCCGGGGGTCAGCGACACGGTCGAGGCGAGTTGCCCGGCGTCCCCGGACTTGACGACCTTCAGGGTCAGCCCGGTCTCCTGCTGGAAGGTGTCGAACACCGAATCCGGCAACGTGAACGAATCGTGGGTCAGCAGGGTTACCTCGGCGCTCCGCTCGACGTCATCGGCACAGCCCACCACCGCGGTCGCAGCGGTCAGCAGTGCTGCGAGGGCGGCACCTGCCCTGGTCACGTATGTGCGCCTGCGGACACCGATCACGATGGACGGCCACCTCTCTGCTCGTCTGGCCACTGCTCGATCTAACCAGTAACTCCACGACTACACGAGCGCGCGGCCGATAAATCCCACCAGTAACAATTGCATCAATAACCTCATTGGTAACAGCGCCAGGGGTTAGGCTCCCTGGACGGTGCCCGCCATCGGCGGGTGCATAGAATGACGCGCGACGCGATCTGCGTCGTCAGTCACTGACCGCGGAGTGTGTGGCCACGACCGGCCCGCACCGACGACCGATTGGACCGGAACCAGTGCGTTTGCCTGCACTCCCGAGCTCGCGCCCGCGCCGCGCTCATCGCATCACCGGCCGTCCGGCACGCCGGACCGCGATCGCGGCGATCAGCCTCGCCGCGGCGACCTCCCTGGCTCTGCCCGCCGTCGCCGAGGCCGCTCCCACACCCGCGCCGCCGAAGGTCGATCAGCGAGTTCTCGACTCGCTCGGCGCCTTCGCCCCGGCGATCATCGGCGCCGTGGCCACCAAGGGCCCGGATGGAAAGATCAGCCCGCAACTGCTCGATCAGGCCAAGGCGCTGTCGGCCGCGCCGGGCCTGCCACCCAAGGTCAGCGAGATATGGCAGGACGTGATCGACTTCCTCGGCGAGCCCGGACGGGTGGCCGCGCAACGGCACCTGGCCGCCGAACGCCGGCCCGGCGAGCCCGAGATCCCGCAAGGGCCCAACGCACCGAAGATCCAGGAGTTCCTCTATCCGACGCTGGGTTTCGGCTGCATGGAAGGCAACGGAAGCCCCGACGGCGGCAACTCGCTGGGTCGGGCACTCCTGACCGCCGGCCCGCAGGATGCACCCGCACCGGGCCCCAAGCGCGGCGAGGCCGGATACGTCTACACCGCCCTGGGCACCGGCCCGGCCATCAACAACCCGAACCGCAAGTTGTGGGTGACCTGGCTCAACATCGACAACGGGCGCACCGGTCAGCTGCAGCTCAAGCGCAATCCGAAGATCAACGTCGAAGACGGGCCGGGAACCTTCACCGGAATCGCCAAGACCGGCAAGGGCCGCGTCGTGTCGACGATCTACGGCGAAGTGACCACCAAGAGCGACGGCCGCATCAACAGCTGCCCCATCGTGCCGACGATCGGCCTCGCGATCGTCTGATCCGCGAGTCACCCGAGAACGGCTCGCCGCGCTCGCACCTTCGACACCCCCGGGACATCGGTCGCCGGGGGTGTCGTCGTTGGCGGCCCACTGTGACCAGCAACACAGTTCTGACCAGCGGTTTCGTCGGATCTCCGAGCCCATGTCGCCCACTGATCGCGGCGATGTCACAGGTCGGACTCACGACTTGCCCCGGCGACTTCAATCGTGCTCTCTTTTAACTTGAGCAACATCTGTCACATGCGTACCACGCTGGGCCAACCTCCCGGCGGGCTGGATCGATGAAGGAGAAGACATGCTTGGCAGCGAGATGGAAGACACCGGTGCGCGGACACGGTGCACTCGTCGTTCGTACCGCCTGCGGGCCGGCGTGGTCGGTGTTGCCGTCGCGGCCGCCGCCGGACTGTGCGTGCCGGCTCTGGCGGCGCCGGCCGCAGCCGAGCCGGTGGTGCAGCCCAATTCGCTGACCCTGCCCGACATCCCGTTCGACAGCGAACTCGCGGCCGCGGTCCGCCTGCTCAAAGACGCCGGGGTCGACCGCATGGCCCTCGACGCTGCGCAGGCCATCATGACCAGTGTCGGCCAGCTCTCGACCGAACAGCTCGCAGCCCGCAGCGCGGGCGTGCCCGTGGCCGACACAGACCCCATGACGCTGTTGAGCACCCTCGGTATCCAGCCGCTGACCCCCTCGGTCGCCCCGTTCTGCACCGAACCCACCGACGACAACCCGTTGGGTCTGGTGACCGCCGGCGCGGGTGCTGTGGCGGGCCCCTGGCCGTTGGCGCAGGAGCCGCTGGCGCCGCTGCAGGAGCTGTTGGGTATCACGATGCCGAAGCTGAACCTCGTCGACGACGGCGAGACCGCGTATGCGTTCGTGCCGGCGTCCGCCGGGACGACCGACGCCACGATGCAGGTCGCCTGGTTCAACGTCGCAACCCTCCAAGGCGGATTCGCCGACCTCGAACCGATCAGTGACGCGCCCGTCCTCGCCGCGATGCCGCTGCTGTCCGGAGTCCGCCTGGCTCCGGTGCAGACCGGCAACGGCACCGTGTTGTCGGCTGTCTACGGCACCGCCGAGAATGCCGGGCGATCGTGCTTCTTCCTGCCCGCCGTGGGCATCGTCGAGGCATGAGACCCCCGCCCCGACAACGAGAAACGGCCACGAACATGCCCACGCCCCGCCCCCGACGCACCTGTCGTGGTCGGCGAACCGCGCGCACCGCACTACCGGTCGTGGCCGCCGCGCTCCTGCTGAGCGCGACGTCGGTGCTCAGCCCGGCGACCGCGACCGGCGCACCGGGCGCCACCCCCGCCGCAGGGGCCGCCGGGTCGGTGTTCGCCAACCGCGACCTGCCCGAGAACCGACTGACGCCGAAGGCCGCCACGGGCTCGGCATTCACCTACTGGAGCACGGGAACCGATCGCGAGCCGCGGCTGTCCACCGGGTCGGTCGAGGTGCCGCCCGGACAGGCACCCAAGGACGGCTGGCCGATCCTGGTGTGGGCCCATGGCAGCCGCGGAATCGCAGATCAGTGCGCGCCGTCGGCGCACCCGACCCGCGCGGACAGCGATGAGATCGGACGTTGGCTCGACCGCGGATATGCCGTGGTCACACCGGATTACGCCGGGTTGGGCACCAGCGGCACACCGGAGTACTTCGACACCGACACCACCTCGCGCAACATCGTCGACGCCGTCCGGGCCAGTCGCGATGTCACCGAGAATCTCGGCCGCCGATGGGTCGTCGTCGGTGAAGGTCAGGGCGCCGCGGCGGCAATCGAACTCGCCCGCACCGCGACCCGCCTCCAGGGGCCCAAACTGGACTACCGCGGCTCGGCCGTGTCGTCGATCCCGGTGGAGTTCGACACCTTGATCGGTGGGCTCGGACCCGACACCGGCACCATGGCCAGTGGCGTCGAGTCCACCGTGCTGTTCACCCTCAGCGCCATCCGCAACGCTCGTTCATCGGTCGATCTCGATGCGTTCCTGACCGAGTCCGGGATACGTTGGCTCGACCGCGCCGCCGCGGTGTGCGCCGACGACCTGACCGCCGAGTTCTCCGGCACGCCCCTCGGATCGCTGTTCCGGCAACCGTTGTCGGGCAATGGGCAGCTACTCGACGTCGTCTCTCGCACCCACATGATCCCCATCAAGGGGTTCACCCGGCCGGTGATGATGACGCAGAGTCTGTTCGACCAGAACGTCGTCGTCCCGCTCTCGTTGCGGTACCTGAACGACGCACAGCACGCCGACCGCCGGGTGACCGCACGCACCTACCTCGCGTTCAATCAGCAGCAGTCCGAGTCGTTGTCCGACAACGACATGCGCTGGTTCGTGGCGCGTGTGGCCGGTCGGTGACGGCCTCCGCCGGGCGTATCCAGCGACGGCTCGACCGAGGCCGCGACGCCTACTTTGTCGCGGCCGCCGCAGCGACAGCGGCAGGTGCTGCCCACCATCGCTCTCTGGCAGCCCTCACCAAACCGCTGCCCCTGCTGCTGCTCGGCACCCGTATCGCACGGCGCGCAGGTGCCCGGTCGGCGTTCGACAATGCCCTGCTCGCCGGCGCGATTGCGTTCTCCACCGCCGGCGATCGCGCGATGTTGCTCGAGGAGTTCGCCGATGAACCCACCGAGAAGGATCGGCATCTGCGGGTCGGCGCCTCCCTGTTCGCCGGCGCGCAGTTGTGCCTGACCGCCGCGATGATGCGTCGCGGGGCACGGCCCGGCGCGCGTGGCCTGATCACCCGCGCCGCGGTACTCGCCGAATCCGCGACCGTCCTCGCGCTGCACCGCCCCCGCCTGCTGCCGGTGCTCGGCGGCTACGGCAACACCCTGGCACTGATGTCGGCGACGGCGGCCGGGATGTCTGACCCCCAACCGGCGATGCGGACGGGCGGGCTGCTCTTCCTGGCCTCCGACCTGACGATCATCAACCGCCGCCATCTCGTCCGTAACCGACGCCTGGCGGCGGCCGGCGAGGCATGGGTACTCGCGAGCTACTTCGCCGCACAGTGGTTGCTGCTGACCGGTCTTGGCGCCACCCGCGGCGACGAGGACTGAGTCAGCGCCGCCCGGCCTTCGCCGAGCGGATCGCCTCGAGTTGGGTGAGGCGCGATTCGGCGGCGGCATCCATCTCCTCGAGTTCCATCCCCTTGGTCTCCTCCACCTTGGATCGCACGAAGAAGAACGACGCTGCGGCACAGAAGGCGAAGAAGCCGTAGATCCATCCGAGCCCGACGGTCTTGCTCATCTCCGGGAACAGCATCGAGATGGTGAAGTTCGCCAGCCAATTCGCCGCGGTGCACACACCGAGCGCGACACCGCGGATGCGGTTGGGGAACATCTCGCCCAGCATCACCCACATCACCGGGCCCCACGTCGCGGCGAAGAAGATCACGAACAGGTTCGCGCCGACCAGCGCCACCGGGCCCCAGGGATCCGGAAGCGCAAGGCAATCGGCGTTGGTGTTGCCGGGCGTACAGGTCGTGTCACCGACGGTGCCGGAATCGAGGTAGGACGCCTGGGTGAATGCGATACACGCCAAGACGAGTCCGATGAACATGCCGACGGAGCCACTCAGCAACAGCTTGCGCCGACCGACGCGGTCGACGAACAGGATTGCCACGAAGGTCATCCCGACATTGATCGCTGCGGTGATCACGGACGTGACGAATGCCTCGTCGGTGGTGAAGCCGACCGACTGCCACAGGGTGGTCGAGTAGTAGAAGATCGCGTTGATGCCGACGAACTGCTGGAAGATCGCCAGCCAGATACCCACCCACAGCAGGGGATGCAGCCCGAAGGAGGGACCACGGATGTCCTTCAACGAGGTGCGGGCCTCGCGTTTGACCGTGATCCGGATCTCCTTGACCCGGTCCAGCGGATTGGGTTCGCCGGTGACCTCCTGCAGGATTCGCGCGGCCTCCTCGTCGCGGTGGCGCCCCACGAGGTAGCGGGGCGACTCGGGAATCAGCAGCGCGAGGATTCCGTACACCGCCGCGGGCACCACGCCGACCAGGAACATCCAGCGCCAGGCCTCCAGGCCCCACCACAGATCGTTCTCCGGACCTCCGGCGGCGTTCTGCAGCAGCGTGTCCGACAGCAGGGCCGCGAAGATGCCGAGCGTGATCGCCAACTGCTGCAACGAACCGAGCGCGCCGCGGAACCGGGCCGGTGCGATCTCGGCGATGTAGGCGGGTGCGATCACCGACGCGATACCGATACCGATGCCGCCCAACACACGCCACAGCAGCAGATCGGGCACGGTCTGGGTGTACGCGGTACCGATCGAGTTGATGATGAACAACGCCGACCCGAGCAGCATGACGCGCTTGCGGCCCCACACGTCGGCGAGTCGGCCGGCGAACCAGGCACCGAGTGCGCAACCGAGCAGCGCGATGGCCACTGCGAATCCGGTGAGCAGCTCGGCCATGCCGAAGGTGTCCTCGATCGACTCGACGGCACCGTTGACGACCGAACTGTCGAAGCCGAACAGGAACCCGCCGACCGCGGCGGCGACCGTGACGCCGATGACCTTCGCGGTATGTTGCTCAGCGGCCTCGGGGTTGTGCGACTGCGCCATGTGCCGTGTCCTCACCGTCGAATACCGCCACATCGCGGCGGAGTGCGATTGTCAGGCTACTAGCCGCGAGCGAGTGCTCCGCGGCATTTGCGCGCACTATTCGATATCGACATCGACTGTGGCGCTGTGGACAGCAGGTGCCGCTCAGGGGATTCCGCTCAGGCGATGGTTCAGGCTGTTGCGCGACCACCGCACGTCGACGTGGTGGCACCCACCATCGGCACGAACGCCATGACGCCGATCTTCTGATGGATGCTGAACGCGACCGGGCCCGGACCGGGATGCAGGTCGACCTGCCAGGTCACCGTGCGAGCGCGAGTCGGCACGGTCACCGTGCCGCTCCGGCCGCTGGCGAGGTTGCGCCAGGACACCCGCGTCTCGATGGTGTAGTCGAGGATCGCGGGCTGCGCGCGGTTGGAGGCGATCAGCGAGATCGCCGGCCCCGGTAGCCCGTCGGCCGGAAAGGGAATCTGGTTGAACACATCGACGTGGATGGGGATGTCCGGGCCCGGCAGCGGGTTTGCGCTGTCGCAGCGCAGGGTGGTGACGAGGTTGGGCTCGGTGTATTCCGGGATGGCCGACCCCACCCCGGCTCCGCCCGCCATCACCGCGCCGAGCACAGCGGCCGAGACAAGCGTCGCACCGGCGAATCGGCCCACTCGCCCACGCCTATCGAACCCCCTGCGCACAATCCCCATGGGGCCGAGTCTAGGGCCATCTACGATGACCCCATGGCGAATCTCCAGATTGCGCAGGACCCGGCCGCCGATGCCCTGCTGTCCACCGACGCCTTCGCACTGCTGACCGGGATGTTGCTGGATCAGCAGTTTCCGATGGAGCGGGCATTCGCCGGGCCGGCCAAGATCCGCGATCGATTCGGGACCATGGAACCGAATGCCATCGCGGCCGCCGACCCGGAGGCGTTCGCCGATCTGTGTGCGACACCGCCCGCGATCCACCGCTACGGCCGCTCGATGGCCGGCCGGGTACAGGCGCTGGCCCAGGTCGTCGTCGACGAGTACGGCGGCGACACCGAGCAGATCTGGACCGGGGCGTCCTCGGGCGCCGACCTGTTCGACCGCATCCGCGCCCTGCCCGGTTTCGGCGATCAGAAGGCGAAGATCTTCACCGCGCTGTTGGCCAAGCAGCTCGGCGTGAAACCGTCCGGCTGGACGAAGGTGGTCGGCGACTACGGCAAGGCCGGCTTCCGGTCGGTCGCCGACGTGACCGACCCGGTGTCACTGCAGAAGGTGCGCGACTTCAAGAAGGCGGCCAAGGCGGCCGCCAAGAAGAGCTGAGCCGGCAGCAGTCGCGGGTCACTCCCGTCAGATCCTGACATCGCCTAATGTCAAGATCATGAACGCCACCAATCCCGAGCCCCACAGCGTCGTGGAGTTGCCCTTTCGGCTCGGTTTCGCCGTCACCGGCGTCGTACTCACCGCCGCCGAGGCGGCAATCACGGTTGCCCGGCTCACCGCGAACAGCGTCCAACACGAGGTCAACACCGTACTCGGGCTCTCCGGCGACGAACTCGGCAGCGCACGTACGCCGATCGCCCTGCTCAATCAGCTCGCCGAACTACTCGGACCGGATCGTCCGTTCGGCAAGATCCTGGCCGCCGGCGGACCGTTGGAGCGATTGCTCAACCCCGACGGCGTCATCGACCGGCTGACCGCACCCGACGGCATACTGGAGAAACTCACCGCCGAGGGTGGACTGCTGGACCAGATGACCGAAGACGGCGGCATCCTGGTGCGGCTGACGGCGAAAGACGGTCCGCTGGACCGGCTCACCCGACCGGGTGGCGTCGTCGACCAGTTCACGGAGAACGAGGGCATCCTCGAACGCTTGACCTCCCAGGGCGGCATCGTCGACAAGCTGACCGCACCGGACGGTGTGATGGAGAAGGTGACCGCCGACGGTGGGGTGCTCGACCGGATGGCCGCCGACGGCGGGCTGCTGGACCAACTCGTCGGCGAGAACGGCGCGGTGGAGCGGGCGATCGCCCCGAATGGTCCGCTGGACCGCATCACCGAACTGACCGAAGTGATCGGACAGCTCGCCCCGAATCTGCTGGCGATGCAGGACACCGTGCACGAGTTGGCCGAGACCGTCGATCTGCTGAATCAGACCGTCGCACCGTTGGGTGGACTCGCCGACCGATTGCCCAAGCGCCTCACCCGCGGCTCGCGCAGTGGATCATCCGCACCGTCGGGTGGATCCGCACCGGCGGGCGGTCCCCCCGGTCCGGCCATCACGGACGGCTCCGAACGAAACGGCTCCGAACGAAACGGCTACGCGCGCGGGGGCGGCGAGTCGGCCGATTCCTGATCGGGGGTGCCGTGGACCCCATGGGTCAGGCCCTGTGCGGGCGAGATCGCGGGAAAGCCTGCGGTGAACAGCGGACACCGGCACGGTGACCTGGACGTCGAACACGCAGCGACCTCACCGGTGTGCAGGGACCCTCCGCGCTCCCGAGGTCTTCGGCGAGAGGTGAGGTCTCCGCGTGAGAAGCGCTACTCAGCCTCAGTCGACTGCGGGACCCGTGTCACGTACTTCGTCCACCCGCCGCATCGCGTCGCGGAGTTCGTTCAACCACGAATCCGTGTGTTGGCCGACGAGCTTCACGCACCACGCGAGGGCGTCGGACCGACTGCGCGCCACCCCGGCGGCCACCAGGGTGTCGAGCACCTGGCGTTGCGGCTGTCGCAGTCGGGTCATCACCGGCACGGCGAGGTGGGTGAACAACTGCGACGAATCGCCGCATCGCACACCCCACGCAACCTTGCGGTCGAATCGATGCTCGATCTCCCGTGCGACCTCGATTCGTTGATCGCGGGTCGCCTCTCGGAACCGGGCGATCCGACCGGCCTCGGCCTGCGCCACCGCCGCCGCGTCGGTGCCCTCCTCGGTCTCGGGCACAGCGATGGCGCCGACGATCGTGATCTCCTCGCGGTCGATGGACACCTCGGGTGCGCCGGTGAACAGATCGTCGGGCAGACGCCCGGCGAGCCATCCTGACACCGCCGTTTCGGTCTCGGACATGGTCGCCTCCTATGCGATTACTTGTAATCACTGTAGTTCGGTAATTTCTGAAAAGCGAGAGCTCAGAGTGGCGAATCTCCGGCGACCCGGGACAGATGCGGGGGTGTCTCAGCGCTCGTTGGTGGCGGGGTGAATAAATGGACACATGCCGAGTTCTGTCTCTAGCAACACGCTCGATCCGAACACCCCGGTCATCGTGGGAGTCGGCCAGGCGTCCGAGCGTCTCACCGACGACGACTACCGCGGACTCTGTGAAGCCGACCTCGCCTCGCGGGCGGTGGAGACGGCGCTGGCCGACACCGGCGTGACCGTGCCGTCGGTCGCCGCCGAGCTCGACACGATCGTCGGCGTGCGCACCTTCGAGGAATCCACTCCGATGTCGTCGTCCCCGCTGGGACGACCGGACAACATGCCGCGTGCCGTGGCCAAGCGGATCGGCATCGATCCGCGCAGCGCGGTACTCGGCGTGACCGGTGGACAGACCCCGCAGAGCCTGCTGACCGAGTTCGCCGGCACCATCGCCGCCGGCCGGTCCTCGGCAGTGCTGCTCTTCGGCGCCGAGGTCATGTCCACGGTGCGCCACCTGATGGCGACAACCGTGGACGACGCCCGACCCGACTTCACCGAACAGGTCGGCGGGCAACTCGACGACCGCGGCTTCGACATCGCGGGTCTCACCACGCACCAGGAGGCCAAACACGGATTGCTGTCGCCGGTGGCGCAGTATGCGGTCCTGGAGAATGCCCGCCGGCACCGCATCGGGCTCCCCCGTGATCGGTACTCCGCGGCCATGGGCGAACTGTTCGCCCCGATGTCGCAGGTGGCGGCGGAGAATCCGCATGCGGCCGCCCCGACTGCGCGCTCGGCCCGGGAGCTGGTCACCGTCTCCGAGACCAACCGTGTCGTGGCCGACCCGTTCACCAGGTTCATCGTTGCGCGCGATCAGGTCAACCAAGCGGCCGCCGTCGTGGTCATGTCCGTGCAGACGGCACACCAACTCGGCATCGATCCGAGCCGATGGGTGTTCCTGCACGGCCACGCCGACACCCGCGAGCGACCGTTGATGCAGCGGCCGGACCTCAGTACCGGCCCTGCGGCCCCCGCAGCCGTACGGCATGCGCTGGCGGTGGCCGACATCGACCTCGATGATGTGCGTCACCTGGACATCTACAGCTGCTTCCCGATCGCGGTGTTCAACGTGATCGATCCACTCGGTATCGCTCCGGACGATCCCCGCGGACTGACCCTGACCGGCGGCCTGCCCTTCTTCGGTGGCCCGGGCAATAACTACTCGATGCACGCGATCGCCGAGGCGGTCGACCGCTGCCGCGGTGAGCGCGACTCGTTCGCGCTCGTGGTCGCCAACGGGGGCATCCTCAGCAAGACGTCGGTCGGCGTCTACAGCACCCGCCCGGTCGAATGGTCGCCCGACGACTCGAGCGGGGTACAGGAGCGACTCGATTCCGCTTCGCCCGTGCGGACGTCGGACTATGCGGACGGTCCGGCGACACTCGAAGCATTCACGGTGCTGCCGGGACGCGACGGCGCACGTAAGGGCATCGTCGTCGGCCGCCTCGGCTCCGGCCGACGGTTCGTGGCCACCGTGAACACCGACGACGAACCGATGTTCGACCTGCTGGCGACCGACGACCCCATCGGCACCGACATCTACGTCCGGTCGAGCGCGAATGCCAACCGCGTGTTCACCGATCGCGCCGCGATGCTGCGTCGCCACCCACCCACCGCTCCGGCATTCCGTTCGTCCTACGAGCACGTCGAGGTACGCCGCGACGGTCACCTGCTCGAGGTGACGATCAACCGTCCCGACGCACGCAACGCACTGCATCCCGCCGCCAATGCCGAGCTCGATGAGATCTTCGACGCCTACTTCGCCGATCCGGAACTCTGGGTGGCGATCCTGACCGGCGCCGGCGACAAGGCGTTCTCGGCCGGCAACGACCTCGCGCAGACGTCCGGCGCCGGGCTGGCCGTCCCGCAGAACGGTTTCGCCGGACTCACCGCACGCCGGTCGATGCCCAAACCCGTCATCGCCGCGGTCAACGGTTTCGCGTTGGGCGGCGGCTGCGAGATCGCCCTGGCCTGCCACATCGTCGTCGCCGACGAGCGAGCCACCTTCGGCCTCCCCGAGGTCAAGGTCGGCCTGGCCGCGCTCGCCGGCGGACTGGTCCGCCTGCCGGCCGCTGTGGGCGGCGCGCTGGCCCGGGACATGATCCTCACCGGACGACGACTCGACGCCGCGGCGGCACTGGCCGCCGGACTCGTCAGTCGGGTCGCACCCGCGGGCGAGGTGATGGGGCTCGCGCGCACCGTGGCCGGCGAGATACTGGCGGCATCACCGACCTCCGTCCGGGAATCGTTGCGCGCCATGGAAACAGCCGCAGCAATCCCCGACGAGATCGAGGCCATCGAAGCGACCTCGGCGGCGATGGACAGTCTGCTGGTGAGCAAGGACACGATCGAAGGAATCACCGCGTTCGTCACCAAACGACCGCCGCGCTGGACCGGCCGATGACGTCTTGAACTCCGGTTCGGTGGTCGGAGGGTTACCATTCCTCCGACCATCGGCGAGGTATCGCCGAGGCCAGACGACGAGAGGCCCGGAATGACGCTTGAGCAGGCAGGCACCGAAGAGCCCAAGGGCTGGTCGATGCCGCGAGGCACGATCGTGTTGCTGTCGGCCACCGGGTTGATCGTCACCGTCGGCGGTATGAAGGCGGTGTCCGGCCTGGTCGGCCCGATCTTCCTGGCGCTGATGCTCACCGTGGCGGTCCAGCCGATCCCGGTCTGGCTGCGTCGCAAGGGCGTGCCCACGTGGCTCGCCTTCATCGCCACTCTGCTCGCCGTCTACGGCATCCTGCTGACGCTCTTCGGGTCGCTGGCCTTCTCGATCGCCCGGCTCGCGACGATCCTGCCCGAATACGCCGACAAGTTCCAAGGTCTCGTCGACAACTTCCAGGAGTTCCTGACCAGTCATGGCGTGAGCTCGGACAACGTGCAGGACATGATCTCCCACATCGACCCCGGCAAGGCGCTGGGCTATATGTCCGAGGTCCTGGAGGGCACACTGTCGGTCGCCTCGGCACTGATACTCGTGGTCACGCTGCTGCTGTTCATGTCCGCCGACGCGCTGTCGTACGACAAGCGCATCAACGTCCTGCGCGGCATCCGGCCCGACATCGCCATGGCGTTTCAGAGCTTCGCCCAGGGCACTCGTAGCTACCTGCTGGTGTCGACGGTGTTCGGTCTCATCGTCGCCGTCTTCGATTCGGTCGCGCTGTGGATCGTCGGCATCCCGCTGCCGATCCTCTGGGGCCTGCTCTCGTTCATCACCAACTACATCCCGAACATCGGCTTCGTGATCGGCCTGATCCCGCCGGCCCTGCTGGCGCTGCTCGACGGCGGCTGGGGACAGATGTTGCTGGTGATCGCCATCTACAGCGTCATCAACGTGGTGATCCAGTCGGTGATCCAACCCAAATTCGTCGGCGACGCCGTCGGATTGTCCACCACGTTGACGTTCCTGTCACTCGTGTTCTGGGCGTGGGTCATCGGACCGTTGGGCGCCATCCTCGCGGTGCCGCTGACCCTGATGTCCAAAGCCCTGCTCATCGACATCGATCCGTCCACGCGGTGGGCCGATATCCTGCTGTCGTCGTCGGCGCCCAAGTCCGAACCCGACTCGACCACCGGGCCTCCTCCCGACGCCGACGGTGATGCCGAGGCCGATCCCGGACCGGACAGCACGGGCGAGGCCGGCCCGTCGCCGCAGCCGGGCTGATGCTGCCGCGCTCGGACTGCACACCGTCACACTGACCGTCGGCAGGAATCCGTCGCCGCCAAAACCCGCATCTGCTTCCTCACGCGGGCCAAGTCCGATACATTCGGCGTGTCACATATATTTGATACGTAGTGACTCGGCGTCAGTGAAGACAGGGGTGGCAGCTCGAAATGGACATGACATGGTCGGACTCCGACATCGCGTTTCGCGATGAGGTGCGCGAGTTCTTGGAAGCCAAGTTGACACCTGACCTCCGCGCCGCCGGACGTCTGCGGACCAGCGTGTACGCCGATCACGAGGCATCCATGAAGTGGCAGGCGATCCTGCACGAGCGCGGCTGGGCCGCCCCCGCGTGGCCGGTCGAATACGGCGGCTGCGACTGGAGCCTCGGCCAGCACTACCTCTTCAGCCGCGAATCGATCCTGGCCGGCGCGCCGGCGCTGTCCCCGATGGGCATCCGCATGGTGTCGCACGCGATCATGGCGTTCGGCACTCAGGAACAGAAGGACTTCTACCTGCCCGGCATCCTCGACGGCAGCGTGTTCTTCTGCCAAGGCTACTCCGAGCCCGAGGCGGGATCGGATCTCGCGTCACTGTCGATGGCGGCGGTCAGCGACGGTGACGACTTCGTGGTGACCGGCAGCAAGATCTGGACGACGCACGCGGCCGAAGCCAACTGGATCTTCTGCCTGGTCCGGACCTCGCGCCAGGAACGCAAGCAGCAGGGCATCACCTTCCTGCTGATCGACATGAACTCGCCCGGCATCGAGGTGCAGCCGTTGGTGATGGCTTCCGGCGAGCAGGTGCAGGCCCAGGTCTTCTTCGACGGCGTGCGGGTACCGAAGCGCAACGTGCTCGGCAAGATCGACGAAGGCTGGACCGTGGCCAAGTACCTGCTCATCTTCGAGCGTGGCGGCGGCGCTGCGGCGCCGGCCCTGCAGGTGATGGCCGAGAACATCGCCGACGAAGCCGCCTCGATGACCGGCCCGTCGGGTGTACCGCTCATCGAGGAGCCGGCATTCGCCGCGAAGCTCGCCGACGTGCGGGTGCGAGCGAAGATCCTGGAGGTTCTCGAGTACCGCGCGCTGGCGGCCATGAGTTCCGGCGGTGACGCCGGGTCGCTCGCGTCGATGCTCAAGATCCTCGGCACCGAACTGAGTCAGAAGATCACCGAACTCGACCTGGAGGCCGCCGGGATTCACGGCCGCGTGTATCAGCCGCATGCCGCCGCGCCCGGGGGGCCGATCAACCGGTACACCCCGCCGTCGGACGGCTATGTCAGCGGTGAGGCATGGCAGGCGGTGGCGCCGCTGCACTACATGAACGACCGCGCCGGATCGATCTACGCCGGTAGCAACGAGATCCAGCGAAACATCCTGGCCAAGGCCGCGCTGGGACTCGGGTAGAGCCCGATCCCACAACCAACCCGGCCAGACAACGGAGCACAGACAAACAATGGACTTCACACTCACCCCGGAACAGCAACTGCTGCGCGACGGCCTCACCAAGTTCCTGGGCGCGCGCTACGACCTGGAAGCCAGTCGCGAGGCGGCCAAGGTGGGCGCCGGATGGCAACCCGAGATCTGGCGTTCGTTCGCCGAGGAACTCGGCGTGATCGGCGCCTGCCTGCCCGAATCGATCGGCGGTGACGACGGCGGCCCCGAGGAACTGATGGTGGTCACCGAGGCTCTCGGACACGCGCTCGTCGTCGAACCGTTCATCGACACCGTGGTGCTCGGCGCCCGACTGTTGGCGCGCACCGGCCACCCGCGGGCGATCGCGATCGGTGAGCAGATCGTCGGCGGTAGTGCGCTGACAGCGCTCGCCGCGGTCGAAGACGGTTCGGGCGGCATGCTCAATCATGTCGGGACGCGCGCCGAGAAGTCGGGCGACTCGTGGATCATCAACGGCGCCAAAGCCGTTGTGACCACTGCCCCGCTCGCCGATCATCTGATCGTCACCGCCCGGACCTCCGGCGACACCCGCGACGGCGACGGGGTGTCGATGTTCTTGGTGGACCTCGGCGACGCCGTTCCCGACGGGTTGACGATTCATGCGGTACGCACCATCGACGACCGTCGTGCCGCCGACCTCACCTTCACCGACCTCCGGGTCGACGCCGATGCGCTCATCGGTACCGAGGGGCAGGCGCTCGGGCTGCTCGAGCACGCCTGGGACGAGGCAACCGCCGCCGTGGTGTCCGAGGCAGTCGGGGCGATGCGCAAGGTCTTCGACGACACCGTCGAGTACGCCAAGCAGCGTCAGCAGTTCGGCCAGTCCATCGGCAGCTTCCAGGCCCTGCAGCATCGGATGGTCGACATGCACATCGAGCTCGAACAAGCGGTCGCCGCCCAGTATTACGCCGTCCTGACCCTCGATGCCGAACCCGCCGAGCGGGCGACGGCGGTGTCGGCGGCCAAGGCCACCGTCAGTCGCGCGGCCCGGTTCATCGGACAGAACGCGGTCCAGCTGCACGGCGGCATGGGCATGACCGAGGAACTGGCCATCGGCCACTACTTCCGCCGACTGACCGCTGTCGAGTACGAGTTCGGCTCGGCGGACGCCCATCTGGCACGGTTCGCGAAGCTGGCCGGCGCCTGATCGATCGACGAGTCCGCAACGCCCCGGTGCGCCGGTGCGCACCGGGCGTTCCCGGCTCAACTCGCGATGTTGGCGCCGATGAGCGCGGCACACGCGGCGACCACCGGTTCGACGATGGTGTACTGCGATCTGTCTTGTTCCATCGTGGATGCCGCCAATTCGCGGATACCGTCGGGTGGTACATCTCCGTACCGATCGGCGTGGAAACAGGAAGGGGAGGCGGGCATGAGTACCGCACAGGCTGCCGACGTCACACCCGTCCTGCCGCCCGGCCCCCATCTGCCACCACTCGTGCAAGGCCTCGGCTTCGTGACTCGCCGGCGGCAAACGGTGGCCGCCCTGTCGCGTCGCTACGGCTCGGCGTTCACGATCCGGATCCCGATCTTCGGCGAGACGGTGGTGATCGCGGACCCCACCATGGCTCGGCAACTGTTCACCACCTCCACCGATCGTGTCGTCAACGAACGCCCGAACCTCGGCCGCGTCCTGGGCCCGGGTTCCCTGTTCGCCCTCGAAGGCGCCGATCATCGTCGTCGGCGCCGGCTGCTCACACCTCCACTGCACGGCAAACGTGTTCGACGCTACGAAACGGTGGTGGCCGAAGAGTTCCGCGCCGAGGCCCGCGACTGGCCCCTCGATACGCCGTTCGCGACGCTCGAGCCGATGATGCGGATCACCCTCAATGTCATCCTGCGCACCGTCTTCGGAGCGCAGGGCGCCCATCTCGCCACGCTGCGCCGCATCATCCCGCCGATGGTGGCCACCGGATCACGGCTGGCCACGATCCCCGACCTGCCGGTGTCCCTGGGTCGCGTCGATCCCCGTCGCCGATTCGCCCACCGACGCGCGACCTACAACCGGGTCGTCGAAACACTCATTGCCGCTGCGCGTATCGACCCTGATCTCGGGAACCGTGACGACATCCTGGCGCTGATGGTGCAGAGCCGATATGACGACGGCTCGGCGATGACCGACGTCGAGATCGCCGACGAACTGCTCACCCTGCTCGTCGCGGGGCACGAGACGACCGCAACGACCCTCGCCTGGGCCGTCGAACGCCTACAGCGCCATCCCGCGGTACTCGCGCGGCTGGCCGATGAGGTCGACGCCGGCGGCCAGGAGTACATGACCGCGACCATCACCGAGATCCAGCGCAGCCGACCGGTCATCGATCTCGCCGGCCGGCATGTGGTCGACGACATCGTCGAACTCGGCCCGTATCGAATCCCCAAGGGCCGCAACATCATGGTGTCCATATCTCTGCTGCACGACGACAGCCGGCAGTTCCGTGATCCACAGCGGTTCGACCCCGAGCGCTTTGTCGGCAGCACCCCCGGTCCGGCGTGGCTGCCCTTCGGCGGCGGCACCCGACGCTGCATCGGTGCAGCATTCGCACAGATGGAGATGGACGTGGTCCTACGCACGCTGCTGCGTGATTTCACGATCGAGCCCTCGACGGCGCCGGACGAACGCTGGCACTCCCGCGGCGTCGCCTACGCGCCGGCTCGCGGCGGACGCGTCGCACTGCACCGGCGCCACTGACCGCACGAGTCCGAATCATCGGACCGCTCTCTCGATCGCACACCACGCCGTGTTGGCGACCCGCGATTGATCAGGCCCCCGTCCGGGTAACGCCTCTCCAGACGGTGGGCGCCGCAGTCGACCGTGAGACGCCACCGCGAGACGAGAGGGTCACCGTGTCGAAGCACCACCAGCAGATCGCCTCTGCACTCCTCGAGCGCGCCGGTCGCACCTACGCCGACGAGGCCGGCATCACGCTGAAGAACACGCCCGCTCCCCTGTTCCAGCTCCTGGTGCTGTCACTGCTGCTGAGCGCAAGGATCTCCGCGGGCATCGCGGTGGCGGCCGCACGTGAGCTGTTCGCCGCGGGCTACCGCACACCGGCGAAGATGGCCGACGCCGACTGGCAGGATCTGGTGGACGCGCTCGGGCGCGGACACTACGTCCGCTACGACGAGAGCACCGCCACCAGGCTCGGCGAGGCCGGACGTAGGGTCGTCGACGACTATCAGGGAGATCTGCGCAGACTGGCCGATCGCGCCGACGGGGACGTGGACCATGCCGCCCGACTGCTGCAGGAGTTCACCGGGATCGGCCCCACCGGTGCCTCGGTGTTTCTGCGTGAGGTGCAGGATGTGTGGGAGTGGGTCGCCCCCTACTTCGACAAGCGTGCGCTCTCGGCCGCTACGGACGTAGGATTGACCGACGATCCGGCCGGCCTGGACGCGCTGGCCGACGGTCGTCGCGCGGTACTCGCAGCCGCGCTGGTGCGTGCGTCGCTCGACGACGATGTGCGGGCCGGCCTGCCCTGAGAAGTGGCCACACAACGGAACCTTTGGCACGCCGAGAGCAGTGACCGATACCACATTTCCGCTGTGCTATTCGTCACAGTAAATCCGATGTCGGATCGTGATCCGACACGCCCGAATCGCCGCGGTGCGCAGGGAATTCTCCGCAATCGCGCCCACGTTATCGGCGCGTGATCACAATCGTGCAGGTCACCGCCTCGATGTGACCTTCTCGTTATCACCTTGTACGGTCGCCACCGATCCCAAGATCAGCCGCCCAGCCAGCTACGGGGTGGCGATAGGAGGAACGATGACCATGAGCATGAAGAAGCTCGCTGTGCGCGCCGGAATCGTCGGCGCCCTGTCCCTGGCCCCGTTCGCTGCAGTCGCCGGCACCGCGTCCGCGAACAACTGGGACGCGGTGGCCCAGTGCGAGAGCGGCGGCAACTGGGCGATCAACACCGGCAACGGCTACTACGGTGGACTGCAGTTCTCGCAGAGCACCTGGGAGGCCAACGGCGGTAGCGGCAACCCGGCCAACGCATCGAAGGCCGAGCAGATCCGGGTGGCCGAGAACGTGCTCGCCACCCAGGGTGCCGGCGCGTGGCCACACTGCGGTGCCTACCTCTGACACCGAAAGCATTGACGCTGCGCGCGCATTGACACGCGCCACACAGCGCCCGTGATCGTGCTGCGGCCGTCGTCCCCGACCGGGGCGGCGGCGGCACGCGTTTTCGCCATCTACCCGCGTTCTCGACGCGTCATGAGCCGCGCGATGAGCGGGAACACCAGGACGGTGGTGGCGCCCGCGGCCACCAGAACCGACGCCAATTGCACCGACATCAGGTCGGCGGCGGTGGCAACCCCGGTGACGGCCACGATGATCGGCAGACCGGTCGCGGCGTACAGGGCGAGCTGGGTCCGTTCACGCGGACTCACCAGGTTGCTGCCGTGCTGCACGTAGCGCTCACTGAGCCACACCGGCAGACCCCGGGCCACGCCGATCGCCCCGACGAGCCCGAGCCACAACACCGGCTGCCCGAGAACGGCGGTCACATCGATGGACATTCCCGAGGCCACGAAGAAGACCGGGATCAGCACCCCGAAGCCGACGACCTCGAGCGACTTTCCGACCTCGTGGTTCTGCGGGCCGATGAGCCTCTGCAGGATCAGACCGGCGGCAAACGCGCCCAGCACCACGTCGAGATCGAAGACGGCAGCAACCGTCATGAGGGTCACCAGCAGCAGGAACACCACCCGGATCGGCAATTGAACTGTGCCACCACTCATCTCCGACACGGCATAGCGCACACCCGGAACGCGCTCGACGATGCGCTGGGGTACCGCGCCGATGAGCACGGCGGCGACACCGAACAAGATGAGCACGACGAGCGCACCGCCGACACTTCGGCTGGTGAGCAACAGCGACATCGCGATGATCGGCGCCAACTCACCGACCGCGCCGTGCGCCATCACCGATCGTCCCAGAGGTGTGTCGAGCAACCCGTCCTGCTTGATGATGGGTAACAGGGTGCCCAGCGCGGTCGAGGTCAGTGCGATGGCCACCGCGATGTGCGCGCTGAAGTTCTCCTCGGGTATGGCGAAGGTGACCGCGATCAGCGCGATCACGAGACCGACCAGCCAGGTCAGTCGCGCGACTCTGCCCGACGTCCCACCGAGCAGTTTCGGGTTCAATTCGTAGCCCGCCAGCAGGAACAACATACCCAGACCGAGTTCACTCAGGATCTGCACGCTGTCCACGTCGGCCAAGCCCAGCAGGTTGGGGCCGATCGCCATACCGCAGACCAACAACACCACCGCATCCGGCACGAACCCGCGGGAGATCCGGGCCACGATCGGCGACGCGACCGCGGCCACGGTGATCCAGAACAGTGATTCGATCGCGGAGGTATCGGCTGACGAGGATGCCTCGGCGATCACCATCACCCGGATATCCTGGCACATCGACGGGCGGCCAGCGCATTCGCAACGCTCACATCGCGCGCCCTGCGGACGTCGCCTCGCCTCGTCTCCGACCTGACCGGCCGGTAGGTGACAGGCTGATCGGGTCACATCGGATCAGCCCGGACGGGAGCCATGAATGGACAACTTCACCGACGATTCGGACGCCGCGGACGACGACCGGATCAGCTTGTCGATGTCGCTGTTGATGACGCCGGACATGGCGAACTTCACCGGCAACGTACACGGCGGTACCCTGCTCAAACTTCTCGATCAGGTCGCCTACGCCTGCGCGAGCAGATACTCCCGCCGGTACGCGGTGACCTTGTCGGTGGATCGGGTGATCTTCCGCGAACCGATTCGCGTGGGTGAGGTGCTCACCCTGTCCGCGTCGATCAACTACACCGGCCGGACGTCGATGGAGGTCGGCATCCGGGTGGACACCGAGAACGTGCTCACCGGGCAGCGCCGGCACACCAACAGCTGTTACTTCACGATGGTCGCCACCGATGACGACGGCCGTCCCCACCCGGTGCCGCAGCTGGTACCGCGCACCGAGGTACAGCGCCGGCGATTCGCCGAGGCCCAGGAGCGGCGCACGGCACTGCGGTCGGCCCAGTGACCGACTCGTCCGGCGGGTGTCGGGTGCGACCCGACCGGGTCAGTCCGCGGCTGTGTCGTCTTCGGCTGTGTCGTCCTCGTCCAGGGCGCTCACGGTGATGCCGTACGGCAGGAATCGCACCTTCCGTCGGGGATCGGTGTTGTGTTTGTTCGCCCGCAACGCGTCGATCTCCGAGGCGTAGACCTGCTCGACCCGGGCACCACCGTCATCGCTCACCACGAACACGGCCCACACACCGGTACCGGTCTCCCCCGCGGTCTCCGGCTCCCGCCGACGCGGGCGTGCGGTCTCCTCGAACAGGGTCGACCAGGCCGCGCCCTGGGCACCCGATCCCGACAGGAACTTCCCGACCATGTCGCGGACCCCGTCGGTGGCCTCACGGGCGAAGCGATCGAAGTCCTCCGGACTCATTCCGAACGGACCGTTGTTCTCCGCCATGTGAGACCTCCTCGTGCAGCGGGTCGGCATCGTAGCCCTGTGGTGTCCAGTGTCCACAGGTTTGGACGACTCCGCCACATCCGACGCCTGGCCGGCCTCGGGCGCGCGGCGAGGGTCTCGCGGCCGTGGCCGGTGGTCAGGTCCGACCCGCCGCCCAGTCGACCACCCGATCGGCAGTCCAGGTGGTGACGATGCGATCGGGATCGATGCCGAGATGTTCGGCGCGGTGTGCGCCGAGCGCCTTGAAATCGAGTTGGCCGGGGGCATGGGCATCGGAGTCGATTGCGAACAGACAACCGAGATCTCGCGCCAACTCGATGAGGTCATCGGGCGGATCGACGCGTTCGGGACGCGAGTTGATCTCGACCGCGGTGTGGTGTTCGGCGCATGCGCCGAACACCGCTCGCGCATCGAAGGTCGACGGCGGACGGGCTCCACGACCGGACCCGACCCGCCGGCCCGTGCAGTGGCCGAGCACGTTGACCCGCCGATCGCTGACGGCGGCCACCATGCGCCGGGTCATCGGGGCGGCGTCCATCCGGAGCCTGGAGTGAACCGATGCGGTGACGATGTCGAGCCGGTCGAGCATGTCATCGGTCTGGTCGAGCGTGCCGTCGTCGAGGATGTCGACCTCGATACCGGCGAGCAACCGGATCTCGTCGCCGAAACGGTCGTTGTACGCCTCGATCTCGCCGAGTTGGCGGCGCAACCGCTCCGCGCTGAGGCCGTTGGCCACCGTCAGACGCGGTGAGTGGTCGGTGATCGCCAACCACTCATGTTCCAGTACCGCTGCCGCCGAGGCCATCTCGTCGATGGTGGCACCGCCGTCGCTCCAGTCGGTGTGCGCGTGCAGATCGCCGCGCAGCTGTGCGTACAGCGAATATCCGCCCTCGGCCAACGATTCGGGCGCCGACTCCTGTAGTCGCCGCAGGTAGTCGGGAAGATCGCCGGCGACGGCCTCGGCGATCACCGTCGCCGTGCTCGGGCCGATCCCCGCGATGTCGGTCAGGGTTCGCGCGATCGCGCGGCGGTGCAGTTCCTGCGGCCCGACCTCATGCGCCGCGCGTGCTGCCCGGCGGAACGCCTCCACCCGATAGGTGATCTGCCGGTCACGTTCGAGCAGCCAGGCGATGCGGCGCAGCGCAGACACCGGGTCCACCGGGGCATCGAGCGCCGGCAGGCCTCTCACCGTGGGCCACCACCGTCACCGTCATCGTCGTCGGCGCGCGCCCGGGCCTCCGCGTGCCGCTGATGCAGCCGCTGCCGCACGTCGTCGGCACTGTAGGAGTTGCGCTGTCGTTGATCCCGGGCCACGAGCACGCCGCCGGCCGCCACGCCGACGGCGCCGGCGAGCCCCACCCATTTCCACGCGTTGCGCATGGCTCGAGGATAGTGGCTGTCCTACGCTGCTCTGGTGCGCACAGGTGAGGGAACCGGCGGGTCCGGGATCGAACTCGAGCGGGCGCTGGACGTGACCCGCACCGGCGACATCTGGCTGTTCCGCGGTCGCTCGGGACCGGATCGGGCCATCCGGACCCTGACCAACGCGCCGGTCAACCACGTCGCGATGACCGTTGCCATCGACGATCTGCCGCCGCTGCTCTGGCATGCCGAACTCGGCGACCGGCTCACCGATGTGTGGACCGGCCGCCACCACCGCGGTGTGCAACTGCACGATGCGCGCGACGCCGTGCGGCAGTGGATGGATCGGTACGACCAGGATTGTTGGCTCCGACAGCTGACCCCCGACATCAGCCGCGCCCAGGAGGACAGCCTGTTGCAGGTGATCGCGCGGCTCGACGGAACACCGTTCCCGGCGACCGCGCGGCTGGCCGGCCGATGGTTTCGGGGACGCGTACCCAACAGTGTCGACGTGGTCCGCGGCATCCCGTACCTCGATCGCCTCGCGCGCGACCGGCAAGCGCGCAGACACTCCCACGACACCGGACTGGAGTCGGCCTATTGCGCCGAGGTCGTGGCGATCACCTACCGCGACATGGGCGTGCTCGACGCCGCGAAGGACTCCAATTGGTTCGACCCCGGCCGATTCTGGAGCGGCGACCAACTACCGATGACGCCCGGTTTCCGGCTGGGCGCGGAAATCGAGGTGCGGCGCTGAGATCAGAGCGCAGCCTCCACCTCGGCGCGAGACAGGTCCGGGTCGCTGCCGAGGACGAAACTCGATTCGGTGTGCTCCACCGTGACACCGTCGGCGACCCGCGCCCGCGCCGCCACGAATTCGGGCAGGTCACCCATGGTCGCCTGCAGGCCGTTCAGCGCGCTCCACACCACGCTGCGCCGCGCGCGACGTTCGATGGGGTGCGGCGGCCGGTGCATAACCAGTTGGGCAGCCCACTCCGGCATGGTGTCGCGGATCGCCCAGTCCACCGCGGCCTGTGCCGGATTGGTCAGGTTCGAACCGGTGGCGACGGCGTTGCCGTGAGTGAGTGCGAGCCGCGGCAGGTACTCCGCCAGACACGCAAGGGTGTCGGCCTTCGTGGCGGGCAGGTCGACGCCGCCCAACGCATGCCCGACTCGAACGAACTCGCCGTAGTAGCGGTCGAGTTCCGCGCCACGCAGCGGACGCGGATGGTAGATCTCGTGCGCGGTGGCGATACCCCACACCACCGTGGCGTAGTTCCACCGGAGCCAGTCCGGATCATCGGCGTCGTAGACCAGTCCGTCGGGACGCGTTCCCTTGATGGTGTGATGCATCGCCCGCACCGTGCGGGCCAGTCGCTCGGCCGTCTCGCTCGATCCGTATGCGGTGCCGATGAAGAACGCCAGCGAATGACCCAACCGCACCGCAGCTCCGGCCGGATCGATCCGGCCGGTGGGTTCGCCGTCGGCGGCCTTCTCCACCAGACGCGAATGATGAACCCCCATCCAGAAGATGCTCGGGTCCAGACGTTCCAGATACGACGCGCACTGCAGACCGAAGATCAACGCCGGCGTGTGCTGGTGGACGTACCAGGTCGCACTGTCCGGGCCGAACCACCCCGGATCGCCCGGTGGTTCGTCGAACTGCATGCCCCGAAAGAACTTCGCCCGCACCATGTCGTCGAATCGGCCGTTGAGCCACATACCCATCAATTGATGCGGCAGTGGGAACTGCAGCGCCGTCGGGATCGGCGGCACCAGCGGCACTCGAGGAATTGACGGCGCGCTCAACGTCAGCGACATCGCACATCCTTCGGGTAGTCGGCCAGAATTGCTTCTCGGCTCCCACACTACGTTCTGGTGACAGCTGTGACCAGACTTGGTGTGAACCGGGTCGCCGAGGACGTACGCTTGGGCGATGTCCACCCCCACCCGCTGGGCAGGAGTTCCGCTCACCGACCGCCGGATCGAGCGACGCGGGCTGCTGATCGACGCGGCCTTCGACGTGTTCGGCACTCTCGGTGCCGCCGGCCTGTCGGTACGTTCGGTCTGCCGCGCATGTGACCTCAACACCCGCTACTTCTACGAGAGTTTCGCCGACACCGACGAGTTGCTCGGCGCAGCCTACGACATGGTCGCCGGCCGGCTCGCCGTCCGGGTGGAGGAGGCGATGTCGGCGGCAGGTCCGTCGGTACGGTCGCGGACGGCGGCCGGGGTTCGCGCCGTTCTCGGGTTCGGTTCCGACGATCCCCGGTGCGGGCGCATCCTGTTCACCGAGGGCCGCACCCACCCGGTCCTGGCCGCACGGCGCTCGGCCTCCCGGGACCTGCTCACGGAGCTGACCCTCGCCGAGACCTCCGCGGCGGCGCGGTCGGCACGCGACCCGCTCGCGCTGCACACCGGCGCCACCATGTTCACCGGGGCGATGGCCGAACTCGCCCACCAGTGGCTGGCGGGGAATCTCGGCGACGATCTCGACGCCGTCGTCGATCGGGCGGTGGCGTTCGTCCTTCGGTGAGCCGGCAAATCCCGGGGTGGGAATCTCTGATTTACCTGAGATTCCGACCAGTGTTTTGACAGTGAATCCGCAGCCCGATTCTTGCGGTCCTCTCATCCTGAGTGGGCATCGTGGTGTCGTGAACGCAACTCCTCCCGCCGATCCGGGTGATGCACACCCCGAGCACGGCGCCCCCGAGACCCCGCCGGCCACCGACCATGTCACCGAACCGGTGACCACTCCGTTTGCCGCGCACCAGTCCCCATACGCATCTGGGCAGCACCATCAGCCGTGGGTGCACGGACCCGCCGGCGGATACGCCACGACCTCGCACACCGCTGCGCACGCCACAGCCCACCACCCGGCCGGCCCGCAGAGCGCACCGGGGCGCCCCCGCGGCGGCGTGACCAAACCGATCATCGCGACCGCCCTGCTGGCCGGCCTGCTCGGCGGTGCGGTCGGGGTCGGCGGCAGCGCATTGCTGAACAACGACAGCTCCGGCTCGGTTCCGGTGCTGAGTTCGCAGCCCGACACCGCGAACAACGCCGCAGACGTCGCGCCCGGCTCGGTCACCTACGCGGCCCAGGTCGCGTCGAAGTCGACCGCCGACATCAAGGTCGCCGGAGCACAGGGCTCTGCGGTCGGCAGCGGCATCGTCCTCTCCCCCGACGGCTATGTGCTGACCAACAATCACGTGGTCGCCATGGCGGGCAGCGGCAGCACGATCCAGGCCACCACCAGCGACGGCAAGACCTACGGGGCCGAGGTGACCGGCACCTCGCCCTCCTACGACCTGGCGGTGATCAAACTCGACGGCGCATCCGGTCTCACACCGGCGGCGCTCGGCGACTCCGATGGACTGCAGGTGGGCGACCAGGTCGTGGCCGTCGGCAGCCCGGAGAATCTGTCCAACACCGTCACCTCGGGCATCGTGAGCGCGCTGTCGCGCACGGTGACCGCCGCTGACGAGAGCGGTTCGGGCGTCACCGTGTACAACGGTCTACAGACCGACACCCCGATCAACCCCGGCAATTCCGGTGGGCCGCTGGTGAATCTGAAAGGACAGGTCGTCGGCGTGAACTCGGCGGTCGACACCGGCCAGGCCGCCAGCGGTGGCGTGCAGGCCTACGGCCTCGGATTCGCGATCCCGGTCAACACCGCCAAACGGATCGGCAACGAACTGCTGCAGGACGGTCAGGCAACCAAACCCGTTCTCGGCGTCTCGGGTTCGCTCGCGGCGACCAACGACTCCGAGGACGGTGCGCAGATCTCCGCCGTGCAGTCCGGCGGTGCGGCCGACCAAGCCGGCATCTCCGAAGGTGACGTCATCACCAAGATCGGCGACACGCCGATCAGCAACTACGCCGACCTCATGGCTCAGGTCCTGACCCACACCCCCGGCGAGACCGTACCGGTCACCGTGGGTTCCGGCAGCGACGCCCGCACCGTACAGGTGACGCTGGACAGCGCGGTCGACAAGCAGCAGACCACGATTGCCGAATCCGACGGTCAGTCGAACCAGCCGCGGTCACCGTTCGGCGGTTTCGGCGGGCTCGTGCCCTGATACCCCGGGGAACGGGGCGGCTCCGTCGGTCACCGACCGGCGGAGCCGTTGTGCCGTCACCGGAGGGGGCGGCGTCCGCGCCTGCCGCGGAACCTCGTCAGCTGGGTCGTGCCCATTCGCCGCTTCCGGGAGACGACGGCATCACCACCGATAGTCGAGGAACTTGCCGTCGAAGGTCACCACCACTCGGTCGCCGTCGGGGTCGGCACGGCGCGCGACATCGACCTTGAAATTGATCGCGCTCATGATGCCGTCGCCGAACTCCTCGTGGATCAGTTCCTTGATCGCCGGACCGTATACGGCCAGCGCCTCATGGAATCGGTAGATCGTCGGATCCGAGGCCGCCGCGTCGTCGGCGACGCGCATCGGTTGGCGGGTGAGGCTTTCCGCGACACCCTCGCCGAGCCCGAGGACCTCGACCACGACAGCGGCCTTCTCCGCCGGCACCGGATGCTGCCCGAGCAACGCGGCGACCGTCCACACCACCGGTGCGTCGATCCGCTCGGCGATGTCGGACCACGTCAGTCCCTGCCGGATTCGCGCGGCAGTGATCAGTTCGGCGGCGTCGGCCTTGGGCATGATCGGGGCGGTCATCTCTCACTCCTCGTTCGGGTTCACTGTCGAGACCACCTTGCGACCTGGCGGCGGCATCCGCCACACGACGCCGGGCGCCGGTCGCACGTCGGGCACCCGGCCGCTGGGTACCCTGAGGATCGTGACCAGTCCACAGGCGCCGCAGAAGATGAAGATGCAGGAAGCCGCCAACCGGGTCGTCCGGGTGCTGCTCGCCACTCCGGGACTACATCGGGTCGTGAGTGGCCGGCTGATCACCTTGTACGTGGTGGGCGGCAAGTCCGGTCGGCGATACTCCCTTCCGGTTGCCTACACTCGACTCGAGTCGACGTTGCTCATCGGCACACCGTTCGGTTGGAGCCGGAACCTGCACAGCGGCAGCCGGGTCGAGGTGCGGTTGCACGGCCACCGCCTGCCCGCCGATGTGCAGGCATTCGCCGACGAGGCCGACGTGGTCGCGCACTATGCCGCGATCTGCCGGGACAACCCGCAATTCGCGAAGTTCAATCAGATCGGGCTCGACCCGAACGGCAACCCGGTCACAGCGGATCTGCACGCCGCGTGGCGTGCGGGCGCCCGCACGTTCCGGCTCACTCCGCGCTGAGATCGATCGGCCGACGTGGACCAGCACCGTGAAGGGCGTACGGGCCTCGCCGGACTGCCGGATCTCTGGCGTCGAGCCGCCGCACTGCTCGCGTTGGCCGGCATGGTCGTCTTCGGTGTGCTGTCGCTCGTCTTCGTGATCAACAGCGTCCTGGCCATCGTTGCGACCGTCGGCGGCCTCGCCCTCGCGGTGGGCGGCGCGTGGTGGGTGGTGACCGAACGCGATCGCCGGCGGATCTGGGGCGCGGCGGCGATCGCCGCCGGATTCGTCGTCATGACCTGGGCGATGGGCCATGCGCTGGTCGCGGCCGACGCCATCGTGCTACGCCTGATCATCGCCGTCGGCGTGCTCGGCGTGGCCGTGGCGAGCGCGCGCTACGCGCTGGCCCCCGATCTGCACGCGCTCGACCGTCGCCGGGACACACAGCGCCCACAGCGACCGGTTCTCATCTGCAATCCCCGATCCGGCGGCGGCAAGGTGGAGAGATTCGGCCTGCGTTCGGCGGCAGCCGAACTCGGTGTCGAGACCATCGAACTCGAGCCGGGCGGCAACCTCGAACAACTCGCCCGCGACGCGGTGGCGCGGGGGGCCGACTGCCTCGGGATGGCCGGCGGCGACGGCTCGCAGGCGATCGTCGCAGCCGTCGCCGTCGAACACGATCTGCCGTTCGTCTGCGTCAGCGCCGGCACCCGCAACCACTTCGCGCTCGATCTCGGTCTCGACCGCGACGATCCGCGCCGTACTCTGCTCGCCTTCCGCGACGCGGTGGAGCGACGGGTGGATTACGGCACCGTCAACGGTCGACTGTTCGTCAACAACGTGTCGCTCGGGGTCTACGCGACCATCGTCGCGGAGGAGTCCTACCGCGCCGACAAGGCCCACACCGCGGCGGCGATGCTCCCCGACCTACTGGGCCCGACCGCCCGACCCTTCGACCTGCAGTTGACCACCCCGTCCGGACGGCACGTCGACGGTGCCTTCGTGATCCTGGTGTCCAACAACCCCTACGTCGCGAACACCTCGCTGGATGCCGCGACCCGCCGCCGGATGGACACCGGCACCCTGGGGGTCATCGCCGTGTCCACGTCCACTGCCGCCGAGGCCGCCCGGTTGATGGCCAGGTCTGCGGTGGGATTGCGCAAGACGAGCCCGTTCTGGCATGAGTTCACCGCCGGATCGGTCGAGATCCGATCGCGCAGCGGCCATGCCGCCGCGGGTATCGACGGCGAGCCGGTCGAGCTGACCACGCCGCTCACCATCCGTTCCCATCCGCGCGGACTGCGCCTGCTGGTGCCGTCCGACAACGAGGCAATCGCCGCACGACGACAGGCACGCGAGGTGAACCTGCGGGCGCTGGTGGACGTGGCCGCAGGACGGCTACCGCGGCTCTGACCGGGGTGATGGCGCCCGGCCGGTCGGCGACTGACGGGTGTCCGGTTCGGGTAATCTGCCCGTGTGGACCTACTACGCAACGTCGTTGTTTTCCTGCACATCGTCGGCTTCGCGATCACCTTCGGCGCCTGGACCGCTGAGGCGGCGGCGCGCCGTTTCGGGTTCACCCGGCTGATGGAGTACGGGCTGCTGCTGTCGCTGGTGACCGGATTGGCACTGGCCGCACCCTGGCCGGCGGGAATCGAACTCAACTACGCCAAGATCGGCGTGAAACTGGCCATCCTGCTCGTCCTGGGCGCTGTGCTCGGCATGGGCAGTGCGCGGCAACGCCGGACCGGGCAACCGGTACCGCGCGCCATGTTCCTCGTCGCCGGGCTGCTGTCGTTGGCGGCCGCCGGCATCGCCGTGCTCTGGTAGCTGCGTCTCGACCCATCCGTGGGCCGATCGGCACCGAACCCCTGACGACAGCCCGACCGGAGACCCCGCGCCGGGCAACGGTGCGCACAGGAGGGTCATGACGGTCGCAGCCACCATCGCCGAGGCCGTCGAGCGGCATGTCAACGGGCCCTTGCCGGTTCATGTCACCGCATGGGACGGCAGTTCGGCCGGTCCTCGGGACGCGCCGCGGGTCGTCCTCTACCGGCCGGAGGCGCTCATCCTCGACGAGCACATGGCGTACTCGAGCGCCTATTGGACCTCGGACGATCCCGGTTACACCCTTGCCGACGCCCAGGCCGACAAACTCGCTCGGGTCTGTCGCAAGGTCGGTCTCGACACCCATCCCGGGATGCGGCTGCTCGACGTCGGGTGTGTGGCTGGGGCTCGCTGGCGCTCTACGCCGCCGAGCACTTCGGCGCCCACGTCGTCGGCGTCACGATCTCACGCGAGCAGAAGGCCTTCATCGACGCCCGGGTGGCACGCCGCGGCCTCGGCCATCTGGTGAACATCCGGGTGCAGGACTATCGGGCCATCCCCGACGCCGGGTTCGACGCGGTCACCTCCGTCGAGATGGGTGAGCATGTGGGACAGCGCAACTACCCGGTCTACGCACGGGTCCTGCACGACAAGGTGGTACCCGGCGGGCTCGTCTGCATTCAGCAGATGTCGCGGCCCGCGCACAACCATCCCGGCGGTGGGCCGTTCATCGAGGCGTTCATCGCCCCGGACATGTACATGCGCCCGGTCGGCCGTACCGTCGACCTCCTCGAGGCATCGGGTCTCGAGATCCGTGACGTGGAGGCGATGCGCGAACACCACGTCCGAACCGTCGACGCCTGGTACGAGACCTTCGAGAAGAACTGGGCCCGCGTCGTCGACCTCGTCGGCGAGGAGGTGGCCCGCGTGTGGCGCCTCTACCTCGTCGGCGGACGGATGGCGTTTCGCGACGGACGGATGGGCGTCGATCAGATCACCGCACGCCGGGCCGGCTGACCACCGCTGCGTCATAGCTCTTCCTGGTCGCCCCATGGGGTGAACACCGCACGTCACCGGCAACGTAGATGGGGTTGCCGTCCGATGTCGCCGGCGCTGCTACTGCCTAGCGTCAGAGTCGATCGGCGACGCCACCGATCAGCGAATCCGATACCCGGTCGACTCAGGAGGACGTCATGCGCACAGAGCAGATCGACACCGTCATCGTCGGCGCCGGCCAAGCAGGCCTGGCCACCGCCTATCACCTACGAAACCACGACCGGCCGTGCCTGGTGCTCGACGCCAACACACGGGTGGGGGATAACTGGCGACGCCAATGGGACAGTCTGCGGCTGTACTCGCCTGCCCGCTATGACGGCTTACCCGGTATGCCGTTCCCCGCCACCGGGTGGTCGTTTCCCGGCAAAGACGACGTGGCCGACTATCTGGAGGCCTACGCGCACCGCTTCCGGCTGCCGGTGCGGTTGTCCACCCGGGTGCGCAGCGTCGACCCCGACGCGCACGGAGGGTTCCTCGTCGACACCGACGCCGGCACTCTGGCAGCTCGGAATGTGGTGGTCGCGACAGGCACCTTCGGTCGCACCCCTGCGATTCCGGAGTGCGCGTCGGACCTCGATCCGGCGATCCTGCAATTGCATTCCAGCGAGTATCGACGACCCGAGCAGTTGCGTGACGGTCCGACCCTGGTGGTCGGGGCCTCCCACTCCGGCGCCGACATCGCCTACGAGGTCGCTGCGACGCGCCCGACCATCCTCTGTGGCCGCGACTGCGGCTCGATTCCGGTGCGCCCGGAGTCCTGGCAGGCACGGCTGCTGTTTCCAATGATGATCTTCGCGTGGCGGCACGTGTTGACCAGATGCACCCCCATCGGCCGCAAGCAGATGCCGAAGGTGCGGTTTCACGGCGCCCCCGCCTTGCGGGTCAAGCCCGCAGATCTGCGCGACCGCGATGTGACCCGGATCGAGCAACGGATCTCCGGTGCTCGTGACGGTCGCCCGGAAACCGCCGACGGTCAGGTGCTCGACGTCGCGAACATCGTCTGGTGCACCGGCTTCCGCCAGGTGTTCGACTGGATACACCTCCCGGTGTTCGGCCCCGACGGGTGGCCCGAGGAGATGCGTGGCGTCGTGGACGACGCGCCGGGGCTGTACTTCTGTGGCCTGTCGTTCCAGTACGCATTCAGCTCGATGGTGTTGCCCGGAGTCGGTCGCGACGCGGCCTATATCGCCGACCGTATCCACCGCCGGGCCGACGACGAGACAACCATCGAGCATCAATTGGCCTGAGGCGCCCATCGTCACCGCCGGAGGGTTTTAGGCTCGAAGCGGAGGTGGTGAGGTCGATGGCGGTCGCCGGCGAACTCGAGCGGGCCCGAGCAGAGTTCGAGGCCGGCGACTGGTCGGCGGCCCTGCGGCGGTGGATGACTGTCGACCCGGACGATCTCCGCCCGGACGATCTGGGCAGGCTCGGCGTCGCCGCCTACCTCGGTGGACACGATCAGACCGCGGTCGACGCCCTGCAACGCGCGTTCGCAGCCGAACTCGACGACGCGAACGTACCCGCAGCCGTGCGCTGCGCATTCTGGGTGGCCCTGATTGCCTCCATGGCCGGCGATCCCGTCGTCGGGCAGGGCTGGACCGCCCGTGCGGACCGACTGCTCGCCGACCACGATGCCGATGTCGTGGAGCGCGGCTACATCGCGATCTTGCGCATGTACGCACACATCGGTGCAGGCGACTGGCCACAGGCATTCGATAGCGCGCGAAAGGTCACCGACGTCGGTCACCGCCATCACGATCCTGATCTCGTCGCGGTGGGTATCGCTTCACAGGGCAGGCTGACCCTCGAAGGCGGCCAGGTGCCCGAGGGCCTGTCCCTGTTCGACGAGGCGATGACCGGAGTGGCCGCCGGTGAGGTATCGGCGGTGTTCGCCGGACAGGTGTACTGCACCATGATCGAGGGCTGCCAACGGGTCTTCGATGTCGGGCGGGCTGCCACCTGGACACAAGCGCTGACCCGGTGGTGCGACCGCCAACCGGGGCTGGTGCCGTTCACCGGACAGTGCGCCGTCCATCGCGGGCAGATGTGCAAGCTCTTCGGCGGGTTTCTCGACGCCATCGCCGAGTTCGATGCGGCATTGGCGCGCTACCGCGAGACATCCGCGCCCGCTGCCGGACTCGCCTTCGCCGAGCGCGGCGAGGTGTATCGGATTCTCGGCGACCTCGACAGCGCAGAGCGTTCGTTCGCCGACGCGGAGGCGCACGGATACGATCCGCAACCCGCCCTCGCCCGATTGTGGCTGGCACGCGGGCGATCGCACGCCGCTGCCGCTGCGGCTCACCGGCTGCTGGTGGAGTCCGGGGATCCGGTGGATCGGGCGCACATCCTGCCGGGTGCGATCGAGATCCTGTTGGCCACAGGTTCGGTGGACGAATCCCGGCCGCTGGCAACCGAACTCACTGATATCAGCGAACGGTTCGGCTGCATCGCGCTGCAGGCCGCCGCAGCATTCTGTTCGGGCACCGTCGAACTCGCCGACAATGATCCCGCAGGTGCGCTGCCCTATCTCCGCAAGTCCCGGCAGCTGTGGCTGGGTTTGAACTGCCCGTATGAGGCGGCGCGGTGCCAGGCGGCGATCGGCCGGGGCCTGTTCGCCCTGTCGGATGCCGATTCGGCCCGGCACGAGCTGATCGCCGCCGGCCGCGTCTTCGCCGACCTGGGTACCCGACCGGACGCCGAGGCCGTCGCCGGTCTGCTGCGGCCCGGCACCCACCCCAACGGTCTGTCCGATCGCGAGGTCGAGGTGTTGCAGCTCGTCGCCACCGGGCGCAGCAACAGCCAGATCGCTCAGAGATTGACGTTGAGCGAGAAGACGGTGTCACGCCATCTCACCAACATCTTCGCCAAACTCGACGTCAACACCAGGACCGCGGCGACCGCGTTCGCCTACGAGCACGACCTGATGTGACTGTGGGCAAGGCCACGTCGGCGACAACGGACACCACTTCACAGCCGCCCGCCGGCCCCGTGAGAAGGACGTAACACCGTCTCCACGCCATGACACAAAACCGACATTCTGACTCGATTGACTGGCACGCGTTCACCGTCAACCTGAGGAGCTCTCATGTCGTACGTGAAGCCGGCCGAGTTCGCGAAACAGATGGTCGACGCCGGCGAGGCGAAGACGTTCTTGTCCACCCGGGACACGCTCATCCGTGCCTACATGGCGGGTGCGATACTCGCGCTCGCCGCAGCATTCGCGGTCACCATCACCGTCCGGACAGGTGAGCCACTGCTGGGTGCAGTGCTGTTCCCCGTCGGGTTCTGCCTGCTGTACTTGCTGGGTTTCGACCTGCTGACCGGCGTGTTCACCCTGGTGCCGCTGGCGCTGATCGACAAACGGCGCGGCGTGACGTTCAAGAGCATGCTGCGCAATTTCGGCCTCGTGTTCGTGGGCAACTTCCTGGGCGCGTTCACCGTCGCCGTGTTCATGGCGATCATCGTCACCTACGGATTCAGCACCGACCCCGATGCGGTCGGACAGCAGCTCGGCGAGATCGGCCATTCCCGCACCGTCGGCTACGCCGAACACGGCGCCGCGGGCATGCTCACACTGTTCATCCGCGGTGTGCTGTGCAACTGGATGGTGTCGACCGGCGTGGTCGCCGCGATGATGTCGACGTCGGTGCCCGGCAAGGTGATCGGCATGTGGATGCCGATCATGCTGTTCTTCTACATGGGTTTCGAACACTCCATCGTCAACATGTTCCTGTTCCCGTCGGGTCTGATGCTGGGCGGTGACTTCTCGATCGGTGACTACCTGGTGTGGAACGAGATCCCCACGGTGCTCGGCAATCTGGTCGGCGGTCTGACGTTCGTCGGGTTGATGCTGTATGCGACGCACGGGCGGACCGGCCCCTCGCGCCGGGTCCCGGCCGGCACCACGGAGATCGACGTCGCGCAGGAGGTGGAGGCGAAGAAGTCCGACGCCAAGGAGCGCGCAGTCGTCGCCGATTCCTGATCACGCGCCATTCGTCCCGGGACTTCGCAACTCCTCTCCGAACTCGTGGAGGATGTGGCAGGTCCCGGGGACCAACCGCGTTGGGCGCTCACTCGGCGTCGCGGCGATCGGGACCCGTTATCCGTCGGATACGGGAGAGGCCGCTGGCGCCGACCTCCACCGGGGAGCGCCGGCGCGGCGGCGGCCAGCCGTTGCTGGGGTGTGCCTTCTCGATCTCGGCGTTGAGTTCGGCACCGAAGAGGAGCACGATCGCGACCGCCCACACCCACACCAGGATGGCCAGCGGCGCGGCGAGCGGGGCATACACCGCGTCGCCGCCGAATGCGGTGTCCGTGTAAAGACGCAGGACCGCACTGACCGCGAGCCCGCCACACGTGGCGAGCAGCGCCCCGGGGAGATCTCGATGAAACGGGGTCCGACGGGGGGTCGCCCAGTGGAAGAGCGACGCCACCACCAGGGTCAGCACCACGACGGCCACCGGCCAGTACGCGAGTGTCCAGATCTCGCCCAGCGGCAGCGACTCCAGACCCCACCGTCGTTCGACGATGTAGCCCAGTTGCGGACCGGCCACCACCAGCGGCACCAACACCACACCCAGGACCAAGCCGATCACCGAGAACACCAGCCCCAGCACCCGGGCCATCCACGTCGGACGTTCCTCGTCCAGGTCGTAGGCGATGGTGACCGCCAACACCAGCACCCGCAGGATGCGGCTGGCGGTGAAGACCGCGATCAGGAACGAGATGGAGAACACCGACGGCGACCCCTCGATGAGCAACCGGTCGAGCATCGCGGCGATCACATCGTCGACGGTCTGCTGACGGAACACCTGCGCGGCGATCTCCTCGATGCGTTCGATGAGCTGCACACGGGCGTCGGAACCCAGCACCGGGTCGAGCAGGCCGGCCAGCGAGACCATCGCGATGGACACCGCCGGCAGACTGAGCAGCACCCAGAAGGCGATCTCGCTCGCCAGCCCGGTGATGCGGTCGTCCCCGGAATCCTTGACCGTCGCGACCGCGAGGTCGACACCGGATCGCGCGCGCGGTGGCAGTCGGGCTCTGAACCGTTCCCACACCGCGCGCATCGAGGCAACGGTACCCAAAGGTCACGGCGGACTGCCCACCGGCGATGCGCCGGTCCGACAAGCCGCTGTTTCATGTCTGGGCGGAACGGCTACTCCGGATGTCTACTGGTAGGGACGCTCGCTGACGGGCAACGCCGACGAGAGGCACGATACGAGGATGACGAGCCAACTGACCGGCCCCACGGCCACCCGGGGATCGGCTCCCCCGCTGCCCGCCGCCCGGGGGCCACTGTCGACCCTGGTCACGGAGTATCTGCGCGCCGATCCGCATGTGCCGCGCGAGATCCGTACGCCGGGCTCGGTCGCCGAGACCGCGCTGTCGGCCGTCGACCCGTACGGGGATGATCTCCAGCTCGCGCTCTACCTCTGTTACGAGCTGCACTACGTCGGATTCGCCGGCGTCGACCCCGCCTGGGAGTGGCACCCCGCGCTGTTGGCGGTGCGCGGCGAGCTCGAAGGACACTTTCTTTCCGCCCTGCACCACGACGTCCCGGTCGGGCCCGGCGACACGGCTGCGCATGAGATGGATGAACTGAGCATCGAGTCTCCCGATGGCGACGGCGCCTCCTATCACCTGCGTGACGCGGGAACGTGGGATCAGTACCGCCAGATGTTCGCGGTGCGCTCCGTCTTTCACCTCAAGGAGGCCGATCCGCACGCGTGGGCGATTCCGCGGCTGCGCGGCCACGCCAAGGCTGCTTACGTCGCCGTCGAATTCGACGAGTTCGGCGGTGGACGCGGGGAGGCCGTCCACCAGGAGTTGTTCGCCGACCTGCTGCGCGCCGCAGGCCTGGGCGACGACTACCTCGGCTATCTCGACATCGCCCCGGCGGCGGCCCTCACACCGGTGAACCTGATGTCGCTGTTCGGCCTCCATCGCCGGTACCGCGGCGCAGCAGTCGGACATCTCGCGGCCACGGAGATCACCTCGCCGCCCGGGTCGCAGCGGCTGCTGTCGGGGCTCGAGCGCCTGCAGGCACCCGAGGCCTGCCGGCATTTCTACCGCGAGCATGTCGAGGCGGATGCGGTCCACGAACAGATCCTGCGCACCGACGTGGTCGGCGACCTGGTGCGCGCCGAGCCCGACTGCGAGGCCGATGTCGTGTTCGGCATCCGCGCCTTCCTCTTCGTGGAGGACGCGCTGGATGCACACCTGATGACCGCCTGGCGGGAGGGCCGCAGCGCACTCGCCGGGGATCTGTAGCCGCCCGCGTCGGCGGGTGCTCGGCGGTCTGGGGTCGGTCAGCTCGTCCGGCGTCGACGCCTGCGATGGCTGGTGTCGCAGAGGGGGTAGTTCTTGCTGCGGCCGCACGCGCAGATCGCGACCATGAAGCGATCCGACTCGACACGCGTGCCATCGGGCAACTCGATGTCGACCGGCCCCTCGACCAGGACCGGGCCACCGCGCACGACGCGTACAGTCCGCCGGCGAGCCGACGTCATCGGAGTCGCCCTCTACTCGGCTGGAACATCGGGTCGGGCGCGGTCGCCGCAATGGCCACCAGCCGCTCCACTCGGCGACCGCGCTCCAGGAGCCCGCGCGCCTCGAGCCACCGCGCGCGGGCGGTCATCACCGGCCCGAAGGCGATGACGCGTTCACCGATCACGTCGGCTTCGAGCCCCCCGCCACGCAGCGCGGTGAGCGAGGCATCCTCATCGGCGAATTCCGAGTGCACCAGTAGCAGTGTGCCACCAGGTGCCAGCAAGGTGGGTGCCTGCGCGCACAGCGGATCGAGGACCGCTCGCCCGTCGACGCCCGCATCCCAGGCATGGGCGGGTCCGGGCGGGTGAAATGCGGGGTTCTCGGCCGTCGGCGTCGGGACATAGGGCGGATTGCAGGTGACCACGTCGAACCAGCCGGTCGCGGTTGCGAGATCGCCGTGTTGCACCGTGATCGATCGGCCGGCCGCGAAAGCCGACGCCCGCGCATGTTCCACCGCACTCCGCGAGGAATCGAGCGCAACTGCCTCGCGGGCCCCGGCGGCGGCAGCGGCGATCGCGACCGCACCGCTGCCGGTGCACAGATCCAGGACGCGCACACCCCGCACGCCGAGGGCGTGCATTGCGTCGATCAGAAGAGCGGTGTCCTGCTGAGGGAGGTAGACGTCGGCATCGAAGACGGAGATCCCCGCCGCGACCAGCGGCGCCACCGTCATGGCCGGACCGCCGGTATGCCGAGACCGGCTGCCACCGGAAGTCCTCGCATTCCTGCGTGATCCACGGAAAACGTCACGCCTCCACCTTTCGGCCGTCGCATGCGGAAGATGATGTCCCCGCCTCGGCATCGTTCCCACCGGCACGGACTCTGAAACGCAACTGCGCGCCGACGGTTGCTCTTGAGCGTGCCGACCGGTATCAGCGGTGTTTAATGGTGCTGATCATTCGGTCACCTCATCCAGCTGCCGCCGCTACACGAGGAGAGCACCGTGTCCGCCTCCCCTGCCTCGTCGTCGTCCCCTGGGCCGCCGTCACCGTCGGCATCATCGCCGTCGCCCACCGCCGACTCCGCAGTTTTCACGCCGCCTCGACTCGACGGACGCACCATCGCGATCACCGGCACCACCAGCGGCACCGGTCGGGTGATGGCATCGCGATGCGGGATGCAGGGCGCGCGGATCATCCTGCTGAATCGACCGTCGGCACGCGCGGACACCGCGCTGCGCGAGCTGCGCGGTGCAGGCGTCGATGTGGTGGCGGTGCCGTGCGATCTGCAGAGCTTCGACAGCGTGCGGGCGGCGGCCCGGATGCTCACCGAGATCTGCCCGAACGGCTGGACGTGCTGTGCAACAACGCCGGCGTGATGGGGTTGCCGGACCAGGCGACCGTCGACGGCTGTGACGTCCAGATGCAGACCAACCATCTGTCGCACTTCCTCTTGACGGCGCTGGTGTGGCCGGCACTGGCGACGGCCGCCGCCGAACGCGGACAGGCCCGGGTGGTGAACCACACCAGCGGCGCCCGGCGGGGGAAACCGCTGGACGCCACCTATCTCGCCGCCCATGGCGGTGACCTCGGCGGCGACGGGTTTACCGGATTCGGAAAATGGCGGAGGTATCAGCAGTCCAAGCTCGCCAATCTGATGTTCACCTATGCGTTGCATGATCGGATTCCGCCGGCGGAGTCCGGCGTGATGAGCCTGTGCGCACACCCGGGGCCCACCGATTCCGGACTACAGGCGAAGACGGCCGCGGCCGGCGGCACTGCGCTCATCGACCGGCTGATCCTGTGGCGCACACTGCGCGTCGCCCAGCCGGTCGAGGCCGGTGCCGATGGCATCACCCGCGCCGCGTGCGATGCCGATGCCCGCAGCGGCGACTTCTACGGGCCACCCGGACGCGGCAAGCCGGGTGCGGCACAACTGCTCCCGGCCGAACGCGACGCGGAATCGGAGCGAGTGCTCTGGGAGACCAGCCTGGCGACGACCGGCCTTGCCGACTTCTTCGCCGGGTGATGGTTCATCAGGGAGCCGGGTCGTCGGCCGCGCCGGCTTCGAGCGCCCGCATCACCCGGTCGGCGCCCCAGCTGCGTTCGACGTAGCCGATCACCTCGGCGACGTCGCCGGCCGGGACATCGGCGGTCGCGCCGTCCTCGAGCGGATCGGCATGGAAGATGTAGAGCCGAGAAGCGAACTGCGCGAACGGCAGTGATCCCTCACCCGGTCGTTCACCGTTGCCGGCAGTCCCCACCACCACGCCGTCGCCCCAGTCCTGACCGCTGTCGTTGTTGGGGTTGAAGAAGTAGACCCGGATGTCGCCGTTCGGGTCCGCGGCCACCCGCAGGATCGTGATGGCGTGCCAGCCGACATAGCGGGCCGCGCTGTCGGTGAACGCGATCCCGGCCGGCTGCGGGTGGATCAGCGGCTGATCACCGTTGTAGCGCGGATGATAGGCGGCGTAGAACCGGCGGATGAAGTCGTCGAGGTCCACGATGTCGCCGGTTGCCACGTCGACGTTGATGCGGAAACCGCGGGCCGACCACCAGCCGTGGAATTCCGGGTTCACCCAGCGGTGCGGATCGCCGGGACGGTCGGCACAGCGCCGCACCATCTCGGCGTAGATGCGGTCGAGATGCGGCACGACGAGCAACGACACCGGATCGAGATCGATCGGATCGGCCGCCGCGACGCCGCCGGCGCTCTCGGCCGACGAGATGGCTTGACCTTCGAAGTGGGCCACCACCTCGTCGTCGCGGGCCGCCCACGCCACCACCTGCAGCAGGTAGTCGGGATCGTTGTACGCCCACATCGACAGGGCTCGGGCCGATTGGCAGGTCGGATTGTCGCCCTGGCCCACACCCAATGGCTGCCCCAGCATGGACAACAGACCGCCGAGCAACAGCGCCTCGGGTGCCACCGCCGGCCCGAAGGCCGAGTGCAGACGTTCCCGTACCGCGGGTGCCAGCGTCAACGACACCTGACGCCAGAGCGACGGAACGACGGGCGGCTGATGCAGAATCCCGCGATCGAGTAGCAGCGCCAGACCGTAGAGGCATTGCGCATGCTGCGGGTTCACGGCACGCAGGATCAACTGCTGCACCAGATCGGTGTAGCGGAGCAGGCAATTGCGTCCCACCTCCGACAGGCCGAGCGCCTCGGGCAGGAGGAACATGTTGTCCTCCACCAGGAATCGCACCAACGCTGCGTGATACCCGGACACCAAGCCGGTGTCGTGCATGGCCCGGGCGAACCCGCGGGCCTCGAACTCCAGGCCCTCGGCGTCCATGGCCGACAGCCGCGACAGGTAGACGTCAATGCCCGGGTCCTCGCGACACGCCTCGGTGGGACCGAACAGCGCGGTCGTCAACCGGTCGAGTCCCTGCGCCGCGGTGCCCAGGTCGACGTCGGGGTCGCTGCGGTGGATCGCGATCCGGGTCACCATGGCCTTCACATGATCGACCTGAATCGGCCGCTGGCGCAGAATCCGCCAGATCTCCTCCACGAGTTCGTCGAGCACGCTGCCATAGCCGATCTCGTCGACCACGTAGCCGAACACGGCCCGGGCCACCCGCGCGCTGCCGCCCTGCCGGGCCCGTTCCGCCTCGGACATCGGGGCCAGCAACAGATCCAGGTTCAGCGCCAGCACCTGCGACAGGAAGCGGCGCGCATCGTCGGCGGTCATATCCGGGCGGTGGTGTTCGCCGACGGCGATGGCGACGAGCCGCAACTCGCTCGTCGACTCGAGAATCACCGTGTCGGTGTGCTCACTGTGCAGGCTGGGACCCGCGAGCGCCGGTACCAGGATGTCGGGTTGATCCCAGTCGGAGCCGGTGAAGACACCCGCGTGTTCGAGGGCCGCCGCCCGCGCGCGCACGGCCGCGCAACCGCCCGGCTGGGTGAGGACTCGCCGTAGCGCATCCAACACGCGGCGCAGTTTGCCCGGCTTGGCGAAATCGGGCGCCTCGGCCATGGCGGACGTCGCATGATCGAGTTGCTCGACCCGCGACGCCAATGCCCGGCCGGTGTCGGGGTGGTCGATAGATGTCACGGGCACTGGCATCCTTTGTCGTTCTCGCGCTTTCGCTGCACGCGCGCCCTGATGGCCCGCATCGTCAGCTCACACGTAGAAATCGAGTTCTTCCTGACGCTTGAGCAGGTCGCGCATCCGGTACGGATCCTCACCGAAGAAGTACAGCAGACCCCAGTGCGTTCCGAAGGCGGTGCGTTTGGTGACGGTTTCCTCGAGTGGCTCGGAGAGGTCGTTGGTCTCGTAGTAGTCGTCGTCTGCCGTCTCGTCGGGGATCTCGAGGTTGGAGACCACCCGGCGGCGTGGGTAGACGCCGAAACATCCCGCGACACCACTGGCGTCCTCGACCTCACGCGGGAAGAATGCGTCGACCTCCTCCTCGGTGGTCTTCGGATCGAAGGACAAAATCAGCGCCTGATAGGCATTGAATCCGTAGGCACGCTCCAACAGTTCGAAGACCTTGAAGCCCGGTGGCCGATAGGCGACCTCACCGAAGTACATCTCGCCGTCGTTGGTCACGAAGTATTCGGGGTGCACGAACCCGAAGTCGATGTCGAAGGTCTTGATCAGCTTCTCGATCTGCGCGGTGATCGCCGGGCGATACTTCTCCAGCTCGGGAGTGGCCGGGACGAACACCGAATACCCCAACGTAACGTATTCGGAGATGTTGAGGAACTTGATCTTCCCGTTGTGGACCCACGCCTCGACCGCGAATTCCCACCCGTCGAGATGGGACTCCATCAACACCGGGAACTCTTCGTCGGGAATCGTGTCGACTTCATCCGGGGTGCGGATCACGCGGTGTCCGAGGCAGCCCGCTTTGTCGAACGCCTTGAGGTGGATCGGGTCGTTCGGATCGCCGTCGAGTTTGAGCAGGGTCTGGTTCACCCGGCGCAGAAAGCGGACCACGTCGTCGCGGTCGTGTGCCTCTTCGAAGATGCCGACCCGGATGCCACCGAGCTGCGCGCGGCGCTTCATCAACGCCTTGTCGCGCAGCAGCATCGCCTGGCCGAACAGCCGAGGCTTGTCCATCAACACCGAATTGATGGCGCCGGCCCACTCCACGGTCTCCTCGAACAGCGGGATCGCGACGTCGACGCCCATGTCCCGCAGCGTCTCGGCGATCTCCATCGATCGGTCGTTGAGTCGCTCGAAATTCCAGGACAGATACGGGATGTCGTGCTCGGCGCAGTAGTCTTCGGCCCATTCGGGGGCCACCACCACGTAGCGGCGGTCGAATCGGTCCGCGGCCTCGATGGCTCCGAGACTCCAGCCCAGCAGGGCCACATACCCCTTGTCGGGATTCTTGATCGCCTTCGCGGGCGCGTCCTGTGTTGTCGTGGCAGGCGTGGTCATGCATGTCCTTTCGCTGCAGATCGTGCGCGGTTCATGCTGCTTCTTCCTGCGACCCACGGTACATAGATGGCAACGCCGGACTCCACCAGCGCCGGCTGCAATACCCGAGACACCCAGCGCCTGAACCAGGGCAAATCGGGGTGAGCGCAGGTCAGAGGGCCGGCGAGACCGCGTCCCACATGGTCGACAACTCTTTGGCCCAGTAGTACCAGTGGTGTGTCCCGACGACCTGCACGGCGTCGGTGAACGGCAGCCCGGCGGCGCGCAACTGCGCCCCGAACTGCTGGGAGCAGTTGTGCGCGGCGACCTCAAATGCCGACGAGGCTGCGAGAACGACCTGGTAGAGCCCTTCCTCCGGTGTCACGTCGCGTTTGATGTCGGCCGGTCCGAGCCGACCCGCGCCCGCGTAGAGGAACAGTGTCTTGCCGCGGAGTTCGTCCAGCCGCCGAGCGGGATCGTGCGCACGCCAGCCGTCGGTGCCCACGGGTCCCCACATGTTGTCGGCGTTCGCCCCGGCGCGTGACAGGGTGGCGCGCACATAGGCCTCACCCTCCGGAGATGACACCGGGGGGCAGCCGCTGAGCGATCCGACAGCACGGTAGAGGTGTGGTGCCCGCGAGGCGAGCGTGAAGGCCGCCTGCCCGCCCATCGAGACGCCGGCGATCGCCCGGCGGCCGGTGGAGTCGAACCGGGTGTCGATCAGCGGCGGTAGTTCCTTGGTCAGGAATGTCTCCCACATGGGTTTGCCCACCGCCGGGTCGCGCCGCTCCCAGTCGGTGTAGAAGGTGCCGTACGCGCCGGTCGGGAGCACGACGGTGACGTCCTTGTCGGCGAAGAACTCCTCGGCACCGCCGGCTCGGAGCCAGTCGCTGTCGTTGCCTCGAGCACCCGCTCCGTCGAGCAGATACAGAATGGGCCGCGGGCCGTTCACCCGACGCGGGGTCAACACGAACACTTTGATGCTGCGTCCCAAGGCCGGCGAGTCCACCCAGACGGCGCTACGCGTGTCGGTCTCCTGCACAACCGCGGTGATGTGCGCCTGCGGCTCGGCGTCGGCCGTTCCGACCGCGACCGTACTCACCAGAATCAGGCAAACGGCACACGCCGCACGCCAAGCAGCTCTGAGCACAGAGTTCCCCCACGTTCTCCCCCGCCCCACGATCGGTGATCTACCACACAGAAGTTACCGGATGGGCGCACCGGTCACCGGGCGAGCAGACGAGTCACGGGCAGCGGTGATGCCGCAGCGACCACTCACACGGTGCCGCGGGCCGCCCATGCGGTCGCTGAATGGGTCGATCGCGGCCACACCGGCGAATGCCGCAAACACCCCCGACAACGGTTCGGCCGCGAAGCTCACTCGCCCATCGCAATTCCGCAGGTCACGTCAGGGAACCTGCTCGCGCACCACGCCGACATGCCGCACCGTCCCCGACAGACGGGGCACCGTCGCCGGCCGAGACCAGGTGCGCAGCCCATCGGTGCTGTCGGAGTACAGATACCGTCCGCTCTTATAGGCGTCCAGATAGATCCGCCACGCACCGTTGGGCAACTGGGTCAGCACCGGCCCCTCCACGAAGCGGCCCCAGTTCCGGATGGGTACGAACCTGTACGGCCCCACGAGCGACGGCGCCACGGCATGCTCGATGACCTTCGTCGTCTCGTTCTTGGTGAATGCGTGGTACGTCGCGCCGACTTTCACGACGGTGGTGTCGATGTGGTCGGCACCGATCCCGACGATGGGCACCGGCGGACTCCACAGTCGCAGCGCAGGATCGAGCGCTGTCATCAGATACGGCACGAAGCCGCCACCGGTCGACATCGAAAGGATGATGTTGACCTGACCACCGTCGACGAAGAACTCCGGCGCCCAGGCCTTGGTGGTGAACGGTGACAGGGACGGAAGGTCGCTCGACCCGATCGAACCGGACGAGCCGGACGAGCCGGACGAGCCGGGTCCGCTCGAGGAACCGAGTCCGCGGCCGTCGCCCGTCCCCGGCAGTAGTGCACAGCACAGCGGGACCGGCCAGTTGCCGATGTGCGTCCAGCCGAGCCGATCTCGGCTGCGCGCGAAGCCGATGTTCGCGCCGTCGATGGTGGTGTAGGTGATGTAGTACCAGCCGTCGGAGTGCCGGATGATGCTCGCATCGCGCACCCGACCTGCCGGTGGCCGATAGGCCGCCTTACGCAGGAGCTGGAACGTTGTACCGTCGCTCGAGGTGTAGACGTCCATGTCGCGGTCGCTGGCATTGCTGAACGCCACCATTGTGTATCGCCAGCCCGTCGGCGGTGCGGCTCCGCCCGTCCCTGCGCCGACGACCGCCACTGTCGTGACGGCCAACCACATCACCGTCAGGGCAACGCAGACACCTCGCCGAAGATGCATCACCGATGCAGTATCGACCACGACGATCACGCTGTGCAGGGATTTGGCACGTCTGCGGCCGCACTCAGGGCAGAGTCGGTGGCGGAGGGGCGTGCAGCTGCTCGTCAGACCACAGCGATGCCGCCGCATGGCCCATCAGCAGTTTGGGGTAGTACGCCCCCGCGAACCAGCCCGCGGCGTGCGAGGGACCGAGCACTCTGTCGAGCACGAGACCGCCACCGGCGAACGCCAGGTGCTCTCTCGTGCCCTGACCGGGATGTTCGTACCACCGTGCGCATGCCCGGGTGTTGTTGACATACACTCCACCGCCGAGGTCGAACCCGAGCAGTGCGATCACCGTGGTGGTGGCCGGTCCCGCCCCGTGGCGGCGGGCCGACCACGCGCACACGATGAACACGGGCGCAGTCACCGACGTGCGACGCGCTGCGGCGAGTAGTTGCGCGGGCCTCGCCGCCGGTCCGGGGCATCGGACCAAAGTCCTTCGCACCGCGACCATCGGCTCTTGAGCGGCCGGCGCCGCAGCAGCAGAGTGGAACCACCACAACGGAACACCACCAGGAGATTTCCAGTGCCGACCAGGGTTGGCCGACCCCACTCGGGGTGCACCGAAGCAGCCGACGACGCTCAGCGCGACGGCGGCGCGGCCGCCGCCGCGTTCCGATCCGGTTCGGGGAGTTCTTGGTTCACCGCGCGCCACGTCGCAGCCCTGGTACCGGTCGCGCTGTGGGCGCTGCTGTGCGCGTGGTGGATCCGGTCACCGGCCGCTGTTCGAGCAGCCCGACGAGTTCGTCGACTACCTCACCGACGTGGTCGTGCCGCGCACGGCCGCCGCATTCTCATGACCAACGCAGGCGGGTAAAGGAGATCAGTGCCATGACCGAGATGCCTCAGCGCTACACCCCGGTGCCGCCGGTCGCGCCAGTTCGTCGGACCCGTCCGGTGCCGCTGATCATCGGTGTCCTCCTCCTACTCGTCGCGGTTCCGCTCCTCTTGGCCGGGGCCGGACTGGGGTGGGTGCTCGCTCAGCGCGACGACGGATTCTTCTCCACACCGAGCGAGCGCTACAGCACCCCGACTGTCGCGATAGCCAGCGAGCACCTCGCTTTCGGGGAGCTCGGGCCGACGGACTGGTGGCCGGACGGCAACCTCGCGACGATACGGCTCAGCGCGCAGTCGCCGGACTCCGACGTCTTCGTGGGGATCGCGCCGAGCAGCGATGTGGAGCGCTACCTCGGTCCGGCCGGCTACGACCAGGTCAGCGACATCACGGCCGAACCCTTTCGGGCCGCCCTCACCCGACGAGGCGGCGACGGTGTCCTTGACGGTCCGCCCACCGAGCAGACATTCTGGACCGCGCAGGCCAGCGGCAGCGGTACACAGACCCTCACCTGGGACCTGCAACCCGGGACCTACACCATGGTGGTGATGAACGCGGACGGCACGCCCGGCGTGACCGCGGACCTGACGGCCGGGGCTCGCGTCGACCTGGTGGTCCCGCTCGCCTGGACGCTGGGAGTCGCGGGAGCGCTGCTGCTCGTCGGGGGCGTGCTGCTCATCATCTACGGAACCCGTCCACCCCGCCCGAGCACGCCGGCGACGACGTATCCGAACATGCCGGCTCGGTGAAACAGCTGGTGCCCACGTCGTCATCGGACTCCGCGGACCGCTGCGATGGCACGGGCTGTGAGGCCCCGGTGCGGGACGTCAGGGCTCAACCCCGGTGTCGGCGCTGTCCCAGATGACACCTGAGCGCGTCCCGACGTCGACCACCATCGTCACCACCCGCTGTGGTGACATCTGGGTCAGAGGTTCACGCCAACGGGATTGGGCGATCCGATTGTTCCTGACAAGGCGGAGGAGGAAGCGATAGCGGCCGCTGTCGCGACCGATGACCGCCGGCGGGGAGGCCGAGCGTCTCGACAAAGTTGTCGTCGATCAGGAGTACGGCGTCCGACGGTGACACTCGCGCGTCACCAGGGAGACGCGTCAGCACCGAATACGTCTCCGGCAGGGCATGTCCGCTGAGTGCCAGCGGCCGGCCGCCGATTTGGGATCTAGCCACGTCGTGAGCGGTGTGAGACGCCACGAGTAGCGGTACGGCAACGCTTGTATCGACGGCGAATCGCTGACTTGCGCTCACCGTCTACTGGGAAATGACTACCAGCGGAATCCCGCCGCACGGCGACGATGTCAGGCCTCGGCCCCCTCGCGCGCCCGCCAATCAACCGCGCGCGCAATTGCACGCGCGATTGGTTGCCGGGCGCGCGACGTCTCGGCCGGTCGGCCGAGGGGGTTCTCTACGCATTGAATCTGAACTCGATCGGGTTGCGGCACGGCGCAACCTCAGGTGATCGCCAAAGATCAGTAGGTGGCGAACTCCGTCGACACCGACGCCGCACCTCTCAGCGGCGCAATCGACGCCGCCTCGACGTCGAGGGCGTCTCGCGTCTCGTTCGGCAAACCTCCGAACGTCGCGAACGTGAGGTGCAGGTCGCGCCCGCTCTTGCGTGGACGCCAGATGCCCACGACCTCGCCGTCAACAAGCAACGTCCCAGGGTCACCAGCGGACTTCCACACGTCCCGGTGATACTTCTTCGCGACGATCGTCTCACGGTCACGAAGCTGCGTGTACGGGTCGCGCGGCGGGAGAATCCTCACTCCGGCAGGCATCGAGGCAGCTCGCAGTGAGTCGAGCTCAGAGGTGAGCATCCACCTCGTCCCGCCGTAGTCGACCTCGGCCAGCTCGCCATCGAGCAAACTCCACCAGGGATCGACGTCGCCGGTTTGCACACCAAGCCACGCAGCGAAGTCACCGCGCGTCGATGGCCCGTAGGCATGCAGATAACGACGCAGCAGCTCTGCTCGGGCCCTGGCAGGATCCATCACGTCGATCGGATGCCCCAACCATTCGTTCGTGAGAACGAACGGTGCCTTGTTCCCGGATCGAGGCGCGAAGCACACGAGTCCCCGAAGTGCGAGCAAGCGGACGCAGAAGTGCACGACCGCCTCACCGATCGGCTGCCCTTTCGCGTAGGGACCTTCAGAGGTCCACACCTCCCGCTGCTCTCGCGTCAGCGTAGGAGCGATCACCTTCGCGACCTCCGCCCCCAGCTCGTTGATCGCCAACTCTCGTCCGCGCAGCACGGTCGACGTCGCATCAGCAACTCGGTCCGTCGCCTCACCAAGAGACATCCCGAGCCAGTCGACCGCCTGCTCAACACCGGGAACGAAGTGCCGAGCAGCGTGATCGGTCGTCGGCAAGACGCCGGTCGTGAACACCCAGGCGTCCGACGTCGGCATGTAGTACGGAGCACCGCGCATGCTCCACGTCAGAAGAAGTGACCTGGACTCGATTGCTCGGTCGATCGAGTCCGGTCCGACCTTGGCGGCCCGAGCATGGAGCGCAAGCAGCGCTGAACCAGGCGGGGTGTTCTGGATGCCGCACCGACCTACGACCGCGAGGAGTTGATCCGGGGCGGCGCGCAGACTCAGCCCATGTGAGGCAAGCCGATACGAGACCACATCCGCGCGCTCGACCACCTCAGCCATGACGCCAGCGTAGTCAGGCCGCGGACCACCGCAGTCGCAGCAATCAGAGCGTCGCGCTCCGGCCGCGGATCGGGCACGCGGAGATGAGCCGCGCGCCGCACTCGGGGTAAACCCCGGCTCTCACCCGTGCGGTCTACGGCAACAATCAGGGTGGTTTTCAGCCTTCCACCCGATGTGGCCGAGGTACTCGACGCGACACGATCTAGTCCCATGATCACAGTTGAGAACCTGACCAAGCGGTATGGCGACCATGTCGCGGTCAACGACGTTTCGTTCGTGTGCAAGCCGGGCCTGGTCACCGGCTTCCTCGGCCCCAACGGCGCCGGCAAGTCCACCACGATGCGCATCATGGTCGGCCTCACCCCGCCGACGTCGGGCTCGGTTCGCATCGGCGATCGCCCGTATCGCGAAATCCCCAACCCGGCAGCTCAAGTCGGGGTTCTGCTCGACGCGTCGGCGCAGCATGCCGGACGGACCGGCGCGGAGATCCTGCGCCTGACCGCGATGACACTGGGGGTGCCGAGCAGTCGAGTCGACGAGATGTTCGATCTCGTCAGCCTGACCCCGGACGAGGCGAACCGTCGCGTCCGCAACTACTCACTCGGCATGCGGCAACGACTCGGCATCGCCAACGCACTCATCGGCGACCCGCACATCCTCATCCTCGACGAGCCGGCCAACGGTCTCGACCCCGCAGGAATCCACTGGATGCGAAGCCTGTTGCGCGACTATGCCAATCGCGGCGGTACCGTGCTGTTGTCGTCGCACCTGCTGCACGAGATCGAGATCATCGCCGACGAGATCCTGGTCATCGGCCAGGGACGCATCGTCGCCGAGGGCACCAAGGAAGAACTCCTCGCGGGCAGTGGCACGCGGGTGCGTTCCCTCGATGACGACGCGCTGGCGCACGCGATGTCGGTGGCCGGCATCGCCGCGCAACCGGTGACTGAGGGTGGATTCACCGCCGACGCCGCGCCCGAAGACATCGGCAGGATCGCACTGCGACAACAGATTCCACTCGTCGAGCTCCGCGTCGGTGACGGCGCACAACTCGAAGAGATGTTCCTGCAACTGACCCAGCAGACCCAACGAGAATCCGTCCCGACGTTTCGTGACGCCACCGCCCTGCAAGGAGCACAGTCGTGACCACCACCCTCCATCGACCACCGTCGCTTGCCGTCGAGCGCGATGCTGCGCCGATCCCGCTCAGCAGACTCACCCGCGTCGAACTCCGCAAGCTCGTCGACACCCGGGCCGGCTTCTGGCTGGCCGCATCTGTCGGAGTCATCTCGGCGATCGTGGTGATCGCCATGCTGATCGCCGATCGGCAGAGTCTCGGGCATCTGAACTTCATCGAATTCTTCGCCATGATGAACATACCGATCTCGACCATCCTTCCGGTGATGGCGATCCTGCTCGTCACGAGCGAGTGGAGTCAGCGAAATGCGTTGACCACCTTCACCATGGAGCCGCGGCGCGAACGTATCCTGCTCGCGAAGCTGGGGGTCGCGCTCATCGCCGGTATCACAGCTGTCGTGGTGTCGCTGACTTTTGGGGCGGTGGCGAATGTGGTGGCCGGCCTGATCTACGGCGATCCGGCCGGCTCGTGGGAGTTCACCGCCGCCGCGCTGATCAACTCGTTCACGCTACAGATGCTGTGGCTGCTTGTCGGATTCGGCTTCGCCGCACTGATTCTCAACACGCCGGGCGCGATCGTCGCCTACTTCGCGTTGCCCACCGCGATGTCGCTGCTCTCGGAGTTGGTGCCGTGGTTCAAGAACAACCTGGCCGGGTGGGTCGATCTCACCACCACGAGTGTGCCGTTTCAATCCGGCGACTGGGCCGCCGGTGGGGAGTGGAGTCGTCTGACCGTGTCGGCCGTCATCTGGGTCGCCATTCCGCTGACGCTTGGTGTGATGCGGGTGCTGCACACAGAAGTCAAGTAGCCACCAGGTGGCCCAGGCCGCTGTGCGCCGACCGGAACTCGACCGGATTGCGTGACCGGTAACCGTGCATCAGCCTTCCCCGATTGTGGCCGAGTACCGGCGTTCTATGCCGGCGGTGGCGCGGCCCCACTCGCTGTCCGCCACTCGCTGTTGATGGAAGGCGAACGCCGCCTCGTCGACAAATCGCTCGTCAACCCGCCAGATCAGTGGATCGCCGGTCCGGTCGACATCGAAGGACAAGCATCCCGGCTCTGCTCGTGTCAGGTCGACGTGCCGCATCAGGTGTCGTTCGACAGTGTCGGCCTCCTCGGCATTCGCACAGACCAGGAATCCCGCAATGACGACCTCTGTCATGCCGACTGAAGCGGAATGATCGCGGCAATCTGCTCTGCTGCACGGTCCTCGGCGAGGTCCAGGTCGTAATGCGACTGCAGATTGAGCCAGAATTGAGCCGATGTGCCAAAGTACTTCCCAAGTCGCAAGGCCGTGTCAGCGCTGATCGCGCGCTTGCCGTGCACGATCTCATTGATGCGCCGCGGAGGCACACCCACTGACACCGCCAACTTGTTCTGCGTGATGCCGAAACCTTCGATGAAGTCCTCCATGAGGACTTCCCCGGGATGGATCGGCGCGATCTTGTCAGTGGTAGTCAACGATCTCGACCTCCTCCGGCCCAGTGTCCGCCCAGACGAAGCAGATTCGCCACTGGTCATTGATTCTGATGCTGTGTTGTCCCGCCCGATCACCTTTCAGTGCTTCGAGCCGATTCCCGGGTGGGACCGTGAGGTCGTCGAGCGACTCTGCCGATCCCACCTGACGAAGTTTGCGCAGCGCGACCCGGTGAATCCGCGGATCGATCGAGCGAGCGCGTTCACGACGCCCGAGGCGTTCGGTGTCCTTGTTGCCGAACGACCGGATCACGCACCCAGAATATACCGCGATGCGTTAATAACGCTAGACGTTAAACCGGAATTCCACGACATCGCCGTCGGCCATCACGTAGTCCTTGCCCTCCATGCGCACCTTGCCGGCGGCCTTCGCGGCAGCCATCGAACCGTTGGTGTCCAGGTCATCGAAGGAGACGATCTCGGCCTTGATGAAGCCCTTCTCGAAATCGGTGTGGATGACTCCGGCGGCCTTGGGGGCGGTGTCACCGCGGTGGATGGTCCACGCACGCGACTCCTTGGGTCCGGCGGTCAGGTAGGTCTGCAAGCCGAGGGTGTGGAATCCGGCGCGGGCCAGCGACCGCAGCCCCGGCTCGGTCTGGCCGATCGAGTCGAGGAGTTCCTGCGCGTCCTCCTCGTCCAGTTCGAGCAACTCGCTCTCCACCTTGGCGTCGAGGAACACGGCGTCCGCGGGCGCGACGGCATCCCGCAGTTCCTGTGTGCGCGCGTCGTCGGTGAGCACCGACTCATCGGCGTTGAAGACGTACAGAAACGGCTTGGCGGTCATCAGATGGAGTTCGCGAACCGTGGCCAGATCGAATGAATCCTTCTGCGAGAACAACGTCGTGCCCTCGTTGAGGATCACCTGCGCCTTCTGCACCGCGGCGACGGTTTCTGCGAGGTCCTTCTTCTTCCGCGCATCCTTCTCCAGCCGCGGCAGCGCCTTCTCGATGGTCTGCAGGTCGGCGAGGATCAGCTCGGTCTCGATGACGCCGATGTCGGAGAGCGGATCCACCCGGCCGTCGACGTGCACCACGTCGTCGTCGGCGAACACGCGCACCACCTGACAGATGGCGTCGGCCTCGCGGATGTTGGCGAGGAACTGGTTACCCATGCCCTCGCCTTCGGAGGCACCTTTGACGATGCCGGCGATGTCGACGAAGGACACCGTCGCTGGCAGGATGCGCTCGCTGCCGAAGATCTCGGCCAGCCGATTCAGCCGCGGGTCGGGCATCTCCACGACACCGACGTTCGGTTCGATGGTCGCGAACGGGTAGTTGGCCGCCAGCACGTCGTTGCGGGTCAGCGCATTGAACAGGGTCGACTTGCCGACGTTGGGAAGACCGACGATTCCGAGGGTGAGACTCACGGGCGTCCAGTCTATCGGCCGCCGATCGTCGCCCGTCGTCGGCACCGGCCGGCCGGGTGCTCGAGGTTGCCGTCGGCGAGATCGGGGGTGCCGTCGGCGGGATCGAGGTTGCCGTCGGCGGGATCGGGGGTGCCGTCGGCGGGATCGGGGGTGCCGTCGGCGGTCAGCGGTCGGATGCCGTGCCCGGGTCGTCGCTCGGTGCGTCGTCATCCGGCTCGTCGTCGGGCACACCCACGTGCGCGGACACCGGCGTGCTGTGCGGCGGCAGGGTCTCCCCGGCCTGTTCGGCGATCTGCTCATTGAGATAGCGCAGCACCACCGCGAGGGCTGCGGCGGCAGGCACCGCGAGGAAGGCGCCGGTGATACCGAACAACGTGCCGCCCAACGTCACCGACAGCAGCACGATCACGGCGTGCAGATCCATCGACTTCGCCTGCAACCACGGTTGCAGAACATTCCCCTCCAACTGCTGCACCGCCAGGATGATGCCCAGCACGATCAGCGCGGTGGTCAACCCGTTGGACACCAACGCGATCAACACCGCCAGCGCGCCGGCGACGAACGCACCGACGATCGGGATGAACCCGCCGAGGAAGGTGATCACCATCAGCACCGCGGCCAGTGGCACGCCGAGGATGAAAAGACCCGCGCCGATCAACGCCGCATCGACGAAACTGACGATCGCCTGGGTGCGGATGAAGCCGCCCAGGGTGTTCCACATGCGTAGCAGGACCTCACCGATGTGGGCACCCGACGGCCTGCCGACGGTGCGGTCCAGCCATGGCAAGAACTTGGGCCCGTCTTTGAGGAAGAAGAACACCAGGATCAAGGTGGTGAACAGGGTGACCACGATCGACGTCGCGGTCCCGACACCGCTGAACACGCCGGCCGCGATCGTCGACGCGCTCGACTGCAGCCGATCGGTGACCGTGTTGACGATGTTGTTGAGCTGCTCGTCCCGCACATTGAACGGCGGCCCCTGAATCCACTCCTGCAGTTGCCGCACACCGTCGGTGGCGCGGGCTGCGAATTCGGGCGCCTGGTTCACGATCGATGGCACGATCAGGCTGATCACCCCGGCCAGCACGCCGAGCCCCAGCAACATCATCACCAGAGAGGCCGCGGCTCCGGGCAACCCGTGGTTGCGCATCCACCGCGCCGGCGGCCACAGCACGGTCGAGACGATGATGGCGAACAGCACCGGCAGCAGGATCACCCAGAGCCTGCCGATCAGCCACAGCAACACCCAGAAGGCCGCCACCACCAAAACGAATTGCAGGCTGACGATCGCGGTGGAGCGCAGGCCCGCCAGCACCACCTGGACCCGGGTCGGATGCGACCGGTCCGCGGCCGGCGTCGACGTGGCGGATCGCGTTGCGTCGGGATCGGGCACGCCCGATTCATCTGTCACGCCCAAATCGTCACATACTTGTCGGGCACAAGAGATGAACCGACGTCGACGAGTCGCGTCACGGTCGACTCATGCCCGTCCGGGCGCGATCGGTCAGTGCCGCTTGAACTTGCGCTCGAGGTACTTGACGAGTTCGTTCATCGCCTCGAGTTCCACGACCAGTGGCGACGGCGCAACCGCCGCGGCACCGGGGTCGACTCGCTCGTCGCGCGCCGGTTCGGGATGCGCGTCGTTGACATCCGACCCCGGGCGTTGATCGGGGTCGGATACTCGGATGCCGGACACCTCCTCCTGTGCGCGTTCGCGTTGGATGGTCTCCGGCCCGTAGAGACCCATCATGATCTCGAGGCCCCATGCAGGTAGTTCCGACAGGGTCGGTTCGTGGTCGCGTCGCCGTTGACGGCCACCGAACAATGCGGTCATATGCCACATGGTGCCGCACATTGTTATCTGCGTCACTACATTCGGCTCATTTTCGCCCCACGATCGCGATGTCCGATTCCCGCCAGGAATCAGACGCCGAGCGTGCCAGAGTGGATCACGTGACATCCACATCCACGGTGGCGAGCCTGCTGGACTTCGACAGCTGCTATCGCGCGGTCTCCTCGCGCGACGCCCGGTTCGACGGTCAGTTCTTCGTCGCTGTACACACCACCGGGATCTACTGCCGACCGTCGTGTCCGGCCCGGACCCCGCACCGACAGAACCTGCACTTCGTGTTGACCGCAGCCGCCGCCCAGCAGCAGGGCTTCCGCGCCTGCCGGCGGTGCGCGCCCGACGCGGTCCCGGGCTCACCGCAGTGGAACACCGGTGCCGACCTGTCTGCGCGGGCCATGCGGCTCATCGCCGACGGGGCGCTCGAGCACGGCGGCGTCGACGAGCTGGCCGCTCGTCTGGGTTACACACCCCGGCACCTCACGCGTGTTCTGACCGCCGAACTGGGCGCCGGCCCCTTGGCCCTGGCACGCGCCCACCGGGCGGGAACAGCGCGTGTGCTCATCCAGCGCACCGGGATGCCGATGACCGACATCGCCTTCGCCGCCGGCTTTCGCAGCGTCCGGCAGTTCAACGACACCATCCGCGACGTGTTCGGCCTCACCCCCTCGCGCATGCGGTCACTCGGCGCACCCACCGCTGCCGCACGACCCACCTCGATCGGCGAGGTGTCGCTGCGGCTCGCCCATCGGCAGCCGCTGCACCTGCCCTGGCTGCGCTGGTTTCTCGGCGCCCACCGCGTGTCCGGAGCCGAGGAGCTGACCGGTGGCGTCGAGCCCCACAACTGGCGGTTCAGCCGAACCGTCGACCTTCCCCACGGACCCGCGCTGGTCACCATCGAGCCGGCATCCACGCATGTCAACGCGCGACTCGAGCATCTCGACATGCGCGATCTCGGGGTCGCGGTCAACCGTGTGCGGCGACTGCTCGACCTCGACGCCGACCCGTTCAGCACGGACGAGGCCCTGTGCGGGGATCCCGTTCTGGCCCACCTGGTACGCGCCGCGCCGGGATTGCGTGTCCCGGGCACGATGGACCCCGCCGAGACGCTCATCCGAACGATGATCGGCCAACAGATCAGCATGAAGGCTGCCCGCCACCATGTGGACCGGCTGACCCAGGCGCTCGGCCGGCCCGCGCCATGGGTGAGGGCGGCAGACTGCGACCACTCGCCACCGGGCGGGGACGACGACGCAGCGACCAGGTGGCTCCTGTTCCCCACCCCGGCGGCGATCGCCGCGCACGGCCGTTCCGTGCTGGCGGGCCCCAAGCGCCGCATCGATGCCATCATCTCGACGGCCACGGCCGTGGCGGACGGACGCATCGACATGCATCCGGGCCGCACCGCCGCCGACCTGAGGGCCGAATTGCTGACGCTGCCCGGGGTCGGCCGCTGGACCGCCGACTACGTGGCCATGCGCGTCACCGGACATCCCGACGTCATGCTCGACCAGGATCTGGTGGTGCGTCGCGCCGCCGCCGACCTCGGCCTTGACCTCGCCGACCGGCAGGCCGGCTGGTCCCCATGGCGGTCCTACGCGTCGATGCACCTGTGGCGCGCCCGCTTGTCGGTGTCCGAGCCGATACTGGCTGACCAGATGTCGGACACTCCCCTGTCGCCGAGAAGTTCCACGCGGGCCCTTTCACCGAGATCGCGGACCTCGCGATCGATTCCCTCCCGACCGGGCCACCCGGTCGACACTCTCCAAGGAGCACCATGACCGCCACGATGTCCTCGGCCCACACCACGTCGACCACGGCACGGTGGGCCTCGATCCCCACCCCCGACGGCACCTTCACGGTCATCGCCGACGACGCCGATCGGGTGTTGGCGTCCGGATGGACCGACGACCCGGGGTACCTGATCGCCCTGGTCCACCGATCCATCCGCCCCGACATCACCCGGCCCGCCGATTCGCTCGGGGCATTGACCGACGCCGTCGCCTCGTACTACGCGGGAGAGCCGGCAGCACTCGACGCCATCGAGGTCCACCAGCGGTCGGGGCCGTTCCTGGGCCGGGCCTGGCCTGTCCTGCGTGGCGTCGTCCCCGGTGAACCGGTGAGCTACGCACAACTCGCCGACCTGGCCGGCCAGCCCACCGCGATCCGGGGCGCCGCGGCGGCCTGTTCACGCAATGCCGCGGCACTGTTCGTCCCCTGCCATCGGGTGCTGCGCAGCGACGGGTCGCTCGGCGGGTTCCGCTACGGGCTACCCATCAAGCGCTCGTTGCTCCGTCGCGAGGGATATGCACTGGCCTGATCTGTTTGTCGTACCCCTGGGCCACGATGGCGGCCATGAACATCTCCGTGGTCGCCGGCGTCATCGCCGGCCTGGTCGCCGGGCTCGTGATCGGATGGTTGGCGAGTGCGTCGCGGTTCACCGCAGCACTTGCCGCCGCCCGGGCCGAGCTCGACTCCGTCCGGGCCGCCCATGATCTGACGGCCCGCTCGTTGTCCTCGGCGTCCGAGGACGCCGCACGCCGCCAGTCCACCGCCATCGGCAGCCAGGTGGCCCACATCGTCGATCCGCTGCGGGGTCTGCTTTCGCAACTCTCCGACGAGTTGCGGCGCACCGAACATCATCGGATCAACGCCTACGCCGGTCTCAGCGAACAGGTGCGCGGCATGCATGCGGCCTCCACCCAGCTCACCGACCAGACGCGGGCGCTGACAAATGCGCTGCACACGCCGCAGGTCCGCGGCCGCTGGGGAGAACTGCAGCTCGAACGGGTGGTGGAACTCGCGGGTATGTCGCGCCATTGCGACTTCTCCACACAGGTCGGTGCCGACGGGACTGCCGGTGCCGTGCGCCCGGACATGGTGGTCCATCTCGCCGGGGGCCGCGACATCGTCGTGGATGCGAAGGTGCCGCTGCACGCCTATCTGCGCGCCATCGAGACCGACGACTCCGGTGAGGTGGCGCGGCTGCACACCGAACACGCTCGTGCGCTGCGCAGCCACATCACCCAGCTGGGCGGCAAGGCGTACTGGTCTGCATTCGACAACACCCCGGAGATGGTGGTGCTGTTCGTGCCGAGCGACCCGGTGCTGGAGGCCGCCGTCCGAGCCGATCCGGACCTCATCGAGTTCGGCTTCACCAAGAACGTGGTCTTGACCACTCCCGCCACACTCGTGGCGCTGCTGCGCACCGTGGCCCTCGGTTGGCGTCATGACGCGATGGCCCGCGATGCGGCGACCATCCACCAGCTCGGAACAGAACTGCATCATCGGCTGGGTGGCGTGCTCGGACACCTCGACCGGCTGGGCGGCTCACTGCGCCGGGCGGTGGAGTCGTTCAACTCGACGATCGGCGCGGTGGACGCGCGCGTGGGGGTCACCGCCCGCAAGTTGGCCGAACTCGACGCCCTGCAGGGTGAGCCCGAGCACACCGGCGCGGCACCCATCGACATCACGATCCGTAGTGCCGGAGGTATCCGGACCAGCGCAGACTCCCCCGTCGACGACCAATGGGCAACATCACCCGGCGGTTAGCGGATTTCTGGGTTCGACCCGGTACCGTCTAGATGTGCCTTCTGCCCAACAGCGTTCAGCGGTGCCGCTGGATCAGCAGTCCGTGCTGCCCACGGTCCGCGGCGTCCCCTGGTGGGGTGCCGTGCTGGTGGCAACAGCCATCACCGGCATCGGCGCGGCGATCGACGCGAGCAACACCGACGGACTCGGTGGCGTGTTCAAGTTCTGCTACCTGGTCGGGTGTGTGACCGCTGCGCTGGCGGTCCGGCGACGCGCGCTCTTCACCGCAGCCGCCCAGCCGCCGTTGATCGCGTTTCTCGTCGGGGTCATCACGCTGTACGGCCTGAACGCCGACCAGGCCTCGTCGGGCGCCAAGAGCTTGATCTTCCAGGTGCTGCTGCCGATTGCCAACGACTTCCCGTGGATGGCGTTGACCTTCTTCGTCACATTGGGCCTGGTGGTGGCCCGTTGGTACCTCACCCGCGACCCGTCCGGCGGCGACAAGAAGCGCCCGGGCGGCCCAGCCCGGGCGAGCGCGGCGAATGGTGCGAAGAAGAAGAAGAAGAAGAAGACGGCCACGCGCGCGCCGGACGAGACCCGGAAAAAGCCGGCGAAGTCATCGACGGATGCCGCGGCGGCGAAGTCGGGTGGCCCGAAGACCGGTACGCCCGGCAGCGACCGGTCCCGGGCGCCCCAACCCGGTGAGTCCCACCCCCGCACGTCCCGCACGGACGGCTCCGCGCGGCCGGAAAAGCCCGGCGCCGGTAGATCCGCGCGCCCGAAGAAGCCCGGCGCGCGTCCGGCCGATTCGGCCGGAGACGGCGCCGCCGACCGGACCGACTCCCCCGCCCGAGCCGAGAAGGCCTCACGAGCCGCGGGGGCCACTGCCCGGGCCGCTTCCAACGGCACCGCACACGGACGGCGTTCGACCGCCGGCGCCGTCTTCCGTGCCGGCGCCGGCGAGCAGATCGATGCCGCCGAGGACGTGCATGCGCCGCCGGCGTCGGACCGTCGCGTCGCACCGCTTGCCGAGGAGCGTCCGCGGTACGAGTCGGCCACCCACCGAGCGTCCACCGCTCAGTATCAGTCGACCCGCACCCGCAACCGCGCCTGACTTCGGCTGCCCCGGAGCTGGGATTGTCCGAGCCGGGATTGTCGCGCCGCACCGGGTCGGCGACAAAGGTGTCCCCCGAGGCCAGGCAGAAGTCAGCGGGCCGGCCGCGTGAGCGCGACACAGGTCCGCGCGGCCCGGCCCAGCGCCGCGCCGTAGGAGGGTCCGTGCCCAGCTGCGTGCACCGCGAGGGGGTGCAGTTGGTGTAGCGGCACCCGCGCTTCCCATCCGGGACGAAGCGGATGTTCGGTCTGATAACCCGCCAGGACGTCGTCAAGACGGGGGCAACCGAAGAGCGCGAGCATTGCCAGATCGGTTTCCCGGTGCCCGCCATGTGCGGCCGGATCGATCAGCACCACCCCCGACGGTGTCCAGAGGACGTTGCCGTTCCACAGGTCTCCGTGGATGCGGGCCGGCGGATCCGCATCGTCGAACGCGCCGCCGGCGACCAACGCGCAGGCCTGCCGGGTCGCTGCGGCGTCCTCGGGCATCAGATAACCGGCGTCGATGGCCGGTGGCAGGTACGGCAGCACCCGTTCGGCGGCATAGAACTCGCCCCACCGATCATGCGTGCGCGAGCTCAACCGACGCTCGCCGATGTACTGCTTCCCGGCGTGGCCTGCCGGCGGGCTGCCGAACTGCGGCGCCCCGGCGTCATGCATCCGGGCCAGCGCCGCGCCGAACTCGCGGGCGGCCTCCGCGGTGGGCCGAACAGCATCGAGTCGTCGCAGTTCGATGAACTCGTCGCCCACGTCCAGAACCTCGACGACCGGACCCCCGCCGTCCCGGAGCCAGCGCAGTCCCGCCGCCTCCGCGCGGAAGAAGTCGGGGTCGACGTCGGCGCGTCGCTTCCGGTGACTCGGTGCCATCTACGGTGTCGCGTCGGAGCCGTCGGGAGTGGTCGTGTGCACGCTCGACCCGGTCGAACTGAATCGGGCCAGTCGGTCGAAGCGGTCGTTGGCCACGCGCATGACGATCTCGTAGGGTAGTGCGAACTTGCGCGCCCACCAGTAACCGAACCGGACGTCGAACGAGGTGTAGACGAGGAATCTGTTGTGTCGCACCCCGGCCAGGATCGCCTGCGCAGCTTTCTCCGGACTGACGGCGACCTTGTGAAAATTCGCCACCTGCGCTTTGACCCGGGGATCATCGCGATCGACGCCCACGATGTCGACGGTGTCCACCAGCGGTGTGTCGACACCACCCGGACAGACCAGTGACACGCCGATGCCGTGTCGTCGCAGATCGAAGCGCAGTACCTCCGACACGCCCCGTACCCCGAACTTGCTGGCGCTGTAGGCCGCATGCCACGGCAGGGCCAGCAGGCCCGCCGCCGACGACACGTTCACCAGGTGTCCGCCATCACCGCGCCGGATCATCTGCGGCACAAAACTCTCGATCACATGGATCGGACCCATCAGGTTGACGTCGACCATGGTGCGCCAGTGGCGGTGTTCGAGTTTGTCGACCGTGCCCCACGCCGAGACGCCGGCGATGTTCATCACCACGTCCATCACGCCGACCTCCGCGTCGACCTGTCGCGCGAATGCGGCGACCCACTCGAAATCGGAGATGTCGCCGGCCTGGTGATAGCCGACCTCGCCGCCGGAATCATTGATGGCTGCGACAACCTCGTCGAGCGCATCGGCGTGCAGATCCGTCAACACCAACTGCGCCCCTTCGCGGGCGGCCGCTTCGGCCGTGGCGCGGCCGATGCCGCTGGCCGCGCCGGTGATCAGGACCGTCCGGCCATCGAGTGACGGCACCGGCGTCTTCATCACGAGCAGGTCCTTGATCCCCATGACCCCACGATAGTGGGGCTACACGTGCTGTGGTGGGACCGCGACGATGGGCCTGGGGGGCGTCAGCCGATCGGCAGGTCGCCGTCGAAGAGGCCGTAGATGATGGTCAACATCGCCTTGAGCACCTGCGCGGAGACGTCCTGGCCTTCGCCGAGCAACAGTTGCACGACCTCGGCGGGATCCTCGGTGGCGAGCAACTGCTGCACGAACGGGATCACGATCTCCAATCCCTGCTCACTGCCGCTCTGCGGCGCCGGGGTGCTGCTGGTCGGCGCCGGGGCCGCGTCCGGCAGAGGGCCGGTCGCCGCCGGCGGATCAGTCGGCGTGGTGACACCGCGCACATAGTTCAGGATGCCGTCGGTGATCGCCATCGCGTACTTGAGCTGTCCGTCCTTGGCCGTCAGTGCCGCGGCCTCTTGCGGGTTGGACAGGTTGCCCATCTCGACGAACACAGCCGGCACCGTGGTCAGGTTGACCGCCGCGATGTCGGGCCGGGTCTGCAGACCGTTGTCGACCCCGGCGTAGTTGGCCGCCGGGAAGCCGGCCTTGACGAAGGCGTCACGCATGATCTCCGACGCCTTACGACCTTCGCCGCCCTGCACCCGGCTGACCGTGGCGTCCGGGACCGGCAGCGTCGGCACGATCATGTGGAAACCCTTCTTGGCGTCGTCCGCGCCGGCCGTCGTGGAGTCCGCGTGCAGGCTGACCGCCACGGCCGCGCCCGACCTGCTCGCTGCAGCGGCGCGCTCGTCGATACAGCCTCCCCAGCCCGTGTCGTCGACGCGGCTCAACACCACGCGCGCACCCTGGCTCTCCAGGCCGGCTTTGACCAGTTGGGCGATATCCCAGTTGACGGTGTGCTCTCCGACGCCGTTGACCGACGTGGCACCGCTGGTCTGGCAGGCTTTCTTGCCGCCTCGACCGTCGGGGACCTGAGCGTTCATGTCGTGTCCAGCGGCGCTGCCCTGGTGCCCGGGGTCGAGGAAGACGGTCTTGCCGGCCAGGGTGTTGCCGGTCGGTGCGGGAGCCGGCACCGCAGACGCCTCTGTCGTCGCCGACACCGCGCCGGCGGTCAGCGCCAGCGCCGACATCGCGGCGACGATCAATCGGCGCCGGCGACCGGGCATCGTGTGTCGGCCACCGAACGGGCGGGACGTGATCTCGGTATATGTCGTGCGTCGCTGGGTCATCGCTGTTCGGGCGTCGGTCAGCCGCGATCGGCTGCTGCCGCCACACTCCTTCCGAAACGCAACACTGGCCACATCAGTCACAGTTGTAACAAGTGAAACAGCCCGTCGTCCAGATGAGAAATCCGGGACCTGAGCTGAGACAAACCGTTAGGGAGCTGTGACCAGGTACCGCGTGATGCTGAGCACACCGTTGGGGTCAGGCTCTCCGTCATCGACGAGTTCCGCCAGACGACGGTCGACGATGTCGGCATCCATCCCGACGCCGATCGCGACCAACGTCGACGTCCGCAGCCGCCCACCCCACGGCTCTCGCTGTACCCGCACGAACCCGCCCACGGCGTGGACGACGAACCGCTGCCGATGCCCGGGCACATCGAAGGCGACCACGCCTTTGATCCGGTAGCAGCCGGCAGGCGGTCGCTCCAGGAACTCGGCGAGCCGGCGCGGATTCAGCGGCCGGTCGGAGACGAAGTCCACCGACGTGAAGCCGTCGTGCAGGTGGTCGTGCCGACGATCGGCACGGTCGTGGTCCCCCGGCCCGTGGTCCCCCGACTCGTGCGCGCACTCCTCGAGCAGTTCGTCCAGAGTCAGCTGCCGGCTGCGCGTTCCGCCGACCTCGTCGGCTCGTGGAACCACGTCGAACAACGCGGCGGGATCGATCACGCCATCGGCGGTGACGACCAGCGGCGCGGTGTCGTTGACCGCGCGCACATCGGCCCGCACCCGGGCGAGTTCGTCCTCGCCCGCGAGATCCGCCTTGTTGACCACCACGAGATCGGCGATCTCGACGTGCCGGTCGATCTCCGGGTGGCGCACCCGCAGTTGACTTCCGGTGGCGGCGTCGACGAGGTAGACCAATCCGCCGTACCGCATCCGTGGGTCGTCGAATGCGGTCACCATCCGAACCAGGGCGCGCGGTTCCGCGATACCACTGGCCTCGATGACGATCGCATCGATTGCCGCCTTCGGCCGCAGCAGCCGCACCAGGGCATCCTGCGCGCCGTCGGCATCGACCGCGCAGCACATACATCCGTTGGACAGGCTGACCGTGCTTTCGGCCTGCCCGGCGATCAGCATGGCGTCGATGTTGATCGAGCCGAAGTCGTTGACCAGCACGCCGATTCGCGCGCCGGCAGCGTTACGCAACAGGTGGTTGAGAAGTGTGGTCTTGCCGGATCCGAGGAAGCCTGCCACCACGATCACGGGCACCGTCGGTCGGGTCACGACCGCACACGCTCGGCGTCGTCGGTATCCAGCTCCTGTCGGCAATCGGCACACAGGACTGCGAGGTCGCGACCGAGTGCGTCAGGGTAGTTCGCCACGTCGTTCGTCGGTGACGCACACCGCGCACACGTCCCCACCACCGCGGCGTGCTCGGAGAAGTCGACGGTCATGCGGCTGTCGAACACGTAGAGGGAGCCCTGCCACAGTCCGTCGTCACCGAATTCCTCCCCGTACCGGACGATCCCACCGTCGAGCTGATACACCTCACGGAACCCGCGCGCCCGCATCAGTCCACTCAACACCTCGCAGCGCACACCCCCGGTGCAGTAGGTGACGACAGGACGATCCTTGAGGTGATCGAACCGGCCGCTGTCGAGCAGGGGCACGAAATCGCGAGTCGTGCGCGCGTCGGTGACCACCGCGCCGGAGAAGCGACCGACCTCCGCCTCGATGCGGTTGCGGCCGTCGAAGAACACCACCTGCTCACCACGTTCGGCCACCAGGTCATGGACATCCTGCGGAGAAAGACGGGCACCACCGCCGACGACGCCGTCGTGGTCCACATGAACCTCGTCGGGGACACCGAAGGTGACGATCTCCGGCCGGACGCGGACGTTGAGTCGAGGAAAGTCGTCGCCGGTACCGTCGGACCATTTGACGTCGGTTGTGGCGAAGGCCGGATAGGAGCGGGTGGCCCTGACGTAGCGTTTGACCTGTCTGATGTCACCGCCGACGGTGCCGTTGATGCCGTGGGGTGACACGATGATCCTGCCGCGCAGGCCGTGTTGCTCACACAGCGCCTGCTGCCAGAGCCGGATGGCCTCGGGGTCGGCGAGCGGGGTGAACTGGTAGAACAACACGATCTTGGGGGTTGACACAGTGCAAGGGTACGGATGCCTGCGCCGCCACTCACTGCGCCGGTCCGCGAGCCTGGTTCTCGGCGCATTCTTCTGCGCATCGGCGACCGCATGCGCGATTTCGACCGACACCGCACCTTCTGAGATCGTGCTACCGCCGACCGACGTGCTATCGACCCAGACGGAAACCAGCGCGTCGACCAACATCGACTCGTCTCTCGAGGACACCGCCGACCCACCCTTGCCGAATTGGACGATCGGCCGACTCATCGCCCTTGCGCCACGCGTGGACAATGCCAAGTATCATCAGGGATCCCAAACACCGGATTCCACACTCGAGGACACTTCCGGTTTTCACTTCTCACCGCCGGATCGCGGTGTGAACTGTTCGACGGCAACCGCGGACATCACCACTCTGGCGTGCCGAGTCAATGCAGACATTTCGATGTCCACATCGCCGGACGCGCCCGGTGGATGCGACGGCAAGAACAATCTGGTCACACTCAGTGCGGAAGGGACAGATCAAGGGGTCTGTGCCGATCACTACCCCGTTCTATACCGCAGCACAATCGTCGACTACGGCCACACGATTTCGATTTCGAGGTTTTCCTGCCTCGTCGAGACGGCCGGCATGTTCTGTCTCGAATCGCGATCGGATGACGGATTCGCAATCACCCCAACGGGTTTGCAGGAGATCGAGGCATCCGATCGAGCACCGGCAGAACTTCTCGGAATTCCCGCTTCGCGAACCGAGTCGTCATCGGACGGACTCGACGACAACGCCGGCTCGGCCCAAACCTCGACAATGACCCCTGACACAGTCCCGACCTCCTGAGCGCCCTGGTGGTAATCTCCGCAACGAACTATTCACATACATCCGAGAAAGTGGGCGTTTCTCAGCGACCACTTATTTCCTGACAGCTAGTATGTGAACCATCGAAGAAATCGCAACAATGCTGCATGGGGAGAGGCATCGGCGCGTTGGTCAATCCAATCCGCCCGAGAACAGATTGTCACGACGAGGAAAGACGGAGTTCACTATGGCGAAGAAAGAAATCGTCCAGGTCATCGACGACATCGACGGTAAGGTTCTCGAGGACTACGAGACCGTCCGGTGGTCACTGGACGGAAAGACCTACGAATTCGATACCTCCGCAAAGCACGCTGCACAGTTTCGTGATTCGCTCGCGAAATACATCTCGGTTTCGCGGGTCACATCGGCAGCACGCGGCGTGAAGCGCGCCGCACCGGTATCCGCCGGCCGCAGCAAGGAACAGACGAAGGCAATCCGCGACTGGGCCACCCAGAACGGTTACGAGGTCAGCGATCGCGGTCGCATCCCGCTCAATGTGATCGAGGCCTTCGAGGCCGCCCACTGACCCTGTCCACCCAACAAACGAACAACATTCGGCGCCGCACACCGCGGCGCCGAATGTCGTGCAGAGGGTCCCCGGCGGTTGCCGTGCGCGGGTCCCGTGCCAAAAGTCCCTGGTACACCACCCCTGTTCGCGGACACAATTGACGTCACGGTCCCGTGCCATCCCCGGGATCATGTCGAGCAGGAGGTCGGGGCGAGATGAGTGACAGCAACGCCGGCGCGGCCGGCGGTGGGGCCGTCTACGGTTTGGGAATCCTCGGTGGGTGGGTCTACTTCTGGCAGCAGGCTGACGGGTTCTGGGAGTACGTGTGGGCGATCATCCAGGGCCTACTCTGGCCTGCCTTCATGGTGTACGACGCTTTCGTCGCCCTGAACTGACCCGTGCTCGATCACCGGTCACGCTCGGCCCGCGGAACCGAGAACGGGATGCGCATGGCACGATCCCACAGCCGGTCCGGAGTGATCCGGCGTTGGGCGATCCCCAGTTTCGCCGATGCGGTGACGGTGTAGCGCGCTTTGGGCCGGTCGGCGGTCAGCGCCTTGCGAACCGTTCTCGCCACCGCATCCGGACCGGCACCCAACACCTTGGCGACGGGCCCGGAATAGATCTCCTTCATCGTCGCGTCGAGGCCCGCATTGAACTCTCCGTACGGCCCGTCGTCGTCGAGGCCGGACATCGACGATGATGCCGCCGTCGCGAAGTCGGTGACGATGAGCCCGGGTTCGATGAGCACCACCTGGATTCCGAAACCGGCTACCTCGAATCGCAGCGCATCCGAGAGTGCTTCCACCGCATACTTCGTGGCGTGGTAGGCACCGCCACCGGGAAAGGTGAGCTTCCCACCCATCGAGCCGATATTGACGATGCGCCCCTGCCCGGCCCGCCGCATCCCCGGCAACACCAACTGACTCATCCGGACGAGCCCGAACACATTGGTCTCGAACTGACGACGGATGTCATCGAGCGAGATCGATTCCACGGCACCCGATTGCGAATATCCGGCATTGTTGACCAACGCACCGACCGTGCCGTGTGCGTGCTCGATCTCATCGACCGCGGCGCGCATCGATTCCTCGTCGGTGACGTCGAGCGCGAGCACGTGGCAATCGGCGGCGGCGAGTTCGGCCAGGGAGTCGGGATTGCGCGCCGTGGCGTACACGAGGTTGCCCGCGCCGACGAGTTCGGCAGCGGTGGCCGCGCCGATACCGCTCGAGCACCCGGTGATCAGGATCGGTCCGATGGTGTCCACATGAACTCCTTCTGTTGCTGTGGTGGTGCAGCTGGGGTGGGCCGTCTGGACTGCTCGCTGTTCGGAGTGCTCGCCGTCCGGGGTTACTCACCCAGGGTCCCAGCGACGAGCCGATCGGCGAAGTCGGGGTGCGCGCTGAGCCATTCGACGACGGCACCATCCGGATCGGCACGATCGTACCGCTGGACCATCAGGTACTCGAGCTCGGCAAGGCCCGCATCCGGCAAGATGAGATTGGTGAACATCTGCGCCGCTTTGGGTGCGCTGTCACCGAAGCCCTTGGTGGCGAAGTTCCAGATTCCTTCCTCCCCGCCCATGGCGCCTTTCGGATCCTCGAGATCCCGGATGTCGAACTCGGTGTACGCCCAGTGCGGTCTCCACAGGGTCACCGCGATGTTCCGTTGGTCGTCGGTCGCCTGCTGGAGCGACCCGAGCATGTCGGCCGTCGACGAGCTTCGGAAGGTCAGATCCGCCAGACCGTACTCAGGGATGACCCGGTTGATGACCACGGATGTCTCACCGGCGCCGGGTTCGATTCCGACGAGTGTGTTGTCATAGGCGCCCCCCATGGTCGCCAGATCGGCGATCGACCGTGCCGGCGATGAACTGTTCACCGCGATGGTCAACTGGGCGTTGTCGTACCAGCAGCCCAACGGGTCCATCCGTGATCCGTACCGGTCGATGTAGGAGCTGTGTGTCGTGGGCAGCCAGACATCGGGTATGACGTCGATCTCGCCATTCGCCGTCGCCGAGAACCCCGCGCGCACATCGAGGGTCTTCACCTGGGCGTCGTATCCATTGGTGGCGAGGATGTTCTTCATCAGGTGGGCCGCCGCCGTCGATTCGTCCCAGCCGACGAACGCGCCGATGATGATGTTGGGCTCCCCCACCGGCTCCGCACTCGCGTCCGCGATCCCGGCGGTTACCGAGCACGACGAAAACCTGCTCGCGACATCTTCGCCCGAACCGCCACCGCACGCGGTGAACAGCAGTGCCGCGGCCACCAAACCCGCCGTAGCCGTCTGCCACCGTCGCCTCATCATGACGTCACGCCCGCGAGTCAGCGGTGTTCCGCGCCGGACACCGCGCCGAGCCGTTCGTTGAAGATCCGCCAGCGCCGTTCGTCCTCGTGGGTGAGCACCGCGCTCTCCACCCCGAGATCGGCCGCATGGGCGATCATCTCGGCGGCCGCATACAGGTACTTGGCCGCTATCCGCTCGCCGGCCAGGTTCGCTCGCAACGCCGCCGGCGTGAAGTCGACTCGCCGGATCATCGCAACAGCGCGCCGCAGGTAGCGCGCGATCAGCTGCGAGGTGGCCGCATTGCGCCAGTTGTTGCCGATGATGCGGTGCCGCTCGGCGAGCAGGTCGGCGAGCTCCGGGTAGGACAACAAGGCCTCTGACACCTCCCACGAGGTCTGCATGGCGGCCGCGAGCCACTCGCCACTCTGCTCGCTGCGGCCCGCCTGGGTTTCGAGTTCGTATTCGATCCGACCGATCTCGACCGGCTCCCCGGCGCCTTCCATGAACAGGACACCCGAGGTCTCGATCGCACGCTCGTCGTTCAGATCCGGCGCGCCCGCGAACGGGCTCGGTGAAGTCTGTGTGGCGCGCTCGACCGTCGACCACCGCTCGGCCAGCGCGGTGATGGTGCGGGCGATGCGTTGCAATGCGATCGCATCCGACAACGGCGCCTCGGAATAGTACTTCTCGTGTTCACGATGAAAGCGAGAGAGATTGCGCGCCACGGCGAGTAGGCCGTCAGCATCGGGCGTGGGACCGTCTGGCGGGCCGTCGGTATCCATGAGGCACTCCCAGTGCTGTGTTGGCTTTCGAATCAACCAACGGACCAAATCCTACCTCGCCGGCCGCTTCGGCACGGCGCCATCACGTGTGCGGTACGCACGCCGGAACCACCCACCGGCGTCGGTCCGCGTCAGCGGGCGGGATCGCGAAGCGGTGCCGGTGCCGGGTTCAGCACCGTCTATTGTTTGGCGCCGTCGGGATCAAGTCTCGGCAGCGGATGCGTAGCCGTTATCGGTCGCTCTCTTCGGACTTGGGCGAGGAGCCACCGCGGCGAGGAACCCGTTCTACCCTGGACCCATGATCACCGCACTGCACACGCTGATCTACTGCGACGACCCCGATTCCGCGCGCGCCTTCTTCCGCGATGTTCTCGGGTTCCCCCATGTCGACACCGGTGGCGGATGGCTGATCTTCGCGACCGGCCCCAGCGAGCTGGGCGCCCATCCGAGCTCGTGGGAGTACGAGGGGACGACCGGAGGAACCGATCAACGCTTCGACGTGTCGTTCATGTGCGATGACCTCAGCGCGACGATGGCCGAGCTCGCGGCCAAAGGCGCCGAATTCTCCGGCTCGCCGGTCGAGGAACCGTGGGGTGTCACCGTCGGTGTGAAGGTCCCCGGTGCCGGCGAGATCACGATCTACGAACCGAAATACGACCCGCCAGCACTGATCTGAGCAGCAATGCCCCGAGCGATGTCATGCCCGTTCGATGGGTAGCCAGATCTCGCAGACGGCGTGGGTCTCGGTCAGTTCGAGGTAGCGCAGAATCGACGGCCCGGGTCGCAACCGCCAGGGGTTGGACGGAAACCACTCCGTCGCGGTGGCCGCCCACGTCTGTTGCAGGGCGTCCGGGAACGGGCCGCTCGAATGGAACGTCGCCCAGGCGCCCGCATCCACTGACACGGTGTCGAGATCGTCGGGGACCGTCGAGTCCGCACGTACTGCCACGCCGTGCAGGTAGGTGACGGGCGTTCCTTCGGGCGCATCCGGTTCCTGACCCGCGGTGACCGCGAGGATACCGGCGGGATCGGTGTCGCCGAGCGCCTTCAGTCGTGCATGCTCCGCCGGCGGAATCGAGGCGATGTGTTCCTGGATGTGTGGATTCACGCCGCGGTGGATGAGCGGCACCTGCGCCGCACACCCGGCAAGGACGAGTGCGGGGCGCTCGGTGATGGTGACATCCATGGGGGTACTCCCTTCCACGCTCAGACGGAACCTGAGCATCGGTTGTGTTCTGAGCGGGCCACCATCCCGGCGCACATCAGCGGCACTTACTCCGTGCACCGACCGGAACGCGCGCCCGAAGGCCTCGGTGGAGGAGTATCCGTAGCGGATGGCGATGTCCAACAGACCGGCCTCGGTACTGACCAGATCCGTTGCGGCAAGAGTCATCCTGCGGCGACGCACATACTCCGACAACGGCATCATCGCCAAGGCGGCGAACATCCTCCGCAGGTGATACTCGGTGGTGCCGTGCGCACGCGCGAAGCGCGCGACATCGATGGTCACGTCGGCGTGTCGGTCGACGAGATCCACCAGCGCATTGAGTGTGGCGATCATGGCCCTCCTCTCCCCTACGATCCTCGTCGCGCCGCCCTGGCCCGCGCCCGATTTTCGTGGCCGGAAACGATCAGTGACCGACTCCCCCCGGCGAGGCCGGGTCGTGGTCGAGTCCACCGACAATGCGTCGAAGCGTGGTCCGTATGCGAATCCGCTCCGCCCCATCGGCGTCGGCCAGCAGGGCGGCGCGCCAGGCGGCCACCACGATGCCCGCTTCCGCATCGATCGCCAACGAGTCCAGCAGCTCGGCGACGAAGTCGGTCACCGGGTCGCTTCGCCCATCGGGTGGCGTCTGGCCGAGGAGGTAGGTGAACTGCTCACGGATCGCATAGTCGAAGCCGACCAGGAGTACGTCGCTGATTCGTCCCGATGCCGCCGCGGCACCGGCCATGCGGTCCAGGAGGCGCTGCTCCACGTCGGCGCGGACGAACAGGTAGAGCCCCATCTTGTTCCGGAAATGGTGATAGAGGGCGCCGGTGGTGACGTCCGCCGCGGCAGCGAGTTCACCCACGGTCACCCTGGTGATTCCGGGGAGTGCGGTGACGCTCATGGTCGATGCCACTGATCCCGACGCGCCACCCGGTCCGGTCTTCTCGGTCGCGAGCCTCGCCGACTTCCATGCCGCGCTGCCGTCGGGGCTGACCGTGGTGGACGAACCCGCCGAGATTCCGGGCGGATTCATGGCGGCGTACCGAGATCCCGGTGGCACGACGATCTACGTACTGGATCAGACGACCGACGCCTGAGCGGTCCACTCCGCCGTCATCTACTCCTGGGTCTGTGGCGGATTTGTCCTGATCGTGACCATCTGCACGCATTCGGCGACTACCCTCGGTAGGGCTCCGACGCGGTGAACGCACCGCTCAGCGGAAGGTCCGACAGGTGAACGTCCCAACAGATCTCGTCGCCGGCCACTGCGACACACGATTCGATGAGGTGGCCGACGTCTTCGGCAAGCAGATCGCCCATTCCGACGGCGGTGCCGCCGTGGCCATCTACCACCGTGGCCGACTGGTCGTCGACCTGTGGGGTGGGGCCCGGACGCCGGAGGGCGACCGCTGGCAACGTGACACGCTGGCCATGTGCTTCTCCACCACCAAGGGTGTCGCCGCGACGTGCGCGCATGTGCTCGCCGACCGCGGTGAACTCGACTATGACGAGCGGGTCGCCACGTACTGGCCGGAGTTCGCGCAGAACGGCAAGGCCGACATCACCGTCCGGCAGGTCTTGAGCCACTCCGCCGGCCTGCATCGCTTCGGCAGCATCGTCGATCACGCGTCACGCCTGCTCGACTGGGAGCACATGACCGATGCGCTGGCCCGGGCCGAACCCGCCTACGCACCTGGCACTGCGGTCGGGTACCACGCGCTGACGTTCGGTTGGCTCGTCGGCGAACTGGTACGGCGGATCTCCGGAATGCCGATCGAAGTGTTCCTCCAGAAGGAGATCGCCGCACCGCTGGACCTCGGTGGCCTGTTCATCGGCTGCCCGCCCGAGCAGCGGCACCGCATCGCACCGCTGCGACCGATGTCGATGCCATCGAACAGATTGGTGGGCGCAGGCGTCGGACTCGCCTTCAACATGATGTCTGATGTCGCGGGGACTGCGCGCCGCACGATCACCGGTCAATCCGCATCGGATGTACAACAGCCTGTCGGCACGCGGTATGGAGGACGTCTTCGTCGACCCACGCCTCCTCGATGCCGCCGTCCCGGCACTGAACGGCCACTTCGACGCCGTGTCCCTGGCCGCGATGTACGCGATGCTGGCCGGTCGCGGTCGTCTCGGCGAGGTGCGCCTGCTGTCGGAGGACACCGTCCGCACCGCCGCCGAGGTGCAGAACAACAAACCCGACCGCGTCATCGTGATGCGGATGCAGTGGCGACTCGGCTATCACCGACTGCCGCTCGTCGACAGCCAGCTCCCCCAGGCCTACGGCCACTTCGGGTTCGGCGGTTCGGGCGCCTGGGCCGATCCGCAGCACGACCTGGCCTTGGCGATGGTGTGCAACCGCGGCGCCGGAACACCGATCGGTGACCTGCGCATTCTCCGCCTCAGCCAGGCCGCGGCCCGGGCCGCCGGCGCGCGATGACCTGAGCGGGTGATCGGCCTGCCGCGAGGCCGGGCGGCCGGCGGCCGATCAGACACCGACATCTGCCGACTTTCGGGGCTGCCGACGCGCACCGCGTTCCGCGGAACGCAGCGACGAAGGACTCTTGTGGGCATCCGCCGCAGCGGCGAGTCTGGAAGAGAGATGAGGAGGTGGCATGAACCCGCAGGATGACGCATCCCCCGTGGTCCTGGCTCGTCGACGCGCGCGCTATCTGACCGGCCTGCTCTGGCACATCGGCGTCTTCGTCATCATCAACGCCGCCTTCTGGGCCCTCGATCTCGCACTCGGTGCACCCGGTGCGCAGTGGGCCGGCTGGATCACCGCCATCTGGGGGTTCGCGCTCGCCTTCCATGTGCTCGCGTACCTGATCGACGGGCGGCAACTCGAGGACCGAAAGACCAGGAAGTACCTCGACCGCGACAGGTCCCCGTCGAGTGGGCGATAGTCACAACTCGGTGACGTGACCACCGTCGACGTGCCATGACCGATTCGTCCGCACCGTCGCCAGCATCCGGCGATCGTGGGTGACCAGCAACAGAGCCCCGTCGTAGGATTGCAGCGCCGATTCGAGTTGCTCGATGGCGGGCAGGTCAAGGTGGTTGGTGGGCTCGTCGAGCACGAGGACGTTGGTGCCGCGTGCCTGCAACAGTGCCAGCGCCGCCCGCGTCCGCTCCCCCGGCGAAAGATCCCCCACCGCGCGCTCGACATGAGCGGCTCGCAGCCCGAACTTCGCAAGCAGAGTCCTGATCTCAGCCGGGGCGAAGTCCGGAACCAGGTCGCCGAATCGATCGGCCAAGGGCCGTGTTCCGGTGAATTGCCCACGTGCCTGATCGATTTCGCCGATCGCGACGTTGGCACCGAGTTGTGCGGTCCCGTCGTCGGGCATGATCCGCCCGAGGAGCAGCCCGAGCAACGTCGACTTGCCGACCCCGTTGGGGCCGGTGATGCCGATCCGGTCGCCGGCGTTCACCTGCAGTGACAGCGGACCAAGAGTGAAATCACCGTGCCGCACGACAGCATTGTTGAGCGTCGCGACAACCGAACTCGATCGGGGCGCGGACCCGATCGTGAACTCGAGGACCCATTCCTTGCGGGGTTCGACGACCTCGTCGAGGCGGGCGATCCGGCTCTCCATCTGGCGGACCTTCTGCGCCTGCTTCTCGCTCGATTCCATTGCGGCGCGGCGTCGGATCTTGTCGTTGTCCGGGGCCTTGCGGATCGCGTTGCGCACACCCTGACTCGACCACTCGCGTTGGGTCCGCGCCCGCGCCACCAGATCCGCCTTCTTCGCGGCGAATTCTTCGTACTCTTCGCGCCGGTGCCGGCGCGCGACCGCACGCTCTTCGAGGTAGCTCTCGTATCCGCCGCCGAACACGGTGTTGGTGTGCTGTGCCAGATCCAACTCGACGACGCGGGTGACGCTGCGCGCCAGAAACTCTCGATCGTGGCTGACCAGCACGACACCACCGCGCATCCCGCGAACCAGGTTCTCCAGGCGCATCAGTCCGTCGAGGTCGAGATCGTTGGTCGGTTCGTCGAGCAACACGATGTCGAATCTCGAACACAGCAGCGCGGCCAGACCGACGCGAGCGGCCTGGCCCCCGGACAGACCGGTCATCGACGCCGATTCGGGTTCCACAACCCCGACGTCGAGCCCGAGGTCGGCCAGCACGCCCGGCAGCCGGTCCTCGAGGTCCGCGGCCCCGGTCGCCATCCAATGATCGAGCGCCGCGGCGTACACGGCGGCGGGGTCGTCACCTCCAGCCGGCGGTTGCGGATCGGCGAGGACCGCGGCGGCCGCGTCCATCGCCGCGGTCGCCGCCGCGCAGCCGGTCCGCCGGGCCACGTACTGGCCGACGGTCTCTCCGGGGACCCGTTCGTGTTCCTGCGGCAACCAGCCGACGAAGGCATCGGCCGGGGATCGGGTGACCGACCCCTCCAGCGGGGCGAGTTCACCCGCCAGGATCCGAAGCAGCGTCGACTTTCCCGAACCGTTGGCTCCGACGACACCGACCACATCGCCGGGCGCGACCGTCAGGTCGAGATGGTCGAACAGGACGCGGTCCGCATAGCCACCGGCGACGTCCTTGGCGACAAGTGTGGCGGTCATGAAACCCATCGTCGCACCTCCCCGGGGCCGTCACGGCACCACTCGGTACCGCAGCATCATGTCGTGATCCTCGTGATCGAGGATGTGGCAGTGCCAGACGTACCCCTGCAGGTCTTTGGTGGCCAGCCCGTGAACCGGTGTGGCCCGGGCGTGGTGGGCGTGTCCCGATGATGAGGGTGGGGCCACCTCGTGGGCGCCCGACGGACGAGTCCACGACTGCGTCGGATCGGAGGAGAAGACCGCGTCCGGATCGAAGCCGAGTTCGTCGGCGGTCGGGAACCGCACGACGATCGAGGTGACGTGCCCGCCGACCGCGCGCACGGTGTCCTTCCAGCCGGCCTCCCAGGCGGCCGGGCCGCGCATCGGCCCGGCGTAGAAGTCACTCGGGTCAGGCGCCCAGCGGGTACCGATCGGCGGCTGCGGGTTCGCCACCTGATAGTCGACGGTGCGCAAGGGCCGACGTCCGAGGATGCGAAACATCACGAGGTGCAGGTGAATCGGATGCGAGTCGGGTGTGATGTTGATGATGTCCCAACGCTCGGTGGTACCCGCTCGCGGCTTCTCGATCTGGGGATCGGCGTAGCGCAGATTGTTCAGCGACATGATGGCCGGCGGCAGACGTAGTTCGTATGGCTGCGAGACGCTGACCCGCCGTATCCGCTGCGGTGTCGCGATCGGCGGTATGCGAGCGGGTCGTGTCCGACCGCCCCGCAGTGTCGTCGGCACTGGGCGTCGGTCACCGCGGTCGGTGCCTGCGATGAACCGACAGAACCGGGGCACGGCCCCCTCACCGATCACCGCCGCCTGGAACGGCGGCGCGAGATCGTTGCACAGATCCACGGTCTCACCCGGGGCCAACGAGCTGAAGTCGACGAGCAGGTCGAAGCGCTCGGCCGGTGCCGCCATGAACGAGCGGGTTCGGACCGGCGCGTTGAGCAGGCCACCCTCGTTGCCGATCACCCAGAACGGCATGCGGTTGGAGAAGAACAGATGCCAGACCGAGGTCGATGCCGCGTTGATCAGCCGGAATCGGTACAGCCCGCGATCGACCGTCATCTTCGGCCACACCTTGCCGTTGACCAGACCACGGTCACCGACCGCGCCCCCCTCCCACAGACCCTGCGGGACCAGCGGGGTCGAGCGCAGCGACTGGCGGCCGTCCTCGCCGAAGATCTTCTCCTGCAAGATCAACGGGACTTCGTACGCACCGGCCGGTAGCCCGAGTGGGTTGTCCGGCACCCCGGTGTCGTGGTCGTCGCGCAGGAAATACATCCCGGCCAGGCCTGCGTAGACGTTGGCGCGCGTGATCCCCATCGCGTGGTCGTGATACCAGAGGTGGCCGGCTTCCTGGCGATTGGGGAATTCGAACAACGCGGTGCCGTGGTGCGGCAGCATCAGCCGTTCCGGGTTGCCGTCGAACTCCGGTGGGGTCGCGCCGCCATGCAGGTGCATGGAGGTGACCGGTTGACCCCGGTAGCGTTCGGATACCCCGTGCAGTGAGGTGTCCAGATCCGCGGCAAAGATGTGTTCACCGAGTTCACTGCGATAGTGCACGGTGGTCTGCTCACCGACATACGCCTCGATGGTGGGGCCCAGATAGGGCTCGTTGTTGTAGGCCATCGTCGGCACCTTCGGCTGATCCCGGTGGAATCTGGTGCTCGTGGTGCGCGCGACGATCTCGATCGGCGTCGTCGGCGACGAGGTGCTGGTGCCCGGCACCGGCAGTTCGTCGACGTACGGGGCCATGTCCGGCGAGTGGAAGATGGTGGGCACCGGAATCGCCGGATCTGCACCGGCCGACGGGGTCCCGAGGCGCCCCGCTATTGCACCTGCGGCGGCAGCTGTGGCTGTCCCCCATAGGAATTGCCGACGATTCACGCTCTGGCCCACTCGGTCCCCCCTACTCGGCCCTTCGCCACCGGTGCACCATACCACCAGTATGGTTGGCTCGGTTCTCCCTCGCCAGGCGCCGTCGAGGTCCAACGCCTGCAGCGGTCTGGGAGAATCGACTGCCGATGACCAGATCGCGCCCCACCAGACGACTCAATGCCACCGACTGGGTCGACGCTGCGTTGACACTTGTCACCTCCGAGGGAGTGCCTGGAGTCACCATCGCCCGGCTGTGCACCTCGCTGGGGGTCACGAAGGGCAGCTTCTACTGGCATTTCACGGATCTCGACGCCCTGTGGGAGGCGATGGCGGTGCGCTGGCAGACGATGAACCGTCGCCGCGTCGCGGACCTGGACGGGCTTTCCGAGATGCCCCCCGACGCCCGGCTCGCCACGTTGTCGACCATGTTGATCAGCGATGACCATCTGGCGGTGGAGAGAGCCATCCGGAGCCGGGCGCGTAGCAACGACAAGGTCGCCGAGACGGTCCGCAACATCGACGGAGAGATCTTCGACGCCGTTGATGCCACACTGCGAGAGCTCGAGATGAGCCCGGACCAGGCGCGGCTCCTCGCCGGACTACTGGTCTACGCCGGAATCGGCTACATCCACGGGCACGAGGGACTTCCGACCATCTCCGCGCGGGACGTGCAGCACGCACTTCCCGGGTTGTTGTCGTACACCGTCACCCAACCGTCACCGGCGGCCGACCCATCCGGTTCAGCCGATCACTGACCGGGCGTGCCGGTAGCGTAGGGCGACCGCGCCCGACCCCAACTCGCGGCAAACGATGAGCTCGAGCTGGATGCGCTCCCGCAGACCGACCGGCGAACACCGTCGGCCCATATCCCGCGAGGACCGGCTGCACGAGGAACTCGTACGGGCCGCGAAGAGACCAGCCACGCCGTGGAAGATGGTGAGGTGCATCCATTGACCGTTGGCACCAGATGTTTCCCGAAGCGTCGGCGTCCCACTGCTTGACGACACAGTTCCCGACTACTGACGATGGCGTGCATGAGCGACGAGTTGTTCGAGCACAAGACGAAGACCGAGTTGAGCCGAGAAGAAGCCGCGCAGCGACTTCGCGACCTCGCGGACGCGATCGCGCGCCACAACGAGGTGTCCTACGTGGAGAACAACAAGACCGTGCGCGTCGACATCCCGCCGACCGTGCAGCTCAAGGTCGAGATCGAGCGCGGCGAGGAATCCGAGATCGAGATCGAGATCTCCTGGTAGTTCTGCGACCGCGAACACCGAGACGTGCCCGCCGTGGTCGTCCGAGCTGGTGCTGAGCGTGACAGCGGGCTCGGCACCGTCGTGGCGTACTTTGGCGGTGTCGGGCCTGCCGAACACCAGGAAGTGGTCTCGAACCGACCGAGACCGCAGGGCGACAAGTCAATTGCGGCCATGATCGGCAAACGCCGTTGTGCGATCGGACATTCCGCGTCCCACCATCGACGTTGGTGACCTCACAGCGTGCTGACAGCGACTTTCCAGATTCGAGTTCTACCGTTCAAGACATGAACATCTCACCCTCGCATCGTGCCGCGACGATCGTGGCATCATTGGTTCTCGCCGGTGGTCTCACGCTGTCCGGGTGCGCGTCGGGCACCGAGGACGCCACCTCCACGACATCGGCGAGCACGACATCGGCGGCGACTGTCGACGATTCCAGCCTGACGAGCCCGGATTCGGAGACCTCCGCCGGGACGATAACCGCTACAGCCGACGCTGCTGAGCAATTCCTGGACACTCTGACAGACGAGCAGCGCGAAGCGGTCGTGTACGCCTATGACGACGAGACCAAGACGACGTCGTGGTCCAATTTCCCGGTCACATTTGTCGACCGCGCCGGGCTGAATCTGACCGACCTCGACTCCGAACAGCGGCGTGCCGCGATGGCGGTACTCGAAGCGTTGCTCAGCGACGACGGGTACGACACCGTGACCGGCATCATCGGCGGTGACCAGTTCCTCCTCGACAACAGCAGCTCGTCCGAGGATTCATTGGGGCAGTACTACATCGCCTTCTTCGGCGACCCGTCCGATTCGCAGGCCTGGCAGGTCCAATTCGGCGGCCACCACCTCGGGATCAACGCCACGTTGAACGGCGCCGACGCGTCGATCACGTTCGCACCGACGCACCTCGGCGCGCAGCCCGCGGTCTACACGGATGCCGACGGCAACGAGGTGCAGTCGCTCTCGGGAATGTACGAAACGGCATTCGCCTTTTATGACAGCCTCACCGAGGAACAGCGGGCGCAGCTCTACCAGGGAAGCAACGTGTCGAACCTGGTGTGCGGTGCCGGCGACACCTGCGATTACCCCTCCGGCACGGGGATCGCCGGCGCGGATCTGACAGATGAGCAGAAGGAGTTGCTGTTGGACGTGGTCGCCAACTGGGTGGGGATGTCCGACCCGGAGACCACCGCGGCAGCATTGTCGGAGATCGAGGCCACGCTCGATCAGACGTACGTGAACTGGTCGGGCGCCACCGAGTACGACATGTCCCAAGGAAACGGCATCTACTTCCAGATCTCCGGCCCCGACGTCTACATCGAGTTCTCGAACCAGCAGGGATCGGCGGGCGCCGACGTCGACGGCTACACGACTTCCGGATGGGGCCACATCCACACCATCTATCGCGACCCGACCAACGACTACGCCGGCAGCGTGACGCAGCAGGAAGCGTCCGGAATGGGCGGCGGACCCGGCGGAGCAAACGGCCCCGGCGGACCCGGCGGGCCACCCGGAAACTGACTCTGCTCGATCGTTCCGCTGCGTTCACACCTTCGACGAATCCCGTGCCGATGGCGCAGGATTCGTCGACAGGATCCGGTCGAGGAGAGCGACACGCACGAGATTTGTTGAGTGCGCTACGGGCCATCGATCGTGTACGACGACACATCCGTCCGGCCATCCGACCACCGGCCAGACACAGACAAGCCTCCTCCGATGCAGATCGGAGGAGGCTTCTCTGTCGGTGGAGCTAAGGGGACTCGAACCCCTGACCCCCACACTGCCAGTGTGGTGCGCTACCAGCTGCGCCATAGCCCCGTGTTCTGTTGTTCACCCCGTTTCAAGGGCAAAGGCGAAACTACACCATCGTTCCGACTCCGACCAAATCGCCTGGACGGTGGGCGCGGACCGCCCTCACCCCTGCTCGGTCAGCAGTTGGTCCAGCCAATCGGTCCCGTCCATGATGCCGTTCACCGGTTCGCCGCCGGACAACACGGTCGGGGTCGCCACCTGGCCACCGGTGGCCTTGGCGAGCTGGGTCCGCGACTGCTCGGATGCAGCCGTCGCCTCGGCCAACTTGGCTCCATCCGCGACGCACTGCTGGGTGTGCGCAGATGCGCCCTGCGCGCCGGCCAGCCGCGCCATGTCCGCATTGCTGAGGTCGGACTCGCCGCCTTCCTCCGGCTGATCGGCGAACAGGGCACTGTGGAACTTCTCGAAGACCTCCTTGTCCTCCCCGGCCCCGACACACTGGGCGGCACCGGCGGCGCGGGTCGAATAGTCGCCGGAGGCCGACCGGTCGTCGAGGAAGGTGAGCACGTGGTAGCGCACGCGCAGCGAGCCGTCATTGATCGCTCGGGTGATCGCCGGACCGGACTGCTCCTCGAACTCCTGGCACACCGGGCACATGAAGTCCTCGAACACGTCGATCGTCTGCGGCGCGGAAGGCTCCCCGATGATCAGTGCCGCGTTCTCGCTGAGCACGGCTTCGTCCACACCGCCGGTGTCACGCTGGCTGCGGTTCCAGATCACACCGCCGACGATGAGGGCGAGGATGATCACCACCGCCAGCCCGCCGAGGATATAAGTGGTGCGGCTCGACGTCGCGCTCGGCTGATACTTCGATTTGGCCGTCGATGGTGGGGGCTTGCGCTTGTCGCTCACCGTGCCGACTCTAATGCGGCAGCGATGAGAGCAGACCGCGCCGCCCCCGGATCGGCGCCGTCCGTCTACGCTCGGCGATCACACCAGCACGGAGTCGACCAGTTCCTGGGCCTGGGCCTGCACCGTGGCCAGGTGATCGGCGCCCTTGAACGACTCCGCGTAGATCTTGTAGACGTCCTCGGTTCCCGATGGGCGGGCGGCGAACCACGCATTCTCCGTGGTCACCTTGAGCCCACCGATCGGCGCCCCGTTGCCGGGTGCTTCGGTGAGCACAGCCGTGATCGGCTCCCCGGCCAGTTCGGTCGCCTTGACCTGGTCGGCCGAGAGCTTGCCGAGCAGAGCCTTTTGTGCGCGGGAGGCGGGCGCATCGATGCGCGCATAGGCGCTCTCGCCGTAGCGGTCGGCCAGTTCACGATAGCGCTGCGATGGCGTCTTGCCGGTCGTGGCGAGCATCTCCGAGGCCAACAGCGCCAGGATGATGCCGTCCTTGTCCGTCGACCACGGCTTGCCGTCGAAGGTGAGGAACGAGGCGCCCGCGCTCTCTTCCCCCCCGAAGGCGATGCTGCCGTCGAGCAGTCCGTCGACGAACCACTTGAAGCCGACCGGGACCTCGAGAAGCTTGCGGTCGATCCCGGCGACGACACGGTCGATCAACGACGAACTGACCAGGGTCTTACCCACCGCAGCCTCGGCTCGCCACCCGGGGCGGTGCGTGAACAGGTAGTCGATCGCCACCGCCAGATAGTGATTGGGGTTCATCAATCCGCCGTCGGGCGTCACGATGCCGTGCCGGTCGGAGTCGGCGTCGTTTCCGGTGGCGATGTCATAGCTGTCGCGTGCCGAGATCAGCGACGCCATCGCATTCGGCGACGAGCAGTCCATCCGGATCTTGCCGTCGGTGTCGAGTGTCATGAATCGGAACGTGGGATCGACCGTCGGGTTCACCACGGTCAGGTTCGTCAGGTTGTATCGGGCCCCGATCTCGGCCCAATAGCCGACCGACGCGCCGCCCAGCGGATCGGCACCGATGTGGATACCGGCGTCACGGATGGCCGCCATGTCGACAACCTCGTGTAGATGGTCCACATAGGTTGCCGTGTAGGGATATTCATGAATGAACTCACTGCGGCGAGCTCGTTCGAACGGAATCCGGTTGACCCCGGCAAGTTTGTCGGCGAGCAACTCGTTGGCGCGACGCGCCACCACCGACGTGATGTTCGTGTCGGCCGGGCCACCGCTCGGCGGGTTGTACTTGAAACCACCGTCGCGGGGTGGATTGTGCGACGGGGTCACGACGATGCCGTCGGCGAGCACCCCGGGATTGGCCTGGTTGAACCGCAGGATGGCGAAGCTCACGGCCGGCGTGGGGGTGAACTTCTCGTTCTCGGCGATGTACACGGTGACCTCGTTGGCGGTCAGCACCTCGAGTGCGCTGCGCCATGCCGGGATCGAGAGTGCGTGGGTGTCGAAACCGATGAACAACGGCCCGGTGATCCCCGCCGACTTCCGGTACTCCACGATCGCCTGTGTGGTCGCCAGGATGTGCGCTTCGTTGAACGCCCCGTCGAGGCTCGATCCACGATGACCCGAGGTGCCGAACACCACCTGCTGCATGGGATCGTCGGGATCGGGCACCCGGTCGTAGTAGGCCCGTTCGACTGTATCGACGTCGATCAGATCCTCGGGGAGCGCCGTGGTTCCTGCTCTCGGATGTGCCATAGGCGCAATTGTGCCACCGGAACCGATCCGAACGTCGGCAACCAACGAATGGTTACTGTGGGCACCGATTCACGGAATCGAGGAGGATCCGACGATGCACTGCAGACAGTCGCTCGGCAGCCGCAACGTCCGGCGCGGGCCGCGGCGGACGGTTCTCGCGCCGGTGCGGGTGGGCGAGGGCTCATGCTGATGCGCGTCCCGGTTCGCGCGGACCTTCTCGTACTGGTGCTTCCCGGTGGAACCGACCGCAGCTACCGCCCGTTCAGCACGCGCCAGCCCTCGGCTCTGCGGATGTATCCATTCACGTGGTCCATCCGCGCGCGCTACGGGCGGCGGGTCCGCGTGCACCAGGTGCGCTACCGGTTCTATGGATGGAACGGACAGCAGAACTGCCCGGTGCCCGACGCACGAAAAGCCCTCGACGACCTGACCCGCAAACACCCGGGAGTCCCGGTGGTGCTGGTGGGCCATTCGATGGGTGGCCGAGTCGGCGCACACCTCGCGGCCGATCGGCGGGTGACCGGCCTCCTCGCACTCGCTCCCTGGTGGCAACACGCGGACTGGCGGTTCATCCACGACGATGTGCGTGTCGTCGCTGTCCATGGCACGAGCGACACACGCACCTTCGCGCATCGTACCGAGAAGGGCATCCGCGAACTGGGCGAGCGCGGGCTCGACGCGACCTTCCTGCCGGTGCACGACGGCGGGCACGCGATGCTCGATCACGTGCCCCTGTGGCAGCGCAGCGCACTCGATTTCGTCGGCACCGCGCTCCCCCGGTAACCCACCGCCCTCACGCACCCAACGCGCCCGGCACGGAGGTCGAGAGCCACACTCAAGCACGAAACCCCCGACCACCGGTCGGGGGCCTCGTCGGTGGAGCTGCCGGGAATTGAACCCGGGTCCTCCGTCGCTTCGGTAGGGCTTCTCCGTGTGCAGTTCGCTATGCCTCTACTTGGATCTCCCGGTCACGCGAACAAGCCGAGATGACGATCCCAGTCGCTGTTTGATGTCCCGCTGCCGTCCGCGACCGGCGACAGCGGTGAGCTCCCTGAGATGATGCCGGCATCCGGGTGCGGGAGCAGACCCGGGCCGACAGACTAGCCTCGCTGATCAGGCAGCGAGTGCGTAGTCGCGCTGATTCTTATCGGCGCTTAATTGGTTGCTACGACGCTTAACGGTGGTCTCTAGCCTGCACCGACACGCTTCCCCTACCTCGACGCACGCAGTCGAAACCGATCAGCCCCGAGGTAGTCCCGCCGAAACTCGGCGAGTACTTCAGTGTAACAACGGCTGATGCGCGTTTCATCCCGGTATCGGTCAGTGATGGAAGTGTGAGCCCGTACCCTCGCGCGGCATCGGCGACTGTAGATTGTCGAGGAAGGCGATCTCACTCTCCATGTCTCGCAGCAACGCGGCGCCGAGATCGCGACTGAGACCGGTCCGCACCACGATGCGCTGCAATGTCATGTCGGCGAGGTCGTCGGCCATCGGATACGCCGGTACCAGCCATCCCTTCATCCGCAGTCGGTCGGACAGATCGTAGAGCGTCCATTTGTCCGTGTACCCGGCCTTGAGCTTCCACGCGAACACCGGGATGGTGTCACCCCTGCTGACGAGATCGAACGGACCCATCTCGCCGATCGCTGCCGACAGATACTGCGCGACGTCGAGCGACTCCTGCTGCACCTGCCGATAGCCCTCGCGACCCAACCGCAGGAAGTTGTAGTACTGCAACAACACCTGCGCACCGGGACGCGAGAAGTTCAATGCGAGTGTCGGCATGTCACCGCCGAGATAGCTGCAGTGGAACACCATGCTCTCCGGCAGCGCCTCGGCGTCGCGCCAGACGATCCAGCCCAACCCCGGATACACCAGGCCGTACTTGTGGCCGGAGGTGTTGATCGACACCACTCGCGGCACCCGGAAATCCCATTCCAGATCCGGCTGACAGAACGGCGCGATCATCGCCCCCGATGCGCCGTCCACATGGATCTTCACGTCGAGTCCGGTGGCGGCCTGGATCTCGTCGAGTTTCGCGGAGATCTCCTTCACCGGCTCGTACAACCCGTTGTAGGTCACCCCGACGATCGCCACCACACCGATCGTGTTCTCATCCACATACTTCTCGAGTTCGTGGCCGTCGAAGACGAAATGCTCCTCGCTCACCGGCACCCACCGCGGCTCCACCTCGAAGTAGTTGAGGAACTTCTCCCAACACACCTGAACAGCGGTGGACAGCACCAGATTCGGCTTCTCGATCGACTTGCCCTCGGCTTTGCGGCGCGTCTGCCAATGCCGCTTGAGCGCCAGGCCACCCAGCATCGCCGCCTCCGAGGACCCGATCGTCGAGGTCCCGATCGCGTTCTCCACATCCGGCACATTCCACAGATCGGCGATGATCTTCCAGCACCGATCCTCGATTGCCGCGGTCTGCGGGTACTCGTCCTTGTCGATCATGTTCTTGTCGTAGGTCTCGGCGTAGAGCCGGCGTGCCTCGTCGTCCATCCACGTCGACACGAAGGTCGCCAGATTCAGCCGCGCGTTGCCGTCGAGCATCGCCTCGTCGTGCACGATCTGGTAGGCGGTCGCGGGCAGGCTCATCTGGTCGGGAATGGTGAACTTCGGCAGCTCGGTGGCCTCGCCGGGGCGGACGAACACCGGGTTGAGAGTCAGATTCGCGCCGATGTTGGTCGTGTTGCGGGCATTGGTGTGTGTGCGGTCGGTCATCGTCTGCTCCTGAGGTGGCGAATCGATGAATCACTGGATGCCTCACCCCGCGTCCGCGATCAGCTGACCTTGGGGCCGCTTCGGATCATATCGACCATGCCACGCTCGCCGAGCAGATCGAGGAATCCATGAGACGTCACACGATCTGTAGCAGCACCGTGTCGTTGACCGCGACGTCGACGGTGAGTTGACCGTCGGCGGCCTGGTACCGACGCCCCGTCCAGGCGTCGACGGCACCGACGGTGTCGTCGCCGACCAGCCCGAGACTGCCCAGCGACACCGAGATGGCCCGCGGATGATCCGACCGGTTCGTCAACGACACGACGAGACCTTTGTCGCCGACCGCACGCGCCCAGACCTCCGGGTCGTCGTCGACGGGCGCGCCGGCACTGACTCGACCGTCCTGATCGATCGCGATGACCGCACGGTTGCGCAGCAGGTCCAGGGTCTGCGTCGACATGCGCGTGAGATCGTTGCCGGCGATGAGCGGCGCGGCCATCATCGCCCACATCGACATCTGCGTGCGTTGCTGGGCCAGGGTGAGACCAGGGTTGCCGTCCACCCCCACCACGAGCATGTCCGGGTCGTTGAACGCCGAGGGCTCGACCCGCGACGCGAGCGGCGCGACCGCGTCGACGATGTCGATCACCCCCTGCGCCCCGGAATCGTCGGCGTTGGTCGACCACACCGGGGTGATGTCATTGGTGACCCGCGTCATCGTCGCAACGCCCCCCCAGTCGAATTCGGCACCCGGAACCGAGTCCGCGACACCGCTGTTGGGGTTGATGCTGTACACCATGGGCCGACCGGTGTCACGGATCGCGTCACGCATCGCGGTGAACGCGGACACCTGGGCGTCATGGTCGGAATTGCTCGAGCACCAATCGTATTTCAGATAGTCGACCTGCCAGTCGGCGAACGTCTGGGCGTCGGCGTCCTCGTGGCCACGGCTGCCGGTGGCGCCCGGATACGTACCGAGGAACTGGGTGCAGGTCTTCTCGTCGGCGGCTGCGTACAACCCGAACTTCAGACCGCGGTCGTGCAGATACCGCCCGAGCGCAGCCATGCCGGAGGGGAACCGACCCGGATCGGCCTGCAGCGACCCGTCGTCGGCGCGCTCAGGCGCGGCCCAGCAGTCGTCGACGACAACGTAGCGATACCCGGCGTCACGTAGCCCGGTGAGCACCAGCGCGTCGGCCTGCTCGCGGACGATTTGCTCGGTGATGTTGCAGCCGAAGGTGTTCCAGCTGTTCCAGCCCATCGGCGGGGTGGCCGGCAGACCGTCGATCGCGACACCGTCGCCACCGATGCGGCCCTCCGGGTCGGGTGTGCACGCGACGAAGCCGAGCGTCACCAGCACCGCCGCCAGCACGGCGAGGCCACGGCGACGCGCTAGGTGGCGATGCGCCGGGTGTCGGGGCACCTGCTCACATCCCCTTGACGCGCCGACCGATCTCGCGCTCCACCTCACGTTGCGCGGTCCGGCGCGCGATGTCCTGGCGTTTGTCGTGTGCCTGCTTGCCTCGGGCCAGCGCCAGCTCCACCTTCACCTTGCCGTCGCTGAAGTACAACGACAGCGGCACCAACGTGAGGTTGCCGTCGCGGATCTTGCCGATCAGGTTGTCGATCTCTCGACGATGCATCAGCAGTTTCCGATTGCGGCGCGGCGCGTGATTGGTCCACGACCCGCTGCCGTACTCGGGGATGTGGACCGCGCGCAGCCAGATCTCGCCGTCATCGACCGTCGCGAATGCGTCCGCGAGGGAGGCCTTGCCCTCACGCAGACTCTTCACCTCGGTGCCCAGCAGGGCGATACCCGCCTCATAGGTGTCGAGGATGGCGTAGTTGTGGCGTGCCTTACGGTTGGTCGCGATCACGTTGCGACCTTTCTCCTTCGCCATTGCTGCACCTCCTCGTTCCCATCTCGTCGTGCCGATCTCGTCGGCCCCGATCACTCGCGCACATAGACCCGCAACGTCACGTAGGCGGTGACACCCGACAACAGGATTCCCGCCAGGATCAACCACGGCGACACGAACAGCACGTCGGAGATCCCGATACGCGCCAGGATGTTCACACCGTACAGATCGCGTAGAGCGTTGTCGAAGAAGAAAACCTTGGCCGCGAACAGCCCGCCGATCGCCAGGAATGCACCGGCGAGGGCGGCGACCACCGCCTCGAGCAGGAACGGGAGCTGGGTGTACCAGCGGGTGGCGCCCACCAGCCGCATGATCGACACCTCGGTGCGCCGGGTGAACGCCGCGATCTGCACGGTGTTCACGATCAGCAGGATGGCGGCCACCGCGAGGACCATCGCTACCGCGAACGCCGCATTACGGGTCCCGTCGAGCACGCTGAAGATGCGTTGGACGAGTTCGCGTTGGTCGAGCGCGCCGTCGACACCGAGATCTTTGCGGTCCTTGTATTTGTCGAGCACCGCGCCGAACTGCGCCGGGTCCGACATCCGCACCTTCAGCGACGCCGGGATCGTGCCTTCCCGGATGTTGTTGGCGATGTCGGGATTGTCCTTGAAGGTCTGTTTGGCCGCCTCGAAAGCCTCCTCGCGGTCGATGAAGGTGACCGAACCCACCCCCGGCTCGTTCTCAATGTCGGTCCGCAGCTCCGCGCACGGCGATTCCTGGCAGTTCGGGTCGGCATCGGAGACGGCGTCGTTGACGAAGAACTGCATCTCGACCCGGTCGAGGAAGATCTGCTGACTCTTGTCGGCCATCTGGATGACCAACAGTCCGCCGCCGAACATGCCCAGCGTGATCGCCGTGGTCAGGACCATGGCGATGGTCATGGTCACGTTGCGTCGGAAACCGTTGAGGACCTCGCTGATGATGAAGTTCGCTCGCATGGGTCTGTGCGCAGTCCTAACAGAAGTCGAGGGTGTGAGGCGCTACCCCACACGGGCGGGTCACGGGCGGGGCAACGGCGGTCGGCCGATGCCCTCGGTCAGCCGATTCCATAGACCCCTTGCGGATCGTTGCGGACCAGGTGGCCGTTGTCGAACTCGAGTACGCGCCGGCGCATGGCGTCGACGATGTGCCGATCGTGGGTGGCCATGATCACTGTGGTGCCGCGGCGGTTCACCCGGTCGAGGACGTCGACGATCTCCTCGCTGGTCTCCGGGTCGAGGTTGCCGGTCGGTTCGTCTGCCAGCAGCAGCAGCGGCCGATTGACGATCGCCCGGGCGATCGCGACGCGCTGCATCTCGCCGCCGGACAACTCGTTGGGCATGCGGTCGGCCTTGCCGGACAGGCCGACGTAGTCGAGGACCTCCGGCACGATGCGCCGAGTCGTGGACGGGCTCTTGCCGATCACCTCCAACGCGAACGCGACGTTGTCGGCCACCGACTTCTGCTGCAGCAGGCGGAAGTCCTGGAAGACGCAGCCAATCGACTGTCGCAGCTTGGGCACCATCCGACCCTTGAGGGTGTTGACGTGGAAGTCCCCCACATACACATCGCCCGACGTGGGCTTGTCCTCCTTGAGCAGCAGCCGGAAGAAGGTCGACTTCCCCGAACCCGACGGGCCGATCAAGAAGGCGAACTCCCCCTTGTCGACCTCGAGGGTGAGGTCGGTCAAGGCGGGCCGACTGGACGCCTTGTACTTCATCGTGACGTTCTCCAGCTTGATCACGAGATGCCAGTGTAGCCACGGCCGCTGAGATGAACGCTCAGGTTTGCCGCGTTCGCGTCGTGGCTGGTCAGCGCTCCGGGATTGTGGTGGTCTCCTGCGTGCGTCCGAAGTTCGGAACCGGCACGCCGGGCAGACCGGGCACGGTGCTGCGTGTGGTGGTCTGGGTGTCGCCGCTGTCGGTTCCCGTCTGCGTATCACCCACGGTGCCGGTCTCGGTCGAGTCCGTGGGGGCCGTCGTCGTCAGTGAGGCACTCGACGGCGTCGAGCTGAAGCTGGGCTCACTGGTGGTGGTGGAGGACGGGGCCACCTGCGCCGGGGGTGGCTGCACGACCCCATATCGCTGCGAGGTGTAGCCGTAGAGCGTGCTGCACCCGAAGAACGCGATCAGCAGCACCGCCGTCGTGGTCCGGATCGGCGTCTTGTAGACGTGCCCCCAATCGTGCAGCCGCCTGGGGAGGATCCGCCCGTCCTCGTCGGTGCCGTCGCGGGCCTCGGGCCGATCCTGTGTCTCCTCAGCCATCGCGGTCGCGTGCCTTTCCGACCTCGTCGGCCATTGTGGCGGGCGGCCCGCTGCCCGCCTGCACGTCGCGTCCCGGTGCGACCGTGATGCCCTCGCGCGCCAATGCGCGCACGATGTCGATCCGTAGGGCGCGGCTGACGTCGAACTGTTTGCCGGGCAGCGTCCGGGCGACCATGCGGACGGTGATCGAGTCGAGCTCGAGGTTGATCACCCCGAGCGGTGACGGCGAGTCCAGCAGGAGGTCATGCCATCGGCGCTGTTCGTAGAAGGAGTCGCCGACCCGGTCGAGGGTCTCGTTGACCAGGGCGATGTCGGCGTCGGCGGGGATCGGTACGTCCACGACGGCGCGCGCCCAGTCCTTGGACAGGTTGGTGGCCTTCACGATCTGACCGTTGGGAACCGTGATCACCTCACCCTCACTCGTCCGCAGTTTGGTGACGCGCAACGTGACGTCCTCCACCGTGCCCTCGGCCTGGCCGTTGGCCGACACGGTCAGGACCACCACGTCGCCATATCCGTACTGCTTCTCGGCGACCACGAAGAACCCGGCCAGGATGTCCTGCACGATGCGCTGCGCACCGAAGCCGAGTGCGGCACCCAGCACCGCGCCGGGGCCGGCCAAACCGGTGAGCGGTATACCGAAGATCACCAGAATCCTGATCAGCACCATGATCCCGACCACCACGATGAGTGTCCATGCGACCACATCGACGAGCGCCCGCCGATGTTTGGCGTCCTCGGTCTGGACGATCAGATCGCTGGTGTCGAACTGCACCTTGAGGCGGGCGGCGTAGGCGTCGGCGCCCCATCTGATGAACCGCATGACCAGCAGACCACCGAGGATCCAGATGAGGATCTCGAGGCCGTCGGTGGCCATCCAGACATAGAGCCGCCCGATGACGGCCTGGGTAGCGCCGGGGGCAAAGGCCAGCGGCGTCAGTTCGGCCGCCATGTCAGGCGTCGGCGGCGGCCATACGCCAGCGGATGCCGGCCTCGATGAACTTGTCGATCTCGCCGTCGAGGATCGCCGTCGGGTTGTTGTCCTCGACGTTGGTACGCAGGTCCTTGACCATCTGGTACGGGTGCAACACATAGGAACGCATCTGATTCCCCCAGCTCGAACCGCCGTCGCCCTTGAGCGCGTCGAGTTCTGCACGCTCTTCCTGGCGCTTGCGTTCGAGAAGTTTCGCCTGCAGCACGCGCATGGCCGATGCCTTGTTCTGCAGCTGACTCTTCTCGTTCTGACAGGTTACGACGATGCCGGTGGGGATGTGTGTCAGCCGAACTGCGGAGTCGGTGGTGTTGACCGACTGCCCGCCGGGACCCGACGAGCGGTACACGTCGACCTTCACGTCGTTCTCGTCGACGTCGATGTGGTCGGTCGTCTCGACCACCGGCAGCACCTCGACCTCGGCGAACGACGTCTGTCGCCGACCCTGGTTGTCGAACGGGCTGATCCGCACCAGCCGGTGGGTGCCCTGCTCCACCGAGAGGGTCCCGTACATGTAGGGCGCCTTCACCGTGAAGGTGGCGCTCTTGATGCCGGCCTCTTCGGCGTACGAGGTGTCGTAGACCTCCACACCGTAGTTGTGCTTCTCCGCCCACCGGATGTACATGCGCATCAGCATCTGCGCCCAGTCGGCGGCATCGACGCCGCCCGCACCGGAGCGGATGTTGACCAGTGCGTCACGCTGGTCGTATTCGCCGGCCAGCATCGTCTTGACCTCCATGGCCTCGACGTCGGCCTTCAGCGACGCACGCTCGGCATCGGCGTCGGCCAAGGCCGTGGTCCGGTCGTCTCCTTCTTCGGCCTCGGCGAGCTCATAGTGCACCGGCAGGTCGTCGAGCCGCTGCCGCAGCTCGGTCACTCGCCGATACTCGGCCTGCGCGTGGGAGAGTTCGCTGGTCACGCGCTGGGCGTGGTCCTGGTCGTTCCACAGGTCAGGATCGGAGGCCTGCATCTCGAGCTCGTCGATCCGACGGCGCAGCTCGTCGAGGTCGAGCACCTTCTCGACCGTGGTCAAGGTGGTGCCGATGGATTCGAGGTCTGCGGTTACGTCGGGTTGCACGATCATCAAGACTACCGTCGCGAAACCGACCAGGGCTGCCCCCTGTCCGTCGAGCGGTCCCGACGCGGTCAGGCGGGTGGGATCGAACCCGGATCGGCGGGCGGCAGCTCGCCGAACCGCCACGACGACGTGGCCTTGCCGGGCTTGTACACCACCGGAAGGTCCGCGCCGATCTGCGGCCACGGATCGGTCTCGCCGAGCACCAGCGTCCCGTACACCTCGGCCGGGTCGGTCTGCGGACCCACGATCGTGCCGGACACGGTGCAGAACCGCTCACCTTTGGCGTCGCCCTGGTCGGGACGTTCGCTGACCCCGGTGACCGTGAAGGTGCCCTGCACGAACTGCGCGGCACGCGCGCCCGACAGCGGACGTGGGTTGCGGCCGCGCTGCCATTGCACGACGAGCGCCACGAGTACCGCCGCGATGATCACAGTGAATCCGACCGCAAGCCACATGCCGGTCACCCTACCGGTCGGGCGCCGGCACACCGGGCGTTCGCGGGCCGTGGAGGCCTCTCGTGGGCACGCCGGGACGTCACGGACCCCGGCCCGCGTGGCGCTAACCTACCCGCATGCCATTTGACAGCGTCGCGACCGGTCACGAGCGCTCCGACGATCTCGAACTCGCGTTGTCGCTCGCCGATTCGGCCGACGCGTTGACCATGCAGCGGTTCGGGGCGGTGGACCTGCGCGTCGACGACAAACCGGACCTGACGCCCGTGTCCGATGCCGACCTCGCCTGCGAGACGATGGTGCGGCAGCGACTCGCTGCCCGTCGTACCGACGACGCGGTTCTCGGCGAGGAGTTCGGCGGCGACGCGGCGCTCACCGGCCGCCAGTGGGTGGTGGACCCGATCGACGGCACCAAGAATTTCGTCCGCGGTGTGCCGGTGTGGGCCACCCTCATCGCGTTGCTCGACGACGGTGTCCCGCGGGTCGGGGTGGTCTCGGCCCCGGCACTGCGACGACGCTGGTGGGCGGCGGAGGGACTCGGCGCGTTCAGCGTGTTCGACGGGCAGGAGTTCCCGCGCCGCCTGTCGGTGTCCGGTGTGTCCGAGCTGTCGTCGGCGAGCCTGGCCTTCTCCAGCCTGTCCGGGTGGCGCGATCGCGGTATCCGCGACGAATTCGTCGCCCTGACGGACTCGGTGTGGCGGGTCCGCGGGTACGGCGACTTCTACAACTACTGTCTCGTCGCCGAAGGCGCCGTCGACATCGCCGCCGAGCCGGAGGTGTCGCTGTGGGACCTGGCCGCCCTCGACGTCATCGTCCGGGAGGCCGGTGGGCGGTTCACCGCACTCAACGGCTCCGACGGTCCGTCCGGCGGGAGCGCGGTCGCCACCAACGGATCGCTGCACGATGCGGTCCTCGGCGCCCTGACACCCGGCAACTGACCCGTCGGACTCGGTTGGTGACCGCACCGGGCGTCAGAGGTCGGTCGCCGACTCCTCGTCGAGAACGACGAAGTCGGTGGCGGCGGCCTTCATCTCCGACAGTCGTCCGTAGTGCACGCCGGAGCCGGCGTCGGACAGGATCGCCTGGTGGATCGGCACGGCCACCCGCGGGGCCATCGCCCGCAGGTAGTCCACGGATTCGCTGAGTTTCATCCATGGCGCAGCCGACGGCAGGGCCAGCACGTCGATCTTCTCGAACGGGATGTAGAACGAGTCGCCGGGATGCATGAACCGCCCGGTCATCGACTTGGTGTCCAGGACGTAGGCGACGTTGTCGACCACCGGGATCTCGGGATGGATCACCGCATGCCGGCCGCCGGTGAAGCGAGCGGTGACCGGACCGACCTGGGTGTGTGAACCGGCGTTGGCGATGGTCCACGGGCCGGCGACGTTGTCGTCGTTGAGTTGAGTGGCCGTCTGTGGATCGGCGAAACGCACCGCCTGTGGGTTGGCTGCGATCAGGTCGGGAAGCCGGGTGACGTCACAGTGGTCCGGGTGCTGATGGGTGATGAAGACGGCATCGAGATCGGTGAGACCCTCGAATCCGTGAGAGAAGCTGCCCGGGTCGAACAGGATCTTGGTGCCGTCGATCTCCACCAGAACGCATGAGTGACCGAAATGTGTGAGCTGCATGATCTCCACTCTGCTCTCCGACGGCGCCGACGTCACGTCGCCGCGACGGGCACGGGCATGGGCATGGGCGATTCACACCACGAGAGCGAAGAAGCCCCAACCGAATCCGGCGTCGAGCATCCGCGCGAGTCCGTAGCCGACCCACATGACGAGTACGACGAGCGCGACACGGCCGGTCAGGACTCGCTGCGCCCGGTTCAGCGCGCCACCACCGGCGAGTGCCGTCCACAACGCCACCCCCGTCACCACCACCGCCACTGTCAGGAACAGCGGTCCGAACCAGTTGAGGCCGAACGCGCCGACCACGTCGCCGTGCCCGAGGGCGACCCAACTACGCGTCAGGCCACAGCCCGGACAGGGCAGACCGGTGAGGTGCGCAAACGGACACAGTCCGGGCCCGTCGGCGAGCGCCTCCGGCGACACCCCGACGGCCGCCCCCACCGCCGCCGCTCCCGCCAGGGACACCGCCGCGGCCGTCCCGCGCCCCCACTCGGTTCCTCCCCCGCGTATCGCTTCATCCCCCTGCGGCCGTGGGGGGACGAGGCCAGACCCGGGGGACGAACTGTCGGGGCGAACGGTCACCCGACCAGCGTAGTGCGTGACAAGTTCCTTACCGAGGAGTAAGGTCTGGACTTACTATCGAGTAAGATAGGGGTCGACGCCACACCCGGCACGACCCCGACCGCCCGAGAACAGGCTGGTGCACCATGACCTCACAAACCGAAGCGCGGCACACCGAACCCCGCGACACCTCCGCCGTCGGGAAGAACCCGCATCCCCGCAACTTCATCGGCACCGCGATGCGCGTGCTGACGACGGTGACCGGATCGGAGTTCGCCGAGAAGTACAACATCCGCGAACCCCTCAATCGCATCGCCTACCAGGGCACCAAGACCGGGTTCCAGACGCTGGGCGCCGCGAACCGCGCGTTCAAGGCCGCACAGGGCGGATCGGGGCAGGCGAAGCGTCTGACCACCTCCCCCAAGGGGTACTTCAACCTCAACCCCGACGACGAACAGCAGATGATCGCCGAGACGGTGAAGGAATTCGCCACCGAGATCCTGCGTCCGGCCGCCTACGACGCCGACAACGCGGCATCCGCACCGGACGACATCCTCAAGCGCTGCGCCGAGCTCGGCATCACCATGATCAACGTGCCGGAGGATCTCGACGGCGCGGCCTCCGAGCGCGGGGTGGTCACCAACGCCCTGGTCGCCGAGGCGATGGCCTACGGCGACATGGGTCTCGCGTTGCCACTGCTCGCACCGAGCGGCGTGGCCACCACCCTGACCAACTTCGGCACCGACGAGCAGCAGCGCACCTACCTGCCCGACTTCGCCGGTGAGAACGTTCCGCAGTCGGCGGTCGTCATCGCCGAACCCCGGCCGCTGTTCGACGCCTTCGACCTCGGCACCAAGGCCACCCGTGTGCCGAGCGGATACCGTCTCAATGGCGTGAAGTCGTTCGTCCCGGCCGCCGGGTCCTCGGAGCTGTTCCTCGTCGGCGCACAGCTCGACGGACGTCCCGCGCTGTTCATCGTCGAATCCGACAGCAAGGGCCTGATCGTCGAAGCCGATCCCGGCATGGGTGTGCGCGCCGCCGGGATGGGCCGACTGTTGCTGCAGGACGTGGCCGTCCCCGAGTCGGCCCTGCTCGGCGGAGCCGACGGCGAGGCCGCGTTCTCGGCCTACCGCGACGTGGTACGGCTGTCACGGCTGGGCTGGTCGGCGCTGGCCGCCGGGACGGCGAAGGCCGTGCTCGACTACGTGATCCCGTACGTGAACGAGCGTGAGGCGTTCGGCGAGCCGATCTCCAACCGGCAGGCAGTGGCGTTCATGGTCGCCAACATCGCCACCGAGGTCGACTCCATCCGCCTGGTGACGCTACGCGGCGCGGCCCGCGCCGAACAGGGCTTGTCCTATGCACGCGAGGCGGCGTTGGCCCGCAAGCTGACCATCGACAAAGGTCTGCAGATCGGCCTCGACGGCGTGCAGTTGCTCGGCGGCCACGGGTTCACCAAGGAGCATCCGGTGGAGCGGTGGTACCGCGATCTACGTGGCGCAGGTATCGGCGAGGGCATCGTCGTCCTCTAGGACGCGACGATCGGTGAGGACACCAACGACATGAGCATCAATCTCGAACTTCCCAAGAAGCTGAACGCGACGATCGATCAGGCCCATCAGGCCGCCGCCGAGATCTTCCGTCCGATCTCGCGGAAATACGATCTGCGCGAACATGATTACCCCGTCGAGCTCGACACGCTCGCCAGCCTCTACGACGGCCTGGCCGAGGCGGGTCAGGCCGGCGCCGGCGCCGACGGTGGTCGTAGCCAGCAGAAGTCGGCCAAGTCACGCCCCGAGGGTGCGGTGGTCAACGGCGGCAACATGCAGTCGGTCATCAACACGATGGAAACGTCCTGGGGCGATGTCGGTCTCATGCTGACCATCCCGTATCAGGGCCTGGGCAACGCCGCGATCGCCGCCGTCGCCACCGACGAGCAACTCAAGCGGTTCGGCAAGGTGTGGGCCGCGATGGCCATCACCGAACCGAGCTTCGGATCCGACTCCGCGGCGGTGTCGACCACAGCCACGCTCGACGGTGACGAGTACGTCCTCAACGGCGAGAAGATCTTCGTCACCGCCGGTTCGCGGGCCACCCACATCGTGGTGTGGGCCTCGGTCGACAAGAGCCTCGGGCGTGCGGCGATCAAGAGTTTCGTGGTGCCGCGCGAACACCCGGGCGTCGAAGTGGTGCGCCTCGAACACAAACTCGGCATCCGTGTCTCCGACACCGCGGTGATCCGCTTCGAGAACTGCCGCATCCCGAAGGACAACCTGCTCGGCTCGCCGGAGGTCGACACCAAGAAGGGCTTCGGCGGTGTCATGCAGACCTTCGACAACACGCGTCCGATGGTCGCGGGTATGGCGGTCGGCGTGGCACGTGCGGCGCTCGAGGAACTGCGCCGCATTCTCGAGGAGGCCGGCGTCGAGATCGACTACGATCGCCCCGCCGCCGACCAGCATGCCGCCGCAGCCGAATTCATCCGGATGGAGTCGGATTTCGAGGCCGCGTATCTGCATACGATGCGCGCGGCGTGGATGGCCGACAACTCCGAGCCGAATTCGCTCGAGGCGTCGATGTCGAAGGCCAAGGCCGGCCGCACCGGCACCGATATCACCAACAAGGTGGTGGAACTGACCGGCACGCTCGGCTATTCGGAGCGACTGCTGGTGGAGAAGTGGGCCCGCGACTCGAAGATCCTGGACATCTTCGAGGGCACCCAGCAGATCCAAAACCTCATCATCGCCCGTCGGGTGCTGAACAAGAGCAGCGCCGAGCTGAAGTAGACGGTGGACGTCCTGGGGTCTCGATACGATCCTCGCCTAGCGGCTCGGACCTACTCGACCAGCAATTCTTACACGACAGCAGCGGTTACTCACCTGCGGTGGCTGCGCACTCACTCGCCCTGCCCGCGTAGCGGCGCGAAGTCGGCGGGCACCAGCAGCAGCGGTGTCTTTCGGTTGCCGATCATCTGCCGCGACACCGACTGCCGCAGCATCGAATCCAGATACGACAGCAGTCCGCCGCGCGGGCTGCCGATGACCACCATCAGCGCGCTGTAGCGATCGGCCACGGTGGCCAGCAACTGCGCCGGATCGCCGTGACCGCTGTGATAGGTCCACGACGCCGCGAGGCTGTCGAGAAGGTCTTTGGCATCGGCAGCGTCCGCATCCACCGTCGCACGGAGCTGCTCACCCCAGTCGGGGGCATCCGGATCGATGGGGAGATCGTCGATGTCGACCACATGGACCACGTGCACATGGGCGTCGAGCCGACGGGCCAGATCGGCGGTGTAGCGCACGGCGGCGACGCTCGCGGGCGACCGATCCCAGCCGATCACCAGACTCGCCTGCGCGGGCCGGCTCGCTTCCGGCCCTCGGAGGCGGCGACGCAGCGGCGGATCACCCGGCCGCAGCCCGTAGTCGATGCCATCGTCACTCATCGCCATCCCTCTCGCTCGACATCGATCACACCGCCCACGCAAGTATCAGACCCGAAGCGCACGCCACCGCACTGCCCAGCACCGAGGCCAGGGCGTTGGCCACCGCCACCACCGACCGCCGTTGCTCCGCCAGGCGAACGGTTTCGAAGCTCGCGGTGCTGAAAGTGGTGTATCCACCACAGAATCCGGTACCCACCACCGTCTGGATATCCGCGTCGAGGGTGCCGAACATGACGGCGCCGGCGATCAGCCCCAGCAGGAACGAGCCACTGATGTTGATCGCCAGCGTCGCCCACGGAAGGGTTGTCGATCGCCGGCTCTTGATGACACCGTCGAGCACGAACCGCGCGCCCGCACCCAGCGCACCGGCGGCCATCACCGCGAGGACGATCACGACACCTCACCCGCCCGTCGGCGTAGCACCGCACCGGCGACCGCGATCCCCACCCACGCGCAGGCGACACCGGCGATCACGCTCGCGAGCCCATATCCCACTGCGAGCGGGACCGCTCCCCGATGCGAGAGCAGCGACATCTCCAACGCGAAGCTGCTGTAGGTGGTGAAGGAGCCGCACAACCCCGTGCCGAGCAGCAGGCGCCACCGCCGACGCCAGCCGGCGTCCTCGCCGGACAGCGCAAGCCCTTCGAGGAGGACACCGAGCGCGAACGCGCCGATGAGATTGACCGTGAACGTCCCCCACGGCCAGCCGGTGTCGTGGTGTGGGAGCAGTTCTTCCACCCAGTAACGCAGTCCCGTTCCGCACGCACCACCCAGCAGGACCCAGAGGATGGCCGCCGGTCGCAGGTGCAGTGGCCGCACGGTGTCGGGATCGACGGGCAGCTCGGCGTGCGCGTCGTCAGACGGTTCGGCGGGCAGCTGATCGGGCAGCTGATCGGGCAGCTGATCGGGCAGCTGATCGGGCGAGGTGTCGCCCGCACCGTGGTCGTGACCCATGCATCAGCCCATCCGTCTGTCGGACCAGGAACTATCAGCCGGCGGCGGTTCGGACCCGGTGGGCATGCCGATCCGGTCCGGGCGAGATCCATCACCCGTCGACACCCTACCGCTCACCGGCCGTCGTCTGCGTGAACGACCCGGCTGGTCTGGGCCCCGCGCGATCGGTACCGTCACCGCGTCATGTGAGAAGCGATCGCCGCCGGGTCATCCGTGGCAACGGGCGTCGATAGAACAGAGGTCGGGGGATCTTGTGGGGATGGAACGTGTCGGCATCATGTCGGTCAAGGGGCTCGCTGCTGCCGTTTCGGTGAGCGCTGCCGTGTCGTTCAGCGGCGCCGGCCAGGCAACCGCGGCGAACGCCATGCTGCCGGCGGACATTGCCCCGGTGGCGTCGGTGTCGCAGAGCGCACCGGCACCCGGACTGGTCCCGGTTCCGGTCCGGTCGTTCACTGCGGCGCCAGGTGTGCCCGACGTCGCGTGGGTACCGAGATCGCTGCTGTCCTCGCGCACACTCGCGGCGGCGCCGGCCGCCGATCAATGGACGTTCACCCCGACGGAACAAGCACAGATCGCCGAGGCCGCAGCCATCGGCGGTCTGATCGGCGTCCCGATCGGGACAGCACTCGGAGTGTTCGTCGCCTTCCCGATCGGCGTCGCGACTGGGCTTGTCGGCGGTGTGATCGGGGCCGCCATCGGGTTCGCGGGCGGGCCGCTGCCGGCGTTCGGCGGAGCCCTGATCGGTATCGCCATCGGCGGCGCCGTCGGCACTCTGGTGACCGGCATCCCCTTGATCTGGGGTCCGCCGATCATCGGCGCCATCGCGGGTGGCGTCGACAAGGCGATCAAGATCCACGACCAGAAGCTCCGCACGGCCACGCCTTCGGCGCAGAGCCGAGGCCGTCACCGCGCCGCATTGGCGGCACCCGACGTCCTGCCGACCGTCGAACGGGCACAGAAGGCAGCCTTGCAGGTCGGCGAGGCCGTCGGTTCCGGTGTCGAATCGACGGCCAAGCAGGTCGCCGCTCAGGTCGCCGAGATGGCCACGACCGCCGACGCACCCGCACCGATCCGAGCTCAGATCACCGCCGTGACAGACGGCTTGCAGCAGTTCGCCGACTCACCGCCGTGGGCGCCGCGACACGTGCGCTGACCCTCGCTCAACCGCCGAATTGCTTGGCCGGGTTCGCCTACCGCTGTCGGGCCGGTGGCACCGACAAGCTCAGTCGACTCGCCGACCCGTCACCGAGTCGAAGAGGTGCACTCGTTCGGGGTCGGCGGTGAGTCGGATGAGGTCCCCTGTGGCGGTGGTCCCGCGAGCGGGCGCACGGACCACCACGGTCTGCCGACGTCCGTCGATCTCGGTGGCGGCGTACACGTAACTGTCGGACCCGAGCTTTTCGACAAGCGTCACCTGTGCGCCGAGTCCGCGCGACGGGTCGCTCGTTACCGTCCAGTCCTCGGGCCGGATCCCCACGGTGACCGGCCCGCGTACCCCCGTCCGTAGCGGTATCACGTCATCCGCGAGGCGAACTCCGCCGTCGGTTGCGACTCCCGGCAGCAGATTCATCTGCGGCGAGCCGATGAATCCTGCCACGAACTCGTTGGCGGGGCGGTCGTAGAGGGCCAGCGGTGTGTCGACCTGCTGGATCACCCCGTCCCGCATCACCGCCACCCGGGAGCCGAGCGTCATCGCCTCGACCTGGTCATGCGTGACGTACACCGTGGTGACGCCGAGCTCGGCCTGTAGCGCCGCAATGTCGGTGCGGGTACGTACCCGCATCTTCGCGTCCAGGTTGGACAACGGTTCGTCCATGCAGAACACCTGGGGTGAGCGAACGATGGCCCGGCCCATCGCGACCCGCTGCCGTTGTCCGCCGGACAACGCCTTGGGTTTGCGGTCGAGGTACGCGGTCAGATCCAGCATCTCCGCCGCCCGGGCCACCCGACTCGCCCGCTCGGCCTTGCCGATCTTCGCCAGACGCAGTGCGAACCCCATGTTCTCGGCAACCGTCATGTGCGGGTACAGCGCGTAGTTCTGGAAGACCATCGCGATATCGCGGTCCTTGGGCGGTACAGAAGTGACATCGCGGTCGCCGATGAAGATGCGGCCGTCGTCGTTGTCGTCGAGTCCGGCGAGCATGCGCAGGGTGGTCGACTTCCCGCAGCCGGAGGGTCCGACGAGTACCAACAGTTCGCCGTCTGCGATGTCGAGGTCGAGGCGGTCGACCGCGGGCCGGTCACTACCGGGATAGCTACGTCGGACGTTCTCGAAGGTAACGGTGGCCATGTGATGTGCTCCAGTCGGTTTCGGGCCGGTCTCACGCGGAGGCCCGGCGGATCAAGGTAGGGGCGAAGACGACTCGACGGGGTGCGGCCGAGCCGCCGTCGAGCTGGCCGAGCAGCAAGGTGACCGCCTCGGCCGCCATCTCCGACAATGGGTTGCGCAAGGTGGTCAGCGGCGGGTCGGTGCGTTCGGCGACTCCGAGGTCGTCGGCGCCGGTGATCGCGATGTCGCGCGGGATCTGCTTACCGGCGGCGGCCAGGACCTCCATCGCGCCGACCGCCATCAGATCCGATGCGACGACGATGCCGTCGAGGTCAGGATGAGCCTCGAGCAGCTGACGACACGCATACGCTCCGCCCTCCGGAGTGAAGTCGCCGTACCCGATGGCGTCGGGGCGGCGTCCCGCCGATTGCATCGCCTGTTTCCATCCGTCGAGGCGATCGACGCCAGCAGTCATGTCGGTCGGTCCGGCGATGGTCGCGATACGGCGACACCCCCGGTCGATGAGCAGCCGAGTGGCCTCGAGGCCGCCCGCCACGTTGTCGGTGTCCACCCACGAGAGCCGGTCGCTGTTGCTCCACGGACGGCCGATGAACGCGCTCGGCAGTCCGAGATCGGACAGGTGGTCGGGCAGGCTGTCGCCACGGTGGTGGGAGACGACGATGGCACCGTCGACCTGCCTGTTGCCCAGGAACCGCAACATGCGCGACTCCTGGTCGTCCCCGCCCGCGAGCAACAGGACCACCTGGTAATCGTGTGCGGAGAGCTCCCGCGTGACGATGTGCACGGTTCGGGCGAAGAACGGGTCGGCGAAGACTCGCTCGTCGGGTTCGGGGACCACCAGCGCCACGGACTGCGTTCGCCTGGTCACCAGAGACCGCGCGGCCTGGTTGGGTGTGTAGCCGAGCCGGTGCACGGCCTCGGCAACCGCCTGCTGGGCGCGCGGACTCACCCGGCTGCCACCGTTGACTGCACGGGAAGCAGTTGCTCGGCTCACACCGGCCAACCGTGCCACCTCATCGAGCGTGGGTGACGCGTCACGCGATTCGGCGCCGGTCATGTGTCGCCTCCCCGGCTCTCGGGCAACGCGTTCGCGGCGGCCACGCCGGCAAACCACAACGCACTGTCCTTGGGTGTCCGCTGCTGCGTCGCGTAGTCGACATGGACGATGCCGAAGCGCTGCGAGTAACCCCATGCCCACTCGAAGTTGTCGAGCAGCGTCCACACGAAGTACCCCCGAACGTCCACGCCGCGGGCGATGGCGTCATGCAGGGCACGAACGTGCAGATCGATGAACGACCTGCGTTGCTCATCGTGCACCGCACCATCGGGCGTCACCACGTCCGGGTACGCCGCCCCGTTCTCGGTGATGTAGATCGGCGGCACCGCGTACTCGTCGCGCAGCCGCAGCAGCAACTCGGTCAGCGCCGCGGGCTGCACCTCCCATCCCATGCCGGTGACGGGCAACCCCCTCCGCGGGAAGGTGATACGTCGTCCGTCCGGTTGGGCCGGCGATGCGGCCCGAGGGGGTGTCAACACCTCGTCGCCGAGCAGATCGGTGCGGGCAGAGGCACTTGCGCCGTCTCCGTGGTAGAAGTTCACCCCCAGGGCGTCGATGGGTTGTGCGATGACCTCGAGGTCGCCGTCGGCAATCGCGTCGGTCCATGGCCTGCCCTGAAAGGTCAGCCCTGATACATCAGCGGCGATGTCGTCGGGATAGCGGCCGGCGAACAGCGGGTCGCAGAAGACCCGGTTGCTGAAGGCGTCGAGCCGACGTGCCGCGTCGAGGTCGTCGGGGTCGCCTGGGTTGATGGGTGTGGGAACCGTGAGGTTCAGCGTGATCCCCACCTGCTTGCCGTTGTCCGGTGTCGCACCGCGCCGGCGGAGTTCGTCGACGACCAGACCGTGACCCAGCATCAGGTGGTGGGCGGCCACGAGGCCGGCCACGCCCTCTTGTCGGCCGGGCGCGTGCTGGCCACTGGTGTAGCCGAGGAACGCCGAGCACCACGGTTCGTTGAGGGTGGTCCAGTGATCCACCCGGTCCGCCAGGGCGTCGAACACCGTCAAGGCGTAGTCGACGAAGCGGTAGGCGGTGTCACGGTTGGTCCACCCTCCGGCGTCCTCGAGAACCTGCGGCAGATCCCAGTGGTACAGGGTCAACCACGGGGTGATGCCGACGTCGAGCAGTTCGTCGGCCAGGCGGGCATAGAAGTCGAGTCCCTTCTGGTTCGCCGGCCCCGCATCGGGCCGCACGCGTGGCCATGCCACCGAGAAACGGTAGGCATTCAGATTGAGCTGCGTGCACAGGGCGATGTCGGCGGGCATCCGGTGGTAGTGGTCGCAGGCCACGTCGCCGTTGTCGCCGTTCAGGATTGCTCCGGGGACGCGCGTGAACGTGTCCCAGATCGACGGTGTGCGACCGTCGATGTCGTGGGCGCCCTCGATCTGGTAGGACGCGGTGGCCGAGCCCCAGAGGAACCCGTCGGGAAAGTGCAGTGTCGTGGTCATCCTTTGACGGCCCCTTGCATGATGCCGGTCACCAGGTGGCGTCCGGTCGCGATGAACAGGAGTAGCAGCGGCACCGTCGCCAGGATGGTGCCGGCTTGCAGTAACGCCATGTCGCTCAGTCCCTGTCCCGGCGCGATCTTCAGCTGGTCGAGCGCGGTCTGCAGGGTCTGAACATCCGAACCCTGCAAGATCAGCAACGGCCACATGAAATCGGTCCACGCCTGCATGAAGGTGAACAGTGCGAGGATCGCCATCGCGGGACGGGCCGCCGGGACGGCGACCGTCCAGAACGTGCGCAGCATGGAGCACCCGTCGACGCGGGCGGCGTCCATGAGTTCATCGGGGATCGCGGTGCTGAGGTACTGCCGCATGAAGAACACGCCGAAGGCGGTGACCAACCATGGCAACACCACCGCGAGGCGGGTGCCGGTCAACCCGAGATTGCTGAACTCCTTGAGCATCGGGATGAGCGCGAGTTGCGGCGGGATGGCCATGGTGAGCACCACGAACACCATCAGGGCGTTGCTGCCGCGGAAGCTCAGTTTGGCGAACGAGTAGCCCGCGAGGGTGCAGAACGCCACCACCGAGACGGCCGCAACCGCGGAGACGATGATCGAGTTGGCCAGCGCCGACCAGAAGTCGATGCGGGTGAAGACGCGTTGGGCGTTCTCCAGGAAATGCCCGCCGGGATACAGCGGCGGCGGTGTCTCGGCGGCACGTTGCGACGTCACCGAGCCGATGACGAACGACCAGTAGAGCGGGAACACCGAACCGAGCACAAAGGCTCCGAGCAGACCGTAGACGAGAAATCCGGGACGGCGGGTCATCGTGCGGACCTCCTGTGCACGGCACGGGTGATGAAGAAGTTCACCAGCGCGAACGCCACGATCAACCCGAACAGCAGCCAGGCCGCCGACGCTGCACGAGGATACGGGTCGGTCGCACTGTTGGCGGTGTTGAACACGTACATCGCAAGCGTCAGATACTCATGGTTCGCGCCCCCCTGATGCTGCAGGTTGGTGTCGAAAAGTCTTGGTTCGGTGAAGATCTGCAGCCCACCGATCGTCGAGGTGACGATGACGAAGATCATCGTCGCCCGGATCGAGGGCAGGGTGACGTGCACGAACTTCCGGACGCTGCCGGCACCATCGATCGAGGCGGCCTCGTACAGATCACGAGGTATGGCCTGCATGGCGGCCAGCAGGATGAGTGTGTTGTAGCCGGTCCAGCGCCAGTTGATCATCGTGGCGATCGCAGTCCAACTGGCCATCCGGTCACCGTGCCAGGACACCGCCGGCAACCCGACACCGGTCAGCACATCGTTCACCAGACCCGACTTGTCGGCGAACAGCGAGCCGAAGATCAGCGCGACAGCGGCCGGTGCGACCACAAACGGGATGAGTACGCTCATCCGCCACCACGACCTGCCGCGCAAGCCGGTGTCGAGCAGTGCGGCGATGATCGTCGCGATGACGATCTGCGGGATCGACGACAGCGCGAAGATGCCGATCGTGTTCACCAGCGCCTTGTGGAACACCGGGTCGGTCAACACGTGGCGATAGTTGTCGAACCCCACCGCGCTCCCGTGTTCGGCCGCGAACCGCGGCCAGGAGAAAAACGAGAGGTACCCCGTGTACAGCATGGGGTACAGCCCGATCACGGCGAACACCAGGAAGAACGGGAGGATGTACAGATAGGGAGAGACCGACCGGTCGAGGCGGGTGAGACGTTGCCGGCGAGTGATCTTCGACGATCGGCCGGATCGGCCGGAGGGGCTTGGAGCCGAGGCCGGGCCCTCCGCGCCCCCGGCGGGACGTCGAATCTCGTTGGGGAGCACAGTCATGTCATCAATCCAGATTTCCGACGGCCTGGGTGAAGGTCTGCCAGGACGCCTCAGGTGACTGACCTTCGTCCACGCGCTGGATGGCCGATTGCAGCAGACCCAAGATGTCGGAGTACTTGTCACCCTTGTAGGGAACACCCACCGGCACCGCTTGCGCACGATCAGCGAGGATCTGCGACGTCGGCGCATCGGAGAAATACGGATCAGGCGTGTTGGTCGCGCTCAGTTGCTCCTCGGCGGCCAGGTTCGCGGGATAGGCGCCGGCGACGTTGAACGCACTCACCTGTTGCTGGGTGTCGGTGAGCCAGTTGGCGAATTGCTGTGCCTGCTCGTGATGCTGAGACTGGACGGGCACCGCGAGGAACGATCCACCCCAGTTGCCGCCCCCTCCGGGGAACACGTTGGCGATGTCCCATCCGGTCACCGAGGGCGCAGACTCCTTGATGTTGGCGAACATCCACCCCGGACACGGCATCGTCGCGAAGCCGTTGTTGGTGAAGTTGGACTTCCAGTCATCACTCCACTGCACGGCACGCGTCGACAGGGTCGGCGAGTACTCGGCGACCGTCGTGTACACATCCTTGAGACCCGGGTTGTCGACGTCGACGTCGTTGTCGCTGGTCTGGAATGGATACTCGACCTGGTTGAGCATCGCCTGGGCGATCGATCCGCTGGAGTCGTACCACTTCGACGTGGGCACCTGCTGGACGAATTGCTCTCCGTAATCGAAGTAGCTGTCCCAGGTCCCGAACATTTGCGCAACCGAGTCCCGATCGGATGGGAACCCTGCCTGACGGAACAGGTCGGCTCGGTAGCAGATGGCTTCCGGTCCGGCGTCGGTCGGGTATCCGATCTGCTTGCCGTCGGCCGTCTGACCGTCCTCGTATTTGTACGACACCCATCGGTCGTCGAGGGATGGATCGGTGAGGTCGACGAATTGCTCCGACGCACCATCGGTGAGGAATTGCGGCATCGCATCCCCCTCGATGGCGACGATGTCGGTGAGTCCGGTGCCGGCCTGCAGGTTCGAGGTGAGCGTCTGCTTCCAGGTGTCCCACTGCGAGATGCGCGTCTCCTCGACCTGGAACGGACTGTCCGGGTCCGAATTCCACTGATCGATTGCGTCCGCATAGCCGAAATCGCCGAACGTGGTGATGGTCAGGGTGTCATCCTTGCCGAGCGTCGACTGCCCCTGATCCCCACCCCCACAGGCGGCAATCAGGCCACCGACGACGACCGCGGTCGCGCCGAGCGCCGCTGTCCGGGACCGCAGCTTGGATTTCCGTTGCACGTGATTGCTCCTCTGACCGACGGGTTGGTGACTGTCAGGACCGGACGATGTCGTCCGCCCTCCTGGTTGTGAGAGCGCTTCCACTCCCGCTGCACAATCACTATGGTGTACATCACAACCGGATGTCAACCCCCGAGAAGATCACGGTCAGCGGATGTGGGAGCGCTTCCATGGTCGGGCGTTCAGAACGGCCAAAGGCCGGCCCACTCATTCGTGGGGCCGGCCCCGTGCGGTCCCTGACCGGGGTGGGAGCACTAGGTCTGCGGGTACCGTGGCAGGCACCTGGCAGGCGCCGTCAGCGTCGGCGCTCAGCCGCCGAGTTGCTTGGCCAGGTCTGCCAGCACGTCGGGATCCTCGATCGTCGACGGCACGGTGTACTCCTCGTGGTCGGCGATCTGCCGCATCGTCTTGCGCAGGATCTTGCCCGAGCGGGTCTTGGGCAGCGCGGGCACCACGGTCACGTCGCGGAACGTCGCGACGGCACCGATCTCATTGCGGACCAGCGCCACCAATTCGCCACGGAGCGTGTCGGCCTCGATGTCGGCACCGGCCTTGAGGACCACGTAACCGCTCGGCCGTTGCCCCTTCAGGTCGTCGTGGATGCCGATCACCGCACACTCCGCCACCGCCGGGTGCGACGCGACGACCGCCTCGATGCTGCCTGTCGACAACCGGTGTCCGGCAACGTTGATCACGTCGTCGGAGCGGCCCAGGACGACGACATAACCGTCGGCATCGACGTACCCGGAGTCGCCGGTCAGGTAGTAGCCGTCGAATGCGGAGAGATAGGACTTCCGGTAGCGCTCCTCGTCGCGCCACAGGCCGGCAAGTGTTCCCGGCGGCAGGGGCAACTCGATGACGATGTTGCCCTCCTCCCCCGGACCGAGCTGCTTTCCCTCGGCGTCGACGATGCCGACGTGGTACCCGGGAACCGGCACCGTCGGCGAGCCCGCCTTGATCGGCATGGGTTCCAGCCCACGGAGATTCGCGGCGATCGCCCAGCCGGTCTCGGTCTGCCACCAGTGATCGACCACCGGCACACCGAGTGTGGCGCCGGCCCATTCGAAGGTGTCCGGGTCCAGACGCTCACCCGCGGCGAACAACGTACGCAGCGTGGACGTGTCGTACTTTCCGAGTTCGAGGGCGTCCGGGTCGGCCTTGCGAATGGCCCGGATCGCGGTCGGCGCGGTGAACAGCGCAGCGACCTTGTGGTCGGCGACGACCCGCCAGAACGCGCCGGCGTCGGGAGTGCCCACCGGTTTGCCCTCGTACATGACGGTCGTCGCGCCGACCAGCAGCGGTCCGTACACGATGTAGGAGTGGCCGACGACCCAGCCGACATCCGACGCGGTCCACCACACATCGCCGGCGCCGATGTCGTAGATGTTGCGCATCGACCAGGTCAGCGCGACCGCGTGTCCGCCGTTGTCGCGGACCACGCCTTTCGGCTTTCCGGTGGTGCCCGAGGTGTAGAGGATGTAGAGCGGGTCGGTCGCCGCCACTGTGGTCGGACCCGCCGGCGCGGCATCGGCCATCTCGGCGTCCCAGTCCAACCAGCCGGCGTGGTCGGCCGCGCTTCCGGTGATCTCGTCGCGATCCTTCACGATCACCGTCGCCGGAGGTGAGGCAGCGAGTTCGACGGCCTTTTCCACCATCGGCAGGTACTCGACGGTCCGCCCGGGCTCGAGGCCCCCGGACGCGGTCACGATGGCCACCGGTTCGGCGTCGTCGATGCGGGTCGCGAGTTCCGGCGCGGCGAAGCCGCCGAACACCACCGAGTGCACCGCACCGATGCGGGCACAGGCGAGCATCGCGATCGCAGCCTCCGGGATCATCGGCATGTAGATCACCACCCGGTCACCTGCCGATACGTCGGCGGCCGACAGCACGCCGGCGAAGCGCGACACCTCGTCGAGCAACTCGGCGTAGGTGAATGTCCGCACCTCCCCCACCATCGCCGAATCCCAGATCAGGGCGGTGCGATCGCCGTGACCTGCGTCGACATGCCGGTCGAGCGCGTTGTAGGACGTGTTCAGCGTGGCATCCGGGAACCATCGGTACAGCGGCGCGTCGGCATCGTCGAGGGCATGAGTCGGAGCACTCACCCAGTCGACGGCGCCGGCGGCATCGAGCCAGAACGTCTCCCGGTCGTCTCGCGCAGCTGCGAACGCGTCGCTGTATCGCCCCATAGCCGTGTCATCCCTCTCTGCTCGTCCAGCGCACGCGGGGTGCGCGGTTCCGCTTCGAGGTTATCGATGTGACCGTTGCCACGGCGTTGGTTCAGCGACTGCGCGCTCAGCGGTCGGCACGCTGCGCCGAAAGGTCGCCGCCGCCTGGGCAGACCCCGGGGCTCGGATTCGATCTCGGATTCAATACAGCCACTTCCGGAACTCGGGCTCGGCATAGGCTTTCTCGAGTTCGGTCTCGTCCAGTTCCGGCATCAGCGCTTTGGTGATCTTGGCCGTGCTCGGCAGCGCATCGGGTTCCCAGGTCTCCGGACGCCACAGGTCGGAGCGGAGGAACGCCTTGGCGCAGTGAAAGAACACCTCCTCGACGTCGACTTCCAGCGCCAGCAGCGGCCGGATCTGCTTGACTGCCAGGGCATCGAAGTAGTCGCCGTCGTCGACGATGCGGGCGGCCCCGTTGATGCGCAGCGTGTCTCCCCGGCCGGGGATCAACGCGACCAGACCCACGTGTGGATTCTGCAGGACGTTGAGGTAGCCGTCGATGCGGCGGTTGCCGGGCCGTTCGGGGATCGCGACGCGGTGGGAGTCGATGACGTGCACGATCTTGCCGGCCGGGTCGCCCTTCGGAGAGACGTCCATCCGTCCGGACGCGTCGGCGGTGGCCAGGAAGACCATCGGACAGGCCGCCAGCCACGACACGTGTACCTGATGCAGCGTGGGACGCACCTTGTCGATCACCTTCTGGTGCGGGTGCCCGACGATCTCGCGCAACTGCTGCTCGCTGGTTATCTGCACATTCACCATGGTCGCACCCTGGTGACGGACCTCAAAGGCGGCGTCGATCGACCGCGCTACGGTGTCGTCGAGTCCTTTCTGGTGACGTTGGTCTTCACCTCGAGCTGTCCGGTGACGGTCCGGTGCACCGGGCACCGGTCGGCGATCTCCCCCAGGCGCCTGGTCTGATCGTCGTCGAGCGGACCGGTCAGGCGGATCTCCCGGTCGATGTGTTCGATCCGGCAGGGTCGACCCTGGGCGTCGGCACAGTCCTCGGCGTGGCTGCGGCGGTGCCGCAGCTGCACAGAGACATGGTCGAGCGGCAGGTTCTTGCGGTCGGCATACATCCGCAACGTCATCGACGTACACGTGCCCACCGCGGCCAACAACAGGTCGTAGGGAGTCGGTCCGAGGTCGTCACCCACGCCGAGGGGTTCGTCGGCGACCCAGAAATGCCGGCCGGCCTGGATGCTCTGGGTGAGGTGTCCGCGATCGGACTCCTCGACGAGCACGCTCCCGCCGGGTGGTGATTCGGACTCCGGCGCCTGAACCTCGGGGAGGTAGCGCGACGCCCACGCGGCCAATACGTCGGCGGCATATTCGGCGTCCGCGTGCTTGCTGAGCAGGTGGTCGGCGCCGTCGAGGGCGACGAAGCTCTTCGGATGCCGCGCCGCGGTGTAGATCCGTCGGGCGTTGTCGATGTCGACAACCTTGTCGAGGGGCGCATGCATCACCAACAATGCGCGGCCGAGGTCGGGCAACGTGGCCTCGAGGTGTTGTTCGTCGGCGTCGGCGAGCAGCTCGGCACCCACCGTGAAGGTCCGCCCGGCCAGGGTCACTTCCGCCTTGCCCTGCTCGCGGATCTGCCGCAGCGCGTCGTCGGAGAAGACGTGCCGGATCTGCCCCGGGTCGAACGGCGCGGCGATCGTGACGACGGCGGTGATGTCGGGCAGACGCGGGGCCGCGGCCAACGCGGCGGCACCACCGAAACTGTGTCCGATCAGCAGCCGCGGCGCCGCGTGTCGGGCGCCGAGCGCCTCTGACGCGAGGACGAGGTCTTCGACGTTGGAGGTGAACGTGGTGTTGGCGAACTCCCCGTCGCTGGCCCCCAGGCCGGTGAAGTCGAACCGCAGCACCCCGAAACCACGCTCCACCAGACGTCGACTGATCCGGGATGCGGCCATCACATCCTTCGAACAGGTGAAGCAGTGTGCGAACAATGCATAGGCGCGGGGATCGTCCTCCGGTCGGTCGAGCCGGGCGGCCAGTTGCGTGCCCGTGGATCCGGTGAAGGTGAAGCGCTCGGTCCGAGTCATGACCTCCATCCTGCCCGTCCGGTTCGGGCCGCACAGTGCCACCGACGGCACCGGGCTCCCATCAGGTCAGAAAGTCGTCGATGTGCGTCAGGAGCTGCGGCCGGGCGGGTCCGTCGGCGCGCAGGAGGTGATCGGCGCTGTCGAGGAGATCCTCCGTGCCGCCGGCGTCGACAGTTCTCAGGTGGAGGTGCACCTGCCCCGACGCCGGCGTCTACTCGGTTGCGGCGATCCGCGCCTGAACCACGTCACGGCCTGCGACCATGGTGGGCAGATCATTCGATGAGTTCGTACGGCAGGTGCGCAATGGTCGACGTCACCACTCACATCACCATTCGCCGGCCGGTCCACACGGTCGCGGCTTTTGCCCGGGACCCGGCGAACGCCACACGGTGGTACGCCAACATCGAATCGTCCCGACTGCTCACCGCGCCGCCGCTGGCGGTCGGGTCGAGGATCGCCTTCGTCGCGCACTTCCTCGGCCGCCGACTCGAGTACACCTACGACGTGGTCGAGCTGGTGGCCGACCGGCGCTTCGTCATGCGCACCAGTGACGGGCCGTTCGAGATGGAGACCATCTACGAGTGGGAGCCGGTGGCGCCGGACTCCACACGAATGTCGCTGCGCAACCGCGGGGCGCCGACGGGCTTCGGAGCCGTCGTCGCCCCGTTCCTGGGCGCTGCGATGCGCCGCGCCAACACCAAGGACCTGCGTCGGATCAAAAGCGGCGCTCGAGCGGACCGACTGAGTCGAGGCCACGGAACGGCCATAACGGCAGAAACCTGTGGTGAGCAGTGCACACGATGCCACGCACCGAACAGCGAGGCGACTATCGTCAGCACATGGATCAGTCCGCGTTCTACGGCGTCGTCGCCGCGACGAACTTCCCCCTGCTCGGACTGTGGTGGGTGGCGATCCAAGACCGCGACGACCTCGGCGGCGCGACGAGTGCCGGCCGGCGCATGGCCTACCTGGTCTCCCGGCAATTCGTGATTCCGGCTGTCGCTACCGGCCGAGGTCGCTCCCGAGATCACTGACGTCGGGCGTGGCGTTCACCGTGTCGGTAGTCCAGGTGCGAGTTCTCCGCCGGCTCGCGTTGGTGCGCAACGGTAGCGCGAACGCCTTTCTGGCACAGAGCACCTCCCGCTGTTGTGTCGCACAGAACAGCTTCGGCATATACCCATAGGGGTATAGTCGGAAGTGGAGCGGAAGGAAGTCTCACGAAGGAGATGACGGCGATGTTCACCCTCCATCACACCGACCACGGTTTTCACGAGGTCGCAGTACTCGGTTATCTGTTCATGCTCCTCGGCTTCGCCCTGGGCGGCATATGGATCGTCCTGCTCGCCGAGACGACGGCCGGCGCACTGGCGACCGGTGTCGCGGCGCTCGGCTTCTTCGTGGCCGCGGCGGCGATTCTCACCGTGATGACCAAGAAGATGCACCACGACCCACTGGTTCCCGAGAACACCACCGGCGAGGTCGGCCACTACCTTCACGACTACCGGGACTGACGGGCCCGCAGCCGGGATGATCCCCAGATAACGGAAGGCCCCGGAAGCATGGCTTCCGGGGCCTTCCCGATGTGGTAGCGGGGACAGGATTTGAACCTGCGACCTCTGGGTTATGAGCCCAGCGAGCTACCGAGCTGCTCCACCCCGCGCTGCGGACACCACTGTACACATTCGCCGGTGCGACACGAAATCGCCTCCCCCACCAGCGGATACCAACGCTGCCAGCCCCGTCGTTGCACTCCCGCTCGCGCCCATCGATGGCGGCCAGAGGGAGCGAGAGTGCCACCGAACGAGCAAGAACCCCACCCGGGCGTACCCGGGTGGGGTTCTCGACGTGGTAGCGGGGACAGGATTTGAACCTGCGACCTCTGGGTTATGAGCCCAGCGAGCTACCGAGCTGCTCCACCCCGCGTTGGTGAACACCACGTTACACACCGGTATGCGGCCGGTGCAAATCGCCCCCGGTGGCCATCCGCCGGGCCACAGACGCGCTCGAATTGCGCTGTGACACAGGACACTTGACACAGAGCACTTCGCTCATCGGCCGAATCCTCGGCACCGCGGCACGGCCCTATCGACCCGGGTCGGCCACCACCGGACCGGCATCCGAGGACCCACCCGCTCTGGGCCCAAAGCCCCTGATAGACGCTGCCCCACGGGCGCATCGTGAGGACCGGACCACATGGCATGAGTCAGCAAAGGAGAACCGACCGTGACCAGCCTCGCCTCGGGCAACACCCACAGCACCACCGAGCATCGTCACCCGATGAGCATCGTTGCCCATCTCCTGGTGTTGCTCATCATCCCGGCACTCGGGTTGGCGCTGACGTTCTCCGCCGAGGGCAACACGGGTGGCGCGGTGGTCGCGGCAATCGCCGGTGCGGCGTCTCTCATCGGCGCCGGCGCCATCTACGCCACGCTGGCCCGGCGTCTCGGGCACAGCCCGCTGATCCCGGATGACAGCGATGCCGAGAAGCAGCGCTACCTCGCAGAACACGGTCGGTGACAGCCAAAATATCTTCGTCGATGTGATAAATATCACAGCACGGTATCCTGGCCTCACGGCTACCGCTCAGATCGACCGAGGAGGAACGATGGCATCTCATCACCTGCCCCACCACGAGAGCCACGGCAATCATCCGATGAGCGTTCTCGGATATCTACTGGTGCTCGGCGGCTTCGCCAGCGCCGCGCTGTGGTTGGTGTCGATGGCCGGCGGCCATGTCGCCCCGGCCATCGTGTTCGGTCTGTTGATGATCGGCGCGTTCGCGGGCGCGACCGCCATCTTCATGACCCTCACGCACACCCACCATCACAGCCCGGTACTGCCGGACAACACCGAAGCCGAGCTCGGCCGGTACCGGCAGCGCTATCGCAGGTGATTGGCGCGTCCCGCAAGTCCGCGTGCTGACGCGGTCCGACTCGGTTTCCCGCGGTCGGACTCGGTTCCCGCCGCCAGTCGACGACCCCCGTCAACCGAACTGGCCCGCGTGAGCATCGCTCACGCGGGCCTGTTCGGTTCTCACTTCGCTAGTTGGGCAGCGACTCGTACTGCTGCACCGCTTGGTTCAGCCGGTCGAGGGCTTCGCCGTAGGCGGTGAAGTTCCCCGAACTCTGCGCCTCCGCCAGAGCGTCCAGCGCTTCGCTGATCGCCTGCAACGCGGCGTCGCGCTCCTGTGTCGACCCCGTCGCGGGCGGCGTCACCTGCTGCTGTTCGCCGGCCGGCGGTTGCTCGGTCTGCTCAGGCGTTTCCGGCTGTGCCGGGGTCTCACCGGGAACCAGTGCGGCCCCCTGCGGATTGATACCCACCTGCGACAGCGCACCCGCCGTGGTGGGCGCATAACCGACCTGATTCTCGTACCGGGTGATCACCCGGAACAGGCGCGGATACGTGCCCTCACCGCGTGCCTGGGCGTACATCGGCACCACATAGAGGATGCCGCTGTTGCCCACCGGCAACGTCAACAAGTTGCCGAACATGACGTCGACGTTGCCCTGGAAATTTCGTCGGCTCTCGGCCACCCGATCGTCCTGCTGCATCGGGTTGAACGCCTGCCGAGGACCATCTCGCTGGATGTTGGTCGGGATGGTCTTGACGGTGATCTGACCGTAGTCCGCGGGATCCGACGACACCGTCATGTAGGCACCCAGGATGGGCCGGTTCAGACGTGTCAGCACCGAGGTCAGCTGGAACGACGGCAGCGCGTTCTCCGGCGAAGACGCCACGAAGTAGTAGGGCGGTTGGTCGAGGCCCTGTGCATCGGCGTCCTCGTTGGTCGGGTCCGACGGCACCGACCAGAAGTCACTGCCCTCGAAGAACTGCTGCGGATTGGTGACGTGGTACTTCGTCAGCAACGAGCGCTGGATCTTGAACAGATCTTCCGGGTATCGGACGTGATCGGCGAGCGATTCCTGCTGGTCGAATTCGCCACGCGATTTCACCGTTCCGGGAAAGACGTTCATCCACGTCCGCAGCACCGGGTCCTGGTCGTCGAACTGGTAGAGCGTGACCTCGCCGGTGTAGGCGTCGACCGTGGCCTTCACCGAGTTCCGCACATAGGAGACGCTCCGGTTGACCTGGGTCCGCCCAGTCTGGCCCTGGTTCAGTTCCTGCGCGTCGGCCGTTGCCGCCTGCAGCGAGGTCCGCTGCGCGTACGGGTAATTGTCCAGTGTCGTGTAACCGTCCACGATCCATTTGATCGAACCGTCGGCCATCACTGCCGGATACGTCTTGGAGTCGACTGTCAGCCACGGCGCCGCCTTCTTCACGCGGTCGCGTGGGTCGCGGTCGTAGAGCAGCTTCGAGTTCTCGTTGATCTCACCGGAGAGCAGGAAGTTGCGCTCGGCGAACCGGATCGAATACAGCAGCCGGTTGAAGTAGTTGCCCAGCGAGACGCCCGCGTCACCCTGGTAGGTGTAGGTCGAGTCCTGGGTGTCGTACTCGCGGGATTCATCGTTGTTGGAGCCGACGATCGCGTAGTCGGGATCGACCTGCGAGATCAGCTCACCGAAGTAGATGCGCGGCTGGGTGACCTTGATCGGCGCCTCGGCCTGGTACTCCTCGGACTGGTAGTTCGACAGGTCGCTGACGAAGAAGACCGGCGAACCGCCGCCCTCGACGTCGTCGGAGGCGGGTTGGTTGACCCGGTTGGCCGGCGCGGCGACGAATCCGTTGCCGTGGGTGTAGACGAGGTGCTTGTTGAGCCAGTTCGTCTGGTTGCCGACCAGTCGCGCGGGGTCGATCTCACGGACCGCGACCACGAAATCGCGCATCTCACCATCGATGTCATAGCGGTCCAACGCCAGCTGGGTGGGGAATCCGTAGAAGTTCTGCCGCTGCTGTAGCTGCGTGAACGCCGGCGACACGATGTTCGGGTCGAGGATGCGGATATTCGACAACGTCGGGACGTCGGCGTCGACCGAGGCCTGGTTGACCGGTTCGGCCGTCCAGTTCGGTTGGGTGGTGACCTGTTCTGGACCGATACCGTAGGCCTGTTCGGTCGCCGTGATGTTGCGGGAGATGTATTCGGATTCCTTCTGCGCCGCGTTCGGCTTGACCGAGAACTGCTCCATCGCCAGCGGCCACCCGACGCCGATCACCAGCGCCGACAGCAACATCAACGCGGTCGCCAGAGCCGGCACCCGCAGATCCCGCAGCACGATGCCGGCGAAGAAGGCGACCGCACAGATGATCGCGATCGCCATCAGGATCAGTTTCGAGGGCAGGACCGCATTGATGTCGGTGTAGCTCGCGCCGGTGAAGATGTCCTGCTTGCGCTGGCTCGACAGCAAGGAATACCGGTCAAGCCAATACGCGGCTGCCTTGAGCAGCAGGAAGGTGCCGGCCAGCGCGGCCAGCTGGATGCGCGCGGCGGTGGAGAACGACGGTCCGTTGCCGTTGGAGCCACCGCCGGTCAGCCGAATGCCCCCGAACAGGTAGTGCGTCAGCAGGTTCGCCAGGAAGGCGATCACCACGACCACGAACAGCAGGTTCAACACCAGCCTGATGAAGGGCAGATCGAAGGCGTAGAAGCTCACGTCGATGCCGAACTGCGGATCGGTGATTCCGAACTGCTCGCCGTGCAGGAAGGTCTGCACCGTCGCCCAGGAGCCCTGCGTGACCAGACCGGCCAGGACCCCGATGATGATCGCCGGGACGATGGCGAACCACCGGGTGCGGCCCATCACGGTGGTCCGGTAGCGCGCGAGCGGATCATTCGGACCCGAGGCCGGCACGAACACCGGCCGCGTCCGGTACGCCATCGCGATGGCGCCGAAGATGAGCAGACCCACCACCACGGTGGTGATGAGGAACAGGATCACCCGGGTCCACATCACGGTGGAGAACACCCGCGTGTAACCGACATCGGACATCCACAGCCAGTCCGTGATCAGCCCGACCAGCCGGGGCCCGACCAGCAGCAGCACCAGGATGCCGACGCCGACCCCGATGGCGATCTTGCTTCTGCGCGACAGTGTCGGCATACCAGCCGGCCCGCGAACGCCCACCTGACCCACTCTCCAAAGTTCTCAATCCGGACATCGGCCCGACCGGCGTGGACGCCCGCCTGACTCGTGCACCCAACTGTACTGGTCGGCCCGCGATGGGATCGACGGTGCCGTACCGGCCGCGGGTGCGACCGTGATCCGGCGCGTCGAACAGGGCATCGGCTGTGCTGTCGGGTGGTGTACGACGAACCGGCAACGATCGGTCGCCGCGGTGAGTTCCATGTCACACCGACGCGAGGCGGCAAGATGACACCGTGACCGACGACGACCTGGGCCGCCCGCCAACCGACCCCACCGATCTGTCCGTCGACGACCTGGGCGCCGCGCTGCGTGAGGTCGTCGAATTCGTCGACACCGCGGGATGGGGGCAACCGCCGATGCTGTTCGCGCTGGTGCCCACCGCGGTCCTGGCAGCGTCACAACCGGGATTGATCGATCCCGAGGACGACTCCGCGCTCAGTCCGGTCGCCCAGGAACCACTCCCCGCATCGGCCCACGGCGCCGGGGCAGAGATCGAACGGGTCCTGGCCACCACGACGTGGCCCTCGGCGGTCGCGGGCGCGGCATTGATCCAGGAGATCGTCGTCCTGCCGCCCGAGGCGGATGGGACCGAAGACGTCGCGGCCGCGGCCACGCACCCCGATCGCCGGAGCGCGCGCCTGATCGTCGGCGCCCTGCGGACCGGGACCACCCTGGGTCTGCTCCGGCTACGCCCCGACGACGCCGATGGGGCCGATGGGGCCGATGACGGGAACATCGAGTTGCTCACCCGTCACGACCTCGCCGCCGACCTTCGTGCGGCGCTCGCGCACACGTTCGACGAGAGCGACTGAACGCCCGGCACGGATGCCGGCGCGATCGCGCGGTCGCTCTGCGGTGTGATCGACGATCGGTGTGATCGACCGCCGTGTGCTGTTCAGCAGCGTGGAGCGGGCCGGCCGTCGCCGAGCGCGTCGAGCGCGTCGACGGCCCCGTCCAGGTCGCCCACCTTCACCAGGGTCAGCCCCTCGGGGGCATCGGAAACCGCTTCGACGCAATTGCGTTCGGGCACCAGGAACACTGTGGCGCCGGCATCGCGCGCCGCCCGGGTCTTGTGGGTGATACCCCCGATCGGCCCCACCACCCCGTCCTCGGTGATGGTGCCGGTACCCGCGATGAAGTCGCCGTGGGTCAGCTCCCCCGGGCTGAGCCGGTCGATCACGGCCAGGGTCAGCATCATTCCGGCCGACGGACCGCCGATGTCCCCGACGTTGTAGGAGATCTTCAGTGCGGGATCGGCGTTGACCACCTCCGGCGTGACACCGAGGTAGCCGACCTCCGGGTCGTCGGGCCGGGCCGCCAGGGTTATCGTCACCGATCGCCGCTGTCCGCCGCGCTCGATCTCGATCGGCACCGACTCGCCGGGCGCATGCGCCATGACCGCATCCTGCATCTCGGCGGTTGTCGACACCGCACGACCGTCGACACTGAGGACCTGATCGTCCACCTCGAGTTCCGGGGCGGCCGGTCCGTCGTCGGCGACCGAGGTGAGCACCAGCTTGGTGGGGCGGTCGAGATAGCGCAACGCGGCCGCGGTGGCGCTGTCCTCCGAACCCGTCATCTCCTGCTGGTTCTGCTCGCGGACCTGGTCGGGGGTCTGATCGGGGGGGAACAGTCGGTCGCGCGGTTCGAGACTGTACGTCCCTGACATCCACATCCCGAGCGCCTGGAACAGCGACATCCCGTCGGTGACCGAGACGGTGGTGAGATTGAGATTTCCGGTGGTGGGATCGGTGGGGACGCCGGTGATGTCGACCACCGGTTTGTCGTCGAGCTCACCGAGCGTGTTGACGGTGGGACCCGGCCCCAGAGCGACGAACGGCACCTGCACGGACGTACCGATGAACAGCAGGGCCACGAACACCATCGCCGTCACGGCGACAGTCGCAATGCGACGATGGCCGGGCTTCAGACTCATTCCGCTCACAGTAGTTGACCTGCCCGACGGCGATCCGTGCCGCTCACCGCCGTTGCCAGGCGACGACCGCCACCGCACCGACTGGGCGGTGAGCGGCCTACGCTCAAGGCGAACGCCACATCGATGCCCGGGCGGTACCGTGGAGGGCATGAATGATCTGCCCTTCGGGTTCTCCCCGTCCGGTGACGGAGACGACGAGCGCCGCGCAGAGAACGAGCGCCGCAAGAATGAGCGCAAGGATCAGTCCGGGTCCGGCGGGTCGGCCGGCGGCGCCCAGAATCCCTTCGGATTCGCCCCCGGTGGTGAGGGATTCGATCCCGGCTCGTTCGACCCGTCGCAGTTGGGCCAGATGTTCTCTCAACTGGGCAGCATGTTCAGCGGCATGGGCGCCGGCATGACTCCCGGATCCGGCGGTGGTGGCGGCCCAGTGAATTACCAGGTCGCGACCAATCTGGCGCGCCAACAGATCGGCAATTTCACGCCGGTCCTGGACAAGGAGACCAGCGCCGTCACCGACGCGGTCCGACTGGCCGAGGTCTGGCTCGACGACGTCACCACCTTTCCCAGCGGGGTGCGCCAATCGGTGGCCTGGACCCCGGTGACGTGGCTCGAGGAGTCGATGCCCACCTGGAAACGGCTGTGCGATCCGGTCGCCGAGCAACTGTCGCGCACCTGGGAACAGAACCTTCCGCCCGAGGCCGCCCAGTTCGCCGGACCGATGATGGGCATGCTCACCCAGATGAGCGGCATGGCGTTCGGCACTCAACTCGGCCAGGGCCTGGGCCAACTCGCCAAAGAGGTGCTGACCTCCACCGACGTCGGGTTGCCGTTGGCGCCCGAAGGAGAGGCGGTCCTGCTTCCCGAGGCGATCGCGAAGTTCGCCGAGGGGCTCGAGCAACCGGCGCAGGAAATCGTCGTCTTCCTCGCGGCACGTGAGGCGGCGCACGTACGGCTGTTCACCCACGTCCCGTGGTTGCGCCAACGATTGCTGTCAACGGTCGAGGAGTACGCCCGCGGTATCAGCATCGATTTCAGCGGCATCGCCGGCATGACCGAGGGAGTCGACCCACAGGAACTGCTGTCGAACCCGGCCAAACTCGAGGAGCTCATCGGATCGTCGGCGTCCTTCGAACCGACCACCACACCGGAGCAGCAAGCCGCACTCGCGCGACTCGAGACATTGCTCGCCCTCATCGAGGGGTGGGTGGAGCAGGTGGTGTCGACGGCCCTGGCCGACCGCATCCCCAGCGTCGGCGCGCTGACGGAGACCATGCGCCGCCGACGGGCGTCCGGGGGTCCCGCCGAGCAGACCTTCGCCACGCTCGTCGGGATGGAGTTGCGGCCGCGCAAGGTCCGGGAGGCATCGGCCCTGTGGCGCCAGCTCGTCGAGGCCGGTGACATCGCGACCCGCGACGGGGTGTGGGCGCACCCCGACCTGATCCCCGACGCCGAGGACCTCGACAACCCCGCGGCATTCATCGACGGTGTGATCGGCGGCGGTGTGAGCTCGTTCGATGATCCGATCGCCCAGCTGGAGGCCACGCTGGCGCAGGAACGCGCCGAGAAGTCGGCCGAGGATGCCGGCAGCGACGATTCGGACACCGACGGCCCGGACGGCCGCGAGGCGGACCCGCGCGACCGGTGACCGGCGCGACCAGATCTCTGGACAACTGATCACCCACGTCTCACCTGTGGACAACTCCCCGGAACCCGCACGCGGAGGTGGCACAGTGACGCCATGGCCAATCGAGTTGTCCGACGTGTCGTTCCGGCCGGCGACGGCCCGGATGCGCCGGCCCCGGCCGCGCCACCGCTGACCCTGCCGTTGTTGCGGCCGGGCACACCGGTGTTGGTACGGCCGGGTAACCGCGTCCATGTCGGCAGTGACCCGCACGCCAGCATCGTCATCGAACTGCCCACGCAGACGCGGGCCGCCGACGTCGCGGCGTTGCTGCGTGGACTCGGTGTGGTCCGGCCGGCCGTCGAGACTCAGCGCAAGGCGCGGGCGATCGGGTTGACCGTCGCCGATCTCGCCGACATCGTCGCGCACCTGACCGCGGCGGGTCTCGCGGTGTCGGCGGCCCCCGGATCGACTGCGACGAGCCTACGGATCGCTCTGCACGGCCACGGCCCGCTGGCCGATCTGCTCATCACCTCGCTCACCGAATCGGGTCTGGCTCCGCGGCGATCGGCCCGGCCGCCGACGACGATCGCCGACGATGGGTGGACCGCGAACCTGGTGGTGCTCACCGACTACCTCGTGCACGATCCGGCGGTGGTCAGCGCGATGCTCGCCGCCCGCGTCGCACATCTGCCGGTACGTGTACGCGACGGGGTGGGAGTGGTGGGACCGCTGGTGTTGCCGGGTTTGTCGAGCTGTCTGCGCTGCGCCGATCACCATCGCGCCGACCTCGAACCGGACTGGCCGATGCTGGCGGCGCAGATGGTGGCGCAGACCGGGTTCGGCACCGCCGGCGTCATCCGCGGCACGGCGGCACTCGCCCAGTCGCAGATCGAGCAGCTCGCCGGGGCGTTGTGGTCGGAGCGCACCGACACCACGCCCGAGTTGCTCGACCGGGCATTGGAGTTCCATCCGACACCGGCTCGACTGGAAGCGACCAATTGGCCGCCACATCCCCTGTGCACATGCCGACCGATGGTGGCGCGGGCGGGCTGAACGCCAGGTGTGGCGGCGGCCGGGTGTCGCACCCTGTCCTCTATCCTGTGGTGGGGAAAGGACGCTATGAGTGACATCGCTCGGGGGCAAGGACGACGCAACGCCAGACTGGCGTCATTGCCCATCGGAATGGCCGGTCGCGCTGCGGCCGGACTCGGCAAGCGCATGGCCGGCCGGGACAAGGATGAGGTCCAGCAGGAGATGCTGGAGCGCGCCGCCGAACAGCTCTTCTCCGTTCTCGGAGAACTGAAGGGTGGCGCGATGAAGGTCGGTCAGGCCATGTCCATCATGGAGGCCGCGATCCCCGACGAATTCGGGGAACCGTTCCGCGAGGCGCTGACCAAACTGCAGGCCGAGGCGCCGCCTCTGCCCGCACCGAAGGTGCACAAGGTGCTCGATCAGCAGCTCGGCACCAAGTGGCGGGAACGTTTCCGCGAATTCTCCGACGAACCTGCCGCATCGGCGAGCATCGGGCAGGTCCACAAGGGCGTCTGGTCGGATGGTCGCGAGGTGGCGGTCAAGGTCCAGTACCCCGGCGCCGACCACGCCCTGAAAGCCGACCTCAAGACCTTGTCGCGCATGTCCGGGGTGATCCAGAAGATGTCGCCGGGCACCGATGTCAAGGCGATGATGGACGAACTCATCGACCGCACCGAGGCCGAACTCGACTATCTCGGTGAAGCCGACAACCAGCGTGCGTTCGCCAAGGCGTTCGATGGTGACCCGGATTTCGTCATCCCGAAGGTGGTTGCCAGCGCACCGAAGGTCATCGTATCGGAATGGCTTGTGGGAACTCCGCTGTCGAAGATCATCGTCTCCGGTGATCAGGAGACCCGCAACGACGCGGCAGCGAAGATGGCCACCTTCGAGGTGAGTTCACCGTTCCGGGTCGGGTTGCTGCACGGTGACCCGCATCCGGGCAACTTCTTCATCACCGCCGACGGTCGTTTCGGCGCACTGGATTTCGGTGCCGTCGGGCACTACCCCAACGGACTGCCCGCCGAGACCGGGCCGATCCTGCGGCTGGCCCGCGACAAGCAGTACGAAGAACTCAAAGAGTTGATGGTGCGGACCGATTTCATCCGCGAGTCCCGCGCCGATCGGGTGACCGCCGCCGACATCGAGGCCTATCTGAAGCCGTATGTCGATCCGCTCTACACCGAGTCCTTCCACTTTACCCGCAAGTGGATGCAGCGTGCGGCCGGCAAGGCCACCGACGTTCGCGGTGACGTGTACAAGACGTCGCGAAATCTCAACGTGCCCAAGAACTATGTGATGGTGTTCCGCGTGCTCGCCGGATGCGTCGGGATCGCGTCACAGCTGGAGGCGGACGCGCCGTACCGGGCGATCATGGAGGAGTGGGTGCCCGGCCTCGCGGACTGAGTCCGGACACCCACTCCTCACGCGGCGTTCTTGCGTGGGCGGCCACGCGGCCGCTTGCGTGCGACCACCGCGCCACGTTCGAAGATCTCGCCGCCCCAGACCCCCCAGGGCTCGGCGCGGTCGAGGGCGGCCTGCAGGCAGGCTCGCTGCAATGGGCACTCGGCACACATGGCCTTGGCCCGCTCGAGATCCCGGGGGTCCTCGGCGAACCACAGATCGGCGTCGGTCACCTGGCAGGGCAGGTCCAGGCCGCCGACCGACCCGCGGTCCGCCGTGGGACAGGATTCGAGAACGCAATCGACAGTCATTCTGCTCTCCACATCTGCTCGTGTTTGGGGTGTTGCACCCGCGTCCCGATGTGGATGTCGACGATGGAACTACAACTCCGACGCTCGTCCGGTTCGGACGGCTGTCGCCAGAGGCGGTTCACGGTCGTTCACAAGGGGCCACGGGTTCGCCTCTGCGATTCGCCCGTGGCCCGAAAGTCCGGAGTCAGTGACTCCGATGATTTCGAATCTGCACGGGGAACCGCTGCGGCGCTCGGGCTGCGGCGGTTGCGGCGCCTGCGGGTGCCTTCGCTACCCGATCGGCAACCGGATGGATGGCCACCGGCACGCGGGGCTCGTCGACCCAGAAGCGGGCGTGACGGGATGCATCGAGGGCAGGGGCCATACCCGGCTGCGCCGCAGGCACGCTGACGATTGCCGCGATGTTGATTCCGTTCACTGATCCGCTCCTTTCTGTGCTCGAAGACTTCCACCTGTGAGGGAACCCGATACGGACATACGGATCTCTCCCCGTGCTGACGAATCAAGGGTAAGTGTCGCGACACACATCGCACAACCAATTTTTGACCTGCGGTTTCACGTTCCGTCGGACGTGTTCACCCGCCGCCGGCGGACCCGCGAACCCGGACGACCTCCAGAACCTCGCCACCGAACTGATCGAGTTTGACCGGTCCGATGCCGGGAATGGCCGCCAACGACTCGGTGTCGGCGGGACGACGATCGGCGATCGCCTCCAACATCGCGTCGGTGAGCACGGCCAACTCGCCCACTCCGCGCTCCTGGGCGTGGTCTCGACGCCAGGTGCGCAACGCCGCCAGCAGTTCGTCGCCGTGTTCTTCGATCCGGCAGCTGCCACAGCGACCCCGTACCCGTGACTCGGGGCTCACCAGGTCCGCACCGCATGCGCTGCACCGTCCACTGCGGCGGGGATCGAGATCGATCCCGTCCAGGAACCGGGTCCGGCGTCGTGTGACACGGCCGGTGCCGGTACGCGACAGACTCCACGACAGATAGAGATGTTCGCGGGCGCGGGTGATACCCACGTAGAACAGTCGACGTTCTTCCTCGATGGCCTGGGGGCCGTGCCCGATGGCCTGCGCGATCGGCACCGACCCCTCGGTGAGGCCGACGAGGAAGACCGCATCCCATTCCAGCCCCTTGGCGGCGTGCAGCGACGCCAACGTCACCCCGGTGCGTTCGGGGGTGTGGCGGTCCTCGGCACGGATCGTCAGCTCGCTCACCAGCCGCCGCAGCGACATGCCCGGCTCGTCGGCGAGCAGTTCATCCACCACGGACATCAACGCACGCAGGGACTCCCATCGAGCCTTGGCATGCGGTCCGACCGGCTCGTCGGTGCTGAGCCCGAGCGGCGCGAGGACCGCACGCACCACCCGGGCGGCATCGGAGTCTGCCGGCAGATCGTCGCGTCCGGCGGCGTCGGTGAGCTTGTGCATGGCCTGCACGATCTCGGTCCGGGTGAAGAACGCCTCCGCGCCCCGGACCTGATACGGGATGCCGGCCTCGCCGAGCACCTCTTCGAAACGTTCGGATTGCGCGTTCACCCGGTACAGGACCGCGATCTCGGCAGGCGGAGTGCCGGCATTGACGAGGTGTTTGATCTGCGCGACGACACCACGCGCCTCACGCATGTCGTCGGCGAACTCGGCCGGACGTGGCGCCGGTCCCCGGTCGCGCTGACCGATCAGTTCGAGGCGGGTGCCGGGGATGCGTTCGGTGGCCGCGCCGATGACCTGATTGGCGACGGCCACGACCTCCGGTGTGGACCGATAGTCCCGTTGGAGGCGGACGAGGGTGGCATCGGGGAAGCGCCGGGTGAAGCCCAACAGGTACTCGGCGGTGGCGCCGGCGAAGGAGTAGATGGTCTGGTTCGCGTCGCCGACGACCGTCAGGTTGTCGCGTTCGCCGAGCCAGGAATCGAGCAGCCGCTGCTGCACAGGGGTGATGTCCTGGTACTCGTCGACGACGAAACAGCGGTAGCGGGCCCGGAAATTGCTCGCGGCGTCCGGTTCGCGCAGGATCTCACCCGCGTAGATGATCAGATCGTCGAAGTCGAGCAGCAGGTGCGAGCCATCGCGTTTGGCCGCCTCGTAACCGTCGAACACCGCGGCGACCACATCGTGGCCGAACGGCACATCCCGGGCGGCCTCGGCGGCCCGGGCCGGATAGTCGGCCGGGGCGATCAGCGAACCCTTCGCCCACTCGATCTCCGACGCCAGGTCGCGCAGCGTCTCACTGGTGGTCGTCACCCCGACGCGGCGCGCGGCGTGCGCTACCACCGGGAGCTTGTGGTCGAGCAGTTCCCAGGTCAGTCCACGGGGCCAGAAGTAGCGCAGCTGACGCAGCGCGGCGGCATGGAAGGTTTGGGCCTGCACGGAGGCGCCCGGACCGCTGATGTCCAGCGCACGCAGCCGCGCCCGCAGTTCGCCGGCCGCCCGGGTGGTGAAGGTGACCGCCAGGACATGTCCCGGACTCACCTGACCGCTGTCGATCAGGTGGGCGATCCGGCGGGTGATGGTGCGGGTCTTGCCGGTGCCGGCACCGGCCAGCACGCACACCGGTCCGCGGGATGCCAGGACCGCCCGCTGCTGCTCGGGATCGAGACCGTCGAGGATGCGGTGAGGATCGGGCACCGGTTCACTATGCCATCGGGCGCCGACACCTCGATCGGGCCGGCGGCTGGTGGTTCAGACCCCGAGCTTCGCCTTGACCTCGGCCACCGAGGGGTTGGTCGCCGTGGTGCCGTCGGCGTAGAGCACGGTCGGAACCACGTGGTTTCCGCCGTTGACGCTGCCGACGAACTCCGCGGCGTCAGGATTCAGCTCGATGTCGACTTCCTGCCAGGTCAGGCCCAGCCCCTTGAGGCCCGTCTTGAGGCGGGCGCAGAAGCCGCACCAACTGGTGGTGTACATGGTCAGCTCTCCGGTGTCGGAGACCCGGGCCGAGGCGTCGTCGTCGATCACGTTGCTCATGTCCCCCATAACAGCACGGAACTCCGTGCTGTTCCCACTCCGACCGTGTCACCGCGCGCCGACGAGACGGATCACGCCGCGGCGTACGCCCAGGCGGTGATGAGGGACCGGGCGATGGAGATCGAGCCGGGTAGACGCAGTCGGCGTCCGTCCGCACTGGTGCCCACCGCGCCGTCGCCACGGACCCACTCGCTGCCGTTCTCCAGGGCCTCGATGACCTCGGCACGCTCGAACCAGGCCGCGTCGCCGATCTCACCGTCCAGGAACCGCAGCGGTGTGGCCGGGTCGCCGAGCGCGGAGAAACCAAGCATCAACGACCTGGGAAACGGCCACGGCTGGCTGCCGAGATACCGCGGCTCGCGGACGGTGATACCGACCTCTTCGTACACCTCACGCAACACGCACTGCTCCAGCGATTCGCCGGGTTCGACGAATCCGGCGAGGGTGGAGTACCAACCGTCGGGCCACACCGACTGCCGCCCCAGCAGGACCCGGTCGGCACCGTCGTGGACGACGGTGATGATCGCGGGATCGGTGCGTGGGAATTCATCGACGCCGGTATCCGGATGCCGGCGCACCCACCCACCTCGCGCGGGCCGGGTGGGTGTGCCGTCCACCGGCGAGAAGGCTGCGGTGGCATGCCAATTGAGGATGCCCAGGGCGGTCACCAGCAGGCCCGCCTCATCGGCGGTCAGCCCGTGGGCCCCGCGCCGCGGATCGTCGGCCCGGCCGTCGAGTTCGTCGACGCGCAGTGTCCACAGATCGGCGCCGGCGACCCCGAGGAAGACGGCGTCCTCCGGTGGTCGGTCACCGAGTCCGGCGGCCGGCACCCACCGCAGGCCGCCGTCGTCGGTCACCGGATAGCGTCCCGCCCGGTCGATCTGCAGCACCCGCGCCGTGGGCCAACCCGAGCGCATCCGGTCCGGGTCGTCGCGGATCTCGTCGGCACGGTCGAACATCGCCTGCGCCAGCAGCGGCGGGCGGGCGAGCGTGAAGTGCGTCATCAGTCCTGGCCACCCTTGCGCACGTAGAGCAGCCGGTCGCCGACCTCGATCTGTTCCACCTCGCTGTCGTCCACGCGGTGCAACATCCCGTTGCGCACCACCCCGAGCACGATGTCTCGGGTGTGCGCCGGTGACCCGCCGGTCTCCGTGGGATCGACTTCGCGTTCGGCGATGGCGTAGCCGGCGTCGGGGGTGAGTAGATCCTCGATCACCTCGACCACCGACGGGGTCAACGTGGCGATCCCCAGCAGCCGGCCCGCGGTCTCCGACGACACCACCACCGAGTTCGCACCGGACTGACGCATCAGGTGGGTGTTCTCCGACTCGCGAATCGACGCGACAATCTTGGCGCGCGGGTTGATCTCGCGGGCGGTGAGCGTCGCCAGCACCGCGGTGTCGTCGCGGTTGGCGGCAACGACGATGCTCGCTGCGTGGGCCACACCGGCCAGTCGCAACACATCGGACTTCGTCGCGTCGCCGCGCACGGTGACGAGTCCGTCGGCGGCGGCCGCATCGAGCACGTTGGGGTCGGCGTCGACCACCACGATCTCCGACGGCTTGGTGCCGTCGCCGATCATCGCGTCCACGGCAGTCCGGCCCTTGGTGCCGTACCCGATGACGACGGTGTGGTTGCGCACGGCGTTCCTCCAACGTTGGATCTTGAGTGCCTGCCGCGACTCTTTGGTCAACACCTCCAGTGTCGTGCCGATCAACACGATCAGGAACAGCACGCGAAGCGGGGTGATGATCAACAGGTTGGTCAGGCGAGCGAACGGGGTGATCGGGGCGATGTCGCCGTACCCGGTGGTCGACAGACTCACGGCCGAGTAGTACATCGCATCCAGGAAGCTGAGCCCATCGCCCTGGGTGTCGCTGTAGCCGTCACGATCGAGGTAGACCAACACGGCGGTGGAGAACAGTGCGATGAAGGCGTACACGACACGCTTGCCGATGGCCTGCGCCGGACTCTGCCGCAACTCGGGGATACGGACGACGTCGACCAGCGCGTAGTCGGGACCCTCGGACAGGTGCTCGGAGCGCAGACGTCTCCGGAAACCGGACGGTCGCCTCACGCGTACTGCCGTTCACTCACGAGGCGAATCTAGCTCATTTCGCCAGCAATGCAGCGAGTGCAGGTCGATCGGGCAGGTCGTCGGGCTCCAGGGTGTAGCCGGAACGGACGTAGTGGAAAGCCGCGCGCACCTTCGCCAGCGGCACGCCGGCCAACTGCGCCCAGGCGATCCGGTAGGCGGCGAGTTGCACGAACAACGACTCGCGGCGGGCCGGCTCGGGTACCGCTCCGGTCTTCCAGTCCACCACCAGCCAGCCGTCGTCCGGCTCGGCGAACACCGCATCGATCCGGCCGCGGATCACCGTGGGACCGATCACCGTCTCGAACGGCACCTCCACCTCGGTGGGGCTGCGCTGAGCCCAGCGCGAGGCGAGGAATGACGCGCGCAACTCCTCGAGGTCGGTGTCGGGGGCCGCGGTGGCGTCGGCCGCACCGGGCAGTTCGTCGATGTCGAGGAGCCGGGTGGCGCCGAACCAACCCTCCACCCAGGCGTGGAAGGCCGTGCCGCGGCGTGCGGTCGGGTTGGGTGCGAATGGCGTGGGTCGACGCAGCCGCCGCGCGAAGGCCGCCTCGTCGGCGTCGAGTTCGACGAGCTGGCTGACCGACAGATGCGTCGGCAACGCCACGTCGACCTCCGCGGTGTTGATGCGATGGTTCTCGGCCAACAAGGCGTCCACCTCGGCGCGCCACGCGGCGATCTCCCGAGCCGACGCGGTCAGGTCCGCCTCCGAGGCCACCGCCGCTCCGGAACCAAGTGTGGTGTCGGTGGCCGACGCCTCGAAGAGCGTCGGTGTGCCGCGCGCGGCGATCGCGTCCTCCACCAGTCGGGCCGCCGCGTCGACCGCGTCTCGCCGCTCCCCCAGGACATCCCGGGGCCACGGTGCGCTCACGATCTCGTCGGCCAACGGATTGGTCGCGTCCTGCGCCGGCTCGTCGGCGTCGACATCGATCGCCATGCCGATCGAGTCGACGGTCGGATCGTCGATCGCCGCGGTCACGATCGAGCGGATCTCCGCGAAGAACTCCGACCCGCCGCGCGGTCGGTCGCCGCTCTCCGACCAGTGATGGGCGGAGATCAGCAACGTCTCCTTGGCTCGGGTGAGCGCGACATAGAGCAGCCGGCGATCCTCTTCGAGACGACGCTGCGCAACGGCCTCCTTGTGCTCGGTCAGTGCGAGTTCGAGTTCCTTGCGATCGCCCACCGCGTGCAGATCGAGCGGCGGGAATCCCTCCGCATTCGCTCCATCGGCCAGGTCACCGCGCAACTGCGCAGGCAACTCCTTCGCACTGCCCAACCAGGTGGTGTCGGCCCGCCCGCCCGGAAAGATGTTGTGGCACAGATGGGGCAACACCACGACATCCCACTCCAGGCCTTTTGCGGCATGCACGGTGAGGATCTGCACCCGCTGTTCGGCGACCTCGATCCGCCCCGGCTCCAGGCCCTTCTCGATGGTCTCCGCGGTATCGAGGAATGCGAGCAGGCCGGGCAGGTTCGCGCCCGGCCGTTCGGCATAGGTGGTCACGTATTCGGCGAACGCATCGAGGTGTTCACGGCCCGTGATGGCACCGCGCATCCGGCGCGCGCGGATCTGCGCCTCCACGGCGACACCGATGGTGTTCTCCACGTCGGCGACGAGTTCGGGCAGCGGTTGGCCGATCCGGCGCCGCAGCGACTCCAGCTGCGCCCCGAACGCACGGACGCGCCGAAATCCCTCCTCGCTGTATCGGTGTGGCTCACCCGGGTCGACCAGGGCGTCGGCGATGCCGGCCCGGTCGACGATCTCGGTGGGCAGCACCGCGTCCAACGCCTCGTCGAGGGCCTCACGGGAGGCAACGATCCCCTTCGCAGCGTTGAACTCGACCGCGGCGAGTTCGGTGGCGCGCTTCCACAGGGCCGCGAGATCGCCCGCACCGAGTTGCCAGCGTGCCCCGGTGAGCAGGCGCATCGCCGCGGTACCGGCCATCGGGTCGGCGATCAGTCGCAGCATCGCCACGACGTCCTCGATCTCCGGTACGTGCAGCAGCCCGCCGATGCCGACGACCTCGGCGGGGATGCCGCGGCTTTCCAGTTCGGCCGCCAGCGGTGCGGAATCGTCGTTGCGGCGCACCAGGATGGCAGTAGTGGGTGGCGGCTCGCCGGCCGCCTCGGCGCCCCGGTAGAGCCGTTCGACGTGTTCGCCGACCCAGCGCCGCTCGTCGACGACGGTCTCGGTGAGGGCCAGGGAGACGTTTCCGGTCGGCGCGTCGGGGCGAGGACGCAACACACTGACCGGGATGCCGCGGCGCCGCAACTCCTCGGAGGTCTCGTTGGCCAGTCGCAGAGCGTGCGCCGAATTGCGCCAGCTCGTCAACAATTCCAGGCGCACCGCGGGCGAACCGTCGGATTGACGGAAGTCGTCGGTGAACCTCGGGAGGTTGGCCGCCGACGCGCCGCGCCATCCGTAGATCGACTGGATGGGATCGCCGACCGCGGTCACCGCGACCGATCCGCGCGCCGACCGTTTCGGCGCTCCCGGCGCCACCCCGAAGAGTGTGGCGAGCAGTATTCGCTGCGAGTGGCCAGTGTCCTGGTATTCGTCGAGTAACACCGCCTTGAACGAGCTGCGCTCGGCGGCAACCACTTCCGGATTGCGCATGACCAACCTCGCGGCCAGGGACATCTGACTGCCGAAATCGAGTGCGGTCGCCGCGCGCATCGTCTCCCCCAGCGCGATGACCATCGGGATGAGTTCGCGCCGTTCGTCGATGACGTCCTTGACCTTGAGCAGTGCCTGGGTCGGGGTGTCCCGCTGACGCGGTCCCTTCGGCAGTGTGTCGATCAGCTGATACAGGTCGTCGCCGGCCCGACGCAGGTCGTCCATGTCGACCAGGTGCTCGGACATGTCGCCGTAGAGTTTCAGGACCGCTTCGGTGACGCTGGCCGGCACCTTGGTGGTGTGCAGTTCGCCGGTCCAGTTGGACACCACCGAGAACGCCATCTGCCACAACTCCGTCTCCGACAGCAGCGTGGAGTTGGGTTCCACCGGCAGCAGCAACCCGTAGTCGGCGATGAGCCGCCCGGCGTAGGCGTGGTAGGTACTGACCTCGGGATCGCCGCCGCTCAGCCGGGCTGCGATGGCACCGTCGACATCCCAGCCACGCAACGCCGGTGACCCGGCCAGCATCGACAGTCTCCGCCGGATGCGCGCGCCGAGCTCACTGGCCGCCTTCCGGGTGAACGTCAGGCCGAGCACCTCGTCGGGAGCGACGAGCCCGTTGGCGACCAGCCACACCACCCGGGCGGCCATGGTCTCGGTCTTGCCCGCACCGGCGCCCGCCACCACCAGCACCGGCTCCATCGGCGCCTCGATCACCGCGACCTGTTCGGGCGTCGGGGTCGGTAAACCCAGGGCGGCGGCGATCGCGACGGCCGAGATCGTGGGCCGCTCAGTCATCGGTCACCGTCTTTCCGCGCAACTGGGCCGGGCAGCTCGTGGCGAGCGCACAGTGGGCACACCCAGGATTGCGGGTGGCGGCGAACATCGGCCCGACACTGGCACGGGCGGCGTTGCGCACCACCGAGATCCACTCGTCGACCTGGTCGGTGGTCAATGGCCCCTGGACCCGTTCGGCGGCGCCGGTGTTCTTGTTCGCCGAGGAGACGTACACCAGCCGGCCGCCGCCGGGCTCGGCTGGTGCGGTCGCGGTGCTGCCACCGAGGGCCAGCGCCAGCTGGTAGGTGGCCAGCTGCGCATGCTCCTGTGCATCCGCCTTCGAGATCGCCGTCTTGGCCGTCTTCACGTCGACCACCACCGGCCGACCGTCGCGGTCGTACTCCAACCGGTCGATGCGGCCCCGCAGCCGCACCGCCATGTCGGCGTCACCGTCGTCCCCGGCCGGCACGGTGGCGTCGATGTCGGCCTCGACGCCCGCCTCGGAGAGTTCGTCGCGCGACATTCGCAACCAGTCCCGGAAGTTGGTGAGCATCGCCTCGGCGCGTTCGAGTTCGCGCACCGAGTACCACGCCGCCCCGGTGTCCACCCGATCCCAGATGCCACGCAACGCCGCGGTCACCTCGGCCGGGTCGATCTGTCCGGCGACCGCCTGCACGAGCGTGTGCACGAGGCTGCCGGTGAGCGCCGGCGTCCCGTCCCCGTCGCGGCCACCGTGCCGTTCCAGGACCCACCGCAACGAACAGCGGGTCAGCGCCTCGACGTTCGACGGCGACAGCGTCACCGGACCCCGGTCGGGCGCCCATAGCGCGATGTCGGTGCTCGGGCCACCCAGCCCGTACCAGTCACGGGGAGCAGCACCCGGGATGTCGGAATCTGCCAGCTGCGCAAGCAGTTCGGCCGCAGCGCGAGCCTTCTCCCCCGGCCCGTCCGGTCCGGCACCGAGGACCACCTCGGACCGCAGGCTCGCCACCAGCGACGGCAGCGACAGCACGCGGCCGACGCCGGGATCGAGTGGGAACTCCGCGAGTGCGATGTCGGCGGTGCCGTCGGCGCCGAGGTCGTCGGCATCCGGGAGGGTGATCCCCCGGAACCGCCGGATCGCGTCCGCGATCTCGGCGACGAACCGCGACGGCGAGGCATCGCCGCCGCCGTCTTCCACGGCGGTGACGAGCAGTCGGCGGCGAGCGCGGGTGCACGCCACCAGTAGTAGGCGGCGTTCGTCGGCGAGCGCCGTGGTCGAGCGCGCGACGGTGTCCAGCGCATCGGGGTCGAGCCCGTCGAGCAGGTCGACGAGTTGTCCGGTCGCCAGCACGCTGCCCCGACTGCGCAGCGACGGCCACAATCCGTCGAGAACGCCCGCGACCGCCACCACATCCCATTCGCGGCCCGCGGCGGCATGCGCCGACAGCACGGTGACCGCATCGGAACCCGAGCCGGCCAGCCGGCTGTCGCGCGGGATCTGCAGCGCGCCAAGGTAACGCACGAACCCGGCCGGACCCGCCGCCGGCAGCGTGTCGGTGAAGTTCGCCGCGGCCTCGAACATCGCCATCACCGCGTCGAGATCGCGATCGGCCTGCTCGCCGGCCGGTCCGCCGCGGATCGCGCTCGCCGCCCAGCGCCGCTCCAGGCCGGTCGCCTGCCAGGCCGCCCAGAGCGTCTCCTCGACACCGCGGCGCGCGCGATGGGTGCGATCCGCGGCGTTGACGACATCGAGGGTCCGCACCAGCGGCCGAGCCTCGGCGTCGGTCAGTGCGGCGATGTAGCGGGCGGCGACCTCCCGGTCGAGCAGCGCACGCCGGATCGCGATCAGCGAATCGGTGGCCGCACCTCCCCCGCTGCGCTCATCGAGACGGCGGACACCGCGACGTAGACGGCGCATCGCTCCGGGATCGGCGCCACCGACCGGACCACCCAGCAGGGCAACCGCATCGTCGATCGTGAACTCTTGGACCGCAAGCGATTCCCCGTCATCTGGCTCCGGTCCTGGTGATTCTCGTTCGGCGATCTCCCGGGCGGCGACCACCCGCAGTACCCCCATCAGCGCGCCGACGGCCCGCTGCCGATGCAGCGGCAGGTCACTGGTGGGGGTCGTCACCGGCACCCCGGCCGAGCGGAACGCGCGGCGCAGTGCGGGCAACGCCAGCGACACCGACCGCACGACCACGGCCATTCGCGACCACGGCACCCCGCCGAACAGGTGCGCACGCCGCAACAGGTCGGCCACGGCGGTTGCCTCTTTGGCCGCCGAGCTGAACACCTTCACCTCCGCACCCCCGGGCAGAGGGTTCGGGTCGTCGCCGTCGGCCTCGTCGGTCGGCGTCGGATACGGATGCGGCCGGGCACCGGGCAGCCGCGCGGTGAGCGCGGCACCGACGGCGGCGATCTCGGGATGATTGCGGAACGTACTCTCCAGCACGACATCTCGCGACGAGCCGATATCAGCGAGTTCGTCGGCAAACCGCGGGCTGGCGCCCCGAAAGCCGAACACCGACTGGTCGGCGTCGGCCGCGATGATCGTCGAATCGGCTCCCGTCCCGATCAGGGTGACCAGCGCCGCCGCCTGCGGATCGAGGTGCTGGGCGTCGTCGACCAGCAGATGCCGGATCCGGCGGCGCTGCGCGGCGAGCAGATCGGGATCGGTCGCGAACGCCGACAGGGCCGAACCGATCAGTTCAGCGGCGTCCACGGCGGGCGCGGACGCTCCCGGGGCGTCGGCACCGACCGAGCCGCGCAGCAGCATGTTCTGTTCGTACTGCGCATACGCCCGCCCGGCGGCCACCCATTCCGGGCGGCGGTGTTCGCGGCCGAGCGCGGTCAGTTCCTCGGGTCCCACCCCGCGTTCGGCCGCCCGCATCATCAGGTCGCGCAGCGCCTGGGCGAATCCGTCGGTACCCAAGGCCGGCCGCAACCGTTCCGGCCAGTACCGGGCGCCGTCCTCGATGTCGCCGGCGAGGAGTTCACGCAACACCATGTCCTGCTCGGAACCGGTGATCAGGCGGGGCGGCGGATTGCCGTGCGCCGATGCCTGCAGCCGCAGCACCGCGAAGGCATACGAGTGCACGGTCCGCACCAACGGTTCACGCAGCGCGCGGTTCTCGACGCCGCCGTCACCGCCATCAGACGTCGCCGACAACACCCGTCGAGTGATCTCCTCCCGCAACGAGGCCGCGGCCCGCCGGGACGCCGCGAGCACCAGAACGGACTCGGCGTCGACATCGTCACGTAGCAACCGCGCGACCGCGGCATCGACGATGACCGACGTCTTTCCGGTACCCGGGCCACCGTGTACCCGGATGGGCGACCACGACCGGGACGACTCACGCGTCACCGCCGACTCGATCACCGCGGTGACGTCGGGCGGCCACTGCCGCGCACGGTCGTCGGCGCCGGGGGCGGCCGTCAACCGGGTGCGCAGCGCTGTACCTCCGGTGCCGTGGGAATCGCTGCGTCGGGCCATGTCCCCATGGAAGCACGCGCCGCCGACAGCGCTGCTGACCAGCCACCGGGGATGGCGTGGCCACCCGGGGTAACCGCGACTACGGCAGGATGGCCTCATGTCGTTGACCACACACGTGTTCGGACCCGATGCCGACGACACCGCACACATCCTGGCGCTGCACGGGTTGACCGGCCATGGACGCCGCTGGGCCGCGCTGGCGCGCGAGCACCTGGCCGATCTGCGCATCGTCGCTCCCGACCTGCTCGGCCACGGGCGCTCACCGTGGACGCCGCCGTGGTCGTTCGACGACCATCTCGACGCGCTGGCCGCGGTGGTCGACATGTATATCCCGCCCACCCGGCGTCCGTTCGTCATCGTCGGACACTCCTTCGGTGGCGCACTGGCCGTCCGGCTCGCCCATCGTCTCGGCGACGCGGTCGGTGGGTTGGTGCTCCTGGACCCGGCGCAGGGGCTGGACCCGCCCTGGGCGTTGGAGGTCGCCACCGACAGCCTCGCGAACTGGGACTACGCCGACGCCGACCATGCCCGGTCGACCAAACGCGACGAGGGCTGGGCAGACATCCCGGAGGCGCTGTTGGACAAGGAGATCGATGAGCACCTGATTCCCCTGGCCAATGGCCGGATGGGCTGGCGGGTGAGTGCGCCCGCCGCCGCCACCGCGTGGAGCGAGATGGCCCGCGACGCCGTGCTGCCGCCGGCCGGGCTGCCGACGGCCGTGGTGGTGGCCGACCGCGTTCGGCCGCCGTTCGTGGGTGCCGACTTCCTCGCGTCCTGCGTGGGCGTCGAGTCGACCCGCGTCGTACACGCCGATTGCGGGCACATGGTGCCGTATCTGGCGCCCGAGCTGACGGCGGCACTCATCCGCGAGATGGTCGGCGGCGGCTGAGATGGGCGCCGTCAGCGACGCCGACGTGGAGCGGGTGCGAGGGCTGGTCACCGCGATCCCGGAAGGTCTGGTGACCACCTACGGTGACCTTGCCCATGCGGCCGGACTGTCCAGCCCGCGGATCGTCGGCTGGATCATGCGAACCGACTCCGGCGACCTGCCGTGGCACCGCGTGGTGCCCGCATCGGGCCGCCCGACCCCGCACCTATCCGCGCGACAATTGGCGAGGCTGGCTGCCGAGGGCGTGCCCGTCCGAGACGGGCGGGTCGTCCTCCGCGAGTGCCGCTGGGCGCCGAGCTGAGCATCCTCGGCATTCACATGGGGAACTGACAAATACACGGGATATCACCCACGTGAATGTCAGATCCCCATGTATTTGCCCGGGGCGCGCCGGCTCAGCCGCGGATCGGCGCCTGGCGACGGTACGGGCTGATGGCGGCGCGCATGCGCGTGACGATGAGGTCGACGATGCGCCGGTCGGCACCGAGCGGATCGGCAACGAGATCGGCGCCGTAGGTGTGCAGCCGCTGGTGGAACAGCCCCGGCGCCAGCAGATAACTCGCGATGACCACCCGTCGTCCGTGCCGCGATGCGCGTGCGACCGCCTCCGGCGCCGACGGCGTCGCGGTGGTGATGAAGCCCACCTCGACGCGGCCGCCGATGATCGACTCGAGCTGTCGCGCAGCGAGGTGCACTTGCCCGCAGGCGCTTTCATCAGACGACCCGGCCGCTGCCAGGACCACCGCATCGCCCGGCTCCCAACCGGCCTCGACGAGCCGCAGGCGGGCCACATCGGCGATGGACGGGTCGGGCCCGAGCGCTCGGGTGACGATCGTGTCGGAACGTCCCGCGGCCTCGACGTGCTCCGGCAGATCCTTGCGGACGTGGTAGCCCGAGGCCAGGAAGGCCGGCACCAGCACCGCCGGGCGGTCGACGTCGGCGATGACCTCGCTCGGTGTGGGACCGAGCACATCGACGAAAGCGGTGCGGGTGGCACCCACCTGCTCCCCGACGGCCTCGGCGATCTTCGCGATCACGTTGACGCCGTGCGGGTTACGGGTGCCGTGGGCCACCAGTACCGGACTGATGTCGCGCAGCCGGTCACCGAACGGCAGGTATTGCCGAGTGTGTCGATGCCTCATTCCGCGTCCTCTTCCCCCTCGTATTCCAGGTCGACGGCGAGTCGGTACCCCCGCTTGACCACTGTCTGGATCATCTTGGGATCGCCCAGCGCATTGCGCAGGCGGGCCACCGCCACCTCCACCGCGTGGGTGTCGGAGCTGTCGCCGGGCAGACCGGCGAGCAACTCGTGACGTGACACCACCCGCCCGGGCGAGGCGGCCAGTGCCTTGAGCATGATCAGGCTGGTCGCCGACATCTCCCGCACCTGACCGTCGACGATCACCGCCTGACCCCGGATCGCGGTGTCGTGACCGTGAACTCGCAAGTTGTGGCTTCTCCGGGGTAACTCGTCGGTGATCAGCCGCGCCAGTGCGCCGAGCCGATAGCGTTTGGGATAGCTGGTCGGGATCTGCAGCGCCTCGAGCGGTCCGGCGGTGACCGAACCCACGCACATCACCGGCACGGCGGTGCGCATGGCGTGCAGGAACTGCGGCAACTTGCCCAGTTCCTTGGCACGCGTGAGGATCGAGGCCGCCGCCGGCGCGCTGGTGAAGGTGATCGCGTCGAGGTCACCGCGAACCACCGCACCGATCATGCGGTCGATCCGGTCGACGTCGGGATGCATGTTCCAGCGGTACACCGGAATCGGCAGCACGTGGGCCCCCGCGGCACGCAGCACCGCACAGAAATCCGGCAACGGCTCCCACTCGGTGGTGGCGCCGTGCAACTGCACCGCGATCCGCACACCATCGACCCCCTCGTCGAGCAGGCGGTCGAGCACCTCCGACGACGATTCGCTCTCCGGGGACCATTCCTCACGTAGCCCGGCTGCCCGGATCGCGCCCTTGGCCTTCGGCCCGCGGGCGATGAGCCGGCTCTTGCCGAGCGCGGTGATCAACGGCTCGGCGCTGCCCCAGCCGTCCGCGGCCTCGACCCAGCCACGAAAGCCGATCCCCGTGGTGGCGACCATCAGTTCCGGCGGCTCGGCGATGATCGCCTCGGTCACCTGCTCGAGTTCGGTGTCGTCGACGAGCGGCAGGATCCGGATCGTCGGCGCAGCCATCACGTCGGCACCACGACGCTCCAGCAGCGCAGCGAATTCCTCTGCGCGTCGGGCCGCGGTGATCCCGATGGTGAATCCGGCCAGGGGTAGCGCCTCGGCGTCATCGGCGAGGGACTTGTCTGTGCTGTTGCTCATCGGCGCTGGAAGTACACCTCGACGATGTCGTCGACGACCCGTACCGCGTAGCTGGGCACCGACATCGACTCGTCGTCGAGGCAGATGCCGGACCGCAGCGAGAACACCTGCTTGCCCAGCGGGCTGGCAACCGTCGGTTCACCGGCCCGGTCGCCGGTGACACCGCGCGACAACACCGCAGCACGGGCGAACGGATCGATGTTGCCGATGGCATAGATCCGGGTTCGGCCCACCACCGCCTCCCGATCGGTTTCCACCGCCGGGATGCGGAACAGCGCCGCCTGTTCGAAGTCCGGCCCCAATACCCCGGCACCGCGTCCGACGGCGAGATCGGCCAGGGCGCAGGCACGGACCCACTGCCCGGGTACGGCCTCGGGATGCGTGGTCGCGTCGGCGGGTTCGTTCGCCGTCGATCGCGCAGCGACTGTCATGTCGGCACTCCTTCACGTTCTGTTGCCTCGTTGGTGGCTGACTCGGTATCGACGCGACCGGGCATCACCGGCATGTCGAGCAGGACCGGGACCTTGCGTTCGGTGTCTGCGTCGGTGAACTGGATCGTCGGGTCGACCACCTCCGGTGCGTTGACGAAGGACACGAAGCGCTTGAGCTTCTCCTCATCCTCCAATACGGCCGCCCATTCGTCCCGATAGCCGGCGACGTGACGAGCCATGGCCTCTTCGAGATCGCCGGCGAGACCCAGGCTGTCGTCGCAGACCACCGCTTTCAGATGATCGAGACCGCCCTCCATCGCCTCCAGCCACGGCGCAGTGCGCTGCAGGCGATCGGCGGTGCGGATGTAGAACATCAGGTACCGATCAATGTAGGCGACCAGCGTCTGGTCATCCACTCCGCTGGCCAGCAGCTGGGCATGCTTCGGGCTCTGCCCGCCGTTGCCGGCGACGTAGAGATTCCAGCCGTTCTCGGTGGCGATCACGCCGACGTCCTTGCCGCGCGCCTCGGCGCATTCACGCGCACATCCCGAGACGCCGAACTTCAGTTTGTGCGGCGACCGCAGGCCGCGGTAGCGCTTCTCCAACAGCACGGCCATGCCGACGGAGTCCTGCACACCGTAGCGGCACCAAGTGGAGCCCACACAGCTCTTCACCGTGCGCAGGCTCTTGCCATAGGCATGCCCGGACTCCATCCCTGCGTCCACCAGCCGGCGCCAGATCTCCGGCAGCTGGTCGACGCGGGCACCGAACAGATCGATGCGCTGGCCGCCGGTGACCTTGGTGTACAGCCCGAAGTCACGCGCGATCTCGCCGATCACGATGAGTTGCTCGGGGGTCACCTCACCACCCGGCATCCGCGGCACCACCGAATACGAACCGTTCTTCTGCATGTTCGCCAGGAAATGATCATTGGTGTCCTGCAGCGATGCCTGCTCGCCGTCGAGGATGTGGTCGCTGGAGGTGGACGCCAGGATCGAGGCCACCGTCGGCTTACAGATATCGCAGCCCTGGCCGGTGCCGTGGCGTTCGATGATCTCGGAGAAGGTGCGGACGCCGGTGACCGAGATGATCTCGAACAGTTCGGCACGCGACTGCTCGAAATGCTCACACAGCGCCTTGGACAATTCCACGCCCGAGGCCGCCAGCAGCGACTTGATGCTGGGCAGACAGCCACCACAGGTGGTGCCGGCGCAGGTGGTCTTCTTGATGTCGGCGATCTCACACGCGCCGTCGGCGATCGCCGAACAGATGGTTCCCTTGGAAACCCCGTTACACGAGCAGATCTCGGCTTCGTCGGGCAACGCGTCCACGCCGACGGCGGGGCCGGCGGCCGGCGCGATCAGCGCAGCCGGGTCGCCCGGGATCTCGCTGCCCACCATCGGTTTGAGCAGCGCATACGCCGACGCATCGCCGACCAGGATGCCGCCGAGCAAGGTCTTGGCGTCGTCGGACACGACGACCTTCGCGTACCGGCCGGCGACCGGATCGTGGTACACGATCTCGAGCGCATTCTCGGTCGTCGCCATCGCATCACCGAAACTGGCCACGTCCACCCCGAGCAGCTTCAGTTTGGTCGACATGTCCGCACCGGGGAACGTGGACTGCTGCCCCAGGAGTTGATCGGCGACGACCTCGGCGGTGCTGTACCCGGGCGCGACGAGGCCGTAGCACCGACCCTCGACCGCAGCCACCTCGCCGATCGCGAACACATCGGGATCGTCGGTCCGACACGAGGTGTCGACGAGCACGCCGCCGCGTTCCCCCACGGGCAACCCCGCGTCGCGGGCCACCTGATCACGCGGCCGCACACCAGCCGAGAAGACGACCAGCGCGGCGTCGATCTCGCTGTCATCGCTGAGGGTGACGGTCAGCCCACCCGAGGCGGAATCGGCGATATTCGCCGTTCCCACGCCGGTGTGCACGGTCAACCCCAGGTCGGTGACCAGTTTCTCCAGCACCGACCCGCCCCCGTCATCGACCTGCATCGGCATGAGCCGGGGCGCGAATTCCACCACATGGGGCGTCATTCCCATCAACTTCAGCGCGTTGGCGGCCTCGAGTCCGAGCAGGCCACCACCCACGACGATGCCGGGCGCACCCGGTCCGGCGGCGTCGGCGGCCGCGCGGATGGCGTCCAGGTCGTCGAGTGTGCGGTAGACGAAACACTTCTCGTTGTCGTGGCCGGGTACCGGCGGCACAAACGCATACGACCCGGTCGCGAGGACGAGCGCGTCGTAGTCGATCTCGCGGCCGGCCGAAGTCACCACCCGACGACCCGCACGGTCGACATCGGTCACCGTCTCCCCGAGGTGGGTGACGACGCGATTGTCCCCGGCATATGTGTTGCCGTCCAACGCCAGCGAATCCCGCTGCCAGGCGCCGACATACGAGGACAAGCCGACTCGGTCGTAGGCGGGGTCGGCTTCTTCGGAGACGACTTCTATCCGCCAGGTGTTGTCGATGTCGCGGGTACGGAGGGTCTGCACGAAGCGGTGACCCACCATGCCGTGGCCGACCACGACTACGGTCTTGGATTCGCTGGTCACTGAGATACTCCTTGGTGGTTTCCGGTCTGTTTTCGGATCAGGCCATGGCCTTGTCGACGGTCCCGGCCCCATCTGCCGGGTCCCCCGCTGCGACGGTGTCGGCGGCGACCTGCAGGTCGGTGGTCTCGGTGATCACCATCGGACGACGCACGTAGAACACATAGGTGATGACGCCGGCGAGGACATAGAAGCCCATGAAGATCCAGAAGGCCACGGTGGCCGATTGATTGCTCTGATAGCTCGCCCGCAGCACCAGGTTGATGCCGACCCCGCCGAGACCGCCCGCCGCACCGGCGATACCGATCAGCGCACCGGACATGCTGCGCGACCACTTGGTCTTGCCCAGGGCGTTGAGGCCGGTCAGTTCCCTGGACTTGTTCTCCCAGATGGTCGGGATGATCTTGTAGACCGAGCCGTTGGAGATCCCGGAGAGCAGGAACAGCAGGATGAAGCCGACGACGAACGCGGTGAGCACGCCGCCGCTGATCTGACCGCTGCTGTCGGCGACGGTGCCGGCGACCACGAGGATCGCGGCGGACAGCGTCATCGCGGCGAAGCAGTACAACGTCACCTTGCCGCCACCGACGCGGTCGGCGAGCTTGCCACCATAGGGCCGCGACAGCGAACCGAGCAGGGGCCCGATCCAGGCGATCGTGGCCGCGGCCAGGGCCGGCTTGGCGGCGCCGGCCTCCGTGAAGCTGATGTTGAGAACCTGGGCGAATGCGAAACCGAAGCCGATGAACGAGCCGAAGGTGCCGATGTAGAGCAGGCAGATCAGCCAGGTGTCGCGGTGCTTGAGGCAGTCGATCATCGCGCGGCCACTCGAGGTCTGGTGATCGAGGTTGTCCATGTAGATCGCCGCGCCGACTCCGGCCACGGCCAACGCGACCAGGTAGATGGCGCAGACGATCTCGGGCTGATCGGAGGCCAGCCAGATCACCGCGAGACCGATGAGCTGCACCACCGGCACACCGATGTTGCCGCCGCCGGCGTTGAGACCGAGCGCCCAGCCCTTGAGGCGCTGCGGGTAGAAGGCGTTGATGTTGGTCATCGACGAGGCGAAGTTGCCGCCACCGAATCCGGTGAGCGCCGCGACCCCGAGGAACCAGCCGAACCCGAAGTCGCCCGGGTTCAACATCAACATCATGGTCAGCGCGGTCGGGATGAGCAGGACGATGGCGCTGAAGATGGCCCAGTTGCGTCCGCCGAATCGCGCCGTCGCCTGGGTGTAGGGAATTCGCAGACAGGAACCGACAAAGGTGGCGGTCGCCGCGATGATGAACTTCTGATCGAGGCTGATGCCGTACTCCGGCCCCATGAACAGCGCCATCACCGAGAACAGCGACCACACGGAGAATCCGACGTGTTCGCAGATCACCGACCATACGAGGTTCCGCTTGGCGATGGCGGCGTTGCCGTTGTCCCAGGCGGTGCGATCCTCGGGATCCCAGTCGGTGATCCGGTGGTCGCGCGCCAGCGCGGTCCGCACCGAGGCGGGCAGTACGGGCATGAGTCATCCAATCGTGTGGTGGGGCTGATTGACCGACGACTCCGTCGGGCGATTGGACTCAAAGTTAGGCAGCGCGTGTTGCCGGGATTTTCCCCCGCGTGACCGAAGAGTCACGATGTGCTCACATCGCGCGAGCACGCGTGTGAGAAGGAGTCAGGATGCGCTGACCTGCAGCTACAGCATCAAGCGCACGAGGTCGACCACTCGTTGCAGACCCGGCAGTGCGCCGGCGGTGGCACGCGGATGTAACGCATGGACCGCCAGGCGGAACATCGCCGCACGCAGCATCATCTGCGGCCATTCCTGTTGATCTGCCCAGCGTCGCACGAGGTCGTCGTCGGCGCCACCCCAGGCCAACGAATCCACGACGACCACCGCCGCCGCCCACGAGGCGGGTCGCCAGTACGGCACGATGTCGGTGATGCCGGGGGCGGCGGCCCCGGCGAACAACACGGTGCCGAACAGGTCACCGTGCACCACCTGGGACTCCAATGACACGTTCTTGCGAAGGGTGGCAAGGGTTTTCAGCATCTCGACGCTCTGGGCGCCATCCGGCGAGGTCGGCTCCCCCATGCCGGCCGCGCGCGCGGTGCGCAACGGGACATCCTCCCATGCCGCACGATCCGCGGCGGTGAACACGTCGACGTCGGTGTGCGGCGGTGCAGGCGACTGGAGCAGAAACCGCGGCCTTTCCAGCGTCGCGGTGGCCGCATGCAGCCGATCGGCGACCAGGACCACCTCGTCGTGACGTGGCTCGGGTGCGCCCGCGATGTAGGTGTCCGCGCGCCACCCGGACACCACATACCGACCGTCGGTGGCCCGGAACGGCCGCGCGATCCGCAACCCTTCGACGTACAGCGATTCCCGCACCGACGCCGACCACGCGGCGCGCGCATGGTCGGGTACCAGCGACAACACGACCTCACCGACCCGCCAACCGCCGACCCACGAATCACCCATCTGGATCGGTGGATGCGCGGTCAGCCCGAACGTGTTCAGCACGTGGTCGGGCGGCTCGACGGTGTTCACGTCTGCAGAGATTACCGAGCGTTGCAGGCAGAATGCCGCAGCGACGCGGGCTGACGGCGCGGCGGTTCAGTAGACCGGCAGCGTCTTGTCCACCTGATTGGCCCAGGCGGTGACGCCGCCCTGCAGGTGCGTTGCATCGGCGAAGCCCGCACGTTTGAGCGCGGCGAGCGCCTCCGCGGAGCGGACGCCGGTCTTGCAGTACAGCACCGTCGGCCGGTCCTGCGGGAGTTTCGCGAGGCCGGCGCCGGAGAGGATCTCGTCCTTGGGGATCAATGTGGCGCCGTCGATGTGGACGATGTCCCACTCCACCGGCTCCCGGACGTCGACCAGCGCGACGCGATCGCCGGCGTCGATCTTGTCCTTGAGCTCGGCGGCGGTCAGCGTCGAGCCGTCCGCAGCGTCGGCGGCCTCGTTCGACACGACCCCGCAGAAGTCGTCGTAGTCGATGAGTTCGGTGACGCGCTCACCTTCCGGGTCCTTGCGGATCTTGATGGTGCGGTAGCTCATGTCGAGCGCGTCGTAGACCATCAGCCGACCGAGCAGCGGCTCGCCGATGCCACAGATCAACTTGATGGCCTCGGTGCCCATGATCGAGCCGATCGAGGCGCACAGGATGCCGAGTACGCCGCCCTCGGCGCACGAGGGCACCATCCCGGGCGGCGGCGCCTGCGGATACAGATCGCGATAGTTGAGGCCACGTCCGTCGGGTGCGTCCTCCCAGAACACCGATGCCTGCCCCTCGAAGCGGAAAATCGATCCCCACACATACGGCTTGTGCGCGAGCACCGCGGCGTCGTTGACGAGGTAGCGGGTGGCGAAGTTGTCCGTGCCGTCGAGAATCAGGTCGTACTGCGAGAACAGTTCGATGGCACCCTCGGGTTCCAGACGTTCGTCGTGCAGGTTGACAGTGACGAACGGGTTGATCTCGAGGATCGAGTCGCGGGCACTCTCCGCCTTGGGCCGGCCGATGTCGGACTGCCCGTGGATGACCTGACGCTGCAGGTTGGACTCGTCGACCACGTCGAACTCGACGATGCCGATCGTGCCGACACCCGCGGCGGCCAGATACAGCAGTGTGGGCGATCCCAGACCACCCGCACCGATCACCAGCACCTTGGCGTTCTTCAGCCGCTTCTGACCGTCCATCCCCACATCCGGGATGATCAGGTGGCGGCTGTAGCGGGCCACCTCCTCATTGGACAGTTCCGCTGCGGGTTCGACCAGCGGGGGCAAGGACGACACGGGCGCCTCCAGTACATCGTATTTCGGGTGCGATCTGCTGATGTCAACAGCCGCGGCGGCACGCTCATTCCTCAGCCGCGACCGTGCCGACTCACAGGTTGGGGAACGGCCAGGGATTCGGCTTGCAGACCAAGCCGCGATCTGCCTGCATGTCGGGGTCGAGCGCCATGATCTCGCTGTTGGCCACACCGAAGGACTGCTGCATCATCACCGGGGCCAGCGCACCGTCCTCCTTACACGGCTCGTGCGCCTCATAGCCGATGCCGTGCCCGGTCTCGTGGTTGATCAGGTACTGCCGATACAACAGATCATCACCCTGATAAGAGATGGCCCCGCGCACCCATCGTGCCTCGTTGAGGGTCACCCGCTCCTCCGGCGGGTAGAAGCACGAGGTCTCGAGCTGGATCTGATAGCCACACAACTCCCGGGTGGTGGCCGGCGACGCCAAGGTGATGCGCAAATCGGGTTCACCCGAGTCGATCCGCCGGAAACTGACCTTCCCGTCCCCGGTCCAACTCCGCGGGTTGGCCAGCGTCGCGTCGACCATCTTCGCGAACGACCGGTCGCCGCCGAAGTCCTGCGCGTTGAGCCCGTTCTCGACCTCGACGGTGTACGTGTACACCTCCCCACCCGTGCCCACCTGCCGCCCGGCTCCGGGCACCACGTGATAGACCTCACGGCCCCGTTCGGTGTAGGCCCCCCCGTCGGGCAAGGTCCCGGCAGGCAACGATTCGGGTTCGATGGTTCCCGTGGGCGCCCCGATCGGTCCGGTCTCCTTGCTCACATCGGTGTTGCGTGCGGCCGCGTCGGGATTGACGTCCGCAGCGGGCACGAAGGCGGTGTCATCGCCCGACCGCACGGTGACCACGACGAGGACGACGGTCAACACGACCAGCACCGGGATGGCGTAGGCGCGCCACCCGTAGGTGGCGACGAACCGGCCCAGCGCGCTCTGCTTCTTGCGCTCGGGCTGAGCGTCGCGATCGACGCGTATCCGACCGTTGTCGTCGGTGGGATCCCAGCGGGCGCGCAGGGGCTGGTCCGGTTTCGGTCGAGTCCGCATCGGCTCCGCCGGAACCCCCGTACCCGCCCCCATGTTCGTTGTGCGCATGCGCCCGTCCCCGATCCCCCCGCCGCTCGCGCCGGGCACACCGGCCCCGGGGTTCGGTGAGTGCGGCCCGCCTCCTGGGTGACTCACAGCTCAACCTTCTCACAGGTAAACGTGTAGACGTGGAACGGAGTGTCGCGGTCACCCGTACGGCTCGGTGACGCCGGCTGCGTCCCGAGTACGCTCTACCCATGTCGACCACCACAAACCCGTCGAACGGCGCCGCGCGCAACACGCGTCTGCCGCGTAGCGCCCGGCGCATGCAGCTGCTCGACGCAGCCAGCGAGATCTTTGTGGAGCGCGGCTACCACTCCGCCGGCATGGACGAGATCGCCGTGCATGCCGGCGTCAGCAAGCCGGTGCTGTACCAGCACTTCCCGTCGAAACTCGACCTGTACATCGCCGTCGTCGACTCCCATGCCGAGAAACTGGTCAGCGATGTCAACCGCGCCCTGTTGACCACCACCGACAACAAGCAGCGGGTACGGGCCGCGGTGGAGGCGTTCTTCGACTTCATCGACCAGGACAACTCCGGCTACCGACTGATCTTCTCCTCGGACGCGAAGGACCCGGCGGTGATCCGCCGGGTGGAGGGCGCCACCGAGGCGTGCGTGGATGCCGTGTACGGACTCGTCATGCACGACTCCGGGCTCGATCCTTACCGATCGCGGATGCTCGCGGCGGGGCTGGTGGGCGCCAGTCAGGTCAACGCCCGCTACTGGCTCGAGGCCAAACGCCCCGTCGACAAGCGGGCCGCGGTGGATACGACCGTCGCCCTGCTGTGGGGCGGCCTGTCCCATGTGCCGCTGCAGGGCACGTCCGCCGGTGAGGACGACTCCGACGAGCGCCCCTGAAAAGCGCCCCAGGAATGAATCCCGGAGCGGGGACGCATCGACATGGGTGTCAACGGCCGTTCTCCCTCGGGTGCATTTCGGGGGCGCTTCAGACCCGAGCGGTCAGGAGGCCACGAAGCCGACCCGCCGGTTCTCGGTGCTGCCCACCTCGACGTAGGCGATCTTCGTGACCGGCACGAGGTAGCGCGCGCCCTTGTCGTCGGTCAGCGCGAGCAGTTGTCCGCTCCCCGACAGCGCCGCCTCGACCTCCGAGTACGCCTTGTCGCTGGTGAGCGTGGTCTGGATGGACAGCTCACGAGGACTGTCGGTGATACCGATCTTCACTTCAACGGCCATGGCCACCCTTCCGAAGGTCACACGCCGCGCCGCGTCCAACCGCGCGCACGGCACTTCTTGTCTGCTGATCCAGGCTAGATCAGGCCGATTCGCCGATGACATCGGCTCCGCTCACAGCGGAACCTCCCGACTGTCCAGCGCGATCGGTCTCACTCGCCGAGGCCGAGCTCACGCATCCGGGTCGCGTGATCGGAGGTGATCGCATCGAAGAAGCCGGCGATCCCGTGCAACGACGCCGAACCGGCGAACAGGAGGTCGGTGACCTCCTCCTCGGCGGCCAGCACCCACTGGGCGTGCGTGACCGCCTCACCGAGCAGTCGCCGCCCCCACAGGGTCAGCGGAGATCTCAGCGCCGGGTCCGCGGCGACCGCCGCCGCCACCTGCTCGCGGGCGAACCGGGAGTTCGCGGTCTCGGCCATCACCTCGCGGATCACACCCTGCGCGTGGTCGGGCAGCACCCCGGAGACCTCGGTGTAGAAGTCGGCCGCGAGTCCGTCGCCGACATAGGCCTTCACCAGCGCCTCGTACCAGGTCTTCGGGGTGGTGACGCGGTGATAGTCGTCGAAGATCGACCGGTAGCGCTCGACGGCCGCGGTCGGCTCGATGCCGTGCGCGGTGACCTGTGCCGCCAAGGTGTCGTAGTGATTGATCTCCGAGGCCGCCATGCGCGCGATCGCCACCTTGCTCGCCACATCGGGCGCCATCCGGGACTCGTCGATGAGGCGGTAGAACGCTGCGTACTCACCCGCCAGCAGGACCGCGAACAACTTGCCGATGCCGGCCGCGTCGTCGCTGGTCGTGGCGGCTTCAGCAGGGTCGGGGGACACTCCGGACGGGTGCGGCGCAGTCGACATGGTGGTGATGGTATGCGGGCTCTCGGCGTTCACCAAGTACACTCGACAACGGTGCACTGACGCGTTCATGACGATTCGGTGGCGAACCGACCTGCCGCGACATCACGACGGCCGGGCGGAACGGTCCGGGTCATCGCGCGGTCACCAGACAATGTGCGCGCACTGGTCGCCGGGCGAGGCTGCCCGAGCGGAGCCACCACACACAGTCACCGAACGCGGTTTGCGTGGTCCATCCGGACCCACCGACGCGGCCCGACCAGGGTCCTTCCGGCGCAGACCGCTCGACCCCACTGTGGTGCCTTTCGTGCGTGCGGGAAATGCAGAAAGGCATACAACCTCACATGAGCAATACCACCGGGACCGAATCCCGAGACGACGTCCAGACGACGATCGTCGACGAAACCCACACCTCCCCGACCTTCGCCGAACTCGGCGTACACGACAGCATCGTCGAGGCACTCGGCGACGACGGCAAGACCCATACGTTCGCGATCCAGGAACTCACCCTGCCGCTGGCACTGTCCGGCGACGACCTGATCGGCCAGGCCCGCACGGGCATGGGCAAGACCTTCGGGTTCGGTGTGCCGATGCTGCACCGACTCGCCACGGCAGAGGCGTCCGGTCTGCGGCCGCTGGACAACACTCCGCGTGCCCTGGTCATCGTGCCGACCCGCGAATTGTGTCTGCAGGTGACCGGCGATCTCGAGATCGCCGCCAAGAAGCTCGACGTCACCCTCGCCGACGGCACGACCCGACCCTTGAAGATCACCTCGATCTACGGCGGCCGGCCCTACGACTCACAGATCGCCGACCTCAAGTCCGGTGTCGACCTGGTCGTCGGCACCCCCGGGCGACTGCTGGACCTCGCACAACAGGGTCACCTCATCCTCGGCAAGGTGGCCGTCCTCGTACTCGACGAAGCCGACGAGATGCTCGACCTCGGGTTCCTGCCCGACATCGAACGGATCATGGCGGCCCTACCCACACCGCGGCAGACAATGCTCTTCTCGGCCACGATGCCGGGTCCGATCGTCACCCTGGCCCGCACGTTCCTGCATCGTCCGACGCACATCCGCGCCGAGCACGCCAACGACTCGGCCGTGCACGAACGGACCACCCAGTACATCTACCGCGCCCATGCCCTGGACAAGGCGGAACTCGTCGCGCGCATCCTGCAGGCCGAGGGCCGCGGCGCCACGATGATCTTCACCCGGACCAAGCGGACGGCCCAGAAGGTCGCCGACGACCTGGGCGAGCGCGGTTTCTCGGTCGGCGCGGTGCACGGCGACCTCGGCCAGGTGGCGCGGGAGAAGGCACTGAAGCGCTTCCGCAACGGCGACATCGACGTGCTGGTCGCCACCGATGTCGCCGCCCGCGGCATCGACGTGGAGGACGTCACGCACGTCATCAACTACCAGTGCCCGGAGGACGACAAGACCTACGTGCATCGCATCGGCCGCACCGGGCGCGCCGGCCGTACCGGCATCGCGATCACCCTGGTCGACTGGGACGAACTGCACCGCTGGGAGCTGATCAACTCCGCATTGGGTATCGACGTGCCCGAACCGGTGGAGACCTATTCGACCTCGGAGCATCTGCGCGCCGAACTCTCGATCCCGGAATCGGCCACCGGGCGCATCGCCGCGCCGAAGCCATCCGGCGAACGTGAGGAACGGCGTAGCCGGTCGTCACGACCCAAGTCCGACCGGGTGCGTCGCCGTACCCGCGGCGGCCAGTCCGCCGACAGCACGGCGCAGACCTCGGACGCCGGCGGAAACGAGAACAAGAAGCCCGCGGCAAAGAACGCCACCACCGACAACGGCGGCGATACCGCCGGAGGCGACCGGCCGCGTCGGCGACGTCGCCGTCGCGGTGGCGCCAAGCGCGGCGCGGCGTCCGGCGAGCAGCAGACGGAGAAGACCACGACCGTGGCCGCAGCCGAGTGATCCGTTCCGGCGCCGGTCGACGGGCGCGCGGCGACCGGAGGGCACGTGGCCCGTATCCGACCTGAGCGTCGTACCCCCGTCGATCTGGCGGTGACCGCGGCGATCGTCGTGGTGGCCGTCGTCGCGGGAGTGCTCGTCTGGGCCAACAGCCCGGTCCGGCAGACCGAGAGTGTGCAGGCCGCGGCGCCGGTACCCGAAGTCGCCCCGTCGGACCAGGTGCCCGCCGCGTTCGCACCGACGTGGCGGGCGCGCTCATCGGCAACGCTGACCCCTGCCGTCGCGCAGTCGACCGTGGTGACCGCCGACGGCGGCACCGTGGTGGGCCGCGACCCGGGGACCGGTCGCGAGATCTGGCGCTACAGCCGAAACCTGGACCTGTGTGGGGCGATTGCGGCGTGGCCGGCGAGCAACAACAAGGTGCTCGCCGCATACCGCAACTCCCGTGGCTGCGGCGAGATCACCGCGCTCGACGCCTCCTCGGGACAGCGTGCGGGCAGTCGCAGCAGCGACGCCGATGATCGGATTCGACTGCTGTCGGACTCCGGATACGTGGTGTCCCAGGGGCCGACCCGGTTGGAGACCTGGGGATCGAATCTGGTGCGCGGCATCGAATACGGCCGTGTGGATGCGCCGGTGAACCCGGACGTGCAGCCGGGCCGGACCGACTGCCGGTTGCTGTCGTCGGCGGTCGGCGGCAGCCGCGTCGCGGTCATCGAGCGCTGTGCGAACGATCCGGGCTACCGCTTGACCGTGCTCGGCGCCGTCCTCGACGACGACGAGGACGTCCAGCAGTACGGTTCCTCGATCATCACCGACGGTTCGTCGGGGCCGCCGCCGGTTCTGATCGCCATGACCAGTTCCACCATCGCCGTCTACGACGGCGGGTCCGATCCCCCGCTGCCCTCCTCGGACACCCCGGCGCCCGACGGCAACCGGACACCGACGATCCGACAGTTCTCCACCGACGGCGCGCCCACCGCCACCAACACCGTCAACGGGGCCCAATCGCCACCCGGCGACGGGGTCGTGGTCACCGGCGGCGGCCTGACCAGCTTCTACACCGGTGCGGCGACCGTGGTGCTCGACGCATCCGATCTGCGGCCCATCTACCAGATCCCCGGCACGATCGGCACCGGAGAGGTGATGGCCGGTCAACTTCTCCTGCCCACTCCCGGCGGGGTCAGCGTGCGCGACGCGGCCACGGGGCGCGAGCTACGTGCGATGGCGTTGCCGCGGGACGGACGGCGCGACGAGCCGGTGAGCCTGCGGGTGTTGGGAGCCGACGTCGTCGAACAGTGGGGATCGATCGTGCAGGCCTACTCCCCCGGCTGAGTTGCCGGGCTCCACGGCAGAAGCACCTCAGCGAAGCGCCCGACACACAGCCGGCCCGACCTCAGGCGGTGTCGAACGTCTGAACGGGGGTGCCGGCCTCCCAGTGCTTCCAGAGGTTCTCGGCCAGCCCACGATAGGCGTTGGCTCCCTTGTTCTTCCGGCCCCGCATCACCGACGTCCCGGATGCCGACGCCTCGGCGAACCGCACTGTCCGCGGAATCGGCGGGTCCAGCACCGGGAGGTCATAGCGATCGGACACGTCGCCGAGCACGTCGCGGCTGTGGGTGGTGCGCGCGTCGTACAGGGTCGCCACGGCACCCAGCGTCGTCAACCCAGGGTTGGTGATCTGCTGCACCTCGTTGACCGTGCGCAGCAGCTGCCCGACGCCGCGGTGGGCAAGCGTCTCGCACTGCAGCGGCACCACCACCTCGTCAGCTGCAGTGAGTCCGTTCAGGGTGAGCACGCCCAGCGATGGCGGGCAATCGATCAGGATGACGTCGTAGTCCTGAGCGACCTCGGCGAGCGCACGCTTGAGTGCGTATTCGCGTCCCGGCCGCATCAGCAGCAACGCCTCCGCGCCCGCGAGATCGATGGTCGCCGGCAACAACGTCACATTGTCGTCGGTGTCGAGCAGCACGTTGGCGATCTCCTCCTCGCCCAGCAACACGTCGTGCACCGACGACTCCAGCTGGTCGGGGTCATGTCCGAGCGAAAAGGTAAGACAGCCTTGCGGATCGAGATCCACGACGAGCACCGACACGTCGAGGTCGGCCAGTGCCGCACCCAACGACGCGACGGTGGTGGTCTTGGCTACCCCACCCTTTTGATTCGCGATGGCCAGCATCCGGGTCATGGCCTCAACTGTACGGGCGATCACCCGTCGCGTCCGTGGTTACCCGCGTTACCGACCGACACGAACCGAGCCGAGCGTCACCCCGGGTTTCCGATGGCCCGACCTCCCGGGAGCGTCAGCGTCGCCGCCGCGGCTTGGCCTCCGGTGCGCTGGTGTCGTCGGCGCTGTATTCGCCCACCAGCCACCGCGTGGACGCCGGACTGAAGATCAGGACCAGGACGGCCAGCGCCGCAATCGCCAGCGGAACGCCGAACCACGGCTGGTTGCTGTCGGTCAGCAGCGCATAGGCCACCGGCAACAGCAGGATCTGGGCGACGACGGCGATCGCGCGGCCCCATCGGCGCCCGGTCAGCAACGCGATCCCGCCGATCAGCACCCCGCCGCCGATGATGCCGAACCAGGCGGCCGTGCCATAGCCACTGATGAACGCTTCCTGATGACCAGCCGCCTCGCGGATGGCGAGAACCACCGCGACGATCACGGCGACGGCTCCCTCCAGCGCGGTGACCGCACCGGCCGCGCGCACGGTGGTCGGCGGTCGTTGCGTCACAACCGGGTCGGGCCCGCTCCGGCGGTCCCCGCCTGCCGCACGACCGGCGCCCTGCTTCTTGCTCACCACTCCAGACTATGGGTGGCGCGCGGCCGGGGAGATGGGCGGGTGCACGTCACACGCCCGGACCCCATATCGTGGGGTCTCGTGCGCATGATGCTCATCGTCAATCCGTTCGCCACCGCGACCACCCCGGCCGGCCGCGACGCCCTGGCGCACACGCTCAGTTCACGGTTCGCCCTCGACGTCGAACACACCACCCATCGGGGCCATGCCCAGGAGTTGGCCGCCCGCGCAGTCGCCGAGGGTATCGACGTGGTGCTCGTCCACGGCGGTGACGGCTCGGTCAACGAGGCGGTCAACGGCATCCTCGGCCCACCCGACACCACCCCCGACCCCACGCACCGGCTTCCGGCGCTCGGCGTGATCCCGGGCGGCAGTGCCAACGTGTTCGCGCGGACCCTCGGCATCGAAGCCGACCCGCTCGCGGCAACCGCACAGCTCAGCGGCCTGATCGAATCGGGCCGGTGTCGGCGCATCGGCCTGGGCCACACCCGAGATCGGTGGTTCTTGTTCAACACCGGTATGGGGATGGACGCCGTCGTCGTCCATGCGATGGAGGACAAGCGGCACGCGGGCAAGCCGGCCACTCCGACGCGGTATCTGTGGACGACCGTCGCCGCGTTCCTGCGCAATGCCATGGACCGGTCATCGTTCACGGTGGACCTGCCCGGCCACGATCCGATCAGCGGGGTCCGGTTCGCGTTCGTGTCGAACACGAGCCCGTGGACCTATCTGGGTGACTTCGAGATCCGCACCAACCCGACCACCGGGTTCGACACCCAACTCGGAGTGTTCGCCGCGACGTCGACGGGAGTGGCGCGCAACATCCCGCTGGCCGCGCGGCTGCTCACCCATCGCACCCCGAAGGCGCGCCATCTCCACCGCGACGACGACGTCGCCTGGGTGCGTTTCCGTGCCGACGAACCCGTCGACGTCCAGATGGACGGCGACTACATCGGCGCCCATCATTCGGTGGATTTCGGGTATCGCGCCGACGCCCTGGCCGTGGTCGCACCCACGCCGCCGGCGAGCACCATACCCAGCACCGCATAGGGCACGGCCGCCAGCGCGAACAACACCGACGGGGACAGCCACCCCGATCCCAGCGCCCAGGAGCCGAAGGCCGCCACGGCCACCACTTCCTCGCCGACCCCGACCACCGACGATGTGGTGGCCCGCACATCGGCGGACACCCGCTGCTGCATCAGCGCCTCGGTCATCACGAACGCCCAACCGAAGATCGCGAAAGCACACGCCACCAACACGATTCCCGCCGGATGGGCAGACCCGGAACCGACCGCCAACGCCACCGCCCCGATGATCAGCCACGGCGCCGTCCGCCGCGCGGTCAGCACCTCGACCCGGGTACGGCGCGCCGCCCAGCCACCCGCGATATCCCCGACGGCCACCACGACCATCAGCACGGCCACCCCGCTGGCCGGCTCCCACCCCCACATACCCGCCGGCCATATCTCGTCGGCGAGCAGCGGGAGGTACTCATCGAGGGCAGACACCCAGGTCAGCGCGATGACCAGCAGGAACAGTCCGCACAGAGCCCGGTCGGCGCACACCGCGCGGATCGCGACGGCCGGTACCGCCCAGACGGCATCCGCCTCGGTTGCCGGTCCGCCGTGCGAGTGATCCCCCTCGCTTGCACCGCCACCGGGCGGTGCGTCCTCCGGCAGGGACCACGATGCGGCGGCGCAGACGAGACAGGCCACCACACTCGCCGCACCGGCCGCGTGATAGCCGGCCCACGCCGCCAGCGGGACCGCCGATGCGGTGCCCAGCAGCACGCCGGCGGCGCCGAAGGCCCTCAGCCGTCCGGAGACGGACGCATAGCGTGCGGCGTGTCCGCGGGCGGAGAGGGTGTCGTAGATCAGCGCCTGCATGGTGCCCGAGCGCAACGCCGATCCCGCCGACCAGAGCACGAATCCGGTGGCGAATGAGGCAAATGACGGCCACCAGGTCCACAGGGCGAATCCCGCCGCGGTCAACACCGGACCGATCACGAGCAGGCGGCGACGCGGAACGCGATCGGCGAGAATACCGGTCGGGATCTCGAACAGGAACGAGCAGGCCGACCAGAGGATGAACAGCACCGAGATCGCGGCGGGTGAGAGACCGGCGCCGGCGACGTCGGGATCGGCGAACATGACCGCATACAGCGGGTAGAGGGGTATGGCGTCCTCGGCGAACGCCGCGACCGACGCGGCCGTGGTCAGTCGCGCCGAGTCGTCAGTACGCGGTTTCCGGCAGTGCCGGCATGAGGAGGATCAACATCGTCGTCGTGGCATGACTCACAGACTACTGGCAGTGACTCGAAGACCACCAGGGATTATTCTCGACGACCAGCGCAAATCACACCACCAAAGTGCAAACCCGAGTAGACTAGTACATCGGTGCGCAACCGAGTGCAGCCACCCCCCTCGGGGAGGATCACCCAACAGTGATATTGCACACGTGTTAACGGAACCCCATTGACTTCGCCTGGATTCGTGAAAGTATTCACAAGCAACAGTGCGGAAACATTTGGTGGGTCCGCGTGAACTAGCGGTTACAGCCACAACAAACCAGACATTGGTAGTTGTCGAGTGGTGCGTCAAGCACCTGAAGGAGAAGGAATGGACTGGCGTCACAAAGCAATCTGTCGCGACGAAGACCCGGAGCTGTTCTTCCCGGTGGGAACCAGCGGCCCGGCCATCGCGCAGATCGCTGATGCGAAGCTCGTCTGCGCCCGGTGCCCCGTCACGGCCGAATGCCTCTCGTGGGCCCTGGAGTCCGGCCAGGACGCAGGCGTCTGGGGAGGAATGAGCGAAGACGAGCGGCGCGCGCTCAAGCGGCGCACCGCGCGTACGCGGACGCGGAGCAGCGTCTGACGGGCCACAGCCTGAGTCGCACAAGCGACATCGAAGAGACCCGGCCCCGGCCGGGTCTCTTCGTCTGTGGAGGTCCTCGATGTCGGCGGCCATCGCGCCGCCGCGATCATCGAAGCGGAATCGTCACACTGACCTCGGCGCCCCGGCCGACGGGATTGGCCCCCATACGGAGGGTTCCACCGAGTTCGATCGACACCATGGTCTGCACGATCTGCAGTCCGAGTCGATCCGAGGTGGTCATGTCGAAATGCTCGGGTAAGCCGAAACCGTTGTCGCGTATCGCGATACGCAGTATACGGACATCGCGTTGCGCTCGTATCTCGATCTCGTTGTCGGTGCCGGCATCGTCGAAGCCGTGCTCGATGGCGTTCTGGATCAGTTCGGTGAGCACCATCACCAACGGCATCGCCAGCTCCGCCGAGAGCACGCCGAGCCGATCATGGTGTCGCACCTGCACACTCGCATCTCGCGAGGCGACGTCGACCAGGATGGGCACCAGTCGGTCAACCACCTCGTCGAGATCGACCTCTTCGTCGACGCTGCCGGAGAGCAGTTCGTGCACGAGGGCGATCGACGCCACTCTGCGCACCGCCTCCGTCAGCGCGCCCCGCGCTTCGGGGTTGGTGGTGCGTCTTGCCTGCAGGCGCAACAGCGCCGACACCGACTGCAGATTGTTCTTGACCCGGTGATGGATCTCGCGAATCGTCGCATCTTTGCTGATCAGCGCGAGATCACGGCGTTTGACCTCGGTGACGTCGCGGATCAACACGACCGCGCCGGTGTCGACTGACCGCGGACGCAGCGGTACCGCGCGAATCAACACGGTCGCCCGCCGGGCATCGGCCTCCATCCGCATCCCGACATCGCGGTACGGCGCCACCGGCGGCGCGGTCACCCCGGCCGCGGCGTCGATCATCGTGGCCACGTCCTCGGATTCGAACCGGTCGGTCAACAGCGCCGAGGTCACGTCCGACAATCGCGTCTGGGTGAGTTCGGCGCTCCATCCCATCCGGTGGAACGCCGAGAGTGCGTTGGGGCTTGCATAGACCACCACCCCATGCTCGTCGATCCGGACGAAGCCGTCGCCCGCGCGCGGGGTGGACAGGCCACGAGGGTTGCCCTCCTGATGCGGAAACGTACCGTCGGCGACCATCTGACACAGGTCGTTCGCCGAGTCCTGATACGCCAACTCGAGCGGCGACGGCAACCGGGGATGGGTCAGGTCCACCGCCCGGGTGAGCACCGCGATCGCCCCGTCGGCGCCGGCAAAGCCCACCGGAACCGCCTCCCGGCGAATCGCGACCGAACCGAACCACTCCGGGTCCTCGTCGCGTAGCACCCGGTCGGCGGAGAAGGCACGGTCGAGTTGCGGATTCATCGAGCGGTCGGCCACCGAACCGACCTCGTCACTCGGGAAGACGGTCGACGCGGTGTTCGGCCGGCATTGCGCGACCGTCACCATGTCGCCGTTCTCGGTCCGCACCGACATCAGCAGATCCGCGAACGACAGGTCGGCGAGCAGCTGCCACTCCGCGACCAGACGCTGCAGGTGGGCGGCAGCAGCATCGGAGAGCTGGGTGTGCTCAGCGAGCAGATCGGACAGCGTCGACATGACGGTCGCTCTTCAGCCGCGCGGTACGTCGGTGACGGGGGTCGGGGTCTGCACCGGTCACTCGTAGACGGCGATGATGTCGCCGGCCTGGATGACGTCGCCGACGGCGACCTTGACGTCGGCCAGGATGCCCGGCTCCTCGGCGAGTACCGGGATCTCCATCTTCATCGACTCGAGCAGAACCAAGGTGTCGCCCACGTCGACCTGTTGCCCGGCACTCGCACGAACCTCCAGCACGCTGGCGACGATCTCCGCCACGACGTCTTCAGCCATGCCCATAACCTAGCCGACGAGCGCGAGGGGCCGAAGGCAGGCGATTGTGATCACGCAGGCCTCACATGGGAGAATAGGTCCCGCACACAGTACGAAGGAGGTCCGTCATGGGCAAGCGCGGACGCAAGAAGCGCGCTCGTAAGAAGAACGCTGCCAACCACGGCAAGCGTCCCAACTCCTGAGTTTCGACTCGGGTAGCGAGCTTGATCAGGGTTAGGCGACGGCTTCGCGTCGAGAGAACCCGGAAAAACGCCGAGAGCATCCACTGTTGGCACGGAGAGTGACTTCTCAGTGCGGGGTGGATGCTCTCGGCGTTTTTCCGGGTTCTCTCGACCGCCGTGGGCAGGTGACGGCGCGGATGGCACCGGGCCTGCGGCCTACTCCGGGCCCGCCTCCCGCACGATGACGGTGCGCCGGATCTCGACGCGCAAGCGCTCACGCAATCCCTCGGGGGCGTGGTCACCGCCGCATTTGCGATTGACCAGGGTCTTCATCTGCTGCTCGATGCCGTAGTGCGCAAAGCACGACGGGCAGTTGTCGAGGTGCTCCTGCAGACGCGACCGGGCGTCGGTGTCGCATTCGTCGTCGAGGAGCAGCCAGACGTCGGCGATCACCGCGGAGCAGTCGAGTTCGACGAACTCCGGGTCCATGTCTCCGCTCCCCTGCGTGCCACGGTGTGCGTCGCTCATCGGGCCACCCCGCTCTCCTTGTTGCGGGCCGCCCGGTTGAAGCCGCGTTCGCGGGCGACGTCGGCGAGCAGATCACGCAACTGGCGGCGGCCACGATGCAGACGGGACATGACGGTTCCGATCGGCGTGTCCATGATCTCGGCGATCTCCTTGTAGGGCAGCCCTTCGACGTCGGCGTAGTACACCGCCATGCGGAAGTCCTCGGGGAGTTCCTGCAGGGCGGCCTTGATGTCGTCGTCGGGCAGGGCCTCGAGTGCCTCGATCTCCGCCGAACGCAGTCCGGTCGACGAGTGCTCGGCGGTGGCCGCCAACTGCCAGTCGGTGATCTCGTCGGTGGGATACTGCGCGGGCTGTCGCTGCTTCTTGCGATATCCGTTGATGTAGGTGTTGGTCAGGATGCGATACAGCCACGCCTTGAGGTTGGTGCCCTCACGGAAGGAGGAGAAGGCCGAGAACGCCTTCACGTAGGTCTCCTGCACCAGGTCTTCGGCATCGGCCGGATTGCGGGTCATCCGCAGGGCGGCACCGTACATCTGATCGAGCAGCGGCAGCGCATCGCGCTCGAAACGATCAGTCAACGCCTCTGGTGACTCGGCGGGATCGGCTCGGCGCGGAGCCTGCGACCCGACCCCGGAATCAGGCGTCGGGTTCGCTTCGGACGCGGCGGCGGGCGACTGATCCCGCGACTCGGGTTCGGCCACTACGATCCCTTCGGTGACGGCATTCGAGGGGGCCCACGTCGGTGCCCGCAGCACCCATCGGGTGTCCGGGACGACGATCCCACTGTCGGACCAGTTTACCGATGCCGCGGCGGGCGCGGCGCCCGGCTGGGATGCTGACTCGTGAACCGCGTTGGTGGGTTCGACCAGACCGGTGCTACTCATGTTGGCTGTTCGACCTTCCGTGTGAGTCGGGAACCTACAGGTGACGAGCCGCGCTCGATGGGTGCGGGCGTCGTCGTCACATCCGTCAACAGCGTGTCCACGGCAAATGTTCCGAGCGATGTAAGGATCCCGCAGCACAGTCAGCAGAACGGAGCGAGACGATGGCCGCAACGCCGGCGGTGACCGCGCTCGAACGCGCAGGTATCACCCACAGCGTGCACCGCTACACACACGACAAGAACAGCGACGCGTACGGGGCCGAGGCGGTCGCTGCCCTCACCGACACTCTCGGGATCAGTCCTGAACAGGTCTTCAAGACCTTGGTGATCGATCTCGGCGGCCAACTGGCAGTCGCTGTGGTGCCGGTACCACGGCGCCTCTCGCTGAAAGCGGCGGCGGCGGCATTGGCCGATGTCGCACCGGGCTCGTCGAAGGCGGCGATGGCGGCCGAGAAGGCGGTCACCCGCTCGACCGGTTACGTCTTCGGCGGGGTGTCACCGCTCGGTCAGCGCACGGCGTTGCCCACGGTCGTGGATCGATCCGCGCTCGACTGGTCGACGGTGTACTGCAGTGCCGGTCGGCGAGGGATGGAGATCGGACTCGCGCCCGGGGACCTCGTCGCAGCCACGAAAGCGGTCACCGCGGACATCGCGGTGTAAGGGATCGCGGTATGAGGGACAGCCACCCCGGTTCGCCGACACCACCTTCCTTCCGATGCAAGGTGGTGTTGGGCGAACCGGGGTGGCTGTGTCAGCGGTGTCGTGTCATGGGTCCGTGTCGAGAGTTCGTGCCAGCATGGAGACCATGTGCGGACGATATGCGGTGACCACCGACCCGGCGAAACTCGCCGCGGAGATCGATGCGATCAACGAGGTACCGGTCCCCCTCGACCCGGCGGCCAAGGACGGCACGGCGGGCGACGAACCGGCGAACGACGAATCCGCGGATGGGCGCCCAGTGCCGGCCGAACGCAGCACCTCCGGTCGATCGCCCGGCCCGAACTACAACGTCGCCCCCACCACCACGGTGATGACCGTGGTCCGGCGCCACTCGGCCGACGACCCCGACGACGACCCGGCGCTGCGTATCCGGGCGATGCGCTGGGGTCTGGTCCCGCCGTGGGCCAAAGAAGTCGGCAAGGGTCCGCTGCTGTTCAACGCCCGTGCGGAGAGCGCCGCGGAGAAGAGTTCCTTTCGCTCGTCGGTGAAGTCCAAGCGGTGTCTGGTGCCGATGGACGGCTGGTACGAGTGGAAGAAGGGTCCCGCCGACGCCAAGGGCAAACCGACCAAGGTGCCCTTCTTCATGTCCCCGCACGACGGGACACGCCTGTTCATGGCCGGCCTGTGGTCGGTGTGGCGACCCAAGGACGCTGCGCGGGACAACCCGCCCTTGCTCAGCTGCTCTATCCTCACCACCGACGCCGTCGGCCATCTGCGCGATGTCCACGACCGCATGCCGTTGATCATGCCGTTCGAGAACTGGGGTCCGTGGCTCGATCCGGACCATACGGCGCCACACGATTTGTTCTCGCCGCCGAGCGAGGCGATCGCCGAGGCGATCGACATCCGCGAGGTGGCCCCGCTGGTCAACCGGGTCGCCAACAACGGACCGGAGCTGCTGGAACCGGTGTGACCGAGCGCCGGCCGCCGAGCCAGAGCCGGCGACCGCAGATCAGTCGGGAACGAGTACCGCGGCGCCGTCGAACCGGCCCGCCTTCAGGTCGGCGAGCGCCTCATCCGCGGCCGACAGCGGATAGGGGTGCGTCGTCGCGCGGACGCCGTGGCGTGCGGCGAGCGTGAGGAACTCCCGGCCATCACCCCTGGTGTTCGCGGTGACCGAGCGGATCTCCTTCTCATAGAACACTTCTCGTTCATAGTTCAACGGCGGGATGTCGCTCAGGTGGATACCGGCGATGGACAGGATGCCACCGCGGTCGAGGGCTCGCATGGCGACCGGCACCAGTTCCCCCACCGGCGCGAACGTGATGGCGGCGTCCAGCGGTTCCGGTGGCACGGCATCGGCGGCGCCCACCGACGCCGCCCCCAGGCGCCGCGCCAGCTCCCGGGATTGTTCTCCCCGGGTCATCACGTGCACGCGAGCCCCCATCGCGATCGCGACCTGCGCACACAGGTGGGCGCTGCCACCGAACCCATAGAGACCCAGGCGGGGCGGGATCGCGAAACCGAATTCCGCTGTGGGATCGGGCCGACTCGCCCGTTTGAGAGCGCGATATCCGATGATGCCGGCACACAGCAGCGGCGCCGCGTCGACGCTGTCGAGACCCGACGGCAGCGGGTAGGCGAACGCCGCGGGCACCGTGGTGAACTCGGCGTAGCCGCCGTCGTGGTCCCACCCCGTGTATGACGAAGCCGGGCAGAGGTTCTCGTCGCCCCGGCGACAGTAGGCACAGGTACCGTCGGTGCGGTGCAGCCAGGCCACGCCGACGCGGTCGCCGATGCCGAAGCCCGAGACGTCCCCGCCCAGGCCGGCCACCTCCCCGACCACTTCGTGGCCGGGTGTCACCCGTTCGCGGTGCACCGGCAGATCGCCCTCGGCCACATGCAGATCGGTACGGCACACACCACATGCGAGCACACGAACCAGCAGTTCGTCGTCACCCACATTCGGCGGGTCCTTATCGACGAACCGTAGTGGCCGGTCCTCGATCGGCGCCGGAGCGCTCACTTCCCACGCACGCATGGAACAAGGATATGGCGGTTCTGCTGTCTCGTGCGTGCTGTTACGTGGGGTGATCCCCGCTCAGCAGATCAGCTGTACACGTAGTCGTCGAGCGGATACCGATCCATCTCGCGTTGCGTTGCGAGGGTGGAGCTCGGCCGCAACAGCGCCGCCTCACCGTGCTGATTGAAGTAGTAGCTGCGCGCCGACGAACAGTCACCGTTGTAGAACACCGACGATCCCAGCTTCTCGGTCACCCGCGCCAGGAATTCTGCGTTGGCCTGCTCGGTCACCTCGAAGGTCGTGGCCGAGCGCCGACGCAGCTCACCGAACAGCCGCCGGATGTGCGTCATCTGACCTTCGATCGTCGTGAAGTACGACAGCCCGCTGTAGGAGTACGGGCTGTTGAGCGACAACAGGTTGGGGAACCGCGGCATTGCGATGCCCTCGTATGCCTGAAATCGGTTCGCCCGCCACCACTCACCGAGATCGCGGCCCCCGCGCCCGACGATGCGGAATGCCGGGAAGTTGGCTTCCCAGAGGTCGAAGCCGGTGGCGAGGACCAGGGCGTCGACCTCGATGCGTTCACCATCGACGGTGACGATGGCGTCCGGCTCCAACCGATCGATCGAACTCGTCTCGAGCGAGACGTGCCGATCGTTGAAGGCACGCAGGTAGCTGTTGGAGAACGTCGGCCGTTTGCAGCCGAAATCGTAGCTCGGGGTCAGGGCGCGCCGGGTGCGCCGATCGCGGACCTGCGCCCGCAGGTGTGCACGCGCCAACATCTCGGCCCCCCGGTTGCCGACCCTGAACTGCTTGAAGTGCAGTACCCCGAACACCATCAGCGCCTCGAGGGCTGTGGTGTTGATCAGCCGGGCGATGCGCTGGGTGGCCGGCACCCGGGCGAAGATCCTCTGCACCGGCCTCGGGATGGGGAAGTCGAGTTTGGGCACCACCCAGATCGGCGTGCGCTGGAATACGGTGAGAGTTCTTGCTCGGCGAGCGATCTCGGGGACCAGCTGGACCGCGGTGGCGCCGGTACCGACGATCGCGACGCGCTCGCCGGCGAAGTCGTGGCCGTCGTCCCACGCGGCGGTGTGGATGATCGTGCCGCCGAACGCGTCGAGGCCGGGAAAGTCGGGGGTGTGCGGCTGGGAGAGGAATCCGGTGGCCGTGACGAGGTATCGGCAGGTCCGCGTCGCACCGTCGTCGGTGCCCACCCGCCACAGATTGTCGTGCTCCTCCCACTGCGCGTGGGTCACCGCGGTGGCGAACTCCATGTGGCGCTTGAGGTCGTAGGTGTCGGCGACATGTTCGGCGTACCGCTTGAGTTCGGCTCCCGGGGCGAACAGTCGTGACCAGTACGGGTTGGGTTCGAACGAGTACGAGTAGGTGACCGAGGCGATGTCGACGGCCAGGCCCGGATAGTGGTTGACGTGCCAGGTGCCGCCGAGATCCCGTTCGCGTTCGAGGATAGCGATGTTCTCGACACCGAGGCGCTTGAACTCGATCCCGGCGCCCAGGCCACCGAAACCCGCACCGACGATCACCACGTCGTGGTCGGGCTGCGTCGTCCCCGCCACCGCCATCCGCACCCCCTCGGGTCGAGTCGTCGATCTGGGCGTGACCATGTGGGTGTTACTGCTGGAAACACTAATCGACGGAGCTGCGCGAGACCAGGCCCCGGCACACATCGGGGCGGCGGCGACTGTGAGGTTGGCGTTACCGTGCCGCGACACCTTGTGCCGCTGCGGTAATTGCCCGGTAACAGCGGTTCACCACCATCGGCCCATGGACAAGAATCTTCTCGAACGCAGCCTTGCGCTGGTCGACCTTCCCGACGACGGGCTCACCGTCCGGTTCTACGAGGTGCTGTTCGCCCGGTATCCCGAGGTGCAGCCGATGTTCAGTCGGGGCATGCGCCCGCAGGCGGCGATGTTGCGAACGGCGATCATCGCGGTGATCGATCATCTCGAGGATCCCCAGTGGCTGGAGTCGACCCTGGGCACGCTCGGTCGTCGGCACGCCGAACTGGGTGTGACCGGGCCGATGTACGGCGCGGTCGCCGAGTGCATGATCGCCGCGATGTCGGAGATCGGCGGCCCGCGATGGACACCGGAGATGACCGCCGCCTGGACGGAGGCGCTCACCGCGGTCGCGTCGTTGATGATGGCGGCCTATCCCGACGAGGAGGGCACGTCGGGCGCGGCCTGACTACCCACCGGTCGTCGCGAGTGCTGCCGGGAAGGGGCGCCCGACAACCGGGAGAACCGGACTTTACCGGCGCCGTCGTCTGGCTCGGCCGACGCGGGGAATACCGCCGGCGGATGCGACGCTGGCACAGTCATGTCGCAGACCGGGCGCAGCCGTATGCAGACGCCCCCAGCCGATGAACGAATCGACTCGCGGGGACGATCGTTCGCCGCGGCCGCCCTCGCCTTCGCGGTGGTGATGCTCGGTACGACCCTGCCCACCCCGCTCTACGCCATCTACTCGGAGCAGCTGGGTTTCGGTGTCCTCACCACCACGGTGATCTTCGCGATCTATGCGGCGGGGGTGATCTTCGCCCTCATCGTCTTCGGACGCTGGTCCGATGTCGTGGGACGGCGACCGCTGTTGCTCGTCGGCGCGTTGCTGTCGGCGGTGAGCGCCGTGGTGTTCCTCACCGCAGGCCCCGTCTGGCAGCTGATGATCGGTCGAATCCTCTCCGGCCTGTCGGCCGGGATCTACGCCGGCGCCGCGACCGCAGCGGTGATCGAACTGGCACCGCCACGGTGGCAGGGCCGCGCGCCCGCCATCGCCACCGCCGCCAACATCGGGGGCTTGGGGATGGGGCCGCTGATCGCCGGCCTGCTCGCCCAGTTCGCCCCGGCTCCGCTTCGCCTTCCGTTCGCATTGGATCTGGTGCTGCTGGTGCCGGTGCTCGTCGGCATCTGGTTCATCACCGAACCGGTCGACGTGCGCGCCGACGCGCACCTGAGCCTGCAACGACTGTCTGTTCCCGCCGAGGTGCGCGGTGTCTTCCTCCGAGCCGCCATCGCGGCCTTCGCCGGTTTCGCGGTGATGGGCACCTTCACCGGCGTGACGCCGTCATTCGTGTCGCAGGTCCTCGGCATCAGCAGCCACGCGGTCGCCGGCCTCCTGGTGGCGGTGCTGTTTTTGACCTCGGCATTGACCCAGATCGTCGGTCGTTCCCAACCCACCGAGCGGTCCTTGATCGTCGGGTGCGCGATCCTGGTCGTCGGTATGGCGGTCTTGGTGGTCGGATTGCTGGTCGCGTCGTTGGTCCTGCTGTTCATCGGCGCGATCATCAGCGGTGTCGGTCAGGGGCTCTCATTCAGCAAGGGCCTGGCCGCCGTCGTCGCGGCGGCCCCGACCAACCGCCGCGCCGAGGTCACCTCGACATACTTCGTGGTCGCCTATGTGGCGATCTCGATCCCGATCGTCGGCCAGGGATTCGCCGCGGCCCAGTGGGGCCTGCGCACCGCCGGCGTCGGCTTCAACATCGCCGTCGGGGTACTCGCCCTCATCGCCCTGGTGCTCACCGTGGTGGCCGTGCGATCCGGGCGGCGACCACGCCAGCGGTAGCCACCGCACCGCACCGCACCGCACAAGATGGGATCAGTGCGACCCGACACCCTGCTCCGCCAACGCGGCCACCAGACTCGCGAAGCGGGCGTTGCTGGGCAGGTCCTCGACGAGGACGACCTCGCCGTTCTCGTCGGCGAGCGGGATACACCAGTTCGGATACTGCGACGAATCGGTGCCCGGCTGGTTCTGAATCCGCCGCTCCCCCACCGCATCGACGAGCGCGACACTCAGCAGCACCGACGGCGTCTGCGCGATGAGCCGGTAGAGCGCCTCGACGGTGTCGGGGCCGGTCAACGCGGTGTCCGGTGCCAGCAATCCGCGGCTGCGGGCCAGGTCGAGCACCGCGTCACGGTCACGTTCATCGCGGGCCCGCTCGGCTGCCTCACCGGTTTCCAGCAAACCCAATCGCGAACGCAACTCGATGTGATCGCCGGCGAGATAGCCCACCGTGGGTGGCAGATCGTGCGTGGTCACCGACGTCAGACACAGCTGCCGGTAGTCCTCCGGCGGTACCGGTGCGTCGGGACCGTGTTCGAACCACAGAATGGACGTACCGAGAATCCCACGCGCGGTGAGCGCCTCCTGCACATAGGGTTCGAACACCCCCAGGTCCTCACCGATCACCACGGCCCCGGCCCGTTCGGCTTCCAACGCCAGGATGCCGATCAGCGCGTCATGGTCGTAGTGCACGTAGGTGCCGTCGGCCGGGCTCTTGCCGTCGGGAATCCACCAGAGTCGGAACAGACCCAGGATGTGGTCGACCCGCAGCCCGCCGGCGTGGCGCAGCACGGTGCGGAGCATGTCGCGGTACGGCTCGTAGCCGGCCTCGGCCAGGCGGCGCGGATCCCACGGCGGTTGATCCCAGTTCTGCCCCTGTTGATTGAAGCCGTCGGGTGGCGCCCCGACCGTCGCGCCGCGGGCGAGTACGTCGCCGAGCATCCACACGTCGGCGCTGTGGCGCGCAACGCCGACCGCGAGGTCGGCGACGATCCCGATGCGCATCCCCGCCGACAGGGCGGCGCGCTGGGCGGCCGCGAGTTGCTGATCGCAGATCCACTGCAGCCACATGTAGAAGTCGACGCGATCGGCGAGGTCACGGCGTTTGCGTTTCACGTACTCGCGGTCACGCAGGCGCGTCGCCCACTTGGGACTGTCGGTGCCGAAGTGTTCGGCCAGCGCACACCAGGTGGCGAACTTGCGCAGTCCCTTGCCCTCCCGCCGACGGAACGACCGGTAGGCGTAGTCACGCTCTTCGGACCGCGGTCGCTGGTAGATCATCTCCAGGGCGCTCATCTTGGCGCGGAACGTTTTGTTGCGCTTGATCTTGTCGGTGGCGAGGTTCTCCTCGAAGAAGGCCCGCTCGAGCACCTTGAGGTGTTTTCGGGTCCGTTTGTCCAGGTCGGCGGCCTCGGCGATGTCGCCGACCCGGATGTAGAGCGGGTTGACAAAACGCCGCGTCACCGGCAGGTACGGGGATTGTTCGATGGGTGCGGTCGGCTGCGCCGCATGCAGCGGGTTGACCTGGACGAAATCTGCGCCATGGCTGCTGGCCGCGGCCTCGCAGATGCCCGCAAGGTCGGCGAAGTCGCCGACTCCCCACGACTTCGACGAGCGAACCGAATACAGCTGGACTGCCAACCCCCACCGTCGGCCGTCGAGCAGGTCATCGGCTGTCGACAGCCGACGGGGTGTCACGATCAGCGGACGGTCCACGGTCTGTTCGGTGGCCGGATCGAGTGCATGGACCCGGTGATATCCCGGCTCGAGATCCTCGGGGATCTCGAAAGTCGCCCGTCCGACGAGTATCCCGTCGACCTCCCGGGGTTCGACCCACTCGTCGACCTGTGCCGGTTGCACGGTGCGAGCATCCTCGGTGACGATCCAGACGTGGAGCGGATCCCAGTGCGGCACATGAGCGATGAACCGCGCCCGGGCACCTTCGACGGCCACTGTCACCGGCGGCAGCAGCTGCCGCCAGGGGGCGTCGTCGAGGTTCGTGTGGGCCGCCGCGATCTCCTCGGGTGTGGCGGCCGCGATGCCCAGCGAGCCGAGCACGGCGACGATGGTCTCCGAGCTCACGTCGTGATCGAGTTGATCCCAGCCCACGTATCGGTCGGCCACCCCGCAGCGTCGGGCCAGGTTCACCAGATTCTCGCGCGCCCCATCGTCGGTCGTCACGACATGCATCGTCTCAGGATTCGGGCATTCGCGCGCGTCAGCCGAAGAGCACACCCGGGTTCAGCCGGCCCGCAGGGTCCAGGGCCGCCTTGATTGCCCGCATCGTGGCGAGGTCGACCTCGCTGCGACCGAGGTGCGTCCAGGCCACCTTGGCTCGGCCGATGCCGTGCTCGGCGCTGATGCTGCCGCCGTTGGCGGCGACGATCCCGAACACCCGGCCGGTCAGCTCCTCGGCGCGCGGCTCGGGCACGTCGAGGAGGTTGACATGGATGTTGCCGTCTCCGACGTGCCCGAACAGGATCGGCCGACAGGGGTGATCCACCAGGTCGGCGATTGCGGCGAGTTCGACCAAAGCCTCGGGAAGCGCCCGGATCGGCACGGAGACATCAAGTTTCACCACCGGGGTGGTCGAGGAACGAGCAATCGTCTCGGTATGACGTTCCCGGGCGGCCCAGAGGTCGCGGGCCGGTCCGGGTTCGAGCACCGCGTCGACCACGTCGGCCTCATCGAGTACGTCGATCACGACGGCCTCCACGTCGCCGGTGCCGGACACCTCCACCAGGGTGTAGAAGGGCGCGTGGGCGGCCACCGGCCGTCGGACCCCGTGCTCGTGCACCAGTTCCACACCGGCATCGGTCATGATCTCGGCCGCCTCCACGGCGAGCCCACGCTCGGTCATGGCGTCGATCAGCGCGAAGCAATCCTCGACGTGGCGCACCGCGGCCACGGTCACGATCGTCGAGACCGGCGGCGCCACCAGCCGGAACAGCACCCGGGTCACGATCGCGAGGGTGCCCTCGCTACCGGCGAGCAGTCCCGGGATGTCGTAGCCGACGTTGTCCTTGACCAGCGACGTCCATCTGCGCAGCACCTGACCGTCGGCACGGACAGCCTCGATGCCGAGCACCTGACGGCGGGTGTTGCCGTGCCGAATCATCCGTACACCACCGGCGTTGGTCGCGACGACACCCCCGGCGGTGGCCGAATCGCGCGACGCGAGGTCGACCGGGAAGCGCAGGCCGTGTTCCGCGGCGCGGGAGTCGATCTGCTCGATCGTGGCGCCTGCCTGCACCCCGACACAGCGACCGCGGGTGTCCACCTCGTCGATGTCGGTCATGCGGACGGTGCTCAACACCACCAGCGGACGGCGGCCGGCGTGCTCGATGGGCGGCACCGACCCGCCGACCAGTCCGGTGTTGCCACCCTGCACGCAGATCGCCACGTCGTGGGCGGCGCACGCGGCGACCACCGCGGCCACCTCGTCGGTGGTGCAGGGCCGGATCACCGCATCCGCGGCCCCGGTCCAACGACCGGTCCAATCGGTGAGGTGGCCCGCCATGGCATCGGGGTCGGTCAGCACATGGCTGCGCCCGACGATCGCCACGACATCGGAGAGGAACGACGTGCCGCGCGTATCGGTCATGGTCCGATTGTGAGCGACATCCGGTCAGATCTCACGACAGCGCGTCTGCGATGGGGGTGTCGCCGTCGTTGAACTCGATCCGCTTTCCCACCGTCGCCGGGTCCGCGAGCACGGCCGCGGCGACCTGCGCGACGTTGTCGCGGCTCACCTCGTCGCCGGCCACCCGGTCCCCACCGACCGTGACCCGGCCGGTACCGGGTTGATCGGTGAGTCGACTGGGTCCCAGGATGGTCCACTGCAGATCCGAGGCCGTCAGGTGTCCGTCGGCGGCGGCTTTCGCCTCGGCATACGGGTAGAACGAGTTGTCCTCCGGCACACCGTGTCCGGGCCCGGCACCGAAATAGGACACCATCACATAGCGGGTCGCACCCGCGGCGGCGGCGGCCTCCATCGAACGGATCGCGGCATCGCGGTCGACGGCGTACGTCCGGTCCGGATCGCCACCGCCCGCGCCGGCGGAGAAGACCACCGCGTCCTGATCGGCCAATACCGATTCGATCCCTGCCACGTCGAGGTTCTCCACATCGGCGACGACCGGCGTGGCACCTGCGGCCTCGACATCGTCGCGATGGGCGGGGTTGCGGATCAGCGAGGTCACTTCATCACCCCGGTCGGACAGGATTTTTGCCAAGCGCAGAGCGATCTTGCCGTGACCCCCGATGATCGCGACGCGTGTCATGAACACTCCTTCTGTTGCGGTACGCCCACCAACGTACCGATCCTGTGGTCCGCGGGGCGTCATGCCTCATGTCACAATTCCCGCGAATCCGAGGTCAGCCGGCGGGTACTCGAGCACCCTTATGGATATCGACCATGGGCGACCGTGTCGCCCTCGAAGAACCCCGGCTCGGCTTCGGCCTCATCACCAGCCTTGCGGACGGTATGGGATTACGCAGGAACACAGACGGTGTGGTCACCGCCACCGTGTTGCCTGCACCCGGCGACTGGCACGAACAGCCGGTCACCTCCATCACCTGATCGAGGATCCGGCCCCGGCCCTTCTTCGACGCCCTCGACCCGAGACCGCACCGAGGTGTTTCGCGGGCAGATCTCTGGAGTCAAGCCGGAGGGTTGCGCGATCTGTCCGCATGGGTTACTCTCGAACATACGTTCGCAACGCGGTCTGTCGGGGGTGAGTATGACCGGGTCTGATGAGTCTGATGCGGTCGATGCTGCGCGCCCGGAATCGGTGTCGCCGGAACCTGGGTCCACTGAATCGGCTGGGTCGTTGTCGGAGGTGCCGGGTTTGCTGGCCGAGTTGCATGCGGTGGTGGATCGGTTGGCGTCGGCGGATCTGTCGAAGTGTAGTGATGCCGAGTTGGTGGCGGTGGCCACCGCGCAGGAACGGGCGATCAACCGGATGTTGTTCGAGGGTAACCGGCAGATCCTGGAGATCTCGGATCGTGATGTGCCCCGGTCGATGGGTTATCGCAGTCTGCCCAACTTCATGAACGCGGTGTTGCGGGTGTCGCACCCCGGTCGTCGCCGACAGCAGATGACCGCGACCGGCGAGTTCCGTCAACTCGACGGGCAGCCGGCCGAGCCGAAGTATCCCACGCTGGCCGAGGCGTTCGCCGACGGCCGGGTCGGGCCGGCCCACATCGACACCACCGTGGAGTTCCTCGACGCGCTGCCCCACCAGGTGCCCCACGACAAGAAGGTGGCCGCCGAGGCCACCCTGGCCGGGTTGGCGTGCCAGCACACGCCCGCCGAGATCGGCGAACTCGGGCAGCGGTTGCTCGACAACCTCGACCCCGACGGCGAGTTGACCGACGACAGTGACCGCAAACGGCGTCGTAACGTGTGGGTCAACCGGCAAGACGCCCAGCAGATGTCGAAACTGACCGGCCACCTCGACCCGGAAACCCGCGCCCTGATCGAAACGTTGTGGGCGGTATGGGCCAAACCCGGCCTCAACAATCCCGACGACCCGGACTCGCCGACCGGCGGTGTCGACGACGCCGACCCTGAAGCGTTGGAAGCCGCGGCCGCACGGGATCTGCGGTCCCCGGCGCAACGTAAACACGATGCGTTGGCGGCGTTGTTGCGGGCGGTGTTCGCCGATGGGCTGCTCGGTAAGTCGCATCGTGGTCTGCCGGTGCAGTTGATCATCAAGGCCGACCTCAACGATCTGATCCGTGAATCCGGGGTCGGGATCACCGCGACCGGCTCGAGTCTGCCGATGGCCGAGGTGATCCGGCTGGCCGCCCAAGCGCAACAGTATCTAGCGGTGTTCGCCGACAACAGTCCGATACCGCTGTATTTCGGGCAGGCCAAACGACTGGCCACCCGCGCGCAACGGCTGGTGTCCTTCGCCCGCCCCGACGGGCACGTGTGTTCGGCACCCGACTGCGACCAGCCCGCCGCCCACGTCGAGATGCATCACGCCGTGCGTGACTACGCCGACGGCGGCAACACCGACATCGTCGACCTCGCCCCCGCGTGTGGCCCGCACAACCGGATGGTCGGCAACAACCCGGGCCAGTTCACCACCGGGGTGTACACCGACGGCCCCGACGCCGGGCGGGTGTGGTGGCGACGCAACAGCGAACCCGGCGCCCCACCGAATCCGAAACGCCACAACCAACGCCCCGACGTCGCCGCCCTGTTCTTGCGCAACCTCGAACAGGCACGCGCCCACATCCACCCACCACCACCACAAACACCAGCGCCACCACCCCAGCGGCGCAACACATACGAACTCACCGAGATGATCCCCCCACCCATCTCGGCAATCGAAGCACGCCTGGCACTACTGGTGTTCCACCACGCCCACTGATCGCAGGGCGGTCACACCTTGGATCGACCGCGGACGAGGCCGACGACCCAGAGCAGCAGGCACGCCCCGGCCAGGCAGGTCACGAAACTGAAGATCAGGCCACCGCCCGCCACGTCCACGCCGAACAGAGCGAGGATGAATCCACCGAGGAGCCCGCCGACGATGCCCACCACGATGTTGAGCAGGATGCCCATCTGAGCATTGGTCTTCATGATCATGCTGGCGATCCAGCCGGCGAGGCCGCCCACGATGATCCATCCGATGATTCCGAGTCCGAGCATCATTCCTCCACCTGGTCGGGACGCGGCGGCATCTGGACCGGACCGCATTCGGTCGACACACCCATTCCGACGCTACGCGGTGGACGACACCTTCGCGGCCGCTTCGATCATCAGTGCCTGCGTCACGCCGCGAAACTGCTCGAAGTGCCCGTGATGGCCGTACTCGGCGCGCGGGTTCAATTACGGTGCCGCTCCCGCCCCGAAGCGCTGCGGCGGGCGACCGCCGACCGCCCTCATTCGTGGAACTCGTTCTTGGGCAGCCGTGGGCGCGTCCCCGTCGGACGTCGTCGTCCCGGGATCCGGAGGTTCCAGCGGGCCGGCGCGACAGTGAAATCCATCCACCGACCGTCGCCGAGCCAGAGCGACCAGAGGTCTTCGTCGGGGAAGTCACCCATCCGGACATAGATCTGCTGGTCGCCGGCGCGGGCCGTCAGCCAGCCTTGGTCGTCTGGATCGTCGGCGAAGATCGCTTCCGCGGCCAGCACCTGCTCGAGATCGTCCACACGATCACTGCGTCGGACCATGCCATCCCCTGTCGGTGTCGAATGGGTATCGGGCGTCGAACGTTTCGGGCTCGAGTCCGGTCAATCGTCGAAACGGACCGAACTGACCGCGGCAGCGATCGACCGGCGAAACGCCTCCCCCTCACGGGCCGGCGCGGTTCCGGTGGCGTGCAACAGATAGGCCACATTGCCGCGACGGTAGGCGGCATAGCGGATCGCGCAGAACCAGGTCTCGTCGTCGCCGACGTAGGTTCCGGACTGCATCGACGAGCCCTCGGTGCGAAAGCCGGGCTGGGTCCGCGTGGCTTCGCTCTCCGCCCACTCGGGCAACGACCGAGCCTCGACGAAAGCATGATCCATCAGATCGCACACCGCCACGCCGTGGTCGATGACGAAGCGTGTCAGCACGATTGCGATCGTGCCCTCGTGCCCGTGAGCCGCCAGATACAAGTGCAGATAGCCGGGCGCCAGCACACTGCTCCAGGTGTCTTCATCGACGTCGACCAGGATCTCGCCCGGGATCGTGTCGGCGTCGGTGACGCGACTGGCGGATACCGACATCTGCGCGAGTCGATCGAGGATCGGGATGTCGGTCGCCGGTGCCTGCCGGCGACCGCCGTGATGCCACTGCGCCGAACTGTAGGCGAACCGGGGTGGTCGTAGGACCGTCGGTTCCACCGGCGGCGCATCGCCGATCTCTCGCAACCGCGCGGATGCCTCGAGGTCGGCCAGGAAGGCATCGGACTCGAAGACGCCTCGCGGTCCCAGCGCACCGTCGGCTTTGTCGGCGTCAGCGGTCATCGGCGGACCCGCATGCATCTGCGCGGCGCGCGAGCAGCGGACGGCTGCGCCACGCACGGCTGTGTCGTGTCCCCCATGAGTCGGCCACGCACAGAGGATAGTCGCGGGACGCGCCGATGCGGCGTTCAGGCGAGGATGCGGCGTGTGATGTCGGCGATACGACTCGAAAATGCCACGAGCGTAACGGATTCGACAGTCGAATCCGCGCCTTTGACAGCGCGGATCTGCTGTTCGACCGCATCCTCGAGCGGCCACCCGTAGGCACCGCCCGAGATCAGCGGGAAGGCGATCGATGCCGCGCCGAGTGCGTTCGCCAGCAACAGGCTGCGGGTGTAGCAGGACCGCAGGACGACCGACCGGTCGTCGGAGGCCGAGTAGACCGGCCCGACGGTGTGGATGACCCACCGCGACGGGAGGTCGCCGCCGGTGGTCGCGACCGCCGCGCCGGATTCGAGTCCGGACGGCAGCGACGTCTCGCGGAGCAATCGACATTCGGCCAGGATGGCGGGACCTCCGGCACGGTGGATCGCCCCGTCGACGCCGCCGCCACCGAGCAGCGACGAGTTCGCCGCATTGACGATCGCGTCGACGCGCTGCGTGGTGATGTCGCCGACGGTGACCTCGATCGTGGCCATGCGTCCAGGCTATCGGTGGGTCAGAAGGATGCCGGTCCGTTGGTGTTCTTGCGCGAGCGCGCCCGGTACAGCGCGAAGGCGCCATAGATCGCCAGGCCGAGCAAGGCGATCCAGAACAGGCCCTTGAGCAGTGGGCCCACCATCGCGAGTGCGAGCAGCACCACTGCGATGACGCCGAGTACCTTCCAGAAGCTCATGCCGCTGTTGGTGGTTCCGTTGGGGTTTGTCGATGTTGTCATGTCTCCACTGTGATCCGAAACGGGCGAAAAAGCACGTCCCTGCAGGCGAAATCGGGGAAAGTTCAGGGGTATCCCTGACGCTGCACCGACGCTGATCTCGGCAGGGTCGTCGAGGGCTGATATGCACAACCCAACTCGTCCGGCACCGAGAACCCACACCGGTCGCGGAACCAGGTGACGACGATCTCGGCGACACGTCGGCGCGAGCGACTCATCAAGAACCCGTGTGTGCAGTCGGCAAAGGTGTCGTCGTAGAACCACGTGTCGAGCGCTTCGTGTCCCACCACATCGGAGACCAGCGCCGGCGGCGCCATGACCATCGTCGACAGTCGGACCAGATACGTCTGCGAGGCCAGCACGCGAATCTGCGCACAGTCGACATCACCCTCGCCATCGGCGCCCGCGGCGGCGGGGCCGATGTCGAGGACCGCGGCACGCTCCATCTCCCCCATCGACTCCACCAGCCACCGCTGCATGGCAGGCCAGTCGACCTCCCGCTTGCGTCCGGCATGTGCGGGATGCCAATCGGAGCGCTGTCGATCGACACGGCGCTGCGAGTGATCATCGGGCGGGGACTCGGCCACGGTGCACCTCCTGTGAGTGGATCGCAGTCAGTGAATCACCCGACACCGACAATCACCCGACACCGACAATGTCACCGGCGCGCGGACCCCACCTCGGGCGCCGGGCGGACGGGCCACGGCAGGATGGACTGATGCCCATACCCGAATTCATCCGCGATCTCCGCAGCCACGTCGGACATCAGCCGCTGTGGCTGACCGGCGTCAGTGCGGTGGTGCTCGATGCCGACGGCCGCATTCTGCTCACACAGCGCGTCGACACCCGCGAGTGGGCGGTGGTCTCCGGGGTGCTCGAACCCGGGGAAGAACCGGCCCGCGCGATCGTGCGCGAGATCACCGAGGAGACCGGCATCAGCGCTGACGTGCAGCGGCTGACCAGCGTCGACGTCACCCCGATGATCACCTACCCGAACGGCGACCAGACGCAATACCTCGACGTCTGCTTCCTGGCCCGCCACGTCGACGGCGATCCACACCCGGCCGACGACGAGAACACCGCCGTCGAGTGGTTCGCCGTCGATGCCCTGCCGCATGAACTCGCCGACACGTCGCGACTGCGCATCGAGAAGGCCCTGCGCGACGAGCCCACCGCCTGGTTTCGGCGTTGACCCGCGTCCGGCTCACGACGATGACGCGGCGCTGTCGGTGATCGCCCGCTGAATGCGGCGGTAGTACTCCTGCTGGGTCGGGTAATAGTCGTCGAAATCGATTGCCGCAGGGTCAGTTCCGTCCATCGCCGCGATCAGCCGATCCAGGTAGTACTCCCATCCCGGTCCGGTGTTCTCGATCATGGACGGGTCGTTCACGATCTCGGCGAGCGTCAGCGTGGTGATCCCACGGTCCTCCGTCAATTCCACGACGAGATCCCACGTGCCGAAATCATCCGTGGCGTGGATCTGGAGGATCCGAGGTGGTTCGCATCGCCGGATGTCGTAACGCACGGGGATCATGTTGTCCTCGCCCTCCGCGTTCATCGTGAACTGGACGTGACCCTCCCGAGGATCTCCGCTGTAGAAGCCGATCCATCGCGCCAGCCGATCCGATTCCGTCACGGCCGCCCACACGTCCTGGATCGAGGCGCGGTAGGTGCGGGTGAACTCCACGGCGTCGCCCTCGGGCCGGCTCCGGTGGCGTCCGGTGGGCGTGGGGATGATGGTCATGCGGTGTTCTCCTCGTGGTCGGCGCGCGCCGTGCGACGCTCGCGGCGGGTCCTGTACACCTCGGTGTCGAGTGCGTCGAGCATGTGCGGGCCCACCGGTCCTCGACGTGCGAGGTCACCGTGCCGACCGGCCACCTTCGCGACGAAACCGCTCACCTCATCGAGCGGTTCGGTGTCGAGGCGATAGTGCCGCTCACGCCCCGACTCGGTCACCCGCACCAATCCCGCGTCGCCGAGCACCCGGAGGTGCCGGGAGACGGCGGGCCGAGAGATCGGGTGCACCGGACCGAGTTCCCGCTGGATGTCGACGACCCTGCGGGGTCCACCGGCAAGCATGCCGAGAATCTGTCGCCGCACCGGATCGGCGATCGCATCAAAGACCGACATCCCTTAATGGTAACTCATCAGTTACCAATTGTCGCGAGGGTTGCCGCCATGACCAGCACGTCGGAGATCCCCGGAATAGTCCGACGGCCCCCGGGCCTTGAACCGGGCATGGCCCACAGAATCGTCGTGACAGGCTACGGTCCACCCGCCGATGTCCTGGCACTCGTGGAGACCGAACCACCAATCCCCGGACCCGGACATGTGATCGTCGAGACGAAGGCGATCGGCGTCAACCCCGCCGACGCCAAGACCGTTCGCGGCCAGATGGGTGCGGACGAGTCGAAGCTGCCGCTACCCATCGGCTTCGAGGCAGCCGGGGTGATCTCGGCGGTCGGGGACGGCGCGGCAGTCCCCGGTGGCGCCCTGGGTGTCGGGGATCGGGTGATCGTGTACCGAGCACACGGCGCCTACACCGACCGGCTGGAGGCCGACCTGACCACCGTGCATCCGATCCCCGACGATCTCGATTTCGAGCATGCCGCCGGCCTCCTGCTGGTCGGGGTCACCGCCGCCGACACCGTGCGCACCGCCGACGTCGGCGACGACGATGTCGTGCTGATTCACGGCGGTTCCGGCGCGGTCGGCGTCATCGCGATCCAGCTGGCCCGCGCTGCGGGGGCGACGGTGATCGCGACGGCGGGCCCCCGCAACCACGATCATCTCCGATCACTCGGGGCGATCCCGGTGGCGTATGGGGACGGGCTGCTCGACCGCGTGCGCGAGGCCGCTCCCCGACCGGTCACCTCGGTGATCGACACCACCGGCACCGACGAGGCGATCGACACCTCACTGGAACTCGTCGACAACCCCGGCACGATCGTGAGCATCGCGGCGTTCGGCCGCGCATCCGACGGAATTGTCCTGCTCAACGGCAGCACACCGGAGAGCCGGCGCCACCGCACCGAAGCGGTCGACGGCCTGATCGCCGACGCCGCAACCGGCGATCTGGTCACCGAGGTGGCCAAGACCTTCCCACTCGCGGATGCGGCGATCGCGCTCACCGAGCTCGAGACCAGCCACCCGCGAGGGAAATTCGTTCTCGTGCCCTGAGACCAACGGGCACGATCGCACAGCACGGTTCCGCTCGATTCACGAGGAAAGGTGACAGCATGTCTGTACCCACGATCACCCTGAACAACGGCGTCGAGATCCCGCAGCTCGGCTTCGGCGTCTTCCAGATCCCGCCGGAGGACACCAAGGCCGCGACGCTCACGGCGCTCGAGGTCGGCTACCGCCACATCGACACCGCCGAGATGTACGGCAATGAGAAAGAGGTCGGTCAGGCGGTCGCCGAGTCGGGTATCCCGCGGGATCAGATCTTCATCACCAGCAAGCTGAACAACGGCTACCACGCCTTCGACGACGCGTTGCGTGCCACCGACCAGACGCTGGCGGACCTGGGCGTCGACGCCATGGACCTGTTCCTGATTCATTGGCCGCTGCCCGGCATCGACGTCGACTACGTCGACACCTGGCGGGCGCTGGAGAAGATCCATGCCGAGGGCAAGGCCCGCGCCATCGGTGTCTCGAACTTCCAGCAGGCACACCTCGAGCGACTGTTCGCCGAGACCGATGTGGTGCCCGCCGTCAACCAGATCGAGGTACACCCCTACCTCACCCAGAATTCGTTGCGCGCCGTCAATGCCGAGCACGGCATCGCCACGGAGGCGTGGTCGCCGATCGCCCAGGGTGACGTGCTCGACGATCCGGTGCTGACCAAGATCGCCGGTGAGAAGAACCGCACACCGGCGCAGGTGACATTGCGGTGGCATATCCAGCGCGGCGACATCGTGTTCCCGAAGTCGGTGACCCGCTCGCGCGTCGAGGACAATTTCGCTCTGTTCGACTTCGAACTGTCGCCGGTGGACATGGCCGCCATCGAGGGGATGAACCGGGACCGCCGGCGCGGGCCGAATCCGGACGAGTTCAACTACATCCCGTGAGCTGACGCCCCCGTCGCGAATAGGGCGCGACCCCTCGACCCGCTCGAAGATCGGTGCCAGAGCACAATGACGCCATGAAGATCTCCCGGCGGGCCGAGGCGGTCGCGCCCTTCTACGCGATGGAGTTCGGCAAGCGGGCCGCGCAACTCGAGGCCGCAGGTCATCACGTCGTGAAGCTCAGCATCGGCGAGCCCGATTTCGGGGCGCCACCGGCATTCCTGTCCGCGGTGCGCGACCTCACCGACGGCCGTCCGCTGACCTACACCGCGGCGCTGGGTCTGCCCGAACTGCGCTCGGCGATCGCCGACTTCTATTCACGGCATTTCGGATGCGATGTGGCTCCCGGCCGGGTCGTGGTGACGTCGGGGGCATCGGCGGCGCTGCTGCTGAGTTGCGCAGCGCTCATCGATCCCGGCGACGAGGTGCTGGTCGCCGACCCGTCGTACCCGTGCAATCGCCGGTTCGCCGAGAGCTACGGTGCGCAGGTGCGTCTGGTGCCCACCACCGCGGCCACCCGCTTTCAGCTCACCTCCGACCTCGTCGTCGACGCCTGGCACGAGCGCACCCGGGGCGTGATGGTGGCCTCCCCGTCCAATCCGACCGGTACGTCGGTCCCGTTCGACGAACTGACCCGCCTCTGCGCGGAGGTCCGCGACCGTGACGGGTGGCGGATCGTCGACGAGATCTACCTCGGACTCGCCGACGACGCCGGCGGTCACGCACCCCGCAGCATTCTCGCGAGCGACCCCGGCGCGATCGTGATCAATAGTTTCTCCAAGTACTTCGGCATGACGGGGTGGCGGCTGGGCTGGTGCATCGTTCCCGACGATGTGGTCGATGTCCTGGAACGCCTGGCACAGAATTTCTACATCTGTCCGCCGACGCCGGCCCAGTACGCCGCCCTGGAGTGCTTCACCGACGAATCACTCGTCCTCACCGAGGCACGCCGTGCCGAATTCCGCATCCGCCGCGAACTGGTGATCGATGGGCTACAGCGGATCGGTTTGTCGGTGCCCGTGGTGCCCGATGGGGCGTTCTACGTCTATATCGACGTGGCCCCCACCGGCCTCACCTCGGCGGAATTCTGCGACCGGGCCCTGGCCGAGGCACATGTCGCGCTGACGCCGGGAAAGGACTTCGGACATCACACCGCCGACGACCACGTCCGGCTGTCCTACGCGGCATCCACCGACGAGCTGACCGAGGGGATCCGCCGGCTCGGCGACTTCGTGAGTGCGCTGCGGCACTGACCGTCAACGGGTCGTCGGATGCCGAACCCATAGACTGCCGATCGGCGTGATCGCCGGGTTCGAGCGTCGAGGAGGATGACAGGCATGGGCAGTCCACACACGGTCGACACGGCCGCCATCGTCGCGGCCACCGAGTCGGCGGTCGCCGACGCGACGTCCGGCGCGCCTCGAATGGCCGGGGTCGTCGCCGGCACGACGTCGAACGAGAGGCTGCTCTCGCTGGCCGCAGGCGGGGTGCGCGCCATCGACAGCCACCCCGGCAGCCCGGACGCGATGACCACCGACAGCGTCTTCGCGCTCTTCTCGACCACCAAGACCATCACCGCGACGGTCGCGCTGCAACTCGTGGAGGACGGCACGCTCGACCTCGACGCACCCGCGGCCGAGTATTCGCCCCGACTCGGCAACGTCGCCGTGCTCGAGGGGTTCGACGGCGCCGGTAACCCACAGTTGCGCGCACCGCGATCGGCGATCACCACCCGACAGCTGCTCAGCCACACCGCCGGTTTCGGCTACGACTTCTTCGACGGCGCCTATCACCGGCTGACCCGTGAGCACGGCGTCCCGGGCATCATCAGCGCCACCCGCGAATCACTGGCGACCCCGCTGTTGTTCGATCCGGACACGGCGTGGCGCTACGGCAGCAACGTCGACTGGGCCGGGCTGGTGGTGGAAGGGGTCACCGGGCAACGCCTGGGTTCGGTGATGAGCGAGCGGGTGTTCTCGCCGCTCGGCATGTCCGACACCGCGTTCACGCTCTCCTGGGAGATGTCCGACCGGCGTGCGCTGATGCATCACCGCACCCCTGACGGTGGACTGAGGACCAACCGGAAATGGGCACTGCCCGCCGAACCCGACCTGCACATGGGCGGCCACGGCCTCTATTCGACGGCCCGCGACTACCTCACCTTCATCCGGATGTGGCTCAACGACGGCCTGTCGGACGCCGGCGATCAGATCCTGCGACCCGCGACGATCGAGATGGCCGAACGCAATCAACTCGGCGCTCGTCGGGTGACCCCGCTCCCCGGGGTCATCCCGGCCCTGTCGCACGATGTGGAGTTCTTTCCCGGAGTGCCGAAAACGTGGGGACTCGCCGCGATGATCAACAAGGAGGACGCGCCCACCGGGCGCCCCGCCGGCTCGCTCGGCTGGGCCGGGTTGGCCAATCTCTACTTCTGGATCGACCGGCGCACCGCGATCGGCGGGTTCTGGGCGACGCAGTTGTTTCCCTTCTTCGACCCGACCGCCCTGGACGCCTATCTCGACTTCGAGACGACGGTCTACCGCACCCTGCCAAAACGCAGCTGACCTGCGTAAATCTCAAGTTCACCCTGCTAAATGTGTCGTGCGTCTCACACTGAGACGCCTATGACCTGAATCACAGGGTTGTATCGGAAGCGCTCCAGCCCAGCAGGCCGGCACCTCGTCGGCCTTCTCACGAGGAGGCGCACATTGAGCAGGCAGAGCTTGACCAAGGCACATGCGAAGATCACCGAGCTGTCGTGGGAACCCACCTTCGCGACACCGGCCACCCGATTCGGCACCGACTACACGTTCGAGAAGGCCCCGAAGAAGGACCCTCTCAAGCAGATCATGCGCTCGTACTTCCCGATGGAGGAGGAGAAGGACAACCGCGTCTACGGCGCGATGGACGGCGCCATCCGCGGCAACATGTTCCGCCAGGTCCAGGAGCGCTGGCTGGAATGGCAGAAGCTGTTCCTGTCGATCATCCCGTTCCCGGAGATCTCGGCGGCCCGCGCGATGCCGATGGCCATCGACGCCGTGCCGAATCCCGAGATCCACAACGGACTGGCCGTACAGATGATCGATGAGGTTCGTCACTCGACGATCCAGATGAACCTCAAGAAGCTGTACATGAACAACTACATCGACCCCGCCGGTTTCGACATCACCGAGAAGGCGTTCGCCAACAACTACGCCGGCACCATCGGCCGGCAGTTCGGCGAGGGCTTCATCACCGGCGACGCGATCACCGCGGCCAACATCTATCTGACGGTGGTCGCCGAGACCGCGTTCACCAACACCCTGTTCGTGGCGATGCCGGATGAGGCCGCGGCCAACGGCGACTATTTGCTGCCCACCGTCTTCCACTCCGTGCAGTCCGACGAGTCCCGACACATCTCCAATGGCTACTCGATCCTGCTGATGGCGCTGGCCGACGAGCGCAATCGTCCACTGCTCGAGCGTGATCTGCGCTACGCCTGGTGGAACAACCACTGCGTCGTGGATGCGGCCATCGGCACGTTCATCGAGTACGGCACCAAGGACCGCCGCAAGGACCGCGAGAGCTACGCCGAGATGTGGCGGCGGTGGATCTACGACGACTACTACCGCAGTTACCTTCTGCCGCTGGAGAAGTACGGCCTGACGATCCCGCACGACCTGGTCGAGGAGGCCTGGAACCGCATCACCAACAAGCACTACGTGCACGAGGTGGCCCGGTTCTTCGCCACCGGCTGGCCGGTCAACTACTGGCGGATCGACCCGATGACCGACAAGGACTTCGAGTGGTTCGAGGAGAAGTATCCCGGCTGGTACAACAAGTTCGGCAAGTGGTGGGAGAACTACAACCGCCTGCGCTACCCGGGCCGCAACAAGCCGATCGCCTTCGAAGACGTCGACTACGAGTACCCGCACCGCTGCTGGACCTGCATGGTCCCGTGCCTCATCCGCGAGGACATGGTCACCGACAAGGTCGACGGCCAGTGGCGCACCTACTGCTCGGAGACGTGCGCGTGGACCGACACCACCGCCTTCCGCGGTGAGTACGAGGGCCGCGACACCCCGAACATGGGACGCCTCACCGGTTTCCGTGAATGGGAGACGCTGCATCACGGCAAGGACCTCGCCGACATCATCAAGGATCTGGGCTACGTCCGCGACGACGGCAAGACGTTGATCCCGCAACCACATCTGAATCTCGATCCGGACAAGATGTGGACGCTGGACGACGTGCGCGGCAACACGTTCCAGAGTCCGAACATTCTGCTCAACGAGATGTCGGACGACGAACGCGAAGCGCATGTCGCGGCCTACAAGGCCAACCGCAACGGGGCTGTGCCCGCCTGAGGTTGCGGGTTGCCAGGTGGTCTCGATACGCCGCCTCGCCTAGCGGCTCGCCGGCTACTCGACCAGCGAAAGAGCCTCCCGCTCGTCGCTTCTCGACTTTCGCCGGTGGTCGAATAGTTCCGAGCCGCTAGGCGAGGAACGTATCGAGACCACTCCACACCAGCCACTCACACAGGAGAACCCGTGGCCGACACCCACCGCATCAACTTCGATCCCGTCGACATCGAGATGGAGGTCAGCGAGGACGAGACCATCCTCGACGCCGCGTTCCGGCAGGGCATCCACCTCATGCACGGGTGCCGAGAGGGCCGGTGCTCGGCATGCAAGTCGTACATGCTCGACGGCGACGTCCAGATGGACGACTACTCCACCTTCGCCTGCAACGAGGCCGAAGAGGCGGAGGGGTACGTATTACTCTGCCGGACCTACGCATACAGCGACTGCGACATCGAACTGCTCAACTTCGACGAGGACGAGCTACTCGGTGGTGCACCGATCCAGGACGTTCGCACGCGGGTCGCCGCGATCGAGCCGCTGACCCGCGACATCGTGTCACTGCGTCTCGACGTCGTCGAACCGGCGACGATCGAGTTCAAGTCCGGACAGTACGTCGACCTCTTCATACCGGGCACCGACGAGAAGCGGTCGTTCTCCATCGCGACCACCCAGCGCACACCGGACCGGCTCGAGTTCGTCATCAAGAAGTACCCGGGCGGACTGTTCGCCGGCATGCTGAGCGGTGAGGAGAACGGCAAGGGTCTGAACGTCGGCGACGAGATCATGGTGAACGGCCCCTACGGTTCGTGCACGCTTCGCAACGGTCACGTGCTGCCGATCGTCGCCATCGGCGGCGGCGCCGGCATGGCCCCGCTGCTGTCGCTGTTGCGTCACATCAGTGAGGAGGAGATCAACCGTCCGGTGCGCTTCTACTACGGCGCCCGAACCGCGGCGGATCTCTTCTATCTCGATGAGATCGCCTCTCTCGGAGAGAAGATCGCCGATTTCTCGTTCACCGCCTGCCTCTCGGAGTCCATGGCCGACGCCCCACCGGGCGTGCGAGTGATCGAGGGCAACGTCACCGACATCGTCGACACATGCGAGCCCGACCTAGCGCGAACGGAGGTGTATTTCTGCGGTCCCCCACCGATGGTCGACGCGGCGCTCGCGCTCGCCGAGGCGCAATCGGTGCCCCACGATCAGGTCTTCTACGACAAGTTCACGAGCCCGGCCTTCGATGAGCCGTGACCGGACCGATCCCGTACATGCAGTCCACCCCCGCCCCCGACGCACCGCGGTGTGATTCTCCGGCGGCCAGAACGACAAGGAACGAAAGGCATGTCAGCACCAGCAGCACCCCGGGAACGCAGCTTCCCCTCCATCGAGTTCACCGACGCCGAGGCCGGCGCGAAGGACTTCCCGAGTAGCAAGAGCCGCAAGTACAACTACTATCAGCCGGCCAAGAAGCGCGCGACGATGTACGAGGACGTCACCGTCGACGTGCAACCCGATCCGGAGCGCCACCTCAGCCAGGGCTGGATCTATGGATTCGGCGACGGCCCGGGCGGATATCCACAGGAGTGGACGGCCGCCAAGAGCAGCAACTGGCATGCCTTCCTCGATCCCAACGAGGAGTGGGAACAGTCCATCTACCGCAACAACTCGGCGGTGGTGCACCAGGTCGATCTCTGCCTGCAGAACGCGAAGCGGGCACGCGCATACGACAACTGGAACTCGGCTTGGATGAAGTTCATCGAACGGAATCTGGGCGCATGGATGCACGCCGAGAGCGGCATGGGGCTGCACGTGTTCACCTCGATCCAGCGGTCGGCACCCACCAACATGATCAACAACGCGGTCGCCGTCAACGCCGCTCACAAACTGCGTTTCGCGCAGGATCTCGCATTGTTCAACCTCGACCTGTCCGAGGCCGAGGAGGCCTTCGACGGATCGGTGCACAAGGAGGTCTGGCAGTCCGCGCCGGAGTGGCAGCCCACCCGGGAGGCGGTCGAACGGCTCACCGCCATCGGCGACTGGTGTGAACTGCTGTTCGCCACCAACATCGTCTTCGAGCAGCTGGTCGGTTCGCTGTTCCGCTCGGATCTGGTGATGCAGGTCGCGGCCCGTAACGGCGACTACATCACCCCGACCATCGTCGGCACCGGCGAGTACGACTACGCCCGGGATCTGAACTACTCGCGCGCGCTGTTCCAACAGCTCGCACGGGACGAGAAGTACGCGGTGGACAACCGGAAGCTGTTCTCCGACTGGATGTCCGTGTGGGTGCCGCGGTGCCTGGACGCGGCCCGCGGTCTGCAACCGATCTGGTCGCAGCCGACCGACAAGTCGGTCACCTTCTCCGCCAGCCTCGACGCCGCGAAGACCAAGTTCCGAGACGTCCTGTCCACCATCGACGTCGACATCCCCGAGGAGTTGAACCAGTGAGCACCATGCATTTCGGTACGGATACCGAGTTCTCCAACATGTGCGGCGTCACGCTGATGAACACGCCAATCGGCCGAGTGGTCGCCGACGTCATGGGCGCGAAGGACGGCGTCGATCTGACCGAGTATCCCTCGATGATCCGCGTCGACGGCGTCAACCGCCTCACCTTCGACTATGACGAACTGACCGACGCGCTCGGTCAGGAGTTCGACGGTTCGATCTTCGAGGAGATCAGCTCGACACACTACGGACGAATGGTCCACCTCGACGACCGCACGATCCTGTTCGCCAGCCCCGAGGACGCCGCCGAGTTCATCGGCTTCGACCTCACCGCATCGACGTGATCGCTTCACCGCCCGGGGATCGCCTCCCCGTCCCCGGGCGGTGACCCGTCCCACCCCGAAACCGGTAGCTGCCCAACCCACCAGCCCAACGCCACTGATCAGATTGCGAGCGAACCGATGTACGAGAAGAACGGCGAGAAGTACTTCATCGTCGATGGCCATGTCCACCTGTGGGACGGCCGCGAAGCGAATCAGCGCAACATCCACGGCAAGCAGTTCATCGATTGCTTCTACGACTATCACAAGAATTTGAGCCCCGAAGAGCAGGTGTGGGACTACGACACCTACTGCTACTACGGCCCGGATCGATTCTGGAACGACCTGTTCGTCAACGGTCCGGTCGATCACGCCATCTTCCAGGCGACCATCCTGCGCGAGTTCTACGTCAACGGCTTCGCCCAGGTCGACGACTCGCTCAAACTGGCCCAGGATCATCCCGACAAACTGACGTACAACCACGCCTACGATCCGCGCGACGGCGAGCAGGGTCTGGTGCAACTGCGCCGAGACGCCGAGACGATGCAGTTGCAGGGCGTCAAGCTCTACACCGCCGAATGGCACGGCGACTCGCGCGGATACAAGCTCGACGATCCGTGGTCGCGGCGCTACCTCGAAGAGTGTATCAATCTGGGCATCAAGAACATTCATGTCCACAAGGGGCCGACGATCCGCCCCCTGGACCGCGACGCCTTCGACGTCGCCGACGTGGACAAGGTGGCCACCGACTATCTCGATCTGAACTTCATCATCGAACACGTCGGTCTGCCCCGACTCGAGGACTTCTGCTGGATCGCCACCCAGGAGTCGAACGTGTACGGCGGTCTGGCCGTCGCGATCCCGTTCATCCACACCCGTCCGCGGTACTTCGCGCAGATCATCGGTGAGCTGCTCTACTGGATCGGCGAGGACAAGATCCTGTTCGCCTCCGATTACGCGCTGTGGACCCCGCAGTGGCTGGTCGAACGGTTCGTGGACTTCCAGATCCCCGAGGACATGACGGAATACGCACCGATCACCGTCGAGCAGAAGAAGAAGATCCTCGGACTCAACGCGGCGGCACTGTATCCCAACATCGCCGTGCCCGAGGAACTCCGCATCCCCACCGACGCCGCCGATCCGGGGGTGGAGGTCGCCGCCGGCGCGAAAGATTCGGTGACCGCATGACCACCCTGGCCCCGACGACGCACGCCGCGACGATCGAGGAGGTCGTCGCGGCGCTGGGCACCGTGGTCGATCCCGAACTCGACGAACCGATCACCGACCTCAACTTCGTCCGGTCGATCCTGCTCGACGACGAGGGCGTGACGGTACATCTGCGTCTCCCGACGTCATTCTGCTCACCGAATTTCGCCTACCTCATGGCCTCTGATGCGCAGGACGCGCTGCACCGCCTCGGCGACATCGGACTGGTGCGGGTGATCCTCGACGATCACCACGACAGCGACAAGATCAATGCGGGTCTGGCCGCCGACGCCGGCTATGTGGGCACGTTCGGCGTGGAGGCCGACGACAGCCTCGATGACCTGCGCGACATCTTCGTCCGCAAGGCGCATATCGCGGCGATGGAACGGTGTATCACCGATCTCCTGGCCCGCGGGGCGATCACCGTCGCCGATCTTCCTCACCTGACGGTGCGTGATCTGCCACCGGGGCCGAAGAAGGGGGCTCTGCTGCGCCGCCGCGCGAACGCCGGATTGAGTCTGTGTCCCAACAGTCTGGTCCTGGTCGACGACGACGGCCGGGCGGTCGCCGCCGACGATATCGCCATGCAACTGCGATTCGCCCGCGCAGTGCGGATCTCCATCGAGGGCAACGGCCACTTCTGCCGCGGCCTGCTCGCCACCCGCTACGCCGACGATGACGACTGCAACGGACGCAGCGGTCCGGTCATCATCGATCGCCGATCCGAGAGGAGCCACTCATGAAAGCGGTTCAGGTCGTGGGGTACCACGACAAACTACAGCTCAACGACATACCCGATCCGGAGATCACCGGGCCGCTCGATGTGATCGTGAAGATCGGCGGTGCCGGGGTCTGCCGCACCGACCTGCACATCCTCGAGGGCCAGTGGGCCGAGAAGAGTCAGGTGACACTGCCTTACACGATCGGTCACGAAAACGCCGGGTGGGTGCACGCCGTCGGTGATGCGGTCACCAATGTCGCCGTCGGCCACACCGTGATCTTACATCCGCTGATCACCTGCGGATTGTGCCGGGCCTGCCGCGCCGGCGACGACGTGCACTGTGAGAACAGTGATTTCCCCGGCATCGACACCGACGGCGGCTACGCCGAGTACCTCAAGACGACCGCACGCAGCGTGGTGCGCATCGACGACTCCTTGCAGCCGTCGGATGTCGCCGCACTCGCCGATGCCGGACTCACCGCCTACCACGCGGCGGCCAAGGTCGCGCGGATGACCCGCCCGGGTGACACGTGCGTGGTCATCGGCGCAGGTGGACTGGGACACATCGGCATTCAGGTCCTCAACGCGATCACCGGGGTCACCATCGTGGTGGTGGACCGCAACCCGGCGGCCGTCGAGCTGGCCGTCGAGGTCGGCGCCCACCACGGCATCGTCGCCGACGGGAGCCACGTCGAGAAGATCCTCGAACTCACCGACGGCAAGGGCGCCGAGGCCGTCCTGGACTTCGTCGGTGAGGGCGGTGCGACCGCTGAGGGCATCGCGATGCTGCGCCGCGCCGGCAACTACTTCGTCGTCGGCTATGGCGAGAACATCGACGTGCCCACCATCGACGTGATCTCCACGGAGATCAACTTCATCGGCAATCTCGTCGGCTCGTACAACGACCTGACGGAACTGATGACACTGGCCGCCCAGGGCAAGGTCACCCTGCACACGACCAAATACGCCCTGGACGAGTTCCAGCAGGCCGTCGACGACCTCGACGCCGGCCGGGTCCGGGGCCGAGCCATCCTCGTCCCCTGATCCACTCCACCCCAACCATCACGAAAGGCAGTGAAACCATGGCCAAAGAGTTGCGCTACAACGCCGAAGCGCGGCTACGGCTGGAACGGGGCGTCAACGCCCTCGCAGACGCAGTCAAGGTGACCCTCGGACCCAAAGGCCGCAACGCGGTCCTCGAGAAGCTCACCGGCCCACCCACCATCACCAACGACGGGGTCACCATCGCCCGGGAGATCCAACTGCGAGATCCCTTCGCCAACATGGGCGCCCAGTTGGTGAAAGAAGTCGCCATGAAGACCAACGGGGTGGTGGGCGACGGCACCACCACCGCCACGGTGCTGGCCCAGGCGATGGTCCGCGAAGGACTGCGCGCGGTCGATCAGGGCGCCAACCCGATGCGGGTGCGCCGCGGTATCGAGCGTGCCGTCGGCGCCGTCATCGACGCACTCACCGACCAGGCGGTCCAGATCGGCGGACGCGCCGATCTCGAGCGGATCGCCAGTCTGGCCGCCAGCGACGACGACGTCATCGGCGAGGTGATCGCCTCGGCGGTCGAACATGTCGGCCGCACCGGTGTGATCACCACTGAGGAGAGCGACGCACTCGGTCTGTCGGTCGATGTGGTCGACGGTATCGAGTTCGACCACGGCTACATCTCCGGCTACATGGTGACCGACCACGAACGCATGGAGGCCGTCCTCGACAACCCGGTCGTCCTGCTGACGAACAAGAAGATCACCTCGGTGCAGGAGATCATGCCGGCCGTCGAGTCGGCCAAGCGCGCCGACCGCCCGCTGCTCGTGCTGGCCGAAGAGGTCGACGGCCCGGCGCTGCAACTGCTCGTCGGCGGCAACATGCACCGGACGATGCAATCGGTGGTCGTCCGTGCCCCCGGATTCGGCCATCGGCGGGTCGCCGAACTCGAGGATCTCGCGATAGCGCTCGGCGGGCATGTGATCGCCAAGGACACCGGACTGGAGCTCTCCGAGGTCTCGCTGGAACACCTGGGCACCTGTGACCGGGTGACCGTCACCGAGAACGAGACCACGATCGTGGGCGCACATGGCGACCAGTCCTTGGTCGACGCCCGGGTCGGGCAGCTCGAGGCACAGCTCGGCCGGGCGCGCATCGACGCCGACCGCGACGCCCTCGAGTTGCGCATCGCGCGTCTGACCGGCCGGGTGGCGGTGATCCGCGTGGGCGGTGTCACCAGCGTCGAACTCAAGGAGCGCATGCTCCGCGTCGAGGATGCGCTGGCGGCGACGCGGGCGGCCGTGGAGGCCGGCATCGTCTCCGGCGGCGGGACCGCCCTCGCGCAGGCCCATCGGGCGCTCGAGGCACTGGCCGACCAGGGTGACCGGGCACCGGGTGACGAAGCGGTCGGCATCGACGTGGTGCGGCGCTCGCTGGCCGAACCGCTGCGCTGGATCGCGACGAACGCCGGATTCGATGGTGACGAGGTTGTGCGGGTGGTGACCGGGCTCCCCATCGGGCATGGTTTCAACGCGCTGACCGGCGGATACGGCGACATGTTCGACGAAGGGGTGATCGACCCCTGCAAGGTGACGCGGGCTGCGCTGGAAAGCGCCGCGTCCATCGCCGCGCTACTGATCACCACCGAGACCGCCGTCGTGGAGGAGGTGCTCACCCATCCCGGCGCCATCGAGGCCCCGGGCTTCGGCGACCTCGCCGAGGGGATGGTGCGGCCGTCCAATATCTACTGACTCCGCTCCCCTGAACTGGGTCGGCCGCGATCCGAACGAATCTGTTCGCGGCGTTGATCGCGGCCGGCCCTCCTTCGCAACGATCTCGCATACCACGATCCAGGGCGTGCGTGAGCCGTTAGACTCGGACAGGTGTGAGATCCACATCACATCGTGATCCACATCCAGAGGAGCCTTGTTTGTCTGTGGGATTCCAGCCATCGTCACCCAGAACACCCACCACGATCGCCACGGCGCGGGAACGCTTCCTCTCTGACGACGACGTACCGGTCGGCGTGCGCGAGAGCATCTCCACCTCGTGGCGCCGATCGCGGGCCTTCAACGTGCACGCGGATCGTCTCGAACTGCCCTTCGTCCGCGAACCCAATCTCGAGAGTCCCCTGGTGAGTGCGGCCCGGCCCGTCATCCGGCAGCTCGCCGACGACCTGTCGGCCGAACCGGTCAGCATCATCCTGACCTCCCCGGACGGTGTGGTGCTGTCCCGGGCCACCGCCCACCGGCCGCTGGAACGCATGCTCGACGACGTGAGCCTGGCCCCCGGGTACAGCTACAGCGAAGAGCATGCCGGCACCAACGGGATCGGCACCGCACTGGAGAACCGGCAGGCCACCCTGGTACGTGGATCCGAGCACTACGCCGGGGTACTGGCCGACCTGTCCTGCGCCGGCGTCCCGATCGTGCACCCGGTGTCCGGCGCGTGCGTGGGCGCCCTCGACCTCACCGGCCTCGCCGACGACGGCGGCCCGCTGCTGCTGTCACTCGCGAAGTCGGCGACCGCACAGATCGAACAGCGGATGTTGTCGCAGGCCAGCGAACACGAATCCCGTCTGCTCAACGCCTACCTCGCCACGTGTCGACGCGCCCCACAGATGATGGTGCTGGCCATCGCCGGTGAGGTGGTGCTGATGAACCAGCGCCTGCGGTTGGCCATCGATCCCCAGGATCACATCTCGCTGCTCGAGCACGCGGTGGATCAAACGCTCGACACGACGGCGTCCCGCCGGGTCGGCACGATGGCCAGCGGCCGGGTCGCGCGGCTGTCGCCCGTTCCGGAGTTCTGGGACGACACAGCGGGGATGGCCATCTTCCATGTTCACCTGATCGACACCGGTGAGCGCGCCGAACCGGCCACGGCCCGCAGACGCGGAACCGCACTTCCCGGCGTCGTCGGACGGAGTTCCTCGTGGCATCAGGCCTGTGATCGGGTGGTCCGTTCCCTCCGAGCCGGCGACTGGCTCGCGGTGTCCGGCGAACCCGGGACCGGACGATCCACCGTGCTGCGGACCGGTGCCGCCCTGACTCGTGGCAATGTCCGCGTGTTCTCGGCCGCCGACCTACGGATACCGCAATCCCTCGATGCGCTCGACACTGAACTCGACCGGGAGGACTTCAGTATCGTGCTGCGCGACGTCGACGCGCTCGACGGCGACACGCTCGACCACATCGCCGACATGCTGCAGGGGCGCGAAGGCGCCGGCTGGGTGGGAGTGACCGTCGGTGACCTGACCGTCGATGCCCTGCACGACGCGGACGCGGCAGCCATTCTGCTGCCGTTCTTCACCCACACCGTGCCCATCCCACCGCTGCGTCACCGCATCGAGGATCTGCAGGATCTGATCCCGTCGCTGCTGCGCCAACTGACGCGTGGGCGCGAGCTGACGGTGTCCTCGGCGGCCATGCGTCAGCTTGCGAAGTACAGTTGGCCCGGCAACGTCGCCGAGCTCCGGCAGATCCTGCGCGAGATCGTCACCCACCAGCGGTCGGGGGTCATCGACGTCAACCAGCTTCCGCCGTCGTGCCGGGCGCTCAGTCGGCACACCCTGACCCGGATCGAGGCGATGGAACGCGACGCGATCATCCGGAGTCTTGAAGAGAACGGTGGCCACAAGCCGGCTGCCGCTGCCGCGCTGGGCATTTCACGCGCGACGATCTATCGGAAGATCAAGGAGTTCGGCATCGACCTCTGACGGCCCGCCATCACACGTCGTCGGTGTCCGGCAACGCTTTGCGCCACGCACGCACCAGGACACCGATCCGGTCGTGGGGTGAACCCGACCAGCTCACCTCGAGCTCGTGTCTGGCGAGCACCGCCACGATCTGCTCGGCGAGCAGCGTCTCGGTCTGCGCGTAGGCGAGGTGCTCTGCGTCGGTGTCGCCGTCCGACATCGCATCCAGCACCGATTCGGGTACAGATTCGTGCGGCCGGAAACCGCTGTAGGACAGGTGCAGAACCGGGTCGTCGTCGGCGAGGTGGGCTGCGTCCTGTTCGTCGAAGAAGACGTAGGCCCATTCCCGGAACTTGTACCAGTCGTCGCGGTCGGGTGCCGGGGTGCGTTCGTCGTCGATGGACGCGGTCGCGCATTTCGCGCAGCAGGCGAAGTTCATGCGGGCCAGCACCCCGATGTCGTCGAGTTCGGCGAACGCGGCACGCAATCGGCCGAAGTCGCCGGTGTCGGTCCAGGCCGCCTCCTCCGCTCGGCGCGCGTCCCACATCCGTCGCACCTCGGCGGTCACCTCATCGGTTGCTTCCCCGTTGTCCTCGGCCCAATCGCGGGCGTCGGACACGACCTCGTCGATGCCGGTGAACCCCGGCACCAGTCGCGACCTGATCAGCTCCCGCAGATCGGTGAGACGTTCTCCCCGCATCACGCTCCCCTCGTCGACCTCCACGAAGTGTGGACGCATCAGCCATACCCGCGGTTCCGGCTCGGTCCGGATTTCGTTCGTTCGGAGGACCACCGTTCGGTGGGAGTCACGGCGCCTTCGCCTGTTCGACCGACATCGGTCGCGCGCTCGAGCTCCAGATTGCGCGGCGAGATCGCGAGCCAGCGGCTCATCGAGCGCGGTGTCGCGTGTGTTGCACCCACCGACGGCGCCGACGGCGCCTCCGTGGTGACCGCCGACAGGGTCGGTCACGCCACGGCATGTGTTGTCGACGTGGTCGACACCAGCGGCTGCGGCGACGCCTTCTCCGCCGGGTCTCTCGCCGCCCGGGGCACGGGAGGGTCTGCGTGGGTCCGCCGAGGTCGGTTGTGCCGTAGCCGAAATCGTCGCCTGCGGACTCGGCTCCGATCATCGGGAGATGACGTGGGAGACCCGTGTCGGACAGCTGACCGCCCCCCAGCGTCGGCCATCTGACCGACCCCCAGAATTCTGGGCCGGCAATTCCCCGGCCGATCGGGATGTGCACCGGCGTGCCGAAGGCGCACGCTGAAATGCATGAACACACCGACCCCCACCACCGTTCGTATCAACCCGACTCGAATCAACCCCACGACCTGGAACGCACAGTTCCGCTTCGATCACGCCCAGCTGCGGCCTGCCCCACAGGAAGTGCTGACCATCGCCGGACAGGCATCGGTCGACGATGACGGCACCGTCCTGCACGAGGGCGACGTGGCCGCGCAACTGTCGTTGGCCGTGCACCACATCGAAGAGATCCTCGCCCAGGCGGATATGACGCTCGCCGACGTCCACATGCTGACCATCTACGCCACCGACATCCCCGCGACCCTGGCGGCCTACGAGGCGCTGACCGAACGGCTCGACGCCCACGGCGCCACCCCGCCGGCCGCGTTGGTCGGTGTCGCCGCCCTCGCGTTGCCCGGCCTGGCGATCGAGATCACCGCGCAGGCGGGTCGGTGAGCTTCGTCGTCGGATCGATTGCACCGCTGCGGTAGCTGTCACGATCTCGACACCAGCACCCCCTGTCCCCCAACCCAACCCAGCATCACCCCAACCCAAGGAGAACTCATGTCCGTCACCACCCCCGAAGAACACATCCCACCCACCCGCACCCTCGACGTCACGGAGCTCGGCGCGGCCGTCGCCGGCCCGGTGCTCACCCCCGAGGACGCCGACTACGCCACCGAACTCGCCGGCTTCAATGCGGCAGGCACACCGGCACCCGCCGTCGTGGTCGGCGCGACCTCCGCCGCCGACGTGGCCGAGGCGGTGCGCTACGCCCGGGCCAACGGGTTGCGCGTCGGCGCCCGGGCCACCGGCCACGGAGCAGCCATCGACGGGCGCGGCTACCTGATGGTCACCACCGCCCGGATGACGGAGATCCATGTCGATCCGGCGGCCAGGACCGCGCGGGTCGGCGCGGGCGTGCGGTGGCGTGACCTCGCCCCGGCGACCGCACCGCACGGACTGACCGGGCTGGCCGGGTCGTCGTCGTCGGTGGGCATCGTCGGCTACACGCTGGGCGGCGGGCTCAGCCCGCTGGGACGCCAGTTCGGTTACGCCGCCGACCGCGTGCGACGCATCGAACTGGTCACCGCCGACGGCATCATCCGCACGGTCGACGCCGGCGCGGGCTCCGATCTGTTCTGGGCACTGCTCGGCGGCCGCGACGGTTGCGGTGTCGTCACGGCGATCGAGTTCGAACTGCTCGATCTGAGCACGATCTACGGGGGTGGGGTCTTCTTCGCCGGCGACGCCGCCGAACAGGTGCTGCACATGTGGCGCGATTGGGCGCCGACCCTGCCGGACACGGCCGGGACGTCGGTGGCCATCCTGCGACTCCCACCGGATCCCACCCTGCCGCCGCCGCTGCAAGGCCAGACCGCCGTGCACCTGCGGTTCACCTACACCGGCGATCCAGCCGTGGGTGCCCAACTGCTGGCGCCGATGATGTCTGCCGGACCGGTACTGCTGCAGAACGTCGACGTGTTGCCGACCGCGGCGCTCGACGCCGTGCACATGGACCCACCCGGCCCGCTGCCCAGCGTGGAGCGCGGCTGCGCCATCCGCGACCTGCCGGTCGAGGCGGTCGACGCCGTGTTGGCCGTCGCCGGCCCGCAGGTGGCGAGTCCGCTGGCCATCGTCGAGATCCGCCTGCTCGGCGGCGCCCTGGCCGCACCCCAGGGGGTGCCGAACGCAGTGACCGGGCGTGCCGCCGGTTATACGGTGCTGGCGATCGGGGTGCCCGCGGGCCCGTTGGGCGAGCAGGCGGGCGCACATGTCGCCGCCGTCAACGGCGCGGTCGCACCGTGGTCGGCCGGCGGTCTGCTCAACTTCGCCGGCCAGACCCCGGCCGCTGAGTTGCCCACGCTCTGGTCGGCCGCCGAGTGGTCACGACTCGCGGAGATCCGACGCCGGCACGACTCGACAGGGATGTTCTCCCGCCTCGGGTGATCTCACTCGCACGACGAGGGTGCGTCCCGACGCACCCTCGCCGTGCGCTGTCCGGTGCCCCCCCACATATCTGGGATAGACAGATGACCTGCGAAAACGGAGAATCTATCCATGACGACGAGTCTGACCCTCGAGCGCGTGCGCAGCGATGTCGACGTCCTCGCCCGCGCCGGCCTCGACGTCGGCGATTTCCTCGGCGAGGCGATCAGCTCATTGGTCCGGGCCGTCCCGCACGCGGCGGCGTGTATGGCCACGGTCGACCCCAACACGCTGCTGCTCACCAGCACCCGCAAGTACGGAAACCTGTTGGGCCGCAACGACCACGACGATGAGTGGGGACTGCGCGAATACGGGGCGCCGGAATGCTCGTCGTTTCGGCAGCTCGCCCGGGCCGGCATCGACGCGGTCGGCATGCACGAGATGACCGCGGGCAAGACCCAGGATTCGCCCCGCATGCACGAGTTCATGCGGCCGAACTACGACTTCACCGACGAAGCGCGACTGATCCTGCGCGACGGCGATCAGGTATGGGGCGCCATCGCCTTCTTCCGCGAATTCGAGGAGAAGCCCTTCACCTCCGGCGAGGTGGACTTCCTACGTACGCTGTCCCAGCCCTTGGCCCGGGGTGTGCGGACCGGCTTGCTCGCCACCATCGTCGCCGAGCCGCAGGCGGTGCCGTCCGGCCCGTGCGTCCTGATCGTCGATAGCCACAACCAGATGATCCAGATGAGTGCCGGCGCCGAAGAGCGGCTGGCAGACCTGTTGTCCGGCGCGAACAGCGGTGCCGCGACGTCGGTGATCACTGGCCTGGTGAGCGCCGCACGCCGCTACGGGCGCGGCGAATCCGAGGTTCCGCCGCGGCTGCGGGTGCGCGGAGCGTCAGGCATGTGGCTGGTGGTGCACGCGTCGCCGTTGTCGAGCACCGTCGATCGGGTGGGCGAAGTGGTGGTCACCATCGAGGAGGCGCGTCCCCCGGAGATCGTGCCGCTCGTCGTCGCGGCTTTCGGACTCACCTCCCGCGAGCGCGACGTCACGCAGATGGTGCTGCAGGGTGTGGCGACCAAGGACATCGCCGCCACCCTGCACGTATCCGCCTACACCGTCCAGGACCACTTGAAGTCGATCTTCGACAAGGCCGGTGTGCGCAGCCGACGCGAACTCATCGCGCGCGTCTACTTCGACCAGTACGCGCCCAGGATGAACGACCCGTTGTTGCCGTCGGGGTCTTACGCCACGAGCCCATCCGGATTGATGTGAACACCGGTGCCGTCTGGGGCTGATTCCGCCGATTGCTCGAGCGACTGTCGGACAAATGGGTCGTCCTGGATCTTGTGGCCCTGGGCGCGATGACCCAGTCGGTGCGGAAGAAGCCCTGACCCTGCGGTATTCGGAGCTATCTCGGATCATCGCGGGTGTCAGTCGAAAGATGCTGACCCAGACCCTTCCCCCCTGGACGTGACAGGCTGGTCACCCGGACAGTTGCCCGCCACCCGACTGTTGGCCGGTCTACACACGCACACGCCGGTGCCGGCCCGGGCCGACGGGCCGGTGATGGTCGACATCGACGACTCGATCATCGAAGTACATGGCCCGCCAAACAAGGTGCCGGGTTCGGCTACACCCGGGTCCGCGGGTTGAACTCGGCGATTCAGCATGGACGGCCATCGAATACACCGACGCCATCTACGACGCCGACACCGGGCGGTGGGCGCATCACCCTGCACGTACCCGTCCGGTGGCCATGGGAAACCGAGTGGAACCTGTTGTTCACCAAAGTGATCCACCGACAACAGCCAACCTGAACCCTAACCACCACGCCCCGACCCGCTCAACACGAGTCACCGCACCACGAATCATCGATCGGTGGCTCGAGGCTTATCCAGCCGAACTCGCTGCACGCTCGGGCGAATTATCTTCTCGCGGTGATATTTACCCGAAACATGTAACTCCTGTGACTCCTGATCACCAAAGTCCACTGAAAAGCACAATTCACTGCGTTTCCGTCCAAACCCTCTGTCCCAGAATAATTCTCACGAACCATTCCCTTGACATCGAACACTCTTGCGATTACCTTGGAGTCATGAGAACTTCGGGGGATCTCACCACCATCACTGATTCATTGCGCGAGCTGCATTTTGACGACGACATGTCGGGGCGGGCGGCGTTCGACGCGATGACCGCGCTGGTCACGTTGCGTAATCTGATCGAGCATCACGCTGCCACGGTGGTCGGCCATCTCGACCGACTCGGCGTGGCCACCGATCACGGCCGCAAGGTGAGTGAACTGTTGATCGTGATGGGGTTGGCCCCGGCGGTCGCCTCCCGGTTGATCCGGATCGCCGCCGCCCGCACGAAACTCCCGACCCTGGGCGCCCATGCCGCCGATGGGGCGATCTCGGCCGAACATGTCGACGCGGTCGGCAAAGGTGTCGAGCACGTCGCGACAAGATCGGCGGAACCGATCGACGACCCGGCACGTCTGAACATCGTGACCGACCTCCTCGCCCAATTCTTCTCCGGCGCCACCCCCGCCGAGATCGGAAAACACGCCCGCCGGCTGGGTAACCAGCACGCCGAGGACACCGGTGGGCTACCCGCATCCGAGGACCGCAACCTCAACGCCCTCACCCACGACGTCGACGGCGACGGCCGCCTGCAGGTGCGCGCCGACCTCAACACCGAAGTCGGCGAAAAATTCAGTGCGGCGATGGAAGAGTTGGCCGCACCCCGACCCGAACCCGACGGCTCACCCGATGCCCGCGGCCCGGAGCGCCGCCACGCCGATGCACTCGAAGCGTTGTTGGATATCGCCGCCCGCAGCGGGGATGCCGCGTCCGCACCGCGTCATCAGATGCTGGTGTCGGTACCGGCCGATACCCCGGACCTGGCCGAACTACCGTTCATGGGGTCACTCACCGAAGCCACGTTGCGCACCCTGACCTGCGACACCACCGCGACCGTGGCGATCGTCGACGGTGAGCAGGTGCCGATGGAGATGAGTAAGGAGAAACGCCTGTTCCCGCCCCACCTACGCAAAGCCTTGCACAAGCGGGATCAGTGCTGCATCAAATGCGGAGTGGCGGCCACCCGCTGCCAGGGACACCATCTCGTGCATTGGGCTGACGGTGGAATCACAGTGCTGGACAACGGATGCCTGCTATGCCCATCCTGTCACGCCGACATCCACCACAACGGATGGGAGGTGATCATGGGCCACGACCGACACCCCTGGCTCATCCCACCCGTTTCGGTCGACCCGCACCGCCGACCGATACCCGCCTACAACCGACGCACCCTGAACCTCGACAACCTGCCTGCAGCCGCCTGAAGCCAGGCCCACCACTTCCCACGCACCCGGCCCCGGTCGGGACCGCAACCGTCCCTTGAGAACTCCACAGCGTAAACCGGCGCCACCACCATGGTGACGCGTACCCGACGGCCACCACAGTTGCACGCCAACCAGGGTGGTGCGCGGTACGCGACACCGTGCGCCGGCGGCCACATTGCCCGCAAACCGTATGCCGCGTGGCGATCACCGCACCATGCGGACCGCAAGCTCCCCGTAGGCCCGCCCTAGCGCCACCGGATCCCGGTGGGTTCGTGAGGGGAACCACCGGCACACGTCGACGCACAACGACGACAGGGCCAGCACCGCGTCGTCGGCGACGGCGACGGTGAACTCACCGGAGTCGATCCCACCCTGCACGATCGTGGCCAACACGGCGGAGGTCTCGCGCCGGATCGCGGTGATCGTCCGGTAGTGCTCGCGGGTGAGTCCGTGCAGTTCGTATTGCACGACCTTGGCCAGCTCGTGGTGCTCGGCCTGCCAGCGGGTGAACACCTCGATCACGGTCCGCAGCCGGTCGGCGGCGGGCAGCGCGTCGTCGTCCGCCTCGCGCAATGCCGACAAGACGCCGCGGTGGCCGTCCAGCGCGATGACGTAGAGCAGTTCTTCTTTCGATTTGTAGTGCGGATACATGGCCGCAGCACTCATGTTCAGCCGCTTGGCGATCTGCCGTGTCGACGTGCCGCCGTAACCCACCTCGGCGAACGAGGCGATCGCCGCCTGCCGGATCCGTTCGGCGGCCGCGGAGTCGCGCGTCGTCACCGGCATCTCACTCCTCACTCGATCAGGACCTGTTGACCTCGTCGCACAGTACGATGCATCATAAGCGAGCGCTTAGCGAGATGCCGACGAAGGAGCCCCATGGCTGCACCACTCTCCCGCCGCGACCTCGAGTTCCTGCTCTACGAGTGGCTCGACGCCGAGGCGCTAACCGGTCGCGAGCGGTTCGCCGAGCACTCCCGGGAGACGTTCGACGCCGTACTCGAGCTCAGCGAGGACCTCGCCACCAAGCGCTTCGCTCCCGTCAACAAGCTCGGCGACCAGCACGAGCCCTACGTCGGCGACGACGGCAAGGTCGTGCTGCCCGAGGAGATCACCTCGGGCATCGCCGAGTTCATCAAGGCCGGCCTCACCGCGGGGTCCTTCGACGAGTCGCTCGGCGGCATGCAGCTGCCCACCGTGGTCAGCCGCGCCTCGAGCGCATGGTTCCAGGCCGCCAATGCGGGGATGTCGTCGTACGCCTTCCTGAGTGTCGGCAACGCGAACCTGCTGGCCGAGTACGGCACCCCCGAACAGATCGACACCTGGGTGCGACCGATGATCGAGGGGCGCTTCTTCGGCACCATGTGCCTGTCGGAGCCGCAGGCCGGATCGTCGCTCGCCGACATCACCACCAAGGCACAACCGCAGGACGACGGCACCTACCGGATCACCGGCACCAAGATGTGGATCTCGGCGGGCGAACACGAACTGTCCGAGAACATCGTGCATCTCGTGCTGGCCAAGGCCCCCGGCGGCGGCCCCGGCGTCAAGGGCATCTCGCTGTTCATCGTGCCGAAGTACCTGGCCGACGGCACCCGCAATGACGTCGCTCTTGTCGGCCTCAACCACAAGATGGGCAACCGCGCCACCACCAACACCCTGCTGAACTTCGGCGACGGCAGCCATTCCCCCACCGACACCCCCGGCGCGGTGGGCTATCTGGTGGGCGAGGAACACCGCGGGCTCTCGTACATGTTCAAGATGATGAACGAGGCCCGCATCGGCGTCGGATTCCTCGCCACCGCACTGGGATATGCCGGCTACCTGGCCTCACTCGAGTACGCGAAGGTGCGTACCCAGGGCCGTCCGGTCGACCAGAAGGACCCCGCGAGCAAGCCGGTGCCGATCATCGAGCACGCCGACGTCAAACGGATGCTGCTGGCGCAGAAGTCCTACGTCGAAGGCGCGCTCTCACTGGAGCTGTACTGCAGCAAGCTCGTCGACCTCCAACAGACCGGCGACGACGACGAACGCTCCCGCACCGGGCTGCTGCTCGACGTGCTGACCCCGATCGCCAAGAGTTGGCCGTCGCAGTGGTGTCTGGAAGCCAACAGCCTGGCCATCCAGGTGCACGGCGGATACGGCTACACCAAAGAATTCGATGTCGAACAGTACTACCGCGACAACCGGCTGAACCCGATCCACGAGGGCGCCCACGGCATCCACGGCCTGGATCTACTGGGTCGCAAGGTCGTGATGGCCGGCGGCGCCGGACTTTCGTTGCTGACCGAGACGATCGGCGCCACCATCGAACGCGCCGCCGACAACAGCCAGACCGACGACACCGAGGCCGCCGAGTTCGCCACGCAGCTGCGCGGGGCGGTCGATCAGCTCGTGGCAGCCACCGCCACCGCATGGTCGAGTGGCGATCCCGCCGTCGCCCTGGCCAATGCCACCGCCTACCTCGAGGCCGCCGGACACATCGTGGTGGCGTGGATGTGGCTCGAACAGTTGCTCGCCGTCGGCACGAAGACCGGCGACTTCTACGACGGCAAGCGCGCGGCGGCACGCTACTTCTACCGCTACGAGCTGCCCAAGACCCGCATCCAGCTCGATCTGGTCGCCGCGCTCGACCGCACCACCCTGGACGCCGACCCGGCCTGGCTGTAGGCCGGAACACCAGTCCGCCGTGACGCACCCGATCACCAGCAATTGAGGAGAACTGCATGTCCGTGACAGATCTGTTCGGCGTGACCGACAAGGTCGTGATCGTGACCGGCGCATCGTCGGGGCTCGGGGTGGCATTTGCCAAGGCGTTCGCCGAGGCCGGTGCCGACATCGTGCTCGCTGCGCGCCGCGCGGAGAAGTTGGCCGACACCGCCGCGATGGTGGAAGCCCTGGGCCGCAAGGCGCTCAACGTGACGGCCGACGTGGCCGACCCCGACCAGTGCCAGGCCGTCGTCGATGCCGCGATGGAGACGTTCGGCCGCGTGGACGTACTGATCAACAACGCCGGTATCGGCACCGCCGTCCCGGCCACCCGCGAGACCCCCGACCAGTTCCGCTCGGTCGTCGACATCAACCTCAACGGGTCGTACTGGATGGCGCAGGCGTGCGGGCGGGTCATGCAGCCCGGCAGCGCGATCGTCAACATCTCCAGCGTGCTCGGCATCACCACCGCCGGGCTTCCCCAGGCCGCCTACGCCGCCAGCAAGGCCGGCGTGATCGGTCTGACCCGAGACCTCGCCCAGCAGTGGGGTTCACGAAAGGGCATCCGGGTCAACGCGATCGCTCCGGGATTCTTCGCCAGCGAGATGACCGACAGCTACCACGACGGCTATCTGGAATCCCAGTTGCCGCGCATTCTGCTCGGCCGGATGGGTCAGGGCGAGGAGCTGGCGGCCACCGCCATCTGGCTGGCCTCGCCGGCAGCCGGATACGTGACCGGACAGACGATCCCGGTCGACGGCGGCATCACCGTCACATAGTCCATGCGGCAGCAGACAAATCCGGTTCGGTACGTCGCGGTCGGCGACAGTTTCACCGAAGGTGTCGGTGGAGTGCCGGTCGGCGACCACGTGCGCGGATGGGCGGATCTGGTCGCCGACGGGCTGGCGATGCACCACGGGCAGATCGAATACGCGAACCTCGCGATCCGCGGCCGGCTGTTGGCACCGATCGCGACCGGTCAGATGGATGCCGCGTTGGCTCTCGATCCGCTGCCGACCCTGCTGACATTCAACGGCGGCGGCAACGACATGCTGCGTCGCGGAATCGAACCCGCGCAGCTCATCGAGATGACCCGCGTCGCGGTGCGGCGCTGCCTCGACGCCGGCGTCGAGGTGGTCCTGCTCGCCGGCGCCGACCCGTCCGGCGGGCTGCCGTTCGGGGAGACGATCCGGGCCCGCGGCGAACTGCTCACCACCGAGACCGCCACGCTCGCCGACGAGGCGGGCGTGACCTTCGTCGACCTGTTCCACGACACCGAACTGCGGCGGCCGGAGTACTGGTCGGACGATCGGCTCCACCTCAATCCCGTCGGCCACCAGCGCGTCGCCGCCGCACTCCTGCGGGCGCTCGGCGTGCACACGGTACCGATCCCGGAGCGTCCGGCCGCGCCGATCACCCGGGGTCGCGCCGTCGAGGACCTGCGCTTCGTCCGCACCCATCTCACGCCATGGGTGATCCGCCGCCTGCGCGGTCGATCGTCCGGCGATGCCCGTTCGGCCAAACATCCGGCCTGGATCACCGTCGACACGGCATCGGTCGGCTGAGCCGCACCCGGCACCGGTCTTCGTAGACTGTCGGAGACATGGCTGCCACCCCTGAACTACTCCTGCGCGAACCCGCCCACCAGGTCGACCGACGGTCGATCACCATGTGGCGGATGACGCCGCTACTGGTGGGACTTCCGCTGCTCGCCGCGTGTGTGATCGTCGCGTCGCTTGTCGATCAGGTCCGGCTGATCGCGTTGATCGCCGCGATCGCGTGCGTGCTGGGTACCGCGTTCTATGTCACGGTCGTGCCCATCTGGCGGTACCGGTTTCATCGGTGGGAGATCAGTGACGAGGCCGTCTACACCCAATCGGGATGGTTCACCCGGTCGCGGGTGATGATCCCGATCGCGCGCATCCAGGTCGTCGACACCGCGGCCGGCCCCATCGAACAGCTGCTCAACCTGGCCACCCTGACCGTCACCACCGCGTCGTCGGCCGGCACCATCCGCATCGTCGGACTCGACTCGGGTGTCGCCCGGGCCACCGCGGCCGACCTCACCGCACGTACGCAGGCCGATGACGCGACCTGACCTCGCCGGCACCGTCGTCGACCAAGCCGACGAGTGGCATCGGCTGTCCCCGTGGATGATCGCCGTCCGCCCCGTGGAGCAGCTGCCGCAGCTGATCCCGGTGTTGTTGGCGATCGTGTTCGCCGGCCGCAGCGCGCCGCTGCTGATGCTGTCCCTGGCCATCGTCGCGGTGCTGGTGGTCGCCGTGGTGCCGTGGCTGACCACCCGCTATCAGGTGACCGACGAACACGTGCGTGTCCGCAGCGGACTGCTGACCAGAAAGGTGGCCACCGCACGCCGCGACCGCGTTCGCAGCGTCGACCTCACCGCGTCGTTGCCGCTGCGGCTACTCGGACTGCAGAAGGTGCGCATCGGCACCGGCGGCGACAAGCAGTCGTCGGTGGTGGAGCTCAACGCCGTCGGCGCACCCGAGGCACAGATGCTGCACGAGTACCTGATGGCAACCGGGGCGCGCGAATCCGCGCAGGCCACCGCACAATCCACACCCGCCGGTGCTCCCCAGCAGCTGTCGCACCTGCAGCCGTCGTGGCTGCGCTTCGCACCGTTCTCGATGGCCGGACTGGCCGCGGCCGCCGCGGTCGGTGGACTCTCGGTGCAGCTCGCCAACGAGACCGGGCTCTACGAGCGGGGCGCGAGCATCGCCGAGAAGACCGCCGACAGTCTCCGCGCGATTCCGCTACCACTGCTCGTCACCGCCGTCGTGGTGGCCGTGCTCGTCGTGGGTGCGGTGCTGTCGGTCGCCGGATACGTCCTCGGTTACTGGAACTTCGACCTGAGCCGCAACTCCGACGACGCCACTCTGCGGATTCGCCGCGGGCTGCTGACGACCAACGCGACCAGCCTCGACGAGGCGCGCGTCCGCGGTGTCCACCTACACGAACCGATACTCATGCGCCCGTTGGGCGGGTCACGTCTGCATGCGATCGCCACCGGGCCGGCGAAGACCCCGCTGCTGCTGCCGCCGGCACCAGCCGAGGAAGCCGTCCGCGTCGGCCGGCTGGTCACCCACGAGGGCGACGAACTCACGGTGCCGCTGATCCGCCACGGAGCCGTGGCGTTGTCCCGTCGTCTCACCCGAGCATTCTGGGGCGGCGCGCTCGTCGCGATCGGCGTCATCGTCGCCGTGATCGGGCCACTGACCTGGCCCTGGCTGGTCGTTGCCGGCGCTGCGGCGATCGGCACCACCGGCCTCGGCGTGGTCCGCTACCGCCACCTCGGCTTCCGGATCACCGAGCGGTCGGTGGTCGTCGGGCCGCCGCGGGTGGCGCGCCATCGCTACGTCGTCGACCGCGACGGCGTGGTCGGCTGGGCATCACGCGCATCGTTCTTCCAGCGACGCCGAGGCGTCGAGACCCTGGTGCTGGCGACCGCGGCGGGTACCGAGGCCTATGCGATGGTCGATGTCGACCCCGCAGCGGCCACCGAGGCGATGGCCACCGTCTCCCCCGACCTCGTCGCGCCGTTCCTCATCTGACCCCGTTAACTGGGCGCTGTCTTGGCTGGGCGCTGTCTTGGCTGGGCGCTGTCTTGGCTGGGCGCTGTCTTGGCTGGGCGCTGTCTTGGCTGGGCGCTGTCTCCGGTCGACTGAGCACGGACGGGCAGGTCCAAGACAGTCGCGGATCGGCGGGATTGAGACAGTTGACCAACTTTCTTGAGACTATTTCCCCAAACCGTCCCACCGCGACCCCCCAGGGTGGTACACATCACATCAGTCAGTGCTGACTGGTTTGTCAAGGGACGGGGACCATGGACAACAACCACAACGAATTCACACGACGTTCCGCGCTCAAGGGCGCGGCCGCCGCGGCAGTACTCGCCGGCACCGCGGTCGCGTTGCCCAATGTGGCGGTGCCGTCAGCCCGCGCGGTGCCGCGCACCGGCCAGGGCAAGGGCCGCGAAGTGGCAGTCTTCGGCGGCGGGATGTCGGGGCTGGCGGCGGCGCACGAGCTGATCGAACGCGGGTTCCGCGTGACCGTGTACGAGCCCGCCTTCCTCGGCGGAAAGGCCCGCAGTCACGATGTGCCGAACACCGCCCGCGGCGGCCGACAGCACCTGCCCGGCGAACACGGCTTCCGGTTCTACCCGGGCTGCTACCAACATGTTCCGGACACCATGGAACGTATCCCGCTGGCCGGCGGCGGCGACGTCAAGAACCGGCATCTCGTCAACGTCGAAACCGCGGTCGTCGCCTTCGACGACACCGGATACGCCCCGGTCTCGGCTCCGGCCTCGATCATGGGCTTCATCGACCACGCTCCCGCCATCGTCAATCTCGAGAACCTACGCAACGCGCTGACCACCGGACTGAAGTTCGTGGTGGACATCCCGCCGCATGAGCTCGCCTACTTCGTCGCCCGCGAACTGATCATCGCCACCAGTTGCGAGGAGCGCCGGCTGGGCCAGTGGGAGAAGCAGTCGTGGCTGCAGTTCGTCAAAGCCGACGGTAAGTCTCCGGCGTATCGCGCCTACCTCGCGGGTGCGCTCACCCGCGCCCTCGTCGCGGCCAAGTCGCATACCGCCTCGGCCCGCACGATCGGGCAGATCGGTCTGGCCCTGGCCACCTCGGCCACCGGCCTGGTCGGACACTACGATGCCGAGCTCGTGAACGGCGGTGTCGACCGCATCCTCAACGGACCCACCAACCACACCTGGATCGATCCGTGGGTCGCCTATCTCCGGTCGCGCGGTGTGCGATTCGCCATGGGCACCGGCGTCAGCCGATTCCAGGTGGCGGGCAAACGCATCACCGGCGCCTCGATGAGCGACGGCAGCACAGCGACCGCCGATTGGTTCGTCGCAGCCATGCCCATCGACCGTCTCAAGCCCCTGCTCACCCCCGATCTCGTGGGCGCCGATCCGTCGCTGACCGGAATCCGTCGCCTCGAAGACGATTGGATGGTCGGCATCCAGTACTTCATGTCCCGCAAGTCCGAGGTGCCGCCGAGTCACATCGCCTCACTCGGCACCCCGTGGGCACTGACGGGCCTGTTCCAGGCAAAGCCCTGGAATGTCGACTTCGCCAAGACCTACGGCGACGGCACCGTGCGCGACTGCCTGTCCATCGACATCTCCGAATGGGAGAAACCCGGGATCCTCTACGGCAAGACAGCAAAACAGTGCAGCCGCAAGGAGATCGCGCGCGAGGTGTGGGCGCAGATGAGCCGCGCGATGAACGCCGGCGGGAAACGCATCCTCCGCGACGAGGATCTGGTCACCTGGTCGCTCGACCCGGGCATCACCTGGTCGCCGACGATCCAGAACGCCACCCCGTTGATGGTCAACACCGCCGGCTCCTATGCACATCGCCCCACCGCGCACACCCGTATCCCCAACTTCTTCATCGCCGGAGACCATGTCCGAACCAATATCGATCTCGCGACCATGGAGGGCGCGAACGAATCCGGCCGGCGCGTGACCAACGCGATCCTCGCCGCCGCCGACAGTCCGGCGCGGCCGGCACCGGTGTTCCCGTTGTGGGAGCTGCCGATGCTCGATCCGTTCAAGGCCGAGGATCGCAACCGTTACCGTGCGGGGTTGCCGCATTTCCTCGACGTCTGAGCACGTCGTCGCGGGCTACTATCGCGGAATGGATTCATCGGCGCGTGCAGCAGTTCCGCCGGGCACGCAGCCGCGCGGTGACCGCACGCGCACCCAGATCCTGGATGCCGCGATCCGGGTACTGGTCGAGCGGGGATACGCCAAGACCAGCACGCTGGCGATCCAGGCCGAGGCAGGTGTGACGCGCGGACGGCTGCTGCATCACTATCCCTCCCGGGACAGCTTGCTGATGGCCGCCGTCGACCATCTCGCCCGCACCCGCATCGCCGAGATGCCCGAGCAGGTGGACTGGCCCAGCGATCCCGCCGAACGAATCGGCCCCGCGATCGATGTGGGCTGGAGCACGTTTCACCAACCGTATTTCGTTGCCTCGATGGAACTCTGGATCGCCGCACGGACCAATGAGCAGCTCCGCAATGCGCTGGTACCGACGGAGCGGCGCCTGGGACCGACGGTGCGTCAGGCCGTCGCGGGTTTCCTCGGCGACGAACTCACCTCCCGACCGCGATACCCGGAGCTGTATCCGTTGCTGTTGTCGAGCATGCGCGGCGTGGCCACCACCTACCTGATCGACCGCCGCGATCCGACCACGGACCCGCACCTCGAGTTGTGGAAGTCGATGACCAGGACGTACCTCCTGTGACTCGCGACCGGCGCCCTGCCATCGGTCAGGGGGCGATGGTCACCGTCGTCCCGATGCGAACCCATTGGACGACTTGGTCACCGAAGAACTCGTATCGAGAACGATTTCCGAGTCGCCGGACGCTCATGCTTTAATGGAAACGATTCCCAACAAGGAGGTTGCCTCGTGAAGGTCCGCGCATCCATTCGGTCATTGAAGAACCAACCCGGTTCTCAGGTGGTCAAGCGCAAGGGCAGGATCTACGTCATCAACAAGGCCAATCCTCGTTTCAAGGCACGGCAGGGCTGAAGTCGAGGGGTTGCCATATCGGCACGGCGCCGGCATGCCCAGTCGACGAAATCCGACGCCCAGTCGACGGTCAGGAGCAGCAGTCGCAATCATGCGCTGCGGTGGCCTCGCGATTGATTACCGGCGCACAGCATGCGTCGCCCTTCCACGCGTTGACACCCTCGCGGACCGCGATCCCGGCGATCACCAGCGCCGCGATCGGGTCGGCCCACGACCACCCGAGCAGACTGTTGAGCAGCAAGCCGATCAGCAACACCGCGGACAGATAAGTGCACAGCAACGTCTGTTTGGAATCAGCGACCGCCGTGAGGGATCCGAGCTCGCGGCCGGTTCGGCGTTCAGCCCACGACAACACCGGCATGACGACTACACTCGCCGCAGCCAACGCGATCCCGATCGACGATTGCTGCGCCTCACTGCCCAATCCCACCAGGGCGAGGATCGAATCGACTCCGACGTACAACGCCAGCGCGAAGAACGAGAACGCGATGATCCTCAACGTGATCTTCTCGCGATGCTCTGGATCCTTACCGGCGAACTGCCAGGCGACGGCGGCCGCCGACGACACCTCGATGACCGAATCGAGACCGAAGCCGATGAGCGCTCCGGAAGACACCCGAGCACCCTCGGTGAGCGCTATGACCGCCTCGATTACGTTGTAAGTGATCGTGATCGCGACAAACCATCGAATTCGACGCTGCAACAACTTCCGATGGTCGGGGCTGATCGTCGGACTGCTCGTCGTCCGGCTGCCCACTGACGGCATCCCCAGTTCCGACGCCATCAGCAGCAGTCCTCGTCATCAGCGTTGTCGCAGCAGGTCGGGTCGACCGCCAGAACCAGCCCGAGCAAGTCGTCGAGTGCGTGCGCAATTCGCTTATCGGCCAGTTCGTATCGGGTGCGGCGCCCCTCCGGTACCGCCACCACCAAGCCGCAACCACGTAGACAGCTCAGATGATTCGACAGCGACTGCCGCGTGACGCCGATGGACTCGGCCAACTCGGAAGGGTAGGCCCCGCCGGTACGCAGGCGTAGCAGCACCTGCGTACGGGTGGAATCCGACAACGCGTAGCCGAACCTCGTCAACGCATCGCGGACCGCGACCACAGTTTCCATACGTCGAACAGTACACGCAATACTGAATACACAATACTCTGTACCAATTGGACGATCGAGGGCTGCGTGGACGGTCGACCACATCGATCACGTCCACTATTACCGGGCACCCGTGAGAACCTGGGCACGACCATGGCGCGGAGGGTGTCGAGTCGCGGCGCAGGGGGACGAATTCCGGGGGAGAACAGCGAGCTCAGGGCCGCCGCGCGGTCGCGATCAGGGTGTCGCACCTGACCTCGGACATGCCGTCGTCGGCGAGTCGACGGAGAAACACGTCACGTAGGTCGGCGACGGTCTGCGGCTCCATACCGTGCAGGGCGCCGCGCATCCCACTACCCAACACCATCGACCAGGAGAACTCGTCCGTGCGCGGCACCCGCAAGGTCAGCACCGACGCCGACGCGCCGACCGCGCCCAGAGCGGCGAGCCACCCGGTGATCTTGTCCACCGTGTCGATCCGCGTGATGGGATGGGGCGGGCCGTCCGACGGGTCACGGGGCGACGGCGGCGGCTCCGCACCCGTCATCCGGGCCACCTCGGTGTAGAAGGTTCCCACGAAGTCGTACAGTGCGTCGCCATGCCAGACCGCGAAACCCAGTCGCCCACCAGGGCGCAGCAAGGTCAGGAGTCGACGCACGGTGTCATCCATGTCGGGGAGGAAGAACACCCCGAAGCCACAGATCAACGCGTCGTATCCACCGTCGTCGCGGCCCGGCAGAGCGGTCACGTCGTCGACCCGGAAGTCGATGTTGCGCAATCCCGCCGCATCGGCGGCCGCGCGCGCACGACCGATCAAATCGGCCGCGAAGTCGACGGCCACCACCGAACCCTGCGGCCCGACGACCCGAGCCGCAGCCAACGCACTCGCACCGGTGCCGGCGCACACGTCGAGAACCCGGTCACCGGGCGACAGGCCGACCTCGTCGACGAGCGCCTCACCGGCGGGTCCCCACACCAACGGTGTGACGGTGTCGAAGTCCGGGCTGGTGGAATTGAAGATGTCCGCAAGTGACGGTCCACTCATGCCCACAACTTAGTCGTGTTGGCAACGATTTTCGAGAGCAAAGCGTTCCGCCGCAGCATCGCCGAAGCGCGGAATCGACGCCGCAGCCTCAATATCATGGGCTCCATGACCTCGGCCCAGTTGCGCGCCTTTGTCGCCATCGTGCGGACCGGGTCGGTCAAGCAGGCAGCCGCCGAACTCGGCCTCACCGAGCAGGCGGTGTCGATGCACGTCGCGCAATTGCGCAAGAGTCTGGGCGATCAGCTGTTCCGGCGGACACACTCCGGGCTGGCGTTCACCCCGGGCGGATTGCGGCTCGCGGCGCGCGCGGTGGAGATCCTGGGCCTGCAGGACCAGACGATCAGTGAGGTCGAGGCCGCCGCGGGCGGGCAGCGCACGATCCGCCTCGCCACCTCGAGCCTGTTCGCCGAACACGCCGTCGGCGGCCTGATCGACCTGTTCACCCGTCGCGCGAAAGACCTCGAGGTAGAGCTGACCGTGCAGCCGCCGGATCAGTTCGCGTCCCTACTGGCGTCGCGCGCCGTCGACGTCGCGATCGGAGCCGCCCCGCTGGAGGCAGAGACGGCATCGGCTGCGCCGACGCTGAGCTGCAAGGAATTCCTGACCTATGACGTCGAGGTGATGGCGTCGCCGTCGCATCCTTTCACCACTCGCCGGGTGAGTCCGGAGGAGATGGCCCACGCCACGTGGAATCTGGGCCCGTCGGCAGCCGGCGAGAGCGGTGTGGTCCCCGAGATGCTGGCCGATCTCGGTGTCCCCGAGGACTGTCAGCGGATCTTCCAGAGCGACGCCGCCGCATGGGAGGAAACGCAACGCGGCACCGGTCTGACCCTGGCCCTGACCTTCGCCGTGCACTCCGATCTCCGCGCCGAACGCCTCGCGCGGGTGGCCGGTCCAGGCGTCCATCGACGGGCGACCTGGAGCGCGATGACACTCGCCCACGACCCCACGCGCACGGCCGGCGAACTCATGCGATTCGTGACCACCCCGAAGGCGATACAGGCGATGCTCCGCGGAGCGGGTGTGCCGCTGAAGAGTTTCCGGCCGGCCGTCTATGTCACGCTGTGGAATTGACGGCCGCGCGTGATGCCTGGCCGAGGCCGCCCGCGAGTGTGCTTCGTGGGCCTCATCGCCGCCGCAGCTCGGTGATGGTGGTGACTACCGCGGCGAGATCGGCAACGGTCGCCGCGGGCATCAGTCGGTCACAGTACGGAAGAGCCGCAGCCATGCCGCCGACGAGCGGCTCGTAGTCGGCGGCACCCGCACGCGGGTTGAGCCAGATGACCGCGAAGGTGCGCCGTGCGATCCGCGCCATCGCCCGGGTCATCTGCTCTGGATCGTCGGAATCCCAACCGTCGGAGGCAATCACGCAAATAGACCCGCGCAGGGCCTGGCCATGGCGCGAGGTGACCAGGGCGTCCAGACTGGAGGCGATCCGGGTACCGCCGAATCGGTCGGCCACTGTCGCGCTCGCCTCCTCGATCGCCTCGTCCACCGACGATCTCGCCAGCATCGGTGTCATTCGGGTCAGTGCAGTGCCGAACGCGAAGGTCTCGCCCCGCCCCCGTCGCGACAGGGCGCGCATGACATGCAGGTATGCACGGGTGTAGGCCTGCATCGACTGGGACACATCACAGATCATCACCACGCGACGGTCGCGCCACCTCGGGCCACGGTAGGCGACATCGGCGACTTCCCATCCGGTGTGCCGGGAGTGTGCCAGCGTTGCGCGCAGATCGATGCGCCTGCCGTCGGCGAGGGTGCGTTCGCGACGGCCCCTTCGTCGGGGCCAAGTGGCGACGGCGCGGTCCAGCCAAGCCTCGACCTGCCGAAGTTCTTCGGTGTCGAGGTGATCGAAGGGCACCTGCGAGATCGCTTCGACGGCACTCGGCCGGGGCACCCACACCGGTGCACCGCCGTCGTCGGATCGGTCGGAGTTCTCGGCCACCGACATTCGGGGCAGAGTGGCCCACGGTAGCCCCTCCGGGTCATCTCCGCCCCGGGCCGCACCGGGTATCGGATGCTCCTGGTCCCCGGACCGAGCCGACGACCGGCTACGCAGCGCTGCCGGGTCGAGGGAGAACACGGCGTCGTCGAACACCGCGGCGAACACGGCGTCGAAGACTGCCAGGTCGGATCGTCTGCGCACCAAGGTGATCCGCATCGTCCAATAGAGTCTGTACCGATCCGACATCGACCCACGCGGCAACGCGTCGAGAGCACGACACAGCACCGCGGCGTCGGCGTGGCCGACGGGGACACCCGCGCTGCGGAGGCGGTCGGTGAATCCGGCGGCAAACGCCGCACGATCGACGTGCCCCAGTATCTGTGATCCGGTCATCTCGGATGCCGGGTCACCACACGCCGCCGTGATCGAGGGCGGCCAGCAGGGTGTCGTGGTCGTCGGGTGTCTTGACCAACGTGCCGATGCTCGGCGCGACGGTGGTCGCGGCCAGTTCCGTGACGCCCAACGTGATCAGCGCCGACAGCCAGTCGATCGCCTCCGCGATGCCCGGCGGCTTGTCGAGGTCGAGGTCACGCACCCGGCCGACGAACACCGATGCGTCGGCGATGAGGCGCTCCGATGCGCCGGCCACGGTGCGCCGTAGGATCGCGGCCACCTGCGCCGCACCGGGGTAGACGATCCAGTGATAAAGGCAACGCCGCCTCAGCGCCTCATGCAACTCCCGACTGCGGTTGGAGGTCAGCACCACCAGCGGCCGGCGCTGCGCGGTGATGGTGCCGAGCTCCGGCACGGTGACCGCCCCCTCGCCGAGGAATTCGAACAGCAGCGCCTCGAATTCGTCGTCGGCGCGGTCGATCTCGTCGATCAGCAGGACCGGCGGCCGCTGCCCACGATGCCGGATGGCGGCCAGCAACGGTCGTTCCGAGAGGAACTCGGGCGCATACAGATCAGCGTCGTCCAGCGCGCGACCACGCGACTCGGACATCTTGATCGCCAGCAGCTGCCGCTGATAGTTCCACTCGTAGAGCGCATCGTGGGCGGCCAGCCCCTCGTAACACTGCAGCCGGATCAGTTCGGTGTCCACGGCGCTCGCCAGCGCGGTCGCTGCCGACGTCTTGCCCACACCCGGTTCGCCTTCCAGCAGGATCGGCATCTGCAGCGACGTGGCGAGAAACAGTGCGGTGGCCAGTCCGTCGTCGGCGAGGTAGTCGACGGCGTCGAGGCGGCGCACGACGTCGTCGGGTGAGGAGAACAGTGGCGCCTCGCCGGTCATCGCGATCTCGCCGCATCCGCCTCGGGTGACCGGGCGAGCAGTCTCCGGTAGTCGTCCTCGGTGTCGACGTCGAGCGGGGTCTCATCGTCGACGTCGACGGTGACGAGTTGGGCACCGGCGGCGTCGATCAGCTTCCAGACGCCCTTGTCGCCGTGGAGTTGATCGAGCATGGGAAACACCTCGCGCCCCAACCAGAACGGGTGTCCGAGACCGTCTCGGTACCGAATCGCAGCCAACGGTGCTGCGCGGGCCGCCGACAGCAGGGACCGAACCGTCGAACCGGCGACTCCCGGTTGATCGCCGAGCAGCAACACCACTCCGTCCGCGTCGGCGGGCACATACCGAATCGCCTGCCGGATCGACGACGAGCAGCCGGCTTCGGGGACCTGGTTGCGTACCACGGTCAGATCGGCCAGGTCGTGGTGCGCGATCACCTCGTCGGCGGCCGTGCCGAGGGTGAGGATGATCTGGTCGAATCCCAGGCGGCGCACGTTCTCCAGCGTCGCACCCAGCAGTGTGGTGCCTGCATACGGGAGCAACTGCTTGGGCCGTCCCAGGCGGCGGGATCCGCCGGCGGCGAGGATGACCGCACATACCGGCGCCGTCATCGGGCCGCCTGCAGCCCACCTGCCGACCGGGCGACGAACGTGTCCCGGCATCCGGTGCAGCAGAACCAATGTGGGCCGGATTCGTCGGTGCATTGGACGGTGTCGTCGGTCACCACGACGGTCATCCCGCAGATCGGATCGACCTCCCGTCGCGGGCCCTCGGCGTCTGCACCGGCAGCGTCGGCGTCGGCGCCGGCAGCGGTGCCGTGAGTGACCGCGATCCCGCCCTGTCGGATGGCTGCCACCACCTGCGCCATAACCGACAGGGCGATCTCCGGCGGGGTGCGCGCTCCGATGTCGATACCGACCGGGGTGTGCACCCGCTTGCGCTCCGGTGCCGACAGATCCATCGCGTCCAGTATCGCCGCCCCGCGCGTTCTGCTGGCCACCAGCCCGACGAACGGGACGCCGCTCTCCAGCGCGGCGCGGATCGCCCCGGCCTCGTCCCCGCCGTGTGTCGCGACGATCGACGCCATCACCGCGTCGGGTTCGGACACGTCATGTCCTCCGGCCTCGTCCGGGTCGGCTCGGCGCACCTCGAATCCCAACAGCCGAGCCTGATCGACGACGGCCAGTGCGATCGGCTTGTCACCGATCACGTGGATGATCGGGGTGGGCACCACCGGTTGGATGAAGATCTCCAGCGCACCGCCCGACAGGCATGGGTTGACCGCGACCAGGGCACCGGACGTCTCCGGATAGGCGTCGGCCCCGTCGGGGAGCACCCGCAGCAGCACGCCTTCGCCGTCGGCGATCGAGTCGACGGCCGTCTGCCGCACCGATTCGATCGCGCACTGGCCACCCACGAATCCGAACATCTGACCGTCCGGGGTCACCAATGCCTGGTCACCGGCCCGCGCCGAGGTCGGGGGCTGTGCCCGCACGACGGTGGCGCGTGCGAACGGAGTACGCCGATCGGTGAACTCGGCGGCCACCTCGTCGAGCGATCTGCGGTCGTCGGATGTCATGGCACTCCTCTCGTCTACACGCTGCTGCGCTCCCCGGCTCGGCTCGCGAGCCCTGGGCTCAGATCGGCGGCCGTGCCCGGCCCTGCATCGCCTCCCAGACCCGCGACGGGGTCAGCGGCATGTCGGCATGCCGAACCCCGAAGGGCGCCAACGCATCGACCACGGCGTTGACCACTGCCGGCGGCGATCCGACCGTTGCCGACTCGCCGACGCCCTTGGCACCGATCGGATGGTGCGGCGACGGGGTCACCGTCTGCCCGGTCTCCCAGTGCGGCACCTCGAGTGCGGTGGGGATCAGGTAGTCCATCAACGACCCGTTGAGGCAGTTGCCCTCCTCGTCGAACTCGATGATCTCCATCAGCGCCATGCCGATGCCATCGGTGAGTCCGCCGTGCACCTGCCCCTCGACGATCATCGGGTTGATCCGGGTACCGCAGTCATCGACCGCGACGAACCTGCGCACCTTCACCACCGCGGTGTGGGGGTCGATGTCGACGACACAGATGTAGGCGCCGAACGGGTAGGTGAGGTTGGCCGGGTTGTAGACCACTGAGGCGTCCAGGCCACCCTCCACCCCTGGCGGCAGATCACCGGCACCGTGGGCCTTCATCGCGATGTCGGCGATGGTCACCGATGTGCCCGGATCGCCCTTGACCGCGAAACTTCCCTTCTCCCACTCCAGGTCGGCAACAGAGACCTCGAGCATGCCCGCGGCGATGAGTTTGGCCTTGTCGCGGACCTTGCGGGCGGCCATCGCCGCCGCCGCCCCGGACACCGGCGTGGATCGACTGCCGTAGGTACCCAGGCCGAACGGCGTGTTGTCGGTGTCGCCGTGGACGACGTCGATGTCGTCGGGGGCGATGCCGAGTTCCTCGGCGACGATCTGCGCGAACGTCGTCTCGTGTCCCTGGCCCTGGGACTGCACCGACAACCGGACGACGGCCTTGCCGGTGGGATGGACCCGCACGTCGCACCCGTCGGCCATGCCGAGGCCCAGGATGTCCATGTCCTTGCGCGGGCCGGCGCCCACCGCCTCAGTGAAGAACGCCACGCCGATACCCATCAGTTCACCGCGCTCGCGTTTGGCGGCCTGCTCGGCGAGCAGGCCGTCGTAGTCGGCGATCCGCATCGCTTCGGCCATGGCCGCGTCGTAGTCGCCGGAGTCGTAGATCCAGCCGGTCTTGGTGGTGTACGGGAATTGGTCGGGCTCGATGAAGTTCTTGCGCCGCAACGCGATCTGGTCCATCTTCAGCTCGAAGGCCAGACAGTTCACCAGCCGCTCCACGAGGTAGACCGCCTCGGTGATCCGGAACGAACACGCGTAGGCGACACCACCGGGAGCTTTGTTGGTGTAGACCGCCGTCATCGAACAGTACGCGGCCTCGAGTTGATAACTGCCGGTGAAGACACCGAAGAACCCGGCCGGGTATTTGACCGGCGCCGCGACGCCATTGAATGCTCCGTGGTCGGCGAGGACGTTGGTGCGGATGGCGAGGATGCGGCCATCCTTCGTGGCAGCGATCTCGCCGCGCATCACATAGTCGCGGGCGAAGCCGGTGCTGGTCAGGTTCTCGGTGCGGTCCTCCATCCACTTGACCGGTTTGCCGGTGACGATCGACCCCACGACAGCGCACACGTAGCCGGGATAGATCGGCACCTTGTTGCCGAACCCGCCGCCGATATCCGGCGAGATGACGCGGATCTTGTGTTCGGGGATGCCGGCGACCAATGCGTAGAGGGTGCGATGTGCGTGTGGCGCCTGGCTCGTCGACCATAGGGTCAGCTTGCCGTCGACGCGATCGAAATCGGCGACCGCGCCGCAGGTCTCCATCGGCGCGGGGTGCACGCGCGGGTACACCATGTCCTGGGTGACCACCACGTCGGCGTCGGCGAACACCGCGTCGGTGGCTGCTTTGTCACCGGTCTCCCAGTCGAAGATGTGGTTGTCGGTCTTGCCCTCGAGGTCGTCCCGGATCACCGGCGCCGACGGGTCGAGGGCTGCGCGGACATCGTGGACGGGGTCGAGGATGTCGTAGTCGACGTCGATCAGTTCGAGCGCATCACGTGCCGCATAGCGATCTTCGGCGACGACGGCCGCGACCTCCTGGCCCTGGAAACGGACCTTGTCGGTGGCCAGCACCGCCTGCACGTCGTTCGACAGGGTCGGCATCCAGTCCAGACCCAGTCCCTTCAGGGTTTCGCCGGTGATGACGGCCTTCACCTTCGGCAGCGCCTCGGCCGCGGTGGTGTCGATGCCGACGATCCTCGCGTGTGCCACCGGTGAACGCAGGATCGCCATGTGCAGCATGCCGGGCAACTGCACGTCGTCGCAGTACCGGCCGAGGCCGCGGATGAAGCGCGGATCCTCCTTGCGCAGCATGCGGCCGTAGCCCATCGGCTTGTGGTTGTTGTCGACGAGGTCGTCGGGTCCCGGCGCGGCGGCCGGTTCGGGGGGTGTGGTGATGGTCATCGGAGCGCCTCTTCCGCAACGTCATCGGTGGCGGCTGTTTCGGTGGTGCCGGCCTCATGCTGTGCGGCCCACTGCACCGATCGCACGATCGTGGTGTAGCCGGTACAGCGGCAGATCTGCCCGCTGATCGCCTCCCGGATCTCGGCCTCGGTGGGATTCGGGTTCTCGTCGAGCAGTGCGCGGGTGGTCATCAGCATGCCGGGTGTGCAGAATCCGCATTGCAGCCCATGACATTCCATGAATCCCTGCTGCAGCGGATCGAGAGTGGTGCCCTGTTCGAGCCCCTCCACGGTCCGCACCTCGTGACCCCCGGCCATCGCGGCGAGCATGGTGCACGACTTCACCGGTTGTCCGTCGACCTGCACCACACAGGTCCCGCAGTTGCTGGTGTCGCAGCCCCAGTGGGTACCGGTGAGCGCGAGGTGGTCGCGCAGGAAGTGGACGAGCAGCAGGCGCGGCTCGATGTCGCGGGTCACCGACTCGCCGTTGACGGTCATCGTCACTTTCATCGTGTTCTCCTTGCTGCTCAGCACTTGTCGGACGGGACGGTCAGGATGCCGGGGCGGGTGCGTCGACGCCGAGACGGTGCGCGCTGCGGCGCAGCGCACGTGTGGTGAGTTCGGCGGCGAGGTGCCGTTTGTAGTCGACGGTGCCGCGACCGTCAGCGGCCGGATCGCAGGCCTGCGCGGCGATCTCCCCCGCCTGCCGCCAGGTCTGCTCCGTCGGGTCCGCGCCGCGCAGCGCGTCGGAGATCGCCGGGATGTCGGTCGTGTTGGCACCGACCGCGGTCAGGCCGACGCGGGCGTCGGCGATGGTGCCGTCGGTCAGCCACAGCGCGGCACCCGCGGCGACCACCGCCCAGTCCCCCGCGCGGCGCTCCACCTTCTCATACGCGCTGGCGCCGCCCGGCCGGACCGGAATCCGCACCTCGGTGAGCATCTCGTTCTGTTCGACGGCGGTCTCGTAGGGGCCGCGATGGAATTCGGCCATGCTGATCACCCGCTCCCCGTCGGCGCCTCGGATCACGCAGCGTGCGTCGAGGGTGGAGCACACACTCGACAGATCCTCTGACGGGTCTGCCTGACAGAGCGATCCGCCGAGGGTGCCGCGATTGCGGACCACCGGGTCGGCGATCACCTTCTCCGCATCGCGGAAGATCGGGAAGGTGTCGAACAGTGGTTCGCTGGCCAGCAATTCGCAGTGACGCGTCATCGCGCCGATGCGCACGTCGTCGTCGGTGAACCGGATGTAGCCGAGTTCGTCGTGCAGATCGTTGATGTCGATCAGGTATTCCGGAGTCGCGAGGCGCAGCTTCATCATCGGCAGCAGGCTGTGGCCGCCCGCGATCAGGCGGGCTTCGTCGCCGAGGCGCCCGAGCAGGCCGATCGCATCCTCCACACTTGTCGCGCGTTCGTATTCGAAGGGGGCCGGTACCTGCATGGTGTCTCCTCTACGGTGAGCTGACGGGCCTGCGGATGATGTCGGGATGGATGTGGTCGGCAAGACGGGTCAGGTTGGCGCCGCTGCCACCGCGGCGCGCGGCGATGATCTCGGCGACGATCGACACGGCGGTCTCGGCCGGGGTGGCCGCCCCGAGGTCGAGTCCGATCGGCGAATGCAGCCGGGCGAGGTCGGACTCGGTCACCCCGGCCTCGCGGAGGCGCCGGATGCGGTCGTCGTGCGTTCGGCGCGAACCCATCGCGCCGATGTAGACGCCCTCGGGTGTCTCGAAGGCCGCCTGCAGTGCGGGAACGTCGAACTTCGGGTCATGGGTGAGGACGCAGATCGCGGTCCGCGAGTCGACGCGACCGGCCGCGGTCTCGGCGCTCAGGTACCGATGCGGCCAGTCCACGACGACCTCGTCGGCGGCCGGGAAACGGTGCCGGGTGGCGAAAACCCCGCGCGCGTCACAGACGGTGACGTGATAGCCGAGGGCCGAGCCGACCTCGGCGACGGCCGCGGAGTAGTCGACGGCCCCGAACACGATGAGCCGGGGCGGCGGCGCGAAGCTGTTGACGAACACGGTGATGTCCTCACCCATCCGACGTGCTCGGGCGCCGTATCGGAGCGTGGACGATTCACCGAGGTCGAGCAGGCCGCGCGCATCCTGCGCGACGACCCGGTCGAGTTCCGCATCGCCGAGACTGCCGCTCACCTCGTCGGGTCCCACCACGAGGTGGCCACCGACCGCCGTCGCGGGGTCGGCGCTGAGCGTCACGGTGGCCACCGCCACCGGCCGCCGCTCTTCGAGCGCATCGGCGAGTCTGTCGAGATGCGGCCAGGTCTGCGCGGAGACAGGTTCGACGAACACGTCGAGGGTGCCCCCGCACGTGAGGCCGACCGCGAAGGCGTCGTCGTCGGCGATGCCGTACCGCTCGGTGGTCGCCACGCCGGAGCTCATCACGTCGCCGGCGAGTTCGTAGACCGCGCCCTCGACGCAACCGCCCGACACGGAGCCGACGACGGTCTCGTCGGTCAGCCGGAGCATCGCCGCGCCGGGCCGGCGGGGGGCCGAGCCGAACGTCGCCACCACCGTGGTCAATCCGACCGTCTCGCCGTTGCGCCAGCGCTCCAGCAGTACGGGCAGCACATCTCGCATCTACACGTCCTCATCTCACCGGCCAGTACTGTGTTCCGGATCACGGTGGCACGACCACGTCCAGTGTGCGCTCGTTTCGGCGGGCGTCAAGCACAACCTCAGTGTTCACTGAAGTCAGGGTGACCTAACGCGTCGACTCAGCGCAGTGAATCCAGCAGGCGGTCGACGAAGGCGGCTTGCGCGGGGTTGAGCTTCGCCCGCGCCGTGGCCGGGTCGACCCACTGCGCGCGGTCGACTTCGGGGAAGGCCTGCATCCGCCCGGAGCGCGGGGGCCACTGCATCTCGAAGGTGTTGCTCGCCACCGTGGCCGTGTCCAGATCTCCCTCGATCGCAAACCCGGTCACGATCTTGCCGCTGGCCAGCGTGACCTCACCCAGTTCGACCGCAGGCACGTCCGGTGGCGCGGTGCCCAGCTCTTCGGTGAATTCGCGTCGCGCGGCGGCCTCCGGTTGCTCGTCGGAGTCGTAGAGTCCTTTCGGCAGCGACCAGGCACCGGCATCTTTGCGCGCCCACAGCGGACCGCCCGGGTGGGCGATCAGTACCTCGATGCCGTCATCGAGGCGCCGGAACAGCAGCAGTCCGGCACTGCGTGTGGGGGTGCGTCGCGCCATGCCATCATTCTGGCCCGCTGCCGCCGACAGCCGTTTCGTCCGGCGACATATATTTTCGCGGAAACATCACCGTCACACGATCGATCGCTTCCGGAAATGCCCGACTCGTAGACACTGCGTATGGCGGTTCTCGATACGATCAAACGCGGCAAGACGACTCCCCACCCGGTGGACGAGATACCGCCTCTGGCGAAGCTCCTCCCGCTCGGTCTGCAGCATGTCCTGGCGATGTATGCCGGCGCGGTGGCGGTGCCGCTGATCGTCGGTGGCGCGATGGTCAGCGCCGGCCAGCTCGAGCAGGGCGACATCGTCCACCTGATCATGGCCGACCTGTTCGTCGCCGGTATCGCGACGATCCTGCAGGCGGTCGGGTTCTGGCGGTTCGGCGTCCGGCTACCGCTGATGCAGGGCGTCACCTTCGCCGCGGTCGGTCCGATGATCACCATCGGACAGGCCCACGGCATCACCGCGATCTACGGTTCGGTGATCTGTTGCGGCCTGTTCATGATCCTGGCGGCTCCCGTCGTCGGAAAGCTCATCCGGTTCTTCCCACCGCTGGTGACCGGCACGATCATCCTCATCATCGGCGTCTCGCTGATGCGTGTGGCGGCCGGCTGGTTCGGTGGCGGCACCGCCACCGGCGAGGACTTCGGTGAGCCCAAGGCGATCGCATTCGGGTTCTTCACCCTCGCCGTCATCATCGCCCTCGAACGTTTCGGCCCCGAACCGATCAAGCGTGTCTCGGTGCTGATCGGCCTCGTCATCGGCACCCTCGTAGCGATCCCGTTCGGCATGGCCAACTGGGATGCCGTCGGCGAGAACCCGTGGGTCGGCATTCCGCAGCCCTTCCAGTTCGGTTTCCCGACCTTCGAGATCTCCTCGATCATCGCGCTGATCATCGTGGCACTGGTGATCATGACCGAGACGACGGGCGACATCGTCGCGGTCGGTGAGATCGTCGACAAGAAGATCACGCCTCAGAAACTCGCCGACGGCATGCGCGCCGACGGTATGGGCACCGTGCTCGGTGGTGTCTTCAACACCTTCCCGTACACCGCGTTCGCCCAGAACGTGGGCCTGGTCGCGATCACCGGGGTCAAGACCCGCCACGTCGCCACCTGTGCCGGCGTCATCCTGGTGATCCTCGGTCTGCTGCCGAAGATGGCCGCCATTGTCGAGGGCATCCCGCAGCCCGTCCTCGGTGGCGCCGGCGTCGCCCTGTTCGGCATGGTCGCCGCCAGCGGCGTGCGGACGTTGAGCAAGGTCAAGTTCAACAACACCAACGTGCTGGTCGTCGCCATCTCGGTGGGTGTCGCGATGCTGACCGAGGCGAAGCTGTACTACACCAACCGCGACCTCGGCGACAGCCCCGTCAACGTGTCGCTGGACCTGTATCACCAGTTCCCCGACTGGTTCCAGACGATCTTCCATTCCGGCATCTCCGCCGGCGCGCTCACGGCGATCCTGCTGAACCTGCTGCTCAACACGAAGAGCACCTCGCCCGATCCAGCGGACTACCACAACACCGGCGAGATCGAGGTGGTCACCAAGGACGGACTGGGCCTGTCGGCAGGCGACGCCATGGGTGCGGCCGCCTTCGACCCGCGCGACGCGCTGGCCGCGGCCAACCCCGACAGTACGCCGGAGACACTGCGCTACCTCGCCGAGCACGACCCGGCGCTGCACACGTTCATCGTCACCAACCCGGCCGCGCCAAAAGATCTGTGCGACTGGATCAAGGCTCAGGGCGATCCCAAGGTGCTACGTCTGTTCGACGACTGGGACGAACACACCGACGGCGGATTCTCCCGGCGCGGATCCTGATCGTCCGGGCAGAACTCGGTTTATCGTTGAATCATGTCCGACAGCCCCCGCGACGATCACCAGCCGGCCGACGCCCTCATCGACGACGACCCGGACCAGCCGCACGAGTACCCACACGACTCGGCGTTCGCCTTCGGCGACGCCAAGCCCATCGGTGAGACCGAACGGATCGCCCGGGAGCGGGCCATCTACGAAGCCGCCCGACATGGCAACGACCTCAACCGAGGGCACGCTCTCGGTGGCACCGACGGGTCCACCGAGGGTCAGTAGATGGAGGTGCTGAGCAGCCGGGTTCTGCTGCGTTCGGCCGACCCCGCGCGCTTGACCGCGTTCTACCGTGATCGGCTCCGGCTGGCCGTGGCCCGCGAATATCCGGGCGGCGTGGTGTTCCACGCGGGCAACGGACTCATCGAAGTACCGGCCCACATGAGCGACAAAGCCTCCGGCGGGGGCGCCGACGCCATCCTGTGGCTGCAGGTGCGCGACATGTCCGCCGCCGAGCAGGAATTGCGGGCTGCCGGGGTCCCGATCGTCCGGGAGGCCCGGACCGAGCCGTGGGGCCTGATCGAGATGCATGTCACCGACCCCGACGACCGCGTGCTCATCGTCGTGGAGATCCCCGACGACCACCCCCTGCGTCGGGACACCCGGTGACACCTCGCTCCCCGATCGGCGCCCATTCACCCATGACAGACTGGACCGCATGAGTGTCTGGACTGCGCCCACGGTGACCGCCCCGGTGGTGGCCACCGTCGAGTTGCCCGGATCCAAGTCGATCACCAATCGCGCATTGATCCTCGCCGCCCTGGCAGATGGCCCCTCGATGGTGCGCGGCACGCTGCGCAGCCGCGACACCAACCTGATGCTCAGCGGTCTGAGCGCACTCGGCGTCGGCGTGCACATCGACCCCGCCGACGACACCACGGTCACGATCGATCCGCACCCGATGGTCGGCGCCGACGTGTACTGCGGGCTGGCCGGCACCGTGATGCGGTTCCTGCCCCCGGTGGCCGCGTTCGCCGACGGCGCGGTCGCCTTCGACGGCGACGAACAGGCCCGCACCCGCCCACTGTCGACCATCCTCGACGCCCTGCGCGACCTGGGCGTGAAGGTGAGCGGCGATCGGCTGCCGTTCACGGTCACCGGCACCGGGTCCGCGTCCGGCGGGGAGGTCACCATCGATGCGTCGGCCTCGTCGCAGTTCGTCTCGGGGTTGCTGCTGTCGGCGGCGCGCTTCGACGACGGAGTGACCGTGCGCCACGCCGGCGGACCGGTGCCCTCGATGCCGCACATCGACATGACCGTGCAGATGTTGGCCGAGTGCGGGGTGGCGGTGGACCGGCCGGATGAGCAGACGTGGCGGGTGCCGCCGTCGACGATCCGGGCGATCGACCGGGACATCGAACCCGACCTGTCCAACGCCGCCGCGTTCCTCGCGGCGGCCGCGGTCACCGGGGGTTCGGTGACGGTGCCACGATGGCCCGCGACGACGACGCAGCCGGGCGCCCAGATCGTCGACATCCTCGCCGAGATGGGCTGTGCGGTCGCACTCACCGATGGTTCGCTGACCGTGCGTGGGCCGGAGAAACTGACCGGGATCAGCATCGACCTGCGCGCCATCGGCGAACTGACCCCCACCGTGGCGGGTCTGTGCGCGCTCGCCGACGGCGAGTCGGTGCTGTCGGGCATCGCGCACCTGCGGGGCCACGAAACCGATCGCCTCGCAGCACTGACCACCGAGATCAACCGACTCGGCGGCGACTGCACCGAAACAGCGGACGGTCTGCGGATCGTGCCGCGACCACTACACGGGGCGAGGTGGGAGTCCTACGCCGATCACCGGATGGCCACCGCCGGTGCGCTCATCGGCCTCGTCGTGCAAGGCGTCACCGTCGCCGACATCCAGACCACCAGCAAGACGCTGCCGGACTTCCCGGGCATGTGGCAGCAGATGATCGGGCACCCCTGAGGTGAGTCGGCGCGCCTCGAGCTACGACGAATCCGACGTCCGGATACGTCCCGGCAAAGGCAGCCGACCTCGCACCAAACAACGACCGAGCCACGACGACGCCGTGTCGGCGATGGTGGTGTCGGTCGACCGCGGCCGTTGGGGCTGCGTCCTCGACGATGACCCGAGCCGCCGGGTGGTGGCGATGCGGGCGCGTGAACTCGGCCGCACCCCGGTCGTCGTCGGCGATCAGGTGTCGGTGGTCGGAGATCTGTCCGGCCGCCCGGACACGTTGGCGCGCATCGTCAAAGTCGCCGACCGGACCACCGTGCTGCGCCGCACCGCCGACGACACCGATCCGTATGAACGCATCGTGGTGGCCAACGCCGATCAGCTGCTGATCGTCACCGCGTTGGCCGACCCGCCACCACGGACAGGTTTCGTGGAACGAGCGCTGGCCGCCGCCTACGTCGGGGGCCTGACCCCGATCCTGTGTCTGACGAAGTCCGATCTCGCCGATCCGGCCGAATTCACCCGGGCCTTCGCCGATCTCGACCTACCGATCGTGCTCGCCGGACGCGACGATCCGCTCGACGAGATCACCGCAGTGCTCACCGGCCGGCTCACGGCACTGATCGGACATTCGGGGGTGGGCAAGTCCACCTTGGTGAATCGTCTTGTGCCGGAAGCAGAACGGGCCACCGGGGAAGTATCCGGTGTCGGCAAGGGCCGACACACCTCGACGCAATCGGTGGTGTTGCCGCTGCCCGGCACCGACTCGTCGCCCCAGGGTTGGGTGGTCGACACACCGGGTATCCGGTCGTTCGGCCTCGCCCACGTCGGACCCGACGACATCGTCGACGCCTTCGACGATCTGCGCGACGCCATCGACAACTGCCCGCGCGGCTGCACGCATCTCGGACCGCCGGCCGATCCGGAGTGTGCGCTGGACGATCTCGCCGGCGCGTCGTATCGGCGTGCGATGGCCGTGCGGCAGTTGCTGATCGCGGTCTCCGGGCAGGTGGCCGAGGAGAACGCGGTCGCCGACGATCAGCCGACCGAGTAGGCCCCCACCACCGCTGGTCGAGTGGTCCGAACCGCTAGGCGAGGACGTATCGAGACCACTGGCGACGCACAAGTGATCTCGATACACGACCTCGGCGCCTCGGCCGCCACTCGATCACCGGGTTACCCACTCGCTCAGCGGGGCTCAGCGATCCACCACCGTCGTCTCGAAGAAATACCGATCCGCCCGGTACGCATGCCGGCCCACCTCGACGACCTTCCCCGCGTCGTCGAAAGCGGTGCGCTGCATGGTGAGCAGCGGCGCCCCCGGTTGGTCGCCGAGCAGGGCGGCCTCGTCGGCGTCGGCCGCCTTGGCCCCGATGCGTTGTCGGGCCAGCCGGATGTGGACACCCCGCCCGCGCAACCCCTTGTAGAGGCCGCCACTCTCGAGTTCCCCGGCGGGCGGGCAGATGTCGGCAGGTAGATGGTTGATCATCAGGGCCAGGGGTTCGCCGCCGGCACAGCGCAGACGTTTGACCGTCACCGACTCGGCCCCCACCGGCAAACCAAGCTCGGTGCGCAACTCCTCGTCGGGTGTTCCGATCCGATACTCGAGCAGTTGAGTGGTCGGATGCATTCCCGCGGTCGTCAGGTCGTCATAGAGGCTGGTGAGCTCCACCGAGCGGTGCACGGGATTCTGCACCACCTGCGTGCCGACCCCCCGCTTGCGCACCACCACGCCCTTGTCGACAAGCTCCTGGATCGCCTGACGGATGGTCGGGCGCGACAGCTTGAGCCGGCCGGCCAAGTCGAGTTCGTTCTCCAGCCGATCCCCGGGCCCGAGGTCGCCCCGCACGATCGCGGCCTCGATGGCCTGGGCTAGCTGGTGGTAGAGCGGCACCGGCGTGGACCGGTCGAGCTCGACCGGAATCTGCATGATCTGGTCCGCCATCGTGTCAGTATGTCATAACAAATAATGTCCGGACCAGGTTTTCTCCAGGTGCCTCCGCGACTTTCCACGTTCGGGCACCCTCAGGTGACCGCCTCGGCCGCCGACCCGCCGGTATCCCGACGACGTGACAGCGCGGCGGTGGTCAACCACGCGGCGATGACACCGAGCACCGCGGCGGGCACGGCGTCGAAGCCCACCGAACCGGTCAGCAGCATGCTGAACAGCAACGCGCTGAACACGAATCCGGTGCCCGCGGTCATCCCCGCGGCCGCACCGACCGCCAGCGCCCAGGTGATGGAGCAGTCGAAGAGTAGGCAGCCGATCGAGGCGATGGCCACCCCGATGAAGATCGCCGGGAAGACCGGGCCGCCGCGGAACCCGCAGCCCAGACAGATCGCGTAGGCGATCGCCTTGAACGCGATGATCACCACGAGCGCGCCGACACCGGTCTCGGCGAGGACCATCGGCACGGCGGTCTGCCCGGAGAACAGCACGTCGTCGATGTCGGCGCCGAGGGCGCGGGCGATCAACGCCAACACTCCCACCGCGACGCCTCCGGCGACGAGGATGCCGTAGCGGCGGCGCTTGTCGAGCGAAGCGGCCTTGTCCACGAATGTGCCGGCCTTTTTGACCTGGAACATGATCACGCTCGCCAGCACGCCGACGACGATGGCGAGCAGCAGGTCAACGACGCGGGTGCCCACGTAGTCCGGCATCTCCGGAACCGCCATCGACATGACCCCCAGCCCGCCCCAGTCGCCGAGCCCGATGAAGATGACATAGCCGACGGCCGCAGCGACCAGACCCGGCAGCAGCGCGGGCAACAACGCTGCCCCGGCGGCGAGCCCGGCCTCGAGTAGGAGCAACCCGGCCACCAGCGGTCCGCCGAACAGCGCTGACACTGCCGAGAACGAACCGGCGGTGGCCAGTACCCGATGCCCCTGTTCCGGGAGTCGCACGAACGGGACGACCACCATGCCGACCGCAGACCCCAACGCGATCAGTGGCGCCTCCGGACCGAGCACCGCACCGAACGCGAGGGTGCCGATGGCCGCGAGTGCGATACCCGGCGCGTACTGCCACGGTGTGGGTGTCACGCCGACACCGTCGAGCGGCGAGTGACCACCTCCGCCGGGTAGGAATGCCGTCGCCATCGCGACCACGATGGCCCCGGCCAACGGAAGCCCGAGCACCAGATACCAGGGCGCCTCGTCGACGCCGAGGTGCCGGGGAAGATCGGTCCACAACAGCTCCTCGAGCCAATGCACGAGCCCGAGAAATCCCCACGCCAGCAAAGCGGCCGGGATGCCGATAACCGCGCCCAGTCCGATCAGCTTCAGGTAGACGACACCCTCGGCGCGATCGGGATGCAGTTCGGCGGTGGTACTCGGCCGCACGCTCTGGGCGGTCACCTCATCGGCACTGGATGCCGGCTGCTGCGCCGAGGCGGCTTCCTGGTCGTCTGCATCGCCGATCGAGCTCATGGGCATCATCCTCCGTCCGACAGGTGGCCGACTCACCTTATCGGCGATCGCCGTTCGGTCGGAGGTACGCGTTTGCGCCCGACTACCCGTCGGGAAGGTTGTACGGCGTGATCACGTGAATCCCCGACGCGACCGGACGCTGATCGCCCGGTAGTGCGCCGTGATAGCGCATCACCGAGTGCGCGACCTGGCGCATGTCGGCACGCAGATCGTGGTGCAGGACCGCGGTCAGGTGTCCACTGAGCAGCAGGGTGCGATTGGCGTCGCCGAGGTCGTGTCCGATGAAGACCTCGCAGGTGCGGTTCGCGTCACGGAATGCCGAGACGATGCCCCGGTTGCCGCCGCCGATGGAGTAGACCGCCCCCACATCGGGGTTCGCGTCGAGTATCCGTGCCGTGAGTAGTGCACAGGTCTCGTCGAGTCCGTCGGAATCGGTCACCTCGACGATCCGACGCTGGGGGTCGTGGGTGCGCATCACCGATCGGAAGCCCATCTCCCGTTCCTCCTCACCGCGCGACATCGAGCTACTGGTCAGCACCAGCACATCGACGTCGACGCGCCGCAGCCACTGGCACATCAGATATGCCGCGGTGGCGCCGGCCGCACGATTGTCCATCCCGACGTAGGCGATCCGGGTACTCATCGGCACGTCGGTGACCAGGGTGATGACGGGGATACGCGCGGCGGTGAGCCTGCCGATGGCCGCCGCGATCTCCGGGGTGTCCGGCGCCTTGAGCACCACGGCGTGGCTGCCCTGGCGGGCAATCGTGTCCAGCGCCGCGATCAGGTCGGCGGTTTGCCAGGTCTCCCGAAGATGAAAGCGGGCCCGCATCACCGCCGGACGCAAGCCCGGCAACTCCTGCTCCAAGGCGTCGCGGACGAGACCGGAGAACTGTCGAGGCGTCTCCATGACCACGTCGATCAGGAACCGCCGCCCGGACAACCGCAGTTGGGTGCGCTGCCGGTCCAGATCCGCGATGGCCTGTTCGACCTGCAGCACCGTCCCCTCGCGAACGCCGGGACGTCGGTGCAGCACCCGATCGACGGTCGCCTCACTCACTCCGGCCTGCCGCGCGATCTCGCGCACGGGATAACGATGTGGCACGTCCCACTCCTGAGGGATTCTTGATGGAAATACGCTCTTGTCCGGACAATACGATCTTGCCATTCTTGGTGACGTGATCACGGCGGAATCGCCGAGGGCCCGATCCACCCCGACGACCACCGGCCAGAAACCTGGCTCGACCACCGACAAGGAGCGCGCGATGACCGTACGCAGCGCAGACACCATCAGCAGCGCCCGGACGCCCCGGGCCGACCGGATCTCTGCGGGCGAGTGCAGCCTCGACGACTTCATCGCGGCGACCCGGCGCACCACCGATCTCGCCGACTATCCGCACGCCGCGAGCACCGAACGCGGCGTCCTGTTCTACGATTCGGCCGCCATCACCGACCTCTCCGGCGAACAGCGCGCGGTCCTGTCCGACGAACTGGCCGACGCGCTGCTGAACGGTCCGGGAATCGTGGTGTTCGCCGGCGCATTCGACGACCGCCATGGGCTCGCCGAGTCAACCGAGGTCTTCACACGGATCATCGAGGATCAACGTGCGTCCGGTGTGGCCAACGGCGATCACTTCGCCAAGCCCGGCGCCAACGACCGCATCTGGAACGCCTTGCAGAAGTTCGCCCAGCGCGCACCGGAACTGTTCACCCGCTACTACGCCAACGACATCCTCAACCTGATCAGCGAGGCCTGGCTGGGTCCGTGGTACCAGGTGACATCGGCGATCAACGTCGTCAATCCGGGCGGCGAGGCGCAGAACCCGCACCGCGACTATCACCTCGGTTTCATGTCCACCGATACCGCTGCGACGTTCCGTGCCCACACCCACCGCCTCTCCCCCGCGCTGACCCTGCAGGGTGCGGTCGCCCATGTCGACATGCCGATCGAGTCCGGTCCGACGATGTATCTGCCGTACTCGCAGACCTATGAGCAGGGGTATCTCGCCTTCAACCTGCCGGAGTTCCGCGAATACTTCGCCCAGAACTACGTTCAGCTGCCGCTGCGGGCGGGAGATGCCGTCTTCTTCAACCCCGCCCTGTTCCACGCGGCCGGCCACAACACATCGTCGGACATCAAGCGGATGGCGAACCTGCTACAGGTGTCCTCGGCGTTCGGTCGCGCGATGGACGCCGTGGACCGCTCGGCCATCATGCGGTGGATCTATCCGTCGGTGCAGGCGCTCGCTGCGACCGGCGACGACCGCGGGGTGGCCCACGTGATCGCCGCGTCGGCCGAGGGCTATCCCTTCCCCAGCAACCTCGACCTCGACCAGCCGCTGTCCGGGCTGACCGGCGAATCGCAGGCCGAATTGTTCGCCCGGGCCATCGCCGACCGCTTTGACACCGAACGCTTCGACACCGAACTGTCGGCGCTGGACCGCCGCCACATCGCATGACCCGAGATCCGGACAAGGACGTCACCCATGACTGATCAACAACATCGCGGCACTGGTCTGCTGGCGGACAAGGCCGTGCTGGTCAGCGGCGGCACGCAGGGCGTCGGTGCCGCGATCGTGCGCGCTGCCGTCGGCGCCGGCGCCTCGGTCGTCTTCAGCGGCCGCAACGCCGAGAAGGGTAAGGCGCTCGCCGCCGAGTTCGACGGTGCGCCACTACGATTCGTGCAGGCCGACCTGACCGATCCACGGATGGCGGCCGACACCGTGGCGGCGACCATCGCGGAGTTCGGCCGGATCGACGGCTTGGTGAACGCGGCCGGCACCACCTCACGCGGGACCCTGCTGGACACCACGCCCGAACTGTTCGACAGCCACGTCGCGATCAATCTGCGCGCCCCGTTCTTCACGATGCAGGCCGCGGTGGCCGACATGATCGATCGCAAAGCGCCGGGCAGCATCATCAACATCATCACCATGTCGTCCTATGGTGGTCAGCCCTACCTCGCGCCCTACGTCTCGACGAAGGCCGGGCTCATCGGTCTGACGAAGAATGCCGCGCACGCGCATCGTTGGGACCGTATCCGCATCAACGGCCTCAACATCGGCTGGACCGAGACCGAAGGCGAGGCCGACATCCAGAAGCGCTTCCACGGCGCCGACGACAGCTGGATCGACGACGCCAACGCGTCGGTGCCGATGGGCAAGCTCGGACAACCCGACGAGATCGCGGACTTCGTGGTCTTCCTGCTGTCGGAGCGCAGTGGAGTGGTCACCGGGTCGGTCATCGACTGGGACCAGATCGTGATGGGAGGGATCGACTGATGGGACTGACCGTAGGGGTCATCGGACTCGGACGGATCGGCGGCTTCCACGCCGACACCCTCACCGCGCTGCCGTCGGTGGCCGAGCTCGTGGTGACCGACGCGAATCCGGCGGCGGTGGCGGCGACCACCGACCGGTTGGCCTCGGCACGGGCGGCCTCCGATGCCGACAGCCTGCTCAACTCCGAGATCGACGCGGTGGTGATCGCCAGCGCGACCCCCACGCACGCCGAACTCATCGAGAAGGCAATCGCCGCAGGGATTCCCACGCTGTGCGAGAAGCCCATCGCGTTGTCGGTGGCCGAGTCGGCCGAGGTCGTCGCCCGCGTCGCCGATACCGACGTCCCGGTGACGATCGGTTACAACCGCAGGTTCGATCCCGCGATGGCGGCTGCCCGGTCCGCGGTGGATGCCGGTGAGCTGGGCTTCATCACCACGGTACGGTCGACGACACTGGATCCGGCGCCCCCGCCGGCCGCGTACGTGGCGGCATCCGGCGGGATCTTCCGCGACTGTGCGGTGCACGATTTCGACACCGTGCGTTGGCTTCTCGATGACGACGTGGTGGAGGTCTATGCCACCGGCAGCAATCAGGGCGATCCGCTGTTCGCCGACGTCGGCGACGTCGACTCGGCGTCGATTCTGCTGCGATTCGCCCGCGGCACCACCGGGGTGGTGTCGGTGACCCGATACAACGCGCGGGGTTACGACTGCCGCCTGGAAGTCCATGGCAGCACCGACAGCGTCGTCGCCGGGTGGGATCCCGCGACACCGGTACGGAACATGCAGGCCGACTGCGCTTTCCCGGCCGCTGAGCCGCACCGGTTCTTCATGGACCGCTTCGCCGCCGCCTATCGCGCCGAACTCGCCGCGTTCTGCGCATCGGTGATCGACCCGTCGACGACGGCAACCTCCGCGCCCTGCACCGCGCAGGATGCGCTGGAGGTGGCGCTGATCGCCGAGGCCGCCACCCGATCGGTCGCCACCGGCCGGGCGGTCCTGATCGACGAGATCCGGGACGCGTTGGTACCGGCACGCTGAAATACCGACCGCATCCGACCACCGAGCATCACCAGACCACCCAGCAACACCAAAGGGATTCATCGATGACCACCACCGACCTCCGTATCGCCGCCGCCCCGATCTCCTGGGGTGTCTGCGAAGTCCCCGGATGGGGATATCAGCTCAGCCCCGAGCGCGTCCTCGGCGAGATGCGTGCACTCGGCGTCACCGCCGCCGAAACCGGTCCCGAGGGCTTCTTGCCCAGCGCCCCGGCCCAACTGCGTGACACGCTGGCCGCCTACGACCTGCGGTGTGTGGGCTCCTTCGTGCCGGTCGTGCTGCACCAGGCCGGCCATGATCCCGCGCCGGCGGTGAACGAGGTGCTCGACCGCCTGGAGACCTCCGGCGGTGACGTACTGGTGCTGGCCGCGGCCACCGGGGTCGACGGCTACGACGATCGTCCCGACCTGACCGACGCGCAGTGGGACACGTTGCTGGCCAACCTGGATCGACTCGACGAACTCGCCTCGTCCCGCGGGGTCACCGCGGCCCTGCATCCGCACGTCGGCACGATGATCGAGAAGCGTGACGAGGTGTACCGGGTACTGGAGAACACCACCATCGGGCTCTGTCTCGACACCGGACACCTGCTGATCGGCGGAACCGACCCGCTGAAGATGACGCAGGCCTACACCGACCGCATCACCCACGCCCACCTCAAAGACGTGCGGATCGATCTGGCCGAGAAGGTGCAGCGAGGCGAGATGACCTACACCGACGCGGTGGCGCAGGGGATGTATGTGCCACTCGGCGCCGGCCAGGCGAAGGTCGGCGAGGTCGTCGCGACGTTGGTCGACGCCGGATTCCACGGTTGGTTCGTGCTCGAACAGGACACCATCTTGACCTCCGAGGCCGACGGTGATGCCGCCGCGGGCAATGTCGCGGTGTCGATGTCGTTCCTGCGCAGGGCTGCTGCGCGTCCGGTGCAGGTGTGACCGAGGTGTCGGAGGTGACCGGGGTGTCGGAGGTGACCGGGGTGACCGAACCGTTGCGGATCGGACTGCTCGGCGCGTCGCGGATCGCCGAGTCGGCCATCGTCGGGCCCGCGCGGACGTTGGGACACCGGTTGGTGGCCGTCGCCGCCCGCGACCGCGGCCGCGCGGAGGCGTTCGCCGACAAATACGGTGTCGAGCGGGTGCTCGACTCCTATACCGCGGTGATCGATGATCCCGAGGTCGACATCATCTACAACCCGCTGGCCAACGCGCTGCACGGGCCGTGGAATCTCGCCGCGATCCGCGCCGGTAAGCCGGTGCTGTCGGAGAAACCCTTCGCACGCAACGAGACCGAGGCACGGGAGGTGGCCGCTGCCGCACGGGCTGCCGGCGTTCCGGTGCTCGAGGGTTTCCACTATCTGTTCCACCCGTTGATGGCACGCACCATGGAGTTGCTCGACGCGGGTGCGATCGGCGACATCGCGCACGTCGACGTGATGATGGCCATGCCGCCTCCCGACGACCACGATCCGCGATGGTCCTATGACCTCGCCGGCGGCGCGCTGATGGACCTGGGCTGCTATGCGCTGCACGTGTCGCGCCTGCTCGGCCGCTGGTGTGGCGGGCCGCCGGAGATCACCTGCGGCCGCGCGTCGCTGGCCAGCCCGCAGATCGACAAGTCCTGCGTGCTGGATCTTCGCTACCCCAACGGCGCCGCCGGCCTGCACGCGGTGTCCATGGTGGCCGGCGAGTTCGTGTTCAGCCTGCGGATCGTCGGTGACGAAGGCAGCCTGTTCCTGCACGACTATCTGGCCCCGAACCGCGACGATCGGCTGACCATCGTGTCGTCGAGGGACGGCACGGTCGGAGTCGAACGGCTCGGCACCCGGTCGACCTACACCTACCAACTCGAGGCCTTCGCCGACACGGTACGCACCGGCGCCGCCCTGCCCATCGACCTCGACGACGCGGTGGAGAACATGCGCTACCTCGACGCCGCGTACCGGGCCATCGGTCTGCAGCCGAGGTGAGTGGCCCGAGTCTTCCGAGGAATATCGGTTCGCGCCGCGACTGTTGTCTTCGGTAGCATCAACAACCGCGACTGGCGTAGCCGGGATCGACCGGCGTGGAGCGAACTGAGTCAGACATCGACCGCCTGGGTGTCTGCGACGGTGAACGCTGGAGGACAGTTGCCATGAATTCCCGCACGCAACCCGACGTGAACGGCACCCGCCATCGGGTCGTCATCATCGGGTCCGGTTTCGGCGGACTGACCGCCGCACGACAACTGGCGAAGGCCGATGTCGACGTGACGGTGATCGCCCGCACGACACACCATCTGTTCCAACCGCTGCTCTATCAGGTGGCCACCGGCGTCATCTCCGAGGGCCAGATCGCTCCCCCGCTGCGGGTAATCCTGCGTGAGCAGGACAACGTCCGCGTCGTTCTCGGCGATGTGGAGTCCATCGACATCGACGGTCACACGGTGACCAGCCGGCTACTCGAACGTGTCACCACCACGGCCTACGACAGCCTCATCGTGGCCGCAGGTGCCGATCAGTCCTACTTCGGCAACGACCGGTTCGCCGAGTTCGCCCCGGGCCTCAAGACCATCGATGACGCACTCGAGTTGCGCGGCCGCATTCTCGGCGCGTTCGAACAGGCCGAACTGTCCACCGACCCGGCCGAGCGAGAACGCCTGCTCACCTTCGTGGTGATCGGTGCCGGTGCCACCGGGGTGGAGATGGCCGGACAGATCGCCGAGATGGCCACTCGGACACTGCGTGGCGCGTTCCGCAACATCGACTCGGCCGATGCCCGGGTGATCCTGCTCGACGCCGCGCCCACCGTGCTGCCACCCTACGGCGGAAAGCTCAGCACGCGGGCCACGGATCGGCTGGCACGCAACGGCGTCGACATCCAGTTGGGTGCGATGGTCGTCGACATGGACTACCACGGTCTGGTGGTCACCGACGCCGACGGCACGCGTCGACGCATCGAGAGCCAGTGCAAGGTGTGGTCGGCCGGTGTGGCGGCCAGCCCACTGGGACGCCAGTTGGCCGAGCAGAGCGGTGTCGACCTCGATCGTGCCGGCCGGGTGAAGGTGGGTGCCGACCTGACGTTGCCCGGTCATCCCGAGGTCTTCGTCGTCGGCGACATGATGGCCGTCGACGGCGTCCCGGGTATGGCTCAGGGCGCGATCCAGGGCGCCAAGTACGCGGCGTCGGCGATCAAGGACGGCCTCAAGGGCACATCACCCGCGGCGCGGAAACCGTTCTCGTACTGGGACAAGGGCTCGATGGCGACGATCGCCCGCTTCAGTGCGGTCGCGAAGATCCCCGTCCCCGGCACCTCACGCCACATCGAGCTGGCCGGATTCCTGGCCTGGATCGGATGGCTGGTGCTGCACCTGGTCTACCTCGTCGGTTTCCGTAACCGGTTCACCACAGTCGTCGACTGGTTCTTCGCGTTCACCAGCCGCAGCCGCACCCAATTGGCGGTCACCGAACAGCAGGTGTTCGCGCGCAACGCGATCGAAGAACTCGAGGAACGCACCCGACTCGACGACGCCGCCTGAGCGCTCCTCGCACACGTCGTAGAGTTCTTCCCCCGGGTATCGTTTCGTCCCCCTCGTGCTCGCGGGGGACGAAATGATCTCTGGGGGAAGAACTCTCACCGAGAGTCGCGCGTGCGGACCACTTTGCCGGCTTCGCGGGCCTTGTGGGCCCAGGTGTCGCGGGCGTCGGGAGGCAGTGCGATGAAGATGGCGTCGATCTCCGGATCGTCGATGAGGTCTTCGTAGATGCCGTAGCTGACCATGATGCCGAGCCGGTCGGCGATCTCCCAGGCCACCGCCGTCGACGAACTCGCCACCACTTCGATGGGTCCCGTCAGCACGCCGGGTGTGCCGAGTTCGTGCACCAGATTGTCGTCGCAGTCGTCGGCGAGCAGTCCCCAGCGGAGCAGGCCCGGCTGCGACGAGCCGGTCAGCGCGTCGACGGGCGGGGCGGTCGTGGCACGCACCATCAGTTCGGGCTCGAGCGCCCGGGCGCCGTAGAAGCCACACCCACCGGTGTCCGGGTGGTCAGTCGAATCCCCGACCAGCGACTTGACAGCGTCCACCGCCGCCGCGGCGAGGCCGGGTACGTCCTGGCGGACGGTGGTGAGATTGAGATGTCCGAGTACTGCGTGCGGCCCGTCGTCATAGCCGACGACCGACATGTCCTCTGGTATCCGGATGCCGCTGTGCCGCATGACGTCGATGAAGCCGATTGCCATCCGGTCGTTGGCCAGGAACACCGCGGTGGGCAGATCGCCCTCGGCGAGGAGCCGTTCGGCGGCCAACGCACCCGCTTCTTCGGTGTAATCGCCGACCAGGGTTCGGCATTCGTCGCGGTACCCGGCCGCTGCCATCGCGCCGAGATAACCGCGCAGCCGCTCCGAGGCGCACGGGTGATCGCCACCTTCGACGTGCGCGATCGAGGTGTGCCCGAGGTCGATGAGATGCTGTACCGCCATTTGCGCGCCGCGCCACTCGTCGGTTCCCACCGTGACGGCGGTCAGGTGTGGTAGTCGTTCGCCGACGACGACGATCGGGACCGCCACGTCGAACCGGTCGTCGTATTCCGCACCGATCACGATCACGGCCGCACACCCCTGCTCGGCGAGATCGGCGACCGCGCGTGGTCGGTCGCGTGACGATGTGTGCAGACCGAGCGCGAGTCGATATCCGGCCGCGTCGGCGGATATGTACATGCGATCGATCAGATCCGCTTCGAACGGGCTCGTCGCTCCGAACACCACCCCGATCAGCCGCGTCATCGCCTACCTCTTTCTGTTGTCGCACAACCTTTGTCGCACAACTCATGTCACAACGTATCCCGACGAGACCCGCCCGGCCAGGAATCGGCCGAGCGGGCCTCGAACGGCTTCGTCTGCTCAGCGCCGCAACTCGTGGCTCAGCGAGTCGAGTTCGTCGCCACCCGCCATCTGCTGGGTCAACTCCTCGAGGGTGATCTCGTCGTAGGTGCAGTCCAGCTTCTGGCGACCGCGGTTGAGCAGTACGAAGTGGTCGCCCACCATGTGCGCGTGATGCGGGTTGTGCGTGATGAACACGACGCCGAAGCCCTGATCCCGCGCGGCCGAGATGTAGCGCAGTACGGTACCCGACTGCTTGACACCAAGCGCGGCGGTCGGCTCGTCGAGGATCAGCACCCGCGCACCGAAGTAGATGGCCCGCGAGATGGCCACACATTGACGCTGACCGCCCGAGAGCGAGCCGATCGGTGCGTCCACGTCGGGCAGGTCGATGCCCATCTTGTAGAGCTCTTCTTTCGTGGTGGCCCGCATCGACGGGATGTCGAGCATCCGGAAGGGCCCCTTGCGCAACTCCTGGCCGAGGAAGAAGTTGCGCCACACCGGCATCAGTCCGACCACCGCGAGATCCTGGTAGACCGTCGCAATCCCGCGCGCCAGTGCGTGTTTCGGCGACTCCAGATGGGTTTGCTCGCCGTCGATGAGCAGGTCACCCTCGGTCTGCTGGTGCAGGCCGGCCATGATCTTGATCAGGGTGGACTTGCCGGCGCCGTTGTCGCCGAGCACGCAGGTCACCTCACCGGAGTGCACGCGCAGGTTGATGCCCTTCAACGCGATGATCGCGCCGTAGGACTTGCCGATGTCCCGGAACTCGATGAGCGGCACCTTGCCGCCGCTGGAGTCCGAGTCGGACCGGGTTTCGATGGCTGAACTCATATCCTCGTCACCTCTTCGCCGCGTAGTTGCGGAAACTGTTGTTGGCGATCACCGCGAAGAGCAGCATCGCGCCCATGAAGAACTTGAACCAGTCGGGGTTCCAGCCGGCGTAGACGATGCCCTGGTTGACCATGCCGAAGATGAAGGCACCGATCGCCGCGCCGACCGCGGTGCCGTATCCGCCGGTGAGCAGGCAGCCGCCGACGACCGCGGCGATGATGTAGAAGAACTCGTTGCCCACGCCCTGACCCGACTGCACCGTGTCGAAGGCAAACAGCAGGTGCATGCCGACGAACCAGGCACAGAAGCCGACGAACATGAACATGCCGATCTTGACGCGGGTGACCGGCACACCCACGGCACGTGCCGAGTCCTGGTTGCCGCCGACCGCGAAGACCCAGTTGCCCACGCGGGTGCGCATCAACACCCACGTTGCGACCAGGGTGAACACGATCCACCACACGACGGTCATCCGCACCGACACTCCGAAGAGGGTGAACGACGAGGCGAACACCTTGTGCGCGGAGTCGAAGCCCTGCATGTCGGAGATCGACGGGGTCGCCACCTGGCCGGTCACCAGCTTGGTGACCGCCAGATTGATACCGGTGAGCATCAGGAACGTCGACAATGTGATCAGGAACGAGGGGATCTTCGTCTTCATCACCAGGAAGCCGTTGAAGAAGCCGACGGCCAGCGCCAGGATCAGCGCGAGGAACGCCCCGAGCCAGACGTTGAGATGCAGGTTGTAGGCCAGCATCGACGCGGCCAACGACGAGAACGTCACCGCGACACCGGTGGAGAGGTCGAATTCACCTCCGATCATCAGCACCGCGACCCCGCAGGCCATGATGCCGATCGTCGAACTCGCGTACAGCACCGTCGCGAGTGCCTCCGGCGTTCGGAACGGCGGCGCGACGATGAGGAAGAAGATGAAGATGGCGATCGCGCCGAACAGCGCACCGATCTCCGGCCGCAGCAGCAGCCGCTGCAGGGGCTTTTGACGTTTCACCCGTTCATCGGTGACGGGTTTGTGGGTGGACAGGTCGAGATCTGCTTGCGTACTCATGGTTTCCCTCCAGCGGGCCGCGTCAGCGGGTGCCGTTCTCGGCGTATTCGGCCACGGCGTCGATGTTCGACTCGTCGATGAAGGCCGGTCCGGTCAGCACGGCCTCGCCACCGCCGATGGTGTTCGCATTGGTGAGGTTGAGCCAGAGAGCGTCGACGGCTTCGTAGCCCTGCACGTACGGCTGCTGATCCACCGCCCACTTGACCTCGCCGTTCTGGATCAGCGGCACCAGCGCGGCGTTGGTGTCGAAGGTGACGATCTCGGCCTGCGAGCCGGCGTTGCCTTTGGATTGCACCGCGGTCTGCGCGATGGGTGCGCCCAGGGTCACCACCGTGTCGATGGACGGATCCTGCTGCAGCTTCGCGGTCATCGTCGCCTCCACCGACGGCATGTCCTTGCTGTTGACGTTGAGGATCTCGAAGCCACCTCCGGTGAAGCCCTGACGGACTCCGGCACAGCGGGATTCGAGTGCGACCTGCCCCTGCTCCTGGATCACGCAGAGCACCTTCTTGCGACCCTCCTGCGTCAGACGTTCACCTGCGGTGCGACCGGCGAGGGTCTCGTCCTGACCGAAGTACTGCTGCACGCCCATCTCCTTCCAGTTATCGAAACCGGAGTTGAAGGCGACGACCGGGATGCCGGCCTCGATCGCGCGTTGCACGGCCGGAGCCATCGCGTCGGGCTTGGCCAGCGTCAGTGCGATCCCATCGACCTTGCTGTCGATGGCGGTTTGTACCAGGTTGGCCTGATTGGGCGCCTCGGGGTCCGACGAGTACTGCAGATTGATGTTGTCCTTCTTGGCCGCCATCTCGGCGCCCTTGCGGATCAGGTCCCAGAACGAGTCACCCGGCACCTCGTGGGTGATCATCGCGATCGTCAACTCCGGGGTGCCCGCGTTGCCGTAACCGCCACCGTCGCCGCCGTCATCGTCGGGGGCACCACCCGTGCTGGAACAACCGGCCACGATCAGCATCGCAGATGCGCATGCGGCGGCCATCGCGACGAGCCGACGCGGCCGCCGGATCCGACGACGTTCAGTGGAGTGCATCGTTGTCTCTTCCCTTCGATCCGAGAGTGTCATCGGCGCCCTGTCCGAGCAGTTCCCGTACCGGGACTTCTCAGGGAGTTTCTGTTCGGGCGAACACTCTTGTGGACTAGATGTAATACCCGTCACACCAGAGATGTCAAGACTTTGTCCAGACATTCGGATCTAGGAGGCGGTGGGAACCGTCCGCAATGCGCGCTCACCGGCCGCCGCGGGCAGGCGCCAGGCCCCCACCGCACAGACCGCCATCAGCACCCCGAGCAGCACGAAGGCCGCCGAGTAGGCGCCGGCGGGCAGCACATCGAGGCGTGCGAACACCGAGATCGCCACGGCGGCAAGCGCGACCCCGAACGCAGCGCCGAGTTCCTGCACCGCGGCGTGCACCGCGTTCGCGTCGCTGAGCTCCGCGGGCCCGACGTCGGCGAACGCCAGGGTGTTGTATGCGGAGAAGCCGATCGAGCGGAGCGCCCCGGAGATCACCAAGACCGTGCCGATCACCACCGCCGACGTGGTTGCGCTGAGCAACGCGAGAGCCCCGAAGGACACCACCGACGCCATCAGGTCCGCCACCAGCACCCGTCGGATGCCCCAGCGTCGCATCAGTGGTGTGGTCAGCGGCTTGATGACGACGTTGCCGACGAACAGCGCGGTCACCATTGCGCCCGCGGCCACTGCCGACCAGCCGAAGCGCAGCTGGAACAGCAACGGCAACAAGAACGGCACCGCGCTGATCCCGATGCGGTACACGGTGCCGAACCCGACCACCGTGGCGAAGGAGCGCACCTGCAGCACATCAAGATTCAGTAGCGGATGTGGGGCCGACCGCATCCGCCGCAGCGCCACCACGCCCAAGATCGACCCCGCGAGCGCACCGAGCGCGACCACCCACCAGCGCGGATCGTCGGCGGTCAGTTCCTGCGCCGCGAACATCGCCGCGCCGACCGCCGCGGTGGTGCACAGCACCCCGAGCACATCGAGTCGGCGTCGTGTCGTGTCCGAGTCCGCGGGCCGACACCAGCAGAACGCGGCGATGATGCCGACCAGGCCGATCGGCAGGTTGATCGCGAAGATGACCCGCCACGACGCATGCGTGACGATCGCTCCGCCGATCAACGGTGCCACCACCGGCGCCACCAGGGCCGGCCACGTCAGGTAGGCGATCGCCCGCACCAGTTCACCGCGCGGCACCGTGCGCAGGACCGCCAGCCGTCCGACCGGCACCATCATCGCGCCGCCGGCCGCCTGCAGCACCCGCATCGCCACCAGGGTCGTGAGATCCGGGGCCAGCGCGCAGCCCGCCGACGCGAGGGTGAACACCGCGACCGCGACCAGGAACACGCGGCGCACACCGAACCGATCGGCCACCCACCCCGACAGCGGGATCAGCACCGCCAGGGTGATCAGGTAGGAGGTCGCGATCACCGTGGCATCGAGCGGACGCACTCCGAGATCGGCAGCGATGGCCGGCAGCGCGGTCGCGACGATGGTGGCGTCGAGGATCTCCATGAACATCGCCCCGGCCCCGAGCAGGGCGAGCGCATACGGGAAGTCCGCAGATGCCCGGGCGGTGCCCGCCCGCCCGAGCAGACGCCGCGTGCTCACCTCATCGACGCGGGGGCGATCCAGGTGCCCTCACGCACCGACGTCGTCATCGCATCGAGCACCTCCGCCGCGCGCACCGCATCGTCGATGGTGGCGCCGGCGCGCGTGGGCTCGGCGATCGATTCACAGAAGCGGGCCGCCTCGATCACCTTCAGGTCGTCATAGCTCATCGGATTGGCCGCGCCGGGCTGGAACGCCGCGTAGTCGCCGCTGCCGGGACCCACGAACCGCGTGGCCACCGACAGATCCTGATAAGCGTCGCCGGCACCGACCTCCAGTTCACCCATCCGCCGGTAGTCCCACCGCACGACCCCCTTGGTGCCGTGGATCTCGAACCCGTAGGAGTTCTGCGCACCGACGGACACCCGGCTGGCCTCGAGCACACATCGGGCACCGCCGGCCATGCGCAACTGCGCCGAGACATAGTCCTCGTTCTCGACCGGACCGCGCTCACCGCCGGAGGCGAGCTGGTGACCGGCCGTCGCTCCGGTCGGCTTGGGGCGCTCGGCGACAAAGATCGCGGTGTCGGCGACCAGCGACTCGATGTCGCCCAACAGGAACCAGACCAGATCGGCGCCATGCGAGGCGAGGTCGCCGAGGACACCGTTGCCGCCGCGATCGCGCTGGAAGCGCCAACTCAATGCACCGTCGGGATGTGCGGCATAGTCACTGAACAACCGGAACCGGGCGTGGGTGACCTCACCGATCTCGCCGGCGGCCACCAGTTCGCGCGCCGCCGCCACCGCGGGCACGTTGCGGTAGTTGAACCCGACGGCGGTTCGGACGCCGGCCGTCGCGGCCGCCGACGCCACCGCCCGCGCATCGGCGGCGGACAACCCGACCGGCTTCTCGATCCACAGGTGCTTGCCCGCCGCCGCGACGGCGCAGCCGATATCGCGATGCAGGAAGTTGGGGGCGGTCACACTGACGGCACCGATGGTCGGGTCCGCCACCAGCTCACGCCAATCGGCGACCGTGGCCGGTACGTCGAACTGGGCGGCGGCCGCTGCGGCCCGATCGGTCACCTCGTCGGCGATGACCATCAGCCGCGGCACCGGCGTGAGGTCGGGATAGTGATGGCGGATACGCGCATAGGCCGCAGCGTGCGCCCGACCCATCCACCCGAACCCGATGATGCCGACCGGCAGGACGACGCCCGCCTCGTCATGCACGTCGTTGCGCGCGGCCGCATCGGTGGCGGCGCCCGCGGGGGTCTGCACGGTCATGTCATCAACTCCATCTCGTCTCGTCCGGGGGATACGGTTCGGCGGTCTGTGATCTTCCGCACTTCACTATTCCAGGTAAGAATGTCAGGACAAAGTCTTGACTTTGTGGTGTGGCCTGACGCACAGTGGATGCCAGTGGATACGAGAGCCCCGCTGTTCCACCGCCGGGCCCCACCTGTCCAACCACGAGCAGGGAGCAGTACGTGACCGCACAACAGTCCTCCGACTCGGCCCAGGCGCCGACGTTCGACGTTGTCGCCATCGGCCGCAGCGGCGTCGACATCTATCCGCAGCAGATCGGTGTCGGCCTCGAGGAGGTGAGCAGCTTCGGCAAGTTCCTCGGTGGCAGCGCCGCCAACGTGAGCGTGGCCGCTGCCCGCCTCGGACACAGCAGCGCGCTGATCTCCGGGGTCGGCGACGACCCGTTCGGCCGGTTCGTCCGCAGCGAACTCGCGCGCCTGGGCGTCGACAACCGCTACGTCGGCGTCGACGACGAGTACGCCACGCCGGTCACCTTCTGCGAGATCTTCCCCCCAGACGACTTTCCGCTCTACTTCTACCGCAAACCAACCGCCCCGGACCTGCAGATCGACGTCGCCGACATCGACACCTCGGCCGTGCACGACGCCCGGTTGTATTGGTCGACGGTCACCGGCCTGTCCGAGGAACCCTCGCGCAGCGCACATTTCGCCGCGTGGGAGGCCCGCGGGCGACAGTCGCTGACCGTACTCGACCTCGACTACCGGCCGATGTTCTGGTCGTCGCCGGCGGCGGCCACCGAGCAGGTTCGTCGGGCCCTGTCACACGTCACGGTGGCGGTCGGCAACCGCGAGGAATGTGAGGTCGCCGTCGGCGAGACCGACCCGCATGCGGCCGCCGACGCACTGCTCGACCTCGGCGTCGAGCTGGCCATCGTCAAACAAGGCCCCAAGGGTGTGCTCGGCAAGACCCGCTCGGAGAGCATCGAGGTGGCACCGATACCGGTCGATGTCGTCAACGGACTCGGCGCGGGCGACAGCTTCGGCGGCAGCCTCTGCCACGGCCTGCTGGAGGGCTGGCCGCTGGAGAAGATCCTCCGTCACGCCAACGCCGCCGGTTCCATCGTCGCCGGTCGACTCGAGTGTTCGACCGCCATGCCCACCGCCGATGAGGTGGCTGCACTCGCCACGAACGCACAGGAGAAACTCAATGTCTGAGCTCGCCACCCAGGCGGACTTTCCCGCTACCACGATGGGCACCGCCGCGGTGGTCTCCCCGCTGTGCTCCACCTATGCCGAGGTCACCGCGATCCGGGCCACCCGCCCACAGGCGATCGCCGAGGCGTGGGCACAGCGCCACCCGCGCCCGACGATCACCGGCGACGACCGGTTGATGATCGTCGCCGCCGATCACCCGGCCCGTGGGGCGCTGTCGGTCGGATCGAACCCGAGAGCCATGAACAGCCGGTCCGACCTGCTCGACCGGTTGCGGACCGCGTTGGCCAACCCGGGGGTCGACGGCGTCCTGGCTACCTCGGACATCCTCGAGGATCTGCTGCTGTTGGGCGCACTGGACAACAAGGTGGTGTTAAGTTCGATGAACCGCGGCGGGCTGGCCGGGGCCTCGTTCGAACTCGACGACCGGATGACCGCGGCCACCGCCAAGTGGACCATTGACGTAGGTCTCAACGGCGCGAAGATGCTTTGCCGGGTCGACCTCGGTGACCCGGGGACGCTCAATATGATGACCGCATGTGCGGCCGCCGTCGACGAACTCGCGGCCGGCGAATCGATCGCGATGCTCGAGCCGTTCCTGTCGTCGCGGATCGACGGCAAGGTCCGCAACGACCTGACCGCCGACGCGGTGATCAAGTCGATGCACATCATCCAGGGACTCGGGTCCACCTCGGCCTACACCTGGCTCAAGCTGCCGGTGGTCGATGAGATGGAACGCGTCATGGACGCCACCACGCTGCCGACCCTGCTGCTCGGCGGCGACCCGCAGACGGCGCCGGATGAGACCTTCGCGAGTTGGGAACGCGCACTGCGCATCCCGTCGGTCCGGGGACTGATTGTGGGACGCACGCTGCTGTATCCGGCCGACGACGACGTGGCCACCGCGGTCGACACCGCAGTCAACCTGGTGAGCTGAGAGGAGACTCGCGTGAACTCGAAGTACTACATCCCGGCCGGCACCGGCACTGTGCCGCTGACCGTCGACATCACACCGGAGTCGGCCGGCTGGACCGAGTCGTCGTTGTTCGTGGTCGAGCTCGGTGCCGGTGAGTCGATCACACGGCGAACCGGCGATGACGAGATCATCGTCGTGCCGCTCGCCGGGTCGGCCAGCGTGTCGTCGGGCGGCGTCACCTTCGACCTCGCCGGCCGCGCGAGTGTCTTCGACGGGCCCAGCGACTTCGCCTACGTGGGACGCGACTCCGAGTTCACCGTGACCAGTGCAGCGGGCGGACGGTTCGCGCTGTGCGGCGCACGGGCGAAGGCCCGTCTGCCGTTCCGTTACGTACCGGCCGCCGATGTCCCCATCGAGCTGCGCGGCGCGGGCAACTGCAGCCGTCAGGTACACAACTTCGGCACCGCCGGCGTCTTCGAGGCCGACTCGATCATCGCGTGCGAGGTCATCACACCGGGCGGGAACTGGTCGAGTTATCCCGCGCACAAACACGACGAGAACTCCGAGAACGAATCACAACTCGAGGAGATCTACTACTTCGAGATCGATCGGGGCGCCGACGGCTCACCGGGATTCGGCTATCACCGGGTCTACGGCACGCCTGAACGTCCGATCGAGGTGCTCGAGGAGGTTCGCAGCGGCGATGTCGTCCTGGTGCCGCACGGCTACCACGGACCGTCCATCGCGGCACCCGGATACCACATGTACTACCTCAACGTGATGGCCGGGCCCGGCGACGAGCGCGCCTGGAAGATCTGCGACGACCCGGCCCACACGTGGCTACGCGGCAGCTGGGAACACCAGGACGTCGATCCCCGACTCCCCCTGCACGGCAACAACTCCTGACCACCCACCGACCAGAAAGAAGCCATCGTGGCACCGATCAACTCCGGACGCGCCGGCGGCGTCACCGGCCTCCGCACCCCCCACGGTGAATCAACCGTCCGCCTCACCGTCGCCCAGGCGACCGTGCGATTCCTCGCCAACCAGTACGTCGAGCGCGACGGCGAGCGGAGCAAGTTCTTCGCCGGATGCTTCGGCATCTTCGGTCACGGCAATGTCGCCGGTCTCGGCCAGGCGTTGCTGCAGAACGAGATCGACGACGTGAACAGTGGTCGGGGGCTGTCCCTGAAGTATGTCCTCGGACGCAACGAACAGGCGATGGTGCACTCCGCCGTCGGCTACGCCCGCATGAAGGACCGACTACAGGCGTGGGCGGTGACCGCGTCCGTCGGTCCCGGAGCGACCAACATGCTGACCGGCGCGGCGCTGGCCACCATCAACCGGTTGCCGGTGCTGCTCTTGCCGGCCGACACCTTCGCCACCCGCGCCACCTCCCCGGTGCTACAGGAACTCGAACTGCCCTCATCGGGTGACGTCACCGTCAACGACGCGTTCAAACCGGTCTCGCGCTACTTCGATCGGGTGTGGCGGCCCGAACAGCTGCCGGGTGCCCTACTCGGCGCGATGCGGGTGCTCACCGATCCGGTGGAGACCGGCGCTGCCACCGTCGCGATCCCGCAGGACGTCCAGGCCGAGGCCTATGACTTCCCGGAATCCCTGTTCGCCGAACGCACCTGGCACGTCGCCCGCCCGCTCCCGGAGCGCCACGTGATCGCCGAGGCCGCCGAGATCATCGCCTCGGCACAGCGTCCGCTCATCGTTGCCGGCGGCGGTGTCATCTACAGCCACGCCACCGACGCCCTGGCCCGCTTCTGCGAACGAACCGGCATTCCGGTCGGGCAGAGTCAGGCGGGCAAGGGCTCGCTGCCCTACGATCACCCACAGTCCGTGGGCGCCATCGGCTCGACCGGCACCACCGCTGCCAATACGCTGGCCGCCGACGCCGATGTGGTGATCGGTATCGGCACCCGCTACAGCGATTTCACCACCGCCTCGCGCACCGCCTTCACCGGCGACGGCGTGCGTTTCGTGAACATCAATGTGGCGTCCCTGGATTCGGTCAAGCACAGCGGCTACAGCGTGGTCGCCGACGCCCGCGAATCCATCGAGGCCCTCGACGAGTTGCTCTCCGAGTACGCAGTCGACCCCACCTACCAGGAGCGGGTCACCGCACTCGCGCAGGAGTGGGACGACATCGTCGAGCAGGCCTACTCCCCGACCTCGGTCGGCACCAACGTCGCCACCGGCGACGAGGCGCTGACCCAGGGTGCGGTCATCGGGCTGGTGAACGAAACCTCCGATCCACGCGATGTCGTCGTCTGCGCGGCGGGCTCCATGCCCGGTGACCTGCACAAGCTCTGGCGGACCCGCGACTCCAAGGGCTACCACGTCGAATATGGCTACTCCTGCATGGGCTACGAGGTCGCCGGCGGTCTCGGCGTCAAGATGGCCTGTCCCGACCGTGACGTGTTCGTCATGGTCGGCGACGGCTCCTACCTGATGATGGCCACCGAACTCGTCACGGCGGTCCAGGAGAATCTGAAGGTGATCGTCGTGCTGGTGCAGAACCACGGGTTCGCGTCCATCGGCTCACTGTCGGAGTCGCTGGGCTCGCAACGGTTCGGCACCAACTACCGCTACCGCGGCGACAACGGGCGGCTCCAGGGCGCCACCCTGCCGGTGGACCTCGCCGCCAACGCTGCCTCGCTCGGTGCCGACGTCATCCGAGCCACCACCGCCGCCGAGTTCACCGACGCCATCAAGGCCGCCAAGGCCGCCGAGCGCACCACCGTCATACACGTGGAGACCGACCCGCTGATCGGTGCCCCGGACAGCGAATCCTGGTGGGACGTACCGGTATCTGAGACGTCGACTCTGGAATCCACGCAGCAGGCCTACGAGATCTACGCACAGTGGAAGGCCGTGCAGCGGCCATACCTGAACCCGACCGACCCGACCACGGGAGGAAACAAATGACCACGGATCTTCGCATCGCCGTCCTCGGCGTCGGCATGATGGGCGCCGACCACGTCGCCCGCATCACCGAGCGCACCAAGGGCGCCACCGTCACCGTGCTCAATGACTACTTCCCGGACAAGGCCGAGGAATTGGCCGCAACCATCCCTGGGTGTCGGGTCATCAACGACCCGCTCGACGCCATCGCCGATCCGGATGTCGACGCGGTCATCCTCGCCACCCCCGGCCCGACCCACGAGAAGCAGCTACTCGCCTGCCTCGAGGCCGGTAAGCCGGTCATGTGCGAGAAGCCGCTCACCACCGACGTCGCGACCTCACTGGAGATCGTCGAGAGGGAGGCAGAACTGGGCCGCAAGCTCATTCAGGTCGGCTTCATGCGCCGCTTCGACCACGAGTACGAGCAGCTCAAGGACCTTATCGACGATGGCACCTTCGGTCAGCCGTTGTTGGCGCACTTCGTGCATCGCAACCCGGCGGTACCGCCGAACTTCGACAGCGCGATGATCGTCAAGGACTCCCTCGTGCATGAGGTCGACGCGACACGGTTCTTCTTCGACGAGGAGATCACCTCGGTGCAGATCATCGCACCCGGTTCGAATCCGAACGCTCCCGAAGGCCTCAAGGATCCGCAGATCGCCATCTTCACCACCGAATCCGGCAGGCACATCGACGTCGAGTGCTTCGTCACCACCGGTGTCGCCTATGAGGTACGCACCGAGCTGGTGGGCGAGCTGGGCTCGGCGTTTATCGGCCTCGACCAAGGACTGATCCGCAAGCAGCGCAACCCGGTTCAGGCCGACACAGGCGACGGACGCAAGATCGCCGGCATCGCCACCGGGGATATCACGCCGTCGTTCGTCGAGCGATTCGGCGTCGCCTACGATGTCGAGATCCAGCGCTGGGTCAACGCGGTCCGCCGCGGCGACAACGTCGACGGCCCCGGCGCCTGGGACGGGTACGCCGCCGCCGCGGTGTGCGCGGCCGGGGTCAAGGCACTCGAGACCGGTCAACCCCAGACCGTCGAAATGGTCTCGCGCGCATCCATTCCCGGCGCGTAGGCGAAGCCGATCCGCCAACCCGAATCCTGCCGACACGCACCGAACCAACACCAATCCGCTGGTCGAGTAGTTCCGGGCCGCTAGGCGAGGAGCGTATCGGGACCGAACCAGGCGACGTCTGGGTACGCCCATCACTTGTTCGCAGCCAGTCGACCGGCGCACACATCCACACAGGAGAATCACCATGACCACCACCATCACCCATTGGGTCAACAACAAGGCCTACCCCGGCACGTCGAGCAACACGGCGCCGGTGACCAACCCCGCGACCGGCGCTGTCACCGGCGAAGTCGCGCTGGCCAACGTCGAGGACGCGCGCGCGGTCATCGACGCCGCCACCGCCGCCTTCCCGGCCTGGCGTGACACCAGCCTGGCCAAGCGCACGGCCATCCTGTTCCGCTTCCGCGAACTGCTCGAGGCCCGCAAACCCGAACTGGCCGCGATCGTCACCGCCGAACACGGCAAGGTCCTCTCCGACGCGCTCGGGGAGATCTCCCGAGGCCAGGAAGTCGCCGAGTTCGCCTGCGGAATCCCGCACCTGTTGAAGGGCGGCTACACCGAGAACGCCTCCACCAAGGTCGATGTGCACTCGGTGCGCCAACCGCTGGGACCTGTCGGCATCATCAGTCCGTTCAACTTCCCGGCGATGGTGCCGATGTGGTTCTTCCCGGTGGCCATCGCCGCCGGCAACACCGTGGTGCTCAAACCGTCCGAGAAGGACCCCACCGCCGCCATCTGGCTCGCCGAACTCTGGAAAGAGGCGGGCCTGCCCGACGGTGTGTTCAACGTCCTCCAGGGTGACAAGACCGCGGTCGACGAGCTGCTCACCAACAAGGCCATCAAGTCGATCAGCTTTGTCGGCTCCACCCCGATCGCCGAGTACGTCTACTCCACCGGCACCGCCGCCGGCAAGCGCGTACAGGCCCTCGGCGGAGCCAAGAATCACGCCATCATCCTGCCCGACGCCGACCTCGACCTGGCGGCCGACGCCATGGTCAATGCCGGTTTCGGCTCCGCCGGTGAACGCTGCATGGCGATCTCGGTGGCCGTGGCCGTCGGCGACGTTGCCGATGACCTCGTCGACAAGATCGCCGACCGTGCCAAGACCATCAAGACCGGCGACGGCACCCGCAACTCCGACATGGGCCCGCTGGTCACGAAGGTTCACCGGGACAAGGTCGCCTCCTACGTCGACGCGGGCGAACAAGCCGGCGCCACCGTCGTCCTTGACGGCCGCACCGTAGATCCCGACGGTGCAGCCGACGGATTCTGGCTGGGTCCGACCCTGTTCGACAACGTCACCCCCGACATGAGCATCTACACCGACGAGATCTTCGGACCGGTCCTGTCGGTGGTACGCGTCGACTCCTACGACGAAGCGTTGGAGTTGATCAACTCCAACCCGTACGGCAATGGCACCGCCATCTTCACCAACGATGGTGGCGCTGCCCGACGCTTCCAGAACGAGGTCGAGGTCGGCATGGTCGGCATCAACGTGCCCATCCCGGTTCCGATGGCCTACTACAGCTTCGGCGGGTGGAAGGCGTCGCTCTTCGGCGACACCCACGCCCACGGCACCGAAGGCGTCCACTTCTTCACCCGAGCCAAGGCCATCACCACCCGTTGGCTCGACCCGAGCCACGGCGGACTGAATCTCGGATTCCCCCAGAATGCCTGAGACACAGTACGACTGAGACGGCTCGCAGCCGATGTTGCCGTGTGACTCACCCCCCGGTGAGTCACACGGCAACTGTGCGTTGACGACCTGTCAGAGTCGGACGGTGTCACCCGTTTCGGAGCTGCGGCGCGCGGCGTCGAGTACGTCGAGCACGGCAATCCCCTCGGACGCCGGTACCGGCTGCTGTCCTCTGCCGTCAACGGCCGCGGCGAACTGCCGGTAGTACTCGTCGTAGCGACCCTGTGCCGACGGAATCGTCATCGACCCCTTTGCCGTCGACAACACGCCGAGGCGATCTTGGCGTTCGTAGCCCCAGGAGTCCAGGTTGTCGACCGGCCGCAGGCCTTGCTTGACCTGATCCGTCTGCACATCTGTGCCGTCGCTGACGTAGCTCCCCTCGGAGCCGTAGATACGCCACTGACGTGCCGCCACGTGATTGATCTTGCTGGCACTCACCGTCGAGTGAACGCCGCTCAGATGGTCCAACGAGATCGCGAATCCGCAGTCGGTACGACCCTCGGGCTGATCCACGACATCCAGATGCCCGTACACCGTGGCCGCCGGACCGAACAACCTCAGCATCTGGTCGACGAGGTGCGCACCGAGGTCGCGAAGCAGTCCCCCACTGGGGCCGGCATCGAGGCTTCCGGGTTCGTCGAGATCGAACCGCGACTCGCAACGCCAGATGTCGCCCAAACTCGGCAGGACCTCGGCGACGGTGGCCATGTCAGCATCCCAGCGGCGATTGTGGAAGACGCTGAGCAGGACTCCGGCCGACTCAGCTGCTGCCGCCAATTGGCGCCCACCCGCGGCGTCGGGCGCGAAGGGTTTGTCGGCGATGACGTGCACTCCCCGCGCCACCGCCTCGAGCACCAGTTCGCGACGGGTATCCGGAGGCGTGGTGATGGTGACCGCGTCGACCCCGGCATCGAGCAACGCCGACAGCGAATCGAAGGTCGGGACACCCGGGAGATCCCCATTCACCTCGCGACGACGATCCGGACTGCGCGTGACGACGCCGACCAATTCGACCTCAGGTACGGCCGCGATGTACGGCGCGTGAAAGAGCCGCCCACCGGCGCCGTAACCGACCAAGCCCAGCTTCATACAAGCCTCCATATGTTCGGACAAATTAGTTGACCCTACGGTATCGACCTAGCGATTCGACAAGCAACACCCATTTCAGCGGAAAACTTTGACATTTTGTTAGGACATAGTCTGATCATCGGCTACGATCAGTTGTGACCACCATCACGAGCGATGGTCGAATGTAACGCGATAGAGGAGTCCCCATGTCCACCACCGACAGTTCGGACCTGGTCAACGAGCGAAAAGCCCTGCCACCGCTCGGTACCGGCGCCTTCCGCAGGCGCCTCCACGCGGTGGCACTGATCGCCACTCTCGGCGGTCTGCTGTTCGGCTACGACACCGGCGTCATCAATGGCGCGCTCGAGCCGATGAAGGAAGACCTCGGACTCACCGCCTTCACCGAGGGTGTGGTCACGAGCTCGTTGCTGTTCGCCGCGGCGTTCGGAGCCATGATCGGCGGGCGCCTCTCCGATGCGTGGGGTCGCCGCAAATCCATCATGCTGCTCGCCGTTCTCTTCCTGATCGGCGCCCTCACCTGCGTGGTGGCTCCAGGCTTCGGGGTGATGGTCTTCGGTCGCATCATCCTCGGGCTCGCCGTCGGCGCGGCCTCGACGGTGGTGCCGGTCTACCTCGCCGAACTCGCGCCCTACGAGATCCGCGGGTCACTCGCCGGCCGCAACGAGGTCATGATCGTCGTCGGTCAGCTCGCCGCATTCGTCGTCAACGCCATCATCGGCAACATCTGGGGCGAACACGACGGGGTCTGGCGCATCATGCTCGCCGTGGCCGCACTTCCCGCGATCTGCCTGATGGTGGGCATGATGCGTGTCCCGGAATCTCCGCGCTGGCTCATTGCCCAGGACCGCCGCGACGAGGCGCTGACTGTTCTGTCGACTATCCGCACTCAGCAGCGCGCGCAGGCCGAGGTGGACATGATCAGCGAGATCCACGACATGGAGAAGGATCGTGTGCACGGCAGTTGGTCGTCGATCCGGGACAGTCGCTGGGTGCGGCGCATCATCCTCGTCGGTATCGGATTGGGTGTGGCTCAACAGCTCACCGGCATCAACTCGATCATGTACTACGGCCAGTCGGTCCTGAAGGAAGCCGGATTCGAGTCGAACGCGGCACTCATCGCCAACATCGCGCCCGGCGTCATCGCCGTGGCCGGCTCCATCACCGCACTGTGGCTGGCCCAGCACATGAACCGCCGCACGACGCTGATTATCGGCTACAGCCTCACCACCGTCTGCCATTTCCTCATCGGTATCGCATCGATCATGTTGCCCGTCGGCAACCCGTTGCGCCCCTACGTGATCCTGATTCTGGTTGTCCTGTTCGTCGGTTCGATGCAGACATTCCTGAACGTCGCCACCTGGGTCCTGCTGTCGGAGATCTTCCCGCTGCAGATCCGCGGCCTGGCCATCGGCATCTCGGTGTTCTGCCTCTGGATGGCCAACGCGTTCCTGGGCTTGTTCTTCCCGACGCTGGTCGAAGCCATCGGCATCACCGGAACGTTCTTCATGTTCGGCGTCGTCGGTATTTTCGCGATTCTCTTCGTCTACACCCAGGCTCCGGAAACCCGTGGGCGCACATTGGAAGAGGTGGAAGACGACGTCACCACCGGCGCAATCTACACCCACCATCTCCGGGCCAAGTCCGCCTCGCAGCGCTGAGCCGAGCGAGCGTAGACCGCCGACGCGATGCCGGTGGGCGGTGTCGCGTACCGCGCACCACAGGGGTTGCCGGCAACCCATGTGGCCGTCGGATACGCGACACCGCCGTCGCACCGGAGGTGCACTCTATGGAGTTCTCAAGGGACGGTTGCGGTCCCGACCGGGGCCGGGTGCGTGGGAAGTTGGTTGGCGGCGCTGTGTTCGGACGGCGCTGTGTTCAGATGGCGCTGTTCAGGCCGCGGCAGGCAGGTTGTCGAGGTTGAGGGTGCGTCGGTTGTAGGCGGGTATGGGTCGGCGGTGCGGGTCGACCGAAACGGGTGGGATGAGCCAGGGGTGTCGGTCGTGGCCCATGATCACCTCCCATCCGTTGTGGTGGATGTCGGCGTGACAGGATGGGCATAGCAGGCATCCGTTGTCCAGCACTGTGATTCCTCCGTCAGCCCAATGCGCGAGATGGTGTCCCTGGCAGCGGGTGGCCGCCACTCCGCATTTGATGCAGCACTGATCCCGCTTGTGCAAGGCTTTGCGTAGGTGGGGCGGGAACAGGCGTTTCTCCTTACTCATCTCCATCGGCACCTGCTCACCGTCGACGATCGCCACGGTCGCGGTGGTGTCGCAGGTCAGGGTGCGCAACGTGGCTTCGGTGAGTGACCCCATGAACGGTAGTTCGGCCAGGTCCGGGGTATCGGCCGGTACCGACACCAGCATCTGATGACGCGGCGCGGACGCCACATCACCACTGCGGGCGGCGATATCCAACAACGCTTCGAGCGCATCGGCGTGGCGGCGCTCCGGGCCGCGGGCATCAGGTGAGCCGTCGGGTTCGGGGCGGGGTGCCGCCAACTCTTCCATCGCCGCACTGAATTTTTCGCCGACGTCGGTGTTGAGGTCGGCGCGCACCTGCAGGCGGCCGTCACCGTCGACGTCGTGGGTGAGGGCATTGAGGTTGCGGTCCTCGCAGGCGGGGAGCCCACCGGTGTCCTCGGCCTGCTGATTACCCAGACGACGCGCGTGTTTACCGATCTCGGCGGGCGTGGCGCCGGAGAAGAACTGGGCGAGGAGGTCGGTCACGATAGTTAGACGCGCCGCACCGTCGATCGGTTCCACCGATCTTGCCGCGACATGCTCGACACCTTTACCCACCGCATCCACGTGTTCGGCCGAGACAGCCCCGTCGGCGGCATGGGCGGCCAGGGTCGGCAACTTGGCTCGCGCACCCGCAATGCGGATCAGCCGGGACGCGACCGCCGGCGCGAGCCCCATCACGATCAACAACTCACTCAACCTGCGACCATGATCGCGGGCCACCCCCAGCCGGTCGAGATGACCGACCACCGTGGCAGCGTGATGCTCGATCAGATTACGCAACGTGACCAGCGCGGTCATCGCGTCGAACGCCGCCCGCCCCGACATGTCGTCGGCAAAACACAGTTCACGCAATGAATCAGTGATGGTGGTGAGATCCCCCGAAGCTCCCATGACTCCAAGGTATTCGAACGCCCGTTCGACGTCAAGGAATTTCTTGAAAATAGTGAAGAGAATTTTTCGGGGCCATCGGCGCATGCCTCAACAGCGTCACGGCAGCCGCATGCGATGGCGTTCTACTTTGCCGGTGGCAAATGACACTGGGGCAACCACCCGGCGCGAGGGGCGGCGGCGCATGCGCGGCCGCGGGAGAGCCTGCGCGGGTGGAGGTTTGACGCTCGGGCTGCGTGGCTTCGATAAGGGCTCGGCTAGCGTCTCGACCTACTCAACCACCCGAGAGGGGCTTGCCCTGCCGCCAAACGGTATCGAGATCACTTACGGGACAGCTTGTTTCGCTTCAGATCGGCGATCGCGGATTTGAGACCGCCTGCGGCGCGCGGGATTCCGGCGAAGCGACGTTCCGACGCGGTCTCCGGAGCGTCGTCGGCAGTGTCGCGGAGGAATTGGTCGGGCAGGGCCAGCTTGTTGATCGTGCGCAACGTCTTCATGTACTGCACGAACAGCGACCCCGTGGTGTAGGGGAGGTCGTACTTGTCGCAGAGCGCACGCACACGTTCGGCGATCTCGGCGTAGCGGTTGCTGGGCAGATCCGGGTATAGGTGGTGCTCGATCTGATAGCAGAGGTTGCCACTGAGAAACGCCATCGCGGGGCCCGCGTTGAAGTTGGCGGTACCCAGCATCTGGCGCAGGTACCACTGCCCGTGCGTCTCATCTTCCAGCGACTCGGTCGTGAACTTCTCTGCGCCGTCGGGGAAATGGCCGCAGAAGATCACCACGTAGGCCCACAGGTTGCGGATGACGTTGGCACTGAGGTTTGCCGTCAGCGTGTGGCGCGCATTCGGCCCCGACAGCACCGGGAAGAGCACGTAGTCCTTGGCAACCTGCCGGCCGATCTTCCGTAGGAACAGCTTGATCTGCGGAATCGCCTCTTCCTTGGACTTCCTTCCCTCGATGACCTCCTTGAGCGCGAGGTCGTGCAACCCGATGCCCCACTCGAAGGTGAGCGCCAGCAGCACGTTGAACAGCGGCTGGAAGGCCCGCCGAGGCTCCCACGGTTCATCTCGGGTCACACGCAGGATCTTGTAGCCCACGTCGTCGTCCATGCCGACGACGTTGGTGTACTTGTGATGGATGTAGTTGTGCGAGTGCTTCCAATGCGGCGACGCGCACACCATGTCCCACTCCCACGTGGTGGAGTGGACCTCGGGATCGTTCATCCAATCCCATTGCCCGTGCATCACATTGTGGCCGAGCTCCATGTTCTCGATGATCTTCGAGAGCGCCAACGACCCGGTGCCGAGCCACCACAGCGAACGCTTGTGACTGCCGAGCAACGCGACTCGCCCGACCACCTCGAGGGCACGGTGCGCGACGATGGTGCGCCGCAGGTACCGGACATCACGTAGTCCCCGATCGGCTTCGATCTCGCGTCGAAGCGCATCGAGTTCCGCGCCGAGTGCCTCGACGTCCGCATCGGTCAGATGGGCGTACTCATTGATGTCGGTGATGGCCATTGGTTCTCATTATGCCTGCGCCCGCGCACGGGACGCACCCGAGGCACCACGCGGTCGGGCGGGTTGCGCTCATGCAGCCCGACGCTGCGATACCGCAGCTGCCGACGCGGCGGTCGCCCGCTTGCGGCGTCCGCGCGTGCGCAGAGCCGCGATCGCCGTGCGCAAACCGCTGCGACGGCCGCTCACCGGGTCGACCGTGGCCTGCAGACGTGTCCCGTCGGCCAGGTCGGACTTGAACCGGCGCTCGGATGCGGTCTCCGGCGCGTCGTCGACCGTCGCCGTCAAGTATTTGTTCGGCAGCGACAGTTTGGCGATCGTCCGCCACGCCTTCGCGTACTGCACCGGTAGCGAACCCGTGGTGTAGGGCAGGTCGTACTTCGCGCACAACTCCTGCACCCGCACCGAGATCTCCGGCAGTCGATTGCTCGGCAGGTCCGGGAATATATGATGCTCGATCTGGTACGACAGGTTGCCGCTCATGAAGCCGAGCACCGGACCGGACCGGAAGTTGGCGCTGCCGAGCATCTGGCGCAGGTACCACTCGGCCTGCGTCTCACTGTCGACGTCCTGCTTGGTGAATTTCTCCGCGCCGTCCGGGAAGTGCCCGCAGAAGATCACCGCGTTGGTCCACACATTGCGGATCACATTGGCCATCAGGTTCGCCGAGGCGGCCTTGCCAAAGGTACGAACGTAGCCGGTGCGATGTCCCGTGGCCGCACTCACCATCGCCGGGTACACGACGTAGTCCTTGGCGACCTGCTTGCCGATCTTCTTGCCGACGTCGGCCAGGTCGCGCTGGAACTGCTCCTTGGCCTCCGGCGTCCGCCGCTTCTTGCCCAACTCCAGGTGCTGAACGGCGACACCGTATTCGAAGAGCAACGCGAGCAGCGTGTTGTAGGCCAGGTTTCCCAGATAGAACGGCCGCCAACGCTGATCGCGCGTCACGCGCAGCAGGCCATAGCCCACGTCGTCATCCATGCCGAGCACATTCGTGTACTTGTGATGGATGTAGTTGTGGGTGTGCTTCCAGTGCGCCGACGGATCGGTGTTGTCCCACTCCCAGGTGGTCGAATGCACCTCGGGGTCGTTCATCCAGTCCCACTGACCGTGCATGACGTTGTGGCCGAGTTCCATGTTCTCGACGATCTTGGCGACACCCAGCGCACCGGCGCCCGCCCACCACGCCGATCGCTTGGTCGAGCCGAAGATCAGACCGCGTCCGAGCAGCTCCATACCGCGTTGGAAACGGATCGTGTTGCGGATGTAGCGGGCGTCGCGTTCCCCGCGATCGGCCTCGATATCGACGCGGATGGCGTCGAGCTCACGCCCGAGCGCAGCGACGTCGGCGTCGGTCAGATGGGCGTACTCGGGGATGTCGGTGATCGCCATGAGCCCTCCCGGGTGTCGTCGAGACATGTGATGGTCTGGCCGACGAGCCGACCTACCATTCCGTAACCTACGCAAGCGTAGGTTGCCGGGAGCAGCCATGTCCACCCCTTGCCGAGATCACGGCAGGAATGTGACCGAGCGCACGCCGATCGACGTCAGGCGTCGTCGCGTAGCAACTCGTAGCCGACGAGGTCCTCGAGGACTCCTGCCGATTTCGCAGCCAACGGTTGGGTGCCGAACTCGTGCAGGCCGGCACGTCGGGCCAGCGCCTTGCTGCCCTCGTTGGAGTCGGCGGCGAACATCGTCATCCGGCGGATGTCGAGGACGTCGAAACAATGCCGGACAGCTGCCGGGAAGGTTTCCCCGAGGACGCCGTGCCCGCGGGCATCCGGATGGGTGTAGAAGCCGATCTCGGCCCCGGTGACGTCGTTGATCTCGAAGATCGAGATATCACCCAGATACGTGTCGGACTCGAGGTCGGCGACCGCCCAGGTACACGTCTCCCCGCGCGCGGCCGTCCACCACTTTCGGGTGCGTTCGGCGGCGGCGTGCTCGATCAACAGCGGATCGGGTCGTCCGAACAGGTATTTGCGCGATATCGGATCGTCTAGGGTCTGCCGTATCCGCTCGTCATCGGTCTCGGCGAGCGGACGCAACCGGAACCGCTCGGTCTCGAATGTCGTGGCATGCCACGTCGACTTCGGCGCGAAATCGTCGCCGGCACGCCATTTCGCGCACCACGCGTCGACGACTTTGCTGTTCATCTCGAGCCAGTCGGGGATCTTGGCGGTCAGGGTGAACCCGCAGCTGTGTGCGGTACGCAGACTCGCGAGATTGCCCTCCTCGGCCTGCCACCGCACCACCTCGACATCGCGATGGGCGACGGCGTACTCCATCGCGAGAATGATCGCCCGGCGGGCCAGACCCTGGCCACGGGCATCCGGATGCAGGACGAAGCCGATCTCGACGATGCGACCCGAACCGGTCAGATCCACACTGCCGACGAATCGGCCCTCGTGCTCGATTGCCCAGGTCAACGCATCGCCGGACACCCACCCGGCGCGCGCTCCGGCGATATATCGTTCGGCATCGGCGCGACCGTACGGCGAGGGCATCTTGGCCCACCGCATAGTCAGCGGGTCGGTGGCGTATTCCACCACACGCTCAACGTCCGCGGACGAGTGTGCCCGTAGCGTGACGACGTCGTCGGACAGGACGGGAACTTCCATGGTCTGGGTCAGTTCAGCGCGCACGCGGATCTCCTCCGTGGTCGACTACCGGCCATCTCCCCGAGCCTATCGCGAACCGAACACGGCGCCGAGTCGAAACAGGCGAGTCAAAACAGGGAGCTCCGCGGCCACGTTCTCACACGTCGAGCGTGCAGTCCCCCGCCGCGACACTGACACAGGTCTGGATGCGCTCACCCTCCACGTGCTCCACACCCGACCGGAGGTCGCGCACACACCCCTGGTCCAACATGACCACGCAACTCTGACAGATGCCCATCCGGCATCCGAACGGCATCAGCACCCCGGCCGATTCGCCCGCCTCGAGCAGAGTCGTGGCCCCGTCGGCCGGCGTTTTCGCACCCGAGCGACCGAAGGTGACTGTTCCGCCGCGGGCGCCGACCGCGCCTCGTTCGAGGGCAAACCGTTCGATGTGCAGTGCGTCATCGACACCGGCGGCGGCGAACATGCTCTGCACAGAATCGAGGAACCCTGCCGGACCACAGGCCCAGGTCTGCCGGTCACGCCAATCAGGGACCACCTCGGCGAACCGGTCGGCTGTGAGCTGACCGTCGGTGCGGGTGTACTGCAGGTGCAGATCGATCAGGCCGTCGGCGGCCAGCGCGGCGAGTTCGTCGGCGAACAGCAGGTCACCCTCCGACGGCGCCGAATGCACCAGGCGGATGTCGGTGCGCTGCCCGCGGTGCCGAATGGTCCGCAGCATCGCCATGATCGGCGTGATACCGCTTCCGGCCGTGGCGAACAGGACCTTTGCCGGCAGCGGTGCAGGCAGCACGAACTCACCGCGCGGCGCCGCGAGTCGAACGACGGTGCCCGGTCGCAGGCCATTGACCAAGTGGGAGGAGAGAAACCCCTCCGGCATCGCCTTCACCGTGATGGAGATGATCCGGTCGTCGCGACCACCGGCGGTGACCGGTACCGACGTCAGCGAGTACGAGCGCCAGGTCCACCGGCCTTCCATGAGGACACCGATGCCCACATACTGTCCCGGCTGATAGTCGAACGAGAACCCCCATCCGGGCCGGATGCGGATGGTTGCCGAATCCTCGGTCTCGGCGGTCACCGAGACGACCTTGCCGCGCAGTTCGCGGGCCGACCAGAGCGGATTGGCCAGATGCAGGTAGTCGTCGGGCAGCAGTGGCGTGGTGATCCGGGCGACTGCGGCCCGCGCCCACTGCGCACCCCGACTCCGTGCCGCGACACCCGCCACCGGTTCCTCGAACCTTTCGAGCCAGCCCACCTGTGCACCACCTCACCCGTGACCGACGGTCACGCTCGACACCCTTACGGCGACAACTTACGGTTCCGTAGGTTACGCGACCGCCGCCGGGCAGCCAACCGTCAGAGGAGTTCGAGCAGGAAGGGCAACTCCTGGGTGGCGTACCAGGCGAGGTCGAAGTCCTCCACATCGCCGACGGCGAGTTCGGCGTCCTGATCGCCGAGGTCGGCGGCATCGATCACCACCACCGCTGCGCGCACCTTGTCCTCGGCCTCGGCTACGTCGACATGCACCGACGCGATGTCGCGCAATGGTACCGGCCCGTTGATGCGGACCACCGCGTCGTCGAGTTCCGGATGCAACGCCACGTCGGCGACATCGGCGGCGACCACCACGCGACGCGGGGGAAGTCTCGGGGTGTCGCCCGGTGCGGTCGTGAGTTCGTCGGCCGTCAGATCGGCCTCGGCGGCGTCGTCACCGGGCTCGGGGGCCTCACCCGCAAGCAGCCGCAACGAGGCACGCGCGGCCTCTCGCATCGCCACCTCGGCGAGCTCCTCGTCGTCACCGGCGACAAACGACTCGCGCAAGGTCGGGGTCAGCGCGAACCCGGTACCGCCGATCGCCCGGATCTCGCCGACCTCGTTGAGCTCCATCAGCATTGCCAGCGTCGCCGGCAAGTACACCCTCATCGCACACATCCCTCGACCAACTCGGCACCCCTGCTTCTGGCGTCATACGAAGACAGTGGATGAAACGCATCGTCGACGCACGCCGCCAGATCAGTTCACCACCCTATCGGTCAGCGGCGCGACATCGAGCGAGACAGGGCATGGGCGGCGTCTGGCGCGTCGGTCACTTGGTGGCCAGCAGTTCCTCGTAGGCCTCGGTCACGTAGTCGGTCATGGCCGGTAGATCGTTCATGACACCGCGATCGGCGATGAAGGCGAACTGCAGGTTGTCGCGGTAGTCGGTGATGCTGATGGCCAGCGCCCGCTGGGCCATCAGCGTCGGGATCGCATACATCTCCGACACCGGGCACCCGCGGACGAACTTGTCGGCGACCGGCGACGTCCCCATCCCGATCGGGACGTTGTAGGCGCGCCGGTTGAGGCTGCGGAAAGCCCGCGAGCTCAGCTCCGGAAACGGCACCACACCCAGTTCGGACAGGATTGGTTGCGGACCCATCGACAGTCGCCGCGATGACTGCGCATACCGATTGGCCAGGCCCGCCACCTGGGCCAGACGCACCGCCGGATTATCTTCGCCGACCGGCAGATCGGTCACGAAACTCGGTTTGCCGACGGCGATCCAGCGAGCAGCCAGGTCGAGGCGCCGCTCCACACCGGGGTCGCGTGCCGACAACGGAAGCACCACGCGGACCGTGTCGGCGGCGCTCACCGACTCGTCGAAGGACAGCATCCACCGACGCATCACACCGGAGATGATCGCCAACTCGACGTCGTTGACGGTGCAGTCATAACGGTCTGCGATCTTGGCGCATCCGCGGCGCGGGACCGAGGCGACCGCGAAGATCCGCGTCGACGTCGTCGAGGTGTTGAGCGGACTCGACGGCGCCGAGTCGGAGAGTTGCTGGACGATACTGCCGACCCGACGCAGTACATCCTCGGCGGTGGTGCGCACCTCGGCGACCACCGAGTTGCCATGGACCAGCGAGTCCACCAGATCCCCCGGACGGGAGAAGGCCTCAGCCACTGCGCCCAGGGCCAGCGACACCGACCCGGGCGGTGCACCGGGCATCCACAGGTCCTCGGCCAGCGGTTCCACGTCGGGCTGGTCGTCGCAGATCGCCTCGCTGATCTCGAGGGCCGCCTCGTCGTCGACCAGGCACCGGTGGGTCTTGGTGAAGATCGCCTGCTTGCCGTCAGGAAGGCCTTCGATCAGGTACATCTCCCACAGCGGTCTGGTCCGGTCCAGCGGCCGCGACATGACCCGGGCGATCAGGTCTTGGAGCTGCGCGATGTCCCCGGGGCGCGGCAGTCCGGAGCGTCGGATATGGAAGTTGATGTCGAAATCGGGGTCATCGACCCAGACCGGTCGTGCCAGACCGAGGGTCACCTCCCGCACCACCTGCCGGTATCGCGGAATCGACTGCAGACGGTTCTCCACCAACGCGACAAGACTCGGGTAGTCCAGGCTCGGGGTGGTGACGCCGCTGGTCGAGCGACTTTTCGTCCCCCCCGATTTCTTTGCGGAGCCAGGTTTCTTCGTCGAACCGGAGGTCGCTCTCCGCTGCGCACCGGCAGCCCCGGACGTCGCCGGTGCCGTCGTGACCGCAGTCGCGTCGACGGCAGGCCCCGACTCCGCCGCATCGACGATCAGCAACGCTCCGAGGTGAGTCGTCGAACCCGTCTCGTCGAGGAAATAGAACATCGCTTCGCGCGGGGACAGACGGTTGACCACGACTGTGATCCTAGTGCGGGACGCCGGTGTCCCGCGTCGATGACCGGCGGCCGCTCGCTGGTGGCCACGTGCGCCCGCCTCAGACGAGCGTGAAAGCAACCAGTTGCCAACGGTATTCCACGGCACGGGTGAGTACCGGACGCACAGTGGCCGTGGTGGTACGCACCCGGCACGGCAGTTGTTCGATGCGCGCCGCAAACGCCCGCACGCGTTCTCCGCGGCGATAGCTGCCGAAGATCTCGGCGGCGCCGGGACCGAGCATCTGCACATGCACCCGCCGCAACGTGGCGGTGTCCCCACTCATGACGCCGGGAGGTGTCAGGCGGATGAGCGCGGTGACCTGATCGATGAGGTGAGCAGTCGCGAAACCGTCGAGTTGCCCTACAGTGCGCCGGCGATCGACGATCTCGAGCACCAGCGTGATCGTGCGGATCGCGAACCGTCGGGCGTCGACGGTCGCCTTCGACAGCGCCCGCCGGGGCGGTACGGTAGCGACCGCGGGTTCGGCAGGTTCCGATCTCGTCACCACACGTGGTGTGGTTTCGCAGAGAGCACTGCCGGGGACCTCGTCGACAGGACGGGGCAGCGGTTCATAGGGCGGCGCGGGTCGGATCAGGACTCGAGGGGTCTCCATAAGAATCGGACGCACCAGCGCGCCCGACGGTTCCGTTTTCCCGAGAAGTTTCTGCGCAGAGTCCGCACCCGCGGCTGTCTCGCGACCGACGACACTACGTCAGCGGCGCTTCTTCTTGGACTTCGGCGGCTTCGGCCGGGACCCCTTCACGCTCTGCCGCGCGGCGGCGCGGCGTTCGCGACGGGTCGCCGACACCAGCGCCGGATCGTCGAGTTCCTCGTCTTCGGAGTGGATCTCGGTGCCGCCGCCCTCGGACGGACCGGAGAAGGTCATCGGCACCTCGGGCTGTTCCACCCCCACCGCACGCAGGGCCGCAGGCGCCTCCTGCACGTCGGTCTCGGCCTCGCGGGCGGGCGCACTGCCATTCTGTGCGGCGAAGTCGGCGACCTCCGGCGACGACAGGGTCGCCTGCGCACCGGGCGTCGCAACTCGCGGCGCGGCCTGCTCGGTCTGCACCTGCACGTTGTAGAGGAAGCCCAACGCCTCCTCCTTGAGGCCCTCGAGCATGCCGGTGAACATGTCGAAACCCTCGCGCTGGTATTCCACCACGGGATCGCGCTGGGCCATCGACCGCAGGTGGATACCCTCCCGCAGGTAGTCCATCTCGTAGAGATGATCCTGCCATTTCCGGTCGAGCACGGTGAGCAGGATGGTGCGCTCGAGTTGCCGCATCGCACCCTCGCCGGCGATGGACTCGATCTCCTTCTCGCGTGTCGCGTAGGCGGCATGTGCGTCACCGACGAGAATCTCCCTGAGCTCCTCGGCACTGATGTCGTCGCGCTCACCGAACTCGTTCTCGCCCACGACCTCTTTCGGGTCGAGCTGAATCGGGTACAGCGTGCGCAACGCCGACCACAGTTCGTCGAGATCCCAGTCCTCGGCGTACCCCTCGGCGGTGGCACCCTCCACGTAGGCCCCGACCACGTCGTCGACCATCGTCTGTACCTGCTCGCGGTGATCTTCGCCCTCGAGGATGCGGCGGCGCTCGGAGTAGATCACCTTGCGCTGCTCGTTCATGACCTCGTCGTACTTGAGAACGTTCTTGCGGACCTCGAAGTTCTGCTGTTCGACCTGGGTCTGTGCGCTGCGGATGGCCTTGGTCACCATCTTCGCCTCGATGGGCACATCGTCGGGCAGGTTCACGCGGTTCATGATCGACTCGAGCGCCGCGCCGTTGAAGCGCCGCATCAGCTCGTCGCCGAGCGACAGGTAGAACCGCGACTCGCCGGGATCGCCCTGACGACCGGACCGGCCGCGGAGCTGGTTGTCGATACGTCGGGACTCGTGGCGTTCGGTGCCCAGCACGTAGAGCCCGCCGGCCGCGCGCACCGCCTCGGCCTCCTCGGCTGCCGCCGCACGGGCGACCTCGATGGCCTCCGGCCAGGCCGCCTCGTATTCGTCCGGGGTGGTGACCGGGTCCAGCCCGGCTTTGCGCAGCCGGGTGTCGGCGATGATGTCCGGGTTGCCACCGAGCACGATGTCGGTGCCGCGGCCGGCCATGTTGGTGGCCACCGTGACCGCACCGGTGCGGCCGGCCTCCGCGATGATCTGGGCCTCTTGCTCGTGGAATTTCGCGTTGAGGACGTTGTGCGGGATACCGCGCTTGGTGAGCTGACGCGACAGGTATTCCGACCGCTCCACGCTGGTGGTACCGATGAGGACCGGCTGGCCCTTCTCGTGGCTCTCGGTGATGTCGTCGACGACGGCGTCGAACTTCGCCTCTTCGGTCTTGTAGATCAGATCGACCTGATCCTTGCGGATCATCGGCTTGTTCGTGGGGATCGGGAGCACACCGAGCTTGTAGATCTGATCGAATTCGGCGGCCTCGGTCTCCGCGGTACCGGTCATGCCGGCGAGCTTGTCGTACATGCGGAAGTAGTTCTGCAGGGTGATCGTGGCCAGCGTCTGGTTCTCGGCCTTGATCTCGACGCGTTCCTTGGCCTCGATGGCCTGATGCAGTCCCTCGTTGAATCGCCGTCCCTCGAGGACACGGCCGGTGAACTCGTCGACGATGAGGACGTCGCCGTTGCGGACGATGTAGTCCTTGTCGCGGTGGAAGAGTTCCTTGACCTTGATGGCGTTGTTCAGATAGCTGACCAGCGGAGAGTTGGCCGCCTCATAGAGGTTGTCGATGCCGAGCTGATCCTCGACGAACTCGACGCCGGCCTCGTGTACACCGATGGTCTTCTTCTTGATGTCGACCTCGTAGTGCACGTCCTTCTCGAGCAGCGGCGCGATCCGCGCGAACTCCGTGTACCACTTGCTCGACCCCTCGGCCGGCCCGGAGATGATCAGCGGCGTGCGGGCCTCGTCGACCAGAATGGAGTCGACCTCGTCGACGATCGCGTAGTTGTGGCCGCGCTGCACCAGGTCGGGCAAGGAGTGCGCCATGTTGTCGCGCAGGTAGTCGAAGCCGAACTCGTTGTTGGTGCCGTAAGTGATGTCGGCGGCGTATGCCGCTCGACGCTGATCGGAGTTCATGCCGGTCAGGATCACCGCGGTGTCCAGGCCGAGGAACCGGTGCACCCGCCCCATCCACTCGGAGTCACGTTTCGCGAGATAGTCGTTGACGGTGACCACGTGCACACCGTCGCCGGACAACGCATTGAGGTAGGCGGGCAGCACACAGGTCAGCGTCTTGCCCTCGCCGGTCTTCATCTCGGCGATGTTGCCGTAGTGCAGTGCCGCGCCGCCCATGATCTGCACATGGAAGTGCTTCTGTTCGAGCACCCGCCAGGCCGCCTCGCGCGCTACCGCGAACGCCTCGGGCAGCAACTCGTCGAGCGAGGCGCCGTCGGTGATGCGCTCCTTGAACTCGTCGGTCTTGGCCCGCAGTTCCGCATCGGTCAAGGCCTCGACCTCGTCAGAGAGACCCTCGACGTGCGACGCGATCGCATCGAGACGCTTGACCATCCGGCCTTCACCGACGCGCAGCAGCTTGTTCAGCACCGTGGATCGAGTCCCTCACTCATGTCGACAACACACGAAATCCGGCCTGCAACGCAGTACAGACCGGATTCCATGGTACTCAGGTCGCCTTAGCGCAACCTGATCGGTGTCACGCGAGCCTGATCAACCCATAGTCGAAGGCATGACGCCGATAGACCACCGATGGCCGGTCGGTCTCCTTGTCGTGGAACAAGAAAAAGTCGTGCCCGACGAGTTCCATCTCGTAGAGCGCGTCGTCGACCGACATCGGGACCGCCTCGTGCTCTTTGACGCGGACGACCTGACCGGGTTCGTGCAGTTCGACGCCGTCATCCCACTCGTCGGCGGCTGCGTCGTCGTCCGTTTCGGGTTGGGCACTGAGCTGGCCGTCACGAAGCGGGGGCGCGCCGATCTCGGTGGCCTCGGCCACCGACAGGGGGCGGCGGTTGCCATAGGACACCCGCCGGCGATCCTTCACCCGACGAAGTCGGGATTCCAGTTTGTCCAGCGCGGCCTCGAGTGCGGCGTAGAAGTTCTCGCCACACGCCTGGGCGCGGGCCTTGGGTCCCTTGCCGACCGCGGTGATCTCGACCTGTTGACAGACCTTGGACTGCCGTCGGTTGCGTTCGTGGTTCAGTTCGACGTCGAAACGGAAGATGGACGGATCAAAGCGTTCGAGTCGGGCGAGCTTGTCGCCGACGTAGATCCGGTAGTGGTCGGGGATCTCGACGTGGCGTCCACTGATGTCGACCTTGGCGGTGGGTTCGGCGGGCTCGTCGGCGGCGACGGTGCCGGCAGGTCGAACGAAGGCAAAACTGGGATCGAAGGCCGCGTCGGTGGGCGGGCCGGCATTCTTCTGGTTGTCCGTGGTGGATTCGGGGGCTCGATCACCGACCTTCGACTCGCGATGGCCTTTTCGGTGAATGACTGTTGACATAAACGACCTCCTTGTGGTGGTTCCCACCCGAGGACTGCAGGTATACGACGCGACCTGATCCGATCCACCGGTAGAGGCGGCATGATGCCGCTGGCGGAAGACGCCGATCGGTGTGAACCACTCACGCATCTGCCGGCGGGCGCTGAGCCCTCAGCAGGAGAGGCTGGGCAGCGACGTCAGACTCGTTGTCGCGCTGACACCTTCGTCGTCGGTAGGGAATCGAGTCCATGCCAGCCGACGGCTGACACTCAGGGTCAGGGGCCTCACCTCCTCGCGAAAAGCGGTGGCTACCTGTTGTGCCTTCGACCGTAGCCGGAAGTTCGCCTACTGGCCACGTTTCGGGGCAACAGAGGTGTGTCGCGGTGTTTGTCCACCGGCACCTCGACGCATCCACAGATGTGCGGACGACGATCCTGAGGACCGGCGACGCTCGGCATACTCGACCGATGACCCGACGCCGCACCGCCCTCACCGCACGAGCGGCCGAGGTGGTGCGATCGGGGGTCGACCTGATGATCCCGACGCACTGCGGCGGCTGCGAGCTGCCGGGGATCGGGTGGTGCCCCCGCTGCACCGCGGCGCTGGCCGACTCCCCCGTGCGACTCGAGCCACGCGTGGAGGTCGGTGCGGGCGCATGGGCGCTCGGCCGCTATCGCGGGCCACATCGGAGTGCGCTGATCGCGGTCAAAGAACACGGCCGTCGCGATCTGGTCGGAGCCCTCGGTGACGCACTGGCGAGCGGGCTGTTGACGCTTGCGGACTGGGGCGAGATCCCCGACCACCACACCTTGACGCTGATCCCGGCACCGACCCGGGCCTCGTCGGCCCGACGTCGTGGCGGGGATCCGGTGACCGCCATCGCACGCGCCACCGCAGCTCGACTCGGCCCCCGGGTGCAGGTCGCCGATCTGCTCGTGACCGCATCGCGGGCGGCGGACTCGGCCGGCCTCGACGCACGCGGGCGGGTCGCCAACCTCACCGGTGCCGTCCGGGTGCGCCGGCGGATGCGCAATCGCCCGTGTCCGGACGGCACGCTGGTGCTGGTCGACGACATCCTCACCACCGGCGCGACCGCCGCCGAGTCGTCGCGGGTACTCGCCGCCCACGGCCTGCACGTGGCTGCGGTCGTCGTGATCGCCGGCGCCTGACGGTGCCCCGGGCTGCGCCGGGCTGCGCCGGGCAACCGTGGTCAGGACCTGCGGCACCGGCGGTCACGGAAGCACCGGGATCACGCCCGGTGCCATCGCCGGCTCCACCTCGGTCCAGTACTGGTCGGGTTGGCCGTTGGAGCTGCCGAGGCGCAGCACCCCACGGGTGTCCCCGACGTAGACGGTGGCCTGGTCGGCCACCACCGAGCTCACCGGCGGGGACAGGTTGCCCGACAGCAGCCCGACGGCGGGTGTGCCGTTGATCGACAACTGGGCGACCGGCGATTCGTTCGCATCCCGAGCGACCATCAGTGTCGTGGGCGACGCCCAGTCCAGCGACACCGCCCGGTTGCCGATGTTGTAGGCCGCGATGCGTGGATTGGTCAGGGAGAGACCACCGTCGGCGTTGGTGGTGACGACCGCGAAGACGACCTGACCGCCGACGATGAGCGCCACCCGCACACCATCGGGCGCCACCTGCAGCTCGGTGATCGCGCCGCGCGCCACCGTGGCGATGGCGTCGGCGTTGACCGGGATGAGTCGCTCACTGGTGTCGGCCTCGTCACGCATCCACTGCACCGGTTGTCCATCGACAACCGCCCAGATGGTGTTGGCGTTCTGCCCGAACGAGGGTCGGGTGATCGACACCCCGGTGGTGACGACGCCCGGGTTCGCGCCGTATGGTCCGACCACCAGGTCCAGGCGTTGCCCGGGCCGGGCCACCACGGCCGCGTCGGTCTCACCGTCGGCCGAGATCACCGCCGAACGCACAGCCGTGCTCGTGCCGAGGGGACCGTCGACCGGTACCGTGCCCGAATCGGTGACCTTCAGCAATGCACCGTCTCGGATGATGTTGAGACCGACATCTGTGGAGGGCACCGACGTCGGGTCGAAGGAGCGGACGTCGGCCGTCTGCCAGCCGGGCGCGCGCTCGGGGATGAGCGGGCCTCCGTCGGCGTTGATCACGTAGGGCCCACCGATGTCGGCGGCGTCGAGTGTCCAGATGATCTGTGCGGCCAGCGCGGTCCGGTCACGGGTGGAGCTGGAACCGATCCCGGTCAGCTCCATCCGGACCCCACCATCACTCAGCGCGGTGACCGGCCCCCGCAGGGCGGCACCGTTGGGAAAACCGCTGTCCACCGCATCCGCGAGGTCGGCCGACGGTCCCGCGATCAGCCGGGTGATCAGTTCGGTCGGCTCGGTGTCCTGCCCCGAGTAGAACCACCGCGGGTCCGCGACGAGGTGCTCGAGGCTGCGGTCGGTGAAGTACAGCGTCGCGGCGCGGTAGGCCGTTTCGAACTGGGTGCGGTCGATCATCGTGCCGTTCGGCAGCGGGCCGTCGATACGCCACTGGTCACCGACCCGGGTCAGCGACAACGTGGTCTCGACTTGGCCGGTCGCGGGCAGCAGCTCGCCGTCGCTCTTCAGCGTGCCGACGTTGTCGCCGAGCAGCCGCAACCGCACCGCGTCCTCACTGCGCTGGTCGACGAAGATGTTGACTTCGTCGATGATCAGCATGTCGCCACGATCGTCCCACTGCTCCGAGGATGTGGTGGTGAGGAACTCACGTGCCGCCGAATGCCCGGCCTCCGGGTCGGCGGTGGCCTTGAGGAACGCCCGCACCAGCGACTCGGGATCCATATCCGCTTGCGGTACCGGCACCACGTTGGTCGGCCCCTGCCGTTCGAACGCGGTGATCGGTTGGGGCGAGGAACTGCTGGGGATTGATCCGCACGCGCTGAGCACACATACGAGCGTCAGCACCATAGCGCCCATCGCACCCACCGCACGCGCCGAGCCGGTTCGAACGCCGGGCACGCGATCAGCCGATGACACCGCCACCCCCTCCGCTGCTGCTCTGTGGAGTGGACGTGTCCTGCGGAGCCGACGTGTCCTGGGGAGTCGACGTGTCCTGGGGAGTCGACGTGTCCTGTGGAGTCGACGAACTTTGTGCAGTCGACGAGCTCTGTGGCGTGGACGTGCTCTGCGGAGTGGACGGGGGCGCGGCCGATACGTCGACCGCCGCACCGGCCCCTGCGACCTGTTTCGGTGTGCTGCGCGTCGTCGATGTTCGGGCGATCGCCCCGCCGATGGGTTTGAGCGGCAGTGGGCTGCCGAGCACCTTGTGTCCGCGCACGAGCGGAAGCGTCAGGCGGAAACATGCACCGTTGCCCGGTTCGCCCCACGCCTCCAACCGACCCTGGTGCAGGCGGGCGTCCTCGATGCTGATGGCCAGACCGAGCCCGGTGCCGCCCGAACGCCGGAAGCGTGACGGATCGGACCGCCAGAAACGGTTGAAGACGAGTTTCTCCTCCCCCGGACGCAGACCGATGCCGTGATCGCGAACGGTGATCGCGACTGCGTCCCCGTCCGACCGCATGGTCAACACCACGGGGTGTCTCTCGCCGTGATCGATGGCATTGGCCAGCAGATTCCGCAGGATGCGCTCGACGCGGCGGGGGTCGATCTCGGCGATGACCGGTTCGGTCGGAAGGTCCAGCACCAACTCGGTGCCGGTCTCCTCGGCGAGGTGGCTGACCGTCGCGAGCGCCCCGTCGATCGGGATCGCCATGTCCATCCGTTCGGCGGCGAGTTCGGCCATGCCTGCGTCGTGCCGGGAGATCTCCAATAGCTCATTGAGCAGGGTCTCGAAGCGGTCGAGTTCTTTGTCGAGCAGCTCCACGGACCTCTTGCGCACGGGATCGAGTTCGTCGCGCCCCTCGTAGAGCACGTCGCTGGCCATCCGCACCGTGGTCAGCGGGGTGCGCAGCTCGTGGCTCACGTCCGAGGTGAACTGGCGCTGCAGGCCACCGAACTCCTCGAGGTGGGTGATCTGCTTCGACAGGCTCTCCGCCATGTCGTTGAACGACATCGCCAACCGCGCCATGTCGTCCTCGCCACGAACCGGCATCCGTTCCTTGAGCCGGCCGTCGGCGAACCGGACCGCGATACGCGATGCAGATCGCACCGGGAGCACCACCTGCCGCGACACCAGCCAGGCGATCGCGGCCAGCAAACCGAGCAACACCACGCCGCCGGTGACCAGTGTGCCGCGCACCAGATCGACGGTGTTCTGCTCACTGGTCAGCGGAAAGACGAGAAAGAGCTCGAGACCCGGCACCGACGCATTGGTCGGGGTACCGACCACGAGAGCGGGCTCCGTGCCGCCGGAAGCGTTGGAGATCGAGGTGTACTGATAGGCGACCTGTCCGCCCTCGACCATGTCCCGCAGATTGTCGGGGATCTCCGTGATCGGGCCGACACCGCTGTCACTGCCGTCCTCCTCGGTCCCCGGTACCAGCAACACGGTGTCGAAGGTGCCCACCGTTCCGGAATTCTCGCTGGTGTCGACATCGCGGTCGGTCAGCAGCGACCGCGTCTGGCGTAGTCGGTTCTGCACCGACATGTTGCCGTCGCTGCTGGTCAGGTCCCGTTCTACCGCGATCCGGGCGCGTTCGACCTCTTCGGTCGCGGCCGCCAGCTTCACGTCGAGCAGGCGATCGGTGATCTGACTGATCAGCACGAACACCAGGATCAGGATCACCACAAACGACAGCACCAACGTCGACACCACCACACGTAGCTGCAGTGACCGCCGCCAGATCCTGCCAAAGGAGCGGCCGATACTGCTCGCGACGCGGGTGAGCCGAGCGAAGGTGCTGTTGACGCGGCGTCGAGGACGGCCGATCACGGCGGGCCGGCCTTGTAGCCGACCCCCCTCACCGTCAACACGACCTCAGGATTTTCCGGGTCGCTCTCGACCTTGGCTCGGAGACGCTGGACATGCACGTTCACGAGTCTAGTGTCCGCCGGATGACGGTAGCCCCACACCTGCTCGAGCAGGACGTCGCGGGTGAACACCTGACGTGGTTTGCGCGCGAGCGCCACCAGCAGGTCGAACTCCAGCGGGGTCAGCGAGATCGGCACACCGTCGCGGGTGACCTTGTGCGCGGGCACATCGATCTCGACCGGCCCGATGGAGAGCAGCTCGGCCGGTTCCTCGTCGGTGCGACGCAGCCGTGCCCGCACTCGCGCGACGAGTTCCTTCGGCTTGAATGGCTTCACCATGTAGTCGTCGGCGCCGGATTCGAGGCCGAGGACCACATCGACGGTGTCGGACTTCGCCGTCAGCATCACGATCGGCACACCCGAGTCGGCACGCAGCACGCGGCACACATCGATGCCGTTCATCCCCGGCAGCATCAGGTCGAGCAACACCAGGTCGGGTCGGATCTCGCGAACCGCGGTCAGTGCCTGCGTCCCATCGCCCACAACAAACGGCTCGAACCCCTCGCCGCGCAGCACGATGGTGAGCATCTCGGCGAGTGCGGCGTCGTCGTCGACGACGAGGATGCGAGGCTTCATACTCTCAATGGTGACACTTTCGTGACCCGACTGCGGATATGACGCGCCGAACCGCCCCCGTCCGCGACGCACCGTCGAGCCTCGCCCGATCCACCCGCCCCTGGCCGCTACGATCGCGCTCGTGGGCCAACTCATTGCCGTCGAGGGACTCGATGGCGCCGGCAAGAACACTCTGGTCACCGAACTCGTCAACCGGTGGCGCAGAGACGGACTTCGGGTCTGGACCCTCACGTTTCCGCGCTACGGCGAATCGGTGACGGCGGACCTCGCAGCCGAGGCCCTCCACGGCCGGCACGGCGACCTGCGCGACAGCGTGTACGCAATGGCACTCATGTTCGCTCTCGACCGGGCCGATGCGGCGGACGAGATCCGCGGCGCCATCGCCGAACACGACATCGTGCTCCTCGACCGGTACGTGGCCTCCAACGCCGCCTACAACGCCGCGCGGCTGAACCAGGACGCCGACGGCGAGATGGTCGAATGGGTTCGCGAGATGGAGTTCCACCGCTTCGGACTGCCGGTTCCCGACCATCATGTGCTGCTCGGTGTGGCACCCGAGGTCGCCCTCGACCGGGCGGCCCGCCGGGCGGCGACCGATGCCTCGCGGCCCCGCGACATCTACGAACGCGACACCAGCCTGCAACTACGCGTCGACCACGTGTATCGCCAACTGGCCCAGTCGAACTGGATGTCGCCGTGGGTATCGACCGAGGACGGGGACCACGCCGAACTCGCGCGGCGTCTGTTGGACGGATGAGCGTGCTGCCCGCCGCCCACGATTTCGATAGCCTGGAGGTTCCAACCCGCCGCGGGAAGGAGAAGGCCGCATGACCCAACCGCCGCCGCCCGATGGCCCGCAGCAGTTTCCGCCCGCACCGGGTCCCGGGGCAGGACCGCCCCCGCATCGGCACATCACCCCCGAGCCGTGGCCACCACCACCGCCCGGCACCGCAGGTCCCCGGCAGTTCGGTGGGTATCCACCCGCCCCGCAACCGGGCTGGGCATCGGGCTCTCCGCCGCCGTATCCCCCACCTCAGCAGCCTTTTCCGCCGCCCCGTGGTCCCCGCCCCGGGATGATCGTCGGCACGGTCCTCGGCATCGTGACGATCCTCGTCGTCATCGGTGCGGCGGTACTCCTCACTGTCGCCGCGGAAACCGACAGCCCGTCGAGCAACTCGGCCGTCGGCCATCAGACGGTCGCGCCGGGAGTCCCGACCGGGGAAACCGCGAACGCGGCCGACGCCATTGCCATCCGCTCGGCCATGCAGATCTTTGTCGATGCGGTGAACTCACGCGATGTCGCCCGTATCCAGGCCTCGGTCTGCAGCGCATTGCGCCCGCAAGTGACCATGCCTCTCGACATCACCGGGACCGTGGTCCTCGACGAGCTCACCGACATCACGGTCACCGGGGATTCGGCCGCCTCGACCGTCTCCACCCACGTCGAACTCGGCAACCAGCGTTCCCTCACCAAACAGAACGACGAGAGCTTCGCCCGCGAGGACGGCACCTGGTACGTCTGCCCCGGCGCCCAACTCGACATCGGCACCTAGGTTCACGTCGACAGAACCCACTTTCACGTCGACAGAACCCACCTTCACGTCGACAGAACCCACCTTCACGTCGACAGAACCCACCTTCACGTCGACAGAACCCACCTTCACGTCGACAGAACCCAAAAAATCACCGAGAGAATCCACAGTGACCGGGGCCGGTGCGGCGGATGCTCGTCGCGTGGATTCTCTCGGTGATTTTTTGGGTTCTGTCGACCGCCGTGCTGGGCACGTTCGCGAGTGCACTCGCGTTCGGCGTCAGTAGCGGTAGTGCTCCGGCTTGTAGGGGCCTTCGACGTCGACGTTGATGTACTCGGCCTGTTCCTTGGTCAGCTTCGTCATCGTGCCGCCGAGGGCCTCGACGTGGATGCGCGCGACCTTTTCGTCGAGGTGTTTGGGCAGGCGGTAGACCTCGTTGTCGTATTCGTCCTTCTTGGTCCACAGCTCGATCTGCGCGATCACCTGGTTGGAGAAGCTGTTGCTCATCACGAACGACGGGTGACCGGTCGCGTTGCCGAGGTTGAGCAGACGTCCCTCCGACAGCACGATGATCGACTTGCCGCTGTCGAAGATCCACTGGTCGACCTGCGGCTTGACGTTGATCCGCTTGGCACCGGAGTTCTCCAGGCCGGCCATGTCGATCTCGTTGTCGAAGTGGCCGATGTTGCCGAGGATCGCCTGGTTCTTCATCTGCCGCATGTGCTCGAGCGTGATGATCCCGAGGTTGCCCGTCGAGGTGATGACGATGTCCGCGTCGGCGATCGCCTGCTCGACAGTGACCACATCGAAGCCGTCCATCAGGGCCTGCAGGGCGTTGATCGGGTCGATCTCGGTGACCTGAACCCGAGCTCCCTGTCCGGCAAGTGATTCCGCGCAGCCCTTACCGACGTCACCGTAGCCGCAGATGAGCACCTTCTTGCCGCCGATCAGCACGTCGGTACCGCGGTTGATGCCGTCGATCAGCGAGTGTCGGGTGCCGTACTTGTTGTCGAACTTGCTCTTGGTGACCGAGTCGTTGACGTTGATCGCCGGGAACGTCAGTTCACCGGCGGCAGCGAACTGATACAGGCGCAGCACACCGGTGGTGGTCTCCTCGGTGACGCCCTGGACCGCGTCGGCGATGGTCGTCCACTTGGTGTTGTCGGTCTCGAACCGCGTCCGCAGCAGTTCCAGGAAGACCTTGTACTCCGCGGGGTGATCGTCTTCGGCGGGCGGGACCACACCGGCTCGCTCGAATTCGGCGCCACGCAGCACCAGCATGGTGGCGTCGCCACCGTCGTCCAGGATCATGTTGGCCGGCTGGTCAGGCCAGGTGAGCATCTGTTCGGCCGCCCACCAGTACTCCTCGAGGGTCTCGCCCTTCCACGCGAAGACCGGGACACCCGCGGGCTCCTCGGGCGTACCGTACGGCCCGACGACGACGGCGGCCGCCGCGTGATCCTGGGTGGAGAAGATGTTGCAGGAGGCCCAGCGAACCTCTGCGCCGAGAGACACCAGCGTCTCGATCAGCACCGCCGTCTGCACCGTCATGTGCAGCGACCCGGAGATGCGTGCCCCCTTGAGGGGCTGCACATCCGCATACTCGCGGCGCAGCGACATCAGGCCCGGCATCTCGTGCTCGGCCAGCTCGATCTCCTTGCGACCGAAATCCGCAAGTGACAGGTCGGCCACCTTGAAGTCGATCCCGTTGCGGCTGTCGGCCGCAGGTGCGGAGTCCGCCACCGTGGTCATCTGGTCCCCTTCGTCGTCTGCCGTGTTTGTGCCAAGGCTAGCCGACCGGGACCGACCGCTAGGTGTCGCGGGTGGGATGCGGCAGATGCTCGCGCGCGATGTCGTCGGCGACCAGATCCGGATCCTCGTATGGACTGTCGGTCTTGTTGGGACGCAGGCGAAGATTCACGATGGCGGCGGCGAGTCCGCCCCACACGATCACCATGGCGATGATCATCATGACGATGGCACCGGCACTCATCGGACCGCCTCCTTCTTCTGCTCTGTGTCCAACGGGGGCCATGCTTGGAATCCAGGGTAGTCGCGGCCATTCCATCCCGGCAGGGTCAGTGCCGCGGCGCCGATGAGGAGTAGCGCGATGGTGCCCCAGCCGAAGATGCCGATATACCACTGCGGATAGCCTTCGTAGCCATCGCTGATGATCGAGATGATCTTCTGCACCAGCATGGTGGCGAGGAAGACCGGCGCCACCACCCCGATGAGGGCCACCCACCATTTGCCGAGGTGGAACGTCGACACCGCGTTGAGGTGACGCCTGAGCAGATCGGCATCCCGGGCCAGCCAGACCGCGAACACCGTCATGATGATCGCCGACGATACGACGCCGATGTTGTTGGCGAACTGATCGACGGTGTCGAGTGCGATCAGCCCCGAGGTGGTGGAGAAGAGTCCGATCGAGATGATGCCGCTGACCCCGGCGGTGACGGCCGACGCGACGACCCGGCTGAGCCCGAACTTCTCCTGCAGTGAACTCGAGACGCCGATCAGCAGTGAGATCAGCGACGTGAAGCCGGCGACCACGAGGGAACCGAAGAACAACGCGCCCCAGAAGCTCGCACCCGGCATCTCCGAGATCACCGCCGGGAATGTCACGAACGACAGGATCGGACCGGTGAGACCCTCCAGCTCGGAGATGGCGGCCTGCTGCTGGTAGGCGAGGAAGCCGAGGGCGCTGAACACACCGATACCGGCGAGGATCTCGAACGATGAGTTGGCGAACGCCACCACGAGTCCGGAACTCGTCATATTCGCCTTGCGCCGCTGGAACGACGAGTAGGCGATCATGATGCCGAAGGCGATCGACAGTGAGAAGAAGATCTGACTGTAGGCGGCGATCCAGACATCGAGATCCGACAGCGCCGACCAGTCCGGACTGAAGAGCGCATTGAGCCCGTCGGAGGCACCCGGCAGCGTGATCGCCCGGATCACCAGTCCGGTGAACCCGATGAACAGCAGCGGGATGAAGACCATGTTGATCTTCTCCACGCCGCGGGCCACACCCAGGCACAGCACTGCCAGGATCACCAGCCACACGATGACCAGCGGTAACGCGACGTTACCGACGATCGTGGTGGAGATCTCGGGGTCGCCGACCTGAAGGTAGTCGGACAGGAAGAAGGTCTGGGTGTCCTCGCCCCAGCGGAGGTCGAAGGAGTAGACGAAGTAGCTCATCGCCCAGGCGATCACTGCGGCGTAGTAGACGCCGATCACGAACAGCAGGCCGGTCTGGAACCAGCCGATCGCCTCGGCGTGACGCCGGATACGACGGAAGGCCAGCGGCGCGACCGCGCGGTACCGGTGGCCTATCGCATAGTCCAGGAACAGAATCGGGATACCCGCGGTGAGCAGTGCCGCCAGGTAGGGAACGATGAACGCGCCGCCGCCGCTCTCGTAGGCGACTCCGGGGAATCGCCAGATGTTGCCGAGCCCCACCGCCGATCCGATCGCGGCAAGGATGAATCCGGAATTCCTGGTCCACGTCTCACGATTCGCGGCCGCAGCGTCGGGGTTGGCCATGGTTCCCTCCCTCGTCGGTCTTGCCTGACGCTATCGCACCGGTGTGGGTTGCGGGAGCCATTCGACGCTGCGGGTCACGGTGTGGCGGTGGTGTGCCCGCGGTCGATCACTCACCCGGGTATGGAGACCCACCCATCATCGGGGAACAGTGGCATTCGGGCCGCGTCTGCGCCGGATGGTGGCACCCCCCAGCCGAGAACCTGCTCGGTCCAAATGAGACAACGCAGGGCCCGCCGGGCGAACACCCGGCGGGCCCTGGATCAGACGAAATCGTCAGATGCGGAAACTCGCGCCGACCTGACGATCTGCGTTCATCATCGTTTCAGCCGCGTTGGAAACGCCCTTGCCAAGTCCGTGAAGGTTCGCGCGGGCCTCCTCGAACAGCATGTCCCACTGCGCCTGAGCAGCCTGATACTCCCCGGCACCGCCGGATTGCCACACCTCGTTCTGAAGGTTCGAAACAATCGACTTGAGCTGGTTCGCCAATTCCCCCAGCGCTGTGAACTGCGCATTCAGGTCACCAGACAGAACGTCCATTCCGGCGAAGTTGTATCCAATTCTATCCATGGTCGTGCTCCTTTTCGAGGTTCGTCAAATTGACAGGTCGCTGTTGGCGGCCGAGGTGACTTGCTGTGCCACTGCCTGGTCCTGCTCCGCGTACCCCTTGAAACCGGTGGTCAGCTTCGCTTCGATTTCATCCAGCGCCTGCTCCAGTTTCCGTGCGGTCGCGCTCCAGTCGGTGGATGTCGCGTCGAACGCCTTCCACGCGCTGCCCTGCCACGAAGCACCACCGTCCTGCGAGGACGCCTGAATCCTGCCGAGGATCTGCTTCATCTCACCCACGATTCCAGCGACCGACTGCGCGGCCGATTGTCCGGCGGCAACGTCAACGTGCACACCGGAAGCCGGTCCTTCAACACCCATGCTTGTACTCCTTCTGTGTTCGGCACCGCACGGCGATGCCCCGGTGGTATCCGCGGAAAATGTGGCCCGCCCGCGGTGCTCCCGGCGCCGGCGACACAGATACCCTGACTATTTCCCCCGCCCGGTTCACGGCATCCACCGTCCTTCGGGAAGCGTCTCGATCAGCAGGCCGACGGCCTGCGTGATCCGATGGGCGCCACCCGGCGACAGCGTGGTCCACACCCGCCCGTCCGGAGACTTGCTGGGACTGGCGACGATTCGGCCCCGATCGGTGTCGAAGATCGCCAGTGCACCAGAAGATTGTGTGCTGCCACCGTTCGACCAGGAGACCGCGACGATCTCCGATCGGGTGTGACAGCGGGTCAATGCCGAGCCGAGGATCACCGCGTCGGACCCGACGGCCCCGAGAGTGTGCAACGCATCGGCGATGTCGTTGGCCCCGCCGCAGTCGGCGAGGCGGCCGGCCAGTTCCTCGGCGGGCACGCTGAGCCCGGCGAACTCGAGCGGCTCGACGGCACCCACGTCACTCGTCACCAACGCAGCGACGTCGGACTCGGCACTGACCGTCAGCAGCCGCAGATCGACCTGGCGGCCGATGCGTCGCGCGATCACGTGCTCGTGACCGCTGCGGGCCACGCATGTCCGCCGCATCTCGGCGGCCTCGATCGCCGTGTCGGACGTCATGGTCCGGATCTCCAGCTGCCGCTCCGGTGCGGCCAGCACCCGCAGCGCGGTTCCCAACCAGGCCACCGGTTCACCGGCGTCGAACAGGCCGCGCGATGCGATCTCGCGGTCGGCGGCGGCGTGGGTAGCGTCCTGCTCGTCGCCGTCGGCCGCAGTGGCCCAGAGGTCGAGCACGACCGGCCAGGTCTGCACACCTGCCAACTCGCCCACGCGGCGCAACACGTCCACGTCGAGGGCTGTTGCTGTGGTGTCCGCGGTCACTTGCCACATGATCTACAGCCCCTTCCCATGATCGAGGGACAGCGTCTCGTCCAGATAGCGCCGGTCCAGCGTCCGCCCCTCGGCGGTGTCGGGAACATGCTGGACGGCAGGGGTATCCGCCATGGCCACCTCTGCCCAGGTGGACGGGTGCTCGACGACCGCCTCCGCAGCCACGGCCGGTTCGTCGGGCTCCGCGACCACGGGTGCGCGGGCGACGAACCGGTCGGCGGCGCCCGCACCGTGCGGTGTCATCGGCGGGGCCACCGGCCCGGCTGGCCCGGCATGCGCGGGCTGTCCGGCGGGCGCCGGCGATGCGGTGCTGACTGCAGGTCCTCCGCCGGCCAGGATCGTCGGCGCGTAGCTCGTCTTCTCCGGGGACGGCATCACCATGCCCGCCACGGGGAGCCCGACAGGCGCAATCGCCGCAGCGGCCGGTGGCGGCTGCGGGTGGGGTTGGGTGGCGGCCCGGGCGGCGGCCTCGCGTGCGGCGCGTTCGCCTGCGAGTGGTTGTCCGGAAACCAGATTCGGCGCCGGCGCGGCACCGACCCACGGCGTTGCCGCGGACTCCGAGGCCGATTCGTAGTTGTGCATCACCTGAGCTGCCCGCAGCCGCTGGTCGTGCAGGGCACGTTCGGCGTGTGCGGCTGCTCCGACGAGCGCAGGTGCGATGGCGGCGACGGTGACCGCGGTGCGCATCGCCTCCTCGGCCAGGTTCACCTCGGCCAGGTTCGGCATCGTCATCCGGGCCACCGTCACCGCCGCCGACTGCGCCTCGGCCCGGGCCGCGTTGCGACCGGCGGCTGCGGCGGCCTCGGCGAACCAGGGCGCCAGCCGACTCAGGTTCGCGAACGACTCACTGGTGTGCGCGGATTCCCAGTGCACCCCGAGTGCGGCCAGGATAGTCCCGTATTCGGCTGCCGCCGAGGCGAGTTCGGATGCGACCCGACTCCATGCCAGCCCGGCCTCGGCGAGCGGGGCAGGGCCGGCACCATCACCGAGATCCGAGGCGAGCTGCTCGGTGGTACGGGCGTCCCAGACGACACCGGTGAAGCCGGTCATTGTCACCTCTCCTTCCTGATGATGGGGCGGGCGGTCGGATCACGTCAGATGCGGAATCCCGCTGCGGCGTCGTCCTCTCCGCGTGCGTACCCGTCGGCCTGCGCCCGGAGCACGGCGGCGATCTTGCGGAGTTCCTCGACGCCCTTCGCGGAATCCGAGGCGAAGGTCTCGGCCACCGAGGTGAAGCTGGCGGCCGACACCTGCGAGACCTCGTCACGACCGGCCGCGGGCACACTCAGCGCGGGCACCGCCGACGCCAGCGAGGTCTCCAGCCGCTCGGCGAGCCGATCGAGCCGGCCTGCGGCCGTGATGAGTTCAGTGGGGTCGACGTTCAACTGCGGGTCTGCCATGGCTACCTCGTTCCGGGTCTGTTCGAACGGTCACTGTGTCGTGGACGGTGATGGGTCGTGGACGGTGATGGGTCGGCGCGTGGACGGTTGGAGCAGGCCGACGATTGCGGTCAGCTGTCGGTGGATGTGGGCTTCGGGCTCGACGGAGGACCGAGGCGCAGTTCGATGTCCGGAGACGCCGGCGGGGCCGGCTGTTCGTCCTCATGACCGATCACCGCTGGCACCACGTCGGGCACGTCGCCGACGACTCGTTGGCCGTTGTCCTCGGTCACCAGGTAGTCGGGCACCTGATGCTCCTCACCGGCCGAGCCCACCCCCGCTCCCCGGGCGGCGCCCGCACCGGCCATCGGGGCCATCGATGCCGGCATCGCGCCGGTGGAGGTGACGGCGCCGCGGGGCGCCTGGGTCGGCCCCGACGCGGCGGGCTCGGTCATCCCGACCGACGGGGACATGAACGGGCGGGGCGCCAGCGGTGCCGAGGCCGCACCGACACCTCCAACGCCACCCCCGCCGCCGCCACCACCAACTCGTCCCTTACCGCCGGACCCGCCGGCTCCACCGCCTCCCGGGCCGCCGGACCGACCGGCGATCCCCGCCGCCGTCGATCCGGGCATCGCATCGGCACGAGCCGCCGACAGCATCCCGGACACCGGCGACGCGATCATCGACGGCAACTCCGATGCCGACGAGACGGCGGGTGAGACGCCGTCGAGTACGGCACTCGCCACGGCGAACGGCGATTGGGCGGCGCCGGCGGTGGTAGGCGCACTGGTCACCGGCACCGGCGCCCCGTTCGCCGTCATCTTCGCCGTGGGTGCGAGCAACTGTGCGCGCGTCACCGCGACCTGGGTGGTCGCCTCGGCGAGACCCTCGGAGGCGAACGCCACCGCAAGACCTTGCCCCGGCGGGGTCATGATGATCGGGATCGTGCCGGCGATCTTGGCGATGGTGGCCGCGATGATCGCCTGCACGGCGGCCAACCCGGCACCGACGATGCCGGCCGCGGTCTGGATGTCGATCGACATCCCGGCGCCCTGTGTCGAGACGTTCGCGGTGTCTGCCGTCGCGATGGCAGATTTACCCACCGCAGCGGTCGACGCGCTGCCGGTCCAGAGCTTGTCGAGGGCCTTCACCGCTCCCGAACCCATGGACATGCTGGTCTGCAGCACCTTCGACAGCCCCTCGAAGATCGCGGACGGATCGAAGTCGGCACCCGACAGGTTGCCGGTGCCGAAGCCACCGAGCAGATCGGTCAGCGGCTTGATCAGCAGGGTGATGTCGAGCGGCGGCAGCGGCGGCAGGCCCGGCAGCGGCGCGCCCGGCGGCGGCATCGCCGGCATTGCGGGCAGCCCGTGGCCGGCGAGGACGTCGGCCACGCTGGTGTCGAGGATCGGGCCCAGCGGCGATGCGTCGATCATCTCCTGCACCGTCATGTGCATCATCGCTGGCACATCCGGGAACGTCACCGGCATCGGCCCGGGGTCTCCTGCGCCGGTCACAGGACCGATCGGATCGTGGCGCCGGAATCGGCGTCCGCACCCTGCATCTGGGCCAGCCCGGCAAAGGTCGCCGCGGCACTGCCCGCGTGCACCGCGGCGAGGTTACCGACCGACAGCAGGTGATTGGCCTGCGCGACGATGAACGACGCCAGGAACTCCTGCCCGATGAGGCCGAAGACCGGGACCATCACCGCGGTGTTGGCCGCCGCGTTGATCGATCCGGCGGCGCCGACCGCGGTCGCCATCGCCGCGCTCGTCGCCCCGAACGCCTCGACCGCTTCCGGCACGACTGTCACGTCACTCATCGCTGTCCCTCCCGTTCACCGCTGTGACTTCTTTCCCTGCTCGCGAATTCGAGCCCTGCCGCTGCGATTCCCTCTTTGGACGCAGCGGCGATCCATTCGGTTCCACTGTCTGCGGAGTATTTTTCCTAGTCGGTCCGCGGCCGAGAATTCACCAGGTCGGCGAACGATTCGTTGAACTCCTCGGTGATCGACGCCCGCTTGGCGAACGCCCGTTGGGCTGCCAATGCGGCGGTGGCGACGATCTGCTCGCCGAGTCGCTGCCCTCCGATCTCGTTCGCACCGGGCGCCAGCCACAGACCGGTGAGAGCTCCGACCCCGTCGACCTCCACCGTCACCAGGTCGTCTGCGGATGTCTCCCGAACCGAAATCGCCTCGTAGCGCTCATTGAGCTCGTAGAGGCTGTTCAATTGCGCGTTCGCGCGCGCTTCGAGTTCATCCATCGCCCAACTCATGGCTCCCCCTCACACCGACCGCAGCCAGGACGCCGGGGCGTCGAGATCGCGGTCGTCGAGTTGCTCGGCACGCGCCAGGTCGTCGGCTCGCGGCAGCTTCATCGCATCCACGACATCGCGTTCCACACCCGACGCGATGAGCTGCTCGCGCAATCGAATACCGGCGGCCATCGCCGATTGACGGCACAGCCGAAGGATTTCGTCGGCCAGCGCCGCGGGTTCCTTGCCCAACGCCGACTGGTCGATCCGCACCGAGACGGGCAGCCCCTGCGGGGTGGTCACCACCGCGAGCGAACCGGAACGCGACCGTGCACTCGACAACGCGTGCGCGGCGTCCACCGCCCCGTCGTCGCCCGCTTGGTCTTCTCGGTCGTGGACATCCTCGTCCCGCCCGTCCCACGAGCTGTGACCCGATGCGGCCATGGCGATCTTCCCCCCGACTCCATCCTGCTGACACGTGGACCCTGCTGAGGCTTGGACGCAGCCCGGCCGCAATCGGTTCCCCAGGATTCATCCGCCACGTCCGGATTCGGGTCCCCCGACCAAGCGTGCGCACGCCTCACCGGCGCCCACTACGATCCGACCGGCGCATCGCAGCGACCGGTCGTCGACGCCGATCCTGCCATATCAGCCCGGCACCAACCACACAACACTCGGTTTCCGTTCGTTCGAATGACGCCGTCGGCTGCGGTCAACGCGACACGCAGCTGCCGCAGCCCCGCCCACCGTGTGCCGGGTCCGATCGGCGATGCTGACAGTGTGACGAACACCGACGCCGACCCACCCGGCGCACTCGACGGTCTACGGGTCCTGGAACTGGGCACACTCATCGCCGGCCCGTTCGCGGGCAGGCTCCTGGCAGACATGGGCGCCGAGGTGATCAAGGTCGAACCACCCGGTTCGCCGGATCCGATCCGCACCTGGGGCCAGGCGGAGCAGGACGGCCACCGCGTGTACTGGACCGTCCACGCGCGCAACAAGAAGGCGATCACCCTCGACCTGCGCGCCCCGGCCGGGCGCGCGGTCTTCCTCGATCTCGTCGAGATTGCCGACATCATCGTCGAGAACTTCCGGCCGGGCACGTTGGAACGCTGGGACCTGGGCTACGACGTCCTCGCCGCCCGCAATCCCGGCATCATCCTGACCCGGGTGTCGGGGTACGGGCAAACCGGACCGGCGGCGGCGCGGGCCGGCTACGCGTCGGTGGCCGAGGCGGAGAGCGGACTGCGATATCTGAACGGCTACCCCGGCGAGGCACCCCCGCGGCTGGCGCTGTCACTGGGCGACACCCTGGCCGGGATGTTCGCTGCCCAGGGCACCCTGGCCGCGGTGTATCGACGAACCGTCACCGGCCGCGGGCAGGTCGTCGACACGGCGTTGACCGAGGCGTGCCTGGCCATCCAGGAATCCACCATCGCCGACTACGATCTCGCCGGGGTGGTCCGCGGGCCATCGGGAACCCGCCTGGACGGTATCGCCCCGTCCAACCTCTACCTGGCCGCCGACGGCCTGCGCGTGGTGATCGCCGCCAATCAGGACACCGTGTTCGGCCGCCTCTGCGCGGCCATGGGACGGCCCGAACTGGCGTCCGACGAGCGCTTCGTCGATCATCGTGCCCGCGGCGTCAACCAGGACGAACTCGACGAGATCATCGCCCGGTGGGCGGTGCGGCACAGCAGTGATGAGCTCATCGACATCTTGGGTGAAGCCGGGGTCGTGGTGGGCCCGGTCAACACTGTCGCCGAGGTCGTCAACGACCCGCAGATGCGGGCGCGCGACATGCTCGTCGCCCACCACGACGAGCGGCTGGGCCGGGACATCCTCGGCCCGGGCATCGTGCCGAAGCTGTCGGAATCACCCGGCAGAGTCCGATCGGCCGGACCCGCGCGACCGGGCACCCACAACGACGAGATCTATCGCGACCTCCTCGGCCTCGGCGACACCGCCATGGCGAATCTGCTCCGCGACGGCGTGATCTGAACCCGAATTGCGGGTCGTGCGCAACCAATGAGGCAGGTCAGCGATGCTGCCGCCGACATCGGACCATTCGGCGAGAGGGGAGGTGTTCGTTAGACTCTGAACTCGCGATGGATTTTTCCGGCCATCGACCACTACAGGGGGATCTTTTCTCACATGACGTACGACGACTCCGGGAATGTGAACGATTCCGGTGTGCCGGCGCCCCCTCCATGGCTTCAGTTCGCCGAGCCGGAGCCGGAGCAGGCGCCCCCACCGGCCCCGCGTCCCGACCGCCGCGCACCCGACGAGGGCACCGCACCCGATGAGGGCCCAGCGCCAACCGACAGGACACCGCCAACCGACAGGACACCGCCAACCGAGCCGCCGCCGAACGGTCCGGTGGCCCCCGGCGCGACGCCTTCCGGCGGCCCGATACCCCCACATTCGCCCCTGTCTTCCCATGCCCCCCTGCCTCCCCACGCTCAGCTGCCGCCGAATGCACCGCTGCCCCCGAGTGCGCCGCCGATGACGAACGGTCCGATACCGCCGGGCGCCCCCTGGGGCCCCGGCGCGCCGGTCCCGCCGGCAGCGCAGCAGCCCCCGCACAACGCGCATCCACGTCCTGCTCCGGGGCCACACACCGACACCGAGCGGCCGGGCGACGGCTCCGGCTGGGCGGAACCGGGAACATCGGCCGACGTTCCGCAGCGACCGCCGGACTCGTTCGCTCCGCCACCATGGCCGGATGCACCGACGCACCCGGGCCCGCCACCGCAGGCGCCTCCCGGCGCCCCACCGCAGGCGCCGCCCGGTCCCCCGCCCGGCCCGGCACCGATGGGACCCGGCGCACCGTACGGTGGCTATCCGATGGGCCCGCCCGGGTACGCCGACCCGCAGTCCGGTCCGGCGCTCGACGAGGTCGCCCTCATCCGCAAGGCCCGGCGGCCTCCGAGCCGGGGTTGGCGACGCGCGGTGCACACCATCTCCGCCGGAACCATCAATCCCGGAGAGTCGTCGGCCGATCTCGAGTACAAGCGACTCCTGGAGCGTGTCAATCGCCCGGTACGCGGCGACTACCGGATCGCGGTGTTGTCCCTCAAAGGTGGCGTCGGCAAGACAACCACCACCGTCGGCCTGGGCTCCACGTTCGCGTCGCTGCGCGGTGACCGGGTGATCGCAGTGGATGCGAATCCGGACCTCGGCACGCTCGCGCAGCGTGTACCCCAACAAACGCGCTCGACGGTCCGCGACCTGCTCGCCGATACCAACGTGTACCGCTACTCCGATGTGCGCGCCCACACGTCTCAGTCGCCGAGTCGACTCGAAGTGCTTGCCTCCGAACGAGACCCGGCGATGGCCGAAGCGTTCAGCGAGGAGGAGTACCGCGGGGTGATGCGCATCCTGCAACGCTTCTACAACATCATCATCACCGACTGCGGCACCGGCTTGAGCCACTCCGCGATGGGCGGGGTGCTCGACCTCGCCGACGCCATCATCCTGGTGAGTTCTCCTGCGATGGACGGCGCGCGCAGCGCCGGTGCCACGCTCGACTGGCTCGCGGCGCACGGCTACGCACATCTGGTGTCGCGCGCGGTCGTGGTGCTGAGTTCGTCGCGCCCGGGTGCGTCGACGATCGACACCGACCAGCTGGGTCAGCACTTCCTCACCCGCTGCCGCGCGGTACACAAGGTCCCGTTCGACGATCACCTCTCCGAAGGTGCCGACGTGGATCTCGATCTGGTCAGCAAACAGACACGCCGCGCATTCGTCGAGCTCGCCGCCACGATCGCCGACGACTTCTCGTCGGTGCCCACCGAGCGCGACGAGCCCTTCTACCCGTAGCCGAGGGCCGGGCTATCGGGTCGACTCCTCGGTCGATGCCTCGGGGCCGGTCTCGTCCCGGGCCGGTTCTGCAGCCGGGGCGTCGCGGGGCGTTCGCCGGACGGCATGCCAGCGCCGGGCGAGGTGCAGCGCGGTCGGCACCACCACGGTCAGCACCGAGGCGATGATGAACACCTCGATGTGGTCACGGATGATCGATACCTGGCCGAGGAAGTACCCGAGCGTGATGATCCCCGCCGCCCACGCGAAGCTGCCCAGGATGCTGAACAGCGTGAAGACGCGATACGACATCCCGGTGAATCCCGCCACCAGCGGGGTCAGGGTCCGCACGATCCCGATGAACCGCGCGAAGAACACGGTCAGCGCACCGAACCGTTCGAAGTAGCGATGGGTCTTCGCGAGTGGTTCCGGACCCACCATCCGCATCAGCCGACTCTCCACGACGCTGGAGCCGAGCCGTCGCCCGATCGCGTAGCCCACCTGGTCGCCGATGATCGCTGCCGCGGGCACGGCGATACACAACAACCACAACGGGGCGAACGGATCCGGTTGTGCGGCCAACACACCGGCGGTAAACAACACCGAGTCGCCGGGGAACACGAAACCGATCAGCAGCCCGGTCTCGATGAACACCAGGATGCACAAGCCGATCAGTCCGCCGGTGGCGAGAAAGGTATCGACGTCGAACGGATTCATCACCTCGAGCCTAATGACGTGGGCGATGAGCCCGGTGGCCTCCGACGCCACACCGGCGCCTGATCCCAGCGTCGACGGACGAGGTTAACTCGATGCAACATCCCGGGCGAGATGTGCCAAACTACGGTTAACTCATGGGTAAGCATGCCGACGAACCCCGCCGGGCCGCCGAGCTCCGCGGATCGATCGGCACCCGAAGCCATCACACAGACGTGATCAAGCAAGGAGTCACCGTGTCCGGAGCCACACCCCCGCCGACGGCGGGGTCCCGGAACCGAGTCCGCGGCCAGAACGGCAAGAGTCCCGCGCTGCGACCGGTCACCGACCCCCAGATCCGCATCGAATACCACACCATTCACGGATATCGACGGGCCTACCGCATCGCCGGCAGCGGCCCCGCACTGCTGCTGATCCACGGCATCGGCGACAACTCGTCGACCTGGGACTCGGTGATCCCCACGCTCGCCCAGCACTACACCGTCATCGCGCCGGATCTGCTCGGCCACGGGCGCTCGGAGAAACCACGCGCCGACTATTCGGTGCCGGCTTTCGCGAACGGGATGCGTGACCTCCTCGTCGTCCTCGGCATCTCGAAGGTCACCGTGGTCGGCCACTCCCTCGGCGGCGGGGTGGCCATGCAGTTCAGCTACCAGTTCCCCCGCTTCGTGGAACGTCTGGTCCTGGTTGCGGCCGGTGGCGTCACGCGCGAGGTCAACCCGGCACTTCGACTGGTGACGATGCCGATCGCGCAGGAGATCCTCACGCTGCTGCGAGTGCCCGGCGTCGTACCCTCGCTGCGACTGGCGGCACGCACGTTGGCTGCCGCCCCACACATCCCCGGCATGCCGGCCGGCGCATCTCCGCAGCGCCTGCTCAACGATCACCACGACCTCGTCCGGGTGCTCGGGGACCTCGCCGACCCGACCGCGTCGTCCGCATTTCTGCGCACGCTGCGTGCGGTCGTCGACTGGCGTGGTCAGGTCGTCACCATGCTGGACCGCTGCTATCTCACCGAACGCCTTCCGGTCCTGCTGATCTGGGGTGATGAGGACACCGTGATCCCGTATGAGCACGCCCGCCTCGCGCACGCCGCAATCCCGCATTCGGAGTTCGAGACGTTCGCCGGCTGTGGCCACTTCCCGTTCCACGCCGATCCGGATCGCTTCGCCAAGACCATCATCGACTTCATCGACCGTAACGAGGCAGTGGTCTTCGACCCGGCCAACTGGCGTCATCTGATGTCCGAGGGCCAGCGACTCGGCGAGTTCACCGGCGACGAGGAGACGGTCGAAGCGGTACTCGAGGCCATCGAGGATGAGCGCAACGCGACCTAGAACCGGCCCTGCTGCGTGCGCTGCGAACGTGCGATGATGTCACGGTGAGCCACCCGGGACAACCTCCGAACGACCCGTACCGCGATCAGTACGGATCCTGGTCCGGTGATCCGTACGCGCAGTCGGGGATTCCGCCCGCCGCAGGGCCACCGCCACCCTACGGCGCCCCGGGGCCCGCACATCAGCCCTGGGGCCAGGCCCCGATGAATCCGTACGCCCAAAGCCCCTACGGGTTCGTCCCGGTGGGCGCCGATCCGTACGCCCCGTACGGCCGGGATCCGATGTCGGGCCTTCCGTACTCTGCCAAGTCGAAGGTCGTCGCCGGTCTGCTACAGATCTTCTTCGGCACCTTCGGCATCGGCCGCTTCTACATCGGCGACAACCAGACCGGGGGAATCCAACTCGGTCTCACCCTCGTGGGCTTCGTGACGCTGTTCTTTCTCGTCGGGATGTTCCTGATCCTCGCGGTGAGCCTGTGGGCGCTCATCGACGGGATCCTCATGCTCACCGGGAGTGTGACCGACACGCACGGATATCCGTTGCGGCCCTGACCGTCTCGATCCGGCGATCGGGCAGGTCTGCGATCAGTCGCCGCAGCAACCACCCGAGGACCGCACATCGCGGGTGACCTCGTTGCGCGCCGCGAGATCGTCGTCGGCCGGATAGTCCACCCCGATCAGGCACAGCCCGCGTGCCTCGGCGACGGGGACGTCACTACTGCGCGTCCGCTCGGCCAGCAGCCCATGGCACCAGTCGATGTCCCGGCGGCCGTCGCCCACGCTGGCCACCGCACCCACCAGCGAGCGCACCATCGACCAACAGAACGCGTCGGCGCTGACATGGCCGGTCAGCACCCCGTCGGCGTCCGCGGACCAGTCGAACCTCTGCAGGTCGCGGATCGTCGTCGCACCTTCTCGACGCCGGCAGAACGCGGCGAAATCGTGGAGACCCACCAGTGTCTGCGATGCGGCGTTCATCGCGTCCAGGTCGAGCGGCCGACGCCATGCGGCGGTGGTGCGAGCCGCGATCGGCTCAGCTCCGAAAACCGCGTCGGTGAGCCGGTAGACGTAGTGGCGCCGCAGGGCCGAGAAGCGGGCATCGAAGTCGCTGCTGATGCGTTCCACGGCCCGCACCCGGACATCGTCGGGCAGCATCTTGGCCAACCTGCCCACCAACCGCGACGGGTCCCCGGCGATGGACCGGGCGTCCAGCGATGCCTCCGGCACGTCGGTGTGGGCGACCTGCCCGGTCGCATGCACCCCTGCGTCGGTGCGACCGGCCACCGTCAGCCGCACCGGTACGCGCAGCACGGTGCTCACCGTGTCCTGCAGCACCCCACACACGGTGCGCTGCCCCACCTGCGGCGCCCACCCGGCGAAATCGGTTCCGTCGTAGGAGATGTCGAAGCGAAGACGACAGAACCCGCCGTCACCTGATGCGGTGACGGCGGGTTCCGACAACTCTGCTGAGTTCAGCGACTACTTCTTGTCGCCGTCCACGTCCGCGCCCGCCGCCTCGGCGTCGGGTGCGGTCGCAGCGCTGGACTCGTCGTCGACGGCCTCGGCCACGGCCTCGGCGTTGGCGACCTGAGCGTCGCTGGCGTCGGCCTCGACGGCCTCCACGACGTTGCCGGCGTCGGAGGCGTCGCTCTCGGCGACGACCTCTTCGGTCGCCTCGAGCTTCTCCTCGGCGGCCTTCTTGGACGCGGCGACGCGCGTGGCCCGGCTGGCCTCGCTCGACGCGGTCGACTCACGCACCAACTCGATCACGGCCATCGGGGCGTTGTCGCCCTTGCGCGGCAGCGTCTTGATGATGCGGGTGTAGCCGCCCGGACGATCTGCGAAGAACGGTCCGATCTCGGCGAACAGGGTATGCACGACATCCTTGTCGCGGATGTCCTTCATCACCTCACGCCGGTTGGCCAGCGAGCCGGCCTTGGCGTGGGTGATCAGCTTCTCGGCGTACGGGCGCAGCCGCTTCGCCTTCGCTTCGGTGGTGGTGATCCGGCCGTGCTCGAAGAGCGAGGTGGCGAGGTTCGCCAACATCGCCTTCTGGTGGCTGGCCGACCCGCCGAGGCGGGCACCCTTGGTGGGCTTGGGCATTTCTCTTCTCCTAGAAGAAACTCACGATCTCTCGACCGGAAGTCAGGGTTGGGCGACAGTAAGCCTTGCAGCTGCCCGCCGCGGGAGCGGCTTACAGCTGCTCGGTCTCAGCGAAATCCTCACCGGAGTCGGCGTCGAACGACGCGTCATCGGTCCACGTACCGGTTGCCGGGTCGTAGCCGGCGACCTGCGACGGGTCGAAGCTGGCCGGGCTGTCCTTGAGCGACAGACCCAGCGCGTGCAGCTTGACCTTCACCTCGTCGATCGACTTCTGGCCGAAGTTGCGGATGTCGAGCAGATCCGACTCGGTCCGGGCAACCAGCTCGCCGACGGTGTGCACACCCTCGCGCTTGAGGCAGTTGTAGGACCGGACGGTCAGCTCGAGATCCTCGATCGGCAGGCTGAACGACGCGATGTGGTCGGCCTCGGCCGGCGACGGCCCGATCTCGATCCCCTCGGCCTCCACGTTGAGCTCCCGGGCGAGCCCGAACAGCTCGACCAGGGTCTTGCCCGCAGAAGCGAGCGCGTCACGCGCGGTGATCGAGTTCTTGGTCTCCACATCGAGCACGAGCCGATCGAAGTCGGTGCGCTGCTCGACACGGGTGGCCTCGACCTTGTAGGTCACCTTGAGCACCGGCGAGTAGATCGAGTCGACCGGAATCCGGCCGATCTCGGCACCCGACGCCTTGTTCTGCACGGCCGGCACGTAGCCGCGGCCCCGCTCGACGACGAGCTCGATCTCGAGCTTGCCCTTGTCGTTGAGGGTCGCGATGTGCAGGTCAGGGTTGTGCACGGTGACACCGGCCGGAGGCACGATGTCGGCGCCGGTGACGGTGCCCGGACCCTGCTTGCGCACGTACATGGTGACCGGCTCGTCCTCTTCGGAGCTCACCACGAGGCCCTTGAGGTTCAGGATGATGTCGGTGACGTCTTCCTTGACCCCGGGGACGGTGGTGAACTCGTGCAGGACACCGTCGATGCGGATGCTGGTGATGGCAGCTCCGGGGATCGACGAGAGCAGGGTACGACGCAGCGAGTTGCCGAGGGTGTAGCCGAAGCCCGGCTCGAGCGGCTCGATGACGAACTTCGAGCGGTCCTCGGCGATGATCTCCTCGGTCAGAGTGGGTCGCTGTGAGATGAGCATTTCTTGTGTATCTCCTTGTGGCCGACCGCTATATGACGGCCTAGAAGTGGACCGAACAGCTGATGCTGTAGGGCTGGGATTACTTCGAGTAGAACTCGACGATGAGCTGTTCCTGCAACGGCACGTCGATCTGGGCACGCTCGGGCACGTTGTGCACGAGGATGCGCAGCGTCGACGGGACCACCTGCAGCCAACCCGGGACCGGACGATCGCCCTGGATCTCCTTGGCGATCTGGAACGGGACGGTCTGCAGCGACTTCGGCCGGACGTCGATGATGTCGTACTGGCTGACGCGATAGCTGGGCACGTCCACGCGCACACCGTTGACGGTGAGGTGACCGTGGGTGACCATCTGGCGGGCCTGACGACGGGTCCGGGCCAGTCCGGCGCGGTACACGACGTTGTCGAGGCGGGTCTCCAGGAGCTTCAGCAGCTCGTCACCGGTCTTGCCGGTGCGACGGTTGGCCTCTTCGTAGTAACGACGGAACTGCTTCTCCATCACTCCGTAGGTGAAGCGGGCCTTCTGCTTCTCCTGCAGCTGCAGCAGGTACTCGCTCTCCTTGATCCGCGAACGGCCGTGCTGGCCGGGCGGGTAGGGGCGACGCTCGAACGCCTGGTCGCCGCCGATGAGATCGACGCGCAGACGACGGGACTTCTTGGTTGCGGGGCCGGTATAACGAGCCATTTTCTTCTACCTCTTCCTTTCCCGCTTAGACCCGACGCCGCTTGGGCGGACGGCAACCGTTGTGCGGCTGCGGGGTGACATCGGAGATGGTGCCGACCTCGAGACCGGCGGCCTGCAGCGACCGGATGGCGGTCTCACGACCCGAACCCGGTCCCTTGACGAACACGTCGACCTTCTTGACGCCGTGCTCCTGGGCCTTGCGCGCAGCGTTCTCCGCGGCGAGCTGAGCCGCGAACGGGGTGCTCTTGCGCGAGCCCTTGAAGCCGACATGACCCGAGGACGCCCAGCTGATGACGGCGCCGTTCGGCTCGGTGATCGACACGATGGTGTTGTTGAACGTCGACTTGATGTGTGCGTGGCCGTGCGGGACGTTCTTCTTATCGCGACGGCGGGTGCCCTTCTTGGGGCCTGCGCTACGTGACTTGGGTGGCATTACTTCTTCTTCCCGGCGATGGTCTTCTTCGGGCCCTTGCGAGTACGGGCATTGGTCTTGGTGCGCTGTCCGCGGACGGGCAGGCCACGACGGTGACGCAGACCCTGGTAGCAGCCGATCTCGATCTTGCGACGGATGTCGGCCTGCACCTCGCGACGCAGGTCACCTTCGACCCTCACCGAGTTCTCGATGTATTCACGCAGCTTGGCGACATCGGCGTCGGTGAGATCCTTTGCGCGGAGGTCGGCCGACAGGCCGGTCCCCTCGAGGATCTCCTTGGAGGTGGTACGACCAACTCCATAGATGTAGGTCAGTGCGATCTCCAGCCGCTTCTCGCGGGGGAGATCCACACCAGCAACACGTGCCATGTGGCATTCCTTCACTTCTCAGAGGTCTGCTCCCAGTCCGCCCCCGACTCTTCTGTGGTGCTTGACGCTGCGGGGCTCCGGCCTCTGAACCGGAGGTGGGCGTCGACCCGTGTGTCGACGCTGGTGCTGGGAGGGCTTCACAAGAATGTTCAGCTCTTCGATGCATATTCAATTGTGGTCTGTAACTCTCAAGCGACCCCGAGGGGTGCCGATGATCAGCCCTGACGCTGCTTGTGACGCAGGTTGTCGCAGATCACCATGACCCGACCGTTGCGGCGGATCACCTTGCACTTCTCGCAGATCGGCTTGACGCTCGGCTGAACCTTCACGTCCGCTTCTCCTTGACTCGTCCGGGCACGACGAAGCCGTGCCCGATCGTCCTCACCCCTGGTTGGGGAAAGTCCTACTTGTACCGATAAACGATGCGCCCACGACCGAGGTCGTACGGCGAGAGTTCCACGACGACCCGGTCCTCGGGCAGGATGCGGATGTAGTGCTGCCGCATCTTGCCGCTGATGTGGGCGAGAACCTTGTGCCCGTTCTCCAGCTCAATGCGAAACATCGCATTGGGCAGGGGTTCGATCACTCGTCCCTCGACCTCGATGGCCCCGTCTTTTTTCGCCATGTCCTCCGCGATCCTGGCTTCCGGTCGGCGGAGATCGCCCAGCGATCCCATGACGCGAAGCCCGGTTGAAACCGTGTTTATCCGTTAGTGTGTGGTCACCGATCGTCGCCGACCGGCTCCCTTGGGTCCGGCACTCGCCGGACCGCCCACCTGCACCGCTTCGGTGCAGGACATGCAGATACCGGCGCGCGACGCACACCGACGTTCAATGTTACGCGAACTGGCAGTTCAGACCAAACCGCCAGGAGCTGAGACAACCGCGCACTCCCCACGCTGCCGCGCACGTCGCGACATGCGCGGCACCGTGGCAGATGCGCGGTTGTGTCGAGCCGCGCCGACACAGCGGCAATACAGCGGCAACGAGGTGTGCGGCCCCACAGCACGAATTCGGTGTGATGTGGGACACTTGACCACATATATGATACATATGACTTGAAACACGCCATCAGTTGTTGGCTGATGGACGACACGCGCTCGGTTCGTCGTCGCACACGACGCTCGGGGGAACGAAGGATTTCGGGGGAAATTCATGAACGCGCCATCGACGTACGCTCCGCCGTGGGCCAAACCGGTGGCCAGGGCGGTCCATGGCGCGGACACGTCCCTGGCCTACGTGGGCCAATTCCTCACCTTCGTCTACTACACGATCCGCTACATACCCACCACCTTCGTCCACTACCCACGCCAAACCGTGCGCGCCGTCACCGACCTCGCGTGGGGACGCGGCGCGGTCATCGTCGGAGGCGGGACCGCCCTGGTCATGGCCGCGCTGGGCATCGCCGCCGGTGCGACGGTGGCGGTGATCGCACACAGCACGCTGGACCTCGTCGGCCTCGGCGCCGTCTCCGGCGCCGCGTCGTCGTTCGCCATCACCCGCGAGTTCGCGCCGATCCTCGCAGCGGTGGCCTTCGCGATCCAGGCGGGGTGCCGGATCACCGCCGAGGTCGGCTCGATGCGGATCAGCGAGGAGATCGACGCGCTCGAGGTCATCGGCGTGCATGCGATGGCGTTCGTGGTCACCACACGAGTCATCGCGGGGGTGCTCACCACCATCCCGACCTTCCTCGTCGCGCTGGTCGCGAGCTATCTGAGCAGTTCCCTGGTCGTCGGGTTCCGCGATGAGTCGGTGGGAGCCTACGAACACTATTTCGACCAGTTCCTGAACTTTCCGGACCTCGTGTTCGCGACGATCAAGTGCGTCGTCTTCGTGGTGGCCGTGACACTGATCCACTCGTACAAGGGGTTCTTCGCCAGTGGCGGCCCGGAGGGTGTCGGGGTCGCCTCGGGCCGGGCCATCCGCGCCAGTCTGGTGTCGATCATGATCCTCGATCTGATCCTCACCGTGGCGTTCTGGGGCGTCAACTCTCCGTTCAGTTTCCGAGGCTGACCGATGGCCGAATTCCGCATTCCCGGGATGTCCGCCGACACGGCGACCTACCGGCGCCGCGCACTCGCCTTCCTGGCCGCCACCGTGGTGGTCGTCGGCGCGGTCGTGGTGGTCGATCGAGCGATCCCGAGCGACTCGATCCGGATCACCATGTCCACGTCGACGGTGGCCGGGGGCATCCAGCGAGGCGCGTCGGTGGTCATCAACGGCTCTCAGGTCGGCCGGGTGGCCGACGTCACCACGCCGGCGCCGGACACCTACGAGGTCGCCCTCGAGCTCGACCCCGAACGGATGGGCGATTCCGACATCCTCACCGATACCGCGATGGTCAGCTACGCGCCCGAGAACCTCTTCGGTATCGCCGCGGTGGTGCTCTACGGACAGCCCGGCGGCGCCCCGCTCCACGACGGGTCGAGCTTTTCCCCGCCGGAACCCGAGGACGCCACCCTCACGACCCTGCTGCAGAACCTGAGCGAACTGCAGAACGAGGCGTTCGATCCGTATGTCGGCGGCGTCCTGGACATCGCCAACCAGGCCACCGGCGGTCTGCTGCCACTGTTCGGTGCGATCGGCCAGATCGCCGGCGACATCGCCGACACGCAGGTGGTGACCCCCGCCGAGACCCTCCCCCAGTACACGCAGCTGATCGGGCAGGTGCGCGGTGCCGTCGACGATCTGCTGCCGCCGATCAAACAGATCATGGACTGGCAGGCACCGCGAGCGCCCGGATACCTGGAGGCCTCCGAGAAGGGCCTCTCGGCCACCGCCGGACCGTTCATGGACGACCTCACCCGCCTGCTCGGACCAGACGCGCTCGGGATGACCGAACCACTGATGCCGGTGCTCACCCAGATCATCCAGCGTGTCCAGCAGACCTTCCCGGACAGCCGCCGCAACGGCATCCAGATCGCCACCCTGATCGAACGGTTGCGCAGGTCGCTGCCCGACACCCCCGACGGCCCGGTGCTCAACGTGGACCTCGTGCTCAGGTCGGCGCCCGGTCTGGCGGCAGCCCTGCGCCTGCCCACAGGTGGATCGGAGGGTCCTCGATGACCAGTTTTCGTCGCGCCCTGGTGTACCTCGTCGTCTTCGCGGTGGTGACCGTCGCCGGAGGCCTGTTCATCAACAATGCGATCGACCGTCCGGTGCCGGACGTGACCCGCACCTACACCGCCGACTTCGCCAATGCCGCCGGCCTCAAGGTGGGTAACGACGTGCGGGTGCGCGGTGCCCGGATCGGCAAGGTCACGGCCATCGACGTGCACCATGCCCCGGGCGACCCGACGAGTGTCGCGCGGGTGGAGTTCGAGTTGTCCGGCGATGCGCGGGTCCATGCCAACAGCACCCTGGCCATCCGCTACCTCAACCTGACGGGCATCCGCTACGTGGACCTGCAGGATCCGGAGCAGCCCGGCGACCCGATCCCGCAGGACGAGATCATCGGCATCGCATCGACCACCCCGTCGTTCGACGTCACGACGGTGTTCCACGGTCTCGCACCGGTTTTCGCGACGATGAGCCCAGAGAACATCAACCATTTCTCCGCGAGCCTGCTCGCCGTGGTGGAGGGCGACGGCTCGAGTTTCAGCGAATTCATCAGCTCGCTGACATCCATGATGCGGCTGGTCGACAATCGCTCCGAGGTGATCAACACACTCGTCGACAACCTCGCCGAACTGTCCGGGGCGGTCGACGGCCGCGCCCAGTACATCGATCCCATCATCGGGTACATCTCGCGTTTCGGCACCGTGCTCGCCGAGTGGACCCCGGACCTGGAAGGCCTCGCCAACCACACGGGCGAACTCCTGGTCCAGGCCGACTACCTGCTCGCCGCGCTCGGTCTGCAGCCCAACCGCACCCCCGACGCCGACTTCCTGTTCAACCAGATCAAGCCGATCGGTGAGGCCGCTATCGGATTGCTCTCGCTGTCGCCCGGCATCCTGCAGTCCATCAACTCGGTCCTGCCGGCGACCGACGCGGCACAGGTCGATCGAACATGTTCGCACGGCGCGGCCGAAGTGCCGGCCGAGGTGAAGCTGTTCCTGCGTGGAAGTCAGGTGACCTTGTGCAAACGCTGAACTACGAGAACCTGCGCGAGGACGGCACATCCGTGCCGGTGCTGTCGAGCCTCGGTTCGGCGATCCGCGGACTGTGGGATTTCGGCATCGGCCTGGTGAACCGCATGACCGACCACAAGCCGATGTCCAATCGCGGTCGCCGACGCTCAGAACTGCGGTGGGGCATCGCCGGTGTGGCGGTCACCCTGGTCGCCGCGCTGGTGGCGATCGGCGTCTACTGGTTGACCCCGGGCCACTACCGGGTCGTCGCGGTGTTCGACGAGGCCGGACAGATGCGGGTCGGCAACAGCGTCCGGGTTGCCGGTGTACCGGTCGGCACGGTGAAGAGCATCGAGCTCGCCGGTAACCAGGTCGATGTCGAGATGGCCGTGCGGTGGGGCACCTACCTCGGCAATCAGACCCGCGCCGACGTCAAGATGCTCACCATCGTCGGCGGCTCCTTCGTCGACCTGACCACGGCGGGTGACGGGCCCCTGGGCGACGAGCCGATTCCGGCCGCGCGCACCACGGTGCCCTACAGCCTCATGCAGACCTTCCAGACGATCCAGCCCAAGCTCACGAAGATCGACGCCAGTCCGCTGCGCACGACCATGGCCGACTTCGACGAGGCGCTGACCGCCAATCCCGGCGCGTTGCGCAAGAACATCGGCGTGATCAGCTCGATGCTCGACAACCTGCAGCGGCGCCAGGACGAGTTCGGCTCGATGTTGCGACTCGCGGCCGACTATGCCGAGCAGATCAACGCCAACGGCGACGTGATCACCCAGTTGGCCCGCAACCTCAGCAGCTTCATCTCCGAGTACGCGGTGTTCGCCCCACGTCTGAACGTGGTCCTGGAGCACACCGGCCTGCTGCTGCAACGTCTGCGCGGTCTCGCCCTGCTCTACGACGACGACATCCAACCGCTGATCGATCAGATCGACGCTATCGGACGTGATTTCGGACCGGCGCTGCAGCGCTACACGCCGCTGATCGAACAGGGGCGCGATCTGATCACCCGCCTGGAGGGCATGGTGGCGCCGGACGGTTCGATCGTCATCGACCAGAGCAATCTGGTCCTGTCGTCGGACTACTGCATACCGATGGTGGGGGTGACGTGCTGATGCTGGTCAAGATCCTCGGTTCCAAGTGGCTGATCTCCGGTATCTCGATCACGGTGGTCGTCGCGACTCTCGCCGGCCTGTACGTCGTCGGCTCCGGCCTACCCGGCAAACAGCAGTACTGTGCGGAGTTCGACGACGCCATCGGCCTGTTCCCCGGCAACCACGTCACCCAGCGCGGTGTCACCGTCGGCACCATCACCTCGGTGGAGTCCGGCCCCGGTACCGCTGTCGTACGGTTCACCGCCGACGGCGCCCAGCGACTTCCGGCCGAGGTCAAGGCCGCAACGGTCGCGCCGTCGGTGATCGCGGTCCGCCAGCTCGCTCTCATCGGTGACGACACCGGCGGCGAGACGCTGCGCCCGGGCACCTGCATCCCGCGTCTGTCGACGAATACGCCGGTGTCGATCTCGGAGTCGCTGGAGAGCATCTCGGTCGTCGCGAAACAACTCACCACCGCGGGCGGGCCCGATCAGCTGAAGAACGTCCTCGGTTTCGTCGGCAATCTCGACGACGAACTCTCCGGCACCGGACCCGAACTCAACGCGTTGATCAAGAAGCTCGCGATGCCCGCGAACAGTTCGATCAACGGCGCGCTCGTGGACACCGCACGCATCGTGGACAGTGTGAGCGCCATGTCCACCGGCCTCGCCGGGAACTGGGAGTTCCTCGAACAGTTCATCACCGAGATCACCGGGGTGATCGAACCTCTGGTCCTGCCGACGGTCGGCAACGTCGTCCGCATCATCGCGGCCGTCCCGGAGACGATCAACCTCTTGACCAATGTCATCTCGCACTACGGGCACTTCGTGTGGCCGGCCCTCGACGTCGTGGTGCCGATGGCACGCGTGGTCGGGGCCGGCATGCGGAACTTCGGTGACATCCTCGGCATCGTCCCGGTCCTCATCAAGGCCTTCGACATCTCCTTCGATCAGAAGTCGTTGGGCCTGCGCATCCGTTACACCCCACCGACCACCCGCATCCCCGCCAAGAATCCAGAGCTGACATGCGCGAACATCAACCGTCTCGTCCCGGGCCAGTGCACCGTCACCGACCCCGACGGGATGCAGGTCGACGCCATCACGATGGCCCTGATGCTGACCGGGGCCAAACCATGAGGACGATGCGGCGTGCGCCGCGCCGGACCACCGCTCTCCGGCTGATCGCGATGCTGATGGCGGGCTGGTTGCTCACCGGGTGTTCGGCCTACAACCACTTCACCCCCGAGGAACTGCCCACACCCCAGTCCGTGCGCACCGGCTGGACGATGAACGTGGAGGTCCCGACCGCGGTCAACCTGCCACTGCGTTCGCGGGTGGTGGTCAACGGCATCGCCTCCGGTGTGGTCTCCGCGATCGAGCCCGCGACCGGACACACGGTGATCCGGCTGCTGGTCGACGAGTCGCAGGCGATCTCGGAGCAGGCCACCCTCGAACTCAAGCAGGACACCCTGCTCGGTGACACCTACGTCTCGATCACCAACCCGCCCAACGCCATCGGCTCAGCCCTGCCCGCCGGGGGCACACTCCCCCAGTCCCAGGTCCAGCGGCCGGTGCAGATCGAACAGCTGATGGCGAGCCTGTCGAACTTCCTCGGCAGCGGTGACCTGATGCAGTTGGGCAGCACCTTCTCCACGGTGAACAATCAGTTCCCGCAGGACCCCGCCGAGGTCCGCAAGATCCAGGCGGTGCTCACCGACACCGTGAACACGTGGGCGGACAGCGCAGCGGACATCACCTCGATCCTGAGTAATGTCACCGCGCTCACCGAGCGGCTCAAGAGCATGAAGGGCACCCTGCAGTTCGCGTTGAGCCCCGAAGGCGCCGGCCAGTTCCGCGCGATGAGCGACACCACCTATCTGGTCGTGGTGCTGGCCCGTCTGCAGCGGGCACTCGGGCCCGCCATGCCGCTGGTGCCGGTGCTCTCGAGTCTGACCCGGCTCATCAACACGGTGGTCAAGCCGATCCTCATCCCGGGATGGCCCGGCGCCGACGTATCCAATGCCGAACTGCTCGTCGACGTCCTCAACGACAAGCTGGTGCCGTATTTCAAGAACGCCCCGGGGCTGAACATCCGGTCCATGGCGATCGAGAACAACGTCTCCGACCGGGAGATCGCCGGCCAGCTCGCCAACGTCTTCCGCATGTTGGGAATGACCCGATGAACCCACAGACCATCCGAGAGCTGATCCTCAACGTCGTCGCCTTTGTCGTCGTGCTGATCCTCGGCGGCGGCTATCTGGCGACGCAGGCGTACAACTGGCGCCCGTTCGAGGAACCGAAGACCGTCCAGATGAGCGTGGCGAACACCGGACTCATCCTGTCCGGAACCGGGGTGTTCGCCAGCGGGGTGCGGATCGGTGAGGTCCGTGAGGTGCAGCTCGCGCGGCAGGGGGCGACCCTGATCCTCGACTACGACAGCGACCAGGAGATCCCGATCGACTCGACCGTCGAGATCGGCCTGCAGTCGGCCCTGGGTGAGCCGTACATCAACTTCACCTCGGGGACCTACGCCGGTCCGGCACTGCCCGATGGGGCGGTCATCTCGGCCGAGCAGATCGCCGAACCCGAGTCGATCCCGGGGATCTTCGAGGAGATCTCCACGATGTCGACCGCGATCGCCGCCGACCCCATGGCGGGCGTGCTGAAGACGGTGTCCGAGGCGCTCGACGGGACCGAGCCGTCCCTGGACCGCATCAGCGACGGCACCCGGCTGGTCGCGGCGCTACTGCTGTCGCGCTCGGAGCAACTGCGGAGCATGTTCACCAACACGCAGATCTACACCGCCGATCTCGGTTGGATCGTCGACACCCTCCCGCAGTTCTCCCGCGGACTCGATCAGGTGGTCACCGACTTCCAGGGCGCCCTGCACGCCACCGCCCACCTGGTCAACAGCACCGATCTGCACGATTCGATGATGAACACGCTGCACCCATTCTTCGAACAACTGAACCCCTACCTGGAGAAGACGATTCCCCCGGTGATGGATGCCGTCGGCCCGCTAATGCCGATCGTGACCGCACTCAACCAGACCCTGCCGCAGATCGACATGAGCGAACTGCTGGCACGTGCGCTGGAACTGTTCGGTGCCGGCGACGGCATGCGGCTGGTGATCACCCAGCCGAACTGAGACATCGAGAAACAACCGCGTAGCACAAAGGAGATCGGCTGTGGCCGAGAACAACACGTCCACCAAGGACCACATCGACAACGCCGGTGACGGCAACGAGTCAACAGATACCGAGACGACCGAGAACAAGACGACCGAGAACAAGGCTACCGGGACCAGCGAGACCGGGAGTGGCCGAAGTGTCGATTCGGCCACCGACACGGCCGGCCGCACTCCCGACAACACGACGCCAGGTACGGATGACGCGACGGCCCGCACCGGCAAAGCCAAACGCCAGCTGTCCATCTCGGTCGGCACGCTCGGCATCTCGCTGCTCATCGTGGCACTCGTCGCCGCACTCGGGACGTTCATCTACCGCGACATGTCCGCACGCAGCGACCTCGACGCGATGACCTCGGAGGCCGCAGATTCGGCGACGGCCGAGGATGTCGCCGGCCGCTACGCGGTGTCCGCAGCGACCCTCGACTACCAGGATCTGACCCCCTGGATCGCGGCGATGAAGGACGGCGTCAGCCCGGAACTGCAGAAGAAATATGACGTGATCGGTCAGGCGATGGAGCAGATCATCACGCCGCTGCGGATGCAGACGACGGCCGAACTGGTGCTCGCCAAGACCCAGGAGGTCAACGGCGACATGTTCCGTGTCGACGCCGTGGTCGACGTCGACACCAAGAGTGTGCAGACCCCCGACGGCGGCAGTGCGGTCGCGGTGTACACCGTGACGCTGGACCGGTCGCAGAACTGGCTGATCACCGAGGTGGGCGACCCGACCGGTGCGATCCCCGGTGGGCTGGGTGAGGCAGCGCCGGATTCGGGCGCACCGGAGTCGGCCCCGGCGCCCGCTCCGTCGCCGGCACCCGGAGGCTGAGCGATGACGCTGAGCCGAACCTCACGCCACCCCGCCCTCGACGCCTTCGCCGCCAACTTCTCCGACAACGCGCTCGGTCCGGTGCGGACCCTCGGCCGCACCTTCCGGCTGTCCATCGTCGCCACCCTCCAGATGGCGCTCGACCTCGTCCGCGGTCAGCTCAAGGTCCGCGAGGCCGTGGTGATGGCCTGGTATCTGGTCAGCGTCACCGCGCTGCCCGCCTTCCTGATGGCCATCCCGTTCGGTGTGATCGTGACCATCCAGATCGGCAACATCATCAATCAGCTGGGCGCCCAGTCGCTGCTCGGTGCCGCGTCCGGATTCGCCGTCATCCAGCAGGCCGCGCCGCTCGCCGCCGGAATTCTGCTCGGTGGTGCCGGGGCGTCGGCCATCGCCGCCGACCTCGGCGCGCGCACCGTCCGCGAGGAGATCGACGCCATGCGCACCATGGGCGTCGACCCCATCCAGCGACTCGTGGTGCCCCGGGTCATCGCCGCCGCGGTGGTGGCGCCGCTGCTCGCGATCTTCATCGTGGTGGTCGGGGTGATCGCCGCGTTCTATCTGGCGGTCACCATGCAGGGCGTCGGACCGGGGAGTTACTGGCAGTCCTTCGGCTCCTTCGCCTCCCAGCGCGACATGGCCCTGGCGCTGATCAAGGCCTCGATCTTCGGCGTGATCATCGCCGTCATCGGCTGCCAGCGCGGTTTGGAGGCCAAGGGCGGACCGCGGGGCGTCGCCGACGGTGTCAACGCCACCGTGGTGGTCTCGACGGTGGCGATCATCGGCGTGAACTTCGTCATCACGTTGATCTACACGGTCTTCTTCCCACTCCAGATCGGTTGAACCACCGGATGTTTGACCGTCCATGCCATCCGCGCACCTGCCACGCAGCCGCGCTTGTCGAGACATGCGCGGATGCGTGGCAACCGCGCGGATGATGTGACCGACCTGGCAGACTGTCTGCCATGTCCGCGTTCTTGATTCGTTCCGCGTTCACCGGGTTCGCCCTGTGGATAGCGACACTCATCGTGCCGGGGCTCGATTTCGTCGGGGGAACGACGAATTGGGAGAAGTTCGGCATCGTCGTGGTGGTGTCGTTGATCTTCGGCGTCGTCAACGCCTTCATCAAACCGGTCGTGCAGATCTTGTCGATTCCGCTCTACATCCTGACGCTTGGCCTCGTCCACGTCGCCATCAACGCGTTCATGCTGGAGATCACCGCGTGGATCACCCGCAACACCACCCACTGGGGCCTGGAGGTCGACAGCTTCTTCTGGTCGGCGATCCTCGGCGCCATCGTGATCTCGATCGTCGGATGGATGCTGGGCCTGTTGATGAAGGAGCCGGTGTGAGTCGCCGTGGGGTGATGCGGGTCGCGGCGGCCGTCGCCGCGGTGGTCGCGGTGCTGTTCGTGTCGGCCTGCGGTGGTGACGGCGGCAGCGGAGGCGACCCGCGCACGGTGACGGTCAACGGGACCGGCACGGTGACCGGGGCGCCCGACACGTTGCGCGTCGACATTGGGGTGGAGGCAACCGCGGCGGACGTGTCGAGCGCGTTGAACACCTCGAGCGCCCAGGTCCGGGAGGTCACCGACGCCGTGGTCGCCGAAGGGGTGGAACGCCGCGACATCCAGACCCAACAGGTGAACCTCACGCCCCAGTACTCCACTGCCGCGCCCGGCACCTCCCGCGAGATCACCGGCTACCAGGCCACCAACACCATTCGGGTCACCATCCGCGACATCGGTGCGGCATCGCAGGTCCTGTCGGCCGCAGCCACCGCCGGCGGTGACAGCACCCGGATCGGCAACGTCGCCTTCGCGATCGACGACGACTCGGACCTGATGCGGCAGGCCCGCGAAGCCGCGTTCGACGACGCGCGGTCACGCGCCGAACAGTACGCGTCACTGGCCGGCGACTCGCTGGGCAAGGTTCAGACCATCACCGAGTCGACCAGCGGGCAACAACAACCGACCACGGTGCAGCGTGATTCGTCCGCGGCCGCCGCACCGGTCCCGATCGAGCCGGGCGAGCAGACGCTCACGTTCTCCGTCACGGTCACCTATGCGCTGAGCTGAGTTCGTCGGCGATCTCGTCGGCCCATCGCCGGATCGCATCCCAGTCACGGGCATCCCGGAACGCCCCCGGGGTGCTACGTGCGACCGACTTCTCCATGAAGCCGTGCGGGTCGTCGGGGACCTTGCCGGCAAACACCGTGTGTCCGCGTACACCTGCCGACTCGGCGAGGTCGAGCACCTTGTGCGGCTCGAGCCACTTCGACTCCTCCTCGAGCTGCTCGGCGGCATGCTCACCGGTCGGTCCGGAACTGAAGATCCAGAACGGCATGGTGGCCAGCGCGTCGTGGTGATACTTGAGAAAGTCGCGGGCATGTTTGCGCCACCGCCCCGTGTACACCGCACTGCCCAGGACCACCGCCTGGTATCCCGTGCAGGTGGCGTCGGCCGCCTCGACGCAGTCGGCGTCGAGTCCGCGTGCGCGCAGTTCCGCGGCGATCGCCTCGGCGATCTCGGCGGTCGCGTGATGTTTGCTGGCATAGGCGACGAGAACTTTCGACATGTGTTCATCGTCACTCCCGACCGCCCGCGGCAGCCAGAGCACAAGGTCCCCTGTGCGGGGATGGCCGCGCCCGGACCGGCCTGCGGCCGGTTTCCGATGACATGGCACGCTATGGCGCATGCGAGCTGTGATCCAGCGGGTGAGCCGGGCGTCGGTCGTCGTCGATGACGACATCGTCGGCGAACTCGATCTCGTCGACGGTCGCCAGGGCATCGTCGCGCTGGTTGGGGTCACCCACGACGACACCGCCGACGCGGCGACGAAACTGGCCGACAAGATCTGGCGGTTGCGGATTCTGGATGGTCCGGACCACCGGGCGGCGTCGGCGTCCGATGTCGACGCACCGATCCTGGTGATCAGCCAGTTCACCCTGTACGCGAATACCGCGAAGGGTCGACGTCCGTCGTGGAACGGGGCCGCGCCGGGTGCGGTGGCCGAGCCACTCGTGGATGCGGTCGCCGATGCACTGCGCGCAATGGGCGCCACCGTGGCCACGGGGCGGTTCGGCGCCCACATGGAGGTGTCGCTGACCAACGACGGCCCGGTGACACTGATACTCGACGTGTGAGACGTCGTCGGCGGATCGGTACGCTCGAGACCGTGGGACGTATCACCGCCCGACGGCGGGTGACCAGGATCAGACGCGACGCGACGCCATCGACACGCGCCGATGTCCTCGCCGTCGAGGAGCCTCTGGAGATCCGGGTGAACGGCGGCCGCCTGACCGTCACGATGCGCACCCCGGGCAACGACGTCGATCTGGCGTTCGGATTCCTCGTCTCCGAGGGTGTGATCACCCGCGGCGACCAGATCGACACCGCCCGGTACTGCGCCGGCGCCACCGACGAGGGCCGCAACACCTACAACGTCCTCGACGTCACGCTGGCCCCGGACGTGCCGCCACCGGCGCCCGACCTGGCGCGCAGCCTCACCACCACCAGCGCGTGCGGCGTCTGCGGCAAGGACAGCATCGAATCGGTCACCACGCGCTCGGCCTTCGATCCCGCGGCCGACCCACTCGTCGTGGACGCCGACGTGCTACTCGACCTCCCGACACGCCTGCGCGAGGGGCAATCGGTCTTCGACAAGACCGGCGGTCTGCACGCCGCGGCGATCATCGACGGCCACACCGGCGACATCGTCGTCCTCCGTGAGGATGTCGGGCGCCACAATGCGGTCGACAAGGCCATCGGTTGGGCCACCGCCGCACACCGGCTGCCGTTGCGCGGACACATCCTTCAGGTCTCCGGTCGCGCCAGCTTCGAACTCGTGCAGAAGGCTGCGATGGCGGGCATCCCGATGCTGTCGGCGGTGTCGGCACCGTCGTCGCTCGCCGTTGACCTGGCCGACGATCGCGGCATCACCCTCGTCGGATTCTCGCGGGGCGAGTCGATGGTGCTCTACACCCGGCCCGACCGCATCCGAACCTCGGCTGCGGCGTCGGCCGTCGTGAGCTGACTTCCGGCCGGACACCGGCGATCTCAGTCGTTGCGCGAGGCCGCGAGCCGTAGCAGCTGACCGGGTGTCGCATCCGGCAGGTACGCCCGAGAGATCGCCAGCCCGATGCGCGGGAGATCTGCCTCGTCGCGGTAGGCGAGATACACCGGCTCGTAGCGCGGGTTGAACTTCTTCTTGAACACGTGCAACGAGCGGAAACCGTAGAAAGGTTCCATCGCCGCACCGAGACTGTCGAGGACCCGATCCATCCGCTCGGTCTCCGTGTCGTCCTCGTCGCCGCGCGCCAGCGGCGCGCCAGACAGCGAGATGAACTGTGCACCCTCATCTTTGAAGGTGACCGCGGACGATGCGATCAGATACTCGACCACCGGCCCGAAACCGTCGGTGCGGCGACGCATGATGTCGAGGGTCCAGCCACGCACCGCGCCGCCCGGAGCGTAGACCGGCAGCCACGACAACACACCGTGCACGCTCCCCTCCTCGTCGAGCGCCAGGGCCACCCGCACCTCCGGGTCCATCGCCTCGTCGACGCTGCCGAGGGTGAACCCCATCTCCGGCAAGCCCTTGTCGCCCACCCACTCCTCGGAGATCGCGCGTACCTGCGCCTTGATCGAGAACGGTTCGCCTGCCAGGTGTGTCACCTGGCACGAGATCGACTGTTTCTTGGCCTTGTTGAGCGCTGAGCGGACGTGCTGCCACTTCTTGCCCTTGAATTCGAGATCGGGCAGGTCGACGATCGTGTCCTCGGCGATCTGCACGCTGCGCCAACCCGATTCCTCGACCACCCGCGCGGTACCCGCGCCGACGGAGAACCAGCACGGGGTCTTGCCGCTGCGCTCGGCGAGGTCGATGAACCCCTGTACCGCGGGCACCAGGCCGTCGTCGGAGCAGACGGGATCGGCCAGCGCCAGCATCGTACCCAGGTGATTCTGATAGGTGACGACGCCGGTTCCGTTCTCGGAGAACAGGTATTCGTTCCCGGGCCACGTGATCATCCACGACATCGTGCCGCCGCCGTGGTCGTGCAGTAACTCCTTGACCACCGTCACCGGTTCCTCGCCGTGGGTGGGTCCCTGATACCGGACTCGCCATGGCACTCGGAAGGCGAACCGACCCGGGATCAGGATGGCCAGTTCGACCGCCCACAGCAACGACGTACCCACGGTGACCGACCCCTGCGAACCGAAATCCCTCGTGACGACGACCAGAACGAGTACCACGAGCGTGACCGCCACGGTCAGCGAGCCGACGACGATCGCGACCCACCACGCCCACCGACGGCCCCGGCGCAGTTGATCGGCGATCGCGACATTGATGACGACGCCGACGAGGACGGACCAGAACGAGTCCTCGTCGGCCGCGTCGGTCGGCCCGAACGGACCGTCGGTCGGGAACATCCACACCACGAGGCTCGCCGCGGCGATGACGAGCACGCCGATGCAGGCGAGCAGACGGACCTCACGCCGGGTTCGTGCGAAGAAACCCTTCTCCCCTGTACTGAACCATTTCTCGCCGACCCAGAGCATCAACGCGACGGCGATCACGTACTCCGCGGTGGCCAGTGTCCCCTCGAAGAGAAAAGTGATGGCGACGGCGGCGGCGAGCGATGCGCGCAGTCGAAGTCGCCACGGTGAGCGCACCGTGGCCGTCGCGACCGCCACCGCACAGATCACCATCGTCATCACCCCGACAGTGCGGGTGTCGGCGAGCCGGTCGGCCCATTCCCACGACAATGCGCCACGCGTCAACAGCCACAACAGAAATGCGCAGATGAGCTCGACCACCACGAAGCCACCGACCGCGACCGCGAGCACGCGCGCGGTTCCCAGACGCCATTCCGCCCAGCCGATTCCGGCCGCCACGGCGATCAACGCGACCACAAACGTCCCGGGGCTCGTCTCCACCACGCCGGCGGACAGCAGAGTCCACCACCGATGGTCGCCGAGAGCCGGCACACCGTAGGCGACCTGGGAGTACCAGGTCTTGTCCGATGCCGATCCCCACAGCGACCCGGTGGCCACCCCGACGACCAGGATCAGACACCACAGTCCGATCGTGAACGGCAGGCGGACGAGCACGCGGCGCGCAGTCGCGACCGTCGCGCCGACGCCGTCGACTGCGTTTGCGTCGGCGGCCGCTTCGTCGATCGTGGCCATCGCTCACCGTCCGGGTCCGAGAATACCTGGAGGTCAGGGTAACAATGGAGCATGGCGCTCACCGGCGATCAACGCAGGCGAGCGCTCAGTTCGGTCGGGTCGTGAGAATCCGCGGCCCGTCCCCGGTGACCACCACGGTGTGCTCCCAGTGCGCCGCGCGCGACCCATCGTCGGTGACCACGGTCCAGTCGTCGTCGAGCACGCTCGTCTCGGTGGTGCCGAGGGTGAGCATCGGTTCGATGGCAAGGGTGGAACCGATCACCAGCCGCGGACCACGATTGGGTTTGCCCTCGTTGGCGAGGAACGGCTCCATGTGCATCTCCCTGCCGATGCCATGACCGCCGTAGCCCGCGACGATGCCGAACGAGCGGCCGAACTTCTGTTCGGCAGCGCGGGTACCGAGTTCGATCGCATGGGAGATGTCGGTCAACCGCGCGCCGTCGACCATCGCCGCGATACCCGCTTCCATCGACAGCCGGGCGGCCTCGGACAGTTCGGCGTCGGCGGTGGAGAGTTCGCCGACCCCGAATGTCCACGCGGAGTCCCCGTGCCAACCGTCGAGGATCGCCCCGCAGTCGATGGACACCAGATCGCCCTCGGCGAGGACCACATCCGCGGAGGGGATCCCGTGCACGACGACATCGTTGACCGAACTGCAGATCGATCCGGGGAAGCCGTGGTAGCCCTTGAAGGACGGGATCGCACCGGCATCCCGGATCACCGCCTCGGCGACATCGTCGAGATCGAGGGTGGTGGCGCCCACGGTGGCGGCATCGCGGACCGCCACCAGCGCGGCGCCGACGACCGCACCCGCGGCCGCCATCGCGTCGACCTCGCCGGGTGTCCGGAACGGGACGGGCCTGGGTTTACGAAAAGCCATGCGAACGACCGAGGTACGCAGCAGCGATGGCGATCAGGACACGCCCGCGCCCAGCGCGCTCAGCACACGCTGGTGGACGTCCTGAACATCACCGACGGCGTCGATGGTCTTGACCTCGTCGTCGTAGTACTCGAGCAACGGGGCGGTCTCCTTGGTGTACACCGCCATCCGGTTGCGGATCACCTCTTCGGTGTCGTCGGCGCGACCTCGGGCCATCATCCGCTCCACCACGACATCGGTGTCGACGACGAACGACAGCACCGCATCGAGGCCGGTGTCGAGCTTGGCGAGGATCTCCTTCAGCGCGTCGGCCTGCTCGGTCGAGCGCGGGAAACCGTCGAGGATGAAGCCCTTCGCGGCGTCGGGTTCGGCGACCCGGGCACGGACCATGTCCACGGTGATCTCGGAGGGAACCAGATCGCCGGCATCGAGGTAGCGCTTGGCTTCGATACCCACCGCGGTTCCCTGGGAGATGTTGGCACGGAAGAGGTCTCCGGTGGAGATGTGCGGGATGCCGATCGCTTCGGACAGCAGTTCCGCCTGGGTACCCTTGCCGGCACCGGGGGGGCCGAGAATGACGAGTCTCACTTCAGGAATCCTTCGTACTTACGTTGCATCAATTGACTGTTGACTTGCTTCATCGTGTCCAGACCCACGCCGACCATGATCAAGACGGCCGTGCCCCCAAATGGCAGGTTCTGCACACCACCGCTGTTACCGATCTCGAGGAACAGGTTTGGCAGTACGGCGATGATACCCAGGTAGATCGAGCCCGGCAGTGTGATGCGGCTCAACACGTAGCCCAGGTAGTCGGCGGTCGGCTGGCCCGGACGGATACCCGGGATGAAGCCGCCGTACTTCTTCATGTCCTCGGCGCGCTCTTCGGGGTTGAAGGTCACCGCGACGTAGAAGTACGTGAAGAAGATGATCATCAGGAAGTACACGACGATGTAGACCCAGCTGCCCGGATCGGTCAGGTACTCACTGATGTAGCGCTGCCAGCTGGACTGCTCCCCCGTGGGGTCCTGTGTCAGCTGCAGGATGAGCTGCGGCAGATAGAGCAGCGATGAGGCGAAGATCACCGGGATGACGCCGGCCTGGTTGACCTTCAGCGGCAGGTAGGTGGAGGAACCGCCGTACATCTTGCGGCCCACCATGCGCTTGGCGTACTGGACCGGGATGCGGCGCTGCCCCTGCTCGATGAACACGACACCGGCCACGATCAGGAGCGCGGCGACACACACCAGGGAGAACACCAGCGGACCGCGGGTGTCCAGGATGTTGCGGCCCTCGGCCGGAATACGTGCGGCGATACCGGCGAAGATCAGCAAGGACATGCCGTTGCCGACGCCACGCTCGGTGATGAGCTCGCCGAACCACATCACGACACACGCGCCGGCGGTCATCACGAGCACGATGATCGCGAGCCCGAAGATGGATTGGTCGTTGATGATCTGATCGCCGACCGAACAGTCGGCGAGGAGCTGTCCCCGGTCGGCCAGCGCCACGATTCCGGTCGACTGCAACAACGCCAGCGCCACCGTGAGGTAGCGGGTGTACTGCGTCATCTTGGCCTGGCCGGATTGACCTTCCTTGCGCAGCTGCTCGAACCGCGGGATGACCACGGTGAGCAGCTGAACGATGATGCTGGCCGTGATGTAGGGCATGATGCCGATCGCGAACACCGACAGCTGCAGCAGCGCGCCGCCGGAGAACAGGCTGATCAGCGAGTAGATGTTCGCCGAATCGCCCTGCGACACCTCGTCGAGGCATGCCCGGACGGTCTGATAGTCGACGCCGGGCGAGGGAATGGTCGCACCCAGTCGATACAGCACGACGATGCCGATGACGAAGAGGATCTTCTTCCTCAGATCGGGCGTCCTAAAGGCCGCGACGAGGGGGGAAAACACTAACTCCTCCTAGGAACGACCACGCGACAAGGACTCGCATCCCCCACGTGCTCGGCAATCGACGTTGATCGAAGCGTCAAGACAACGCTTGAACTCTAACAGTCACGTCATCGGTGCTCGTCAGCGCGACGGCCCGGTGCCGGGCTTGTCCGAACCGACAGCGGCGAACCGACGCCGACGGACGGCGCCACGGTGATCCGTGAGCCGCCCGTCGGCGTCGGGTGAGACAACTCAGAGTTCGGTCGCGCTGCCACCGGCAGCAGCGATCTTCTCCTTGGCCGAAGCCGTGAACTTGTTGGCGGTGACGTCGACCTTCACGCCGAGGTCCCCGTCGCCGAGCACCTTGACGAGCTGGTTGCGACGAACCGCACCAGCGGCGACGAGCTCGTCGACACCGATGGCGCCGCCCTGCGGGAACAGACGAGCGATGTCACCGACGTTGACGACCTGATACTCGACCCGGTTGTTGTTCTTGAAACCCTTGAGCTTCGGCAACCGCATGTGGATCGGCATCTGGCCACCCTCGAAGGCGGCGGGCACGTTCTTACGTGCCTTGGTGCCCTTGGTGCCGCGTCCGGCGGTCTTACCCTTGGACGCCTCACCGCGACCCACGCGGGTCTTGTCGGTCTTGGCACCCGGAGCGGGGCGAAGGTGGTGGAGCTTGATTGTCATTGCTTGACCTCTTCGACTGTCACGAGGTGCCGAACCACGTTGATGAGGCCGCGGTTGATCGGGGTGTCCTCGCGGGTGACCGACTTGCGGATGCCCTTCAGTCCGAGGGTCCGCAGGCTGTCACGCTGGTTCTTCTTGGTACCGATGGTGCCCTTGACCTGGGTGATCTTGAGTTCTGCCATGGTGATCAGACTCCTTGTCCGGCACGGGCACGCAACATGCCCGCGGGAGCGACATCTTCGATCGGCAGACCACGACGTGCGGCGACCTCTTCGGGACGCTGCAGCATCTTCAGCGCGGCAACGGTCGCATGGACGACGTTGATCGCGTTGTCGCTGCCGAGGCTCTTGGCGAGCACATCGTGCACGCCCGCGCACTCCAGCACGGCACGCACCGCGCCACCGGCGATCACACCGGTACCGGGGCTGGCCGGACGGAGCATCACGACACCTGCGGCGGCCTCGCCCTGGACCGGGTGGGTCACGGTGCCGGCGATCAGCGGCACGCGGAAGAAGTTCTTGCGAGCCTCTTCGACGCCCTTCTGGATCGCGGCCGGGACTTCCTTGGCCTTGCCGTAGCCGACACCGACCATGCCCTGGCCGTCGCCGACCACCACGAGCGCGGTGAAGGAGAAGCGACGGCCACCCTTCACCACCTTCGAGACACGGTTGATGGCGACCACGCGCTCGAGCTGGTTGCGATCCTCGCGATCACGGCCGCCGCGGTCGTCGCGACGACCACGGCCGCGACGCTCGCCGCGCTGGTCGTTGTTGCCACCGGTGGCGGCGTTGTTGTCGTTTCCGGCGGGTCCGTTTCCGCCGTCACGCTGACGTCCGGGCATCAGAGGTTCCCTCCGGTCATGTTGGTGTAGCTGGTGTAGATGGTCATCAGAAGGTCAGCCCTCCCTCGCGGGCGGCGTCGGCGAGCGCGGCGATCCGGCCGTGGTACTCCTTGCCACCACGGTCGAACACGACGGTCTCGACACCGGCTGCCTTCGCGCGGGCGGCGATCAGCTCGCCGACCTTGCGTGCCTGGGCGGTCTTGTCGCCGTCGAGCGAGCGCACATCGGCCTCGATGGACGACGCCGCGGCCAGGGTCTTGCCGGCCAGGTCGTCGATCAGCTGGACGTGGATGTGACGCGAGCTGCGCTTGACCGACAGACGCGGGCGCTCCGGGGTGCCGCTGACCTTCTTGCGAAGACGGAAGTGCCGATTGGCGGTCGCGGTGCGACGACGCGTCGACACGTCCTTGCCGAGCGGCTTGCGAACGGTTTTGGTTGCGGTATCACTCATGGCTTACTTACCCGTCTTTCCGACCTTGCGACGGATCTGCTCACCCTCGTAGCGAATGCCCTTGCCCTTGTAGGGGTCCGGACGACGCAGGCGGCGGATGTTCGCCGAGATCTGGCCGACTTGCTGCTTGTCGATACCCGAGACCGAGAACTTCGTGGGCGATTCCACGGCGAAGGAGATTCCTTCGGGCGCCTCGATCGGCACGGGATGGCTGTAGCCGAGGGCGAACTCGAGGTCACTGCCCTTGGCCTGCACGCGGTAGCCGACACCGAAGATCTCCATCTTCGTGGTGTAGCCCTGCGTGACGCCGATGACGAGGTTGTTCACCAGCGTGCGGCTCAGGCCGTGCAGGGAACGGTTGCGGCGCTCGTCGTTCGGCCGGCTGACAACGATGGCGTTGTCTTCCTTGACGACGGTGATCGGCTCTGCCAGGGAGACGCTCAGCTCACCCTTGGGGCCCTTCACCTTGACGTCCTGGCCGTCGATCGTGACGTCGACTCCGGCCGGGATCTGAATGGGGTGCTTACCGATTCGCGACATTTGTAGGCCTCCCCTTACCAGACGTAGGCGAGGACTTCGCCGCCCACGCCCTGGTTGGCTGCCTGGCGGTCGGTGAGCAGACCCGACGACGTGGAGATGATGGCCACGCCGAGGCCGCCCAGCACCTTGGGCAGGTTGGTGGACTTTGCATACACCCGCAGACCCGGCTTGGACACGCGGCGCAGACCAGCGATGCTGCGCTCACGGCTCGGGCCGTACTTGAGGGACACGACGAGGTTCTTGCCGATCTCCGCATCTTCGGTGCGGTAGTCGGTGATGTAGCCCTCGCGCTTGAGGATCTCGGCGATGTTCACCTTGATCTTCGACGACGGCAGGACCACCTCGTCGTGGAACGCCGAATTGGCGTTACGCAGACGTGTCAAGAAGTCTGCGATCGGGTCAGTCATGGTCATGGTTGACCGTCAACCTTTCTCGTAGCGGTTCCCATACAGCGCCGGACGCGGGAAAATGATCCCTGACCTGCGGTGGGCCTTCCACGAAGTGGATAGTTGTGCATAAGGTTCTCGCCGCCGATGCCCCTGGCTTTTCACCAGCACCGGCGACTGTTCAGTTGTGGTGAGCGGCCTGCAGCGGGGCAGGCAACCGTTCAAGTGTAGAGAATTGGCTGGCCAGACCCAAATCGGTGCGTTCGGGGGTTGCGATGCCCCTTCGCGACGCCCGCTCGCACGGCGCTGCTCAACCGGCACGGGCCGCCCCTGCTGGTGATCGAGCAGCCCGCGAGCCCCTGGGCGAGCGAGCGTATCGAGATCACCGCGGCCCGACCTCGAAGTCGTACCGCGACGTCGGCACCACGTCCAGATTCTGGTGCGCACCGAACCGCGCAACACTCGCCAGCATCCGCGTCATGCGACGTTCGAGCTCTGCCTGATCTCCCCCGCTGCCGTAGAACGCGTGTACGTCGGACACCGCGGCCATTGCGAACAACTCCTCGACGATCGCGTCGACCACCGGGGCATCCGGGGTCAGCGCCCGTTCGACGATGTTCTGGGTATAGCCGAACGTCGCCTGCGTGTCGATGGCGACCCGGGTGTGGTCGTCGAGCCAGATGCGTAACCACTCGGCCCGTGGCAGGTCGCGCGGTCGGCGCAGGAAGGCGAGGTTGGCCAGGGCATCGATCCGGGTGCCGTCGGCGGGCAATGCGGGATCGAGCGGGGCGCGTTCGGCGACCTGCCAGGCAGCCAACGTGCGCACCCGGGCATCGAGCAGGTCGAGCACAGCGGACGCATCGTCGGCCCAGACACTCACCACCGCGTCGATCGGCGGATCGAGTTCACTGATCCGCATCGCCCCGGCGACCGCGGCGTCACTCACGTTCACCTGAAGGCGCCTCGCGCCGGCCGCGGCGCATGCGTCGCGGAATTCGCCGGTCAGCAACACCGCTGTCGGATCGTCGTCCCAGATCGCGGCCATTATCTTCGCCGTCACCTCGGCGACGTTATCCGGTCGGCGCCAGAGCGGGTGGCGGCGGATGGTCAACGCGCGGGTGGACTCGGATCGCGCGGGTCGGCTCGGGTCGCGCGAGCGGTCGACGAGCCGCGCCTTCGTTGCGGACCCGCGTGTTGCGAGACGACCCGCGTAGCCGACCGGCTGCGGTTCGGCAGCCTGCGGGCGCAGGCACGCATCCGACAATTCGGGCACCATCGGTGTCATGGACCGCCGACAGTTCTTGACCGCCGGAGCGGTGTCGGGACTGGCACTGGTCGTCGCCGCCTGCACCGAGGCCGACCCGTCGCCACCACCGACCTCCACACCCGACTCGCCCGCACCCGATCTCCCGCCGTCGGGTGCGGGCGATCCCGTGGTGACCGGGACGGTCGCCGAGGGGCTGAACGTGCCGTGGGCCATCGCGTTCCTGCGTGACGGCTCCGCCCTGGTGACCCAACGTGACGACGCCACCATCGTGCGCGTCACTCCCGACGGCGCGGTCCGGACGGTCGGGGATGTGTCCGACGCCGCCCCGCGCGGCGAAGGGGGCCTGCAGGGCATCTCGATCGGTCCGGACGAGGACGCGGTGTTCGTCTACTACACCACCGCGCGCGACAACCGGCTGGTGCGGATGGAGTTCGACGGCGCACGGGTCTCGAATCCGCGGCCACTGATCACCGGGCTCGACACAGCGTTCAATCACCACGGGGGCGCCGTGGTGCGCGCACCCGACGGCTACCTCTACGTGGCCGTCGGCGACGCGGCCCAGCCCGACGTCGCCCAGGATGTGAACGCACTCAACGGGAAGATCCTGCGCGTCGACGACGGCGGGCGCCCCGCACCGGACAATCCCTTCGGCAACGAGGTGTGGTCGACGGGGCACCGCAACAACGAAGGCCTGGCCTTCGACGCCGCCGGGCGGCTGTGGGCCAGCGAGTTCGGTCAGGACCGTCGCGACGAACTCAACCTGATCGTGCGTGGTGGCAACTACGGCTGGCCGGAGTTCGAGGGTGAATCCGACGACCCGGGCTTCATCTCCCCGGTGGTCACCTGGCCGCCCGGCGAGGCCTCCCCCGCCGGGCTGGCCATCGTCGGTGGGCACGCCTACATGGCTGCCCTGCGCGGTCGGCGCCTGTGGCGGATTCCCATCGACGATGCGTCGGGCGAGAGTGATGTCGGCGATCCGCGGGGGCTGTTCACCGACACCTACGGGCGGCTGCGCGCAGTGGCCGCGGCCCCCGACGGATCGCTGTGGGTGAGCACCAGCAACACCGACGGGCGTGGGCGTCCGGCGCCCGGGGACGACCGCATCCTGCGCGTCGCAGTGTGATGCCGGACCGGCCGCCGTGCAGAGTTCGACCAGAACGGTCGCTCGTCGCCGGAGACGGTGCGAGAGTTGACGGTATGGATGCCACCCGCCTACCTGAACTCGTCGACCAGCTCCTGACCACCGCGCACTCCGCCAGCAGCGGGCGCGCCGCGCAGACCCTGTACGGCAGTGCCGACAACCATCTGCGTCAGACCGTCATCGCCCTGGTCGCCGGCAGCCGGATGGCCGAGCACGAGAGTCCGGGTGAGGCGAGTCTGCAGATCCTGCGCGGTCACGTCACGCTGAGTACGGCGAATGAGAAGTGGGAAGGTGTCGACGGCGACCTGCTCGGCATCCCGAACGAGCGTCATGGCCTGCTGGCACAACAGGATTCGGCCGTTCTGCTCACCGTGGTGACCAGCTGATCGACGTCGGGGCGCCCATGCGCCGGCGGCACGCCGTGCCCACCGCGCGGATCGGTGAGCCCCGTTCGGCGGCAACCGTTATATTTCTCAACGATGATCCCAGCGCCCCCGCCCCCGCCCCCGGCCTCCGCGGAGTGGCACACGGGGACACGTGGGCACAGCGACTGGATCGCCCGCGCACGGCGGCCGGGACGTGTCCTGCGGCTCACGGATGTGCGGCGCGACGACGTGGACGTGCTGGTGGCCGAGATCGGCGACGAACTGCCGATAATCATGACCTACTGCGGTTCGACGCCCCCGTCGGCACGGGGTGTCGTCGAGGACATCCTCGATGCCCTCGAACGCATCGTGCTGTCGCTCGCACCGGCATGGCTCGACACCGACGTCACGGCCATGCCCGCCCTCGATGTGGCCGTGGCCGAGTCGCGCGCCCGAGATCTGTGCCACGCCAACGCCGACTACCGACCATTCGTCGTCGAATTGGCACGCGCGGCAGCCAGCCGATCAGCGCCGCGGTCCACACCGGCACCTGCACATCGAGCCCGCGGACTCATCCGTCTGCTACGGCGGGCGTACGGTCGCGACGACGTCGTACTCGCCGTCACCGCGCCGCCGGACCTCGACGCCGCAGCACAATCAGCGGTCGCCGCCGGTGTCGGGTGGGTCGCCGAACACGGCAACGTCACCGTCTGGATTCCGGCCGACACACTGCCCGAGGTGACCCGCTGCGCCCCGGTACGTCGGCATGGACCCTCGGTGTCGACGACCAGCACGCACGCCGCAGCCGGGTCCGCCCCGTCGCCGACGATCACGATCAGACGTCGTGAAGGCATGCCGGCACCCCACAGCGCTGCCGAACAGACACTCGAACGGGCGCTGAGTGGTTGCCCATGGGCCGCACGGCGACGCTGGAACCGCCGCGTCGACGACGTGGACCCGCTACTGCCGATGGCCATCGTCGATCTGCACTGGCAGGCCGAACGCCTCGTCGTCGAGGTCGACGGCGCCGACCATCGCGAACCGGCCAAGTACGCTGCCGACCGAGCCCGCGACAACGCGCTGCAGCGTCACGGCTGCCTCGTGTTGCGCTACACCAATGAGCAGGTAATCGCCGACGTCGGCCGCGTCGTCGGCGAGATCCACGACGCACTCGTCGAACGCGGTGGACCGACCTCGCCGCACCCGTCCACGTTCGGAAGGAATCACTGACGATGGAACACGTGTCGCTGACACCGTCGCAGAGCGCGGTGCTGTTCGTGCTCATGTCGCAGGCCCGCGAGGTCCCCAACCCCGAGCTGAGGCACTACGCACCCGAACTGACCAAGCGCAGCCGCGAGACGCTGAACCACCTGGGGCTCATCGACTCGGTGAAAGGGCCACGCAACAGCTTCGTACATATCCTGACCGACCGCGGGTGGGCATGGTGTGCACGCGAACTCGCCGAGCAACCCCCGAAAGGTGCGCAGCCGCCGATCCGCGCGCTGTACACCGTGATGGCCGCTATCGGACGCTACCTCGCCGCCGAGGACCTCCGGCTGTTCGAGGTGTTCCGGCCGGACGATACGGCCGGCGCCACCGGGCAAGCCGCGCCCAACCTGCCCGGCCGCATCCGCGGCGCCTACGCCGCGATGGCCGCACGACCCGGAGCATGGCTGTCCGTGGCAGCGCTGCGCGCCGCGCTCGCCGACGTGGACACCACCACCTTCGATGACGCCCTGGTGGACATGCAGCGCACGCCAGGCGTCAGTCTGATCCCGCAGGAGGATCGCGCCCTACTGGGCGACTCCGATCGGGCGGCCGCCGTCGTGGTGGGCACTCAGGAGTGTCACCTCTTCGCCATCGAGGAGCAGTGATGGACGATCGGACCCGCCAGGCGCTGGAATCCATTCGACTCGATTGGGCCGCCACCCCGGACGACGTGTGGGGACCGCAGGCGCCCCTGCACGTGGCCGGACTACACGAGTCCACCGTGGGTGACATCATGCGCGCCTTCGCCGACGCGCGACGCAGCAAGGCGGCCAGCCCACTCGGCGTCGCCGTGCGCGGACCCGCGGGTGCCGGGAAGACACATCTCCTCGGCCAGGTGCGGGAAAGGGTGCACGACGCCGGCGGATACTTCTTTCTGGTGAAACTGCTCGACGGCGAGGACTTCTGGCGTTCGGTGCTCGTCGCGATGTTGGAGGACCTCAGCCGTCCCACACCGACGCATCGCTCCCAACTGGCCCAGCTGCTGCACCGACTCGGGACCGCCACCGGCGTCGGCGTCGACGACCTGGCCGCGGTGACCGGGGAGACCTCGGTGACGCCGGAGATCCTGGACCGCTACGTGACCGCCGTCTACACCAAGCACTCGCGTCATCGTCGACGCTCACAACACATCCTGCGGGCGCTGGTGCTGACCGAGGCCGATGACTTCGCGACCAAAGATCTCGGCGAGGCATTCCTCCACCTCGACGTCGACGACGGCGAAGAGCTGGCGCAGTGGGGAATCCGCAACGCACGTCTGGGCTACCAGGAGATCGTCGAGAACATCTCCCGGATCATCGCTTTCGACAATGCGGCGGTGCTGGCCATCGATCAGATCGACACGTTGATCGAGGCGGCCAAGTCCGAGAACCGGCATGACGAGAACTCCGTCGAGAAGGTGGCCCATGGCCTGATGTCGATCCGCGAGACGATGAGCCGGACCGCCGCCGTGGTCTCCTCGATCACGGCTGCCTGGGAGTACCTGGAAGCCCACGTGATGGCATCGGCGATGGACCGGTTCCGACAACCACCACGACTGCAACGCCCCGCCTCGGCAGACTTCGGCCGAACCTTGTTGGCCAAGCGGTTTGCGCCGTGCTTCGCCGACGCCGACTTCACGCCGCCGTATCCCACCTGGCCGGTCACCGATGCCGCACTCGCGACGTCGGTCGATTTCACGCCCCGGGAGCTGATGCGGACCGTCGACCGCCACATCGGGACGTGTCTACGCGCCGACGCCTTCGCCGAGATGACGTCGCTGGCCGCCTCGGAGCCGGTCGAACACAGCTCGACCACCGAGGACAAACCCGAACTGGCGCAACTCGATCAGCGGTTTGCCGAGCTGGTGACGACGGCCGACGCGGCGCCCGCCCTGACCCCCGAGGACGAGGACCGGGTGGTCCCGATGCTGCTCCAGGCCGGATTGGCCTCATGGATCGAGGCTCTCGGCGACGCCGGAGCGGCCTTCGCGCAGGATCCGAAGCCCAGCCCCAAGGCGGTGCTGCACGGCCGCATCACCCGCATTCTCGATCCGGAGACCGACGCCGAGGAGTCGTGGAGCTTTCGCGCGGTCTCGGCGACACACCCGCGCTCGGTACAGGCGCGGCTGGCCAACGCGACCACGGCGGCCGGTCTCTCGCTCGGCAGCGCCGCGCGGACGCTGGTGATCCTCCGCCGTGATCCCTGGCCGTCGGGTGCGAAGACCCAGGAGATGGTCGCCGAACTCCATGCGCGCGGCGGGCACGTGCTGGCCTGGACCGAAGACGACATCAAGCTCCTGACCGCACTCGCCCGGATACGTTCGGAGCGTTCGGAATTTCTCAGCGAATGGACGGCACGCCGCAACCCGGCGGCGCGCATCGGGTTCATCCGGGACATCCTGGAACCGGCCTCTCGTACGGTGGCGACCCGCGCCGCACCGTCGGCACCAGCCGATGACCGCACGCCGGTCGCCGCCGGCCGGGCCGCTCGCCACGATGCCGCGCCACAGCGGCCCACACCGGCCCGCAGCGGCGACCGCTACGCCGTGTCCGCGCTGAGCGAGCCGGCCACCAGCGTCGTGTTCGGCGCAGCCGCACGCCCCGAGACGAGCCCACTGCCGCCGACCGCGGCTGCGGACCTCGGCCCCGCAGTGATCCCGCTGGGCACCACGGTCGGCTCGCAGCGCCCGGTGACGGTGGACCTCGAGGCCTTGCGCAAGCACGCCGTCATTTTTGCCGGATCCGGATCCGGCAAGACCGTCTTGATCCGCCGGATCGTCGAAGAGGCTGCGTTACAGGGTGTTTCATCGATCGTCCTCGATGTGAACAACGACCTGTCGCGACTCGGGTTCGCGTGGCCCGACGGCGAGCGCAGCTGGGCGGATGCGGGCGAGCGGCAGAAGGCCGCCGACTACCTCTCCGGCACCGAGGTGGTGGTGTTCACCCCGGGCAGATCGTCGGGTCGGCCGTTGAGTTTTCGCCCACTCCCCGACCTCGCCGACGTCGCCGACGACCCCGACGAATTCGAGGCCGCGGTCGAATCGGCGGTGGCCGGACTCATACCGAGGGCGATGGTCGGCGGCAAGACCGCCAAGGCCACCCAGTCCCGCGCGGTGCTGATGGATGCGCTGCGGTACTTCGGTCGGCAGCGTTCGGGCGGGATCGTCGAATTCATCGATCTGTTGACCGATCTGCCCGACGACGTGAGCGGGCTGCGCGAAGCACGTCGGTACGCCGCCGAGATGGCCGAGAACCTCAAGGCTGCCCGTGCCTACGATCCCCTATTCGGCGGCGTCGGGGACCCGGCCGACCCCGGGCTCCTGCTCACGCCGGCCGCGGGGTATCGCGCCCGCATCTCGGTGATCAACCTCGCCGCCCTGGTCGGCGACGACAAACGGCAGAACTTCGTGAACGAACTGCAGATGGCGCTGTTCGCGTGGATCAAGCGACATCCCGCCGGCGACCGGCCCCTCGGCGGACTCTTCGTGATGGACGAGGCACAGAACTACGCACCGTCGGACCGGGGCACCGCATGCCTGCACAGTACGGTGGCGTTGGTCTCGCAGGCTCGCAAGTACGGCCTCGGCCTGGTGTTCGCCACGCAGGCGCCCAAGGGACTCAACTCCAAGATCCCCGGGAACTGCGCCACCCAGTTCTTCGGGATGCTCAATGCGCCGGTGCAGATCGCCACGGCCCAGGAGATCGCCCGTGCCAAGGGCAGCTCGATCAGCGATGTCGGGCGGCTGAGCACCGGCGTGTTCTACGTCGCGTCCGAGGGTGACGGCTTCGCCAAGACGAGCACTCCGCTGTGTTTGAGCCACCATCCCAAGAGTCCCCCGACCGAGGACGAGGTCGCCGAGATCGCGCGATGCTCGGCGGGCTGACGGCGGTGGGCCCGGCCCCTCCCATCCGGTGATCCCGGCTCGACAAACCTGTCGGACCGTCCTGCTCTACTGGATCGCACCTTCGAACAAAGGAGCGAAACATGTCCGACCATGCCGCCGCAATCCGCGGGCTGCCCCGATGGCATCCCGAGCCGCTCGTCCAGGACACGATTCATCGCATCCGAGCACACGGGTGGTCGGTCACCGCGGTCTCGGAGTTGTGCGCCGAGTGCTCGGAGGACTGCGAGGTACCCGACTGCGCCTTCGCCTATTCCACCGGCCTGACCCTGCATTCGATCCCCGAGCTCATCGTTTACGGCCTCGACGCCGGGACCTCAGGCGCGGTGATCAACGAACTCGGGGACCTGCTCCATCGGTGCGACTGGACCGAATTCGTGCAGGCCGGCACAGAGATCTGTGTCGCCGCTCTGGATGTGCCCCTACGCCTCGTCGAACTCGTCGACAAGGACGACATGAGAGTGAGCAACGTCCTGTTCCCGGATGCCCCGGCGCTGCAGGTGGTGTGGCCCGACGACTGGGGCCGATTCCCCTGGGATGACGAGTATGCGCTCGAGCCGGTGCATCAACCGGTCAAGGGCGTTCTGCCCGATCCGGGAGTGCGGGACGTCGGCCCGCGAGTCATCTCGCGTAGCTACGGTCCCAACCGCAAGGAACGACGGCGACGCAAACCGACTGCCGGATAGCACGATCGGCCCCACCTCCGTCATGGAGGTGGGGCCGATCGGCAGACCTTGCGAATCCGTAGTGGTTACCGGCGTATATATGGCGCCGGTTGGTACTACAGAATCGGGAGTTACCAGCTGGACTTCTGCACGCCCGGGAGCTCGCCGGCGTGCGCCATGTCGCGCAAGCACACACGGCACAGACCGAACTTGCGGAACACCGAGTGCGGACGACCGCACTTGTTGCACCGGGTGTAGGCCCGCACGGCGAACTTGGGCTTCTTGTTGGCCTTGTTGACCAGAGCCTTCTTTGCCATCAGTTGTCCTTCACGGAGTTGTCTTTGAACGGGAAGCCCAGGTGACGCAGCAGCGCCCGGCCTTCCTCGTCGGTGGTCGCCGAGGTCACGACGGTGATGTCCATACCGCGCGGCCGATCGATCTTGTCGATGTTGATCTCATGGAACATCGACTGCTCGTTGAGGCCGAACGTGTAGTTGCCGTTGCCGTCGAACTGGCGGTCGGAGAGTCCGCGGAAGTCGCGGATACGCGGCAGTGCGATGGACACGAGGCGGTCCAGGAACTCCCACATCCGGTCGCCGCGCAGGGTGGCGCGGGCGCCGATCGGCATGCCCTCACGCAGCTTGAACTGCGCGATGGACTTGCGGGCCCGACGGATCTCCGGACGCTGACCGGTGATCAGCGCGAGGTCCTCGACAGCACCGTTGATCAGCTTGCCGTCGCGGGCGGCGTCGCCGACACCCATGTTCACGACGACCTTGACCACGCCGGGGATCTGCATGACGTTGGCGTAGTCGAACTCGGTGTTGAGCGCGTCCTTGATCTCCTCGCGGTAGCGAGTCTTCAGGCGCGGCTGGGTCTTGGTTTCAGTAGAAGTCATGATCAGATGTCCTTCCCGTTCTTGCGGGAAATACGGACCTTCTTGCCGGACTCCTCGTCCACGCGGTAGCCCACGCGGGTCGGGTTTCCGTCGGAGTCCACGACCATCACGTTCGACACGTGGATCGGGGCCTCCTGGGTCACGATGCCGCCGGAGGATGCGCCGCGCTCGTTGGCCGAGGCGGCGGTGTGCTTCTTGATTCGGTTGACGCCCTCGACCAGGACCCGCTGCTCCTTCGGGAAGGCCTGAATGACCTTGCCCTTGGCGCCCTTGTCCTTGCCCGAGATGACGATCACGGTGTCACCCTTGTGCACCTTCATGTCAGATCACCTCCGGTGCCAGCGACACGATCTTCATGAACTTCTTCTCACGCAGCTCACGGCCGACCGGGCCGAAGATGCGGGTACCGCGAGGATCGCTCTCACCCTTGAGGATGACGGCGGCGTTCTCGTCGAAACGGATGTAGCTTCCGTCCGGACGGCGGCGCTCCTTGGAGGTGCGCACGACGACGGCCTTGACGACCTCGCCCTTCTTCACGTTGCCACCAGGGATGGCGTCCTTGACAGTGGCGACGATGACGTCACCAATGCCGGCATAGCGCCGCGAGGAACCGCCGAGCACGCGGATGCAGAGGATTTCCTTTGCTCCGGTGTTGTCGGCGACCCGCAGGCGAGATTCCTGCTGAATCACTCGTCAATCTCCTTGACCTGGATGTTGATGTCCGCCGGATTGCCGACCCGACGCACACGGTCCGCTGCCCACCGGACACGCGCCTGCCTGGGGTTTTCGTCTTACGACGGCCATCCCAGTGGGTTCGCGAGCCGATTTGCGGCACGTCAGTGCCGCAGGCAACCCCACAAGTGTAGGGGAAAGCGCAGGTGGGGACCAAATCCGTGCCTCCGGCCACCCACCGGGCCGCAGGCCGGTGCCGCCGGCCCTGTCGCGAGCGCTTCTCTCGCGCCACGACTCCGATCGCACACACGGCGTACGCAACACACTCGCGGCGACCGAGCCTACCGCCGAACATGTGAATCCCGGTCGCCTGTCCACAGGCGTTCCGGATCAACCGTTAGACTTGGGCGGCCACCCAGCACGGGGATCTGGGCGAGTGGAATTGGATTGGGGCATCGTGGGGAGACATCAGCGTCTGATCGTCGGGGTGTTGTCGGTGATCGCGGCGGTCGTCGCGACGTTGGGCGCGGGCATGGGTACCGCGTCGGCGGCACCGGAGTCACGGATCGTGAGCACCTACGACGACGATCCGCAACAGGTCACCCTCATCGTCTACTCGGCGGCGATGAGCAAGACCATCCCGGTCACCGTGCTCACTCCGCGCGACCGGTCCACGCCGAGCCCCACGCTGTATCTGCTCAACGGCGCCGGTGGTGGCGAGGATTCGGCCACGTGGGACGCGCGTACCGATTACAAGCAGTTCTTCGCCGACAAGGATGTGTACGTCGTCACGCCGATCGGCGGCGCATTCTCCTACTACACCGACTGGCAACGAGACGATCCGGTGCTCGGCCGCAACAAATGGCAGACCTTCCTGACCACGGAACTGCCCCCGCTGATCGATGCACAGTTCAACACCACCGGGCGCAATGCCGTCGCCGGCATCTCGATGGCCGGCACCACGGTGTTCAATCTGGCCATCGCCGCCCCCGGCCTCTACCGCTCGGTCGCCGCGTTCAGCGGCTGCGCCCGGACCAGCGACCCGCTGGGTCAGCAGTACATCCGGTTCGTCACCGCCGACCGCGGTGGGGGCAACCTGGAGAACATGTGGGGCCCGCTCGACGGCCCCGGCTGGCGGGCCAACGACCCGTACCTCAACGCCGAGAAACTGCGGGGTACGAAGATCTACATGACCTCGGGCACCGGCCTACCCGGCCCGCACGAGCGGCTCGAGGACCCGTTTGTCGACGGCGATCCGTTCTTCCTGGCCAATCAGGCCCTGCTGGGCGGTGCCATCGAGGTGGCGATCGACCAGTGCAGCCGACAGATGGCGGGTCGTCTCGCCGAGTTGCGGATCCCCGCCGACGTCACGTTCCGCAACACCGGCACCCATTCGTGGGGCTACTGGCAGGACGATCTGCACGCGACCTGGCCGTCGATCGCCCGCGACCTACGCTGACCCGGTGAGTTCCCCGGCCGGGGAACTCACCAGCGGTCGAGGCTGGTGTAGCCGTCCTGGAGGGCGCGGGCCAGCAGGTGCGCCTTGGTCGGCGCATCTCGACCCACACCCGAGTACTTGGCACGGATGCGCGCGAGATGAGTGCTCACCGTCGACGCCGAGATGAACAGGGCGGCCGCCGCTTCCTCTTTCGACTCAGCCGCCAGCCAGGCGAGCAGCACCTCGACCTCGCGGGACGAGAGCTCCGGTCGTCGTGGGTCAGGCATCGCGCCTTCCGCGTGTCGGTAGTCCGACAGTCGGGCCACGGTCCGGTCCGGCCGACCGGCGGCCGCGGCGTCCCGGATCTCGTCCCGACCGGCCGGGCGGGCAGGCGTCGATGGACCCGGATACGGCGTACGAGAACGCGCAGTCATCTGTCTACCTCCGCTCGGCACCAACAGTTCCGCTGATGCGGGCGCTCCAGTCCCCCGACAAGACCGCACCACAGAACCAGCAGATTAGGTCGTCACGGCCGACGGGGGTAGACCCAGAACTGGGGACACGGCGCGGCATCCGAGCGGCCCGTCGTTCTGACTCGCACGATGACCTGCACCGACCCGGCTGTCGGAACGTTGGCCGCCACGACGCGATGTGATGCCCGCCTCGGCCCGCCGGCCCTCAGTCGGTCGTCCGACCGATACCACCTCGGCGCGACGAGCGGTCGGGCGCCGGTGCGGGCCGACGACCGGGAAGGGGCAACCAGCCGTCCTCGACCGCGCGTTTGAACAGGTCGAGTTTCGTTCGGGTCGGGCGCCCGGCGGCCGCATACTTCTGCCGGATGCGCTTGAGATACTCGTTCACCGTCTCCGCGGTCACGCCCAGTGCCGTACCCACCCCGGCGGACGTCTCGCCGGAGGCGTACAGGGTGAGCACCCGCTGAAGCTGCGGACTCAGGTCGACCGCAGCAAGGTCCGGGTCGGCATCGATCGCGGCAGCCCATTCGGTGGTGAGCACGGCGTGCCCGGACGACGCCGCGCGTACCGCGTCGACGATCTCACGCTCCGAGGCGGACTTGAGCACCACGCCGAGCGTGCCCGCCCGCGCAGCCGACCGCAGCAGGTCCGGATGCTCACCCGAGGTGTAGACGACGGTGCCGATCCCCTCCTCGGTGAGCCGGGCGACGTTCTCGCCGGGCGTCGTCCCGTCGTCGAGTCGCAGATCGAGAATGACGAGGTCCATGTCGATGTCCTGCTGCAGCAGGCCACCCACCGTGGATGCCGAGCACACCAACTCCAGATCGGGCTGACGGTCGAGGATGCGCTCGATTCCCCACACCGGCGAGGGATGGTCGTCGACCATCCCCACCCGGACCACCGAACAATCCTCGGCTGCCACCGGTCCTCCCATTCGCCCCGACATCGCGGCCCTCGGCGCCCGCCTCACGGGCGCCGCGGCGCCACCGATTCCCCGACAACCATGACACAACGCACCAGGCGCCTGCGCACGGATCGTCGGTGGTTCAGCCGGATGACCGAACCCGGGGCACCGGGGTGATCCGAGCGCGATTCTCGCTCGCGGGCCGTAGAGGTGGCAGGATGAATGAGAACATGTTCTAGTTTCGAGGAGTATCGCCGATGCCGCAGCCCGCCTCCACCCATGACGTTCTGGGCACCACCGTCACGATGCCGGTCGAGATCCGCGACGCCCGCTGCTTCGTCGCCGGTTTCACCGCCGATGCCGCCGCAGTGACCGACGCGATGCGGTCGGCCGGATCACCGGCGACCGAGCTGCGACCGCTGCGACTCCGACCCGGGCGGACGATGTGCATGCTGGTGTTCGTCGACTACATCGACGGCGATCTCGGTCCGTACAACGAGTTCGGCGTCTGCTTCCTCGTCGAGGAGCCCGGCCAGACCGCCACGTCGCCGCTGTCCGCGCTGCGGTCTTTGGCCCGCGGCGACGCGCGCGCACTCATCCACCATCTGCCGGTGGACGGCGACTTCACCCTCGCCGCCGGCCGGGGCATCTGGGGCTTCCCCAAGACCCTGGCCGACTTCGACGTGGACCACGACTCCCCCACCCGGCACGGCCGGGTCTCCGCCGACGGGCATCTCATCGCCGATCTCACCATCCGCCCGGGGATCCGCATGCCCGACAACGCCGAGGACACCGTCCTCAATGCCTATTCGCAGCTCGACGGGGTGGTGCGGATGACCCCGTGGAAGCTGACCTCCACTGCCGGCACCCGCACCCGACTCGGCGGCGCACGGCTGACATTGGGCAACCATCCGATCGCCGACGAACTGCGGACGCTGCGCCTGAGCCGGCATGCACTGATGACGACATCCGTGGATCGGCTGACGATGACGTTCGAGGATCCGACGACCATCTCCTGAGCCCGGCGACCCCCGCCGAGCCCCCCAGCAGACCGCAGGCCGAGTGAGGCGAACGTGTCACTTTCCGCGACGTTCACCTCACTCGCCAACGACACCCGTCTCGCTACACTGACTGCGAGGAACCCGGACAATACGTGGAGCGCCCGCAACAATGAGCAACCTGGAGCCGCGACCCGACGAGATCGATTGCCACTCAACCGTTCACCGCGGCGATGCGGCATCCGACGGGTCCGTCACGGTGGAGGTGCTCACCGCCCGCGACGTCCCACTGGGCGGCCCGCGCGCCATGACGGTTCATCGCACCCTGCCGCAGCGACGCCGCTCGTTGATCGGCGCATGGTGTTTCGCCGATCACTATGGTCCCGACGATGTCTCGGCCACCGGCGGGATGGATGTGCCACCCCATCCGCACACCGGATTGCAGACCGTGAGCTGGCTGTTCTCCGGCGAGATCGAACATCGCGACACCATGGGCACTCACGCGATGGTGCGCCCCGGCGAACTCAACCTGATGACCGCCGGGCACGGGATCGCGCACACCGAGGTCTCGACTCCCGACACGACGATCCTGCACGGCGTGCAACTGTGGGTGGCGCTGCCGGAATCCGCGGCCGACACCCCGCGCGATTTCGCCCACCACATCCCACCGGCACTCGAGCGAGACGGCGTCGAGGTCCGGGTGTTTCTGGGCGAGCTCCTCGGTGAGCGGTCACCGGTGCACACCTTCACCCCGCTGCTCGGCGCGGAACTGCGGCTGTCCCCGGGCGCGCAGATCGAGCTCCCGATCGACACCGCGCATGAGCACGGTGTGCTGGTGGACGCCGGCTCGATCCGAATCGTGAACTCCGCGGCCGCCCCGCTGCAGCCGACCGAACTCGGCTACATCGGGCTCGGTGCGACCACACTGAACCTGCGCAACGAGTCCGATCAACCGGCTCTCGTCGTGTTGCTCGGCGGCGCGCCGCTCGACGAGCAGATCATCATGTGGTGGAACTTTCTCGGCCGCAGTCACGACGACATCGTGCGGTTCCGCCAGCTGTGGACCGACCACAGCGATCGGTTCGGCGAGGTCACGGGCTACTCCGGCGACATCCAACATCTGCCGGCGCCGGCGTTGCCGACCGCGCGGTTGAGTCCGCGCCACAACGTCCCCGGTCAGGCGTGAACGACCCTCAGGACTGTTGACCGAGCAGTGCCGCGAAGTTCGCGATACCGGCTTCCTCGGCCGACTGCCGGGAGCCGTTATCCGTGCGCGGCCGGTCGGCGGTCGGCGCCGCGGGCCCCGACCGCATTCCGAGCGTGGCCGCGAGTTCCCCGGCCGCCCGCTCGATGCGGTCGGTGAGCAGCGCGGTGTCGCCGGTGGCGCCGGCCCAGTCCTCGGTGGCCGCGTACACGGCGGTGGGTAACACGATCGTGCGCAGATAGGCGAACAGCGGGCGCAGCGCATGGTCGAGCACCATCGAGTGCCGTGGACTGCCACCGGTCGCGGCGAGCACCACCGGTGTGCCCCGAAGACGCTCCGCCTCGATGAGGTCGAAGAACGATTTGAACAGACCGCTGTAGGACGCATTGAAGACCGGGGTGGCGACGATGAGTGCGTCGGCCGCATAGACCTGCTCGAGCGCATCGCGCACCGGGGCGACCGCGAATCCCGTGGTCATCGACCGGGCGATGTCGATCGCGAGGTCGCGCAGATCGAGCACTGTCACCTCGGTCTGCCCGGCACCGTCCTCGAGCGCCGCGACGACGGCCGCCGCGAGGCGGTCCACGAGCAAGCGAGTCGACGACGGATCGCCGAGTCCGGCGTTGACCGCGACGATGCGCGTCACATCCACCGCCGTCATATCCGGGCCCGCTCACCTGCGTCGTCGACCGCAGCCGCGTCGCGCGCCGCGACGAGCGAAGCGTGAGTGGGCGCGTCGGGTACCGCGGCGGGGCGTCCGGCCTCGAACCCCGCGCGCAGCTCCGGCAGCACCGCCCCGAGTTCGTCGAGCTGGGACAGCACCGTTGTCAGCGGGAGCCCGGCGTGGTCGACGAGGAACAGCTGTCGCTGATAGTCCCCGAAGCTCTCCCGGAACGACAGCGTCTTGTCCAGGAACTCCTGTGGGCTGCCGACCGTCAACGGCGTCTGGTCGGTGAAGTCCTCGAGTGACGGACCGTGCCCGTACACCGGCGCCTTGTCGAAATACGGACGGAATTCCCGGACGGCGTCCTGAGAGTTCTTCCGGATGTAGAACTGACCGCCCAATCCGACGATCGCCTGCTCGGCAGCGCCGTGTCCGTGGTGTTCGTACCGTTCGCGGTAGAACCCGATGAGTCGCTGGAAGTGTTCCTTGGGCCAGAAGATGTTGTTGGCGAAGAAGCCGTCCCCGTAGTACGCGGCCTGCTCGGCGATCTCCGGGCTACGGATCGATCCGTGCCACACGAACGGCGCGACCCCGTCGAGCGGGCGCGGCGTGGACGTGAACGAGGTCAGCGGGGTCCGGAACTTCCCCTCCCAGTCGACGACGTCCTCGGTCCACAGTCGGTGCAGCAGGTGATAGTTCTCGATTGCCAGTGGGATGCCCTGCCGGATGTCCTGACCGAACCACGGATAGACCGGGCCGGTGTTGCCGCGGCCCAGCATCAGGTCCACGCGACCGTCGGCCAGATGCTGCAACATGGCGAAGTCCTCGGCGATCTTCACCGGATCGTTGGTCGTGATGAGCGTGGTGGCCGTGGACAGCTGCAGCCGTTGCGTCTGCGCGGCGATGTAGGCGAGTGTCGTCGTCGGTGATGACGAGAAGAACGGCGGGTTGTGATGTTCCCCGAGCGCGAAGACGTCGAGGCCGATCTCCTCGGCCTTCTTCGCGATCTCCACGATCGCCGTGATCCGATCGTGCTCGGTGGGGGCGACCCCGGTGGTGGGGTCGACGGTGATGTCGCTGACGCTGAAGATACCGAACTGCATGTCGCGCCTCCTGCGCACTGAGCGGATGTGTCACCCGGCATAACCGGACCATGGTCCGATTAATTCCGCCGTCCTGTCATGCCAGAGCCATGAGTTAGTGTGGGCTTACTCAAGAGGAGGAGACGAGATATGAAGGTTCGCAAGCCCCTTGCCGCGGCAATTCTTGCCGGCGCCACCGTCCTGGCCACGGCCGCCTGCTCCGACGAGGCATCCGATACGGCCAGCAGCATCGCCAACGAGGCATCTGCCGCAGTCGCCTCGGCAGCCGGCGAGGCCGCCAGCCAGGCACGCGATGCCGTCAGCGGCGCAGTCAGCACCGCCAAGGACGCCGTGCTGGGCCTGAGCACCGAGGACGCGCAGAACACGCTGCGCACCGCAGTCGACCCGGCGAGTACCACCGAGGAACTCGAAGGTGCCATCGACACCAACAACCCGGAGACCATCAGCGCGTTCCAGGCGTATGCCGAATCCTCCAACGCCGCCGGCTACACACCGGATGTGTATACGGTGACCGACGTGAACGAGCAGGGCCAGAGCACCGCGGTGGCAACGGTATCGGTGGCCAGCCCGCACGCTCCGGCACCGGTGGACATCCAACTCGACTACGTGCGGGTGGGCACCAACTGGAAGCTCTCCGCCAACGCCGTGGACACCTTGACCAGCATGGGTGATCAGCACAGCGGCTGAGTCCTCGCACGAACCTCCGCACCACACGCCGTCGCCGCGTCCGATTCATCCGAGCGCGGCGATCGCACGTTCTGCACCCGTTACCGGTATGTGATGTTCTTCGGGTGCAGTGGTAACAGACAGCATCGAGGAATCGGCCACCCGGGGGCCGCCGGCCAGGAGGTACGCCATGCGGGGGACCGATCACCCCACCGAGTCGATACCACCCCCGATGACCGACCGGATCGTGCGATGGCCGCTCCACAATGATGATCCCGAACCCGGCGATGCCGAAGCGGTCGATCGAGAACCGGGCGATCGAGCACCGGGCGATCGAGAACTGGCCGATCGAGCACCGGGCGATCGTGTACTCGACGACACGGCAACGGCGGACTCCCACGCCGACTCGCGGGTGACACCGACACCGGCCACGCCTCCACCGCCACCACGGGGGATCACCGAGAGCGACGCACCGCTGCCTCCGGCTGCCGATGTCTGGTATCCCGTACCGGTCGCGGCGACCGCAGTGACACCGCCCTTGCCGATGCACGTGGGCCGAATGGAGCACGCGAGGCCGAACTCCACCATGGCCACCACCGCGCTGGTCACGTCGATGGTCGCGCTGCCGTTGGCGCTGGTGGGTGTGGGCGCGATCCTCGGGCTCGTCGCGACGACACTGGGCGTGATCGCCCTTGTCCAGATATCCACGGGCCGACGTGCGGCACCGCTGCCCAACCGTTATCGCGGCACGGGGCGGGCAGTGGCCGGGACCCTGGCGGGGATCGCGAGCATGATCATCGGCACACCGATACTGCTCGTGATCCTGATGGTGCTGGCGATCGTCTGACAGCGCCGGGGCCGCTCAGCTGACGGCGCGCAGGTGACGGCCTCCGTCGCCGCCCAGTTCACGTCCGAGCCAGGCGACGATCTCGCTCATCACCTGGTTGCGCTCGGCCGCTCCGTCGATACGGGTGAGGCTCGGCACGCAGTGGATCAGACCGGCATGGAACGCCGCATCCTGCGACATGCCATGGCGGTCCGTCACCGTGCCGTAGGAGGCGATGGCTTGGTCCAGGTCGCGGTAGGTGACGACATCGTCGCCGAAGCGCACCGCAGTGAGGCGCGGGGTGATCTCGGCCCGCCGCCGGATGTCTTCGATCAGTTCAAGCATGTTCACAGTCGTTCCCCCGAACTCCATGTTGTGCGCCCGGCCACATTGCCTCCCAGGTGGACTGGCGCCAGGTGTATATAGCTTGCCTTGCTAACGGCCTTTTGGGAACCTTTGGCGCCGGATTGTGTGCGAATCCACAGGTCGGAGCGGATTCTTGGTACACCACAATGTTACTGCTGTGACTGGTGTTGCTGGAGTGGCGACTGTGCTTGATGTCCAAGCGTTATCTCGGCTACACGACACCGCGACGTGACGCCGGCGTCGGCGTCGGCGTCACGTCAGGAAGACCCGGCCTGGTCGGCTTCCATGGCCTCGATCAGGCTCTGCGGACGCAGATCGGTCCAGTTCTTCTCCACGTAGCCCAGGCACGCGGCACGGCTGTCCTCACCGAAGACCGTGGTCCAGCCGGCCGGGATCTCGGCGAAGGTCGGCCACAGCGAATGCTGGTTCTCGTCGTTGACCAGGACGTAGAAGCGGCCGTTGTCGTCGTCGAATGGATTCGTCATGGGTGTTCCTCCGGTGATGTGTGGATGGGGTTGTGCGTGCTGTCGCCGGCGTCGCGAAGCCACCGGTCCAGTTCCGGTCCGATGACCTCGAGCGCATCGGGGTTGGCGAGGCCGAGATGGTCGGCGTCGACGTTCACGTTCGCGACGGCACCCGCCACGTGCGGACGCCAGCCGTTCGCGACGGCCGCCGGGTCGGCCTTGTCACGAGTGGCGGTGAAGACCAGCAAGGAACCGTCGTACGGCGCCGGCCGGAACTGTTCGACGAGCGATTCACCGATCGCGAAACTGTCCATGACGCCTTGCACCTGATCGAAGCTCAACAGACCCATCGAGGCGATCTGTTCGCGGATGATCTCGGCGACCTCGTCGGCGCTGTCCGCATGAACGCTGTCGTCGAGATCGAACAGGTCGCGCCAACCGCCCAGGAAGTCACCGACGTAGTCGCCGCCCAACTCGACACCGGCCGTTGCCGGCTCCGAACCCTCGCCGGGTTGCGGCGGGATCGGTGAGGAGTCCATGACGCCGAGGAAGGCGACCTCCTCCCCCTCGGCCCGCAACGCCGTGGCGATCGAGTACGCGACGTATCCGCCCAACGACCAGCCGAGCAGGTGGTACGGGCCCTGCGGCGACACGCGACGGATCTCGGCGAGATACCGCCGGGCCATCTCCTCCACCGAACGTGCACTGGGTTCACCGGCGACCACGTGCGGGTCCTGCAGGCCGTAGACCGGGCGATCGCCGAGGTAGGGCACGAACCCGCCGTAGAACCACGCCAGCCCACCGGCCGGGTGGATACAGAACAGCGGCGGTTGTGTGCCCTGTGCGTTCAACGTGATCAACACCTCGCCGGAACCCGCACCACCCTCGATGCGCGCAGCGAGTCCGCGGGCGGTGGGATCGTTGAACAGCCACGCCAACTCCACCTCGTAGCCTTGCTCGCGCAGCGCACCGAGCACTCGGGTCGCCGACAGCGAGTTGCCGCCGAGTTCGAAGAAGCTCTGGGTGACACCGACCTGCTCGAGGTCGAGGACCTCGGCGAACGCAGCAGCCACGACGGCTTCGGCATCGGTCTGTAGCGCGACGTATTCGTCGCCACTCGCCTCGATCACCGCCGCCGGCAGCGCACGTTTGTCGAGCTTGCCGACCGGGGTCAGCGGAAGCGCGTCGAGCACCATGATGCTCGCGGGCACCATATGCGACGGCAGGCGTCGGCCGACGAACTCGCGGACCTCGGTCACGTCGACCTCACGGTCGCCGGCACCGTCGGCGACGATGTAGCCGGCCAGCGCGTTCGCCACCGAGCCACCGACGCCGATGACCACAGCCGACTCCACCGCGGGATGCTCGGCCAGCACCGCCTCGATCTCGCCGAGTTCGATACGCAGTCCGCGCAGCTTCACCTGGTCGTCGGAGCGTCCGGCGTACTCCAGCACCAGCTCACCGTCGCGGCCGCGACGCCAGCGCACCACGTCACCGGTCCGGTACATTCGCTCCCCGTCGGCACCGAAGGGATTGACCACGAAGCGTTCGGCGGTCAGTCCGGGCCTGTCGAGGTACCCGCGCGACAGCGCATCGCCGGCCGCGTAGAGCTCGCCGGGCACGCCGACCGGCACCGGCCGCAATCGGCCGTCCAGGACGAGCAGCGTGACCCCGGCCAAGGGACCGCCCAGGCGCACCGGTTCCCCGGCGCGCATCGGCGCGCCCAGCGAGATGCCGATGGTGGTCTCGGTGGGCCCGTACAGGTTGTGGATGGCCACATGCGGCGCCCACGCGTCGACCAGCGACGGCGGCACTGCTTCTCCACCGGCCATCAGCGCGGCCAGATCCGGCAGCGCGGCCGGGTCGAGCGTCGACAGCACCGTCGGGGTGAGGAACATGTGGGTCACCCGGTGCCGCTGCATGAATTCCTGCAGTGCGTGGCCGCCCACCGCTTCGGACGGCCGATACGCGAGCGTGCCGCCGTTGACGGTCGCCAGCAGGTACTCCAGCACCGACGCGTCGAAACTCGGCGACGCGAAGCCGAGCACCACGGGGCCGTCATCGACGGACTGTCGCGCGCTCTCCTGTTCGGCGAAGTTCGCCAGTCCGGCGTGGGTGACCGACACGCCCTTGGGCCGCCCCGTGGAACCCGACGTGTAGATCACGTACGCGACGTTCTGCGTCCGCACCGGACGCAGGATGTCGTCCGCGGTGACCACCGCATCGGACAGGTCGGCGATCGCTGCGGCGGTCGAGTCGTCGTCGAGATGCACCCAGTCGAATTCCGCACCCGGCAGGTGCCCGCTTCGGACGGTCAACCCGAGGATCGCACCGGAATCCTCGATCATGTTCGCGACGCGTTCGGCCGGGTAGTCGGGGTCGATCGGCACGTATCCGCCACCGGTCTTGGTGACCGCCCAGATCGCGGTCAGCAACTCGACCGACCGTCCGATCGCCAGGGCGACCAGCGACTCGGTACCGATTCCCCGGGCGATGAGCCACCGCGCCAGGCGATTCGACCGCGCATCGAGTTCGGCGTACGTCAGTGCGGCACCATTGCCGTCGACCACCGCCACCCGGTCGGGATGCCGGGTCGCGGCGTCGTCGAACATGTCGGCCAGCAGCCGCGGCGGGGTGCCCGACCCGCCGGACACCGTGGTGAGCGCCGCGGATCCGGCCGCACCGAGCAGACCGATGTCGGCGGTCAGGGTGTCCGGAGCCGTCGACACCGTGCGCAGGATCTGCCGCAGCGCATCGACGAAGACCCCGACCTGCGTGGCGTCGAAGGCCTCCGGCAGATACTTCACCGTCAGCGAAAGTCGTTCGCCCGCAACGGGAGATGTCGACATGTTCAGCGGGTAGTGGGTGGCGTCGGAGCCGGTGAAGTCCAGGATCTCCAGCCCACCGGTGAGCGAGGCGTCCGTGGTGGACAGCGAATCGGTGTCCACCGGATAGGACTCGTGCACCGTCAGGGTGTCGAACAGCGGGCCGCCGACACCATTGCCACCGGCGAGCCCGGTCAGCTCCGCCAGCGACAGGTGCTGATGGTCGAGCACCGCCACCTTGCTCTGCTGCAGACGGCCCAGGACGGTCGCGATGGATGCATCCGGGTCCACATCCACCACGGCGGGCAGGGTGTTGATGAACAGGCCCACCATCGATTCAACGCCCTCGAGGTCCGCCGGCCGGCCGGAGACCGTCTCGGCGAAGGTGACCACCCTGTTGCCGGTCAGCCGCGACAACAGCACCGCCCAGGCGAACTGCAACACCGTTGCGACCGTCGCGCCTTCGGCCCGGGCGACGGCCTCGATGCCGGCGGTCGTCTCGGCATCGAGGATGACCGAGAGATCCTGTGGCAGCGCATCGGCGGTTGCCTCGGCCCCCGGGGCCACCAGCGTGGGCGCCTCCACCGGCGCGAGCACCTCACGCCACGCCTGCCGCCCGGCGGCGTGGTCGGTCGCGGCGAGGTACCGCAGGTAGTCCTCGAAATCACCGTCGCCCGAGCCGATCTGACCGGTGTAAGTGTCGCCGTTGGCATAGAGCGCCAGCAGGTCGGCCAGTACCAGCGGGCCCGACCAGCCGTCGATCAGGATGTGATGGTTGGTCACCACGAGATGAGCCCGCTCGCCGTGCCGGACGACGGCGAACCGCATCAGCGGGGGCCGTTCGAGATCGAAGGGTGCACGTCGCTGTGCCTCGGCGACCTGCGCCACGCGCTCGGCCACCGCGGCATCGGTTCCGTCACCGACGTCGACGACCTCCCAGGGCACCTCGACCGACGACGGCACCACGGTCACCACCGCACCGCTACCGGTGCGGACGAAACCCGAGCGCAGCGCGCGGTGGTGGGCGAACAGGGCTTGCGCGGCACCGTGCAGACGATCGATGTCGACGGTGCCGCCCAGCTCGAGGACCGACTGCACCACATAGACATCCACCGGCGCGGCCGTGGCGGTATCGCCGAGGCCGGCGGCGAGTTCGGCCTCGAAATACAGCCCCTGCTGCAGCGGCGACAATGGCCAGATGTCGGCCCCGCCGAAGCGTTCGGCCAGGGTGTCGAGGTCGGCCTGGGACACCTCGGTGCCCGGCACGTCCGACGGCGAGAGCCCCGGATCGCCGATGACCGACAGCGCCTCCACGATCGCCGCCAGTTCCGCCTGCCACCGCGACGCGATGTCGGCGGCATCGGTGTCGGTCAGCACGCCGCGCACGAACAGGAAATCGGCCGACAGCTCGCGACCGTCCTGATCCGACAGCGTGCCGACATTCACCGTCAGCGTGTTCATCGCGGTCATCGCACCCGACACCGTGGCCGGCAGCACCGGCGCCGCCGGGTCGGCCGTGAACGGCACCACGACGTCGTCGCCGGACGCGCGGGTACCGGTGCCGAAGAAGTTGAAACCGATCGACGGCAGTGCGGTACCGGCGAGGCGGTCGTCGCCGTCGAGACTCGACCCGGCGAACCGCAACAGGCCGAAGCCGATCCCGCGGTCCGGTGGGGTCAGGCGTTCCTCCTTGGCCGCCTTGACCGCGTGCACCACGTCGTCGGCCGGGTCGAGGGCCATCGGCACGAGTGTGGTGAACCATCCGGCCGTCCGGGACAGATCCGCGGTGTGCGGGTCGGTCCCGTGGGCCACCACTTCCTCGTAGCGACCGTGGCCTTCGGCGAGCACCGTGACCGGTGCGTCGTCGGCGATCCCGCGATCGCGCTGCCACGATCGCACCGCCCGGGCGAGCGCGGCGACCAACGCATCGTTGACGTGGCCGGAGTACGCGTCGACGACCGTGGTCAGCAGTTCCTCGGTGACCGCCCGGTCCACCCGGACCCGCAACGAGTCGACGGTGGCGAAGATGTCCCGCTGCCCGTCGAAGGGCACGCCGAAGTCGGTCGGCGCACGGTCCACGCGAGCCAGCCAGTGACCGATCTCGTCACGGCGCTCGTCGGCCTGTACGGCCAGCGCCGCATGCCAGGCCCGTGCCGAGGTGACCTCGGGACGCACAGTCGGTTCGTCGCCGCCCTGCAGACGCCCCCAGGCGGTGATGATGTCCTCGATGAGGATCGGCCACGACACCGCGTCCACTCCGAGGTGATGGATCGCGAGGACCACCCGTGCGCCGCCGTCGCCGACGACGAGAACCGCGGACATGATCACCCCGGCGGCCGGGTCGAGGCGGCCGAGCGCATCGGCGTGCGCGGACCGCACTGCCTCCTCGAAATCCGCCGATCCGATCGCGGCCGCGGTGGTGGCCTCGTGCACGACACATCCTGCTCCGTCGCCGAGTTCGTATGTCCACCGGCCGTCGATGTGCCGCAACCTCGCCGACAGGATCGGGTGAGCACCGACCACCGCATCGAGCACCGATGTCAGGGTGGGCCGGTCGAGATCGTCGGGTGCGACGAGCACCATCGACTGCGAGAAGTCGGCGAAGTCCGCACCGGTCTGCGAGAGTTCGAGCATCCAGCCGGCGACCGGCGGGATCGTGACATCCGCGCCCGCCGGTTCGGGCAGCACCGGCAGCCGGTCGCCGCCCGCGGACACCGCATGCGCCATGGCCCGAACCGTCTTGTGTTCGAAGATGTCTCGCGGGGACACCGGGAACCCGGCGCCACGTGCGGCCGAGGACAGCTGGATCGCGAGGATCGAGTCGCCGCCGAGCGAGAAGAACGACTCGGTCACGCTGACCCGGTCGACACCGAGCACCCCGGCCACCACTCGGGCCAGGGTCTCCTCGGCCGAGGTCTCCGGCGCCACGTAATCGTCGCCGGCACCGTCGAGTTCGGGCACCGGCAAGGCCCGGCGGTCGAGTTTGCCGTTGGCGGTCAGCGGCAGCGTCGCGACTCCCACGATGATGCTCGGCACCATGTAGCCGGGCACCGCGCGGGCAACCGCGTCACGCACCTGCGCTGCATCGACCTCTGTTCCCGGTTCGGCGACGACGTAGCCGATGAGCTGCTCACCACGCCCCGGCAGCTCGACCACGTTGGCGGCGCCCGCGGTGATCCCTTCGACGCCGAGCAGCGCGGCCTCGATCTCGCCGTACTCGATGCGGAACCCGCGCAACTGGACCTGCGCGTCACCTCGGCCGAGGTACTCGATGTCGTCGCCGACACGGCGGGCGAGGTCGCCCGTCCGGTACATCCGGGCACCGTTCGGGTCGAACGGGTCGGCGACGAATCGGGTCGACGACAGCCCCGGCCGACCGAGATAGCCCTGCGCCAATTGGCCACCGGTGACATACATCTCGCCGACGACGCCCGGCGGCACCGGATGCAGTCGTTCGTCGAGGATGTGGATCGCCAGCGAATGCAAGGGCCGCCCGATGAGGGAGGCGTCACCGGCGGCGACAAGGTCGCGATCCAGCGGGCGATAGCTGACGTGCACGGTGGTCTCGGTGATGCCGTACATGTTGACCAGTTCGGCGGTCTCGGCCGGATGGTCGTCGAACCAGCGCCGCACCTGTTCGAAGCCCAGCGCCTCACCACCGAAGACGATGTAGCGCAACGGCAGATCGACGGGGTTGCGCCGGCGGGCGTCGATGAGCTGATAGAACGCCGACGGCGTCTGGTTGAGGACCGTGACCTCCTCGGCGGCGAGCAGGTCGACGAACGCGTCCGGGTCGCGCGCCAGCGCGCGGTCGACGATGACGAGGTGTGCACCCGACAGGAACGGTCCCCACAGCTCCCACACCGAGAAGTCGAAGGCGTAGGAGTGGAACATCGTCCACACGTCGGTGGACCGGAAATCGAAGTCGCCGGCCGCCGTGTCCATCAGAGTGATGACGTCGCGGTGGGTGATCTCGACGCCCTTGGGCAGGCCGGTCGAGCCGGAGGTGTAGATGACGTAGGCCCGCGATGACGGCAGCACAGCCGGTGCCGGCGCCGCGAGTTCGCTCCCGATGCGGGCGAGTTCGTCGACGTCGACGGCAACCACCCCGTCGGGTAACCCCGCGAACAACTCGTGCCCCGAGGTCGCCGCATCGGTGATCACCACGCCCACCGACGCGTCGGACACGATGAACGCCAACCGGTCCACCGGGTTCGTGGTGTCCAGCGGCAGATATCCGGCACCCGCCTTGAGCACGGCGAGGATCGACACCGCGAGATCGACCGATCGTGCGGTGGCGATGCCGACGAGATCACCGGGCCGGACCCCCCGCGCGGCCAGTGCCGCCGCCACCGCATCCGAACGGTGATCGAGATCGGCGTAGGAGAGCGACATGCCGTCGGCGGTCACCGCGGTGCGCGTTCCATGAGTGGCAACGGTGGCCGCGAACAGGTCCAGCAGGGTGCGGTCGGTGTTGACGGTGTCGGTCACCGGCGCCGGAAGTGCGGCGAGAGCGGTCAACTCGTCGTCGGCGAGCAGGTCGACGTCGCCCACGCGCACCTGCGGGTCGGCCACGCACGCGGCCAGCACCCGGACGAACCGCTGCGCCATGGCACGTACGGTGTCGGCGTCGAACAGGTCGGTGGCATAGACGATCTGCGCCGGCCACGCCTGCCCCTGCGTGCCGCCGGCGATGGCGACGGTGAGGTCGACCTTGGCGGGCGTCTCGGGTGCCTCGACCGGTGCGATGGACAATCCCGCGATGTCGCCCGTGCCGGTGAATGCGTCGCCGAGCGCGGTGGCGAACTCCGGCAGCGTGGACTGATGGAAGGTCAGCAGGATCTGCGTCAGCGGTGCGAACGCCTCCGAGCGCACCGGATCCAGTTGCTCGACGAGGGTCTCGAACGGCAGATCGGCGTGCGCGAAGGCCTCGAGGTCGGTGGCGCGCACCTGATCCATCAGGTGCTCGAACCTCATGCCCGGGTCGATCTCGGCACGCAGGACCAGAGTGTTGACGAACATGCCGACGAGGGCATCGAGGGCACGCTGCCCCCGTCCTGCGATGGGTGTGCCGACGGCGATGTCCGAGGTCGCCGACAGCCGCGCGAGCAGCACGGTGAGCCCGGCGTGCACGACCATGAACGGGGTCACACCCCGGTCTGCGGCGACGGCCGAGATGGCGTCGACCACGTCGGCGGGGACCTCGAACGACACGTGCGCACCGCGCTGGGAAGCGACCACCGGTCGTGGCCGGTCGGCGGGCAGTTCGAGGACGTCGGGCAGCCCGTCGAGCTTGTCGACCCAATATGACAGTTGCTGCCCGACCGGCGAATTCGCGTCACCGACCGAACCGAGTTCGCGATGCTGCCACAACGCGACGTCGGCGAACTGCACCTCCAACGGCGCGAACGACGGTGCGGCACCGGTGACGCGTGCCGCGTAGGCGGCCATCAGGTCGCCGACCAGCGGCGCCATCGACTCGCCGTCGGCGGCGATGTGGTGGGCGACGATCGCGAAGACGAACTCGTCGTCGGCGACCCGCAGCAGCCGCGCCCGCAGCGGCCATTGCGTGGTCACCTCGAATCCGGCGGTCACCGCGGCCTCGAGTTCGGCGGCCGAGTCCACTTCGGCCCAGTCCAGGGTCGACTCGACGGCATCGGACGGCGCGATCGCCTGCACGGGCACACCGTCGACCGACGGGAACGTGGTGCGCAGCACCTCGTGACGCACCACCACATCCACCAACGCCGAGCGCAGTGCGCCGACGTCGAGGGCGCCGGTCAACCGGAGCAGCAACGGCACGTTGTAGGTGGACGCCGACGGATCGAACTGGTTGATGAACCACATCCGCTGTTGTGCGAACGAGACCGGAATCCGATCCGGCCGGGGTGACACCGCGGTGACCGGCGCGAGCCCGGCCTCCCGGCCCGCGACCGCGGCGGCCAGTGCCCGTACCGTCGGCGCCTCGAACACGTCACGCACCGAGACGTCGACGCCGAACACGTCGGCGACCCGGGCGGCCACGCGGGTGGCCGACAGCGAGTTGCCGCCGACCTCGAAGAAGCTGTCGGTGGCACCGACCCGATCGACACCGAGAACCTCGGCGAAGACCCGCGCGACCGACTCCTGCGCCTCGGTCTCCGGTGCGACGTACTCGCTTGCGGTTTCGATGACCGGTTCGGGCAGCGCCCGCTTGTCGAGCTTGCCCACCGGTGTCAGCGGCAAGGCGTCGAGGACGGCGATACTCGCCGGCACCATGTGCGAGGGCAGGGCCTGTCCGACGAAGGTGCGCAGTTCCTGGGTGTCGACGGCGTCGCGGAGGACGACGTAGCCGGCCAGTGCGGAGGCGACCGAACCGCCCACGCCGACGACCACCGCCGACTCCACGGCGGGATGCTGCGCGAGCACCGCCTCGATCTCGCCCAACTCGATACGCAAACCGCGCAGCTTGACCTGATCGTCACTGCGGCCGACATATTCGAGGGTGAGCTCGCCGGCGTCGCCGGGGCGCCAGCGCACCAGATCGCCGGTCCGATAGAGCCGTTCGCCGTTGCGTCCGAACGGGTCGGCGACGAACCGCTCGGCCGTCAGTCCGGGCCGTCGGACATAGCCGCGGGCCAGTGCACCGCCGGCGATGTACAGTTCGCCGGTGACGCCGACCGGTACCACGTTCAGGCGCGAGTCCAGCACGAGCATGCCGACGCCGTGGATGGGCCGCCCGATGGTGATCGGCTGCCCGGGCGTCAGGGCTGCGCTGAGGCTCACCGCAACGGTCGTCTCGGTGGGTCCGTAGGCATTGAAGAATCCGTGGCGGGCGCCCCACCGGTCCAGCATGGCCTGCGGCACCGCCTCGCCGCCCGAGGCCACCGAACGCAGTTCGGGCACGGCGTCCGGGTCGAGCGTGGCCAACACCGACGGCGTCAGGAACAGGTGGGTGATGTGCTGCTCGCGGATGAATTGCGCCAGCGGCTCACCACCGACGACATCGGCCGGGCGATAGACCAGCGTCGCGCCCGACCACAGCGGCAGCAGCCATTCGAGGATCGACGCGTCGAAACTCGGTGAGGCATAGCCCAGCACCACCGAATCCGGGGTGACGTCGAACTGACGCGACTCGGCGTGGGCGTAGGCGACGAGCCCGCGGCTGGTGACCTGGACACCCTTGGGCGTGCCGGTCGAGCCGGAGGTGTAGATCACATAGGCGATGTTGTCGATCGTCGGAGTGCCGTTGCTCTCCGCCGGAGCCAGTGCCGTCGAGGCGTGGGCTGCCACCGCGTCGGTGATGTCGCCGGCGTCGAGGCAATACCAGTCGACGCTCTCGCCGAGCGCCGACCGCCGTGCGGTGGTGGTCAGCCCGATCTCCGCCCCTGAGTCGGTGAGCATGTGGGCGATCCGGTCGGCGGGATAGTCCGGGTCGATCGGCAGGTAGCCCGCCCCGGTCTTCGCGGCCGCCCAGATCACGATCAGCAACTCGACCGACCGCTCGATGGCCACCGCCACCAGCGTCTCCGGGCCCGCCCCGCGCTCGATCAGCCAACGCGCGAGCTGATTCGACCGCACATCGAGCTCGGCATAGGTGAGCGCGTGACCGCGCGGATCGCGCACCGCGATGTTGTCGGGGTGCAGCGCGACGGCGTCGGCGAGGATGTCGCGCAACACCATCGGCGGGGTATCGGGCGTGCCGCCCGACACCGGGGTCAGCGCCGCTCGCTCGTCGTCACCGAGCAGGTCGATGTCGCCCACGGGGACCGACGCGTCGGTCACCATCGCCTCGATCACCCGCAGCCAGGACCCGACCATGCCGCGGATGGTCGACTCGTCGAAGATCGACCGCGCATAGATGAAGTCGACCGTCATCGGCGCGGAGTCGGTTCGGTCCGAGACACCCACCGACAGTTCGAATTTCGCGGTCTGGTCGGGCAGCTCGAGCGGCTTCGCCACCAGGCCGGCCGCGTGCAGCGCCGTCATCCCGGCATCGCCGTCGACGTGGCTGAACGCGATCTGCGCCAGCGGCGGGAAGGCCGTCGAGCGGGTGGGGGCGAGTTCCTCGATGAGTTCCTCGAACTGCACGTCCGCGTGGGCGAAGGCCTCGAGGTCCTCGGCACGGACACGGGCGATCACGTCGGCAACGGAGAACGCCGGGTCCACCTCCGTCCGCAACACCAGCGTGTTGACGAACATGCCCACCAGATCGCCGAGCGCGGCGTCGGTCCGACCGGCGATCGGTGTGCCGATCACCACGTCGCTGGTCGACGCCAGCCGAGAGATCAGGATCGCCAGTGCGGCATGGGATGCCATGAACGGGGTGACACGCTGAGCGCGGGCGAAGTCGTCGAGGCGTCCGGCCAGCCCGTCGGCGACCTCCACCGACACCACGCCGGCGACACTGTCCATCACCGCGGGCCGGGGCCGGTCCATCGGCAGGTCGGTCACCGAGGGCAGCGCGCGCAGATGCTCCCGCCAATAGCCGAGTTGTTCGGTCAGGCGGCTGGTCGGGTCATCGGCGTCGCCGAGGGTCGCGCGCTGCCACAGCGCATAGTCGGCGTACTGCACCGCCGGCGCCGGGGCCCTCGGCGCCGTGTCATCGACGCGAGCGAGGTAGGCGCTCATCAGGTCTCGAACGAACACCGCCGTCGACGAACCGTCGAAGGCGATGTGGTGGACGGTGAGCACCACGTCGACGGTGTCGTCAGCGGAGCGCCGCACGCGCCCACGGATCGGCAGGTCGACGGTGACGTCGAATCCGCGCGCGGCCGACGCGGCGAGTTCGGCGGAGTCGTCGACGACCGCCCAGTCGATTCTGGTCCGCGCCGAGGGCGCGTCGAGGATCTGCTGGTAGGGCCCGTCGGCGTCGATCGGGTAGAGCGTGCGCAGCACCTCGTGGCGCTCGACCACGTCGCCGACCGCGGCGGCCAGGACGTCGAGATCGAGATCGCCGGTGAGCTGCAAGGCCATCGGGATGTTGTAGGCCGCCGACGCGGGGTCGAAGCGGTTGATGAACCACATCCGGGCCTGCGCCATGGACAGCGGGAGCCGGTCGGGGCGCGGCGCGGCCACCAGCGGTGTCACCGTCTGGATGCGTCCGGCGACCGCGGCGACCAGGTCGCGCACCGTCGGGGCATCGAACAGGTCCCGCACCGATACGTCGACGCGGAGTTCATCGGCCGCGCGGGCGGCCACCCGCATCGCCGACAACGAGTTGCCGCCGATGTCGAAGAAGGACTCGGTCACGCCGACCCGCTCGAGGCCCAATACGTCGGCGACGATGCCGGCGACCGCCGACTCCTCGTCGGTCGACGGCGCCACGTACTCACCGGCCTCGACGACCGGCGCGGGCAGCGCTTTACGGTTCAGTTTGCCCGAGCTGCCCAATTCGATGTCGTCGAGCAGCATCCACACCGACGGACGCATGTACTCCGGCAGGGCGTCGGCGACGACGGCCTCCACCGCGGTCCTGTCGACCGTGCCGGGGGCGACGTAGGCCACCAGGTGCTGACCGCCGGTCGGCGCGTCGGCGACGGCGCAGGCCACGTGCACCACGCCGGGGGCCGAGGCGATGACCGCCTCGATCTCACCGAGTTCGATGCGCTGTCCGCGCAGCTTCACCTGGAAGTCCGTGCGTCCCAGGTACTCGATCTCACCGCGGGCGGCGACAGAGCCGTGACCGGACTCGGGCCGTGTCCAGCGGACCAGGTCGCCGGTCCGGTACATCCGGGCGCCGGACTCGGCGTAGGGGTCCGCGACGAAACGCTCGGCGCTCAGGCCGGGGCGTGCGGCGTAGCCACGCGCCACCTGCACGCCGCCGAGGTAGAGTTCGCCGGGCACGCCGGGGGGCACCGGGCGCAGCCGCGCATCGAGCACGTACGTCGTCGTGTTCCACACCGGCACACCGATGGTGACCGCATCCGCGCCGGTGACGTCGACCGAGGTGACGTCGACGGTGGCCTCGGTGGGGCCGTAGAGGTTGACGATCCGGGTCTGCGGCAGCACCTCGTGGGCATGGGTGGCCAGCGGTTGCGGTAGTGCCTCACCGGAGGTCAGCAGCCATCGCAACGCATCGAGGCGAGCGAGCTTGTCGGCGGGCACCACATCGAGGAACACCGACAGCATCGACGGCACGAAATGCACCGACGTCGCACGTTCGGCGGCCAGCAGATCGGCGATGTACTCGGGCTCCATGTGCCCGCCCGCCCGCGCCACCACGGTGGTGGCACCGACCATCAGCGGCCCGAACAATTCCGGCACCGACACGTCGAAGGTGACCGGCGTCTTGAGTGCGACCCGATCGCCGGGTCGCCACTCGAATTCGTCGACGCACCACCGCAGCCGGTTCACGAGCGCACGGTGTGACACGGTCACCCCCTTCGGGCGTCCGGTCGATCCCGACGTGAACAGCGTGTAGGCGGCGTCATCGGCGTGCAGGGGTGCGCGCCGGTCGGCGTCGGTCACCGGGTGCACCGACAGGTCGGCGTCCGCGGTGGCCGCCACCTCGATCACCGTCAGGCCCGCGATGGTCGCCGCCGTCGCCGCACCACCCGGGTGGGTGAGCACGACGCTCGCCTCCGCGGTGTCGACCATGTACTCCACCCGATCACGCGGGGTGTCCGGATCGATCGGCACGTACTGCGCACCGGCCGCCAGCACGGCGTTGACCGCAACCACCAGTTCCACCGAGCGATCGAGCGAGACAGCCACGGCCACACCAGGGCCCACGCCCGCGGCGATCAGCTCGCGGGCGAGGTGGGCTGCACGGGCCGCGAATTCCCGGTACGAGACGGCGCGGCCGTCGAACACCACCGCCGCGGCGTCGGGTGTGCGCTGCGCCTGCCGGGTGACCGCGTCGGGCACCAGTTCGGTGGGCACGTCGACGACCTCGCCGGTGGACCACTCCAGGACGAGACCGCGTTCGTCATCGGAGACGAATGCCGCGTCACCCACCGCCACGTCCGGGGCGGCGACGAGATCGTCGAGCAGGTCGGTGAACCGACGGGCCAGCGTGTCGACCGTCGCGCGATCGAACAGGTCGGTGGCGTAGACGATGGAGCACGACCAGTCCTCGCCGATGGGCGCCGAACCGACGGTGAACGACAGGTCGAGTTGGGCCGGCACCCAGGCCGGTTCGATGGACCGCACGAACAGTCCGGCGACGTCGATCTCCGCACTCTCTGCCGAGGCGGCCGGGTCGAAGGACAGCATCACCTGAGCCAGCGGCGCGAAGGCTTCCGATCGGGTGGGGTTGACCGCCTCGACGACCGTCTCGAACGGGACGTCGGCGTGGGCGAAGGCGTCCATATCGGTCACCCGGACGTCGTCGAGCAGGTCGGCGAACGGCATCGACGGGTCGATCCGGGTGCGCAGGATCAGCGTGTTGACGAACATGCCGACGAGCGGGTCGAGGGCCGCCGATCCGCGCCCGGCGATGGGTGTCGCGATGGTGATGTCGTCGCCGGCGGTGAGCCGGCCGAGCAGGGTGGCCAGGCCGGCATGCACCACCATGAACGGCGTGACACCGTGGTCGGCGGCCAGGGCCCCGATCCGGTCGCCGAGCGCGGCGGGGATCGTGAACTCGGCCCGCGCCCCGACATGGGAGGCGACGACCGGGCGGTCCCGATCGGTGGGCAGGTCCAGCACATCCGGTGCGTCGGCGAGGTTCCCGGTCCAGTACGCCAGCTGCCGGCCGATCACCGACTCCGGCTCGTCGGGCGACCCGAGCACGGTGTGCTGCCAGATGGCGTAGTCGGCGAACTGCACTGCCAGCGGGGCGAACTGCGGTGCGTGCCCATCGGCCCGCGCGACGTAGGCCGATACGACATCGGTGACCAGCGGCAGCATCGATTCGCCGTCGGCGGCGATGTGGTGGGCGACGACGGCGAGCAGGTACTCGTCGTCGGCCACCCGCAGCAGCCGGACCCGCAACGGCCAGTCCTGTGTCACGTCGAAGCCGTCGGTCATCGCAGCCTCGAGGTCGGCCTCGGTGTCCACCACGGCCCAGTCGAGGCGATCGTCGACGTCGTCGGCCGGACTGATCACCTGCACCGGCACGCCGTCGACGGCCGGGAAGGTGGTGCGCAGCACCTCGTGGCGGACCACCGTGTCCGCGACGGCGGTGCGCAGCGCCTCGATGTCGAGGCGGCCGCCCAGACGCAGCACCGCAGGGATGTTGTAGGTTGCCGTACCCGGCTCGAAGCGGTTGATGAACCACATGCGGGTCTGCGCGAACGACAACGGGATCGGCGCGGGCCGCGGGGAGATGGCGACCAGTGGCGCTAGACCGGTCTCCCGCCCGGCGACGGCCGCCGCCAGCGCGCGCACGGTCGGCGCGTCGAAGAGGTCACGGACCGAGACGTCGATGCCGAACTCGTCGCTTACCCGGGCGGCGACCCGCATGGCCGACAACGAGTTGCCGCCCACGTCGAAGAACGAGTCGGTGACGCTGACGCGATCGAGCCCGAGCACCTCGGTGATCACCGCCGCGACCGCCCGTTCGGCATCGGTCACCGGCGCGACATGGGTGTCGGCCTCGAAGACCGGGGCCGGCAGGGCGCGACGGTCCAACTTGCCCGCACTGTTGAGCGCGATGTCGTCGAGCAGCATCCACACCGACGGACGCATGTACTCCGGCAGCGCCTCGGCGACGGCCGCCCGCGCCGCGGTCTCGTCGACCGCCGACGGCGCCACATATGCGACGAGATGTTGTCCCCCGCCGGGGGTTTCGACAACCGTGCAGGCGGCGTGCACCACCCCGGGCGCCGCGGCGACCACCGATTCGATCTCGCCGAGTTCGATGCGCTGACCGCGCAGCTTCACCTGGAAGTCGGTGCGGCCCAGATACTCGATCGCGCCCTCGGTGTTCCAGCGGACCAGGTCGCCGGTGCGATACAGCCGAGCACCTGCGGCACCGTATGGATCGGCGACGAACCGCTCGGCGGTCAGCCCCGGCCGTGCGGCATACCCGCGCGCGACCTGCACGCCGCCCAGATACAACTCACCCGGGATGCCCGGCGGCACCGGCCGCAGGCGGGCGTCGAGCACGAGTGTCGAGGTGTTCCAGACGGGCACACCGATGGGTACCACCTCGGTGGCGTCGGTGACGTCGACGTAGGCCACCTCGACGGCCGCCTCGGTGGGACCGAAGAGGTTGACGATCCGCACCTGCGGCAGCAATTCGTGTGCGCGCCGCACCACCGACGGCGGCAACGCCTCACCCGAACAGAACAGCCAGCGCAACGAACTCAACGCCGAGATCTTCTCCGCCGGTACCACATCCAGGAACACCGAGAGCATCGACGGCACGAAGTGCACCGACGTGGCGCGTTGCTTCGCGATCAGCTCGGCGATGTACATCGGGTCGGCGTGGCCACCTGCACCGGCGATGATCACCGTCGCGCCGGCCATCAGCGGCGCGAACAACTCCGGCACCGAGACATCGAATGTGAACGGGGTCTTGAGCACCACCCGGTCCCCGGTGGTCCATGGGTACTCGTCCAGCCCCCACCACAGCCGGTTTCCCACCGCGCGATGCGAGACCGTCACCCCCTTGGGGCGTCCGGTGGAGCCGGAGGTGAACAGCGTGTAGAGCGCATCGTCGAGACGCACCGGCGCCCGGCGGTCCGCATCGGTCACCGGTGCGACCGACAGGTCGACGGCACCGGAGGTGTCCACCTCGACCACGGTGATCGCCGCGCCCAGACCGGCGACGGACGCGGGAGCACCCGCCGGGCCCGCGAGCACGATGCCCACACCCGCGGTCTCGATCATGTACTGCACCCGGTCGGCGGGCATGCCGGGATCGATCGGGACGTACTGGCCGCCGGCAGCCACCACGGCGTGGATCGCGACCACCAGTTCCACCGAGCGATCCATCGAGACACCCACGGCCACACCGGGTGCCACGCCGATTGCGATCAGCTCGCGCGCCAGCACCGCAGTCCGTGCGCCGAGTTCGGCGTAGGTCACGGAGCGGTCGTCGAAGACCAGCGCGACGTCGTCCGGTGTCCGCGCGATCTGCGCGCACACCGCATCGGCCACCGTGCCGTCCGGCACCGTCACCTCGGCACCCACCGAGCGATCGACCATGGCGGCACCGGTGCCGGCGGTCAACAGTTCGACATCGGCGATCTGGGTCGCCGGCGCGGTGGCCGCGGCACGCAGGATCTGCACGATCGCGTCCGCGAACACCGCGACCTGCGCGTCGGAGAACGCATCCGGCAGGTACTTCAGGGTGATCGACAGCTGCTCACCCATCGGCGCGGTGATCATGTTGAGCGGATAGTGCGTGGAGTCGCTGACCTGCGCCTCGAGTATGTCGAGACCGCCGGAGGCCGCGGCGTCGGTGGTGGACAGCGAATCGGTGTCCACCGGGTAGGACTCGTGCACCGTCAGGGTGTCGAAGAGCCGCCCGACGCCGGTCAGCGCGGTCAGCTCCGGAAGGCCCAGGTGCTGGTGGTCGAGCACGCTGATCTTGGTGCCCTGCAGTTCCTGCAACACCTCGGCGACAGTTGCCGCCGGGTCCACGTCGACCACCGCGGGCAGGGTGTTGATGAACAGGCCCACCATCGCCTCGACACCCTCGAGGTCGGCGGGACGCCCCGAGACCGTCTCACCGAAGGTGACGACCCGGTTGCCGGTCAGGCGCGACACCAGCAGCGCCCACGCGAACTGCAGGACCGTGGCCATGGTCGCACCCTGCGACCGGGCCAGCCGATCGAGTGCGGCGGTCAGTTCGGCGTCGACGACGACGGCATGGTTGCGGGGCAACGACTCCCGGGTCGCCTCCACGCCGGGCGCGACGAGGGTGGCCCCCTCGACCGGCGCGAGCACCTCGCGCCAGGCCGCGAGCCCGGCATCGTCGTCGGCCGCCGCGAGACGGTGCAGATGGTCGGCGAAATCCCGGTCGCCGCCGGCGATCTGACCGGTGTACGTGGCGCCGGAGGCGTACAGCGCCAGCAGGTCGGCCAACACCAGCGGACCCGACCAGCCGTCGAACAGGATGTGATGATTGGTGATCACCACACTCACACCCGAGTCGTCGCGGACCAGCACCACCCGCAGCAACGGCGGATGCGCCAGATCAAAGGGCTCCACGCGTTCCCGCGCGGTTTCGTCCTCGACCCGCCGGCGGCGTTCGGTGTCCTCGACCGCACCCAGATCGACGGTGCGCCAAGGCACCTCGACGTGTTCGGGAATCACCGCGACCACTGCCCCGCCGTCGGTGCGCAGATAACCCGATCGCAGCACCCGGTGGTGCGCGACGAGCGCCTGCACCGCGCTGCGCAGGCGGCCCTCGTCGACCTCGCCGCCGAGCCGCAGGACCGCCTGACTGACGTAGACATCGACCGCGTCGGCGGCGTCGGCGAGTGCCGACTGCAGATACAGCCCCTTCTGCAACGGCGACAGCGGCCAGATCGCCGCACGCGGGTGCAGGTCGGTGATCCGGTCCAGATCCGCCTGGGTGACACCGGTACCCGCGACATCCGACGGCGACGGCCCGATGTCCCCGTGGGCGACGGCGTCGACGATCGCCGCGAGTTCCGCCGACCACCGCTCGGCGATGCCGTGGACGTCGTCCGCGGACAGGATGCCGTCCACGTACAGCAGATCCGCGGACAGTTCACGACCGTCCGCCCTCTGCCGGGTGCCCACGTTCACCGTGAGCACGTTCATCGCGGCCATCGCACCCGACACCGTGGCCGGCAGTGCCGGCGCGTCCGGATCGACCATGAATCCGACGACCAGGTCCTGCTCGGCGCCACCGCGACCGCCCGCGCCGAAGAAGTTGAAACCGATCGACGGCAGGGCGCGTCCGGCCAGGCGTTCGTCCCCGCCGAACCGCAACGGGCCGAAACCCACTCCGTGGTCGGGTTGCCCGAGGCGCTCTTCCTTGGCCGCCTTGACGGCGTGCACGGCATCGGCGGACGGATCGAGTGTCATCGGCGCGATGGTGGTGAACCAGCCGACGGTCCGGGACAGGTCGGCGTGCCGCGGGTCGGCGCCCCGGGCGACGAGCTCCTCGTAACGGCCGTGCCCTTCGAGCAGCACCCCGACCGGCGAGTCGTCGGCGATGCCCACCGAGTGCTGCCAGGATCGGACGGCACGGGCCAGCGCGGCCAGCAACGCGTCGTTGACGTGACCGCCGAAGGCCTCCGGCACCACGGTGACCAGCGCCTCGGTGACGTCGGCGGCGACGGTGTGGCGCACCGATCCGACCGTCGCGAACCGGTCGCGGGCCCGGTCGAATTCGGCACCGAATCCGGTCGGCGCACCCAGCCGCTGCGACCAGTAGCCGAACTCGTCGGTCCGGTCGGCGGCCTGCGCGGCGATCGCGGCCTGCCAGGCCTGCGCCGAGGTCACCTCGGGCCGCACCTGCGGGGCGTCACCCGCCTGGAGTTGCCCCCACACGGTGATGATGTCCTCGATCAGGATCGGCCAGGACACGGCGTCCACGCCGACGTGATGTATTGCGAGCACCACCCGGGCGGTGTCGGCAGCCGACACCAGGACCGCGGACACCAGCACGCCGGCCGACGGGTCGAGGCGGGCCAGGGCGTCGGCGTGTGCCGCGCTGATCGCCTCGCTCAACGTCACCGAACCGGCGGGTGCCGGGGTGGACACGCTACGCACCACCGGACGCGATCCCACGCCGGCTGTCGAGGCCCAGTGTCCGTCGGCGTCGGTGAGCCGCGCCGAGAGCATCGGATGTGCATCGACGACGGCGCCCAGCACACTGCTCAGCCCATCGACGGTGAGGCCGTCCGGCGCGATCAGCACCACCGCCTGCGAGAAGTCGGCGAAGTCGGCTGCGGTGTCAGAGGATTCGATCATCCATGAGACGACCGGGGAGAGCGCGACCTCGCCGACCCCGTGGTGTGGGTCGGCCAGCAGCGGCAGTCGTTCGCCGCCCTCGGCGAGCGCCTGGGCCATCGCGCGGACCGTCTTGTGTTCGAAGATGTCGCGCGGCGACAGCGACAGTCCGGCCGCTCGGGCGGCCGACGACAACTGGATCGAGGTGATCGAGTCGCCGCCCAGCGCGAAGAAGGAATCGGTGACGCTGACCCGGTCGATGCCCAGCACTCCGGCCACGACCTGGGCGAGCCGCTCCTCGTCCGAGGAGCCGGGGGCGACGTACTCTGCTGTCCCGGTGTCGATCTGCAGGTCCGGGAGTGCTCGTTTGTCGAGCTTTCCGGCGGGCGTGAGCGGGAGGGCGTCGAGCACCTGGATGCCGGCCGGCACCATGTGCGCCGGGAGACGTTCGGCGACGAAATCGCGCAACGCGGCGACATCGACGGCGGAGTCCGTCGCGGCCGGATCGGCGACCACGTAGCCGGCCAGCGCCGAGGCCACCGAACCACCCACGCCGATCACGACCGCCGACGACACCGCCGGATGCGACGCCAGGACCGCCTCGATCTCACCGAGTTCGATACGCAGGCCGCGCAGCTTGACCTGGTCGTCGCTGCGGCCGACGTATTCGAGGACCAGCTCCCCGGATTCCTCGCGGCTCCACCGGACCACGTCGCCGGTGCGGTACATCCGCGCGCCGGGCGCGCCGTAGGGGTCGGCCACGAACCGCTCGGCGGTGAGGCCGCGCCGGTCGAGGTAGCCGCGTGCGAGCGCCACCCCGCCGGCGTACAGGTCACCGGCCACCCCGACCGGAACCGGGTGCAGCCGTTCGTCGAGCACCATCAGACCCACGCCGTCGATCGGACCGCCGATGTGCACCGGCCGCCCGGCGCGCAGCGGACGGCTCATGGCCACCGCCACGGACGCCTCGGTGGGGCCGTAGGCATTGAAGAAGTCCAGCCGGCCCGACCATCGGTCGACCAGGGTCTGCGAGACCGCCTCACCGCCGGACATCAACACCTTCAGGTCCGGCACCGACCCGGGCTCCAGGGTCGACAGCACCGTCGGCGTCAGGAAGACGTGCGTGAGTCGTTGCTCGGTGATGAACTCCGCCAACATGTCTCCACCGAGCACGCCGTCGGGCCGATAGACCAGCGCAGCGCCGGCGACCGAGGCCAGGAGCCATTCGAGGATCGAGGCGTCGAAACTCGGGGACGCGAAGCCCAGGACCCGCGCCGACGGGTCGGTGCCGAATCGGGCGACCTCGGCGGTGGCGAAGTTGTGGATGCCGCGATAGGTGACCGACACGCCCTTGGGCACGCCGGTGGATCCGGAGGTGTAGATGACGTACGCGGTGGCGTCGAGATGTTGTGCGGTGCGGAGTTCGTCGGCACGCAGCGGTGCCGGGTCGAGGGCGTCGAGGACATCGGCGGCGAGCGCCTCGACGGTGGTCCAGTCCGGGCCGGCCGGTAACCGGTCGTGCACCCGCTCGGTGGTGAGCCCGATGCGGACCTGCGAGTCGGTGAGCATGTGCTCGATGCGCTCGGTCGGGTAGTCGGGATCGATCGGCAGGTACCCGGCGCCGGTCTTGGCCACCGCCCACATCGCCACCAGCAGTTCGGTGGATCGTCCGACTGCGAGCGCCACCAGTGATTCGGTGGCCACGCCACGCGCGATCAGCCAGCGAGCGAGCCGATTGGACCGTGCGTCGAGTTCCGCGTAGGTCAGCGCGGCGGCCGTGTCGTCGGACACCGCCGGACGATCCGGATGCCGACGGGCGATATCGGTGAACACGTCGGCGAGATGCGCGGCGGGGGCGCCCGCCGCGCCGGTGACGGGCAGCAGTGCGGCGGCCTCGTCGTCGTCGAGCAGATGGGCGTCCCCCACGGCGACAGTCGGTTCGGCGGTGAGCTGATCGAGCACGCGGACGAACTGGGCGGCGATGTGTTCGGCGGTGTCGGCATCGAACAGATCCACCGCGTAGATGAGGGTGCCCTGCCAGCGATCTCCGGCATCGGTGACCCCGATGGTGAGGTCGACCTTGGCGGGGATCTCGTCGACCGGTACCGAACTCACCGACACCCCGGCGACGTCCTCGGCGAGGACACCGGTGGAGAATTCGGCGAGTACCGACTGGTCGAAGGACAACAGCACCTGGGTCAGCGGTGCGAAGGACTCCGACCGGACCGGCTGCAGGTGTTCGACCACCGTCTCGAACGGCACATCGGCGTGCGCAAACGCCTCGAGGTCGGTGGACCGCACCTGATCGAGCAACTCGGCGAACGACATCGACGCGTCGATCGGCGACCGCAGCACCAGGGTGTTGACGAACATACCCACCAGCGGGTCCAGCACCCGCTGGCCGCGGCCGGCGATCGGGGTGCCGACCGCGATGTCCCCGGAGCTCGACAAGCGCGCCAACAGCACTGCGAGTCCTGCGTGTACCACCATGAACGGCGTCACACCGTATTCGTGGGAGATCACGCCGATCCGGTCCACGACCCACCCGGGGACCTCGAAGCCGACCTGTGCGCCGTGCTGGGTCGCCACCGCCGGCCGCGGCCGGTCGGTGGGCAATTCCAGGACGTCGGGCAGGCCGCGCAGTTGACTGTCCCAGTAGGACAACTGCTGCGCCACCGTCGAATCCGCGTCGTCGGCGGAGCCGAGTACCTCGTGCTGCCAGATCGCGAAGTCGGCGAACTGGACATCGAGGGGTACGAACTCCGGTTCGACCGTGGCCACCCGGGCCGCATACGCGGTGACCAGGTCTGCCACCAGCGGCCCCATCGACTCGCCGTCGGCGGCGATGTGATGGACCACGAGCCCGAAGATGAATTCGTCGTCGCCCGCCTGCCAGAGCCGGGCGCGCACCGACCACTGCTCGGTGACGTCGAAGCCGGCGCCGATCGCGGCCTCGAGGTCGGCCTCCGACGACACGACCGCCCAGTCCAAGCGTGCGGCCACCTCGTCGGCCGGCGAGATCACCTGCACCGGAACACCGTCGACGGCGGGGAACACGGTGCGCAGGACCTCGTGTCGGATCACCACGTCGCTCAGCGCCACCCGGAGCGCGTCGGCATCCACCGGCCCGGTCAGCCGCAGCAGCATCGGGATGTTGTAGGTCGAGGCAGCCGGGTCGAACTGATTGATGAACCACATCCGCAACTGGGCGAACGACAGCGGGATGCGTGGCGGCCGTGGCTCGGCGGGCAACACGGGCGCGATACCCACGCCGCGACCGCCGATCGTCTCGGCCAGTCCACGCACCGTGGGCAGGTCGAACACGTCGCGCACCGACAGGTCGACGTTGAACGCCTCACCGGCGCGCCCGACGATACGCGCCGCGGCCAGCGAGTTCCCGCCGAGATCGAAGATGGACTCGGCGACGCTGACCCGGTCGAGGCCCAGCACGTCGGCGGTGATCTCGGCGAGGATCTTCTCGGTCTCGGTGCTCGGTGCGACATACTCTGCGGCCCCGGTGATCTGCGGCTCGGGCAGGCCTCGCCGGTCGAGTTTGCCGTTGACCGTCAGCGGCAGCTGATCGAGCACCATGACAACGTCGGGCACCATGTAGCCGGGCAGCGACCCCGCTGCCGCGATCCGCACGTCCGATGGCGTCGCCGCCTCCGGCGTCTCGAGCACCACGTACCCGACCAGCAGTTCGTCGCCGTTGTCCCGACGCTTCACCGCGACCGCGGCGGCGTCGACCCCGTCGGTCGACAGCAGCGCGGTCTCCACCTCACCGAGTTCGATGCGGAAGCCACGTAGCTTGACCTGGGCATCGGAGCGACCCAGGTATTCCAGGGTGCCGTCGCGGTAGATGGCCAGGTCGCCGGATCGGTACATCCGCGTTCCGTCGGCGGCGAACGGATCGGCGACGAACCGGATCGAGGAGAGACCTGGTCGGCCCAGGTAGCCGCGGGTGACCTGGGTGCCGCTGACGTAGATCTCGCCGGGCACACCGTCGGGGACCGGTCGCAGACGGTCGTCGAGCAGGTGGATGATCAGATCGGGCAGTCCCGTACCGACGTCGGAGCCCTTGGCGGTCTCCACGAAATCGGGGTCCAGCGCCCGGAAGGTCGAGTGCACCGTGGTCTCGGTGATGCCGTACATGTTGACCAGCACCGGGCCGACGCGGCCCGCACTGGCCAGCCGATCGGCGTACCACCGCTTCACCTGTGCGAAATCCAGTGCCTCACCGGCGAACACCATGTAGCGGACGCTCTCGGCGAGGTCGTTCGGCGCACCCGGCCGGACTGCGGCGGCCAGCTGATAGTAGGCCGACGGCGTCTGGGAGACGACGGTCGCCGATTCGGTGGTCAGCAGCCGGGCGAACTCGTCGGGGCTGCGGGTGGTGAGGAAGTCGACAACGACCAGCCGTCCGCCGAACAGCAGCGGTCCCCACATCTCGAACACCGAGACGTCGAAGGCGTAGGAGTGGAACATCGTCCACACGTCGTTCTCGGTGAAGCCATAGTGCTGCTGTGCGGCCGCCATCAACGCCACGACGCTACGGTGTTCCACCACAACGCCTTTGGGACGTCCAGTGGAACCCGAGGTGAAGATCAGGTACGCCGCGGTGCGATCATCCACCTCGGCGGGCAGCGGCGCCGCACCGGCGTTCGGGTGCTCGATCAGTTCCTCGATCGTGTGCCGCGCGACGTCGAGGAAGCCCAGCGCCTGCTTGCCGTCGTGGTCGGTGATCACCAGTGTGGGGGCCGCGTCGTCGACGATGAAGCCCAACCGATCGGCCGGATGCGAGGTGTCCAGCGGCAGGTATGCCGCGCCGGCCTTGAGGATGCCCAGGATCGCGACCATCACGTCCACGGTGCGCGGGGTCGCCAGACCCACCACCGCGCCGGCGGTCACGCCGGAGGCGAGCAGTCCGGCGGCGACCCGGTCGGAACGATCGTCGAGTTCGCCGTAGGTCAGCGCTCCGCCGTCGAGGTCGGTGACCGCGACCCGGTCGGTGTGGCGGTGCACCGCGGAGCGGAAGATGCCCGGCAACGACCGCCAGTCGGTGGTACCGGCAATCGCGCAGGCGCGCTCCCGGATGGAGTCGGTGGCCGTCCGGATCGCCGATGCGATCCCGGCCGGATCGAGCCCATCCTTCGGAATCAGTGCGGTCACGATGGCGCTGACCGCGGCCTCGGTGTCCATGCCACGCGCCTCGAACACCGAGGCGGTCGCCGACACCCGGGTGGACAGCTCCGAAAAGGACACGGTGACGCCGTTGGCGTCGAGTGCGACGGACTGCGGTTCGCGTTGCGCCGCTATGGTGATCAGGTCCCGCGTCGGTGGTCGTCGTCCCCACACGGTCGAGATGTCCACCGCGCCCACACCGATCCCTGTCACGTTCGTTCGCTGCCTTCCGCCTCGGTGGAATCCGTCGTATGGTCACCCACGCCCAGTGCCCGGCCGGCACGTTCGCGCAATTCGGCGAGAACCGCGTCGAACTCGTCCGGACCGGCCTCCGCGAGACCCGGGATCAACGTCATCGCCGCCATCGTCAACGCGGAGTCCGCGTCGGGCGCAGTGGGACTCATTGCCTGCATCATCATGTCGAGATCTCCGAAGCTGAGCGTCGGCGGACCGGCGACGGCCATCGCCGTCGGGTCGTCGGCCGCCGCCTGCGCGACGAGGTCGGCCAGTGCCGTCTCGGCCACCGTGTCGTCGACGGCGCCGGCGAGGACCTCGTCGTCGAGGCGAATGCTGACGTCGCCGACGTGGAGTTCGGGATCGGCGGTGACCGATTCGAGTACCTGAACGTAACGGGCTGCCAGACGCTCGATGGTGGCGTGCTCGAACAGGTCGGTGGCATACAGGAACTGCGCCCGCATGCCGCCGCCACGACTGTCCCGCTCAGGATCATTCGGGAACAGGGTGAGTTGCAGGTCTACCTTCGCCGACGTCAGTTCTTCTCCGATCGGCGCAACCGTCAGCCGGTCGAACTGCAGCGTCGGGAACTCCACGTCCTGGAAGGCCAACATCACCTGATAGATCGGGTTGTACGACGTCGGCGGCTTGGGCAGGGCCCGGGCCACGATGTTGTCGAAGGCGACGTCGGTGTGCGACATGTCGGCGAGGTCCTCGTTTCGAACCCGCGCCAACAGGTCCACGAACCGCTCGGACGGATCCATGCGTGTCCGCAGCGCCAGGGTGTTGACGAACATGCCGACCACGTCGTCGAGGCTCTGCTCTCCGCGGCCCGCGAACGGGGTGCCGATCACCAGGTCCGTGGCGCCCGACATCCGGTTGAGCAACACCGCGAACGCCGCGTGGATCACCATGAATGACGTGGTGTGGTGTTGCCGGGCAACTGTTTCGAGCTGGGCGACCACAGCCGCCGGGATCTCCAGATCCACCGCTTCGCCGCGGAAGGTGGGCGACTTCGGCCGCGGACGGTCGTGTGGCAGATCGAACCGCTCCGGCACACCGGCCAGCCGCTCATCCCAGTAGGCGAGCTGACGATCCTCCTCGGTGGTCCCGTCCGCGTCGGTCACCGCGAGACGCTCCGAGAGCCACAGACTAAAGTCCGCGTACTGCACCGGCAGGGGCTTCCATGCCGGTTCGGCACCCGTGCTCCGCGCCCCGTAGGCGGTCATCAGGTCGCGCGCCAGCGGCGACATCGACGCACCGTCGGCGCTGATGTGATGAATGACGAAGACCAGCACATGCTCGGTGGTCGACACCCGCAACAGCACGGCGCGCACCGGCGGCCGGGTGGTGATGTCGAATCCTTCGCCGGTGACCTCGCCGATGGCGTCCCCCAGTGCGGAACCCACCTCGCGGACCTGCACGGTGAGTTCGCTCTCGACGACGTCGGCGGGCAGGATCACCTGGATCGGTTCGCCGTTGATCATCGGATACGTGGTGCGCAGCGACTCGTGCCGGCGGACGAGATCGGTGGTGGCCGATTGCAGCGCCGCGACGTCGAGATCACCGGTCAGCCGCAGCGCCATCGCGACGTTGTAGGCCGCCGACGCCGGGTCGGCGCGGTTGATCAGCCACAGCCCGCGCTGCATACCCGACACGCGCACCAGTTCGGCACGGCTGCGCGCCAGCAGTGGCGGCGCGCCGTGACCCGTCGGGCTGGCGGCGAGCGCCTGGGCCAGGGTGGCGACCGTGGGCCGTTCGAACAGCATCTTCACCGGCACCGGCCGATCGAGCAGCGCCGAGAGCCGGGAGGTGACCTTGGTCGCCGACAGCGAACTGCCGCCGAGGTCGAAGAAGTCCGCGTCGGCGCTGATCCGATCCTGCCCGAGCACCTGCCCGAAGACGCCCGCGACGACCGTCTCCATCTGCGAACTGGGCGCCCGATAGCCGCTGGACGCGGAGAAGTCCACCGGTGGAAGCGATCTGCGATCGATCTTGCCCGAGGTGGTGAGGCGGAACTCCGAGACGAGGACCAGCGAGTGCGGCACCATGTAGGCGGGCAGGTGTGCCGCCGCCTGCTCGAGGATGCGTTTCGGGTCCGCGGTGGCGCCGTCGGCCAGGCGGGCGTAGGCGACGAGCACGTCGTCGCCGCCGGGTCCGGGCACGCCCAGACTGATGACCTCACTGACCAGCGGATGGCGTGCGATGGCGGCGTCGACCTCGCCGGGTTCGATCCGCAGTCCACGGATCTTCAGCTGGAAGTCGGTGCGTCCCACGTACCGCAGCGCACCCGAGGTGGTGCGGACCACTCGGTCACCGGTGCGGTACATGCGTGCGCCGGCACCGAACGGGTCGGCGACGAATCGTGTCGCGGTCAGATCCGGCCGACCGTGATAGGCCTGCGCCAGCTGGATACCGGACAGATAGAGCTCGCCGGGAACACCGGTGGGCACCGGACGCAGCGACGAATCCAGCACCAGCGCACCGACTCCGGGAACCGCTCGGCCGATGGTGACCTCGTCCCCTTCGTGCAGGGGTCCGGCGGCCGTCGCCCAGATGGTCACCTCGGTGGGGCCGTAGAGATTGAAGAACGCGCGACCCGCACGTGCCCATCGCCGCATCAGATCCGGCGGGCAGGCCTCGCCGACGCTGATCACCCGGGCGAGACTGGGCACCGCGGCCGGCTCCAGCGTCGCCAGCGCCGACGGTGTCATCACCGCATGGCTGACCTGGTGCCGATCGATGACCGATGCGAGTTCGTCACCGCCATAGACACCGTTCGGGCTCACCACGAGTTCGGCTCCGGTGCACATCGCCATCAAGATCTCGAAAATCGAGGCGTCGAAGCTCGGGGACGCGACGTGTAACACCCGGGACCGCTGATCCAGTCGGAGGATCTTCTTCTGATTCGCCACCACGGTGGCCAGGCCCCGGTGACTCAGCGCGGCCGCCTTCGGCTTGCCGGTGGAACCTGAGGTGTAGATCAGGTAGGCCAGATCGTCGATGACCGGAGTGCGAACCAGTTCGTCGTCGCGCACGCGCGCGCCGCTGTGTCCGGCGAGTTGCAGTTCCATCGTCTCGTCGTCGATCGAGAGCCACTCCACACCTTCGGGCGCCCGCTGCGACACCTCGAGAACGGTCAGCCCGAGGGCGGCCTCGCTGTCGGCGAGGATCTCCGCGAGACGGCCTGCCGGATGAGCCGGATCGATGCTGACGAATGCGGCACCGGACTTGGCGACGGCCAGCATCGCCATCACCGACAGGTGCGAACGCGGAATGCACAGCGCGACCACATCACCGGGCCCGAGGCCGCGACTGATCAGCTCACGCGCGAGTTGATTCGTGCCGGCCTCGAGCGTCGACCAGGTGATCGTGCCGGCGCCACTGACCGCGACTCCCGACGGATTGGCCTGCACCAGACCGTTGAACAGCAGATCACGCAGCGTCTCGGGAATCGCGGGCGTCTTGGGGTGTTCGGTGAGGGCGGCGAGTTCGGCGCTGTTCACGAGATCGATGGTGCCGACGCGCCGGGTCGGTTCGGCCACCATCGTGCGCAGCACCGTGACCAGCTGATCGGCCACCCGCTCGATGGTCCGCTGTTCGAAAAGGTCAGCAGCGTAGGCGAGTTCGACGTCGAAGCCGGAATCCCCGACATGGTCGGTGACGGTGATCGACAGATCGAACTTGGCTGATTGCACGCGGGCGTCGAGCATCTGCGCCGAGTCCGCCCATTCGTCGAGCGCACGTGCCTGCCCCGGGTGCATGGTGAGTGAGACCTGGAACAGCGGCGTATGTGCCGCCGACCGCTCGGGGGCGACGGCCTCGACGACCCGTTCGAACGGGATCGCCGCGTGCCGCATCGCCCGGGTACGGGTGGAGTGGGCGCGATCGAGCAGTTCGGCGGTCGTGTCACCCGGCGCGACCGCGGTGCGCAACACCACCGTGTTGACGAACATGCCGACCAGGTCGGCGGTCTCGGGTTCATCGCGGCCGGCGACGGCGGTACCGATCGCGACCTCGTCGACCTCGGCCCACCGGGCGAGGAGGACGGCGAACGCCGTGTGCAGCACCGAGAACGGGGTGACATTGTGGTCGCGTGCGAGCGCGCGGACGCCGGCGACCAGGTCGGGGTCGATGGTGGTGTCCACATATCCCCCGCTGCCGGTGGCCACATGCGGACGCGGATGGTCGGTGGGCAGCGGCAGAAACCCCGGCAGGCCGGCGAGTTCCTGCTCCCAGAAGGTCAGCCCCTCGGTCGCGATCGAACTGGGTGCCTCCGGAGTGCCGAGCAGACGATGCTGCCACATCGCGAAATCGGCGTATTGGACATCCAGCGGCGCAAGAGGATTGTCCACACCGTCGCGGCGGGCGGTGTAGGCGACGAACAGGTCGCGGATCAACGGCACGAGGGAGAAGCCGTCACCGGCGATGTGATGCAGCACCACCACCACGACATAACCGGAGGCATCTCGCAGAATCCGCGCCCGGAACGGGATCTCGTGGGCGAGGTCGAATCCCCGCGCCGCCTCGGCCGCGATCAGCTCATCGAGGCGACCGTTGACATCGGCCACCTCGGAGTCCACCGAGGTGAGCGCGTCGGCAGCATCCAGGATCTCCTGCATCGGCTCCCCACCATGGGACCCGAATCGTGTGCGCAGGGTCTCGTGGCGCTGGACGAGATCGCCGAGTGCCTGCTGCAGCGCGGCGACATCGACATCGGCACCCAGCCGCACCGCACCGGGCATGTTGTAGGTGCCGGCACCGGGTTCCATCCGGTTGACGAACCACAGTCGGGTCTGCGCGTGCGACAGCGGGATGATCTCCGGCCGTGGGTCCACCCGCGTCAGCGCGGGACGCCCATCGGCCCCGCCCGACCGGGAGCGCTCGGCGATCTCGCCGACGTCCACCGAGGTGAACACATCGGTGAGATCGACCCGGACGTTGTGCTCCACCCGCGCCCGTGACACCAGCCGGGCAGCCATCAGCGAATCGCCGCCCAGAGCGAAAATATTGTCGCGCAATCCGATCCGCTCCACACCGAGCAACTCCGAGATCAGGGTCGCCAGGGTTGTCTCCACCGGCGTGCGCGGCGCCTCGTAACCGACGACCGGCTTCAGGTCCGGGGCCGGCAGACTCTTGCGATCGAGTTTGCCCGCGGTGCCCACCGGGAACTGATCGAGCAGCACCGCCGCCGACGGCACCATGTGGGACGGGAGGTGACGGCGACACCACGACAACGCCGCGGCCTCGGTCACCGAGGCGTCATCGGATCGCAGGTAGGCCACCAGTATCGGGCCGGGGCCCAGGTCGGTGCGGGGCACCACGGCCGCGGCGTCGACGCCCGGCATGGCGTCGAGAACGGCTTCGATCTCGCCCGGCTCGACGCGCTGCCCGCGGATCTTGACCTGGAAGTCGGTGCGGCCCAGGTACTGCAGTTCACCGTGCGCATCCCAGCGCACCAGATCGCCGGTGCGGTACATCCGGTCACCGGGTTCGCCGAACGGGTCGGCGACGAAGCGATCGGAGGTGAGGTCGGACCGGCCGAGATAGCCGTCGGCCAGCTGACAGCCCGCCAGGTAGAGCTCACCGGCGACACCGGTGGGCACCGGACGCAGCCGGGTGTCGAGTACATACGTGTCGGTGTTGGCCACCGGACGACCGATCGGTACCGGGCCGTCACCGGCCCCCACGCGGTGTTCGGTGACGTCGACCGCAGCCTCGGTGGGGCCGTACAGGTTCACCAGTTCCGCGGTGGATCCGTCGAGGACACGGTCGGCCAGCAGCCGCGGCAACGCCTCGCCAGAAGTGAACACCCGACGGACGGTGGCCGGCAGCAACGTCTCGTGACCCTCGTTCTGCAGCACCTCGGTGTACACGTCCAGCATCGACGGGACGAAGTGCGCGACGTTGACCTCGCGGCGGGTGACCAGATCCAGCAGATACGCGGGATCGCGATGGCCATCGGGACGGGCGATGACCATCCGTGCGCCTTCGGCCAACGGCCACAGCAACTCCCAGACCGAGACGTCGAAGGTGAACGGCGTCTTGTACAGCACGCGATCCCGTTCGGAGAGTGGATAGTTCGTCTGCATCCAGGCGAGCCGGTTGAGCACCGCCGAGTGCGAGACCTGCACCCCCTTCGGCGTACCCGTCGATCCCGAGGTGAACAACACGTAGGCGGCCTCGTCGGACCCGCCGGCCGCGGCGACGGGGGCGGGGGTGTGCGCCGCCGCTGCATCGCGCGCCACCGCGTCGACACCGATCTCGGTCAGCAGCGCAGCGTCGATCACCACCGGCGCCGACACCGTTTCGACGATCAGGCGCCGCCGCTCGTCGGGCTGGGTCGGGTCGACCGGCACATAGGCCGCGCCCACGCTCAGCACCGCATAGATGGCCGCGACCTGCTCCGGCCCGCGATCCAGAGACACCACCACGCGGTCCCCATGACCGACTCCCGCGGTGCGCAGATGTGCGGCGATCACCGCACGCAGCCGGTCGAACTCCGCATACGTCCACTGCCGGTCCTCGAATTCGACGGCGACACGGTCGCCGTGGTCGCGCACCCGGCGCTCGAACGAGGTCAGCAGGTGGTCGACGGATTCGGGGAGCGCGAGTTCGGGACCGCTTCCGAGCGCGAGCATCTCGTCACGCTCGCCCGCCACGAGCAGGTCGACGTCGGCGATCAGGGTGTCGAGGTCGTCGAACAGCCGGGAGAGGAACATCAGGAACCGCTCGAGATGACCACGCAGTTCATCCTCGGTGTACAGGTGCGGGTTGCCGTGGAAGTCGACCACCAGGCGTGCGCCCGGGCTGGCCTGGTACACGTTCAGCCGCAGGTCCTCGAGGATGCCTGAGGTCAGGATCTGGTATTCGACGTCGGCGCCGGTCATCTCGATCGGCTTGTCGAAGAACATCAGATTGACGATGGGACCGAAGGACGCCGTGTTGGCATCCGCCAGACCGGCATCGATGCGGATGTCCTCGAAGCGGTAGCGCTGATGGCGCAGTGCACCGGTGAGTTCGAGCTGACTCTGCTCGACGAGATCGCGCATCGACAGCCGCGATACGTCGCGCGCCCGGATGGGCAGCATGTTGGCGAGCATGCCGGCGGCGTTCTTGATCTTCGCCGTGGAACGCCCGGTCACCGGCAGGCTGAGGACCACATCGTCGGTGCCGGCCATGCGCGCGAGGTAGGCCGAGAAGCCGGCCGTCAGCAGCACTGCCGACGAGGTGGTGAGCTCGGCGGCGACGCGGTCGAGTTGTGCCTGGGCATCGGCGCTCATCTGGGCACCGGCGACCAGGTTGCGCGGCGACAGGGCGGCGGCTGCGGCCTGCTGCGCCAGCGTGACCCGCTCGGGGAGGTCCGCGACCCGTTCCACCCAGTGGGCCCGGTCGGCGGCACGTCGCGTGCCCTCGCGGTACTTGATGTCGTCGGCGACGAGTTCGGCCAGGCTCGCTCCCCGCTTCGGGGCGTACTCCTCACCGGCGAGCGCTGAATTGTAGCGATTGACGACGTCGAGGACGGACATGAGACCGGCATATCCGTCGAGCGCGATGTGGTGCGCGCGCACGTACCAGAACGACCGATCGTCGGCGACCCGGATCAGCGTGGAAACGACCAGCCGGTCGGCGCGCAGATCCATTTGTCGCTGATAGTCGTCATTCATCCATTGATGCGCTGCGGCAACCGGATCGGGCTGATCGCGAAAATCGAGAAAATCGAGATCATTGTCGATCTGTTGGTCGACAATCTGCATGGGGACGCCATTTGACTCGACGATGCGGGTGAAAGCCGATTCCCGGGCCCGACCGCTCTCCACGGTCACCCGGCGGAAGAGTTCGCGATCGAGTTCCCGTCCGGCATCGCGGATGTCGAGATACTGAGCAACGGTAACGGAATAGTCGGCAGAAAGGTTCTCCGCGAACCACATACCGCGCTGAGCAGCGGTGAGTTCGAGAGGGGCCGGCTCCGTCTCGTTGGCATCACGCGAAGTATGTGCTGACCCCATCGCCTCTCTCTTCCAGTTCGTCGGCCAGCCTGATCCAGCGACTCATCGGCAAGCCCGATCCTGCGCCGATCGATCTGACCGTCGCAACGACCGTTGCGGGCTGTCTGTTCCGCGGGAACCGGGTTCCCTCGCAACAGTGTGCGTCATTATCCACCCTTCAATTCCTACTTCACCATGATTCGGTTGAATGGTTGAGCCCGCACCGAATCGTCTGAATTGCCGGCAAACGACTAGTTCACAGATGAATTTCGTATCTGAACGCCGGATCGTTACGCGCGGCCCCGGCGCGTCGTCCGAACGTAGGAACCGGACCTGGCGAAAAGTAATGTTTTGGTATCCGGCGACGACATTGTCCCAGGGCGTGTCGATTGTTTGGGTAGCATCGCCCACAGCAACCGGCCGTGTGCTCCGGCAACCGACGTGGCCCGAAAGGAGTAGTCGATGGCCGAGCCGTCCCACAGGTCCACGACCTTCCAGACGCCCCGCGCACCCGTCGATGTCGGTCGGGCCGCCGATCTGCTGACGTCTGGGGACCTCGAGGTCACCCCTGCCGGGACCGACGGAAACTCGGACCGGTCGGCTCACTCGGATACGCCGCCGCCGGCAGTGTCTGCGAACAACGGGTCCCGGCCACGCCGGGCGCGGCACGCCAAGGTGACCGGCGACGAGTCGCCCACGGTCGCGTTTCCCCCGCTCACTCCGACAGCCACCGGGTCCGAGTCCCCGACGACCCACCCGGCAGACACGTCCGCTCCCGACACCACCACTGGCGATACCGCCGACACCGTCGCCGACAGTTGGCAGATCCTCTCCCCGGCCGATGACGACACCCGTGCCCCAGCTCCCGAGGACGTCGCACATACCCAGGACGCCGCGACTCCCGAGGACACAGACGCCGCCGACTCCGCACGACCGGAGGCCGTACCGGCCGCTCCACCCCCTGCCACCGTTGCGGCCGCGGACGGCCGCACCGACGACAGCGCCACCGCAGCCACCGCCGTACCGTCCGGAGCCGAGCGGGCACCGGCGGCCCCCGCCGAGTCGCGGTCGGAGAACGCAGACCTCACCGTCGCGCCGTCGATCCCGGCCGCGATCGACGTGGTCGGACTGCACAAACGATTCGGCGACAACGTCGCCGTCGAGTCGGTCAGTTTCTCGGTCGCCAAGGGTTCGATCCTCGCCTTGCTCGGTCCCAACGGTGCCGGCAAGACGACAACCGTCAACATGCTGTGCACGCTGCTCAAACCGGATGGGGGCACGGCGACGGTGGCCGGACACGACGTGGTGTCCGATGCCGCCGGGGTGCGGCGGTCGATCATGCTGACCGGTCAGTTCGCGGCCCTCGACGAAGCGCTGTCCGGCCGTGACAACCTCATCCTGTTCGGGCGGCTGATGGGGTTGTCGAAATCCGCTGCGCGCACCCGTGCCGACGAACTGCTCACCTCATTCGACCTCACCCGCGCTGCCGGTCGTCGCGTCGGCGAGTACTCCGGCGGTATGCGGCGCCGCATCGACATCGCCTGTGGTCTCGTCACCCAACCCGAGGTGGTCTTCCTCGACGAGCCCACCACCGGCCTGGACCCACGTAGCCGTCAGGAGGTGTGGAAGCTCGTCGAATCGCTGCGCGATCAGGGGGTGACGACGCTGCTGACCACCCAGTACCTCGAAGAGGCCGACACCCTCTCCGACCACATCGTGGTGATCGACCGCGGCCGCGTGATCGCGTCGGGCACGGCCGATGAACTCAAATCCGCGACCGGCGCATCCCACTACGACGTCACCCCCGCCGCCCCCGAGGACCTGCCTCGGCTGATCTCCTGCCTCGACGACCTGCTCACCGACGCACCGGTCGGCGAGGACGCCGACGACGCGGCCCCCAATTCGGTTGCGGTGCCCGCACCCGACGGCGCGGACACCCTCGTCGAGATCGTGCACCGCACCACCGGCGCGGGTATCCGTCTCTCCGACGTCGCACTGCGCCGACCGAGCCTCGACGAGGTCTTCCTCGCCTTGACCGACCCCGGGGCGGCCACTCCCGCCTCGTCACCGAAGCCCGCGGACGAACCGGCATGACGTCCACCGACGCGACCCCGGCCGGAATGCCCCAGGCTGCAATACATCAGGCCGGAATGCACCGGGCCGGCGTGCACCGCGCCCCGGTGGGCCAGTCCGGCGTGGCACCGCGCGCGACCTCATCGGCTGTCCGGACGCAGGTGACGGTGGGCCGCCCCAGAACACACGCGTTTGCGCAGTGGTGGGCGCTCACCGCCCGCGGGTTGCGCGCGATGATCCGCAACGGCGAGATCATCTTCGCGTTCGTCGCGCCGGTGTTGCTGGCCATCTGCTTCTACCTGCCACTGCGGTCGATCATGGATGCCGATCCCACCATGGATTACGCCGCGTTCCTGATGCCGATCATCTCGTTGCAATCGGTGAGCTTCGTGGCGTCCTCGGCGGCGATGCGCGCATCGGTCGACACCACCAAGGGCATCAACACCCGGTTTCGCACCATGCCGATGCCCGTCGCGATCCCCACCCTCGCCCGGTTCGGCACCAACGGCGTGTTGCTGGTCATCTCGGTCATCTGCGCCGCCCTCACCAGCCTGGTGATGGGTTGGCGCGCAGCGGGTTCGGTACTGGATACGGTCGGCCTGTTCGCCGTGGTGCTGACCGTGGGGCTGCTGATCGCGGTGCTCGCCGATGCGCTCGGACTGCTGTCGAACAGCCCCGAGGCGACCAGCCAGGCGCTGTCGCTGCCCATCCTCGTCCTCGGCCTGCTCTCCACCGGTTTCGTCCCGGAGGATCAGTTCCCGGAGTGGATCCAGCCGTTCGTCCGCAATCAACCGATCTCGCAATTCGCCACATCGATGCGGGCACTCAGCGACGGCACGGCCACGCTCGAGATCCTGACGCCCACCATCTGGTGGTGCGTCGGGCTCGCGATCGCCGGGGTGATCCTGACGGGACTCGGCATCCGCAAGGCGGTGCGATGACCGCCGTGCCCGCAGAGACACCCACCGGATCATCGAGCAAGGGTTCGGCAGCGACCTGGTCCTCGGCAGCAGAGCCGGGTGCGACGGAGCGGCCGGAGACGGCTCCGCCGGTCGCGGCACCCGGCGAGGGCACGGTCCGCGCCTGGCTCACCCAGAGCGGGGTGCTGTCGTGGCGTCAGCTGTCGGTGATGGTGCGCGACAAGGCCACGTTCCTGCAGCTGGTACTGGTGCCCATCCTGACACTGCTGATGTTCAAGGTCGTCCTCGGTGACGCGATCGGCAGTGCCACCGGCCAGGACAGCACCTACGGCACCGTCCCGTTGGTGATCCTGGTGAGCGCGATGTTCGGGTCCGTCGCGGCCGGTATCCGGCTCAATCAGGAGCGCGGCACCGGTCTGCTGGCGCGCCTGTATGTGCTGCCCATCAACCGCGCGGCCGACCTGACCTCCCGCCTGCTCAGCGAGATGTTCCGCATCGTCCTGGTCACGGCGCTGCTGATCGTGGTCGGTTCGTTCATCGGGTTCGACATCACCGGCGGCTTCTGGTCGGTTGCCGGCATCTTCGGGGTGGCGTTGATGTTCGGCGTCTCCTACGCCACTCTCGTGCTCGCGCTCGCGGTCAGCTCGAGTCCGTCGGCCCCACTCGTCCCGTTGCTCTCGTTGGTGTCGAGTGTGTTGATGTTCTTCAATTCGGGGTTCTCCCCCATCGACGCCTATCCCGGCTGGCTGCAGCCCATCGTGGAAAACCAGCCGATGACACCCACGATCGAGGTGATGCGATCGCTGGCGGCCGGCGGGCCCATCGCGGAGAACATGATCAAGGTGACGATCTGGACCGTTGGGATCATCGGGGTGTGCCTGTATCCCGCGCTCCGCGGCTATCGGAAGGCGGCGACCGCGCGCTGAGCCGAAGGCCGACCACGCAACAATCGCATCAACCGATGGCGCGTAGACCGCCGAAACCGTCGTCGAGGTCGCGCGCGAGCCAATCGAGGACCTGACAGACGGTGTAGACCACTGCCGACGGTTCACCGAGTCTGCCGATGCGCGGCAGACAGTGCAGGATCGCGGCAGCGATCGTGGAGCCCAGCCCCAGGCCGTTGTGTTCGGAGACCCGGCCGTACCGGACAAGGGCGCCGGCGAGATCCCGGTAGGTGGCGGACTCGCCGTGCACACGCACGGCCGTCAGGGTCGGGGTGACCTCGGCCCTGCGCGCGATCTCGTCACGGGTCGCACGTAATCGTGCGGTCTCCCACGGTCCATGTTCGCCGACCATGCCTGACCTGCCTTCGGAGCACCTGAGAACCACCGACTTCACACCCGACTGGTTCCCTGTGAGGAAATGATGACAGTTCAGCTCGCGTCTGTCACCGGGGCGCGGCGGTTTCCTCCTGGTTTGGCTGCCCTTGTCGGCGTGTCACTCGGCGGCGCGCTCGGCGCGGTCCGCCTCCATGGCGTCGATCAGGCTCTTCGGCCGCAGGTCGGTCCAGTTCTTCTCGACGTATTCCAGGCAGGCCGCCCGACTGTCCTCACCGAAGACCTTGGTCCAGCCGGCCGGGATGTCGGCGAACGTGGGCCACAGCGAATGCTGGTTCTCGTCGTTCACCAGGACGTAGAAGCGGCCGTTTTCGTCGTCGAACGGATTGGTCATCTGCTCTGTCATTCCTCTCGTGTGGGTGGTGCGTTCGTCACCGGGGTCGCCGGCGAGTCAGCGTTCGAGCCAGGGGCCGATCCGCGTCGGCGCCGCAGCGTCCGCGCGACCCAGATGGTGCGCATCGAGATCGATGTTCCTGATCGTACCGGTCACCACAGCTCGCCCCGGCGACCGGATCGCCGCGCCGTATCGTCGTCACCATGACCACCGACAAGACCGGTGCCGCGGTCACCGTGACCCATCAACCCACTGCCCAACGCTTCGAGATCGCCGTCGACGACGCCACGTCATCGGGTCCGGTCACGGCGGGGTTCACGGCCTATCGCGAACGTGACGCCGACGACACCCGGCAGCGGGTGTTCTTCCACACCGAGGTGGCCGAGGAATTCGGGGGCCGCGGGCTCGGTACGATCCTGATCCGCCGTGCCCTCGACGAGACTCGCGCCGACGGATTCGTGATCGTGGGCGTGTGCCCGATGGTGGCGGCCTTTCTGCGCAAGCACCCCGAGTATGCCGATGCCGCCCGCAGACCGACACCGGACCTGCTGCGATGGCTCGACGGCGAACTCAGTTGAGGGTTCCCGAGTCGACACGCACCGTTCCGTCGCCCCGACACTCGATGCGTCGAACGCCACCATTGCTCGTCACCAGGATGGATGCGATCACGTCTCGTCCCGACGGGAGCACACGCGCGGTGACCTGACCGGCACGCGCGTCCTGTAGTTCGGCGACCAGCAGCTGTCGCAGACGCACGGCCAACGCGGCGTCGCCCGGGGCGTCCAGCGCCCCGTCATCGAGTAGCAGCACCGCCACGCCACGTCGCCGCGCCTGCCAGGCGGCCTCCCGTACCTCCGTGGATTCCCAGGCCCGGGCCCGGATGCCGTCGCGAAGCTGCGCCTCGGTGAGCCGGGCGTCGGTGACCTCCGCCGTGGTGAACGTGTGTCCGTCGACGATCCACCGCAGGATCGGCCGTGCCCCCTGGTCGAGTCGACGCAACTGTCGCCGGCGCTCCGCGGAGCCGGCGCGGGTGGCCGCCTCGGTTTCCGCCTGCTCGATCTCGCGTTGCCGCAACGACCGGATCCGGGCCTCCACGGGCGGCGCCATCAACACGAACAGCGTCGCCATCACCAGCACCGGAAAACAGAAGTAGGTGCTCTCGGCACCGCCGGCATAGCCGAACCCCAGCGACACCCCCCACAGCCCGGCGACGACGCTGCCGCAGACAGCACCCACCCAGGCGAAGATCGGCCGGCGATGCAGCGCGAGCATGGTGAACACCACGGTCATCGCCGACACCGGCGGAGAGGTCTGCAAGGTGCGGTAGGCCGTCACCGGCAGATTCCACAACGAGAGCCCCAGCGCCCCCACCACGAGCACCGTCGCGATGACCGCCACGAGTGTCGGAGTGCGCGGCCCACGCGAACCGACGACCAACGCGACTGCCACACCGAAGATCGCGAGAGCGACCGCCTGCCCCGCCCAGCTCGTCCACGACCGGATCTCCCAACCCGCGCCGACCGCCACCACGATGTAGGCACCGGCGAAGACCACCAGCGACCAGATCACCGGCGCCGAGTCGAGACCGAACAGGTCCACCGAGTCGTCGGGGGCGGCCGGGGTGCGGGGCTGATGGGTGCGGGGCTGAGGTGGCGCCGTCGGCTGTGCCCGGCCCGGGTCGGCTGTGGAGGTCACGGTCGCCGCCAACCGACGACGATGCGGGTACCTGCGCCGGGGGCCGCGCTCACCTCGGCCAAACCGCCGGCCACCGCGTCCATCCGGCCGCGGATGCCGACGGCCACCCCGTAGCGTTCGGAACCGACGGCGACCGGGTCGAAGCCGACACCGTCGTCGGTGACCCTGATCGATATCGCATCCTGATCGAGGTCGCCGTCGACGGTGCATCGAGTGCCCGCGCCGGCGTGTCTACCCCAGTTGCGCAAGGCCTCGCCGACCGCTCCGCAGATCGCACTGCATACCTCGGCCGGGTAGCCGATGTCGGGTCCGGGTGCGGGCAACGCCACCGTCACCTCGCCGCCCACCTCGTCGGCCAGTTGACGCACCCGCTGCACGAGCTGCGGCGCCACCACCGGCGGTGACTCGCGGTCGTCGCCGAGGTCGAGTTCGTCGAGCGCCGACGCCGCCTGACCGACGAGGCGTCGATCCGGACGTCCCTGTTCGACCGCCAACAGCGAGGCGATCACCCGGTCGTGGATCACCGCGGCGAACCGTGCGCGTTCGGCTTCGCGCGCCACCGCCGCGGCCGTCGCGGCGGCCGCGGTGATGGTGGCCTCCCGCCGCGCGTCCAGGGCCCGGACATTGCGGGAGGTCGCATAGGCGACGGCCATGAAAACCCCGCTCAGCGCCATCGTGAGCGGTGCGCTCAGCAGTTCGCGCGGCTGCGCCGCACCGTCGAGTCCGATCTGATTGGCGGCGTGCACCAACAATGTCGCGACGACCAGATTGGCAACCGCCCACCGCGTCCGGTTCACCAGCACGAGCGCGATGCTGGCCACCGAGGGGAACTGGATCAGCCACACAGAGTAGCGGTCGGTGTCGTCGGGCACGCCGAGCCAGGCGACGAACCAGAGCAGTGTCGCGGCCAGGTAGCCCAGGGCGCAGGCCCCGACGAGCCAGGTCAGGCCGCGGGGCTGTCGGTAGAACGTCATGACGACGAGCGCGAGCGCCGGACCCACCACGAGGACGACGCTCAGCGGTGTCCACCAGGCGGCGGTGAGGTGGGCGCTGCGCACCGCGACCGGTGTCTGCGCCACGCTGAAGGCCAGCAGTCCGCACCCCACGAAACGGGTGCCCACCCGCTCGAGCCGCGCCGAATCGGAGTCGTCGACGCGCGATCGCCCCCGCCCGAACCCATCTCGGGTGGCCGTCCACAGTCGTCGCGCGGCCCCGCTCATCCCGCGCCGGTCCTCACGTGGGTTCGACGCCTGCATCGGGGCCGGCCCCACCGGTGATGTATCCGTTCTGGGCACAGACGTAGCGTCGCACGCCGGACCGATCGGTGAGCACGATACTGGCGCGGGCGGGCCGCTCCGGCGGCATCACCCGTGCCGTCACCCGCCCGGACCCCATCGCCGCCAACTCGGCGATCAGCAGCTCGTCGAGCCGCGACTGCAGGGCGGGGGCGTCCGCCAGGCCACCGTCGTCGAGGAGCACAACCGCCACACCCCGTTGTCTGGCCTGCCACACCGCGGCGCGCACGCGCGCCGACTGCCACGCCGGCGCCCGGATACCGTCGCGCAATCCGGCTTCCACGAGTCGTGCGCGGATCACCTCGTCGGGCGTGAAATCGTGCGCGGCCGCGACCTGCTCCAACAGCGGCCGCGCCTGCCGGTCCAGCAGCGCCAGTTGCCGCTCCCGCTCCACGGCGGCAGCCCCGGACGCCGCCGACTCCGAGGCATGGCGGACCGCGCGGGCACGCAGCATGCGGATGGTGTCGGCGAGAGGCCGCAACATCACGCCGAACAGCGACGCGAACAACATCACCGGGTACACCCACGACGTGAACACCAGGCCGGCAGCGAAGCCGAGTCCGAGCGCCGCGGCCCAGGTCCCCGCCGACAGGCTCATCCCGACAGCACCGACCCAGGCCGCGCCGATCCGTCCGCGGACCACCAGCAACGCCAGGATCACCACGCCCGTGATGGCGGCCGGCAGACACTGGACGGGCTCGAACGTCGCGCCGGGTACCGACCACCAGGCCAGCGCGGTCCCGCCCAGCAGCAGTCCCAAGGCGAGGATCGTGGTCCATGCCCGCACCGGATCACCCCGCACATGGGTCAGTACGGCCAGGTCTACCGCCAAGATCAGGAAGGCGGCACCGAACCCGATCCAACTCCACACCGAGGCAATGCTCCAGCAGGTCCCCACCGTGACGACCACATAGATCACGCCCAGGACGAGCAGCGCACGCACCACCAGCGGCGAGCGCAGCCCGAACAGGTCGGTGGTGTCGTCGACCGTCGGGCCGGCCGATGCGCGCCGCGCGATGTCAGGCCCGACCATCACGCATCAGCTCCGTCGACGGTGCAGGTGCGGCCGGTTGGTCGGGTCCCATCGCAGCACCACCGTGGTGCCGTGTCCCGGCGTGCTGTGCACCACGGCCGAACCACCGGGCACCGATGCCATCCGCCGGCGGATACCGAACGTCAGCCCGAGCCGTTCCGGACGAACCTCCGTCTCGTCGAAGCCGCAGCCGTCGTCGACGACGGCGAGCATGGTCGAGGTCTCACCGAGGTCGCCGACGACCAGGCCGGAGGCGTCGTCGCCGGCATGGCGCGCCTGGTTGCGGATCGCCTCGGCCATCGCGTCGATCATGGCGGCCGCGACCTCGGCGGGATAGCGCAGTGCCGAACCGGATGCGATCGACAGTTCCTGCTCCACCGCCACTCCGGTCGATCGGATCGCCATTCTGATCCGCCGAGCGAACTCGTCGGTGTCGAGCGTCCGGGGCATCGCGTCATCGTCGTCGCGACGATCGAGTTCCTGTACGGCCGACACCGCCTGCGCCACCAGCCTCCCGGATGGCCGGCCGACGTCGATGGCGAGCAGGATCGCGATCACCTTGTCGTGGATCAACGCAGCGAACCGTGCGCGTTCGGCCTCCTCGGCGGCCGCCGCCGACGACGCGGCCGCCGACTCGATCGCGCTCGCGCGGGTGTCGTCGAGGAGTTGCGCGGTTCGTGCCGTCACCACCGCAACGGCCAGGAACACCACTGTCAGGGCGATGGTCAACAGTGAACCCAGGTACAGCTCGGCTCGGATCTGCCCGGTCAGACCCAGCTGGTTGGCGGTCTGCGTCAAGATCGTCGCGCCGACGATGTAGGCCAGCGCGACGCGCGGATGGCCACTCAATCCGAACAGCAGACCCGGCACCCCGGGGAACTGCACCAGCCACACACTCCAGGTGGTTCCGTCGGCGGCGACATCACCGGACCAGGCCGCGAACCACAGCGCGGTGGCCAGGAGGAGGCCGCCGCTGCACGCCGTGGCCAGCATGGTCAGGTGGGTCAGGCGGGGCCGGTAGGTGGCGACGATGACGAGCACCGCCGGCAGCGCCACCAACAGGACACTCGCCGGTGGCCACCACGCGGCGGTCACCTCGACCTGCGACGCGATCAGCGGGGTCAATGCCGCCGGGAAGATCAGCAGGCCGGCACCGACGAATCGGGCGCCGAAACGCCGGATGCGTGCCAGATCGGAGTCGTCGGCCGGCCCGATCAGCCGCCGGCGCCAGGCCGGCCACCACGCCTGGTGTCTCGGCGTGGTGGCGATCGTCGCTGCCGCGGCCACTGCCTCACCCGGTCTCGTCTGACGTGTCTCGGTCACGAGCTTGCCACGCGTCGGCCTGGCCACCGCACCCACCCGGTTTCCGGTCGGTCGGCGACCAGCAGCACCATCGCACCCCACGGTGGCAGTCGGACCTCGACGAGCCCGTCGTCGGCGACCGGCAGCCATTCGCCGGACAACCGATCGACCATCCGCCGGCCCGCCGGCGCGCTCTCGGGATCGTCCTGCGACGGCTCGAACAGCTCGGGTCTGACGTGCCCCGCCACCTCGGCGCCCAGGGTGTTCACCACGATCAGCCAACTCCGCTCGGCACGGCGCGTCCAGGCGAGCACACCGGGCGCCGACTCGGAGGTGTCACACCACCGACAACTCCCCGTCCGGAACGCCTCGTCGCGCAGGATGCCGAGCAGCGCGCGGTAGAACAGTGCTCGCTCCACATCGACCGGCTCGTCGTGGCTGCGGCCGAGTTGGACCGGCAGGCGACGTCGGCGGCCGGTGAGCTGGCCGTGATGAATCAGCCGGGCTCCGGGCACGGTGAGAGTCACCACCGCGGCCTGCCGGTCACGGTCGCCGAAGGCCTCCGGCGCGCGTGGCTCGTCGTGGTTCTCGATGAACCGCAGTGCGGTGACCGGCGTGCGATCGTGGTCGGTCGTCCGCAGCCGACGCCCCAGCAGGTCGGGCTGATCGCGCAGGATGTCGTAGAGCGTCTTGTCGTAGCAGTGGTCGAAGCCCTGCGCGACCAGCGCGGCCTCGGTATCCCAGTACGCCTCGGCGATGAACACGAACTGCGGGTGTTCGGCCCGAACGGTGTCGATGATGTCCGGCCAGAACTCGTCGGTGGGTGCCGGGCCCGCCCGCGTACCCCAGGTCTGCGCGAAGATCTCGTTCATCAGCAGCATCGCCATGTCGCAGCGCACGCCGTCACACTGCGTCGCGATCCGACGTAGTTCGGCGGCAGTGGCCGTGCGCACGCGCGGATCGAAGGCATTGAGCTGCAGCACATCGGTCCACGCCGGGAAATGCGGGTCGCGGCCGTGCGCGACCACCCGATCGCCGATTTCGGTGAACCTGCCGTCGTCGGTGGCGAGATCGGCCCGGTCTCCCCCGACGAACCAGGACGGATGTCGATGGACCCACGGGTGATCGAGGGCCAGGTGGTTGGGAACGTAGTCGAGGAACAGCGCCACTCCGCGGTCGGCGAGGGCTCGCCGCGCGGTCGCCAGAGCGTCGGGTCCGCCGAGATGATCGTCGACGACGTACTCGCGCACCGCATACGGCGATCCGACGATGTCGTCGGCCCGCAGGTCCGGCATCGTCTCGGCGAACCAGTCCATCAGCGGGCGATCACCGCGGGCGATCTCGACTCCGCGTGCGCTGCGCCGCCACACCCCCATCAGCCAGACGGCGTCGAACCCGGCCGCGGCGATGGAGTCCCAGATCTCGTCGGGCACGCCGGCCAACGTGAGTGGCTTCCGACGACCATCGGGGTGGAACCGGTCGGCCAGTTCGGCGAGCCACACCCAGGTGTTGATCTCATAGATGAGGGGCGACGGCGCACGCCCACGGCGCTCGGTGCCGGACCCGGATGACCGGTCCGTCATCGGCGCCACCGGTGCACGCCACTGGACCGCAACCGCACATGTCCGTCATCGGACCTGCCTGCCGCCGCCTCGTCCTGCGGATACCGGCGGGCCACCGGACCGGCGGTCGCTCCGTGCAGCACCACACTGGCCAGCACGGTCACCCCGATCGCCGCGACCGCGGCCTGCGCACTGGGGTCGGTGCCGAGTTGTTCGACACCGAGCAGGGCGAACACCACCGATGCCAGACCGCGCGGGCCGAACCAGCCCAGGATCAACACATCACGGGTCGGCAGACCCGCGCCGAGCAACGACACCGCGACCGGGACCATCCGGAACACGGTGAGGCTCAGCAGCGCGTACCCGGCCATGAGCGCCAGATCGCCGGCCTCGACGACGTGGAATGCCAGGGGCATCAGAATGGCGCCGAACAGGAACCACACCACCAGGGCGAGCAACTCACCGCCGAGTTCGGGCAGCACCTCCAGGACGGTGGAGTCCTCCCGGCGGCTGCGGCCCGCGTCGGTCGCCGCGTTCCCGGTCGTGGCCTTCGTGGTCGTGGCCTTCCTGGTCGCAGCGTCCTCGACGCGGTCGCGGTCGAGGACGTATCCGAATGTCATGCCGGCGACGAATGCGGCGATGAATCCGTTGCCCTCGATGGTGACCGCCAGGACGAAGACGCCGACCGCGACGGCCAGCGCCGCGATCTGCCGGGTCTTGGGTGACGAGAGGTCTCGTGACGCGGAGACGTTGATCGCCCACGCACCGAATCCCCCGACGACGAGCCCGGTCGCCACGCCTACGGCCAGCTCTATGCCGGCCTCGCCGAGCGTGATGCCCTCGGCGCCACCCACGCCCAGCGCGGTCGCCGCCAGCGCGATCGCCAATGTCACCACCGGCGTGGCGATCCCGTCGTTGAGCCCGCTCTCCACGTTCAGCGACAGCCGGAGGCGTCGCGGGATGCGTTCGTCGTCGATCACCTGCACGCTCAACGCCGCGTCGGTGGGGGCCAGGGCGGCACCGACGAACAACGCCAACCCCCAACCGAACTGGCCGAAGAGCACCTCCGCGCCGACGGTGCCCAGCGCGATCGTCAAGGGCAAGCCCACCAGCAGCAACCGCGCCGGCAGTCGCACAGCCCGGCGCAGCCTGCCGACGTCGACCCGCGAGGCGTCGGTGAACAGCACCAGACCCAACGTCAGTTCCGCGAGGGTGTGCACGATGGAGGTGTCGACGTCGACCGTCAGCAGGCCCCAGTCGGGGTTGGCGAGCAGGTAGCCGGCCACCACGAACAACAGTGGGCCGGTGACGTCGTGGCGGGTCAGCAACCGCGACAGTACCGCCCACAGCAGCACCAGCAGGCAGATGACGGTGATGGCGGAGTCGGTCATGAGGCACCCGCGGACCGACCCATGAGCATGGTCGGATTATGCCGCAGCCGACAACACGCCGCCCGGTGCCCGGCGTCGTCAGCCTGACGACGCCGAGCGGCCCGCTCCCCTGAAGGGAACGGGCCGCTCGGTGTACTTCTCGCGTCGGAGAACGCCTTACTTGGCCTTCTCCAGCACCTCGACGATGCGCCAGTGCTTGGTCGCCGACAGCGGGCGGGTCTCCATGATCCGCACGCGGTCGCCGATACCGGCGACTTCCTGCTCGTCGTGTGCCTTGACCTTCTTGGTGGTCCGGATGATCTTGCCGTACAGCGGGTGCCGCGTACGATCTTCCAGCTCGACCACGATGGTCTTCTGCATCTTGTCACTGACCACGTAACCGATCCGCTCCTTGCGGCTCGCACGCGGGTCGCTCGCGACGTTCTGGCTTGCGCTCACGTTCTGGTCCTCACTCATGCGTCATCACCATCCGGTCCCGACGCCAGACCCAGCTCACGCTCACGCATCACGGTGTAGATCCGAGCGATCTCGCGACGCACGGTCCGCAGACGGCGGTTGTTGTCGAGCTGGCCGGTGGCCATCTGGAAACGAAGGTTGAACAGCTCTTCCTTCGACTCACGCAGACGATCGACCAGATCGGTGTCATTGAGCTCGCGCAGCTCGTTGGCTGCCACTCCGAGTGCCATCAGAACTGCTCCTCTCTGGTCACGATGCGGGTCTTGATCGGGAGCTTGTGCTGCGCGCGACGCAGGGCCTCGCGAGCGGTCTCCTCGTTGGGGTAGGTCATCTCGAACAGCACGCGACCCGGCTTGACCGGGGCCACCCACCATTCCGGCGAACCCTTACCCGAACCCATGCGGGTCTCGGCAGGCTTCTTGGTCAGCGGACGGTCCGGGAAGATGTTGATCCACACCTTGCCGCCACGCTTGATGTGCCGGTTGATGGCGATACGAGCGGACTCGATCTGACGGTTGGTGATGTACGCACCCTCCAGAGCCTGGATGCCGTAGTCACCGAACGTCACCTTGGTGCCGCCCTTGGCCTGGCCCTTCAGGCTGGGGTGATGCTGCTTGCGGTGCTTGACCCGACGGGGGATCAGCATGATCAGCCCTCCTGCTTCTCAGTGGCCGCACCAGCACCCGCGGTCGCTTCTGCCGGAGCCTCCGCCGCGCGTCCCGCGTCGGTGCTCGTGGCAGTGGTGCCCGAGGCACCGCTGCGACGGGGCCGGCTGGGCCGGCGGGGACGACGGTCCTCGGTGGCCGGCGCAGCTGCACTGAGCTCACGCTTGCCGCCGACGATGTCGCCCTTGTAGATCCAGACCTTCACGCCGATGCGGCCGAAGGTGGTCTTGGCTTCGTAGAGTCCGTAGTCGATGTCGGCGCGCAGCGTGTGCAGCGGCACGCGTCCCTCGCGGTAGAACTCACTGCGGCTCATCTCTGCGCCGCCCAGGCGACCCGAGCACTGGACCCGGATGCCCTTCACGTTCGGCTGACGCATCGCCGACTGGATCGCCTTGCGCATCGCGCGGCGGAACGCCACACGGTTGCTCAGCTGCTCGGCGACGCCCTGGGCCACCAGCTGGGCCTCGGACTCTGCGTTCTTCACCTCGAGGATGTTCAGCTGCACCTGCTTGCCGGTCAGCTTCTCCAGGTCGCCACGGATCCGGTCGGCCTCGGCGCCGCGGCGACCGATGACGATGCCCGGACGGGCGGTGTGGATGTCGACGCGAACCCGGTCACGGGTGCGCTCGATCTCCACCTTGGCGATGCCGGCGCGCTCGAGTCCGGTGGACAGGAGCTTGCGGATGGCGACATCCTCTTTCACGTAGTCCGCATACTGCTTGTCGGCATACCACCGCGAACTCCAGTCGGTGGTGATGCCCAGACGGAAGCCGTGCGGGTTGATTTTCTGGCCCACTACTGAGCTCCCTTCTTCGGCTGACGTGAGCGTCCGCGGCCACCGGCGGCCTTCTCGGGAAGGCTCTCGACGACGACGGTGATGTGGCTGGTGCGCTTGCGGATGCGGAACGCACGACCCTGTGCACGCGGCTGGAACCGCTTGAGCGTGGGGCCCTCGTCGGCGAACGCGGTGGCGACGACCAGGCTCCGGCGGTCCAGATCCAGGTTGTTCTCCGCATTCGCGACGGCGCTGGCGAGCACCTTGTACACCGGCTCGGAGGCCGACTGCGGGGCGAACCGCAGGATGTCGAGGGCCTCGTCCACGTTCTTGCCGCGGATCAGGTCCAGCACCCGGCGTGCCTTCATCGGGGTGACGCGCACGAACCGTGCGGTCGCCTTGGCCGTGGGATTATCGGTCTGCGTAGTCATTACCGGCGCTTCGCTTTCCGGTCATCCTTGATGTGACCCTTGAAAGTACGGGTGGGGGCGAACTCGCCCAGCTTGTGCCCGACCATGGACTCCGAGACGAACACCGGCACATGCTTGCGACCGTCGTGGACGGCGAAGGTGTGACCGATGAAGTCGGGGATGATGGTCGAACGGCGCGACCAGGTCTTGATGACCTGCTTGGTGCCCTTCTCGTTCTGCGTGTCCACCTTGGCAAGCAGGTGGTCGTCGACGAACGGGCCCTTCTTGAGGCTGCGTGGCATTCTCTAACTCCCTCCTGTGCTTATCGCTTGTTCTTGCCGGTGCGACGACGCCGAACGATCATCTGATCGCTGGCCTTGTTCTTGCGGGTCCGGCCTTCCGGCTGACCCCACGGGCTGACCGGGTGGCGACCACCCGAGGTCTTGCCCTCGCCGCCACCATGCGGGTGGTCGACCGGGTTCATCACGACACCACGCACGGTCGGGCGCTTGCCCTTCCAGCGCATACGGCCGGCCTTGCCCCAGTTGATGTTGCTCTGCTCGGCGTTGCCCACCTCGCCGACGGTGGCGCGGCAGCGCACGTCGACGCGACGGATCTCGCCGGACGGCATACGCAGGGTGGCGTAGGTGCCCTCCTTGCCGAGCAGCTGGATCGCTGCGCCGGCGCTGCGGGCCATCTTGGCGCCACCACCCGGACGCAGTTCCACGGCGTGGATCTGGGTACCGGTCGGGATGTTGCGCAGCGGCAGGTTGTTGCCGGGCTTGATGTCGGCGCCGGCACCGCTCTCCACAACGTCGCCCTGGTTCAGGCCGCGCGGGGCGATGATGTAGCGCTTCTCGCCGTCCACGTAGTGCAGCAACGCGATCCGCGCGGTGCGGTTCGGGTCGTACTCGATGTGGGCGACCTTGGCGTTGACGCCGTCCTTGTCGTTGCGACGGAAGTCGATGACGCGGTACGCGCGCTTGTGACCGCCACCCTTGTGCCGGGTGGTGATGCGGCCGTGGGCGTTGCGTCCACCGCGGCCGTGCAACGGGCGAACCAGCGACTTCTCCGGATGGTCACGGGTGACCTCGGCGAAGTCGGCGCCACTGGCACCACGACGACCCGGGGTCGTCGGCTTGTATCTACGAATAGCCATGTTCTAGTCCCTCAGTTCTGCGAGTCCCGGTCAGCCGACCGGTCCTCCGAAGATCTCGATGGGCTTGCTGTCGGCGGCCAGGGTCACGATCGCGCGCTTGGTGTTCTTGCGCTTGCCGTAGCCGAAGCGGGTGCGCTTGCGCTTGCCCTGCCGGTTGGCGGTGTTCACGCTGGTGACCGTGACGTCGAAGATCTTCTCGACCGCGATCTTGATCTCGGTCTTGTTCGACTCGGGGTGCACCAGGAAGGTGTACACATTGTCTTCCATGAGTCCGTAGGACTTCTCGGAGATCACCGGCGCCAGGATGATGTCACGCGGGTCGGCCTGCGTAGCCATTCTCACGCCTCCTTCTGGTTCTGGTTCGCTGCGATGAACGCGTTGAGCGTCTCGACGCTGAACACGACCTCGTCCGAGTCCAGGACGTCGTAGGTGTTGAGCTGATCCGGCGCGATCGGCAGCACGTTGCCCAGGTTCGCGACGCTCTTCCACGCGGTGTCGTCCTCACGGCCGAGCACCACCAGGAACTTGCGACGATCGCTCAGCGCCTCGAGGAAGACCCGTGCCGACTTGGTCGACGGGGTCTGCCCCGCAACCAGCTCGGTGATCACGTGGATGCGCTCGTTGCGTGCCCGGTCCGAGAGGGCACCGCGCAGGGCGGCGGCCTTCATCTTCTTCGGGGTGCGCTGGCTGTAGTCGCGCGGCTGCGGACCGTGGACGGTGCCACCGCCGGCGAACTGCGGTGCGCGGGTCGAGCCCTGGCGGGCGCGACCGGTGCCCTTCTGGCGGTACGGCTTGGCGCCGCCACCGCTGACCTCGCCACGCGTCTTGGTGGCATGGGTGCCCTGGCGGGCCGCGGCCTGCTGGGCCACGACCACCTGGTGCATCAGCGAGATGTTGGCCGGCGCGTCGAACAGCTCGGCGGGCAGATCAACGGTGCCGTTGGTCTTGCCGTCGGCCGACTTCACGTCCAGCGTCAGTTTGGTTGTCGTTTCGGTGCTCACTTGGTCGCACCACCCTTCACTGCGTCGCGGATCACCACGATGCCGCCCTTGCGGCCGGGGATCGCGCCCTTGATCAACAGCAGACCGGCTTCGGCATCCACCGCATGCACGGTCAGGTTCTGTGTGGTCACGGTGTCGTTACCCATCCGACCCGCCATGCGCATGCCCTTGAACACGCGACCCGGGGTGGCGCAGCCACCGATCGAGCCGGGTGCACGGTGCACGCGATGCGCGCCGTGGCTGGCACCGAGACCGGAGAAGCCGTGGCGCTTCATCGCGCCGGCGAATCCCTTGCCCTTGGAGGTGCCGGTGACGTCGACCTTGGTGCCGTTCTCGAAGATCTCGGCGGTCAGCTCCTGGCCGATCTCGAGTTCCGAGACGTCCGCGATGCGGATCTCGGCGAGATGACGGCGCGGGGTGACACCGGCCTTGGCGTACTGGCCGGCGACGGGCTTGTTGACCTTGCGCGGGTCGATGGCGCCGTAGGCCAGCTGCACGGCGGTGTAGCCGTCGCGGTCGGCGGTCCGGAGCTGGGTGATGACGTTCGGTCCGGCCTGGATGACCGTCACCGGGACGACACGGTTGTTCTCGTCGAAGACCTGGGTCATCCCGAGCTTGGTGCCCAGAATTCCCTTGGTCGCGCTCTGATTGCTCATGATTTCTTCTCGCCCCCCGCCTACTGGATGTTGACGTCGACGCTGGCCGGCAGGTCGATGCGCATCAGCGCGTCGACCGTCTTCGGCGTCGGGTCGAGGATGTCGATGAGTCGTTTGTGGGTGCGCATCTCGAAGTGTTCGCGGCTGTCCTTGTACTTGTGCGGCGAACGGATGACGCAGTAGACGTTCTTCTCGGTGGGCAACGGCACCGGGCCGACCACGCGTGCCCCGGTACGGGTCACGGTTTCCACGATCTTGCGCGCCGAAGCGTCGATCGCCTCGTGGTCATAGGCCTTGAGCCTGATGCGGATCTTCTGTCCCGCCACGCTGTGTCCTCTTCCGTCAGTTGTTCTCGACAGACAAACACCGCGTGACCTGATGCCGCCCCGAAGGGCAGGCCGGCGCAATTCGCCGCTGGACACATGACCACCCGCGTGAGATTCGGGGATCGACGCTGTTCATCTATCGTTGTACGTTGGTTCGCCACATGAGCGAACCGGCTGTGCTCCGGCACCCGCGGTCGGGCGTGTCGTGACCGTGGGCCGACATCGGCGCACGCGGAACACGCCCTGGCCCGGAATCCGGGGCCTGGGAGTCATTCACCCGATCGAGGCCGCAGTGATCCTGCGTCCACCGGTCAAGGCAACCCGAACAGTATGCACCAGGTCGCCCCCCAACTTCAAATCCGCACAGAACCCAACCCGCCAAGTCTTGGCACGGCAGTCGACAGAACCCGGAATTTCGCCGAGAGAACCGCCCCGAGCAGGGCCCGACGCACCCCGCTCTAGGTTCTCTCGGCGAAATTCCGGGTTCTGTCGACGCGAAACAGGGTTCCGTCGGCGAACCACCCTCACCTTACCGACGGGTAAGGTAAGGGCCATGACCTCCCCCACCTACGCCCTGCGCCGCCGCCTACCCGACAACGTCGTCGGCCACACCTTGTTCTCGTTGGGCATGGTCGCGCGGGTGCCATACTTCGGCACGGTGCTGCCGTACGTGTCGGAGATGCGCCCCGGTTACTGCCGGGTGAGCGGCCCGAACTGGTTCGGGGTGCACAACCACCTCGGCACCTTCCACGCGATCGCCGCCTGCAATCTGGCCGAGGCGGCGATGGGCATGCTGATGGAGGCGACCACCCCGCCGAGTCATCGGTGGATACCCAAGGCGATGTCGACCCACTACCTGACCAAGGCCACCACCAGGTTGACCGCCGAGGCGACGCTGACCACGGAGGTGGACTTCGGCCGCCTCGTCGACGGCACCGATGTGGTGGTCGACGTCAGCGTCCTGGACAAGCACGGCACCGAAGTGGTGCATTGCGACATCACCACCTGGGTCACTCCCCGCACCTGAATCGTTCGCTCTGCCCACACCGCAACATGCTTCTACGCTGGGACGATGACGGTGGGTATCGAGCGCGGCAACCTCGGTCACGGGGTGCGGCGCGTCGGTGTCGAGGAGGAATTCCACCTGGTCGATCTGCGGACCTCACGCCTGACGACGCGCGCTCCGGAGCTGCTGGAGATCCTGCCTTCGGGCGGCCCGTATGTCGACGAACTCCAGCGCTGCGTCATCGAGGCCAACAGTGGCGTCTATCGCGAACTCGCCGATCTGCGCGACAACCTGCGCACCCACCGGCGCACCCTGGTGGACGCGGCCCGAACGCTGGGCATGGGTGTGGTGGCGGCCGGATCGGTACCGCTGGCGGTCCCCACCGAGATGCGGGTGACCGAGACCCCGCGGTATCGGCGGATGCTCGCCGACTACCAATTGCTGGCCCGTGAACAATTGATCTGCGGTACGCAGGTCCACGTCGACGTCGTCGATCGCGACGAGGCGGTCGCCATCGCCACCCGGCTCACCCCGCACCTGCCCACATTGCTCGCACTCTCGGCCAGCTCGCCGTTCTGGGCCGACGGCTCCGACACCGGCTATGCAAGCGTCCGCACGCTGGTCTGGCAGCGCTGGCCGACCACCGGCCTGTTCCCCGAAGTCGCGACCGCCGCCGACTACGACGTCGAGATCGAGCGACTGATCAGCAGCGGTGTCATCACCGATCCCGGCATGGTGTACTTCGACGTCCGTCCCTCGGCGCACGTGCAGACCCTCGAGTTGCGGGTGTGCGACAGCTGTCCGTCGGTGGACACCATCACGCTGATCGCCGCGATCTTCCGCGCACTCGTGATCCGGGAGGCCGATCGCCTCGACCAGCCGGCGTCGCCGACCTCTCCGACGCTGTACCGGGCGGCCATCTGGCAGGCCGCCCGGGCGGGACTCGAAGGGGATCTGATCGACGTCACCCAGGCCGTGCCGCGGGCGGCAAACGACGTCGTCACCGCGCTCACGACGTTACTGCGGCCGGTACTCGAGGACACCGGGGACTGGCAGACCGTCGTCGAACTGACCGGCGCGGCGATCGGGGCCGGCAGCTCATCGGCCCGGCAACGACGTATGTTGCGTAGCACGGGTCGGCTCAGCGTCGTCGTGGACAGCCTGCTCGCCGAGACCGCCGGGACGCTGGCACACACAGCGCTGCCCGACGACCCAGAGGGTCGGCTCCTGCACGGCTATCCCCGCCCCGGACCTCCCACCGATGTGCCGTCGGTGCAGGTCCCCGGCCGGCTGTCCTACGACGAGGCCGTGGACACCGCGGCCAAACCACGGCCGGGATACGCCGAACTACTGGCCGCGGCAGCCGACCTGGGCGCGGTCGAACTGCGCAAACGACAGTTCCGAATCGAACGCGAACAGAGCACCGATGGCGTCACCTTCCGCGTCAGCGGCCAGGACCGGGCCCAACTGTTCCCGCTCGACGTCATGCCGCGCTACATCGGCGCCGACGACTGGACACGACTGTGCACCGGACTGCGGCAGCGTGCCCTCGCCCTCAACGCATTCCTCGTCGACGTCTACGGCGAACAGCGCATCATCACCGACGGCATCATCGGCCCCGACGCCCTCGATCGTGCACCGGGGTACCGGCAGACGGGGCGGATCCCGTCCTGGCAGCGGGTGCGCGCCCACATCAGTGGCACCGACCTCGTCTCCCCCGCACCCGGGCAGTTCGTCGTCCTCGAGGACAATCTGCGGGTGCCGTCGGGTATCGCCTACGCGTTGTCCAACCGCGCGCTGATGGCCCAGTTCCTGCCCGAACTCCCCATGCCGGAGACGACGTTGTCGGTGTCCCGGGTACCGCACATGCTCGCCGCGACGATCACCGCGGCGGCGCCCCCGCAACCGCACCCCGACGGCATCGACATCATGCTCAGTGCCGGCTGGACCGATTCCGCCTGGTTCGAGCACACCCTGCTGGCCAAGGGGGCCGGCCTGAGGGTGACGACGCCCGAGGACATCTCGGTCGACACCGGCGCGGACGGGCCGCGCGTGATCTGCCACCACGGCACGAGACGGCTGCCCGTGAACACGGCCTACGTCCGAATGGACGAGGACATGCTGCTGTCCTCGCGTGGCCACGACGACGAGCCGCTCCGGGCCGGGATGCTCGACGCGCTGGCACAGGGACGCTTCGCCATCGCCAACTCGTTGGGCAACGGCGTCGGCGACGACAAGGCCATCTACAGTCACGTACCGGCGATGATCCGGTACTACCTCGGCGAGGAACCCCTCCTCGACCAGGTCCGGACATGGTTGTGCGCCGACCGTCATCAACGCGACCACGTGCTGGCCAACCTCGCCGACCTCGTCGTCAAACCGATTGACGGACTTGGCGGTTCCGGCATCACCATCGGCCCCGAAGCCACCGACGACGAGTTGGCCCGACGCCGCGAGGATCTCCTGGGCCGACCCGAGCGCTACATCGCCCAGGAAGTGGTCTCGTTGTCCACGCATCCGACATTCGACGGCAACGGCTTCTATGCTCATCATGTCGACCTCCGGGTGTTCATCCACCTACGCGACGACGATGACCAGATCACCGCGCATGTCGCGCCGGCGGCGCTGACCCGCGTCGCCCCGGCCGGCAGCTTGATTGTCAACTCGTCGCGCGGCGGCGGCGGCAAGGACACCTGGATCCAGGGTGTCGGAGCAACAGGAGAGGACTGAGACATGTGCGGCGTATGTGGCGAGATCCGTTTCGACGCAACATCTCCGGACATCTCCGCGGTCGATGCGATGACCTGCGAGATGACCCGACGCGGACCCGACGGTTCCGGGGTGTTCGCCAAGGGGTCGGTGGCCCTGGGGCATCGGCGGCTGAAGATCATCGATCTCACCGAACGCGGTGGTCAGCCGATGGTCGACCCGGAGCTGGCGCTGGCCCTGGTGTTCAACGGCTGCATCTACAACCACCGTGAGCTGCGCCGTGAACTCGAGGCCAAGGGCTATCGCTTCTTCTCCCATGCCGACAGCGAGGTGATCCTCAAGGCCTTCCACGCCTGGGGACCCAATTGCGTCGATCACCTGATCGGCATGTTCGCCTTCGCCGTCGTCGACACCGACAGCGGTACGGTGACCCTCGCGCGCGACCGACTGGGTATCAAGCCGCTCTACATCGCCGAGACGCCCGGACGACTCCGCTTCGCGTCGTCGGTGCAGGCGCTGCTGCGTGCCGGCGATGTCGACACGTCGATCGACCGGGTCGCGCTGCACCACTACTTCAGCTTCCACGCGGTGGTCCCGGCACCGCACACGATCTACAACGGCATCCGGAAATTGCCTCCCGCCACCGTCCGTACCATCACACCCGACGGCCGCAGCATCGAACGACGCTATTGGGAACCGGCTTTCGAGCCGCATCCCGATCGGGCCGACTGGGACGAACGCCGCTGGCAGTACGAGATCCTGGAGTCGCTGCGCACCTCGGTGCGGCGGCGCATGGTCGCCGACGTCCCGGTGGGTGTGCTGCTCTCCGGCGGCGTCGACTCCTCGTTGGTGGTGGCGCTGCTCGCCGAACAGGGGCAGCACGACCTGGCCACCTTCAGCATCGGCTTCGATTCGGCCGGGGGCGAATCCGGCGACGAGTACGCCTACTCCGACCTGATCGCGGACACCTTCGCCACCGATCACCACAAGATCCACATCGGCACCGACCGACTACTGCCGGCGGTACCCGACACCATCGCCGCGATGGGCGAACCGATGGTGAGCCATGACTGCGTGGCCTTCTACCTCCTCTCCGAGGAGGTCAGCAAGTCGATCAAGGTGGTGCAGTCCGGGCAGGGCGCCGACGAGATCCTCGGCGGCTACTCCTGGTACCCGCCGCTGCGCGACACCCCGCGCGCCGACACCACCAAGGCCTATGCCAACGCCTTCTTCGATCGCAGCCACCGGGCCGTGCTGGACATTCTCGACGAGCGGTATCACGTCGACGCCGAGTACGACCCCAGTTGGGAATTCGCGCTCGCCCACCAGTCCGCGCCGGGCGCTCGGACCGCGGTCGACGCGGCGCTGCGCCTCGACACCACGGTCATGCTGGTCGACGACCCGGTCAAGCGGGTCGACACCATGACCATGGCTTGGGGGCTGGAGGCGCGGGTACCGTTCCTCGATCACGAGTTCGTGGAACTCGCGGCCACGTGTCCGCCGGATCTCAAACTCGCCCACGGCGGCAAGGGAGTCCTCAAACAGGCCAGCCGGTCCATGCTGCCGGCCGCGGTGATCGACCGCACCAAGGGCTACTTCCCGGTGCCCGGGATCCGGCATCTCGACGGCGGACTGCTCGACCTCGTCACCGACACCCTGCGGTCGAGCGCGGCGGTCGACCGCGGGCTGTACCGGCCGGCCGCCCTCGACCGACTCTTCGACGACCCCAACGGAATCCGCACCACCCTCGACGGCAACGAGCTCTGGCAGGTCGCGCTGCTGGAGATGTGGTTGCAGAGTATGGAAGCGATCACCGCTCCATGACCGCACGCGAACCTTTCGCGTCCGGGCCGACCATCGATCCGCGGGCGTCCGCGCCCACCAGCCCGGTCCGGTTCGACGAGCGGGGATGGCACACCTACGGCGCATCGGTCTCGCCGGACGGCTCGGCCTTCGCCTACATCGTCGACGACGGGGACGGCTACCCCCGCGCGGCACAGCGGTCGCTGTCCACCGACGGCGTCGGCGAACTCCGCTGGGTGCGGTTGCGCGCCAACGGCCCGGTGCGCCGGGTGATCCATTCCACCGACAGCCGCTGGCTGGCCGTGGAGATCGCACCGAGCGGTGGCGAACACCACCAGGTGTGGGTGGTCACCACCGACGCCGAGGACGACACGGCCTTTCGGGTCGGCGCCACCCGCCCCGACGGGCGCTCGTTCGGGACGGTGTCGCTGGTCGGCTGGGACACCGACTGGGTGCTGATCACGGCCACCGAACCCGACGGCACCGCGCACAGCCTGCGCGTGCATCCGGGCACGGGCACCACGATGACGTTGGACGTCCGCGTCGGCGGCGCCCTCATCGACTCGTGGAAGGGCGCGACGCTCGTGCGGGTGGGTCCGCGCGGCTATCGCGACATGCTGCTGGTCCGGCGGCGCATGGACACTGTCGACGACGACATCACCATGACCCCGCTGTTGCCGAACGATCCCGGTTCGGTCACCGATCAGGGCTACATCCTGGATCAGGGTTTCGACCATCCGTCCCTCGTCTTCGTCGGACCACCGCAGGACGAGGAGCGCGACCTCGACAGCGTACAGGCGTTGGTGGTCAGCGACTTCGACGCCAAATTCCCCCGGCTGCTCGGCGTCGAGGTCGCCGAGCACGGCGTCCGCTTCCGGGTGCTGGCGCAACGACCCGACATCGGCGTCGACACATTCGCGGTGTCCCACGACCAGTCCACCGTTGCGCTGCTGTGGAACCGTTCCGGTCGCAGCGAACTGCAGATCCTCACCCTGCCCGATCAGACCCTGCACGAACCGATCCCGTTGCCCGGCGACGTCGCGCACCACTTGTCGATCAGTGCCGCCGGGAAACTCATCGCGGTCACCGTCTCGAGCCCGCAGCACTCTCCGCTGGTGCATCTGGTGAACACGACCACCCGGGAGGTGGTCGCAGTGCGTGACGACGTGGTCGTCGGTGCCGGTCCGTCGTCCACGCTGCGCCCGGAACTGGTGGAGTTCTTCGCACGCGACGGCATGCCGTTGTCCGGGTGGCTTTTCCGGGCGGACCAAGCACGTCGGGCGGCCCCACGTCCCACCCTGGTCTACTTTCACGGTGGGCCCGAGGCGCAGACGCGACCGGAGTACAACTTCTTGTTCGGCCCGCTGGTCGACGCCGGAATCACGGTGTTCGCACCGAATGTGCGCGGCTCGTCGGGGTTCGGCCGCTTGTTCTCGCATGCCGACGACCGCTACGGCCGCTACGCCGGGATCGACGACGCCGCCGACTGCGCCGATCACCTCGTCAGCCATGGCATCGCCGATCCGGACGCACTGTACTGCTCGGGACGCAGCTACGGCGGCTACCTCACCCTGGCATGCCTGACCTTTCATCCCGACCGGTTCGCCGCCGGGATCGCGATCTGCGGTATGAGCGACCTGGAGTCGTTCTTCCGCAACACCGAACCATGGATCGCGGTGGCCGCCTACACCAAGTACGGGCATCCCGACTCCGACCGTGAACTCCTCGCCGACCTCTCCCCGATCCACCGGATCGGCGAGGTGCGCGCGCCACTACTGGTGGTCCACGGGGCCCACGACACCAATGTCCCGGTCAGCGAATCCCAACAGATGGTCGACGAGTTGCGGGCGCGCGGCGCCGTCGCCGAACTGTTGCTGTTCAACGACGAAGGCCACGAGATCGTCAAACGACACAATCAGCAGATCCTCACCGAGGCGGTGGCCGGCTGGATTCACGCGCACCCGTCCCGGACCGCCGGAGTCCGGCGATGAGCTCCCGGATGACCGAGCAGCTGATCGCCCAGATGGTCGAAACGCGTTCGCACAGCGCACGTGCGAATGTCGGCGAGGAATTGCGGCGACTGATCCTGTCCGGCGGTGCACCGCCGGGCATGCAACTGTCTCCCGGCAAGATCGCCAATGCCTTCCAGGTCAGTCCGATACCCGTGCGCGAAGCTCTCAAGACGCTGGTGGGTGAGGGCCTGGTGGTGCATCAACGCAACGCGGGATACCACGTGAGTCAGCTGTCGGTCGACGAGCTACGCGAGATCTACTTCGTGCGCGGCACTCTCGAGCAGGCCGCCCTGGCGCAGGCGGTGGCCCGCATCGATGCCGCAGGCATCGAGCGCGCCCGACACCATCACGACGAGCTCGTCACCGCCGTCAAGTACAGCGACCGCAAGGCCTTCCACGAGATCTCGCGGGCATTCCACCGCGAACTGACTGCGCCCTGCGCAATGCCCCGGCTGCTCAACATGTTCGAGGCCACCTGGGATCTCACCGAACCATTCCAGGTCATGCGTTCGGTGGACACCGCCATCCAAGACGCGCTCAACGACGACCACGCGACCATGCTCGACGGCTTCGTCGCCGGCGACACCGCGGCGGTTCTAGAGGTGGCCCAGGCGCACCATCGACGCCTCGAGAGCGCCGTCATCGAGACCGCCGCCGCGTTGGACGTCCGCCCCGAGACGTGACCACCAGGGAGATTCCACATGTCAGCATTATCGGCCGGCACCGTGCACACCGATGACACCGCGGCCGGCACCGGAACCGACCCCGGACCGGAGGTACCACCCGCGATGCGCATCTGCGTCATCAATCCCAACACCGCGGCGGCGATGACCGACGTCATCGCCGCCGCCGCGCGATCGGTTGCCCGGCCCGACTGCGAGATCGTCGCGGTCACCTCGACCATGGGCCCGGAGTCGATCGAGAGTCACTACGACGAAGCGCTCGCGGTACCCGGCCTGCTGCGCGCCATCAACGACCACCCGGGCTGCGACGGCTACCTCATCGCCTGCTTCGGCGATCCCGGCCTCGACGCCGCCCGGGAGATCGCCGACGCTCCGGTTCTCGGGATCGCCGAGGCGGCAATGCATCTGGCGGCCCCGCTGGGCCGCCGGTTCTCCATCGTCACCACCCTCGACCGGACCATCGGTCGGGCAATCGATCTGGTCGACCACTACGGATTCGCCGGTCACTGCGGCGGCGTGCACGCCTGCGACATCCCGGTGCTCGAACTCGAGACGAATCCGGCGACCGCGGACATCCTGGAAAAGTCCTGTGCCGCAGCGCTGAGCACCGACGATTCGGACGCGATCGTCCTCGGATGCGCCGGCATGGCCGATCTCGCCCACCGGATCGGTGCCGCCATCGGGGCGCCGGTCATTGACGGCGTCGCCGCCGGTGTGGGCATGCTCACCGCAATGGCCGCGATAGGGGTGCACACCGGCACCGCTTCCGGCGAGTTCCGGCGCCCACCCCGCAAACGCTACTCGGGCCCCTTGCGTGACTTCGAGATCACCTGAGTAGGCGCCGGACGTGGTCGCGGCAGAGATGAACTGCGGCGCGCGCCGCGGCGGGGTCGGCGGCCGCCACCGCCGCCACGAGTTCCCGAGGCCCCGGGGAATGCTCCCCGTCGACCGCCGTGGCGTCGACGAGCCGCGGACACATCTGCTGCATCGCCTCGACGATGCCGCCATGGAGTTCCACCAGCAGACCATTGCCTGACGCGGCCACGACCGCAGCATGAAAGGCGATGTCGGCCTGGGTGTACGCCGTCAGATCGCCACGGGCGAGAGCCTGCTCCGCCTGCTTCAGGCAGGTGCGCAGATCCGCGATGCGCGCCGGATCCGCGCCGGTCGCCGCCAACGCGGCCGCCTCGAGCTCGATGGCCTGAAGCGCGCCGAACAACTCGTGGTGCCGCCGCTCGGAAGCACACCGGGCGATGGCGGCGGCGAGCATGTTGGCGCTGCGGACGTAGGTGCCGTCACCACGCCGCGGTACGAGCATCCCGGCGTGTTCGAGCGCCCGGACCGCCTCACGGACGGTGTTCCGCCCCACCCCGAACTGCTCCACGAGTTCCGGCTCGGACGGAATCCGCTCCCCCACCGGCCACCGTCCGCTACTGATCGACTCCTGCATCCGGGCGACGACGAGTTCGCTGGTTCGGGGCGGCGGCGGGATCACATCGCTCACCCAAAGAACCTAACATCCCATGTTTGTCCCGGCCTCGGGTCGGCCCGGTGGGCCGACCAAGTAGCCTGTTCGGGGAAGCATCCGACCACGAAACCGTCCACACCACGAAGCAGAGGCATCAGCACCCCATGGCCCAGAACTCGAAGAAGGTCATCGTCGACCCCCGCAAGGCGGAGAAGCGCCGCTCAATGCTCCTCAAGATCGGCGCCGCCGTCGTGTTGATCGCCATCGCCGTGGGCATCGGGCTGTGGGCGGTGCTGTCCAACGAGTCGAGTACCGGCAGTGCGTCGGAGGTCACCGTGGCCACCGACAATGCGTTTCGGGTCACCACTGCCCCGGCCGGCTCCACGCCACCCGCCGTCCTGACCGTCATCGAGGACTTCCAGTGCCCGGCTTGCCGCCAGTTCGAGGAACAGTTCGGGCCGGTCCTCGAGGAGTTGCGCAACAACCCACAGGTCGCCGTGGACTACATGCCGATCTCCATCCTCGACCGGATGTCGACCACGGACTACTCGACGCGCGCGGCGAACGCCTCGGCATGTGTCGCGGAGTCGACCGCGACCGACGGCGACTTCTCGACCTGGCTGCAGTTCCACAACATGCTCTATGCCCAGCAGCCCGCCGAGGGTGGGGCCGGACTCTCCGACGACCAGCTGAACAATCTCGCCACCCAGTCGGGCGCGAGCAACGTCCGACAGTGCATCGACGACCAGCAGTTCGCCGACTGGGTCGCCGACACCACCCAGGCGGCCGCCGCCACGGGCACACCGACCGTTCGACTCAACGGTGAGGATGTCGCGCTGTCGACGCCGGAGGCGTTGCGCGAGGCAGTCCTCGCGGCCACGAACTGAGCACTGGAGAACACCGCATCATGACCGACACCACCGACGAGTACGGCGACACCCTCACCCACCCGCAGGACGACGACGCCGCGGGTCGCGGCTGGACTTCGCTGGTTCCGGTTTCCCGCGTGGTCGGGGTGATCGTGCTCGTGGCCGGCGCCATCGGCCTGCTCGCTTCGGCCACCCTGACGGTCGAGCGCTTCGAACTGGCCCTCGACCCGTCCTACACCCCCAGCTGCAGCATCAACCCGGTGCTGTCGTGCGGGTCGGTCATGGTGACCGATCAGGCGGCCATCTTCGGCTTTCCCAACCCGCTGATCGGCATCGCGGCGTTCTCGGTGATCATGGTGACCGGGGCGCTGGCGGCCGCGGGAGTCTCACTGCCCCGGTGGTATTGGCTCGGCCAGACGCTGGGCACCCTGGCCGGTTTCGCCATGGTCAACTGGCTCGTCTTCCAGAGCCTGTACCGCATCCACGCCCTGTGCCCCTACTGCATGGTGGTCTGGACCGTGACCCCGGTGATCCTGGTGCTCAGTGCCGGGCGGGTCCTCCGATCGTCCCGTGTGGGGCGCGAGATCCGCTCGTGGCTGTGGGTGTTGCTCCCGGTGTGGTACGCGGTGGTGATCGTCGCCATCGGCGTGGAATTCTGGGATTACTGGTCGACGCTGATCTGATCGACCCACTGTCGTCGCCGCCCACCGCAGCCTCGGATCGCACGCTCCCGGTCGACTGGGAACCGTTCCCGGTCGACGAGCGCGGCGGGTCAGGCCGAGACGTCGAGCGCGGCGATGACCTTGGTCGGTTCGATCCACACGACGAGTTCACCGGGGACGCCATTGCGCGCGCCGAACTCATCGGCGCGGTCGGCCCCCATGTATCGCCGGCCGCATTCGGTGGCGATCCTGCGCACCTCGGCGAGGTCGTCGCCGGTGACGGCGCGGCCCTGGATCTGCACGAACGCGTACGGCGGTCCGGGCAGGTCGACGGTCAACACCACACGTGGATCCCGGCTCATCGCACGCGCTTTGGCGGTGGTGGCGCCGGTGTTGAACGCGATCCGGTCGCCGTCGAGGACGAACCACACCGGTGCCGCCAGCGGCCTTCCGTCGGCGGCGACCCACCCGAGATGGCCGGTTCGGGTACCGGTGGTGAGAAAATCTCGGATCTCGGGATCCTGCAGTGCCGCGGTCATCTCGCCAGCCTACGGACCCGACCCCGGTCAACGCGCCAGCGCGTCACCGATCCGGACGGCGACCATCATGATCGTGGCGTGCGGTCCGCTGCGACCCGCCGTCGGCAGGATGGAGCCATCCACGATTCGAAGCCCGATGACGCCGTCGAGGCCACCGAGTTCATCGGTGCGCACACCCATCGGCAGACTGCCCCAGGCGTGCTGAGAGGTCCGCACGACCGGATCGACCGCAACCGAACCGGGCGCGACGATGTCGCGGAACACCGCTGAGTGCAACATGTCTCGGACCGACGCGGTCCCGGCCGCGGTCCGGCGGGCGCTGTCGGCGTCGAGTGTACCGAGGTCCACCAGGAGCCCGGAGTCCCCGGCCCGAACCACACCGCGGGCGCCGGGTCGCATCACTGCCACGCCGACGGCCGGACCCGCGGGCTCCAGTCCCCTCACAAAACTCGCCATATCGGCGCTGTAGCATCGGATTTCCACATCGTCAGCGGTGTGTACCACCGACTGCAACAACGCGGTCGGCGCCACTGGCGGTTGTGCCCGGCGGCGGTAGTGCACCAGCACCTCGCGATGTTCGTGGACGGGCAGTGCGTCCCCGGCCCCGATGAGGTGTGTCACACCGGACCGCAGCAGGAGGCCCGCAGTGCCCAGCGTGCCCGCACTCAGCACCACCTCGCCGGCCGCCAGACGCTCCTGCCCGACGCGGACCCCGGTGACCCGACGTCCGGAGGCGGTCAGTTCCGTCGCCTCCGTGTCGGTGATCACGCTCAGGTTGGGGCGGTCGATCGCCGGCCGGAGGTAGGCCTCGGCCGATGTGCGCCGCAGTGGTCCGTCCCGGTTGGACCGAACGCGGTTCACGCCGACGATCGGCCACGGGTCCGCGGGAGCCCGCACCGGCAGTGTCTGCGCCCAATGGGACTCGAAAAGACCGACCACGTCCGCGAGTTCGTCGTCGGCGAAGGCGGTCACCCCCATGGTGCCGCCGGGAGCGTCCAGCTCGTCGTAGGCGTGTGTGATCGCCTCCCGCGTCCATCCGTCCGGCCAGCCGGCGAAGTCGCCGGGATGCCAGCGCAGGAAGTATCCCCCGTTGACGGCCGACGAACCACCGAGCGCGCGGCCCCGCACCACCGGCAGCCCCGCGGCCTCGGCGTATCCGGTGGCGAAGCGAGCGCCGTCCTCGATCGGCAACACCCTGAGATCGCGCACCGCCCGCGTCGGCCACTCGTGCGGGCCGCGCTCGAGCACGACGACGGTGCGGTCGGGGTCGCGTGACAACCGTTCGGCGATCACGCACCCGGCACTGCCGGCGCCCACCACCACCACATCGGCGATGGTCGGGAGCCCTCGTGACGACACGAGGTGATCACGGCCAGGACGTCAGAACTGGCCGCAGCGCCCCGATGTCGCGCTGCTCGATGGCACCCTGCCACAGCCCGGCACCGTAGGCGAGATCGTCGAGCCGCCGGAACACGGTGTACCAGAGCGGCCCCAGGGCGGGGCCGGAGGCCGGATCCGCGGCGATCTCGCGCGCCCAGGACACCACCCCCTCGGCCAGTGCGACCTCCACCGCGAGTCGTCGGAAACGGGCCGAGAACACGGCCAGCAGGACAGCGATGGGCCAGTAGTGTCGGCAGATGGCGCCCGCGGCCTGCAGCAGACCGAAGCCCACGGCCCGGCCCGTCATCTGCGTGGCGACCACGTGCGCATCCGGAAGCTCGCCGAGTCGTCGGCGCAACCGCACACCGGTCTGCACCACGATGATGAGCGCGACGGCCAATCCGATTCTGGTCCGGGTGAGCAGCGCGGCCACGGCGATCGCCATCGGGATAGACATCACGACCGGCGCGGCGTAGCCGCCATGACGGTCGGCCAGGTGTGCCGCCCCGGTGCCGTAGTAGCGGCGACGCCCCAGCACCGACCGCACGTCGCTGCGATGATCGTGGGCCACCCGGGCGACCGGGTCGTAGCGCACCCGCCAGCCGGCCTTGTGGGTACGCCAGCACAGATCCACATCCTCGGCCACCCGCAGCGATTCATCGAACTGATAGAAGGCCTTGCGGCGCACCACCATCGCGGCACTGGGCACATACGGGACCCGACTCCCCGGTACCACCGAACATTCTTCGGGCCCCATGTCGAGCGACGAGTGCCCGTTCTCGTACCGTTCGACCTTCGATGCCTCGCGCGCGGCGCGGGTGAGCCCCACGATGCGCGGCGCGACGATGGCGACCGACGGGTCCGAGAAATGACCCAGCAGCATGGTGAGCCAATCCGAGGTGGGGACGACGTCGGAGTCCAGGAATGCGACGAAGTCGGTGGTCGCCGCGGCCGCGCCGGCGTTGCGCGCTGCCGACGGACCGTGGTTCTCCGCCAACCGGACCACCTCGGCGTCGGGTCGGTCCACCCGGATCGGTGTACGTGAGCCGTCGTCGACCACGATCACCTTGACGCCATCGACCGCGCGCAACAATCTGTCGACGCCGGCCTGGTTGTCGCGGACCGGGACCACGATCGTCACGTCGTCGGGTCGAGGGCCGAACATGGGTCGGGGGTTGGCGATTCCACTGTCGAGCAACCGCCGCGCCAGGCTGCGGGTCGCGGGATCGCATACCTCGATGCGGCCGTCGGCGGAGGTCATGCCGAGCGCGGTGTCGGTCAACCGGAGCATGCGGGTCGGCGATCCCCCCACGAGGAAGCGCAGGTCTCGGCGACGCGCGCAGCGCATGTCGATCTGCACCTGGAAGCCGTCCGGGAGCGCGTGGTCGGCCGTGGCCACGGTTTCGGCCGGCCGATCGAGTGCCGTCATCCGAGCCGCCCGCTTTCGCCGACCCGCCAGTCAACCAGCGCCGCGCCGAGGCTTGCCACGAGCGCATCGAGAAGCTGTGCCCCGTGGTCGCCGCTGGCCCCGGTCGGGTCACCGAGCACGCCATTGGCGCTGACCGCGGCCACACCGCCGGTCCGCATGGCGGGCAGCAGTGCCTCGACCGGCGCCGTGTTGCCGGCCTGCGCCGCCGACACGGTGACGGCCGATGGCGAAAAGTGCAGCAACACCGACGTTTCGGTGTGCCCGGCATGCGCGTCCGCTGCGGGGAAGGCACACGGGAACCAGGCGGCGTCACGTCCTTCATAGCGCAGCCGACGCACGGCCGTGGCGAGGGTACCCGCATTCCCGCCGTGCCCGTTCACGAACAACAGCCGATCCGCCCACCGGCAGGCGCTTCGCCCGAATTCGAGCAGCAGCAATTCCAGGGCGTCATGTCCGAGGGAAATGGTGCCGGGAAAGCCCTCGTGCTCGCCGCTGGCCCCGTAGTTCAGTGCGGGAGCCGTCAGCACTGTGGTCACCGGCCCGTTCAGGGATTGGTGGTCGAGGGCGGCCACCCGCTCGGCGACGGCCTGTGCGATCCGGGTGTCGGTGTCGAGCGGTAGGTGCGGCCCGTGCTGTTCGGTCGCCCCCAGCGGGACCAGGAGGGTCACGGTGGCTTCTGACAATTCGGGCCACGACATCTGTCCCAGTGCGGCCCGACGCTCCATTCGTTCAACTTTAGCGACGCGGTGCGCGCCTGTTAACCGGGTCGGCGCATTTGCTCGATACGAATCGTCCATCCGTCCGAACGGATGGGCCGACTGTCCGAGCGCTCGATCGGTTGTGGGATGCTGGACCGGCAAGCGTGAGACCCGACACATCGGGGCGGGTACTGATCGGGAGGACACCATGACGTCGACGACACCGCATAGCAGCGGAAAGAGCGGACCCCTCAGCGCAATCCGGGTGGTCGAGTTCGCGGGCATCGGCCCGGGACCACACGCAGCGATGCTGTTGGCCGACCTGGGCGCCGACGTGGTGCGCGTGCAGCGGCCAGGATCGCTGCCGGCGGAAGGCCGAAAGGCCGATGCCCTGTTGCGGGGACGACGCGTGGTCGAGGCCAATCTGAAGGACCCCGCCGACCGCGACACGATCCTCGGCCTGGTGGCCAAGGCTGACGTGATCCTCGAGGGTTTCCGCCCCGGCGTGATGGAGCGCCTCGGGTTCGGGCCCGATGACCTGGCCGAGATCAATCCCGGCCTGGTCTACGGCCGGATGACCGGTTGGGGCCAGAAGGGCCCGCGCGCCGACCGCGCCGGCCACGACATCAACTACATCTCGCTGACCGGCATGCTGCATGCCATCGGGCGCAAAGAGGACCGGCCGGTTCCGCCGCTCAACCTGGCAGGCGACTTCGGCGGCGGTTCGATGTTCCTCGTCGTGGGTGTACTCGCCGCACTGCTGGAACGCGGCGTCTCCGGAAAGGGTCAGGTTGTCGACGCGGCGATGGTGGACGGTGCCTCGGTGCTCGGCCAGATGATGTGGGCCTTCCGGGGCACAGGCCTGTGGAGCGACGAACGCGGCGTGAACATGCTCGACACCGGCGCACCGTACTACGAGGTCTATGAGACCTCCGACGGCAAGTACATGGCGGTGGGCGCCATCGAACCGCAGTTCTATGCGGAACTGATCACCGGACTGGGCCTCGCGGATGCGGATCTGCCCGCGCAGAACGACTTCGCGAAGTGGCCGGAGCTGGAACGCATCTTCACCGAGACGTTCAAGTCGCGCACCCGAGACGAGTGGACCAAGGTGTTCGAGGGCACCGACGCATGCACCTCCCCCGTCCTCGACTTCGCCGAGGCCTCGTCGGACCCGCACATGGCGGCCCGTGCCAACCTGGTGGAGATCGACGGCGTGACACAGGCGCAGGTCGCGCCCCGCTTCTCCCGCACCTCCCCGCAGACCCCGGCCGCCCCGGACCGCGAGGCCACCGATCCCGCCACCCTCTGGCAGGACTGACCCCGAACGCGTGGTGAGCTGACCCCCCAACGCGCCCAGCACGGTAGCCGACAGAACCCCAGAATTCGCCGAGAGCATCCGCCCCGCGCACCGACCGAGACCATCCGTGCAGTCTGCGGATGCTCTCGGCGAATTCTGGGGTTCTGTCGGCGCGAAACCGGGTTCCGTCGGCGCGAAACCGGGTTCCGTCGGCGCGAAACCGGGTTCCGTCGGCGCGAAACCGGGTTCTGTCGGCGCGAACCCGACCCGCCCTCAGACCTTCGTCGCACCCATGTCGATGGAGAACTCCGAACCGGTGATGGCCTTGGCCCCATCTGAGCACAGGAACAGCACGGCATCGGAGATCTCGTCCAGTGACGCCACCGGGTAGTGGTTCATCATCGAGCTGAGATGCGGCGCGACCCAGGGGATGCCGAAGATCCGGTGCGCCTCGGTGTCGGCGACGCCCATCGGGGTGTCGACCGCGTAGGGGTGCACACTGTTGACGCGGATGCGGTGGTGCCCCAGCTCTTTGGCCGCCGATTGGGTGAGCCCGCGCAGGCCGAATTTGGAGGCCGAGTAGGAGGCCTGCAGCGGCATGGCCTTCAGTCCGGCCGACGAGCTGATGACCACGATCGAGCCGCCGTTACCCGCCGCCAACATGGCCGGGATCGCCGCCTTCAGGGTCTTCCAGGTTCCCACCAGGTTGACGTCGACGACGTCGGTGAATTGTTCCTCGGTCAGTTCCCACACCGCACCCCAGGTGAGCAGCCCGGCATTGGCGACCACGATGTCGAGGCGGCCGAATTGCTCGACCCCGTCGGCGACAAGTTCTTCCTGGAACGCCAGGTCGCGGGTATCACCTTGGCGCGCAAGAATTTTTCCGCCCGCTTCCTCGACCAGACGGATGGTGTCGGCGAGATCGTCGGCCGTGGCCGCCGGATAGGTGGTGTGGTCGGCGACCGGACCGGCGATGTCCATCCCGATGATCGCGGCACCCTCGCGCGCGAAGCGCAGCGCGTGGTTCCGGCCCTGACCACGCGCGATCCCGGTGATGTAGACGACCTTGCCGTCGAACTGCCCCATCCGCTGAGCCCTCGTTCTCTCGTCGTGTCACCCACCACAGGTGAACGCTGTCAGAAAAACTGTAACACGTTCTACTTGTGGTGGGCGATCGCCGAGTCGCGGGCACGATCGACCCCTACCGTCGCGAGTGTTTCTCGCCTCAGGCGTGGCCGAAGGACCGCTCGAAGCCGTCCGGGATGACCAGGTCGTCACGGGACAGTTCGTGAATGCTCTTGCGGCCCAGCCCCATCAGGCTCGAGTCAAGACCCATGCGCAACAGGTCGAGCACATTTTCCACACCCGTCTGGCCGTTGGCGGCCAGCCCCCACAGGTACGCGCGCCCGATCATCACCGCGCGGGCGCCGAGCGCCAGTGCCTTGGTGACGTCGCTACCGCGACGAATACCCCCGTCGAGAAGCACCTCGATGTCGTTGCCGACGGTGTCGGCGATCGGTCCGAGAACGCGGATGGTCGCGGGTGTGCCATCGAGGTTGTTGCCGCCGTGGTTGGACACGGAGATGGCCGAGGCGCCGATGTCAACGGCCCGCTTGGCGTCGTCGAGCCGGGTGATGCCCTTGACCATGAACGGTCCGTCCCACTGCTCACGAAGCCACTTGAGGTCCTCCCACGTGGGCGGCGGGGTGCCCATCCACTGCCCGTAGGCACCGAAGAACGTCGGTCCGGGTTCCCCGGGCGGGGTGAGGTTCGGCGCGGTCAGATCCGGGATGTTGATCTTGCCGCCCTTGACCCAGTCCAGCGCATAGCGCGGCTTGGTCGCGATCTCCGGCGCGAGTTTCAGCAACGCCTGGAAATCCACCTTCTCCGGGATCTCCGGGCTGCCCCAGTCGCGTCCGATGTTGAACACCCAGTCGGTGGTCACGATCAGGCCCTTGGCGCCGGCCTCCTTGGCGCGTTGCGCGCGAGCCAGGATCTCCTCCCGCGAGCCGAGCCAGTAGATCTGGAAGAAGATCTTGTCGTTGGCCGCAGCGACCTCTTCGACCGGGTGAGATGCGAAGCTGGACAGTCCCATCGCGGTGCCCCGTGCCGCCGCGGCGCGTGCGACGGCCACCTCGCCGTCGGGATCGACGGCCTGCACGCCGGTCGGGCTGATCATCACCGGGAACGAGATTTCCTGGCCCATCACGGTGGTCGCCAGTTCCCGGTCCGGCTGGGCGCCGACCACATGCGGCGCGAACCCGAGTTCGTTGAACGCCTGGGTGTTGTCGTTGAGAGTGATGCCCGCCTGGGTGCCGGCGACCAGCGAGGAGTACACCGACTTGGGCAGCCGCTTCTTGGCGCGTCGCTGCGCCTCGTGCACGGTTTCGAACCAGGGATTGCGGGCCCAGGGATTCTTCGGCATGTTCTTACCTATCTTCTTCTCGAGCTACAGACTGTCGGGCGTGAAGCCGGCCAGCGGGTTCTCGTCACAACTCTTGGACGGTGGGGCGCCGACGGGCAGCAGATCACCGTCCGGTCGGCGGGTCATCAGCGTCAGCGGCGTGCCGCGCGAATGATCCTTGTTGGCGGTCGGTTTGGTGCGGTCACCGGCCAGGAGTTCTTCTCCGTAGCCCTGCACACATTCGGGATCGGGCCCGGCCAGGGGCAGTCCGGTGAAGAACTTGGCGGCCATGCAGCCACCGCGGCAGGCGTCGAAATGTGCGCACTTGGTGCAGGCACCGGCGTTCTGCGGCTCGCGCAGTTCGGTGAACAGATCCGAATTCTGCCAGATCTCGCGGAAGCCACCATCGGTGGTGATGTTGCCGGCCAGGAAGTTCTCGTGAATGGCGAACGGGCAGGCATAGACGTCACCGACCGGATCGATCAGGCACACCACGCGGCCGGCGCCACACAGGTTCAGACCCGGCAGCGCTCCCCCGCCGTCACCGCCGCCGAAGGCGGACAGATGGAAGAACGAATCGCCGGTGAGCACGTTGTCACCATGTGCGACAAGCCAATTGTAGAGCTCGCGCTGCTGCTCGGGTAGCGGGTGCAGGTCGTCCCAGACATCGGCTCCGCGACCGGAGGGACGCAGTCGGGTGATGCGCAGGGTGGCGTTGTAACGGTCGGCAAGTGCCTTGAACTCGTCGAGCTGTGCGACGTTCTCCCGGGTCATCACCACGCTGATCTTGGCGTCGGCGAAGCCGGCCTCATGCAGGTTTTCCAGCGCCCGGACGGCCATGTCGAACGATCCCGGCCCACGCACGGCGTCGTTGACCTCGGCGGTGGCACCGTCGAGCGAGATCTGCACGTCGACGTAGTCCGACGCCGCCAACCGGGCCGCGACCTGTTTGTCGATGCGTAGTCCGTTGGTGGAGAACTTCACCCCCACCTGGTGACTGGTCGCGTAGTCGACGAGTTCCCAGAAGTCGGGCCGCACCGTCGGCTCACCGCCGCCGATGTTCACGTAGAAGACCTGCATTCGCTGCAGTTCGTCGATGATGGCCTTGCACTGTTCGGTGGACAGTTCCCGCGGATCACGCTTGCCCGACGAGGACAAGCAGTGCACGCAGGCGAGGTTGCAGGCGTAGGTGAGCTCCCACGTCAGGCAGATCGGCGCATCGAGTCCCTTCTCGAACTGATCGACGAGTCGGCCCACCTTCGGCGGACTGCTCGCCGGGGGCGCGGTGACGGCCGACGCGGTTGCGGTGGGCGGCATTTCGAGTGTGGTCATCGTTGGACTCCTGGGGGCGTGGCGAGTCTGGCGTGTGCGGGGTCAGGCATGTGCGGCCGGCTACGGGTCAGGCGTCCGGACGACGCGCGATCATCCCCGAGTCGGCGAGCGCGCGCAGCGCCTGTAGGTACAGCGGCCGCTCAGCGGCCTCGATCCCGGCGGCGTCGAGCGCGGCATCGGCGCTGGGATGATCGGCGAGCGACTGCACGATCCCGACGACGGTGAGGTTCTTCAGGAACGACAGCTTGCGGGTGCCGAAGTGATACAGCAACGCACCGAACGGTTCGGGCCGCAGCGCCACCTTCGGGTTGAGTTGCCACGCGGCGCCGACGTCGAACCGGGCGGTGCGCGCGGGGCCGGGCATGTCGGACTGGGTGGGCATGTCGGACTGGGGTCCGCCGGGCCCGGCGGTCGCGTCGACGCGACCGCCGGACACCGAACTCGATGTCGTCACCGACATCAGTAGACCCCGCACATCCCGTCGATCGACACCTCTTCGACCAACGATTCACCCACGAGCTCGTCGTGATCCGACGTGACGGACTGATCGGCCATGATCCAACCTCCTTGTTTTCCCTATCGTGATGTGGATCACCGGATACTATAATGGCACTCGGTGCAGAAAACCACTGTTGGCGAGAAACTGATCACATGGACAGGTGAAGATGACCCCATCGGACGCGGCGCCGTCGCCGTCGTCGTCGTCGTTGACGCCCGCCAACCAGCCCGGTCGGCGGCCGGTCACGTCTCGGGCCCAGATCAGTGCGATCGCGATCGACCTGTTCACCGCACGCGGTTTCGAGGAGACCAGCGTCGATGACGTCGCCGAGGCGGTCGGCATCGGGCGACGCACCCTGTTCCGCTACTACCCGTCCAAGAACGCGATCGCCTGGGGCGACTTCGACGCCCATCTGACCGAGATGCGGACGTTGCTGGCCGAGATCCCACCGACCGAACCGATCGCCGACGCACTGCGCCGAGCACTCATCTCGTTCAACCACGTACCGCCCAGCGAGTTGCCGGGCCATCGCCGTCGGATGTCGCTGTTGCTCGGCGTGCCCGCCCTACAGGCACATTCGATGCTGATGTATGCCGAATGGCGTCAGGTCATCGCCGAGTTCTGCGCACACCGCCTGGGCCTGCGCGACACCGACCACGTGCCCCAGACGATCGCCTGGATGTGCCTGGGAATCGCGCTGGCGGCCTACGAGCAGTGGCTGGCCGAGCCCGGAGCCGATCTGGAGAACTTGATCGTCACCGGCAGCCGTACGCTTGCGGGGGGCGTCGGCGCACTGTCGTGATCGGCGAACCCTACGCTAGACTGAACTAGAACGTGTTCTTATTTTCGCCTGAACAGCGGCGATGATGCGTGGCACAGTGAATGAGTACGGTGTCTTCGGCACTGCACAGCGAACGACGCACCGAGTGGTCCATCCGTCGGTGGAGAGGTGGGAGATGACCGAGCTGACACCGCATGGCTCGCGCAGCGTGATCCTCACGGTCGCGGATGTCATCGACGAAACCGCCGATGCGCGCTCGATCGTGTTCGACGTGCCCGACGCGGACCACGAACACTTCACCGAGTACAAACCGGGCCAGTTCCTGACGCTGCGCATACCCAGCGACCGCACCGGGTCCGTGGCCCGCTGCTACTCCCTCGCGTCGTCGCCGCGCACCGACCGACTGCCCAAGGTGACGGTCAAGCGGACCGTCGACGGCTACGGCTCCAATTGGGTGTGCGACAACCTGGCCGTCGGCACCCGCATCGAGGCGTTACCGCCGTCGGGGGTGTTCACCCCGAAGGACCTCGACACCCCGCTGTTGCTGATCGCCGCCGGCAGCGGCGTGACGCCGGTGATGTCGATCCTGAAGGCAGCGCTGCACGCCGGGTCCGCCCCGATCACGTTCTTCTATGCCAACCGCGGCGTCGACGACGTCATCTTCGCCGACGAACTGCGTGACCTGCAGCGCGCCCACGCCGAGCGGCTGACCCTGATCCATTGGCTCGAATCCCTGCAGGGTCTGCCCGACGACCGGTCGCTGGCGACGATGTTCCGCGCCTACGCCGACCACGCCGCCTACCTGTGCGGGCCCGGACCGTTCATGGATGCGGTACACAAAGCCCTTGCGGGCGCAGGCTTCCCGCACCACAACGTGCACACCGAGGTGTACAACTCGCTGTCCGGTGACCCGTTCGCCGATGTCGAGCTCGAGGAGGTCAGCGAGGCCGAGGATGCCGAGGCGGCCACCGTCGACGTCGAGTTGGACGGTCAGACACACAACCTCCGGTGGCCGCGGAAGCGCTCGCTGGTCGACATCATGCTGGCCGCCGGACTCGACGCCCCGTACTCGTGCCAGGAGGGCGAGTGCGGATCGTGTGCCTGCACCCTCATCGAGGGTACGGTCGAGATGGACAACACCGGCGCGCTCGACCCGGAGGACATCGCCGACGGCTACATCCTGGGCTGCCAGGCACACCCGACATCGGATGCCCTCAAGATCGAATTCTGACCAGCGCCCCCCCAGACGACGAGCCCACACAGACGACGAAGGGTGAACGCATGAGTCCCGACCGATTGGCCCGCCTCCTCGCCGGAATGCTGTTGTCCATCGGCACACTGCATTTCGTGGCACCCAAACCCTTCGACGAGATCATCCCCGAGGAGATCCCTGCCGATCCGAGGACGCTGACCTATGCCTCCGGGGTGGCCGAGGTGGCGATCGGCGCCGGTCTGCTGGTGCCGCGCACCCGACGGCTCAGTGCCGCGCTGGCGGCCGCACTGTTCGTGGCGGTGTATCCGGCCAACCTCAACATGGTGCGGCTGTGGAAGGACAAGCCGCTCGCGATGCGCGCGGTCGCCATCGGCCGACTGCCGTTCCAGTTCCCGATGATCTGGGCCGCGGTCAAGGTGTTTCGCGGTTCGCGGTAGGTACGGGCGCGAGTGGTCTCGATACGCTCCTCACTCCGTTCGTCGCTACTCGACCAGCGGAAAAGGGCAACACCCACTCTGCTGGTCGAGTAGCCGAGGAGCCTGCGACGAGGCGTATCGAGACCAGACCACCGCGACACCCCTACCGCAGCGAGCGGTAGTGCACACGCTCCTCGGGCGTGAGGTGTTCGATCGCGTAACTCAAAGCGGTGCGCCCCATCTCGGCGGCGTGCGCCTCGAGGTAGCCGGTCAACTGGTCACGGTCGACGCGCTTTCCCAGCTCCCGCAACATCCAGCCGGTCGCCTTCTGGATCAGATCCCGGCGATCGTCGATGACCACCGGCACCACCGCGAGCGTCGCATCCGCGACACCGCATTTCAGGAAGGCGAAGGTGCCGACGATACCGGCCCGCCGCGTCCACAGTTCATCGTGTTCGGCGAGGTCCACGAGCAGACCGAACTCGTCGGATCTGACGAGCCAGGCGCCGAGCACCGGATCGGCGGAGGCATCGACCAGATCCCAGTTGTTCACGCGCCCGGCCGACAACGCCTCCAGATAGAGATTCACCCAGCCCTGACGCGCGGCGTCGTCGGCGGCATGTTCATACTCGCCGCGCAGCAGAAACAGGGCGGTCAGGCGATGTTCGTGGATCTCCGAGGCCAGCAGACCCCACACGACGTCGGTCCCGACCCCACGAAACCTCTTGGCCACCATGCGTAGCTGCGGCACGGTCACGCCGACGAACCGGTCACCTTCGCCGTACTCGCCCGGCCCGGTCTTGAAGAAGCGCGCCGAGGACACCGCCCGCTGGGGGTCGGCGAGGTCACCGATCGCGCATTCGACGGCATCGACCATGTCGGGGTGCGGCCCGGGCACCGGGTACCTCAGCCGAGCACGTCCGCGATCGGCGTCCGCGTCAGCAGTTTCGGCCGCGTCTTCATCACCGCGCCCACCTTGCCCGCGCCGACGACGCCGGTGAGGATGCCGTCACGGCTGTAATAGGCCAGGAACTTCGTGCCGTCGTCGTCGACCAGATGGAGTTCGTCGCCGGCCTCGGGTCGACCCAGCACCTGGATCTTCAGGTTGTACTGGTCGCTCCAGAAGTACGGTGGCGCAGCCGGAATCATGGCGTCGGTCTGCGCGATGCGGTGGGCCACAACGGTGGCCTGCTCGACGGTGTGCGTCCAGTGCTCCACGCGGCGCGTGCCACCGGTCTCGGTGCGCCAGTTCGCCACGTCACCGAGTGCGTAGACATCCGGCACGCAGGCGCGGCCGTCTTCGTCGCAGGCGATCCCGCCGCCGGACTCGCGCGGCGCGAGTTCGATCCCGGAACCGTCGAGGTAGTCGGTCACCGGGATCGACCCGATACCCACCACCACGATGTCGGCGGCCACCTCGTCGCCGTCGGCGAGCCGCACACCGGTGACCTTGCCGTCGGCCGAGAGCACCTCGTCGACGCCGACCCCGGCGCGGACATCGACCCCGTTGGCCTGATGCAGCCGAGTGATCAACTCCCCCACGCCGGTACCCAGGGCGGCGGCCAGGGGCGTCGGCGCGGGCTCGACCAGCGTCACCGTCAGGCCGCGCTGGTTGAGGCTGGCCGCGACCTCGCAGCCGATGAATCCGGCGCCGACGATCACTGCGCGCGAGGCGTTCTCGATCTCGGCGCGCAGTGCGAGAGCATCGTCGATGGTGCGCAGCACATGCACCCCCGCGACCCCGTCGGTACCCGGCAGCGACCGTGGGCGCAGCCCCGTGGCCAGTACGAGCGCGTCGTATGCGATGTCCTCGCGCCGGCTGGAGTCGTCGGTGCGTGCGACGGTCACCGTGCGCGACTCCGGCGAGATCGCACATACACGTTCACCGACGCGAAGCTGCACGGCTGCCTCACCGAAGTAGTCGGCGGGCTTGAGATCGACCCGGTCGTCCTTGCCGAGCAGCACCGACTTCGACAACGGCGGACGGTCATACGGCGGGTGGGCTTCCTCGCCGATCAGCGTGATGGGCCCGGTGTACTCGTTGCTGCGCAGGCTCTCCGCCACGCGGATACCTCCGAGCCCCGCACCGACCACCACCACACCTGCCGATGATGCGCTCATCCCGAATTCCTCCTGACACGTCGTTGTCCGCGGTGTCGCGACATGCGGCAGCGCGGGTGCCGGCCTGCGTGGGCCGTGGAGGAAGTGCGCCGAATGCACTTCCTCACCGGGTGACGTCGCCGACCGTTGCGAGGTCGGCGAGACGCCAATTCCCCTCGACATTACGCATAGTGGCCCATCGAGCGGTAGGGGTACGGTCGTCGTTCCGGTGACCGGTATCGGCTGCTGCGGGGATCGCCACCGTCTGGTCGACGAACACCAGCACCCGCGCGCGTTCTGTGCTGAACTCCTCGACCCCGGCACCCACCACCTGCGCCGACAGCGTGGCTCCGGCCTCGATCGCGCCAGGTAACACCACGTCGACGCCCTGCACGCGGTACGCCTCGTCGAGCGGTGCGGTGAGCTGCGCGAGGACCTCTCGGCGGTCGCGCTCGCCCTCGCCCGGCGTGTAGGACAACAGTGCGGTCACGGCCGCATCGGTCGCCGTGAGTACCGCGGTGCGTTGCCTGTCGTCGGGCACCGGGCGCGACCGAGCGGCACCGATCAGACCCACGATCGTCACCAGGACGGCGACGAGCGCGATCACCGCGGCCACGATGACGCGGCGACGGCCACGTCTGCCCAGGTGCGCGCCAGGCCGCCGCGCCGGACCGGGAGCTGCGCCGGCGGTCATGTCAGCACCGCCCGGCTGATCAGCCAGTCCTGGCCGGCTCGGATCATCGTCACCTCAATGGTGAGACGGGTGTCATCGCTCTGGGCGCCGATCAGTTGCGGATCGGAGGCCTCGGCCACGACAAGTGCCGCAGCCTCGGCACCCTCGGCATCCGAGTCGGGGTCGGTGATCAGTCCCGCCGACAGCACGCGCCCGGTGCTGGGTTCCGGCTGGGCGGTCACTTCGGCCATCAGGGCGTCGCGGGCCGCCTCGATCCGATCGCGTTGGTCACCGGTCGTCACGGCGACGGCGCGATCGACGTAGCCGACGGCATCGGCGGGATCTGCGGTCAGCAAGGCCGCGACCGAGGAGTCTGCTGCCGCCAGCGCCGCATCGGCGGCCGCCGACCGCTCGGCCGAGGCGTGGTTGTGCATGATCACCCCGACGAGCACCCCGGCCACGACGATGATCACCACACCCGCGATCGCAGCGCCGACGCGGAACCACGCCGACCGGCGTCGGGCACGGGCACGCAACGCATCCGACGCGTCGATCCGAGCACGCCGGGCCGTGCGGGTCGCCCATTCGACGCGCCGGCGGGCATCGTCGAGGGCATGCTCTGGCGCGTCGAGGGCATGATCCGGGGCGTCGGCGCCGCGAGAGTCCGACGACGTCATGACAGCACCTCCATCCCGGTCAGCTGCCAGATGTCCCCATCCCGGTCGAACCGGGCCTGCACCGAACGTTTCTCGGTGATCGGCGGGGCATCGGGGGTCGCGACGGTTTCCACGGACGCCCGGATCAGGGTGGTACCGCGGTCCGGTTCGGCGGCGACCACGCCGACGACGTCGGGGCGCCAGGTGACCCGCACGGCGCCGTCGGCCGGCGGCCGGGTCAATTCGGTGGCATAGCGCCGCGCGAACTCACCGCCGACGAGACCGCGCGCACGATCCCGGTCCGCCTGCCACGAGGCCGCAGTCACCGAGAACACCTGGGCGACGATCTCGCCGGCGGACCGACGCAACTCGGTGCGCGCCCGGTCGGTGGCCGAGTCGGTCACCGACTGCCGCCACTGCACACCCACCGCGACCAACAGTGCGGTCGCGACGACGGCGATCACCCCGCCGATCGCGACGGCGCGCCGCACCGGGATGACCCCGCGAGCAGCGCGCAGACCACGGGCGGCAGGGGCAGACATCGTTGCGTGAGCACTCTTCTCGGGTGGGGTCGTCATGGGAGGTACTGCACCGCCGCGAGTTTGAGTTCACCGTCGGCCGGTTCGACGAGTACCCGCAACCGGAACCGACGCACCGTGTCGCCGACGGCATCGGGGTCGCCGACGGCATCGGGGTCGCCGACGGCATCGGGGTCGTCGCCCACCGCGAAGGCCACCGTCGACGCGACGAGGACAACAGCCCGATCACCCGAACGCCGAGCCACACCTGAGCCGTCGACGATTCCACGCGCCACCGTGCCCTGCGAGGCGACGAACCGGGAGTAGGCGTCCGCGGATTGCGCGAACTGGTCCCGGAACTCGCCGGTCGCCCCGTCGATGATCCGGCGCACCTGCTCGGGGCGTCGATGATCGGGGCTCAGCAGCATCGTCACGCGGTCGACGGCAGCGCGTCGGTAGTCGGCGTCGGTGTAGGCGTCGGCGGCGCGCACCCACAGCACCGTCGAAACCGTCGCTGCGACAACCGCAACGGCGGCCGTCATCGCCATCCTCCGGGGTGCGCGGGACCGACGTCGCAGCCCCGCGGCGACCTCGGCATCGCCGAGCGCCTCGACGGCTCGTCGCAACTCACCGCGCGCAGCCCGCTCCGCCTCGATCGCCGCGTGCCGGGCCATCGAACGCCCCTTTCCGCCGACCCCGATCACCGGTGTCGACGAACTCCACCCTAGACACACCACCAGCGACGGCACGGCCCCGTCAGGCGCCCCGGTCGGCCGATCGGCCTGCGATTCGGGCGAAACCGGCGCAGAATCGTTACCACCTGCGAGGAGGCGCCGATGACGCGAGCACAATCGATCACCGCCACGATGTTCCGCCGCAAACCTGTGCGCGGCGCCGGGGCACCCGGCGAGGCTGCGGACGATCCGCACCTCAAACGCAGTATCGGCACGTTTCAGCTGACCCTCTTCGGCGTCGGCGCGACGGTCGGCACCGGCATCTTCATCGTCGTCCCGGAGGCCATCAGCAAGGCCGGCCCGGCCGTGCTGATCGCGTTCGTGGTCGCCGGTCTGGCGGCCGGTCTCGCCGCGATCTGCTACGCCGAGATGGCGTCGGCGGTCCCGGTGTCCGGGTCGAGCTATTCCTACGCATACGCGACCCTGGGCGAGGTGGTGGCGGTCGGCATCGGCGCCTGCCTGATGCTCGAGTACGGGGTGTCGGCGGCGGCCACCTCGATCGGCTGGGGTCAGTATCTCAACGAGCTGCTGGACAATCTGTTCGGCTGGCACATCCCCGACGCCCTCAACGCGGCACCCTGGGGCGTCGACGATCCCGGGATCGTGAACCTGCCGTCGGTGATCCTCGTCGTCCTGTGCGGGCTGCTGCTCATCCGCGGTGCCAGCGAGTCCGCGATGGTCAACACGGTGATGGTGTTGATCAAACTCGGCGTGCTGCTGCTGTTCGCGGCGGTCTGTCTCACCGCGTTCACCTCCAGCCACTTCTCGCCGTTCATGCCCGAGGGGATGGCCGGGGTGACGGCGGCAGCCGCGGTCATCTTCTTCACCTTCATCGGCCTGGACGCGGTGTCCACGGCCGGCGACGAGGTGCGTAACCCGCAGAAGGCCATGCCGCGCGCCATCATCGGCGCCCTCGTCGTGGTCACCGGCATCTACCTGCTCACCGCCTTGGCGTCGATCGGCGCACAGGTGTGGACGGACTTCGATCCCGACGACAGCGCCAGCCTGTCGGTGCTGGCCAACTCGGTCACCGGTTCCACCTGGGTCGGCACCATCATCGCGGCGGGTGCGGTCATCTCCATCTTCTCGGTGACGTTGGTGGTGATCTACGGCCAGACGCGCATCCTGTTCGCGATGGGAAGGGATGGCCTGCTGCCGTCCGCCTTCGCCAAGGTCAGTTCGACGACGTCGGTACCGGTGAACAACACGGTGGTGGTGTGTGCGGCCATCGCCCTGCTCGGCGGTTTCGTGCCGATCGACAAGCTGTGGGATCTGGTGTCGGTCGGCACGCTGGCGGCGTTCATCGTGGTCTCGATCGGCGTGATCATCCTGCGTCGCACCATGCCTGATCTGCCCCGGCCGTTCCGTGTGCCCGGTTACCCGGTGACGCCGGTGCTGTCGGTGGCCGCCTGTGTGTGGATTCTGAGCGGCCTCGCTCCCGTCACCTTCCTGTTCTTCGGGGCGTGGGTCGCCGCGGCGCTGCTGTTCTACTTCCTGTGGGGACGACGCCACAGCAAGCTGAACTCGACAACACCCGACTCCGACGGAGCGCTCACGTGACGATCCTGGTGGGCTACGTCCAGGGCGAGGGCGGGCTGGGCGGGCTGCAACTCGGCGCGATGGCCGCGGAGTCCTTGCACACCGATCTCGTGGTGGCGACGGTCGTCCCCAAGCCGTGGACCACGCCGTCGATGGCGAAGGTGGATGCCGAGTTCGCGTCGTGGACCGACGAAGTCGCGGCCAAAGCGGAGGCGGAGGTCGCCGAGTACATGACGATCTATCCGCCCGAGCTGAGCTGGCGGTTCATCCGTCTCGATCATCGGACGGTGGCCTCGGCGCTCATCGAACACGCCCGCGCCATCGACGCCGATGCACTCGCGATCAGCTCGACCGGCGACGGGCAGCTGGGCCAGATCGTGCTGGGCTCCACCGCCAACATCCTCATGCATCGCTCGCCGGTGCCGGTGGGCATCAGTCCGCGCGGCTATCGCTCACCCAAGGACGGCCGGCTCACCCGGGTCACCGCGGCCGTCAGCGGATCGGGACCCGAGTCGCGGTCGGTCATCGCCCGCGCGCGGGGTCTCTGCGACCGCATGGATGCGCCACTGCGGGTGGTGTCGTTTGCGGTGCGTGGTGGTGCGATGTACCCACCGCTGGTCGGCCTGGGTACCGAGGACGATGTGCTCTCCCAATGGAAGGCGCAGTCCGCTGACTCCCACCGAATGCTGCTCGATGATGGCGTGATCGCCGCCGGGACCGACTGTGTGGTCGCCGCCGGACGCGGCTATCGGGAGGCATTCGACTCGATCGAGTGGATCGACGGCGAGGTGCTGTTCCTGGGCAGCGCCCGCGACAGCGTGCTCGCGCAGGTGTTCCTCGGATCGCGCGCCAGCAAACTCATCCGCCACTCGCCGGTACCGGTGCTCGTACTGCCGCGCTGACACCGGTCGGATCGAGCGCGCCGCGCTACCGCGAACCGATCCGTTTCGAGTATTCTGCACGCTGGTCGTGGTCGTAGTCGAGGAACATACTGTCCAGCTTGGTCATCCGCCGCGATGCCCGCTTCATCCGCTGTGGGAAAAGGGCATTGGCGTGTGTCCAGGCCATCGAGCGCGGCGCGGTCAGCCGCACCCGCGGGCGCGCGATGATGGAGAGCACCTGGGCGGCCACGTCTTCGGGTTCAATCGCCCGCACCATCGAGTTGGTGTGCAGTCCGGAGATGAGGCCGGTGCGGGTGAAGGTCGGCATCACGGTGCTGACGCGAACGCCGGTCTTCTCGAGTTCGGCGTCAACAGCCTCGGAGAATTCGATGACGGCCGCCTTGGCGCCGTTGTAGATGGTCAGTCCCGGTGTCGGCAACCGTCCGGCAACCGAGGCGATGTTGACGACCTGCCCGTGCCCGCGGGCCACCATGCGGCGAGCGGCCAGTTGAGTGCCGGTGATCACCCCGATCACGTCGATGTCGTAGGTGCGGCGGATCAGCGCGTCGTCGTAGGACAGGAAGTCGCCGACCGGCATGATGCCCGCGTTGTTGATCAGCACGTCGATCGGCCCGACCGCGGATTCCACCGCGTCGAGGAACTGGGCGAAGGAGGATCGGTCGGTCACGTCGACCGCGAAACCCTCCACCCCGAGGTCGGCGGCGGCCTTGCCGACGGCGTCATCGTCGATGTCGCCGAGTGCGACCACCGCCCCCGCATCGAACAACTGTGTCGCGGTCTCGAACCCGATTCCGCGCGCACCGCCGGTGATTGCGATCACCTTGCCGCGCAGCGCATCACGGGTCTCTTCGGGGTCCGGTCCGCGGCGCAGCAGATCTCGAACGGCCATCAGAATCCTTCCATCAGCGGACCGCGACCACCGGTTCGTGGCCGCGAGTGGGGATCACCAGATCATCGGTGCGAGGTACTTGGCGGCAAGTTCGCGCACGGCGTCGGGTTGTTGCCTGCGTTCGTCGGTCGCAGGTACTTCGAGGTAGGAGATGACCAGGCGGACATGTAATTCCACCGCCTGACGCAGATCGTCGTCGGGCATCCTCGCCCCGGCCTCGCGCAGCGTGCTCGCGACTCGTTCGGTGACCATGTCGATGAACAGTGAGGTGACCGCCGAGGTGATACCGCGCATCTCGGCATCGGTCAGCACCAGCCGCCGCATCAACGGGTCCTCGGAGATCATCACGGCGCCTTCGGCGAAGGCCTCGACGACGGCGTCGGCCGGACCGAGGCCGACGACCGCCGACATCAGGCGTTGCATACCGCGTTCGTAGAGGTCGTTGGCGACCGCGAGCAGCAGCGCTTCCTTGTTCGGGAAACGCCGGTAGAGGGTGCTGCGACTGACCCCGGCCTGTGTCGCGACCTCGTCCATGTTCGCCCGCCGCACGCCGACGTCGGTGAACTCGACCTCGGCGGCCGCCAGGATCGCTTGTTCCTGGTCTTCGGGACTCGCCGTGTTCCGGGCCTTGCGTGGCGATTTGGTCGGTGACATCGACGCGGGGCTCATCGGCGTCGTAGGTCGACGGGCAGCTTGTCCTTCGGAACCGGCAGCGCGCTGTAGTCCATCGGGATCTGATAGCCCTCGGGCACCGACCATTCGTAGTTGCGCAGCAGGTGATGCAGGATCGTCTTGATCTCCATCTGGCCAAAATACAGCCCGATGCACTTGTGCACGCCGCCACCGAATGGTGTCCAGGCCATGCGGTGGCCCTTGTCCTCTTTCCGCTCGGGGGTGAAGCGCTCGGGATCGAACATGTCGGGGTTGGTGAAGAATTCCGGATCACGGTGATTGGTCATCTGCGGGACGGTCACCATCGACCCCTTGGGCACGAAGAACCCCTGCACGGAGGTGTCCTTGACCGCCATCCGCGGTTGCGCAGGCACCGGCGGGCACATCCGCAGCGATTCCTTGAGCACCAGATCGAGGACCGACAGCTTGCCGAGATCGTCGTAGCCCAATTCCGGGTTCAGCTCCAGCGACTGTTCGCGCGCCCGTTGCTGCCATTCGGGCGACTTCGCCATCCGATACGCCATCTGGGTCATGGTGATCGTCGATGTGTCGTGGGCGGCCATCAAGACGAAGATCATGTGGTTGACGACGTCCTCATCGGTGAACCGCTCCCCCTCGTCGCCCTCCACGTGGCACAGCACGGAGAACAGGTCGGGGGTCTCGCGGGCACGCTTGGCCGCGATGTTGTCGTAGAAGAACTCCTCGAGCACCTTACGCCCGCGCAGGCCCTTCCACCACCGCCCGCCCGGTACGGGCTTGCGGACGTAGGCGACGCCGGCCCGCACGGTGTCGATGAACGCCTTGTTGATCTTGTCCGCCTGGTCCTTCGGCAGTTCGAGCCCGAGGAACACCTCGAGCGCGACGTCGAGGGTCAACGACTTGAACTGCTCGAACATCTTCACGTTGCCGGTGGGAAGGTCGGCGACCCGCTCGGCGATCATCGGCTGCATCTCCTGCATGTAACCCTTGAGCGCCGACGGGGTGAACGCCTGCTGCAGGATGTGGCGGTGATGGCGGTGCTCGTCGAAATCGAGGAGCATGATGCCGCGGTTGAAGAACGGGCCGATGAAGTAGCTCCACGCGGGACCGTTGGCGAAGGCCTTGTCCCGGTTCATCAGGATCTCGTCGGCGGCGCGCGGCCCGGCGGCGATGACCATCTTCACCCCGAGCGCATTGAGCCCCGACACCTGACCGAGCCGGGCGAGGCGTTCGTCGCCGAAGGCGAACGGGTCGCGGCGCATCGCCATCATCTCCAGGATTCCGTTGCGTTGCGCGCAGGGCACCTCGAGCAGGTCACTACCCGCCGGCGCCTGGGCGAACACCGCGGACTTTGCCGCCGTACCCGTCGAAACCATGGCCATTCTCCTCATCCCCGAGACATCACCGTCGATGCACTGCCTGGCGGGTCCAATGCTGTGACCCGAATCGCATATCACCCTATTGGAACAGAAATCGCAAATTGTTTCTAGTGTCGAACGCGCTCATCGGCGAGGTCGTGCCGCCAGGATCGCGTGGCATCGCGTCAGACGGTCCCTCCACCAGCGGGCCCGGTGGGCCGGCGCATGCACACCGACGGGCAGATCCAGGTCGTCGGTGAACCATCGTGGGACCACCGCGCCCACCGTCGGCACGAAGGGTTCGGCGACGTCGGCGGTGAAGAGGGTGCCGGTACCCAGCCCGCAGGCGTGGTCCAGGCTCGGCAGCGCAGCCGCGGCAGCCACCCCGGCCGCCATGCCCACTGCGGAGTCGAGCGCCGACGACACCACCACCGGCAGACCGATCGACTCCGCCAAAGCCAACGTCGCCCGCATGCCGCCCAACGGCGCGACCTTGACGATGGCGACGTCGGCGGCGTCCGCGGCCACGACCCGATACGGATCATCGGCCTTGCGAATCGATTCGTCGGCGGCGATCGGGACGTCCACCGCGCGGCGAACCGCCGCGAGTTCCGGCACGGTCGCACACGGCTGCTCGGCGTACTCCACCTCGCCGATCGCCCGGATCGCGCGGATCGCCTCATCCACCGACCATCCCCCGTTGGCGTCGATGCGTACCGAGGCGACGATCTGGCGCGCCGCCGCGACGCGGGCGACGTCGTCGTCGAGGGACTGTCCGCGTTCGGCCACCTTCACCTTCGCCGTGCGGGCGCCCGGGTAGCGGGCCAGAATGCCGGCGACCTGCTCGGCGGGCACCGCGGGCACGGTCGCATTGACCGGCACCTGGTCGCGGCGTGCGGTGGGCGGCCCGAGTACGGCGGCCTCGATACCGGCGGCCAGCCAGTTGGCGGCCTCCTCGTCGTCGTACTCGAGAAAGGGCGCGAACTCGCCCCACCCGGCGGGCCCCCGGAACACCATCAGCTCGCGCTCGGTGATCCCCCGGAATCGCGTGCGCATCGGCAGGCGGACCACATAGGCGTCGGTCAGCAGGGTATCGACATCAGGCAGCAGCTCTACCACGCAAGACTCTCCGTACCGGGCTCGCGTTGGAACAAATCTTTCATTCCGTTCCAACCTGGGTTACTGTTCGTGTCATGTCAGTCAATCAGGACTACGAGCGCGCGATCCGCGAAGCCGAGCCGGTCATCGCCGCCGACGACCCGGACACCGCCCTGCCATCACCACGCCTGGGGGCGGACTCGCTGATCTGGAAGTTCTACGGCGACAGCCGCGGCATCCTCGGATTCCAGCGGCTGGCCGGCACCGAGAACTGCATCGAACAGCTGGGCCAGGCGGTGCTCGACCACTCGGTGATCTTCGACGACTTCCTCGGCCGGGCCAAGCGCACCGGTCCACCGGTGATGAAGACCGTCTACAGCACCGAACCGCAGAAGTGGGGCCGCACCGTCCGCGACTTCCACCGCAACATCAAGGGCGAGATCAGCGATGGCTCGCGCTATCACGCGTTGAACCCGGAACTCTTCTACTGGGCACACGCGACCTTCGTCGACCAGGTCCTCTACATCACCGACACGTTCATCCGTCGACTGAGCTACGCCGAGAAAGTGCAGATCTTCGAGGAGAGCAAGATCTGGTACGAGCTCTACGGCGTGAGCGCCCGTAGTCAGCCGCAGACCTACGAGGAGTTCCGCGCGTACTGGGACGACATGCTCGACCGCTTCGTGCCGCACAAGACGGTCGTCTATGCGACGGGCTACATCCGGCAGGGACTCCCCCGGCCGAAGAAGGTCCCGGTGCCGGTGTGGAATGTCGTATCGGCACCACTGAACGCGTTCATGCGGACCGTCATCGTCGGAACCCTCCCCCAGCAGATGCGTGACGTCTGCGGACTCGAGTGGAATGACAAGCGCGAACGCAACTTCCAACGCTTCGCGCGGGGGATGCGGGCACTGAACCCGCTGTTCAACCGCCTGCCGCTGAAGTGGCTGTACGTGCCATGGGCCTACCGGGCGTGGCAGGAGGTCGGCGTCGACCCTCGGCCGCTGCACAACACTCCTGCCGCCTGACCGCCCACGCCCGCTGGACCTTCCCGGTTGACCGGGCCCTCAGCCCGCGCGGTATCTGGTGTCGTAGGCGTAGGACTCTTCGTCCGGATACCGCCCCCGCGCGGGACGCACGCGTGGTGTGGCGCCGAGATCGCCCCCCACGGCCTTGCTGATGATGGGGCCTATCCTGGCGAAATCCGCAGCGGCCGTGGACATCGGATAGGCGTCGGCGATCAGCGCCATCCAGTGGTGGATCTGGCGCAGGTCGTCGGCGGACAGCGGCCCGTTCACCCAGTTGTCGGACGTCCAGGTCTCCCGCTGCCAGGTCTGCCACGGGTAGTCGGCGTCGGCGGGTGGTGACACCGAATAGAGCCCGCGGACGATCACGTCGTTACGGTCGGCTCCGCAGTCCACCCGCCACCGCGACACCAGTTCCGCGTAGGCGGCATAGTCCTGCGCGTTCCAGTTGCTCGTCGAGAACCGTTTCCACCCGGCACGTCGGACGGTGCGCGCGATCTTTCCGTCGAGCACCTGACTGGGATGCTCGGGCGCACCGGCGCCGGCGAAGTAGAGGAACCAGGTGAAGCCGGTCGGTCCGAGCCGATCGATCTCCTGGCTTCCGCGATCGGGTTTGAGCAGATCAAAAGCCACCGCCGGGTCCTCCCGACTCGCCTGCGCTGCCTCCTGCAGCAGTTCGCCGATGCGCCGACGATCCGTCTTCACGGCGACCATACGTCGTTTGTTCTCGTTCCATCGCCGACCGTGGCAGAAGGCGATGGTGTTCCAGAGCAGGTTGATGGCGTCGTCGGGCGATGACAGCGCGGCCTCGGCCAGCCCGAACAGCTGCGTGCGCGAGATCGTGTCACCGATCAACTCACCGGGCAGACCGTGTTCACCGAGCTGATCGGACCACCATGGCCGGTCGACGACGACGGAGTCGGCGAGGACCTCTGCGGTGCGGTCGCCGGCGGCGAGCCACTCGGTGAGGACGGTGGGCGGTTCGAGATCTTTGGGTGTCATGTTCATTGGACGCAGCCGCCCGCCGACCGGTTCCATCGAATTGGCCCAGTCAGCTGATTTGCAGGAATTCCCCAGCTGCGGAAGCGAACTCGGCAGGCTTGTCGCGGTGCACACTGTGCCCTGCATCGATCTCGGTGAACACGGCGTCCGGCAGGGCCTCGCTCAAGGTGCGCAGGTGGCGCGGTGGGAGGAAGCTCCGCCGGCCACCGGAGATGATCAGGGTGGATGCCGCGATGACGTCGAGACGTGCCCACCACTCGGGATCGGGCGTCTCGAACTGCGGCGCGACCTCGACACCCACGCGGCGATCGAATCGGATCAGTGGCCACGGATTCCGCAGCGCAGCGCCGACTCCGCGCACACGCTCGCCGAGCGACGCGGCGACGACGATGCCCTCGTCGACGTGGCCCTGATCGCGCGGCATCGGCGGCACCTCCTCGAGCACCAGGCGACGCACCCGGCCGGGGACGTCCATCGCCAGTCGCAGCGCGGTCTGCCCACCCAGCGAATGGGCGACGATGTCGGTCTCGTCGATGTCGAGCTCGTCGAGTACGAACTCCAGGTCGTCGCGAAAATCATCGAGCAGGTACGTCTGCGCGTGACCGCTGCGGCCGTGTCCGCGCAGGTCCACCGAGATCACCCGCCGACCCTCACGACGTAGCGCCCTCGCGAACGCACGCCACGTGGTGTGATCGCCGGCCATGCCGTGCACCAGCAACACCGGCGGACGATGCCGGTCGTCGCCGGACACCCGGACCCCCAGTGCCAGGTCACCCGACGGGCTCGATCGATACAGCACACGCACGTGTTTCTCCTACGTCAAGCGGCGGCCGGAGCGCAAGTTCCGGTGCGTGACCCAGATCTCTTGTGTGTTCTGACCAGCGCTTTCCGACGCACGGACGCCCACTTCTCAGGGTCCGCTTATGTCTATATGGGTAATCTCGCCGTGTCTTTGCCGATACCGAACCGTTACCAAAATTGATGCGGACGACCCCAACCTGAGACGGACAACGCTGTGCCTCACCACCGCCTGAACGCCCACACCTCGACGCGACCCGCCACCCGCGCCCTCCTGGACTCGACATCGCGCACGCGACGGCCCGGTCGACATCGCGCCGCCCCACAGTCCAGCATGCGGACGACGTTCCGAGCGGGCGCACTCGCGGCGTTCGTCGGTGCGGTCGGGCTGACGGCCGGCACCGCAGCACAGGCAGCAGCGCAACCCGTACCGCCGCAGATCCCGTCGGACATCGCGCTGCCCGACAACGTCAAGCTGCCGGCAGGGCTGGTCCTGCCGCCCGAGATCGACGACCTCGCGCACGACGTCCTGCCGCCGTCGGTGTTCGCCCCCGGCACCCCCGGCATCAAGAGCGCTGTGAAACCCGTCAGCGGCACCGTGACGTCGGGCTACGGCCCGCGCTGGGGCTCTCACCACAATGGAGTCGACATCGCCAACAAGATCGGAACGCCCATCTACGCCGTCACCGACGGTGTCGTCCTCGAGTCCGGGCCGGCCTCCGGTTTCGGGCAGTGGGTCCGCGTGACGCAGGACGACGGCACCATCGGCGTCTTCGGTCACGTCGACCAGAGCTTCGTTCGTCCCGGCCAGAAGGTACGCGCCGGTCAGAAGATCGCGACCGTCGGCAACCGCGGCCAATCCACCGGCCCCCACCTGCACTACGAGGTCTGGGATGCGAACGGCACCAAGATCAACCCGCAGGTGTGGCTCAACAAGCGCGGGGTTCATCCGTGACAGTCGCCCCACGGGGCATTGGCTGCACGCGCGTCGCGGCCCCTGGTTCCGTCGGCGACATTTGGGGTTCCGTCGCCGACATTTGGGGTTCCGTCGCCGACATTTGGGGTTCCGTCGGCGAAATCTTGGGTTCTGTCGGCGGGGTCAGTCGCGGAACCACCCACTGCTTTTGGCCTTGAAGACCATGTCTTGCCAATAGCCCCACTCGTGGGTACCGACAGCCGGGAAGTCGGTGGTGATGCGGATGCCCTGGACGGCAGCGGCGACCTCGAAGGTACGGGTCTGCGCGAGGGAGATGACCTCGAGCGGTGTGCCCTTCACCGACCCGATGGCGTCGGTGTTGTACTTGCCCCACAGCCCCGATGCCGCGCCGACCCGGATGCGCATCCCGCGCATGCGTTGTAGCTGCGCGACCGAGTCGTTGGCGATCCAGCGTGCCGCCCAGGGCGGACCCCACATGGCGTCGGCGCTGAACGGCCCCACGCCGGCTGCCAGTCCCGCATCGATCAGGGCCAGCCGGACGGCGGTGCGCATCGTCGGCGCCGACGGGTTGAGGAAGCCCGACATCGAGAAGATGTGCGAGATGCGTTTGCGGTGGTAGGCGCCGAAGATCATCGCGGCGTTGCCGCCCATGGAGATACCCATCATCGCGTATTTGGCGCGGGGACCCACGGCCAGCCCGCGGGCGTCGAGTTCACGGATGATGGTCTTGAGGCGGCAGGTCCAGCGATAGCGGTATTTCACCTTGCTTCGCGGGCTCGCCGCGTTCCAGTCGGTGTAGAAGCTGGCGAGACCACCGACCGGCTCCACGACGTTGACGCCCGTGTTCGCAATGCGCTGGATGTTCGTCTCGTGCCGCCAACCGCTGACGTCGCCGGTCGCCCGCAGCCCGTCGAGAGCGATGACGGTCTTGTAGTTGCCCCAGCGCGTCCACATGTCGACCGGGGTGGACGGCATGCCACACCCCGATACGTAGAACCGTCCGAAAGACGCCGCGTTCGCGCTCCCGGCCTCGAAGGAGCCGATCCCGACGATGGTGGCCATGACGAGCAGACAGACGAGTAATCGGCGCCTCTTCGCCAGACGGCGAGGGCGCATGGAGAGTACCGGCACCGCAGAACCGTAATCCGTTGCGCGACTGGGTCGCCACAGCTGTGACCAGAGCAGCGGCAGACCGCAACCGGCCTGTTACCAAAGTGGCGCATGTTTCTGGAGTGATCACCGGACGCGTGCCGCCTCGCCGGCAGCCGACATGCGAAAAGGCGCCCAACCACTTTCGTGGTTGGGCGCCTTCTCGACTCAGTGAGTCAGATCGTCAGGAGGCGAACCTCACTTGTTGATCTTCGTGACTCGACCCGCACCGACGGTGCGGCCACCCTCGCGGATGGCGAAACGCAGGCCCTCGTCCATGGCGACCGGCTGGATGAGCTTGACGCTCATCTCGGTGTTGTCGCCCGGCATGACCATCTCGGTGCCCTCGGGGAGGGTCACGACGCCGGTCACGTCGGTGGTACGGAAGTAGAACTGCGGACGGTAGTTGTTGAAGAACGGGGTGTGGCGTCCACCCTCGTCCTTGCTCAGGATGTAGGCCTGGCCCTCGAACTCCGTGTGCGGAGTCGTGGTGCCCGGCTTCACGATGACCTGACCGCGCTCGACGTCCTCACGCTTGAGGCCGCGCAGCAGCAGACCGGCGTTGTCGCCCGCCTGTGCCGAGTCGAGCAGCTTGTGGAACATCTCGATACCGGTGACGGTGGTCTTGGTGGACTTGTCACGGATGCCGACGATCTCGACTTCCTCGTTCACGTTGACCTCGCCACGCTCCACACGACCGGTGACCACGGTGCCGCGGCCGGTGATGGTGAAGACGTCCTCGACGGGCATCAGGAACGGCTTGTCGGTCTCGCGGACCGGATCCGGGATCGACTCGTCGACAGCCGACATGAGCTCCTCGACCGACTTGACCCACTCGGCGTCGCCCTCGAGCGCCTTGAGCGCCGAGACCTTCACGACCGGGGCTTCCTCGTCGAACTCCTGGGCGGCCAGCAGTTCGCGGACCTCCATCTCGACGAGCTCGATGATCTCTTCGTCGTCGACCATGTCGGCCTTGTTCAGGGCGACCAGGATGTAGGGCACACCGACCTGGCGGGCCAGCAGCACGTGCTCACGGGTCTGCGGCATCGGGCCGTCAGTGGCGGCGACCACGAGGATCGCGCCGTCCATCTGAGCGGCACCGGTGATCATGTTCTTGATGTAGTCAGCGTGACCGGGGGCGTCAACGTGTGCGTAGTGACGCTTGTCGGTCTCGTACTCCACGTGCGAGATGTTGATCGTGATACCACGAGCCTTCTCTTCCGGAGCCTTGTCGATCTGATCGAACGCGAAGCTCTGGTTGAGATCCGGGTACTTGTCGTGCAGCACCTTGGTGATGGCCGCGGTCAGCGTGGTCTTGCCGTGGTCGACGTGACCGATGGTGCCGATGTTCACGTGCGGCTTGGTCCGCTCGAACTTCGCCTTCGCCACTTTGTTTGTCCTCCTGGACTGTTGTTGTCCTACTGGGCGGATCCCAGCAGGAGTTCTTCATTTACGTTGGTGCGCCCGCTTGTGGGCCAGCGCGGTTCGCGATGGATCGCGACGGAATTACTCGCCGGTCGCCTTCGCGATGATTTCCTTCGACACGTTCGACGGAACCTCCGCGTACGAGTCGAACACCATGGAGTAGTTAGCCCGGCCCTGGGTCTTCGACCGAAGGTCTCCGATGTAGCCGAACATCTCCGACAGCGGCACCTGTGCCTTCACGACACGTGCGCCACTGCGCTCCTCCATGGCCTGGATCTGGCCACGGCGGGAGTTCAAATCGCCGATCACATCGCCCATGTAGTCCTCGGGCGTGGTGACCTCGACAGCCATGATCGGCTCGAGGATCACCGGACCGGCCAGCCTGGCAGCTTCCTTCAGAACCTGCTGCCCAGCGATCTTGAAGGCCATTTCCGACGAGTCGACATCGTGGTACTGACCGTCGAGCAGGGTGGCCTTGATGTTGACCAGCGGGTACCCGGCCAGCACGCCGTACTGCATGGCGTCCTGGATGCCGGCGTCGACCGACGGGATGTACTCGCGAGGCACGCGGCCACCGGTGACGGCATTGTCGAACTCGTAGGTCGCGCCGTCCTCGGCGTCCACCAGCGGCTCGAGCTTGACGATGACCTTCGCGAACTGGCCGGAACCACCGGTCTGCTTCTTGTGCGTGTACTCGTGCTTGTCGACCGCCTTGCGGATGGTCTCGCGGTAGGCGACCTGCGGCTTGCCGACGTTGGCCTCGACCTTGAACTCACGCCGCATACGGTCGACGAGGATGTCGAGGTGGAGCTCGCCCATACCGCCGATGACGGTCTGGCCGGTCTCGTCGTCGAGCTGGACGGTGAAGGTCGGGTCCTCTTCGGCGAGCTTCTGGATCGCGGTGCCGAGCTTCTCCTGGTCGGACTTGGTCTTCGGCTCGATCGAGACGTTGATGACCGGGTCCGGGAAGCTCATCGACTCGAGCACGATCGGCGCACTCGCATCGCACAGGGTGTCACCGGTGGTGGTGTCCTTCAGACCGATCATCGCGTAGATGTGGCCCGCGGTCGCATCCTCGACCGGGTTCTCCTTGTTGGCATGCATCTGGAAGAGCTTGCCGATGCGTTCCTTCTTGCCCTTGGTCGCGTTGAGGACCTGGGTGCCGGCGTTGATGCGGCCCGAGTAGACGCGCACGAAGGTCAGCTTGCCGAAGAACGGGTGCGCCGCGATCTTGAACGCCAGCGCGGAGAACGGCTCGTCCGACGACGGCTTACGCGACATCTCCTCTTCCTCGTTGCCGACGGCGTGACCCTCGACCGAGGGGACGTCGAGCGGCGACGGGAGGTAGTCGATGACCGCGTCCAGCATCGGCTGGACACCCTTGTTCTTGAACGCGGAGCCGCAGATCACCGGGTAGTACTCACGCGCGATGGTGAGCTTACGGATGGCGCCCTTGATCTCCTCGACGGTGAGTTCCTCGCCGCCGAAGTACTTCTCCAGCAACGCTTCGTCGGACTCGGCGACGGTCTCGAGCAGCTTCTCGCGGTACTCGGCGGCCTGATCGGCGAGATCGGCGGGGATCTCCTCGATGGTCGGCTCGGCGCCGATCTCGACGGTGCCGCGCCAGGTGATCGCCTTCTGCTCGATCAGGTCGACGACGCCGTCGAAGGAGTCCTCGGCGCCGATCGGCAGCTGCAGCACCAGCGGCTTGGCACCGAGACGCTCTTCGATGGTGCGCACGGTGAAGAAGAAGTCGGCACCGAGCTTGTCCATCTTGTTGACGAAGCAGATGCGCGGGACCTCGTACTTCTCGGCCTGGCGCCACACCTGCTCGGACTGCGGCTCGACGCCCTCTTTGCCGTCGAAGACGGCGACGGCACCGTCGAGCACGCGCAGGCTGCGCTCCACCTCGACGGTGAAGTCGACGTGCCCGGGGGTGTCGATGATGTTGATCTGGTTCTTGTTCCAGAAACAGGTGACGGCGGCGGAGGTGATGGTGATACCCCGCTCCTTCTCCTGCTCCATCCAGTCGGTGGTCGAGGCACCGTCGTGGGTCTCACCGATCTTGTAGTTCACACCGGTGTAGAAGAGGATTCGCTCGGTTGCGGTGGTCTTGCCGGCATCGATGTGGGCCATGATGCCGATGTTGCGAACCTTTTTGAGGTCGCTGAGCACTTCCTGTGCCATTCCGTTCCCTTCGGGAAATCTTGGGACTAAAGGCTGTTCTTTTTTTCAAGCCGCGGCTTCGCCGCCCACCCTCGCAAGCTCGGGTGGACTGGCCGGTCCTCGCTTCGCTCGGAGCGGCCAGTGCCCGCTTGTTGAGCTTTGGTTACCAGCGGTAGTGCGCGAACGCCCGGTTGGCCTCGGCCATCTTGTGGGTGTCCTCACGACGCTTGACCGACGCGCCGAGACCGTTGGAGGCATCGAGCAGCTCGTTGGCCAGACGCTCGACCATCGTCTTCTCGCGACGTTGACGGCTGAAGGTCACCAACCAGCGCAGGGCGAGGGTGTTGGCGCGGTTCGGCTTCACCTCGACCGGCACCTGGTAGGTGGCACCACCGACGCGGCGGCTCTTCACCTCGAGGGTCGGCTTGACGTTGTCGAGGGCGCGCTTGAGCGTGATGACCGGATCGGTGCCGGTCTTCTCGCGGGCCTGCTCGAGAGCCTGGTAGACGATGCGCTCGGCGGTCGACTTCTTGCCGTCGAGGAGGATCTTGTTGACGAGCTGGGTGACCAGCGGCGAGCCGTAGACGGGGTCGCTGATCAGCGGGCGCTTGGGTGCGGGTCCTTTACGTGGCATGACTTATCAGTTCCCCTTCTTCGCGCCGTAGCGGCTGCGGGCCTGCTTGCGGTCCTTGACACCCTGGGTGTCGAGCGAGCCGCGGATGACCTTGTAGCGCACACCGGGCAGGTCCTTCACACGACCGCCGCGGACGAGCACCATCGAGTGCTCCTGCAGGTTGTGGCCCTCACCCGGGATGTAAGCGGTGACCTCGACGGAGCTGGTCAGGCGCACACGGGCGACCTTGCGCAGCGCGGAGTTCGGCTTCTTCGGGGTGGTGGTGTAGACGCGGGTGCACACGCCGCGACGCTGCGGGCTCCCCTTGAGGGCCGCGGTCTTGGTCTTGGCAGCCTTGTCGTGACGGCCCTTGCGGACCAGCTGATTGATGGTTGGCACTAGGTGTTCTTTCCTTTGTCGGCAGTGATCGGCGGCCACCTCGTGAGTGTCCGACGTCGGTGCAGTTGTCTCGTTGCGGTTGGTGCTCCGGGCAAACAACGACAACCGTTTCCGATTGCGTTGCCTCCGCAACTCGCCCCACCAGCACATTTGTGCTGGTCAGTACAATTTCGCTACCCCGAGGTCGGGCGTGTCATACACTCGACAACGGATTCGCCTGTCAGTCCGCCGGTCCCGGGGTGTCCCGGGCATGCGGACTGGCCCAGCACTAGCCGGGCACCGGCGATCCACTCTACCGATGCAGTTTGCACAGGTCAAAAAACTGTGCGTACCGCCCAACGGCCGGCCGCCGGGAGGTGAACGGCCGGTGGCTGGACCGTCCTCGGCTCCTCCCCCGGGTATCGTCGTCTCCCCCGAAAACGGGCGGCGAATCTGCGGATTCCGGGAGGAAGAACTCGCAGCTCATGGGGCTATTCGCCCGGCTCGACGGACTGCGGGAGCTTGACCGTTGCGCCCGACCGCTTCGCCGGATTCGACGGCGGGGGCACCACCGGCCCGATGTCGCCGTCCGGGGCGGTGTCGAGATCCACCATCACCGGCGCGTGATCGCTGGGTTTGGAGCCCTTGCGTGCCTGCCGGTCGATCCAGGCCGCGGCCACCCGCTGGGCGACCGGCGCTCCGGCGAGGATGAGGTCGATGCGCATGCCGAGATCCTTGTGGAACATCCCGGCGCGGTAGTCCCAGTAGCTGAAGACCCGGTCGCCTGGCCAGCGGTCGCGCACCACATCGTGCAGTCCGAGGGAGGTGAACGCCGCCAGGGCGTCACGTTCAGGGTCGGTGACATGGGTGTGCCCGACGTAGGCAACCGGGTCGAACACGTCGGCATCGGCGGGCGCGATGTTCATGTCGCCGCACAGCATGGTGTTGGCCGCGGCATCGTCTCCGTCGCCGGCGGCGACGGCATCGCGCAACCGCGACAGCCATTCCAGTTTGTAGTGGTAGTGGTCGGAGTCCGGGGTGCGCCCATTGGGCACATACAACGAGTAGATGCGCACTCCCCCGCACAGCGCCGACACCGCGCGGGCCTCGGTCGGCGAATCCGGCTCGGGATAGCCGGGCACGTTCTCGAATCCGCTGCGCACATCGTCGAGCCCGACCTTCGACAGCAACGCCACCCCGTTCCACTGCCCCTGTCCCACATGGGCGATCTGGTAGCCGCGTTCGGCCAGGTCGGTACCGAGCACGTCGTGGAACGCGTCGTCGGAGAGTTTCGTCTCCTGTAGGCAGACGACATCGGGTGCGCGCTGATCGAGCCACGGCAACAACCGCGGAATCCGCTGCTTGACCGAGTTCACATTCCAGGTCGCGACACGCATGCGGTCCACCGTAGCGGCCCCGCCGGGCTTGGCTTCCAGCGTGACCTGTGTCACTTTGGTGTGCATCAACTTGCTCACAGATGCGGCCGGCACCAGCCCGCGACGAGCGGTCATCGACCACTCGTGGCGACGCTCCGCGCTGTCCGGAGTACACCCCGACGACCCGACACCCACGGCACTGGTGGACATCGCCGCCGCGGACCCACTGCTGGATGCGGCACGGCCGGTCCTCGACGACGCCGCAGCACGGCTGGTGGACACCGATATGTCGCTGCTGCTGGTCGATCATGAATGCCGGATGGTGTCGCGGGTGGCATTCGGGACCGCAATCGAACGCAAGCTCGACGAACTGGGTGCCGCACCCGGCGTACCGTTCGGCGAGGACACCGTGGGGACCACCGCGCTCGGCACACCCGCCGAGATCCGCGGCGGGATCGCCGTCAACAGCAGCGAGCACTACCTCGAACGGTTCAAGACGATCAGTTGCTTCGGCCAGCCGATCATCCATCCGGCCACCCGACGACTGGCCGGCATCGTCTGCATGTCGGAGACGGCCGAGCACATCAACCCTCTGGCGGTGCCGTTCATCAATGGCGTCGTCGCCGACATCGCCGACCGCCTGCTCGACCGTTCCCGGGCCCAACAGCGCCGGGTGCTCGACGCATTCCAACGCGCCGCGGCCCGCCGCGACATCGCGGTCGCCGCGATCGGTGACGACCTGCAGCTGACCAACGCGCCGGCCGCCGAGTTGCTCTCCCCCGCCGACATCGGGGCCTTGCGGGGGCTTGCCACCGACCCGGGGCTGCGCGCGATGGTGGTGCCGTTGACGCTGGTGTCCGGTATCGAGGTCGAGGTCGGTGTGGAACCGGTCGCCGGGATCGGCGGCGCGGCGTTGTTCCGGTTCCGCCCGGCCGCGCACATCTCGCCGAGACCCACTCCGACGGCGCGCACCGCACCAGCGGCCGCGACCACCATCGCGGTCACCGGTGAGCCCGGCACCGGCCGCACCACCGAGGCGCACGCGCTCGCCGCCGATCACGGCCCCGGACCGACCCTGATCGTCGACGTCGCCGACGATCTGATCTGCGGCCGCGAACCCGACATCGTCGCCTCGATCACCCGGGCCCGATCGGGGCGGGTACCGCTCGTCATCGACGGGGTCGACCTGCTCGACGATCGCTCCATCGCGCTGCTCACCAAGGCGGCGACGACGTGGTCGGAGTGCCCGCTCATCGTGGTGAGCGCTCCGCGCGAGCACGTCGCGGCAGGCGTGGCGGCGCTGATCGGCAGATGCGGGCGCCGCGTGGATCTACCCGCGCTACGACAGCGCAGTTCGGATCTCGCCGCCACCGCCAGTGCGGTCCTCGACCGCATCGAGCCCGGGATGACACTGTCCGGCAATGCCACCGACGCACTCCTCTGTCAGGACTGGCCCGGCAATCTCGCCGAACTCGATGCGGTTCTGCGACAGGCCGCCGAGGCGTGCGCGGCCCGCGCGGCGCGCGTCGTCGAGCCCGCGGACCTACCGCCGGGCTACCGCACCACCAGTCGCGCCGCGCACCTGTCCGGGCGGGAGCAGGCCGAGCGGGTTGCGATCATCGATGCGCTCGACCACGCCGGCGGCAACAAGGTGCATGCGGCGCGTGAACTCGGGATCAGCCGCACCACCCTGTACGCCCGGATGCGCTCACTCGGTATCTGAGCCGGTCGCGGACCCGGCGACTGTCCAACGCACTGTTCAGTTTCTGGACAGTGCACCCCTGCCCGAAGGTGGCAGAAATGAAGCAGGTCACAACTATGACCCAGATCACTACAGATCTCGCCACCTGACCAGGAGGTTTTCATGACCGCCGTCGCCACCGAGCTGCTCACGCGGGTCCGCGACTTCATCTCCACCGACCGCCCGATGCTGATCGGCGGCGAGTGGGTGTCGGCCGCCTCCGGCCGCACCTTCGAGACCATCGATCCGGCCACCGCACGCCCGATCACTTCGGTCGCCCACGGCGAGGCCGTCGACGTCGATCGCGCCGTACGCGCCGCCCGACAGGCCTTCGACGACGGACCGTGGTCGCGGATGAAGCCCAACGAACGTGAGCGGCTGCTGTGGCGGGTGGGTGACCTGCTGACCGAGCGGGCTGCCGAGTTCGGCCAGCTCGAGGCACTCGACAACGGCAAGGCGGCCACCATCGCGACCGCGGTGGACATGAACTGGTCGGCCGACATCTTCCGCTACAACGCCGGCCTGGCCACCAAGATCACCGGCTCCACCGTCGACGTGTCGATGCCCTTCGTGCCCGGCGGCGAGTTCCACGCCTACACGCTGCGCGAGCCGGTCGGCGTGTGCGGCCTGATCGTGCCGTGGAACTTCCCGCTGCTGATGGCCGCATTCAAACTCGCACCCGCGCTGGCCGCCGGCAACACGGTGATCCTCAAGCCGGCCGAGCAGACCCCACTCACCGCGCTGCTGCTCGGTGAGATCTTCGACGAAGCGGGCTTCCCGCCCGGCGTGGTCAACATCGTCACCGGCTTCGGCGATGCCGGTGCGGCCCTGGCCGCCCACGACGACGTCGACAAGATCGCCTTCACCGGCTCCACCGAGGTCGGCAAGAAGATCGTCGAGGCCGCCAAGGGCAACCTCAAGAAGGTGTCGCTGGAACTCGGCGGCAAGAGCCCCAACATCGTGTTCGCCGACGCCGACTTCGACAAGGCGGTGGCCGGGTCGGTGGCGGCATGGATGTTCAACCACGGGCAGTGCTGCGTGGCCGGCACCCGACTGTTCGTCGAGCGACCCATCTTCGACGACTTCACCACGGCCGTCGCCGAGGCAGCGGCGCAGGCGAAGATCGGCCCCGGGCTGGACCCGGCGACCGAACTCGGCCCGCTGGTCAGTCAGGAACAGTTCGATCGGGTCTCGGGCTACCTGTCGGCCGGCCTGGCCGACGGCGCGCGCGCACTGACCGGCGGAAAGCGTTGGGGCGATGAGGGGTTCTTCATCGAACCGACGGTGTTCGTCGACGTCGAGCCGCACTTCTCGATTGTTTCCGAGGAGATCTTCGGGCCCGTCGTGGCGGCGCTGCCCTTCGACGCCGACACCGGGGTGGCCGCGGCCGCCAACGATTCGGTCTACGGTCTGGCCGCCGGTATCTGGACCACCGATCTGTCCAAGGCCCACAAGACGGCACGCGCGATCAAGGCCGGTTCGGTCTGGGTCAACCAATACAACGGATTCGACACCGCGATGCCGTTCGGCGGCTACAAACAAAGTGGGTGGGGTCGCGAACTCGGTTCGTCCGCGATCGACCTCTACACGCAGACCAAAGCGGTCAACGTCGCACTCTGACCATCAATCCCCCATCCCTTCGCAAAGGAGCGAACAATCATGAAAACCAAGGCCGCCATCCTCACCGGCGTCGGCAAGCCCTTCGAACTCACCGAACTCACCCTCGACCCGCCGAAGGACGGCGAAGTACTGATCAAGTACACCGCCGCCGGCCTGTGCCATTCCGATCTGCATCTGACCGACGGCGATCTGCCGCCACGCTTCCCCATCGTCGGCGGCCACGAGGGCGCCGGGATCATCGAGGAGGTCGGGCCGGGCGTCACCAAGGTCAAACCCGGCGACCATGTGGTGTGCAGCTTCATCCCGAACTGCGGCACCTGCCGCTACTGCGCGACGGGCCGACAGTCGCTGTGCGACATGGGCGCCACCATCCTGGAAGGCTCGATGCCCGACGGGTCGTTCCGCTTCCATGACGGCGACACCGACTTCGGCGCCATGTGCATGCTGGGCACCTTCTCCGAGCGGTCCACCATCAGCCAGCACTCGGTGGTGAAGGTCGACGACTGGCTGCCGCTGGACAAGGCCGTCCTGGTGGGTTGCGGCGTGCCGACCGGCTGGGGTTCGGCGGTCTACACCGGCAATGTGCGGGCCGGGGACATCGTGGTGATCTACGGCATCGGCGGGATCGGCATCAACTCGGTGCAGGGTGCCGTGCACGCCGGCGCCAAGGCCGTGATCGTCGTGGACCCGATCGCCTTCAAACGCGACACCGCGATCAAGTTCGGCGCCACCCACGCGTTCGCCAGCGCTGCCGAGGCCCAGGAGACGATCACCGAGATCAGCTGGGGTCAAGGGGCCGACGCCGCGATCGTCACCGTCGGCACCGTCGACGAGGACGTGGTGTCGGCGGCCATCGGCGCCGTCGGCAAGGGCGGGTCGGTGATCCTCACCGGCCTGTCGAGCCCGGAGAAGTTCACCGTGCACTGGCCGGGCATCGACCTGACGCTGAACGAGAAGTCCATCAAGGGCAGCTTGTTCGGCTCGGCCAACCCGCAATACGACATCGTCCGGCTGTTGCGCCTCTATGACGCCGGCCAGCTCAAACTCGACGAGCTGGTCACCACCACCTACACCCTCGATCAGGTCAACGAGGGATACCAGGATCTACGGGACGGCAAGAACATTCGCGGTGTGATCATCCACGACAACTGACCCGCCGCACAGACCCCGGCCCGGACGCGATGACCCGTGCGCGTCCGGGCCGGACCATGTCATCCGATGAGTGGGCGGCGGTCCTCATCCCATGCACCCAGGCGGCGCAGCAGTGTGCGCTTCTTGTCGACGTGGCCGCGCATCCGGGACAGGATCTCGGTGAGGGCCTCGATCGCCTCCACGATGTGCGGCCCTTTGTTGAGCATCACGCATTCGGCTCGTTCGCCGGCCGCGGCGTCGGTGACCTCGGCGCGGGTGGGTAGTCCCCGGTCGGCGAGCGAGTCGAGGACCTGGGTCGCCCAGATCACCGGGACGTGGGCGGCTTCGCACAGCCACAGGATCTCCTCCTGTACCTCGGCGAGGCGTTCGAATCCGGTCTCGACGGCGAGGTCACCACGAGCGATCATGACGCCGACGCGGCGGGTGCGCATGGCCTGCAGCAACGATTGCGGAAGCGCTTCGAAACCGGCCACGGTCTCGACCTTGAGCACGATACCGAGATCGGGGCTGTGGCGTTCGGCCAGTATTCGTTGCAGTTCGGCCACGTCCTGTGGTCCCTGCACGAAGGACAGGTTCACCACGTCGGCGATCTCGACCACGGTGTCGAGCGCTGCGACATCGTCGGCCGTGAGTGCGCTGGTCGGCAGTCGGGTATCTGGCAGATTGATACCCTTTTCCGCCTTCAGCTTGGTGCCCTCGGGCTTCGCGCGGGTGACCAGAACGGCGATTTCCTCGGCACTCACGTCGGTGACCGCTCCGGCGATCTTCCCATCGTCGAAGAACACCCGATCGCCGACGGCGACGGCCGAGAACGCCTCGGCCAGTGTGCATCCAATATGGTGATTGCCATCGTCGGTGGGTGTGGCGGGACTCAGATCGGCGGTCAGCGTGACAGTGTCACCCGGACGTAGCAGCAGGGCCTGCGCGAGCGCGGGAAGGTCGCCGACCACGGCATCGCCGGCATCGCCGGCATCGGGGTGCAGCAGCGTGCCGGGTGTGAGGTAGAGGGTGCGGTCGCAGCTCACGAGCGCGCCGTGCGGTGCGGTCTCTTCGACGACGAGGGTGCGTGCGCGTCCACGCGCGTCGGTCAGGGTGATGTGGGCGCCGGTGGTCACAGATGATGGCGGCCAGGCGGGGTCATCGATCGGGATCGTGGTCTGCATGTCGGCTCCGTCGGGTGCCCGCCCGAGCCAGAACCGCGCAGGTGTGGTGACTCGGCCCAGTTGGTCACGCTTTGGACGTATCCGCACGACCTTCGGCCCGTCCTTGATGGGTCCGGTCCGCACCTTTGGTCCGCCGAGGTCCATGGCGATTCGGATCTCCGGGTCGGCGGCGCGGACGTGGGTCGCCATGGTGCGCCAGGCGGCGGCGTTGTCGTGGGCGCAGTTGATCCGGGCCAGGTCCATCCCGGCCTCGGAGCACCGCTCGACGAATCCAGGATCGGCAGCTGCGATGCCGGGCATCGTCACCATCACCCGCGCGGACCGTGCGTGCGGTTGTGGACCCAGCAACGCGAACGCGTTCCGCTCGAGGATCTCTGGGCCGGCTTCAGAATCGACGCCGAGCGGTTCGACGCCCGGCCCGTGGCCGCCCAGGACCTCGTCGATGATCCGGATGACGGCGTTCAGGTTGGTCAGCACCCCGGATTCCATGCGCCCCAACGACGACAGGCCTTCGGCGGTCAATTGGTTCTGTAGGTCGCGCAGATCGTGCGCGCGCATCGCCCGGTAGTGCACCAGGTTGGCCGCACCTGCGCGGTGCGCCGGATGGACTGCGGCGATCCGGTCCGCGGTCACCGACTCCGCCTTCCGAGCGTCGTCGCGCAGGTCGACAAGTTGCGCGCGCAGTGCGGTCAGTCGTTCCCGGCGATCCTCATCGACTCCTCCGAGGTCGGGTCCCTCGGTTGCCGGCCCTCCGGCCTCCATCACCACCGCACCCCTCCGTTGCAGCGCTGCCTGACTGATCCGTCAGGGCGAGTGTAGGCCCGGATCGACGGGTCGGCACGTCACACGATCCGGTCGCGGTGGCGCAGCAGGAGTCAGCGCGGATAGGTGACGATGACCTGCCCGGTGCGGGCGTTGCGCCAGGTGATGGTGCGGTCGGTGTGCATGGTGGGGAGCCACGGGCCGTCGTGTTTGCGGTCGTGGTCGGGTCGGCATAGGGGTGCGAGGTTGAAGGCCACGGTCCAGCAGCCGGCCAGCGGGTCGGCGTGGAGGAATTTGTGCAGGTGGTCGAGTTCGCACTCTTCGGACGGGCGCCCGCAGTAGGGGTAGCGGCAGCGTCGGTCGAGTTGGATGATCTCGGCACGCAGTGCTGCTGAGGGTGCGTAGGTCAGTGCCCCGGGTGGTGGGGTGGCGTAGCCGCCGTGCCCGGTCGGGTCGATGGGTGGTGCCGGTGTCTGGTTGCCGAAGATGATCAGGCCGCTGGCGGTGCGGGTTTCACTCGGTGGGGCGGTGATGGTGGTGGCGTGGGGTGCCAGACGTGCGGCGTGGGCAGGGTCGATCGCGCCGTAGCCCATCAGGCGGGTGGGGTCGAGGCCGGTGGGGTCGCGCAGCAGGGTCAGGCCGGGGACGACGAGGCCGGAGTCGGTGTCGGATTCGGAGTCGATGTCGGAGTCTGTGTCCGTGGTGTCTTCGGCGTCCGCGTCGTCCGCACTGTTTGCTTCGGAGTCGTCGGCCGGATCATGATCGGCCACCTCGGCGTCGGCGCGAGGTGCGGTGATGAAGTCTCGTCGGGGTTCCGGGGAGGGCTGGACGTCATCGCTGTCGGCGCCATCGCTTCCGGTGCCGGACTGTTCACTCTCACCGTCATTGTCGACGTCCCCGTCGATGTCACGGTCATCGTCGAGGTCGGCGAGGGTGATCGGCTGTTCTTCAGCCGCGTCAGGCCCACCCACTGCGGGTTCGTCGGCGGTGTCGACGCGTGCGTTGGTGTCGTCAACCGGGTTGGTGTCGACCGAGGACTCGCGCTCACTACCAGTGACCGACAGCTTGCGGTCACCGCCATCGACCGAACTCGGTGTGGCCTCCGTCGCCGACGTCGGGTTGCTGGTGCGGGTCTGTTTGGCCGGGCAGGTGTCGTCGCCGCAGTGGCAGCGCAGTGTCGCCCCGGGGGCCTTGATGATCTCCGCGAACGCGGCCACACGTTGGGCTTTGATGCTGCGGCCGTCGCGGCGGCACACCCGCCGGCCGATGAGCGCGCTGATCCGGTCGCGTAGGTGCACACCGTGTTCGGCGGGAATGCAGGCGTCGACGGTCATGTGCCCGAACGCTTCGCTACCGATCTTCACATCGCCGAACAGGTCGGCGATGTCGTCGTGGGCCTCGACGGCCCGGTCGGGGTCCAGGGTGATGATGATCGCGTCGAGATCGGCCTGCAGCGCGGTGTCGGTGGTCGGGCGGCTGGCCAGATCGAGCACCACATCATCGAAATCCCACGGCTCATCGCCGGCAGGATCGGTCTCGGCCGCACCATCACCGGCATCACCGGCATCGTCGGTGTCGGCATTCTCGGTGTCGAAGTCGAGGGTGAGGTCCTCGTCGGTGTCGTCGGTGTCGGTGGTGTCGGCGGTGTCGGTGTTGTCGGTGAGTTCGGCCAGTCGTGCTCGGAGGTCGCCGGTGGGGCCGGTGGCGGCGCCGCGGATGGCCACGCCCAGGCGGTGGGGGCTCAGGTCGCCGGCGCGGAAGGCATCACGGATCTTGGGGTGGTCGTCGAGGAGTTCATCGAGGTGGACCCATTCCCCGGCTTTGGTTCGGGCGATGCCCAGTTGCAGCGAGATTTCGCCTATGGCGGCTTTGTCGGCGGCGTTGCGGATTCGGTTCGGGACGTAGTCGTTGTATCCGGTGATGCGCTCGTTATAGGTGGACTGACCGATCTGACGGGCGATCTGCATGGCCACGGCCTGGGCTTGATTGCTCAGCCGGAGGGCGTCGCGGCCGTACTGGGCCAACTCGTCGAGGCTGCTGGTGGCCAGCAGGGCGTCGTCGGCGGCACGGTCGGTGAAGGTGAACACGACACGCTCCTTTCCGGCGACGACAGCGAGATCGGGATCGGGTTTGGTTGGTGGGGAATCGAACTGCTACCAGAGTATCGGGTGGCTCCGACAACTTTGGTGGGCTGCAGGTGGGGTGTGGATGAGTTGTGGATCGGTGGTGGGTTCAGGATATCGGTGGGGTGTGACAATTCCGTTCGGGGTGACATAGCCTGCGGGACAATGCTTGCGGCGGCTCTGTCTCGGCTGGTGACGGTCTCGATACGCCCTCGGCTAGCGCCTCGGCCTACTCGACCACCAGAGGGTGTCGTCGCGGGCTCGGTTGGTGGGGAATCGAACTGCTGTCAGAGTATCGGGTGGGTCCGACAGTTTCGGTGGGCTGCGGGTGGGGTGTGGATGAGTTGTTCGATCGATGTGGGGTTCAGGATATCGGTGGGGTGTGACAATTCCGTTCGGGGTGACATTGCCTGCAGGACAATGCTCGTGGCCAGTTCGTCTCGGGTGGTGACGGTCTCGATACGACCTCGGCTAGCGCCTCGGCCTACTCGACCACCAGAAGGCTGACCTCGGGTCTACTCGACCACCAGAAGGTGTCGTCACGGTCTACTCGACCACCAGGGGGTGTCGTCGCGGGATTGGTTGGTGGGGAATCGAACTGCCGTCAGACTATCGGTCGGGTCTGACAACTTTGGTGCGCTGCGAGTGGGGTGTGGATTAATTGGTCGTTGAGCTGTTGGGTTCAGGATATCGGTCGACTACGACAACTTTCGATGGTGAGAGTGGTTGGGGACCACAGGGACCGGGGACGCTTCAAGCCCTCAGCGGGACCGCACCTGAATCGCAGCTGTCACCATCTCGGTCCATGTCGCGACCACCTGTTCGCGCCGGCGAGAATCGTCGGACAAGGTGTCGGCCAGGCCGAGACCGCGGGCGAGGTCGAGGGTGACCTGCGCGATTCGATGTGAATCAGGGTAGCGGTCGTCGGGATCGATGGCCGCCACGGTCATCCGGTGAGCGGCGCGCGCGAACTTTGCCTCCATCGGCAGGATGAGCTCCCGCAACGCCGGGTCAGAAGCTGCGGCGGCCCACACCTGCAGCGCCGCTTTGAATTCGGTTCCCGTATAGATGGCAACCGCACGGTCGACCGCGGCGGCCACGCGGGCATCCTTGTCGTCGGGTAGGGACGCGAGAACACCCGACGCGGTTGAGGTCATCTCTTCGAACACCTGCTCCAGCACCGCAGTGATCAGCGCTTCGCGGGTGGGGAAATGATGTTGAGCCGCACCACGCGACACCCCGGCACGCTCGGCGACCGCAGCCACCGTGGCCGCCGCCCACCCGTCATGCGCGAGAGCGTCCATCGTCGCCTGCACCAGCCGCTCACGAGTCAGCCGCGACCGCTCCTGGCGGGGTTCGCGCGGCACCGACGCACGGGTACCACTCGTCGTCATCGCTGATCCGCGGTGAGATCCCACGGCGGACGTTGCTTGGACAGGAACGCAGTCATTCCCGCCCGGGCTTCCTCGGACCCGAAGAGTTCCGCCGACTCCGCCGCCCGCGCATCGGCTTCGGTCTCAAACCGCGCCAGCACCTCTGCGGTCGTCAGCGCTTTCGACGCCGCGAGCCCCTGCGGGGAGGATCGTCGGAGGCCGGCCAGCACGGCGTCCAGGCCGGACCCGAGGTCGTCGACGGTGGCGAAGGCTTCGGTCACCAGCCCGATACGGACCGACTCCTCGGGCCCGAAGGTCTCACCGGTCAGGAAGAACCGCCCGGCAGCACGCGCTGTCAGCTTCGGCAGCAGCACCAGCGAGATCACCGACGGCGCCAACCCGAGCCGCGCCTCCGTCAGCGCGAACGTGCACGATGGACCCGCCAGCACCATGTCGGCGGCACCGATCAGCCCGAATCCCCCGGCACGCACGTTTCCGTCGATGCGCGCGACCACCGGCTTGGGCATCGTCAGGATCGTGCGCATCAGATCAATCATCGACCGCGTCCCGTGTGCCGACGCGTCCTCCACCGACATTCCGGACTTGAGTGCCGCGCCGAGATCGGCACCTGCACAGAATGTCCCACCGGTATGAGTGAGAACCACAGCCCGCGCCGAAGGATCGTCGGCAGCCGACTGCAACGCACTCGACAGCTGGCCGACAAGCGCTGCACCGAGTGCGTTCCGGTTCGCGGGTGAGTCGAGCTCGAGCGTCGCAATACCGTCGACGATGCTCGTGTGGACGACCTCTGTGGTCTCGTCGGTCATGTCATCCTCGCCTTCGGCTCACGCGGTCTCGTTCTCGCCCATCGGTCACGGTCAGTACGATTTCGGCAGCCCGAGACTGGTCTGCGCGACGAAGTTCAGGATCATCTCGCGGCTCACCGGCGCGATCCGGGCGATCCGGGCGAGACTCAACAACGGCGCGAGGCCGTACTCGGTGGTCAGTCCGTTGCCGCCCATCGAGTGAACGGCATGGTCGACGATCTTCACACACGCTTCCGCGGCAGCAAATTTCGCCATGTTGGCCGGTTCGGCAGCACCCCAGTCGTCTCCCGCGTCGTAGAGCGTCGCGGCCTTCTGCATCATCAGCTTGGCCATCTCGATCTGCACCTTGCCCTCCGCGAGGGGATGCGCGATCGCCTGGTGGGCGCCGATCGGCGTCTTCCACACCGTGCGGTCGTTGACGTAGGCGACCGCCTTGTTCAGCGCGAACCGACCCATGCCTACCGCTGATGCCGCGGCCATGATGCGTTCCGGATTCAAACCCGCGAACAGCTGGCTCAACGCCGCGTCCTCGGAGCCCACCAGCGCGTCGGCCGGCAGCCGCACATCGTCGAGGAAGAGCTGGAACTGCTTCTCCGGGTTCTGCAGCTCCATCTCGATCATCTTGTATTCGAAGTTCGGTGCATCGGTCGGCACGATGAACAGCGCGGGCTTGAGGTTGCCGGTCTTTGCGTCCTCGGTGCGCGCCACGATCAGCACCGCCTCGGCCTGGTCGACCCCGGAGATGTACACCTTGCGTCCGGTCAGCAGCCACTCGTCACCGTCGCGGCGGGCCGTGGTGGTGATCTGGTGGGAGTTCGATCCGGCGTCGGGTTCGGTGATGCCGAACGCCATCGTGATGGTGCCGTCGGCCAGGCCGGGAATCCACCGATCCTTCTGCTCGTCGGTGCCGAAACGCGCGATGATGTTGCCGCAGATGGCCGGCGACACCACCAGCATCAACAGTCCGGCACCGGCCGCCGCGATCTCTTCCATCACGATCGACAGTTCGTACATGCCGGCGCCGCCGCCGCCGTACTCCTCGGGCAGGTTCACTCCGATGAAGCCGAGTTTTCCTGCTTCCAGCCACATCTCGTCGGTCTTCCGGCCTTCGCGGGCACATTCCCGGAAGTACTCCTGACCGTACTTCGCAGCGAATGCCGCCACCGACGCACGCAGCGCGGCGCGTTCCGGGGTCTCGACGTACGGGTTGGGGGCCGCCTCGTTGAGCGTGTCGGTCATCCGACCTTCTCCTTCTGTTCTGCTGCTTGGTCTGTGTGGTTGTTCTCGTCGTCGGTGATCACCGCGAGGACGTCGCCCACCGACAGCTGTTGTCCGGGCTGCACGGAAAGCGTGGCAACGACGCCGTCAGTGGGCGCGGAGATGGTGTGTTCCATCTTCATCGCCTCGAGCCACAGCAGCGGCTGACCGGAGCTCACCCGATCGCCCTCCGCGACGGCGACGCGGATGACCGCGCCCGGCATCGGTGCCAGCAGCGACCCCGGCCGTGCGATCGCGGACGGATCGACGAAGCGCGGGATGCGCCGCATCGCCACCGACACCCCGGGCCGGTCGACCACGATCAGGTCGCCGTACCGCGACACCGCCCACACGTGGCGGACGCCGTCGACGTCCACCGTCACCTGATCGGGGGTGGACGACACCACCGTGGTGCCAGGGAGATCGGGCAGATCCACGCTCGCGCGTCCATGCCGGTAGCGGACCTCGATCTCGGTCTCGCCCCGAACCTCGGCGAACCGTCGCACCCGATATCCCGCCGCGAGATTGCGCCAACCCGAGGGCACGCCACGCTGCACCGGAGCATCCCGCCGCGCGGCGGCCGCATCGGCGAGCGCGGCGACCCCCGCCGCGAGGTGAATGTCGCGGTCGGTGGCCGTCGACGCCGACAACACGTCAAGTCCGATCTGGTCGATGAACCCGGTGTCGGTCTCACCGGCCAGGAACTGCTCGGTGCGCAGCGTGTTGACGAGCATGTCCCGGTTGGTGACCGGCCCGTGGATTGTCGCGTCGGCCAAGGCGCGAGCCAGCATTGCCGCCGCACGTCGACGATTCGGCGCCCAACTGATCACTTTCGCGAGCATCGGATCGTAAAACGTGGAGATCTCACTGCCGTCGACGATGCCCGAGTCGACGCGGATGCCGGGCCGCGACAACAGCCCGAACTCGGTGTCGGCGTCGATCCGGATGGCGTGGACGGTGCCCGACTGCGGCTGCCAGTCGGCCGCGGGATCCTCGGCGTAGAGGCGCACCTCGATGGCGTGTCCGTTCGCGGCGGGCTCCGCGTCGTCCAGGGGCTCCCCCATCGCGACCCGTAACTGCCACTCCACCAGGTCGGTGCCGGTGGTCAACTCGGTGACCGGATGCTCTACCTGCAGCCGGGTGTTGGTCTCCAGGAAGAAGAAGCGCCCCGACTCGTCGGCCAGGAACTCGACCGTGCCCGCCCCGGTGTAGCCGATGGCCGACACCGCCGACCGCGCGGCCTCGAACAACCGTTGCCGCAGGTCGCCGCCGATACGCTCCACCAACGGTGCCGGTGCTTCCTCGACCACTTTCTGATGGCGCCGCTGAATCGAACATTCGCGTTCACCCACGGCCCACACGGCGCCGTGGGTATCGGCCATCACCTGGACCTCGATGTGGTGCCCACGCTCGACGTACGGTTCGCAGAACACGGTCGGGTCGCCGAACGCCGACTCCGCTTCCCGTGCTGCGGCCGCCACGGCATCGCCCAGTTCGTCGAGCGTCCGCACGATGCGCATGCCGCGGCCGCCGCCACCGGCCGATGCCTTGATCAGCAGGGGCAGGTCGTCTGCGCCGACGGCCGCCGGGTCGAGGTCACCGAGCACGGGAACCCCGGCGTCGGCCATCAACTTCTTGGCGTTGACCTTGGAACCCATCGCCGAGATGGCCGACGGCGGCGGTCCGATCCAGGCCAGGCCGGCGTCGATCACCGATTGCGCGAATTCGGCATTCTCCGAACAGAACCCGTACCCGGGATGAATGGCGTCGGCACCGGCCGCACGGGCTGCCGCGATGATGAGATCGCCGCGCAGGTAGGTGTCGGCGGAGGTGGACCCGGGCAGCCGTACCGCGGCGTCGGCCATCCGGGTGTGCGGGGCGTGTTCGTCGGGGTCGGAGAACACCGCGACGGTGCGCAGGCCCATCGCCTGTGCCGTGGTAAACACGCGGCAGGCGATCTCGCCACGGTTGGCGACGAGGACGGACGTGATCTGTGGTGTGGAATCTGTCATGGGTGCCTCACATCCGGAAGACGCCGAAGTTGGACGTGCCCTCCACCGGGGCGTTGTGAATCGCCGACAGGCACAGCCCGAGCACGGTGCGGGTGTCGCGGGGATCGATCACGCCGTCGTCGTAGAGCATGCCGGACAGGAACGCCGGCACCGATTCCGCCTCGATCTGCGCTTCGATCATCTGCCGCATACCGGCGTCGGCGTCCTCGTCGACCGTCCCGCCACGCGCCTCGGTCGCCGCCCGCGACACGATCGAGATGACACCCGCCAGCTGCGCTGCCCCCATCACCGCGGATTTGGCGCTGGGCCAGGCGAACAGGAAGCGTGGATCATAGGCACGCCCGCACATTCCGTAGTGCCCGGCGCCGTAGCTGGCGCCCACCAACACCGAGATATGCGGCACCGTCGAGTTGGACACCGCATTGATCATCATCGCGCCATGTTTGATGATGCCGTTCTGCTCGTACTCCTTGCCGACCATGTAGCCGGTCGTGTTGTGCAGGAACAACAGTGGCGTGTCACTACGGTTGGCCAGTTGGATGAACTGGGTGGCCTTCTGCGCCTCCTGGCTGAACAGGACACCCTGGGCGTTGGCCAGGATGCCGATCGGATAGCCGTGGATGCGGGCCCACCCGGTGCACAGCGAACTGCCGTATTCGGGTTTGAACTCGTCGAAGTCGCTGTCGTCGACGACCCGGGCGATCACGTCGCGTGGATTGAACGGGATCTTCAGATCTCCCGGCACGATGCCGAGCAGTTCCTCCGGGTCGTAGCGTGGTTCGACGACCTCGGCCACCGACCCAGGACCGTGTTTGCGCCAGTTCAGCCGCGACACGATGCGCCGGCCGATCCGGATGGCGTCCTGTTCATCGGCGGCATAGTGGTCGGCCAGGCCGGACTGACGGGCGTGCATCTGGGCGCCGCCGAGGGATTCGTCGTCGCTGTCCTCACCGGTGGCCATCTTGACCAGCGGCGGCCCACCGAGGAACACCTTGGAGGCGTTCTCGATCATCACCACGTGGTCGCTCATCCCCGGAACGTAGGCACCGCCGGCGGTGGAGTTGCCGAACACCAACGCGATTGTCGGGATGCCGGCGGCCGAGAGTCGGGTGAGGTCGCGGAACATCCGCCCGCCCGGAATGAACACCTCCTTCTGCGTGGGTAGGTCGGCGCCACCGGATTCCACCAGCGAGATCACCGGCAGCCGGTTGGCCAGCGCGATGTCGTTGCACCGCAGGATCTTGCGCAGCGTCCACGGGTTGGAGGTGCCGCCACGCACGGTCGGGTCGTTGGCGACGATCATGCATTCGACGCCTTCGACGACACCGATGCCGGTGACGACCGACGCGCCGACCTGGAAGTCGGAGCCGTAACCGGCCAACGGACACAACTCCAGGAACGCAGAGTCCTCGTCGATCAGCAGCTCGATGCGCTCACGCGGGATCATCTTGCCGCGCTTGCGGTGGCGCTCGACGTACTTCTCGCCGCCGCCGGCCAGTGCCTTGTCGAACTCTGCCTGCAACTCGGTCAGCTTCTCGGTCATCGACCGCTCGGCGACGCGGAAGTCCTCGCCGGCCGGGTCGAGGGTGGACCGGAATGTGGTCATTGCTGATACCCCAATCGTTTTGCCGCCAGCCCGGTGAGAATCTCGGTGGTTCCGCCGCCGATGCCGAGGATGCGCATGTCGCGGTACTGCCGCTCGACCTCGGTGCCGGTCATGTAGCCCAGCCCACCGAAGAGCTGAACCGCCTTGTTCGCCACCCACTCGCCGGTCTCCACCGCGGTGTTCTTGGCGAAGCACACCTCGGCGATGAGGTCGTCGCCCGAACTCACCTTCCGTTCCACGACGGCCCGGGTGTACGTGCGGGCGATGTCGATCCGGCGGGCCATCTCGGTGACGGTGTCCTGCACCGACTGCCGGTCGATCAACGGCTTGCCGAAGGTCTCGCGGTCTCGGACCCAGGCGAGGGTGAGGTCCAGACACCGCTGTGCGCTGGCGTAGGCCTGCACGGCCAGGCCGGCGCGCTCGGCGACGAATCCGGCGGCGATCTGGGCGAATCCGGAATTCTCCGGACCCACCAGATTGCCCACCGGAACGCGCGCGTCGACGAACGACAGCTCGGCGGTGTCCGAGCTTCGCCAGCCCATCTTGTCCAGTCGGCGGGTGACGGTGAAGCCGGGAGTGTCCTTCTCGATCACCAGTAGCGACACGCCCGCCGCGCCCGCACCACCGGTGCGGACCGCGGTGGTCACGAAGTCGGCGCGCACCGCCGAGGTGATGTAGGTCTTGGCCCCGTTCACCACGAAATGGTCACCGTCGCGGACTGCGGCGGTGTGCAGATGAGCCACGTCGCTGCCGCCGTCGGGTTCGGTGATGGCGAGGCTGCCGATCTTCTCCCCGGCCAGCGTCGGCCGCACCCAGCGGTCGATCTGGTCGGGGTCACCGGCGGCGATCAGATGCGGCAGCGCGATGCCGTGGGTGAACAGCGAAGCGAACACCCCTGCTGCCGCACCGGCGTAGTGGAACTCCTCCCCCAGCACGGACGCGTCGATCAGGTCGCCACCCGAGCCGCCGGTCTCCTCGGGGATGCCGAGTCCGAACAGGCCGAGTTTGGCGGCCTCGCGATGCAGTTCGCGCGGCAGCAGACCCTCGCGTTCCCAGTCGTCCTGCCGGGGCAGGACATGTCGTTCGACGAACCCGCGGACCGTCGAACGCAATTCGGTCCTCTCCGGACTGTCCCAGACCGGACTGGTGATGGTCACCGGTTCTCCTCGCTGTCGGTGGTCGCGGTGGTGAATGCCATCGGGATCGGCACCGGGCGCGACCGGAGCCATTCGCCCATGCCCTTGGCCTGCGGATCGAAGCGCACGTTCTCGGCCACGCCGCGACCGAGGACCTCCTCGATCACGAAGTTGATCGCATTGAGGTTCGGCAGCCGGTAGCGGTGCACCGTGAGGTCGGCAACCTCCGGTAGCAACTCCTTGAGCAGGTCGACGTCAAGGGTGTGATCGAGCCAGGCGAAGTGTTCCGGATTCGGCACCCACACACCGATGTTGGCGCTGCCCCCCTTGTCGCCACTGCGCGCGCCGGCGACCGTGCCCAGCGGCAACGATGACGTCGGGCCCCAGTCGGGTGCGCCGACGGTGGGCGAGTCGTCGTCGGCGTCGACGGGCACCTCGGTGCGCAACGGGCTCGGGTCGATGCGCTCGACCACGCCGTTGGGCAGCGCCACGCGGTGTTCCACGCGAGCGGCGTCGACATAGCCGGGTTCGAACACCCCGTACGGTGAGCCGTTGCCCGGCGGCCCGGTCATGGTGAAGCCGGGATAGCTCGCCAGCGCCAGTTCGACGGCGGTCGCCGAGAATGCCCGGCCGACCTTCTTCGCGTCGGGATCGCGGACCACGCACCGCAGCAGTGCGCTGGCCTGTTCCTCGGTGGTGGCGTCGGCGCGGTCGAGACGGGAGATTTCCCAATCGATCTCGGCCGGCCGGGTCGGGAGGGCGGCGGTGAACTGCTCGATGAACAGGTCGGCCTTGGCCTCGATGTCGAGACCGGTGAGGATCAGGGTGATCTCGTTGCGCACGCCGGCCAGGTGGTTGAGCGACACCTTGGTGGTGGTCGGTGGCGCCTCGCCGCGGACACCGCTGATCGACACCCGGTCGTCGCCGGCCCGGGCCAGGGTGATGGTGTCGAGTCGGGTGGTCACGTCGGGCCCCAGGTAACGCGGGCCGCCGACCTCGTAGAGCAGTTGTGCGGTGACCGTCCCGACGGTGACCGCACCGCCGGTGTCGGGATGTTTGGTGATCACCGACGATCCGTCGGCGGCGACCTCGGCGATGGGGAATCCGAGATGGCCCATCCGCGGGAGTTCGGTGAAGAACGAGTAATTGCCGCCGGTGGCCTGCGCCCCACATTCGATGACGTGGCCGGCCACCACCGCGCCCGCCAGCGCATCCAGGTCGTGCGACTCCCAACCGAATTCACTCGCCGCCGGGCCCACGGTCAACGATGCGTCGGTCACCCGGCCGGTCACCACCACGTCGGCACCGGCGTCCAGAGCGGTCTTGATGCCGAAGGCGCCGAGGTAGGCGTTGGCGGTCAGCGGTGTGCCCAGGCCGAGTTCGGTGGCGCGATGGGTGAGATCGTCGCCGTCGACGAAGGCGATCCCGGCGTCGATGCCCACACTGTCGGCGAGCTCGCGCAATGCGACGGTCAGTCCGTGCGGGTTGAGTCCGCCGGCATTGACCACGATCCGCACGCCCTTGTCGACGGCGAGGCCGAGGCAGTCCTCCATCTGACGCAAGAAGGTCTTGGCGTACCCGGCTTTCGGGTCCTTCATCCGGTCGCGACCGAGGATGAGCATGGTCAGTTCGGCGAGGTAGTCGCCGGTGAGGTAGTCGAGGTGACCGCCGTCGAGCATCTCGCGCACGGCGCTGAAACGGTCGCCGTAGAACCCCGAGGCGTTACCGATGCGAATGCTGCGGGTCGCGGTGTCGGCCATGGCCGTCAGCCTTGGGGTGTGGTGTTGTCGGGCGTCCGGCCTTCGCCGGGCGGGCCGGCGAAGGCCTGCGCGATGTGCGCCCACTGCCGGGTATCGTCGCCCTCGATGGTCAGGTCGAGGTCGTCGAGCGCCCGCCGCTGGGTGACCAGCTGGCAGAAGTCGACAGCGGGTCCGCGCACGATGTCGGTGGCGTCCTCGGGTCCCCAGGTCCACAGCTCGCCCGACGGAGCGGTGATCTCATAGCGGAAGGGGGCGTTCGGCGGGGTGAGACCGTTGACCGCGTAGGCGAAGTCGCGGGTGCGTACGCCGATGTGGACGACGCCCTTGATCCGGTCGGTCGCCGTGCGCGTGACGCCGAGGGCGTCGGCGATGTCGAGTCCGTGCGCCCAGGTCTCCATCAGCCGGGCCGTGGCCATCGAACTCGCCGACATCGGCGGCCCGAACCACGGGATCTTGGTGCCGGCGGGGACGCTGCGCAGGGCGTCGGCGAGCGACTTCCGCGCCGTCCGCCAGTCTTCGAGAAGCTGAGCGGGTGGCGTTGCGGATCGCTGCTCGGCCACCTCATCGACGAAGCCCGCCGGATTGTGCGCACCCGATTCGAGCACCGCGGCGAATCCGTCCGGGTCGGTCGCCGCGATCGACGCCACCTCGTCGGTCCACGACAGGTGCGCGATCTGATGGGCGATCGTCCACCCCGGCGCGGGCGTCGGTCGTGCCCAGCCGGCGTCGTCCAGGTCTGCGACCAGGTCATCGAGCTCTCGGGATTCATCGCTCAGATCGGCGACGAGCGTCTCCACCAACGACATGAGACCAGCGTCACACGACGGGTCAGAAAAATCAAGCACGCATGATTGTTTTGCGCCGACGGCAACCCCGATACCGCCGACGGCAACCGGAATGACGTCGACGGCAACCCGCAGCGGCGGTCGCCGGGTCGTCAGCGGTAGATGACGTCGGCGGTCGCCGTGCTCAACAACAGCCCGTCGTGTCCGCGCATGACCGCCTCGAAGGTGGCGATCCGCCGGCCCGCCTTCACCGCGCTCACCTCCACCGTGACCTCGGTCCCCTGTACCGCCGGCGACCGCAGGAAACCGATGGCCAGATCGCCGAGCTGATAGTCGACCCCGGCGGCCGCATTCGCCTGACCCGCGAACGAGCAGGCCTGCGCCACGATCGCCGCGATCATCCCGCCGTGCATGGTGCCGAAGATGTTGCCCATCCAGGGGCGGGTGGAGACGGTGAAGCGGACGCCGGCGGCGCGTTCCTGTGCGATCAGCTCCACCCGGCCGTTGAGCAGGTCGGTGATCGGCCCGGCCGCGCGCACCCCACTCGAGATCTGTCGAACGATCTCCCGCCCCGGCAGCGTCGGATCGATGGCCGGCGGGAGGTCGGCGCCGTGGGTACGCCGGCCGGTCGGGGTGGGCCCGGCCCCACGCGGGTCCCCTGGGTGGGTGTCGAAGGTGCGCGCGACCGCCACGTTGCGGGCGGTGCCGGTGCAGCACAGATGCCCGGTGGAGGTGACCACGTCCACACGGGTGGACCCGAACCGATCGTCGTGCATCATCAGCTCGGCGGTGCCGGTGAGGCGGTCGTCGACGCCGACGTGGCCCTGCATCGACATCGAGAGCCGGGCCTGCACACAGGGCGATCCGTCCGGACCCGAACGGAAGAACGGCAGGCCGCCGAGGTGGTCGAACAGGACCGCGAGAGCGGGCAGGTCGATCCGTCCGCGGTGATCGGCGAACACCGGACCCAATTGCTGATCAGCGACCACCCGCCCCTTGTCGAGGACCTCGATATTGCCGATACCGAAGGCCGTCATCGGATCGGTCGGTGCCGGCGGGTCGGTCGCATTCGGCTCAAAAACCATACTTCGATCCAAGCATCCATCCCCCAGTGGCCGTCGTCACGCTGCACGAATGGGCTGCAACAATGTCCGAGTAGACATTCTTCAGAATCTGTCCACGCCGAATGAGAACACGTTCTACAGTGAGTCTCGTGGCTGAGACCGTGACCCAACTCCTTCGCGAGCGGACCGATGACGACAACTTGGCGATCACCTACAACGGCCGTCGATGGTCGTGGCGTGAGTACGTCGCGGCGGCCGAGCAGGCGAGCGCCGCAGTGCTCGGGATCGCCGATCGTTCGCGTCCCCCGCACGTGGGCACGTTGTTGGGCAACACCCCCGACATGCTCATCGCACTGGCTGCCGGCGCGCTGGGCGGCTACGTCACCGTCGGTGTCAACAACACCCGCCGCGGCGACGGCCTGGCCGCCGACATTCTGCGTGCCGATTGCCAGATCCTCATCACCGACGCCGAGCACCGAGGACTGCTCGACGGCCTCGACCTGCCCGGCGTCCGCGTGCTCGACACCTCCGCGACCGAGTGGGCCGACCTGCTCGGCGAGGCCGGCGACCTGGTTCCGCTGGCCGTACCCACGGCGGCGGACACCTTCATGCTGATCTTCACCTCCGGGACCAGCGGCAACCCCAAGCCGGTTCGGTTCGCGCACATGATGATCCCGTTCGCCGGGCCGGTGCTCGCCGACAAGTACCAGATCGGCCCCGGCGACGTCTGCTACCTGTCCATGCCACTGTTCCACTCGGCGGCACTGATGGGCGGCTATTGCGTGGCACTGTGCGGGGGCGCCGCGATCGCGCCGGCGACGTTCTCGGCGTCGACCTTCCTCGACGACATCCGACGCTACAACGCGACATACATGAACTACGTGGGCAAGCCACTCGCCTACATCCTCGCCACCGAGGAGAAGCCCGACGACGCCGACAACCCGCTGCGGGTGGCCTTCGGCAACGAGGCGACCGACCGCGACATCACCGAGTTCTCCCGCCGCTTTGGCTGCACCGTATGGGACGGCTTCGGCTCCACCGAACTCGCCATCATCATCACCCGCGAGCCCGGCACGCCGGAGGGTTCGATCGGCAAGGGCTTCCCCAATGTGGCCGTGTACAACTCGGGCACGGTGACCGAATGCCCGCGCGCCGAGTTCGACGACAACGGCGCCTTGTCGAACGCCGATGAGGCCATCGGTGAGTTGGTGAATGTCGAGGGCGCCGGAATGTTCATGGGGTACTACAACGACGAGGCGTCCACCAGCGAACGGATGCGTCACGGGATGTACTGGTCGGGCGATCTCGCCTACAAGGACGCCGACGACTGGATCTACCTGGCCGGACGCACCGGGGACTGGATGCGGGTAGACGGCGAGAACCTCGCCGCCGGACCGATCGAACGAATCCTGTTGCGGCTGCCGGAGATCAATCGGGTCGCCGTCTACGCGGTGCCCGACGAGCACGTCGGTGACGCGGTGATGGCAGCGGTCGTCTTGCAGGACGACGCCACCCTGACACCCGAGAGACTTGCCGAACAGCTTGCTGCTCAGGCAGATCTGTCACCCAAGGCGTGGCCGCGGTTCGTGCGCATCGAGGACGACCTGCCGACCACCGCCACCAACAAGATACTCAAGCGGGAGTTGAAGAAGGAGGGCCCGGTGGCGGGCTCCCGCGGCACGCTGTTGACCCGCGACGCCCGGTCCACCGAGTATCGGCTGTCGGCGGACACCGCTGCGGTCTGACCACCATGAGCGCACCCACCGCCGACGGGACCGGCAGATCCGGCCTGCCCACCGACCCGGCGGATGTGACACCCGAGGTGCTCGGCCGACTGCTGAATACCGACGTGCGGTCGGTGCGCTACGAACGGGTAGGCTCCGGGCAGATGGCCGGCTCGTATCGGCTCACCCCGGAGTATGCGGAACACACCGGGCCGAACCCTCCGCCTGCCACATTGGTGGCCAAGCTCGCCATCGGAGAGCTCTCCCAGCGACAGTTCGCGGCCGGGGTGTTCCGCAACGAGGTGCTGTTCTACCGGCGGCTGGCACCAACACTGACCGCACCCATCCCGCGATGCCATGCTGCCGAGATCTCCGCCGACGACACCGAGTTCATCCTGCTGCTCGAGGACATCGCGCCGGCGGAACAGGGCGATCAGATCGCCGGATGCGCCCCCGAGCAGGCGCGTGCGATCGCGGTGGCCGCCGCCGGCATCCACGCGCCGCGCTGGTGCGACAACACCCTCTTCGAACTGCCCGGGCTGGCGCTGCCCACCCACGATGACCGTGTCCTGATGGATTCGATCCTCGAGCCCATGGCGGATACCTTCCGCAATCGGTTCGCGCTGACGGGGCGTGCCGCCGACGCCGTCGACTGGCTGGTCGCCGAGGCCGGGCCATGGATCGAGCGACCACCCCGCCGATTCGCGCTGATCCACGGTGACCTGCGGATCGACAACGTCCTGTTCGGCGCCGACGGCGCGGTCACCATCGTCGACTGGCAGACGATCACCGTCGGTAACCCGCTGCGCGACATCGCCTTTCTCTTGTCCACGAGTCTGACCACGGCGGATCGTCGGGCGCATGAGCGGGAGATCGTGGCGGCCTATCACGCCGCACTGATCGACCAGGGCGTCACCGACTGGTCGATCGAGGACTGCTGGGAGTCCTATGTCGACTCCCTCATCCAGGCGCCGATGATCATCGTGTTCGGTTGTGGCGCGGCCATGCCGACCGAACGTGGCGACCGGATGTTCAGAACGATGCTGGACCGCAGCGCCGCGGCGATCGACGACCTCGTGCCGGGTGCCCTCGGGTGAAGCTGGTCATCGGCGCCGGCGGCTTTCTCGGCTCCCATGTCGTTCGTCGCCTCGTCGCCGATGGCGAGCACGTCCGCGTCCTCGTCCGGGAATCGAGCGACACCCGGTCGATCGACGATCTCGACATCGAACGGTTCACCGGCGACCTGTTCGACACCGATCAGGTCGCTGCGGCGATGGCAGACTGCGACGTGGTGTTCTACTGCGCGGTGGACACGCGAGCCTGGTTGACCGACCCCGCACCGCTCTACCGGACAAATGTGGAAGCGCTGCGATCGGTGCTGGACGTCGCGGCGAACGCCGGCCTGCGGAAGTACGTCTACACCAGCACGATCGCCACGATCGGCCGCGTCACCGGACGGCCCGTGACCGAGTCCGATGCCTTCAACTGGCATCGGCACGCTTCTGACTACGTGAAGAGTCGGGTTGCCGGCGAAGAGCTGGCGTTGAGCTACGCACGTGACCGCGGTGTTCCGGTGGTGGCCATGTGTGTGGCGAACACATACGGAGCGCGCGACTTCCAGCCGACCCCGCACGGACAGTTCGTCGCCGCCGCCGCGTTGGGCAAGCTGCCGTTCACCGTTCGCAACTGTCACGCAGAGTCCGTCGGCATCGAGGACGCCGCCGACGCCCTCGTGCTGGCGGCGACGAAAGGCCGTGCGGGCGAGCGCTACATCGTCTCCGAACGTGTGATGGATCTCGGCGAGATCATCTCGATCGCGGCATCGGCGGGCAATCGTACGCCACCACGACTCGTGCTGCATCGACCGGTTCTCTATCTCATCGGGGCCGTCGGCTCCGTGAGAGCCGCCCTCACCCGCTCACCGGTCCAACTCACTGTGACCTCGGTTCGTCTGATGAACTTCATGTCCCCGGCCGACCACAGCAAGGCCGAACGCGAACTCGGTTGGCACCCACGTCCGGTGACCGACTCGATCACGGCCGGCGCCCGGTTCTGGATCGACCGTGTGGCGCAGCGGGCTTCCCGCTGATCGCCCAGCGAGCCACGTACCCCACCGCCGATCGAGCAGCAAGCAACGAAGAACCGAACGCCCCCACCTACCTGCTGATCGAGTAGCGAGCGACGAAGGAGCGAGCGTATCGAGATCAGCCCCCCGACACCTCATTTCACACACGAGCCAGCTCCCGAATCCCACCGCGACAGAATTGTCGGAGTCCCCCGATATCCTGGTCCCACACATTCGAAAGTAGTTGTCCACCCGCCCCATCCGACGGACGAAACCTGTCAGACCAGCCCGATATCCTGGTACCAGTTCGATTCCCGCAGCCGATCCGACCCGCACACCGCGAAGGACGCACATGTTCACCTACACCGACCCGGTGGCCGACGAGGCGCTGATCGCCTCGGCCGACACCGCACCGTTGGGTGACCATGCACGCGAAGCCCTTCGACTCAGTCAACAGGCCGGCGCCCTCGCGGTGTTGGCGGCACATGAGATCGGGCGGCGCACCTACACCGAGCGCCTCAACAGCGGCGGACGCAATGGCCGACCGGCCTCCCACTCCACTGCCGAGAAGGCCGCACTCGGGGAAGTGTCGCTACAGCTGCGGATCTCCCGATCCAAGGCCGCCAAATGGATAACCCTCGGCGACCAACTCGCCACGCTCCCCAAGTTCCGGGCACAGTTCCTGGCCGGCAAGCACAGCATCCACCGCATGTCACTCCTGGCCGCATCCGCGCAAGACGCCCCCGAAGGCGACCTACGGGATCGGTGGGCCGACGCCGACGACGAAGCTCTCGACAGCGACACCGATGCGACCGACCTCCCCGATCAGCCCACCTTCGACGACCTGCCCGACGACGTCGAGGCTGACGCCGATGCCGACACTCCCGGCGGTGACCGAGCCGACGACCAGGGCAGCGACACCGAGGATGACGCCGACGGCCAGGACGAGGACGCCGAGCCGATCACCTTCGAGGACCTTGCGCTCGATCTCGCGCAGCGCTCATCCACCGACCCGGCGCTACGGGACGAACTCAACGAAGCCCTGATCGAACTCGATCCCGACCGCGCCGAGAACATCCGCGAAGAATTCGGCGAGGCGTGGCAGAACGTCACCATCACCGACGACGCCCACGGTCATGTCAACGTGGACGCATGCATGCCCGCAGAACACGGCGTTCATCTCCGCGACCGTATTGCCCGAATGCTCAAACGACGGGTGTGTCGCCTCGACCCACGGACCCTCGGGCAACAACGCGTCGAAGCGCTCGCCGAAATCCAGGGCGCGCCCGGCGCGAAACTGCGCTGCCGATGTGGACTCGACACCTGCCCGGCAGCCAAGACCCGCACGCGCGGCAATCGCGGACGCGGCGTAGAAATGCCGCAACCTGCCGACGCCACGTTCGACGCCGAGGCGCCGCAGACCTCCGACATTGCCACCGATATCCCTGCTGACGCCGACGAACCCACCGACGCAGGCGTCGATGCAGTCGTCACAGCCGGGGATGCCGACGAGGCTGCCTCCAACAACGACACGGCTGCCTCCGCCGACAACACAGACTCCGATGACGACGAGGACCCCACCACCGCACCGTCTCGGCACACACTGTACGTCGACCCCACCGGCCGAGACGTCACCCGGCTCGCCGGCTACGGCGCAATCGATCCCGCCCACGCCGAACGAGTCGCACCGCAGGCGCAGATCCTCACCGCACCGGCCATGCCGGAACGCCGCACCACCAGCGGTCTCGTGCTGCTCGGCAACCGGTCGCCGGCACCGCCGATCGACCCGAGCGGGCACGGCGGCTTTGGCAATCCGCCGCCCGGCGCCCTGACCTACGCACCGCCCGCCGCATTGCGGGCCGAGATCCTCTATCTCGATCACCGCTGCCGATATCCGTTCTGCAACAGGCCGTCCGACACATGTGAACTCGACCATCTGGTCAAGTTCAACCATGCCGACCCGCTGGCCGGCGGCTGGACCGTGCCCTACAACCTGATCCCGCTCTGCCGCCCCGACCACGACCGCAAACACGACGGGCCGTGGATACCCACCATGCACACCGACCGCACCGTAACGTGGACCAACCTGCGCACCGGGCAGACGATCATCACCCACCCGCGGTGAGGGCGCGCCCCGAGTTCAGCCGTCACCCAGCAGTTCGGCGAGTTCGGCCAGCGTGTATGGCGCATTGTCCTTGTGATCGCGGTAGGCGATGAACGACGCCTGCTGCGGTTCATATCGTCCGATGAATCCGCCGGCGGCGGTGAAGACCTGACCGGTGATCCCCCGCGCGGCATCGCTGGCGAGGAACACATACAGTGCGGCGACGTACTCGGGTGGCGCAGGATCGAGGGCCGCGTCACGTGTGAGCTCGTCCAGAATCCCCCGGCGGTGCAGGCTCTCGATGTGGGAGACGTAGTGGTCACCGCTCGACAACCGCGACTTCGCGCCCGGCATCACCACGTTGACCCGCACACCGCGATCGGCGAGATCGGCACCAGCGGCCAGCGCAAGGGCGTTGACCCCGCCCTTGGCCGCCGGGTAGCCACTACCCCCGAACATCCCGAGCGACGCCGCCGACCCGGTCAGGACGATCGAGCCGGTCCCCTGTTCGGCGAAGACCCGGCCCGCGGCCTGCACCAGATGAAATGCGCTCATCAGATGTGCGTCGAGCTGGTCACGGAACTCCTCGGCGCTGATCGACAGAATCGTCGATCCCGCCGGTTCGGCGATGCCGGCACAGTTGATGGCGACGTCGAGCGCCCCGAACTCCGAGAGCGCCGCATCGACCATCTTCTGGGCCACGCCGTCATCGCCGGCCGACCCGATGACGCCCACGGCATAGCCACCACCGCCACGGATCTCGGTGACGGTCTCGTCGACCGCCACCGGATCGCGACCGTTGATCACCACCGACACACCACACCCGGCGAGCGCATAGGCCACTGACAGGCCGATCCCCCGTGTCGCGCCGGCCACCACGGCGACGCGACCCGAGAGACTCAGGTCCCCCACCGCCGGCCAGAGGGCGGTCACCGACTCGGGGTCATCAGACACCGCTACCCACCGGCGTGATCGGAATCGAACGCCCGCGGTCGGTGAACTCGAAGTCGGCGCCCGAACTGAATCGCGCGATCGCCACCTCCCCCGACTCCCGGTGCGCGGCATCCCCTCTGCTCATCACGAACTCGGTGGCACCGTCGGCAGCGGTTGCCGACGACACCGCCCAGTACGCGTCCACCGCGGTCGCGATCGCCTGCAGCGGTTCGACGTGGTCGGCATCGAGAAGCGCGATCCAGCCGCCGTCGACGACCGCATCCGACTCGGTCGGCACCCGAACGACGACGTCGTCACCCCGCACCTCGGCAGCCACCCCGGTGTAGGCGAGCGGACCGAGAACCGGATGCAGGTTAATCACCGTCGCAAGGGCCGACGCATCGGCACCCAACATCAGCGCCCGCCGCAGACGATCGGCCGACAACCCCGCGATGCCGGTCAACTGCTTGCGGTATATCTCGCGCACCTGGGCCTCATCGGTCGCATGCCGACGAACCGACCAGAGGAAGCCGAGCGACAACAACTGGTGCTGCAGGGCGATCTCCTCCGCGATCCGGGCCAGCGCGGTGTGCGACCACTCGCGGAACTGCAGATCTGCCCGGAGCGGCCCCCGATAGTCGACCAGTCCGTCTGTCGCCGACCCGTCGATGGGGGTGAGCGCCACCGTCCCGGCTCGGGTGCCGAACATCTCCTGCGCGTCGGACGGTAACGGCAGTTCGTCACGGTCGTCCTCGATCGTCACCGTCCACTCACAGTGCGGTGTGCGACCTTCCGGCCGTCGCGGCGGCCGGTGGATCGGACGAATGCGCGCCCGACGGTTCGTCGCGATCGCCGTCGCGTCGAATGTCGGGTCCTCGATGTCGTGACACATCGTGGTGACGTAGTCGTCGCCCATCGGTTCCACATCCATCAGCGCGCCGCAGTGCTGCAGGAAGAACGACCCGTGGTACTTGTCTGTCACCTCATAGCGGAAGTCCATGAATTGCGGCGGCGCGCCGATGTCGAGCTGCAGGCACTTGAACATATCCTCGACACCGTCGCCGTCGATCCTCAGCGCAGACCGCATGCGCTGGGTGTAGACGGGGCTGGCCGCCATCCATTCCTCGATGGCGACCTGGCCCATCACCTCACGACCGAACGCACTGATCAGATGGGCCATCCCGCTGCGATCGATCAACTGACCCGACAGCAATAGCTCGGGAACAAGGACCGCCAGCTGTTGGTGACTCAGCCCTTGATAGGCCGGCGCTGGATGAGTCATGTGTCAGCTCACCAGAACTTCACGGGCGCCTTGCCGAACGGATACCAGCCGGGCTGATCACCCGTGGCCTTCTCGATCCGCTTGAGCATCCCGTCGCTCATCGCGTTGTTCTTCAGCATCTCGATGAACAGCGCAGAGACATTGCCGTAGTCGAAGAAGTCACGCTGCCACGAGAACTGGAAGTTGCCGCCGTATTTGAACCAACTGCCCTGGATACCCTCGAGCGCGTAGCTGCTACCGTCCTCACGCTTGCCGTTGTACACCTGCTTCCAGAAGCCGATCATGTCGCCGGTCTGATCGTCGATCACCCACGCCTGATACGGATACTCCCACCCCTCGAGGCCTTCCATCTCCTGGCCCAACGCGATGTCGCGGATCTCGTCGCGGCCGACGGCCATGAAATCCTTGTCCGGGCCATAGTTCCACCCGTAGGTGGCGTCCTCGGTGTAGAACTCCGCAAGGGGTTTCCAGTCGCCGGCCTTCTCCGCCTCGATGTTGGCGTCCAACCATCGCTGCTTCATCTCTTCCAGTTCGGCACGATCAAAAGGCATCTCGGGGATCTCCACTCACTCGTCGTCGACAATCTTCAGGGCTTGTGTCGGGCAATAGGTCACCGCAGCCTCGACCTCGGCCCGCCGGCTCTCATCGGGTTCCCTCTGCAGGATCTCGACGTGATCGGCATGCGCCCGGAAGACGTCGGGCGCCTCCATCTCGCACATCCCGTGCCCCTGACACAGGTCCAGGTCCACTTCGACACGCATCAGCGGTCACCGCCTCCGGTACTTCACCCGGCACGGCTGCTGCAGTTGCACGACCATCTTGGAATGGTCGTTGCGGTAGGTCTCCGACGGCTGCAGCATCTCGAACTCGTAGTTCTGAAACAGCACCGAGAAGATCGCCTTGAGCTGCATGATCGCGAACTGCGCACCGACACAACGGTGCCGCCCGGCGCCGAACGGAATCCAGGTCCAGCGGTTGACGAGGTCCTCCTGCCGGGGCTTCTCGTAGCGATCGGGGTCGAAGGTGTCCGGTTCCGGGAAGTCCTCCGGCAACCGATTGGAGATGGCCGGCGACACTGCAATGGACTGACCGGCCGTGACCTCGAAGTCCTCGATGTGGAAGTCGTTGCGCACCATGCGCATCAGGATGATCAGCGGCGGGTGCAGCCGCAGCGCCTCCTTAAGTGCGTTCTCCAACTGCGGCATCTGCCGAGTGTGGGCGAAGGTGTATTCGGGCCGTTCACCGGCCGGGGTGTCGCCGTAGATCTCGTCGAGCTCCGCGTACACCCGACCCATGTAGTCGGGGTTGCGCAGCAACTCGATGAGCGTCCACGCCGCGGTGCCCGAGGTGGTGTGGTGGCCGGCGAACATCATCGAGATGAACATGCCGGTGATGGTGTTGGCGTCGAATCCGACCTGGACCAACACGTCCATGAGATCGCGATCCTCTTTGTTCTCGGTCGGATTCGCGATCCGCTCGTCCATCACTCCCTGGATGAACTCCACCAACTCGGCACGCGCTTCGTCCCGTTTGCGGAAACTCTCGATGTCGGCGTTGTAGTCGACGTAGGCGATCGGGTCGGTGCCCTTCTCCAGATCGTGGAACAGGTGCGCGATGTGGCCGTTCAATCGTTCGCGGAACTTGCGCCCGATCAGACAGGCCGACGACGTGTAGAGAGTCAGCTCGGCGAAGAACTCGAGTAGATCTATCTCACCCTCGTCACCCCAGCCGGCGATGATCCGCTCCACCTCGTTCGGGATGGTCACCGCGTGCTGCTTCATGTGCGGGCCCTTGAGCGCCGAATTGTGGATCGCCTTGGATCGTTCTTCCGGGCTGGTGTCGAAGACGACGCCCTCGCCGAACACCGGGGTCATGAACGGGTAGGCCGCGGCCTGATCGAGGTCTTCCTCCGGCGCGCGGAAGAACTCCTCGTTGGCCAGTGCACCGGATACCAGCACCACCTCGCGGTCGGCGAGCTGGAACTGTCCGACGTCCCCGCATTCTTCCCGCACCCGCCAGAACAGGCCGATGGGATCGGAGGCCAGTTCGTCGAGGTGTCCGTGTTCGCCGTCTCCACCGGAGACACGTTTGGGCTTGGTCAGAGCGGTCATCACTCGTGTCCTTTCGATTCTGGCGGCGTCTGTGGACGATCCGGGGTCTGTGCACGTTTCGCGCACGGAATGGCGCCCTCGGCCTCCACCTCCACCGAACGCATGTGCGCGCCGCGGGGCATCGTCACCATCGCCGACACCGCCTGGGCGATGTGCTCGGGCGAGAGGAAGTTGCCGTGACGGGCCAGGCCGTGCTTGATCCAGTCGTTGAGCATCTTCTCGGTGGTGGCCGGGTCCAGGTTCATCCCCATCCCGGTCAGCGTCTGGCCCGGGCGCACCACGCCGGCCCGCACGCCGGTGCCCTCTAGTTCGAGCTGGATGGTGGCGACCAGTCCGTCGATACCCGACTTCGCCGCCACGTACGCCGACGACCACGGTCGCGGACGGATCGCCACATCGGAGCCGATGAAGACGACATCGCCACGCGCGCGGTCGATCATGCCGCCGATCACGGCCCGATACAGCCGGTAGGCGCCGTTGAGATGGATGTTGACCTGGTCGGCGAATTCATCCGGCCCCGATTCGTACGACAGACCGACGGCAAGATCCCCGGCGCCGGCCACCACGATCTCGAGGGGTCCCAGCGCAGCTTCCGCCTTGGCGACACAATCCAGCACGGACTGCTCGTCGGTCACATCCAACGGCACCGCGACGGCCTCACCGCCCGCAGCGGTGATCTTGTCGGCGAGTTCCTGCAGCCGACCCACCCGCCGGGCGGCCACTGCCACCGGATATCCCGCGGCCGCCAGATATTCGGCGGTGGCGGCGCCGATACCCGACGATGCGCCGGCGACCAGGACGGGCCTGCGTTCTGGGTGAGCGATGAATGCCATCAGCGCACCTGCACTGTCACCGGGAGTTCGGCGAACCCGCGCACGTTCACCGAGTGGACCCGGACGGCGTTGTCGATGTCGATGTCGACTCCCGTGATGGAACGGGCCACCGCGTCGAGCCCGATGTTCGCCTCGAGTCGCGCCAGATGTGCGCCGAGACAGAAGTGTGTGCCCAAGCCGAAACTCATCAGCGCCTGGCTGCTGTCGCGGCCGATGCGGTAGCTGCTCGCATCCTCGAAGACGTCCTCGTCCCGGTTGGCCGACCCGACGAGCAGCAGCACCCGGTCGCCTTCGGGGATCGTCAGATCGCCGTAGGTGACGTCGGCGGCCACCTTGCGCAACACCAGCTGCGTCGAGTTGTCATAGCGCAGTGTCTCTTCGGTCCAATCGGGCACGACCTGCGGTTCGGCGAGCACCTTGGCCAATTCGTGCGGGTTGCGCCATCCCCAATACAGCGCATTGGCCAGCAATTTGGTGGTCGTCTCGTTGCCGGCGACCACCATCAGGACCATGAACCCGACGATCTCGTCGTCGGACAGCCTGGCCTTCGCGCCGGTTTCGTCATCGATCTCGGCGGAGATGAGCGCTGACACCAGGTCGTCACCGAGATTCTTGCGACGATCCGCGATGAGGTCGCCGTAGTACTTGTGCAGTTCGATGTAGGCGTAGACGGCCGCCTCGGGGATGTCGAGCACACCTTCTTCGCGGTGTAGCAACAGATCCGACTGCTTTCGCAGGAATGCCCGGTCGGCCTCCGGGACCCCCAACAGCTCCGAGACCACGTCCATCGGGAGCAGTCCGGCGAAGTCGGCCACGTAGTCGAACTCGCCCTTGTCGAGGCAGGCGCTCCAATGCTGTCGCGTCAGCGCGGTGATGCGCTCCGACAGGTCGTTGACCCGTCGCGGTGTGAAGCCCTTCGACACCAGTTTGCGGATGCGCATGTGCTTGGGATCGTCCATGGCCAGAAACGACATCGACTTGTGGGCGTCCGGCCCGTACGACGACGGGTCCATTGACACCCCCCAGGCGTTCGACAGGTTGACGCTGTCACGGAATCCGGCACGCACATCCGCGTGCCGGGCCAGCGCCCAGAAGTTCATCTCCGCGTTGTAGTAGACGGGCGCCTCGCGACGCAGCCGGGCGTAGGTCGGGTACGGGTCCTCGTGGAAGTCGTAGGCGTACGGGTCGAAGGGGACGAGGTGTTCCATCCCCGCGCGCGTGGCTGTCTCGGTCACTCACTTCTCCATCAGTAGATGTGCAGCTGCGACAAGGCGTTCCGACGTCTGCTCGTAGGACATGTGGCCCATTCCCGCGTGGACCAGGCCACCGGCGTAGATCATCTCCAGCGCATCGAGCAGCGGGCCCGGGTTCTCCGGGTCCACCTCCAGCGCCTCGGCGAGTCGCCGGCGGATGAACCCGCCGATCCGTAGCCGCAGATGTTCCACGTCGGGGTCGGTACCCAGCAACGCCATCGTGACCGCACCGCCGAGTTGCCCCTCCCCGGCGACGACCATCGACACCTCCCGCAACACCTGTGCCACCCGCTCGGCTGGGGGCATCGCGAGATCCGGCTCGGCCACACCCGAGCTCAGCCGACGCCAGAACACCTCGGCCACAAGGTGACTCTTCGACGAGAAGTAGGTGTAGGCGGTGGCCGGGGCCACCCCGGCGAGCTTGGCGACGGTCCGCACCGTGAGCCCGTCGAATCCGTCGGCGTTCAAGACGTCGACCGCGGCGTCGGTCAGTCGCGTCACGGTCTCGGCCTGCTGCTGCGTCAGCCGGCGTCGGGTGGATTCCTGGGATACGGGACTGGACATGTGAGCGAGGCTACACTAGGTTTGAACGCGAGTCCAGACACCTGTCCAGATGGAGTTCCAGACCATGTCTCTACGCCCAGCCTCATCCTCTGAGTTGCTGATCGACGGCAAGCTCACCCCCGGCGCCGGCGGCACGTTCGGCGTCGTGAACCCGGCCACCGAGGAAGTCCTCGGACAGGCGGCCGACGCGACCGCCGACGACATGGAGGCGGCGATCGCCGCGGCCCGGCGCGCCTTCGACACCACCGACTGGTCGCGCAACCATGCCTTCCGCGCCCGGTGCCTGCGGCAGCTGCGCGACGCCCTGCTCGCTCACCGCGACGAGCTGCGCGAACTCACCGTGGCCGAGGTCGGCTGCCCGACGTTCCTGACCGCCGGACCGCAGTTCGAAGGTCCGGTCACCGACCTCGGCTACTTCGCCGACCTCGCCGAGTCCTATCTCTGGACGCAGGACCTCGGCGTGGCGAAACCCATGGGACTCAAAAACACTCGGGAGATCCGGCACGAAGCCGTCGGCGTGGTCGGCGCGATCACCCCGTGGAACTTCCCACACCAGATCAACTTCGCCAAGATCGGACCCGCGCTGGCCGCGGGCTGCACCGTGGTCCTCAAACCCGCGCCGGACACCCCGTGGTGCGCAGCGCTGGTCGGGAAGGTGATCGCCGAGGAGACCGACTTCCCGCCCGGCGTGATCAACATCGTCACCTCCAGCGACCACGCGCTGGGCGCTCAGCTGTCCACCGACCCACGTGTCGACCTCGTCTCGTTCACCGGCTCCACCGCGACCGGTAAGAAGGTGATGGCCGGAGCCGCCGAATCGTTGACGAAGGTCTTCCTGGAGTTGGGCGGAAAGTCGGCGTTCATCGTGCTCGACGACGCCGACATCGCGTCGGCCTGCGCGATGGCCGCGTTCAACGTGGTGACGCACGCCGGACAGGGCTGCGCCATCACCACCCGCCTGCTGGTGCCGCGCGGGAAGCTCGACGAAGCCATCGCGGCGACGAAGGACGCGCTGGCCGGGCTGCCCGCCGGGGACCCGACCGATGCCGGCACGATCTGCGGACCGCTGATCTCGGCCGCCCAGCGCGAGCGGGTCGAGTCCTACATCGCAATTGCGAAGGAGGAGGGCGGGACCATCGAGATCGGCGGCGGGCGGCCGTCCGACAAGGACACAGGCTTCTTCGTGGAACCGACGTTGATTTCTGGGCTGGACAATTCGGCGCGGGCCGCGCAGGAGGAGATCTTCGGGCCGGTCCTGGTGATCCTCCCTCACGACGGCGACGACGACGCCATCCGGATCGCCAACGACTCACCGTACGGCCTGTCCGGTGCCGTGTGGGGTACCGATCCGGACCGGATCGACAAGGTGGTCAACGGCGTTCGCACCGGAACCATGGGCGTCAACGGCGGCATCTGGTACGCCGCCGACGTCCCGTTCGGCGGCTACAAACAATCCGGGATCGGTCGTGAGATGGGCGTCGCGGGATTCGAGGAGTACCTGGAATCCAAGGCCGTGGCCACGCCGGCGTGAAAGGAAACGTGATCTCGATCTCGCAGAGTGCCACCACAACAGAAAGCAGCACAATGACTTCCGACACCCGCAATCGCTTCCAGGACAAAACCGTCATCGTGACCGGCGCCGCCGGCGGTATCGGTGAGGCCTATGCCCGCGCTCTGGCCGCCGAGGGCGCCAACGTCGTCGTCGCCGACCTGAATGACGAGGCCGGCAAGCAGGTCGCCGCCGACATCAACGGCCTCTACGTCAGCACCGACGTCGCCGACGAGCAGTCCGCGCAGGCACTCGCCGCCGCGACCGTCGATGCCTACGGCACGATCGACGGCCTGGTCAACAACGCCGCGATCTACGGCGGCATGAAGCTCGACTTCCTCATCACCGTGCCGTGGGACTACTACAAGAAGTTCATGAGCGTCAACCTCGACGGGGCGCTCAACGTGACCCGCGCGGTATATCCCCACATGACCGGCGGCGGCGCCATCGTCAACCAGTCCTCCACCGCCGCATGGCTCTACAGCGGCTTCTACGGTCTGGCCAAGGTCGGGGTCAACGGACTCACCCAGCAACTCGCCACCGAACTCGGCGGCCAGAACATCCGGGTCAACGCCATCGCCCCGGGCCCCATCGACACCGAGGCCACCCGCTCCACCACGCCGAAGGAGATGGTCGCCGACATCGTCAACCGCCTGCCGCTCAAGCGCTTCGGTACGCCCGAGGACCTGGTGGGCATGTGCCTGTTCCTGCTGTCCGACGAGGCGGGCTGGATCACCGGGCAGATCTTCAATGTCGACGGCGGGCAGGTCATCCGCTCATGAGCGACGGCAACGTCGGCCGGATTCGGCTCGGCTACGTGGGTCTCGGCAACATCGGCGGGCCGATGGCCGCGAGCCTCGCCGCCTGGTCTGGCGGTCTCACGGTGTTCGACATCTCCGCAGACGCCGTGGCCAAGCTCGTCGACCAGGGTGCCACCGCCGCGACATCGTTGGCCGATCTCGCCGCCCATGCCGACATCATCGGCATCTGCGTGCTCAACGACGACCAGGTGCGCACGGTCGTCTCCGGTGACGGCGGCCTACTCGACACCGCCACGCGCGGAACGATCATCGCCGTGCATTCGACCATCAGCCCGCAGACTGCCGCCGACCTGGCCGCCGAATGCGCCGAGCAGGGCGTCACCCTGCTCGACGCACCGATCTCCGGCGGGGCGGCGGGTGCGGAACAGCGTCGCCTGGCCATCATGGTCGGCGGCGACCGAGCGGCATACCTGCGGCTGAAAGAACCCTATTCGGCGGTCTCGGACATGCTCGTCCACGCCGGCAACGATGTGGGTGCCGGAACCACGATGAAACTGGCGCGCAACCTGATGCATTTCGTCGCGTTCACCGCGGCGATGGAGGCCTCCCGCCTCGCCGAGGCCGCCGGGATCGACATCACCAAGCTCGGCAAGGTGGTTCGGCACACCGACGCGATCACCGGTGGACCAGGCGCGATCATGCTCCGCGACACCACCGCCGACGTGCCGCCCGACGACTTCTGGCACGACGTGCTGATCCCCGTCCGGGGACTCGGCGAGAAGGACCTCGCCCTGGCACTGCAACTGGGTCGCGAACTCGGCGTCGACCTCCCGCTCGGCGAGATCGCACTACGCGACTTCGCCGCAGAACTCGGTGTGCCACATCAGGAAGGGGAACAACCATGACCACCGCAGACGAGACCACCGCAGACGAGACCTCCGCGAACGAGACCACCGATCCTCGGCGTCAGAAGGGCCTCGACATGATGTCGAAGGTGTACGGCTGGGAGATGTCCGACGGGCCGGGCGACTTCTTCGCCCACACCTGCGATCAGGTGTTCGGCGAGGTGTGGACCCGAGAAGGCCTGTCGATCCGCGACCGTCGCCTGCTGCTGCTCGGCGCGCTCGCCGCGGGCGGGCAGATCGACGTCGCCGAGATCCAGGCCGGCGCTGCGCTCACGAACGACGAACTGACCCCCGAGCAACTCGAGGAAATCGCGTTGTTCCTCTGCTACTACGTGGGCTGGCCGCTGGGCACCAAGATGAACTTCATGTTCGGTCAGGTGATCGCGAAGCATCGGGCGGCGCAGCAGCAGCGGTAGTCGCACCGCGGGTCGCCGCACTGACGGCCCGGCCCCCACACCCGCCGCCGCAGCGCGCTCACGGCGCCCCCGGCGGAAGGAACGGGAGGCCCGTCGGTGCCCCGGCGGTGGCGAGTTCGAGCAGCGCATCGACGTCGACGAACTTCTCCACCAGATCCCCCAGGACGTCCAGCCGCTGCTCCCGCGCCGCCGGGAACGAGACCGCGGAAGGGCTGAGCGCCAATGCCTCCCGGAGAAACGTGCGCCGCAACTCGTCGCCCTCCAGCGACCCGTGCCACATCGTCCCGTACACCCCGGCCGCATGCGCCCCGCCCAGGAACTCCTCGACCCCCGAGCCCCGGGATATGCGGCCGTGATGGATCTCGTAGCCGGCCGCGGCCGTCCCACGCCAGCTGCCGTGCGGCAGCCGCAGCACCTTGGCCGCACCGAACGTCGTCTCGACGTCGAGCAGGCCCAGACCCGCCACCGTGGTCGGCGACCCCTCCACACCCCCGGGATCACGAACCGTGCGGCCCAACATCTGGAAGCCGCCGCAGATGCCCAGCACGGGCTTGCCGGCGGCCGCATGCCCGGTGATGGCCCGATCGAGTCCGCGGTCGCGCAGCCACGCCAGATCGGCGATGGTCGACCGCGTGCCCGGCAGCACGACGAGGTCGGCGTCGGCCAGCGACCGGGCATCCGATGCGAACACCACATCGAGGTCGGGTTCGATACCGAGCGCATCGACATCGGTGAAGTTGCTGATCCGCGGCAGGCGGATGACCGCGACCCGTCGGACATTGCCCGAGGTGGTCCGACGGCCCTGCAGGTCGAGAGCATCCTCGGAATCCAGCCAGACGTCCGGATGCCACGGCAGCGTGCCGAACACGCGACGGCCGGTGACCCGTTCGAGGTCGCGCAGTCCGGGGGCGAGCAGTTCGGGATCGCCGCGGAACTTGTTGACCACGAAGCCGGCGACCAGCGCCTGATCCTGCGGCGACAGCAACGCCACCGTGCCGAGAAACGCGGCGAACACCCCGCCGCGGTCGATGTCGCCGACGACCACCGTGGGCAACACGGCGTGCCGCGCCAGGCCCATGTTCACGTAGTCGCCCGCTCGCAGATTGATCTCGGTGGGGCTGCCGGCGCCCTCGGCGACCACCACGTCGAAGCGGGCGGCGAGATCGTCGAAAGCCGCGTGGGCGGCCCGCCCGAGTTCGCGCCGTCCCTCCAGCCAGTCCGACGAGTCGATCGCGCCCCACGGCCGACCCATCAACATGACATGGCTGCGGCGATCGCTGCCCGGCTTGAGCAGCACCGGATTCATCGCCGCCTCCGGGGTGGCATGCGCCGCCAGCGCCTGGACCCATTGGGCCCGACCGATCTCCACCCCGTCACCGTCCGGCGAGATGGCGACCATCGAGTTGTTCGACATGTTCTGCGCCTTGTACGGCGCGACCCGGACGTCACGGCGCGCCAACGCCCGGCACAATCCGGTTGTCACCGCACTCTTGCCGGCGTCGCTGGTGGTTCCCGCGATCAAGATGCCCGCCATCGAGAACTCCTCACCCACAAACCGGTCTCGATCAGTAAACTCGACAATCAGCGTGAAGCACAAACGCTTTCGTGTGATCGCCGTCAGGGAGGACACCACGATGAGGCCACGACGACACCAGGTCGCGCCTCCGGTCGACTTCGTCGAGCTCATCGGCGGTGGCGGCTGTTCCGTTGTGAGCGCCGTCGCCGGCCCGGACCTCCGCGTGCACGGCTATCGCGAGACCGAGTATGCCGTCAGCGGAGTCGCACGCCATCTCACCCCCTCCGGTCTCGACGGGGTGATCGAACTCGATTCCGCCGCATTCACCACGCGGGCCCTGCTGCGGCGGCCGATCGCCGGAGCACACTTCAACGGCACGGTCGTGGTGGAGTGGCTCAACGTGAGCAGCGGGTCCGACGCCGCTCCCGAATACGCCTACCTCGCCGAGGAACTCGTCCGCGGCGGCTATGCATGGCTGGGGGTGTCGGCCCAGTACACCGGGATCGCCGGCGGAGACGGGTCGGTGGGCATGTCCGTCGGCGGCGGCCCCCGCGGGCTCGCCGCGAAGGACCCGGAACGGTATGGCGCGCTGACCCACCCCGGCGACGCCTACTGCTTCGACATCTTCGGCGCCGTCTGCGCCGCACTGCGCTCGCCGTCCGGCAGCGATCATCCGCTGACCGGACTGCCGGTTCGGCAGGTGCTCGCCGCCGGCGAATCGCAGTCCGCGATGGCGCTGACGACCTACGCCAACCGCGTTGCCGGTCACCACGATGCCGTCGACGGCATCCTCATCCACAGCCGCGCGGCCGCCGAGATGCCGTTCGGCGAACCCGGGTGCGGCGTGGACATCGACCGGGTGTTCGACGGTACGCCGGCGACGATCGCCGACTCCGCGCCCGTTCCGGTGTTCGTCGTGCAGACCGAGACCGATGTGCTCACCAACTTCATGTCGGTACGGTCGCGTCAGCCCGACACCGACCGTCTCCGGATCTGGGAGATCGCCGGCACCGCGCATGCCGATTTCCACCAGATCGGCCCGTACGAGCACATGCTGGGGTGTCCGACACCGGTGAATCGGGGCCAGCAGCGGTTCGTGCTCCGGGCGGCGCTGCGCCATCTCACCACCTGGACCGCCGGCGGGACGCCGCCACCGATCGCGGGGCCGCTGGCCGTCGACGCCCTGGACACGCCGAGCCCGAGGTTCGCGCTCGACGAGCTCGGCAACGTGCTCGGCGGGGTGCGCTCACCCAGCGTCGAGGCGGCGACGCAGGTGCTCAGCGGGATCGTCACCGGCGATGTCGCCCGGATCTGCGTGCTGTTCGGCTCCACCACGCCGGCCGATCCCGACGTACTCGCGAAGCGGTACCTCGACACCGACGACTACCTTGCCCGATACCGGTCGGCGACCGACGCGATGATCGGCGCCGGATACGCGCTCGAGGAGGATCGCGAGGAGATCCTCGCCGATGCGCGACCGGACCTCATACCCGCCCGGTCCGCCGTCGGTTGAGTCGACGAAATCCTCGCGCCCCGAAGTAGAACGTGTTCTAGTTGAGGGGTGGGGATGCCGAGTGTCATCGCCCACCCGAACACGACGCAGGCAGGAGCCCATGGAGTTCACCCTCGAGGACATCTCTGATGCCGAGATCGCGCGCCGTCGGTCACTCTACGAACCGCTCACCGAGTCTGTGCGCGAGCTCATCGACGCCGCCATCCGCACCGAGGTCGACGACGACACCATCCGCGAGGTCCAGCGAACCCTGGACACCGCCGTGCAATCACTGCGGGCCGCACAGACCGACGGGCCATACGGGGTGCGCTACACCGCCGATCTGCAGGGCATGCCCTGGGGAAACGCCGTCATCGGCCTGCGCAACGCCATCGCCCCACCGGTGCGTCCGGAACGGCAGGACGACGGCACCGTCACCGCCGACTTCACGCTCGGCTCCGCCTATGAGGGGCCACCGGGATGCGCGCACGGCGGGGTCGTCGCGATGATCCTCGACCACATCCTCGGCGACGCCGGCAGCGCCGACAACGTGCCCTGTTACACCGGCACCATCTCGGTCCGCTACCTGCGGCCCACCGCATTGGGCACACTGCATGCACAGGCCCGCATCGTCGAGCGTGACGGCCGGAAGAAGATCGTGCGCGGCTCGATCTCCGATGCCGAGGGCGAGACCGCGACGGCCGAGGGCGTGTTCATCGTGCCCCGCTCCTGGGACGGACCGATGCCGCGTCGGATCACCTCCACCGAGGGGTGATCGGGCCACCGAACCGGCGGTAGCGTGGTCGGGTGGACAACGACGTGTACGACACCACCCGACCGACCTCGTTCGGCCCCGAAGAAGCCGACGCCGTGCGCCAGGTGTGGCAGACGTTGGGTTTGCCGGGCCTGATCGACATCCACACCCACTTCATGCCCAAACCCGTGATGGACAAGGTGTGGGCATACTTCGATTCCGCCGGCCCGCTGATCGGCCGGGAGTGGCCGATCACCTACCGTGCCGACGAGGACGTCCGCGTCGCCGCACTACAGCGCTTCGGCATCCGCGGATACTCGTCACTGGTATACCCCCACAAACCGAACATGGCCGAATGGCTCAACGGCTGGGCCGCCGATTTCGGGACACATCATCCGGACTGCCTGCGAACAGCCACGTTCTACCCGGAAGAATCCGCGCCGACCTACGTCTCGAGGGCGATCCAGCACGGCACGCAGGTGTTCAAATGCCACATCCAGGTCGGCGACTTCTCGCCGATGGACTCACTGCTCGACGGCGTGTGGTCGCAGATCGCCGACAGCCAGGTACCGGTCATCATCCACTGCGGCTCAGGGCCCGCTCCGGGCGCCTATACCGGGCCGGAGCCGATCGCCGCATTGCTGCACAGGTTTCCGTCGCTGCCGCTGATCATCGCGCACATGGGCACCCCGGAGTACGTCGAGTTTCTCGACCTCGCCGAGCGCTACCCGAACGTCCGGTTCGACACCACCATGTCGTTCACCGACTTCGCGGAGGAGGACGCGCCGTTCCCGAAGGATGCGCTACCGCGGTTGGTGGACCTCGGTGACCGCATCATGTTCGGCAGCGACTATCCCAACATCCCGTATCCGTACACTCATGCGCTCGAGGCCGTCGTCCGCCTCGATCTCGGCGACGAGTGGTTGCGCGACGTCTTGTACCGGAACGCGGCGCAGCTGTTCAGCATCGCACCCTAGGGTTGTCGGTCTTACGGCCGCAGTGTTCGATCGCGGCTAGGCCGACGTGCGGCCGGCCATCCGGGCCCGCACCTCGGGTCGTCGCAGCGGCGGCACCGTCTTGGGTGGTTGCCGCCGCTCCGGGAGGACGTCGAGGAGCTCGTGGGTGGCCTCGGTGACCTTGCGCACGGCCTCCTCGAACGCCTCGGCGTTGTTCGCCGAGGGGTGGCGGATGCCGCTCACCTTCCGGATGTACTGTCGGGCGGCCGCCTCGATCTCTTCATCGGTCGCGGCGGGCTCCAACCCGCGCAGTTCGGTGATGTTGCGGCACATGGAGGGCTCCCCCTGTTGGCGGGTCAGTCGGCGATCTTGACGACCGCCTTCCCCAGGATCCGCCCTTCGGCCAGATCGGTCAATGCCGTGGGCAGTTCGTCGAGCGTGTAGGTCGTGTTGACCTGCGGGCTCAGGCCGGCGTCGATCATCTCGGTGAGTTCGTCGTGCAGCAGCGCGGGCAGATCGGGATGGGTGCGCACGTACTCGCCCCACGCCGCGCCGACGACGGAGATGTTGCGGAACAGCACCCGGTTGAGCTTGACCGTCGGAATGCCGCCGGCGGCGAAGCCGATCACCACGTAACGGCCGTCCGGGGCGACCTGGCGCAGTGCCTCGTCGAACACCTCACCGCCGGACGGATCGATCATCACGTCGACGCCCTCGGGCGAGATCTCCTTGAGCTTGGCGCCCCAGCCGTCCTCCAGTTGGACGATCTCGTCGGCGCCGGCGCTGCGCAGCAGTTCGTCGGCGCCCTTGCGGTGCACGATCGCGATGACCTTGGCGCCCATCGCCTTGGCCACCATGATCGAGGCGGTACCGACACCACCGGCGGCACCGAGCACCCCGACGATCTCGCCGGGTGCGGTCTGGGCGCGCACCTTGAGCGCGAACAGCGCGGTCTGATAGTTGATACCCATCGCCGCGCCCTGGTCGAAGGAGATGCCCTCGGGCATCGGCAGCAGCTGCTCGGGCGACACGGCGACCTGCTCGGCGAAGCCGCCCACGATCGACGCGACGAGCACCTTGTCGCCGGCCTTCACCGATGCGCCGTCGGGTGCCTCCCGCACCACACCGGCCACCTCGGTCCCGGGGATGAACGGGGTCGGCACCCGTAGCTGATACTTGCCCTGGCTCATCAGGAGATCGGGAAAGCACACCCCGCACGACTTGATGTCGACGAGCACCTGCCCGTCGGCGGGTTTCGGGTCGTCGACGTCGGACAGTTCGAGACCTTCGGGACCGTTCTCGGCAGTCAGCAGCTGTGCTTTCATACCGCTCACCCTACTGTGCGGAGATGGCCCACCGGATAGGATCTGCCTCATGACCGGATCGTCGACGCGGATGTCCGCAACGCCCTCCCCCGAACGTCTCACGGTGGCCGCAGAGGCTCCCGGCTTCATGCCGCTCGACGAGGCGCAGACCCTTTTCGAGATCGCCGGAGAGTATCTGTCCCAGCCGGATTCGGTCGGCATCGGCGTCGAGATCGGCACCTACTGCGGTAAGTCGACGGTGTTCCTGGGTGCAGCGGCCGAGGCAGCGGGCGCCACCATCGTGACCGTCGATCATCATCGTGGTTCCGAGGAGCACCAGCCGGGCTGGGAGTATCACGACACCTCGCTGGTCGATCCGCACACCGGCACGCTCGACACCTCGGCCCGGTTCCGCCGCACCATGTTCGACGCTCGCCTCGAGGGCACCGTCATCGGTCTGCTCGCCGGGTCGGTTGCCGCGGCGAAAGTGTGGGGCAAGCCGGCCGACTTCGTGTTCATCGACGGCGGCCACAGCATGCAGGCCGCGCAGAACGACCTCGACGGCTGGGCCCCGTGGGTGCGCATCGGTGGCGCCCTGCTCATCCACGACGTCTTCCCGAACCCCGCCGACGGCGGCCGCCCCCCGTACGAGATCTACCGCCAGGCCCTGGCCACCGGCCAGTTCACCGAGGTCCGCGCCGAGGGCTCTCTTCGCGTCCTGCGCCGCGACTCCGGCACCCCTGGCGCCCCCCTCGCCCGCCCCTAGCTACGCCCGCCTGGTTCCTCCCCCGGGTATCGCTTCATCCTCCAGCGGCAGCCGGGGAGCGAAACGATACCCGGGGGAAGAGCGCTCAGTGGATCAGGCCCGCGGCGCGCAGGGTCTGGATGACCTTCCGGTGCAGAACCTTTGGCTGCATCGCCTCGGACCAGATCCAGCGGACAACGAGCGGTCCGGTGTCGCGGATGGCGTCCTCGCGTCGCTTCTCCTCGAAGAGGACGTCCTCGGGAAATCGATCATCGCCGAATGGGTTCGAGCGGTGGTACTTGAACCGTCCGTCGAATTCGCCAACCACCCTGAGTACGCCGTGGACGTCACGCCAGCCGAAGTCACCGTGCATCACCTTCGACTTTCCGTCGACAACAACGTGAACAGGCACCTGTAGTTCCGGGACCGGAATGAGCGGACACTCGACGAAGGCGACTCGACTCACCGATTCACCGACGCTTTCCGACAACCCGTCCGCCATCGTCAGCGCCGTACGCAGCATCGCAACACCATGCTGTCGTTGCATCCGCGCACACTGTTTCCGCAACTCGGCCATGGACACGCCCACCCGCAGCGCGGAGTCGAGCACACAGACAGCCTGCGGCAACGAACCCATGCGCGCGACGTCGCACACCGAGCGGGCGACACTGGTGACTTGGATGTCGTCGACGATCACAATATCCGTATCCGGCAACGGCGCCTGATGGACGATTCCGCGTTTCCCGCTCTTTCCCGTTGTCGTCGAGGTGAAGTGGACCATCGAGAGGTCCGGGTTCAGCATCGGTATGCGGTGCATGGCGGCAGCGGAGATGTGACTGGCCGTCCGCTTGGGGCCGCCGTTGAGCGACGCGGCGACCACAGTCGCACGGTACCGCTCGAGCTTCGCGACATGGTCGGTGGGCTTACCCGACACCTCCAGGTACGCGCCGTGCCAGACCCGTTCCTTCGATCCGTTGCGGACGTCGCGACGCAGCACGGCGTCGGTGACCCCATGGTTGAGCGCGTCCGCCCGGAACAGCAGATCCTGCGGGCTGTTGTCGAATTCGTCCATGGCCCATCATGATGCCCCGCCCGCAGCGACCCTCCCCGACGCTATCCACAGGCCTCAACGCTCGCCGCTCCTCCCCCGCCTATCGCTTTATCCCCCGGCGGCCGCTGGAGAACGAAACGATACCCGGGGGACGAGCACCGAAGGCCGTCACGACATCAGGGCACGCATCTTGCCGAGGACATCGGGGTAGCGCTGCAGGTGGGCGCCGCCGTTGACGTCGAAGGCGGCGCCGGTGATCCAGGCGGCCTTCTCGGAGGCGAGGAAGACGGCCATGTCGGCGATCTCCTCGGGGCGGCCACTGCGGCCCAGCGGGGTGTTCTCGACGTACTCATCGATGAGCCCGGGAACAAGGGCGAGACCTTCGGTGAGCGGGGTGTCGATGAGGCCGGGCGAGATGGCGTTGACCCGGACCTTGCGGGGCGCCATCTCCAGCGCCGCCACCTCGACCAGCATCGTCACCGCGGCCTTCGACGCGCAGTATGCGCCCATACCGGCACCGGGCTGCCGCCCGTTGAGCGACGAGATCACGATGATGCTGCCACCGTCGACGATGTGCTGCCCGGCATGCTTGAGCACCAGGAACGACCCGGTCAGGCAGACGTCGATGGTGGTCTGCCAGTGCTCGAGTTCCAATTCGGTCAGCGCGCCGGGGATGGTGAGACCCGCGCAACTCACCACTGCGTCGATCGCACCGATGGTCTCGAAACCTGCTGCGACAGAAGATTCGTCGGTGACGTCCAGTGTGACCGCGCGTGCACCGAGGTGGTCGGCGGCCGTTCGGGCCGCATCAGCGTTCACATCGGCGATGACCAGCGAGAATTCCTCGGCCGCCAGCGCTTTCGCCGTGGCCAGCCCGATGCCGGATGCGCCACCGACGACGACGGCGGTGCGCGTCATCGGGCGGTCACCTGCGTCCGCTCGCCGGCGAGATGTCGCGTCAGGAAGTCGATCTGATGGTTCACCGCGGGTTCGAACCAGTCGTTGCCGGCGAAGACGTCGAAATGGTCACACGGGTAGTGCCGCACCTCTGCGCGTGCCTTGAAGGCGGCCTTGGCCGCGGCGTGTGCCGGTGTCGCCTGGTCGAAGTCGGCGATCTGCATCAACACCGGGGCGTCGACGGCCTCGGCCGATTTGTCGGCGCGGAAGCTGCCCAGTTCCAGGCCGACGGAGGCGTCGACCTCGTTGCGCCAGGACGGTCCGGCGATCGCGAGGTAGTCCTCGTAGAAGCCCGGCGACGTGAGCGCGGCCTTCTCCCCCGGCCGTCCGACGACGGGCATCATCGTCGGCGCACGTCCCGCTTTGGCGGCGAGTGTGCTGCCGATGCCGACGGCGGCCGACCTCAGCATCGACGCGGCGCCCACCTGAGGATAGTGATGGACGCCGGCCGCCAGCCCGTTCACCATCGGCACCATGGTGATCACCGCACAGACATCGTCGCGGTGCGCGGCGACGACCAGCGCATGGCCGCCCGACTGGGAAATCCCCCACAGGATGATGCGCTGCGGATCGACGCCGGGTCGGCCTTTCGCCGCGACAACCGCCGACCGGTAGTCGTCGGCCTGGGCACTCATCGAGATCCGCTGGCGGGGAGCGCCTTCGGACAGCCCAAAACCGCGGTAGTCGAAGGCGAACACCGCAAGACCCGCCTCGGCGAACCGCCGCGCATACGGCTCGAGTCCCGAGTCCTTGGTGCCGGCGAACCCGTGCGCCATCACCACCACCGGACGACCCGTCGGGCCGTCGAACGGTGACTCGTCGGCACCGGGAAAGAACCAGGCGTCACAGGCGGTTCCGTGCGAATCGAAGGTCACGCTCTGTCGGTTCATCGTTGCTCCCCCGCCCCGGCAGCCACGGCATGCGCCGCGGCCGCCTCGTGGGTGTCCACCTGCGCCCACGTCGCTCCACCGTCGGCGGCAGCTCGTCGCCTGCCCGCAGGAATCTCGGTGGTCCGCATGTCGTGCTCGTACAGGTAGTGGTCGAGCTGCTGGGTGTGCCGGGGCCGGTCGAGCATGTGTCCGGTGTAGTACTGCGTGTCGGCCTCGATGGTTCGGTACATCTCGTCGGTCGACGGCAGCCGGTAGCGGCCGACGGCGTAAGCGCCGATGAGTCGTGACTGACATTCGACGAACGGGAACAGCGTCGGCACCGCCTGCGCGAATCCGGCGAAGATCAGGTCATCGATGCCCGGGTAGAACATCCGCTTGTAGAGGTCGATGCGGTTGTCGGGGGCACTGATGAACTCGGGGTCAAAGAACGGGAAGGTGATGTTGTACCCCGTCGCGTAGATGATGACGTCGAAGTCGCTCGACGTGCCGTCGACGAAGTGCACCGTCTCGCCGTCCAGCGATGCGATATCCGGTTTGGGAATGATGTCGCCGGAGCCGAGGCGCAACGGCAGCTCGACCGACTGCGTCGGATGCGCCTCGAAGAACTTGTGATTCGGCGTCGGGAGACCATAGGACTCCGGCCGGCCGGCGGTCATCGGCTGCATCGCCTGCATGAACTTGCGCTGCCAGGCGACCGGGATGTGCGGTGACGTGTGGTAATACTTGTCCGCCGGCTTACCGGCGAAGTACTTCGGCACGATCCAGGCACTGGACCGGGTCGACAGGGTGAGCGTGTTGTCGAGGGCCTTCGACGACAGTTCGACCGCGATGTCGGCGGCGCTGTTGCCGAGCCCCACCACCAGGATTCGCTTGCCGGAGAAGTCGTGCGGGGTTCGCGGGTCGATGTAGTGGTGCGCGTGCATCTCGAGACCGTCGAACGTGCCCGGGAAGTCGGGCAGACGCGGGTCCCAGTGATGACCGTTGGCCACGATCAACAGATCGAAACGTCGGCGCTCACCGCGCTCGGTGCTCAGTTCCCAACCGCCGTCATCAAGGCGTTCGGCGTGGGTGACGCCGTTGCGGAACTCGATGTTGTCGAGCAATCCGAACGCCTCGGCGTAGGAGTCGAGGTAGGCCTTGATCTGGGAGTGATGAGGGAAGTCGGGATAGTCGTCGGGCATCGGGAAGTCCCGAAAGCTCAGCTGATGCCTGGAGGTGTCGATGTGCAGTGAGCGGTAGGCGCTGCTGTGACCGTTCGGGTTGCCGAATGCCCAGTTGCCGCCGATGCGATCCGACGATTCGAAGCAGGTGTACGGCACGCCGTAGTCCGCGAGCATCTTGCCGGAGGTGAGCCCGCTGATGCCGGCCCCGATGATCGCGGTACGCGGTAGATAAGTCGTCATGGTTCCTCACCGAACAGCCCACACAGGCAGGCGGTAGACAGATTGTCCTTTCTGTCTACCCCATCCGATCATTCCGAGTGGACAGAATCCGAGATTTGTCTACGGCTTTGCTAGTGTTCGGATGTGAGTGAGGCACCGACCGAGCGCCGCCCGACCAGCACGGTCAGCAGCCGCCTGTTGGACGCCACCGAGAAACTGCTCGCCGACAAAGGAATCCGCGCCACCACGATGCAACAGGTGGCCGAGACCGCGGGGGTGTCCCGCGCCTGGCTCTATCGCCATTTTCCCGACAAGTCGACGCTGATCGGTGCGGCCATCGTCCGGCTGAACGAATCGTTCTGGTCGGGTGCGATCGGCGAACTCGACCAGATCGAGGGGTTCGATCAGCAGGTTGCCGCTGGCGTCCGGATCGGACGCGGCGCGTACGACGACCCGGGCACCCTGCTGATGCGGCTGCGCACCGAAGAGCCCGACGACTTCGCGGCCTGCGCTGGTGCCGGCGTCGCCGGTCTGGTCCCGGATCTGGCGTTGTTCTGGCGACCCTATGTCGAAGCCGCGGCCGGCCGCGGTGAGATCCATCCCGACCACGACCTCGGTGAGGTGTCCGAATGGGTTGCGCGCGTGCTGATCAGCCTCGGGACGGTGCCGTCGGAGACCATCGACCCCGACGATCCTGACGTCGTGCTGCGGCATGTGCGCCGGTACCTCATGCCCGGTTTGCGGGCTGATCCGCGGGACGTGGCGGGTGGTCTCGATACGCCGCTCGGCTAGCGCCTCGCGTCTACTCGACCAGCGGTTGGGTGCGGCTCGACCAGCGGCAAGAGGTCCGGATCAGACGCCGACGGGCGTGAGCCCGAGCTTGCCGGCCAGTTTCGCGAGGTAACCACTCGCCCGCTCGACGCTGTCGTCGGGCAGCCCGTAAAGCACCTGGGTCACACCGATCTCGCGCCACCTCTCGAGCTTCTCGGCGACCGGCTTGAAGTCGAGCACCACGATCTCAGGGTCACCGGCGCGCCCCGTGTCGGACCAGATCTGCTTGAGCAGGGCCATCGAGCCCTCGATGTCGTCCTCGCCCGGAGTGGTGATCCAACCGTCGGCACTGCGCGTGATCCAGCGGAAGTTCTTCTCGTTGCCGGCCGCACCGACCAACGTCGGGATGTGCTGCTGCGGCTTGGGCCAGGCCCAACTGGTGCCGAAATCGACGAATTCGCCGTGGTATTCGGCTTCTTCGTCGGTCCACAGTGCCCGCATCGCCTCGAGATACTCCCGCAGCATGGTCCGACGACGCTTCGGCGGCACGTTGTGGTCGGCGAGTTCATCGAGGTTCCAGCCGAATCCGACACCCAGGGTGAGGCGCCCACCCGAGATGTGGTCCAGCGTCGCCAGCGTTTTGGCGAGCGTGATCGGATCGGACTGGACCGGCAACGCAACAGCGGTGGCCAGCCGAATCCGTTCGGTCACCGCGGCGGCCGCGGCGAGCGAGGTCCACGGATCGAGGGTGCGCATGTACCGGTCGTCGGGCAACGACGCGTCACCGGTCTGCGGATGCGCCGCATCGCGTCGGGTGGGGATGTGTCCGTGTTCCGGCACGAAGTACGACGCGAACCCGGCCTCCTCGATCAGCGGGGCCAGCACGTGCGGCTTCAGTCCGCGATCGCTGGTGAACTGCACGATTCCGAAATCCATGGACCCTCCCGCGCGACGTCGCGATCGCTGCCGCCCACATCTTGGACGGCTGACTGGACACCAGTCTAGGTGATTTGCTGGTCAGCCACCAGGGTTTGCCGGACGTCGCGGAAGATTCCTTCGCCGGCGCTGGTGCGGCTGATCGCGTCAGCGGCCAGGACCACCGCCGCCGACGTCCAGCAACTCTTCTCCACCGGCCAGCGCTTCCCATCGGAGAACACCAGCCCGGTCCAGTACGACCCGTCCGGATCACGAAGATGCTGAATGGATTCGACCAGCGTGATGGCGTCGGCGGTGTCGCCGAGCGCGTCGACGGCCAGAGCCAATTCACACGTTTCGGCGCCGGTGACCCAGGGCCGATGGTCGACACACCGAATCCCCATGCCCGCCACCACGAACTCGTCCCATCGCCGGGCGATGTGCTCCTGTCCGGCCCGGCCGCGCAGGGCGCCACCGAGGATGGGGTAGTACCAGTCCATCGAATGATCCGACGGCGGCTCGAAATTCTCCGGACGGTCGCGGATCACGTCTCCCAGCGCCGCATGCGCGGCCGCCCACGACGATTCCGGCTGCCCCATCTCGTCGGCGATGCGCACCGCGCAGTCGATCGCCTGGAAGATACTGGCATTACCGGTGATCTGGGCCTGGTCGAACATCGCACCGCTGCGGTGATCACCACCCCACCGGAACGCCCCGTCGGGCCGTTGGAACTTCATCACCAGATCGATCGCCGACCACACCGTCGGCCACATCTCGTCGAGGAATCTGGTGTCCCCGGTGATCAGGTAGTGATGCCACACGCCCACCGCGATGTAGGCGCAGAAGTTGCTGTCGATGTTCGGGTCCAGCACACGGCCGTCGACCATCCGGATCGGCCACGACCCATCCGCGCGCTGATGCCGCCGCGACCAGCCGTAGGCCGCCTCGGCCTCGGCGATCCGACCGGTGACCGACAACGCCATCGCCGACTCGACATGGTCCCACGGGTCGGTCTGACCACCCGGAAACCACGGCAGCGCACCGGAATCCTCCTGCATCGCGGCGATCGCGGCGCCGGTGGCGTCGATCTGCTCCGCGGTGAGAACCCCCGCGATCGCCGGTAGCGTCGTCACCTGCTTCCGGCGTCGTCGGCGGTGACCGGCTTACGCAGGTACAACGCGACCGACTTGCCGATCAACGGGTTGAGCGCCTGCTCACCGACCCGGGTCAGCCACGGCTTGCTCATCATGTCCCACACCAGCAGCTGATGATAGGCCTTGACCAGCGGATTCCTGTCGTTCTCCACGCCCACAGCACATTTGATCCACCAGTAGGGGGCGTGCAAGGCGTGGGCGTGATCGGTTCCGGTCACCTCGAGGCCGGCTCGGGTGAGTTTGTCGGCGAGCTCGGACGCCTTGTAGATGCGTACGTGGCCGCCCTCGACCTCGTGATACTCGTCCGACAACGCCCAGCACACCTTCTCCGGCCAGTAGCGCGGGACGGTGACCGCGGCGAGTCCGCCGGGCTTCAGAATACGCACCATCTCGGTGATCGCGGCCTCGTCGCTGGGGATGTGTTCGAGGATCTCCGACATCAGTACGACGTCGAAGCTGTTGTCGGCGTAGGGAAGACGGAGTGCATCACCGACCTCGGCGCGCGCCTTGGCCGCGGCGGGCACATGCCCTTCCGCGGTCATCGCGTCGAACATCTCGGCCACTTCGGCCATATCCGATTCGGACTGGTCGAAGGCGATGACATCCGCGCCGCGGCGGAACATCTCGAAGGAGTGCCGGCCCTGTCCCGCCCCGATGTCGATCGCCTTGGTCTGCGGACCCACCCCCAGGCGGTCGAAATCCACTGTCAGCACTCGTTCATCTCCTTTGTGTCGATCCGGCGTCGCGCGATCAGTTCCCGGCCGGCCGCTTCACCGCGAGGTCGTCCGGTCGGCCGCATTCTGCTCGGCCGCGACCCGTTGCAGCACTGTCTCATAGTGCGCCGCGGTTTTCGCGGCGACCGCTGCCCAGCTGTAGCGTTCCTCGACCCGACGACGTCCCCCGTCGCCGAGCCTCCGGCGCAGTTCCGCGTCGTCGAGCAGGCCTTCGATCGCCTGCGCCAATGCGCCCGAGTCCCGCGGGCCCACCAGCACCGCCGCCTCCTCGCTGGTGCCGACGACCTCCGGGATCGCTCCGGCCCGCGTCGCCACCAACGGGGTCGCACAACTCATCGCCTCGACGGCCGGTAGCGAGAAACCCTCGTACAGCGAAGGCACACAGGCGACTTCGGCGGACGCGAGCAGCTCGGCCATCTCCTCGTCCTCGAGACCGGACACCACTCGGACCTGGTCGCGGATGGCCAGATCGTCGATCATCTTGGCCGACGGGCCGTTCGGGTCCAGCTTGGACACCAGTACCAGTTCGACGTTGCGTTCGGCGCTGAGCTTGGCCACTGCCTCGAGCAGATACGAGACCCCCTTCAAGGGAGCATCCGCGCTTGCGACGCAGGCGATCCGACCCGGCACCCGCGCCACACCGGGCTTGAACACATCGGTGTTCACGCCGAGCGGGATCGTGGTGATGCGACCCGACGGAATGTCGAAGGCCTTGCGGATGTCGACCTCGCTGCTGCGGGAGACCGTGAGCAACTCCGGAATCCGGCGTGACACACGTCCCTGCATACGCAGAAAGGAGTGCCAGCGCCACGCGGTGATCTTGCGCCACCCCTTGGCCGCCTTCACCGCCAGTGTGCGGTCGCGGGTGATCGGATGATGAATCGTCGCGATCAGCGGGAAGCCGGCCTGCTGGATGTCGAGTAGACCGTAGCCGAGGCATTGGTTGTCGTGGACGATGTCGAAATCGTCGCGACGGTCCTTGAGCAGACGTGCCACGCGCAGGCTGAAGGTCAGCGGCTCACCGAAACTGGCCGTCCACATCGACCCGACCTCGAGCATGTCGATCCAGTCGCGGTACTCCCCGGGCCGGGGAGTCCGGAACGGGTTCGGCTCGTCGTAGAGTGCCATGCTCGGCACCTTGGTCAGCCTGACCCCGGCGTCGATGGCGACCTGGTCGAGCTCGGGATACGGCTGGCCGGAGAAGATCTCGACCTCGTGACCGAGGAGTGCCAGCTCCCGGGACAGATGCCGGACGTACACCCCCTGGCCGCCACAGTGCGGTTTGCTGCGATACGACAGCAGTGCGACGCGCATCCCCTTACACCGGTTCCATGCCGGCGGCGGTTTCGAATTCGGTGACCGCGACGAACTTCACGCGGCGGCGACCGGCCGACTTACCCGCGTCCCGCTCGGCGGAGTCGATCGCCTTCCAGCCGGCGAGGTCGATGCGCCGTGCGCCACGATCGGCGACGATGTCGGCGACATCATCACGCACCGTCGACGGCGTCGGCAGGGTGCCGTCGACGAAGTCGCGCAGCACCGCCTCCGCGGTCTCGTGCCCACAAATGCGGTTCATGCCAATCCCCCCGGTCGCCCCTCGCTTGATCCAACCCGTCACGAACAGTCCGGGCATGACGTCGCCGTCGGACACGGCCTGCACGCGGCCGTCGGTGTTCGGCACCACGCCCTTGACCTCGTCGAACGGCAAGTCCATCACCGGCACACCGCGATAGCCGATGGCCCGCAGCACCACTCCGGTCGCCAGTTCGAAACGCTCCTCGGTCGGCGTCACCGCGATCCGCTCGGTCCCCGGCGCATAGGCGTTGCGCACACAGGTCAGCGACTCGACATGCCCGTCGCCGCCGATCTCGACCGGCGAGACCAGGAAGCGGAACACGATGCGCCGGTTGCCGTCGGTGGTCGGGCGTTCGGCGAACTCGCGGGCCAGCCGGATCTTGGTACCGATCGTCGAGTCGAGCGTGTCGTCGTCGAGAGCTGCCTCGGTGGCCGCGTCGAGGACGAGCTCGTCGGGGTCGATGACGATGTCGACACCCTCGACGTCACCGAGTGCGAGGAATTCGCTGTTGGTGTAGGCGGCCTGCGCGACACCGCGGCGGGCGAGCAACACGACTTCACGCACGTTGGATTCGCGTAGTGCGGCCAGCGCATGGTCGGCGATGTCGGTGGCGGCGAGTTCCTCGGGGTCGGTCACCAGGATGCGTGCCACGTCGAGGGCGACGTTGCCGTTGCCGACGACGACCGCGCGCTCCGCGGACAGGTCGACGTCGAGGTCCGCGTAGTCGGGGTGACCGTTGTACCAGGCGACGAACTCGGTCGCGGGGATCGAGCCGGCGAGATCCTCACCCTCGATGCCGAGGCGTTTGTCGGTGGCCGCGCCCACGGCGTAGATCACCGCGTGGTAGCGCTCGGCGAGTTCGCCGTGGGTGATGTGCTTGCCGACCTCGACGTTGAGGAAATACTGGAAGTTCCGCTTGGCCGCGGTGGCCGCGAATGTCTTCTCGACACCCTTCGTGGGGGCGTGATCGGGAGCGACGCCGGCGCGCACGAGCCCGTACGGGGTGGGCAGACGGTCGAACATGTCGACCTTCACCTGCGGCTTGCGGACGAGCTCCTCGGCGGCGTAGAACGCGGCCGGACCGGCCCCGACGATCGCGACGTGCAGCTCTCCGTCGGGCAGCTGCGGCGCCTTCTTCGGCGGCACCAGACCACCCTCGACGTCGTGATCCTTGTAGTAGTCGGCGTTGATCTGCAGGTAGGGCTCGTCGCGCTCTTCGAGCTGGTCGTCGGGCAGAATCGCCTCGACGGGGCATTCGTCGATGCACGCACCACAGTCGATGCAGGTCTCGGGATCGATGAACAACATCTCCGCGGTGAAGAACTCCGGTTCATCCGGCGTGGGGTGGATGCAGTTGACCGGACACACGCTGACACAACTGGCGTCGTTGCAACATGGTCGGGTGATCACATGCGCCATCTGCTGTTTCCTCGAAATCCGACACGTGGAACGTGTTCTAGTTTTTCCGTCCTGAGTATCTTAACTGTAAAGATACCGGCGGCTGAAAGTAGGGACGTAGTGAGCGCCTCACCCAGCGGGACGAACATCGAACCACTGCGGGATCGCAAGGAGGGGGCACGGCACTTCGAAGTGGCCTACCGTGTGCGCACCGGCGACATCGACCAGGAGATGCGGCTGCGCCTCGACGCGGTGGCGCGCTATCTGCAGGATGTCGCCAACGACAACATCGAGGCCACCGACTACAGCCACAGCGATCCGTTCTGGATCGTGCGCCGCACCGTCATCGATGTCATCCGACCGATCTCCTGGCCGGCGACGGTCACCGCGCAACGCTGGTGCGGTGCGCTGTCGACGCGGTGGACCAACATGCGGGTGCGGCTGACCGCCGAGCACGAGACGAACCGGTTCAATCCGGAGCCGCGGGAACCGGGGCTCATCGAAACCGAGGCGTTCTGGATCAACGTCAATGACCAGGGGATGCCGTCGCGGATCACCGACGAGATGCTCGAGATGCTCTCGTCGATGACCGACGAGCATCGGTTGCGCTGGCGGTCGATGAACCCGGACAAGGCGCCATCGGCCGACGAGGTGGAGCTGGCCGACCGGACGCACGTCCTGCGCATCACCGACTTCGATCCGTTCAAACACCTGAACAACGCGGCGTACCTGGAGGCGATCGAAGACGAACTGCTCGATCACCCCGATCTGGCCGACGTGCCACACCGCGCCGTGATCGAGTACCTGCGGCCCATCGTGCCGGGCGTGTCCATCACGCTGCGACGCGTGCGCGAGGCCGACCGCCTGCTGGTGTGGATGATGATCCCCGACGCCGACGGCGAGCTGGTGGTCGCGGCGACGGTGTCGGTGTCGAAGTTGCCGGAGTGATGAACCGGGCGGTGAGGTTTGTCCCTGCGGCCCCGCGGGCCTGGCGCCAATGACACGACATCCGCGACCTGTTCGCCGACGACGTCGGACCGCTGGAAGACGAGTTGGCGCTGAGCGCCATCACGGTGGCAGAACTGCACGTCGGTACGCTCGTTGCCAAGGACGCAACGTCGCGGGCCGAGCGACTGCGGCGGCTGCTGATCATCGAACGATCTTTCGATGCGCTGCCGGTCGACGAGGCGGTTGCGGCCGCATCCGGCAAAGTGGCTGCTGCCGTATTCGAGGCGGGTCGGCAACCTCGCCCACGCTCGCTGGATCTACTCATCGCGGCCACCGCGCATGCCCATCGCGCGCGCCTCTACACGCGCAATCCGTCGGACTTCGTCGGCATCGACGAGTTGGTTCCGGTCGTGCCCGTCTGAGCCGGGCACCCCGGGTCACTGACCGCCGGTGAGCAGCAACTCCATCAACTTGATCGGCGCCGCGCACGGGTCGGCCGGTACCGCGGATGTACGTGGTTCGACCCACCAGGTGTAGACCCCGCGGCTCGGCGCGCGCGCGGTGACCCCACAGATCGCGGGTCGGTTCGGATCGCGTTGGGTGAACGCGGCCTGGCTGGCGACCTTGATGTTCTCGGTCTCGTAGCCGAGTTCCTTGGCGGTGTCCTTCTCGACGTTCGGATCGCCCCACTCGAACCAGTTGAAGGTCACGCCCGCGGTGATCGATCCCTCGACGATCCACCGGCAGATCGCGCCGTTGAACGTGCCGCGCGCGATGGTCCCACCGACCGCCTCGGCGATCTGATTCGGTGACAGCACCGAACATTCCAGCAACAGATTGTCGAACTGATCGGTGTCGACGTTGCCGGACTGCTGGTCGTCGGCGGCGCCGACCGCGACCGGGGTGCCGTCGACAGTGCAACCGGTCGCCACCCCCAGAACCACCAGGACGGCGCCGAGCAGCGCGATCACGCGCCGCCTCATGACGACCGCTCGATCGACAGGCGGGACAGTTCGGTGGCCGCATCGCAGATCTGCTCGGTCGGCGGCGGTTCCTCGCCGAGCAACGCCTGTGTCCCGGCGCTCACCGACCATTCGAAGAAGTCGGCGCCGAACGCGATCCCGATCTCGCAGATGCCGATATCGGAGGCGATGAAGCCCTGGTGACCGTTGATCTCGAAATCCTTGGTCGATTCGCGGGACAGTTGTTCGGTGGCGCGTTCGCGGCCGATCGGCGACCCGCGATACCAGTTGAACGAGGTGACCGCGCCGGTGCGGTCACCGCTGGTGTCCCATTCGCAGACCGACGGATTGTTGACCGTGTTGGTGAGGCCCGCGAACTTGGTGATCCGCGTGACCTCCTCGGTCGTCACACCCCCGCACTCACCGAAGAACGGGCCGGCACCGGCCTGGGCGGGAGCCCCCGGTGTGTCCGGCGATGCCGGATCTGCCGGGTCGTCGGAACAGGCGGTGAGGACGGCCGCGACGATGGCGACAAGAGCCAGCAGGAATCCGTCACGCATTCGCAGCCGGTCGAGTTCGCGGCGCTCGCGTTTGGTGGGTCGCCCGGCGCCGCGGTCGCGGCGGGGCTGACTGGCCACGATCTCACGCGGCGGGGGTGGCGGACTTCGGTCGATGAAGCATTCGGCGGCGGCGGACGCGGACACACGCTTGCCGATCAACTTCGTCACCTCGACGATCCGTTCGTGCCCGTGCAGGCGCACGCGCACTTCGTCGCCGATGGTGACCGGCTGGGCCGGTTTTGCGGTGACCCCGTTGACGCGGACATGCCCACCGCGACACGCCGCCCCCGCCGCTGATCGGGTCTTGGTGAGCCGGATCGCCCAGATCCAACTGTCGACGCGGGTGGTCATTGCTCCTCTGCGTTGGTCGCTGGTCGGGGTCGATCGCTGCTCGCGCTACTGCTGGCGGGTCAGGAAGTAGTAGCCGGCGCCGCCGGCCACCAGGCCGATGATCAGCGCCGGCCAAAAGCCCAGGACCAACCACAGCACCCCGAATATCACGATTGCCGGCGACACCGCGGCCACCGCCATCCCGGGATGCTGGCGTACGACCTCGGAAACCGCCTTGCGTCTCGCTGGATCTACCGCCATGGCTCCTCCTTGGTGCGGCCGGTCAGATGAGGCTGATCGATACCTCCACTGTAGCCAAGGAGATCGGCGGGCCGGGGACGCCGCGGCGTCAGTCCTCGGTGGATGACGACGCGCTCGCGTCACCCCCGTCGGTTGAGGTGTCGTCGGAGTCGTCGGAGTCGTCAGAGTCCGTGCTCGAGTCGGCGTCCGCGTCGGACTCGGTCGAGTCGGAGCTGTCGGTGGACTCCGTGTCGGTGGCGTCGGTGTCCTCGGATGCGCCAGTGTCATCGGATGCGTCGCTGTCATCGGACGCGTCGCTGCCGGCGGCGTCTGTGCCGGCGCCGTCATCTCCGGACGTCGTGGCGTCGTCGGAGGTGGTGTCGTCCGCGGTTGTGCTGTCGTCCGCCGGTTCGTCCGACGTGGTGTCGTCCAGGCGGTGCTTGCCCACGTATTCGGTGGAGGTCTCCACCGTCCGATGCTTCCCGACGTACTCCGGCTCATCGGAGACCTCGGCGGAGGAATCCGACTCCGTTGACGCGGGCGTGCTCAGCGAACTCCGCTGCACCGTCGGCTCGACGACCGGCGCGTCGGTCTCGGCCGCCGCGAGGGTGGCGCCCGACGTCATCGACGCGGTGGTGTCCGGAATGTCGAACGGACCGGCAGTCGGGATGCCGAACGGGAACTCGACCTCGGGGATGTGCAGGACGGGCACGATCTCACCGGTGTCGAGTTCGTCGAGGGTCAGGATCGGCACCCCCAGGTGGTTCGGACGCTCCTGCCCGTTGACCGTGACCATCGGGTTGAGCGTGAGCTGCTGACCGAGCCAGTTGATGGTGGTCGACTCCTGGGTACCGTAGTCGCTGGTGAACCGCACGAAGTTGCCGCTGAGTAGGTCGTAGTCGCCGGCGAAGCTCAGGCGGGCGAAGTCCTTGCTGAGGGTGAAGGGCTGGCCTTCGAGGAGCTGGGTGATGACCTGGGAGAAGACCCCGGACGGGTCGGTCAGGACGGCGGAGGGGTCGGTCAGTGCGAACTGGACCTCACCGTTGGGTTCATTCCATCGGAAGTCGAAGGTGCCCAATACGTTTGCGCACGCGCCGACACCCTCGGCATAGGCGCCGGTCAGGCCGCCGTAGCAGCTGACCTGACGCACCGCGGGAATCACCGGCAAATCGATGCCGAGGATGTTGTCGCTACCCAGGAGCGTCACCGGGATCTCGTCGGTAGTCCACGCATTCGCCATGCCGAGAAGTGCGAACGACACGGCCTTGCGGTCGCCGCTCGCGCCGGCAGTTGCGAGGCTGACCGGCAGATACGAAATCGCGGTCGCATCACCGCCGCCGGATGCCAGCGCGAACTGGAAACCGCTGCCGATCACCTTGGCCGAACCCTCAGTGACCGGGGCGTCTGGGATCGGGACCTCGATTCCGACGGTATTCAACGCGGCTTCGGCGAGTGTGTACGCGGCATCTTCCAGCTCATACTCAGCGAGCGCGGCGAGGTACTCGGCGTAGCCGGCGGCACCGTCCGGGAAATCACTGCGCTCCGGTTCTTCGGGCGGGTTGTTCAGATAGTCTTTGGTGCCGTTGTACAGAACATCGGTGTTCGACGGATCATCGAGATCATCGACTCGCGGAACGAGTTCGATCCTGGTCGGCATGATGATCGCGATCCCGGTGCCGGTCGACTGTGTACAGTCGGCGCCGCCGCTGGCGCCCCCGCTGGCACACAGTTCGATCCGCAGGGCCTTCAACGCTTCTTCAGTGGCGGCGTTGTTGGCGATGCTGCCGATGATCTCACCCAGTTGACCGGCCGGGTTGTCGATGTCACCGACACCGGGGATGGTGACCGCAGCAGCCTGCGCCGGTCCCATCATCTGCCCGGCACCAACCGCCGCGACCGTGGCCAGCGCCGCGACCCCCGCGGCGACACCGTTGCGCCTCTGCTTGCGGTTGCGTCGACGTTCCAGCTTCTGCGATCGCCGAATTCCGTTGCCGCCCATGTTGGTCATTCGTCCCAATCCCCTGTCCGCCCCGATGTGAGCGCGCTCATTGAACCACGCCACGTCGGACAGTGTGCCATTTCAAAGGAATATTCAACGGTCGCAAACATGGGGCACGAATTGGACGATCGTCCGACCAGCAAACCCGGATCACCAGCGTGCGCGGACCAGCGCCTCCCCCTCGGCGGCGGCGTCGGCCGCGCATCCGAAGCCGACGACCCAACGGCCGTCCGACAGTTCCACACTGCCGAGCATCATGGGTGCCGGCAGCGCGGCCAGGAACTCACCCAACGCGTTCGGGGACATCGACCACACCTCACCCTCGATGACACGACCGTGCACGCCGTCGCGCACCAGGCCGGGCTTGGGCGGCACGGTATCCAAAGCCACCAGTCGGTAACTGGGTGCGGTGGTCACCTCCCCCACCCAGCGCGCACCACGATCGGACAGCTCGTGCGTGAGCGGGCCGCCGCGCATGTGGGCCCCGAACACGGCCAGTTCCACACTCGGCGCGACACTTTCCGGCCATGCCGGCGCCGCACGGTTCGCGCTGAACCGGCGGGCAAGATCCATCACGACCGCGTCCTCATGGGCGCGCGCCAACAAAGTGATGCCGAACTGTGCTTGCGTTCCGTCTGTTTCGGCAACGGTTCCGGCAGGCACGGCGACCCCACACAGATCGAACAGGTTGCAGAAGTTGGTGTAGGTTCCCATCCGGGAGTTCACCCCCACCGGGTCGGCGGCCACCTCGGCCAGACCCGGGTGGGCCGGGGCGGTGGGTACCATCAGCGCATCCGCGTCCCCGAGTTCGGCCATCGCCGCACGTCGCAGATCGGCAAGCCGGGACCGCGCCGACAACAGGTCCACCGCGCTGAATCGTCCTGCGCCGCCGATGATGCCGGCGACCGTCGGATCGAGCGCGGCCGATTCATCGGCCGCACCGAGGAATCCGCCGACGGCGTGGGCACGCTCGGCGACCAGTGCGTCCTCGTACAGCAACCGGGCCGCAGCGAGAAACGGTGTCAGATCGATGGGTTTGATCCGCAACCCGGCGCCCTCGGCGGCGGCGACCGCGTCGGCGAAGGCAGCTCGCCACCCCTCGTCGAGTTCGGGGAGTTCGGCGGGCACCGCGATCGTCGGTTGTTCGGGCGCGGCGAGGCGGGTCGCGGTTCCGAACGGGCGTGGACCGGCACCCATGGCCATCGCGGCCATCGCCCGGTCGGCGAGGTCGAGGGTCTCGGCGAAGATCGTCACCGTGTCGTAGCTGGCGCAGGCCGGCACCACACCCTCGGTCGACACCACACCGAGCGTCGGCTTGACGCCGATGATGCCCTGCAGTCCGGCCGGTACCCGACCCGACCCGGCGGTGTCGGTGCCGATGGCGATGTCGGCGAACCCCAGCGCCACCGCCACCGCCGAACCGGAGCTCGAGCCGCCGGAGATACGGTCGGGTCGGCGGGAATCCCGCACGGCACCATAGGGACTGCGCGTACCGACCAGACCGGTGGCGAACTGGTCGAGGTTCGTCTTGCCGATCACCACGGCACCGGCCGCCCGCAGCGCGGCGACCGACGGCGCATCGACGTCCGGGTGGTAGAGGTATCCGGGACACGCAGCGGTGGTCGGCAGGCCGGCCACATCCACGTTGTCCTTGACCGCGAGCACCGTGCCCGCCAGCGGCAGGCCGCTACTCGCCGATGCCGCGAACTCCGCGGCGACCTCCTCGCGCGGACGCAGCGTGATGAACACCTCGGGCCGGTCGGCATCGGCGATCCGGCGGTAGATGTCGTCGATGCGGCTCATGCGACCTTCCCCTGTTCGATGTCCTGAGCGGCGTTGCGGGCCGCGAATTCTCCTTGTTGCGACCAGCGTTCACGCTCTTCGTCGCGGGCGGTCTCCATCGCCGTTCGGGTGGCCGAGATGGCTGCGGCATTGTCGTCGATGAAGGCCTGGTGGTCGGCCAGCGAGAAGCTGCCCTCGGTGATCCGCATGCTGTTGCCGCGTCCGGCGGCCACGTCGGCACGCATCTCGAGCAGTTCGTCGGCGCCGACCGGGTACCAGCTGATGCGGTCGAAGAACCGCAGCAGCCACGGATGTTCGGGATCGAAGCCGGGGGCCGGCTCCGGGTGCCGATGGTTCCACACCTGGGTGGTGCGGCCGACGAACTGATAGCCGCCCGGCCCTTCCATGCCGTAGACGCACAGGTAGGCGCCGCCGATGCCGACCGCGTTCTCCGGGGTCCAGGTGCGGGCCGGATTGTATTTGGTGGTGACCAGCCGGTGGCGCGGGTCCAGCGGAACCGCCACCGGTGCACCGAGATAGACGTCACCCAAGCCCAACACCAGGTAGCTGGCGTCGAAGACGATCCGGTGGACGTCATCGACCGAGTCCAGGCCGTTCATCCGGCGGATGAACTCGATGTTCCACGGGCACCACGGTGCGTCGGAGCGCACACCCAGCATGTACCGTTCGATGGCCTCGCGGGTGGCCGGGTCGTCCCACGACAGGGGCAGCGACACCTCCCGACTCGGCACCACCAGGTCCTCGGCGGCCGGCAACTGACTCTCGCACTCCTTGAGCCACTGCTCCATGCGCTGCTGCGACCACACATCGGGGTCGGCCTTGACCTGCAACGACCGGATGCCGGGGGTGAGATCGATCAGACCGGCCGGGCGCTCTGCCGCGATGCGTTCGCTCAGCGCGTGCACACGGGCGCGCAACGCGAGATCCAGCCGCATGTCCCCGTATTCGACCAGGATGTTGTCGTCACCGCTGCGGCGGTACGTGACGGTGGTGGCGCCATCGGCGGTCGTCGTGGTGCCCAGGATCCCGTCATCGACATCGCCGCCGGCCGAGAGCACATTCACCATGCCGGCCCGGCGGGCCGGGCCGATGGTGGACGGCGATGCCGCCTGCTCACTGCGCACGGCGACGAACCGGACGGTGTCGCCGGGCTTGAGCTGCCCCAGCTTCCATCGCTCCGCGGCGACCACGGTGACCGGGCAGACGAATCCACCGAGGCTGGGCCCGTCGGGTCCCAGCAGGATGGGGGTGTCGCCGGTGAAGTCCAAGGCACCGACCGAGTAGGCGTTGTCGTGGATGTTGGACGGATGCAGTCCGGCCTCCCCACCGTCGTCGCGCGCCCACCGCGGTTTGGGTCCGATCAGACGGATGCCGGTGCGGTCGGAGTTGAAGTGCACCTCGTAGGCGGTCGCGAAGACGTCGTCGATGTCCTCGGGCGTGAAGAACTCCGGTGCACTGTGCGGGCCGACCGTCACGCCGAGTTCCCATGCGTGGGTGAAGGCGGGCTGCTCGTCGGACAGCACGCGGCGCGGCTGCCCGGTCTGGGTGTCGGTCAGCGACAGCTCGTCACCGTCGGCGAGGTTGCGGCCGTCTTTGCCGCCGAAGCGTCCCATGGTGAAGGTCGAGCGACTGCCCAGGTAGTCCTCGGCCTCGATACCACCGGACACCGCGATGTAGATGCGCATGCCGAGGTCGGCGGCCGCGCCGACGTCGAGGACGTCACCCGCGGCGACCGGCACCGGCACCCACTGCGCCACCGGACGTCCGGACACGGTGACCGGTGCGGGTGCACCACCCACCGCGATCACCGCAGGGACGTCGAACCGCAGGGCCGGGCCCATCATCGTCGCCTCCAGCCCGGCGGCGGCGCCGGCGTTGCCGACGGCCTTGTTGACCAGGCGGAACGAGAGGTCGTCCATCGGACCGGACGGCGGGACGCCGACTTTCCAGTAGCCGATCCGGCCGGGCCAGTCCTGGATCGTGGTCTGTGGCCCCGCGCGGAGAACGGTGATGGTGGCCATGGTCTCGAAGCTCCTCGTGTGTAGAAGGCAGGTGATGGGCGGGTCAGACCGCGGGGCGAGTGACGATGACCCGGACTGCCGTCGGGTCGAATCCGTTGCAGGGGTTGTTGATCTGCGGGCAGTTGGAGATCAGCACCAGCGTGTCGACCTCGGCGCGCAGTGCGAGACGCTTGCCCGGCGCGGACAGCCCGTCGACGATGCCGAGAGAGCCGTCGGGATCGACCGGCACATTCATGAAGAAGTTGACGTTGCCGACCAGATCTCGTTTCCCGAGAACGTGTTTCGCGCCGCCGATGAGGAAATTCTCCACACACGCGTGCTGGTGTTTGGTGTGGTGGCCGTAGCGCAGCGTGTTCGATTCCTGGGAGCACGCGCCGCCGAGAGTGTCGTGATTGCCGACCTCGTCACCGACGATGGTCATCATCGGCCGGGATTCCTGGTCGCGGATCACGCTGCCGGTGGTCAGGAAGATGTTGCCCTGGGCGGCGATGGTGGCCTGCGCCGAGTATCGGATGGTGTGGTCCTGGCCGCCGTAGAACAGGGTGTCGACGGCCTGGTTGCCGTGGAGGTCGACGATGGTCAGCACGTCGCCGGCGGCAACGACGCCGGTCCACGGCGCGCGGTCGCCGATGACGGCGTCGGTGATGATCTCGCCGGGCACCAGGGCCAGTTCGCGGGGATCGGTGGTGAGTTCGGTGGTCATGCATCTATCCGTTCAGGTGGTTGGTCTCGATACGCCTCGGGCTCGCTGCGCTCGCTCGGGGCTACTCGACCAGCGGACGGGCGGTGGGGTGACGGGTCAGAAATGGGCTGCGGCCCAGACATCTTCGGAGTTCGCGACGGCACGCTGGTACTCGGGGTCGGTGTCGGCGACGGTGCCGAGCAACTCGTCGAGGTCGCCGGGGGCCTGCCAGGCCACGACCTCGAGCGGTCCGGTGTCGAACTTCGGCGACGGATCGAGCGGGTGGGCGGTGTTGACGACGGCCACCACGCACGGCAAGTGCAGGATCAGGTCGACCGTCTTGTCCCGCCCCGCGGTTCCCTTCGAGGTCAGCGCGCCGTCGGACTCGACCACGACGCCGTGGAAGAACGACAGCGACGGCGCCACATCGGTCGGGGTGAGTCCGTGTTTGGCAGCGGCCAGGGTGAACAGTTCGCGCCCGGCCGGGCTGTCCGAGTGTGCCAGCCCGTCACCGTATTTCGCGATGTTTCCGGCCAGCGTGCTGGTTCCGCACAGCGCGTCGTGGTGACCGGAGTCGTCGGCGACGACGGTGGCCAGCGCCCGGCCCTGATCACTCAGCAGCGGGTGTCCCGTCGACAGGTAGGCCTGCCAGGGCACCTTCACGGTGTCGGCGACGTTGAGCCGTTCCCACGGCGCATCGGCCCGCCAGAGCAGGAGGTGGGCGCAGGCCGAGCCGGTGACGTCACGCAGACGCAGGCGGGTGCCGCGGGCCAGCACCTTGCTGGTGTAGCGGCCGCCGGGGACTGTTTCGGCCCAGGTCAGTCGGGCGGCGTTGACGCCGGCGGGTGGGTTCGGCCAGTTGGCAGCCGGTACCACCGGCATGGAGTCGGTGATGGTGCCGGCCTGGGACCGGGCGTGTTCGCGGGCTCCCGCAGTGGTCGCGGTGCCGTCGGCGGTGGTGGTGGTCATGATGAAACTCCTGAGTAGCGTTGTCGAGAAAGCGATCTGGACCTAGCGGCCCGCGGCTGCCCGGTCGGCGGTTGGCGAGGTGACGGGCTTGGGGTGTTCCTTGCCGCGAGGGAAGCACGCGATGCCGACGAGCACGGTGATGGCGATGCAGATCGGGCCGGCCCAGCGCAGGATCGGCATGTCGCCGGCGGGGTCGAACACCTCGGCGCGCGGCCAGGCCAGGTTGATGACCATCAGCGTGCCGTAGACCACGGCGAGCAGGTTCACGACGATCCCGAACCATCCCATCGTGAACAGCTTCTTGCCCTCGGCGTCGACGGCGGCCCGATCGGTGGGCCAGCCCTGGAATCGGCGGTACAGCATCGGTCCGGTCACCGCCAGGTAGGCGAGGTAGATCAGGATGATGCAGACGCTGGCCAGCGTGGCGAAGATCGCCGAGTTGCCGACGTTGACGAGCAGGATGCCGACACACAGCACACCGATCAGGATCGCCGGTGCGATCGGGGTTCCGGTGCGCGCGTTGACATGCGACAGCGTCTTGGAGAACGGCAGCCGGCCGTCGCGGGCCATCGAGAACATCAGGCGTGAGCACGCGGTCTGGATCGCCAGGGTACAGATGAAGATGGCCACCGCGACGTCGCACAGCAGGACCTTGCCCCAGAAGCTGCCGAGCACCGAGTCCAGCACGTAGGGCAGACCGCCGATGGCGAGTTGTTCGTCGAGGGTGGGAGCGGCCATCAGTGCGCCGAGCAGCATCAGCCCACCACCGATCGCGGACACGGTCAAGGCCAGCCGGATGGTGCGCGGGGCGACCCGGCGTGGGTTGCGGGTCTCCTCGGCGAGTTCGCCGGCCGAACCGAATCCGACCATCACATAGGCGGCCATCAGGCCGGAGACGATGAAGGCCCAGATGTAGCCGGGCTGCTGGCCGGGGATGCCGGTGTCGAAGACCACGTCTGGGCCGCGCTGGGCGTGGGTGAACAGCGCGAGCACCACGGCGACGACACCGACCAGCTCACAGGTCACCCCGATGTTATTGATGCGGCTCATCCAGGAGATGCCGACACAGTTGATGGCGGTGACGATGACCAGCAGGATCGACCCGAGCAGGACGGCATTGGCGGCGCCGCTGGTGCTGGTCAGTGTGGGGTCGTCGCCGATGACCTGGAACCCACTCCATATCGACGGCAACACGACCTGTAGCGCGATGGCCGCAGCGGACGCGGTGACGATCTGGGCGATCATCATGAACCAGCCGCCGAACCAGCCGATCACTTCGCCGCCCATCCGTCGTGACCACTGATAGATGGCGCCGGAGATCGGGTACCGCGCCGCGATCTCGGCGAAGCACAGCGCGACGAGGAACTGGCCCGCATAGACGATCGGCCAGGTCCAGAAGAATGCCGGGCCGCCGAAACCGAAGCCGAGACCGAACAGCTGGAAGATCGTCGTCAGGATCGACACGAACGAGAAGCCGGCGGCGAAGGAGGCGAACTTACCGAGCGAGCGATGCAACTGCTGGTCGTAGCCGAACTCCGACAGGTCGTCGGCGTCGCCTCCCGGGGGTCCGGGTGGCGTGGGCGGTGGCGTGATGGCGGTGGAGGTCATTCTCGTCATCTCTCTAAGTGAGGTCGGTGCGTCGGCTCCACAGTGAGCGGCGTATCTGTCAGGTGATAGATAACCTCCGGGCAATTTCTATCAAGTGACAGAATTGTTTCGCAAATGGAAACACATGCTACAAGTGTGTTACATCGCGCAGGTCAGCGGGTTGCCGGCTCCGCAACACGGGTGCGTTAGGGTGGTTGGGAGTTGGGTGCCACACCGTCGGCACGGGCAGAAACGAGGACTTCATGGCGTCGCGGCCGTCAGCATCGCCGGGCACCGCCGGCCCGGGCCGTCCGCGTCTGGTCAAGCCACGGCGTCATGGCGACACCGCACGCGAGGAGATCCTCGACGCGGCCGCCGAACTGTTCACCCGACATGGCTACACCGGGACATCGACCCGAATGATCGCCGACGCCGTCGGGGTGCGGCAGGCATCGCTGTACCACTACTTCAAGACCAAGGACGACATCCTCGCGGCTTTGCTGGCGACCACCGTCGACCCGTCGGTGGAGCATGCCCGCGAACTGCTGCGGGCCGACGACGCGCCGCTCCGCCGGTTACTGGACCTCGCCCGCTACGACATCACCCAACTGGCCGCCGCCCGCTGGAACCTCGGCGCCCTGTATCTGCTGCCCGAGCTGGCCGATGACCGCTTCGGTGAGTTCCGCGCCGCCCGCCAGGAACTGGCCGGCGCCTATGAGACCCTCGCGGCCGCGACACTCGGCACGGCATCGGATACGCGTGCACTGCTGCCCTTCCGGCTGGTGGAGTCGGTGATCATGATGCGCTCCGACGAGCAGCGGGGTGAACTCGGCGATCACACCGTGGCCGGCCTGGTGGACACCATCGTCGGCGCTATCGAGATGCTCATGGAGCACACGCCCAGCCACTGACGCCGCGCCCGCCGCCGCGTTGTTCCTCCCCCGGGTATCAGTTCGTTCTCCGGCGGCAGCTGGCGAGTGAAGCGATACCCGGGGGAGGAACCGCGGCCGACCGATGCGCCGATCGCCGATAGGGTGTGAGCATGGCAGGCCGCAGTATGCGTTTCGACCCGATCGCCGAGGCACGACAGAACTGGGCGGACGCCGGATGGGGGGATGTGGCCGACGGGATGGTCGCGGTGACCTCCATCATGAGGGCGCATCAGATACTGCTCGCCCGCGTCGAAGGTGCGCTGCGCCCGTACGATCTGAGTTTCTCGCGCTTCGAACTGCTTCGCCTGCTGGCCTTTTCACGACAGGGTGCGTTGCCGATCACCAAGGCGAGTGACCGGCTGCAGGTGCACGTCACCAGCGTGACGCACGCGATCCGTCGGCTGGAAGAGGCGAACCTCGTCCGGCGCGTCCCCCACCCCACCGATGGCCGGACGACGCTGGTGGAGATCACCGACCTCGGCCGCTCCACGGTCGAGGACGCCACCGCGACGCTCAATGCGGAGGTGTTCGGCGCGGTCGGGATGACCGACGACGAGATGGGCTCGATGGTGAAAGCCATTCAGTCGCTGCGCCACAACGCCGGCGACTTCTGACGACAGGATCTGCTTTCGGTGTCCATCCGGATCACCGCTGAGCCTGCTCGGATGGATTATCCAGCCGACGGCGACGAGCGGTGATGCTCACGGACATTGATCCAGCGTCCGGGTCGCCGAGTGAGGATCGACGAGCGCAGCGAGGAGGCCCGGAGCGAGTGCGGGCCCGGCGCCATTCGAACTAGTGCAGGGTCTTGATGATGGCGCTGAAGTCGAGGTCGCCGTGCTGTTCGGCGAACGACTTGTAGATCTGCGCGGCGTGGGTGCCGAGCGGGGCGCGGGAGCCGGTGCTGCCAATCGCGTCGAGCGCCAGACCGAGGTCCTTGTTCATCAGCGCGGTGGCGAATCCGGGCTTGTAATCGTTGTTGGCCGGCGAGGTCGGGACCGGTCCGGGTACCGGGCAGTTGGTCTGCACGGCCCAGCAGTTGCCGGTGGCGCCGGTGATGACGTCGTAGAGCGCCTGATCGGACAGGCCCAGTTTCTCCGCGAGTACGAACGCCTCGCCCACAGCGATCTGCTGCACGGCCAACACCATGTTGTTGCAGACCTTCGCCGCCTGCCCGGCACCGGCGGCACCACAGTGGATCACCTTGCCGGCCATCGGTTCCAGCGTGGGTCGAGCCGCGCTGAACGCCTCGTCCTCGCCACCGACCATGAAGGCCAGCGTGCCTGCGGTGGCACCCTTCACCCCGCCCGAGACCGGGGCGTCGAGCTGGGCGAACCCGTGCTCAGCGGCTTGCTCGTGGATGGCGCGGGCGTCGTCGACGGAGATGGTGGAGCTGTCGATCAACAGCGCACCGGTTTGGGTCGCGGGCAGGATCTCGGTGTAGAGGCTCTTCACGATGGCGCCGCTGGGCAGCATGGTGATCACCACCTCGGCCGCGGCCACGGCCTCCACGGCCGTCGGGAACGTCTCGATACCGTTGCCCTGCGCCGTCTTCACTGCCTCGGGCACCGGATCGAATCCGTGCACGGTGTGGCCGGCCTTCACCAGGTTGGCAGCCATCGGGCCGCCCATGTTGCCGAGGCCGAGGAAGGCAATCGTCGTCATTGTCGAATCTCCCAGTCTTGTGATGTCACCCAGTGGTCTGGGGTTCAGTTGTCCCGATACCGTGTGGCGATCGATCGGCCGACCACCACACGCATGATCTCGTTGGTGCCTTCCAGTATCCGATGCACCCGCAGATCGCGGACGATCTTCTCCAGACCGTATTCATTGAGATATCCGTAGCCGCCGTGGAGTTGCAGCGCCTGGTCGGCCACGGTGAAGCAGTTGTCGGTGACGAAGCGCTTGGCCATCGCACACTTCTCCACCTTGTCCGGTGCGTCGTTGTCGAGCGCCGAAGCGGCCTGCCACAGCATCAACCGCGACGCCTCCAACGACGTCGCCATGTCAGCGAGGGTGAACCGGATCGTCGGTTCGTCGATCAGCGCGCCGCCGAACGCCTTGCGCGAGGCCACGTAGCTCGCCGCACGGTCGAAGGCGGCTTGCGCCCCACCCAACGACGACGCGGCGATGTTGAGCCGTCCCCCGTTGAGTCCGTTCATGGCGATACCGAAGCCGATCCCCTCCTGCCCGCCGAGCAGGTTGGCGGCCGGCACCCGTACCTCGTCGAGGATGACCTGCGCGGTGGGCTGGGCATGCCAACCCATCTTGCGCTCCTGTGCGCCGAAACTCAGTCCGGGCGTGTCTTTTTCGACGATGAACGTGGAGATGCCACGAGGGCCGCTGTCGCCGGTGCGAGCCATCAGGACGTACACGTCGCTGGCGCCGGCGCCGGAGATGAATTGTTTGACGCCGGTGAGAACGTAGTCGTCACCGGAGCGCACCGCACGCGTCGCCAACGCGGCCGCATCCGATCCGGCGCCCGGTTCGGTGAGGCAGTAGCTGGCGACGGCCTCCATCGAGGCCATGCGCGGCACCCACTGTTCGCGCTGCTCGGCGGTGCCGTACTTGTCGACCATCCACGTGCACATGTTGTGGATGGACAGGAAGGCCGCGACGGCGGGGTCGGCGTAGGCCAGCTGCTCGAAGATGCGGACGCCGTCGAGGCGGCGCAGACCGCTGCCACCGACGTCCTCGGAACAGTAGATGGCGGCCATACCGAGTTCGGCGGCCTCGCGGAGTTCGTCGACCGGAAAGTGGTGGCCCTCATCCCATTCCAGGGCGAAAGGCGCCAACTTCTTGGCCGCGAACCCGGCGGCGGTCTCGACGATGACGCGTTCGTCCGCGTCGAGACCGCTGTCGGTGATGATCGTCATGCGAAGGATGCTCTCTTACGTCGCGGGTACCGAGGGACTCAGTCCATCGTCGGGATGACGAACTCGGCGCCATCCTTGATGCCCGACGGCCACCGGGACGTGATGGTCTTGGTCTTGGTGTAGAACTGGATCGACGCCGGTCCGTGCTGGTTCAGGTCGCCGAAACCGGAGCGCTTCCAACCACCGAAGGTGTAGTAGGCCACCGGAACCGGGATCGGGACGTTCACGCCGACCATGCCGACGTTGACCCGCGCGGTGAAGTCGCGGGCGGCGTCGCCGTCCTGGGTGAAGATCGCGACGCCGTTGCCGTACTGGTGATCCGAGGCGAGCGCGAGCGCCTCCTCGTAGTCGCCGGCCCGCACGATCTGCAGCACCGGCCCGAAGATCTCATCGGTGTAGGACGTCATGTCCTTGGTGACGTGGTCGAACAGGGTCGGTCCGATGAAGAAGCCGTTCGAGATGTCCTCGTCGCCGTAGGACTGGTCGTTGCTGGTGCGCTCCCGGCCGTCGATGACCAGCTCGGCACCTTCCTCGACCCCCTTGGCGATGTAGCCCTTGACCCGCTCGAGCGCGGCGGCGGTGACGAGCGGCCCGTAGTCGGCCTTCGGGTCGAGGCTGTGGCCCACCCGCAACGCGTTGACCTTGTCGACGAGCTTGGCGCGCAAACGTTCTGCGGTCTGCTCTCCCACCGGAACCGCGACGCTGATGGCCATGCAGCGCTCGCCGGCGCTGCCGTAGCCGGCACCGATCAATGCGTCCGCGACCTGGTCGAGGTTGGCGTCGGGCATGATGATCATGTGGTTCTTGGCGCCGCCGAAGCACTGCGAGCGCTTGCCGTTGGCGGCGGCGGTCGAATAGATGTACTGCGCGATGTCGGAGCTGCCCACGAAGCCGAATGCCTGGACGTCGGGGTTGTTCAGCAGGGCATCGACCGACTCCTTGTCGCCGTGGACGACCTGGAAGACACCGTCGGGCAGTCCCGCCTGCGTGAAGTACTCGGCGAGCTTCACCGGCACCGACGGATCCCGCTCGCTGGGCTTGAGGATGAACGCGTTGCCGCAGGCCAGCGCCGGACCGGCCTTCCACAGCGGGATCATCGCCGGGAAGTTGAACGGGGTGATGCCGGCGACCACACCGAGCGGCTGACGGACGGAGTGCACGTCGATGCCCGAGCCGGCGCCCTCGGTGAACTCCCCCTTCAGCAGGTGCGGGATACCGATGGCGAACTCGATGACCTCGATACCGCGCTGGATGTCGCCCTTGGCGTCGGCGTGGGTCTTGCCGTGCTCCAGCGACAACAGGGTGGCCAGTTCGTCGGCGTTCTGGTTGACGATGTCGACGAACCGCATCAGGACGCGGGCGCGGCGTTGCGGATTCCAGGCGGCCCACTCACGCTGCGCCTCGACGGCGGTGGCGACCGCGGCGTCGACCTCGGCGGTGGTGGCCAGCGGCACCTTGGCGGCGACCTGTCCCGTACTGGGATTGAACACATCGGCGAAGCGGCCGTCGGTGGCCGGGACCGCGGCACCGTTCAGGTAGTGCGGAATGGAACGGACGTCAGCGTCTGTAGTGGACACGAGAAGATCACCTGATTCGAGAGTCGGGGCAATACCGGGATGACCGGCTTCCGCATTAATAGTAGGACATCCAAGTATTTTCGCAACCCCCTCTCACCTGCGGATTGATTCGCGACTTGGAGTTAGGGTAGCCTCACCTACTAGACTCGCGACGATCGAGAGCGCAACATCGAAAGGGATAACTGCCATGTCCGTCGTCATCCTCTACGGCACCGAGACCGGCAACAGCGAAGTGGTCGCCGACGCCATCGCCGATGTGCTCGCCGCCGAGCACGACCCGTCGATCTACGACATGAGCGAGTTCGCCGTCGAGGATCTCGACCCGGCGGATTTCCTGGTCGTCATCTGCTCGACGTACGGCGAGGGTGAGCTGCCGACCGGAGCCGAACCGTTCGCCGAGGAACTCGCCGACGCCGACCCCGACCTGACGGGCCTGCGGTTCGCCGTGTTCGGACTCGGTGACACCGTCTACGAGGAGACCTTCAACCGGGGCGGCGAGATCATCGCCGACCTGCTCGGCTCTCGCGGCGCCACCCAGGTGGGCGAGCACGCCCGCCACGACTACTCGTCGGAGATCACCCCGGCGAAGCTGGCCGGAGAGTGGGCCCGCGGCATCAGCGGCCTCATCGATCCGGTCTCGGTCAGCTGACGCTCGATCCGCCCGTTCGGTGCGCGCGATGCGCGATCTCCTCCGCGCGCACCGCGGCGAGCTTCGTCAGCTCCAGGACGGCTCGCACCATCACGGCGAGCACCGCGCCGAGGAACAACGCCGTCGGCACCGAGACCTTGAGGTTCTCGCCGAGCAACACCACCCCGAGCGCCATCGACACCGCCAGTTCCATCACGGTCAGCGCGGGAAACGACGTCTGCAGTTCGCCGGCCCCGAACGCGCGCTGCTGCATGAGGATCGCCGTGGCGCCGACGATCGCGAACAGGTACAGCTCCGGGTACAGCAGGGCTCGGTCGAGATCGTGGACCAGCCGTACCGCGACCGCTTTGACCAGCAACGCCGACACCCCGAACAGGGTTCCCGCCGCGATTCCATAGCAGAGCGACTTGTAGTGCCGGTTCGACCGCTCGGCCACGATGACACAAACGGCCACGCCCAGGATGACCGCCCCGACAGTGAGCACGACCAGCAGTTCGTCCGGCCGTCGTTCGGACGGTTCGGGCCGCGAGATGGCCAGGAACACGGTGACGCAGGCGACGAGTACCGCTCCCCACGCCCACTCGATCCGCAGCGGCCACCGGTGGTCGGCCCAGGCCTCCATCGGCAGCGCGAACAGAATCGCGAGTACCACCAGCGGTTGCACCAGCAGGATCGATCCGAGTCCGAGCGCGGCTGCTTGCGCGCCGAACCCGATCACCGCGACGACCGCACCCAGCCACCAACCCCGGGCGATCGCGCCGCTGGCATACGAGGACCGCTGCCGCATCACGGTGCCACCCGCGATCAGCACCGCCGCCGTCACAGACAGCAGCGCGGGAACCCAGGTATGCACTCGCCCTACCCTAGCGTTCACCTCGCGCTGTTCAATCACCCCGGAATTGCCCTGTTCACGGTGTGGATACCGCATCGTGTCGGCTCAGCGTCGTAAGTTGGAAGGCATGCGGTACCAGTCCGATCTCGAACGCCTGATGACCCTCGACGGCGAGGCCATCGTCCGGGTGTGCACCTCGCCGGAAGCCGTCGTCGACCTGATCGCCGAGGCCGTCGACGAATGCCTCGAGTTCGACGAGCTGGCCGACGAGCACCTGTCGTCGGGCAACGACGAGCAGGCGGCCTACTGCCGCCAGGAGGCCGCGGCGTGGCGTGCCACCGTGTCGTTGCTCCGGGTCATCGCCGACGACCCCGATGCACGACGAACCGTCAGCGGTGCCGCATGAGCCGCACACTCGTGCTGATGCGGCACGGCAAGTCCGGATATCCCGCCGGTGTCGGTGACCACGATCGGCCATTGGCCGCCCGCGGTCGCCGCGAGGCAGCGCTGGCCGGGCGCTGGATGACCGACGAGGGACTGCGCATCGACGCGGTCATCTGTTCCACGGCCACCCGCACCCGGCAGACCCTCGACCGCACCGGCGTCGACGCTCCGGTGGTCTATGTCGACGATGTCTATGGCGGATCTCCCCACGAGGTGCTCGAGGCCGTTCGGGTGTATGCACCCGCCAAGGCGTCGACGGTCATGGTGGTCGGGCATGAGCCGGGTATGCCGGCCACCGCGCTCACCCTCGACGCCGACGGCTACATCGAGCGCTTCCCCACCTCCGCCTATGCAGTCGTCACCGTGGGCACCGACTGGGATCGCGTCGGCCTCGACGTCGACCCGGACGCCCGGCTCGTCGGCGTCCGCATCCCGCGCGAGTGACATCGCGCGTCCAGCGATCACCCGCGCGCGAAACTGCGCGCGCGAAGGACAGCCGGGCGCGCGAGTGGTCGCATGGCGACGGGCTGGTGCGGGTCAGGCGCCGGTGAAAGGCGGCACCGGGATGCACGGCACCGGTGGTGCGTGGGCGGGATCGAGCGCGCCGAGCACCAGTGCCGCGCTGCGTCGGTTCGAGGTGATCGAGGCATGGTCGGACCGGTCGATCGGGCAACCGTCCTGGACGACGATGTTGGTGACGTCGGTGCCGGGCGGGCCGTCGAGAATCCCGCTGCTGTACGGCGTCACGATCTCGTCGTCGCGGGTCACGATGTTGGTGTAGGCCACCCCGGGCAGATACGGAGTCGGTTGCCGCACCGCCTGATTGAACGATGCGTCGGCGGGTGGTGCGGCGCACTCGGGGCAGGCCGGATACGAAGGTCGCGGGATGCCGAGCGCCCGACGGAACATGTCGATCGCCTCTCCGCGGCTGTCGTCGGTGTCGGGATCCTGCCGCCAGTACGGCGCCAGCGACACATAGTGCCCGACCTTGTCCCGCCCGCCGAGATACTTCATCCAGTAGGTCGGGATCTCGGTGCCCTGCGAATGGCCGACGATGTCCACCTGACGCGCCCCCGTTGCCGCCATGACCGCATCGGCGAACGACTTGACCTGCCAGGCGCTGTCGACCTTCGGCCCCAGACCGCCGAGCGCCGAGGCCGGCCACACCGTCGACAACGACCCGTAGGTCAACGCGAACACGCAATAGCCGGCGTTGTGCAGGACCGGGGCGAGCGTGGCCCAGTTCGTCTGCCGTCCCCCGCCGGTGCCGTGCACCAGGATCACCGGGCGCGGGTGGGCACGCGATGGCCGGCAACCGACGTCGTTGGTGCCCGGCAGCGACCCACCGGGTTCGGCGAGCTCGGCACGGATACCGGCGGTGAAGTCGTAAGCCACCGGCAGCGGTCCGGGCGCGGCCACCGCCGGCGCGACGAATCCCGCGGCCGCCGTGACGACCGAGATGAGCAGTGCGCGCAGCCACATGCGCATCAGTCCTCCTCCGGCATCACCAGATCGCACCGCACACCGAGCAACCGCACCGGCCTGTCGAGCTCGAAATCCCCCAGCAGTTCACCGACGACCGGCGCGATGTCGTCGTAGCGAGTCGTCGGCGCGGGGAGCTTTCGCGACTTGGTCCGGGTGTAGAAGGTGGTGGTCCGCACCGTGACGGCCACCCGGAACACCACGCGTTGCTCGGACAAGATCTCGGTCAGCAGGTCTCGCGTGAGTTCGAGAGCAGCCAAACGCATCTCGTCCGGATCGGTGAAGTCGGTCGGATAGGTGCGGGACTTGGAATGCGAGCGCGCCAGCCAGGGTTCCTCGGTGATCGTGGCGTCACCGCCACCCCGGCAGAGCACGTAGAGCCAGTTGCCCTGATGCGGCCCGAAGATCTCTATCAGTTCCTCGCGCGGGGTGGCGATCAGTTGCTCGACGGTGTCCACGCGGTGGGAGCTGAGCTTCGCCGCCGTCTTGGGCCCCACGCTCCACAGTTCACGACAGGCCCGCTCGCCCATGAGAGGCAGCCAGTTCTGCTCGTCGAGCAGGTAGACCTTCTCGATGTGGAACGGCGCGAGGTCCACTGCGGCAGGCTCCGGCTTCTTCGCGAATCCGGTGGCCATCTTGGCTCGCTGTTTGTTGTCGGAGATGCCGATCGAGCAGTGCAGGCCGGTCCGGGTGAACACGTCGGTGCGGATGCGCCGGGCGAGCTCACCGATCGTCGCGCGGTCGTGCGCGGCGGCATCGTCGACCGGGTCCACACCCAGGTAGGCCTCGTCCCAGCCCCACACCTCGACCGGGTGACCGCTGGCACGCAGGACAGCCATGACGTCGGCGGACGCCACATCGTAGGCGGGCACATCGAGCGGCAGATAGACCGCGTCGGGCATCTTGCGATGAGCCGCGCGCAACGACATCCCGGCGCGCACACCGACGGCGCGGGCCTCGTAGGACGCGCAGGTGACCACCTTGCGCGCCTCGGTCGGATCGCCGTTGCCTCCCACGATCACCGGCACGTCGACGAGCTCCGGGCTGCGCAGGCGTTCGACGGAGACCTGGAACTGATCCAGGTCGACGTGGATCAGCCATCGATGGCGTCGCGCTGCATCGGCCACCCGACCAGCCTACTGCGGTGCGCTTGCCGCACACGTCGTTCCGCGACCGCGTCGGGTCGGGCGACCGGTTGCCCCCCGGCAACGTAGTCGCCCGACCCGACCCCTCGAACGACGCCCTCCCCTGCGTCGACGCGTGCTGGTCGAGATCGGCCAGGACAGAGCAGAACGCCCGTCCACCGAAATCGACCCGTCCGGGGTGCGCACCCTGGTGGACATGGTGCGACATCGCGACTCAGCACGGAGTCACTCCGGCGGTCACCGCGGCTCAGCCCTCCGGCGGAACACCACGTGACCTGCGCATACGCACCTCACCGCTTCCTTACCGCCAAGTAGCTTACCGTCGCGTAACCTACGCTAGGGTAAAGCTGTGCGCTTGTAAAGTAGTGCATGACACATCCGGTGAACGATCGTCATCCGAACCACGATCAGCTCATCGTTGCCGGTCAGCGCGACTGTCGTGCCGCGAGCCGCACCGAGACGTCGCGGAGCCCGATGGCGCGGCAGCTTTCGCGCAGGGCGTCCGGGTTGTAGTCGAGGAGCGACCATGATGGACCCTCGGACGCGCGCACGCCGGACGGCGCCGACCGCCGCACATGGTCCGCATCGGCGAAGAAGGTGCTCGCCTTGCTGAGGTGGATCGACAGCAAACCCGCCGAACGATCGTCGAGCATGGGCATCGCCGCGCTCAGCACTTTCCGCAGCAGCGCGCGGTCATCGTGCAGCGGCCGCGGACGCAGATGCAGTGCGCGCGAGGCGGTGTGGCAGTCGGTCGGATCAGTGAGCGCATGGACCGCAACGAAGGCGAACGCGACGCGGACGACTGCCAGCCCGTGCGGATCGGTGGCCCAGCGCGGGGCCGCGGCGATGTCCTCGATCTCCCGCACCGGAAGAGATGCCGGGATCTCTGCCAGATCCAGTGGCCGACACCCTTTCTCGTCGATCACCTGGGCGGCCATCTGCTTGAGCACACCGATCCGGTGAGCGTGTGTGCGTAGCATCGCCGACAGCGCGATCGACGCGTCGAAGGTCAGTGCGAAGTCCTGCGGAGCGTCGAGGAGTGCGTCGAGCCCCGGGATCACGATGCGTTCATCGATCTCGACCGCCTCGAGTAGCGCCGGGAGTCGACGTGGCGTGTCGGCCCGGCCGCGGAACTGTGGTGACAATGTGTCGGGCATGGCCCCTCCCCCGTCATCGGACGTGCAATCGCGTCGGCCATGCCCAGCCCCGACACCAGATACATGACGATCGAACGGCAGCTGACCCTCACGGCGTCAGCCTCGAAGAATCTCACATCGCTTGTCGGAGATGACGGAATCCATCGGTGATCGCCGATGGATACCGCTACCGACCCCCTCCACACCGGCCCCTACCCGTTAGTAAGTTCGATGTGTATCGCTACCGTAGGGTACGGATCGGCGACTGTCCAGAGACAATTTCGACTTGGTTGTAACGCATTTGGCGATCGACCCACTCGCCGATCAGCACACATCCGTTCTCAGATCGCGGAGATACGGATAGTTCTCCCGCGACTGATCGAGCACCCCGCGATCGAGATCGACGACGATCAGTTCGGGCGTGCGGTCCGCGCGGGCCAGTATCGCACTCGTCGGGGCCACCACCGTGCTGCGCCCGCCATACACCAGATCATTCTCTGCCCCAGAGTAATTGGCGTAGGCAATGTACACCTGACTCTCCAGCGCGCGGGCCGGCAACAGCACGTCGGGCACCACGTCGTACTCGATCATGTTCGCGGTGGGTACGCAGATCAGGTCCGCTCCCCGCACGGCGCAGGACCGGACCAGTTCGGGGAACTCGACCTCGTAACAGGTCAGCAGGCCTACTCGCCATCCGGACCACTCGACGACGGGCGGACGAGTCGAACCGGGCGCCACCATGTGCCGGTCGAGGTCACCGAAGAGCTGCGTCTTGTGATGGGTGGCGAGCGCGGTGCCGTGTCGATCCACGAGGCGGATCGCGTTGTAGCGCCGACCGTCGCCGGCGCGCTCCACACAGCCGTACAGAATGGCGATGCCGTGACGTCTGGCGATGTCGCGGACCCGCTGGGCCACTGGCCCATCCGGCGGTTCGGCGAGGAGATCGGCCGCCTCGGGACCGATGGCGTAGCCGGTGATCGTCATCTCCGGGGCGATCAGCAGCTGCGCTCCACGGTCGGCCGCCGCACCCGCGGTCGCGTCCAGCCGAGCCAGGTTGTCCTCGACCTGCTGTGGGTGGGACTCGCACTGCCAGAGCGCAATCCGTCGTGAGTCGGTGTGGTCCGGCATCGCCCTCACCCGCCGATGTCGATCGGTCCGAGTTCGCCGTAGCGGTCACCGGGGCCGGGGTTGTCGGGATGACTGCCGCCGCCGAAGTGGTGCAAGACGCCCCAGACGGCGTTGAGTGCGGTCTGCACCGCACCTTCCACCCACGCCGGCATGAACGACACGTCGTCGCCGGCGATGAAGATACCCCGTTCGGCGTCGGGGAGGCGTTCCTGACCGTAGAAGTGGCCGTACATCCGGGTGTTGTAACGGTAATGCCCGGGCAGCGCACCCTTGAACGCACCCAGGAAGTGCGGCTCGTCCTCCCAGGAGATGGTGATCGGGCGGCCGACGATGTGTTCGGCGATGTCGACGTCGGGGTAGATCTTGCGCAGGGCGTCGAGCATCAGCGACACCCGCTTCTCCACCGGATGCGGTAGTACCTTGAGCGCGTCGCTCATCCAGCTGTAACTCAGGCAGATCACGCCCGGCCGGTCAGGGCCGTTGTCGAACAGATAGGTGCCGCGGGTGAGTCGGTCGGTGAGCGTCATGCTCAGCAGGTCACGACCGGTCGTCGGGTCACGGTCGGTCCAGAACGGCCGGTCCACCATCACGAACGTCTTCGACGACTGCATGTAGCGGGTCCGGTCCAGCGCCATCCACAGGTCCTGGCTGAACAAGCTCTCGTCGCAGTCGATCTCGGTGGAGAGCAACCAGGCCTGACAGGTCGCCACAACGGCCGGGAACTCGCGGGCGTCACCCCAGCGGTCGACGACCTCGATCCGACCCGGCCCGACGCGGCGGATCGCGGCCGCACCGGCGCGCGGGACGCCGCTGTGCAGCGACGACAGGCTCGTACCGACCGGCCAGTACCGGATGCGGGCCGGGCTGTCCGACCAGAGACGGCGCGGCAGCTGTTCGACGCCGCCGACGATCAGGTGCTGCTCGGTGTCGCAGTTGGTGACCACCACGCGCAGAATCTCCAACATGGAGTTGGCGAAGTCGGAATCCCATCCGCCGGTGCCGAATCCGACCTGTCCGAACAACTCCCGATGCCGGAAGGACAACGACCCGAACTCGTCGGAGGTAGCCAGGAAGTCGTAGAAGCTGCGGTCGTCCCACTCCACCACCAGCCGGTCCCACAACTCTTTGAGGCGAGCGGTGTCGCGGTCGCGGATGGCCTCTTGCAGGGCGGAGAAGCCGGCGACGCGTTCGAGCGCACTGTCCCAGGCCTTTTCGATCTCGGTGTAGATGGGCGGAAGGTCGGCCAGGGTGCGCGCGTAGAGCGTTTCACCACCGAGGTCGATGACGGTGGAGCCGGCCGCCGTGGTCAGCGGATTGGGAAAGGGCCGCGAGCGCAGGCCGAAGGTGTCGACGTAGTGGAAGAAGGTCGACGACGAGATCGGGAACCGCATCCCACCGAGTTCGGCGACCTCCGGCTCGCCCGGCACGAAGTGTTCGGACCGCAGTCGGCCCCCGATGCGCTCCGGTTCGTAGACCACCGGCCGCAGCCCGACCTTCATCAGCTCGTAGGCGGCCACCATGCCCGCCATCCCGGCGCCGATCACCGCGACCTCGGAGCCGAGGGCCTCGGCGGGCACGGACCCGATCCCGGCCGGATGCGTGATCCAGTCGTCGTAGGCGAACGGGAAATCCGGACCGAAGATGGTCACCGGCCGATCGGGGTGCACATCGCTCAGGATATTGCGCGGACCCGGCATGCGCCCGTCCTCGGCCGGCGACGCGCCGACCGCGAAATCCGTCCGGGCCGCCAATCGAGGACCGTAAGTGTCCGCTATGCGAGTCAGACTGACGTCAGCTCGTTGCACCCGAACCATCCAGAAGGAGTATCGCCATGGACTGGACACTCGAAGTCGCGTTCCTGCCCGTCACCGACGTCGACCGCGCCAAGGATTTCTACACCCGGATCGGATTCCACCCCGACCACGACCAGTCTCCGAGCGACAACATCCGCTTCGTGCAGATGACCCCGCTCGGTTCGGCCTGTTCGATCGCCTTCGGCAAGGGCATCGTCGACGGCGCCGGCCCGAACGTCGGCACGCTCATGCTGTGCGTCTCCGACATCAACGCCGCACGCGCGCAACTCATCGCTGCCGGGGTCGACGCCAGCGAGGTCGACGTTCAGCCGTGGGGCCATTTCGTCTACTTCGATGACCCCGACGGCAATCACTGGAACGTGCAGTACCTGCCGTATCGGTACGAGGGCTGAGCGTCGGGCGCGGAAGGGACCGCGGCCGCGCGCCGTGCCGACTACGATTCGCGGTGTGACCTCGGACCAGGTCGGCACGTTCTGCACATCTGACGACGCCGTGAGCACGTTCCTCGGCCGAATCTTCGATCCAGCCACCGAGGCGGTGACGATCGAGCGGTCGTCGCGACTGTGGGATGCCGTCGAATCCGCACACTCGGCTGGACGTCGGGGCGCGGGTCGAATCGTCGGGATCGTCGACACCGACTTCGACCTGTCGATTCGCCGCCTCGCGTCTCGGATCGCCCCAAGTGTGGCGGCGCCTCCTACTCGGACCGCCGGGCATGGGACCGCGGTCGCGCTACTCATCAGCGAGGTGGCACCGGAAGCCACCCTGCAGTTGTTCGACGTCCGGCCGGCCAGATATCTGCACCAAAGCAACGTCGCCGACGCAGTATCGAAAGCCCGCGAGGCCGGATGCCAACTGCTGAACCTGAGTCTGGGGTTCACCACGTCGGTCACCGTCGAATCGGTGGCCGGCGTCGATGCATTCGACCTCGTCGACGTCGATCACCCGGGCGAGGACACGACGACGATCATCGATCGGTACCTCGAGACCGTCTCGCTGTTCGCGGCGGACAGGTGTCAACGGCCCTGCGCCGTGTGCGACTCGCTCGACGCCTCGGACGCGTCGGCCACGCTGGTCGCAGCGGGCGGCAATTCCGACGCGACTGTGTGCCCGGCGGCGCATCGCCGATGCGTCGGCGCCGGATTCGAGGTGGTGTCGCGGACGGCTCAGGGTGACAATCTCGCGCTGGCCGCCGGACTTCCCGACCACGACCAGTCGGCTCGTTGCGAGTTCGTCCTTCCCCTCCCGGCCGGATTTGCGGCGACCAGTTTCGCGGCGCCACTGCTCACCGGAGTGTGTGCGCTCGACGATCCAGACGGCGACCTCGAATACATGATGCGGGTCAGCCTCGTGAACTCGCTCATCGTCATGCGCCACCGATCACTGGAACAGCTTGCCGAGCAACGGAACGCGACGGCTGCCCAGGGCTGGGCGGTGAATGCCGCCTACCGCTACCTGCTGTCTCGCGTACCGCCCGCACATCGTCATTGGGACCGTCCGGACGATCCACCCTGCTCATTGTGCGCGTTGACGATCCTCGATGCGTACCGCGGCATCAGCCAGACGTTCGGTTCGCTCGGCGAGCACGAAAAGGCCTTGGCCTGGGCGCACGTGGGCCGTCGCATCTGCCCGCTGGACCCGGACGTCATGATGGACCATGCCGTTGCGCTGATATCGATGTCCGGGGCCGTCGGCGACGCCGATGCAGTCGCAGCGCTGACCCGTGCCGCCGACCTCTACCGGGCTGCGGCGTCGCGACGCCCTGAGGACTCGACACTCCAACGCTTCTGCGCCGAGCGTGAGCATTTCGTGCAGGCGCGCAGACGCAGCGTCACGAATGGGCGTCCAGCGCCCGAGTGAGTCCCACTCCGTGGGCCTACGGCCGAGGCGGCGGCGGTTCGCGATACCACGCCATTGCCGCCGGATCGCGTGGCTGCAACGCGCCCGCGGCATCCGCTCCGGCGTGGGTGATCGTCTCCATGTGGCCTGCCATCTCCGCGAGTTGCCCCAACCGCGCGACCTCAGCAGCTTCGTGCGTGGTCGCACCGAGCCCGTTGAGCTCCACCTCGGCTCGTGCTCGCGCCAGTTCCCGTTCCAGGCGTGCCTTGCGCACAGCGGCACGATGGTCGGCGAATCCGTCAACCGCCTCCACGGTCGACTTCGCCCACGACATCCCGTCCGAGAACCCAGCGGTGACCGCGTCCACAGCTGCCTCGGCCCCTCCCGTGACCTCGCGCGACACGCCGACCAGCACGCCGTCCGCATCGAAACTCAACTCCACCGAGTGGTTCTTGAATGCACCGGAGGCGAGATCGATGACCTCGGTGGCGCAATGATCGTCGAGCACTGTTCGTTGGAACGTCTGCTCCACCCGAGTCGCCGGTGCGTCGTCGTCCCCGATCGGGTCAATGCGCCGCAGCCACACGAATTCCTCTGTCCGCGGGAGACGAACCTGGATCGAGCGTGTCCCAGGGGCATCCACCCGATCGCGTACCGACGGGGCCGGTGCGGACCGGGCGATCACAAAGCCCAGTCGGTCCCAGATCTCCCGAGCGCCAACCCGTCCCGGCATTGCGGGCGCGGCACTGCCCCAATCGAGGTTGACACCGGTCCACCGTGGCAACTGGCGAAGTTCCAGAACTCCTTCGAGCTGTTCGGTCCACACGTCGGTGTTCGCGCGACGCCAGACCTCGAAGCGCTGGGCGGCAGCATCGACTTCGCGTTCCAACGCATCCACTGTCACGGTCAGCCGTCGCACTCGCACGTAGAGGTCATCGGCCTCCGTGTCGGGCGGGGCGGCCAGATACGCCGACCTGGCGTCCAGCAGGGCCGTTCGCGCGTCGGCGAGCTGGGTTCGCACACGTGCGAGATGGGCCGATTCGGTCGAACAGGCCTCGTCGTAACCCAGAGCTGCCGGGTCTATCTCCGGCGACTCACCCTCACTCAACAGCATCCCGGCCGACAGTGCCGTCGCTGCCATCGTGGCACCGGCCTTGATGACCTTCGTGATCCTGCTCGTCGCCTTCGCGGACGCACCCACCAGCCGACGATCGGCCGAGAACGAGAACGCGACGACCTGGTCCATCAACCGACCGACTTCGAGGTCGAGTTCTCGTTGCGCCTCGACGTCGGCACACGTCGACCATTCCGCGCCGGTCGACAGAACCGCGGTGGCGTCACCGCCTGGATAGCGCGTCCGCACGTGTTCGATGACGCCGGACATCGCCACACGGGTCTCGGGCAGGTGATAGCGCACCATGCGCACTACTCATACCGGATTCTCCGTGGCTTGGTCGGCTGTAGCAGCAAATGCTCCGGTCGCGGGCCGATGGGCCGTTTCGGGTGCGCCACGCCGCGGCGGGCACGACACTGTCAGGTATGCAATCGGGCGCGCCGAGCGGCGCACTGGGTGCCGATCCGACCGTATTGATCGGCACGATCGTCAACCCCGCAGGTCTCATCCTGGCCAAGACGGTGCCGCAGGTCCGGGTCCCGGCGTTCGCCTCGCCGGGACTCGGCGCCAGCCCGACATGGCACGCGTTCGCCGCCGACCAGGTCGGTATCGCGTTCACCGACGCGATCGGCGTCGTCGGTGACCAGCGCATCCGGGTCGACCTGGAGGCGATGCACATGCTCGATGCGACGCTGGCGTGGGCGCCGGGTGAGTTCTTCGATCAGGCCGGCGTGCCGGTGCCGCAGTGCGCGCGCGGGACCTTGCGCCGGGTCGTCGACGGCCTCGGCCGCACCGGTCTGCGCGCGCTGGTCGGGCATGAGCTGGAGTTCATGCTCACCGGACCGGAGGGTCAGCAGTTGCCGTCGCACCTGTGGGCGCAGTACGGCGTGGCGGGGGTGTTGGAGCACGAGGCGTTCATCCGGGAGGTATTGGCCGAGTGCCATGCGGCCGGCATCGGCGTCGATCAGCTCCATCCCGAGTACGGACGTTCCCAATTCGAACTGTCCATCGAGCCTCGCGACCCGATCGCCGCCGCCGACCAGCTGGTGCTGACCCGCCTGGTGTTGGGCCGTGTCGCGCGACGACACGGCTTGCGGATCAGCTTCTCCCCGAAGCCGTTCGCCGACGGCGTCGGATGCGGCGCACACCAGCACATCTCGCTGATGGCCGGCGACGTCCCGATCTTCACCGGCGGGCCGGGTCCGACCGGGCTGACCACCGAAGGCGAGTACGCGATCGCCGGGCTCGTCGACGCGATGGTCGATCTGCAGGGTGTGCTGAGCGGTTCGGTCGTGTCGGGACTGCGGATGCTGCCCGGGCAGTGGGCGGGCGCGTTCGCCTGCTGGGGTGTGGAGAACCGGGAGGCCGCGGTCCGCCTCGTGCGCGCGGGACCGGCCAACCCGCGCGGGGCGAACGTCGAGGTCAAGGCCATCGACCCGTCGGCCAACGTGTACTTCGCGACAGCCGCGATCCTCGGCGCCGCGGCCCTCGGCATCGCACAGGAGCTACCTTTGCCTCCCGAGACCACGGTGGACCCGGGAACGCTGACCGACGCCCAACTCGCCGAGGCCGACATCCGTCCGCTGTCGGCGGAGCAGAGTGCCGTCGTCGACACCATGGACGGCTCCGCGGTGCTACGCGCCATTCTCGGCGATCCGGCGGTCGACGCGCTGGTCGCCGTCCGCCGCTACGAGGTCACCCATTTCCCCGACCACACCGCCGACACCCTCACCAACCGATTCCGCCTCGCCTGGAGCGTCTGACACCCATGGCGTCGTCGCCGGGCCCGATCGCCGAGCAGCTCGCGACGCTGCCGCTCATCGACCACCATGTGCACGGGTGCTGGGTCGGCGACGTCGACCGGGTCCGGTTCGAGAATGCGTTGAACGAGGCGAACACCGAGCCGGTCGCCGCCGACGACGCGCCGTTCGACTCGCAGATCGGCTTCGCGGTACGTCGGTGGTGCGCACCGGTACTCGGGCTGCCCGCGCACGCGGCCGCGGACGTGTATTGGGATCGCCGCGAACGGCTGTCGGAGGACGAGGTGTCCCGGACGTTTCTGCCCGCCGCAGGTGTGTCCAACTGGATCGTCGACACGGGACTGCCCGGCGTCGCCGACCCCGACACCCTGGCCCGGTGGTCGGGAGCCGCGGCTCACGAGGTGATCCGGCTCGAATCCATTGCCGAGGAAGCCGTCGCGCGCGGCGGCAACTACGCGGCCGCCTTCGACGAGATCCTCGCCCATCGCGCCGCAACCGCCGTGGGCACCAAGTCGATCATCGCCTACCGCGGCGGCTTCGACGGCGACCTGACCGACCCGGAGCCGGTGCAGGTGGAGGACGCGGCCCGGCGCTGGCGCGACGCCGGGGGCCGGCGAGTCACCGACCGCACGCTGCTGCGTTTCGGGCTGCATCGCGGGCTTCGACTGGGCAAGCCACTGCAGTTACACGTCGGACTCGGTGATCGCGACGCCGACCTGCACCGCACCAATCCCCTGTTGCTCCTCGACTTCCTGCGCGGCAGCGGCACCACGCCGGTCATGTTGCTGCACTGCTACCCGTTCGAGCGTGAGGCCGGATACCTGGCGCAGGCGTTCAGCAATGTCTACATCGACGTCGGGCTCGCAGTGAACCATCTCGGTGCCCGCGCGTCGGAACTGATCGCCCGCTCGCTCGAGTTAGCGCCCTTCCGCAAGGTGCTCTATTCATCGGACGCGTTCGGTCCGGCCGAACTGCACTACCTGGGCGCGCAGCTGTGGCGCCACGGGTTGGCGACCGTGCTGCAACGGTTCGTCGACGCCGACGCGTGGGCGCTCGACGATGCGCTGCGGGTGGCCGAGATGATTGCCCACGGGAATGCGCGGCGGGTGTACGGGCTCACTGGAAATTCGACGCACGATTGACCGCCTTCACAAAGAGTTCGTCGAAGCTCGCCATGTCCAGTTGGCCATCAAAGCCATCGACCTCCTCATAGAACTCGACCTGCAGTCCGGGGACGTCGGCGTACCCGATCACGGTCTGTTGTTGGGAGCGCAGTGCCGTCGATCCCGGCTCCGGCTGGAATGTCGTGGTGAAGGTGAATACCAGGACATCGTCGGCCCGCAGCCCAGGGGGCGCCTCGGCGAGCGTCGACGTCATCGTCATGGTGCCTCGTCCGGTAATCGTGGCAGTGTTGTTGCCGCATGTCGTGATGACCTCGCGGCGGTGCGCCATCGGCTCCGCATTCCTGATCACGGCGTTGGAGTACTTGGGGAACGACGACTGGTTCCTGTTGACGGCGACGACACCAATGCGCTGACTCTCGATCGTGAACTCGGCCTGTGCCCGAAACACCGCTGCGCATTCTGCGGGCTGGTAGGCCCTGCCATCGACAGCGCGTCGTTGCGCTTCTCCTACGTGAGTGTCCGCGGGGAACACGTCATAGCCGGCGGGAAAATCTGAGGCGGTCAGGAGGAGGTCAGGATCAGGCCCCCGGGTCGGTGAGGTCGATGATGACGAGGTGCTGGTACCGCAGGCGGTCGCTGCCATGATGAGCACCGCGACGACGGATACGCGCCAGCCCGAGAGCCGACGACGGAGCGTCACTTGACCGCTCCGGGGTCCGGAAGCGGCACGCCCTTCTCCACAAGCGCGTGAATCTCGTCGCGCGAGACCGAATGCCAATTCGGGGCGTTGTCCAGAGGCAACATCAGTCCATCGACACCCGCGGTGCGTACGTCCGATACTTCGTATTGGTAGTCATATGTAACCGCGAGATATGTCACACCATTAACCTCCACTGACCCTACCGACGCTGGTTCAGCACCAACGACCCTCACCTGCTTCTTGTCGGTGACATCGAAGTTGACCGAGTCACCTTTTACCGGGACTCCAACTCCCTCACCGGTAATGGGGTTTGCCGGCATCTGATCAGCGGAAAGACCGCCGACGGACCCCTTGGCCGTGGGGTCAATCGTCACGCTCTTGGCGAAGCGACGTGCCAGATCGGATGTCATATGAGGATCGTTCCACCCCTTGGGTACCTGGACAGGCAGCACTCGAACGCTTGAAGTCTTCGCTGTCGGCCCCATGGTCACCAACTGATCGGGCGTGTACTCGCGTCCCGGCAAGTGATCGGCCGCTTCTGCCTGGGGCAGAGGTGCGCCGTCGACCTGAACCGATTCAGGAGCCACAATCCCTGACGCCGCCTGAATAGCCATGGCCAGGTCGCGATCAGCGTCGTCGGCTGCCGCCATGACACTGTTGACCATCGTCTGAGCCACGTCCACATCGTTCGCTCTGTCGACGTTCATCGTGCCGATCTCCCACGCGGGAAGGTCGACGGTTCCGGTCGAATCATCGATGACGAGTCCGTTCGCTGCGGCGAAGGCCCTCACCTCTTCAAGCCGCGCCTTGACTGCTTGCACTTCGGACTGAGCAATCGACGCTGCCTCTGCAACGGCGGCCACTTCGTTGCCATGAGTGTCGATGTCGACGCGCATTCGACCCTCCGCCTCGTCAGCAGCCCGGCCGGCCGTCCCGCCCCAGGTTTCGAACAGCTCAGGGGACTCGAGCTGCTCGCTGGTGGACGAGCACACTTCCTAGCGTGCCTGGCAGACACGAAAGACCTCGCCGATCTGGGCAGGATCCCACCGGTCGATCTCTTCAGGAGTCATACCGTCTGTCAATCAATCCAGGTTCACCGACGGTGATCCGGCGGTGCTGCCTCCGCCGATGCGACGGAAGTCCGCCGAGGACGCCAACTCCTCGCGTTCGAATCTGTCCGCCGCCTCGCGGATGCCGGCCACATGATCATCGACCGCCGTCACCAGCGAATCAGCGGTAATGCGCCACTGGGATGTCAATGCCGACAGCGCAGCCTTCGATGCCCCCGTCCATCCCACCATGGTGGCCTCCAGCTGGCCGTGGCCACGATCGAAGGCGTCACGTGCATCACCCGCAGCCTCCCCGAGACGTGCCCCGGCAGCGCGCATGGCCATGAAATCGACTCGTACCTCGTCCTCGGCTCGCATCTTCTCTCCCCCGGCTCGCGAATGAAACGACCGTACCTGTCCTGTGTTTGGACGCACGAGGAGGCGCTTCGGTTCCATCCGAGCACCAGAAAGGTCCGATCGAACACTGATTCGCCATACTGTCCGTTGTGCGTGTCTCAGCATCACCTGTCCGCGTGGAGGCGTTCGAGGTCGCCCACCCGGTGTGGGCGACCGCCGCAGCGCTGCTGTTCGTGCTGTTCGTCGCGATGGTGTTCGGCACCGTCGCACGATGGGTGCTGCGGCGGCGGGCCCGCCTCAGCTTCACCACATCGATGGTGCTGTCGATCCTGGGTTCCGCCGTGGGGTTGTTCATCGCGGGTGCGGTCGACCCCGACATCCGGTTGTGGAGCGCGCTCACCGTGCTGCTGTGCCTGCTCAGTTCGATCGGCGCGGTCGCCACCTATGGCGTGATCGCGGCCCGCTTCCAGCGGAGCTATCACGTCGACGTCACTGAACTGATTGCCGCCGGCGAATCCGACCGGGTGGAGTTCAAGTCGACCGCGCGGGTCAACATGCACACGGGCGAAAAGGACGCCCGCATGGAGCATGTCATCGTCAAGACGGTCTCCGGGTTCCTCAACGCAGGCGGCGGCACGCTGCTCGTGGGTGTCGACGACGACGGGAAACCGCTGGGCCTCGACCGCGACTACGCGACCATGAAGGTTCCCGACGCCGACCGGTTCGAACTGTGGCTGCGTGATCTGTTCTCGGCGTCATTCGGCCAGAACGCGGCTGCCGCCATCGGTGTCGCGATCGAGGACGTACCCGCCGATGACGCCGGTCAGCTGCCGGTGTGCCGCATCAGCTGCTCACCGTCGACGCGGCCGGTGTATCTGCGGCCGGGCAAGAAAGCCGATCCCGAGTTCTGGGTGCGCAGCGGCAACTCCACCCGCCAACTCACCGTCGACGAGGCCGCCGACTACATCATGGGCCGGTGGCCGCTGGGCGCCGGATCGGCGATCGCGGCTCAAGTTCGTGCAGCGGTGCGGTTCTCGATCGACCGCTGACCACAGTCGGCCAGCCGGCCAGTGGGATCGCTCCGCTACCCTGCCCTGCCTGCGGCGGCAGCATCGGCGACCTCGCCGACCACATGCTCGATCACGTCTTCGAGCATGGCCGCGCCGACGATCTCACCATCGTCGTCGGCAACCAATGCCATGTGTGTGCCGCGGCCCTGCATCTCCGAGAGCACCCCATCCAGACTGTCGGACTGTTGCACGCGAATGATCGAGCGAACATGCTCTGCCGGCAACGCCGACCCCAATGGCTGGTCCAGGATGTCCTTGATGTGGACGTAGCCGAAGATGGCACCGTCCTCGTCGCGTATCGGGAAGCGCGAGTAGCCCGTGTCGACGCAGAGCCGGTGCAGATCGGCGATGGTGTCGCCATGCTCGATGGTGATCAGATCCGCCAACGGAACCGCGATTGACCGGACGGGTTTGCCGGCGATCGCGATCGACCCGGTCAGCAACGTGTGCGTGCTCGGGTCGAGTAGGCCTTCGCCCTTGGATTCCTCGATGTAGGCGGCCACCTCATCCGCGGTGAACGTGGACGCCACCTCGTCGCGCGGTTGCACCTTCAGCAATGTGAGTATGTGGTTGGCGATCCAGTTGATCAGCCCCAGGAAGGGGCGCAACGCCATCACGATCGCATACAGCGGCGGCCCCAGGATCAGTGCCGCACGCCCGGGGCCGGCGATCGCGATGTTCTTCGGAACCATCTCTCCGAGGGTCATGTGCAGCGACAAGACGATGGTGAGTGCGATGACGAGGGCGATGGGGTGCAGCAGTGCCGACGGCACGCCCGCCGCCTCGAGTGGGATCTCGAGTGCATGGGCGATGGCGGGTTCGGCGATGGCACCCAGCCCGAGCGAGCACATGGTGATGCCAAGCTGCGCACCCGCCATCATCAGCGACACGTTCTCCAGAGCCCGCAGGGTGATGCGTGCGGTCATGCTGCCGTCGACGGCGGCGGGTTCGATCTGGGTGCGCCGAGCAGCCACCAGCGCGAACTCCGCGCCGACGAAGAAGGCGTTGCCGGCGAGTAGTAGCAGTCCGATGAGCATCCCGACGACGTCAATCATCCTGCTCTCCTGTCGGCTGCTCCACCTGGGGCTCGGCGTCGATCTGCACGCGTGCGACGCGACGACCATCCATCGCGGTGACCCGCACCCGCGCCACGAGCGGCGTGGGCACACCGTCGACGTCGGGGCGGTGGATGTCCTTGGCCGCGAGCGTGATCTCATCACCCACCTGGGCGAACCTGCCCAGCGTCTCCACGACCAGCCCGCCCGTCGTCTCACTGTGCTCAGGGTCGGGCAGTTCGATGCCGGTGATGTCGGCGACCTCGTCCGGCCTCATCAATCCGGGTATCGACCACCCACCGTCGGCCAGCTGCCGCGGTGCGCTGCCGGGACGGTCCTGCTCGTCGCGGATCTCACCGAGCACCTCCTCCACCAGATCCTCGAGGGTCACGATGCCGTCCGTGCCTCCCCACTCGTCCACCACGACCGCCAGCTGTAGCCCGTCGCGGAGTTCCTCGAGCACGTCGCCGAGCCCCATCGAGCTCGGCACGGCCCGGATCGACTGCATCACATCGGCCACGCAGGTGTCGGCGCGCTGATCGGGCGCAATCGCCAGTGCGAGTTTGAAATGCACGACGCCGACGATGCGGTCCACCGAATCGCCCTGCACCGGGAACCGCGCATGCCCGGTGTTCGACGCCACCGTGAGAACGTCGTCGAGCGGGGTGTCGCGGTCGAGAAAGACGACGCGCGGACGCGGAGTCATCACGTCGGCGGCGGTGCGCTGCGCGAAGACTGCGGCTTCTTCGAGGCGGCGGGCGATGGCCCGGTCCAGCACTCCCTGCTGTGCAGACCGCACCGCCATCGAGCCCAGCTCACGCGCCGACCGTGCCGACGCGAGCTCCTCGCGAGGCTCGATCCCGAGAGCACGGACGACGCGATTGGACGCACCGTTGAGCACGAAGATCAGCGGTCTGGCGACGAGTGTGAACGCACGTTGCGGGCCCGACACGGCCCGCGAAACCCGCATGGGTTCGGAGATCCCCCAGTTCTTCGGGACGAGCTCCCCGAACACCATCTGAGCGACGGTGGCGATCACGAACGCGACGGTGAGTGAGACACCGAGGCTTGCCTGCTCGGGGACCCCGAGAGCGGAGATGGGTCCGCGGATCAACGCGGCGATCGACGGCTCGGCGACATAGCCCACCAGCAGGCTGGTGGCGGTGATACCGAGTTGGGCGCCGGACAGCTGCGTCGACAGCGAACGCAGCGCCTTCGCCACCGACTCGGCGCGACGGTCACCGCTGCGGGCGGCCTCGTGTACGGCGGGACGATCCACCGCGACGAACGAGAACTCGGCAGCGACGAACAGCGCGTTCGCCGAGATCAGGACCACCACGACGAGCAGGAGCAGCCACTCGGTCACCACGTCACGACTCTACCGAGACTCGCAGATGGTTCCGGCCGCAGCTGCAGGTTCTGGCCGCAGTTGCGGGTCCAAGCCGGAACCTGGAACTGCGGCCGGAAATGCGAACGACCCCCGCACTACGTGGCGTGAGTGCGGGGGTCGTGAGCGTGCGGTTGGCTACCGGTAGTCGTTGGAGAAACCGTAGTCGTCCAGCGGCACCGCGGCACCGGCCGGAGCACCGAAGGTGCCGTCCGGGCTGTAGTAGGTGTCGTCGTAGGACGGCACGGCGTACGCGGCGGCGCGCGCTTCCTCGGTCGGCTGCACCTGGATGTTGCGGTACCGGTTGATGCCGGTACCGGCCGGGATCAGCTTACCGATGATCACGTTCTCCTTGAGACCGATCAGCTTGTCGCTGCGGCTGTTGATGGCCGCATCGGTCAGGACACGCGTGGTCTCCTGGAACGACGCCGCCGACAGCCACGACTCGGTCGCGAGGCTGGCCTTGGTGATACCCATCAGCACCGGACGTCCGGCGGCGGGCTCGCCACCCTCGGTCACGACGCGACGGTTCTCCGACTCGAACTCGGATCGCTCGGTGAGCGCACCGGGCAGGAACTCGGTGGCACCGGAGTCGATGATCGTCACGCGACGCAGCATCTGACGCACGATGGTCTCGATGTGCTTGTCGTGGATCGACACACCCTGGCTGCGGTAGACCTCCTGGACCTCGTTGACGAGGTGCACCTGCACCTGACGCGGACCCATCACGCGCAGCACCTCGTGCGGGTTCGCCGAACCCTCCATGAGCTGCTGGCCCACATCGACGTGGTCGCCGTCGGCCAGCAGCCGCTCGGAACCGTCGTCGTGCTTGAACACGCGCAGACGCTGACGCTTCGAGATCTTGTCGTAGACAACCTCTTCGGAGCCGTCATCGGGGATGATGGTGATCTTGTAGAAGCGGTCGTCGTCCTCGAGACGCACCCGTCCGGAGACCTCCGCGATCGGCGCGACACCCTTGGGCACGCGAGCCTCGAAGAGCTCCTGGACACGCGGCAGACCGCCGGTGATGTCCTCACCGACGCCACCCTGGTGGAAGGTACGCATCGTCAGCTGGGTGCCGGGCTCACCGATCGACTGGGCCGCGATGATACCGACGGCCTCGCCGATGTCGACGAGCTTGCCGGTCGCCATCGACCGCCCGTAGCAGTGCGCGCACACACCGGTGCCGGTGGCACAGGTGAGCACCGAGCGCACCTTGACCTGGGTGACACCTGCAGCCAACAGCGCCTCGATGGCCGGGTCGCCGAGGTCGTGGCCACGTTCGACGATGACGTTGCCGTTCTCGTCGAGCGCGTCGACCGCCAGCGTGCGGGCGTAGGTGGAGGTCTCCACGTGCGCATCGCGGATCAGCGTGCCGTCGGGCATCTTCTCGGCGATGGTCGTGTTGATGCCACGCTCGGTGCCGCAGTCGGTCTCGCGGACGATGACGTCCTGGGACACGTCCACCAGACGACGGGTCAGGTAACCCGAGTCGGCGGTACGCAGCGCGGTGTCGGCCAGACCCTTACGCGCACCGTGGGTGTTGATGAAGTACTCGGCCACGGTCAGGCCCTCGCGGAACGAGGACTTGATCGGACGCGGGATGAACTCACCCTTCGGGTTGGTCACCAGGCCCTTCATGCCCGCCAGCGAGCGGATCTGGGTCATGTTGCCCGCCGCGCCCGACTTCACGATCATCGGGATCGGGTTGTCGTCGGGGTAGTGGGCCTCCATGACCTGGCCGACCTCTTCGGTGGCCTGCTTCCAGATCTCGACCAGTGCGTCCCGACGCTCTTCCGGAGTCAACGCACCGCGCTGGAACTTGCGCTCCAGACCGTCGGCTCGCTCCTCGTACTTGTCGAGGATCTCCTTCTTCTGCGGCGGCACCAGCACGTCGGCCATCGACACGGTCACACCCGAACGGGTGGCCCAGTAGAAGCCGACGTCCTTGAGCTTGTCGACGGTCTGGGCGACCACGATCATCGGGTACCGCTCGGCCAGGTCGTTGATGATGACGGCCTGACGCTTCTTCGGCATCTGCTCGTTGACGTACGGGTACTCCACCGGCAGCAGCTCGTTGAACATGACGCGGCCCAGCGTGGTGTCGCAATCCCAGGCCTGACCATAGGTCCAGCCGTCCGGGAACAACTCGGCCTCGATGTCGGCCGGCGGACGCTGATCGGTCAGCCGCACCTTGATGCGCGACTGCACGGTCAGTGCACCGAGGTCGACGGCCATGATGGCCTCGGCCGGGCTGGAGTAGACGCCGCGCTCGACATCGTCGTTCGATGCCGGGCTGTACTCGCCGGCCGCACCCTCACGCAGCGTGGTCAGGTAGTACAGGCCGGTCACCATGTCCAGACGCGGCATGGCGAGCGGACGACCCGACGCCGGCGACAAAATGTTGTTACTCGACAGCATCAGGATGCGCGCCTCGGCCTGCGCCTCGGCACTCAGCGGCAGGTGCACGGCCATCTGGTCACCGTCGAAGTCGGCGTTGAACGCCTCACACACCAGCGGGTGCAGCTGGATGGCCTTACCTTCCACCAGCTGCGGCTCGAAGGCCTGGATACCGAGACGGTGCAGCGTCGGTGCACGGTTGAGCAGCACCGGGTGCTCGCCGATGACCTCTTCGAGGACATCCCACACCGCGGGGCGCTGACGCTCCACCATGCGCTTGGCGGACTTGATGTTCTGCGCCTGGTTCAGGTCGACCAGACGCTTCATCACGAACGGCTTGAACAGCTCGAGCGCCATCAGCTTGGGCAGACCGCACTGGTGCAGCTTGAGCTGCGGGCCGACGACGATGACCGAACGGCCCGAGTAGTCGACGCGCTTGCCGAGCAGGTTCTGACGGAAACGGCCCTGCTTGCCCTTGAGCAGATCGCTCAGCGACTTCAGCGGGCGGTTGCCCGGTCCGGTGACCGGGCGGCCGCGACGACCGTTGTCGAACAGGGCGTCCACCGACTCCTGCAGCATCCGCTTCTCGTTGTTGACGATGATCTCGGGCGCACCGAGGTCGATCAGTCGCTTGAGGCGGTTGTTGCGGTTGATGACGCGGCGGTACAGGTCGTTGAGGTCCGACGTCGCGAAGCGGCCACCGTCGAGCTGCACCATCGGACGCAGCTCCGGCGGGATCACCGGCACCGCGTCGAGCACCATGCCCAGCGGCGAGTTGCCCGACTGCTGGAACGCCGCGACGACCTTCAGTCGCTTGAGCGCACGCAGCTTCTTCTGGCCCTTGCCGTTGCGGATGGTGTCGCGCAGCGAGTCGGCCTCGGCGTCGATGTCGAAGTTCTCCAGGAGCTTCTTGATCGCCTCGGCACCCATCGCGCCGGTGAAGTACTCACCGAAACGCTCGTCGAGCTGACGGTAGAGCTTCTCGTCGATGATCAGCTCGCCCGGGCTCAACTTGGTGAACTTGTCCCAGATCTCCTCGAGCTCGTCGAGCTGCCGCTGGGCCTGATCGCGCATGCGCCGCATCTCGCGCTCGGCACCGTCACGCACCTTGCGGCGCACGTCGGCCTTGGCGCCCTCGGCCTCCAACTCGGCCAGGTCGGCCTCGAGCTTCTGCTGACGCTCGTTCAGGTCGACGTCGCGCTGGTCGGCGACCGCCTTCTTCTCGACCTCCATCTCGGCCTCACGGGTCGACAGCTCCGCGTGACGCAGCTCGTCGTCGACCGACGTGATGACGTAGGCGGCGAAGTAGATGATCTTCTCGAGATCCTTCGGCGCCAGGTCCAGCAGGTAGCCGAGCCGGCTCGGCACACCCTTGAAGTACCAGATGTGGGTGACCGGGGCGGCCAGCTCGATGTGGCCCATCCGCTCACGACGCACCTTGGCGCGGGTCACCTCGACGCCGCAGCGCTCACAGATGATGCCCTTGAAGCGGACGCGCTTGTACTTGCCGCAGTAGCACTCCCAGTCGCGAGTCGGTCCGAAGATCTTCTCGCAGAACAGGCCGTCCTTCTCCGGCTTGAGCGTGCGGTAGTTGATGGTCTCGGGCTTCTTGACCTCACCGTAGGACCAGTTGTGGATGTCATCGGCCGTGGCGAGACCGATCTTCAGTTCGTCGAAGTAGTTGACGTCGAGCACTTGTTACCTTTCGAGAGCTCTTTAGTCTGGTTCGTCGGTGGGTCAGTTCGCCAGGTCGTCGACCGTCGCGGATTCGTTGCGCGACAGGTTGATTCCCAGGTTGGCCGCCGCACGCTCGAGGTCCTCGTCGTCGGAGTCCTGCATGGTGATCGCGGCACCGTCGGAGGACAGCACCTCGACGTTCAGGCACAGCGACTGCAGCTCCTTGAGGAGCACCTTGAACGACTCCGGGATACCCGGCTCGGGGATGTTCTCGCCCTTGACGATCGCCTCGTACACCTTCACGCGGCCGACCACGTCGTCGGACTTGATGGTCAGCAGTTCCTGCAGCGTGTAGGCGGCGCCGTAGGCCTGCATGGCCCAGCACTCCATCTCACCGAAGCGCTGACCACCGAACTGCGCCTTACCGCCGAGCGGCTGCTGCGTGATCATCGAGTACGGACCGGTCGAACGCGCGTGGATCTTGTCGTCGACCAGGTGGTGCAGCTTGATGATGTACATGTAGCCGACCGAGACCGGGTACGGGAACGGCTCGCCGGAGCGACCGTCGAACAGCGTCGCCTTGCCGTCACCGTTGACCATCACCTCGCCGTCACGGTTGGGCAGCGTGGAGCCGAGCAGGCCCTGCAGCTCCTCTTCGCGCGCACCGTCGAACACCGGGGTGGCGGTGTTGGTGTCGGGCTCCGCGGAGTACATCTCCTCGGGCAGCTTCGACGCCCAGTCCGGCACGCCGGAGGCCACGTTGATGTTCCAGCCGGCCTTGGCAATCCACCCGAGGTGGGTTTCCAGGATCTGGCCGATGTTCATACGACGCGGCACACCGTGGGTGTTCAGGATGATGTCGACCGGGGTGCCGTCGGGCAGGAACGGCATGTCCTCCTGCGGGAGGATCTTGCCGATGACACCCTTGTTGCCGTGGCGGCCGGCCAGCTTGTCGCCGTCCTGGATCTTGCGCTTCTGAGCCACGTACACCCGCACGAGCTCGTTGACGCCGGGAGCCAGATCGTCGTCGTCGTCGCGGCTGAACACGCGCACGCCGATGACCTTGCCGGTCTCGCCGTGCGGCACCTTCAGCGAGGTGTCACGGACCTCACGCGCCTTCTCACCGAAGATCGCGCGCAGCAGTCGCTCCTCCGGGGTCAGCTCGGTCTCGCCCTTCGGGGTGACCTTGCCGACCAGGATGTCGCCGTCGCGGACCTCGGCACCGATGCGCACGATGCCGCGCTCGTCGAGGTCGGCGAGGACCTCGTCGGAGACGTTCGGGATGTCCCGGGTGATCTCCTCGGCACCGAGCTTGGTGTCGCGGGCGTCGATCTCGTGCTCCTCGATGTGGATCGAGGTGAGGGTGTCCTCCTCCACGAGACGCTGGCTCAGGATGATCGCGTCCTCGTAGTTGTGGCCCTCCCACGGCATGATCGCGACGAGCAGGTTCTTGCCCAGCGCCATCTCACCGTCTTCGGTGCACGGACCGTCGGCCAGCACCTGACCGACCTCGACACGCTGCCCCTCGTCCACGATCGGACGCTGGTTGGCGCAGGTGCCGTGGTTGGAGCGGGCGAACTTGCGCATCCGGTAGGTGTCGCGGCTGCCGTCGTCGGCCATCACGGTGATGTAGTCGGCGGAGACCTCCTCCACCACACCGGTCTTGTCGGAGACGATGACGTCGCCGGCGTCGACGGCGGCACGCAGCTCCATACCGGTACCGACCAGCGGCGACTCGTTGCGCACCAGCGGCACGGCCTGACGCTGCATGTTGGCACCCATCAGGGCGCGGTTCGCGTCGTCGTGCTCGAGGAACGGGATCATCGCGGTCGCGACCGACACCATCTGGCGCGGCGACACGTCGAGGTAGTCGACCTGATCCGGGTTGACGAACTCCACCTCGGAGCCCTTCTTGCGGACCAGCACACGGCCGTCGGTGATCTGCCCGTTCAGGTCGTAGTTGGTGTTGGCCTGCCCGACGAGGTAGCGATCCTCTTCGTCGGCGGTCAGGTACTTGACGCTGTCGGTGACCACACCGTTCTCGACCTTGCGGTACGGGGTCTCGATGAAGCCGAACGGGTTGACCCGCGCGTACACCGAGAGCGAACCGATCAGACCGATGTTGGGACCCTCCGGGGTCTCGATCGGGCACATGCGGCCGTAGTGGCTCGGGTGGACGTCGCGGACCTCGAGGCCGGCGCGCTCACGGCTCAGACCACCCGGGCCCAGCGCCGAGAGACGACGCTTGTGCGTCAGACCCGACAGCGGGTTGTTCTGGTCCATGAACTGCGACAGCTGGCTGGTGCCGAAGAACTCCTTGATCGCCGCCACGACGGGACGGATGTTGATCAGGGTCTGCGGGGTGATCGCCTCGACGTCCTGGGTGGTCATGCGCTCACGCACGACGCGCTCCATCCGCGACAGTCCGACGCGGATCTGGTTCTGGATCAGCTCGCCGACGGTACGCAGACGACGGTTGCCGAAGTGGTCGATGTCGTCGACCTCGACCGGAACTTCGACGCCGCCGGGCACCGTCATGTAGGTGACGGTGTGCGGGTCGGCCTCGTGCAGACGCACCAGGTACTCGACCGTGGCGACGATGTCCTCACGGGTCAGCACGCCCTCGCCCGACATCGGGTTGTCGGTGAGGCCGAGCTTCTTGTTGATCTTGTAGCGGCCGACGCGGGCGAGGTCGTAACGCTTCTCCTTGAAGAACAGGTTCTCCAGGAGGTTCTCCGCGGACTCCTTGGTCGGCGGCTCGCCCGGACGCAGCTTGCGGTAGACCTCGAGCAGCGCCTCGTCCTGGTTGGCGGTGTTGTCCTTCTCCAGGGTGGACATCATAATCTCGGAGAAACCGAAGCGCTCGGTGATCTCCTCGGTGGTCAGACCCAGCGCCTTGAGCAGCACGGTGACCGGCTGGCGACGCTTGCGGTCGATACGCACGCCCACGGTGTCGCGCTTGTCGACGTCGAACTCGAGCCAAGCACCACGGCCCGGGATCACCTTGACGGTGTGCAGGTTCTTCTCGGTGGCCTTGTCGATCGAGGAGTCGAAGTAGACGCCCGGGCTGCGCACCAGCTGGCTCACCACGACACGCTCGGTGCCGTTGATGATGAAGCTGCCCTTGTCGGTCATGATCGGGAAGTCGCCCATGAACACGGTCTGCGACTTGATCTCACCGGTGTTGTTGTTGATGAACTCCGCGGTGACGAACAGCGGCGCCGCGTAGGTCATGTCCTTGTCCTTACACTCCTCGACGGAGGCCTTGACCTCGTCGAAGTGCGGCTCGGAGAAGGACAGCGACATCGAGCCGGAGAAGTCCTCGATCGGGGACAGTTCGTGCAGGATGTCTTCGAGGCCGCCGGTGGGGTTGTCGTCACCGCGGGCGATGGCCTTGGCACGCCACTCGGGGGAACCCACGAGCCACTCGAAGGAATCGAGCTGGAGGTCGAGAAGTCCCGGGACCTCCAGTGGCTCGTCGATCTTTGCAAAAGATGCGCGCTTGGGCGCGCCGGGGATGGTTGAGGTGGACTGGCGGTCGAGTGCCAAGATGCGTCCTTCCAACACGAAGTGTTCTACCTAGCTCGGTGCTTGGCTTGATGGGCCGTTCGCTGGTGACACCCTGCGACTTCGGCGATCACCACGAGCACACACAGCAAAGGTGGCCAGAGGAAGGATCGGTACATGGACAGGAGGCAGCCAGCGCAACGTCCAACTGTAGCAGAAAATAGACGCACTTTGTCAAGTCGCGTCGTGAAGTGACTCCGCGCTGATGGCTGCCTGCACGTTGATCACTGGTCACAGACTGGCCCGACATCGCCGATACGTCAAGCGCTACGCGCATATTTGCCCCAGAAAACTGGCGCCTTACCTGCGCAGAGGCGTTTACAGCAGCAGTCCCAGCGCGTCGCGGCGACGATAATTGTCGCCTCCGCACGCTGGGACTGCAGTTGGATACCAGGCTGGGACGCTAGAAGGCCTCGACTTCGTTGATCAGCCACGCGTCTCCCTGCTTGACCATGCCGAACTGGTAGCGCGGCGCGGCGCTCTGTCCGGCGAGACCGGCCTGCTGCTGGCTGACGATCATGTTGACGATGACCCGGGCGGTGGCACCGTCGTCGCCGCCGCTGAGGTCGGCGACGCCCACCGTTTCCACCCGGCAGTCGGCGACCGCCTGGGTCTGGTCGAGGATCTCGCGCTGCTGCGGCAGGTACTGGTCGAACTCGGTCAGCGCCTGACCGGTCAGGACCGCGCGCGCCTCACCGGCCCACTTGTCGATGTCGACGGTGTTGACGGTGAGCGCGCAGGCCTTGCTCTGCACCTGAGACGTCAGTTCCGTGGTGGCGGGCTGATCGATGAATGCCTTGTTCGGTCCGATGTCCGCGCCGGGGTGCACGCCCGCGATGACCGCGAAGATGCCGAGCAGCACCGCGATCGCGGCCAGCACCCCGACGACGGTCCGCGGCCCGTATCGCGCGACGCGTCGGTGCGAAGGTGTGCTCGACGATGTCGTCGACGACGCGGTCGCACTGTCGCCCGGCCGGAGGGTGGACACTCTCGAGACCGGTCGCTTGGCGGCGGGCTTGGGCTTGTCCGCTTCCGCGGTGTCCGCTTCCGCCGTGTCCTCTTCCGCCTTGTCGCCGGTCGTCACTTCATCCGACGGGGTTCTGTCGGCGACATTCTGGGTTCTGTCGGCGACATTCTGGGTTCCGTCGGCGACATTCTGGGTTCCGTCGGCGACATTCTGGGTTCCGTCGGCGGGATTCGGGGTTCCGTCGGCGGGATTCGGGGTGCTCCCGGCGGGAACCGGGGGCTGGCCCGGCGCCGGTCGACCCGCGACGCGCGGGGTGAACTTCCGCTTGGGTGACTTCCGCGACGGACGTGGGTTGGTCGGCATCAGTTGCCTCCTCCCCCGCTGCTGTCCGTGTTCCCGCTGCTGTCCGCTCCCTCACCGTTGTCCTCGGTCGCGGCCGCGGTGCCCGGGTCCTGGTACTGCAGCGAGTCGAGCGGAACGATGTCGTTGGCCTTCCACGAATCGCCGTCCTTGGTCATCGACACCGAGAAGCCCATCGTCTGGGTGACGCCGGCCTCGTTCTCGCGCTTGGATGTCGCGGCGACGTACACCAGCACCTTCGCGTTGCCGCCGTCCGCGTCGACCTCGGTGGGTGCGCTGCGCATGAGACGCGACGTGAGGGTCGCGGCCTGCGGCCCGGCGTCGGAGATCATCGAGTTCAGGTTGTTGACGTCCTGATTGGTGATCTGCTCGCGCGCCTTGCCCGTCAGCGAGGCGTCCACCCGACGCTTCCAGTCGGCGGTGTCGCGCGGGTCCACCGTCGTCACGTTGATGATGGCCTGCTCGGCACCGTTCACCGCGCCGTCGCGGGCCTCCTGGATGGGCTTCTGCACGAAGTACGCCTGATAGCCCTGGTAGCCGAACCAGACCGCACAACCCGCCGCCGCGATCACCGCGACGATGGCAGCCGCCAACGCGACCGTCACGCCGCTGCTGCGCGACGATGCCCGACCCGACGTCGGGCTGCTCGATGTGTTACTCGTCATCGGCGGTCACCCTAACCATCGGGACCTGAGAGGAACCCAAGCGATCACTGCGGACGGACTCCCAGCAGCGCGGCGAGCTGCCGTGCCAACGGGTTCAGATTGAGCTTGTCCGGGTCCTTCTTCGGGATGTCATCCCACGGCTGGGCGAACTCCGGATTGGCGTACACCGCCCGCTCGGCACTGCGCACACCCGTAGGATTACCCACCGGCACCGTGCACTTGGCGTCGGTGTTGAACGGGAACTCGTCGTACCGGATGTCGAAGGACGGGTCCTCACGCTTCATCCGGTCCACCATCGCCTGCGTGCTCTCGTAGCCGCGCGTACACGCCGCCGGATTGTTCGTCTCCAACACCACGCCGAAGTGGATCTGACCATCGCCCGGCGCAGGGCTGTGGCTGCCGGCCGAGAGCGCCGACAGCATCGCGAACGTGGGCGCGGTGGCGAAGCTGGTGGGTTCGATGGTGCGCACGGTGCTCGCCAACTGCTTGACCACTGTCGAGATGTCACCGCCGCTCTCCTGCAGCAACGCCGAGATCTGGGTCGCCGAGGCGGTCCCCGTGGTCAGCAACCGCCGCAGATCCGGATCGGCCGACGCCAACGTCGCGGTGATCACATTCAGATTCCGCGACCACGACAAGATCGCGTCCGACTGCTCGGCCTGCGTCGTCAGCACCACATCGGAGTTCTGGATCAGCGAAATCGTCTCATCCAGCGAGTCGTATCCCGCCCGCGACAACGTCGACAACGAATCCACCAGGCGCGTCAGATCATTGGCCCGACCATCGAACGCCTTGCCCAGCTCCGTGATCACCGTGTGCAGATCGTCGACCGGGATCGACGAGGTGAAATCGATCGCCGAGGCCACCACGTCCTCCAGCTCCGGCGGCACCGACGTCTCCGTGATCACCGAGCCGTCCTCCAGATACGGGCCCTCCGACGACGTCGGCTGCAGATCCACGTACTGCTCACCGATGGCCGACCGGTTGGCTACCACCGCCGCCGACGACGCCGGGATCTCCGGACCGTCCGAGTCCAGCTCCAACGCCACGTTCACGCCGTCGTCGGTCAGCGTCAACGGGCCGACCCGGCCCACCGGCACACCCCGATAGGTCACCTCGGCGTTGGTGAAGATCCCACCCGACGACGGCATCGACGCGGTGACGGTGTACTGGCCGTAACCCGCCAGCCGGTCCAGGCGTGCGTACTTCGCTCCGACGTACACCAGGGCGATCAGCCCGACGACGACGAACACGATGAGCTGGATACGCGCCATCTTCGACAACATCAGCGTCCTCCGTTCCGTGCCGAGGCGCGCATCATCGTCCCGCTCCGATCATGTTCAGTGGCCCGTCGATGAACCGCTGGCCCGGCTGGGCGGGTGGCAGCAGGGTGAAGTCGGCGTTGTCATCGCCGGAGCCGGTCTCGGGGCTCGACTCGTCGGCCGAGGCCGGGTTCATCGGATAGGTGCCACCGGACGGCGGCGTGTTTGGCCCCGGCTCCCAGTTCGGTCCCGGCGGCAACAGCGTGATGGTCGGCCAGCCGTAACGCGGCCCGTTGTCACCGATGTACGGGTTGCGCGGGTTGACGGGCACGTCCACCCGCTGCGGCGGCGAGTACTCCGGTGTCCCCTGTCCCACGCCGAGCGCCTCCAGCTGATTGAGCAGCCGCAGGTCGAGGGTCATGAACAGGTTGGTCGAGTCGCCGTGGACACCCGGCAGCAACCAGTCCGGGAACGGATGGGTCAGCATGAGCGGTGCCGCGGTGATCAGATCGGGTGCCGCCTTCGACAATTCGGTGAGCACCGGGCGCAACGCCTTCAGATCGGTGATCAGCGCGTCGCGTGACTTGCTCAGCACATCCGTACCGACCTGACCGAGCTCATCGAGCTTGGTGAGCAGATCGACGAGCTGCGGACGCTGCTCCTCGAGCACGGCCACACCTGCGGGGATCTCGTCGAGGATCCGCTCGATCTGCACCGTCTGGTCCGCGGCCCGCGTCGACAGCCGCGCCAGTCCGTCGATCGCGTTGACGATGTCGTCGCGCTGCCGGTTGAGCCCGGTGATCAGGCCCTCGGTCTGTTCGAGCAGGCTGCGTACGACGGGGCAGGTCCGGCCCTGCGGACCGACCTCACACGGTTGGTCGACCGAGCCCTCCAGGGCCTTGTTCAGTTCGGTGACGATCGGCTGCAGCTGATTGATGCCACCACCGTTGAGCAGCATCGACAACGCGCCGAGCACCTGCTCGATGTCGGTGGCGGTGCGGGTGCGACCCACCGGGATCGGGTCGGCCGGATTCTGTTTCGGCAGCTCGTTGGCATTCTCGGGTTCGGACAGTTCGATGAACTTCTCGCCGAGCAGCGAGGTCTGCTGCACGGCCGCGGTGGCCTCGTCGGAGAGGTCGATTTCGTTCTGCACCTCCACCTTGACCTGCGCATACCACTGGTTGTCGGGCACCTCGATCGCTTCGACGCGGCCGACGGGGATGCCGTTCATCTTCACCATCGACTGCGGCACCAGGTCGAGGATGTCGTCGAACTGGATCTGGTAGGTCCGCGGGTTGTCGCCGGTGTCCACGCCGCCGGGCAGCGGGATCGACTGGATGCCGTTGGTCCCGCAGCCCGCCAGGATCAGCACGAGTGAGGCCATCGCGGCACCGACGACGGCCCGCAGCGGTGTACGCGTGAGGACGTTGCGCATCAGTTCTCACCGGCCTCGGGACGGGCGGCCGAGGGCCGTGTGACCGCAGGTCCGGTCGGCGGCGCGGACTCCGCACCCGACTCCAGTTGCGGGTCGGGGTTGCCCGGCGTGGTGCCCGGCGCCGGATAGCGCTGCAGCTTGTCGTTGCTCATGATGCCGAACGGCAGCACCGGCAGCAGCGGCTCGAGCACACCGTCGGTGATCTGCCGGCCGATCTCCTCGCACTGACTGATGATCGGGGCGAGGGTGGTGCTGAACTGTTCGGCGGCCGGATTGCCGTCGAGCAGCTTGCCGAGGTCGAGCAGGCGACACTGCGCACCGATCAGGTCCTGCAGGTCCGGGATGGTCAGCCGCATCGCCAGGGTGCCCGATTCGGCGTCGTAGGCGTTGATCAGGTTGTTGATGGTGACCGGCAGGACGGTCAGGATCTCCTTGAGGTGGTCTTTGGTGTCGAGCAGCGCCTGCGTGGTGGGCTGCAGGTCCCGGACCGTGTCGCCGAGCAGTTCCCGGTTGTCCTGGACGAACGTCGCGACGTCGCCGAGGGCCACCGAGAGTTTGTTCAGCGACGCCGCCAGCTGGTTGCGCTCGCCGGCGAGGAACTGGTTGAACGACGCCATCTGCGTGTTGAACTGGCGGACCTGGGCGTCGTTCTCGCGCAGCGCGCCGACGAACACGTCGAGGTTCTTCACGGTGTCGACGATGTTGCCGCGCGAGTTGCTCAGCGTCGTCGTCGCCTTGGACAGTTCCTCGATGGCCGAGCCGAGCTTGGCGCCGTTGCCCTCGAGGTTGTCGGCGCCGGTGGCGACCAGGTCGCTGACCGCGCCGTCCTTGTTGGCCCCTTCGGGGCCGAGCGCCTCCGACAGCTCCTGCACGCTCGCATAGATCTGGTCCACCTCCACCGGGACCATCGTCTGGTCGAGTGAGAGCGTGATGTCCTTGGGCGCCTTCTCCCCTCCGCTGTAGGCGGGGGTCAGCTGCACGTAGCGGTCGGCGACCACCGACGGGATGATCTGCACGGCCCGCACATCGGCCGGCAGGTCGATGCCGCGGTTGACGGTCATCGTCACCTCGACCGTGTCACCTTGTGGGGTCACCTCGTCGACCTTGCCGACCTCGACACCGAGCACCCGGACGTCGGAGCCGGAGTAGATGCCGACGCTGCGGGCGAAGGTGGCGGTGATCTTGGTGGTCCCGATCATCGAGAACGCCCACCACAGCACGCCGGCGACGATCAGCGCGACGATGAGCCCGAGGACGAGAACCACGATGTGGCGCGGGGTGAACCAGCGCCCCGGTCCGGCGGTGCCGGTGAGGTCGGGTGCGGTGCTCATCAGCCGGCCTCCGTTCCACCGTTGTTCTGCAGTACCTGTTTGTTGGGCGGTCGGGTGGTGTTCTGCTGCGGCAACGCCGGCGGCAGCAGGTTGGTGACCACCGACTCGAACCAGCGCCCGTTGCCCAGCACGTTCGCGTAGAGCCGGTAGAACGGCGCCATGTAGGTGACGGTGTCGCGCAGGTTCTGGTTCTGCGCGATCAGCAGCTGGTTGACCTGCTGCAGCGACTCCAGCGCCGGACCGATCTGTTCCTGGTTGTCGGCCACGATGCCCGACAACGAATCCGACAGCACGGTCGTCGTGGACAGCAGCCGCGAGATCGCCTGTTGCCGGTTGTTGAGTTCGTCGAGCAGCTGGCCGGCTCCGGCGATCAGCCGCACGAATTCCTCGTTGCGGTCGGCGAGGATCTGCGACGTCGACTTCGTCGCCTCGAGCAGTCGCTGCACCTCTTGGTCGCGGCTGGCGATGGTCTGCGACAGCCGCGTCAGACCGTCCAGCGACGGCCCGATGTCGCCGGCGGTGCCGGAGAACGCGTCACTCAGCGATTTCATCGAGGTCGCGAGCTGGTCGGTGTCGAGCTCCTCGATCTGATCGGCGGCGTCGGAGAACGCTTCCACCACGTCGTAGGGCGCGACCGTGTCGGTCAGCGCGACGTCGGGGTCGGCCGGCTCGGTGCCCTGCGGGTTCAGCGCCAGATACTTCTGACCGAGGATGGTCTTGATCTGGATCGAGGCCTGCGTTTGGTTGCCGATCCAGGTGTTGGTGACCCGGAAATCGACGTCCACGTGATCGCCGGCCAGCGAGACACCGTCGACCTCGCCCACCTTGACGCCGGCCACGCGCACCTCCGCGCCGGGCTTGAGGCCGGCGGCCTCGGAGAACTGGGCGGTGTAGCGGGCGGCCGCGCCGATCAGCGGCAGCGAGTTCAGGAAGAACGCCGACACCGCGGTCATCAGCAGGATCAGGATGCCGATCGCGCCGATGCTGACCGGGCTGCGTCGACCGCCGAAACGACGGTGCGGATGCACATTCTCCTGCGGCTCGGCATCGGACTGCTGGTCGGCGTGTGCGGCGGCCCGGACGTCCTCGGTGGAGAAGCGTTCGGTCTGCGCGTCATCCCCGTATCCACGGTTGTCACCGCCCGGCTGCTGCCGGTCTTGTTCGTCAGCCACAGGTCATCCCCCCGGCCTCTCGTCTTTCCAGCAGCGGGTGGCCGCGCTGGTGTAGAGCACGTGATTGATGTCGGGCAGCGGGATCAGCGGCTGGGTGAGCAGCGTCGACTTCCCGTTGCCCGCCACCACGTCGATGCCGCACAGATAGAACTGGAACCACGAGCCGAAGCTGGCCGCACGACCGATCTTCTGCAGCTTCACCGGCAGGTTCGTCAAGATCTCTGCGACATCCTCGTCACGGGCGTTGATCTGATCGGCCAGCGACTTCAGTCCCGCGATGTCCCCCTGGATCGCCGGACGGGTGGGCTGCAGGATCGACGCGGTCACCGCGGTCAGGTTCGACACCGAAGTGATCGCCGATCCCACCGATCCGCGTTGCGCGGCCAGGCCGGTCACCAATTGCTCGGTGTTGTCGAGCAGCGCGGTGAACTGGTCCTCGTTGCGGTTCACGGTGTCGAGCACGGTGGTGAGGTTGGTGATCAGCTCGCCGATGACCCGGTCCTTGTCGGCCACCGCGTTGGTCAGCTGCGAGGTGCTGCTGATGAGCTGGGAGATGGTGCCGCTCTCCCCCTGGAACACCTTGATGATCTGGTCGGAGAGCGTGTTGACGTCGGCCGCCGACAGTTCCCGGAACAGCGGCTTGAAACCGTTGAACAGCTCGGTCAGGTTCACGGCCGGATGGGTGTTCTCGGCACCGTCGACGCCGAAGGTGTAGCCGGTGTCGACGGTCTTGTTCGGGTCGCCGGCCCCCTTCTCCAACGCGAGATAGCGCAGCCCGGTGAGGTTGCGGTAGCGGATGTAGATCTGGGTGCCCTCGGGCAGCTGGTCGCGGTCCACGTTGAACTCGACCATCGCCTTGTTGCGCTCGTAGACCTCCACCGAGGTGACCTGGCCGACGCGGACACCGGCGATGCGCACGTCGTCGCCGGGGTTGAGCATCGCGGCGTCGGAGAACACCGCCTTGTAGTCGCTGTCGCCGTCGCCGCCGGCATTGGCGATGGTCAGCGCCAGCAGGCTGGTGGCGATGACCGTGACCACGCCGAAGGTGATCAGCTTGATCAGCGGTCCGGTGATGGATTTCATCGGATGGTGACCTGCGCTCCCTGAAGCGACGTTCCGCCGATCGTGGTGACCCACAGTGGGACCTGCTCGGGATCGGTGCCGTTGGCGCCGCCGTAGATGACCTTCAACTGCTTCACATAGTCGGGATCGTCGAACGGATTGGCCGCGATACGGCCGACCGGCGTGGCCGAGAACTGCGGTTGCGGCAGGGTCGCCACGTCGCGCGGGCCGGCGTTACGCGACGGCGGCTGATAGGAGCCGTCGGCCAGGCCGCCGCCCGGGTACTGCGGGAACGGCCGGCCGTCGGTGGCCGGTTCGTAGCAGACCGCGGGCGGGTCGGTGTCGAGCAGCCGCGGTTCGTCCTGGTTGGGCAGATACCGCCCGCGCGGGTTGACGAACTGCAGGTTCACCCGCACGCCCGGGTTGTCGGTGCCCTCGCCGACGATCTTGCGGGACTCCGGGATCAGGCCGGCGAAGTTGCGGAACGTGCACACGAAGGTCGGCGACTGCTTGGCCAGACCCACCAGGAACGGCTCGGAGTCGACGGCGAGGTCGATCAGGTCGGTGCGGTTCTGCCGCAGGAACGCCGTGGTGTCGGTGGCGGCGACGCCGACGGTGGCGATCAGGGTGCGCAGATCGCCCTGCCGTTCCACGATGGTCGCGTTGGTGGTGCGGAAGTTGTCGAGGGCGTCGATGACGTCGGGCAGCGCCTCGGAGTAGGTCTGCGAGAAGCTCGACAGTCCGCGCAGGGTGCTCTGCAGTTCCGGCATGTTGTCGTTGAACCGCCGGAAGATGGTGTCGAGTTCGTCGAAGGTGACGCCGAGCTGCTCGCCGCGGCCGGCCAGCGCCTGCGACAGCGAGGTCAGCGTGACGTTGAGGTCCTGCGGCGGGATGGCGTCGAGTACCGGCAGCAGATCGTCGAACAGTTCCTGTAGTTCCTTGGCGTTGCCGCTCTCATCGGTGTAGATGGTGTCGCCGGAGGCCAGGGTTTGCGCCGACGCGTCGTCGGTGGGTACCTGCAGATCCACATAGCGTTCGCCGAACAACGTCTTCGGCAGGATGCGCGCGGTGGTGTTCGCCGGCAGTTGCGCGGCCATGTCCGGGTCGAGGCCCAGGGTCACCGCCACCTCGTCGTCGTCGGTCGGTTCCACGTCGCGGACCTCGCCGACGAGCACCCCACGCGCCTTGACATCGGCATTCGCCGGCAACGCGTTGCCGGTCGAGTCGGTTCTCAGGGTCACATTGGTGAAGGTCGTGAAGCCGTCGTTGAACTTGGTGATGGTGACGACGAAGAACATGGCGACCACCAGGAAGAACACCAGCCCGAGCAGCCGGCGACGCAGCGTCGACATCGATCAGCCTCCCACTCGCACCGTCGTGGTGGTGCCCCAGATGGCCAGACCGAGGAAGAAGTCGAGGATCGCGATGAGCACCAGTGCGGCTCGCACCGCGTGACCGACGGCCACACCGACGCCGGCCGGTCCGCCGGTCGCGTAGTAGCCGTAGTAGCAGTGCACCAGGATGATCACGAAGGCGAACACCAGCACCTTGCCGAAGGACCACAACACGTCGGCCGGTGGCAGGAACAGGTTGAAGTAGTGGTCGTAGGAGCCGCCGGACTGGCCCTGGAACACCGTGGTGATGGTTCGCGACGCCAGATAGGCCGACAACAGACCGAGTACGTACAGCGGGATGACCGCGACGAAACCGGCGATGACACGGGTGGAGACCAGGAACGGGATCGACGGCACCGCCATGGATTCCAGCGCGTCGATCTCCTCGGAGATGCGCATGGCACCGAGCTGGGCGGTGAAACCGCAGCCGACCGTCGCCGAGAGCGCGAGCCCCGCCACCAACGGCGCCACCTCACGGGTGTTCACATACGCCGACAGGAAGCCGGTCAGCGCCTGCGAACCCAACTGGTCGAGTGCGGCATAACCCTGCAGACCCACGACCACACCGGTGAAGCCCGACATCAGCACCATCACACCGACGGTGCCGCCGATGACGGCGAGACCGCCGGAGCCGAACGCCACCTCGGCGAGCAACCGCAGCACCTCGCGGGTGTAGTGCACCAGCGTCCGCGGAATCCAGGCCAGCGTGCGGCCGTAGAACGACATCTGCTCGCCCGCACCGTCGAGGACCTTCAGCGGTTTGCCCAGCTGCTTGCGGGCCTCGTACCGGTAGTACTCGGGACGAGACTTCGCGATCGTCACGCCGCCACCATCTGCAGCCACCCCTAGCCTCCCTTCGGCGGAACGATCTGCAGATAGACCGCAGTGATGATCAGGTTGGCCAGGAAGAGCAGCAAGAACGTGATGACCACGCTCTGGTTCACCGCGTCGCCGACGCCCTTGGGGCCGCCCTTGGGGTTGAGGCCCTTGTAGGCGGCCACGACACCGGCGAGCACACCGAAGATCGCGGCCTTGAAGGTGGAGATGTAGAGGTCGGGCAGCTGCGCCAGCGCGCCGAACGACGCCAGGTACGCACCAGGGGTGCCGCCCTGGACGACGACATTGAAGAAGTAGCCGCCACCGATGCCGACCACGGCGACCAACCCGTTGAGCAGCATCGCCACCAGCACCATCGCGAGCACCCGCGGCACCACGAGGCGCTGGATGGGGTTGATGCCGAGCACTTCCATCGCGTCGATCTCCTCGCGGATCGTGCGCGAACCCAGGTCGGCGGCCACCGCAGAGCCGGCGGCGCCGGCGATCAGCAACGACGTCACCAGCGGCGATCCCTGCTGGATCACCACCAGCACGCTGGCGGCACCGGTGTAGGACTCGGCACCGAGCTGCTTGATCAGCGAGCCGGTCTGCAGGGAGACGATGGCGCCGAACGGGATCGCGATCAGCGCGGTCGGCAGAATCGTGACACTCGCGATGAACCAGGCCTGCTGGATGAACTCCCGCCACTGAAACGGGCGCACGAACGACTGACGCGCGACATCGACGAAGAGCTGCACGATGTTGCCGGTCTGGGCGAGAGCGCCCGTTCCGGCCTGAGCTATCCGATCAACGCCACGCGTGGTGGCACTGCTCATCCTTAGTGACTCCGACCGTCGGTGGGCTGCTGGTGGCGGCCGGTGTCGATGGGCTGGGTAGTGGTGGAGTCCGCCGCGGGCGGGGTGGCCCAACTCTGCGTCGGCGCATCGCTACCCGGGTAATCATCGCCCCCGGCAGAGGTCCATTCCCCCGACCCCTGGCCCGCTCCGACAGCGACGGTCTGCTGCTCGTCGACGTGGGCGGCCATCTCGTCGCGCATGCGGTCCTCTTCGGCCATGCTGCGACGGATCGCGTCCTGCGCATTCGGCGGCAGGTCGGGCAGCATGTTGTGCACGCGCTCCCGATGCCGTTTGATGGCCTTGCGCTCGGGCATCCCCGGGTTGGGCTGCACCTGCGGGATGATCTCGGAGAAGTCGTCCTTGGTGCCGCCACCGCCGATGCCGGCGGCCTGCATGGCCTCTTCCTGCTTCTGTACGGCCTCGTCCTTCTCCTCGGACATGCCGATGGGACCGAAGCGGTCGCCGGAGAGGAACTGCTTGACCACCGGCTGTTCGGAGGTCAGCAGCTGCTCACGCGGACCGAACATGACCAGTTCCTTACGGAACAACATGCCGATGTTGTCCGGGATGGTGCGGGCGATGTTGATGTTGTGCGTCACGATCAGGATCGTGGCGTCGATCTGTGCGTTGATGTCGATCAGCAACTGGCTGATGTAGGCAGTACGGACCGGGTCGAGGCCCGAGTCGGGCTCGTCGCACAGGATGATCTGCGGGTCCAGCACCAGCGCGCGCGCCAGGCCGGCGCGCTTGCGCATACCGCCGGAGATCTCACCGGGCAGTTTGTCCTCGGCACCGGCCAGACCGACCAGGTCGATCTTCTCCATCACGATGTCGCGGACTTCGTCTTCCTTCTTCTTCGTGTGCTCACGAAGAGGGAAGGCGATGTTGTCGTACAGGCTCATCGAGCCGAACAACGCACCGTCCTGGAACAGCACGCCGAAGAGTTTGCGGATCTCGTAGAGTTCCTTGGCCGAACACTGGGTGATGTCGGTGCCGTCGATGATCACCGAGCCCTGTTCCGGATGCAGCAGACCGATCAGGGTCTTCAGGAACACCGACTTACCGGTACCCGACGGTCCGAGCAGCGCAGAGACCTCACCGGCAGGCAACGTCATCGTCACGTCACGCCAAATATTCTGCGACCCGAACGACTTGGTGAGCCCCTCGACACTGACCTCTACACCCACGGCATCCTCCCAGACATTCGCTGCCCCCTCGCTGCGATCGGTGTGACCACACACGTACCGGCGACATTTGTGGTTGGGGTCACTGTAGCGGACGACTCTGCAGCTCACACCCACCTGCGACACCAACTGGGACGCCCGACCGAAATCCCCCGAGGACGATCAAACTCCCTTACCCGCCGGTAAGTTGGCTCGCTCGCTGAGCGTAGTCGAAACCACCCGATTGGCAAAGTGCGCCACCGATCACTCCGAGGGACCGCGGGGTGCGCCGCGGCCCCACCACGCACGGTCCATCCACCTCGCCGAGGCCGGCGCTCGTCGGACCAGCATGGGCCCGCCGGACCGGCCCGGCGGACGACGGTGTTGCGTATGATCATTATCATGGTTATGGTGATTTGAGTCACTTGCTCCCCCGCTCGTGCCCCACCCCACAAAGTCCGCGCTGACGTCGATCGAGAGGAAACACCCATGACCGAAAGCCACTACGACTCCGTTGTGATCGGTGCCGGCTTCGCCGGCGTCTACATGACCCACAAGCTCGTCGAGCAGGGCTTGACCGTGAAAGCCTTCGAGGCCGCGGAGACCGTGGGCGGCACGTGGTTCTGGAACACCTATCCGGGCGCCCGGTGCGACTGCATCAGCATGGAGTACGCCTTCACCTTCTCCCCCGAACTCATCGACGAATGGGAGTGGACCGAGCGCTATCCGGCCCAGCCGGAGATCCTCCGCTACCTCGAGTTCGTCGCCGCCCGCCTCGACATCAAGCGGCACTATTCGTTCTCCACCCGCGTCGAGTCGGCCCACTGGGACGAGAACTCGGCGCTGTGGTCGGTCTCCACCGACACCGGCCAGACGGTGACCGCCAAATACCTGATCACCGCCGCCGGCTGCCTGTCGACGTCGTCGACCCCCGCCTTCCCCGGGATCGAGCAGTTCGGCGGCCAGACCCTGCACACCAGCGCATGGCCGCGCGAGGGCATCGACTTCTCCGGGATGCGAGTGGGCGTCATCGGCACCGGGTCGTCGGGCGTGCAGGTCATCCCGAAAATCGCCGAACACGCCGAGCACCTCACGGTGTTCCAGCGCACGCCGGCATTCAGCCTCGACTGCGGCAATCGGCCGCTGACCGAGAAGGAGAAGCGCGACTTCAAGGAGAACATCGAGGAATTCAAGGTGCTCTCCCGCCAGTCCGGCAGCGGGCAGTTCACCGACACCCTGGAGGTCAACGCCCTCGACCACACCGAAGAGGAGCGCACCGCGGTCTACGAGGACCGCTGGAATCGCCACCGGGCCATCGATCTGATCGCCTGCTATCCCGACCTGTTCACCGATCGCGCCGCCAACGAGACCATCGCGGAGTTCTTCCGCAGCAAGATCCGCGCGGTCGTCGAGGACCCGGAACTCGCCGAGGCGCTCTCCCCCCGCGACTATCCGCTCGGCGCCAAGCGGATCACCTTGGACACCGGCTACTTCCAGACCTACAACCGCGACAACGTGTCACTGGTGAGCGTCAAGGACGCGCCGATCGAGGCCATCACAGCCGCCGGTATCCGCACCGCCGACGCGGAATACCCACTCGACGCCATCGTCTTCGCCACCGGTTTCGACGCGATCACCGGTCCGCTGATGAACATCGACATCCGGGGTCGAGACGGTGTGCAGCTGCGCGACAAGTGGGCCGACGGCCCGATGACCTACCTGGGTCTCGCGGTGGACGGATTCCCCAACATGTTCACCCTCACCGGACCGGGCAGCCCGAATGTGCTCACCAACGTGGTCTGCGCGATCGAACAGCATGTGGAGTGGACCGCCGACGCCGTCGCGCATCTGGAGTCGGTGGAGGCCCGCACCTTCGAAGCCGACGAGACCGCCGCCAAGCAGTGGACGGCGGAGGCGGTCGAACTCGCAGACACCACGCTCTACCCCGAGGGCAATTCCTGGTACACCGGCGCCAACATCCCCGGTAAGCCGCGCGTGATCATGTCCTACGTCGGCGGCCTCAACGTCTACCGGGAGATCTGCGACGACGTGACGGCCAAGGGCTATGAGGGCTTCACCATCGCCGGCTGACCCCTGGATATGACGATGGCCCGTGGGTGTGTTCACCCACGGGCCATCGCAGTTCTCTCGATCCGCAGTAGGAACCGGCGATATATATACGCCGGTTGGTACTACGAAATCGCTGAGAGAGGTCTTACTTGACCGAAACCGAAGCGCCGGCCTCTTCGAGCTTGGCCTTGGCAGCCTCGGCGGCGTCCTTGTCGACCTTCTCCAGGAGAGCCTTCGGAGCACCCTCGACGAGGTCCTTGGCTTCCTTCAGGCCCAGGCCGGAGACGATCTCGCGGACCACCTTGATGACCTGGATCTTCTTGTCGCCCGCGCCCTCGAGCACGACGTCGAACTCGTCCTGCTCGGCAGCGGCGGCAGCCTCGCCACCGGCAGCCGGGGCACCGGCAGCGGCAACGGCGACCGGAGCCGCAGCGGTGACCTCGAAGACCTCTTCGAACTTCTTCACGAAATCGCTGAGCTCCAGCAGGGTCAGTTCCTTGAACTGATCGATGAGCTCGTCAGCGGTGAGCTTCGCCATGGTGGCGTCCTTCCTGTCAGTCCCCGTACGGGGGTTGGTTCATCCCCGTACGGTTCGGGGATTGCTTGGGTGCAGCGCGGCCGAATTACTCGGACTCGCCGGCTTCGTTCTTCTTCTCCTGCAGAGCAGCGGCAAGACGCGCCACCTGCGAGGCCGGCTGGTTGAACAGTCCGGCGGCCTTTGCCAAGTTGCCCTTCATGGCACCGGCGAGCTTGGCCAACAACACTTCGCGGGTCTCGAGGTCGGCGATCTGCTCGATCTCGCCGATGGACAGCGCACGGCCGTCCATGTAGCCGCCCTTGACCACGAGTGCCTTGTTGTCCTTGGCGAAGTTCTTGATCGCCTTTGCGGCCACCACCGGCTCGCCTTCGATGAAGGCGATGGCGGTCGGACCGCTGAACAGCTCGTCGAGTCCCTCCACGCCCGCTTCGGCAGCGGCACGCTTCACCAGGGTGTTCTTGGCGACGGAGTAGGTTGCGCCCTCACCGAGCGAACGTCGCAGTTCGGTGATCTGGCTGACGGACAGGCCACGGTATTCCGTGACCACCGCTGCCGATGAGCCCTTGAACTGCTCGGCGATCTCCGCAACAGCGGCGACCTTTTCGGACTTGGCCATACTTCGCCTCCTCTCTCATCACTAGAGTTGGGTTCAGACCCAACCGGAGAGCCGAAGAGGCGGAAAGAAAGCCGTGCAGATACGACAAACGCCCCGGCACGCAGAGGTCCGGGGCGTGAATCGGCGCGCAGCGGCGCCGTCATTCCTCGTTCTCCCTGCGTGGGCCGCCGACCCTGTCGTCACCGCGGTGACGTGAGCCGGACCTTCGATCGGGAATCCCAGCTGGGAGCCCGATGACCGACGGTCTCTGGTTGAACCGATACGGCACACGGATGTGTGCCACACCAAGCGAAGAGGTTACCTGAGGATGGTCGACGCATCCAAATCCGAGGCCGCCGCCGGGTGGGACGACCCGGCCGAGGCCTCCGCCGACGCCCGCGCGGCGGCCGCAGCCGAGGCCATTGTGAGCCGCCACCTGCGACGATTCGCGTGCCTGCCCGGCACCCGGCTGGCCGCGATCGCCTGGCCGTCGTCGATGATCCCGGGCGCGCTCGGCCGCTGGCACTACTGGTGGCAGGCACATGTCGTCGACCTGCTCGTGGACGCCGCGAAACATCGCTCACCCGCTCTCGCCGACGATACGCACCGTCTGCTGCGCGGCATCGCGCTGCGCAATCTGGGCCGGTGGACCAACAACTACTTCGACGACATGGCCTGGCTCGGGCTGGCGCTCGAGCGGGCGGATCGTCATCTGGGGGTGGCGCGGGACAAGGCCCTGCAGACGCTGACGTCGCGGCTGTACGACGCGTGGGTGCCGCATCTCGGCGGCGGTATCCCGTGGCGCACGATGGATCTGTTCTTCAATGCCCCGTCCAACGGGCCGGCCGCGATCCTGCTGGCCCGCACCGGCCACGTCGAGCGTGCGGTCGCGATGGCCGACTGGATGGACGCCAACCTCGTCGACGACACCACCGGGCTGATCGTCGACGGCGTCAAACCGGGCTTGGCCGACAGCCCCCGACAGGTGGTGCACGATATCTACACCTACTGTCAGGGCGTCGTGCTGGGCACCGAACTCGAACTGCTGCGACTGACCGGCGACGCGATACACCTCGAGCGGCTCGACCGACTGCTGCAGGCCGTCGAGAAGGACCTGTGCGAGGACGGGGTCATCCCCGGTGCGGGCGGCGGCGACGGCGGACTGTTCGCCGGCATCCTCGCGCGTTATGTCGCGTTGATCGCGACCGACCTCCCGTCCGGCAGCGACGGGATCCGCGCGCGTGCCGCGGCGATCGTGACCACCAGCGCCGACGCCGCGTGGACGCATCGTCGCGACACCGAGCACGGACCCGTGTTCGGCGCCGACTGGCGTCACCCTGCGCGGTCGCCGGGCGACGACGGACGGAAGTCCCAGTTCAGCGGCGGATCGGTGCGCTCGTCGCAGATCCCGGAGCAGGACCTGTCGGTCCAGTTGTCGGGCTGGATGGTGCTGGAGGCGGCGGCGGCCGTCGAATCGAGGTCACCAGAGCATGATGAAACCGACGCACCCTAGTTAGCGATCCGATATCGGGGCTGAGCTATCCTCGTCCGGCGAGGTGACGAACGCCACACCTGCGGTGTGGGTCTCACCTCGCAATTCGGCACACGACAGGTGCCGACGACGAGCAGGCGATGATGCCCGCAGGACATCGGTGGTGCATCGCGCCTTGAGGCAGGGTGATGCACCATGACGTACCGGTTGGACCAGCCAGGACGCGCCACCGCGGCGCCCGCGCCCGCACGGCGCAGGCTCGGCGCACCGCATTTCGGCTCGCTACCGCTCGGTGATCCCACCGGCGGCGCCGACGCGATCCGCTGGCGCGAGCAGGTCGACGGCAAGCCGCTGTATCCGCGGGTGTCGATCCGGCGCGACGTCGTGCTCACCATGACCGACGGGGTCCGGCTGCGCGCGACCGTCGTACGTCCGGCCAACCGCTTCGGGCAGACCGTGCTGACGCCTTACCCGGCCGTCATCAACATCAATCCGTACAACCGGGTGGCCGTCGACGCCCTCGACCACACGCTGCACGCGCCGGTGCTCGGCAAGGCGCTGCGTACCGCGTCGGCGTCGATCGACGCCGCCGGCACCGGGCTCGAAGGGCTCACCCAACTCACCAAGACGCTCTCCGGCGGGGTTTTCGACGTCTTCGGCATCAACCGCAACCTGGTGCGCAGCGGCTATACACAGGTCATCGTCGACGTCCGGGGCACCGGCGCCAGCCAGGGCAAATGGCAGATTCTCGGCGAGCGTGAGCAGCAGGACTCGGTGGAGATCATCGACTGGGTCGCCGAGCAGGACTGGTGTGACGGCACCGTCGGGCTCGCCGGCTGGTCGTACTCGGCGATCAACTCGCTGCAGGCGGCCGACAAACGTCCGGCCGCACTGAAGGCCGTGTTCGCCGTCGAGGGCTGTGACGACATCGTCCGCGACATCTACATCACCGGCGGCATGCCGTCCGCGTTCATCCCGACCTGGCTCTCGGCGGTCAACCTGCTCAAATGGGTGCCCAATCCGTCGACCCCGGTCCTCGACATCCTGCGCGGCGACACCCTGCGCTGGGCGCGTGACCGCATCAAGTCGCCGGCCACCGAGATCGGGTCCCTGCTGTGGGGGTTCCTCACCGCCCGCGACGACCGCATCTTCGACGACCCCTACTTCGACGAACGCGACCCGCAGGTCGATCGCATCGAGGTGCCCACCTTCACCGTCGGCGCCTGGCACGACCTGTTCGGGCGCAGCGCGACCGGCATCTACGAGCGGTTGCGGATGGAGCCGGGGCGTAAGCAGATGCTGGTGGGCGACGGCTACCACCTCGACGTCGGGTCGGGGTACGGCGGCAAGAGCTCCCCGCCGCGTCTCGATGTGCTCGAACGCGCATGGTTCGACCGCTGGCTCAAGGGACACCGCAACGGGGTCGAGTACTACGGCCCGGTGACCATGCTGCAGCAGGGCGGCTCCTGGACCTCCGGGCAGAGTTTTCCGCGGCCGGGGGTGCGCACCCAGCGTCTCTACCTGCACAACAGTTCGTCGGGCTCGGCCGAGCATGCGGTACACGACGGCACACTGAGCCGCGAACCGGTCGATCACCTGACGTCGATACATGTGCGCGCCGACATCCGCGGCGCGATGTCGCGCGACATGACCCAGGTGACCGCGGGTGCGGCCATGGCGTTGGGACCCACCTTCACGGTGGATGCCCGCTACCAGGAGCGCGGCGGTCTCTCGTTCAGCACCGAGCCGGTCGACGAACCGACCACGATCAGCGGTCCCATGAATTTGCGACTCAATGTCGCCACCACCGCGCACGAGGCGATCTGGGCGGTCACCGTCAACGATGTCGCCCCCGACGGCACCTCGACGGTCCTGACCAACGGCGCGCTGTCGGCGTCCAACCGCGCCCTCGACAAATCCAAGTCGACCTACGCCGCCGACGGCAGCCTGCTGTCGGCGCATCACTATCTGTCGCACAAACGCAAGCTGCCGGTGCCCGCCGACGAACCTGTCCGCATCGACGTCGATCTGGTGCCGACCGACGCCATCCTCGACACCGGCCATCGCCTGCGGGTCGACGTGTACGCCGCCAGTTTCCCGCGGTATCTCACCGTGGTGCCCGACCTGATCAAGGCCCGTGGCCGGCGGCAGCGCCTCGTCCTCGACCCGCGCCATCCGAGCTACCTGACGTTCTGCGCGGGCGGGCAGTTCTAGACCGGCGGGGGCGGGGTAGCCGTCCCGGCGGGGCGGCGTGTCACGGATGTGGCACGTCGCGCCGCCGGAAGCCCACGATTCCGGTGACCAGCAGCGCCACGGTGAGCAGCGTGAGGACCAGCACGGCGACACCGGACGCATCGGCGGCCGGCACCGCGCCGACGGCGTACAGCGGCGAGACACGCAGAATCGGTTCGGGCCAGTCGAGGCTGCCGCCGAGGAATCCGATGAAGGTGGCGTACCCGAGTAGTCCCCACACCGCCGGCTGCGCGCGGGGCAGCCACCCGAACAACACCACCGACACCGCCGCGAACACCGCCACCGCGGGCAGGTAGGCGAGGCCGGCCAGCAGGTTGTGGCCGATCTCGCCGGCGTCGTCGACCTGTACCGCAACCGCCGCGCCGAGCCCCACACTGGGCACCAGCAGCACCAGGACCAGCCCGATCAGGATCACCGCGAGCTGGGTGCCGATCCATTGCACCCGCGACACCGACTGAGCCAGCACGACTTCCAACAGCCCCGTCCGCTCATCGCCGCGCATCCGGCCGATCGCCGAGATCAGGTAACCGGCAGCCATCAGCGCGAGGATCAGCATCGTCAGGGAGAGGTAGGTGTCGATCCCGTGCGAGCCGTCGCCACCGAACGCTTGCGCGAGTTGCGGATTGCCCGCCACCGCGTCGGCGACCTCCTGGGCCAGGCTGCCGAAGATCACCGCCACGGCCAGTCCCCCGACCGTCCAGCCGATGATCGACCCACGGTGCTCGCCGATCGCCCGCAGCGGGATGGAGCGTTTGTGGTCGGCGGCGCGAGCCGGTCCGGGCCGCGCGGCGACCAGTCCGGAACCGAGGTCGCGGGTGGCCGACAGGCGCACCCCCGTCCCGATCAACACGCCCGCGACCGCAGCCGCGAGCAGCAGCGGCCACCAGCGGAGGTCGTCGGCGAAGGGGCGGGTCTCCTGCTGCCAGGCCAACGGCGACAGCCACTTCCACGCATTGTCGCCGACGTCGCCGATCGCGCGGGCCGCGTACGCGAGACCCAACAGGACCAGGCTCGCAGTGTAGACCCGACGCGCCCGGCGCAACACTTGCGCGGCGCACACCGCGATGCCGGTCCACACGGCGCCGAGGCCGAGCAGGGAGAGCACGTACAGCAGTCCGCGTTCGGTGGGCACGCCTTCGGCGACCAACGTGACGAACATGCCGGTCGCGACGAGTACGAAAGCGACGATCGACCCGACGACGGCCGCCACGTGCGGTGCCCACGAGGCGACCGACCGCGACCGCATCAACTCGAGCAGTCCGGACTCCTCCGGCGTCCGGGTGAACCGCACGACGAGATGGGTCGCCATCAGCGGGAAGGCGACCGCGGCGATGAACGCGAACTCGTTGGCCGCGACACCGCCGAGATTGTCGGCGCCGTAGGGAGTCCCGTTGATGGCGGCGACGGCGGCGTCATCGCCGAGCGCGGCGCCGTAGGTGGCCAGCAGCTCGGGGGTGCCGTAGAGACCGTCGATCGCGACGATGGTGGCGGCATACCCGACGACCAGACCGAAGATCCACGCGAGATACACCTTCCAGCCGGTGCGTAGCTGCAGCCGCAGCATCGCACCGACGCCGCCGCTCGGGACATGCGGCGCGGCAGCCGTCGCCCGCGTGTCGAGTGCTGCGGTCATGACGGCACGTCCGCGGTGTCGTCGGCGGCTGCACTGTAGGAACTCAGGAACAGTTCGTCGAGGCTCGGTGGGCGCACCGTGATCGCGGTGACGCCGGCGGCCAGCACCTGTTCGAGCGCGGACTCCAGCGATGCGGCACCGACGTCGAATCGGACGTCGGTGTCGGCGTGGTCGCCGCTGCCGCTGTCGGTGAACTGCAGATGCACCACGCCGTCGAGGGTGCGCAGGCCGTCGGGTCGGCGCCGGGTCCGCGCCTGCACGTGCGTGCGTGATCCTCGGCGCAGTTCGTCGAGACCACCGGAGCGCACCGTCTTCCCGTCGCGGATGATGGTGACCTCGTCGCTGAGCGCCTCCACCTCGGCGAGGATGTGACTCGACAGCAGCACCGTGGCACCGGCGGTGACGCGCTCGCGGACGGCCTCCTGGAAGACCTCCTCCATCAGCGGGTCCAGGCCCGAGGTCGGTTCGTCGAAGATGAGGAACTCGGCATCCGAGGCGAGCGCGGCGATGAGCGCGACCTTCTGCCGGTTGCCCTTGGAGTACTCGTCGACCTTCTTGGACTCGTCGAGAGAGAAGCGGTCGACGAAGTCGGCGCGACGACGTTCGTCGAGGCCCGCGCCGCCCGCGGCCAGGATGTCGATGCATTCGCCGCCGGTCAGATCCGGCCACAGCGCGACGTCGCCGGGCACGTAGGCCATCCGCCGATGCAGCTTCACCGCATCCGACCACGGGTCGGCGCCGAACAGTCGCACCCTCCCGGCCTGGGCGCGGATCAGTCCGAGGACGACACGAATCGTCGTCGACTTGCCGGCCCCGTTGGGCCCCAGAAATCCGTGCACCCGACCGGCCTGTACGGCCAGGTCCAATCCGTCGAGCGCTCGTGTCCGCCCGAACGATTTGGTCAATCCCTCGACATCGACGACCAGATCCATCTCCGACCTCCGTTTTGGCAGTGCCCGCCACTTGGCAGTGACTGTACGGTAGGTGGCAGACAGAAGGAACACCGATGGACCGATCACCTCCGCGCGATCTGCGCTCCCGCAACCGCGTGCGCGCGATGGCGCACATCCAGCGGGTCGCGCTGGACCTGTTCGACGAACGCGGCTACGCGTCGGTCACGATCACCGAGATCGCGCAGGCGGCCGAGGTCGGCGAGCGGTCGGTCTACCGGTACTTCGGCAGCAAGCAGGGCGTGGTGCTCTACGACGAGATGGACGAGGTGGCGATCGCCGCCTTCACCCACCTCGTGCGATCGATGCCGGCGCTCGATGCCATCCGCCGGGCGCTGCGGGCGGCGGCCGACGCCGTCGACGACGGCGCGATGCACGACGGCATCCGCAAGCTGCGGATCATCGATTCCGACCGTGACCTGCGCGCGGCCGTCGCCGAGATGGTGGCCTCGATCGGGACGACCCTCGGGGAGGCGATCGCGGCCGGCGGCACCGACCCGCTGGCCGCACGCATCCAGGGTCGCTGCGTGGCCGACGCGCTCACCGTCGGCATCGACGAGTGGTTCCGCGGCGGCGGGGAGGGTTCATTGTGGCCGCAGCTCGAGCGGGCCGTCGACGTGCTCGCCGCGGGCTTCGACGGCCGCGCGCCTCAGAGCACGTCGCTGTCGGACAACACCACCCGATAGACGAGTCCGGCCTCCGGCCCCAGGACCAGCTCGACGAGGTCGATCAGGGTGATCGCGAAGGTACGGCCGTGCGCGGGGCCGCCCGGGTCGTCGAGGTGGTGGGCGATCTCGTGCAACACGACGAGCTCCCGCAACGCCCAGCGGCCGTCGGACGACGACGGGATCGCGATCTCGGGGTCACCGCCGGACCCGTACTGATAGTGCGCGGAGCGGTGTCCGCGTCGTTCCCGGACGATCACCGGCCGGTTCGCCCGGTCGAACCGTGCGCGCACCCCGGGCAACTGCAGCACCCGGGCGACGTGATCGCGCACCGAGTCCACCGACGCGAATCGGGCCTCCACCGGCAGGGTGAGCTCGGTCCCGGCGAGCTGGACCGTGCGGTTGGAGCCGGCCCGGTCGAACATGTGGTGCACGAGTCGTTCGGCCTCGTAGAAGCGCGCCCGCCCGACGTCGCGTGGTGTCATCCCCGGCTCGCGTGGCACCGCGTCCCCCGCCGGCTCGCGCGTCGCAGGCGACGACGACGAACTACCATCTGACCGGCGGACGCGGCGTGCGCTCGCGACGAACGGAGGTGTGGCCGGTGAGCTCTCCATCGCTGGGCGACCGCGCCCGGCAGCGGGCCGCCGCCCTGTCCGAACGTGCACTCGCGGTTCCCGGCGCCGGCCTCATCCTGCGGGTGCTGCGTGACCTCGCGGTCAGCGACATCACCGACCGGGCCATGACACTGGCTGCGCAGGCCTTCACCGCCGTGCTGCCGATGGTGATCCTTCTCGCAGCATTCCCCGACAGTGACATCGTCACCGACGCGCTCGGCGACCTGGGCATCGCCACCGGTGAGGTCGACGTCGACGAGGCAACCGTTCCCGACTCCGTTACCGCCTTCGGGTTGCTGGGCGCGTTGATGGTGATCGGGGGCGCGACGTCGCTGTCGCGGGCGATGGGCCGGATGTACACGTCGATCTGGCAGGTGACGAAGTTGCCGCTGTCGGGCTGGTGGCGGTGGGTGGTGGTGATCCTGCTGCTCCCCGTCGGCGTTGTTGCCCAGGGTTTCGCGGCCAATCTGCACGGCATCAACCTCATCGGTGTCACCTTCGGGGCCTACGGCGTCCTCGGCGTGATCCTGGAGGTGCTCGCGACGTTCGTCATCTGGTCGCTCATGTTCACCCTGTTGCCCCGGCTGTTGGTGTCCGGTCAGGTGCCGATGCGTCTGCTGGCGCTCAGCGGTGTGGTGACCGGCGTGTTCATCACCGTCTTCCTGGTGGGCACGCGGATCGCACTGCCGAGGATCCTGAAGGAGACGACGCAGCATTTCGGCACCCTGGGTCTGGTCTTCGCCGCGATCAGCTGGCTGTTCTTCTTCGCCGGCATCGTGGTGGTCTGCACCATCGTCATCCACTCGCTGACCTGCGACACCGGACGTGTCGGTACCTGGATACGACAGCGCTTCGGCACTCCAGCGCCGTTTCCGCCGCGGCCGGAAGCGCTCGACGATCTGCTCGAGGCCCGACCGAGCCCGTCGTCGAACGGCTGAGCAGGTCACTCCAGCGCACCCCGTGGGCCGCCGAATTCACGGTCGGGGCCGATCTTGGCGCGTCGACCCGCCCGGTCCCCCGCCTTACGCGCGGCTTCGGAGTAGCCGGCCGAGGCGCTCGACGGCTGCCACGTCCCCCGCGCCTTCGATTCGCTGCGGTAGAAGTCGGAGACTTCGATCTCCTTGTCGCGCAGCGCCACCGCCGTCGACGATGGACGGCTCGCCTCGTCGGGGTCGGCGCTGAGCGCATCGGCACGCGCCTGCTCCCGGGCCTCGTTGAGCCGCTTGCCGATGCGTTCGGCGAACGCCGACTGGAAATTCAGCCGCGCGGTGATCGGCGAGAGCGGTTTGGTCTCGATCACCCGCCGCGACCGCCACCCGGTGCCGCGGGTGACCACCCGGGAGAACTCCTCCCCCTTGTAGGCACCCGACCGCAGGTAGGCATCGCTGGCCGCGACCATCTGCACCACCAGCGAGGTGTACAGGGTCTCGCAGGTGTCGATGTCGTCGGCGAAACCGTAGGCCATGACGAACGTGGAGTTGCCCGCGACGTCCACGGTCACGTCGTTGGCCCGCGCGATGGCCACGAACAACTGCACGTAGGTGCGCAGCCCGCGCTTGCCCTTCTCCCCGATCGCGATCTGCCGCGACACCGGAACCGTGGACGTGCGTCCGGCCGGGTCGTGTGAGCGGGCCACCGCGAGGTCGATCGACGCGGCCGTCGCCAGACGTTGAGCCGCCTGCATGAACGTCTCCGCCTCGTGCGGGTTGTCGGTGCCCTCGGCCTGCCGGAGCAGGGCCGCGATCTTGGTGAGCAGCTTGTCGTCGCGCATATAGATGAGACTATCCAGCGGCCCGTTCGGTTCCACTTTTCTGCTCGTCCCCCCGAATTCGGTTCCTCCCCCACAAGTTTGTGGGGGAGGAACCGAAACCGGGGGGAAGAACTGTCAGCCGATGTGGCGGGCACGCGACACCGGTTCAGGCACCGGGTCCGCCGAACGACGTACGTCTCACAGACCGAATTTGGCCTGCATGCCCCGCAGCGTCTCGGCCGACGCCATCAGCCCCGCATGCTCCTCGTCGGACATCGGCATCTCCAGCCGGGTCTGCGCGCCGGTGCGATCGACGACGGTCGGCAGCGACAGACACACATCGTCGAGACCTTCATACCCGGACGCGACCGTCGACACCGGCAGCACTCGGTGTTCGTTGTCGAGGACCGCCTCCACGATGCGGGTCGCGGCGAGTCCGATCGCGTAGTTGGTGGCACCCTTGCCCTCGATGATCTTGTAGGCCGCGTGCACCACCTCGTGGTGGATACGCTCACGGGCTGCCGCGTCGATCGGCTCCCCACCCGGCAGCGGCTTCCAATGGGTCAGTGGGACACCGCCGATGGTGGCCGAACTCCACAGCGGGATCTCGGTGTCGCCGTGCTCGCCGACGATGTAGGCGTGCACGTTCTGCACCGCGACGTCACAATGCTGGGCGATGAGGAACCGCAGCCGCGACGAGTCGAGCACCGTGCCCGACCCGAACACCTGATTGTTCGGCAGCCCACTGTATTTCAGGGCGGCATAGGTGACGATGTCGACGGGGTTGGTGACCATGATGTAGACCGCGTTCGGCGCCACCTCGAGCACGCCGGGCATGATCTTCTTGGTCAGACTGATGGTCGCCTCGGCCAGCTCGAGCCGCGACTGCCCGGGCTTCTGCTTGGCGCCGGCGGTGAACACCACCACATCGGCATCGGCGCACACCGAGACGTCGTCGCCGCCGATGATGTCGGCGCGCGGGATGAACTCCAGTCCGTGGGACATGTCGAGCACCTCGGCGGTGACCTTCGAGGTGTTGATGTCCATGAGGGCCACAGTCCGCGCAACGCCGCGGATCAGGGATGAATAGGCGACAGCGGTGCCGACCGCTCCCGCTCCGATGATGGCCAGTTTCGTAGGTCGAGCATCCATCAGATAACCGCCTGGTCTCGTGGGTTTCGTCCTGCTCGTGATTATTCACGTCCGGCCGACGTTGCGCAGGGGGACGCCCAGAGACGACGAGACCCCCGACCGGTGGGTCGGAGGTCTCGTCGGTGATGTTGTCAGGCGGTCGGTGCCTCGGTGAAGTTGCGCGTCACCGCCGGGTCGACCGGGATGCCCGGACCCGTGTTGGTGGAGACGGTGACCTTCTTGATGTAGCGGCCCTTCGCTGCCGACGGCTTGGCACGCATGATCTCGTCGAACGCGGCGCCGTAGTTCTCGGCCAGCTTGTCGGTGTCGAACGATGCCTTGCCGATGACGAAGTGCAGGTTGGCTGCCTTGTCGACGCGGAAGGTGATCTTGCCGCCCTTGATGTCGTTGACGGCCTTGGTGACGTCGGGGGTCACGGTGCCGGTCTTCGGGTTGGGCATGAGGCCACGCGGGCCGAGGACACGCGCGATGCGGCCGACCTTGGCCATCTGGTCCGGGGTGGCGATCGCGGCGTCGAAGTCGAGCCAGCCACCCTGGATGCGCTCAATCAGATCCTCGGCGCCCACGACGTCGGCGCCGGCGGCCTCGGCCTCGGCAGCCTTGTCGCCGGTGGCGAACACGATCACGCGGGCGGTCTTACCGGTGCCGTTGGGCAGGTTGACGGTGCCGCGGACCATCTGGTCTGCCTTGCGCGGGTCGACGCCCAGGCGCATGGCGACCTCGACGGTCGCATCGGTGTTCTTCGACGACGTGTCCTTGGCAAGCTGCGCAGCTTCCAGCGGGCTGTACAGCTTGTCGCGATCGACCTGCTCCGCGGCGGCGCGGTAGGCCTTGCTCTTCTGTGCCATTGCTCTGTTCTTTCTCCGTGTATGAAAATTCGGGTTGGTGGTTAGTGGGCCGAGCCGGCCCTCCCACGCGGTGTTCTTCCCTGCTGATCGAGTAGCTGCGAGCCGCTAGGCGAGCAGCGTATCGAGATCCAGCGAGATCAGCCGTCGACCGTGATCCCCATCGACCGAGCAGTACCGGCGATGATCTTCGCGGCCTGGTCGATGTCGGTGGCGTTGAGGTCTTCCTGCTTGGTCTTGGCGATCTCACGGACCTGGTCCATCGAGACCTTGCCGACCTTCTTGGTGTGCGGCTCGCCGGAGCCCTTCTGCAGACCGGCTGCCTTGAGCAGCAGCTTGGCGGCCGGCGGGGTCTTCAACTTGAAGTCGAAGGAGCGGTCTTCGTAGACCGAGATCTCCACCGGGATGACGTTGCCACGCTGCGACTCGGTCGCGGCGTTGTACGCCTTGCAGAACTCCATGATGTTGACGCCGTGCTGACCGAGCGCCGGACCCACGGGCGGAGCCGGGTTGGCCGCGCCTGCCTGGATCTGGAGCTTGATGATGCCGGCGAGCTTCTTCTTCTTGGGAGGCATCCTTGTTCCTTGTTTGTTCCTTGCAGATTCACGTCCGCTGGAGACGTGAAAGTTTCGTGCTCAGCTGTAGCAGCTGGCGCTAGATTTTCTCGACCTGGTTGAAGCCGAGTTCCACGGGCGTCTCGCGGCCGAAGATCGACACGAGCACCTTGACCTTGCGCTGTTCGGCGTTGACCTCGCTGATCGACGCGGGCAGCGTCGCGAACGGGCCGTCCATGACGGTGACCGACTCGCCGACCTCGAAGTCGACCTCGACGACCGCGGTCGCCGCGGCGGCAGCAGCCTCGACGCCCTCTGCGGCGGCACCCTTCGACGCGGCGGGCTTCTTGGCCTCCACACGCGGCATCAGGAACTGCAGCACCTCGTTGAGCGACAGCGGCGACGGCTTGGAGGTCATGCCGACGAACCCGGTCACGCCCGGGGTGTTGCGCACCGCGCCCCACGACTCGTCGTTGAGGTCCATGCGCACCAGGATGTAGCCGGGCAGCACCTTGCGGTTGACCTTCTTGGGCTGGCCGTTCTTGATCTCGGTGACCTCTTCGGTCGGCACCTCGACCTGGAAGATGTAGTCGCCGACGTCGAGGTTCTGCACGCGGGTCTCGAGATTGGCCTTCACCTTGTTCTCGTAGCCGGCGTAGCTGTGGATGACGTACCAGTCGCCGGGCGCGCGGCGCAGCTGCTTGCGCAGTTCCTCCACCGGGTCGGCTTCTTCGGCGGGGGCTTCTTCGGCAGCGACCTCGTCGGCCACCTCTGCCTCGTCGGCGACGGCGTCCTCGACGGCCTCGGCTTCTTCGACGGCGACCTCGCCACCGTCGACGGCCGCTTCGTCGTCCACGGCGGCCTCGACCTGAGCCTCGACACCCGGGTCGTTGGTCTCGTCGACGGCGTCGACCGCCGACGACTCGACGGCGTCGAGCGACTCAGTGGTCGATTCGATCTCGTTGTCCGGGGTGCTCACTGCAGCCCACGCTCCTCTTTCGTTTCCGGTCGTCCTGGCTCGGCCTCGGTCCCACTGGCGTGGGCGTCGTCAGCCGAACAGCCAGAGGACTCCCCTGGCGAAGACCAGGTCGAGACCGGAGATGAAGGCGGTCATGACGATCACGAAAATCAGCACGACGATCGTGTAGGTGATCATCTCCCGGCGGGTGGGCCAGATGACCTTCTTCAGTTCGGCGACGACCTGCTGCAGAAAGACCCAGATCCGCACGAACGGATTGCGACTCTGGCCTGCATCGGCCTTCTTCTTGCGTTCTGTGACCGCGACCGTGGCACCGGTGCCGGTGCCCGCGTCGCCGCCGGTGCTGGAGGCACTCGCCGACGGACGCCGGCGCGACGAGCGTTTGCCCGAAGGACGGACTTCACCCGACTCCGCGCCGGTCTCCTCGACGTTCTCGCGACCTTCGAGCTCCCCCGCCTTGTCGGTGGAGGTGTCGTCCGCACCTTTCGCGCGGGCAGCTCGATCTCGCTTGCTCACTTTCGAGGTCCTCTCGTCAACGTGTGCCCTCACCAGGGCAGGGGCGACAGGACTTGAACCTGCAACCTGCGGTTTTGGAGACCGCTGCTCTGCCAGTTGAGCTACGCCCCTTTGCGACTGTGCCGCGGCTCTCGCCACGCTACAGCTGCCACCTGGTCCGACCCTGAGAGGAAAGCTCCTCACAAAACCAACGCGCTACCCTATGGGCAGCGCGCAAGTCTCAAGTCAAACCAGACACCTCAGTGTAGAGCACGGGCGGCCCGGAACCCAAAACGGGTGCGGACTCACGCTCGGGGCTGCGCCGCGTGTCCGCGGACATCACCGCTGATCGTCACCGGCTGGATAATCCAGCCGGGTGAGCTGAGCGGTGATCCGGGCGGACACTCCACAGGTCCTCGCAGCCCTGTGGACACCGAAATCTGACATCGGCGGATCCGCACCACAATCTACCGGCATGCACGATTTCGGCGTTTACACCCGACAGGAACTACGCAGCAGGGACGTCACCGATTCCGACCTTCGTCGCGAGGTCCGCCGGGGGGTCTACACCCACGAGCACAACAATTGGTACTCCATCCCCTCGGCCGATCCCACGGCGCTGGCCGCAGTCCGCAAGCACGGCGCATTGAGTTGCGTGACCGCCCTCGAGCACTACGGGGTCTGGCTCCCACCGCAGGTCGACAAGGTTCACCTGCGCGGAAACTCGCAGGCCAACCGCGATCACCCGGGCCGATACTGTCGCCACTTCGGCCGGCCGCTCCCGGTGACGACCATCCTCGACGACCCGCACACCGCCCTGCGCCACGCCTTGCGGTGCCTCGACCTCGAGGGCATCACCGTCGTGTGCGATTCGCTGCTCAACATGTCACTGCGGATGCGCAGCGGATTGCTGGTGGCCGAGGTCCTCACGCCCGGCGAGGTCGAGTCAGCGTTCGACGGCGCGCCGGAGCACATCGTGGCGTGTTTCAACAGATGCGACGAGCGCGCCGCCTCTGGCACGGAGACCATGGTCCGGGTGCGGCTGCGCAGCCTCGGTCTCAAGGTCGAGGTGCAGGCGTATGTCCCCGGACTCGGACACGTCGATCTGAAGGTGGGCGACCGGCTACTGATCGAGATCGACAGCAAGGCCCACCACACCGGAGTCCACAACTACGACGAGGATCATCGGCGCGATCAGGTCGCCACCAGCCTCGGACTGCACCGGCTGCCCCTGACGTACAAGAACGTCGTCTACGAGTGGCCGGCAACCGTCGACAAGGTGCTCGATGCGGTCCGCGGCGGCCACCACCTGGCGCCGCGCCGTCGGAAAGTGTCCACCGACATCACCGCAGAGGCGTCCGAACTGGATTATCCCGTCGACTGCCCTGACCCGTGATGGTCGCGGACACGTTGCGGGTCCGCATGCTTCGGTTGGAGCGAACTACCGCCCTCAGTTGAACTGCACGTGCGCCAGCGCACGGCCGAAGATCTTGCGGTCGCCCTGCTTGGCGACGATGGCGATCACGCCGCGGCGGGTTTCCGGATCCAGCGACTTGATCTTGCCGGTGAAGTCGACCTGCGCGTAGCCCTCGGCCGGGACGTACACCGGACTGGTGAACCGCACGTTGTACTCGAAGATCGCGGCCGGGTCGCCGACGAAGCTGCTGACGAAGCTGGCGCCCAGACCCATCGACTGCATGCCGTGGGCCACCACGGTCTCCAGGCCGATCACCTTCGCGACCTCGTCGGAGAAGTGGATCGGGTTGGGGTCACCGGCGACGCCGGCGTAGTTGACGAGATTGCCGCGGGTGAGCGTCTTGGTCATCGGCGGCAGTTCCTGACCGACGGTCAGGTCGTCGAAGTTGATCGCCGAGTACGGCTTGGGGTCCACCTGCGGGTCGGGAGCCGAGTAGCGGTCGAACGGACCGTGCACCGTCTTGGGCATGACGGCCTCGCGGTCGACCTTCATCATCACGTGCTCGAGCTTGTCGAGGACGTCGGGGTCGGCCTCCACGGCCGGGCGCGCGACGAGGCTGGTGAAGGTGGTCATCACCGGTTCGTCGTGCTGGTTCCAGATGATGTTCTTGGTCACCAGCACGTCGGTGCCGGCCATCTGCCGGAACGATTCGAGCGACACGTCGCAGATGAGCTGGTCGCCGACCTTGACGGGCTGATGGAACACCAGACGCTGATCGGTCTGCATGATCTGCCACAGGTCGTAGCCGGTGACGACGTCCTCGAACAGACGACGCTGGGCGATGATGCCGAGCACGGAGACGAAGGTGGGTGCCGCGATCAGGGTGTCGTGACCCATCTCGGCTGCGGCCTGCTCGTTCCAGTGCACCGGGTGGTCGTCCTGGACGGCGCGGGCGTGCTTGCGGACCTCTTCGCGGCCGACCTCGTAATAGTCGTCGACGGTGTAGTTGAAGCCCACCATCTCCTTGGTGTGGGCTGCGATCTCGTCCGGAGTCAGCTTGACGCCGTTCTTCAGTGCCTCGATCCGCTGCTGGATCTCTGCTTCGGTCACTGACATCGGATGCCGCTCCTTCACTGCGCCTACGCCTGGGCCGTTCCCCGTGGCCGGTTGTGCTCTTCCGTGGGCAGGTCGGTCAGCGCCGACCGGTTCGCCTGCCCTACGGCTGCGGGCTGCCTCTTGGATCAAGAGGCAGCCCGCTTTTAGTCGTTCATACCGGAATCGCCGGTGATGCGCTCAGCGCGATTCCTTATGTGCCTGGTGCTTGCCGCAGTTCGGGCAGAACTTCTTGATCTCGAGGCGGTCGGGATCGTTGCGGCGGTTCTTCTTGGTGATGTAGTTACGGTGCTTGCACACCTCGCACGCCAAGGTGATCTTGGGGCGAACATCTGTTGAGGAGGCCACTTCGTTGCCTTCTTTCGGTGGTACGTGGCGGGCTCGGGCTGCCCTTTTGCGTGTTCGGGTCCGAGCTGGTCGGCACCGATGTGTAGCGGTGGAGGGACTCGATCCCTCGACCTCACGATTATGAGTCGTGCGCTCTAACCAGCTGAGCTACACCGCCATGTGGACTGGGGTCCAGCGAGCCCCCTGACGGAATCGAACCGTCGACCTTTTCCTTACCATGGAAACGCTCTGCCGACTGAGCTAAGGGGGCGTGCCCGAGCATTTCTGCTCGAGAGCCTTAACGAGGTTACACACTGAACCAGGCGCTCACCAAATCGCTGTCGCGACCGGTGGCGAGCGCCGAAAGATCAGCGTGGGACCACGTTGTGGCAGGTATAGGATTCGAACCTATGTAGCTTGCGCGACGGATTTACAGTCCGCTCCCTTTGGCCGCTCGGGCAACCTGCCGTGCCGTTCCGTGGGCCGTTCACACGGCGGTAAGAACAACGCCGTGAAGAATACAACGAGCATCCCGCTTCCACGCAAATCGGCTGCTCAGCGGCTCATCGCGGGTTCGGTCCGGAGCCGGCACCGCACGACGATAGGCTGTCGGTCATGGCTGATTCATCGTTCGACGTGGTGAGCAAGGTCGACCGCCAGGAGGTCGACAACGCCCTCAACCAGGCGGCCAAGGAGCTGTCGCAACGCTACGACTTCCGTGGCACCAACACCGGCATCGAATGGTCCGGCGAGGAGACCATCGTGATCACCTCCGACGCCGAGGAGCGCGCGCAGGCCGGGCTCGAGGTGTTCAAGGAGAAACTGATCCGCCGCGACATCTCACTCAAGGCCTTCGACGCCGGCGAACCCGCCGCATCCGGCAAGACGTTCAAGATCTCCGGCAAGATCGTCGAGGGCATCGACTCCGAGCACGCAAAGAAGATCTCCAAGAAGATCCGCGACGAGGGCCCCAAGGGCGTCAAGGCGCAGATCCAGGGTGAGGAACTGCGCGTCTCCAGCAAAAAGCGCGACGACCTGCAGGCCGTCATCGCCCTGCTCAAGGGCGAGGACTTCGGCATCGCGCTGCAGTTCGTGAACTACCGCTAGACGATCCCGATCTCCCGCGCGCGCATCCCGGCCTGAAACCGCGACTGCGCGCCGAGCGCCGCCATCAACTCGGCGACCCGCCGACGATACGTCCGCACACCGAGCCCGAGGCTGCGTGCCGCCGTCTCGTCCTTCACCCCCTGGCTCAGCAGGTCGAGCACCTGCGGGGCCAGGCGGCGGACGTCGGCGATGCGCGCGTCGTAGGAAGCGAGATCGGTCGCCGACCGCCACGCGGCCTCGAACAACGACGACACCCCGGCGACGGTGTCCGGCTGAGTGATCACGCTATAGCTGCGTGCGCCGGCAGCGCGGTCGCCGGCCAGGATCACCAGCCGCCGGTCGATGATGACGGTCTCGTTGATCTCGTCACTCGTCACGCGGATGTCGGCACCGAACCGGCGCAGACGGTTGGCCAGCTCGTTGGCGGTGACCGGATCGAGCAGGCTCGCCGCCCGGTAGATCTTCCGGACGCGCTGTTCGGTCCGACGTGGCCGAACCGCCGCGTCGGCCAGTTCTCCGGTGCCGTGCGCCCACGCGAAGGTCCACAGATCGTTGGCCGCGCAGGAGACCTCGGTGGCGGTGGCGAACAGATGCGCTGTTCGTCGGAGCAGTTCCTCCTCACCGCGCACGACGGTGACCGACTCGGTGCTGTGCATGGCATCGATTGTGCGCCCGATCGACGCTCCGGTGTCGCGTTGGCAGCTTGTTGCCGGCTCATCGCGCGTGGACCGATGCGAGGAGCACGCTGGCTTCCATGACCTCAGATATCAGCACCTCCGCCATCGTTGGAACCGCCGACGCCGCCGGCACCTGGCAGCTCGGCGACCGCACCGTTAACCGCCTGGGCCTGGGCGCCATGCGCCTGGGCGGTATGCCGTGGGAGCCACCGCGCCGCCGCGACGACGCCACCGCCGTCCTGCGCCGCGCCGTGGAACTCGGCGTCAACCACATCGACACGGCCGCCTTCTACTTCACCGCGGTGCGGTCGTGCAACGAACTGATCAGCACTGCCCTACAGCCCTACCCCGACGACCTCGTACTCGCCACCAAGGTCGGCCCCAGTCGGTCACGCGACGGCGAGTTCGAACCGATGGCGCGCCCCGAGCAGCTGCGGACCCAGGTCGAGGAGAACCTCCGCGATCTCGGTGTCGATCAGATGGGTCTGGTCAATCTGCGTTTCGGCGTCGGGATGGACAAGACCGCCGGGTCGGTCGCCGAACACATCGGGGCGCTCGTCGACCTGCGCGACGCGGGCCTGCTCCGCACCATCGGACTCTCCAACATCACCGCCGACCAACTCACCGAAGCCCTCTCCATCACCCCGGTGGCCTGCGTGCAGAACCGGTACGGACTCACCGACCGCGGCGACGACGACCTGCTCGAACTGTGCGGCGAGAAAGGCGTGGCCTTCGTTCCGTTCTTCGCCGTCGCCACCGCCACCGGCGCCTCCCCCGTCGACGGCCCGGACGCGACCGGGGAGGCGGAGATCACGGCGGTCGCCGACAAGCACGGCGCGACGCCGGCCCAGATCAGGCTGGCGTGGACGTTGCAGCGCGGCCCCCATGTACTCGCCATCCCGGGCACCGGCAACCCGGCGCATCTGGAGCAGAACGTCGCGAGCGCATCACTGCGACTCGACGACGCCGACCTCGCGACGCTCGACGCCATCGCGGCCGGCTGAGCCGACGAGTCGCCGAGGACCCCGATCTGCGTGGACCGCCTCTGGTGGTGCTGCGGTCACGCCAACGTGTGAATGCGCTGCTGGTCGTCGGGGGCGAGCACCGGTGCGATCTTCCTGTCGAAGGTGACCAGGCGCGCGGAATTCTGCGCGGCCAGATTCACCAGGTGTAGGTCGGTGACCTGACGGAAGCCGACGAGACCGGTGAGGCCGATACTCGCGTACGCCAGGGACGAATTGTCCGGCAGGAAGACCGAACGCTCATGCTCCCGCAGTGAGCCCAAGGTGGTCAACGCCGCCTCCGCCTCCACCACTCGGCCCATGACCGACCGGTTGAGTGCCATTCTCAGCAGGCCGGCCTCCGTGATCGGCGTCGTCGCGAATCGACCGGTGGCGGCGAACCATTCCTGCGCAGATCGATGATGGACATGGCCAGGCGCAAGGAGCGCCACCAGCACATTGACGTCGGGCAGATCGAGGTCACTCATCATCGAGCATGGCACGGGCGACCATCCCATCGGTCACCACGTGGCCCGGCTCAGCGGGCAGCAGCACGAGCCCGTTCGATTCGGTCGGTCGGGGTTGATCCGAGGACAGGCCCGCGAGGGCGAGCTCCGAGACAGCTTCTCCGACGCTCTTGTTGCGCCCATCGTTCACGCGAGCACGCGCAGCCGCGAGTACCTGCGGGTCGATGTCCAGCGTCGTTCTCATGTGATCAGGATAACGCATCACGCATCACCCATCACCGTCCCGCGTGCGGCCCCCGTCTCGCCATCTCGTGCAGCCGCGCGATGCGGTCCTCGGTCGGCGGGTGGCTGGAAAACAGCTTGGCCACACCGCCGCCGCGGAACGGGTTGGCGATCATCAGGTGCGACTGCGACTCGATCTTCGGGTCCTCGGGCAGCGGCGCGCGGTCGATGCCGCCGCTGATCTTGGCCAGCGCCGAGGCCAGGGCGAGCGGATCGCCGGTGAGCTCGGCGCCGGACTCGTCGGCCTGATACTCCCGCGACCGCGACACCGACATCTTGATGACCGACGCGGCGAGCGGGCCGAGCAGCGTGATCATCAGCACGCCGAGTATGCCCGGGCCATTGTTGCGACCGCCACCGAAGAAGAATGCGAAGTTCGCCAGGCCGGTGATGATCGAGGCCATCGCGCCGGCGATCGACGAGATCAGGATGTCGCGGTTGTAGACATGTGACAGCTCGTGGCCGAGCACCGCGCGGAGTTCACGCTCATCGAGCAACCGCAGGATGCCCGCGGTGCAGCAGACCGCTGCGTTCTTCGGGTTGCGGCCGGTCGCGAAGGCGTTCGGCGACTCGGTGGGGCTGATGTAGAGCGCCGGCATCGGCTGACGCGCGGTGGTGGCCAGCTCACGCACGATGCGATAGAGCACCGGCGCCTGCACCTCGGTCACCGGCTGCGCATGCATCGACCGCAGCGCCAGCTTGGCGGAGTTGAAGTAGACGTAGGCGTTCGTGGCGATCGCGATGACGACCGCGAACAACAGGATCGTCGGGCTCTGGAACATCGCTCCGATGCCGACGATGATCGCCGACATCAGACCCATCAACGCAGCGGTCTTCAGACCATTGAAATGCATCTGTCCCTCGTTCTCACGCATCACCCGACGCACGTCGTCGGGCTGCTTTCACTCTTCCAAACGACCGAGGGGTCGGCAGAGTTTCCCTCCGCCACCGATGCGGGTGGACCGTGAGGTCCGAACTCGGCTAGCGAACTGCTCACAACCTGGGGTTCGGTGCTCCGTAGCGTCGGTTTTCACCACGCCGGCGTCGGCCCCGTCGGTCCCTGACGGTTCTGGCGGGTGCGGCCAGAACTGTCGGGCCAACCCGTGCGGCGCCCGGGCTAACCCGTGCGGTCGATGGTGTAGCGGACCAGTGAGCTGAGTGCGCTGTGGGCGGGGCCGTCGGGCAGCTGTGCGAGCACGGCCTCGGCGTCGTCGGCGTAGGCGCGTAGCCGGGCGTGGGCGGCCGTCATGCCCGACGATGCGTTGAGCACCTCGATCGCCTCGGTGACGGCCGCGTCGTCGGTGACCGGCCGGGCCGCACCCGTCTGCGGATCCAGCAGCAACGCACGCAGCCGCTGCGACGCGGCGTCGTCCTCGCGCAGCGCGTAGAGCACCGGCAACGTGTGCACACCCTCACGCAGATCCGTGCCGGGTGTCTTGCCGGAGTCGCCACTGACCGAGCTGATGTCGATGATGTCGTCGGACACCTGGAAGGCGGTGCCGATGATGTCGCCGAGGGTGGACAGCCGCTCCACGTCGTCGGCGGTGGCATGCGAGGCCATCGCACCGAAGCGGCCGGATGCGGCGATCAGCGAGCCGGTCTTCTCCCACACCACCTTCAGGTAGTGCTCGATGGGGTCACCACCCGCCGCCACGCCGACGGTCTCGCGCATCTGCCCGGTGACCAGTTCGGCGAAGGTCTCGGCGATGATGCGCACGGCGTCGGGACCCAGCGTCGACACCAGCCGCGATGCCCGCGCGAACAGGAAGTCGCCGGACAGGATGGCCACGGAGTTGGTCCAGCGGGAGTTGGCGCTCTGCGCACCGCGTCGCAGTTGCGCCTCGTCCATCACGTCGTCGTGATACAGCGTGGCGAGGTGGATCATCTCCACCACGGTCGCCGAGGTGATGACCTCCGAGGCGTCCGGCTGCTCGCCGAATTGCGCCGCAAGAATCGCAAACATGGGGCGGAAGCGCTTGCCACCCGCCTTGGCCAGGTGCGTGGCCGCCTCGGTCATGATCTCGTCACCCGACGAGAGTTCGGTCAGCAACAGGTCCTCGACCTGCTCCAACGACACCCGGACGGTCTCGGCGAACTCGTCGGTGCCCAGGTCCAACCCGGCGAATGTGGACTTCACGCGCTAGCCGCTCCATCTCGTCGTCGGTGCAACCGGCCTTCTCCGGTCGGCTGCCATGCTGCCGAGCCTAGTCGTAGTCGCGGCCCGACATACTGGTCGGGTGAGTAGCGACGACTCCCCACACCCGAACGTCACCCGACCGATTCCCGAACGCACCGATGTCCTCGTCGTCGGTGCAGGTCCGGGCGGTTCCGCAGCGGCGGCGTATGCGGCGGCCGCCGGGCGCGACGTGGTGTTGCTCGACGCGGCGACGTTCCCGCGCGACAAGACCTGTGGCGATGGCCTCACTCCGCGGGCGGTGGCCGAACTCGACCATCTCGGGCTCGGCGATTTTCTCGCGCACCGGCCGCGCATCGACGGACTCGCCCTGCACGGATGGGGTGCCACCCAAGCGGTGCGATGGCCGTCGGGCCGGTTCCCCGCCTACGGCAGCGCGGTGTCGCGGATGGAGCTCGACGACGCCATCCGTGACCTCGCCCTCTCCCGCGGAGCCCGAATGGTGCAGGGCGCCAAAGCCGTCGACGTCACGATGGCCGGCGACCGGATCGCCGAGGTGATCGTCGACGACGGATCGGGTCGGGTACCGATCACGGTGCGCGAGGTGATCGTCGCCGACGGGGTGCGGTCGGGATTGGGCAAGAAACTCGGCCGCGAGTGGCATCGGGAGACCGCCTACGGGGTCGCCGCCCGCGCGTATGTGCCGTCGGGCCGCGCCGACGATCAATGGATGGGCTCGCATCTGGAACTGCGCGGTCCCGACGGCGATCTGCTGCCGGGTTATGGCTGGGTGTTCCCGCTCGGCGACGTCGCGCCCGGGCCGCTGCCGCTGTCGGGTGGGCTGCTCAACGTCGGCGTCGGCGCGCTGGCCACCGCCAAGCGGCCCGCACATATGGCGCTGCGGCCCATCCTCGAGCACTACGCGGCGATGGTCGGCGACGAGTGGGCTATTCACGGCCCGCCGCAGCTGCTGACCTCGGCGTTGCTGCCGATGGGTGGTGCGGTGACCGGGGTGGCCGGACCGAACTGGATGCTCATCGGCGACGCCGCGGCCTGCGTGAACCCGCTCAACGGGGAGGGCATCGACTACGCGCTGGAAACCGGTCGGCTGGCCGTCGAACTCCTCGCCGAGTCCACCGACCACAGCGCCCGGTGGCGCGATCTGCTCGCCGAGCACTACGGCCTCGCCTTCTCCGCCGCCCGCCGGCTCGCCGGACTGCTCACCGTGCCGCAGACCGTGCCCGCCCTGGGCCGGCCCGGCATCCGCTCGGCGCGGCTGATGTCGCTGGTCGTGCGGGTGATGGGCAACCTGATCACCCCCGACGACGCCGATCTCGTCGCCCGCGCCTGGCGCACCGCCGGTCGAGTCTCCACCCGTATCGACGAGCGCCCGCCGTTCAGCTGACCACAGCGGTCCCCATCGCTGACCGAGTAGGCGACGAGCGCAGCGAGGAGCCGTATCGAGATCCCCCCACCCCACTTTGGAACAAAACGAATGATATGTTCCATCGCATGCCCAACGCCCTGCATCGCACGCGGCACGCCATCCAGAACCGGTCGGCCGCGCGCTACCGCCACCGCGGCGAGATCGCCCGCGTCGACGACCCGGCCACCATCGCCCGCACGCTGGCCACCCAGGAGTTCCCCTGAGGCAACACACCCAGGCCCTGAGCTTCGCCCTCTTCCGTACCTATGCCGTGCCGTCGATCGGCGAATTGCTCTACGACACCGGCCAGTTCACCGAGCAAACCCAGAAGCGCTATGACGACACGGTCCTCCTGCTCGACGCCCCGATCGAGCACGGCTTCGACAGCCCGACGGGCCGCGCGGGCATCCGCCGCATCAATCAGATGCACGCGATGTACGACATCTCCAACGACGACATGCTCTACGTGTTGTCCACGTTCGTGGTGTGCCCGGTGCAGTGGATAAACGCCTACGAGTGGCGCACGCTCACCGACCACGAGATCGCCGGCCTCACCGACTACTACCGGCAGCTCGGAAAACACATGGCGATCAAGGACATCCCGGAGACCTTCGCCGACTTCGAGGCCTTCTACGAAGACTACGAACGCTGCCACTTCGCATTCAGCCCGAAGTCACTCGCGGTCGCCGACGCCACGCTGGACCTGCTGGGCACCTTTCTGCCCTACCGCCTGCTGCCACGTGCGGTGGTGCGCCGACTCTCGTTCGCGCTCATGGACGATCGACTGCTCGAGGTATTCGGCTACGCGAAACCCACTGCCGTCGAACGCGTGCTGGTGCGAGGTGGCCTGAAGACGCGCGCTCTGGCCATCCGACTGTTCGCCGGCCCGCGCGAGGAGTCGCTCTACGGTCGCGCGATGCCGCAGGTGTGCGGCTATCCGGAGGGCTATCGACTCGAGGATCTCGGCACCTTCGCGCCGGGGTGTCCCATCCCCCACGGCACCGACCGCACGGCCTGAACCTCCCGCCCCCGCCCCTGCGGAGCGAGCGTCACGAAGGGTCAGCGCACCGCGGAGTGAATCGCCGCGATCCCGCCGGTCAGGTTCTGCCACGCCACGTCGGTGAAGCCGGCCGAGCGGATCAGCGCGGCCAGGTGCGGCTGGTCGGGCCACGCCCGAATCGATTCCGCGAGATACACATACGCCGCGGGGTTGCTCGACACCTTGGTCGCGACGGCCGGCAGCGCCCTCATCAGGTATTCCATGTAGACGGTCCGGAACGGCGCGAGCGTCGGCGTGGAGAACTCGCAGATCACCAGGCGTCCACCGGGTTTGAGCACCCGCCGCAGTTCCGACAACGCCTTCGGGGCATCGTGCACATTGCGCAGACCGAAGGAAATCGTTGCCGCATCGAATGATTCGTCGGCGAATGGCAGCGCCAGCGCGTCGGCGGCGACTTTCGGGACGTCGCGGTGGGCGCCGGCTTTCAGCATGCCCAGCGAGAAGTCGGCCGCGATGCAGTGCGCCCCGGACGTGGCGAGTTCCACGGTCGACACCGCGGTGCCGGCGGCCAGGTCGAGCACGATGTCGCCGGGCCGTAGATCCAGCGCCTTGCGGGTCTTGCGCCGCCAGCCGCGGTCCTGCCCGAACGAGAGCACCGTGTTGGTGCGGTCATAGCGTTTGGCGACGCCGTCGAACATCGCGGCGACCTCGGCCGGATCCTTGTCCAGAGTTGCGCGATCCTGCGAGCCGGATTCCATGGCGACCACGCTACCCGGCGGGTCAGCCGGCGAGGGTCCGTACCTCCTCGAGGCCGGTCACCGCGCGATAGTGGCCCAGCAGTTCGTCACAGACCGCCGGCCAGGTGCGGGCCCGCACGGCGCTCAGTGCCGAACGGCCCATCTCCGCGCGCAACGTCGGATCCCGCAGCACGTCGATCACCGCGGGCAGCCGCTCGGCGAACTGCTCGGGCGGCAGCAGATAACCCGTGCGGAACTGCGACACCAGGTCACGCGGGCCGCCGGCATCCGGGCCGACCACCGGCAGGCCGCTGGCCATCGCCTCCTGGATGGTCTGGCAGAACGTCTCGTGCTCACCCGCGTGGGTGAACACGTCGAAACTCGCATACGCTCGCGCGAGCGCAGCCCCGCGCAGTTCACCGGTGAACACCGCGTGCGGCATCAGCGACGCCAGCCGGGACCGTTCGGGCCCGTCGCCGACGATGACGAGTTGCACCGACGGGTCGGACGCCACCGCGGCGAGCCGTTCCACGTGCTTCTCCGGCGCCAGCCGCCCGACGAACCCGACCACCAGCCGGTCGTCGGCGGCCCACGCCGCGCGCAGTTCGGGATCGGCGTGCGTCGGGTCGAACTGCTCGACGTCGACACCCCTGCCCCACCGGAACAGTCGCGGAACCCCGCGCTGGCCAAGGGCTTTCATCGTCTCCGTGGACGGCGCGAGGGTGCGGTCGCACATCTCGTGCAGCCGCCGGGTGTAGCGCCAGGCCAGTCGCGACGTCATCGCGAGGCCGTAGCTGGCGGCGAACCCGGCCACGTCGGTCTGGAACACCGCGACCGTCGGTACGTCGAGACGTCGGGCGGCGACGGCACCCGCCGCGCCGATCACGAACGGCGAGGCGAGGTGCACCACGTCGGGCTCCACATCGCGCAGCGCGCGGTACAGCGCCGGGGTCGGCACGCCGATCGGCAGTGACGTCACCTTGGGGACCATCACCGACGGCACCAGGTGCACGGGGCTCCGCCGACCCACCATCCGCGGCGCCGGGATTTCACCGCGGGGTGTGTCCGGTGCGATCACAACGGTGTGGTGTCCGGTCCGTTCGAGATGGTCGACCACCCGCAGGACGGAATTGACCACTCCGTTCATCTGCGGCAGGAAACTCTCGGCGACGATCGCGACCCGCATGCCGCCAGTGTCCGGCAGCCAGCTTGCGCGGGTGGGCGGAACACGTGACGACGTGCCGAAGTTCGGGTGAACGACCCGGCGACGGTGGTCTCGGATGTTTCCCGGCGCGTCGGGCACACTTCAGACATGGCCGAACTGTTGTTGCTCAGTCGCTGGCTCGGAGCCGTCCCCGGATTCCTCGGCGACCGGTGCGGCGCGGGTGCCCGTATCGGGTTCGTGCCCACCGCGTCGTCGATCTATCCCGACCGCGCGTGGGTGGATCTGGACCGCACCACGCTGCAGAAGCAGGGGTTCATCGTGACCGACATCGACCTCGAGGTCCTGACCCCATCGCAGACCGCCGCCGCGCTCGACGATGTGGACGCCGTCTTCGTCTCCGGCGGCAACGTGTTCCATCTGCTGTCGGCGTTGCGCCGCACCGGCGTCGACCGCATGCTCACCGACCGTGTTCGCGCCGGCCTGCCCTACGTGGGTGCCAGCGCCGGAGCGTGCGTCGTCGGCGCCGACATCGAACCGCTCGGGCTGCTCGATGACCCAGCCGCAGCGCCCGATCTCGCGTCGACGACGGGCCTGGGTTGGGTCGACGAGGTGATCGTGCCGCACGCCGACGCCATCGTGTCGGGCCGCGGCGTCATCGACGACCTGCGCACCCGTTACGGGGGCCGGTTCACGTTGCGAATGCTCGCCGACGATCAGGCGTTGCTGGTCTCGGGTTCGACCCGGTCGGTGGGGTCGTCCTGATCGCCCTTGTCCCGATCGGTGCCGGCCCGCGCGCGCCGAGCGTTGAGCCGACGATGGATCTCCGCCAGCAGCACCATCACCGCGCCGATGATCAACCAACTGAGCACGATGATCGACAGCGCCGGGATGATGGCGAGGGTCCAGTTGCGTCCGGCGGGCCGCGCGAGGTCGGGGTTGGTCGCGTCGTACTCGACGCTGATCCGCTGCCCCTGGGTCAGTTCGGTGGGATACAGCAGCCCGAGCCGCGGACTGTGGAAGTTGCCGTCTGGGGTCTGGAAATTGACCGCCGCATGCAGCCGGTCGGCCGAGACGACGTCGGCCATCACCGTCGCCATGTTCTCGTCGATCTGCGCGTCGTTGCGCTGACACCCCGCGACCAGCACCAACGCCATCGTCGAAACCACCACACCCAACAGCACCAACACATACTGGGTGCGGCGCAGGATGGTCGGGTTCACGAATGACAGACTAATGGTTGTGATCAGCAGCGACGTACACTGCGTGGGGGAATCGCAGGGTCGTTCGATTCCAGATATCTGATATGACGCCGGGGGAAGTCATGGTCACGTTTGCTGAGCTCCGCGATGCTCGACCCAACCTATGGGAGTCTGCTGCTGACGACATCCTCGACGTCAGCAAACAGGCAGAACGCACGGCAGACAACATTCATGCCAACGGCGTCGATCCGTTGGTGGATCACTGGCCAGATCACACCGGCACGCTAGCCCGCGATTCCTTGACGAGTTGCGCCAATAGAATGGTCAACGCCGGAATCTTGGCGCGCGGGGTTGCGACAGCACTCGACACTCTGGAAGACGCGATCGGTGTCGCCCAACGCATGCTGGTGTCTGCGACCACCTTCGCTACCTCCAGAAATCTCACCGTAGATGAGAACGGCACGGTCGCTGTTCCCGATGACACTTCGGCCGAAGACTACTACCGCGCGATTCTATGGCGAGACGAGGCTCAGTCCATGATCGACGACGCTGTCGAGGCTGCTTCTCAGGCGGACCGGTCGTGTCTCGACGCGATCACCGCATGTAGCGTCGACCCGGATTCCGTGTCATCGGACACTGCTCGCGAGAAACAGGCGCAAGCGGTGCAGGCAGCCTTGAAGGAGATGCGCAACCTGTTGCCGGACGGCCAACCGCCAGAGGAAGTGCGGCGCTGGTGGGCAGGGCTGACACCCGAGCAGCAGCTGCAACTTGAACGCGCGGTGCCGGTTGAGCTCGCCGATCTTGATGGCCTATCAAAGGACGTCAAACGCGAACTCACCGACAGCGGCCGCGGCTACAACCCCGTAGAGACAGTTCGGTTTGCCATCGCAAACGCTGAGAACGACGAGCTAGACATCTTTGGCAACAACTGCGCGAATTTCGTCTCGCACTCCCTCGATGCCGGCGGACTCGGCGAGAAAATGGATGCTTGGGCGGGCACGCTCGACGATGACAACTGGGGCAGATCTGCGGCCGGTGAAGGCGACTGGATTCCCGGGCTGGAGGGCAAAACACACACCAAATCGTGGTTCAATTCTGACGCCCAGCGGGAGTTCTTCCTCAGTAACGGCGGGCAAACAGTCGGCTTGGATCAGGCGATGCCCGGAGACGTCGTCTATTTCAACTATGCGCAGCCACATGAATCAGGCGACTTCAGCCACCACGCAGCGGTAGTGACAGGAGTGCTGCCAGACGGTCAAGTGCTGTACACCCAGCACACCCCGGGTGCAGCAAATTACAGCGTGCAGGATCGACTCCCGATGATCGAACAGGGCGAGGGCGCGCAAACGATCACGATCGTCAGGCCAAAGGAGACATGGTGACCCTGGATCACGACCGAACCAAGAGCTCACGAGTGGTTATGCTGCCAGCTGCTGCAACGGCCCTGATCTTCATTGCCGCGGCGCTCGCCAGTATTGTTGTGCTACAACACGAACGCGACATTTGGGTGGAGCAGGCCGTGAAGGCTGGTTGTCGCGACCTCCAACCGCTTCCGTCGGCAACACTTTTCGGGGGACTGGCAATCGTTCTCTCGATACTTGCGTGTGCGGCGATCGTGGCCGGGTGGACACGGAGTTCTCCACCGACATGGCTGGTTCTGATCACACTGGTCATGCTCGTCGTCGCCGCTGGGTTGGCGCTGTATGGCATTGTGACCGTCATCGATGCACCGTCTTCGCCCTACGACGGAGTTGATGGGAGCGGGCTTCCGTGCGGCAGCGGCTAGCGATGACAGCAAGTACGGAAGGCTGGAGATGACCGACCGAATCGACATCAATCCATCTGGTGTCAAGAACGCTGGCGCCATCATCGAAAATGAAGCCGGTGAGGCACGTGCTGGGCTGTTAGCACTATTCGACTCTGCCCAAACGGCGGCCGACGGCAATGACGGCTTCGCCACGGGGCCTGCGCTCGTGGCGTTCGCCAACAGCATGCGGTCGGAACTCGACTCGACAATCAACGAACTGCAGTCGACTGGCCAGCGTATCGTCGCAGCTGCCAACCGGATCGAGAGCACCGACGACGCCACCGCCGAGGGGATCAGCCGCATTGCGACATCCTTGAACGGACTTGGCAATCAGCCCTTGCCAGGTTGACGCCTCCCAACATCCGCGCCGCCGCAGTTTCCCGCCGCCGTCCTGCCCCTACCGCAACCGTGCCGCGATCGCCCGCTCCCGATAGAGCGCTTCCGCATCGGTCGGGGCGGCACGACGATAGGTGCCGAAACTGCGGCCAGAACCGAGGCCAGGGTCAGCGCGAGGCGCGTCAGCGCGGGGCGCGTCAGCGCGGGCGCAAGCGGGTCTCGATCTCGGCGCGGGCGGCGTCGAGCACGCCGGGGTCGTCGCGCAACAGGTAGGCGATGTCGGCGCCGGTAAGCAGGGTGGACAGCGCGTAGGTCAGCTGCTGTGCGTCAGGATCGCCCGCCACCTCGCCACGCTCGACGGCCTGTTCTGCGCTCTCGGCCAGCAACCGGGTCCATGCCGTGTGCTCGGCGACGACCCGGTCGCGGACCGGTCCGGGCCGGGTGCTGACCTCAGAGGCGACCGCCGCGAAGAAGCACCCACCGGCGAAGACGCGACGCTGGACATGATCGAGGTACCCGACACACAGCGCGGCCAGCCGGTCCCGCCCGGGCGGTAGCTCGAGTGCCGGCAGCACCACCTCGTGGATGAACACATCCCGCGCCCGGTCGACGACGGCGATCTGCAGATCCTCCTTGGAACCGAACAAGCCGAACACGCCGCTCTTGCTCATCCCCGTCACGGTGGCGAGCCGCGCCAGCGACAGACCGGACAAGCCCTCCACCGTGGCCAGGTCGACGGCGGCGTCCAGGATCGCGTGGCGCGAACGCTCACCGTCGGCGCGCACCCGCCGTCCCGCACCGTCATCTATCGACATGTTGACAGGCTAGCACGCACGGTCGTACTGTCTTAGTTAGCACGAACGATCGTGCTAACTAACCGAGGAGAGCCCGTCATGTCCACTGCCACCCAGACCCCCAGCGCAGCCCGCCGCCAGGCCCCGTTGCGTGACCGCTACCTCGACGATCCGGGCGCGGCCATCTCCACCAAACGCGTCGTGTCGGTGCCCACGGATGACACGGACAGCTGGCATGGCCGCATCACTGCACCCCGCTTCCCCGGCATCACGTGGGACTACGGCATCGACAGCAAGGTCGGGGGCGACGACGACCTACCCAACCCCGGCCACCTGCTGTGCGCGGCACTGGCGGCATGTCTGGAGAGCACCACGCGGATCGTCGCCGAGCATTACGGCATCGTGCTCGACGACCTGACCGTCGAGGTGACCGGCGACGTCGACGTACGCGGCGCCCTCCTCGTCGACCGCGACGTACGGACCGGCTTCCGGCAGATCGACGCCCGAATCCGGGTTCGTCCGGCGACCGGCACCGACGAACGCCTGGTACGGCAGATGCTGGCGCAGGCGGAGGCGCTGTGCATCACGCTGGACACCATCCGGCATGGCACCCAGGTCGACGTCGCCACCGAAGTCGACGACGCGGACAACTAGTGTCCCGCGTCGGAAATTCGTTTCATGAGTTCGGCGGTCCAGGTGGATGCATCGCGAGGCGGCGGAGGAAGCAGGTACTGGATGTACCTGCGACGACGCCAACGAAGCGAGGCGCCGCCTGGGCGTCGAAATCATCAACGAATTTCCGACGCGGGACACTGGCGCAACCGCGCCCCGATCGCCGCGTGCACGGCACGCAGATGATCGCGGTCGGTGGGGACCTCGATCACCTCGAGGCCACCGTCCGGGGCCGGCTCGGCCAGCACCGACGACAACTCGCCGATCGTCACCCGCCGATGTGGCACGTGGAACCCGGCGCACAACGACGCCAGGTCGGCGGAATGCGGGGTACCGAACACCCGCTCGTAGGCACCCGAATACACGCCCGTGTTGTACCGCGGATCGCCCTGCTCCAGCAGCCCGAAGATGCCGCCGCCGTCGTCGTTGGCGACGACGATGCGCAACGACTTCGGGCGTGGCTCCCCCGGCCCGATGACCAGACCGGTGGCGTCGTGGATGAACGTCAGATCACCCATCAGCGCGATGGTGTGCGCACCCGGCGCGGACCGGTCCAACGCCAGGGCCGCACCGATGGCCGTCGAGTTGGTGCCGTCGATGCCCGCGACCCCGCGGTTGGACAGCACCCGCACCCCGTCGGGGACCCGCCCGGCCAACGCGACGTCGCGGATGGGGTTGCTGGCGCCGACGACGAGCTGATCGCCGGGCCGCATCGCCGCACTCACCACCCGCGCCACGTGCAGGCCGGTGGTGACGGCCGGGTCGTCGAGCATGCTGTCGAGTTCGGCGTCGACCGCACCCAGCACGCGTTGCTGCACGTCGGCGCACTCCTTGAGCCACTCCTCGCGCGGCTCCCCGGTGGGCTGCACCCGGGTGCCGGTGGCGTAGACGTTGCCCGACACGTCGGGCCAGCGCGGCCCGGTGGTGAGCGCGTACACCGTCACGTTCGGGTCGGCGAGCAGCCGTGACACCCCACGGTGCAGCGTCGGGCGCCCGCAGATGATCGCCTGCTGCGGATGGATCGAATCCAGCGCCAGCGGGTGCAACAGGGTGTCGGCGTGCGGGGCGGTCGGCTCGGCGACGGTCGGGATGCCGGCCAGCGCCGGGTGCACGCCGGAGCCGTGACCGGAGACGACGACGGTGTCCAGGGAGAGGTCGATGGGCAGCGGGACGTCGAGCTTGCCCACGGGGGCCTGCGTCCACGGCAGACCGTCCGCGCGGCCGGCGAAGGCACCCAGGTCCTCGTCGGTGGCGTCGGGGACGAGCGGTTCGCGTAGCGGGATGTCGAACTGCACCGGACCCGCGTTGCCGGTGCGGGCACCGCGCGCCGCCGCGAGCACCCGACCGACCGCCGAGCGCCACTGGCTGTTCGTGTCCAGGTCCTGTTCGGCCAGGCCGAGGCTGATCGCCGCACGCACCTGGGTGCCGAAGATGCCGAACTGTTCGACGGTCTGATTGGCGCCCGAGCCCAGCAGCTCGTAGGGCCGGTTGGCGCTGACCACCACCAGCGGCACGCGGGCGTAGTTGGCCTCGAACACCGCCGGCCCCATGTTGGCCACCGCGGTACCGCTGGTCATCACGATGGGCACCGGTTGGCCCGACGACACCGCCAAACCCAGCGCGAGAAATCCCGCCGATCGTTCGTCGATCCGCACGTGCAGCCGGATGCGACCCGCGACGTCGGCGGCGTGCAGGGCGAACGCCAACGGGGCGTTGCGCGAACCGGGACACAGCACGGCCTCGGTCACGCCGCAGCGAATCATCTCGTCGACGATGACCCGGGCCTGCAGTGTCGAGGGATTCATCCCTCCAATGTAAATCCCTTACGCACGGCGTAAGGCCATGGTGCTCGTCACGTCATCGGCGCACGATGGACACATGGGCTTCTACGGAGATCGCATCCTTCCGCATCTGATCAATGTGGTGTGTGGCATGAAGGACACCCTCCCGTTGCGCAGTCGGGCGTGTGCGGGACTGTCGGGCGAGGTCATCGAACTCGGCTTCGGGTCCGGCATCAACGTCCCCTTCTATCCGCAGACCGTGACGCGGGTCGCGGCGATCGAACCGTCGGACACCGGCTGGAAGATCGCCGCCGACCGAGTCGCCGGTTCGAGCATCCCGATCGAACGGGCCGGCCTCGACGGCCAGCGCCTGCCGTTCGCGGACAACACTTTCGACGCCGCGCTGAGCACCTACACCCTGTGCACCATCCCCGACCTCGCCAGCGCACTCGCCGAGGTCAAGCGGGTCGTCAAGGACGGCGGAACCCTGCATTTCCTGGAGCACGGCAACGCGCCCGACGAGTCGGTGCGGACATGGCAGCGGCGGCTCGAACCGATCCAGAAGCGCGTCGCCGGTGGCTGCCACCTGACCCGCGACATCCCGGCCGCCCTGCGCGACGCCGGCCTCACCATCACCAGTCTCGACACCTTCTACGAAGAACACACGCCCAAACCGATGGCCGCGATGAGCCTCGGCGTCGCGCAGGTGGGGTAGACACCCCATATCCTCGACCGAGTGCGTCGTTGGATACTGCTGGTTCTGCTGACCGCGGCGGCGACGTATCTACTCGAACTTCTCGAGGTGGACGCGGCGGCGTTGTTCGCCGCACTCGTCGTCGCCGGGGTGCTGGCCATCGCCGGCCTCGCCCCGCCGCTGCGACGGACCCGCGACGGTGATCCCGCGGACACCGACCCACCGGCCATCCCCCGCCCGATCATGCACACCGCGCAAGGTGTGCTCGGCGTGTTCATCGGCACCATGGCCGATCCGGAGACGTTGTCCGGGCTCGGGTCGTCGTGGTTTCCGGTGCTCGTCATCGGCCTCGGGACGCTCGCGCTGTCGGTGGCCGGCGGCGCGATGCTGGGGCTGCATCGGCTGGTCGACCCGCTCACCGGTTCGCTGGCGCTGGTCGCCGGCGGCGCCTCCGGGCTGGTGGCGCTGACCCGCGAATTCGGCGGCGACGAACGGATGGTCGCGGTCATCCAGTATCTGCGGGTCGCGCTGATCACCATCACCATCCCGGTGGTGGCCTCACTGGTGTTCGGTGCCGAGTCGACGGCCGTGCGCGAGGCGCCGCCGAGCATCGCCGAGCAGGGCTGGGGACTGCTGTTGCTGGCGGTGTGTCTCGGCATCGGCATCCCGGTCGGCAGGCAGATCGGGCTGCCCGCGGCCGGATTGCTCGGGCCGATGGCGTTGGCCACCGTCGCCGAACTCACCGGCCTGGCCGGCGACGCCGCGGTCTCCACCATCCTGCTCACCGTCGCTTACGCGATCATCGGCTGGCAGGCCGGACTCGGCTTCACCATGGACCGCCTGCGCGCCATCGGCCGGGTGCTGCCGGCGGCGCTGGTGCTGATCCTCGCGATCGGGGTCGGGTGCGCGCTGATGGGGGTGCTGCTGTCGGTGTGGACCGGAGAGTCGATGTTCGACTGCTACCTGGCCACCACGCCGGGCGGGATCTATGCCGTGCTCGCCGCGGCGACCGCCGGCGGCGCCAATGTGGCCTTCGTGGTGGCCGCACAGATCCTGCGCGTGCTGTTGATGCTGTTCGTGGCTCCGTTCGCGGCCCGGGCCGCCGCGCGACGGCTCGCCTCGTGAGTTGCCGCTGCGGTCACAGCGGTCACCCGAGGACATAGTTGTCGCGGACGCTTGCCGGCACCGCACGCAGATACACCGATCGGACCTCGACCCGCCTCGGTCACCTGTCTAGAGTCGAGGACATGAACGGGGAGCCCAATTCGACCAGTGCCCGCGAGTTCGACGTCGTCGTGTTCGGCGCGACCGGCTTCGTCGGCGAACTCACCGCCCGCTACCTCGCCGAGCACGCGCCGCGTGGCACCAAGGTGGCGCTGGCCGGCCGCTCGGAGACCAAGCTGGCCGCCGCCCGCAAGCGACTGCCCGACCGTGCCCACGATTGGCCGCTCATCGTCGCCGACGCGTCGTCGCCCAGTTCGTTGGATGCGATGGTCGCCCGCACCCGCGTCGTCTGCACCACCGTCGGGCCGTACCTGCGCTACGGCGAGGCGTTGGTGGTGGCCGCGGCCAGCGCCGGCACCGACTACGTGGACCTGACCGGTGAGGCGCCGTTCGTCCACTACTCGATCAACAAGGCCCACGAGACCGCGCACGCCACCGGCGCACGGATCGTGCACTCCTGCGGATTCGATTCCGTGCCATCCGATCTCGGCGTCTACCTGCTGTACAAGAAGATCGCCGACGACAACGCGGGGGAACTCACCGACACCACGTTCATCGTGCGGAAGTTCAAGGGCGGGATCTCCGGTGGCACCTTCGATTCCGTGCGGGTGATGGCCGAGGAGTCCCGCAACGCCGAAACCCGCCGGTTGGTGCTCAACCCGCATTCGCTGTCCGGCGAGCCCGGCAACACCCCGCGCCCGGCGATCTCGTCGGAGCCCAGCGACATGTCGATGATGAGCGCCAAGAAGGTCGACCCGTCGTTGCGCGGCACGCTGGCGCCGTTCTTCATGGCCGCGTCCAACACTCGCATCGTGCGCCGCTCCAACGCCCTGCTCGACGACGCCTACGGCAAGGACTTCCACTACGCGGAGACGATGTCGGTCGGCACCATCCCGGGTGTGTCCACCGCGGTCGCCGGGGTGGTGGCAGTCGGCACCGGGGTCTTCCTGGGCGCCATGAGTTTCGGCCCGACGCGTAAGCTGCTCGACCGGCTGTTGCCGAAGCCCGGCGAGGGCCCGAGCGAAAAGGTCCGCGAGAAGGGCTCGTTCGTCACCGAGACCTACACGACCACCACCACCGGCCGCCGCTACCGCTCGGTGATGAAGATGAAGGGCGACCCCGGCTACAAGGCGACGGCCGTGATGCTCGGCGAGAGCGCGTTGTCGCTGGCGCTGGAACGTGACCGGCTCTCCGGCCTCACCGGCGTCCTGACGCCCGCCGCGGCGATGGGTGACGTGCTGGTGAACCGGTTGCGCGACGCCGGCGCGACGCTGGAGGCCGTCGAACTCACCTGAGCGCCCGACGCACCGCTGCGGGACAAGACACGACACAGCCTCAGATCTCGGTGACCACCACCTCGCTACCGGTGCCCTGGGCCACGAAACTGCCGTAGAGGCGCGGCTTTCCGGCGTTCGGACCCTCGACGACGCGCTCGCCCTGCACCGAGGTGAGCGCGTAGGCACCCTCGTCGAGTTCGATGGTGTGCGCACCGCCGGCCGTGATCACGTAGAAGTCGGTCTGGGGCACCAGGTTCCGGTCGGCGGTTCCGCTGAACACGATGATCGCGATGTCGGCGTCGCTGTCGTTGTGGACGGTCACCCCAGTCGCATCCGTGGTGTAGTACACCCCGTCCGCGGCACCGTCGGCGGCCACCGCATCGAGCGGCCACAGGATGCCGGTCGCCAAACCCTCGGACGGATCCCAGAACTTGTTGTCCGGGTCCACGATCGGCTGATCTGCGTCGCGGATGGCACCGCCGAACGGGTTGAAGTTCTGACTCAGCGTCGAATCATCCTGCACCACAACCATTCCGTAGATGATCGCGCGGCCTTCGGCGTCCCGCTCCCCCTGCACGACATAGCCGGAGATGTCACCACTGGCGTCGATGGTCGTCGACTCCCCGGCCGGCACCAGGTACAGGCCGTCGCCGTGCGGCACGTTGTACTGGTCCACCGCGATCACCGCGACGTCGGTGTCGCCGGTGTTGGTGAAGGTGATGGTGTCGGCGTCCGCGTCATAGGTGTAGGTGATGTCCTCGGCGTCGGCGATGCGGTAGTTGTCGCCGATCAGCACCTGAAAATCGGACGGATCGTAGTAGCGGTTGTCCGGGTCGATCATCCACCACTGCAGGCGTGCGGTCAGCACGTCGAGTGCCTGCGCGATCAGCGAATCGTCGGTGTCGTCGACGGCGGGCCGGGGATCGACGGCCGAGCCGACGACACTCGCGGCGGGTACCGTCACCCGCTCGCCGGGGCTGAGCAGGCCCAACAGATCGCTGCCGTCGCCGCGGCTGCGACGCAGGAACGCGCCGCCCGTGGTCAGGCTCTGGTTGAGGAAGATCAGCCCACCCGCGCCGACATCGCCGGTGAAATCGTAGAAGGCACCCGGTTCGGGGGTTTCGACGTCGGCGTCAGCCGCTTTCGATGCGACGGCAGCCGTCCCCGGTTCGCCGATGATCTCCGCGACGACCGGCGGGAGTGCGGCGTTGACCGCATCATCCGGGAGGGTCGACGCGCGGTGACGGCCGGTCGCGGGTGCATCGGCACGGTGGCGGCCCGACGGCGCCGACCAGCTCGGGACCGGGCCGACGGTGGTCGGCTCAGCACCGTCGGCGGCAGAGCTCTGGTCGGCCGAACTCTCGGGCACCGGGGTCTGCGGCGTCGACTCCGCCGCGCCGCTCGACACCTCGTCACCCGACGGCGTGCTCCCCGCCGGTTCTGTGGTCCCCGCCGGTTCTGTGGTCTCGACAGGTTCGGTTTCCCCGGACGGTTCCACGGTCTCCGCGGGTGCGGTCGTCTCACCCGACTCACCGGAATCCGCCGGTTCTGTGGTCGCACCGCCGGACTCCCCGGCCGGCGGTGCGGTGGTCTCGGTTGGCTCCCCACTTCCCGAGTCCCCGGCGTCCGGCGGTGTCGGGCCCGGCGGAGCGTCGGTGGAGGTGTCGGCGGCAGAGTCATCCTCGGCGCCGACCGGGGATCCCGATTCCGCGCCGGTGAGCTCGTCGGCTGCGGCGACCCCGACCGGCGCCGCCATCAGTAGCGCGACCGCGATCCCGGAGGAGGCGACGATGGTTCGAGTGCGGCCCACTCTCTTCACTGACATACCAATGGATCGCCGGCCGTTGCCGGATCGTTACGCGAACCGGACATCCGGGGGCGCGGAACGCCTTACTGCTGGCCGGGATTCAGCTTGATGAACAGCGCATCCATCTCCGCACACAACCGATCGCCGTCGTGCAGGGTGCCCTTGACGAAGACCTTGCGGCCGTCCACCTTCTCGGCCCAGGTGTGCGCCTGCAGCGGTGTGTTGAGCGGGGTGATCGAGCGGTACTGGACGGTGAGATAGGCAGTGCGACTGACACCTTGGACGGCGACCGCCGAGGCGTAGCCGCCCAGGTCGTCGAAGGCGACGGCGACGTGCCCACCGTGCGCGGCCTTGTTGCCGCCGAGGTGGAAGTCCCGGAAGGTGACCGACGCGAACACCCCGTCGTCGTTGACATCGGTGACCTCGAACGGTGGCAAGGTGATGTTGCCGCGCGCCGGGAGGTCGATGCGGGTGCCCGACGGCGAATGCCATTCGTCGATGCGGGCCGCGGCGAGCTTCGCGTTGACCTTCTCGAAGTCGGCGATCAACTCGTCGGCCAACTCGGGCGTCGGGCAGGCGTAGCGGACGTTGTCCATCAAGGTGCGCACCTGCTCGCTGAACTCGCCGTAGCGGGGGCCGCCGCGTTCGGTGGTGATGGCGGTGTGTGCCCGGAATCCGCCTTCGTGCGGATCCTCCTCGATCTCGCTGGCCGCCTCCGGGCCGGTTGAACCATCACTCATGGACCAACCGTATAGAACGTCCGTTCACCCGTCGCGACGTGCTCCCGGCAGATCGTCGTGCCCGATGGGCTGGGGTTTCTCGTTGCGGTCGCGCAGCCGCACCGAACGGCCGATCACCAACGCGAGCACCACCGCCACCGTGAGCCACACGGTGAGGATGATCGCGGCGATGATCCAGCCCACGTGTCCAGGATGCCACGACCGTTGCGGATATCCCTCCTACTAGGCTCGATTCCATGACTGAAACCGGTGCCGCAGCGTCTGACAACCCGTTCGATCCCGCCCAATGGGCGCCGGTGCCCGGGTTCGACGACCTCACCGACATCACCTACCACCGGCATGCCGGCGAGGGCCGCAGCAACGGCATCGTCCGCATCGCGTTCGACCGCCCGGAGGTGCGCAACGCCTTCCGTCCGCACACCGTCGACGAGCTCTATCGGACCCTGGACCATGCGCGCCGCACCCCCGACGTCGGGACCGTTCTGCTGACCGGCAATGGGCCGAGCCCCCGCGACGGCGGCTGGGCATTCTGCAGCGGCGGCGACCAGCGGATCCGTGGTCGTTCTGGCTACCAGTACGCGAGCAGTCACGACTCCGACGTCGCCGCAGCCGGTGTGGAGGGCGTCGACGAGGCGCGGGTCAAGGCCGAGGGCGGAAGGCTGCACATCCTCGAGGTGCAGCGGCTGATCCGCACGATGCCGAAAGTGGTGATCGCGGTGGTCAACGGCTGGGCCGCCGGCGGCGGACACTCCCTGCACGCGGTGTGCGATCTGACCCTTGCCTCACGCGAGCACGCCCGGTTCAAGCAGACCGACGCCGATGTCGGGTCCTTCGACGCCGGCTACGGCAGCGCCTACCTGGCCAAGCAAGTCGGCCAGAAGTTCGCCCGCGAGATCTTCTTCCTCGGGGAGGCCTATGACGCCGAGACAATGCACCAGATGGGTGCGGTGAACCGGGTCGTCGACCACGCCGACCTGGAGACCACCGCCATCGAGTGGGGCCGCAAGATCAACGGCAAATCGCCCACCGCGCAGCGGATGCTGAAGTTCGCGTTCAACCTCACCGACGACGGCCTGATGGGTCAGCAGGTGTTCGCCGGCGAGGCCACCCGCCTGGCGTATATGACCGATGAGGCCGTGGAAGGTCGGGATGCGTTCCTGCAGAAGCGCAGCCCGGACTGGGACGCTTTCCCTTACTATTACTGACGCAGAACCCCGGACCCGACAAGCCGCCGACGACCTCGCGCGCCTGCCGATCTTCCGCGCGTGCCATTTCACGCGCGAATGATCGACCGGCGCGCGACATCCGACAGCGCCGACCATCGCGGCAGCGCCGACTATCGCGGTAGCGGCGACGGCTGTCCGAACAGATACCCCTGGGCGAATTCGAAGCCCAGCTCGCGCAACGCCGGGGCCAGCGCCGCGTCGTCCACGCCTTCGGCGACCATGGCGATGCCGGTCGACTGGGCCACGTCGCGGATGGCGTGCACCAGCGCCTCACTGGCCGGGTCGTCGAGCACCCCGTCGATCAGCGTCTTGTCCACCTTCACCACATCCACCGGTAGGTCGCGTACGTATCGGAGCGCGGAGAATCCGGAGCCGAGATCGTCGATGCAGATGGTGCAACCGATCTCGTGAAGCTGCTCGACGGCGCGCGCGGCCGGGGTGCCGAGATCGACGGCGTCGTTCTCCCGGATCTCGATCCAGACCTGCCGCGCAGCCACGGCATTCGCGTCGATCTGATCCCGGACGGAGCGGGCGATCGTGGGGTCCCACAGCTGTTGAGCCGACAGATTTAACGACACGAATGAGTGTTCGCCGATCGTGGGCACGACCACCGTTGCCAGCGCCCGGATCGCTTCGCTGATCGCATGTCTGCCGATGGGCACGATCAATGACGTGTCCTCGGCCACGGCGAGAAACACCTCAGGCGACAGCAGACCGGCCTCGGTGTTCCATCGCAGCAGCGACTCGTATCCGACCGTCCGATGATCCGACAGCGTGACGATCGGCTGATAGTAGAGGACGAAGTCGTTCCCACCGGATCGACTCAGCCGGGTGGCGATGTCCACATCCTTCCGGATTTGCTCCGGTGTCAACGGGTCGGCGAACACCACGGTCTGATGCTGCAGGATGGCGGTCGACAGCGCAGCGTCGGCACAGTCGGTGACAGCTCGTGCCGTGCCCGCTTCGGGCAGATCCGCCCCGACCGCGACCCCCATGCAGATATCGAGGAATCGGGCGACACCACCGTATTCCACTTGACGGGACAGCAGATGGCCGCGTGCGGCATCGATGAGTCCCGCCAGGCCGGGGTCGTGCGCCGAGAGCCAGATCAACCATTCGAATGCCGACCGCTGTTCGAACCTCGCCGCAGAGCTCACCGGCCGCAACACCTGATCGACGAATTCGTCAGCAATCAGCGCCGATTCCGCACGACCGTAGGCCACTGCAGCCCGGTGATACGGGTCTGCCGCCACTGCGATCGCGGTCATCGTCGAATATCCCTCGTCTATCACCGGCGTCCCCGTCCCTAAATCCCGGCCCCGGTCAGCCGGTCCCCACAGTCTAAGTCCTGTACCCCCCGCAATGGGGACATCGTCCCTGCTGTAGTTCTTGTGAATGGTACGGATTTGGTTGATCCTCACCGAATCTCAGACGACGCCAATGCAGCTGGCGATGCGCTCCTGCACGTCAACAAATCCGGCGAGCGCAGGCTATGCTCGGTGCAACGATCACTGGATTGACCGATGAAGCCCAGACGGAGGTCGAAGTGCAGCGTCTGAGTGTGTGCGTACCCTTGTTCAACAGCGCGGACACTGTCACGAAATGCCTGGAAAGCGTTCTGTCACAGACCTACGAGAACTTCGAGTGTCTCGTGGTGGACAACGCCTCCACCGACGGGACGGCCGAACGGGTGCGTGAGTTCGACGACCCGCGCATCCGGTTGGTGCGCAACGAACACAATGTCGGTCTGGTCGGCAACCACAACAGGTGCATCGAACTCGCCCGCGGCAGCGTTGTCCAGTTCGTCCACGGCGATGACTGGCTGCTGCCGCACTGCCTCGAACGGCTACTGCCCTACTTCGACGATCCCCAGGTGGGTCTCGCGTTTGCCCCGCGCACCGTGGAAAGCGACGACACCGAATGGAAAGCACACTTCTCGCGTCTCGAGACGCCGCTGTCTCCCCTGGCAGCGGTCAACGATGGCCAGGAACTCATCCGCAGACACCTCGCGGCCGGCGGCGGGGGCAACCCGATCGGTGAGCCGACTGCCGTCATGGTGCGACGCGAGACCCTGATCGAGGCAGGCGGATTCCGCGCCGACGTGCCGCAGCTACAGGACATCGATGCGTGGCTGCGCGTGATGACGTTGGGCGATGTCGCCTACGTGGACGAACCCTTGACCGTGCGATGGCATCATGCCGGTTCGGAGACCGACATCCATCAGGGCGCACCCTCCATCGACCGAATGTGGGTGATGACGGGGTTGATGCAACGCCCAGAACTCGACAACTCGTTGCGGCGGCGGGCAGTCAACCTGTGGCTACGGTCGCTGTGGCACGTACCCGAGGATCTGATGCGCAATCGGAAAGATCAGCGCCTGGCACTGATCAAGCGACTCGGCCGTCAGCTGACCGCCACCGCCAGGCGCAGACCGCTCACGTTCTCCGCGACATCATCCTGACGCACACACACCACGCAGTGCCGACGACAACGTCGGACCGATCGTGCGCCAGTCCAGCGAATTCTGGGCGTCGCCGATGGCTCGCCGGAATTCGCCGTTGACCCGGGAATCCTCGATGGTGGTGAGCGCGTCGGCCAGCGCAACAGGATCCCGGGGCGCCACGACGAGGCCGATGCCGAGCGCCCGCACCGTCTCCCCCAGCGCACCCACGTCGGACACGATCACCGGTACCCCGTACTCGATGGCCATGTGCAGAACCCCACTCTGCGCTTCGAAGTCGGTGTAGGGCAGCACAACAGCCCGTGCGCGGGCAAACAGCTCCAGCACTGCGGCGGGCGCGACGAACCCGTCGATCCACTCGATCCGGCGATCTCGATCGGCGGCATCAACGATCCTCGCCCGTGTCGAGTCCTCGGATCGACCGGCGATCATCAGCGTGCACTCGCCCGAGTACTTCGCGAAGCCCTGCACCAGGATGTCGACACCCTTGTTCTGCCGAATCTCCCCGAAGAACAGGAAGGTCGGCGGCCCCGTGGCCGCGGAGCCGGCAGCCGGAGCCACCGAAATACCATGCGGAACAACGTCGACGCAGCGCAGGCCATAGTGTGCGCAGGCAACCCGGCGGTTCCCCGCGGTGTGTACCAGCACCGAGTCTGCCATCCGCAACCCCCGGCCGGTCAGCCGTTCGTCCACGGCGTCCACCAACGATCCGGCGTAGTCGTGACGTCGGATGTTGTGCAGCCGCACGATCACTCGCCTTCCCCGCATCCGGGACAGCCCCACCACCAGCGGCAGGGTGAAGCGTTGAATCTCCTCCAGGAGAACGACATCGATGTCGCGGCGCCACAGCAAGAACCAACAGAAGGCCATGTCATGCCGTCGCCATGGCCGCGCTCGCTCGCTCACCCATCGCCACGTCGTATCCACGTCGGTTCTCGGGAGTTGAGCCGGAATCGCCACGGGTTGATTGATTCGATCGGAGACGAAGCGGCGCTCGAGATCTGGGCGGCGAGGCCAGACGAACCGGATGTCGTCATCGGAGTCGAGGACACCGTCGAGCGCCTTCAACACGTATTCCGGATGACCACCGGACGGGGTGGGGGCGAACACCGCCACGGTGGTGACCTCACCCCCGTCGCCCCGCTCACTGCAACGGTGAGCGCGGCGCCGCGAGCGACCCACGGCCCGTCGTGCCGCCGTGTGTACCGCCACCGCGCGTAGGCCGTCGATCAGGCCGGCGAGGGCGGCGTGACATTCGGCAGCACCGCCTCGCCATCGGCGCTCGCGCAACGGTGCCACGAGCTGGCCGACGGTGCGTTTCGCCCCGGCGCCGACGAACAGCGACAGCAATCCCATGTGTGCGGCGAGCACGACGGTGCGATTGCGGTTCATGTAACGGTGATAGACGGCGCCGTGCTGCCGGCCGCCGTCGGTCTGCGAGCCACCTTCCGCGTGCCAGACCCGGGCGCGCGGCTGCACGATCAGCGCCACGCCGCGCGCCGCCCAGCGCAGGGCCAGATCAGCGTCCTCCCAGTACAGGAACAGGGTCTCGTCGAACGGCTCAGTGCGCCAGACCTTCAGTGTCGCAGCCAGCACAGCTCCGCTGAGAAACCCCGTCGAGAACACCGACCCGTCGCGGGGCGGCGGCTGCTGTCCATATCCGGAGTGGGTGACCACACCGCGCCGCAGGTCGATCTCTCCGCCGGCGAACCAGGTCACCGGGCGTACCGGGTCGCCGGTGACGATCACCGGTGAGACCACCGCGTCCGCACCGATCTCGTCGAGCGCATCCGACAGTGCGCGAAGACACCCCGGCTCCATCCGGGTGTCGGGATTCAACACGCACAGCACCTGATCGTCGGCGAGCGCCCCGAGATGCCGCGCGATCGCGTTGTGTCCGGCACCGAAGCCGACATTGCGTGGGCTGCGCAGCAGTTCGACGGTGTCGAGACCCGCCGCGAGCTCCGACAAGCCGGCCCACTGGCCATCGTCCACACTGTTGTCGAGGATGGTCACCGACGCCGCGCCATCGGCCACCAGTTGGCGGACAAGCACATCCAGGTAGTGCGCGGTGAAATAGTTGACGATCGCCACATGTACGTCACGGCTCTCACGGTCGCTCATCACGCCCTCGGCTCGAATGTTCGCCACTCTGCGAGCACTGCGGACTGCCGCACTCGGCCGGTCTCGGTCATGAGGCCGTACTCATCGTTGATCAACCCCCACTGGTAGACGCCGTGCACCCGGTCCGATGAGGTCGCCAGCTGCTCGATGGTTCGATACGTCCCCGCTCGATCCGGGTCGTCGTCGCGACTGGCTCCCGCCTCGCCGAAGACCAGCGGGATGTCGGTGGCCAGTTCGTACGGCGCGAGGTAGTTGGTACCGGGCGCGAGCCGCGGAGGCCGGTAGACATGGAAGTCGAAGAAATCGACGACCTCGCGCCATCTACTCATTTCCGTTCGGTCCGTGAGTTTCTCGATGAGGGTTCCGGTGCGGACGTCGGACACCGACAGCGGTAGGTTCGTCTCGTGTCGGATGGCCGCAGCCCACCGACTGACAAAAGCGAACACGGTCTCCTTCGGCATCTGCGGGTAGATCACCGACACCTCGTTGCAGAGCTCGATGGCGACCACGTTGTCGTGCGTGGACAGCCGACGCACGATCATTCTCGCCAGCGGCTCCACCTCGGCCAAACGGCCCAGCGGTGTATGCCGAAGATCGAGCAGGCAGTAGTAGACCGTCAGTCCCCGCCGCCGGCAGTAGGTGACCAGCTGGTCGAGTCGGCGACGGTAGGTCGTGGCGTCGACCGAGCCGAGTATCAGGGCGCCGACGTCCCCGATGATCCTGATGGATCTCGATCCGGCCTCGACGGCCAGATCGATCGACTCCTGCACCCACGGCCAGTCCCATCGACTCCAGAAGTTCTGCCACGCGGAGCCGTTATCGATGTCGGACGCCTTCGGGATCACACAACTTCCCTTGAGCCCCATGGGAACCAGTCGTGCCGAACTATGCCGGTGACCGATCAACGGCACAATGGACGCGCCCCACGTCGACCCCAACACATCGAAGTTTCTCCGCAGCAGAGTGCCCGAGACCGCGCGGTCCCAGCATCGGAGTTGCTGCAGCACACCGGTGAATGACCGATCCGGCCCGTCGGACCCCAGCGTCAATCGCTGCACGCCTCGAAGCCCGACAGCTCTGGTGGACGTCGCGGCATGCGCTCCGTTCAGAAATCCGTGGACGATCCGCGCGGGATCGACGGTCACGGCAAAGACGCAGGACCCCTGCCGGATCGACGCCTCCTGCACTCGCAGCACCTCGACGTCTGCCCACCACACCGCGAGCGTGTCGGGCGCTGCGAGCACCAACTGCAGGGTGCTGCCCGACGCGTCGCCGACGGTGCAGATCCGCCCGGTTGCGCCGCCGGCGGCGTCGACAACCACCATCAACCCGAACTGGTCGAGGCTCGGCAGAATCTCCGCCACCATGGAATTGAAGGCCGAGAAGCGCCAGCCCGCAGGCGTCGGCTCGGGGAGGGTGGCGCCGCGGACCCCGACCGGGCCGCGCACACCCGCGTCGACCTGGTTGCGGATCACCGAGGTCGCACCGTCGCGGTCGAACGATGCCCGCCTACCATCGAGGTCGAGTATTCGGGAGGGTTCGATCGGCTCGCTCGCACCGTGCGATGCCGCACATCCGACGACGGCGGCGGGGGCGGCCGCTGCCGCGAGTTCCAGGAACCGGCGCCGCGTGATTCTCACCGGAGTGCCTCCGCCCGATGCTCACCCGCCGGCAGACCCGTGCCGATATCGGCCGCGGCGGCCGTGCTCACCGCATTTCTGCGGCGCGCGTATCGTGCGATCGCGTAGCCCAGCAGGGAGCCGAACACCACCGAGCCGCCATGATCATTCGGCATCGGGGACACGACGACGATCGCTGCCGAACCTGCGATGGCGGCGCAGACCGCGATACTCACGCCGTCGCGCCATCGGCGGACGATCACCGGCAGCAGGCAGGTGGCCAGTACCGCGATGAACGCGACGAGTCCCAGCAGACCGGCCTTGGTCCTGATCCAGCCGTAGTAGTTGTGGGCGTACAGTTGTCCCTCGTTCGCCGCGAACTCGTCGGCTTCACCCATCGGCGGCTTGTACCGGAATCCGAGCCCGTTGCCCAGGGTCTCCTTGTCCCCGACGCTGTCGGTGAGGTAACGATTCTCCAGCCGTCTGTCCTGGGTCGACGAGTCGACCGTCCGTATCGACTCGTCGAGCCCGGCGAACACCCGGTGGGAGTAGCCGCTGACCTGGCTCTGCACCCACTGCGCCCCACCCATACCGCTCGCGCCGACAAACGCCAACGCCATGGCCACCGCCAGCACCGCAAGTGCCGACGCGATCCGGACCAGCAGCCGCATGAGCATGCCGTTCAGCGCGGCCGCCACCACCAGAAACCCGAGCATGATCGCCAGACCGAGAAACACGTTGCGCGAGAAGCTGAAGAAGTCGATCAGCACCGCGGGCAGGAGCAGGGCGAGGAGGACCTTCGTCCGGCCCATCCCGACCAGCAGCATGGCCGAGACCACCAGCGTCACCGCGAGTGCCGCCGGAGTGGTGGCCGTGAGCAACCGGTGGGCATCGGACCCACCGGCCACCAGACGGCCGGAGATCGTGTAGAGCTGGGCGGCTTCCTCTCGTCCGGCCAGTGCGAACCCGGTGGCCGACGACACCAGCATCAGGAATGCCGACACCGCCAAGGTGACGAACAACGCCGGTATGTGGCGCGCCACCTCCCCGAGCGCCACCACCACGGCCACGACGAACACTGCACCCAGCAAGGCCACCGTTGGCCGCAGGTCGTACTGGATGTCACGAATCGGGTATCCGGTCAGCAGTCCACGCGAAACCGCGAACAGCAGGGTCACCACGAAGACGCCGATCGCGATGCTGGTCGGAGTCCGCACCAGTCGCCGCCCCAGCGACCGCACCTGGCGTAACCGGAGCCCGGCGTAGATCACCGCGGCCAGGACCGCCACCTCGTGGAAGTACACGAACAGGCCGCCGACGCGCACACCGTCGGACACCGACGCCGGCACGGTCACGAAGGTGACGACGATGGCCAAATCCACCACGGTGGCCGGCCGACGCCACACGACGACCACCAGTGCGACCACCGCAGCCACCGCCACTGCCGCGTCGACATGTGCGGTGGCCAGTCCGACCACGACGGCCAGCAGTGCACCACCGGCCAGGGCAACCCATCGCAGGTCCCCGGATACCGGTGCTGCACCGCTCATGTCGGTGCCAGGATGTCGTCGACGAGGGTCAACCACCGCTCGGCGACGGCTGGTTCGGAGAGGCGTTCCCGGACCACCTGTACACCGGCATCCAGCGAGTTCCGCGTGGCGTCGTCGTCGAGGCTGCGGACCGATTCCGCGAGTCCAGCGGCATCGTCGACCTCGAAGCCGAGCGCGGCACCCGATTCGGAGACGAAACCATGGGCGGGGATTCGGCTGACCACCAACGGCACCGCGCACGCGATGCCCTCGAGAAGGACCATCGGCATCGCTTCCCACCGAGACGGCAGGATGAGTGCGGAGGCGCGTTCCATCATTTCTCTGACCTCGACATTGGGGCGCGGTCCGGCGAACACCACTCGATCATCGACCCCCGCAGACCGCGCCTGCGCCTCGAGCTCGGCGGTCAGTGGCCCCTCACCCACCAGCGTCAGGGTCCGGCCGGGTAGGTGGGGCAGGGCATCGATCGCCGTGGACACCGACTTCTCGGCCGAGTGTCGCGCCACGACCAGCAGGTCCACCTCGCGACGCGGTGCAGCTCTGCCGAATGCGGCCAACGGGACCGGGTTCTCGATCACCACTCCGCGACCGGCGTCGGGGCGCACCGATGGCGAGACGAACACCTCCTCGTCGATGAGAGCCTTGCGCACACCGAGCGAGTACACCGTCGCCGCCAGTCGCGGATACCGCTCAATCGGCCAATGATGCACCGCCACCACCTTCGGACGGTCGGCCGGCCGCAGCAGCATCGACATCAGCACCACCGCGGCGATGGCGTAGTGGGTGTGCGCGATCACCGCATCGCGACCGCGCATCAGATCACGGAGCTTGCGCAGCATCGTCACCAGCGCACCAGGCGTCGCCGGCCGGGACGCAGCCAGGCACCGGGAGCCGGTGAACAGATCGCTGCCGGACTTGTTGTACAGGAAGTACGAACGGAACCCGGGGGTCCCGCACGCCTGGTTCTCGATCCACCACGACAACGTCTGCGCGCCCGCCCGTTCCAGCTGGGTGACGATCTGGACCACGTCGCGCTCCTCGGCGATGCCCCGGTGCACGAAGAAGCGCTTGTTGCCGTGGAGCCGCAACCCGGATGCCTCCAGTCGGCGGGCCACGGTGCGCAGCCGCACGGCCGCCACGAACGGTTCTATGGTGTATCGCCCGGCCAGCCGCCGCGGCTCATGGCACAGCCGCCACAGCCATCCGAGTCGCAGTGCGTGCACCATCGGCGGGAAGTAGTTCTCGGCATGGGCGAGCTGGTCGAACCAGCCACCTGCGGTGTAGATCTCGACGCCCGGCAGATCGTCGCGCAACCGGATCGCGATCCGGTCCTGCGCGGGCGAGCCCATGCCGAGCACGATCACCGACGCACCGGATACTCGCAGACGTTGGACGAGCCGGGGATGATCGGCGACCCCGTCGAATCCGTCAACAGCGAGAACCACGCCGGGGAAGCGTTCGGCAGCGGCCTTCGCGATGCCGGGGCCACCACCGACGAACGCCATCGTGCGCCCCTCCCGATGTCGCTGACGCAGGATGGCCGGCAGGTCGAGATCCGCCGAGGACCGCGCCACCGATGCGCCCTGCAGACGCAGCATCAACTGCAGGAACGTACCGTCGACACCCACCTCGTCGGCTTGGGCCACCGCATCCCAGTCGGCCACCAGCGCGCTGTGATGATTCAGCCAGGTCGTCACCGTCGACGTTGTGATGATTCCCGGGTCGATGGCGGTTGCCTCACTTGTCATGGCCGTGACTCCTCTCGGTCCTGGGGCCGGTCCCCGGAACGCCACGAATCGACGTTCAGTTCCTCGGTCGGCCAGTCCGGCACTTCGAAATGTCGACCGCCGCGGATCTTTTCGTCCGTGTCCGGTAGGGCACCCCGATCCCGGAAGCCGCGCTCGGCCCGATCCCAGCCGACGACGACGGCCGCAGCCAGCAGCAGGCCGGCCAAGAGTCCGATGCCGAGGTTGCGCCCGGTGCGCGGCGACGACGGCGTCTCGGGTGTCAGCGGTTCCTGCAGTATTCGAAGTGCCACGATCGGACCACCGCCGTCGTCGGGTGAGTCTCCCCACCGCGCGGCCTCGACGAGCTGCTGACAGACCTCGCGACTCATTCGAACAGCCTCGGCGGCCGACGTGCCGGTGACGCTCACATCCATCGCCACCGACTGCGGCTGGGTCTCGACACTGATTCGGGACTGCAATTCCGGAACGCTCATGTCCAGGCCGAGGGACGCGATGCTCTTCTCCGAGACCCGATCGCTGAGTGCGAGATCCCGATAGGACATCACCCGGTCCTGCGCCATCAGCGAGCCCTGATACGTCTCCCCGGGCGTTCCGCTCGTCGCCGGCGAGACGTACAGCGCGCACACGGCGGTGTACTCGCGTGTCGCGGTCGCGTTGCCCACTGCCGCGGCACCCACGCAGAGCAGGCACACAGCTACCGCGACAATCCATTTGAGACTGCTCGTGCGCAACGTGCGGTGCAGGTCACCACGATTCATAGCTGGTCTCCTCCTACGAAGGCGCCTCGACGGTCAGGACCGCGGCGCGGTGGTCTGGTGGAATCGGTCGATCAGGTGCGCTCGCGATTCGGCTTCCTGCCGCGCACCTGCGGGAGCGTCTTGAGCGCGGCGGCGACGATCACGTATGCCGTCGTGAACACGACGGCCGAGAGCAGGAACGGAAGGACTGCGGCTTCTCTCGTGGTGGGGTCGGCCAGCACACCGATGGGCACCGACACGGCCAAACCCACTGCGGCGGCCGCATAGCCGGGTGCGACGTTGGTCAGGTAGTCCCGAATCGGCACATCCAACGCCAGGTGCACCAGCACGACACCCACCGCGACGCCCAGGATCACGGCTGCGGCGGCCGCGACGACGACGCCGTGATAGCCGAACAGGACACCGGCCGGGATCGCCAGCACCAACGCCAGCACGCACGACGCGACGGCGGACCAGATCAGCATCCGCATCCGGTCGATGGCCAGGGTTGCCGCCGTGCTGACGCCCGTCGCGACGTTGAACGTGAACGCCACCGACAGGATGACCGCCGCCCACAGCACGTCGCTGTTGGGTTGCCCCAACCAGAGCGGGATGGCACTGACCGACGTTGCCACCAGCAGGAACGGCCCGAAAATCGAGACACCGCAGTTCAATCGAACCAACGGCAGGTAGGCGTCACGCACCGCGCGGTCGCCACCGGACGCGAAGCGGCGGGTCATGTGGGTGGTGAGCGCCACCGAGGCGATCGACCCGAAGGCCCGCGCACCGAGCGCCAGTCGGCTGCCCAGGTCGTACGCGCCGGCCGCGGCCGGTCCGACGATGAACCCCAGGACCAGCTTGGGAGACTGGAACAAGACGATGTCGCCGACGCCGAGGACCTGCCCCTTCAGCCCGAAGGCGATCACGTCGCGGGTGATCTGCACTGTCGGGAGTCCGACTGGAAACTGGCGTTCGTCGACCACGACGGCGGCCACGACCACCACCAGGCCGATGAGCGCGCCGAGTGCGCTCGCGACCGCGAACGTCGCGAGTTCGGGTGCCACGATCAGGCCGCCGACCCCACCGACGGCGATCAACGCCGTTTGGACCGCCAGCCCGATATTGCCCGCGATCATCCGGCCGCGCCCGAAGGCCGCGGCCGCCACCACCCGCGCCACCATCCCCGTCACCAGAATCACCACCGCGGCGACGAGCAAGGTCCGTGCCAACCCGACCGATCCGGTGTGCAGCGACCCCTCGAAGGCGAAGGCCGCCACTGCGCCCAGCCCGATCAAGATGGCACCGAGTCCAACGGTCACCACCAGGGCCACCCCCAGCACGGCGCGCTCGTCGCCGCGTTCATCACGCGCATGATGCAACGCGACAAAGCGGGTGACGGCTCGCGACACCCCGAGGTCGAACAACGCGGCATACTGCGCCAACGCACCGGTGACCGACCAGATGCCGTAGTTGTGCATCCCGAGCCGCAGCACGATGTAGGGGGTGACCAGCAGGTTGACGCCGTAGCCCGCCACCAGCGGCAACATCTGCGCGATGGTCCCCGCGCGCAGCGAATGTTGTTGTGCGGGCGGCGTCCCCGTCACTTCGGGGTTATCGTCGCCGGTGACGACCGGTGACCGGACCACAAGCCTCAACTCTCGTTTTCAGTTGACTTCGAGAACGGCGGGATCGAACACGAGGACACCGTCGGCGCTGCCGTTGCCGTCGTACATCGCGACGATGTCGTCGGGCAACGGCGCGAAGGTGTCCGCGCACAAATAGTCACGCACCGACGTTCCGGTGGAACGCGAATCCACGTTCACCGGTCCGGCGTGTGCCACCAGATCGTCGACGTGCAGCGTCCGGAAGTCGAAACTGATTCGTGCGGTGTCGGTTTCATTGGGCACCGTCGAATGCAGTTGCGCACCTGAGAAGGACAGGATCGAACCGGGTTCCCCCACCACGCGCACCGCGGAGCCCTCCATGCCCGCCGCCGCTTTCGGATGTGGCCGCGGGTCGTGGGTGACATACTTGGCCGCGTCACGTCGCGAGGTACGGTTCCACTCGTAGGCATCGAAATCGGCGCTGCTGTTGTCGACCGGACGGCCCCAGAAATCGGGATGGAACTGCATGCCCTTGTCTGCGGCGTTACCGGCCACCGGAACCCACCAGTTGTTCTGACAGTCCGGTGAGGCATACCAGGTGTCGCGGTGCGCGGCGTAGTTGTACCCGAGCCCCGACGACAGGTAACTCGCGGTGGGCACCACCCGCAGTTTCGGCACGTCGAAGTAGGTCATCGAGATGTCGGCCCCGAGATCGGCCAGGATCTCGCGCAGCAGTTCCTTGCAGCGCCGGTGGTGGGTGAACGCCGGCTTGAGCGCGGCAAGGACTCCGACGTAGTCCTCCACCGGCATATCCTGGTGGGCCGTCATCGGATCGCGGCCGTCGAACGCACGGGACACCATCTCCAGCGCGAAGTCGGCAAGCGCTCTGATCGAGTCGCGCGGCGGCATGCAGAACACCGTTCCGGCGTAGAGCCGTTCGCGGCGGATGTCGTCGGGCAGGTTCGCTTCGGTGGATACGACGAAAGGCATGGCAGCTCCTGACTATTGGTCCCCGGACCCGGGGCTGAAGGTCTCCAGATCCGGGATCGGAATGACGAACTGTGCGTCCCACTCCCCGATGTATTCCAGGTCGCGGACGATCTCGTCACGCAGATTCCACGGCAGGATCAGCACGTGATCGGGCTTGGCCTGCCGGATGTACTCGGGCGCTTTGATCGGCAGACGAGTACCCGGAAGGTGGCGGCCCTGCTTGTGCGGACTCCGATCGACGGTGCACTCGATGAGTTCCGGCCCGACACCGCAGTAGTTCAGCAGCGTGTTCCCCTTGGCCGGCGCCCCGTAGGCGATCACCCGCTCGCCGCGGTCGCGCGCCGAGATCAGGAAGCTCAGCAGATCGCGCTTCACGCGTTCGACCGCCGGCGCGAAGTCGCGGTACCCCGCCGGCCGGTCGAGGCCGAAGTCGGATTCACTGCGCGCCACCGCCTCCAGGCGTTGCGATGGTGCGTATCGGTTGGCGTCCTCGTGACAGGCGTAGATCCGCAGCGAACCGCCGTGGGTGGGGACCTGTTCGACGTCGAACAATCGCAGACCGTGGCGGGCGAAGACCCGCGTCACCGAGTGCAGGGAGAAGTACGAGAAGTGTTCGTGGTAGATGGTGTCGAATTGCGTCTCGCCGATCAGGCGCAGCAGGTGCGGGAACTCCATGGTGATGCGACCATCCGCCGCGATCAGCAGCTTCATTCCCGCGACGAAGTCATTGAGATCCGGCACGTGCGCGAGCACGTTGTTGCCGATCAGGTGGTCGGCGAATCGACCTTCGTCCACCAGTTTCTCGGCGAGTTTCGTCCCGAAGAACTCAACGCGCGTCTCGATCCCGTGGTCCCGCGCCACTTCGGCGACGTTGGCGGCCGGTTCGATACCCAGGACCGGGACACCGTTGCGCGCGAAGTACTGCAGCAGGTAACCGTCGTTGCTGGCGATCTCCACCACTCTCGTCGACGAGTCGATGTCGAAGCGGCGGGTGACGTGTTCGACGTAGGTTCGGGCGTGCTCCAGCCAACTCGTCGAGTATGACGAGAAGTAGGCGTAGTCGGAGAAGATCGCCTCGGGGGTCTCGAATTCACCGAGTTGGACGAGTAGGCACTCGGTGCAGATGTAGGCGTGCAGGGGATAGAAGACCTCTGGTCTGTCCAGGTCTTCTGGCGCGACGTACGAATTCGCCATCGGCGACAGACCCAGATCGCAGAAGGTCTCGGTCAACGGGGTCCAGCAGGATCGGCATACCGGAGAGGTCATCTCAGTCGTTCCAGATCTTCCAGGGTGCCTTGCCGGATTCCCAGAGGTCGTTGAGCATCACCTTGTCCCACAGGGTGTCCATCCCGCGCCAGAAGCCGCCGTGCTGGTACGCCGACAGCTGACCGTCCGCCGAGAGCTTCTCCAGAGGTTGCCGTTCGAAGATCGTCTCGTCGCCGTCGATGTACTCGAGCAGCTTCGGTGAGGCCACGAAATACCCGCCGTTGACCCAGCCCGAACTGCCGTGCGGCTTCTCCTGGAACTGCGCGAGACCGCCCTCGATGTCGAGGGTTCCGTAGCGTGCCGGGGGTTGCACAGCGGTCACCGTGGCCACCGTGCCGCTGCGCTCGTGGGCGTCGATCACCGCGCGGACGTCCAGATCCGCCACACCGTCGCCGTAGGTGAAGGTGAAGGTGTCGTCGCCGATGTGGTCACGGGCCCGCAGCAGGCGGCCACCGGTCATCGTCTCCTGGCCGGTGTCGAGCAGCGTCACCTTCCACGGCTCACATTTAGAGCTGTGGGTGCTCACCGCACCGTCACCGAGATCGACGGTGATGTCGGACATGTGCAGGAAGTAGTTGGCGAAGTATTCCTTGATCATGTAGCCGCGGTAGCCCAGCAGGATCACGAAGTCGGTGATGCCCGCGGCACCGTAGATCTTCATGATGTGCCACAGAATCGGCCGTCCGCCGATCTCGACCATCGGTTTGGGACGCGTCTGCGATTCCTCGCTGATCCGGGTTCCGCGCCCGCCGGCGAGGATGACTGCTTTCACGATGGGTCCCTTCCGTCGTCGAGGATCGCGGCGAAGGCTGTGCACACGGCCTCCACCTGGTCCTCGGTGAGCATGAGTGCGGATGGCAGATTGATCGCCCGCGACGCGATGTCGTAGGCAACCGGATTGCGGCGGGCCGCCTCGGCGGCGCTCTGGTAGCCGTCGAATGCGGGCAGTGAACTCAGGGGCGGCAGGAACGGTCGGCTGTCGATCTGGTGATCGTCGAGGATGGCCATCATCCGGTGGCTGGACAGTCGCCGTGATCGATCGACCACCGCGGTGACCATCCAGTAGGTGTTGATCGCGTCGGGTTCGCAACTGTTGAGGGTCACACCGGCGATCGGACTTAGGCGTTGCTCGTACCAGTCGAAGATCTGGCGCTTCTTGTCCACGAGTTGGTCGATGCGGGCCAGCTGCGCGCGACCGAAAGCCGCTTGCAGGCTGCTCATCCGGAACTTGTGGCCGATCTCGTCGGTGACGAAGAACTTGTGTCCGGCGGGCGTGCGACCGTGATCCCGAATTCGGGACATCCGTTCGTGCAGCGCGTCGTCGTCGGTGACGACCATGCCGCCCTCACCCGTCGTCATCGTCTTGGTGCCGTGGAAGCTGAAGACACCGATATCGCCCAGAGCTCCTGCGGGAGAACCGTTTCGCGATGCCCCGATCGCCTGCGCCGCATCTTCGATGACAGGCGTGTCCCCAGCGATCCGCCGGATTCGGTTCATGTCGGGGGTGTTACCGTACAGGTCCACGGTGACGATGGCTTTCGTCCGCGGCCCGATCACGCGCTGCAACGAGTCAGGATCGAGACACCAGGTGTCCGGGTCGATATCGGCGAACACCGGCGTCGCACCGAGGTAGACGATGGGCGCCGCACTGGCCACCCAGGTCGCCTCGGGCACCACCACTTCGTCGCCGGGTCCGATCCCCAAGCCCAGCATTGCCAGGTGCAGCGCCGAGGTGCCGTGCGGCACGGCGATCCCATGGCGCAGGCCGAGATGATCAGCGAATTCCCGTTCGAACATCGCGACCGAACGTCCGGCATTGCCGTACCAGTCGGTGGCGGCGGCCTCGCTGACGTAACGCACCTCGAGGTCGGTAACCCAAGGGCCGGCGACCGGGATACGCGGTCCGGTCGGGCACACGACCGGTGTGGACAGTGCGGCGAGATCGGTCATGCTGCACTCCATCGAAGGTCCGCCCCCATCGCACCGGCAGCACGCAGACGCTGGATCTCGCGCAACCGGACGTAGGCCGGTCCGGCGAACATGTCGGCGGTCATCCCGCCGTGCCGGTAGGCCGCCCAGAGTTGCTCGACCCCGCGCCGTACGGTCCAGCGCGGCCGATATCCGGTGAGCGTGCGGTGGATCTTGGTGAAGTCGACCTGGTAGTCGCGGATGTCGGGGGACGCGTTCACACCGAATCCGACGGCACAGTCTCCCACGACGTCGGCGACGATGTCGGCGATCTCGCGCACCTGGTAGTTCTCCCCGGACCGTCCGACGTTGAACGCCTGGTCGTGGATGGCCTCGGCCGGCGCGTCGAGCACCGCGGCGAACGCGTCGGCGATGTCGAGGACGTGGACCAGCGGGCGCCATGGCGTCCCGTCACTTTCCAGCAGGACCTTTCCCGAGGTGGCGGCGTGCGCGACGAGATTGTTCACCACGATGTCGGCACGCAGCCGGCGCGACAGTCCGTAGGCGGTGGCGTTGCGCAGGTACACCGGCGAGAACGTGTCGTCGGCCATTGCGCTCAAAGCCTGCTCCACCCGCACCTTGGATTCGCCATACGGCGTCACGGGATGGAACGCGGCGTTCTCGTCGAGCGCGGCGTCGCCGCCCTTGCCGTAGAGGCTGCACGACGACGAGAACAGGAACCGCCGCACGCCGGCCTGCTTGGCGACCTCCGCCAGGTGCACCGAGCCGTCGAGGTTGATGTCATAGGTCAGCTGAGGATCGAGGTCCGACAGCGGGTCGTTGGACAGTGCGGCGAGGTGGATCACCGCATCGAGATCGAGGGCCGCGAGGTCGGTGACGGTCACATCTCGGACGTCGAGGGGCAGCATCGGCGCGTCGACCGGCACGGCGTGGAAATCGCAGGAACCGTAGAAGTCGGTGTCCAGGCCGATCACCTCATGATCGCGCGCCCGGAGTACCGGAACCATCTCCGATCCCAGGTATCCCAGGTGTCCGGTGACGAGAATCCTCATCGACGAACCTCCGGAACGTGTTGCAGCACAACAGGGCCCGGCAACAGCTGCCCGTCAGGAATATTGAGTGAAAGGTTCATGCACGACAAATCAACTGCCCCCCAGGGAAACTGGATGATGGCTAGGCAATATCGGCAAGGCCGGTTCGCCACTGAACCGTGCGCTCGTCGAGGTGGTCAAGCCCAAATCTATGGTCCGCCACCGCGGGCCACAATCAGATTCCGCGTGACAATTGACAGTCAGCCGTTGTCTGCACTGGTCGGAGCAGCCGTCCTGCGAGCAACTGCACCACGATTTCGGATACGCACGCCGCGCTCGGAGCTGCGTGCGTCACGTGTCACTGGCGCAGCGCCTCGAGAATGCTCGCCCGGATTCCCGACGACGTGTGCGGCAGCCACATGGCCTGCACCGGCACGGTCGGTGTCTCGTTGAGCTCGATGATCCGGATCCTGTTGCCGTAGAGCCAGCCCGGTGCATTGGTGACGAAAGTGCAGGCCTGTGGATGCGCGATGACCGCGGTGTGCGGCGGCGTACCTCGCAGTCTGGACGCCGTGATCTGCGGTTCGAACCCCGCAGCCTGGCAGATCGATATCAGCAGGCGGACGTACTCGCGGTCCTCTTCCGGCTCTGCCACCGACACCACGATCTCGTGTTCGGCCAAGTCCGCCAGGGCCACCCGGTCGTGCTGCGCCAGCGGATGGTCGCGGCCCACGGCCAGCCTCAGCTCGTGTTGGCCGGCGACGGACCCGGCCAGGTCCGGCGGGGTCTGGATGCCTCGCCGCAGGGCGAGGTCGATCTGCCCGTCGAGCAGACTGCTGCGAATCTGGTCGGCAAAGATGGGTCGCACGGTGATCGGCACCGACGGATCGGCCACCACCACCGGTTCGATGATGCTGAACACCTCGGAGGTCGCCAGATTCGGCGTGTGGCCGATCACGTACGGCGGCACGCTTTCCGACGCTGCCGCCTGCACCAGCGTGGTCAGCTGATGTCCTCCGGCGAGCAACGCCGCGGCACCCCGGTACAAGGTCTCGCCGGCCGGCGTGAGCATCAGGCTGCGCCGAGAGCGCGAGAACAACTCGACACCCAGGGTCCGTTCGAGTTCTTTGATCGCCGACGACGCCGCCTGTTGCGTCATGAACATCTTCTCGGCCGCAACGCGGAGACTGGGTGCCTCCGCGACCGTCACGAACATCCGCAGTCGGCGCAGGTCCAGATCGTCTCGGCTCTTCATCAACTCGTCCTTGTCAGTTGTCCACGACGCTGTGATTGTAGGTTGTGATTTCCATATTTACATTGGTGATGCGTCGACCGGAGTTCGCACCGTGGGCTGCGAACCGAAAAACACCATCAGAAGACCTGTTTGGGGGATGATGACCGCGTATCGCACATCGGATCACGAGTCGTCGGGCGCCCCACGTCGCCGTCGGCCCGGTCGAGATCGAGGTGCGCTGCTGCTGATCTCGTCGACCGAGAACCGACGCGCGTGGGCGCCGCGGTTCGCCACTGCGATCGCGTTGACGGATGTTGCCGTGATATCGGCGGCAGTCGTTGGGGCGCAGCTACTTCGGTTCGGATCCAGTCTGGATTCCGAGGGTTTCGGCGGCGTCCATGGCCATCCACTGGTGGTGATGACGGCGTTGATCGCCGCGTGGCTGTTCTCGCTGCGGGTGTACCAGACGCTGGACCGACGCATCCTCGGCAGCGGCTCGGAGGAGTACAGCAGGGTCGCCACGGCCTGCCTGAGCGTGTTCGGCGTCCTCGCGATCGTCGTTCTCGTCCTGAATCTGGACGTGTCGCGCGGCTATTTCGCCTTGGCGCTGCCGCTGGGCACCCTCGGCCTGTTGGTGTCGAGGTGGGTGTGGCGCAGGCGCCTGAGCCGCCAGAGATCGCGTGGCCTGGCCGTGGAACGTCTGCTGGTGGTCGGTGAACCCGAATCGGTATCCACCGTGACCGATCGGCTCAGTCGGGCTCCGGAACAACCCTTCTCGGTGGTGGGCGCCTGCGTTCGGAACGTCGCATCCGGCTCGGCGTCGACGACGATCGGCACGGCGCGCGTACCCGTCTACGGCGACCTCGACGAGGTGGCCACCGCCGCCGCCAGGTGCCACGCGAACACCGTCGCGGTCACGTCCCCGGATGCATTTGGACACCGTGCCATGCAGGACCTCTCGTGGAATCTGCACCTCATGGATGTCGATCTTCTGGTCGCTCCCGGGGTCGCCGATGTCGCCGGCCCACGCATGATGGTGCACCCCGTCGCCGGATTGCCGCTGCTGCACATCGACCGTCCGCGCTATGCGGGCGCGAACCGGCTCCGCAAGGCGGCCCTCGACCGCGTGGGCGGCGCGCTGATCGTGCTCGCCCTCTCACCCGTGCTCGTGACCATCGCCGTCGCGATCGCACTCGATACGCGCGGACCCGTATTCCACCGGTCGACCCGTCTGGGCGTGAACAATCGACCGTTCCGCATGTGGAAGTTCCGATCGATGGTCCCCGACGCCGAGGCGCTGATCGCCGACCTGGCCGACCGCAACGAGGGCAGCGGCCCCCTGTTCAAGGTGCGCGACGACCCGAGGGTGACACCGGTGGGCCGCGTCCTCCGCCGATACAGCCTGGACGAACTACCGCAGTTGTTCAACGTGCTGGGTGGATCGATGAGCCTCGTCGGTCCGCGTCCTCCGCTTCCCGCCGAAGCCTCCACCTACGACGGCCGGGTGGCCCGCCGTATGCTGGTGAAGCCGGGCATGACGGGTCTCTGGCAGGTGTCCGGACGCTCGAATCTGTCATGGGACGAGTCCGTTCGCCTCGATGTCTCCTACGTCGAGAACTGGTCGATCATGCAGGATCTGGTGATTCTGTGGCGCACCCTGCGCGCAGTCGTCTCCACGGACGGGGCCTACTGACCGCGACGCACCATCATCGATCGTCGGTCACTCGTTCGCGCGGTTCGGTAATCCGGCCGGCGGAGTCGTCCGATCGCGACTTCGCCCGGCCCGAGGCCACATCCGTCAACGGGCCGGACACCAGCCCCGCACGCGTCACCGACACACTGTCGCGACCCTTCCGTTTGGCGTTGTACAGCTGCCGGTCGGCCATCGAGAAGAGTCCGTCGACCATCTCCCGGGTTGCGGCCGGTGATCGTCCAGGAATGATCGACAGCGACGCACACACCGCCCCGATGCTGACCGTGACATCGGTACTCGCAGCGACGTGCATGCGGAGTTCCTCGCACAGACGATCCAGGTCGGCTTCGTCGGCGACATTGCGCACGATGACGAACTCTTCCCCGCCGGTCCGTGCCAGCAGGGTCGCCGGTGGCACAGCTTCGGCGAGCGCACCCGACACGGCGACGAGCATGGCGTCGCCCACCGAGTGGCCGAACCTGTCGTTGACGGTTTTGAAATAGTCGATATCGGCCTCGATGAATCCGATCGGCAACCCGGATTCGACCGCGCCCAGCAAGACCTGCCCCCAGCGCCCGGCCAGCCCACGCCGGTTCAGGATGCCGGTCAGCGGGTCGGTTTCGCTGATCGCGGCCTGCGCCTCGAGCGCCCGGGACAGGGAGCGCCGCAGCGTCGTCACCAGGTACGTGGGCACGAGAATCGCGAGGATCACCGCCCCGCCGGCAACGAACATCGCCGTGGCCGAATGCGCCCGTGTGGCCACCACGGTGACGGCAAGGCCGGCGGCCACCAGCACGAATGCGATGACGGTGCGGGGTGGTGACTCGATCGCCGCCAACGCGGGTATCGCAGCCAACAGGATCAGCACGGCGTGTGCCGCACCGTCGTCGGCGATGACGGCCGCCGACGTGGCGATCCCGACCATGCCGCCGAAACTGAGGACGGCGAAGTGAGCATCGTTCAGGGGCCGCGCGAGCACGGTGACGAGAATGGAGACGACGGTGTACACACCGATTGCCACCACCCACCAGCGAGTCCCGGGGCGAAGGAATTCCGGCGACAGGTATGCGACGACCAACAACGGAATCGCGCCGGTCTCGCTGGCGAGGAGAGCCAGTGTCCGCTGATCGAAATCACGGCGCACGGCGCCTCCCTTCGACGACAGATACGACATCGCCCACTACCGGCACCGGCGGAACGACCCTCGCCACAACGGCTTCTTCGTCATCAAAGTAGGCGTGGCGCAGCCGCTTACGTCGCAAACCCTACCATTCCCGCACACTCGGACATCGCCCCATCGGGCCGGCAAGGACTCTACATTCGCGATCCGGAATGTCTCCGCCCCGGATGCGGCCGGATCACCACTCGAAGGCGGACGAGGCGGGTTGCGGCTTTCCGAACAGGTAACCCTGCGCGAGGTCGAAGCCCAGATCCACCACCGCGCAGAGCATCTCCTCGGTCTCGACGCCCTCGGCGAGGCTGGTCATCCCGGTCGCCCGCGCCATGTCGCAGATCGCCCGCACAACAGCTCGATCCGACTCGTCGTCGGCGATCCCGCCGATGAGACTCCGATCCACCTTGACGACATCGACCGGCAGATCCCGCACGTACCGCAGGGCCGAGTACCCGGCGCCGAGATCGTCGATGCAAATGGTGCAGCCGAGTTCGTCGAGGCCCTCGATCGCGTGGGCCGCAGCACTGCCCAGCTTGATCACCTCGTCCTCCCGGACCTCGATCCACACCCGGTGCGACGCCACGCCGCTGGCCGCGATGAGCTCACCGAAGTGCGCGACGATGTCATCGGCCCAGAGCTGCTGGGCGGACAGGTTGATCGAGACGAACGCCGTGTCACCGCAGGCCGACGTGATCGGGCCGGCCAGTGCTCGGATCGCCATCCCGCTCGCGTGCTGGCCGATCGGCAGGATCAGTGACGTGGCCTGCGCAGCCGGGAGGAATGACGCAGGGGTGAGAACCTCGGCCTCGACGTACCACCGCAGCAACGACTCGAACCCGACCGGCCGGCGGTCGTCGGACCGGACGATCGGCTGGTAGTGCAGCCGGAATTCCTCCGGCTGCGCCGCTGCTAGCCGGTTGGCGATCTCCACCTGTTCGCGCACCAGCGGCAACATCTCGTCATCGGCGAACACGACCTGGCGCTGCCGGGTCAACGCGAACGACAGTGCCGCGTCGGCACATCGGACCAGGTCATCGTGGTTCACGACCTCGGGCAACTCGTCACGCACCGCGACGCCCATGCACACGTCGAGGAAGGTGGTCTTCCCGTCGATATGCACCGGGTGCGCACCGCACCGGACCCGCGAAGCCCTGACGAAGAACTCCGGGTCCCCGTCCTGTGGCGAGAGACTGACGAGCCACTCCCGATCGGAGCGCCGCTCCAAGGAGCCATGCGGACACAACGGCGTGAGCACCTCCTCCACGAACCGCTGGGCCATCATGGTCGAGGTCGCGTGTCCGTAGGCGGTGGCCGCGCGATGACAAGGATCCGTACAGAGTGCGATCACGGTCGCTGCGAAGACCGGCGGGTGACCTCCGCAACCGTCAGGGTCACTCATCTGCATCGTGTGAGTGTATGTGGTCAACGCCCGTTTCACTCGGAGCGTCGGGTGTCGGGTCACCGCGATATCACCATTCCCGCAACGGGTCGGCCGGTGTCCGACACATCCGAAGGTCAATACATTGGGGTATTTGTGCTCTCATGGTCGCCAGATGCGGCGTCCTACGCTAATCTCGAAATCTGAAGTGTTCGTGCGTCCACTCTCGGCCAGCCGCGGTTGATGAATTCGTTTCGTTCACAAAGCATTACAGCAAAAGAAAATGCGGTCGGGGCCGCCAGGGAGCCGAAGTGTGACCGTATTCAAGCTATTGCTCGATCGCTATGACGCCCGATCGATGGCCACTCTCATCAGTACCGGTGGGGTACTCCCGTTACCAATCATCGCGGTGCTCGCTCCCGACTCCCTCCGCCCCGGCGGCATGCTGCTGCTGTTCGTCATCTGGGCCTTCATCGCAGCAGTGTTCGTGGTCACCGCGGTACGCCGGCACCTCAGCGACGCCGAGTTCGCCGTGCTCGGTGGGATGGGCATCATCGGCATCTGCGGCACCGCGCTGATCTTGTCGTACAAGACGTCGGCAACCGCGGTCCTCGCGCTGGTCGCGGTGATACCCACGATCGCGGCCATCTCCCCGTCGATTCCATTGATCCTGTCGCTGAGTTCTCTGGCCGTTCTGGGTTCGGTCATGGTGCTGGCAATGATCACACCGACGGTGGCGGCGTTTCTCATCGGGACCGGGGCGATCGTGGGCGTGATCACCGTGCCCGTGTTCCTGGTGGTCGCTCTGCGCCGCTCGCTCGAGGCGACGTTGAAACGTCAGACCGAACTCAGCGGTATCGACCCGTTGACCGGCCTGCTGAACCGCCGCGGATTCCTGAGCCGGGTGGCCCACCTGCTGTCGGCCGCGCACGTCTCTACGGGGTGGATCGGCATCCTGCTGATGGACCTCGATCACTTCAAACGGATCAACGACCGCCACGGTCACCTCGCCGGCGACGGCGTCCTCCTCACCACCGCAGCCGCGATCCGGGAGGTCGCGCCGTCCGGATCGGTGGTCTGCCGCTTCGGCGGGGAGGAGTTCCTGGTGTTCTGCGTGGTACGCGACGAGGCCGAACTCAGTGCGGCTGCGGAGCGTTTTCGGCGCTCGGTCGCCGAGGCCACGCCCGTGACGGTGAGCGTCGGCGGGGTCTGCGCACCCCTGATCGCTTCGGTACGGACCCGCGCCGCACCCACCGACGAAGTCGTGTCGACGTTGCTGGACAGCGCCGATCACTGCGTTTATCAGGCGAAAACCCAGGGCCGGGATCGTTCCTTCGTGGAGCCCATGGACCCGGTTCTCTGGCGTCGGCCACCGGCCGAACCCGCCTCGACCAAACGACTCGATGCCACCCTGCAGTACACAGTGCTCGAACTCTTCACGCGCGAACTACGCCCGAACGATCAGGCCGCCGATCGCAACTGAGTCGGATCCGAGGTCCAGAGCGCGTCCGCCTCGGCGCGCATCCGAGCCCACGTCTCCGGAGTGGTGAATTCGGTCAGCCGCGCTCGGTCCCACCACATCAGCTGCGTCCGGTAGCGGTCGTCGGGAAACGGGGTGGGCGGGATGGAGCCGTCGACGCGACCGCCGCCGGACTCCCACCTCTTGAGGACGTGGTCGGCGGCGGTCGCCATCATGTGTCCGACCCCCGCCAACTCCATGATCGGCAGGCCCAGCCGCGACAACTGGCCGGCGACGTCGCGGGCGATCGGCGAGCGTTCGTCGACCCACGCGGTCTTGACCTCCACCACACCCTCATCGAGTCGGGCCTCGATCGCGTCCACCAGCGGCACCTGTCCGCGTTGCCCCGACCACTCCTCGAGCGCATGCGACTGCCCGGCGTGCTCGAACCGATGCTGCACCCGCAGGCCGCCGACCACCTTGCGGTCCTCGCCGAGGACGGCAAAGAACCGGGCCGTGCTCGCGCCGTCGGCGACCAGGTCGTAGTCGAGGGCCGCGGCACATCCGTGACGGGTGTACGCCTGTGCGGCTCCGCGCAGGTACCGCTCCCACAGGCGTCGTTCGGCGCGCGGAGTGGCGGTGACGAGGGTGTACTCGGGTGCGCGGAGCAAGCCGGTTCGGGCCGAGGCCGATTCGGAGAATTCAGTGCCGTCGAGAATCACGGTCATGACGGGGGCTACCTTTCTTAGTTCGCATTGAGTCGATTGACTGCGCGCAACTGACTCACAGACTTGCCATACTGCACAGTATGCGCGGTCATCGGACCATTATTTACCGGATCGGTAGCGTGGCAAACTATTGTTGCGTGAGCGAAGATACGATCATGCAGAACCCCGACGGCGCCGTCGCGACCGTCTACACCGATGACACGGTTCCCGCAGACCTCCTCTCCGACCCGGGCATCGACGTGATCGACATAACGATATCGTCCGAGGTCGCCTACGCGGGGCTCCTACAACGATCGTTGAGGAACCTGAGTGATGAACCTCCACGCTATGCCTACTTTCCGTGGCGCCGGACCCTGGTCCGGATACCCGGCCCGAACACCTATCGGCGCCTTCGTTTGGACCGCAATCGACACAAGATGACGCTGGAGGAACAGGACCGGGCCGCGAGTCTGCGGATCGGGATCGTCGGATTGAGCGTCGGGCATTCCATCGCATTGACGTTGACATTGGAAGGCCTGGCCGGTGAATTACGATTGGCCGATTTCGACGCTCTGGAATTGACGAACCTGAATCGGGTGCCGAGCTCGGTGGTCGATGTCAACACCAATAAGGCGATCATCGCGGCACGCCGAATCGCCGAAATAGATCCGTATGTGCAGACGCATTGCTTCACCGACGGAATATCGCCGGAGAACATCGATGAATTCGTCGGCGGCCTCGACCTCGTGATCGAGGAGTGCGATTCCTTCGACGTCAAGGTCATGGTGCGCGACCGCTGTCGAGAACTCGGCATCCCGGTATTGATGGAGACCAGCGACGGCGGCACCCTCGACGTGGAACGCTTCGACCTCGAACCCCAGCGACCGCTTTTCCACGGCCTCGCCGGCGACCTGCAGGCCGACGACTTGGTGGGTCTGGATCGGGCCGCGACGACCCCGCTCGCGGTCAAGGTGCTGGAGCCGGCGAAGGTGACCGCCGCGATGGCCGCCTCGGCGCTGGAACTCGGCCAGACCGTCACCGCGTGGCCGCAACTGGGTGGCGACGTCCTGCTGGGGGGCGCCACCGTCGCGGCGGCGGTTCGGCGGTTCGTGCAGGGCCGGCCGTTACCGTCGGGCCGAGTGCGGTTCGACCGTGACGCGTGGCTCGACGGCCTCACCGATCCCGTCGCGGCGCAGTCGGCGTCGAGCACCGCTGCGCCCCGTCCCGTCGTCGAACCGCCCGCCCTGGAGAACATGTCCGGACCCGACCTGGTCGCCTACGCGGCGTCGCGGGCGCCGTCGGCGGGCAACCAGCAGCCGTGGCAGATCGACACCGACGAGCAGATGGTGACCATCTGGCTCGACCCGATCCGCACCTCGATCCTCGACGTCGGTCACCGGGCCTCCGCGGTGGCGGTGGGTGCTGCGACCTACAACGCGCGCGTCGCTGCCGCGAGCCGCGGACTGACGGCGCACACGCAGATCATCGGCGCCGGTGATCAGCTCGGGGTGCAGATCGCGTTCGACGGCGCCGCCGATGCCCCACCCGCCGGCACCGAGCTGTCGGCGATGTGGGCCCGCACCACACGTCGCGGACCGGGTGACGGCACACCGATGTCTACGGCCGATGCCGGCCAGGTGACGGCCGCGGCCGAGACCGAGCACACCCGCGCGATCGTGCTCACCGACCGGGCCGACATCGAACGCTATGCGACGCTCGCGGCGCGATCGGATCGCATCCGGTTCCTGACCCCCGAACTGCACCGGGAGATGTTCGCCGAGCTGACCGAGGACCCCGACGACCCGACCGGCATCTACGTCGAGTCCCTGGCGCTGCCGCCGGCGATGAAGGGAATGTTCGAGGTGCTACGGCGGCCGGACGTGATGGCGCTGCTCGACGACTTGGATGCCGGTGAGGTGTTGGGCGCCGATGCCGCCGCCCGGGTGGTGTCGTCGTCGGCGCTGGTCATCGTGGTGCAGGACAGCGACGACCTGGCCACCTATGTGGATGCCGGCCAGGTCACCCAACAGGTGTGGCTGACCGCGGAGTCGCTGGGATTCGCGGTGCATCCGATGACGCCGACGTTTCTCTACGCCACCGACGACGCGACCACACGCGGTCTGTCGGAGCGGCACGGCGAGGAACTCGTCGAGTTGCGTCGCTCGATGCTGACGACGTGGCCGTTGCGCGACGGCGAGGTACCGACGATCGTTCTGCGGCTGTTCCGCACAGACGAGGCGGCGGTGCCGAGCCGGCGGGAATCGGCCGGGCAACCGGCGACCCGCTGATCAGCCGAAGATCCCCCGCAGCACCTCCATGTCGGCCACGCGCTCCTTGTGCGTGCTCGCCACCGGCGAGGCCAGCAGGCAGGTGACGCCGGCCGCGCGGAAGGCGTCGGCGCGTTCGGCGACCTCGGCGCGCGAGCCGATCAGCGACATCGAGTTGACCAGGTCATCCGGGACCGCCTCGGCGGCCTCCTGCTTCTTGCCGTCGAGGTAGAGGTCCTGGATGAGCTTGGCCTCCTCGACGTAGCCGTAGCGCTGGGCGAGGGTGTTGTAGAAGTTCTTGCCGCGCGCACCCATGCCGCCGATGTAGAGCGCGGCGTGGTGACGCACCAGGGTCTTGGCGTTGGTGATCTCCTGCGGGTCGTCGGAGATGCGGGCGGTGGCCTGCACGACGATGCCGAGTTCGCCGAGCGACGGGTCCCGCTTGGCCTTGCCGGCGCTCAGCGATTCGCCGAAGGCGGCGTTCATCTGCTCGGGGTGGAACAGGATCGGCTGGAACTCCTCGAACATCTCGGCGGCGAGTTCGGTGTTCTTCGGACCGATCGCGGCCAGCAGCATCGGGATGCGCTCGCGGGTCGGGTGGTTGATGATCTTCAACGGCTTGCCCAGGCCCGATCCGCCGTGCTCCTTGTCGAGCGGCAGGGTGTAGTGCTTGCCCTGGTAGTCGGTCTTGTCGCGACGCCACACCATGCGGCAGATCTCGGCGTGCTCACGAGCGCGGCCCACCGGGTAGTCGTACTTGACGCCGTGGAAACCCTCGATGACCTGCGGGCCCGACGCCCCGATACCGAGCACGAACCGGCCGTCGCTGATGTAGTCGATGCCGGCGGCGGTCATCGCCAGGTTGGTGGGCGTGCGCGAGTACATCGGCAGGATGCCGGTCTGCAGTTCCATCTTTTCGGTCTTGGCGGCGATGTAACCGAGCTGGCTGACCGCGTCGAAGCTGTACGCCTCCGGCACGGTGATGCGCTCGACGCCGACCGCTTCGTAGTCGACGAGGTTGTTGATGGTCTCGCGGAAGTCGCCCGCGTAGTTGATGGGCATTCCCAGCTTCATCGCAGCAGTCATGGTCGGATTCTTCCACAGGAGTCGTCCGCATCACAGGGCCGGTCTAACGTTCGATAGCCCGACGCCGACGACCGGCCGGGCGCCTACGATGATGCTCGTGCCCTCGCCGACAGCATCCCGCATCCCGCCGAGAGCAACCGCCATCTCGCCGACGGCCACCATCGACGCGATCGGGGGCGCACCCTGAGATCGCTGCGCGCCCTGCACCTACCCCCTCGGCCCGAGGTGCTCGACCACCGCGCCGAACTCGCCGCGATCCTCGACGGCTCGGCCGCCTACGTCCCGGTCCCCGACGACCCGCACGCCACCGCCACGCTGTGTGCGGCTCTCGGCGTCGACGACCCGATCGCCGACGATGTCTCACTGGTCATCTCGACGTCGGGCACCACCGGCACGCCGAAGGGCGCCCAACACACCGCCACCACCCTCACCGCATCGGCGCAGGCCACCGCCGAGCACCTCGGCGGCCCCGGCAACTGGCTGCTGGCACTCGCGCCGCATCACACCGCCGGGCTGCAGGTGCTGTTGCGGGCGTTGGCCGCCGGGTTCACCCCGGCCGTCCTCGACGTCACCGACGGCTTCGACCCGGACGCCTTCGCCGACGCACTCGAGAACCTCGACGGCCCGCGCCGCTACACCTCGCTGGTCCCCACCCAACTCATCAAGGTCCTCGACAACCCGCGCGCCACCACCGCCCTCGCCGCCGCCGACGCCCTGCTCGTCGGCGGTGCCGCCACCCCGGTTCCGTTGCTGCGCAGAGCAGTCGACGCAGGAGTGCCGATCATCCGGACCTACGGCATGAGCGAGACCGCCGGCGGGTGCGTCTACGACGGCGTTCCGCTGAACGGTGTGACGATCCGGATCGACGACCCCAACCCCGACGGCGTCGGCCGGGTGGTGCTCGGCGGCCCGATGGTCGCGCACGGCTACCGCAACCGCCCCGAACATCCCGCGTTCGCCGAACCCGGCTGGTTTCGCACCGACGACCTCGGCCGCGTCGACGACCAGGGAGTGCTGTCCATCGTGGGCCGCGCCGACGAGGCCATCAGCACCGGCGGGCTGACCGTCGTGCCGCAGGTGGTGGAGGCGGTGATCCTCGACGACCCGGCCGTGCGCGAATGCGCTGTCGTCGGCCTTCCGGACGAGCGGCTGGGCGAGAAGGTGGTTGCCTTCGTCGTCGCCGCGGAGACCATCGACCCGCAACGCATCCGCGGCATGGTCACCGACCGCCTCGACCGCTACGCGGCTCCCCGCGAGGTGATCGAAATCGACGAGTTGCCGACGCGCGGCCCGGGGAAGGTGAACCGCCGCGCCCTGCGCGCCCGCTTCTCGTCGCAGTGAGGTGAACGTGCCGGAAACCGGTACGTTCACCTCACTACGCGTCAGTGGTTGAGACCGCAGCTTCTCGGGTACAACTGTGCGTGACCCCCGCCGCGAGAAAGCGACACACACCATGCGTGATTTCCTCTGCCACAACTGTGGCCAGCGTCTGTCCTTCGAGAACAGCAAATGCCTCAACTGCGGCAAGCCCCTGGGTTTCTGGTTGGAGACCCGGACCATCCACAACCTCGACGAGAAGGAGCGCACCGAGATCGACGGCACGCTCCTCGAGCGGTGCGAGAACACCAAAGTCGCGCAATGCAACTGGCTGGTCGCCTGGACCGGCACCCCCAGCCTGTGCGAGTCGTGCCGACTCACCCGCACCCTGCCACCGGAGACCGACATCGAGGCCCGCGCCGAGTACGGCCGTGCCGAGACCGCCAAACGACGGCTGGTGTTGGAGCTCGACGAGCTGAAATTGCCGATCGTCGGCCGCGACGACGACCCCCAGACGGGTCTCGCCTTCGATCTGCTGTCGAGTTCGGATCAGTCGGTGATCACCGGCCACGACAACGGCCTGATCACCCTCGACCTCGCCGAGGGCGATGACGTGCACCGCGAGAAGCTGCGGGTGCAGCTCGAGGAGCCCTATCGCACCCTGCTCGGCCACTTCCGCCACGAGATCGGGCACTACTATCAGATCGTCCTCATCGACGACGACGTGCGCCCGAAGTTCGAGGAACTGTTCGGCAACCCCGACGACGACTATCAGGCCGCGCTGGACCGCCACTACTCCGAGGGCGCACCCGCCGGCTGGCCGCAGAACTACGTGTCGTCCTACGCGACGATGCACCCGGCCGAGGACTTCGCCGAGACCTTCGCGCACTATCTGCACATCCGCGACACCCTCGACACCGCCGCGGCCTTCGCGATGGCGCCCGCCGGCTCCACCCTGGACAGCGTGCTGCCCGGCGACGTCGGGTTCGAACAACTCATCGGCTGGTGGTTGCCGCTGAGCTGGGCGCTCAACCAGATCAACCGCTCGATGGGCCACCCGGATCTGTACCCGTTCGTGCTGCCGCCGGCGGTGCTGGACAAGATCCGCTTCGTGCACAATCTGATGCCGGCGACCTAACCTCCGCGAGTGAGGTGAACGTTCCGGATTCCGGCACGTTCACCTCACTGCTCATGTGCGATACACATGCGCACGATGGTCGATGTCGACGATCAGCACCGTGCGGTTGTCATCATCGATCCGCAGGAGAATCCGATAGTCGCCGCGACGGGCACTGTGCAGGCCGTCGAGCTGGTTGCGCAGCGGCTTGCTCAGCCGCCGCGGATTCTCGGCGAGCGGACCGGAGATGAACTCGATGACGGCGTGCGCAACGCGTCCGGGAAGGCGCGAGAGGGCGCGGCGCGCGGGTGAGGCGATGGCGACGTCGTAGGGTTGCGGCGTCGAATCGCTCATCGTGGGGGAAGACCGTGCTCGGCACGCAGGTCGTCGAGACTGATGGTCTTTCCGGCCGCGGATTCGTCGTCGGCGGCGGCGACCGCTTCGGCCGTGCCGCGCCGCGACAGCCAGTAGATCGTCTCGTGCAGCGATTCGAGGTCGTCGGCCGACATGAGCACCGCGGCCGGCTTACCGTGTTTGGTGATCGTGATGATGTCGTGCGTCGACTCGGCGCTGTCGACCAGCGCGGAGAGCTTGTCCTTGGCCTCGCCAAGCGGCACGGTCGTCATACGCCCATTTTAGCCACACTTCTGGCCTATCGATAGCCAGGAAATAGGCTCCCCCGGACCTCCGCGAGTGAGGTGAACGTTCCGATTTCCGGCACGTTCACCTCACTGCTCATACCGCACCGACCGCCGCTACTCCGCGGTCACGAAGGACGCGAGTTTTTCTTCGACCAGCCCCTGGATCTTGTTCTCGTACTTCTCGATCGGTGTCGTGATGCCTTTGAGATCGGCGCCGGCCTTCTGCACCAGCTGCCCGATGAGTTTGGCCTCATCGATGGAGACGATGTGAAAGGTGCGGCGCGGTGTGAAGTCCTTGTGCACCTCGCCGGCGATGCCACCTTCCAGCGCGAGCTTGCCGATCAGGTCCAACTTGGTCTCGCCGGACCCCTCGGAGAAGTCGAGGTCGTTGAGATCGACCCACACAGTGTTGGGTCGGGTGGTGGATTCGAAGGTGTAGCGCAGATTGGTCAGGTCGAGGACGACCTGCCACAAGGTCTGCGACGCATCGGGTTTGCCGGGCTCGGGATTGCGGAACGGCTGGGCGCAGTTGCGAATGATGCTCATCATCGCCGCGGTCGCCTGCAGCTGTGAGGTCGGCTCCGGTTGCACGCCGACGTAGTAGAGCGCGCGGGCGAAGCGGTCGGTGGCCAGGCATGTGCCGGGCAGCGGGTCGTCGCCGCCCAACCCTTCGTACTTCTTGACCAGTTCGAGTTGCTGGTCGTAGCTCGGCGAATTGGTCATCACCAGGTGATCGCGGCTGTGATGGATCTGGATCTCGCCGTCGATGTACTCGAAGATCGCGGAATCCCCGCTGGCATCCTCGATGGCGAGATGCAACGCAGGTTTGCTGTGGCCCGTCGGATCGGCCATCGGAACAATCTGCGGCTGGGCCGACTGCGTCCACGCCACGGCTTCGGCGACGGTTTCGAAGTTGTCGAGGTAGTACTGCAGCCAGACCGACATGGCCAGCTGCGGCTTCGAGTCATCGGGAGTGCCGTAATCCGACTCCGCCAGCCACAAGAGGTGGGCACCCAGCCCGCGTTCATTGAGGCCGTCGGTCGACAGCAGGTCGTACACACCCGCGATGAGGCTTCCGTACTTCGCGGTCCACTGGAGTTTGCCGGCGACACGATCGTCGCGCTTGATGCCGCGGGGCAGCTTCCACAGGTTGGTGTGCAGGTCCTGGTGGAAGTCCATGTTCCGGCCGACGATGACCGATCCGTTGGCATCTGGCCACATCACGCGCGTGCACATAATCTTGAGCGTCTCCTTGGGATCGAATGAGGGAGCACCGCGTGGTGCCACCTGACCGAGTGTCACGGTTCTCCGCGCCCAGCTAAGCAGCACCCAACGAGCCGCAGCTCCGATTGCAGAGAAATGCGGTGGATTCGGCACAAAAACCTGCCGCCGATGTCACAATGCGACACCTCGACGGCACGCCGACGTCCACAGCCCGCAATTGCATTCCCCTCCCGCCCGCACTTCAATGAACAACGAGTCAACACAGGAGGCGTGGTGGTCAGCGAGTACGTCGACAGCTACTCGACGGAAAGCGGCATCGAGGGCGCGCTCTACCGCACCCTCCGGTCCTTCCTCGGCTCAGCCCAGCAGCGCCTGTGGATCAAGGTCCCGTGGTGGGACGCCTCGCCCCACGCCACCACCCTGCTCGACGACACGATCGCCGCGCACCGACGCCACGTCGACGTCCTCATCCTCGCCCGCCCCGAAGCCTCCAACGATGCCGCGCTGCGTCGCCTGCGCAGCGCCGGTATCCGCGTGGTCGCCGTCCGCAATCTGCACGAGAAGGTCGTCCTGGCCGACGACCGCGTCCTCAACCATTCGACGAACTTCACCCGCAAGGAACTCGAGGTCAACGAGAACTCCGGGACCGTGCACACCACGCCGCGGCTGGTCGACGCGTTCGTCGCGGGTTTCGACCTGATGGCCGACAACCAGGACCGCACCGCATCCGGCGAGGAGACCTGGACGCCGACCGCCACCCTGATCCCACCGACGCTGCTGCCCTACCTGGATCGCTTCGACCAACTGAACCCGCTGCAGTCGAAGTCCGTTCCGGCGGTGCTGAACACCTCGGGGCATGTGATGGTGGTGGCGCCGACCAGTTCGGGTAAGACGCTGATCGGCGAGGTGGCCGCGCTGCGGTCGATCCTGCTGGAGCACCGGCCCGCGGTGTGGCTGCTGCCGGCGCGGGCGCTCGCCGCCGAGGTGGCCGCGACCGCCGCCCGCTGGCGTGATCACGGCATTGCGTCGATCGAGCTGACCGGCGAGACCAACATGTCCAGCGACCGCATCCGCACCGCGCAGCTGTGGGTGGCGACCACCGAGAAGTTCGAATCTCTCTATCGCCGTTCATCATTGCGGTCCTTCCTGGACACCGTCGGCTGCCTGATCGTCGACGAGGTACATCTCGTCGGCGACCACGAGCGCGGCGCCACCCTGGAATCGCTGCTCGCGCGGCTGCGGGCGTCAGCCGACCGGACGCGGATCGTCGCCCTGTCGGCGACGGCGGCCAACGCCCAAGAACTCGCCGACTGGTTCAACGCCCAACTGATCACGGTGGACTGGCGCCCCACCCGCCTCATCACCCAGTTCGTCACCTACGACTCGACGCCGGGCAAACCCTGGGACGACGAGGACGCCAAGGACGAAGCCCTCACCGACCTGCTGCACGAACTGTCCGACGACGACGCCTCCGGCACGGGCAGTGTCCTGATCTTCTGCGGCAGCAAGAACGCCGTGCGACGTACCGCGGGCCAACTGGCCGGTGTCCGCTACCGCGGCGTCGACGACGACACCCTGGTGGAGCAGACCTTCGCCAAAGGCGTCGGTATCCACTTCCGGGACGCGCCGAAATCCCAACGGGCGCTCGCCTCGTTCAACGCACGCCAGATCGACACCCTGGTCGCGACGTCGGGCCTGTCGACGGGGGTGAACACACCGGCCCGATCGGTGATCATCCGCGATCTGACCCTCGGCATCTCCGAACTCGAGACCAGTCAGGCCCAGCAGATGCTCGGCCGGGCCGGTCGCGCCGGACACGAATCGGAGGGTTTCGGCTTCATCCTGGTGCCGCACAGCGAGGAACTCGCGTGGCGCAGCAGGCTTGTCACCGGGTATCGGGTGGACAGCCGATTGATCGACAAACTCGCCGACGCCCTGCTCGCCGAGATTCTCCTCGGCAGCATCACCCGTCGCGCCGACGCGCAACTCTGGTACGAGGGCACCTTCGCCTACGCCCAGAACAACCGACGCCGCGACCTCGACGGAGTGCTCGATCACCTCATCACCCACCAATTGGTCACCGACGCCGACGACACGCTCACGGTGACCGATCTGGGCGCGCTCACCACCCGCCTGATGGTGGGGGTCGACGCGGCGAGCAACCTGCACTCCCGCCTCGCCGCGCTGCCCACTCCCACCGACGCCACCGAAGCCGAACAGCTCATCCTCGCGGCAATCGCGAACAGTGTTCCGGCGCTGCGTGATTGGCCGGTCAATCCCAAACCGTACGGGCAATGGGTCGACGACACCCTGGCGACGGCCCCGACGTTGAACCGTCGGCTCGACATCGAGTTCGGCAGCCAGTTCTGCGCGGCCGCCGCCGTGGCGGCGTTGAACAGCCCGGATCGTCTGCGGGTGTCCGGTGCGATGTCCCGCTCGGAACTCATCCGCGCCATCGACGCGTTGCCGCGCTACCTCGGCTGGATCGCCGCACTGGGCCATATCGGCATCGGCTCGTGGCAGCCGGTGGTGGCCGGCGACCTCGCCCGCCGCCTGACCTGGTGGCAACTCACCCCTCATCCGCAGCGCGGCAGCGGGCGGCTGTTGTGGTTCCTCGAACAGCTGCAGGACGAGGAGGCCCGCCGCAAACGCGTGCCGCTGCTGTGGCGGCGAGCCCGCGGCGCCGACTTCACCAACCCGAACGGGATCAATTCGCCGCCCCGCGGAGTCGATCTGCCCCGCAACGACTTCGAGCATCTCGTCGGCAGCCGGGCACACCTGGCGCTGGGGCCGGCCGACGGCATCGACCTGCCGCTCGACGCCTCACCGCCCGAGGCCACCCTCGCGATCATCAGCAACGACGGCGCGAACCGCGCCACCCTGCGCACCCACACCGTTCCGCGGAACGTCGAACTGCCTATGCCGCGGTCGGCACGGGCCACCGTGCTCGCCGCCGACGTGATCCTGTTCTCGCGTCGCGGTGATGTTGCCTATCAGAACGCCGTCGTCGACCTGCCGCAGACCGGCGTGGTCGATGCGTCGTCGGCCGTCGACGACGCCCGCGAGCTGATCGGCCGATTGTCGCCGCCGACGGCGGTGGTCGCCGCACCGGGCCGGGTCCGCAGCATGGTGCAGGGCAAACGCAAACGCCTCCTGTCCGATCTGCTGCCGCAGATCACCCCGGAACCGCAATTGCTGCCCGTCGCCGAGGCATTGAGCGGGAACGCCGACGACGACGAGACCCGCGTGATCACGCTTCGGGCAGCCCTGGAGGAGCTGCTCAGCATCGACGCGTCGGCCGCAAGCGCTCCCCGCCCGGCCGCCGCCGTGCTGAAGGCCGGACGCGCCACACCCCGCGAGTTCGAATGTGTCCTCCTCGCCCTCGCCGGAGCCCTCGACATCGAGGTGGGCGCCGCGGTCACCGATCACGGCCACCTCGTCGCGCTGGTCAACGCCGGCGGCGGGTGGCGAACCGCCACACCCCTCGACGACGGCCACGTCATCAGCAAACCGCTATTCCCCGACAAGCTTCCACCGATCATGAGCCCCCTGGGTCTCGTCCCCGCAAAACCCTCGGAGCCGGCCCGGCCGCTGTTTGGGTGGCTGGCGGAGTTCACGCCGGGTTCGGGTGAGCCGCAGTCGTCCAGTTCCCGCCGATCGGCCGCCCGGACGGACATCGAGCATGTCTCGGCGGCAGACCACGCCAACGCGGCTCCAGCACCCAGCACCACCACCTGATCCCTGAGGAACGAGGCGCCACCCCGACCCCTGAGGAACGAGGCGCTAGCCGAGTGTCACGAAGGGTCACGAAGGGCCCCAAAGTAATTCACCCAGCAACCCCCGATCCCTGAGGAACGAGGCGCTAGCCGAGTGTCACGAAGGGCCCCACCACACCCGCATCGCACCTACAGAGCGGATAATGCTCGAAAACAGGCCCGAGCCGCAGAGACCCGTCCGTCAGCCGAATGAATCAGCCACACACGAGGTGCCAGATCCCACAGCCGCGGATAGGTTGATTGCGTAGCCGGAATCAGCACTGCACAAACCACGGACTCGCATTCCGAACGCAGTCCAGCTGTGAAACTCACTCTGTCGGGGGACAACGAGCTGTGTACGTAGAGTCCGACATGCGAGTCATAGAACTGGCTCGAGCGAGCTCAGTCGCGTTGGGCACAAGGTGAGACCGTCCGACGCCACCGACACCGCACGGCAGCAGTACTCCAAGCCGAAACTGCGTGCACTGCTTTCGGTGCAACTGTTCAACATGCTCGGCGACGGCCTGCTCACCGTCGGGCTCACGCTCATCGTCGTAAACGTCTCGCAAAGCGCCACTGCACTAACGCTTCTACTGGCGTGTAGTACTGCCGCTGGGATCGTCGCCCTGCTCGGATCGTCGATATGGTTGGACGCCTTCAATCGGCGCCGCACCCTGATCGTGATCGATGTCGGGCGCGTCATCGCGGCGGTGCTCAGAGTTGCCTACCTCGTCTCTGAGCAGACGTGGCTGCTGGTGTTGATCGGCATCACCGCCGGCATCAGTGTCGCGCTGTATCGTCCCGCGTTCAGCGCCTACATCGGCGACATTGCCGCACCCGACGACCGTCACGCCGCGAATGCTCTGCGGTCGACGGCATCGAAACTGTCGAGCATTGCCGGCCCGGCTCTGGCGGGTGTGCTCGCCAACGTCGATGCACAGATGGCGATCCCGATCCTGGCCGGCCTACTCGCCTGCGTTTCGATTGCGGGGTTCACTCTGGGGCCGCCCGGCATGACTCCGGAAAGGCACTGGCGGATGAGTGGATTCTCAACTGCCGGGTTCCGCTTCGTGTGGTCACACAAATGGGTGATGGCCATCATCGCGCAAGGTGCGATCCAGATCGGTTTTGTCAGCGCCCCAATCACTCTCATCGTCCCGCTGTGGCTGAGCGATCAGCACGCGTCGGGGCAGTACGGGTATGCGATGGCGATCGAGGCGGTCGGCGCACTGACCGCGACGCTGCTGTTCACGAGGGGGGTACGAATTCCTGCCACGCTGGGGATGCCAGTGCTCGTCCTGCAGGGGGCGGTACTGCTCGTCGTGATCTGTGGCGCCCCGACGATCCTGATCTATCCCGCGTATTTCGTTCTCGGACTGGCGATGGGCATATTCGGCACATTGTGGATCTCAGCCCTGCAGGCAACCGTCCCGGCCGAGCTGCTCGGCCGAGTCCTTTCGATAGACGCGCTCGGAAACAGCGCTTTCTCGCTCGTCGGCATCCTCATCACCGGCCTGGCGCTCGGGTATCTCTCGTTCGGGGAGGTGTCGACCGCATCCCTTGCCGTTTTGATCGCCTCCGTCGTGCTTGCTGCTCTCGTGCCCGGGGTCCTGACGTTGGGCCGTCAGCACCGGGAGCACAACATCGAACCATGACCCGCCGCACGAGAAGTGAAGTAGCCACCGATCTGCAGCAGCGGAGGACAGGTCGGTTCCCTCGACGTCGGCACGATGCTCACGCCGGCCTTGACCAGGTAACGACACCCGATCCCGTGCGGTCTCCTGGCATCTCAGACGACCCCATACCCAAGCCGCTTCGCCGCACCCGCGATGCGGACGGCGAACTCCGGGTGAGTCAGCGGCAAGGACAGTTGCGGGCGGCCGGGCATGGCAGTCGCGGCCGGGGTGAACAAGGCCAGGCACGGCGTACCGGCGAATCGGCTGTTGTATCGCAGGCCGTCGATGTCGGGGTGGGCCTCGACGATGTGGCGGGCCCATCGTTGGGTGATGTCGTGGCGTCCGGTGGATAGGGCGTAGGTGCCGCCGGCGCGGGTGGCCCAGGCACCTGAGCTGTCGGTCGCGATGTCGATGACGGTGATCGGGCGGCTGAACGACAGGCCGGTGAGGTAAGGGCGCCCGCGGTCTATCGTGCGGTCGATTTGGAAGGCCTCGGCCAGCGCGGCATCCGGAGTCTCGGCGCCGTACCAGACACCCCGCCCGTCAGGGTCCTCACCACGCGGCAGATGGTGGGGGTCGAACCGCAGCACCGGCCCATAGGTGCGCAGCGCGTTCCATGCCAGCACATGGTCGCCGACGGTGCGGTGCACACGCCACCACACCTCGTCGACTCCGACGACCCGGACCTCGTCGTCCCGCAACCCCAGGGCCCGGAGATCGCCCAGCTCGGGCGGGGCGGGCAGCATCGGGTCCGAAACCACTACGAGGCTGTCCAGTCGGCGATCTCGAGCAACTCGAGGACCGCCTGGACGGATTCGCCGTGCAACAGCCACTGCCTGACCGACCGGGGCTGTCCACCGATGAGCAGTTGCGGCTGCGGCGACTCCAGGAACCCCGCGACCGCGGTGGGATGCAGCCCACGGGACAGCAACTGCGGCAGCACCTGATCCAACCCACGAACGTGCTTGAGCTTGTCCGGCTCGATGTGCTCAAACTGCAGCACCGGGAACACCCACGACCGGCCGTCGTGAATTGCCCACAATGTGTGCGCGAGTCGACGTTGACGCACCCGCGAGTCGGAGACCTGTAGCCCCTTGGCCACCTCGGACGCGGACAGGGCGGTGCTGTAGAGCCGCGCCATGTGCGCGGTCACGTCCGCGGCGATCTGCGCGTAGTCGTCGGGGTTCTCGGTGAACCCGGCGGCGTCGAGCAGCCGGGCTTCGCCCTCGGTCAGTCGCGCCGCCCCGGGGCGCTGCGCCGGCAAGGTGCGTAACGCTGCGACCAGAGTCTCTCGATCGAGGTCGAAACGATCGCGCAGCAAGTGGTCGAGGTCGTCGTCCGCGGTCGACATGGCGATCCTCTCCCTCTAACGGTGTCAGATCAATGCTATGTTCGTTAATCCGATCGCGCGACCAGCTCAAGTGAGGTGAACGTCCCGGTTCCCAGCACGTTCACCGCACTGGCGGCTGCACAACCGTCACCGACGACGGCGCCCGACGCACTTCGATCCCCACACGCCGCGCCACAACACCAAGACTGACCGATTCACGCTCCGACTCCGGCCAACCCGGATCGCCCATCTCCCCGAACAGCGCCACCGCAACCGCGTCGGGCCCCGTGCTGAACCGCGGCTCGTAGCGAATGCCGCCTGCGCGCGCGGCCAGTGCCGTCGCCCACCGCTGCGGGACGTCGTACGGAGTCATCGAACACAACTCGCGGGTGACACCGAAGTCCGCGGCTTCCGACGCCGTGAGGTCGGCGAGCCGGTGCCGCTCGGGCACCCGCACCCGCGACACCCGCCGCGCCGAGGCGAAGTCGGCAGTAATACAGCCGAAGTCGACGAGCTCCGGGCCGACGGCCTCACGAACGGCAGCCGCCTCGTCAAGGCCGAGGTAGCAGGTCCCCCGCGGCGGCACCAGATCGAACCGGCCTTGTCCGAGCCCAGTGAACCACCACGGACCCCGCGATGCCCGGTGACAACGGAACAGGTCGACGTCGGCACCGAGATCCCAGACGGGAAAGCCGTCGAGCGTTGCGGGTGGCGGTTTCTGGAACGAGCGCTGACGGCTCATGCACTCCACCGGGCGGCGGTACGACGAGCCGCGGCCACCACGTCGTCGACGGGTCGGCCCGCACGCAACCACGCCACCGGCGTCGTCCCGTCGAGGCCGGCGTTGCCGCTGCACATCCACGCTGCTGCGGTCCACGGGTCGGCGTCGACGGTCACGATCGCCCACGCCTCCGCCATCCCGTCGACGAGCACCGGCTCTCCGCCGAACTGCCACGTCGGGAAAACCCAACTCCGGCTGGCGTTGGCGAGCTGACAGCCGATGAGATGGCCGGCGCGCAGCCGTTTGACGACCGCATTCTTGGTGATGCCGAGGAAGCCGATGATGCCCTGCATGTCGTAGAAGGGGCCGATCAACGCGTCGTAGGGGTCGCCGAGCGGTAATGCCGCAATCATGCGCTCAGCGAGGACATCCGGATCGTCGAGCGCCGAGGACAGATCCACTCCCCGCCGCTGCGCCCTCCGGACCCGCTCGTCGAGCTGGGTGGCCAGCGCACGCGTCAGCGCCGCAACACGATCATCGACGTCACCAGGCACAGCGATCATCGTACACCTCGTACACCTGTTTCGATCACCGCAAGCACCCGCCCAGTGAGGTGAACGTTCCGGTTTCCGGCACGTTCACCTCACTCGGCACAACCGCTCACGCCGCGGCGTGAGCGAGTGCGTACCGGATCTGCGCGGCAACGTAACCCGGCCGCTCCAGTAGGTCCGACCAGGTGAAGTTCAGCACCGTCCAGCCGGCGTTGATGAGGGCGTTGCGACGCCGACGGTCGCGCTGAAAGGTCGCCGCATCGCTGTGGTACGCCATTCCGTCGATCTCGATCGCCACCTTCTGCTCCGGGAACGCGAAGTCGAGTTCGTAGCCTGCGGCCGGGTGGTTCGCCACCCAGCCGACGATCTCGTGCTCGGTGAACACGTCGACGGCCAACCGTTCCGCCTCCGAGTGAGCATCGGAGCCGAGCAGCTCGAGAATCCGGGCCATCTGGGCGGCGTTCTTGCCGGTCGCATGCCGTCGGTAGGTGGACATCATGTCCTCGACGGACACGAGGTGCTTTTGCAGCGCCCGATCCACCACATCCATGCCGCCCTCGACCGCGGCCTCAAGCACCGTCAGCGGAAGTGCGGTGACGCGCAGCCCGTCTCGCTCCACGACGTCGGCGTCGAGCAACGGACGCCGCACCACCGTCACCCCGGCGACCGTCGACCCGTGCCACCCCAACGGCGCCGTCACCGTCGCCCGCGTCGGACGCTTGCTGATGACGCCGTGCCACCAGGCGCCCATCACGCCACCGAGTACTGCACTCGGCGACACCGACAAGGTGGCAATTCGCGTTCGGGTGCGCGCGGTGGCCGGATGGTCGACAAGCCGGTAGATCCGGTGCCCCTCGGCCACCCAGTCGCCCGCCGCGATCCGCCGCGCGACCATCCCGCGACTCACCTTGTACTTACGCGCCTGCGCAGCGGTGATGATGCCGTCACGCTCGAGTGCCAGCTTCCGAAGCTCCGGTGGTATTCCCATGCGATTCAGACGCGCCGGACGGCCACTCGGTTCCACCCGATTTTCGCCCTCGACCCGAGTGAGGTGAACGTGCCGTTTTCCGAGACGTTCACCTCACGCGGCACTGGGCTCAAGATCCGGGAGGCAACGCGACCTCGACAATGCGCTCCCCCAGACGTGCAGTGATGGTGACGTCGGTGGCGCCGGCGGCGGCCAGGTAGTTGGCCAGCGTCGACAGCAACAGGTCCTCACGTGCCTCCAACCCCGACACCGCAGCCTGTTTGATACCCATCCGCTGGGCCAGCTCGGTCTGGGTCAGCTGCGCAGCGCGGCGGATCGCCGCCAACCCCATCGCGTGCGCGCGGTCCGCCTGGGCCATCTCCGCGCGGATCGTCTCGACCCGCCCCGCGGTATCCGGGTCCGCCAACAGCTGCGCGATCCGCTCATTGCCACGACGGAACGTGACCTGCTTCTCCTCACTCATCAGCTCTCACCTCTCTCAGTCTCGGTCTGCTGTTTCCACGCCTCGATCGCAGCATCGGCGCGCGGCCCGACGCTGTCGTAGAACACATCCCCCATGCGCGCCTTGTCCCCGGAAAACAGGCCAACCCCACATGCTCGTCGTCGGGGAACCACACGATCAGCCGCACCGCCACGCCCTCGCGATACGGGTGCGACACCCGCCAGACCACATATCGCCTCGACTGCCGCACCCGCTTGAGCGTCGCCGAGTCCGCCTGCGGCGCCCGCCCGAGATCAGCGAGCACCTGCAACTCGGCCAGCAACAGATCCAACCGCTGCCGATCCACGACGTTGCCCGCCGCAGCCGACTCCTCCAGCCGAGTCAGGTAGTCGTCGAACTCCCGCGACCAGTCGATCAACACCCGAATATTACCCATGAGCAATATCGTTTGCAAGCAATACCGCCTGCGTCGACCGGGCGCCACCGACACGCCCCCGACCCGCGTGAGGCGAACGTGCCGGAAACCAGAACGTTCACCTCACTCGCTACTGAGGCCCCGCGGCATCCGCCGGCGAGTCGGACGCGGACGCCGTATCGGACTGCCCGCTCGACGGGATTGGGCGCCCAGTCGACGTCGGCGCGGCACTCGGCGTAGGCACGGCACTCGGCGTAGGCACGGCACTAGATGTAGACGCGCCGGAATCAGGCGCTGCCCCCGACGTGGGCGCGACCGTCGATGTCGGCGCGAGAGTGTCGCCCGGCACGACACTCGACGCGGCCACAACGGTCGACGTCGGCGCGGGAGTATCGCTTGGCGCGGACGTGGCACTCGAGCTCGGCGCGACGGTCGCGACACTCGACGTGGGCACCGAAATCGCCGACGCCTCCGTCGTCACCGCCTCATCCTTCTCGTCCTGCGACACCTGTTCCGCCAGTGCCGCTCCGGTACCGTCGGCAACCACTGTCGCCACCTCATCCCGCTGGAACTCCTCGAGCGCGTCCTGCACCATGTCCGCTTCTTTCTCGGCGTTGGCGTTCCAGTGCGTCCACGTGTGAGCCCCGTTGGTGTAGTTGAATCGCACCGGCAGGTCGAGCACCACGGCCACACCGTTGAGCACCAGCGCCGACGCGAACGACAACGTTTCCAACCCGGCGCCGAAGATCACTTCGCCGATGCCGCCGAGGCCGATCAGCTCGTCGTATTCGTCTTGCCCGGTCAGCACACCGGTGCCCGCGGACACGATGATGATCTGCCCGTTGTCGCGGGCTTCGATGATGTGGCGGGTCACGTCGTTCTCGGCCCACGCGTTGCCGACGGCAAACGGGTTGCCCCACATGCCGTCGAAGCCGTTGGCGATGCCGTTGCGGTTGTTCAGGATGTACGGGATCAGCAGGTATCCGAAGACGCTGTCGGTCTGGTAGTAGCCGGAAATGGAATGCGCGACCTTGAACACCTCGGGGTATTTCAGCGCCAGGTTCACCGCCTGCCCGCCGCCCAGCGACAGCCCGACGATGGCGTTGTCGGTCGGCTCCACGGAGAAGTCGTCCTCCAGGTACGCCGGCAGTTCCTCGCCGATGAACGTCTCCCACTGCGGGTCGTAGGTGCCGCCGCTGCGGTTGGTCAGCGTGTTGCCGTCGGCGTCGACGGGCAGCGATTCCCAGTTCGCCGACCACGCATTCGACCCGTCGACCACCTGCACCAGCGTGTACCGCTCGTCATACTGCGCGGCGATCCCGTCGGCCTCGGTGCCACCGCCGACCCCACCGAGAAAGTAGACCGCCTGTTCCTGTTGTCCGGCTTGTTGACTCGATGGCCGCACCTTGATCACCACGTCGGACTGCATTGCCTCCGACCACACCCGGCACGTCTGGATGTTGCGGCTCTGCTCAGCAGAATTGGCGTAGCTACAGCCGTCCCGCAACGACGTCGGGTCCACCGCGACCGCCACGCCGGCCCCGACCATCAGCAGCACCCCAGCAACGCCGACCCCGGCAACCCATCCGCGTGACCTCATCACTCACCACACACCGGGACGTCAACCTGCACCGTCGGATCATCCACCAACGGCTGAATCGGCACCACAGCCTCACCGCGCGCCATCGTCGGCTTCTCCAGCGTCAACTCGATGGTCACCGTCTCACCCGGCGGAATCTGCACCGCCGTCGCCACATACGGCCGCCCGTTCAGCGGCTGCTCCACCCGCATCGGCGACGACCCGTCCACGGTGATCTCCTTGACCACCGACCCCTTGGTCATCAGCATCTCCACGTTGGACAGGTTGGTGCCCTTCGGCAGGTTGCGCACCGTCGCGTCCGAGGCGATCACAGAGTCCAACAAAGACAGCTCATCAAGAGTATTGGTAAGTCTCACCGTCACCGTCCATTCTCGCCTATCCCCGCCGCATTCGCCCGGCGCCTAACTGATGTCGGGTACACCAACGTAGTCCCCGGCGCACGACAGAGTATGCGCGTGCGGCGAAGAATCCCGGGTGAGTCGGCCGTGCCGGAAATCAGAACGTTGGCCTCACTCAGGACTCTGCCGTAGTCACAGAATCACAGGGCGACGACGATCTTTTCTGCGGAGAGACCGCCCGAGCGTACCTGTGCGAGAGCGTCGGGAAGGGCGGCCAGGCCGTCGCCGACGATGCGTGCCTTCGGTTCTGCCCGAAAGACGCCGGATGCGAGTGCGCCGGGCAGGAAGTCGCGGTACACGGCCGGACCGACCTCGTTGTCCTTGAGGGTCCCGCCCCAGATGTAGCTCACGTGGACGCCACGCCGCGCCGCCAGCCGCCCACGGATTCTGCTCGCGGGGTCGGGTTGCGAGGATGCCACGCGGCGCGTGCCCGTTGTCCGCTCGGCCACCGCGATGCACGGAGGCAGGGAGCCGCGGCCGATGGCCATGGTTCCCGCGAGGGTACGGTCGCCGATCAGTCGCACGAGTTGCTCGACGGCATCCGTTGCGGTGCGATCGATTACGGCATCTGCACCAAGTGACCGAACTTCCTCCGCGGTGCGGGGTGAGGCTGTCGCGACCACGTCGTAACCGGCGTTCTTTGCCAGCTGGGTCGCGTTCATCCCGACGCCCGTCGCCGCTCCCCACACCAGCACGACGGCATCCTGACGGTCCGGCGCGGCAGTCGGCAGGTGCAGTCCGAGATGATCCTGCTGGAACATGCCGGTCGCTGCAGTCGACAGGGTGAGCGGGACAACCGACGCCTGCTCGAACGGCAAGGACTCCGGAATCGCCGAGACCATGTGCTCCATGAGGACGACGTACTGCTGGTACGCACCCTCGGCCGCGCGATTCTGCGACTTCTCGAGTGCCATCGCGTGGCCGAGCACCCGGTCGCCCGGGGCAAACCCGGTCACCGACGACCCCACCTCGACGACGTTTCCGGCCACGTCCGAACCGATGATGGCCGGATACCGCAACCAGGGCACGACGACTCGATACGCCGGGCCGGCCATCGCATCGACGAGATTCACGGCAACGGCTCGTGCCCGCACGACGATCTCGTGCGGCCCCGGCGCCGTATAGGACGCCGGGCCGACCTCGAACCGCGCTCGCCGCTTCGGCATCCACAGGGCGGAATTGTGCGGGCGATCGTGCTCGTTCGTTGACATTCCCACAGACTAGACACTGACTATATTCTAGTCAACGTCTACTTTATGGGTAGGATCGATACATGTCCACGCGTGCCTTTCACCACGGGAACCTCCGTCAGGAACTGCTCGATCGCGCCGAGGCTATGCTCCGAAAGCGTGGTATCGAAGCACTGTCGCTCCGCGAACTCGCACGCGAGGCCGGCGTCAGCCATGGCGCGCCACGAAGCCATTTCCCCGACAAGGCGGCCCTACTCGATGCGCTGGCGGCCCGCGGCTACGAGCGGTTGGCTGACCGAGCCGAAGGTCTCGCCCACGCCGACCTCACCCCGCGTGAGCGCCTGCTTGCACTGGGGCGTGCTCATCTCGACTTCGCACTGCGCGACGCGGCGCTGGCAGACCTGATGTATGCGGCGAAAGCGGCCGGGCCGTCGCCCATCGTCGAGCCAGGGGTGCATCGTCTGTACGCGGCGTCAAGCACGATCGTCTCCACAAGCCTGGAGTCGCTGCGTGGCGAGCCGGTCGACCCGCTGCGTACGACGCTTCTGATGTCGTCGATGACACAGGGCATCGCTTCGCTCATCGGATCCGGCCGTATACCGGCGGAATTAGGCGAAGTGCTCGTATCTGACGCAGTCGACCTGTTCGAGAGTGGACAGCTCCCGTCATGAACCGACGTTACGGCCGGAGTGCGGCGAACGTGCCGGAAAACGGAACGTTGGCCTCACTCGGCCGCCGGCCACGGGGTGCTCATCACTCACCACACACCGGAACATCAACCTGCACCGTCGGATCATCCACCAGCGGCTGAATCGGCACCACGGCCTCACCGCGGGCCAGCGTCGGCTCCTCCAACGTCAGCTCGATGGTGACCGTCTCGCCCGGCGGAATCTGCACCGCCGTCGCCACATACGGCCGCCCGTTGAGCGGCTGCTCCACCCGCATCGGCGACGACCCGTCCACGGTGATCTCCTTGACCACCGACCCCTTGGTCGTCAGCATCTCCACGTTCGAGAGGTTGGTGCCCTTGGGCATACTCCGCACCGTCCCGTTGGGCGCGATCACGTAGTCCGACAGCGTCAGATCGTCGAGGGTGTTCGTCAGCTTCACCACCACCTTCGATTCACGCGTATCCCCGCTGCACTCGCCCGCCGTGTAGCTGATGTCGCGCCGCAGGTAGTAGTCCAACTTGTTGCCACCCGCGTTGCCGATCGCCACCTGCAGATACGGGGCGGTGGTGTCGGAGATCTGATGCCCCAGTTCGGTGGACTCCAGGATGCGTTGCTCGTCGGGGTGGGTGCTGTAGATCATGATCCGACGTTCCTGCACCCCATGCCCCAACGCCTCCAGCAACGCGCCGGTGTCCCCGCCCGACGACACCGCCTGATCCACCACCGCTTTCGCGATCGACTGCAGGTACAGCTTGCGTTCGGCGCTGTCGCCGCGGAACCGTTCGTACGACGTGGACAGGGTGATCGGCACGACGTTGTCGGCGGTGATCTTCTCCCCGTCCGGCAGCGTCACCGGGCCGGTCACCTTCAGTACATAGCTGAGCGCGATCGGGTCGAGCGCCATCGCCCCGTCGAGCTGCTGCCCGGACTGCCGCTTCCAGTTGGCGATCCAGATCTTCGCCGCGTCGGGGAAGTGGGCGCTGAGGTTGTTGTTCCGGAAATCGGTGTACGGGCGGTACGACGAATAGATGGCGTCGTAGTCGGGCCCGAGGTCGATCTGCGGTCGCACCGGATCCCGGAAGGTGGAGTTGGCACCCAACGTCGGCACCGTCACCCGACCATTGCGGGCATTCAAAATAGCGAAACCGCCGACGAGACCGCCGGTTCCGCGTGCCTCCGACGGCGTCTGGAACGCCAGGAAGTAGTTGCGGGGGCCGTCGCCGCCGAGCATCGTCGGCACCAGCTGCGCGGCCACATGCGTGCCGGTCATGGTGGCCGCCGCCTCGTCGACCTGCTCCTGCAACTGCGTGTGCGCATCGGACACCACACCCAGCCAGCTCGGGTCGATGGCCTCCACCTGCGCGGCGATCTCCGACGATGTAGCCGCCACCTGCGCCAGTTGCGGTTCCGCTTCGGCGAGCGGCGCGGTGTCGAGGGTGTTGCCGTCCCGGAGTTCGGCCGGGTTGAGCACCGACGCCAACTCCGCCGACGGCACCAGCACGTCGGTGGCCAACGACTCCACCGCGTCGCTCATCTGCTGCACCGATTGCAGCGGATCACCCAGCCACGGGATCGACGCGGCCGCCGACCATACGATGCCGTGCGACCAGTCCGATGCGCTGCGCGCCTTGTCGGCGGCGGCGTCGGCGGCCTGCCCGGCGGCCTCCTGGTCGCCGTCGAGCGCCAGCGACCGGGCCTTCGACGCCTCGGAACGTGCGTCGTCGAGGTCGCCGCGCACCTTCAGCGCCGAAAACCCCAGCCACAGCAGCACGGCGATCATCAGCACCGCCAGCACCAGGCAGATCTGCACGATGCGGTTGCCGAGAACACGTCGGATCATCGGGCCAGCCAGTCGACGATGCCGGCGACCTTGGGTTCGATCTCACCGAACACCCGCTCGAAATCGTCCTTGGGTTTGCCCATCGGGTCGGCGATGTCGAGGTGCGCGGAGTTCGTGTCGATGCGGGCGCGCGACCCGATGGTGTCGTCGAGCGACCCCGACGCCCCGTCGGCGAGTTCGGCGAACTCGGTGAGGGTGAACATCCGCTTCCACCGCACCGGCAGCAGCTGTTGCGCTTTGGCGCGGTGGTCGCGGGTCAGGCACAGCACCAGGTCGGCGTCCTGCAGCATCGGCGGGCGCAGGTAGCGGGAGGCGAATCCGGTTCCGTCGTAGCCGTGTTCGCCCAGCACCTCGACGGCGTGCGGATGCATCTCGTGGCCGTTCATCGCCCCGACACCGGCACTCGCCGACGTCACCGACAGGCCGGCCTTACCCGCCAGGCCGTCCAGGATGCGTTCGCCCATCGGCGACCGGCAGATGTTGCCGGTGCAGATGAACAGCACCGATGCCGGCTTGTGGTCGGCTGCGCTCACAGCTCCTCCTCGAGTAGTCGCGCGATTCGTCGCAGGGTCTCCGGTTCGCCGAGTGCGGCGTGGGTGGCGCCCGCAGCCACCACCTCGACCGGTCCCACGGCCCGCCCCCACGCGTCGGGGTCGGGGTTGTCGGTCGCCGCAACGTAGCAGGTGCGTCCGACGGCCACCGGCGTCAGCTGGTAGTCGCGGGCGGCCTGCGCCATCGTCGCCGACCGTTCGTCGAACCGCCGCACCGCCTCGGGGTCACGCTGTTGTGCCGCGGCCCGCAGCGGGTGGGTGGCGTGCAGTTCATCGTCGGGCACCCTACCGAGTTCGGCGGGGGTGCGCGGGTCGAGCAGCACCAGCTGCGTCACCTCCTCGCCGGCCTCGACGAGTTGCCGGGCGATCTCGTGGGCGATCACCCCACCCAACGACCACCCGACCAACCGGTACGGCCCGTGCTCCTGCACCTCACGCAAGGTGGCGACGTGCCGCGCCGCCAACGCCGCCACCGTGTCCGGCATGTCGCGGGTGGCGTCGATGAGTTCGGGCAGCTGCAACCCGAACACCGGCGACGCCAACGCCTCGGCCAGCGGCCGGAACTGTTCGACGACCCCGGCGGCGGTGTGCACACACCACACCGGGGTGCCGTCGGTGCTCTGCGACAGCCGCACCACCCGGTCGTCGGCCGATCCCGAGTCGAGCAGCTCGACGATGTCGGCGGGCGTGGGATGGGTGAACAGCTGCGCCGCCGAAACGTCGATGCCGTTGCCCGCCAGCGCGTCCCGCAGCGACAGTAGGGCCAGGGAGTTGCCGCCGAGGGCGAAGAAGTCGTCGTCCATGCCGGCCTCGACGCCGAGCACCTCGTCGAACGCGGCGATCACCGCCTGGTCGACCGGCGTGCCGGGTGCGCGCCGCGACCGCGACCATTGCGGCTCGGGCAGCCGGCGTTCGTCGAGTTTGCCCGCCCCGGACAGCGGCAGCTGGTCGACGACGACGATGCGGGCGGGCACCATGTGTCGCGGCAGGGTGCGCCGGCAGGCTGCCCACAGCCGATCCGACGACGTGTCGGGGCTGACGACGTAGGAGACCAGTGCGGGTCCGACGGGTCCGTCGCGCAGGACAGTGGCCGCACGCTCGGCGCCGGCGGTGGTCAGGACGGCGTCGATCTCGGCGGGTTCGACACGCTGGCCGCGGATCTTGATCTGCCGGTCGGCGCGGCCGACGTAGACGAGTTGGTCGGCGGCCGGATCGAGGCGCATCAGGTCGCCGGTGCGGTAGAGCCGTTGCCCGCCAGGACCGGCGACGAACCGGGCGGCGGTGAGCGCCGCGTCGCCGAGATAGCCTCGGGCGACACCGGTTCCGGCGATATACAGTTCGCCGACGACTCCGGGCGGGGTGGGTCGCAGCATCCGGTCGAGCAGGAACGCACCGATACCGGGGCGGGGCCGGCCGAGTCGGATGTGCTGCCCGGTTGTGTGGTGCGAGGTGGAGACGGTGACGGTGGTCTCGGTGGGCCCGTAGATGTTGATGACCTGCGCGGTGTGCGACCAGGTGTCGGCGAGGTCGGCGGTGAGCGCTTCGCCGCCGATGTAGACCGCGCGCAGGTCGGTCAGCGCGGCGGGGGTGAGCGTGCGCATCACCGACGGGGTGGCGGTGAACACGCTGACCCGTTGTGCGCGAAGAAAGTCGGTGAGGTCACGGCCGCCGGACACCTCGGCGGGCACCACGACCAGCGCCGCGCCGGTCGCGAGGGGCAGCAGCATGTCGTGGAAGGTGGCGTCGAAGCCGGGGCTGATGGCCATGCCGACCCGGTCGGTGGTGACGACGTCGCCGAGCGAGGCGACCCGATGCACCCCGCGGTGCGGCACCCCGACGACGTTCGGTGTGCCCGTGGTGCCCGATGTGGTGATGATGTAGGCGAGTTCGTCCGGCCGCATCGGTGTGAGTGGTTCGGGTGCAACGGTTCCCGTCGGCTGCGCCGGCACCGCGTCCGGTCCGATGACCCGCGCCCCGATCACCTGCACGACCCGCTCGAGCCGCGCCGCCGGATACGTGACGTCGACGGGCACGCACGTCGCGCCGATCCGGGTGACCGCCCACAGCGCCACCACCGATTCGATGGAGCGGGGAATCTCGACCGCGATCACGTCCCCGCGTCCGAGCCCACGCTCCCGCAGTGCCCGCGCGGTGAACGACACCCAGTCATCGAACTCGCGATAGGTGAGTTGGCGGCGCCCGTCCTCCACGGCGGTGTTGTCCGGGTACCGCGCGACCGCCCGAGCAAGCAGTTCCCCAAGCAGTACCTCCCCCCGCACAAGCTCACCCCCGCTCCCTGAGGAACGAGGCGCTAGCCGAGTGTCACGAAGGGCCCCGCCACCCAACCAACCCCGCGAGGAAGCGTCCCCCCGATCCCTGAGGAGCGCCGGAGCTTGCGGAGGCGCGTCACGAAGGGCCGCCTGCCGCACCAGCTCACCCCCGCCCCCTGAGGAACGAGGCGCTAGCCGAGTGTCACGAAGGGCCCCACCCCCCAATAACGCGCACCGAGCCCACACCTCCCACTCCGCATCACTCAGGAGATCAACCCCTGCCACCGGCGTAGCAGCATCCCCCACAACGGCCGCAACCCCCGCCCCAACCCGCTCCGCAACCACCGCAATCGCCGCATCGTCAAACAGATCCCGCGCATACTCCACCCGCAACCGCCACCGGCCGCCGTCCTCCACGGCAACCACATGCAGATCGAATTCGCTGCGTTCCTCCAGCATCTCGCCGATGTCACCCAGCGCACCGCCAACTCCCCCGGCCGAGAACGCCACCTGCACCAACGGATGCCGACCGGCCTCGCGCGGCGGGTCCACCAACGCGACCACGTCGTCGAAGGCGACGAGTCCGTGGTCGATGGCGGCGAGGTCGGCATCACGTACCTGCCCGATCAACTCCCCGATGGTCAGCCCGGCCGACATCTGCGTGCGCAGCACGACCGTCGAGATCAGCATGCCGACGGTGCCGGCGGTGTCGGCGTCGCGGCGCATCGACACCGGGGTGGCCAACGCGACGTCGTCGACGCCGCCCTGCACACCCAACGCGAGCGCCAACCCGGCGTGCAGCACATGGAATTCGCTGGCCTGTCCGCGCTCGGCGGCCGCGGCGACCGCCGCCGACACCTCGTCGCCCAGTTCGACGTCCACCGACCCGGTGCGCAGATCCCGCACTTCGGGTCGCTCGGCGACCAGGTCGAGCTGCCCGCTGTAGCCCTCCAGGGTCTGCGCCCAAAAGTCGAGCTGCTCGTCGCGCGTCTCGCGGTCCTCAACTGCCAGCCGCCCGGCAACAACATCAAATCCGGTCGCAGCAGCATTCAGCGGAACGCCGGTCAGCAGCTCGGTGAGTTCGGCGGCGACGATGTCGGCCGATTCCCCGTCGAGGACGATGTGGTGCGCGACCAGCACCACCGCCACCGGAACCGACTCGGACTCGATCACCCACGCCCGCACCGGTGGCGCAGCCTCGAGATCGAACGGCGCGGTGAACTCGTCGACGCGAGCGGCGAGTTCAGCAGAGTCGATGTGCCGGATCTCGGGCCGCCACCCCTCTACGGCCTGCTGCCGCGGCCCATCAGGCGTGGTGTGGAACCGCATCCGCAACGCAGGATGACGTGCCACCACGGTCTCGATCGCCGCCGCGGCCGCATCACCCGTGGCCCCGTCGGGCACGGGCACGATCACCGGCACGCCGTAGATCGGCAGGTCGCCAAGGAGCTGCGCGTTCACCCACATCCGCCGCTGCGTCGGCGCCAGCTCAACCCTCATCTCACCAGCGTCCTCACCGCTCCCTGAGGAACGAGGCGCTAGCCGAGTGTCACGAAGGGCCCCGCCACCCCCGCCACCCCCGCGAACCGAGGCACTCTCGTAACCCCCGCTCCCTGAGGTGCCCGCAAGGAACGAACGAGAGTCTCCCCCGCTCCCTGAGGAGCGAGGCGCTAGCCGAGCGTCACGAAGGGCCCCAGAGCCCTCCAACAACGCAACCACCCCCGCCAACTCCCCCGCCGACGGATTCTCGAACAGCAGCCGCGTCGGCACCCGCACCCCGAGTTCCCGCCCGAGCGTCGATGTCACCCGCGTCGCCGACAGCGACGTCCCACCGAGAGCGAAGAAGTCATCCCCGGCACCGATCTCGTCGACTGGCACGTCGAGCACCTCGGCCATCACCGCCGCAACCTGCCGCACCAACTCGGCATCCGCCGCCACCACCGCACCCTCGACAACAGCCGAAGCCGGCACAGTCCCACCGACACCCCCGGACACCACCGGGAACGCCCCAGACACATCCCCCGCCGCAGCCCCGAACACCGTCAGGAAGTCATCGAGAAACGCCTGCGCCACCGCACCGGGCACAAACCCGGAGTGCACCACCGTCACCGCCAGCCCGGCGGCGTCCTCGGCGAGCACCACTTCGATGTCGAACTTCGCATCCACGGTGGCATTCGCCTCGTCGAGCACCGCAGCCTGCCACTCACCGGCACCGAGCACTTCCCCCGACACCGTCGGCAACACATCCTCGTTGACCAGCAGCACCGAGATCAGTGGGTCGAAGCCGGTGTGCGCGTGGGGTCGTACCGCGCGGGCGACGACGTCGTAGGGCACGTCGGCGTTGTCGGCCGCGTCCAACGCGACGTCCCGCGCCTGTTCGACTACGGCAGCGATCGGCTGACGAGCCGACAGCCGGGTACGCAGTGCGACGGTGTTGACGAACATGCCGACCACCGATTCCCAGTCGGCGGCGCTGCGGCCGTGCACGGGGACGCCGATCACGGTGTCCCACTGTCCGGTCCACTGCCCGAGCAGATCGGCCAGCGCCGCGTGTGCCAGGTGGAACACCGTCGCCGACAACCCGTCCGCCGCCGCCCGCAACCCCGCAGCGACCGCCGACGGAAGCCGTCCAGAAATCCGCCCAGCCGCTCCCGCCACGTCACGGCGCCCCGGTAGTTGCACCGGTTCACCGGCACCGTCCAGCACCGACAGCCAATGGTCGAGTTCGCGGGTGTATCGGCTGGCCGGGTCGTCGGGGCCGCCGAGTCGCCGCATCTGCCACTGGGTGAAATCGGCGTAGCTCAGTCCCGCCGTCAGCGTCTCACCCTGGTAGGCGCGCAGCAGGTCGGCCAGCACGATGCGCATCGACCAGCCGTCGATCGCGATGTGGTGCAACGCCGCCACGAAGTAGCGGGCGTCGTCGGTGTCGAAGACGCCGGCCCGGAAGCCGGGTTCGTGATCGAGGTCGAACGGGGTGGACAGGAACGTCTCGATGGCCGGCCAGAGTGCGGTGGCGTCCACCGTCTTGTGTCCCAGCACCGACTCGCGACGTTCGACGATCCGCTGCACCGGTCCGGCCGGTCCGTCCGGGTAGGCGGTGCGCAGCACCGCGTGCACGTCCACCACGGCGTCCACCGCGGCCCGGAGTCGGGTGAGGTCGATGTCGCCGTCGATGCGGATCACCACGGGCACGTGGTAGGCGGTCGACGTGGGGTCGTAGTGGTGGTGAATCCACATGCGCCGCTGCGGGTAGGCGAGCGGCAGGTGGTCGGGCAGGGGCAGCAGTTCGGGCCGCGGGTCGGCGCCGGTGCCGCGCAGGTCGTCGACGAGTGCGGCGACCTCGCGCACGGTGCGCGCCTCGAACAGCACCCGCACCGGCACGTCGACGCCGGTGGCCGCGGACAGGCGGGCGGTGACCCGTGTCGCCGACAGCGACGTGCCACCCGCCTCGAAGAAGTCGGTTTCAGCACCGAACTCGGTGAGCGGTACCTCCAGGACTTCGGCCCACACCGCCGCGACGAGATGCTGGGTCCCCTCGGCCAACGCCACCCGGGCCGTCGCCGATGCCCCCAATTCTGGGGACGGCAACGCGGCGACGTCGGCCTTCCCGGTGCGTCCGATCGGCAGCGTCTCGACCGGGATGATGGCGGCGGGAATGATGGCGCGCGGCAGCACGTGTGTCAGCTCGCCGCGCAACGCGTCGGCGTCGAGTTCATGTTCGGGTTCGCCGACCACCCACGACACCAGCACCTTCTCGCCGCTGCTGCTGGCGCGTACGGCGGTGACGGCGGTGGCCACCTCCGGCAGCCGCGACAGCGCCGCGTCGATCTCGGACGGTTCGAGGCGGATGCCGCGGATCTTCACCTGGTCGTCGGTGCGGCCGTGAATCACCAGCGTGCCGTCGGCGCGGCGGTGCACGAGGTCACCGGTGCGGTACATGCGGTCGCCGCTGCCGGCCGGGTCGGCGACGAACGCTGCTGCGGTACGCCCGAATTCGTGCAGGTAGCCGCGAGCCAGCGCAGGCCCGGCGACGTAGAGTTCGCCGACGGTGTAGTCGGGCACCGGCCGCAGCCGGGTGTCGAGGACGTGCGCGGTGACGCCGGCGAGAGGGCTGCCGATGCTGACCGTGTCGGGGGTGTCGGTGTAGCGGGAGCTGGTGACGGCGACGGTGGTTTCGGTGGGCCCGTATTCGTTGCTGAGGGTGGTGGTGGCGGTCCAGTCGCGGATCAGGCCGGCGCCGAGCGCTTCACCGCCGACCGCGACGTGCCGCACCCCGGGCAGTTCGGCCGGGTGCAGGGTCGGCAGCACCGACGGGGTGGTGAGCAGCACGGTGACGTCGTGGTCCACGACGGTGTCGCGGAGGTCGTCAGCGGCGATCACGTCGGGTGGGCAGATCACGATGGGTGCGCCGACGATGCGTGGCGGCACCAGCCCCATCAGGTGGGCGTCGAATCCGACTGCGTAGGTGTGCAACACACGGTCATCGGCGGTCAGTAGCAGGCGATTGACGGTGTCGCGGACCCACCCGGCCAGGCCACGATGGGTGACGATGACGCCCTTGGGTACGCCGGTGGTGCCGGAGGTGAAGGTGATGTAGGCGGCGTCGTCGGCGTGCAGCGGCCGCACCCGCTCGGCCGGGTCGAAGGGCCGGTCGTCAGGTGCGATCTGATCGACCGCGATCCCCGCCACCCCGGAGTCACCCAACGTCAGCACGGCGGCCGGCCTCGCGCGTTCCAGAATCGTGCGCCGTCGTTCCGCCGGATCGGCCGGGTCGATGTTGACGAACGCCGCCCCCGCCCGTGCCGTGCCCAGGGTGGCGACCACACCCCACACCGACCGCGGAAGCAGCTGCACCACCACATCTCCCGGCCCCACACCGGCCGCGATCAGCTCCCGCGCGACCGTCGTCGCCCGACGATCGAGTTCCGCGTTGCTCATCGTGACGGCACCATCGACCACTGCCACCGCATCCGGCCGCTCCGCGAGCCCACCAGTGAGCAGCTCCGCCAAGGTCTCCACCGGCGGCGCCGGCGACGCCACTGCCGTCTCCCCCGCGAGCAACGCCGCAGTGGGTTGATCAACATCGGCAACAGCCCGCGACAGCACGTCGACGACGGCTCCGCACAGCGCTTCCAACCGCTGAGCCGACGCCACCCGGTCGGTGCAGGTCATGCTGAGATGCGCCCGCCCGTCAATCCGATACATCGACACATCAATCCCAAACAGCGGCACCCCTTGATCCCTGAGGAACGACCGAGCCTGCGAGGGAGTGCCACGAAGGGTCGCCCCAGCGTCGGCCGAGGCGCCCAAACCGCTGGTTGAGTAGTCCGAGGCGCTAGCCGAGGACGTATCGAAACCAGCCCCACCCACCTGGTCTCGATACGCGTCTCCTTCGTCGCCGCTACTCGACCAGCGGTGGGCCACCTCCTCCGGCACCACCCCAAACGACACCTCAAACAACGCCGTCCCCGCCCCAGCCCGCCCCGGATCAGCGATCTCCGCGATCTCCGTCAGCGGCAGATCCGCATGCGCAAACGCCCCGAGATCCACCTCGGTCACCGACGCCAGCAACTCCCCGAACGGCACCTCCAGATCAACCGCCGTATGCAACGGCACCGCCCGCGCAAACAACCCGGGCACCTGCGCCAGCCGCGCATCCAACCGCCCCGACACCGCGGTCCCGATCGTCACCGTCGACGTATCTGCCTGCCGTGCAAGCACTGCCGCCAACGCGGTATGCGCAACCACAAAAGCGGTCGTCCGCCGCGACACGGCCAACGCATCCAACGCCGCCGTCACCGACTCCCCCAGCACGCCCTCGGCCCGCACCACCTGCGCCGACCGCTCCGACGCCGCCCGCAGATTCACCTCGGGCAACCGCAGCGCACTCACCGGCTCCGCAAACGCCTGCGTCCAGTGCGCCACCAACTCGTCGTGCCGCGCCGCCACCATCTGCGCGCGCCACAGCGAGTACTGCCGGTAGTCGACCCGATCAGACCCCTCGACAGCCTGATCGGTCACCTCCGCCGCCAACTCGGCGGCGAGGATCGGGAACGACTCCCCATCCACCGCAATGTGATGCCCGACGACGAGAAGCCATGTCTGCCCGTCATGTTCGACGACCCGCAGCCGCCACGGCAACGACTCCGCCAGATCGATCGGCGTCACCAAACCTGTCAGCGCCGCATCCACCCCCGCCGACACATCGCGATCCGCATCAAGCTGCACCGCCACAAACCCGGCGACCTCATCGTCGGTCCACCGCCGCTGATACGGGTCGCCGTCCACCACCGGGAAGCTGGTGCGCAACGCATCATGCCGCGCAGCGATCGCTGCGACGGCCCGCCGCACCGCATCCACCGACGCCGGCACCGGTAGCGCGGCGTGCATGAGGTAGCCGGTGAAGTCGGGTTCGGTGCGCCACCGCAACCACACGTCCATCTGCTCGGGCGTCAGCGGCAAACGGTCCGGCTCGGCACGGCGCTCATCCAGCGACGGCAGACGCTCACCCGGGGCCTCCCCTTCCAACAATCGGGCGAGTCCTTCGACCGTCGGATGATCGAAAATAGCGGGAACACCCACCGGATGACCGTCGGCCGCGAGAGCCGCTGCGAACCGAGCCGCCGACAGCGACGTACCGCCCGCAGCGAAGAAGTTGGTGCTAGGTGTGACGTCCACGGTTTCGGCGACGAAGGCGCGCATGGCCGTTGCCACGATCTCTTCGGACGCGGTCAGGGGTCGCGCCGGTTCGGCCGACTCTGCCAAACGCGCCAGCAGTTTTGCCCGATCCAGCTTGCCGCTGGTGGTCATGGGGAAACCGTCGACCACCATTACCCGGGCCGGAACCGCGTGCCCCGGCAGCCGCGCGCTACAGGCGGCCACCAACATCGCCTCGCTCAACGCCGCGACGTCGACGCGGTCAGCGAAGCCGTCTTCGGTGACGAAGGCGATCAACCGCTCGTCGCCGACAGACCGGCCAGGCGCCACAACGACACGCACGTTCCCGACCCCGGGGATTGCTCGCAGGGTGGCGGTGATCTCGCCGAGTTCCACACGGTGCCCGCGGATCTGCACCTGGTCGTCTTCGCGGCCCAGGTACGCCAGCCGACCAGGGGCGACTTCCCGCACCCGATCACCGGTGCGATACATCCGTTCACCTGAACCGGCAGGGTCAGCGACGAACCTGGCCGCGGTCAGTGCGGGAGCGTTCAGGTAGCCAAGTGACACCTGCCCACCCGCCACATACAGATCACCGACAGCTCCCGCAGGCACCGGCCGCAGTCGCGAGTCCAGGATGGCCCACCCAACCCCGTCGAGTGGGGCGCCGATGATGCTGCGTTCATCGTGTATATCGACGTCGCAGGCGGTGAGGATGACCGTTGTCTCGGTGATCCCGTAGAGGTTGATCAGCCGCACATCCGGACGAGCATCCGCGAACTGCCGCAGCGACATCGAATCGAGGGCTTCACCGCCGAACACCACCGATCGGACGGCGGCCAGGGTTCCCGGCCCCACCAGATTTGGATCGCGCAGTGCGGCGAAGGCGGTCGGCGTCTGCGACAGGATGGTCACACCGTGTGCGTCCAGAGTCGCGGCGAGCCGTCGGGGATCGTGCACGATGCCGCGATCGCCGGCCACCACGCAGCCTCCAGAGGCCACGGCGCCGAGGATCTCCCACACAGAGAAGTCGAAGGTCGAGGAGTGCAGCCAGCTCCACACGTCGTCGGGACCGGCGTCCACCACTTCGAGTCCTGCGCCCAGCAGAGCCGCCAGATTCGATCGGGTGACGACCACCCCTTTGGGTGCCCCCGTCGACCCGGACGTATGAATGATGTACGCCCCACCCGGTATCGGCTCGGCCACCCCGAGCCCGGGGCCCGCGGAAAGCTGCAATCCGGGTCGCACCATCGCTGCCGGCTCGGTCGCCTCCAGCATCAGGTCGATCCGCGATTGCGGGTAATCCGGGTCGACCGGCACGTACACGGCATCAGCCATCAACGTCGCGAGGATCGCGACGACCACATCAGATCCGCCGGACAGCTGCAACGCCACCCGATCGCCCGGGCGCACACCAGCACCGCGCAGCCGGTCAGCGAACTCGGACGCCTGCGCCACCAGTTGCCGATACGTCAGTCGATCGCCACCGGCGACAAGTGCCGGTGCGTGCGGACGGGTATCGGCGTGCCGCAACAACGCCTCGATCGGATCCACCAAAGGGGTCTGGCGATCGGTCCGCGGCGGCGCAGATGGCACCGGCGCGCTGTCGGAGACACGCTGGTCGCGGTCCGCACTCGCCAAGCCGGCGATGTACTCGACGAAGCGATTGAGAATGTGGCCCGCAGCAGCCACGTCGACACTCCGCTCGGCCACGGCAAGGGTGATCGCGAGCCCGGCCCCGTCATCGACCACGCTGAACTCCAACGCCGTTCGCGCCTGATACATGGGCAGCGACTCGGCTTCGACGATGACGCCTGATGCGGCCAGGTCCGGTTGCGCGGCGTGGTAGGCGAAGGTGACGTCGGCCAGGCCGGTGGGTGCGGACGCGGCGTGCCGGCGGGCATCGGCGATCGCCTTGCTGATGCGGACAAGCGCAGGCGAGACCGCGAGTTCGCGCGCCCCGGTGATGCGTAGCGGCACCGTCTGCACGAACATTCCGACGGTGTGCAGTTCGTCGCTGGTGTCGCGGCCGGCGACGGGCATGGAGATCACGATGTCGTCGGTGTCGGTGTAGTCGCCGAGGGCGGCGGCCACCGCCAGGCTCAGCAGCGTGTTGAGTGTGGTGTCGGCCGAGCGCGCCACCTCCACCGCGCGCCCACGAAGGTCGCTGCCGATGGCGCGCCGCAGATACGTGGCGGGGCCTCGGGCCAGACCGCCCGACTGACTTCGCGCCGGCGCCGGCAGCACCAGGTGTTCCGGCGCGCGCCGCAGCGCGCGTGTCCAGTAGATTCCCGAACCAGAAGGCGTGTCGCGCGCCTCGAGGGCCGCGCTGAAACCGGTTGCTGGCGACGACCATTCGGGCTCGGCCCCTGCCTGCCGTGCCTGCACGGCGACAGCGAAGTCGGCAAGCACAAGCGGCAACGACCACTCGTCGATCGCGATGTGATGGGCAACCAGCACCACGTCGACGGTCTCGCCGCTGTCGTCGATAACCGCACGCCAGGGCAGGTCGACGGTGAGTTCGAACGGGGTGGAGACCGCGCGGTTGATGCCGGCCGCATCCAGAGCGGCGGCGGTGATCGGCGCTGTGGCTGCAGCGTCGGCGACCAACACGACGATGGCCGTCGGTGCACCGCCTTCGTCGGGGTAGACAGTGCGCAGCGCCTCATGCCGTGCGACGACGTCGATCAACGCGGCCCGCACCGCGTCCGCGGTGACTCCGGCGGCGAGGCGCAAGTGGACAGGCAGGTGGTCGACGATGGCGTCGCGGTCGGCGCGGTTGAGCAGCCAGATCTCGTGCTGCGCCGGGGTGGGCCGGTAGGCCGCCGATTCCCCGCGCTCGACAGGCGGAACCGACTTGCTCTGCGCGACAAGTTCGGCGAGCTCGCGGATGGTTGCGGTGGGGGTGACCCCGGTGAGCGGGACCGAGATGTTGAGGGCGGCGCCAGCGCGGGCGGCAGCCTGCATCAGGATCAATGATGTGACGCCGAAGTCGATGAGGGCGGTGTCCAGGGAGGGGTTGTCGACGCCGGTGAGAACCGAGACCGCCGACGCGATAGTGCGTTCGATCTCGGTGCCCGGCTCTGTTTGTGGCGCCGGGGCCGGAGCCGCGTGCGAGATCGCAGCGGCGACCGCCGCACGGTCCACCTGGCCGCCGACGTCGAGGGGCAGGGTGCTGAGAACGACGATGCGTCGCGGCCAGAGCACCGCGGGGAGGTAGGTGGTGAGGTGGGCGCGGACCGCTGCGGTCACCGTCGTGTCGTCGGTCTGCGCGGGTGCGGTGGTCACCGCGAGGTCGAGGCGTTCGCCGAGTTCGGTGGTGCCCGGGACGGCGACGGCGGTGTGCACGCCGTCGGTATCGGTGGCGGCACGTTCGATCACCTCGGGCTGGACCCGGACGCCATGGAGGGTGACCTCGTTGTCCCGGTGGGCGTGCGGGCGCAGTTCGCCGGTTGCGGGGTCGATGTAGGCGAGTTGGCGGGTGGCCTCGCCGTCCCGGTGGATCTCCCCGATCACGCCGGGCGGCACGGCCCGGTGACGGTGGTCGAGGAGTTCGGTCTGGTGCTGCCTGCGGACAGTCGAGGTGTTGGGGATGAGGAGCGGAAGGTCGTCAACGGTCGAGTCGGGCTGTTCGAGCAATGCATGGGCGACAGCGTCGAGCATCCCGGTCAAGTGATGATGGTGTGCGGCGACTTCGGCGACGTCGTAACGGTTGGGGTTGGCTTCGAGGTCGAGGACGAGGCCGTCGGTTCCGGCGGTGGGATACAGGTTGATCGACAGGTCATCGACGGGGCTGGTGGTCAGGACGTGGAATGTGGCTTGTGCTTCACCGCAGCGGAATTCGCGATCGAACAGCATCAGGTTGAGCATGATCGCTGACATCCCGCGGTTGCCGGCGGGGGTGACCTCGCCAGCACGAGTGAGGTCGGCCAGGATGTCGTCGTACCGGTAACGCTGGTGGCGTAGCGCCCCCATCAGTGCGGTCTGCATGTCGCGCAGCACATCACGGATGGCGATGTCCGGTCCGACCCGGCATCGCAGCGGCACGATGTTGGATACGGGCGACGGGGTTTTGCGCAGGGCGGCGGTGGTGCGTGCGGCGACCGGAAAATTGAAGACGACGTCGTCAGTGGCGGTGGCCCGCCCCAGGTAGGAGGCCACCGCCGTGGCGATCACCACCGGCAGCGCGGTCGAATGGGCCTCGGCGGCATCGCGCAGTGCTTGCATCGTCGCTGCGGGTATCGCATCGGCGACGTGCCGTGCGATCGCCGAGGGCGGCCCGTTGAGGCGTGCGAGCGTTACGGGAAGCGGTAGTCCGGTGAGGGTGTCACGCCAGTAGTCGCCGTCGGCGACGTAGCGCGAGGAACTGCGGTAGTCGGCGTCGGCCCGATACGCGGCATCGAAGTCTGTGGCTGGCGCGGTGGGGATCTCACCGCCGGATACCGCCGCATCGTAGGCGGCGAGCGCGGAGATGATGCTGCCCTTGGCGGACACACCATCGGCGGTCAGATGGTGCGTGCGGATGTAGAACAGGAACCGTTCCTCTGCAACGCACAATAGATACCCGAGGGTGAGTCGGTCGGTGAGAAGGTCTACCGGTCGAGCGTAGTCGTCCCTCATCATGCGATGCGCGGTCGCCTCAGGCTCGTCGTCCTCACGAAGGTCAACATATTCCGGATCACTGGACAGGCACGGGTCATAGACGCCAGAGAGCGTGTCCCCATCGGCCCGAAAAGTGACCTGGAAGGCCTGCAGCTCACGCACGTAGTTCCCCACCACCCTCATAAACAGATCGACGTCGACCGGACCGTCAAGCTCGGTGAACTCCGCGATGTTCAGCGGCACGGCGGGCTGAGCCCGCTGGGCATCCCACAAGGCCAACTGCGTCGAGTTCGGCTGGAAGGCAGGCGCCCGGGGAGTCATACGTCACGCGCCAGTGAGCAGAGACTCCCGGCTGCCCAGAGTTTTGCCAAGCCGTGCTTCTGGTCGGGTCCGAGGCGACCACACATGAACATACCTGCCACACAAAAACGACACACTCGCGTGGAGTAGAAAGCCAGCCAAATCAAAATGAGCAGCATCATCGCCGTACCGGGCGACATTGACCTGAATAGTCGGGATGGCATACCAGCATGCTCAAAAAAATTTGGAGGACGACCTAGACAAAACCACTTCATATCCGGCACACTCATCGCGTTGAAAGGTCCTTGCTTGGATCAAAGGCTACACCACCCCAAATCGAGACAGTGAACTTAGTCGCTTCCGCAACATCGGCTTCGCAATTATTCTCGAACTTAGACCACACTAAGTACAAATTAGAAAAATGATTGCGCATCTGAAAGAATCCACGATACACCCACGAATGACCTCAAAAACGTCCGGCCAAATGTTTCACGGTTCCTCGAGTGTCCCTAAGCACGCGACTGAGGAGTCGCTACTCAGTTTGGTAGCACATAATAAGGCCACAAGCAGAAAAAGAGAAACGCCTGACCGACAAGGTTACATATCTACTCGCTCTCCATAATAGCCGTAGTTAGCCTCGAAGAGGCCCTTCCTCGCTCGATTCAGAACAATACCAAGAATGCTAGCTCTCGCATGACCCAAGACCTTCACAACCTGGGACACCTCCGACCACTCCGTAGAATCACAATTTGCAACCAAAATGACACCGTCCACGAACTGGGAAACCACCGCTGCATCAGTCACGGGAATCACAGGACTTGAATCCACAATTACATAATCGTGCGAGTCCGCCAGATTCCTAAGCAACTGCCCTGTACGAGCTGAGCCAAGAAGCTCGGACGGGTTCGGAGCCGATGGGCCAGCTGCCAGGATCTCAAGGCCTGCAATCTCAGTAGGTTGCAGCAGATCACTCAGAGCGGAAGGGTTGCTCAGGTAGGTCGTTAACCCGATTGCAGAAGAAAGCCCCAACCGAGAAGCTTGAGAGGGCTTGCGGAGATCGGCATCTACCAACACCACTCGATTTCCGCCCTCTACGAGCGAGGCAGCAAGATTCAGTGCAGTTGTGCTCTTTCCCTCGCCAGCGTTCGCACTCGTGACGAGAACAACATGCGCTGGATCATCCACCATCGCAAAAGCCAGATTTGTGCGCAATCTACGGTACCCCTCAGTCGCGACTGAGGGACTCGAAATGAAGTCGACAGGACCTCCCTCACCAATAGCCGGGTCATCCAGCACGGTGCCTAGTGCGACCAAACCTGACTGTGACTCAACATCATCATCTGCTCGGACTCTGTTATCAAAGCGCGCACGAAATAGCAACACAAGCAGTCCCGCGCAACCACCGAGAACGAAGCCAATCGCTACGTTCCGCTTGACTCGGGGAGATACCGGTACCGGACGTGACGTCGCAGGCGAGACCACTGTCAGCTTCGCGAATGGGTCACCACCCGATACTGGAGCCTCGAGACTACCCACGTAGTCGACTATTGACGCCGCAACCGCGTTTGCAAGAAGCGCTGCGCGTTCTGGGTCCTCGTCGTTAGCGGACACTTCCAACATTACGGTTTCCGGAACCACCCGAGATTCAACAACTTCAACCAGCTGGCCGGCGGAAGCGCTGGGACCCAATCTTGAGACTGCACCAGAAACTACAGCCTCCGATAACACAAGTTGTGCGTACGACGCGACACGTTGCTCGGAAGCCAGCGAACCCTGATACGCGGAGTTCGCCGAGTCGTTGGCTCCGCCCGACGTCACGTAGAGTGTCGCGGTCGACTGGTAAATTGGGGTTTGGAGCAAAGAAATCATCATCGCTGCAATGCCGGAACCAAGCACTGAAATACCGACAACCCACCAACCTTTTTTCAAGACGCCATGCCATAGGCGGTAAAATGTCACCGCATCGGTACTCTTGTCCACCACAACCACCTCATTTTCCTGAAAGTTTCCCAAATCAATTAATGGAGGCCGTAGAAAGGGCAGCACTACGGCGGCAATCCACCGTCACTACCAAAAGCCTCCCATAATGACCGTTCAAATCCGAACCTCGCCCAGGCACCATAGATGCGACCACACTCAGAATCCCTCCAACGCGCGACGGTAAAGAGTGCCCACGGCAGACCTTGTGAATGCCGACGATGCGCGCGATTGCCCGAGAACCTGCTGCGCGTGGAAAACGGGATCATCAAGCAGCCTAGTACAGAGAATCGCCATGTCCTTCGCATTACTGGAAACGGCGACAGCATCCGCCAACGTCCCTAGCCCGCGCGCGCCAAATATCGTCGTCACTAGCGGCAGATTGTGCGTCAGCGCGTCGCCGACTTTCATATTAACCCCACTGCCAGAGAACACAGGATTAACCACACACACAATACGTCGATAGAACTGGTCTAAGTCGGCAACTTGACCGTGGAAGATAACACCATCCCCGCGCCATCGCCGGAAATAGTTGGAAATCCCAGTAGTGGCGCCTTTACCGCCAATATGAAACTCTGCGGTGGGTAACCGTTCTCGGACTCGAGGGAAAACCTCTGAAATGAACCACACCAAGCCGTCGACGGCGCCGGGCATAGCTAGATTTCCAACAAAGCCGATCCGATGAGCGCGACCGAGGGTTGGCGCGGCAACGTTTGATGACTCACGACAAAGTAGAACTGGTGGGATACAGTATGTTTGCAGTCCAAGTGCCGAATACCAATCGCTCACCTCCGGGGAAATTGGCAAGACACAAGAAACGCCGCGATAGAAGCCTCTCCTAGAGAAGAGTAAGCGAGACCTAAAGTACTCCGCCGCCAAATATCCCTTTCGGGCACCAAACGTCGAGTTCTGAAACATGCTCTTCATGAGCTCGTGCTCAACGTTGTGGCTGCGAAGCAGCATCGGTATGTCAAAGTAGTGCGCGAACTTCCGCCCCAACGGCAACGTCCACTCATGCTGTGCCATTACGTGTGTCGGGCGCCATTCTGAAATCAGTGCCAGTACCGAATCTGAGGCAGTGCGGTGGCTTGAAACCTGATAAGGTATCAACGGTGACGCTATCGATGCATTGAGAAACGGTCGTCGGCTCTGGGCAACCGCAGGCACAGACCACTCGTGCGGGACGGCGCCGCTCAACGCTGACGAATGGTCACTAGTGTATACGAAAACCTCTACTCCGGCCGCAACCATGGCCTCAACTGCCCTAAGTTTCTCTACCCGACCGCCGCTATCCGCCGGATGCAGGGACTCACCACAAACCATCAGCACCCGAAATGCCGAGCCTCGTGCGTTAACTGAAACCGTCATTAGTGCCTCCACGCCAAGCGTGCGGCTGGTTCCCGCCGCACATCAGTCCTGCCGGCAGCACCGTAGAAGGGACGGTGTCCCCGTTCCATTCCTGGGCCACCGAGCCGGTCGAATACGCAGTCAGGCGAAAGGCCAGCCACGAGGACCAGCACGGTGGCTGAAATCATCGGCGTACTAAAACCGCCAGACATCACAAGAACAATCAAGACGAGTCCGACACGTGACCCGAGGTCAATCTCAAGGCGACAAATTCGGTACAAAATCACCGCAGCCAGAATGACGCCCACCACACCAAAATCTATGATCGCAGATGGAAGGAAGCTATAATTTGCTTTTGTATCAGCCAACCCCGCATAGAATCCGGAACCCCCAGAACCCAACCCAAAAATCGCGTGGACATCAAAGTCTCCCCAGAACTGAGACAAGTGTTGATACGGTGCCACAAAACGAATCGAACCCGACGATTCCGAATTTGACAATTCAGAAGTTCTGTCGAACATGGCGTCCCCAAGTCGCAGTCCTGCAAGCGCAAAATATGAGCTGGCGGCGATAGCTATCAGAATCAGCCACGATCTCCTATTGTATGCGAAGAGTCCAACCAGGACGCCTGCAGCCAAGACGAGGAATCCAGTACCTGAACCGGTTAAAAGCACCATGGCAACCATAGGAATCGACCAGATAGATCCAGCGCTCAGAAAGAGTAAGGCACCGAGGGCATAAAACTGCCCAGCGTAGCTAGGCTCGAGGAATACCATTCCATTCCCGCGCAACAGTCCCGGCAGCATTCCACTCGACCCAAAACCCGAGGTGTTAACATACCCAGGCAAAAGCCAATCGGTCGGAACGACCTCCCTCAATCCGACGTAGCCACCTCCGTAAATCTGGACAAAAAACTGAACATAACCAAGACCGCAAACGAAAAGCAAAGTATACTTTACAATTGCTCGCAAACGCTCTTGACTAACACCCGTCATGTCTAGAATCGGAGCAAACGCGACAACCGACCAGACAAACGGAATCGAGATCAGCACCTCTACCGCGCCCGAGTTGGTGGCACGAATCGCACCTAGGAGGGTGACTGCCGTCGCGTATGTCGCCAATATCACGCACAAAAGGACAGCGGTAAGACTTTTGAATCGCGCACCTCTTAACACCAGAACAACAAGAACAACTCCAGTCGCGACAGATGCCACTGGCACCGACGTACCCGGGACACGCAGCTGTTGTGTAAGCAAGACGATCACAAACGCCCCACCTAGCCACGCCGCGTTCCGGTCCGCCGTTCCCAGTAAGGCCCGGTCGGCGGCTTCAACTCTCGGCACGCCGCTCATCCTGTCGATCGTCCTTTACCTCCGCGCTCGACGGTCAACCATGGACCAGCGCAGTGCGACATTCGAAGCACGCTCTCGACATGCCTATGTCGTATTCCGACTCTCTCGCGCTTCGCAACATCGAGTTCGAATACGGCGATATCTTTATAGAGCGTTATATCAGACATCACGATCTCGGTCCATATCTGCCCCTCAAACCATCAACTGCTCCTTTTGCGACCGCCTGCAAGCAATTAGGCGTGAATGCTGATTGTTTCAGTAGCGCGGAAGCAACCAATCGCACAAAGTAGGAAGAGGCGTACGATCTCCACAGAATGAGCCCAAGTCTCCGATTATGCTCGCGGATCAGAAGAACCCTGTTCCGCGACACGTAGTAGTAAAAGACGGGGCTCTTTCCGGAGCCTACACGCGAAGAACCGTTTTCCTCGTGCGATACTGACAAAGCCGAACTCACGCCCAGATTCATCCCAAGCTCACGAGCGCGGTAGCTAAGATCAGCATCCTCCCAGTACAGAAAAAGATCGTCTCGAAAACCATTCAGCGCCATCCACGCACTCCGTGTAACAATACACGCAGCTCCTGAAACGAAGTTAGTAGTCCAGCCATCGGTGTGAGCCGCGGGTGGTGGATAGTCTCCAAATCCTTCATGAGTACAGACGCCGCGCTTGAGGTCAATTTCACCCCCGACGAACCAGACACGGTAATCGGGACCGGGCCCCAGAACCAAAGGTGAGCATATCGAGACCGAACAACCGGCCATCCATTCTAAAGTGCGCGAGAGTGAACCTTCAACGAATATCGAATCAGGATTCAGAATCCAGAGGTGGGTCCAATTGCTCGTCAAGCTAGTCACCGCTTGATTCACGCCAGCACCGAACCCGATGTTGCGATCCGTAGTCCCAACACGAACGCGTCGATCGATCTCGGAGATGCAACTAAGGTGCTTCGCGTCGCCTCCCGGGGACGCATTGTCTAATACAAAGATCTCGCGAACCTCGGCAACCGTTCTGAGCGATTTCACACATCTCAGTACATCGTCAAGAGAATTGTAATTGACAATCACGCACGCAACGCTGGCAGGACAAACCACAAGATCAGGCGACGGTCGAAAGCCGTCGTCGCCAAACTCTGAAACCCTACCCACAAGAAGCCACTGCCCTCTCGATTTCCTCGCTCAAGCGCTTCCCGAACGCGTCGAGGCTGAACTTCTGCGCATGACTCACTATCGCGTTCTTGTCCCACGAAGTGCGCAGAACGCTCTCCGTCGCAGACACAAGGTCTCGTAGTTCGAGGCTTTTCGCCAGAACTCCGGTGACTCCAGGCACTACAGTGTCGAGGTAGCCTCCCTGTCCTAGCGCCACCACCGGAGTACCGAACATGTTTGCTTCAATGGGGGTTAACCCAAAGTCCTCATGCGCAAATGCGACCAATGCCAGCGCATTGGCATAGAGCCACGCGAGCTCTTCATCCTTCACTCGACCCAATCCGATGACATATGGTGGTTCATCCGCAACTTCTCCACCAATGACTACTAGCGGCACATTCAGTGCTTTGCTCGTTTGAACTGCAGCAGTGGTGTTCTTATATCCCCGGCCACGCGCAATCGTGAGGAGGAATCGCTCGGGCAGTCCCGTAACCGCCGACATTGGGCTACGCACACCAAATGCACAAGGCGGATGAACTACATCGGACGTACGCCCATACACTCTACCTATCCGGTGCTTGACTTCCGTTGAATTGGCCAGAAGAGTTTGACTTTGTTGAACACAAGACCTGTCCCAACGCTCCAGTTTCCGCGCGTAAAGTGAAAACCAGGGACGCACGGGCCTAAGTATACCGCTGAAATATTGATCGGGTTCGTAAAGCCACCGCGCCGGGGTATGAAAGTAGACGATCTTTGGCTTCTTCGTACGGACGCCGTGTGCCCATCCGCTGCTGCTGCAGACAACGACATCGTGTTCGGGGAGTTCAATGCTTTCGACCATCCTTGTCATCGATAGAACGGCGGCGCGCGCATCGTACCGAGATAGCACTGGACGTCTCTGTCCAGACACCCGAACTCTGTGCTCCGAGAATTCGGAATATGTCTTCATCGGGTCGTACATGCTGGTTGATATCTCGTCTAGGTCAAGAATTCTCGAAATTGCGAGCGCAACACGTTCCGCTCCGCCCATCTGAGTCATGTAATCGTGCACAAACGCGACCCTCGGCCCATCAACTTGGCGAGTTGATCCACTGTTATCGCTCATCGCTCCATCACCCCATCAGACTCCAACTTCTCGAACCCACGCTTTGGTATTGAATCCCGACGCCCGCCAGAACGGGACAAGTTTGATTGCGGACAATCTTCGAGATCGTCGCATGTCATCCATCGGTCGGCAATAAGCCGACCGTCCTCCAGCGGAAGACTCTCTATAATCTCTTGCGGTAGACGCTCATCAAAAATTGCCGCCGCGAGAGCATCAACAATAGAATCTGTACTTGGCTCGGGAATAACGCGGTGACCATTGCTGGCGAGCCATTCTGCAAGCCCCGTTTCTCCTGTCGTAACAATTTCACATCCAGATGCGAGTCCTTCACAAATCGGCAGACCGACCTGCTCCCGCCAGCCAAGTTCGCGTTTCGATAACAGAACGACAACCTTCGCATCCGCTAACAGCGAAAAGATCTCACTTCGAGGTGGGTCCACGACCACTCGAGCAGCCGGCTTCATCTCCGCAACACGTCGGCGCACTTCGGGCTCCAACGGCCCTTTTCCCACAACTATCAATTCGGCCGACGGCGCTGCCGCTCTCACAGCCGGCCAAGCATCCACAAGCTCGAGCACTCCCTTACGGTCCTCGAACGCACCAAGAAATAGCACAGTATTCCCCGGCTTGGACGAGTCAGCAGCCAATGCTATGTCCCGCCTGAAGGTTGGTAGTGCTTCAATTACATTCGTTTGGTGACCGAGGCGGTTACTCACGATTGAACGATATGCTTCAAGTGCACCCTGGGTTCCGAATGCAATCCGATCAATCCGTCGTACGCAGAACCGTGCGACCGTGTATGCAATCGCCCGCGCGACGGCCAGAGGCAACCTAAACTTCCTGTGTAACACTTCAGCCGGGTCGGAATTGTCGATGGCGTAGGTAACAATAGTCGGAGATGGCCCGCGCGTTACAGCGCTCATCGCGCGGACCAGTAATATCAGCGGCACGGATAGGGGCCAGGCGTTCACCAAAAATGGTTCGTTAATTTCAATTATTCGCGGCCTGGTTCTATAGACACGACACAACGCTGAGACAACCCCACATTGGTATGCATTCGCCGCTTGGGCGAGAGTGTCATCGAAGTCATAGCGCGTTCTCACATACAGCAAGACGCCATTAGCGCTCTGGGTTTGCCGTTCCAGATGAGCTGTTCGAGCGTGCATGTAGACTCGCACAACTACCGGGTTTCCCGGCCGCTCCAGTTCCGGGGACTGGCGAAGGATACGAAGACGTCTTCTCATATCAGTACTCCCGTGGCGCTCAGTACAATCACTGGAACCGCATTGGTGAACGCGAGCGAGAACTTTCGCATTTCTACGCTCAATGCCGAAGCGATGAAGATCTCAAGTGCGACGTAGCAAACCAAGAGGTACGTTAGGTTGAGACTCCCGCTCGTCGCCAGAAACACCACGAGGGTTGCGACGCAAATGCTGCCGATCACGCTCCACCGAAATGCCGCCGGTGGCAGGTCTCTAAGTGTGACCCGTTGAACAGCTGCGTTTACGGTCGCTGCCGCGCACCAAGCGCACCCCAAGCATACAATGCGCGCCCAATCACTCCAACCGGCTGCTACGGCGACCCCAGCAAATGTTAGGCCTGCCATCATCGACACCAGCCCAACAGCCGTGCAGTATCGGTAGACCGCCTTTCGCGACATATTGTTGTCGTTTCTGTTCACATACCTAGGTAAGATCGTGTTCGTTACCATTGTTGCGAAGCCCGAGTTGACGCGTTGCACAACGCCGATTGCCGTCAGCTGCGATGGGGGCAGTCCAGCAGCTGCGCTCTGCAACGCTGCTCCAGCACCGTAGCCAGTAGCGGATCTGGCGAAGTACCACCCCAGCCCGCTCGACCATTCCTCGGAGCTTGATCGTGCAGCATGTTGCCTCGTTGTCGACTCTGGCTTCGTGTTCCAGAGGAACACCATCAGCGTCACGACGTTGCCGGTAGTCCATCCCAGAGACAGCACGAGCACTTTCTCATCGATCGTGTTTCCGATGAACAGCAGTAGTAGGCAGGAAAGAAGACTCGGAGCGAGTGTGAGGCCAGACAAGGCGACGACCTTGCCCACGGCGGCCCACGCGAGCGCTATTGACGTTGTCATTGCGAGGATCACTGCTCCGGTTGTAACTGTTCCAACCTGAACCCATGACGTGGGCGCTCCTCGCATCGTCGTGAACCATACTGTTGATAGCACGACTGCGATTCCCGCCAGGACGGAGGTCGACCCCACAATTGTGTAGGTAATTACGCTAGACATCAGCCTTCCGCGCAACCATATCGGGTAGAGCAGCCCTTGAACGACTATCGAGGTGGGCAGGGTTCCCCAGGCCAACTGTAAGATATATAGATCCGATGAATTCCCCGCGCCCTGAGGATAAAGAAGGACGGCCCACTGCAATAGTCCAGCGCCCTGCGACATGCCTGCGACCACTATTGGAATTCCGATTTTCATCGCTGCCGTGCGGTGTGGGTTCCCGATCTTTAGAAGTGAGCTACTCGTCATCCGCAATGGCCTTGCCTTGCCGTAGCCAACCTGGAAATGGTGTTCGCTCTCACAGCGAGAACGCTTACATCGTGGTGGACAAGCCGTATGTGTCGAAATGTGATTATATTTGCTGTTCGGACCAAGCCCGGGTCACTTACTCTTCGACACATTGGAGACGAGTCGCCGCCTTTCGCCGCTCCGGCTTTTGATCGGCACCGAAGTTGGATGGTTGGCCAGCCAGATTGATCGGCCACCGTTGAAACAGTGCTTCGTTCGGTATCAAATAGCAATGCTTCCTGGGGCGCTAGCAGCACCTCGTGGCGAGTCGGCGTCGTGCCAGGAAATTGCTTGATTCGAAAGGCGCTGCCGCCAGTCTTTGCTCTTGTAGTCGTCAAGATGTGGACCTCGCAACCTTGATCTCGCCATCGTTCGCGACAGAGACCTTGAATCTAGTCCCGTCCGGACTATGAAGATAGATTCCCCCACCGTTTGGAAGGACTTCAATTCCGCGAGCACCGTCTGAGTTCGATATGTGCATCGTGAGCAGACTCTTAGAAGTTTCTGCGTTGATGTAGTTAATCCGGCCAGAATCGACCTGCTCGACGAATCCGTGGTTCGCCGTTTCATCGGCGAATCGAAACTCTCGGATAGCCGAAGGCCCCGCTACGTCGTCGTACTTGATTGCACCGATCTGAGTAAGTTGGTTCCCGCCGAGCCGATACTCGGTATTTATTACGTCAAGTCCGCTAAACCGACGATCCCATCCAGTCCATCCAGTGAAACGGTTGGCGGCTAGCGCGATCGTGCTAGGCGCCGCGGACGGACTCTCGATCGAGGCTTGGAACTCGGCTGATCCGACGTTTCCTACGGCCGAGAAGTCACGAGTATTCATCTGCATCGAATCTTGTCGCCGTATCGTGTCTTGAACTCTTAAGGAACAGGCAGTTCCGCGCATTGCGTTCGCGGATACGACTGCCTGCTGAACTCCGTTTATCAGAACATCGGACACGGCATGGCTACTGGTTATGTTTCCTGTAACCGATATATTTCGCGCTTCCCGAATTGCCGCATCCTCCTCTGCCTCGAAGTTGCAGCAGACATGAATTCCGTGCGCCCCGCCACTTACTATGTTCCCTGTGACATTAACCCCAGAGGCACCAGTGACATAGATCTGAGCCTCAGGCGAGTTCGTACAGCTGTTGGCCATGACCGAAACGTCACGCGATCGATCGACGGTAATTATGCTAAAATCGGCGCTTCTCTGCTTGCTTCCGTCGCCTACGTTACCGACTAGTTGAATCGCTGAGCCATAATATGTCTGGAAGCAAAAGGAAAGGCTATTCTTGCTTGAACATCCCTGCACAAGGACATCGGTGGTGTCGCTATGACTCTTGGTTGCGCCCACTCCAATTGCTCGGTTGCCACCATCATTGATGCAGTCGACAATTCTTATAGCGGTGCAGGTATTTAGGAATATCCCACCTTTATCGCAATTTTTCGTAACGACACCACGGATTAGAATGTTCGCAGGCTTCGCCGCAGTGGTCGCACCGTACACTTCAATTCCGAACTTGACGTTCTTTTGGTTTGTTGCGATAATTTTGCAGTTTTCTATCCGGCAGTTTGATGCGCTACTCTCGGCGGACGATGCACCAGCGATCAGGATAACTGACAGGGCTTGGGGCTGGGCAGCGAAGTCCGGTCGAATAATTGCACCTTGAAAATCGACATCTGATCCATTTTTCATCTTGATCTCAGATGTCACGCGGTAGGTGGCTGATTGGTTACCCAGGACCGGGTAGGCAGATACTAGGGCACGATTGATTGCTTCAGTATCATCAGCTAAACCATCGCCAACCGCTCCAAAGTCTTCGAGGGTAAGGGTGACGTATAGCCAGGCGCTAGCATCGAAGTGCGTTCCAGCCGTGTGGGTGACCTTGGCTCGCGCGAGTTGTCCTGTAGGGCTCACAACCACCTCACCTACCGAGTACGACGTCAATGGTTTCCAAGCCCTAACGCCACTACTCGACGAAGACGAGCAGCCTGAGATTGCCAGCGTGGCGCTACCAATGATCGCACTGCGGATAGCAGACCGTCGCGTAGGCCCAGGCCGTGGACCCCGATCATTCGGCGTTATCAAGAGATTCTCCAAAGCTTGTAAGGGAGGTGCTAAAACGGTCCGACGCATCGGTTACGTGTAGGAGTTCTGTCGACTGTTTTCGCGATGGCGCGATGGCCCCAGCTTCGCGGAGCTCCGAAACGCGATTGAATGTTTGGAGGAAGTCTCCTCGTTGCGGACCCGAGAACCGCAAACGCCACGGGCTGGACGATGATCTTGCGAAGCATGCGGTTTGGCCTCGAGTCGGCGGCAGCTGCCTGTCAAAGGACTGACGCGGGTCAGGAGTGGTATACCCCTCCTCGACCGATCTCCGGAAGCTGTTGTGGAACACCATTTCCCCACCTGTTGCACTTGAAACGCTCGTCGGCGCTATCAGAGCGTCTGTCCCTCCCGCCGCCAAGTCAGCGGTCCGCCCTGACGTCTAGACAAATTGACGCTAGCTCCAATAGCTCCACCCAGCGTCGATCCATCGCGCCGAGTCGAGACACAACCGTCCGTCCACGACGTTTCTGTTGCGCACGTGCGTACCAAGTTCGTTCGGCGACAGCACACGGAATTCTTGCCACTCGGTAAGCACGAGCACAACGTCCGCCTGCTCACAGGCACCAGTCGCAGAACCCGCATAGTCGAGAGTCGGAAATAGGGCACGCGCGTTTTCCATCGCCTTAGGGTCGTAGACAGTCACCGAAGCTCCCTGGAGCTGAATCTGCCCAGCCACGTTGAGCGCCGGCGAATCGCGCACATCATCGGATTCCGGCTTGAATGCTGCTCCAAGAATTGCGATGCGTTTGGCGAGGAACGAACCCCCACAGACCTCGCGCGCAAGTTCGACCATGCGTGTCCGCCGGCGCATGTTGACGTTGTCGACCTCCCGAAGGAAGCTCAGCGCCTCCGCAGCACCAAGCTCGCCGGCGCGAGCCATAAACGCCCGGATGTCCTTGGGCAGACAGCCTCCACCAAAGCCGAGGCCAGCATTTAGGAACTTCCGACCAATCCGTGCGTCGTAGCCGATCGCGTCGGCGATCGCAGTCACGTCGGCTCCTGCTGCATCGCACACTTCGGCGATCGCATTGATGAAGGAGATCTTGGTTGCCAAGAACGCATTCGCGGATGTCTTGACCATCTCGGCCGTCGGCGGGTCCGTCACGATGAACGGTGTTCCAGAGTCGATGATCGTCGCGTAAGCTTCTCGGGCAATCGATTCTGCCTTGCCTGTAGGGAAGGCGCCCACTACGACTCGATCAGGATGCAAAGTATCCTCGATCGCGAAGCCCTCGCGGAGGAACTCCGGGTTCCACGCGATCTCGACATCGATGTCCTTGGCAAGTTCGTCTGCACGCTCGCTCAGCCGCTGCGCCGTACCGACCGGCACCGTGGACTTGCCGAGAATCACTGCATCACGCGTAAGAAGCGGAACAAGCTCATCGATTGCGGCGTCGACGTACTGCAAGTCGGCGCTGTACTCGCCCTTCTTCTGTGGGGTTCCGACCGCGATGAAGAATACGTCCGCAAAGTCTGCGGCCTCTTGGTAAGAGCCGGAAACCTTCAGTCGACCGGAATCGATGTGCCGATTCAGAAGCTCGGGCAACCCAGGCTCATAGAATGGGACCTCACCAACTGCGAGCTGTGCCCGCTTCTCCGGCACGACCTCAATGCCGAGTACATCGTGCCCGAGTTCTGCCATGCATGCTGCGTGTGTGGCGCCCAAATAGCCGAGGCCAAGTACGACCATCCTCATCAGTACGCTCCGTCCTTTGCAAATACCGCTCTAACTGTTCTCCACAGAATTAGCGCGTCCTGCATAATCGACCAATTCTCCACGTACGAAAGGTCTAGGCGCACAGATTCTTCCCACGAGAGGTCCGATCGCCCCGACACCTGCCATAGGCCGGTCATCCCAGGCTTCACGAGCATTCGGCGCGCGACGCGGCCGTCGTAACGATCGACTTCGTCCGGCAGCGGCGGCCTGGGACCTACCAAACTCATCGTCCCACCGAGAACGTTGAACAGCTGGGGCAGCTCATCGAGGCTGTAACGTCTGATGAAAGCGCCAACCCTGGTCACGCGCGGGTCATCGCGCATCTTGAACAGCACTCCCGACCCCTCGTTGAGAGAACGAAGGTTTTCTTTGAGCGAGTCCGCGTTCTGAACCATCGAGCGGAACTTCCACATCTCAAAGGGTTCGTTGTTGAGTCCGACTCGCGTGGCCCGGTAGAAGACAGGACCTGGCGAATCAATCTTGATGGCCGCAGCAAGGATCGCCAAGAGCGGAGAAATCATCAGGAGGAGCACTGCGGACCCGACACGGTCGACGAATGCTTTTCGGAAGCGGTTCGCGCCCTCGTACCGGGGCTTGTCGATATGAAGCATGGGCAACCCAGCGACCGGTCGTAGCATCATCCGCGGGCCAGCGATGTCGACGACGCCGGGCGAAACCACCATGTCCACATCCAGGCCTTCGAGATCCCACGAAAGGCTCTGCATTGCGTGGTGTCCCAGCGCCTCAGCGGAAGTAACCGCCACGGTCGTGGCGCCGGCGTCTACGACTGACCGGCAGACGTCGTCAAAGTCGCCGAAGACCCGCACATCCTCGTCGCGAACGGTGATCGCCGCACGGCGACCACTCTGAGTGGGGAGACACATGCCGACAACCCGATAGCCAAGACTGGGATTGTCGATCAGGCGTTCCATTAGCGGGATCGCCGACTTCGGTTCCCCGACGACGAGGACGTGCTCGAGGTTCGTCGCTTGCGCGCGCTGCTGCGAAAGCCGCTTGCGCCAGGCCCATCGGGACACCAGCAGGCCGAACGTACCGATCGGCAATGCAAGCGCCAGAAAACCTCTGGCAATGTTCAATCTGAAGAGCAGATCGAGCATCGCGAGGACGCCAAAGACTGAGAGGCACGCAGTGACGATTCGGCTGTACTCCTGAGACCCGGAACCGACTACGCGACGGTCAAGGGTATGGAACGCACGGAGGGTCAGCACCCAGGCGATACCAAGCGCGAGCGACACCAGCGCGGCCGGCGCCTGTATTGCACCGTTCGGGATGGTGGCGCTGTCGGTGCCGAAGCGCCCAACTTGCGCGATGGTGATCGCGATTGCGACCACCATCGCATCTGACCACGCGAGGCGCACAAGGTAACCGTGCACCCACGACCGCGACCGTGCAGGAGCACGACTCACGAAGGGCAACCGCTGAATACGACTGTCATCCTCGCGAGCCCCCCCGAAGGCTCGACTGTTGACCACCGCATTACCTCCCCGACTTCGAACTAGAAGAGACTGGCACCTGAAGATGAACAACAGGTTCGTGGACAGAAAATGCTATTTCCCAGCAATTATCGGCCATTTCTTGACCTAAGCGGATGCTGAGAGCGTAAGGCAGCCTAAGCACTTTGACAACTTGAAGAGCATGCAGCTAAATCCGTTTTCTCGCTTACCGTTGAGTCACAACTATCGTTGGGCGTTATGTGGACGGCAGGTTTCGACACCGTGCCAACAGGCGATGACACATAGCCGACACGTCGCGCTCATCCACCCGTAATGCCATGTCAGACAGCCCTTCTGTGAGCAGCGCCACGTTGAGTCGCCCGACTCCATCGGCGACACCGGTAGAGCATAACTACGCGCACCGACAACGCAACCGCGAGTCCTGCGACTGTTCACTATCGCGAATGTTGATGAGTTTTGGCGCCTGAGACGTCCATTAGAAGGCGTCCAACCATCTTCGTTTGCCGCAGTTCTGGCGTTACACCAACCGCGCAAGATCCGCCGAGCGTTAGAACGTTTGGATGAAGCCCCGCGCGAGTTGGTTGCACTACCGTTGCACTGCGAGCAGCCTCAATTACTAAGTGAGATTTGCGTCACATTTCGAGATATTCGTGTTCTCGCGGTCGCTGCGCGGCTGAACTTCATGAACTCGCTACTCCGTGAGCCCGCTGTTCGTGGGCCGGGGCCGAGCACGCTCCGCTGGGGCCAATTGGTTGCTCAGCGCAGGCGGCAGACGTGTCCGGCTGCCGCGCCGCGCCGCCATGGCGCGCGCTCGCCGCAACCGGATCACCGGACACGCGAATTGAGTCCGTCGCGCAAGTCTCGTTCTCCCCCGCAACCTCGCAGGATGTCCTTTACCTACGCAAGTACGCAGCGGTGTCGAACGCATACGGATCGCACACCCGGGGCGATCCGACTTTGTTCTCACGCTCGGCACATCTGAGGAATCATTTCCTCGTCCGGATTGTCAGTTGTGAATGATTTGTGGAGACCGCCGGAGGTCCGTTGAACAATATCGCCTTCAATCACAACTCGCGTTGTATTTCCCACTCCCAGTTCGCATTTCCCGGAAATTGACGCAACAATCATTCCATGCGTCCCACCGGACGGCGCCACCCACCCACCTGTCCCGCCGCTCCATGCTGCGCGCGACCCTGGCCGGCACTGCTGCGCTCACCGTCGGCGCCTGCAGCTCCGTGTCGACCCGGGGCATCGGCACAGACACTTTTCCTGGGGTGCCTATCTCCCCAGCGTTGTGCCCGCGCCGTCGCAGGAGCCGCCGATCTCCCGGCTCGCCACACTCGCCGCGATTCATCCCACCTACATTCACCGCTACGCCTTCATCGACGAGCCTGCACCCATCACCGACTTCGATGCCATCGCCATCGGAGGCGCCACTCCACTGCTGACGTTGGAACCGGGCGTGGCCGACGGCGGCCCGAATCAACCGCAGTACTGACTACAGCGCCTCGAGAACGGCGCGTTCGATGACACGTTGCAGCACATCCGGGCGCGAAGTACCTGCGCACAGACGAGTCGTGTCCGTCACTGCGCCAGCAGAGCGACGAGGGCAATCCGAACCACGCGGTCTACAAGCCGGCCGGCTACTCGCAGTCCGAGGTGTGCGCTGCCGTGCGGCGTGAAAGCGACGACGCGTACGGCAAATGGCTCGACACGACCACCGACCCACAGGTCATCATCCGTTGTTAGAGATCATCCCCCAGGGTGCCGCTCGCAATCACAGTGGCCACCGGACCTCGGGAAGTTGATGGCTCCACGACGGTCCGATTGTTCACCTCACCGTCGGCGCCGATCAGATAGGTCTCGCCGATCTCACCGCGCTCGATGATCGTCCACACCGCGTCGTTGTGATCGTCGACGTGAATCCAGTCGCGCACGTTGAGACCGTCGCCGTAGAGCTTGGGCCGCACCCCGGCCAGCACGTTGGTGATCTGGCGGGGGATGAACTTCTCGATGTGCTGATACGGGCCGTAATTGTTCGAGCAGTTCGAGATGGTCGCGCGCAGCCCGAACGACCGCACCCACGCCCGCACCAGCAGATCCGAGCCGGCCTTGGTCGACGAATACGGACTCGACGGGTTGTAGGCGGTGGCCTCGGTGAACCTTGCCGGGTCGTCGAGGTCGAGGTCGCCGTAGACCTCGTCGGTGCTGATGTGGTGATAGCGCACGTCGTGGCGGCGCACCGCCTCCACCAGCGAGAACGTGCCGACCAGGTTGGTCTGCACGAACGCCGACGGATCGGCCAGCGAATTGTCGTTGTGGGATTCCGCCGCGAAATGCACCACCACATCGGCGGCCGCGACCAGCCGGTCGACCAGCGCGGCATCGGCGACGTCGCCGACGACAAGATCGATGCGGTCGGCGACCGGTTCCAGGGTGGCCGGGTTGGCGGCATAGGTGAGCTTGTCGAGCACGGTGATCTCGACGTCGGGACGCTGCGCCAGCGTGCGCAACACAAAATTGGCGCCGATGAACCCGGCGCCCCCGGTGACCAGAACCCGCATGACTCGACCCTTCCGTTGGACGCCCGTCACTCGACGAGCCAACTGAGCGCAATTCTTACCTTCGCAACAATTGCGCTAACAATAGCCCCATCTATTTCAACCTACGTTGAGAAAATGGCGCCGATGATCCGTTATCGCCCCGAATCACATCAGACCTACTCGCCGACCAGCAACTCCTGCGACCTAAGTCACAGGGAGCCAGGGGAACTCACGGCTCGACATGGCGTTGACCAGCATTTACCCTCGACGCATGCGCGGAATCATCCTTGCCGGGGGAACCGGGTCCCGACTACACCCCATCACGCAGGGCGTCAGTAAACAATTGGTCCCGGTTTACGACAAACCGATGATTTATTACCCATTGTCGACGCTCATGCTCGCGGGTATCAGTGACATTCTGGTGATCACAACGCCGCACGATAGCCGCGCATTCCAGGGGCTCCTCGGAACTGGTGACCAGTTCGGCGTCAACATCACGTACAAGACGCAGCCGTCGCCCGATGGTCTTGCGCAAGCGTTCACGCTCGGCGCCGATCACATCGGAGACGAGTCTGTCGCTTTGGTGCTCGGTGACAACATCTTCTACGGGCCAGGACTTGGCAGCCAACTACAAGGTTTCGACCACCTGACCGGTGGCGCCGTCTTTGCCTACTGGGTTGCCAACCCCGAGGCCTACGGCGTTGTCGAGTTCGATGACAACGGGACCGCGATCTCGCTGGAGGAAAAACCAACAACGCCCAAATCCAACTACGCCGTTCCCGGCCTGTACTTCTACGACAACGACGTTGTTGAGATTGCCAGAAATCTGAAGCCCAGTGCTCGAGGCGAATACGAGATCACCGACATCAACGCGCACTACCTGCGCGAGAGCAATCTCGCGGTCAAGGTCCTGCCCCGCGGTACCGCATGGCTCGATACCGGCACCTTCGATTCGCTGCTCGATGCCGGCAACTTCGTCCGCACCGTGGAACAGCGTCAGGGACTCAAGATCGCGGTCCCCGAGGAGATCGCCTGGCGCAACGGGTTCATCAGTGATGAGGAACTCCGGGCTCGTGCCGAGAAGCTCCGCAAGTCCGGGTACGGCAACTATCTTCTCGAGATCCTCTCCCGCGGCAAAGAGTTCTGATGAAGATCCGTCCCCTCGCGATCGACGGCGCCTGGGAATTGACGCCGGTTCAGCACGGCGACGATCGCGGGCTGTTCGCCGAGGTGTTCAAGGGCGAACTTCTTGCCGAGGTGATCGGCCACCGGTTCGATCTGGCCAAGGTCAACCTCTCGGTGTCTGCCGCAGGAGTGCTGCGGGGCGTCCACTTCGCGGATGTTCCACCCGGACAAGCCGGTACGTCACGTGTCCGTCAGGTGCGATTCTCGACGTGATCGTGGACATTCGCGTCGGCTCCCCTACCTTCGGAACCTACGACACCGTCGTGCTCGACGACGTCGACCGCAGAGCGGTCTATCTGTCCGAAGGTTTGGGTCACGCGTTCTGTTCGCTCGCCGACGGCTCCACTGTCACCTACCTGTGCAGCACCGGGTACAACCCATCGGCCGAACACGGCATCAATCCCCTCGATCCGGAATTCGGCATCAAGTGGCCGACAACGGCGCGCGATGGAAGCCCACTCGTGTACGAGCTATCGGCGAAGGACACCAGCGCTCCGGGGCTCTCAGCTGCTCGGGAAACTGGACTGTTGCCGTCGTACGACGAGGTTGCTGAGTATCTGCGAACGCTGGCGTCGTGACATAGTCGGCTCGGCCCTCTTCGTCGGCTTGGCGACAGGTACCGGTCGAGAACTTCCAACGGACGTTGTATATCCCACTCCCAGTTCGCATTTCCGAGAAATAGACGCAACAATCAGACCATGCGTCCAGACCCGAAGACGCCACCCACTCACCTGTCCCGCCGCTCCATGCTGCGCGCGACCCTGGCCGGCACTGCCGCGCTCACCGTCGGCGCCTGCAGCTCCGAGTCGACCGGGGCGTCGGCACAAACGCGCTCGTGGGGTGCCTACATCCCCAGCGTGGTGCCGGCTCCGTCGCAGGAGTCGCCGATCTCCCGGCTCGCCACACTCGCCGAGACCCAGCCCAACTACATTCACCGCTACGCCTTCATCGACGAGCCCGCACCCACCACCGACTTCGACATCATCGCCGCTACGGGTGCCACTCCCCTGCTCACGCTGGAACCTGGCGTCGCCGACGGCGGCCCGAATCAGCCGCAATACTCACTGCAGCGCCTCACGAACGGCGCGTTTGACGACACGTTGCAGCGCTGGGCGTTTGAACTCACCTCCTGGAGCAAACCGCTACTGGTGCGGTTCGCCCCCAAGATGAACACCCCCTGGTATCCGTGGTCGATCGGCGTCAACGGCAACAATCCCGAGCTCTACCGGGCCGCCTGGTCACGCATGCGCGCCCTGTTCGACATGGCCGGCACCGCCACCATCAAATTCGTATGGGCGCCGTACGCACTGACCGACCAGGCCGGCAGCTTCGTGGAGGCCTACCCCGACCCCGCCGAGGTCGACTACCTCGGCCTCGACGGCTACAACTGGGGTGATGTCACAGGCCACCGGTGGACACTGCCGTCGGACCTGTTCGATCGCAGCCTCGAGATACTCACCTCCCTCGACGGTAACCATCCCATCCTGCTCACCGAAGTCGCCTGCGCCGCAGCCTGGCCCGGCCGCAAAGCCACCTGGATACGGGATCTGCGCACCGTCGTCGCCCAACAGCCCCGCGTCGAGGGATTGCTCTGGTATCAGGCCGAAGACCGCGACCGCGACTGGCGGTTCAACACCACCGACGACAGCATCCGCGCCTTCCGCAGCATGCTCGCCCAACTGATCAGCCGCACCTGACCGGACCGCGCACTCTCCGACGAAGGAGTCGCGCATGACCTGCGAGTCAACCACGCCGCACTCCTCGCCTGATCTATCCTTGGCGTCGTGACTGATGACCTCGTTGTGGGAGGGTATGCACTCGCTCTAATACTCCAGCTCATTGGTGCGGTGCTGGTAGCGCGCGATATCTGGACCGATCAGCAAGCACTGAGGGACTCGCTCCGGGCGCTCGATGAGACTGAACAGCTTCAGGGGTACAGCCCGGCGCCCGGTTTTCTCGTCAGTGGAATCGTTGGCGCGCAGGATGCTAGGCGTATGGCTAGGGCGCAGATCCTTGAAGACTTCACTGTCGATCGAGTACAGACTGGGTTCCGAAGTCGCTGGATCGGAGCTCTAGTCGTGGGAGTTGGAGTGGTTCTCGGGGGAGCTGCAAGCATCGCCAGCATGTATGCCTAATCCCGCCCATAACGCCCGAATCTGGTGGGGTTCTTGCTGGGTAGCTGCTTCGCTGACTCCGTCCCGAACCCTGACTATCGGATGCGAATGGCTATGACAAACGCCCCCATTGGTGGCCGTGACTAGGCTCAAGAAAATTCCCCAGGTGTGCTCATTTGAAATTCCCCACCCGTGGGCGGCACCTACTGTAGCGTCCGCCGGGTTGATGCGGTGGCGGTGCGTTGGTTTTGGGTGCGTGGTGGTCGCGTAGCCGGTAGGAGTCACCGTCGAGTTCGAGCACGACCGAGCGGTGCAGCAGGCGGTCGAGCATGGCCGCAGCGACAGTGGTGTCGCCGAGGACCTCACCCCATTCGGCGACGGACCGGTTGGTGGTGATGACGATGCCGGTTTTCAAATAGCGTTGTGCCACAACTTGAAACAGTGCTGACGCGGCTTCGGCCGGCAAGGGTAGGTAGCCGATTGACGCCGGTCTCCTTGCCGAATCGTGGCGCCAGCAGCCGGGAACACCGATGTACGGCAAGAACTTCGACGTCGAAAAGAAGCTGAAGGCGCTGGCCGAGGCATCGCCGGAGCGTTCTGCGGAGTAGCGGGCCTGACACCGCAACGGGCCCGACTCCGTGAGTCGGGCCCGTTCGCGATCGTCGATACCTAGCCGGTCGCGGCTGCAGCCAAATTGCCGAGCGTGTCCTCAAGCTGATCCTCGGAGACCAGCGGGAACTTCACCTTCTCGAGAAGGTCCTTGTCGGTGACCTTCGACCAGTCGTAGGTGTGCCGCACGAGAGTGGTACTCGGCCCCTGTGATTCCAGCTCCCAGAGCCATTCCCACCCGGGCGGCTCGGTGCCGGCCGGTGCGGTCTGCCAGGCGAGCAGCTTGTCCTTGGCGTACCCGGTGACGTGGTTGTCGGTCTGGTAGTCGCCGCCCATGTGGGGGCCATTCATGTTCATGGTGAAGACGTCGCCCACCTGCTGGATGCGATCGGCGTGGTCGACGCTGCGCACGAACCCAGATCCGTCGAGGTCGGGATGACGTTCGGGATTGCTCAGCACATCGAACACGGCGTCAACGGGCAGATCGATGACTCGTTCGACTGTGACACTCGTTTGATCACTCATACCTCCACCGTGCCGAAAGAATGACAGTCCAGCAACGACACGTGACCCGAGGTCTGCGCTGGGCGCCGCCCACAGCCCGTCGCTGAGCGTTCCGCGGAACGTCGACCCGCCGTGTGCAGCTCACCGACGTCCTGGCCGCCGCGGTCGCCCTCGGCGCCGCACTGATCGCCACCGCCAACCGCAACGACTTCCCCGGTGACGCCTGCGACCCGCACGGAATCGCCGCAGTACGCCCGGACGACTTTCTCCTCGATCGGCTCGTTCTCGACACCCAAGATCAGGACATCCCATCCACCATCGCCTGCGCCCACGCGATATGCCCCTCGAAGCCCAGCGATTCCGCCATCGCGAAATAACGGGCCGCCACGTCGCGGAAGGCGTCATCGTCGCACCGGGCACGCGCCACCAACGCCTGTGCGTGCAGCAGCGTGATGTCGGGGACCGCCGAGCCGTCCTCCCGCGGTAGATCTGCCAGCCAGTTGATCGCCGCCTGCGCCTCGGCGAGGTCATCGGCGCCGCCGCGCTCCACCAGTGCCTCGACCAGTAGGCCGGTGCTCGCGACACCCCACCCCGGTCGTCCCTGCCGGTGCAGGGTGTGCACGGCGTCGCGCATCGCGGGTATCGCGGCAGCACGGTCGCCGCGCCTGGCCCGCTCGCGTCCGGCGAACACCTCGGCGACCGGGAGCAGCGACGGCGCATAGTCGTGCAGCGGACCGAGCGCGGCCGTCAGCAGCTCCAACCCGCGGTCCCGGTCGGCCGCCGATTCCCGGCAGAGCAGCGTCACGCCCAACACGAGTTGGGCTCCGGCCAGCCCGTAGTCGTTGCTGGTCTCGCGGGCGTATCGGTCGGCGGCCTGCATGGTCTGCAGCATCGGGTCGTCGGCCCGCATCGCCCCGTAGATCAACGCCAGACCCGACGTCCAGCACACGACGAGAGTGAGCGTGGCCGGGTCGCTGGTGCGCGCCATCTCGGCGCTGTCGTGGAAGTCCTCCCGCCACCCGGGACGGCCGAGCCACCATCGGGCCGCGCCGCGGAAGGCCACCGCCACCGCCAGCGGCGACCCCAGACCGAACGCCGATCCCTTGGTGAGATCTCCGCCGGCCAGATCGACGACGGTCTGCGCCAATCGCAGGATCTCACCGAACTTCCCGACGTTGAACCAATTGACGAACGCCACGAACGCCAAACCCACGGTCAGGTCGGGATCGCCGATCGACTCCAGCAACTCCATCTGTTCGGCCGCCAGCCTTGACCCCTCCTCGGGCCGCCCGGCGTACAAGAGTTCGGCGGCGAGTCCGCTCATCCCGATGGCCAACGACACCTTGTCCCCGCCTGCGGTGCACAACTCACGCAGTTCGGTGAACCGACCACACGTCTCCTGCACCGGCCGGGCCTGCCAGTCGGTGGCGCACAACATGGAGCGGGGCACGATGCGCATCGACAGCAGTTCGGGGTCGTCGCCGGGAAGCCGGTCGGCGATCTGGCACGCCCGCTCCCAGCTGATCCGGGCGGCGCCGAGGTCACGGCCGGACGCCCACCCGGCCGCCCGCATATGCCACCCGTAGGCCGCGTGCAGATCGCCGGCCGCCTGCAGGTGTTGGGCGATCCGCGCCGCATTCCCGTCCCCCGACGCCGCCGCACGTTTCTCGATCGCGGCGGCCAGGCGGCGGTGCCAGTCGGCGCGGTCGGATCGCAGCTGGGATTCGTAGGCCACCGCACGGATCAGCGGGTGACGAAAGATGTACTCAGCCCCCGGTGCGAACCGCACAGGCTCCACCAACTCCGCACTCACCAGCTCATCGAGCTGCGGGTCGATACCCAACTCGACGAGCAGATCCGCGTCGAAGTGCTCCCCGATCGCCGAGGCCGCATGCAGCGTCTGTTTGGCCGACCAGCCCAGCAGATCGACGCGGGCCTCGATGGCCGCCTGCACCGTGACCGGCACACTCACCTCGGTCACATCGACCCGGCAGGTCAGACGCCCCCGCGCACCGGACAACACGGTGCGCTGCACCAACTCCCGCACCATCTCCTGGGCGAAGAACGGGTTCCCCGCCGAACGCGCGGTGATGACGGCCGACAGCTCAGTGACCGACGGATCGCTGCCCAGCAGCTCGGCCACCAGCGACTCTGTCTCCGAACCACCCAGTGGGGCAATCGTTATCGTCTGGGCACCCGGTATCTGCAGCAGCGTCCCCCGGTACTCCGGGCGGGAAGTGATCAGCACGATCGTCGGGGTGCCCGGAACGGCGGCGAGCAGGTCGGCGAGCAGGGACTCGCTGACGGCATCGATCCATTGGGCGTCGTCGACGATGAACAGCAGCGGGTCGGTCCGGGACCGGGTGGTGGCGTTGATCAGCGCCGTCAGCCGGCGTCGTCGTGCGTCCGGGTTGATGTGGGGCACCGGCACATCGGGGTCGGCGATGCCCAGCATCTCGTCGAGCAGCAGCAGGTCGTCGGGGTCGGCCTGCCCGATCCGGTCCCGGACCCGGGCCCGGGCGGCGTCCGCAGCCAGGTCGGTCACGCCCAGGCCGGCGCGCAGCAGTCGGGTCGCGGTATGCAACGGGACCTCACGGGCATGCGATTCGCAGGACACCCACCCGACCCCGATGCCGCGGCCGGCCGCCCTACCTGCGACTTCCCTCGCCACCCGGCTCTTGCCGATGCCCGGCGGTCCCACCACGTGCACCACCGCTCCGCGGCCACCCACCGCCTGGTCCAGCAGCGCTTCGAGCGCCGCCATCTCCCAGCGTCGGCCGACGAAGGTGGTGTCGGTGCGGGCTGGCGCCATCGCCGCCGGGCCGATCGCCAGTAGCCGGCGGGCGCACACCGGCGCGTCGGCACCCTTGACCCGCACCCGCTCGGATTCGGCCAGCACGGCCACGTGTTCCACCAGCCGTGCGGTCGACTCCGACAACAGCACCCCGCCCGGCGGCGCCACCGACTCCATCCGTTGGGCGAACCCGACCGCTTCGCCGACAGCGCCGTAACCCAATGACCCGGAACCGATCTCACCGACGATCACCTGCCCGGAGTTCACGCCCACCCGCAGCCCCAGGTCGACATCGTCGCGGCGATGCACCTCGGCGGCCAACTCCCCGACCCGTTCCTGGATGTCCAGGGCGGCCAGGCAGGCCCGCACGGCGTGATCCTCCAACGCCAGCGGCGCGCCGAACACCGCCATCACGCCGTCCCCGGTGTACTCGACGGTCCCGCCATAGTGTTCGGCCGCCGACGCCGACTGCTCGGCGAGTTCGGTCATGACCTCGCGGAAACGCTCCGCGTCGAGCACGGCGGCCAACCCCATCGACCGCACCACATCGGCGAACAGGACCGTCACCTGCTTGAACTCGGCGGGTTCGGCAGCAACACCGGTCGGCGCACCGCATCGGTCGCAGAATCGGGCCCCGGCGCGCAGCCGGGTGCCGCAGGCCCCGCACACCACCGCTGCCGCCATCCGAGCACCACCGATCCACCGGTCGATCGCCCCGGATGCAACACTACGGCGCCCGCTGATGGCACGGTTTGTGCTTGCCGCAACCGGCTACGGAGTCACGGTCGGATCGATGCGCTGGACGTGATGGGAGAGCTGGCGGTGGTCGGCCCCGGTGCTGCGATCAGTAGCAGGCGTCGTCGGGAATCGTTCCGGCGGTGTCGGTGGCATGGGCACCGTGACCGCATCCCGGTGTGAACACCTTGAGGCCCAGCCCGGGCGGTGTCGGGCCGTAGTCGGTCGGGATGCCGGCGCCGCCGAAGAACCCGTCGAGCGATTCACCGAAGGCCCCCGGGGTGTTGCCGTCCTGTTGTGCGACACCGGAGGTCACCTCGCCGGGAGGCAGGGGGCCGCCGTCCGGGTTGTAGTCGGGGTTGACCGCACCGATCACCTCGCCGGTGTGCCCCGGGATACCGCCGGCACCCAGCCCGTTGCCGGTGTCGGCCGCTGCCGCGCCGGCGAATGGCACGGACACGGCTGCCGCCGCGACCGCGACGACGAACAGTCTCTTCAACATCTTCGGACTCCTCTCGGTGGCTGCGAGCCGGACGACCCACAAGGGAATCGTCGTCGCGGTCCGGGAGGGCGAGCTCAGTAGCGTGTCACTGCAATCCGGTGCGTCGGCGGCGCCGCAGCAGAGCGGCGAGCTCGTCGCGCGTGGTGGTTCCGGTCTTCGACATCGCCCGGTACACATGGCTTTCGACGGTGCGCACCGACAGGAACAGCCGCGCGGCGACCTCCCGGTTGGTCAACCCCGCACCGATCAGCATCACGATCTCACGTTCACGGTCGGTCAGCGGGAGATCCTCCGACGCCTGACGCGCCGCCGGCGTGCACGCCCCGCCACACTGCTCGGCCAGGCCGTCGGCGCGGGTCGAGGCTGCCAACGCCGATCCCCGTTTGCCGTCACGGCGAAACACGAGCGCGGCGTGTGCGGCGGCGTCGAGGGCGGCGACGAGATCACCCATCTCCTCGAACTGGGTGGACACCGCGAGCAGGTCCGTGCCCTCGGCGTCGTGCAGGGCCGCGGCGAACCGAGCCGCCAGCCCCACGCGCGGACCCTCCACCACCGATTCCAGGGCGCGCAGCCTCGATGTGCTGGTGGTGTCCCCGAATTGGGTGGCGATCTGCCGGCACTGCACTTCGTCAGCGAACCGTCCTGCCGCGCAGGCACGTTCGGCCGCCGACAACACGATGCCGATCGCCTCGCTGACCGCCCCCTCGCCGGCGGCCACCCATGCGCGCGCGATGGCTTGCTCGTGGTCCAGTGACCGAAACGCTCTGCGCACCTCGCGGTGCGCGGCGAGTGCGGCGGCCGCCTGCGGCGTCTGCCCGCGCAGGGCGAGTGCGGTGATGTGCGCAATCCGGTAGCGGTAGCCCCAGCCCTGCGCATGCGCCACCGACAGACCGTCGGCCGCGGTCTGCAGCAACAAGCACGCCACGTCGAGGCGGCCCGCCCCTAGTGCCGCCCGACCCGCCACGGCGGCACCGAGGAGCTGCGCGGCGCCGGGCAGATCGGCGGCCTGCGCGCGGACGCGTTCGGCGACGTCGACGGCACGTTGGGTCTCCCCGGCCAACAGCAGTGCGCTGACCTCGGCGTCGGCGATGTTGAACCTCATCTGCGGGGCGTCGAGACCCCGGGTCGCGGCGGCGCATCCGACGTCGGCCACCGACACCGCGTCGGCGGTACGGCCGGCATCCGCGGCGATCTGCGCCAGCGCCCACGACACTTCCGTCCCGGCGACCGGGAGGTCCTCCGGTACCAGATCGTGTGCAGCGGCCACCGCCTCCTCCGGCTGATCCATCGCGAACCAGTACACCGTGCGGAAGGCATCGATGTAGTCGTGTGCGTCCGTGGCGATGGTGCCCGCCGCGTCGTCGATGAGTTCCTTCGCCCGTTCCGGGTTCGACAGCGCCCACAACATGTTGCTCGACCGCAGGAACGCGCACCGGGCACGGTCCCGCTCGCAGAGGTCGGCGGCGCTCATCGCGGCCAACACGTCCTCGGCGTCCTGCCCGCGCCCCAGCCACGACAACGCATGTCCCCGCACCAGATTCGAGTGGGCTCCCGCGCCCGCGAGGTCGGCGGCCTGCGCGAGCCGATCCGCCAGCGGCAGATCCGCGAGCCACACCGCGCCGTAGGCGGCCCGCAACAGCAGATCGGCGTCGGCCGGCAGATCCGAATCGAGACCCAACGTGGCCCGCCGCACCACCACCCGCAGGTCGTCGCGGTCGTCGGAGGTGGCGAGCTCGGACGCCACGAGGCCCCGCAGCCGCCGCAGCCGCGTGCGGGCCGCGCGGTCGCGGCGCACCTGCCCGTAGAGCGGATGCGCCACACGCACCTCGATTCCGGCGCCCGCCGGCTCGAGCATGATCAGACCCCGCGTCTCGGCCTCCTCGACGGCGGCAGGGTCGGTGATGCGGGTCAGGGCGGCCAGCTCGATCGGTTCGCCGACCGCGACCACATCGACCACATCGCCGACCGATTCGGGCAGCGTCCCGATCCGCGATTCGATCAGGCCGACCAGGCTCGGCGGCAGACTCGGCTCCCCGGTCCACCGCCAGAACCCGTCACGCCGCACCATCGCCCCGGCGGCGACCTCGTGTTCGACGATGTTGCGCAGGTACAGCACATTGCCGCCGGTCAGCTGCCACAACCGGCGGGTGACGTCGGCGTCCAGCGGCCCGGTCAGCGCGGCCGACAGCAGCTCGCGGGTGTCGTCGCAGGTCAGGGGTGCGACGTCGAGCCGGTCGCAGTGCTCGGCCTTCCATGCCTCCTGGATCGCGGCGGGGATCGGCGTGTCGTCGCGGGCGGTGAGGACCACTTTCGCCGCGCCACGGGCGACGATCTGGTGCACCACGAATGCCGACAGGTCGTCGAGCAGGTGGACGTCGTCGACACCCACCACCACGGGGCCGGTCGCCGAGCTCCGGGTGGTGAGCGCGTCGATGACTCCTCGGAGCAGTGCGACGGTCTCGGAGGTCCCCGCAGGTACCCAGGTGCTGCATGCGCCGAGCGGGATGTCGCGGGCCGCCGAGGTGCCCGCCACCCAGCGCGTCTCGCGGCCCGTCGCGGACACCGCCGCCAAGGCCTCCCGGGCGATCCGGCTCTTGCCCACCCCCTCCGGCCCGCAGATGAGGATGCCGCCATCGTCCGAAGCCGACAGCGCGGCTTCGACGATTCGCATCTCCTTCGTGCGGCCGACCAGCGGCCACGACAAGCGCACAGGACAAGGGTAGGGGTGAGGGATGCAGGCCAGGTCGTACTACGAGAAAGATGTGGCCTGGAGGTGGTGTTCGTTCTCGAACACGTATAGGACCGGTGGCCACCCCGGTACGCGTCAACGTGGCGCACATCCACCTGCGAGTCCGATCGACAGTGCCTGCCATGCGTTCTTTCGCCGCGACCAGTGCGCAGCACCCTTCCTTCGCAGCAGACAAGATGCAGGTCAGGAGTCAATGCAGTGGTCACACACTGAGTGGTTCACCCTGCGCATCAGCGATGATTCATTTCACGGAAGGTGGCGACTCATCCCCGCCGACCTGCTAACGGGGAAGGAGGTGACTCAGATGTCCTCAGTCATCGATATGTTCAGTGCCGCTGTCTTGGTTGTGGGTGGCCTCGCAGCGTTCCTGGCTATCGTAATCGGCGCGATGTTTCTGTGACGGTCTGGTGGCGTCGAGGGCTGGATAGCTGCGTTTCAGAACATTCGCGGCGGCGATCGGATACAGATAACCAATAGTGAATTTTCGCTTTTTTCGATTTACACTGTGGACTATGACCACCCTGCTGGAGCAGACAGTTCTTCCCGACACCGACGGCGGCGACGTGCAGCAACTCGACGCACTCCTTGCCGTACTCACCGCCGACCACTCGGTGATTGTGAGCGCTGGCGAGAGTTCTGCGCAGCTGCCCGAGGAGTTGCGACAGATCCTGACAACAGTGCTGTCCAACCTCATTCAGGGCACCGCAGTGACTGTTGAGCCGCACCGCACGCTGCTGACGACGCAAGAGGCCGCCGATATTCTCGGAATCACCCGGCCCACCCTCGTGCGGCTGCTGACCGACAACGAGATCCCCTACACCACTCCCGGTCGACATCGCCGCGTGCAGCTCACCGACGTCCTGGCCTATCAACAACGCACGCGCACCCAACGCGCTGAGGCCCTCGCCGAACTCGCTGCCCCTGACCCCCGACCGACCGAGACCGACGGCTTCATCGCCACGCGCTGACACTCGTGGCCGCAACCTTCCGCGTCGTGCTCGACGCCTGCGTGATGCTGCCGCAGAATCTCAACAACCTGCTGCTCGCCCTTGCCGAGCACGACATGTTCACACCGGTGTGGACGCCGCAACTCCTCGACGAAGTCCACCGCAACGTCACCGGCACACGCGCGGTGACCGCCGAGCAGGCCGATCATCGCATCACCCAAATGCGTCGCGCGTTCGTTCCCTCATGCCGCCGACCACAGCGCCGGCTACCTCCGCCTCGTTGACGCAATGACCAATCCCCCCAAGGACCGACACGTCCTGGCCGCCGCGGTCGCCTCCGGCGCTGCACTGAGCCTCCGGATGGGCAGTGCACAGCGTCACCCGGGCCGACCTGGGGCTTGCCGGCTGAACCGGCGAACGTACCTCCGAACTCGCCTGAGCCGAACACGTCACCGACCGAGATGACAGATGGCCATATACTCGTCCTACTGTTGGTACTATGCCGATATGGCCAAGGATAAGGTGTCCATCACTCTCGACAGTGCGGTCTTGGCCACTGCCGACGCCGACGCGAAGGCAGCGGGTCTGAATCGGTCTGAGCTGATCGAACGCGCGTTGCGACATGAACATCTTCGGATTGCTCTCACGAATTACACGACGCACACAGTTCCGGCACTGAACATCGACGACTACGCCGACATGATCCATCAGGCAAACAAGGCTGCCGGCTTGTGATCGCTCCCGGTGACATCGCGCCTCGCCGCGACACCGATAGCACGATATACGTTGTGGTGCTGTCGAATTCGATCCATATCGCGGCGGATACCGGACGTATCATCGTGTGCCCCTACATTCCCGGACCGATCCCCGAAGGCACGATGGCCATGGTCGTCGCCGTCGGAGAACCCGAGGGTGTGGCACTTCCCGAACTGGTGCAATGGCTTCCGGTCACAGCCCTCGACGACCCGATCGGAAATATCGGCGCCGAGGCATTGCGCCAGGCCGTGGGACTGATGACTGCGTTGATCACGTAGCCTGTTGCCGGCTCGACCGACGCGCCAGAGTGAGAACACCGTCACCCGCGCCGACCTCGGACTCGCTGGCTCAGTTCCGAACCGAGAACCGAGTTTCCAGCCTCGCGCCGACGTCAGTGATCTTGGCCGGCACTACGAATGCCGGTGCAGGAAATCAGCGATATCGCGCGCCACCCACTGTGTCCGTTCGAGCAGGACTAGGTGCCCGGTGTCCGGGTACACCGTCATTTCGCTGCCGTCGATCGCCCGGTGCAGCAGGTCCGCATCAGACCGCGGGAGCAGCGCGTCGTCGGCACCCCACATGATCAGCGTCGGGGCGTCGATGGTGCCATCATCGGTCGGCGCCGTCGCGTCGAGGAGCGCCTGGTACGTCACACGCCAGACGTGCGCCGGGATCGTCGTCGCCGCAACATTGCTGCGCTGCATTGTTTCCCACGGAATGGGCTGCACCGTCGGAATGTCTCCGACCAGGGCGTCGACCTTCTCCACGGTGATCGGATCGCCGAGACCCCGCAATGCCTCACCGAACGGATCACCGATCCCACGCAGCGAGCGCGGAGCACCGACGAGGAGGAGACCGGCGATCCGGTCGGGGTGGTCGACGGCCACTCGCTGCGCCAGATAGCCGCCACTCGAGGCGCCCACCAACCAGGCCCGGTCGATGCCGAGTGCATCGAGCAGTCCCCGGATGTCGTCGGCTGCGTCCGCGAACTCGTAACCACTGCTCGGTTTGTCGCTGTCGCCGACACCACGCTGATCGGGCACTACCAACCGCAGATTGCTCGGGAGCAGCGGCAGCAGATCCGAGAAGATCTCATGCGTCTCACCCCAGGCATGCAGGAGCACGACGGGGATCTGGCCGTCACGGTCTGCGACCGCCAGATGAACACCGGTGTCGAGGGCGACACGTCGCACCTCCATACAGTGACTGTAGTCCCGTCGCCCGTGCAGTCACGAGCGGTTCAATGCGTGACGGGCGATTGGCCGCTGGTGGACGCTGTTGTCGGCGAGGCCGACACGCCAGAGTGAGAACAATGAGGGCACGCCTCGCCGACCTGCTGGTCGGGCTGTCCCGCTTTGCCGACCTGGGCTTCGGCCTCGACGGCGGTACGGCGGCAACCTCGGGTGTGCTGGCGGCGCGGCTGGCGCGGGAGCTGAATCTCGAGTCGTCCGAGGCCAGCGCATGCTTCTACGTGGCTCTGCTGACCCACGTCGGGTGCGTGGGGTACGCGAGCGAGACGGCTCGGCTGTTCGGCGACGAACTCGCCGCGAACGCGGCGGCGGCCCACGCCGACCATGCGTCGGTCACCGACACCGTCGCCACCTTCGTGCCGATGCTCGCGCGCGGTCGTTCGCCGATCACCCGCGTTCGGGTGGCGCTGAGGCTGCTCACCCGAGGCTCTTCGTGGGGTGAGGCGTACACGACGGCCGCGTGCGAGGTGGGTCGTGACGCCGCCCGGCGGATGCAGCTGCCTGAGACGGTGCAGACCGGGATGCTGCACGTCTACGACGAGTGGCGCCACGGCGGCGACGACATCCCGATCTCGGCCCGGGTAGCGCGTCTGGCGGGCATCGCGGCGGTGTTCTCCGCCGACGGGTCACCAGCGTCTGGCGCCCTGAGACGGCGCGCGGGCGGGATGCTCGACCCGATGCTGGTCGAGGCCTTCGTGCGTGCCGGACTCGCCGTCGAACCAGACGCCGACCTCCGTGACACAGTCCTCGACGCGGAGCCCGATCCGGTGGTGTGGACGGACGATCTCGTCTGCGTGGCAGAGGTTTTCGCCGATCTCGCCGATCTGAAATCGCCGTCCTTCCTCGGTCACTCACGGGCCGTCGCGGCGCTCTCGCTGAGCGCAGCCTCCCGGGCGGGACTGTCGGCAGCCGATCGTCGCGACCTGCACCTCGCCGGGTTGCTGCACGACGTGGGCCGGGTGGCGATCTCGAGTGCGGTGTGGGAGAAGCAGACTCCACTCATCACCGATGAGATCGAGCAGGTGCGGCTGCATCCGTACTACTCCGAACGCATCGTCGCCGGCTCCGCCGAACTCACCCACCTCGCACCGCTGGTGGGCCGCCACCACGAGCGCCTCGACGGGACCGGCTATCCGCACGGCTGCACCGCCGTCGACCTCACCATGCCGATGCGGATTCTGGCCGCGGCCGATGCGTACCAGACGCTGCGCGAGCCGCGGCCGCACCGACCTGCCCTGCCACCGTCCGCCGCCGAGCGGGCCGTACTGGATCGCGCCGCAGCAGGGGCGCTGGATCTCGACGCCGTGCGCGCTGTCGTCGGCGGCGATGTCGCCATCCCGACGCGCGCGGTGCCCGTACCCGCCGGTCTGACCGCCCGCGAGATCGAGGTGCTCCGTCTCGTCGCGCACGGCTGCAGCAACGCCGAGATCGGGGCGCGCCTGGTGATCTCCCGACGCACCGCCGAACATCACGTCCAGCACATCTACACCAAGATCGGGGTGTCGAGCCGTGCGGCGGCCACACTGTTCGCCGTCGAGAACCAACTGCTGACGTCGAGCGGCGCAGATGGGTAGGTCTACCGATGTGCGCGCCGCCCCGGCGCCGGATTCTGGAATCACCCCCAGAGGAGAGGTGAGTCCGATGACCACTCAGATCGACGAAGTGACCACTCTGTCCGTGATGTCCGCCGATGGCACTCCGATCGGCGCGCATGTCTCCGGTTCGGGCCGGCCGCTGGTGCTGCTGCACGGCGCATCGTCGGACAGTTCTGCTTGGCGTATGGCGGCGGCATGGCTGCAACCGCATGTTCGGGTGGTGCGCGTCGACCGCCGTGGCCGCGGCCTCAGCGGCGATCGCAGCGAGTACACGATCGACGCGGAGTACGACGATGCGGTCGCGGTGGTCGACGCGGCCGCGCAGGCCTATGGCGGACCGGTCGACCTGCTGGGCCACTCGCATGGCGGCAACGTCGCATTCGGGGCCGCTTTGCGTACCAAGAACATTCGACGACTGGTGCTCTATGAGGGTTGGCCGCCACCCAATCCCGAGCATCGCCGATTCCCCGCGGACCTGTACACGACGCTGGAAGAACTCGCGACCACACGTCCCGCCGACATGCTGCGGGTGTTCCTGCGCGACTGCGCCGGACTCAGCGCGGACGAACTCGCACAACTCGAGGCCGCCCCGTCCTGGCCGGCGCGGGTGGCCACCGCGCCGACCGTGCCCCGTGAGGTCCGCGCATTCGGCCACTGCGACTTCGATCCGGGCACGGCCGCAGCCATTTCCGTGCCGACGATGCTGCTCGTGGGTTCAGCGAGCACCGATGAGGTCAAGGCCGACCCCGAGATCGTCGCGGCAGCGATGCCCGACGCCCGGATTCACGTGCTCGACGGTCAGACACATATGGCGCATCTGGCGGCGCCCGAAGAGTTCGCCACGGCGGTGGTGGAGTTCCTGCGGGATTGAGCGTGCCCCGTCGACGAGAGAACCCACCGCGGCCGCCTGACCACCGGTGTCAGGCGCCGGATTCCGGTGGCGCACTCAGCCCGGCGTCCTCGTGGAACCGCCGCAGTTCCTCGGCGACCCGGCCGCCGACCCACCCGTTCCCGCTCGTCGGCTCCCTGGGGATGCACCTGCTCCAACATCTCGGTCACCAAGCGCCGCAACGCGGTCCGGTCGAGGTGATCGGCCTCGCGCAGTGCCGGTTCGACGCGGTCCTTGAGCTTCTCCGGCATCAGCTGAGTCAGTTGCCGCTGATGGTTGGTGCGATCGGGTTCCCGTTCCGCCGGTGCCGGTTCCGGTTGTCCCCACGGCCCGGGGTGCAGGTAGCGTCCCTTCTCCTCGGCGGGTTTGTCGTCTTCGACGACGAGCCGGTTGGCGGCCGCCCACGGGTCCTTGCGGGTTCCGGTGACCTGCCAGCACACCTTCACCTTGGGCCTTTCGGTCTTGATGGTGAACTCGTTGTCGGTGACCTCGCGCGCCACGATCGCCTGCGCGAACTCGCCGATGACGGTCAGCTGGTAGCGGACATCCTGGTTGAGGGCGTCGAAGTAGTCCGGCAGCCGGACGCCGGCCTCGCCGTTCTCGTCGGTGCTGACGGTGCCGCTGTACACATTCAGCATGTCGGGACTCTCGACGAACGAGTGCCGCAGGACCTTGTTGGTCGGGTCGGTCGGGTGGTCGATCTCGAAACCGCCACCGGCTTTGGCGAGGAAGCCGGTGACGCGGACGTGGCCGAGGAACACCCCGGCGAATCCGGATGGGTTCTCGCCGACGATGCCGCCGGCGGCCGGGTCACGCGAGGTGGACACGCCGCGCACCCCGCCGCCGCGGCCCTGGCCACGCACCCCGAAGCCGGTGTAGCTGTGGCCTTCGACGCCGTCGCCGAGGACGCTTTCGCCGAAGACACCGGAGCCCGGGTCCTGCGAGAAGTGCAGGCCGAAGGTGCCGTAGCCCGACCCGGTGGTGACCCCGACGACACCGCTGTTCGATTGGCTCTTGCCGCGCACGCCGACCCCGTTGCTGCCGCGCCCCTCGACCCCGATCGAGGTGGAGCCGCCGAAGCTCTCCCCCTGCACCCCGAACGTGGCGCCACTGCCGCGCACGCCGCCACCGCGCACACTCGACCCACGCACACCGGTGGCGCTGCCGACGAAGCCGGTCACCCCGTTGCCGCCGGCGGTGCTGGAACCGAAGACCCCCGACGACGATCCGACATCCTGCTGGAAGGTGACGCCGAGTACGCCGGACCCGAACTGGCTGCGGCCGAACACCCCAAGCGTGTCGACGCCGTGCCCTTCGACGGCAGCAGTGCCCGTCGGCGCGTTCTGCACTCCGGACGGGAGAACGCCACTGGTACCCAAAACTCCTGCCCCGGTGTCGGAGTCGCCCCACACACCGCAGGGCCCGGTGGGCGTCTGCCCACTGTTCGCCGGTTCGAACCCTTCTACGCGAGCCACGAGATCCTCCTCGATCGGCCGTGCGTCACTTCTTCGTTAGGCGTTCAAAACTCTTGCGTGCAAACCTCTTTGCGCTGTTCGCTGTTGCGAATCAGATCCTTGTTCCAGGGTGGCACCGACACCGGCGGGTGTGAAGTAGGGCGATCGGTGTACGTCGCTCGGCGTGTTCGGGCTGCCCTGCACCGTACGGTCGTCGGTCAGCCGTCGACCCGCTGCCAGATCTGCCACTGCGACGCACCGAAGCTGTTCTCGTAGGGCCATTCCTCGACGAGTTCGTAGCGGTCCGACGCGTCGAGCATCTCGGCGAGTCGCAGGTCGAGGTCCGCGGTCGGGCCGTAGCGCAGCACGACGGCATCGAAGTAGCCGTCACCGATCGCCGCCGCGTACGCGGGCAGCCCGGTCAGGGTGGCGCCCTGCGGATCGGAGTACTCGAAGTAGGAGGTCCCGATCCACTGGTAGGGCTCGGTGACATCGCGCAGGTAATAACGCGGCACCTCGTGTTCCTCGACCAGGTAGCGTCCCGAGTCCGGCCGGACCATCGCGCGCAACGTCGAGACGACCTCTGCGCTGTCGGGCCACTCATGAAACTTGTGGGCCGACTGCGCCATCCCGGTCCACACCAGCCCGATGCAGAGTGCGGCCACTACCCCGACCCGCCACCACGAGCGGGTGCGCAGCAGACTGATCAGCGCCACGCCCGCCAGCGGCGCCGCGAACCACAGCCCGAAACCCACGTGCTTGTGCAGCGACTGCGTGGTCTGCGTGAGGATCTGGTTGACCGGTGCCGCCACTCCGGCCGCCAGCAGCACCCCCGCCAGCAGGATGCGCAGCCGTCGCGGGGTGGTGTCGAGCGGGATCGGTGAGGTCGTGCGGCAGTATCTGATCGCCCCCGCAGCGGCGATCAGCAGCGCGAGGCCCACATAGGCTGCGGCATCCGACGCCACGTCCCACCGGGTGTCGCCGCCCGGATCGCGATGCAGGGTGGTGGAGTAGATCCCGTCCCACAGGTGCGGCGCCGCGGCCAGAAACGCCCCCGACAGCACGGCGACCAGACCGGTCACCGCCGCCGCGTGAATGAGAGCCGCGCGGCGGCCACGGTCGCGGGCCACCGCGATGGCCGACACCGCGATCACCGCCGGCACATAGAGCACCAAGGCGTACTTCGTGAAGATCGCCAGCACCAGGACAGGCGGCATGAACACCAGCGCAGGGATCGTCGAGGTGGACCATCGCACCCCGATCCACACGGCGAGCGCCACCAGCAGCAGCGCAGCCGCGTCATAGGTGGCCAGGCGACCGGTCACCAGGGTCGGTTCGGCCACCGCGAACACGAACGCGGCGCCGACCGCCACAGCGGGATCGAACAAGCGGCGGGCGACCAGGTAGAGCAGCACGGTACTCGCCAGCGCACACATCAGCGACAACGCCCGCGCGGCCTCGAGGCCCCCGACGCCGTCGGCCAGCGCTGCGGCCACCGGATACAGGAACGGCGCACCGGAGAAGTAGCTCGGGTAGTCGTCGTAGGTCGGTGTGCCGTGCAGCCACAGCGCCAGCACCCGATGTCCGGCGAACACATAGGTCGCCTCGTCCTGGAATGCCGAGTTCGACAGCCGCACCGTCAGGACGGCCTGCACTACCAGGACACCCGCCAGGACTGCACCGGTCACTCGGCCGGCGCCCTCCGCTGCTCGCTGCATCGTCGGCCATTGAATCACCCGGGTCGGCTGCGCGGCGCCACCGGCAGCTCACCCTCGCGCGGTCACCGACGCTTGGGACGTCCTCGCCGAGCACTCTTGCCAGGGACCTTCCCGGCCGCTTCGCGTGCCGCCCGCTTGGCCGCCGCCTTCTCCCGGGCCGACCGTTTCGGCACCTCGTCGGTACGGCCCCGCGACGACGTCGCCTTGCGGCCACGCACGATGCCGACGAACTCATCGGCGAGATCGGTGGTCGGCTGCGGCCACAGCAGCCCCACCGTCGAGGTCGGAGCGTCGGTCACCGGACGATGCACCAGATCCTTGCGGTGATGCAGCCGCGCCAACGACTGCGGCACCAACAGCACCCCGATCCCGGCGGCGACGAGTTCGATGGCGTCGCCGGTGGTCTCCGGTCGATGGCTCACGGCCGACCCCGGACGCTCGGGCACCGTCAACGGTTCGTCGGACGGCCACAGCACTAGATCGATTCTGTATCGGGAACGGTCACGCAGCGGCGTCGACGGGTCCGGTCGGAGAGGGCTGAGGACCGAAACGCAGTCTATCGAGGCGATGGTTCGACACCTGCGAGTGCCGCCTCCGAAGGAGCCCAAACCGGTTGCCTCGATAGATCGAGGTTGGCGGAGGTAACGGTGGTAACCGACGGCCTTGTTTTGTCACCCAATTGGAGTAATTCCGGGTTGTGCTCGAGGACTTGCAGCGAACTACCGATAGGGTGCTACTAAAGCGAAGGGAATTGCCATGTTTGAATCGATCGAAGCGTATCGAGAAAGCGAAATATCTGAACTCAATGACCTGATTAAAATTGGCGTCGAGAGTGACCACGCAATCGCCAAGAACTATCCGGACATGATTCGGCGCCTGCGTCTCCTCAACCATTTCTCTCGCGATCTATCCGGTCTAGTCGAACACGTGCAGGGAATTGCGAATCGAAACGCTGTTGCCGACTGGGCTCGCGCGGCGGGGAGCTCGACGATGTCAGAATTACCCTGGTCTAAGGTCTCGGATGCATGTTCGGAAATTCTCGCGGAACCGCCTATCTACAAACGTGACTGGACCTTGGGGCCGGTTGTGCGCAATTTCGAGGGAGCGCTCGATACATAGATGGACATTGGCACAGTAGTGTCCAATTTCTACTTCGAGAACGAAGACACAGTAGATGCGGGTAAATTACTCTACGGGGCGACCGTTATATTTCGAGTCGCTGCCGAGTCCAAATTCGAAGCCGGCCAGTGGCCACAGGGGACCCGTCTCGTCGACATGACCAATGCGCTGATGAGTAGAGAAGACTTCGAACTTGAGATGCTGCCTCGCTCGCTCACCTACTATGGTGATGTCGGGCTTGCAGTCATCGCGTCGTTGGGAGCCGATGACGACGCCATGCGCCGTGCGCTCGAGAACTCGGCCCAAGACGGATATTTTGCGCTGGATAATTGACCGGCATTCGAGCCACGTTCACACACGGTGACCACACCCAGAGGACTTTCAGTGTGTTGTGCCGTGAATGGAACATGAAGTGCAGGCCTGAGTTGGACCTCCTTCTCAGCCTCGATCCACCGATTCGTATGCGGTCTGGCGGTGTCGGGTAGACGAAATGCCCTGTCTGGGTGACAGTATGGGACTTGTCTAAGGTTCCGCACTCATAACACAGAAGGGCATCTCGTAGTCGCGGTTGTCGCACAGTCATCCGGTCAGGTCTGCATCCTGCGATGATCCAAATTTGGGTGCGGTCGGGCTGCTACCGGTGATGCGGTTGGCCGAGCGGGTTGGGCTCTCGGAACTGGCTGGTGAGCGTCTGACGGCGCCGACCGACAAGGGCGCCAACCCAGACCGGAAGGTGTTTTCGTCTGGTCGCCGGGATGGTGGCCGGTGCCGACAGTATCGATGACATGAACCTGTTGCGGCATGGGGCGATGGGGCGGGTGTTCGACCATCCGTATGCCCCGTCAACGTTGGGATCGTTCCTGCGCGAGTTCCGGTTCGGGCATGTCCGCCAGATGGATGCGATCGCGACCCGACTGTTGGCCGGTCTGGCGGCCCGCACGCCGGTGCTGGCCGGGGTCGACGGGCCGGTGATGGTCGACATCGACGACTCGATCATCGAAGTACATGGTCCGGCCAAACAAGGTGCCGGGTTCGGCTACACCCGGGTGCGCGGGTTGAACTCGGCGATCACCACCCTCACCTGCCCTGAGTTGGACCTCCTGACAGATTTTTCGGCGCTCGGTGGATCATCAGTGCTGGTCAGCGGATTTCCGACTTTGGATTTCGAGCACTAAATCGGCTCTTCCTGATTCAGAGTGCGTCCAGGTGTTCTGCGAGTTGTCCGGAGTGGATCAGTGACCGGTGAGCGTCGGTCCCGGGCGTAGTGTCGTGATTGCTCACGGGCTATTTCCCGGGACCGCGCTCCCGAACCGGACGTGCGACTTTCACCGCATCCGGCTCTCCGTAGATCACGCTGTGGCGGCGTGTGAGGTGGTGTCCCAAGGGGACGGGATCTTCGTGCCGCGGTAGTGGTAGCGCTGGATGCGTACCGATCCCGGGTCGAAGAGCCGGACCCCGTTGTTTTCCATCCAGTGCGTCCGGTTGAATCTCCAGAACAGTGCCCGGCGCGCGGTGCGTGGGTACTTGTTCCGGAGCCAGCCCCACACTCGCCACCACAGGTAGTACCTGAGCTGGCCGAATGCCTTGCTGGCCGAACTGTGACGGAAATACTGTGTCCACCCGCGGATCATGGGGCTCAGTCGCCTGAACAGCTGTTCCGGGGGATCGTGGGTGATCTGTTTGGTGGCGTCTTTGAGTTTCCGCCGGATCGAAATCAGCGACTTCTTCGACGGATACACGTAAACGTACCTCCGGGTGCTTCCTCGCTGGGTATGCCGCTGGATGTGGAATCCCAGGAAGTCGAAGCCCTCGTTGATGTGAACGACCTTGGTCTTCTCCGGGGATAGACGCAACCCCATCGGAGCCAGGAGGTCACTGACACTGGTCCACAACGCGTCCGCATGGTCCCGCGTTCCGAACACCATGATCACGAAGTCGTCGGCGTACCGCACCAGTCGGTACGTCGCTCCTCCGCGTTGCCGATGTCGGAAACGGGCGGTCGCGTTGGTGTGTGCCGCCCACCAGTCCTCGATGTGGTCGTCGAGGACGGAGAGGGCTATGTTGGCCAGCAGCGGCGAGAGAATCCCGCCCTGCGGAGTGCCGGTGTGGGTATACCGCGTCACCTGACCTTCGCCGAGAATCCCCGCTTTCAGGAATTTCTTGATGAGGGCCAGGATCCGTCGATCGACGATCCGATCACGCACCTTGTCGAGCAGGGCGCTGTGATCGATCTCGTCGAAGCACGCGGTGATATCGGCTTCGAACACCCACTCATAACCGCGGCTGGTGTGGTACCAGATATCCGCGATTGCGTCCTGAGCGCGACGTTTTGGCCGGAAACCATAACTCGATGCCGAAAAGTCGGCCTCGAAGATCGGTTCCAACACCAGTTTCAAGCAAGCCTGCACAACCCGGTCCGCGATCGTGGGAATACCCAGACCGCGTTTCTTGCCACCGGGTTTGGGAATCATGACCTGCCGCACGGGTACCGGGCGAAACTCCCGCGCCTTGATTTGAGCACGTAGATCTTCCAGAAACCCGATCACACCCTGGCTGGATGCCTCGATCGAGCGCACGCTGCGACGGTCGATGCCCGCGGTACGGGCTCCCTTGTTCTCACTCACCCGTCTCCACGCCTCGGCGAGGAAACACGGGTCGGCCACGAGGTTGTACAAATCCTCAAACCGACGACCAGAATCGGCCGCCGCCCATCGATGCAACTTCGTCTGCATCCTCAGTACCCGCTGACTAGCCGTGTACGGCTTCTCCAGCGCGGCACCGATATTCATCGGTGCATCTCCTGCCATTACAATCCTCCGTTGCCGATCTACTGCGGTCCTTCCCCATGTGGCCGGCTTTCCCGGCCCCGGAGTACTACGACCGCTCCGTCCCCGCCCGTGGCTATCGGTGGACAGCGCACCTACCCGTCACCACCGCTGGGCGCGGTGTCTGTTCGGGAACAACCGGCGGGTTCCCATGTTCACGATGCTTCCGATTGACGAGGGAGGCGCCCAGCTTTACCCCGATGGCCCCAGCAGGTACGCCACAGACTTTCCCTGCTGGCTACCGCCGAACGCTGGATGCGTCCGGCGGCGGACGTGACGACATCTTGATTCCGTCATGCGCACCACGATCCCAACCGATATCCGCCAGGTTTCAGTTGGTGCCACTTAACGAGGCGTCAAACACTGGTTCCTCACGTACACCTTCTCGTCTCGCTAGCCGGACCCCGCACCATCTGGCAGTGCTGATACGTCCCGGCATTGTCAGGGCCGCTTCCACCCCACCCGCTACACTTCCTCTGCGAGCGGAGCTGCCCTCAGCTTTCTCAGGCCGCTGCGACGACCCGAAATCGGTGGTCTCTCACCTCCGATCGGAAGTACCGCGCCTCATGGCGCACCAAGATGTAGTGGTTGAGGTTGCGGAATCCGAGCGCGATCCCGCGGAGGTGTTCGAGGCGGCCGTTGATCGCTTCCACCGGTCCGTTGGAGGCGCCGGTGTCGAAGCAGGCCAGGATCTCGGCACGTCGCGCCCACAATGATCGGCCGAGTTGCGCCAACTCGGCCAGACCGGCCGGCAGGCCGGTGTGGATGCGTTTGAGCAGCTTGTACATCGCGATCTTGCCGTCGCGGCGGTTGTCCTGGTCGTAGGCGTCGATGAGCTCCTGGTAGATCGTGTAGGTCATCGATACGGCCAGGTGCTCGTCATGCGCGTCGAGACCGGCCTTGTTCCAGCCGAGCCCGACCGAGGCGGCCACGGCCTTCACGCTCATCTTGTCGCAGATCATCCGCCGCATGATCCAGGTAGCGGTGCGTAGGGTGACCTGCGACCGCGGCGCCACGATCGCACTCACATCCGCACGAAAGATCGAGGTCGAGCAGTCGGTGGCGGTGCACGTGTAGCGCCCGTGTAGCGCGGGATCTTCAGGTGCAGCCGGGTCGGATGCCCGACGATCGGCAGATCAGCGACCTCACGGTCCACGTGATCACGCAGCCGGCCCGACTGGCCGCAGCCCGGGCAGGCGTCCTTCGGTGCCAGGACCTGGCAGAACAGGTGCGTACAGTCCTCGGCATCCACCGCGGCGTCGGTGATCGACACCCCCAACTCGATGGTGCGGCAAATCGTGTCGGCAATCGCGCTACGCTGCGTCATGGGTCCTGTCTGGTGTGCTGGTGGTTGTGTAGGAGCTTTCACCCTTACACCGCAGGACCCACCTACATCTCCAGGCACACCGCCCACATCACGCGATCTTCCTCACCCCACATCTTGTGGTCGATAGAACCTGTTCCACGCACCGTCAATCGGGAAGAGCCCATTTACGACGCCGACACCGAGCAATGGGTCTCGCGTGCCGAGGTCGCCGAGATCGACTTCACTGCGTTCACCTCCAAAGCCACAGCCCTGCAGATCCCCGGACGGCTGGTCCTACGCCGCATCCCCGACCTCCAGCCGCAGGGCAACGGCCTGTTCCAGGTGTGGCGGTTTCATGCGTTCTTCACCACCAGCGACCTCGACACCGTGAGCGCCGACAAAACCCACCGCGGACACGCGATCATCGAGCAGGTCCACGCCGACCTCAAAGCCTCCGCACTGGCCCCTCTGCCGTCGGGGACGTTCAACGCCAACGCCGCCGCCTGGCTGGTGTGTGCAGTGATCGCGTTCAACCTCACCCGCGCCGCCGCCTGCCTCAGCGGCACACGCCTGGCCAAAGCCACCACACCCACCATCAGACGAACCCTTATCTGTATCCCAGCCCGTATCGCGTCCTCCGCCCGACGCATCAGCCTGCACCTACCGGCCAGGTGGCCATGGGAACACGAATGGAACCTGTTGTTCAACAACATGATCGGCCGACGACAGCCAGCCTGACCCCTAACCGCCCCGGCCCACCAACCCCGAACCCGAAATCCAGTGAAACACGCCGAAATCAGAGATCGGCGACTCAACCACGCCCACCACCCGATTCAACGACGTCAACACAATTCACGACACCCGACACCAGACCTGGTGAACCGGGCTGTCGCCAGAAAGAATGAATCTAAGCGCTGTGGTCAGCCACGTGAATCAGCCAAAGATAGGCTGAAGACTCCGATCCAAACGAAAGGTGCAGACGTGGCTCCGAAATGCCCCCACTGCAACGTGGGAATGTCCCTCTACGCGAAGGTTCAAAAGGCTGACGGGCCGTACGGTCGATACCGCTGTCCCACCCAGCATTGTCCTCGCTGCAACGGTCGCTGCACCGAGGCCCGCGGTCAGACAATCAGCTGATCGTCTGACCGCGTGGCCGCGCCGGGACGCGTCTTCACTCACCGATGATCGGCCGCCAAGGACCGATCGCCGGCGCGGGCCCGACCCCACCAGAGTCACCCCTCTACCCACGGAGCACTCAGTCATGGTTCAACAACTGAACACCTGCCCCTTTTACCTGGTCTTCGACGTCTCCTGGTCCATGAAGACGGTCATGCCCGCCCTCAATGACTGCCTGCGCACATTGAAGAACGAAATCTGCGCGGACCCGCTGCTCGCTGACGTCGCCCGCGTCTCGCTTATCACCTTTTCCGACAAGGCCAACGTCAAGATTCCGATGACGAATCTCGTCTACGACAACACTATTGGTGAGGCCGATTTCCTCAGCTGCGAAGGCGGAACCTCCTTCGCGGCAGCATTCACCGCGCTCAAGAATCAGATCGAGGCAGACGTCCAGGCAATCAAGGCGGAGAAGCCTAACGACAGCGTTCAACGCCCACTGGTGTTTTTCGTGACCGACGGCGATCCCCTCTCCGACAGCGAGGCCGCTTGGAGGGCGGCGTTCGACGCCCTCACCTCGGCACCGATATACCCGAACATCGTCCCGCTGGGATTTGGCGATGTTCTCGAAGAGAACCTGGCAAGCATCGTATGGCCCAAGAAGCGCAGCGAGACATTCTACTTCATTGCTAAAAACGGAGTTGGAACCCCTGAGGCGATGAAGGCGATCGGCCAGGTCGTGGCACAATCGGTCGTGAGTACCGGCTCCAGTGTCCGCGATGGTGCGCCTGAGGTCATAATCGATGATGCCGGCACCCAAGGAGCCCTCAAGAAGGGCTTCGTTGCGGACACGGTGGCATGACCGTCGCCGGCGACACGCCGCCCGAGTCGCCTCCTGAACCGTTCGTGGTAGGCGATCCTGGCCGAGCCTATCGAGAAGTCAACGGCGGCAAACCCTTTTCTTGTGTGTCCGTACCCGACACCGTGTGCGACGCCTTCGACTTCTCAGGATGGCACGTGCGCGCGGCTTCGGTCCGCGGTCTGGCACACCGCCACTACTCGACGGCGCGCCAGGACCACTACGAGGTTGGGTTCTGCCCGGACGCCGACCGGCTCGTCGCAGTCGTCTGCGACGGGGTGGGAAGTCTCGATCATTCCCACATCGCAGCATCCGTAGTCTCACGAAAACTTCTGCGACAGACCCTCGACACGACAGCGACGCCCGTCACCGCCGACGAGTGGACCCCCATGTTCGAGCGAGCGGCAGGCGCCGTCCGCAAGGCGCGATGGAATCGTTTCGGGCAGAACGAATCACTGATGGCGACGACCGCGACGATCGCTGTTGTCGAGGGCGTCAGTCGGCCGGGGCCGTGGACATTTACTCTGTGCGGGCTCGGCGACTCGTCGATCTGGTCTCGGGTCGGCGGACCAACTCCCGCGTGGCGGCTGCTTGTCGGCGGCAAGGACGCTTCCAACGACGCGCTCATCTCATCGAACCACACCCGATCTGTCCCGGACGGACCCATGATCCTCACCGTCGAACAGGCGACGGTGGAACCCGGTGCGACCGTGGTGGTCTGCTCCGACGGTGTCGGTGATCTGCTCGACGACGAGGTCGGGAACAGGCTTGCCCTCGAATGGGCCGATCCGCCCCGGGCAGTCAACTTCGCCGCACAGGTAGGTGTGGGTCGGATGACGTTCACCGACGACCGAACGGCTGTGGCCCTCTGGACGCCGTGATTGCCCACACTGGCTACTGGCGGGAGAACTGGGTCTTACTCGGCCAGTACGCCCGCAGGAGCCTTCACGACCCCGTGTCGGCGTTCATCATGACGCTCGCGGCACTGCCAACCCTGTCCACAACCGCTCTCGGACAAGCCTATTCAAGTGCCCTGTCGGGATTCGGACTACTTGTGGGGCTGGCGATTTATCCGACTGTACTGCGCTTGATAGATCGCACTGTCACCGAGTTGGGTGAACCACACGTCGCCCGGCGCGACGTTGTCGAGCACTATCTGACGTGGGCAGCCATCGGCTTCGCCTTGTCGGTGCCAATCACCCTAGGCATGCTCTCCAACGATCTCGAGGCCATGGCCGTCTCCGCGGTGGTCGCGGACTCTGCGGACTCTTTCACCGAAGCAGGCCATCCGTCGTATTCGGTCTGTTCGCCGCTGAAACTGTACCTCGGATACCCCTTGTCGAAGCCGTGCTACAACGCTGTCGGCTATCTCCACCTCTGGCAGATAAAGCCGGCACTGCCCATCATGATCTCCCTTGTCGGCCTATGCATCGGCCTGCCACTGCAGCTCCTCGCCCAAATCCGCGCATCGTCACAACCCAAACCCGGAGTGCCCGAATGACCACCGATCGATCCTCGCGTCCGGTCGCGTACTTCTTCGCCCAGGTCGGCGGCGCGCGCCGCGACGTGCTCGAACGAATGCCGGGGCAGCTTCCGCGTCAAGCGGCGATGGGGGCCGTCATCATGACGACCGCCGTGTTCGCCGCGGTCTCGGCCACCTATGCGCTCCTCATTGCCGATGTTACAGACGTGCTCCTCTTCGCCATTGTGTTCGGAATCGCTTGGGGCATAGCAATCCTGAACCTCGACCGGATGCTGGTCATGGGCATGGGTAAAGAGCGCAACCCCAAGCGACTCATTATGCTCGCGATTCCCCGGGTCTTCCTGGCACTCGTCATAGGGGTTGTGATCTCGACCCCGTTGATGCTCAAGATCTTCGAGCCGGAGGTTGATGCTCAACTCCAGAAGAACATCCTCACGCAGCAGGAGGAGCTCCGCAGCCAGCTCCAAGGGTCGACGACGGCAAGTGACCTCGCGGCGGCGAAGGGGACCCTGAGCGAACTTCGGGCGACCATCAACGCGGGGCCAACGACCGATCCGGCGGCCAATAGCGAGGTCAAGGCCATCCAGAGTGAGATCGACGCCCTCGCGAAGACAGCTTCCACACAAAAGTCCGACTACGAGAAGGCCCGCGCCGCAGCCCTGGCAGAAGAAGATGGCACGGGCGGAACGGGCGTGGCGGGCTGTGCCGCGGCGTGCGTCGCGAAACAGCGAGTAGCCAATGAAGCACAGGCCCGCTGGGATGCCACCACACAGCAGATCGCAGCCAAGGAGGCGAAGAAGCAGCAGACCATCAATGCCCTGCGACCGCAGCTTCTCGAGGAGAGCAAGCAGGCCATCGCCGACGCCCAGAGAGACCTTCCGCATGTCCAGCAGACGGTCAACGACCTCCAGCAGAAGGTCGACGCCGCGAACGGCACCAGCCACGAGGTCGCACTCAACAACACCGGACTGATCGCTCGACTCCAAGCACTGTCCGATGTGACCGCCTCCGACGGCACCACGCGGATGGCACGCCTCGCAGTGGCCGCACTGTTCATCTGTCTCGAGTTACTGCCGGTGATCTTCAAAGTGCTGACCAACCTCGGCAAGCCGACCGCTTATGACAATGCTATCGACCAAATCGACGACATCGAGACCGACCAAGCGCTTGCCGACTGGCACCGTACCCAGGCCGAAACCCAACGGGTCAAGGACGAGGAGGCGGAGGAACTCGACCACGCCCGGGAGAAGAGAAATATCCGACGGCAGGTGGAGGTCGCTGCGGAACAGGACCAGGCCCAGCACCACGAACAGACACTCCGACTGGTGAACAAGGAAGTCGCAGAGCACCAGCGCGAGGTGGTAAGCGAAGCGTTAGCAGAGTGGCGCGACGCCGCCCGCGCCGCTGCCGGAGTTCGAATGAACGCTTGGCGTCAGAACGTCGTCGGAAACGGGCCCGCGCCTAAACATGTCCATGACCCGACCGGCCAGCCGATGCCTGCCAACGGCACCACCCCACCCGGACCGACGGTGACCGTCACCAGCCTTCCGGACCCCGGAACAATTTAAGGAGCCGTAGAACATGTTGCTCACCAACACGATCGACGACACTCTATCCGGTCCGTCGCGAACCGAACTGGTCCTTGCTGTTTCATCAGGTGTTCGTGAGATCGCCCGCGAACTCGTCGGCCACCTGGCAAACGCCGTGTTCATGTCCCCGTGGCTCAACGACCAGCTGCGGCTAGTCCTGCTGGACGAAAGCGGGAAACTGCTGTTCGACAGCCACTCCCTTCCGTTCACAGACCTCGTTCAGATAGACGACGTCCTCGACGGAAACCGCGCCTTCAACGCCTGGGCGAGCGCACCGCCGCGGATCTCTGCGGCCATGACCATCGTCCTCGACACCCCCTCACAGCCAATGTCACCGCACGAGTTCGCCCATTGGCCAACGCTGCTGTGGGTGATGTCCGATATGGAGGGCATCGAGCCGGATGCCGCCGCAGCAGCATGGCACGCAGATGGCGCGGTCATCGATAGGAGCGGATCGTCGACTCAGATACTCGGCGCGATCGACTGGTTTATCAGCGACATTGTCGAAGCCGGAGTGGGAAGCGAGATGCGGGACTGGGATGTTCGGCAATGGATCGCCGAGTGCACCCGATCGCTGCGAGATGATGCTGCGTGACCGTCCAGCGCGACGCACTCGACGTCGAAACATATCTCGCAAAAGGAGGATTCGGCGCCGTCTATAAGGTCACCACGCCCAGCGGCCTCATTACCAGCGCTTCCTGCGCGTTCAAAGAGTGGAAGCCAACCAAGTTGGACCAGGTAGTCATCGATAACGTCGCGGTGCTAATCGACTACCAGCGGAGGATGGACGCCGCGGATCGGCAACTTCTCGACGACCTCACCACGTGGCCCCTCGACACGGTGACCGAGCCCGGCGGCGGTGTCGTCGGGTACCTTATGCGAATCGTCCCCGACGACTTCTTCGAAAATGACATTATTCAGATCCCCCACAACATCAGCAAACCGAGAAGCTTCACAGATCTGACTGATCCAGAAGTGGCTGAGCGCTCCGGCGTCGTCGATATCGTCGCCAAGGATGACCTGGTGGAGCGAATTCGCATGTGCGCCTGGATGTGTCGAATATTCGCCCTGCTGCACCGGCACAACATCACATATGGGGACATCAACGAGAAGAACGTGCTGTACTCCTCGAAACACGATCCGCCGGTGATGCTCGTCGACATCGACCCGGCACGAGTCGAAGGCAGGTCCCCACAGTTCACGCAGGCGAACCTGGCCCACATGGTGGCACCGGAGAACACCGGGAAGAACCACACGTCCCGACAGGATGAGCTGACCGACCGCTACAAGATTGCTCGGTTGTGCGCTCAGATCCTTATTTCATCACGATCCCTCGACCCGCAGTTCCGCGCCCTTCGGCCGGTGTCGGACCGGGAGGGTTTCGAGTTATTCGAGCGGGGGCTCCGCGGCCCCCGAGCAGACCGTCCCAGCGCCGCGGAATGGTACGGCTACTTCTACCGACGGATTGCTGCGCTGACGCGACCGCCCGAGGTCCATGCATTCACCGTCGAGCCAGAGGCGGTGCAGAACGGCGCGACGGTCACTGTGCGATGGCATGTGGCCGGCCATGATTCGCTGGTGGTGATCGCCCCCGACGGCCAGCAGTATCACACTGATTCGGCAGCGAATGAGTGGCTCACCGTAAACCCCGGATCTTCGGGAAGCTTCCGCGTCATCGCGAGGAACCGTTATGGAAGCGTCGAGTCGCACAGCGTCGACGTGTATCTGTACGAGCCGCCGACTATCGAAATGGTCACGGTGCCCGCCGGCCCAGCAGCCTCGTCGTTTCCCACGCTCGATCTCGCGACCCTGGCAGACGCACTCGCCGGCAGTTCCGCGCCCGACACAGTCCGCAACTTCCTCGCCGATGGGTCGGCGATTCCGCTGGCTCTGCCGTTCCAGTCCTACGACGAGGCACTGACCATGCCTGGAGTCTCCGGGATGCTCACTAGTCCGGACTTCTCCGTGGCCTTCGGGCCTGATCTGAACCGGAAGGCCGCCGAACTGGCAGCCCAGGCCTTGGCCGCCAACCCGCCATGACACCCGGCGCGGGACCGGTATGACCCTTGCAAGCCCCCAACACGAGGAGAAGATAGTGTTCCACACCCCCCAGTCCGCGCTGAAGGCCATGTACATCTGCCGCGGTTGCGGCGCCGAGGTCGCATACCCGGACCGCTACACCAAGTGCCCGGTGTGCGGAATCAAGTGGGGCTGACAACCCGGCCACACCGCCACCGCAGAGGCGCACATTTTCAGATGAGGCAACGACTACCCCTACGCGCGCATTTTCGATGAGTCAACGCGCACCCTTGTCCGCCTGGTCAATCAGGTCTATAATTCAGATTTCCCCAAGTCCGACTCTGGGCCAACTCTCTGACGCCTCGCAGGTGAGGTGTGTCTGAAGAACAACTGCAGAGAGGACTGTTGATGAACAGCGTTGGGGCTCACCGACCGATCAGCCGGCGCGGCGCGCTCAGCCCGATCATGGCTGCACGATTGAGTCAGGATCTCGTCCGGGTCACCTCCGACGTCCACGCTCGGCGGATCAAGGAGTGGGCGGCCACAGACCACGGGCCGTACCCGAGCGTGGAGGAGTCGCGGATGGCTGCCGAAGCCGAACTCGCACAGCTGGTACGGGCTCTCGGGTCGATCGCCGAGATCGAGCCGGGAAGATTCGACGCGGATGTCGCCGCTGCGACTCGGCTGGTGCGTTAGCGCCAAGCGCCCGGTCCTGGGAACTCAGGACCGGGCGCGGCCAATCCCCTGCAAATCATCGGCGCGTAGTGCAACCGATCCGTCTCTCCGACGCATCAGCGCACCGAATCAGGCATCACGAAGCCGGATTGTCACGTCGAGGTGGACCTCGCCCCGGTCGGTGAGTCGTTCGACAAGCGTGGAGAGCGATTCCGCGGTTCCGACTGACAACGAGGGGCCGGCTGTGTGAGGTCCGGCGGTCTCGGCGTCTCGCCGGCGAGGCTCAGAGCGCGCCCGGTGGACGCGATCGACCACGCGTGCCGCGAAGTCATCGATCCTGTGCATGTCAGCTTCCCGAACGTCAACGTATTGCACAAGCCGCATATACGAGGGCAGTTGGGCGGACCGAAGGAATGCGGGCACCAGGACGCCTCCCTCTTCGCGATGTCTCATCCAGCCTATGTGCAGTTCTTCGATGCACACCTTCGACGACAGGTAATCGGGCGAGTAGAGACAAACCACGAACCGAGAGTCATCGATTGCTTTGTAGATGGACTGTTGCCAGGATGATCCCGACTGAAGCTCTGAGCGGTCAAGGTAGAGCCGGATGGATGGATCAAGCGTCCGCACGTGATCTACGAAGCGATCGGTGACGTCGCTGTCGACGCGTGAGTAGCTGACGAAGAGGTCGTGCTGGAAGGCGCTGATCCCGCGAGAGCCGCTCGCCAGGGGCGAAGGCACTTCCGACGCGAGCGACTTTGCCTTCGAACGGAATTGCTCGAGCAGCTCGTGTTGCGTTTCCTCGGGCATCGCGGAGTAGAGCACGATCTTGATCGGATCGAGGTTTACGCCGGCGGACAGCCAGTGCACCGATGCATCCAGGATCGCTCGCAGCATTCGCGGCGCGGATTCTCGCTGACTGCCGGCGGCAAGCAGGGGCATCGCGATACTGCGGATCCAGGGCTCGTCGGTGGTGAACGGAACAAGGCTGCGGAAGAGGTCACCGACGACCTGCGCGGGTGCATCCATGCCCCGGTAGAGCGGCTCGAAACAGATGACGTACCGGAAGCCGAGGTCGTCTCTCATGACCGGCCGCGACAGCCAGCAACTCGACGTCGTTCGGAGGTCGATGTGCTTGTCGCGGGCAAGCTTGCCGACGGACAGCCCACGCTGGTCGAGGGCGCGGATCAGAGTTCCTGGCGTCGGCCCGTAGCTGTCGGGAAACGCCGATACGATCAATGCATCAACCCCCTCGCCGTCCGGGATCTGCGCGAGGTCACCGGAGAACAGTTGGATACGGCGTTCACCGTCAGGGTGGTGCACGATCATCTGGTCGAGGAGTCGCATACGGGAGAGTATCGCGCGGTTCGACCCGCGACCAGTACTACTCGAGGCTCTCGAACCAATACCAACGGAAGAGATCCTCGATGCCGACATAGGGACCGACGCCTGTGCATCGTGCGAACATCGCTCGATGGTGCACAAAGGGAAGTTGATTTGGAGCACGGGCGGCATTTTCGAGTTTGGTCGATTTCGCAACTGGGACGTGTTCGGGCAATGCGGGCGAGTTGATCAGCGAAGGCTCAAAGCTCGCACCGGCGGAGATGACCAGTCGGACCGATAGACGCCGTCATGATGTTCTGTCGGTGCGATTGAAACGGCACTTCTCTTCAGGCACGACCGTTGCTCGACCGATCGGACGACCTGATTGCTCCGTGCGTACGAACGGAGCAATCATCGCGCGGCGGCCCGAGTCTTCAGCTTAGGATCGACTTGCCCGTTGTCTATTTAACGCACAAGGCAGGTTCCGTTACATGACATCCGATGACGAGATGGCCGCTGTCAACCGGGTCCGGTTCAGATTGGAAGCGCTCGTCCTCGGACGCAGCCCGGATCCCGGCGGTCCTCTCGGCGACCAGTATGTGGTCGGCCGATCCGCCGCCGGCGCGCCCTACGGCCATCAAGCAGGTGCTGTCTACAACACGCGATCGACCGGCACCGTGATGACCGCAGGAATGTGCCCTGCCGGAATACGCCAGCTCCAGTTGAGTTTCACTGGGTCAACGACCAGCCAAGATGATCCGGTGAACATACATATCGCCATGCAGGGCGACTGCCCCTCGATATTGCTCAAACGCGACGGCAAGGTCCGTCGGATTCCGATGTGATGCAGCCCGGAACAGACAGAAGCGTTGCCAACCACACACTGGTGATCGGCAGCGACAACGAAATCGCAAATCTCGACGGTATCGTCGACATCCTCCGCGAACGTGGCGTCGACGCCGTCCGGATCACAGATATCGCGGATGTCCCAGCGCCGAGCGCGGCGATGATCGCTATCTCCCCCTCCCTCGTCGCCGATCGAAGACTACTTACGATATTGCGCGGATGGGCTGACACACGACTGATCCCAGTGCGTGTCGCGCCGATCGTCGATACCCGGCAAGTCCCACCGTTCCTCGCGGATTTGAACTGGATCCTGTGGGACTCCACCGACGTCGGCGCACGCAACGCGTCACTTCTCAACGCCCTGCAGTTCGATCTGGGTCGCTACCGCAACACCGAGGGGCTCGAGGCACAGGCCGCAGCCTGGGTAGCAGCCGACCGCGACCCCGACTACCTCGTCAGCGACCGCAAAGCGATCGCTCAAGCAGCCTCTGACAACGCGGCGGGTGAACCAAGCGCACAGCTTGTCGAGTACATAGCGGCGTCCGCGCGTGCGACCCGGCGGGAATGGTGGAAGCGCAACGGCCGTTGGGCCTTTCGCGCTGTTGCTTTGATCGGAGTGATCGCGATAGCGCTCACCGGTTGGCGTGCGGTGCAGAACCTGCGATCAGCGAACACACTGGCAGGCACCCTACTCAACGTCGATGACAACCCCGACCGCGCCGACCTACAGGCACTAAAGCTCGGCGGACTGATCGATCAGCAAGCGGCCAACGGCCGTGCAGTCCCCGACACGGCGCAGGGAGCGCTGCTCCAGGCGATGTCCCATCCCTGGGACCTCGGCGTTCTCGGTTACACCAAGACCGCCGCCATCAACGCGTTCATTCTGGGTAATGATCCGACAGTAGCCATCTCTGCCGATGGCGAAGGAACACTCGCCGAATGGAGTCTCGACACCGGCGCGATGACCTCACGCCGACAGATCAGCCAGAGTCCCCTGTACTTGGCCGACGCGACACCCAATGGCCGTTTCGCGGCGACCTTCGCCGCCGACAACACAATTGGCGTCACCGAACTCTCCAGCGGCACCACCATAACCGCATCTTCCAGTAAACCCGCAGGCCTGCAGATATCCCAATCCGGGAACACTGTAGCCATCTACGACGACAGCGGCTCCATAACGGTACTGACGCGGTCGGCGAATGCAAACGGCCTGGCGCCGCGCAAGGTCGGAACCTACGAAGAGGTCTTCGACATCCAGGGCGGTGCCGGAGAGGCGATTTGGGCGGTCGTGAAAGACAACGACGACTTGTTGGTGGTCAACGCGACGTCGAACGCTGTGGTGCACCGATCCGCACTATCTGGTGGTGCTGACGTGCGAGATGCCGCGATCTCACCGTCCGGAGAACTCCTCGCCCTCGTCGGCGACGATGGGCAGCTCTGGACTGCACCCGTCGGAGGCAGCTTCGCACCCACCGGGCTCCCCGCGTCCCGCACAGTCAAATCCTTGGCCATAGACGACCGTGGGCGCGTACTCATTTCATCTCCAGCAGCTGGGCCGCAGGTGACAGACCTCACGGCCGGTACAACCGCGCGCATCTGCGCGGCAGTCAGTGTTGTCGAGGTCTTCTCGGTGAGTAGCGATGGAACCCGGGTCGCCTGCCTGTCTCGCGGTGTCGGGATCATCTCCGACCTCACCGAAGTCACCACCACACCAAAGCCGACCAACCTTCAGGTGACGACGTCACGATCAGCAGCTCTCGGGTCATCGTCGATCAGGCTGGGTGATGACGGGATGATTCACCTTGTCCACAAATCGATTACGGCGGCAATGAACCCGACCTCGACATCCGTGGGCGCTCCGTGGGGCGCTTCATTGCCGTGGATACCGGGCACCATCTTCGGTGAGGGTACGCCCACAGTGGTCGCGATCAATGCCGACGGTTCCACCGTCGCCGTCGGCACCAGCGCGGGTGTCGTCACCGAGATCGATCTTTACCCAGAGGGTTTGATCGCCATCGCGGGGCGATGGCGTCCCGCGAACCGCGCGGTCACCGCCATCGGGTGGCACGGAGACAACGAGCTATGGATGGAGACCGGTACTGATGTGTGGTGGCGCGCACCGTCTTGTGCTGGCTGTGGTGTGTCCACACAGCGACTCTTTCAACGGATTCGCGACCGGCAGTGGATGTGCTATCCGGCTGATACGCGCGACATTTTCACCGACCGCACTCGCTCGACGTTCGACCTTCACCCTTGCGCGGACCCAATCGAGGCCACCTCATGACTGGCCACATATTCATCTCTTACAGCCGGACCGACGGCGCCGGCCCGGCCCTTGCACTTGCTGACCGCCTCCGCGCGCGCGGAAGTGCCGTATGGATCGACCAGCGCAACATCCCGGTCACGGTGCCATGGATGGCCGAGATCACCACAGCGATCTGGGGGGCTGCCGCCTTCGTCGTGATCGACACACCTGCGTGGCGCTCGTCGGAGAACTGCCAAACCGAGACTCAGATCGCTCAGAGTTGCTCTGCCCCAGAATTCATGGTTCCACCAGGTAGTGATCTCGATAGGTTCACCGCGGAGTTGGTCACAATGATCCTGCATTTTCCGCCTGAGGAACGCACCCGCAGTGAGCTGTTCGAACGTGCAGATCGGTGGGCCCACCACGGTCGGCAGCAGCGAGTACTGGCTTCCGGCCGAACTCTCGCCAAGTATCGTGGGTTCACCCGCCGCCAAGCCACACGTATCCCCACCGAAGTATCGGCGTACCTCACTGCATCGGAGCGTCGCCAGCGACGCCGCAAAACGTGGCGACGTGCCGGATCTCTCGCTGCCGTCGTCCTCGTTCTGGGCGGGATTGCCGTGTTCAATGGGCTGCACGGTGCGCAACAGAATATCGACGACGCCACCCAGTCCTTCTCCGGAAAACAGAAGTACGAGGCGGCGTGGGAGACCAACCCCTATGTGCATCTTGATCTACTGTCACAATCTGATTCCTCTGGCACCATGGACCGAGCGCAGTTCAGTCGCGCGTTCGGCGTTCCACTGCCTGATGCGGTCACCGCCGAAGGCGCCGCCCCGCAGCTGCAGCGCAACCTCGACGAGTCACGGCACCCGGGCACAGCGCCGGCGTCTGGGATGGTGGCCCAACTCGACAACAGCCGACGCACGATCACTGTGGAACGCGACGGAAAGCCATACCGGACCATCACTCTGAGCACGTCGACTCCAGCTATGGCATGGAGCCCGGCACAAGAGTGGCTGTTGGTTGCCGACGGGCCCGACGTGGTGGCGCATGACGTGAACTACGGGAACGACACGCTTCGTCTTCGTGGCGGCAAAGGCAACCTCACCGCTTTGGCCGTAGACGATGATGGCGTGTCTGGGCTGACCGTCGGGGGTGAGATCATTCACTGGCCCACACCATTCGGGTCGCGGGTCGCCTCAAACCACAGCGTCTTCAGCGATGCCGTCGCGATCCCAGACACGGATCAGGCGCTTGTCCTGACAGACTCGGGAACGCTGGTCACCATGAGCCTTCCTGACAGCTCGGTAGCGCGCACACAAACACTACCCGGTGCTGGCCCAGCCCTTTCCACCACGAACATTGCGCTGTCAGCTGACGGAAATAACGCCGTCGTACCCTCGGTGGACATCACCAGCGGAGAGGCCACAGCCATACTCGTCTCACTGACCGACAGCGCCACACGAACCTTCGGCCTCCCGGGATGTGTACCGTTTGATTCTGCATGGGCCAGCCCCGAAATCGTCTATGTAGCATGCGGCAATGCCGGCGCTGGGCTTCTCAACATCACCAACGGCGGCTTCACATTGACGCCGCTACCCTATTCGCTACGAGCCACAAGTGTCACCGGCACCGACTCACGGCTCTACGTGGGAACCAATATCGGGCTGGTCCTCCACATGGACCCTGCGTCGATGAGCTTGGTCTCCGACAGCGGGACCGGCTGCCCTCAGGACATGGAATCACTCATCGTGTCGCATGACGGCAACTACGTTTATCACGGCGGCGACGCCGCCGGTAACGCCGGCTGTGGAGCACGCGGAAACTTCACTAATCCTGCTGAGCCTCGATGGGATCGACTAGTGTATCCGTGGCAGACGATCGACCGCGCGGCGGCGACCGCATTGAGCGACGACGGAAAGTTCGTAGCTTTCGGGTTCGCCGACGGCACCATTCGCGTGTTCACCACCGACACGGGCGAGCCGATTGTCATCGTCCGGCCGGCCACGGGCAGTGTCCGCGGACTGGCGTTCAACTCGTCAGGTTCCCAGATACTGGCGGTGACGAACGACGGTACCGCCCTACAGATCGGGGTGGACGTGAAAGCCGCAGATCTCACCCATCAGAGACAGCGTGCGAACGAATTGCTCGCTCGGGCAGGAGAGTTAGGGCTGTACGGCTAATGAGCGTCGAGGAAGCAAGCTCAGTAGAACCGCAGGCCGCTAGCGTCCCGAAATACGATGCCTTCGTTTCGTACCGACGCAACCCTGATATCGAAATTGCCAAAGAGATACAGAGGGGTCTGCAGAAATGGGGCAAGCTGCGGCGGCGTGACCCCGAAGCACAGGTCTTTCGCGACGACACCGACCTGGTGACCGGCGAGGAATTGCCGCAGGCGATTATCGGCGCACTCCACTCGTCGCGGTTCCTGATCCTGCTCGCGAGTCCGGAATCCGCGGTATCGGCAAGTGTGGATTCAGAACTCGAAAAGTGGTTCACCCGCGGAGGCGTGGGCTCGGTTCTGGTGGTCCTGACGGGCGGTTCGTTGTCATGGGACGACGACCACCAGGTGACGCCCGACTCCACCGCGATCAACCCCAGGTTCCACCACCTGTTCCGGGGAAGTCCGCTCTGTATCGATGGCCGGTGGATGCGCGGCGTCGACAGTTCAAAGCTCGCGTCCGAGCCGCAGTTCAAGTCGGCAGTGCTCAGCCGGCTGATCGCACCGATCCGCGGTGTGAGCCAGCGAGAAGCCGACCTCGCTGACCTCGCGTCACGACGACGCACGCGATGGGTGTATGGCGCAGTGATCAGCGTCCTTTCGCTCCTCCTGGTCGTCGCGCTCGTCCTCGGCGTTCTGCAGGCTCGCGAAAGGATCAGGGCAGAGCAGAATCTCAACTCCGCGCTGTCACGATCCCTGGTCGCCCAAGCACGCGCACTCGGTGATCGCGACCCCGACCTGGCCGGACAACTCCTCGCGACCGCATCGCGCTACGATTACAGCGACCTCGTCAAAGCCGGGCTGCTCGAGAGCGCCCGACTTCCCACCGTGTTGCCGATTTCAGGTTTGCCCCGCGACGCACAGTTCAACGCAGACGGTTCGATGGTCGCCGTCGCCTCAGACGCGGGAACTGCCATCTACGATGTCGCTTTGGCCCGGCAGATCGGCATGGTGCCAAGCGTGTCCGGACCAACCCTGTCTGTGGCCATCAGTCCGGACGGCGAACTCGTAGCCACTGGCGGTCGTAATGGACATGTCCAGCTGATCCACCTTTCGCGCGATCACACTGTGGTCGACACGGTCGAGTCCCGACTCATCATTCCGCCAAACGGTTCATCGCTGAACAGCGACGCAATGATTGGTCAGATCTTCTTTGATCCCTCGGGCGCACGATTGGCTGCCAAGCATGACAACGGTCTCGCGGTTGCTGAACTGGCGGATACACTGCACGAGGCAAACCTCACAGCCCTCCGCAGTAACGGGTTGGGCACGTTCACCTTCAGCCGAAGCGGCCGCGTAGCAGTCGCCCGCGAGAGCACCACCACTGTTGCTGTCCTGACATGGTCTGGCGAGGGGCTTGCCCTCAGAGGGAGAATTCCCGCCGAGGACAGGGCCATAACCGTCAGCGACAGCGGCAAGAAGCTGCTGCTCACAACAGACAACACCGGAACCATTTGGGACATATCATCGCCCGAGCATCCACTCAAACAAGGTAGCTTTGTAGCGTCTGGGATCAGCGCGTCTTTCTCGCCCAATGACCGCACCTTGTTGGTCTCCCACTCCAGATTGGGGAGCAGTCAATTGTGGGACATCACCGATCCAACTCATCCCATCGGCGGCGATGCACTACCCGGGCGGGTGACGGGGGTATCGGAAAGTTCCTTCAATCCATCCGGGACTGCGGTGGCGACCTTCTCGGGTGGTTTCAGGCCATCCGGCGTAGACAATGCACCCGCCGGCAACGAGGTCGAGCGCAACGAGTACAGCGCGGTCCGTATCTGGCCAATCAGGGGCGCTCAGCGTGCTGGATTGTCCGGTGGGACTACGGTTCCAGGCAGGCAACCCCAAATCTCCGATGATGGCAAGCGACTCCTGACGGGTACCACCCCGCCGAAACTTACAGACCTGGGATCTGGCCAACAGATTTCACTCACACCGGCCGCCGCAAGTGAGGCCATATTTCTCGGGCCATCTGGAGATTTTATCCTCACAAAGTCGGGAACGGGCGTCCTCGATCCGCATTCCAACTCGGTACGGGCTGCTACGGAAAACAGTGAGTGGCCAGTAGACAGCTCAGCACGAGTAGATCCCATCCCCGGGTCGAAAGATGTACTCGTGAGCTCGGAAGCACGTGCGGTGCGCTGGACCTACTCCGACACCGGCGCACCTTTTCGCGATCCGCACACCGTGGTATCGAAAGACATTGATTGCGCTAGTTTCTCACCATCGGGGAAGCGGTTGGCCATATGCACGGACGAAGGTGTCGAGATCATGGCTGCCGATGGAAAGCGCACCTATGGTGCGATCCCCACCTTGTCGCCCATACTCGCGTTCGTCGACGACACCACGTTCGTGGTAGGAGATGAGAATTCAGGTTCACTCACCGGCTATCACTCACCGGCTACCGAATCTCCGACGCGGCGGTCCGGAAAACATGGACTCGATCCCGTCACCTATCAGGACTAACCGAAATACAGACGAGCTCGAGTCTTCTCGGCACAATGGACGAAAACGGCATCCTGACCCTGTGGACTTTACCCACGATGGTAGGGCCCACCGAGATCATGGCGATCGACACCACCCTGTCGAATCTGGGTCAGAGCTTCGACATCTCACCCTCGGGCGACTACCTTGCGATCTCCGACCGCGTCGATCAGACCTCGTATGTCATTCCACTCGATCCGGATCGGGTGCTCAATCAGATCTGTACGCGGACCCGACCGATCACGCAGTCCGAGTGGGACGAGTATCTTCCCGGCGAAGAAATGAGTGCACCATGCAGTCGTTGATCCGCGCTCCGCGTCTGCTGCTCGCAGCAGTGCTCGCCGGGCTGTTCGCCGTCTGTGCCTGCGGCTCCGCAGACCGGGCCGACCCCATCACCCCCACCGCCGAGACCGACCTGCCCGAAGTCTCCGAGGTGTCCACGACAGCCGCAGTAGATTCAGCCGCGTCGACTGCGGCCGTGGACTTTCCAACACCGAAAGATGTAAAGGGCTGGTCCAGTGTTCCGATCACCGCAGCCTTTTGCGGTGTACCTGGAAGCGTTCAATTGTCGGATTTCGAAGCGACAACACAGTCCTCTTCCTGGGGGAAGGTTCATGTTTTCATGTTCGCCGAAGCTACCGATCTCACCGCCCCTGGAAGATCAACCCTCCTCGGACACCGGGCGAGTTGCGACAACGGCGGCGGCACGGCAGCTGGCAATATCGCAACGAGCTACCTACTCTTCGCCAAAGAAGGCGACAACTCCCGCGTGTTCGCCGAGTTGCCCGCCCAGCAACCGAAGCAAGGCGAACACCCCACGATCGTCACGGACATCGCCCGTGCGGGCGACACTCTGACGGTCAAGGAGCAGTGGTATCGCAGCGCGGACCCGAATTGCTGCGCGTCGGGTACCTCAGAGTCCACATGGCAGATCGACGGCGACACAGTGCGATTGGTGAGTGCGCGGGTGCTGAGTTGACTCCGGCCCTGCGGGATAGGCCACCACGGAGGTCAGCCTCAGGCGAATCGTCGGGCGAGCCCATACACCACGAGAGAAGCGACCTCGCCTGGGCGATGCGTCGCGTGCAGGCACCGCCTGTCGGCGTCACCGAGCCCGTCGGATGCTACTGACCAGTCGGCGGTCTTCGCCTCGTCTGCACATTCGGCCAGGGATTGCTGAACCAGAGACCCTGCGATTCCGTGGGGCAGGTCGCCGGGCAGCCAATCGAAAGTGTCGGGACTGAGTCGCGCGCCGACCGCGGTCGCAGCACCACCGAAACCTCCGGCGATGTAGACCGGCTGTCCCGACCCGACGGAGAATGCCACTTCCTCCAGGACACCGGGTTTCGCTCCGTCGCGGAGCCGTCCACCCAGCACAACACGCGCATCGGTATCGCGAACAAGCCTCCGCCGCAGCGCGGTATAGGCCTGTGCCGCGCCGACGTCCATCGACGGCCCGGCGGTGGCACCGCGTGCACGTCGGAAGTCGTTGCCGGCCGGATCGAGCAGCATCAGCCGTCCCGACACTCCCAGCAAGTCCCTCACTTCTGCCAGCTCGGCGGCCGTGAGGTCGGCATGCTGTGGCCACGCCACGTACAGCACCAGGGCGCTGCGGCGCGTCGTTGCGTAGCGTCGGAGTTCCTCGACCATCAATCCGGTGAAGCCCAGGGGCTTGAGTCGGCCGCCATAGGCAACCGAGGCACCGGCCAGCAGCAAAGCCCGTGTTAGTTCACCCACCGCGAGCTCGATGTGACGCGACGTGAGCCCGAGCCTGTCCAGGTCGGCACTGTCCGAGGCGCTGATCCCGATGACCCTGCCCGCCAAGGCATTCTGGGCGACAAGAGCCGGATCTTCCCGCTTCATCTGCGGACCCGTCCGCCACGACTTGCAAAGGTGCGGGGCGTGAAAATCTCCACTAGACCGTCCAATCCACCCAGTGCTAGCACGTCGTCGAGTGCCATGACCTCCGCCGGGCCGAGAGGCGGATCGGGATGTAAAACGTAGATCTGATCGTCGGATGTCGGCATCTCGGCAGGATCCCGTGTCCGCAGCCAGCGTGCGAGGGTCACCGGCTCGGGGGCGTTGGCAGGTAGCCAGTCGAATGCGTCCATCTCCGGTTGCTCACGCTGGAGCCGCCAGAGCGCGCGTTTGAGCGCGTCATCGACAAGTTTGGACAAAGCCACCTCGATCGCTGCCATCCTGGCATGCTCGTCGGTCGGGTCACAGGCCACCGACGGGAGATGATCCATGAGGAAGGACCCTCGCTCCTCCCCTTCGAACAACGCCGCCAGGATGACGACAGGCATGTCGCTCCGTTTGGCAGCGAGCACTTCGCGCTGACACCATTCCCGGCTCGAGTACCGATCGGTGCGCACCACGAACAGGGCGCTGGTCTCCGCCAGCCGCGTGACCTCGTCCTCCCACCGGGAGTCCGGCTGGATATCGGCCTCGTCGAAGAACGTCGTCATGTGGGTTCCAGCAATGCCATCGCGCACGGCCGAGACCAGGTCCCGCAGGTGTCCGCTTTCGTCATCGGCGTTGCAACGTGTTGTGTAACTGATGAACACGCGCAACCGTTCACGTGGTGCGCCGGAGACAAAGCCGGTTATCGAATGACACAGGTCACGACAGAGAACTCTGGGGTCGATCAAACCGCGAGGCGAGAGCGCCTGATTGGCCCCGAACAAGGTGTTCAGACGCGTTCCCTGTCTCATCACCGCATCGGAGGCAACCACACCGAACACGGCCACATGGGGATTCTGTTCGCCGGTCTCTGCTACCTGCGAGAGATACTCGGCCCAGTGGTCGTCGTACTCGGCGGCTTGCGCAAGATTCACGCCATGGACGATGACGACGACGGTCGTCACCGACGCAGGCGGTCCATCTGCGGCGTCGGACATAAACGGGAGTGGACGGGGCGGGCCATCCGGGCTAGCCCACGGCGCGCTACGCGTGTATACCTCAACTGCCCCACCGACGAGGCCCGAGAAGGCAGGACCGTGGAAGTGGGTCAGCAGAGTATCGGCCACGGTGACCCCGATCTCGTCGTCGGGATGCCACAGGACAAATACCTCAAGGGTGGGCGGCACAAGGCGCAGTTTCGCCATCATACCCGTTGATACCACGATTGAGGCCTGGAGCCGGGAGCCGCGTGTCGATTTCCCCTGCCCCCGCTGACCGATCACACACGCATCGGCGGATCGAGTCCAGGCAGCCCTGCCTCATTGCTAGCCGAGATGACTGGTGAGGACCAACGGCGTGTTCCCCGTGATCCGGTCCGGTCTGTTTTAGAGTCCTGATTGCCCTGGTGAGGGCAGAGAAGGGACGATGGGGATCATGGCAGGACGCAAGCGTCACTCGGCTGAGGACATTGTGCGCAAACTGCGACGGGCCGACGAGTTGGCTGCGCAGGGCAAGACCGGTGAGGAGATCGCCGCTGACCTGGAGGTGTCGGCAGCCACCTTGTACAACTGGCGCCGCCAGTACGGCGGTATGGACGCTGATGCCGCGAAGGAGCTCAAGGAGCTGCGTGAGCAGAACGGCCGGCTCAAGCGGCTGCTGGCCGATGCCGAGTTGGAGAAGGACGCGCTGCGGGAGATCGCGAAGGGAAAATTCTGAGCCCGACCGCCAAACGCGCCGCGATCGACATGCTCAAAGACGTGATGAACATGTCAGAACGCAAGGCGTGCAAGGTGGTTGGGCTTGCCCGCTCAGCCTACCGCCAACTACCGCAAGCGCAGACTCCGGCCGACCCGGATGCCGGACTTCGCGAGCAGCTACGCACCTACGCCCGTCAGAACCCGCGCCACGGGTTCCGGCGAGCCTGGGCCTGGCTGCGGTTCGACGAAGGCGACACCGTGAACAAGAAGAAGGTGCACCGGCTGTGGAAGGAAGAAGGACTGCAGGTGCGCCGCGCGCCGCGCCGCAAACGGGCCGGTCAATCGTCGGTGCCGATCGTGGCTGCGGACGCACCGAAGGTGGTGTGGGCATTGGACTTTCAGTTCGATTCCACCGTCGACGGGCACAAGATCAAGATCGCGTCGATGGTTGATGAGCACACCCGCCTGTCGTTGCTCAACATCGTGGACCGCTCGATCACCGCCGACCGGTTGATCGAGGAGTTGGAGAAGACGTTCGCGATCTGGGGTGGCCCACCCATGGTGCTGCGCATGGATAACGGCCCTGAGTTCATCTCAGAGGCCCTCCAAGCGTTCTGCGCAGGGTCGGTGGGCATCTCCTACATTCCGCCCGGCACGCCGTGGAACAACGGGTTCATCGAGTCGTTCAACAACCGACTCCGCGACGAGTGTTTGAACCGCAACTGCTGGCCCACCCTGCTCGAGGCCCGCGTGGTCATCGGCGACTTCAAAGACGACCACAACCACCGACACCGCCACTCGGCACTGGGCTACCGCACTCCGGCCGAGTACGCTGCTGGCTGCACCCACCGGCATCACCCCGTGGGCTGCGAGATCGACTGATCAACTGCAAGTAGGAACTGGCTCTAGAACCGACTGGACCGGCTATCGGGGACCTGCCACCAACGCCTGCGCACCGGGATCCGTGTCGTCCAGCCAATACGGGCGATGCGGCGTTGACGCAATCTTCTGACGGACAACGTTGGCGATCGCATCGCTTCCACCATTTGCGATACCGGATGCGAGTTCGACAACGTGCTCGGCAGTCGCTGTTGCATAGGGAATCTTGAAGCCGCAGACGAGACTCCAATTCTCGTTGTCCGCGCCCGCAGCAAGCCAGTAATGCCCGAAGTCCATCAGCTTATTCGTCTCGTCCAAGATCTCGAGAAGTGCTGCCGTAGGACTGATTTCCGAAGCTATTCCGAAGCCGATCCTCCCGACAGATTCTCCTGCGATCGCCAGAACCCCGCTGCTGGTGTACTGGATCATCGGCGTCAACTCACCAGCGCCGACCGACGCGTTGGCAAAGACTGCTCTCGTTAGCTGCTGATACTGCGTTGCATCGATCACAAACACTCCTATTCATACATGCAATTTGGATACTGGCGCTACCACTGGCAGGCAGATATCGGGCTGATCGAGCTTGAGGTACACCGAGTATTTGGTGAACCGGCCAGGGTAGGCAATTTAGGTGCCGCATCCGCGACAGGTATAAATGGCTTGCATAGAAACGACGGTTGACCGGATCATGGTGCAATTCCTCTCGGATGGGGTGATTAACTTCCTTTCCGATCCCGTAAGCCAGGAACGCCGTGAATGATTCACCGGCGCTGCGCCATTCGTCCGACTGCATGTCCAGTCAGGTCAGCGAGCGATGCCCAGTCGGACCGGCTGTCGTAGCGACCGGTCAGGTAGAGTGATTCCATGCTGGGCACGCAGCGCGCGAGGGCGCCTCGAGTCTGATTGACGAACTGTAGCGAAGGTCCCCGATACTCAATTAGTGTTCTGCCACTGCGAGTTTCGATCGCTGCGCCCGGGAACTCGAGGTCGATGTGAAGTCCATCTGAGGTGCGGCGTACAGTCTCGGTGAGACTCTCTTTCTCAGACAACAATTTTATAGCGCGTCGAAAGTCGTATGGCTCATAGAAGCTCCATGCGTTCTTGCCATTTTCTGTTATGTACGACGTACCTGGCGGAGACCGGAACTCGACCGCGGCATTCGTAGGTTTCCGGGACAGACCTTGCCGAAACCAGACCGATCCGTCGACGCCCAAGCGTGTGTCGGCGACCAGGAACAGATTGAAGTACCAAGCCGGCGTTACCTGTGACGCGCTGACCTCTATCACTGGCGAATTCCTGCCTAGAAGCCCTCGTTTCCGGGTCATGGACAGGTGCGCCACCTCGATGTCGGTAGCGACCCCTTTCATCGTCAAGAATCTTGCAGCCTCGGCGAAGTGCGCCTCTGCGTCGATGAGGGCATCACGCGCGCTGGTGATCATCTGGCGCACAACGTCGTCGTCGCCTCCTCGCCCCATCAGCGGACCCCTGTCAAGTAGTGTGTGGCCATGGGCGCGACTCAGCTTCTGCCGGACAAGAGACTGCGGAGGGCACCGGTCACAGAGTGCGGTTCGATTTGTTCAGTACTCTTGGACGTCCCCACTTCTACAAGACCTCGGTCACCCCAACGAAACTCGTCTTCGTCGTTGAATTGCCACTCCGCATTCGGGGCGGGAGCGCAGTGCACATGCTGCGAGGAGTTCTGGATGGGGTGTTGGTGACCACACCCCCAGGCGTCTGGCCTGGCGTCACCCATAAACCGCAATTTCAGCCGGCCGCCCCTTCGCGATGTGCCAGAATAATCTGCTACAGAGGCTGAAGTGACTGCCGAGGAGAAGTCCATTCGTTCAGGCACTGCCAGACCGAAGGTGTTCCGCACGATAATGGATTCCATTCCAGGACAAAGAAAGCTGTAGGTTACACCCTGTTCAATCGGGCAGCGCACCTGACGTTGCTCCCAAATTGACCCGTCGACGGCAAGCCTGAGATACGGGCCTGCGCGCATCTGGACGAGCCAAGCGCGTTGCGGGACACCGGAAGGCTCGATGTAAATGGAGCGGGATCGACCCCGTCGCGTTGCGAGTCGAAACCCCAGATCACAGACCGTTGCGTTCGGCTTCACACCAGTGCGGGTGAGCTCGTGAGCCACGTCACGGGCCAGATCCTGGATCGCTGCGATTTCGCGACGCAAACCCGAAACCGATCGGGCAAAGCCATCATCGAAGAGTTTCTGATTCTCTACAGCACGATCCCAGTAGCTATCGAAAACGCTCACGCCAGGGACTCTATCGCCGCACGATTCGTTCAGTCACAGGTACCGAACGAACTGCAGCTGTGGTTCGAAATATTGTGGCGGATTGCTTCCGCACACCACTGACAGAGCGATTTGCCTTCCTTCTGACAAGCACAAGCCATGTCCAGCCTTCCTGTTCATCTCTGGCGGGACGAAGGTGTCCCGTGCGCGTGGTCTGAAGTCTACAACCGACAGATCAGATCTGTGCAGCAACTTTGTGCCCCAAACGGGTGAATCCGACCATCAACCACCTCGCTGCCTAGCGTGTGGTCAATCATCGACATACCCTCCAGTGGAGAACCGACAACGTCTGTGAACGGAGCAATTTCGATGACCAGCAACGTGCCAGGTAAGTACGCCGCGAGCACACTGGACACTAGGCGTATTCGGGCTTACGCCCGCCGGGTGGCGCGGGAGACGACCACCGCACCGGCTGAACCACTGACCAAGTGCACACAGGTCTATGTTCCTGTAGTCAAGATCCGGTCAGTAGGCTTTCTTGGCCTCAAGAAGGAGACATATACAGCCCACGAAACGCATGAAAGATCTATTGAAGTAGTCGGCAGCCATTGGGTTCTGTTTTCGACGCGCCACTTCATAACACAGGGAAAGTGCAAGCGGCACAAGGCATACGAGTACGAGGAAACAAACAGTTGGGTGCTGGCCACCAACGGAGAACTCCTGAAAGTATGGCAGTGGGGCGATTTCACCCTATTCAACTCCGGCGTCACCAAACGAGAGTCAGACTGCACCGTCCGCGCAATGACCGAAGACGACATTCTCGAATTGGATCACGATCACAAGTTCACCCACTACGAAGACCGTAGCGGACATTACCGGGGTGATCGCCAGGCCGGTCGCATAGTACGCCACGCCAAGGGAGTCGGCCTCTCCCTCAAGCTCAAGCAACTGCTATAGCCACGGCGGTTGTCACAGAGGAGTCAAAGCCGGTGCTTGACGTCATGCTCTGCGGTGCTCGCGACACCCAGCTGGTCCGAGACGATTTCCGTGTCGTCGTCGAAGAAATCGGAGGTAGTCCCCTTCACTATCTCTCGGGAGAAATCCTGTACGTGAACTCCTCCACCGCCACCTGGGAGGACAATTCGCGGGCCACGGTCGGGTCAGCTGACCTCTGTGTGTTCGTGATCGTGGAACAACTCGGCACGATCACCTGGCAGACAGAGTTCGTGGAGGTCGTCTCCAGCGGGAAACCGTTCCTCATCCTCTGCCTCGACCGCACCTACGCCCGATATCTAACTCTCGTCCAGGCGACGGGCACCGCTCCCCTCGCCGACGCCGACGACAGCAACCTGGTCACGACGCTCAGCATGGTTGAGCGCGAGTATCGGGGAACCATCATCCAGTTCCCCGAGTCCGGTTTCCGTGAACAGCTACGCCGCCAACTGGGCCGGCTCCTACAGCTGGGACTGGGGCTCATCGAGCAGCAGAGCCGGCGCGCGTTTCTTCTGAAGATGTCTTCCGACCCATCCGCACTGTCTGCGCAACAAATTCAGTGGGCGGTCGATCTGGCCGGTGATGATCTGGCCGACAAGACCTCTCGAAAGAGCGCGATTTCCGCGCTGGCCGAACTATCCGCTGCAACAGAAGAATTGGCCACCGATCTCCTCGGCTCAGCCGAGCAAGGAGTCCAACGCTTGGCATTCGACCGCCTCGTGGACCTGTACACCACTCGGCCACCTGACCCCGAGTTCCTCCGCAACGCGGTCGAGATCGCCAATCGATCCACCGACGTCGGCCTCGGTCGACGTCTCATACAGAGCCTCTTCGAAATGGATATCGCCCAAGCGTTCGTCGCCCTCGAAAGCCTCGATCTGTCCGATGTTGGGCTACGTAGCAGGATCACCGATCAACTCGAACTATACGAGCGCCAGATCTTGGACGATGGACTCGTCGCCGAGGCACTCGCCCTTGCCGAACGTTGCCAAACCGAGAGCCGGTCTCCCAGGTGGCAGCAGCGACTCAAGGCGTTCGTCGCCCGTCACACAGAACAGGCCGAAGACTCCTGAAGCTCGTTCGGCGTTGGTGTTCATCCGACGTTGCCTTTGGCCCGTTCGATGATCCGGTCGGCCACAACCAACCAGTTGGCCCGCACCTGGTCGTACGGGATGAGCCATTGCGAGTCCACCGGGGGAATCTCATAACCCAGTTCTTCGAGCCATACCTCAGCCGGAATCCAGGCCGTCCCTCGCGGGCGCAGCCGTGCGACTAGCGTCTCATACCCTGCGCGGGCGTCCTCCGGATCACCTGTCAACAGCGCTCGGAGACAGCGCAAATGAACACCCGACGGCGCCGTTGAACCGTACGATGCCATGTGCTCCTCCAGCCGGGCCAACGCATCGGCGTATCGCTGGTTATCGGCAAGAGCGTCATACCCCTTGAGTAGCAGGCAATTGCGGTAGTCAGACCGCTGCCCGCGGTCGAGCGCTCGCTCCATCGCGATGTCGACTTCTCGAGGGTCTACGCCGCCCTCGAAACGCGAACGACGAACCAGGTCAGTGACCTCGAGCTCAGATTGGTAGCGGCGCGAGGTGGTCTCGCTCAATTTCCTCGCAGTTCCCGCAGCGTCCAAATCGGGAATACCGTGTAGCCGATTGATCGACCTCTCGTAGTCCTCGATCCTGTCGGGCCTTACGCTGCGAATGTGATCGAGAGCGTCGACGAATCGCCGTGACGTTCGAAGGGTCACCCCGATCTGATTCTGAGCGGTTCTGGCCTTGTCCGGATATCGCTGGACTAGCTCTCGCAGCTCCGCGAGCGCCTCGTCGAACCTCGCTACCGCCCGCAAGCGGTATGCACTCCACAGGCGCGCATACCTGTCCACCTCAGGATGAGGCGAGTTGATCGCCTTGAGCACGTCTCCCGCATCGATGTACGACACTGTCATCGCGTGGACGAATTGAATCAGATCGCCAATGGCAGAGCCGGTTTTCGCCTCCGACAACGGAGGAATCAATGGCGCGAGACCGACGATGGACGGACCGTCATGGATCAACTTCGCGAGCCCCGAAGGATACTGATCCCACTCGAACCCCAGATTGATCGCGAGCGCGAGTCCTGCCAACTGAGTCTCGTCCGAGCTTTGCGCGTGGCCGGCTTCGACACGTGCAATCGCTTCGTCCATTCCGCGCCGCGCAGCGTCTTTCCACTCCTGCTCACTCCACGCGCCGCGGGACGTGCGATCCAGTCGGATCAGACGACGGATTTCGTCGTGGACGCGGTACGGATAGACGCTCGACTCGTCCTTCTCGATGAGGGCGTCGTTAATCGCCCGCTCAACTTCCTGCCCGTGCACCTTTCCGACCGCTGCAGCCAACGCCACGTCGAATGCAGGGAGGACGCAGGCAGCCCGGAAAGCATCCGCTTCTTCACGAGTCAGCGTGTCGACAAGGTTTGTCACCACGTCGGGGAGCTCGCCACTGAGAGCCTCGCCGGTGAATTCGATTCCGGGATTTGCTTTCTGAAGATTCTCTGTCAGCTTCAGGACGGCTTCTATATGGAGAGGCAGGCCCCCAGAGCGTTGGACGAGTCCCTCGATCACGTGGTCGGACATGTTCCAGCGCGAGCGGTCACGCCGCGACCGATAGAACAATCTCGTATCGTCGTCGCTGAGTCGACCGAGAATATGCTGACGTGGATCGTCGATGGCTCCTTCGACCAGTCCTGGCCACGCCGCCGGGCCCGCGACGGTCAATCGGGTGTAGCCGGGCTCTGCCCATCGCAGCTTGTTCCGCCCAGTGACAACAAAAAGCGCCAACGGCAATGCGGCGATGAGGTCCGCCAAAACGCTTTCGCCCAATTGGTTCTGGACCCTCTCGAACGGGTCCAAGAAGAACACAAGTACAGGGCGCTCGGCAGGCGCGATCGCGGCGATCTCCTCACTCAAGACGTAGAGCAGGTCCACCACGACATCGGGATTCTGGGATCCCTGCGTGATCGATTCTGCGCCGGTCAAGACATCCGTCAGCCCCTCGCGAGACCAGAGCCGGTGCTCGCGATGATGCGCCATCTGCAGCTCGTTGCAGACGTAACGTACCGACGCCGGCGTGAGCGTGGCTATCGGACTCAGGCCGAGTTCTGCAGCGACGCCCTTGAATGTGCGAAGCACCTGGTCTTCGGCATTACCCGTCAAACCCAGATTGTCCTGCTGACCGGGTCGGACGGCTTCAAGGTAGCGCCCCAACGCGATGTCGAACGCACCCCAGGACCGACCCCACGGCACCAACGATGCACGCAACGTCAGTAGGAGCTGAACCAAATCGACGTTGCCGGTCGAAGTGTGAAAGTCCCATCGCACCGACGTAACCGTCTGGTGTGGCCACACGCCCCATTCTTTCGCGTCGGAGAGTCCACCTGACATCCAACGCTCCAACCGTTTCGACAGGCCGGTCTTGCCCAGTCCACCACCTCCGAAGAAGACCAGGACATTGGGAAAGACGTCGCTCTGCAACGGTTCCACGCCGATCAGCCGCTGGTACTGACGTTCGTAGGACTTTCGGAGAGCCACGCTCTCGGGGACGCGGTCGACAAACGCTTCGCCGGCCGTGAGATTCCTGGCGCGCCGGCGGGGTCGACCCGCCAGTAGTCCCTGACCGTGGTCAGTGACCGCAGGCTCGGATACCTGCACCGTACGCGAGTGCTCATCGACGACTACCCCGAACTTCGCCAACGCCGCCCGGACCTCTGCGTAGGTCTTGTCTCTCGGCTGACGGAATGCCGTCACACCCTGGATCGGACCCCCCGCCAGCCTGATTCCAGGCGGCAGATCCGCCTCCTCCAGCAGGATCGGAAGAAATTGCCTATTGGTCGTATGCGCTACGTGAACCTCGTTGGTCACCCCCGGCCGCGCAACCGACACCGCGGACACGAACAATACGAAGGCACTGCAGCCCTGGATTGCAGAGTCGAGACGCTTCGCCCACTCCTCACCCGGTTCGATGCCTTCGTCATACCAAATCCGAAATCCCTCGTCGTGCAGTCGTGTGATGATTGGATACACGAGTTCGGCGTCGGCGTGCGCATAGGAAACAAAGGCGTAGCCGTCGGAACCCCGGTACGCGGGAAACGGCGGCTTTAGATTCGGCACGCATGCATTCTGCCATTGGCCCGCGACGTCGGCTCGATCTCTACCAGGGATTTGACGTAACCTGAGCCGTCGTTTCCTAATCAGAGGCATCGAGAGTTGGCGCATGAGCGATGGCGAGTGGAAGCAGTTCAACAGACGTGGCGAGGTCGACGCCGTACGTCTCGACTCCCCATGGACCTGGCAGACCGAGAACGGCGACACGCTGCAGGCCAGAGCCGGCGACTGGCGGATCACTGACACCGACGGCAACCAGCGTTCAGTCGCCGCAGAACTATTCCCCCGCTCCTACGAGTTCGTCGCACCCGGTAGATATCGACGCGTCGGGATGTTCCGAGCCCGCCAGGTGAGCGCACCGGAGACGCTTGTCACGCTCGAAGGACCCGCACGCGCTCACGAAGGTGATTGGGTCGTCGAAGGTGCCTCCGGCGAACACTGGCCGGTACCGGCGGATCAGTTCAGCAAGACCTACGAGGAGATCCGACCTCCCAGTCGACCCACCCGGGCAGGTCGCTGGTTTCATGCGGCCGGGATCACGCTGCTCACGCTTGTACAGGCCGCCGGGGCTGTCACCGTCCAGCGCGTGAGGTCTGTGTCGAACAAGATCAGCTACCGCTCGCGCACAGCGATACCCACCTTGGTGCCGACCATCCTGACGGTATGGGCCATCTCGGCGGCGCTTGTTGGTTTCTGGGCGGTCGCCACCACGTATGAAACGGCCCAGAAGTCCTTTATCCAACAGGTGTACTCGACGATGGCAATGTTCACGGGTGGCTACATTCCGCTGATCGGTGACCAATTCGACCCGGTTCCCCCGGTTCGCATCGCCGCGGCCTCGGTCTTCGCATTCACCCTGACCATCGCCGCGGCCAGTGGCGTCGTCATCAAACTCAGTGCCCGCGCCTGGCACAGGACTCGGTCCTGGATCCGCCGACCCCGTTTGGTGGTCGTCGGTTCAGGTCATTCGGCCGCCGCGATCGTACGTTCCTGCGCCGAGCACAAGATCCGTGCGCTCTTGATCACCGAGGAGCCCGACGGTGAGGCAGCCCGCGCGTGCGGGCACCTTCTGCCGAAGGTGGAAATGCGGTCCTTCGCCGAGTGCGGGGACTTCGGAGTGGCGCGACACATCCTGTCTCGCGCCGAAAATGTCGTCATTGCTACCGACTCGGATTCCAGAAATCTCGATCTTCAATCCGTGGTGGGTACTGCCGCCCGGCGCACCCACGTCACCGAACGGTTCTCGGTGGTCTCCGTCGTCAAAGACGCGAAGCTCGTCGAGGCGATGCGGCCACAGCGACTGACCACGTTGCCCGACCAAGACGTCACCTGCCCAGCAGAGAACGTCGCCGAACATGTATGCCACCTCATAGACGCAATTGCAACAGGGTCGGCAGCCATGTCCAAAGCACACCCCGACGACACCGCCACCGCACCGCTGATCGACGCCGTGGTCGTCGATGTCATCGACGTCGACCACCACGCACCGGCGGACCGCACCACAGGTGAGCCACTTTCGGCCACCCTGCGCCGGTGGTTGCTCCGCCAATCGTGGAGCCGAAAGTTCATGTGGGGTAACGAAGATCTGCGCACCCAGACAACCAACGAAGTCATCGACATACGACTGCGGACCGAGGATGACGCCGCCAGGGACAACAGCCGTGCGGACGACACAATAATAGTGGTACGCATCTACGTGGGCGCGGACAGTTCCGCAGTCATGACGCGGGTGCTGGAGGACCGATCAACGCTGGCGGCACCTCCGTCGCTGACGGTAGTGGTCGGCGACGGCAGACTCATCACTACGGCGATGGCCAGCTTTGACTCGACGGTATCGGTCGTACCGGGCCGCCAATGGCTTTCCGCGATCGCCCGCATACAGAATGAGAGCACCATCGCATACGTCGATCCGGACGAGATCGGACTCGACGCGCATCTGGTCACCGACGACATCCGCCTGCAGTGGGCCAGACTCTTCAATCAGACCTACGAGTTCATGTTCGCCGAAGACCGGGCGATCAAGGGATGGCTACCCGGCGAGCCGTTGGCCAGCGAAACCAAGACTGTGGAGCGAGCCGCAGCGCGCAAAGAGTTGGCCGAGTGGTGGGGCGAGATCCCCGCCGAGCCCAGAAATCTCGTAGGTGCCGGCACGAGGATCAAGACGAGTCGCCGCAATGCACGTAAACGCATCTCCAACTGGTACTCCAGCGAGAGCGCCGTCAAGAACATGCTGACCTTCCTCGACGACGAGGGCTGGGAGCTGCGACGTTTTGAGGGTCCCGGCGCCCCCGATGACCCCAACTTCCCGGATGCCATGGTGGAACGGATCGCCGCGCGCGAACATGCCGACTGGCGGAGGCGTTGGTGGCCCGACGACAGCCGTCGCCGCAGGCCGCGCTACCAGCGGCCGGTTCTCGACGACGGAACACTGGGAAAGCGGCGGCTGCGTGTCGAGCGCAAGATCGAACGCTGCGCGACCTACAGCGGATCCGGCGCAGACGTCCTGACATTCGATGAGCTCAGCAACCTCAGCGGTGACTACGTCGACGGCGCGACGTCGCAGCGTCCAGCACAGAACCGCCGCACCGCCAACTACAACCGCCGAATCGTGCGGGAAACCTACCCAGCGATCGCCGCCTGCTTTGGCTACCAGATCGTACGAAAACCGGAGAAGGGCGACGCTACGCGGTAGCGGAAACCGCTGCTGCCATCTGCGTAAGCTCGCTGACTGTCTCCGCGATCGCCCGATGCGCCAGGTCGACGTGATAAGCAAGTTGCGGTTGACTCATACCTGCTCCAAACGGAATTCCGCCCTCGGCAGCGAGAGCTGGGCGCTCCCCTTCGAGGCGTAGCCGCAGCGTCACAATCGGGCAGCCGGAGTTCCAGAGGTTGCAGAACTGCTCTGCCTCGGCCATTGCCTCGTCGCCGATCGGTATCTGGATCTCGCAGCGTACGATGAATCGGCGTGGCCCGGCGTCGGCTTCGGTCCACACCGCCACTGGACCATCGGGTTGAACCCTCACCAGTACAGCATCGTCATCACCCTGCGCAGGATCGTCAGAGTCGTTGTCGGAGTCATTGTCGGAGTCATTGTCGGCAAACAGTTCCCGCAGATCGTGCAGATCGGTCCGCTTGATCTCGTCGAACAACCTGCTGCCGCGGACCGCAGCCAGGTCTACGGATACGACCCGGACAACCTCGGCGATGACCGCAGTCCGCTCCTCGACCACCACACGGGGGTAATCGGGTACTTCTCGTTCGAGCCACTGCGCACACTCGTCGTCGCGACCCGCGTCGATGAGTTTCTCGAATTCCTCGAGCTGCGCGTCGCTCAGACCCGACGCCAGTCTGCTCCCGACCCGCTTCTCGACCTGCGCGAAAGCACGTTGCGTGAGGTCCGCCGCGTCGTCGTCCGCGAGACCCGGCAGGAACATCCGGATGGCGCAGTACATCACGGGGTCGGGATTGTTGGTTGAAGTCATGATGCCTCCGCTGGTTCGGTCGGTTCGGTGCTTGTCGGTTCGGTACTTGTGGTCGCTTCTCGCTTTGCCACCCAGTCGGCGAGAAAGTTGGACTCCGGTCCGGGACGGGCGCCCGTGTCGCGGGCCTTCAGTTCTCGCCGGGTCTGTGCGACGTGGGATACCCCGCGAACTGCGGCGGCTGTCCGGTCGCGATAGGGGTCGACGAGTTCTCGATGTGTGCGGCAGATGATCTCGTCGTCGAACGAAGTTCGCTCGCCACCGGTGCGCGGGGCAACTCGTTCGTTGTGATCGACGATCAAGGTGTGCGGTACCGCGGCAGGCCCACTGTTGCGCATCAGCACAGCCGAAAGGTCGGGCAGGGTCGTAAGTGTCGTCGTGTCGACAAGCCCACCGAACCGCACCGACAATGCTGCCGCATCACTCACCGCACTGCGGAAGGCAATCGTTGTCGCAACGTTGCCATCGACTGCAGGCCGTAAGTCCTCGTCGAGCTGGCCCAAGAACTGATGGGCGATCACTACCGACAGGCCGAATTTGCGTCCTTCCGACAGCATCGAAGAGAGCGAACCAGCCAGCAGCGACTGCGCCTCGTCGACAACGACAGTGAACGAGCGATCGGTTCGTTTGCGCGTCAACGCACCCGCCCACACCCGGTTCAGGTATAGGTAGCCGAGCAACCGGGTCGCCGATTCCCCGAGATCGGCCTTCGACAGGTCGACGAGAATGACCTGTCCCTCGTCCATCAGGCTGGCGAAATCGAGAGCGTCATAACCCGATCCGAGAATCCCCCGTACTGCCGCGGTGTTCGAGAACGGCTCGAACTTGGAGTTGACCCAGGAAACCAGCTCTCCGTGATCAGAAGACCGGCGGGCTGACTTGTTGTTGGCGAACCATGCGGTGAGGCGTTCGTCGTCGGTGCGCGTCACGGCTTCGGTCATCACCAGGTCGTCGCTCAGGATCATCGGCACATCCAGAATCGACGCAGTATCCCCGTAAAGAGCTCGACCTGCCCGCATCGCCATCGCGACCCGCTCCTGGAATCGGGGGCCGACGATACCGGTCTCCTTCTTGTCGAAGATTTCCTGGAAGATCGCGCAGGTGTCGGCGATAGCGATGTCTCGCCGCACCGGATCCGACTCGGCCAGAGTGGAAATCGGTACCGGGTTGTCCACATCTCCACAGCTGATCACCCAGGTACGCTCAGCTGAATCCGACGGCAGCTCTGCCAGGATCCGGTCGATGAGAGTCCCGTGCGGATCGAGCACGATGCAGCCCTCGTCGGCCGCGGCGATCTCATGCACCAGGGCTGCGATCGTGGAGCTCTTCCCGGTACCGGTCTGCCCCACCACCTGGACGTGCCGACGGCGTTCGGGCTCGGGCAGTTCCACCGGCAGTTGCCGGCCGATGGTGGTGACCGCGTGCCCGAGCCGGATCGCGGTTCCGGTGCCGTGCCGTCGAGTCGGGCCGACCGCGATCGGTGCCGCCGGCGCGGTGTAGAAGCCCGGTGTCGGATCGGGTCCTCCCACGGGAATCGCCACCACTCCGGCGAGTTCATCGGATTCCACCGTCAGCCACATCCTGGGATCGTCGGCGTTGGCCGAGATCACGAGACCGGAAAACCTGCGACGCACCAGGGCACGCAACTGAATCGACGGGGTTTCGGTGGAGCCAAGCGCGGTGAGCCGCACCCGGCAGCGGGTTGTATCGCCGTCGAGTGTGCGAGCCTCCACCCGGATACCGGTGTGGGCCATCGCCGAGAGTTCAGCTGCTAAACCGGCGGCGTCTAGCACCGATCTTGGCGACCACTGCGGCGCCGACGACCACTTGGCGGCGTCGATGGTGAACCCGAGCCGGCTTGTCGTGTCGTCGGGGACGATCGCCCACTCGCCCAGCACATCATCGTGCTGGGTGAGTGGCTTTGGGCGACTGTCGGTCTCACCGACAACATGCAACAATGCGTCTGTCGCCTGCGCGACCTCGTCGACGCACCGGCCGGTGACTGAGACACGCGCATCGACGATGCCCTCGTCGTCGACGATCAGCGACGTGCTGACCGTGGCGTCCGGGGCCTCGATCAGCAGGCCCGCCAATCTTGTCGGCAGTTCGGCCCGCAGTTCCGCGGCACGCTCGGTGCTGTGACGCCGCAGTGCGTCGATGCGCACGTCGATACGCTCGTGCTCCGGGCCACCATCGCACTCGATGTTCATTTGGCCGCTCATCCGAGGACGATCTCGACGCGACGGTTGGCGGCGCATTGCGCGAACGTATACGTGCCATCGGACTCCGGTCCTGAAACCGGCTGCTCTGCACCGAAACCGGTTGCCGTGATGGCTGCGGCGACACCCTGTTGCTGCAGGAGCCCGGCGATCTTGTCTGCCCGCTGCTGCGAGATCTGCACCAGCTCGGACACCGGCGAGGTGTCGTCGCACGCATGCCCACCGACCGTGATCTTCTGCACCCGGTTGTTTTTCGCAGTCTCGGCGATCGACGTGAGCGCTGCAACGACCGCGTCGGCGTCCACAAGGTCGGTGGAGTTGGCCGCGAACGCGGCCGAGTCCACGCGATAGACCGTCTTGGGTCCCGCTGCAATCGCGGTGACCGCTTCCAGCGGCGGGTCCGCGGGAACGTTCCGCGCTTCGGTGTCGACCGGGACAAGATCCTTTGCGACGGTGCAGCTGCCACCGGCGGCGATACACATCTCGGTGTAGAAGCTCCTCAGCCAGGTGCGTTCGGCTTCGGTGCGGTTCTGACCGATCCCGAAGTAGGTGACGTTGATGCCGTCGAACTTCGGGAGTTGTCCGGCGTCGGCCACCCTGGCCACGGCGTCCGCCGGGTCTCCGTGCGCGTAGTTCTGGATGCGCAGATCCAGCAATCCGGTGTTGGCCTCGCCGTCGGAGACGACTACCACTCGGTCCTGCGCGGCTTGCGCCGCGACCTGTTGGGCCAACAGTTCGTCGCTGCCGGGTTCAGTTGCTCCCGGAGTGGCGTCGAGGGCTGCGGTCACACAGGCCGGCAGCTTGGCGGCCAGCCGCTCCGCCCGCTTCTCTCCCGCCTTGGGGTCGGTGAGTGCGGCACCATCGAGAACCACACGCGGTCGTTCGTTCTTCCCGCCTACCGTGATCAGAGTCAGCGAACCCACCGGCGCATCCTGCCCGCCGCTGGTTTCTCCCAGGGCGTCGAGCAGTTGGGTCGGCAGAGATGCCCCACCCATGAGTCCGGTACGGCTGACCAGCACAACGGTATTGGTGCCGTTCTCGTCGCCGGGCTTAGTCATGTAGCTGCATTGTTCGGCGGCCAGCGCCTCGGCGACTGCCGGATCTGCGGCGAAGGTCCCGGCTGCCCCGGGTGACGCCGGCGACGAACTGCCGGACTCGTGGATGCCGACGGCGACCACCCCGGCGACCACGAGACCCCCGGCTGCGCCGAGGGCAATCTTGGACGTGCGTTTCACGTTCTCTCCTTCGATTGCGAATCAGGTACTGCACCGCTCAGACCGATCCCGCGTGCGTCCCGCCCGGTGAGAGCGGCGATGGACGCGACGACCTCGGTCGCCAACGCGGGCGCCGACGAGTCGATGACGCGGGCCGGATCGTCGGGGAAGGCCGCCGACCAGCTGCCGGGGACTCCGCCGGTGAACGAACATTCCGACGGGATCAGCAGAGTGACTCCGTTGATCCCGGCCGCCATCGCATTGACGCGGCTGCCCGGACCGGTGAGGTCGGCGACCAAACCGTCGGAGACCAAGACGGCCAGAGTCAGCTTGTGGGTCCGCGGGAATCCCGCGATCAGTTGCCAGGTGGGGCCGAGCATCGTTGCGTACGAAGTGAGTTCGGGCTCGTCGAGTGTCATCTTGTCGCGCACCGACACCGGCTCCATGCGTACGCACACGTCGCCGCCAAACGCGATCACCCCGATCTCGTCCTCGGGTCCCAGGTGGCGTTGCGCCCACCGCATCAGCTCGAGGACTGCCGCTTCGCGTGGTCCCGCCACCGACATCATCGATCCCGAGTCGTCGCCGATGATCCACAACCGCAACGGAGTACCGGGAGCCAACGTCACGCGGCCGAGCACCTGACGCGCCGCATGGCGCTCCCTACGCGAGGGCTTCTTGGAACCGATCGGTTCGGCCAGCGGCCACGGGCTGCGAAGCGGGGACGGGGCACGCCCGCCGGTGGGCCGCTCCAGACCCACCGGCGCACGAAACACCGCGCTCATCGATCGCTCGACTTCAGATCATTCTCGGCAAGAGCATCATCCATCTTCTCGTCGAGCTCGCGACCCCATGCTTCGTCGACGACGTCCTCGGCGTCGGCCACCTGGGCGTCGTTGGCTACGACGTCGTGGGCTGTGGTGTCGCCGCCGCGGACGAGGACCTTCTTGACCTCAGCCATCCACTCACCAGCTGTCGGCGGCTTGTGCTCAGTCATCGCGGCATCGAGCCGATTGACACGGTCGAGGTTGACCCGCGGTATCGGGCCGTCGATGACCTGATCGACGGCACCGGTGGGCAGTTCAATATCGACCCACTTCTCGCCTACGTACGGCCCCTCGTGGCTGCTCCACAGAACCTTGGCATACGAACCGTCGTGGCCATGATGCGCACGTTCCTGCGAGATCAGGTCAGCCGCCGCCCGCAACGGCTCCTGCAGTTGCAGGCGCGTCTCGTCCCGGAGCTCGGTGACCGACTCGTACGCACCCACCCATTCCTCGTAGAGCGCCGTCCCGGTGTCCACGGTCTCGTCGACATGGGCGGCCGCTGCGTCCTTGGCGGTGCGTCGGTAGTCGTCGATCGCGACATCGTGGTCGTGCCTGAGCGCCTCCGCGATGCCCAGGCCGAGCGGCAGGAGCAGGAACAGCGAGTAGAACAGGACCGGATTCAGCGACACCCCACCATCGGCCGCGTGCAGGACGGTCATCCGCTGCATCACGCCGAAGACGACGGCGAGCACGGACACCAGCGCGATGCCGCCCACGACAATGAGGAGTCGACGATCCTTGTCGGACATACCCTTTCCGGTATGCAACCATGCGGCTACGACGCGGCCGAACGCGAGCGCGACGGTGAACTGCACGACCGGAGTGATGAGGGCGTAGATGAAGGCCTGCAACGACTCGGCCGATAAGAGCCCGGGCGAATCCTCGACGTCGCTCCACAGCGCGAAGAAGAACCAGAAATCGGCGACGACCAGGACCGCAAAGAGGCTGACGTACATCCACTGCGCGATGCGGGGACGGCGGGCCAATGCCACGTCGTCACCGTTCTTCTCGTCGACGGCTGCTTCATGGTGCCGCTTGTAGGCTGCCTGATCCGATATCCAGGTGCCGGTCTCGGTGAGGCCGCGCTTCATCAGCCACGCAGCGCACGCAGTCGCAGCTGCTTTGAGCCGCGCGATGCGACTACTGATCTCGGCTGAGCGATCGAGCTGTTGGTGCTCCATCGCGGTGATCGCCTGGATGGGGATACGGACCTCACCGTGGGTGAGCTCGCGACCCTCCCGGGTGCCGGTGTCGGGGGCCTCAGCACGAACCGTCTGCTGCGGTGGTTCGAGTTGTGCCTCGCTGTCGAGGTCGTCGGTTGTGGACATGGGTGCCGTTCCTTTCGGTGGTTGTGTTGGCGTCCGACGAGCCAACCACCGAGGAGGGGGCACTTGATAAGTCGTGTGAATTGCAGAAATTCACACTTGTTACGCCGGGGCTAGGGCGAATCGCGACTGCAGTCCCACCAAATCACACGTGAATTCCTGACCCGCGCAACCTCCTCCACCCTGGGATACACCCCAGACCTGAGGAGAACCATGACCAATCACACCCCGGACCGACCCGACTGGCGGCGACGTGTGAACGGATCATCAACCAGCGCCCAGACCCGGATCCCGCAGTGAACCCGATGCACAACAGGCACATTGACCACGCGCGGGCGCGTGATCTCCGAGTCCGAAACACCGTTGGTGGCCGTGGCAAGTGGAATCCGGGCCACGCTGGCTGCGCTCGTGCTGCTGTTCCTCGCCGCGCTGATCGTCACCAGGGCGCTCACCAATATGCTGGCCTCGCTTCAGTGCCTCCTTCTGCCAGTCGGGATCGTCGTCGTCCTCGTCGCGTTCATCGCGAGCAAGATCCCGGGTGCCCGACCCCTCGGCGCACACACCGCGACATCGACGATGCGAGCCGAGTCGGGTCGTCAAACCGGCATCGCCAAACCCGGACGGCAGGTGCTCATCACCGCCGACGCCGGGCGCACCGAGGAACTCCCTGTGGCGCAGGCACGTCGACTCCACGTCGGCACCGAACTCGACGCCTACGGCCCTTCGTTCGGCGGTTACCGCCACGTCCGGGCGATCCGACCCCACCCCGGCACACTCATTCTCTCGGGGTGTGTTGCCGTTGTTGCTCACAGTCGCCGACGTCATACCGATGGTCGTGGTCGGGTCGCCGCGGTGGCGCTGTGATCGTCGTCAGCCACGACATGCACTCGGGCACGCCGGTGGTCGTCGACGACGAGTCCCACGCACTGGGGCTCGGACCCGCACGCAGCGGCAAAACCTCGGGCAAGTTGGTACCGACGATCCTGACCCATCGTCGTCCTGTGATCGTCGCATCGAGCAAACCCGGCGTATTCGAAGCCACCATCGATCAGCGCCTCGACGACGGACCTGCGTGCGTTTTCGCGATCACCCCCGACGACCTACCCCGGCATCCACGGGTGCGGGCCACGTCGTGGTCGCCCCTCACCGGATGCGCCAGCTGGGACAATGCCCTTCGTCGTGCGCAATCGCTGCCGACCGCCGAATCACACGAATCCGACTACGAGACCAGCCTCTTCTTCGAGTCCCAGGGCGAACGACTGCTCGCAGCGCTGCTGCACGCGGCGGCGAAAGCTCGGTTCAGCGTCGAGGACGTCGCCCGGTGGCTGCTGCTCGGCGACCTCACCGAACCGATCCGGGTACTCACCGCCGCGGATGCGACGTGGGCACGACACCGCAGCAACCCGATCAGACGCGCACAAATGCCATCCCGGCCGGTTCCAAGCACGCACCGAACGGCGGGGGGGGCCGAACGACTGCGAGACTACGGACAGTTCGAGGTCGACCGAATGGTTCGAACAACGATCGCGGCCACGGCCGACGGTCTGGTGCCACTCCGCGAAACCCGAACCCAGATCCGATCCCGCGGGCGTTGACTCCGATAGTCTCGTCCTACCCGCCATTCACAGTTGGAGCTTTCAACCATGACGTCCAAACGACGCGCACTTGTAGTCGGAATCGAGCGGGCGTTCGACTCCGGCCGCCTGCCTTCGGCGCCGTCTGATGCGCGCGCGATGGCGAGGGTCCTCGCCCACGACGACACGCACGACGGCCCCGTCGAGAACTGGCAGGTCACCAGCCTCATCGAAGAGAACGGCCGCGGAGTCCTGGACCACCAGATTCAGGCGGCTGTCACCGAACTCCTGGTGGGCGCCGATGTCGACGACAACACCGAACTGCTCTTTTACTACTCCGGACACGGCCGCGCGCAACCCTGGGGTGGAGAGTTCGTCGCGTACAACAACGTCGCGATGTCGTTCAATGACCTGATGGTCTTGGTCAACACATCCAAAGCCGAGAGCATCACCCTCATCCTGGACTGTTGTTTCTCAGGCGGCGTCGGCAACGAGGATGGCCACATTCCCGACTGGGCCGAAGTGGGCAGCGATCCCTTCCGTCCCGACCGTGCGGTGATCCGGGAGGGTCTCGCCATCCTGACCGCGGCCCGCAAATACGAGCCGGCTCTCGAAGTCGAGCGGGCCGGAGAGAGACCGGTGGGGGCGTTCACCGAACTGCTCATCGGCGGTCTTGAGGGTGGCGCCGCCGACGTCCTCGGCTACATCACCTCACTCGACCTCTACGCCTACGCGGCGCAGGGATTCACCGATTCAACCCAGCGACCCACATTCAAGGCACATGTCGACAAGGCTCGTCCCATCCGACGCGTCAAGGCACCACTTCGGCGCGAGCAGCTCGTCAAGATCGTGCAGATCTTCGACGAAGGTCATGCAAAGAAGCTCACCGCAGAACATGACTATGTGCCCGGATGCGCCGGCGCCAAACCACGAACCGGCGAGGGCGTCGTCTACGAGCCGTTCTCCGGTAGCCCCGCGCAGTGCGAGCTCGATGCCATCAAGCTGTTCCGCAACGGTGGATTGGTCGCCACGACGACGCCAGATCAAGATCTCTGGGACTGTTGTCACAACGGCGACACCGTGGAACTCACCGGAATCGGCAAGTACTACTGGTCGCTGGTCAACCGCGGCCTCCTGCCGCCGGAATGACTCGAATCCGATCAGTCTGGCGCGAGGCATGGACGGCGTTGCCCGAGGCCGTCCATCCTGCGCTTTCACAGCGTGACGGCGACGGATGGTTCCCGAGCAATCGTACGATTCGTAGCCTGTTCCCCACCGCGTTCGGCGCCGACATCGCCGATGACCTCATGCTGCCCGCCAAACTTCGTGGCTACGTGCATATTCGGGGTGACAAGACCATCGAGAAGCTGGATCAAAGCCGGACGGCGGAGGAGAACGCCGAACGTATCCGACAGGCCGTTGGCGCCCAGACTGAACGGTTGGTCCGTCTCGCCGAGATGCTCCCGACACTCGAAACATCGAGCAGCGGTCAGGTATTGGGTGTCGCTGACAAGCGTGAGGCACTACTGAAACTCGCGTGGGAGGAATCGCGATACCTCGCACCCCTCGATCATGAGACAGCCAGCGAAATAGTCGCTGCGACCACAGCGGCACGCAACATCGCGACCGTACGCAACTACCTCACCGACGCCATCGTCGTCGAGGATTTGACCAGACGGCGCGATCGAGAGTCCGCGCCGCGGCCCAAGCCGACCACATTCGACCGCGATATGCGTCGCTATGAGTCGACGGCGATCGGGTTCCTCGACGACACAGCCCTCGACACCAAGCATCGCGCGTTGCGCGACGGTACCGCCACCACCGACGAACTCGTCGGCCCGGGCACGTCGAGCACTGCCAAATGGGAAGCAGTCCGTGCCATCGATGCCTCGTTGTGGGAATGGCGCACAGCCGCACTGGGCCTGGCATCCACGTCACCGCCGTCACCCGCGCCAATTCTCATAGCCGACGAACCCCAGGCAGTTCGATCCGCGGGACCGGCAACCCCATGGCTCGACACCAGCGTCGAACGCCGACTGGCATCGGTCCTGCGTGGTGAACGATCCACCCGCACCCGACTCCCACCCGAACGCGACCTGCTCGACCTCGAAGTGGACCGCTCGTGCCGCCCCTTGGGGGTCGATAGCCACGCGGCACGATGTGTCATGGCGCTGGGCGCCACGGTCGTCCCGATGATCGGTGCGCGCGACGAGAAACCCACCGCGATTGCCGGCCAAGAGGTTGCCGACACCCTGGTGGCGAATCGAGTGCGCACGTGCTTCGCCAAGTGGAAGGAGCAGCGCGAGAAATCATCTGGTTCCGCGACAACACCCTACGTCGGTGACGCTGCCGAAGATCCCAGCTCGTACTACATGTCCACGCTCTGGAAGCGCATCCATGGTCATGACGTACGGGGCATCGCCGACTACGATGCCGCCGCTGCACACGACCTGCTCACCGGGACGGCCCGCACCGTCACCAACCGGATCGATGCCAGGGTGTACGCCCCGACGACCGGATCGGGTCCATCATCCGCGCCCGAATCCTCGTACCGCGACCTCGCCGAATCCGTCGAACTCGTGCAGGAGGCCGTCGACGACGCCGTCGCCTGGCAGACCTTCTGGCGCACAGCACGACAGCAGCGACCACCGTCACCGGAGCTGCTCTGGCAATGGGAGACATGGACGTCCCTGGCCGACACCACTCTCGAACTGCGAGATGTCTTCGCATGGATGGACTCCCATGAACCAGAATGAGAACAACGAGTGGGGCGACGTCGGTATCAGACGCGACGGAGGACTGATCGTCATCGCGTCGGACCGACCCGCGCCACCACCTATTCATCTGGCTTCGATCCGCGCCGACGGCGGCACCGTCTGCGTCGACGTCACCGATCCCACTACCGTACCCACCGTGTTGCTCGACGACCCGCTCCGAGCCCAGACGTGGCTGGACCTCGTTTACGGCACTGACGCCGCCGATGCTGTCGCACGTTTTGACGACGGTGACGCCGGAGCACCCGATGTCGCGCCCGCCCGTCAGGGTGAGTTGTCCGGCATCGTCGCACGGCTCGGTGTCGGATACTGGTTGCATCGCTGGTGGCCCAGCGGAGCCGACGAGGTTCCCAATATCGATGTAGGACTCCTCGACCTCGAAATCGGTGCTCTGGCCTGGCTGGCCGAGCCACTCTTCGCCGATCTCGCACCGATTCAGCAGCTGCTACAACCACATTCGCGCACTCTGGTCCGCGTGATCGACGACCTCCGGTCCACAGCGGGAAGTACTGCACATCGGCGACTCGGCATACTCACCACAGCATTGCGCGCCACCGTTGACATCGTCGCCCCCGATTCGCCCGGCTATGCCGAATCCGTGGCGCTCCTGGACCGTATCGACACCGAAGACGGCACCGCCGCCGACATCTTGGACGCCACCGACTGGCAGGTTCTCGACGCTGACCTCGCTGCGTCCGCGGTACGGTCCGCGCGCGCGTACGCCTGGCCCGAGCTTGTCCGAACCAAGGAGGGCGCCAGCGGTATCTGGATCACCCCGACCCGGTCCGGGTCCTCGGAGGCGGATTGGGCGCAACTACCGCCGCGAACCGCGCTGGCTCGACACAGCAACATCAACTGGACCGTCCGCCACGAGCAGGGCACCCCGTGGCTGACCGTGAACCTCGACGCCTCGGCACAAGCCAATCCCGCCGTGCAGTTGATGGCCCGCAGCTACCAGGCCGACGACCTGGCGAGTGTTCCCGACGTCTTTGCGCTCGAGTTCGATTCGACGCGGAGAGTTTTCACCGGACGACGCCGCCTCACCGCGGTGCCGACATCCGACTTCGTCGTCGACGTGTTCGACCCGGCATACATGCGTCGACCCCGCCTGTCCACGGTCGGGCGCTCTGCCGCAGAACGCGGTCGATCGAGCATCATCGACCTCATCGTCGAACGTGCCGGCCACTTGGGAAACGAGGGTTTCATCGCCGAACACGTCACGTGGGAGAACGACCAGTCATGAATCCCGAGCTCGACGCCCGGACCGTCACGCAGATCAAGCGTGCTGCAGGCGAACTCGCCGATCGCTTCGGCGCAGATCAGCTCGGTGCGTGGTCGTCGACCACCCATGTGAAGATCTGGATGGCCGAGATCGTCGGGAACCTCGATGCACTCAACGCCGACGGCCGCCACCACACGCGCCAAACCGTCGCCCGATCAGCATCACATCTGCGTACCGCCCTGATCCTCACCACATCGTGGATGTACGACCAAGACAAGGTGGTCCTCGACTTCGGCGATTTGGTCGGAACCGATCCCAAAGCCACCGAGCACCGCGAAATCGAGAAGAACCGAACCGCGGTAGCCCTGTGCCTCATGGCCTTGTTGGACAGCGACGACAACTCGGTCGTCGCGAATCAGGTAAGGGAGTGGACCGAACGCATCGACAGGAGTGACGACCGACGGTCCATCGCCCGCTACCGCCAGATGCAACTGCCGTCAACCGTGGACCAGGGGATCCGCGGTGACAAGAACTGGTCCCAATTTCGAGACTCCATGTGGGAGCACTATCTTCGCGTTTCCCAGCAGGACTCCCATTCCGACGAGTCGGCGTTCACCGCAGCTTTCCGCCGATCCCTCGTCGACGGCGGGTTTGCTGACCAGCCGTTCGTTGCCTCCACGCTGCACAACCGCTTCTCCACGCCTGACAAACATCGATCAGCGCGCGAGCGATTCGCAGCCGTGTTCACCGACTACTACCTGCGTCACGCACCTGACGCATTGTCCGACCGCGCGGACAGCAGACGCTCACTCCACCTGATGCTCGATTTCCCCGCGTGCCCGGCAGTTCCCGATGCCAGGGTGCCGGATGAAAGCGCGAGGAGCTGGCTCATATCGCTGCGCGATGAGCTTACGACGCTGGGGTTTCCGCATGGTGCGCGCTACGCGGGCCTATTGCGCGAGATCCTGGTAGCCGAGCAGCGGCAGCCGACCCGGCACACCCGGACAATCACGGTCACCCCACAGTCCGTCGGCGCGCTCGCCGACTCACTCGACGAGCAGATCACCATCGACGCACTGTACGCACATGCGGCGACGCTGCTGAACGGAGTGGACACTCCCGCTTCGCGCGAGGCCTTGAGCTTCTTGCAGGATTCACCTCAGCAGGACGTCAAGCCTTCCTCTGCCGCTTCTCGATTGGCGGTCGCGGCGCTGCGCGAATCGCTACGCGTCCTGGTTCCGGAGAGCACGGAGGCGCAGTGATGGCACACGATCTCGACTACACCGCCCCGTGGCCCCGAAGCCTCCTCGACTCACTGGTGACGTTTGACCACGGAAGTTGCGTTATCGATCTCCTGAGCCCCAACCATCCGGTTCGCGTCGACCTCGTTCCCACCCCGAGTCCCACGAATGTGGGTGCCGCGCTGGCTCGATCCATCGAGACGACTGGCATTCCGGCTCTTCCCGAGGAATGGTCGCGTCTTGCGGTCGTCACCGGCATCGATCGGTGGTTCCAACTGCCCTTCGACGAGCTGGGTTCCTTCGACGATGTCCTACCCGCGGACCTCGCATACGCACATTCACTGGTGGGCAACACAGCCCAGGCGGACTTCTTCTACGGGGTGGCCCGCGACACGCTTCATGGGCTCCTACACAAGATCCCGACATGGGGACCGATCTTCGACGAGTTCGCCCGCGTCTACGCCGCCGCACCGTATGGGAAGCCACCTGCCGAACTGCACGCACTGATCGCTCCGCGGGCAACCATCGCCGACACCGAGTCCGCGGACGACCCGCGGCGGCGCCAGACCAGGACAAGAGCCAAGGGGGCAGCACAGTCGATGCCGCTGCCAGTCCGCATCGTCGTCGACCCACGATCGGTGCCCGCGCGCATCATCGACCGCGAGTCGGCACAGGCGACGCTGGACGACGATCTGACGCGTATCAGGGTCCGCGCGTTCCCCGGAATCGGCGCCTCCACGCCCGCTGCGGAGCGCCTGGTCGCGCGCCTCTTCGACGAGGAAAGTGCCCTGGTGTCATTGAGCGACCTCACACTCGCCGGTGGGCATTTCGTCGCGACACTTCCTGCGCGTGGCCGCCGGCACGGTATCACCGTCGAGATCCGCGACTTCGAATCGGTGGGTGGACCCTATCTGAGCTCCGACGACGCGGTGCTCGCGAACCAGATCGAAGCGACGCAGATCGCCTATTCGTGGCACCGAATGGCCGGGGCGGCGACTGCCCTCCAGAATGCCGTCGAGGCCGATTTCGCCCACGTGTCCGCGATGAACGCGGTGGATAACTATCCCGCCCTCAACGTCGACACGCGACTGAACGCCCTGCCGCTTACCCGCACGGGTCCACTGCGGCCGTTGCTGGCCGAACTTGTGACCGCTGCGCGTATCGACGGCAATCACGCATGAAATTCCGGTCGCGCCTCTCGGCATGACGATGTGGGAACCGACCCCCCGACCGACGCGGGATCGGTAGATCGGGTAGCCGGCGCTCGGGCCGGCCCCACCCACGAAAGGACCCACACTATGGGTGCACCACCCGACGATCGACACGTGATCGATCTCGAGCCGACGGTCGATCCGCTGACCGGCGCACCGGTCTACGCACAGCGACTGCCCGATGTCGTTGATCCACCTCAGGACCTTGCCATCCGCGGCGGTGCGATCGCGCCGTCGACACACGCTGGTGCGACGCAGAGCGACTCGGTCTCACTGACCGACGACCGGTTCGCTTCCGGCGGTGGATACGGTGACGAGTTCCCCGTCATCGAGAACGCGCAGGACGCCGGCGAAGAGGTCCGTATCGTCGGCGGACAGTTCGTGACCGGCAAGCCACGGGAAGGGGACGCGACACGCTCGGTGGATCTCACCGACAAGCGGTTCGCCGCGATGTCGGCCACCGATATCGCGGAGGTCAGGAAGCTGGCCAACTCGGGTGCGGCCGGTCGTTACGTCGAGGTCCTGCGTCCGGTTTCCGATATGCCGGAGTACTTCTCCGCTGGATCCCACGGCATGTACCTGCACACCAGGCCGACGAAATACGGCGACCAACTGCATGCGGTCATCGAACGGGACAATTCGACCGGGCTTTACCACGCCCACCTGTGGCTGTTTCAGATGATGCAGAACGGGCGGCTCACCAACACCGACCTCAATAGTTGGGTCGGCGAACCCGGTGTATCCGCGCACCACGTTCATCTGTACCCCGGCCGCAACGGCCAGGGTGCAGTCCTGTGCCTGTCCACCGACTCACGTGGCGGGATGCCGTCGCTGTCTTCGTGTGTCGTGCGGTCCGCCCAATGGGCAGCCGGAATGGGCGAGGTGGTGCGGGGGCGCGAGTTCCCGTACCGCCAGTGAGGACGACGACCCCATGACCGCACGCAAACGATCTCACCCTGGCAAGTCACGAAATGGAGCAGACATGTTCTCCCGCCGCACGTCAGTTACGTCCCGGGTCGCGGTACAGCGGCCTGGTACGCCGTGGTCGATCACCGACGAAGCCCTCGCCCGTATCGACGAGACGATCGCCGCACACAAGCCCGAACGGGGTGGAGCGTTGATCGCGACACGGGAACGAATCGTCGTCGACTTCCTCGCGGACCCGCGTCCCGGCGAACAGGTCAGCTACTGGCACAGTCGCCTGCTCGCCGATGCACTGACGGAGCATTTGAAACAGCGCCCGATGCGCCACTACGGGGGGACGCTGCACAGCCATCCCGGTGTCTACGGCGAACCCAGCGGCCCCGATCACGTGGCCTTCGCCAACCAGCTGGCCACGAATCCGACGATTCGGGACGCGTTGTTTCCCATCGTGGTTCGGGCCAGACGCCAGGACATGCGTTCGGTCCTGCGCCTGGGCGAACGACACCTGGTCGATCTCCCGAACGGCACCTTCGCCGCGTATTCGGCGGCCCCCAACGAGGACACCGTCGAAGTGCGTCCGGCGCCGATCCATGTGATCCCGCTGCACCGCGACATCACTCATGTGTGTCAACATCTCTCGGCGTTCGTCGAGACTCCCGTCGTTGCCTCTGCGACCAGGGAGATGGAGATCGAGGGCCGGCACCTGCCGGCGGTCAGCTTGCACGCGGGCGAGAAGAGCCTGTGCACGGTCGTGTTCCCCGCCGAATACCCAACCCAGGCACCGCTCCTTCTGACGTCACAGGCCGGAGCTGTGGTTCCGGCGTGGAAAGTGGGTCACGATTCGCGCCGCCGACTCAGCGATGCTGTCGGAGAACTGGTTCGGGCCGAGCAGGCTGCGGCATCGACTGCGTCGATGGACGATCGCTTGTCACATCACCTTCCCGATGGTGTGCGCGCACGCTACCTGGTGGTCGGGGCCGGGTCGGTCGGGTCCACCTCCGCCGAAATGTTGGTGCGCAGTGGTGTCTGCGATCTCACGGTTGTCGACTTCGACACCGTCGAACTGCCGAATCTGTCTCGCACCACTTACGATCGCTCTGATGTCGGAATGCTCAAAGTAGCTGCACTGCAGCATCGACTCCGCGAGATCAATCCGGAGGTGCGGATGACGGCGATCGACGCCCACATCCAGGATCTCGATCTCTCAATCTTGGACGACATTGATGTCGCGGTGTTCGCGTCGGATGACCTCGCGGGCGAGTTCTGGCTCGGTCACCACCTGTACCGCCGCGGAACGCCGCTCGTGTCGGTCAAGATGTTCGAGCTCGGGGAGGCCGGCGAGATGGTGACCGTGGTACCCAAATCGGGCACAGCCTGTTTGCGTTGCATCATCGGAGATCCTGTCGGCAGCGGTGATCGGGGAACCACGGACTACGGGAGCGGTCGGCTCGTGTCGGCGCCCGCGCTCGGCGTCGACATCATCGCGACGGTGGCTCGAGGCGTTCGGATGGCACTTGCGCTCGGCCAACAGGAAGGACCACTGGCGGAGTGGATCTCACCGATCATTGCGCAATCACGCACGTACTTTCAGCAGTCGAGCGTCCCGGATCATCGTCGCCTCACCGAGCTGCGTCCGGGCCGGTCATCACCCTCGTTTGATTCAGCGTGGTATCTGACCGGGCCACGAGCCGAGTGCGCGGTGTGCGGTGAGCATCCGGAGGAACCCGCCGCGGTGTTCGGCGGCTCGGGTGTTCCGAGGATGCTCCCTCCGGGTGTCGAGGAGGTGGCATCGTGAAATTCAACGGTCTGCCCCCTGGGGCCGAGGACCTGCCTCAGGGTCGGCCGCAGCGCAGGGGGCCCGCACCGCGCGTCCCCTCTCCCCGCATCGCGACACCGCGCATCCAGGCACCTACGCCGACCCGCCCCTCCCTGCTCGGTGACATCGGTCGAGTCGGTCTGCTCTGGTTCGGGTCGCTGATCCCGCTTGCGTTCATCACTCAGGTATTTGCCGGGTCAAGTTTCTCGCCCGGCCAAGGTGGCGGCTTCCGGGAACTCCTCACCTGGGTCATCGTTTTCGGGGTCATCACACTCGGCATCGTTGCCGAGCGCCATACCCACAGCCGCTCCGACGCCCTCACCGACCTCACACGGACGGGCGCGATGTTCGGCTTCCTTGTCGGCGTCGTCGTCGCGGTCGTGTGGTTCTCGATGAAGGGTGGTCCAGAACCGGGCAACTGGTTCGTCGGGCCCGCATTCGCAGCCGCCGGGGCGGCGGTCAGTCTCTACACGGGAACGACACGAGGGCGTTGATACGCCCACAGCGAAGCGGCGCCCCGCGCGGCGCCGCTTCGCTGTGGTCGGTGATGTCTTCGTCTGTGCTCAAATGCTATCTGCCGCCAGAGCAACGAAACCGCCGCAGGCGGTCACCCCGAGGCGGCCGTCGGCCAGTGCACCGGTTCGCACAGCGGCGAGCAACGCCGCCCAGTGCTCGGCCCGACCGGGACGAAATCCTTCCAGGATGTGCGCCCGTCCGGCAACGCCGGGTAGGGAGTCAAAGCTCGACCACATGATGGACCGGCCACCCACGGACGCTTCCACCGCACGAATTCCGCCGAGCTGCACCACCCGCTCGACGGAGTCGACAACGTAGCGGTTCCCCTCGACGATGCACGCACTCCACATGCACCCGATATCGGTCGAATCCCGCCGAGGCGCAAGCGGCCACGGACACCAGCCATGTCCGGTACATGCGGCGGCAAAACCGTCGAGCATCCCGGTGTGGCCGAGAGTCGGCCACACATCACCGGTGAAGGTGCACAGATCTGACGCGGTCGCACCGGCAATCAACGCCGAGCGGACCGCCTCCGCGACGGTCGCCGTCGTCTGACGATGCACGACGACGTTTCGAGGCATCGCATCCGAGTTGTCCGTGTCCGCCCAGCGATGCACTTCCGACCACTCATCTCCGTCGTGAACCCCGAGGCTCCAGCCATAGTCAGCCTTGGTCACACAGAATCGTCGAACTTCGTCACGACGGTCGCCCGGAACCTCGATGACGGTTCGGTCATCGTCCTCGGTGGCGTCGCGACACCCGCCGTCGACGTTGGCATCAACCAGCCCAGCCGGATCGATCGGTCGGTATCGTGCGTCGATCGCTTCGGCCACGTCGCGCAGCGGAATCCATCTGTGCAACAGGCCGAGCAAAGTATTCCGGTCCGACGGATCGTTGGAATCCATGTTCTCTACGACGTGAGATCCCCACCCGATCGGGTTCGGGTTGCCATTGGAGCTCTCCGGGCCGTCGAATCGGTAGATACATGTCGTATTCGGAACGAGTACTCGCTCTGCGCCACCAGCGCGGATCACATACTCGTCTTCGCCGACGGCGAAGCGGCACCCATCGATGCCGGTCGTCACCCGCCAGACAAACGAGCTACCAGGTGTGGCCGGATCGACCGGATGTGGCCAGAGGGTCCAGCCGCGGCCAAGGCAGGCCGCGATCAGACCGTCGACGTCGCCATCGACGATAGTTGTCGGCCAATGACATCCGGTCACGGTGGTGATCTGTCCGACGGTGCAACCGACCTCCGTCAGCTTCGCCAGCGTCGCTGCGATCGAATCGAGAGTCGAGGGCCGTGCACCATCGCTCGCCGTCGGCGACACGAAGCGCCACACCCACTGTCGCTGCCAGCCGATGCGATCATCGACCTCGATGGCCTGCTCCAGGGCAACGCCTCCCGCTACCTCGCGCACCCGCAGTGACACCAGCGAGCACGCAGGACTGAGAAACCGGGGAAGTTCGATGGTGCCCGGGGTGAGCGCACCCCGGGCATCATCACGGTATCCGTCGTCAGTCATCAGGACGCCAGCGCGAACTCGCGATTGGTCGGCTCCGGTGACAACCTCAGATGCCCGTGGAGCGCAGTGGCGTCCCGCAGGCTGCGGCTGAGGGCACCGCGGCCACAGAGCTGCCACACTGCGAGGCCGGCACCACGGGCCCGTTCCGCCATTTCGGTGAAACGCCCATTGCCGCTGCAAATCACAAACGTCGAATAACGGGAAGCAGCATGAGACTCGTCGACTCGATAGATCAGTTCGGCGACAGAGTCGCTGTCGGCGCGGACGTAGTACCGGACACCTTCACCGGCCAGCGCGAAAACGGCGGCTTTGGCCAGCGTGGGCCCGGATGCGACCAGCACCTGATCGCCGGGGGTGATCAGCGGCTTGAGGTGGCCCCAGACTTCTCGAACACCCTCCAGCGAACGGTCGCGCCCCAAGAGATTCTCGAGGTCGACGACGATGTACTTGCGACTGGTGGTGATGCACATTGTGTGGCTCCTTTCGGGGTGGAGGGCGCTGCGCCCTCCACCCCTCAGACCGATCCCGCGTCGTCGAGTCGACTCAGCGGTGATTGTGCTTGCCGACACCGACACGACCACCCACGCCGCGGCAGGACGGGCACGTCTCACGACGCGCCACGCGATGCTGCTTGCCTTTGTAGTCGGTTTCGTACTTCACCACGTCGACCGTGCCCTCACCGCGACACTTGGCGCAGCGGTGGCAGTTGGCACACGTCGGGTTGTAGCCGGTCATGACAGTTCTCCTCCTCACGCCAACCATTGGCGCTCATGGGAGATACCGATCCCGCCTGTAAGACGAGACCGGAAACGCGCCCCGGATGGCGGGTCATTTGCCTTGTCCATCCGATACAGACCGAAGTCGGCGGCTGCTCTGGCGATTCAACCCGCACTCCCGATTCGCTCATCTCCTGCTGCCGGCATATGGCTATCCACTCGTCGAGTAGGTGCCGCCGGGTCCCCCACCACAGGGCGAGGCGGCTCGAGTGGCGTGATCGTCACCTCAACGTCGTCGGGGCGCCGGGCGACACGCCCAATGCGGTACGCCCAATGCGGTACGCGGTCGCTTTGTCGACATGGTTTAGATCCACCGAGGCGACAACGATATCGTCCGGAAGGGGGACCGAACATCCGTGCGTACCCACGAACCCTCGAAACGGTGGACATCGCTACGAGCGCTCCACCGCTACCGTGCAGCTAGACGCAGAACAACGTGTCAGAATCGAGCGCGGGATCGTCGAGGAAGCGAGCAAGACTGTGAGTGCATGGGGTGATGCAGCCGGGGCGAGGAGCGCCGACGTGCTCCCCGCACCCACGGTTCCGCGGCCACGGCCAGCACCACAGGGCATGTGGTGGTCCGGGACCACCGAAACCGCGATCAGCCGCAATGCGTTGCTGAGACTCTGGTACGTCGAGGTGGCGCGCGGTGTGGAGGTCACCGACCCGAAGACTTTTGTCAGGGAACTGCAAGCATGGTCAGGCAACCTGGCCCGGGTGGACTGGGTTGTCGACGGGTTCGCGCCTGCGGTGCCCGAACTGCTCCGACGTGCGACTGAACCGCGCGATGATGTCGATGGGTGGTGCGAGGTCTCCGCGGTCGTCGCCGCCTACGTCGACCCGTTGTCGCGCTACACCTCTGGCTGGGCCAGGAGTGTGGCGTCCCTGCGGCCCACCGTGCCGGCAAGTGTCGGGCACGCCATCCGCGAGATGGGCCGCCGGGCGGTGGTCCCGATCCGCCGTGAGCTCACTGACTCCGACATGATTGTCACGCGTAGCGGAGTCGACGATTTCGTGCAGAACCAGCGTTCACGCCATCAGACGCATTCCCGAATCGCGTTGCACGAGTACCGAAGCAGGCTGCAAAAGTACCTGACCGGCCTGCGTCTCAAGAACGATCCCGACGACGGGAACCTTCGCACCGTGCTGGCCGAGCACTACCTTGACCTGGCGGAGAAACTGCGGTCAGCCGGTGGAGTGCCCGACCGTACGAAAGTGGCCGTAGCCGACCTCGCGCGCCCTGACACCGCTCCACACCGGACGAAGTCTCGGGTGATCGCCACCCGACGAACGGCGTCGTCGGGTACGCGTGCGGCGATGGTCGTTTCCGATGGCGACCTCGAGCACCACCTGGCCCGCACCCAACTGTGCGAGTTCGCTCGCATATGGATCTCGCGTGACCCGACTCAGCGACTCGACGATGAGAGTCTCTGTTGGGAAGCCGCTCTGGCCATGGACGGCCTCGCCGACCCGCAGGTGTTCAGCGACGGTGTCGCGGCAGCGGTCAGCGCGCGCTGGACCAAGCCACCGCCCTCACGAGCGCGTACCCTCCAGCTCGCCTCCGCGATCCGCTACGTCGAACTGCTGGTGAAGGCCGCCCAGAACGCAGCCCGCAAGATCGGAGAAGCGTGATGGCACCAATCACCGGGTCCGTGGAACGCTCCGCTGACGGCCTGATCGTCTGGCGCGCGCACACGGGGGCGGCGCTCGGCCCGGTCGCGTTCGACGCGCACAACCTCGGCCTCGGCGTCGATGCCGCCGACCCGAGTTGTGTCCTGACCGTGGTCGCCGACGACTCCGACCGCGACTCGGGCGCCACCTGTTTCACCGACCCAGGATTTCTCACTGCTCTCGTCGACGCTCCGACGGGCGCGACCCTTCCACAGCCGCAACTGGTGGATGAGATCGCACGCGCCGCCACCATTCATGCGGTCAGCAGATTCCATCTCGGCGACCTCGACCCCGGCATCGTCACCCTCGACGAGGCACACGCCGCAGCACTCTGCGGCGACATGGACGGTGCTCGCGGCCGATACCTCATGGCAACGTCGAGCATGGAGGAAGTGCTCGACGACCTCGCTGAGAATGGCGGCGAATCCATCGCGGAGGAACTCGAGGTCGCGGTCGCGCAGTGTCCGGCGATGGACCCCGAGAACGCGATCGCCACCGTGGCGTCCGCCATCGTGGACGGCCAAGACGCACGCTGGTCCGAGATGGTCCTGTCAATCCATCAAGAGGAGCTCGCAACCACGTTCAGCCCACCCCCTCCGAACGCTGCGGGTGACTTCCTGGACTTGAGCCTGCTTCCACCCCGTCTGATGCGATTCACCGGCCCAGACGAGCACGACCTGGCACTTCGGATGATCGGCGACGACACGGTCGAGGCATCGGCTGTGGTGCGCGACGCCATCTACACCAGCAGTTCGGAGGCGGCCGGACTGTTCGTGATTGCGGTCGAGCGGGCCACCGGCGAACTGGTGTCCTCTGCGCCGTGCGAGGCGAGCGGCATGCGCATGGTGGCACTATTGTGGCTAGCCGAACATGAGCTCGATGATCTGCACTTCCTGATGGTCACCCTCGATGTCCCGCTCGATGAGGTATCTGCCCGCCCGTTGGACGTTCGCCTGGCCCAGGTGGACCGAGCATGCCGCCACGCCTGGACGAACCATCGGCGCGGGCGGGCGATTCTGACACTCGTGAACTCGGCCACGGCACCGGAACTTGTCGACGCCGCCGGACACGCCGTTGCGCATTGCCGACAACAGGCAGACGACTGGGCCGCCAATGCACGAATAGAGCTGGAGGACATTCTTCTTCACCTCCAGTCCCCAGATCACCAGAAGTTGGTCGCCGACTTTCGGGAAGGGGTCCTGCGATTGCAGGAACTCGTGGCCGGCGACTTCGCCCCCGACAGCCCAATACGACCGACGCTAGCGGAATTGCATGCGGAGACCGGCTGGTAGCAACGCGACAGATGCACGACGAACCACTCACCCTGCAGATCCGGGCCGTTGATGCCGGCGCCACTTTCGTGTCGTATCGATGGCTCGACGACGTGGACAATCCTGTCGTTAGGAGGCTCTCGCCTGGCGCCATACGACAGATCACGTCGCAGCTCGACGACGCGCTGATCGGAGACGCCGGTGCAGATGGCCACAGAGCCGACGATGTCCAACGCGCTCTCAAGGGTCCGCTGTCGACGACGACACGCGAAGCCGAATTCAGTGGCAACCTGGCGGCGCAGATTCTCGGCGCCGACGTGTCCCGGGAGATCTCGGCGCGCTCGCGTCGCGGCCGCGTGACAGTGAGATACACACCTAGCCCATCCCTCGCCAGGGTGCCCCTCGACCTTCTGCCGATCGACGGTGACATCCGGCTGATGGAGAGGGCGCAGTTGTATTGTGTGCCGCCCGCGACGCTTCGAGCCGGCCGAGCGGTCGTCCCGAAGCGCTGGTCGCAGGAGTTGGCGCGTCGACCCGTGCTCTATGTGATCGATCCTGAGGTCCCGGCGGCCGCAGGTCTCGACCAGGTGCTCCCACCACATGTCTCGACGGCTCGTTCGGGTGTCGATTCCTTCGTCAATCTACTCGAGCGCACCCCACACACGGATGGTTCCGTGGTGCGTAGGCAGATCATGCGATGGAAGCTGGGCGAAGACCTGCGGAACAACCCGGGGCGCATGCTGTACTTCGGGCACGTCAGCGCGAACAGGCAGCAGCCAGGGTCGGCGTCACTACACCTGTCCGACGGGGAGTACCACTGGGGGCTGTGCGCGGTAAAGGGCCGCTCACACCGTCCATTCTCGGCATTGGATCTCCTGTACGGCACCAAATACCCTTCGATGGGTCCAGCCGATGTGGCCATCCCGCCCTCGATGGAGGACCGCAGCGGACATTCGTTGTGGCCCATGCCACCCCGCGTGGCGATCATTGCCTGCGAAGGTGCTGTCGACTACCGCAGCCGGGAGATCTTCGGACTGGTCACTGCATGCATGAACTCTGGCGCCGAGTTGGTGACAACCACCCGATGGGCTCTTCCGTCGGACACCGTGATGAATGACGCTGCTCGCGAGACGTCCGTTCCCGGTCCGACCACCCGCCTGGCACTTGCAGTCGACGAAGCACACCGCGCTGCCGATCCGGTCGAGACACTGAACCGGTGGCAGTGCCGCCAACTCGCGCGGTGGAGGGACACGAGCGATTTACAGTATTCACCACTAATCTGGGCGGCGGTCACCGACCACTGGTGCGAACCGCTCGATGAGGACGCGGAAGTCCACGCGCAATGACCAACGATTGTCCGTCCACCACACCCGAACTCCCACCGACAGTCGGCGATCCAGCCGTTCACGGCACGGAACTCGAACGCCTGCTTATCCTGCGGCAAAAACTCGGATCCGTCGGCCATGTGGAGAAAGCCGCGCTCTGCGATTGTGAAATAGCATGGCTTTATGTTGGGTTGCACGACTACCCGCGAGCCGACCGGCACTTCGAACGAGCCACAGACGGTTTCCGCGAAGCCGGACTTCACCACCACCAGGCCAACGTGCAATGGAGCAGAGCCCGCAGGATGCTCGCGGAAGCGTCGGAAGACGATGCGCGCCGAGACGAACTGATCGCTAGCGCCATCGACATCGCGACCGCATCCTGGATCGCCTGCGAGCACGAACGATTCCAGTTCGATGACTCCGCGCGCCGGCGTCGCTGGGCGCTCATCGCCGACCGCAGACTCGCTGCGACGCTGTCGCTGGCCTACGAACACGGCTCTGCTGCACTGGTGGCCGAACTCATCGACAGTGGCCTCAACGCGGGCACACACTCGGTGGATGCCGACTTCGGCGAAGAAGACGCGGGCGCGGACCCCGGAGGAGAGAAGCTCTCGTTCTGGTCGACAGAATTGTGGGTCGACGTTTCCTCAGACAGCCGATCCGTCGTGACCACCGATGACGCGGCGGGCTCGCAGAGTTCGTCGCACCGGTCTGAGGCCGCGGCACGCCTGCTCGACAACCGCGAGCTCGCGATGGAGCCACCAGCGGAGCTGCGCTATCCGATCAACAGCGGCACTCACCGGGTCGTGCTGGGTGCTCAGCGGGAGATGGCGGCCGCTCTCGATCCCGACCTGCGCGTGATCTTCACCTCGGTTCCCACGGTGGAAGCGTGGTGATCGCGACCGAGACCGCCCGAATGCACGAGTCGGACGCCGCGGCACACCGGAACGGTTGGTGTCGCCTCATGCTCAGGGGTGGGCGGGTTGGCGTCCGCGGCATGGAGGAGATTTGACGGCTCAATGTAGCCGTCGGCGACGAGCGCGAGAAGCAGCCGAACCCGGTTGCCGATCGAGCGCCCAGCATCCGTGTAGCGGTCTGACACTCGGCGATAATGGGTACGCACAGTCGATTCGGCAAGAAAGTGATGCCGCGCCGTTTCGGTGATCGTGGCACCGGTGAGATAGGTCGTGAGGACCTCGAGCTCCCGGGCAGTCACATGCACCCGAGACAGGGCACGTGGTGCTGTCGACGACGCGACCGCCGAGGGCATGAATGCACGCAGTTGATCGACCGTCCTTACGGCACCCGTCGAGCCTGCCCTGACATCAATGACAAGTATCCGGGCGGAACGCAGTTGCACGTCGCGCCGGACCCGCTCGGCGCGGTTCGCCGCACGCACGAGGGCCACCGACGGCGTTGGGCCGGCCGCCGGTAAGCGGGAGGCATCGAGGTCTATCAGGACTGGCCGACCGCCGAGCTTCTCGACTAGCGCGACAAGAGCGGCGTCAAAGAGATCGTGCTCGGCGATGACCGCGATATGCGGTGCCTCACCCACGGTTGAGATGGCACTGTCCGGGTATCGGTCGATCAACGCGGTCATTCGGATCTCCTAGGTGCGCTACGAAGCAATCAATCGGTGACTTCAATTCTTCGGACACAGACGCCGATGCGGAACAGGACGATTCGCTTGAACTCGACGGCATCGAGTGGCTTCCGGGCTTTCCTGCGTTGCGGCATACCAGATTGCGCATGCCCAGCCAGGCTGGTGTTAACTACTACGCATGGCTAGCGGGATGCGAGTGCTCGTGGCGTCGCCACTGGGCCGGGTGATCTCCACGTCGATGGAACGAGATCTCGACGGCGTCGTCGTCGAGGTGGTCGGCGACAGGGCCGGTCTGGTGCGCAGCGTGACCGGGAAGGTTCGATTCGACGTCGTCATCGCAGATCTGATCTGGAACAACCCAGACGCGGAATGGTCGTTCGACGGCTTGGATGTCATCAACGTGCTCCGCGACGCCGACCGGATGGCCCCGGTCCTGCTCGCCACCCAGGGGCACTCGATGGAGCAGGACCACCTTGACGAGGCGCGGCTACGTGACGAGGTCTCCGGCATCGTCAGAAAGTCCGACGGGTTGGAGGCGATCGTCGCGGCCATCAGAGCCGCTGCGGTCGGCAAGCGGACCGATGACGCCGGGCCTGCGCCACGCGCGGTTCCGCTGTACAAGGAGTTCGTCGGGCAGCGCGGCACCACCGCGGGCCGCCTGGCCGGCGCCATCGCGTCGGGGTGCACGTCGGACAATGCTTCGCTGGCGAAAGCGGCCAGTGTGTCACCCAACACGGCGAACAAGGTCACCAGTCACTACCTGGGCCCGATCATGACGCGACGCGGCGAACATGACACCCGCCTGCAGCTGACCCAGGCGTCTGTTTACCGATGGTGCGGCCTGCACGCGCGCTATCTGGTCAGTTGGTGCCGCCGGCATGGCCACGAAGATGTCCTGAAACCCGTCTGACACACCGAATCGCTGCCCACGACAAGGTCACCCGAGGTCGCTGACCCGGACGTGGTGCCGTCCGGACGGTAGATCTGCTCCGCAGATGACCTTGCGTGCCGCGAGCGCGCCGACGACCCCCGCGAGGGTCGCGGCGGTGCCCAACTGCGGCCATGACGGGATGGTCTTGCCGACTTCGCCCAGCGCCACCTTCAGGCGGTCGGCGACGTCGTCGCCCACGATGGTGCCGGCGATCTCGACGCGGCGCTCCGGCTTGCGCAATTCGTCGTCAGTAAGCGTCTCGACATCGCCGGCCCGACCGTGAAACAGTGGCCGGTCAGGTTCGAGGTCGAACCGTTCAATATCGAGGATCACGTCGTCACCGTTGTCAGTCACCATGATGACCGGCACGTGGGCGGCTCGGGCGTGGTGCCGGATGCGTACCTTCATCGCGAGATCGTCCATCTCCTCGACGAGCACGCGGGCGCGTGGAGTGGCGCCGCCGCCGATGAAGCGATCTGCCATGTCGGGGTGAAACCCTCCGGGGAACGTCTCCACCACGGCGTACGGGTCGGCCTCGAGAACGCGTCGGTATGCCAACGTCGTCTTGGGAACGCCGAGGTCGCACACAGATCCCACGAGCCTGTTGAGGTTCGACGGACCCAGCGTGTCCGGGTCGGCGATACGCAGGCGTCGGGCGCCGGTGAGCGCACACACCGAGAGCACCGAACCGCCGACGCTGAGTCCGGCGATCGCGATGAGCCCTGATGTCCAGGAGCGCTGCTCGTCGTCGGTGATCAGGAATCGGTTACGCGCGGTGCGCAAACGGTGGAAGACGGATGCTTCGGGAAGTCGGACAATGGTCCTGCGCCACGGATAGGCGATGTAGCGGGTAGTGCGATCCAAGTCCGCGGGATCGTAGTCGGTGGGCGTCGTGCTGTACTGGTCGAGCTTGTGTAGGTCCTCGAGCGCCGATTCCCAGCCATCGACCAACGCATAGCCGTCGGCATCGCGGAGGTAACGGATGCGGCCGGCATCGTCGTGTGGGTGCAGGATTTCAACAAGACCGGTCATCGACGTTTTCCTGTGTGTTGTTGTTTCGCCTTGCGTTCGAACTCCGGACGACTGCGATAGCTATGCAGGCTCACGACGGGATGTGCCGGTTCTCCTTTGCCGTCGCAGAGGGTTCGGTACTCCCCGTTGCTGTGTCGCAACTCCTCGTAGGCGATCTGGGCGAGCGTCTCGCGCAGCGACTCGGTTTCGGTAACGCCATTCTTGAGCTCGAACATGATCCGGAGGGTCATCGAGAGGTCGGCGTTCTCTGGGTGCGGCATGTGGAAGTAGCCGCTCAGCGCATCGGCGACACGTGGATCTTCCACCACGGGTTGGACATTGTGGAAGTAGATGTTGACCGCGTAGAAGGTGACCGCCACATCCGGGCGACCATACAACGCCAAGAAGTGGTTGTCGGTGACCCGTTGCGCCAACTCGTCGTGACCGTACGCTTCGAGCACATCCCTCATTGTCGAGCCGTCGTAGAGTTCGCCTTCATCCTTGATGCGGTAACGCACGAGCGGCAGCGTGGTGTCGAGGGTGAACAGCAGGCAACCGTCCTCATCGGTCTCGACATATCGAGCTACCGGGTCGTACTCGACGAAGGTCGGCAGGTGCGTCACGTCCTCATCGAAAAGTGCCCCACGAAGGTTCGGATCGTGCTCCGCGGCACGGCGGATGGCGATCGACAGCGAGGTTTCGAATCCCATCAGCCCGGCATCTGCGGTCCCATAGATGAGCACGATACTTGCGGGGTCGTTTGGCTTCCCGATGCGCTTGAGCAGGTGGTCCCGCCAGGTCTCGGTGATCAGTTCACCAGCCAGCAGCAGCTTGATGTCCTGGCTCAGGGCTGCCGGCGCGTCGGCAGCCAGTCGGTCCAGGACATCCTTCACGTGGGGTGGGTAGCCGGTGATGACGACTTGCTCGTAGTTGGGTGCCAACTCGGTGAGAGCTCGGACCGCATCGTCGATCTCGATGCCAGGCGAGATGACGCTGACCGGAATCTCGAGGTCGTTGGCACCGTTGAGCGCCATCAGGGTGTAACTACCGGCAATCCACGTTCCCATCGCGAAGGTGTTGACAGCCAACGTAGTGCGCTCATGTGCATGGAATGTGTCACGCAGGATCTGCTCGTGGAAGCGAATGCTGTCGTAGAGAGACTTTCGGCTGCGCGGAAAGTACGTCGGCATTCCCGATGAGCCGGAGCTGGCCGACCAGTTCACCACCCTGCCGAGATCCGCGTCCCACACGAGTTCGGGTTGGTCGTAGGCCTTGAGATAGTCAGCCTTGGTCATCGGCGGCAGGGCGTGAAAGCTTGCCTCGTCGATCGCGTCCGGGTCCGCCCCGTTCGCGGTCAGGAGCTTGTTGTACGCCGGGACTCGCTCCGCTGCTCGGCGTGCAAGTTCGACGGCGGTATCGATGCCGACGATCGGCTGCTGGGGGTGCCGAGTCGCCAACTTCGAGTCTGAGGTCTGTCCGTCAGCCGCTTCTTCCTCTGGTCCGCTCATCAGCCTCCCGTCCCCTTTTTCGCACACCGTGACAGGTGTGTGACAGTACTGGACACTGACCTTTGCAGTTGTCGCCTGAAGCGATGAACTGGGTGTTCGAAATTCTTCAGGCTTCTGGCAACCGGAGGTCACCAAAAGCACAGCCTGACCCGCCCGCCAAGCTGCTGGAAACGCAACACAAATAAGGAAGTACCACCCAGGCGCGGTCTTCCCTGGGCTGCCACGGGCTCGAGTACCAACGAATCACCATTTCACGGGGTCCGGCTATAGGTTGCTTCGGCCGTGTCGTTGGACGACTACCGCACCGGCATCGGAGGATAGTGCACCTGCCGCGCGGCTCGCACCCGAGCTGCATGCACTCGAGCAGCGTGCACGCGCGCAGCTGGTGTTCAGCCCGTGTCGGCGGAGACGAGTGGACCGACGATCGAACTGCGACACCTGCGGATTCTGCAATCCTATAAGTTCTGCACGTCTCGAAGTTGGCCGCGCACTGCTCAGCCCAGTGGAATTGCTGGATGTTGGCCCGCTGGGCGCGGGCGCAGGGGGATCGTGTCTGGCGGCGTGAGTTCTCAGTGTCGCGGTATGTTGGCCTGCTTGAACAGTCGGGTGCGCCCTCGGTGACGGCGTTGGTGAGCCCGGTGGGCAGGACCGCCGCCACCATTCTCCTTCGGCACCAGCGGGTGGCCCCGGGGATCTGGGTGTCGGTACACGGACCTGTGTAGGCGGTAGAGACGGGCGCGGATCTCTGCTCGTCGGCGCCCTCGCGGCGGTCGACAATGCCCGGAGGCCCTATTTCGCGATGTAGCCGGCTAGGATCTGACCGGTCGGATCACGATCGGTCAGCGCTCACCGCATCTTCGCAAATGATCTGTTCGACAGTCATTCCTGGGAGATCACCAGCCGCCGTTCGGGTGGGCCTATTCCGGGTCCTGTTTGCGGCCGCGGCGGCCGTGGGCATCGAAGGTGGCCGAGCTGCGGACCGCAGTGACCACGTCGCTAGGCAGGTTTCACCAGGTGGGAATGATCGGCCACCCACTGTACGTACGGCGACATGGGTGTCGGTGACCGCGGGGGCGTACGCGGCCGACGAGCCGATCATCCCATGGGTCACCACGGTGCGAAACGGCTTCGACTGGGCCAGCAGCCACCAGGTGACCGCCGCGCTGGTGCGGCTATGTCGAGCCGACACCACAGCCCGGGCACACCGCGGCGCGTCCGAATCGGCCGTAGCCACCTCGACGACACGCGCGATCAGGCAGCCGGGACACACCGGCCACCGCCAACCCTTCCAACCCCATCCGCAACTCCAGGTTTCCGAAAGCCCGGGTCGTCTCATGTCAACTACACGCCGGCCGGCTGACCAGGCATCGCCCGCTCAAGCTCGAATGCCGCATTACGACGGCGACGCACGCACTTCTTCGCCCTTGAGCGACTATCACCCACCGATGTCTACTCTGTAAGGATCGCGCGCGAGCGTCTCGATCTGGATCGCGCCGACATGCGCCACAGAGACGCGTTTAGCGTCGGTCAGACGCACGATTCTCATCTCGTTTGTCGCCGAACAACTCACCGATCGGGGAGAGATCCACTTGAATGTGACTATCGGGCTGCAGACCTGGGATTGATCGAATCGGGGTTTTAGGAGCATGCGGGCGACATGAATGAGGTTGCATTGTGACTGGTACGCCAACGCGGACGAGGGCGTCAGCCTGGCAACGCATCCCGGTCTTCATCGCATCAACGTTCCGAGACATGGACCACGAGCGCGACGTGATCAACTCCCTGGTGATTCCCAACGTCAATCGGCTGCTTCGCGCAAAGGGGCGATCGGCCGCTCTCTACGCGCTCGACTTTCGGTGGGGCATCGAGACCGACGAGAGCACAGATCAACGGCTGCGCGAAAGAGTAATCCTGCAACGATGCGTCGACGAACTGCGACGCTGTTTACCGCTATTCGTCGGACTGATCGGCGATTCGTACGGGTACCTTCCGAATCAGGTCGACGCGCGAGAGATTCTGGCGCGTGCGGGCGTCCAAGCTCCGGGGTTTCCTTTATCCGTCACTGCCCTCGAAATGATGGCGGCAGCAGCCAATGCCTCATCCCTCGAACGATTGTCACCGATATTCTTGTCCCGGCATTGCGAGGTGCCTGGCGGACACGCGCGTGCCGCTGACAAACCGCAAATTTCGGAGTTGCGTCGTCACCTCCACGACGCGGGGTGCACCGTACACCGGTACCATGCATTCAGCGAAGCCGGGCAGCAGGACTTCGGCGAGACCTTCACCGAGTACCTGCAGCATGCACTCCTGGCGCTGGCCCGCCAGGTTCTTGGCGAAGTCGCCGAAAAGCAGAGTTGGATCGCCGAGGAAGTCGGGCTCCATCGTGGACGCATGGAGGAGGAGGCAGACAACTTCCGGGGCCGTGCAGACGTGCTCGAGGCCCTTGAAGACCACCGCGGCAGGCCCGATCCGTTTGGAAGGGCATGGCGGCTGGGCGACGAGGTCAACGAGTTCAGTCGCTTGCGCATGCGCTTTGCCGACTCCATGGTCGCCGTGCTCGCCGACCCGGGAGCGGGAAAGTCTGCACTGCTGGCCAAGATTGCCTGCGATGGGAACCTCAGTACCGTTCCACACCGTGCGATTCACGATCGTTCGGATCGTGCGTACTGTCGCGTTGGGATCACCCCGAGATCGACACGCCTCGCTGTTTGTCTGCTTGTCTTGCTGGCGCAGCTCGATCCCGACCTGGCCGAGCGCGTCGCCAGTCAGCACGATCCCGATGGCCTGCGTCTCGGTGATGTGCTGCCTTCCTGGATCGAGTGTTTGGGCCCGCCTCGGCTCGGCAGCGAGCCGACGATCATCGTCGACGGCCTCGATAAGATGGCTAGCACCGACAGCGAATCGTACTCGCTGGCCTGGATGTCCACAGAGATGGTGCAGGGAGCCTACTTCGTCGTCTCGGCCAACAACGGTTCACCTGCAGCGCACATCGTTCGAACCAGACCACTGACCACAGTGTTCGAACTCAACCCGCTGTCCCCCGAAGACGCGCGCCTGATGGTCAGCGGAGCCATTGCGCGGCATCACCGCTCATTGCCCGAACTGTTGATCCGCCGACTTGCTCACAAGTCGGCGAATGCGCGGTGGCTCAGCATTGCCACGCAATTGCTCTTGACATTGTCACGACATGATTATCATTCACTTCGAAACGAGGACTCGTCGGCGGACCCTCAGGTCCGGCTGCGAGCGATGCTTTCCAGAACCATCGAACAGCTTCCCGCAGACCTGGAGGATCTAAGCTCTGACTACCTGTTCCGGCTGCTGGAGTTCGCTGACCCGTCTGTGACACCCGCCCTAATTCTGCTCACGGTGTCGTCTTCGGGCGTAAGGGAATTTGACGTCCTGTCGATCTTTGGGGAGGGAAGCAAGTTCCGACGGGACGAAAGCGGATATGGCGTCAGTGCGATTACCCCAACCATGTTGTCGGTAACCCAGGACTTGTTCGACGGACTTATCGACGTCCGAGACAGCGGGCGAATGGCGTTTGTCTCTGATTCCACGGAGCAGGCATGGAGGGGTATTCTCGCCGATAGCATTTTGGAGGTCGGTGGAGATCCGGAGGCGGTTGTCCTCGACTACCGCCGCACCTTCATCGCTCACCTGCTGACGCTACCGCTGGATGATCCCCTGCGCATCGACGAACTCCTCCTCCAATTGTGGATCGCAGACGACATTCCGTTTCTCGCACACGCTCTCCACGACCCACAGCTATCCGCGGTCTCGTCGGTCGCGTTGTTCGGGGCAGTTTTCGCCGTTGCTACCTCGGACGCGGCTGCCGTGCGCTCGGTCCTTGAGCTGCCGCTGCCGCCCGATGAGAAACTGACCTTGACGTCCTTCCTGGTGTCCGCTGTCACCAGGATGGACCTGGCCCAGGCGTCACAAGCGGCTGTAGAGATCAAAGAAGCGTTAGAACAAATGCCTGCTTCCGCCGCTTCCCGGACCGGTGCGTCTGCCGCCGACGTACTGGCTCAACTCAGCACGTTGCCTGGTGCAAGCGGCATTGGTGGTGTTTTCGGACACTGGGAGCCGTTTATCCGAGCGCTCGTCGACGGGCATGCTCAACTGTCACAGGGGCCATACTTAGATCCAGTCAACGACTTCGAGCGTCGAATGTTCATCGAGGTTCAGTTGACCATGGTCACCCAGTTCGCGTTAACTGTTTTCGACCGAACAGACCCGACGTTCGAGGACTTTCAACAAATTGGTTTTCGTCTGGAAAGCGCACGCGACCATCTCGAACAATTGCCTCCCGACGATGACGCCGGCGAGTACCTCCGAATCCTCGAATCCGTTGCGAACCGTGCGGTGATGCTCCTAGGAATCACCGCGACCTTACCTCCGCTTGAAGACGACCTCTCACGGGCGGAACAGGCCTTCGATACAACCGGTGGAGCTGCGATCTACGGCGTGTTGATGGCCCTGTGCGCTCGTGTACGTACTGAAGTCGCGGTCGGGCTCCAAGTCGCGGAGGGCGGGAATCCGTCCCCAGGTGACCTCGTGCGTGCGCTCTCGGAGATCGACAGAGCGCGGTGGCGTCTCGAAGTTGGCTTGGCACTGAATCCCACCATGAGAATCGTGCGCGCCGAATTGATGGCACTATTGACTGAGAGATTGTCGCTACTCGATACTGCCGAACAAGCGGGTAGCTCGGCGGAGTCGGCATTGCGCCTTGCAGAACTCGCCATCGACGACGACAAGGTGGACCCGAGTGATTTCATCGGCATTGCCGCGCGAGCCGTGTTCGGATGGGCCTTCTCTCGACTGGATGGCTCGGTCACGACGATTGTGGAACGCATGCTCGAATTGCTCGACGGCGACCACCTCGGAACTGTCATCGACGACGACAGCCGCGCGGTCGCCGAAGTCGCATTGTTGACCGCGGCAGTCGACGTGGGTGCAGCCGACGGCGAGTACGAGTTGTCGTTGGCACTCGGGCGTAGGGCGGTCGCGCTCCAACAAGCCGGCTACGAATTCGCCGACGGTGAAGCCACAGCATACGAAATTCTGCGCGAACGCCTCGAGAACGTCCGTGAAGAGCTTATAGGCATACTCGAAGAAGCCGATTCGCTGGCGGGACTCACGGCGGAGATCGATATCGGCGATATCATGTCACACTGTCGCTGGGCTGATGAGCTGTTCACGATGTGCTCCGGAAGATCGGATACACAGGTGGAGGACCACCTGGGCCGGATGCTCGCCCAGACGTTGGCCGGTGCGGTTTCAGGGGACCCGACTGTTCTTGCGAACGCGCGCCTCATCTACCAAAGCCTTGAGGATCTCGAAGGTTTGGACGACGAGCATCAGCGAATTCTGGATGTCACCGCCTGCCATCTCCAGTCGTGACGGCAAGCCATGAGGCGGTATCCCGAGGACCGGTTGGCGAGTAACCTCAGATTTTCCGACTACTTGCGGCGCTGGACTGAAGTATTCCGGAACCAATCCAGCTCGTCCCACTCGGAGACCAGCGACGAAGGTATCCCGCTACTCTCGACGCGACGTCTTCCGCATGATGTCGGCCAGCCCGTCGCTTGCCCTCCCCGCGTGCACGTCGGCAGATCCAGCGCCCATCGCCGGCACCGAACGGTCCTGGGGAGCACTCATCCCGAGTGTCACGCCCGCCCCTGGTTCGATTCGCTCCCCTATCGAGCAACTCGCGACGCTGGCCGACGCGCACCCAGGTATCTGCACCGCTTCGCCGCCATCGGCGACTCGGTCCCCATTCCGACCTCGACGCGATGACGGCGATCACCGACCACGGGCGCCACTCCCCTACTAAGGACTACTGAACCTCGAAGCTGGCCGGGGCAGGCCTCGGCATCAACCAACCGCGATACGCCCTGACCTGAACCGTATCGCGGCCGGCGGCTTCGAAGCCGACCTCTCTCGCTGGGGCACCGAGCTGGCGTCGTGGAACAAGCCAGTGCTGCTGCGCTTCACGCAAGAGATGATCGGCACCTGGAGACCGTGGTCGATCGGCATCAACAGCAACACCGCCGCCAACTACCGCGCCACCGGGACCCGGATGCGCTCCGACATCCTCGCGGCGGGGGCCACCACCCTCAAGTTCGTCTAAGCGACCGTCGTTCTCACGCTCGGCACGTCGGGTTCAACGCGACCTGCCACGGGGACGCCCACGTCGACCATCTCGGACTCGACGGCTACAACTGGGCCGCGACGTCCCCGGACATCGATGGCACTCGGAGTTGTTCGCAGGCAGCCTCATGGCGCTGCATGACTTCGGCGGAACCAGCCGTATCCTCATCGCCGGCGCCGGGTGCGCCGAATGACTTCAGCTAGAGGTAAAGGCCCCAGTAGATTCGAGATTTCTTCGGCATCGTCGACGGCGAACCGCGGGTACGGAAGAGCCGGTTACCGACGATTAGGACGTCCCGAACCTCGTCGAGCACCCTTGCCGGGGATCTTCCCGGCCGCTTCGCGTGCCGCCCGCTTGGCCGCCGCCTTCTCCCGGGCCGACCGTTTGGGCGCCTCCTCGGAACGGCCCCGCGACGACGTCGCCTTCCGACCACGCACGATGCCGATGAACTCGTCGGCGAGTTCGGTGGTCGGTTGCGGCCACAGCAGCCCCACCGTCGAGGTCGGGGCGTCAGTCACCGGGCGGTGCACCAGATCCTTGCGGTGATGCAGCCGCGCCAACGACTGCGGCACCAGCAGCACCCCGATCCCGGCGGCGACGAGTTCGATGGCGTCACCGGTGGTCTCGGGTCGATGGCTCACTGCTGAACCCGGGCGCTGAGTCACCGTCAACGGTTCGTCGAGTGGCCAAAGCACCTGTTCGTCGGCGAGATCGGCCAGCGTCATCTCATCGCCCGCGGTCAGCACGTGGTCTTTGGGCACCACCACGACGGTGGTCTCCTCATAGAGGTCGATGCTGTGATGGGCGCCCGCGTCACCGTGCCCCAGCGCCTCGGGCAGGCGGGTGATCGCCATCTGCACGCGCCCCTGCCCGACGGCCTCGGCACAGTCCGCGACATCGAGGGCGACGAGCTCCAGCGGCACATCGGGTCGTCGTTGCTCCCAGATCCGCACCCACTTGCCCGGCATGGCCCCCGGCACGAACGCCAGCCGAAACACCGGGGCGTCGTCGCTGGTGGTCGCGTCGGGTGTGGTCACGACCAGAGGCTACCGCGCGATATCCTCGGCCGATGAGCTCACAGTCGATGAAGCCGGCCACCGCCGCCAAGAAGCTGGACGTGTACCTGCCGGCGACCCCGGCCGAGTTCCGCGAGCACCCCATCACCCGAGCCGAACTCGCCGAGCTGCAGGCCGACCCACCGGAATGGCTGCGCACGCTGCGCGCCGAGGGCCCGCATCCGAAGAATCTGGTCGCCGCCAAACTCGGCATCTCCAACTCCGGCCTGGTCCGCGGCGGCATCACCGAAGCGCTCACCACCGCGCAGATCGAGGAGCTGCTCGCCGAGATGCCGGACTGGCTGGCGGCCGAACGCGCGACGCAGCTCGAGGTGCGGCGTGAAGAACGACGCATTAAGTCGCTGCACGCGGACAAGCGGCGGGCGCGGGAGGAAGCGGACGCCGAGCCCGAGGTGTGATTCTGTGAACCGGCCGGGACGCTGCCGAAGGGAATCCGGGTTGCCCGATCAGGAGCCTGCGGAGGGTCGTCACGAAGGGCCCTTCGTGACACTCGGCTAGCGCCTCGCTCCTCAGGGACCGGGGAGTCGACATCGCAGAGCCGGCGCCGTCGGATGCTGCGGATCTGGCTCGGCTGCGCAGTCGTCATCGTCGGACTCGTCGCGGCAGCGATCGCCGTACCGCGACTGGCGCACCGCTACCCGTGCGACTCGGTGGTCCCCAACGCCGCGGACATGGGGTTACGGCTGTCCGACACCGAACAGGTGGTCTCCTGCGAGCACCACGCGAGTTTCCCGGATTCGTCGGCGCGGCTGGTGGTGCGTACCGCATCACCGCAGACACGCACGGCGCTCCTGCAACGTTCCAGCGTCAGCGAAGAGCTCGAGCGGACGATGATCAGTGAGAACGACGGCCCGTTCTACGAGGAGGTACGCAGGCCGAACCTCGAACGCAGCAAGCAGGTGTACCTGTCCACGACGGGTGATTACCAGCTCAGCATCAGCTATGACGACGGCATCGAGTCAGGACTGCTGCTCACGGTGTGGGCGATGGAGATGTGAGCGCACTGCGTTCGGCGGTGTGGCGCGAAGAACGCCGCATCAAGGCCCTGCACGCGGACAAGCGGCGCGCGCGGGAGGATGGCGACGGGGAATAGCTGACCGGACAACTATCGTTGAATCTGAGGCTTTCCCTCCGGTCCCACTCCCCCGACCGGGACCGGTCGGGAAGCCACCCCGGCGCCCCGTCAGACCGACCCCCGACTGGTCTGGCGGGGCGCTTTGTGTCTGGCGTTGGTCAGATCCGATCGATGCCATGTGAGTCCTCGGGTCCGATGTCCTCGATCAACATCAACCGGCAGCGGCCGCCTTCTACGGTGTCGCCCATCGCAAATGGTGAAGGTCCATGGCCATGATCAGGTCGGGGTCGCTGTCGAGGCACACGCCTGCTGTCTCCAGTCGTGCTCGGTCGCGAAGTTTGCGGTCTGGACGTTCGTAGAGTGCCCACAGTCGCGACCCGATGCCATGCCGGGAGGGATACTCGATGCCGTCGAGGTCTCGGGGGTAGCTGGAGAAGCGTAATTCCCGATACAACGCTCCCGACAAGTGTTGGGTGAATTCGCGGGCGGCGCTGGTGATCGCCGACAGGTCCACTCCCTCGGCAAGACCACACGAGACCGCATATCCGCCGAACTCACGATGTAGCGACGCCAACGTCGTCGGATGCCCGACCTCGAGGAACCGGCCGTTCGGGTCGTCCCAGCGTCCGGACCCGATGTAGGGCCATTCCGGCCAGGCCAGCGGCCCGGCCTTGACGTAGCTGATCCGAACCGCCGGCTCGTCCTGAAGGGCACGGCCATGCCAGCGATCGTCGGTCACGGCCGATGAATCTACCTACAGCGCCACGAATGCCCGCGCAGCGCCCAGCACGTCACGTGCCGCGTCATCGTCACCGGCCGAGGACCGCAGCACCATCAGCGGCGCCTGATCGTCGAGCACCGGGTTGAGGCCCTGAAACCACGCCTGGGCCACCTCCGGACTGACCTGCGACCGCAGGATGCCCAACACCTCCAGGGCGACGCGGTAGCGCTGCACAACCGCTCGGTCGCGGATCGCGCGTTCGCCCGCAGCCCACTGCCGCACCGCTCGGGTTTCCTTCACATTGCCCAGGTACGCTGCGAGTTTGGCTCCGAGGCCGACTCGCACCCGCGCCGCCAGATCGGCGTCGCTCAGTTGCAGCACCTCGCGGTGTGTGCGCTGTTCAGCGGCCACATCAACAGGTTGACGATAATCAACAGCACCCATCAATCACACCTCCAATCACAAGATACCGCGCATATCAGCCCAGGTACAGACCTATGAGCCGAGGTGGTCGATACTGCGGCCGGCCGCGGCTCTCGCCCCGGCGCTGGGCGGCCTGAGCAGGCTCGATCGCTGCCCGAGCAGGCTTGCGCAATTCCCATGTCCTCGGCCAGCTCGACCTCGAGCAGCCCTGGTTCGTGAACACTCGTTTGTGAGGTACCGAGCTCTCCGTCAGATCGGCCTACTCAACTCGACGTGTCGACAGATCGGGCTGCACCGCAAAGCGTTTCCCCAGCTGACGACTTCCGTACGCCAGTGCGCCGAACAGCACGAAGGAGAGTGGTTGCCACCAGATAACCGCGCCGAATGTGACGAGGGCGAAGACGAATGCGAAAGCGAACAGGAGCGCGAGAAATGCTGAGACATACTGGAAAACGATGAGTAGCCCTCTTGCTGCCATCCTCATTTCTTGATGTCCATGCACGCCCACTCACTCCATTTCTGCGCCGTTGCGGACTTCTTCACCCGCGTGCAGAATTTCGTTCCGGGCTTGACGAGCCGGGGGTAGTCCCAGCAACGTCGGCGTTGACCTTCGATGACACCCATCCCTCGCGCGATGATGCACTATCAGCAATATTCGAATCGCGTTGACAGCCAACTCCGACGCGTCGAGGTCCAGCACCTCCCAGCCGACGAGCCATCCGAAACCGCCTCCCACCACGCATCACAGCGTGGACACCCGGCGATGACCGCGGAACGCACCCAGACCGAACAGGCAAGCGTCCCCCGACACCGCGATCAGACCGATTCACCAACGTGAACCGGCGGCTTGGAGCCTGCCATGGGACGATCAGATTTGCAATAGCAAATTCGCCGGTTCTGACAGGCGAGGTCCGACGCGGACCTCCACCCCACCGTTTTCAACCACAAGGCGTGGGTGCTCGGCGCCGCTGGTGATGGCCGACAGGTCCCCACCCCTCGGCGGGGCCCCGCGAGGCCGCGACGTCCGCGCGTTACGATCACCCGCGTAAACCGCCCAGCACATCCGGTAGGGCCGCAGCGATCGCATAACAGGGGGATCGCGTTGTGAAGGACTCGGATTGGGTGGTCGTCGCCCGTGGTGCCGCGGAAACCATTGCGCACCTTGTGACCTCGCCGGGGAGCCACTCAGCCGACGACGTGGACCTGTTCGCCTGCTGGACTGAGGGCACCACGTTGTTCGTGGTCTTTCGATCTCGTTGGGGCGTCGCCGCGCCGCTCCGCGGTCTCGCCAGAGACATTCGGCTCGGCGACTACGACGGCCAGTACGACGGCGAACCCGACCATCTGGGCGACGACATCCTGGCGTTCGACGTCATCGAACCCGCCGCGTATCCCCTTGTGTCATCACGACGTTCCGATGCCATTCACTGGCGCCGCCTACCCACCGACGCAACGTGGCAGCTGCCGCCGAGGCTGTCGGCGTTGCGGGGTTTACGCGACCACGACACTTCCGGCGGCCGCTACGTCGCATTTCTCGCTCCGCCGGAGATTCTGCGCAACCCACCTCCGACCATCCCGCCCGGTACCCACCCCACGCCCTCCGCATTGAGGCCTGTGACCAGCTATCGGTACTGGTCCTCCGCTGTCATCGCGCAGATTGATAGCCGTCCGATCACGCTATGGCCCCTTCCCTTTTCGAGCAGAGCCGACATCGTCGACATGCCGATACGGATGATCGGGGACGGATGCAGTGTCGGCGCCGACCTCACCGGATGGATCGCCGTCACCACCCACGGCACATGCTCGGTAGAGGAGAAATACTCCGCCGCAAGCGACGCCGGCGCGGCCGGACTGATCATCCTCGCGCCCGGCGATGACATCGACCAGCGCTACTGGACGACGCCCCGGGTGACCCTGACCGAGATGCCGGTACTGACCGCGATCGATCCAGCAGCGGTCGATCACCTGCTGACGGCAGCAACAGCGACAATCCAGTTTGACGCAGAAGTCGTTGTCGACCAGCGCCATCCATGAGGGAACACGACAAGCCGCCTGACACGTCACACAGCGGCAGATGTCTCGTCGCGTGCGGTCCCATCAGCCATGAACTCGACCCGCAGCACAGCGCGCGGTCCGTCGACCACTACCGTGGCGCACAGCGCGCGACCCGGCGGCAGGATGCGGATCACCGCAGAACCCTGGGTGGCACAGTCCAATTCGTCGGCGATACGCGACAGTACCGAGGTACGCACGGAGTCGTCGGCGTCGTCGAGAGCGTGTCCGTCGACCATGATCACCTCGACACCGCGGGCGCGGGCCCGTGACGCGGCCGCCGCGACCGTCGGGGTGCCGGCCAGTATCGGCGCTCGCAAGGAATCCCGGATCTGGGCTTCCAGGGTGCGGCACCGCTCGCGTTCGGCAGCGGTGAGCGGCGCATCATCGGCGATCCGCTGCAGCAACGGAGTCACCTCGGCATTGAGTGCGCGCAGACGCTGGTCACGTTCGGCCACGGCGGCGACTGCTGCTGCGCGGGTCGCAGACTGCTCCACGGCACGCCGGCGGAGTTCATAGATGTCGCGGGCGGCGGGCCGGATGGTGGCGGCGAACAACGTCGACATCAGCAGCGGCCCCAGGTTCACCACACTGGCAGCGAAACCCTCGAGCGCCCCGCGGTCGGTGGTGACCGTCCACAGGATGGACGCGGCGATGAGACCGGCCATCGTCAGCCAAGCCGTCCCGACGCGTCCGCGCACACAGAGCCAGGTGCACAGCATGGTGATCGCACCGAACATCCACAGCTGATCCGGCGAGCTGTTCGGCACCGGAAGGACGTGGAAGCAGGCGTACGCCGCGGGCGTCGTCGTGATGACCACAGCCGCCGCGAACGGCGCGGGCAGCGGATCCTGGCGGACCGCGAGGATGGCCACCGCCCCCATCGCCAGCAGCGCGAGCAAAGTCACGCCCGGCCAGACGGCAGCCAGGTCACCCGCCGACGTCGCGAACAGGGTCGCCTCGGCCGCCAGGAAGAACGCCGCGATCGCCCAGGCGACGCGGGTGTTCATCCCCAGCAGCGACCGGACGTCACCGGTCTCCCGGTTCAGCCGGAAATCGAGCACACTCACTGCGGGTTCTCCCATCGCAGGTCGACGCGGGTGCCGGCATCCGGCGCCGACTCCACCTCCGCCGACCCGCCGGGCAGTGACCGCACCCGCGCCAGGATGCTCACCGCGAGACCGAGACGATGCGGTGGGATACCGGTGGGGTCGAAGCCACAGCCGTCGTCGACCACGGTGATGCTGATGGCGTCGGCGGCGATGTGCAGTGCCACCGCACGGTCGGCGTCATCGCCGGCGTGGATGATGCTGTTGCGCAACGCCTCGGCGGTCGCGGACTCCAAGACGTCGACAACGTCGACGGGAGCACGCAGCGAGTCCGCGTCGTCGTCGATGCGGGTGTTGACCTTTTGGCTGACGTCCACCGCCAGGATGGCGCTGCGCAGTCGCGTGCGGATAGCACCGGCCGACAGTGTGGTGACCTCCTCGGGTGGCGAGTTCAGCTTGTCCAGGGTGATGGTCGCCTGCCGTCGAACCGAGTCGGTGTTCCCCTGCTTGGCGGCGGCGAGAAGTGTCGAGATGACCCAGTCGTGCATCAGGCCGTCGACGTGACCGCGTTGGCTGCGTCGGGCATCGGCCTCGGCGGCCGCAGCGGCACCCGCGTAGGCGTCGGCGCGCGTTTCGTCGAGCAGCCTCCCGGTGCGCATCGCCATCAATGCGGCGCACGCGTACGGCAGGATGAACGCGAAGGCGAACAAGAAGTTGGCGGTGAGGTTGGCCGGATAGTCGTCGGGTCGGCCGATGGCGTTGGCCACCTGCGCCGGCACGATCGCCGCCGTCATCAACGTCAGCGTCCACCGCGGCGGCAGGGTGATGGCCGCGGCCAGTGCGGCCAGGCCCGGGATGATGGAGAACCACACCTGATCGGCGACGGTGCCGCCGTTCCATGCCGGCAGCCAGCAGAGCGCGACGACCGGGAACACGATCGCGCAGGTCCGCGCGGCTCTGCGGGCCATTACCCGTTTGCGCAGGACGGCGGCGGTTAGCAGGAACGCGGGCGGGATGAAGATGGCGGCCGGCGCGGTGAGATTCCACCACGTCGCGGTGATGGCGAACTGCGCGACGATCTGTGGTGCCAGGATCGCCAGATAGGCAAAGTAACCGGCACCGACGAAGATCGAGAACAGGCGCTCGATTCGTGTTGCTGCGCTTTGCTCTTCGGTGCGGGTCAGCGGTTTCGCCGACGACGGGGAAAGGGTAGCCATCCGTCCTCCAATGCGCGCTGATACAGGTCGGTTTTGGTGGGGGCCGGCCGACCCGAGGCGGCGTACTTCTGCCGGATGCGGGTCAGGTAGTCGTTGACCGTGTCCGGCGACAGTCCCGACAGCGTCGCCACCCGCTGCGCCGACTCCCCGGACGCGTACAGGCTGAGGACTTCGCGCTGCCGAGGACTCAGCGCGACATCGGCGAAGTCGGCGTCGCCGTCGATGGCCATCGCCCAGTCCATCGTGCCGACCACGCCACCGTCGGCTGCCCGACGGATCGCGGCGATCACCACCGCATCGTGCTCAGACTTGCGCACCACTCCCAGCACCCCGGCCTTGGCCGCAGTTCTGACCAGATACGGCTCCTCACCGGAGGTGAACACCAGGACGTTGTCGATACCGGCAGCGCCGAGATCGGCGACGTTGGCGGCCGGCGACGAACCGTCGGGCAGTCGCAGATCCAGGATCACCAGGTCGAGATCCGTGGTCTCGGCCAGCAACTCGGCCACGCTCGGTGCGGCAGCGATGATGGCCAGCTCCGGATACGGCTCGAGCAGTGCGCGAATGCCGGCGACCGTGACCGCGTGGTCTTCGACGACACCGATCCGACGTGAGCTGTCCACAGATCTCCTTGAACACGGCCGAGAAAGACGCGATCTCAGAGTATGCGACGAGTCGGATTTTCACCGGATGGTCGATTCGAAAACGCAGCACGCATTTCGTCGAATGACCGATGCACAATCATTTTCTCGCTGATTGAGCGGAAGAGGCGAATTGCCGACTAGCTTCCGAAGCTACATACGCGACAATCACGAAGACCGTCGTACGCATCTCGATCGGCCGACTGAAGACGCTCCGCCCGCATATCTGCGGTCTCCACCCGGGTGCGACACGACGACTGCCCGTCTTCGGTGTGCTGGTACACGCTTAGCCAACGGCTGCGGCAGCCATGCAGCTCGGATTCGACCGAATCAAGTTCGTCGGTTGACTCGGTTCGACGGCATCGGCGTCGTGAGCCGCCTGGGGAGTATCCCGGGCTCTGGCCTATCCTCGGTCCGACGGATTGGACAGCGAGGTACCACCCGGATGAACTACGAGATGGCCATCGCCGCCCTCGGCATCGGCATCGTCATCGGGCTGACCGGTTTGGGCGGCGGCGCATTGATGACCCCGGCGCTGGTGCTGTTCTTCAACGTTCCCCCACTGACCGCCGTCTCCAGCGACCTCGTGGTCAGCGCCGCCACCAAACCCGTCGGCACCGTGGTGCACATGCGCAACGGCACCATCCACTGGGCGATCGTGAAATGGCTGGTCATCGGGTCGGCGCCGGCAGCGTTCTGCGGAGCGCTGGTCATCGCCTGGATCGGCCCCTTGGCCGGGGTCAGCGCCTTCGTCAAAACCGCGCTCGGCGTCGTGCTGCTGATCGCGGCGGCCGGACTTGTCGGCCGCGCCTACCTCACCCTGCGGCACAACATGACCGGTGGACTCGCCGGCGCCAGTACCGCCGCCGGCGGCGACATCGCCGTCCGCGTGCTACCCACCCTACTGGTCGGCATCATCGGTGGACTCGTCGTGGGCCTGACGTCGGTCGGCTCAGGCTCGTTGGTCATCATCGCCCTGATGACCCTGTACCCACTGCTGTCAGCCAACTGGCTGGTCGGCACCGACCTCGCCCAAGCAGTCCCCCTGGTCATCGCCGCCGCCGCGGGTCACCTGCTGTTCGGTGACGTCGACTGGAGTGTGGTGCTGCCGCTGCTGGTCGGCAGCATTCCGGGCGCCTACATCGGTGCCCGCATTTCGTCGCGGGCGTCGGCCGGACTGGTGCGACGCGCACTGGCACTGGTGCTGCTCGCCGCCGGGTTGAAGATGCTCGGTGTCAGCAATCTGTTGACGCTCGTCGGGTTGGGTGTCGCGCTTGTCGCGGGGACTGTCGGGTGGATGGTCGTGCGGATGCGGTATGGGCTGAAGGCGACGAATTGGCAGGGGCGGAAGGCTGGGGTCGGCGGGCAATCGGCAGGCCACTGAGCCTGTCCATTTTCTCGCGCTAGTCTGCGACCCATGCCGACGACCTACGATGGGCGATGCGCAGTTGGATTTGCTGCAGGCTATATTTCATTCGATGACCGATCCCCAACCGGCTTCTGGGAATCTCGAGGCTGTCCACGACGACCCATCCCGCTCAAGCTCCCGGAACAAGTGGATGCGCGAGGTAGTTCTCGCCTTGGCAGCAGCTCTAATTGGAGGAGGCATCGCTTCAGCCACGTCGTTTTTTGTCGTTCAAGCTGACGACGAGCGGGCAGTTGAGGACTTCCGCCGCAACGAGCTCACCGAGCGGTACCAGGCCCTCGCGGGAGATGCCATACGCATTCGTCAAGAGGCTTGGGATCTCTCATGGTGTGTCGTTCTCGACGACCGTACCGGCTGCCACGACCGAGTTCGCGCGGTCTCGGAAAAAGGCGATAGATTCGATGAAGACCATGAAGACCTGCAGGTCTTCGGTTCAGCAGAGCTCTCCAATGCGGTTGAGGCCTTTTCTGTCCGACTCTGGCAACTAGGCACAAAGTACGAGGAGAATGCGGATTCGTATGTGTCTTCGCGCGAGGAAGTTGATGCTGCTTTCGCGGACCTCATGTACGCGGTCCGAGCCGATCTGGGGTTGTGACTACGCGAAAGCCCGTCACGCGCTCGCTTGCCTCGGGTCACTGAGCTGATCACATTCAGGCAGAGCGAACCCCGCCGGATCGAATCTATCTGCACCGCGCCAACCTCGACCGATACCAGCGGATCAACATGTCGTAGATGACGAACTCCTGGCGTGCCGTGGGCATCCGCATCATCCGGTTGAGGTGCATGTGCACCAGGCTGCCCACCCAATCGGCCACGTTCGCCGGTCCGACGGCGTCGTCGAGGTGGGTGCGAACCACCGTCAGCTCGCGGCCACGTTGCTCGAAAGCCGGCTGGGCAGCATCGTCGAGAAGATGCTCCAGTACCGCGCGCTCCCGGCGGTAGCGGGCCCCGAGCTGCTTGCGCAGTGCTGTGTCGAGGCCCAGCCGGGTGGCGAGCCGGGCATGTGCGGCGGCGATGATCGCGTGCCGGTTCTGCATCGTCAGGCCCAGGTCGGCGAGGAGCCGGTCCGCGCCGACGATGGCGAGGTGCCACCGCGGGACGCCGCCGCTGCTCTCGGTCGCCAGGATCTTCATCGAGGCAGTGCTGTCGGCGAAGAAGGCCTGTTCGGCGAGGAGCATCCCGGCAGCGCCGCCATAGCGCTCCACCTCCCGCTCGTAGGTGTCGACCTGCACCCGCCACACCACGTCTGCGTGCTCGTTGCAGGCGGCGGCCAACGCCGGCAGTGCGTCGCCGAGCAATCGGGCGCCGGCACCGTGTACGCGCAACCGCACGTGCCACTCCGGGTCGCCGTACCGGACAAAGAACCACTGGTCGATCACGCCGCGGCGCAGTTGGTCGGCCACCACAGGTCGTATCGCGTCGCGCAGCACGATGTCTGCGGTCGCGGGACCGGTGTACACCTTGACGTACAGCCAGTCGGAGCCGGGGAACATTTTGCGCGGAAACGACTTCGGCACCATCGCGGGCCTGGGCGCCGCGTCGCTCGGTGCGGGGTCGACGGTGCGATGCAGGGGAACGACGATCTCGTGGAGATAGCGTCCGTCCGGACCGACGACCGGCGTCTCGGACTCGTCGAGGAAGGTCTCAACCATCGTCAGCTGTCGGTGTTTGCGGGCGAGGCCGGCGACCACGTCGGCGAAGACAGGATTGGCCAGGTCCGCAGTGATCGTCCGGTCAGCGCCGTCCCCGACCGCGACCCAGCGCGGCAGATCACAGGCGCGGCGCAGCTCGTGCATCGCGGCCACCCGCGCGACGCCAAGGTTGTCGCGGACGGCGCGCAGGTCGCGGTCGGTGAGGTTCCAGCGGGCCCGCGACAGGATGTAGCGTCCGCTCGACACGCGCGGCAGGAACGGCGCGTCGTCGAGCGCACCGAACGTGAAGGTCAGCCACGGCGTGGCGTCCTGGTGCTGCACCGCGCACAGGAAGCGGTAGAGCGCGATGTTGCCCGGTCCGTGACTGTTGTGCGCGGTGCTCAGTCGCGGAATCACTGTGCGGCCCAGCCGCTCCGAGCGCAGTTCGATGTGTCCCGCCCGGACCGACACCCGCAGATCGGCGAGTGTGATCTGCCGGTCCAGCGGCGCACCGGAACGTCCCACGAACGGAATCTCGTAGTCACGCAACACGGGTCGGGCCACCACATTGCCCATGCGCGGCTCGGGTAGGTGGACGATCTCGGCGAACACGACGTCCGGTTGTCGGGCTTCTTCTCGCCGCAGATGCTCACGAACCCGCTCGGTCAGTTCATCGCCGTCGCGACAGAAGCGGCCCAACAGTTCTGTCCCCGAGGGCCCTTCGACACCGGACAGGCACAGGCGATAGTCGCCGCGATCGATCGCCGCGGCATCGGCGGCCAGCACGGTGACCAGCGCGCTGCACGACGCCGGCCCCCCACGCCCGTCCGGTGTCGCCGCTTGCAACGCGGCACACTCTGCTTCACCAAGGATGATCTCGCGCTTGCCGTCGCGGGCTGCAGCGTAAAGCCATCGGGCCAGCAGCCGGCCTCGCGGACCGAACGTGGTGGCGCGGGAATCGGCGGCCGCCGGAAACCGGATGCCGTCCAGCAGTGGGTCGGCGCCCGCGGACACCTGTCGGGTCGTCGACGTCTCGGGGAATCCGATTCCGCACTCGGGGTCGAGCGCTTCGCCAAGCGGTACCGCACGGTCGCCGTATCGACGGGTGAAGGCCGATACGAAGGGGCACAACGGATCGCGCGGGGCCGGGTCACCGATCCGTTCCAGCAGGTCCACACCGTCGCGGATAGCCGCGACGACACCAGTGCTGAGGCGGGCGTCGGCGGGCTTGACCAGGTCGCACCGCACCGACGGCGTCGATAGGGTGGGCGCCACCGATGCGAGCGCGGCGCGGACTGTTCCGATGTCGCGGAGTCCCTGACCAGGCGGAAGTGTGTCGAGTCGTCGTACTGCGTTGTGCGCCAGACGTATCGATGCGGTCAGGTCGTCGGGGGCGGCCGCGTCGGCCAGGGTGTCGAGCACCGTGTACACCGGGTCGGGACCGGTGACGTGTCGGGTCAGCGGCCCCACCAGCACCTGCTGCTCGATCAGGGTGGCGATGTACTCGGCGGCCTCGTCCGGATCGATGGTGCCATCGAGCTCGTGGAGTCGCGCGCCCAGCGCGCCACGGCATGCACCGTCATGCGCCCAGGCCAGTACTGCATCCAGAGTGTCGTCGGGGGTGAGCGCGACGAGGTCGATGGCCCCGCCGTGGGCCTGCAGATACCGCCACCGCCCGCCGGCTCGGTAGAGCGACGGGTTCGGGACCACCGTCAGTGTCGGCGCAACAGCCGGGTGGGCCGCCACCGCGGCACCCAGCTCCTCGAGGTAGCCGCAGTCCAGACTGGTGCGGCGGCGGTAGCAGTCGGCCGGCGCCAGCCGAAGTTCGGTGGTGGCGGACACGTCGCCGAGTGACCAGCCGGCGAACAGCCCGAACGGTGTCGACCGCGTGGTCATGCGGGAGGCGTAGGACAGCAGCGAGACGTCGACGCTTTCGGTCGGGGTCTCGAGCCAGCCGTCGAAGGCGCGCGCCAACGACGGCGACGCCAGACGCAGCGCCTCGGCGACGTCGGCACGGCAGAACAACTGCCGCAGGAACTGCCGCGTCCGGTCACGGTCACGGGCGACCGTGTCCGCATCGGGTGGTCCATCGTCGGACTCCAGTGCGGTCAGGGCGTGTACCGGCAGCAGTGGGGTGCGCAGCACGAAGAAGTCGGTCATCGGGAGAGTCGTTGTCGTGCTTGTGCTGTCGCCAGCCGCAGCAGGTGTGGCCACAGCGCCGGTGCCAGCAGCCCGTGCGGCCACGACCGCTCCCAGAAGACGTTCACATTGACCGACCACCCGGACACCACGGTGACCTGGTGATACCAGCCGGGAGGGATGTAGAGGGCCTCACCGGGAGCCAACGTGCACTCCCAGCGGGTGGCCCGTCGGGCGCGGGGGAAGGCGGCGAAGTCGGGTGCGCTGGGATCGAAGCGGCAGTGTGTGCGGCCACCGATCCGGTACAGCAGCCGCGTCTGATCGGGCGGATAAAGCGAGAAGTGTTTGTGGCCGACGACTTGCGCATTGCAGTTGGGCACCAGATCGCAGTGCAGGCCACACGACGTGCCGATCACGCCGCACCACAGGTTCACCGACCGGATCGGGGTCGCCAGCCAGTCGGGTATGCGCACATCGTCGGCCAGTTGCGGGGATACCGCGGCGAGTTGGCCGTTGAGGTAGTAGGACGTTGTCAGCTCGAGGTCGCCGATGAGTCGGATGGCGTGGGCGAGGTCGGTGTGGTCGCCGAGGTAGCGACCGGCCACCTCGGTGTCGATGTCGAGGACCCAGTTCAGGTAGTCGGCGAACGCGATCCAGCCACTGTCGCAGGGTCTTTGGAACAGATTGGTCGGCGGTCCGGTGGCCTCACGCACGCGGACGTCACGGTCGCCTGCCACCCGGGTGAGGTAGTCGGGTGTCCATCGTCGCAGGGCCGGCCAGCGCGCGCCGGCGTCGACGATGACCCGCGGTTCGCTGTGCCACGCCCGCACCCGCAAGTCGGCGGCGTGGTGGCGCGGCACGGCGACCGCTGCCGGCAGATCACTCGCGGTCGTGTGAGCCGTCGTAGACATCGATGTGTACCTGGATGTGGACGTCATCGATCTCCACGAGTGCGGGGTCCGAACCGATGGTGGGAATCCGATCACCCGCGCAGGTCCACAAACTCACGTCCTGCAAGTTGAACAGGTCGTCGCGCAGATGGTCGAGGGTCTCGCGCCGCAGCTTCAACTTTCGGCGGACCGGTGGTACGGGGGTGGTGTCGTCGTTCATGGGAGTGCTCCGTTCGGGTCGCGACAGTACGGACAGCGACCGGGGCGATGACGGGTCCGACGGCGTCGACGACGTGGTCACCGTTCCGGCTGCTACCAGCGTCGTCCGGTATTGGCGGCGGAACACGCGTAGTGGGCTACCCCAGTTGGCAGTGGTCGTTGGAACGGATTCACCGAAGAGGCACAGAACATGGTCAGCCGCCAAGGTTCCGGTCAGATGCGGACAGCGGTGACTTGGCCGCGCTACTTTCCACTTCCGGGCTGGCCAGACGGGCCCAAGTCTGACCTCAGTCGTCACGGTCGGACTTCGACCGCCACTGTGCCAAAGTAATTATATGGTTGCCGATACTGTACTTCTTGTGCCATAGTGGCACACCAGCGGCGGTCGGGGGGCCCGCTTCACTATCAGCCCCTTTGCGCACCGGCGGCCAGTTGAGATGTCCGGGTTCAAGGGGGAGTTGATGATTCGTCGTACCCCGAAAGTGGGAATAGTGGCGGCGGCTGCCGCCGCGATCCTCGGTATCGCCGCCCCGGAGGCCCCCGCGAGTGCCTCTCCCACACCACTCGCCTCCACGTATGACTCGTCGGTCACCGATGACGGGTGGAAGCTGGAGTTGCGGGGATCGGAGTTGGTGGTCAACCCGATGAGCAACATCGCCAACAGTTTCGCCTCCCGGGAGGGATGGATCTCGGCGCGGGTGGGAGCGTTGATCACCCCGGCACCCGGGCGCACCCCGACTCAGCCGGTGAATGTCGGCGTGCTTGAACAATTCCTGGCCGTAGGCTGCCAGATCGATGTGTCTGATGGGGCGACATTCGGGTTTGGGTCCTCGTTCGGACCGAACGCGAATGTGACGATCAGCGGTGTTCCTGGCGTGACGGTGGGTGGTTCGGCAGCGGTGTCGCCGTCGATCTCAGCGAAGATCGTGCCCGGACTAGTCACCGAGATCTCGCTGGGCAAGAAGGAACTGGTCATGAATCGGGCCTCGATACGAGCGAAGCGGGTGCGTGTCGGGGTTGACGGGTGTGCGGGTCCGACGACGGTGCGGTTGATCTTCCGGTTCTCGGTTTCCACCTCGACTGCTGATGACACCGTCAACATCCATTCGGCAAGGACGTGGCTGTGAGCACGATGCCGAGCCACGAGGACAGAATGGGTCGGGCCGTCGATCGGCGGAGGTGGGCGCTGGCACGTTCTGTGTTGCTGACCGTTGCGGTGATGATCGTGACCGTCGCGGCGATGGTACCGGTGCTGTTGTCCAGGAACGATGCTGACGCGGAGACACCGGCCGAGCGGTGCGCGCGGGAGACCGCGGCCTACAACAGCGCGTGGGCACAGTCGTGGGCGGTGGCCAACGGGCAGCCGGCCTCGCAGGCGCCGCATCCGCCGGTGCCGTATGTGTGCCACGACCCGGGCACCACCACGAACACCACCGCGCCGCCGTCGGTGACCGCACCCGGCGTCGGCGAGACCACAGGTGCCACAACCGGCACCGGCCCTGGCGTGGGAGCCCAGGCACCCACCGATATCCCAACCACCACCCCCGGGCAATCGCCGATCGTCGAGGCGCCTGATTCACCTCGGTCGGCGGTTCCAAGCAGCGTGCGACAGCGGGAATCTCAGGCCAGTGGAGTGAGTTTGCCGCCGGGGGATGCAGCTTCTTCTGGCGTGGAGCCGCCTCGCAGCGGCGAAGTCGGCCCCTCGGCGTCCCCGACGTCGAATCCCGCGCATCCGCGACCTGAAGTGCAAAGTGCAAGGGAACCCAATAATCTGCTGCTCAAGCCGCAGAAGGCGCGCCTAGACGGATGTCCAGAAGGACACCATCGCAACAACTTCGGCTTCGGCGTACCGGGCACGGGCGGCGGTAAATGCTATCCAGATTTCGACTACAACATCATCAGTACTCGCTATGAGCGGCAGACCTACTTCCCTGAGCACGGCCCGGTGAGTTCATGCACCCTCCCTCCGGGCAGCCAGAACACTTGCACCTTCAAGTATGATCGGTCGAAATCGGTCGCGAACAGTGTTGAGACTTCGGAAGAAGTGTCGGGAGCGGCTGGATTCGATCTAGAAGCTGTCAACGCTGGCGTCGAGAGCAGCGTTACGAAAACGACGGGCCGGTCGGTTGAGGATATGATTTCGAACGGAACCGACGTTCAGGTTTCAGCTGACGCGCTTGGCCCAAATCACGCGGCCGATGCCTATACAGAATACGCACAGTACTCATACGTGATGCAGAAGTACAGCACGCAAGAAAAGAAGGTCGTATGGACAAAGACCTTCTACTACTACGTGCCAACGGGATTGAGGGTGGTGGCGAGAGAATGAGAATACAAAGAATGTTACCTTCCTCCGATGGGGGCGACGACCCCGCCGAGAGCGGGACGCCCAGGACATCTTCCCGGATTGTCGTGATCGCGGTGTGCATCTTTCTTACTGCAGGTCTACTGGTTGCCGGATGGCTTCTAGTTGTTCGCAGTTCTTCAGAGCCAGCCGCGTCGAACGTTCATGACAACACGCCGTCCGACGCCATGAAACGTGGTGGAATCCGGACGTCGGACATGGCGGGAATGTCGGTTGCCGAACTCTTCAGCCTCATTCGCTATGAACCGAGTACCGGAAGTTCCGACTACGTTATTCACGTATTACCAAATACAGAGACGAGCGCGGGCTCATTGGATGAACAAATCATCGGCCCGGTATGCGCGGACATGGAGTCTCCTGGAGTCGTCGAACTTTGGTTGGAAACCTACCCACGGATCTCGGCGGATATTGCAGAACTCAAGCGCGCAGCCAACGCGGACGCAGGGATCGCGTTCACAGCCGGCTTGAGAAATAGGGTTCCCGAGTGTGAAAACACAGTCTTCGGCGTCGGATACGACGAAAAGGCGCCTGAGTAGAGAATCGGCGCGGCTCGTGACCGCAAAGACAGTTGACCACCTGGAGCGGGCCCGAGCTCAGCCAGACGGACCCTGGCCGTGGGATGCGATCTGAGATGTCGAGCGTTCCGCGGAACGCTCACGGAGGAGTTGCGAAGCTCCGCATCGGCCGCACGAGCGAATCGATAGTCAACTATCGCTGAGGGCCAGGCTTTCAAGCCGGCCCCTTCTCTCCCGATCGGGACCGGACGAAAGCCTCCCGGGCGCGCCCCGCCGGACCGACCCCCGACTGGTCCGGCGGGGCTCTCTTGAGCTCGCGTGATCCATGGCGGGAAGGTCATCTGAATCGCCCCACTCGACGGTGAGTGGTTTGGCGGCGATACCTTGCTGCTCGAGGTTGGCGATCACCGCGGCGACGCGCTGCCCGAGGACGGTCGCAATGGTTTGGGCGGACACCACGTTGTCGACATATCCGGCGATGAGCCGGCTGACAAGTTTCTGAGGTGCACGTGGCCGATCGGACTGCTGTTGCAGCGTCTCGTAGTGATCGAGCCACCCGAACCGGGCCGCGACTTGAGGAGTGGTCAGCACTTTCCACCGCTCAACGGTGTCGGCATGGATGACACCGGCATCGCCCATGACGATCGCTGCGATCGCGGGGGATACACCGAACAGCTGCACTACGCGGGACAAGTCGGCGAGGCCTGCCGACGAGCCACCCTCCACGGTGTCGGCGATGGACTCGATGGGCACCAGTAGGTGGCGGGCGAACGCGCGGGCACGCTGCTCCACGGGACTCGACGGCGACTTGCTCTCCGGCGCGTCGGTCCAATCCTCGAACACCACGTGTGCCAATTCGTGCGCCAATGCGCTGCGTTGACGCAGGGGCGAGCGGGTCTTGGCGACCGCGATCATCACAGTGTGACGGTCCGGGTCGCGCATGGCGAGGCCGTGTTCGTCGGGTCCGACGTCGAGCACTGCCACATCGATTCCGGTCGTTTGCTCGATGACGGTGATGACATCGCCAAGCGGTTGGGCACCCAGATGATGATCAGCGCGAAAGGCGGCTGCCGCGGCACGTGCCTGCGCTTCAACCCTCATACGGTCGGCGTGGTGATGCCCTGGTCGTCAAGATAGGCGTCGAGTTCCAGAAAGTGCAGCAGCCGCTCGCGCATCTCCTGCATCGTCGCACCATTGGTGGAGCGCGCCGCGTACTGCACCCGGTCAGCCAGCGCGGATGAGTTGGCGAGCTCGCCGACGGTACAGCCCGTGGCGTGGGCAATGGCCACGAGCTCGTTCATCTTCACCGTTCGCTTGCCCGTCATGATCCGACACAGCGTGGATTGGGAGATGTCAGTGACCTGCGCGAGATCTCGCTGACTCAGCCCCGCTGCCGCCATCGCCCGCGTGATCGCGTGTGCCATCTCCTCGTCTCGCATCGCCCACACCTCCTGAATCAAGATCGACAAGGGTGATTCAACTGTAGGTGTCCGGGTCGCTGTCGAGTTCGACCTCAGCGGCCAAGGGCCGGCTTCACCAACCCTCCACAACCGGCCCTTGAGCGTTCCGCGGAACGCTCAACTTGCCAGAGGCCGTCGATACATTGATCGGTAACCGGTTCACGTCTGGCAGGGGGCCATGATGTCGGTTGCCGCACTGCCGTCGTCGCACACGAGGCATCACCAACGAGCAAGCCGCCCAGCATCTTCGACCCCCACCTCGACGACGGACCCGCGCCCGAGGACGCAGACGTCGACGAAGCCGCCTGTGGCGGAGCAGTCCGAAAGTAGAACACGGCAAGAAGCGCAACGGACAACGCGGCGTGGTGCTCAATTACGGCCGCCGACAACCTGATCCTGTTGTGTTCCGCCCATCATCGCGCTCTGCACCGAGGCGAATTCGCGATCAAAGCCCAAGGGAAGCAACAGTTCAGCTTCCACAGATCGGATGGATCGACCATCGAGCGCGCATCCGCGGTGCACAAGCCCGACGGTTGGCGACCCGACAGTGCGATCGACGACGACGCCGTGCTGCCGATCAGCCCCGGACGTCACCTGAACGTCGGCTACGCGACCGAGGTGCTGTACGCGGTGTGGGCATGGAAGACCGGCAATCCGACGCCGAGCTCGCCGCCGCATGACGTTCCGCGGAACGCTCGAACCGCACATCACTCCACGCCCACCGCATCCAGCTAATCAATAATCAACTATCGTTGAGGGCGAGGCTTTCAGCCCGGCCCCTCTCCCCCGACCGGGGCCGGACCGGAAGCCACCCCGGCGCCCCGTCGGACCACCCCCCGACTGGTCCGACGGGGCGCTCCCAATACACAATCTCGCAGTCGTGTGTCATAACCGCAGGTGAATTTCCGGCATTGCGACTTTGACGGGTAGCGTCGTGATGCGTGTATCCAGGCCTGACCCGTCGCGCGTTGCTCGCCGGCGGTCTCGGCCTGGCCGCAACCGGACTCACCAGTTGCGCCACAGCCTCCTCGCGACCCCGCCAGCTGCTGCAACCACCGCCGCCCGGCGCCTTGCCGGGGGTCGGCCTGTGGCAAGGCTCCGGGGTCAGCGCCGCACTCGCCGACTCCGCCGCCCGCTGGTACTACACCTGGGCCCCCGACCACACGGGTGTCGCCACACCCGCAGGTTGCGAGTTCGTTCCGATGATCTGGGGTCGACGCGACCTCACCGACGACGCGTTGCGCCGGGCCCGCGACAACGGGAGTGTGCTGCTCGGCTTCAACGAGCCCGACGTCGCGAGCCAAGCCAATATGGCTGTCGACGAGGCCCTCGCCGCGTGGCCGCGCCTTCAGAACACCGGGCTGCGTCTCGGCGCCCCCGCCGTGGCGATCAAGGGCGCCGTCCCTGGCCACTGGCTCGACCGATTCATGGTCGGCGCCCGCGCACTCGGCTACCGTGTCGATTTCATCCCCGTGCACTGGTACGTCCCGCCGGGGCTGCGCCGAAACTACTCCACCGACGCCGCCGTCGACAACCTACGGAAGTATCTGCAGGCCGTGCATCGCCGATACGGCCTACCGCTGTGGCTCACCGAATTCGGCCTCATCACCTACCAACACACCGCAGACGCCATGAGACCTCAGGATCAGGCCGACTTCCTGGTCGCCGCCGCCGCGATGATGACCACCATCCCCTACCTCGAACGGTGGGCGTGGTTCGCGCTGCCGCCCTGGCCGCCGGGCCCCGAGACCGCGCTCTACGTCGACGAGGAGCCCACCGTGGTCGGCGATCGGTTCCGGGTGTTGGCGTGACTCGTCAGACGCCACATTCCCGCAGCATCGGCCCATGACGGTCCGGACCGCTCGGTGATGGTGGTCACTCCGGTCGACGTACCTCAACTATCGTTGTAATGTGCAACTTCGTGATCGCGGCGCGCATATCCGACGACCTGCATCCGGGGCGTCCACCGCATCCGCGGTCGCCGAATCGACTGCCGGGACAGTCGGTTCGCGAAGGTGGCAGATCTTTCCCACCCCAGGTGGGACGTGGCCCTCGGGGGCGTCCGCGTGAGGTCGTCGTCACCGCGCCTGTTCTATGGCCGCAACGTCGAGGCCGCTGAGTAGGTACGGAAACGCACACCGGGCGCGGGGACCCGTCTTCTAGGGAGCCTTGTCGATGGACATTGCGGTATTCGGTACCGGCTATCTCGGCGTCACGCATGCGGCGTGTATGGCCGAGTTGGGTCATGAGGTGATCGGCGTCGACGTCGATCCCGCAAAAATTGCACAATTGCAGAAAGGTGAAGCGCCGCTGTACGAACCGGGGTTGGCGGACCTGCTGCGCAAGCACACCGCGTCCGGCCGACTCCGTTTCACCTGCTCGTATGAGTTGGCGGCGCGCGCCGACGTGCACTTCATCGCCGTCGGCACGCCACAGCGTGCCGATTCAGCGGCCGCAGACCTGACCCAGGTCAACGCCGTGATCGAAACCCTCGGACCGCTGCTCACCCGGCCGGCCGTGGTGTTGGGCAAGTCCACCGTACCGGTTGGTACGGCCGTACAGGTTGCCGCGCGGTTGCGCGAACTCGCCCCGTCGGCCGACATCGGCTTCGGCTGGAACCCGGAGTTCCTCCGCGAGGGCACCGCAGTCGAGGACACGTTGCGTCCCGACCGGATCGTCCTCGGTGCCGCGGCAGCCGACCGCAGCCGGGTCAAATCCGTCGCGCGGGAGGTCTACGCCCAGTCGCTGGCCGACGGGACACCCCTGGTGACCACCGACCTCGCCACGGCCGAACTCACCAAGGTGGCGGCGAATTCGTTTCTGGCCACCAAGATCTCGTTCATCAACAGTGTCGCCGAAGTGTGCGACGCCGTCGACGCCGACGTGACCGTGCTCGCCGATGCCATCGGCTACGACAACCGCATCGGCCGGCGGTTCCTCAACGCCGGACTCGGCTTCGGCGGCGCCTGCCTGCCCAAAGACGTTCGCGCCTTCCGCGCACGCGCCGAAGAACTCGGGGCGACCGCGGCGGCCGACCTACTGTCCGGGGTCGATGAGATCAATGCCCGCCAACGCACCCGCGTCGCGACCATGGCCCTCGACGCATGCAGCGGCATCGACAGCCCCCGGGCTGCGGTCCTGGGCCTGACGTTCAAACCCGACTCCGACGACGTGCGCGACTCTCCCGCCCTCGACGTGGCGGCACGCCTGGCCGACGCGGGGGTTGAGGTGCAGGCCTGGGACCCGCACGGAATGGACAACGCCGAGAAGCGGCACCCGGAGTTGCGGTACTGCGATTCGCCGCTCGCCGCCTGCAAGGGCGCCGACGTGGTCCTCGTCATGACCGAATGGGCCGAGATCCGTGACCTGACACCCGAACAGCTCAGCGAGCCGGTGCAGCAGCGCGTCCTGATCGACGCCCGCAACTGCCTCGACCCCGACGTCTGGCGCGACGCCGGCTGGACCTACCGCGGCATCGGTCGACGCTGACACATAGTCACAGAAAAGAGAACTCACCCATGCGTGTCGTCATCACCGGCGGTGCCGGATTCATCGGCTCCCACCTCTGCCAGGCGCTTCATGACCGCGGCGACGACGTGGTCTGCGTCGACAACCTCGCCTCCGGGCGCATCGAGAACATCGCCCACCTGCTGGAGTCGCCCCGATTCCACCTGGAGATCCAGGACATCCGCACCCCGCTCGCCGTCTCGGGTCCCGTCGACGCTGTCGCCAACCTGGCCAGCCTCGCCTCCCCGCCGGGATACAGCCGGCGACCGGTCTTCACCCTCACCACCGGGTCGGACGGCACCAAGAACGCACTCGACCTCGCCGCCACCCATCAGGCCCGGTTCGTGCAGGCCTCCACGAGCGAGGTGTACGGCGACCCGGCCATCCATCCGCAACGCGAAGACTATTGGGGCAACGTCAATCCCACCGGCCCGCGCAGCATGTACGACGAGGCCAAACGCTACGCCGAGGCCCTCGTCGCCGCATACGTACGCGAAGGTGTGAACGCCGGCATCGCGCGCATCTTCAACACCTACGGGCCTCGGATGCGCCTCGACGACGGCCGGGTGGTCACCAACTTCATCGCGCAGTCCCTGCGCGGTGAGCCGCTGACCGTCTACGGCGACGGCGGCCAGACCCGAAGCCTCTGTTACGTCTCGGATCTGGTGCGCGGACTGATCGCCCTGATCGACACACCCGTGCACGGGCCGATCAACCTCGGAAACCCGCACGAGATGACGGTGCTGCAGATCGCCGAACTCGTCCGCGACATCACCGGGTCGACCTCGACGATCGAGTATCGACCGCTGCCGCAGGATGATCCGACCCGCCGTCGCCCCGACATCGGTCGGGCACGAAACGAACTCGGCTGGCAACCGAAGGTGGACGTCGCCACCGGCCTGGCGATGACCATCAACTGGAACCGCAATCACCGGGCGGTGGAGGTCGGCGCCGTGGAGGTCGGCGCGGTGGAGCCGTCGAGGGCGGCCAGTTGACGCCGAGATTCGACGTCGACGCGCCGACCGAGGTCATCGAACGCTACCGCGACCCCGACGATGTGCCGACCGCACCGATCCGGGTTCTCCCCGCACCGCCGTCGTCGGCGAGCGGTCGGCACCGCGCGCTCCCGGCCGCCGAGACGCAGGCAGACGAGGAGGAGTTGCGCGACTACCTGAGTGACCTGTCCGATGGGCGGGTGGTGGACGTGCGCCCGTCGGGGCCGGTGTTCGGGCCACTTCCGCAGCGCCGCACCGCCGGTGCGAACATGCTGGCGCGCACCCTACCCCGTGGTCCCGCACGTGCGATCGCGTTCTTGTCGGCGGGCTGGGTGGCAACCCTCGCCGGGTTGGTGGTGTGGTGGCTGCTGCCCGGCAACCGGATCTCGATTGTCGGCTTCGTCGTCAACTCGGTGCTGTTGCTCGGGGTGCTGGCGCTGTCGATGTTCTTCCTGCAGGCGGTCAACCGGATGCGCAGCCTGGCGCCGGAGGTTGCGCCGCCCTGCCTGCGGGTGGCGATGATCGTGACGAAGGCGCCGTCGGAACCGTGGCCGCTGGTGCGCACCACGCTGGAAGCGATGCTGGCGCAAGATCATCCGTGGCAGTACGACGTCTGGCTGGCCGACGAGGACCCCAGCGAGGAGACCATCGTGTGGTGCGCCGAGCGCGGTGTGCTGATCTCGACCCGCCGCGACGACTCTCGCTACCAGCGGACCACCTGGCCACGCCGGCGTCGCTGCAAGGAGGGCAATCTCGCCTACTTCTACGACCACTTCGGATACGAGAGCTACGACGTGGTCTCCCAACTCGACTCCGACCACGTTCCTGCCCTCGGCTACCTCCGGGAGATGGTGCGCCACTTCGCCGATCCGGCAGTCGGCTATGTGGCAGCGCCGAGTGTGTGCGACGCCAACGCGGGGCTGTCGTGGACGGTGCGCGGCCGCCCGCATGACGAGGCGGTGTTCCACGGCGCGCAACAACTCGGCTTCAACGGCGACGGCACCCCGGTGTGCATCGGGTCGCACTACGCGGTGCGCACCAGCGCACTGCGGCAGATCGGCGGTCTCGGCCCCGACCTCGCCGAGGATTTCACCACCTCGTATCTACTCAACGTCGCCGGGTGGCGTGGCGCGTTCGCGATCAACGCCGCGGCCCGCGGTGACGGTCCGCCTGACTTCGCCGCGATGGTGACACAGGAATTCCAGTGGGCGCACAGCCTCACGACGGTCTTCTTCGGGCTGGTGCTGCGTACGCGCCGCGTGCTCCCCCGCCGGCTGGCCGCACAGTTCACGTTCCAATCCGGATTCGACCTCCTGCTCGCGCTGATGTCGGTCGGCGGGATATGCCTGTTCGCGATCGCCTGCGCCACCGGGTCCCCGTGGGTGTCGGTGAATTTCGTGCTCTTCTTCGCGTTGTGGTTCGCACTCAACGCCTGGATCCTGCTGATCAGCCTGGTGATCCGCCGGCACGGCCTGCTGCGGCCCGCCAACGCCCCGATCGTCAGCTGGGAACGCGCCCTATACGCGGCGAGCCGATGGCCGTTCATCGTTCTCGGCGTGGCCGTCGCGATGGCGGAACGGGTCATGCCACGCACCGTCGACTTCAAGGTGACGCCGAAAGGCAGCACCGGGCCCCAGGTGTTCCCGGTCCGGCTCGTACTGCCGTTCTGCGCGGCCGCGGTGATCCTCACCGTCTGCGCCGCAGCAGGTCTCGACAACCCGCCGGTGGTCGGCTACGTCGGGCTGTCGCTGCTGACCGCCACGGCGCAAGTGACGGTGGCGACTCTGGTCACGGTGCTGCACGCCCGCGACACCCGACGTCGCACCGCTCTCGGTATCGGCGCCGCGACGCGGCTGGTGCGCGCCCCGCTGCTGGTATGCGCCGTAGCGGCGGTGCCCGTCGCCCTCGTCACCGTTGTCTACCTGTCCCATCTCGTGGAAGTTTTCATGACATGACCACCATTCACACCGCCCGCCCGATGCGGGTGCTCGTCACCGGCGGCGCCGGGTTCATCGGCAGCCACACCTGTGTCGAACTCATCGAAGCCGGACACGACGTCATCGTGGTCGACGATTTGTCCACCGGGCACGCCCAGGCGCTCGATCGCGTCGCCGAGATCGCCGGCGCCGCTCCGGTTCTCGAGGTCGCCGACATCACCGACGCGGCAGCGATGGATACCATCTTCGGGCGCCACCGCATCGACGCCGTCATCCATTTCGCCGCACGCAAGGCGGTCGGTGAATCGACCGAGATCCCCCTCGACTACTTCCACACCAACGTCGGCGGCACCGCCACATTGCTGGCCGCGGCGCGGCGGGCCGGCGTGCACCGGATCGTATTCTCCTCGTCGTGCTCGATTTATGGCGCCACCGGCGCCGACGACCTCGACGAAACCGCACCCACCGCGCCGGCCAACCCGTACGCCTGGTCGAAACTCGCCTGCGAGCAGATGATCGAGCAGGCCTGCCGCCATCACGACGATCTCCGGGCGATCAGCTTGCGCTACTTCAACCCGATCGGCGCCCACCCGAGTGGGCTGCTCGGCGAGGACCCCCACGGCACGCCGCGCAACATCGTTCCGTACCTCGCGCAGGTGGCCGCCGGCAAACGCGGGCGGGTGCAGGTGTTCGGAGGGGACTATCCGACACCTGACGGCTCCGCCATCCGCGACTATGTCCACGTCGTCGACATCGCCCGCGGCCATGTCACCGCCCTGGAGCACGTCGACGACCAGCACGGCATGCAACTGCACAATCTCGGTACCGGTCAGGGCACGTCGGTCCTCGAACTGCGCACCGCATTTGCCGCGGCCGCCGAGCGCGACATCCCATTCACCGTCACCGACCGCCGACCCGGCGACGTGCCGAGACTGGTGGCCAACACCGACGTCGTGCGCCTCGCGTGGGGGTGGACACCGAAGTACGATCTGGCCATCATGTGCCGTGACAGCTGGCGTTTCCAGCAACTCAACCCCGACGGGTACCGACGTTGAGATGACATCCGACTTGACTCGCCGCGCCCTGCTGGCCGGAGGCCTCGGACTGGCCGCCGCCGGCTTCGGTCACTCCACGGCGTCTTCGCAACCCCAACAGCTACTGCGACCACCGCCTCCGGGTCCGCTACCTGGTGTCGGCCTCTGGCAGGGACCCGGGGTCAGTACCGCACTCGCGAACTCCGGCGCCCGCTGGTACTACACCTGGACGCCCGACCACGAAGGCGTCGCCACCCCCGCCGGATGTGAATTCGTGCCCATGATCTGGGGTCGACGCGACCTCACCGACGGTGCGCTGCGCCGCGCCCGCAGCAACGGCACCGTGCTGCTCGGCTTCAACGAGCCCGACATCGCCACGCAAGCCGACATGACCGTCGACGAGGCACTGACCGCATGGCCACGACTGCAGCGCACCGGACTACGCCTCGGCGCACCCGCCGTCTCCGCCGACGGACACCTCCCCGGCGGGTGGCTCGACCGATTCATGACCGGTGCCCGAGCACGCGGGTTGCGTGTCGATTTCATCCCCGTCCACTGGTATCCCGGGCCGTGGCTGCGGCGACCGTACTCGTTGCCGGCCGCTCTCGACGACCTGCGCAACTATCTGTACACCGTCCACCGGCGTTACGGCCGTCCGTTGTGGCTCACCGAGTTCAGTCTCATCACCTTTCAGCACACCACCTCAGACGCGATGGCACCGCCGGCACAGACTGACTTCCTCACCGCTGCAGCCGCGATGATGACCACCATCCCCTTCCTCGAACGGTGGGCGTGGTTCTCGTTGCCGCCGTGGCCCGATGAACCGGAGACCGCCCTGTACATCAACGGACGGCCCACCATGGTGGGAGAGCGGTTTCGGATGTTGTCCTGATCGTCAGGGGTGGGTAGTTCGCCCGATCCGGCTGTAGCGATACGCCTCTGTGTGTAGCCCGTCGATCGACAGCCAAGCAGATCGTCGAGTTCCACGATGTGTGCCCGCACCCAGTAGAGCGAGTCGTCGTGCCGGAACGGCGTCAGGCTCGACACGGTCGCACCCGCCCAATGCGTGGTCAGCAACGGCAGCGGCAGCCGGCCGCCGAGCGGCGCGGGACTCCTCCTCGATCTCCCACACCGCTGAACGAGCTGCTGTCTCAGTTCCCCGCCCCGCAATGCGGACAAATCACCGTCACGTGATTCCATGACCGCTTCCCCCAGAACGCTCGACCACAACTCCGACACTTGTGAACCTCCGTGTAATCACCAGTCCGGGAAGGTGATCCGGTCTCCGACATTTGCATTTCCTTTCTTTCAGTGACTCTCGGGATCAACAAGCCCGAGATCACGGTTCACGGTGGCAAATGACAACGGCGGAACGGCGCCTTCGATCCTGCGATCTCTCGCGCTAGCCTTGCACCCACTCACCCACCACCTCGGCAGGGCGAAGAACATGTCCCCCAACTTCATACCCTTGCCGAACTCGCTCGACGATGTGCAGCTCCCGACCCTCACCATTACGCTCGGATAGTGTCTCTACGACACGATGCCGGGCCCTGTCTACTTCTTCGCCGGGAGCGCATTCAATCGTCTCAACACCGAAATCCGCTAGCACGTCCAAGAGTTCGTCGACAACGCTCATCAGTAGCGACCACGGTTCTGCCTGCTTCCTGACAGCCTCAAGCTCTACGCGATCGATCAATGCCGCGATCTGGCGCCCGATCGGACGGAGCAATGACTGCGTCACCCCGGATTCGGCAGCGACCGCTCGGTCTCTCAGTATGACCATCGCGTGCTCGTGGTTGTGCTGAACAGCGTGCGAGGTGGCTCCGAGCGCCTTCTCAATCCGATCGAACCGTGCATTCACCGCCTCCAGAAGCTGACCGTCACGCTCCACTGCCCACCGATTCGACTCAGCAGACGAACGATCAAAGAGCTTCGAGTCACCGCCATCCGCTCGTGCGTTGATCGAACCAGGCGGTACGACATCGTCATCCATAGCTGGCGCCGCCGCCGAACCACCCTCTGCCAGGTCGACACGATCAGCGGACTCCGAAATGTGATCGTTCACACTCATTGCACGACAACTTCTCTGCTCTGCTTGCGAAGGGCAACGACATCGACTTGTTTGAGATTCGAATTTCGGTGTACGGCCATCTGTCCGATCAGCATCTCATTCGCCGAGTCATGCAACTCGACCTCGACTGTCGAGTCTTCATTCACGACAAAGACAACGTTCAGTGGCGCTCTCGCCGGAAGGTCGTAGTCCAAACACAGTAAGGATTCACCAAGGACCTTTACATACTGAAGTTCCACTCCGTTCTCATCGCCTTCGGTGATCTGCAGCCTTATCTGACGCGTAGCCCCGACCGTCGCGAACGAGCTGGCTTTGATGCGATTCGGCACGTGTGTATTCGGCTCCACAACTACGCTGTTCAGCATCTTGGAGCCATCATCCGAAACTACCGCCACGCCGAGACCCTGAGCGACAACATCTTCCACCGTGGCCCGTACTGCAGGTGCTTTCCCCGACTCCGCCGCGCTCCGCAGCTCGGCTACGATCGCGGCACCGAGTGCGACGGCCTCGTCGGGGTGAATACTCTTGTCAGGCTCAAGCCCGGTCCATTCCCTGACCGAACGCTCTATGATCTTCATCCGCGTAGAGCCTCCGACCAATAGCAGCTTGTCTACGTCGCCGTAGGACAAACCAGCCTGGTCCATAACGTCTTCCAATATGTACCGGGTTCTGGTCACCAGGTCCGCAATCGCGCGATCAAATTCGTCGCGGACTATGGTGACCGACTCGCTACCGATACGAACCTTTGCCTTCTCACTTGTCGAAAGCCGATGTTTGGCAGCTTCTGCCTGCTCTCGAATAAGCGCAATCTGCCGATAGTCCTCGGTGTCCACAGTTCCACCGAGCTCACGGTACCGATCTGACACCAGCCTGATCAGTTCATTGTCGAAATCGAATCCCCCCAAGTTTCGATCTCCGGCCGACGCCAACACTCTGAAATTGTTGGCCGAGATGTCCATCAACGTGGCATCAAAGGTGCCGCCACCCAAATCATAAACGAGTACCTTTCCGCTATAGGTACCCTTGAGTCCGAAACTGAGCGCTGCCGCGGTTGGCTCATTGATCACCTGCAATACATTCAGTCCAGCGATTTCTCCGGCCTGGCGGGTCGCCGTCCGCTCAGCATCGCCGAAGTAGGCCGGAACTGTGATCACGACGTCGACGACTTCTTCTCCCAGAAAGTCCGATGCATCGTCGACCAAGAACCGCAAAATGAACGACGAAATAGCCTCGGGGCCATATTCGCGTTCGGTCCGGTCGGGCATGAACCTGTAGTCGGGATTGCCCATGTGCCGCTTCACGAACCGTACGACACTGTTCGGCAGGGACGTCTCCGCGTTCTTCGCCTGCTTCCCAACAGTTACTTCGCCGTCATCGAACAGAACCGCGGAGGGGGTTGTATTGTCACCTTCGCGATTGTGGATGATTGTTGGCAGGCCGTCATGGCCCAATACCGCTACCGCTGAATTGGTGGTCCCTAAATCGATACCGACTACACTTCCCATCAGTGACCGGCCATCATCAATGCGACTGAGTTCTTGCGCTGAGATTTCTTCCATCGCGGGACACGTGACTGCCAGATCACCAATCCGGCAACGACAATCGCCCCTAGAATGAGTATCGCGCCGATCCCACTGGAGGCTCCGGAAATGACCAGGCCAAGAATAAATGCTCCGAGGATTCCGCCGATCCAGATAAACGGAGCATCGGACACCATCGTGGGCAGGCACCAGACCGCATCCTTTTGTTTGCGAATGTACGACAGAATATCGTCAGCAGCGCTTTGTACATCTGGGTCTTGGCACAATTGTTTCGCCTCGTCCGCAAGCTCGGCAATCGGCTGTATTTCCGATTCCTGGGTAACTGCGTACGAACCCGATCGCTGTAGTTTCGGAATCGATTCGGCCTTCTCAAGGAGCGCCATCGCAAGGTAGAAGCGGACTGGTTCGGCCCCGGGATGATTCGCGAACACTCTTCGATACATGTCGATGGCTTCGTCGAGGAGTCCGTTCTGTTGGAGGACGGAGCCTTGAGCCAGCGGATAGACGAAACTCGACGTATCCAACTGGGTGGCAACCTGGTACTCCTTGAGCGCGTTTGCCCAGTCCGCCAACTGCTCGTACACGTTCCCCAGGTTGAAGTGATACTCAGCGTTGTTGATCTCGATCTCGGTCGCCTGACGTGCCTCGTAGAGCGCGTCTGGCACCCGGCCAAGTCCCAGATTCGCTCGTGAACGAAGGCTCCATGATTCCGCGTTGCCGCCCAGCACCGTTGTTGCTTCCTTCGCCGCGTAGGCGGCGGAGTGATAGTCGTTGGCAGCCAGAGCCGCCCGCGCCGCCGCGACCCAGTCGGTTCCACCACCCGCTGCCGGTGCAGGCTGCGCCGGTGCTGCAGCAGGCACGATGCCTTGTTGCAGTGCCCGATCGTACTCCGCACGGCGCTCAGGACCCGACAAGAGCGCCTCTCGCGCCTCCCGCAGGCGCTTCATTTTGGTCTCGGCTTCATGCCTCACATCGAGGTTCGGAGACGACGCTCGCTTCGTCCACTGCCGCGTAGCCTGTTTGGAGGCGCGCTCTATCTCGCCTTCATCAGCTGTACGTGGGACACCGAGCAACTCGTAGAAGTCAACTTCGACCATCGTTTGCTCCAATTCTCCTGCCGCGCTGCATAGGTCGCGTTTTGAGTACCTAGGAGTAGCATGTTACGCCGCGAAACTCGGCCCAGGTGTAATCCATTCATGCGAACTCGGCAGGTGTGGGACTGCCCCGTCTCAGCCGGAGTGAACCAGAGTCAAGGGCTGTCCAATCGCCTATCGCCATGATCGTGAAATTCTTTGAGCGATAACAGATTGTGAGAATTCATAGATCCTCCGCGGCACGAGCGACTTTCGACCAGTCTCCCATGTCAACTCTCCCCGCACACCTCCTTGTTCAGCGTGGCCATCGATCGTTCGAAAATCCTTTAGTTAGCATACGATTCGCTAGTTCGGCCTCTCGCGATCTGCGGATTCCGAGCTGTCGCCGCCGAACCCCCGGAGAGAGTCGGACACTTGCTGTTGAAGTGCCCTGGCGGATGACCAAGATTGTCCTGGCGCCGCTGCCCAACCGGTTGTGCCGGCGAAGGGGTGCTATTCGTGATCCGGACAGCAAGCCGCGGTGGATTCGTCCAGTTCTAGGACACTACCTGGGATCTGCCACGACCCATCGTCGCGGCAATTGATCGCCAAGAGCCGCTGGGTGTCGTCGACCACGACGCCAGCGACGCTGACGTCGCGCTTGGTCCGTCCGCCAGCGCTACGTGCCACCTCGGGGCTCGGGTGGAGCTGCCCTCCGCAAGCTCTGCGGCGCCTCAGCTCCGGACGCCTCCGCCAACGACTAAAACAACCGCCGCAGTTGCCGATTCACCGCCGCAAGGTCGAACGCGGTCGGATCGAACGATTGTCCGGGCGACAAGCCGGCCCACTCGCGAAGTTCGGCGTGGTCGGGGTGACGCGGGTCGCTGACCGCAGCGACGAAGTCGTCCCACCCGAACGGCCCGCCGACGTCCTCGAGCGGCGCCATCCCCTCTCCATCGAGGACCGCCGGATGCGATTCGTCGGGAGCGGGATTGATGTCGGCCACGGTGATCAGGTGCGACCACCCGTCGCCGAAGTCGTACTCGTAGGTCATCTGCGCGCCGGGTGCTCGGAGGATTTCGCCGATCATGACGTCGTGTTCGCTGTGCAGATCACCACGACCGTCGCCGGTCAGCGCGCTCGTCCATCCACCGTCGGCCACCGGCGGTGAACTGGTGCAGATGACTATTCTCCCAGTCGAACACGGTCTGCAGGATCTCGTGGAATTCGGTCAGTGTGGTGAGTGAATTGACGACGAGCAGCCGCCACACCGGCGGGTTCACCCCGTCGAGCTCGATCTGCACATGCAGCTCACCCTCGATGGGGGCGTCAGTGAACGGGGCGCCGTCCTTGGCCGTCGGCATCTGGCCGAGTTGCGGTATTGCGGGCAGCACAGCCGGCCGGAGCGCGTCGGGCACCACGTAGGTGTCGGACTCGAGTGTCAGCCACCCTTCGTCGATGGACGAGGCCAGCCGGGAATGCAGCGCACTCACGAGCACTTCGCTGTATCCCAACTTCTCCACCCAGCCGTCGATGTCGGCGCGAGTGTTGGCGAAGTTCGTGCAGCCGGCCATGATGATGGCAGCCAGGCTCTCGTAGAACTGTGTGGAGAACTCGTTGTCGATGTCTTCGGGGAACATGGCATCGATCCAGGTGGTCAATGCGGTGCGAAGTGCCTGCACAGGCGCCGCTTGCCACTCCGCTGCAGTCCGCACCGGCGTCGCCCGCACCGTGTTCACCTTGATCAGCCCCATCGCCTGCGCATAGAGCCACAGGTACCGGAGGGGAGCGAAATTGCTCATGCTGCTGCGACCGGGCGGCATCTCAAGGCCGAGCGCCTGTGCGAGTTCACGGGCGGCTGCCGGTTTGAGCCACCGATTCGGCGTGGTGGGGCGGCCGTCGCCGAGCCAGTCCAACAGCACCGTGATCTGCGCCAACGGTTGGGTGGCCAGCAGTGCCGCTCGTTCGACGTCCTCGTCGACTGGTCCGATCTCGGTGGTGCCCAGCATCAGCCCGACCGCAGCGGGGAGTCGCTCCTGGGCGAATGCGGGCGCATCGGGGTCACCGGCCCACCTGCCGTGCTCGGTCAGGAACCTCGCCAACATCATCCCCGAGAAGGCGATCACCCGCGCCTGGTCGACCGGGATCGATTCCTTCTCGATCATGAAGTCGAGGAAGCTACCCATGGCCTCAACGTCGTCCATCGTCCACGCGGTGGCATCGAACTCCGGATGCACGCCGGCCACCGCGACCAAGAGGATCTCGAGTTGCTCCATGAACCCGTGGACGGAGACCTCTTCGGCGGAGAAGAGCTCAGTCGACACCCACTCCTCGAATCCGGCCGGGATCAGCGCGGATGTCTCCTGTGTGGACGGCGGGAACAGCGGAACCACGGTGGAGTTGTCGCGTGAGGCCCGCTTGGCCTTGCGGCGATCGCGGTTCTGCTGCTTCTTCGACCTGTTCTTCGACATCACATCGAACTGTAGTTGGCCGGCGACGATGACGGTGTTGTGTCCAGTTCCTGCCCTCACGTGTCCGTCCGGATCACCGCGGAGCGTCCTCGAATGGATTATCCAGCCGACACCTCTGACTGGTGATGCTCGCGGACAGTCACGCCCGGCTATGCGGTGGACAGACCCGGTTCTAGGTGAAGAGCATGCCGAAAGTGAGTAGCGCGCTCGCGCCGAAAGACGCTCCGATAACCACAGCAGCTCGTGCGTGGTCGATCACCGGATCGACCGGATGGGGTGCACCGTTCGCGACGAATGGTTCCTTTGCTGCCGACATCGTGGTGTCTCCCCTCGCAGTGCCCTCGCACTGTTTCACAACGCCAAAGGTGTGCCCTGCCGTCTTCTACCGCGTCGTCGGCTTCGTGGCGTATTCGCGACCACGGTGACGTTTCGATAACGGCCCTCCCGGGCCGTACGGGTCGCGAGGGCTACCGAGCCGAGACATCCCCGCTCGGTTTGAGTTTCGTTTCTCCCGGGTAACCAGAGATGCCTCGAACGAGGACAATTGCGATCGCAGAGAAGCTCGAAAGACAGAGAGGTCGCGGAGTGAGCGCGTCAGACGTGATGTACACAGTGGTGGCCGAGCGTTCCACGACCACGACAGCAGTGGGTTGGATCGGCTACATCATCATCGGCGGTATCGCCGGGTGGCTGGCCAGCAAGATCATGGGAACCGATGCCCAGATGGGCGTTGTGCTGAACGTGGTCGTCGGGGTCATCGGAGCATTCCTGGGCGGGTTCCTGCTGAGTTTCGCCTTCGACACCGCCAGCGGCGGATGGTGGTTCACCTTCTTCACCGCGCTGCTCGGGTCGGTGATCCTGTTGTTCCTGGTCAAGTTGGTGACCGGCAGACGCTGAATCCGGCAATGAGCGGGTTGGTTCGGACGCCGAACCAACCCGCTCTTGTTGCGTCTGTGGCAGGTGTTGCGATCTCGGCGCTGCGCTTGGTCATCCTGGCCGCGCGACCCACATCCCGTCGAGTTCGCACGCGCATAGTCGGCCTGTCGGCAGCGGGCAGGTAGTGTCGCCGCATGGCACTGGCGGCTCGCGGACTGACCCGCGCGTTCGGACGACATATTGCGGTCGCGGGCGCCGACGTCTCGGTCGCATCGGGCACCATCACCGGCCTCGTCGGCCCGAACGGTGCCGGCAAAACCACGTTGTTGCTGATGCTGGCAGGGCTGTTGCAGCCGGATACCGGCACGATCACTGTCGACGGAACCGAGATCGACGGTTCGCGGCTGCGGTCGATAGTCGGCTGGATGCCAGATGTGTTCGGCACCTGGGACAGCCTCACCGCGGTCGAGATCCTGTCGACGTTCGGTCGCCTGCACGGGCTCTCGCGTACCGAGGCGCGACGTCGGGCCGTCGACCTGCTCGAGTTGGTGCATCTGGCCGAGTTCGCCGACCGTCCCGCGCACGAACTGTCCCGTGGGCAGAAGCAGCGGTTGGGGTTCGCGCGCACGCTGGTGCATCGTCCCCGTGTGTTGCTGTTGGATGAGCCGGCCTCCGGCATGGATCCCCGGTCGCGGGTGGAGTTGCGTGATCAGTTGCGCGCCCTCGCCGATTCCGGTTGCGCCGTGCTGATCTCGTCGCACATTCTCACCGAGCTGTCGGAGATGGTCGACGATGTGATCATCATGACCGAGGGCCGCACCCGCCCCTCCGAACTGTCGGCGGGACATCGTTGGCGCATCCGGGAGGCGGGGCAGCCTGCGGCGTCGGCGACCACGATGCGTTTTCCCGACGAACAGGTCGCCGCACAACATCTCGCCGAGTTGATCGTCGCGGGCCATCAGGTCGTCGAATTCGCCCGTATCGACACCGAACTCGAGGACGCCTACCTGGCGCTCGACGCCGACAGGACTTGACGATGACCCCCTTGACCAAGACGATGCCGACTGGCGGACCAGCGGCGCCCCGACCACGACGGTTCCGACAGTGGTGGACGGTGGTCGGCGTGATCGTCGGACTCGAAGTGCGCCAACGCGTGCGCACCACCCGCTGGAAGATCACCCTGACGGTGGCATTCCTCGTCATCTCGGCGGTGGTGTTCGGTTCGATGTTCGTCGCGCTCAGTCCGGTGGGCGCCGACTACCGCGACTGGGCGCAGAACCTGTACTCCATCGTGCTGGGCACCCTGCTGTTCCTTGGGATCGTGCTGGCACCCACGTTGACCGCGACCGCGATCAACGGTGACCGCAAGGACGCCACCCTGGCCGTGGTGCAGGCCACCCCCATCAGCAATTGGCAACTCGCCGTGGGCAAGTTGATCGGCAACTGGATGAGCTGTCTGGCGTTGATGGTCATTGCCCTGCCGTATCTGGTGTGGGCCGTCGTGGCCGCACCCTACGGCATCGGGCCCGGCATCCTCGGCGTCATCGTGTGCGCTGCGTTGTTCGCCTGCTATTGCGGTATCGGGCTGGGCTTCTCGGCGATGACGTCACGTCCGGCCGGATCTGCGGTGTTGACGCAGGCGACGGTGTTCTTTCTGCTGCTGGGACTTCCGGCGTTGTTCGGGTTGCTCTACACCACCACCGCACAAGAACACGAGGTGGTGCGGGCGCAGTATTCGTGGTCGGACGAGTTCTCCGAGCCGGTCCAGACTCCCCCACCCTGCGAGGATGTCGAGGTCACGCAGACGTTTCATCACACTGAGCGCATCTGGTGGCTGCTTACCCCGAATCCGGCGCTGATTGTGCCCGATGTCGTTGCCCCCTACGACAACCCACCGGTGGATGGCTGGGACTCCGACAATCTCCCGCCCGGCCCGACACTCGCCGCGCCGATCGCGGAGATGCTGTCGGCGTCCCGCGCGGGTCCCTATGTCGACGCCCCGACCTGTGGCGAGGGGACCGTCTACTACAGCGGCTCTGCCGACGACGGACTCAGCGGGTACTACCGCGACAAGCGCGCACACGAGCAGGCCCGCGTCGGCGACAGCTGGTACCTGGGCCTGTTCATCAACCTCGTGTTCGGCGCGATCGGGGTGGTCGTCGCGGCACGGCGGTTGCGGGTGCCGGCCGGGACGTTGCCGAGAGGGGTGCGGATCGCGTGACCGGGCATGCGACACCCGGGCACATTGCGCAGGTCAGGGCACGATGATCGGCGCTGATCCGTCACCGAGCCGCAACACACCGAAGTGCCGACGATCGAGAGTCGCAATCGTCCTGGTTTGGTAAGCGTCGGCCAGGACGATGTTCGACGCATCGGCGATGCCGATCGGAACGTCGGCGTACTTCTCCACAACAGCTGTCGCCGCCGCGAGCCGATCACGCGACATCGCGGCAAGTTCCCATGCGCCCGAGGCGAGCTCAGCGAGCACCAATCGCTCGGCGCGCGACCCGTGCCGGGTCAACACCAGGTAGTCCAGCTCAGCGACCACATACGGCGACACCACCAGCGGCTCGCTCGCAGACTCGATCGACTCGGCAACGGCATCATGCTGCGGTTCGGCGGCGTCGAAGTACGCCAGCAGCGCGCTCGTGTCGACGATCACTCGCCGAACCCGTCGAGTAGCTCGTCTACTCGATCGGCGATGGGTTCACTCCCGGAAAAGAGCGCACCCCGCGGACGAACGGTGTTGCCACTCAATGCCTCACGGAGCGCCTGCCGCACGACTTCTGCCTCGGAGATCGCCCGGCGACGCGCCTCGAGCTCGATGGCTCGTTTCAGGTCGTCCGGGAGATACAAGGTGGTCTTCGCCATGCCACGTATGGTACCACCGGTGGTATGTGCCGCCACCGGCGACGCTGAGGCCAGGCGCCCGAAATCGGCGCCCACTCGACCGGGAATAGCGCGCAGTCATGGTGTCCTCCTTGTCATTCCGGCGGTGCTGTACTGGCGCGGGACGATCGAAAATTTTCTAGCACTCTTTGCGCTCGAGTGCTAGCGCAACGGTCGATCCAGTGCTATTTATGGAGTTGTACAGCGAATGAGCTGCTCGTCAACGGGTGGCGGGCAGCCTTGGTTCAGGAGGTGAGTGGCTGTGCTTCGTTTTGATCCGTTCAGCGATGTTGATGCGCTTACTCGGGGACTGATGACCGGTTCGATGACCGGGACCCAACGCACCCCGCGGTTTATGCCGCTGGATCTGTACAAGGTCGACGACCACTACATGCTGGTGGCCGACCTGCCCGGCGCCGATCCCGGCTCCATCGACATCAGCGTCGACAACGGCACCCTGACCCTCTCCGCGCAGCGCAGTGCGCCGTCGGACGAGGGTGTGCAGTGGCTGAGCAGCGAACGCTTCGCGGGCACCTATCGACGTCAGTTGTCGTTGGGCGAGGGCATCGACACCTCGCGCATCACCGCCGACTACGACAACGGCGTTCTGACACTGACGATTCCGCTGGCCGAGCGGGCCAAACCGCGCAAGATCGAGGTCGAGGCCAAGGGTCGTCCGGAGCAGATCGCGGCCCATGCGGAGTGATGACGCGGTGACTCGGTAACCGGTTCTGTGACAAGGTTTCGCACTCTGGCGTGGCGGCTGGTCCGTCCACGCCAGAGTGCGGCCATGTCATCGGTGGTTCCGCGGCAATCGCGGACAGTGGTTGACCGCCTTGCCCGCCAAGGTGGACGTCATGACCGAGAACAACGCCCTTACACCGTTCCGTATCGACATCGCCCAGGCCGAGCTCGACGACCTTCGCACCCGGCTGGCGCACACCCGCCGGCCGCACCCGGTACCGGGCCGGGAGGCCCGCACCGACTTCAGCCGGGGCATCCCGCAGGCCTACCTGTCCGAGCTCGCCGAGTACTGGCGCGACGGATTCGACTGGCGTGCCCAGGAAGCAGCACTCAACGAGTACGACCAGGTCACCACCGTCATCGACGGTCAGACCTTCCACGTCGTCCACGTGGAATCGGCACGGCCTGATGCCATTCCGTTGATGTTGAACCACGGCTGGCCGGGTTCGTTCGTCGAGTACCTCCACCTCGTCCCGCTGTTGACCGACGAGTTCCACATTGTCATTCCGTCGCCACCCGGCTTCGGATTCTCCACGCCGCTGTCCGGCACGGGTTGGGAGCTGGCACGGACAGCCGATGCCTACGCCGAGATCATGACGCGGCTGGGGTACGAGAGGTTCGCGGTACACGGCACCGACATCGGGTCGGGGATCACCGGTCGCCTCGCGGCGACGTATCCCGACCGGGCCATCGGCACGCACATCGGCGTCGACCGCCGGATTCTGGGGTTGGTCGGCACCACATTTCCCTATCCGGAGGGACTGTCGGCCGACGAGACCGCCCGGCTCGAGGCGGTGCGCGCCACGGCGACGGCCGAGCGCGGGTATCTCGAGATGCACAATCATCGCCCCGACACCATCGGCGCCGCGCTCACCGATTCACCGGTCGGCCTGCTCGCGTGGATCGCCGAGAAGTTCGCGACCGGGGACGTCGGCGCCTACCGGACTCCGGACGAGTCGGTGGACCGTGACCAGCTGCTGACCAACATCAGCCTGTACTGGTTCACCCGCGCCGGTGAGTCGAGCGCTCAATTCTATTACGAGGCTGAACATTCCGGGATGGATGTGGTGATGGCCGGCAACGTGCCGTCGGGCTGGGTCGTCTTCGACACAGACCCGCTGGTGCGTCGCGCGATGGACCCGGGGCAGATGATCGGCCACTGGACCGAGTTCGTCGAAGGCGGTCACTTCCCGGCAATGGAGGAGCCGAAGCTGCTCGCCGACGACATCCGGACGTTCTTCGGCGGACTCGCCTGACGTCACCGCCGATCAGAGCGGCGGGCTACTCCGGTGTTTCGTGGGTGACGGCCTTGTAGCCCCGGGCGCCGGCCCGGTCGATCGCCGCCTTCACCACTCCGTAGATCAATCCCTGCAGCGCTGCCGCGGCAAGAACCTCTCTGGTGCTGCGCTGCAGGTCTTTCGGGTTCGGCGCGTCGGGCTCGTCGGAGAACTGCGCCCACACCTTGTTGAAGACCGCGCCGGCAGCCATGCCGCCGAGGATGCTGATGCCGAGCGCGAGTGGCTTGTACAGGGTCTTGGAGACGTTGCTCATCTGACCATTCCTATCGAAGTTTCCGGCGGATCACCACGACCGCGCCGACGGCGAGTACCGCGGCGGCCACGCCGATCAGCAGCTGCTGGTTGTCGCGGGCGGTCGCGGTTGCCGACTGCACGGTGCGGTTGGCAGCGTCCTGCGCACGCGCGCGAACATCGAGTTTGTCGGTGAGGGCGTCCACGGTCTGGGCGAGCTCTTCGCGCTGCTGCTCGACGGGTGGCACGTCGTCGGGAGTGGTCATCGCAGATGCTCCTTCACGGTGTCGACGTCGCGCTGCACGCTAGCGGCGGTGTGTTGTGGCGCGGGTGGAACGGCAGCCTTCGCGCGTCGCGCGCCGATCGCGGCCACGATGGCGCCGATGACCAGCAGGATCGCGCCGACGATCACCGCCGACAGCCACGGATCCACCGCGTTCGCCAAGCCGAGGACGGCGGCGGCCACGAAGGTCGCGAGGGCGAAGAACAGCAGCAGCGCCCCGACGCCGGAGACCCCGACGCCCACGCCCAGGCGCGTGCTCTTGGTCTTCACCTCATCGAGGGCGTCGCGGATCTCGGTCTTGACCAACGTAGTGGTCTGGTGCTGCAGGCGCTCGACGAGCTGGACGGTCGAGAGATCCTGGGGCGGTTGCTCGGTCACGGTGTCATCCTCCTGGGCGAGTCAGTCGCGGCGCGCGTCGTCGACCAGCTGCTCGTGCTCGGCGCGTTGCGCCAGCGCGTCGTCGTCGAGGTGCTTCGGCTCTTTCGCGTGCTCGCGATGGTCGGGCGTGACCTCCTCGGTCGGGGTCATCACGTCGTCGAGATCCGGTGCATCGTTGTGATCGGTCATGGGTGTCGGGTACCACCAGAGATGGATGCGAAACCCCAACGGCTCTTCGCTCAGTCCGGGCAATCAGAAGTCGTACGCCGGGTCCGAATCGAGGATTCGGCCAAACATGCCTTCCAGCAGCGACAGGTCTTGGTCACCGCGGGCGGCATGGCATGCATCGTGCATTTCTCCAAGGTCTGTGCGTTGCCAATCAAGTCCGGCTGCCCGCTCGGACAGCAAGAGATCGAAGAACTCCCGTGTTGAGCGTCCGTTGCCCTCACGAAAGGGGTGGGCGAAGTTCACGTAGTCGTAGAGGTATGTGACAACGCGAGGGAGATCCGGTCGGGCCACACTCCGAAGCCGACCAAGTCGATGAATTTCTCTGGCAACATGAACCATCGGCTGAGCAATGTTCCCAGGTGGGCAGAATGCCTCGTCGTCCTTCTCGATCCCGACGGTGCGCAGTTCTCCTGCCCAGTCGTACACATCCTGAAACAGCTGCCGGTGGATCGCGCACAGGTAGTCGAGGTAGTAGGTGCGCCGCCCGACGATCTCGGGCGCCTCTCTCAACTCCAGAACGCGTACCTCCACCAGATCATTCTCGGCATCTCTGAGGTCGTCGGGCATCGTCGCCCCAACACGATTGCGAAGGACCTCGGTTCCGGGGATGAAGTAGCCTGACCAGTTTTGGTCGAGGTCACCCGTGTCCCAGGGTCTTGCCACCTGCTCCTACTGGATGTTGTAGCGGCGACGCACCCGATCACCGAGTTCCGCGACGCTGATCGTCCCGCGAGCGTACGCCCGCTGATCAGCCCGGGTGGCGTCCGTACTTCGCGCACCCTCTAATTCTGAGCTGTGACGGATCTTGCGGATGGTGCGGACCCGTCGCTGGGCCTTTTCCACTTCGCTCATGCCGACTCCTATAACCGGTGATCTTTTCGATGGTAGTCGACCCCGGCGACGCTGCCGCTAGACCTTCCGATGGCGTGGTGTTCGCCGTACCGTGGCGGTCAGGCTCGGGAACGCGGGTCGGCTCCGATCGCGCGGGTCGTCTCAGGTCGCGCGGGTCGTCGACGGGCCGCGTTCTCCGAGGCGACCCGCGGGATCGGAATGGGCCCGCGGCACCCGAGGGCGGCTGGGTACCTCACCTGTCGAACGGCGACCGATACGGTTGCGCGCCATGGCGCGTCGCCTCGACGCGATGTGCGACGCTTGGGTGTAGGACATCGTCGGATCTGGGCCGGCGATCGCGCCACCCACCTGCCAGGCGCCACCCTCTCGTATTGGGGACGATCTCACCGAGCGCAACCTCATCGTCGAGCGGCGTCCCGAACTTCACGCCGAGCATCCGCCGGTACGCCTTCTCGTCGACGCGAACACCGCCAGAGTGAGCTTCGTCGATCATCCACGCGAGGGCGATGTCGGGTAGGCGGCTGTCCTCGCGACACTGGCCGCCGACGTCGCCGTGCACGCCGGCGAACCACACTTCCTGCACGTCCCGATCAGCGGTGGCCTCCGCGGCGAATCGGTATTCGGCGAAGGGACGTCGGCGTTCGTCGATGGCCAGAGCATGCCGCGCGGTCTGCACGTTGTCGATGTTGGCGGTGAACGGCCAGCGGGCCACCTCGAACCGGGCGCGCAGATTGAGCCAGCCAACCGACTTCACGGTGTCCCAGACACCCAGGAACCGAACCTGTTTGGTGTTGCGGAACGGTCCCGGGAAATCCGGGTTGCCGAACTTGGTGCGGAAGTCGTTGCGCAGCTTCCAGAATTCCTTTTCCGCGCCACGGTCGGCGGGCCCTTCGGCTGAATCCGAGTTGGGACCCGACCGCGTGTAGAGCTTCAGCGCGTAGGGCACCAGGTTGACGGCGTCGGCGTGCAGGAGTCCGACGGTGCGCAGCATCCCGGTCAACGCGCGCGCCGTGTAGGCCCCGCGCGAGAAGCCGAACACGAAGATCTGATCGCCAGGTCGATACCGCTGGCACAACCAGGTGTAGGCCTCCTCGATGTTGTCGCGGATGCCGAAGCCGGCCACCATTCCCGCGACCCGCGTCAGCGCCCGACCCGTCTGCGTGACCGCGGCGCGCGACCCCATCGTGCCGACGCCCGGGTCGTAGTAGACGAGCTGGGTGTGGTCTTTCACGCAGACGTCGAACATCCGCGCGACGTTGGTGAAGCCGGTCTCGGGTTCGTTGGTGGTGCCGTCCAGGCAGATCACCAGGGTGCGGGGGGTGGGTTCGGGGTCGTCGTTGGGCATCAGGGCTCCTCGGCGTTGAGGGGTGCGGCGTGTGGTGTGTGCGTTCTGTGGTGATCAGTCCATCAGATCTATGGTTTGGCCGGCGAGACGTGCAGGATCGCGGGACACGGGTCGGATCCCGCAGATTGCGTTGGAGATAGCCCTGGTCCAAACCAACAAGTCGCTGTCCGAGTTGGACATTGTCGATTTCGACAAGCCGAAGCATAGGTTCTTCAACGTCGTACCCCGTGACATCGAGGATCAGCGAACGAAGCTGAACGACGCCCTGGCCGTTGCCGATGGCTACAGTGCAGTTCAGTTCGAGACCGGCGATACGGTCAACGGGCGCACCGACGAAGCACGCGCCGACGTGATCCCGTTTGCATATCGAACGAAAGACTTTGCAGCCTTGCGATATTCGCATATCTGGGCGATGGTGCCGTCCGGATCGGGTGGCTAGGTTTGATGTCGTCACTGCTCCATCAAGAGTTCTCGGAGTTCGTCATGACCGGACCGAATCAGCCGCGCGGTTCCACCGGCATCCATAAGTATCGTCCTGCGCTCGTCGTTGCCGTCTCCGTGCTGGCCGCAACGCTGGCGACCGCCACCGGCACGGCATCGGCATCCCCTCGTCAACCGGCCGACCTCGACTTCGGCAGCCTCGGTCCGGGAAGTCTGGAAGGCCTTGACCTCGGTAGCCTCGAAGGGCTGCCCTTCGGCAGTCTCGACGGGCTATTTGGACCGTCACCGCCTGTGCAGCAATGCAATCAGCAGACAAAGTCCGGCGGCGAAGGTGTCACGGAGACCAGACACATCCTGGGCCGCACCGGTCCCACGGCGTTCACCCTCGACTACGAGACCGTGAACCAGCCCGATGAGATCAAGGTCTTCTATCAGGGGCGCCTCGTCCACAACACCGGGTACGTGGGCGACAACCTGAACGAAGGTACCGGCAGCGCCCGCGTGACGCTGCCGCCCGGGGCACAGAACTACGTGGTGGTTCGGGTCACGGGACCGGAGGAAGGCACTGTGTGGGAGTACACGGTGCATTGCCCGACCTGACGAGTTTCCCGGGCTCACGCCTTCGATGACGGGAGTGCGGGGGTGGATCGTCGGTGATCCCGAGCGTGACCGCGGCGGGATGGATGCCGCTTCCAGTTGTGCGACGACTCGGGACGCTCGCGCGGGTCGTCGTAGAGAACCGGGTGGTCTCGGGGAACGCGGGCGGTCGACGGCCCGCGTTCCCCGATGCCACCCGCGTGGCCGAAGTCGACCCGCGATGCCGCCCCGCAGCGTCCTGAGTCCGACCACTTGACCATTCGAGTCAACGCCATCATCGAGCGGCGAGACCTGGCCGATGCCGGTTGAACACCAGCTGCGATGCCCACGCACCTCCCCTCCGACGACACAACGCCCGCCACCCGCCAAGATGGACCCATGACGCCCGCGCCGACCTCGCACGCGCCGAAGCGCGTCTGGTCGCGTCGGGAGGTGTTGCGCACACTGTTGCTGGTCGGGTCGGTCGCCCTGCCGTTGACGGCCTGCTCGCCCCCCACCGCCGGTGATGAGCCCGCACCCGACCGCCGCTGGGGCGCGTTCATCCCGAGTGTCCTGCCGGCCTCCGCGTCGTCGCCGTCGCCGATCGAGCAACTCGCGGTCTTGGCCGCTGCTGCGCCCGGCTTCCTGCACCGCTTTGCCGCGATCGGCGACAACGCGCCGCTCGCCGATCTGGACGCGATCGTCGACGCGGGGGCCAGTCCGCTGCTCACACTCGAACCCTGGCAGCCCGGCGGCGGCATCGAGCAGCCACGATATGCGTTGTCGCGCATTGCGGCGGGTGACTTCGACGCCGACTTCCGACGATGGGCCGCACAGCTGTCGGAGTGGGGCCGACCGGTGCTCCTGCGATTCGCACAGGAGATGAACGGCACCTGGTACCCGTGGGCGATCGGCATGAGCGGCAACACTGCTGCGGACTACCGGGCCGCGTGGAATCGGATGTGGAACATCTTCGACGACGCCAGCGCCGACAATGTGCGCTTCGTCTGGGCGCCCAACGTACTGACTGACGCGACCACGGATTTCGGGGATGCCTATCCGGGTCACGGCGTCGTCGACTACCTGGCCGTCGACGGATACAACTGGGGAGATGTGCCCGGGCATCACTGGCAGTCGGCGCCAGACCTGTTTCCGCGCAGCCTGTCTCGGCTGCGAATGATCGGCGCGAACCAACCCCTGCTGATCACCGAGGTCGGCTGCGCCGACGGTCCATCGCCGGAACTCAAGGCCAACTGGATTCGCGACTTCTTCGCCATCGTCGAATCCGAGCCGCGGTTCGAAGCGTTCCTGTGGTTCCAGACCGACAAGGAACGTGATTGGCGATTCAACACGACGCCGGCCAGTACCGAGGCTTTCCGGGGCGGGCTGGCCGGAATCGTCGACCGGTGAGCGCTACTGCGTGTGCACCACCATCACCGGGCACGGTGCGACATGCAGCACCGATTGACACGTCGACCCGAGCAGCAGTCCACGGAAACCGCCGCGCCCGCGATTGCCGAGTACCACGAGCGGTGCGTCCTTGGCCTGATCGAGGATGCTCTGCGCCGGTTTGTCCACGCTGAGAACGGTGTCGACGTTGACATCCGGATACTGCTCGCGAAGATCGCCAAGCTGCGCAGTCACCAGCTCCACCGCCTCATCATGGAGCTGCTGCCGGGGCGGCATGTGCCGACCACCGATGACCTCACCGGACAGCGCACTGTAGGTGTGGACGGCGACCAGCGACGTCTTCAGCAACTGCGCCTGACGAAATGCCTCCACTGCGGCCTTGTGCGCGACCTGCGAGCCGTCCAGTCCGACCACGACAGCGCCGGCCGGCGGTTCGGCCGTTTCGGCGGGCGGAACCACCACCACCGGACAGTCGCCGTGCGCCACCACATACGTGCTCACCGAGCCCAGGAGTAGCCCCGTCACTCCCCCGCGTCCACGGCTGCCGACCACCAGGTAGTGCGCCCGCGACGACAGCGCCCGCAACAGCAACGCCGGGCGCGCCTCGACGATCGACGCCGCCACGTTCAGACCCGGGGCCACCTTCTCCGCCAGAGCCGCCGCCTCGTCGACGCGCTCGCGCGCTTCGTCACGCAGCCCGTCGAGGAACGCCTGCGTCGGCACGACCGGCGGGTTCTCGAAGGCGCACACGACGTCGAGCGGGAGGTTCTCGCGTTCCGCCGCGATGGCCGCCCATCGCGTGGCGACCAGCGCGTTGTCCGAGCCGTCCACCGCCACCACTATCGAGCCATCACGTACAGTCATCGACCGCCTCCTCATCCGTAGTCCGTTTCCCGCGACACCTCCAGTTCACTCCTGATCGACGTCCGGGGTCAGGGCATTTCGTCCCTCGATGTGCGCTTTCGATCAACGGGTTGCGGACATCAAAGATTGCGGTTAATCTCGAAGATACGTTCGAACGGCGGGCTGGGGGGCTACACAGTGTCGGGCAGCGGTCAGATCAGGGATCAGGTCAGTGAAGTGCAGCAGCTGTATGCGCAGCTGCACGACCTGCTGGACCGCATCGACGCCGTCGACACCACCCGCGCTCCGCAGGATGCGATCCTCGATGTCGCCGAACAGCACGAGCGTGCCTATCGTCGGATGAGTCTGATGGGGCATCGCCGGATGATGGACTGCAACGACCGCGGCGTGGCCGGCCAACTCGGGTACCGCCATATCGGCGAGATGATGGCACATCATCTACGCATCCCCGATCATCGCCGCCGCATGAACCATATGCGGGCGTTGGCGCAATTCCGTTCACTGCAGGGCGAACTCACCCCGCCCCGCTATGCGGCGTTGGCTGCGGTGGTCGCCGAGGGAGCGGCCGCGCCCGCCCATGTCGATGCTGTTCTCAAAGTACTCAAGAAGATTCCCCGCTCGGTGCCGCTGGACGTCGCCGAGAAGGCCGAGACGATGATGGCCGAATTCGCCCGCACTCTGACCCCCAAACAAATCCTCACGGCCGGAGCCGGACTCCTCGGCCGCATCGACCCCGACGGCACCCTGGCCGACGAGCGTGACCGCGCCCGACGCCGCTCGGTGCTGATCGGCGACCAAGACGATCAGTCGATGAGCGAGATCGAGGGTGCACTCACCCCGAAGGCACGCGCCATGCTCGACGTGATACTCGCGAAGATGGCCGCTCCCGGGATGAACAACCCAGACGACAGCGACTCGCCGCGCGGCGCGACCCTCGACGCCGACATCGACAAGCTGAAAGAGGCCGCCGGCCGCGATCATCGGTCGACCGGCCAACGCAACCACGACGCTCTCGAGGCCCTGTTCCAACTGGTGCTCGACGGTGGGGTACTCGGCAAGAGTCACCGCGGTCTGCCCCCACACATCATCGTCAAGGTCAACGAAGCCGATCTACGCGACCGCGCCGGTTTCGGGCACACCGCGACGGGCACCCAACTACCCATGGCCGACATCATCGAGATGGCCGCCGAGGCGCAGTTCCACCTCGCGGTGTTCAAGGACCACACAGCCGAGCCGTTGTATCTGGGCACCGCCAAACGCTTTGCCAGTCGGGCGCAACGGTTGATGCACTTCGCCCAGGACGGCGGCGGTGGATGTTCGAAACCCGGCTGCTCGAATCCGAGCGCGATCATCGAAATCCATCACGCAGACAAGGATTGGGCCGACGGCGGAACGACCGACATCGACAAGACCGCTCCGGCGTGCCCACCGCACAACCGGATGGTCGGCCCCAAGCCCGGGCAGTGGACCACCCGCATCATCCGCAAAGGTCGTGACGCCGGACGCGCCGGGTGGTCACTGAACCCACTCGACGGCAGCCCACCCGGACCACCCCAAGTCAACCGGGTGCACGAGGTCGGCGAACTGTTCGAACACTACCTACGCACCGGCACGATCAGCGAGGACCCACAAGCCGCCGAACCCGAACCGCCGGTTGCGGCCGCAGCGGTTCAGCGCCAGCCGATCCCCCCGGCGCGAGCGGCCGCGCGTGCTCGACGCCGAAAGCGCAAGCGGCGTCGCACGAGTCACCAGGCCCGACGACGGCTGCTGGCTCGGGTGCGGTAGGTCGCGAGATTCTCGCGCGCCCGTCGATCAACCGCGCGCGAAACTGCACGCGCGGTTGGTAGCTGGGCGCGCGAAGTCTCGGTCCGTCGGCCCGCCTACCGCCCGCCGTAGTCGAACCGCGCCTCGTCGAGCTGCCGCACAAGGGCCGGTTCCAGCACCTCGGCGGCGGTGGCGGTGAGGTGCGAGTCGTCGCGGTAGAACAGGATCTTGTTGCGCGCCGGGAAACACAGGTTGCCGTCGCACAGCAGGTCGTTGACGCCGATGGTGAGGATGTCGGTGCTCTGTCCGCGGGCCTGCTCGTCGAGGATCGGTTCGATCCGGGTGAAGCCGTCGAGCTCGAAATCGCACCTGTGCCAATTGTCCATCGCACCGGAGATGCAGTCGGGGATCTGGAAGCCCGGATACGGGGTGTCGGCGATGTAGACGATCTTCGCGCCGGTCGAGCGCAGCGTGGTGAGCGTGTCGTCCCAGGCGGCCTCGACGTCGTCGCGGTCGGGGACGTACGTCGACAACGACGACACGAAGATGATGCGCGGCTCGATCGCCTGGATGTCGGCCAGCGCATCCCGCCGCCACTGGGCGCACTCGGGTTGGGTGTACGGGTCGGCGACGCCCGGACGTGGTTGCAGGTTCTGCGCCGGGCACGCCGCCTTGGTGAACTGGTGAACACGCCAACCGTGGGTGGAGCCGATGCTGCGGATCGCCTCCGACCAGTGGTCGGCGTGACTGTCGCCGAACAGGACCACCGGGGTGCCGTGATCCGGCCCGAAGGTGCAGTCGACGCCGGCGGAGGGTTCGCCGACCGGGATCAGACATTCGTGCGGTTCGGGGCGGTCGTCGTAGGCCTGGAACGGGTTGGGTACCACCGGTCCCGCCGGCTCACCGCTCTCGGTGCCGAACACCGACTGGTAGCTCAGCGCGGCGTTGGCGACGGTGTCGCGGCTGGCGATCTGCACGGTGAGGATGCCGGCAATCATCGTGACGGTGAGTCCGACGACGACACCGGTGATGCCGACCGAGATCGACGCCGAGGTGTTGCGGCGCAACTCGCGGTTGTTGATGATCGGTTCCTCGAAGAACAGCGTCGAGAGTGTGGCGATGCCGAGTGCCGCCAGTGATACCAGCAGCAGGACCGGCCACGACGATGCGCCGGTGACGGTTTCGAAGAGGACGATGGCCGGCCAGTGCCAGAGGTACCAGGCGTAGGAGACGCGGCCGAGGAACGTCAGGGGTGGGGTGGCGAGGAGGCGGCCGGCGGTGAGGTTGGGGGTGTGGGGTTGGGGGGAAGGTGCTCGGGCGGAGGCTGGGAAGAGCTGGCCGGCGGCAATGACCAGGGCGGCGGCCATGGTGGGCAGGAGGGCGGCGGTGCCGGGGTATGGGGTGTGCGCGTCGATCATCGTCGCGGCCACGATGATGCCGGCGACGCCGAGCCAACCCATCAGGATCGCAACGATCGCGGCGATCCGCGGGGTCTTCCGGCGCAACGCGAACAGCGGTGCGATCACGGCGAGCAGGCCGCCGACTCCGAACTGCCAGGCGCGGGTGTAGGTGGCCATGTAGGCGGTGGCGGGGTCGGTCGGGGTGATCCGGATCGAGGCGATCAGCGAGGCGAGCGTCAACGCCCCCACCACGATGCCCACCGCGACGCGCATCGAGACAACTCGGCGCAGCGCGGTTCTCGACGCGATGGCGGCGGCGGCGAACACCGCCAGCGGCCAGAGGAAGTACAGCTGTTCCTCGATCGACAGCGACCAGAAATGTGTGGCGAGGCTGCCGTCGATGGCGCCGGCCAGATAGTCGGCGTTCTGCGACAGGAAGTGCCAGTTGGCCAATTGTGCGGCGGCCGCGAGCAGGTCGATGGCCTGTTTGAAGACTTTGAGCAGCGGCATGGTCAGCGCAGCACCGATGATCGACACCACGATCACCAGCGCGGCCGCCGGGATGATGCGTCGCGCCCGGCGTGCGTAGAAGCCCTTGAACGAGAGCGACCCGGTGCGCTCGTACTCGCGGATCAGCAGCCGGGTGATCAGGAATCCGGAGATGACGAAGAAGATGTCGACGCCGACGAATCCGCCGGTGACGAACGGCACGTGCGCGTGGAACAGCACCACCAGCAGGACGGCGATGCCGCGCAGGCCGGCGATGTCGTCGAAGAAGGTCCTGGCGGCGGGGATGCGCACCGGCGTGGTCGGCGCCTCGGAGTCGACCGTCGTCACGCGCCCGCCCACGGCAGCATGATGTCGAACCAGCCCAACGCCAACGCTCCGATGAACAGGATCGCGCTGGTGTAGCCGATCACCTCCCAGGCAGTGATGCGGTTCCAGTTGGTGGAGCGGGGGCGGTGCTCGGTGCGGGTCGGCAGCGGTCGGGTGGCCTTCTCTGACCCGTCCAGAACTTCGGCAGCCGGCTCCGCAGCGGACGGGGAAGCGCGCTGCTCCGAGAGCGGGGAGAGGCGCGGCACCAGCACGCGCAGGAATTCCAGCAGCAGCGGGCCGGTCAGATAGGTGTAGGCGATGACGAAGCCGAGCATCATCCAGAAGTCGGCGAGGCCGTAGACCACCACGTCGCGGATGATGAACCCCCAGAACGCCAGCAGCGAGCCGCCCAGCGCAATGCTGCCGAGCCAGGAGATGGATCGCGCCAGCGCGTTGCTCTTGCCGATGGCCCCGGTGGGCACCCAGTCGATCTCACGGCCGATCACCTTGTGCCAGATGGCGATGGTGTGGGCGAAGCTGTAGGCGATCTGGACGCGCAGCACCTCCAGCCGCCATCGCGACCGCGACACCAGCGGGAACAGCACCACGTACACCCACAGCCCCAGCAGGAACGGCACGAGCTGTCGGGGCTGCACGTCGTCGGGATAGACCGCCGCCATGATGATGCCCGGCAGGAACAGCAGGAAGACGTTCATCGCGGTGGTCAGGTAGTAGAAGATGCCCGCCCAGTGCGCCAACCACTGCCGCACCCGCATCCGGCGCGGCGCCTCGATGTGGTCGTTGCGCAGCCGTGACAGCGAACCCTGGCACCAGCGGTACTGCTGGTTGAGGAAGCCGGCCAGATCCGACGGGCACAGTCCGCGCGAGAGCACCACGGGTACGTACCGGATCTCGTAACCGGCCTGCTGCAGGTGCCGGCCGGTGTGCAGATCCTCGGAGTGTTCGATCGCGGCGAACCCGTCGACCTGCTCGAGCGCACTGCGCCGGTAGACCGCCGACGTGCCGACACAGTTGGCCGCACCGATCCGGTCGCGCGACGGCAGCACCCAGCGGTAGAAGAACTCCTGGGTCGCCCCGGCGGTGCGCTGAATCCAGTTCATCGCCTCGGTGGTGGTGAACGTTTGCGGGCTCTGCGCGATGGCCACCTGCGGGTCGTCGAGGTAGGGCACCAGGTGCTGCAGGAAATCCGGGCGTGGGCAGAAGTCGGCGTCGAAGATGACGATCAGCTCGCCCGAACTGACCGTGTACGCGTGGCGCAGGTTGCCGGCCTTGCGCAGATGCCCGCGGTCGGGGCGCACGATGTAGCGGAATCCGTGGTCGGCGGCGAGTTCGCGCACCTCGTCGCGGTCCGCGTCGTCGAGCACGTAGACGGTCAGCGGACTCTCCCACCGCATCGCCGACACGTGCCGGTAGGTGTTACGCAGGATGTCGACACCCTCGCCGCAGGTCGGCAGGAAGACGTCGACCGACGGATGCCGGCTGCCGCTGGTCTGCCAGTCAGTGATCCGCTCCTGATGCGACCGCCACGTCACACGACGCCGATACGTTCCGGTCAACGCCGACAATGTGGTTCCGATCACATTTGCGCCCAGCACAAGGAATACCGGCCACAAATAGGGCCGACCGGTGGCGAAAAGAAACATCGACCAGCCGACCAGTACAAAAGCCGCGATCAGAAACAACTGGATCCAGCGCATCTGCGGACCCAGATAGTCGTAGACCTCGTCGCTGTGGGGCGGCGACACGGCCTGCGGATCGTATTCCGGCGCAGGCGCTTCGGACTTGCGGCGGCTCAACGGTCGTTGAGCGACGGAGATCGGCTCGGTATCCGCATCGGCGATCGCCTCGACCGCCGAGTCGCGTCCCCCGATCACCAACTCCATTCGACCAGAATCGGTGACCGTGCCCGTCTACGCAAACTGCGGAAATGCCATCGGCCCGGAACCGACGATGGCCGAGTTCGCCGACGCAGTGAGAGCCGTTACCTTTCTTCTGTGCAACGGCGGTGGAGAACGGTGGCGGTGGCCTGTGTGGTCGCCGTGTCGCCGATGGCCGCGGCGTGCGCATCCGTGGACCCGACCGCGGTGCCGGCGAGCACCTCGTCCGGCGTCGCGATCAGCGCGGATGCCCGTTCCGGGCGCGGTGAGGTGATGCGCACCGATCCCGGTCTCGACACCTGGACGGCCGCCCTGCCCGCCGACACCGACATCAACCGGATCGTCTATCGCTCCACGTCGGGCGTCGACGGCGCCGCCACCGCGGTCAGTGGCGCGGTTTTCATACCTTCGGATGAACGACGCCCCGCCGACGGGTGGCCGCTGATCGCCTACGCACACGGCACCACCGGCATCAGCCGCGATTGCGCACCGTCGGACCGGCCGGACATGTTCGGCGATCTCGGCGCCATCGACGACTTCCTGCGTCGCGGCTACGCCGTGGTGACCACCGACTATCAGGGCCTGGGTATCCGCACCGGCGAGCCCGCCGCGCACCCCTACCTGGAACCGCACACGGCGGCCTACAACGTCGTTGACGCGGTCCGCGCGGCACGGTCCGTCGAGCCGTCGATCGGATCGCAGTGGTTCGCGGTCGGCCGATCACAGGGCGGCGCGGCGGCGTGGGCGACCGCCGAGCAGTACGCGGCCTACGGCGACGACACCGGCGAGCTGCTCGGGGCGGTGGCGGTGGCGCCGTTGCTGGATGCGACGTATCTGGTCCACAACGCCCAGGACGGGGCGTTGACGGTGGCGCAACGCTACCTCTATCCGCTGCTGGTGCAGGGCGTGGCGCAGGGCTCCGACCAGGTCACCCCGGGCGATCACCTCGGGCAGGGCGCCGCAGGCACGCTGTCGTGCTCGTCGACGGCCACGGCGTTGGCCGCCCAGCCCGCCCCGCCTGACGAGTTCCGGGCCGTCACGCCGGGTGCCGCCGACGATCTGATGGCCGCCGTGCAGGCCTACGCGTTGCCCCGGGACTCCACCGAGGTGCCGATCATCGCGTTCTACGGCAGCCGCGACGACATCATCCCGCCCGACGTAATGCAACTCACACTTGCGCGTGCGTGCGGCGCCGGAGACCGTGTTCTGCGGGTCCGCCGTGAGGGGCAAGGACATTCGCTGGACCCCGGTTCGATGATGGCGAAGTGGATGAGCGACCGCCTCACCGGACAGGTCGCGCCGAGCGACTGCTGAGCGCGTCGGTGTCCACTCATCGAGAGCGTCGGGCCGGTTGCCCGCTACAGTGACACGGTCGGGGGCGGCGCTGAAGCAAACCGGCGCTGCAGACCGGCGAATTGGGTTTGTGGTCGATTCGGGAGTCTGGAGTGTGCGGGGATGCCGAAAGTTGTGAAGCGGATCTGGGATTCGGCGCCCCTGTGGGCGTGGATCGTCATGGGCGTGTGCGTGATCGTGCTGGCGGTCGGGCTGATCGTGTCGTCGAACCGCACCGCGCCGACGTCGTCACCGGCGGCGCAGTCGCTACCCGCCACGAGCACCGCGATGCAGACCCCCGCGACCGTCGCGTTCGTCGATGATGCCCGGGCCAATCCGGAGACCCCGAAGACCCTGGTGTTGCTCGGTGACTCGACGGGCGCCGACCAGAACGGATGGGCGCCCGCACTCGGCGAGTCGGTCAGCCAGACGCTCGGCCGCCCGGTGGCCACCAGGTACTGGAACCCCGCCACCGACAGCTACGGCGAGATGGTGGGCCTGGGCGACGGCCCGAACGGCCCGGTCGGATTCTGGAACGCCAGCGCCTCGGGCAAAGACGCCGACTACACGCTGGACAACCTGGACACGATGATCGCGCCCGATGTGACGCCGGATCTGATCATGCTCAACTTCGGCCACACCCAGGACACCAGCGCGCCGCTCGCTCCGCAGCTGCAACCGCTGATCACCGAATTGCGCCAGCGCTACCCCGACGCCGACCTGGTGGCCATCAAGCAGAGCCCCGCGCAAGGAGCGGATGCCGACGCACAGCTCGAGGGCTTCGCGGCCGCCATGGACGCCGAGGGCATCCAGGTGATCGACGTGAACTCCGCCTTCCCCACCGACACCACCCAACTGTCGGCGCTGCTGCGGGACGGGGTGAACCCGAACGCCGACGGCCAGCAGCTGTGGACCAAGACGGTGCTGGCGGCCTACGGGCTGCCCGAAGCGCAGTAGCCGTTCGCGGCATCCGGACCCCATGAGTGCGTCCGCCTCGTTCCATGCGCTGGTCATCCTCAACCTGCTGTTCGTGACCGGCGCCTGGTGCCTGGCGCGGCCGTCGGTGCAGGCGGCGATCGTGCTCGTCATGGTGTCCGGCATGTGGGTGGTGGGCAACGGCCCCATCGAAGGTCGGGTGCTGTGGAGTTACAGCCGTGCGCACGGCATCACCGAATCGGATCTGCTGTCGGTGATCGGTGTGATTATCGCGGCGATCACGGTGTGGCGGGCGCGTCCAGGTGGGCGGCATCGGCGCTCCTGAACGCAGCCACCTCGATTCGCCGAAGCCACCGTGCTTCGGATGCAAGGTGGATTGCGAGAAGTGGGGTGGGTGCAGATGCACACGCCAACTCAGCCGTCACCCATCGACGGTCCGATGGGTGACGGCTGAGGGTGTGCGGTGCGGCGCTGGTTTCGGTGCGGGTCTACCGTGCCGGCTGCTACGCGGCCCGCGCCGGTGAGATGGCCTCGATCACGCTCCAGATGAGTTGAGCCAACGGCGTGGCGACCACCGCCGGGAGGCCCTGCGCCTGGAGAAAGATCGAGATCAACGGAACGGTGACGACCGCCCAGTCGAAGTTCTCGAGAAAGTCGTCGATGATCGGTTCGAGGTCAGCCGACCCCGAGGAGGAGCCGCTGGAGGAACCAGCAGAGCCGCTCGAGGAGCCCGCCGAACCGGTGCCGGGCTCCTCGACCTCCGCCTCCTCTGCGGTACCGGCCTCCTCGACCTCTTCGATCTCCTCGTCGACCGGCGAGGTCTCGAGAGCCGCGAGAATGGCCTGCTTCATCGCCTGCTTCTCGGCCATCGACGGCGCCGATGTGGCGATCACCGCCGCCGACGGCGTCGCGTGCGCCGGCGCGGTGGCCAGGCCGGCAGCACCGGCGGTCCCCACCAACGTGAGTGCGGCGATACCTGTAACAAGTGTCTTCTTCATTCAATCTCCCCGAAGATTGCGTGAACACAGGTCCTGCGTGAACACGATTGTGCCGGACAGCCTTTGCCATCCACATCGCAACCTATCAGCTGGTGGATGTCCCCGCCGGGCCGGTGGCGGGGCTCACAACCCAAGCCGAGTGTGTGCGGGGTGCGGAGCGAGAGGACGGATCCAGCGGTGGCCGTACTGAGCGATCCTCACCCGCTACCGTCGTCGACCGCCGTTTAGCGGCTCCGGCACGACATCAGGTGGTCAACCCCTGGGCTCGATCGCCGAGAGTCGACTCCGCGCCGGCCGCCTCGAGCAACCGGCCCGACATCGTCTTGGCGTGAACGTGCTCACCGCCCCTGATCGGCCCGTACCGGGCAGGGTTGTCGTCACTGACGCAGGTGGGGAGGCACTCGATGAGCGCATCGAAATTGCCCTCGTGGAAAAACGGGACCGAACGCCGGCGCCGCACCGAGTTGTCGGTCGTCAGAACCGGCACGACGCGGTGCAGCGTCGACCGCCAACGGTCATTGGTCCACCGCGACAGCAGATCACCCACGTTGACGACCAGCGCACCAGGCACCGGCGTGACATAACGCCATTCCCCCGAATCGGTGTACACCTGTAGAGCGGGTTCCTGATCGGTCAGGAGCACGGTCACTATGCCGTAGTCGGTGTGCGGACCGATGCCGAATTGGTTCGTCGCCGCCTTGTCGCCCGGCCTGCCCTCGAAGTAGTTGATCCGCACCGCCTCGACCGCCTTGTCGGTGAACGGCTCGAAGTAGTCGGGATCGAGGTCCAGTCCAGTTGCCATCAAGCCGGTGATCCGATGGACAACGGCTTGCGCCGCATCCCAGTAGGCCAGCATCGTCGACCGCAACTCCGTGGGTTCGGTCGGCCAGATGTTGGGAGCGAAGAAACTGTGTTCGGTCGTGTGGAATGCAGAATCGTCGGGAAGTACTTCACGACCGAAAGTCAAGGCCTCGAACAGATCTGGCGGTTGTTCCAGATCGAGGGTGTACCCGAGTCCCTCGGTTCCCTTGGCTGAGTATCCACGCTCGACCTCAGGAGAATCCGACGACCACGGCAGCTTCGCCGACAAGGGCAGGCCGAAGAACCGGTCGGCCACGTCGAACACGGAATCCGTCAATGACTGCTCGATGCCGTGCTCGACGACTTGGAAGAAGCCGACGTCGCGGCACACGCGATCGATCTGGGCGGGTGCATCGGGCAAGGACAGATCCACAACGGGAGGAAAGACTTCTGGCATGGGATTCACCTCTCCTAGGGGCTGACGTTCGGAAGTGGTTCGAAGGTGGCGCTGGTGAGGTCGACGTCGCCGACCCTGGTGACCGCGTCGTCGTACACATCGGTGCGCATCAGCTCATCGAGATCCGGCGCGGACTCGATCACACCGGTCTCGCTCAGCACGTCCGAGGTCTGCTGGAATGCAGCCTGATCGAGTGTTCCCAGAGGCAGATCGGAGCTCCAGATCGACTTGTTCATCTCGTTCATCTGCCACAGCATGAAGTCGCTGTCCATGCTGGATCCCGCATCGGCCACGAAGCTCACGCACTCTTGGGGGTTGTCGCGGCAGTGAATCTGGCCACGAAGTGTGGCGGCCACGAAGTCGGCGGCCAGTTCCGGGTTCTCGCGTACGAAGTCACCGTTGCCGAAGACCTGCAGCCCCAGCGTCTCGGTGTCGTCGCTGGCGTAGTTGTAAATGGCGATGTCTTCGAGCGGGACGCCGGCCTGGACGAGTTGGCCTGGCTCGTTGTACGCGTATGCCGAGGCCAGATCGACGTCTCCGTTGAGGAACTGCGAGACATCGAAGCCTTGTTCGACGAGCGTGACGTCGGTGTCCCTGTCCAGCCCGTGCTTGGCAAGCGAGGCATACAGCGAGTTCACCGACGACCAGATGCCGATTCGCTTGCCTTCCCACGATTCCGGCGTATCCAGGTTGTCTTCCGCCCACGACAGCAAACGAAGTGACGACTCCTGCTCCAGCTGCGTCAGCGAGACCAGGTCCGTCCCGATGTCGTTGGACGTCAGGACGTTGCTGCCCGCGTCCACACCGAACTGGGCCGAATTCGCGCCAACGAGTTGCTCGGCGTTCACTTCCGGTCCACCAGCCTGGATCGTCACGTCCAGGCCGGCATCATCGTAGTAACCCAGCGCCTCCGCAGCGTAGACCTGAGCGAATTCGGGCTGGACCACCCACCCGGTCACGACGGTGACCGCACCGTCGGCGCCGGCCTCCGAGTCGCTGCCACAGGCGGCCAGCACCGTCGAAGCAGCGACACACGCCGCCGCCGCGGCGAGCCATCGAGGCCGGGATCGATGGGATCGGGATACCACGGCGGACGATTTTCGGACTGATGCGAATATCACACGTTCTCCTTGGCAAGAAGTCGGAAGTCGGGTGCGCATCGGATGCACACCTCATGTCCGGAACGGGCCGCATCGACCGAACCGTCACCCGAGATCGCGGCGCAGTTGCCGTAAATGGCTGTACACCAGGGAATGTCCGCGGAATCGACGGCAACAGAATGGCCGGAGAACCACGCGACGAATCCAATAATATTGGATCTGACCGAGGTTGCAACCCCAGTTGTCGTCGACGCGGGTTCGATGGATTCACGTAACTGACGCTTAACATCCGAGCGGTTGCATAGCCTGGCTAATCAAATAATATTAGATCTGTCAGCGCATGGAACCCGCACCATCGATGTTGCGACCATCGCGCAGATTCACTGCCGTACTGGGCAGTTCATGTCTCAAGGGAGCGACCCGATCAAAATGAATGATGCCGAAATCCAGGATGTGGTGGCACGCCTGGACCGGTTGGAGGCGCGCGACGCCGTCCGAGCGGTCAAGGCCCACTACATGCAATGGGCGGACGAGAAGAGGCGACTCGGCATGGGCGAGTTGTTCTGGGAGGACGCGGTCTGGGAGGAACTCGACCTCTCGGGCGAGACCATCCCCGGATGCCGCTGGGAAGGACGCGACGCGATCGCCGACATGTTCGACCACAGCCCCGACCGTCTGTGGTTCACCGTCCACTACCTGACCAACGAGGCGATCACCGTCACCGGGGATACCGCGGTGGGACGGTGGAAGTTATTGGAGCCGTGCACGATCCGCGACGAAATGGCCGTCTGGCAGGGCGGCCACTATGTGGACGACTTCGAACGTCGCGACGGTGAGTGGAAGATCTCCCACCTGCGATTGACCCTCGATTTCCAGACCCCGTACGACGACGGGTGGCTGCGACGCCGCCACCTGTCCGATGCCGTGGCGGTGCAGTCATGAGAATCGTGCGTTTCGAGCACGGCGGTATGGCCGGTGTCGGCGTGGTTCGCGACGACCAGGTGTTCCCCGTCGGCGAGTCCCTCGACGACCTCATCGCCGGTGCCGTGCCGTCCGTCTCGGAGGTCTCGCACCCGCTCGACGAGGTGCGCCTGCTGGCCCCGATCGCCGAAAGCAGCCGTGGCATGTTCTGCTTCGGCATCAATTATGTGGATCACCAGCGGGAATCCGCCGACCACTTCGTGGCGCAGATCCCGACCGACCCGATCGTCTTCTTCAAGACCCGCAGCGCGCTGGCCGGGCCGGCCGACGAGCTCGAACTCGACGAATCGGTGTCGGCGGAATTCGACTGGGAGGTGGAACTCGGTGTGGTGATCGGTCGGGCCGGCCGCAACATCACCCCGGAGACGGTGGCCGAGCACATCTTCGGCTACACCGTCGTCAACGACGTGACCGCTCGGGATCTGCAGAAACGCTTCTCGCAGTGGCACATCGGCAAGAACATCGATGCGTCCACCCCGGTGGGCCCGTGGGTGGTGACGGCCGACGAGATCGCCTATCCGCCGGCCGTCGAGGTGTCGCTGCGCGTCGACGGCACCGAGAAGCAGCGGGCGAGCACCACCGACATGATCTTCTCGATCTCTCAGCAGATCTGCACGCTGAGCCGATACCTGGAACTGCAGCCCGGCGACATCATTGCCACCGGCACCCCGTCCGGAGTCGGATTCACCCGCACCCCACCGGAATTCCTGGTACCGGGAGTGGTGGTGGAGGCCGAGGTCTCGGGAATCGGCCGACTGTCCAATGCGATCCGCCGCGCACCCGATGCACCCATGCATCCACCCGCGGAGCTCGTCTTCGACGAACTCTCCCCCACCGCCACCCAGCCCACCGCCCAGCAAGGAGCACGATGAACACCGCAGTATTCACCGACGCGGAGACCGTGGGCTTCTACAGTCCCGCCGTCATCACCCCGCCCGGCGCCCAATTGGTCTCGGTGGCCGGTCAACTCAGCACCGACGTCGACGGCAACAGTGTGGGCGTCGGGGACTTCGAAACCCAACTGCGCACCGTCTTCGGCCATCTGGACAGTGTGCTGACGGCATCCGGCTCGTCGCTGGCCGAGGTCGTCAAGTTCACCACCTATCTCGTCGACCCCGACCACATCGCCGAGTTCTACCGGGTACGTGAACTGATCTTCGCCGACCTCTACCCGAACCGGCGTCCGCCGGGCAACACCCTGCTGGTGATCCAACGTCTCGTCCGTCCCGAGTTCCTGGTCGAGATCGAGGCCCTGGCCACCACCCACACCCCGATCCCGGAAGGCGCACTCCATGTCGGCTGACATCACCCCCACCCAGGATGGCGACACCAGCACCTACCCCAGCGGAAGCCAGCTCGTCGACTCGGGCATGATCGCCGACAACTCGGCCGCCGCCGGCGGTGGTTCCGGCTCGCTCTCCCGTGGTTCGGCGGCCTCGGCCGGCGGTATGTGGATGGGCGTCAGCAAGCTGCCGCCCGGCCACTCGTCGGTCCCCCACCACCACACCGATCAGACCTCCATCGTCTGCATCGTCGGCGGCGCCATGCGTTTCCGCGTCCACGGCCCGAACGGACCGGAGGAGTTCACCGCCTCGGCCGGCCAGATCGCCGTCATCCCCGGTGGCCTCGTGCACGAAGAGTTCAACGATCTCGACGTCGAATGCGTCTGCGTGGTCACCCGCAACAGCGAACAACCCGTGGTCCGCAACGTCTGAGCGACCCCGGTTCACCCCACAGCTCACCAGGAGTTCCCCATGAACGCGATCCCCGCGTTGGTCCAAGACGTCCTCGACCGCCTCGGCATCCCCGACGCCGACGTCACCTCGGCGCGCACCATGCCGACCGAGGTCTACACATCCGAAGAGTTCTACGAGTTCGAGAAGGAGGCCATCTTCGCCAAGGAGTGGCTGTGTCTCGGGCACATCAGCCAGGTACCCAACCCCGGTGACTTCTATGCGATCACCATCGGCGACGAACCGCTCATCGTGGTGCGCGACCGCGACGAGCAGATCCGGGTGATGTCGGCGATCTGCCAGCACCGCGCGTATCCGGTGATCGACAGCAAGGAGCAGGGCAACACCAAACAGTTCCGCTGCCCGTATCACTACTGGGCCTACGACCTCACCGGTCAGCTCAAGGCGGCGCCGGAGATGAAGGAGACCTGCCCGATCGCCGAGCTCCGCAAGGAGACCGCACTACCCAACCTGAAGGTGGAGATCTGGCACGGGATGATCTTCGCGAACATGGATCTCGACGCCGAACCGCTGGCACCGCAACTCACCAAGCTGCATGGCGAGATGGAGATCTTCGACGTCGCGAACCTGGAGATCACCGGCGAGCAGGAGTTCACCGGACTGCCCTGGAACTGGAAGGGCATGCACGAGAACGCACTCGAGCCCTATCACACGTCGTTCGTGCACATGGGCTACCACGACATCGCGCCGGCCTCGATGGCCGAGTTCGTGGAGTTCGAGGACACCGACAACGTGATCATGCATCCCACCAACTACCGGTACATGGATGCGGGCTTCAACCCGACCGGCAAGGCGATCCTGCCGATCCTGCCGGGCCTCGACGAGGAGCATCGCAGCCGCATCATGTTCGCCTCGGTGCTGCCGACGGTGTTCTTCGCGCTGAGTCCCGAGCAGGTGTTCTACTTCCTGATCATCCCGGAGAGCGCCAACTCGATGACCTTGAAGGTGGCCTGGCTGTTCCCGGCCGAGACCAAGAAGGCGGCCGGCTTCGACTGGGCCTTCGAGATGCAGAACGCGGTCAACCAGGTGATCAACGACCAGGACATGGTGACCAACGAGCGTATGCAGAACGGGCAGCGCTCGCGCTACGCCAAGCGCGGTCGCTACAGCTGGCAGGAGACCACGCTGCCGCAGGTCAACCGGTGGCTGGCGCTGCGGTATCAGGCGCACGCCAAGTCGCAGTCCTACGGTGCCTGAATTCTGCCGACCAGGGAGGTCACCGCTATGTCTGTCGGTGAATTGTCAAGAGTGACAACACGACAAACGGTCTCGGCCCCGGCGGGGCGGCCGACCGGGGCGAGTGCCGGTCGTGCGGGCGCGCTGCCCGCGATGGTGCGCAGCCTGGCATGGGTGATGGCGTCGCTGGTCGTGGTGGTGGCCCTCTTCGAGGGCGCGAAGTGGGCCTTCGGGGTCTCCGACATCACCATGCCGCACAGCTGGTCCATCGCGGCCGCATTCGGCGCGGAGACGCCGTCCGGTCAGGTCCGCTGGATGGCGCTGGCCGAGAGTGTGGGCGTGACATTGCAGCAGTCGCTGGTCGGCGTCCTGCTGGGTCTGCTCGTCGGGGCGCTGCTGGGGATCATCACCGCGAAGTCCCAGTTCACGTCGCGGACCCTCACCCCGGTGCTGGTGGCGAGTCAGACACTGCCGCTGGTGGCGATCGTGCCCGCGCTGGTGATCCTGTTGGGCGAGGGCTGGTTCGCCCGCGCGGTGATCGCCGCGATGCTCGCGTTCTTCCCCGTGTACGTGGCGGTGGCCCGATCGATCACCGACATCCCGATCGATCAGCGAAAGCTGTTCGAGAGCTTGGGTTTCTCGCGAGGACGCACGTTTCTGAGCCTCGAACTGCCGCAGGTGACGTTGGCCGCCGTGGCGACAGTCCGGACCGCCACCGCACTCGCGGTCACCGGCTCCATCGTCGCCGAATTGCCCAGCGGGACATCGGATGGCATCGCCGCGACGATGCTGACCGCCGCCTCCTACTACCTGACCGACCCGGAAGCACTGTGGTGCTCGGCGCTGGTCGCGATGGCCGGCGGGGTGCTGCTGGTGTTCGTGTTGTCGGCGCTCGCGTCGATCGCCGCCCGACTCGCCCTCCGCACGCCGCCCGAGACAAGGAACGTCCGATGAGCCCCTTCCCCACCTTCGAACCGACCGTCGACGTGTCGGCGTCGGGTGCACGCGCCACCACCGACATCGCTGTGCCGAACGCGATCTCGCTGGACGCGGTCACCAAGTACTACGGCGACACCCTGATCCTGGACTCGATCGATCATGTCGTGGAGGCCGGATCGTTCGTCTCGCTGATCGGCCCGTCCGGCTGCGGCAAGTCGACGCTGCTGCGCATGATCGCCGACCTCGAACCGGTGTCGGGTGGAAGCGTCCGCATCGGCGCCCGCACGCCGGATGAGTGCCGGCGCGACCATGCGATGTCCATGGTGTTCCAGAGCCCGAATCTGGTGCCGTGGCGGTCGGTGCGCCGCAACGTCGAACTCCCGCTGGAGGCGATGGGAGTGAGTGCGAGCCGCCGCGCCGCCCTCGCCGACGCCGAACTGGCGAAGGTCGGCCTGGACGGTTACGGCGATGCCCATCCCCGCACGCTGTCCGGCGGCATGGCCCAACGCGCGGCCATCGCCCGGGCGCTGGTGACCGATCCGGGCATCGTGCTGATGGACGAGCCGTTCGGTGCGCTCGACGAGATCCTGCGCGAACGGCTCAACTACGAATTGCACGATCTGTGGGCCACCACCGGCAAGACGATCGTGTTCGTCACCCACAGCATCGCCGAGGCGGTGGCGCTGTCCACCGACATCGTGGTGATGGGTCGCAATCCGGGCCGGATCGTCAGCCATCTCCCGGTGGATCTGCCGCGTGAGCGCGGACCGCATCTGGCCGAATCCGAACGGTTCTTCCAGATCACCACCGAGGTGCGACGGCTGCTGGCGCTGGCCGCCGGTCCGTCCGGGGCGAGCACATGACCGCCGCCGCACCCGTCCTGCGTGGGCCGGCGGGGCGGTCGGGGCGATCCGGCCGCGGCGCCCGCCGGGTGAGCACCGTGCTGGGACCGATCGCCGTCGTCGTCGCACTCCTGATCGCCTGGCAGATCTGGGTGGAGGCCGCCGGGATCAAGCCGTTCGTGCTGCCCACGCCGGTGGCGGTGTGGGAGGCCTTCGCCGAACGCCCGACGTTCTTCCTCGGGCTCGGGCTGCACACGCTGTATGAGGCGATGGCCGGGCTGCTGGTCGGCGGCCTGGTCGGTGCGGCCTCCGCGGTGCTCGCCTTCCGGGTACGTGCGCTGGGTCGCGGCGCCGAGGTGGTGGCCGCCGCCCTGCTGGCGTTGCCGATGGTGGCGCTGGTGCCGATCGCGAATGTGTTCTTCGGGCTGACACCGGCCTCGCGCATCTTCGTGGTCTCGGTGGCCGTCTACCCGATCGTGCTCAGCTTTCTGTTGCGCGGCCTGCGCGACACCGACCGCGGTCTGGTGGAGGCGTTCCGGTCAATGGCGGTCTCGCCGCTGCAGACGGTGCGGGGTCTCTATCTGCCGTCGATGTTGCCGGCGTGCATGAGTGCACTGCGGGTGGCCATGCCGACCGCCTTCTCCATCGCCATCGTGGCCGAGTTCTTCGGCGGCGAACTCAACACGCTGGGCACGTTCATCAAGTCGTCGGCGGTGCAGTCCCGCGTCGCCGACACCTGGGGCGCCGCACTCGTCGCGTTCGCCTTCGCGCTGGTCCTCTATCTCGTCATCGCGGTGGTCGACCGCCGGGTGCTGCGCTGGCATCCGTCGCGCTCGTCCTGAGCGCAGCATCCCCTACCTCTCTGTCGCAGTAGTCCATTCGAAACCTCAACCGATCTTCGACATCTCAACCGATCAAGGAATTCATCATGTCACTGTTGTCCCCCGGCTCCCGCGCGTCCCGATCGGGCCGAGCCAAGCTCGCCGCAGCTGCTGTCGCGGCAATCTCCGCACTCGGTCTCACCGCCTGCGGAAGCGATTCCGACACCGCCTCCGACGGATCGGTCGAAGTCGTCCTGGGGTGGGTCATCCAACCGGAGTTCGCGTCTGTCTACGCGGCCGACGCGCTGGGCTACTACTCCGACGCCGGCATCGATGTCACCATCCGGCCGGGCGGCCCCGAGGTCAACGCCGAGCAGCTCGTCGGCGCCGGCAGCGCCCAATACGGAATCGACAACGGCAGCAACGTCTTCCTGTCCAACGATGTGGGTACCGATCTGGTGACGCTGGCCCAGTTGGAGCAGGAGACATCGCTGCGCCTGGTGTCGATGGCCGAGGACGGTCTCGAGGGCCCGGAGACGTGGGAGGGCCAACGCATCGGCGTGTGGTCGTCGGCCAACTCCCTGTACGCCTCGCTGGCCAAGCACGGCATCGATCAGAACACCGACGTGACGCTGGTGGAGCAGGGCTTCGACATGTCGCAGTTCCTCAACGGTGAGATCGACATGGCCTCGGCCTACAGCTACAACGAGGTCGGCCAGATCCTGCAGGCCGGCGTCGCACCGGAAGACCTCACCATCTACGACTACGCCGACGACGACACCGCCACGGTGGGGCTGCAGCTGTTCGGCAACGGCGAGTACGTGGCCGCGAATCCCGATGAGGCCGCGGCATTCACCGCGGCGACCATCCGCGGGCAGGTCTACTGCCGGGACAATCCCGACGAGTGCGTGCAATTCGTGGCCGATGCCGGTGCCTCCATCGATCCCGAGTTCATGCGGTGGCAGATGAACGAGGTCAACACCTCGGTCTGGTCCACCGACGTCCCGATCGGCACCATGGACCGCGACCTGTATCAGCAGACCGCCGACGTGCTCACCGAAACCGGTGTGGTGGAAAATGACCCGGATCTCGACGCCATGATGGGAACCGAGATCTACGACGCGGCCGTCGCCCAGCTCACCGACGTCGACCTGACCAACGCGCAGTTCGCACCGATGGAGAACGTTGCCCCGTGAACACCCGAGAAGTCGTCTTCACCAACGTCTATCACCCACTGACCGGCGGTCATGCCGACATCACCGTACCCGTCTCGTCGCCCGCCGCGGCCGGTCCGTCGCGCATCGACGGCTCCAACTTCTGGGCACTGCCGGGCATCTACGACGGTGACGCCCACATCCCGCTGCTGAGTCAGGGTCTGCGCCACCAGGAGTCGCACAGTCCCCGCCTCGGCGGCGTGACCCACGTCAACACGGCGCTGCAATGGCAGGAGTTGCGGTACTTCGATGTCGCCGAGGTCGGCGAGTACTGCGCATCGACGCGGCTGCCCCGCTACATCCCGACCCTGTCGGTGGAACCGGAGGACACCGACGGTTTCGCCGCCTGGCTGGGCGACAACGCCGAGGCATTACAGAAGAACTGGGCGAGGGTGTGCAAGCTGTACTCGCCGGACCCGAACTTCATGCGCAACATCGAAGCGGTCTGGGAGGCCGGGCTGACCGCGGTGGTCTACTCGTGGGACGACGACGACCTGGCGTGGGTGGCCGATCTGCGCGGCGGTCCACTGCACCACCGGCACGCCCGGTCCCGGGCCACGGCCGAGCTGATGCGCACGACGCCGGCGGCGACGATCCAGACCTCACCGCACTATCTGTTGTCGCTGGCCGAGGGCCACGCCGAGGGACTGCACGTGCTCCCGCCGGTCCCCGGCGAGGACGCCCGCACGTCGCTGCTCGAGGTACTCGACTCCCACATCGACATGATCGCGACCGACGACAACGCACCGGTGCACGGTGCGACGGGCCCCGGACTGTCGAGTCAGCGGTATCTGCTGTCGGTACTGATGACGCTGGTCAAGGCCGAGAGCCTCGCGTTGAACTCGCTGTGGCCGAAGCTCACCACCGCACCGGCGGAGATCTTCGGCACCGCCGATCTGGTCGAGGAGTCGACGATCATCGTCGACCCGACGACCTCGCGAGAGGTGGGCACCGAGACCGGCGAGGGCCGTCGCAACCCTTATGTTGGGCTACGATTGTCCGGCGCAGTTGTGGCGATGACCACTCCTGGGCAGGGAATTGTTCTGTGACGTCAGAGACGTCCTGCGACATCGGGGACAACACCATGAACCTGCACCTTCTCGGGCATCAGCGGCCGGGCACGGGGCCCGCTCACGCCGGCGGTGCGGCGTGAGCGCGCTGCCGCCCCGCACGCGGCGGGCGCCGCAGCCGAAGTCGGCGACGGTCAACCGCAACGTCGCCGACCGGTTGCGCAAGGCCATTGTGAGCGGTGAACTCCCGGCCGGCTCCCGGATCGTGCAGTCCGACATCGCGGCACGCCTCGGTGTGAGTGTGACGCCGGTGCGCGAGGCCCTTCGCGAACTCGAGGCCGAGGGTCTGGTGGACTTCGACGCCTACCGCGGCGCCACCATCCATCAGACCTGTCGAGCCGAACTGATCGAGGTCTATGAGCTCCGCAAGACGCTGATCCCGTCGAGTGTGGCGGCCGCGGTGATGATGCTGTCCGACGAGGAACTCGATGAGGCCGAGTTCCTGGCCCGGTCGATGACCATGGAGTTGCCGGCCGAGGAGTGGGTGGAGGCCAACCGTCGCTTCCACTGGCTGATGGACACGACCTCCGAATTGCCCAGGACGCGAACGATCCTGGGAAATCTCACCGACCTGTCGACGCTCTATGTGGGCCTCGCGATCGGATCGGAGTCCACTCGCCGCGAACGTGCCCAACGCGACCACCTCAGCATGGTCGAGATCGCCCGGCGTCGGGATGTGGACGCGGCCGTGGAGATCGCGGTCGCCCACCTGCACGACACCTTGACCTCGGCACTGAAATCGATGGACGGCTGACGCCCCGTCTGAGCCCGTGAAATGGAGAGATGCCGCGATGACGGCTGCCCTGAAGACCACCGAACGACCGCTGCGTGTCGCCATCATCGGAGCCGGCCCCGCCGGGATCTATGCGGCGGACGCCCTGATGAAGTCCGACACCGCCGGCGAGCAGGGGGTGAGCATCGACCTGTTCGAACGACTACCGGCGCCGTTCGGGCTGATCCGGTACGGCGTCGCGCCCGACCATCCCCGCATCAAGGGGATCGTGACCGCATTGCACAAGGTGCTCGACAAGCCGCAGGTCCGATTTCTCGGGAATGTGGAGTACGGCACCGATATCACGCTGGAGGAACTGCGTTGGTGCTATGACGCGGTCATCTTCTCCACCGGCGCCACCGACGACCGCGAACTGCCGGTTCCCGGTGCCGAACTCGAGGGGAGTTTCGGGGCGGCACAGTTCGTCGCGTGGTACGACGGGCATCCCGACGTCCCGCGGACGTGGCCGCTGACCGCCGAGAAGGTTGCGGTGATCGGGGTGGGAAACGTCGCGCTCGATGTGGCCCGGGTGCTGGCCAAGACCGCGGATGAACTGCTGCCCACGGAGATCCCCGGCAACGTCTACGACGGTCTGCGCGCCAACAGAGCGCGCGAGGTGCACGTCTTCGGCCGGCGCGGCCCGGCGCAGGCCAAGTTCACGCCGCTGGAACTCAAAGAACTCGCTCATTCGCCGAACATCGAGGTGGTGGTGAGCCCGGAGGACATCGACTACGACGAAGGATCGGCGGTGGCGCGGCGCAGCAGCAAGATCACCGACCAGGTCGCCACCATCATCGAGAACTACGCACTGCGCGACAGCGATACCGGTGCGAAACACAAATTGTTCCTGCACTTCTTCGAGAACCCGGTGGAAATCGTCGGCGCCGACGGCCAGGTGGTGGGGCTGCGCACCGAACGGACGCGTCTCGACGGCACCGGCAACGTCCGACCCACCGGGGAGATCACCGAGTGGCCGGTCGGTGCGGTGTACCGGGCGGTGGGCTACCTGTCCGACGACCTGCCGGAGGTTCCGTTCGACGCCGCGGCCGGCGTCATCCCCAACGAGGCCGGCCGCGTGTTCGACGAGGGCCGCCACCTCGCCGGGCTGTACGCCACCGGCTGGATCAAGCGCGGCCCGATCGGACTCATCGGTCACACCAAGGGTGATGCCAACGAGACCGTCGACTGTCTACTGCGCGATCTGGCCGACGGCGCGTTGCCGACGCCGCAGAATCCGGGTGTGGAGGCGGTCACGAAGCTGCTGACGGCGAAGAACGTCGCGTTCACCACGTGGGACGGCTGGTATCGACTCGACGAACACGAGCGCGCGCTGGGCAGTGCGGCCGGCCGCGAACGCATCAAGGTGGTCGAGCGGGACGAGATGCTCGCCGCCTCGCTCGGCGGGAACTGACGACAACCGCTGCGCGCGCTCGTGGAAAGATCGGCAGGATGGCAACCCCGAAGGAGTGGATCCAGGGCGCCCGTCCACGCACACTGCCCAACGCGATCGCACCGGTCGTGGTGGGCGTCGGCGCGGTCGGCGACCTCGGCGACGTGGTGTGGTGGAAGGCGGCGCTGGCGCTGATCGTCGCGATGGCGCTCATCGTCGGCGTGAATTTCGCCAACGACTATTCCGACGGGGTGCGCGGCACCGACGACGACCGCGTCGGCCCGATGCGGCTGGTGGGTTCGGGCGCGGCGGCCCCTGCGGCGGTCAAGCGCGCGGCGTTCGGGTGTTTCGCCGTCGGCGCGCTGTGCGGGCTGGTGCTCGCGGTCACCACCGCGTGGTGGCTGGTGGTGGTCGGCGCGATCTGCATCGCCGGCGCCTGGTTCTACACCGGCGGCAAGAAGCCGTACGGCTACATCGGCCTCGGCGAGGTCGCCGTGTTCGTCTTCTTCGGCCTCGTCGCCGTGCTCGGCACCCAGTTCGTGGTGAGCGACGCGATCGACTGGGTGGGTGTGTTGTGTGCCGTCGCGGTCGGGTCCCTGTCGTCGGCGGTGCTGGTGGTCAACAACCTCCGCGACATCCCCGGCGACACCGAGTCGGGCAAGATCACGCTCGCGGTTCGGCTCGGCGACAAGCGGACTCGTGTCCTGTTCGCCGCGCTGCTGACGGTACCGATGGTGATCAGTGTCGCGTTGATCGCGGCCACCCCGTGGGCGCTGCTCGGTCTGCTCGCCGCGCCGCTGATCTGGGCGGCGTCGGTGCCGGTGCGCCGTGGCGCGATGGGCCCGCGGCTCATCCCGTCGCTGGGGATCACCGGGCAGGCGATGCTGGTGTGGGCGGTCCTGACGGCTGTGGGATTGGTCATCGGGTAGCCGTCCCGGGTCGGCGTGTCGCCGGCCCCGCCAATACCCTTGGCCCATGCGCGCAACCACTGTCCTGGTGCGCGGACCCAACCGCCGCCGACGGCGCCGGCAGACGCTGCTCGCCGCGGCCGTCTGCCTGGTGCTCACCCTCGCCCTGGCCGTCGGCGTGCTGGGCTATCAGCTGTTCACCCGCGACCATCAGGATCCGCTGCGCCCGGCCGATGCGATCGTGGTGCTCGGCGGCGAGCACGACGGGCGGGAGGACTACGGACTCGAACTGGCGGCCGACGGCTACGCCGACACCGTGCTGATCTCCGATCCCTACCGGCCGTACAAACGCTCCGAGCAGGACCTGATGAACCGGGTCTGCGATGCCGGGACGGACTCGATCGAGGTGATCTGCTTCGAGCCGCACCCGTCCACCACGCGTGGCGAGGCGATGTTCGTGCAGCACATGGCCACCGCGCGCGGGTGGCGGTCGGTGATCGTGGTGAGTTGGCGCTATCACCTCGTGCGGGCGCGCTACATCTTCGGCCAGTGCTCGGACCGCGAGGTCGTCATGCGCAGTGTGCCGCGCAGCTACGCACAGTCGTGGCGGGACTGGGCCTACACCTACGCGTACCAGTACGGCGGGCTGATGAAGGCGACGGCGCTGGGCTGCGACACCTAGTGTCATGCGTCACCTCGTGCCCCGCAGCAGGCACCATACCCACCAGTTTGTTAGCATCGTGAATGTTCTTGTCGGGGCTTGATCCGGAATTCACCAGGGTGTGGATCCCCCCCTTCCACAACCGGTGAGCCGGATGATGAGAACACCGAGCACCGCGTGCGCCGGCCTGAACTCCCTGCCGCACGCGGTGCTCACTTCTTCTCGACTCACCGCACTCAGACGTCTCAGCGTTCAGGCGCCTCAGCGTTCAGGCGCCTCAGCGTCGGCCCACCGCCCGCGCATCTGCGACACCAGCCGCCACCGTTCCCGGAAGATGTCGCGGCCCGAGGCCGCCAGCAACCCGGCATGGATGGGTTTGGTCAGCTGATGCATCACTCCCATCCCGATCAACCAGATGGCCACCGGCAGCAGATCGGTCACCGGGTTGTCCAGCCCGTCGAACGCCGCGACGATCAGCAGGCCGACCAGTGCGAGCGCCGCGATCACCACGGCCTCACCGACCATGAAGTACCAGGGGGTCCACCCCCACACGCTGATCAACGCGAGCACCGTCGCGGACACCACCACGGTCACCGTGGTCGCGGTCAGAAGTTGACCGGAGTGGCCGACCTGCGCGACGCCCCAATCCAAGAATGACGTCACCCACCCCCACTTCGGGAGTGCGTCGATAACGTCGAGGGGCCGCACGCAGCGATCGAGCTCGGGTGTGTCCGTGCACGGATACCAGGCCAGCAGCGTGGCCGCCGTCGCGGCGATGACATACAGGACGCCGGTGGCCACGAGCGCCGCGACCCTGCCGCCGGATGGTCGGGGCAACGGCCGGGCGGTCAACGATCGCCGGTACAGCCACCACATCAACAGACCGCACGCGACCACCACCAGCACCATCAGTTCCGAGCCGACTTCCAGCCACCACTGTGGCCACACGATCAGCCAGCCCGCGCCGGCCACGAACACCACGCCCACCACGATGTTCGCCCAGTAGCGAATCGCGGCCCGTCGTCGGGAGGCGGCGATGACCTCCGGCCACACGCCGAAACGCTTCTTCCGGGTCTCGTCGTCCAATCGCTTGGTGCGACCGGCGTCGAAGTGGTGGACGACGACCCGCCAGCGCTTGCGGACTCCCCGACCGAGCACGAATGACACCACACCGATGGCGACGATCACCGATAGGAACATGCGCTGTCCCGCGGTGTCGGTCATGGCGGCACCCAGCAGTGCGGCCGCGGTGCACGAGACGGCGAGGGCGCCGAGGAGCCGCAGGGTGTCGGCGAACAGACACGCGATCACCGCCACCGGCCGGGCCATGATGAGCGCGGCCATCCGCACGGCTCGGGTCACCAGTCCGCCCGACCGGGAGGACGGCTGCAGTCCGCGAACGGCCAGCGGGAGGATCCGGGAGACCAGGGCGAAGCGGTACAACGGGGTGAGGTCCGCCAGCGACTCCCCACCGACGGTGGCCAGTCGTTGTTTCAGTGGCTCCGTGGTCGCGTCGGTGCCCGCGCGGCACAGTTCGTCGCCCTCGGCGAGGATCAGCCGGCGCGGGTCGTCGGCGTCCGGCGGCTCGGGCGCGCCCATCTTTGTGAGCAGGCCGAGGATGCCGGTGGCGGCGTCCAGTCGACCCCAGTACCAGTCGTTCTCGCGCCAGCGCCGGGACAGGAACCCGCCGAAGCGGTGCAGCTCGGTGCCGGCGAGTTTCATGTCGGCGCGGGCGAGTTGGTTGGTGTGCTCCACCGCGTCGGTGATGATCGTCGGGTTGATCTGCGCCGGGTCGATCTTCTTGCGCACCCACTGCTGGGTCTGTTTCTGCACCGCCGCCTCGCGCAGCGGTGTCAGGTCGAGCCCGCCCACCTCGGTTGCCGGGTTGTCGCCGGTGATCGCGGCGAAGTTCACTCCCATGGCGGTGGTCGGAATCCCGGCGGGCAGACACAGCCGCACGAGGTGGAACGCGCTGGGGTCGGCGACGTCGGCGAGGGCACCATAGATGCCGAGCCCGGCACGGTCGGGCAGAGCGTGGGTGGCCGCGCGGATGCATCGGAGTTCGTTGTCCAGAACGGTCCGGATCGTCGGGAGCAGCGGCGATTCGCCGTCGGCTCGTCGTGCACCCATCTCGACCAGCAGCCGATAGAAGTCGGCGTCGGCCACCGCCTCGTCGGACGAGACCGGGGCGATCGCGGCCACGAGTTCGGCGGCGATCCGCCAGTCGCTCTGCCCGTTCAGCGCGGCCCGGAGGCGATCGCGGATCGGCACCGTGCGGTCGCCGTCGTCACCGCCAGTGTCATCGCCGCCGGAGAACAGCAGTTCCCGATACATGGTCTCGTGGCGCACGTACAGCAGCATGGCCAGACACCGATAGAGCACGTCCTTGCTGCGCACCAGGTCCGCAGAGGCCGCGTGCCCGAGTGCCTGGACCCAGGCGACCAGCAGCACCGCGGTGTCGGCGAGGCCGTCGACATCACCGCTGATGAAGGTTTCGCGGGCGGCGTCACTGCCGGTGTCATCGCCGAAACCGACATACAGCGCGGTGATCTCCGCGGCGACCACCGTCGGATCGGGTCGCTTGTCGGGGAGGTCGACGCCACCGAACGGCGGCACACAGAAGTGCTCGCGCGGATTGCGGAGCAGGTCGGCGACGGCCGGGATGTCGCGTCCGATCCGGGCCTCGAGGTAGCCGGGCAGCCAGGAGGCGATATCTGCCGGTCGGTCGGCGTCGAGGACACCGGCCAACGACGTCAGCCGGTGTGCGATCGACGCACATCGCTCGTTGTACTCCTGGACGGCGACGATCTCGTCGTCGGCGGTCTCGGTGCGGGTGCGCAATGCCATCGACGCCCGGATGACCTGCACCCAGTCGACGCCGGTGTCGGCGTCGCGCAGCCGCCGCAGCATGCTCTGCCGGTCGGTCGGCACGCCACCGTCGGTGGTGGGGTCGAAGCGGACATCGTCGGGCAGCATCGTCGGATATGTGGCGGCGGGCGGCTGCGGGTCCAGGTAGAGCAGGTGTCGGTGTGATTCCTCGGTGGCGGTGGCGCGCTGGATGGCCCGCAATGCCCGGCCGATCGGGATGTTGTCGAACACCCCGCCGTCGACGACGTCGAACCGGTCGCAATCACGGCCGAGCCGCTCGCAGCCGCCGGCCGATCGCGCGGATCGCGCGTACGGGAAGACCGGCGCCATGTTCCACACCCGGTTGCGCTCGACCCAGCGCTGCCAGTCGATCGGTTCGAGCCGGAACCAACCGGTGATCGTCCGGATGGTCAGCCGAATCCGTCCGACGCCGCGTTCGTCGCCGGCATTGGTGCGGCGCACCCCGTCGGCGGACGCCCCGGTGACCGAGTGCACCGACGCCGGCTCGAAGGCCCCCGGGAACGACGAGGTGGCGCGCGCGGCCAACGCCATCCGGCCGAGGCTGCGGGCGCGTTGAACCGCCGAGTCGGCCAGCGTCTCGTCGCTGATGCCCGGGATGGTCGAGAATCGGGTGCGCAGACCACCGGGCCGCCGCATGAAGGTGAATCCGGCCTGGTTGCTGAGGCCGGGTTCCTGAGGGTCCGGCAGGACGGTCGCGGCGAGTTCCACCGTCAGCCGCTCCACCGCGGTCTGTTCGGTCCGGTCGGCGTGGGTGGCGGCCTCGGCGATCTCGGCCAGGGTGTCGGCGGCGATCGTGAGGAACTGGTCGTCGCCGCGCAGGATCGACGACACCCGTGCGACGCCCGGCCGGCGCAGCAGATCCCACAGCCCGCCGCGGTCCTTCCACATCCGCAGGACGATGTCGTCGGTGGCCACGCCGTAGGACTGGGCGAGCGCGAAGAGGATGGCATTCAGGCCGCCGGCGCTGGCACCGGCGAGGATGTCGAATTCGACGTGGTCGTAGCCGGCCTCGCGCACCATCCGCCGGTAGACCTCGGCACGGCGATTCCGCGCGATGCGGCGCGGGCAGGCCGCTCGGGCGTCGGCGGGGCATCGGTCGTCGGGACACACCGGGTCGGCGTCGGTGTCGAGCAGCGCGCGCCGCAACACGTCGAATTCGGCGACCGCGCCCCCAATCCACACGGCCATGCTGACCCCGCCGCGCATGGCGAGCGCGATGCGCAGGGTGGGGCGCCGGCCGTCGGCCGCGTCGGTGTCGGCACGAGAGGTCGTCATCGGGGCCTCGATCGGGAGTTCGGGATCGGTGCCTCATGGTGGCAACAACCCGGGGCCCAGATCTGCCCCGACCTGATCTCGGGGCGGTTCTGTTACCGAAATGAGCGAACCGCGCAACCCTGGTTCGTTCGGTCGGATGACGTCGGTAGGCTCAGCCGGCGACCCGAGTTGGCTCACGTTGGTGTCCAACCCCGTGAAACCTCTGCCCAAGTCGGTGAGAGTGGGTCGACGGGGTGGCGGCGGCTGTCCCAGATGACGCCGGAGCGCTGCGCCATCGCCGATGGTGTCGTGCCGGCGCGCTGACGTGTCATCTGGGTCAGCCGTATCGACCGGGTCGGCGGTATTCCGCTCGCCGGCGTGGCCGCGGCGAGGTCTGGTTGTAAATTCCGTTGCAGCACACCACCGGTCGGTATCCGCGTTGGGCTGCCGGGCGGAAATGACCGCTGCCGTGGGGTTGTCGATGTCGGATCTTGCGCTCGGCTCCGGGCGGCCCGGACCGGGTTGGTGTCCACCGGGCACTGTAGCGCCCCAGGTCACAGCCGTGCGGGCCGCAGAATCCGGAGATCTGAGCCAACACGGGTGTTACCGAAATGTGCGAACCGCGCGACCCCGGTTCGTTCGATCAGATGATGCCGGTGGGGCTCAGCCGGCGAGTCGCCCCGGGCGCCGGACGGCGCCATCGCACGGCTGGGCAGCCGGCGCGTTGGCCCGGCCGACACTGGCCGCGATCTCGTTGATCGTGGTGTAACCGTCCTCAATCGCACGGACGAGTAGCGCGATCTTGGTGGTGGCCGGACGCCCGGCGGCACGATATTTGCCGCGGATGCGCACCAGATGTGTCCGGACCGTCGCGTCGGTGATGAACAGGTCTCGGGCGATCTCGCGCATGGGGCGGTCGGCGACCCATCGGACCAGTACGTCGACCTCGCGGTCGCTCAGCACAGGGGATGAATAGTGTTCCCGGACAATTGCGTTCGTCATCATTGGTTCCTCACACGCGCATGGCTGCCATACATCAAACTAGGTTATGCCGACACATTCGGCCAGACGCATGTTTCGGTGCCCCCAGGACTGGGGTGACAGTTAGTTGTACGAACGGATGCCGCCGGTCTTGTCGATCTCCGAGCGCACGCTGCTGCCGTCGGGGCGGCGATGCAGCACGGAGGCTGCGATGGAACCGTGTGGCGGCGCGACCCGCACGAACACCTGTCCGGTGCGCGCGGCGGCGAGCACCGAGCCGGCGAGATCACGCACCGCCGAGGCCACCCGCGAGTCGATCGGATCGGTGCCCTCGCCGTCGGGGCGGGCGCCGGAGTCGTCGATGAACACCACCTCCACGCCGTGGGCCCGGGCGCGGTAGGCCGGCTCCTCGAGGTCGAGTGCCGTCATCAGCGGCGCGCGCAGCCGGTCGCGCAGATGCGCCTCGAGCAATGCGCACTGGATGCGTTCGTCATCGGTCAGCGGTGCCCCGGACGCGATGCGTTCGAGCATCGGCCGCGCGAGGCTGTCGAGGAAGGCGACCTGATGGGCGCGTTCCTCGTCGGCGGCCGTGTCGGCGGACAACCGCGCGACCTGGGTGATGGTCTGGGACCGCAGAGCGAACACCGCCCGTGCGGTCGGGCGCAGCGTCAAGGAGAAGAGCGTGCCCATGATCAGTGGCGCCAGGTTGATGGCGACCATCCGCAATGCCTCGACCGGAGATTGTCCGAGGGACTCGGCCCAGAACGCGTACACGGCGGAGGCTGCGAGGAATCCGAGCCACGGGGCGACGAGGCGTCCGCGCACGCACATGAAGCAGTAGACCGCGGTGATCCCGCTGTGTGCCCACATCACCATCAACGATGAGGTCCACGGGACGCCCGGACCCGCCGTGGCCCACAATGCGCACGCGCAGGCGACCGGTCCGGCCGCTGCGAGCGCGATCGTGGTCCCCCGCGGCAGCGGATCGCCGGGGACCTGCAGGATGGCCACCACCGCCGCGGTGAGGATGACGCCCGCCAGGATCGTCGGCCACTCCGCCGGGTCTCTGATGAGGATGTACCCGATCGTCGACCAAGTGGCCGCCAGGAATGCCGCGGCGACCAGCCACGCACCGGGCTGTCGCATGCCGAGCAGGTCACGCACGTCCTGGTCGGTCGCCGAACTCGGTCGCAGCGCGCTCATGCCGACCACTCCACGACCACCCGGGTGCCGCCGCCGGGGCGCGACTCGACGGTGGCCGCTCCGCCCTCGATGCGGCGGATGCGGCCCAGCACACTGACCGCGATGCCCAGCCGCGATGCCGGCACGTGGGTCGGGTCGAAGCCGCGCCCGTCATCGCGGATATCCACCCGCAGCGACGATGGCGACGCCGATGCGGTCACCGTCGTCGTGGCCTCCGCGCCGGCATGTCGTCGGCTGTTACGAACGGCCTCGGCGCTGGCCGAGGCGATCGCCGACACCACCTCGCCGGGATAGGCGGGCAGTGGGTCATCGACGTGCACGCGCACGGTCAGGGTGGGGTCGACCAGTCCCACCGCCGCCCGTATCTGGCTGATCGCGTCGTGGCCGCCGACCGTCTCGGGTCCGTCACCGGCCGCGGCGCGATCGACGGCGGCCAGCGCCGCACGCGCGTCCTCGGCGAGTTCGGGCGATCCGCCCCGGCGCGAGGCCGTCAGCAAGGTGGACATCACGTTGTCGTGGGTGAGGGCATCGAACCGGCTGCGCTCGGTCGATCGCGCGTCGGCGGCGGCGGCCGCGGCGGTGGCGCGAAACGCCTCCGACCTCGTCTGATCGAGGATGCCGGCGGTGCGGATGGCCATCACCGCGGCGGATACGAAGATCAGCGAATAGGAGCAGCCCCATGCGATGTCGACGAACAGCGGCCCGTTGAGCGTCGCCGGCCGCAGCAGGTGGCTCAGCGCGATGACCGTGGAGTTGACGACGAACAGGTAGCCGAACGCGATGACCGGCCGGAACGCCAGCGCCGCGGCGATGGCGGCGAGGCCGGGGAACTGCGACAGCCAGAGCCCGCCGACCAGGTCGAGCTCCTGCCCCGACCACGCGAACCACCACAGCCCGACCGACACGGCGTATCCGCAGGCCGCCACGCCGGCGACGAGCCGGATCCGCCGGACATCACCCCACCAGCCCGCCGGCGCCATGGCCAGTCCGGTGCCGAAGGTGAGGATGAGCGCGAGCACCGTCCACCACGGCTGCATGTCCGCGGCGGTCTCGACCACCATGGACGCGGTCATCAGGGCGTAGGCGAGGTAGCCGACGGCGACGAACCCCGACAGCAGCCGCAGGATGCGCCGGCCCGCGTACTCGTCGCGTTCATCGCGCGCGTCGGTCACCTCCGGAAGCGCCGCGGTATCGGCAGCCATCCATCCTCGATCGCACGCTTGTAGAGATCGGTCTTGGTGGGCGCGGGCCGCCCGGCGGTGTTGTAGCGCCCGCGGATGCGGTTGACGTAGTCGGTGACGGTCTCGGTGGAGATGTTCATTTCTCTGGCGACCCGCGCCGACGATTCGCCGGCCGCATACAACTCGAGAACGCGGCGCAATTGCGGCGAGAGGTCCACGAAACCGGGATCGGAATCGATCGCCGCCGCCCAATCGATACCGGGCACCGTGTCGCCCGACAATGCGCACCGCATGGCGTCGAGCAATTCCCCCTCCCGCGCATTCTTGCGAACCACACCCATCACTCCGGCGCTCGCCGCCTGACGCACCATGTACATCTCGTCGCCCGAGGTGTACACGAGCGCCGGAACCCCTGCCGCGCGCAATGTCTCGATGTTGGCGATCGACGATGTCCCGTCGCCCAGACGCAGGTCCAGCAGCACCAGATCGATGTCGGTGGTGGTGGCCAGTAGCGCGCTCACCGTCCCGGCGCCCGCGACCAGCTCCATGTCGGGTTGTTCGTCGAGGGTGGCGCGCAACCCGCGGACGATCTGCTCGTGATCGTCCACCACTCCGATGCGCCACGCCCCGCCGGGCCGTTCGGTCATGCCGACATCATCTCTTACCGGTCCGACAGTGGCGGACGAAGGGCGGTATTTCCGTTCATTCCTTCGGACGACATCGACGCTTTCCCGAGGGGAATTCAGAAAATACGACTAATGAGAAGTAGTTCGGGATTGAAACGAAAATGTGACGATTCATGACTGTGCCGCCGGCCGGGGGTCGGCGGGGCGCAACGCCCAGCCCGGAACCCAGTGCGTGACCTTCTCCTGGCGGTCGCGCGCGGTGATCGTGTAGGTCACCTTGCCGTACCACTCACCCCATTCCGACCGCGCCCACGCGGTGAGCACACCGAGGTGGACCGACCGGATCTGCAGGCCGTCGGGGAAGTACTCGCCGGAGTGGTGCGGGGTCTGCGGGTACAGCGCGTTGAGGTCGATGAGCACCGCCTTGTGGCCGACCGGGAAGAACACCGGCCGTCGTGGCTGGCCGCTGTCGCCGCCGATCCACTGCATACCCACACTCGAACATTAGTTCGAGTGTGGGTATGCGCTCAACTCTGCAGCGGAGTGAGGCCAACGTGCCGGTGGGCGACACGTTGGCCTCACTCGCCGGGAGTGTTCGGCGCCCGGTCAGACCTCGGCCTCGACGTCGGGCAGGCTCGCCCAGACGGCGGCCTTCAGGTCGTCGGGGGTGGTGGCCGACTCGATCACCGCTCGCGACGCGTCGTCGGCGATGTCGATGATGGCCAGCAGCAGGTACTCGGGCCGCAGCCGGCGGTCGCCACGCTCTCGCGCGATCTCCACGCCCTTGGCCATGGTCGACCGGGCCGACGCGGCGAACCGCGGTCGACTGCCCCGGCCGCGCGGACCACGGCGGCCTCGCCCGGGCTCCCAGGGCCCGTCCTCGGCAAACGGTCCACCGGGGCCGAAGGGTCCGCCGGGGCCGCCCGGTCCGAACGGGCCGCCACCGGGGCCGAAGCCCTCGCGCCCCCAGGCTTCCCGTCCCCAGCCCTCGGGGCCGCAACCGTCGGGGCCACGTCCGTGGTGGGGGCCATGGCCGTGGCCGTGCCGATGACCGGGGCCACGTCCGCGACCGCGACCGCGTCGACCGCCGGGCCCGCGTTCGGGGCGTCGAGCCCAGCCCTCGGACAGGTCCTCACCGAACCGTCCGCGGACCGCCTCGCGGACCTTGTCGAGGTCGATCCCGATGCTGCGCAGCGCCGCACGGTCCTCGTCGTAGCGTTGTCGGGCCGATTCCTCCTCGGAATCCGTGGCGGTCGCCTCGGACTCGTCGTCGTGTTCGGTGTGATAGGTCCGCACCGCCTCGCGTGCCGTCGGCAGGGTGAGTCCCTGCTCGGCGAGCAGGGTGAACAGCGGACTGCGGGCATTACAGAGCATGCCCAGGATGAGGTGGTCGTTCCCGAGCTGCCGGTGACCGAGGTCGCCGGCCTCTTGCATGGCGAAAGCCATGAGCATTCTGTCGTCGCGGGTGAATCGCTCAAACATTGGTGTCTCCTTCCGGCCCGCTGTCGCGGACCTCGCGGTGTGCATGTTTCTGATGCACGGCCTGGCGGCTGATCTGCAGGACCTCTGCGATCGCCTGCCAGCTCCAGCCGTGGGCGCGGGCATTGGCCACCTGCACGTCCTCGAGCCGGTCGGCCAGGGTGCGCAGCGCGCGGACGGCGGCCAGACCCCGCGCCGGGTCGTCGCTCGCGGCGTCTCCGGCTAGTCCGGAGGTATCGCGATCGGCCATCTCGGCCTGGTCCTGTTCGTCGCGCATGTTGTCAGGTTATGTTGACAGTCGCCTGGTGTCAAGAATTGTTGACAGGTGACCGAGGCGGGTGGCGGCATCACGGCCAGGGGATACGCAGCGGGAAGTCGGGCGTCCGTTCGACATAGCCGCTGGGCTGCTCACCGACGATGACCCGCACGATGTTGCCGAACGCATCGGAGCCGGGGTCGCGCCAATAGTCGCTGTGGCCGTCGACCCCGGCCACCGGCGTCCGCGAACCGTCGGCGCCGGGTGCGTAGAAGCCGGTGTCGAGCCGGAGCACACCGGGTGCGGTGTCGGGATCGTCGCCGTGCGGATTTCCCGGCAGCGCCTGCACGTACTGGATCGGGTCGCCGGGGGCGGTCAGCGAATAGCGCTCGACGTCGGGGTTCGGATTGCGCCACGGGCCGTCGAACACGCCGGTGCCCGCCGACGACGCGTAGACGACCCGGTCGGCGCGCAGCCCGAGTTGTTCGGCGGAACCGACCACCGACCCGCCGTAGGAGTGGCCGATGACGGTCAGCGCCGCGCCGGGCGCGTGTGCGGCGATCTCGGCGTCAAGCTCCGCGGCGAAGCCGACGAGTCCGGGTGCCATCTCCCGCGCGAACCGGGGGGCGGCCGCCGAGTCGTCGAGGGAGGCCGCCGCTGCCCCGGCGGTACCCAGAGCCTGCCCGAGCGGACCCGCAAGCGAACCGAGCATCGCGCCGGCTCCGACGGCGTCGTCGAGACCTTCGTATCCCATCGTCTGCGGCAGGTCGCCGTCGAGGTACACGAACACGGGACCGTCGGTCGCGCGGGCGAGTTCGGTGGCCGCCGCGACACTCTGATCGATGGTGTCGAGGCCGGCGCCGGTACCGGGCACCAACACTGCCGCGTTGCGGGTCTCCGCATCCAGCACACCGACCATCTCGATGACGTGCCCCTGCGCGGTGTTGTCGAAGGCGATGAACCGGCGCCGGGTGCCGTCGGCGCGCGGGCGCAGGAGTTCGGCGAGACGGCGTGCCCGGCGGTCGTCGCCGCGGCCGGCGCGGCGTTCGGCGTCCAGCGCCGCACGGATCGCGAGATCGTTCGCGGCGGTGCGCAATTCGAAGTCCACGCCGTCGAGATTGCCGACGACGTGGGGATCGGCCACTGCGATCTGTCTGCGATCCCCCTCGGTGAGCTGCGACAGGAATGCCCGCCGCGTCGACGGTGTCATCCGGGTCAGCGCGGTCACCACCCGGCCGGCGTCGGCGCTGCTGCCGTCGGGCAGGGTCACACCGGCGCCTCCCCCACCGGCCGACATCGCCGCCACCAGTTGGTCGATCCGCGCGCCTCGTTGCTCGTCGACAGCATCGATGACGCTGAGCCCCTGTCGGATTCGCACTTCGGCAGTTCTCGAACGCTCGTCGGGGCCCGCGCGGCCGGTCACGTGCCCGTCGTCGGTGACGGCATACCCGTCGGCGATAGCGGCATCGACCTCGGCGAGCACGATCTCGCGTGCGTGCGCCAGATCGGCGCCGGCATTCTCGGCCTCGTCGGCGACCTGGACGAGTAGCCGCCGCAGCCGGGCGGCCCGGACGCCGGTGTCGTCGGCGTAGTGGTGCGCCCAGACGGCGGTGGTGCCGGTCCAGTGGGTCGCGTCGACGGCCCGGATGACCTGGCGCGTCGCGCGATCGACGATGTCGGACGCCGCATGCGCTGCGGCGCCGGCCGCGGTGACGGCGTCGGGTCGCCACTCTCGCAGTTCGGAGATGGTCGGCCGCATCAGCGCCGCGACCGCAGCTCCCGGGCGGACGCGTCGTCGGCGTCGCGGATTCCGGTCACGAAGTCGGTGAGCACGGTACTCATCTCTTCCAGACGCCCGCGCAGCGAATCCGCCGCACCGCGGATCACGTCGTCGGCGTCGAGCAGGGCACGCATCGTCCGACCCTGCGGGGGTGGCGCCGAACCCTGCTGTCGGACAACCAGTTCGATGGCCGCCACACGTATCGCCTCGGCACGCGAGGTGCGCGCGGCGGCGACGATCTCCGCAGGCGCCGCAACAAGGGAAGCCGCAACACGGGAATCGGGGGACGAGAGTGGCATCGGGGGCTCCTTACCGGGCCGAGCGAGAACATGAGCGACGAAACATGTCGTCGGTCAGTTGGACGCATCAGCCGCGCCGGCGGTTCCCGGGACCTTGCCGCCGTGGTTCCTCCGCGGCGAGTTGCAGCTCCTCGAATCCGGCCAGCCGATCGCGAGCGGGCCCGCCGAGTTCCTTGGCCACCAGCGACACCAGGAGTTCCACCAGCATGAAGCCGTGCGTCATGGAATCGAACGGCCCCGGACCGGCGTGACTGGTCGGGAACACCCAGGTGGCCAACGAGGCCAGCGGTGAGAGGTACCGGTCGGTCACCAGGATCAGCTGAGCACCCCGGTCGGCTGCAGCCATTCCCCAGTCGATGGTGGCGTGCTGGTAACGGCGATAGTCGAAGAGGATGACCACCGTCTGTGTGCCGACGTCGATCTGCGCGGCCATCTGGTCGCCGGAGTTCGGCGGGACCTCGACGACATCGGTACGCAGCATATGCAGGTACCGCGCCAGCTGCGTGGCCAGCACCGAACTGAACCGACCGCCCACGCACATCACCGAATTGGCGGGATCGGCCACCGCGGAGACCGCCTCCTGCAGCTCCGACACCACCAGACTGCCGATGGTCGAGCGCAGACCGTCCGTGTACAGCGTCGCCGCAGAGCTCAGCGCCGACTCCTCGGCCACCGACTCGTCGGCGTCCGGGTAGACGGCGACCGGCGAGAACAGCCGCGTCTGCACCTCCTCGCGCAACGCCTCCTGAAACGCGCCGTAGCCGGAGAACCCGAGCTTGCCGACCAAACGCAGGGCAGTGGGGGCACTGACGTCGGCTTCGGCGGCGAGCTGTGCGATGGGAACCAGCCCCGCCGTCGGATACGAATCGGTCAGCGCCGCCACCACCCGCATCTCCCCCGGCGCCAACGTGTGCCGCACCTGTCGGATTCGTTGCGCGACCGTGCCCTCGCTGGGCGGCCCCTCCGTCATCGCGTCAGCCCCGTCATATCTGGGGAGTCTAAGTGGTCCTGTCCGCAAATTCGTCGGCTGCGGCGTTACAAACGTTTAACGCATTACGTCGAGCACTACTGGCGTAACGCACATAACGTTGGCTGGACGCCGCACCTCAAGCCCCACGCCCGCAGGAGAACGCATGCACGACCAGGCCACCCTCGGATTCATCGCCCGTCACAACCTCTGGACGCCGCAACAACAAGCGGCCGCCGACGCCATCGCCGAGCGGGTCCGTGCCGGCGAGTTCACCACGGTACGAGTGAGTGTGGCAGACCCGCAGGGCAAGCTCCGCGGCAAGACCACCTTGCCCAAGACCTTCCTGTCCACCCTCACCAATGGACTCGACTTCAGCTCTGCGCAATACAATTTCGACTCGGGCGAGAACATCGCGTTCAACCCGTTCACCACGGGCGGCAGCCTGGACATGGCCGAGATGGAAGGATTCCCCGACCTGGTCCTGGTGCCCGACCCGCTGACCTTCCGGGAACTCCCGTGGGCGCCGGGAACCGGGTGGGTTCTCGGCGACATGTATTTCAACGACGGCACACCGGTGCCCTTCGATGCCCGCCACAAGCTCAAGCAGGTCGTCGCCGACCTCGAGAGCGAGGGCCTGCACTATGTCGCGGGCCTGGAGGTCGAGTTCTACCTGACGCGGGTGGTGGACCCGAAACTCGCACCCGCCGACAGCGGCGCGCTCGGCATGCCCCCGGCCCCGCCGGTCGTGGAGACGATCGGCAAGGGCTACGCGTATCAGTCGGAGGTCCAGATGGATGCCATCGACGACTTCCTCACCGTGGTCGCCGACTACGCCGACAAGCTGGGCATGCCATTGCGCACCATGGAAGACGAACTCGGGCCCGGTCAGCTCGAGTTCACCTTCGACGTGCTCGGCGCACTCGAGGCCGCCGACACCATGACGCTGTTCCGGTCGATGATCAAACAGGTCAGCGCGCGAATGGGACTGCACGCCACCTTCATGACCCGGCCCGGTCTGCCCGGCTTCTGCGCCAGCGGCTGGCATCTGCACCAGAGCGTGTCCGATCGCGACGGCATCAATCTCTTCCCGGCCGCGGCCGGATCCGATGATCTGCTGTCCCCGCTGGGTCGGCACTTCGTCGGCGGACTACTCGAACATGCTTCGGCTGCTTCGGTGTTCACCACTCCCAGCATCAACGGCTATCACCGTCGTCGGCCCTATTCGTTGGCACCCGACCGCGCCACGTGGGGCCACGACAACCGCGCGGCGATGTGTCGCGTGCAGGGTGGTCCCGGTGATCCGACGTCGCACATCGAGAACCGGATCGGCGAGCCGACCGCGAATCCGTATCTCTATCTGGGATGTCAGATCGCGGCCGGCCTCGACGGCATCCGGCGAGAGCTCGATCCCGGTCCGGTGGAGGCCGACCCGTACAGCGCCACCGATCGCCCGAAACTGCCGGTGACGTTGATGGAGGCGGTCGACGAGCTCAAGCGCAGCGAGTTCTTCCGGCAGACCTTCGGCAACATCTTCGTCGACTGGCTGCTCGGGTTGAAGGCCTCGGAGATCGGCCGCTTCCTGGAGGCGGAACCGGACTGGGAGCACAACCCCGACGTCGTCACCGAATGGGAGCACCGTGAGTACTTCACCAAGTACTGAGGCGCCGCCGCCAGATAGAGGAGTTACGTTGAGCCACACAACAACCGATGCCACCATCCATCGACTCGACGAACTCGTGACCGAGCGACGGGTGCACCGCAGTCTTTACACCGATCCGGCCGTCTTCGCCACCGAGATGACCAAGGTGTACGGCGGGACGTGGACCTACCTCGCGCACGAGAGCGAGATCCCCGAACCGAACGATTTCGTTCGGCGGAAGCTGGGCCTGCGACCGGTCATCGTCACCCGTGGCCGTGACGGCACCCTCCACGGCCTGATCAACCGGTGCACCCATCGCGGCGCGACGGTCTGCCGGGTGGACAGCGGAAACGCCCGCAGCTTCATGTGTCCGTATCACAACTGGACATTCGACAACACCGGCAGACTCACCGGTGTCCCGATGCGCAAGGGTTACGGTTCCGATTTCAATGCTGCGGAACTCGGTTTGGGGCGGCTGCGGGTGGAGTCCTACCGCGGCTTCATCTTCGGCACCTTGAACCACGAGATCGCCGATTTGGGTGAGCATCTCGGTGATGTGACCGACTACATCGATCAGTGGCTGGACCGCTGGTCCGGCGCCGAGTTGGTGGTGCGACATGGGCAGACACGGCTCAACTGCAAGGGGAATTGGAAACTCGTCTACGACAATTCGGCCGACGGCTATCACCCCGGCTTCTCGCATGCTTCGTTGCTGCGGATGCGCAAGGAGCGCTACGGCGTCGGTGTCGACATGCAGTGGGCGCTCGGCGATGTCGATTCGGGACTGCAGACCGTCACCGACCTCGACAACGGCAACACCTTCCTCGATCAACGCGCCGAGATCGACAGCTATTGGGAGTCGGCCGCTCCGATGCCCGGTCAGGACGCCTACGAACAGCTCATCCGAGCGCGGCTCGACGACGCGCAGGCCAAGGCGGCGCTCGACGTGGTCGTCGGCTCCGGGATGAACCTCAACATCTTCCCGAACCTGCTGATCATCGGCAACCAGATCCAGGTCATCGAACCGATCGCGGTCGACGAGACCGACCTGGTCTGGTATTCGACGAGTCTGCACGCACCCGATCTACCGACGGAGGTCAACGCGCTGCGTGTGCGACTGCAGGAGGACTTCCCGGCATTCGGCGAACCCGACGATCTTGCCAACTTCGAAGAGTGTCAGGCCGGCCTCGGGGTCGAGGAAATGGAGTGGGTGGTGACGCACCGACATCTGCACACCGGACGCGAAAGCCTCGATGCGCGCGGACATCTGACCGGACCGGTCACCGATGAGCTACCCATCCGCGCGTTCTGGCGGGAGTGGCGCACACGCATGATCTCCGAGACGAAGTTGGTGGCACGATGACCGATACCGACGCCTACACCGGCGCCTCCGTGCACCGCAACGCCGATGACCCGGTGGTGCAGTTCGCGCTCGACACCATCCTCGCCGACAGCCTGCACTCGACCTACATCGACGACGCCTACTATGCAAAACTGCGGAACGACCTCGTCGAGTGGGGTGCGGTCGGCACCCCTTTGACCACTGAGGAGCGCGACGCCTACGAGGCACTCGTCCTGCACGAGAGCTGGCTGCTGGATCGTCGCGCATTCGAGCAGTGGTACCAACTGTATTCACGCGAGTGCCTCTATTGGATCCCGGCCGCGCGGGATATGCCCGATCCGGACGTCGGCGATCCGAGCACGCGTGTGACGATCGCGTTCGACGATCGGCGGCGCATGGGGGATCGGATCGTGTGGCTGCGGACGGGGGTTGCGTACTCGCAGTTGCCGCCGTCGTACACGACGCATGTGAACACCGGCTTCGTCCGGGTACCGACCGATAATCCGGATGAGGTGAAGATCCGCTCGCAGTTCGTGGTGCACGAGATGCGCGACGGGCACGCCCTGCAGGTGATCCCCGGGTGGATGGGGCATGTGTTCGTTCGTGAGGACGGTCGACTCAAGATCGACCGCAAGATCGTCTGCCTCGTCGACGGCCACCGCAGCCACCACAATCTGACCTTCCTGATCTAGTGTCGGCGGGTAGGCTCCGCGGCATGGGGTTGCGAGCATTGACGCTGGTCCACAACGTCCTGCCGGACTACCGCCGCGCGATCGTCGGGTCGCTGCTGCCGGCGATGGAACGGCGCGGCTTCGACGTGGACATCGTGGCGGCCGACGAGGACGAGCCGTTTCCCACGCCGAGCGACGTGGATCTGCTGGTGGTGACCGGCTCGGCCGATTCGGTGCACGACGAGTCGTTGCCGTGGATCGACCGGGAGCGCGAGTACCTGCGCGAGGCCATCGCCGCCGGGGTGCCCATCTACGGCATCTGCTTCGGGGGTCAGATCCTGGCCAGCGCGCTGGGCGGAACGGTCGCGGTGAGCAGTCGGCCGGAGCACGGTTTCGTTCCGGTCGCGACGACGCGGCCGGACCTGGTGGCCGACGGCCCGTGGATGCAGTACCACTACGACACCATCACCGTGCCCGACGACGTCGAGGTGATCGCCCACAACGCGGCGGGGGTGCAGGCCTTCGTGAGCGGCCCGCATCTCGGGGTGCAGTTCCATCCCGAGATCAGCCCGGAGTGCTTTGTCGCCTGGAAGGACGGATTCTCCGGCCCGAAATCCGACATGTCCGACCATGACGTCGATCTCGTGGCGCTGGCGGCGTCGATCGCGGAACGCACCGACGCCGCGGCCGCCGATTGTGATCGGCTGTTCGAGCGGTTCCTGGCGCATGCCGGGTTGGATGTGGGTGTGGCGGGCGCCTGAGCGGCGGTCGGGGTCTCGATACGCGACTCACTACGTTCGCTGCTACTCGACCAGCAGTCAGATGCGGCCAGCGGGTGGGGGCGGCTATTCGTTGAGGATCGACTCGCTGATGTTCATGCGGGAGGCGCGCATGGCCGGGATCAGTGCGCCGACGATGCATAAACCGCAGGCGACGGCGACGAAGATCAGCGTGGTGGGGCGCGGCGAGTACTGGATGTCGATCGAGGTGGTGGCCCACAGGATCTTGTCGGACAAGAAGTGCAGTGCCCCACCGAGTATCAGGCCGGTCAGGGATCCGATCAAGGCGACGCCGGCGGCCTCGGCGACCACCATCCGGGAGACGAAGCGTCGCGACGCCCCCATCGCCCGCAGCACGCCGAGCTCACGGCGACGTTCGATCACCGACAGCAGCAGCGTGTTCAGCAGGGCGACCGCGGCGGCGAGCGCGACGATCCACTGGATGGCGACGGTGAATGCCCCCGCCTGCTCGGCCTGGGCCTGCGCGTTCTCGAGCGATTCCGCACCCGACTCCACGTCGGCCGGTTTCCCCAGGCTGGTCGGATACTCGGCGGTCACCGCCTCGAGTTCGCGGCGGATCTCGTCTGGGTCGGCGGCCGGGTCGGTGGACACCTGCAGGTAGGTGGCGCCCGGTCGGTCGAACCACTCCGACAGCACCGCATTGCTCATCGCCGCGGTCCCCGACCCCATCGAGATGTAGTTGACGAGGTCCCGGATCACGATGTTCCGATAGCCACTGGGCGTGGCCATCTGCAGCGTGTCGCCCTCCGCGACGTCGAGGGTGCGGGCCAGGATGGTGGACATCAGCATCCCGTCGCCGGCGATCACCTGTTGCAGGGCCTCGGGGTCGGCCTTCTTCACGAAGGGCGCCAACGAATTCGGCTCCAGCCCCTGGACGTAGATCTTGGCTTCGTCGACGTTGATCGACGCCCACTGCGAGCCCACCACCTGCGTCACGCCGGGGACCTGCGCGACCGCCCCGGCGAGTTCGTCGGGTAACGCGGGTCCGATCGGCAGGCCCGAGCTGTCGGTGGACACGTAGAAGTCCGGATCGGCCAGGCCGTCGAGCGAACCGGAGATGGAGCTGACCAGGTTGTCGAGCGCCCCGGAGGTGCCCATACCGACCGCAACGGCCACCGCCACCGTCATCAGCGTCGCCCAGGCCCGGCGCGGCGCGCGTTCGGTGTTGACCGCCGCGAGCTGTCCGGGACCGCGCAGGCGCCGCGACAACCCCACCACCAACTCGACCAGCGGCACCGTGAGCGCGTAGCAGAGCAGCAGGGCGCCGACGGCGAACACCGCACCGGCCAGGATGGCCGGACGACCCGGTACGCCGGTCGCCACGAACCACGACGCCACCAGCAGCACGACACCCACGATCCCGGCGATCCACACGCTGCGGCCGTTCTTGCCGGTGCCGTCGGCGACCTCGCCGGCGACCATCGCCTCCACCGGCGACACGGCGAACACCGAGCGGGCCGCGAGCGTCGTCGCCGCGACGCAGGCGAGGACACACGCACCGATGGCGATGACCGGCGCGTAGACGGGCAGGTGATAGCTCACCGCGGTCGCCATCTGATCCGTGTTGGCCTCCGGGATCCGGCCGATCGCCCAGCGGCCGGCGAGGATGCCGATCGGCACCCCGAGGGCACCGCCGACCAACCCGAACAACGCCGACTCGCCGAGCAGATCGCCGACGAGGTGACTGCGGCGCGCCCCGAGCGCCCGCATCATCGCCAACGACTGCCGCCGCGACGCCACCGCCATGTTCATCGTGTTGAACACCAGGAAGCCGGCGATGACCAGCGAGATCAGCGAGACCAGCAGGGTCGCGTCACGAGTCACCGAGCTCGCCGTCTCGACCTGCTCGGCGCGGAAGTCGGGGTCCACCACCACGGCCCGGCCGTCGACCACCGAGGCCACCGATTCCTTGAGCGCAGCGATGTCGGTGCCCGGCTCGGCGACGATCAGGATCGAGTCGACCTTGCCCTCCTGGGCGGCGAGCCGTTGCGCGAGACCGAGGTAGGCGAAGATGAAGTTGCCGCGGTTGAGCGCGTCGGCAGCGTCGCCGTCGATCACCGAGATCACCTGGACGTCAACATCATTGATGGTGAGGCGCTCACCCTCGGTGAGCCCGGTACCCGATCCGGCGACGATCCCGTCCGCGAGGTCGCCCTCGTCGACGCCGCCGGACTGCTGCTGCGCCGCCGCCTCCCGCAGGTCCCCGGACAGCGCGGTCACCCGGAAATCCGAACCGAGCAGAGCGACGTTGCGGTCGTCGATGACCACCGAGTTACGGACCAGTGGCACCACGGATTTCGCCTCCGGGACGGCACGGCGGATCTCGGCGGCGAGGTCGTCGTCGACGCCGGAGTCGGCGATGGCGGCGACCTCGACCTGGGCGCTGCCGCTGATGGCGGCGTTGACCTGCCGCACCGATTCGGTCAGCGAACCATAGAGCCCGAGCACCGAGATCAGCAGCGCCGACGCCACCACGACCACCAGCAGTGAGGTGACCACCCGCAGCCGATGTGTCCGGATCTCCCGCAGGTTCAGCACCCGGATCCGCGACAGCCCGGACACCACCGACCGCACCGGACGGATTGTGCGCGTGGAGGACCGTCTCACGCGGTCTTCCCGTCCCGGACCGTGACGGTGGTGTCGGCGACGTCGGCGGCATGCGCGTCGTGGGTCACCATCACCACCAGTCGGTTCGGGGTGTCGTGGGCGACCTCGGACAACAGCTGCAGCACCGCGTCGCCGGTCTTGGAGTCCAGGTTGCCGGTGGGCTCGTCGGCCAGCAGGATGGTCGGGTCCATGATCAGCGACCGCGCGATGGCGACACGCTGCATCTGTCCGCCGGACAGTTCGGACGGGCGGTGATCGACACGCGCGCCCAGGCCGACCCGCTCGAGCAGCTCGATGGCGCGCGGCTTGGCCTTGCGCAGGGACTGACTGTCGAGCAACCGCGGCAGGGCGACGTTCTCCCACGCGGACATGGTCGGCACGAGATTGAAGAACTGGAAGACGAAGCCGACGCGGTGGCGCCGAAACGCCGAGGCGGCGGCGTCGTCCAGCGAGCCGAGATCGGTACCGTCGACGGTGATGGTGCCCGACGTCGGGGTGTCCAGCGCACCGAGTACGTGCAGCAGTGTGCTCTTGCCGGCGCCCGATGGGCCGACGATCGACGCGAACTGACCGCCGTCGAGGGTCAGGTCCAGCCCGTCGAGGGCCCGCACCCGCTGGTCTCCCATCTGGTACTCCCGCACCAGATTGACGGCCTTGACCAGCGGTTCATCCGCGACAGAGCTCACAGACCGCATGGTAGCCCAACCCAGTGAGGTCGACCTTAGTGGTCCTGTCCGTAAGTTCGTCGGGTGTCTTCGGCGTTCGATGAACGACTGGCTGCGTTGTCGTCGGTCACGATGACGCTGTCATCGCTCCCTCCACCGCCTTGCCAGTCGCCCATCGCTCCACCGAAAACCCCGGACGAACTTACGAACAGCACCACTAAGTCGCCGACATCGATCCGCCCGTTTCGGTGTCCGGGATGAACCGCACCCAGTCGACGAGCATCCGCGCGGGAAATGTGGTGGACGGCGCGACGGGTCCGGGCCAGCGACCACCGACAGCGAGGTTCAACAGCACATTCATCGGCTTGTCGAAGACCCATCGCGCATTCGGCGGCAACATGGCCGGGGTGTAGGTGCTCACCACCCGATCGTCGATCGACATGACGATCAGCCCGGGCACGCGATGAACGGCATAGGTGTGGAAACGCGCACCCGCCAAACCCCAGAACGGTCCGGACCGGGTCACCTGCCAATGGGTGCCGCCGTGCGTGGGCCCGTGTAGCGCGGTATGCCAGGAGGTTCCGGCATTGACGAATTCCATGATGTCGATCTCCCCGGACTCGGGATAGCCGACCGTTCCGAGATCTGCGCCGAGAAGCCAGAATGCCGGGTGCAGGCCGGTACCGATCGGCACCTTGATCCGGGCGGCGACCGTCCCCCACCGAAAGGCATACCGGCCGCGGGTGGTGAGCCGTGCCGAGGTGATGCGGCCGCCCTCGCGGTGTGCCTCGATCACCAGATGGCCGCGACCGTCGAGCCGGGCATTACGGGTCGACGAGGTGTACACCTGCCGTTCGCCGTTACCCCAGCCGCCGCCACCGACGTCGTGGGTCCAGACCGACGGGTCCGGTGCGACACCGGCCGGGCCGGTGAAGTCCTCGGACGCAACCACCGTCGCCTGTGCCGATCCACCGGGCACCGACCCCACGGCCGCCAGCGCCAGCAGCGTCGGGATCACCAGTCCCCGAACGAGCCCGTGGCGGCGGCTCACGTGCCGCTCTTCCGCAGTGCCGGCTGCGCAACCGCGATCGGGATCTGACTGTCGGCGCGCTCGGGCACCGTCGCTCCCGACAGCCGCGCGCGGGCATAGCCTGCGGCGGTCACCAGTGCGCCCGCCACGATCATCGCGGACTGGGTCGCCATCTCCGCCCGGGACCGCGCCGCAGCGGTGGCCGGAACCAGCCCCACCAGGCCGCCGATCCGGGAGGCGATGCCGCGGGGCAGCACCACCGCGGTGTATGTCCGCTCGCTGGCGAGTCCGTCTGCGGCACCGACCAATCCGGACACCGCAGCTTTCGAGACGCCTTCGGCGTAGCATCTGCGGAGGTAGTAGCGCGGCGAGGTGCGGTCCTCGGTCACGCGGTGCGCGACGGCCATCGCCGGATCGAAGACGAGTCGCGCTCCGGCACTCGATCGGGTGATCCGGATACACAGTTCGGTCTCCTCACAGCCCAGCGGAATCCGCCCCACCCGGCCGAGACCGGTGTGGAAACCGCCGGCGGCGATGATGTCGTCGCGACGCAGTGACATGTTGGCGCCGATGAAGTTCCGTACGGGTTCACACACCGTCGGCTGCCCGGGATAGCTGCAGCCGACCACCCAGTCGAACTCCGCCGGGAACCACCCCGGACGCCGCCCGCCGGGCCACCGTGCGCGCGCGTGGCCACCCACGCCCCGCACCCGCCCATCGGTGTAGCCGGCCACCATCGTCTGCACCCAGCCGTCGTCGGCGGTCGCATCGTCGTCGAGGAACGCGACGACCGCGGTGCGTGCGGCCGCCACCCCGGTGTTGCGCGCCCCCGAGAGTCCCTGCGGTCCGGTGTTGCGCAGCACCCGCACCGGCACCGTCGGCGTGGTCCGGGCCACGAAGTCCACCACGTCGTCGCCGAGTTCATCGTTGTGGTCGGTCACCACGAGAAGCTCGAACGGCGGCGGAGCTTGTGTGACAACGGATGTGATGGACGAACACAGATCGTTCCAGCGACGATGTGTGTACGCGCAGATGACGACGGTGATGTCGTCGCTTCCCATGGCCCCCGATTCCATGATCCGAGTATGGCCCCCGCGACGCGCGGCCGCGCAACATCCGATGGACCGAAGTGGGCGCTATCACAACCAGAACGAGCGCGTTCACCAAGGGTTAACGCAATAACGCCCTCGGCCCCTTGCGGTTGCGGCCGGTTGGGGCCACGATTGTCACCGTGGGGCAAAGAAGCCGCCCTGCATCCATCGCCGTCATTCATTTTTCGGGGGAAATGAGAATGCGGATTCAACATCCTGATGTCACCGTGGTGATTCCCACGCGGAACGAGGCCAAGAACCTCCCGCACGTCGCGCGTCGTATGCCCGACGGAATCGCCGAGATCATCGTCGTCGACGGCCACTCGACAGATGACACCATCGACGTGGCCCGGTCGCTGTGGCCACGCGCACGCATCATCACCCAGACACGCAACGGCAAGGGCAACGCTCTCGCATGCGGATTCGCGGCGGCCCGCGGACAGATCATCGTGATGATCGACGCCGACGGCTCCACCGATGCCGGAGAGATTCCCTTCTTCGTCCAATCACTGTGCGAAGGAGCTGATTTCGCCAAGGGATCGCGGTTCACCTATCGAGGTGGGAGTTCCGACATCACCCGGTTGCGCAGGCTCGGGAACCAGGGACTCAACGGTATCGTCAACCGGCTCTACGGCGCCCGGTTCACCGATCTGTGCTACGGCTACAACGCGTTCTGGCGGCACTGCCTACCGACCATCGGCCTGCCCAGCCCGGCATTGAGCGAGCCGCAGTGGGGTGACGGATTCGAGGTGGAGACGCTGATGAACATCCGCGTCGCGCAGGCCGGCCTGCACATCGTGGAAGTGGCCAGCTACGAACGCGACCGCATCCACGGGGAGAGCAACCTCAACGCCGTCACCGACGGGATACGCGTGCTGCGAACGATCTTCGACGAACGCTCGGCACATTCGCGCGCGGCCGCCGAAGTGATCCACGCACCGGTGCACGGCGGCCTCGCCGCACCCGGCCTCGGCGCATCGGCGAGCTGACCCGCGCCGCACCGAAATCTCGCGCCCGAACATCTCGCGCCCGGACATCTCGCGCGCGGACATCTCATGCGCCGGAATTCGCCTGCACCGGAACCGACATGCACTCAAGATTCGAGTGCATTAACGTTCGCCTGCACCGAAAATCTTTGCGCTGACACCACACTCACCTAGGAGTACCTGCCGTGGCGTACACGACCACGGCGCCGCACGCTCGCAAGCACACCGCCCTGCGGGTCCTGGTCCTCGACCAGGGCCCGGGGCTGTGGGGCGCGCAGCAGTACCTGCTGCGCCTGCGCCCGCTGCTGGCAACCGACGGCGTCGACCTGACCCTGGCCTGCCCGCCGGAGCTCGAGCAATACGAGCACTGGCACTCGCACGACCTCCCGGCGATCCCGCTGGCGCTGCCCGTGTCGCGGTCGATCCGCGATGAATCACGCATCAGTGCACCGCGATTGGCCACAGAGCTGGGCCGTTCACTGGCGGTACCGCGCCTGATCGCCCGCGCGGCGATCCGGGGCGGCTACGACCTGGTGCTGGCCAACTCCCACTGGACCCACGTCGATGCCGCTGTGGCAGCACGTATCTGGCGGGTGCCGACGGTGCTCACCCTGCACGAGACGTCGGTCCCGGGATTGGGGCGGCGGCTGCGGGATCTGGCGGTGGCCGGCGCCGGACACACCATCGCGGTCAGCGAGTCGGTCGCCGACACCGTCGGCGCGGGCGTACGGGGGCGTGTCTCGGTGATCCCGAACGGGGTGGACACCTCGGTGTTCACCCCGCCCGACGACGAGGCCCGACGTGAGGTGCGCCGCGAACTGGGCATCACCGAGAGTCAGCGAGTGGCGCTGGCCGCCACCCGGATCGACCCGAGCAAGCACATCGAGGACCTCGTCGACCTCGCCTCCGCCTGCGACGAATCGGTCACCGTGCTGGTCGCCGGTACCACCTCGGGCCACGGCGACTACGAACGCCGGGTCCGGGAACGGGCCGCAGCGTTGCCGCCCGGCCGGATCCGGTTCCTCGGGGCCCGCGACGACATCCCGCGGCTGCTGGGTGCTGCCGACCTGTATCTGCACACCGGCCTCATCGAGGGTATGCCGCTCGGGGTGATCGAAGCCCAGTCCGCGGGCGTCCCGGTCGCGGCCTACGAGGCGGCCGGCGTGCGAGAGTCGGTGCGCGACGGCGAGACCGGCTATGTGGTCGCGCCACGCGACGTCGACGGACTCGTCCGGGCCGCCCGTCGCGTATTCGGGTCGGCACCCCTGCGCCGCGACTTGGGCGCGGCGGCACGCGCCCATGTGCTGCACCGTCATCGGCTCGGTGCCCAGGCCACCGCGAACGCCCAGGTGCTGCGCGCGGTGTGCTCGCCGGCCACCCGCGCCCGCGTCGGTGCGCCATGAGTGTCGCACTGCGTGTTCGCACCATGATGCCCGGCTCGATCGCCGTCGACTCGGTGGCACTGATCACCACATCGGTGCTGACCGCGGTGACCGGGATCGCGTTCTGGACGGTCGTCGCCCGGATGATCCCGCCGCACGAACTGGGCGTGCAGACCGCATTGCTCTCCCTGATGACCATGGCCGGTACGGTCGCGGCCTCCGGGGCGGGTAACGCCATGACCGCGATGATCCCGGCGACGCCGGCCCCCAAACGCGCACGGCTGCTCCGCCAGGCGGCACTGGTGGTCCTGGTCGGCTCGGCCCTGGCCGGTGGGGTCGCGGGCACGTTGGGCGCGTTCACCATCGATCAGCACGTGTCGCCGGCGACCGTCCTCGCAGTGGTTGCCGCCGGCTCGATCATCATGGCGTTCTTCGCATTCAAGGACACCGTGCTGACCGCGCTGTCGGTGGCCCGACGGCTTCCGGCGCTCAACATGGCCGGCGCGATCGTCAAGATCGCGTTGGTACCGCTGCTGCTGTGGGGTGCGGTCGCGCACGCCGCGGTCGCCGCGACGCTCAGCGCGTCGGTGCTGACCTGTGTGGTGGCCGCCGTCCTCGTCCGCCGGGTGATCGATCGCGAAGTGCCCGCCGACGATGTCCTCCGCGACCACGGCCGGCGTCAGCTGATCGGCTTCGCGGTGCGCGACGGTACGGCCGGTCTGATCTCGATGGGACCGTTGCTCGGCGCGCCGTTTCTGGTCACCTGGCTGGCCGGGCCGGTGGAGGGCGCCATGCTCGCCCTGATGCTGCCGATCTCGCAGGGTCTGGACTACCTGTCCATCGGCACCGCGACCGCGCTGACGAAACACCTACCCACCGCGGCCGATCCGGATGCCACCGTCACCCGGATCTGGCGGGTCACCCAGACCGCGGTGCTGACGGCCGGTGTCGTGCTGCTGGTGGCGGTGGCGCCGATCCTGTTCACATTCTTCGGGCGCGACTACGACACCACCATCCTCTGGGTGACGCTGGCACTGCTGTGCGTGGGCTCGGCCGCGCGGGTGGCCTTCGTGACCTGGGCGGCGGTGCTGCGGGCCACGTTGGCCACCCGCACCCTGCTGATCACCAATCTCACGACCAGTGCGCTGTCGGTGCCGATCCTGGTGGGCCTCACCGCCCGATGGGGCGCGATCGGTGCGGCCGGCGGGCTGGCCGTCGGCTCGGCGCTGCTGGGGGCGGTTGGCTGCCACAGGTTGTGGACGCGCCGGGCCACCCACCCGAGGCCCGCCATCGGCTCACAGACAGTGGAGGCCGTCCGATGACACATGTGGTGCTGGTCAACGCCTGGCACGACGACAACAAGGGCGATTCGGCGATCACCAGCGGCGTTCTGAGGCTCGTCGAGCAGGCCCGGCCGGACGCCGATGTCACCGTCGTGGGTCTCACCGAGGGGACCGAGCCGACGATCGTCGGGACCCGGCACGTGGCCCGGGCACATCCGCGGTCCCGGATCCGACCGATGCCGGCGCCCACCGAGTTGCGTGGGAAGCGCAGCGCCACACCGCTGGTCGACGTGCCGATCTGGCTGGCCCGCTTGACCGGGCCGGCCGCCGCGATCGCCACCGGGCGACCGCATCGTGGCTTCGCGGAGTTGTTCGCCGACGCCGACCTGGTCGTCGGCGTCGGCGGATCCAACCTGTACAGCGACGCGTCGGTGAACCCGCTGGTGAGCATGGCCCGCCTGTTCACGCTGACCATTCCGCTGCGGACGGCTGCGCTCATGGACATTCCGACCGTGCTGCTCGGACACACCCTGGGACCGTTCCCGCCGACGCGGCGCACGACCGCCGCGATGGCCCGCCGCATGCTGTCGTCGGCGACCGCGACCATCGTCCGAGACCAGGCATCGCTGAAGGTCGCCGCCGATCTCGCCCTACCCGGCCCGGAGTTGGCCCCCGACATGGCCTACGCGATCGAACCGACGATGTCCGAGCGCGTCTCATCGGTCGTCGACGGACTCGACGTCCCGATGCGTCGGACCGCGGTGATCGCGATGCGCGCACACCCGTCGCTCGGCCCGGCGGACGACCTGCGGGTGTGCCGCGAACTGGTCGTCTCGGCGCAGCTCTTACGCGATCGGGGCCTCATCGACCAGGTCCTGGTGGTGGCACACACCCTGGGGCCCACCGACATCGAGGACGACCGGCCGATCTCGCGGACACTGACCGGCCTGCTACGCGAGGCCGGGGTGCCGGTGCACTACCTCGACGACGATCTCGGGCCCGATGAACTCGCGGCCCTGTACGGTCTCGCCGGCGCGATGATCGCGGTGCGTCTGCACGCGGCCGTACTCGCTCTGCTCTCGGGCACACCGACATTCGCGATCGGCTACTTCTCCGCCAAATCGACCGGCGTGATGACCTCGGCGGGCCTCGCCGACTGTGTGGCCGACTTCACCGACATCACCGCCGGGCGTCTGGTCGACGCGCTGGCACCACGGGTGGGCGACCCCGACACGCGGGGTCGCCTCGCCGCGATCAGCCGCCGTCACCGCACCAGGCTCACCAGCCGGGCGGCCGATTGGCTACATCCGGCGCGACCCGACACGACCTCCGACACCCATGACACGCGCGAGACAGGGGATGCACACGATGCACACACATGACGAGGACAGGCCGGCCGAACCCGCCGGCATCGAGATCACCGAGCTCATCCCGATCCTGAGCAACGCGGAGAGCAGCCGCGTCGACGCGGCCGGTACCCGACCGCGCGACACGGGTCCGCTCGATGCCGACCCGCTCGATATCGGAGCCCGATGGGTGGGCGAGATCCAGGCCGGAGACCGCTTCGCCGACACGGTGCTGCTGCGCGAGCCGCACCACCACACCCGGGCGCGGCTGCTGGTGCGCGACGGCACGGCGGTGCGCGGCTTCATCGACGTCGGCGTGGAGTCCGGCACTGTACTCGGCCGCGAGGTCACGCGGGAGGCCGCGCGACTGCCGGCCGCGCCACCGGCACCCGCCGCTGCCGCCGCGCCGCCGGTATCGGTGGTCGTCTGCACCCGCGACCGCACCCGCGAGCTCACCCGGGTGGTCGATTCACTGCTGGCGATGGACTATCCGGAGTTCGAGGTCGTCATCGTCGACAACGCCGCGTCGTCGCTGGACACCTGGCGCTACGTCGACGCCCACCACGACCCGCGACTCCGGGTGGTGAACGCGTCCGTGCCGGGGTTGGCAGCGGCCCGCAATCGTGGTCTCGAAGAGGCCCGCCACGGTGTCGTCGCGTTCACCGACGACGACGTGATCGTCGACCGGCATTGGCTGCGATGTCTGAGCCGGCCGTTCGCCGACCCTGCCGTGGGCTGCGTGACCGGCCTGGTGCCGGCGGCCCAGTTGCACACCACTGCACAGGTGGTGTTCGAGCAGCGCGTCGGCTGGTCGTCGAGCATCTCGCGACGCACCTACGCCATCGCCGACGGCGGGGTGCATGGCGCACTGTTCCCGTTCCGGGTGGCCGACTACGGCACCGGCGCCAACTTCGCGGTCCGACGTGCCACCGCCTTCGAGCTCGGCGGATTCGACGAGGCGCTGGGCGCCGGGTCACCGACCAAGGGAGGCGAGGACATCGACTGGTTCGTGCGCACCCTCGTCGGCGGGTACACGCTGGTGTTCGAACCAGACGCCATCACCTGGCATCAGCACCGGACCGACGACGGCGCCCTGTTGTCGCAGGCCCACGGCTACGGCCTCGGTCTGGGTGCGTGGCTCACCAAGGTGGCGATGGATCGGCAGCTGGCGCCATTGGCGTGGTCGCGCTCCGGATCGGCGTTGCGGCATCTCGTCGTGTCGGTCGGCGCACGATCGAGGCCGGTCGGCACAGCCGCCACCGGACCCGTGCAGGTGCACCGGACCGTGGCCGGTGCGGGCCGCGAGGAGATCACCGGCCTGATGGCCGGGCCCCGCGCACTGCTCACCGCACGCGCTCAGGGCCGTAAGGCCGCACCGTTCCGGTCCTTCGCAGCGCTGCCGCCGATTGTCGCGGCCGTCGGCTCACCAGGGAGCACATCATCGTCACAGTGACCCCCGCCCAGCCCGACGGCATCGTCGACGTCCCGTCGACGATGCCGGTGCGGCCGCGTACACCCATCCCGCTGGGTCCGCCGATCGCCGCGGCGTCAGGTGCTGCGGCTGTGCTGTCCCTCATCCCGCTGCCGGCGATGCTGCGGCTGTTGTTGGTGGCGCCCATGCTCATCGGCGGCCTGGGTACCGCGCTCACCTGGCCGCTGCGGCTTCCGAGCCACCTTCGTCTCGCCCTGTTCCCCGCGCTGGGTCTGGCTGCTCCGATCGGAGTGGCGACCGGCCTGCTGTGGCTGGGCAGGTACTCGCCGACGGCCGTCACACTCGCATTGGCAACCGTCTGCCTGCTCTCCGGCGGATGGGGACTTCGCCGGCGCGCTCCGGCGAGGACACGAACGGAGCTGCGCCGCCGGTGGCGGCTGGCACGCCCCCGCCGCCGAGTGCGCCGGCTCTGGTCGTCGACGCGGTTTCGGGCGCTGACGGGCCTGCTGGCGCTGTGGGCGGTCGGGCTGGTGTTGGCGTCGGGGGCCGACGTGGGGCTGTTCGGACTGATGTTCACCCCGGGCGGGCTGGTGATGGCGACCGCGCTGGTGGGTACGGTCATCGTGTTCGTGTGGTGTGTGATCACCGACGACACCCTCGTCGCGACGTCGGCGATCGCGGCCACGATCGTCATCATCCGCTTCCCGGTGTCGCTGCTGACCGAGGTCCCCATCTACGCGTGGACCTACAAACACATCGGACTCGTCGACTTCGTCGGCGACACCGGTTCCCTACCACCGTCGTTCGTCGACATCTACACTCGCTGGCCGGGGTTCTTCGCCGGTGCCGCCTGGTTCAGCGCGGCCAGTGGGACCGATCCGGTGGATGTCGCGCACTGGTTCGCTCCGGTCATGCATGTCCTGCTGGCCGCCGCGATCTGGGGCCTGGCCCGCGCACTGGGCCTGTCGGTGCGCGCCGGACTCATCGCGGTGATGTGCGCCGAACTCGTCAACTGGGTGGGCCAGGACTACTACGCGCCGCAATCGGTCGCGCTGGTGCTCGCGGTGACGGTGATCGCACTGTTCGCCGGCTCCCGGACGCAGACCGCAGCAGCCTATTTCGCCATCCCACTGATGGGCGTGATCGCGGTGGGCCACCAACTGACGCCGGTGTGGGTGCTCGGCTGCGGCGGACTGCTGACCCTGCTCAACCGGGTCCGCCCGATCTGGCTGATCGCGGCGTGTGGCGGCGTGTGGTTGGCCTACATCCTCCCGCGGCTGTCGTCGGTGATGAAGTACGGCCTGTTCACGGGTTCGAATCCGTTGGACAACGCCAAGACCAATATCGGTGGCGCCACAGGTGACTCGGTTGCGCGATCGGTCACCGAGGCTGTCGACCGCGGCGTCGCGTTCGCCGTGTGGTTCAGCGCCGCAGCCGCTTTCGTGTACCTCTGGCGGCGCGGCAACCCCGATTGGGCACTGCCGGTGGTGGCCTTCTCACCGATCCTGCTGCTCGCCGGACAGAGCTACGGAGGCGAGGCCATCTTCCGGGTCTTTCTCTACTCGCTCGTCGGCTGCAGCATCCTGGTGGGCGCCGCACTCGCCGAGGTGCTGCCCGGTGGTGGCGACCCGGACACAGCGAAGCGCCGGCCGAGATTGCGGACCGTGCTGGTGACGGGCGCGATCGGCGTGGTGGCCGTCGGTGCTTTCCACGGCTACTACAGCGGGTGGGCCTACAACGTGATCACCAGATCACAGGTGACACTGAGTCAGCAGATGTTGGCCGAGGCGGAACCGTCCACCGTGATTGTCCGCATGGCACCGGCCGGTTGGCCGGAGCGGCCGAGCGGCGACTACGTACGGATAGCCGAGGCCAATCCGGGCTACGACCGTCCGCTGGTGTTCCTGCGGAACTCGCTGTCGCGCGGATTCCCCACCGACGAGGACATCGACTTCCTCAACAACCTGGGCCGGTTCGCCGGCGGCGGTTTCTACATGGTCCTGCCACGCCAGATGTCAATCTACAGCGACTACTTCGGGTACTTCCGGTCCGGCGCGATCGAGTCGCTGGTCGAACGCCTCGATGAGGAACCGAACTGGCGTCGCGACCGATCCGACCCGGACACGATCGTCTTCCGCTATGAACACGTCCCGACCGAGAGCGAGCCATGGTGAAGCCGACTCTGTTGGATCGCGCCGCCGGCGATGCGCGGGTCATCGTCGGGATGGGACCGCTGCAGCTACCGTCTCGCGACGAACTCGCTGCCGACGTCGTGCGGCTGGCCGCGCTGTCGACGGGTAACCGACTCGGGTTGCGTCGCGGGCCGGCGTCCGATCGCCGGCGGTGGCGCTACGAACCGGACCGTCTCGACGAGTCCGTGCGGTGCTGGTCCGAGGACTTTCCGGGCACCGATCACCTCGACCTCGTGGACAAGCTGATCCTGCTGCGACGTCGCACCCCCACTCCCGACGGCGTGCGACTGTACCTGGCGGGCGATCACCTGATCACCGATCTATCCCATGCCGTCTTCGGCGGCGGCCTGGTCGTCCGGCTCTGGGTGTATCTGTCGCAGTGCGCATCTCGGCCTACACCCGACTGGGCGATGGCGCCGGCCGAGCGACCGCACCTGCTCTGGGCGCTGACCCGACACCTCCTGCGGCGTCCGCGCAGCGTGCCGGAGCTGATCGCCGAGGCGCACAACAAGATACCCGCCGCCACAGGGTCCGACATCGCGGCGGCGGCCGGCCCACCCGAGCCGAGTACGGTGACCGCGTACCTCGGTGTCGGTGAGCTCGCCGCGCTGCAGGAGTGGCGCCGTGCCAACGCACCCGGATGTTCGGTGGCGGTGCTGCTGATGGCCGCGCTGACACGGGCGTTCGTCGCGGCGGGATTCGACCTCGACCCGGTGGCGCATGTCGTCGTCGACGTCGGCCGTTACGACCGGTCGCTGGCCGAGCACCTCGGGAATGTCGCGGTGGGCCTGAACCTCCCGTTCGCTGCACCGCACGATCCGGCTGCGCTGCAACACGAGTTGTCGTCGGCGATGACGTCGGGTCGGCCACTGGCCGCGATGCTGGCCATCTCCGCCGGCGAGTGGGCGGCGGAGATGCGGCGCCGACTGGGCGGACCGGACGGGCGCGGCGACGAACCGGTGGCGATCGGGGCGGGGACGACGCTGTCGTTCAGCCATCTGCTGGGTCTGGACGCCATGCCCGACGGCGGCTGGCTGGGTGGGTTCGACGCGCACGAGTTCGCCGCGATCAGCGATCCCGTGGGAAGTCGAGGTATCGCGCTGCTGACACCGAAGATGCGTGATCGCCATGACATCTCGGCGTCCTTCGACGCCCGGTATCACCATCCCGACGCCGTTGCGCGAGCGCTGGAACTGGCGACCGGCGATCCCGTGGCGATACTCGACGCGCGCGAAGTCCTCGATCTGGGAGAAGCACCGTGACACCTCGATTCATCCGACGTCCGCTCCACGCCTGCGGGCGCTATCTGCGTGATCTGTTCCGGTCACCCAACGGCACACGCCCCGTGCCGATCTGGGTGGTCGTCGGGTCGTTCGCGGCGACCGCGTCACTGGTCGCCGCCGGGGTCGATGCGGCGGCCAACGGTTCCCTGCAGTCAAACGATCTGGTGACCCTGCAGACCGATCTGGGACTGGTGGCCGCCGACGAGTTCAGCGGCGCCGCCGGCACCCTGCCGAGCGCACGGATGTGGAACATCCGTACCGGCGACGGCGGATGGGGGAACGACGAGAAGCAGACCTACACCGATTCGCCACAGAACGTGTCGCTGGACGGCTCGGGCAACCTGCGCATCGTGGCCCGCCGCGACGGTGACCGGGTGACGTCGGCACGGATCGACACACTCGGCAAGTTCGACACGTCGACCGGGCTGCTCGCGGTGCGCGCACGGCTGCCGGAAGGTCAGGGCATCCATCCGGCGATCTGGATGCTCGGGTCGGGGCTGGAGGTCGTCGGCTACCCGGAATCGGGTGAGATCGACATCTACGAGCACGTCAACTCGGTGCAGGACAACTCGGTCGGCGCGATCGGGCCGCGCACCGACCTGTCGATCAAGACACCGTGGAAGGTGCAACGGCGGCTACCTGCTGCGGAGGCCGCGACGCCCGGCGCCTATCACGTCTACTGGGTGTACCGGCAGCCCGGCCTGGTTCGCATCGGCCTCGACGGCGACACCGTCATCACCCTGACCCCCGATGACATCCCGGCGCAGTCGGTCTGGGTGATGGACGATCCGTTCTTCCTCGTGCTCAACGTCGCCGCCGGCGGCGAATGGCCCGGGCCGGTCGACGCCGATGCGCTGCCCGCGGAGATGTCCGTCGACTGGGTGCGGATGTACGGCTGATGCGCACACTTCTGCAGCGATTCGTCATCGGCCTGCTGGTCCTCATCACCGTCGTGGTGGCGGGATGTGACAGCCCCCCACCGCCCGAAGACCTCGGCGCCGGGATCATCACCGACGACCTGGGCCCCGACATGCGCGCCTATCACCAGGAGAACACCGATCCAACCGGAATCGTCGTCTGGTTCCACGGGATGGACTCCGACGGAACCGAATTCACGCACAACCCCAAGCACCGTCACTTCGCAGAGCCGTTCCTGCGCAGCGGTTGGGTGGTGGTGTCGGCGTCGGCCGGCGGAAACTCGTTCGGCAACGACGCCGCGATGTCGGCCTACCGGACGTTGATCAACCGCTCCCGCGCCGAATTCGGCACCCGCAGATTGCTCTTCGCGGGCGAGTCGATGGGTGTGCTGCCGGCCCTGCGGCTCTACGCCGAACCGGAGTTCGCCGGCATCGACGGTCTCGTCGGGGTGTCACCGCTGACCGGTCTGCCGCCGACGATGCGCGGCGTCGACTTCATCGTCGAGGCGTGGGAGGGCACGGTCCCCCAGCGCGCGGACCCGTTGTCGGAGCCCGCTTCCGCCTACGAGCACCGGCGGATGCTGTTCTTCTACTCGACGGCCGACACGGTGGTGCCGTCGGCGGCCGGGGCACGCGCCTTCGCGATCCGCTTCGGCAAGGCCGCCACCGTGGCATTGCGGGTGTGCGCCGGCGACCATGTGGACGGCAGCTGTTACGGCGGTGACGCCGCGCTGGCATTCGCCCGGCACGACCCGCGGTGAGGTCAGGTGGTGGTGGCGCCGGTCCAGTGACCGGAGGCGAAGAACTCCTCGAGGACGGCGATCGGTTCGTGGAGGTCGAAGCCCTGCCGGTTCAGCCAGTCGTCGTCGAAGTAGGTGCCGGCGTAGCGGTCCCCCGAATCACACAGCAGGGTGACCACGCTGCCCGGGCGGCGCTGCGCGGCCATCTCGGCGACGATCTGCAGCGCACCCCACAGATTGGTGCCGGTGGACCCGCCCACCAGGCGGCCGAGTCGTTCGCTGAACAGCCGGGCGGTGGCGATCGAGGCGTTGTCGGGCACGCCGATCATCCGGTCGATCACCTGTGAGACGAACGACGGCTCCACCCGCGGACGTCCGATCCCCTCGATGCGCGAGCCGACCTCGGCGCGCAGCGAGCCGTCGCCGGTGTCGTAGGCGGGTAGGAACACCGAGTTCTGCGGATCCACCACCGCCAGCCAGGTGGGGTGGCGCCGATACCGCACGTAACGACCCAGCGTGGCCGACGTCCCGCCGGTCCCGGCGCCCACCACGATCCATGTCGGGATCGGGTGATCCTCCTGCGACATCTGGGCGAAGATCGATTCGGCGATGTTGTTGTTGCCCCGCCAGTCCGTGGCCCGCTCGGCCATCGTGAACTGGTCGATGAAGTGCCCGCCGAGTTCCGCCTCGAGCCGCAGCGCCTCGGAATACACGTCGCCGGGCCGGTCGACGAAGTGGCAGCGGCCGCCTTCGCGTTCGATCAGGGCCGTCTTGGCCGGCGAGGTGCTCGACGTCATCACCGCGATGAACGGGACGCCGATCAGTTTGGCGAAGTAGGCCTCGCTGACCGCCGTCGACCCCGAGGACGCCTCGATGACCGTGGTGCCCTCGGTGACCCACCCGTTGCAGATCGCGTACAGGAACAGCGACCGCGCCAACCGGTGTTTGAGAGAGCCGGTCGGATGGGTGCTCTCGTCCTTGAGATAGAGCTCGATGCCGGTCTCGCGTCCGTCGTCGGTCCAGCGCGACCAGTCGGGCAGCGCGAGCCGGTGCAGATGGGTGTCGGCGCTGCGTCGGCCGTCGGCCTCGATCAGGCGGACGGCATTCTCCGACCACGCCCGGTCGCCACGGTGGTCGACGATCCTCGTCGGCTGCACCGGGGTCAGTCCGATGTGCCGCGCAGACGCGACTGCAGGTCGTCGTGGCGCGCTCGGCGCGCGTCGTCGACGGCGGCGATCTGGCTGTTGACCCGCAGCCGCAGCTTCTTGAACAGGACCAGTCCCAGCGGCAGCGCGATGAGCACGCCGAACACGGCTGCCACCAGCAGCGGCACCTCGACGCCGACGAGCGCGCCGACCCCCATGATGATCGCCGCGACCGCCACGACGAGCGCCAGGCGGGCCACGGTGTACATCGCCACCGCGAGCGCCACGCTGCCGGCGGTCGCCTGGGTGGGGGTTGTGGCCTGGGTGGTGGCGGCGGGGTCTGCTGCGTCCGGGGACCCGGAGGCGTTCTGTTCTGTCACGAATGAGCCTTCTTTCCGATCTCTGCACCCAGCGTACTGGGGTTATGCGATCGGCCGAGCGCCCCCTCGCACGCCAGGGCCCGCCCGGAATGCCGGTTTTGCACTCTCTTTACCGTTTCCTGACTGTTCGAACACCCGGCATACCGGCGTGTATCCATGAGGTGATCCCAGATCGCCACCTTTGTGGGCGGAGAGAGGAACATCGTGACGATCACCGACGCAGCCGGAGCCCCCGGCGTCATCACCCCCGGTCTCGCCAGTCAGCACACCCTGACGCCAGGCCAGGTGGCAGCCATGTTCAACGTGAATCCGAAGACTGTCGCCCGCTGGGCCAGTTCGGGCCTGCTCGGCTCGATCCGCACCCCGGGTGGACACCGACGTTTCCGGGAGTCCGACGTCGTCGAACTGCTGAACCGCCGCACCCACTGAGCAGGGTCTGCCCCGTTCCGTCGCAACCTCACGTACGCTGGTTTACGGGAGGTTGCCATGACGTTTCTGTTTGCTTTGATCGGGATCGCAGCAATTGCTTTCCTGTTGTGGCGTGCCTTCGGCCCTCAACTCGGAGAGTCGGACGAGCGCGATGACCACGCGCCCCGTCGACCGACGAGGCCGGCCAAGCCGTCGGGTCCGGTAGGCCCCGACGACGACCCTGATTTCCTGCGCGACCTCGATCGTCGGACCCGTGGCACCAACGGGTCCGATGGCGACGACGCCTGATCGCGGGTACCGGAACTCACGGCCGCGAACCCTACCCCGAGGTAGGGTAATCTCGTCTCACTACGCAGTGCGGTTGACTCCGCTGTCAGTCGACTGCGCCGGTGGCGATGACAGTATCGACGTGGACGCGGGGGACAAACGAGGGTGACAGCCGGTGATGCGCGCCGAACTCCGGCGCATGACGACGACTCCAGCTTCGCCGAGAAGTTGGGGTATCTGTTCGAGCATTCCCGGGACGAGAACGGCGCACCGTACACCGGCAAGAAGATCGCCGAACGTGCCAACGGATTGGGTTACTCGCTGTCGGACGCCTACATCTCCCAGTTGCGGACCGGCAAGGCGCGCACGCCCTCGTTCCGCACCGTGGAGGCCATCTCACGGGCCTTCGAGGTGAGTGTCACCTATTTCCTGGCCAATCCCGACGAGGATCTCGAGCGGGTCCGCCAGCAGCGGGAGTATGTGGAGATGCTCGCCACCACCGGCACCCATCTGTCCGGGATCGACGTGCGGGCCATCTGCCCGGACACCATCGATGTGCTGATCGACCTGCTGAAGGTGGTCAAGGCCCAGGCGCAGGCACAGGGCGACACCGTGGCGCCGCCCGGCGAGAACCAGAACCCGGCCTGATCCGACCGCCGATCACCCGGCAGCCGACTCACAGTCCGGCGCCACTCACAGGCCGGCGCAACTCACAGGCCGGCGTAGGAGTGCAGCCCGGACACCACCAGGTTGATGGCGAACAGGTTGAACAGCAGCGTCACGAACCCGGCGACGTTGATCCACGCGGCCGCGTTGTTGCGCCAGCCGGCCGTCGCGCGGGCATGCAGATAGGCCGCGTAGATGACCCAGGCGATGAACGACACCGTCTCCTTGGGGTCCCAGCCCCAGAATCGGCCCCAGGCGGCCTCGGCCCAGATGGCGCCGCAGATCACGCCCAGACCGAACAGCGGGAAACCGAAGACGACGCACTTGTAGGCGAGCCGGTCGAGCGCGTCGGCGTTCGGGATGTGCGCGACGATGCGGCGCGTGCCGGCGAACAGGCCCTTGCCGGTCAGCGGGTCGGTGGCGTCGTCGTCGGCGTCGGTTTCGGTGCTCCCCCACCGCACCTTGACCAGGTAGAGCAGGCTCGCGACACCGGACACCAGTAGCACACCCGACGAAATCGAGATGATCGAGACGTGCACGGCCAGCCAGTACGACTTCAGTGCCGGCACCACCGGCGCGGCCTGGGTGTAGAGCCAGCGGCCGCCGATGAACATCAGCAACGCGACCGGCAGCAGCACGAACGACAGCAGCGGACGATGCTCGGGCTTGCGCAGCACCACCACACCGGCGACCACGCAGGCCGCACACGTCAGCGAGATGAACTCGTACATGTTGCCCCACGGCGCCCGGTCGGTGGCCAGGCCCCGCAGCACGATCGAGGCGATGTGCGCGATCAGCCCGACGAACACCACCGGATAGGCCATCGCGGCCAGCCGGGAGCCCTTGGGACGGCGCGGGGCCGGACCGTCGATGCGGCCGGGTGCGCGGTCGTCGACGGCCACCGTCGCGCCGCCGGAGGTCACCAGCTGGGCGGCGGGGGCGAGTTTGCGTGCCCGCGCGCCGGCGAGGGCGGCCAGGAACAGCACCATCGCCACCACGTACACCGTGATGGCGGTGCCGAACAGGAGGTCGGAGTAGCGCGCGAGCGTCTCGTCGACCTGCGTCGAGCCCGTATTCATGGCACCCGTCCTTTCGTTGCTGACTGCTACAGGCGCCGTGCGGCGCGTCCGGCGTCTGGGTCGTCCGGGTCGATCACCAGGCGACGCGCCTGCTCGGTGAATCCCTCGCCCCAGCCCGCCTGATCGGTGCGCGCCAGGCCGGCAATCTCTACTACCGTACGTCGTTTGGTTCCGTCGCCGGAATCGGACGTGGTGACCGGCACGACGCGCGCCCAGATGCGTCGCCGCCGGATCAGCAGCGACACGAGCAATCCGCCCAGCATCGCGATCGACGACACCAGCACCCAGATCTGGGCCGGATCATGCGACACCTGCACCGACACCCACCGCTGGTAGCCGTCGAACCGCACCTGCGTGCCGTCGGCCAGCGTGTGGGTCTGTCCCTCGCCCAGGTTCACCTGGGCGCGTTGTTGGAGTCGACCCTGATCGATCAGCGACTTGTCGAGCGAGTACGCGTTCTGCGGCAGGCCGGTGTCCAGGCCGGTGTCGCCCTCGTAGATGCGGATGGCCACGTACGGGTCGTTCGGCTCCGGGGAGGCCGACGTCAGCAGGGTGCCGTGGAAGTTGGCGGTCGGCGCGAACAGACCTTCCACCGCGATCTGATGGTTGCGGCGCTCGTCGGCGTCCGGGTAGAGCCCGGCGGGGGTGTCGAACCGGATCGCACCCGACGACATCATCGTCTGCAGTTCGTCGGGGATGAACGGCACCGTCTGGGTGCGCTGCTCCCCGTTGGGGAAGGTGACGGTGAACGTCGGGGCGAAGCCGTTGCCCAGCACGTACACGCGGTCGCCGGCGACGCGCAGCGGCTCGTTGACGCGGATGCGCGCGGTGGGCCAGGTCGATGCGTCGGCACTCGGCGTGCCCTCGGCGTAGCGGACCTGCGCGGTGTACATGTCCGGCTGACCGTTGGGCAGGAAGGTCGCCTCGAAGTCGTCGACGCGGAAGCAGAACGGCTCGAGGTCGGTGCCGTCGACGAGGTTGCCGGCGCGGAAGGAGTCGTAGACGGCGGTCGAGGTGTTGCACAGACCCTCGCCGTCGGCGACCAGGCTGCGGGTGCCCTCGTAGCCGTAGAGTTTGCCGAGCGCGATCGACACCAGCAGCGCGAGCAACGCGAAGTGGAAGACCAGGTTGCCGAACTCGCGCAGATACCCCTTCTCGGCGGAGACCTCGACGACGTCGGCACTTCCCCCCGCGTCCCCCGCAGATCGAGTAGCCCCGGAGCCTGCGGAGGGGCGTATCGAGATCACCCGCCGCCACCCACGCAGATTCCGCGATATCCGCTCGGCGATCTCCTCCGGCTCGCCGTCGACCTCGATCGTGACGTGCCGCGGCAGCCGCTTGAGGTTGCGCGGCGCGGCCACCGGCTTGGCCCGCAGGCTGTGGAAGTGCTCGATCATCCGCGGCGTCAGGCAGCCCACCAGGGACACGAACAGCAGCACGTAGATGGCGGTGAACCAGGCGCTGGAGAAGACGTCGAACAGCTGCAGCCGGTCCATCCACTCGCCGATCCACCCGTGGTCGGCGATGTAGGTGAGCGTCTTCTGTTCGTTGAGCGACCGCTGCGGCAGCAACGCGCCGGGGATGGCGGCCAGCGCGAGCAGGAACAGCAGGATCAGCGCGGTGCGCATCGAGGTCAGCGAGCGCCACAGGTTGCGCGCCGGCCACAGCACGCGGCGGCGGAACCAGTGCGGACGGCGCGGCGGCGGTACGTCGGCGGTGTCGCGGCGGTCGGTGGTCACCTCGGTCATACGGGTAGCTCCGTGTCGGTGATGAAGGCGTCGCGCACCCAGACGATGAACTGGTCCCACGCGCCGGTCACCAGGGCGATGCCGACGGCGATCAGCATGATGCCGCCGAACACCTGGATGGCGCGGGCGTGATTGCGCAGCCAGCCGAGGCTGCGCAGCGCCCACGCCGAGGAGAAGGCGAGGATGACGAACGGGATGCCGAGGCCGGCGCAGTAGGCGACGATCAGCGCCACCCCTTTGGCGGCGGTGGCGCCCTCGGTGCCGCTGGCGGTGGCGATCACCGCGGCCAACGTCGGACCCAGGCACGGGGTCCAGCCGAGTGCGAAGACGGCGCCGAGCAACGGTGCACCCACGATGTTGGACATGCGGCGCGGCGCGAACCGGAACTCGTGTTGCATGGCGGGCACCAGGCCGATGAACACCAGCCCCATCAGGATGGTGACCACACCGCCGATGCGCTGCAGAAGTTCGCGATTGACCACGAAGGTGCTGGTGATGCCGAGCACGGTGGCGGTGGCCGCGACGAAGATGACGGTGAAGCCGAGGACGAACAGCGCGGCGGCGATCGCCACCCGCGATCGGCCGCTCTTGGCGGGTTCGCCGACGGTGACCGCGGGCGCCTCGGCGCCGACCAGACCGGCCAGATACGACAGATAGCCGGGAACGAGCGGCACCACGCACGGGGAGGCGAAGGAGACCAGGCCGGCGATGACGCAGGCGGCCAGCGCCAGCAGCAACGGTCCGGAGGTGACGGTGGTGGCGAAGGTCTCGCCGATGGCGGCCTGCGGGGCGAGGTCGATCACGGCGCACCCTGCTCGACCGCCGACGACGCCGGCGCTGCGGCGGGGCTTTCGGCGGCGATCCGGCGCACGGTCGCGTCGAGTTCCTCGGCGGTGACGGCCTTGAGGAACACCGCCGCGGGACGGTGCTGCCGGTCGAGTACGACGGTGGTGGGCACCACCGAGGTGGGAGTGGTCAACGCGGCGAGGGTGATGCCGTCGAAGTCGTAGATGGACGGGTAGCCGACGTTGCGGTCGGCGACGAAGTCCTTGGCGCTCTGCCGGTCGTCGCGCAGGTCGATCCCGAGGAACTCGACGCCGAGATCCTTGGTGTTCTCGTAGACGGTTTCGAGGTCGTCGGCCTCGCCGCGGCATGGGCCGCACCAGGAGCCCCAGACGTTGATGACGACGACCTTGTCGGCGAAGCGTTCGTCGCCGAGCGCGAGCGGCTCGTCGGTGATCAGGTCCGGGCCCGACAGTTCGGCGACCGGTTTCCGCTGCTCAGGCGGGTAGGTGATCACCATCTGTCCGCCCGGTGAGACGAACTCGAACGTGTCTCCCTGCGCGACGGCGTCGTCGCCGGTGCTGCAGCCGCCGACCACACCGATCACGACCGCCAGCGCCGCCAGCAGCAGAGAGAACCTTCGCACATTCGTCCTATCGCACCGGGCCGGTCACGCCCCGGTGGCCAACGGGTCCGAGGCGCCCACCGGCTCGGAGTAGATGATGTCGACGAGCGCGTCGTCCTCGTAGATCAGGCTGGTCAGCGACGCCAGCGAGCACTGCCGCCGGCGCGGGTCGTGCCACAGCCGCTGGCCTTCCAGGAAGCGGCGCAACGTGTAGACGGGCAGCTGGTGGCTGACGCAGACGGCTTCGTGGCCGCGCGCGGCGTCGCGGGCCTTGTTGGCCGCGGCCAGCATGCGGTGGGCCAGCTGGATGTAGGGCTCACCCCACGACGGGGTGAACGGATCCCGCATCTTGGGCCAGTGGCGCGGTTTGCTCAGCGCGCCGTCGCCGACGGACACCTTCAGGCCCTCGAAGACGTTGTCGGCCTCGATGAGTTCGTCGTTGGTGATGATCTCGAGTCCGTGCGCCCCGGCGATGGGGGTGGCGGTCTCCTGCGCACGCTGCAGCGGCGAGGCGAACACGGCGGTCACGTCGTGGTCGGCGAGGGTGGCGGCCACCTTGTTGGCCTGGGCGCGCCCGGTGTCCGACAGCCGGAAGCCGGGCAGGCGCCCGTAGAGGATGCCTTCGGGGTTGTGGACTTCCCCGTGCCGCATCATGTGGACGATCGTGTTGGTCATCTGTCTCCCCCGGGTCAGCTCGGGACCGCTGCGGCAGCGGCCTGCGCGGCTGCCGGCAGTGCATCGGCGATACGAGAGAAAGCATCGTCGTCCAGCGCCGCGGACACAAACCAGGCCTCGAACGCACTCGGCGGCGGATAGACGCCACGCTCGAGCAGCGCATGGAAAAACGGGGCAAAACGCCAGGTCTCGGTGGCCTTCACACCCGGATAGTCGGCGATCGGCTCGCCTGCGTCGGTGAAGAAGACGCTGAGCATGCTGCCGGCGCGCTGCACGCGGTGGGCCACGCCGGCGGCGTCGAGGGCGTCGGTCAGCAGTGTGGCGAGACGGTCGGCGTTGTCGTCGAGGGCGCGGTAGACGGCGGCGTCGGCGTTGCGCAGGGTGGCCAGGCCGGCGGCGACGGCCACCGGGTTCCCCGACAGTGTGCCGGCCTGATAGACCGGGCCGGTCGGGGCGAGGCGTTCCATCACGTCGGCGCGGCCGCCGAACGCGGCGGCGGGCAGGCCACCGCTCATCACCTTGCCGAAGGTGTAGAGGTCGCCGCCGACGCCGTCGAGGCCGTACCAGCCGGACGGGCTGACGCGGAAGCCGGTCATCACCTCGTCCATGATCAGCAGCGCGCCGTGGCGTCGGGTGAGTTCACGCAGGCCGGCGTTGAAGCCGTCGTGCGGTGCGACCGCACCCATGTTGCCGGCGGCGGCCTCGGTGATGACGGCGGCGATGTCGTCGCCGAACTCCTCGAACGCCTTGGCGACGGCCTTCAGGTCGTTGTAGGGCAGGACCAGTGTGTCGTGCGCGGACGCGCCCGTGACGCCCGGCGAGGTGGGCAGGCCGAGGGTGGCGACACCGGACCCGGCGTCGGCCAGCAGGGCGTCGACGTGGCCGTGGTAGCAGCCGGCGAACTTGATGACCTTGCTCCGCCCGGTGTAGCCGCGGGCGAGCCGGATGGCCGACATGGTGGCCTCGGTCCCGGAGTTGACCAGCCGGACCTGCTCGACGGGGTCGACGCGGTCGATGATCTCCTCGGCGAGTTCGATCTCCGACGAGGTGGGCGCGCCGAAGGAGAGGCCGCCGGCGGCTGCCTGCTGCACTGCGGAGACAACCGCGGGATGTGCATGGCCGAGGATCATCGGACCCCAGGAGCAGACCAGATCGATGTACTCGTTGCCGTCGACGTCGGTGAGTCGGCACCCCTGCGCCGAGGCGATGAAGCGCGGATCTCCACCGACTGCGGAGAACGCCCGGACCGGGGAGTTGACCCCGCCGGGGATGACCTGGGCAGCGCGGGCGAACAGCGCTGCAGACTTCGCGGCGACTTCAGCGGATCGGGTCACGGGGACCAGTGTTCCAAATCGCCTCGTGAGGGCCAAAATTGTTCAGGGTGTTCTCAGGGAGAGTGTGACGTGGGCGACCGTGGTGCGGCGTTCCGGGTGTCGGCGTAGCCGCACACAGTACCTGTGTACCCGCTACAGTGACCGTGCCCAGCCCCGCGAACCCGAGGACGCGCCTTGCCTGCACACGCCGTCGACACATCGGTCGAAGACGCACCAGTCTATGAGCCTCCCGAGTCTTGGATTCCCGTCGACAAACGACGCTTCGGCATGGACAGCCGCACGCTGGTGCCGGGGTTCGTCGTCCTGGCGATCGCGCTGATCCTGTCGTTCGTACCGGCGATGATCAACGCGTCGGTCGACTACGACGATCCGGTGGTCGCCGGCGATGTGATGGCTGTCGGTGATCGCGTCACGTTCACCCCGACCGTCGGCTGGAACATCACCGGCGGGCTGCGCGAGAGCCAACCGCTGCCGGGCGGCGAGTACCCGCCGGTGGCGACCGTCGCCGATTCGGGCATCGTGCTGCAGATCCGCACCGCACCCTTCGACGGCACCCCCGAGGAGTTGCTCGACCAGATCCGCGACAACAACGCCGACCTCGGCGATCTGGCCCCCGACATCGGACAGAAAGCGGCGTCCATCACCACCACCGACGGGCATCGCGGCGTGATCGCCGACTATCAGGTCCCGACCGGCGAAGGCGTTGTCGCGGCGTTCGTGGACGACGGACTCGGTGTGGAGGTCGTCGCGGCGGTGCCGCCGGAGTACGAGCGGGAATCCGCCGAGGACATCGCCCGGATGATCCAGAGCATCACCATCGGAGAGGCATCGGAGTGACCACGACCGCCGGCGACCAGATGCCGCAACAGAATCCGCCCCACCTCCAGCGCGCCCGCCTCGACGCCATCACCAAGTCCGGTCGCGGCGAGGGCTTCCGGTTCATCCAGCCACGCAACCTGTGTTGGTGGGTGTACATCGCGATCGTCGCCTACGGAGCGATGCTCACGATCACCATGTTCGCGGCGCCGTGGCACGCCTACGCGGGCGAACTCGGCACCACCATCGCCGTGTTGCTCGTCTACGGCGTGGTGCTGTGGTGGTTCACCCGCTACATCGACCGCTACTCCCCCGTGCCCGGCAGCGTAGTGCTGACGGCGCTGGTGTGGGGTGCGGTCGGCGCCACGATGGCCATCGCCATCAACGCCAACGATCCGATCCGAGCTCTGTACGCCAAGGCATTCGGCCAGCAGTTCGCCGCCGAGTGGTCTGCCGGGCTCACCGCCCCACTGACCGAGGAGATCTCCAAGGGGCTCGGCGTCGTGCTCTTGATCTATCTGGCGCCCAAGGTGATCCGTACGGCGTTCGACGGCTTCATCGTCGGCGCGTTCTGCGGCTTGGGTTTCCAGATCTTGGAGGACGTCCTCTACTCGTTCAATCTCGCGGGTTCGCATTTCGGCGCGGACGCCGGTGACATCGGATTCGGCGTGGCCGTGCAGCGGATGCTGACCGGGTTGTCGGGGCACATCTTGTTCTCGGCGATCGTCGGCGCGGGCATCGTCTACCTGCTCGGCCGACCGGGCGAACCGCGCAACGTGGCGCGCGGGCTCGGTTTTCTCGCGATTCCGGTCGCGATGCACTGGTTCTGGGACTCGATGGGCGCCTTCCTGCCCGCGCCGAACGACGCCGTGGTCATGGTGGAACTAGTGATCGTCATGTTGGTCTTCCTGGCCGTCGTGGTCTGGGTGTTCCATCTCGTCGTCGGTCGCGAACGCCGGTATCTCCGAGACATTCTCGCGCCCGAGGTCACCACCGGCGTACTCACCGACGACGAGTTGGCGGCCGTCGCGGGCGACTGGAAGCAGCGGCGGCGGCTACGCAAGGCTGCCGGCGGGCACGACGGCCGGCGCCGGGAGAGCTGGGTGGTCGAGGCTGCCGGAGACCTTGCCGACGCGTTGGCCCGCTCGCGCGGTGCGGACACACCCGAGGTCGAGTTCGCCCGGTCGGAGGTGACGCGGGTGCGCGGTGAGGTGTCGATCAACAGCTGAGGCCAGCTCCGCCGCCGAACCCACCCCGGCTGCCGTTCGACCGTATTCGACAGCAGCCCCAGCGGCGGGCGGTGACGACAATTGTCGCTACCAGTCGCTCAGGCGACAGGTGGAGACGCCCGACGACGTCGGCGGCCGCCCATTCGGGTTGCCTCCTTGTCGCGAACTCCATCATGAGGTCGAGCATGCCGACGAAACCGGCCAAATCGGGTTCCGCGCATAGCGGTGTGTGATTCTGTGGACCGGCACCCGACCTGTGGACTACCGACGCCGTATACAGCTGCGGCAGCGTGGGTGGCCGCCGACAATTGTTGTCGGCCCCACCCCCTGAGACCGCAGCCGGATACGACTACTCCAGCGCCGCAGCCACTGCGTCGGCGATGGCCTGCTGGCCGGCCGCGTTCGGGTGGACGGGGGCTGCGCCGGACGCGCCGTTGCGCGGTTCGATCCACCGCTGCCCCACCGGAGCACAGGCGTCGTGGCCTTCCGACGCCGGCGCCATATCAACGAACCGGGCTCCGGTCTGCTCGGCCGCGCGCTGCAGAGCGGCATTCAGAACCGATTGCAGCTCACGCAGATACGTGACATCGCCGGTCGCGACCGGCATGGCCGGGTAGCAGCCGCCGGTCGGCGGCAGTATCCACGGATAGCCGACGACCAGGATCTCGGCATCGGGCGCCTTGTCACGCACCGCCTGCAGCGCGTCGAGAAGTGCCGGCGCGGTCTGGTTCTCGACGATGTCGACGTACTCGGCGCCGCGGGTGTCCGCGCACGGTGATCCGGACAGATCGCGGGCGGCGAGGTCGGCGCACTCGCGGATTGCGGTGCTGTAGAGGTCGCTGTCGTTGCCGCCGATCATCACCGTGACGATGTCGGCGTCGTCGGTGAGCGCATCCAGTTGTGGTGGTACGCCGTCGTACTGGAGCGACGCGAAGTCTGTTGTGTCGGCGCCGCTGCAACTCACATCCGTCAACCGGTAGCCCTCGGCGGCGGCGAGCACGTGCGCGAAATTGCGCGACGACCGCAGGCACAGCACCGGGGAGTCGGCGACCAGGGGTTGCACGCCGGCCGCGGCGGAGAAGCTGTCGCCCAGGTTCACCAGGTGCAGTTGGTCGGTGTCCGTTGTGGTGGAGGCGCTCACCGACGGGGGCGTCGGGGGTGCACTCGGCGCCGCGGAGTCGTCGATGTCGTCGGCGCAGCCGGCAATGGTCATCACGGCTGCCGCGATCCCAGCGGCCACAGTCTTTCTCACTCCTGCGCTCCCAACAACATCAACAACAGTTCGGCTCGGACACGCGCGTCGGTCAGGTCCACATCCAACAGATCCTCGATTCGTTCGACCCGGTGCCGCAGTGTGTGCCGGTGCACACCACGCGCCGCGGCGGCAACGCCCCAGTTGCCGTTGGCCTCCAGGTAGGCCAACAACGTCTCCCGCAGCTCGGTGCCGTGCTCGTCGTCGTGGTTCAGCACAGGGGCCAGCAGTTGGGTGTGCGCGTCGGCAAGCGCGCGGCGCACGGCGTCGACGGTCAGCAGCGACCGGGTCCCGTGCAGATCGGCGAGCTGTCCGACGGCCGCCGTCCGGCAGGCCAGCCTCGCCTGCCGGACGGCGTCGGCGACGTCACGCACATCGGTCACCGCCCCCACCCCACCACCGACCGGGCCGGCGGAGTTGACGACGGCGAACAGGGTGGCCGCCAGCTCGACGGAATCGTCGCCGCGGAGCAGCACCACCAGTTCCGGTCCGTCGCGGTGTACGAAGACCGCATGCCACCGACCGTCGAGCTCATCGACCAGCAGGCGCTGCCCGCGGGTGGCCGCGTCGTCGTCGCCGAAGCGCAACGCCAGCGCCCGCACCCGTCCCGACGGGTCGGCGGCCCGCGCCAGAATACGTTGTACGCCAACTCGCTCGGTGGGATCGTCGAGCGCCGATGCCAGTGTGTCGGTGTGCAACTCGACAAGATCGCGGCGTAGCTGGCGTGGTTTCGCGTGCTCGATGGCCAGCAGCGAGATCGCGTGGCCGACAAGCATCCGCGCGACGTCGTCGAGGGCGGTGCGCCCCACCGTGCCGAGGTGTCCGAAGGTTCGTCCGCCGGAGCCGACCCGGGACACCGCAATCGTGGCAGAATCGGTCACCGTGACCGCCGCCGCCGACGTCGGGTCACGAATCACCAGGTCGCGCAACCGGTTCAGGTCTGCTGACGACGTGGGCCCGGGTGCGCCGGCCACCACGGCCAGGCCGGTGTCGAGTAGCACCACGTTCTGCCCCACCGCGTCGGCGAGTTCGCGGACCACCGCCGTCGACCCGCCCGAGGCGGCCGCGCGGGTCATCTTCGGTTGCGCTTTGGTGGCCGCCAGCAGCCGCGACGATCGTTGCGCGGCGATCTGATCCAGCACGGCGCGGGTGATCGCGGAGAACGGCACCGGCAGCGGAACCTCGAACAGCGGTAGGCCCAGATCGTCGGCGATCGACGCCATATCGGCGGGCACCGTGTCGAACTCGAAACCCACACCCACTCCGACCGCCGCCACGCCGACGGCATCGAGGCGCTCGAGGTAGTCGCGCCAGATCGTCGGGTCACCGAGCCGCAGCCCCGTGGTCAACAGCACCTCGTCGCCGGACAACCATTCGCCGGGCTCGGTCAGTTCGCTGGTCATCACACAGTCGACGTGCCGATCGAGACCCACCGACCCGCCGCGCAGCGTCAGGTGGAGACGTCGCTGGGCCAGCAGCCAGCGCACCGTCGTCATGCCCACCACTGTAGCTGGACAAGGTGGAGCGTGATGGAGATCAGACTGTACACATTGTCAGGTCACCTCGGTCGGGTTGTCGGCGAAGACTGGGGCGTGAGGAGCGCCGAACCCACCATCGACGGAATGAGGACGAGATGACCGCCATCACCTACCGGGTACCTCAGAAGCGGCATCTCGTCACCGAGCTCCCGGGGCCACGCTCGGTCGCGCTGACGGAGCGTCGCTGCCGCGCGGTCGCGGCCGGACTCGGGTCGGCTACGCCGGTGTTCGCGGTCGACGCCGACGGCGGCATCATCGTCGACGCCGACGGCAACTCACTGATCGACCTGGGGTCGGGCATCGCTGTCACCGGAGTCGGAGCCAGCAACCCGGCGGTTGCCGACGCCGTCGCCGCACAGGCGCACCGGCTCACCCACACCTGCTTCATGGTCACCCCCTACGAGGGATATGTGGCCGTCGCCGAGAAGCTCAACGAACTGACCCCCGGCGATCACGAGAAGCGAACGGTGCTGTTCAACTCCGGCGCCGAGGCAGTGGAGAATGCAGTCAAGGTCGCACGGTTGGCCACCGGGCGCAACGCGGTGGTCGCCTTCGACCACGCATATCACGGCCGCACCAACCTGACCATGGCACTCACCGCGAAATCCATTCCCTACAAGCACAATTTCGGCCCGTTCGCGCCGGAGGTGTACCGGATGCCGATGAGCTACCCGCTGCGGGACCCGGAGGGGGCCGACGGAGTTGCCGCCGCCAACCGCGCCATCGGCATGATCGACACCCAGCTCACCGCCGACAGCGTGGCAGCGGTCATCGTCGAACCCATCCAGGGTGAGGGCGGTTTCATCGTGCCCGCACCGGGTTTCCTGCCGACGCTGGCCGCCTGGTGCCGGATGCACGGCGTGGTGTTCATCGCCGACGAGGTCCAGAGCGGGTTCTGCCGCACCGGTGCGTGGTTCGCCAGCGAACACGAAGGCGTGGTCCCGGATCTGATCACCACCGCCAAGGGGATCGCCGGCGGGATGCCGTTGTCGGCGGTCACCGGCCGCGCCGACCTGATGGATGCGGTGCATCCCGGCGGGCTCGGCGGCACCTACAGCGGCAATCCGGTCGCGTGTGCCGCCGCGTTGGCCACGATCGAACAGATGTCGACTCTCGATCTGAACGCACGTGCGCGCCACATCGGGGAGATCGCGTTCGCGTCGTTGTCGGCGACCGCCGAACGTCTCGCCGCCGCCGGCCACGACGTCATCGGCGAGATCCGCGGTCGCGGCGCGATGATCGCCGTCGAATTGGTGAAACCCGGTACCACCGAACCCAATCCGGAACTGGCCAAGGCGGCTGCGGCGCACGCACTCTCCCGCGGAGTGGTGGTCCTCACCTGCGGCACCTACGGCAATGTTGTGCGACTGCTGCCACCGATGGTCATCGATGATGATCTGCTGCGCGAGGGCCTGCAGATCCTCGACGAGGCCCTCACCCCCGCGTGAGTCACATTCTGCACAACACATATCGAAGGAAGTGAGATCTGATGACTGACACCATCGTTGACAACCCGCGCACCGTGCTGGACAACGTACCGACCGGGCTGTGGATCGATGGCGAATCGGTGCCGGCGTCGTCGGGCGAGACATTCACCGTGTACGACCCGGCCACCGAAGAACCGCTGACCTCGGTGGCCGACGCCGGCGTGGACGATGCGCGCCGCGCCCTCGACAAGGCTGCGGCAGTCGCCGACGACTGGGCCGCCACCCCGGCCCGCGAGCGCGGCGAGATCCTGCGCCGCGCATTCGAACTGCTCACCGACCGGGCCGACGACATCGCCATGCTGATGACGCTGGAACTCGGGCGTGCACTACCCGACAGTCAGGCCGAGACCAAGTACGGCACCGAGTTCCTGCGTTGGTTCGCCGAGGAGGCCGTCCGCATCGGCGGCCGGTTCGCCACCGCGCCCGCGGGCAACGGCCGAATCCTGGTGTCGCATGCGCCGGTCGGGCCGTCGTTGGCGATCACGCCGTGGAACTTCCCCCTCGCGATGGGCACCCGCAAGATCGGTCCGGCGTTGGCCGCCGGGAACGTCATGCTGGTCAAGCCCGCGCACGAAACCCCGCTGACCATGCTGGCCCTGGCCGCGGTGTTCGCCGAGGCCGGCCTGCCCGCCGGGGTGCTGTCGGTGTTGCCGACCAGCAATGCCGGTGACGTGTCGTCGGCGATCATCACCGATGACCGCATCCGCAAGATCAGCTTCACCGGCTCGACGCCGGTCGGCCGCAACCTGATGGCGCAGGCCGCCGAACGGGTACAGCGCACGTCGATGGAACTCGGTGGCAACGCGCCGTTCCTGGTGTTCGACGACGCCGACATCGACGCCGCGGTGGAGGGTGCATATCTGGCGAAGATGCGCAACGGCGGCGAGGCGTGCACCGCGGCCAATCGGTTCCTGGTGCAGTCCGGTGTCGCGGAGGAGTTCACGGCGAAGCTCACCGAGAAGATGGCGGCCGTACGGCTCGGCGCCGGATACGACGAGGGCGTCACCCTGGGACCGTTGGTGAGCGCCAAGCAGCGCGACAAGGTCGCCGAGATGGTGGACGGCGCGATCGCCGATGGTGCGCGGGTCCGGTTGGGCGGCAAGGTGCCCGAGGGCAAGGGCTACTTCTACCCGGCGACGGTGCTCGACCGGGTCGATGCGTACGCACCGGTCACGCGCGACGAGATCTTCGGTCCGGTAGCGGTGATCAGCACCTTCGAGTCCGAGGCCGACGCCATCAAGGCCGCCAACTCGACCGAGTACGGACTCGCGTCGTACTTCTACAGCCGCGACCTCGAACGCTGCATGCGAGTGGCCGAGGGATTGGACTCGGGGATGGTCGGCGTGAACCGTGGTGTCATCTCCGACCCGGCCGCCCCCTTCGGTGGTGTGAAGCAGTCGGGTATCGGACGCGAAGGCGGCAGCGAAGGCATCGATGAGTACCTGTCGGTCAAATACATCGCGTTGACCTGACAGATGGGTACACTCGTGCCATGCGCGTTCGGGTGGCCGCACTTCTCCTCGCACTTCTCACCGCGCTGAGCGTGGCCGTGGCCGCTCCGGCACGCACAGACACCGGAAGTCTGGGCGCCGGGAGTGCCGACCTGTTCTCGCCGAACAGCATCTTCCTGTGGCAGAGTCCGCCGACGCGCTACATCGTGGTGCTCGGTGCCAAGATGGGCACGTTCGGCCAGACGCCGGCCATCTTGGAGCAACGGATGAACGTGGCAGCGAACCTGGCGTTGTCGCACCCGTTCAACCGGATGATCGTGTCCGGCGGCAACACCTGGTGGCTGCCGGTGTCGGAGGCACAGTTCATGAATGTCGGTCTGTTGCGGCGCGGCGTGCCGATATGGCAGATGATCAACGAGGCCGCCTCCACCAGCACCGTCGCCAACGCGACGAACACGGTGGCGATGCTCAAGCATATGGGCGCCACCGGTGCGCTGATCGTGACCAACGGTTTCCACATGGGGCGCGCGCTCAACGACTTCCGGACCGCGGCGCGCAAACAGCATGCCCGCCTGGAGTTCCGCCCGGCGTATGCCTGATCCGCTCCCCTTCCACTGTTCCCGTCCCCCGCCGCGCCGCCCCGTCGCAGTCGCCGTCGACCCGGCACCGTTTCCCGTTGAGTGTGCGTCATTTCCCGTTGAGTGGGCGCTGTTTTCGATCGAATGTGCACTGCCATACGTTCGCCGGACGTATCAGCAGAAGTAGAAGCCCCGCGCACGGAGTGCATCCCAGACTTCTTCCACCACCACAAAGGGCTCTGAACGAAGTCGTTTCGCGGTGACCCGGATGACCTTCCATTCCAACCGATCCAGTGCCACGGTCCGCACACTATCGTGCGCGAGCTGCTCCGGCGTCGAGTGATAGGCCTCGCCGTCATACTCGATGGCGATCTTCGCGGCCTCGTACGCGAGGTCACATCTGGCGATCACCTTTCCGAATTCGTCGCGCACCTCCACCTGCAGATCGGGTTTGGGCAGTCCGACGTCATGCATGAAGAGTCGCAGCGCACTTTCCCGAGGCGACTCCGCACGCCCATCGATCAGCGGAATGAGCTCCCGCAGCACCCTGACGTATCGGGATCTCTTGTGTTTCACGGCGAAGGCCATCAGTTCGTCCAGGTCAAGGGGAACCACCGCGGCCAGCGCGTCGAGGTCACCGATCGCCTGCATGCGCGACCGCTGACGTCCTAGGTCGAATGCCGTGCGCAGCGGTGAGGTGACCTTCCTCCCCTGGATCTCGACGATCTCGGTTGGCGAAAGGTCGAGTCGGCGAGTGACCGTCCCCCGCGCGGGGCGACCCGATGCGGATGTCCCGCGGATGAGCTCGATCGTGAAATCGTCGTCGTGCCAGCGACTGCCATACATGATCAGCGCGGACTCGCCGGCGATCACGGGATCGCCATGGGCCTGGTCCACGACGGTGATGATCCGCTGCTGCGCCGTCATGAGCTGACCGCGATGCAGGTGGTTGTTGCCGCGCAGCACGGTGAACTCCGCCGCGAACTGCTCGGGGGTCAATCCGAGGTCGGTGAGCGCATCCTTGCGCGAGATAGTGCGGGGTGTCGCCTGGTGTTCGAATGTCATGCATCTTCGACGCAGCAGCCGGCACGGGGGTTCCATCGATATCGCCGAAGCTCGAGGCGTGGCCGATGTCGGACAAATGCTCACTCGATCCGGAACGGCGCCCAGTCAACGAGAAACAGCGCCCACTCGACGGGGAACGGCGCCCAGTCAGCGAGAAAGGGCGCCCTGTCGACGGGGTCGACGGGGCGCCCTCGGCAGACGGCGCGGGTCAGCGCAGCAGCGCGCGGCTCATCACGACACGCTGGATCTGATTGGTGCCTTCATAGATCTGGGTGATCTTGGCGTCGCGCATCATCCGCTCGACCGGGAAGTCGCGGGTGTAGCCCGCACCGCCGAACAGTTGCACGGCGTCGGTGGTGACCTCCATCGCCACGTCGGAGGCGAAGCACTTCGACGCCGCCGAGATGAAGCCGAGGTTCTTCTCGCCACGCTCGGCGCGCGCGGCCGAGGTGTAGACCATCAGACGCGCGGCCTCCACCTTCATCGCCATGTCGGCGATCATGAACTCGACCCCCTGGAACGAGGCGATCGACTTGCCGAACTGCTTGCGGTCCTTGACGTATTCGATGGCCTTGTCCAACGCGCCCTGCGCGATGCCGACGGCCTGCGCGCCGATCGTCGGACGGGTGTGATCGAGGGTCTGCAGGGCGGTCTTGAAACCGGTGCCCTCATCGCCGACGATCCGGTCGGAGGGGATGGTGCAGTCCTCGAAGTAGAGTTCGGCGGTGGGCGAGCCCTTGATGCCGAGCTTCTTCTCCAGCGGCCCGACGGTGAAGCCCGGATCGTCCTTGTGGACCATGAACGACGAGATGCCGTTGGCCCCCTTCTCCGGGTCGGTCACGGCCATCACGGTGTACCAGCTCGACTTGCCGCCGTTGGTGATCCAGCACTTGGAGCCGTTGATCACCCAGTTGTTGCCGTCCTTGCGGGCACGGGTCTTCATCGACCCGGCGTCCGAGCCGGCCTCGCGCTCGGAGAGCGCATAGGACGCCATCGCCTCACCGGATGCGATCGACGGCAGCACCTGCTTCTTCAGCTCATCGGAACCGTTGAGGATCAGGCCCATGGTGCCGAGCTTGTTGACCGCCGGGATCAGCGACGACGACGCGCACACCCGCGCGACCTCTTCGATGACGATGCACGCGGCGACCGAGTCCGCACCCTGGCCGTCGTAGGCCTCGGGCACGTGGATCGCGTTGAAGCCCGACGCCACGAGCGCGTCGAGGGCCTCCTGCGGGAAGCGTGAGTTCTCGTCGACGTCGGCCGCATGCGGCTCGATCTCTTTCTCGGACAGCGCGCGGATGGCCTCACGCAGCGCCACGTGCTCTTCGGGCAGTTCGAAGACGTTGAAGTCGGGGTTGCCGAACGCCATGATCACTCCTTAGCGGGTTCACACACTCAGCGATAGACACTCAGTGCCAGGGTTTTGGGGTCAGCGTAGCTGAGAACGGCACTCAGTGCCAAGTCCCGGCCGCGTTGCTGCCTCCCCTATTGTCCGTGATCGCGCTGCTCCGCACGCAGTTGTTCGACGACCCGCCGCCCGATCTCCTCCGGCGACATCTCGGCCGAATGGGTCACCACGGTCACGGCACCGAGTGCCGCGCCCCCGGTGAACGTCGCCCGTAGGTGGTCGAGCTCGTCGCGCAGCCGCTGCAGGGTGGCGTCTTCGTCGCCGCGGACCATCGCCCGCAGCAGGTAGTTGTGGGCTCCGGTGACCGCCGCGGCATAGCCGATGAGCCGCACCGGCGATTCGTCGGGCAGCCGCGACCGCAGCGAGTCCTCGAACAGACGCTGGTAGCGGTAGGTGGTGACCAGCTCCCGGTCACGCAACGCGGGAACCTCCTGGACCACCCGGAACCGTCGAACCGCCATCTCGCGGGCATCCCGGAAGTGCACGAACACGAGTTCGGCCGCCGAACACACCACCCGCCACGGGTCGTCGCCGGCGGCGAGGTGGGCCGACACCGCGGTGAGCAGCGACTCGTGGTCGGCGAAGATGACGTCTTCCTTCGCGCCGAACTGGCGGAAGAACGTGCGGCGCGAGATGCCGGCGGCCGCCGCGATCTGCTCGACGGTCGTCGATTCGTAGCCCTGCTCGGCGAACAGCCGGATCGACTCGGCGACGACGTGCACGCGGAAATCGGCCGGGTCGTCGGTGCTGGGAGATGCGCTCGGCATGGGAGTCAGTATGCGCGAGATGCACGCTGCGCCGACCCGCGCCCGGACGAACGGCACGACGCCGGCGAGCTGCCGTCGGTCTCGATCACCTGACGCGCCACGTCCACCAACGGTGTGTTGGTCTCCTGGGACAGACGACGCAGCAGTTCGAAGGCGCCGATCGCGTCGATCGAGAAGCGTTCCATCAGCATCCCTTTGGCCTGGCCGATGGTGTCGCGGGAGGCCAGTGCGCTGCGGAAGTTCTGTTGCTCGCGAACCGCACCCAGCGCCAGGGCGGCATGGGTTGCGAAGATGACCCCGACCTCCTCGGAGTCCGGGGAGAAGGCGTCGACCTCATCGGCGAAGAGGTTCAACGCACCGATGGTCCCTTTATGGGTGAACAGGTGAAACGACAACCCGGCCCGCACCGTCGTCTCGGCGACCACCCGCGCTGAGAAGGTCGGCCACCGCTGATCGGCGGCGATGTCATTGATCAGCACCTGCTCGCGGTGGTGCCGGGCGGCATGCAGGCACGGGCCGTCCCCCGTCTCCACCTGGATGCGCGCAACCCTGGACATCACCTCGTCGGTCGACGCGAGGGTCGTGATGGTCTGCTTCTTGTCGAGGAGCAGCACCCCGGCATGATCGGCACCCGGGACCTTGTCGATCGCCTCGGCGGTCACCGACTCGAGCAATACGTCGACCCGATCGGCCGTTTCCGGCACATCGTGTAGGCGCCGGGCCAGTTCGGCAATCGATTGGTGCACTCTGTTGGGCATGGTCGTACCTCGTGTCCCGCAGCACGGACATGACCGTGGCGGGATCTCGTCACTGAGGATTCGAGCGCCCGAGCGTCGAAGCGGGCGACTCGCGGACAGGTTGGACGTTGGCCGGCACAGCCGTCACGCACGGGAAGCCGGCCGCGCCGCAGAAGGCCTCAGCGGCGCACTGCGGTGGGCGGCGGCGTCGGCAGCAGGGTGACCTGATACCACCGGGTACCTACACACATGAGGATGGGACTGCCCCACGGACGACAACCATCGCCCTGATCCGAATCGAACACAGCTTCCACCTCCCGACAAGCCGGGCTGCCCGCCCCGACGACGGCCAGCACGCGCTGTGCACGGTGGTGAAAATATCATTCGTGATGGCGCCATCGCGACCGGTCGGGCGCCATCGAGTGCCATCCGTGACCTCACCAACATTTCGATCTCGACAGCACCGGAACCATGCGCGAACACCACGATCTGCGGCTGGCTTATCCGTAACGTGGAGTCATGGCAACCTCCACCGACAGCCCGTCCACCACCACCGACGACGACGCCGTCCGCGACGACCCCGAGGTCGTCGTCCCGCCGACCGACGACCTGTCCGATGACGAGCGTGCCCTGCTGGTGGACAACCTCCGCTACGAACTCGACGGTCCGTGGCGATCCACCCGCGACATGGCCCGCAGCAACGCCGACCGGGCCGACCTTTTGCCGGACCCGTCGCGCACGCTCGACGAGGCGCGCGCACGCATGCTCGAGGAGATGCGCGAGCTGGGCGGCAGCGGCTTCTCGGCCGCCGGATTCGCCAAGGACCACGGCGGGACCGGCGACGTCGGCGCATCGATCACCGCGATCGAGATGCTGGGGTACGCCGACCTCTCGCTGATGGTGAAGGCCGGCGTGCAGTGGGGCCTGTTCGGTGGGGCGGTCGAGAATCTGGGCACCGCCCGGCACCACGACCGGTACGTCGCCGACACCATCAGCCTCGATCTGCTCGGTTGCTTCGCGATGACCGAGACCGGCCACGGCTCCAACGTGCAGGCGCTGGAGACCACCGCCACCTACGATCCCGAGGCCCGCGAATTCATCATCGACTCCCCCACCCCGTCGGCGCGCAAGGACTACATCGGCGGCGCCGCCCAGCACGCCACCATCGCGGCGGTGTTCGCCCAGCTGATCACCGGCGGACCGGGCGAGGAGCCGACGAGTCGCGGCGTGCACTGTTTTCTGGTGCCGATCCGCGACGCCGACGGCAACGACCTGCCCGGCGTCACGACCAGTGACTGCGGCTACAAGGGCGGACTGGCCGGCGTGGACAACGGGCGCATCATGTTCGACCACGTCCGTGTGCCCGCCGACAACCTGCTCAACAAGTACGCCGACGTCGAAGCCGACGGCACGTACTCCTCGCCGATCGAGAACCCGAACCGACGGTTCTTCACGATGCTGGGCACCCTCATCCGCGGTCGCGTCAGTGTGGCCGCGACCGCCGGCGCGGCCGGCCGCAAGGCGCTCGCCCTCGCCACGCGTTACGGCTTGATCCGCAAGCAGTTCGAGGCGCCCGACGCCGAGAGCGAGATCATCGTCCTGGATTACCTGGGACATCAGCGAAAGCTGTTGCCGCTCATCGCCAAGTCGTATGCGATCGCCTTCGCCCAGAACGAACTGACCGAGGAACTGCACGCGGTGCAGTCGGCTCCCGACGACTCCGACGCCGGCCGGCAGCGTGAACTGGAGAGTGCCGCGGCGGGGTTGAAGGCCTACGCCACCTGGCATGCCTCACATGCGATCAACGTCAGCCGGGAGGCCTGTGGCGGCGCCGGATATCTCGACGAGAATCAGATCTCGATCATGCGCGGCGACATCGACGTGTTCACCACCTTCGAGGGCGACAACACCGTCCTCACCCAACTCGTCGCCAAGGAGTTGCTGTCGGCCTACGCCGACGACGTGCAGGGTCTGTCGGCCGGCGGCTGGGTGAAGTTCATCGCGAGTATGGCGCGCGACGTCGTCGTCGAGAAGACCGCGGTACGCCAAGTGGTGCAGACGTTGCTGGAGAGTTCCGACGAGGACACCGAGAAGTCGAACCTCACCAACCGCGGCACCCAGCTGCGATTGTTCCGCAACCGCGAGGACCATCTGGTGCGGACATGCGCCCAGCGGCTGCGGCGGGCCACTGATGACGAGAACGATCCGTTCGAGGTGTTCAACAATGCCCAGGATCATCTGCTGAAGGTCGGGCGCGCACGGACCGAGCGGCTGGTGCTCGAAGCGTTCGTCCAGGCCATCGAGGACTGCGATTCGCGGTCGGCCGCCGAACTCCTCGGCAAGGTGTGCGATCTGTTCGTCTACTCCGCCCTCGAGGACGACATCTCGTGGTTCCTGATGCACCGGCATGTGTCGGTGGAACGGGCCAAGGCCATCCGGCGCGGCGTCAACGAACTGTGCCGGGAACTGCGGCCGCACGCGCGCACCCTGGTCGACGCCTTCGGCATCCCCGAGGCGCTGCTGACCGCCCCCATGCTGCGCAACGGCTGACGCCCGGGCCGGCTCGGGCCTCCCCGCCCCAGCCAACCCCGGCCACACCACATGGGGAACTGACATCCACGGCGGTTACAACCTGTGTGGTTGTCAGTTCCCCATGTGGATGCGATCCCCGGTGGGCGTCTGCGGCGCCGACGTCACGCGGCGATGCCGAGGCGGTCGAGCCACTCCCGCACCATCGGTACCACCCGGTTGCGGCGCAGGTCCTCCCAGACCCAGCGGATCACCATCACCCCCAGGCGGCGCAACGCGTCCTCGCGTTCCTTCTCCCGGCGCATGGCGTCGAACGCGGTCTCGCCGTCGGCCAGGTGCCGCTGGTATTTGGCCATGCCGTCGAACTCCGCGGCCAGCTTGCCCAACCAGTCGTAGTCGGTACGGGCGATGAACACGCCCGCGTCGTCGTAGAACTCGTGTTGGAGCCGTGGGGTCGGCAGTCCGGCGCAGATCAGTTGCGCCCTGCCCCACGATTCGCCCGCGTTCTCCGCACCGGCATCGGCGTGGCCGAGGGCGCGTCGAGCCTGCCCGACACCGCGTTTGTGTCCCTCGAGATACTCGGCGATGACGGCCGCGTCGGCGCCGTTGCGTAGCGCCGAGTCGAATGCGGCCAATGCCTGGGCGAAGCCGACACTGCAGGCTATGTCGACCACGGTGCGCTCCAGCGACGTCACGCGAATCCCGTCGACGACGACGGTGTCGGCATCGTCGAGAGCGCCCGAGTGCAGGTGTCGACGCTTTTCCAGCCGCGCGCCGGTGGCATATCCGGTACTGAGATGCACGCGGTCGAGTTGCGGGGTGAGCAGGGAAAGGCCGTGTAGCACGCCGGCGGACTGATGGCTCAGCGCGAAGCCGCTGTCCGGACTCGAGGTGACCGCGGCGATCGCCGTGAGGCGGTGCAGTTCCTCCGGTGTGCGGGTTTCGCCCGTGTTGAGCACATACGCACCGGACCAGATCCGGGTCATCGTCGCGTCGTCGACACGACGAGTGAGTTGCTTGTCGGTGTACCCCTCGTCGAGGGCTGCTCGACGGTAGATGATGCCGTGGTGGTCGGGAGTTGGTTGCGTCATGTCTTTTGGACGCACGACGACCCCGTTCGGCTCCCTCGACGGCAAACCACATGGGGAACTGACATCCACACAGGTAGCAACCGCCGTGGATGTCAGTTCTCCATGTGGTTGCCGTCGGGCCGGTCGGCGAGCGGCCCCTGAATCAGGAGTCGCGGCGGATCTGCGCGGCCAGGTGCGCTTCGGTGAGTTCGGTGCGGAACCGGTCGACGTCGCGGGCCCACGCCTGCGCGGTACCGCCGTCGACGAGTTTCACACCGACGCCCTTGCGGCGCCGCGGCACCGCGGGCAGTTCCCCCAGCGCGCGGGCGCTCTCCCACGGCTGGTGCTCGGCACCGTTGTTGGCCGGGTAGATGGTCGCGATGTCGGTCAGCGGCAGCGTGCGCGTACCCTGCTGCAAGGTCGTCTCGGTGAGGCGAACGCTGACGTGGGTGCGTGCGGCGTGGACCTGCACCACCGAGAAGCCGACCAGGATGACCGCGAAGATACCGAGCACCAGCCAGTGCACCTGGCCGGGACCGGCGATCTCCATCGCGAGGACCGCACCGATCAGCACCGGACCGATCGCGACCACCCACCAACTGCCGCCCGGCTCGTAGAAGAGCAGCTCACCCTCGTCGACCGGCGACGGATCGGTGGGAGCCGCGGCGGCGGGCGAAGCCCCCTCGGCCGGGGTGTCGCCCGCTGCAACGTCCCCGTCCGGAACGTCCCCGCGCGGAGCGTCCCCGGGCGGAGTGTCCCCGTCCGGAGTGTCGTCGGCGTCGGTCACGAGAGGTGGGTCGGATTCGACGGGGCGTCCGGATCGTCGGTGGAGTACCAGGTCTCCGACTCCGGCCGAAATGCCAGCAGCGAGCCGAACAAGCCCACGAGGGCGGCCAACAGCGCGAACGCGAGGATGGGGATACCGAAGCTCAGGAACAACAGCAGCACCACCACGACCAGGGTGAGCGCGGACAGCGACGACCGCCACCGCGCATCGCCGAGGAATGCCTTGCTGCCGAGCATGACGAATGCGACGCCGACGGCGCCGACGATGACCCCGAGCCCGACGGGCAGCAAGACGGGGCCCGACGCGATGATCCCGAGGATCACGTAGAACACGCCGAGCGCCACCAGCAGGCCACCGCTGATCGTCCAACACCGGTAGGCCCAGGAGACCTGTTTGGGTCGGCGTGCGGGGTCAGGACTCACCACGGGATCGGTTTCCTTCGTTCGGATGTGGACGGCTCGAGTAGGGATCGCCGCCCCCATGCTGTCCGCCATTGTGCTGTCCGCCACCATACGTCCACGGCGCCGGCCCCTGCCGGTATCCGTGACCACCGCCCGACGGCGGTCCCGGAGGTGGAGGCGCGGGGCGGCGACGATGTTCGCTCATGTCACGGCAGTACTGCTCGCTCTCACGGCGCAGCAGCAGCACCGAGGCACCGATCGCCGCGACACCACTGAGCACCATCGGCACCATCACCCACACCGGGTCGACCTCGCCGAAGATCATGAACACCAGGTTCACCGCGAGGAACACGCCGGCCGCTGCGATGACGATGCGGGCCCAGTTGTAGCCGTTGCGGGTCAACAGCACCAGCACCGCCGATACCACCGTCAGCGCGAGTCCGACCAGCGCCAGCACCGCGATGAGGGTCGCCGAGGAGTTGAGCAGGTCGAGTTCTTCGCGCGGGGTATCCGCCGGCAGGGTGTTGACCTGCCGGTCCCAGGCCTCCCGCAGCGACGGATACTGGCCGATGAAGGCGACGAGCTGACCGAGGATGACCACCACCCAGAGTTCGGTGGCGATGGCGACGGCATCGGGTCGCCGGGGTCGTGCCCCCGGTTCCGTCGACGCTGGCTGGTGCGGAGCGGTCATGGGCTCCAGAGTAGTGAATCGGACTCGGCGGCCATCCACCCACCGATGGCCCCCCGCGCTGCCACGCGCCTACGCCAACCGGCCGGCGACCTCGGTCGCGAAATAGCTGAGAATGACCGACGCACCGGCCCGTTTGATCGAGACGAGTGATTCGAGGGCGGCGGCGTCGCGGTCGATCCACCCGCGTTCGGCGGCGGCGGTGATCATCGAGTATTCACCGCTGATCTGGTAGGCGGCCACCGGGACATCGGCGATCTCGGCGGCGTCGCGGACGATGTCGAGGTAGCTCATCGCCGGTTTCACCATCACCAGGTCGGCGCCTTCGTCGATGTCGAGGCGGATCTCCCGTAGCGACTCGATCCGGTTGGCGGCGTCCTGCTGATAGGTGCGTCGGTCGCCCTGCAACGACGACCCGACGGCCTCGCGGAACGGACCGTAGAACGCCGACGCGTATTTGGCCGCGTAGGCGAGGATGCCGGTGTCGGTGTAACCCGCGGCGTCGAGGCCGGCGCGGATGGCGGCGACCTGGCCGTCCATCATCCCGCTCGGCCCGAGCAGGTGCGCACCGGCGCGCGCCTGGGCCAGCGACATCGACACGTACCGCTCGAGGGTGGCGTCGTTGTCGACGCGACCCCTGCCGTCGACGACGCCGCAGTGGCCGTGGTCGGTGAACTCGTCGAGGCAGGTGTCGGCCATCAGCACGGTGGCGTCACCGAGGTCGTCGGACAGCGTCCGCAGCGCACGGTTGAGCACCCCGTCGTCGGCGTCGGCGCAGGTGCCCTCGGCGTCCTTGTCGGCCGGTGCGGGCACGCCGAACAGCATCAGCCCACCGACACCGGCGCGCACCGCCTCGTCGGCGGCCGTGCGCAGCGAATCGAAGGTGTGTTGCACGACGCCGGGCATCGAGGAGATTTCCCGCGGGGCGTCGATGCCGTCGGCGACGAACATCGGCAACACCAGATCGTGGGGCATGAGGCTGGTCTCGGCGACGAGCCTGCGCAGCGCGGGCGTGGACCGCAGACGTCGGGGACGGATCACCGGTGACATGTCAGCTCCTTCGTGAGCTCCCGCCGCGAGTGGGTTCCGGTTCCCGCGAGTCTCGTCCGACTCGCGAGAACCGAGAAACACTCGCGGGTTGCGTTGGCTCGCAGCGCGCCGTGCCGACCGAAGGTCAGGACCGGGAGCGGCGCGACTTCTTCCGCGGCGGCGGCAGGGCACCCTCGGCGCGCAGCCGGGCGGCGTGCTCGGCGAGCGCGTCGACCAACTCGTGCACCGAGGCGTTCTCCGGCTGCACATCGACCCGCAGACCGAATTCGGTTGCCGTCTCGGCCGTCTTGGGTCCGATACACGCGACGATGGTGCGCGCGTGCGGCTTTCCGGCGATGCCGACCAGGTTACGAACGGTGGAACTCGAGGTGAAGCAGACGGCGTCGAAACCACCGGTCTTGATCATCTCGCGGGTCTCGGCGGGCGGCGGCGCGGCGCGCACCGTGCGGTACGCGGTCACGTCGTCGATCTCCCAGCCGCGTTCGCGCAACCCCTCCGACAGCGTCTCGGTGGCGATGTCGGCGCGCGGCAACAGGATTCGGTTGACCGGGTCGAACACGTCGTCGTACGGCGGGAAGTCGTCGAGCAGTCCCAGCGAGCTCTGCTCACCCGACGGAACGAGCTCCGGCTCGATCCCGAAGGTGCGCACCTTCTCCGCGGTGGCCTCGCCGACGCAGGCGATCTTCACCCCGGAGAACGCGCGGGCGTCCAGCCCGAACTCGGCGAACTTCTCCCACACGGCACGCACCGCGTTGGTGGAGGTGAACACCACCCACTGGTAGCGGCCGTCCACCAAACCCTTGACGGCCCTTTCCATCTGGGCCGGGCTGCGCGGCGGCTCGACGGCGATCGTCGGCACCTCCTTGGGGATGGCGCCGTGACTGCGCAGCCGCTCGCTCATGTCACCGGCCTGATCCTTGGTCCGCGGCACCAGCACGGTCCAGCCGTACAGCGCGCGCGACTCCCACCAGGAGAGCTTGCCGCGCTGGCCGACGACCTTGCCGACGGTCAGGATCAGCGGACCCACCAGAGCATTGCCCTGCTCGTTGAGCGTGGCCAGCGTCGCCTCGATGGTGCGCTGCGCGCAGGTGGTGCCGTTGACGGTGATCGCGACGGGGGTCTGCGGGGCCATGCCGTGCTCGGTGAGCGCGCTGGCGGTCTCCGCGAGATGAGCGGCGGTGGCGTGCAGCACCAGTGGGCCGGGTGCGGCGGCCAGCGCCGCCCAGTCGACGCCCTCGGCGCGGACGTCGGCCTCGCTGTGGGTGGAGCCGAGTGGCATGCCGGCGTAGCTGGGCACCACCGAGGCGGCGGGCAACCCCGGCAGCACCTCGAAGTGCACCGCGGTCCGCGCGACGGCGTTGACCTCGGCGAGCACCGAGTCGGTGGTCAGCGGGTCACCGGAGACCACCCGGACCACGTCCTCGCCGGCCTTCGCGGCGGCGACGAGTGTCTTGGCGACCTCGGCGGGATCGCCGAGCGCGGGATGCACCACCGAATCCTCGGCGGTCTCGGCGTCGTCGCCGGCGGCCGCAGTGTCGCCAGTCGCGGCGTCGGCTGTGGTGTTGTCGTCGGTGGTCGACGCCTTCTTGGTAGACGGGGTCTTCTTGGCGGCCCGGCTCGACCGCGGCTCGTCGGCAGCCTCATCCCGATGAGCTGCGCCGAGCATCTCGACCACGCCGGACGGCACGTCAGGGTCGATGTACGCGGTGGTCGCCTTCTCGATGGCGTTGCGGGCACGCACGGTCAGCAGATCGGGATCTCCCGGACCCGATCCGACGAACAAGATCCGGCCCGCTCGCTTCGCTCCCGGCGCCGACAGGTTCCGTCCCTGATTGACCTTTTTCGTACGGCTCATGAGTTCGCACTCTCCTGCCCCTGGTTCGGAGCTGCAGTTCCTTCTGCTACCGGAGATGCGATACGAGTTCGCCCGCTCCCAGCTCCAGCAGTTCGGCGGCGAGATCCTTGCCGAGTTGTTCCGCGCGATCGACCGGTCCCACCGTCGAGGCCCGGATCACATCCGATCCGTCCTCCGCCGCCACCGCGGCACGCAGTGACAGTTCGGCGAAGATCCGCCCGTCCTCGTCGATCGACTCGACCACCTCGGCGATCGCCCCGATCGGCGCGGTGCACCCGGCCTCCAGGGCCGCGAGCACCGAGCGTTCGGCGTCGATCGCCGCGCGTGTGGACGCGTCGTCCAACTCGGCGAGTATTCTCACCAGTTCGGCATCGTCGGAGCGGCACTCCACTGCCAAGGCGCCCTGTGCCGGTGCCGGTAGCAGGACCACCGGGTCCAGCGACTCGGTGACCTCGTCGGCTCTGCCGATCCGTACCAGACCGGCCCGGGCGACCACGACTGCATCGAGTTCACCGCTGGCGACTTTGCCCAACCGAGAATCAAGGTTGCCTCGTAGGGGGCGGATTTCCAAACCGAGACCCAATGCTCTAAGCTGTGCCGCCCGCCGCGGCGCCGACGTACCCACCGTGGACCCCGGGGGCAGCTCGCCGAGCACCATGCCACCCCGGCTGACCAGGGCGTCTCGCGGATCTTCGCGCGGCGGGATCGCCGGGATGACGAGGCCGGGTTCGGGGGCGGTGGGCAGGTCCTTGTAGGAGTGGATCGCGACGTCGACCTCGCGGTTCTGGAGTGCGACGCGGATCGCGGTGGTGAACACCCCCACCCCGATCTCGGCGACCGGCGCCTGCGAGGCGTCGCCGGCGGTCTTGATGATGACCAGTTCGGCCGGGTGTCCGGCGGCGATCAGGGCGTCGGCGACGGTCTGGGCCTGGGTTCGGGCCAGCAGTGAACCCCGCGTTCCGATGCGGATCACGTCCTGGCCGGCGGCCGCGCTCACTTCTCTCCGCGGTCGCGGTCGGCGAGCCCGGTGTCGGGTGTGACCAGCCCACCGACCTCGGGCGCAGAGACCGACTCGGTGGCACCCGGCGCGAGCTCGAACAGTTCCCGCAGCGCCTCGGCGTAGTGGTCGCCGTTGGGCGTGGAGGCCAGTTGTTTGACCCGCACGGTCGGCGCGTGCAGCAGTTTGTCCACGACACGGCGCACGGTCTTGGCGACCTCGTCGCGCTGCGGGTCGTCGAGCTCGGGCAGCCGCGCGTCGAGGCGCAGGATCTCGGCCTCGACGACCTCGGCCGCACGTTGCCGCAGCGCGGCCACGGTCGGCGTCACCTCGGCCTGACGCTGGTGGGTGAGGTAATCGGCGAGTTCGGCGGCGACGATCGATCGCGCCGCCGAGGTGTCGTTGTCGGCGGCCTGCGTCTCGGCGTCGCCGCGCAGCCCCTCGATGTCCACCACGTGCACGCGGGGCAGTCGGCCGGCCGCCGGGTCGACGTTGCGGGGCAGGCCGAGGTCGCAGATCACCAGGGGACGCGAGTCGGTTCGGGTGGCCAGCGCCGAATGGACCTCACCCACTCCGACCACCGAACCGACCGATCCGGTGCAGGTGACCACGACATCGGCGGTCGCCATCGCCGCCGGGAGATCATCGAGGCCGACACCGCGCACCGCGATGCCGTGGTTGGCGGCGACGTTGCCGGCGAGGTGCTCGGCGTTGGCGACGGTGCGGTTGACCACGACCAGGTCCCGCACGCCCTCCCGGGCGAGCTGGGCGGTGGCCAGGCCACCCATCGCGCCGGCGCCGACGACGACCGCCGAGCGCATGCCCTCGGCGCCCTCACGGACCAGCAACGACTGGGCGCGGTGCAGCGCCACCGAGACCACCGAGGCACCGGCCCGGTCGATGCCGGTCTCGGTGTGCACCCGCTTGCCGACACGCAGCGCCTGCTGCGCGAGCTCGTGCAGCACCCGCCCGGCCGACCTGTGCGCGTCGGCGTCGAGATAGGCGTTGCGGATCTGACCGAGGATCTGCTGCTCACCGACGACCAGCGAGTCGAGTCCGGCGGCGACGGTGAACAGATGCTCGACGGCGGCCTCGGAGTACCGCACATAGGCGTGGCGGGTCATCTCGTTGACACTCATCCCCGAGTGGTCTCCGAGGACCGCACCCACCGACTCCAGCGCCGGGTGGAACGCGTCGACGACGGCGTAGATCTCCACCCGGTTGCACGTGGAGACCAGCATCGCTTCCGAAATGGCCCGCGACGACAACAGTTCGTCGACGATTTTGGGCCGATCATGGTCGGAGACCGTCAGCCGCTCGAGCACCTCGACCGGTGCGCTGCGGTGCGAGACCCCGAACAACAAAACACTCACGCCGTCACCGTTTCCTCACCCAAGACTGGTCGGCGGACACGCGAACGCGTCGCGTTGAAAGCCAACACCTGTAGCTCCAAGGCTAGATCAACCTGCCTGACGACGACATCGGAGCCCGTTGTCAGTGTCGTCGGCGTGAGGTTCAACAGCTGACGGACCCCCACCCCGACCAGTGCGTCGCACGCCGCCTGGGCGTCGTCGTCGGCAGTGGCGATGACCCCGATCTCGATCGGATCATCGCCGCGACCTGCACAGACCTCGGCGATCGCGGACAGCGGGGCCACCTGCGGGCCGCCGGGCGTGACCACGGTGCCCACCACGTCGGGGTCGGCGTCGAACATCGCGGCGACACGGAAACCCCGGCCGAATCCGGCGTGGGTCAGCAACGCGCGCCCCAGACATCCGGCGCCCGCCAGCGCCACGGTGTGGGTGCTGTCGGTGTGCAGGACCATCGAGATCCGCGCGGTCAACCCGCCGACGTCGTAGCCGACGCCGCGCACACCGTTGGCGCCCACATGGGACAGGTCCTTGCGCAGGATGGCGGGATTGACCCCGGCAGCGGTGGCCAGCTGGTTGCTGGACGCCACCAGGACGCCACGTTGGCCGAAGGAGTGCAACACGTGCAGATAGGTCGCCAGCCGGGTGACCGTCGGCTCGGGGATCTCCGCCGTCGGGGCCGGGGGCTCGGGGTTGTCGGGGTTGTCGGGGCTGTCGGGGGCCGCTTTCGCGGCGTGGGGGCCGCCCGACGCCGTCGCACTGCCGCTCACGCTGTGGTCACCTTCTTCCGGCCCGCCGAGGCCGCCCCCAACCTCGCTGTGAACCCCCAATACCTCAGGTGAGGGTATACCGCGCGATAACGTGTTCTTAAACGGCCCCACACATGCCGTTCACCCGCCGGCGCCGGGGCGCGCCGCGAGATCGGCCCGCAACCGGGGCTCGTCGACCTCCCAGTAGCTGTGTTCCTCGCCGTCGAGCAGCACCACCGGCAGCCGATCGCCGAACTCGGCACGCAGCGCCGGATCGCCGTGGGCGGCCTTCCGGTCGACGTCGACCTCGTCGAAATCGACCCCGAGATCTGCACAGATGCGGGTCAGTTCGGTGTGGGCGACGCGACACAACGAGCATCCGGCGCGCGTCAGCAAGGTCAACGACACAACATTCTCCTCGGATCGTCCGCCTGCGTCACCGCGACCGCGTCGCGGGCGGTGGTGCCGACCAGTGTGTCACCCCTCGCAATCCCTCCCGACTACGCTGGAGCGTGGCTACTGTGGGACTCCCGACGAAGCCGGGTGTCTGACAAGCCGGGTTTCCGACGAGCTGGGTTTTCCGATGGAGCGAGTGGAGGTGAGCCGTGGCCGAGGTCCCGGGCTCCGGTGCGGACGATCCGACCGAGCCGGTGCACGACGAGGCCGAGGAGCCACCCGCCCCCGCCTCCGGTGAGCACGCCGCCGATGAGACCGCGATCGACGGGGAGGACTGGGAAGCCCACGCCGACGCGATGGACCCCGGCGGTGCGCACCACGACGACTCCGGCGACGACCACGACGAGGATCCCGACGACGAGGAGCAGTCCCGAGTCGCGACCTGGATCGCCGAACGCGCCCGCGCGACCAGTGGCCGCTTCCGGCAGACCGCTCACGAGTTGCGTCAGTCGCTGGCCGGTGAGGCGAGCGCCAAGGCGGCCGTCGACTCGTTGCGGGCGCGTCCGGCCGACGACATCGAACCGACCGACACACCGCGGGACCTGACCGCGGCCGCCTTCTTCGACGTGGACAACACGCTCGTGCAGGGCGCGTCGATCATCCACTTCGCGCGCGGGCTGGCCGCACACAAATACTTCACCTACGGCGACATCTTCGACTTCGCCTGGACCCAGGCGAAATTCCAGATCACCGGCAAGGAGAACGCCGACGATGTGGCGCAGGGCCGCGAGAAGGCGTTGTCGTTCATCGCCGGACGACACACCTCCGAACTCGTCCAACTCGGCGAGGACATCTACGACGACTACATCGCGGAGAAGATCTGGCCCGGCACCCGCGCACTCGCACAGCGCCACCTCGACGCCGGACAGCAGGTGTGGCTGGTGACCGCCACCCCGGTCGAGCTCGCGCAGACCATCGCCGAACGTCTCGGTCTGACCGGAGCGTTGGGCACCGTGGCCGAGAGCGTCGACGGCGTGTTCACCGGCCGGCTGGTCGGCGACATCCTGCACGGTCCGGGCAAGGCCCACGCGGTGCGCGCGCTGGCCATCCGCGAAGGCCTGAATCTCAAGCGCTGCACCGCATATTCGGATTCTCACAACGATGTGCCGATGCTGTCGTTGGTGGGCAACGCGGTCGCGATCAACCCCGACGCCGACCTCCGGGATGTCGCGAAGGTCCGTGGGTGGGAGATCTACGACTTCCGCACCGCCCGCAAAGCGGCCAAGTACGGTGCCACCACCGCGTTGGTGCTCGGTGCCGCCGGAGCCGGCGCGGCCACCGCGACCCGGGTGATCCGTCAGTATCGGGGCTGATCGCCACCGGCGGTATCCACCATGGCCACACACCGCGGCAGAGTCGATCTGCGTACCCACGTCGACTCCGGGGAACTATTCGATCGTGGGCGCGCGCTACGCGCGAACATCCCCATCCAGGCGCACGACCACCCGGCCGAATCCGACACCCGGCCCGCGGTTCTCGACTTCGTGGCGGCCTCCAACGCCAATCGTCTCGAGCATCTGATCCCGCTGCGGATCGGCCGGATGATCGCATCGCCGTTCGCGTTCTTCCGGGGTGCCGCCGGCCTGATGGCCGCTGATCTCGCGGGCTCGCCGACCACCGGTCTGACCGCCCGGTTGTGCGGCGACGCCCATGCCGCCAATTTCGGGCTCTACGGCACACCCGACGGCCAGATCGTCATGGACATCAACGATTTCGATGAGACCATGGACGGCCCGTGGGAGTGGGATCTCAAACGGCTGGCGGCGAGCCTGGTCCTCGCCGGGCGCGAGGGTGGGGTCTCGGAATCCGGGTGTGTCGAGGCCGCCGAGGATTCGGTGAAGTCCTACCGCCGCACCATGCGCGGGCTGGCCGAGATCGGGTTCCTACGCTCGTGGAACGCGTTGCCCGACGAATCGGTTTTGGAGAAGGCTAAGGCCGACGAACTGCTCGACGACTTCGCGAAGGCGGCGCAGAAGGCACGCCGCAACACCAGCGCGAAGGTGGCCGCGAAGTGGACCGAACATCTCGAGGATCACGAAACCGGTATCCGCAGCAGACGTTTCGTCGAGGACCCACCGATTCTGACCGCGGTCGACCCGGCCGTCTCCGACGCGATCGTCGACGGCCTCGAACGCTACGCGGACACGCTGCGCGAGTCGCGGCGTAACCTGATCGCCCGCTACTCGGTCGCCGACGTCGCGTTCCGCATCGTCGGTACCGGCAGCGTCGGACTGCGCAGCTATGTGGCGCTGCTGCTGGGCAACGACGACGAGGTGCTGGTGCTGCAACTCAAGCAGGCCCAACCGTCGGCGCTGGCGCCGTACCTGCCGGAGCCCACTGGCCGGCATGAGGGCAAGCGGATCGTGCACGGGGCCCGTCTGGTGCAGACCGAGACCGACATCCTGCTGGGCTGGACCACCGTCGACGACCGCCCCTACATCGTCCGACAGTTCCGAAACCTCAAGGGCGACATCGACCCCACCGCGCTGGAACGCGATCATCTCGACGACTACGGCCGCCTTGCCGGCGCCCTGTTGGCCCGCGCCCATGCGCGGTCGCTCGACCCACGACTACTCGCCGGTTACTTCGAGGACGACTCCGACCTCGACGAGGTGATCGGACGCCACGCCGTGCGCTACGCCGACCGCACCGAGGCAGACCACGAGACGCTCGTCGCGGCGGTCCGGGCGGGTCGGGTACCCGCCGACGAAAACTGAGCAGCAGCGCTACAGGCGGACGTCGTCGGAGGTCGGATCGATGAGCACCTTCGCGTGGTGTTCGGCCGATCCCAATGCCTCGAAGGCGGCGGCGACACCGCCGAGGCCGACGGTGGCGGTGATCAGCGGACGTGGGTCCACCTTCGCATCCGCGATCATCTGCAGGGTGTCGTGGAATTCGCCTGGATCGTAGGCGAAGACGAAGCGCAGCTCGATCTCCTTGTTGATCGGCATGGCGGGCCGGAAGGTGTCCGGCTGCATACACACCCCGACCACCACCACCCGCGAGCGGAACGGTGCGTGCGAGCAGATGTCCTCGATGATGCCGGGTACCCCGACGCATTCGAACACCACCGGCCCCCGCGGGGTGGCGCCCACTCGTTCGGCCACCCGCATCACCTTCGCCCACGGCAGCCCGGGAAGGCGTTGCAGATCGTGCATCGCGGAGAACGCAGTGTCGAAGAGATCGGTGGCGGAGGTGAGATAGCGTCGCTTCTGCGTACTCGCCTGCCACGGCGAATCGGTCCGCGGGTCCACCGCGATGTCGGCGCCGCACCGGCGGGCCAGACCCCGGCGACCGGCGGACAGGTCGCTGGCGACCACCGTTCGTATCCCGGCCGCCTTGAGCATCAGGATCACCGCCAGTCCGATCGGACCGCACCCGATGACCACCGCCACGTCGCGCTTGCCGACATCGCCGCGGCGCACCGCGTGGTGGGCGACGGCCAGGGGTTCGGTGAGCGCGGCCAGCTCGGCCGGCACCCCATCGGGTACCGGCATCGTGAGGTCCTCGGCGACCAGCATCAGGTCGGCATAGGCACCCGGCGCCTGCGCCGACAACCCGGTGAGGTGGGCGTCGTCGCCGTGTTTGATCATCGGCACCGACACCACCGGCGTGCCCGGCGGCCATCGGCGACGACATCCGGGCCCGTAGGCGACGACGTCGCCGGTGAATTCGTGACCCATGACGACCGACTCGGCCGACCGCATGAAGCCCGGGTAGCCCACTTCGTCGGCGACGTCGGCGCCGGCGTCACCGTGGGTGCGCGCATGCAGATCGGAGCCGCAGATGCCGGCGCGGATGACGCGGATCAGCACCTGCCCCGGGCCGGGTGTGGGTGTCGGCAGCTCGACGACGGAGAGCTCACCGTGCTGACACGCAACCGCTTTCATCCACGCCCCTTCGTGTCCCGACTGGCCCTGAGCAGCTCGCCGGGGAACAGGTGGCTCAGGAACCCAGGTCAGCCGAAGTAGACGCTACCGCGACGACTGAGCATCCGGAACAAGGTCTGCTGGATTTCCTCGCGGACGTGGTCGGTGAGGTCGAACACCACCATCGGGTCGTCGGCCGAGGACTCGTCGTAGGAGCCGGTCTCGATGGGACGGCCGAAGTGGATGTGCCACTTCGACGGCAGCGGCACCACGCCGAGCGGACCCAGCCACGGGAAGGTGGGCGTGATCGGGAAATAGGGCAGCCCAAGGACTTTCGCGAGCGGCTTGAGGTCGGCCAACATCGGATAGATCTCTTCGGAGCCGACGATGGAGACCGGGATGATCGGCGACGCGTTGCGCAGGGCCGTGGTGACGAACCCGCCGCGCCCGAACCGCTGCAGCTTGTAGCGGTCCTTGTAGAGCTTGCCGATGCCCTTGAACCCCTCGGGCCACACAGCGGTCAGTTCACCGGCCCGCAGCAGCCGGTCGGCGTCGGAGGTGCACGCGACGGTGGCGCCGATGCGGCGGGCCACCTCGCCGACCGCCGGGGCCTCAAAGGCCATGTCGGCAGCCAGGAGTCGGAGATGCCGACCGGTGGGATGATTGTCGCGTACGGCCAACGACGTCATGATCGCGTCGATCGGCAACGTTCCCGCGTGGTTCGCGACCAGCAGCGCCCCGCCCTCGACGGGGAGGTTCTCCACGCCGGTCACCTCGACCCGAAACCATTTGTCATACACTTGTCGCACCGCGGGGAACCACACCGACTCGGTGAAGTGGGGGTCGAATCCGAACTCGTCGACCTCGTAGTCGCCGGTCATCCGCTCCCGGATGAAGCCGGCCGTAGCGGTCAGCGAATCGGCCACCGCACCGCGCAGACCGGACAACGAGAACAACGGACTCGAGCGGTTGGGACCGAGGTGTTCCACCCCGAGCGACTCGGCCGGCAGTCGGACCTCGTCGCTGATCGGGGTCACCGCGGCCGCCGGCCGGCCGAACCCGTCGGTGTTGGGATGTCCGAGTTGCGCGGGTTGCCGAGAATTTCCTTGCGTGGGCGTTGATTTCGTGACGTGGCCGCCGGTTTGCTGACTGGGGTGTCGACGGCGACCCTGCTCGCGTACCGCGGTGCGGTTCCCCTGGGATTCCGCCACGCCTCCGGAGGTCGCATACAGCTGAATCACCTTCGCGGTACGTGCGTCCGTAGCGCCGCCACCTGCCAAGATACTCACCTCTGCGTCCATTGATCCGATCAGCCCCGACGCCCATGTCGGCGATCAGCCTCAATGGTACGCGTGCCCGTAGTGGGTCTGGCGTCCAAGTCTAGAGGCTGCATCACCGTTGCGCTCGCGTGTGCGCCAACTCGCACACGCCCCAGACTAATGGATATTCACATCAGATGTCGTCATTGCAGCTGATGCGCCGCACCAACAACTTTGCGCTCGAGCGAGCGCCACGTATCCGGACCGACGACCGGTTGTGAACCGCCGCGGGCGATGAAGTCGTCGACAGTCTCCAACGTGGAGAACTTGGGCGCGAAGCCGAGTTCCAGGCGCATCCGGGTCGTGTCGAGTACCCGTCCGTACGTGAGGTATTCGGTCTGACTCGACCGCAGCTTGGCCGAACGCAGATCCTGGAAGACGCCCGTGATCGGCGCGAGCAGGCTGCTGGGGACCGGCAGTTCGAGGTGTCCGATCCGGCGGATCGCCTGCGTCAGGGTCACCACGCCCTCACCGGAGACGTTGAAGGTCCCGGGTCTTCCGGTCAGGGTGACATGCTCCATCGCCGCGAGCGCATCCTCCTCGTGCAGGAACTGCAGCCGCGGCTGATACCCGATCACCGTCGGCACGATGGGCAGGGAGAGATACGACCCCATGCGGGTGTTGATCCGCGGCCCCAGGATCGCCTGCGGCCGCACGATGGTCACCTCGATGTCCTGGCGCCGCCGACCGAGTCCGCGGACGTAGCCTTCGATGTCGAGCAGATCGCGGCCATACCCACGTTTGGGTTCGCGGCGCGCGGTGGTCTCCTCGGAGAAGTGTGACGGGTCACGCCCGCTCGCACCGTAGACCATCGCGGTGGAACGCAGGATGAGCCGCTTGACCGAGGGACTGCGTTGACAGGCCGCGCAGACCTGCATCGCGCCGACGACGTTGAACTCCTTGATCGCCGCCGAATGCGGGGCGGTCTCCATGATCGAGGTCGCCGCGTGCACCACCGTGTCGACCTCGTAACCGGCGATGGCCTTCGCGATGGCGGGTCGTCGGATGTCGAGGCGGAGGAACTCGGCGCGCCCCATCCGGCGCAGCAGGTCCTTGCGGGGCACCCGGGAGTCCACGGCGAGCACCCGCTCGATGGCGGGGTTGGCCGCCAGACGGGCGACCAGATAGCCGCCGAGAAATGTGGACGCGCCCGTGACCAGGACGGTCCGGGGCGGTGAGGACTGCTCGTCGGACATGGTCACAGGTTAACCGCGCCACCGGTGGCGCGCCCAGCGCCTGGTCGTCGCTCCCTCGGTCCGGATCTGCGCCTTCGATCGGCAGCGTGAACGAGACCGGGGTGCGACATGCGAGATGGTGGCGACAACGCGAAGGGGCCCGACCATGATCGGTCGGGCCCCTTCGAGACGACTATTTGCCGAGTTTACGACGCTGCACCCGGGTACGCCGCAGCAGCTTGCGGTGCTTCTTCTTCGACATGCGCTTGCGGCGCTTCTTGATCACTGAACCCATTTGGGTGCTTCCTCACGGTTGACGCGGTTACTACTGATTTCTCTGGTGTGCCCAGCCGGTGCCTGACGCGACGCGGGGGCATCAGCACGCGACCTCCCACATTACCGGTCGGTGTGGATCAGAAGAAATCGGGTGGATCAGAAGAAATCGGCTCGGAACAGCGACGGTCGTCGACCGGGACCATCTGCCCCACATGCCGCAACTCCCCCGGCAGATCACATCATCATGCGATCTGTCGAGGGAGTCGAATCGGTTCGGGGCCGGCCTCAGCCGACGTCGAAATACGAGGTCTCCAGGTAGTCGTGCACAGCCTTGGCGTGCACCCGGAACGAGCGGCCCACGCGCACGGCCGGCAACTCGCCACTGTGCACGAGGCGGTAGACCGTCATCTTCGAAACGCGCATCAGGGATGCGACCTCGGCGACCGTGAGGAACTGCGAACCCGAGGCTGCATTGCTCACCGCGCCGGTCCTGTCACCAGGCTTGTCTGCAGGTGCCATGAAAAACCCATACCTCTCAGAGCACGCGTCGCGGCCGCCGGCTTCCCCTCCGGCGGACACCAGACACGCACGTGCTTAAAGGAGCTTAGCGTGGCTGATGTGAAAAAAGCGACGTGAGTTGTGCGAATGTTGGGCCTACATTCGGCGCTCACCCCCACATCCTGGGGTTTCTGGCGAATCTACCCCAAAATCATGGGGCGTCGACGTCAGTGCGGCCTGAGCTGGGACCGCCCAAACCCTCAACGTCGGGTCGATATCCGGCCTTCTTGCTGACGGCCGCGCAGGCCCGGGTGGCCTCGTAGACACCGTGCCGGAAGCCGTTCGCCTCGAACTGACGGATGGCAGCGGCGGTGGTGCCGCCGGGCGATGTCACCGCGGCCCGCAGATCCACCGGCGACAACCCGGACTCGCTGAGCAGCAGCCCCGCACCGCGGATGGTCTGTACCGTCAGCTCGCTCGCCTGCACCCGGCTCAGCCCGAGGGCCACACCCGCATCGATCATCGCCTCGGCCATCAGGAAGACGTAGGCGGGGCCCGACCCCGACACCGCGGTCACCGCATCCATCTGCTTCTCCGGGACCACCGCGACCTTGCCTACCGTCTCGAGCAGACGCACCACGGCGGCGAGCTGATCGTCACCGACGTAGCGGCCGACCGACACCGCCGACATGGCCTCGTTGACCAGCATCGGCGTGTTGGGCATGACCCGCACCACCGGGGAACCCGCCTGCAGTCCGTTCTCGTAGCGCGACAGCGGCAGCCCGGCGACCAGGGACACCGTGACGCGTTCGGACTCGGCGTCGTCGTCGGCGCTGGACAGCTCGCGCAGCACCGAATCCACGTCGTCGGGTTTGATGGCCAGGAACACATACTGCGCACCCTCGGCCGCGGTGGTCACATCGGTGACCAGGACGCCGTATTCGTCGGCGATCTCCTTGGCACGTTTGGGCATCTTCTCGGCGACGACGAGATCTTTGGTCTGCTTGCCGGACTGGATCAGCCCGGCCAGCAGCGCTTCGCCGATCTTGCCGCCACCGACGATGGCGATGCGTTCACTCACAGGTGCGCCTTTCTGCAACTTCCGGATGTGTGTGCGCGGCCGGTCACGACCGCTGCGGGATGAGCGCGAGCTGCCGCGACTGCGCGACGACCGTTCCGGTCGAGTCCACCACGAGGTGATCCTCCTCGAACATCCCGGGTCCCACCTCGGTGCTCGTCGCGGCGAACCGCAGCCACCCCGGCGCCGGATGCCGGCGCACATAGGTGGTCAGCTGCACCGTCGGCGCCCACCCGAACAGGGCCAGGTTCATCACCACCGGTGGCGAGATGTCGCACACCAGCACGGCGAAGTCGATGTCGGACTCGGCGCCCTTCGGCCGGGCCCAACCACGCACGGTGGGCTCACCGGTCTCGCCGCGGGCGACAGGGAACGTCGTCGGGTCGAGCACCAGGTCCAGCGCCGGGCCCAGATGATTGACCTCGGCCATCGGCGAGTTGTCGAGGCCGATGCCGTCGACCGCGGGATCGGCGGGCGTGTCGTCGAGGACGCTGGGGGCCGAGTGGTGCGGGGCGCCGGTGTCGGGCCGGGCGCAGGTCACCGACGACGACACCATGGTGCGGCCGTTCTGCACCGCGTCGACGGTCATCACGGTCACCGTGCGCCCCCGCTTGCGGACGGTGATCTCGAGGTCGACGTCGGCGGCATCGGGTGCCGAGAGGTAGTCGCTGGTGATGGCGACCGGGATCTTGCCGTCCGCAGCGGCCGCATCGTGGTCGGGCGCGAGGTCCACGAGTGCCCGGCGGGCGGCGTTGGCCACCACCATCTGCAGGCTTCCGCCGTGCACCTTGGGGCCGATGGTGAACACCGGGTCCATCCTCGCGCGGTAGGTGATCCGGTCGGCACCGGCGCGCGACACCTCGGTGAGTGCCAGGATCTCGGCGAGTTTGTGACTCATGATGGGCTGTCTCCTCGGCTGTGCCGGGAGCTCAGCTCCGTTCGGAACGCACTGCACCGGCTTCGTCGGACGGCAGTCCCCGTGCGAGATGCCGCCGGGCAAAATCTAGCGAACGTGCCAGCAGCGCACTGCGTTCGGGTTTGGTGCGGGCCGAACTCGTTGTGACCTCGAGCACAACTGCGCCGGCGAAGTCGCTGTCGGCGAGTCGGCGGCACACCTGCGCGCACGGCTGGTCACCGTCGCCGGGCGGCAGATGTTCGTCGGTTGCGGCCCCGTCACCGTCGGCGAGATGCAGATGGTTCAGCGCGCTTCCCATCCGGTCGAACATCGCGAGCGCATCCGCGCCCGCGGTCGCCGTGTGCGAGAGATCGAGGGTGTAGTGGGCGTAGCCGTCGTCGGTGGGGTCGATGGACTTGCCGAACGCCGACGCCGAGGGCCCCGGGCCGCCGCCGCGATCGCGAAGCCGGCGCGCCGAACGCTCCCCGGCGCCGAACAGCCGGTCTGCCCGCATCGGGAACATGTTCTCCACCGCAATGGCGATGCCGCTGTCGTCCTCGAGTGCGGCGACCAGGTCGTCGAAGCCGTCGACGTACGAGCGCTGCCAGCGAAACGGCGGATGCACCACGACGGTCTGCGCACCGAGGTCCTCGGCGGCCTGCACCGACCGGCCGAGCTTCACCAGCGGATCGCGGCCCCACACCCGCTGGGAGATCAGCAGACACGGCGCGTGCACCGACAGCACCGGCACCTGGTAGCGCTCCGACAGGTACTCCACGTGTTTGATGTCCTGGCTGACCGGTTCACCCCACACCATGAGTTCGACGCCGTCGAAGCCGAGTTCGGCGGCGTAGACGAAGGCCGCCTCGGTGTTCTGCGGGTACACCGAGGCCGTGGACAAACCGACGGGTATCTCGTCGCGGACCGGAGGGGTCGGGGTCGTGTTCACGGGCCCGTCAGGTCGCCAGCAACACGAGCGGGCCGATCGTGACGATCAGCGCCACCCCCATCGCGAGCAGTGTGGTGGTCAGGTCCTTGGTCCGTCGCACCAGGTGGGCGAAGGTGACGATGCCGAAGATCACCAGCACCGCCAGCACCAGCGCGAAGTACACATTCCACTTCCACAGCTCGGTGAAACCCCAGAACAGGCCGACGCCGATGGCCAGGCCGGCCAGCGACTGCCCGATGATCGACAGCCACGCGAGCACCGGTGACGGCTCTTTCGTGCCGTCGGCGTCGGGGGTGACGGCGTCGGTCTCACCGGGGTGGTCGTCGGCCGCCGCGGTGGTGTCGCCGGTCTCGGCCGACTCGACAGAATCGGCGCTCGCCTGCGTCGCCGTCTCCGCCGCATCGTCGGTGATCGCGGTGTCGGCGGGGGTCGCGGTGTCCTCGGGGATCGCGGTGTCGTCGTTCGTCGCGGTGTCCTCGGGGATCGCGGTGTCCTCGGGGATCGCGGTGTCGTCGTTCGTCGCGGTGTCGTCGGCGATCGCGGCGCCCGCCACCGGGGCCGCCATCATGCCCAGGACGGCGGTTTGTTCTGCGGGGCTCTCGTCGGAGGTCGCCTGATCTGTGGATTTCTGGTCTGCGGAGGGCTGGTCTGCGGATTCCTGCGTCGTGGCGGACTGCTCGGCGGTGCTCTCGGCTGCGGTCGGCTCGGCTGCGGTCGGCTCGGCTGCGGGGGCAGCATCCTCGACCTCGACGGACGCGGCCGGTGTGTGGTCGGCGTCGGCGACGGTCGCGGCCTCGACCGCGCGTCGTTGACGTTCGCGCGCGGCGGCCGGACGAGCCGAACGGTCCTTCTTCTTCCGCAGGCCCTTCGACAGACCGAACAACCCCTTGCGCGGTGCCGGCTCGTCCTCCTCGATATCGGAGAAGGCGCGGTAGGCCTCGAAGTCGTCTGCCGAGGCCTTGGGCGTGGATCTCTCGGGCGTGGATCTCTCGGGCGTGGGTATCTCGGGCGTGGATGTCTCGGACGTGGAGGCCTCGGGCGTAGGTGTCTCGGGCGTAGGCGCCTCGGGTGCGGCGAGCTCCACGACGTCGACATCGTCGGAGTCGACCACCACCAGCCCGTCCGAGTTGTCCCCGACGACCGGGATGATGCCGGTGACAGCGTTCGCGTTCTCGTTCTCCTCGGCCGATCGGGTCGCCGACGGCGCGGTCGCCCGCACGTCCCGATCGGCGACGTCCGCGGCGCGGAAGTCGCGGGTGGCCGGCTGCGCGAAGGAGGGCATCCCGCTCGACGACATGCCGGGCATCTGGCGGGGCGGGGTGGCACCGGCCGGCGTCCAGGCGTTGTCCGCCGCCCCGGGTGCGCGCTCGGGGAACGCGCGGTCGTCGGCATGACGGCGTGGCACGGGCGCGGCGGACCGCGGGAACGGCGCCGACGGCGGAGTCGGTCGCTGCCCGGTGGCCGGGGTCGACCGGCCCGGTTGCTCAGACCCGCCGCTCTCGGTCTGCTCATCGGCGACGCGCACCCGCGGGATCTCGCCGGTCAGCTCCGAGACCGAGACCGCGCCTTCCCGGCCGACACGACGCCGATTGCGGGACTCCCGAGTGGGTGCGGCAGACGCCTCGCCTTCCGCACGGCTACGTGCGAGCAACTCCGAGACCGAGATCGGCCGGGAGTCGGTGTCATCAGGCCCGCTCGCTCTGCCCCCGGAACCTGATTCGCTAGCCATACAGTGCGCTCTCCGTCCTCGAGATGTTCCTCGCCCGCACGCGGGACGTCTTGTGAGTATGTGGTCGGCTCGTCCCGACTCAAGAATAGGCGCGCCGATCAGCCGCGGTCGCGACCGTCGTGGGCGGTGCCCACGGTCTCGGCGCCGACGGTTTCCGCTGCCTGCGTCGGCTCGGAATCCAGCCGACGCAGGATGACCCCCTCACGCAGAGCCCACGGACAGATCTCAAGTGTATCGACTGACATCGCCCGCATGGCGGCCTCCGCGACAAGCGCGCCGGCGACCAACTGTCCGGCCCGGTCGGCGCTGACACCTTCGAGTTCGGCGCGGTCGTCGCGGGTCATGCGGGAGATGAAGGCGATCAGCTGCCGCAGCCCGTTCGCGGTGAGCTGACGTTTCACCCGCGGACCGGCGCTCGACGGCGCTGCCCCGGTCAGTCGCGCCAGGCTGCGAAAGGTCTTCGACGTGCCGACGGCCAGATCGGGCCGACCGGGACCGACCAGCTCCTTGGCGACCGGGCGGAGCTCGGCGTCGAGCCAGTCCCGCAGCACCGAGACGCGTCGGCGGTCGGGTGGGTCACCGGGCAACCATTCCCGGGTCAGTCGCCCGGCACCCAGCGGCAACGACAACGCCGACTCGGGTTCTTCGTCGACGCCGTTGGACATCTCCAGCGATCCGCCGCCGATGTCGAGGGCCAGGATGCGCCCGGCGCTCCATCCGTACCAGCGGCGGACCGCCAACGACGTCAGTCGCGCCTCGTCGCGGCCCGACAGCACGGTCACATCGACCCCGGTCTTGGCGGCGACCGCGGCGAGGACCTCGTCGCTGTTGCTCGCGTCCCGCACCGCCGACGTCGCGAACGCCATGATCTGCTCGCAGCCCGACGTCGACGCGATGTGGGTGAATTCGTCCACCGACTCGATGAGTTTGGTGGCGGCGCGGTCGGTGAGGCGCCCGCGGTCGTCGATCTGCTCGGCGAGCCGCAGGACTGATTTCGTCGAACTCATCGGGGTGGGATGGCCACCGCGATGGGCATCCACCACCAGCAGATGAACGGTGTTGCTGCCCACGTCGAGCACTCCTAGACGCACGGCCCTCAAGACTACTGCCTCGCCGGTTGCGGCCGGGACCCGGCGGGTCGAATCGGGCGCTGCGCCCGTCCGGGCTGCAACGGCCCGCGACGGTTACCGTTGATATGTGACCCGCACCCAAGCCTCGCGTCCCGCGGCCCCTGAACGCATCACCCCCGCGCCCGAGGTCGATCTCGACTTCCCTCGCGAATGGTACGAATTCGCCGATCCGGACAACCCCGAACACGTCATCAAGGCCGACCTGACGTGGCTGTTGTCGTATTGGACATGCGTGTTCGGCACCCCCGCGTGCCAGGGGATCATCGAGGGCCGCGAGACCGACGGATGCTGCAGCCACGGCGCGTATCTGTCGGACAAGGACGACCGCAAGAAACTCGCCAAGGCGATGGCGATGCTGACCGAGGACGACTGGCAGTTCCACAAAAAGGGCAGCGGCAAGGATCCGCTCGGTCCGCGCGGCTATCTCGAGGAGAGCGACCTCGATGACGAACCCGCGCTGAAGACCCGGAAACACAAGGGCGCCTGCATCTTCCTCAACCGCCCCGGCTTCGCCGGCGGCGAGGGTTGTGCACTGCACTCGATGGCGCTGAAACGGGGCCTGGAGCCGCTGACGGTGAAACCCGACGTCTGTTGGCAGCTGCCGATCCGCCGCGAGCAGGACTGGGTGGGACGACCCGACGGGACCGAGGTGCTGCGCACCACGATCACCGAATACGACCGCCGCGGCTGGGGCGAGGGCGGCCACGACCTCAAGTGGTACTGCTCCGGCTCCCCCGACGCCCACGTCGGCGCCACGCAGGTGTGGCAGTCGTACGCCCCCGAGCTGACCGAACTCATCGGAGCGTCCGCCTACGAAGCCCTCGCAGCCGCCTGCCGCCGCCGAAACGGCCTGGGTCTCATCGCCGTGCACCCGGCGACCACCGCCGCCACCACACGTCGCGACAGCGATCAGAAGTACAACCTCATCGAGGACTGAGGTCCTTCTTTCGTGTCGAGTGGGCGGTGAGGTTGCGGTGCTTTACGGCTCGAACTTGTAGCCGAGCCCGCGGACGGTCACGAGGTGTTTGGGGTTGCTGGGGTCGGGTTCGATCTTGGAGCGCAGCCGCTTGACGTGCACGTCGAGGGTCTTGGTGTCGCCAACGTAGTCGGCACCCCACACCCGGTCGATCAGCTGACCGCGGGTCAGGACGCGGCCGGCGTTGCGCAACAGGTACTCGAGCAGGTCGAACTCTTTGAGCGGCAACGTGATGGCGTCGCCGTTGACGGCGACGGTGTGGCGCTCGACGTCCATCCGGACCGGGCCCTCCTCGATGACACCGACGGTGAGCTCTTCCTCACCGGCGTCGCCGCCGCGGCGCAACACGGCGCGGATGCGGGCGATCAGTTCACGCGCCGAGTACGGCTTGGTCACGTAGTCGTCGGCACCGAGTTCGAGGCCGACGACCTTGTCGATCTCGCTGTCGCGGGCGGTCACCATGATCACCGGGACACTCGAGCGCGCCCGGAGTGTCTTACAGATCTCGGTGCCGCTCATGCCCGGCAGCATCAGGTCCAGCAGGACGATGTCGGGGCTCACCCGGTCGAACGCCGAGAGCGCTTGCGCCCCATCGTTGATGACACTCGCTTCGAAACCCTCTTTACGAAGGAGGAAGGCCAGTGGATCGGCCAGCGATTCCTCGTCCTCGACGATCAGTACGTGCGTCACCGATGTAAGTCCTCTTGTCGTTGGTTGCTGGGCACATCCGCGTGGTCGCCGTCGAGGATGCTGGCGGTCAGATCCTCGGGGATGCACAAGGTGAAGGTGGAGCCGGTACCCGGTTTGCTCCACAGCCCGATCGTGCCGTCGTGGTTGGCTGCGACGTGCTTCACGATCGCCAGCCCCAGCCCGGTGCCGCCGGTCAGTCGCGACCGCGCCTTGTCGACACGGAAGAACCGTTCGAAGACCCGCTCCTGATCGTCGGCGGCGATACCGATGCCTCGGTCGGTCACCGCGATCGCCACCATCGGGCGACCGTCGATCGGGGTCAGGCGGCGGCTGATGGAGACCGTCGTGTTGGCCGGCGAGTATGCGATCGCGTTCACCACGAGGTTGCTGATCGCGGTCAGCAACAGCACCCGGTCGCCGCGTACGCACAGACCACTCTCGTCGTCGGCACGCAAAGTGATCCCGGCGGCCTCCGCGGTCGTGGCGGCGGTGTCGACCGCCTCGCGCAGCAGTTCGTCGACGTCGACGGTGGTGAACTCCGGTGTCTCACCACCCTGCAGACGGGACAGCGCGATCAGCTCACTGACCATGTTCCCGAGCCGATCGGATTCGACCAGCACGCGGCGACCGAAATGCTCCACGGATTCCGGGTCATCGGAGGATTCCAGCAAGGCCTCGGCGAGCAAACCAACGGCGCCGACCGGCGTCTTCAGCTCATGCGAGACGTTGGCGACGAAGTCGCGGCGGGTGGCCTCCACCCGCCGGTGTTCGGTGTCGTCGGTGCCGTACACCACGGCGTACTGCTCGTCCTCGTGGGCGACCAGCCGCACCAGGCAGCGGACCGACTCGACCTGACGGGCGGTCGCCCGGCCGGTGGAGACGAAGCCGTAGGACGACTGCACCGGGGTGAACTCGAAGCGGGCCTCGACCGCGGTGTCCAGGACCTCCTTGGCCGCATCCCAGACCGCATCGGCGAGCAACCGATCGCGGACCACGCCGAGTTCGACGGCCTGGTGGTTGAAGAGGACGACATCACGGAAGCGGTCGACCACGGCGACCGCGTGTTCACTGTTGCGCACGATCAGGCTGAGCAGACCGGCTTTGGTCATCCGGCCGTCGTCGGTGGTCAGGCTGACGTCGGAGTCGCGCAGTTCGGCGGTGGCGGACACCTCGCGCGGGGCGTTTGCGGTGATCACACGACGCGAGACGAGTCCGGTCGTCGTGGAGGCGGTTTCTTCGGACGACTCACCATCGGTGGAGGACTTCCTCCACCAGGTCAACAGTCCGGCCCCCCGACCCTGACGACGCGCGAGGAGCCCGGCAAGGGCTCCACCGACAAAACAGACAAGCGCGATGGCGATCGCCGCGACGAGCAATGCAACGGTCACAATGGCAGCTTACGGCTCAGCGAACGCGCCCTGCACATCCAGCGCGATTGTTCCGATGCTGTTCATATGGCGTTCGGACTATCTGCCCCGGTGTGATGGTGACGCCGCTAAAGTCCGCGTCACTGCGGAACCGGAACCGCCATGTCGGCGTACTCCGGGTGCTGGCTGATGAACCGCTGCACGTAGGAACACACGGGCACCACCTGCTTGCCCGTGGCACGGATGTCATCGAGGACCACGCGCACCAGTTGCCCGGCATAGCCGTGCCCACTGAACTGCTCGTGGATCACAGTATGGGTCAACACAACCTGATAGGGCTCCGACACGTAGTCGAGGTAGCCCACCACCTGGTCTGCGTCGGTCGGATAGTCCCCGGATTCCGCCGCAGAGCCGCTGGAATCCACACTCAAGATCGCCTCGTACCGCTCCTGAGCAGGGGAATGATCGATCCTCAGACTCCTGTCATTCGCCATGGCATCCAATGTAGCGCGACTCACATGATTCCCACCATGCCGTTTTCATTACAGGCCCAACGGCATGGTGGAAATCGGGGGTCGGCGACATCCGCCGGATCGACTCACTTCTGCCCCTGCGCCGCCACCGCGGCGGCGCCGGCGGCAGCTGCCTCCGGGTCGAGGTACGTGCCACCCGGGTTGAGCGGCTTCAGATTCTCGTCGAGGTCATAGCGCAACGGGTTGCCGGTGGGGATGTTGAGTCCGGCGATGTCGGCGTCGGAGATGTCGTCGAGGTATTTGACCAGCGCACGCAGCGAGTTGCCGTGCGCGGCGATCAACACCGTCTTGCCGGCCGTGATGTCGGCGGCGATGGTCTCGATGAAGTACGGCACCATCCGTTCCACCACGTCCTTGAGGCATTCGGTCAGCGGCACCTCGTCGAGGTCGGCGTATCGCGCATCGCCGGTCTGGCTGTATTCCGCATCGGGGTCGATCGGTGGCGGCGGGGTGTCGTAGCTGCGGCGCCACAGCATGAACTGCTCGTCGCCGAACTCCTCTTTGATCTCGGCCTTGTTGAGGCCCTGCAGCTTGCCGTAGTGGCGCTCGTTGAGCCGCCAGTCACGCGTCACCGGAATCCAATGCCGGTCGGCCTTGTCCAGCGCGATCTGGGCGGTCTGGATGGCCCGACGCAGCAAGGAGGTGTAGAGGATGTCGGGCAGCACATCGTGCTCGACGAGCAGTTCGCCGGCGCGCACCGCCTCGGCCTCACCCTTCTCGGTGAGTGCCACATCGACCCACCCGGTGAACTGGTTGGACGCGTTCCATTCGCTCTCGCCGTGCCGCATCAGGATCAAGGTGCCGTTGGTCATGGGTAGAGTTTCGCACAATCACCGGCACGTCACCTGCTCGCGCGACGCGCGAGGAGATCGGTCGCGCCCAGTGACCAGACGGTCAGATAGGCGAGCCCGAAGAACGCCGCCACGGCCACCGCGACACCGGTCGACTCCACCTCCGCCAGCGGCGACCGCACCCACTCCAGTGTCGACGCGACCACCGCATCCGGCCTGGTCACCAGGTCCCACGAGTTCCACCGCTGGAAGCGCCCGATGACTATGCCCACGGCACACAACCCCACCGAGACGGCGACGACGGCCCAGCCCGCGAGCACGCCGTGGTCGCGATCGACCCGCCGATGCACGAGCAGCATGGACACCACACCGAGCATGATCCCGGTCCAGGCGGCGAACCCATACTGCAGGACGTGCCGCCACAGGTCGACACCCTGACCGAGGTGGACCAGGTCGGTGACCAGGTAGGGCGCGTTCGGCAAGAACGCCAGCCAGCCGAGGCCGACGGGGATCAGCCAACCGCGCCGACGGATCACGACGAACGCCAACGCGAAGGCCATCGGTATCCACGCGAGGAAGAGATTCCAGACCAGGAATCGCGTCGGATAGGTCAGCGGTGCGGCCGGGTCGGTGACACCGAGTGCCACGGTGAGTCCGGTGGTGGCCAGCAGTGCGCCGAGCAGGATCACCGTGCGCGCGTCCGTCATCGGACCAGTGTGCCCGAACGCGCTGCCCGACACGGGCATCGATCCGGTCACCGCCGCAGCGAAATCGCGCGAACACCCGCGAACAGGTCTAGTTTCACTCTCATGACCGTCGGCGCGGATTCCGGCGCGACCGGTGCCGCCACCCCCGAACAAGCAGAGCTCAAACGCGTTCTCGGCCCGAAGCTGTTGCTGTTGTTCATCATCGGCGACATTCTGGGCACCGGCGTCTACGCGCTGACCGGTCAGGTGGCCGGCGAGGTCGGCGGCGCGGCCTGGCTACCGTTCCTGATCGCCTTCGCGGTCGCCACCCTCACCGCATTCTCTTACCTCGAACTGGTCACCAAGTATCCACAGGCCGCCGGCGCCGCGCTGTACGTGCACAAGGCCTTCGGAATCCACTTTCTGACCTTCATCGTGCTGTTCACGGTGATGTGTTCGGGCATCACGTCGGCCACCACGGCATCGCGTGCCTTCGCCGCGAACATGCTGACCGCATTCAGCGGCGGCGACGAGCCGGACTCCACCAGTCCCGCACTGCTGTTCTGCGCGATCGGGTTCCTGCTGCTGGTGATGTTCATCAACTTCCGCGGGGTGGCCGAGGGTGTCGGCACCAACGTGGTGCTGACTCTGGTGGAATTGTCCGGTCTGCTGCTGGTGATCTTCATCGGCTACTGGTTCATCGTCGGCGGCAACGCCGAGCACTGGGATGCGGTGGTGGCGTTCGACACCGCCGCGGACAAGAACGCCTTCATCGCCGTGTCCGCCGCGACGGCGCTGGCCTTCTTCGCCCTCGTCGGCTTCGAGGACTCGGTGAACATGGCCGAGGAGTGTAAGGAACCGACCCGCATCTTCCCGAAGGTCATGCTCACCGGGCTGGGCCTCACCGCGGTGGTCTACGTGCTGATCGCGATCGCGGCCGTCGCGATCGTCCCGGTCGGCGATCTCGCCGACAGTGACACGCCACTCGTCCAGGTGGTCGAGACCGCGGCGCCGGACTTCCCGATGACCGAGTTGGTGCCCTGGATCTCGATGTTCGCCGTCGCCAACACCGCGCTGATCAACATGATGATGGCCAGCCGCCTGCTCTACGGGATGGCCAAGCAGGGTGTGCTGCCGAAGTTCCTGGCCTACGTCCACCCGGGTCGTCGGACCCCGTTCGCGGCGATCATCTTCACCACGGTCATCGCGCTGTGTCTGCTCGTCTACGTCAGTTCCGACCCGGACAGCAACGTCGTCGGCCTCCTCGGCGGCACCACCGCGCTGCTGCTGTTGGCCGTGTTCACCGTGGTGAACGTGTCGGTGCTGGTCCTGCGGCGAGACAAGGTGGAACACAAGCACTTCCAGACCAACATCGTGTTCGCCATCCTGGGTGCGGTGACGTCGGGCGCGCTCACCCTGCCGTTCGCCCGCGCCGACAACGAGCAGTATGTGATCGCCGGTTGGCTGCTTCTACTCGGGGTGATCCTGTGGGCCGTCACCTACTGGTGGCACCGACGTCACCCGGTTGGCGGGAATCGTCACCTCGAAGACGTGAGGTGAGTTCCTCGGGCTGAGTGGGCGCGTTGGGAGGCGAGCTTGCGGGGCCGGCGCACCCATTCAATAGCGGCTCAGAGGTCGAGTTCGAGCTCTGCAGACCGTGAGCGCGAGACACAGACCAGCATCACCTGATTCGACCGGCGCTCTTCGTCGGTCAGCAACGAGTCACGATGGTCAGGGCAACCTCGCAGAACCGCGGTCTCGCAGGTGCCACAGATGCCGACTTCACACGAACTCGGCACGGCGACGCCTGCCTCACGCAATGCCTCCAGTACTGTCCGATCAGGCGCCACCGTCGTACTGACCTGTGATCGGGCCGCCGTCACCGTGAACTCGCCCTCGGCGGAGGTGGTCGCCTCCGTCGGCGATTCCGCGTGTGCGCTCTGCATCACAATCCCTCCGGCATTGCTCGGTCGCGTTACCCACCTCGAACCGTCGCGGCCCGCTGGCCAGCCTTCAAGGTACTCCGACATTCGATGATTTACTGTACTTCAATTCAAGTATCAACGGTAGATGTTTCTCAACACCTGGCGCGGTCCACGCCCAACGCCCCTCCTGCCGCCATCACCCGAGTCCGCGGGATCGGGTACCACATCCGATCGACCGGACATACCACCCTCTCACCACGATGAATCGTGTCGCGAACACCCTGAGGTCCCGCGAGGTTGCGCGGGAGTCAGACTTTTTTCAGTGTCAGGGGTCACACTTTCTAGAGAATCCGTGTAAGGTACTTACTTGATATACAGTCCACTTCCAACGATGGAGATGTGCAGATGAGGTTCCGCAGATTCGTTTCGGGCGTCGCCCTTGTGGCAGCGGCGACAACGATGGCCGCGTGTGGCGGCGATTCCGGCTCGGCCATGAACGAAGACGGCAACATCGAGGTGCAGATCGGTCGCGCCCCGGCGTTCCCCCAATTCCCGTTGTTCGTCGCCGAGGAGAAGGGATTCTTCACTGAGGGCGGCCTCGCACCCGAGTTCGTCGGCATCAAGAGCGGGCCCGAACAAACCGCTGCGCAGGTATCCGGCCAGCTCGACATCGTCGACAATGTGCCCAACAACCTCCTGCCGATCATCGACAAGGGGACCGACCTCAAGGCCTTCACTGCGGTCACCAAGGCCTCGCAGTTCGACATCATCGTCCGGTCGGACTACCCGATCACCGCAGCGCAAGGCGACTGGCAAGAAACGATGAAGCAGCTCGAAGGCGCCAAGGTCGGTGTCATCGCCCGCGGCACCGGAGCCGAGGACATGGCACGCACCCTGTTCCAGGAGGCCGGCGTCGATCCCGAGCGCCAGACCTACATCGCCACCGGCCTGCCCGCCACGACCATGGCCGCGATGCAGAACGGCCAGATCGATATGGCGATGACCATCGAGCCCGGCATCACGCAGGCGACCCAGAACGGACTCGCCAAGGCGCCGTTCTCGCTGCGTGACGGCGAGGGACCGGAAAGCCTCATGTGGCCGGGCGTCATCGGCACGGTGACCGCCGAGTACGCCGAAGCCAACCCCGACGTGCTCAACCGGTATGTCGACGTCATGACGACCACCTTCGACTGGATGAAGGATCCCGCCAACCGCGATGAGGTCATCGAGCTGCTGCAGAGCTCGCTCTCGGTCCCCACTGACACCGCTGATGCGTTGTACGACAACAGCATGGACAACTTCGCAGACCAGGTGCCCCTCACCGATGAGGACATCTCGGAACTGACGACGGCCGCGCAGTGGGTCAAGAGCACCGGCGACGTCTCCAAGGATTACACCGGCGAGGACTTCACCATTCGAGTGGACACGGCAGGGAGTGAGGGCCAGTGACAGGCGAGCGCACCGACACACACCCCGACGTAACCCACGACGTCCGGGAGCTGGTGCACCAGGTCTTCGAGGCATGGAGCAGCGAGGACCCGGAACTGGTGGCCGCGCGATTCCACCCGGACGCGACCTTCTTCGACAGTGTCAACGGCCAGTTCGAGGGCCGTGAGGCCATCAAGGCGTTCTACGCACGCAGCCTCGACGCATGGGATGATCAGCGTAGCCGCGCCACCCGAGTCTGGGTCGACGGCGACACTGCGGCATGCACCTGGACCATGACCGGACGCATGAAGGGCTCGAAGTTCGGCGACAAGCTGGCCGGACGGAAAGCACGCATCGACGGGATGGCCTGGATCTCGTTCCGCGACGGACTCGTGGTCCACGACGAGGAGTACTTCGATCGACAAGCTCCGATGGCGTCGCTGGAGGGCCAAGGATTTGTCCTCCCCCGTCATGGTGAGTGACACCCAACGCTGGCCCAAGTGGGTTTATCGTGACAGCGACGAACCCGATTACCGGTTCACCCTGGCCAATGAGCGGACATTTCTCGCGTGGATTCGCACCGCGCTGGCGATGGTCGCGGCCGGGGTGGCCGTGAACGCCTTCGACCTGGGCATCCCACGGGCCGTTCAGCACCTGATGGCCGCAGCGCTGGTGTTTCTCGGCATCCTGTGCGCCGGGGCGTCGTGGTCCCGATGGGCTCGGGCCGAGTACGCACTGCGACGCGGCCGGCCGCTGCCGGCCTCGTGGACGTCAGCGATACTGGCGGCCGCGATCGTCGTGCTCGGCCTGATCCTGCTCGTGGTGCTCTGAAGAGCGTGGACGACGAAGGCATGGCAGCCGACACCGGGGTCGCCGACGAACGGACCTCGTTGTCCTGGCAACGCACGGCCCTGGCGGTCATGGCCGGCGGGGCGATCATGTGCCGCCTCATGGTCGACAACTGGGGCATCTGGTCGGTGGTCCCGCTGGTTGCGGGCCTCGGACTGGGTGGTTGGTCGTTCGCCGAGGCGCGACTGCGCCACCCTCGTCAGCGCAGTCGTGGCGGTAGGGCCGCGCTGCTGGTCGCCCTCGCCGTGGCCGTCCTCGGATTGTGCGAGGCGATCGCACTGGTCACCGGAACCTGATGTCGCCGGGCTGAACAGCCGTTCGACAAACCAGACCACACGACCACAGCAGTGGGCCCGGACACCGATCGGGTGTCCGGGCCCCTGTCGTCGACCTCGTCGTCAGTGCTGAGATGTCCCACCGTCGATCGAGATCGCCTGCCCCGTGATGCCCGACGCAGCATCCGAGGCGAGGAACACGGCAGCGGCGGCCACCTCCTCGGGTAGCACCGGCCGCTTGATGGCCGCCTCGCGGCTGTAGCTCGCCACCACCTCGTCGACGCCGGACATGCCCTGCCCCTTGCCGGCACGATCGTTGACCTGGTCGGTCACCACCAGACCGGGGCACAAAGAGTTGACGGTGACACCCTCGGTACCGACCTCTTGGGAGACCGACCGGGTCAGGGTGGTGATGGCCGCCTTGTTCGCGGCGTACCCGCCGATCCCGGGCCGACCACGCTTGCCCTCGACCGAGGACATGCACAGAATGCGTCCCGACCGCTGTTCGAGCATGTACTTGAGGGACCGCCGGATCCCACGGAAGGTATGTGTGAGATTCAGATTCAGCTCGAGTTCCCACTCGTCGTCATCCATCACCGCGATCTGGCTCGACTTCCCGACGCCGCCGGCGTTGAGCACGGTGATGTCCAGGCGCCCCTGCCACGCCTGCGCCGCGTCGATCAGCCGGTCCAGGTCGGCGCGGCTGGTCACGTCGGCGGAGACGAAGCGTGCCCGGTCGCCTGCGCCGAGCTCGGCCAGCGCCTTCTCGCCAGATTCGGCACTGCGGCCGCTGATCACCACCAGCGCGCCCTCGTCCAGGAATGCTCGGGCGATCGCCTTGCCGATTCCGGCCGTTCCGCCGGTGATCACCGCCACCTTGTCTTGCAGCACACTCGTCACGTAGTCCTCCGTCGTTCGTTGTATCTGAATTCGTTGTGGGTGAACGTTATTCGAGCGCCAGGCCGATCGCCACGGCCTCGTCGAGGCGGTTGGCGGGTGCATCCGGCGCGAGTTCGCCGGGTTCATAGCGCACCGCGTGCAGCGCCCCGGTGAATGGGAATGTGCCCTTGCGTCTGCTCAGCTCCCAGTCGACGGGCGAACGGGTGTCCTTCCCGACGTCGATCCCGTTGAACGGCAAGAAGCCGGCGAACTGACGCACACCCTGCAGACAGTCACGGACGATACCGTCGACCACCAGGGCGACGTTCCACACGCCGCCGCCGGGCGCGTTCACGTCGATCACCACGTCGCGACCCTCGAGCCGGGTGGCGACCTTCCGCATCTCCCCACAGTTGTTGTGCACGAAATGGATCAAGTCGTTTTCCACATACACGAGGTACCCGGACTCCTGTCCGCCGTGCGCGACCAGGACGCCTTCGTCCCCAGGACGCGGGTCCCAGTCGGGCACGATCCGGAAGGAACGTCCGGCGATCAGCCGCGCAGAACGCCACCGTTCGAGAGTCGGTGTGCCGCGGCGGATCGAGAGCGGCTCGGAGTAGACCTCCTCACCATCGGGCCGGTACAGGTACTTGACCCGAGCGCCCTCATCGAGCGGATAGACCTGGTTGTCCCATGCCTCCTGCTCCCACAGACGCACCAACTGCTCGAGGCGCTCCGGCTCGGCGGCTGCCAGATCGTTGGTCTGCGTGGGATCGGCAGCGAGGTCGTAGAGCTGCCAGTTGTCCTGCGCGAACGGCGTCTTGGCGGTGTGGATGGTGAGTGCCTCCCATCCACCGTCGAAGATGGCCCGATTGCCCATGCACTCATAGTGCTGGCGGGTGTGCTCCGAGGGCGTTTCGGGGTCCTCGATCACCGAGCGCAGGCTGACCCCGTGCATCGGATCAGCGGCCAACCCGTGGCGATCCGGCACGGGGGCCAGACCGATCCAGTCGATGAGCGTCGGCAGCAGGTCGGTGACATGGGAGTACTGCCAGCGCACGGGTTCTGCGCGCGGCGCGAGTCGCTGCGGCCAGGACACGATCATCGGCACCTGGTGACCGCCGGCGACCGTGGAGACCTTGTACAGCCGGAAGGGAGTGTTACACGCCATCGCCCAGCCGCGGGGATAGTGCGGCCAGGTGGTGGGGCCACCGATCTCGTCGATGCGCTCCAGGGATTCGGCGATGACCTTGGCATCCACGTCGCGGGTCTGGCTGCCACCGTCACGGAAGTAGGCGGTGGTACCACTCGCCTTGCCTTCGCGAGAGGCGCCGTTGTCGCTGGTCAGCACAATGATCGTGTTGTCCAGCTCACCCAGTTCGGCCAGGGTTTCCCGAAGCCGACCGAGACTCTGGTCAACGGACTCGACCATCGCGGCATAGACCTCCATGTACCGCGGGTAGAGCGCTTTCTCATCGTCGGACAACGACTCCCACGCACGTACGTCCTCACCGGGTTCGCTGTTGCGCGGCGGCAGCACGGTGTCCTCGCCCACGATGCCGAGTTCCTTCTGCCGCTCGAATCTGCGGGCGCGCAGGGCATCCCATCCGTCGTCGTAGTTGCCACGGTGCCGGGCGATGTCGTCGGCCTTGGCGTGCAATGGCGCGTGCACCGCACCGTGCGAGTAGTAGAGGAAGAAAGGTTTGTCCGGATTCGCGGTCTTGGTCTCGCGGATCATCCGGACAGCGCGGTCGGTGAGATCGTCGGTGAGGTAATAGTCGTCGTCGAACTGATCGGTGTCCACGACAGTGTTGCCCTCATACAGCCGGTGAGGCTGGTGGAAGTTGGTCAACGCCTCGAGAAAGCCGTAGAACTGGTCGAATCCACGCTGCAGTGGCCACGAATGTCGGCTACCGGCCTCGGACATGTCCTGTTCCTTGCACAGATGCCATTTGCCCACCATGAAGGTGGAGTACCCGTTGTCTCGCAGGGTCTCGGCCATGGTCGGCTGATTCGCCGGCAATTCGGACGCATAGCCGGGGAATCCTGGGTCGACGTGTGCGACGAAGCCGACGCCTGCCGCATGTGCATTGCGACCGGTCATCAGCGCAGCGCGGGTGGGCGAACACATCGGCGTGCTGTGGAAGTTGGCAAACCGAATGCCTCGCTCGGCGGTGGCGTCGGCATGCGGGGTGGGTATCTCGGAGCCGTAGCAGGCCAGGTCGGAGAACCCCATGTCATCGACGAGCATCACGATGACATTGGGCGCACCTTCCGGCGCCGTCGGTCGCTGCGGCCACCAAGGTGACGACGACGCGAAGGTCGGTCCGACCTCTCCCTGGAATCCACGGTATGCCGAGGGATCTCGGTCTGACACGGGGTTCATTCCTTTCTCCGGATCATGGGACTTCACGAGCCGCACCGTCTGTCCCACACGTGTGTCTTCACACCGACTGCAAGACGTCGCGCGGATGACCGAAGTGGTCGACGGCCGCGGCAGCCCGTGTCGCCATCACTCGAGCAAGCTCACGAGTGCGTTCATCGGAGGTGTCGGCGAGCACGAACAGCGACGACGCCACGGCGAAGGTGAGCGGCATCGCCAATGCGATCTGATCACGCAACGCCGTGGTGTCCATCTCGACGCCATGGCAGGCGAGCCTGTTGCGGTATGCGGTGAGTAGTTCACCGCCGCGCACCTCGAGTTCGGTGGCCGAGATGTTCTGTGCAAGGAAATAGGCGACGTCGATCACCGCCGCCCCTCGCGACACGCTCTGCCAGTCCAGGATCACTGCCGGCGACTCGGGGTCCACGAACAGCACGTTGTCGAGTCGGACGTCACCATGCAGCAGGGTCTGCGGAGCGTTCGCCAGTGCCGCGAACGCGTCCGGCAGCAGGTCGGCCATGTCCGCGCCGGCCTCGTGACAGCCGTTCGGCAACACATCGGCAAGCGATGCCGTCAGGCGTGGCCAGCCCTCGCGCAGGATTCGGGTGAGGTTGGCGACGCGGTGTGCGTCGGTGTGTCTGGTCGCCCAGGTCATCGACGCCAATTCGTCGGACTCCCACCACATGGCGTGGAAATCGGCGAGTTGCTCCAGAATCCCCACCGCGAGGGCGGGTTCGAGACCGTCGAGCTGATCGATTTCGGTGGCACCACCGAGGTCCTCGAGCACGAGGACGAACCCTTCACCCGCGGCGTATCCGGCGGCATGACATCCGGGGACCCGCATCGGGATGCGTGGCGCGATCTCCTGGAAGAAGAGCACTTCCCGCTCGTAGAGACCCCCGCGATCGGCGGTCTGTCGGGCTTCTTCCTGCGTGGCGGGCAGTTTCACCACCACAGAACGGGGCAGGTCGGCCGGCTCGTCGCCGACGACCCGAATCCGGAAGGCGGAACCCATGTGGCCCCGCCCCTCCCCGATCCGGCTCACCTCGACCTCGGGGGTCCGCGCCCCGCTGGATCCGAGCGTGGTGGCGAGCCAGCTCCCGGTGAGCTCATCCGAGCCGGTCGGGAACGGTCTCGCCACCGGTCGCGGCGTCCGAGAGGTCACACCGACACCGTCTTGCCGCCCGACTCCATGGTCCGCCAGCGCAAGAGCCGGCGCTCCACGGCGGTCACCACGAAGTTGATCAGGACCGCCAGCGTCGCGAGGACGATCAGTAGGGCAAATGCCGTGCTCATGTCGAACTGATTGGTAGCGGTGATCAGTGCCTGCCCCAAACCCTCTCGGGCGGCGATGAATTCACCCATGACCACAGCCAGCAGCGAGTAGACCGCGGCGAGTCGGAAAGCGCCGAAGACCGGAGCCATGATGCCCGGCAGGACCACCATGCGGAACTTCTGTAGTTCGGTGGCGCCCATCGTGGTCGCCACGGTGTTGAGGTCGGGCGATACCTGCGACACGGCCGCCTGGGTGGGTACCTGGACGATGAAGAAGACGATGACTGCTGCCAGCACGACCTTCGACGACGGGCCGACGCCGAACCAGAGGATGAAGAACGGCGCGAGTGCGATCTTCGGGGTGGCATTGGCGAAGGTCAGGTAGGGGTCGAAAATCGGGGCCATCCGAGTCCAGCGACCCATGATGAGACCGACGACGAGACCGGCCGAACAACCGATGATCCAGCCGAAGAGGGTCTCCTGCATGGTGATCCGCATCGAGTTCCAGAACTCTTCCTGGCCGAACAGTTCGATCAGACGGTTCCACGTCTCCATCGGGGTGGCCGTGTACATGCGCGGCATCCACTCGGCCTCCACGGCCCAGTACCAGATCGCGATCAGCGCGACGAAGATGCCGAGTTGCCCGGCGAGTACCGGCCAGTCGAAATTGATCGATCGCTTCTTGCGCGGCGGCTGCTGTTGCGTGGTGCCGGCTTTCGCGGCCGGCTTGTCGTCGTCGGGAGACACCGGCGGCGGGAGCGTGGCGTGGCGCTCAGTTGAACTCATGGCGAAGCTCCTCCCAGAGCGTGCGCTCGATTTCCTCGAGCCGTGGGTCGAACAGTTGCTCTTGCGGGTTGCGGGGACGCTCGACATCGACCATCATGTCGAGCTTGATCTTGGCCGGTCGCTGGGTCATGACGATGACGCGGTCGGCCATCATGACGGCCTCCGAGAGGTCGTGGGTCACGAAAAGCACCGTCTTGCCGCTGCCCTCCCAGATGCGCATGAAGTCGGTCTGCACTCGTACCCGCGTCTGCGCGTCGAGTGCGCCGAAAGGCTCGTCCATCAGCCACAGGTCGGGATCGATGGCGAGGGTGCGGGCGATGGCCACGCGCTGCTGCATACCGTGCGACATCTGTGACGGGAAGGCGTCGGCGAAGTGGTCGATCTTGAGGATCTCGAGCAGGTTCATCGAGCGCTCTTTGCGCTCCTTCGCGGGGATACCGCGGATCTCGAGTCCGAGTTCGACGTTCTTGCGGACCGTGCGCCACGGCGTGAGCGCCGATCGGGCCAGCATGTAGCCGATGTCGCGCGACGGGCCGGTGACGGGCTTGCCGTAGCGGCTGACGGTCCCGGCGCTGGGCGTCATCAGCCCGGCCAGCATGTTCAGCGCGGTGGTCTTGCCGCAACCGCTCGGCCCGACGAGAGCGACGAACTGTCCGGCGGGCACCTCGAGATCGATGTTGTCGACAGCCAGCATGCTGCCCTTGCCGGGAACGTCGAACGCCACACTGACGCCTTCGAGGTTCACCGAGGGCGCGCCGGAGTCCCGCTTCTGGGCGAGAGTCTCTCGTTCTTTGGAAATCAGGTTCATGTCGACATCAGCCGTCCCATGTTGTGCTGGTGCCCGCAAAGGGGCTTGGTCAGGTCGGTGGCATCTACCACGGGGCTGCGCCGCCTGTGACGGCACGCACACCATTTTCGCGGTATCAGACACCCGATGTCAAGCCATTCCGGGCTACTTTCTAGAAACTCACTACTACTAGCTGGAATATTCAAGTCGCCTTGAACAGCAGAAACCGCGACGATTACTGAATGTAGACATCAGAATCGCCGCGGTTGCTGGCCGAGTGGCACGCAGGCCGCACACGCCCACGTGCCACCCGGGGTTCAGGCGGGGGTGAGCCGGCGCGGCTCGGCCCCCAGGAGGGAGGAGACGGAATCCACAATGCGCTCCACGGACGGTATGACCGCGTCCTCGAGTACCCCTGCGTGCGGCAGCGGGAGATGCGGGGTGGTGATGCGCACTGTCGGGCCGTCGAGGTGGTCGAAGATCTCCTCGGTGACGATCGACACGACCTCCGCACCCCAGCCGCACAGCCGCGGGTTCTCCTCGACGGTGAACAAGCAGCCGGTCTTGCGCACGCTGTCCAAGATCGTTGTCATGTCCAGCGGCACCAGCGAACGGACGTCGATCACCTCGACGTCAAAGCCCTGCTGCGCCAGATCATCGGCCGCTGCCAGCGCCCGCCCGACCATCATCCCGACCGCGACGATAGTGGCGTCGCGGCCCTCACGGAGCACCTTGGCCACACCGAGCTCGTCGACGATTTCGCCGTCGGGCACCTCGCCCTTGCTCGCGAGCAGACCCTTGTGCTCGATGAACATCACCGGGTCCGGGTCACGCACCGCGGCCGCGAACAGTCCGATCAGATCGCGCGGCGTCGACGGCGCCACCACCTTGAGACCCGGGATCATCATCATCCAGTTCTCCACCGACTGCGAATGCTGTGCGCCGAAACGCAACCCGCCGCCGGAGCCGAAGCGGATGACCAGCGGCAGGTTCATCTGCCCGTCGGTCATGTACCGGGCCTTCGCGATCTGGTTGGCCACGATGTCCTGGGTCACCAGAACGAAGTCGGCGAACATGATCTCGGCGATCGGTCGCAGACCCGAGGACGCCGCACCCATCGCCGCACCGATGATCGCCTGTTCGGAGATCGGGGTGTCCATCACGCGTTCGGGGCCGAACTCGTCGAGCAACCCGCCGGTCGTCTTGAAGACGCCACCGGCCTTGGCCACGTCCTCACCGATCAGGAACACGCGGTCGTCGTTGCGCATCTCTTGCGCGATCGCACGCCCGACCGCTGATCGATATGTCATCTCCGCCATGCCGAACCTCCGTCTGCCCACACGTTCTTGTCGACCCCGTCCACCGACGGCAGCGGCGATTCGACCGCGAAGGTGGCTGCCTTGTCGGCCATCTCGCGCGCCTGCTGCTCCATCGCGTCCAGTTCGTCCGCACCGACCCCGGCGTCGCGCAGTCGCTCGCGGTAAGCCGGGATGGGGTCGCGGCCCTTCCACTCCTCGACCTCGTCGGCCGGGCGGTACTTACCCGGGTCGGAACTGGCATGTCCCAGATGCCGATAGGTGATCGCCTCGATCAACGACGGGCCCGCGCCCGAGCGCGCCCGCGCGATGGCCGCGTCTGCCGCGGCGTACATCACGTCCGCATCGTTGCCGTCGACGACGATGGCGTCGAGCCCGTAGGCTGCCGCACGGTCGGCAGCGGGCCGAGGCACCGCGGTCACCTCGCTGATCGCGGTGTACTCCATGTAATGGTTGTTCTCGCACACGTACACCACCGGCAGCGACCACGTCGCCGCCAGGTTGAGCGCCTCATGGAAGGCGCCGATGTTGGTCGCCCCGTCACCGAAGAAGCACACGGTGACGTCGTCTGTGCCCCGGTATTTGGCCGCCAGCGCCGTCCCGGCGGCGATGGGCAGGTGCGCACCCACGATGGCGTAGGAACCCATCATCCCGTGCTCGACGCTCGTCAGGTGCATGGATCCGCCCTTGCCGCCGTTGATGCCGGTGGCTCGCCCGAGCAGTTCGGCCATCGTGGCATCCGCCGGCACCCCACGGGCCAGCGTGTGCGCGTGACCGCGGTAGGTCGCGTAGGTGGAATCGCCGGGGCGCATGAGTGTGCCGAAGGCAGCCGCGATCGCCTCCATGCCGATCGACGAGTGCCCGGGACCGGTGGCACCGCGATGGAAGAGCCGGGTCCAGGCCTCCTCGAAGTAGCGGATCTCCAACATCATCCGATGCATCGCCAACCGGTCGTCGTGCGGCGGTGCGCCGTCGCCGGACGTGCCGGTGACACCGGGGTTGGTGAGCGTGTCTGTCATGTCGTCCTCACTCGTGGAACTGGAGCGACTGCGGCCCCAGGTACTCGTGCAAACCGTGTCGACCGAGTTCGCGGCCGTATCCGGACTGTTTGAACCCGCCAAAGGGGGCGGCCGCATTGAAAGAGGCGCCATTGATCGCGACCTGACCGGTCCGCAGTCGCCGTGCCACCGAGACCGCCCGGTCCCGATCACGCGACCACACGCCTCCGGACAGGCCATACGGCGAGTCGTTGGCGACCGCGACGGCCGCGTCGTCGTCGTCCACGGTGTGGATGACGAGCACCGGACCGAAGATCTCCTCCTGCGCGATCACCGCCGACGGATCGACGTCGCCGAAGACCGTGGGCATCACGTAGTGGCCCCCGGCGAGATGCTCCGGAACGTCGAGGCCACCCACCAGCAGCCGACCTTCCCCGGAGATCCCGCGCGAGATGTAGCCCTCGACGCTGCGCCGCTGTGCATCACTGACCATCGGCCCCACCGTGGCGGCCGGATCGCGCGGATCGCCGACGACCTGGGTACCGACCTCGGCCACGATCCGCTCCTCGACCTCCGCCTTGAGACGTCGCGGCACCACCAATCGGGTGAGCGCCGCACAGGTCTGTCCGTTGTTCATCAGGAAGTAGCGCACGGCACTCGGGATCGCCTTGTCGAGATCCGCGTCGTCGAGGAGCACATTGGCGGACTTACCGCCGAGTTCGAGCGCGACCTTCTTGACAGTCCGCGCGGCGGTCGCCGCGATTGTCGATCCTGCCCCGGTCGATCCGGTGAAGCTCACCATGTCGACTGACGGATGATCACACAGGACCTCGCCCAGCGCCCGCCCGCTGCCCTGCACGACATTGAGCACCCCGGGTGGCAGACCGGCCTTCTCGAGTTCGTCGACGAGGTCGTATGCGGTCAGCGGCGCCAACTGCGGAGGTTTGAGCACGACGGTGCACCCGGCTGCCAGCGCGGGCGCGATCTTGCCCATCGCCTGGTACAGCGGGTAGTTCCACGGGGTGATGGCGGCCACGACGCCGACAGGCCGACCCAGTACCCGCGAGGTTCCGATGACCTCTTCGCGGTCGACCTCGTCGATCACGTCGAGTGTCGAGTCCAGCACCCGTACGGGCAGACCCGCCTGCACACGCTCGGCGAACGACATCACGCTGCCGACCTCGGCAGCCGTCGTCGTCGCGATGTCGCCACTACGGGCCCGCAGACCGGCGGTGAGCTTCTCCAGTATCGAGCGTCGCTCGGACAGCGGAGTCTGCGACCACTGCTCGAACGCCAGCTCGGCGGCCTGCACGGCGGCTACGGCCTGCTGCTGCGAGGCCATCTCGATGCTGCCGACCGGCGCACCGGTGGCCGAATCGGTCACGGTGGTCGTGTCGTCGCCGTGGTGCCAGGTGCCGTCGATGTAGGCGGCCGGGCGCAGATCGACGCCGTCGATCTGTTCGATGGTCTCAGCGCTCACCGGTGGCCTCCACAACTCGACTGGTGCGATGGTGATTCTTCGGGCGTGGCCGCGACATCCAGATGCACAGTTCCGGGTCGGCTTCGAACAGCGGTCCCTCGAGATGCTCACCGTTGGCCGTGAACCGCCCCCACCGCGACCCCATGGTGACGACCACGGTGTGCGAGTCGGGGTCGAACACGTAGGCGGCACGAGGGTTCCACGGATTTCGGATGGCGCCCTGGACGATCTCGTCGCCGGCCATCTCCTGATACGTCCTGCGATTCGCGCTCACGAGCCGTCTCCCTGTTCAGCGTTCTCGACCCAGTCGGTGAGCAGGTCGTGACGCCAGGCGATCATCGACTCCTGGTAGGTGGTCAACAGCGCGGTGGACCGACGGGTCGTCATCAGTCCCCGCTGAACTGCCTCCATGTTGAAGCAGTCCTGGTCCATCACCATCGCCAGAGTCGAAAGCTCCGGGGCCTTCTCGGCGGCCGACTCGTCGAAACCGACCCAGGTGCACTCGGCGGTCTTGGGACGCTCGCCTCGATAGGGTGTGAGGAACATGACCTCGAAGATGCACTCGTCGTGGCGGTCTCCGTTGGGCCGGAAGCGGTACACGATCCGGTTGTAGCCACCCCACGGATGGAAATTAGGGTAGATCGCGTAGTTCCAGTGATCGATCAGCTCGGCGTCGGACACGTCGTCGGCCTCGTCCCCGATCGCCGCACGCCACCGCTCCCGAGCTGCCCCCGACATGCTGCCGCGGGCAGTTGAATCCTGCTGGAACGGGATCGGCAGTGCCTCGCCCTCACGGATGTCAAGCATGCGCTTGACGATGTCGACGTCCTCCACGTCAACGGGCAGGTCCTCCACCGGCGTGCCGGACGGACTGATCTGGCGGGCGTAGTTGCCGTACACGTCGACCGCGGCGTTGATGTCGCCGACATACGGTGACGACTGCGGATGGGTGGCACCGAGGTGTAGGCCTTCGTCAAAGGCCTCTTGGGCGACCTTCCAGTTGCAGCGCAGCAGTTTTGCCACATGCGCCTCGAGATAGCGCTGCTCGAAGTTCCAGCGTGCGAAGTGATCGGGCAGGTCACCGAGGAAGTCCTCGAGTGGCTCGGCATCCGGATCGGGGTTGATGAAGACGAATCCGCCCCATGTGCCGACCTTGGCCTCCGGCAGCGCCCACTTCGGGCTGTCGAGTTCCACCTCCGGGAGTTCGCCGGCGGCCGGGATGAAGCGCAGCGAGCCGTCCAGTCGCCAGGTGAAACCATGAAAGCTGCAACGGAACTCGCTGCAACGGCCGTCATAGTCCTTCAGGGTTCGGCCGCGATGCAGGCAGGCGTTCACATACGCCTTGATGCCGTCCCGCGAACGCACCACGATGTAGCTCTCCCCGACGATGTCGTAGACGATATAGCTACCGACCTCGGGCAGATGCTCCTCGCGGCAGGCCATCTGCCACACCTTGCGCCAGAGATGCTTCTTCTCCGCCTCATGCCACTCCCGAGACGTGTAGCGATCCAACGGCACCTCGGTGCTGCGCGGGGTGTAGTGATGCGCCTCGCGCAAGTACTCCGGCAGGGCGATCGCATCCTGGTGGACCAGGTCGTACCACGGCACCGCCTTGTTCGCCTCACCGGACTGCGGCTGCGCGGTCTCGATGTCGCGGTTGTGTGTGGTGGTCATCGCAATTCCTCCATCGGGTCGATCGGCGGTCAGCGGAGCTGTCCGACGATCTCGGTGAGCCGGTTCAGGAAACGCAGGTGTACAGCGGTTCCGATGGCCAGCAGGTTGGGTGTGGTGATGACACCCTCGTTGAAGATGCGTAGGGCGGTGAGGTTCACGCAGGCGCCCTTGAACTGGTTGAAGCCCTCCCAGGCCAACCAGTCCTCGTCGTCGAACGTCACGCCGGCATGCTCGGTGAAGATCGAGCGCCAGGTGGCGGCGTCGTGCATGCGACGGGCGCGGATGGCACCGAAGTAGGTCCAGTCCTCGGCGGCGTCACCGTAATGGGCCAGTTCCCAGTCGGTGAGCGCGGTAATCTCACCGTCGACGTGCAGGAAGTTGCCCGGCCCGGGATCACCGTGCACGAGCACCACTGGGCCGGTCGGCCGCAGGTTGACTCGCAACCACTCCGCACACTCCTCGAGTAGCGGGATCCGGTGCTCCACGGAGTCGCGGTAGATGCCCAGCCAGTGGTCGATCATCGCGGAGATGGCCGCCTCCCCCGACTCGGGGACCGGGCCGAGACCGGCAGTCGCCACGACGGGGTCGAGCTGGTGCAGTTCGTGCAGTTTCGCGACATAGGTGTCGATCACCGCCGGATCCTCGACGACGGGCGTACCGGGCACGCGGTCCATCACGAAGAAGGGCTGCCCCAGCACGGATTCGTCGGTCTCGATCCAGCGCACATTCGGCGCGGGATAACCGGCCTCGGATACCTCTTTCATCACCCGGGCCTCGGAAGTGCCCTCGGTGCCGAACATGCCGCCCTGTTCGATCCGGACGATCAGTTCGAGCACCTCGCTGCTCGTCGTCACCTTGGCATTGAGCATCCGTCGTGAGTGCCCCCCGACCATCACGGACAGGCCCAGGTCGACAGGTTCGCCGATCTTGGCCGCGAACCACGTTGTGAGAGCACCGAGTTCGGGCACCTCGACCGCGTCCTCGGAGGCCTCCACGGGCGCATGTCCCGAGAAGGTCTCCAGCAGCGGGGCGGCGTCGGCGATGTCGACGGCAAGCCGGTCGAGCAGGTGCTTGCGGACGGCGGTGACGTCGGTCGACGAGCCGTTGGCGGTGACGTTCTCGACCAGCAGATCCGCCGCCCGACTCAACAGCTCGGCCTCCTCGGCGTCGGGCATGCCGAGAGTGTCGGCGAGCCCGCTGTCACGCTCGGCGGAGTCGGCTTCACGGGCGAGCACGTAGCGGGCCACACCGGTCAGCTGGCGGGCGTTGTCGCGTTCGATACCGGGTCCGAGGACGGGGATGATCTGGTCCTCGAGTGTCGCCTGCACCGAACGCCACAGGGCGACGTCGTGATTGGACTGCGAGCGGCTCATGCCATCGCCCCCAGCCGGCGCACGATCTCTTCCTCGTACTGCAGGTCGAAACCCTTGCCCCACAGCGGGTCTGCCAGATTCGAGGCTTCACCGGCCAGCGGGCTGCTCAGGAACCACTCGTAGGTCTGTTCGTGGCCGACCTGGAATCCACGCTCCGGCGGCACGCCGAGGACGTCCTCGATCTTCTGCGTCGACAGCACGCCGTGGTGGCGGGCGCGGAACAGTCGGCAGAACGCGGGCTTCTCCAGCTCGTCGAGCATGTCATCGGGAACGTGGATGACCTCGGGCGTCACGCCGACGATCTCGGCGAGAGTCTGAACGTAGGCGGCGGCGGTGATCCCGGAGCCGGTCACGTTGAAGATCTCCCCGACCGCGGCGTCGGCGGTGGCCATCGCACGCAGCGCACCGACGAAGTCGTCGACATGGCCGAACGAACCGGTGACCAACCCACCGTGCGGCAGCAACACGGGCAGGTTGTTGCGCAGACGCAGGAACATCGCCGACTCCATGTCGAAGATGTTGTTGTCGGGACCGTAGATGGCCGCCGGCCGCGCGATCGTGGCCGGCAGGCCGTTGGCGCGGTGACGCTCGAGCAGCAGGTTCTCCGCAAAGACCTTGAAGCCACCGTAGGTGGTCGGCGGTTCGTCACGCTGCGCGAAGTCCTCGGTCCAGGGAAACAGACCCGCCTGCGCATACGCCATCACCGAGGAGACGTAGACGTAACGCCCGACGTTGCCCTCGAGGATGTCGACGAGGCCGGTGAAGTTCTCGGCATCGGTGGCCATGATGTAACCGGAGACGTCGTAGACGACGTCCCATTTGGTACCGGCCAGCGCAGTGCGCATCGACGCGATGTCGCGGCGGTCCGCAGTCAGGGTGCGCACACCCGCCGGGGCCGGAGCCGACTTCCCCCGGTTGAGGATGGTGACGTCGTCGCCGTCCGCGAGCAACCGCTGGACCAGGCGACCCCCCACGAAGCTCGAGCCTCCGAGTACCAGTGCACGCATGCCGTACCCCTTCGCTTTCTGTGTTCTGGGCAACAGCCCTCGATAGATTCTGTAGTACGACTACTTTAACTGTCCAGGCGGTCTCTTGCCTAGGCTTTCGGGCAGACTTTTTCTACTCGGATTCCACTAAGAGGTGATGTGCCTCGTTGAGGGACCGAATCACCACCCGACCGCTGGGCCGACGCTCCAGTCGCGAGACGCTCGTGTAGTCCGGGTGGAACCAGAACACGTCGGGGATGGCCACGAGTTGGCCGACATAGGCGTTGATGGTCCCGCCGTGACAGACCACGGCAACCCGACCGGCGGGGTGCGCTTCGAGGATGGCGTCGAAAGTGTCCCGTACGACCTGCTGGAACGCGGGCACGTCCACCCGCTTGGGCACGAAATCCATGAACCGGCCCTCGTCGAGGGCCCGGACACCGGGATGGTCGGCGGCCAGCGATTCCAACGCCACGTACTCCATCGAATCCGCCGGGAGTCCCCACTCCCGTAGACCGCCCATCGGGGTGGGTACGAGGTCGTGTTCGGCGGCGATGATCTCGGCGGTCTCGCAGGCTCGCCGCAGGTCGCTGCACACCACAGCGGTCAGTGGCTCGCCGGCCAGCTGCGCTGCCAGCGCATGCGCCTGCGCGCGACCGACCTCATCGAGTTCCGGGTCGAATCCGCCCGAGCGGGGCCGGGCATGACGCACCAACAGCAGCTCGGTCATGCGCTGGTCCGGGTGAACTGCTGGGCGAGTGCGTTCATGACGTCACGCGGCCGGGTGAGCAGGTCGAGCATCTGGTCGTCGACGGTGTCGCGGACCAGTTCGGCGAAGCGATCGGGCCACACCACCGCGTCACCGGCCAGGTGGCCGTCGATGGAGCGTTCGGCGACCTCACGGGGAGTCGCCTTCTCCCCGGGAAGCGCGGCGGCCATGTCGGTGTCGATCCAGCCCGGCAGCGATACGGTCACCTCCACGCCGTCGGCACGCAGTTCCTCGCGTACCGAGGATGCGAGCATCAGCGTGGCCGCCTTGCTGGCGCTGTAGGCGGGTGCGCTGCGCGACAGCGAGACCGCGGCCACCGACAGAATGAACACGAACCCGCCCGAGCGCGACCGAATCTGATCGGCGAACGCTCGCACCAGATTCATCGTGCCGAAGTAGTTGACCTCCATGGTTTTCCGGAAGTCGTCGATGTTGTCGGTGGCGACGATGGGCACCTGGCAGGTGATGCCGGCATTGCTGATCACGAGGTCGACGTCGCCGACCGCAGCCGCCTCCTCGATCTGCGCGGGGTCGGTGACATCCAGCCGCACCGGTACCACGCGTCCGTCCGCGGCGGCGACCGCCTCGGCGAGCATTTCCGGGTTTCGCGCGGCCGCGTAGACCTTGCTCGCTCCTCGCGCGAGGGCGACGTCGACCAGACTCACGCCCAATCCACGGTTGGCTCCGGTGATCAGCACCGTTCGGTTCGTCAGATCGGTCACGATTTGTCTCCTAGGTCGGTCGGCACCACGACCTCGCGGTTGCCGGTGCGCCAGTAGTACTGCTGTTCACGATGTGCGATGCGCCAACCGCCCTCGGTGAGCGTCCAGCGGTCCGTGTAACTGCCCGCAATCGTGTAAAGCTCGCCGCCCACAGCGTCTTCGCGGACGTGTACCGCCTGGAACTGGGCGAGCGAGGTGGCGTGCGATCCGCACACCTCGATCACGATCGATCCCACGAGGTGTTGGGAGGAATCGAGGAGGTCGAGCGCGCGTGAGGTGCGGTCGGCGATGGCGTCGGCGCCCTCGAGACGGCCACCGGGATGCACGTAGGTGGCGTCGGGCAGATAGGCCGCGCGCACGTGCGCCCAGTCCTTACGGTCCTGCGCCCAGGCCAGCGCAGCCAGCGCGTCGGAGATCTCGGCGCGACTGCGCAGATCACTCAACTCCACTGCTCGGCCTCCCGGATGACCACACATTCGTAGTGGGCGGCCCCGACACCGTCCGGGCCGGTGAGCCGGACGAAGTTCTCCGCCCAGTCGTGGTCGAACTCGAACGAACGACCGCTCTCGTCGACCACCGTGGTGGGATGGGAGACGTCCCAGACCTCGCCCTCGGCGTAGGAATCGCCGCGGAACACGCCCTGCCCGAGCCCGTCGTCCCAGCCACCGAAGTAGCCTCCACCCTGGCAGTACACCCACCCCAGGTCGGTCACCTTGTAGGTGGTGACCGCGCCATCGGCGGCGGTGAGGGTGAAGCTGCCGCCCGACAGCCGTCGGCCGCCGTCGTGGAACTCGGGCGCCGACTCGACCTCGGTGACGTCGACCAGCCGGTCCGGGTACATCAGCACTCCCCGGCCGGATGCGCGCCGACCGCTCGGGTCGAGAAAGAAGTGCCCACCCGATCCGGGTGTGCGGAACAGCACCCACTGACGAACGCCGGGAGTCCGGCGCTTGGACTGCCCGGGCGCGGCGTATGTACGCGGCCCACCACGACCCGGGTGCATACCCCAGGAATGATTGCGGAAGAACGATGCGGTGTCGTCGCGCAGTTCGATGCGCTCGTCGGCCACCCGCACCCATCCGGCGACCGAGCCGGTGACCTCGTAGGTGGTGCGTTCGCTGACCAGACGGCCGTCGATGCGGGTGGTCTCCACCGGACTGCGTACGGGCGTAACCGTGGTGGTGCACAACAGATCCAGCTCGATGCCGCGTTCGTTGGGCTCGAGGAACAGGCGCACCGACTTCATCGGTTCGGCGATCTCCATACCGAGCGGTCCGACTCGCAGGGTGTCGATGTCGGGGCGCAGCCGGCGGGACACGCGGACGTTGTACTGCTTGTCGCGATGACGAAGGCAGACGAACCCGTCGATCACGTCGTTGTTGGGGTACAGGCGGATGCTTGCGGTCAGACTGACCCGACCGTCGTGATCGGTGATACCGAAATAATGTCCGTCATTCCAGGACGGATCGCCGGTCGCGGCACCCGCGAAGGATTCGGCGATCTGATGGAACGGGTACTCGTCCATCCCAATGAGCACGGGACTTCCTTCCGAGGGCTGTCGTTCACTGTCAGGGCCACCATACTGTAGATTGACTCCAGAATCTATAGCCCGTGGTCACGACGAAAGGATGCCGAGATGACGATCTCCGAGCGCGAGGAACGGGAAGCAGTGGTCAAGGCGCTGTTCGCGGCATGGTCCAGCGGAGACCTCGACGCGCCGGCCCATTACCTCAGCGACACACCGGTTCTCGAGGATTCGGTCGGTGGACGATACGAGGGCTGGGAAAACATCCGCGCCTATTTCGGACACGGCCTCAAGCGCTATCCCGACCTGATCCTCGAACCCACCGGCGAGTTCTGGCACCGCCCGGACGGCCTCGCGATGACGTGGACGATGACGGCCACTCAGACCGACACCTCACTCGGGGAGGAGTACGTCGGTCGCCGGTGGAGCGTGCCGGGCATGAGCTACCTCGTCTTCGACGGCGAGAAGGTCGGCTACGAGATGGACTATCACGACGGCGGCGCACGCCTGCGGTCGATGCAGTAGACACCGCACCTGCACGCCACTGCGGGCCGGCGGCCTCCTCGGCCGTCGGCCCGCCGGATGGTCAGTTGTTCATGAGCCGGACACACACCTCTGCGAGTTCCATGGCGAGTTCTTCGGAATCGTGCCCGGCCAGCGGCCCACCGGGCAGCGTCGACGCCTCAGCCGACAGAATCACATCGAGCAACGCGCGGATCTTGAGCGTGCTCACCGCCTGTTGTTCGCGGGCCAGTCGACTGGACTTGGGCGTGCCCGAATTCGCACTCAGGTAGTCATAGGCGCGGGCAGCGTGACGATCTTCCCACTCTCCACGCAGCTCGAGCGCCCGGCCGGTGGTCGACTGCGAGTACCGCCCGATCAACAAGCTCTCGTTCGGATGGGACTCCCACCAGTTCCAACCGGCCCGCACCACGTCCCGCAGAACATCGCCGCCGGCGGGTTCGCCGCTGGTGCGCAGCGTCGAGATCGCGTCACTGAATTCGTCCATCGCGCACTTGAGGGCTTCGTGAAACAGCTCCTCTTTGGTGCCGAAGTGGTAGTAGATCGCGGTCGGCACCACACCGGCCTCCTCCGCGATCTGCTCCACACTGGACTCGGCGTAGCCGTTACGTGCAAAGACTCCGATGGCTGCTTGGACCAGCTCCTGGCGACGCGACGGCCGATGCGCCGGCTTGGCGCCGACGACCTCTGGTGATCCCAACGCGTTCTCCCCTCTCGGTACCGCAGACCCTCACGCAAAAGGAACGGGGCGACTGTCCGATAGTGTAGCGCCATGCCAGAATCCAGGCGCAGGCCAGCGCACCGGCCGTCCCGCCGATATCAGCTGATCGAGGGCGCGGTCGAGTTGTTCGCCGTGAAACCCCCGGATCTGGTGACCATCGCCGAGATCGTCCGCCACGTGAACATGACCCCGGCGGCGTTCTACTACCACTTCTCGTCGCGCGACGAGCTGTTTCAAGAGGTCGTCAGCAGTTTCGGCGAGTCGTGGGCCACACACGCCGAGGAGTGGTGGGGCCAGGCAGCGTCACTTCAGGACGTCATCGACGTGTGTGGCCACCTGCTCGACGACGCGATCGGTCGCCGCGCACATGCGACCGTCTACTTCGTGACATCCAAGGGCGTCAACGTGGCGATAGAGGTGGCGCGACAGGCCTACACGGCGCGCGCTGTCGCTGCAGCCACCGCGGCGATCGTCCGGGCCGAACCGGTCCGCACACCGACGAGTGCAGCCGTGGACGCAGTGGCTCTCAACACCGTCCTCGAATCCGCACTGCGCGCCGAACTCTCGCTGGACTCCACCTATCGAACCCTGGGACCGCGACGCTTCCGCGACGAGTTCGTCGCCCTGTGCACCCGGGTGCTCACCCCTGCCGACGACCGCGTCTGACCCCGAGATTGCCTCTGGGCAAAGCACCACCTTTCTGTGCATAGTGTTGCTGAACACTTACACGTGTTCATCTGTCGAAACACGAAGGAAGGTGGTAGACGATGCCGGGACGACTCGAAGGCAAGGTCATCATCGTCACGGGTGCCGCGAGCGGATTGGGTCAGGCCAGCGCACGCCGCATGACCGAGGAGGGCGCCGACGTCCTGCTCGCCGACATCAACGAGGCACAGGGTCACGCGATCGCCGAGGAACTCGGTCCGCGCGCAGCTTTCCGCCGGTGCGACGTGACATCCGAGGACGACGTCGCGAGTCTGGTCGACGACGCGGTCACCCGCCACGGCCGACTGGACTGCATGTTCAACAACGCCGGCGTCGTGGGCGCCTCCGGCCCCATCGACGAACTCCGGCTCGATGAGTTCGAATTCGTGACAGCGGTGCTGTTGCGGTCGGTGTTCCTGGGCATGAAGCATGCCGCACGAGTGATGAAACCCGTTGGTGCAGGAGTGATCCTGTCTACAACCAGTATCGCCGGAGTGCAGGGAGGCTGGGGGCCGCATCTCTACGCGGGTGCCAAGGCGGGCGTGGTGGGTCTGACGCGCAACGTCGCCGCCGAACTGTCCACCCACGGCATTCGCGTGGTGGCGATCGGCCCGGGCAAGATCGTCACCCCGATGACGATCAGCCGGGTCGTCGACGACCCGGACGATCCGGAGCAGATGGCCGAGGCCTTCCGCAAGCGCACCCCGCTGCGCGGACACCACGGACTACCCGAGGACGTCGCCAATGCCGCGGTGTGGCTGGCCAGCGACGAGGCCGCATTCGTCAGCGGAACCACGGTGATGGTCGATGGCGGACTGACCTCGGGGTCCAAAGAAGGCGTCACCACCGACCAGTTGGCCAGTTGGGCAAGAAGATCTTCGTAGTTTCTTGACATGTAATAGCGTTAGTAGCGATGATGAGGTGGTCGCGCGTCGGACAGACGCCACCCCAAGGAGGCACCATCGTGAGACTCGGAAGCATCGGACTCCGCGCCGCCGCCGAGCCGGAAAGCATCGCGCTGGTCGACGACATCCGCAGCCTCGACTGGAGTGAACTGGCTGCGGAGGTCGAGACCACCGCCGCAGCGTTCGAGGATCTGGTCGACTCGCCCGAGCGGCGCATCGGAGTCCTCGGCGAGAACCGAGTGGAGACCATGATCGCCCACGTCGCGGGCATCCTTACCGGTATCGGGACCGTCGCGCTCTCCCGGCAGCTGACCGACACCGAACTGATCGATCAGCTGACCGACGCGCGCGCCGCCGGGGTCGTGTCAGGCCCGAGCAGCGCTGCGGCCGCAACCGGAGCCGCCACCGCCCTGGACATTCCGGTCATCGTGCACGGGATCGAGCCGACCGGGTCTCAGCAGCCGTGGCCGGCATCGGTTTCGACCCGGAGCGCGGCGGGCGAGCACGCGTCGGATCGCGCGCCCCATCCCCCACTGGTGTACACCTCCGGCACCACCGGTCGGGCCCGTGGTACCGAGGTCCGGTGGCTGCCGAGGACATTCGCCACGGCCGCCGACTACGCCGACGCCCTGTCCGCCAAGCAGAGCTTCCCCGAGGGCCCGCACCTGGTGGTGGGGCCGCTGCAGCACAACGGCCCGCTGACCTCGCTGCGACACCTCGTGTCCGGTCGTCCGGTGATCGTCGGAGGCAAGTTCGACCCCGAGCACGTCTTGGAGCTCATCCAACGTCACCGGGTGACGTCGTCGGTGATGGTGCCCACCCATTTCCGCCGATTGCTGGATCTGCCGCCGGAGACCCGCGAGCGCTATGACATGTCGTCGCTGGTGTCGGTGGCCCACACCGGCTCGGCATGCCCACCCGACGTCAAGCGCTCGATGATCGAGTGGTGGGGCCCCGTACTCACGGAGTCCTACGGCGGCAGCGAGATCGGCACGGTGTGCCGCATCAACAGCACCGAATGGCTCGAGCATCCCGGGTCGGTGGGGCGCGCGATCCCCCCGTTCGAGGCTGTGGTGCTCGACGAGGACGGCACCGCGCTCCCCGCGGGCGAGGTGGGCGTCCTGGGCTTTCGCACTCCCCCCGAGTACGACGTCGAGTTCCACGAGGACCCGGAAAAGACCGCCAAGGCACATCTTGCGCCCGGTGTCGCGACTCTCGGCGATGTCGGGTACGTCGACGACGACGGGTTCGTCTATGTCACCGATCGAATCTCCGACATGGTGATCTCGGGTGGGGTCAACCTCTACCCGGCGGAGATCGAACGCGTCCTGCAGCAACACCCCGATGTGGCCGAGGTCGCCGTCATCGGCGTGCCCCACCCCGATCTCGGCGAGTCGCTGCTAGCTCTGGTCGTGCCATCCGGCGACACCGAAACCGATGAGACAGAGCTGATCTCGTTCATGAAGGAATCCCTGGCCGGCTACAAGGTGCCACGCGCGTTCCGACAGATCACCGAACTCCCGCGCAACGCCATGGGCAAGGTCGACAAACGCTCGCTCCGAAACCGACACACCGAGGAGATGACGGCCCGATGAGCAATTCAGTGGACACCGGTCCCGACCGAGACCAGAAGGTCGCCACACCACAATCACTTCGCTCCCTGTTGATCGGCGGCATGGCCCTGTTCGACGAGCGAGTCGCCGAGGTGAACGCCGACCAATTCGGGCGCGACACCACATGCGACGGATGGACGATCGAGGATCTGGTGCAGCACACCGCCGACACCGCCGACCGCGCGGTCGCCTTCCTGCGGGGAGCGACCTGGGTCGCGCCGGAATCGACTGGGCCCGCCCTGGATCGGTGGCGGGAGACCTCCGCCGCGTTGCGCGCGCAGCTCAAGGTGTCCGATCTCGACGGGCGATGGCCGCTGGCTGACGACTCCCCGCACGCCAAGCTGCGCTTTCACGGCTGCGACTTCGCGATCCATCGCTGGGATCTCGCCCAATCGCTCGGCATCGACGAGGAGTTGCCGGCGGGTTGGCTGGAGTACATGAACGGCTTCTTCCGATCGCTGCCCGACGAGGCGATCCGACGGCCGCGCGCGTTCGCGCCCGAACTGGCCCCCGCGCCGTCGGACGGGCCGACCGCCCGACTCATGGCCTTCCTGGGCCGCCGCCCGCTCACCTCTTGATCCCCTCGGCCTGATCCGACAGCCCTGATCAGGCCCGAATCACGGCCGATCCGAACCAACGGCCCCGACCACCAGCGGCTGCGCCGAACCGGCGACCGCGAGAAAGGATCACATCATGGATCTCGGACTGTCCGGCCGCAAGGCCATCGTCACCGGCGCCAGCCGGGGCCTGGGCAAGGCCATCGCCACCCAACTCGCCGCCGAAGGCGTCGATCTCGCCATCTGCGCACGCGGCGAGGAAGCACTCAAGGAGACCGCCGAAGAACTGCGCGCCACCGGCGCGACGGTGCACACGGCCACCCTCGACATCTCCGATGACGCCGCCATCGAGCCGTTCGTCGCCGACGCCGTCGCCCAACTCGGTGGGCTGGACCTCGTGGTCTCGAATGCCTCCGTGGGCACGCAGAAGGGCCCGGAGCAGTGGGAGACCAGCTTCCGCGCCGACCTGTTGGCTTTCGTCCGGCTCTGCGAAGCCGCGATCCCGCGACTGTCCGACAGCGACAGCGGGGCGATCGTCTCGATCGGAACCACGTCCGCATTCGACACGCTGCCGCCGACCGGCCCGAACTCCTATGGCGCCGCCAAAGCCGGTGTGATCCACCACGCGGCAGCCCTGGCTCGCACTCTCGCCCCGCAGGGCATTCGCGTCAACACCGTCTCCCCCGGCCCGGTCGAGTTCCCCGGCGGCACCTGGGAGCGGATCAAGGAAGGTCGCACCGAGTTCTACGAGGCGATCCAGAAACGAATCCCGATGGGCCACCTCGGCACTCCCGAGGATGTGGCACGCGCTGTCACCTTCCTCGGCAGCCCGGCGGCTTCGTACATCACCGGCACGAACCTCGTCGTCGACGGTGGATTCGTCAGCCGAGTCCAGTTCTAGGAGAGCTCATGACGTCTTCCGTGGCAAAGACCCGGATGGTGACCCTCGCCTCGCGTCCGGACGGTGAACCGGGCCCGGAGAACTTCGACGTGGTCACGGCCCCGGTGCCCGAACTCCGCGATGGACAGCTCCTGGTCCGCAACATCTACATGAGCGTGGACCCGGCGATGCGCGGCCGGATGGAGACCACGGAAAAGCACTACACCACAAACTTCACCGTCGGCGATCCACTGGATGGGTCGGCGGTGGGTGAGGTGATCGCGAGCACCCTACCGGCGGTGGCCGTGGGCAGCCACGTCCGCCATCGCCTCGGGTGGCGCGAACACGCCGTCGTCGACGCGGCAACGGCCACCCCGGTGGATCCGTCGACGGCGGCGCTGCCGGACTGGCTGGGCATCCTCGGCCAGACCGGATTCACCGCCTATGTGGGGCTGACCCGCGCGGGCCGGCTTGCGAAGGGCGACACCGTGTTCGTCTCCGCGGCGGCCGGCGCGGTCGGCAGCGCTGCCGGTCAGTTCGCCCGTCTGCTCGGCGCCGACCGGGTGATCGGCAGCGCCGGCGGTCCGAAGAAGGCCCGCTTCCTCGTCGACGAGTTGGGTTTCGACGCCGGGATCGACTATCGCGACGACCTGTCCGCCGGTCTCGACGCGGCTGCGCCGGCGGGTATCGACCTCTACTTCGACAACGTCGGCGGCGAGCATCTCGTGGCCGCGCTGTACGCGCTGCGCGAGCGTGGCCGAGTAGCATTGTGCGGCATGATCTCCGACATGCGAGATCGCGACAGCTCACCGGCCATCAGCCATCTCATTCAGGCGACGTTGAAGCGTTTGACCATCCAGGGTTTCATCGTCCGCGACCACGAGGACCTGCGCGCCGAGTTCGAGGCGACCGTCTCGGCATGGCTGCGCGAGGGCAAGGTGCGTTCGCAGGCCACGGTGAGCACCGGGATCGAGAACGCCCCGGATGCGTTCTTGTCGATGCTGACCGGCGGCAACGTGGGGAAGGCACTGGTCCAGCTGTCCGAGGAGTCCGCGTGAGCCCGACATCGCAACTGTTCGCCGCACGAGATCCGCTGCAACTGGCCGGTTCTCGGTGCACGACCTGCACGACCACCACATTCCCTCCGCAGTCCGACTGCCCGCGCTGCACGACCCGCTCGATGAGTGAGGTGGCCCTGCCGCGCGAGGGAACCCTGTGGACATGGACCGTGCAGACGTTCTGTCCGAAGCCGCCGTTTGTGGCACCGCCGGAGGGATTCACCCCGTTCTGCGTCGGGTACATCGATCTCGGCGAGGTCATTGTGGAATCACTGCTCGACGCCGGACCCGATGAGTTGCGCACCGCCGCACGCATGCGGCTGGTGCCGCACCGTTGGGACACCCCCGACGGCGAGCACGCGACGGGCTACGCATTCCGACCGGTCGAGGAGGATGTATGAGTTCGGCCGACATCACGCTGGTGGGATTGGGCCGCACGGCATTCGGCCGTTTGGGTGACGACATCAGCGGCCGGGCGATGGGTATCGACGCGGCCCGCGCGGCACTCGCCGATGCCGGACTGACGTGGTCGGACATCGACTATGCCGTCGGCGGCAGCAACGAGTCCGGCAAACCCGACACACTGGTGGCCTCACTCGGATTGACCGGCATCCCGTTCGTCAACGTCCGAAACGGCTGTGCGACCGGGACTGTCGCATTGACCACCGCCGCACAGGCGATCCGATCCGGGGACGCGCAGACGGTACTCGTCGTCGGCTTCGACAAGCACGGTCGTGGCGCATTCGGTTCACGGGCCAAGGATTATGGTCACGGCGACTGGTACGCCGAAGCGGGCATGATGGTCACCACGCAGTTCTTCGCGATGAAGGCGCGGCGCTATCTCGACGTACACGGGCTGCCCGACGACCTGCTCGGCGACGTGGCGGCGAAGGCCTTCGCCGCCGGCGCGTCGAATCCGGACGCGTGGCGCCGTAAGGCGATGTCCGCGGCCGAGATCATGGATGCACCCCCGGTGAACCCGCCGTTGACCAAATACATGCTCTGCTCGCCCGGCGAAGGGGCGGTAGCAGTGGTCCTCACCACGCCCGAACGCGCGCGGGACCTGCCGCACCGGCCGATCCGGCTGGCAGCGTCGGTGATGCGGACCCGCCCGTTCGGGTCCTTCGAGGTCTTCTCGAGTTGGCTCACCCCCGGCGCCGACGCGAGTCCGTCGGTGGCGGCCGCAGCCGACGCCTTCGCCACGGCGGGCATCGCACCCGCCGACGTCGACGTCGCGCAATTGCAGGACACCGACGCCGGTGCCGAGGTGATCCATCTGGCCGAGACAGGTCTGTGCGCCCACGGAGAACAGACCGAGCTGATCCGTTCCGGCGGCACCGCATTCTCCGGTCGACTGCCGGTGAACACCGACGGTGGTTGCCTGGCCAACGGTGAGCCGGTGGGCGCATCAGGTTTACGGCAGGTGCACGAGGTGGCCACTCAATTACGTGGCCATGCCGGCGAACGCCAGGTCGGCGGTGCACCCGAGGTCGGATTCACCCATGTGTACGGCGCCCCCGGCATCAGCGCGTGCACCGTGCTGACCGCCTGAACGATCGGAGGACGACGATGTCCGAGACGATGACGGCCTACCGGCTCGACGCATGGGGCAGCCCACCGCGCCTGACCACCGTGCCCATCCCCCGGCCTGGCCCGAGAGATGCACTGATCCGCGTCGCCGGCGCGGGTGCTTGCCGGTCGGATCTGCATCTGATGCACCGCAGTGACGCCACCGGCGCTCCGTGGCCGGCAGGCTTCGTCCTCGGCCACGAGAACGCCGGCTGGGTCGTCGAGGTCGGCGGCGACGTCCGCGACCACGCCGACGGTGACGCGGTGATCGTGATGGGCGCCTGGGGCTGCGGTAGCTGCGCGCGCTGCGTCAGCGGCGTGGACCCGTACTGCGATCACCCGGAGCGTGCCGCCGCCCCCGGCGGCGGAGGCGGCCTCGGACTCGACGGCGGCATGGCCGAGTACATGGTGGTGCGCGACGCCGATCGACACCTCGTACCGTTGCCGTCGGGCCTGCCGGTGGCCGAGGCGGCGCCGCTGTCGGACGCGGCGCTGACCTCGTACCACGCCGTGCGGCGATCGTTGCCGAAGCTGGCCGATCCCGACGCCACTGTCACCGTTGTCGGCATCGGGGGTCTCGGGGGATTCGCGGTACAGGCACTGAAAGGCCTCACCCAGGCAACGATCGTCGCCGTCGACGTCCGTCCCGAGTCACGCGAAACGGCCGGCCGTGCGGGCGCCCACCATCTCGTTGCGCCCGACGACACCGCGGCGGAGAAGATCCGTGACATCACCTCGGGCCGGGGCTCCGACGTCGTCCTCGACTTCGTCGGCTCTCCGGACAGCCTCGACCTCGCAAGCTCGATCGTCCGGCCCCTGGGTGACCTGACCGTGGTCGGTGCCGCCGGCGGGGCGGCCTCGGTCGGGTTCGGGCAGCGACTTCCGAACGAGGTCTCTGTGCAGACCACATACTGGGGGTCCCGCAGCGAGCTCGCCGACGTGGTCGACCTGGCCGCGCGGGGCGTTCTGAGTGCCGATGTGACGACGTACCCGCTCGACGCGGTCGCGGACGCCTACCGTGATCTCGGTGACGGCCGCATCAACGGAAGAGCCGTCATTCTGCCCTGATTCCGGATGCGCGGGCGGTAAAGTTTCTATAGATCTGCTATCAAAACTTGCAGGACCGACCGCAACAGGAGGAATCAACATGCCCGGACTCGTTCTGGTAGGTGTCGACGACAGCGCCACCGCCCGGGAGGCAGCACGAACCGCAGCAAATCTCGCTCTCGGGATGGACGCCGCGTTGCACGTTGTCTCTGCATTCGAGCGTCACGAGACCAAGACCGTCGGCAGCGGGAGCGACGTGGCGCCCGTCGCGACGGCCGAGGAGGCCCGCTCGCTCGCCGAGCAGATAGCCGATGAATTGCGGGAGATCACGCCTGCCGTCACGGCCGGCTCCGCACTCGGCAAGCCACAGCAAGTCCTCGTCGACGAGGCCGAACGCCGCCAGGCGAATCTCATCGTGGTTGGCAACCGGGGCATGAGGGGCCTCGGCCGGGTGCTCGGCAGTGTGGCGAACTCCGTCGCCCATCACGCCCCCTGCGACGTCTACATCGCGAAGACGGTCTGAACCCCAACACCCGGCCGCGAGAGCGGCGTGCCGGAATCGGGCAACTCGATGTTGCGGGAGTGTTGACAGTCACACGTCGGTATATAAAATAGAACGCAATTTCATTTATTGCCGTTCGAAAGGCTCGCCATGGCCACCGCCGCTGCCACCACCGCCGCTACCGACCTGGAGCTCGAGCTGGCCAGACTCTTCTCCGGTGACGTGGAGTCACTCGCCGGTCAGTTCGAGATCTACGAACGCCTGCGCGCGCACGGTTCGGTCCTGGAGGTGAACGGCGACCTGATCCTGACCGGCCATGGCGATGTGCGTGCCGTGCTCGGCAACCCGGTCACCTTCTCCTCGGCGCGCGACCGCTCGATCTACGGCGGCGACATCGATGACCTGTCCCCGGCGCAGCTCGCGAAGTTGCACGAACTCGCCGGCTTCGAGAGTGGCTGGATGAACGACAACGACGATCCCGTACACGCGAACATGCGCGGACTCATCCAGTTCGCCTTCACCCCGCGCCGGGTCGCGCAGATGCGGGAGACGATCCAGTCCTTCGTCGACGAACTGCTCACCCCCGTCGACGAGCGCGGCGAGATGGAACTCGTCAGGGACCTCGCACATCCCCTGCCGCTCAACGTCATCTGCGATCTGCTGGGTATCGGCCGCGACCGCAACGCCGAGATCCGCGCCTGGTCGGACGAACTCGCGGTCGCCTTCGACACCGGTCACGCCAACCTCGATGCTGCCTACGACGCCTACCTCGGCTTCCGCGGGCTCATCCACGAGCTGATCGAGCATCGCCGCGACGGTGGCGACACCACCGACCTGTTCGGGGCGTTGCTGAACGGCAGCCCCGACGGCACCGGACTCAGCGAGGAACAGCTGACGGGCATGCTGGTTCTGCTGTTGTTCGCCGGGCACGAGACCACCACCAACCTCATCGGCAACAGCATCATCGCCCTGCTGAACAACCGAGAGCAGTTCGATCGACTGCGCGACGATCCGTCACTGGCCGCCGGTGCAGTCAACGAGTTCCTCCGGCACAACGGCTCCGTACAGTCAGTCCGTCGCGTCGCCGTCACCGACGCCGAGGCCGGCGGTGTGCCGGTCGCGCGAGGCCGATCTGTCCGGATGCTGCTCGCCTGCGCCAATCGCGACCCCCTGGTCTTCACGGATCCCGAGAGACTCGACATCACGCGGTCCGATGCGGCCCAGCACGTCACGCTCGGCTACGGCATCCACCGCTGCCTCGGCGCCTGGCTGGCTCGGCTGGAAACCGAGGTCGCGGTGTCGACGCTCGTCTCCCGCTACCCGGCGATGCAGTTGACGCAGGCCCCGGAAATGCGGCCCATGTACACCATGTACGGTCCGAAATCCGTTCACCTACAGCTTTTCTGAGATCCTCCCGGCACTCAGCCGCCGTCCGACCAACCCGAGGAGTACTCATGTCCGAGGTAACATATCTTCATCCCGACGGCACCAGCACCGTCCAGACCACCGGCCCCGGAGAATCCGTGATGGAGGCGGCCGTCCGTAACGGCGTCCCGGGAATCGTCGGCGAATGCGGTGGTGCTCTCAGTTGTTCGACCTGCCACGTCTACGTCGACGAAGCTTGCTGGCAGGAGTTCGGCGAGGTCGGTGAGATGGAGGACGACATGCTCGACGGCGTGGCCACCGATCGCCTCCCCCACTCACGCCTGTCCTGCCAGATCCGGCCGACAGCGCAACAGCGGCTACGGGTCACAACTCCGGAGAGCCAGTACTGATGCCGGCCGGAACCCTGATCGTCGGAGCCAGCCATTCGGGGATGCAGCTCGCCGCCTCATTGCGAGAGAACGGTGACACCGAGCCGATCGTGCTCGTCGGCGCCGAGCCGCACCTGCCGTACCACCGTCCCCCGCTGTCCAAAGGGCTGCTCGCCGGGACCGCGACGGTGGAGTCTCTTGCATTGCGCAGCGAGTCGTTCTATCGCGATCACGGAATCGACGTCGTGACCGGCGAGTACGTGACCCAGATCCACCGCGATTCCGACGGGGGTGAGGCCATCACCACCACCGGCGCTCGAATCGATTTCGGACGTCTGGCGCTCACCGTCGGCGCCGAAGTGGTGGCCTTACCGGTGCCCGGCGCCGACCTCGAGGGCGTGCACTACCTGCGTGACCTGTCCGACGCTCTGGCGATCTCGGTCGCGGTGCGTGCAGCGCACGACGTCGTAGTGGTGGGTGGCGGCTTCATCGGACTCGAGGCCGCCGCCACGGCACGCAAACTCGGCGCACGGGTCACCGTGGTCGAAGCGGCCGGGCGCCTCATGGGTCGGGCCGTCGAGGAGGAGATCTCGTCGTTCTTCCTCGATGCGCACCGCAACAATGGAATCGAGGTGTTCCTCGGCTCCGCTGTGCAGGAAATCCGCGGGGCCGACGGCATGGCCACCGGCGTCGAACTCGCGGACGGACGCATCGTGCGCGCCGACCTCGTGCTGGTGGGCATCGGTGTCCGCCCGCGCACCGCACTGGCCGAATCGATGGGTCTGGAGTGCCAGGACGGCGTGGTCGTCGACGAATTCGGCCGGGCCTCCGACGGCCTCACCGTGGCCGCCGGGGATTGCGCGTCGATGCCCAACCCGGCGCCGGGCGGCTCCGGTCGGCGCCGGATCGAGAGCGTCAACAACGCCACGGAGCACGCGAAGAACGCCGCCCGCACGCTCCTCGGGAATCCTGCGCCCTATCAGCTCATCCCGTGGTTCTGGTCGGATCAGGGAGACCTCAAGCTGCAGATGGTGGGCGATGTGTCGGCGCCCGGACTCGAGCGCGTGGTGCGCGGAGAGCCGAGTTCGGGTGCCTTCTCGGTGTTGTTCTTCGACGACGGCCGGCTGCGAGGTGCCCAATGCGTGAACCGTCCTGTCGACTTCGTGACCGTCCGCAACCTGCTTGGTAAGGTCATGACTGTGAACATGGCCGAATGTGCGGACATGTCAGTCCCGCTGAAGAAGTTGGTCGTCACGAGCGCAGCCGCATGACACGGCCGTCGGATGTGGCTGCCGTACCGCCCACGCGCAAGCGTCGTGGCCGCCCGTCCAAGAGCAACAGCGCCGAGACACGGGCAAATCTGATCGAGTCGGCGCGAAAGCTGTTCGCGGAGAACGGTTACGACCGTGCGGCCGTCTCCGAGGTGTGCCGGGGTGCCGAGATCGTCCCCAGCGCCTTCTATCATTATTTCCCCGACAAAGAGTCCCTCTACGAGGCGGTGTTCGACGCCTCGATCACGAAAGTCTGGGATGTATTGCAGGACAGTATCCGCGACAAGTCCACGGCACGTGAGGCACTGGCAGCGTTCGTCAATGCGGCCGATCGAGCGGGCGAAACACTACCGCACTTCCCCGAGTTCCTGACGGCGCTGCCTCTCGAAGCCTCTCGGAATCCCCGATTCCGCCGACTGGTCGATCACCGCACCGAACTTCAACGGCGCTCGTTCGAGCGGATCGCAGAGATCGGCACGCGTAATGCGGAGTTCCCCGATGACCTCGATACCGACGAACTCGCCGAACACCTGCGTTTCACCGTCATGGGATGGCTGCTGGAACGCAATCTGAGCTCACACGGCAGCGCCCGCACAGACGTCGACGGCCTCCTGCGCCTCCTGCGGCTCACGACCTGACGCTGCGGTCTGACGTGCTGCCTCGTGGTCGAGTGGCAACCCACTCGACCACGAGGCAGCGGGAACTACTTGCGCAGGTCCTTCCGCAGGATCTTGCCCGAGGCCGACTTGGGGATGGCCTCGATGAACTCGACGGCGCGGACCTTCTTGTGCGGGGCCACCTTTGCGGCGACGAACTCGATCACCTCATCGGCGGTCAATTCCGCGCCGGCCTGGGCGACGACGAATGCCTTCGGGATCTCCTCACCGTCGTCGTCCACGACGCCGATCACCGCCGTGTCGGCGATCTGCGGATGGGTCAGCAGCAAGGCCTCGAGTTCGGCGGGCGGCACCTGGTAGCCCTTGTACTTGATGAGCTCCTTGAGCCGGTCGACGATGTAGACGCAGCCGGTCGGGTCGACCTGTGCGAGGTCGCCGGTGTGCAGGTACCCGTCGGCGTCGATGGTGTCGGCGGTGGCCTGCTCGTTGCCCAGGTAGCCGAGCATCACGTTGGGCCCCTTGACCCACAGTTCGCCGGGCTCCGAGAGCCCCTCGGCCGGCAGGCCGATCTCGTCGCCGGTGGCCGGGTCGACGATCTTGTTCTCGGTGTTCGGGATGGCCCATCCGGTCGACGAGAGCGGTGGCTCGTCGTAGCCGAGCGCCGCCTTCGTGTCGATGGGGATCAGGTGGCTGACCGGGGAGAGCTCGCTCATGCCGTAGCCCTGCAGCATGTGCAGGTCGAGCCGCTTGGCCACGGCCTTGCCGAGTTCGTCGTCGAGCGGGGCGGCGCCCGACATCATCACCGTCAGCGACGACAGGTCGTAACTGTCGACGATCGGGTGTTTGGCCAACGCGACGGCCACCGGCGGGGCGATGTAGGCGGTGGTGACCTTGAAGTTCTGGATGTTCTCCAGGAACTCCACCAGGTCGAATCTCGGCATGATGACCAGACGGCCACGGTTGTAGAGCGCCGCGTTGAGCAGCACAGTCATACCGTAGATGTGGAAGAACGGCAGCACGGCGATCACCACGTCGTCGGCGGTCATGCCCTGCAACGGCTTGATCTGCGCGACGTTGGCGACCAGGTTGCGGTGCGTCAGCGCCACACCCTTGGGGTTGCCGGTGGTCCCGGAACTGTAGGGCAGCGCCGCCACATGCGTGGCCGGGTCGATGGTGACCTGGGGCGCCGGCAGGTTCGGGGCCAGCAGGTCGACGGCGTTGGGATGACCCGTCTCCTTCAGACCGGCACCGTCGAGGATGATCACGTTCTCGTCGGAGATGCCCACCTCCTTCGCCGCGATCTGGGCTTGTTCGGCCAGCGGCGAGACGGTGACCAGCATCTTCGCCTTGGAGTCGGTCAGCTGCTTGGCGATCTCCGGCGCGGTGAACAACGCGTTGATCGTCGTCGCAGTGCCGCCGGCCCGCAGGATGGCGTGGAAGACGGTCGCGAACGCCGGGATGTTGGGTGACAGAATCCCCACGACGTCACCGACACCGATGCCCTTGGCCCACAGCGCGCCGGCAGCCGCGTGGATCTGTCCGATCAACCGGGCATAGGTCGTCTCGTCCCCCGACTTCGGATCGACCAGCGCGACGCGGTCCATGTCGTCATCGGTGATCGATCCGAACAAGAAGTCGAAGACCGTCTGATTCGGGATCTCGACATCGGGGAATGGACTCGTGAAGCTCATGACACCTCCGTTGGGGGAACACCAGGCAGCAATCGTAACAACATTCATTGTCACATAAGGCAGGAACACGTTGCCCGATTCGCCTGATTCCGCTCTGCCGGCGGCCGGGCGATCGGCACGCCGACAACTCTACGACGGGCGCCGCGAACGGTGTGATCCGGACCACCAGCGGCGGCCCGAGGGGCGATCAGTCCTCGTCGTCGGCGAAGGATCCGCCGGAGCGCTGCGCCGCGGTATCGGCTGCGGTGGTCTCACCGGGCACGTACCGGCCGGGCAGCGGCTGACCCGGTTCGGGCAGGGAGTCCTTGTCGATGAGGTGCTCGAACGCCAGCAGATTGCGCAGCGATTCGCCCCGCGACACCCGCCACGCCCATTCCCGCTGGATAGACGTCAGGAAGCCGATTTCGAGCAGTGTGTTGAAATCGCCGTCGGCGGCCTCGAGGACCTGTCCGAGCACGCGGTCGAGTTCGTCGGCGCCCAGCGCGTCGCCGGAGATCCGGCCGACCAGGTAGATGTCGCCGGTGTTGTCGATGGTGTAGGCGACGCCGTAGAGCCGTCGGTTGCGACGCAGCAGGTAGCGGTAGACCTGTTCGTGGTTCTCGTCGGGCCGTCGGCAGACGAAGGCCTCGACACGCACACCGTGCGGTCCTGCGGTGAGCAACACGGTCGTGGTGAGTTTGCGTTCGCCGGGCAGTTCGATGACGAAGTGGTCGGCCTGCGCACCGCCGGCATCCCGGCGACTGAAGTCGATCTCCCGCTCGGTCAGCGCAGATTCGAGAACGTCGACGATCTCGGCCTGGTTCACACGATCACTTCCCTGCACTCATTGGGCGAATCCAACGGATTGTGCGGCTCACTGGCTCACGTGAACCTTCGGCCGGATCCGACGCAACCGGCGCGCCGCGCGGCGGGCGGAGGCCGCCCCGATGGACCCGGGATTGCGGGCGGCGAAGGAGTGCATCGCGGCGGAATAGGAGGCCAGCAGGTCGTCGGCGGTCTGCTCCCAGGAGAACTGTTCGGCGTGCGGCCGGGCGTTGAGCCGCATACCGGCGAGTCGGTCGGGGGTGACCAGCAGCCCTTCGATGGCCGCGGTCCAGTCCTCGACGTCGTGGCCGTCGACGAGCAGACCGGAGCGGCCGTGGGCCACGGCCACGCTCAGGCCACCGACATCGGCGGCCACCACCGGCGTCCCACATGCCTGCGCCTCCACGGCCACCAGACCGAAACTCTCCGAGTAGCTCGGGACCGCGACCAGGTCCGATGCCCGGTAGATCTGCGCCAGCTGAGCCGACGGTTGCGGCGGCAGGAATGTCACCTCGGCGCCGATACCGAGTTCGCCGGCCAGATCCATCAGCGCCGTCGGGCGGTCCAGCCCGCTCCCGGACGGTCCGCCGACGATCAGCACCCGCACCGGCCGACCCGATCGACGGGCGCGCTCGATGATCGGCGCGGCGGCCGCGAGCAGGACGTCGGGCGCCTTGAGGGGCTGGATGCGTCCGACGAAGGTCAGGATGGTCTCGTCGGCGCGCAGTCCCAGTTCGGCGCGGGCGAGTTCACGCGACCCCGGCGAGTAGACGTCGAGATCGGCGCCGGGGTTGACCACGTCGATGCGGTCCGGGTCGGCGTTGTACATCGAGACGAGTTCGGTGGCCTCGGTGTCGGTGTTGACCACCATGCGGTCGGCTTCGTCGACGACCTGCTGTTCGCCGATGACCCGCAGCATCGGCTCGGCGGTGTCGCCCTTGGCCAACGAGGCATTCTTCACCGCGGCCAGGGTGTGTGCGGTGTGGACCAGCGGGACGCCCCACCGGTCGCGCGCCAGCCAGCCGACCTGCCCGGACAGCCAGTAGTGGGAGTGGATGAGGTCGTAGTAGCCGGGTTTGTGCATCGCCTCGGCGCGCAGCACGCCGGCGGTGAAGGCACACAACTGCGCCGGCAGATCACGTTTGTCGAGCCCTTCGAACGGCCCGGCGACCACATTGCGTACGGTGATCCCGGGCGCGGCGGTCACCACCGGTGCATCCGACGAGGACGTGGCCCGGGTGAAGATCTCCACCTCGATACCGCGCTGGGCCATCCGTGTCGCCGTCTGCCAGACGTAGACGTTCATCCCCCCGGCGTCGCCGGTACCCGGCTGCGCCAGCGGAGACGTGTGCACGGAGACGAGTGCGACGCGCCGCGGCATCGAGGGGCTGCTCATCCTTTCAGCCTAGAGAAGACGGGCGGATGTGCACGCCGCACCCCGTTCCCCCCGCCTCGACCGGCAAGATCGCGGGCACGGTCGGCGCACCTCGTTGACACATTTTCTACGGTGTCTCATCATCACTACATGACGGCTGACATGTCTGATGCGGCGCGAGCGACGGAAGCCCGGTTCACTCTGCGATCCGGGCCGACGTGGGCCGATCCATATCCGATGTACGCGGCACTGCGCGAACACTCGCCGGTCCATCGGGTCGAGCACCCCGGCGATCCGGCCGCCGACTACTGGGTCCTCACCCGGCACGCCGACGTACTCGCCGCCGCCGACGACGCCACGACCTTCTCGTCGGCGCAGGGCTTGACCGTGACCTACGGCGAACTCGAGGCCATCGGCATGGCCGACCATCCGCCGATGGTGATGCAGGACCCGCCATCGCACACCGCATTCCGCAAACTCGTCGCACGCGGGTTCACGCCGCGGCAGGTGATCGAGGTGGAGCCGACGGTGCGCGAGTTCGTGGTCGAACGCCTCGCGGGGCTGCGCACCGACGGTCCCGCCGACATCGTCGGGGAGTTGTTCAAGCCGCTGCCGAGCATGGTGGTCGCGCATTATCTCGGGGTCCCCGAACAGGACCGGACCCGTTTTGACGGTTGGACGCAGGCCATCGTCGGCGCGACGTCGGGCGTCGGCGGGATGGCCGCGGCGGCCGAGGAGGCCGGCGCGGCGACACTGGAGATGCTGGCCTACTTCACCGAACTCGTGGAGTTCCGTACCCGCCATCCCGCCGACGACACGGTGTCGCAGCTGGTGCGCGCGGGCCTCGCCGACGACCCCGCCGATCCGGGCGGCCTGCTGTCGATCCTGGCGTTCACCTTCACCATGGTCGCCGGCGGCAACGACACCACCACCGGCATGCTCGGTGGCAGCGTCGCCCTGCTCGAACGCCATCGCGACCAGCGCCGACGTCTCGTCGACGACCCGGGCCTGATCCCCGGTGCCGTCGACGAACTGCTGCGCCTGACCTCGCCGGTGCAGGGCCTGGCCCGCACCACCACCCGCGCAGTCACCTACCCCGACACCCCCGACGGCCCGGTCACCATCCCGGCCGGGCGCAAGGTGCTGCTCTGCTACGCGTCGGCCAACCGCGATCCGCGGGCCTTCGGACCCGACGCCGACATGCTGGACGTCACGCGCGGACCCCGGCGGATCCTGACGTTCAGCCACGGCAATCATCACTGCCTCGGCGCCGCGGCCGCCCGCATGCAGGCCCGGGTGGCATTGACCGAGCTGCTCACACGCTTCCCGGACTTCTTCGTCGACGTCGACAGCATCGAATGGGCCGAGGGCAACTACGTGCGACGTCCCGTCTATGTCCCATTTCGGGCCGAGTAGAGGAGATCGATGGCCGAACGCACGGACTGGCTGGCCCCCGAACGCGCCGAATTGGCTGCGGGCCGCATCCTCGACGTCGCCGAGCAGCTGTTCGTCGAGCACGGTGTCGCCGCGGTGACGATGCGTGGATTGGCCGCCGCGGTCGGCTGCTCACGCGCCACCCTCTACCGCTACTACCCCGGCAAATCCGAAGTGCTCGCGGCCTATGTCGACCGCGCGGCCACCGATCTGGGCGCCGCCGTCTCCGATGCCGTGCGCGACGAGCCGGAACCGTCGACGCGGCTGGTGACCGCGGTGCTGACGGCGGTGCGCGGCGTTCGGAACAACCCGGCGCTGTCGACCTGGTTCCTCCCCGACGCCGCGGGCCGGTCGACGTCACTGGCGCTGGTGTCCCCCGCCATCGAACGCCTCGCCACCGAGTTCCTCGCCGAGGTCGCGCCCGGCACCGACAGCGCCGACCTCGCCGAACGCGCCCGCTGGTTGGTGCGGGTGATCGTGTCGCTGCTGACCGGTCCGGCCGAGTCGGCGGAGGCCGAAGCCGCGCTGCTGGACCGGTTCGTGGTGCCCGTGGTGCTCGCACCCCGATAGGCCACCCGCCCCGACACCCGGTTTCGGCCGCGCAGGCACATCGCTTACACTGCTTTCGGCAACGATTATCATTTGCGTAAGGCGGAGAACGATGAGGCGAACCCTGGCCACCACAGCCGCATTGATCGGCACCGGCACCCTGGTGCTGGCCGGATGCTCGGGCGGCGACGACACGTCGACCGACGGCATGCCGACGGTGGTGACCTCCACCAACGTCTGGGGTTCGGTCGCCTCGACGGTCGCCGGCGACAAGGCGACGGTGACCACCCTCTACACCAACAACGAGGGCGACCCGCACGAGTTCGAACCGTCGGCGGCCGACACCGCCACCGTGTCCGACGCCGATCTCGTGGTGCTCAACGGCGGCCACTACGACCAGTACATGGAAGACGCGATCGCCGGCACCGACGTCCCCGCCATCAACGCCTTCGAACTGCTCACCGCAGAGGACCACGCCGCCGAGGACCACGCGGACGAGGACCACGCGGACGAGGAATCCGGCGACGCCCACGACGAGGCGGAATCCCACGACGCGCATGCCCACGACGAGTCCGCACTCAACGAGCACGTCTTCTACGACCTGGCCGTCGTCGGCGAGGTGGCGACCCAGGTGGCCGATCAACTCGGCGAGATCGACCCGGCCAACGCCGACGAGTTCCGGTCGAACGCCGAACAGTTCACCACCGGGATCGACGGGCTGCGCGGGGAACTCGCGACCATCAAGGCCGACCACGACGGCACCGAGGTCGCCCAGACCGAACCGCTGGCCGGCTACCTGCTGGCCGAGGCGGGTCTCGTCGACTCCGCACCGGCCGGATTCACCCAGTCCGTCGAGGAGGGCCAGTCGCCGGCGGCCGCCGACCGCGCCGCGATGGAGGACCTGCTGACGTCGGGCACCGTGCACGCGCTGATCTACAACATCCAGGCGGTGGACTCGGTGACCGAGGCCGTGCTGTCGGTGGCGCAGAGCTCGGATGTGCCGGTCGTGCGGTTCACCGAGACGCTGCCCGACGGCACCACCGACTACATCGCCTGGCAGTCCGCGCAGATCGAGGACTTGAGCAACGCCCTCGGATCGCATGACGCACACTGACCTCATGGCCCCATCGGCTCATCGCGCACCGCGCGATCCGAACTCGCCCGTGGCGACGTTCTCCCATGCGCGCCTGGCGTTCGGTTCTAGGGTGTTGTGGGAGGACCTGAATCTGACGATCTCGCCGGGCGAGTTCGTCGCCGTCCTCGGCCCGAACGGATCGGGTAAGACGTCGTTCCTGCGGTGTCTGCTGGGTCAGTACGGACTCGACGCCGGACAACTCGAGGTGACCGACGCGATCGGCTACATCCCGCAACAGCATGCCGACGACTCCGACCCGATGGCGATGCGCGGCCGCGACCTGGTGGGTTTCGGTGTCGACGGCGCACGCTGGGGTATCGGACTGCGCGGCCGCGGCCGTCGACGGCAACTCGTCGACGCCGCGCTCGCCGAGGTCGGCGCCACCGCCTACGCCGACGCGCCGATGGGACTGCTGTCTGGTGGTGAACAGCAGCGGCTGCGGGTCGCCCAGAGCCTGACGTCGGACCCGGCACTGTTGCTGTGCGATGAGCCGCTGTCGAGCCTGGACCCCACCAACCAGCATCGGGTGGTCGAGCTCATCGACGAACGCCGACGCTCCGCGAACACCGCGATCGTGTTCGTCACCCACGAGATCAACCCGATCCTGCCCTACGTGGACCGGGTCCTGTACCTGGTGGGCGGCCGGTTCCGGATCGGCACCCCCGACGAGGTGATGACCACGGCGACGCTGTCGAATCTGTACGGCAGCGACGTCGAGGTGTTGCGGGTCAACGGTCGGCTGGTGGTGATCGGCGGTGAGGACGGCCATCACTGCGAGGAGCATGCCGATCCGCCCGTCTTCCCCGCGGCGGCCGTCGATCCGTCACCCGTCGTCAACGCAGAGCGAGACCCCCGGGCATGACCGTCGCACAACCATGGGCGGCCGCCGAGATCGAGTTCAGCAAGTTCTGGGACTTCAGCGCCACCGCAGATCTGCTGAGCCGCGACTTCGTCCAGCAGTCGCTGCTGGCCATTGCACTGCTGGGTCTGCTCGGCGGCATCCTCGGTCCGCTGATCGTCGCCCGACAGATGTCGTTCGCCGTCCACGGCGTCAGCGAGCTGTCGGTGACCGGCGCCGCGGCCGCACTGCTGCTGGGCATCAGCGTCAACGTCGGCGGGGTGATCGGTGCGGTCATCGCAGCCGGGGTCTTCGGCTTCCTCGGCAACCGTGCGCGCGAACGTGACTCGGTGATCGGCGTGGTGATGGCGTTCGGTCTGGGTCTCGCCGTGCTGTTCCTGGCGCTCTACGGCAGCGCGCGTACCGGTTTCGCCATGCTCACCGGCCAGGTGGTCAGTGTCGGCACCGGCGGACTGACGGCCATCGCGATCACCGCCGTCGTGGTGATCGTCGGGATGGCGATCATTTACCGTCCGTTGCTGTTCGCGTCCCTCGATCCGCGGCTGGCCGCCGCCGCCGGCGTGCCGATCCGCACACTGTCGGTGGTGTTCGCGGTGCTGATGGGTCTGGCGTGCGCGCAGGGCGTGCAGATCATCGGCGCGCTGCTGGTGATGTCGCTGATGATCACCCCGGCTGCCGCGGCGGCGCGTCTGACCGCCAACCCCACAACCGTGGTCATCGTGTCGGTGATCTTCGCCGAGGTCGCCGCGGTCGGCGGGCTCATCCTGTCGCTGGCGCCGGGACTACCGGTGTCGGTGTTCGTCACGACGATCTCGTTCGTCATCTATGTGGTGTGCCGCTGGGCGGGTCATCGGCGGCAGTTCGTCACCCGTTAGCTCCGCCCGCTGGCTTCCCGCCCGAACGCCATCGGCACGGCGGGGGTCCCGATTCGCGCTGACTGTGCCGGTGGCGTTGGGGGGTGGGCGGGGGGGTCACTCCTCGGCGAAGCCGGGGTTGCACCGGGTCGAGATCATCACGTCGTCGGTGACCACCGGTCGCTGCGGTTCGATGTTCCAGCTGGGTTTGTCCGGCTCCACGAGGCGCGCGAAATCCCAGTGACAGTCGAACTGTGCGCGCATACCCGGGGTGTCGGCTCCCGGGACCATCTGCAGTACCTCCGCCCAGGCGATGTCGTCGCCGGTGGGGTTCTCGGTGCGTCGCCCGGCCGGGGTGGGCACGATCTGCAGGCTCGGCCCGACCGCGGTGTCGACCCACGTCGCGTGGTCGACGTACGGCGGTGGGAGCACCGGGGTCGCGGTGACCGGCGTGCTCGTCACCGGCACAGTCGTCTGCGTCGTCGCGCTCGCGGTCGACGACGACGGCGGTGGTGCGTCGTCGGTTCCCGCGCAGCCACTCAACGTCGCACCGAGCAGTACGGCTGCAGTGAGCGCACCCGCACGACGAACCGCAGTTGCGAGATCGTCAGGACGCACCATACCCGGCAGGTTAGCGCCCACCCGACCCGAATCGGCAGTCACCCCGACCGCGGGTAGCCTGCGAAGGTGAGCCGCCCACGATCGATCGCGCTGTGGTGCATGCTCGTCGTCGCGGTGACCGGCCTCGCCGCCTGCTCCACGAGTGCCCGCCCTCCGCTGACGAGTCCCACCGTCATCGAGGGCTTCACCGAGCGCGTGACCGTCACCGACACCGGGCTGCGGCTCGACAACCAGGACTGGTGGCCGACCGGGTTCAACGCGTATCAGCTCGGCACCGACTGGTCGGTGAACGAGGGCTGCGGCGCCGAGGTGGATCTCGACGCGTATTTCGACAGATTGCCCGCCCGGGCGCTGACCCGGTTCAACCTGTTCTCGATGTTCGTCGTGGACAAGAACAGTGGGCTCATCGACTTCGGGCCGCTCGACGCCGTGTTCGACGCGGCGACCCGGCACGAGCAGATGGTGTTGCCGGTCCTCGCCGGCAGCACCGGCCAGTGTGAGGACGAGGCATTCAAGGAACGCGAGTGGTACGTCGACGGTTGGCAGTCGCAGAAGTCGCTGGGCGGCATGACGTTTGCCGACTGGGTCCGCACCGCGGTGACCCGGTGGAAGGGCCGGCCGACGATCGCCGGGTGGGAGCTCATCGGCGAGCCGGAGGCCAGTGTGTGCGGCGCACAGGGCTGCGACTGGCAGGTGCGCGAATGCCCGCCCGGCGGCGCCGCCGTCCTGCGATCGTTCTTCGACGACGCCGGCGCCCTGCTGCGGTCCATCGATCCCGATCGCCCGATCTTCTCCGGCTTCGTCGGCGGTGATCAGTGCGGGCTCGAGGGCTCCGACTACCGTGAGGTCGCCGGATCCGCGATGATCGACGTGCTCGACTTCCACGACTACGGTGGCAACCTCAGCGACTACGGCCCGTCCGGCAGCGACCTACCTACTCGCCTCGACCAGGCCCGCGAGATCGGGAAACCCATCGTGGTCAACGAGATCGGTGTCGAGGCCGGCTCGTGCCTCGACGCCACGACTCGGGCGCGGGGTCTGCGGATCAAGATCGACCAGCAACGCGACGCCGGTACCGCGGGCGCGCTGCTGTGGGCATACGTTCCCGATCCCCGCACCGGTGAGTGCACCTACGACATCGGACCGGACGACCCGGCGTGGCAGGTCGTGGCCGACACCGTCAGCTGACGCCGTTGCCCACCAGTTCACCGGACGTGGTGACCCGGTAGATCCGCCAATCAGGAAGGTCCGCACCGACGTTTCGGGCCTCCATCACCAGCACTCCCACCTGCGCACCGTTCTCGTAGAGCGTCGGGAAGCGAACATTGAGTGCGTCGGATTCCCCGCGCCCACTGCGGGGTACCGCCAACATGTACTGCACGCCGTGCCTGGCCGGGTCGTTGACGATCTCGGTGAAATCCTGATCCGACGGGATGACGAACTGCTTGGGCTTCTGCGATTGCGCAACGACGGCGAAGCCGTACACCGTGTCACAGAGCACGCTGCCGTCGGGCAGATTCAACCCGTCGAGGTACTGCGCAATCGACCGCTCGGTCCGGAACGAGCGAATCACCCGCTGCGCGTCGAGTGTCTGCTGATCGACCGCATCGGCACCGGCCCCGAGGGAATACACCGCGAACTCCTGCGGGGCGTAGGTCGGCGATCCCATGCCGACGGCCGTGGTCGGAATCGCCACTGCCATGGTGATGACGGCGCACACCCCCAGCGCCACATACCCGAACCCACGTCGCACGACGATATGTGGCCGACTCGCATGGATACCCGGCCGACGCGTCGGACTCGCACGACGGGCGGGGACGGCCAGCAGAGCGACGGCGACCGACAGCAGGACGGCGCTCAGATAGAAGCGCAGGAACGCAAACGTCGATCCCTGCGAATAGCTGTACACCTGGAACACCACCACGACGCCGATGACGGCCATCGGTACCAACAGTGGATAGAACCGCCTGCGCCGATAGCGCACGATGGCAACCACCGCCAACAGCAGCGGGAACAGCGGCGCGAGGATGAACAATTCGGTGGCCGAGAACACCAGCGCTTCCCGCGCGGTAGCCGATCCGCTGCCGCCGGATTGTTCGATGATGGCGGCGTTGCCGTAGGCCGAGGACAACTGAGCGAACAGGTCCCCGGTGATCAGCCAGCTGGTGAAGGCCCAGAGGACGAAGGCGACGAATGCCGGCAGCGCGACGAGCGCGACGTCGAGGATCACGCGCGTCACCCGATCGGTCCGGTCGCTTCGTCGGAAGGTCACCAGCGCCACCACAACCCCGGTACCCAGCGCTGCGGCCGCGCCGTCGTAGCGGGTGAGGTAGGCGAAACCCAACGCGATCCCGGTAGCGACGAGGTCATGGACGTCGTCGGTGTCGACCCAGCGGATGAGGCGACGACCCGCCCACGCCAGGAAGAACAGGTACGGCGCCTCACTCATCCCGTTCGCGGCGTACAGCACGATCATCGGGTTGAGTGCGTAGCAGGCGCTCGCTGTGATCGAGATCCATGGCGCCACACCGCGATCGCGGGCGATGCCGGCCACCTGCACCACGGAGCCGGCCATGAACACCGACGACATCACCGCCGCGGAGAGCGCCGAGGTCGTCATCGCGGGAAAGATCGGGGTCAACGCGGTCAGCGGCAACTGCACGATCGCGGTGAGCGGGGTGAAGATGAATCCGATCGCCGACAGGTGCGGATCGCGACTGAACAGCACACTCTGTGCCGACTGGACGCGGGAGAGCGAATCGCCGAAGTACCAGCGGATGTCCGTGGCCAGCCACACCGCGATCACCAGGTAGAACAACCACACCGCCAGAAACAAAGCGATCGTCTGCCGCCGCGGCGTCACGTCGCGGCCTCGCTCGTCGACTCCGCGCTCGTCTTCTCGTCTCCGCCGCCGGACAAGCCGTGGAAGGTCTTCTCCCAGTACGACGGATTGAACAGCATCTGCCACATACCCTTGATGGCGGCGATGCTCATCAGCACCCAGTACGCCGGCACCATCAACCCCGACCACACCAGCGCACTGCGACCGTCCTCGCGCAGGGCGACGAGGTTCATGTAGATGGCGGCGCCGTTGCCGAAGATCAGCGAGATGAGCGACAGGTAGTAGATCGGACCGGGAAACAGGTCGGCGAACACGGCGGGCTGTCCCGCCATCCAGATGACCATGATCAGCCAGAAGACCATGTTCATGCAGGCGATGACCGGGGTGCCGGCGATGAGGAGTGTGAACCGGTACCACGCCACCGGACCGAGGATGTGCCACAACGCGACGGGCCGACGCATGTGCACCAGCCACGTCTGCATGTAGCCCTTGTACCAACGCGACCGCTGCCGTACCCAGTTGATCGGGTCGACGTTGGCCTCCTCGAGCGTGATCGAGTCGAGAACCGCTGTGCGGTAATTGTTTCCGGAGATCCGCACCCCGAGGTCGGCATCTTCGGTCACGTTGAACGGGTCCCAGGCGCCGATGTCGTCGAGGATGTCGCGGCGGAAGTGGTTCGACGTGCCGCCCAAGGGGATCGGCGCGCGACTGACCATCAGGCCGGGCAGCAGGTAGCCGAACCAGATGCCGTAGTCGGCGGTGAACCATTCGGTGAGGATGTTGTCGCGGGGATTGTGGAAGTTGAGCGCGCACTGCACACACACCACGCGGTCGTCCTCCTGCCGGAAGGCGGCGACCGCGCGACGCAGTTGCAGCGGGTCGGGCAGATCCTCGGCATCGAAGATGGTGACAATGTCGCCGGTGGCGAAGTGCAGTCCGTAGTTGCAGGCCTTCGGCTTGGTGCGCGGGTCCGCAGGCGGCACGAGCACCACGGTCACCAGGTCGTTGTCGCCGACGTCCCGGGCGGCGGTGATCGTCGGTTCGTCATCGGCCTCGAGCAGTAGCAGCACCTGCAGCTTCTCGCGGGGATACGCCAACGATTCCATGGCCGCGATGAGATCTCCGACGACCTCGGGTTCGCCGTAGGCGGGCACCAGTACGGTGTACGGCGGCAGCTCGTCGTCCGGGATCGCCCGGGCCTGCTCGTCGGTGATCCGGATCGCGCCGTTGACCAGCCCGCGACGGAAGATGATCAACCGGTCGATCAGCGCCAGGATGTAGACGACGGTCGCGACCGAGATCAGGCCGGCGGCGGTGGGCACCGGGAACACGACGAGCAGTGCCGCCACGATGATGACCACGACTATTCCGATGATCTTCTGCCCCCGGCTGAACGGCAGCGACGCCGACATCTGGGCGTCGGTGTCACGCAACCGCTCCACCGCGTCGTAGAGCGCCGCCTCCCGGTAGTCGGCGTCGTCGAGCAGCTCGGCGACACCACGGCCGGCGCGCGGCGTCACGGCTCCCTCCCCTCGATCGCCTCGAGCTGTGCGTTGATCAGATCGGTCGCGCAGTCGATCAGCAGGTTCATGTCCTTGAACTGTGGTTCGAGGTCGGTGACCACCGAGTTGCCGCGGAACAGCACAGTGATGAAGGTGTTGAGATTGCGGACGACGGTGGGTTGCGGCGACGGAAACTGCGCGTCGGGTTCATGGTTGTCGACCGAGATGAGAGTGACCCGCTGTGTGGTGGTGCCGTTGTTCCATTCCCAGGTCAGCCGGTTGAACGTGAGGTAGCTGGTGTCATCGACGACGGTCTGCAGATAGCCGGTCACCCTGCCCGGCAGCGGTATCTCCAGCGACTCGCTGAAGCGGTCACCGACCAGGTCGTATACGAAGTAGACGGGATACACCTCGAATGTGATCGGCCGAGGGCTCTCGATGGTATTGGCGACGATCTTGCGTGGGCGAGCGAACTTGTCGTACTCGAGGCTGCCCTGCGCCTGATAGATGTCCTGATCGGTCATCACCGCGGTGCGACCGTACATCCGGGTGACCCAGTCGTACTGACGGACCTGCCCGGCGACCCAGCCGGACGGAACGAGCAACGGCGGTCGGGTGTCGAGGCCGTCGACGCGGGTGTTCACGGTGGCACCGAAGGTGGGGATCGGAATCAACGCCATCGCTACCCCCGCCAATGCGATCACATAAGCGGGCCGGCCCACCTTCGTCACCGCCGGCGGATACTTGTCGCGGCCCAGCGGACTCCACGCGACGTGCGTGACGCGACGTCGGTCGACATACAACACCGCACACGCAGTGAGTGCGGCGACAACCGCGGGGATCGTCTGGTACACCCACAGGCGCGCGTCGGGGGTCAGGGTGCGCACCACGAGCAGACCGAGCGTTCCGGCCACGGCGGCGATCGAGGCGCCGACGAGTCCGCGCATCGGTGTCCGTGCCGATGCGACACCGGTCGCGGCCGCACCGAAGGCCACCATGACGATGCCCGACGACATCGGACCGCCGTGCAGAACCAGCACCTCCACCCGATAGGGCACGGGAAAGATCATCAACAGCAGCAACCACACCCAGCGGTAGCGGGCCACCGGACGCAGCCCGAAGACCAGACAGCAACTGCCGAGCACAAACATCCACAGCGCAAGCAGGTCGACGTGGCTCACCAGGTAGGCGGCGGTGTAGCGCAGGTTGAGAAACTTGATGGTCACGGAGGTGAACAGCAGCACGACGCCGACGATCACATCGGTCTGACGATCGTGGATCGGGCGTTCCACGCCACGCCGCCACGAGACCCCGGTGGCCGCGATGATCACCAGAACCAACACGGCCGGAAGATATGTGATGATCGTCTGCGCGCCCATCTCGATGACGATGGCACGCAACGTGTTCCAGAACGCCACCGCTGTCGCGAGCAAGACCAGCACCCAGCGCAGGATCAACACCCAGGTGATCTCCTGCGAGATGCGCTCGCGCAGCCCCGGTCCGGACGCTCCCGGTGCCGGAACCGGCGCGGTCGTCGTGGTCACGACGACTCCGGCCGCCCGCGCCGCCGCCGGATGACGATCGTCCCGAAGATCACTGCGCCGGCGAGTACGAGCGCACCGAGCAGCGCCACCGCGATGATCCACGAGCCGATGCGATCGGGCTCCTCGGCGCCCTGATTGACCTCGTCGGCCGACAGCGCCACCGGCTCCTGCCCGCTGACCTGCACGATGGCGTCACCGTCGAGCGATGCCCACCGGGCGTTGTCGGCGGTCAACCAGTCCAGCAGTGCGTCGAGGTCGCGTGCGTCGTCGGTCGAGGTCGCCACCACCAGGGTGCGCCCGTCCTGGCGGGTCACCTCCAGCGCGCCGAACTCGATGCCGGGAGTGAGGGTGACCGTCGACGCCTGCGCGGAACTGCCCGTGGACGTGACGGTCAGCGTCCGGCCGTCGGCCTGTAGCGGCAGCGTCAGATCGGGTAGTCCGGCGCCGTCGGCGGAGATCAGGATGGCGGGCTGCCCCGACGTCGAGGCGGTGTCCATCGACACCACGTCGATTCCGAGCGGCACCGCCGACAGCGCCTGCAGGCCGGTGACGATGGATACGGCCCGCGCGACGTCGGCAGAATCGCCGGTGGTCCACGCCAACTGGGTCCGCGGCATCAGCGCCTGCGGCAGCGAACCGAAGCCCGCGGGCTGCGGCGGATCGGCCTGCTCAGAGGTGATCTCGCCGGCCGACGACAAGCTCAACGTGTTGCGGTAGCCGCTGCCGCAGGTCTCGCCGAGGTTGCCGCGTTCGAGGGTCAGCGACACCTCGGTATAGCGGCGCAGCACGTCGTCGGGGATGTCGACCCAGGTGTTGAAGGTGCCGGAGTCGTCGGTCGGGATGGTGGTGATGACCCGGTCCCCCACCCGCACCGCGATGGCGCCGTCGGAGCTGGAGGAGCCGGAGGGCCCGGGGCTGTAGGAACCGATGAGCTGCACGCGGACCCCGGTGGCAGACCAACCCAGACGCGTCTGGTCGATGCCGAAGGTCAGCCGCGGCCAGGCCGCCGAGGTGATCGACTGGTCGGGTACGCCGAGGTTGCTCAGTGTCTGCACCGACTGCGGCAGCTGCGGCGCGTTGTGCAGGGCGCCGGCCACCGCCGAGGAACTCAACGCGATGGGGGCCAGGTTGGAGGTCAGGAACTGGGTCTGGGTGAGCAGGTCCTCGTCGGAACCACCGATCACCAGATACGAGGAACCGCGCGAGGTTTCGATGGTCAGACCGGGGTCGGCGTCACCGTTGACGACGATCTGCCGCTCGAGCGGGCCGGCGACCGTCGGCGGCACCATCGAACCGCGCGGCAACGCGACCGTCTCGATGGGTACCGGTGCGGGTGCATACTGCGACACCACGGCGGTGGCGAGATTGACTGCTGCCGCACCTTCGGCCTCGCCGACGTCGTCGGGCACGTAGATGGTGAGTCCGCGCAGGGTCGGCGGGAGGAATTCGGCGACCGTCTGCGGGATCGCCTCGCGGCCGGTGTAGACCACGGAGGTGTTGGTCATCCGCAGCGCATTGTCGGGATCGAATTGGCAGAACCCGTCGACGCGCAGATAGGCACGCAACGTGAGGTTTACGGCGTTCTGATCGACGCGGACCCCGCGCAGCGGCAGTTCGATCGACGCGTTGACCCCGGTGGGGAGCGGCGTGCGGGAGATCAGCCGCTCGCCCTGCAGCACGTCGATGCTGCCACCGGTCACGAAGGCGGGCACCTGGGTGTCGGCGCGCAGCACCGACGGCGTGAGATCGGGGGCGACCGGCAGGCTCAGGCTGACCTCGCCCTGCTGACCGGGGAACGTGACCGTGGTGGATGCGCCCAGATCGCGCAGGCTCATGGCCGGCGGCGGGTCTCCGGGCGCGGCGGATGCCGACCCTGCCACACCACTGACCGCCACGATCAACCCGATCACGACCGACACCACCGAGACCATGTGCACGCGACGGCCAAACCCCTGGCGAACGTACATCGAACCCTCCCGCGCACACGACGACCCCCGACCCTCGCGCACTCTCAACAGCAACCGGTCCAGTGAACTCCACCTGGAAAGGTATCCGAATCCGCGGTCACCGGCCGGACAACGACACGGCCGGGTCGATTCCGCACATCGCCCGGCGGCCAGACGGTGTCGGCTCCTGTTGCGCATTCGAGTCGCAACCGTTTCCCATCGGCCCCGCGGATTCTGAAACGATGACGTGGTGTCGAGCGTGACCATCGGTGAGCGGGTCGACGGCGGCGTCTACATCGACGTCGGCGGACGGCGGATCTGGCATTTCTGTGGCGGCGATCCGTCCGGCCCGCCGGTCGTGCTGCTCCACGGCGCGTTCGGGTCGGCGTCCTCCTGGGGTACGCAGTTCGCCGATTTCGCGCACGCGGGTATGTCCCTCTTCGCGCCGGAACGCAGCGGTCACGGACACTCACCGGACCATGCCGGGCCGTTCACCCTCGATGACATGGTCACCGAGACCATCGCCTACCTCGAGGGCGTGGTGGGCACCCCGGCGCATCTGGTCGGCTGGAGCGACGGCGCCGTGATCGCCCTGCTCATCGCGCAGCGTCGTCCGGATCTGGTGAACAGACTGGTGGCGACGTCGACCTACGTCAATCAGGCCGGGCAGGACGCGGCCGAGTTCCTGGACCTGATCCGCAACCGCCATCCCGCGACGGTGGAGTTCCTGCGGGACGGCTACGTCGCGGTGACCCCGGACGGCCCGGAGCACTTCGGCGTCGTCTACGACAAGACCCTGGCCATGCTGGAACGCGAACCCGACCTCGACCTGGCGGTGCTGGCCGGTGTCACCGCGCCCACGCTGGTGGTGGCACCCGACCATGGCGTGGCCCGCCTCGACCATGTGCTCGAGATGGTCCGCGCACTGCCCAACGGCCGGCTGGCCGTGCTGCCGGGCACCCACATCCTGCCGGTCGAGGCGCCGGAGCTGTTCAACCCGCTGGTGATCTCGTACCTGGCGGCCGAGCCGCCCGCCCACTGGGTGCCCTACCGCTGAGCCACTCAGGCCGGGACGTGCACCTTGCGCCAGGCGAGGCGGCGCGCACCGTCAGGATCGGCTTCCACCCGATCGGGATTGTCGATGATGAGGACCTTGCGGGAGGCCGGATCGTAGGCGGGCCAGCCCAACCCGGGCACCCCGGCCGTCGCGAACGCACCCCAGCGGGCTTGCACCGACCGGATGATCCGGGCCGTCGAGCGCCAGTCCCCCACCGCGAAGCCCGCGCCGATCGCCGACCGGAAGGCGCCGAACACCGCGAACAGTTCCATCGCATGGGTGGCGCCCATGCCGGTGGCCGCAAGCACCCGGCTCTGGAAGTCGTAGCGGTACACGTATGTGGGCGCCACTGCGGCGTGCCCCTCCGCGAACGCCAGCATCGGCGCCCAGAACACCGAATCCGCAGCCAACCGGATGAGGTCGCGATCCCCGCCGTCGTAGAGCGCGGCGATCTCCTCGCGTGCCTGGTCGTCGCCGACTTTCACCAGAGCCTTCTCGGCGTCGGGCAGCACATCCCACAGCTTCCGGAACAGCAGGCCTTCATCGCGGTTGCTCCCGATGATCAGCGGCACCGGATGGGTCGTGCCGGACGCGGCCGCCTCCAACGGGAGTTCGGTCAGATAGTCACCGTCGACCACCGGGCCGAACGGGATCGGATGGTGCAACCCGGCCACCTGCGCGAACTTCATCAGTCGGTCCCCGGCCCGCAGGATGTCGCGCGCCGAGGCCCGCGACAACAAGGCCTGTACCTCGTCCGGGGCGATCGGGTCGACGTCATCGTCGACCGTGGTGGCACGCCGGGTGGGGTCACGCAGAATCCGCAGGAACTCGTCGGCGTAGATGCGGGCGGAGTCGGCGTCGAGGGCCAGGTCGGGCGCGGGGCTCTGCGAGATCGCCCGCGCGAACAGCCCCTTCGCGGCCGGCGCGCACATCAGCGACAACACCGCGGACGCTCCGGCGCTCTCGCCGAAGATCGTCACATTGTCGGGGTCACCGCCGAAGGCCGCGATGTTGCGCTGCACCCACTGCAGGGCCGCGACCTGGTCTTTGAGGCCGAGATTCGAGTCGAACCGCCGCTCGTCGGTGCTGTACGCATTGAGATCGAGGTAGCCGAACGGCCCGAACCGGTACTGCACGGTCACCACGATCACGTCCTCGGCACGCGCGAGCAGCGAACCCTCGTAGAGCGGGGTGGCCGCCGTACCGAGGATGTAGGCGCCGCCGTGGATGAAGACCATCACCGGGCGTGGTCGCTCCGACGGCAGGTCGGGGGCGAACACGTTCAGGGTCAGACAGTCCTCGCCCATCGGCTGATACCGGCCGGGACCGACCGCGGTGTACATCTTCTCCTGGATCGCCGCCTTGCCGAAGCGGGTGCAGTCGCGCACCCCCGGCCACGGATGCACCGGCTGCGGGTCCCGGAATCGCAGGCCGGCCACCGGCGGCGCGGCGAAGGGGATGCCCTTCCAGCTGATGGTGCCGTGCCGTGTGCGCTTGCCCCGAGCCCCCTCGACGATGCCATCGGCGGTGGTAACCCTGCTATCGATCGCTGTCATAGACCCCAAGATAGTGCAGGCGCTCCCGCGTCATCGTGACCCCCGTCACTCCGCGCTTGCCCGCCACCCGCCGACAGAACCCGAAATCGCGCCGACAGAACCCGGAATCTCGCCGACAGAACCCTCAGCGCGCCGCCAAGCCGATACCCGCAGCGGCCAATGCACTACGGACCGCCCGGGCATGCTCGACGGCTCCCGGGGTGTCGCCGTGCAGACACACCGACTCGGCCTCCATGCGCATCACCGTTCCGTCGACGGCCCGGATCTCGTGGCGTTCGACCATCGCCACCACCCGCCGTGCGATCTCCTCGGTGTCCGTCAGCACCGCACCCCGCTCCGATCGGGGCACCAATGTGCCGTCCGGCCGGTAGCCGCGATCGGCGAAGGCCTCCGCGATGACCCGGATACCTCTGCGCTCCGCACGACGCAAGGAGAGCGATCCGGGCAGCCCCATCAGCGGCAACTCGGTACCGAGTTCGACGATCGCATCGATCACCGCATCGGCCTGGCGTTCGTGGGCGACGATCGAGTTGTACAACGCGCCATGCGGTTTCACGTACTCGACGTCGGCACCGACAGATCGTGCGATCGCCTGCAGTGCACCGATCTGATAGATGATGTCGGCGGTCAGCCGTGTCGGTTCGATGTCCATGAACCGCCGGCCGAACCCTTCGCGGTCGGGATAGGAGACCTGGGCGCCGATGCGCACGCCGGCCGCGACGGCCGCGCGGCACGTCGCGAGCAGTTCGTGCGGATCGCCGGCGTGGAAACCACAGGCGACGTTCGCGCTGGTCACCACGCCGATCATCGCCTCGTCGTCGCCGACACCCTCACCGAGGTCGGCGTTCAGGTCGACGATGATCTCGGACCGCGTCATGAGTTCAGTCTAGTGACGACCTGAACCACTGACGCCAGGCGGCAACCGGCTTGTGTCGGCCAGATCAGGGGTTCCACCGTCAAAACCGGGTTCTCTCGGCGAGATTTGGGGTTCTGTCGGCGAGATTCGGGGTTCTGTCGGCGAGATTCGGGGTTCTGTCGGCGAGAGTCGGGGTTCTGTCGGCGCGGTCAGGCCTGACGACGCTGGCGGGCGAATTCGGCGAGCACCACACCGGCCGCCACCGAGGCGTTCAGGCTCTCGACGTCGCCGGCCATCGGGATGGACAGGATCGAGTCGCAGTTCTCCCGCACCAACCGCGACAACCCCTTACCCTCGGAGCCGACCACGATGACCGTGGGTCCGGTGCCGTCGTAGTCGTCAAGGGTCACATCGCCCTCGGTGTCCAGCCCGACGAGCTGCGCACCAGTCGCCGCCCAATCCTTCAGTGTGCGAGTCAGATTGGGCGCCTGCGCAACCGGCAGCCGTGCGGCCGCACCCGCGCTGGTGCGCCACGCGACGGCGGTGACACTGGCGCTGCGGCGCTGCGGGATCACCACGCCGTGCCCGCCGAACGCGGCCACCGACCGGATCACCGCACCCAGGTTGCGGGGGTCGGTGATGTTGTCCAGCGCCACCAGCAACGGCGGGGTGCCGCTGTCGATCGCGTCGCGCATCAGGTCATTCGGGTGGGCGTAGCTGTATTCGGGCACCTGCAGCGCGATCCCCTGATGCATCCCGTTCGACGACATCCGGTCGAGTTCGGGTTTGCCGACCTCCAGGATGGTGACCGCGTTGTCGCCGGCGATCTTGACCGCCTCCGCCACGCGATCATCTGGATCGGAATTGGTCGCCAGATACAGTGCGGTCGCCGGGACACCGGCCCGCAGACATTCCAGGACGGGGTTGCGGCCCAACACATACTCGGGCCCATCGTCCTTGCGGTTGGCACGGGGACGTCCGGTGGTGGATTTCGATGCGGCCTTGGCCCGTTTGTGCGCGGGGTGATACGGGCGGTCGACGGCCTTCGGTGTGGCGCCGCGGCCCTCGAGTCCGCGCCGACGTTGCCCGCCGGAGCCGACGGTCTGCCCCTTCTTGGTGCCTGACTTGCGAACGGCACCTTTGCGTTTCGAGTTTCCGGCCATCTCAGGAGGTTCCCTTCAGCGACCATTGCGCCCCGTCCGGCGTGTCGGTGACCTCGATGCCGGCCTCGGCCAGCCGGTCCCGGACCGCGTCGGCGGTGGCCCAGTCCTTGTCGGCGCGCGCCTGTGCACGCCGCTGCAGTTCGGCTCGCACCAGCACATCGAGGGCCGTGGTGGCCGCGGATTCGTCGGCCTGCTCGTCGATCCAGTGCGGGTCGAGCGGATCGACACCGAGGATACCCATCATGGCCCGCACCGACGTCGCGGCCGCCAAGGCACCTGCGCCGTCGCCCGATTCGAGTGCGGTGTTGCCCTGGCGCACCACGTTGTGGACGGTGGCCAGCGCCGCCGGAACACCGAGATCATCGTCGAGCGCGGCACCGAACTCGTCCGGCACATCGCCGAGTTCGACAGTTCCGATACGCGAGGACACCCGGTTGATGAACGACTCGACCCGCCGATAGCCGGCGGCGGCCTCGGTCAGCGCCCCCTCGGAGTACTCCAGCATCGAACGGTAGTGGGCGCTGCCCAGGTAGTAGCGGAGTTCGACGGCCCGCACGCGCTCGAGCATCGCGGGAATCGCCACCACGTTGCCCAGCGACTTGCTCATCTTCTCGCCGCCCATGGTGACCCACCCGTTGTGCAGCCAGTAGCGTGCGAACGGGTCGCCCGCGCCGTGCGCCTGCGCGATCTCGTTCTCGTGGTGCGGAAAGATGAGATCCATTCCACCGCAGTGGATGTCGAATTCGGCGCCGAGCAGCGAAGTCGCCATCGCCGAGCATTCGAGATGCCATCCCGGCCGGCCGCGCCCCCACGGGGTGGGCCACGACGGCTCGTCGGGTTTGGCGGCCTTCCACAGAGTGAAATCGCGCGGGTCGCGTTTGCCGGTGCCCGCACTCTCGCCCTGATGCACGTCGTCGAGCCGGTGGCCGGACAGCGCGCCGTAATCGGGCAGGCTCTGCACGTCGAAGTACACGTTGCCGTCGGCGGCGTAGGCGTGCCCACGTTCGACGAGCCGCTCCATGTACTCGACCATCTGCGTGACGAAGCCGGTCGCGCGCGGCTCACCGGAGGGCGGCAGCACGCCGAGTGCGTCGTAGGCGGAGTCGAAGGCCCGCTCGTGAGTGGCCGCCCACTCCCACCACGGCCGCCCGGCATCGTCGGCCTTGCGCAGGATCTTGTCGTCGATGTCGGTGACGTTTCGGACGAACAGGACATCGAGGCCCTGGTGTTCGAGCCAGCGGCGGAGTACGTCGAACGCGATGCCGCTGCGCACGTGCCCGATGTGCGGAATGCCCTGGACGGTGGCGCCACACAGGTACACCGAGGCGTGGCCGGGGCGCAGCGGCACGAAGTCGCGCACCTCTCGGGTTGCGGTGTCATATAGGCGCAAGGTCACGACGTGCGAGTCTACCTGGTCAGATTCCCCGTTCGGGCTGCCCCGGCATCGGGTCAGTCCAGCAACGCGGTCGCGACCGCCGCCACACCTTCCCCGCGGCCGGTCATCCCCAGCCCGTCGGTGGTGGTCGCCGACACCGACACCGGCGCACCGAGCGCCGCACCAAGCACGCGCTGCGCCTCGTCACGGCGCGGACCGATCTTGGGTCGGTTGCCGATCACCTGGACCGCCGCGTTCACCACGCCGAGCCCCTCGGCGGCGATCAGGGTCCGCACGTGCTGGAGCATCGCGACCCCGGACACGCCGGCCCATTCGGGTCGCCCGGTGCCGAACACCGATCCGACGTCACCGAGGCCGGCCGCCGAGAGCACCGCGTCGCAGAGTGCGTGGGCGCCGACGTCACCGTCGGAATGTCCGGCGCATCCGGGCTCGTCGGGGAAATGCAGGCCGACCATCCAGCACGGCGAGTCGGCGTCGACCTGGTGGGCGTCGGTTCCGATGCCGACTCTCATGGGGTTCTCCGATGCTGGGGCGGGGGGTCTCGATACGGTTCCTCGCTACGCGCGTCACCTACTCGACCAGCAGAAAGATACGGTTCCTCGCTACGCTCGTCACCTACTCGACCAGCAGAAAGATACGGCTCCTCGCCCACTCGACCAGCGGAAGATGCGCCCTCCGCGACGACGTCGCGCGCGATCCGCAGATCCCACGGTGTGGTGATCTTCAATGCCAGGGGGTCACCCGCCACGATGTACACGGGGATGCCGCAGCGTTCGGCGAGGCCGGCGTCGTCGGTGGCCAGCCCGGAATCGTCGGCGTGGGCACGCTGCAGCGCCTCGCGGGTGAAGCCCTGCGGGGTCTGCACGGCGCGCAGCAGATCGCGATCCACGGTCGCGACGACGCGTTCGGCACCGTCGACCGGATGCGGGTCGATCTGTTTGAGGGTGTCGGCGACGGGCAGTCCGGGCACCACCGCCGGATGACCCGCACGCACGGCTGCGACGACCCGGTCGAACACCCCGGGCGGGGTGAGGGGACGTGCGGCGTCGTGGACGAGCACGATGTCGGCCGCACCGGCCGCCGCCAGACCGGCCCGGACGGAGTCGGAGCGGTGCGCACCACCGGCGACCACGATCGCCTCGGGCACGAGTTGCTGCGCGGTGTCGATCAGCTCTGTCGGTACCACCACGACGACGGTGTCGGCGATGTGCGCGGCGAGAACGCCCGCGACGCAGACCTCGAGAATCGTCCGGTCACCGAGGGAGACGAACGCCTTGGGCACCGACTCACCGAGGCGGGTACCCGACCCGGCGGCCGGGATGACGACGGCGACACGCAAGTGTGGTTCATCCGCCTCGTTTTCATTCCTCCCCCGCCGATAACGGGGGGAGGAAGGAAAAGCGGGGGGACGAACCGCGTCGGCCGAGAAGTCAGCCACCTACGCGACTCAGGACGCCGCGGCCAGGACCTCGTCGAGGATGCTCGTGGCCTTCGCGTCGTCGGTGTTCTGCGCGAGCGACAGCTCATCGACCAGCACACGACGGGCGCGGGTCAGCATGCGCTTCTCACCGGCCGACAGTCCACGGTCCTGCTCACGGCGCCACAGGTCACGCACGATCTCGGCGACCTTGATGATGTCGCCGGAGATGAGCTTCTCCTGATTCGCCTTGAAGCGGCGGGCCCAGTTGGTGGGCTCCTCCGTATGCGGGGCGCGAAGCACCTGGAAAACCTGGTCGAGACCCTCTTCACCGACCACATCGCGCACACCGACGTATTCGAGCTTCGTCGAGGGGATCTGGACGGTCATGTCACCATCGGCGACTTTGAGAACAAGGTATTCGATCTGTTCACCCTTGATGGTCCGAGTCACGATGTCTTCGACTCGAGCAGCACCGTGATGGGGGTAGACAACGGTGTCGCCAACTTTGAAGTTCAATGTTCCATGCCCCTTTCGAGTACAGCCAGTCTAGCACGGGCGTCCGAGAGGGCACACCCAACGGTGCAGGTCAACGCCCTGAACAGGCACCCGCGCAGCCCTCGGGAGAGCCTACGGACCTGCACAAACCACGCCGTGATCGGCCCCACGAACCCTTCCTCGGACCCTGTGCACAACCGGGTACGTCGCTGCTCGGGCAGACCAATCCGGCACCCGATCGGACTTTTCTCCCCGGCGCCCACTACGCTGCGTAGTGCAGGGTTCGCGCCGGGTGGCGTGTCGGCCTTCTTTGAACCTGGGAGGAACGGGTGTCAGTGCTTCGGAAAACCGCTCGACGTTCGGCTGCGCACACTCAGAGTGAGCGAACTGTCGCTGGACGCACACTCGGTGCGCGAGCGGTGAAGGCCACCGCGGTCGCCGCATTCGGCATCGCCCTGGCGCTGGGCACCACCGCCTGCGGCGCCGGCCAGATCTCGCAGACCAACAGCATGGAGCCGGCCGTCAACGGCAACACGGCAACGCTGGGCTCGCTGCAACTGCGCGACGTACAGATCATCTATCCGACGGAGAAGGCCGACGAGGTGTTCGGCAACGGCGGGCCCTTCGAGGTCGCATTCGTCATCAGCAACATCGATACGCTGGAGAACGATCGCCTCGTCGGCATCGACGCGCCGAAGGGCGGCTCGGTGACCATCACCGGCGGCGATCAGTCGATCCCGGCAGGTCAGGCGCTGCGCGCCGGCAAGCCGGTGGGACTGCTCGAACCCGAGGGCGTCGAGGCCACCGATGAGGAAGAACGCCTGTCGGTCACCCTCGACGGCGCCGGCGACAGCGTCGCCCCGGGCCTCACCACACCGCTCACGTTCCGTTTCGAGAAGTCCGGCGAGATCACCGTCGACACCCCGGTCGATGCCGGCACCTACATGGTGCGCCAGGACAAGATCCGACAGGCCGAGCCACCCGCCGATCAGCACGTCGGCGAAGAGCACTGAGCCGAGCGCCGTACTCACAGACCTCACCTGTCGTCGCAGACCCCTTCCACGCGGAGGGTCCCCGGCGACAGGTGAGGTTTTTTGTGCGCCGGGTCGATGACACCGGTTCGTCACGACTGCGCCGTCGGACGACGCGACTAGGGTGAGCGCGTGGCAAAAGCGAGGTCGACGTTCCGGTGCAGCGCCTGCGGACACACGGTCGCCAAGTGGGTCGGCCGGTGCCCGGACTGCGGGGCGTGGGGCACCGTCGACGAGGTCGCGTCGATGCCCACACGTGCCACCGGCGGCGGTGGGGTGGCGCCGACGAGTCCGGCGCGCCCGCTCACCGAGATCGACGCCCATTCCTCGGCCGCCATCGCCACCGGGATCGGGGAACTCGACCGGGTATTGGGCCGCGGAGTGGTGCCCGGCTCGGTGATCCTGCTGGCCGGCGAACCCGGCGTCGGCAAATCCACCCTGTTGCTCGAGAGCGTCAAACACTGGGCGCGCGGCGGCCGTACCGCGCTGTATCTGACCGGCGAGGAATCCGCGGGACAGGTGCGCATGCGCGCCGAACGCACCGACGCCGTCCACGAGAACGTTTTCCTCGCGGCCGAAACCGACCTCGCGACGATCCTGGGTCACGTCGACGCGGTCAATCCGTCACTGGTGATCGTGGACTCGGTGCAGACCGTCGTGGCCACCGGCACCGACGGCGTCACCGGCGGGGTCACCCAGATCCGGGCGGTCACCACCGCACTGGTGTCGATGGCCAAGAACCGCGGCGTCGCGGTGATCCTGGTCGGGCACGTCACCAAGGACGGGGCGGTGGCGGGGCCGCGGTCGCTCGAGCATCTCGTCGACGTCGTGTTGTCGTTCGAGGGCGATCGCCATTCGACGCTGCGGATGGTGCGCGGCATCAAGAACCGTTTCGGCGCCGCCGACGAAGTGGGGTGCTTCGAACAACGCGACGACGGCATGCACGAGGTCCCCGATCCGTCCGGCATCTTCCGCCACGAGCGAGACGTGGACGTCAGCGGCTCCACGGCGATGGTGACGATGGACGGCAAGCGGGCACTCGTCGGCGAGATCCAGGCGCTGACCAACAAATCGACGATGGCCATGCCGAGGCGGGCGGTCTCCGGTGTGGACTCGGCGCGGGTGGCGATGCTGATCGCGGTCCTACAGAGCCGTCTCGGCGTGAAGTTGGACGATCAAGAGGTCTATGTGTCGACGGTCGGCGGCATGCGGGTCACCGAGCCGGCCACCGATCTCGCGATCGCGTTGGCCATCGGTTCCGCCGTCAAGAATCAACCGATCCCGCACAACACCGTGGCGATCGGCGAGGTGGGCCTGGCCGGTGAGGTGCGCCGGGTGTCGGCGGTCGCACGTCGGGTGGCCGAGGCGAAACGGCTCGGCTTCGCACACGCGATCATCCCGGCCGGCACCGACGAGAAACTGCCGTCGGGCATCCGGATCACCCGGGTGGACAACCTCGCGCAGGCAGTCGCGGCCAAGAGCCGCGACGTGGTCGACGCCCCGTTCTGAGCGCTTCGCGCCTCAGGGGCGCGACATCCGCGCCTTGTACTCGTCGGCCATCGCGCTGTTCGACAGATGATCGGCGAAGTGTTCTCGGGCGTTGATGGTGACGAGGATGGCGTGTGCGGTCGCGACAGGTTGGTCCGGATCGCCGAGATGTGCGACAGCTTCGGCGTAGACCTTGCGGCGCTGGCGACCCAACAGCGTCGCGGTGAAGTGCAGTCGCGACCCGATCGGGATCGGCCGTTGGTAGTCCACCTCGAGATGCGCCGTCACCGCCGCTGGCCCGATCAGCAGCGGCACCATGCCCATCACGTCGTCGAATGCGGTGGACAGCACACCGCCGTGGATGACGCCGGGGCCACCCTCGAAGCGTGCCGGGACATCCATGGCCGCGGTCACCTCGAAGTCCTCGCCGGCGAACATCTGCAGGCGCAATCCCTCGACCGACTCCTGGCCGCACCCGTAGCACATCGGATTGTGCGCCCGCATCCGCTCACCGGCCTTCGCCGCCTTCGGATGGCGTTGGACGGGATCAAGGTCGGTAGGCACCACAAAACTGCTCTTCACGTCCCGATACCCTAGTCGCAGCGCACCTGCATGCGGTGGGCGCACCCACCCGAGCCGTAGGAAGGCCGACATGGCGGAGACCGCGACATCCGAGCTCACCCGGGAGACCCTGGCGCGGGTCGCACCCGGCACCGGATTGCGCGATGGCCTCGAGCGCATCCTGCGCGGCGGCACCGGCGCGCTCATCGTCATCGGCCATGACTCCGACGTGGAACGGATCTGCGACGGCGGGTTCCATCTCGACGTGGAGTTCGCACCGACCCGCTTGCGTGAGCTCGCCAAGATGGACGGGGCGGTGGTGTTGTCCACCGACGGCAAACGCATCGTCCGGGCCAACGTCCAGTTGGTGCCCGACCCGTCGATCCCGACCGAGGAATCCGGCACCCGGCACCGCGCCGCCGAACGCACCTCGGTGCAGACCGGTCATCCGGTGATCTCGGTGAGTGCATCGATGTCGATCGTCAGCGTCTACGTGGGCGGCGTGCGCCGGGTCGTCGAGAGTCCCGACCCCATCCTGTCCCGCGCGAACGTCGCGTTGGCGACGCTAGAGCGCTACAAGACCCGGCTCGACGAGGTGATCGCACAGCTGTCCCGCGCCGAGATCGAGGACTACGTATTGTTGCGCGACGCGATGTCCACCGCGCAGCGGATGGAGATGGTGCGCCGGGTGTCGGTCGAGATCGAGGAGTACGTACTCGAACTCGGCGTCAACGGCCGCCAGGTGAGCCTGCAGCTCGAGGAACTGATCAGCGACAACGACACCATGCGCGAACTCCTGGTGCGCGACTACTTCGCCAGCCCCGAGCCGGCGAGCACCGAGGAGGTGCGGCAGACCCTGGAGACCGTCGAGCAACTCTCCGACGCCGACCTGCTCGATCTGACGCTCCTGGCCGGCGCATTCGGATATCCGACGACGATCGACGCGCAGGACACTGCGATGAGCCCGCGCGGCTATCGACTGCTCGCGCGGATCTCGCGTCTGCAGTTCGCCCACGTCGACCGGCTGGTGCGCAGTTTCGGCACACTGCAGGCGCTGCTCGCGACGAGTGCCGCCGACCTGCAGGCGGTCGAGGGTATCGGCGGCATCTGGGCACGCCACATCCGCGAGGGACTCTCCCGTCTCGCCGAGAGCAGCATCGAACGGTACGAGTAGTCGCGGCCGAGAGGTCTTCAACTTCTGGCCGCAGGCCCGGGTTCCGGCTTGGAGCAGGAACTGCGGCCGGAACCTGCAGCTGCGGCCGGAACGGTGTGCTCACCCAACCGGGGCGGCGCGGTGCGGTAGGTGGCGGGGGTGGCCGACAGGCGGATCGGGTTGGCGACGGTGCGGAGGGGCATGGCTCGGCGCGGATCCGCGATCTCGACGACGGGTGACAGACCCAGACGGTCGGCCAGAGCGAGAGCGTCGGCGATGTCGTTGAGCGGGCCGCACGGCACGCGTCGTTTCGTGAGTCGTTCGAACCAACGGTCGGCGGTGTCGGCGGCGAGCGCGCCGTTGAGGATCTCCCCCAGTTCCGCACGATGCGCCACCCGCGCCTGGTTCAACGAGAACCGTTCGTCGGCAGCAAGTTCCGGCCGGCCCAGCGCATCGACGAGGGCAGCGAACTGTCGGTCGTTGCCGACCGCGAGCACCAGCGGCCGATCCGCCGTACCGAACACCTCATAGGGCGCGATGCTGGGATGCCGGTTGCCCATCGCGTGCGGCACCACGCCCGCGGTCACATACGCCGAGGTCTGATTCACCAGCGCGGACAGCAACGACGACAGCAGGTTGACCTCGACCCGCTGCCCCTCACCGGTGCGATCCCGATGCCGCAGCGCAGACAGAATGCCAACGGCCGCATGCAGTCCGGTGATCACGTCGACCATCGCGACACCGACCTTGGTGGGTGTGTCCGGGTCGGGGCCGGTGATGCTCATCAGGCCGCCGACGGCCTGGATGAGCAGGTCGTAGCCGGGAAGCTGATTGCCACCGCCGAAGCCGGTGACCGAGCAGTAGACGATGTCGGGGTTGATCTCACGCACCGCGTCGTAGCCGAGGCCGAGGCGATCCATGGTGCCGGGCAGGAAGTTCTCCACCACCACATCGGCACGCGCCACCAGTCGGCGGGCGGCGTCGAGTCCGTCATCGTCGGTGAGATCCAGTGCGACGGACTGCTTGTTGCGGTTCGCCGACAGGAAGTACGACGACTCGACATCATCACCGGAGCCCACCCAGGGTGGCCCCCAGGCGCGGGTGTCGTCGCCCACACCGGGCCGCTCGACCTTGATCACCTCGGCACCGAGATCGGCGAGCAGCATCGTCGCATACGGCCCGGCCAGCACCCGACCGAAATCGGCGATGACCAGACCGTCGAGCGCGGCGCTCACCGGAATGCGCCCTCCCCGGTCAGTGCCTTGCCGATGGTGAGTTGATGCACCTCGGAGGTGCCCTCGTAGGTGAGCACCGACTCCAGATTGTTGGCGTGCCGGATGACCGGGTACTCAAGGGTTATGCCGTTGGCGCCCAAGATGGTTCGGCATTCGCGAGCGATGGCGATGGCCTCGCGGACATTGTTGAGTTTGCCCAGGCTGACACGCTCGGGGGTGATCTCGCCGCGGTCCTTGAGCCGCCCGAGATGGTAGGCCAGCAGATGCCCCTTGCCCACCTCGAGCGCCATGTCGGCGATCTTCGCCTGCGTCAGTTGATATCCCGCCAGCGGCTTGTCGAACACATGACGCGACTGTGCGTAGTCGATGGCCGTCTCCAGGCAGTCGCGCGCGGCGCCGACCGCACCGAAGATGATCCCGAACCGCGCCTCGCCCAGCGAGGTCAGCGGTCCGCGGAGCCCTTCGGCCTTCGGCAGCATCGCCGAGGCCGGTAGCCGCACGTCCTCGAGCACCAGCTCCGAGGTGACCGATGCGCGCAGCGAGAGCTTTTTGGTGATCTCGGGCGCGGAGAAGCCCGGAGTGTCGGTCGGGACGACGAATCCGCGTATGCCGCGCGGACTGTCGTCGAGGTCGGTCTGCGCCCACACCACCGCGACGTCGGCGATGGACCCGTTGGTGATCCACATCTTGGTGCCGTTGAGCACCCAGTCGTGGCCGTCGCGCTTGGCGTTGGTGCGCATGCCGGCCGGGTTGGAGCCGAAGTCGGGTTCGGTCAGCCCGAAGCACCCGATCGCGTCGCCGGCGGCCATCCGCGGCAGCCATTCCTGCTTCTGTTCCTCGCTCCCCCAGTGATGGATCGAGAACATCGCGAGCGAACCCTGCACCGACACCAGGCTGCGGATGCCCGAGTCGACGGCCTCGAGTTCGAGGCACGCCAGTCCGTAGGCGGTGGCGCTCATACCCGGGCAGCCGTAACCGTCGAGATGCATACCCAACGCGCCGAGCGCGCCCAGTTCCTTCGCCAGATCGCGCGCCGGCAGGTGCGCTTCCTCGAACCAGTCCGCGATGTGCGGGCGGAGTCGTTCGTCGCCGAATTTTCGGACGGTGTCGCGGATGGCGATCTCCTCCGGTTCGAGCAGCGAATCCAGCGCGAACAGCTGGCCGAGGGTCTGGGGTCGGGACATGAGATCTACCTCCGGTGGCAGCGTCGGCAACAGTCTTCACATTACTGCGGGCTCACGTGGCGAAAGAACGTTCTCGCTAACGTTTGCGAGAACGTTTGCATCGCCTAGGGTAGAGTCACACTCGCGGTTCGTCAACGCGGTCGAGGGGAGGCCCAGCACGTGACCGAAGCGGATCGGGCACCGACACTCAAGGAGATCGCCGAGCGCGCCGGTGTGCACGTCTCGACGGCGTCGCGGGTGTTGCGTCAGCCGGAACCGGTGGTGGGTTGGTCGGAGTCGGCCCAGCGGGTGCGACGGGTGGCCGACGAACTCGGCTATCAGCGCAACGTCTGGGCGGCGAGCCTGCGTACCCGCAAGACCACCACCCTGGGTGTGGTGATGACCCGCTTGACCGACGGCGTGGTCGCGACGACGTATCAGGGCATCGAGGAGGCCGCGACGAAGGCCGGGTACTCGGTGCTGCTGTCCAGTCCGCCGGATGACCTCGAAGCGCAACAGCGGGCCGTCGAACTACTGGTCGGTCGACAGGTCGACGGGCTGATGATCAGCGGCCTGCACACCCCCGGCGACCCATTCGTCGAGTCCCTGAAGCTGGGTCGACTCCCGCTGCTCGCGGTCACCCGACATGCCGGCTCGAGACTGCCGTTCGTCGGCGGCGACGACCGACACGGCGGCTATCTCGCCGCGCGCCACCTGCTCGACCGCGGCCACACCGACCTCGCGGTCATCGCGGGGCCTTCGCACGCGACGACGGCATCGGACCGCACTGCGGGATTCCGCGCCGCCCTGCAGGCGTCGTCGGTGCCGTTGCCGCCGGGCCGGATCGTCGCGTCCGGGTTCGAGGTGGACGGCGGGATCGCCGCCGGTCGTCGTCTTCTCGACACCCCGGACCGCCCCCGCGCGATCTTCGCGGTCTCCGACACGATCGCCATCGGCGTGATGGGTGTGGCCCGCGATCTCGGCTTGCGCATCCCCGACGATCTCGCGCTGATCGGCTACAACGACATCCCGGTGGTCGCTCAGTTGCCGGTCCCGCTCACCACGGTGCGTTCACCCGCCCACGAGATCGGCGCCACTGCCACTCGCCGCCTGCTCGACCTGGTCGCCGACCGCGAACCGGAAACGATTCGCCTGCCGGTCGAACTCATCGCCCGAGCCACCACCTAGCCCGTTTTTGTAGTACGAACAGGCGATTTTTCGACGGTTGGTACTACAAAACCGGGGTCACGGCTCCTGCGCGGGCGCGACCACGTTGAACGTGATCGGCGCGGACTCCTTCTCCCCGATCTTCCCGATGGCCTGGTAGGCCCCGACCGGGACTGGCACACGTGGCGTGTCACAGCCGGGGCTGCTCGTGGTGAACGACCAGGTGATGGTGTCGCGCACTTGCTGGGAGGGCTTGAGGCTCACGTTGTTCGGGGTCTGCAGCGGCGAACAGTCGCGCGCCGACCACAGCGTCCGGGTGCCGTCGAGGTTGCGGACGATCACGTTCTGGGCAGACTTGCCGACGTCACGAGTGCACTCGGTGAGGCCGGCGTTGGTCGTGACGATGGTGAACACCGGCTGGTCACCTTGGGAGTAGGTGGGTTTGTCGGTGTAGAGCACCACGGAGATGTTGGCGTCCGGGCACAACCCCGACTCCGGGACCGGGCCGGGTGCCTGTGACTCGCCGCCGGGCGCCGGGACATCTCCGGACGCCGAGGCGTCGTTGGGGTCCCCTGCGGCCACGTTGCCGCCGGCCACGCCGCCGCCGGTTCCACCACCGGCCACCGCGGCACTCTCCGAGGGTTCCGACGACCCGGCCGCATAGGCGGTCGTCGACGACGGTGCGGACGATGTGGCCGCGGTGTTGCTGGGTTCGTCGCCACCGCTGCTGGTGGCCCAGATGATCAAACCGATGACCAGACCGATCACGAGGACGGCACCACCGAACGCGACGACTCGTCGTCGCCAATAGATCTCGGGTGGTAGCGGGCCGCTCGGTTCGATCACGCCCCCACGCTAACGGGAGGCGAGAAACGACAGTCCGACCCAACTCGGCGTGTCGCACAAACCGGGTCTGACCGGCGAAAAGTCTAAAGTTGGGGTTCAGCTGCCGGTGGTGACCTCAGCCACGCACCACGCCGACCGTCTCGACTCCGTCGAGCTGACCGAGCACGCCGCGGACCTGCGCACGGCCCTCGCCGAGTTCGTAGGTCAACCCGACGATCGCGAGGCGACCGTCCTCGACCCGCTCGGCGATGATCCGGCTGCGCTCCATCAGCTGTTTGCCGGTCTCGAGCACATGGCGCGCCTCGAACTCATCGACCCGGGTCAGGCCTTCGCTACGCCCGGCGAGGATGCTGGGGCTCACCTTCTCGACGACGTCGCGGATGTATCCGCCGGGGATCTCGAGATTGTCGAGCGCGTTGAGTGTCGCCTTGACCGCGCCGCAGCTGTCGTGGCCGAGCACGGCGATCAGCGGCACCTCCAGGACGGCGGCGGCGAACTCCAGCGAGCCGATGACGGCCGAGTCGAGGACCTGGCCCGCGGTGCGGACCACGAACATGTCGCCGAGCCCCTGATCGAAGATGATCTCCGCGGACAGCCGCGAGTCCGAGCATCCGAACAAGACGACGTGCGGGTCCTGCCCCGACGTGAGGCGGGCACGGTCCTGGATACCCTGTTTGGGATGTTGAGACTCTCCGGCGACGAACCGATCGTTCCCCTCTTGCAGGATCTTCCAGGCTTCGGTGGGCGTCAGTTGGCTCATGTCGAATAGTGTGCCACCGCCCACGCTGCTGGGCTGGTTCGACCTCCACGAGCGTGACCTGCCGTGGCGGGAGCCGGGATTGTCGGGATGGCAGATCCTGATCAGCGAGATCATGTTGCAGCAGACTCCCGTCTCACGGGTCGTCGGACCGTGGCGGGAATGGGTGCAGCGCTGGCCCGTCCCGTCGGCGATGGCTGCCGCGTCCCCGGGCGAGGTGCTCCGCGCCTGGGGCAAGCTCGGCTATCCGCGTCGCGCCCTGCGACTGCACGAGTGCGCCACCGTGCTGGCCCGCGATCACGACGACCGGGTCCCCGACGACGTACACGTGATGCTGCAGTTGCCCGGTATCGGCGACTACACGGCTCGCGCGATCGCCTGTTTCGCCTACGGGCAGCCGGTTCCGGTGGTGGACACCAACGTCCGGCGGGTCATCGCGCGCGCGGTGCACGGGCGGGAGCAGCCGGGCAACCCGGCGCGGGCCGATCTGGCCGACGCCGACGCGCTACTCCCGCGCGCGGCCGACGGCTCCCCGAGCGATTCGGCGCCCCGGTTCTCCGCCGCGTTGATGGAGCTCGGCGCACTGGTGTGCACGGCGCGCAAACCCCGGTGCGACGACTGCCCGCTCACCGACTGCACCTGGGTCCGACTCGGACGGCCCGCCCACACCGGCCCGCCGCGCAAGGTGCAGAAGTTCACCGGCACCGATCGCCAGGTGCGTGGATTGCTGCTCGACGTCCTGCGGGGCACCACCCATCCGGTCGAACGCCCGCGACTCGACCAGGTGTGGACGTCGGACACCGCGCAGCGCGACCGCGCGCTCGACTCCCTGCTCGTCGACGGACTCGTCGAGCTCACCGACGACGGGCGGTATTGTCTTGCGGGAGAGTCCCCTTAGCTGCCCTCAACTCGGGAGCCCCGACAGGAACGCCTCCACCGCACCCCGGTAGACGTCTGGCGCATCGTCGTGCACGAGATGTCCGGCACCGGGCACGCACAGATGGTCGGCCCGCTGCTGGAGCGAACACATGGTGCGCATCTGCCCGGGCGGGGTGACCGAGTTGCCGGCCTCGATGAGCAGGGCGGGCACATCCACCGACCGCCACTGCGACCAGAAATCGCGACGACCCCATTCGTCGGCGATCTCGGTCCACATCTGCAGGCTGCCGTGGAGCCGTCCGTCGTCGAAGGCCTCGAAGAAGTACCGCCCGGCGACCTCACCGAACATCTGCTGGGCGTCCTCGACGGACTCGAAGCGCTCGGGCCAGGACTCGAACCACGGTGTCCAGGCCTGGGTGGTGTGCCCGCGAAAGTCGGGCGCCATATCCTCGATGACCAACGCCGACACCATCTCCGGGTAGGCCGCCGCGGTACACCAGGCATGCAGCCCGCCCATGGAATGGCCGACGAGCACGGCCGGGCCCTGATCGATCCAGACGAGGATCTCGGCGAGGTCGGCCACGAAGCGCTCGGTGGACAGCTCGGCTGGGTCATCGGGCGACGAGACGTCGGCGCCGGTGTGGAAGGCCGCGTCGAAGGTGAAGACCCGGCCGTGCCGGCGCAACCACGGGATCTGGCGCCGCCAGGTCCGTCCGCGACCCATCAGCCCGTGCAACAGCACGATCGGACCCACGCCACGAACAGTGTGACCGTCGACGTCGACCGGCCCGCCGTGATCGCGCAGCCCGATCTCCCGGGCCACCGCCGCACAGTCCTCGGTCGACCTGCTCATCGTTTCCGCCACGTACTCGGTCGTCACGGACTCCAGGGTATGGCAGCGCCGACCTACCTGGCCGCAGCGACCTCGGTCTGCATCTGCACCCGGTCCGGGTAGAACGCGACATGACCGGCGATGGTCGAGACAGCATCATAGGGGTCGCGGTACACCCAGACCGCGTCCTCCGACACACCGCCGTCGACGACGAGGTCGAAGTAGTTCGCCTCGCCCTTGAACGGACAGTACGTGGTCGACGCACTGTCGCGCAGCATCGACGAATTCACATCCGCCAGTGGGAGGTAGACCACCGGCGGGTATTTCGCTTCCCGAAGGATCTGCGCGGACTCGCTGTCGGCCACCACCACGTCACCCGCGCGCACCACGACCCGTCCGCCCGCGGGCTCCACCGTGATGGGGTGTTCCGGCCCCGGCGTCAATCGCTCCCGTGCCATCTCGAACCTCGCCTCCGATACGAACTGCCGGTCTCGGCCTCCAGCATGCCAGTAGGGTGAGGCCATGTCTGTTGTGAAGATCAACGCCATCTCTGTCCCCGACGGTGCCGGACCCGAGCTCGAGAAGCGATTCGCCCATCGGGCCCATTCGGTCGACGGTTCCCAGGGCTTCCTGGGATTCCAATTGCTGCGCCCGGTCAAGGGCGACGACCGCTACTTCGTGGTCACGCACTGGGAGACCGAGGAGGACTTCCAGGCGTGGGTGTCGGGCCCCGCGCGCGAGGCACATTCCGGAGAGCGGGCCAAACCGGTCGCCAGCGGCTCCGACCTACTCGAGTTCGAGGTCGTACTCGACGCCAAACCGTCGACCTGACTGTGTCGGTGAGCGCTTCGTCGCAGCGCCGATGATGGCCGACCTGTGACGCCGGAGCCCGGCCCGCCGGTGACGCCGATGTTTCCGTTGGGCACGGCGCTGCTCCCCGGTGAACCGTTGCCGCTGAGGATCTTCGAGCCTCGCTATCGGCAGATGCTGACGGACTGCCTCGGCCGCGCCGAGAAGGCCGAGGGGTCCGGATTCTTCGGTGTGGTGCTCATCGCCCGCGGCCACGAGGTGGGCGGCGGCGATGTCCGCCACGACGTCGGCACGTACGCACGCATCGACAACGTGTTGCGCCAGGCCGACGGTCAGGCCTCCCTGACCTGCACCGGAGCCGGGCGGTTCCGGGTGACCGAATGGTTGCCCGACGACCCGTATCCGCGGGCGATCACCGAGCCGTTGCCCGATATCGCCATCGCCACCGCCGACCACCCGCGCATTCTCGACCTGCGTGACCGGCTGACCGCATTCGTCAACGAGGTCGCCGAGACCCGTCCGGAGGCTGCCCCGGCAGGTCTTCCGGAGTTCGAGGTGGACGACGTCGTCGAACACGGTCTGTTCGCCTGGACGCTGCGGTTGCCGATCGGCCCGGCCGACCGGCAGCTCCTCCTCGAGCGTGACACGGTCGCCGCGCAGGTCGACGTGCTCGATGACGTCGTCGAGGGGTTGACCGCAATGATCCGCTTCGGTCGCTGATCGGCGGGCCGCGACCGCCCCTGGCCACAAAGTTAGAACGTGTTCTAGTATCGGGTGTGGAGTAGTTCACACCCGATCCAGGAGCACATCTATGACCGAGACCGTCGAGTCCCGACCGCCGTCCGCCCTCGTCGGCGCCGGCGACCAGCCGCAGCTGTTCCTCGGTGGACAGTGGGTCGATCCGCATTCGGCCGAGACGCTCGAGGTGTTCTCGCCGGCCACCGGGGAACGGGTGGGCTCGGTTCCGCTCGCCGACGAGACCGACGTCGACACCGCCGTCACCCGCGCCCGCGCGGCCTTCGACTCGGGCATCTGGAGCGCCACGCCGCCGGCCGAACGGGCCGCCGTGCTCAACCGCGCCGCCGATCTGATCAACGAACGCAGTGCCGATATCACCAATCTGGTATCGGCCGAGATGGGCGCGACGCCCACCGATGTCGCGACACTGCAGCAGTTGCCGGCGACCGGTGTCCTGCAGGGTTACGCCGCGGCTGCCACCGAGTTCCCTTGGGAAGAAAAGCGCATCGGACTGTTCGGCGAGACCCTGGTGACCCGGGAGGCAGTCGGGGTGGTCGGCGCGATCATCGCCTGGAATGTGCCGCTGTTCCTGCTGTGCAACAAGTTCGGGCCGGCGCTGGCCGCCGGATGTTCGATCGTCCTCAAGCCGGCACCGGAGACTCCGCTCAACGCGAATCTGTTGGCGCAGATCTTCGTCGAGGCCGGGGTGCCCGAAGGCGTGATCTCGGTGGTGCCCGGCGGCCCGGAAACCGGAAAGGCGCTTGTCGAGCATCCCGACGTCGACAAGATCACCTTCACCGGGTCGACCGCGGCCGGTCGCGCGATCGCGGCACGGTGCGGCGAGAACCTGAAACGCTGTTCGCTGGAACTCGGTGGCAAGTCCGCGGCCATCGTCCTCGACGACATCGATCTCGAGTCGAACATCCACATGCTGGTGTTCTCGGCCGGCCTGATCAACGCCGGGCAGGCGTGCGTGGCGCAGACCCGTGTGCTGGTCCCGCGTTCACGGCACGACGAGATCGTCGCGGCGATGGTGGAGACCGCGAAGTCGTTCACGCCCGGTCTGCCCACGGCCGAGGGCACCATGCTGGGTCCGATCATCACGGCCAAACAGCGCGACAAGGTGGAAGGCTATGTCGCCAAGGGCAAAGCGGAAGGCGCGACCGCGGTGCTGGAGGGCACCCGCCCCGACGGCCTCGACAACGGCTTCTACGTGACGCCGACGATCTTCACCGGTGTCACCAACGACATGACGATCGCGCGCGAGGAGATCTTCGGCCCGGTCATCAGCGTCATCGCCTACGACACCGTCGACGAGGCGATCAGAATCGCCAATGACTCCGATTACGGTCTGGCCGGGTCGATCTGGACGGCGGATGTGGCGCGCGGCGTGGAGATCGCCAAGCAGATCCGCACCGGCACGCTCGGCATCAACTGGTACGCCATCGATCCCGCATCACCCTTCGGCGGCTACAAGAGCTCCGGCATCGGCCGCGAGAATGGCCGCGAAGGTCTCGAGTCCTACCTCGAACACAAGTCGATCCTCATGCCGATGGGATACACCTCCGAAGCCTGATCTCTCACAGGGGATACCGGGGCCCGTCGACCGCCTTGTCGACGGGCCCCGATTCTGTCCGAAGCCTACGACACCGAAACCAGCGCGGCGAGATTCGACATCATCCGCCAGCTCATCAGCGCACTGATCACGCTGGTCGCCTCCGTCAACGCACGGGAGGCCCGGCTGGGGGTGCAGTAGCGCTCGCGCAGGTGCAGGCGGGTGGCCGGCGACCCCGTCGATCCGTCGATCGGTGACAGGCAGAACGCCCACGTGGTCTCGATGGCCATGTCGCCCAGGGCATCGCCGCCCTGTGACGTGACGACCAGCGCCCGCCCTGGTTCGACACGGGCCACCCGCAATGCGACATCGGGATGTAGCCGGAACGGGTCGCCGACGGCGATGTTCTGCCATTCCGGATGAACCCGGGTTGCCCCCACGATCTGACAGCCGGCGAGGTTCTCCAGCGCCTCCCAGGAGTAGAACCCGGCCTTGTCCTGCCCCAGCTGAGCGATCCACGGCCACACGTCGGCAGGCGCGGCCGGGAGGGTGCACGCGCGGTCGTTCTGCACCTGCGCTGTCGGCAGCAACTCGTCCCCGGGCAGCGACATCCGGACTTCCTCGACCGACGCACCCAGACGACGATGCGCACCACTGAGAAACACCGCCGCCACACTCGCCGTCGCCGCGACCACCGGTGCTGCCACTGCCAGAGCGACACCTCGACCTACCAACACCGGATCGATCCTCCCTCGTCCTGCCACCACGAACGGTCAGCCCGCCGGAGTCGGCGACGCAGGCGCGCTCGGGGCCGGCAGCGGCACCGCACCCGGCGGCGGTGTGTCGGTCTGCTCGATCCGGCTGCGGAACGAATCATCGGTGATCACATCGATACCCGTGATCATCCAGCGGCCGCCGTGGGAGACCATGTCGAAGGTCAGTCGGCTCGGGTCCACCCGGACGAGGTCTTTTCCGCCGCGGGTCACCGACTGGTTCATGAAGATCAACACCTGTGAGGTGTCGGCGGTGTTGGTCACCACACCGGCGTCCTGGATCGTCACTTCGGAGACCACGAGTTGCTTCTGCACCTCGGACACCAGGTTGTTCTTCGTCACGAGGTCTTCATAGGTCGGTTTGGCCGCACCGGTGAGCACCTGCTTCGACTGTGCGACATGATCTTCGACGTTGTCCGGCGTGTAACCGAACATCGTCGTCGCGTAGTCCTCGGCCGCCGCCAGCGATGACTCGCGGGCCTGCTCGGTGAGCCGTAGCTCGTTGTAGCGATATCCGAGAAAGCCTGCGACACAGACGCATGCGATGGTGACCACGATCGCGGCCGACACCAGAAATCGGCGGGTGGTGAGCTGCATCAGGTCACCCACTCGAAGTTCGTCATCTTCAACTCATCATTGATCCGGGTGATTTGGACCCGCCAGCGGAAGGTCTGCACGATGGTCTGCTCGTCGGGGTTCTCGGGCTTCATCTGCCATCCATATACCAAGATGACGGTGCCCTCGTCGGGGGTCGCCTGGGTCACGGCGTCGGAGATCACCGTGGACTTGGTGTCGAGGTTCTGGTCCCGCACCAGGCTCACCGCCTGCTTCATGGAGTCCTGCATCTGCTGGTGGGCGCGGCCGCTGGTCTTGTCCTCCAACGTCTTCATCGCGTCGTCGACGTTGTCGGCGTTGAGCGATGTCAGGTTCACCACCATCTGCTGGGCGAAGGTCGAATACTCCTGGCGCAGTTCCTGTTCGTCGGTGATGCGGCCGATGCCGAGCGCGAATACGACGGCGGCGACGAGGCTCGCGACGAGGATCACCGCGCCCACGGCGCCACCGACGATCCACCCGCGTGAGCGCCGGGTGCCGCGGTAGCGCACGCCTCCGGTCGAGGTCGGTGCCGTGGGCTGCGGGGCCGTTGGGCGACGCTTGCGGCGTTCCCGATAACCGAGTCGTTGTTCGACCTCGGTCGGATCGGCCTCGACCTTCCCGGTGGGGCGGTCGGCGGCCTCATCGACGGTGTCCGCGCTCGCCGCCGCTGAGTTGTCGGCACCCTCCGCGCCGGCATCGCCGCGGTCGGTTGCGCTCGCGGTGTCGGCGCTGTCGGCGCTGTCGGCGGTGTCGTCGGTGTCGTCGGTGTCGTCGGTGTCTCGGGCATCCGGGCGGCGCGGACGCCGCAACGGTGCCCGGCGTACCGGTCTGGGCTGCCCGGCCGGCGGGGTCAGCCCTCGACGGTCTTCGTTATCAGGCTCTGCCATGTGCTGTCTTGTCCTTGCGAATCCTGTCCGGTGCCGGCGTTGTACGTCTTTCCGTCCGGCCCGATGAAATCTCCGGTCTTCGGATCGTAACCGGTGGCGTACACGGCCGGGCCGGGCTCGTGGTCGGACGGCGTCCCCGGAGTGGTGTAGCCGGCCGGTTCGTTGGGCAACCGGATGCCGGGCAACCCATTGGGGAAGGCGTCGTTCGTCCCGGCCTCCGGCTGGTAGCCGGTGCGGCATTCCGCGGGCGTCGGCGCACGCCGGCCGGGGAACTCGACGCACGGATAGTTGCGCGCCCCGCGCACCGCGACCTGGGCGTCCTGCGGCACCCGGCACAACATGCCCGGTGGGAGCTCCCGCGCGGTCTGGGCCGAGGGGAACCGCCAGTCCGAGCGTGGCAGGAAGCCGACCGTACACGGCGGCGGATCCTGGAAGCCCAGCGAGAACATCACGCTCGGGCCGTATCTCGGGTCGCCGGCATTGAGTGCGGTGAGCAGCGCGTCGATCAGTCGTGGATAGATGACGAGGATCTGCTGCAGATTGGGCAGATACACCGCCAAGGTTTTCGATGCCACACCCAGATTCGAGATCAACAGGGGCAGGGTCTGATCCATCGATGCGAACAACTGCTCGGTCTGCGAGGCCGTGGTGGGCCCCTGCTGCAGCAGGTCGGTGATCTCGGGGTTGTTGGCACGCAGCTGATCGGTGACCGCGGTGACGTCGGCGGTCCACGCGCGGATGTCGTCGGCAGTCGCCGACTGCGTCGCCAACAGCGGACCCGCCTCCCGCACCAGATCAATGGTCACATCGGCATTCTTGTCCGCGTCGTCGACGAGCAGGATCATCGAGTCGAGCAGCCGCCGCAGATCCTCGGCGGTGCCGTTGAACGCGGTGAACGCCTCGTCCATCAGCGCCCGCAGTTTGGTGTCGCCGACCTTGTCCAACAGTGCGTTGGCCTGATCGAGGACCGACGAGATCTCCACCGGCACATCGTCGCTGGTGACCACCGACCCGTCATGGAGGTTGCCGCTCGGCCCGTCTGGTCGGGGCGTGAACTCCACATACTGCTCACCGACCGCCGACACGCTGCGCACCGACGCCTGCGACGACGCAGGGATCGTGGTGTCGCTGTCGATCGACAGCGACGCCTGTACGCCGTCCTCGGTGAGCCGTACCGCCTCCACCTTGCCCACGTTGACGCCGCGATAGCTGACGTTGGCGTTCTGATACAGGCCACCGGTGCTCGGCAGGTTGAGTTCCACCTGGTAGCGGCCGATGCCGAACATCGCCGGCAGCCGGACGTAGAAGAGGGCCATCGCCACCATCGCGACCACGGTGACGATCGCGAAGATGATCAGCTGGATGCGGACGAACCGGGTGATCTTCATCAGTTGCCACCTCCCGTACCGGGTTTCGGTGTGGCCGCGCTCGGTGTCGCCGCCGGCGCGGGCACCGGTTCGTCGGAGTCGGGTCGCCGTTCGCCGCCCGGGGTGAGCGGCGACGTGAACGGATCGAGTCCGCGCTTGGCGGCGCCGGCGGGCGTACCGGCGACGCCTTCGGGTCCGACGGCGCCGACCGACCGGAAGATGGTGTTGTTGAGGCTCTCGAAGGTCAGATCCAGCACCAGATCGGAGTTGACGTAGTCGCCCTTGACGATGGTGGGGATGGCCTCCTCCAGGAACGGGAAGGTGAGCAGGATCTTCAGCGAACCGGGCAGTGCGGGTCCAGCGGCCGCGAGCTGCTCGAGCACCGGGTTCAGATTCGCCACGATCGTCTCGATGTCGTCGCTGTTGGCGTCGAGGATGTCGTTGGTGGTCTTCGACAGCCGGCCCAGGGAGTCGAGCGCGGTGACGAACTGTTGGCGCTGATCGTTGAGCAACTGCAGGATCTGCGGTGCATCCGCGAGCGCCTTCTCCACCGTCGGCGTCTGCTCGTTGACGGCCGCGGTCAGCCGGTCGAGGCCTTCCATCGCCCGGATGATGTCGTTCTTCTGCCGGTCCAGGTCGGCGACCAGCACGTTCAACTGCGGGATGAGTTCGGCGATCGCCTCCTGCCGCCCGCCGAAGATGGCGTCCATCTCGTGCACGACGTCACCGAACTGCGAGAGCCCACCCCCGTTGAGCACCACCGACAACGAGCTCAGCACCTGCTCGGTGGTCGGGTAGGAGCAGCCCGGAACCTGTTGGGCCGAGGTGACGTCGGGGACCGCGGCAGTCATGGTCGGCTCCGCGATGTTCGGCGATGCCGGGCACGCCGGCAGCGGGATCTGATCGCCGGGTGCCAGGTAGCCGTCGGAGGAGGAGGCGGGTTCCACGATCTGCAGGTGGTTCGAGCCCAGGACGCTGGTCATCCCCACCATCACGTGTGAGCCCCGGGGGACCTCGACCCCCTCGTCGAGACGGATGTCGAGTTCGGCGTTCCAGTCACGCACCTCGATGGTGCCGACCGATCCGACGGTGACATCGTCGATCATCACCGGCGCGTTGGGGACCAGGCCGGCGGCGTTGGGGAGGACCGCGCTGATCTGGTAGGCGCCGTTTCCGGTGCCCTGGGCGCCGGGCACCGGCAGGCTGTTGAGTCCGGAGAATCCGCAGGCGGTGGCCGCGACGATCACCGTGGCGAACACCAGCAGCAGCCGCACTCGGCGCAGGATCTGCCCGGTCATCCTTCGGCTCCCCACGGGACGAGGAGATCGCCGAGAGCGCCGCCGCCGTTGTCGCGTCGGGTCTGGGCATCCTGGGCCCGGACGCCGGCCTGGGCGCGCGCCTTCACGCTCGCGTTCTGGTAGGTGATCTGGTCGGGGGTGGCGTTGATGCCGGTGACCGGGTTGGTCATGAACGGCGGATAGGCCACCGCGATGGTCGACAACATCGGTGCGAGCACATCCACACAGTGTTCGACGTCGGCCTGGCTCTGGCCGGGCCGGTTGTTGGCGTCCATGGTGCCGCACAACAGGGTGATGAGGTTGTTGCCCATGCCCAGCCCGAACACGCCCGACAACGAACCGGTCAGCGGGTTGTAGATGTTGTAGAAGTTGGCCAGTTGGTTGGGCGCCGAGTGCAACAGACCGCGGAACTGTTCGTCCTTGTCGGCCAGTATCGAGGTGGTCTGGGCGAGATCGGCCACCGACGTCGTCAGCGCGTCCTTGTTCTGCGCGATGAAACCTTGGATGTCGGTCATCGCCGAATCCAGATTGTGCAGCGCACCGTCGAGCGCATCGGTGTTGTCGGCCAGTACGTCACCGACCGACGCGATGCGGCCGTTGAACTGCACGAGCTGTTCGTGGCTGTCCGAGAGCGCGTCGGTGAGTTTCTGCAGGCTGCGGATGGTGGCGAACAGGTCGCCGCGTCCGGCGGCGAGAGTGTCCATCACGTCCGACAATTCGGTGATCGACTGGTTGATCGCCGCGCCGTTGCCGTTGAGGTTCTGTTCGAACACGTCGATGGCGGTGGCGGCGGTGCCCGGCTCGGCCCCCTGCGGACCGACCGCCTCGGTCAGGTCACCGAGCTGCTTTTTCACGTCGTCCCACTCCATCGGGACGGCGGTGCGTTTCATCGGGATGGCGTCGCCGTCGTCGAGTTGCGGGCCGTCCGAGTACACCGGGGTCAGCTGGATGAAGCGTCCGGAGACGAGGCTGCGGGCCACCACCACGGCCTTGGCGTCCGCCGGGATCGGGGTGTCGCGGTCGATCGACATCTGCACCCGCACATCACCTTCGCGGGGCGTGATGGAGGTGACCGACCCCACGTCGACACCGAGGACCCGCACCGGGTCGCCGTCGTAGAGTCCGGTGGCCGACGGGAAGTAGGCGGTCACCGTCTTCGTCGTCGCCTTGGTGAATCCCAGGTAGGCGGCGACGGCCACGAGCGAGATCAGCACGACACCCGCGACGACCTGCATCACACGTTTGGTCATCGCACTACCCTCCTGATCTCGAGCTGGTCGGCGGCGGTGTCGGATACGTCGCGGGCGGGGGCTTCGGCGACTCCGGCCGACTGCCGGCGGGTGGCGCCTCGCTCCACGCATTGGGCAGCAGCGGGAAACCGCTGTAACTGAAGGCCTTCGCCGCCTCCGGATACTTCTGCCGCAGCACCTCGAGGAAGGTCGCGGTGTAGTCGCCGAAGGTGGAGACACCGACCAGCGAGTCGAAGTTGGGACCGTTCGAGACGGCCTCGCCGAGCGCATTCGCATACGGTCCGAGTCGGTCGATGGTCTCGCGCAGGCTCTGCTCGTTGTCGTTCAGGATGTCGAGTACACCGTCGAGCTTCTCCAGCGTCGGCGCGAGCTGTGCATTGTTGTCGGCGATGAAGCCACTGACCTGGGCGGCCACGTCGCGCGTACCGGTGATCAGTTCGGCGATCGCCGCACGTCGCATCTGTAGCTCGCCGAGCAGCGAATTCGCATCGACGAGAAGCGAGTTGATCTGCTGGTTGCGGTCGGCCAGGATCTTGGTGACGCCGTTGGCCTTGGCGAGCAGTTCGCGCAGCGTGTTGTCGCGGTCGGCGATCGCCGCAGACAGCCGACCCACTCCGTCGACCGCATCCTGCACCTGGTCGGGGGTCTTGGCGAAGGCCGCCGACAACGTGGTCAACGCTTCGTTCAGTTCGTCGGTGTCGGTCTCCGACAGCGTGGTGGTGGCGTCGTCGAGGACATCGGTGAGCGAATAGGGCGCGACGGTGTTGCGATTCGGGATCTGTCCGCCCGGCTCGATCCGGCCGGTGCCGTACGGCAGGATCGTCAGGTTCCGGCGGCCGAGCACGGTCTCGGTCTTGATGGCGGCCTGTGTCTCGGTGCCCAGCACCACGGTGTCGTTCAACCGAAAGGTCACCGCCGCCTTGGTTCCGTCGTCGGTCGGTGCGAGTTCGATGTTCTGCACGGTGCCCACGTTGACCCCCGCGACGGTCACGATGTCACCGGTGACCAGGCCACCGGCGTCGTCGAAATAGGCTGTGTACGAGCTGATCGGGCGAAGATACGGCAGGTTGTCCATCTGCATCGCGACCACCACCACGAGCGTGGTCACCACCACGCCGATGATGCCGATGCCGGCGCGGCTGCGTCCGCCGCGTTTGGCCTCGCGGGAGACCTCGGCTTCGGTCGACTCGCTGCGCTGGCTGCTGAAGAGCCTGCCGAACGGTCCGGTCATTGCGCCGCGCACCTCCCGCCTGCCTTGGTCGTGTCACCCATCACGTCGTTCGAGGTGAAGAAGTACTGTTTGCCGCCGGGACCGGTGAGCAACAACCGGATTCGGCAGAAGTAGATCTGCAACCAGGCGCCGTATGAGCCCAGGTTGGACAGCATCTTGTAGTCGTTGGGCAGCCGCGGGATCAGCGACCGCAGGTACGGTTCGGCGTTGAGCAGTTCCTGCGACGTGCTGCCGGTGTTCGCCACCATCTGCTGCAGGTCGGGTCGGGTGGTCTGCAACAGATCGGCCAGACCGTTGGTCACCTTCGACGTCTGGGTCAGCGAATTCCCGATGACCCCACGCTGGGCGGCGAGGCCCGAGGCCAGCTGTTGCAGCTGGTCGATGCTGCTGTCGAGGCCGGTGCGGTCGCCGTCGAGGGTACCGAGGGTGGTGTTGAGGTTGCCGATCACCTGGTCGATGAGCTGGTCGCGGTCGGCCAGCGCGCTGGTGAACGACGCGGTGTCGGCGAGCAGCTTGTTCAGTGCCGGCCCCTGCCCCTGGAAGACGGCGACGATCGACGCCGAGAGCTCGTTGACCTCATCGGGATCCAAGGTGCGGAACAGCGGTTTGAAGCCGCCGAGGAGTTTGTCGAGGTCGAGTGCGGGCTCGGTCTGTTCCACCGGGATCCGATCGCCGGGCGACAGGTACTCACCGGCGGCCCCGGTGCCCTGTTCGAGCTCCAGATATCGGTCGCCGGTGAGGTTCTCGTACCGGATCAACGCCCGCACCGAGGACGGCAGCCGATACTCGCGGTCCACCGAGAACTCCACCTCGGCCTCGTTGTCGCGGGTCAGCGACACCCCGGACACCTGGCCGACCTCCACGCCGGCGATCTTGACCTTGCTGCCGGACTTCATCGCCGACGCGCTGGTGAACACGGCACGGTAGTCGTCGGAGGCACCCGAGCGATAGTTGCTGAACACCACCACGAGGCCGACGAAGACCAGCACCATGACGACGGCGAAGGCGCCGAGTTTGATGACGGTCGCGCGAAATGCGCGTGCACGGTTATCCACGTCCCGGCTCCCCGAACAGAAGTTGGAACAGTTTCTCGCGGTTGGCTTTCGGCTTGGTACGCGGCTGATACGGCACCGGCGCGTTGTCGGTCACATAGAAGTCGGAGTGGACCTTGGTGGTCGGATCACTCAGCCCGCCCGCACATGTCGGCGGACCCGCGGCAGCCACGCGGGGCAGGCTCTCCGGGTAGGTGTAGGGCTCCTTGCCGGGCAGCAGGCCGGCGTAGAGCAGCAGGTTGCCGTTCTTGCCGCCGAAATAGGGTTTGGCCAGGTCGGCCGAGACCGCCGACGTGGTGAGGAAGCACTCGATGCCCGGGGCCTGATAGCCCAGTAGCTGCGACACCGGGTCCAGGTTGGTCAGCGCGGAGATCAGCGTCTGCTTCGACGGCGCGAGTTCGCCGTTGATGGTGTCGGCCATCCCGGTCGCGTTGATCAGCAGCGCATCGAGATTGGCGGACTCGGCGACCAGTGTGTTGCCGAGATAGGTGAAGTTGTCCACGGTGCGCATCAGGTCGGGCGCCGCGTCGGCGTACACGTTGGTGGTGGTCGCGGCCTGCCGGATCAGTTCGTCGAGTTCGGGCAGGTGGTCGTTGGTCTTGGCCAGCAGGTTCGACAGTTGCTCGAGGGCGGCCCCGACCTGCTCGCCCTGGCCGGCCAACGCGGTGTTGACGGCACCGACCACGGAGTTGAGCTTCTCCGGCTGCAACTCGGCGAGCACGTTCACCAGCTGCTGGTACACGGTGTTGAGCTCCACCACGACGTGATCGGCGGTGATGGTCTGGTCGGGCTGTAGCTGTCCGCTCGGGCCCGACTCCGGCACCACCAGGTTGACGGCCTTGGCGCCGAAGATCGTGTTCGACTTGATGTCGGCGCCGACGTTTCCGGGGATGTTCGACATCTGATCGGAGTCGATACTCAAGGTCAGCACGGCCTCGTCGTCACCGGTGTCGATGGACTCGACCCGACCGACGGGCACACCCCGTAGCCGTACCTTCGCGTCGGGACTCATCACCAGGCCGGCGCGTGGCGCCTGCACCGTCACCGTCTGTGTGGAGGCGAACCAGCCGAGGAACTGGCCCGATGCGGCCGCGATGATCGCGACGAGTCCGCCGACCATGATGACCGCGGCGGTGCGCCGGACGGCCCTGCTCCGCTCTTGTCGTCGTGCCATGTCTGTGCGCCAGCCCTATCCCGCCAGATTGAACTTGCCGTCGACGCCGTAGATGGCGAGAGAGGTCAGCAGGGTGATCACCACGACCACGACCAGCGAGGCGCGCACCGCGTTGCCGACGGCCACACCGACACCGACCGGCCCCCCGGAGGCGTTGTAGCCGTAGTAGGTGTGGATCAGCATCACCGCGACCGCCATGCAGATCGCCTGCACGAACGACCAGAGGATGTCCGACGGGATCAGGAAGGTGTTGAAGTAGTGGTCGTAGACACCCGGTGACTGCCCGTACAGGATGACCGTCGCGAACCGGCTGGCCAGGAAGGACGCCAACGACGCCAGCGAATAGAGCGGGATGATCGCGATCAGACCGGCGACGATCCGGGTACTGACCAGGAACGGGATGGACGCGATCGCCATCGTCTCCAGCGCGTCGATCTCCTCACTGACCCGCATCGCGCCGAGCTGGGCGGTCGCGCCGGCGCCGATGGTGGCGGCCAGCGCGATACCGGCGATCACCGGCACCGCGATGCGGACGTTGATGAACGCGGAGAAGAAGCCGGTCAGCGCCTCGACGCCGATGTTGGCCAGCGAGCTGTAGCCCTGCACCGCGATGGTGCCGCCGGTGAACAGCGTGAGAAAGCCGACCACCACCACGGTGCCGCCGATCATCGCCAGCGCGCCGGTGCCCATGGAGATCTCGGCGATCAGCCGCAGCGTCTCCTTCTTGTACTGCCGCAGGGCGCGCGGGATGGCGATGATGCTGTCCCAGTAGAACAGCGCCTGATCGCCGATCTGGTCCCAGTCCTCGCCGGCGCGTTTGACCGCGACCCGGGCGCTGCGCAGGCGGGTGGTGAACGGAAGGACCATCGCTCAGCCCGCCGTCGCCTTGAGACCGACCGCGGTGACCACCACGTTCACCACGAACAGCGCCATGAACGAGTAGACGACGGTCTCGTTGACCGCGTCGCCGACGCCTTTGGCGCCACCTTTGACGTTGAGGCCCTGATAGCAGCCGACCATCCCGGCGAACAGACCGAACAACGCGGCCTTGACCATCGAGATCATCAGTTCGCCGAACCCGGTGAGCAGCGTGAGGTTCGCGATGAACGCGCCGGGGTTCACGTCCTGCAGGAACACCGAGAACATGAATCCGCCGCCGATGCCGATGGTGCACACGAGGCTGTTCAGCAGGATCGCGACCCCGGTGGAGGCGATGATGCGGGGGACGACGAGCCGATGGATCGGGTTGATGCCGAGCACCTTCATCGCGTCGATCTCTTCGCGAATGGTGCGGGCGCCGAGGTCGGCGCAGATCGCCGTGGCACCGGCACCGGCGACGATGAGCACGGTGACGATGGGCCCGATCTGCGTGATGGTGCCCAGCGCCGCACCTGCCCCGGACAGGTCCTGGGCACCGATCTCGCGTAACAGGATGTTCAGGGTGAAGCTGACGAGCACGGTGAACGGGATCGCCACCAGCAACGTCGGCATCATCGAGACACGCGCGATGGCCCAGGACTGCTCGACCGTCTCACGCCACTGGAACGGACGACGGAGCAGTTCTCGCGAGGATTCCACCCCCAGCGCGACGAAGTCTCCAACGCCTGCCATGGGCGTCGCGAGCTTCTCGAACACCAACACTCCTAACCCCCCGGGTAGCTACCCGCCGTAAGTGCCCGCCCCGCCGAACACCGCGAACCTATCACGCACCGCGCGTGATATTTGGTCAGTCGACCAGTTCACTCGCCGAGAACGACCGCGATGCGTCGCGCCCGGCAAAATAGCTGGTCAGCGTCTTGGTCAGGTCCGCGTCCTCCCATGCGTCGCCGACCGCGCTGAAGGTCTCCTCGACCGTCGGCGCCGCCATCAACATCACCTTGCCGCCGTAGACGACGAACACCTGCCCGCTGACGTTGCCGGCGTCCGCGCCGGCGAGATATTTGACCAACGTGACGACGTGGTCGGGACCGAGCGGGTCCACCCCGTCGGTCGGCGCATCACCGAAGACGTCCGACGTCATCGACGTGCGCGCACGAGGACAGATGGCGTTGGCCGTGACGCCGTAGCGGGCCAGTGCCCGCGAGGCGGAGACGGTCAACGCGATGATCCCGGATTTGGCGGCGGCATAGTTGGCCTGGCCGCCGGGGCCGAGCAACCCCGCTTCTGAGGCGGTGTTGATCAGGCGTCCGTAGACGGGTTCGCCGGCGGCCTTGGCTGCCGCGCGCCAGTGGCTCGCGGCGTTGCGGTTGAGCAGGAAGTGCCCGCGCAGGTGGACGCGGATGACGAGGTCCCACTCGTCGTCGGTCATGTTGAATAGCATCTTGTCGCGGGTGATCCCCGCATTGCTCATCACGATGTCGAGACCACCGAGGTCGTCGGTGGCGGTGCGCACGATCTCGGTCGCTGTCGCCGACTCGGCGATGTCGCCGGCCACCGGGATCGCGCGGCCGCCGGCGGAGCCGATCACGTCGAGCACATCACTGGCCTCCAGAGACGTGGCGAGATCGTTGACGATCACCGTCGCCCCCTCGGCGGCGAGGCCGATGGCCTCCGCACGCCCGAGTCCGCCACCGGCGCCCGTCACCACCGCCACACGTCCGTCCAACGACCGGCCCACGCCTTCACCCTTTCCCAAGGTTTCAAAAACTAGAACCTGTTCTAGCACGAACGCGGGGCCACCGGAACCGGTTGGTCAGAATTGCTCCGTGGGACTCACTCGAGCGACAGCGCGGATTTCGGGCAGCTGGCCACCACCTGACGCATCTCCTCCTCGCGCTCGGCAGTGACCTCTTCTTTGAGAATCACCAGGTAGTCGTTGTCGTCGAGGTCGAAGACGTCGGGTGCCATACCCACGCACACAGCGTTGGACTCGCAGAGGTCGAAATCTGCCTTGATTCGCATACCGAACTCCTTCTCCCGACGGATTGTCTGGTTGACGGGCTGTGATCTACAGGTTAGAACGTGTTTCAGAAGTTGGCGAGCATGCGCCCGCCACCACACGGCTGTCCACTATGACACGGAGATCCCGATGCGTATCGCCTACACCGATCATCAGGCCGACCTCCGCCGGGAACTCCGGTCCTATTTTGCCGGATTGATGACCGACGAACGCCGCGCCGCGCTGAGTGGCGGCGAGGGCGGAGAACTCGGCGAAGGCGACGCCTACCGGGACGTGGTCGCGCAGATGGGCGCCGACGGCTGGCTCGCGCTCGGCTGGCCCACCGAGTACGGCGGGCAGAACCGCTCGATGATGGATCAACTGATCTTCACCGACGAGGCCGCGATCGCCGGCGCACCGGTGCCATTCCTGACCATCAACTCGGTGGCGCCGACGATCATGCACTACGGCACCGAGGAACAGAAGGCGTTCTTCCTACCCAAGATCGCCGCCGGTCGACTGCACTTCTCCATCGGCTACTCCGAACCCGGCGCCGGCACCGACCTCGCCGCCCTGCGCACCACCGCCATCCGCGATGGTGACGACTACGTCATCAACGGCCAGAAGATGTGGACCAGCCTGGTCCCCTACGCCGACTACATCTGGCTGGCCTGCCGCACCGATCCGTCCACGCTGGAGCCCGGCGGGAAGAAACACCGCGGCATCTCGATGATCATCGTGCCCACCGACGCCGAGGGGTTCAGCTACACGCCGGTGCACACGATGGCCGGGGTCGACACCAGCGCCACCTACTACTCCGATGTCCGGGTGCCGGTCAGCGCACGCGTCGGCGAGGAGGGCGGCGGCTGGCCGCTGGTGACCAATCAGCTCAACCACGAGCGGGTCGCGCTGTGCAGCGCCGCCCCGATCCAGACCGCGTTGCGCGAGACCATCGAGTGGGCCCAGCACACCAAGACCGGCGACGGTCAGCGCGTCATCGACGCGCCGTGGGTGCAGGCCAACCTGGCCCGGGTGCACGCCAAGGTGGAGTTCCTGAAGCTCATCAACTGGAAGATCGCGTCGATCGCGAGCTCCGGGGGATCGCCGAGCCCGGCCGACGCCTCGGCCACCAAGGTGTTCGGCACCGAGTTCGCCACCGAGGCCTACCGGCTGCTGATGGAGGTGGTCGGCCCGGCAGCCACCCTGCGCCAGGGTTCGGCCGGCGCCCATCTCAACGGTCGCCTCGAACGGTTCCACCGCACCTCGCTGATCCTCACCTTCGGCGGCGGCACCAACGAGATCCAGCGCGACATCATCGGCATGCTCGCCCTCGGCCTCCCCGCCGCCCGGCGCTGACCCGATCCACCCCACAAGAAAGCCACCCACCATGGACTTCACCCTCCCCGAGACCGCCGAGGACATTCGCGGCCTCGCCCGCGACATCGCCGCCAAGGTCAGCACTCCCGAACGGGTCGCCGAGCTGGAGGCATCCGACGCCCCGATCGACACCGAACTCTGGCGCGAGTTCGGTGCGGCCGGGCTGCTCGGACTCGAGGTGCCCGCCGCGCTCGCCGGCGACCGCGGCGGTGACCTCGGCGCCATCGAGAACTCCGTGGTCGCCGAGGAACTCGGTCGCGCACTGGCGCGCGTCCCGTTCGGGGTGCATGCCTGTGCGGCGTTGCCGGTGCTCGCTGCGCGCGGCCCACGGTCGTTGCAGACATCGCTGCTCCGCCACGCGGCCGGCGGCGAGTCGGTCGTGACCGTGGCGTTCGAAGAGGACCTCGGTGTCGATGTGAACGCACCCACCGCCGGCGCGCGGATCTCCGATGATCGCGTGATCCTCGACGGCACCAAGGTCAACGTCCCCTACGCCACCGCGGCCCAGTTCCTGATCGTGAACGCCACCGGCCCGGACGGCCCGCTCGCGGTGGTCGTGCCGACCGACGCGCCGGGTGTGCGGATCACCGACACCGCCTCTACCGGCAAGAGCCCCACCGGCGAGGTGGAACTCGCCGACGTCACGGTCGACGCCGATCATGTGCTCGACGGCGGTGCTGCGGCCGTCCGGGACGTCGCCGAACGCCTCACTCTGGCGATCTGCGCCGAACAGTCCGGCGTGGTGACTCGCGCGTTGGAGCTGACCGCCGAATATGCCCGAGAGCGCGAGCAGTTCGGCCGCGCGATCGGTTCCTTCCAGGCGGTGGCACAGCGACTGGCCGATGGATACATCGACGCACAAGGACTGTCGTTGACCACCACCCAGGCCGCCTGGATGCTCGCGAACTTCTTCTCCGACGCCCCCACCGGCACCAAAGCCGACCTGCGGACCGCGATCGCCACCGCGAAGTTCTGGGCCACCGAGGCCGGTCACCGCGTCGCGCACACCGCTGTCCATGTCCACGGCGGCGTGGGACTCGACACCAGCCACCCGGTGCATCGATATTTCCTGCGCGCCAAGCAGAACGAATTCACCTTGGGTTCGGCACCCGTGGTGTTGGCGGCGATCGGCGCCGACCTGGCAGCGACGCCGGTGTGACCCTCGCCGAACTACTCCTCACGATCGCCGACGTCGACGACCGCGGTCTGCATCACGAGCACGGATTCGTCTCGTGGCGTGAGCATGTCGCCGAATCCGCTGCGCGCGGCGCCGCGTTGCGCGGACTCCTCCCCGACGGCGCGCCACCGCACGTCGGGGTGTTGATGGACAACACACCAGAGTTCAGTTACCTGCTCGGTGCCGCCGCTCTGGGATCGTTTGTGCTGGTGGGGCTCAACACCACGCGACGTGGCGCGGCGTTGGCCGCCGACATCCGCCGGTCCGATTGTCAGATCGTGTTGACCGACAGTCGATGTCGGCATCTGCTCGCCGACGTCGAACCGGGGATTCCGGTGCTCGATGTCACCCGCTGGTCGAGTAGCCGCGCGAGCGAAGCGAGCCGGCGTATCCGCTGGATTGAGCTTGTCGAAATCGAGACCCCCGCACCCGACGATCTGATGATGCTGATCTTCACCTCGGGCACCACCGGCGACCCGAAGGCCGTGCGCTGCACCCAGCGCACCTTCGCCCAGAGCGGCGCGATGCTGGCCGAGCGCTTCGACATCGGCCGCGACGACGTCGTCTACCTGTCGATGCCGATGTTCCACTCCAACGCGGTGATCGCCGGGTGGTCGGTCGCGCTGGCCGGCGGGGCATCGATCGCATTGCGGGAGCGCTTCTCCGCCGGCGGTTTTCTGCCCGACGTCCGGCGCTTCGGCATCACCTTCGCCAACTACGTCGGCAAGCCGCTCAACTATGTCCTCGCCACCCCCGAATCACCCGACGACGCCGACAACACCCTGCGCATCATGTACGGCAACGAGGCCTCGGCCCGCGACCGGGCACGTTTCGCCGACCGGTTCGGATGCCGCGTCGTGGACGGATTCGGTTCCACCGAGGGCGGCGTTGCGATCACCCGCACCCCCGACACCCCACCGGACGCACTCGGACCGTTGCGCGCGCCGACGTGCGTGGTGGACCCGGAGACGGGTGAACCGGTGGCCGTCGGCGAGGTGGGCGAGATCGTCAATTCGTCGGGTGCCGGGCTGTTCAGCGGCTACTACAACGATCCCGACGCCACCGCCGATCGCATGCGCGGGGGCATCTACCACACCGGCGACCTCGGCTGGGTCGACGATGCCGGCTTCCTGCACTTCGCCGGCCGGCTCGGTGACTGGCTGCGGGTGGACGGGGAGAATCTCGGCACCGGACCGATCGAGCGCATCCTGCTGCGCCACCGCGCCGTTCGGCAGGTCGCCGTCTACGGCATCCCGGTGGAGATCGGCGATGAGATCGAGGCGGTGTTGGTGGTCGACAACTCCCTCGACCCCGAAGACTTCAACGAGTTCCTCAGCCGCCAGGGCGATCTCGGGCCGAAGCAGTGGCCGCACCGGGTACGCCTGACCCACGAACTACCCGACACCGCGACATTCAAGACAGTCAAACGCCGGCTGCGCGAGACATCGGGCCCGCCGACCTGGGTTCGGCGTGACGGGGCCTATGTGGCGCCGGCCATCAGTTCATCGTCCTGAGGTCGGTATCCCAGCGCGGCACCAGGGCGTCCACGCGGCAATAATCGTCGCGTTCCGACGCTGCGACCGCAGGCGGATACCGGCGGAACGGCTACATCCGCGCCCAGCGCGACATCACGAAGCAGTACACGCCGTAGGCGGCCAGCCCGATGGCGGCGAGGATCAGCAAGAGCTGTCCGGCCGGCAGTCCGGCGAGTGTCTTGACCGCTGCATCCATACCCGCCGCTTTCGTCGGGTCGGCGCGGATCGCCGCGACGATGACCAGCACCCCGGCGCCCCCGATGACCACGCCCTTGGCCGCGTAGCCGATGATGCCGGTGGTGGTGACGATCTCTCCCCCGCCCCTGCGCAGGTCATCGAGGAAGTTGCGGGTGACGCCCTTGTAGACGAAGTAGCCGCCGACCGCGAGGATCACCAGCCCGACGATGACGAGCAGCACCTTGCCGCCGGTGTGCTGCATCAGTCGAGCACTCATGCTCGCGTTCTGCCGGCCCGACGACTCACCGCTCCCCATCGCGAAGTTCGCCGCCGACCAGGCGAGACCGAAGTAGAGGATACAGAGCGCCAGCGCTTTCCCGCGGTCGAACCATCCGCTGAGTCCGTCGTCTCCCGAACCGGACTCGTTGGCCTTGCCGCCGAGGATGGCCTCGGCCAGCCGCCACAATGCGAGCGCCACGAACGCCACTGCGGCCACCCACAGGGCCACCTGACCGCCCGGTTCGCCGGCGAACACCGCCAGGGCACCCGAATTGTCGGCGCTACCGCCGTCGCCGAAGGCGATCCGCACCACGATGTAGGCGATGAGCAGGTGGAGCAGACCGGTCACGATGTAGCCGGCGCGCGCCGCTCGCTCGAACCACGGGCTGTCGGTGACGCGGTCGACGGTCTGCTTGGCCTGATTGTGGGTCATCGGTGTCCGTTCCGTTCGGGGTGAGGGTGATCGGCCCTCGCGTGCACAACGCCACGGATATCCGATTCACCCCGGAACGAAACGGACGTTCAGCCCACCGGCGTCGTCAACGTTTTGTTCATCCGGGCGATCGCCTGCTCGTACTCCGTCACCAGGCCGTCGATGAGTTCTGCGACCGGGGTGATCTCGTTGCAGCGACCGACGATCTGACCGGCGGGCATGGCGACCACCTCCGGGTCGTCGGCCGCCGAGATCCGGGCATGTGCTTCGCCGACGAGGAGGTTCTGCAGGGGCATCGGCAACGGCTCGGGTGCTCCGGGGGCGTCCCAGGCGTCGGTCCACTTGGTCTTGAGCAGGCGGGCCGGTTTTCCCGAGTAGATGCGCCGGCGCACGGTGTCGCGTGAGGTCGCCTTCAGCAGCGCCTGCTGGACGGTGGAGGGTCCGTCGGCGTCGGGCGCCATGCCGAGTTTGTATTCGGCCGCGGTCAGCCAGTAGGTGCCCATCCAGACGCCTTGGGCGCCAAGGGCGATCGCAGCCGCCATCTGCCGGCCGCTGCCCACTCCACCCGCGGCCAGCACGGGTGCCGAATCGCCCAGTGCGTCCACCAGTTCGGGCCACAGGATCATCGAGGTGACCTCGCCGGTGTGCCCACCACCCTCATAGCCCTGCGCGATCACGATGTCCACGCCCGCCTGCACGTGGTGCAACGCATGTTCCTTCGCGCCGGCCAGCGCCGCGACGAGCAGGCCGTTGTCGTGGGATGTCGCGATGACGTCCTCCGGTGGGGAACCCAGTGCGTTCGCGATCAGCTTGATCTGCCCGTACTTTCGGGTGTGTTCCATCGCGACGTCCACGTGGGATCGAGCGACGGAGTGCAGCCAGCCGAGCACTCCGGCGTTGACCCGGTCGCCGTTGGGCAGCGGCGGCACACCGAGGTCGTCGAGGGTGCGTTCGACGAAGGCGCGGTGCTCGGGCGGGATCATCGAGTCCAGATCCATCTTGCTGCCCTCGGTGGGCACCTTCGCCGGCATCACGATGTCCACCCCGAACGGTTTGCCGTCGGTGTTCTCGTGCATCCACTCGAGGACCTCGTCGAGTTCGTCTGCCTCGTTGAACCGCACACAGCCCAGCACGCCCAGGCCGCCGGCGCGGCTGATCGCCGCCGCCACATGCTGGCTCGGGGTGAAGCCGAAGATCGGATAGTCGATGCCGAAGCGTTCGGTCAGTTCGGTACGCATGTCAGCTCTTTCCGGCGCTACAGCGCCTCGTCGGCGGTGCGCTGCGCGGTGACCGCGCTACCCCACCGGTAGTCGGGTTTGCCCGCAGGCGAACGTTTGATCTCCTCGACGAACCAGACGCTGCGCGGACATTTGTAGCCCGCGAGCTCTTTGCGGACCACGTCGTTGAGCTCGGCGAGCGACGGCCGGGCCCCGTCGCGGGTGGCGATCACCGCGGCCACCCGCTGACCCCAGCGATCGTCGGGCACTCCCACCACGACGGTGTCGAAGACGTCGTGATGGGCCTTGAGCGCACCTTCGACCTCCTCGGGGAAGACCTTCTCGCCGCCGGTGTTGATCGACACCGAGCCCCGGCCGAGCATCGTGATGGTGCCGTCGGATTCCAGCTGCGCGTGGTCACCGGGCAGTGAGTACCGGACGCCGTCGAACTCCTTGAAGGTCTTGGCCGACTTCTCCGGATCGTTGTGGTAGCGCAACGGCACATGCCCGGAACGCGCCAGCACACCGATCTCACCGCTGCCGGGCTCCACCGGGGTGCCGTCCTCACGCAGCACATGGGTTTCGCTGTCTGCCTTGACCCGCGGACCGCCGCTGTGCGGGGCGCCCTTGGCCACCACGCTCATCCCGCCGAACCCGGTCTCCGACGACCCGATCGCGTCGACGATGACCGCGTTGGGGAACCGGTCGACGAACTGGTCCTTGATGCTGGGCGAGAACAGGCAGGCCGACGATGCGATGGATACGACCGACGACAGATCGTGGCTGTCCTTCTCGGCCAGCGCCTCGATCATCGGCCGGCCCATGGCGTCGCCGGTGATGAAGATGACGTTCACCCCATGTCGTTCGACGATGTCCCAGGCCGCGCCGCCATTGAACTCGGGATAGACGACGGCCTTGCCGCCGGCAAAGAGCGACTGGAAGATGGCCCACTGCGATCCGCCGTGGATGAAGGGCGGGATCGGGAATCGGACCAGCTGCCCTCCGGCCGCCCCGTCCTGCGCGAGTTTCCACTCGTCGGCCACGGGTTCACTGGTGTACCAGTCGATTCCGCCCCCGAGCACACGCCACACGTCCTCCTGGCGCCACACCACGCCCTTGGGTTTGCCGGTGGTGCCACCGGTGTAGAGCATGTAGAGGTCGTCGTTGCTGCGCTCGTCGAAGTCGCGCTCGGTGGATGACCCGGCGATCGCATCCTCGAATCGAATGGTGTCCTCGTAACCTTCGCAGCTCAACGTCGCATCGGTGCCGTGTTCACTCGACCCGCTCGCTTCGCTCCCGGCGCCGTCCTCAATCGCGATCCGATGCTCGATCGACGGTGCATTCGGCAACGTGTTGCAGACGCGTTCGCAGAACTGGCGCTCGTGGATCAGCACCTTCATCCCGGAGTCGGTGAAGATGTGCTCGAGTTCGGCCTCCACGTAGCGGTAGTTGACGTTCACCATCACCGCGCGGGCCTTGAAGACGGCGACCATCGACTCGACCGCCTCGATGGTGTTCCTGCTGTACAGGCCCACCCGATCACCGGGTTGCACACCGAGTTCGCGCAGTTTGTGTGCCAGCGCATTGGACCGCGCTTCCAACTCGGCGTAGGTGCGGGATCGGTCGCCGGATTCCAGGGCGGTGCGCTCGGGCATCAGATCGACGGCATGCTCGATGAGGTCGGCAATCGTGTAGGCCATGGATCAAAATTAGAACGTGTTATCGTTTTGAGCAAGCAGCAATCCGCACAGAGATCGCGAGGAACTCTCGATGACCACAGTTGCCGGTTCCGACACCGCCACCGAGCACGCTCCCGACTGCCTCGTCGAGAAGCGCGGGCATGTGTTGATCGTGACGATGAACCGCCCGCAGGCCCGCAACGCGCTGTCCGCGGAGATGATGCGCATCATGGTCGAGGCGTGGGATCAGGTCGACGCCGACCCCGATATCCGCGTCGCGATCCTGACCGGTGCGGGTGGCGCCTTCTGCGCGGGCATGGACCTCAAGGCGATGAACCAGAACTCGCCCGGCGACACCGCCGAGGCGGGCACCTGGAACCCAGCGAGTCTGCCCGCACTGCTGAAGGGCCGTCGACTCACCAAGCCGCTGATCGCCGCGGTCGAGGGGCCGGCCATCGCCGGCGGCACCGAGATCCTGCAGGGCACCGACATCCGCGTCGCCGGCGAGAGCGCGAAGTTCGGTGTGGCCGAGGCACGCTGGGGACTGTTCCCACTGGGCGGCAGCGCGGTACGCCTCCCCCGGCAGATCCCGTACACCATCGCGGCCGACCTGTTGCTGACCGGACGCCACATCACCGCGGCGGAAGCCAAGGAGTACGGCCTGATCGGCTATGTGGTGCCCGACGGTTCGGCGTTGGACAAGGCGCTCGAGATCGCCGAGACGATCGCCGCCAACGGCCCGCTCGCCGTACAGGCCATCCTCAAGACGATGCGCGACACCGAGGGCATGCACGAACTCGACGCCTTCGAGATCGAGTCGAAGCTGGGCATCTCGGTGTTCAAGAGCAAGGACGCCAAGGTCGGTCCGCGGGCGTTCGCCAACAAGGAAAAGCCAGTCTTCACCGGCGAGTGATGCACCGGCCACCGATGGGCACCGCCCATGATTGACGCTCACCGATAGCGGGTACGCCCCTCTCGCGCAGAGGAGAGGAGGCACGCATGACATCCGATCAGCCAATGATCCCCGATCCGGCCGACTCGGTGAACCCGGAACTCACGACGTCCGTCGACGCCGAGGACCTCGACGAGGACCGACTCCAACTCGACCCGCTCGAGGACGGGATCGATCCACCCGAGGGGTGGTCAGCGGCCGACCGCACCGGGGTCACCACACGCGAGCAACGCGAGGGCGAGACACTCGACGAGCGGCTCGCCGAGGAAGAGCCCGACATCGACGAGGTGCCTGACGGCGACCTACAGACCGACGGCACAGGCGATTCCGAAATGGCTGCCATCGGCGGCCAGACTGCCGACGAGGCGGGCGGATCGATGGCGGCCGCACAACGCACCCCCGGATTCGACGAGCCACGATGACCGCGGCCGAGCACGAGACCACAACCGACCGCACCGGCTCGCCGGCCGACGAGCGCAGGCGCACGCTGGCGCTACCCGGCATCGTGCTCGGTGTCGGACTCGGCGGCTTCGTCGACGGGATCCTGCTGCATCAGTTGCTGCAGTGGCACCACATGCTCACCAGCACCGACGACGACCGCATCGGTGTGTCCTACTACTCGGCCGACACCGTGCACGGGCTGGAGATCAACACGGTGTGGGACGGTCTCTTTCACACCTTCACGTGGCTCGCGGTGTTGATCGGTCTGGCCTTGCTGTACTCGCGGGTCACCGACGCACGCCGTCGCTTGTGGACGTCGCGTGCGCTGTGGGGCTGGGTCCTGGTCGGCTGGGGCCTGTTCAACCTGGTGGAAGGCGTCATCGACCATCACATCCTGCGTATTCACCATGTACGCAGCGGTGAGCACCAGTTGCTGTGGGATCTCGGCTTCCTGTTGCTGGGTGCGCTGTTGGTGGTCGGCGGCTGGGCACTGCAACGCACCGCGCGGCCGATTCAGCCACGAGGGGCCGACGCCGTGCACGCCGACACATGATGGTGCTGGCGCACGGGAGCAGCACCTCGTTTCCGGTCGCGACCGTGGCCACCATCGGTCTCGCGGCTGTCGCCGTGGTCGTGTACTGCGCGGCCGCGCATCGCCGCCATCGTGAGGCTCGCGGCTGGAACCACTGGCGGACAGCAAGTTTCCTGGCCGGGATGGTCATCCTGGCGGTCGCGGTAGGTCCGGCAACGGCTCCCGGTTTCGGCAGCCACATGCTCGGCCATCTACTGATCGGCATGTTCGCGCCGCTGGCGATCGTGTTGTCGGCGCCGGTGACGTTGCTGTTGCGATCGGGCCCGCCGCAGGTGGGTCGCTTCGTCGGCCGCATCCTGCGGTCTTCGCCCGCGCACCTGGTCACCAACCCCATCGTGCTTCTCGTCGCCAACATCGGCGGCCTCGCCGCACTCTATTTCAGCCCCCTCTTCGCGATCTCGCAGCGGTCCGACATCGTGCACACGGCGATACACATCCACTTCTTCGTGGTCGGATATCTCTTCGCGTGGCTGATCGCCGGCCCTGATCCGGGGCCGGGGCGGCCAGGGGTCCGGGTTCGGTTGGTGGTGTTGGGTGTGGCGATCGCTGGTCACGCCGTCATCGCCCAACTGCTCTATGCCGGAGCATTCGTCGCCGTCGACGCACCGGCCGATGAGATCCGGGCCGGCGGGACCCTGATGTACTACTGGGGTGACATCGCCGAGATTCTGCTCGCTCTCGCGCTGCTGCTGACGTGGCGACCCGATCATCGACAGACCCATCGGCCCATTCGGCCGCGCCGGTCGTCCGGTATCAGCGCGCCGGCACCACGGCTGGATGGCGCCGCGGCTGCAGGTTGAGCTGGAAACCACGCGGCACCATCGTCAACCGCTCGTCGACCGCGAGCTCATAGTCCGGGTCACCCGACAACTCGTACCGATGCAGGATCCGGGCGAGCACCAGCACCGACTCGTGCAGCGCGAACTGCCGGCCGATGCACGCCCGCAGCCCGGCGCCGAACGGTTTGTAGCTGTGCGCCGGTCGCTTCTTGACGTTGGCCGGCAGGAAGCGGTCTGGGTCGTAGACGTCCGGGGCGTCCCACACCGACGGGTCGCGATGCACCAGCCCCAGCACGATCACCGCCCAGTCCTCCGGGCGCATCGGATATTTACCGCCCACCATGGTCTCCTCGCGCGGAGCACGGGCGAAGCCGGGGACGGTGGGCCAGATGCGCAGCGCCTCGTCGAGGCAGCGCCGGATGTAGCGGAATTTGGGGATCTGTTCGAAGGTCGGTACCGCATCCGGGTCATCGCCGAGTATCTCGTCGGCCTCTCGCCGCGCCTCGGCGAGACAGTGCGGGTTACGGGACAGGTAGTAGAGCGTGAACGACAGCGCCCCCGACGTCGTCTCGTGTCCGGCGACCAGGAACGTCAGGATCTGATAGCGAATGTTCAACGGTGACAATCGCTCCCCGGTCTCCGGGTGCGACGCGTTGAGCATGATGCCGAGTAGATCGTGATCGTCGGCGGAGCCCGACCGTTCGGCGATGAGAGCATCGAGCATCTCGTCGACGTAGGTCTGTTCGCCGGCATTGCGCCGGTCGATGAACCTGCCGAGCAGTGATCCGCCGGGGGCGGTCCGCAGACCACCCTTGCGCCGTCCGGTCTCCAGAGCACGGATCATCGCGCCGACGAACGGATGCGGCTGTGCACTGGTGAAGGACCCGAAGTCGTGACTGAACGCCGCGCGGCTCAGTGTCTCCATCGTCAGTTTCGTCATCGACTGCGTGACGTCCACCGGGCCGGATTGTCGTTGCCAGTAGTCGAAGAGTTCATCGGTGGTGGCCAACATGATCGGGTGATAGGACTGCATCGCCGACTTGGTGAATGCCGGCATCAGCAGCTCATGCGCGAGCTGCCAATTGGGTTCGTCGTTCTGGGCCGTGAACAGTCCGTCCCCGGCGTACTGACGCAACGCGGTGATCGCCGGCGGCAGCGCCTTGCAGAATCGGGTCTCGTCGCACAGTTCGGCGGTGAGCTCGGCGCTGGAGACGAACACGAAGTTCTGCCGGAAGATCCGCATCTCGAAGATGGGTCCGAGGTCGGCGCCCCACTCCAGCAGATCGAGAATCGGATGACGCGGGCTCGAGACACCGAGGTCGCCGATGATCGGTTTGCGTCGGCCGGCGTGCGGAAAGGTTTGCCCCGACCAGTCGTTCTTCACTGTCCTGACCACGATTCGACCCTGCGCCCGGGCGCGGGCGATGTCAATCCACCCAGGGTTGGATTCTGTCGATCCCGTAACCCCACCCTCTTGACACATCGCGTAATAGAGAGCAGTCTCCAATAAATGATGGATCTGCAGTTTGCGCAGTCCGTGCTCGAGGCCCAGCCATTCAGCCGGGTGATCGGCGCTCGGCTGACCCAGCTCGACCAGGACGGGGTGACGCTGGCCGTCGACGTCCGCGACGATCTGCGTCAGCAGTACGGCTACATCCACGGCGGGGTGTTGAGCTACCTCGCCGACAACGCGCTCACCTATGCCGCGGCGCTCGGCCTCGGTCCCGATATCGTCACCAGCGGGTTCTCGATCGAGTACTTGTCGCCCGCGCGCACCGGCAGCGAACTCGTCGCCCACGCCACCCTCGTGCACGCAGGACGCACGAAAGCCGTTGCGCGGTGCGTTATCAGCGTCGTCGACGCGGACGGGGGCCGGCGCGTGGTCGCCGCCGCGCAGGGCACGAGCATGGTTCGGAGTCGTGGGCCGAAAACCGCGCTTCAGCAGTGACGAGATCCTCGACGCGGCACTGGCGATCGTCATCGAATCCGGCCCCGCGGCGGCCACCGCAACCGCTGTCGGCAAGGCGATCGAGGCTCCGTCGGGCTCGGTGTATCACCGCTTTGCGACTCGCGACGAATTGATGGCCCGGTTGTGGCTGCGCACCATCGTTCGGTATCAGGAAGGTCTGGTCGCCGCCGTGCGCCTCGACGATGTCGCCGAGGGGGCCGGGGCCGCGGTTGCCCACTGCTTCGACTGGACAGCGGCACATCCCCGTGAATCGACGCTGTTACTCCAGTACGACAAACGCGACCTGCTGAACTCGTGGCCCGACACCCTGGCCGCCGACCTCACAGCCCACAACCACGCCACGCGCGAAGCGGTGCGCGACTACGCTCGACGACGCTTCGGCCGCGCCGATGCAGAGGTGATGGATCGCGTCACCTTCGCCCTCGTGGACCTGCCCTACGCCGCCGTGCGGCGCCACCTCCCCCACCGCGGCCGGCCGGCGGAGTGGTTGCGCGACTTCACACTACGGTCCGCCGAGGCGATCCTGGCCGAGGTTCCTGCGGACCTTCCGTGACGGCGAGAGCGGCTGTGGGCGCGCCCGTGCGTGCAAGACCACCCGCACGGTGTCACTGATGTGCCGATACCGAACTCTCACCGGCGTCCTGCGAGAAAATGGTTGCAACCATCGAACTTCCGCGTTACTCTCGAATATACGTTCGAACTGACGGGCTGGGGGGCTGCAGATTTGTCGGACATTGATCAGGTCACCGAGGTGGAGTCGCTGTATGCGCAGCTTCATGACCTGTTGGACCGGATCGATGCTGTCGACGTCACCCCTGCCCTGGACAGTTCAGTGCTCGCAGCCGCGGAACAGCATGAGCGTGCCTACCGCCGGATGTATGGGATCGGGCACCGCCGGATGATGGATTGCAACGACCGCGGCGTGGCCGGCCAACTCGGGTACCGCCATATCGGCGAGGTGATGGAGCACCATCTGCGGATGCCCGATCACCGCCGCCGCCTGAAGCATATGCGGGCGTTGGCCCAATTCCGTTCATTGCAAGGTGAACTCACCCCGCCACGGTATCCGACGTTGGCTGCGGTGGTCGCCGACGGTGCCGCCGCACCCGCGCACGTCGATGCCGTGGTGAAGGTGTTGAAGAAGATCCCGATGTCGGTGCCATTGGATGTCGCGGAGAAGGCCGAAGCGATGATGGCCGAGTTCGCCCGCACCCTGACACCCAAACAGATCCTCAAAGCCGGTGCCGAGTTACTGGGCCGGATCGACCCCGACGGCACCCTGGCCGACGAACGTGACCGCGCCCGCCGCCGCTCGGTGCTGGTCGCTGATCAAGACGATCAGTCGATGAGCGAGATCGAGGGTGCACTCACCCCGAAGGCACGCGCCATGCTCGATGTGATTCTGGCGAAAATGGCCGCCCCCGGGATGAACAACCCCGACGACGACCAGTCGCCGCGAGGCGCGAACACCGACGCCGACATCGCAGCGCTGAAAGAGGCTGCCGGCCGCGACCATCGGTCGACGGGACAACGCAACCACGACGCCCTCGAAGCCCTGTTCAAGCTGGTCCTCGACGGTGGGGTACTCGGCAAGAGTCACCGTGGTCTGCCGCCACACATCATCGTCAAGGTCAACGAAGCCGATCTACGTGACCGCGCCGGGTTCGGGCACACCGCGACCGGCACCCAACTACCCATGTCCGACATCATCGAGATGGCCGCCGAGGCGCAGTTCCACCTCGCGGTGTTCAAAGACCACACGGCCGAGCCGCTGTATCTGGGTACCGCCAAACGGTTGGCCAGCCGAGCGCAACGATTGATGCTGTTTGCCCAGGACGGCGGCGGTGGATGTTCCAAACCGGGCTGCCCGCGTCCGAGCGCGATCGTCGAAATCCATCACGCAGACAAGGATTGGGCCGACGGCGGAACCACCGACATCGACATGAACGCGCCTGCCTGCCCACCGCACAACCGGATGGTCGGCCCCAAACCCGGACAGTGGACCACCCGCATCATCCGCGAAGGTCGCGACGCCGGACGCGCCGGATGGTCGCTGAACCCACTCGACGGCAGCCCACCCGGACCACCCCAGGTCAACCGGGTGCACGAGGTCGGTGAACTGTTCGAACACTACCTACGCAACGGCACGATCAGCGAGGAACCGCAAGCCGCCGAACCCGAACCGCCACCGTCTGCGGCCGCAGCAGTTCGGCGCAAGCCGATCCCCCCGGCGCGGGCGGCGGCAAGTGCTCGACGACGAAAGCGCAAGCGACGTCGAACAAGTCACCAGGCCCGACGACGGCTGCTGGCTCGGGCGCGGTAACCACGCGGGACCTCTCGCGCGCCCGCCGATCAACCGCGCACGAAACTGCACGCGCGGTTGATCGCTGGGCGCGCGAGAATTTTGCCGCCGGTCACACCAGCGTCGCCAACTGCCGGATCGTTGCCACATCACGTGCGGTCACCATCAACATGCTCACGCCCGCGGCCTCCCACTGCTTGATCTGCGCACGCACCTCGTCGGCCGTGCCGGCGATCATCGTCTCGCGCACCATTTCGTCGGGGACCGCTGCCATCGCCTCGACCTTCCGGCCCTCGCGGAACAGCGCCCCGATCTCGTCGACGGCGTCGCCGTAGCCCATCCGCCGATACAGCTCGGCGTGAAAGTTCTTCTCCTTGGCGCCCATACCGCCGACGTAGAGCGCGGTCGACGGACGATATCGCTCGACCGCGGCGGACACGTCGTCGGTGATGACCACCTGCACCGTGGCCGCCACCTCGAAGTCGTCGCGAGTATGCCGCGCACCCGGCCGCGCGAAACCCTCGGCCAGCCACTGCTCGTACTGATCGGCCAGACGCAGGCTGTAGAAGATGGCTAGCCATCCGTCGGCGATCTCGGCGGTCTGCGCGACGTTCATGGGTCCCTCGGCGCCGAGCCAGATCGGGATGTCGGCGCGCAGCGGATGCGTGATCGACTTGAGCGGCTTGCCGAGTCCGCTCGATCCGGGCGACTCGGCCGGGTACGGCAGCGGGTAGTGCGGCCCACCGTTGGTCACCCGATCCTCGCGGGCCAGAACGTCGCGGATCACCTGGACGTACTCACGGGTGCGCGCCAACGGTTTCCCGAACGGTTGCCCGTACCACCCCTCGACCACCTGTGGCCCCGAGACGCCCAGGCCGATGATGTGCCGGCCGTTCGACAGGTGGTCGAGGGTCAGCGCCGCCATCGCCAGTGATGTCGGCGGCCGCGCGGACAGCTGCGAGACGGCCGTACCGAGTCGGATCCGCTCGGTCGCTGCTCCCCACCAGGCCAACGGAGTGTAGGTGTCCGATCCCCACGACTCGGCCGTGAACACCGCATCGAAGCCGGCGTCCTCCGCGGCCGCGATGAGCTCCGGGGCATTGCCGATGGGGCCGGCACCCCAGTATCCGAGCTGCAGTCCGAGCTTCACGTGGGCATCCTCCGCGGGTCTGTGACGTGCATCTTGTGCCTCAATACTAGAACGTGTTCTACTCGATGGGTGAGCACCAGCACAACTGCACCCCGCCCTGCCCCGGCGAGTCCGGTCGCCGAGGTTCCCGCGCCACAGTCGGAGATCCTGTCCGCGCCGCTGACGAACTCCTTCGCATACACGCGCTCGCTCGGACCGGTCCTGAGCCAGTTCGCCCTCGCCCTGCGCGACGGACGGATCGTGGGATCGAAGAGCAGCGATGGCACGGTGTCGGTGCCGCCGCGCGAGTTCGACCCGATCGGCGGCGCGAAGACCACCGAGCTGGTCGACGTCGCCTCGGTGGGCACCGTCGTCACCTGGTCGTGGCAACCGCAGCCGCTGGCGCCGCAACCCCTCGACAAGCCCTTCGCCTGGGCGCTGATCAAGCTCGACGGTGCCGATACGGCACTGCTGCATGCGGTTGCGGTGGACTCGCCTGCCGACATCTCGACCGGCCTACGGGTTCATGCCGTCTGGAAGGCGGCCCGCATCGGTCGTATCGACGACATCGCCTGCTTCGCGCCCGGTGACACCGCCGACGCGGTACCGGCGAACGAGGCCGAGAACTCCGACGACGAACTCATCGTCATGCCGACCCCCATCAGCACCGAGATCATCCACTCGGCCACCGAGGAGGAGTCCTGGTATCTCGAGGGACTGAAGGCCGGCAAGCTGTACGGGTCGCGGATCGGGTCCGGGGTGGATGCCGGGCGCGTCTACTTCCCACCGAAGGCGGTCAGCCCGTCCGACGGTTCGGCCGCGGTGGAGCGAGTCGAGTTGGCCGACACCGGGATCGTGACCACGTTCTGCATCGTCAACGTGCCCTTCCAGGGTCAGCGGATCAAGCCACCGTACGTGGCCGCCTACGTGCTCCTCGACGGCACCGACATTCCGTTCCTGCACCTGATCCTCGACTGCGAGGCCTCGGACGTACGCATGGGCATGCGCGTTCAGGCCGTCTGGCAGCCCGAGGAGGAGCGAGAACTGTCCATGGGCAGCATCAGCCACTTCCGTCCGACCGGTGAACCCGACGCCGACTACGAGTCCTATCGCGAGTTCCTGTGAGTGACAACGACTCTTCGACCGAACACTTCCCTCTAGGAGTTCTCCAGTGACCCTCCCCCGGATCGCGATCGTCGGGTTCGCGCACAGCCCGAACATCGTCGGGACGCACGGCACCACCAACGGCGTCGAGATGCTGATCCCCTGTTTCAGCAAGCTCTATGCCGACCTCGGCATCTCCCGCACCGACATCGAGTTCTGGTGCAGCGGCTCGTCGGACTACCTTGCCGGTCGAGCATTCTCGTTCATCTCGGCGATCGACTCGATCGGCGCGATGCCGCCGATCCACGAATCACACGTCGAGATGGACGGCGCCTGGGCGTTGTACGAGGCGTGGGTCAAGATCGCCACCGGCGAGGTCGACCTCGCCCTGGCTTACGGTTTCGGCAAGTCCACCGCAGGCAACATGGATCAGACTCTCGCCCTGCAGCTCGATCCGTACACCGTCGGGCCGCTGTGGCCCGACGCCCGATCACTGGGAGCGTTGCAGGCCCGTGCCGGCCTCGACGCCGGCACCTGGACCGAGGCGGATATGGCCGCCGTCGCCGCCCGCACCTCGGGCTCGTCGGTCGACGACGTGCTCGGCGCCGACTACGTGGCAGACCCGTTGCGCGCCCACGACATCGCCCCCTACACCGATGCTGCGGCCGCGGTCATCATCGCCAGTGAGCGCAAGGCCCGCGAACTGGTGGCCAATCCGGCTTTCGTCACCGGCTGGGATCACCGCATCGACACACCCAACTTCGGCGCTCGGAATCTGACCGTCTCGCCGTCGACGAAGCTGGCCGGCGACACCGCCTTCGGCGACCGCAGCCGCGCGGTCGACGTCGCCGAGATCAACGCGTCATTCACCCATCAGGAGCTGATCGTGCGTAACGCACTCGACCTCCCGGATTCGGTGCGCATCAACCCGTCCGGCGGCTCACTGGCGGGCAACTCGCTGTTCTCCGCCGGACTGCAGCGCGTCGGTTACGCGGCTCACGAGATCCTCACCGGCAACGCCGGCACCGCGGTGGCGCATGCGTCGAGCGGCCCACTGCTGCAGCAGAACATGGTGGTCACTCTGGCAGGAGACGAGAACTGATGGCCCACAACAATCGCGCAGCAGTCCTGGGCACCGGCCAGACCAAGTACGTCGCCAAGCGTCACGACGTCACGATGGCCGGCATGTGCCGGGAGGCCATCGACGCCGCCCTGGCCGACGCCCAGGTGTCCATCGACGATGTCGACGCCATCGTGATCGGCAAAGCGCCCGACCTGTTCGAGGGGTCGATGATGCCCGAACTGGCGATGGCCGAGGCACTCGGCGCCGTCGGCAAGCGAATGATTCGGGTGCACACGGCCGGGTCTGTGGGCGGATCGACGGCCAACGTGGCCGCATCGCTCGTGTTCGCCGGGGTGCACAAGCGTGTCCTTGCCGTTGCCTGGGAGAAGCAGTCCGAGTCGAATGCCATGTGGGCGTTGTCGATCCCCGTTCCATTCACCAAACCGGTCGGCGCTGGTGCCGGCGGGTTCTTCGCCCCGCACGTGCGTGCCTACATCCGCCAATCGGGCGCCCCCGAACACATCGGCGCGATGGTCGCCGCCAAGGACCGCCGTAACGGTTCACTCAATCCGCTGGCCCATCTGCAGCAGTCGGATCTCACCGTCGAGAAGGTGATGAGCAGCCAGATGCTGTGGGACCCGATCCGCTACGACGAGACGTGCCCGTCGTCGGATGGGGCGTGCGCGGTGGTGATCGGCGCCGAGGACGTGGCCGATGCCGCCGTCGCGGGCGGCAACCCGGTGGCATGGATTCATGCCACGGCGATGCGCACCGAACCCCTCGCGTTCGCCCACCGTAACGTGGTGAACCCGCAGGCCAGCCGCGACGCTGCTGCCGCCCTCTGGAAAGCCGGCGGCATCGACAATCCGATCGAGGAGATCGACGCCGCCGAGGTGTACGTGCCGTTCTCGTGGTTCGAACCGATGTGGCTGGAGAGCCTCGGATTCGCTGCCGAAGGTGAAGGCTGGAAACTCACCGAGGCCGGCGAAACCGAGATCGGTGGCCGCATCCCGCTCAACGCCTCCGGCGGCGTGCTGTCGTCCAATCCGATCGGCGCATCCGGCATGATCCGCTTCGCCGAGGCCGCAATCCAGGTGATGGGCAAAGCCGGCGCACATCAGGTCCCCGACGCCCGCAAGGCCCTCGGCCACGCCTACGGCGGTGGCTCGCAGTACTTCTCGATGTGGCTGGTCGGGGCCTCCAAGCCCACCCACTAGCCCGGGGGCGTCACCTCCCTTCCCAACGTCCCCACACGGAGGCCGACAGAACCCAGAATTTCGCCGAGAGAACCCTCTCTTTCGCCGACAGCATCAAGCCGTCGGCGAGTAGAGGAGGGTTCTCTCGGCGAAATTCTGGGTTCTGTCGGCGCGAAAGGTGGCCGGCCTCCGCGCTGGGCACGCGGAGCTGCAAGGTCGGGTTAGACAGGCCTGACCGACGCGATCGTTTTCTCGACCTCCCAGAACGCGCGCAGCGCGCTCATCTTCCCGTTGGCGTCGGCGCGATAGGTGAACACGCCGTGCGCCTCGGACACATGCCCGGCGATGTGGGTGACGATCTTGCCGACGTAGGCGACCTCGTTGCCGCAGATGATCTCGTCGTCGAAGACGAATTCGATGCTCTCGGTGGTGGCGATCGACTTGTCCCAGAACTCTGCGATCTGTTCGTGCCCGTGGAATCCCTTGCCTTCCGGGTCGAACATCGAGGGCCCCACCGGATCCTCCACCGATCCCTCGGCGGCGAAGTTCTCCACCCACGCCTGCTTGTCGCGCGCGGCGACGAACTCGCGGGACCGGCGTCCCGCCACCACCGCGGGATGATTCTCCCGGTCGATGTTCAGGTAGGCCGGCGTCTCCTTTTCCTGCGTGGTCATTTCGGCCCGGTCATTTCGTGCCGTAGTCGACCTGGAGTTCTTTCACACCGTTGATCCAGCCATGGCGCAGCCGGCGCGGCGACTCGAGTTTGCTGATGTCGGGCACCAAGTCGGCGATGGCGTTGAACATCAGGTTGATCTCCATGCGGGCCAGGTTGGCGCCGACGCAGAAGTGCGCACCGTTGCCGCCGAACCCGACATGCGGGTTGGGATCGCGCAGGATGTTGAAGTCGAACGGCTTGTCGAAGACGTCCTCGTCGTAGTTGGCCGAGCCATAGAACAGCCCGACGCGCTCCCCCTCGGCGACGTCGACTCCACCGATCTGCGTGTCGCGCTTGGCAGTCCGCTGGAAGCAGTTGACCGGTGTCGCCCATCTGACGATCTCGTCGACCGCGGTCGCGGGCCGTTCTCTCTTGAACAGCTCCCACTGATCCGGGTGGTCGAGGAAGGCGTTCATGCCGTGGCTGATGGCGTTGCGTGTGGTCTCGTTGCCCGCGACGGTCAGCAGGATGAAGAAGAACCCGAACTCGGTCTCGTCGAGGGACTGACCATCGATGTCGGCGTTCACCAAGGTCGAGACGATGTCGTCGACCGGGTTCTTCCGCCGCGCCTCGGCCATCGTGTAGCCGTATCCCAGGATCTCCGCGGACGCCATCTCCGGGTCCTCACCGAACTCCGGGTCGTCGTAGTTCATCATGTTGTTCGACCAGTCGAACAACTTGCCGCGGTCCTCTTCGGGCACACCGAGCAGGTCGGCGATGGCCAGCAGCGGCAGGTCGACGGCGACATCATGGACGAAGTCGCCGGTCCCCTTCTCGGCGGCCTTGCTCACGATCGTGCGCGCGGCGTTGTCGAGCTTCTCCTCCAGCGAATGCACCGCGCGCGGCGTGAAGGCCTTGGAGACCAGCTTGCGCAGCCGGGTGTGGTCGGGCGGATCGTGGTTGATCAACAGCGCCTTGGTGACGTCGAGCTGATCCTGGGTCATCTCGTCGTCGAAGCGCATGATGACGCCGTTGGTGGCGGTCGACCAGTCGTCGTTGTTCTTCGAGATCTCGCGGATGTGGGCGTGCTTGGACACCACCCAGTACCCGCCGTCGTGAAAACCGCCGCCCTTCCCCGGCAGCTGGGCGTTCCACCAGACGGGAGCCGTTCTGCGGAGCTGGGCGAACTCCTCCACCGGAATGCCCTTCTCGAGCAGTTCCGGGTTCGTGAAGTCCCAGCCCTCCTGCTCCATGAACGGATAACCGGCCGTAGCGCCCCCCGAATCGGCGCCGGTCGTCGCACCCTGTGCCTGGGTCACGTCACACCACCTCGCTCTGAGATTTAGAACCTGTTTCAGTCTCATTAGAGCACATTGTGATGCGGATGACAGTTCCGGATTGAAACTTGTTCTAGTTTTGCCGGGCGGCCGAGTCCATGACGTGCACAAATGATACCAACGACCATTGCAATATCAGTATTTGACGCAGGTGGACGGAACCGCGGCCGGCCCCCTTGCCCTCCGCGACTATCCGCTGGCCGTTCCAGAACAGGTTCAGCGCGCGGGGCCGGCAGGCCCATGGACGCCAATGAGAACTTGTTCTACGTTGGGTGCGAGGTCGAAGCCGACAGAGATGAAGAGGAGACGGGCATGGGTGTGCCGGTGATCGTGGAGGCGGCGCGTACGCCGATCGGAAAACGGGCCGGATGGCTGTCGGGTCTGCATGCCGAGGAACTCCTGGGGATGACCCAGCGCGGCCTGATCGAGAAGGCCGGCATCGATCCGTCGATCGTGGAGCAGGCCATTGGCGGCTGCGTGACGCAGGCGGGCGCGCAGGCCGGCAACATCACCCGCAAGGCGTGGCTCTCGGCCGGACTGCCCGAGCACGTCGGTGCGACGACCATCGACTGCCAGTGCGGTTCGGCCCAGCAGGCCAATCACCTGATCGCCGGACTGATCGCCACCGACACCATCGATGTGGGTATCGCCTGTGGCGTGGAGACCATGACCATGGTCCCGCTGGGCGCGAACGTCGGCTCCGATGCCGGCCCGTATCACGCGGAGTCGTGGAACGTCGAGATGCCCAATCAGTTCGCCTCCGCCGAACGCATCGCCGAGCGCCGGGGCATCACCCGAGCCGACACCGACGCGCTGGGCGAACGCAGTCAGCGACTGGCGAAGCAGGCCTGGGCAGAAGGACGCTTCGATCGAGAAGTGCTGTCCCTCAAGGCCCCCGAGCGCACCAAGGAGGGCGAGCTCACCGGAAAGATCCTCGACGTCAGTCGCGACCAGGGTCTGCGCGACACCACGCTGGAATCACTGGCCGCGCTGAAGCCGGTGCTCGATGGCGGCATCCACACGGCGGGAACGTCGTCGCAGATCTCCGACGGCGCTGCCTCGGTCCTCATCATGGACGAGGCCAAGGCCCGTGCACTCGGACTCACCCCACGCGCGCGGTTCGTGGCACAAGCGCTGGTGGGCGCAGAACCGTACTACCACCTCGACGGCCCGGTCCAGTCCACCGAGCGGGTGCTGGAGAAGTCCGGGATGTCGCTGTCGGACATCGACATCGTGGAGATCAACGAGGCATTCGCCTCGGTCGTCCTCAGTTGGGCGCAGGTGCACCAGGCCGACATGGACAAGGTCAACGTCAACGGTGGCGCGATTGCGCTGGGACACCCGGTGGGCAGCACGGGTTCCCGGCTCATCACCACGGCGCTGCACGAACTCGAACGGGCCGACAAGCAGACGGCGTTGATCACGATGTGCGCCGGCGGGGCATTGTCGACCGCCACCATCATCGAGCGGATCTGATGCCGGTCATGGATCCGGCCAATCGGCCGAAACAGTTGGGTTCACCGGTTGTCCAGTCGTTGATCAAGGTGGGCTCACGCCTGAACACCAGACTCTACAAGGTAACCGGGGGCCGGCTCGGCAAGTATTGGCGCGTCGGCGCGGGATTCGGCAAACCCGTTCCGGTCTGCCTGCTCACCACGACCGGACGCAAGACAGGCGAACCCCGCACGGCGCCGCTGATCTTCCTGCGCAAGGGCGACACCTTCATCCTCGTCGCATCCCAGGGCGGACTACCCAAGAATCCGGCGTGGTACCTCAACCTCGTCGCCGATCCGGCAGTGACGATCCAACTCGGCAAAGAGACCTTCGCCCTCACCGCCCGGACCGCGTCGGACGCCGAACGCGCCGAACTATGGCCGGAACTCGTCGACACCTATGCCGATTTCGACACGTATGCCGCCTGGACGGAACGGACGATCCCGGTGGTGATCTGCGAGCCGCGCTGACCGAAGGGCGCGGCCGGCGATCAGATGGCCACCACTCAACCACCGGTCGGCATCGCCCGCACCGCCGCACCGGCCCACGCGTCCAGGAAGCGACGCATGTCGTCGCCGTCACGGTCGCTCGGGTCGAGCACCATGGATTGCAGTGTGCGCAGCAGGATCTCGATGAGGGTTCCGAGATCGTCGTCGGTGTAGCCGCACGCCGTCCAGTCGACGTCCATCCGGTCGATGATCGAGCGCGCGAAGGTCCGGCCGAGCTCGGAGGTGAACTCACCGACGACGGGCGCGCTCACCCGGTCGGCACGGAGCAACAGACCGACGTAGTCGTCGTCGCGGAGCTCGTCGCGAACCGCTACCAGGCCCTCGACCACCGCCACATCGGGCTGCTCGATACCGCGCAGCCGCACCGCGATCCGTTCGAGCAGCGCATCGACGGCCTGTACCGCGGTCGCGGCGAGCAATTCGTCGATGCCCGCGTAGTACCGGTAGACGGTCTGCCGGGTGACACCGAGTTCGCGCGCGACATCGGCAAGGCCCGTCGACGTGCCGCGCCGGTCGATCGTGGTTCGGGTGGCCTCGAGAATCCGTGCCCGCGCCTCGTCGTCGTTGACCGGGACCCGACCACCCCACCCGTGGGTACGCATCAACCGCCGCCCACGCCAGCGCACCCGTCCATGGCGGATCAGCCTACCGGCATCCACAGCCGACCCGCGCGCGGCAATAGACCATACGTGTCGAACACAGGTGTATGGTGTAGTGACCGGCGACACAGGGAAACGACAAATGCCCCGCGCCGCGCCACGATGAGGAGGCTGCGTTGACCACATCACCCCTTGCCGGACCGTCATCTGACGTAGGACACACCAGCTGCGCCACGGGGAACGCGGGAACGCCATGACGACATCGGCCGAGCAGACCTTCGACGAGATCGATTTCACCGACCCCCTGCTGCTTGAGCGTGGTCTGCCGTTGCGCGAGTTCGCCGAACGACGCGCGACGGCCCCGGTCTGGTGGAACCCTCAGGCGATCGGACCGGCGTTCTTCGACGACGAGGGGTTCTGGGTCGTCTCCCGGCATGCCGACATCCGAGCGATCTCCAAAGACACCGCCACGTGGTCGAACTGGGCCAAGGGTGCGGTCATGCGCATGCCCGAGACATCTACGCGCGAGCAGGTGGAGGCTTCCCGCGCGTTCCTGCTCAACATGGATCCGCCCGAGCACACGCGGATGCGCAAGATCGTCTCGCGGATGTTCACGCCCCGAGCCGTCGCCACACTCGAGGAATCCCTCGCCCGGCACGCCAGGGAGGTGGTCTCGAACGCTGCGCAGACCGGCACCGGCAACTTCGTCGAGGACATCGCGATCCACCTGCCGCTGCGGGCAATCCTCGATCTACTGGGCGTGCCCGAGAGTGACCACGCGTATCTGTGCGAACTCGCCGACTCGATGGTCAACCCCGACGACCCGGACAGCAAATACGATCCGTTCACCGCCAACGTCGAGATGCTGAACTACGCCTCTGCGATGGCCGAGGACCGACGCACCACTCCGCGCGACGACATCGTCACCGTGCTGGTACAGGCCGACATCGACGGCCATGCGCTGAGCGAGACCGAGTTCGGCCTGTTCGTCATCCTGCTCGTCATCGCCGGAAACGAGACGACCCGAAATGCGATCAGCAACGGCATCAACGCATTTCTCGACAACCCCGGGCAGTGGGACCTGTATCGACGTGAGCGTCCCGCGACCGCCGTCGACGAGGCCATCCGGTGGGCGACACCGGTGCACTGCTTCCAGCGCACCGCGACATGTGACACCGAGGTCGGCGGGGTGCCCATCGCCGCGGGCCAGCGTGTCGGATTGTTCTACAGCTCAGCCAATTACGACGAGGAGGTGTTCGACGACCCGTTCGCCTTCGACATCACCCGCGACCCCAATCCGCACCTGAGCTTCGGCGGCAACGGCGCGCACTTCTGTATCGGCGCCAATCTGGCGCGACTCGAGGTGAACACCATGTTCAACACGCTCGCCGACATCGTTCCCGACATGACCAAACTCGCCGAGCCGCAACGTGTTCGCTCGGGTTGGCTCAATGGCGTCAAGGATCTGCAGGTGTCCTACCGACCGGATGGACGATGATCTCGACACTCCACTCACTCCGTTCGCGGCTACTCGATCACCAGGTATCCCCCTCAACTGCTGGTTGAGTGGGACCAGCAGCACTCACCCGATGCCGCGCTCGGCCGACTCCCAGTACTGTGCACGCAGCGCCTTCTTGTCCGGCTTACCCAGCGCGGTCAGCGGAAGCGAGTCGGCGTAGACGACCTGCTTGGGCGACTGGACGGCACCCTTGCGGGCCTTGACCGACTCCTGGATCTCACGGGTGATCCGTTCCTTTGTGACCGCATCCTGGTCGGCGTCGTCGCGCAGCACCACCACGGCCGTCACGGCTTCGCCCCACTTGTCGTCGGGCACTCCGATGACGCCCACCTGCCCCACCGACGGGTGTTCGGCCACAACGTCTTCGACCTCACGCGGGAAGACGTTGAACCCGCCGGTGACGATCATGTCCTTGGTGCGGTCGACGATGTACCAGAATCCGTCGGCGTCTTCGCGGGCGACGTCACCGGTGCGGAGCCAGCCGTCGCGAAAGGTGTCGGCGGTCTGCTCCGGCAGCCCCCAGTAGCCACCGGCCAGCAGTGGTCCCGCCACGCAGATCTCGCCCGGGTCCCCCTGGGCCACCGGCTTGTCGTCGGGCCCGAGCAGAGCGGTCCGCAGGAACGCCGACGGCCGGCCACAACTGCTCAGCCGACGCGGATCGTCACCGGGTTTGGGGTGGTCGTTCTTGCCGAGGTAGCTGATCACCATGGGCGCCTCGGACTGGCCGTAGTACTGCGCGAAGATGGGACCGAATCGTTCGATGGCCTCCGCGAGTCGCACCGGATTGATCGCCGACGCGCCATAATACACCGTCTCCAGCGACGAGAGGTCACGGGTCTTCGAATCGGGGTGGTCCATCAGCGCGTACAGCATGGACGGCACGAGCATCGTCGCGGTGATGCGTTCGGACTCGATGACGCGCAGTACCTCACCCGGGTCGAACTTGCCCATCACCACCATGCACCCGCCCTTGATCAGAGTGGGTACGAAGAACGCGGCACCCGCATGCGACAGCGGGGTGCACATCAGGAATCGGGGATTCTCCGGCCACTCCCACTCGGAGAGCTGGATCTGGGTCATCGTCGACATCGCCCGCGCGGTACCGATGACGCCCTTGGGTTTGCCCGTGGTGCCGCCGGTGTAGGTGATCGACACGATGTGTTCGGGCGGCAGGTCGGCCGCAGCCAACGGCTTGGGCGCGAAGTTCTCCGCCTCGGCGATGACATCGCGGCCGTAGGCGGCGAGCTGCTCGGGCACCGGACCCAACGTCAGCACCTGTTTGAGGCTGTCGACCCGCTCGACCAATGCCGCTGCTCGTTCGACGAACATCGGCACCGGGTCGATGACCAACGTCGTCACGCCCGCATCCGACAGCACGTAGGCGTGGTCGTCGAGCGACCCGAGCGGGTGCAGCGCGGTGCGCCGCCAGCCCTGGGTCTGACCGGCACCGATCACCAGCAGCACCTCGGGCCGATTCAGCGCGAGCAGACCCACCGTCGAACCGGTCCCGGCACCCAGCGATTCGAATGCCTGCTGATAGCGACTGACGGCGTCGGCCATGTGACGCCCGGTGAGCTCGGTGTCGCCGAGGAACAGCACCGTGCGGTCCGCATGCCGACGTAGTGCGGCCACCAACAGGTCACCGAGATGGGTGCCGCCGCGCAAATGATCGAATTCGGTCGTCGAATCCTGAAGAGCAGTCATGGACACCAACACTAGGACGTGTTTCAGAATTTCGGAAGAACTGACGACTATACGGCTTCTTGACGTGGTCTGATGCCGAGTTTCAGGACCACCGTCAATGGTAGAACACGTTCCTTCTCGCGGATTGGCGTCTCGTGGTGCTCATCACCACACGTCGCGGGCGCTCAACTAAGTGGTGCTGTTCGTAAGTTCATCCGGGGTATTCGGTGGAGCGATGGGCGACTGGCAAGGCGGAGGAGGGAGCGATGACAGCGTCATCGTGACCGACGACAACGCAGCCAGTCGCCCATCGAACGCCGAAGACACCCGACGAACTTACGGACAGGACCACTAAGATCGGTGACCATGACCGATCTGGATCTGGCCACCAGCCGCCGCGACATCACCGATGCCCTCCTGACCGCATTCGAGCGCCGGCACGAGGTCCTCGACGCCATCGTCGACGCCGAGAACCGCGATGAGGCAGTGGAGGCTGTCGCACAACTCCTCGACAAGTCCACCCTGGGCGCCGAGGCGATCCTCGGCATGTCCTTCTTCCAGCTCACCAAGGACGAGCGTCGCAAGAATCAGGCCGAACTCGACGACCTCAACAGCGCGCTCACCTTCACCTTGGCCGAGCGTCCCGCCAGCAGCGGCGACACGCTCGAACTGCGCCCGTTCGACGCGACCGCCGACGCCGACCTGTTCACCACCCGCACCGAGGAACTCCAGGTTGCCGGCGACGGCTCGGGCTCCCCCGCCGGCGACATCGCCGACGAGATCGCCAAGGCCAACGAACGCGTCCACAACGAGGACGCGGTCTGGCTCGTCGGCATCGATGGCGGCGAGAAGGTCGGGTTCGTGTTCGGCGAACTGACGGGTAGCGAGGTCGACGTCCGGATCTGGATTCACCCCGATCACCGGAAGAAGGGCTACGGGACGGCATGCCTGCGCAAGTCGCGCGCGGAGATGGCCGCCTACTTCCCCGGTGCCCACATGGTGGTACGTGCACCCAGCGCGTAGTGGTGCTGCACGTAAGTGCGTCAGGCCCGAGCCGCGGCCGCCCCGTCGGCCCGGGTGGCAGCGGCATTGACGCGGGTGAGGACGTCGTGCAGCTCATCGAGCACGTCGAGGTCGACGCCCAGTGCCTCGACCACGGCGGGCGGGATACCCAAGGCCTGTTCGCGGAGCGCCCAGCCCTGATCGGTCAACGCGACGTCGACGTTGCGTTCGTCGTCACCACGACGCTGCCGAACGACGAGACCCGACGCCTCGAGCCGCTTCAGCAGTGGCGACAACGTGGCCGAATCGAGTTGCAGAACCTGCCCGAGGTCCTTCACCGCGCGCGGCGAGTCCTCCCACAGCGCCAGCATCACGAGGTATTGCGGGTGGGTCAGGCCGAGCGGCTCGAGCAGTCGCCGGTAGATCTTCAGCACCGAACGATTCGCCACGGCCAGCGCGAAACACACCTGCCGTTCCAGCAGCAGCGGATTCGACTCTCCGCCTTTGATGTCCACGCCTGAGGTGGTCACGCCGGTCACCGCCCGCGATACTTGCGGTGGTACTCGTCGTAGAGGTCCGCGTTGCGTTCCTTCTCGCGCTTGTCGATCAGATCGGGATCGAGACCGTGCTGTTCCAGTCGATGCCGGCGGTAGACGCGGTTGAGCGCCAACGTGAAGAACACGTAGGCGATGGGGATCGGTAGTGCCATGGTGATCCGGACATCCCACGGCGCCGGCACCAGGAGGAACGGCAGCATCAGCATGAGAACCGGAATCGCCCAGCGCACCACCATGCGCAGTGTGGCGTGCGGTCCCGCAAGGTCGTTGGCGACCCATTCGTTCATCGACTTCGGCATTCTCGCGCCGTAGCAGTATCGGATGTATTGCAGCCCGCGAGGACGATCGCTGGTGGTTGACGTTTGCACGAATCAATCGTACACGATCAAATCGTTCCTCGATGATCTCGATACGCTTCTTCGTCGCTACTCGATCACCAGAACTGTCCCCGCGCGAGCACGCGCCCCCGGCCCGTCGAGTAGCCCCGCGCGAGCAAGCGCCCCCCGCCGGTCGAGTAGCCTGCGAGCCCCTGGGCGAGCACGCGTATCGAGACCCCGCCTACACCCGCCGCCGCGGCACCCCGAACCGCGCGACGATCGCCCGAATCCGGTACTCCTCGTCGACGACAAACGACTCGTGGACATGCGCAGCCAACCCGAGCGCCTTGGGTCGCACATGCACCCAGTACCGTGTGGCCACCATGTGGCCATCGACGTCGGCCGAGAACTCACTGATCCGGTGGATCAGCCGGAACTGAGGGCCCCGACGGAGACCCCGCGCGATATGCGGTCCGTTGCGGCCGGTCTTCAGGCCCAACTCGACCCGGGTGCACTCCGGATGTAGCGACACCCCGGAAGGGTCGTGGCTGACCAGGGCGTCGACATAGGCACGCGCGGCGGCGACGCGTTGCGCCGCGCGCTCGGGATCGCGGTCCGGCGTCACGTCTACCGCGCGCCGTAGACCGGAACCGGCACCGGCGACTTCGCGAGGAGTTCGTCGACCACCGGGCCCAGTTCGCCGGGTGCCCACCGAGAGCCCTTGTCCTGCTCGGCGCTGCGCTGGAAGGCGTCGATGACGGTGACCTTGCCACCTTCCACTTCGAAGACGCGGCCCGTGACCGAGGAGGACTCCGTCGATCCCAGCCACACCACCAGCGGCGAGATGTTCGCGGGGTCCATGGCGTCGAAGGAGCCGTCGGCCGGCGCGGCCATCTGCGCGGCCATCGCCTCTCCGGCACCCATCGTCATCTGCGTACGCGCCGACGGTGCGATCGCGTTGGCGGTCACCCCGTAGTTGCCCAGTTCGGCCGCCGCCTGGATGGTCAGAGCGGTGATACCGGCCTTGGCGGCCACATAGTTGCCCTGCCCCACCGAACCGAAAAGTCCTGCGCCCGAAGAGGTGTTGATGATGCGAGCGGTTCGCTGACGACCCGCTTTCGATTCGCTACGCCAGTATGCGGCGGCATGGTGCAGTGTCACGAAGTGACCCTTGAGATGAACTCGCACCACGGCATCCCACTCGTCTTCGGACATGGCCACCAGCATCCGATCGCGCACGAACCCGGCGTTGTTGACGATGATGTCGAGCCCGCCGAATGTGTCGACGGCGGTGGCGATCATGGCCGCGCCGGCATCCCAGTCGGCCACATCGGAGACGACGGGAATGGCCCGGCCGCCCGCCGTGACGATCTCGTCGGCGACGGCGTGCGCCGAGTTGGTGTCGAAGTCGTTGACCACCACCTGCGCCCCCTCGGCGGCGAAGGCGAGCGCGTGTGCGCGCCCGATACCCTGTCCGGCACCGGTCACAATGGCGACCCGACCTTCATTCAACTTGTCCACCACGACTTCTCCCCTTCATCGATTGCCCTGCGCCATCCTGGGCGACTCATACCTTGTTGTCTGCGGTCGCCGCGGCGAGGAAGGCCGGTCGCTCACCACCACCATGCACTGTCAGCGTGGAACCGGTGATGTAACCGGCCAACGGACTGAGCAGAAAGGCGACGGCGTTGCCGACGTCCTCGGGCATCGCCAGCCGGCCCATCGGGATCGTCGCAGCCACGGCCGCGACACCGGCGTCGTCACCGTAGTGCAGATGCGCCTGTTCGGTCAGCACCGACCCGCAGACCACCGAGTTGATGCGGACCTGTGGCGCCCATTCGATGGCCAGTGACGTGATCGCGTTGTCCAGCCCCGCCTTGGCCGCCCCATAGGCCGAGGTCCCCGGTGACGGTCGATGCCCACTGACGCTGGACACGTTCACGATCGCTCCACCACCCTCCTGTTGGCACATCATCGCGTGCGCCGCACGAGCGACGGTCAACGGCGCCAGCAGGTTCAGTTCGACGATCTTGCTCGCGAAACGCGGCGACGCATCGGCGGCCGGCGCGAACGGCGACCCCCCGGCGTTGTTCACCACACCGTCGAGCCGGCCGTGCGTCTCGACGATGCCCCGCACCATGGCATCGACCGCATCCGCATCCCGCACATCGCAGGTCACGAACTCGACCTCGGAGTCGGGACCGGGATTGCGTCCACACACCACGGGAACGGCACCGAGATCGGCGAGCACGCGCGCGATGCCCGCACCCACCCCTCGTGTCCCACCCGTCACCAGCACGACCTGCTTGTCCAGGCCCAGATCCAGCCCACGCGCGGCTGCCGAAGCGGCGCCGGCGACGCCCTGACCAGCGACCTGCCCGTCTGCCTTCATGAGTGCTACCCTACCAAACAACCAAGCACTTGCTTGGTTGTGTTCTGAAGGACTCGAGAGGAGCAGGTGTGCCGATCACCACCACACGCACCGAGAGCGGGATCGTGACGGTGACCGTCGACTACCCGCCGGTCAACGCGTTGCCGTCCGCAGCCTGGTTCGAACTGGCCGACGCCATCACCGCAGCCGGCGAGGACCTGTCCACCCACGTCGTGATCCTCCGGGCCGAAGGGCGCGGGTTCAACGCCGGCGTCGACATCAAGGAGATGCAGGCCACCGCCGGTTTCGACGCGCTGATCGGCGCCAATCGCGGGTGCGCGGCGGCGTTCTCCGCCGTCTACGACTGCGCGGTTCCGGTGATCGCCGCGGTCAACGGGTTCTGCGTGGGCGGCGGGATCGGGTTGGTCGGCAACGCTGATGTCATCGTCGCCACCGACGATGCGGTGTTCGGCCTGCCCGAGGTCGACCGCGGTGCGCTCGGCGCAGCGACGCATCTGGCCCGCCTGGTACCGCAGCACATGATGCGCACCCTGTACTACACCGCGCAGAACGTAACCGCCCAGCAACTCGAGCATTTCGGCTCGGTGTACCGCGTGGTGGCCCGCGAGGATCTCCTCGACGCCGCGATGGAGGTGGCCGAGAAGATCGCCACCAAGGACACCCGGGTGATCCGGGCCGCCAAAGAGGCCATCAATCACATCGATCCGGTCGATGTGAAGAGCAGCTACCGGCTCGAGCAGGGCTTCACCTTCGAACTCAATCTGGCCGGCGTCGCCGACGAACACCGCGACGCCTTCGTCAGCACCGGTAAGGCCCTCGACACCGCCGGATCGACCAGCACTGGAGGACGCGCCTGATGACGGCCACCCCAACCGACAAGACCAGTTCGCTCGACGACGTCATCGACGAACTGCGCGACGGCATGACCATCGGCATCGGCGGATGGGGTTCGCGGCGCAAGCCGATGGCGCTGGTCCGCGCGCTGGCCCGCTCCGACATCAGGGATCTGACCGTCGTCACCTACGGCGGACCCGACCTCGGACTACTCTGCGCTGCCGGCAAAGTCCGCCGCGCCTACTACGGGTTCGTCTCTCTGGACTCCGCTCCGTTCTACGATCCGTGGTTCGCGAAGGCCCGCACGTCGGGCGCGCTCGAGGCACGTGAGATGGACGAGGGCATGGTCAAATGCGGCCTCGAAGCGGCTGCTGCCCGACTGCCGTTTCTGCCGATCCGTGCCGGCCTCGGTTCCGACGTCCCCAATTTCTGGGCGGGCGAACTCAAGACCGTCGAGTCCCCCTACCCCGTGGCCGACGGTCGAACCGAGACGTTGATCGCGATGCCCGCACTGCGGCTCGACGCGGCCTTCGTCCATCTCGATCTCGCCGACAGCCGCGGCAACGCCGCCTATACCGGCGTCGACCCGTACATGGACGACATCTTCTGCGGCGCCGCCGAACGCCGCTATCTCGAGACCGACCAGATCGTCTCCACCGAGGTTCTGGTCAAAACCGTTCCGACCCAGCGGTTGTTGCTGAACCGGATGAATGTGGACCGGGTGGTGCACACGCCGAACGGCGCGCATTTCACCTTTGCGGGCGAGTACGGCCGCGACGAGAAGTTCCAGCAGTTCTATGTGGAGTCGGCGAAGGACCCCGACACCTGGGCGGCGTTCTCGAAACGCTTCCTCGAGGTCGACGAGGCCGACTACCAGCATGCGGTCACCGAATGGCAAGGCGAGCAGGAGGACCAGCAGTGAGCACCACCGCCGACACGAGCTCTTCGCCGGTTGAGCCTGTCGAAACCACCCGCGCCGAGATCTGTGTCGTCGCGTGCGCCGAGATCTTCTCCGGCGCCGGCGAGATCATGGCGTCCCCGATGGCGCCGACGCCGCTGATCGGCGCACGTCTGGCCCGGCTGACCACCGAACCCGATCTGTTGATCACCGACGGTGAGGCGCTGATCCTGTCCGACACCCCGGCCATCGGCAAGTCCGGTCCGATCGAGGGGTGGATGCCGTTCCGCAAGGTGTTCGACGTCGTCGCATCGGGACGTCGACACGTGGTGATGGGCGCCAACCAGATCGACCGGTACGGCAACCAGAACCTGTCGGCGTTCGGGCCGCTACAACACCCGACCCGGCAGATGTTCGGCGTGCGCGGCGCACCCGGCAACACCATCAACCATCCGACCAGCTACTGGGTGGCCCGTCACTCGGCGCGGGTGTTCACCGACACCGTCGACATCGTCTCGGGAATCGGTTACGACAAGGTCGATCCCGACAATCCGGCGTTCCGCTACCTGAACATCCCGCGAGTGGTGACCAACCTGGGCGTCTTCGACTTCGAGGGCCCCGACCACACCATGCGCGCACGGTCGCTGCACCCCGGCGTCACCGCCGAGGACGTCGCCGAGAACACCGGCTTCGAGATCGCCGGCCTCGCCGATGCCCCCACCACCCGACTCCCGACCGACGAGGAATTGACCCTGATCCGGGATGTGCTCGACCCCAAGGGCGTCCGGAATCGAGAAGTGAAATGACCTCCCCGGCCCGGGCAGCGAGCCTCTCGACCCGATTCACCGAACTCGTCGGCATCGACTACCCCATCGTGCAGACCGGCATGGGCTGGGTGTCGGGGCCGTCGCTGACCTCGGCCACGTCGAATGCCGGCGGCCTGGGCATCCTCGCATCGGCGACGATGACCTACGCCGAGCTAGCAGCCGCGATCGCGAAGACGAAGTCGTTGACCGACAAGCCGTTCGGCGTCAACATCCGCGCCGACGCCGCCGACGCACCGGAGCGCATCGATCTGCTCATCCGCGAAGGGGTGCGAGTGGCGTCGTTCGCCCTGGCACCCAAGCAGGAGTTGATCGCGAAGCTGAAGGCCAACGGGATCTTGGTGATCCCGTCGATCGGCGCTGCCAAGCATGCCGTCAAGGTCGCGTCGTGGGGCGCCGACGCGGTGATCGTGCAGGGCGGTGAAGGCGGCGGCCACACCGGCCCGGTGGCCACCACGTTGCTGTTGCCGTCGGTGCTGGATGCGTTGTCGGCCAAGGGCATCGACATGCCAGTTGTCGCCGCGGGTGGCTTCTTCGACGGCCGCGGGCTGGTCGCCGCGTTGTCGTACGGAGCCGAGGGGGTCGCGATGGGCACCCGGTTCCTGCTGACCACTGACAGCGCGGTGCCGGATTCGGTGAAGCAGGAGTACCTGCAGCGCGGCCTCGGCGACACGGTGGTGTCGGTGAAGGTCGACGGCATGCCACACCGCGTCCTGCGGACTCCGCTCGTGGAGGCACTGGAGAGCGGCAGCCGGATCAGAGCGCTCGCCGCGGCGGCGCGCAATGCCAACGAGTTCAAGCAGATGACCGGCATGAAGTGGACCACGATGCTGCGCGACGGCCGCACCATGCGCAAGTCCGGTGAACGCAGCTGGCAACAGGTCATCATGGCCGGCAACACCCCGATGCTGTTGCGCGCCGGGCTGGTCGAGGGCAACACCGAGGCCGGGGTGCTCGCGTCGGGTCAGGTCGTGGGCATGATCGATGATCTGCCGAGTTGCGACGAACTCGTGCAGTCGATCGTGACGCAGGCGCACGATCGGCTGAAGGCACTCGGCACCTTGGGTTGACGGCAGCCGGTCATTTCCACACCCGGCCGGCCGCCGTGCTCGGGCTCAGGCGCCGGCGATGTCCGCGTGCCGCGTCCGTAGATCCTTCTTGAGGATCTTGCCGCTGGGGTTCTTCGGCAACGCGTCGGCGAGCACCACGTACTTGGGCCGCTTGTAGCCGGCAAGGATGCCGGCCAGATGCTCGTCGACCTGCTCTTCGGTGATCTCCACGCCCTCCTTGGGCACGATGACCGCGGTCACCGCCTCGATCCATTTCGGGTGCGGCACACCGAACACCGCTACCTCGGCGACCCCGTCGAGTAGATAGATGGCCTCCTCGACCTCCCGCGAGGCGACGTTCTCGCCGCCGGTCTTGATCATGTCCTTCTTGCGGTCGACCACCGAGAGATAGCCGTCGGCGTCGATGATGCCGAGGTCGCCGGAGTGGAACCAGCCGTTGCGGAATGCCGCCGCCGTCTTGTCCTCGTCGTTGTAGTAGCCCAGCGACGCATGTGGACTGCGGTGCACGATCTCACCCACCTCGCCCGTTGGGACCGGGTTGTCCTCGTCGTCGACGACCCGGGTCTCCACGTTGAGCGCTGCACGCCCGGCCGATCCGGCCCGCTCGAGCTGTTCGTGGGGCTGCAGAATGGTTGCCAGTGGCGACATCTCGGTCTGTCCATAGAAGTTCCACAACGAGACATCGGGAAGCCGCTCGCCGAGTTCACGCAACACCTCCACCGGCATCGCGGACGCACCGTAGTAGCCCTTGCGCAGCGACGACAGGTCACGCCTGTCGAAGTCAGGATGACGCAGCAACGAGATCCACACGGTGGGCGGGCAGAACAGTTTCGTCACCTTGCGCTGCTCGATCGTCTGCAGCACCGTCGCGGGGTCGGGTCCGGGCAAGATGATGCTGGTGGCACCCAGATAGATGTCGACCGACAGGAAGCAGTCGAGTTGCGCGCAATGAAACAGCGGCAGCGTGTGGATCTCCACGTCGTCAGCACTCATCCCGCCATCGATGGCACACGAGACATATTGACTGATCAGGGATTTCGACGACAGCAATACGCCTTTGGGCCGCGATTCGGTGCCGCTGGTGTACATCAGCCGCAGCGGATCGTCGTCGGCGACGGCCACGTGCGGGGCAGAGTCGTCGCCGGCGGTCATCCAGTCGTCGACGTTGTCCCAGCCTGCTTCCGCGGTTGCGCCGGCCATCGGGATCCAGCCACGGACCGCGTCGGTCAGACCGGACAACTCCATCGCCTTGCTCACCGTGGGCGCGAGGGCGTCCTCGGTGACCACCACGCTCGCGCCCGAATGGTCGAGGATGAAGCTGATCTCCTCGGGCCCCAGGCCGAAGTTCACCGGGACGAGCACCGTACCCAGGCGCGCCGAGGCGTAGTGCAGGACGGCGAACTGCCAGCAGTTGTGGCTGACGAGCGCGATCCGGTCGCCCTTGACCACACCCCGCGCTGACAGCGCGTTGGCACACCGGTTCACCGCCTGATCCACGTCGGCGAACGTCAACGTCGCGTCACCGTTGATGATTCCGACCTTGTCAGGCATTCGCAATGCCGTCCGGCGCAACACGTCACCGAGGGTGTGCTGACGGACCGTGTCGATCGCTGTGGCCGTTGCGGGAGTGTAGCGCTCTGTCATGACCTGCCCTTCGCTGCGTCCGGCTACCGGAGTTACCCGGGTCACAGTAGCAAGCCGGTATACAGCTGCAGCCCCAGAGTGAGGCCCCGACAATAGTCGTCCCGGCGACCCCGTGGGACTGCCGCCGTATCGCGGTCAGCGCGGCAGTATCCCGTCGAGCACGATCGACAGATACTGCCCGGCGATGTCGTCGGCCGAGAGCGCACCCCCCGGGCGATACCAGCGCACCGCCACCCAGACGGTGTCCCGCAGGAAGCGGTAGGCCAACTCGACGTCGAGATCGGCACGGAACTCGCCGTCGTCGACACCGCGCCGCAACACCGCATGCCACAACTGGCGGAACTCGGTGTTCAGCTCGCCGATGTAGCCGAAACGTTCCTGTGCCGCAAGACGTTTCGCCTCGTCCTGATAGATGGCGACAGCGTTGCGCTGCGCGTCGATCGACTCGAACGAGGCGACCACGAGACCGCGCAGGGTGTCCGCGGCGCTGAGACCGGCCGCGGCGATCTCCCGGTAGCGCGCGAACAGATCGTCGAGGAAGCCCCGCAGGATCTCATCGACCATCGACTCCTTGGAGTCGAAGTGGTGATAGAGACTTCCGGACAGAATGCCGGCGGCGTCGGCGATGTCGCGCACCGTGGTGGAGCGCAGACCGTTCTCGGCGAACATCCGGCCCGCTGTGGCCAGCAGTTCGTCACGCCTGGTGGAACCGGTGACGGTACTGCTGCGTGGGGCCATGAGCTCACCCTAGCAAGCGCTTGGCCGGGTCCGCGCATTGCGAACCCGGCCAAGCGGAGCGACTTCCGGTGAGAAGTCCTGTGAGAGGAAACCTACGTCAGCGCTTCTTGTTCTTCTTGATCGCCTTGTTGTTGAAGCGCGCCCACATCTTGAGCTGACCGTTGGTCATCTTCTTGTCGCGGTTGGTGAACGGCGGCGACATCATCTCGGCGATCGACAGCGGCAGCGTCGAGACCGTCACCGCACGTGCGTGGCTGAACGTCTCGAAGCCGGTGCGGCCGTGGTAGGCACCCATACCGCTCTTGCCGACACCGCCGAACGGCAGCTCGAGGCTGAACAGGTGCGTGGCGAAGTCGTTGGCGTTGACCGAACCGCTGCGGGTGCCGTCGATCAGTTTCTTGTAGTTCGCGTTGTCGTCGCCGGACCAGTACATGGTCAGCGGATGCGGGTGGCTGCTGATGTGGCTGATCGCCTCGGACAGATCCCGGTACGGGTAGACGGTCAGGACCGGACCGAAGACCTCGTCCTCCTCGATCTTCATGCCGGCCTTGACCCCGGTCAGCAGCGTCGGCGGGATCTTGCGCGCCTCGGCATCCGGCAACGACTCGCCGGCCGGGATCACCTGATGCTTGGTCGCGCCGAGCGCCACGGCATCGTCGATCAGGCCGACGATGCGGGAGAAGTTCTTCTCGTTGATCGTCGAGGTGTACTCGGTGTTCGAGCGGATCGTCGGGAACTTCTCCTTCCACCGCGCGACCACCTTGTCGGTGAACTCACCGACCTTGGCCTCCGGCACGAACACGTAGTCGGGGCACAGGCAGACCTGGCCACCGTTGACCATGCGCGCATCGGCCAGGAACTTGGCCGCCTTGTCGATGTCGGCGTCGGGGTCCACCACCGCGGGATTCTTGCCGCCCAGTTCGAGGGTGACGGGGACCAGGTTCTTGGCCGCTTCCTGCGCCACCGACGAGCCCACCTCGGGCGAACCGGTGAAGAACATGTGGTCGACCTTGAGCTTGGCGAAATCCGAGCCGGAGCCGTGCTTGCTGGTGATGACGGCGAGTTCTTCGATGGAGAAATAGTCGGGAGCGTGCTTGGCGATGACGTCGGTGGTACGCGCGGTGATCGACGACGGACGCATCAGCACCCGGTTGCCGGCGGCGAACGCCGAGCCGGCCGGCACGAACGTCAGGTTGAGCGGGAAGTTCCACGGGCCCATGATGCCGACGACGCCGAGCGGGTCGTGACGCAGCCGCTGCTTGAAACCGGCCAGCCCCTGCCCCTTGGCGACGTTGACCTCCTTCATCCATTTTTCGGCGTGCCGCCGCTGGTGGGTGAGGTCGATCATGCAGCCGACGATGTCGGTGGCCATCGACAGCTCACGCGGACGGGAACCGAAGTCGGCCTCGAGGGCCTCGGCGATCTCCTCGGAGTTGTCGAGCAGCAGCGACGAGAGCCGGGTGATGCGGTCGATGCGAGTCTTGGCGTCCGGGATGCCGTCGCGCAGGAACGCGGCCCGCTGGATCTCCAGCAGCTCGGTCATCGTGTGGGCTTCCGACGACACGCGGTCCCCGACCGCGGTCTGCACCTCTGCTGGTTTGGTCATGTGTGATCCTCCGAACGTTGCGACTGTCCACGCCACCGCGATGGGACGAATCAGCGTGGGTGTTCCATCATAGTATGCGGCACGTCACACCATGCTATATGTGGCCACGCTCGTTTTCAGAACGCTCCCCCGCAACGCGCCCCACACGGAGGCCGGGAGGGTCTAGAGCCGCTCGATGATGGTGACGTTCGCGGTACCGCCGCCCTCGCACATCGTCTGCAGGCCGTACCGTCCACCGGAACGTTCGAGTTCGTTGAGCAGGGTCGCGAACAGCTTGGCCCCGGTCGCGCCGAGCGGATGCCCGAGCGCGATTGCCCCACCGTTCGGGTTGACCTTGGCGGGATCGGCGCCGGTCTCCTTGATCCACGACAGCACGACGGACGCGAAGGCCTCGTTGATCTCGACGACATCGATGTCGTCGATCGACAAGCCCGTTTTCGCCAGCGCGTACGCCGTCGCCGGGATCGGCGCAGACAGCATCATCACCGGGTCGTCGCCGCGTACCGACATGTGGTGGATGCGGGCGCGTGGGGTGAGTCCGTACTCCTCGAGTGCCCTTTCCGAGACGACCAACGTCGCCGAGGCGCCGTCGGAGATCTGCGACGACACCGCTGCCGTCAGCCGCGACCCATCCGCCAGCGGCGACAGCCCGGCCATCTTCTCCATCGACGTCTCGCGTGGGCATTCGTCGACGATGCAGTCGCCGAGCGGGACGTTCTCGTTGTCGAAGTGTCCGGCCGCGATCGCCGCGCGGGCCCGCTCGTGCGATTGCAGCGCCCAGCGCTCCATGTCCTCCCGGGTGATGTCCCACTTGGTGGCCATCATGTCCGCACCGTGGAATTGGGAGATCTCGGCGTCGCCGAAGCGTTCCCGCCATCCGGCGGATTCCGCGGTGGGGGTGGTGAAGCCGAGGTCTCGCCCGGCGATCATCGCCTGCGAGATCGGGATGGCGCTCATGTTCTGTACGCCACCGGCGACGACGACGTCCTGGGTGCCACTCATCACGCCCTGCGCGGCGAAATGGATGGCCTGCTGCGATGATCCGCACTGCCGGTCGACGGTGGTGCCCGGGATGGCCAGCGGCAGTCCCGCGGCCAGCCACGCGGTGCGCGCGATGTTGCCGGCCTGCGGGCCGATGGCGTCGACACACCCGAACACCACGTCGTCGACGACGTTCGGGTCGATACCCGTCCGATCGATCAACCCGCTGAGGACGTGGGCGCCGAGGTCGGCCGAGTGGGTTTTGGCGAGCGACCCGTTGCGCTTGCCGACCGGGGTCCGGACGGCGTCGACGATGTAGGCCTGGGGTGTGCTCATGTGAGGGCTCCGATTCGGTTGTCAGGCACGCTGGCTGGAGATCGAGACGACCTCGCCGGTGAGATAGGTGGTGTAGTCGCTGGCGAGCATGGCGATGGTGGCCGCCACCTCCCAGACCTCGGCCGCCCGGCCGTAGGCCTCGCGGGAGGCCAGTTCGTCGAGCAGATCGTCGCTGGTCACCTTCGCCAGGAACGGGTGCTTGGCGATCGACGGTGCGATGGCGTTGATGCGGACGCCGACGTCGGCGGCCTCCACGGCCGAACACCGGGTCAATGCCATGACGCCGGCCTTCGCGGCCGCGTAGTGCGCCTGTCCACGCTGAGCTCGCCAGCCGAGGACCGACGCGTTGTTGACGATCACTCCCCCGTGTTCGACGCCGCGGAAGTAGCGCAGCGCGGCACGGGTGGCGCGGAAGGTGCCGTTGAGGGTGATGTCGAGGACGCGGTCCCATTCCTCGTCGGTCATGTCGGCCACCGGGGTCTCGCCGCCGAGTCCGGCGTTGTTGACCAGCACGTCGATGCGTCCGAGTTCGCTTGCCGCCGAGTCGATCAACGCGTCCACCTGGGCGGACTCCTGCACGTTGCAGGCGATCAGTCCGACGGTCTGATCGGTGAATTCCGCGGCGAGCGCGTCGCGTGCCTCGCCGAGTCGTCGTTCGTGCCAGTCGCTGATCACCACGTCGGCGCCCTCCATCAGCGCCCGACGCGCGGTGGCGAAGCCGATTCCCGTCCCGGCGGCGGCGGTCACCACCACCTTGCGGCCGAGCAGCAGACCGTGCCCGGGGGTTTCGGCGGGCGGGTCGGCCAGCGGCGAACGCTGCGTGCTGTCCGTGTCGGTGCGCACATCGACGGGCGTTCTGGTGGTCACTGTCGGGCCTCCCGCGGTAGGCCGAGCACGCGCTCGGCGATGATGTTGCGCTGCACCTCGTTCGAGCCGCCGTAGATGGTGTCGGCGCGGGTGAAGAGGAACAGCCGTTGCCATTCGTCGAGTTCGACGCGGTCGGGATCGGTGATGTCGTTGGCGGCGCCTTCGGCGGTGTGCGTGGGGCCGACGAGTGACGGCGCGCCGACGATCGCCATCGCCAGCTCGCCGAGATCGCGATGCCAGTTGGCCCACAACAACTTCGACACCGAGGCGGCGGCTGTTCCGGAGACGATGTCGCCGGCGAGCGTGCGTTGGGCGTTGGCGCGCATCACGGTCAGCCCGATCCAGGCCCGGGTCAGTCGTGAGGCGATCTCCGGATTGTGCACGGCGCCGTTACCCCGCGCGATCTCGGCGAGATTGCGCCATTCCCGTTCGAAGCCGACCTGCTGTCCGAGCGTGGAGACACCGCGCTCGAACTGCAGCAACCCCATCGCGACCGTCCACCCGTCACCGGGTTCCCCGACGATGAGGTCGGCGTCGGTGACCGCATCGTCGAAGAACACCTCGTTGAATTCCGATGTGCCGGTGAGCTGCTGGATCGGGCGCACCGTGACGCCCGGTTGCTCGATGGGCACCAGCAAGAAGCTCAGTCCATGGTGTCTGCTGGAGCCCTTCTCGGTCCGGGCGATCACAAAGCACCACTGCGCGACGTGGGCCAGCGACGTCCAGACCTTCTGCCCGTTGAGGATCCACCGCTCGCCGGCGTCGTCGAGCGCAGCGGTGGTCGACACCCCGGCGAGATCCGATCCGGCGCCGGGTTCGGAATAACCCTGCGCCCACAACTCCGTGACGTCGACGATGCCCGGCAGAAAACGCTGTTTCTGCTCCTCGGTGCCGTACTCGATCAACGTCGGACCAAGCAGTTCCTCGCCCAGATGGTTGACCCGGGCGGGCGCGTTCGCCCGCGCATACTCCTGATGGAAGATGATCCGCTGCTCCAACGTCGCGCCGCGGCCGCCATAGCGGACGGGCCAGCCGAGACAGGTCCACCCGGCGCGGGCGAGATGACGATCCCAGGCCAGCCGTTGGTCGAAGAACTCGTGCTCACTGCCCGGACCGCCGCGCCCCGTGAGATCCGCGAACTCCCCGACCAGGTTCTCATCGAGCCATTCCCGTACGGCGCGGGCGAACTGGTCGTCGGCATCCGGGACAGTTCGTGCCCATTCGCCGAGGTCGACCGCCCGGTCGGCCAGATTGATCGAGGTCATGGCCGCTAGCTTAGCGCACCAAGCAAGTGCTAGGTTGGGGACATGGAGGCGATCCTGACGACCCCTGCTGCCCTGCGCAGGGCGGAACAGACCTGGCCACAACGCACCGCCATCGTCGACGACCAGTGGACTTCGTCGGACACCCCGCACATCGAGATGACCTGGTCACAGCTCGCCGAGGAGGTCCGCACCTTCGCGGGTGCGCTCGTCGCATCGGGTGTGAGCGCGGGCGACCGCGTCGCGCTCTGGGCACCCAACAGCTACCACTGGCCGATCGCCGCACTCGGTGTGCAGTATGCGGGCGCGACCCTGGTCCCGCTGAACACCCGCTACACCGCCGGCGAGGCGATCGAGATCATCGATCGTTCCGCGGCTCGGGCGGTGATCGTGTCCGGGGAGTTCCTGGGTGGCGATCACCTGACCGACCTCATGCGCGATCACCGCGCCGCGATGCCCGCCACCGTGGTCGGGGTGATGCTCGACGCGTCGTCACCGGTACCCGACGGCGCCGTGGCATGGACCGACTTCGTGGGCCGCGCCACCGAGAGCTCGCTGGCCGAGGCCGAACGCCGGGCCGACTCCGTGGCCCCCGACGACATCTCCGACATCCTGTTCACCTCGGGCACCACCGGGAAGTCGAAAGGCGTACTGGCCGAACATCAACAGACCCTCGCCGGCGCGCACGCGTGGGGCGCCAACGGGAAACTCTCCCCGCACGACCGCTATCTGATGGTCAACCCGTACTTCCACACCTTCGGCTACAAGGCCGGCATCCTGCCGTGCACGCTGTTCGGTACCACCATGCTCCCGCTCGCGGTGTACTCACCGACCGAGGCCATGAAGCTCGCCGAAGCTCAGCGCGCCACCGTCTTCCCGGGTGCACCCACCATCTTCCAGACCATCCTCGACGACCCGGACCGCGCCGAACGTGACCTGTCGTCGCTGCGCCTGGTGGTGACCGGCGCCGCGATCGTGCCGGTCGTCCTCATCGAGCGACTACAGAGCGACCTGGGTGTCGACACGGTGATCACCGCATACGGTTTGACCGAGGCGAGCGGTTTCGTCTCCACCTGCACGCCCGACGACGACGATCAGACCGTCGCGAACACCTGCGGCCGGGCGTTCGACGGGATGGAGATCACGCTCTCCGAACAGGGTGAGGTGCTGGCCCGCGGGACGATGGTGATGCGCGGCTACCTCGACGACCCGGCTGCCACCAAGGAGACCATCGACGACGACGGCTGGCTGCACACCGGCGACATCGGCACCATCGACGAGCGCGGGAACCTCAAGATCACCGACCGACTCAAGGACATGTACATCTGCGGCGGTTTCAACGTCTATCCGGCGGAGATCGAGCAGACCCTGGCGCGACTCGATGGTGTCACCGAGTCGGCGGTGATCGGCGTGCCCGACGAGCGCCTGGGTGAGGTGGGCCGGGCCTACCTCACCGTGCGCGACGGCACGGCGCTCGACGAGGCCGCGGTGATCGACCACGCCAAACAACACCTCGCGAACTTCAAGGTGCCGCGGTCGGTGGTGTTCGTCGACGCGTTCCCGCGCAACGCCGCCGGCAAGATCCTCAAACGGGAACTCACCGCTCGCTCCTGACCGCGACTGTCGCGCCGCCGCGCGCCACCGCACGACCGTTCCTACACTGGGGCGCGCAGCGGATCACACCAGACCACAACGGCGGGCGGAGTCGATGACACAGCAGCAGTCCACCGACATCGACGGCTCGGTCTGGCTGGACGAGGCGGGCGTCCTCGACCCGCACCTGCCCACCCGACGCGTCGACACCCACGCCGCGGTGGTCGTCCTCAACGGCGACCGGGCGTGGAAGTTCAAGCGACCGGTGCGGTTCAGCTACCTCGACTTCAGCACCCCCGATCGGCGCCACGACGCCCTCGAGGCCGAGCTGCGCCTCAACCGGCGCACCGCACCGCGGTTGTATCGCGGGCTGCACGCCGTCCGCCGTGACACCGACGGATCGGTGTCGCTCGACGGCCCCGGCGAGACCGTCGACTGGGTGTTGGAGATGACGCGTTTCGACGACGATGCCCTGCTGATCCGCTGCGCGGAAACCGGCCATCTCGACGCACAGCTCCTCCGGTCGCTCGCCGAATCGGTGGTGGCGCTGCATGCCTCGGCCGAGGTGTGCACGGACGAGGCGGGTGCGGCCCGGCTGCGCGATGTCGTCGACGGGAACGTGGTCAGCATGGCCGCCTATCCCGAGATCCTCGACCAGGCGCGGGCCGCCGAGCTGACCGAACGACTGCGCACACTGATCGACCGCGACACCGACCTGCTCGACCGCCGCGCCCGCGCCGGCCGGGTACGCCACGGTCACGGCGACCTTCACCTGGCCAACATCGCGATCCTCGACGGGCAACCCGTCCCGTTCGACTGCCTGGAGTTCGATGCGGAGCTGGCGACCACCGACGTCCTCTACGACCTCGCCTTCCTGCTGATGGACCTCTGGGCCCGCGGACTGCGCACCGAGGCCAACATCGTCGTCAACAGCTACCTCGACCTGTCCCCCGACGACGAGGACGCCTACCGCCTCCTCCCGACCATGCTGAGTGTGCGGGCCACCGTCCGCGCCCATGTCGAGGCCGCCGAAGGGCACGCCGACACTGCGCGCCACTACCTCGATCTCGCGTTGGGTGTCCTCGACGCGGTGCCCGCCCGGCTGATCGCGTTCGGCGGCGGATCGGGGACGGGCAAGTCGACGTGGGCGCGCGCCGTCGGCGGACTCGTCGGTCAGGCACCCGGGGCACGCATCCTGCGCAGCGATGTGCTGCGCAAACGTCTTGCCGGAGTCCCCCTGTTCACGCGGCTGCCGGAGGCTGCCTACCGCACCGAGACCAGCCGGAGGGTGTATGCCGAGATCAACCGGCTGGCCGTTCCACTGCTGCGCGGCGGTATGAGCGCGATCGCCGACGCCGTCTATGCCCGCGACGACGACCGCGCCGCCATCGCGGGCGTGGCGACCGCTGCTGGGGTGGGGTTCACCGGAATCTGGCTCGAGTTGTCGGAATCCGAGCGGATCGCCCGGGTCGCCGCGCGCACGGCAGACCCGTCGGATGCCGACGCGACGATCGTGCGCCGGCAGAGCCCGTCATTGCCGACGCCGGCCGACTGGACGGTGGTCGACGCGGGTCCGGCACCCGATCCCACACGGGTGCTGTAGGTCTCAGGCGCGGGGTCTTCGTCGCGCGGTGGTACCGACCGCTGGTCGAGTAGCCGAGGAGCCTGCGACGAGGCGTATCGACACCCGACGACACAAAACCGCTGGCATACCCAGACCCGACGACACAAACCGCTGGTCGAGTAGCCGAGGAGCCTGCGACGAGGCGTATCGAGACCCGGCGCCATGGAGTTTGGGTAGCCAAACCTAACCCCAACGAACGCGAGCAGATCCGCGTCCGATATCGTTTCGGCCGTGCCGACTGGTGCACATGAATCTCGAGAGAAGGGCGCAGACGTGGGAAGTACGGAATCCATTCTGGAACTCGGTTATTGGCTGTCCGGAACCGATGTCTACAACAATGTGTGGCTACCGATCTGGGATGTGATCGCGGGAACCCACAACGCGCTCTTCCCGTTCCTGCCTCCGCTGTGGACGACCAACGGCTGACGGATCGGGCGCATCTGATCGGCTACTTGCGCTCCCTGAGTCCGGGGAGCGCAAGAAGCCGGGTCAGGTCCGCGGCTTGACCAGCGGGAACAGGATCGTCTCGCGGATACCGAGTCCGGTCAGCGCCATCAACAGCCGGTCGATGCCCATCCCGGTGCCCGCGGTCGGCGGCATGCCGTACTCCATCGCGGCGAGGAACTCCTCGTCGAGACGCATCGCCTCGTCGTCTCCGGCGGCAGCCAGCCGGGCCTGATCGACAAATCGCTCGCGCTGGATCACCGGGTCGACGAGTTCGGAGTAGCCGGTGGCCAGTTCGAAGCCGCGCACATACAGATCCCATTTCTCGGCGACGCCGGGCACCGTGCGATGGGCACGCACCAGCGGCGACGTCTCGACCGGGAAGTCGCGGACGAACACCGGTTGGGAAAGGCGTTCTCCCACCATGTGCTCCCACAGCTCCTCGACGAGCTTGCCGTGGCCGTACCCCTTGTCCTTCGGGACCTCCAGACCCACCCGGTCGGCGATCGTGAGCAGTTCGTCGACACTCGTGCCGGCATCGCCGCTCATCGGGACGATCTCCTGGCCCAGCGCCTCCGACAGCGACGGGTACATCTGAAGCGACGTCCACTCGCCGGACAGGTCGTACTCGCTGCCATCGGCCATCATCGGGGTCAGCGTGCCCAGCGCACCCTGCGAGACCTCTTGCACGAGTTCGCGGGTCATCACCGCGGCATCGTCGTAGGTGCCGTAGGCCTGATAGGTCTCGAGCATCGCGAATTCCGGCGAGTGGGTGGAGTCCGCGCCCTCGTTGCGGAAGTTGCGGTTGATCTCGAAGACCCGCTCGATACCGCCCACGATGCACCGCTTCAGGAACAACTCCGGTGCGATACGCAGATACAGATCCATGTCGAAGGCGTTGGAGTGGGTGACGAACGGTCGCGCCGCCGCACCACCGTGCAGCGTCTGCAGCATCGGCGTCTCGACCTCGAGGAAGCCTCTGCGGCCCAGCGCATTTCGCAGCTCGGACATCACCGCGATGCGGGTGCGGGCGTTCGCCCGGGCCTCCGGGCGCATGATGAGGTCCACGTAGCGCTGCCGGACGCGGGTTTCCTCGTTCATCTCCTTGTGGGCGACGGGCAAGGGCCGCAACGCCTTCGACGCCATCTCCCACGAATCGGCCATCACCGACAGCTCACCGGTGCGCGAGCTGATCACCTCGCCGTGCACGTACACGATGTCGCCGAGATCCACCTGGGCCTTCCACCGGACCAGCGCGTCCTCGCCGACGCCGTTGAAGCTGATCATCGCCTGCAGCTGGGTGCCGTCACCTTCCTGCAGGGTTGCGAAGCACAACTTGCCCTTGTTGCGTAGGAAGATGATGCGGCCCGCGACGCCGACGATCTCGCCGGTCTCGGTGCCCGCCTCGAGGTCGGGGTGGGCGGCCCGGATCTCCGACAGACTGTGCGTGCGCGCGATGGAGACCGGGTAGGCCTCGCGTCCTTCGCCCAGAATGGCCTCGCGCTTCTCCCGACGGATCCGGAGTTGTTCCGGCGTGTTGTCGTCGGCAGCGTCTGCGGGCGCGTTCTGCGTGGTAGGAGTGTTGCTCACCCCCGAGACCTTATCGGAATCAGGTGTCGCGCCCGTTGCCCGGTCGAGCTGGGTGGCGACTCGGTTCAGTGGGCCGAGATCGCGGCGAGTTCCTGCTCGCTGATGGTGCCGACGACGCGGGCCCGCCGCAGGGCGCGGTACCCGCCGACGACGAACACGGCGCCGGTGATGCCGCGCGCCTGCAGATGCCAGGCCAGCCACTCGGCCTCGTGGCCGTCGTCGCTGATCAGCAGCCAGCGGGCATCGGCGTGTGCGCTGCTCAGCGACTCCGGGGTGCCCGGCGTGAGGCGGGTGAGGAGTTCGGCGGCATCGATGGCCAGTGCACCGGACAGGACGCCGTCGGCCTGACGTTTACGCTGGCTGCGCACGTCGACGGGCGTCGTTCCCGAGGCGACGAGAGCGGCGTAGTCGGTCGCCTGCGCCGACAGCGGGGCAGCGCCGGCGGAGGAAGTGACAGTGGTGACGGGGGTACCGAGGACGGCGGTCATGTGAGGTCCTGTGAGAGTGATCGAGTGAGCGGGGGTCGTCGAAGAAGGGCGGCCGCAGATGCGGAACTCAGCCCTGACAACACTCCAGACAGCTCATGATCACGGCGAACAGTGTGCCACAGATCGTCGCGGGGCACCAGACCCGGAGCCCGCCTCAGCGCCGCCGCTGCTGCTTGGACCGTTCGTAGACCAGCCGCAGTCCGTCGAGGGTCAGGTAGGGGTGATGGGCGGTGAGGGTCTCGCACTCGTCGAACATCAGCGGCGCGAGGAACCCGGTGGCCACCACGGCGACGTCGTCGGAGTCGAAGCCGTCGATGGTGTCGCGGACGCGGTCCACCAGCGCGTCGACCTGGCCGGCAAACCCGTAGAGGATGCCCGACTGCAGCGCTTCGACGGTGTTCTTGCCCAGCACACTGCGCGGCGGCATCAACTCCACCTTGCGCACGGTCACGGTGTGTTCGGAAAGCGCCTCCACCGCGAGGTTCACGCCCGGCGCGATGGCACCACCGAGGAATTCGCCCTTCGTCGAGATGGCGTCCACCACGGTGGCGGTGCCGAAGGCCACCACGATGCACGGCCCCTTCGGGTAGTTGTGGTGGGCGGCAACGCAGTTGGCGACGCGGTCGGTGCCGACCTCTTTGGGGTTGTCCACCAGCAGCGGAACCCCGGTCCGCACACCGGGTTCCAGCAGCACGTGGTGATGACCGTCGCCGAAATAGCGCGGCACCATCACCCGCAACTCACGCAACAGCGACGGCACCGTGGACAGCGCCGCGACCCCGGTCACCTGCTCGACGTCGGAGCCCAGCAGGCCGCGGACGAGCAGCGCGAGCTCGTCGGAGGTCAGGTTCGGTTCGGTGTGGATGCGCCAGTCGCGCACCATCGTCGCGTGTTCGCCGGCCCCGGCGAAGACGCCGAGATGGATGTTGGTGTTCCCGACGTCGACGGTCAGCAGCATGGGCGGGGATCAGACGACGGCGTCGACGAGGACGCGCGGATCCCGCAGGCCCGAGCCCTCGGGCACACGCGCGGGATCGTCGCCGGCCTCGAGCACGCGGTTGGCGTCGTCGACGAACACCACCGACGGCGAGTACTCGCGCAGCTCCTGCTCGTTCATGATGCCGTAGGCGATGATGATCACCAGATCGTCGGGGTGTACGAGATGCGCGGCGGCCCCGTTGATCCCGATCACGCCGGAACCACGCTCGCCGGCGATGACGTAGGTCTCGAGGCGGGCGCCGTTGTTGATGTCGACGATGGTGACCTGTTCGCCCTCGAGCAGGTCGGCGGCGTCGAGCAGATCCTGGTCGATGGTCACCGACCCGACGTAGTGCAGGTCGGCCTGGGTGACCCGAACCCGGTGGATCTTCGACTTCATCATGGTGCGGAACATCAGATTCCCTTCGGTGGGTGTTCGGTGTCAGTGGTGTGGTTGTTCGGGGTCGCGGCCGGCAAACCCGGTGCCGATCGCGACGCCGACGTTGTCGATGAGTCGGGCCGGCCCGACCCGTGCGGCCACCAGTAGTCGTCCGTCGCCGCGCTCGGGCGGTGGCTCGAGCTGACGGCCGGTGAGCGCGAGGTAGTCGACCTCGATCTCGGGATGGGCATCGAGCACCGACTGCGCGGCGGCCAGGATCGCATCGCGCCCGCCGGCCGCGGCATGGGCGCCGGCGACCAGCGCAGCCGACAGGGTGGTGGCCAGGTCACGCTGGCGTTCATCGAGGTAGCGATTGCGCGAGGACATCGCCAAGCCGTCCGACTCGCGTACGGTCGGCACGCCCACCACATCGACGTCGAGGTTCAGATCGTCGACCATCTGCTTGATCAGCACCAGCTGCTGATAGTCCTTCTCGCCGAAGTAGGCGGCGTGCGGCGCGACGATGGTCAGCAGCTTGAGGACGACGGTCAGCATGCCGGCGAAGTGCGTGGGACGGGAGATGCCGTCGAGCACGGCACCGGCCGGGCCCGGATGGACCATGCTGCGCTGACCGTGGGGGTACATGTCCGCGACGGTCGGCGCGAACACCAGCTCCACCCCGAGCGGCCGCAGCAGCTCGCAGTCGGCGTCGAAGGTCCGCGGGTAGGCGTCGAGATCTTCGTTGACGCCGAACTGCAGCGGGTTGACGAAGATCGACACGATGACGACGGTGTTGCCGCTGGCCTTCGCGGCCCGGACCAGTTCGAGGTGCCCGGCGTGCAGGGCGCCCATGGTGGGTACGAGCGCCACCCGCTTACCCGCGCGCCGCAGCGCGGCGGTGATCCGGTGCAGTGTCGCCGGATCCCGGTGAACGGTCAGTTCGCCTGGTGTGTACGGTTTGTCGCCGAGATCGGTGGTCATGTCGTCTCCAGCACGTCGATGAGGTCGGCGGGCGCATCGGTGAGCCCGGCGGTCCGGCGCGCCAGCACCCGGTAGGCCTCGGCGATGTCGGTGACACCGGCGCCGTCGGCGGGCAGCGTCCGCAATGCGGCGAGGTGATCGGCGACGGCCTTCGCATCGCCGCGGGCGACCGGACCGGTCAACGCCTGCGGTCCGAGCTCCAACACGTTCTGCAGCGACGCCGTCACCAGCGGTCCGAGAATGCGTTCGGCGAGCATCGCGCCGCTGCCGTCGACGGTGGCCGCCGCCCGCCCGGCCTGCCCGCCACGACCCTCGATCGCCGCGTTGAGAGCGGCCACCGCATCGGTGATGAGAGTGATCAGGTGATTGGCGCCGTGCGCGAGCGCGGCGTGGTACAGCACCCGGTCGGCTTCGGCGATCCGCACCGGCTCGCCGCCCATCTCCAACACCAGCGCCTGGGCGATGGCGTAGCCGACCTCGTCGGCGGCGGTGACGCCGAAGCAGGCCTGCCGCAGCCGGACGGTGTCGTCGGCGGTGCCGACGAAGGTCATCGCCGGATGGATGGCAAGGGGTAGCGCGCCCAGTTCGGCGAGGGGGGTGAGCACGCCGACGCCGGCCGCCCCGGCGGTGTGCGCGACGAGTGTGTTGGGCCGCAGCGCCCCGCTGTGGGCGATCTCCTCGACGACGGCATCGAGTGCGGCGTCGGGAACGGCGACGATCAGAAGTTCCGAACGGGCCACGACGGAGCGCAGGTCCAGGATCTCGGAGTCGGGCAGCCGATCGGTGGCGCGACGCCGAGACGCCTCGGATCGGGCCACCACCGCACCGACCACATGCCCGGCCTGCTCGAGGGCGGCGCCCACTGCTGTGCCGACACGACCGGCGGAGATGAGTCCGACGGTCAGCCGCGCCGGGGTGGGCAGATTCGAGACGCCCGACAGGTAGGGGGCATCTCCGCGCAGCCCGGACGGGCCGAGATCATCGCTCGGTGAGGTCACCGCTGTCCTCCGCTGATAAGTTCCAGTCCCGGCTGAGCTCGGGTACCAGACGTTGCAGAGCAAGACTAGGCCCTGGGTACACCCCGACGCCAATGCCTGTGACAGGTCTCACGCGAGGCTCGCGTCACCGCCACAGAGACCTCAGCCGTCGTCATGGACCCACGGCGCGCGACATGTCTCTGCCCACAGGTGAGGTCGGTCGATGACGGCGGCGGGCGGGTCAGTCCTCTCGGCGACGGCGGCCGCTGCCGGGCGCACCGGACTGCCGCAGCTGGCTGAGCAACTCGGAGACCGGCAGGCCCGCGGAGTGGGCGCTCTCGCTGTCGTCGGTGCGCCGCCGCCGACGTCCCTGCAGTGCCGGGTTCGCCTCGTCGCCGCTGCCCTCGTGGCGTCCCACCGTGGCGAACGGCACCGACTCCGGCGACGGTTCGGGCGCCGCAGTCGCCGAGAGGGGCTCCGCATGGGTCGGTTCGGCGACCTCTGGCGGGGCAACCGGCTCTTCGACCTCGGAGGTGGCGGTCTCGGGTTCGGCCTCCGCCGGCGGCCATTCGTCGGTCGGCGATTCGTCGACGTAGCCACCGGCCGGCGCGGACTCCTCGGCGCTCATCTCGTCGTCGGCGAGGACGGCGTCCTCCACGTGGTCGTCGGCGATCTCGCTGGGCACCTCGGTCGCGATCCGTCCCGAGATCGGCGCCTCGTCGGTGATCACCGGGATCACCTCGGTCATCTCGTTGGGGTCCAGGTCGGCCGGGATACGCCGACCGGCATCGGCGGCCGGTGCGGTGGTCGCGAAATCCTGGGCGGCGCGCACGCTGTCGTCGGTGGCGTAGTCGCGTCCGAAACCGGCGCCGTATCCCGCCCGATAGCCGGTAGCACCGGGCGCGCCGATGCCGGACGCCAGTTCGCGCAGCTTGTCGCTCGGCAGCGCCACCCTCGGGTCGGGCAGCGATTCGCCGAGCAACATTTCCAGACTCGACCGCAGCGCCAGCACCTGGGCCTTCAGGTCGGCGAGTTCTTCGTTGGCCTCGGCGCTGACCTCTTTGCGGACCGTGGTCTCCACGTCGAGTTCGTACTGGCGCCGAGCCGCGATCTCACGCTCGAGCTGCAGTTCGTACACCAGCCGCAGGTCCCGGCTCTTCGCCTCCGCGCTCTCGGCCTGGCGGCGGAACTTGGTCACCAGAATGGCGCCGATCACGGCCGCCCACAGCGCGGCGATCACCGCCAGAGACCCGCTGATCGACAACTGGTCGGTGAAGACCATCAGGATGCTGGCCGCGATGGCGAGCACGATGAGCAGACCCAGCAGCCATTGTCCCACCGATCTACCGGAGCGCCGCGGCTCCGCGGAACGGCCATTCGAGGTCGTCATGATCGTGAACTTACCGTCTGACCGCACTGAAGTAGCACAAGCACTGCGGAGAGTCACGAATCGTTCGGGTGCTATACGCGATGGTCAGGCCGGCCCCGGATGGCCTCCGACAGCGTCTTCCGTCGGGTCATCGGGTGCCCGACAACAATATTCGAGCCACAGGGCGGCCGCCACCAGAAGCACGCCACCGATCAGCCCGACGATCGCGCCGGGCCGGTCGTGCTGCGCAGCCGCGAGATCGTGGCGGGTCCACAGGAACACGAGCAACCCGGTCCAGACGCCGACCGCGATGGCGCCCAGGATTGCCGACGACTTCGCCAGCGCGAACACCCGCGCGGCGGTCAGCGGATGCAGTTGGCCACGCGCGCGACCCACATCGCGGGAGGCCACCCGAGCCCGCACGACGAACGCGATCACCGCCTCGAGTGCGGCGAGGATGTAGAGCACCAAGCCGGCGAGCAGCGGCATCGGCGGCAGACTGCCGTAGTTGTAGCGGACCAGGATCCAGGCCACGATCGCCACCACCACGGCGATGGCCGCGAGGTCACGCACCCGGGTGGGGCCGAGGCCAGATTCCTGGTTCTCCTCCGGTGGACGTCTCGGTGCGGTCATCGTCGCCTCACCGCGGGCAGGTCGTCGACCGGCACCACACCGGCGCGCTCGTCGGGGTCGAGTTCGGCGATCAGATCGGCCACGGGGCGTTCGCCCTGCGGCGTCCAGAGCGTGGCGTCGGGTTCGATGGCCAGCCACGGCACCAGCACGAACGCACGCTGCGCCGCACGCGGATGCGGCAGCGTGAGCGCGGGGTCGTCGCTGCGCACGATCTCGCCGTCGCGGCTGACCGAGATGACGTCGACGTCGAGAGTCCGGGGACCCCACCGCACATCACGGGTACGGTCAGCGGCCTGCTCGAGCTCGTGACAGATGTCGAGCCACTGCCCGGGATTGCGGTCGGCACCGGCGAGCAACGTCACGTTGAAGAAGTCGTCCTGGTCGACGCCGCCCCACGGCGCCGTCGAATACACCGGTGAGACGGCGATGAGGTCGTCGGCGAGGCGTTCGACGACGCCGGCCAGGTGAGCGCGCCGGTCACCGATGTTGGACCCGGCCGAGAGGACGACACGCGAATACGTCATCACATCTGCGACTTTCGGGAGCTCATCGCCTTCCGGGAGCGTCGCGTCACCACCGCGACGTCGGCGAACCGCAGCGGGATGGGCGCCGACGGTTTGTGCACGGTGACCTCGCAGGCGGCGATGCGCTCGTCGTCCATCAGCGCCTCGGCCACCTCCCCACCGACGGCCTCGATCAGGTTGCGCGGCGGCCCGGCGACGATGTCGTGGGCGCGTTGGGCCAGCGCCCCGTAGTCCACGGTGTCGGCGAGGTCGTCGGAGGCGGCGGCCGCGGCCAGGTCGAGCCACAGTGTGACGTCGAGGATGAAGTCCTGCCCGTCGCGCCGTTCGTGTTCGAAGACGCCGTGATTGCCCCGGACGACCAGTCCGCGCAGTTCGATGCGGTCGGTCATCAGCTGTTCCCCACTCCCGTGTGTCGCGTCGGTCCCGGCGCCGCGGCGTCACGCGGTCCGCGCCGTCCGCCGCTGCGCCATGCGCCGGCGACCGCGATGGCGTCGCGACTGCTCGCCACGTCGTGCACCCGCACCGCCCACGCCCCGTCGGCAGCGGCCAGCGTGGAGATGGCGGCGGTCGCGACCTCGCGGCCCGCCGGTGGGCGGGGTTGGCCGTCGCGGGCGAGCAGAGTGCCGAGGAATCGCTTGCGTGAGGCGCCCACCAGCACCGGGAAGCCCAGCCCGACCAGTGTGGGCAGCGCGTGCAGCAACGCCCAGTTGTGGTCGGCGGTCTTGGCGAAACCCAGGCCGGGGTCGAGGATGATCCGGTCGGGGTCGACGCCGGCGTCCACCGCCGAGTCGACCTGGGCGAGCAGTTCCCCGCTGACCTCGGCCACCACGTCGCGGTAGCCGCCGGCGTCGTCGACACCGTGGGTGAACGGTGCACCGGCACGCGCCGCGACCCGGTCGACCGGACGCCAGTGCATCAGAATCCACGGCAGGCCCGAGTCGGCCACGACCCGCGCCATGTCGGCGTCGGCCCGCCCGCCGGAGACATCGTTGATGACCGTGACCCCGGCATCGATGGCGGCCTCGGCCACCGCGGCCCGCATGGTGTCCACCGACAGCGGCACACCGGCATCGGCGAGACCTTTGATGACCGGCGCGACCCGCGCCGCCTCCACCTCCGGGTCCACGCGGGTGGCGCCCGGGCGAGTGGATTCGCCACCCACGTCGATCAGATCGGCGCCCTGGGCGATCAGGTCGTGCCCGTGGGCGATCGCCGCGTCGAGGTCCAGGTAGCGGCCGCCATCGGAGAAGGAGTCGGCGGTGACGTTGATGACCCCCATCACGAGGGTGCGGTCGGCATCCAGACGCATCGGGTGGTGGTGACCGCTCAGGTCCGCGAGATCAGGTCGAGCGCCTCGCCGCGCGAGATGGCGCTGGTCTTGAACAGTCCGCGCACCGCCGACGTGGTGGTGGTGGCGCCCGGTTTGCGGATGCCACGCATCGCCATGCACAGATGCTCGGCCTCGATCACCACGATCACCCCGCGCGGTTCGAGCCGCTTGACGATGGCGTCGGCGATCTGGCTGGTCAGCCGTTCCTGAACCTGCGGACGCTTGGCGTAGAGGTCGACGACCCGCGCGAGTTTGCTCAGTCCGGTGACCTGTCCGCCCTGGCCGGGGATGTAGCCGACGTGCGCCACCCCGTGGAAGGAGACGAGATGGTGTTCGCAGGTCGAGTACATCGGGATGTCCTTGACCAGCACCAGTTCGTCGTGGTTCTCGTCGAAGATGGTGGCGAGAACCTCACTGGGATCCGTGTAGAGCCCGGCGAACATCTCCCGGTAGGCGTTGGCGACCCGGGTGGGGGTGCGCTTGAGCCCCTCACGATCAGGGTCCTCCCCCACCGCGATCAGCAGTTCACGGATCGCCGCCTCGGCGCGAACCTGATCGAACTGCCGGCCGCTGGGCGTGCGCGGGGCGAGTTCGTCGACCGCGCGATCCATGTCCTGCTGTTCACTGATGGTCATCGTGTCATCTGGTCCGTTCTGGAACGTGCGTTCGGCGCGACGGCGGGTGCCTCTAGTGTCGTGCGCCGGAGTCGTCGGGGCCGCGGTCGTCCGGATACCGGCCGGGAGAGCCGTATCCGGTCCCGTGGCCGTTCGCGCCGTTCGGATAGCCGTGGTCGCCGTGACCGTTCTGCGGCCCCGGAACGCCCTCACCGGAGTACCCGGCACCCGGATTGCCCGGCCGGCCCGGGTTTCCGGCGTAGCCCTGGGGACCGCTCGGGGACCCGTTGGGTCCGCCCTGCGGGGCGTCTTGCGGCGGCCAGCCCGGTGCCGACCAGTCGCGCGGAGCCCCGTAGTCGGGCCGGGTGCCGTGCGTGGGCTGGCCGGAATACCCGCCCGAGCCCTGGTATCCGCCCGAGCCCTGATGTCCGCCGGCCCCCTGGTAGCCGCCGTAGGGCTGACCGGGCGCCGACTGCGGCGGGTAGGCCGGTGGATACGACTGCCCCGGCGTCGGGTTCGGATAGCCGGGTTCGGCGCCCGGATGTCCGGACGGTCCGCCCGCACCCACCGGCTCCGGGATCGGCTCGGGCGCCGGCGGCGGCCATGGCTCACCGCGTTCGATCGCGAGCTCGCCCGGTGTTTTCACCGGCGGCTTCTCGCTCGGGGTGCGGTCGCCGAACTCGTTGAAGGTGGTGATCCGCGGCCGCTTGTGCACGTCGGCGAAGATGGCTTCGAGATCCTTGCGGGTCAGCGTCTCCTTGTCCAACAGTTCCGACGCGAGGACATCGAGGGTGTCGCGGTACTCCGACAGGATCGCCCACGCCTCGGTGTGCGCGGCCTCGATCAGCCGGCGTACCTCTTCGTCGATCTCGCTGGCGATCTCCGCCGAGTACGACGCCTGGTTGCCCATCGACCGGCCCAGGAAGGGGTCGCCCTGTTCCTGGCCGTAGTGCACCGCGCCGAGTTTGGCACTCATGCCGTACTCGGTGACCATCGCGCGGGCGATCTTGGTCGCCTGGTCGATGTCGCTCGACGCGCCGGTGGTCGGCTCGTGGAAGACGAGTTCCTCGGCGGCCCGTCCGCCCATGGCCATGACCAGACGCGCGATCATCTCCGAGCGGGTCATCAGGTCCTTGTCCTGCTCGGGTACCGCGAGGGCGTGTCCGCCGGTGCGGCCGCGGGCCAGGATGGTGACCTTGTAGATCGGGTCGAGGTCGGGCATCGCCCAGGCCGCCAGGGTGTGGCCGCCCTCGTGGTAGGCGACCACCTTCTTCTCGTGTTCGCTGATGATGCGGCTCTTGCGGCGCGGGCCGCCGATGACGCGGTCGACGGCTTCCTCGAGCATCTCTGCGGTGATGGTGTTCTTGTGCTCGCGGGCCGCGAGCAGCGCGGCCTCGTTGACCACGTTGGCCAGGTCCGCGCCGGACATACCGGGTGTGCGTTTGGCCAGGCCGTCGAGGTCGGCGTCGTCGTCGATCGGCTTGCCGTTGGCATGCACCTTGAGGATCGCGCGGCGACCGGCGATGTCGGGGTTGCCGACCGGGATCTGCCGGTCGAAGCGGCCGGGCCGCAGCAGCGCCGGGTCGAGGATGTCGGGCCGGTTGGTGGCGGCGATCAGGATGATGCCGGAACGGTCACCGAAACCGTCCATCTCGACGAGCAACTGGTTCAGTGTCTGCTCGCGTTCGTCGTGGCCGCCGCCGAGTCCGGCGCCGCGCTGGCGGCCGACGGCGTCGATCTCATCGACGAAGATGATGCACGGGCTGTTGTTCTTGGCCTGCTCGAACAGGTCACGCACCCGGGAGGCGCCGACACCGACGAACATCTCCACGAAGTCCGAACCGGAGATGGTGAAGAACGGCACCCCGGCCTCGCCGGCGACGGCGCGGGCGAGCAGGGTCTTACCGGTTCCGGGCGGACCGAACAGCAGTACACCCTTGGGGATCTTGGCGCCGAGCGCCTGATAGCGGGTCGGGTTCTGCAGGAAGTCCTTGATCTCGTAGAGCTCTTCGACCGCCTCGTCGGCGCCGGCGACGTCGGCGAAGGTGGTCTTGGGCATGTCCTTGGTGAGCTGCTTGGCCTTGGACTTGCCGAATCCCATGACGCCGCCGCGGCCGCCGCCCTGCATGCGGTTCATGACGAAGAAGAACAGCCCGAACAGCAGCAGCATCGGCAGGATGAAGATCAGGATCTGCCACAGCGCCGAATCCTCGGTGACATTGGTCTGGTACGGGGCACCGGTCTGGGTGACGGAGTTGAACACTTCGTCGCCGGCGGCGGCCGGGTACTTGGCGCTGATCTTGGTGACGTCCTGACCGTCGACCTGGATCGGGTTCTTCAGCTCGATACGCAGCGTCTGTTCCCGGTCATCGATGTCGATGCGGTCGGTGTTCTTCACGTTGAGCTGGGTCAACGCGACCGAGGTGTCCACGGACGAGTACTCGCGGCCCGAGTCACGCATCACGCTCCAGCCCCACAGGGCGAGCACGATCAACGCCACGATGGCGAGGTTGCGGAAGACTGACTTTCGGTTCATGCCTGTTGGTGGTGGTTCGGGCGGGTCTGGCTTGCCTGCCCGTGCCGTTCCCACTGTCCTTCCCGGTCGACGTCGCGGCCGGCCGCGCCTCGTGAGCGCGGCTGTCCGTATTTGTAGAGGCTACCGGTCAACGAACATCCGGGGAAAACCGTTCCGGCCTGCCCTCGCGGGCTCCTCGCCGCTGGTGAGAGCTCAGTTCTGGTAGACGGTGGGCCGGAGCCGTCCGATGAAGGGAAGATCGCGGTAGCGTTCGGCGAAATCGAGGCCGTAGCCGACGACGAATTCGTTCGGGATGTCGAAGCCCACATCGGCGACGTCGACCGGTGAACGCACGGCCTCGGGTTTGCGCAGCAGGGTGCACACCTCCAGGGACCGCGGCGAGCGCGTCGCGAGGTTCCTCATCAGCCACGACAGCGTCAGGCCGGAATCGATGATGTCCTCGACGATGAGCACGTCGCGACCGGTGATGTCACGGTCGAGGTCCTTGAGGATGCGCACCACGCCCGACGACGACGTCGACGACCCGTAGCTCGACACCGCCATGAACTCCATCTGCGACGGGATACTCAGCTCCCGGGCGAAGTCCGTCATGAACATGACCGCGCCCTTCAGGACGCCGATCAGCACCAGATCCTGTTCGATGTCGCCATAGCGTGACGCCACCGATTCGGCCAGCTCCCGGGTGCGCTGCTTGATCTGCCCCTCGGTGATGAGGATCGCCTCGATGTCGTCGCCGTAGGCGTGTGGGTTGTCGGCGTGTGTGTTGTCGGATCCCTGTGAGGACTGCACGGTTCCAGCTTGTCATGCCTGGGGCTGTGCGTGCCCGACACCACCGGAACGGCGCGCGAATCCGGTCGCCTGTCCGCGCCGTCGGCGCGACGTTGATCGAGCGTCCCAGTACGCCCGGTCACGGAGTAGGTCGTTCGTACGACAGTTCGGGCGAGAACGGCATGTCGCGCATCACACTCAGATCACGAATGGCAACATGATTCACACGCGACACACTTTCCTCCAACAAAGAACATTTATTTGTGAAGGTGAATTCGTTCGCAGACGCTTCGATTTCAGGGGGCCTGGTCATTTGTTCTGCGAACGAGATTCCTTCACGCAGCCTGTCCGTCCCGACTCTCGTCGCGGAGTCGATGACCTGAAAGACACCGCATATGCATTCACATCCAGGCACCCGCGCCCGCCGACCAGGCCCCCTCCGTCATCTGCGCCTGCTCAGCATCTTTTCCTTTGTCACCGTGGCGATTACAGCGTTCGCCGGGGTTGCCCAGGCCGCCCCGACGCAGCCCGGGCCGACGACGTACGACATTCATACGACAGCGTCGTCCTTCTCCATCACCGTGCACAACGGATCGATCAGCACCAATAACGGTGTGCTCGCCATTCGCAATAACGCCGGCGCGACCGCATTTCAGATGCCGCTGAACTATCGCAAGGAATATCTGCAATTCCCCATCGATGCACGGACCTCCGGCAACACCGCGACGTTGATACCGTCTCGTGACGTTGCGCGGGCCATTCCGGTGAATCCGCTCGAGGTGGAGCAGTTGCGAATGCAGGCTGCGGAGAAGGTCGACGCGCCGCGGACCAAGCAGGAGCGGGATGACGAGGCACTGCAGCGCTTCAATCAGGAGTTGAGCGCGGGCATCAGCATCTCCTCGCTGGTGGGCACGGTACTGGGTGCAATTGTGGGAGGCATCGCAGGCTGCGCGCTCGGGCTTTTCGCAGCGGTCATCGGATGTCCGTTCATCATTCCGTTGGGTGCATCGCTCGGCGGGATTGTCGGCCTGGCACTCGGCGGCGGCGGTTCGCTGATCTGGTCCGCCGTCAATTACTTCAACACCATCAACTCCCCGTTCGTCCCGCCCCGCAACTGAGTCGACAACGCTTCACCCCCGACGGTCCGCCTCCACGCTCGACGAGGCGGGCCGTCACTCTTTCTGGCCGCACCTGCATGTTCCGGCTTGGAGCAGGAACTGCGGCCGGACCCTGGAACTGCGGCCTGAACTATCCGCCGACATCAGCGGGACAGGTGCACGACGTGCAGGCGGGGGCCGGCACGGGCGACGACGGTCCGCGACGTCGGGTCGCCGCCGATCGCGACGTGCCCGTGGGAACCCGGTTCGACGATCAGGCGGTCGACGGCGCCGATCACTCGGTGGGTCGGTTCGGTGGCGCCGACGTCGAGCAACCAGCGGCGCAGGACCCGGGTGCGCAGGGCGGCCGGGGCGGCGGCAAGGACTTCGGCGTCCAGATCACCCTCGACTGCCGCACGGCGGTACCAGTCCTCGGCGAGCGCGTCGAGCGCGTCGTTGTCGGCCTGCAGCGCGGTGGCGGTGCGGCCGAGCGCATCGACGACCCCGCCGTGCAGCACGTCGTCGAGCAGCGGTAGCACCTCGCCACGCACCCGCACCCGGGTGAAGCGGGGATCGCGGTTGTGCGGGTCGCGATGGGGTCGCAGGCCGAGCTCGATGCAGACGGCCAGCGTCTGCGCGCGTCGAATGCGCAGCAACGGTCGGCCCCAGGGCGGATTCCACGGCCGCATCCCGGCGATCGACCGGGCGCCGGAGCCGCGGGCGAGGCCGAGCACCACCGTTTCGGCCTGATCGTCGGCGGTATGGGCGAGCAGCACCGCCCGGCCGTCGCGGGCGTCGTCGAGCGCGGCGTAGCGGGCGGTGCGCGCGGCGGCCTCCATCCCACCGTCGGAGCCGACACTCACCGGCAGCACCGTTGCTTCCGCGCCGAGCCCTCGAGCGGCGTCGGCCGCCTCGACAGCGACCGCATCCGACCCCGGCTGCAACCCGTGGTCGACAACGAGCGCATGTACTCGCAGGCCGGCGCGTACCGCGCACGCCACCAACGCCAGCGAGTCCGGACCACCGGACAGTCCGACGCACACCTCGTCCCCGACGGCCGGGCGACGAACCGCGAAATCGGCGATCGCGCGGGTTACAGCACCCGTTGCATCCATAGACGCGGTTCGTCGATCTCGTTCGGCCGCGGCATCGTCTCCGGCGACGTCCAGATGGTGTTGAACTGCTCCATCCCCACCGCGCCGACCACTTCGTCGACGAACGCCTTGCCGCGGATGTACTGGGCGAGTTTGGCGTCCATGCCGATGAGGGCGCGGATGATGCGTTGGATCGGGTTGCGCGGCGCCGTACGTCGTTTGTCGAAGGCCTGGCGAATGGTGGCGACGGTGGGCACATGCGCGGGCCCGACGGCGTCCATCACGTGATCGGCGTGCCCTTCGAGGAGCGTGCCGAGCATCATCATGCGGTTGAACGCCTCGTACTGTTCGGGTGTCTGCAGCAGTTGCATGGCGCCGAGGACGCCCTTCTCGCGGGGTTTGTCGCCGCGCAGCGTCTCGGTGATGCGACCGAGGATCTCGCCGGTGGTCTCCCCGGCATCCGAGGTGAGGATCTCGAGGTTGTCGATCATGTACTGCCGCAGCCACGGGTTGGCCGAGAACTGCACGCGGTGGGTCACCTCGTGCAGGCAGACCCACAGCCGGAAGTCGCTGGGCACCACCTTCAGGGAGCGTTCGACGGCGATGATGTTGGGTGCCACCACCATGAGCACACCCGGGTCGCCGGTGTCGGGGTCGGGGGTGAACGGATCGTACTGGCCGAGGATGGCGCCGGACAGGAAGGCGAGCAGTCCGCCGGCCTGCACTCCCCCGGCCTTCGCCGACAGTGCGGCGAGGCCGGAGGTGTCTGCGTCGCCGGTGACACCGAGCATCGACTGCATCGAGCGCGACGCGGCGTCCACCCATTCCCTGCGATCGAGGATGCGCGTGGTGGGCACCCGCAGGCCGTCGGCGAGGCCGGTCACCTCCCGGACCGGCGCTTCGGCCCGGGTGGCCGCGTCGGCGAGTTCCGCGTGTGCGGCGTCGATCGTGTACGCGGTGGTCTTGGGTCCCGACCGGGCGAGCCGTTTGCCGGTGGACGCGGCCAACCCCCAGTCGATGCGCGCACCGATCGACTCGGTGTCGGCCTGGTCGACAGTCGTGTCGTTGCTGTTCATCGGCACCCGCATTCCCTCAGTGCGCCGGCCACGTCGTCGAGCGCGGGCCGCGCGTCGACCGGGGACGTGCCTCCTGACATGAGTGCGAACGCCAACACCCGGCCATCGATCGTCTGGACTATCCCGGTCAACGAACTCACCCCGGTGAGGGTTCCCGTCTTCGCCCGCACCCACCCGGCGCCGGGGTTGGTGTCCGGGTCGAACCTCTCGGCGAGCGTGCCCGTGCCACCGGCCACCGGCAGCCCGTCCAGCAGGGACCGCATCAGCGGCTGCGACGGCCCGGCGGCCGCGCCCATCAGGGTGTCGAGCAGACCGGCGGGCACCCGGTTGGCGTACGAGAGCCCGGACGCGTCGCGCAGCGACACCGCGGACATGTCGAAACCGTGCTGACTCAGCGTCGCCACGATCGCGGACACTCCGCCTGCCAGGCTCGGCGGCCCGCCCCGCGCGACGGACAGTTCGACCGACAGCGTCTCGGCGAGCACGTTGTCACTGAACCGCATCATGTCGTTGACGCGGGTCACCAGCGGCGCCGACTGCACCTGCGCGATCACCTGCCCGCCGGTCGGCACGGTCTGCTCGGTGACCGCGACATCGACGCCGAGGGCCGCGGCGAGCGCTTCCCCGGCGGTGATCGCCGGGTCGGCGACACGCGGCGAGTACTCGTCGAGCGGTTCGATGCGGGCGCCGTCGACCATCAGCGATTCGATGGGCGCGATGTCGCCGCCGGCGATGTCGGCGTCGTCCCAGGTGCTCACCATCGTCGGTCCGGTGAAGGCGCTGGTGTCGACGGCGACGGACGTCACGTCGATGCCGGCCTTGCGGATCTGCGCGGCGAGGTCGGCGATGCGGGGTGCGCGGGTGTAGAAGGTGTCCGCGCCGGTCGGTTGCGCCGAGAGGGTGGGGTCGCCCGCTCCCTTGAGGATCACCTGCCCGCCGGGGCCGGCCACGACCGTGGTGGTGATCCGCTGGTCGTGCGGCAACGCCAACAGGGCCGCCGCAGCGGTGAGGATCTTGGCATTGGAGGCGGGCACACGTGGTTCGGCGGGCGAGTCCGACCAGAGCTGTTGACCGGTGAGGGCGTCGCTGATCTCGCCGGTGAACTCGCCGAGCGCGGGGTCGGCCACGGCGTCGGCGATGGCCTGTTGCACCCCGGCCGGGGTCGGTTCGGGTGCATTCGGCACGACCGGGTTGATCTGCGGGTTCACCGTGATCGCGGCGGGCTGCGGCGGGATGCCGGGCGGTAGTTCGTCGACGGAGTCGAGCTGCAGGGCGACGGCCACTGCGCCGCCGCCGATGAGGGCGAGGATGACCACCGAGATCACCGTCCACAGCACCCCGCGGCGGGACCGGAGCGAGCGACCCGATCTGCTGTCCCGCGTCGTCGATCCGAGCCGCACGCCCTGCCACCTCCGGTGATCGCCGTGGGGGTCGGGCCCCCGTGTCCGCCTCACAGTATCGTTGAGGCGATCTGCGCAGGCGACTGCTCGTCGGCTGCCGTCACCACCAGCGACAAACTGTGCCAGGAGGAACTGTGGAATTCGATGTGACCATCGAGATCCCGAAGGGTAGCCGCAACAAGTACGAGGTCGATCACGAGACCGGCAAGGTCTACCTCGACCGCTACCTGTACACATCGTTCGGCTACCCGGCCGATTACGGCTACATCGACGGCACCCTCGGTGAGGACGGCGATCCGCTGGACGCGCTGGTGCTGCTGCCCGAGTCGGTGTTCCCCGGCGTCATCGTCAAGTCCCGCGTGGTCGGCATGTACACCATGACCGACGAGGCCGGCGGCGACGACAAACTGCTGTGCGTGCCCGCCGACGACGTGCGCTGGGACCACATCCAGGACATCACCGACGTCAGCGAATACGAACTGGGCCCCATCTCCCACTTCTTCGAGCACTACAAGGACCTCGAACCGGGCAAGGAAGTCCAGCCCGGTGGTTGGGTCGGCAAGGCCGAGGCCGAGAAGGTCGCTCAGCAGGCCATCGATCGCCTGGCCGAGCACCCCGCCCACGCCAACGAGCCCTCTCGCGGCTGACCGCCGCCTCATCTCCCAACGCCACCACCACCGGCGAGGTCACCTCGGGACCGGCCTCACGGCGGTCTGGGCGCGTTGCTTGGGTGACTTACGAGGCGTCGGTCGCGCCGACGGGCCGGCCGGTGCGCAACGGCAGTTCCTTCCACGTCACCGTCCCGATGATCGCGAACGCCGCCATGATCGACACGGCCAGGAAGACGGTGTCCATCGAGTTGGCGAAGCCCACCTTGATCGGCCGGGCCAGTTCGTCGGGCAGCGCCTGGATCACCGACGTGTCGGACATGACATCCGCGGAGGCCGACGCCTGACCGGGATTCTGTGACGCCGCGATCAGACCTTGGGCGAACTCCCGCGTCTGCGGGTTGTCGCTCTGCGCGGCTTGCGCCACCGCCGCCTGATATTCCGGCTGCGAGGCGGCCGAGCTCATCTCGTCGGCGATGTTCGGACCCATCAGGGAGAACAGCACCGAGAAGAACACCGCCACACCCATGGTGCCGCCGATCTGGCGGAAGAAGGTCGCCGTGCCCGTGGACAGGCCCATGTCCTTGGGCGGCAGGATGTTCTGCATCGCCAGCATGACGGGCTGCATCAGGTTGCCGAGGCCGAAACCGATCAGGGCGGCGGTGAGCATCACCAGGTACAGCGGGGTGTCGACGCCGACGAGATGCATCAGGAACGCACCGACGGTGATCAGCACCGACCCGATGATCGGGAAGATCTTGTACCGCCCGGTACGCGAGATCAGCTGGCCGGAGAGGATCGAGCCGGTCATCAGGCCGAGCACCATCGGCAACATCTGCAGGCCGGCGACCATCGGACTCGATCCGCGCAGCACCTGGTAGTACTGCGGCAGCATCGAGATGCCACCGAACATCGCCGCACCCACGATCACCGAGATGCCGATGCCCTGCGAGAAGATCGGGTTGCGGAACACCCGAAGCGGGATCAACGCCTCATCACCCATCCGGTGCTCGATCCAGATGAACGCGGCGATGCCGACCACCCCGACCACGTAGCACAGCCAGGCCGCGCCCGAGGTCCAGCCCCATTCACGGCCCTGCTCGGCGACGATGAGCAGCGGCGCGACGGCGACCGCCAGCGCGGTGGCACCCCAGTAGTCGGTGCGACCGCCCTCGCCCTTCTGCTGGTCGTAGTTGAGCACCTTGTAGATCAGCACCAACGCGGCGAGCCCGATCGGCACGTTGACCAGGAACACCCAGCGCCACCCGGTAACCCACAGGATTGACGACTGGCCGGCGAAGAGACCGCCGAGCACCGGGCCCAGGACGCTGGAGGTGCCGAACACGGCCAGGAAGTAGCCCTGGTACTTGGCACGTTCACGCGGCGGCACGATGTCACCGATGGTGGTCAACGCCAGCGTCATCAGACCACCGGCACCGAGCCCCTGGAAGGCGCGGAACGCCGCCAGTTCGTACATCGAGGTGGCCAGGCTGCACAGCAGCGACCCGACCACGAAGATCGAGATGGCGACCATGAAGAACGGCTTGCGCCCGTACATGTCCGACAACTTGCCGTACAGCGGGGTGACGATGGTCGCGGTCACCAGGTAGGCGGTGGTCGCCCACGCCTGCATGTCGTAGCCGTCGAGATCGTCGGCGATGGTCCGGATCGACGTCGACACGATCGTCTGGTCGAGTGCGGCGAGGAACATGGCGCTCATCAGGCCGGCGAGGACCGTCATGATCTGACGATGGCTCAACCCTGCCCCGGCGACGTCCTCGCGAGGCGCCGCGGCCATGGATTCTGTCATTTCTGTCCTTTCCCAAGCGCATCAAGCGAGTCGGGCCCGGCCTTCGCGCACGGTGGTGCGATGACCGTCTCGGCGGCGTCGACAAACCTGCCGAGCAACCCGACCAGGGTCCGCAGCTCGTCGTCGCTCCAGTCCGACATGGCCTGGTCCATCGCCGTGCGGCGCACCGCCCGCATCGCCTCGACCCGGGCGCGTCCGTCGTCGGTGATCACCAGCTGGGTGGCACGCCCGTCGTCGGGGTCGGCTTCCCGGCGCACCAGCCCGAGATCGACCAGTTGGGCCACGTAGCGACTCACCGTCGAGGGGTCGGCATTGAGGTTCTCTGCCAGTTCCCGCGACCGCATCGGCTGGCGCGCGAGGTGGAACAGGGACTTGAACGCGGCCGACTCGACCTCGCCGTCACGCGTCTTGAACGTGGTGTGCGTCGCACGGTCACGGATGCGGATGTAGCGGGCGAGAGTGTCGAACAGCTCGTCGAGAGCTCCTTGGTCGAGCATCACGCCTCCCGGTGGTCACGTTTCGGGGCCGGACCCCTCGAGTTCTTTACTTTCTCTTTGCAATTAGTTGCTGGCAACAATTAGTTGCCGAGTGCAAGTATGCACTCGGATTAGTGGGAAGGCAAACTCTTACCTACGATCAGACAACGTGACCCCTCAGCCGCCACCCTCATCGGGCAATCGTCCGCATTTCACCTCGATGCCCGATCTCGCACTCCGCGATCTCGGTGGCGCGGTGGTCTGGACCAACGACGACCTGTTCGCCGAGGCGCAGAACCTCATCAAGACGCCGCCGGCGCAGTATCAGCCCGCCACCTTCGGCCACAAGGGCCAGGTGTACGACGGCTGGGAGACCCGTCGTCGTCGGCAGAGCGGCGTCGACCAGGCGATCGTGCGGCTCGGCGCGCCCGGCGTGGTGTACGGCGTGGTGGTCGACACGTCGTGGTTCAAGGGCAACTATCCCCCGCACATCTCGGTGGAGGCGGCGGCCGTGGAGGGCGTCGTCTCGGTCGATCAACTGCTCAACGACGTGGAGTGGGTCCCGATCGTCGACAAGACCCCTGCCGAGGGCGATACCCGCAACCCCTTCAAGGTCGATGCGAAGAACCGGTTCACCCACGCGCGGCTGACGATGCACCCCGACGGCGGCGTGGCCCGATTCCGGGTCCACGGTCGTGGCGTGCCCAATCCGCATTTCTTCCGGTACGGGCACTTCGACCTCGCCGCGTTGGAGAACGGTGGCCTGATCACGGCCTGCTCCAACATGTTCTACAGCTCACCCAACAATCTGCTGATGCCCGGTCGGGCCCGGCACATGGGCGAGGGCTGGGAGACCTCCCGGCGCCGCGACGACGGCAACGACTGGGTCCAGGTCCGGCTCGCCGGGCGTGGCAACGTCAACCTCGTCGAGCTCGACACCAGCTACTTCCTGGGCAACGCGCCGGGTGCCGCCACGGTCCGCGGCCGCGACGGTGAGAACGGCGAGTGGTTCGAGGTCCTGCCCCGCACCGAGTTGCAGCCCGACACCCGCCACCGCTTCGTCATCGACCTCGACCGTCCGATGACCGAGGCGCGCATGGACATCTATCCCGACGGCGGCATGGCCCGGTTCAAGCTGTACGGCACGTTGACCGACGATGCGGAGGCCGAACTCATCGAGCAGTGGGAGCGCGGCGAGGCCTGAGCTTCGCGCGCACCAATCGCGCATCCGCGCATGTCCCGACGTGCGCGGATGCGGGCTCGCTGCGCGGATGCCGCGGGCCGCGGCACCGACGACCCCGGCCACGTCGATTTCGGATCGGCGTGCGCAAAGCACGCCGCGCCGCGCCGGTACCGTGAGGTCATGTCCACATCCGACGGCGACGTGTTCGTGCTGTCCCGGCCGCACGGCACCGTCCGTGGCCGCGGTGTTCGACGCGCCTTTGCCGACGCCGCTGCGGCCCGGGCCGCTTTGTCCACGGGCGCGGCGCGGGCCATCACCGGGGCGATTCCCTTCGATCCGGCCGATGCGGCGGCGTTGGTGGAACCGGGGTTGCTGGAGTTCGACGACGCGCCGCTCACGCCGACACCGCCGACTCCGCGTCAGGTCGTGTCGATGACGACGCACCCGGATCCACGGACCCACCGCGACCGGGTGGTGGCGGCCATCAAACAGATCGCCGACGGCGTGGTCGACAAGGTGGTGCTCGCCCGAGCCGTCGACATCGTGGTGCGACCGGGCGTCGAGATCACCGAGTTGTTGGGTGCATTGGCCGGCGGCAACGTCGACCGCAATGCCTTCGCCGTGGATGTGGGAGCGGTGACCGGCGACGCCTCGTGGTTGCTCGGGTCGAGTCCGGAAGTGTTGCTGCGCAAGCAGGGTCGTGTAGTCACCTGCAGTCCGTACGCCGGTTCGGCGCGCCGATCCGACGACCCCGCGGCGGACCGGGCGGCCGCCGAGGCGCTCGCGTCGTCGTCGAAAGACCTCGCCGAGCACCGATTCGTCGTCGATTACCTCCGCGACCGGCTCGCCCCGTTGAGTTCGGATCTGGATGCACCGTCGACCCCAGAGGTCCGCTCCACCGGCGAGATCTGGCATCTGGCGACGCCGATCCGCGCCACGCTGCGTGATCCGTCGGTCACCGCGCTGGATCTTGCGGCGTTGCTGAGTCCCACCCCGGCGGTCTGCGGCACACCGAGTGATGTTGCCGCCGAGTTGATCCGCGACGTCGAGGAGCCGCGCCGACTGTACGGTGGTGCGGTCGGCTGGTGTGACGCCGCCGGCGACGGCGAGTGGATGGTCACCATCCGCTGCCTACGGCTGGCCGCGGACCGAGAGAGCCTGCGCACCTGGGCCGGCGGCGGTATCGTCGCCCAGTCCGATCCGCAGGACGAACTCGACGAGACCACCGCCAAACTCGCCACCGTCCTGAACGCCCTCGGGGTGGAGCATGCCTGACGACTTCCTGATCGCCCACAACCCCGAGGAAGGCTCCTCACTGCCCTATCTGGTGCGAATCCCGCTGGGCGCCAACGGCGTGATCCTCAAAGTACGAGACACCTGGCCGCGCACCAGCAAGATCTACTGCCACCGCGCCGAGGAGTGGCCCACCGACGCCGACATCGTGGACCGCCTTCCGGTGCGTACGGTGTCGCAGCGCGGCGCCGCCATCGATTTGGTGCTGGAGCGGGGCCGGGAGAACCGCTCCCAGTTCGTGCTGACCCGGGCGCGGGGCCGGGAGATGATCTTCTGGCAATCCCGGCGCACCACCAAGCAGGCCCGCCCCAACGTCACGCTGCCCACCGCCCGCGCGCACGGGCAGATACTCGAGATCGTCGTCGACAGCGGTGAACGGTATGCCTACCGTTTCGGCCACCAGCAGACGACGACCACCCGGCGCAAGCTCCCCGCCGGAGACTACGCGGTGACCGACGGGGACACCGTGATCGGTGCGGTGGAGCGCAAATCCATCGATGACCTCAGCGCCGGTCTGACGTCGGGCAAGCTGACCTACCAACTCTCCGATCTCGCCGGTCTGCATCGGGCCGCCGTGGTGGTCGAGGCGTCCTACAGCGCGGTGTTCAAGCGCGAGTACGTCTCCGGCACGACGCTGGCAGAGGCACTCGCCGAAGCGCAGGTCCGCTTCCCGCGCGTACCGATCGTGTTCTGCGACAACCGAAAGCTGGCCGAGGAGTGGACCTACCGCTGGCTCGGGGCCGCCCTGCACGAGTGGCGACTGTCCACGCGCACCGACGTCGTGGTCGCCGACCTGGCCGGACCGTCGGCGTCGCCCGCCGAGATCCGCGCGTGGGCGGCCGGACGGGGCATCGACGTGCCCGCGAAGGGACGTATCCCCGCGCGGGTGCGGGCGGCGTGGGAGCGGCGCAACGACCGACCGGAGGGGTGAGCGGAGCGACCGACCTCGATACGTCGACCAGCGGTTGGGCTGACTTTCCGGCGCGGGACACTAGCCGAGGGCCGTATCGAGATCAGCCCGCCGACTGTCTTACCCCAGCGCCCGATCCAAATCCGCGAGCAGGTCGTCGACGCCCTCGAGCCCCACCGACAGCCGCACGACGGAGTCGGTGACGCCGATGGCGGCGCGACCCTCCGGCCCCATCGCGCGATGAGTGGTGGTGGCGGGGTGGGTGATCAGCGACTTCGAATCACCGAGATTGTTGGAGATGTCGATGACCTGCAGACCGTTGAGCACCTCGAAGGCCCGCTTCTTTCCCGCCACACCGTCGCGGTCGGCGATCTCGAAGGTCACCACGGTGCCGCCGCCCGACATCTGCGCCTTGGCGAGTTCGTACTGCGGATGAGACTGCAGGAAGGGATATTTGACCCACGCAACTCGCGGGTCGGCCTCCAGGAACTCGGCGATCCGCAACGCCGACGACACCGCGGCGTCCAACCGCAACCGCATCGTCTCGAGGCCCTTGAGCATCGTCCACGCGTTGAACGGACTCAGCGCCGGACCGGTGTGGCGCATCAGGGTCTGCACCGGGCCGTCGATGAACTCCTTCTCGCCGAGCACCGCACCACCCATCACGCGGCCCTGGCCATCGATGTGCTTGGTGCCGGAGTAGACGATGACGTCGGCGCCCATGTCGAGTCCGCGCTGCAGCAGCGGAGTGGCGAACACGTTGTCCAGCACCACTTTCGCGCCGGCGGCATGCGCCATCTCGGTCACCGCGGCAACGTCGACCAGCGTCTGCATCGGATTCGACGGGGTTTCGAAAAACACCGCCGTGGTCGGCGTCGACAGCGCGTCGCGCCACTGGTCGAGGTCCTCGCCGTCGACGAACACGGTCTCCACACCCCAGCGGGGCAGGATCTCGTTGCACACCACGAAGCAGGAGCCGAACAGGCTGCGCGCGGCCACCAACCGGTCGCCGGCCTTCAGCAGCGCCCCGAGCGCGACGAACACCGCGGCCATCCCGCTGGCGGTGGCGAAACAAGCTTGCGCACCTTCGATCTGACGCAACCGCTCCTGGAACATCTCGACCGTGGGGTTGCCGTAACGGGAGTAGACGAAGCGCTCGTCCTCGCCGGTGAAGGCGCGTTCGGCGGCCTCGGCGGAGTCGTAGACGTAGCCGCTGGTCAGATAGAGGGCCTCGGAGGTCTCGAAGAATCCGGACCGGTCCAACCCGGCCCGCACGGCCAGCGTGTCGGCCGAGACACCTTCGGGTAGTTGCTTGCTCACGATTGCCGCCAGGGCAGGTTCTGCGCGCGCCAGCCGGCGCCACCGCGATGGTCGTCGGCGTCGAGCCCACCCTCGAAGCCGTCGAGCATGTTGTATGCCTTCGCGACCCCGTCCGCGGTCGCGGCCTCCGCGGCCCCGATGGACCGATGTCCGGAACGGCAGATGAAGATCACCTCGTCGTCGTCGGCTATCCCGGCGTCGCGCAACTCGGCGACGAACGCGTCGTTGTGCCGCCCGTCCGGGAAGCGGTTCCACTCGATGAACACCGCCTTCTTCCCGATCACCTCGAGATCCGGCACCCCGACGAACGCCCACTCGGCCTGGGTGCGGCAGTCCACCAGCACCGTTTTGGGGTCGTTCTCCAGCTTCTCCCACGCCTCCAGTGGCGTGAGGTCACCCGCATAGCTCACGACGTACACACCTTCCAGTCCCCGTCTTCTCGCACCACGACCACATCCGTGACCTGCTCTGAGTCGGGCGTCTCGTCGAAATGCCAATGTACCTGCGCGGTCGCCCGGTCACCGTTCACGTCGATCTCGCTGATCTCCGGGATGACGATCTGCCCGTTCTCCTCGAACGACACCCGGTTCTGCTCGACGAAAGTGTCCTCGTCCGGAAAGCTGTCCGACGCCAGTTCCGCAGCACAGGTGGCCTCGCGGTAACGCGTGTAGTCCAGCTCGTTGCGCGCCGTGTACACATCGTTGACGGCGTGCTGGATATGCGCCTCGGTACTCATCCGATCGTCGGCCGGGCGGATCAGATAGGAGATGCTGATGCCGACTGCGGCGACCACGACGAGGCCCAACGCGACCAGAAACGGCCACGCGGCCTTCCAGGACGGTGCGGGCGTCATCTGGTCGTCGGAACGCCCACCGGACTCCGAACGACCCTGATCATCCGCACGCTTGGCCATGGCGCGCAGTCTATCGACCGTCGTCAGGCCCCCTGGCCGGGGCACCGACCCGCAGGCTGTGGTTAGGGTAGCTTTACCAACCCACCGCTGCCCGGAGGCCCTCATGCGTGTCCCCCGAAGACGACCCACCCGCCCGGGACGGATCGCGATCACGTCACTCGCGGTGGTCGCCGCCCTGTCCGTCGGAGCGTGTAGCGCACCCGACGAGGACACCGCGGCATCGTCGTCGATGCCGGCTGCCGATCCCGGCGCCCTGCCGGTCACCATCGACCACGAGTACGGCGCGACCACGGTGTCCGCGCAACCGTCCCGTGTCGCCGCGATGGGGGTGGGCGACGCCGACACCTTGTTGGCGCTGGGTATCACACCGACGACGATCGCCCCGTTCGCCGATCCGACGCAGCGCAGCGCGCCCTGGAACGCCGACCTGCTCGGTGATGCCGAGCCGGTGATCCTGCCGCAGGCGGCGGCCCAATTCGGCAGCCAGATCCCGTTGGCCCTGCAGACCGAGCCAGACCTGGTCACCGCCGTCGGCGCCGCGCCGACCCGCGAGCAGTACGACATCCTGTCGAAGGCCGCGCCGACCGTCGTGCGTCCCGCCGACCACCCGGACTGGCAGGTCCCCTGGGATGTGCAGACCACGCAGATCGGTCGCGCCGTGGGGCTACCCGAGCAGGCGCAGGCCAAGATCGATGAGACGGAGTCCTTCCTCGCCGACATCCGCGAGCAGCATCCGGAGTTCGCCGGCAAGACCGGCGTGGTGGTCACCGCGGCGCCCGACGGCGGGCTGTCGATCTACAGCGCCGATGACGGCCGCGGGCAGGCCCTCGCCGACTACGGACTCAGCTTTCCCGAGTCGCTGCAACCGGCCATCACCAACGGCTTCTACGGTTCGATCTCCGCCGAGAACATGTCCATGCTCAACGACGTGGACGTGGTGGTCGCGGTCGACTGGGACGGCGCCAACGATCGTCTGCGCAACGATCCGGCCTGGTCACGGCTGCCGGTGGTGACCGAGGGCCGCGTCGTCTACCTCGATCAGCAGGTGGGCAGCGCGATGTCGGTGCCGACCGTGCTCACCATCCCGTGGGTGGCCGCCCAGGCCGTCGAGCCCATTTCGGCAGCCGCACAGCGCTGACCACCGAGGACATAGGTGAGGTTTACCTCACAAGAGATTTTGGCCGACGACGATCAGCGCCTACCGTAGAAGGGATAGGCGCCGCGTCAGCGGCCACCGCCACCGACTTCTTCACCGGAAGTCACCGAGAGAGCCACGGAAAGCACCTATTCCATGAGTGACACCAGCCGCCCGTTGCGGGTTGCCATCGTCGGTGCAGGTCCCGCCGGGATCTACGCCGCCGACGCGTTGATGAAGTCCGACACCGCCAAGGACCGAGGCGTCAGCATCGACCTGTTCGAGCGCATGCCCGCACCGTTCGGTCTGATCCGGTACGGCGTGGCACCTGATCATCCGCGTATCAAGGGCATCATCACGGCGCTGCACAAGGTGCTCGACAAGCCGCAGGTACGACTCATCGGCAACGTCGACTACGGCACCGACATCACCCTGGACGAACTCCGCGACCTCTACGACGCGGTGATCTTCTCCACCGGCGCCACCGACGACCGCGCGCTCGGCATCCCCGGCATCGACCTCGAGGGCAGCTACGGCGCCGCCCAGTTCGTCGCCTGGTACGACGGACACCCCGACTTCCCGCGCACCTGGCCGCTGGATCAGGAGAAGGTCGCCGTCATCGGTGTCGGCAACGTGGCGCTCGACGTCGCACGCGTGCTGGCCAAGACCGGTGACGAACTACTGCCCACCGAGATCCCCGCCAACGTCTACGAAGGCCTCAAGGCCAACAAGGCCGTCGAGGTGCACGTATTCGGCCGCCGCGGACCGGCGCAGGCCAAGTTCACCCCGTTGGAACTCAAAGAGCTCGATCACTCACCGAACATCGAGGTCATCGTCGCACCCGAGGACATCGACTACGACGAGGGTTCGGCAGTCGCGCGCCGCGGGTCGAAGATCACCGACCAGGTCGCGACGATCATCGAGAACTACGCCATCCGCGACCCCAAGCAGGGCGCGATCCACAAGCTCTACCTGCACTTCTTCGAAAACCCCGTGGAGATCCTCGGCGAGGACGGCAAGGTCGTCGGTTTGCGCACCGAGCGCACCCAGCTCGACGGCACCGGCAACGTCAAGCCGACCGGCAAGCACACCGACTGGGAGATCGGCGCGGTCTACCGTGCCGTCGGCTACCTGTCGGACAACCTGCCGCAGATCCCGTTCGACCACCAGGCCGGCGTGATCCCGAACGAGGCCGGCCGCGTGTTCGACGAGGGCAGCCAGCTCACCGGCATCTACACCACCGGCTGGGTCAAGCGCGGACCCGTCGGCCTGATCGGCCACACCAAGGGTGACGCCAACGAGACCGTCGACTGCATCCTCGAGGACATGACCAACGGTGCCCTGCTCTCGCCGAGCCGCCCGGCCGAGGACGCTCTCATCGAGATCCTCGAGGCCAAGAGCATCCCGTTCACCACCTGGGACGGCTGGTACCGCCTCGACGAGCACGAGCGCGCCCTGGGCGCCGCCGAGGGCCGCGAACGCGTCAAGGTCGTCGAGCGCGAGGACATGCTGGCCGCCAGCGAGCCCGACAAGGTCGTGCGCCCCTCCAGCTGACGCGAGGCACGTTGGCGAGCTACCTCGCCAACGTGCTCAGCACGGCGGCCGACAGAACCCAAAAAATCACCGAGAGAACCCACCCGCGATCACAGTCGCGGGCCTCCGTCCAAGACGGTGGGTTCTCTCGGTGATTTTTTGGGTTCTGTCGGCGTACGCCGAGGTTCTGTCGGCGCGAATCCGGGTTCTGTCGGCGCGAATCCGGGTTCTGTCGGCGCGAAACCGGGAGGTGACGTCACCTCCCGAACGTGCGGGTGGGCGTCAGTTGTCGATCCGACGGAAGTTCTGCCAGTAACCGAAGTTGTTGGTCAGGTTCTCGGCTTCGTTGGAGAAGGTGAACCCGGAGATCGAGGACGGGAAGCATCCGAACCAGCGGGTCTCGATCGGGCGGACCCAGCGGTTGCCGTTCCACTTCGACATCGATTCGCCCGGCTTGAGCTCCTTGACGCGTACCGACGCACCGTTGATCTCGTTGAGGATCACGTCGTGCATGGTGGTGTCACCGATGTTGCGCACGGTCATCCAGCGATACATGTACCAGGCCTGATTCCACGGCTGGCCCCACTGCCCGAAGTGGCATTCGATCCCCCCGAGGATCTGCAGATCGCCCGGTACGGCCGACTGTGCCGGCGCGGTACCGGCCAGCGAACCGGCTGCGATACCGACCGTGGCCAGCACGGCCGCCCCCGCACGCTTGAGTGATGCTCTCATCGAACCTCTCCCTACTTGTTGTCCTCATGACGCCATGCCGGCACGGCACGGTCTCGTCAGTGACGTCTTCTCTCTGCAACGTGTGGTGGGATTATCGGCCCGTCCATGCCGAATCGTTACGCACCGCTCAGCATCTTCACAGCCCGGCGAACAATTCGTTATACAACGGATATTGGGACGTTCGGCCCTGACTTCCGCGGCCGAGAAAGGTTGGTAAGGTTACCCTTTGTGCGTCGAATGACCGGGATTGTGCTGCTCACCGCGGTACTTGTGGTGGCACTCCTGGCCTCCGTCGCCATCGGTACCCGTCAGCTCGGACTCGGCGAGGTCATCGACGCATTGCAGGCCGGCGGATGGCCGCATCTGGCCCTCACCCACTTCCACGGGGTGCCGTGGGTCGTGCTGGAGTCGCCCACGGCCCCACCCGGCGCCGACGACGTCTACGGCATCGTCTGGGACCTCCGGTTCCCGCGGACGGTGCTCGGCCTGGTCGTGGGCCTGGCGATCGGTGCCGCGGGCGCGCTCGCCCAAGGACACACCCGCAACCCGCTCGCCGACCCCGGCATGCTCGGGGTGAACGCCGGAGCAGCGTGCGCGGTGGTGGTCGGCGTCTACGTACTCGGTATCCAGAGCCCGATCGCCTACATGGCGTTCGGCCTGCTCGGCGCCCTCATCGCGGCCAGTGCGGTCTTCGGCCTGTCCGCGCTGTCCGGGGCGAGTCCGCTGACGCTGGTGCTGGCCGGTACCGGACTGTCCGCGCTGCTGCTCGCGATCACCTCGGGCATCGTGCTCACCGACAGCGTCACCCTCGACGCCTGGCGGTTCTGGAACGTCGGTGCCACCACCGGACGTGGACTCGACGTGTTCTCCGCGAGCCTGCCGTTCATCGTCGTCGGGCTGATCCTGGCGCTGGGCAGCGGCTACTTCCTCAATGTGCTGAGCCTCGGCGAGGACATGACCAAAGCACTCGGCTCCCGCGTGGTGCTGATCCGATCGGTCGGGATCCTCACCATCACCCTGCTCATCGGGGCCGCGACGGCCGCATGCGGTCCGATCGTCTTCCTGGGCCTGGTGGTGCCGCACATCTCCCGCGCCATCGTCGGACCCGACTATCGGTGGATCGTGCCCTACTCGGCGTTGTTGGGTGCGATCCTCATCCTGGTGTGCGACATCCTCGGCCGCGTCATCGCCCGACCCGGCGAGATCCAGGTCGGCGTGGTGCTCGCGCTGGTCGGTGCACCGTTCCTGATCGCCCTGGTCCGCCGACGGAAGCTGGTGAGCGTATGACCGTCGACCTCCGGCCCCAGCCGGCCGTGCCGGAACCCGACGGGACGGCGCAACGCCCGACCACCCGACGCATCATCCGGGTGGGACCGTCGTCCTGGGTGATCCGGCCGAGGATGCTGACGGTGGGTATCGCGGGCGCCGCGATCACCCTGCTGCTGTTCCTGCTCAGCGTCGGGGTCAGCGACTACCCGATGGGCCCGCTCGACGTCGCCCGCGTCCTGCTCGGTGGCGGTACCCGCATCGAGAACGTGGTGGTCTTCGACGTCTCGCTGCCCCGGGCGCTGGTCTCGCTGCTGGTGGGTTTCGGTTTCGGTATGGCCGGTGCGCTGACCCAGCGGATCGCCCGCAACCCCCTGGCGACCCCCGACATCCTCGGCATCACCGCCGGGGCGAGCGCCGCCGCGGTCGCCGCCATCGCCTTCTCCACGAGTTGGGGCGCCTGGCTCGCCGGCCTCGGCATCCCGACGGCAGCGCTGCTCGGCGGGTTCGTGACCGCCATCGCCATGTACGTCCTGGCCTGGCCCGGCCGCCGGGCCAATGCGGGCATCGACCCGTTCCGGCTGGTCATCATCGGCGTCGGCGTCACCTGGATGCTGCAGGCACTGACCAGTTACATGTTGACCCGGGCGCAGATCGCCGACGCCGCGCGAGCCCAGACCTGGCTGGTGGGATCGGTGTCGCAGGCGACATGGACCGACGTGTGGCCGTCGCTGATCGCGGTCACCGTCGGCATGACGATGGTGATCGGCTTGTCGCGACCGATCGGCGTGCTGGGTCTGGGCCCCGACATCGCCCGCGGACTCGGCGTGAACACGGGTCGGGTCACGGCGGTCGTGCTGGTGGCCGCGGTGTTCATCACCGCGCTGTGTGTCTCGGCGGCCGGACCGATTGCGTTCGTCGCGCTGCTGGCCCCGCAGATCGCGCTGCGGCTGACCGGATCGCCCCAGCCCACACCGCTCGCGTCGGGGTTGATCGGCGCGATGCTGGTCCTCGGCGGCGATCTGCTGTGCCGCACGGTGCTGCCCGGCAACCTGCCGGTCGGCATCGTCACCGCCGCGATCGGCGGCCCGTTCCTCATCTACCTCATGATCACCATGTCCCGAAAGGCCACGGTATGAACACTGCTCCCGGCACCGGCCTCATCCCGGACGTGTCGTCGGTCTCGGCCTGCCGGCTGCGGGCGCAGGGCCTGCACGTCGGCTACGACGACCGGACGGTGATCGCCGACCTGGACATCGCCATCCCCGACGCCCAGATCACCACCATCATCGGTCCCAACGGCTGTGGGAAGTCGACGTTGCTGCGGGCGCTGTCGCGGCTGCTGCCACCGCGGGCCGGCACGGTCTACCTCGACGGCGACGACATCAACCGGATGCGCCCCAAGACGGTGGCCCGCACGCTGGGCCTGTTGCCGCAGAACCCGGTGGCGCCGGAGGGTCTCACCGTCGCCGACCTGGTGATCCGCGGTCGTCATCCCCACCAACGCTGGTATCAGCAGGCCACCGCCGCCGACGAGGCCGCGGTGGCGTGGGCCCTGGAACAGACCGAGACCGCCGATCTCGCCGACCGCCCGATCGACGCGCTGTCGGGCGGTCAGCGCCAGCGGGTGTGGATCGCATTGACCCTCGCCCAGGAAACGGATCTGCTCCTGCTCGACGAACCGACCACCTACCTCGATCTCGCCCACTCGGTGGAGATCCTCGACCTCGTGCACACGTTGCGCACCGAACACGGCAAGACCGTGGTGATGGTCTTGCACGACCTCAATCTTGCTGCCCGCTACAGTGATTCGCTGTTCGTGATGCGGGCGGGTCAGCTCGTCGCGCACGGTCGGCCCGACGAGGTGATCACCGCGGAACTCCTCGACCACGCATTCGGCCTGCAGGCGCACGTGATGGCGGATCCGGTCGCCGGTGGTCCGATGATCATCCCGCTCGGTTCGCGGCTGCCACGCATCCAACGCGCCTGATCGTCGCGGCCGCTCACGGTCATGCCGTCTCCGACGCGGTGCCGGGCGCGTTCTGCTCATGTGTCGTCATCAGCGCGACCGCGACGGCACCACTGATGGCGCCCAGGAAACCGACGTAGGCGAGCCAGGCCAGGCCGTCGATCGCCTGGTCGCCGAGAAACAGCACCCCGATGATCGAGGGCAACCCCGTTTCGCCGACCACGAGCACGGCCGTCACGCCGTTGACCGGTCCGAGTTGCAACGCAACGGTTTGCACGTAGAAGGCGCCCGCACCGGCGATCGCGATCGTCGGTGCGGCCGGGTCCAGCATCAGCACCACCGGGTCGAAGGGGTGCACACCGTCCAGCACACGCACCGCCACTGCGATCGCGCCGTACAGCATCCCAGCCAACGCTCCCCCGAAGATCGCACCCCGCCGACCGAGCAGGTGCATGACGAACAGTCCCAGCACCGTGCCCGACGCGACGAGGATGAACAGGACCCAATGGAACATGTCGTCCGGTCGGGTCGGCGCTTCGTGGGAGGCCGATGCCCCGAGCATGCACAGGGAACCGACGACAACCCCCATCGCGAGCCAATCCCGTCCACGCAGAGCCGTATTCAACAGGACAGTGCCCAGTAACGCGGTGATGATGAGGTTGCCCGCGACAATCGTCTGCGCCAGGAACAGCGGCAGCAACCGAGCCGCGACGGCCCCACCGGCGAAGCCCAGGATCACCATCAGGGTGCCGAGCAGGAACGCGGGATCACGGAAGGTCTGCAGGGTGGACCGCAACGACGGGTCGGCACCGCCCGCGGTCACCGTGTCCGTCGACAGGTCGTCGGCGCGCTGGGCGCCCATCGCGCGCAGCACGGTGGACAGTCCGTAGGCCACCGCCGCCAGGGTGGCCGCAATGATTCCCACCGTGAACATGCGCCGACGATATCCGGCGCACCCGGGTCATGTCGCTCACCCGGGTGCGTTCACATGCCGTCGCACACCCCAGTTGCGTTCTGTGACAGGACATCGAACAACGATTGCCGGACCTGGCCTAGAGATGATGGCCGCTCAGTCTTCGACGTATCCTGGGATGGATCACCGATCGCCTGAGACCGACACCAACACCGACGCACGACTCCGACAACTCCGAGATGAGGAACTCAGCATGGTGATGGCCGACCGCCCAGAGGTCGAGACCGCCTCCACCCCGGTCACCGCGCTCACGGTGGTGGGCCTGGCCGAGTGCCTGCTGAACGGGCTGGCGCGCGTGCCTTTTCGCCGGCCGTGGCAGGGACCGTCAGGCATCTTGGACAACCTCGGACAATCCGTCACCCGCCAGACCGTCAGGTCGTTCATGGGGTTCTCGATGGGCCTGCCGATCGAGGAGTTCCGGTCGATGGAGAAGATCCTCGACGACATCTGCAAGGTGGTGATACCACCGTTCGTCGAGGTCGTGAACCGTGTGGAGATCACCGAGGACACAGTAGGCGGGGTATCGGGCGTCTGGTGTCGGGCAAAGGCGAGCACCGACGCCTACGTCGAGGACGCGGAGAACAAGGAGTCGATCGGCGCCACCGTCCTGTACCTGCACGGAGGCGGGTACATCGGGACGTCGCCCATCATGTATGCGGCGTTCGCCGCCTCCCTCGTCGGGATCACCGGATATGAGGTCTTCATCGCCGACTACCGGATGGCGCCCGAATTCCCCTTCCCGGCACCGCTGCTCGACGCGGCCGACGTCTACCGCGAGTTGTTGGACCGCGGTGTCGACCCGAGCCACCTGGCCATCGCCGGCGACTCCGGTGGCGGCGGACTCGCCACGTCGCTGATCTCGCATCTGCATGCCGAAGGTCTGCCGAAACCCGCTGCGATGGCGCTGTTCTCACCGGAGGTGGATCTGGATCTGGATCACCCGTCGATCTCCGACAACGCACAGTCCGACATTCTCCCGTGGAACGTCCCGGTTGCCCCGTACCTGCATGGCATCCAGCCCAACGACTCCCGGGTCTCGCCCGTGCACGCCGAGCCGGACCCCACCTGGTGGCCACCGACGTTCGTCTGCTGGGGTGCCGACGAGATGTTCCGGGACGGCATCCGCGAATTCGTGGAGAGCCTCGAGAAAGCCGAGGTGTCCGTACGCGGCATGGAAGAACCCGGCATGTTCCACGTGTTCCCCATCCTCATGCCGTGGGCCGAGGCGTCCAAACGAGTATTCCGGTCTCTCAAGGAACTCGCCGGCACATACGTCACACCGGATCCGAACGCCGAGCAAACGCACTGACCCACCAGGGTGTTCGCCGCGAGGTAGCTAGCCGGGTGCGTCCTCGTTCACCAGACCCCCGCCCCGACCAGCCAGATCGCGGTCCCCAGCAGCGCGGCGAACAATTCGATGCCGATGGTGATGACCGCGGCCTTCGACGACGACACCGTGCCCCGCCAGGCCGCGCGGGCGCTTCGGGTGCGGATCAGTTCGGCGATCATGGCGCCGACGACGAACCCGATGAACAGGCCGATCACCGGGATGACGAAGAATCCGATGATCCCGAGGACACCTCCGACGGCGATGGTCGTATTGGGGATGCCGGCCGCCTTCAACGATCGGCCGGCGACGAAATACTTGATCACTTCACCGAGCACGATGACCGTGGCGGCGGCGGCGAAGATGCCCCATGCCCAGCCGCCGACCGCGAATGCCCAGACGCCGATGGCCGCGGCCACCAGGATCGTTCCGGGCAGCACCGGGAACACGATGCCCAGCAATCCGACCAGGATGACCGCCCCGATGAGCAGTTCTCCACCCAGCGACATGGGGCGTTCGGGTCAGTCGACCGAGGCGCGCGACGGTTCGTCGGCCGGACGGTTCGCCGAGGGCCCGACCGGATGCGACACCGGCGGCGGGGTGGGACCCGGCGGCGGGGGACTGGGCCGGCCCGGTGGCGGGCCGGCCGGACGTCCGGGTGCGCCACCGCGCGGTGGCTGCGGTCCACGCATGGGGGGCGGGCCCGGGCGCGGGCCACCCGGCGGAGGTCCCGGCGGTGCGCCTTGGGGTGGTCGCCCGCCGGGGCCCGGCCGCGGCGGTTGTCCGGGCATCGGCGGCCCGCCCGGACGTGGTGGACCACCCGGATATCCGCCGCCGGGCTGGTGGGGACGCTGCGGTCCGCCCGGCGCCGGCGGAGTCGGTGCGCCCTGCGGCGGCGGCCCGGGTCGACGTGGCGGTGGCGGCACCGGCGGGTTGCCCAGCGGCTCCGGGACCGCGCGTTCGAAGGGTCGCGCGGCCACCGGCGTCACCAGCGAGGCCGCCTGCACAGCGCGTTGACGGGCGGTGGCCACGTCGTCGGCGGTGGCGGTGATGACGCCCATCCGTCGGCGGTGGAAGCTCTGCGGTTTGCCGAACAGACGGATGTCGGTCTCGGGAACGGCCAGTGCACGTGCGACGTTGCTGAATCCGATGGCCGGTTCGTCGAGCTGCCCGTAGATGACCGCCGACGCGCCTGGTGAGGCGAGGGTGACGTCGACGGGCAAACCCAGGATGGCGCGCGCGTGCATCTCGAACTCGGACAGGCGTTGGGTCGCCAGCGTCACCAGTCCGGTGTCGTGCGGGCGCGGGCTGACCTCAGAGAAGTACACGTCGTCGCCCTGGACGAACAGTTCGACGCCGAAGATGCCCCGGCCACCGAGCTTGCCGTCGCCCATCGCGGTGGCGATACGTGCGGCGATGGAGGTGGCGGCGGCCAACGCGTCGGCGGACATCTCGTGCGGCTGCCAGCTCTCCACGTAGTCGCCGCCGACCTGCTGATGGCCGATCGGTGCGCAGAAGTGTGAGGCGAGCCGCCCGGTGACGGGATCGATCGCACGCACCGTAAGCAGCGTGATCTCGTAGTCGAATTCGATGAAGCCTTCGACGATGACCCGCTCGCCCTGCACCCGCGCACCCGTGGTCGCGTTCTCCCAGGCTGTACCGATGTCGGCGGGGGCGCGCACCACGGTCTGGCCCTTGCCCGACGACGACATCACCGGCTTCACCACACAGGGGAATCCGATCTCGGCGACCGCCGCCTCCAGATCCTCCGCAGACGACGCGAACAGATACGGCGAGGTGGGCAGTCCGAGTTCCTCGTCGGCGAGGCGCCGGATGCCTTCGCGGTTCATCGTGGCGACCACGGCGTGTGCGGTCGGGATGACCTCGGCGAGCGCGCGCTTCTCGACTTCGATGAGGGCCTCGGTGGCGATGGCCTCGATCTCGGGGACCACGTAGTGCGGCCGGTAGCGCTCGATCAGCGCCAGCAACGCGGCCGGGTCGGTCATGTCGATGACCTCGGCGTGATGGGCTACCTGCTGCCCCGGGGCATCGGCGTAGCGGTCGACGGCGATCACCTCGACGCCGAGACGCTGGAACGCGATGATGACCTCTTTGCCCAGTTCACCGGCGCCGAGCACCATCACCTTGGTGGCCGACGGGCTCAGCGGGGTGCCGATCACCGCGGGCGGTCCGACGGCCGGTGCCGGGACAGCCTGCCCCGGACCACGGTCCTCCTGCTGCTGGTCGGCCGGTGCCTGTGCTGCCGGTGCCTGTTCGGCCGGGACAGCGTGTTCTGCCGGGGTGGGAGCCTGCGCGTCCGGTGCCGACGCGGCCTCTCCGCCCGCCGGCGCCGACGCCTGCGAAGCGTTGTCGCTCTCTGACGTCATGCCCAAATCCTACGTGCAGTTCAGTGCACGACCGCCGGCAGATCACGCCGAACCGCCTCGCCGGGCGCCCGAGCAACTGCCTCAGTCCGCCAACTGATGGACATAGCACCATCGCCAGACCTCGCCGGGCTCCACCGAGCGCATCACCGGATGGCCGGTCTCCTCGAAGTGGGCGGCCGCATGGCGTCGCGGACTGGAGTCGCAGCAGCCCACGTGGCCACAGGTGAGGCAGATCCGTAGGTGCGACCAATGGTGCTCGCCGAGTAGCGTGCATTCCTCGCACGCCGAGCGGTCACCGGCCCGCGGTTCGGGGTCGGCGTTGACGTCAGCGCCGATGGTCGCCAGTTCAGCGCAGCGGGGGTCGAGGTCGCGCGCTGGGCCGCCGGGCTCTCTCCCCCTGGAATGTTCACCGGCGGGCCGCCCGAAGATTCGCATGCCCACCATCATCCCCCGTTTCACCGAGGAACGGACGCGGTCCGGCATCGAATTCAACCTTGCTCAAGCAGGAGTTGGGGGCGGTCGGGAAAGCCGGATTTGCGAGGTAGCGACCAGCTTCGGCAAGGGGCGGTCGGGCTGTGTCGATACGTCCTCGCCTATCGGCTCGGACTACTCAACCACCGGATTGGACGGGAGCGACTCACTGGTGGTCGAGTAGGCCGAGGCGCCAGCCCTCTGGTGGTCGAGTAGACCGAGGCGCCAGCCTATCTGGTGGTCGAATAGGCCGAGGCGCCAGCCTTTCTGGTGGTCGAGTAGGCCGAGGCGCTAGCCGAGGTCGTATCGAGACCACCACCACCCGAGATAGAGCCGCTGCAAGCATTGTCCCGCAGGCAATGTCACCCGAACAAGATTGTCACACCCCACCGATATCCTGAACCCAACACCGATCCAACAACTCATCCACACCCCACCCGCAGCCCAACGAAACTGTCGGATCCACCCGATACTCTGACAGCAGTTCGATTCCCCACCAACCAATCCCGCGACGACACCTCCGGTGGTCGAGTAGGCCGAGGCGCCAGCCGAGGACGTATCGAGACCACCACCACCCGAGACGAACCGGCCACGAGCATTGTCCCGCAGGCAATGTCACCCCGAACGGAATTGTCACACCCCACCGATATCCTGAACCCAACACCGAACGAAAAACTCATCCACACCCCACCCGCAGCCCACCAAAGTTGTCGGACCCGCCCGATAGTCTGGTAGCAGTTCGATTCCCCACCAACCAAACCCGATCCCGATCTCGCTGTCGTCGCCGGAAAGGAGCGTGTCGTGTTCACCTTCACCGACCGTGCCGCCGACGACGCCCTGCTGGCCACCAGCAGCCTCGACGAGTTGGCCCAGTACGGTCGCGACGCCCTCCGGCTGAGCAATCAAGCCCAAGCCGTCGCCATGCAGATCGCCCGCCAAATCGGCCAATCCACCTACAACGAGCGCCTCACCGGATACAACGACTACGTCCCGAACCGAATCCGCAACGCCGCCGACAAAGCCGCCATAGGCGAAATCTCGCTGCAACTGGGCATCGCCCGAACCAAAGCCGGCGAATGGGTCCACCTCGACGAACTCCTCGACGAACACCCCAAGATCCGTGACGCCTTCCGCGCCGGTGACCTGAGCCCCCACCGCCTGGGCGTGGCCATCCGCGGCGCCGCCACCGGCCCCACCGGCGACCTCCGAGCCCGACTGGCCGAACTCACCGACACCGCCGACACCACCGACACCGACACCGACACCGACGAGGACCTCACCCTCGACTTCGACACCGAGAATGCCGGCACCGACGATGCTGGTACCGACGATGCCGGCACCGACGATGACGCCGGTGATGCCGGTGATGGTGCGGCCGACACCGATCCCACCGACGATGAGCCGTGGGATTTCGACGATGTGGTCCTCGATCTGGCCAGCCGCCCGACCACCGACACCGCGCTGCAAGCCGATCTCGACGCCATCATCATCACCCTCGACCCCGACCGGGCCGTCGAAGCCCACGACGACATCGCCGACCTATTCGGCGATGTGAAAATCGGTAGCGAAGCATTCGGACACATGACCGTCGACGCCTGCATCCCCGCCGAACACGGCGTACACCTGCGCGACCGGATCGGCGCGTTGATCAGCCGGCGAGTGTGCCGCCGCGACGGCCGCAGCATCAAAGCCCAACGCGTCGCCGCATTCGCCGAGATCATCAAGGCCCCCGGCGCGAAGTTGCGCTGCCACTGCGGCGACGACACCTGCCCGGCCACACAGACCCGCACCAACAACCCAGCATCGGCCACCACCCCGAGTGCGGGTGACAACAGTGTCCGCGACTCGTCGGTCGACACCAGCACGGGCGGCGACGCCACTGCACCCGTCGACACCACCGACGAACCCGCAATGGGTGGACCTGACGCGGCCGAAGAACAGCCGATCACCCTCGCCGACCTCGACGATCACCGTGACATCGACTCGGACATCGCGCCCACCGCGGAATCCCGACGAGACTTCATCACCGCACCTCGCGCCGAGCACGACACCGACGGGGCCGATGCAGAGCCGACCGACGACCCCGACGCGAACAGCACCGACGACGCGGACACCGACAACACCGCGGCACCAGCAGCCGAACTCACCACGGACGCCGAACACGCCGAGGACACAGCAGACGCCGCGGTAGCCGATGACTCTGACGACGACCCCGCCGACACCGACCCGGACTCCGACACCGATTCCGACACCAACGAAGGCCTCGTCGTCCCCGGCCTGACCCTGCTGCACGACCCCACCGGCCTCGACCCCACCCGCCTGATGGGCTACGGCGCCATCGACCCCGCCCACGCCGCACGGATCGCACCCCACGCCACCACCATCACCGCCCCACCGAGTGAAACCCGCACCGCCAGCGGCCTGATCATCTTCGGCAACCGCACACCGGCCCCGCCGATCGACCCCACCGGGCACGGCGGCTACGCCACCCCACCACCCGGGGCACTGACCTACGCACCCTCAGCAGCCTTACGCGCCGAAATCATCCAACTCGACCGACGCTGCCGCTACCCCTACTGCGGCCGACCCTCCGAAGAGTGCGAACTCGACCACCTACACAAATTCCTCCACGCCGACCCGCTGGCCGGCGGCTGGACCGTGGCCTTCAACCTCGCACCCCTATGCCGACCCGACCACGACCGCAAACACGACGGCCCGTGGCTCCCCACCATGCACACCGACCGCACCATCACCTGGCGCAACGCCCGCACCGGTCAGTGCATCGTCACCTACCCGCGCTGACGACGCGTGCTGCGTACACCACCGTCTCTTCGGTGCGACCCCGCAGCGTTGTGTCCTCTTGCCGCTCCCACGACGTCGACTCCCCGCCGGCCGCATCCACCGCTCGACCCGAGGCGAGCGGCCGGCGCGGATCACGCTTGGCCAACTCCGACAGCCGCGCACTCTCGTTGACCGGATCGCCGATCACCGTGTACTCGAATCGTTCGATGGCGCCGACATTTCCGGCCACCACGGTCCCGTAGCTGACGCCGATACCCGCGGAGATGTCGGGCACGTCGTCGGCCAGGCAGTCCGCGATCTCACGGGCCGCCCCCAACGCAGCGCCTGCCGGATCGTCGATCGCGATCGGCGCACCGAAGATCGCCAGGACGGCGTCACCTTCAAACTTGTTGACCAGCCCTTCCCCACGTTCCACCGCAGCCACGATCACGGCGAAGAACCGGTTGAGGATCTCGACGACCTCGGTCGGACTGCGGCCGGCAGCGAGTGTGGTGGAGCCGATCACGTCGACGAACACCACCGCCACCGTGCGTTCGGCACCGCCGAGCTCCGGGTCCTGCTGTAGCGCCGCCTCGGCCACGTCACGACCCACATGACGGCCGAACAGATCCCGCATCCGTTCGCGCTCACGCAGCCCGCCGACCATGCTGTTGAAACCCACCTGCAGGTCACCGAGCTCGGTACCGTCGTACACCACCAGATCGACCTCGGAGATCCGTCCGCTCTGCACCCGCTTCATCGCGGTCCGGACACTGCGGATCGGCGCCGTCACACTGATACTGGTCAACACCGTCAGCAGCAACCCGGTCGACAAGGCGATCACGGCGAGCACCGTGACACCCACGAACAGGTCGAGTTTCGACGTGTCATCGCGGAACGCACCGAAGAACACCACCAACAGGATGCCGATGATCGGTATCGCCGACCCCACCATCCACGACACGATCGACCGCGAGCGAACACCACTACGCTTACGGCGTCCGTAGCCGGCGCTGATCACCTCGGCCGCCACGGGCCGCAGCGCGAACTCGATGAGCAGGTAGGAGATCGCGACCACGACGACGCCGCTGAGCCCCACCACGAAGAACATCTTCGGGATCAGATTCGGGTCCAGCACGCCGTACATGATGGTGAACATGACGGTCGCCACCGCCCACAACACGCTCTGGATGAACACCAGGCGCCACGGTGCACGCTGAGCACGCCGGGCGTCCTTCGCGGTCGGCGCACGATCCCGGATGGCCCACTGCAGATCTCGCACCACCACGACGGTCCCGAGCACGGTGCCGACGACGAACGCCACCACCACATACACCGGTACCGCAATGTAGTTGACCCACCACAGGTCCGACTGGAACAACGACGGCTGCGGAATCCCCACCGCCGACAACGCGATCGCGAGAATTGCACCGATCAGGTTGGCGATCAACAGCGATGACGTCAACAGCGTCTGGATACGGACCCGCTGCTTGAACCCACCCTCGGATGCCGACCCGAGCAGGATCGAACCGTAGTCGCGGCTACCCCGATCCATCCCGCCCCCTCGACGGCCTATCGTCGTGCTCCGACCGCTGGTGACCCGCTAGACGATCTCGCGGCGGACGATGGTCTGATCGCGCCCCGGACCGACACCGATGCACGAGATGTGTGCGCCGGCAAGGTCTTCGAGCCGCAGAATGTAATCCTGCGCGTTCTTGGGCAGTTCCTCGAAGGTCTTACACCCGGAGATGTCCTCCCACCAGCCGGGCATCTCCTCGTAGATCGGCTTCGCATGATGGAAACCGGTCTGTGTCATCGGCATGTCCTCGACACGCTCACCGTCGACGTCGTAGGCCACACAGATCGGCACGGTGTCCAGGCTGGACAGCACGTCGAGCTTGGTGAGGAAGTAGTCGGTGATGCCGTTGACGCGCGTCGCATATCGTGCGATCACCGCATCGAACCAGCCGCAGCGGCGGGCACGCCCGGTGGTCACGCCGACCTCGCCGCCGGTCTTGGCCAGATAGGCGCCCCACTCGTCGAACAGCTCGGTCGGGAACGGCCCCGAACCCACGCGCGTCGTGTAGGCCTTCAGGATGCCCAGCACCGTGGTGATCTTGTTGGGCCCGATCCCGGCGCCCACCGCCGCGCCGCCCGAGGTGGGGTTCGACGACGTCACGTACGGATACGTGCCGTGGTCGACGTCGAGCAACGTGCCCTGCGAGCCCTCCAGCAGCACCGTCTCACCACGTTCGAGCGCCTGGTTGAGCAGCAGCCGGGTGTCGGCGATCCGATGCTTGAAGCCGTCGGCCTGCTCGAGCACCTCGTCGACCACCTGCGCCGGGTCGAGTGCGCGGCGGTTGTAGATCTTGACCAGGACCTGATTCTTCAGCTCGAGGGCCGCCTCGACCTTCTGGCTGAGGATCTTCTCGTCGAGCACGTCTGCCGCGCGCACGCCGACGCGGGCGATCTTGTCCTGGTAGCACGGCCCGATGCCGCGGCCGGTGGTGCCGATCTTCTTGTTGCCGAGGAATCGCTCGGTCACCTTGTCGATCGCCACGTGGTACGGCATCAGCAGGTGCGCGTCCGCGGAGATCATCAGACCGGTCGTGTCGACATCGCGGTCGTCGAGCCCGCCCAACTCGGTGAGCAGCACGCCCGGGTCCACCACGACACCGTTGCCGATGACGTTCTTGACCCCCGGCGTGAGGATGCCCGACGGGATCAGGTGCAGGGCGAAGGTCTCGCCGTTCGGCAGCACCACGGTGTGACCTGCATTGTTGCCGCCCTGGTAGCGGACAACCCATTGCAGCTTCCCGCCCAGGAGGTCGGTCGCCTTGCCTTTGCCCTCGTCACCCCATTGGGCGCCGATCAGCACGATCGCGGCCATGGTCGGTTACTCCTTCGAGTCGGGACGGGTGAACAACAGGCCAACCTTACTTGTTCACCGGTGTCGATACGCTATTGGCGTGTCATTTGCGCTGATCTCGCAGGCCTCCCGCTCCGACGACAAGACCGCCATCCGCGCCGCGGTCACCGAGGCGGTGGCCGACCCGACGCTCACCCGGCTCCTGGTCGAACCCCGGGTCGCCGAGCGTGTCGCCCCCACCCTCGCCGACGAGGCCGACACCTACTTCGCGCACGTGCTGGCCGCGCTGATGCTGTCCGAACGCCTCGACGTCGACGTGGCATTCCTGCCCGCGGAAGCCACCGACGCCACCAAACGCTACGGCCTTCCGCACGGCCCCGCAGCCCGGGAACTCGCCGAACACGGCACGGCGACGTCGGTGCCCCTGATCCGCGACGACGCGGCCACCGTCCTGGTCGGCCGCGCCCGCCACCTCGGCGCCGAGGGCGCCAAACTCCACGGCGAGACCTATGTCGACAGCGAGCGACTGTTCCGCGGTGAGGTGCGCTCGATCCTCATCGAACCGACGCCTACCGCGCCGGGACTGCGCGCCCAGGTGGAACGATTGCTGCTGCCCGCCCGTTGGGTAGCCGGCCGGGCCGCACAGACCGGCGGCACCAACATCGTCGTCGAACGGGAGGGTGTGGTGAATCCCCGCGTACTCAAACGCTCCACCTTCTACCGGCACGACACCGACCTGCGCCTGGTCCGCCCATGACCTCGACACCGATGCGTCCGACGACCCGCGAGATCATCCGCGCCGTCCGTCCCGGCCCGGTGTTCCTCGGCCTGGTGGTGGCCGCCGCGGTGGGCGGCTGGCTGGTCGCGGGCTCCGCACCGGGCCGCAACCTCGAATCGGTCGGCGGCACGCTGCTGTTGGTGCTGGCCGGCTGGGTCATCTCACTGTGCCTGCACGAATTCGCCCACGCCGTCACCGCATTCCGCTTCGGCGACCGCAACGCGGAACTCCGCGGCTACCTCACCCTCAACCCGCTGCGCTACACCCACCCCGGCCTCTCACTCGGTTTGCCGCTGCTGATCATCCTGTTGGGCGGCATCGGATTTCCGGGCGGCGCCGTCTATGTCCACCAGCACGGTTTCACGCGGGCGAAACGCACGATCGTGTCGCTGGCCGGTCCGCTCACCAACGCCGCTCTCGGCGCCATCCTGTTGATCGTGGTGCGTCTGTACGCACCCGACGGACTCGGCGCCCAGGGCTCGGGCGGTGTGCTCTATCTGGTCGACGGCCTCAATCTGTGGGCCGCCCTGTCGATGCTGGCGTTCCTGCAGATCACCGCAGCCGTGCTCAACCTCCTGCCGGTGCCCGGTTTCGACGGTTACGGCGCGATCGAACCGTATCTGTCCGACAAGACCCGGTTCTCGATGCAGAAGGTCGCGCCGTACGGCTTCCTGATCGTGTTCGCGTTGCTGTTCATCCCATTCCTCAATCGGGCGTTCTTCGACCTCGTCTACTGGCTGTTCGGTCTGTCCGGCGTACCGAGCGTGCTGGCGGCCTACGGCTGGAATCTGTTCGTGTTCTGGCGCTGACAGATCACAGGTACAGCAGCCGATATCGGACGCTGCCCCGGATGCGGCCGACGAGGTTGCCGGTGACCCACACCCACGCTCCCCGACGCTTGCGCGACCACGCCCACGGCCACACCGGCGCCGTCCCGGCCACCACGGCAGCGTGGACGGGAAACCACCACCAGTGGCGGCCGGGTGCCCCGAACTGCTTGGCCGCCCGTGCCTCCGCACGTCCGTAGTCGACCACCTGATGCCACGTCTCGCGCAACCCGGTGCGATACCGGTAGGCCACCATCGCTTCCGGCGCGTAGCCGAAGCGATAGCCCGCTGTCTGTACCCGCCAGCAGAACTCGACGTCACTGCCGGCAGTCGGGTACGACTCGTCCCACCCGCCGACGGCGTCGAACACGTCGCGCCGCACCCCCAGATTGCAGCCGAACGTGATCGGCAGAAACCGTGCGAGCACCACCTCCCGGTCCGGCTCGGGCAACGCCCGCCATGCCGCGACCACCGGATCATTGAGGGTGTCGCGCTCCAACGGCCCGCCGACGATGTCGCAGCGCTGCCCCTCGTCGACCAGCGCCCGCAGCCAGCCCGGATACACCGCATCGTCCTGATCGCAGTAGGCGATGAAATCGTATCGGGCCGCGCGTGTCCCGACATTGCGGGCGTAGGAGGTTCCCGCCACCGCCGACGAGTCGACATAGCGCAGGTCCAGACGCTCCCGGTGCGGATGTGTCGCGGCGTGGCGCCGCAGTTCGTCGCTGCCCTCGTTGTCGCTGAGGATCACCTCGAACCGGCCCGGATGGTCCTGCGCGGCCAGCGCGTCGAGTTGTACGTCGAGATCCGGCAGGCCGCGGTAGACGGCGATCACCACCGACGCGCTCACTGCAGCAGGCTCCGCAGCTCGGCGACGGACACATCGATGCCGCGCGCGGCCAGCTGGGCGAGCACCGACCCGAAACCGGCCACCACCGATTCGGCTGTGGTGCGATCGAACAGCGCCACCGGATACATCAGTGTCCCGGTCAACCCGGCCGCCGCGCCATCGTCGCGCCGCTCCAGCATGGTGATCTCCATTTCGTGTTTGGCCACCACCCGCCCGATGGGCTCACGGCTCACCCGCACCGCACCGAGATCGAGTTCCGCGTCCACCCCCGCCTCCGGCGCCGGCTGCACGATGAGCGTCGCCGGGAACAGCGGATGCTCGCCGGGCGTATACGGGATGCCCAGCGCTGCCACCAGATCCGGAGTGGACACATCCGGATGGCGCAGACCACCGATCAGCTGATCATGCACGTCGGCGACCACCTTCCCGATCGTGCGGCGATCGTCGACGTCCAGGCGCATCGGCAGATCCTCGGAGAAGTTGCCGACCACACCGGCCAGCTCCGGCTGCGGCCGGTTGGCGTTCGCAGTCGCCACATGCACATCCGGGTCGCCGGAGAGCTCGGCGAGGACCACCGCAAACGTCGCCTGCAGCAGCGAGAACAACGCCACCGAACGGGTTTTCGCGAGATCGTCCAGCGCGGCATGCACCGACGGCGACACCGCGAACTCGATCCCCTCCCCCGCCGGGTCCCATTGCTCGGGCCGAGGCCGGTCGGTCCGCAGCCGCGGCCGGACGCCGTCCCGCCGATCGGCGAATCTCGCGGTCCAATAGTCGAGTTGACGTCGCCCCTGCGACGACGGCGTACCCGGCGCGCCCAGCACGCGGCGTTGCCACTGGGCGTAGTCGCGGTACCGGACACCCGGCTCGGGCAGGTCCGGGGTCGCACCGCTGCTACGAGCGGCGAACGCCACCACCATGTCCCGGATCAGCAACGACATCGACTGTCCGTCGACACCGAGATGGTGGGCCACCACCACCAGCACATGGGTGTGCTCGTCGAGCCTCAGCAGCCGCACCCGCAGCGGCGCCACCCCGTCGAACTCCAGCGGCGACCAGGCGATCGCGTCGACCACGCGAGTGACCTCCGCGGCGTCGACCGGCACCGGATCCAGGTCCCGTTCCAGCATCCCGCGCAGATCGTCGACGTCGGCCACGAGCAACTCGGGCTCCGCGTCGTCGCGATACGTCGTCCGCAACGCCTCATGCCGGTCGAGCACATCGAGCAGCGCCGCCCGCAGCGCCGCGAGGTCCATCTCACCGGACAATCTCAGCGCGAACGGCACATTCCAGTCGGCGCCGACACCGTCGGCGACGGCTGCGAAGATGCGGCGTTGTGCAGGCGCGATCGGCGCGACCGCGCCCTCGATGCGGACCCGGCCCAACGCGGTGTCGTCGTCGACGCCCCGCTCGACCAGTTCGGCCACCGCATCGGACAGTTCGGCGAGATCGGCGGATTCGAACAGCGCACGCACCGGGACCGCCACGCCGAGGTCGGCTTCCAGCCCGGCGGCGACCCGGGTGGCCGACAACGAGTTGCCGCCGACGCCGAAGAAGTTGTCCGACACACCGACCCGCTCGGCGCCGGTGACGGTCTGCACCACGCGCACCACGGCCGCCTGTACCGGCGTGCACGGCGCGACGTACTCCCGTCTCGGTCGCGGCGGCTGCGGCAGCGCCTGCCGGTCGATCTTGCCGTTCGGCGTGTACGGCAACGACTCGAGGTGGTGGATCTCCGGGATCATGTAGGCGGGCAGCAGGTCCCGCAGCTGCCGTGGCACGTCGTCGACGGCGGCTGTGCCGACGACGAACCCGACCAGCCGCAGATCGTGGTGGTCGCCGGCGGTGACGACCACCGCGTCGTCGACCTCGGCACAGCGCCGCAACGCGGCCTCGATCTCGCCGGGTTCGATGCGGAAGCCGTGCACCTTGAGCTGATGGTCGGTGCGCCCGAGATACTCGAGTTCCCCGCTCGTGTTGTACCGCACCAGGTCTCCGGTGCGGTACATCCGCTCGCCGGTGAACGGATCGGCCACGAACGACGACGCGGTGCGCATCGGATCGCCGTGGTAGCCACGGGCCAGCTGGATGCCGCCGAGGTAGAGTTCGCCGGCCACACCCGGGGCCACCGGATGCAGCCGCGCATCGAGGATGCGCAACGCCACCGACGGCTGCGCACGGCCGATCGGGATGCGATCGGACTCGGCACCCGCATCCACCCGGTGCGCGGTCACGCTGACGGTCGCCTCGGTGGGCCCATAGAGGTTGTGGATCTCGGCCGACGACAGCGCCGACGCACGCCGCACCACCGCGGCAGGCAACTCCTCACCGATGCACAGTACGGTGCGCACCGACGCCGGGAACCGTTCACCGTCGATCATCATCGACAGCGCCGACGGCACCGTGGGCAGCACGGTCACCCCGGACCGCTCCATGGCATCGCCGAGGGCGCGGCCGTCGCGTTCCACGCCGGGGTCGGCAATCACCACCCGGGCACCGGACAGCAGCGCCCACCAGTACTCCCACACCGACAGATCGAAGCCCGCGGCCGTCTTGATCATGACGGCGTCGGTGTCGTCGAGCGCATGGGTCTGCTGCATCCATCGCAACTGTTCGGCGACCGCGGCGTAGGACGCCGCAACACCTTTGGGACGACCGGTCGAGCCGGACGTGAACAGCACATAGGCCGGGTTGTCGGGTCGTAGCGGCCGCACCCGGCCACATCGGCCCTCGGCCCGGGCTCGCTCGCGGGTCACCTCGGTGATGGTCAGCACGGGCCGGTCGAACGTGGCCGTGCCGTCGTCGGCGATCACCACCGCGGGATCGGCCGACGCCACGATCAGCTGTGCGCGTTGCGCACCGACGGTGGCGTCGACCGGCACGTAGGCTCCGCCCACGGTCACCACCGCGAACATGGCGGTGAGCTGATCGAGCCCACGCGGCAGGGCGATCGCGACCCGATCCTCCGGTCCGACGCCGCGTCGCACCAGTTCCGCGGCCACTGCGGCCACCCGGGTATGGAACTGCCGGTAGGTGAGATGGCATGCACCCCACGAGACGGCGCGCGCATCCGGTGTGCGGCAGACCTGCCGCGCGAACTGTGCGGCGAGATCGAATTCGGCCGGCTCCGTCGGCAGCGCTGCTGCTGTCGCCGACCGGCGTTCGGCGTCGTCGAGGATGTCGAGGTCACCGACCGCCCGCTCCGGATGCGTCAGCAGTCCGTCGAGTACCGCGATGAACCGGCGGGTCAGGTCACGCGCGGTGCTGTCGTCGAACAGTTCGGTGGCGTACGACAACTGGGCACTCAGCCCGGCGGGTGTCGCACCGTTCCAGCGTTCGCCCAGGGTGAGGTGCAGGTCGAACTCGGCGAGGCCGTTGTCGTCGTCGATGGCCTCGATCGACAGATCCGGGAGGTCGATCGCGAGGCGACCGATGTTCTGGAACGACAACGCCACCTGGAACACCGGATGCCGTGCGGCGGTGCGGGTCAGTTCCAGTCCGTCGACGACACGATCGAAGGGCAACGTGGTGTGGGAGAACGCCGCCAGATCCGTGGCCCGCGCGATGGCCAGCGCCTCCGTACCGGTGGCGTGGGCGGGGATCTCGGTGCGTAGCGCGAGCATGTTCACGAACATGCCCACCACGCGTTCGAGCCGTTCGTCGTCACGTCCGGCGACCGGCGTGCCGATCACCACGTCGCGGTTGGCGCCGATCCGCCCGAGCAGAACCGCCAACGCCGTGTGCGCCACCATGAATGCGCTCGCCGAATGACGTTGTGCGAAGGCGAGCATCCGGGCGTGCAGGTCGGCGTCGAGGTCGACGTCGATGCGCGCACCGACCCCGTTTCGCCGGGCCGGCCGCGGCCGGTCGGTCGGCAGGTCGATCACCGGTGGGGCGTCGGCCAACTGGGCCTGCCAGAAGGCCAGTTCCGTTGCGGCGCGGCCCCCGGTGTCGGCCAGCAACGCCTGCTGCCAGATCGCGAAATCCGCGTACTGCACGGTGAGCGGCTCGACGTCCGGTGCGGCGCCCGACAGCCGGGCACGGTAGGCGTCGGACAGTTCGGTCGCGAGCCCGACCAGCGACAGACCGTCGGCGCTGATGTGGTGGAGCACCAGCGCGAAGACATGGTCGGTAACCGCACCATCGGTTCGCTGCACCGAGAACAGATCCGCACGCACCGGTGGCTCGGCGGTCACATCGAATTCGGTGCGCATCACCGCCCGCACCACATCCGGCAGGGCGGCCGCCGCCACCAGTTGCGGCGCCAGCTTCACCGGGACGTCGGCGGGCGACAGGACCACCTGATGCGGGTGTCCCTCGGTGTCGGCCGGGTACCTGGTGCGCAGCGCCTCGTGGCGGCCGACGAGATCGGCCAGAGCTGCTTCGAATGCCTTGTGTTCCAGCGTTCCGGTGAGCCGCAAGATGATCGGGATGTTCTCGGTGGCCGCCGACGGGTCGAAGCGGTTGAGGAACCACATCCGTTGCTGGGCCGGGGAGAGCGGGATCTGCGCCGGGCGCGGCAGCGCTCCGAGTAGCGGGGTGTTGCCGGTCTCGGCCCGACCGATCCGATGGACGAGTTCCCGGACGGTCGGGGCGTCGAACAGATCGCGGACCGCGAGGTCGCGACCCGTCGCCGCCCGCAACCGGGACACCGCGCGGGTGGCCGACAGCGAGTCGCCGCCGACCTCGAAGAAGTTGTCGAGCACTCCGATGCGGGCTACGCCGAGGACCTCGGCGAAGGCGCCGGCGACCATCTCCTCGTCGGGAGTGGCCGGAGCCACCTGCGCCACGACCTCGAAGCGGGGTTCGGGCAGGGCGCGGCGATCGATCTTGCCGGCCGCGGTCAATGGCAGCGCATCGAGTTCGGTGATCGACGCCGGCACCGCGTAGGCGGGCAGCCTCGACCGCAGATGTGCCTGCAGTGATCCGCGATCGAACGCACCCGTTTCGTCCACCGTGACGTAGGCCACCAATGCGAGCCCACCACCCGGACCGGGGCGGCCGACGGCGACGGCGGCCCCGACTCCCGGGTGGGACCGCAGGGCGGCCTCCACCTCACCGAGTTCGACGCGGTGGCCGCGGATCTTGATCTGGAAGTCGCGGCGTCCCTGATGGATCAGGGTGAGTGCCCCATCGTCGTCTGGAACCTGACGAACCAGGTCACCGGTGCGATACCGGCGCGATCCGGGCGGGCCGTCCGGGTCGGCGACGAAGGTGAGCGCGGTCAAACCGGGCCGCCCGTGATAGCCGCGGGCCAGCCCCTGTCCGGCAACATACAGCTCGCCGGTGACCCCGGGCGCACACCGGGTCAGGGTCGACGTCAGCACGCCGACGGTGGTTCCCGTGATCTCCCGTCCGATGGGTACCGCGGTGCCCGACACCGGCGGCAGCGGGCCGGCGGCGGTCGCCATGATGGTCGACTCGGTGGGGCCGTAGGCGTTGAAGAACTTCTTGCCCACAGCGATCCAGCGGTTGGCGGTGTCCGGGGCGCACGCGTCGCCGCCGACGATCAGCACCTCGAGCCGCGGCAGCGGATCGCGAGCACCCGTGTCGTCGCCAGGCATCTCGATCGTGTCGAGTGCGCCGGGGGTGAGGAAGGCGTGTGTCACCGCATGCTCGTGCAGGAAGTCGGTCAGCTCGCCGGCACCGTAGACATCGGCCGGTGCGATCACCGATGTCGCGCCGGCATCGGCGGCCAACAGCAACTCCAGGATGGCCGCGTCGAAACCCGGCGACGCGGAGTGCAGCACCCGGCTGTCACCACCGGCACCGTAGCGGCGCTGCTCGGCCGCGAAGGCCGACAGCCCACGGTGGGTGACGGCAACGGCTTTGGGCCGGCCGGTGGACCCGGAGGTGTAGATCAGGTATGCGAGCTGGTCGACGTGCCGTCGGGCCGATTGCTGCGGTGGCCGATGCGCCGGTCGTTGCACCGCGGCCGGTTCGGCATCGAGGTCGATCACCTCGCCGACCCCGTCCCACAACCCTGCGGCACACTCATTCCGCTCGCCGGTGGTGGTGACGACGATGCGTGCGCCGGAGTCGTCGAGCATGAACGCCACCCGATCATCGGGCTGGCGCGGGTCGATCGGGACGAACGCCGCACCGGTCGCCGCCACCGCCCGGACCGCGATGTAGAAGCGGACCGAGCGGCTCAGGTATACCGCGACCACGGCTTCCGGCCCGGCACCCGCGATGCGCAGGCGGTCCGCAAGTGCTTCGGTTGCGCACCGCAATTCGGCATCGTCGAACTCCCGCAGCGCGGAATCGGATGCGCAGGGATCGCAGCCGAGGAGTCGGTGACCAGGTGTGTCGAGGATGTCGGACAGCAACCGTGGTGCCACCGCTGCCGGACCGGCGGCCGCGTCCAACGCGCGACGTTCCCGGGAGGTCAGGAGCTCGACGGTGTGCAACGCCGCACCCGGGTGTGTGGTCAGCGCATCGACGGCGGTCGCGAACCGGGCCAACAGGGCCGCAGCGGTGTCGGCGCGGTACACATCCGGGCGATACACGAGTTCGAGGACCCGTTCGCCGCGAGCGTCGGTGACGGCGGTGAACTCCAGGTCGAATCGGGCCATCGGCACGTCCAGCCGTTGCGGCACAAGCGCCTCACCAGCTGCCGCGGGATGGTCGTCACCGTCCACGGTGAACGTCACCTGGATCAGCGGGTGGCGGCCGTCGCCCCGCGACAGGCCCAGATCCTCGACGACCTGCTCCACGTCGATGGCCGAATGTTCGAGGGCCGCGACGATCTGTTCGCGGGACTGACCGACCACCGCAGCGAAGTCGCCGGTCTCGTCGACGACACTGCGCAGCGCCACCATCGACACGAACATGCCGACCGACTCGGCGACGTCGGACTCCCAGCGTCCGGCGGTGGGCGTACCGATCACCACGTCGCGCCCCGCCCCGGACCGGGTCAGGGTGACCGCGAGGGCGGCGTGCAGCACCGCGAACGACGTCGTGCGGTGTCGCGTCGCCAGCTCGGCGATCCGCTGCCACGTCACGGTGTCCAGAGCCAGTCGTTGCACTGCGGCGGTCGCTGCGGGTTCGGCGTCCGCGTCCGCCTCGGGTACCGACAGCGCCGGAGCGTCGGCCAGCACTTCCCGCCAGTGACGCAGATGCTCTGCCAGCAGCGAGGTCTCGTCATCGGCGGAACCGAGACGCCGGCCGGTGCGCAGCACGTGATCCGCGTACTGCAGCGGCAGCGGCGACCACTGCGGAGCGTGTCCGGCGCAGCGCGCCGTGTAGGCCTCGGCCAGGTCCCGCGCCAGGATGCGCAGCGACCAACCATCGGCGGCAACATGGTGGACCACGAGCACGATACTCGTGGCGTCGGAGTCGACGGGGCGCAGCAGCAGCCGCAACGGCAGGTCGGTGCTCAGGTCCACCGGTTCGGCGAGGCCGGCGGCCATCAGCGATTCCTCGACGGACGCACCGGCGGGCAGCGGGCCGTCGACGATGCGGACGAGGTCGGCGATCTGCCCGGGTCCCGGCTCGAGCACGCGTTGGGTGGGCCCCTGCCCCGCACTGCCGTCGGGATAGACGGTGCGCAGGATCTCGTGGCGGTCGAGGACATCGGCGAGCGCCGCCCGCAGCGCCGCGCCGTCAATGGCCTGGGGCACCCGCGCCGGCGCGACGATGCGGTAGGCCGCAGAGTCGGGGTGAATACGGTTGTGCACCACCATCTGCCGCTGGGCCGCCGACAGCGGGAGCTCGGCGGGTCGCGGCCGCAGGGCCGCCGCATTCGGGCCCGGCGTGTTCGGGCCGAGCGCATCCGCGGCCGCGGCCACCGCCGCTGCCGTGCGCCCGTCGAACACGGCTCGCACGGGTACCTGCACGCCGAGCCGCTGCGCGACGCCCGCGACGATGCGCGTGGCCGCCAGCGAGTTGCCGCCGGACTCGAAGAAGTCGTCGTCCACCCCGACCTCGACCCCGAGGATCTCGGTGAACACCGCCACCACCACCCGCTCCGCCGCGGTCTGTGGGCCTCGGGATCGGGCGGGTGCGGCGGATCGGGTGGGTGCGGGCAATGCGCGGCGATCGACCTTGCCGCCGGTCCCGAGCGGGAAGGCGTCACTGACCACGATGTGCGCGGGCACCATGTGTTCGGGCAGCATCTCCCGCAGATGAGCGCGCAGCAGCCGCTCGTCGATCGGATCTGCCTCGGTATGCGCCACCACATGCCCGACGAGCTGCTCACCGAGCCGGCGATCGGGGTGGACCACGACGACCGCGGCGGCCACCGCGGGATGTGCGGCGAGCACGGTTTCGATCTCGCCGAGTTCCACCCGCTGGCCGCGGATCTTCACCTGGAAGTCGGTGCGGCCCAGGTACTCCAGTACCGGGGACGCGGCATGATCGGTGGTGCGCCAGCGCACGAGGTCGCCGGTCCGATACAACCGGGCGCCGTGTGCCCACGGTGAAGCGACGAACCGGGCCGCGGTGAGGTCCCCGCGACCGTGGTAGCCGCGGGCGAGCTGGATGCCACCGAGATAGAGTTCGCCGGTGACCCCGGACGGCACGGGTCGCAGGTAGCGGTCGAGGACGTAGACCTGCCCGCCGGGGACCGGCCGGCCGATCGGGACCGGCCGGTCCGCGATCTCGTCGGCCCGCACGGTGGCGGCGGTGATGTCGACCGCGGCCTCGGTGGGTCCGTACAGGTTGTGCAGACGTCCCGGCGTGCGCCGCAACAGTTCTGCGGCGGCCGGTGAGCCCAACGCCTCCCCGCTGGTGACCACGTGCCGCAACGCCGGGAACCGCGCGTCGGCGGGGAGCGCGGCGAGGAAGGTGTCGAGCATGGCCGGCACGAAGTGCACCACGGTGACCGCGTGGTCGCGCAGCAACTCGGCGATCCGATACGGATCGCGGTGGGCGTCGGCCGGCGCGAGCACCGTCCGCGCACCGGTCGCCAAGCCCCAGAACAACTCCCACACGGACACGTCGAAGATGGCGGGCGTCTTGTGCACAATCACATCCGACTCGTCCACCGGGTACCCCGACTGCATCCAGTCGAGGCGGTTGACGATGCCGGCATGGGGCACCACCACGGCTTTCGGCGTGCCGGTGGAACCGGAGGTGAACAGCACGTAGGCGGGGTGTTGTGGCCGCAATGGGGCACGCCGGTCACTGTCGGTCACCGTCGAGTCCGGCCAGTCACTGCACGGATCGGCGGGGTCGACGACGCGGGTCGGCAGGTCGGCCGGCAGATGGCGGTCTTCGCGGGTGAAGGCGACGACCGGGCGCACCGCACGCAGCATGGTGTCGATGCGTTGTGCCGGCCAGGACGGATCCACGGGCACATAGGCGCCGCCTGCGGCAACGGTGGCATGCACGGCGACCAGCATGTCCAGTGAGCGTTCCACCACCACCGCGACCGTGTGTTCGGGTGCGACACCGGCGGCGATCAACATCCGCGCGGTGCGTGCGACGCGAGCGGCGAAGTCGGCGAAGGTGACGGTGTCGGTCTCCGTCACCACGGCGACCGCGTCGGGGGTGCGGTCTGCCGCGATCGGCAGCAGGTCGGCGAGGGTGCGGCCCGGATGACTGACCCCGAGAATCGGTGCGGGCGCCGGGGTCTGGCCCCACTCGGCAATCATCCGATGGCGGCCTGCCACGTCCGGGCCTGCCGTCCGGTGCACCGCTCGGGTCGGCTGGACGGGCAACTCCGACAGCACGGCACGGAACTGTTCGGCCACCTGCGACACCGTCGCCCCGTCGAAGAGATCGGTGGCGTAGGTCCAGCGGATCCGCACCGGACGGTCGGGTGTCGTGGCATCGGCGGGCAGATCGACCGTGGCGTGCAGGTCGAAGCGCGCCACCGGCAGCTCGGCGTCGATCAGGGTGGCGCCGGCGATCTCGGGAGCCGGGTCCCCGACGGCGAGCATCACCTGAAAGAGCGGATGGTGGGAGCCAGAGCGGTCGGGTTCGTATTGTGCGGCCAGTTCGTCGAATGGCACCTCACCGTTCGCGATGGCGGCGACGTCGACGTCGCGGATCTGACGCAGGAGTTCTGCGGCGGAGACGGATTCGTCGATGCGGGTGCGCAGCACCACGGTCTCGACGAACATGCCGATGAGGTCGTCGAGTTCGGCGGCACCCCGTCCCGAAACCGGGGTGCCGATGGTGATGTCGGCGGTACCGCTGAACCGTGCGAGGGTCACCGCGAGCGCGGCATGCAGTACGTGGAACAGTGACGCCTGCCGACTGCGCGCGAAGTCGTCGGCCGCACCGATCAGTTCGGGATCGAGGTGGGTGTCGAGAGTGGCGCCGCGATGTGTGGGATGTACCGGGCGGGGCCGGTCGGTGGGCAGCGGCAGCGGCCCGGGCGCATCGGTGAGCACCCCGCGCCAGTACTCGCGCAGACGGTGCAGCGACGGGTGGGCGGGATGCGCGTCGTCACCGAGCAGCTGCGCCTGCCAGAGCGCGAAGTCGGCGTACTGGACGGGCAGGGCGGGTGCGGTGTCCGCACCGGTGTAGGCGGCGAGCAGGTCGCGCAGCAGTGGCCCGAACGACCACCCGTCCGCGGCGATGTGATGCAACACCAGCACCAGCACCGTCAAGTCGGCATCGGTACGCAGCAGCCGGACCCGCACCGGGATTCGGGTAGAGAGGTCGAATCCCTCGGCCGCGATCGATGTGATGGTCGCGCCGAGTTCGGTTTCGGAGACCACACGATCGTCGTCGAGGCCGCCGGCGACATCGGCCACGGCGTCGTCGGCAGGCAGCACCAGCTGCCGCGGCACACCGCCGTCGTCGGGATAGACGGTGCGTAGCACCTCGTGCCGCTCGATGACCTGCCGCAGTGCCGCGCGCAGTGTGTCGGGATCGGGGGTGTCGGCCAGCCGGACGGCCACGGGCAGGTTGTAGAGACCGGTTCCCGGGGCGAATTGTTCCATCAGCCACATCCGGTGCTGCGACCGCGACAGCGGCAGCACCTCCGGACGTGTCAGCGCTCCGATGGCGGGGCGATCGGCCACCGGTGCCGACTCCACCCAGCGGGCGAGATCGGCGATGACCGGTGCCTCGAACACCGCCCGCACCGGCACGTCGCGACCCAGCCGACGGCCGACCTGTGCCGAGAACCGCGTCGCGAGCAGGGAGTTGCCGCCGAGGCCGAAGAACGAGTCGTCGCGGCCGATCGGCTGGTCGTCGGCGGTGCGGCCGTCGAGCAGGTCGGTGAGGATGTCGACGAGGACGTGTTCGGTCGGGGTCGCCGGCGCGGCGTAGGGCGTCGCGGCGCGCTCCGGCACCGGTAACCGGGAACGGTCCAGCTTTCCGTGTACACCCAGCGGCAACTCGTCGAGAATCATCACCGCGGCCGGCACCATGTAGCCGGGCAGCACCGCGCGTGCGCGTGCCAGGACCTCGTCGGGATCGACGGATACACCGGGGCGGGGCACCAGGTAGGCGACCAGGGTGTCGCCGTGATGGACGGCCACGGCTGCGCCGCTGACGTCGGTGTCGTGGATGAGTGCTTGTTCGATCTCGCCGAGTTCGATGCGCTGACCGCGGATCTTCACCTGGAAGTCGTTGCGGCCCAGATATTCCAGTTCGCCGTCGGTATTCACACGCACCAGGTCACCGGTGCGGTACATCCGCCGGCCCACATCCCGCGGGTCGGCCACGAACCGTTCGGCGGTGAGGTCGGCGCGCCCCTGGTAGCCGGTCGCCAACTGCGGTCCGGCCAGGTAGAGCTCGCCGGTGACCCCGGCCGGCACCGGATGCAGCCGGCGGTCGAGCACCAGGGCGTCGGAACCGGCGACCGGCCGGCCGATCGGGACGGTCACCGAGGCGGCCTCGTCGGCATGCCAACGGTGTTCGGTGATGCCGACGGCGGCCTCGGTGGGTCCGTAGAGGTTCACCACGCGGACGCCGAGCTCGGTGGCGGCGCGTCGGGCCGTGGCCGGGCGCAACGCCTCGCCGATGCACAGGACGGTGTCGAGCGTCGCATGATCGGCGACGGTGCCGTCGGCGCGCGAGTCGAGGTAGGCCTCCAACAGCGATGGCACGAAGTGGGCCGCGGTCACACCGGCCCGCTCGCACACCACGCCCAGGTAGCCCGCGTCCCGGTGCCCGCCGGCTGCCGCGAGGGCGAGTCGCGCACCGGAGACCAGCGGCCAGAACAGTTCCCACACCGACAGATCGAAGGTGATGGGTGTCTTGAGCAGCACCGTGTCGGTGGCCCCGATGGGATACGCGGAGCGTTTCCATCGCAGTTGGGTCGCGATCGCGCCGTGTGAGACGGCGACTCCCTTGGGTGTGCCGGTCGACCCGGAGGTGTGGATGACGTAGGCGGTGTTGTCGGCGCGCAGCGGGCGGCGGCGCTCGGCGTCGGTGACGGGGTGACCGGCGAATCGGTCGACCTCGGCGATGCGTAGATCGACCAGCGAGGCGGCCGATGTGGTGAGGTGTGGGAGGTCGGCGTCGGTGAGGATCACTGCCGGCGAGGTGGATTCGATGATCCGCGCGGTGCGCTCGATCGGTGCGTCCGGGTCGATCGGCACGTAGGCGCCACCCGCACGCAGCACGGCGAGGATCGCCTCCACCATGCGCGGCGAGCGCGCCATCGCCACCACCACCCGGCTTTCTGGTCCCACCCTGGCATCGATCAGCAGGCGGGCGAGTCGGTTGGTGCGGCATGCCGTGGCCCGATACGTGGATTCGACCACGGTGTCGGCGGTTTCGCTCCAGATCGCGATCGCGTCGGGCGACCGATCCGCCGCGGCGTCGAGCAGATCGGGCAGCGTTTGCACACCGGATTCGGCGCGCGCCCCGATGAGCACCCCGGCACTGCCCGCACCGGCGGAGAGACCGGGGGCGGTGAGATCTGGGGCGGCGAGATCACCGATGGCCCGGCTCGGGTCGGCGACGGCAGCCTCCACGATGGCGGTCCACAGGTCGTGCCAGCGTGACACGGTGGACTCATCGTAGAGGTCGCGGTCGAAATCCCACAGCACGGACATTCCGGTGTCGGTCTCGGTGATCGTCAGGTGCAGTTCGGATTTGGCCATGCCGGCCGATTGTTCGATGACCTCGACCTCGAGGTCGTCGAGGGTCAGGTGGGTGGGCGCCATGTTCTGATAGGAGAAGCCGACTTGGAACAGCGGATGGTGCGCCGCCGAGCGCACCGGGTTGATCAGGTCGACGAGTCGGTCGAACGGGATGTCGGCGCGGTCGAACGCATCCAGGTCGGTGTCGCGGACGGCGGTGAGCACGGTCCGGAAATCGTCGCCGGGATGCAACCGGGTGCGCAGCACCAGGGTTCCGACGAACATGCCGACCAGATCGACCAGACTCCGGTGGCCACGCCCCGCGACCGGGGTGCCGACCGCGATGTCGTCACTGCCGGACAACCGCGCCAGCGTCACCGCAAGAGCCGTGTGCGCCACCATGAACGGTGTCGTCCCGGTGGACTCGGCCACCGACCGCAGACCTGATACCACGGTCGGTGACAGTTCGGTACGCACCTCGCCGCAGTGTCCGCGCAGGGCGGCCGGGCGGGGGCGGTCGGTGGGTAGCTCGAGTCGTTCCGGCAGTCCGTCGAGCTGGTGTTGCCAGTAGGCGAGTTGCCGCGCGATCGTGGACGCCGGGTCGGACTCGCTGCCCATCAGGACGTGATGCCAGCGGGTGTAGTCGCGGTAGGTCACCGGTAGCGGTTGCCAGCCGGGTTGCTCCCCGAGACGGCGGTTCCGGTAGGCCACCGCCAGATCCCGGGCCAGTGGCGCGGTCGAGGACCCGTCGGCGCTGATGTGGTGCACCACGCAGAGCACCACGTGGTCGTCGTCGGCCACCCGCAGGAGGTGCGCGCGGATCGGTGGCGTCGCGCTCACGTCGAATCCGGCCGCGGCGAGTTCGACGAGCGTGGCCGACAGTTCGGATTCCGGGACACTGCGGATGTCACCGGTCAGCTCGAGGGTCACGTCGGCGACGTCGAGGACTTCCTGGATCGGGCCGTCGGGTGTGTCCGGGTACACCGTGCGCAGCGGTTCGTGCCGGTCGAGCAGGTCGGTCACGGCGGCGGTGAGCGCCGCCACGTCGAGTGGCCCACGCAGCCGCAGGGCGATCGGGATGTTGTACATCGCCGAGTCGGGGTCGAACTGGTTCAGGACCCACATGCGGTGCTGCGCAGGCGACAGCGGGGTGGCGCGGCCATCGGCGGGCACCGGGCGCAGCTGTGGGCCGTCGTCACCACCCGGCTGTTGATCGAGCCGCAGTCCGAGTGCCGCGACCGTCGGGGACTCGAAGATCCAGCGCACCGGGACGGTGGTGGCCAGGCGGTCGTTGATCGCGGCCACCACCTGGGTGGCGATCAGCGAGTTGCCGCCCAGCGCGAAGAAGTCGTCGTTGCGCCCCACCTCACCGACGTCGAGGATCTCGGCGAAGACCTCCGCCGCAAGCCGCTCCGCATCCGTCTCGGGTCGCACGTAGTCGGCGGCGTCGAACCTCGGCGCGGGCAGCGCGGCGCGATCCAGTTTGCCGGAGGTGGTCAGCGGGATCGTCGTCACCGTGACCAGGGCGGCCGGCACCATGTGCGCCGGGAGACGACGGCGCAGCGTGGTGGTGACCTCGTCGTGGGCGACGTCGCCGGTCAGGTAGCCCACCAGCATCGGCGCGCCGGCGTCACCGCGCACGTCGCAGGCGGCGAAGTCGACCCCGGGCACCGCGGCCAGGGCGGCTTCGACCTCACCGAGTTCGATGCGGAATCCACGGATCTTGACCTGCCGGTCCGCTCGGCCCCGATAGTCGAGTTCGCCGTCGGCGGTCCAGCGCGCGAGGTCGCCGGTCCGGTACATCCTGGCGCCGGGACCGCCATACGGGTCGGCCACGAATCGGCCTGCGGTCAGCGCGTTTCGGCGGTGGTAGCCGAGTGCCACCCCGACTCCGCCGAGGTAGAGTTCGCCGGTCGAACCGATCGGGACCGGCCGCAGCCGGCGGTCGAGGATCACCGCGGTGGTTCCGGTGATCGGCCGGCCGATCGTCACGGGTTCGCAGCCGCGCATGGGCCCGGCCAGTGCGGCCATCACGGTGGTCTCGGTGGGGCCGTAGGCGTTGAACATCCGGCGCCCGACCGCCCACTGCCGGACCAGTTCCGGCGGGCAGGCCTCCCCGCCCACGATGACGGTGTGCAGGTCGTCGAGGTCGGTGTCCGGAACCGACGCCAGGGCGGCCGGAGTGATGAAGGCGTGGGTGACCCGCGATCCGCGCAGCAGTGCGGCCAGTTCCGCGCCGCCGTACACGTCGGTGGACGCGATCACCATGGTGGCGCCGGAGGCGAAGGCGAGCAGCAGTTCGAGGATCGATGCGTCGAAGCTCGGGGACGCGAAATGCAGTGTGACTGCGCCCGGTCCGACCTCGTAGCGCCGGTTCTGCTCGGCCGCCAGCGACGACAGTCCGCGGTGGGACACCAGCACACCCTTGGGCCGGCCGGTCGATCCCGAGGTGTAGATGAGGTAGGCGGGATCGTCGACACGCAGCGGCCGGAGGCGGTCGGCATCGGTGATCGGCTCCGGAGAAGCGGCCCGGTGCCGGTCCAGGATCTCCGGCGAGTAGCAGCGGTGCCAGCGGGTCGTACCGCTCGTCTCCGGGAGCGCATCGTCGTGCCCGGGTGCGGTGATGCCGTGGTCGGCAGCGCTGTCGGCGAGCAGGAAGCGGATACGGTCGGCGGGCGACTCGGGATCGATCGGGAGGAACGCAGCGCCGGCCGCGAGCACGGCGAGTTCGGTGACCACCGACAACGGACTGCGTGGCAGCACGACGGCGACCAGGCTGCCCGGGCCAACCCCGCGGTCGATGAGGACGCGGGCGAACCGGTTGACCCTGGCGCCGAGTTCGGCGTAGGTGAGGTCGGTGTCGCCGGAGATGAGGGCGGTCATCGCCGCGTGCCGGTCGGTGACCGCGGCGAACAGGTCGGGCAACGTGACAGATGTGGCGGCGGCCGGCCCTGCGGCCGGGATCAGCCGGGCGCGTTCGTCGTCGGTGAAGGAGTCGAGGGCCAGCGCGCGCCGGTCTCCCGGTGCATCGACCAGTTGCGCCAGCACCCGCAGGAAACGCCGGTGGTGGTCGCGCAGAGTGTCCGGCGGATATGCCGCGGCGTTGCCCTCCAACTCGATTCGCGTCGACCCGGTGCCGGTGTAGATGGTGAACGACAGATCTTCCACCGGCCCGGTGGTGAGGATGTAGCTGCGGCCCGTGCACTCGCCCAGCCGCGTCTCGGATCGGAAGGTCATCACGTTGACCGCGGGCCCGAAGAAGCCGCGTCCGACGTCGGCGGTGGCCGGACGCGCGGCGGCGCCGTCGGTCATGTCGCGGCGCATGTCCTCGAAGCGGTACCGCTGCCGCCGCAGTGCCCCACTCATCTCTGCGGTCACGCCGGCGACGAGTTCGGCGACGGTGGTCTCGGCGGTGATCCGGCTGCGGATCGGGACCACGTTGCTCACCATGCCGCCCGATCGGCGCAGCAGGGCATTGGTGCGCGCGGACACCGGCAGGCTCAGGACCACGTCGTCGGCGCCGGTGCCCTGGGCGAGGAACAATGCGGCCGCGGCGGTGACCAGGGAGGGCAGCGCCGTGCCGAAGGCGCTGGCGCGTTCGGCGAGCCGGTCGCTCAGGACGGGGTCGAGGGCATCTCCGCAGGTGTGGGTGCGCGGGGTGACGGCTGGGTCGGGGTCGGCCAGTCGCACCGGTTCGGGCAGGTCGCGCAGCGATTGCGACCAGTACTCGCGATCACGCTCATACCGAGCCGACTCGCGGTAGGCCAGGTCGTCGGCGTGCAGGTCGGCGATGCTCCCGGCGCGGCTCGGCGGGACGGGCAGGCCGGCCACGCGCGCGGTGTAGACCTCGGCCGCACGGTGGGAGAACGTTGCCGCACCGTAGCCGTCCAGAACGATGTGATGCACACGCGTGTACCAGAAATGGCGATCGTCGGCGATCCGGATCGTCGCCGACTCGATGAGCCGATCCGCCAGCAGATCCACTGGGCGGCGGAACTCCGCGTCCATCCAGGCGCGCGCGTCGGCCTCGGGGTCAGCGCGGCCGCGGAAGTCCAGATGAAGCATCTCATCGCGCAGCGAGTCATCGAACATCTGCTGCGGCACCCCGTCCGGTGTGGTGCCGGGCACCAGTCGCATCATGCCGACGTGCAGGTCGCGGGCCACCTGGCGGCCCACCTCGGTCAGCAGTGCCCGGTCCAGGTCGCCGCGGACATCAACGTACTGCGCGATGTTCAGCGGGACGTCGGGGACGAGCTGCTGGGCGAACCACATACTGCGCTGGGCCGCCGAGAGGGGCACCACATGCTCGGCCGGCGATTGATCGATCACCATCACTCACGCATCACGTTGTCGGGGACATTGTCCGAGCACCTCTGCACGCCGATGACAGCCGTCCGGCAGTGAGCGGGTGGCGTCCTGACCTAGCGTTCCGCGTCAGCATTTGGTTAGGGTAACCTACAGAGCAAAGGCTAACCTAACCGGCATCCGACCGACCGAACGCCGTGGTTCGTCCATCGTCAACGAGTGCGCGGTTCATGGCCCCTATGGACCTTGCTACGTTGACCAACGAGAGAGGCACTGTCGAGAGTAGCGGGATGGGTGAGAATACAATGGGCGTCCGTCCTCGTAATGCCCAGGGCCACAATGTCTCCACGTCAGTTGTGGATCCGGCGGTCACGGTTCGTGACCTGCACAAGTCGTTCGAATCGGTCCATGCGCTCAACGGGGTGACCTTCGACGTCCCACGCGGCGGCGTGCTGGGCATCCTCGGTCCCAACGGTGCCGGGAAGACCACGCTGGTGGACGTGCTGTGCACGCTGATCGCGCCCGATTCCGGTTCGGCCGAGGTGTGTGGGCACGATCTGGTCGATGACCCCGCCGGTGTCCGCAACGTCATCTCGATGACCGGACAGTATGCGGCGCTCGACGAAACCCTCGGTGGCCGAGACAATCTCGTGTTCTTCGGCCGAATGCTCGGACTACGCCGCGGCGCGGCACGCGAGCGCGCCGACTACCTACTGGAACGGTTCGGGTTGACCGACGCCGCCAAGCGCCCCGTGTACGCATACTCCGGCGGTATGCGTCGACGCCTCGACATCGCCTGCGGGCTGGTGACCCGACCGTCGGTGATGTTCCTCGACGAGCCGACGACCGGCCTCGATCCACGCAGTCGGCAGGCGGTGTGGTCGTTGGTCGAGACCCTGCGCGCCGACGGGATCACCACACTGCTCACCACGCAGTACCTCGAAGAGGCCGATCTGCTCAGCGACAACATCATCGTGATGGACCGTGGCCGGGTCGTCGCCGAGGGCAGCGCCGACTCACTGAAGCATCAGGTCGGCGGCACCTACTGCGAGGCGATCCTGCGCAATCCCAACCAGAGCACAACGCTCGTTGTGGCCATCACCCGGGAACTCGGTGCCGCACACCGCGCTTCGGTGTCAGACAACGGTGCGGTGACACTCGCGGCGCCCGACGGGGTCCAGACCATGGAACAGGTGATCACCCTCGCACGCACTGCTGGTGTGGGCCTCGTCGATGTGGGCTTGCGTAAACCGACCCTCGACGACGTGTTCCTGACGCTGACCGGATCGACCGCTGATCAGGTCGGTGTCGGCCGATGACGGCACCGCTTCCGGTCGTGTGGCCGGACCGATCCGACCCGGATGTGTTCGCCCGCGGTCCGGTGTTCTGGCGTCAATGGGTCACCGCGACGGGGCGCGCGGTTCGCTCGGCGCACTCCGAGGGCGAATTCGTGATCGCGGTGGTGATGCCGGTGGTGTTCGCGCTCGGCTTCTATCTGCCCCTGCGGCTGATCATGGCCGACCGGGGGATCGACTACGCGCAGTTCCTGATGCCGATCATCGTGCTGCAGGCCATCGCGTTCACCGCGGTCGCCGCGGCACAGCGCGCCACGTTGGACAAGTTGCGTGGGATGAGTCGTCGGCTGGCGTCGATGCCGGTCCGCCCGCTCGTGCCGTTGTGCGCCCGGATGAGCACCTCGATGATCCGATCGGTGATCTCGATGGCCGCGGCCCTGCTGTTCGGGGCCGTGCTGGGCTTCTCGTTCGACGGAGACCCTCTGGACACACTGGGCTTCGTCGCGTTCGCGCTCGCCCTGGGACTGGTCCTGGCGATCGGCGCCGATTCGTTGGGGTTGATCGCCCGAAGTCCGGAGGCCACCTCACAGTTGTTGGTGTTGCCGCAACTGGTGCTGGGTCTGCTGTCCACCGGCTTCGTCCCGGAGGACGCCTTCCCGGAGTGGGCGCAACCGTTCGCCCGCAATCAGCCCATCTCCCACTTCTCCGCGACCATGCGGGAACTCGCGGCCGGCGAGCCGACGATGCACACCGCGGCACCCGCGCTCGGCTGGCTCGTGGGTCTCGCGGTGGTCTTCGTCGGCGTGGCCCACTACACCCAGACCCATCGGCGGGCCCACGCATGAACCACGCGACGCCCGCCGACATCGCCACGTCGACCACCGGGCCACTCCCCTTCCCGGAAGGCGACATGTGGGCACCGGAGCAGAGTGTGCTTGCCCTGATGCGCGGGGCCGGCCTGCAGGCGCAGCGAATCCTGGTGAAGTGGAGCAAGGATCCGGCGACGCTACTGCAATCACTGTTGTTCCCGGCACTGATGGTGCTGTTGTTCTGGCTGGTGCTCGACCGCTCGGTCAGTGACCACTCCGGTACCTCGTACGCATTCGGAATGGTGCCGATGGTGGCTCTGATCGGCGCGATGTCGGGAGCCTCGATCAGCGGTCTCGGCCTGCGGCGCGAACGGACATCGGGCCTGCTGACCAGGATGTGGACCCTGCCGGTCCACCGGGCCGCCGCGATGACGGGCCGACTCGCCGCCGAGGCGGTGCGGGTGGTGGTCACCGTGAGCTTCATCCTGCTCGTCGGCACCACCATCGGTTTCCGCATCGAGACCGGAGTCCTCGGATATCTCGGCATCCTGGGTGTGGCAACCGCTTTCGGATTGTCGTTCTCGATGATGGTGACCGCGCTGGCGTTGCTCTCGCGCGACTCCCACATCGTCGAATGGGTGGCGATCGGCACCAATCTGGCCATGTTCTTCAACACCGGCTTTGTCCCCGCCGACGCCTACCCCGGTTGGCTGCGCCCGATCGTCGAATATCAGCCGCTCAGTTGCGGGGTGGAGGCCATCAAGGCGATGGCGACCGGCGGAGCACTGCTGCAGCCGCTGATGCTGACCTCGGCCTGGTCGGCCGCGGTGCTGGTGGTGTTCACCGGTCCCGCCCTGATCGGCTACCGGCGGGCAGCGCTACGTGGGTGAGGTGTTCACACGTAGTACGCGCGATGCCGGATGCTGCCCTTGATGCGGCCCACCAGGTTACCGGCGTGGAACAGCCAGCGACCGGTCGGGACCCGCGTGATCGCGGTGGGCAGCAGCGGGTTGCGCAGCACGAGATAGAGCACCACATCCACCGTCCCGTACCAGGGCCGGCGGGGCAGGCCGTAGGCGCGGTAGTCGGAGTAGAGCTGGGCATCACCCTCACCGCACATCACCGACTGGCTCCAGATCCCTGGCAGCGTGTCCCGCAGACGGTAGGCGACCAGGGCTTGCGGCGCGTGCCCGAGTACTCCGCCGGCGAGCTGCACGCGAATCGCGAAGTCGGAATCCTCGGCGCCACGGTCGTACTCGACGTCGAAACCGTTCACCTTCGCGAACATGTCCGCCCAGACACCGAAGTTGCAGGTCGGTGACACCGGCAGGAAACCCGGGAATTCATAGGGTGTCTCCGGTGGCAGCATGTCACGCCAGCTCTGTGCATCGGCGGAATTGAGCGAATGTGTCTCGACCGCACCGCCGACCGCGTCGTAGCGCATCGCCGCAGCGGTCATGTGCTCGAGCCACTGCGGGTAGACACGGTCGTCGCCGTCGCAGAACGCGTAGAAGTCGCCGGCCGCCGCATGCGCGCCGGCGTTGCGGGCGAAGGAGCCGCCGCCGCGTGCCGACGCGTCGACCCATGCCAGGCTCAGCCGCTCGCGCAGCGGGTGGTGTTCGATGTGTTCGCGGAGGCCGTCGCGGGACCCGTTGTCGGCGATGATCACTTCGAATGGGCGCTGATAGGTTTGCGCGCCGAGCGCGTCCAGCTGAGTGTCGATGACGTCGACGCCATCGCGGACGGGGATGATCACCGACACCAACTCCGGCGCGGCGCGCTCGGCACCCACACGTGCCTCCGGTGTCGTGACACGGCGTGGGCGCAGGCGCTCCCCGCGCAGCACCGTCCGCGACGGGATACGACCGGTCTCCCCGCGCACCGCGGCGCGGACCCCGGCCACGGTGAAATAGGTGCGGGACACACGCTCACTGCCGATCAACATCGCCCGGCCCCGGACGAACGAGTCCTTGAGTACCGACGCCGTCACCCACAGCTTCTCGGCACCACCGTATCTGCGGTACAACGCCAGCCGGTTGCGTGCGATGTAGTAGTGCCGAAACGGCGCGTCCTCGGAGAACTCGATCGCGGCTCCGGCCGGCCGGCCGCGCAGCAGCTTTCGCACCGGTCGCGGCGGGGTCCACCGCGCCGGCCGACCCAGGCGATGCCGGATGTCGGTGCCGGGCACGATCAGCGCATGCGCCCCGTGTGCGCGGGCGCGCAGATAGAACTCGGTGTCGACGCAGTCGATGAACAGCCCCTCCTCGAAGAGTCCGGCCTTCTCGAACACACTGCGGGTGATGACGAGTCCCGACTGGAGCGGTTCGAAAGCAAGGGTCAACCCCTGGTGCGCGAACCAGAACGGTGCGACCTCACCGTTGATGGTGGCCGGTGAGGCGAGCGCATCGTCGATCCCGACGGAGGCGGCCAGGTCGAGGTGCACAGTCACCGACGCCACATAGTCGTCGTCGATGACCGAGTCCTGATCGAGGGTGAGGATGGCGTCGGCCCCGGACGCCAGTGCCGCGCGGACGCCGCGGTTGAGGGCGTGTCCGATGCCGCTGTTCATCGGTGTCCCGAGGACGTGGGCGCCCAGCGATGCGCATGCGTCGAGGTGCGCTCGGACACGGTCGGCTGTCGGCCCGTTCAACGAGGGCGAGCCGTCGTCGACGACATACACCGATTCGACCTGACCGACAACCGCCTCGACCGACTTCACCAGTTCCGGTCCCGGTTCGAACGACGCGATCACCGCCGCAACAGTTCTCACGATGTGACCGCCCGCAGAGCGCACCGCGCTCCGGCATCGGCGGAGATGGCGCGGTCCACCGCCGCCGCGGTCTCGGCCACCAGCGGTTCGCGCATCATCGAGTGATGGTCTCCGGGTACCGTGGCCACGGTGAGGTCGCCGGTGGCCAACCGCTTCCACACGCCGGGGTCGTCCGGATTGGTCGTTGCCCGGATCACCGTGACCGGACCGGCATACGGCGTCGGTCGATGCCGGCGGATCAGTTGACGGCCCAGATCCCAGAAGACGGTCCACTGCAGGGTGGTGGGTAGCCGCACCAGCCCGGCGGTCGCAACCAGCCCCCGCATCGCCACCGCATTCCACCACCGCTGCCAGGCGGGCTGAGACGTCGGGCCGTCGTCGGCGTGCTCGGTGACTCCGCGATCGGGCAGTGCGGCCGACCTGTCGCCCAGGAGGCGCCGTGTAGCCTTGTGCGCCCGATTCCCTTGCGGCACATCGCCGCAGACCCGGTGCAGGAGTTCTGGCTCGAAGACGGGATCGATGAGGACGACCTGAGCGCAGTCCTCGCCGCGGTCCCGCAGGATGGTCGCCGCCTCGACCGCCACGAAGGCACCGAAGGAGTAGCCGCCGATCAGGTAGGGACCGTTGTCGACCGCTGCCGTGATGTCGCGGACGGCGCGCCGGGCCGCCGACCGGATCGACCGGTCGGCGCGGCCGCGTTGCTCCAATCCGTGTGCCTGCAGTCCGAAGACCTTTCGATCCCCGTCGATCCGGCGTGCCAGCGGTACCAGACTCGCCGCCGGGCTGCCCGCGCCGGCGATGAGGAACACCGGTTGCCCACTCCCGGCCCGCACGGTGCTGATCGTGCCGGACGCCACCCGCTCGCGATGCGCATCGTCGAGCAGCGCGGCGAGGGTGGCGATCGTGGGGGCGGCGACGAATTCCGCTGTCGAGATGTCGACCAGCCACCGCTCGCGCAGTTCGGCCAGCATTGTGGCCGCGGCCAGCGAGTCACCGCCCAGCGAGATGAAATCCTCGTCGCGGCCCACGTCGGGGACTCCCAACACGTCGCACCACAGATGCATCAGGGCCGACTCGGTGGGTCCACGCACCGGCTCCGGGTCGCGCCGACGTTCCGGTTGCGGCAACGCCGCCCGATCCACCTTCCCGCGTTCGTTGCGTGGCAGGTCGGTCATGATGACCACGTCGCGCGGAATCATCCAGGGCGCCAAGGTCGTGGCCAACGCCGTGCGCACCTCGGCGGGTGATGGCGTCCAGGTGTCCGGGGCGACGGCCACGTGTGCGACGAGTTGGGTGCGTGCGGCATTCGCGGACACCACGGCGTCGACGGTCCACGACATGGCCCGCAGCGCGGTCTCCACCTCCGCCGGCTCCACCAGGTACCCGCGCACCTTGATCGCGTCGTCGCGCCGACCCATCAGGTGCAGCATGCCGGTGTCGTCAAGACGACCCAGATCGCCGGTGCGCAAGCGTGTCCGGCCATTGCCCAGTGCTTCGAATCGGGCGGCGGTGAGCTCGGGGTCGTTGTGATATCCCAGGGCCAGGTGACCGGACTCGACCACGATCTCGCCGGCCTGGCCGTCGGCGACGTCGTTGCCGTCATCGTCGACGATTCGGACATGCTTGTCTCGGGCCGGAACACCCACCGCCAGGACTCCGTCGGGCACATCCCGATCCGGGCCGACGAGATGGAATGCGAGGTTGCCCATCTCGGAGGAGCCCGACCAGCTGCAGAACACACCGGACGGCATGAGCGTGCGCCGTAGCCGGGTGACATCGGCACCGCGGACCGGCTCGCCACAGGTCGAGAGCAGACGCAGCGCCGGGAGGGCGGCGTCGGCATCCAGGTCACCCAGCCACGACCGGAGCAGCGACGGTGTGCAGTGGGCGGTTGTCGCGGCCTCGGCATCGAGCCAGTCGCGCAGTCCGGCGGTGGTACGTCGGCGTACATCCCACAGCAGCAGGGTGGCCCCGTTGAGCAAGCCCATCACCAGGCAGTCGACGCCCGCGCCGAAACCGATGGGCAGCAGCACCGCCATCCGATCACCCGGACCGAGGCCGAGAAATTCGTGGCCGTCGTCGGCCTGGTTGACCCAGCCGCGCTGGGAATGAATCAGCCCCTTGGGTTTTCCGGTGGAGCCGGAGGTGAAGATCAGGATCGACGGATCGAGCGGTCCCGGCTCGGGCACCGGGGTGGCGGATGCGGGCAGGGCGGCGATCGCCGCGGGGTAGAACCTGCGGGCCCCCGACAACGCGAGGATGTGATCGCGCCGCTCGTCGGGCAGCAGCGGGTCGAGCAGGATCACCGGATGCCCCGAACACAACACCGACAGCACGGCGAGCACCGAGTCGACGTCGGACTCCACGTCGACCGCGACCGGCCGGCCGGGTTCGTCGACGGCGGCGGCCAGGGCACGGCCGCGCTCGTCGGCGTGGTCACGAGCCTCGCCGTAGGTGACCGAACCGTCGGGGCTGCACACGGCGATCGCGTCCGCGCAACGGTCCGCGGTCGCGCGCCACCGGGCGAGGGTGGTGGTCGGTTCAGTCATCGAGTCCCGCTGCCAGGGTCGGCCAGGATCGGTGCAGCTCATCCTCCCAGTACCCCCAGGAATGGGTGCCGGCGGACGGTAGGTGCACCTGCGCGGGGATGGACAACTGGCGCAGGCGTTTCGCCATGGCTTCGGTGCAGGCGCGGGTGGCCGCCTCCAGCGCACCACCCACCAGGATCTGGTTGGCGATGGGCGGGGCACCCGGCGCCTGGGCACTCGGGGTGTCGTAGCGCCCCGGCGTACCGCTGCCGCTGGACAGGTAGAGCCTCGTGCCACGCAGCTTCTCGGCATTCAGATACGGGTCGTGTTGACGCCACAGCGGCGAGCCACTGGGCCCCCACATGTTGTCGGCGTCGCCGCCGGCGGCCGCGTACACGATCCCGCGTACGGCGGCCTCCCCTTCCGGAGTGCTGGTGCGGGCGCAACCGCTGTACGCGGCCACTGATCGGTACAGGCCGGGGGCGATGGTGGCGAGGTCGAGCACCGATGTCGCCGACATGGACAGGCCGGCGATGGCGTTGCGGCCGTTGCCGGCCAGCGCATGGTCCACTGCTGCAGGCAGCTCGTCGGTGAGGAAGGTCGCCCACATCGGTTGTCCCATCCGGGGATCGGCGGCGATCCAGTCGGTGTAATAGCTCCCCAGACCGCGCGCCGGGATCACCACGTTGACGAACTTGTCGGCGAAGAACTGTTGGGCATCGGTCTGCGCCAGCCAGTTCGCCCCATCCTCGCCGCCACCGGCGCCGTTCAGCAGATAGAGCGTGGGTGCACCAGCCGGCGCACCGTTCGGCCGGATCACCTGGAACGGGACCGACCCCATCGTCGGCGAGTCGACGGTCATCTCCCACAGTGCGCCGTCGACCTGCGTCAGTCCGGTGACCGTTGCCGCTCCCTCCCGGTCACGCGCAGCCGCGGTCCCCGCGCCCAGCTGTGTCAGCGTGAGAGCGAGCAGGACGGTGACGAACACGGTCTGCCCGACCCGCGCAGAGCGGCGTGCACGGCGGCGCGGCGTCATGAAACGGCTCTGCGCCAACGGCACCGAGGAGCTCATCACTCGATTGAATCCGGAAGCACCCCTGTCCACGAAAGTTAGCTTAGCCTACCTTATATCAACAGGTACAACGGGTGCGCAGCAACAGCAGGCCTGCGAGCGGCACAATCACCGAGAATGCGCAACAACCGTTGAGCCACAGGCGATCTCATTGTTCCTCCGCATCACCACGCGACGAGCGGTTGGTCAGCCTCGTCACCGAGTCCGGCACCGCACCCGGTGTCGCGGTCACCGGATCGTCGTAGATCGTCCGCATCGGAATGTGACCGGTCCACCCGTCCGCCCCGCCGTCGCCGGGCCCACCGGTGCGCGCCTTCGTCAGCCAACACCCGTCGAGGATCGGCAACGCGAGGATCACCGTCGCCGACAGTTCCTTACGCGTGTGCGCACGCACCTCGGCGCTGCGGCCGGGCAGGATCGCATCGGAGAAGACGTCGAGGGCGCGGGATGCGTCGTCGGGCCCGACGGCCTCTAGCGCGCCGCGTACCACTGCCGACCGGTAGTTGATCGAATGGTCGAACAATGTCTGGGCAACCACGAGGCCGTCGATGAGAAACGCCGTGAACGTCACCGGCGCACCGGCGGCGACGTGCCGCAGCGCGCCGGCCCCGGACGATCCGTGGATCAATAGCCGATCACCGTCGCGCGCCGCGAGCATCGGCACCGACCACGGCATGCCGTTGTCGGTGACCGTCGACAGCACACCGACGCGCGCCTCGTCGAGGACCTCGTCGAGCAGTGCGCGATCACCACCCCGGTCGGGTTTACGGGTGAGGGAGGCCAGTTCGTCGGTCGTCATGGATGTCAGGATGCCCAGCGAACATCCTCCGCGCCACCGAATATCGCCACCTCGCACGTGGGGTACACGGCGATCCGGACGCGGTCACCACTGGAGTTCGTCGCGGCAGCGTCGCTGCACGTCGGTCGGATCCACCTGGATCGTGGCGTGCCCGAGGCCGTGGCGCTCCATCACCACCTGGGCGGCGGTCAGCACCTCGCTGCTGGTGCAGTCGCTGTCGAGATGCACGGTGGCAACATCCATCCCGGTGGTCAACGACCACACGTGCAGGTCGTGGACGTCGTCGACCGACGGGATCGCCGCCAGCTCCTGCCGCAGGGCGTCGACGTCGACGTGCGCGGGCGCCTGCTGGTTGAGGATGCGCAGGGCGTCCATCGCGAGCCGCACCGCCCGGGGCACCACCCACAGCGCGATCAGCACGGCCGCCACGACGTCGGCATACCCCCAGCCGGTGGTCAGCGCGATGACGCCGGCGACAAGCACCCCCACGCTGCCGACCGCGTCGGCGAGCACCTCGAGGTAGGCGCCGCGCACCGCGATCGACTGCCGGGAATCGGCGCGCAGCAACAGCATCATCGCCACGTTGACGGCCAAACCGACCAGCGCGACCACGATGAGGGTGAGTCCGGGAACCTCGGGATCGGTGCCGATGCGGCGGATCGCCTCGTAGAGCACGAAGGCCGCGACACCGATCAGCAGTACGGCGTTGGCGACGGCGGTGAACACCTCGGCCCGGTACCAGCCGAAGCTGCGGTCGTCGGTGGCCGAGCCGTGCCGGGCCAGCAGCAGCGCGACCAGCCCCATGCAGAGCGCGACGACGTCGGTGAGCATGTGGCCGGCGTCGGCGATCAATGCCAGCGAGTCGACCAGCAGGCCGGTCACGAGTTCGACGACGAAGTACGCGCCGATCATCGCGACGGCGACCGCCATCGGCCAGATCCGGCGATGGCCCGCCGGCTCGGCGACGGCGCCGGGCGTGTGAGAGTGCGAATGTGAGTGGCCCATGACGACGCCAATATATGCAGCTTTTCGCATATATGACAAGGGCGGCGCTCCGCTCCGGCCCATGGCGGGATCGGTCAGCGCAGGGTGGCCGCCGCCGACGACCGGCGCAGGCCGCTGATCATCAGCATGTCGATCAGCAGCGAGCGGATCTCGGCCATCACCGCCGTCTCCGACAACGAGCTGTGCGCCACGAGCTCCGGTTTGGCCTTGCGCGCGATGCTGCGCAGTACCCGGGCGGCGTCGGCCTGATCGGGTTCCTCGTTCGGCTTGGCGATCATCATCGCGCGGAGTACCTCGAATGCCTCGCCGACGTCGTCCAGGATGTCGATGATGGCCGGGTCGAGCGCCTCGCCGCGCTGCGTCATCCCCAGCGCGCGCCGGGCGATGATCCGGAAGTTGCGCACGGCGTTGTCGATGGGGTCGGCGGTCGCCGAGATGCGCTGCAGCCGCTCACGCGAGCTCCAGTACAGCGGCGAGATGGCGCTGACCTCCTTGCCGCCGCGCATGTCGGCCCGCATGGTGTTGATGGCCTCTTGCGTGCCACGCGCCGACGCCAGCGCGGCGGACACCTCGTGTTCGTCCATGTCGCGCAGCCCGTGGGCGAGCCGGCGCGCCGCGTCGCGCATCGTGGCGAGCAGACCGGCTGCGTCGCGCCGGGCCCGGTGTGCCGGGTTCACCGGGACCAGCGCGCCGATGAGGATGCCGATGAGGCCACCGATCAGCGCGTCGATCGCCCGGTGGAATCCGCCGGCCCCGCCGGGCGGTAGCAACGTCGCCACCAGTACCGCCGACGATGCCGCCTGCATCGGGATCAGCGGGCCGTCGTCGACGAACACCGCAATGGCCATCGCGAGCGCGACCACCACGATGATCTGCCACGCTCCCGAGCCGATCACCGAGATCAGCAGGTCGCCGACCAGGATGCCGATCACGACGCCACTGACCAGTTCGACCGATCGACGCCATCGTTTGCCCAACGACAGGCCGAGCGAGAGGACGGCGGCGATGGGCGCGAAGAACGGCTGCGGATGGTCGAACACCACCACCGCCACCCACCAGGCGATTCCGGCGGCCAGCGAGCACTGGACGATCGGGACGATCGACAGCCACAGTCGGCGGACGCGTCGGTACAGCGGAGGCGGCAACGCGTGGAGTCGGGTCCGCAGCATGTCGGTCACGGCGGTCAGCGGTCGCGCCGGCGGGTCGGTCAGGCCAGCCCGAGATGCTGCACGGCGTTCGGATCACTGTCGTTGAGCAGGTCCAGGCAACGCAGGTATTCGTCCTCTTCGCCGACCGCCTTGGCCGCGCGGGCCAGCGCGCCGACGCAGCGCAGGAAGCCCTGGTTGGGTTCATGGCTCCACGGCACCGGGCCGAAACCCTTCCAGCCGTGCCGGCGCAACTGATCGAGTCCGCGGTGGTATCCGGTGCGGGCATAGGCATAGGCCTCGATGACCTTGCCGGTGTCCGAGCCGTCGGCGGACGCCCCGAGCGCCGCATCGGCCAGGTACGCCCACGCGATGGATGCCGTCGGATGCGCCGCCGCGACCTGTGCGGGTGCCACCCCGTTGAGCAGGTCCGATTCCGCCTCGTCGTCGCCGGTGAGCAGCACCGGCTGCGGGCCCAGGAGATCTCCGAAAGAAGTCATCACACCATTGAAGCACCCCGCTTGGGGACGGACGGGCGACCGCCCGGTGCACGCGGCCCGGCGAGGTGGTCATGCAGTCGGTCTCCCCAACAGCAGCAACCGTGCCCACCAAGTGCTGAATCGGGTGGCCATTCGCTAGTGTGAGTGGCGCGATCGGCCACGACGCGAACCCATTCGGCGGGGGACGTCACACACTCACCGACGCCGATCAGATTCCATCCGGGGAAGCGGGGTGTAGACGACGATGCCTTCATCGCGAGACGACGGCTCGCTGATCCGCCGTGCCCTGCAGGCGTGGCGCAATCGCGGTAACGACCAGGCGGCCCGACCCGGCCGCCGCGGTCCGGATGATTCCTGGGTCGACAGTACGAAGGGCGACGACGCAGCGGTGACAGACCAGACGAACAACGATGGCGTGGCCGAACCCACCTCTGTGGACGCAGAGCCTGTGAACACAGAGCCGGACACGAGCGAGTCGGCCGCGCCGACCGCCGCGGTCGACACCCAGCCGGAGGGCACCGCCGCGGAGGCCGCGGACAGCGACGTCGCCGACCCCGAAGGTGCCGGGACCGACACCGACGACACCGGGCAGGACAGTGCCGGGCAAGACGACACCGGGCAAGACGACGTGGTGACCGAGACCGACGACTTCGGCGCCGAGTCCGCAGGCGGGTCCGAGGTCGACGCGACTGCCGACGTCGCACCGGACGACGTCGACGCCGCCGAGGGCGAATCGGACGGCGATGTCCCCGAGACGGAGCCGGCAGACGGCGACGCAACCGCGGACGCCGAGTCCGACAACGCCGCATCCGAGCAGGCCGGCACCGATACCGAGCCAGACGACGCCGAACCCGCCGACTCCGAATCCGAACCAGCCGACTCCGAACAGGCCAAGTCCGAACAGGCTGAGTCCGAACAGGCTGAGTCAGGGACGTCCGAGGCCGAGCAGGTCGAGGCCGAGCAGGTCGAGTCGGCGGACCAGCACGACACTCCCGCCGCAGCGGAGCAGACCGAGCCCTCCCGACCGAAGCCGAAGGGTGGTCGGGGCATCGATTCCGCGACCGCGGTGATCCGGCGTGAGGACCTGCCCGAGATCGCCGACCTCGAGGATCTCGACAGCATCAGCGCGGTCGACGACGACGAGACCACAGATGAGTCGACCGATGAGGGGGACGCGCCCGTCGAACGGCGCAAGCCCGGCGGCGGCATCGGCCCCACCGATTCGGCCACCACCGTCATCCGGCGCGACGACCTCCCCGACGACGACGAACTCGAGGCGCTGGAGTCGATCGAGACGGTCGCCGACGAACCGTCCCCCGCCGACGACCACACCGAGAACTCCGCTGACGACGCCGAACCCACCGGCTCCGACGAGGCGGAACCCACGGACGACTCGATCGACGACCCGACCGACGAGTGGGCCGACGTCGACGAGGCAGTCGCCACCGGTGTTGAAACCGACGGTGTTGAATCCGGCGGTGTTGAATCCGGCGGCGATGAATCCGAAGGGGGCGAATCCGAAGGGGGCGATACACCCCCCGGCGACACGGACGACGTCGACACAGACCACACGGATGACGACGACGAACAGTCCGACGCCACCGCCGACGACGATGCCGATTCCGGCACCACGAAGGCGCTTCCGGCGGCCGCCGCGGCAGGTGCGGCCGCCGCCGGCGCAGCCACCGCCAAGACATCCGCCGCACAGGGTTGGTCGACCGCCGCCCACAAGCCGGAGGTCATCCCGCCCACAAGCCCGGCCGACCGCGCGAGCGGCGCCACGACATCCGCGACCGAGAAGTCCCGCGGGACATCCGGCGAGAAAAAGCGGGGCAGCCGGCGTTGGTGGATCGCCGCGGCCGCGGTGGTGGTCGTGCTGGCCGTGGCCGGCGCGGTGTTCGGATTCCTCAACCTCCGTCCGCCGGCCCCGGCAGACGAGGCCGCCGACACCGCCGAAGAGTTCTCGACGGCCCTCTACGAAGGTGATCTCGCGACGCTGCGCTCCATCACCTGTGGCGAGCGGCAGCAGTTCTACGCGTCGATCAGCGATGCCGACTTCCAGAAGATCTACGACGGCCAGAGGGCACGCGACGAACTCGTCCGCATCGACGAGATCAAAGCGGTCAAGCTGACCGGCGACGGCGAGCAGGCGGTGGTCGAGGTGTCGGCGGTGCAGAGCGCCAACCCGGACCAACCGCAGACGGTGACCATCAACCTGCAGAAGTCCGGCGAGGAGTGGAAGGTGTGCACGCCGCAGTGACCGGGACCGGACCCACGCAACGCCTTCGACGCCAGTCGACCTGGGTACATCACCCGACCGGTACGGACACGCCGACTGCACCGAACGGCGCCGGGGAGCGTCGGTACCAACCCCAGCCGGTCGAACCCGCACGGGCCGAACCCCCGCTTTTCGACCCCCCACGGGTCGAACCCCCGCTCTTCGAACCCCCGCTCTTCGAACCACAGACGCGTCCGCTGCGAGTCGAACACCAACCGACCCGGCCGGCTGCGGCTCCGCGTCCGGCGCGACGCCGGGTCGATCCGCCTGTCGTGATGGCGGCACTGGTCATGCTGGCGCTCGCGGTGGGGGTCGCCGTCGGGCTGACCACACTCTGAGCCACACAACACTCCGGGCCACACAACACTCCGGGCCACACGACCACCCTCCTGAGACGCGGACAGCGCCCGGCGAACCGGGCGCTGTCGTGCGTGTGCGGTGATCAGGCGCTGATGGACTTGCCCACCGACTTCAGGTCGGTGCAGGCCTCCATCACGCGCTCGGACATCGAGGCCTCGGCCTTCTTCGACCAGACGCGCGGATCGTAGGTCTTCTTGTTGCCCACGTCGCCGTCGATCTTGAGCACACCGTCGTAGTTGGCGAACATGTGACCGGCGATGGGCCGGGTGTAGGCGTATTGGGTGTCGGTGTCGACGTTCATCTTCACCACGCCGTAGCTGAGCGCTTCTTCGATCTCGCTCTTGAGCGACCCCGACCCGCCGTGGAAGACGAAGTCGAAGGGCTTGGCACCCTCGGCCAGGCCGAGCTTCTTGACCGCGACCTCCTGGCCGGTGTTGAGCACGTCGGGACGCAGCTTCACGTTGCCCGGCTTGTACACACCGTGCACGTTGCCGAAGGTGGCCGCCAGCAGGTACCGGTTGCCGGTGTCGCTGGCGCCGAGCGCGTCGAGGGTCTTCTCGAAGTCCTCGGGCGTGGTGAACAGCTTGTCGTCGATGGCTGCCTCCACACCGTCCTCTTCACCGCCGACGACGCCGATCTCGATCTCCAGGATGATCTTGGCCGCGCCCGCCTTGGCGAGCAGTTCCTTGGCGATCTCGAGGTTCTCCGGCAGCGGTACCGCGCTGCCGTCCCACATGTGCGACTGGAACAGCGGGTTCTTCCCGGCGTCGACGCGCTCCTGCGAGATCGCGAGCAGCGGACGCACGTAGGTGTCGAGCTTGTCCTTGGGGCAGTGGTCGGTGTGCAAACCGATGGTGACGTCGTACTTGTCGGCCACCACGTGGGCGAACTCGGCCAGGGCGACCGCGCCGGTCACCATGTCCTTCACGCCGAGACCGGAGCCGAACTCGGCGCCGCCGGTGGAGAACTGGATGATGCCGTCACTGCCGGCGTCGGCGAAGCCCTTGATGGCTGAGTTGATCGTCGACGACGACGTGCAGTTGATCGCGGGGAACGCATAGCCCCCCTTCTTGGCCTTGTCGAACATCTCTGCGTACTGCTCTGGCGTTGCAATGGGCATCGACGAATCCTTCGAATGTAGGGTTCTCGCAGGCGCGAGCTGCCATCGCGTCTCAGTATGGCAGGTATACGGCCCGCTGTTGCGGCTGCCTGATGAGATGCCGGCCCGCTGGCGCAGGCACCCTGAGCGAGCGAATCGCCCCGTGGGCGCCTCGCCGCCGGCTGCCCACCGTGACCGTTAGGATGGCAACCGTGACGCCGTCAGAGGAGAATCGGGCACCGCAGGATTCAACTCCCGACAATCCGCGGCCCCCGACCGGGGCCACCGTCGCCAACGTGGTCCGCGGTGGATTGATGGGGCTGGCCGAGACCGTTCCGGGAGTTTCCGGCGGCACCGTCGCACTGGTCACCGGGATCTACAGCAGGCTGATCGCGTCGGCCAAACACCTCACCGACGTCCCGCGGGCCATGGTCCTGCGCTCGGACTGGCGAGTACATGCGCGTTGCATCGACTGGTGGCTGCTCCTGCCGGTGGCGGTCGGCATGCTCATCGCCGTCTTCTCCATCGCCGGGATCATGGAGACGTTCGTCACAGAGCAACCCGTCTACTCCAAGGCCCTGTTCATGGGCATGATCGCTGCCTCGGTGGGTATCCCGTTCCTCGAGGTGCGACCCGGTGACCTCGAGCGCCGCGGCGCCAAGCTCCGCGGTGCCGGGGTGTTCGTCGCGATGGCCGCCGCGGTCTTCGTGCTCACGTCACTGCCGCGCAGCGAGATCGCCGATCCGCCGCTGATCCTTGTGTTCTGTGCCGCCGCGGTCGCCGTGTGCGCGTTGGTCCTGCCGGGGGTCTCGGGGTCGTTCTTCTTGTTGGTGGTCGGCATCTACGCACCGACGATGGCGGCCGTCGACGACCGTGACCTGCAGTATCTCGCGGTCTTCGCCCTGGGTGCGCTGGTCGGCATCGTGACCTTCGTCCGCATCCTCGAGTGGATACTCGAACACCATCACACCACCGCCATGATCGCGGCCGCCGGCCTGCTACTCGGTTCGCTACGGGCGCTGTGGCCCTGGCAGACCGACGACGGCGGCCTGATGGGTGTCGGTGACGAATGGCCCGGAGCGCTGGGGTTGTTCGTCCTGGGCGTGGTCGTGGTGGGGTTGGTCGCGCTCGTTCAGCACAAGGTCTACGCCGCCGACGCCCGCGCCTCGGCCACAGCAACCCCCTAGTGGTCCTGTCCGAAAGTTCGTCGGGTGTCTTCGGCGTTCGATGAACGACTGGCTGCGTTGTCGTCGGTCACGATGACGCTGTCATCGCTCCCTCCTCCGCCTTGCCAGTCGCCCATCGCTCCACCGAATACCCCGGACGAACTTACGAACAGCACCACTCAGCCAATTCCCAGCGCGGAAATATCGTCCGCCCCCGCCGCGCGGGTACATTGATTCGTCGTGATCGACACCGCCCTTGCCACCACCACGACCAATCTCGCCCTGATGCCGGGGTTCCTGGATCCGGTCAACCTGCTGAACTCCTTCGGCACCTGGATCCTGGCCGGCCTGCTGCTGGTCGTGTTCATCGAGTCGGGGTTGCTGTTCCCGTTGCTGCCCGGCGATTCGCTGCTGTTCACGGCGGGTCTGATCGTCGCGGCGAAGTCCGCCGACATCGAACCGTTCGCCCCGCTGTGGGTGCTGCTGGTGACGATCCCCATCGCCGCCTTCCTCGGTGATCAGGTCGGGTACTGGATCGGCAACCGAGTGGGGTACTCGCTCTTCCGCCCGAACGCCAAGGTGCTCAAGGAGCGCTACATCTTCGAGGCGCACGAGTTCTTCGAGAAGCACGGCCCGATCACGATCTTCTTGGCGCGGTTCGTACCGATCGTGCGCACCTACGCTCCGCTGGTCGCCGGCGCTGCCAAGATGCGGTATCCGGTCTTCCTGGTCTACAACGTCGCGGGGGCCATCGTGTGGGGCGCCGGTGTCACGCTGCTGGGCTTCTTCCTCGGCCAGATCGCCGTCATCCGCGACAACATCGACCTGATCTTCCTACTGATCGTGTTCATCTCAGTGGTCCCGATCATCATCGAGGTCACCAAACGATTCCTGCGTTCGCGTCGGCCCATCGTCGAAGAGCCGGTGGATGTCGAGGCCGGGACGCCGGAGCACACGCTGTAGTCGGCCACCCCGGACGCGCTGTCACACGGCGCCGCAGCTCAGTGCATGCGGCAGGTCACGGCACCACCGCGTAGGCCGCGGCCAGGTCGATTCGCAGCCAGCCGCCGTTCGACCCGGCCTTGTCCAGCGGGTAGCCCGAAGAGATCGCGGTGCGGCGGATGATGTCCAGTCGCTGCGCATCGGTCAGGTGGGGGAAGCGACTCTTCAGCAGCAGCGCGGCCGACGCCGGGATCTCGTTGCGCTGTTGCGGCGTGATCCGGTCGAAACCGTAGGTCATCATCTGCCGGTGCGCCTGCACTGCCTGCTGCGAACTCAGGTACGGGGTGTCGGCGGCGATGAACCTCGCCAGCGGCATGCCGACCGCGCGCTCGAGTTGGGCGCGCAGCTGCTGACCGGCCTGGTCGATGAGGGCCGCGAATCCGGGATCACGCAGCCGCGCGGTGAGCAGGTCGGTCGCCAGAATCCGTCCACCCATCACGTCCAGCGGGTAGTGCACACCCAGCACGATGCGGCCCAGCCCGATCTCACCGGCGCGGGCGATGATCTGCGGGCCGAGTTCGGGCAGCCAATAGGCGAGCATCCCGCCGAACAGGTAACCCATGCTGGTGTGCCCGGACGGGTAGGACCCGTTGCCGCCGAGATCGGCGTACAGGTCCTCGCCTGGCCGGTTGTAGCGCTCGATGCGGCCGGGCGCCGCCACGAACGGACGCGGGTTGCCGAAGATCTCCTTCTCGATCAGCGTGGTGCCCAGCGGCAGCATCGCTCGCGCGGTGTAGCCCTCGGTGAGCGCGGCCACCTTGGGGATCTGGCCGTCGGCGAGCAGCCGGCGGAATTCGGGACCGAGCTTGGTCCCGAGTCCCTCTGACAGCGAGATCAACCGGTCGTCGTAGTTGATGGCGATCGCATCGGCCTGCTGCGCCTTGGTCGCCGAGTTGTTGATCCGCACCGCGGTGTCCAGGTTCTGCGCGATGATGTCGGGCCGGTTGTCGCGCAGGTGGTCGAATCCGTCCAGCACCGGTACATAGGTGCCGCCCGGCGGGTAGTCCGACGGGTACGGCCCGAGGATCTGGGCGGGCGAGAAGGTGGCCGGCCCGGCCACCTGGGTGGGAGCGGCGACGGCGACCCCGCCGGAGAGGAATCCGAGCCCGACGGTCAGCGCGGCCAGTGTGGTGACGGCAGCACGGACGAGCGCAGGACGGCGGGACGCGAGACGGCGGGACGCGAGACGTGGGCGCGAGATCGACACGGTTCATCACTCTTCCGTCCCCGAGGATGGTTGCGCAAGTGAACGATCGGTTACCGTGAGCCCGGCACGGCCGATGCCGCCAACGATCAGACCGGAGAGCGGATGAGCTCGTTGACCCCCGATGCCCTCGCCCGCGACCTCGGTATCCGGCCCGACGAGAAACTGCCGAAGGTCTCCGACATGAATGCCCGCGCACTGGCGACGCTGACCCGTAATGCCACCCCGCCGGGCAGTTTCGTCGATCTGTGTCCGGTGCACCTGATCACCGAGACGAGCCTGTCGACCATCGCGACCGCGATGGGTGTCGATCACCTCGAGGCCAGGCGGTTCCGACCGAACGTCGTGCTGGCCGGCGGCCCACCCGCCGACGTTCTACCGGAGTCGGCGTGGCCGGACACCGCCCTCGACGTCGGCGGCGCACGGTTGCGTGTGGTGATGCGGACGGTGCGCTGCGTGGTGCCCAGTCGCGCCCACGAGGATCTCCCGGTGGAGGCCGCGCTGACCCGCGCGGTGGCCGGCACCGCCGATCGGTATCTCGGGGTCTACGCCGACGTGACGACAGCAGGCCGGATCCGGGTGGGCGACACGCTGACGATCACACCGCCCACCCCGCCGTCACCGACCCGACGGCTTGCCCGGCGCGGCCGCGTGCTCGCACTCGATTCGGCGAACCGGCTCATCGAGATGTTCCGCCGCGACTGAGCAGGTCCGACAACCACCGGGCAGCGCTTACGGCGTGATGTCACCGGCCGCGAGCCGCTCCCGGATCTCGTCGGTGCGGTGCACTGCCGACCCGATCTCCTCGGCCATCACATGCGCCGCCGACTGCCACGCCACGGCCCGGATACGTTCCAGGTTCTGCTCGAACTCGGCCCGACTCGCGGTGCCGTGATAGATCTTGCCGGCCTCGGTGATCCACTTCGCCACCAGACGTTCAGACAGATCCCGCAGGACCACCCGCATCTCGTCGGCCGACCACCGACTCAGTTCCAGATCCGTTCCGATGGCGGCCATCTCCAGCGCGCCGCGCAACTGCGGGACACTCGGCGCAAACCACACCTTGCGACCGTCGGCGCCCTGCCGACGCTCGAGGTAGCCCGTGGACACCAGGTCGGCCACCCGGTCGGGGTACGCATCGCCGAGCAGGTCGGCGAGTTCCCCCTCATCGAGCTCACGTTCCGATGTCGCCAGCCAGGCCGCCCCGGCGATCGAGGGCCCCAGTAGGTCCACCACCTCCGAGGTCGGCTCCCCGGTGTTGCCGAGTACCGCCTTGATGGTCTGGAGTCGCAACCCACGTCCCTGCAACGCGGCGATCGATCGCAATCGCTCGAGGTGCTGCGGCCCGTACACCGCCTGCCCGCCTCGGCGGGACGGACGCGGCAACAGGCCCTCGGACTGGTAATAGCGGATCGTCCGTGCGGGCACCTCGGCGACCTTCTCGAGCTCGGTGATGGTGAAGGAGGCCTCGATGGCGTTGTTGGTCGTCACCTCTCCTATGAAATCACCTCCTGGTGCCATTGCCCAGTAGCGCCTTGAACAACACTTGACAGTGCTATGTGACTCACCTTACTGTGTTGTGACAGTAATTACTGACAACACTCAGTGATGACCCACACCTCGCACCCGCATCCACCCGGAGGTCACCATGTCGGACGCCCGTCCCAACCCCACCGTTCCCGGTTCGGTCTTCATCACCGGAGCCGGTGGTTTCATCGGCCGCACACTCGCGGCCCGGCTGCGTGAACTCGGCGCCACGGTCACCGGCGTCGACCTGGTCGCCGACCCCGCCGAGGGGATCATCGCCGGCAGCACCACCGACCCGTCGACCTGGGCACATGCACTCGAGGGCGTCGACGCTGTGATCCACACCGCCGCCATCGTCAGCACCGTCGCCCCCGTCGAACAGGCATGGGAGGTCAACGTGCTGGGCACCAAGAAGGTCATCGACGCGGCAGTGGACGCGGGCGTCGGCCGCTTCGTGCACCTCAGCTCGATCGCCGCGTACGGCTGGGACTACCCCGATCACGTCACCGAGGACCACCCGACCCGGGTCACCGGCGGGATCAGCACCTACACCGATACGAAGACCAACTCCGAGCTCACGGTGCTCGCCAACGCCAAACGCGGCATGGAGACCGTCATCGTGCGTCCCGCCGACGTCTACGGCCCGGGCTCGGTGTGGATTCGCGAACCGCTCGCGATGATCAAGAAGAACCAGATGCTGCTGCCCGAGGGCGGATCCGGCGTCTTCGACGTGATCTACATCGACAACTTCGTCGACGCGATGGTGCTGCTGCTGGCCGCCGATGGCGCGTCGGTCGAGGGCCAGATCTTCAACGTCGGCGAGGAATCGATCCGCACCTGCGCCGAGTACTTCGGCGAGCTGGCCTCGTGGGTCCCCGGCGGCAAGGTGACCACCCTGCCGATCAAGGTGGCTGCACCCGCGCTCGGTGTGGTCGGCAAGCTGCAGCGCCGCCTCGGGGTCAAGAGCGAACTCGGTCCGGCCCTGATGCACATGTTCAACCGCCACGTCGTCGTCTCCAACGCGAAGGCCCGCGACGTACTCGGCTTCAAACCCGTCGTCTCCTATGAAGAGGGCATGGCGCGCCAGAAGGCGTGGGCACGCCGCGAAGGCCTCATCTGAACGACCGCTTGCCCTCGCACCGAACAGGAAACCCCATGACACACAACACGATCTTCGGAGGTCACCGATGAGCACCACCCGGATGGACGCCGCCCGTATCTACCGGATGATGGTCCGGATGCGGCTGGTGGACGAGGCATTCGTCGAAGCCTGGAAGGACGGCCTGGTGCCGGGTGAGTACCACTCGGCCCAGGGCGAGGAGGGCATCAACGCCGGTGTCCTCGCGCACCTCAACGACGCCGACACCCTCGCCCTCGATCACCGCAACACCGGTCCGTTCGTCGGTCGCGGCATCGATCTCGAACCGCTGATGCTCGAGGTCCTCGGTTCCGACGAGGGCATCGCGCGCGGCATGGCCGGGCACATGCACATCTTCGATCCCGACTGCAATGCCGGCGCCGACGGCATCGTCGGCGCGGGCGGGCCGCTCGCCGTCGGACAGGCCATCGCGCACACCCGCGCCAACCCGGGCAACGTCGCGGTCACCTTCCACGGTGAGGCCGCAATGAACCAGGGCATGATGATGGAGGCCTACAACATGGCCGTCGCCTGGAACCTGCCGGTGGTGTTCGTCTGCAAGGACAACAAGTGGGGCATCACCACCTACTCCAGCGATCAGACCGCCGGCAGTCCGGTGCAACGTGCCAAGGGATTCGGTCTCGCCGTCGAGACGGCTGCCGGCCACAAGGTGCGCGATGTGCACCGGGCCGCAGGCAAACTCATCGACCGCGCACGCGCGGGCAAGGGCCCCGGGTTCCTGTATGTGACCTGCCACCGCCCCAATGGACACCTCGAGGGTGACCCGCTGGTGGGTCTGCTGCGCGACCCCAAGAAGCAACTGTCGGTGTGGCTGCCCGAACTGCAGGGCGGTCTCACCAACGCCGAGGGCGGCACCACCGGCGAGAAGGTGCGCGCCATGATCGGCGTCGGCAAGCGCAGTGGCCGCTTCGCCCGCGACATGGTTGTCAACAACCGCAAGGACCCGGTCCGCCGCGGCCGCAGTCTGGTCGACGCGGACGCCGCCGCCACCATCGAAGCCCAGGAACGAGCCGACGTGCTCGCCGCCATCACCGCAGCCCGTACGCGCGTCGGCAAGCGCATCGGCTTCGGCGTCACCACAGGAGGAACCCGATGACCATCATGCGCTATGACGAAGCCGTCGATCACGCCCTCGGCCAGGCCATGGCCGCCGACCCCTCGGTGGTCACCTGGGGTGAGGACGTCGAGATCCTGCGCCGCGTGCTGCAGAGCCGCTTCGGCGTGGAGCGGGTGCGCGACACCCCGATCTCCGAGCAGGGCTTCATGTACGCCGGGATCGGCGCCGCCATGGCCGGCCTGCGCCCGGTGGTCGAGCTCTACATGATCGACTTCGGCATGGTCGGCTGGTCGGCCATCGCCAACGCCGGCTCCAAGTTCAAGGACTTCTCCGGCGGCCGCTGGAACATCCCGATGGTGCTGCGCGCCGGTGTCGGCGGCTGGTACGCCGACGGCGGCCAGCACGAGCAGACCTTCTGGGGCAGCCTCGCGTCCTATCCGTCCACCGAGGTCGTGGTGCCGTCCACCCCGGCCGACGCCGCCGGGCTGATGCTGTCGGCCGTGCAGAGCGACGATTTCACCGTCTTCCTCACCCCCAAGCTGCTCGACCAGCAGATCCTGGACTACCTCGGCGGCGACCAGCGCGACACGCTCGACCTGACCCCCGTCCAGCCCAGGGCCGGCGCCATCGGCGACGTCGACGACGTGGTGACCCCGATCCCGTTCGGACAGGCCGCAACTCGCCGCGAGGGTGGTGACATCACCCTGGTGTCGGTCGGCATCGGTGTACACCGCTGCCTCGAGGCCGCCGACCAGCTCGCCGCCGACGGCATCGAGGCGACCGTGCTCGACCTGCGCACCCTCGCCCCGCTCGACACCGAGGCGATCGTCTCCCACGTCGGCCGCACCGGCCGCGTCGTCGTCGCCGACGAGGACTACAGCCGTGGCGGGCTGACCGGCGAGATCGCCGCTCTGCTCTTGGAATCCGGCACCTCCGCGCGCTACGCGCGAGTTGCGGTCGACCAGACCATCCCGTTCGCGCCGCATCTGGAATACGCGGCATTGCCCAACGCCGAGCGCATCGCCTCGGCCGCGAAATCCCTTGCCTGAGGACACACCATCATGACCACGTCACTTCCCCTCGTCCAGATCGCGCTCAGCGTCCGCGACATCCAGCACAGTCAGCGTTGGTACCGCGACATCTTCGGCTTCACCGAGTCCGGCGGCACCCACGCGTTCGTCCCGCTGCTCGGTTCCGAGGACGTGCAGAATGTTCCCGGCGCCACCAGCGTCTGCTGGTGGATGCTCGACGGCACCCCCGGCTTCCAGATGGAACTGTTCGAATTCTCCAAGCCGCACCCGAAGCCGGTTCCTGCCGACTGGCGACCCAATGACATCGGTTACACCACAGTCGGATTCCACGTCGCCGACTTCGATGCCACGCTGGCGGCGCTGGCCCGCCGCAACGTGACGCCGCTGACCGAACCGATGGGCATACTCGGGTCGCGCCGGGTCTGCGTCAAGGACCCGGACGGCATCCTGCTCGAACTCATGGAAGACGACCCGCGCGTCGAGGGCATGGGCGCCCGGCCGGACTCCCCCGCCGTCGCCCGTTTCGTCACCTTGTCGGTGCCCGACCTCGCCGAGGCCCGCCGCACCTGGGTGGACGTGATGGGGCTGCCCGAGGTGGACCTCGCCCTGCACGACACCGAGCACGAAAAGCTCTGGAGCCTCGACGGTTCCACGCGTGAGTCCTTCGTCGTCCGTAGCGGCGACGCGTTCCTCGAGGTGGTGCAGTACCTCGATCCGATCGGCAAGCCGTGGCCGACCGGCTACCACATCAGCGACATCGGCATCCTCAACATCGCACTCGGACTGCCCGATCGGGCGTCGCTGGACGCCCTCGTGGAGAAGGGCCGGCCGCACGGCATCGAGCCGAACACCACCAAGGGCACCGTGGTGGACAAGTTCTGGTACGCCTCGTATGTCAATGACCCCCTGGGCTTCTCGATCGAGTTGCTCTGGCACGGGAGCAAGGGCAAGCGTCGTCCGGTCGATCCGTTGGGTCTGCTCGAGCTCGGTTTCACCGAGAAGCGGCCACCGCTCAAGCGGGTGAGCGCCGTCGCGCGGACCTCGGCCACCCCCGAACAGGTGTGGGCGGTGCTCACCGATCACGCGTCGATGTTCGACTGGACGCCGTTCAAGCGGTCCGAGGTGCTCAGTGCGGGAGACGACAACGGCGTCGGGCTCATCCGCAAGCTCAGCGGCGGGCCGGCCGGCATGACGGTCCACGAGCAGATCGTCGCGGCCGAGGCCCCCCGACGGATGGAGTACACCGCCAAGGGCGCCCCCGGCATGAAGCGGTACCACAGCTTCGTCGACGTCGAGGCCGAGCCGGGCGGCGGCAGCACCATCACCTGGGAGGCGCAGTACCGCACTCTGCTGCCGGGCTCCACCGCCATCACCGGCCGCATGGTGCAGACGCTGGCCGACGGCCTCGCCCGCGCCGCCGAACGCACCGCTCACTGACCTTCGAAAGGACCTTCCCCATGAACCTCACGAACAACCTGCGTCATACCGCCGAAGATCACCCCGATGTTGTCGCGATCAAACTGGACGACACCGAGATCACCTACGCCCAGCTCAGCGGCCTGGCCGCCAAGACCGCACAGTGGCTGCGCGATCTCGGCGTGAAACCCGGTGACCGGGTGGCGGTGTCGCTGCCGAACATCCCGCACATGCCGGTGCTGTACTACGGAATCCTGTGGGCCGGTGGCGTCGTCGTGCCGATGAACCCGCTCTACAAGGACCGGGAATTCGCCCACGTGCTGTCCGACAGCGGTGCCACGGCGTTCTTCGCCTGGAACGGCGTCGCCGAGCAGGCCGCCAAGGGCGCCGCCGAGGCCGGTGTGCAGTTCATCGAGGTCGACCCCGCCACCTTCGTCGGGCAGATCGCCGCTCATGCGACGGCCCGTCCCACCGCGCGTGACGACGACGACACCGCGGTGATCCTCTATACCTCCGGCACCACCGGAGCACCGAAGGGCGCCGAGCTGACCCACGCGAACATGGTGCGCAACGCCGAGGTGTGTGCCGACGACCGGCTGATCGGATTGTCCGCCGGCGACATGGTGTTCGGTGGCCTGCCGCTGTTCCACGTCTTCGGACAGACCTGCATGATGAACGCCGCGGTGCTCACCGGCGCCACCCTGACCCTGCTGCCCCGCTTCGATCCGCAGCGGGCGCTGGAGATCATCGAGCGCGACAAGGTCACCCACATGGGTGGCGTGCCGACCATGTTCGTCGCACTGTCGCAGTACCCCGACCGTGACCGGTACGACACGTCGAGCCTCACCCGGTGCGTATCGGGCGGCTCGGCGCTGCCGGTCGAGGTCTTGTCCGCCTTCGAAGATACCTACGGCGCCATGGTTCTCGAGGGCTACGGGCTGTCGGAGACGTCGCCGGTGGCGTCGTTCAACCACGCCGACCGCGAACGCAAGCCCGGTTCGGTGGGCCAGCCGATCGAGGGCGTCGAACTGAAACTCGTCGACCCCGACTGGAACGAGGTACCCGAGGGCAGCGACGGCGAGATCGTCATCAAAGGCCACAACGTGATGAAGGGCTACTTCAACAACCCCAACGCCACCGACTCGGTGATGCACAACGGCTGGTTCCGCACCGGCGACATCGGCCGCCGCGACGAGGACGGCTACTACTACATCGTCGACCGCGCCAAGGACATGATCATCCGCGGCGGCTACAACGTCTACCCCCGCGAGATCGAGGAAGTCCTCTACACCCACCCCGCCGTCGGCAGCGCCGCCGTCGTCGGCATCCCCAGCCAGCTGCACGGCGAGGAAATCGCCGCTGTGATCACCCTCAAACCGGGAATGTCGGTGACCGAGGACGAGATCAGCGAGTTCGCCAAAGAGCGCGTCGCCGCCTACAAGTACCCCCGCGTGGTGCGCATCGTCGACGCACTGCCACTCGGACCAACCGGCAAGATCCTCAAACGCGAGATCACCGTCAGCTGACCGCCTTTGAGTTGCGGCGCTCATCCCGTCGAGGGGTGAGCGCCGCGCCGGCTTCCCGAGCGAACCGCGAGCCTGGGGCATCCCCCGCTGGTTGAGTGGATATCGCGAATGCACTGGCGGCGTATGAGGCAAACGTCACACCGCGATTGCACAAAATAGCGGATCGTGAAGTATTACCGGCATGTTACAGTAATTACTGTAAGTTGCCAGCGATCCGGTGCTGACCGTGTCGACGCGCGGCAAGCGCGACGACCCTTCGAATGTCGATTCCTCGGATCCAGGAGAAGGACCGCCCATGACCCTCATCGACAACCTGCGCCACACCACGGAACGGCATCCTGCCGCCGTTGCCGTCAGGATGGACGACACCGAGATCACCTACGCCGAGATCAAGTCGCTGGCAGCCCGCACCGCGCGTTGGCTGCGCGACCTCGGGGTCGCGCCCGGTGACCGGGTGGCGGTGTCCATGCCCAACCTGCTGCACATGCCGGTGATCTACTACGGCATCCTCTGGGCGGGCGGCGTCGTGGTGCCGATGAATCCTCTCTACAAGGCCCGTGAGTTCGCCCATGTCCTCGCCGACAGCGGCGCCACGGCATTCTTCGCCTGGAACGGCGTCGCCGAGCAGGCTGCCAAGGGCGCCGCCGATGCCGGCGTGACCTTCGTCGAGGTCGACCCGAGCAACTTCCTCTATGAGGTGTTGTCGCACGCCGCCACCCGGGCCACCCCTCGAGCCGACGACGACACCGCGGTGATCCTCTACACATCGGGCACCACCGGCGCCCCCAAAGGTGCCGAACTGACGCACTCGAATATGACGAAGAATGCTGAGACCTGCGCCGCAGAAACACTTCTCGGTCTCGCAGCCGGCGATGTCGTGTTCGGGGGACTGCCGCTGTTCCACGTGTTCGGTCAGACCGTGATGATGAACACCGCTTTCCTGACCGGCGCCACCCTCACCCTCCTCCCGCGCTTCGAACCGCGGCGCGCGCTGGAGATCATCGAGCGCGACAAGGTGACCCACATGGGGGGTGTCCCGACGATGTACGTGGCCTTGGCTCAGTTCCCGGACCACGCGCAGTTCAACACCTCGAGCCTCACCCGCTGCGTGTCGGGGGGTGCCGCGTTGCCGGTCGAGGTCTTGTCCGCATTCGACGAGACCTACGGCGCCTCGATTCTGGAGGGCTACGGGCTGTCGGAGACGTCTGCCGCGGCCACTTTCAACCACGCGGGTCGGGTCCGGAAGCCCGGTTCGGTGGGCCAGCCGATCGAGGGCGTCGAACTGAAACTCGTCGACCCCGACTGGAACGAGGTACCCGAGGGCAGCGACGGCGAGATCGTCATCAAAGGCCACAACGTGATGAAGGGCTACTTCAACAACCCCAACGCCACCGACTCGGTGATGCACAACGGCTGGTTCCGCACCGGCGACATCGGCCGCCGCGACGAGGACGGCTACTACTACATCGTCGACCGCGCCAAGGACATGATCATCCGCGGCGGCTACAACGTCTACCCCCGCGAGATCGAGGAAGTCCTCTACACCCACCCCGCCGTCGGCAGCGCCGCCGTCGTCGGCATCCCCAGCCAGATGCACGGCGAGGAAATCGCCGCGGTGATCACCCTCAAACCGGGAATGTCGGTGACCGAGGACGAGATCAGCGAGTTCGCCAAAGAGCGCGTCGCCGCCTATAAGTACCCCCGCGTGGTGCGCATCGTCGACGCACTGCCACTCGGACCAACCGGCAAGATCCTCAAACGCGAGATCACCGTCGGCTGAAGACCTTCGGGTCAGCGGCGCTCATCCGGTCGGGGGATGAGCGCCGCTGTCCCGGGCGATCACTCAACCGCTGGTTGAGTGGCCCGAGCGAGCCCGCGAGCACGGGCGTATCGAAACCAGCCCACCGCTACCACGCCACATCCAAGTCGGCATGCCGGCGCACCCACGCATGCATCGCAATACCTGCTGCCACACCGGCATTGATGCTCCGGGTGGACCCGAACTGGGCGATCGACACGGTGAGATCGGCGTGGGCATGGGCGTCCTCACTCACACCCGGACCCTCCTGTCCGAACAACAGCACACACTCTCTGGGCAGGTCGGCCGTCTCGAGGCGCTGCGCCCCGGGCGTGTTGTCCACCGCCACCACCGCGAGTCCCTCAGAGCGCGCCCATCCGATCAGCTCGGCGACCGAATCATGGTGCATCAGATGCTGATAGCGGTCGGTGACCATCGCACCACGCCTGTTCCACCGCCGGCGTCCGACGATGTGCACAGCAGCCGCGGCGAACGCGTTGGCGGTACGTACCACCGTGCCGATGTTGGCGTCATGGGCGAAGTTCTCGATCGCGACATGAAACGGGTGTCGGCGCGCGTCGATGTCGGCAACGATCGCATCACGCGTCCAATACCGGTAGGAATCCACGACATTGCGGGTGTCCCCGTCGGCGAGGAGCTGCGCGTCGTAGCGCGGATCGGCCGGTGGTGCATCGTCATGCTCGTCGGCCCACGGTCCCACCCCCACCGCCGGAATCGACCGCGGTTGCCACTCGGTGGGTCCGGGCTGATCGTCGGCGGGTTGGTGCTCCACCTAACCCAGTCCGAGGTCGCCGAGGCCGAGCAGCGACCGATACGGCACACCGAGCGCCGAGATCACCTCATCGGCACCGGTGGCGCGGTCCACCACGGTGGCCACCCCGATCACTGTCGCACCGGCTTCGCGCGCCGCCTCCACCGCCGTCGACGGGGACGCACCGGTGGTGGAGGTGTCCTCGACGACGAGGACGTTGCGCCCGGCGATGTCGGGACCCTCGATCCGTCGCTGCATGCCGTGGGTCTTGGTGGCCTTGCGCACCACGAACGCATCGATCGGCCGGCCGGCGGCATGCATGATCGAGGTCGCCACCGGATCGGCCCCCAAGGTCAGTCCGCCCACCGAGTCGTACTCCCAGTCGGCGGTCAACTCCCGCATCAGGCTGCCGATCAGACGCGATGCCTCGTGATGCAAGGTCGCCCGACGCAGATCGACGTAGTAGTCGGCTTCCTTGCCCGACGACAACGTCACCCGCCCGTGCACCACGGCGAGGTCGGTGACCAACTGCGCCAACCGCGATCGATCATCGGTACTCACGCTGTTCGGGGCGGACGAGGACATGTCAGGCTCGCTTCTCGAGGTCGATGTGGGATGTCGGTGGCGTCGGATATCCGGCGGTCGGCGACCGGCTCAGTCCTTGCGGTGCCGGTTGGGCCGCTCCGCCGGCGGCGGTGTGCCCGGCGGCATGTCATAGGGACGCTGCGGCGGGCGCACCGGCATCGGCTGCATCCGACGTCCCGGCGCCGATTCCGGTGCCGCGCTCCATGCCCGGGTCGGTGACGGCGGGGCGTCGTCACCCACGGCGGTCGTGGCCTCCTCCGGTGGCGGCTCGTCGGACGCGGCGGCCAATCGGGCGCGGCGCTGCTTGTCCCGCATCGACTCGGTCTTCTCGTCGGCCAACTCGGCGCGCGTGGGGCCGTGGGGATCGCGGGGATCGGGCGCATCCTGGGGATCGACGGTCGGCGGGAGCACTCGCAGCAGGTCGGCGAAGCGCCGCACCACCTCGAGTCCGGTGTCGAGTTGGGCATCCTCGGTGGTCAAGGGCATCGATCCCAGGACCCAGTTGCCCTCGTTCCACAGCACCTCGATGAACGGTGGGGCGTTGTTGGCCAGGGCCACCATCCGCCGGTCGCACACCCGGCGTGCGACGTCGAGGTTGTTGGAGAACATGACGCGCGGACCCATCGCACCCAGCAACTCGACATCTTCCTCGGCGGGTGCGAGCACATCCTCATGCCGCAGGTCGACCACCACCGACGACGGCGTCGCCCGCCGAACCGCGACCACCGTGGCCGTCTCCGCCAGGTCGAAGACCACCGCCTCGGTGCCACCGAAGTGACCGAAGGCGACGTCCTGCACCGCGACCCGGTCCGGCACATTCATCGTCGCGCGGTGAAAAACCTTGCGCAGCTTATTGTCCGTCTCCCGGAACTTGAACTCGTGTGCGTCCCCCCACACCGCTCGCCGGTGCCGCACGGCACTCGAGCGCTGCCGGTCGAGCCACAACAGGGCGACCGCACCGGCCAGCGCCAACACGGCGATCACGAAATACACGATGGTCATCGCGCTACAGCCTACTATCGCCGCCCGTGCGTGTAGCGCTCACGACGTATCCACGATCTTTGTCGACCACATTGCCCAATGTGTCCGCGAGGTGTCCCTCGGTCTCGAGGTAGCGACGCAGATTGGTGAGGAACTGATCGGCGAGCACATCACGCCACCCCACCACGTCACCGCTCATATGTGCCGAGATGGCCACGTTGTCCATCGCCCAGAACGGACTCGACGGATCGAGCGGTTCGTCGGTGAACACGTCCAGGGAGGCCGCGCCGATCTCACCCTGCTGCAGCGCCGCGATCAAGGCCGGTTCGTCGACGAGCTGCCCGCGGCCCACGTTCACGAGATGTGCGTCGGGACGCATGGCCCGCAGCACCGTGGCGTCGATCATCCGTTCGGTCTGGGAGGTGAGCGGCGCGATGGCCACCACCGTGTCGAAGTCACCGACGTGGGCGGCCAGGTCGACAGTGGGGACGACGGTCCCGAAGTCGGGGTCGTCGGCGCGCGCGGTGCGCCCCGCCCCGGTCACCTCGACGCCGACGGCGCGGAGCAGACGTGCGGTGGCCCGGCCGATGCCGCCGGTTCCGATGACCAACGCCGATGTGCCCTCGGTACGGGTGGTCTCGCGGTGCTGCCACACCCGCTGGTCCTGCAACCTTCGGGACACGTGCAGTTGCTTGTGCTGCGCGAGGACCGATGCGAGTACGAACTCGGCGATGGGGCGGTCGAACACCCCCGCGGCGTTGGTGACCACGATCGGCGAGGAGCGCAGATCGTCGAACAGCAGCGAATCGACCCCGGCCGCGCACACATGCACCCAGCGCAGATCCGCGGTCGCCGGACCCCAGTTGTCCTTGAGGGCGCGGGAGAAGAAATCCCATACCAGCAGGACGTCGGCGCCCGTCAGTGCCGTCGGCAAGGTCTGCGCGGTACACGGCCGGATGGTGGCGAGATCGGAGATCTCATCGAGGTTGGTCGGGTCCGGGACCCCGTCGGCCCCCAGGATCGCGATGATCGGTCGTTGTGTGGCCACGCCTCACCGTAACCAGAGCCGCTCGTTCCGGCCGCAGCTACGGGTTTTGGCCGCACTTCCGACCCCAAGCCAGAACCTGAAACTGCGGCCGGAAACCTCGACGACGACGGACCCGACCAGCCTCGATGTCTAATTGTTGACAATCCGACGATCGACCGTCACCGTGTACGCATGACCGTCACTGCCGAAACCATGCAGACCGCCCAGACCGCATCGCTGAGCCCCGCACTGAAACAGGCGACGCCCGTCGTCGTCGACCACGCGCAGGGCTCCTGGATTCATGGCACCGACGGCCACGACTACCTCGACTTCACCACCGGCATCGGTGTCACCAGCACCGGCCACTGCCACCCGCGCGTGGTCGCCGCCGCCCAGGAGCAGTGCACCAAGATCATCCACGCCCAGTACACGACGGTGATGCATCCGCCGCTGCTGGAACTGACCGAGAAGCTCGGCGGCGTCCTGCCACTCGGCCTCGACTCGGTGTTCTACGCCAACTCCGGTTCCGAAGCCGTCGAGGCCGCCATCCGGCTGGCCCGCATGGCCACCGCCCGCCCGAACATCATCGTCTTCCAGGGCGGCTTCCACGGCCGCACCGTGGCCGCGGCCAGCCTGACCACCGCAGGCACCCGCTTCTCGGCCGGCTTCTCCCCGCTCATGTCGGGTGTGCACATGTCCCCGTTCCCTTACGCCTACCGCTACGGCTGGGACACCGACGCCGCCGTCGACTTCGCGTTGCGTGAGCTCGACTACCTGCTGCAGTCGCGGGTGGCGCCCAATGACACCGCCGCGTTCCTCATCGAGCCGGTCCTCGGCGACGGCGGATACCTGCCCACCCCGCCACGGTTCCTGGAGGGTCTGCGCGAGCGTGCCGATCGCCACGGCATCCTGTTCATCCTCGACGAGGTGCAGGCCGGTTTCGGTCGCACCGGCAAGTTCTGGGGACATCAGCATGCGACGGATCTCACGCCCGACATCCTGATCACCGCCAAGGGCCTCGCGTCGGGCTTCCCCATCTCGGCGATCGCCGCGTCGACCGAGCTGATGAGCAAGGCCTGGCCCGGGTCCCAGGGCGGCACCTACGGCGGCAACGCGGTCGCCGCGGCGGCCGCCATCGCCACCATCGACGTGATCCGCGATGAGAACCTCGTGGAGAACGCACGCGTCCGCGGCATGCAGCTGCTCAGCGGATTGCAGGACATCGCCGCACGTTTCGACGCGATCGGCGACGTGCGTGGCCTGGGACTGATGGCGGGCATCGAGTTCGTCGCGCGCGGCGACGGCGACGTCCCGGTACCCGATGCGGCTGCCGCCGCCGCGGTGCAGCAGGCCACCACCCGCCACGGGCTGCTCACCCTGACCTGCGGCCCGGCCGGAAACGTGGTGCGCCTCATCCCTGCGCTGGTGGTGACCGAGGACGAGATCGCGCTGGGGCTGGAGCGGTTCGCGACCACCCTGTCCGATGTGTTCGCAGACGATACGCTCGGGCAGAGATGACCGATGTCGACACCAGGGGATCCGCTCGCGCCGGAGACTTAGACGTTTCCGGCGACCTCACCGCGCTCGGTGTCGAGGTCGACACCGCGCCGCGGCGGCTCGCCGAGTATTCCTACGACGCTTCCAATTACCGGATTCGCCCACTGGCGGTGGTGTTCCCGCACACCGATCGCGATGTGGCGCGCACCGCCGCGTACTGCCATGCCCACGGCATCGCGCTCATCGCGCGCGGCGGCGGTACGTCGATGGCCGGCAACGCCATCGGGCGGGGTGTGGTCATCGACCTGTCCCGCCACATGCACCAGGTGCGTGCGGTGGACGCCGAGGAGGCCACCGCGGTCGCCGACAGCGGCATCGTGCTCACCACACTCGCGGCCCACGCCCGCTCGGTCACCGACGGCCGGCTCACATTTGCACCCGATCCGTCGTCGGCGTCGCGGGCCACGCTCGGTGGCGCCATCGGCAACGACGCCTGCGGCAATCACTCGGTGCGGCACGGCCGCACCACCGATCACGTCGAGGAACTCTTCCTCGTCACCGCCGACGGATTGCGCCTGACCGCCACCCGTACCGGGATCAGCGCGACCGACCCCTCCGACACCGACGCCGCCGCACGCGCCGACCTGCTGACCGCGCAGTTGCGGGATCTGACCGCACGCAACCTGGCGATCTTGCGCACCGACCTGGAGACCATCCCGCGCCAGGTGTCCGGCTACCACCTATCGAAGATGTTGCCGGAGAACGGGTTCGACGTGGCACGGGCACTCGTCGGGAGTGAGGGCACGTGCGCGATCGTGGTTGCGGCCCGGGTGCGTCTGGTTCCGGTGGCCACCTCGCCGTTGCTGCTGTGCGTCGGGTACCCGACGGTCAGCGACGCGGCGCGCGATGTCCCGACGATCCTGCCCTACGCGCCGTCGGCGGTGGAGGGCATCGACCGCAAGATCGTCGCCACCATGGCTGCGCGACGTGGTCGGGACACCGTCGCCGCCTTGCCCGGCATCGCCGATCGAGACTGCACGGCGTGGCTGTTCATCGATCTCGATGAGCACAGCGCCACACAGCTTTCCGAGACCGATGTGGCGGCCACCGCCAAGCGGTTGCTCGACGAGCTCCGGGCCGGCGGGCGGATGATCGCCGGCACCACCGTGCCCGATCCGGTTGCGCGCAAGTCGCTCTGGCGGGTCCGCGAGGACGGCGCCGGGCTCTCCTCGCGCCTGGCCGATCCCGATGACGACGGCGCCGACAGCGGGTACGAATCATGGCCCGGCTGGGAGGACGCGGCCGTCGCGCCGGAGCGTCTGGCCGACTATCTCGACGATTTCACCGGGCTCCTCGACCATCACGACCTCACCGGGGTGATGTACGGCCACTTCGGCGCGGGGTGCATGCATGTGCGGATCACGTTCGACCTGCGCTCCGCCGAGGGCCGCGCGACGATGGACCGGTTCTGTTCCGAGGCAGCGCGTCTCGTCGTCGAGCACGGCGGCTCGCTGTCCGGCGAGCACGGTGACGGCCGGGCGCGCTCGGCGCTGCTGCCGGTGATGTACTCGCCGGCGATGCTCGACGCCTTCGCGGAGTTCAAACGGATCTGGGACCCGCAGGGGGTGCTCAACCCGGGCTCCATCGTCGACCCGGACCCGATCACCGACGATCTCGCGCTCGCCGAGGTGCCCGCGCGCCGCTGGCCGACGATGTTCGACCTCGGCCACGGGGCCGGCTCCACACAAGCGGCCACCCCGGACCCGGGCCGCCAGCAGCTACTCCTCGACCCGTTCGTGCACGCTGTGCAGGGCTGCATCGGTGTCGGACGATGCCGCGCGTCGTCGGGCGGGGTGATGTGCCCGAGCTACCGGGCCACCGGTGACGAGAAGGATTCCACCCGCGGACGTGCGCGGGTGCTGCAGGAGATGGTGCGCACCGCCCCGGACATCGACTCCGGTTGGCGGTCAACCGATGTGGCCGAGGCACTGGACCTGTGCCTGTCCTGCAAGGCGTGCTCCACCGACTGCCCGACCGGCGTCGACATGGCCACCTACAAGGCCGAGTTCCTGCACCACCACTACGCCGGACGACGACGTCCCCTGTCGCACTATTCGCTGGGTTGGATGCCCGCCTGGCTCGGCATCGCCGGCGCGTTGGCCCCGATCCTCAATGCGAGTCTCGACAGCCCGCTGCGACGGATCGCCGCCCGCGCCGGTGGCCTCGATCCACGCCGGAGCATGCCCCGGTTCGCGCGGCGCCGCGATCGGCGCCGCCACCTGAAGGCGCTGCCGGCGGTCACGTCGACGACCGAGACGATTCTGTTCGTCGACTCGTTCACCCAGGCGTTTCGGCCGCAGGTCGCGACTGCCGCTGCCGAGGTGCTCGGTGCGACCGGTGACCGCGTCGGCTGCAGCGCCGACAACTGCTGCGCGCTGACCTGGATCTCCACCGGTCAGCTCGAACACGCACGGAAGGTGCTGACGCGCACCGCCGACGCGCTCGACGACGGCACCGACCGGCCGATCGTGCTGCCCGAACCGAGTTGCGCCGCCGCACTGCGCAAGGATCTACCCGAACTGGTCGACAAGGACGCCGCCCGACGCGTCGCCGCGCGGGTGCACAGTTTCGCCGACTACCTCCCCCGGCTCATCGAGCAGGGCTGGACTCCGCCCGGTCTGCCCGAGTCGGTGACCCTGCAGACGCACTGCCACGAATATGCCGTCTTCGGAGCCCGGACCGGGGCGAAGGTGCTCGAATCGCTGGGCGTGCAGGTGCACACGGCCGACGGGTGTTGCGGCGTCGCGGGCAACTTCGGTTTCGAGCGTGGGCACTACGAGGTCAGCGTCGCGGTATCGGAGAACGCGCTGGCGCCCGCACTGCGCGTGGCACCGGATCGGCCGGTCATCACCGACGGATTCAGTTGCGCCATGTCCGTCGATCATCTCGCCGACACCGACGCCGAGATCGATGCCACCGGCATCCACCTCGCCGAACTCCTCACCCAGCCCGCGCCGACGGCACCCGCTTCTCCGCCGACGGAACCCGCAGAAGCGCCGACAGAACCCGCTTTTCCGTCGACAGAATCCGATCCCGCATCCACCGACCCCGACAATTCGAGAGGAGCGTGACCATGACGGCCACCATCCCCACCACGGACGCGTCGCAGGCCATCGCGCGTCTCCACACCGATCTGTTCATCGACGGTCAGTGGCGGCCCGCGGCAGCCGGCGCCACATTCACCGTGGACAACCCGGCCACCGGGCAGCCATTGGCCGTGGTCGCCGACGGCAACGCCGACGACGCGCGCAGTGCACTGCAGGCCGCTGCCGAACACCAGGCCGCGTGGGCCGCGACCTCACCGCGCTCACGCAGCGAGATCCTGTATCGCGCATACCAGCTCATCATGGATCGCGTCGACGAGATCGCCGCGGTGATGACCGCCGAGATGGGCAAGCCGTTCGCGGAGGCCAAGGGGGAGGTCGCCTACGGCGCCGAGTTCTTCCGCTGGTTCGCCGAGGAAGCCGTGCGTATCGGCGGCGATCACACGGTCACCGGCGACGGCAACAACCGGGTGATCGTCAGCAAGCAGCCGGTCGGTCCGTGCATCCTCATCACCCCGTGGAACTTCCCGCTCGCCATGGGCACCCGCAAGATCGGACCCGCGGTCGCCGCGGGCTGCACGATGGTGTTCAAACCCGCCGAACTCACCCCGCTGACCGCGCTGCTGCTCACCGACATCCTGCGTGACGCGGGTCTGCCCGACGGTGTGCTCAATGTGGTGACCACCACCGACCCCGGTGCCGTGGTGGGTGAATGGATGTCCTCGGGCCAGGCCCGCAAGGTGAGTTTCACCGGCTCCACCGAGGTCGGCAAGATCCTGCTCGGCCAGGCGGCCGGGACGGTGATGCGGACGTCGATGGAACTCGGCGGCAATGCACCGTTCATCGTGTGCGCCGACGCCGACGTCGACCGCGCCATCGACGGCGTGATGGTCGCCAAGATGCGCAACATGGGTCAGGCGTGCACCGCGGCCAACCGGATCTTCGTCCACCGCGACGTGCTCGACGACTTCACCGAGAAGCTGGCCACCCGGATGAGTGGCCTGGTCGTCGGCGACGGCGCTGCCGACGGCACCCAGGTCGGGCCGCTCGTCGAAGAGAAGGCCACCGACAAGGTCACCACCCTGGTGTCCGATGCGGTCGAGCGCGGGGCGCGGATCGTCTGCGGTGGAACAGTGTCCGACGGCCCTGGGCACTTCTACCCGCCGACCGTGCTGACCGATGTGGACCCGGGCGCCGACCTCATGCACACCGAGATCTTCGGTCCGGTCGCGGCGATCATCCCGTTCGGTAGCACAGTAGGCGATGCCACCTCCGACGACGACGAGGTGCTGCGCCTGGCCAACGACACCCCGTGGGGCCTGGTCGGCTACCTCTACACCCAGGACATCGATCGCGCCGACCGACTGTCGGCCGCCCTCGAGGTCGGCATGGTCGGGGTCAACACCGGACTCGTGTCCAATCCGGCCGCCCCATTCGGCGGCATCAAGCAGTCCGGCCTCGGCCGCGAGGGCGGTCGACTCGGCATCGAGGAGTTTCTCGACATAAAGTATGTAGCGCGGCCGATCACCCGCTGACGCAACATATTCCACCGGACGCCACGCGGCCGGGGATGACCCGACAGGAGACCACGGATGTACCTCGGCGCTCAGCTGTTCACCGACAGCGAGTACGAACAGCGCCTGACCCGTGTCCGTGAACTCATGGACCGGCAGGGCCTTTCGGCGATCATCGTCACCGATCCCGCCAACATCTTCTATCTCATCGGGTACAACGCGTGGTCGTTCTACACCCCGCAGATGCTGTTCGTACCGATCGAGGGCGAAGTGGTGTTCTTCGCCCGTGAGATGGATGCCCATGGCGCGCATCGCACCACCTGGCTCCCAGCCGAACAGATCGTCGGCTATCCGGAGAGCTACGTGCACCGACCGCATGTCCACGCCTTCGACTGGGTGGCGTGGGCGCTGCGGCAGCGTCACCTGATCGCCCCGGCTTCCCGCGCCGGTTCGGTCGGCCTCGAGATGGACTCGCACTTCTTCTCCCCCAAGGCATATCGCGCGCTCTACAACGCGATTCCGGAGTGGAAGCTGGTGGACAACTTCGAGCTCGTCAACTGGGTGCGGTCGGTCAAGTCCGACGCCGAGATCCAGCTGATGCGGCAGGCGGGCATGGTGTGTTCGGAGGCGATGCGCGCCGCCATCGAGACCATCGATGTCGGTGTTCGGCAATGCGATGCGGCCGCAGCCATCTCGCAGGCGCAGATCACCGGCACTCCGGACTTCGGCGGCGACTACCCGTCCATCGTGCCGATGATGCCGACCGGTGCCGCCGCCGACACCCCCCACCTGACCTGGCATCAGGGCACCTTCGTCGAGAACGAGGCGGTTGTCATCGAGCTCACCGGTGCGCACAACCGTTACCACTGCCCGCTGGCCCGGACCGTGTCGCTGGGCCGGCCGACCGATGAACTCGACTACGTGGCGAAGGCGACCGCCGAGGGTCTCAACAACGTGCTCGAGGCCATCCGTCCCGGGGTTGCCACCCGTGAGCTCGCCTCCACCTGGAACTGGACGCTCGCCAAGTACGGACTGGAAAAGCCCTCGCGCCTGGGCTATTCGATCGGCATCGGCTATCCGCCGGATTGGGGTGAACGCACCATCAGCATCCGTAGCGAGGACGAGACCATCCTCGAGACCAACATGACCTTCCACATCGTCTGCGGCATGTGGATGGAAGACTACGGCTTCGAGCTTTCCGAATCGGTGCGGGTCAGCCCCACCGGGGTGGAGACCTTCACCAGCTTCCCGCGAGAGCTGATCCGAAAATGAAACCCCGGACCCCGAGGTGCGAGCTCGCGAGCATCACGGAGGGCCGCCCGCACCGACCACAACCACGACCGACACGAGAGAGGTGAAACCCCGATGACCACCACCACAACCGACACCCCCCACGACCTCCACGAGTTGCGCCGATCGGCGCCGACCCTGCCACTGGCGGGGCGCGCCAAGGATCTGGTCGGCTCGATGATCGACTCGTCGACCTCCCTGCTGGCCGCCCAGTCCCATGACATCGTGCGGTTCGCGATGGGGTCGCCGGCCGACGAAGCCGTCCCCGCCGACGAATTCCGGCAGATCGCCGGTGAGATCCTCGATCACACCTCGTTCACCTACGGCGCCACCGAGGGGGAGCCGCGCCTGCTGCAGCTGCTCGTCGACTACCTGGCGACCACCCCGGACCCGTCGAGCCTCGACCGTCTGGTGATCACCACCGGCGGCATGCAGGGTCTCGACCTCGCATGCAAACTGTTCGTCGACCCCGGCGACCTCGTCATCGTCGAGTCACCCACCTACACCAACGGCAGCGCCACCGCGCTGTCCTACGGAGCGCAGCTGCTCGAGGTACCCACCGACGAGGACGGTATGCAGGTGGACACCCTCGAGGACCTCGTCGCCCACACGCATCAGACCCCCAAGGCCATCTACACGATCCCCACCTTCCAGAATCCTTCGGGTGTCACCCTTTCCGAGGAACGTCGCCGCGAACTGCTGCACCTGGCCCACAAGTGGGGCGCGGTGATCATCGACGACGATCCGTACGGACTGTTGCGTTTCGCCGGCGAGGACCTGCCCACCTTCCAGACACTGAGTCCGCAGGACCCGTTGATCTTCTCGGTGCGCACCTTCTCGAAGATCCTTGCGCCCGGATGGCGGGTCGGCTGGGTGGACGCCGACGCTTCCCTGCGTCAGTTGCTGATCAACGGCAAACAGGCGATGGACACCTGCACCAACGTCCCCAACCAGCACATCGTCGCCGAGTACATCGCGCGCGGCGGCCTCGAGGATCACCTGGCGGGTATCCGCAAGCTCTACCGCGAGCGCAAGGAGGCGATGCAGGCGTCGATCGCCCGCCACCTCGGCGATCGGGTCGAGACCACCGACCCCGACGGCGGATTCTTCCTCTGGGTGACGCTGCGTGACGAGTTCGCCGAGATCGACACCCGGGAGCTGTTCGAGGTTGCCCTGGCCGACGGAGTCGCGTTCATCCCGGGTCCGGCACTGTCGCCGGGCGGACGTTTCCGCAACGCCATGCGGCTGTGCTTCGCCTCCAGCACCCCTGAGCGGATCGAGGAGGGCATCAAGCGCCTGTCCGGCAGCCTGGAGAAGATGGCCCATACTGGGTAGGAGAACGATCCGACGATGAGGCGAGCAGCCGGAGGTGGCGAGGTGTCCCTGTCAGAAGCCGAGGCCGGCGTGTTGTCGCACATCAATGCCGACACTGTGGCAATGCTCACCGCGAGCCTGGTGGAGGCATCGAGCGAGAATCCCGGCGGTACCGAGGCCGCCGCTGTCGACGTGCTCGAAAAGGCCTGCCGGAGCGCAGGTTTTTCTGTCACCACCCGTGAGGTGGCACCGGGTCGCCCGAATCTGGTCGCCACCATGGCCGCCGGCGACGGCCCCGGCCTGATGCTGCTGGGTCACTCCGATGTGGTACCGGCCGGACCGGGGTGGTCGGCGGACCCGTATCGGGCGCGTTACGCCGATGGCCGGCTGTACGGTCGCGGCGCCACCGACATGAAGGGCGGTCTGGCCGCCGCGGTGGTGGCGATGCAGGCACTGTCACATGCCGCGGCGTACGGCGCCGAACTCACCGGCCCGGTGCAACTGGTCTGCACCGTCGACGAGGAGGAACACGGCATCGGCGTGCGCGACTTCGTCGCCCAGCAACCCGATCACGAGTTCGCCGGCTGCATCGTCGCCGAGCCCACTGAACTGGAAGTGGTCCGCGGCTGCCGAGGTGCGTCCTACATCGAGATCGACATCACCGGTCACGCAGCACATTCCGGTCGTCCCGCGGACGGACGCAGCGCCATCAACGCAGCCGCCTCCATCATCGACCTGATCCGATTCGATCACGAACAGCTCGCCATGACCGCCGACGACCTGCTCGGTTCGGGAACCTGGAATGTCGGTACCATAGCCGGCGGGCAGGGCATCTCCGTGGTTGCACCGACGTGCAATCTGGGTATCGACCGGCGTCTCATGCCCGACGAGGACGCCCACCGCATCGCAGCCGAACTGCGCCAGGCGATCTCACAGGATGGTATCGACACCGACGGGGTGTCCGTGGACGTGCGGGTCACCATGGAGATGCCGGGGTTTGCCACCGATGAGTCGCATCCGCTGGTGAGCACCACGGTGGGCGCGATCACCGACGCCGGCGCCACGACCTCTGTGGGAGGGTGGAGCGCCGCGTGCGACGGCGGATTCGTCAGCCGCGACCTCGGTATCCCGTCGATCGTGTGCGGCCCCGGTGAGATCCACAGCCAGGCCCATCAGCCCGACGAATCGGTCGCCATCGCCGACCTCGAAACCGCGGCCCGAGCCTATGCGCTGACCGCCCTGCGCTTGCTGAGCTGAGCGCGGCCGGCGCTCTCGGAGAACCCGGCACAACCGCTCCCCGTGGACTCGATCCTCAGCCCGCCTGCGCAGCCATCGCCAGATCCCGTTCCTTCGACGGGATCTCGGTGCCGCGGATCGAGACGCCTGCGGTCTCCTTGAGGAAGTACACCGCGACCATACCGATCGCGCATGCGGCCATCATGTACACCGCGGGGAACAGATTCCACCCGGAATTCTCCACCACAGCGTCATTCACCAGAGGAGCCGTACCACCGAATGCGGCGGTCGCGACGTTGTAGGAGATCGCGAAGCCCGCATAGCGCACCTGGGTCGGGAACATGGCCGGGAAGGTCGCGGAGATGGTCGCCAGCTGAGGAATGTAGAGCAACCCCAGGATGACGAACCCGATGATGGCCCAGCCGAATCCCTGTCCCATCAGCCAGTACAGCGGAAGCGCCAGCACGAACAACCCGATCAGCGATGACCACCACATCGGTTTTCGTCCAGTGCGGTCCGACCAGGCCCCGAAGAACGGGATGACCGCCATCATCACCAGCTGGCCGATGAGGATGACCGCGGTACTGGTGTCAGTGCTCATCCCGATGGTGTTCTCGAGGTACGTCGGCTGGTAGGCCAGCAAGGTGTAGTTGGCCACGTTGAGCGCGATGACCATGCCGAACATGACGGTCAACGGTTGCCAGTACTTCTTGATCAGGTCGATCAGTTCTTGACCCGGCGATGCCTCCAGCTTGTGCTCCTCCTCGAGCTCCTCGAAGACCGGGGACTCGTCGACCTGGGTGCGCAGGTACAGACCGACCAAACCGAGTGGCAGGGCAAAGAAGAACGGCAGCCGCCAGCCCCAGGTCGCCATGGCGTCATCGCTGAGCAGCAGATCGAGTCCCAGCACGATCGCGGATCCCAGGACGAAGCCACCCAGGGTGCCGAACTCCAGGAAACTGCCGTAGCGTCCACGCTTCTTGTCCGGCGCATACTCGGCCATGAACGTCGCGGCACCACCGTACTCACCGCCGGTGGAGAAGCCCTGGATCACGCGGAGCAAGATGAGCAGCACCGGCGCCCACGCGCCTGCCACGGCATGGGTGGGCAGCACACCGATCAAGGCGGTGGCGCCGGAGATCAGCACGATGGTGAGCGCGAGCACCGACCGTCGGCCGATCCGGTCACCGATCGGCCCCCAGATGAAACCGCCGAGTGGTCGGAGGATGAAGGAGATCGCGAATCCGAGCATGGTGCCCAGCGTTCCGAGGTCGCCGGGAAAGAAGACATCGGTCAGATACGTGGCGGTCGCGGCGTAGACGCCGTAGTCATACCACTCGGTGGCGTTGCCGATCGCAGATGCGCTGATGGCTTTGCGGAGGATCGACTTTCCCTCGGGAGATTCCGGATCCGGTCGGGGATGTGCATGTGCGCCTGTTGCGCCGGCATTCGTCATCTGCGCCTTCCTCTGATGGTTCGGCCAGTTGTCGTGTGCTGCTTGTCATGTGCGCGCTGTTTACCTCAACTGAATGAGACTATGACAATCGAGCAACAACGGGAAGGCCGATCACATCACGAGAAGCAAGCTCGCAATCACCCCGCCGAGACCTCGCCCACCAGGTCCGGGGTCTCGTCGTCCACCAGTCGATGAAGTCCGTCGTTCATGTGCTCGATCATCAGCGCGTCGGCTGCCGCCACGTCCCCCGCCGCGATGGCATCCACCAGCGCCTGATGCTCTTCTATCCGTTCCTTTCCCGACGCGTACGTTCCGCGCATCGCCCGCAGACACATCCTGGTCTCCACCAGAATTGTTTCGTGCAGCCTCGAAAGGCGCTGGCTGGCAGCGTGTTCCACCAGTGTCTGATGGAAACGCATGTCGGCGTCCGCCATCTCGACCCCGTTCGGGTCGTCGATGAACTCGTTCATCTGAGCGACCGCATCATTCAGGTCGTCAATCGCGTCGTGATCCCCACGATAGATCACCTGTTCCACCGCGGCACGTTCGACCGCGGTTCTCGCCACGTACATGTCGCGAATGTCCGAATTATCCATGGAGACAACGAAAAGCCCGCGGTTTCGATGACTGACCAGCAGCCCCTCCGCCGTGAGTCGCTGCATCGCCTCGCGTAGTGGACCGCGGCTCACGCCCAGGTCGGCAGCGAGCCCTGATTCGGTCAGCTGGGAGCCGGGCGGGAAGTCGCCGTTGGCGATCGCATCGTGGAGTTTGCGGGCGATGATCGCCGGCGTCGACTCCTGTACGAGCGGGGTCAGGACCCGCCTTCGTCCCGACCCTCTCGGCCGCGTCTCTGTCATCTGCATTTCCCCTTTGTTCTACTCATGCGCGCCGATACGAGAGGGTCTCCCCACGCGCTCCGCCCATCCAGACGTCGTTGCAGGCGGCTGCGAACTCATCGAGACCTTCGGTGATGGTGCCGAAGACGTTGCCGGGCACCCACCCGACGTCACCGTTGACCAGCAGATTGTTGCGCCCATAGAACACCGCGACATCGATGAGGAGACGATGGTTGCCTGGTGCGCCACCGGGTTCATATCCGTAGGCCGGATTCTCCAGCACACCGTCGAATGTGAAGTAGCACAGGTCGCCTGGTATCGGGGTCACGGTGGTGTTCTCCGGTCCGGGCTCCACCGGAGCAAAGGCCGGCACCAAGGTGTAGATCTCGTTGCGCGCAAACTTGCCGTGATAGACCTGATCACCCAGCGGCAGCGCATCCCAGACGGCGGCCGCGGTGCGGGGCGCCTCATCGTCGAGCAACTTGGCCACCGCGGTCACGCCGCGCTGTTCGAGGGTCACGGTGATGTACCGATCGCTCACCGGCCCCCCTCACGTGTGGCGAACGGGGCGACCCGCTCGTAGGCCGCCGCCACCCGGAGCACCATGTCGTCGTGGTGACGAGCACCGACGATCTGCAGACCGGTGGGCAGCGCCGCGGGTCCGCTGTGGTCGAAGCCGCTCGGCACGGTGATCGCCGGCTGACCGGTCAGATTGAACGGATAGGAATACGGCGTCCACGACGTCCAGTCCGGTGAGTCCGAACCGGCGGGGACGTCGACGCCGGCTTCGAAGGCGACGCGCGGGGTGCTCGGCGTGATGAGAACGTCGTGGTCGAGATGCAGCTTTCCCATCTCCACCCCGAGTGCCATGCGCACCGCGGTGGCGTCCAGATAGTCGGTGGCCGAGAACCCGGCATGCCGGGCTAACGCAGCCGCCAACCCGTGATCGATCTTCTCGTGCGCACCCGGCCCCTGTGCCCGCACCACCACGTCGGCGCCGCTGAACCAGAGGATGTGGTAGGCCCAGGCCGGGTCGTCCCAGCCCAGGTCGATTTCGGTGACGGTCGCGCCCAGCTCGCGCAATTGCTGCACCGCAGCATCGGTGTTGCGTTGCACAGCAGGATCATTCAATCCGAAGCCGAGATCGGGGCTGTACGCGATGCGGACACCACGCAGGTCGTGCGGCGTTTCTGCGAGGATATCGGCGGAGTTCGTCGTCGGGGTGGGCATGGCCCACCAGTCGCGCGAGTCGAATCCGCTGAGCACATCGAGCATCACCGCACAGTCGGTCACGGTCCGGGTCATCGGACCGGCATGGGCGAGCGTGCCGAATGGGCTGGCCGGGTAGAGGGGCACGCGCCCGAAGGTCGGTTTGAGACCAACTATGCCGCAAAAGGAGGCCGGGATACGGATCGATCCGCCACCGTCGGTGCCGATCGAGAGCGGACCGAGCCCGGCGGCGACGGCCGCCGCACTGCCGCCGCTCGATCCCCCCGAGGTCCGCTCGGTGTTCCACGGGTTCCGGGTGACTCCACACCGGGGGCTGTCGGTGACCCCCTTCCATCCGAACTCCGGCGTGGTGACCTTGCCCAGCAAGACGGCGCCGGCTTCGCGTAGCCGGGCCACCGCGGGCGCGTCGACGGCCCACTCGTCGTCGGTGGCGTGGATCAACTCCGAGCCACGCAGTGTGGGCCAGCCGGCGGTCAGGAACAGGTCCTTGATGCTGACGGGCACACCGTCGAGTGGGCCGAGTGGCACGCCGGTGGCGTGACGCTGCGCCGACGCCCGGGCATCGGCCATCGCCGCATCGGGGTCGACCAGGCAGTAGGCGTTGATCGCGGGGTTCTCGGCGTCGATGGTCTGAAGTAGTTCATCGGCGACGGTGACCGGGGAGAACGCCCCCGACCGGTACCCTGCAGCCAACTCGCCGGCAGTGCACCATCGTGCGGTTGTGTGCATCGGTTCCTTCAGCAGATCTCAGGATTGTTGGTAGATTGTTGACAATCTACCTTGGAGGTATGTGAGTGACAACCAGAACGCCGACAGTCGCGCTGCTCTATCCCGGACACGCGGCGGAGGACGACTACCCGCTGGCCGAGACCGCCCTCGACGGCACGATCCGGCTGCCGGTGATCATCACCGAGATCGAGTCCGATGATCACACCGTCGAGGCGATGCGTGCCGTCGGGACCGATATGCCCTTGCGGGAGGGCGCCAACCGCGCCCTGGCCCACGCGCCGGACGCCCTGATCTGGGCATGCACGTCCGGGAGCTTCCTGTACGGCTGGGATGGCGCACACGAGCAGGTCGCCCGGGTGGCCGAGCAGGTGGGCCTACCGGTGTCGTCGACGTCCCTCGCGTTCGCCGCAGCCTGTCGCGAACTCGGTGTGACGTCGGTGTCGGTGGCCGCCACCTATCCCGCCCCGGTCGCCGACGGCTTCACGGCCTTCCTCGCCGGCGCGGGCGTGACGGTGATCTCCTCGTCCGCGCACGACATCCACACCGCCACCGAAGCCGGAATCCTGGACGGCGACAACCTATTCGAGATGGTCCGGGCGGCCGACTCACCCGATGTACAGGCGATTCTGGTGCCCGACACCGCCTTGCACACGATCGGCTGGGTCGCCGACCTCGAGCGCGAGATCGGCAAGCCCGTCCTGACCGCCAATCAGGTCACCGTCTGGCAGGCCACCCGACTGGTGGGTGTGGACGCGACGACCAACGGGTTGGGCATGCTGTTCACGTCGGACGCGGCCGCGTCCGCCTGACGTCGTACCCATCACGACCGCGGACAGGCCGCCGGAACGTCGGACCGGTGAACGTCACGCGCCTGGGCCTCCCGGAGCCGTCGGTAGTGCCGGTTGCGCGTACGCAACACGATCGTGGCGAGGGTTGCCGACAGCACCGAGCCGAACAGCACGCCGACCTTGACGTACTCCTGCCGGTCGGGATCGTCGGCGAAGGCCAGTTCGCCGATCAACAACGACACGGTGAACCCGATGCCCGCCAGCATGGCGGCGCCGACCACATCGACCCATTTCAGGCTCGTGTCGAGGGCTGCCGGGGTCGCCTTTGTCACCAGCCATGTGGTCCCGAGGATCCCCACGACCTTGCCGATCACCAGCCCGGCCACGATCCCCAGCGCCACCGGCTCGGAGAGCACCGAGACGAGGCCACCGAGCCCGCCGAACGCCACCCCGGCGGCGAAGAATGCGAACACCGGGACGGCCAGCCCCGCGGAGAGCGGTCGGATCCTGTGCTCGAAATGTTCAGCCAAACCGGGGCCACCATCCCGGTCGCCGGTTCTGTTGGCACGCAACACCGGCACAGTGAACCCGAGCAGCACACCGGCAACCGTGGCGTGCACCCCCGACTCGTGCACAAAGGTCCAGGTGAACGCGGCCAGGGGGACCAGCAACCACCACGATGTGATGCGGCGCTGAACGAGAATCGCGAACAGCGCCAACGGAAGCAGGGCAAGACCCAGGAAGGTCACGTCGATGGTGTCGCTGTAGAACACCGCGATGATCGTGATTGCCAACAGGTCGTCGACCACAGCGAGCGTGAGCAAGAATGTCCGCAAGGCGATCGGCAGATGCGTCGCGACCACCGCCAGAATCGCGATGGCGAAGGCGATATCGGTTGCTGCCGGTATCGCCCAGCCCTGCATCGCCGCCGCGCCCTGCCGGTAGGTCACGGCGATGAACAGTGCTGCGGGAACGACCATTCCGCCGATCGCCGCGGCGATCGGCAGGGCCGCGCGCCGCGGATCGCGGAGATCGCCGGCCACGAACTCTCGTTTGAGTTCCAGTCCGACGACGAAGAAGAAGATCGCGAGCAGGCCGTCGGCCGCCCAGGCCGACAGACTCAGATCCAGATGCAGGCCGACCACATCCGCGCCGACCTGGGTCTCGCCGAGCGCCTCGTAGCCGCCACCCCATGGCGAGTTCGCCCAGATGAGCGCCAGCAGGGCGGCACCCAGCAGCAGGAAGCCACCGACGGCGTCCCGCCGCAGGAGGTTAGCGACCGACAACGACCTTTTGGTTTGTGGGAATACGGGTTTCGCCGACACCGATTCGGTCATGGCGAAACATCGTTCGCCACGAGATAGTGTTTGCGCTCGCTCATCGAGCAATGATGAACCCACATGAGGTGTCCTTCGCCTTTCGTCGCCGACTGTTCACACGTGGGCGTCGCACCAGCGACAGCACCTCGTGGCCGACCAGGCTTCCCGGCACACCGCGGACCAGTGTAGCCGAACGAATCCTCATGGCGCACATCGATTGCCTGCGAGCACCGTAGATCTCTGTCGAAATAGTCTGCTCCACAACGGATTACCGAACCGACCCGTAGGCCGGCTCGGTTGGCTGCAGAGCGTCAGGTCATCGACGGCGTGATCGCGATGCCCACGGTGCCCGACTTGCCGCGCCGCCATGACGACGCCGTAACCAGGGCCTTGCCCAGCAGTCCGTACTTGCGACCGATGAGTTCACGGGCGCGTTCGGTCCCCGCCGCGTCGAGAATCTCGGCCGTGCCGGTGACCGCGGCGCCGCGCCTTTTCTTCCCGCGGGCATCACAGGCCTGCACCTCGACCCGGTTGTCACGGCGGATACGTTTCACCTTCCACGACTCTGTTTCCGTCCACACCACCATGCGGCCGCCGTCCATCGCAGCCCAGATGGGCGTGGGTTTCGGCGTGCCGTCTTTGCGAAACGTGGTCAGCAGAACGTATTTGGCGTCGGCGGCCTCGCCGAATGGTGACTGCGCATCAGACATGACCGTCAGGCTACCCGCGCGAACAGCGACTGCCCGTCGTCGGCCGACAGCGACTCGGCCACCAGCCCGGCCTCGGACAAGGTCGCCCACGCGGTGACCTGATTGGCCGACAGCACCGGCTTGCCGAGTTCGGCCTCCATCAGCCCGAGGATCTCGTAGGTCCACAGGTTGGTGCAGGACACGAAGATCGCATCGGCGTCGGGGTGATCGGCCCGTCGGATCAGATCGCAGGTGACGGCGTACGGAATCGTCCAGATCTCGTGGTCGCGGCCCAGACCCGCCTGCGACACCACCGTCCGGCCGGCCTCGCCGATGAAGTCGCAGAGCAGCCCGGTCAGCGCCGACGTGTACGGCGTGGCCACCGCGATCCGACTGATGTCCATCGCGTCGAGCGCGCGCACCAGCGCCTCGGATGTGGTCACCGCCGCGGTCGCGCCGGCCGCGACCATACAGTGCGACAACTCCCTGGCACCTTGCATACCGTAGACGAAACTCCCGGACGCACAGGCATATCCGACCACCCGCGGCCCGACCGCGGTGATGCTGTGGACGGCGGCGGCGATGTCGGCGTGATTGTTGAGATCACGGCACAGGTCGACGTCGACCGGGGCATCGATGAAGCCGGTCCGCGTGAAGTAGATCGACGCCGAGTCCGGCATCCACCGCCACAGCTCACGATCGAGGGCCATGTCGAACGGACACACCATGCCGATACCCACCTGCTGCTGCGGGACGCCCGTGACCTCTACCGGTTTCATGCAGGAATGATAGGACGTTGTCGGATTGTCAACAATCTGTGCGAGGTGACATTTGTGTTACACGATCTCCGCTGGTCAGTCGCCGATTTCGATCACAATCACACGCTCGGCACGCGGGCTCTCTCGGTGCGGGTCGGTCGGGTGAGAGCGGGTCGTCGACGGCCCACGTCACCCGACACGGCAATCGTCGCCCAACACGATCCGCGTCAGCCCAGTGGACCTGCGAGACGCGCCGCTGCCCGCGCCACCGCGACCCGCTCGCGCGTCACGCACTCGTACGCGTGGTCGTTGACGATCCCGCTCGCTTGCAGGAGTGCGAACATCGTGGTGGGTCCGACGAACTTCCAGCCGCGCTTCTTGAGCTCCTTGGACAGCGCCACCGACTCCGCCGAGGTGGTCTGCGACTGCGGTTCCGGTTCTGCCTCGGACTCGTAGCGCCAGAAGAACCCGGGCAGTGATCCCTGCGTATCGATCAGTTCCGCGGCCCGCCGGGCGTTGTTGATGGTCGCCTCGATCTTGCCCCGATGGCGGATGATGCCCGCATCACCGAGGAGCCGGTCGACGTCGGCCTCGGTGAAGCGGGCCACCTTCTCGATGGAGAAGCCGGCGAACGCGGCCCGGAAGTTCTCCCGTTTGGTGAGGATGGTCCGCCAGCTCAGACCGGACTGGAAGCCCTCGAGGGCCACCCGTTCGAAGAATGCGTCGTCGCCGTGGAGAGGAAATCCCCATTCGTCGTCGTGATAGGACGTCTCCGGCTCGACCGCGGCCCAGCCGCAGCGTGTCACGCCGTCGTCTCCGGTGGTCACAAACGACATGGCTACTCCTCTGTTCGGCGGACGATCGGCACCCTACCGGGTGGCTACGACACGTCAGGCCGACGCGGTGATCGGCATCTGCAGCTCGGTCTGCCACTTCTGCTCCGGCTCCGGATGGCTGACCAGATACACCTCGCGGGCGGTGCCGTCGGTGACGTACCCGTTGTCCTCGATCCAGGTCGCCAAGGTCTGGTATCCCTCGCCGATGTTGGCCATCTCGCCGTGATGCACGTAGGCGGCGACCTGCTCCTGCGCCGGCAGCGTGGAGACCTCGAGGCCGTCGACGCTCACGTCGTCGGCGACGGTGCACGCCGCGCTGACCGACAGCTTTCCGTCGGCGGTGGGCGCGTAGGTCGCGACGATCGGTCCCGCGGGCTCGACCCCGGACGGCCCCAGAATGGCGAACAGTTCGCCGAACAGCCGTTGGATGACGGGTCCGACGTCGGCGGAGTCGGTGCTCTCGGCGACGCCGGTGACCGACGCGATGCGTAGGGCGTCGACGGATTTCACGGTGACGGAACTGGTGCTCATGGTGCCTTCCCTCTCGATCATCCGGAGTCTCGCCTCGATGCGTCGGAGCCGGTCGGTGTCGGCCTCGATCTGGGCGGCCACCTGCGATTGCCGCAGCGTGAGCATGCCCCGCAACTCGGCGGTGTCGACGTCGGCGTCGATGATCCGGGTCACCTCCGACAAGGTGAACCCCAGATCCTTCAGCGCGACCAGCCGATTGAGTCGGCGCAGTTGCTCGGCCTCGTAGTACCGATAGCCGGTGAACGCGTCGACCCGTGCCGGTTGCAGCAACCCGATCGAGTCGTAGTGGCGCAACATTCGCACCGACACCCGACCCATCGTGGCGAAATCTCCGATGGTGAACATGACACGATCACACTCCTGTCTCACACGGTGTCAGGGTCAAGCGCTCCGAGCCATGTCCGCGTCGTTATCTTCTCGTTATCGTGCGTTGCGATCGGATCGCAGATGCATCCTCGGTGGCGCTTGCAGGGGCCGCACGCACATACCGTGGGGACATCGGAGGAGGCAGCATGATGCAACGGGATGATCGATGACGGTTCTCGACAGTCCGCGCGCACCGGCGATCGGACCGGTCGCTCCGTCCGACCTCGACCTCGCCGGCTTGCTCGGCCGCGTCGCCGACGGCGACCACACCGCCTTTGCCGAGCTCTACGATCACACCTGCGAGCGGGTGTTCGGCATGGTGCAGCGCGTGCTGCGCGATCCCGGGTACAGCGAGGAAACCACGCAAGAGGTCTACCTGCACGTGTGGCGCTCGGCCGGATCCTTCGACCCGGCCGCCGGATCGGCCCTCGCGTGGCTGATCACGCTGGCACATCGTCGTGCCGTCGACCGGGTGCGCGCGGAGGCCGCGGCACAGCGTCGGAGCACCACCTTCGGGCTCGCGTCACGACCCCGCGAAGTCGACGAGGTGTCCGACGCCGTGGAATTGCGGGCACGCCGCCGCGAGGTCCGCGACGGCATGGAGGCGCTCACCGCACTACAGCGAGAATCGGTGGAACTGGCCTACTTTCAGGGTCTGACCTACCGAGAGGTGGCGGAGCGTCTGGACATCGGGTTGCCGACGGTGAAGTCGCGCATCCGCGACGGCATGCGCCGACTGCGGGCGCAGCTGGAGCCCGGCCAGGCCGCATAGCGAAACCCGCACTCAGCAACCCCTGCCCATGACCGAAATCGGCTCCCTCAGCGGGCACCGAGGGGATATCCCCTCGGACCGACCTGAGAGAGCCGATTCCAGTCAGTACCGACTCTGCCGGCTCAGCCGAGCACCAACGATTCCCCGTCGGCACCCACGTTCACCGGCACGACGTCGCCGTCGTGGATGTTGCCGGCCAGCAACGACTTCGCGAGCTGGTCGCCGATCGCCTGCTGCACCAGCCGCCGCAGCGGACGGGCACCGTAGAGCGGATCGAAACCACGTTCGGCCAGCCATTCCTTGGCCTTCGGCGTCACCTCGAGCTCCAGCCGACGCTGCGCCAGGCGCTTGCCCAGCTGAGCGAGCTGGATGTCGACGATGGAGACCAGTTCCTCCGGGCTCAGCGCGTCGAAGACGATGACGTCGTCGAGCCGGTTGATGAACTCCGGCTTGAACCGACTGCGCACGGCCATCATCACCTGGTCCTTGTCACCACCCGCGCCCAGGTTGGATGTGAGGATGAGGATGGTGTTGCGGAAGTCCACCGTGCGTCCCTGACCGTCGGTCAGGCGACCTTCGTCGAGCACCTGCAGCAGCACGTCGAACACGTCCGGGTGGGCTTTCTCGATCTCGTCGAACAGCACCACCGTGTACGGACGGCGCCGCACCGCCTCGGTCAGCTGACCGCCCGCCTCGTAGCCGACGTAGCCGGGAGGTGCACCGACAAGCCGTGCGACGCTGTGCTTCTCGCCGTACTCACTCATGTCGATACGCACCATCGCACGCTCGTCGTCGAACAGGAACTCGGCCAGCGCCTTGGCCAGCTCGGTCTTGCCGACGCCGGTGGGGCCGAGGAACATGAACGAGCCCAGCGGACGGTTCGGATCGGCCACGCCGGCACGGGCACGCCGCACCGCGTCGGACACCGCCTGCACCGCCACCTTCTGGCCGATGACCCGTTGTCCGAGTTCGTCTTCCATGCGCAGCAGCTTGGCGGTCTCGCCTTCCAACATGCGGCCGGCGGGGATTCCGGTCCACGACGACACGACCTGCGCCACGTCGTCGGGTCCGACCTCCTCCTGCAGCATCACGTCCTGGCCGGGGTCGGTGCCGGTCTTCTCCAGCGCCGCCGCCAGTTCCTTCTCCAGGCCGGGGATCTTGCCGTAGCGCAGCTCGGCGGCACGGCCGAGGTCGCTCTCGCGTTCGGCGCGATCGGCCTCTCCGCGAAGACGTTCCAGCTCCTCCTTGACGTCACGGACGGCGTCGATGGCGGTCTTCTCCGACTGCCAGCGGGCCGAGAGCTCGTTGAGCTTCTCCTTCTGGTCGGCGAGTTCGCCGCGCAGCTTCTCCAGGCGCTCCTTCGAGGCCTCGTCGGTCTCCTTCTGCAGGGCGACCTCCTCGACCTCGAGGCGGCGCACGATGCGCTCGACCTCGTCGATCTCGACCGGCCGCGAGTCGATCTCCATCCGCAGCCGCGACGCGGCCTCGTCGACGAGGTCGATCGCCTTGTCCGGCAGGAAACGTGAGGTGATGTAGCGATCCGACAGCGTGGCCGCCGACACCAGCGCGGAGTCGGTGATGCGCACACCGTGGTGCACCTCGTAGCGATCCTTGAGCCCACGCAGGATGCCGATGGTGTCCTCCACCGACGGCTCACCCACATAGACCTGCTGGAAGCGTCGCTCGAGGGCAGCATCCTTCTCGATGTGCTGGCGGTACTCCTCCAACGTCGTGGCGCCCACCAGCCGCAGCTCACCGCGGGCGAGCATCGGCTTGATCATGTTGCCGGCGTCCATCGCGGAGTCGCCGGTCGCACCGGCACCGACGATGGTGTGCAGCTCGTCGATGAAGGTGATGACCTGACCGGCCGATCCCTTGATCTCGTCGAGCACCGCCTTCAGACGCTCCTCGAACTCGCCGCGATACTTGGCGCCGGCCACCATCGAACCCATGTCCAGGGAGATGACCGTCTTGTTCCGCAGGGACTCCGGGACGTCGCCGGCGATGATGCGCTGCGCCAGTCCCTCGACGATGGCCGTCTTGCCGACGCCCGGCTCACCGATGAGGACCGGGTTGTTCTTGGTGCGGCGGCTCAGCACCTGCACCACGCGGCGGATCTCGGTGTCACGGCCGATGACCGGGTCGAGTTTGCCCTCCCGAGCGGCTGCGGTCAGGTCCGTGGAGTACTTCTCCAGCGCCTGATAGGTCGATTCCGGGTCCTCGCTGGTCACGCGGGCACTGCCGCGCACCGACACGAAGGCGTCGCGCAGGGCCTGCGGAGTCGCGCCGACATTCGCCAGGAGCTTGGCGGCGTCCGAGTCGCCGGTCGCCAGGCCGACGAGGATGTGCTCGGTGGAGACGTACTCGTCGTCGAGCTCACCGGCGAGCTGCTGGGCTGCGCTGATCGCCGCGATCGACTCGCGGGAGAGCTGCGGCTGCGCACTCGCGCTGGACACCGTCGGAGCGCGGCTCACCAGCGCCTGGGCCTGCGACCGAACCGTCGACGGGTCCACCCCGACCGCCTTCAGCAGCGGTGCGGCGATGCCGTCGGACTGGTCGAGCAGCGCCACCAGGATGTGAGCCGGGCGCACGTCGGAATTGCCAGCAGAGGCCGCCGCCTGCACAGCGGCGCTCAGGGCCTGCTGCGTCTTGGTGGTCGGGTTGAAGCTGTCCACGGGCGTGTACCTTTCTCTCTTTAGTCCAACAGGCTCAAGTATGAGCCATTCGGCAGGTGTAACGCCAGCTAAGTTGAGTCCATTCCGCTCAACCTTACCGACGCTATGAAGTGGGTCACACTCATGGTCGCAGCCACGCTCAACACCCGACGCTGCGCTCCCCACCCACGACGAGAAAGGGCCGAAGGTCCCACCACCGGTGGCCGAGAGCCCGACTGCAACCGCCGCCGGCCGCAATATAGTTCGGGTAGCGGCGCCGTTCGACGCGTCGCTGCTCGACGAGGAGGCGACCGGATGTCAACGGTGCTGATGACAGGATTCCCCGGCTTTCTCGGATCAGCACTGTTGCCGCGTGTGCTCGCCCGCCGGTCAGGTTCGACGATGCTGTGTGTTGTTCAGGATCGCCATCTCGACACCGCTCGCGAGCGGCTCGCCACCATCGAGCAGGCCCATCCCGACATCGCCGACCGCACCGAACTCGTCGTCGGCGACATCACCGTGGCAGGTCTGGGCCTGGGTGCCGATGCCGCACGAGATGTCGACGAGGTGTGGCACCTGGCCGCCGTGTACGACCTCGCGGTGGGACTCGAAATCGCGCAGAAGGTGAATGTCGACGGCACCGCCAACGTCATCGCGTTCTGCCAGGGACTGAGCAGACTACGCCGCCTGCAGTACGTCAGCACCTGTTATGTCAGCGGACGGTACGACGGCGAGTTCGGCGAGGACGATCTCGACGTCGGCCAGGAGTTCTACAACCACTACGAGACAACCAAGTTCGAGGCGGAGAAGCTGGTCCGGGCCGTCATCGCCGACGGGTTGCCGGCGACGATCTACCGTCCCGGCATCGTCGTCGGCGACTCCGTCACCGGCGAGACGCAGAAGTACGACGGGCCGTACTTCGTCGCCGAATTCCTGCGCCGCCAACGGTTGCCCGTCGCGATGCTGCCCGCCGTCGACAAGACGGTACGGACCTCGCTCGTGCCGCGCGACTTCGTCATCGCCGCGATGGACGAATTGTCGGTGCACGAGGCGACGGTCGGCCGCACCTACGCACTCACCGACCCCGAACCGCCGGCCGCGGCGGAGGTCGCGCAGACCTTCGCCCACCACCTCGGCAAACGGGTCGTCTACCTCCCGGTGCCGCTGGGCATCGTGCGGACCGCGCTGAACACCGTTCCCGGCCTCGAATGGGCTCTCGGCATGCCCGCCGAGGTGATCGACTACTTCTCCACCCGCACCTCGTACTCGACGACGAACACCGTCGCCGAGCTCGACGGGACCGGTGTCGAATGTCCACCGTTCGCCGACTACGCCGACCGGCTGCTCGACTTCATGCTCGCGCACCCCGCCATCGGCTCGGCCGCCATGGTCTGACGCACCCCACCGCACAGGATCGAAATCATCATGGTCGCCCACACCTCCGGACTCATCGCCAACGTCAGCCTGGCCTCGTCGCAGCGTGACTACGACGTCACCGGTAACTTCCTGCATCACCGGTTTCGCATCGTGCGACAGGGCACCGACGGCAACCTCGCCGATGCCGAGGCGTTGGCCCGGTCGTGGCAGGAGCGCGGCGCCACCGTCGTCGCGGTGACCGGCATCCGCGAGGCGCGTGCCGTCGGCCTCTACCGCGGTGACCTCGCCGCGCTGCAGAAGGTCCGGCGAGCGGTCACCGACACGCTGGTAACCGACGGTCATCGGCTGCGGGACATCCTGCAGGAGTGGGCCATCCGCCACGTCCAAGACGAGATGCCCGGGCTCTTCAACAATGCCCGGGTGGCGGCCCTGGGGGGCGACAACCACGACCGCACGGTACGGATCCTGCGCGAGTACACCGACAACATCACCGTCGCCGACCCGCTGCTGCCCTTCGACATCCCGGCCCGACTCGATGCGGTCCCGGCTCTCGCCATGCTCGCCGACGTCGGCACCCTGTCGATGCAGGTTCTGCCCGATCCGATCCGATCCCGAATCGGCATTCCCCACTTCGTCAACGATCGACTGATGGCGCGCACAGCCGCCCGGGAAGCCGATGTGGTGGTCGCCACCTACGAAGAGCTGGCCGGCTTCGGCCTCGAGGACCTCGCCGGCAAGACCCTGGTGACCGCCTCGATCGACGACGAGCGGCTCACCGAACTCGCCTCCCGCGGAGTGGATATGGTGATCGATGCGACGCCACAACCCTTTGCGGTCACCGTCAACGCCGCCGTCCTCGAAGCACTGATGATGGCGTCGGTGCACGAGTCCGCCGTCCTCTCCGACGACGATCTGCTCGACATGATCACCTCGGCCGGCATCGAACCCCGGCTCCTGTTTCCGAATGGGCCCAAACGCAAGAGCCGGTTCGCGTTCGTCATCCATCCGCTCTCCCAGGAGAACTTCACGAAGGTCCAACCGCTGCGGACCATCACCGGCGTGACCCCCGCGGTGGTGACCGACACGATCGAGAAGATGCTGGCCTACGCGCCACCGTTCGTCTACAGCCACATCACCGGCATCGTCTCCCCGACCGGCGCCGAGGCCGAAGGTTGGTTGATCAGCGTCGGCGGCACTCCGAAGGAACTGATGGCGCACAGCCCCGAGTTCACCTACGCCCGCCTGCTCGCCGCCGCCGAGACGGCGAAGAAGCTCGGCGCCCAGATCATGGGGCTCGGCGCATTCACCAAGGTCGTCGGCGACGCCGGCGTCACCGTCGCGATGAAGGCGCCCCTGCCGATCACCACCGGCAACAGTTACAGCGCCTCGGGTGCCCTGTGGGCCGCCCACGACGCGCTCGACCGCCTCGGACTCGCCGAACGCGACGAGCACGGCCGACTGAAGGGCAAGGCGATGGTCGTGGGCGCCACCGGGTCGATCGGCTCGGTGTGTGCGCGCCTGCTGGCGCTGGCCGCCGACGAACTCTGGCTCGTCTCACCGGAATCGGCGAAGCTGCTCGAACTCAAGAGCGACATCGAGCGTGCTCACCCGCGCGCCACGATCCACGTCGCCGCGACCCCGGACGCGCAACTGCCCGAGATGGACCTGATCGTCACCGCGACCTCCGGAGCCGGCAAGCGGGTGCTCGACATCATGGCGGTCAAACCGGGGTGCATCATCACCGACGTCGCCCGTCCACTCGACCTGCCGCCCGAGGACGTCGCCAAGCGTCCCGACGTCCTCGTCATCGAGTCCGGCGAGATCGAGTTGCCCGGCACCGACGTGCACCTCGGTGACATCGGCCTGCCGCCGCATGTGGCCTACGCCTGCCTCGCCGAAACGGTCGCACTCGCGCTCGAGGGCCGCTACGAAACCTTCACCGTCGGCCGCAACATCAGCTGGGAGAAGGTGAAAGAGATCTACCAGATCGGGCTCAAGCACGGCATGAAGCTGGCGGCGATCTCCGGCGTCAACGGGATGTTCACCGACGAGGACATCTCGCGGGTGCGGGAGTTGGCGCTGGCGCGGCGCGCGGCCGCACTCTGAGCCCGGCCCCGACTGCCGGCAGCCCTACAACTGCGCCCGGTTACTCGCCATGACATTGCGCCGATTGGACTCCAACGCGTCCCAGTCCGGTGTGGTCGCGGTGGCCATCTCACCCTCGACCGCCAGAGCCGGCCCGGTGGTCGCATCCCAGCCGGCGTCGTAGATCTGCTTGACCGAGCGCAGCATCTGACCGTCGGTGTCGGCGATCCGCCGCGCCACCTCCAGCGCACGACCGACGAGGTCATCGTGCGCGACGACCTCGGTGACCAGCCCGATGCGCAGCGCAAGATCGGCATCCACGACGTCGCCGGTGAACGACATGCGCCGCGCCCAACCCGGACCGACACGATCGGGCAGCCGCACCGTCATCCCGCCACCGGGCAGCACGCCCACCCGGGCGTGGGTGTCGGCGAAGTTCGCTCGGTCACTGGCGATGAGGAAGTCACATCCGAGCGCGATCTCGAATCCACCGGTGAAGGCCGCCCCGTTCACGGCGCCGATCACGGGGGTGGCGAGCTCACCGACGAGGCGGATGCAGTTCGACTCGCGGATGGCCTCCAGGTACGCCGGTCCGTCGGCAGCCAGGCTCTTGAGATCGAGGCCGGCGCAGAATGCCGGGTCGGCGCCGGTCAGCACGATGACCCGCACGGCGTTGTCCGCGTCGAGTCGGCGCAGCGCAGAACTCAGGCCGTGCGCCAGATCCGGGCTCAGCGCGTTGCGTGCCTGCGGCCGGTTGAGAGTCACGAGTGCGACGCCGTCGCGTACATCCACCAGAAGCGTTTCGGTCACCGCAGTGACACTACGCGCGCAACCACGGCCGATACCTGCGATTGGTCTCGACGATCCCCTCGCCATCGATCGCTCGATCGTCCACGATCACTGCCCCGACCGTGGGTCACTCCGACCCTCCCACATGATCGGGTCTTCCTGCGGCAAGGGCAGATCCAGGCCGAGCTCGGCCATGTGCGGGAGGATGCGGTCGATCACCGAGTTGAGGTGCGCCAGATCGTCGGCGTCCAGCGCGTCGAAGATCAGTCGGTGCGCCTCGTCGCCATGCTTCGGCGCCGCCGCCTGCACGAGATCCATGCCGGCATCGGTGAGCATCACCGACACCGCGCGGCGGTCATTGCCGGTGGGCGACTTGATCCGGCGGACCCACCCGCGGCGCTCCATCGCGGTCACGGAGTGCGACAACCGACTCTGCTCGCTCTGCGCGAGCACCACCAGGCGCCGCATGCCGATGGTCCGATCGGGCGCCTCGGACAGCCGGAACAGGATGATGTACTGCGAGTGAGTCAGTCCGCTGTCGCGGCGGAGTTGGACGTCGAGCGCGTCGTCGAGGAGCGTCGACAGCGTCAGGAACCCCCGAAACGCCCGCTGTTCGTCCGGTGTGAGCGCCATGGTGACAGCGTAACAACTTGTTGAACTTTCATGTAGATCGTCGTACACTCGCCAGTACATGAAACTTCATGCACCCTGTTCGACATCCGCGAAGGACCGACGATGACCACTCCCGCACCCTCGACGATGCCGATGGCGTTCCTCGGGCACGGCAGCCCGATGAACGCCATCGAGCACAACCGCTTCACCCAGGCGTGGGCGGAGTTCGGTCGGTCTGTCCCGCGACCGCGGGCCATTCTCGTGATCAGCGCGCACTGGTACATCAATGCCACGGCGGTCACCGGGATGTCGCGGCCGCGTACCATCCACGACTTCTACGGGTTCCCCCGCGAGCTGTTCGAATTCGACTATCCGGCACCGGGGTTACCGGATCTGGCCGGTGAGGTCGCCGAGGTCGCGAAACCGACGTGGGTGGGCACCGACACCGACAGCTGGGGTATCGACCACGGCGCGTGGTCGGTGCTCGCCCACGCCTTTCCCGACGCCGACATCCCGATCGTGCAGTTGAGCATCAACGGCGAACGCGACCTCGACTATCACTTCGATCTCGGCGCACGCCTGGCACCGCTGCGGGAGTCCGGCGTGCTGATCCTGGGCAGCGGCAACATCGTGCACAACCTGCGGGCCGTCGACTTCTCCCTGCCGGAGGCCGGCTACGACTGGGCCCAGCGCTTCGACGACGCCGCCCGCGAGGCCATGCTCGGCGCACCCGCCGACTACCCGGCGCTGGCCGGTCACGGCGACTACGCGGCGGCAGTGCCCACTCCCGATCACTTCCTGCCGTCGGTGTATCTCGCAGGCCTGGCGGCCGCCACCACCGACGACTCGTCGTCGACGGTCCTCGTCGACGGCTGCTCCTACGGATCGCTGTCGATGACGTCCTACGTGGTGAACTGACACCGCCGCTACCGCAACGGGTCTCCCCACTGCACCTCATCCCGGATGTTGCGCTTGAGGAGTTTGCCACCGGCGTTGCGCGGCAGCGCTTCTCCGGTCACCGATGCGAACTGCGGGATCTTGAAGTCGGCCAGGTTCTGCCGACAGTGCTGCAGCACCGCGGCGACGTCGAGGTCACCGGACTCCGCCACCAGGACCGCGCCGACCTTCTCCCCCATCACCTCGTCGGGTACCGGCAGGACCGCGGCGTCCAGCACACCGGGCGCCGACAGCAGGACCGCCTCCACCTCGATGCTGGACACGTTCTCGCCGCCGCGGTTGATGATGTCCTTCATGCGGTCGACGATGTACACGCGACCCGCATCATCCACGCGGACGACGTCGCCGGTGTGCAGCCACCCATCGATGATGGTGTCGGCGTTTGCATCCGGTCGTTCCCAGTAGCCTGCGGTGACGTTGGCGCCGCGCACCACGAGTTCGCCGACGGTCGGGTCGTCGGCGATCGGCACGATGCCGATGTCCACCGACGGCACCGCGTAGCCGACCGAGTCGGCATGGTCGACGGCGTCCGCGTCGGGCAGCACCGTGATGAGCGACGCCGATTCGGTCATCCCGTAGCCGTTCATCACCGTGGCCTCGCCGAACGCGGACTTGAGTTGCCGCACCATCGACGGCGCGATCGGCGCCCCGCCGTAGCCGACGACCCGCACCCCGGACACATCCGCCTCGGCGAAGGCGGGATATCGAAGCAGCAGTGCATACACCGCCGGCACCGTGATCAGATATCCGATGCGCTCGGAGACCACGACCTCGGCCATGGTGGCCACGTCGAGCTGCGGCATGATCACCGAGGTGCCGCCGACGTAGGCGGCCACCAACAACTGGGAGTTACAGCCGGTCACGTGGAACAGCGGCACCGAGATCAGGGTGCGGTAGTCGGCGCCCAGGTCACGGGTGATACCCGAACACCGGATCATGTTCTCGGCGTTGGTGACGAACCCCGCGTGCGTGGTGGGCACACCCTTCGGTCGTCCGGTGGTGCCCGAGGTGTAGAACAACGCCGCGACATCGTCCGCGCCGGCGCCCTCGACGACATGGGGCTCGCCGTCGGGCAGCGCTGTGCCCGGCGCCAGGTCGATGGCGGCCCCGGAGTTCTCGAGAACGAAGGCCACCTCGGGTTCGGTCATCCGCGTGTTCACCGCGACCACCACACCACCGGCCAACAGCGTGCCCCAGAACGCCACCGCCCAGTCGGCGCCTGCCGCGTACCGCAGTGCGACGCGATCGCCATTCGCCACCTTCTGCGCACGCAAGCCGCCGGCCACCCGACGCGCCGCATCCCACAGCTCGGCATATGTCAGGCGTCGACCACCGAGTTCCACCACAGCTTCGTCCTGCGGTGCGGTTGCCGCACGATCCCGCAGGACGTCGATCAGCGTCGCCGGCACATCCGCGTACCGGGGCACCCCGCCGGCGTCGCGGACGACGCCGTCCCGACCGAACGGGTTCTGGTCACGACGGATCGCGATGACAGCACTGTCACTCATCCTTCGGTTGTACTCGGCGACCGCGACGGACGAACCGGTTTCGGCGCATCGACCCGCGCGGTCTCAGGACCGCCGCAAGGCCAGCACCGGGATCGTGCGGATACCCGCGGTCTTCGACTCGTACTCCGCGAAGCCGGGATACCGCGTGGCCTGTTCGGCAAAGATGCGGTCCCGATCATCCCCGGAGACCTCGCGGACGTCGACATCGAACGTCTCCGTACCCACCTCGACCTGCGCAACCCCGGACGCCGTCAGGTTGTGATACCACGCGGGATGGGAGGGCGCGCCGGCCTTGGACGCGAAGATGTACATCACCGCCGCGTCGTCCTCATCGGACAGGTACATCAGCGGTGTGACGTTCTGCTTGCCGCTCTTCCGGCCGGTGTGATGGAGCAGAACCATCGGCGCGCCCTCGAATGGGCCACCCACCTTGCCGTCGTTGGCCCGAAACTCGTTGATGATCTGCGTGTTCCAGTCGTCGGTCTCGCTCATTGTCGCTTCCTTCGTCATAGTGCCGGCCCCGTGCAGCCATTGATACCCCGCGGAGCCGGATCGCACGTGGTGAACCGCGGACAACGGGCCATACACCAGCAGGACCCCGAGCTGCCCGCCATCCCGGGTGGTGACGTTCTGCACACAACTCGCGTTGAGACTTACCCGTGAGTAAGATAGGCATCGATAGTCGGGGAGTTGATCATGAACACAGAGGCAGGCACGCACCCACTGGTGCTTTCCGCGGCGACTCTGTCGCGAACTTTATTGGCTCCGTTGCCATCACGAGTGCGCCATACCGAAGGCGTGGTATCGAGAGCAGCGGCTTTGACCGACACGGTGCCAGTCAGAGCCCGGCACACGCTACTCGCCGCGGCATGGTTGCACGACGTCGGTTACGCCCCCCGACTGGCGTCCACCGGATTCCATCCGATCGATGGCGCTCGTCATCTCGCGTCGCTGGGATGGTCGCCGGAGATCTGCGGATTGGTGGCACACCACTCCGGCGCACGGTTTGTCGCCGACTTGCAGGGCCTCGGCGACCAACTCGACGAGTTCGAGTTCGTCGAAGATGCCCTGACCGATGCGCTGACAGTCGCGGACCAGACCTCGGGACCTCAGGGGCAGCCTCTGACATTGGAGGATCGCATGCAGAACATGCTGTCTCGGCACGGTTCCGACTCTGTCAACGCCCGCGCGCATCCGCAGCGGGCCCGCTACTTCCGCAGCGCGTGGGCTCGGGTCGCCGCGCGCCGACTGGTCCTCTCTCCCGACATCGGCTCTCTCGTGCCCCTCGCGAGCTGACCCCCGCAAGCCCGTTCGGGTGTGGCGGGTTCATCCGCCCGGCGAACTCACCCCATGTATGGGTAAGTCCAGTCGAGGTCGGGCGTCATGTTCTCCTTGATGAAGCGGCCGCTGACCCAACGCTGCAGCGCGAGAACCGAACCGGTCTTGTCATTGGTGCCCGACCCGCGACCACCACCGAACGACTGCTGGCCCATGGTGGCACCGGTCGGCTTGTCGTTGACGTAGATCATGCCCGCGTTGTCGCGCAGCACGTCGAGCGCGGTGTTGATCGCGATCCGGTCCGAGCCGAAGATCGAGCAGGTCAACGCGTACTGACTGGTCGAGTCCAGCAGGCCCAGCGTGTGTTCCCAGTCGTCGTCTTCGTAGACGTACACGCTGAGCAACGGCCCGAAAAACTCCTCGCTCATGACGAATGACCGCGGGTCGGTGGTCTCGACGATGGTCGGCTCGACGAACCAACCCTTCTCGGTCGACACGCTGCCGCCGACGAGGATCTCATGATCGCCGGACTGCTTGACGTGGTCGAACACCGCCGCCAGACGGTCGGCCGCCGCGAGGTCGATGACCGCACCGACGAAGGTCTCGTGCCGGGTGACGTCGCCGACGACCAGTCCGGCGGTCGTCTCGATCAGCTGCTCACGGAGGTCCTGCCACAGGCTGCGCGGAAGATAGGCGCGCGAGGCGGCCGAACACTTCTGGCCCTGGTACTCGAAGGCGCCGCGGATAAGCGCCACCAGCAGCGCCTGCGGGTCTGCGCTCGGGTGGGCGATGACGGCGTTCTTGCCGCCGGTCTCCCCCACCAGGCGCGGGTAGCTGCGGAAGGTCTCCAGGTTGTTCGCGATGCCGCGCCAGATGGAGCGGAACACCGCGGTGGAACCGGTGAAGCTGATGCCTGCGAGGTGTTCGCTGGCCTGGGCGACCTCGGTGACCAGCTTGCCGTCACCGTGCACGAGGTTGATCACGCCCGCGGGCACGCCCGCCTCCACGAAGATCCGCATCACGACGTCGCTGGAGAGCGCCGACTTCTCCGACGGCTTCCACACGACGACGTTGCCCATCAACGCCGGGGTCGAGGGCAGGTTGCCCGCGATGGCGGTGAAGTTGAACGGAGTGAGCGCGAGGACGAAGCCCTCGAGCGGGCGATGGTCCATCACGTTCTGCACGCCGGTGACCGAGAACGGCTGTGCGGTGTAGATCTGCTCGGCGAGTTTCACGTTGTAGCGGAAGAAGTCGACCAGCTCGTTGACGTCGATCTCGGCCTGATGGAAGGTCTTGGACTGACCCAGCATCGTGGTCGCCATCAGTTCGTCGCGGTACTTGCCGTTCACCAGCTCGGCGGCGCGCAGGAAGATCGCCACCCGGTCCAGCCAGTCCATCCGGGACCAGTCGTGGCGCGCGGCAAGAGCCGCATCGATCGCAGCATTGACGTCCTCGGCAGTGGCCACCGGTATGCGTCCGAGTTCGAGCCCATGCTCGTGCGGCGCCACGACCGGGGCCGACTCACCGATGGGCCGGCGCACTCCGTTGATGACGTTGGGCAGGTCGCGCACATCCGCCGCCGTGACGGCGTCGATCTCGGCGAGCACGTTGCGCGCCTCGGGAGATCCGGGCGCATAGTCGCGAGCCTGCTCGTTGACGGGCTCGGGTACACGCGGGTTGCCCGCGATGCGGGCGTTGGCGATGGTCATGATGGGGGCTCCTCACCTCACGACGGTCGAGTCGCGCCAACGGATCCGACCCACCCACAGCCTGAACGTTTACTGAAATGTCAGCGCGATGTCAGTCAGATGGTAGGTATGCTCGCCGCATGAGTCAACCGTTGCAGAGCTCGGAGTCGCCGACACGGTCCCGACGGCTCGTCGACGTCGCCTACGAGCAATTGCGCGACGACCTGATCTCGTTGACGATCGAACCCGGGTCCCCGCTCAACGAGAAGGAGCTCGCCGAGCGCCTGGGCACCGGACTCACCCCCGTACGCGACGCCATCAAACGTCTCGCACTCGAACGTCTCGTTGTGACCTTCCCCCGACGAGGGACATTCGCGACCGACATCTCCGTGGGCGACGAGGCATGGTTGACGGAGGTCCGGGTGGAACTCGAGGGCCTCGCGGCGGCGCAGGCGTCGATCCGCGCCACGCAGGAGGAACGCGACGCCCTGGTCCAGATCGTGCGAACCCACCCCGACGCCCATCATCGTTCGTCGGGTTACCTCGAGATCGACACGACCATCCATCGGATGATCTATGCGGCCGCCCACAATCCGTTCCTCGCCGACACCCTCAACCAATACGCCAACCTGTCGATGCGCATCTGGAATTTCGGTCTGCAACGCATGGTCGGGACGGCGACCGACAACTGCGATCAAGCCGAGGTGGTCGCAGCGATTGCACAGGGGGATGCCGACGCCGCCCGCGAGGCGGCGCGCGCGCATCTACGCGACTTCTCCGTCAGCGTGCGGCGCATGCTCAACCAGTGATCACATCGGTTTCGGGTATCCGTTGCGTTCGGAGATGGTCGCCGCGGCAGACTTCACCAGTCCGGCGATCTCGTGGGGGTCGGTGATCCGGAACGTCGGTCCGGACACCGAGACCGCTGCCACCACGGAACCGTCGAGAGTCCGAATGGGTGCGGCAACCGCACTGAGTCCGAGCTCGTGTTCGTCGCGGGTGAACGCCCAACCGCGGTCGCTGGTCAACGTGAGCTGTGCGTCCAGTTCGGCCCGGTCGGTGAGGGTGTAGTCGGTGAACCGCTCCAGCGGCCCGGCCAGCACCTCGTCGCGCTCGTCGGTGGTCATGGACGCCAAAAACACCCGCCCGGCAGAGGTGGCGTGGATCGGCGACCGCTGGCCCACCCAGTTGACGGTGGTGATCGTCGACGATCCGATCACCTGGTCGATGCTGATCACCGCGTCGTCGTCGCGGATGACGATGTTCACCGTCTCACCCACTTCGGCGGCCAGGGTCTGACACACTCCGCGGCTGATGACCGACAGGTCGTAGCGACGCGTCGCACCCGCCGCCAGCTGAACGATCCCATACCCGAGGTGATAGCGACCGCGGCTTTCCTCCTGCTCGACGATGCCGCGGGCCTCCAAGGTGGACAGCAGCCGAAAAGTCGTCGACTTGTGCAAGCCCACCTCACCGGACAGTTCGGTGACGGTGCTCGGCCCGCGCCGAGCCAGGACCTGGAGCACCGTGATCGCCCGGTCGACCGACTGGACTGACGAATCGGACCCCTGGCGTCCTATGGGCGGCATGCAAGGACCATACCGAGGGCGTGGCGTCGGCCCATGTCGCGGGCGCGATCGACCCCTCGCGCCGCGTTCAGTCGCCGACGACCGACCGGAGGAACAACATCAGATTCGCGGGACGCTCGGCCATACGCCGCATCAGGTAGGGGTACCACCGGCTGCCGAACGGAACATAGACCCGCACCCGGTATCCGTCCGCCGCCAGCTGCTCCTGCAGTTCCCGGCGCACTCCATAGAGCATCTGGAACTCGAAGTCCCGCTTGCTGATCCCGAGGCGTGCGGCGGTTGCCTTGACCAGCTCGACGCAGGAGTCGTCATGTGTTCCGAACGCCGGGTCGGGCAGGTTCTGCAGGGCCCAGCCGGCGAGGTGCTGATATTGGGCCGTCACCTCGGCCGGGTCGACGATGGCTTTGTCGATCGTCTCCAGGAAGGCACCCTTGACCAACCGGATGCGCGGTTTGACGTCGCTGAACGAACAGAGGTCCTCGGGGGTTCGGCGCATGGCGGCCTGGATCGCGACGCGGGTGTTCGGATGACTGGGCAGCTGGGAACGGAACGCCTCCAGCGTCTGTGGCCCGACGGAACTGTGTTCCATGTCGACCTCCACCGAGATCCCCGACTCCGCACCGACGTCGAGCAGTTGCTTCAGATGACCCACACAGACCACCGGGTCGAGCCCGATGCCGAGTTGAGACAGCTTGACCGACACTGTCGAGTCCGGGGAGCCGGTGGCAAGAGCGTGCATGGTGTCGACATAGGCCGCTGTCGCGTCCGCCGACTCCCGCAGGTCGCTCACCGTTTCGCCCAGCAGATCGAGACTGACGTCGATGCCCTTGGCGTTGAGTTCCCGGGTGGCGGCGACCGCCTCGTCGAGCGTGGTGCCGGCGACGTAGCGTGACACCAGTGGCTTGGTCAACCTGCTGCGACCGATGATCCGCTCGAGTCGCTTGCTGTCAGCGGCGAGCAGAAGTGCCTTCTTGATCATGTTGCTCCTTCGGTGTGGGTGTCGGTGTCGCTGGACTGATGGCGTACGGCAGGTTCGGTGGGCCGAGTGACGGGTGTCAGAGGTCGAGCCTCAGATCACCCAGCGGCTTGGCGCAGCAGACCAGGATCTTGTTGCGGGCGATCTCTTTGGGGCGGATACCGCCGTTGTGCGTCATGTCCACCTGACCGCGCAGGAGTGTGGTCTTGCAGGTTCCGCACATGCCCTGCCCGCAGGACGCCGGCACCCGCAGACCCGCGGCCAGGGCGGCGGCGAGGATGGTCTCGTCCTCCCCGCAGCGGATCGTGTGACCGCTGGCGGCCAAAGCGACGGTGTGGGTCGCCACCGGCGAGTCGTCGGTCACGGCATCGTCCGGGGTTTGCGACTCGACCACCGTGCGATCGGTGATCGGCAGGGTGTCGAAGGAGAAACTCTCCTCGTGGTACCGCCGCATGTCGTATCCCAGATCGCCGAGGATGCGCCGTACCGCTGCCATGTATGCCGAAGGGCCACAGGTGAAGGCGACTCGCTCGGCGAAGTCGGCCGCCACGGTCTCCACCATCGGCGCGGTGAGCCGACCCCGCAGACCGGCCCAGCGCTCGGCGGGGTAATCGTTCTCACAAACGTGCACGACGCGCAGCCCAGGCATGACTGCGGCCATCGCATCGAGCTCCCGCCGGAACGGGATGTCGCCAGGGGTCCGTGCGCTGTGGATGAAGACAACGTCGGCATCCGACCCCAGGTCGAACAGTGTGCGCGTCATCGACATCATCGGCGTGATCCCGCTGCCGGCCGACAGGAACAGATACTTCGGGGCGGGCACGCGCGGCAGGGTGAAGGTTCCCCGCGGCGCCAGCGCGGTTACGCCGGAGCCGGGAACAACGCTGTCGTGCAACCAATTCGACACCGGTCCCCCGACCATCCGCTTGACCGTGATCGCCAGCAGATGCGGGCGTGTGGGCGGTGAGGAGATCGTGTAGCACCTGCTGACGGGGACGCTGTCGACGACGAGTCGCAGGACGATGAACTGACCCGGAACGAAGTGAAAAGTCCGGCCCGCCGGCGCCTCGAAGAAGAACGACTTCACGTCGTGGGTGATCTCCTGCACCGCCCGACAGATCAGGAGCACCTCGTCGTCGTCACCCCAACAGTGCTCGGCGACACCGAGACCCGTCGTCGGAAGCGTGGCGGTGGCGGCATGGGAGAACGTCCGTGTCGCTCGTGGAGTCACCGTCGTCATCGCGGAACCTTTCGGTGGTGAAACAGTGTGGCGGCATCAGGATCGGACGTGAGCACGGAGACGCTGGAGGTACCAGCTGACGAAGGCCTCGACATCGCCCTCGACCATGGAATACGGCCCGGGAAGGTAGCCGGGATCGGCGACGCCCTGCTGCGCTCCCGCCACGAGCTCACGGTCTTGGGAGTTCGTGGCATTCCACACCGACGTGAGGCCGTCGAGGTCGTAGTCGACCCCTTCTTCGGCATCTCTGTGGACCAGCCAGGTGGTGCGGACGATGCTGCGCTCGGGCCCCAGCGGGAGGACCCGGAACACCACCGCGTGATCACTCAGCAGATGAAACCACGAGTTCGGCTGCAGATGGATCGACAGGTCGCCGAATCGGGCGTCGGGGATGACGCCCATCAGTCTGCGGCACACCGGGTCTCCATTCGGACCGAATGACGAGCCCGAGCCGTCCAGCGGCATGTGTGAGACCTGGAATCCGGTGATTCGCGTGTCCAGTTCCCGCCGTCCGTCGCGTGGGAAGTCCGTCAACGAGCACGCCTGGGTCAGCTGCTCCTGTGCGGCCCGGTACCGGTCGAACACCGGCCGAATCCGCGGGTGGATGTCGTTGGCGGAGTAGCCGAACAGTGGGAAATATGCGGTGAGGAGCTCGGGATGCGCGACGTCGCAATGCTGACACTCCCGGTTGTTCTCCATCACGAGCTTCCAGTTGCCGTCCTCGATGAGGTCGGACTGATGAGCGACCTTCGAGTGTTTCAGGTCGAAGGGCGCGACATAGGGTTCGAGGATGGCGGCGACCTCGTCGAAATCGGGCGGCGGCTGTTCGGCAAGACAGATGAAGATCAACCCGGCGATGCTGCGCACATGCACGGACCGTAGACCCGAGGCCGATCTGTCGAACTGCGGCGGCTGCGACTCCACGTAGACGAGCGTGCCATCCACCCGGTAGGTCCATTGGTGGTAGGGGCACACCAGATTCCCTACGGAACCGCAGCCGTCCTGCAGGATTCGGGAACCCCGATGTCGACACACATTGTGGAAGGCGCGCACGCCGTCGTCGTCGTCCCGCACGATGATCACCGAGTACGGTCCGACGCCGACGGTGACGTAGTCGCCCGGGTCGGGAATCTCTGCCTCGGTCGCACTGAACAACCAGTGCTCGGCGAAGATCGCGGTCAGATCGAGGTCGAAGAACTTCTGACTCGTGTAGAAGTCCGCCTCCAGGCTGTGGCCGACCGCACGACGGTTGATCAACACCGCGACATCTCGCGCAGGCGAGGGGATATCCACATTCTTCATGACAGCTCCGGGGAAGGTCGGCCTGCAGACTCGGGACATACCCGACGAGAGCATGTGTGCCACATTGTGAAACTCAATCACTTGACGAGATAATGGTCTCCCCGGGATGCACGTCTGTCAACCCCACCACGGAGCGGGAACAGTGCCTTGCCGACGACTCGCATAGAGCTCTGATTGCAGCTCAGAGAACAGACCGCCGACAGACCCCGGGGTCGACGACGCATCGGTGCGGCCGACGAAACAGGGAATTTACTCAGGCTTTTCGACCAGCGCCGTCAATCCGCAGATTCGTTTCATATTACGAAATAACTCGCAGTTTGGAACCCGTGACGACTGACGGGTCCGCCGTCTGCGACGGGGTCGAGAAACACCGCCCGGTCAGGCAATCGTCGGGCCTGTGCACCGGTGATTCATCGGGAGACCACGTGAGCTACTCCCTATCGGGGACGCCACCGCTTCCACACCGCCCGACCGGTGGCGCGAACCTTCTCGCCGAAATACAGTTCGACGTCGCAGATGATCTCGGGCTCGGCGGATTCGACGATGGTCGCGCGGAGCTCGACCGGCCGGTCGAGCGGGCTCGGCCGGACATAGCGGACGTCGATGCCGGCGGTCACGAACGGGAGCAGCGCGCCGTCGAGTGAGTGCCATCCCTGCACCGACGCCTCGTTCATCACCGCTGCGGCGGAATGACAATCGAGCAGCGTGGCGATGATGCCGCCGTTGAGAAAGCCGATGCCGTTGTCGTGTTCGGGCCACGGTGTGAATGTCGCGACGACGCCATCATCGTCGACATAGCTCTTCAGTCGGAGGCCTCGCTCGTTGGCCGGCCCGCAGCCGAAACAGTTCATCGTCGGGAACAGCCGGTCCTGGACTGCGATGGTCTCCACAGCTGGCAAGTATCCGCCCCCATGCGCGCCCACGCGACGATTTCGCCGCGACTCGTCGTCACCGCTTCAACGAGATCCGCATCGGCCAGGGATTCGACGTCACGACCTCCCCGGTGAAGCTTGTCGCCAGGTAGCCGCCCGACGTCAAATCCAGTGCGGTGACCACACCGTCCTCGTCGACGATCCAGTAGTGCGGGATGCCCGCCTCGGCGTATTCGCTGCTCTTGGTCACCCGGTCGGTGCGGCGCGAACCCGGCGACATCACCTCGATGGCCAACACGACCTGGTCGGCGGTGATCGGGAACTCCACCGCTGACCGGCGACGAACGATGAGGTCGGGCACGCGCACGGTGGCCGGCGTGTGCGGATCGATCACGACGTCGACCTCGATCAGCACCTCGAGGCCCGCCGGGAGTTGACCGCTGAGCTGGGTGGCAAGACTCAACACCACGCGGGCATGCGCGGGTCGCGGCCGGGGCGACACTATTCGAACACCCTCTTGCAGTTCGACTCGGACCTCCTGGTCCTCGCCGAGTGCCCACCATTCATCCAGCGACAGCAAGTGGGCGTGTGCCGGGCCGGACATGCTCAGCAGTGTAGTCGGGGCCGGTGACCTCGGATAGGACGCAACTGCTCATCGGCGCGGGTGGGTCGGATGCCGGCCTGCGAGTGCGGTGGGGTGAATTCTCATGCGGCCGAATCTGTCATGTCGAGTCGGATTCGTCGGACCATGAGCCGGTCTGTGCACAACCACTCGGACACTGCACAACGAGCCCGGCCCCGGGTGCGCGCTATGGTCGAGGCCGGGGACCTGACAACCACCGAAAGCGATATCGATGGCCGACGCCGACATCAACTTCTACTTCGATCCGGTCTGTCCGTTCGCCTGGGTGACCAGCAAATGGGTCCGCACGGTGCAGGCGCAACGCGACTACGCCGTCGATTGGCGGTTCATCTCACTACGCCTGATCAACGCGCACATCGACTATGACGCGCATTTCCCACCCGAGTACGAGGCCGGTCACACCGCCGGACTGCGACTGCTCCGCGCCGCGGCCAGCATCCGGCGCGAACACGGGCCAGCACCGCTCGGCGGACTGTACGAGGCGTTCGGGACCCGGATCTTCGACTCCCACACCGGCACCTACCTCGTCGACGGACGCGACGACCGCGGCACCGAGAACTTCTTGGGACCGGTCCTCGACGAACTCGGGCTGCCGACTCATCACGTCGACGCGCTCGACGACACATCCTTCGACGCCGAGATCCAGGCCGAGACCGACGAGGCGCTCGGGTTGACCGGCCGCGACGTCGGCACCCCGATCATCCACTTCGAACCGCCGGAGGGGGTGGCGTTCTTCGGCCCGGTGATCAGTCGGCTGCCCAGCGACGAGGACGCACTCGTGTTGTGGGACCACGTCGTCGGCCTGGCCCGCTTCCCGGGGTTCGCCGAACTCAAACGCAGCCTGCGCGAACGACCGCAGCTGACCGCGTTCGGGGTGACCACCGGGGAAGCCGGTGTGCAGGAGGACTGGCACGGCGGGAGCCGACGCACCAAGAAGTGACCACGGTTGCGGCCGGTCACGCCGTTCGAACGGTCGAACTCACCGCGCGACGACGACGGCGGGCGGTTGCGGGGTTGTCTCGGTCACCGGGGCAGGGCTCTGGGCGACGGCGAACATGATCAGTCCCATCATCAGGATCTGCGGGATCGCCAGGGCGGTCGTGTCGAGCATCGACGTCCAGCGGCGCTGAGCCCAGCGCTGTGTCGGGCTCGTACATGCACGAGCGGCCATGGCGCACTCCTCGTTCTCGATGTTCTCACCGAGAAGAGTCGCCGACCGCGCTTGGAACCCACTTGAGATTCACTGGTGGGCCGCTGCGGACGGTCCCGCAAATCCCGCAGACATGCGCCCCACAGACACACCCTGCCCAACGGAAACGCGAACACCATGGTCGCGAAGGTGCTGGTACGGGCGCTTCGGTGGGGCGCATGTGCGGGCCGGGGCCGGGTGACGTCGGTCGCGGGACGTCAGATGATGCTGACGACCAGATTCCAGATGGCGACGCCCAGGTTGTAGATGGCGATGATCATCGGTGTTCCTCTCGTTGACCCTGACGGGGGTCCGGCCCCATCGGCCGAACGGGAGTAGGACGTCACCGGATATCGCGGATGTTCCCGGTCGGTCCGAGAAGTGTTCTCGTGCCGTGGCTACTGCTGCGCGCAGGGCGGCGCCGGCGCGTCCTCCGACAACGGCTTGCCGAGCGGGTTCAGATAGAGCACGTCGAGCACCACGGGCACGTCGCCCAGGTTCTCCCCCACATGCGTATTCTGCTGCCCGCGTGGCTCTTCGATGACCGCGCCGGGCCCGTAGACCGTCGGCACGCAGTCCGGGCCGGGATGCGTCAAGGTCCCGGATCGCACCAACCCGACCAGGTCTCCGTCGTAAAATGCCAGCCGGTGGTGCCGCCGGGAACGACCGTGATCTCCCGTACCGCCAGATGCACCCTCGGCCACGAACGGCAACAGTCCCGCCGGAATGTCGAACACTTACCGCGCCCCGAATCGCCGGATGACGAAAGTGTGACCGTCAGACCGTTCGGCGCCCATCCTCGCGCGTCCTCGGTGATGATGGCTGCATGGTCGAACGAGACGCAGCGATCGGGGTCATCGGCGGTTCGGGCTTCTATTCGTGGCTGGCCGAGGAGGCGGCGTTCGGCGACGTCGTCGAATATCGGATACCGACACCGTTCGGCGACCCGTCCGCACCACTGACCGAGGCCACCCTCGACGGGCGACGCATCGTCTTCCTCCCCCGCCACGGCGCGAACCACGAGTATCTGCCGCACACCGTCCCTTACCGGGCGAACCTGTGGGCGATGCGGTCGCTGGGTGTTCGCCGCATCCTCAGCGCATCGGCCGTCGGCGGGCTCCAACCGGGCAACGGCCCGGGCACGGTGGTCATCCCGGATCAGCTCGTGGACCGCACCGGCGGACGCGCTCAGACGTTCTTCGATCGTCTGCCGATCGGCCACGCACATGGGCCCATCCACGTGTCGATGGCCGACCCATATTGCCCACAATTGCGTCGGGCGATGACGCGATCCGACGCGGTCGACGGCGGCACCCTCGTGGTGATCGACGGCCCGCGATTCTCCACCCGCGCGGAAAGCCGCTGGTATGCGGCGCAGGGCTGGTCGGTGATCAGCATGACCGGCCATCCCGAGGCGGCGCTGGCCCGCGAACTGCAGCTCTGCTATGCCAACGCCTGTCTGATCACCGATCTCGACGCCGGGGTCGCCGAAGGTGAGGGAGTGACCGCCGCCGAGGTGTTCGCCGAGTTCTCCCGCAACCTGCCGACCTTCGCCGGCCTCCTGCTCGACGCCATCCGCACCATCGACGCCGCCGCCGAATGCCCCTGCGCGGCTGCCGATCACGACGTCGACGCCGTGCTCGCGGACATCTCGTGACGCGCGTTCTGGTGACCGGCGCGGCCGGATTCATCGGTTCGCGCATCGTCGCGCTGCTGCGCGGCCAGGGCATCGACACGCTCGCCGTCGACGCGATGATCCCCGAGGCCCACGGCCGGTCTCCGGCCATCCCGGACGGCGTGACCCGCGCAGACGTGACCGCCGTCGACACCATGGCCGACCTCCTCGACGGGGTCGACGTGGTGTGCCATCAGGCCGCGATGGTCGGGATGGGTGTCACCGCCGCGGATGCCCCGCTCTACGCACGGCACAACGACCTCGGTACGGCAGCAGTGCTGGCCGCCATGCACCGGCGCGGCTGCGACCGCCTGGTGCTGGCCTCGTCGATGGTGGTGTACGGCTCCGGGTCGCTCCGGACCGTCGACGGTGAACCCGTCGATCAGCCACCAGCGCGCGATTCGGCCCACACCGACGCCGGGGATTTCGAGTACCGCACCCGCGACGGCCGGCTGATCTCGTGGGAACTGACCGGCGAGGATGCACCGCTGCGCCCGGCCAGCCTGTACGCGGCGAGCAAGGTGGCCCAGGAACATTACGCACGAGCGTGGTCCGTCGCGACCGGCGGTTCGGTGGTGGCCCTGCGCTATCACAACGTCTACGGACCGGGTATGCCGCGTGACACCCCCTACGCCGGGGTGGCGTCGATCTTCCGCTCACGTCTCGCCGCCGGACAGTCGCCGCTGGTGTTCGAAGATGGCGGCCAGATGCGCGATTTCGTCCATGTCGACGATGTGGCGCGCGCGAACTGCGTCGCGATCGACGCCGACACACGAGGTTTCGCCGCGGTCAACGTCTGTTCGGGACAGCCGATCTCGATCGGAGAGGTGGCCGATGTGCTGGCACGGCGTGTCGGCGGTCCGTCTCCCGTCGTCACCGGTGAGGTCCGCCCCGGCGACATCCGCCACATCGTGGCCGATCCGGCGCGGGCCCGCGAATTGCTGGGATTCACTGCACGTATCGGCCCCGAACAAGGACTCGCCGAGTTCGCGACGGCACCGCTACGTTCCTCGGCGTGCTGACGGCTCGGTCGCGGGCCGGCCGCCCGGACGCCGCGCATCCGGTGTGTGCGGCAGCAACACCTCGAATCGGCTCCCACGTTCGGTGTTGGTGGCGACGATCTCCCCGGCGTGCGCGTCGATCAGACCGCGTGCGATCGCCAGTCCCATACCCGATCCCACCGGCAACCCCTCGGCGTTGGCCGGAGTGCGCGAGGTCGTACCGCGATAGGCGACCTCGAAGATCCGCGGCAGATCCTCGTCGGGGATGCCGGAGCCGTCATCGTCCACGGCGATCGACACGGTCGTACCGAGGTCGGCGACCACCAGATCGACCGCCCCGCCCCGCCCGGTGTGGGCGATGGCGTTGACCACCAGATTGGTCAGCACCCGCGACAGCGCCGACGAACTCGCCGTGGCCACCACCGGATCGGCCGGTGCGGTGACCCCCAGCGAGATGCCGGCGCGGCGAGCGGCGCCGCCGAGTGCGGTGGTCACCTCGTCGACCACCTCGCGCACGTCGACCGGCTCCAACTCCAGTGTCATCGCACCGGAGTTGATCCGCGACATCTCGAACAGGTCATCGACCATCTGCGACAACCGGATCGTGTTGGTGTCGATCTCCCGGGCGAACTCCGCGATCTCCTCCGGCGAGGTGACCACCTGATCCGACAGGGCCTCCGCCAACGCCTTGATGTCGGCCAACGGGGTCCGCAGGTCATGGCTGACCCAGGCGATCAGTTCACGCCGGGAATGCTCGGCGGCGCGTTCCTGCTCACGCATCTGACGTTCCCAGACCGTACGTTTGGCCTGGAGTTGCCCCAGCAGCAGCGCGAGCGGCGCGGTCACCAACGCCACCGCCGCCAGCACCGCGACCACCCGCGAACTGTCGTCGGTGAACATGAAGCCACTGACCCCGAAGATCGCGGTGAATGTCGCCGCCAACGGCACCAGGATGATGGCGACCATGTTGGCCCGCAACGACATCCCGCGGATGAGATAGATGACGGCAGCACCGGCCGCGGCGATCGGTGCGGTCATCGCCAGCGCCACCGCGAAGATGCGGAAGGTCTCGGTGGTCATCTGCTGCTCCGCTCTCGCGGCGCCGAGGCCGCATTCCATCGATACCCGCGACCCCACACCGTCTCGATCCGCGCCGCCGACCCGAGTTTGGCCCGCAGCCGCTTGACGTGGACGGTGACCGTCGAGATGTCGCCGAAGCTCCACCCCCACACGCGGTCGAGCAGTTCCTCACGCGTGAACACCGCACCCGGATGGGCGACGAAGAACTCGAGCAGATCGAACTCGCGTTTGGTGGTCGACACCTCACGCGTTCCGACGAACACCGCGCACGACGCCGGGTCCACCGAGATCTCCCCGTCGGTGGTTCGCGCCGCGGGACCGGTGTGATCGGCCCGGGAGCGACGCAACACCGACTGCACCCGCAGACTCAGCTCGCGTGGACTGAACGGCTTGGCCACATAGTCGTCGGCGCCAGATTCGAGTCCGGCAACGCGATCGTCGGCCTCACCGAGTGCGGTCAGCATGATGACGGGCAGGTCGGCATGGGCACCGGCACGGATCGTCTCGCAGACGGCGATGCCGTCCCCCTCGGGCATCATCACGTCGAGAATGGCGAGATCGATGGGTTCGGCGTCGATGTGGGCGAGTGCGGCGGCCCCGGTATCGACCACGGTCACCTCCATCCCGTCGCGCTGCAGATACCGCCGTACGACGTCGGCGACCACCCGGTCGTCGTCGGCCACGAGTATGCGCACCATCACCTCACCCTCGATTCACCAATAGGTCAACAACAGGTGGTTGACGAGCAAGGCGAGCGTCGCCTGCAGCGTCAACCAGATTCGCTGGTGCCGCACCGGGAGCAACCCGGTACCGACCATCACCCACAGCGAGAACGGCAGCCAGATCCGTTCCGTCTCCGCCTTGCTCAGGGCACTGAGATCGGCGATCGCGATGGCCGCGAGCCCGCCGAGCATCAGCAGCGTGGGCGCGCTGTCCCACATCCGCCGCGGCGGCCACCGAAAGCCTCGCCCGATACCGGCCGCGGCCGCCGGCCCGAGCACGCACAGCGTGGCCGCCAGATTCGCCCACCCCCAGTAGGCGAAGGGACGCTTGCTCGCGATGCCCTGGTAGTAGCGTTCGACGACCAGGTGATAGCCGTCCAGCCACCAGAATCCCGCCAGCCAGAACGCGGCCACCACGATCAGCGCCCCGGCACATGCCCACGGCAGCGGACGTGCGGTGCGGGCGGCGAACAGCACGGCCAGCCCGACGACCCCCACGAGGATCAACCCGTAGCTGAGGAAGATCCCGAATCCGAGCAGGAGCCCGGCTGCCGTGGCCCACACCGCGCGTCGCGGGCCACGTGCGGTGGCGGCCACCGCGAGCAGCGCCACGCCCCACGCCGCCACCCCCATGAAGTACCCGTCGGCCGAGACCCCGACCCACACCCAGCCGGGGAACAGCACGAGGAACGGGGCGCACCGTCGGGCCCAGCGTTCGTCGCCGAGACACCGGATGGCGATCAGCACGGCCGCCGCGGCGCTGGTACCGGTCACGATGCACCAGGTGCCGGCCCATCCGCCGCCATCGAGGCCGATCCGGTCGAGCACCACGAAGCTCAGCAGCGCACCGGGCGGGTGTCCGGAGACATGGGTGGTCCACGAGTCGGGCTGTCCGTCGACGATGCGATCGGCGAACTCGCGCAGCATCGCCGGGATGCTCGCCACGCCCGGAACCTCTGCCAGATACTCGTCGGGCCGTTGCAGCCGGCCCGCGTAGCCGCGCTGGGGGCCGTCGATAAGCGCGAGACCGACCGTCCACGCCAGCGCCCACGCCCACGTCACCACGCACAGAGCCACCCAGGACAGTCGTTGCGCGAGCGCCGGCATGCCGATCACCGCCAGCACGGCGATCACGATCGCCGGAATGGTGCCCGGCCCGGTGTGAGGCAGCCAGTGCGCGAACAGCGGCGGCGCCTCGGCGAAGATCCGGGCGAGCATCGTCCGGTCGTGCACCAGCGGGACCCATGCCGCGATGGCCACCAGAACCACTGCGAGCGAGACACTTACGATGTCTCGCCGCAGCCGAACGGGACGCGTCGTGGCGACGTCGCCGCCACTGCCACCCTCCCGTTCGTCCTCGGTCACCATATCGGCCATGGTGCAACGCTATGGGTTTCGCAGCGCCGGCGGGCACCGTCGGTCATCCCGTCACACTTCTGTCATCACCGAAACGCTGTTGCTTCGCCCGGCACATCCCTACCGTGGACAGGGTGAATGCCAGCGAGATCGCGGTGATCATCCCGTGCCGGAACGAAGCCGGCTCCATCGTAGACGTCCTGGCCCGGGTGCCCGAGGGGATGCAGAGCATCGTGGTCGACAACGGTTCCGATGATGCCACCGCCGACCTCGCGCACGCCGCCGGCGCGACCGTCGTCGCCGAGCCCGAACCCGGGTACGGAGCGGCGGTCAGCGCCGGGGTCGACGCCGCCCGCCGGCCGGTGGTCTGCACCATCGACGGCGACGGGTCGATGGACCCGGCCGAACTGCTCGATCTGGCCGCCGAACTCGATCGCGGCGCCGAACTCGCGGTCGGGCGCCGCCGCCCCGACCATCCCCGGACGTGGCCGCTGCACGCACGCGCCGGCTCCGCGGCCGTCGCCGCCTACCTGCGCGGCCGCTACCACTTGCCGATCCATGACATCGGACCCATGCGCGCCATCCGCCGGGACACCCTCACCGACCTGGACGTGCGCGATCGACGCAGCGGGTATCCCGTCGAACTGCTGCTGCGGGCCGGACAGGCCGGGCTGCGCGTCGTCGAACGCGATGTGCGCTACACCGTGCGCACCGCCGGAGAGTCCAAGGTGTCCGGATCGATCCGCGGGTCGGCGCGGGCCGCACGGGACTTCCTGGTGGTGCTGCGATGAGCAGCTCCGCGGTGTTGATCACCGCCAAGTCCCCGGTTCCCGGGCTCGCCAAGACCCGGCTGGCCACGCGGTTCGGTGACGTCGGCGCGGCCACCCTCGCCGCCGCCGCGCTGCTCGACACTCTCCGCACCGCGCGTGCGGTCACGGGGGCGTCGGTGATCGTGGCGGTCACCGGTCGCCTCACCGACGCGGTGCGCAAACCCGACCTCGACGAGGCACTCGCCGGCTGCACCCTCATCCCCCAGCGCGGCGACGGATTCGCCGAGCGGTTGACCAACGCCCACCTCGACGCCGCCGGCACCGGTGCGCAGCGGGTGATCCAGATCGGCATGGACACCCCCCAGGTACGGACCGACCAACTGCGGACCGCGTTGCGCCGACTCGAGCCGCGCGCCCGACGCTGCGTCCTGGGGATCGCCGAGGACGGCGGATGGTGGGCGTTCGGTACCGCTCTCGGTCGTGGCGCGCGGGCCCTGTCGACGGTGGCGATGTCGCGCCCGGACACCGGTGCCGCGACGCAGGCCGCGTTGCGGCACGCCGGCCTGACGGTCGCGCTGCTCGAACCGATGATGGATGTCGATCTACCCACCGACATCGCCGACGTGGTTCGGGACTGCCCGCCGGACAGCGAATTCGCCCGCACCGCACAACGCCTCGGGGCGATCGGATGACCACGTCGGCGGTGCCCAATCCGTTCGACGCAATGTTCGCCGCCGGTCACACCGTGTTGCGGCGCACCGATGGTTCGACACACCAGTGGCCGGTGCACCGCTGGTGCGACACCGACGCCGACGACCTCGACCGCCAGTTCGACACATTGGTCGCCGACCGGTGTCGCGGATCGACGATCGATCTGGGTTGCGGCCCGGGACGTCTGGTCGACGTGTTGGTCACCCGACGGATCATCGCGCTGGGTGTCGACAGCTCCGGTGTTGCCGTGTCCATGGCGCGCGCTCGCGGGGTGTCGGTGCTGCACCGCGACATCCACGGTCCGCTACCCGGCGAGGGACGGTGGACGACCGCGTTGCTGATCGATGGCAACATCGGGATCGGCGGTGCGCCGGATCGGGTGCTGGCCCGCGCCGCACAACTGGTCCGGCCGGGCGGAACGGTCCTCGTCGAGATCGATCCGGAAGTCGAGCACATCGAGTACGACGAGGTGCGGGTGGAAGGCGAACGTTACGCCAGCACCTGGTTCCCCTGGGCCCGGATCGGCCTGCTCGGCGCCGAGAGCCTGTGTCATGGATGCGGTTTGACGATTCGCCAGACCTGGGCGCACGCGGGACGCCAAGTGGTGGAGATGATTCGCACATGACCGCGACCGATGATGATGTGGCGGGTCTGCGCAGCCCGCGGGTCACCGCGCGGATCGGTGTCGCGCTGGGCATCAGCTTCGGGATCTGCTTCGCCACCGGATTGCTGAGTCACGGCATCCAGCACCCGCCGTCGTGGTTCGAGTGGATCGCCCGGCCCGTCTGGCTCTACCGCGTGACCCAAGGGGTACATGTGATCTCCGGGTGCGTCGCGATCCCGCTGCTGCTGGCCAAGCTCGCGGTGGTGTACCCGAAGTTGTTCGACCGCCCCCTGATCGGGTCACCGGCCCGGGCGTTGGAGCGATTGTCGATCGCGGTGCTGGTGGCGGCGGGGATCTTTCAGTTGCTCACCGGACTGCTGAACATCGCCCAGTGGTATCCGTGGTCGTTCTTCTTCCCGTCGGCACACTACGCGATGGCCTACGTGGCGATCGGCGCGCTGGCCATCCATATCGCGGTGAAGCTACCGGTGATCCGGACCGCGCTCGACGGCCCGGTCGATTCCCGGCCACCGGAGCGGCGTCGCGGACCGTCGGGGTTGAGCAGACGCGGTTTTCTCAACCTCACCTGGGTGGCAGGTGGGCTGGGCGCACTGGCGTTCGCCGGCCAGACCATCCCGCTGCTGCGTCCGGTCGCCTTCCTGGCGCCGCGCAGCGGGGACGGCCCGCAGGGCCTGCCGATCAACCGCACCGCCGAGGCCGCCGGGGTCATCTCGGCGGCCACCGACGCCGACTACCGACTGCGGGTCACCGGGGCCGGCGCCGGTCGGGAGCTGTCGCTGACCGAGCTGCGTACCCTCCCCCAGCACACGGTGGACCTGCCGATCGCCTGTGTCGAGGGCTGGAGTGTCGGCGCAACGTGGACCGGGGTGCGCGTGACAGACCTCGCGGCCCTGGTCGGCGGCGACGGTGGACGCGGCATCCGGGTGATCTCACTGGAACGGGGCCTGTACGCGGTCAGCACACTGCCCGTCGCACAGTCACAGGATCCGTTGACGCTGCTCGCACTCGAACTCAACGGTGAACCGCTCGACATCGATCACGGCTATCCCGGCCGGCTCATCGCCCCGAACCTACCGGGCGTCATGCAGACCAAATGGGTGTCGCGGATCGAGGTGCTGTGATGGGTGAGGTGCGGTAATGGGTGCGGTGCCGTGATGGGCGAGCGTGTGGTGCGTATGCTGCTGGCGGCGTGCGGGATCGCGGCGTGCGGCTATGGCGCATGGCTGCTGTGGGAACTGTCGCCGGCGGATCGGATCTCGGTGCTCGTCTGGCTTGCGCTCGGATTGTTCGTCCACGATGCGGTCCTCGCTCCCGTCGCCCTCGGTGTCTCGTGGCTGCTGCGCGATCGGCTGCCGGTGTGGTGGAGCCGGACCCTGTTGATCGCGTTGGGGTTGACCAACGTGCTCATCCTCTTGGCGCTGCCGGTGATCCTGCCTCGCCCGGCCGACGATCAGATCGCCAACAGCACCATCCTGGACCGCAACTTCGGGCTCGGCCTGACCGTCGTCCTCGTCGCGGTGTGGGTGACGGTGTTCGGTGCGGCCGTCTGGATACGGCGCGGAGGCGAGAATCTGCGCCCCATCCCTGACCCTCAGCTGTTCGATCCGCGGCGGAGCAACCCGCGGACACGTCCGACGTCCAGCGCGTAGGCCGCCAGGTGGGTGGCCGCGTCGTCGGCGACGGCGACCACCCGGGCCGGTGTGTGATCGCTCCGCACCCGCATGCGGGCCGCACGCCACTGCGCACATGCCGGATCGAGACCGGCGGCAGCCGCGACCAGATCGTGGCAGGGCGCCGACCAGCCGCGACCGTATCCGGCCGGGTGCCGCGTCAGCCCGTAGCGCCGCATCGACGCGAAGTCGCCGATGCCGCGTGCGGGCAGGTCGTCGACGCGGAGGACAAGCGCGCGGGAGACGTCGAGTCCGACCCACCGGATCGGCAGCCCGACCGCCCGGGTGACGACTGCGGCAGCCCTCGGGTCACCTCTGGTGTTGGTGTCGGCGACCGCACGCACCGCGCGATCGGCGAAGCCCACACCGGCCGAGATGACGATGGACCGCAGCCCGGCGAGCGCGTCGGCGTCAGCGTCGACGGCGCGGGCGAGGTTGGTCAGCGGACCGAGGCAGACCAGCGTGCCGTCCGGGACGTCACGCGCGAACCTGACGATCACGTCGGGGGCGGGTGGGTGGTGGCGCGGCCGTTGCGCCGGTCTGCGGCCCCGCGCGGTTCCACCGGCGCCGTCCAGCCCGTGCATGCGCACCACCCGCCACGCCGGTGGCGGGGTGCGCGCGCCGGGGACGACCTCGCAGTCCGGCACCGCCAAGGCGATGTTGCGTGCGGCGGCGGCCGCCGACACAGCACCCCACGTGGTGGTGACACCCCACAACCGTTGCTCGGCCGCAATCGCACGGACCGCGATCGCGTCATCGAGTCCGCCGTCGGTGTCGACCAGGATGTCGGGTGCCCCGGCGACGCGCATGGGTTCAGTCTGACCGCGGCACCGACCGGACGCCACCCGGATCGGGCCGCCCACGTCGATACACTGGGCGCGATGGGAACAGCGAGTGTGAGCGGGCGTGGGACTCCGCCGGCGAAGATGTTCGCCAGCGACAACGCCGCCGGTGCCAGTGCGGAGATCGTCGACGCGGTGGCGGCGGTGTCGATGGAGGCACACCTGGCCTACGGCAATGACCCGGTGACCGCAGCGGCCGGTGAACGGGTCGCCGAGGTGTTCGGGACAGATGTCGACGTGCATTGCGTCTCGACCGGTTCGGCGGCCAATTCCCTTGCGTTGTCCGCCCTCACGCGCCCGTGGGGGTCGATTCTCTGCCATCGCAGCGCACACATCGAGGTGGACGAATGTGGTGGCCCCGAGTTCTTCACCGGCGGTGCGAAACTCGTCCTTCTCGACGGCGACGACGGCAAGATCGATCCCGGCGAGTTGCGTCGCGCGGTGCGGCATCGCGCCGGTGACGTGCACAGTGTCCAGCCGCAGGTGCTCAGCCTCACGCAGGCGACCGAAACCGGCTCGGTGTACTCCCTCGACGAGATCCATACCCTCACCGGGATCGCCCGGGACGCGGGCCTGCGAACCCATCTGGACGGCGCGCGATTCGCCAATGCGCTGGTCCATCTCGATGTGTCACCGGCCGAGATGTCCTGGCGCTGCGGCGTCGACCTCCTGTCGTTCGGCATCACCAAGAACGGCGGGATGACCACCGACGCCGTCGTGTCGTTCGACGGCTCGCTACGCGATGAACTCGCGTTCCGGGTGAAGCGGGCCGGCCAGTTGGCTTCGAAGCTGCGGTTCGAGTCCGCCCAGGTCCTGGCGTACCTGGCCGACGACCTGTGGTTGCGTAATGCACGACACGCCAACATGATGGCGCAACGGCTGGTGTCCGGGCTGCACGCCACCAGCGGTGTTGCCGTCCGGGGCGCCGCGCAGGCGAACCTGGTCTTCTGCGACCTTCCCGACCGGGTCATCGACGGCCTCGAGAACCAGGGATACGTGTTCCACCACGGCATCCCGGAACCCGGTGTCGCCCGGCTGGTGACCTCGCATGCGACCACCACCGAGTCCGTGGACGGTCTCCTCACCGCCATCGGCGACCTCGTCCACGATGACCGTGGCTGACCGCGCACCGACCTTCATGTCTCATTCGACGGCGCATGTCACGGCGACCACCGATCTCGGACCGCGTTTGCGGCGGCTACATTTTCACGTGCCCGACCTCGCCGGGCTCGGACTCCCCGGCGACCCCGACGAGGCGGTGGGGATCTACTTCCCGGCGCCCGGCGAGACGACGACACCGGACATGGAATGCCGGGACGGCATCTGGGGCTACCACGATCCGGAATCCGCGCCGGAGGCACGCAATTACTCGGTGCGCGCGGTCGACCATGCCACCGGGTCGATGACGGTGGACTTCGTCATCCACTCCCATGGACCGGCCACCGCGTGGGCGCAACGCGCCGAACCAGGACACCAGGTGGTGATGGCCCATGCCTGCGGCTGGTATCGAGCTGTGCCGGCGCACTGGCGGCTGCTCGCCGCCGATCTCGCCGGCTTCCCGGCACTGGCACGAATCCTCGACGAGGACAACGGAACCACGCCGACGACAACTGTGGTCGAGGTACCCGCCGCCGCGGACCTCGACTATCTGGACGACGTCGACCACGATGCTGACGTCGTCGCGGTGATCGGCAGCGGCAACGGGATCGGACCGAGTGTGCTGGCGGCGTCCATGCGGCAGCTGCCGGTCCCGGCCGGCGCGGGCTACTGCTGGTTCGCCGGGGAGGCCGCGCAATCTCGGGCGGTGCGCACATGGCTACGCCGCGAACATCAGTGGGGCCGCGAACAGTACGACATCATCGGCTACTGGCGGTCCGACGGCGAGGAGTGGTCGCGCCGGTATGCGGCATACGGCGACGAACTGTTCGCCATCTACCAGCGCGCGATCGCCGACGGCAAGGGTGAGAAGGCCGCCGCCGAGGAGTTCGACGAGGCGCTCGAAGAACGCGGGCTCTAGTGTGGCATCAGATACCGACTGCGGCTCAGCCGAGCAGCTCGGCGACGATCCGCAGCGACTCGTCGGTGAGCAGGTACGAGAGGTGATGGGTACCCGAGGCGCTCGGAACCCGGTGGATGTCCGCGACCGCGAGCTCTTCGCCGTCGATCAGCGACATGCTGCCGACGTCGACGACCAGATCGTTGGCGACATCGCCCATCAATGGGTCGACCACCTCGTCGGCCACCCGCGCCAGCGTCGCGAGTAGATCCGCCGGCATGCCGACGACATCGTCGGGTTCGAAGTCGGTGACGACCGTCTCGTACGTGACGCCGGCGTCGGGAGCCGATCCCGCGTTGAGCTTGTCGAGAAAGGCCGAGCCCGGCGCCATCGCGGCCAGGCCGGGTACCTGGTCGGCGTCGAGCGCTTGGTCGATGATGCCTTTCACCACCGCGAAGATCAGCGTCAGGACGCGCTGCGCGGCAGCACCCCCCGCGGGCCCGGCGTAACGGCGGATCACGTCGTCGAGCAGGGTCGTGTAGAGGTCGAGCAACGTCGACCAGTTGTTGCGGCTGGCGAACAGGGTCCCGGCATTCGGTCCACCCAGCATGGTCACCGTGCGGACCGCGATGTCCGGCGGTAGGCCGACGAGTTCGATGGCACTGCGTGCGACGAGCGCGCCACGGCTGTAGGTGAGGATGTCGAGATCGATCCGGTCGGCCGCCAATTCGTCGAGCAGGGCGACGAGTTGACGGGCGTTCTGCTCGGGATCCTCACTGAGTGTGCGATGAGTGAAGCCGAGGACCGTCGTGTCCTCGGCGGCGATCAGTCCGTCGAGGACCGCACGCCACCCGTCGTCGCGCCAACCGTAGCCGGTGCGGGTGGTGCTGAACGTCCCGTGCACCAACAGCACCAACCGGCTGGTTCCGGGACGGAAACCGATGTCGCCCGGCCGAACCGGCCGCCACGTGCGGGGATCGGAATCGGTGATCTCGACGAGCGAGGAACGCACGATCCGCGATTCCAGCGCGGTCACGATGTCGCCGGCCACCGGCCGGCGCAACCGAATGCCGAACAGCCGCACGATCTCCGCCGCAGCATCCGCGGTGGCGGGGCGGATACGCAGTTCGTGCGCACCGACGCGCGGTTCATCGAATACCGTCGCCCGCAGAGCACTGACGTGGTCGTCGTCGAGTGGCGCGCCGCGGTGTGTGGCCCACGAGTAGCACCCACCGCGCTCACAGAGCAGCACCTCGCCGGTGTCGGCCGATCGCACCCGGAGGGCTGGGTCGGCGGGCCGGCCCGACGTGGTCGCCGCGACGGTTCGGATCCGCGGCCGGTCGATCGCGATGGTCACCTTCTGCACCAGCGCGAGGTCGTCGGCGGCGGCCAGTGTCTGTACGAGCGGGTCGTCGTCGGGAATGTCGCGCACGGTGACCGCGTCGGGCGACAGCTCATCGGGCACCTCGATGACGAGGTCGCCGTGACGGATCGTGGTCACCGCGTCTCCTTCCGACTCGCCGGTTCGATGCCTTGCTCGGCTCCACTCAGGAGACGACCGACTGCGGCTGGTCGTTGTCTTTCATCTCGCCCCAACCGAACCACCGCTCCACCTCCATCACCGCGGTGGTGCGCGGACGGTCGCGTTGCGGGTAGGGATTGCCGGTGTAGTGCCGCGAGAGCCGGTCGATGTCGGCGAGCTCGTCGTCGGCGCGGAGTTCGATCACCCGCCCGAGGAGTGTCACGTGGGTGTACCAGTTCTCGGCGAGCACCGTGAGCGTGACCCGGGGATCGCGTCGTAGATGACCGAGCCGCGCGCGGCCGTCGTCCATGTTGAGCAGCACCCGGTCGCCGTCCATCAGGTACCAGGTGGCGGCCGACACCGGCGACCCGTCCTTCCGCAACGTGGCCATCACGCTGGGATTCGGTTGTGCGAGCATCTCTCTGACTGTCGGCGGCAGCGGCCCGGTCGACATCAGTGGCTCCAGAATCCGGTGGGGTGTCGGGTTCCGTCCTTGAGGGTCCAGTGATCCGAGCCGGTCATCACGAACAGCACCGTACGTGCCATGTCGGCCTCCTTCGGTCTCGTCGGGAATGCGTCGACGAATCCCACCGTACTCAGGATCGGCGAGGCGTCACACCGTCTCCGCCGGACGGGCCGGATCGGACGACCACTGCGACCACGATCCCGGGAACAGCGTCCCGGAGCGTCCCGCGAGGTGCAGGGCCGCAATGGCATGTGCGGCGTTGACCCCGGACCCGCAGTAGGCGACCACGTCGTCGCCGATTCCCAAGGCGGCAAAACGTTCTCGGAGTTCGTGGACGGGCAGGAACCGACCATCCGGCCCGAGGTTGGCCGCCGTGGGGGCGCTGATCGCGCCCGGGATGTGACCGGCGCGCGGATCGATCGGCTCGACCTCGCCGCGATATCGCTCGGCGGCCCGCGCGTCCATCAGGGTCGCGGATGTCGCTGCCACGTCATCGATCTCCGCGACCGGGAGGTGGCCGGCATCGAGCGTGACGGTCCCGGCGCGCGGTGTGGTGTCACCGGCCGAGACCCGCAGTCCCGCTGCGCGCCACGCGCCGAGCCCGCCGTCGAGCATCCGGACGTCGCGGTGGCCTGCCCAGCGCAACAGCCACCACGCCCGCGCCGACGCGAGATTCCCGCTGTCGTCGTAGACCACCACCGGGGACGAGTCGTCGACGCCCCAGCGCCGCGCCGCGCCCTGCAGATCGGCGATGTCGGGCAGCGGATGCCGGCCCCGCTCCGGCGACGGTGATGCCGCGAGTTCGCGATCGAGATCGACGAACACCGCACCCGGGATGTGGCCGGCGCGGTAGTGCTCGCGGCCGTGCGGGTCGCCGAGTTGCCACCGCACATCGAGGATCACCGGGGGCCGGTCGGAGAGCATCGCCTCGGTGAGGTCGTCCACGCTGATGAGCATGGGTCGATCATGTCACCGCGAGCCATCCTGTCTCCACGAGCCACATGTGAGCCGGTGAGCCTCGCGCGTCCGCCACACGATCGCGCGTGCAGCCTCACGAGCGAATGATCGACGGGCGCGCGAACCCGCCGCAGGCGGCCTCTACGCGAGCCGCACACGGTTGAGACTCGTACCGTCTGGGTATGAGCTTGTGGCAGACACTGCGCCCAGGGGGAGTTCGATGAGACTGTTCGTCACCGGAGCGACCGGCTATGTCGGTTCGCGCCTCGTGTGTTCCCTGCTCGCGGCCGGTCACGAGGTGGTGGTCAGCAGCCGACGGCGCGCCTCGCTGCGGCGGTTCAGCTGGTACGACGACGTGACCGCGGTCGAGATGGACGCCGACGATCAACTGTCGGCGCACGACGCGCTGCAGGCCGCCGGTCCCGTCGACGCGCTCTACTACCTGGTGCACGGGATCGGTCAGGACGACTTCGGCGATGCCGACGTGCGCGCGGCCAACAATGTGGCGCTGGCCGCCCGTGACGCGTCGGTGCGCCGCATCGTGTACCTCGGCGGTTTCGTGCCCGACGTCGACCGCGGCCAATTGTCGGCGCACCTGCGCAGTCGTGCCGATGCCGCCGACGCACTCGACATCCCGGGCGGCGCCGATCTGGTGTGGCTGCGGGCCGCCGTGATCGTCGGTGCCGGGTCCACGTCCTTCGAGATCATCCGGTACGTCGCCGACCGGCTCGCGGTGATCCCCGAACCGGGCTTCACCCGCAATCCGATGGATCCGATCTCCATCCGGGATGTCCTGCACTATCTGACCGCAGTCGCCCGGCCGGAGGTCCCGGCCGGCGCCTACGACATCTCCGGCCCCGACGTCGGCGTCCGCTACGGCGAGGTCCTCACCGAATACCTGCGGGCCATCGGACAGCCGCGTCTTCGCCTTCCGTTCCCCGACGTGAGCACACGGCTGGTCGGCAAGGTCGCCGGCCGCATCGTGCCGGTGCCGACGTCTCTCACCGAAGACCTGGTGACCTCGCTGAGCCAGCCGATGGCGGCTTCCGAACACACCATCCGCGACATCGTGCCGGCGCTGCCCGGCGGCCTCACCCCCATGCGCAAGGCCATTGCGGCGGCGGTGCGCAGTCCCGCGCCGCGGCCGGTGTGTGAGCTGTCGAACCTGCATCATCTGGCCGAGACCGACCCGATGTGGGCTGGTGGCGATGTGATGCGTGCGCGCCGGATCATCGGCTCCACCGTGTCCTCGACGCTGTCCTCGACGGGACGGCTGACCCAAAGCATGGTATCCCTGCTGACAGGATGACAGCCGACCTCACGACGTTCGCCCAGCGACTGACGGCGCCCGCTCCCCACACCACGCTCGACGACCCCGGTGCGTTGCGGCGGCGGCGCATCGTGGTCGCCGTGTTCGTGGTGATCGGTGCGATCATCCTGGGGTTCTCGTTGTCCGCCGAGCCGGGTGCCGCGTCATTCGTCCCGATGACGATCGGGCTGGCGGCGGCCTGGCTTATCGGCGGGTTCCTGTCCGGGCCGATCCGGCTGGGCCGCTTCGGGTGGCGCCGACCCGAGCCGGCCATCCCCTTCGTGGCACAGCCCTCGTCGGCGGTCGGCGCCGCGGCGCTCGGCGTCGGGGTGGGACTGGCCGTCGGCGCCGCCTTCGTCGTCGGCGCGCTCATCACCCGTGAGATCGGGCCGCTGGCCTCGCTGGTCCGCGAGGTACTTGCGTTCCGCGACGAGGGCGGCGTGGTGCTGATCACCGCGATCACCCTCGGCAACGGCCTCGCCGAGGAGATCTTCTTCCGCGGTGCGGTCTATTCGGCGGTACAGCGGCATCAACCGTTGGTCTGGTCGACGCTGCTCTACGCGCTGGTCACCCTGGCCAGCGGCAACGTGATGCTCGGCTTCGCCGCCATCGTCCTCGGCTCGGTGTGTGCTGTGCTGCGACGGGCCACCGACGGTGTCCTCGCGCCCATCTGCACCCACGTCATCTGGGGCGCGATCATCTTGTTCTGCCTGCCGCCCATCTTCGGCACCTAGCGTCTCTTCGGTAGCTGGGGTCATGAATCGCGCGGACTACCCCAGATCGACGCCCTCACCCGGCTGCAGCTCAACGGCCGTCACCGCGTTGTCCCGCAGCAGGGTCACGAAGTCGCCGCCCGGTCGATAGAAGCGCTCCGGCCGAATGCGCTCGAGTCCGATCGGCCACAGCGTGCCGAAGTGGACCGGAACGGCCAGTCCGGCGCCGACGATCTCGGCGGCCTCGGCTGCACGCGGCGGGTTCATGTGTCCGGGCCCCAGATTGGGTCCCCACCCACCGACCGGCAACAGCGCCAGATCACAGCGTGGCACCCAGTCACCGAGGTCGGGATAGAGGTCGGTGTCGCCGGCGAAGTACGTCGTCATCTCCCCGGTGATGACGTAGCCGAGCGCGGCGGTGTCGAACGGCCCGCGCCGCCAGCGTCGCCCGTCGTGCTCGGCGGGTACCGCCCGGATCTGTACACCGCCGATGGTGATCTCGTCGCCGGGGTCGACCTCGATCAGCCGCCCACCGACGGCTCGGAGCGCGGGCAACACGTCGGGCGCGCGGCGTGGCACCACGATCGGCACGTCACCGAGCATGCGCAGGGACGGTAGGTGGGTGTGATCGGCGTGCAGATGTGACAACAGCACCACGTCGGGGACGCGAACATCCGGGTCGTTCGGAATCGGTCCGCGCCGACGCCGCAGGTGCGCGACCCGCGCGGTGAGGATGGGGTCGGTCAGCACGGTGGTCCCCCGATCGACGAGCAGCGTGCTCGCGTGGCCCAGCCAGCGCAGCGTCGAGCGCGGCGGGCCGTCGCCCGCGATCGCACGGTCGGCACCGGGGTGGGTCATGCCACTACGATCGCAAAGCAATCGAAAGGATGCCATGCGCAGCACCGCCCGGGTCGTCGGTATCGTCGTCGAGCTCCTTGTGTTGTGGCTGGTCTCTGCGCTCGCCCTGGTGGTGCTCGACGCCGTGTTCGACGGGGTCACGCTCGACACGGTCGTGGTGGACGGCCGCTCGACCTCCCTGCCGGCCGCGGTGGCGCTGGCGCTGGTGTTCGGTCTGCTCAACGCCGTCCTGTGGCCGCTGGTGGTGCGCGCCATGGCGTGGATCGGGCCGGTGGTGCTGTTCGTCGCGGTCTTCCTGGCCGGCGGGCTGTTGCTGATGCTGTCGATGGTCCTGGTGCCGGTCGCCACCGTCGACCGCACCCTGGACCTGTTCGTGATGGCCGCGCTGCTGTCGCTGTTCAGTTCGGCGGTCGGTGGTGTGATCGCGTCCCGCTCGGACACCTCGTATCGGATCATGCAGGTGCGGCGGCAGCGTTTCCGCCGACGACGCGCGACGCCGGCCACCGCGGAGCCGGGCCTGCTGTGCCTGCAGATCGACGGTCTCGGCCACGGTGTGCTGCGCCGCGCGATCGCCGACGGTGTCACCCCGACCATCGCGAAACTCGTGCGGGAGAGCCACCGGCTGGTGGCCTGGCACACCGATTGGAGCAGCCAGACCGGCGCCTCACAGCTGGGTATCCTGCACGGCTGCAACCACAATGTCCCCGCGTTCCGCTGGTACGACAAGGCCACCGGGACCATCGCGGTGTTCAGCAATCCCCGCGACAACGAAGAGCGTGAGGCCGAACGCGCCGACCGACCGGGGCTACTCGCCCTCGACGGCGCGAGCCGCGGCAACCTGTTCACCGGCGGGGCCGACGACAACGTGCTGGTGGTCAGCCGGATGCGGGGCGCCCGACTCGGCGGCGGCGCCGGATACGCGTCGTACTTCTTCGATCCGTCCAGCGCGCTGCGCACGGTGGCGCGGATGGTCGCCGAGATCCAGCGAGAACTGCGCCAGGCATTCCATCAGCGACGACGCGACATCCGGCCGCGGGTTCCGCGTGGCGGCCTCTACCCGTTCGTGCGGGCGTTCACGACCGTGGTGGCCAACGACATCACCGTCGCCGCAGTGGTCCGCGACCTCATCGACGGGCGCAGCATCATCTACGCGGATCTGATCGGCTACGACGAGGTGTCGCATCATTCGGGCATCTCCCGGCCGGAAACCCTTGCGGTGCTGACGAAGATCGACGAGACGATTCGGCTGTTGCTGGCCACCGTCGAGCAGGCCGACCGCGACTACCACGTCGTCCTGCTCTCCGATCACGGGCAGAGCCAGGGCGCCACCTTCAGCCGACGATACGGCGAGAGTCTGGGGCACCTCGTCGACCGGTTGTGTGGCGATCCCGATCGCCCGGCCGACGAGGACCGCTCGGCGCAGGCCGATGCCGAGGGCAGGTTGTACGCCTCGGCCAGCATGGGTTCGGCGGGCGAGCAGACCGACGTGGTGCCGTCGTCGGATCGACCGGTGGTGCTCGGGTCCGGCAATCTGGGGCTGATCAGCTTCCCGCGCATCGCGGGTCGCGCCGACACCGCCGACATCGAGGACACCTACCCGGGTGTGCTCGACGGACTGCGCGGTCATCCCGGGGTCGGTTTCCTCCTGGTGGCGCAGCCCGGTGGCGGATCGGTGGTGCTCGGCGCCGACGGGTCCGTCGATGTGACGACCGGCGTGGTCACCGGCACCGACCCGCTGCGCCATTTCGGCCCCGATGCACTCGCGAAGGTCCGTCGCACGGACACCTTCGACAACGTCGCGGACATCATGGTCGGCGGCGCCTATTGGCCGGAAACCGACGAGGTGGCCGCCTTCGAGGAACAGGTCGGTTCCCATGGCGGGATGGGCGGCCCGCAGAGCACCCCGTTCCTACTCTTCCCGACGGACCTGCCACACCCACCCGATCCCCTGCACGGCGCCGAAGCGGTCCACACGGTGCTGGCCGGTTGGCGCGATCTGCGGCAACCGCAGGTCGAGTAGTCACGAGCCCGAAACCGCTCACCGAGCAGCCACAACCCCCCACACCGCCAAACCGCTGGTCGAGTAGTCACGAGCCGCTAGGCGAGTGACGTATCGAGACCAGCAGCGCCACAATCGCATCAGCCCTTCGACCCAAGCACACGCGCCTACCGTCGGCGCGCGAAGCTCAGGTGCACAACCCCACTCGGCGACGTCGTCGGCTCGATCCGAAACCGTTCGTCGAGTCCTTCGAGACCATCCCAGAGACGTGCGCCGCGGCCGAGCAGGATCGGCACGACGACGATGTGCATCTCGTCGATCAGATCCGCGGCAAGAAACTGGCGGACGGTATTGGTACCACCGCCGATCCGGATGTCCCTGCCACCCGCGAGCTCTCGGGCTCGGACCAGCGCCTCGGCGGGCTGGGCATCGACGAAGTGGAAGGTGGTGCCGCCGTCCATCTCCAGCGTGGGGCGCGGGTGGTGGGTGAGCACGATGACCGGGGTGTGGAACGGCGGGTCCTCACCCCACCAACCCCGCCACTCCTCGTCGGCCCACGGCCCTCTTTGGGGCCCGAACTTGTTGCGCCCCATGATCTCCACCCCGATATCGGTCGCCCACCGACTGGCGAAGGCTTCGTCGACCCCCACCGAACCCGGACCGTCGCCGTGAAAGCCCATCCGGGTGAACGTCCGGGTGGGAAACGCCCACTCCATCAGGCGGTGGCCGGCATGCCCGAACGGCGCGTCGAGTTGCTGGCCGTCGCCGGCGCCGAAACCGTCGAGCGAGACCGAGAAGTTGTGTACCCGAACGAGAGACATCTAGCCCTCCTGACCATCCACCGAGACGCCGCCTCGGCCGGCACAGTCGGCTACGAGGTCGACGACGTAGGACGCCAGATTGCCGAGCGTCTGCTCGCCACCTTCGATGGCGTGGTAACGCTCCACGGCCTCGTCCCGGAGTTCGCGGGTGGGAAACAGGGTGCGCATCACGATTCGGGTTCGGGCACCGGCCGGTTCGAAGGTGACAACCGACTCGAAGGCGTCGGGGTCGTCACGAAATGATCCGTGCAGCAACCCGATTCGCTCCGGCGGGACGATATCCCGCCAGGTGATCCACTCCTGGAATTCGGTCCCGTCCGGCCCGTGCATCACGAAGTCCCAGACGCCGCCGACGTGAAACTCGAACGTTCTTGTGGTGGTGGAGAATCCGTCGGGACCCCACCACCGGGACAGATGCCGAACCCGGGTGAACGCCTCGAACACCAACTCGCGTGGTGCGTCGATCACCCGCGACACCACGACCTCGCGATCGGCGATCGCTTCGCCGGCCTCACCGCTGCGATCCGTCGCCATCTGCCTGCTCCTTTCGTCGCGTCTGCTTCAGCTCCTGCACGTACTCGTCGAGTCGGTCGAAGCTGTCGTTCCAGAACTGCTCGAAACCACCGAGCCATTCGCGTACCGGTTGCAGCCCGCGGGCGTCGAGGTCGTAAAGGCGCTGCTTCCCGTCCCCGCGGACCTGCACCAGCCCGACCTCGCGCAGCACCCGCAGGTGCTTGGACGCCTGCGGCTGACTCATGCCGAGATCCCGCGCCACGTCACCCGCCGGCCGCTCGCCGCCGCGCAACAGGATCAGGATGTCGCGACGCTGCGGTTCGGCAATCGCGTTGAATGCGTCGGAGGTGGTCGCCGCTCGCGCCATAGCACCATCATATTCCTATATCGGCAAATGTAAACCCGTGCGGTGATCGCATGCCACGGTGCGATCAGTCGCCGCAGCGAGGGAGACGACGAGAAAGGTAAATCAGTTCCCGCGCGAGGCCATCTCGACGATCGAGTCGAATCGCGCGCCCATCTCTTTCGCCAGCGCTTCCGCGGCCCGCAGCGGTCGGACCATCACCATGAAGTCGACGATCTTGCCGTTGTCGTCGAATTGGAGGAAGTCGCACCCGGTGACGGCCAGGCCGTCGACCTTGGCCTCGAACACCAGGGCATGATCGCGGCCGTCCGGCTCCCCGATCTCGCGCACGTAGTGGAAGTCCTCGAAGACCTGGACGACGGTGCGCAGGATCGCGCTGGTGATCGCCTTGCCCGCATAGGGTTTGAATGCGACCGGGCTCCGGAACACCACGTCGTCGGCGAGCATCTGCTCCACCGCGTCCATGTCCCGTGCGTCGATGGCCTGCCGGAATGCGGACATGTGCGTCCTCTCGTCACGAGTTGTCGGCGGATGGTTCGCGCCTCAGTACTGCGCGACGCGACCGTCCCGAGGGGCACGGTACATCGTCCACAACATGCGCGGAAGGGCGCGCAGCGGGAGCCGCCGCGGCCACCCGTCGGGTCGCAGCAGCGCGTCGGTCCCACCGTCCACGGTGAGCACGCTGCCGACGAGGAAGTCCGCGCTCGGCGAGAGCATCACCACGATCCAGTCGGCGAGTTGTTGCGGGGTGCCGTACTGGCGGATCGGGACGGGGAAGGACCGGACCTGCGATCCGGTGCTGCTGTCGAGCTGGGCGCGCAGCAGCGGGGTCAGCACCGGGCCGGGCGCGATCACGTTCATCCGGATGCCCACGCCCGCCCAGTCGTCGGCGACCGCATGCTCTCGGCACCATCGCGTCACCGCCAGTTTCGACGCGGCGTAGGCCACCGGCGCCGCCAGCCCGCGGCGCCGACGGATCTGACGAACTGCGCGGTCGGGGTTGCCGTCGAGCAGGAGCCGCACCGCGCGTCGCGGCACGAAGGGGGTCGTGGTGGTCGAGTTGGAACCCAGCACCACCACCTTGGCGTCACCTGCGGCGGCCAGCGCCGGGCGTACGCCCTCGAGAAGCTCGGTGACACCGAGCAGGTTCACCGCGACGATGACGTCCTCGTGCCCCTTCGCCGGTCCGAGTCCCGCGGCCAGGACGGCACCGTCGAGCCGCCCGCCCGCCGCGGTGAGGACGGCGTCGATGGCGCTGCGCCGGCCGGCAGGTGTGGACAGATCCGCGCAGACCTCGACGTCTCGCAGATCCACCCCGATCACCATGTGCCCGTCGGCACGCAGCCGCTCCGCGACGGCCCGGCCGATCCCGGACGCGGCACCGGTCACCAGATACGTGCCGCCCGATTCTGCGACCCTCCCGGATGCGGTCACCCCTGCGCAGCCTCGTGCTGGCGGAGGTAGGTCCGTTCATAGGCGTCGTTGAACGCACGCAACTCGTGCAGCAACGCTTCGGGTGTGCCGGGATCGAGGTCGGCGAACACCCGCCGGAGCCGATCGGCACGGAGTCGCCCGTCGTGTTCGAACGCCGCCTGACCCGCCGGAGTCGGCCGGATCAGGCGACTGGCCTGACCGGTCACCTCGAAACGTTCGAGGTAGCCGTGTTTGATGGCCGCATTGACCTGCCGATTGACTGTGGACTGCTCGAGGTCGAGTTCGTCGGCGAGGTCGCGCAGCGTGCGCGGGGCGCCGTCCGACAGGGTCCACAGGATCGTGAATGCCGATGCCTCCAGCACGGCCCCGGGAACGATGTGGGTCTTGCGGCGGCCCATTCTGAGTAACTCTTCGGCCAAGCCCTGATAGAGCGGCGTCAGCCAAAACGACTCATCACCGACATCCGGCATATCCGACATCCCCTCCCGGTCGCGATACATCGCAATCTACTCACGAGTTGGCGTGTGCACCATACATATGTACGCTACACATCCGTCGGGAAGCCGCGTGAGTCAGGAAGGGGAGTCCCATGAGCACTTCGCCGTCAGGCGATCGGTCGGCCGTCCCGGTGGACGCCGAGTTGACCGACGAGAAGCACACCGGCGCGGCCATCGCGGTCGTCGCCGTGCTGTGTTTCGGCGGCCTCGTCGCATCGTTGATGCAGACGCTGGTCATCCCGATCCAGCCGGAGCTCCCGCGGCTGCTGGACACGTCCATCTCCAACGCGTCGTGGGTCATCACCGCCACCCTGCTGGCGGCAGCGGTGGCGATGCCGATCGCCGGTCGCCTCGGCGACATGTTCGGCAAGCAGCGGATCATGCTGGCCAGTGCCGCGCTGCTGGTGGTCGGGTCCTTGATCTGTGCGCTGGGCGCCTCGCTGATCCCGATGATCGTCGGACGCGCGGTGCAAGGTCTCGCGATGGGCTTCATCCCCGTCGGCATCAGCCTCATGCGTGAGGTGACGCCGCCGAAGCTGACGTCGATGGCGGTTGCCGCAATGAGCGCGACCCTCGGTGTGGGCGGCGCGATCGGTCTGCCGCTGTCCGCGTGGGTGGCCCAGGAGTTCGACTGGCGGGCACTGTTCTGGGTGTCGGCCGCCCTGGCGGCGATCGTCACCATCCTCGTCGCGGTGCTCGTGCCACACATCGATGACAGCAACGGTGGCCACTTCGACGTCGGCGGCGCGCTGGGTCTGGCCGTGGGATTGTCGGGCATCCTGATCGCCGTGTCGAAGGGCAACGACTGGGGCTGGGGTTCGGCCACCACCCTGGGGTTGCTGTTCGGCGGTGTGGTCGTGCTACTCATCTGGGGCGCCTACGAACTGCGTCACGACGACGCCCTGGTGGACCTGCGCACCACGGCGCGTCCGGCAGTGTTGCTCACCAACATCGCGGCCATCGCGATCGGTTTCGGCATGATGGCGCAGGCCGTCGTGATGCCGCAGCTGCTGGAGATCCCGGAGGCGATGGGCGGTATGGGCCAGACGCTGCTCGCCGCCGGACTGTGGATGGCGCCGGGCGGCCTGATGATGCTTGTGTTCGCACCCGTCTCGGGCACGTTGATCAACACTATCGGCGCGAAGTTCACGATGGCCATCGGTGCGACGGTGCTGGGCCTCGGCTACTTCGGCGCCTTCCTGCTGATGAACGCCCCATGGCAGCTGGCGCTGGCCTCGGTCATCTGCTCGGCGGGTGTCGGTATCGGCTACGCCGCCATGCCCACCCTGATCATGAACTCGGTGCCGATCCGCGAGGCCGGCGCGGCCGTCGGGCTCAACGGGCTGATGCGGTCGATCGGTACCACCTCGGCCTCGGCCGTGATGGCGTTGGTGCTGACGAGTTCGACCGTCACCTACGGCTCCGTCGAGGTGCCCAGCCACTCGGCGTTCGGGTGGTGCTTCCTGATCGGCGCGATGGCCGCGTTCATCGGTGTTGCGATCACGCTGTGCATTCCGGTGCTGCGCAAGAAGGATGACCACCGGACCGTCCCCGAGGCGAGCGAGACGGTGCCCGCGGCGCGCTCCTGAGCCCGCATACGACGAACCCCTCTCGAGAACTTCGAGAGGGGTTCGTGCGCTTCACCGGCCAGTCGCCGCGAGTCCGTTCGCGCGCCCTGCGCTCCGATCAGCGGTGCGCCAGGTAATCCGGGCGCGGCTTCGCGGCCGCGAACGGCTCACCGATGGCGTTCGACTTCGCGTTGAACACCACGAACAGGTTGCTGCGCGGGAACGGGGTGATGTTGCCCGACGACGCGTGCATGCAGTTCGAGTCGAAGTACAACGCGGAACCCGCGGGGCCGGTGATCATGTCGATGCCGTGCTCCTCGGCGAGTGCGGTCACGTCGTCCTCCTCCGGCGTCCCGAACGGCGGCCGGTAGGAGGTCAGCGACTCGCGGTGGTAGTCGCCCGGGGTCTGCCCGACGCAGGTCAGGAACTTCTTGTGCGAGCCCGGGATGATCATGAGCGCGCCGTTGTACTCGTAGTTCGGGGTCAGCGCGAGCGATACACTGAGCGCCCGCGGCTTGGGCATCCCGTCCTCGGCGTGCCAGGTCTCGAAGTCCGAGTGCCAATAGAACGGGCCGCCCGCGAAGCCAGGCTTGAGGTTCATTCGGCTCTGGTGGACATAGACCTCGTCGTCGAGGATCTGCTCGGCCACACCGACGATCTCCGGTCGCGCACAGATCTCCGCGATGGCGTCGCTGAGGTGGTGGACCGCGAACAGCGATCGCACATCACCCGACGACGACTCACGGACCACCCGCTCATCGTTGCCGAGTCGGTCGGTGATGACATCCACCTCGCTCATGCAGGTACGGATGTCGTTGTCGCTCAGGACGTTGGTCGCGGTGTGGAAGCCGCGCTCGGCATAGGCCGCGAGCTGGTCGGCCGACAGCGGTCCACGTACCGACGTGTCCCCCCAGACGGTCGGGTGCGGCCGTGGCTCGATCTGGCCACGCTTGGCCAAGCGGGTGCGGTATACATCAACTGGTTTCGTTGCTGTTTGAGTTATCACGATCTACGTCGATCCTTTCCCTCAATCGGCATCTTCGCCGTGTTCTGTTGTTTTGTTTCGCAAATATTGCGGGCACATTGGCGTGGTGTTTCAGCTTCGTGCGCCACACCGAGGTTGCCAGCCATACACATGGGGTGCAAGGCCGCCCTAAAAACGCGACGACCTCCCGCTATGGTCGATTTCGGGCGATTTTTCGCGCTTATCTGCGGAGACGATGCCGTCGAGCACCACGAGTCCACGCCACCGGACGATTGAGACATTCGCCACACACGTCGGCCCATCCATTCACCCCTCCGGCCAAACTCGCGCGCGCCCGATCACAGATGGCTCGGCTACACTCGCGCTCGGTTCCGGCCAGATCGTGGCCGGCGACAGGAGGTGTGACGGCGTCGATGCCGATAGTCATGGCGGCGGTACTCGCCCTGTTCCTGGCCCTCCTCACGTTCGCACTGCATCGCAGACTGGTTCGCGCCACGCAGCTCGCGCGTCCGTGGTCGACCGTCGCCGACATCGTGCTGGTGGTGTTCGCGGTTCTCGCCTTCATCGGGGTCGGCAGCGGAGCCTTCTTCGACCCCGGGTGGGCGCGAGCACCCGCCTTCCTCGGTCTGGCGTGGCTGGCGGTCGTGTTCTATCTGCTGCTCGGCGTACTCGTCATCGGCGTGCTGTCACTGGTGGTGCGTCTCGTCGGCCGGCTGCGTGGCGCCGGTCGGCGCGAGGCCGTCGACACCATGCGGCGCCGCACGATCCAGATCGGCAGTGCGGTCGTGGTGGTCGCCTCGGTGGTCACCGTCGGCTATGGCGTTGTCGAGGCCACCCGCCTGCAGGTCACCCACACAGAGGTCGCGGTGCCGGACCTGCCAGAGCAATTCGACGGCACCCGCGTCGCGCTCATCGCCGACCTGCACGTCGGACCCGCCCGCGGCCGCGGCCTGGTGCAGCAGGTGGTCGACGAGGTCAACGCGCAGAATCCCGACCTCGTCCTCATCGCCGGTGACCTGACCGACGGGACCGTCGCCGAGGTGGGCGACGACCTCGAGCCGCTCGCCGAGCTGTCCGCACCGCTGGGTGTGTTCGGGGTGTCGGGCAACCATGAGTTCTACTTCGACGACGGCGGGGCGTGGCTCGACGAGTGGGAACGACTGGGGATCAGCACGCTACGCAACGAGCGCACCGAGATCACCGTCGACGGGGCGACCATCGACCTGGCCGGTGTCCACGACGAGACGGCGCCCGCACCGTTCGAACCCGACTTGGGCGCGGCACTGGCCGGTCGCGACACCAACAGGTTCGTGCTGCTGCTCGCGCACGAACCGCTGCAGGCGTTCGGCGCCTCCGACGCCGGGGTGGATCTGCAGGTGTCCGGCCACACCCACGGCGGTCAGATGTGGCCGATCATGTATCTCGTTCCGCTGCAGCAACCCACAGTTCAGGGACTCGATCAGGTCGAGGCCACCACCGTCTTCACCTCCCGCGGCGCCGGAGCGTGGGGCCCACCCGTGCGGGTGGGCGCGCCACCGGAGATCAGCATGTTGCAGTTGCGGACCTCGTAAGCCCTCCGGTGGGCGTCAGGCCTCGACTCTGCCCAGCAGTTCGTCCAGAAACCGCACCGGCGGCCGGCGGCCCGCGTCCACCCAGTTGTCCTTGCCGATGTCGGACCGGATCGCCTCCACCAGCCGCAGGAAAGTGACGCCGCCATCCAGCGGATAGCGCACCATACCGGTGTCCGCGCAGCGCAGCACCACATGTGCCGCATGCCGTTTCGCGTCATTCATCCGGCCGGCCGCCGCCAGGCAGGTGGCCAGCAGCCGCTCCGCGCGCAGTTTGGCCCGCTCACGTCCGGTGTCGGCGAGATGGTCCACCCATTCCTGCGCCCAGCGCCACGCCTGCTCGCGGTCGGCCGCCGCGGAGCTGTCGCGCAGCAGACGGATGGCCGATGCCGAGTCGAGTTGGGCGACGATCGCGTCGATGCCCACCTCGGGAAACCTCCGGCTGTCGTAGGTGACGCGAGGTTCGATGCCGTGCCGCGCGGGCAGGTCGTGGATCACATACTCTGCCTCCACGAATGCCCGCAGGCGCGGTGAGTCCAGCCGTTCGGCGATGTCGACGGCCTCGTCGAGCAACGCCGCCGCCCCGGCACGATCATCATCGAGCAAGGCCAGCCGCGCACCGATGATGAAGCGCGCTTTGATCATGTCGATGACGCCTTCGTCGGCACCCAGTTTGGAACTCTCCTCGATCAGCCGCCGCGATTCGTCGACCCGTCCCCGTTCGTAGAGCACGTCGGCGAGCACAGCGCAGGCCAGTCGCGCACCCTGGGATTTGGTGGCCGACCGCGTGTCGATGGACACCCGCAGGGCGCTGCGAAAGCAGTCCTCGGCGCGATCGAGGTCGAGTTGTTCGAAGTGGACGATCCCGTCGAGTGCGTGGCCGTACATGACGGCGTAGGGCCCGGTGTTCTGCTGATGGTAGGGCCTGGCCCACTCCTGCCGACGATGTGCCGCGGCGAAATCGAAGCGGAACGTCGCTGCGATGGTGGACACGTTGGCCGCCGCGGACACGACGAACGCCGGCAACGTCTCCGGACGCGACAACGCCTCACCCACCAGTTCATCGACGCCGTCGGTACGGTCTGCGGTGACCCGGACACATCCTTCCAACACATCGGCCTCTACCCTGATGCCGGAATCGTCGAGGTCGGGATGCGCCGCCAGCGCAGCCGAGACCCGCTCGAGAGCGTCCTCGGCGGCCGCGGTTCGGTGGAGCAGCACATTCGCCCAGGTCAACAGCAACTGCACCCGGGGGCTGGCGGACACGGCTGCCGGCGGCAATTTGTCGACGAGCCCCAGCAGCGTCGCCATGTGCGAGTGCTCGATGAGGGTGCGCCCATCAGCCTCCACCAACGCCACCGCGCGGTCTGTGTCGCCGGCTGCCAGTGCGTGATTGACGGCCTCGGCGGGCATGCCGTGGGCGGCGAACCACTCCGACGCCGTCTTGTGTAGACCGGTGATCGCCTCGGGCATATCTCGTTCGAGTCGACGCCGCAGAAACTCGCCGAACAAGGGATGGAACCGAAACCACTCACCGTCCTGATCCACCCTGCGCAGGAACAGGTCTCGTGTCTCGACCTCCTCCAGCAACGCCTGCCCGCGGGGCTGCCCGCTCATCGCGGTCGCCAGACCCGCGCAGATCCGTTCCGGCGGTGAGACCTTGAGGAGGAACTCCAGCAACTCAGGCTCCAGGGTGGACAGCACGTTCTCGGCGAGGAAGTCGCCGATGGCGTGATGCCGACCCGAGATGTGGCTGATGAGTTCGGCGGGGGTGTCTGAGCCACGCAGGGACAAGCAGGCGAGTTGCAGCGCAGCGACCCAGCCGTCGGTGGAGTCGCGCAACTCGGTGACCTCGTCGCCCTGCAACTCCAGTCCGGCGACGTCGACCAGAAACGACTTTGCCTCGGCCGCATCGAAACACAGCCCGGCGATGTCGATCTCGACGAGTTCATCGCATACCTGCATCCGGCTGATCGGCAATCCGGCGCGGGTGCGGCTGGTGATCACCATTTGCAGGTGATGGCAACCGCGTTCGAGCAGGAAGTCCATCGCGCCGATAGGCGCCGGGTCGGTCACCCGGTGCCAGTCATCGACGATGATCGCCATCCGCTCGTGCCGGGCGTGGATCTCGTTGATCAGCGAGGTCAGCACGTATTGTTCGGCCTTCGCCCCGTGCTCTTCGATGACGTCGGCGAGGTCGCCGACCACCACCGGCGCCGCACGACGCAACGCCTCGACGATGTTGGCGAGAAATCGAGCGAGGTCGTTGTCGTCGTCATCGACCGTCAACCAGGCGACCGTCACCCCGTTCCGGGCCAGTTCCTCACCCCACTGCGTGGCCACCGTGGTCTTGCCGTACCCGGCCGGGGCATGGATGACCACGAGCCGCCGCTCCTCACCGGCACGCAGGATCTCCATCAACCGATCCCGCGGCACCTGTGCCCGCGGCCGCAACGGCGGGCGGAACTTGGTCGACGGGGTCGGCGGAGCCGTCGTGATCCCGGTGCGTTGCCGTCGGTCCGGGACGGCCCCGATCGGGTCGGCAGCGCTCTCGATCGGCAAGGCCATCTCGTCGACCGGTAGGCCCAGCTGCCGCTGCACGTCGCGCAGACCCTCGCCGTACTCGGCGACCGATCCCGGACGGTCGTCGGGATCCCGGGCCATCGCCCATTCCACCGCGCGTGACAACGGTGCCGGAATCCCTGCCGCCCGCAGGTCCGGCACCGGTTCGGCCGCCATCCGCAAGAACTGCGCCACCACCTGCTCACCGCTGCGCCGCTCGAAGGCGGCGTGGCCGGTCAGCGCGCAGAACAGCGTCGCGCCCAAGCCGTAGATGTCGGTGGCGACCGACGGCGACGCCCCGGACAGCAGTTCGGGCGCGGTGAACGCCGGCGACCCGGTGACCATGTCGGCGTCGGTTTCGAAACCACCGGCGATGCGCGCGATACCGAAGTCGGTGAGCTGCGGTTCGCCGTATTCGGTGAGCAGGATGTTGCCCGGTTTGACGTCGCGGTGCAGCGTGCCCGACCGGTGCGCGGTCTCCAGCGCGCCCGACACCTTCACCCCCAACCGCAGCACGTCCTGCCAGGCGAGAGGACCGTGCTTGCGGATGCGGGAGTCCAGCGAATCGTGGGGGTGGTACTGCATCACGATGAACGGATGTCCGCCCGGCGTGCTGCCGACCTCGAGGATGTTGACGATGTTCGGGTGTCCGGACAGCCGGCCCATCGCACGCTGCTCACGCACAAACCGTTCGAGGTTTTCCTCGTCGAGATGATCGGTGAGCACCTTGACGGCCACCGTCCGGTCCAGTTCGGCCTGTTCACAGCGGTAGACGGCGCCGAAACCGCCGTGCCCGATCAACGTCGGTTCAACGAATCCCGCGCCCACGAGTTCTCCGGCGATGTCGGGTGCGACATCGCGCTGAGTGGTCTGCGGATCGTATTCGGCCATTGTTGGTGCCCTCGATCGCGCGTCGGGCGCGTTGTCAGTGCACCATCCAGCGTAGTCCGATCACCACCGCTGTCCCGGCGAAACGGTCACGGGCGTGTGCGGCCGCGACACCGTCGGCAGCCGTCATCCGTGTGTCCGGCACCGATAAGCACCGTCGATCACTGACGCGAATCTGTGTCCTTAACTCGGACTGCGGAACCGCCTAGCATAGCGACGACCGCCACCACCGCCCACCCGATGCCGGCTCCGCTGAGCGCGCAGAAGGCACAGAAGGATCGTCATGCCTGCACCCGACAGCGTTGCGGGCGCCGCCGAGGTGTCCGGAGGCGACGCGGACCGCAGCCCGCTGGTGGAGCGGGCCCCACGTCCACGTGTCGGACCGCGGACAGTGCTGCATGACATCGGTGGCACCTACCTCGGCAACGGCATCGTCGGGCTCATCTTCTCCGCCTCGGGGCCGGTGGCGGTGATCCTGGCCGCCGGATCGGTGGGTGAGCTGTCTGCTGCCCAGTTGTCGTCGTGGATCTTCGGGGTCTTCGTGCTCAACGGCATCCTGACCGTCGTGGCGAGCTGGATGTACCGGATGCCGTTGGCATTCGCCTGGACCATCCCCGGCACCGTGCTGGTCGGATCGGCATTGGGCCACCTGTCCTGGGCGGAGGTGTTGGGCGCGTTCCTGGTGACCGGTGTTCTGATCCTCGTGGTCGGCATGACCGGGCGGGTGCGTCGACTCATGTCGGCGCTACCGGAACCGATCGTGATGGCGATGGTCGCCGGGGTGTTCCTGCAGTTCGGGGTCGGTGTGGTCACCTCCATCGGCGCCGATCCGGTGGTGGCGGTACCGATCGTGGTGGTGTTCTTCGCACTCCAGTGTCACGGCACCCTGACCCGCTGGATGCCACCGATCATCGGTGCCTGTCTCGCCGGGGCCGTCGCGGTCGCGGTCAGCGGACGATTCGACTTCACCGAAGGCCCGACATCGTGGATCGCCACCCCGGTGCTGCAGACACCCGACTTCAGCGTGCGTGCGCTGCTGGAGCTGGTGGTCCCGTTGGCGATCACGGTGATCGTGGTGCAGAACGGCCAGGGCACCGCGGTGCTCAATGCAGCCGGACATCGCACCCCGGTCAACGTGGTGACGATGCTGTGCGGCGCGTGGTCGATGCTCGCCGCCGCCGTCGGATCGATCTCGACCTGCCTCGCCGGGCCCACCAACGCACTGCTGGTGGCCGGTGGCGAACGGCGTCGGCAGTACACCGCGGCACTCACCTTCGGCGTGCTCGCCGTCGGCGTCGGCCTGGCGGCCCCGGTGTTCGTGGCGCTGGTGCTGGCGATGCCGGCAGCCTTCATCGCCACCGTCGGCGGTCTGGCGCTGCTGGGCGCGTTGCACAACGCCTTTCGGTCGGCATTCGGCACCCGCTTCACCATGGGTGCGCTGGTGACGTTCCTGGTGTCGGTCTCGGATCTGACCGTACTGAACATCGGCTCGGCGTTCTGGGGGCTGGTCGCCGGGATCGCGGTGTCGTGGATGCTGGAACGCGACGACTTCCGGGCGATCAGGGCGTAGGCGCGCCCTGCTCACGGGTTCCGCTGCGGTCGCGAGCCAGGATCACCTCGACGGCGCGCGCGGCGCTTTGGCACGCACCCTCCATGGTGGTGGTCCAGTCGGTGCGCGTCCAGTCCCCGGCCAGGGCCAGTCCGGCGACCGCGGTGCGTTGCTCCGGGCGGATTCCGGCGGTACCGGGCCGCTGCGCGAAGGTGGATTTCGGCATCCGCACCACGTGGCTATGGATCACCTCGGCATCGGTGGCGTCCGGAAAATATTTGCGCAGCATGGCCATCTGGATGTCGGTGATCTCGGCGTTGCTCTTGCGCGTCAGGTCATAGGCGGCCGACACCGTGGTGGAGTAGAGATGGTGCTGCTCGGCAGAACGCCCGTGCATACGCTGACGGTCCCAGACCTGTTCCAGCACACCCTCACCGCCGTAGAGGATCTCGCCCCAGTCGCTCATCCCGATCGACCGGTCCAGATACAGGTTGACGCTGACGATCGGCACGGGGGTGAGTTGATCGACCGCCGCGTAGATCGCCTCATGCCCGGGCACCTGGTCTAGCAGCCCCTTCACACTCCACACCGGGACCGCGCAGATCACGGCGTCGGCGGTCACCTTCTCCCCGTCGGACAGGGTCACGCCCGTGACCACCCCGTCGGCCACGTCGATCGACGAAACCACGGCGCGGTGCCGCACGTCGACCCCGTTGTCGGCGAACACCTTCTGCGCCCCGTCGATGAACAGGGTGTCGAGGTCGACGGTGGGATAGCCGATCGAGATCGGAGTCCGCGTCGCCCGTGCCCGCCGGATACCGGTGACCAGGAGGTCGGCGGGCACCTTGGCCGACGAGATGTCAGGTTTGTCGCCGGTCAGGCCGATCACGATGCCGTCCCACAACGCATCGCGCGCCGACTGCGGCAACCCGATCCGCCGGAACCATTCGTCGGCGGTGATGTCATCGAGCCACGCCGGCTGGCGCAGCGCCTGACGGATCAGCGTGGCCTGCGCGCGAGCGGTGCGCAGCCGGTCCACACCGGTCACCCCGGGCAGATCCCCGATGGCGGTGCGCAGCCCGGAAACCCCGGCAAACGACGACACCCGGGTGGCGCCGCCAGGCATCCGCATCGTCATGTGCCCGGGAAAGCTGACGTGCTCGCGGGTGCCGACGCTGTCGAGGTAACGCATCAGATGTTCGTAACCACTGGCGAACACGTGCTGGCCGTTGTCGGGCACATCGTCGACGGCCGCGACCGGCATCGCGATGGTGCGGCCGCCGAGCGAACCCCGACGTTCCAGCAGCGTGACCTGCTGTCCGGCTTCGGCCAGCCAGACCGCCGACGCCAGGCCGGCCAGTCCCCCACCCACGACCACGCAGTGCCTACGACGATTCTCCGGCATGGAGAAACCATAGCGGTCAGCGTTGACCGGTGATCTTCGATGCGGTCGGCGACTGGTGTCCCGCGCTGTGACATGTACCACCCGTCGGCGGAAGTCGCAGCTCACGGTGGACTTTTAGGGCTTGATTCGAGCACATTCTCCGCGCCGAGGTTTCAGACCACCAGCCCATGGTCACGCTGAAGTCGTACGCACCCGCATACAACGAAGAGAGCGATTTCCCCATGATGGTCTCGACGCAGACCCGCCCCACCGGCACCATCTCCCACACCACGATTGCGCAGCAGCTGCGCACGATCCTCGCGCTCACCAACGCCGAGATCCAGATCGCCGAGATCCGGCAGGCCCAGGCACGGACCGATGCCGTCCGGGATGAACTCGCCGGAAACGCACAGAAGGGCCGCTCGCGCGCCCAGGACATCGAGAAGGCGCTACGCGAACGCGGCGGTGTCGTCGATGTCGTCCGGCCGGTGATCGGCCGCGCCACCGCGGCGGCCAAGAGCGTCATCGAGCAGGCGCAACCCCTTGACGAAGCGTTGCTCGGCGACCTCGCGTTGGAGCAGCAGCTCGTGGGCCGCGCGATGTATCTCAAGGCACTGGCCACCGGCCGGCAGGATTCCGAGCTGGTCGCACTGGCGGACAAGCTGATCGACGCCCACACCGAGACGGTTCAATGGATCACCACGGTGCTGGCCGAAGAGGCGCTCGGTGGACCGGCGGCGCTGCGCCGCACGCCGACGCAGTGGGTCAGCGGCATGGCGACCCGCGCCGTCACCCTGCCCGCGACACTGGCCGCGCGCGGCCTCGATCGCGCCGCCGACGCGCTGCGCAACGCTCCGTCGGTCGTCGGCGGGCTACGAGACCGGGTGGGCCAGACGGTCGACGAGGTCTCCGAGACCGCCAACCGAGCCGGCGACACCGTGGTGAATGCCGGCGAGACGGCCGCCCGCAGTGTGGCCGCCGGCCGTGACGCGGCCCTGGAGGCTGTCGAGGGCAGCGCCCGCGCTCAGGGTGCGCCGGGAGTCGCCGACAGCATCCATCAGGTTCGCGAGGCCACCGGAATCGTCGAATCCGGCGAGCTCCCGATCGAGGGCTACGCCGATCTCAATGTGGGTGAGGCTGTTTCGGCGGTCAAGGAACTCACCGAACCAACCGAGATCCGGGTCGTCCTCGCCTACGAGGAAGCCCACAAGAACCGGCAGCGCGTCGTGTCGGCCGCGGAGGACCGCCTGGCCGAGATCGCCAAGGACGTCGTCGGAGTCCAGTGACGTGAGGGCGTACTCGCCCTGACACCAGACGACATCCGAGCGCTCCTACGACGTCGCGGCATCCTCCCGCTTCGGCAGGACCCATCCCGGCCGCGGGAAGTGGCAGGTGTAGCCGTTCGGATAGCGCAGCAGGTAATCCTGATGCTCCGGCTCGGCCTCCCAGAACGGTCCGGCGGTTTCGATCGTGGTGACCGCCTGGCCCGGCCACAATCCCGAGGCGTCGACGTCGGCGATGGTGTCGCGGGCCACCTGGTCCTGTTCCGGGGTCAGCGGAAAGATGGCCGACCGATAGCTCGACCCGACGTCGTTGCCCTGCCGATCCCGGGTCGTCGGGTCGTGGATCTGGAAGAAGAACGCCAGGATGTCACGGTAGGTGGTCTTCGTGGGGTCGAACACGATCTCCACCGCCTCGGCGTGACCGGGATGGTTGCGATAGGTGGCGTGATCGTTGCTGCCACCGGTGTAGCCGACCCGGGTGTCGAGCACACCGGGCTGTCGGCGGATGAGATCCTCCATGCCCCAGAAGCATCCGCCGGCGAGGACGGCGGTCTCGGTGCCGGGGCGTCGGGTGATCTGTCCGGTGTCGGTGGTCATTGTTACTCCTCCGTGTTGGTCGAGTCGGTGGTGCGGTCGTCGAACAACGAGCGGTACGCGCCGTACTCCTGCGCCTCGAGGTCGTCGACCCCGATGAAGCGCAGCGCCGCCGAGTTCATGCAGTAGCGCTGACCACCCGCGTCGCGGGGCCCGTCGTCGAAGACATGCCCGAGGTGGCTGTCGGCGCCCGCCGACCGGACCTCGGTACGGCGCATCCACAGGGTGTGGTCGGTCGTGGTGGTCACCGCGTCCGAGTCGATCGGCCTGGTGAAGCTGGGCCAGCCGGTGCCGCTGTCGTACTTGTCGATCGAGGTGAACAGCGGTTGGCCGGACACGACGTCGACGTAGATGCCGGGTTCGTGGTGGTCCCAGTACTCGTTGTGGAAGGCCGGCTCGGTGCCGTCGCGCTGGGTCACGCGATACTGGGCATCGGTCAGTCGGCGGACCGCCTCATCGGTTTTGCGATAGTCGGTTCTGCGGTAGTCGGTCGTGCGGTGGTTGGTGTGGTGCTGGTCGGTCTGGTGCTGGTTGGTGGTCACTACTCCTCCTGTCGACGCCGCTGGCTGCGGCGTCACCCTGCACAACAACCCTCGGCCCGGATTTGGTCCCGACCCCCGCTGCCCGTCGTCAGACCACGGTGAATCCATCCGGCAGCGCCGTCCGCCCGGTCAGTGCGAGCAGGGTCGTGACGCCGTCGCCACGTCGCGCGGCAACAGCCGCGAGCACGGTCGACGCGACTTCGGTGACGTCGCGGGGCAGTGCCGGCTCCTCCACCCCGAGGGCGCGGGCGATGTCGAGACCGTGCACCGCGAGCTCGCAGGTGCGGCTGGGGAGGTAGTCGAGCAGCCGCATCCCGCCGACGACGGTGGTGACGATCGGGTTGTCGACTCGGGCTATCGCGGCCAGCGCCCGGTCACGTTCGCCGGCCAGCACCGACACCGGATCTTCTCCCAAAGCGGCACCGGCCTGTTCCCCGCGCCGACGCACCGACTCCGCATCCGCCTCGGCGGCAGCGGTCAGGTAATAGTCGGCCGCGTCGGCGATCCGGCAGGTCTCGGCCGGTTTGTCGATGTAGTCGGCGACGGTCGTCAGGGCCCGGCCGGTGTGCCCGACCAGCGCGCGAATCGTCCAGGCGCCGAGGCCCGGACGGTCCCACTGGTCGGCGCCGATGCGACCGACGAGGTCGACGAGGTGGTCGGCGGCGGTCGCGAAGACGTCCCGCTGATCGAGTGCGGTCATACATCCGAGTATGACGAGCCACGCTGCCGGAGATCGACGGATCGGTGGCCACGGGTTGAAATCCCGCGTGTCGCCACAGATTCTCCGCGCGTCGCAGGTCTGCTGTGGCAGGTGAGGTCCCGGGGAAGTAACTGAGACGTGCGTGCCATCATTCGGCCGAACGAACCCGCAATCTGCAGTTCACAATGGTCAGCCACCATGGTGACCATGAACGATGCGACAGAACTGGTCGCCTACGCCGAGAGCTGGTACCGCTACGGCGGTGGCGATCCCGACGACATCCTGGTGCGGTTCGGGCTCACCGAGGTCGCCTACTTCACCCGCCTACGGGAAGCGCTGAGCACCGACACCACGTTGGATCCGGCCGTGCGAGATGCCATCGACGAGGTGGCGTCTCGGCGAATCGACGCCGGCCCGGGACACGCGATGCCGGCCTGACCTCGGCCTCATCCGATGACGTCGACGAGCCCCCATGCCAATGCTTCGTCGGCCGATATGGGCGCGCCGATGACGAACAGATGCAACGCCCGCCATCGGCCGATCCGTCGCGGGATGCTGACGGTGCCCCCGGCACCTGGGAGCAGCCCCATCGTCACCTCCGGCAGCCGCATCACCGTGTCCGGTGCCGCGACGACCCGTCCGGCGAATGCCGGGATCTCGATCCCGGCGCCCACGCACTGGCCGTGGAGCCGGAACTCGATCCGGTCGGCCAGTCGGGCCACCAGCCGACCGGCGCCACCACGGGTGCGGACGATATGGGCGGTGGTGAGGTCGGGGGTGTGACCGAACTCGTCGAGATCGCCGCCGGCACAGAAGCACGGACCGGCACCGTCCACGACAATCGAGTCGATACTGTTGTCCAGCAGCGGTATCCGTAACGCCTCGACAAACGCGTCGCGCAGCGCGACACCGTAGGCGTTACGGCGTTCCGGCCGGTTGAGCGTGATGCGCAGCTGACCGGCCCGGCGGTCGACCAGCACAGGGTCGGCCGTCGGCGGAGGCGGCAGCGGTCGTCCGAGCGCGCGCCGCTCCTCGAGCCAGCCGCCGAACTCGGCACCGCCCTGCAGGGTCGAGTAGCCCAGCGACTCGACATCGATGGCGGCCGGCACGGGCAGCGACTCCGACGCCCGGATCACCTGCGCCACCACCACCGATGCCTGCGGTCGGTTCGCCACCGCGTCGGTGAAGTCGATGACGGCCTGCTCGACGTCGACGACCGGGATGGTTTCGCGGCGCTCGTCGGAACCGCCACCGTAGGTCAGATCCAGGGCGGTGAGCAGCGGCGTGAGATCCGCGGACGGCTTGTCGGCGCGGCGGCCGACGAGGATGGCGTCGGACCGCCGGGCGACCTCGGCCGCGGCGTCGACAGCACCGGCTTCGGCGCCGTCGAGGTCGACGACAAGCACGGGCGCGACGAGGTCCCCACGGTCACCCAGCGCGGTGGCGCCGAGTACGCCGTCGGCCAGTTCGGCGACCGTGACAGTCGGTGGCTGCGATGTCATTTCTCCATCCTGACCTGTTCGGGCCGGCGGGCCGGCATCGGGAGGTAGCATCGCCCGCGTGTCGATCCCCGCGCCGCGCGATCCCGTTCGGGATTGGGCGCGCAGCGGAGTGGCCTATCTGACCGGTCGGTCCGCCGGTCCGCCGCTGATCCCGCCCGGCACGGCCGCCACGGTGGCACGTGCACTCACCGACCAGATCGCCGAGGCGACCGCCGGTGGGGTGCGGCTCGACGGGGCGGCGCTGCTCGCCGAACGTGCGGCATTCACCGGTCACCGGCGGGCGGGCGCGACGTCGGCGGGTGGCGCGTGCCGGTTGCTGCCCACGGCGGACGGCTGGGCGGCAGTATCGATCGCTCGGCCCGACGACCCCGCGCTGTACGGCGCACTGATCGAATGCGGCGAGCTCGGCGATGATCCGTGGCCGGCGGTGGCCGGGTGGTTGCGCGACCACACCGGCGACGAGTTCGACGAACGTGCCGAGCTGCTCGGTGTGGCGGCCGGAAGTGTGCGCCCGCCGCGCGCTGCGCCGGCGAGCGCGACCGATCCGGCAGCACATCGCTCGGTGGCGGGCATGCTCGTGGTGGACTTCAGCGCGCTGTGGGCCGGACCGCTGTGTGCGCATGTGCTGGGTCTGGCCGGCGCCCGGGTGGTCAAGGTGGAGACGCCCTCGCGGCCCGACGGCGCCCGCCGCGGCAATCCCGAGTTCTACCACCTGTTGCATGCCGGCCACCGATCGGTGATGCTCGACCCGACAGTGGCCGACGACCGGGCGGCGTTGCACGCGTTGGTGTCGGCCGCCGGCATCGTCATCGAGGCGTCACGCCCCCGGGCACTGCGCGGATTCGGTCTGGACGCAGAGGAATTCGTCGCGGCCGGCGCGACGTGGATATCGATCACCGCGCACGGCCGGGCATCGAACCGGATCGGCTTCGGCGACGATGTGGCCGCGTCGGCCGGGTTGGTCGCGCACGACGCGCAGGGACTGATGTTCGTCGGCGACGCCATCGCCGATCCGCTCACCGGCCTCACGGCAGCCGCGCTGGCGATGACAGCACACACGCGGGACAGCGGTGTGCTGCACGATGTCTCGATGGAGGGCACAGTGGCGGCCACACTCACCGGAACGCACGACGTGACCGCGTATCCCGATCACGGCGGCTGGCTCGTCGACGCCGACGACGGCGCGGTGGCGATCGCGGCACCGCGGGCCCGGCCGGTGTACGGCGAGGCACCGAAGTCGGGTGCGGACACCGACGATGTGCTGCGCGACCTCGGGATACCTCGATGACCGATCTCACGTTCCGGCGCGTGGAACTGCCGGTGGGCATCCGGGACGTGGTGGTCCGCGATGGGCGGGTCGTCGAGATCACCGACGACGCACCGTCGCACGGTTCGGTGGTGATCGACGGCCGGGGCGGAGCGCTCATTCCCGGCCTGCATGATCATCATCTGCACCTGCACGCGACGGCCGCCGCAGCCGAGTCGATCCGCTGCGGCCCACCCGAGGTGACCGATCTCGCCGGACTGACCGCGGCGTTGACGGGAGCGCCGGGTGACGGCTGGATTCGGGGTGTCGGGTACACCGAGACGGTGGGCGGTCTGATCGACCGGTCGGCGCTCGATCGGTGCACGCCCGACCGACCGGTCCGCATCCAGCACCGCAGTGGTGCGCTGTGGATTCTCAACACCCGGGCCGCCGACCTGGTCGACCTCGAGCAGGCCGATCATCCCGGCATCGAACGCGATGAACGCGGTCGGCCGACCGGCCGCCTCTGGCGCGCCGACGACTGGCTCCGCGACCACCTGCCGGATGCCGGTCCGCCATCGCTGTCGGCCCTCGGCGAGAGCCTCTCGGCCTTCGGCATCACCGGGATCACCGACGCCAGCCCGGACCTGAGCAGGGAGTCGCGCGACGCCCTGATCGCCGCACACCGCACCGGGCAGTTGCCACAGCGCCTGCACCTCCTCGGCGTCGGTATCGGCGACGACCTGCCCGACGCCGGACCCGCCGTCACGGTGGGCCCCTACAAGATCGTCATCGCCGACTCCGGCCTGCCTGACCTCGCCGATCTCACCGAACGCATCCGGCAGGCGCACACACATCGTCGGCCGGTGGCGGTGCACTGTGTCAGTCGGGTGGCGCTGGCCTTGCTACTGGCCGCGTTCCGCGATGCCGGTGTGATCGACGGGGACCGCATCGAGCACGGCGCGATCATCGGCGCCGGCACCGTCACCGAGCTCGCGGAGCTGGGCGTGCGGGTGGTGACCCAACCCGGATTCCTCGCCGACCGCGGCGATGACTATCTGGCTCGCGTGGACGCGGCCGATCTCCCCGATCTGTACCGGTGTCGCAGCCTGCTCGATCACCACGTGCCCACCGCATTGTCCAGCGATGCGCCGTACGGCCCGCTCGACCCGTGGGCGGTGATCCGTGCCGCGATCGAACGTCGGGCGCCGACCGGCGAGATCGTCGGGGAAGCCGAACGAATCCGCGCAGACGAAGCTCTCGATTGCCATCTCGCCCCCCTCGACGATCCCGGCGGAGAGGCGCGGCAGATACGTCCCGGCGCAGACGCCGACCTGGTGCTGTTCGACCGCCCGCTCGCCGAGGTACTCGACGACCCACGGTCAGATATGGTGCGCTGCACAGTTATCCGCGGCGAGCGAAAGTTCGACCGGGGGTAGCGCCGACAACCACCCAGGTCGACTGGTGTAGATATGCCGAAGGCCCCCAACGGTGTTGGGGGCCTTCGGTGATGTGTAGTTCGGCGGTGTCCTACTCTCCCACACTGGTTAGGGTGCAGTACCATTGGCGCTGGAGGGCTTAGCTTCCGGGTTCGGAATGGGACCGGGCGTTTCCCCTCCGCTATGGCCGCCGAAACATTGTGAAACAACACACGGGGGCACGCCCCCGTGGACCCCCAAAACCGTTGCCGGGTTTGATCAGTCCGTTGTCTGTTTGTCCACGCGAACTCCCGACCACTGTCGGGGGTTCATGGGGGCGAAGCCCCCATGTGTGTTGTTTCAGAAGGTGCATAGTGGATGCGAACAGAGCTCTATTTAACACTGTTTTTGGTGTTGAGTGTTGTTGTAAGTCCTCGGCCGATTAGTACCAGTCACCTGAACCTATTACTAGGCGTACAGTTCTGGCCTATCAACCCCATGGTCTGTAGGGGGCCTTAACCACTCGAAGGTGGTGAGAAACCTCATCTTGGAACAGGCTTCCCGCTTAGATGCTTTCAGCGGTTATCCCTTCCGAACGTAGCTAACCAGCAGTGCCCTTGGTAGGACAACTGGCACACCAGAGGTTCGTCCGTCCCGGTCCTCTCGTACTAGGGACAGGTTTCCTCAAGTTTCTAGACGCGCGCGGCGGATAGAGACCGAACTGTCTCACGACGTTCTAAACCCAGCTCGCGTGCCGCTTTAATGGGCGAACAGCCCAACCCTTGGGACCTACTCCAGCCCCAGGATGCGACGAGCCGACATCGAGGTGCCAAACCATCCCGTCGATATGGACTCTTGGGGAAGATCAGCCTGTTATCCCCGGGGTACCTTTTATCCGTTGAGCGACACCACTTCCACACGTTGGTGCCGGATCACTAGTCCCGACTTTCGTCCCTGCTCGACATGTACGTCTCACAGTCAAGCTCCCTTGTGCACTTACACTCAACACCTGATTGCCAACCAGGCTGAGGGAACCTTTGGGCGCCTCCGTTACATTTTGGGAGGCAACCGCCCCAGTTAAACTACCCACCAGGCACTGTCCCTGAACCCGATCAGGGTCCGAGGTTAGAAGTCCAATACGATCAGAGTGGTATTTCAACAACGACTCCATGAACACTGGCGTGCCCACTTCACAGTCTCCCACCTATCCTACACAAACCGAACCGAACACCAATACCAAGCTATAGTGAAGGTCCCGGGGTCTTTTCGTCCTGCCGCGCGTAACGAGCATCTTTACTCGTACTGCAATTTCGCCGAGTCTGTGGTTGAGACAGCAGAGAAGTCGTTACGCCATTCGTGCAGGTCGGAACTTACCCGACAAGGAATTTCGCTACCTTAGGATGGTTATAGTTACCACCGCCGTTTACTGGGGCTTAAATTCTCAGCTTCACCCACCAAAAGTGGATTAACCGGTCCTCTTAACCTTCCAGCACCGGGCAGGCGTCAGTCCGTATACATCGTCTTACGACTTCGCACGGACCTGTGTTTTTAGTAAACAGTCGCTTCTCTCTGGTCTCTGCGACCCACACCAGCTCACACCGCGAGGGCGGTCACCGGGATGGGTCCCCCTTCTCCCGAAGTTACGGGGGCATTTTGCCGAGTTCCTTAACCACAGTTCTCTCGATCGCCTTAGTATTCTCTACCTGACCACCTGTGTTGGTTTGGGGTACGGGCCGTGTACCAACTCACTAGAGGCTTTTCTCGGCAGCATAGGATCATGGAATTCACCGCAACGGCTACGCATCACCTCTCAGACACATGAACGGCGGATTTGCCTACCGTTCGTCCTACAGGCTTACACCAGTACAACCACTGACTGGCCCCACTACCTTCCTGCGTCACCCCATCGCTTGCCTACTACCAACCAAGGTCCCATGCAGCCCCATCCGGTCACCCGAAGGTGATCCATCTGGTTTTGGATGGTTAGTACAGTTGATTCAGCATGGACGCGGATACACGGGTACGGGAATATCAACCCGTTGTCCATCGACTACGCCTGTCGGCCTCGCCTTAGGTCCCGACTCACCCTGGGCGGAATAGCCTGGCCCAGGAACCCTTGGTCATCCGGCGGCAGAGTTTCTCACTCTGCTTTCGCTACTCATGCCTGCATTCTCACTCCCACACCCTCCACACCTCGTTCACACGGGCGCTTCCACGGATGCAGGACGCTCCCCTACCCACCCCACCCACTACACAGCCATCCGTAGACGACTGTGGATGTCATGGTGGAGTGCCGCGGCTTCGGCGGTGTACTTGAGCCCCGCTACATTGTCGGCGCAGGATCACTTGACCAGTGAGCTATTACGCACTCTTTCAAGGGTGGCTGCTTCTAAGCCAACCTCCTGGTTGTCTTCGCGACCCCACATCCTTTTCCACTTAGTACACGCTTAGGGGCCTTAGCCGGCGATCTGGGCTGTTTCCCTCTCGACTACGAACCTTATCGCCCGCAGTCTCACTGCAGTGCTCTCACTTACCGGCATTCGGAGTTTGGCTGACGTCAGTAACCTAGTAGGGCCCATCGGCCATCCAGTAGCTCTACCTCCAGTAAGAAACACACCACGCTGCACCTAAATGCATTTCGGGGAGAACCAGCTATCACGGAGTTTGATTGGCCTTTCACCCCTACCCACAACTCATCCCCTCCATTTTCAACTGAAGTGGGTTCGGGCCTCCACGACGTCTTACCGACGCTTCACCCTGGCCATGGGTAGATCACTCCGCTTCGGGTCTAGACCCGGCGACTCCACGCCCTATTCAGACTCGCTTTCGCTACGGCTACCCCACACGGGTTAACCTCGCCACCGAGCACTAACTCGCAGGCTCATTCTTCAAAAGGCACGCCATCACCCACCACCCACCAAAGGGTGCACAGGCTTTGACGGATTGTAAGCGTCCGGTTTCAGGTACTATTTCACTCCCCTCCCGGGGTACTTTTCACCTTTCCCTCACGGTACTCGTCCGCTATCGGTCACCAGGAAGTATTCAGGCTTACCGGGTGGTCCCGGCAGATTCACAGCAGATTCCACGAGCCCGCTGCTACTTGGGAGAACATCACGCAAGACCACAGGCTTTCAGCTACCGGACTCTCACCGACTACGGCAGACCATTCCAGGCCACTTCACCTAACCTCTGGTTTTATCACTCACGCCCAGACAGGTAGATCCGGGAAGATGAACCCCACAACCCCACACACACAACCCCTACCCGGTCACACATGCGCATGGTTTAGCCTCCTCCGCTTTCGCTCGCCACTACTCACGGAATCACAATTGTTTTCTCTTCCTATGGGTACTGAGATGTTTCACTTCCCCACGTTCCCCCCACACCAGCTATACATTCACTGGGTGGTAACACGACATCACTCGTGCTGGGTTTCCCCATTCGGACACCCTCGGATCACAGCTCGTTTGACAACTCCCCGAGGACTATCGCGGCCTACCACGTCCTTCATCGGCTCCTGGTACCAAGGCATCCACCGAACGCCCTAAAACACTTACAACAACACCTACACCCACAGGGGCTCCGCCCCCATGCACCCCCACAACAAGGGACACACAGGCAAACAACACCCCCCACGAGTGTAGAAAAAACAACAAAAACTCGAACAAAACACACAAACCAAAAAATGATTCGTCATGCATTGCAAAATAAAGATGCTCGCATCCACTATGCACTTCTCAAACAACACACACCAGCCACCCACACACCACTCCACCCCCCACCACAGGAAGCATCAACACGGCAGCGCAACGACCGGCCCAGAAGAAACGTGTGTTCCCTCAGAACCCCGATAGTGCATTGATGACATCACGCCGGTCACCCAACGTGAACACCACCCGATACCAGCACGACAGCCGGCACCACAGCGATGAGTCTGATGTTTCACCCTCGAGCTCCCCGTGCAGCACACTCGGCCACAACCGGGGGCCTATGGGGGCAGCGCCCCCATACGTTGCTCCTTAGAAAGGAGGTGATCCAGCCGCACCTTCCGGTACGGCTACCTTGTTACGACTTCGTCCCAATCGCCGATCCCACCTTCGACGGCTCCCTCCCACGAGGGGTTAGGCCACCGGCTTCGGGTGTTACCGACTTTCATGACGTGACGGGCGGTGTGTACAAGGCCCGGGAACGTATTCACCGCAGCGTTGCTGATCTGCGATTACTAGCGACTCCGACTTCACGGGGTCGAGTTGCAGACCCCGATCCGAACTGAGACCGGCTTTAAGGGATTCGCTCCACCTCACGGTATCGCAGCCCTCTGTACCGGCCATTGTAGCATGTGTGAAGCCCTGGACATAAGGGGCATGATGACTTGACGTCATCCCCACCTTCCTCCGAGTTGACCCCGGCAGTCTCCTGCAAGTCCCCGGCATAACCCGCTGGCAATACAGGACAAGGGTTGCGCTCGTTGCGGGACTTAACCCAACATCTCACGACACGAGCTGACGACAGCCATGCACCACCTGTACACCAACCACAAGGGAACGACTATCTCTAGCCGCGTCTGGTGTATGTCAAACCCAGGTAAGGTTCTTCGCGTTGCATCGAATTAATCCACATGCTCCGCCGCTTGTGCGGGCCCCCGTCAATTCCTTTGAGTTTTAGCCTTGCGGCCGTACTCCCCAGGCGGGGTACTTAATGCGTTAGCTACGGCACGGAACTCGTGAAATGAGCCCCACACCTAGTACCCACCGTTTACGGCGTGGACTACCAGGGTATCTAATCCTGTTCGCTACCCACGCTTTCGCTCCTCAGCGTCAGTTACTACCCAGAGACCCGCCTTCGCCACCGGTGTTCCTCCTGATATCTGCGCATTTCACCGCTACACCAGGAATTCCAGTCTCCCCTGTAGTACTCAAGTCTGCCCGTATCGCCTGCACGCCTGCAGTTAAGCTGCAGAATTTCACAGACGACGCGACAAACCGCCTACGAGCTCTTTACGCCCAGTAATTCCGGACAACGCTCGCACCCTACGTATTACCGCGGCTGCTGGCACGTAGTTGGCCGGTGCTTCTTCTCCAGGTACCGTCACAAAAGCTTCGTCCCTGGTGAAAGAGGTTTACAACCCGAAGGCCGTCATCCCTCACGCGGCGTCGCTGCATCAGGCTTGCGCCCATTGTGCAATATTCCCCACTGCTGCCTCCCGTAGGAGTCTGGGCCGTGTCTCAGTCCCAGTGTGGCCGATCACCCTCTCAGGTCGGCTACCCGTCGTCGCCTTGGTAGGCCATTACCCCACCAACAAGCTGATAGGCCGCGGGCCCATCCCCAACCGCAAAAGCTTTCCACCCCCAGTCATGCAACCAGGGGTCCTATCCGGTATTAGACCCAGTTTCCCAGGCTTATCCCAAAGTCAGGGGCAGATCACCCACGTGTTACTCACCCGTTCGCCACTCGAGTACCCAGCAAGCTGGGCCTTTCCGTTCGACTTGCATGTGTTAAGCACGCCGCCAGCGTTCGTCCTGAGCCAGGATCAAACTCTCCATGAAAACCTATCGAAAAATGCCGGCAAACCAGCACTTTCAACACAATCTCAGCCAGAGAGACAAAAACCTGACCAAACAAAAACTAGCAACACCCACCCCACAGGGCAGGTGCCACAAAAAATAATTCATCTCATATCCAAAAACACTTGGACACACGATGCCAAACAAATGGCATCAGACAATTCATCAACACACTATCGAGTTCTCAAAGAACACACACCCACCGGCACCACCCCCAACAGGGCGCTCACCAGCAAGCTTCGGTCCTGATTGGATTCGCCACCCGTCTCCGGGGCAACTCTTCCAACCTACCAGACACCCTCGCCAGCCCGCAACCATGCGTCGCGGTCCGAACCAGAATGACTGGCAACCCACAAAACCCCTGTCAGCGCATCACACAACCAACAACAGATTCTCCGGGGCGGCCAGAGCAAAAACCGGTTTCCCTTCCCCACCAACCTCTCGGCCGGCCCGGGCGGCGCCGTGTCGCTCTGACCCGAAGAAAGTTACGCACCTCGTGCGGCGTTTGCAAATCGCCTGGTCAGCGGTCGCGATGGCCATCTTCAACCGCCGAGACTCAGCGCATCACGAAGTGCATCACCAAGGCGACAAAGACGATCGAACAGCCGATCGCGCTCAACGCCAGTGCAAGCACGATCCCGGTGTTGTCCGGGAAGGTGTCCATCCCCGGATGCGCGGCGAGCACCGCGCCGGACAGCGCGCTACCGCAAGCGCCACCGACGGTGCGCAGCACCTGGTTGAAACTGACCGCACTGCCCAACTCCTCGGTGACGACGGTGCGCGCGATCAGCGCCGGCATGGCCGCATATCCCGTGCCGAGCCCGACGCCGAACAGGAACATGCCGATCAGGATCTCCCACAGGGCGTCGTGTGCGAACAGCATCAGGAACACGGCGACGGCCATGGTCGCGGTGCCCAGCCGCAGCAGTGTCGGCAAGCCGATCCGCGACGAGACCAACCGCACCATCCGGTTGGCCCCGAAACTCCCGATCGACAGCGGCAGCATCACGAAGCCGGCCCACAGCAGCGGCAGCGCGATGCCGTACCCGGTGTCGGTCGGCGCCTGCGCGATGAGGCTGGCGATGGACAGGCCGATGTAGAGGGCGGCACCGAGACCGATGGCCGTCCCGTTGGCGAGGATCACGTCGGTGTGCCGGAAGATGCGCAGGTTGATCATCGGGTGCTCGGCCCGGAGCTCGACCACCGCCCAGGCCACGAGCGCGGCAATGGCGGCCCCCGCGACGATCAGGCTGCGCGGCGCGATCCACCCCCAATCGGGGCCTTCGCTGATCGCCAGCAACAACGCCGAGAGCCCGATGCTGAGCAGTACCGCGCCCGGTATGTCGAAGCGATGGTGCGGTGCTCGTTCGTCGGGTCCGGCGGGGACGACGACCCACACGGTGGCCATCGCGGTGACCAGGAAGATCGCGGCGGCGACGAACGCCATGCGGAAGCCGAACCCCGATGCCAACACGCCGGTCAGCGGATAGCCGATACCGAGACCGGTGGCGACGGTCACTGACAGCGCCGAGATGCCCGGCCGCATCTGCTGGTCCGACAGGTAGCGGCGTGCGAGGGCGATCGTGACGGGGACGATGCCGTACGAGAGCCCCTGCAGTGCGCGGCCGGCAAGGAACACCCAGAATGTCGGCGCGATCGCGGCCATCACCGAACCGACGAGGATTATTGCGAGTGCCCAGATCAGCAGCCGCTTCTTGTGCGGGCCGTCGCTGAGGCGGCCCATCACCGGTGTCGTCACTGCGCCGACCAGCAGGTTGATGGTCAGCATCCACTGCGCGGTGCCGACGGCGACGTCGTACTCCTGCGCGACGCTGGGTACCAGCAGCATGCCCAGCGAACTGACCACCGCCGTGGTCAGTGCTGCGTAGACGAGGCCGGGGAGCAGTCGCTTGGGGGTTCCGGCCATTCGGCCACCCTATCGACGCCCGTTTCGCCACGCTGAGATCACCTGTTCCCGCCGGGTGAAGTGATGTCCGGCGCGGACACGGCACTGTCCGGCAGACGTTCGACGACGCCCCGATCACCGTCGACCCGCACCCGATCCCCCGTTGTCAGTACCTGCGTGGCCACGAGGGTGTTCACCACACACGGCAGCCCGTACTCACGCGCCACCACCGCACCGTGCGACACCGAACTGCCGATGTCGGTGACCAGGGCGGCGATCACGGTGAAATAGGGCGTCCACCCGACGTCGGTGACCGGGGCGACGAGGATGTCTCCACGCTCGACGTCACGTGCGTCGGCGATGGTCTTGGCGACGCGCACCACGCCTTCGACGGTCCCCCGGCCGGCCGGGCGCCCGACGAGCCGGTCGCCGGTGGCGCCGCGCGGCGGTGCGGTGACCCGCGGTGTCGGCCGCCCGACGGAAACGTCGTCGAAGTCGAGGGCTTGCTGGAAGGCCAACGCTTCTCGCCGCTTCCCGGCACGCTGCACGAGTTCGGTGATGTCGCCCGACCCGACGACCTGAGACAACTCCGATCGGTCGAAGAAGAACACCAGGTCCGCATCGGGCAGCCGACCGGTTGCCGACAGCACCTCACCCAGATGGTGATAGCCACGCTTGAGCCGATACGCCATCAACGCCATCTTCGATTTCGTCTCCTCGCGCCCGCGTGCGCCGCGCTGCGCGAGTCGGGCGAGGAGTCGGATCGTCCGCGATGTCGGTTCGGGATTGCTCGTGTCCGGTCGCCGTGCCGCACCATCACGAGCCGACCGCAGCATGACTTGCATCATCGCGCCCAATCCGGCCGGATCGTCGGCCCACGACGGGTCGCGCATACAGAGTTCGCGGTAGCCGCGATGACCGTGCCGACTCAAGAACTGTTGCAACGCGATACCGGCGGCGCTCGGCGTCGCGCGCAGATCCGTGACCGCAGCGTCCGGTGCGGCCCTGCGAAACCGGTTGGCGCCGGCCGCATCGGCGGCGATGGTGTGTACCACCGCATCGAGTTCGGCGAGCATGATCGCACTCTCCACGTCGGCGGCGCCGGCCAGCAGGCGGTTCGCCTCGGCCCGGCCATCATCTTCCGTGCGTCCCTGCTCGAGCGCCTGCCGGATCAGCACGCTCTCCAAGACATTGGCGGCCACCGCGGCCCGCGACGACGAGCGCACATGAGTCAGCGTGACATCGCAATATTGTTCGACTCCGGACTCCAACTCGCGCAGGATCAGCCGCGGGTCATCGCCGGCCGGCACGCGGAACTGCGCGATCTGCTCGTCGAGGCGGCCGACGGCCGGTCCCACGGACAGCGCATGCGTGCTGAGTCGGATCGTGTTGGTCAGCTTGCGGAGGAATGGTTGCGGTGGTGCGGGTTCCAGTTCGTCGATCACCCGGCCACAGATGGAAGTGGAGAACTGTTCGAGAGAGTTGCCGAGGATACCGGAGCTCAGTGCCGTGCCCTCGGTGAGGTTGAGGAACATGTGCCCGGAGAAATAGCCGACCTGTAGCCACGGCTGCTCGTAGTTCGGCTGTGCTCGCGCCACCACCTGGATCATCTGCATCGCGTAGTCGATCGCGAAGCCGGACACCGACGCGGTGAGCGGGCAGAAGGCGCCGGGCATCATCTCGCCGATGTTGCAGCGGGTGTACACGTGGTTGGCACCCGCCACCGGCGAATCCATCTCGGTGAGATCACCCGGCAGCGTGGTGATCGGTCGCGCCTGCAGCCACCACAGTCTCCCGGCTCGGTCGATGGCCCATTCGAGATCCATGGGTCTGCCCCAGTGCTGCGCAGCTCGCAGTGCACCAGACACGACGTCGTCGATCTCCGCGTCCACCAGGACCTGTTGCGTGGCGACCTCATGCAGGATGGGAGTGCCGCTGTGGTCCAGGATGATGTGCTCGGGTGATGTCGATCCGTCGACGAGCGCATCACCGAGACCGGCCACGGCGTCGACCACCACGAGGTCGCGCCGGCCGGACGTCGGGTCCGCGGTGAATACGACGCCGGCAGCGCGTGCGTCGATCATCTGCTGCACAACCACATTCATGGTGGCGTGGTGTTCTCCGCCATACGACGAGGCGCGGCGGGAGTGTACGGACGCGGCACAGTGCTGCACGGCCGCAAGGAATGCGGCCTCGGTGTCGACCCCCAGCACGGTGTCGTACTGACCGGCGAACGAGTGGCTGTCGCCGTCCTCCCCGACCGCCGAGGATCGGACGGCGACCGGAGTCGCACCGGCGGCACGCATTGCGGTGAATCTACGCACTGCCGCCTCGAGGGTTTCCGGCTGCGAGACGTCGGCGACGATGAAGCCCACCGGAACCGCCAGTCCGATCCGCCGCAGCTCGGCGAGTCCGGCCGCCTTGCCGCCGAAGCGGTCGTCGGTGACGTCGTCGAACTCGAGCGTGGTCGCGGTCATGGATTCAGACCAGCGCGTCGACGATCTCGGCGAGCATGTCGGTGTCGATGGGGCCGGGCTGGTACAGGCAGATGCGGTCCGACACGCCGTCGACGCGGTCGCGGATGTGCGCGGCCACCTCGGCGGGGCTGCCGCAGGCAGCGATCGTGTGCAGGATGTCGTCGTCGATCAGCGTGGCCATCTCCTGCCAGCGGCCCTGTTTGGACATCGCGTTGAGTTCCGGCTGCAGGTCACCCCACCCGTGGGCCTCGAGCACCGGACGGTACGCCGGAGTGGAACCGTAGAAGGCCAACAGCATTCGGGTCGAGGTGTGGTCGTCGCCGACCGACACGATGATCTCGGGGATCACCTCGAAGTCGTCATCTCTACGACCGGCGGCCGCAAGCCCGGCACGGACGCCGGGCATCGTGGTCTCGTGCAGGAACCGCTTGGTACCGAACGGCATCACCAGCAGACCATCGGCGACCTCGGCGGTCATGCGCGTCATCAACGGGCCGAGCGCACCGAGATAGATCGGCGGCGGGCCATAGGGATTGGGGCCAGGCGTGAAAGTCGGTGTCATCAAGGTGTGTCGGTGGTACTCGCCGCGGAAATCGAGACGTTCGCCGCTGTTCCACGTAGCGAAGATGGCACGCAACGCACCCACCATCTCTGCCATCCGCGCGACGGGGTGGTCGAACTCGGTGCCGTAGCGCTTCTCGATCTGTGCACGCACCTGCGTACCCAGCCCCAAGATGAACCGGCCTTCGCTGAGCAGTTGCAGGTCGTTGGCCTGGTGGGCGAGTTGGATCGGGTTGCGAGGAAACGCGATCGCCACGTTGGACATGAGGTCGAGCCCTCCGACGGCCGACGCCGACACCAGCGGTGTGAACACATCGTGCGGACCTTCGAAGGTGAACACGCCGGAGGCGCCGGCCTCCTGTAGCGCTTTCGCGCGCTCGATCGCGTCGCTGGGGCCGAACAGCGCGGTCATGATCTTCATCGTCTGGCCCTACTCGGCGACGTCGGTCCAGTCGGAGAACCCCGACGGATGGTGTGGTCCGATGACGCCGTGCTCGAACAGGCCCGCGCCCTCGATGCTCTGGCCATCAGGCTCAGTGCACACGGCGTGGGCCACATGGTCGATGAGGCTGAACGGCGCCTTGGCCATCACCTCGGGGTCGGTCAGGTCGAAGGTGACGCGCTCGGTGAACGCCTCGCCTTTCCAGGAACCGTGCGCCCACGTGGAGTCGCCGCCGTAGCCTGCACCGAAGGCGATGGGGGCGAACAGCTTCGACTCTATGTCGAGCTGGATCCGGTCGCCGGCGCGGTTCAGGAACTCGACGTGGGCGCCGTGCGGAATCCGGGTGCCGGAGGTGTAGTGGATGGCGACGCGCACGCCGTCGAGCTGCTCGACGCGGCCGTCGCGCCAGCGCCGGGTGCAGTCGTACAGGCTGCGGTGGCCGTCCGGGTCCTCCTGGAGGATCAGGAACAGTTGGTAGTCGGCGAAGGTCAGCGGCAGATACAGCCACCACATGCCGCGGAAGGCGGCGTCGGGACGACCGGCCGGTTCGGGCTCGCCGACCGGTCGGATGCCCCAGGATCGGTCACGGCTGGCCACTGTGGTGTCGTGCGTGACGGTCAGCCGTTCACCGTCGACGTCGATCCACCCCTCCCACGTGCCGACCTGCGCGAAGCGGCATGCCTGCAAGGTGACTCGCCGCTCGGTCAGCATGTCGTGCGGTTGTTCCAGGGCTGCGGGAAACGAGCCGCGCCACGTCAGGTCCGCGGAGATCCCCTCGGTTTCCGCGAGCGTCAGGTGCATCCGGTTCAGCGGTTCGATCACGTCGAGGCGGTAGCCGCTGACGTGTTGGTTGAGCCGGTCGTCGTCGATGGCGTCACTGAGGCGCACCGCGGTCTGGGTGTCGCCGCGCCGGATGACGAAGTAGGCGTCCTTGACACCGAGGCGCGGGTAGTAGCCGATACCGGTCAGCGCCATGAAGCGGCCGTCGCGTTCGAGGACGTTGAAGTAGGAGCGGTCGTAGAAGTTGCGATCGGACGTGGCCGGCCACGAGACCGGCGCCGGCGTCTGATGGATCGGGTACTCGTCGAGCGGGCTCAGTTGCACGAACTCTCCCTCAAATACGATGCGCACTGTATTGGAATTACGATGGAATGATGACAGCAGAAAGCCGCAGCGAAGGCAAGAGGGCCGACGGCTCTGCCCTCGGGCCGCCGGGGCGTCCGCGCGACGGCCGGATCGATGTCGCGATCATCGCCGCGACCCGCGAGTTGATACTCGAGAGCGGCTATCCGGCGTTGTCGTTGTCGGCGATCGCCGCCCGCGCCGGCACCACCACTGCCGCCATCTACCGACGCTGGGCGGGCAAGGCGCAGCTCGTCCACGAGGCGGTGTTGCCCGCGGATACGATCCCCCCACCCCTGGGTTCCGGCGACATCCGCACCGACATCCGATCCGTCGTCGAGACCGTCCGCGCGATGTTCGATCGTCCGGAGGTCCGTATGGCGCTGCCCGGACTGATCGCGGACACCGTCGCCGACCCGCAGGTGCACACCATGATGATCAGCCGGTTGGCCGGCAATCTCGGAGCGTTCGAAAACCGGTTCGGCCAGGGGCGTCGCACCGACGACCACCTGCCCATGCTCGCCGAGGTGGTGGCGGGTACCGCGATCTTCCGCATCCTGATCCGCCAGGACGCGGCACTCGACGACGCGTGGGTCGACGCGATGACGGAGATGATCACCGAGCGGTGGCCGCCCGACGGCGACTGACGATGGCGTGCGGCATGTGACGGTCGCGATCTCGGCGCCCGGGGCCGCCACTCAATCCCGCGGCAGCGGCGGCGCATCCTCGGGCGCCATCAGTGCCCCGACGCGCGAGAAGATGGTGTTGCCGCCGTTGTCGTAGCTGCCGTCCGGCCCGAACGCCTCGGGGAGATAGGTCACCGCGACGGCGATCGCGACCTTCTGCGACGGTAGGTATCCGGTGACCGCCGCATAGCCGCTGAACAGCGGATTCTGCAGAATCCAGTCCCCGGCGATCGCGACACCCATGCCGTAGGTGTACTGCTCGTTCATCGGCCGGCAGGTCGGGCAGCCCGGCAGTGCGCTCGTCTGGCCACGCAGGCGGGTGGACACCATCGCCTGATGCGATTCGGGCGACAAGGTCTGTCCCGCGAACAGTTTGCTCGCGGTGGCCTCCACGTCGTAGATGTTCGAGGTCTGGATCGCGCCGTGCGTGATGGTCCACGACGGATTCCAGTAGGTGGATTCCTCGTAGAAGGGTGCGGTCGGCGCGATGTCGAAGAACTCCCGTCGCTCACTGGTGAACGCGTGCAGCGTCGGTTCGGGAATCGTCGCGGTGAGGTCGGCTTGGGTGTTCGTCAGCTCCAGCGGCTCGAGGATGCGTTCGTCGATGAGCTCGGCCACGGACGTGCCGGTGATCTCCTCCAGTGCCAGGCCCAGGATCACGTAGTTGGTGTGGGCGTAGTTCCAGTTCGTGCCGGGTTCGTAGTACAGCGGTTTGTCGACCGCGAAGGCCAGGAGTTCGTCGGTCGTCCAGGCCCGGAACGGGTTGGCGTACTCGGCGTCGTTGAAGGCGTCGTTCCCCAGGATGTAGTCCTGATACCCCGAGGTCATCGTCGCGAGTTGGCCCAGCGTGACCTTGTCGCTGTTGGGTATCTGCGGCACCCATGCTTCGATGGTGTCGTCCAGGGCGACCGCGCCCTCGTCGACGAGTTGCAGCAGTACGGCCGCCACATACGAGATCGCGACCGCACCGTTGCGGAAGTGCATGTCGGTGGTGGCCGGAACCCCGGTCATCGACTCGCCGAAGGCCTGGGTGATCACCTCCCGGCCATCGACCGTGACCCGCACGATCGCCGCGTTGAGGTGTTTGTTCGCCATGACGTCCTCGACGATGCGCACGATCTCGTCGGCCTTCGCCGGATCGGCGGACGCGACCGACGACGAGGACGATTCAACGGTGCCGCCCTCCGAGCCGCAGGCCGCGACGAGCACGGCGATCGCCATCACCACCACAAGCGACCAGCGCCCGGGCCGAGTCGAATACGGTCCGAGCATCTGTGCCATGTGTCATCCATACCCGATGATTCGCATCTCGGACATCGGAATCACCGGTGCCGCTCGGGGATGGCTCACATCGCCGCGCGAATCCGTTCGACGATCCGCAAGGTGGCCAAGGTGCGGGCGTGATCGGGTGTCGGGTCGTCGGCCCCCGCCACCAGTTCGGCGAATCGTCGGACCTCGTGGACCATGTTGTTGGCCGGTCCGTCGAAGGTGTACTCGGTGACTGTTCCGTCGAGCAGCGTCAGCGTCGCCGATCTCGGCTCGGCGACGTGCTCGAAGGTGAGAGTCCCCGATTCGCCTTGGATCTCGTTCGCCCGGTCCGATGCGGTGATCTTCGAATACGACAGATCGACCACGAAACCGTCGTACCCGGCCAACACCGCACCGGCGCCGTCTGCGCCGCCGGCGATCGGCACCGCGGCGGCGTGGATCTGCTGCGGCTCGCCGAACAGTTGGACCATCGCCGCGACCGGGTAGACGCCGAGGTCGTACAGCGCACCCCCGGCCAGAGCGGGATCGAAGATGTTCACGCGTTCACCGGCGAGGACCTTGTCGTAGCGGGCCGACCGTTGGCAGTAGGCCAGCGACGCCCGTCGCAGCACCCCGAGTTCGGGCAGCAGAGCGGCCACCGCCTGCATTCCCGGGTCGTAACAGTTGCGCATCGCCTCCAGCAGGGTCACCCCGACGTCCGAGGCCGCGGCGATCAGGCCGCCGAACTCGGCCTCGGTGGGTACTGCGGGCTTCTCGACCAGCACATGCTTGCCGGCGGCGATCGCGGCGTGCGCTTGATCGGCGTGGATGCCGTTGGGTGATCCGATGTAGACCGCGTCGATGGCCGGGTCGGATAGCAGCTGATCGAGATCGGACGCCGAGCCTGTCAGGCCCATCTCGGCGGCGAATCGGGCGGCGCGGTCGGCGTCGCGAGAATACGCCGTGGCCACCCGCACGGCCGGCACCTCGGCGGCCGCGGCGATGAACCGGCCGGTGATGGTGCTGGTACCGATCGTCGCCATCCGGATCATGGGGTCATTGTGCCGGTCCGACGCCGGGCGGAAGCCGCATTCGCAGGGATGATGCCGGGCGGAATAGATACCGGTGGCGCCCCGTTGAAAGAGCTGACGGTCTCGGAATCTCTGCCCCGGGCCCCAACTCATTTCGCCGCTTCGAGCGGCCACTCGCCGAGAGGCGCATTGTGCGGGACCGTCGTCGAATGTTCGACCACGACAGCCGCCGTCCCCACCCCGGACGGCGGCTGTTGCGCGTTCGTGGTCCCCGCTCACTGATGCTGCCGGGCGACCACTTTCTTGTTTGTCATACAAACAAAAATGTGGGACCGTGGTCACATGAATGCACCGGGTCGCGGTAGCCGGGAAGCGGGTAAGGCAACCCGCCAAGCCTTGCTGCGCGCGGCGGCCGACGTATTCGCCGAGCACGGCGAGACGGCATCGGTCGCCCAGATCTGCGCGGGCGCCGGCACGCACCCCAACCAGGTCACCTACTACTTCGGCTCCAAGGATCAACTGTTTGTCGAGGTGGCCTGCGGTGCCGTCTTGCGCGCGGGGCGTGCCGCGGAGGAGGCCGCCGCGACGGCCACGACGGTCGGCGAGTACACCCACGTACTGATCTCCACCCTGCTCGGCGAGCGCGCCCGCGATGTCGAGTTGTTCACCACGGCGATGTCGATGGCGTCGCGCCGCGCCGACCTGCGCCCGCAGATCGCCGACGCACTCGCTGTGCTGCATGACCGCGGTGCCGAAGCCTTGATGCGGACCCTCGTGCGGACCGGGTGGGAGCTGCGGGCGCCGATCGATGTGGAGGCGAAGGCCTTCTGGTCGGCGATCTTCGGCCTCGTCATCCAGCAAGCGGCCGCCGGGGATCAGCTCGGCTCCGGACTCGAGGACGCGGTCGCGATCGTATTCACCAACCTGCAGATCCCGAAACAGGTGTTGGCCCATGCGATCTGACGTGGTCTCGATACGGTCACTCACTTCGTTCGCGACCTACTCCTTGGATCGAGTGGGACCGAGCTTGCGAGGGCCTGTATCGAGATCGACCAGCAATGACGCCGTCCGAAAGGCAAACCCATGACGCACTCCACCGAGACCACCACCCACCCGCAACCGCATCTCACCCACACCGTCCTCAACCAGTCCGCCCCGCGGATCGACATCAACGAGTTCGACATGAACACCGTTCTGGTCGAGGCGATCCGACGCCACGATGCCGGATGGGCCGAGGACGAACTGCGCGAGATCGGTGCGCACGTGGGCAGTGCACAGTTCCAGCACGACGCCCACGTGGCCAACACGATCACGCCGGTGCTGCACACCCACGACCGCTGGGGCAACCGGATCGACGAGGTCGAGTATCACCCCTCCTACCACCGGATCATCGAGGCGTCGGTCGCCCATGGATCGCACACCCGATGCTGGGCCGATCCGCAGCCCGGCTCCCATGTCGCCCGTGCGGCCGGGTTCATGCTGTTCGGCCAGATCGAACCCGGCCACGCCTGCCCGGTGTCGATGACCCACGCGGTGATCCCATCACTGGAGCTGCAACCCGACGTGGCAGCTCAGTGGGTACCGAAAGCACTGTCGCGTAACTACTCCCCCGACCTGTCCGCCGACAAGCAGTCCGCGATCTTCGGGATGTCGATGACCGAGAAGCAGGGCGGCTCCGACGTCCGCGCCAACACCACCGTAGCGAAACCGGTCGGCCGCGGCGGGCCCGGCGCCGACTATCTGCTGACCGGACACAAGTGGTTCTGCTCCGCTCCCATGTCGGATGCGTTTCTGGTCTTGGCCCAGGCGGAAGGACCCGGCGGTGAAGGACTTTCGTGCTTCCTGTTGCCCCGCGTGCTGCCCGACGGCACCCGCAATGTGTTCCGTATCCAACGCCTCAAGGACAAGCTGGGCAACAAGTCGAACGCATCGTCGGAGATCGAACTCGACGGTACCGTCGCGGTGATGGTCGGCGAGCCGGGCCGCGGCGTGCGCACCATCATCGAGATGGTCGCGCAGACCAGGCTGGACTGTGTACTCGGCAGTGCCGCCGGTATGCGGCAGTCGGTGGCCGAGGCGGTGTGGCACGCTCGTCATCGGGCCGCCTTCGGGGCGACGCTGGCCGATCAGCCGGCGATGACCGCGGTGCTCGCCGACCTTGCGCTGGAATCCGAAGCAGCAACAGTGACCGCGATACGTCTGGCACGGGCGCACGACGAGGATGCGAGCGATCAGGAGAAAGCGTTCCGACGTCTCGCCACTGCAGTCGCCAAGTACTGGATCTGCAAGCGCGGACCGCACCACTCCTACGAGGCGCTGGAATGCCTGGGCGGCAACGGATACACCGAGGCCTTCCCGCTGGCGATGCGCTATCGCGAGCAGCCCGTCATGGCCGTGTGGGAGGGTTCCGGCAACGTGATCGCTCTCGATGTGCTGCGGGCGATGACCCGCGAGCCGGAGTCGGTCGCGGCTTTCGACGCCGAGATCTCGAAGGCTCTGGGCGCCAACCGCACCCTGGACCTGCACCTCGAGCGACTGCGGGACCGACTCGGTGAACTCGCCCGGATGGATGCGTCGTCGGCGCAGCGACACGCGCGCGGCGTCGTCGAATCCATGGCCTTGGCGCTCGAAGCCAGTCTGTTGGTCCGGTTCTCACCAGAACCCGTATCTGATGCATTCATCGCAGCCCGCTTGGGCGAGAACCGTGCCTTCGAGTACGGCGCACTCGCGGGCGACGCCGATCTCGACGCGATCCTGGCGCGACACTGACCGGTCGCACCCGACGCTGGTCCAGCGAAGCCGAACCCTTTAGGATCGCGTAGGAACGCTTCACCCTGATCGGGGCGGCGGAGGTGCGTTCGGTATCTCGGCACGACTCAGGGGTGGGACGCGAACGGTGTTTGTCGATCAGAATCGGTCTGCGGGGGCAGACAATCTCGGTGAAGAGCCCCATCCGGCGCGGACGGCAGCGTACGACGATCCGCTGCATGTGCTGGATCAGATCGAGATCTCGGAGCGATTGCCGCGCTATGGGATCGCCGGGCTGACGTTGGTGGTGGGTTTGGTGGGCCTCATCGCCACGACAGCGCCAGATGGCGCAGCCGGCAGTCCGGCCCGGGTCGCTGCGATCGTCTTTCTCTCCGCCTCCACCGTGCCGGTGGCGGTGGTCATGGCCCGTGTTCATCTCGGCTCGATTTGGTGGTCGGAGCAGCCATCCCTGCGCAGCGTGAACATCGCCTTCGTGGTGTACGCGGACCTGGGCCTCACCGCCGCCTTCGCGACCTTCCAGAACCCGGTCATGGGGTTGCACGGCACCGCACTGTTTGCCGTCGTCAGCGGCTACGTGGCCCACTTCCTCCGCGCACGCCCCATGCTCTGGCACGTGGTTTTCACCACCGCTATCATCATCGGCCTCGGTGTGCGGTCGGCCCTCTCCGGGAACCTCGCACTGCCGTCGGTGCTCTACGCCACCATGGTGTCGTTGGCAGCCGCCAACGGCACCGTTGTGCTGTTGACCATATTCAGCTCCGAATCGAAGAAGGCACTTCGATTGCAGATCGAGTCCGCGAACACCGACCCGCTGACCGGCGTGCTCAACCGTCGTGGCTTCCACTACATCGCAACGGTGGGAGTGCCGCAGGGGAAGCCGTTCACCGTCGCCGTCGTCGACATCGACAACTACAAGGACGTCAACGACCGATACGGACACGCGGTCGGTGATGCCGTGCTCACGCAGGTGGCGTCGATGCTCGTCGAGGTCGTCGGAGACAACGGAGTTGTCGGCCGGCTCGGCGGAGACGAGTTCGCCATCGCCGGTGCGCTCGACAAAGCGGCCGCCATCGGCCTGGCCAACCGCATTCGCAGACTACGGTTCGACGTGATCACCGAGCGCCGCATCACCGTCAGCGTCGGCGCAGTCGTCTACGAGGGTCACACCCACCCCACGGGCGACGAAACGTTTGTCGACACCGCGATCCGGGCCGCCGACCGTGCACTCTTCGAAGCGAAGAATGCCGGGCGAGATACGTATCGGGTCATCAGCGGAAGCTCTTCGTGACACTTCCTCCTAGAGCAGCACACCTGGGTTCAGCAGCCCGTGCGGATCGAGAGCCTTCTTGATCGTCGCGGTCAGCTCCATCACGTCGTCGCCGACCTGATTCGGCAACCAGGCCTTCTTCAATCGGCCCACACCGTGCTCACCGGTGATGGTGCCGCCCAATGAGATCGCGAGATCCATGATCTCGCCGAAGGCGGTCTGGGCGCGGCCGGCCTCGTCGTCGTCGGTGGGATCGAACACGATGAGCGGATGCGTGTTGCCGTCGCCGGCGTGCGCGATCACCGAGATCATCACCTCCCGCGCCGCCGCTATCCCGGCGACACCGTCGATGAGGGCGGGCAGTTGCGGCAGCGGCACCCCGACGTCTTCGAGCAGCAGCGACCCCAGCTTCTCGACCGCCGGGATCGCGGCCCGGCGGGCAGCAGTGAAGGCCTCACCTTCCTTCGCGTCGTCGGTGGCGAACACCTCGGTGGCGCCGTGCTGTTCGAAGGCGCGCTGGATGATCTCCACCTCCGCGGTCCCGGCGGGTCCGGGTGCATCCGACTGGGCCACCAGCAGCGCCCCGGCCGCACGGTCGAGTCCCATCCGCAGCATGTCCTCGACGGCGTTGATGGACACCGAGTCCATGAACTCGAGCATCGCAGGACGAATCTGCGCGGTGATGGCGAGAACCGCCTCACTGGCCTCGTGCACGGTCGCAAAACTCCCCACCACCGTGCACGCCGGAGCCTGCGGCGGCAGCAGCCGCAAGGTGACCTCGGTGACGATGCCGAGCAGTCCCTCGCTGCCGACGAACAGCTTGGTCAGCGGCAGACCGGCCGAGTCTTTCAGCTGTTTGCCGCCCAACCGCACCGCCCGCCCGTCGGCGAGCACCACTTCGAGTCCGAGGACGTAGTCGGTGGTCACGCCGTACTTCACGCAGCACAGCCCACCGGCGTTGGTGGCGACGTTGCCGCCGATCGAGCAGATCTCGAACGAGGACGGGTCCGGCGGGTACCAGAGGTCGTGTGTAGCCGCTGCGGCTTTGACCTCGGCGTTGAACAGTCCCGGCTGCACCACCGCGGTGCGGGTGGCGGTGTCGACGACGAGGTCGCGCATCTTCTCGGTGGACAGCATGATTGCACCGTCGACCGCCGTGGACCCACCCGACAGGCTGGTACCGGCCCCGCGTGTGACCAGCGGTATCCGGTGATGCGCACACCATCGGACCGTGACCTGTACCTCGGCGGTGGTCGTCGGACGCACCAACGCCAACGGCGTTCCGGCGTCGGGATCCTGTGCCCGATCCTGCCGGTAGGCCGCAAGGATGTCAGGATCAGTGACCACCATGCCCTGCGGAAGTTCGGCAGCCAGTGACTCGGGACTCACGACATCGGTCATGACCTCACTGTAGGACGCCGCCGTCCCGTCGCCGGCGTTCTCTCACACCGAGACCTCCCAGCAACCGCACAGCTGAATTTCCGACGACGGGCAGGTCCGGTTTGTACGTTGTGTCCATGCAGCGCCACGATGACACACACGAACACGACCGCGGTCTCCGCTATGACCTGCGTTCCCTGAGCCGCCGCCGAGCGCTGATGCTGTTGGCGACCGGCGCGGTCGCCACCACCGCCGCCGCGTGCGGTACCGACACTTCGGGGTCCGGTACGACGGCCGCCGAGGCGGCATCGTCCACCGATGCGGCCGGCACCTCGGGCACCGCCCAGCAGTGTGTGGAAGCAGCGCCCGGCGAGACCGCCGGCCCCTACCCCGGCGACGGCAGCAACGGACCGAACGTGCTGATCGCCTCGGGCATCGTCCGCAGCGACATCCGGTCGAGTTTCGGCGATGCCTCGGGTACCGCCGACGGCGTGCCGACCACCCTGACCATCACCCTGCAGGACCTCGTCGACGACTGTTCGCCCGGCCAGGGGATGGCCGTCTACGTCTGGCACTGCGACCGGGAGGGCAACTACTCCCTCTACAGTGATGCGGCAGCCGACGAGAACTACCTGCGCGGCGTGCAGGTCGCCGACGCCGACGGCGTCGTGCGCTTCACCACGATCTTCCCCGCCTGCTACGCGGGCCGATGGCCGCACATCCATTTCGAGGTCTTCGACTCCCTCGAGCAGGCCGTCGCCGGCTCGGATGCCCGATTGACCTCGCAGATCGCGCTACCCGAAGACGCCTGCACCGAGGTGTTCGATCACGACAGCGGCTACGCGCAGAGCATCTCCAACATGTCGAACGTGACGTTGTCGTCGGACAACGTGTTCGGCGACGGCTGGGACGCCGAACTCGCGACCGTCACCGGCACGCCCGCCGACGGCATGGACATCTCGATCACGATCGGCGTGGCGTCTGCAGAGGACAACCAGCAGAGCATGGGTGCGCCTCCGGCCGGTGGGCCGGGCGGGCCCGGTGGCCCACCCCCGGGTGGGCCCGGCGGACCTCCCGCACAGGGGTGAGTCGGGCGGTCGTCGGGCATCCGAATGACCACGACCTCACCCGTCAGCTGACAAAAGGCCTGCACAACGCAGGTTTACGCCCCCGGACCGGGTAGGACTACTCATGTGCGCGGAGGCGTCGCAGACGATTCTTGGCACATGACCACCAAGGCCGACGACCTGCTGACCCGGATCTCCGCCGAGTTCGCGGACATCTCTCGTCAGATGCACTCCCTGTCCGACGACTTCGCTGCGCTGCGAGCAGTGCTGAGCCAGCAGTCGGGCATGGCGGAGCACCCCGCAGCCCACCCCGAGGGCGCACAACCGGCTGCGCCGCCGGCGCCCACACCGCCGCCCGTGTCCCCGGTTCCGCCGCCCGGGATGCCTGCCGGACCCGTGATGCCCGGGGATCCGTGGAATCCCGGAGCTCCGTGGAATCCCGGGGCTCCGTGGAATCCCGGTGTTCGGGTGCCACCGCCACCAGCGACGCCACCGAACCCCACCCGTCTGCCCGGCGGCTACGTCCCGCCCCCGCCGTCCCACGTTGCGCCTCCGGCGTGGCACCCGGCCCCGCCGCGGCCTGCGCGTCCCCCGCTGACCGACCGCATCGCGGCGGCATCGCGCCGGGGCACGATCGCGACCCTCTTGGCCACGGCGGGAGTGGGAGTCACGTTGATCGGGGTGGTGCTGCTGCTGGTGCTCGCCGCTCAGGCCGGCATCCTGCGTCCGGAGTTCCGGGTGGCCGGCGGTGCCGTGTTCGCGGCGGGTCTGGTGGGCGCCTCGCTGTGGTGGCAGCGTCGTCCGTCAGGTCGTACCGGCGCGGTGGCGTTGGCTGCGACCGGGGTGGCCGCCGGCTACCTGGATGTGTTGGCGGCGACCCGGATCTACGAGTGGCTGCCGGTGCCGGCCGCGCTGGGCGTGGCCGCAGTGATCGCGGGTGGCGGGCTGATACTCAGCCGACTGTGGAGCAGTCAGGCGCTCGGCCTGCTGGTGGTGACTCCCATCGTGGTGTTGGCACCGGCACTGACCGAGGGCGTCGACATCGTCCTGGTGTCCTTCATGATCGTGCTGGCCGCCGCCACCGGTTGGGTGCAGCTCGGGCGTGATTGGCCGTGGCTGTTCCTGGTCCGGATGGCGGCGCCGACGGTGCCGCTGGTGTTTCTCGCCGCTCTCGCGAGTGTCGGTGTAGGCCCTGACGAGAGCATGTGGTCGTACGGTGTGGCAGCCGGGTTGACGCTGCTCGTCGGTGTCGGCAGCGCTCTGGTCGCGCTGCCGAGCTCGTCGCAACCGACGCTGCTCGCGACGGTCACCGCGTTGACGTCGCTGCCGGTGCTGATGTCCGGCGCCCTGCTCGATGATCTGTCGGCGGCATCGCTCATCGCGACGTCGGCCGCGGCGCTGCTCCTGGTGGTGGTCGGAGGCGCACGGTCTGATGCGGTGACCACCGGGGTTCGGGAGATCTGGGCTGCGACCGTCGCTCTGATGACACTGGTCGCCACTGCCACCGCCTTCAACGGTGGGATCGAGGTGGTCGTGATCCTCGGGTTCGGGTCGATCGTCGCGGTGTCCGCTCGACGCAGCACCTCGATGGCCCGTGCGATGCGGGTGATCGCCACCGCCTTCGTGGTGATCGGTGGGCTGGGCACGTTCTCGCTGGTGCCGCCCGCCGACCTCGCGTACGCCACGACTCTGGCGCCGGGCGCCGCCGCGACGATCCTCGTCCAGTGTGTGCTGCTCGTCGGCGCGGTCTGGGCGTTGGCCGACATGTGGATCCGGGCCGGCCGCCGCGATCGGTCGAGCGAGCAGTTGTGGTGGGTGGTGCTCGGCGTGGTCTCGTTGTACGCCTTCACCCAATTCGCCGTTACCGCCGGAGTTCTCGCCGCAGGGACCCAGGAGGGCTTCTTCGCCGGCCATCTGGTCGCCACCGTCGCCTGGATGATCGCCGCAGCGGCGGCGTTGGCACGCGCGAGCCGGTTGCCGTCGACTGTGCGAACCCCGCTGCTGGCAGGTGGGCTGGCAGTGGTCGGTGCGGCTATCGCGAAACTGTTCCTCTTCGACCTTGCCACCCTCGACGGCGTCTTCCGGGTCCTGGCGTTCATCGTCACCGGGCTGTTGCTGCTCGCGATGGGAGCGTGGTTCGCCCGCAGTCTGACCGAAGGCGATGACCGCCCGATCGAGAATCCCGCCCCGGCCGACCACCCGGGACGGCAGAATGGGTCGGTGTGAGAGCTTTCCCGGCTTTGGACTCGCGCCTGTCCACCGACGGTGTCGGAACCGACTCAGACCGGCGCGCCGATCCGATTACGCCCGACTACTCTGACGTTGTGTACCGGGTGGGCGACGAGGTGGCGGGCTACGTCATCGACAAATGTCTGGGCAGCGGCAGCAGCGCCGAGGTCTACCGGGCTCACCGTGCCGGCGAGCCCGGACCGGTCGCGCTCAAGGTTCTGCACACCCCGCCCAGCGATCAGGAACGTGTGCGCGAACGCTTCCATCGCGAGTTCACCATCGCCTCTCTGCTCGACCATCCGAACATCGTCGACATGTACGCACGTGGCGAGATCGATCCCCCGGAAGTGCCAGACGAGAAGCGCACGCGGGCAACCATTTTGTGGATGGCCATGGAATACATCGACGGCCGGCCGGCAAATGATCTGGTCGACCCGCATCCGACGGCGGCCGATATCGCGACCATCGTGGCCATCGCGACCCAGGTCGGCGCCGCCCTCGACTATGCCCACCGATGCGAAGTACTGCACCGAGATGTGAAGCCCGCCAACATCATGGTCTCGACCAGGCCCGGTGGCCCGCGCGCGGTACTCACCGACTTCGGCATCGCACAGTTGCTCGACGACGCCCGACCACTCGCCCGCAACGGTCGCGTACAGGGATCGATTGCCTATGCGGCACCGGAGCTCCTCACCGCCCAACGCCTCTCTCCCGCCACCGATCAGTACGCCTTCGCCGCCGGACTGTTCGAATTGTTGACCGGAGCACCGCCGTTTCCCCGCGCGACCGCGTTCGCGATCACCTACGCACACCTGAACGACCCGGTCCCCCGGCTGACCAGAGCCCAGCCCTGGCTCCCGTCGTCGCTGAACTCGGTGTTCGCGAAGGCGCTGGCGAAAGATCCCACCGACCGCTACGCGACGTGTACCGAATTCTCCGACATCATTCGTCGTGCACTCCAGGATGTTCCGGTCCCCGGCCCGCCTCGTCGTCGGTGGTGGCCGTGGGCGCGCGAGACCGCCGGCTGATCGAGGCAGCGACCGGTCACATGCCCCCGCATCTGCGACACCCTGAGCGCATCGCAGGGGCACTTCGGCGAGCGCGGGGCAGCCTCGCGCACCGCCACCGCGTTCCCGGCGCCTGGCGCGCGGCCGCGGCCAACCGCGCCGCGCGTTGTCACGCGACCAGTCGCCTACCCAGCCGAACTCGCTGCACGCTCGGGCGAATTATCTTCTCGCGGTGATTTTTACCCGAAACATGTAACTCCTGTGACTCCTGATCACCAAAGTCCACTGAAAAGCACAATTCACCGCGTTTCCGTCCAAACCCTCTGTCCCAGAATAATTCTCACGACCGATCCCTTGACATCGAACACTCTTGCGATTACCTTGGAGTCATGAGAACTTCGGGGGATCTCACCACCATCACTGATTCATTGCGTGAACTGCGTTTCGCCGACGACATGTCCGGGCGGGCGGCGTTCGACGCGATGACCGCGCTGGTCACGTTGCGTAATCTGATCGAGCATCACGCCGCCACGGTGGTCGGCCATCTCGACCGGCTCGGCGTGGCCACCGATCACGGGCGGAAGTTGAGTGAGTTGTTGATCGTGATGGGGTTGGCCCCGGCAGTCGCCTCCCGGTTGATCCGGATCGCCGCCGCCCGCACGAAACTGCCGACCCTGGCCGCCCATGCCGCCGACGGGGCTGTCTCGGCCGAACACGTGGATGCGGTGGGTAAAGGGGTCGAGCATGTCGAGAAAAGATCGGCGGAACCGATCGACGACCCAGCGCGTCTCAACATCGTGACCGACCTCCTCGCCCAATTCTTCTCCGGCGCCACCCCCGCCGAGATCGGTAAACACGCCCGCCGACTGGGTAACCAGCACGCCGAGGACACCGGCGGGCTACCCGCCTGCGAGGACCGCAACCTCAATGCCCTCACCCACGACGTCGACGGCGACGGGCGCCTGCAGGTGCGCGCCGACCTCAACACCGAAGTCGGCGAAAAATTCTCCGCCGCGATGGAAGAGTTGGCCGCACCCCGCCCCGAACCCGACGGCTCACCCGATGCCCGCAGCACCGAGCGCCGCCACGCCGACGCCCTCGAAGCGCTCTTGGATATCGCCGCCCGCAGCGGGGATGCCGCGTCCGCACCACGACACCAGATGCTCGTTTCCGTGCCCGCCGATACCCCGGACCTGGCCGAACTGCCGTTCATGGGGTCACTCACCGAAGCCACGTTGCGCACCCTGACCTGCGACACCACCGCGACCGTCGCGATCGTCGACGGTGAGCAGGTGCCGATGGAGATGAGTAAGGAGAAACGCCTGTTCCCGCCGCATCTGCGCAAAGCCTTGCACAAGCGGGACCAGTGCTGCATCAAATGCGGAGTGGCGGCCACCCGCTGCCAGGGGCATCATCTCGTGCATTGGGCTGATGGTGGAATCACGGTGTTGGACAACGGATGTCTGCTGTGCCCGTCGTGTCACGCCGACATCCACCACAACGGATGGGAGGTGATCATGGGTCACGACCGACACCCCTGGCTCATCCCACCCGTTTCGGTCGACCCCAAACGCCGACCCATACCCGCCTACAACAGGCGCACCCTCAACCTCGACAACCTGCCCGCAGCCGCCTGACCGCCGCCACCTGACCCCACGGCCGAATAGTCGCCCAGCCACCACTTCCCACGCACCCGACCCCCGGTCGGGACCGCAACCGTCCCTTGAGAACTCCACAGCGTAAACCGGCGCCGCCACCATGGTGTCGCGTACCCGACGGCCACAACAAGTTGCACGACAACCATTGTGGTGCGCGGTACGCGACACCGTGGACCGGCGATCCGTGCCGGCTTGTCGAATCAGCTCGATTCCACTCAGCTGGGTGGATTGATCCGGTAGACCCGTAAAGCGTTGTCGCGAAAAGCTTTCCTGAGTGCGTAATCGCCGCCGAGGGGCGCGATCAGGTCGACCAGCGACCCGACGATCATGTCGAACGAGACATTCGGCTTGTCGATGGGAAAGTTCGATCCGAACATGACGCGGTCGGCACCGAAGTGGGTGAGGACATGATCGACGAGTGGGCCGATCATCTCGGTGAGCGTCGCCCGGCTCCCGACGTTGCCCCACCGTTCCCGGCCGTAGCCGAGGATTGGCAGGCCGAGACCGGACAGCTTCACCATCACGTTCGGGTAAGCCGCCAAAGTGACCATTCGTTCGCGCCACAGCCGCATGATGTCGGCGCGCGCCCCGGCGGTCGCACCGGTGCGCGCACCGACGGGGCCGAACACACCCACCGGCGCGCCGATGTGGTCGACGACGATGATCACCTCGGGATATTCCCGTGCCAGGGTGACCACGTCGTAGAGCTGATGCGAATAGACGAATGCGTCGAAGACCAGCCGTCGGTCGGCGACTTCCGCGAAGCCCTTGAGAAACGCGGAGGAGGACAGAATGCCGTCGGTGTCGGCACCGTTGCGGATCTTCGGGTCGGGGTGCCGGGTGGTGATCCACCGGATGCCGCGCAGCCGGTCGGTCAGGGCGGCGTGTTCGTCGATGAGCTCGGCGAAACGTTCGGCACGGGGGTCGGCGTGGGCGACGATGGCTCCCAGCTGCGGCAGCGAGTCCGCGCCGAACGGCAGCGTCGTCACGTACCGCGTCTCCTCGACGGCCGAGCGCCCGGCCGGACTCTCGATACGACCGGCGGCCTCGTCACCGCGCCAGTGCGATTCCATATGCACGACGGTGTCGACCCGCACTCCGGCGGTGCTGACGACGGGCGCGGTGTCGGCCAGATACTGCATCGGTTCGTAGACGCGGGCGACCGTGCTCGGGGTGAGGACGTATTCCCGGTCGGCCTGCGACACCACCATCGGGAAGACCCGATCACCGAACGCGGGCACGAACCGATAGAGCCGGGACAGCCGATTGGCCGCCCACGGCGTGCTCCGCGGATTCCACTGGTGCAGATGGGCGTCGACAATGCCGCGCACAACACCATCGAGCGAGCTCACGTACCCGAGATTGCCACAGTCCCCGCCACCCCGACATCGATTGATCGATCGTAAGTCACCGGTAACGGACCGCTAGGCTCTCTGGAGCGGGGCATTGCTCCGTCCGACGAATCGACACAGTCAGGGGAGGTGACCGGCCCGTGCCCAACCATTCGCGACACACCCTCCACCAGCTCCGCGAGCTGATCAACCGCGACCCCGACCGGTTCTCGACGAACATCTACACCCGCATGTTCGCCATCGATCCCGATCTTCGCGAACTGTTCCCGGCGGTCATGTCCGGTCAGCGCGATGCGTTCTTCCGGGTCATCGACCACGTGCTCGAGGTGGTCCCGCAGCCGGACGGGCACCCCGAGTTGGTCGAGTTCCTCGCTCAGCTCGGCCGCGATCACCGCAAATACGGCGTCCGTCCCGAGCACTATGGCGTCATCTATCAGGCCCTGATCGCCGAATTCGCGTCGGTGCTCGGCGACTACTGGGACGACGAGACCGCCCAGACCGTCACGCAGGCGATGATGCTCACGACCGGGGTGATGCGCGGGGCGGCCGAGACCGCACCGTTCCCGGCGTTGTGGTCGGCGGAGGTGGTGGAGAAGTTCCGCATCACCCGCGACCTCGCCGTGGTGCGGTTGCTGACGAAGGCGCAGCTGCGGTTCGCACCCGGCCAGTACCTCGAGGTGCAGATCCCGCAGCGTCCGAAGGCGTGGCGCAACCTGTCACCGGCGATACCACCCAATCCGCGCGGCGAGTTGGAGTTCCACGTGCGCGCCATCCAGGGCGGCTCGGTGAGCTGCGCGATCGTCGGGGAGACCCGGGTCGGCGACGTCTGGCACTTCGCCCAGGGACACGGGACGCTGCACATCGAGCCCGGTCGTCCGGTGGTAATGGTGGCCGGCGGGTCCGGCCTGGCGCCGCTGCGGGCGCTGCTGATCGAGATGTCGAAGCGCGCCGACACCCCACCGACCCACATCTTCTACGGCATGCGTTATCCCGGGGAGCTCTACGATCTCGTCGTGCTACGCCGCATCGCGGCGACCAACCCGTGGCTGCGCATCACCGCGGTGTCCGAGGAGAGCACCGACCCGTGGTGGATCACAGCGGTGGCCGCCCCCGAGGTGCTCGGCATCGAGCACCACATCGGCACCCTCGCCGAGGTCGCCGCCGCAGCCGGCCCGTGGGATGAACATCAAGTGCTCATCGCCGGGTCGGCGAAGATGATCGCGGCCACGCGGCAACGAATGCTCATCGCAGGTGCGCGGGCCAGTCTCATCCAGCACGACCCGGTGGTCTGACCGTCTCAGACGTCACGGTCCGGGGTTGCCCGGTCCAGGCCCCTGGCCGCCGACGGTCTCGGTGGTCGTCTCGGTGACCGTCACGGTCGGTTGCTCGGTGACCGTCTCGGTCTCCGTCGACGTCTCGGTCTCGGTTTCGGTCGCCGTGGTGGTGCTGGGCGAGGCCTCCCGCGATACGGTCACCGTGGTCGTGTCGACGCGGGTGCGGACCTCGGTGACCGGCTGAGCGGTCCGGGTCACCGTCGACGGCGGCGCCGTTTCGGTGATCGTCGTGGTCGTCGGCGCTGCCTCCTCCTCGGCGGCGTCGACACCGGCGAAGACCGCGGACGCCGCGATCGCACCGAGCGCCAGAGCGGCCGCCATCGCGGCGCCGATGAGCCACCAACGACGCGTCGATGTGGCGCGCGAGGCGACGCCGGGGCGCAATGCCAACACCGCCGCTCCGACGGCTGCGGCGAGTGCGGGCTGGTCGACCACGGTGACCGGCCGGGCCAGCGCATACTCGAGGGCAGCCGGTATCCCGTCGATGTCCGCGCCGGGGCCGGTGAGGACCACCGACGTCACCGACGACCCACCGGGCGCCGCCATCACCGCGTCGGCAACGGCGCTCGCATGAGCCGGATCGGTGACCGGGCCGGGCGAACCGTAGGCGAACTCGGCCGTCCCCAACACCTCGCCGGTTGCGGAATCGAGGGTGACCACCGACGATCCCGGCGACGGTACGGCGTCGCGATCCAGGTCGATCGCCGCGACGATGCCGGAGCCCGACGCCACACCCCGGGCGGTCTCGGCCAACGCCGCCGGCATGTCGGTGACAGCCACTTTGTCGTACCAGCCCGGCCGGGACGTCCCCGGCGTGAGATTGGCCCGCAGATAGTTCTCGGTGGCGGGCCGGGCGCAGGCGACACCGATGTGGTCGATGTCGTAGGGCACGGAGTCGACGAGTTCGTGGATGGCGTTCTCGGCGCTCTGTGCCGACGGGTCGGGCAGGTCGACCAGATTGCTGGCGATGATGTCGCCGTCGGAGCTGCGCACCACCGACGCCACCCGGTCCTCGACCACGGAGATCCCGAGGACCGATCCGTCCGAGTTCGAACCGCCCCCCATCTGGGCGCTCCTGGTCTCGGCCATGTCCTCGTCCTGTCTACACCGACGTTTTGTCCCGAGTCAGGGTAGCGGGTGGGCAGAGGTGCCGGTCAGTCGGTCTTGCGCTTGCGGCGGGGTTGCCACACCACCAGTGCGCTGGTCCGGGGCACCGGCACCAGCTCACCACCGCGTCGGGAGGATGCGTTGTCGACCTCGGCCTGCAGTTCGCGGATGCGCTGCTGCAGCGCGTCGACCTGGTTCTCCAGATCGATGATGCGTTTGATCCCCGCGAGGTTGACGCCTTCCTCCTGGGACAGGCGCTGGATCTCGCGCAGGACCTCGACGTCGCGTGCGGAGTACCGCCGGCCACCGCCGGTGGTGCGCTGCGGGGTGACCAGACCGAGCCGGTCGTAGGTGCGCAAAGTCTGCGCGTGCATACCGGCGAGTTCCGCCGCGACCGAGATCATGAAGGTCGCGGCGGCCTCCCCGTCGAAGCTGTTTCTGTCGAACTTGCCGGCCACGGTCACCGCCCCCATCCGGCGCGGGGATCGAACCCGGCGGCCTTCTCGGCGGTGGCGTAGCGGCGCATGGCCTCGACCGCGTCGTCGTCGAGCTTCGGCGGAACCGCGACCTTGACCGTCACCAGCAGGTCACCTGCCCCACCCGATCGCTTCGGCACACCGCGCCCACGCACTCGCAGGGTGCGGCCGTCGCTGGTGTTGGCGGGGATCTTCACCCCGACGCTGCCGTCGAGGGTCGGCACCGACACCGTCGCGCCGAGCACCAGCTCGGAGATGCTGACCGGCAATTGCACCTTCAGGTCGTTGCCGCTGCGGGTGAACACCTTGTCGGCGGTCACATGAACCACCACGTAGAGGTCGCCCGAGGGTGCGCCACGGCGTCCGGCCTCGCCCTGGCCGGCCAAGCGGATTCGCTGACCGTCCTCGACACCCGCCGGAATGCGGACGTTGATGGTGCGGGCGCGGACCTTCACGCCGCTGCCGTCGCAGTCGGAACACGGATCGTCGATCCGCGACCCGGTGCCCTGGCAGTCCTGGCAGGGTTCGCTGAACCCGAACGCCCCCTGGTTGCGGCTGACAAATCCGGAACCGTTGCAGTTCGGGCAGACCCGCGGGCTGGTGCCCGGCTTGGCGCCGCTGCCGTGGCAGGTGGTGCACGGCGCCGGGCTCGTCACCCGCAGCGGCACGGTCGTACCGGTCGCGGCGTCCTTGAACGTCAGCGTCGTCTCGGTCTCGAGGTCGTTGCCACGCTTGGGCCGCGTCGCCGTCGAGGTTCGTGGACCGCGATTGAACAGCCCGTCGAACAGATCCCCGAATCCACCTGCCGACTCGCCGCCGCCACCACCGCCGCCGAACAGGTCGCCGATGTTGAAGTCGGCACCCGTAGACGTCGTGTAATGGGTTCCGCCGGCCCCGGGGAAGCCGCCGGGAAAGCCGTTGCCGCCGCCGCGGAATCGCCCGCCGGCGAACATTGCGCGGGTTTCGTCGTACTCTTTGCGCTTCTCTGGATCGGCCAGCACGCTGTGTGCTTCGGACACCCGCTTGAAGCGTTCTTCGGCCGCGGTGTCGCCGGGGTTCGCGTCCGGATGGAGTTCGCGGGCGAGCTTCCGGTAGGCCTTCTTGATCTCTTCAGCAGAAGCGTCAGAAGCAACGCCCAGGTCCTTGTAGAAGTCGTGTTCCAACCACTCCCGTTGTGGGGCCACCAGACGTCACCTCCTTCGATGTCTCAGTTGTCTGGATGAAGTTGTTCTGGATGAAGTTGTGTGGAGCGGGCCACGAGGGATCGTGCTGGACAACCCCTCGTGGCCCGTCGTCGGTGCGCTTATTGTGCACCAGTCTGTTCGGCCGCATCGCTCGGTGCGTCGGACGGATCGGTGACCGTGACCATCGCGTGACGGATGACCTTGTCGCCCAGCCGGTAGCCGGTGCGGTACACGGCGCCGATGACGGGTTCTGCCCCGTCACCATCGTGCTGGACGGCCTCGTGCAGCTCCGGGTCGAACACATCGCCCGGCTGGCCGAACGTGGAGAGGCCTTCGCTCGTCAGTGCGGCGACCAACTTGTCGGCCACACTGCGCAGCGGTCCCTCGTCGAGATCGCCGTGCTGTCGGGCACGGTCGAGGTCGTCGAGTACCGGCAGCAACTTGTCGATGAGCAACTGCTTGCCGTAGGTGACCGATCCCTGCTTCTCTTCTGCGGCACGCCGCCGGAAGTTGGCGAACTGAGCCCGTTCCCGCTGCAGATCCGCAGTCAGCTCGGCGACGCGCTCGTCGGCGGCGTCGGTGGCCGACTCCGCTGCGGCCGCGCCGGCGGCACCGGGGCGCACCTCTCCCGTCTCGGGATCGATGAGCCGCCGGTCCGTGACGGTGATCGGCATGTCGGCTTCCTGCTCCGCCGGGACCGCCTCGAGCTCGGGCTCGACCGCCGTGGTGTCGGCGTCGTGCGAGGGCTCGTGCTCGGTCACTTGTTCTCCCCTGTGCTCGACGGCTCGTCGACGACCTCGGCGTCCACGACGTCGTCGGCGCCGGCGTTGTCACCCTGCGGGGCCTCGCCGTTGGGCGACTCGGCGGCCGACGCCGCGTAGATCGCCTGGCCCATCTCCTGCGACTCGGTCGAGAGCTTCTCCACCGCGGACTTGATGGCCGCGATGTCGGTGCCCTTCAGGGCCTCCTGCGCCTCGGAGATGGCCGCGTTGACCTTGTCCTTGACCTCGCCGGGCACCTTGTCCTCGTTGTCCTTCAGGAACTTCTCGGTCTGGTGCACCAAGGACTCGGCCTGGTTGCGGGTCTCGGCCTCCTCGCGACGCTGACGATCCTCGTCGGCGTGCGCCTCGGCATCCTTGATCATCCGGTCGATCTCGTCCTTGCTCAGGCCCGAGCCCTCCTGGATGCGGATGGAGTTCTCCTTGCCGGTGCCCTTGTCCTTCGCGGTGACGTGCACGATGCCGTTGGCGTCGATGTCGAAGGTCACCTCGATCTGCGGGACACCCTGCGGCGCCGGGGCGATGCCACCGAGTTCGAACGAACCGAGCAGCTTGTTGTGCGAGGCGATCTCGCGCTCACCCTGATACACCTGGATCTGCACCGACGGCTGATTGTCCTCGGCGGTGGTGTAGGTCTCCGACCGCTTGGTGGGGATGGTGGTGTTGCGCTCGATCAGCTTGTGCATCACGCCGCCCTTGGTCTCGATGCCCAGGCTCAGCGGGGTCACGTCGAGCAGCAGCACATCCTTGACCTCGCCGCGCAGCACGCCGGCCTGCAGGGCGGCGCCCACGGCGACGACCTCGTCCGGGTTGACACCCTTGTTGGGCTCCTTGCCGCCGGTCAGTTCCTTCACCAGCTCGGTGACGGCCGGCATACGGGTGGAGCCACCGACCATGACGACATGGTCGATGTCGCCGACAGCGATGCCGGCGTCCTTGATGACGGCCTGGAACGGCGAGCGGGTGCGCTCCAGCAGATCGGAGGTGATCTTCTGGAATTCGCTGCGCGAGAGCTGCTCGTCGAGGAACAGCGGGTTCTTCTCGGCGTCGACGGTGATGTAGGGCAGGTTGATCGAGGTGCTCTGCGAGGCGGACAGCTCGATCTTGGCCTTCTCGGCAGCCTCACGCAGACGCTGCATGGCCATCTTGTCCTTGGTCAGGTCGATGCCGTTCTGGCTCTTGAACTTCTCGACGAGCCAGTCGACGACGCGCTGATCCCAGTCGTCACCACCGAGATGGTTGTCACCGGAGGTGGCGCGGACCTCGACGACGCCGTCGCCGATCTCGAGCAGCGAGACGTCGAAGGTGCCGCCACCGAGGTCGAAGACCAGGATTGTCTGTTCGCTCTCGCCCTTGTCCAGGCCGTAGGCCAGCGCCGCGGCGGTGGGCTCGTTGACGATGCGCAGCACGTTGAGGCCGGCGATCTGGCCGGCTTCCTTGGTGGCCTGACGCTGTGCGTCGTTGAAGTAGGCCGGCACGGTGATGACCGCGTCGGTCACGTCCTCACCCAGGTACGACTCGGCGTCGCGCTTGAGCTTCTGCAGCGTGCGCGCGCTGATCTCCTGCGGGGTGTACTTCTTGTCGTCGATCTCGACGGACCAGTCGCCTTCGCCCATGTGGCGCTTGACCGACCGGATGGTGCGGTCGACGTTGGTGACCGCCTGGTTCTTTGCCGGCTGCCCGACCAGTACCTCGCCGTTGCGCGCGAACGCGACGACTGACGGGGTGGTGCGGGAGCCTTCGGCGTTGGCGATGACGGCGGCCTCGCCGCCCTCGAGCACGGAGACCACCGAGTTGGTGGTACCGAGGTCGATTCCAACTGCACGAGACATGTGTGTTCCTCCTAGTTCATGGGTGTGCACCCAAGTTCGTGTCGGGTCCGAGGGGTGCCCGCGAGCTCACTCGCGAACGACCTCGGCTGATGCTGTCGAAACCCGCGTCGGACCCGAACTTCAGCGCATCCGACTCATGTCTTACTGAAAGAATCAGCCGGAGTCAACTGAGTTGAGTGATATCGACTCAAGTTTCTCACTGACTCCAACGGCGACGACCCGAGGAATGTTCCCGGTGCCCGCGATCTGGTGGCCGAATGGCCGGAAACGCACCGGCACAGACGGCCGACGTGACGGATCTCGCATTCTCTGGCTGTAACGACCGATGACCATGAAGTAGAAAAAGGATGCAGAACCGGACGCGGCGCCGGCCCACCCTGACCGCAGTATCGGCGGAGGAGGAACGTTCACATGGCGGAGTCGAAGTCACGCCGCGGCAGTGAACGCCGGACCACATTCGGCGAGACGGCCGTCGAGATCATCGCCACCCAGGGTCTGCATGCGTTGACCCATCGCACCGTGGACGAGACGGCCGGCTACCCGCCCGGATCGATCAACTACTACGCACCCACGCGCAGCCGGCTGCTGGCGCTGGCGCTGGAGACAGTGCACGCACAGCTTCGGGCCATCGCGCTGGAGTCGTTCGGCCCCCTGATGACGCCGGGTCCGCACTGTCCGGACGATGTCGTCGAATGTGGCACCCAATTCGTGGAGTCCTCCCGCACCCAGGGCCGCAAGACCGTCACCGCACGCCATGCCTTGTTGATCGAGGCGCAGTTCCATCCCGATCTGGCCGACATGATCGAGGCGCACCGCCAGGAGCTCGTCCAGCTGTCGGTGGTGGTGGGGGCGCCGTTCCGCCCCGAGCACCCAGAAGAAGCGGCCAATCTCGTTGTCGCCCTGATGGACGGCCTCATCCAGCAACTCGTACTGGGCAAGCTCGACACGGTGACCCGACCGATGGTGAAGATGGCGATGTCGCACATCTGCACGATCGGTAGCGAATCGTCACAGTGGTCGACGCCCACGCCGTAGCCACGGTTCCGCGGTCCACGGCGTCGTGAGGCAGCACCGGATCGCGCCACACGGACGCGGTCCTCACGAACGGTCCTCACAAACCGTGAGCCGCGAAGAAGTCCCAGATGACCTCGGTGGCGTCGAATGCCCCGGACGGTTCGTTCCCGGGCCGCAATCGTTCGATGACCGGTGACGGCGTCGCACCCGGCCACTGATGGCCGGCCACGGTCACCGCGATCAGTTCCACGGTCCTACCGTCAGGGCAGTCGGCCGTCGACGTGACCACCGAGCCGAGGCGGCGGTTCGTCGGGTCCGGACAGCCGGCGAGCTGACGGAATCCGGCGACGACCGCGGGAATGGCCGGCCCGTCGACCCGGGCTGTGCCCCGCAGGTTGTACGCGCGCCCGGGACCACCGGTGTATGGCACCGTGGGGTCGGCGGTGCCGTGGATGTGCAGCAGGGACGTCGGTGCGGCGGTGGCGCAGCCGACCAATCGGGTCCCGGCCACCGGCGCGACCGCGGCGAACAGGTCGGTCTCACAGGCCAGGCGATAGGCCATCATCGCGCCGTTCGACATGCCGGTGACGTAGACGCGGGAACGATCGATCGACACCCGGCTACTCACGTCATCGAGCACCGTCCGCACGAACGCGACATCGTCGACATCTCGCCGCTGGGCGGGCCCACAGCAGGTGCCGGCGTTCCATGAGCGCCCGACACCATTGGGGAACACGGCCACGAACCGTCCACGGTCGGCATGCGTGTCCCAGTGATAGCTCGACTCCGCCTGCCGTCCCGAACCGTATCCGCCGTGCAACACGATCACCAGGGGTGCCGGCGTACCCAGTCCGGCCGGCCGATACATCTCGTAGGTGCGGTCACCGGTAGATGTGGCAACGCGTTCGGTGGTGTGCCCGCCGGCGGGTGCGGCCGTGACCGCGACCGTCGTCATCACCATGACGACGATGAGGGCGCTCAGCCCGGCACACCCGATGACCAGCGATCGGCGGTTCATGCCTCACACCCTTGTCACCGCACGGCGACGACACAAGGCCGTCGCCGAATTTCTCAGTGATTGTTCACCGGCGTGTTCTGCCCGGTAATGACGCTCGGTCTGGCCGGCACGCGGGTTCACAGTGCGGGACTCAGCTGACACCGGAGCGGGCCGCGACACCATTTGTCGTCGTCGCGGCCCGCTGTGGTGTCGATTGTGCCGATCAGGCAGCCGACACCGCGTGATCTGCCACCGCGTGATCTGCCACCGTGTGATCTGTCGCCGGTTCCAGCGCCTGCGCCAGGATGTCGGCGACGTCGACCATCGGACGCACCTCGAGTGACTCGAGCACCTCGGCGGGCACGTCGTCGAGGTCGGGCTCATTGCGCTGCGGGATGAACACCGTCGTCAGGCCGTTGCGCTGGGCGGCAAGCAGTTTCTGCTTGACCCCACCGATCGGCAGAACCCGGCCGTTGAGCGTGACCTCACCGGTCATCCCGACCTCCGCGCGGACCTTGCGGCCGGTCGCCATCGACACCAGGGCGGTCACCATGGTGACGCCGGCGCTCGGACCGTCCTTGGGCACCGCTCCGGCCGGAACATGCACGTGGATGGTCTTGTTCAGCACCGCCGGGTCGACGCCCAACTGCTCGGCGTGGGCTCGGACGTAAGACAGCGCGATCTGCGCCGACTCCTTCATCACGTCGCCGAGCTGCCCGGTGAGCTGCAGACCAGGTTCCCCGTCGACACTGTTGACCTCGATGAACAGCACGTCGCCGCCCATGCCGGTCACCGCGAGACCGGTCGCGACACCCGGGACCGCCGTGCGCTCGGCCGATTCCGGCGTGAACCGGGCCCGGCCGATGTAGTCGGTCAGATCGGACTCGCCGATCGCGATCGGTGCCTGCGACTTTCCGGACTCCAGGTTGGTCGCAGCCTTGCGCAACAGCTTGGCGAGCAGCCGCTCGAACTGTCGCACACCGGGTTCGCGGGTGTAGTTCGCGGCGATCTCCCGCAACGCGTCAGCACTCACATCGACCTCGTCGGCGGTCAGTGCGGCCCGTTCGGCCTGCCGCGGCAACAGGAAGTCGCGGGCGATGGCCACCTTGTCGTCCTCGGTGTAACCGTCCAGGGTCACCAGTTCCATCCGGTCCAACAGAGCTGACGGGATGCTCTCCACCACGTTCGCGGTCGCCAGGAACAGCACGTCGGACAGGTCCAGATCGAGGTCCAGGTAGTGATCGCGGAACGTGTGGTTCTGCGCGGGGTCGAGCACCTCGAGCAGCGCCGCCGCCGGATCCCCCCGGTAATCGGACCCGACCTTGTCGATCTCGTCGAGCAGCACCACCGGATTCATCGATCCCGCCTCGCCGATGGCCCGCACGATCCGGCCTGGCAGGGCACCCACATAGGTGCGGCGGTGACCGCGGATCTCGGCCTCGTCGCGCACGCCGCCGAGGGCGACGCGCACGAACTTGCGGCCCAATGCCCGGGCGACGGACTCACCCAGCGACGTCTTGCCGACCCCGGGCGGGCCGGCCAGCACCATCACCGCACCCGACCCGCGGCCGCCGACGACCTGCAGGCCGCGTTCGGCACGACGGGCGCGCACCGCGAGGTATTCGACGATGCGGTCCTTCACGTCGTCGAGACCGTGATGGTCGGCGTCGAGGATCTCGCGAGCACCCTTGATGTCGGTGGAGTCGTCGGTTGTGACGTTCCACGGCAACTCCAGCACGGTGTCGAGCCAGGTGCGGATCCAACTGGTCTCCGGCGACTGATCGCTGGCGCGCTCGAGCTTGCCCACCTCCCGCAGCGCGGCCTCGCGCACCTTGTCGGGTAGGTCAGCGGCCTCCACGCGACCGCGGTAGTCGTCGGCGCCGTCGGGTTCGTCCTCGCCGAGTTCCTTGCGGATGGCGCCCAGCTGCTGGCGCAGCAGGAACTCCTTCTGCTGCTTCTCCATCCCGCTGCGCACGTCGTCGGCGATCTTGTCGCTGACCTCGGTCTCGGCGATGTGTTCGCCGGTCCACTCGATCAGCCGGGTGAGCCGTTCGGCAATGTCCGGGGTCTCGAGCAGTTCGCGTTTGCGCTCATCGGAGAGCCACGAGCTATAGCCTGAGGTGTCGGCGAGATCCGACGGATCGGTCATCTTGTTGACCGCGTCGATGATCTGCCACGCCTCGCGCCGTTGCAGCATGGCCAGTACGAGCTTCTTGTACTCGGCGGCCAGGGTCTTCACCTCGTCGGTGGTCTCCGGGTCGTCGACCTCGGCGACCTCCACCCACAGCGCGTTGCCGTTGCCGGTGGTCCCGGTTCCGATGTGGGCCCGGCGCTCGCCCTTGATCACCGCGGCGGTTTGACCGCCGGGGAGGTGGCCCACCTGCACGATCGAGGAGACCACGCCGTATGTCGGGTAGCGGTCGTCGAGGCGCGGCGCGACCAGCAGCTTGCCGGACTCGCTGGCGCGTGCCGCGTCAATGGTCGCCTGCGCGGCGTCGTCGAGCGGGATGGGCACGACCATGCCGGGCAGGACGACCAGATCGGGAACGAACAGGACGGGCAACGAATACGTCTGTGGCGATGTCTTCTGGGTCATCAAACCTCCAAAGTTCAGTCTGATCGACTCAACCTGGGTGGCGGGATGTTTGTTCCCGAGGATATTTCGCCAGGAGCGGACAGTTCGTGTGGCGCGCATTACATTCGAGATCGCACGACCCATCCGCCGCGCGTCCTCAAACGAATGACGCACGTGTCGACCGTCCCGTTGTCTCACCCGAGGAGTGCGTGAAATGACCGTCCCGACCCTCGCCCGACGTCTCGCGGCGTCGTTGGCCTGCCTGGCCATGGCAGTGAGCGGTTCGCTGGTGTTCTCGAATGCCCAGGCCACAGCCGCGTCCTGCGCCGATGTCGAGGTGATCTTCGCGCGCGGCACCATCGAGCCGGCCCCACCGCTTGGGTTGACGGGACTGTCGTTCGTGGAGGCGGTGCGCTCGCAACTGCCCGGTAAAACGGTCAGCAGCTACGGCGTGAACTATCCGGCCAGCGACCAGTTCAACAATCGGCTGGCGATCGCCAACTCGGTCGCCGTGGGCGTGCGGTCGACACAGGCACGAATCAAGTACCTCGCCGCCGACTGCCCCGACACGAAGATCGTGCTCGGCGGCTATTCGCAGGGCGCGGCCGTCGCCGGGTTCACCACGGCGACCGGCATCGACGTCCCTAACGAGTACCGCCAGTACCGCAACCAGGTGCCGCCGCCGCTGCCGGCCGACGTCGCCGACAACGTCTCCGCCGTGGTCCTGTTCGCGCCGCCGTCGGACCGCTTCCTGCGCGACATCGGCTCGCCGGCCATCCAGGTCGATCGTGAGTACCAGGCCAAGACCAAGACGTACTGCATTCCCGGCGACAACATCTGCGACGGATCGCCGGTGGGTCAGCCCAACGGTCTGCACGTGCTGTACTCCGTGAACGGCATGACCCTCGACGCCGCGAACTATGTCAAGGCGCACCTCTGACAGGTTGGGCTGATGTTCCGGCCGCAGTTTCGGGTTCCGGCTTGGCGCCGGATCTGCGGCCGGAACCTGCAGGTGCGGCCAGAAACTCAGCGAAGCACAACCTCGGGCTGCTGACAGCCGTGATTGACGCCCGGTTGGACGTGCGGGGCGAAACCGATGCCGGTGCGGATGGTGAGGGCGGCGATCACGCCGCCCACTGCACAGCAGCCGGCCGCGATCAGCATCGCGGTGGAGAAGCCGGGGCCCAGCGGCTGTGCCGGGCCGGCGTCGAGACCGGCCACCACGGGCAGCACCGCGACGGCGAGCAGCCCGGCCAGCCGGGCCACCGCGTTGTTGACGCCCGCCGCGATACCGGCCCGGCCCGGTGGCACCGCGGCCAGCGCGGCGGCGGTCAGGGGCGCCACGGTGATGGTCATGCCGAGACCGAACAGGACCACCGCGGGCAGCACTGCAGTCACATAGCCGGCGCCGGGCACGATCCGCGACATCATCGCCAGACCGGCCGCGGCGATGAACGGTCCGATGGTCATCGGCAGACGTGGGCCGGTGACCTGCGCCGACTTCCCGGACAGCGGTGAACCGAACAGCATGATGACGGTGGCCGGCAGGGTGGCCACGCCGGCTTCCAGCGCGGAGTAGCCCATGCTCTGCTGCAACTGGAGCGCCAAGAGAAACAGCGCGCCGCCCAGCGCCGCGTACACCAGCAGGGTGGTGAGATTCGCACCGGCGAACTGACCGGCCCGGAACAGCCCCAGCGGCAGCAGCGGCGCCGACGACCGCCACTCGATCACCACGAACGCGACCAACAGTGCGACCCCACCGAGCAGCGCGGCAAGCGCGACGGGCCCCCATCCGCGGGAGGGTCCTTCGATCATCGCGTAGATGACCCCGGCCAGACCCATCGTCACCGTGGCGGCACCGGCAACATCGAGACCTCCCGTCGACTGCTCGTGGCGCGACTCCACGACGTGACGCATCGCGATCCAGATCGCGCCGAGTGCCACCGGCACGCTGAGCAGAAACACCCACCGCCATGATGCCGCGTCGACCAGCCAGCCTCCGACGAACGGACCCAACGCGGTTGTGGCGCCCGACATCCCGGCCCACAATCCGATCGCCCGTCCCCTGTCGTCCTCGGTGATCTCGGCCTCGATCAGCGCCAGACTTCCGGGCACCACCGCCGCCGCGCCGATCCCCTGCACGATCCGCGCGACCACCAGCGCCTCCGCGGTCGGGGCCAGACCACAGGCCGCCGAGGCAAGGGCGAACACCACCAGGCCGCCGACGAAGATCCGGCGGCGCCCGTAGCGGTCGCCGGCCGCCCCACCGGCGAGCAGCAACGCGCTCAGGGTGAGCAGATATCCGTCGAGGACCCATTGCTGCCCGCTGAGACCCGTGTCGAGGTCGCGAGCGATCGCGGGCAACGCCACGTTCACCACGGTGCTGTCGAGAAAGGCGACTCCCGAGCCGAGGACTGCGGCAGCGATCAGCCATCGGCCGGCCGACGACGCCGCAGCGATACCGGTCGATGATGATCCGTCCGCTCCCGGGAACGTCATGTACTGCCCACGTCCGCGAGTCTACGGACGTCGCATGGTCTGGGCGCAGGCGAACAGAGCGTGTCTGGCAAGGCCCGCAAAGAGAACGGGAGACACCCCCTAGTTCTGGATCTGGACCGTCGCCGCCCAGTACTCGACGAAACGGCCATCCCGCGCCCGCAGGATGTCATTTCCCACGAAGCGCTTTCGCTGTCCGCTACGCATACCGGTAGCGTTCCAGCGAGCCGACACATAGACGCCGTCGGTCATCGGCGGCACCTCGATCGAGATCTCCATTCTCTCGAACATCTCTTTCATCTCCGCGACCATAGCGGCGAGCTCGCTCGGACCGTGCACATCGTGGCCGGGCCAGTGTCCGATGAACCCGGCAGACACCAGGTGGTTGGCGATTTCGGCGAGGGCGTCGGCATCCGACGGCCCGTTCCACAATTGGTCGATCCAGCGTCGGTAGAGATCGGGAAGGGCCATGACGTGCTCCTGGACTGCTCGCTCTCCAAGGTTACGCCGGTAGGACCGGTCAACAGAAGAGTCAGCCCGCGACATCCGCCGAGGCGCGCCAGACGAATCCGTCGGGGTCGGTGAAAGCGCCCGCATCGCCGCCGATCTCGATGCGATGCGATCCACTGCCGGCGGCGTTCACGCCCGCGTCCTTTGCGGCCGCCTTGCGCCCGTAGAGGGCGAGGGTGATGTCAGTGCCGTCACCGGCGAATTCGACGTATTTGCGGCCGAAACTCTTGGCGACGGTCAGTCCGTGGTCGACGTAGAACCTCTTGCTCTCGGCGACGTCGGCGGCTCCGATGAGCAGCACGACATCATCGATCTGCCGCGCGGGTGCGCCGGCGGCCTTCTTACTCGAGGACGCGACTTTCCACAGGGCGCCATCGGGCGTCCGCACCACCCCGCCGTAACCCCAGAACGACTTCTTCGCGGGTTTGATCGCGGTGGCGCCGGCGTCGAGGGCGGGGACGATGAGGGAGTCGACGACGGCGGGGTCAGGAACCACGAGCGACAGGACGTAGCCGCGGAACCCACTCGTGGGGGCATCGGAGGCGCGGAAGTTGAGTTGGTCGCCGATGCCGAAGGCCTTGTCGTAGAAGATCTTCGCGGCGGCGGCGTCGGGAACGTGGAGGGTGATGGAGTCGATGCGAGTATGCCGATGACGCTAGGCCGCGACTCCCCACCCAGGCTTCTCGATTCCTGACCGATCCGGGAAGCGATCGGAGCGTCACACCCGACGCCACCCGTCGGGCCCGGCCGAACCCGCGGGATACTCCTCGAGCGGCACCCGGTCGGCCTGCCAGGCATCGATGATCGGCCCGACGATGCGCCAGCACTGTTCGGCCGCATCGCCGCGCACGGCCAGGGTGGCGTCGCCGTCGAGGATGCCGGATAGCACTTCGGCGTAGGCGCGGATGGAGCCCTCCCCGAGGTCGGCACCGAGTTCGGTGGCTGCCAGGTCGAACGGGTCGGTTCCGTCATGGACGTTGAGCCGCAACGACATCGCGTCGGGACCGAAGGTCAGGCGCACGACGTTGGGCGCGACGTCCCCGCTGAACTGCTGCGGCAGATGACGCACCGGACGGAAATGCAGGGCGATCTCCTTCACCGCCGGTTCGAGCGCCTTGCCCGACCGCAGCGTGAACGGGACGCCCGCCCAGCGGGCGGTGTTCACCTCGAAGGTCGCTTCGGCCAACGTCTCGGTACCACGCGCCGGATCGACACCGTCCTCGTCGACATAGGACGGGAGCTGCTTGCCGCCGGCCTCCCCCGCGGTGTACCGCGCACGACGCGACGAGCGCACCGGATCGCCGTCCGCGATGCGGGTCGCGCGCAGCGCAGCTCCGGTCGCGTCGCGCAGATCGCGTTCGTTCAACGACGCCGGCGGGTCCATGGCAACCACGGCCAGCAGCTCCAGCAGGTGGCTCTGCATCATGTCGACCAATGCGCCGGCCTTGTCGTAGTAGCCGGCTCGCCCCTCCAGCCCCAAGGTCTCGTCGTAGCGGATCACCACCGACTCGATGTGCTCAGCCGACCAGACGGGTTCGAACACCCGGTTGGCGAAGCGAATACCGAACAGATCGAGCAGGATCGACTGACCGAGGAAATGGTCGACGCGGAACACCTGGTTCTCCGGCACCAGCCGGGCCAACTTGGCATTGAAGCCCCGTGCGCTGTCCTCATCGGTGCCGAATGGCTTCTCCAGAGCCAGCAACACATCGTCGGGCAGGTCGTCGAGCTCGGCCATGGCATCGCAGGACTGCTGCGCGACCGACGGGGGCACCGCGAAGTACAGCACCGAACGGCCGTCGCCGGCCTGGTCGAGAACCGTGCGCAAGCCGTCAGCGCTGCTGACGTCCGCCTGGCGGAACGTGGTCTGGGCAGCGACCTGACGCGCCGACTCCGCCATGTCGTCGCCGAAGGCATCCGACACCCGCTCGCGCCACTCGTCGTCGGAGACATCGCGGCGACCCACGCCCACCAACCGCACCTCGCGGTCGGGTTCGAGAGCAAGGAGTTGCGCAAGCGCCGGCAGCAGCAGGCGTGAGGTCAGATCCCCCATCGCACCGAAGATGAACAACGTCGTGGTGGCCATATCCGACGGTAACCCTCGGGTGGATTCGAGCGGGCGGATCTGCCGGCCTTGCCACGCCGAAGGGCACCGATGGGGACAATCGACGTCATGGGCGCACGCATCGAGGACTACGCAATGGTGGGCGACTGCCGGACTGCCGCGCTGATCTCCGCGGACGGCAGTATCGACTGGCTGTGCGTCCCCCGGTTCGATTCGGCGTCCATATTCGCCGCGCTACTCGGCTCGGAGGAACACGGACACTGGCGGTTGGCGCCCCGCGACCCCGCCGCCCGGGCGACGCGCGGCTACGACGCCGACACGCTGATCCTGACCACACGCTGGGAAACCTCCACCGGCACCGCCGAGGTCCACGAGTTCATGCCGATCGACGGCGGCCGGGTGGATCTGGTCCGACGAGTGGTCGGCGTGTCGGGTTACGTGGACTTCGAGACCGAACTCCGGATGCGGTTCGACTACGCGAAGTCGATCCCGTGGGTGCTGCAGGTGGGCGACACGACGGGTCCGGCGCTGCGCGGCATCGCCGGGCCGGACGCCTGTGTCGTGCGCGGTCTTCCGCTGCATGCCGACGGCGACGTCCATCGCGGATACTTCACCGTGGAACCCGACGTCACCATGGATCTCACCCTGACCTGGTACCACTCGCACCGCGAGGAACCGGGGCCGTTGGCGGTCGACGACGCGCTGACCCGCACCCGCGCCTGGTGGACGGAGTTCGCGAGCCGCATCGACCACACCGGACCCCACCACGAACAGGTCATCCGTTCGCTGATCACGTTGCGCGCGTTGAGCAACATGGACACCGGAGGCATCGTGGCCGCAGCCACCACGTCGTTGCCCGAACAGTTCGGCGGAGCCCGCAACTGGGACTACCGCTACGTCTGGTTGCGCGATGCATCGCTGACGTTGGAGGCGCTGGTGAACCACGGTTTCCTGCATGTGGCCGAACACTGGCGGATGTGGCTGATGCGCGCCATCGCCGGCGACACCGAGGACATCCAGATCATGTATGGCATTGCCGGGGAACGCGATCTGATCGAGCGCGAGTTGCCGCAATTGCCCGGATACGCGAACTCGGCACCGGTGCGCATCGGCAACGGCGCCGTCGATCAGTATCAGGGCGACGTGATCGGTGAGGTGATGGTGGGCCTAGACGACGCCCGTGATGCGGGGCTGGCGGAGACACGGCTGTCGTGGGCGCTGCAGAAGGCGCTGCTCGAGCAGGTGGAGGCCAAACTCGAATGGCTCGACAACGGGATCTGGGAGATGCGTGGTGAACCCCGCATGTTCACCCAGTCGCGAGTGATGAAGTGGGCCGCGTTCGACCGTGGTGTCCGGGCGGTGGAGCGCTACGGCCTCGATGGCTCACCCGAGCACTGGCGTGACCTACGCGACCGACTGCGCTACGAGATCGACACCGAATGTGTCGATCCCGGGACCGGTCGGTTCGTGCAGTATGCGGGAACCGACGAGGTCGACGCCTCGCTGTTGTTGCTCCCGCAGGTCGGTTTCTGCGCGCCGAACGATCCGCGAATGCTGGCCACGGTCGAGCACATCGAACGCACCCTGCTGCGTGGCGGTCTCGTGTTGCGCTACCGCACCGGCACCGGCGTCGACGGCCTGCAGGGCGACGAACACCCGTTCCTCGCGTGCACCTTCTGGCTGGTCACGCAATACGCGCGCAGCGGGCGCGCCGACGATGCGGCCGCACTGATGAAGACCGCGGTCGCCACCGCCAACGACGTCGGCCTGTTCTCCGAGGAGTACAACGTCGACGAGCAACGACAGGCGGGCAACACCCCGCAGGCGCTGTCGCATCTCGCGTTTGTGCGGGCCGCGAACGCGCTCGCATCGGTGTGATCGCGGCCGAATAGGTCAGGCGTCGAACGTCTTTCGATTCTTCTATCTTCTCTGAGTCACCCAGGTGTCAAACCTGGCCATACCGGGTAGCCGAAGTGCGACCACGAATCACGAGATGCGTAGGAGCTGTCATGAGTGACACGGTCGCCGATGTCGTGCTGTCCCGTCTGCGCGAATGGGATGTGCACCAGGTCTTCGGATACCCCGGTGATGGGATCAACGGACTTCTCGCCGCCTGGGCCGATGCGGGCGACGATCCACAATTCGTGCAATCCCGACACGAAGAGATGAGCGCCTTCGAAGCTGTCGGTTTCGCGAAGTTCTCGGGCCGCGTCGGAGTATGCGCGGCTACCAGCGGGCCCGGCGGAATTCACCTGCTCAACGGTCTCTACGACGCCAAACTCGACCACGTGCCGATGGTCGCGATCGTCGGGCAGACCGAGCGGTCGGCGATGGGCGGATCGTATCAGCAGGAGATCGACATGCTCGCGCTGTACAAGGATGTGTGCAGCGACTACGTGCAGATGTGCACGGTGCCCGAGCAGATCCCGAATCTCCTCGATCGCGCCTTCCGGATCGCGATGACCGAGCGGGTTCCGACCGCGCTGATCTTCCCCTCGGATGTCTTCGAACTCGATTACTCACCACCGCAACACGAGTTCAAGCAGGTGCCATCCAGTCTCGGCATCGACGAGGCGACACCGGATCCGGACCCGGCCGCGGTCTCCCGGGCGGCGACGGTGCTCAACGAGGGCGAGAAGGTCGCGATTCTCGTCGGCCAGGGCGCACGCGGATGTGTCGACGAACTCACCCAGGTCGCCGATACGCTGGGAGCGGGGTGTGCCAAGGCCCTGCTGGGTCGTGATGTCCTGCCGGACACCCTGCCGTGGGTGACCGGCTCCATCGGACTGCTCGGCACCACCGCGAGCTACCACCTGATGCGTGACTGCGACACCCTGCTGACCGTCGGATCCAACTTTCCCTACACGCAGTTCCTCCCGGAACTCGACCAGGCGCGCGGCGTGCAGATCGACCGATCCGGCAAGTGGATCGGCATGCGCTACCCGAACGAGGTCAACCTGATCGGCGACGCCAAACGCACACTGCAGCAACTCATCCCGAAACTGGAGTACAAGCAGGACCGCTCATGGCGCGAGTCGGTGGAAAAGCAGGTGGCCCGCTGGCAGAAAACCGCACAACGCCAGGCCATGACCGACGCGCACCCGATCAATCCGATGCGGATCTTCCACGAGTTCTCCGAACGCGCACCGTCGAACGCCATCATCGCCGCCGATTCCGGGAGTGCCGCCAACTGGTACGCCCGTCACATCACCTTCCGCGACGAGATGCGCGGATCGTTGTCCGGCACGCTCGCCACCATGGGCCCGGCCGTGCCGTATGTGATCGGCGCCAAGTGGGCACACCCCGACCGGCCGACGATCGCCTTCGAAGGTGACGGCGCGATGCAGATGAACGGCCTGGCCGAGATGCTCACCGTCGCCCGCTACTGGCAGCAGTGGACCAATCCGCAACTGATCGTGGTCGTGTTGCACAACAACGACCTCAACCAGGTCACCTGGGAACAGCGGGCGATGTCCAGTTCTCCTAAATTCTCTGCTTCCCAGGACCTTCCGGAGATGGACTATGCCGCCTTCGCGCGCAGCATCGGACTCGGCGGCATCAACGTCGACGAACTCGATCAGCTCGGCGACGCTTGGGACCGGGCTCTTGCCGCCGACCGACCGACGCTGCTCGACGTCCGGTGCGATCCGAGCGTTCCGCCCATCCCGCCGCACGCCACCCTAGACCAGGCGATGTCGCTGAGCGCCGCGTTGGTCAAGGGCGACGAGGACGCCTGGGACATCATCCGCGAGGGCACAAAACAGAAGGTGCAGCAGTATCTCCCGGGCACCAAGGGAGACGAGAGTAGGTGATGGGGCGCCCACGGCGACCGCACGTCCGATCGGGCGTCGGTCGCTGCTTGGATTGCGGCCGAACGGCCTGGACCGAGTCATCCCGCCGAGTACTGTGATCTCATGACGGCCGACTGGCGTGACACGCGTGCCCAGCAGATTCGGACGCTCATCGTCAAGGCCGAACCCGACATCACCGAAGAGATCAAGTGGCGCAAGCCGTCGAACCCGGACGGGTCCCGACCTTCTCGTTGGACGGGCTGGTGTGCACGCTGGAAACCTACAAGGACAAGGTCAAGGTCACCTTCGCCCAGGGCGCCGCGCTACCTGATCCGGCCAACGTCTTCAATGCCAGTCTGACCGCCGGTACGCGCCGCGCCGTCGACATCAGAGAGTCGGACACCGTGAACGATGACGCTTTCGCCGACTTGATCCGTGCCGCAGTGGCATTCAACCGAAAGTAGTCGCGGGCCGTCGTCGACTGTCTACCGGTGCACGCCGCGCAGCGGTACCTGTCGGAGGCGATCGCTACCCTGCTGTCATGCGTTGCCTCAGTGTGCCGATCGTCGTCGATCTGTTGTTGTCGTACCCCGTCGATACTCTGAATCTGTTCGATGACGCCGCACCTGCTCCACATCCTCCGATGCTGGTCGACCGTTGTTGTCGGACCCCGCCGTTAGCCTGACTGTAGTTCCTGATTCGTTGCCCGCCACCGTCTCGTAGAGAGGTCGTCTCGTGTTCTCGTTCACCGATCACGACGCCGACGACACCGTGTTGTCGGCGCCGCTCGATGGTGTCGCCGAGGAGATGGCCTACGCCGAGGGCGTGCGCGACACGCTGCGCTTGAGCCGCCAATCCGAAGCCCGCACCGTGCTCGGTGCCGGCATGATCGGCGACCGCGCCTACAACGACCGCATGAACGGACAAGGCCCGCACGCCAACTCCCGCTCCCACACGAAAGCCCACAAATACGCCATCGGCGAGATCTCCCTGCAACTGGGCATCACCCGCGGCAAAGCCGGCGAATGGGCCTCACTGGCACACATGCTGGCGGACCTGCCCAAAATCCGGTTGGCCTACCTCGCCGGAGACTTCAGCACCCACCGCGTCACCGAACTGGCCACCAGTTCGCAGACCGCCCCGAAAGGCAACCTCCGACCACGCCTCAACGAGATCCTCGACGAGGCGCTCGGTCCCCGACCTGACACCCCAGTCGAGGAACCCGCCCCAGACGCAAACGCTTGCGCCGACGGTGACGGTGACGGTGACCCGGATTGCTCCGACAAGACGCCCGAGGACCCGGCCCAGGACCCGGCCGAAGCGCCCGTCGATTTCGAAGACATCGCCCTGGAACTGGCCTACCGACCCACCCCCGACACCGTGCTACGCGACGAACTCGACAGCGCACTGATCAGCCTGGACCCTGACGCCCACGCCCAAGCCCGCGAGGACGTCGCTCAAGCCTTCCAGAACGTCACCTTCGCCAAAGAAGCCTTCGGCCACATGGAAATGTCGGCCTGCCTGAGCGCCGAACACGCCATCCACCTACAACACCGCATCGCCGACCTCCTCGACGAACGCGTCTGCCGCCGCGACCCCCGCCGCGTCGGACACCGCCGCGCCATCGCCCTCGCCGAAATCCACGGCGTCCCCGGCGCACACCTGCAATGCGAATGCGGCTACGACACCTGCACCGCCCGCACCCGCGCAACCGCCGACGCGACCCCGTCGGCGGCGATCGACGACGACGCGACCACACCCGAGGCCACGGCCACGCCCGTCGACGAGAGCACGGACTCCGCCGACCCCGCCGAGCCCATCGAACCCGACATCACCACTGTCGAACCTTCTGCTGCACAATCGGATACCACCGACACCGCCCCTGATCCGACATCCGACGACCCCGGCGACGGTAGCGAATCGACCCGGCCCTGGACCGCGCGCTGCGACGCTCCGAGCCCCGATGAGAGCGTGTCGTCAGACGCCTGCCCCGACAACATTGGGTCTGCACACAACCCCACCGAAGTCGATCCGCTCGCACACCATGACGTCGCCGAACGCACGGTCGACCACGAAAGCCCTGGCCACGAAAGCCCACTCGACGGAAAACAGCGCCCAGTCAACGGGAGACAGCGCCCGGTCGACGTGCGGCGAGTGCGCTGGAACCAGTCCACCCCTGCCGTCCTCGCACCGGCACCTGCAGTGCTCGAATCCCGCTGCGCGGCTACCCCACGCGTCCACCGGATCGTGCGCTACCGCGACTACCGCTGCCGACACCCCTAACCTGCAGGGTCTCGGCGAGGCCCGCCCCACACCTGTGCATGAACTCCGCAACCGACCTTCCTGGCCGGTCGTTGAGTCATGTCTCCCGGTGATCTGCAGCGTGATTCAGTGGGCCTGATGTGCCAGGGCCGCCATCAGGTCGTCGCGGTTACCTGCCGACTCGGCGAAGCGGAGCGGCTTCACATTCTCAACCAGGATCTCGCGCGTCGCGGAAGGCAGCAGGGACATGACCTCGTCGACGAAGCCGTCGAGGGGCATCGCCCACTCGGCGTCGGCCTGACCGGGCATCAGATCGGTTTGCACCGCCGGCGGTGCCAGTTCAAGCACCTCCACACCGGTGCCGGCGAGTTGCAGACGCAGGCTGTCAGTGAAGGAGTGGATGGCCGCCTTGCTGGCACTGTAGGTGGGCGTGGTGGCCATCGGCGTGAACGCCAGCCCCGACGACACCGTGATGATGGTCGCCTGTGGTTGTGCCACAATATGTTCCACGAAGGCGGAAACCAGGCGCAGCGGACCGAGGATGTTGGTGTGCACCTCGGTGACCGCTGTCGGCAGAAAGCCGCGGTCGCGGAGGTTCTCGGCGCGCATCAGACCCGCCATGGTGATCAGCACGTTCACACCGCCGAACCGTTCGAGCACCTCGGCAGCGGCACGGTCCACGTCCGCGGCATCCGCGACGTCGATCCGAACGGTGTCGATACCGGGATACTGCCGTGCGATCTGCGCGAGCAGTTCGGTGCGTCGGCCACCGACGATCACATGGTTGCCCTCGCTGTGCAGCCGAACCGCCAGTGCCAGGCCGATACCGGAGGTAGCGCCCGGGATGAAGATGGTGTTGTCGTGGATGCGCATATCTCGTCTCCTGCGTTGTCGGTTCCCGATCGATGCCAGTGCATCGATCGATGGGGTCCAGTCCAATCCGGATCGCCGGTGACAACAAGGACGCACCGATCGGGGGATCGCCGATCCCTGGATGCCGGGCTGCCGATGAGCCACAGTGGACGTCGACGATGCGATCAACGAATGACCGCAGGAGAGGAGCCACCGATGGCGATGGATCGGGCGGGGCTCGCCGGGTTTCTCCGCCGCAGGCGCGAGGCCCTGCAACCGGCCGACGTCGGTCTGCCCGTAGGCGCGCGGCGCCGCACCCGCGGACTACGCCGCGAAGAAGTGGCGATGCTGGTCGGAATGTCGACCGACTACTACACCCGCCTCGAACAGCAGCGTGGACCGCATCCGTCCGAACAGATGCTGGCCGCGCTGGCTCGCGCCCTGCATCTCTCGCTGGACGAACGCGATCATCTGTTCGAGCTCGCGGGCCAGCACAGCCCCGTCCGGCGCGCACGGATCGACCACATCGGGCCGGGCATGATGCGGATCGTCGACCGCCTCGCCGACACCCCGGCAATGGTGGTCAACAGCGCCGGGGAGACGCTGTTCCAGACCGGCCCGGCGGCCGCACTCGTCGGCGACGACATGGCGTTCCAGGGACTCGATCGCAGCATCACATATCGGTGGTTCACCGATCCGGCGACCCGAGAACGTTTCCCGGCCGAGGACCACGATCATCACGCTCGCGCGCACACCGGTCGTCTGCGCGTGGCGGCGACCCGCGAGGGACCGGACTCACGCGCCGCCGAGATCGCCGAGGCACTGCTGCCGATCAGTCCGTCCTTCGCCGAGTTGTGGCATCGCCACGATGTCGGTGCCCGACTCACCGATGAGCGCAAACGGCTACTCCACCCGGAGCTCGGTGTGATCGAGGTGTTCTGCCAGACCTTGCTCGACCCGGATACGGCGCAGGTGCTGCTCGTGTACACGGCGACCCCGGGAAGCGACGACCATGAGAAGCTGGCGATGCTCAGCGCCGTGGGCGTCTGATCAGAAGGGGTAGCGCACACCGGTCAGCGCTTCGGCGACCTCCCACAGGCGTTTGCCCAGAGCGGGGTCCCGCACCCGCGGGCTCGGCCGCACCGGCACCGGTGGCCCGCTGAACTCCATCGGGCCCGACGGACCGAAATACTGACCGCCGGTGACCTCCGGATCCGTGGCCGCCCGCACCGACGGCAGCGCGCCGTCGGGTGCCTCCATGATGAACGTTCTGCGCACCCGATGCAGCGACGGCGTGGTGAACAGCCACCTGAGCACGCGACCGGAGTCGCGCATGACGCCACTGTGGGTGGCACCGGGATGGGCCGCCACCGAAATCGGGGTGCGATGACCCGTCGCCGTCAAGCGGCGCTGTAGATGCATCGCGAACACCAGCTGCGCGAACTTCGCCCGCTGATAGGCGCGGGACGTACTGAACGACCGGGCCAGTGTCAGATCGTCGAAGTCCACGACACCGCCGCGGTGCGCATTGCTGCCCACCGTCACCACCCGACCCGCATCCGCGACCAGCAGACGCTCGAGCAGCAAGCCCGTCAGCGCGAAGTGGCCCAGGAAGTTGGTGCCGAAATCCATCTCGAACCCGTCGGCGGTCAGATCCCGCCGCCCGGCCATCACGCCGGCGTTGTTGATCACCACATCCACGACAGAATGCTCGAGGGCGATCTGATTCGCCGCCTTGCGCACCGAACCGAGATCACTGAGGTCGGTCTGCACCACCTGGACGTCTGCGTCAGGCACCGTTCCCAACACGTCGGCCCGCGCTGCCTCGGCGCTGTCGAGGTTGCGGCAGGCCATCACGACACGAGCACCCAGGCCGGCCAGATGTCGCACCGTCTCGAGACCGATTCCGGAATTGGCGCCGGTCACCACCACGACACGACCGTCGATGCGCGGCGCCTGCGACGGCCCCCACCCACTCCTGGACATCCACCACCCCTGGTCTCGACGGATGGTTCACGATACCCAGCGGCGTACCGCTTCTGGTCGTCAATCCGCGGAGCGATGCGCCTTGTGCCCCGACAGCTGCACGGAGCCGTCATCGTGGCTCGCCACGGTAAGGCCATCCACGGCGCTGTCGAGCAGGCGCCACGCATATCCTCGACGCCGCAGTTCGACATCGCCGACCAAGTGGCCGGTCACCCGCAATCGCGCATGGGTGTCACCCACCGTGCACTGGCACGTCAACGGGCGGGACTCGTCCGAGCACTGGATGATCACACTGCACATCGCATCCAGCGCGAGAAGCAGATCAACAGCGCTCGTCTCGGGAACGGCCGTGTCGTCGAGCACGTCGCCGATGGCATGCCGGACCAGGGACACCCGCTCGGCCACCGCCGGCACCGTGACCTCGACCGAGACATCGCAAGTGATCTTCATGGCTCCGATCTGTCTGACACGTGGGCTTCTCACAGGATCGTCATGACGATGATGCGGTACCCGCGCGAAGCCGGTGGTAAACAACCCACTCGACGCCGCTCCCCAACGCGGGCGTCCCGGATTACCTCATCCGCGCCGTCGACCGCGACACCCGGCCGTCTTCGCGTTTGCCTCGCGAACCGGCGGGGCACTCTGCCGACAGATCGTCGTCGACCGGAATCCGCGCCGCGGAACGGAGATTAGGAGTGCTCGATGCGCGCAGTCACGTGGCAGGGCAAGCGAAATGTCAGCGTGGACACTGTTCCCGACCCCAAGATCGAGGAGCCGTCCGACGCCATCATCAAGGTGACCTCGACCAACATCTGCGGTTCCGATCTGCACCTGTACGAAGTACTCGGAGCCTTCATGAATCCCGGGGACATCCTCGGCCACGAGCCCATGGGGGTCGTGGAGGAGGTCGGCAGTGACGTCGGGGATCTGCACGTCGGCGACCGCGTGGTGATCCCGTTCCAGATCTCCTGCGGCAGTTGCTATATGTGTTCGCATGATCTCTTCACCCAGTGTGAGACGACGCAGGTGCGCGAGCAGGGCACCGGGGCCGCGCTCTTCGGGTACTCCGAACTCTACGGGTCGGTGCCGGGTGGTCAGGCCGAGTATCTGCGGGTTCCGCAGGCCCAGTTCACCCGCATCAAGGTGCCCACAGACGCGCCCGACTCACGCTATGTCTATCTCTCGGACGTGCTGCCGACCGCGTGGCAGGCCGTCGAGTATGCCGACATCCCACCCGCCGGGTCGGTTACCGTGCTCGGACTCGGGCCGATCGGGGATATGGCGGCGCGGATCGCCCACCATCGCGGAGCTCAGGTCATCGGTGTCGATCGCGTTCCGGAACGGCTGGCACGCCTGGAATCTCGCGGGATAGCCACCATCGATCTCGAACGGGTCGACGATGTCGCCGGGGAGATCCGGGAGCGCACGCAAGGCCGCGGCACCGATGCCGTCATCGACGCGGTCGGCATGGAGGCGCACGGTTCCCCGGTGAACAAGATGATGCAGCGGATCGTCGGCGCCATACCCGACGCCGTCGCCGAACCACTGATGAAGAATGCGGGTCTCGACCGGCTCTCCGCACTGTATTCGGCGATCGACATCGTCCGCCGCGGCGGAACACTGTCGCTGATCGGGGTCTATGGCGGAACCGCCGACCCGCTCCCACTGATGACGTTGTTCGACAAACAGATTCAGATTCGGATGGGCCAGGCGAATGTGAAGAGGTGGGTCCCGTCCATCATGCCGCTGCTCGGCGACGACGATCCGCTCGGCGTGGATTCGTTTGCCTCACATGAACTCCCGCTGGATGATGCGCCGCATGCCTACGACATCTTCCAGCGCAAGGCCGACGGAGCAGTCAAGATGGTCCTCAAGCCCTGACCGGGTCACGCCGAGTCGCCAGCGGCCGCGGCGTCATCCCCGTCTCCGGGATCCGCTGCGGCCCGCTTCGGCGCCATCTCCGCACGCAGCTGAGTCAACGTGCGCGACAGCAGCCGTGACACATGCATCTGCGAGATACCCACCTTGGTGGCGATCTCGCTCTGCGACATGGAGTGAAAGAATCTGAGCGACAATATCTCCCGCTCACGTTCCGGGAGCTTCTCGAGCGCCGGACGGAGCATGACGAACTCCTCCACCTGCGCGAATCGCTCGTCGTCCTCTCCCAGGGTGTCCCGGATGGAACGGCTGTCGTCGTCGCCGTCGGGCTCGGCGTCGATGGACATGGCGTTGTACGCCGACCGGGCCATCAGCCCGTCGATGACCTCGTCGACCGGCATGTCCAGGTGAGCGGCAAGTTCGGTGGGTCGCGGCGAGCGACCCAGCTCCTGGACGAGTTCATCGCTGGCCCGACCGATCCGCAGCGACGTCTCCTTGGCGCGGCGCGGAACTCGCATCGACCACATGGTGTCGCGGAAATGTCTACGCACTTCGCCCATCACGGTGGGCACGGCGAAGGACAGGAAGTTGTTGCCGCGGTCGGCGTCGAACCGGTCGACGGCGTTGACCACACCCACGCGCGCCACCTGGAGCAGGTCCTCGAAGGCCTCTCCACGGTCGCTGAACCGTCGTGCGACGTGCTCGGCCAGCGGAAGACACCGTTCGACGATCTCGGCGCGCAGTGCGGTTCGACGATCACTGTCGCCCTGTTCGTGCATGCGCCGCAACGACTCGGGCACATCGGCGTAGTCGTCACTCCCCGAAGTTTGGCGCCCAGAGCGCGACCCGGCCTGGACGGTCTTGTCGTCCGTCTCGGAGGTGGGAACCGAATCCGAATCCGAGTTCACGGCCGACCCCGGCTCGACCGATGGTGACGACGGCAACACAGCCCTCCGATCTGCTTGGCGCGGGTATCGACGATTGAGACAGTATCGACTACCCGCGTTGCACGGATCGGAAACACGGCTTGCTGGTGTGTGCTGGGCACCGTACGGTGGAGGAAGCGGTTCAGTGAAAAGCTGCATGCGGGCGGCCGTGGTCTCACGTGTTCCGTCCGCGCTCGATCCCGATTTGAACGGGCGTGCTCGATGAACCTCAATACGCAAACGACTTTCCAACCGTCGCGGACCGTTGAGAAGTCCACGGACAATGGCTCCACCAGGGGCCTTACCGCCGAGAATTCCTTTTGTGTACAGCGCTTTTCCGGCGAAATCGACATGGCCAGTGCAGCTGATTTCGCTGCTGCGCTGGACCGCGTGCTGAGCGGTAAACCCGAGTGCGTGGTGCTGGATCTGTCCCGCATCTCGTTCTTCGGTACCTCCGGGCTGCCGATTCTCGCGCGGTTCGCCTCGGACGCGGCCGACGTGCACATTCCGATTGCCATGGTGTGCCCTCGAGTTGTCGCTCGCCCTCTGGCGGCGTGCGGACTGACCGACTTCATCGCCGTGTACGAGACCGTGGAGGACGCGGGGACTGCGCTCAACACCCCGCCTCGGTGAGGTTCGATGCGGTTGGTCAGGGCGTACGACTCTTGGCCACCCGCACCACGACCTGCCGTCCACCTCCGGTCTCGACATAGGCAACGGTCTGCGCGTCGGTCACCGTTTCCACCACACGCCAACCGAATCCGGCTGTGTCGAACGCGAAGGCGCTGTCCGGCCAACCGTCGATCTGCACGGTCACGCCCGCCGGTCCGGCCGCGATGGACACTGCGATACTGCTGCCCGGTTCGGCGGCCGCGATCAGTTGCGAACAGATCTCGTCCACACCGAGTTTCACATCGGCCACATCGTCGACGCTCCAGTCGTCGATGAACAATGTGCGTTCCACCACCGACCGTACGATCGGCAGACGATCCGCGCCGGCGATCACCGATAGTTTCACCGGAGCCGCAGCGGCCTCGGTGATCACATCCATCACCTCTTGCTCGTCGGTGATCCCTCCGAAGTCAGCCACTGGAAACTCCTCAAACGACGGTTTCGGTGCAATCCAACCATTCTTACCCGGCATCGGCCGGCCCGAAACCTCCGCGCACGGATCGATGAACACGCGTTCGATGCCCTCAGGACTCCTCTCGCCGGCGCTCACGTTCATCCGCGCGCCGGCGGCGGATACGCTCCCGATGCCCGTAGGTGGCGCGCAGGACGTCGTCGTAGCTGTCCGCGCTGGAGCCCAGGCCTCCGGCGACCATACCCATCGAGGTCGCCAGCCACGCCAGAACGACATACTCGCGAATGCCGACCGCCTGCCCCAGAGTCTGGGACATGAACTTCGATTCGATCACCACCACCGCGGCGATGAGCGTCGCGACGAACAATCCGACGTAGAGCACCACTGCACTGAAACCGACGGTCCCGATGGTGGCGGTGTTGTACAGCGTCCGCCGCCATCTCGGCATCAGATCGGAGGTCTCCCAGAGTCGATTGTTGACGATCAGCCACAGCGAGCCCAATGTGACCGACAACACGCTGATCAGAGTCAGCCGCCAAGGGCTCAGCGCATTGGCCATCGACCAGATCGACGAGAAGAAGACGCCGAATGATGCGGTTGCCGCGGCTGCCGCGGTCATGCCGGTCAGCGTGGGGATCATCCGCCATGGACGGTTGCCCCGGATCATGCCGGCGACCAATCGCAACCGACTCGACATACCCCGCGCGATCAGCAGCTCGGTGCTGCCGTCGTCCCCGCCACGCCAGCGTCCGCCCACCGGACCGGTTGCGGTGCGCTCGCCGCCGGACAGTCGAGAAAGGATCGCCTCGATACACGCGACGAAAGCGCGCGTCGGCAACAGTCCCAGGGCCGGGGTGCAGATCACCGCGGCCGACCGAGCGTGGTCGAGCTCGATGACCACCACATCTCGGTGCTGCGCGCGAGGAAGTTCGGTCACGAAGATCACCGCATCGGTTTCTCCCTCGGCATCTCCGGACCACCCCGAGTCGAGGTCTCCTTGCGGGGACATGTGCAGCGAGGTCTCCTGGGTGACCGCGAACTCGCGGTACTTGATGGCGCTGTCCTCGAGGAGCCGATGTATCCGCAGGTCGGCGTGGTCGACGAGCGCGGCGGGTAGTCCGGGTTCGGTGACGAGACGCAGACCCTGGGGGCGTGGGGGCATTGGCGGCTTCTCCATATCGCGGGCGAGCGTACCCATCTTGTGGACATTCGACACCCGCACCGGACCGTCGCCATCGCCCTGGGCGTCGGCAGAGACAGTTACCCCACTTCGCCAACATCACCTTGGGTCCGTCACACGGTGATGTCGGCGAAGCGGGGTAACTGTCTTCGTCGTCCCCTGCGTCCCTCGACCGGTTAGTCCGGTGGCTCGGCGTCGCCCGCCTCAGGGCTGTCCGGGTCGCCGGTCTCGACATCGGTCGCAGACGTGGGATCGACGGCGGGCTCGTCGTCGGGCGGGTTCACCACCTTCTTCTCGAGGTCATCCACGGTCTCGCGCGCAGTGCGTGGGTCCGGTTGCTCCTCGTGACCGTGCGGGATGCCTCCGCCGTTCGTCGATTCCGGGTCGGTCATCTGGCCCCCTTGCTGTCGGAATCACTTGCGACCAGGTTCCCCAGCGCCGCAGCCGATGAAACGTCGGACACAACGGCCCGTGAGTGTCGCGCTCAAATGCGGGTTCTGGCTGCCGCGCCACGTAACATCCCTGCCTGTGAGCACGGCCGTCACCTCCACCAGGACCCCGAATGAGGATGCCGCGACCGGCAACACCTCGGGGTACCGGCTGGATCTCGACGGGTTGCGCGGTGTCGCGATCGCACTCGTCGCCATCTTCCACGTGTGGTTCGGCCGGGTGTCCGGTGGCGTCGACGTCTTCTTGACCCTGTCGGGCTACTTTTTCGTGGCGTCGCTGCTCAAGCATGTGCTGGCGACCCAGCCGGCGTCGGTGTCGTGGCGACGTGCCGTCGATCCGTGGCCGCGGTTGTGGCGGCTGGTGCGGCGACTTCTGCCCGCACTGCTGGTGGTCCTGGTGTTCGTCACCGCGATGATCGCGCTGATCATGCCGAAGACCCGCTGGGGTCCGCTGGGCGCGGAGATCCAGGCCAGCGCGCTGTACTACCAGAACTGGCATCTGGCGTTCGATTCGCAGGACTACCAGGCCGCTGACTCGGCGATCAGCCCGATGCAACATCTGTGGTCGATGTCGATGCAGGGGCAGTTCTTTGTCCTCACCCTGCTCTGCGCGTTGGCCCTCGGCGGAGTGCTGCGGGCACTGGCTCGGCGGTTCGCCGTCTTCGCCAACCCGATGGCCGTCCGCGCTGTGGTGGGCGTGTCGCTGGCGGCCGTCGCGCTGGTGTCGTTCGCGTGGGCCAACTACCGGCATGGGATCAATCAGCCGTTCAACTACTACGACACCGTCGCACGCCTCTGGGAGCCGCTGGCCGGCGGTCTGCTGGCCGTCTGGCTGCCCCGGATACCCATGCGGGCCTGGCTACGCAATGCGCTGGGTCTCATCGCCCTCGCGCTGATCGTCTCCTGCGGGTGGTGGATCTCGGGCGTACAGCAGTATCCGGGTGTGATGGCCCTGGTGCCCGTTGGGGCGACCCTGTTGCTCATCTGGATCGGCTCGGCGGCCACGCTGCCCGATGCGACCGCGGCGCCCGCCGCGGTCAGCCGGACACTGGCCCATCCGCGGCTGGTGTGGCTCGGTTCGGTCGCGTACGCGCTCTACCTGTGGCACTGGCCGCTACTGATCTTCTACCTGGCGTGGCGCTACCAGGACGACGTCAACTGGCTCGAGGGCACCGGCATCCTCGCGGTGTCGTTGCTGTTGGCGTGGCTGACCACCCGGTTCATCGAGACCCCGCTGCGCGCCGGGCGGGCGAGCGGCGTCTCGCGCGGCCTCCGTCGCGGCCTGGTCGCGCTCATCGTGATCTCCACAGTCGTCGCCGGCACCACCGCCGTCGTCTGGCAGCGCAACGCCGCCACCGCGACGGTCAACACCGCCAACCTCGATCCGCGTCTGTATCCCGGCGCCCGCGCCTTCCTCGACGGTGCAGCCGTGCCGAAGGTCGATCCGCAACCGAGCCCCGAGGTCGTCGACAAGGATTGGCCGATCACCTCCTACGACTCGGTGATCTCCGGGTGGAAGGACCCGTCGATCCACGTCGGTATGTACGGCGACCCGGATGCGACGCGGACCGTCGCACTGGTCGGCGGCTCACACGCCGAGTATTGGATCACCGCGCTCGACGCCATCGGCAAACAGCGCGGCTTCAAGGTGACGACGTATCTCAAGGTCGGGTGCGCCCTGACCACCAGCCACGTCTTCATCTGGTTCGGGCAGAAGTACTACCAGTGCAACGACTGGTCACGCCGCGTGATGGATCGGCTCGCCACCGACAAACCCGACGTCGTGTTCACCAATTCCACCCGCCCGGTAGAGGGCAAGGGCGCTCGCGGCGACTTCGTCCCCCAGGACTACAAGGACATCTTCGCCGAATTCCGCGACCGCGGTCAGCGCGTGGTGGCCGTGCGCGACAACCCCTGGGCACACGGCAAACTCACTCCGCCGGAATGCCTGGCCGAGGGCAAGAAGCCGGAGGTGTGCGGCGTCGACCGCGATCGGGCGCTGGCCCCCACCGACCCCGCGTCGGCGATCGCGGCCGACTACCCCAACATGAACTTCCTCGACTACACCGACGCCATGTGCGACCCCACCTACTGCCCGGCGGTGGTCGGCAACATCCTGCTCTGGCACGACTACCACCATCTGTCGGCGACCTTCGTCCGCAGCCTCATCCCGGCCGTCGATGCCGACCTCGGCCCGGCGCTGCAGTGGTGGTGAAGCCCGTCACCGGCCACAATGGGAGCCGGCCCACCTGCGCGGTCAGCGCCGACCACTCAGTCTTTGCCCAGGTAGGGTTACTACTCTGAGCGCGCGATCCGCGCATCGGCGGACCAGCCATCGAGCAGTTTGAGGCCCTGGCACACGAATGACGACTTCCGTATCGACGCACGACGACGGATCGACGATGCCGACCGCCCCCGTGGGGTCGGCGGAAACGATCCGCCGGGTCGGCAAGCGCGCCTACCTCCATCACCTCGACCTCATCCGGGCGACGACGTTCTCGCTGGTCATCTTCGTCCACTGCCTCACCCAGACGACCGACGAATTCAACAACCTCCCGGTCAACACGACGTCACTGCTGCTGCACTTCACCCGCAACACGTTCTTCGCCCTGACGGGGTTCGTGCTGATGTACCAGAACTACGACAAGGCCGACTTCTCGAGCACGGCATTCTGGCGTCGACGCATCAAGCTCGTGGTCTTCCCGTACCTGATCTGGTCGGCCATCTACTGGCTGGTGCAGCAGGTGTGGGCGCGCGGCCGCGTCGGCGAGCTGATCTCGGACCCGATCGGCGGGCTGCGCGAGTACGGGAAGCTCGTCGCCTGGGGGTTGTCGGGTTTCCAGATGTACTTCCTGTTCGTGATGCTGCAGGTCTACCTGCTGTTCCCGTTGATCCTGTGGCTGGTTCGCCGCACGACGGGACGTCACGGACTGCTGCTGGGTGCCAGTCTCGCCGTCCAGGTCGCGGTCACCGTGATCATCACCTACTGGACTCCCACGCCATCGGTGGCGGAGTACTGGTGGCATCACTACGCGACATTCGTGCCCTACCAGTTCTTCATCCTCTATGGCGCGGTGGCCGCGGTCCATCGTGATGCCATCGGCCGATGGTTGCAGGGGAAGGGCTGGTGGCTGTGCGGCGCCCTGGTGGCCACCGCAGCGCTCGCCGTGGGTGTGTACCTCGGCGGCGTCTGGTTCGGCGGGCAACCGGTGCACGACCACGACTCCGCGTTCTTCCCCTGGCTGCTGCCGTTCCTCGTCGTCGCGGTCACCTGCCTGTATGCCGCGGCGGCGCACTGGGGCACCACGTGGCGGGAGTTCACCCCACGATTCGCGCGGGTCGTGGCGTTTGCGTCGAACCGGTCGTTCGGGGTCTTCCTGGCGCATGTGCTGGTGCTCTACTTTGTGCTCAAACCCCAATCGGGTGATCGACCCTGGATTCTGGCCACACTCGGACAGCCGTTGGGCACCATCGCCACCTACCTCCTCACCATCGCCGGTTCCCTGCTACTGATGGAAGTGCTACGGCGTCTGCCCGGTTCGGTGTATCTCACCGGGCGTCCACGACTACCGATCCATCGCGCGACTCGCTGAGGCCACCCGGACCGTCTTCGACTGTCGACGGTGAATCGCTGCTTTGGGACAATGGCCGAGTTGCGGTTGTCACAACCTTGTTGCGTTCGGAGGAGGCAGCAATGACCAACCCGAGAGCCGGGTCCGCGGCGGACCCTACCGCCGTCCATGCACAGATCGCGCGATTGGCTCGCTCGGTCCACGGCGCATCGCCCGGGGCCGTCGAACCCGACGAACTGCTGGAAACGGTCACCCGGACAGCTGTGCAGCTGCTCCCGCGGGTGGACCACGCGGGCGCCACGGTCGTTCGCAAACACCGACAGAACAAGCCGCCCGAATTGTCGTCGGTCGCCGCGACCGGAGATGTCCCCCGGCTGTTCGACAAGCTCCAGGACGAACAGGGTGACGGTCCGTGCTTCGAGGCGGTCTGGACCCAGCAGACCGTCCTGATCTGCGACACCACCGACGAGCCGCGCTGGCCCGCCCTGATGCGGGAGGTCGCCGAACAGACACCGGTCCGCTCGATCCTGTCGATCCAACTCTTCGTCACCGACCTCGAACTCGGTGCGCTCAACCTTTTCTCGGAGAACGTTGACGGCTTCGACGACAACACCGAGGACATCGCCACCACCCTGGCCGCACACGCCGCCATCGCGCTGAGCAGCGCACGACGGGGCCAGCAGTTCCGCAGTGCGGTGGCCAGTCGCGACATCATCGGTCAGGCGAAGGGCATGCTGATGGAGCGCTACCGCATCGATGCGGTCCACGCCTTCGACATCCTGCGGCAGCTGTCCCAGGAGTCCAACACCCCGCTCGCCGCGGTGGCGGCTCAGGTGGTCAACGCCGAACCGTGGAGTTCTGCCGAGCCCGCGGACGATTCGACGTCCTGAACCGGCAGACCCACCAAGGCCCGAGGCCTCGCCAGCAACAGTTCGCGCAGATGGTTGCGCAGGACCGTCCAGGTGGCGCACTCACACCGGGCCGCGACCCCGGTCGCGTCGATCCCCCACGAACGACACAGCGCGATGGCCCGGGAGACGTGAAAATCCTGGGTCACGATCACCGCGCGTCGCACACCAAAGACGTCGTGAGCTCGCCGGCAGCTGGCATCGGTATCCATTCCGAGCGGGTCGTCGACGATGTCGTCGGCCGGGACGCCGCGCTCCTCGAGGTAGCTGCGCATCACCGCGGGTTCGTCGCCGGCTGCGGCACTCCCGTTGCCCGAGTTGATGATCCGGACGACCCCACCGTTCTCATACAGGTCCAGCGCGGTGTCGAGCCGGCCCCGCACGTAGCTGCCGGGTAGCCCGTCGTCGACGAGGGAGCCCAACACCAGCGCAGTCGACCCCGGCGGCACCTCGTCGGCGTCGAGAACCCTTCCGGCCGAGGAGAAGTAGATCCAGGTTCCGGCGACGGTGATCACAAGTTCGGCTGCCACCAACCCGATGATCACCACCCAGCGCGCCACCGTCGACAGCATCAGCCGCGGGGACCTTCGCCCGAGTGTGGCGTCCGAGGCGCAGCGGGGCGTTGCGCGCGGTCCCGACGATGCGCTCCACCCACCATTTGGCAGGAGTCTACCCGCGCCCGAACCGACCCGACGTCGCCGAAATCGCTCGACGAAAACCGCATGTCCGACCGGCTCCACACCGATACTGGAACGACGCACAGCCGCGCCGTTGCACTGCCCGAGAACCCCCGGAGGTTGTCTCGATGCCCTATATGCCGGTCACCGAATCGATGTTTCTCATCGCCGAGACCCGCGAGCAACCCATGCACGCGGGTGGCCTGCAATTGTTCATCCCCCGCGCCGGACAGTCGGCAACCGAGCTCGCCGAGGAGATCTTCGAGACGTTCCACTCCTGCCCCGAGATCCGGCCCCTCTTCCGTAAGCGGCCGGCGTCACCGGCATCACTGGTCGGCACGCTGGCCTGGTCGTTCGACGACGACATCGACGTCGACTATCACGTACGGCGAGCCGTGTTGCCGCCCCCGGGCCGCATCCGCGAACTCCTGCGCTACGTCTCCCTGAACCACAGCGCCCTGCTCGACCGAACCCGGCCGATGTGGGAGCTGCACATCATCGAGGGCCTCGACGACGGGCGCGTCGCCGTCTACACCAAGATTCACCACTCGCTGATCGACGGCGTGTCGGCGCTGCGACTTCTCGAGAACTCACTGTCCCCGGATCCCGAGGCCCGCCACGGGACGGCGTGGTGGGACCCGGCGCTGATCCGCCGCCGAGGGCCCCGTCCGCCCAGGTCACTGCTCTCGCGGATCACCGCGCCGATCGGTCAGGCCATCGACGTCGTCGGCCAGGTGGTTGGCGCCGCCCCCGCCGCGGCGAAGATCGCCTGGACCGCGGTCACCGACGACCACTTCGCCTCGCCGTTCGTACCGGCCCCGAAGACCATCCTCGATGTGCCGATCGGCAGCGCACGCCGGTTCGCCGCCCAGCAGTGGCCACGCCACCGCCTCGACGCGATCGGTCGCGCGCTCGGCATCACCTTCAACGACGTCGTCGTCGGGATGTGCTCGGGCGCGCTGCGTGCCTACCTCATCGACCAGGACGCACTACCGGACGAGCCGTTGATCGCCGCGATGCCGGTGTCCATGCGCGACGACTCGAGCAGCGAAGGCAACGCGGTCACCGCCATCATGGCGAACCTCGCCACCGACCAACCCGACCCCGAACGCCGACTGTCGGCGGTGGTCGCCTCCACCCGCAAGGCCAAGCAGGTGATCCGCGGGCTGACGCCGCTGCAGGCCCTGACCTTCGGGGCCGCGACATTCGCGCCGCTGGCACTGGCCCCCATTCCGGGTTTCCTGCGGTCCACGCCACCGCAGTTCAACGTGCTGATCAGCAACGTGCCGGGACCCGCTCAGCCCATGTACTGGAACGGCGCCCAACTCGACGGCTGCTACCCGGTGTCGATCGTCATGCACGGACAGGCACTCAACATCACCGTCACCACCACGGGCGACCAGGTGAACTTCGGACTCATCGGTGCGCGCAAGGAATTGCCGAGCCTGCAGCGCATCCTGACCCACCTCGACACTGCGCTCGGCGATCTGGAGAAGGTTGCGGGCGTGGCCCCGTGAGGCGTGCCACACGATTCGCGGGGCGACCCCAAGCTGACTCGACAGTAAGTTACTCGTGAGTATTATCCTGGTGCACACAGCGGTGGACACCGAGCGTTAGTTAGGTCAGCCTTGGCAGCGCAGGTCCACCCTCAGGAACTACGGTTACCTGTAGTACACGTCGGCCCACGTGCGCCAAAGCCCTGCGCAACCGGGCCGATGCCGACCCAAAGAAAGGCCGGGACGCGCCCGTGACTTCCACGACGATCGCCATCGGTACCACCGCAGCAGTCTTGAGTCTGTTCTGTTGGGCCATCTTCTTCCGCGGCATCTGGCGAATCCTGCGGTCGATGGCTCAGGGCCAGAGCGTCGAGCGCGCGCGGTTCTTCCCCATCGGCCCCCGGTTGATGACGATGCTCAAGGAGTTCATCGCGCACACGCGGATGGTCAAGTTCCGCACGGTTGGGTGGGCTCACTGGTTGGTGATGGTCGGCTTCCTCGGCGGATTCCTGCTGTGGTTCGAGGCCTACGGCCAGTCGATCGACCCGGAGTTCCACTGGCCGGTGTTCGGCAATTGGTTCATCTGGCATCTCTGGGATGAGCTGCTCGGGATCGCCACCGTGGTGGGCATCCTCGTGCTGATGGCGATCCGCCAGATGAACCACCCTCGATTGCCCGAGCGGCTGTCCCGCTTCTCCGGATCGAACTTCCGCGCTGCATACTTCGTCGAGCTGGTGGTCCTGCTCGAGGGGCTGGGAATGATCTTCGTGAAGGCCGGCAAGATCGCCACCTACGGCCACGCGAACGCCAGTTCGGACTTCTTCACCATGCAGGTCGCGAAGCTGCTGCCGGCGAGCCCGACGTTGGTGTCCATCTTCGCGGTGATCAAGCTGATGAGCGGCATGGTCTGGCTCGCGGTGGTGGGCTACTACATCAACTGGGGCGTCGCATGGCACCGGTTCTCTGCCTTCTTCAACATCTACCTCAAGCGTGAGGCCGACGGCGGGGTCGCGCTGGGTGCGGCCAAGCCGATGTTGAGCCAGGGCAAGGTCCTGGACATGGAGACCGCCGACCCGGATGTGGACGCGTTCGGCGCCGGCAAGATCGAGGACTTCTCCTGGAAGGGCTGGCTCGACTTCACCACGTGTACCGAGTGCGGCCGCTGCCAGAGCCAGTGCCCCGCCTGGAACACCGGCAAGCCACTGTCGCCCAAGCTGCTGATCATGTCGCTGCGCGACCACGGCTACGGCAAGGCGCCCTATCTGATGGCCGGCGGCCGCAAGGACATGGCCGGCGACGAGGTCGGCCTGGTCGATGCCGACGGCAACGTCGACGAGGCCAAGCTCAACGCGATTCCCGAGTCCGCGCGCGCCGAGGCGTCGCGCAAGCTGGTCGGCGAGAGCAAGGGTGCGCTCGGCGGCGGCGACGGCATCGAGGCCGCCGACGGCGAGTTCGACCCCGAGGCGCTGGGTGCGGTCATCGACACCGAGACCCTGTGGAGCTGCACCACGTGCGGTGCCTGCGTCGAGCAGTGCCCGGTGGACATCGAGCACGTCGACCACATCCTGGACATGCGCCGCTACCAGGTGCTGATCGAGTCGGACTTCCCGACCGAGCTGGCCGGCATGTTCAAGAACCTGGAGAACAAGGGCAACCCGTGGGGCCAGAACGCCTCGGCCCGCACCGCCTGGATCGACGAGATGGACATCGAGATCCCGGTGTTCGGCCAGGACGTCGAGACCTTCGAGGGCTTCGAGTATCTGTTCTGGGTCGGCTGCGCCGGCGCCTACGAGGACCGCGCGAAGAAGACCACCAAGGCCGTCGCCGAACTGCTGGACGTGGCCGCGGTGAACTTCCTGGTGCTGGGACAGGGCGAGACCTGTACCGGCGACTCGGCACGCCGCGCGGGCAACGAGTTCCTGTTCCAGATGCTGGCCCAGCAGAATATCGAGATGTTCGGCGAGGTCTTCGCCACGGCACCGCAACAGCGCAAGAAGATCGTGGTGACCTGCGCCCATTGCTTCAACGCGATCGGCAACGAGTACCCGCAACTGGGCGGCAAGTACGAGGTGGTGCACCACACGCAGCTGCTCAACCGTCTGGTCCGCGAGAAGCGACTGGTCCCGGTCGCCCCGCTCGGCGAGGGCGTCACCTACCACGACCCGTGCTACCTGGGTCGCCACAACAAGGTCTACGACGCCCCGCGTGAGCTGATGGCCGCGTCCGGCTCCAACCTCACCGAGATGCCGCGTCACGGCGAACGGTCCATGTGCTGCGGCGCCGGTGGCGCGCGGATGTGGATGGAAGAGCAGATCGGCAAGCGGATCAACATCGACCGGGTCGACGAGGCGCTGGATACGTTGGGTACCCCCAACGGCGATGCTCCGCAGAAGGTCGCGACCGGCTGCCCGTTCTGCCGCGTGATGCTCACCGACGGGGTCACCGCCCGTACGTCGAACACCGAGCAAGAGGGCAAGATCGAGGTCGTCGACGTCGCCCAGTTGCTGCTCGAGTCGGTCAAGCGCGGTGCGCCGGAGGTGGAGCGCGGCGGCCGCTACCTCGGCCCGGCGTCGGTGCCGAGCGCCGAACCGGAGCCCGCTGCCGAACCGGAGAAGGAACCGGAGCCGGCCGTCGCGGCTGCTGCGACCGCTACGGCGACCGAGGCGAAGCCGAAGCCGAAGGTCGGCCTGGGCATGAAGGGCGGCAAGAAGCCCGGTGCGGCGGCCAAGACCGCGGCGCCTGCGGAGGCCGCGCCTGCCGAGACGAAGCCCGCCGAGACGAAGCCTGCGGAGAAGAAGCCTGCCGCCAAGGGCTTCGGCATGGGCGCCAAGGCCAAGAAGCCGGGTGCGGCCAAGGCCGACGCCGGTTCCGCGGCACCCGCACCGGCGCAGGCCGAGTCGTCGGCGGCCGTGGAGTCGGCCGCCGCGACCACGTCGGCCGACAACCCACCGGTGGAGAAGAAGCCGGCCGCCAAGGGCTTCGGCATGGGCAAGGCCAAGCGTCCGGGCGCGGCATCGAACGCCGCTGCTCCCGCGGCCGGCGTGACCGCCCCGGCCGAGAACAAGGTCGCCGAAGCCGAGTCGGCGCCCGAGGCCGCACCGACCGCCGACACCGAAGCCGCAGCCGCCGATACCGGCGGCGCCGCGACGGAGGCCAAGGCGGGTAAGGCCAAGGGCTTCGGCATGGCGGCGGGCAAGAAGCGGCCGGGCGGGATCGGGAAGGCCGCGGCACCTGCCGCAGCTGCGCCGTCGGCACCGGCCGCGCCGGAGGCTCCCGCCGAGTCGGCCGAGGCCCCGGCCGCCGGCACGGCCGAGGCCGACGAAGCGCCGTCCACGACAGCTGCCGCCACGGAAGCCAAGCCCGGCAAGGCCAAGGGCTTCGGCATGGCCGCCGGCAAGAAACGGCCGGGCGGAATCGGCAAGGCATCGGCGGCACCGGCCGCGACGCCGGAGCCGGCTGCGCGCGAACCCGAACCGGCCGAGCCCGCGGCAGAGCCGGAGACGGCGCAAGCACCTGTCGAGGACTCGACCGAAACCGATTCCCCTGCCGAGGAATCGGCACCGTCGCCCAACGGGTCTCCGGACAAGACGATCGCCGAGGCCGGCGCCTCCAAGGCCAAGGGCTTCGGGATCGCCGCGGGCAAGAAGCGGCCCGGCCACTCGTAGTCAGCAGGCCGTCACCTCATTTCGGCAACACCACCTTGGAATGCAACCAAGGTGGTGTTGTCGTTTCGAGGTGTGTGCCACACCACCGCTGCCACGGACACCGGTGCCCAGAAAACCCGTTTGCGCTGGACTGTCACAATTGAACTCGTGAGTAGACCGCATGTATCGCATCTGAACCAGAACCTCAAGCCACTCGAGCAGTCCCAGAAGCTGCAGAACGTGTGCTACGAGATCAGGGGTCCGGTACACGCGCACGCGGCCCGGCTCGAGTCCGAGGGACATCGGATTCTGAAGCTGAACATCGGCAATCCGGCACTGTTCGGGTTCGAGGCGCCCGACGTGATCATGCGCGACATGATCCACGCACTCCCCTATTCGCAAGGCTATTCGGAGTCGGCCGGCGTGCTGTCGGCGCGCCGCGCGGTGGTCACCCGATATGAGCTGATCCCGGACTTCCCCTACTTCGACGTCGATGACGTGATCCTGGGCAACGGCGTGTCCGAGCTGATCACCATGACGATGCAGGCACTGCTCAACGACGGCGACGAGGTGCTGATCCCGGCACCGGACTATCCGCTGTGGACGGCGATGACCTCGCTGTCGGGTGGCCGCCCGGTGCATTACCGGTGCGACGAGGAGAACGGCTGGAACCCCGACGTCGCCGACATCGCATCCAAGATCACCGACCGCACCAAGGCGATCGTCATCATCAACCCGAACAACCCGACCGGCGCGGTCTACTCCCGTGAGGTGCTCGAGCAGCTGGTCGAACTCGCCCGGCAGCATTCGCTGTTGATCATGGCCGACGAGATCTACGACAAGATCCTCTACGACGACGCCGAGCACATCAATGTCGCCTCGCTCGCGCCGGATCTGCTGTGCCTGACCTTCAACGGACTGTCCAAGGCCTACCGGGTGTGCGGATACCGGGCCGGCTGGCTGGTACTGACCGGCCCCAAGGAGCATGCGCGCGGCTTCATCGAGGGACTCGGCATCCTCGCATCGACCCGGCTGTGTTCCAACGTGCCCGGCCAGCACGCCATTCAGGTGGCCCTCGGCGGGTATCAGAGCATCGACGCGCTCGTCGCACCGGGCGGGCGCCTCTTCGAGCAGCGCAACGTGACCTGGGACAAGCTCAACGCCATCCCCGGTGTCAGCTGCGTGAAACCGATGGGCGCGCTGTACGCCTTTCCGAGGCTGGACCCCAACGTGCACGAGATCCACAACGACGAGCTGTTCGTCCAGGATCTGCTGCTGCAGGAGAAGATCCTGGTGGTGCAGGGCACCGGCTTCAATCTGACCGACCACAACCACTTCCGGATCGTCACCCTGCCCTGGGCCCGCGACCTCGACGAGGCGATCGACCGGATCGGCAACTTCCTGTCGTCCTACCGACAGTGACCTCCTGAAATCCGCTTCCTGACGTCGACCCGAGGGGATATCCCCTCGGGTCGTTCTGTTGGTGCGGTTTCCAGTCACGTCACACGGCCGCCCCTTCCCGTGACTCTTCGTCACACACAACCCTGGACCCATTGGTGTGACGCTTGGTAACGTCTACAACCATTCGATCGTCTCGAAGGGGAGTCGCATGGTCGATTGGCGTAAGCAATGGGTCCGCAACGGCGGCGTGTCGCTGGCCGTCTTCGAAGTGGCCGGGTCGGCCGCCGACGACAGCGGCGAGCACCGCCCCACGGTCCTGCTGGTGCACGGCTGGCCCGACACGCACCATCTGTGGACCCATGTCGCGCCGGCGCTGGCCCGCGACTTCCATGTCGTCGCCTATGACTGCCGCGGTTTCGGTGAGAGCGACCGTCCCGAGGGCGACGCCGCCTACCGGCTCGATGCACTCGCCGACGACCTGTTCGCGGTCGGCGAGGCGGTGAGCCCGGAACGACCGATCCATGTGGTCGGGCACGATTGGGGGTCGGTGCAGGCGTGGGAAGCGGTGACACAGCCCGGGGCTGAGAGTCGGATCGCCTCATTCGTGTCGGTGTCGGGCCCCAACCTGGATCAGCTGGGCGCGTGGGCACGCAAGAGTCTGTCGCGCCCCACCCCGCGGCACGTGAAGGACGTGCTGGCACAGGCTGGTTCCTCGGCGTATACGGTGTTCTTCCAGCTGCCGGTAGTACCGCGGCTGTTCTTCGGCGTCGCCGGGTCACCGACGTTGTGGCGCGAATTCCTGCATCTGATCGAGGGCACGCCGCGGGCGAATGTCATCGTCGGCGACACCCTGCGCGCCGACATGATCTCCGGGCTCCGGCTGTACCGCGCGAATATCCGTGCCAAGCTGGCCGACCCGCGCACCCGGCCGACCTCGGTACCGACACTCGAGTTGGTCAACGAGCGCGACATCGCGCTGCGCCCGGCGATCTTCGACGACACCCACCGCTATACCCAGCGGTTGTGGCGGCGCAGCACCCCGACCGGTCACTGGCTGCCCTACACCAACCCGGATCACTTGGTGCGCAGCGCATCCGACTTCATCGCGACCCATGCGTCGCGTTCGACGCCGGCCATCGCCGCGCGGGTGGACCGCACCCGCGTCTTCGGCACGCCACACCCGTTGTCGGGGAAACTGGCTGTGATCACCGGCGCCGGCAGCGGCATCGGCCGCGAGACCGCCTTCGCCCTGGCCGAACAGGGATGTGAACTGATCCTCGCCGACATCGATCTCGCCGGCGCGGACGAGACGGCCCGGCAGAGCAAGGCATTGGGCACGCAGGCCTCGCCCTACGAGCTCGACGTCGCCGACGTCGGTGCGCTGGCCGCCTTCGCCGAGTCCGTGCGTGATCGACACGGCACCCCCGACATCGTGATCAACAACGCCGGAATCGGTCTGGCCGGAAGCGTCCTGGCCGCCACCGACGAGCAGGTCGACCGGTTGCTCGGCGTGAACCTGCGCGGGGTCATCTCCGGCAGCCGCGTATTCGGTCGGCTGATGGCGGAACGCGGGATCGGCGGGCACATCGTGAACGTGTCGTCGGCGGCGGCGTTCACACCCCAGCGGTCACTCGGGCTCTACTCCGCCTCGAAGGCGGGCGTGCTGTTGTTCTCGGAGTCGTTGCGCGCCGAGCTCGGCGAGCATCGGATCGGGGTCTCGGCGATCTGTCCCGGCATCGTCGACACGCACATCGTCAGTGCCACGCCGATCGCGGGCCTGCCCGCCGCCGAGGAGGAAACCGAACGCCGACGACTCGACGGCCTGTACCGGCGCCGCGGATTCACACCCGACCGGGTGGCGCGCGAGATCGTCGATGCCATCATCGGCAACAAGGCGGTCGTCCCGGTCACCCCTGAGGCCAAGATCGGCTACCGCATCTATCGATTCACACCATGGCTGTCGCGGCTCGGCGCGCGTCAGAAGGTGGTGGGGTAACCATGAGCGGCCAACCTCTCGACGTCGACGGCTCCGATCCGGGTCCGGTCGAATTGCACGCGCGCAACGTCACGTTCGACTGGTCCGAGACCCCGCTGCACTGGATTCCCGACCATCCGGTGGCATCCAATTTCATCAGCGTGCTCAATCTGCTGCTGCCGGAGGGAGAACGGTGGTTCGTACAGACCTACAACGAGGCACTGCCCCTGGTCGCCGATGACGAACTCGCCGCGACGATGCGCGGTTTCATCGGACAAGAGGCCATGCACGCCGAAGCCCACGACCATGTCCTCTGGGCGTTCCTCGACACCCGCGGGATCGATCCCCGCCCCTATCAGCGGCAGATGGAGTGGATTTTCCGCAAGGTGCTGGGCCCCAGGGACTCCGGGACCCCCGTCGCCCGGCAGAAGCACCTCGTGGAGCGGCTGTGGTTGATCGCGGCTCTCGAGCACTACACCGCCATCCTCGGCGATTTCGCACTCAACAACTCCTGGGTGGAATCCGGCGCAGATCCCGGCATGACCGATCTGTTCACCTGGCATGGCGCCGAGGAGGTCGAGCACCGCGCGGTGGCACACGAGGTGGCCGTCTACTTCGGCGACAGCTACCTGCGACGCGGCCGCGCCATGCTGGTGGTGCTACCGATCCTGCTACTGCTGATCAATCGGGGCTTCCGCTACATCATGCGCCAGGACCCGACGGTGCGGTACAACTTCTTTCAGCGTCAGTACCACTACCATCGCGGGGTGCGCGCCGGGGTGCTACCCAAGATGCGCAAGATCGTGCTGGCCACTTTCAGCTACTTCCGACCGGGCTTCCATCCCAACGAGATCGGTAGTACCGCGCAAGCGGTCGCCTACCTCGCGGCCTCACCGGCTGCGCGCAACGCGGGCTGAACCGATGAATCAGCGCGCACACCCGCACAGCACGGAGATGACCTCTCCCCCACCGCACCTCTACGGCCGGTGGCGTCACGATCCGCTGCTGCGCGTCGGCACCCTGATCGCGAAGATGTGGTGGCCGTTCTGGCGTCCGCTGGCGCCGCTACACGTACCGGCCACCGACGACGGGGTCACCGTCCTTCGGGTCGTGGACCGAACGATGGTGGCCGAGGACGAGAATGTGGTCGCGCTGACCTTCGGCGCGCCCGACGGCGGTCCGCTGGCGCGCTGGCATCCCGGCGCCCATCTCGATCTGCTGTTGCCGTCCGGCCGCATGCGCGAGTACTCGCTGTGCGGCGACCCGGCCGACCGGCTTCACTACCGCATCGCGGTCCGCCGCATCCCGGACGGCGGCGGCGGGTCGATCGAGGTCCACGACACGCTGACCGTGGGCACCGAGGTGTCGATCAAGGGTCCGCGCAACGCTTTTCCACTGTCCATACCGGGCCACGGATCGCCGGCCCGATCGGTCCGCTTCATCGCCGCCGGCATCGGCATCACCCCGATCCTGCCGATGATGGCTGCCGCCGACCGGTTCGGACTCGACTGGTCGATGATATACACCGGCCGGAGCCGGGAGTCGATCCCGTTCATCGACGAACTCGCGCGCTTCGGCGATCGAGTCCAGATCCGGACCGACGATGAACACGGACTGCCGACCATGGACGCCCTGCTGGGATCGGTGGACCCCGAAACCGGCTGCACGCCTTCCGGACTGGCGGTGTACTGCTGCGGTCCGGTGCCGATACTGGAGGCGCTCTGGGCCCATCTCGCCGATCGACGCGACATCGAGCTGCACTACGAGCGATTCAGCCCACCGCCGGTGGACAACGGCGAGCCGTTCACGATCACCCTCGCGTCGACCGGCCGCCGGATTCCGGTGGCCGCCGACGAGACGGCGCTGGCGGCACTGCGCCGGGAGATTCCGTCGGTGCCGTACTCCTGCCGGCAAGGATTCTGCGGCACCTGCAAGGTGAGGATGCTGGCCGGCGACGCCGATCACCGCGACAACATCCTCACCGAGCCCGAGCGCGCAGCGGGCGCTTTCCTGACGTGTGTCTCACGCAGTTCCGGCGGTGACCTCACGCTCGACCTGTAGGCCGGCGGCGCCCGCGGGTTCGGCCGATGACCGACCCTCGCCCGGCGCCGGGGGAGCGACAGGCGCACCGCGCAGCAGATAGGCCGCCGCGAGGGCTGCGGCCGCGGTGATCGCGACAGCGACCCACACCGCGCTGTGCAGTCCGTCGACAAAGACCTCCTGCACCGCGATCTGCAGTTGTGCACCGACGGCCGCCGGCGCCTGACGCGCCACCTCGACACCGGCCATCACCGACTCCTCGGCGACCCCGGTCACCGCCTGTGGAAGCCCGAGCGCGGCGAGTCGCTCGCCCACCCCGGAGGTGTAGACCGAGGTCAACACCGACCCCAGCACCGCGACGCCGAGGGTGCCGCCGATCTCGCGGGTCGTGTCGTTGACCGCCGAGCCGGCGCCGGCCTGCGCCGGGGTCAACGCATCCATGATGACCTGGGTGCACGGCCCGGAGATGAACGCCAGCCCCATCGCCATCAGCGACATCGACCAGATGATCAGTTCCCAGTATCCCGACGTCCGCGACGAGATCTCCACCAGCGCAAACCCACCGGACATCAGCACCGCACCGCCGACAGCGACCGGGCGCGGACCGAAACGGTGCGACAGCGCCATCGCGACCGGCGAGAACACCGCCATCACCACCGCGAACGGGAGGGTCCGCAGGCCCGCCTCCAGTGGGCCGTAGCCCTGCACCGCCTGGAAGAACTGGGTGATCAGGAAGATGAATCCGAACAGCGCGAAGAACGCGACGCTGATCATGCCCGCGGCGGTGGCGAAATGCCGGTTGGCGAACAACCGGACGTCGAGGATCGGGTGATCGATGGTCAGTTCCCGCCGGCCGAACAGGCCGAGCGCACCGACGGCGATGGCGAGGCCACCGATCGTGCGCGGATCGGTCCATCCGAGGTGCGGTCCCTCGATCACCGAATACGTCAGCAGCCCGAGACCGATCACCGACAGCCCGAGCCCGACGAAGTCGAACCGCGAGACACGCTCGGGCCGGGTACCGGGAACCACTGCCACGATGGCAACCACCGCGATCGCGGCCACCGGGAGATTCACCCAGAACACCGACGACCAGGCATAGTGCTCGAGCAACCAACCGCCCAGCACCGGACCGACAGCCACCGCCACACCGGACGTCGCCGCCCAGATACCCACGGCTGCAGCACGTTCACGCGACTCGACGAAGATCGACACGATGATCGCCAGCGTCGCCGGGAACACCAGCGCGGCGAACAGACCCAGCCCGGCCCGCGCCGCGATCAACTGCCCGAGCGTCTGCGACGACGCCGCCAGCGCAGACACACCGGCGAATCCGACGATGCCGCTCAGCAACATCCGCCGATGCCCGAACCGGTCACCGAGGTAGCCGCCGGTCAGCAGCAGACCGGCGAACACCAGGGTGTAGGCGTCGACGATCCACTGCAACCCGGAGATCCCGGCATCGAGGTCACGCGCCATGGTCGGCAGCGCGACGTTGACGATCGTGTTGTCGACCATCACCAACAACTCGGCAAAGCACAGGGCCGCCAGGGCCCACCAGCGAGTACGCATGAGGCTTCTCCTTCACGAGGATTATTAGGACATCGTCATACTGTTGTGGCACGTTGTTCTACTCAAGTAGAACGCTGTGCTAGTAGAGTTGTCAACATGTCTCCGACGAAGAACTCCCGGACCCCGGCGACCGAGGTCCGCGCCAACCTCATTGCCGCGGGTCGCCGACTCCTCGAGCGCGACGGGGCCGCCGCGCTGACAGTGCGCGCGGTGGCCACCGAGGCCGGTGTCGCACCGATGGGGGTGTACAACCACTTCGACGGCAAAGACGGACTGCTCGACGCGGTGGTCACCGACGGCTTCGGGGAGTTCGGCTCCCAGATCGCGGCCACCGAGGCCGACCCCGCCGCGCGTCTGCTGGCCAGCGGACGCCGCTACCGTGAGTTCGCGCTCGCCAATCCCCGCCTCTACGAGTTGATGTTCTCCACCGAATGCCACCCCGACGACGACGTGGCGGCCGAGGCGTTCGAGGTGCTCGCCGACATCATCCGCTACGGTCAGGCGGCCGCGATCATCATGGCCGGCGATCCGTACGTACTCGCCGGACAGGTGTGGGCGTGCGTGCACGGTGCGGTGAGCCTCGAATTGGCCGCCTCGCATCCCCCATTCCTCGATCCGTCGGTCAACTACGCCCAGCTGCTCGATCTGATCGCACGAGGAATCCGAGCCTGACCAGTGTCCCGCGTCGGAAATGGCGCACCATCTGGGAGAATGTCGCGATGACCGAATACCGGATCGACGATCTCGCGCGCGCCGCCGGCACCACCACCCGCAATGTCCGCGGCTATCAGGACCGCGGCCTACTGCCGCGGCCCCTGCGTCGCGGCCGCATCGCGATCTACACCGACGCCCACCTGGCGCGCCTCAAGGTGATCAACGATCTACTCAAACGCGGCTTCACCATCCGTCACATCGGTGAGTTCCTCTCCGGACTGCAACGCGGCGAGAACCTGGCGAAGGTCCTCGGACTCGAGGAACTGGTCTCCGAGCCCTGGTCCACGGCCACCTCGACCACGGTGTCCGCCGACGACCTGCGGAACCTGCTCAACTCGGGCAACCCCGCCCACTACGAGCGGCTCGCCGAGTACGGGCTGGTCGAACCCGATGGCCCGGGCGATCCGCCCGACCGCTACGTCGTCCTCGATCAGGAAACCGTCTCCGCCTACGGCCGGCTGGTGAAACTCGGACTCCCCCTCAGCGGCATCCTGGATGTGCACGGCCATCTCGACCACCAGATGTCGGCCGTCGCCACCATCGTCATCTCCGCGGGTCGGCGTGCGGTCACCGAAGGGCACGAAGACGGTTGGCTGCCGCAAACGACTGCCGAATCTGATTGGGCGACAGAACTTCTGGGCGAACTACGACGCGCCGGCTCGGTGTCGGCGCACAACGCCCTCGACCGCGCGTTGGATCGCGACCTCGCCCGACAACTCAGTGAATACCTGAACCGGGCACGCGCATCCGCCGGCGATTCCTCGGACACCCCCGCGGTGACCTCGGAACCCTGAGGAGCCGGCCTCCCGCGTCAGAACGGTATGACGATCGGCGGCAGCCCGGGAATCGGATTGGGGATGGTCCGCTGCTGAGGTGGCGGCGGAACCGGGATCGGGGGTGGGGCCGGTGGCGGCGGCGGAGTCGCCTGCCGGTCCTGCGGACGACGCTGTGCCGGTGGCCCACCCGGCGTCGAATCCGGGGTTGAATACGTCTGCTGCGGTGGTGGCGGTGGGACATACCGTGCCGCCGGCTGCCGGGCATCGGCCAGTTGTGTCGGGTCGAGGCGATCGGCAGCGCCGGTCGCCGGACCGGCGGGTTGTGCCGGAGCCGAGCGCTGTGCGCCGTCGATGAATGCGGACAGTCCGTCCGGATTGTCCGCGTTGTCGCCGGCGAAGAACGCGATGACCCCCGCGACGACGAGCGCAGCTCCGATCCCGATGATCGCGCAGACCGTGACGATTCCGAGCGCCACCAGGGGTTTCGCCATCTTCTTCCGCGAACGACCCCGACGTTCCGGCGGCAGGGTCGCGATCCGCTCGGGCAGCGGGTGATCACTCGGGATCGGACCATCGTCCGGCCACTCCGGCGACAGCTCCGCACGCGCGATCGTCGTATCGTCTCGATGCCGGCCTACGCGACGGCCGGGTTCGAGCGGGCGTCGCGGGGGATCGTCGGTCGTCGTGGCGGTGTCACGACCGAGGGTTGCTGGGAGATCTCTCATCGGACCTGATGCCCTGCGGTATCGAGCATGTCCGGAACGCATGCCGGCTGGTTGCCGGTTCTCCAAATGTCAGGACACCCTGATCATCGATCAACCGGCCCGGCAGCTCGGGTGTCCGAACCTGCCGGAAACCCGACGGTAACACGCAACTCGACAGCACACAGTCCGAACAAACCCGCAGCACACGCCCGACGGTGCACTCGGTCAGCCGGGCAGGATGATCGGCGGCAGACCAGGAATCGGATTGGGGATGACCCGCTGACGCGGCCGCGGCCTCGGACGCGGCTGATTCTGCTGCTGCTGTGTGGGCTCGCTGGTGGTGGTCGGTGGCGGCGGCGGAGGCGGCGTGTAGCGTGCCGCTGCGACCCCGGCATCCACCACGTCGGCCGGGTCGGCGTAGTCCGGCGGTGGCCCATCGACGACGGTCTGTGTGGCGGCCGGCGATGCGGCCGATCGATCCTGGGGCTCTGCACCGGTGACGGCGACGGCGACCGTCACGGCGATCACGGCGACCACACCGGCGGCGCCCACGCCCGCGAACAAGCGTTTCGGTATGCGCGGCCGGGCTTGTCGAACGGATACGGGTCGCTCGGCGCCGGTCGGCTCGAACGCCCACTCACGCGGATCGTAGCCGCTCGGGGGCGGGGGCGGCCCCGCGTCCACGACCGTTCGCGGTGCCGGATCTACGGGCGTGACGGGCGCGTCGAGCAGATACGGGTCGTCGACGGCAGCGGTCGCCGCTTCGACATTCGCGGAATGTGGGTGAACAACCGGCGCACCGGGGTCGTCCGCCGGCGCGCCGGCCCGATCCTGCGCTGCCGTCACCACGGCGATCGGCTCGGTGATCGGCGTCGTCACATCGTCGATCCAGGCGGCCGGGAAGTCGCCCGACTGCGAGGGCTGCGCGACGGGTACCACCGCAACGGGTTCGGCGTCGCGCCCGGTGTCGCGGAACGCTGATGTCATCGAGTTCGCCCGCGGCGTCTCGGTGACCGCCGGGGGTACCGAGCCGCCGACCTCGGGGCCGGCAGGCGCCGTGGGCAGGGCGTCGTGAGGCGTGTCGTCGTCGGAGCCGATCCCGAGGACGGGCATCGAGACGCGGGCGGCGAGCGCCGTGGGCAGCCCCGGCCACAACTGGTGTCCCGCCACGAGCACCACCGACGTCACCGGTTCGGTAGCGGTTCGGGCGACCTCGTCGCAGAGCCCGGCGACTTGATCGGTCAGGGACTCGGCAGCTTCGTCCAGGTCGCGTCGAGCTACCCGAACAAACCGGACATGCTCGCGACCCATGATGAAGGTGGCGTCGGAGGTGGACAGGCGAACGCGGGCTCGCTCGGCGAGGTCGAGTACCTCCGCGGTCCACTCATCGCTGGTCGGCTCGGCGATGCGACCGGTGCGCACGAGATGATCGGCGAGCAGTTGGTCGAGCACCGCCGGGCGGATACCCGGGGCGACGCGGTCGCCGGTCACCGATTCGAGTCGCGGGTCGGCGAGCCCCACCCGCAGGCCACCGGGGCGTACATCGAGCACGAGGAACGGCCGATCGGCCGGGATACCGCGCGCCGCGTGCCGGGCCGCGATGGCCCCGAGTAGAGATGGGGCGAGTGGACGTTCGTCGAAGTCGGTGGTCGCGTCGACCGACCGATCGCCATCCGTCGAGTCGTCTGTCATCCGATCCGATGCCCTGCGTCCGTAGATTCCCCCGCGTGCCCGCCTCGGCGATGTCGCTCGAGATGACGTGCGGTCACGACACTAACATGACGGCCTCAGGCGCGCGGTCGGGCGATCTCCGGGGCGACGGGATCGGCGCCCGGGGTCGGGTCGGTCGGAAAGTGCGAGACCGTTGGCCGCATCGGCCCGCCCAGGGCATGCAGCTGCCATCCGGCCGCCTGCCACGCTGCCGCGTCGAGGCAACGCCGACCGTCCACGATGACCCGGGCCCGCACGACGTCGGACAGTTCCTCGGGCAGCATGTGCACGAACTCGGCCCATTCGGTCGCCACCACGACCGCGTCGGCCTGATCGCAGGCGTGCACCGCGGAGTCTGCGTACTCCAGCGTCGGGTAGAGACGACGCGAGTTGGCGGTCGCCTTCGGGTCGAAAACGGTCACCGTCGCCCCGCGCAGCGACAGCTGGCCGGCGACATTGAGTGCGGGCGAGTCGCGGACGTCGTCGCTCTCCGGTTTGAAGGCCGCGCCCAGGATGGCGATGTTGGCGCCCAGCACGTCCCCGCCGACCGCCTCGGCCACCAGGTCGACGAGCGCCGCGCGGCGACGGGTGTTGATGGCGTCGACCTCGCGCAGGAATCGCAGTGCCCGACCGGCGCCGACCTCGTCCGCGCGGGCCAGGAAACCGCGGATGTCCTTGGGGAGGCAGCCACCACCGAAACCCAGTCCGGCGTTGAGGAATCGGCGACCGATGCGGTTGTCGTAGCCGATCGCGTCGGCCAGTGTGGAGACGTCGGCGCCGACGTTCTCACAGATCTCGCTGACCGCGTTGATGAACGAGATCTTGGTGGCCAGGAAGGCATTCGCCGATACCTTGACCAATTCCGCTGTTGCCCAGTCGGTCTGGATGAACGGGACACCGGAAGCGAGGATCTCGCGGTAGATCTCGCCGAGCACCTGTGCGGCCGGGCCGTCGGCGCGGTTGGGATCGGTGCCCAGCACCAGGCGGTCCGGGTCGAGGGTGTCCTCGACGGCGAACCCCTCCCGCAGGAACTCCGGGCTCCACACGAGCTCGATGTGTGCATCGGGCGCGGCGAGCACCGCGATCCGCTGCGCGAGCGCCGCCGCGGTACCCACCGGCACCGTCGACTTGCCGATGATGAGGTGTTCGCCGCGGACCAGCGGCGTCAACGCGTCGACGGCCGCTTCGACATGCGAGAGGTCGACGCCGTATCCGCGACGCAGCTGCGGGGTGCCGACGCCGAGGAAGTGCACGGACGCGAAGTCGGCGGCCTCGCGGTGGTCGGTGGTGAAACGCAGCCGTCCCGCGGCCAGGTTGCGACGCAGCACGTCGGACAGGCCGGGTTCGAAGAACGGCACCTCGCCGGCCTGCAGACGGGCCACCTTTTCCGCGTCGACGTCCACACCCAGCACGTCGTGTCCCAACTCGGCCATGCAGGCCGCGTGGGTGGCTCCGAGGTAGCCGCACCCGATCACAGTCAGCTTCATGACTCTTTGGGTACGCGGGGTTTCCGTCCTTGACGCTACGGCGACGTGACCCGCCCCGATCGAGCGGGTGAACACGGAAAGTCGAAGGTGAATGCGATCAGAATCGGACGCTGCGCCGTCAGTCGGCGGGTCGCGTGAAGTTCAGATAGGCGCGTGACGGCGTCGGTCCGCGCTGCCCCTGGTATTTCGAGCCGACCGACGAGCTGCCGTAGGGGTGTTCGGCCGGGCTCGACAGTCTGATGAGACAGAGCTGGCCGATCTTCATCCCGGGCCAGAGGGTGATCGGGAGGTTGGCGACGTTCGACAACTCCAGGGTGATGTGGCCGGAGAAGCCCGGGTCGATGAAGCCCGCCGTCGAGTGGGTGAGCAGTCCCAGCCGACCCAGCGATGACTTGCCCTCCAGCCGCCCGGCGAGGTCGTCGGGCAGGCTGCAGACCTCCAGGGTGGAGCCGAGCACGAACTCTCCCGGATGCAGCACGAACGGCTCACCCTCGGCGGGTTCGACGAGAGAGGTCAGTTCGTCCTGACGCTGCGCCGGATCGATGTGGGTGTACTTCGTGTTGTTGAAGACCCGGAAGAGCCGATCCAGCCGCACATCCACGCTGGACGGCTGCACCAAGGCGGGATCGAACGGCTCGAGCGCCAACCGTCCGTCGGCGATCTCGGCGCGGATGTCGCGGTCGGAGAGGAGCACGCTGTGAGGTTAGCCGACGCGGGTTGGTGAACGACCGATGACCGCCGGCTGTCGAACCAGATGCGAATCTGCCCGAAGCATGGCCAACCGCCCGAATCCTCTTTTACAGTGACCCGCGTGACTGTCACGTGATCAGCGCGTGATGTGTGCGAGACACAGGTGGCAGAGGTAGATGCGCGGGCGTGGGGGTTTCGGTTTGGTGGTCGATGGTCGTGCGCGCCGACGCGCGCTGGTGGTCGCGGTTGTCATGCTGGTGGTGACCGCGGTCACGGTGTCCTTCGGTGCCGAACGCGGTGTCGGCGCAGTGGCGTCGGCCGCCCCGGTCTCGCCGTCCACGGCGAGTCCGCGGCCTGCGGACGCCAGGGACGAGCCCGAGGAGTGCGTCGGCTCACGGTTCGCGACGTTCGGGGCCGTCTACGACGCGATCTTTGATTCTCTGCTACCGACGATGCCACCCGAGATGCAGAAACGGGCCCCGTCGATCAAAGCGCGGGCCCATCGGGACATGCAGGGACTGCGGATCTCGAAGCTCGCGGTCTCCAATCACCCCTATGACATGGGCGCCGACGACGAGAGCCCGATCATGACCTATCGGGATCCGATCTCGCAGTGGATCGTGACCCAGTTGCTCAACGTGCGCGAGGGTGATGCGACCGAGGCGATCCCAGTGGAGAACCTGACCGTCGCGCAGGCCGTGGAGACGGTGTGGCTGTACCTATATGTGACAGTGATGGTGCCCTTGACGATCGCCCGTCGGACCGTGCCGTCGATCGCGACCGTGGCCGGGCCGATCAGCGTCGGCACCCTGATCACCCTGCCGATCCTGCTCGGGGTATTCGCCGCGACGCAGGTGTACCAGGCCGTCAGTGCGCGTCTGATCGATGCGTGCATCGTCTCGGTGTCCCGCTCGGAGAAGGAGAACGCGGGCAAGGCTGTCAAGGATCTCCGTTTCACCGGGTCGGTGCCCGCGCTGCTGCGCGACATCGCCGATCAGGTGGACCTCGCCGACCCGGAGACGTGCCCCGCGATCGGCACCTTGCCGCTGTCGCGGATCGTCGAGCGGACCTCGACGTACCTCCAGTCGATTACCTCCGACGCGGCGACCGATCGCCGGATCGCTGCGATGGGCGACGATGTGCGGCAGTGGATGCAGCAGACCCGAGTACATCAGAACCTCATCCCGGCCGATCCCGCCGACTACAACACCGCCGAATACGTCATCTCTCAGATCGGCGTGCTGATCCCGTACGTCGGTGGCGCGCCCCTCGACGTGGTGATCGGATTGAGCCACAACCGCAATCAGGGTGACGACTTCGCCGCGACGGTACCGATCGCCGACCTGTCGGTGACCAAGACGCTGACCGCGGCGTACTACGCCTACGCGTTGGCCGCGCACATGGTCGAGTTGGCCTGGTCCCAGGGCGGGGTGGACCCTGCCGCGGCTCTGCTCAACGATTTGTTCCCCGACGCCGGCATCACCGCCGACATGATCCCGAAGTCCACCGGTCTCCTCGGCGCACCCAACCTGTACGGACTCGTCGTGTACCACAACGTGTTGCGTTCGATGTGTCTCGCCGAGGACACGCGCCCGGCCGCACCGAAGGCGTCGACAAATCGGGTGCCGGTGTCGGCTGCGCGGTGGTGATGCGCGCAATCAGGCGCGGCGGCGCGGCCGCACCGCCCGCTCGGTGATCGCCAGCACCAGTCGGCGCGGCGCAAAGCGGTTCGACGCGGCCATGATCCGGTTCGGCACCCCGTCGACCACGCTAGGTTTGCCGCCGTCCAGCGCACGCAGCGCGGTGTCGACCACCTGCCGCGTCGTGCGCCGCGCGCCGACGGCCGCATCCGCGGAGCCGGCCACGTCGAAGAAATCGGTATCGGTCGCCCCCGGGCACAGTGCGAGAACCTTCACGCCGAGCTGTCGGCCCTCCCACCACAGCGCCTCACTCAACGACAGGACGTAGGCCTTCGTGGCGCCGTAGACGGCCATGTGTGGGATCGGTTGGAACCCAGCGGTACTGGCCACATTGACGATGGCACCGACGCCACGGTGGGCCATCCGCTGGAAGTAGACCGTGGTGAGGTCGGTCAGGGTGGCGACGTTGAGCGCCACCTCGTCGCTGATGCGACCGGGGTCGGCGTCGACGAGGTCGCCGTGTGTGCCGAAACCGGCGTTGTTGATCAGCATGTCGACGGTCAGGTCTCGCTTGTCCACCTCGGTGATCAGGGTTTCGGCCGCGCCTGGCAGGGACAGGTCGGCTGGGATGACCTCGACACGAATGCCGTGCCGAGCGGCCAGTTCGTCGGCGAGTGCGGCGAGCTTGTCCTCGCTGCGGGCCACGAGGATCAGGTGAGATCCTTCGGCCGCCAACGTGTGTGCGAACTCGGCGCCGATGCCGCCGCTGGCGCCGGTGATCAATGCGGTCTTGTCCCGATAGTCCATCGGGTCGCTCCTGTCGGTCAGGGTGTCGGATGGTGGAGGATGCCGAGGCCGGCGAACGCCAGGTCGGCGAGGATGTCGGCGTGCCGGGCCAGCTGCGGGCCACGGTCGGCGGGTGTGCCGACGTCGACGAGGCCCTTGATGCCATGGAAGGCGCCCACCAGGACCGTCGCCAGCCCCTCGGCGTCGAGTTCGGCACGGAATTCTCGCGTCTGCTGGCCGGCGCGAATGATGCCGGTGAGCAACTCCACCCACGCCTCGGTCGGTTGGGTCACGTCCTCCAGCACGTCGTCGGCCCCGAGCTCGTTGGCCAACCGCACCACACTCCAGGCGCCGGGTTCGCGCTCGAGCAGATCGAGCATCGCCGGCAGCAGGTCGGCCAGTTGCTCGGTCGGCGTCGGGTGTGCCAACACCCGACACTCCACCTGCTCGACCCATCGGCGTTCCTGGTCGGCGATCACGGCCGCGGCCAACGCCGCCTTGGATGGGAAGTAGAAGTAGAACGCCCCCTTGGTGAGGCCGGAGGCAGTGATGAGTTCACTGAATTTCGTTGCCGAATAGCCTTTTTCGGCGAATCCGACGGCAGCCACCTCGAGCAATCGGGCCCGGGTCGCGACACCCTTCGCCGTGGATGGTTGCGCAGGACTCACGATCCCAATAATAAACCTGCCGGTCGGTTTTTACAAACCTTCCGGTAGGTTTACCCATTGTTTCGGCGGTTTCTCCTGCTCAGCCCTGGCCGCTGGCCCGGACCGCCAGTTCGGCAACGGCAAGCGCGAGTCGACGCGGTACGACCTGGCTGATGGCGACGGCCACCGCGTTGTAGAGCCCGTCCACAACGCTGGGCTTGCCCGCCTCGAGCGCCCGCAGCGCGGTGTTGACCACCTGACTCGTGGACCGTCGCGGTCCGACGGAGTCGGCGTTGGCGCCGGCCGCCTCGAAGAACCCGGTGTCGGTCGCGCCCGGACACACGGCGAGCACCTTGACCCCGTGCTGTTTCCCCTCCCACCACAGTGCCTCACTGAGCGACAGGACATACGCCTTGCTGGCCGCGTAGACGGCCAAGTGTGGGACCGGTTGGAAGGCAGCGACACTCGCCACGTTGATGATCGCGCCGGTGCCCTGCTGTGTCATCCGCGACATGTAGACGGCGGCGAGGTCGGTGAGCACCCCGACATTGAGTGCGACCTCCCGACGAATCCGCGCCGGATCCGAGTCCGCGAAATCGGAGTGCATGCCGACCCCGGCATTGTTGATCAGGATGTCCACACTGAGTCCCCGCCGGTCGATCTCCTCGACGACGTCGTCGGAAGCGCAGGGCTCCGACAGATCCGCCGCCAGGTATTCCGCACGTATGCCGTGGCTGTCGTGCAGGTCGGTGGCGAGCTCTTTGAGCTTGGCCTCATTGCGCGCGACCAGGATGACGTGCGATCCGCGGGCGGCGAGCGCCCTCGCAAATGCGGCGCCGATACCTCCACTGGCGCCGGTGATCAGGACGGTCTTGTCGCGGTAATCCACGCGTGACTCCTTTGTCGGGCAGGTGCGGTCAGTTGAGTATGGAACCGACCCGCACCCCACGTCTGCCGAACGGCCGCTCCGCCACCGAGCGATCCGTCACACCATCCATCGGGGCGCCGACATCACCGCACTTCGACCCGTTTGCTACGCTGTCGATCGCGAGTCTCGGCTCGCACGCCGATGTAGTTCAATGGCAGAACATCAGCTTCCCAAGCTGAATACGCGGGTTCGATTCCCGTCATCGGCTCCGAGAAAGCCCAGGTCAGAGCTATTTGACTGTGGCTTCCGCGGTACCTGGGGCGATTCGGGGCCGCAGGCGAAGTCGGGGACGGAATATCAGACCCGCGTGAACACTCATCGCGTGGGCAAATCGGGGCATCGGATCGTCGTCGAAGATGAAGGTGACGTCTTGCGCGCCGTATGGAAGTCACAGCCGACCGACAGAACGGCGGCGGGCCGCGCCTCAGACGACGGTGATGCCGCGAGCGGCGAACTGCTCGTGGACACGCGCGAGCAGGTCCACGCTCGGCGCCCGGGTGTCCTCCAACAAGTAGGGCTCACCGGTGGCAACCCACTTCTCGCGCCCCAGCTGATGAAAAGGCAGCACCTCAAGACGTTCGACACCGTCGAGACCGGCCACCAGATCTGCGATCGCCTCGACGTTGTCCACGTCATCGGTGAGCCCCGGGACCAGCACGAAGCGAATCCACATCGGCCGCCCCCGGTCGGACAGCCGGCGCGCGAAGTCGAGGGTGGGCTGCAGCTGCCGGCCGGTCACCCGCCGATACGTCTCCGGCAGGCCCGACTTGATGTCGAGCAGAACCAGATCCACCAGGTCGAGATCCACGTCGTGCAGACGGGCACCGAACAGACCGGAGGTGTCCAGTGCGGTGTGGATATCGAGCTCGTGGCAGCGCCGGATGACGTTCATCACGAACCGCGTCTGCAGGAGCGGTTCTCCCCCGGAGATCGTCAGTCCGCCGCCGGTGACCTGCATGACGGTCCGATAGCGGAGCACCCGTTCCATCACCTCGTCCACGGTGTGCCGGACACCGTCGGCCATCCGCCACGAGTCGGGATTCTGACAGTACTGGCAACGCATTCCGCAGCCGGCCATGAACAACGTCATCCTGGTGCCGGGGCCGTCGACGGCGGTGGACAGATCCCACGAATGAATCGATCCCACCTGGTGATCGGAGATCTGTGCGCTCGCGGCGACCTCCCGGTCCGCGACCTGCATCGGGGGTGAGTCCGGCCGTGTCACCGGCATCCCTACAGCCCGGCGTGGAAGGTGCGGGAGAGGACGTCGAGCTGCTGCTCACGGGTCAGGCGGACGAAGTTCACGGCATATCCGGATACCCGGATCGTCAACTGCGGGTATTTCTCCGGATGCTCCATCGCGTCCGTCAACACCTCCCGGCTGAGCACGTTGATGTTCACGTGGAATCCCCGCGACACCATGTACGCATCGAGAATGCCCACCAGATTCGTCACCTGCTCGGTCGCAGTGCGCCCGAGCCCCTCCGGCACGATCGAGGTGGTCAGTGAGATTCCGTCCTGTGCCTGGGAGTAGGGCAGCTTGGCCACCGACAGCGCGGAGGCCATCACACCGTGCACGTCGCGACCGTTCATCGGGTTGGCCCCGGGCGCGAACGGCTCACCCATACGCCGCCCATCCGGGGTGTTGCCGGTGTGCTTGCCGTAGACCACGTTCGAGGTGATCGTCAGCACCGACTGGGTGTGGGTCGCGTTGCGGTAGGTCGGCTGGCGCCGCACCTTGTCCATGAATCGGCCTACGAGATCCACCGCGATCTCGTCGGCGCGGTCGTCATCGTTTCCGTAACAAGGAAACTCGCCACTCACCCGATAGTCGACGACGAGACCCGAGTCGTCCCGGACAGGAGTCACGGTGGCGTACTTGATCGCCGAGAGGGAGTCGGCGGCCACCGACAGCCCGGCGACGCCGCATGCCATCGTGCGGAGGATGTCACGGTCGTGCAGCGCCATCTCCAGCCGCTCATAGGCGTACTTGTCGTGCATGTAGTGGATGCAGTTGAGGGCATCCACATAGGTTTCGGCCAGCCAGTCCAGCAGCCTGTCATAGGCCGCCATCACCGTGGCGTAGTCGAGAACATCGCCCTCCACCGGCGCCGACGCAAGGGCGACCTGCTTGCCGGACAACTCGTCACGGCCACCGTTGATCGCATAGAGCAGAGCTTTCGCCAGATTCACCCGGGCACCGAAGAACTGCATCTGCTTGCCGACCTCCATGGCCGACACACAGCAGGCGATCGCGGAGTCGTCACCCCAGCAGTCACGGATGAGGTCGTCGGACTCGTACTGGATGGCCGAGGTGTCGATCGAGACCCGGGCGCAGAACTCCTTGAACCCCTGCGGAAGCCGATCCGACCAGAACACGGTCATGTTCGGCTCGGGCGCCGGTCCCAGGTTGTAGAGCGTCTGCAGATATCGAAACGATGTCCGGGTCACGAGCGCGCGGCCGTCCTCGCCCATCCCGCCGATTGTCTCGGTCACCCAGGTCGGGTCACCGGAGAACAGGGCATCGTATTCCGGGGTCCGCAGGAACCGCACGATGCGCAATTTGATGACGAAATCGTCGATGATCTCCTGCGCCTCGGTTTCCGACAACGTGTTCTCCGCGAGATCACGCTCGATGAACACATCGACGAACGTCGAGGTGCGGCCGAGCGACATCGCGGCGCCATTCTGCTCCTTGACCGCAGCGAGATAGCCGAAGTACATCCACTGCACTGCTTCTCGCGCATTGGTCGCGGGACCGGAGATGTCGAAGCCGTAGGCCGACGCCATCTGCTTGAGCTCCCCGAGTGCGGCGATCTGCTCGGAGTTCTCCTCACGGTCGCGGATGACCTCGGAGGTCGAGCGCTCCATGTCCAGTTCGAGGCGATCGATCTTCTTGCCTTCGATCAGGGCATCGACGCCGTAGAGGGCGACGCGCCGGTAGTCGCCGATGATCCGCCCACGCCCGTAGGCGTCGGGAAGTCCGGTGACGATGTGGTTCGCGCGTGCGGCGCGCACCGCTGGTGGGTAGACGTCGAAGACGCCGTCGTTGTGGGTCTTGCGGTATGCGGTGAAGACCTTCTCGAGATTCGGATCGACCGGATAGCCATATGTCTCAAGTGCATTGACCACCATGCGCCAGCCGCCGAAGGGCATGATCGCCCGTTTCAGCGGTGCGTCGGTCTGCAACCCGACGATGACCTCTCGGTGCCGGTCGATGTAGCCGGGGCCGTGCGCAGTGATGGCAGCGGGCGTCTGGAAATCTATGTCGTAGACGCCTTTCCGGCGTTCCTCCGGGAACATCGCGGATAGCTTCTCCCACAGTTCGACGGTGCGTGCGGTGGGTCCGCGCAGGAACGAGTCATCCCCCTCGTAGGGCGTGTGGTTGCGTTGGATGAAGTCCCGGACATCGATCGCATCGCACCAGTCACCGGGAGTGAAACCGCGCCATGCGATACCGCGCGGGTCATCTGTGCCAGGTGGGGTGCGACGGTCGGCTGCATGAGCGGTCATGAGCTGTGCTCCTTGTCAGATGGATTCTCCCCGGATGACCGGCCGACGACGCTGGCGGCAGTGGACTACTACACCAACGATATGACTGGGGCGGGTACGCGCACAGGGGTACAAGGACCCCTGTGCCGCGACCTCCGCCATCATGGTCGGTCCGGGTGGCAACGGCCCCGATCTGGATCGGTGACGCGGATCACCGTCGATTCGCCGGGAGTCCGGGCTGGGGAACGCGCCGAGTTCTGTGATCGCGGGTTCAGGGAGGACGGCCCCCGACGTCATCATCTGCTTGATCGTCAACGGGGTCGAGCCCGACCGCGCCGGCGCGTCGAGAGCAGATGCTCAACGAACAGACTTGTCGCCAAAGACGCGACTGTCCGCAGCCATGAGTAAGACAAACGGCGCGTTTCGGTCTTGGGAACGTAGTGAATGGCCTAGCGTAATTCGCAGAACCTGACGGCGACGGCGTTCTGGCGAACGGAAGTTTCGATTATGACTTCGACCAAGGCCAAGCATCGAGAAGCGGGACCTGTTCGGCGGCTGGGCTATGCCCTCCCGGCCCTCACCGCGGGAGTGGCCGGCGCGTCGATAGTCGGTGCCGCTGTCCTGCAGGTGACCGTACCCGCCGACGGCGCGACGACACCCGCGGTGCAGCCGGCCTCGCTCGGCGTGCCGCTGGCAGCGCCGGGTGCCTTCTGTTCGTGGTGGAATGCGAACTGCTCGGCAACGCCACACAGATCGACAGCGGCGTGGGCCTCGGCGGTTCTCCCGTTCAACGGCAGTGCGACGATCGATGCGCCGATGATCGGACCCGGTGGCTGGCTGATCGGCGATGGAATCGATGCCGCCGCAGACTGCACCGGCACCGACTGCAACGGCGGCGACGCCGGATTCCTGTATGGCAAGGGCGGTAACGGAGCCAATGGCGGGTCCGGCGGCCGGGCCGGTCTGGTCGGCGACGGCGGCGACGGCGGCGATGCCACCGCTGTGGGCCAGGACGGCGGTGCCGGCGGGACCGGCGGGGCCTTCTTCGGCGACGGCGGCGACGGCGGCGACGGATATCTCGGCAGCAACGGTGGAAACGGCGGGGACGCCGGGCGGTGGGCGCTGTTCGGTAACGGCGGCAACGGCGGTAATGGTGGCGACGGCGCTATGGCGGCGTTGATGATCCTCGATATGGTCGCCGGTGGTGACGGCGGTCAGGGCGGCAACGCCGCACTCCTGTTCGGCATCGGGGGTGCGGGCGGCTCCGGCGGAGACGGGGCGGAGGCCGCTGATGCCGTGGCCGCGACGCCGACGCAGGCCGCCGACGGTGATCCGACGTACGCGCTGCCGGGCGGAACCCCATATTCGGACGAGGAGACCGGAACCAACGGTGGCGATGGCGACCCGGGCACCGTCGCGGGCGAGGCCGGCGGTGACGGTGGCAACGGTCAGGGTTCGGCCACCGGCTCATACGCCACCGGCGGAGATGGCGGCGCCGGGGGCAACGGCGGAACCGGCGCAGACGGTGGCGACGGCGGTAGCGGCGGCGACGGTGGTTTCGGCGTCGCGTACGCCACTGGCGGCGACGGCGGCACCGGCGGCAACGGCGGCACCGGGATCGCGGGCAATACCGGCGCTGCGGGCGGCGCGGGCGGCCAAGGTGGCCGCGGCGGGCTGATCAGTGGCGACGGCGGCGAGGGCGGCGAGGGCGGCAACGGCGGCGACGGCAGTGCCGGACTTCCGGGTGGAGATGGCGGCAACGGCGGCGACGGCGGGGACGCCGACGCGAACTTTGGCGGCCTCGGCGGCGATGGCGGTGACGGCGGCAATGGTGGCCAAGGTGGCCAAGGTGGTGATGGCGGCCCCGGCGGTGCGGGCGGCGCGGGCGGTGACGCAGGGGTGTTCGGCGGCGACGGCACCAGCGGCACCGGCGGCGAGGGCGGCAGCGCCGCGGCCGGTGGTCAGGGTGGCGGCGCGGGCGCCGGCGGCGGCGCCGGTGCCGGCACCTTCGCCAACGGTGCTACGGGTAGCGCGGGGAGTTCAGGCGCCTCCGGTGACGACGGCTCCGACGGTGCGAGTGGCTGACCGTTGGTCGAGAGAGCCATTGAGTACATCTCGTTAGGAGAACATCACGGTGCGGATGAATGACGCGCGAGTCGCGTTCGCGGACTTCGCCACCCGCCTCGAAGACAACACCGATCTCCTCGAACACACAGTGATCGACCTCGCATCAAGCACGGCAGCCGCCGCACGCTACGAGCGATCCGACGCGGACAACGGCCGCCGAACGGTCTGGGCGGGGACGTGCTCACACACGCAGGACGACCGGCCCTTCGACTTCGTATCGGCGGGCTTGGGCGGCATCGAGTTCGACTCCGCTGATAATGGATTCGAATTCCGAGATCTCGGCGAACCGGCAGAAGTTGCTCTCCCCGAACTTCGAATGCGCAGCCACCAGGACCGACCGGCGGGCCACTTCGATCGCCGTGCTCTTCACCGCGGCGACCGCCGGGTCCGACGTCGTCAGGCCGTGTTCCAGCGAGATCGCGTTGGTCCCGAGGAAAGCCACGTCGATCACCAGGCCACGCAACATCTGCGTGGCCCAGTGATCGACGACCGCCATGGTCCGGCCACGCATTCGGCCGCCGAGCAGTAGCACGGTGACGGTGGTCGAGTGCGACAGCGCCTGCGCGGCCAGTAGCGACGACGTGACCACGGTCAGGTGGCGGTCGGCAAGCCGCTCGGCGATCAGACGTGGCGTGAAACCCTCGTCGAGGTAGACGGTTTCCGCGCCGTCGAGCAACCCCACGGTCGCCTTGGCGATGCGCTGCTTCTGGGCGAGATCGACCTGACTGCGGTACTCGACTCCGGATTCGAATCCGGCCGTCTCCACCGGGACCGCCCCGCCATGGACGCGCTTGAGGAGTCGACGGCCGGCCAGCGCTTTGAGGTCGCGCCGAATGGTCTCGCTGGCCACGTCGAGTTCGTCGGCGAGGCTGTTGACCTCCACCCGTCCGTTGGCGCGGGCGAGCTCCACGATGTGACTCTGCCGAGTGACGGAATCCACGAGCATCAAACTACCGGTCCACCACTAACAGGGTGTGGGAGACCTCCTCGGGGCTGTCGGCGGCCCGCAGCCGGGCGACCTGGTCGGCGTCGAGGAAGACCTGCGCGATCTGGTTGAGCAGGGCGAGGTGGTCCTTGCCGGCTCCGGCGATGCCGACGACGAACTCCGCCTGCTTGCCGTTCCAGTCGACCGGCTGGTCGTAGCGCACAAATGAAATTCCGGTCCGGCGGATAGAGACCTTCGCGTCGTTGGTGCCGTGCGGGATGGCCAGACCGTTGCCCATGAAGGTCGACACACTCTTTTCCCGGTCGTGCATCGCGTCGACGTAGGAGGGGTCGACGGCTCCGGCGGTGACCAGCAGTTGCCCGGCCTCGGTGATCGCCTCGGCCGCGGTAGTCGCCGACCCGTGCAGCACGATCGACTCCAAGGCGAGCACGTTGCCGCCGGTATCGGCATCTGCCTGCGACACCTCGGACGCCGACTGCTGCACCGCGGTGCCCGCGGCGGCTGCGACAGCGGCGCCGGCGGTCGCGGTCCCGGCTGCGTGGCGGGGTCCGTGCCCAGTGTCGGCGTCCGGTTGGTCCGAGGCCTCGACGTTGGTCCGCCCCAGCATCTCGACGATCTCGTCGTAGCGCGGGCTGCTCATGAAGTCGTCCACTGAGACGTGGATCGCCGACGGTGTGGATTGCCGCGCCCGGTCAGTCAGGTCCTCGTGGGTGACCACGAGGTCGTGAGTATCGGTGAGGTTGGAGATCGCCTGATTGACCACCGTCACGTCCTGGTGGCCGGCCTGCTTGATCTTCTTGCGCAGCACCGAGGCTCCCATCGCCGAGGACCCCATGCCCGCATCACAGGCGAAGACGATGTCGTGAATCGCGCCTTGGTGTTCCGGGCCGGCGAGAGCCGACGCGACGCTTGACTTCTTGCCCTTCATCGATTCCATCGACGCGGTTGCCGCAGCCAGGTCGGTGTCGTCCTTGTTGCGGTCGGCCTTGAGCAGCACCGCCGACACCAGGAACGAGACCGTTGTCGCACCGAGGACCGCCAACGTGACTCCGAGGAAACTGTCGCCCGGGGTTTGGGCATAGATCGCGATGATCGAACCGGGGGCGGCCGGCGCGCGCAACCCGGTGGCGAAGATGACGTTGATGAAAACGCCGGTCATGCCGCCGAGGATGGCCGCCAGGATCAGCTTCGGCTTGGCCAGCACGTAGGGGAAGTAGATCTCGTGGATACCGCCGAAGACCTGGATGATGGCCGCACCCGGCGCGGTCGCCTTCGCGAAGCCTTTGCCGAAGAACGAGAACGCCAGCAGGATGCCCAGTCCGGGGCCGGGGTTGGTCTCCAGCAGGAACAGGATCGACTTGCCGGTCTCGACGGCTTCGGCGGTGCCAAGCGGGGTCAACACACCGTGGTTGATGGCGTTGTTGAGGAACAGCACCTTGGCCGGCTCGATGAAGATCGACGTGAACGGCAACAAGTTGGCCTCCACCAGAAAATCCACCGCGTTGCCCGCGGCGCGGGTGAACGCCTCGACGATCGGCCCGACCCCGAAGAACCCGAGGATCGCGAGCAGCAACCCGAGGATGCCGGCGGAGAAGTTGTCCACCAGCATCTCGAAGCCGGGGCGGATCTTGCCTTCCCACAGCCCATCGAGATGCTTCATCAGCCAGCCGCCCAACGGACCCATGATCATCGCGCCCAGGAACATCGGCACGTCGGCGCCGGCGATCACGCCCATGGTGGCGATCGCGCCAACCACCGCGCCGCGGTTACCGTGCACCATACGGCCGCCGGTGTAGGCGATGATGATCGGTAGCAGGTAGGTGATCATCGGGGCGACGACCCCACCGTCCTCATAGGCGCCCCAGCCGCCGATCTCGGCGACCCAGCCGTCCGGGTCCTTGAGCGAGTCGAAGATCCCGGTCAGCCACCCGGCCTCGATGAACAGAGCAGTGAGCAGCCCCCAGGCGATGAATGCGCCGATATTGGGCATGACCATGTTGGACAACCCGGTGCCCAGTTTCTGCACACGGACACGCAACCCCGACTTCTTCTCCGGTGGTGACGCGGCCGACATTTCGGGGGTGGTCGCAGCTTCTGACATGGGATTTCCTCCACTTTCGACAAGTCCAGTGACCTCAGTCACAAGGCTCAGTAAACCTCATACTCGGGCATATGTGCAAGTATTCGGGCTAACTTGGGCAGAAAAATGAGTGGATTTATGCCCGTTTAGGGTCTAGAGTGCTCTACAGCACACCGTGCTGCCTGCCCTGAAAAATTCGAGAGGACCACCCCATGAAGGCACTACGCTTCTACGCACCCGAGGACGTCCGGCTGGAGGATGTTCCCGAGCCGACATGCGCGCCCGATGAGGTCAAACTGCGGGTGCACAACTGCTCGACGTGCGGCACCGACGTCAAGATCTTCCACAATGGCCATCAGAACCTGACCCCGCCGCGCACCATCGGCCATGAGGTCGCCGGTGAGGTGGTCGAGGTCGGGGCCGAGGTGAACGCCACCTACGGCAGCAACTGGCAGGTCGGCGACCGGGTGCAGGTGATCGCGGCCGTGCCCTGCGGCGACTGCCACGAATGCCGCAGGGGCTGGATGGCCGTGTGCGCCAACCAGACCTCGGTGGGCTACCAGTACGACGGCGGCTTCGCCGAGTACATGGTCGTCCCGCGCCAGGTGCTCAAAGTCGACGGACTCAACCGCATTCCCGAGAACGTGGGCTACGACGAGGCGTCGGCCGCCGAACCGTTCGCCTGCGCCATCAATGCCCAAGAGCTGCTGGGAATCGAAGAGGGCGACACCGTCGTCGTATTCGGTGCGGGCCCGATCGGGTGCATGCACATTCGCATCGCCCGCGGCGTGCACCGCTGCGGCCCGGTCTACCTCATCGACGTCAACGAGGGCCGACTGGAGATGTCGGCGGATGCGGTCGCCCCGGACGAGATCATCAACGGCGCCGAGGTCGACGTCGTCGAGCGGGTGATGGAACTGACCGGCGGCCGCGGCGCCGACATCATCATCACCGCGACCGCCGCCAACGTCGCCCAGGAGCAGGCACTCGCGATGGCCGCCCGCAACGGCCGGATCTCCTTCTTCGGCGGACTACCCAAGACCGATCCCACCATCACCTGTGACTCCAACGTGGTGCACTACCGGCAGTTGCACATCCACGGTGCGAACGGCTCGGCCCCGGAACACAACCGGCGCGCGCTCGAGTACATCTCCACCGGTCAGGTACCCGTCAAGGACCTCATCACCCGGCACATCCCGCTGGAGAACGTGCTCGACGCATTCCAGATCGTCAAGAGTGGTGAGGCGATCAAGGTGACCGTCGAGCCGGCGGCGGCGGAGATGACGGTCGGAGTCTGAGGATTCCCCGGGCCGGGGCGAGTTGCCCGCGCCGGCCTGGGCCCGATCAACACATTGTGCCGCAGACGCTTTTTTGACGTTGGTGAGGCACGCCGGTCGGCAACTGCACTGATAGGCTCCGCGGAGTACTCGTCGACGAGCACATGCGCACCTCGCATGTCGGATGTGGATATCGCGGCAGATGACCGAGCGGACAGCCACCACCCCGGGGCCACGTGCCTGGAACATCACCGACACCGAGCACTGGGGCGGAATCGACGCGGCGATACGTGAATCCGGACTCGACAGCCCGGTCCTGGCACTCGATCTCGCCGCCCTCGAACACAACACCCGCGACCTGACGCGACGGGCAGGCGGGGTTCCGCTACGCCTGGCCACCAAGTCGCTGCGCGTGCGGTCGGTCATCGACGACGTGCTCAGACGCCCCGGGTTCAGCAGTGCACTCGCCTATGACCTCGCTGAAGCACACTGGCTGGCAACACAATCCGACGTATCCGAGGTCCTGGTCGGATACCCGTCGACACGTCGGCAGGCCATCACGGAGTTCGTCCACGACGAAACCGCCGTGCACCGCGTGACGGTGCTCGTCGATTCCGTCGCCCACCTCGACCTCATCGACGCGGCGGTTCCGCCGGCACGACGCCCGACGATCCGTACCGCGATCGACGTCGACGCCTCCTACCGTCTCGCCCGCGGCCGAATCCACCTCGGGGTCCGCCGGTCGCCAATCCACAGCCGGGTCGAGGCCGTCGAACTCGCACGTGCGATCGTGCGCCGCCCCGGCTACGCGCTCGTCGGGGCGATGTCCTATGAGGCCCAGATCGCCGGGGTCGCCGACGCGTTGCCCGGCCGGCGATTCACCAATCTGGGTGTCGGCCTTATGCAACGCCGCTCGATGGCCGAGTTGCGTCGCCGACGCGGCCGGATCATCGCCGCACTCGGCGAGGTGGCCGATCTCGAATTCGTCAACGCGGGCGGCACGGGATCGCTGGAGCAGACCTCGACGGACCCCTCGGTCACCGATATCGCCGCCGGTAGCGGACTGTTCGGCGGCCACCTGTTCGATGGCTACTCCCGGTTCCGACCCGCTCCGGCGCTGGGATTCGGGCTCGACGTGACGCGCCGCCCCGCGGCCGGCATCATCACCTGCGCCGGCGGCGGGTGGATCGCGTCGGGTCCACCGGGCCCCGACCGGCTCCCGAAACCGGTGTGGCCCGACGGCCTGGCGTACGTGCACACCGAAGCCGCCGGGGAGGTCCAGACGCCCTTGCGTGGGACCGCTGCGGACTCGCTCGCCATCGGCGACCGGGTCTGGTTCCGGCACACCAAGTCCGGGGAGATCTGCGAGAGGGCCACGGCGGTCGCGCTCATCGAACGCGATGGGTCCGGCCGGGCCCGGGTTCGGGATGTGGTGCCCACCTACCGGGGCGAGGGGAAGTGCTTCCTGTGACACCGGACGCGCCGACCTGGCGGAACTGGGGAGGTACCCAATCCGCCACTCCCACTCGAGTTGTCCACCCCACCGACGTGCCGCAGATCATCGACCTCGTCCGTGACACCGCCGAGCGGGGTGGCGTTCTCAAGCCGGTGGGCGCCGGCCACAGCTTCTCCGCGATCGCCGTCGCCGACGACGTGCAGGTCGACCTGTCGGCGATGCGCGGACTCGTCCGGGTCGATGGCGCCGCCGTCACCGTGCGGGCCGGCACCTATCTCCATGAGATGCCCGCCATTCTGGCGCCGTACAGGCTCGCGATGCCCAATCTCGGCGACGTCGACCGCCAGAGCGTGGCGGGGGCCACCGCCACCGGGACACACGGCACCGGACTCCGCTTCGGCGGCGTCAGCACCCAGATCAGTGCCGTGACCCTGGTCTCCGGCACCGGGGACATCGTGACCGTCGGGCCCGACGACCCGGACCTGGCCGCGGCCGCGCTCGGACTCGGGGCGCTGGGCGTGCTCGTGGAGATCACGCTGGCCTGCGTGCCCGAGTTCGGCCTGCGTGCGGTCGAGGCCCCGGCCACCTTCGATGACGCTGTCGGCGGGTTCGTGGACCGGGTCGCCGAGACCGACCACCACGAGTTCTTCTGGTTCCCACACACCGCCTGCGCGCTGACCAGATCGAACACCCGGATCGGCGCCGACACCCGCCGTTCCGGGCCGGGCCGGGTCCGCCGCTACGTCGACGACGAGTTGTTGAGCAACAAGCTGTTCGGAATGCTGTGCGCGGTCGGCGCCCGCGTCCCGGCGGTGGTCCCCGCCGTCGCGCAACTGTCCGGCCGGGCGCTGGGCGCTCGCACTTACACCGACCGGTCCGACGAGGTCTTCGTCTCCTCACGCGGGGTGCGCTTCCGCGAAATGGAGTACGCCGTCGCGCTGCACGAGGTGCCGGACGTGCTTCGCGAGGTCCGCGCGATGATCGACCGCCGGCGCTACCTGGTGAGCTTCCCGGTCGAGGTGCGTGCCGCTGCTGCCGACGACCTGATGCTCTCCACCGCGACCGGCCGCCCCACCGGCTACATCGCCGTCCACCGCTATCACGGCGACGACCCGGCCGACGCCGACGCCTACTTCGCCGACGTGGAACGGATCATGAGCGCACACGATGGCCGGCCGCACTGGGGCAAGATGCACGGACTGGACGCAGCCGGTCTGCGCCGCCGCTACCCGCGATTCGACGAGTTCCTCGAGGTTCGCAACCGTTTCGACCCGGCACGGGTGTTCGCCAACCGCTACCTGCGCCGCGTCCTCGGCGACTGACGGCGACGTCGCGGAGAACCAAAGTTCTTTCCCCTGGTGTCGTTTCCTCCCCCGCCTGCTCGCGGAGGGCGAAGCGATACCCGGGGGAAGAACTTCCTGTGCCGATGCGCCCAACGGGCGGCGGCGTGCGTGCTACAACCGTCGGGGGTAGCCAGGCGAGGAGACCGACATGGCACAGGGCATCGACGTTTCGCACGAGGCCGGCATCGGGGTGATCACCCTGACCGACGCACGGCGCCGCAATCCGTTGTCGACCGAGACGATGTCGGCGGTGACGACTGCGCTGCACGAGTTCGGCTCCATGGCCGACGTCCGGGTGATCGTGATCCGTGCCCTGGGCCCGGCCTTCTCCGCGGGCCACGACCTGTCCGAACTCGTCGACCGCACCCTCGACGACGAACGCGCGGTGTTCGCCGCGTGCACCGACATGATGTCGGCGGTGCACTCCGCGCGGCAGCCGGTGATCGCCGAGGTCGCCGGTTTCGCCTTCGCCGCCGGTTGTCAGCTGGTTGCGACGTGCGACCTCGCGGTCGCCGCCCGGTCGGCCCGGTTCAGCACACCCGGCGTCAAGATCGGGCTGTTCTGCTCCACCCCGATGGTCGCCCTGAGCCGGGCCATCGGACGCAAGCGAGCGATGAAGATGCTGCTGACCGGTGACGCAATCGATGCGGCCACTGCCGCCGACTGGGGTCTGGTCAACGATGTCGTCGACGACGACGCACTGCGCTCTGCTGTCACAGACCTGGCGCAGAAGGTGGCGGCCTCGAGCGCGATGACGGTGGCTATCGGAAAGCAGGCCTTCTACCAACAGATCGACGAAAGCGAAACGGACGCATACGCGCTCATGCAGGAGACGATGGCCACGAATGCCCTGACCTGTGACGCCCAGGAGGGGATCTCGGCGTTCCTCGACAAGCGCGATCCGGTGTGGACGGATTCGTGACCGTGCGAAGGGCCGCTTTCGACGTCGACATGACATCTGCTCGCCGGATCGGGAAATTCACCTCACGCCCCTGACGACCGCGCCGATCTGTGCAACAGTTTCATCGTGAGCTCATCCGAGTTCGACACCACCAAACTGTTCCCGGGCAAGTTCTTCATCAGCACCGTCCTCGACGTGCTCGAATCGAAGGAAAAGATGTCCGGGCATATGCGCCGCCGCTATCTTCAGCGTGCGGCGATGGCCGGCATCATCATCGCGATCTTCTACGTGATCAACTACACGATGATCGGTGCGTTCGATCAGATCGGTGACGATGCCCCGCTGCACGTGGTCGGCAAGCTGTTGGGTGCGCTGTCGTTCAGCTGGGCGCTGGTCTTCATCTACTACACCAAATCCGAGTTGCTGACCTCGAACATGATGATGGTCGCGATCGGCACCTACTATCGCCGCATCTCGTTGCTGATGACTTCGCGCATCCTGGTGCTCTGCTATCTCGGGAACATCGTCGGCGGTCTGCTCCTCGCGGCTCTCCTGCGCGGTACGACACTGCTCGACGGTGCGGTACTCGAGGCGATGAACCACTCGGTGGACGTCAAGACCGGCTACCTCACCGAAGGATTCAGCGGCTGGCTCGACCTGTTCATCCGAGCGATCCTGTGTAACTTCATGATCAACCTGGCGATGCTGCTGGTCTACAACGGCTACCTCCACGAGGACATCGCCAAGATCAGCGCGATGATCGTGGCGGTGTTCGTGTTCGCCTTCCTGGACTTCGAACACTCCGTCGCCAATACCGTGCTGTTCATGATCGTCGGGCTCCAGGACGGGATTCCGGTGGGGCTCGCCCTGGGAAATCTCGGCATCGTCCTGCTGGGTAACTTCATCGGCGGCGGCATCCTCATCGGCTTCTACTACGCGTGGGTCAATGACGAACGCGACAGCCACGTCCCACACCTGCGGCGTCCGCACCACCGGTGACCCACCCGCTCCCGGCCCCGATCTCTACTCGACACATCAGTGCGCCCACGCCTTCTGGAGGAATCCGGTGACCGCGATGATGTCCTCACCCGGCAGCGTGCCGCCGTCGGAGGCGTCGAGTTCACGAATGAAGTAGCACGGGCTGCTCACCTGAATCCGCACCGCGGCCGAGGTCTCGACCGAGACCCGGAAGATGCCGGCGCTGCCGATACAGGAATCATCCTCATGCCAGCCGATCTCTACCGGCGCGAATTTCGTACGCACGGTGTCGGCGTCCACGGCGGTTTCCGGTTCGAAAACGATGTCGGTCGCATAGAGCACCCCGTTGTAGTGCGAACCGTGGCTCAGCGCATCGGCGACGGCGCAGCACCCGGCCCATTCCTCGGTCGATCCACTGCCAGGGACCAGTTCGGTGCCCTCGGTCAGCCGGTCGATCATCGCTTGCGTCACAGCCCGCCCATGGGCGCGCACCTGCGCAGCCTGCACGGCGGTGAGGGGTGACCCATCGTCCACGGTCGCCGCCGAATCCGGAAGTGGTGCATGCACCTTGACTCTCATCATCCCGCCTTCCGCGAGTCGACGGCCGGATCCCGCCGTCCGCCGGAGAGTTGTCCGGCGATGACGTCGGCGGTGCTGCGGCGGTTCTCGTGCGTGATGTCGCCGCCCCGTCCCGCAACGATCCGCCCGAGGTTCTCCAGCGACTCCGAACCGATCTGGAAGTAGCTGCTGTGGTTGCCGAGGATCGGTGCGACGTCGCCGCCTTCGGCGCGAAAGCGTTCCGCACCGAAGGCGGTGGTCGCCGGATCGATCCCCAGCCCGCTGATCCCGGTGTTCGCCGTCGCCCCACCGAGATGAGCGACGGCATCGTCGGAGGCCGCACCGACGTAGACGTTTGTCGCGCCGATCCCGAACTCGTCGGCTGTCGCGATACCGCCGGCACCCGGTGACCCGAGCAGCGTGACGGTGTCGAGATCGTCGGACATGCGCTCGTTGTCGCCGGCCCAGCCCACCGTCGTCGAACCGTAACTGTGGCCGATGAGACCGAGGTTGAGCCGGTCGTCGACCCCGCTCCCCTGCCCGACCCCGAGTTGATCGCGCGCGGTGACGAATCCGGCGATGTCGTCGGCGAGCATCCGACCACCGTCGCGGGCCGCACCAGACCCGGTGAGCGCGCCCAAATCGGCACCGCTGGGTGCGTCGTAGCCGATCCAGATCGCCGTTGCGACGTCACCCCGGTCCCCGCCCGCCTGCTTGTAGAGGTCGGCCGCGTTCTGCACATCGCCGGCGGTCCTGGAGATGTCGGCGCCCACACCCGGCACCAGCCACGCCACGTTGCGCGCGGTGTCGAGGTCGCCGACGGCGACCACCACCTTTCCGTCGCCACCGAACGCGTGTGGATCGTAGGCGTAGAGCTGGATCACCGCCCCCGGCGCCGTCTGTTGCGCCTTGGCAAGTCCCGTACGCACCGACTGCGCGTTGCGCAGCGTCTTCTGGGTGTCGTCACTGCGATCGCCGAGATCGACGACGGCCCGCATCTGATCGAGGTCGCGGTCGAGGGCGATTCGATTGGCCCGGTCGCGCACCGACGCCGGCAATCCCTGTCCGGCACCGATGATCTCCGGAAGCTCCTGCACGACGGCCGTACGCTCCCCGGTGGTGAGACCGGCCCACCAGCGGGCACGCTCGGCCGCCGTCATCTGCTCCAGGTTCGGCGATGACGCCCCGGGACGTACCTTGTCCAGCGCCGAGCGGACACGCTGAGCCCGGTCCTGGTCCGTCGCCGTCGTCATCGATCCCCTCACCTCGTGCCACCAGTCTGTCATGGCAATCGACCCTGGATCGGCGTATCCGCCCGCGGTGTCAGGGATGCACCACGACGACTATTGACGCCGCGGCACGCTGACACCGCGGCCGTATCGCACCCGGAAGCCCACACCCACCACGCGGAGCAACTATATACCCCTAGGGGTATAGTAGTAGGTGGTTGTCCGAGGGAGGACGGAATGATGAACAGCTATCTCCGACATGGAATCGTGGTCGCGTCCGGAGCGGCGATTGCCGCGGTGGTCGCGCTGGCCGGATGCACAACCGACGTGGTTTCTGCTCCGGAGACATCCACCGGCACAACGACTGTTGCCGCGCCGGTGAGCACCACAGTCGCCACCGATGCGGTGCTTGCCGATCAGCTGCGGTATCTGATCGAGGAGGAGAAGCTGGCCCACGACGTGTACGTGACGCTCGGTGAGCAGTGGGGTGGGCGCATCTTCACCAACATCGCCGCGGCCGAGGTCACCCACCAGGATGCGGTCGCGCGTCTACTGCCCGCCTACGGGATCGCCGACCCACGCCTCGCCGCCGTGGGTGCGTTCACCGATCCCGCATTGCAGGAACTCCACGACCGTTTGGTCGCCGAGGGATCGGCCTCGCCGACCGCCGCCTACCGCGTCGGTGTCACCATCGAGGAGAAGGACATCGCCGACCTGTCGGCATATCTGGCGACCGACCCGCCGACCGATGTCGCCGCCGTGATGACAAGCCTGCGGGACGGATCGAGCAACCACCTCGCGGCGTTCCAGCGTCAACTGGCCTGACGCCGGATGGTGCGGTCAGGTTGTGGCGGGTGCCGAACGCATCCGCCGCAACTGGATGACCTTGTCGACGCCGACGAAGGCCGGGGCGATCAGCGACAGACCCAGGACCACCAGCCACTGGCCACCGGACAGTGACACGGTGTCCAGCAGCCGCTGGAACATGCCCAGCTCGACCGCCGCCCACGCCAGCGACCATCCGCCGATGAGCCACCCGAAGTACGGGAACACCGGCGACGACCACGGGGCCTCGCGCTCGCGGCGCATCACCACGCCGAGGTTCACACCGCTGAATGCCACCACCGCGAACGCCATCGTCATCGCCACCGACCCGGCATCGGCCGAGGGCTCGTCGGGCCCCCACTGGAGGACGGCCAGGGCGGTGCCCGCGATCAGGAAGCCGCTGATGACCCAGCGGGCGATCTGCGGACCGTTGACGATCCGGGTTCCCGGCGTGCGGGGCGGACGTTGCATGACACCGGGATCGGAGGCGTCGACGATGAAACCGACCACCACGGTGACGATGACGAAGAACTTGCAGAACAGCAGTTGCATCGGCAGCAGCGCGACGCCGCCGTTGATGTTGAGGATCGTCGCCAGCACCATCATCTGCAGCACCGCCGACAGCACGGTCAGCTGCAGCCGGATGTAGGACGAGATGCGGCGATAGATGTCGCGGCCGAGTTCCACCGCACGCACCAGCGTGGCGAAGTTGTCGTCGGTGAGCACGATCTTGGCGGCCTGCTTGGTCACCTCCGAACCGCTGCCCATCGCCACACCGATGTCGGACTGCTTGAGTGCGGCGGCGTCGTTGACGGCGTCGCCGGTCATCGCGACGACGTCGCCGTCTTCCTGCATGAGCCGGGCGAGTCGCAGTTTGTCCTCGGGTGCCACCCGCCCGAACACGTGCAGTTGCGGCAACTGTTCGAGCACCTGGTCGTCGCTGAGATGTTGCAGCTCGGTGCCGGTGATGACCCCGGGCCCCAGCCCCAGCTGATCGGCAATGGCGCGGGCGGTGATCGTGTGGTCGCCGGTGATCATCCGGACGTCGATGCCCGCCCCGAGTGCGGTGTGCACGGCTGCGGTCGCCTCGGCACGTAGGGGGTCGATGATGCCGACCAGGCCGATGAGGACGAGATCGCCGACAGCGCCCATGGGGTCGGCGACTGCCGCGTCCATCGCGGTGTCGTCGAGGCCTTTGGCGGCGAACGCCAACACCCGTAGCCCCTTTACGGACAGCTCGCGGTTGGCGTCGACGATGTTCTGGCGCATCTGCTCCACCGGCACGATCTCACCGTGCTGCAGCGCGTGGGAGCAACGATCGAGCACCACGTCGGGCCCGCCCTTCACCACGACGAGATGTGGCTGGTCCACCACGGTGCCGCGGACCGTGTTCGGGCGATGGTGGAAGGTCGCCATGAACTTGTAGTCCGAGTCGAAGGGGACCTCGGTGACACGGGGGATGGTCCGGCGGGTCGCCTCCGCGTCCACCCCGATCTTGGCCGCCAGCACCACCAGCGCCGCCTCGGTGGGGTCGCCGATGATCGATTCATCATCGGCGACGGTGGCGTCCGAGCACAGGCACAGCCCCAACGCCAGCGGCGTGAAGTCGGGCGGATCGCCGGCAGCACCGAGGATTGCGCCGGTCTTGGCGTAGCCGGAGCCCTCCACCCGGAACCACTGGTCGCCCGCGTACAACGCGGTGACCGTCATGGCGTTCATGGTCAGCGTGCCGGTCTTGTCGGAGTTGATGACGGTGGTACCGCCGAGGGTTTCGACGTCGGCGAGCGACTTCACGACAGCCTTCTCGTCGGCGAGATGCTGTGCGCCCGAAGACAACATCGTCTGGACGAAGGTCGGCAGACCGGTGGGGATGGAGGCGATGGCGGTGGAGATGCACAGCAGCGCAAGGGTCTCGCCGTTCTGTCCACGGACGATTCCGATGATGCCGATGATGGCGACGGCACCCCAGGCGAGGAAGCCGAACACCTTCGTCAGGCCGTCGAGTTCGCGCTGCAGCGGCGACTTGGACCGCTTGGTGGCGGAGACCATGTCGGCGATCCGACCCATCTGAGTGGCCGAACCGGTTGCGGTGACCACGAACTGCGCTGATCCCCGGGTGACCTGCGTGTTCTGGAAGGCCATATTGGTGCGGTCGCCCAGCGCTATTTCGGTCCCGGCGATCGGCGCCGGGTCCTTGGGCACGGGCGCGCTCTCGCCGGTGAGCGCGGCCTCCTGGACCTCCAGCGTCGCCGAGGTGAGCAGGCGGCCGTCGGCGGGCACCAGGTCGCCCGCTTCCACCAGCACGATGTCGCCGGGTACCAGGTCGGCGGCGGGCACTTCGGCCACCTGTCCGTCGCGACGCACCCGCGCGACCGGGACCTGTAGCTGCGCCAGAGCGTCGACGCTGGCCTGGGCCTTCATCTCCTGTTTGGTGCCCATCACCACGTTGAAGGCGACCAGCAGGCCCACCACGATGCCCGTGGCGAACTGACCGATGACGAAGCTGGCCACGGCAACGATGAGCAGCATGATGTTCATCGGATTGGCCAGTTGGCCCCGGGAAACGGCCCACAGCGTCGGTGGAGGCTCGGGGGTGACCTCGTTCGGGCCATAACGCGCCAGCCGGTCGGCAGCATCGGCGGACGTCAGCCCGACCCGAGTGTCCACGTCGAGCGCAGCGGCCACGCCGGTCGTGTCGCGGAGATATGCATCGGTCAAAGGCGTTGCGTCAGTGGTGGAAGCCATACACGCGGTCCTCTCGGAGATCCCTGTGGCCGGCAGCCATGACCACCACGCCATCCCGGCGAAACACCAGATCATCATGCCGGACCAGCGCCCACGATGCCGGAATTCACCGATTAACGTCACCTGGTTCGCGCGGCGGGTTCGGGGTCGCGGTTGACGGTGGCCGCATCGGGGTATCCCCCGTGCACCCGATGGAGGAGAGAACCACCATGGACACCGCAATCTGGATCATTCTGGCCGTCGTCATCGTGCTTGTCGTACTCGTTGCCGTAGCGCTTCTCATGCGGCAGCGCACTACGCGACGCCGCAGCAAGGCACACGAGATCCGCGAGAACGCCACGCAGCAGGTGTCCGAGGTGCGACGTCGTGAGGCGATCGCCGAGGAGTCCGACGCCCGGGCCCGCAAGGCCCAAGCCGAAGCGGACGCGAAGGCCGCCGAGGCCAAACGGCTCAGCGAGCAGGCGCAGGCACATCAGGGACACGCCACGGAATCGCGTGACAAGCTCGAGCGTGAGCTCGCCCGCGCCGACAAACTCGATCCCGACGTGAAGAAGAACCGAACCACCCAGGAAGACGGCACCAGTCGGCCAGATGACGATGTCGCCGAGGACGCCGACGTGTCGCCACGCTCGCAGCGGTCGACTCCCAACGGCACGTCGCCGGCCGCGACCGCCGACAGCGGTGGCATCGGCGAGCCCGATCGCACCGAGCCTCCGCCGACCACACGCTGAATCCGATGGTCGCCGGTAGGCGACCACATCACCGGAGTGACGGCTCGTCCCCCCACCGGGGGTGCCACGGTGGTCAAGTGGACTCCAAGCGCTCCGCAAGAGCCGATCGACAGGCTGATTGCAGTCCAGCTACCGAAAGGCTCCCCCATGTCGTTCCACACGTCCGCCCCGCAGCCGCCCCTGACCTACATCACCGATGAGCCACCGCACACCACCGCCCGCTGGCAGATCACCCGACGTTGCGCACTCCTGCTGGCGGCGGCCGGATTCGCCGCGGTGACCGCCTGCAGTGTCTCCGTCGGTACCGACGGAGACACTGCCGTGGAAGCCACTTCGGACATCGCGATCGGCGAGTGTCTGCAGATCGATGACCAGGCCGATTCCGAGGGCAAAGTGCGGGCCACCACCGCAGCCTGCGACTCCGACGGGCTCACCTTCTATGCCGCGGAGGCGGTTTCCGCCGAGCAATCATGCACCGGCGAGAACAGCGCAAGCCTGTCGTTCGACGGAGATCCGCAGAAGCTCTGCATGACGCCCAACCTCGCCGACGGTCAGTGCTATCAGATCCCCTTGCCCGGCGGTCAACTCGTCGACTACCGCAAATCCGATTGTGCGGCATCGCCGGCCACCGACACCGTGATCGCCGAAACCGTCGCACGTTCGGATGACTCGATCAGCTGCACCGAGGACCAGACCGCTTGGGTGTTCACCGAACCGGAGGCAATCGGATACTGCCTGCGTGCCATCGGGACTCCCTGACCCGTGTCGAGCCGCGGTCTGCTCCACTCGATGGCGACGGATACCGAAACGTACAGAGGAGGACTGGTTCTGCAACTTCGAGGGGTTGTGATGGTCAGGGTGGTGGGTCTCGATACGTCACTCACTCCGTTCGCGACCACTCGACCACCGGTTGGCAGACCATTCCGAAAGGGTGTCACCGGTGCAGCGGTGACGAGGCCGACCGCGGCGCGGTAGTCTCCGGCAATGGCGCCCCCCGCTCGGAGTTCCGACCGCACCCTCGTGCTGCTGCACGGCGCGCCGTTGACGCCGGAGATCTGGGGTGAGACCGTCGCATTTCTGGGTGACCGCACTGTGGTCACACCCGATTGCACACGTGTGCCGAACTCCCGGGAGGCGCAGACGATCCTTGCCGAACAGGTCGCCGCCGACGTCGAGGGCGACCTCGATCTGGTCGGCCACTCCTTCGGCGGACAGATCGCCATCGATCTTGCGTTGCGCCATCCCGATCGTGTTCGGACACTGACCATTCTGTGCAGCCGCGATACCCCGTACCCGGCCTTTGGCCCGGTGGCCGCACAAGTACGTGCGGGGTCGGGACCGTCGGTGGTCGGCTCACTGGCACGGTGGTTCACCGCCGAGGAGCTGATCGCCGATCCACCTGCGGTGTGCGCTGCCCGAGAACAACTCTCTCACGCCGACAACAGGCACTGGGCTGCCGCCCTGGCCGCCATCGCCACCTATGATCGCTGGTCGCGAACGGGCTCCCTGTCGATGCCGGTCACCGTGGTGGCCGCAGGCAAGGACGGTGTGTCGACCCCCGAGGTGATGGCCGATCTTGCCCGCCGCATCCATGGGGCGGTCTTCGATCTGCACCCCGAGTGGTCGCACATGTCGGCATTCACCGAGCCGGAGGCACTGGCAGCATTGATCGATCGTTCGACCAGCCGCGATCTCGAGTAGCTGGGCTGGTGTACCGACTGGCGTCGCTGCTGCGGCGCGTTCCCGATCAGCTGGTGTCGGAGGGCTTTTCCGGAGCCGAGGCGGCTGTGGCCGTGGTCGAACCGGGCGCCGCCGGTCTCGCCGGGTTCGGCGCCGCACCCGCCTTCGGACCGCTGTCGGCGGTGTCGCCGGCAGTGCCGGCGGTGCCGTTGCCGTTGAGCTGATGGCCGTACATCCGGAGGAAGTGCTCGTGTGTCATCGGGGTGACCTTGTGTTTCTCCTGGCGCAAGCCGATGAACAGAGTGGGGATCATCAGGGTGATCAGGATGAAGACCGGTAGGCCCACCACGGTTATCACCTCTTGTAGCGCGCTGAGACCTGCCTCGCCGCCGACCACGATGAGCGTGGCGGCCACCGCTCCCTCGGTGAGGCCCCAGAACGCACGCTGCCGGATGGGACCGGCCTCGGCGTCACCCGAACACAACATGTCGACCACCAGGGATGCCGAATCCGAGGACGTGGCGAAGAACAACGCGACCACCACGACGGCGATTCCCTGTATCAGCGTGGTGAGGGGGAAGTTCTCGAAGAACTCGAACATCGCCAGTGGAATACTCTCTTCCACTGCGGCCGAGATGGATCCACCGTCCCCACCGATGCCGTCGATCTCCATGGCCGACCAGCCGAAGATGACGAACCAGACGAGGGTGAACAACGACGGCGCAACCAGCACCCCGACCACGAACTGGCGGATGGTGCGACCGCGCGAGATACGGGCCAGGAACACTCCCATGAACGGTGCCCACGTCACCGTCCACGCCCAATAGAACACGGTCCAGCCGCCCTGCCAGCCCCAGCCACCGTCCTTGGTGAAGTCGGCCATCGCGTCATTCCAGAACGCCAGCGGCACCACATCGGCGGCATAGTTGCCCACGCTCTCGATCATCTGGCGAAGGAGGAACACGGTGTCGGAGAAGATGAGCACGAAGATCATCAGGCCGATCGCCACCGAGATGTTGATGTTGGACAGCCGTTTGACGCCCTTCTCCAGCCCGACGACGATCGAGGAGGTCGCCACGATGGTCAGGGTGGTGATGATGACGACCTTCGCCCACACCGAATCTGGCAGTCCGACCAGCTCGCTGAGACCGGCGTTGATCTGCGAGGTTCCCAGACCCAGTGACACCGCGAGCCCGAAGACCGTTCCCAGCACCGCGACGACGTCGATGGTCTTCCCGATGGGTCCGTGGATGCGGTCCTTGAGGACCGGATAGAACACCGACGAGACGCGCATGGGCAGCTTGTAGCGGTAGATGAAGTAGCCGAATGCCAAGCCCGGCAACGTGAAGATGGCCCAGGTGTGCAGGCTCAGGTGGTAGAGCGAGACGCTCATCGCGTCTTCGGCGGCCTCGGCGCTGTAGGGTTGCACGCCTTCGAAGGGCGGGTTGGCGAAGTGTGAGATCGGCTCGGCGACACCCCAGAACATCAGCACGGTGCCGATACCTCCGGCGAAGAGCATCGCGAACCACGACACGTTGGAGTATGCCGGTTTGTCGTCGTCGTCGCCGAGCCGTAGCCGACCGTAGCGGCTGATGGCGACCCAGATCAGGAAGATCAACCACACCGTGACCCCGATGATGAAGAACCACCCGAGGTTCGTGACGATCCATTCGCGACTGTTCCCGAATGCGTCGCCCACCCAGTCCTGGAAGATCAGGAACAGCACCAACAATGAGATGGTGAGACCCGCCGACCAGAAGAAGATCTGCGGGTTCGTCTTGAGACCGAGCTTTCGAGCGAGCGTTTCCACTGGGTGCCGTCTCCATCCTCGACGGCTCGGTGTCGGTGTCGGGATAGCGCGTTGCGGGTGTCGTTGGTGAACCGTCGACTAGAACCCCAGCATCGTCGCATGATTCGAAGATGGCCACCCATGCAATCGGTTCGTTACATTCGCACCTGTTGACCGTTTCCCCGGTGACCACGAACGGCGCCCATCGTCGCGAGCCGGATCACTGTTCGGCTTCAGGCAGATCCCAGGAGAAGTTGACGACCATTCCCTCGGCACCGTCCATCTTGAGTCGAACCGGTCCGGTGCGTCCCTCGGCCGTCGACGCTTCGCAGGTCACGGTGGTACCGGGTTGAGCCGAGATCTCCTCCTGGGGACAGTTCAGCGCGGTCAACGTGTACCCGGTCTGTCGGCCGAACTCCGGGCCGATCGAATCGGCGACCGAAGACGCCAACAACCGCTGCGAGCCGTCCTGCACCTGCCAACTGAAGTCGATCGAGTCGTTGTCCTCGTCCACATCCGTGACCTTCACATCCCAGATGGCGATCACGCCTTTCTCGGTCACCGAACAGGTGGTGGCGTCATCGACCTCGGCATCGAGACCATTGGTGCAGTTGATGGCGTCGAGCGGGTCGCCCATCTGTGCGGCGGCTTCGTCGCCGAGTTCGGCCTCGAGCGTGTCGGCGCTGAGGCCCTGCGAGTCACCGGTACTGACCGACACCGAACATCCGCTGAACAGGATGGCCAACGCGATCACCGCGAGACCGCTCGCGCCTTGCTGCTTGATGGTCACTGCTACTCCTGTCGCGACGACTGCCGCGCCCGGGGGCGCGGGCGAGTTCGGTTTCTGGGCGTTTTCCAGGCTGTCACGAACGCGCATGTGTCGAGAGGGCTCGACACCGCAGTGTTTGGGAGGCCGCTCCGTAGGCCAACGAGACATATCCGGCATACGATCTAGTGCCATGCGGTCTGCACGCGTCAGCGCTCCGGCCCTGATGGAACGCGGCGACGAATTGGACACCGTGGCCGAGGTCCTCGACCGGGCCGCCGCCGGCGACGGCCAGACCGTCGTGATCCGCGGGCCCGCGGGAATCGGAAAGACCTCCCTGCTCGACGCAGTGGTCGCACACCGACCGGAACAGGTTCGGCCGTGTCGCCACCGGGGCCGAGACAGCGAGGCCGGCCAACCTTTCGCAGCCATGGTGGGGTTGCTCGACCAGGCCGTCTTCGACACCGACCCCACCGAGTTCCGGGGCGCGAGCGCGCTGGCTTTGCCGCTCTTCTTCGAGGGCAAGCGAACCGACGTGCAAGAGTTCCAGCTCCACCACGGCCTGCATTGGCTGACGGTCAGCCTCAGCGAACAGAGCCCGCTCCTCCTCGCCGTGGATGATGCGCAATTGGCCGACCCGCAGTCGCTGCGCTTCCTCCGGTATCTCGCCGACCGGCTCGCGGGACAACGGATCGCGCTGGTCGTGGCCGTACGCACCGGCACCCCCGTTCGGCCCGAACTGGACGAGTTGATCGCCGCGGCCGACATCCGGCTGGAACCCAAACCCCTGACCCAGACAGCGATGCGCGATCTCGCCGCAACGATCAGCGGCCTCGACGACGGCACCGTCGACACCGTCCTGGAGGTGTTGGCACAGCGAACCGGCGGCAATCCGTTCTACGTTTGTGAACTCGCCCGTCATCTCGCGATGGAGGACGGGCGGCTCGACGGTGTTCCGGCCACCGTCGTCGAGTCGACGAATCGTCGGCTCGACACCGTCGGCATCGCCGCGCGCTCGATCGCTGTCGCCGCGGCGACGCTGGGGGAATCCGCCTCGTTGCCCGACATGGTCGAGCTGGCACGGATACCGGCCGCCGAGGCGACGTCGGCCATCGACGAACTCATCGCCTCGGAGTTACTCGATCCCGCGGACCCGAGGCGTTTTCGACACCCCCTCCTGCGCGACGCGGTATCCGGCACCGTCCCGCCCGGTCACCGACTCGATCTGGCACTGCGGGCCGCGCAGCTCAACTCGACGCGCCATCCGGTACAGGCGGCCGAACACCTGTTGCAAGCGGCGCAGCTCGCGCCGTTCGGCCACGCGTGGGCGGCGCGCACCTTGGTGACTGCGGCAACGATCGCTTCCGGTCAGGGCGGAAGCGACCGGGCCATCGCGTATCTCACGCTGGCCCTCGGGGAATCGCTGGACATCCCGACCGAGATCGCGATCCGCCATCAGCTCGGCAGACTCTACGACGAGGCGAAGGACCCACAGGCACTGAACCATCTGCGCCGGGCGTGGGAACTCTCCGGTGGTCTCGCCGACGGCCCGGCGATCGACATCGTCGAGGCGTACGCCACCGCGCTGTTTCACGCCGCATGTCTCGAGCAGGCCGGCGAGGTCTGCCGTACCACCTTGGCCGCCGTGGACACCACTCGCGACCCGTCCTGGCTACGACTGGAAGCGGCCGCCCTCAACGCCGAAGCGATCTCTCGTCGCAACCGCGGCCGTCCCGCAGAGCTGGTATCTGTGGTGCGCGATGCCGCCACACCTGCGCAGCGGTCGGTGCTGGCGCATGTGGCGTGGGACGCCGCCGTGCGTGGGACGTCGGACCATCGTGAGGTCGCCGATCTCGCCCGGCACGCGATCGGCGGTACGGCCTTGATCTCCGAGGCTGGTCCGGCCTCACCGGTCTTCATCTACGCCGGCAGCGCACTGTCGTGGGCCGGGGAATACCAAGAGGTCGACGAGTTCGCGACCGCCGGGATCGCGGCGGCCGTCGGCAGCGGGTCGCTGGTCGGGATCGCCTATGCCACGGCGCTGCGGGCCGGGAATGCGGTCTACCGCGGCGCGATAGACCAGGCCGAAACCGATGCACACCGGGTGCTCGACGAGCTGGCCCATGTCGATCCGATGTGTTTCGCGATGACGGTCGGATGGCAGCTCGAAGTCGCCGTGGAGCGGGAGACGTGCGCCGACGCGTTGGCGATGCTCGCGCTCTACGGATTGGATGGAGAACTGCCGGACATCGGCACGATCGACACCCTGCTGCTCTCCCGCGCACGTCTGTTCGCCGCGCTCGGCGACCACGAGCGTGCACTCGCCGATCTCGCCGAGGTGGGCGAGCGCGGCCGACGGTCGGCATATCTCAACCCCGTCGCTTCGCCGTGGCGGTCGATGACCGCCGTCCTCCGCGCGCGCGACGGCACACTCGACACCCGGTGTCGAGCGATGCTCTCTGCGGAGCTGGCCGAGGCGCGGTCCTATGGCGCGCCGCGGGCCATCGGGCAGGCGTTGCTTGCGCGGGCACAGGTGTATCCAGAAGAGGCCGTGACGAATCTGCGGGAAGCGGTCGCGATCGTGGGTCCGTCGCAGGCCGCATTGATCGCGGCGGAGGCGCTCGTCGAACTCGGTGCGGCGCCCGGCGCGGGCGATGTCGCCGAGCGTCGTGACCTCCTGCGTTCCGGGATGGACGCGGCACATCGCTGTGGGTCGTGGCGGGTGGTGTCGCGGGCGATGTCGGCGCTGCGCGCCACCGGTGCCCGCCCGCGCCGTCCGCAGCTGACCGGGCTGCAGGCGCTCACGCCTCAGGAACGGCGGGTCGCCCAGTTGGCTGCCACCGACATCGGCAACCGGGACATCGCCGAACAACTCTTTCTCACGCGCCGCACGGTGGAACTGCATCTGACCCACGCCTACCGCAAACTGCGGATATCCGGACGCGCGGAACTTCGGGACGCACTGGCCCGAGGAGCCGGGTGATGGCGGCAACGCGCCGTCGACGCACGACACCGACGCACGACCATCAGGTCTCCCGCAGTATTCGGCGGCGCCTCGCCAGCCATCCGAACTGCAACCAGGACCCCAGAATGACCGCGAAGACGGCGCCCTGGACGACGCCCACCGCGCCGGTCGGATAGATGACCCCGGTGACGTACTGCGCGATGAATCCTTCGGCACGCAGCGGCGCCATGTCCCCGGCGGCACGCGCCCACCGCTCGAGCCACGTCAGGGGACACTCAACCACCCCGACGATCATGATGACCGCCCACGTGACCGTGAGTAGATGGAGCCAGATGGTGCGCGGGAACCGCAACGCGATCACACCGCCGACGACCAGGTAGGCGAGAAAAACCAGGTGCGCGACGGCGAGCACCACGACCAGCACCTGGTACATCCCTCACCTCCCGATGCGCGACCGGCGATCAGTACCCAGCATGCGCCGACCGGTCACACTCCGGCATTCGTTTTGATACAGAAACGCATCTGCGTTCCTGGAGTTGGCGCCGATCGTTCGGGTGACTTACGATCTTGCGCATGCTCGACGACCTGGATCCCGCGGCACGTGCCCAGGCACGGCAGTTGGTGATCGAATTGGAGCGCGCCGCCGACGCCATCGTCGATGACCTCGAAAGCGCGCCCGCCGACAGCTCTGCCACGTCGAAACGCGCCGAACTGTTCGAGGTGCGCGGCTACATTCAGCGCCTACAGCAGCGATTTCAGCTCAACGCCGTCCACGGCTGACGATCGACGGCCCACGCCGCACGTCGCGTGGCCCCGGCGCATCCTCACTCGTCGTGATGCGGCGGTGCGAGGTGGGAGTCGGCCATAGCGCCGGATCCGTTCCCGCTGAGGGCCGCGTTCGCCCTGCGCTCGACCAGCAGCGGAACAAAGTCCCGGACGCGGATGCCGTCGAAGTGTCGGTAGGCGGCCTCGACTGCGTCCGCCACCGTCTGGGTCGGTTGATCTGCGTAGGCGGCGATCAAACGCTCTTGAACCTCGCCGATCTGCCGTCGTTCGTCCGCGTCCTCGATGGGTCCATCTACGTCCGTGACGGGACTATCTACGTCCTCCACGCGACAAGCGTAGATACGGGCGATCAGCGCCGCCGGGCAAACCGGACACCGTTCATGGAGTGTTCACGGACCTGCGTCCGAATGGTGCTCGCACTCTCGTCGTCATGTGGCCTGTCCCCCGACGGACGCTGGACGGTACCGTCGCTCAGAACGCCGACGGCACCCTGTTCAACGGAAGCGACGGCCCCTGATATTCGCCGACCGTGCGTTTCGGGAGCTCGACGTCCGGCGCCTCCATCGGGTTGTACGGCACCACGCCGAGGAGGTGGGTGAGGATGTTGAGCCGGCCGCGTTTCTTGTCGTCGGTGTTGGCCACGTACCACGGCGCCCAGCCCGTATCGGTGTAGCGGAACATGTCGTCCCGGGCGCGCGAATAATCGTCCCACCGGGTGTAGGACTTCAGATCCATCGGCGAGAGCTTCCAGTACTTGCGGGGGTCGTCGATCCGGCTCTGCAAACGCAGCGTCTGCTGATCCTCACTGACCTCCAGCCAGTACTTGATGAGCAGGATGCCCGACCGGACCATCGCCCGCTCGAAGTCCGGGGTATCGGACAGGAACTGCTGCGATTGCTCTTCGGTGCAGAAACCCATCACCCGCTCGACGCCCGCCCGGTTGTACCAACTGCGGTCGAAGATGACGACCTCGCCCGCAGCCGGCAGATGCGGGACGTAGCGCTGCATGTACATCTGGGACTTCTCCCGCTCGGTTGGCGTCGGCAGCGCGACCACCCGAAAGACACGCGGACTGACGCGCTCGGTCAGCGCCTTGATGACCCCGCCCTTGCCGGCGGTGTCGCGCCCCTCGAAGACGATGCAGATCTTGGCACCGGTCGAGCGGACCCACTCCTGCATGGCGACGAGTTCGGCATGTATCCCCTTTAGCTCCTTTCGGTACTCCTTGTTCTTCATCAGTGGCGGCGATTCATCCGCGTTCGTGCGGGACGCGTGCGTGCTTCGGGCGTCGTGACCGGCGCTACCCCCGCCGTGCTTCTTCTTCGACTTCTTGCCCATGCCACACCCTTCCCGTCACTCCCGGTTCCGCTGTTCGCACGGCGACCGATGTGCCCGAGATGCTACGACATCGCCGCCGGTCGCATACCGGACATCGGCGCGGCGGTACGCCCCCAAGCCGGTGCGTGGGATGGCCGGAGCGTCCGTCTCCAGGGCCATCGATGTCCGAAATATCCTGCTTTGCCGGACTTTTGGCGTCCACTATTGCCCAACTCACAGGATCTCCGGTGGACCATCCCCACAACATTCACTTAGCATGTCTAAGTAATAGACACTTAGTGTTTCTAAGCATTTTGCGGAGGGTCGACACTCCGATGCCGACGGGATGGCCATCGACGCCTCCTCCGTTCATCTGAAAGGCGCGCCATGTCCAACCACGCAGCCGCTGCGGCCGCCCCGGGTACCGACTCCCGCCGGCATTCCCTCGACGAACTCGGCCCGCGCTACAAGTGGATCGCGTTGTCCAACACCACGTTGGGCATGCTCATCGCCACCATCAACAGCTCCATCGTCCTGATCGCGCTGCCCGACATCTTCAAAGGCATCCATCTCAACCCGTTGGAACCGCAGAACACCAGCTACCTGCTCTGGATGATGATGGGCTTCCTCGTGGTGACCGCGGTGCTGGTGGTCAGCTTCGGCCGCCTCGGCGACATGTTCGGTCGCGCCCGCATGTACAACACGGGCTTCGCGATCTTCACGATCTCCTCGATCTTCCTGGCCATCACCTGGTTCGACGGGGCCGGAGCCGCCGTCTGGCTGATCGTCTGGCGCATCGTCCAGGGCGTCGGCGGCGCCTTCCTGATGGCCAACTCATCGGCGATCCTCACCGACGCCTTCCCCGCCGACCAGCGAGGGCTCGCCATGGGCATCAACGGCGTCGCGGCGATCGCCGGGTCGTTCCTCGGCCTGCTGATCGGCGGCGTGCTGGCACCGATCCAATGGCACTACATCTTCCTGGTGTCGGTGCCGTTCGGTCTGGTCGGCACGGTCTGGGCGTATCTGAAACTCCATGACACCGGCGAACGCCGACCGGCGAAAATGGATTGGTGGGGCAACCTCACGTTCGCGGTCGGCCTGATTGCCATCCTCATCGCCATCACCTACGGCATCCAGCCCTACGGTACCTCCAACATGGGGTGGGGTAACCCCTGGGTTCTGACCGGACTCATCGGCGGCAGCCTCATGCTCGCGGTCTTCGTGTTCATCGAGACCAGGGTGCCCAGTCCGCTGTTCGAGTTGTCGCTGTTCCGGAATCGTTCGTTCGCGTTCGGCAACATCGCCAACCTGATGGCCTCGATCGGGCGCGGCGGTCTGCAGTTCATCCTGATCATCTGGCTGCAGGGCATCTGGTTGCCGCAGCACGGCTACGACTACACGCGTACCCCGCTGTGGGCGGCGATCTACATGGTGCCCATGACCATCGGCTTCCTGCTCATCGCACCGGTATCCGGCGCATTGTCCGACCGGATGGGCACCAGGTGGTTCACCACCACCGGCATGGTGATCACCGCCGGGACGTTCGCCGCGCTGATCGCGATGCCGGTCGACTTCCAGTACTGGGCCTTCGCCGTGGTGATGCTGATCAACGGAATCGGCATGGGGCTCTTCGCCTCCCCCAACCGGGCCGAGGTGATGAACAGCCTGCCCGTCACCTCCCGCGGCTCGGGTGCCGGGATGATGACCACATTCCAGAACGCAGCCATGGTGTTGTCGATCGGCTTGTTCTTCTCGCTGATGATCGCCGGCCTCAGTGCACATCTACCCGACGCCATGTTCAGTGGTCTCACCACCAACGGCATGCCCGACGGGCCCGCAGACGGGATCGCGCATCTGCCCACCGTCGGTATCCTGTTCGCCGCCTTCCTCGGCTACAACCCGATTCGGGAAGTCGGCGGTCAAGCGCTGCAAGGGCTTCCGCAGTCGGCGGTGGATCACCTGACCGGGCTGGACTTCTTCCCGCATCTGATCAGTGATCCGTTCTCCGACGGGCTCACCGCCGCGTTCACCTTCGCCCTCATCTGCTGTGTGATCGGCGCCGTCGCTTCGCTGTTCACTGGATCACCGAGATCGGCGACGCCGGAGACGGTGGGTGCCGAACTGGCCGCAGTCGCCGCGGACGCCGGAGTCGGGACACCCTCGGAGCTGATCGACGAGGAGCACGTGGCCGGGACCCGCGCGCGGCTCTGAGGCAGCAGCGATGCCGCTCGCAGGGCTACCTTTCTCAGTGCTCCACAACAGCTTTCAGGAATGACCGGGTCCGTTCCCGACGTGGGGCGGTGAAGATCTGTTCGGGGTCGCCCTCCTCGACGATGCGGCCCTCGTCGAAGACGAGAACCCGATCGGCGACGTCGCGCGCGAAACCCATCTCGTGGGTGACGATCAGCATGGTGATGTCGGTGGTCTCGGCGATGCGTCGCAAGACGCCGAGGACATCGGCCACCAGCTCCGGGTCGAGCGCCGAGGTGACCTCGTCGAGCAGCAGGATGTCCGGATCCATCGCCAATGCCCGGGCGATCGCGACGCGCTGCTGCTGGCCGCCGGACAGTTTGGTCGGGTGGGCATTCTCCTTGTCCCGCAGTCCGACCGTCGCCAACAGCTGCCGGGCGCGTTCGGTGGCCTCGGCCTTGCTCTTGCCCAGCACGTGGATCGGCGCCTCGGTGATGTTCTCCAACACCGTCATGTTGGGGAACAGGTTGAACTGCTGAAACACCATGCCGATCTTGGATCGCACCGCCCGCAGATGCTTCTGCGAGGGCTTGACCAGCGTGTCGCCCTTGAACTGGTGGGTCAGCGGTTCGCCCTCCACCCAGATCACACCGCCATTGGCGTCTTCGAGGGTCATCAGCAGACGCAGGATGGTGGTCTTGCCCGATCCGCTGGGACCGATGAGAGCCACCCGCTCCCCGCGCTCGACCCGGAAGTCGAGGTGATCGAGCACGACGTGATCACCGAAACGCTTGACCACCTTGTCGAAGACGATCATCGCGTCCGACGACGGTTCGGTCGGCAGTTGCTCAGTAGGCAAGGGACTTCTCCAGCTTTCGGATCAGAATGGATGTGGGATAGCTGGCAATCAGGAAGATGACACCGGCGATGGTGATCGGCTCCAGATACTGGAAGGTGCGGGCACCGTACTGCTGTGCCGCGGTGACCATCTCGACAACGGTGATGGCGAACAGGAACGGCGTGTCCTTGAACATGGAGATCGCATAGTTGCCCAATGCGGGGGTGGTGTTGCGGATCGCCTGCGGCAGTACCACGGCACGCCAGGTCCGCGCGGTGGGCAACGACAGCGCGTGCGCCGCTTCCCATTGGCCCTTGGGCACCGAGTCGATGCCCGCGCGATACACCTCGGCCATGTACGTCGAATAGTGGATGCCGAGCACCACGATGCCGATCTGCAGCGCACTGAACTGCGGCAACAGATAGTAGGCGAACAGCAACTGCACCACCAGCGGTGTGAGCCTGATGAATTCGCAGGCCGCGCGGATGGGGATGCTGATCACCGCCGGACCGGTCCGGCGGACAACGGCGATCGCCAATCCGAGGACGGCCGCGATCAAGAACCCCAGCACAGTGGCGAGCAGGGTGATCTTGAAGCCTTCCAACAGGACCGGCAGACAGTCCCAGGCGCGCTCCCAGCTCCACTCGACGTTCACCGGCCCACCCCCACGTTCTCGTCGACCCGCTCGGGTCGCAGGCTGAGCACCTCACGCAACGTCGGCCCCACCCCGAGACGGGACTTGGCACGCATCTCGAGGAGATTCATGAACAACGTCAGTATGTAGGCGAGGCAGAAGTACAGGATCAGGCCGATACCGAAGGAGAACAAGGTGTCGCCGGTCCCCCGACGCAGTTGTTCGATCTGGTAGGTCAGGTCCTGAAGCAGGATGAAGCTCGCCAGGGCGCTGCCCTTGAGCAGCTGGATCAGCAGATTGTTCAACGGCGGGATCATCTGCACCCAGGCCTGCGGAAAGATGATCCGGTGCAGCCGCTGCCAGGCCGAGAAGTTCAGTGCCACAGCAGCTTCACGTTGCGGCGCCGGGATCGCCCCGAGTGAGCCGCGCACCACCTCCGCGCCGTAGGCGCCGTAGTTCAGACCCAACGCGAGGATGCCACAGAACATCGGTTCGAGTTCGAAACCGAACAGCGGCAACACGTAGAACAACCAAAACAGTTGCACCAGCAGCGATGTTCCGCGGAAGAATTCCACGACGACCCGCGCGGTACCTCGGATGACGACCGGACGCGCCCCCTCGGCGACACCGAGCACCAGGGCGAGCACAAACGCCAGCGCGGCCCCGCCGAGCGTCAGGTAGACGGTGGTGAGAATGCCTTCCTGGATGCGGGGCCACGCATCCAGGAAGGCATCGAAGTTGTCACCCACGAGTGCTTACTTGTCGCCCCTCAGATGTTGCCCGCGCACAGGTCCTCGGTGGTGAGCTCCGGGTCGGGCAGTTCTTCTTCGGTGAAGCCGAACTCACCGACGATGGACAGGTACTTCTCCGGGTCGGAGGTGATCTTCTCCAGTTCGGCGTTGTAGGCCTCGAGCAGTTCCTGGTTGTCGGTGCGGAATACGGTGCCGCCCGCTCCGACCTGCGGCACCCCGTCGATGACCGCGACGAACGACGGCGTCACGTCGACCGGCGCGTCAGGGTTGTTGTTCTTCATCCAGTTGAGCGAAATGCCCGTCAGGGCGAATACGTCGGCCCGGCCGGAGGTGACCGCGTCCATGCCGTCCTGCGGGGTGGCGACCTGCATGTTGTCGATGTTGAGGCTCTCGGCGTAGTCGGACTCGATCGCACCGGTCATCGTCGCCAGCCGCGCGCCACTCTCGGCCACCGACTGCATGTCGGTGAGGTCCATCGGGTTGCCGGTGGGCACCATCAGTGCGGTGGTGTAGTTGAACTCGGGGTCGCTGAACGAGGCCTGCTCGCAGCGGTCGGGCAGAATGGACATGCCCGCGCTGACCACATCGAACCGGTTGGCCTGCAGCCCCGGGATGAGCGCGCCGAAGTCGGCATTGACGCCTTCGACGGTCTCGATTCCGAGGTTGCCGAAGATCTCCCGGTGCAGCGCCACCGTCGCGCCGGTCAGCTGCCCGTTCTCCTCGAACGAATAGGGCGCTTCACCTGCGAAACCAACAGTCACCACGCCCTCCTCCTGGAGCTGCTCCAGGAGGCTGGAATCGCCGCCGGAGTCGGTCGACGAACACGCCGCCAGAGTCGCGCCCACCAGGACTGCAGCCGCCGCAGTGCTGACGGACCGACGATGCAGAATTTTCTTCACCATAGACAATGCCATGAACTTGCTCAGCCTTCCGGTAACAGCCAGGACGCACCCGCCGTATAGGCCAGAGTCCACGCTCCGGTCTTCCAACCGACGCCCAACTTCTCCGATTTGATCGCTTCGTTCGCCATGTGAACCTAACACGAGTCCACGGAAGCGCTCAGCACAGCTCGCAATACGCGACGTACCGACGAATCGTCGCGGCAGCACAATGCAGTTCAGCACGCGACCGATGAAACCCCATGTCAGGAAAGTCATTCCGATCCGGTTTCTGCAACGAGTGCCGCGCAGAAGGGTCCGGCGCCGGCGGCGGAAGGTCTCGACACGATGCCTGCGTGCTGGTGGGACAGCGGTGGATCGAACCGCTCAACGGCGCGTCCGGCTCAGCCCCGTCCACCCGAACGCCGGCGGCGAGCAGGCCAGGTGGCCGCGGCGCTGCGGTCGCCGTATCCAGCTGCGGTCTCAGCGGGTGGGGCCGTCAACTATTGACGGTGGCCATTCGTGATGCCGCAGCTGGATACGGCGCTGGTTGTCCACAGCCTGATCGTCGGCTCGACGATCCAGCCATGCCGTGGACCGAAGACCGAACGCAGGTCAATACGGATTCCTTTGGCCCAAGTACCCGTCACTGAGCGCGACGGTTTGCCAGAATCTGGTCCGTGCAGATCGGGATGACCTTGCCGGTGATGGAACCGGGACTGGACACGGACGTGTTACGTACCTGGGCCACCGAGATCGATCGTGGTCCCTTCGCGTCGGTGTGTTTCGGTGAGCGCATCGCCTTCGACAACCCGGACACGCTCACCCTGTTGGGCGCGGTGGCCGCCTGGACCGAGCAGGTGCGTCTGGTGACGACGGTGGTGGTGCCGCAGCTACACGACCCGGTGATGCTGGCCAAGGCCCTGGCCACCGGAGACATGCTGTGCGGCGGACGGCTGACCGTCGGCCTCGGGATCGGCGGGCGCCACGAGGACTACCGGGCGGTGGGCGCCGACACCGGCACCCAGACGATCCGCGGTCTGGCCGACCGGGTGGCGATCATGCGGCGAGTCTGGGCGGGCGAGAAGCTCACCGACTCGGTCCTGCCCGTCGGGCCGGCACCGTCGCAGCACGGAGGACCCGAGTTACATGTGGGTACCACCGGCCCCAAGACCATTCGAAGCGCCGCCGGATGGGCCGACGGTGTCGCCGGCGTGACCCTGGACCTGGACCTGGATCGACAGGCCGAACTGTTCGACATCGCGCGTCGCGCGTGGGCCGACGCCGGGCGGCGCCGTCCACATCTGGCGACCTCGTTCTGGTTCGCGCTCGGCACGGGTGACGGTCCACGCGAGCAGATCCACCGACACCTGCGCCACTACATGAACTGGATTCCGACCGAGTTCGTCGACGCCATGGCTCCTACCACAGGTTGGGCCGGCACCGAGGACGAGCTGGTCGAGACGCTTTGGCAATTCGCCGACATCGGCACCGACGAAGTGGTGCTCATCCCGACCAGTTCCGACCCCGATCAACTTCGTCGGGCCGCAGCGGTGGTCGCCGATCCGATTGGCCGCTGACATCCACATGGGGAGCTGACAACCACGTGAGTTACAACCCCCGTGGTTGTCAGTTCTCCATGTGGATGCTCGACGACGTCGCTGCCGAGCCCGGGTGACCGTCCCGGTCGGCGAGCGAGGCGTCCAACGCGAGTAGCTGCTCGGGCGAGACCTCACGCAACACCGCCAGCGTGGCGGTCACCGCGATCTCACAGGCGATGTCGATGTCGGCACGGTCGACGATCAATGCGCGATAGGCGACGTCGAGGCTGATGCCGATCAGGAGCGACGCGAGAGTGTCTGCGCTCGCATCGATCTCAGCCCCCCGGGCGGCATAGTTCTGCCGCAACCGGGCGGCCACCCGTGGTTCGAGGGTCTTGTACAGCCGACGGCCGGGGTCCTCGGCCTCCTGTCGGTGACCGAGCAGCAGCCGCAAGCCCTCCGGATTGCTCCGCGCGAACTCGAATGTCGCCTCGACCGAGTGCCGCGCCCGAGCGCCGTAGGACCAATCGTCGCTTTCGGCATACGCCGCCGACATCCAGTCGGTGAAGTTGCCCAACTCCCGCTCGATCAGACGGTCGACGAGCGCGTCGCGCGACCCGAAGTGCGCGTAGAGCGTGACCCGGGTGGTGCCGCCGCGCTCGGCGATCATGTCCATCGTCGAACGCTCGACACCGAACTCAGAGATCACTGCGCGCGCGGCGTCGAGCAGTTGATCGTCGGTGGGACGGTTACGCGTGTTGCGCGGTCGCGAACGACGGCGCGGTGCGCCCGCTCGCCCGGACTTCGTCACAGTGGGCTCCTGATATCGCCTCGTGGTCCGGGTGGCCAGACCGATGTGGACTCCATGCCCCCCGACACCTCAGTCGGGAGCGTCCTCGCCACCCAACCGACCGAAATAAGCGGCCTCGACCTTATCGCGGCTACCGCGCAGGTCACTGGCCGAGCCCCCGAGCGCAACCCTGCCGTGGTGCATCACGATGGCCGAGTCGGCGATGCCCAGCGCCAGATCGATGTGCTGTTCGACCAGCACCACCGCCATGTTCCGTTCGTCGGCGATGCTGCGCAGCCGCGGCAGCAGATCCTGGACCGCCACCGGCGACAGCCCCAGGCTCAACTCGTCGATGAGCAACACCGAGGGCCGGGTCAACAGCGCCTTCGCCAAGGCCAGCATCTGCTGCTCACCGCCGGACAGGTTGCCGCAGCGACGGCCGCGCAGTGTCTGCAGTTTGGGGAAGTACTCGTAGACCACATCCACCGGCGGCCCACCCTTGCGTCGGGCCAACCGCAGGTTGTCGGTCACGGACAGCCGGTGGAACAAGCCCCGGTTGTCGGGCACCAGCGTCACCCCGCGCCGCGCGTTGCGCTCGACACGTTGGTCAATCGGTTCGCCGAGCGCGGTGATCTGACCGGACATCAGTGGGAGCGCACCCACCGCCGACAACAGCGTTGTGGTCTTGCCGGCCCCGTTGGGCCCCAGCATCGCGAGGATCTCGCCGGGCCGGACCTCGAGGCTCAGGTCACGAACCGCGGGCACCCCGTAGTGGCCGACGGTGACCCGATCGAACGACAGGACGGGGGTGGCGGCGGCAGAGTCAGCGACCGCACCGTCGGCGACTGTCGGTGTCGTCATCGTGTCTCCTCTGTGGCGGTCGATTCTGTGGCGGTCGACTCCGTCGTGGTCGATTCTGTGGCGGTCGATTCTGTGGCGGTCGATTCGCCGGATGCCTGCCCGTCAGTGGGGGTGTCCGGCTCGGCCTCGACCTCAGCGCTGCCGAGGTAGGCAGCGACCACGGCCGGGTCGCGCGTGACCTCCGCAGGGGAGCCGGCCGCGATCACGCGCCCGAAATCGAGGACATAGAGCCGGTCACAGACGTCGAGCACCAGGGACATGTCGTGGTCGATGAGCAGGATGCCCACCCCCGTGGCGGCGATCCGGCGCAGCTCACCACCGAACTCACGACTCTCGTGGGTGTCGAGACCGGCCGCCGGCTCGTCGAGAAGAACCAGCCCGGTGTCACCGACGAGCGCACGTGCGACACCCACCAGCTTCTGCTGTCCCAGGGTCAGCTCGTCGGGTCGCCGATCGGCGACGTCGGTCAGACCGACGACGTCGAGAGCCTTCTCGACCACCCCGGCGGGCGGACGGGAACCGTTGATCACATCAGCGACCATCGCGCGCAGTCCGACGGGTTGCACCGCGACCGCCAGATTCTGGGCGACGGTCAGGTCGGAGAACAGCTCACCGGCCTGCCAGGTGCGGGCCATGCCCGCTCGACGCCGACGATGGGGACCGGAGCGGTCGATACGCCGGCCGGAGAGGATCACCTCACCGCTGGACCGGGCGAATCCGGTGACCGCGTCGACGAAGGTCGTCTTGCCGGCGCCGTTGGGGCCGATCAGCCCGACGATCTCCCCCGCCCCGACGGTGAGGTCGATGTCGGCGTTGGCCGTCACGCCGCCGTAGTGGACCGACAGTCCGCGGGTGCGCAGCAGCGGTTCGGCTTCGGGCGCAACCGCAGTTGTGGCATGTTCAGGCATGAAGTCCTGCCTTCGAGGTCGTAGGGGTGACCAGCGACGCGGTCGATCCACCGCCGTCACCGTCGTCGACGGCAGTACTCGCGTGGTGACGCCGGGCCCGCAGCTTGTCGCCGAGTTCGGTGAACGCACCGGCCATTCCCACCGGGTTGAGGATTGCCGCCAGCAACAGTCCGGCCGCGGCGATGATCTCGTAGTACTCGCCGAGCGCGAGCGTCTGGTTCAGGAAGACGTAGCCGACCCCCAGCGGTCCGACAATGCCGGCGATGAATGCGCCCGATACGGACGTGATGCCGCCGACATAGGTCATGGCGAGCAGGATCAGACCGACCATCACCGTGAACGAACCCGCCGACAGCTGGCCGCGACTGTAGCCGATCAGACATCCACCGACGCCGGCGAGGAATGCCGAGAGCGCGAACCCCAGCAGCTTGGTGGCCGAGACGTTGATCCCGACCGCGGCTGCGGCCCGTTCGTTGGACCGCACGGCCAGGAAGGCACGTCCGGTGGACCCCGCCATCAGACGCATCACACAGAGGGTGGCGATGGTGACCACCACGAGGACCATCAGCGAGAACCTCAGGGTCACCAGGTTGGTGCCGTCGCGAACACCGAGATCGATTCCGAACAGTGTCGGGTCGGTGATCAGATTGCCCTCATATGCGGTGATGCCCGGATTGTTGAACACGAACCCCTGGATGGCGATCGCTGCGGCCAGGGTGACCACTGCGAGTTGGGCACCGCGGATGCGCAATGCGGGCACACCCACCATGATGCCGAGTCCGGTGGCGATCAATGCTGCGAACAGGATGCTGAACGGGAAGGGCACACTCCAATTCGTGGTCAACTTCGACAACGCGAAACCAGCGGCACCCGCAAAGGCCATGGAAGCCAACGAGATCTGGCCCAGGTATCCGGTGAGCAACACCAGGGAGAGGGCAATCAGCGACAAGATCACCGACGTGACGACGCCGTAGCGCCACGTTCCTTCGGTCAGCAGGATGACACCCGTGACGACGGCCAGCACGGCGATCGTCGGAATGGGGCGGATGCGCGGGATGCGGACGGCCGGCATCTTCACCTCGCCCAGTGAACCCCGCGACGGGATACGCCCGCCCATCAGGAACAACGCAATGACGATGAGGACGAACGGGACTGCATCGCCCAGACCCGCCTGCGCCCAATCGGGCCACCAGTCCTTGGTGGTGAGCCAGGTGATGACCGCTTGGAATGCGCCGAGGAAAAGGCCACCCGCACAGGCGACTCCAAAGGAGGTAAGTCGGCCGAGCAACGCGACTGCGAGCGCCGGGATCACGTAGAAGGTGTAACTGGTGACACTCAGTCCGATGGTGAATGCAGCCAGAATCGCGATCAAACCTGTTGCGGCGCCAGTGATCACCCAGACAACGGCGGCGAGCCGGTCAGGCGAGTAGCCGACGAGCCGCGCGGCGAGTTCGTCCTCGGCGCCGGCGCGCGTCGCCACGCCGAGACGAGTCAGCCGGAAGTACGCCCAGAACAGCGCGGCGATCGCGACGGCGATGCCGGCGAGGATCAGATCGGAGACGTTGACGACGGCGCCGGCGAACTCGATCGTGTCGGCGGGCAGGATACGCATGGCCAGCAGATCCTCGGTGTCGAACCGAAGATGCACGAGGGCCTGGACGAACAGCATCAGGCCGACCGACGCCACGACCTGGGCCAGCACCGGCGCGTGTCGCAACGGGCGAAAGACCAGGTAATGCGCGACGATCGCCCACAGCACGGCCGAGAGCACCCCGATGAAGATCGCCGGGCCCATCGAGACCGGGTCGTCGGCGCTGCCGATGGGGATGTGACCGATCGGGAGGATCAGGTCTCCTTCGGAACGCAGCGCGGCAACGGCGTAGACCGCCCACAGCCCGAGGGTGCCCTGCGCGAAGTTGATGACACCGGTGGCGGCGTACACGCCGACCAGCGACGATGCGAGAACGGCGTACACCGCACCGGTCGAGAGACCGAGAAAGACGAACTGCAGGAATTGCCCCATAACCGAACCTATCGATCGCTGCGCCCGCGAAGCGCGTGGTGATGACAAAGGGTGGGTCGGGGGGGGGGGGGGGGCGCCGGGGGGGGGGGGGGGGGCCCCCCCGCCCCCCCCCCCGACCCGGTGTGAGAGGGCTCAGATGGCGCCCGGGATCATCGCGAGGACCTCCGGGTTCGGCGTGATGTAGCCACCACCGACCGGTTCGGTCGTGTTGTCACCGGTGACCTCGAACAGCAGCATCTCGGTGGTGCAGTTCGGGGTCGTCTCCTTGCCACAGGTCAGCGTCGGACCGGCGAAGCTCTGGAAGTCGGTGAGCCCCTTCAACCCGGCCAGGACACTCGGCCCGGTGAAGTCGGTGACGCCGGCCGTGTTCAGTCCGTTCACGAAGTCGACGAGTGTCGCGAACATCCCGTAGGCGTAGAAGCCGCCGCTGCCCCCGGCCTCGTCGACGTACTGCTCGGAGATCTGCACGTTTTCCTTGACCTCTTGCGGCGCCGAGTCGAGCGCCGGCGGCTGCCAGATCGGCGAGTACGTCTGCGCGCCCACGGCCTGGGCACCCATGGTCTCGATGAACTCGGTGCACGCAGCCATGAACATCGTGCCCTGGTAGCCGACCGACCGCAGCGACTGCGACAGCTTGGTGCAGTTGTTCTCGTTCGCCGACGTCATCAGGCCGGCAGCCGCGGGGTCTCCGTCGGCGAGCGTGGTGGCCAGCGCGGTGTAGTTGGGTCCGGCCGGCGGGTAATACACACCGTTCACATCGATCTGGAGTTGCTGCCCCAACGGCACCATCAGGGTGTCGAACACCTGGTGTGCCTGCGGGAGGTCGGCATTCGCGAGAGTCAACGACTCCTTCTCGGCCGCCTTCAGCGACTGCATGAATCCGACGAGGAACGCGGCCGCGGGCGGACCGAAATACACCCGGTTGGCCGCCTCGGCACCGGTCGCCGTGTTGAACGGGATCTGGCCGACCATCGGGATACCGGCCGAGGTGAGAATCGGCATCGCTGCCTGGGATTCGGAGTTGTAGCCGTCGATCGCGGCGACGACACCTGCCTGGACGAACTGGTTCGCGCACGAGATCGTGGACTCCGGCGCGGTCTGGTCGATCCCGCAGTCGATGACCTCGATGGGCCGACCGTCGATCCCGCCGATCTGGTTGTTGATGTATTCGACGGCGGCGTCCTTGCCGGTGGTCACACCCGGCTGGGTGCCGGGCCCCTGCGAGGGATTGAACAGACCGACGCGGATCGGGTCGCCGGTCGCCGCGACGCCGCTCCCCTCGGCGGCACCGCCGCTGCCGTCGGAGCCGCTGTCATCGTCACTGCTGCACGAGACAACGGAGAATACACACGCCGCTGCCACGGCGGCCGCGAAGACGCGGCCAGTTCTCCTACGCATACTCACATGCCTTTCCCGCCGGTTCCGGGCACGACTGTTCGACCCGGTAGGGCTTCGAGTTCCAGGGTTGAGCGCCGCACCGCCGGCGGCGGTCCGGGGGCCCGGTCCGATTGTGTGATTTGGGCCACTGGCAAAGTAGCGTGTGCCTTACAGCCGTGTCAAGCTGTTTCACGAAGTCAAAGTGACTGTGCGCGAATGTGACCGCGACGAACCAGTTGGGTCATGCGTCCAGAAATGCGCACCACCGGACGCATCATGACAATAGGTATCGTCACATTTCGGACATGGGTGACGTCGGGCGACGACGCCGGACACCGATCAGTCGGTCAGTCGTTGTTGAGCGGCATATCGGGCCATCGCCTCGCGCTCGCCGGCGCGGTTCGGATAGCCGAACAGCACCACCAGAGCACCGAGTACGACGACGATGATGGCGGCACCGTAGGCGCGGGTATCGCCGTCCACGAAGGCATTCCGCGCGGCGGTGATGATCTGATCGGCGTATTGGGGATAACGCGACGCGAGCACCTCGGCACTGGAGAACGACTTGGTCAGTGCGGCCTCGGTCTGCTCGGTGATCTGGTCTGCCTGCGGCGCCGACGCGATCGACTCCGAGAGTGACTTCGCGTAGCCCGCGGTGAGGATCGCACCCAGCAGCGACTGCATGATCGCGCCACCGAGATCGCGTTGCAGATCCGACATACTCGATGCCATGCCGGCACGCTGCACCGGAACCGAACCGGTGAGCGAGTGCGAGGCGGGAGTGCCGGCGAAACCCACACCGATACCGATCAGCAGGTACGCGCCGATCACCGACCACAACGAGGTGCCCTCGTCCCAGGTGAGGAAGGCGACAACCAGTCCGGCCACGATGAACACGTAGCCGAGCAGCAGTGTGAACCGCGAGCCCATGGACTCGACCAGCCTGGCCGACAACGGCGCCACCACCACCATCGCCAGGGCGGCCGGGATGACCATGGAGCCGGCCTCGAGGGTGGAGTAGCCGAGCACGTTCTGCAGGAACTGCTGCCCGACGAACATCGCACCCATCAGGGTGCCGAAGATGATGATGCCACCGACCGCGGCCACCCAGAAGGTGCGCCGCCGCGCGATCCGCAGATCGAACAGCGGCACCCGGACCCGAAGTTGGCGGATCACGAATGCGACGGCCGCGAGCAGCGCGATCGCGGTGAGGACGAGGACGGCCGTGCCCTTGTCGCCCAGCGGCGCGAAGTTGAGTGCGAGCACCGTCGCGCCGACCAACACGATGGACAGGATGCCACCGATGTTGTCAACGGTGGCGGCGTCGTCGCCGTTGTCCTGCGGGACCAGGAACCAGGCGCCGATCAATGCGATCGCGGCCAGTGGCAGGGTGACCAGAAAGACCGCGTTCCACTCGAAGGCCTCCAGCAGTGCGCCCGAGAGCACCGGGCCAGAGGCCGAGATCGCGGCACCGAACGCCGACCACGCCGCGATGGCCTTGGTCCGCTTGGACCCCGACCACAGCGCGGTGATGACCGCCAGTGTGGTGGGGAAGGCCAGGCCGGCGGAGATGCCGCCGACCACCCGGGCGCCGAACAGCACCTCGGCGGACGGCGCGAACCCGGCCACCAGAGACGCCGGAATCGACAACGACATGCCGAACACGAGCATGCGTTTGCGGCCGTACCGGTCGCCGAGAGCACCGAAATAGAGCACCGAGGCAGCCAGCCCCAGCGAGTAGCCGACGGCGATGAGGTTGAGCTGGGTCGAACTGGCGTCCAGAGACTCGCCGATGTCCGGGAGCGCCACATTCGCGACCGCGAGATTGATGTTCGCGACCCCCGCGACGAGGATCAGAGCCGTCAGGACGATCGCCGCGCGCGCGGGCGCGACACCGTCATCGCTGGTGGAAACGGGTGCCGTCACGCGTCGAGCGTACGACGTCGGACGTCAGCCGACATCCCTGTGCGGGAAATCGCAGTGCCGGAGTCACATCCAGGCGACATTCCGCGTGGAGGCGAGACTCCACCGCAGCTGCGGATCTAAGATCTCCCACCAAAGACACACCCGTGCCCGGGTGGTGTCGTCGAGAAGAAAGGCGCCGCAGCGGTGCTCACCCTCATCCCCGATTCTCAACGTCGCACTCTCGACGAACTCCTCGAGCGACTCGATTTTTCGGTCGGCGAACGACTTTCGAAGCAGTCCGCGTTCTGGATCATGCTCACCCTGTCCGGGGTCATCGCTGTCGCCGGGATCGTCGCCGACAGCACTGCCACCGTGATCGGCGCGATGATCGTCGCACCGCTGTCCACCCCGATCCTGGGGGTCGGGCTCGGGATCGTGACCGCGCGTGGGCGACTCATCCTGTCCAGCGTCACCTACGTCCTCATCGGGGTGGTGCTGGTCACCGCTCTGGGTGTGGTGATGTCACAGCTGCTACCCAATCCGACCAGTGTCCTATCCAATTCTCAGGTCCTCGGCCGCACCTCCCCGACCCTGGTGGACCTCCTGGCGGCCATCGCCACGGGCTTGGTGGGCGCTATCGCCATCACCCGTCGCGACGTCGGCGACGTCCTGCCCGGGGTGGCCATCGCCATCTCGTTGGTGCCGCCGCTGGGTGTCGTCGGCGTCTGCCTTGGCTCGGGCGCCCCCTCGCTCGCACTGGGCGCATTCGTGCTGTTCGCGTCGAACGTGGTCGCGATGATCATCACCGCCACGATCGTGATGACCATCGGCCGCTATGGACGGGAGGCCGCCGAGCTGGCGGTGCAGGCGGGTGCGGGTCCGCAGCGGCCCCGCGCACGCGCGTATGTGGTACTGGCGATCGCGCTCGTGGTGGTCGCGATCCCGATGGTCGCCAACTCGCTCTCGTCGCTCTGGACGCGGCAGGTATCGACCGCCACCGACCAGTGGCTGGCCGAAGCCGGATACGACTCCGCCGAGGTGACCGACGTGTCGTGGAGTGGGGATTCGGTGACGGTGAGTGTGCTGGCGCCGCAAGAACTGCCGCCGATCGAGGACCTGCAGAACACCGTCGACGACCTGGTGCCGTGGAACCCGGACGTCGTCGTCGTGCACACCGTCGGCGGACGATTGTCGCCCGAGTGAATGTTTGCCTGTCGTCCACTTCGCGGACAGCCCAGTGACCGCGCTGCGATGGTAAAGATGCGGATTGCCGGTGGTGCAGCGAGCACCGCGCACCGGTGACATCCATCGAAATGAAGAGGTGATCTCCGTGGGGAGCCCCCGTGAGGCCAGTCAAGCAGTGGCGGCCGCGAACTCGGACGCGCGCACGACGTTGCCGTTCGGCGACACCCGCGATGTCGACGCCGCGGCGCGGGGTCTCGTCGCCAGGCTCGAACCCGCGGTGATCTCCGACGCCGAGGGCAGCACCGTCTGGGACTGCGACGAGTTCGGCTTTCTCGGCGAGGAGTGCCCACCCACGGCCAATCCCAGCTTGTGGCGACAGTCGGGTCTGGTGGCGCAGCAGGGACTGTTCGAGATCGCCAACCGCATCTACCAGTTGCGCGGTCTGGACCTGTCGAACATGACGATCGTGGAGGGCGACGACGGCGTCATCGTCATCGACCCGCTGATCTCGGCCGAGACCGCCGCGGCAGGCCTGCAACTCTACCGGGAGCATCGGGGTGATCGTCCGGTCACGGCGGTCATCTACACGCATTCGCATATCGACCACTTCGGGGGCGTGAAAGGTGTCACGACCCAGGAGGCAGTCGACGCCGGCGAGTGCGTGATCGTGGCACCGGTCGGCATGGTCGAGCACGCCGTCGCCGAGAACGTCTATGCCGGAACGGCCATGGGACGTAGGGCGGCCTACATGTACGGTGCCGCGCTGCCGCGCGGACCCCGGGGCGCCGTGGGAGCCGGCCTCGGACAGTCGACGTCGACCGGAACCGCGACCCTGATCCTGCCGACACTCAACATCACCAGCACCGGCCAGACCGAGATCCTCGACGGTGTGACCGTCGAGTTCCAGATGACCCCGGGCACCGAGGCACCTGCGGAGATGAATTTCTACTTTCCGCAGATGCGGGCACTGTGCATGGCGGAGAACGCCACTCACACTCTGCACAACCTGCTCACGCTGCGCGGCGCACTCGTTCGCGACCCCCATGTGTGGGCGCGGTACCTCACCGAGGCCATCACCATGTTCGCCGACCGGTCCGACGTGTTGTTCGCCTCACATCATTGGCCGACCTGGGGCACCGAGGAGCTCACCGAGTTCCTGTCGCTACAGCGAGACCTGTACGGATACTTACACGATCAGACACTGCGGCAGTTGAACCAAGGCCGAACAGGATTGGAGATCGCCGAGGACATCGCGCTGCCGCCGGCGCTCGAGAATGCCTGGCACACCCACGGTTACTACGGCTCGGTGAGCCACAACGTGAAGGCGATCTACCAGCGCTACATGGGCTGGTTCGACGGCAATCCCGCGCATCTGTGGGAGCATCCGCCGGAGGAATCGGCGCAGCGCCACGTCGAGTTCATGGGCGGCGTAGACGAGGCCATCACCAAGGCACGCAAGACCTTTGACGATGGCGACTTCCGTTGGACGGCCACCGTGCTGAACTACGTGATCTTTGCCGATCCGGACAACGACGAGGCCAAACAACTGCAGGCCGACACCTTCGAGCAGCTCGGTTACGGTGCGGAGAACGGAACCTGGCGCAATTTCTACTTGATGGGCGCCTACGAGTTGCGCAATGGACCCGTCGGCACGCCCACCACGACGGCGTCGGTCGACATCGCCAATGCGATGTCGGTCGACCAGCTGTTCGACGCTGTCAGCCTCCGCGTCGACGGCCCGGCGTGCTGGGACGCGCACATCGTCGTCGACTGGATCCTCGCCGGACTCGACCGTCGCCATCGCACCGAACTGCGCAACGGGCTACTGGTCCACTTCGACGTACCGCTCGACTCGGGCGACCAAACCGACGTGACGTTCACCCTCAGCAAGTCGACGCTGATGGGAATTCTGCTGGGTGGCCTCGACCTCGACGATGCGATCAAGGTGCGGTCGGCGACCGTCGAGGGCGACCTCGACCGGTTCCGGGAGCTGGTCGGTTACCTGGACGCGCCCGACCCGGACTTCGCGATCGTCACCCCCTGATCGCGTGAGGGCGCGAAACACTAACCGAGCCCGGCGATTCCCTTGCCGATCAACGCGGTACCGATGACGAGGATCAGCGTGGCCATCACGGCCGAGTTGTTGGCCTGTAGCCAGTCCTTCAGCCGATCGAGGGGATCGCGCAGCCGTTCCGCGGCGATTTGATACGCGACGACGGGCACCACGACGGTCGTCGCCGCGAGACTCGTGAAGATCACCACCAGCGCCACAACGGAGCCCGCGTCCAGCGATGCGGAGCCGATCGTGACACCGGCCGACGCGCACAGCACCAGGTTCTTCGGATTGACCGCCGCCAGTACGACTCCGAGGCCGGCTGCGGCAGGGGCATGCATCTCGTCGATCGCGGACATCCACTTCGGCTGCGCGCTCGCCGCGTGCCGGCCACGCCACGTCCGAATCCCGTAGAGGAGCAAAATGATTCCGAGGGCGGGTGTGATCCATCCGCTCGAGGGCGAATCCTCGTCTCCCAGTGCACCGCCGACGAACACAAAGATCGTCGTGGCCGCCACGACTCCGACCAGCCAGCCGAGCGCGAAACCGACACTGGTGGCGCGCGCATGCCGGCCGAGCAGCATCAGAATGACCCCGATGATCGGGATGGGCGAGATAGCCACGCCGACTGCGAGCGGTAACAACTCACCGAGTACAGATCCCATCCGATTCTCTCCCGTCCGGGCCGTGTCGGCGTCCTTGCGCGGCCGCGCGCGACGAGTTGGACCTCGTCAGGCCCGATTCACAGGCAGATGCTCACCGTGGCCGGTCCGATCGGGATGTTGACGCAGATGCTCACCGAACCGAACACATTCGCGGCCTGGTGGGGTTCAGGTGTGGCCGCGGCTGCCGTCGGGACGGCCAGCAGCCCGATCCCGAATACGGCGGCCGCGGTCCCCGCGACTGCGGTCATTTTGCGCTTCATCACAACTCCCTGGTGATCGTGTTGCCGGGAATCTTACCGGCAAGCCCACCACCGCTCATCCGGCCGACCAGCCCATCCTGTGCTTTCGTGTCCGGGTGAGCATCACCCACCTCGGTCAGATTTTCCACATCGCCGGACGGCCCGCTGCCTCCGGCGCCGATGCCGCGCTGGTCTGGTTGCCCGACGGCGCTCTGGTCATCGATGACGACGGGACCATCACCTACTGCGGGCCACGCGACGACCGGCCGGCCGACATCACCGAGACGATCCGAGACCACGGCGACGCCTTCCTCATCCCCGGATTTGTCGACACCCACATCCACTTCCCGCAGACCTACTCGGTCGACGCATACGGCGGCGGCCAACTGCTGGAATGGCTGGACACCTGCATCTTCCCTGCCGAGGCCCGCCTCGCCGATCCGGAGTTCGCCGCCCGCATCGCCTGCGACTTCACCGCACGCCGCGTCGCCGTCGGCACCACCGCAGCGATGGTGTTCGGCTCCGCGTTCCCCCAGGCACAGGATGCGCTGTTCACCGAGAGCCAGCGTGCCGGGATGCGACTGGTCAGCGGACGCGGCATCCAGACTGTCGGCGGTGCGTCGGCCGCTGCGCTGCTCACCTCCGAACGTGACGCCGTCGAGCTCACCGCAGCCGAGATCGAGCGGTGGCACGGGGCGGACACCGGCTCGCCTGACACCGCTCTCCTCCACACCGCGATCGTGCCCCGGTTCGCTCTGTCGGTGACCACCGAGACGCTCGGCAACCTGGGCGAACTGTATGCCGAAGTCCGTGACCGTGGCGTATATGTGCACACCCATCTCAACGAGAACAACCGGCCGGGCGACGGCGAGATCGACACGGTCAAGAAGCTGTTCGGGGTCGAGTCCTACCTCGACACCTACGACGGGAAGTTCCTGCCGGGCAGCCGCGTCGGCGGCACGAGCCTGCTAGGTCGACGCACCATCATGGCCCACGCCGTGCACTGCACCGACACCGAGTTGCACCGGATGGCCGAGACGGGGACATCGATCGCGCATTGTCCGGTGTCCCAACTGTTCCTGGGCTCCGGCACCATGCCGTGGCGGCGCACCCTGGCCACCGGGATCACCGTCGCCGCGGGTAGTGATGTGGGAGCCGGCGACGAATGGCTGATCTCACGCGTGCTGTCCGACGCGTTCAAGGTGCACCTCAGCGAGCCGGGCGATGCCGGGGTCGCGATTCATCCGGCCGAGATGTTGTTCACCGGGACGCTCGCCGGCGCGCGGGCCCTGGACATGGAGGACCGCTTCGGCAACTTCGACGTCGGCAAGGAAGCCGACTTCCTGGTGATCGAACCCGGACGGTGGCCACCGCTCGACGCGATTCTGTCGCAGGGCATTCGCGCCGACGATGCCGAGACTGCGCGCGACCAGACGTTGTTCGCCTTGTTGATGGGTCTGCGGGAGCCCGCCATCGCCGAGGTGTATGTGCGGGGTCGGCAGGTACAAGCTCCGGACTGACAGCCCCTTGGCGGCTCTTCCCGATCGGTCACTCCGAGATGCGCAGCCCGTCCCACTCGTGGTCGTGCATGAAACCCTCGGCCAGACCGACCCGGTATTTCAGGCAGCTGCGGAGGATGCCGAGATAGGCGATGGGCAGCATCCATGCGGGACGGTTGTCGCCGGGCGAGGTGATGACGTCGTGCGAATGCCGGAAGTCGCGGAGGAACTGCCGGAGGTTGTGATCGCCGCGGGAATCCCTGCGCCAGCCGTAGAGCAGCATGCCCAAGCCGATCATCTTGTCCACGTTCGGGTCCGGGGTGATCACGTCATCGTTGAATCCGAAGAACGCCCGGTCCACACCGTCCTCCGGGGCGAACATCATGATTCCGCTGGTGGCCCGCGGATTGCATTCGATACAGAACAGGCCGCGGTGGGGATGCTCGATGAAGTCGAAACCCACCTGCCCGGTGAAGTTCATGTCCCGCACGAACTCCGAAATCCAGTCGAAGATGCCGTCATGGCGCACCGAACGGAAGTTGAGACACGAACTCCCGCCGATGGCGTAGTCGACGGGGTAGGTGGCGTGGGCGTGGATGCGGCCGTCACGGACGATCGAATAGGTGCAGTACTGCTTACCCGAGATCCACTCCTGCGCGAGCCACGGATTGAGCGGATCGTGATCGAGCCAATCAAGCGAATCCCCCGGCATCACCTTGTGTACCTGCTGCGATCCCCGCGAGTAGCACTCCTTGAGCGCGAAGGGGCCGGCGAAATCCAACTCGGCGACGTCCCGCGGTCCGCGTACCTGCGCGAACTTCATCGTCTGAAACTGTTTCGCGGCAAGTAGCTGCTGGAACTCGAACTTGTTGTGCAACCGATTCTCGGTGTCGAAATCGGAAAGGAACAGTTCACACTCGGGCGGGAAGACACCCCCCATCATCGAGAGAATGTCGGTTTCCTCGTGAATGGGGATCACCATGTCGATGTGTTCGTCGGCGACGATCTTCGCGAGGGCATGGCAGTAGGCGCGCGGTTCGAACTTCGGTGCCGGGACGCGATGGAACGAGGCGGTGGCGTGGGAAAACCGCGTGACCCCGATGGGAATGCTGTCCACGATGGTCACTCGATGGCCGGCCGCCGACAGCAGCCGAGCCAATTCCAGCGTGAGAAATGACCGACCGAAGGTGATCAGGACGCGTTTGCTGCCGGGAATGCCCACTGTCGTGAGTGTAGGGAGCCTACCGGTCGGCCCACTCACCGGCGTCGGTCAACGGATGGAAAAGGAATAGTCGAGCCCACCGAAGACGTTGCACAATCTTGACGTGTGTCCGGATCAGCCGTGACGGTGCGAGGGAGGTTGTGGGATGTTCATGATCGGCGTCATCGCTGCCTGCCTCGCAGCGATCGCCTACGGCATGTCCACCGTGTTGCGGGCCCTGGGTGCCCGACGTGTCGCGATGACGGCGCGTGCGGAGGGCGTCGAGGCGAAACACACCAACGCGGCCGGTGGGCCGTCGCTGCGATCAACCACCTCCACCTTCCTCGATCCGGCATTCATCCTCGGCACGATGATGGTGGTCGTCGGCTTCGCCGGCGGCGCACTCGCCGCCCGCTTCCTGCCACTGTTCCTGTCCCAGACAATCGTCTCGGCGAACCTCGTGGTCACAGCGCTGCTGGGCACGATCATGCTCAACATCGCGCTGCACACGCGCGACTGGATCGCGATCTGGCTCGTCGTCCTGTCGCTGTGTCTCCTCGGGATGTCAGCCGAACACCACACCGGCGGCGGCGAGAGCGCCGTCTTCCACTGGGAGTTGTTCGTCGCCACCCTCGGTCTGTGCGCGATCGCGTTGTTCTGCGTCTATCGGCTCGGCAAACACGCCGCGATCGTCGGCGGCGCGACCGCCGGACTGCTGTTCGGGGTGATCGCGATCGCCGTGCGCATCCTCGACGGTGTCGATCCCTTCGACCCCGTCGCCCTGATCATCGATCCGGCCGCCTGGACCATCGCCGTCGCGGGTGCGGTCGGATTCTTTGTACAGACCGTTGCGTTGCAGATCGGTGCGGTCAACGGGGTGACCGCGGTACTGGTGGTCGGCGAGACGGCCGGCCCCAGCCTGGTGGGCGTGCTGTTCCTCAATGACAACGCCAAACCCGGTCTCGGCTGGCTGGCGATCGTCGGTTTCGTCGGCGCCGTGGTGGGTGCGGTTCTGGTCGCCTGGTACGGCTCGGGCGATCCCGACCATTTCGGCGAGGCCCCGCCGCAGAAGGGCGGCTGGCGGCGCGGACGCGAGGACGCGTCGACACCGCAGCGCAGCGAATTCGACACCGACGACATCGACGCACCCCCACCCGGCAGCACCTCGTAGTCGGAAGTTCTGGCCGCACCTGCAGTGTCCGGCCGCACCTCCAGTTCCAAGCCGGAACCCGGAACTGCGGCCAGAACCTTCAGTCCTTCTTGCGGGTGCCGGGCAGCACGCCGGCGTCGATGACCGCCTTGACGTAGGGACGGGTGCGGTCGAGCAGGTCGTCGACGCCGCTGCCCGACCAGGCGGGCGCCGTGAGCGCGTCGGTCTCCGCCTCCATCTCCTGATAGAGGTCGACACCGGCCGCCGACAGCTCATGACCGGCATCGGTCCGGGTCGCCAGACCGCGGTCGACGAGCCGGTCCACCGAGCCCTCCCATGCTTCATCCGACCATCCCCGGGTCATCTGGACCCGTTTGCGGCCCAGCACCCGCCGGCGGATCGTGGGGTCGGGCAATTGGGCCTCATGGAAGACGACGGCGTCGAGCCCACCGAACTGGTGGTTGACGAGTACGGCGATGTGATTGTCGCCGCGCCACTCCCGGATGATCGCGATCGCGTGCCACAGCGCCACATGCGGAACGTCCGGAACCGCGGCGACACTCCACCCGGCGGCGAGCGGCCGCCCTCCCATCGGGAGCTCGGCGGCGATCTCCCGGTACCGCTTCTCGAGGTCTCGGATCTCGGCGTCGTCGACCCGGTCGCCGAGCACCGCACGCAGTTGCTCGTCGAGCATCTGATCGCGGCGTGCCGCCACCCGATCCAGCCCCACATCGCGTGCGGCCTGCCAGGCAGGCGTGATCACGTCCGCGGAGAAGTTGTAGAACGCCGCGGTGACCAGCGCGGCATCACAGTCACCCATCGGGGCTCCGCGCGCACCCACATAGAAGGCGCGACCGTCGAGTCCGGTGTCCTGCTGCGCCTCGCGCAGTCCCCGGTTGAAGTAGGCGAGGACGTGGAAGGGCTCGATGGTCTCGTAGGCCGTGCGGGCGGTCTGCTGGTCGGAGTCACCGACGGATGAGGTCATGTCGTCCACATTCGCGTTCGGTGCCGCAGCCTGTCAACCATTGCGCCGGGGCTTGGGCGCAATCCCTTCCGCGCACGCGACCGACCCGGTAGACCTTGAAGCATGGATGATCTCGAGTCGGTAAAACAGCTCAAGTACCGGTACTTGCGCGCCCTGGACACCAAGGACTGGGATGTGTTCGCCGAGACGCTCACCGTCGACGTCACCGGCGAGTACGGCTCGAGCCTACGCTTCGGCAACCGCGCCGAACTGGTCGAGTACATGCGCAGTTCGGTGGGTCCAGCGGTGATCACCGAACATCGCGTCACCCATCCGGAGATCGACATCGAGGGTGATTCCGCCACCGGCCGTTGGTATCTGCAGGACCGGGTCATCGTGCCCGATTTTCAGTTCATGCTGATCGGAGCGGCCTTCTACCGCGATCGATATCGTCGGACCGATCAGGGGTGGCGGATCTGCGCCACCGGCTATGACCGCACCTACGAGGCGAAGATGAGTCTGGCCGACGTGCCGAGTTTCGCTCTCGACGTCGGTCCCGCGATCCGGGTGTGACGCGATGTGGCGCCGTAGTGAGGTCTTCGCGAACCGATCCGAGGCGGGCGCCGCGCTCGGCAGGTTGCTGAGCGCCGACGCACAGCTGATGAAGTCGGCCGACCGCATCGTGGTGCTCGGCCTGGCCCGCGGCGGAGTACCCGTCGCCCGGGAGGTGGCCTCGGCGCTGGGCGCCCGGCTCGACGTCCTGGTGGTGCGCAAACTCGGGGCTCCGAATCACCCCGAGTACGCGATGGGGGCCATCGCGGCCGGCGAAATCGTCGTCAACGACGACGTGCCGCGCCGCCTCGGCGTGTCCGAGGAGCAGTTCCGCGAGATCGTGGAGCGCGAGGACCGCATCCGGGTCGACCGGGAGAGCCGGTATCGGCAAGGCCGCGAACCGCTGGCACTGAGCGGCAAGATCGTCGCCCTGGTCGACGACGGGCTCGCGACGGGGTCCACGATGGAGGTGGCGCTGAAGGCGGTGCGTGCCGCGGGAGCGGACTCCGCGATCGTCGCCGTTCCGACCGGTCCGCGCGACGTGCTCGACCGGTTCACCGACGACGACGCGGTCGACAAGGTGTTCTGCGTCAGCACGCCGGAGCCGTTCTACGCCGTCGGCGGTTCCTATGACGACTTCCGACAGGTGGACGACGACGAGGTCACGAGGTGCCTGAGTTCGCCTTGACCAGCAGCGCGGCGATCTCGGAGCGGTCGGCGACATCGAGTTTGGTGCAGGCCCGGTAGATGTGGCCCTCCACGGTGCGCACCGAGACCGTGAGACGGTGCGCTATCTCCTTGTTGGACAGGCCCGCCGCCACGAGATTGGCGATCTCACGTTCCCGGGTGGTCAGCGGCAACGGTTGCGCGGACTCCACCAGCGCCGGCGTTCGCAGCCCGCCGCATTCGGCCGCCAACCGATTGGCCACTGCCGCCGACGCCACGGTCGCCGCGCGGCCCCCGTCGGCCTCGTGCAACACGCTGGCCTGCGCCGCCGCGTCGGCGGCCGACAGCCGAAACCCCAGCTTCTCGAATTCTGTTGCGCACAAGTCGAGTTCGACGGCATCCCGGGACTCCAGCGCGCCCGCGTGGCGCGCGTAGAGCCCGGCGAGCGGGCCGTCGACCTGGCCGGCGAGTTCGCGCAACCGCTCGGCGCCGGACGGATCACCGAACCGCGCCGCCGAGTGCAGCGCCTCGGCCTCGATCGCGAACTGCGCGGCTTCGCGTGCTTCGACCGCGGCCCGCTGCGCGGTCTGCGCGGCCAGCGAGACAGTACCCGCCGACGCCTCCTGCCAGGCCTGCGAGATGGTGAGCATCGGCCCGAAGACCGCGATGTGGCGACCGAATCGGTCCTGCGCCGTGCGCAACGCCCGTTCGGCCGGTTCGGGTTGACCGCCGGCGCTGAGCGCCTGCACCAGATAGAACATCGCCGGATAGTTCCAGGATTCGGCCGCGCCACGACCACTGTCGAGGGTCGCCAGGGTCTGCTCCATCCGGCGCCCGACCGACACGCTGTCGCCACGGGCCATCTCGACCACCGACACCAGGATGCCGGCCATCCCCCAGCCCAGATACTGGCCGATGTTGGAGAACTGCACGTACCGGTCGGCGCGGGTGGCGGCTTCATCGAGCTGGCCGGTGAGCGTGAGCGCGAGGATCTCGCCGAAACCGGCGGGGAAGCGCAGCAGCCCGTCGGTCACGGCCTCGGCCACCCGGGCGCGCACGGCCAAGGCAGCGACCTCGGTGCCCCGCCCGGTCAGCGCGAGGGCGAGACTTCCGCCGAACACCGCCCACTCCACCGCCCACGGTGAGGGCTTGGGCGAGGTCAGCACCTCCTCTGCCAGGGCGATCGCGTCCTGCACGCGGTTCTCGAAGATCGCGCACGTCGACGCGATGCCCTTGACGACGAGAGCCAGATTGGGGTCGGTGACCTCCTCCTGCAGCATGTTCAGGACCTGATCGGCGCGGTCGGCGTCACCGATGGCCCAGAAGACGGTCGCGAACCGCAGGCCACCCCAGTAGATCTGCTCGATCTCGTTGAGGTCGTCGGCGCGGAATCCGCCCAGCACGTCGTCGGCCTCGGCGGCGAAACCCTGCCACATCAGCGACCGCGCCAAGGGTTCGGCGGCCCCGAAGCCGCTGCCCTCGGCGACCGCGGCGCGGGCGAAACGTTCACCGAGTGGGGCGTTGGCGAAAGCAAGGGCGTCGCGCGCCGCGGCACTCATGAGCCCGGAGTCCACCGCGACATCGCTTTCCAGCGCCAGGTCGGCCAGCCGGATCCGCTCGGCCGCGGTGTCGGTGCCCCGCGCCTGCAACGCCTTGACCAGCTTGCCGCGTAGCCGACGTGACGAGGCCAGCCCCAGCCGATGGCGGATGACCTCGCCGAACAGCGGGTGGTTGTACTGCACGTTGAGTCGGCGGCCGTCGCGCAGGATGCGCACCAGGCCGGCGATCTCGGCCTCCTCGACGGCTTCGTCGCCGGCGAGGTCGCCGAGGACGTCGATGTCGAGCGGTTCGCACAGTGCCAGGTATTTGAGGACGTTGAGCACCGAGTCGTCGAGCTGTTCGATCCGGCTCTCCAGCAACGAGGCGAGTTCGGAGGTGATGGCCGCGCGCCCGCGCAACTGCCAGATGCCATTGACCTGCCGCAGCGTGTTGGCCTGCCGGGCGCCCTCGACGAGGTGCCGCAAAAACAGCGCGTTGCCGCCCGAGGCCTCCCACATCAGATCGGCCGACAGCCCTTCGAGCTGACCGCCGAGCACCGACTCGATCAGTTCGACGCTCTGCTGTTTGCTGAACGGTGACAACGTGATCCGGGTGAGGTGGTTGTCTTTCCACAGCGATGTGACCGCGTCCGGGACGGTCTCCCCGGACCGGACGGTCGCGACGATGTGCACGGCGCGGTCGATGGCGAGCTGGTGCAGCAGTGTCGCGGAGAGTTCGTCGAGCAGATGCGCGTCGTCGACGCCGATCACCACGTTGCCGTCGGCCAGCAGCGATTCCCTTGCGGCCGCGAGGTAGGTGACCGGGTCGCTGGAGGTGGCCGGTCCGACGAGATGGGCGAACACGCCGAGGGGGATGCTGCGGGCGGATTCGGTACCGGCGACCCACCGCACGCCCCCGTCGAGGGCGGCCGTGACGTGCCGGGCCAACGTGGTCTTGCCGACACCTGAATCGCCGGTCAGCACAACGCCACACGCATTCGTCTCACCGCGCAGCGCGGCTTCGATGATGCGGAACTCTTTCTCGCGCTCGACCAGAGGCCAATCGGAGGACATGGCGGAGAGTTTAGTCTCACAGCCTTCGTCGGGACACAGGTCAGGGTGGGTAGCGGTACGGAGACATACCGACGTATGACACCGCTCAGGCGTCGCGGCGCTCGGTGGCGACGATGCCGAGCACGAAGATCACGACCGCGAACATCGCGAAATAGATCAGCGACCCATACACATTCCAGTGGTAGTCGGTGGCGCTGAGGTCGCCGTTGAGGAATCGGCTGCCGTTGGCGAACGGTAGGAAGGGGGCGATGTCGTCGCCGACTCTGGGCAGGATGGTCAGAATCGACTCCAACGCCAGATTCCAGATCAGAAGGATGACGATGGCACCCGCGGTGTGCCGGACGATCGCGCCCACGCCGAGTCCGATCAGCACATAGAGCGCGGCCAGCACGGCGGTCCCCCACAGTTGCCGGATCACGATGCTGTCGCCGATGTCGATGCCGACCGTGCTGCCTCCGGCGGCCTTTGCCACCGCGACACCCACGACGGCGAGCACCAGGCTCACCAGCAGCGCGAGCAGTCCGAAGACCGCCGCCTTCGCAATGAGCACCGTGGACCTCCTCGGCACGGCCTGGAAGGTGGTGCGTATGGTGCCGAAACGGTATTCGCTGGTCACGGCCAACACCGCCATGATCATCAGCACCAGCAGGCCGAAGGAATTGAGGCCGATGAGGGCGGTCCACGCCGCCTCGCCCGGTGTCGACGCCAGGGGGCCGCTGATGGTGGCACCGGTCACCAGAGCCAGACCGACGGTCAGCACCGCGACGATCGCGACACACCAGTAGGGCGAGCGGGTGGAGGTGAGTTTGATGCGCTCGGCATCCATGGCGGTGATCATCGCGGTCCTCCCTGTGCTGCGGGTCCGGCCGGACCGCCCCCGTGGTATTGGACCGCGCCCGCCGTCATCGTCATGAACACCTCTTCGAGTGAGGCGCCGGTACCGGTCAATTCGTGCAGTGCGATGCCGGCGTGCGCGGCGATGTCGCCGACCTGATCGGTGACCGCGTCGGCGACATCGAGCACCGGGCGTCCGTCGGGAGCCATCCCTGGGGTGACCCGCAGACCCGCCTCTGCCAGCACCCGATGCAGGTCGGGCAGTTGCGGGCTGCGGACGCGCACACTGCTGGCCGCTCGGCTGGTGAACTCGGCGACCGAACAGTCCGCGATCAGCTTGCCCTGCCCGATCACGACGAGGTGATCGGCGGTCAGCGACATCTCGGTGAGCAGGTGGCTCGACACCAGCACCGTCCGACCCTGTGCCGCCAGAGAGCGCATGAACCCACGAATCCAGACGATGCCCTCGGGGTCGAGGCCGTTGACCGGTTCGTCGAACAGCAGGGTATGTGGGTCGCCGAGCATCGCGCCCGCGAGTCCGAGGCGTTGCTTCATGCCGAGCGAGAAGCCGCCGGCACGTTTGGTCGCGACGGTCGAGAGCCCGACCGTGTCGAGGACCTCGTCGACGCGACGGCGCGGGATGCCGTTGGAGGCGGCCATCCAGCGCAGATGCGACCGGGCACTGCGGTTGGGATGGATCCAACTCGCGTCGAGCAATGCCCCGACCTGGCGCAGCGGGTGATCGAGGTCGCGGTAGGGCAGCCCGTTGATGGTGGCGGTGCCGGCGGTGGGCCGGTCGAGACCGAGCATCATTCGCATCGTGGTGGACTTGCCTGCGCCGTTGGGTCCGAGGAAACCGGTCACCATTCCCGGTCGAACCTCGAAAGTGAGGGCGTCGACGGCACGGACCTGCCCGAAGACCTTGGTCAGGTTCTCGACTGTGAGCACACCCCGACCTTAGTGGTGCTGTTCGTAAGTTCGTCCGGGGTATTCGGTGGACGAATTTTCGGACAGGACCACTTGGACATCCGGGCACGCGTTGCGGGCGTAGCGTGATGGCGTGCCGGTGACCTTCGTCGTTCTGTTGTGGCCCGTCGAGGGCCACGCCGATGAGCTTCACGCCTACGAAGACGACGTGCTCCGACTGGTGTCCGCGCACGGCGGACGGGTACTGGCGCGCGCCAGCCGCACCGACGATGATCCGTCCCGTCCGCTCGAAACCCAGATCATCGAGTTCGCCGATCGGGCCGGGTTCGATGCGTATATGGCCGATCCACACCGGATGTCGATGGCCGATCGACGCACGTCGTGTGTCGCGCGGACGGAGTTGTGGCCGGTCACCACCACCTGACGGATCAGGCAGCCTCCATCGGCATCAGCGCGGCGAGCAGCATGCGGGCCGCGGTGGCGATCAACGCCTCCCGATTCGAGCCTTCCGGCCGCAGCAACGCGATGCGCAGGCACAGGTTCGCGGTCGCGCCCATCGTCAGAAAGACGAGGTCGTCGAGCTCATTCGGGGCGAGGTCCGGCCGTAGCCGGGCAGGCAGGATGCGGGCCAACGGGATCAGGGGTTCTTCCACCTCCGCCCACGCGTCACCGAACTCCGCTTCCGCGGTTGAGTACGAGATGCGCAGAACCGGGTCGTGCTTCTCGAACGCGGCGGTCAGCGTCTCGACGATGGTGACCATCGCGGCCATCGGCTCGGCGTCCATCGCCCGTCCCACACCGGTGGCCAATGATGTGGTGATGTCGTGGATCGCCGTGGCCCGCAGCTCTTCGACAATCGCGTCGATGTCGGCGAAGTAGCGATAGACCGTGCCGATGCTGACGTGAGCGTGGTCGGCGATGTCCTGCGTCGTCGGCCGGGTTCCGGGACGCCGGGCAAGCAGGTCATTGGCGCTGGACAGAAGCCGTTTACGCATGTCAACGCTGCGATCCTGTTGCGGGCGGGCACGTTGGGAACCCTTCGGAGAGCGTCGTGCGGCACCGGTCATGAAAGTGAATAGTAAGTGAGGATTTCTCGTGTTTCACTGAAGTCGTGGAACTGCACCCTCCGAAAGACCTCGTGAACGCCGACCTCGCGATCGCGCGCTACGGCGACGACGGCGAACGGTGGCTGTCGGCGATGTGGCAGGGCGATGCGCTCGCCGACGCCGTGGTGAACGACGACTTCGTCGGGTCGTCGGCGACCGAGGCGGTTCGTACCGCACTCGAGCACGGCATCGATGCCGTCGACCATGCGCCCGAGTCGTTGCGTGCCCTCTTTGCGTTCCTCGACGACGAACCCGATTGGGTCGATCACACCCGTCTCGACCGCGCCGCCGATGCACTGATCCGCCACACTGCGTCGCTGGGCATCGTGCTGGCGGCCGCTTCCCTGCTGCGCGGCGCGGAGAACACCATCGCCGGAAAGCCCTTGGTGCAGACCGGCAGGTACGTGTCCATGCCCGCCATTCGCTCGGTCGAGGTGGGCGAATGGCTGCGTCAGGTGATCTCCCCCGGCGGAATGCGCCGCGACGGTGCAGGATTCGCCTACACCGTGCGCGTCCGGATCATCCACGCCCACGTCCGCCGCGGGCTGTCCCGATCCGGAACCTGGGATGAGGCGGCGTGGGGTGTGCCGATACCGCAGCCCTTCATGGCCTTCACGATGGCCGAGTTCGGACACATCGCGCTCGACGCCATGCATCGTCTCGGTGTGCGATTCTCCGACGCCGATCTCGATGCGATCTATCACCTGTGGCGCTATGTCGGACACGTGATCGGCATGACGCTCGACCTCAATCCGGTCGACGAGGCCGACCATGTGCGCATCGAGGAGCTCTACCGGCTGACCTCCCCCGGACCCGACGACAACGATCGCGAATTCGTGGTGGCGCTCACCGATGACTACCTCATCCCCGAGTTGGCCAATGCACTCCCCGGACCGCCGGCCGCACGCAGCGTCATCTCCACCCGGCTGGTCCACGGCCTGCAGCGAGTGTTCCTCGGCGACGATGCCGCCGACGCCCTCGGCGTACCGAACACCCGACTGAAGCACGTGATCCGAGCAACTGAACCCTTGATGGTCGGCTTCGGGCGGGTGAGGATGCGCATCGGCGGTGGACCGCAACAGGTCTCGCAGCGCGGCTATCGCATCCGCGATGAGGAGATGACCCGGATGCGGGCGGCGTACGGCGTCACCCATGAACTGGTCGACAACGCACCGGGTGAGCACGAGATCGCCGCCACCCGTGCGTCGGTTCACTAACTGCGCTTTCTGCGGCATCAAGCACAAACGGACCCGCCCGTACCGGCCGCAGACCAACGGGAAAGTCGAAGGGTTCAACCGCACCTTGGCCCTCGGAATGGGCCTGCGCCGAAACCTACTTATCCGAAATTGCGCGCCGCGACCTACCCAGACGAACTCGCTGCACGTTTGGGCGAATTGTCTTCTCGCGGTGATTTTTACCCGAAACGTGTAACTCCTGTGACTCCTGATCACCAAAGTCCACTGAAAAGTCCATTTCACTGCGTTTTCGTCCAAACCCTCTGTCGCAGAATAATTCTCACGACCGATTCCTTGACATCGAACACTCTTGCGATTACGTTGGAGTCATGAGAGCTTCGGGGGATCTCACCACCATCACCGATTCATTGCGTGAACTGTGTTTCGCCGACGACATGTCCGGGCGGGCGGCGTTCGACGCGATGACCGCGCTGGTGACAATGCGTAATCTGATCGAGCATCACGCCGCCACCGTGGTCGGCCATCTCGACCGGCTGGGGGTGGCCCGCGATCATGGCCGCAGGTTGAGTGAGTTGTTGATCGTGATGGGGCTCGCGCCGGCGGTCGCGTCCCGGCTGATCCGCATTGCGGGTGCGCGAGCCAAGTTGCCGACCCTGGCCGCCCATGCCGCCGACGGGGCTGTCTCGGCCGAACACGTGGATGCGGTGGGTAAAGGGGTCGAGCATGTCGAGAAAAGATCGGCGGAACCGATCGACGACCCGGCGCGTCTCAACATCGTGACCGACCTCCTCGCCCACTTCTTCTCCGGCGCCACGCCCGCCGAGATCGGCAAACACGCGCGTCGGCTGGGTAACCAGCAGGCCGAGGACACCGGTGGGCTCCCCGCCTGCGAGGACCGCAACCTCAATGCCCTCACCCACGACGTCGACGGTGACGGCCGCCTGCAGGTGCGCGCCGACCTCAACACCGACGTCGGCGAAAAATTCTCCGCCGCGATGGAGGAGTTGGCGGCACCCCGCCCCGAACCCGACGGCTCACCCGATGCCCGCAGCCCGGAGCGCCGCCACGCCGATGCACTCGAAGCCCTCTTGGATATCGCCGCCCGCAGCGGGGATGCCGCGTCCGCACCACGAACCCAGATGCTGGTGTCCGTGCCCGCCGACACCCCGGACCTGGCCGAACTACCGTTCATGGGGTCACTCACCGAAGCCACGTTGCGCACCCTGACCTGCGACACCACCGCGACCGTGGCGATCGTCGACGGTGAGCAGGTGCCGATGGAGATGAGTAAGGAGAAACGCCTGTTCCCGCCCCACCTACGCAAAGCCTTGCACAAGCGGGATCAGTGCTGCATCAAATGCGGAGTAGCGGCCACCCGCTGCCAAGGGCATCATCTCGTGCATTGGGCTGACGGTGGAATCACAGTGTTGGACAACGGATGTCTGCTGTGTCCGTCCTGTCACGCCGACATCCACCACAACGGATGGGAGGTGATCATGGGCCACGATCGACACCCCTGGCTCATCCCACCCACCACCGTCGACCCCAAACGGCAACCAATACCCGCCTACAACAGGCGCACGATGAATCTCGACAACCTGCCCGCCGCCGCCTGACAGCTCTGCTCGATCGTTTTCCGGAATAGACCCGTAGGCAACATTTCCCAGCACCCGGCCGCTGGCCGGGACCGCATCGGTACCTTGAGAACTCCATACCGCGCGGCGCCCTGCCGTTGTTCGAGTATCCCGCAGTCGGGTGGACTCGATGAGTACCGCCCGGCACCACGGGCTACTCGAGACGGGCTACTCGAGACGGGCTACTCGAGACGGGCTACTCGAGCAACGGTGGGGCCCACTGCGGGTTCCGCTGTTTTCGTGGCTCTCTGCACCCGGCGAGACGAGTTCAGCGGTTGCGCTGCGGTGAGGAGGCGTGCGCCCAGAAGCGTTTCGGGATACGACCGGCACCGGCGGCGTGGCGTCCGGCGATCACCGCGTGCCGCATCGCGGTGGCCATCCGCTCCGGGTCGTCGGCCCGCGTGACAGCCGAGGCCAGAAGGACGGCATCGCAACCGAGTTCCATTGCCAGGGCAGCGTCACTCGCGGTGCCGATACCGGCGTCGAGCACCACCGGAACCTGCGCGTCGGCGACGATCATCTCGATGTTGTGCGGATTCGCGATACCCAGGCCGGTACCGATCGGCGAGCCGAGGGGCATCACCGCCGCAACACCGAGATCCTGCAACCGTGCAGCAAGAACCGGGTCGTCGTTCGTATAGGCCAACACGGCGAATCCTTCGTCGACGAGGACCCGCGCCGCGTCGATCAGCTCGATCGGATCGGGCAGCAGCGTGCGTTCGTCGGACACCACTTCGAGTTTCACCCAGTGGGTTTCGACGGCTTCGCGGGCGAGTTGTGCGGTCAGCACGGCCTCGGCCGTCGTGTGGCACCCGGCGGTATTGGGCAGGATCGCAATGTCGAGACGGCGCAGCAACTCGATCATCCCGGTACGCGAATCAGGGCTGACCCGCCGCAACGCGACGGTCGTCAGCTCGGTGCCCGAAGCCACCAATGCACGCTCCAGGACGGCGAGATTCGCGATGCCGCCGGTCCCCATGATGAGCCGAGAGGTGAAGTCACGGTCCGCAATTCGCAGTGGTACGCCGAGACCGGCGGTTGTCGGGTCATCCGGCATCGCACTATCCACCCTGCACCGCCGTCACGATCTCGATGCCGGCGCCGGCACGCAGTGCCCTGCCCCAGCTGCCGCGAGGAACCACCACACCGTCGACCGCGACCGCGATACCCCGGTCCGGCAGGCCCATGGCGGTCACCAGATCGGCCACCGACGCATCGGTCCGCAGATCGGTGACCTCACCGTTGACTGTGACTGTCATCATCAGCTCTCTCCTCCGGTCGTGATGCCGATGGGGGTCGTGACACCGGTGTGGGTCGTCGCACCCGCAGAGCGGCCCACGCCGCCGCGGCCGAGCAAGGTCATCACCGCATCAGCGGTGTAGGGCGCCAACAGGATTCCGTTGCGTCCGTGGCCGGTGGCCACCACCACTCGCTCGTCGATCCGCCGGATGATCGGCAGCCCGTCGGCCGAACAGGGCCGCATGCCGGCGCCGGCCTCCACCAGCTCGTAGGTACGCAGCCCAGGCATGAGCTCGACCGCATCGGACAGCAGATCCGTCACGCCGCCGACCTCCGGGTCCGTACGGGTGGCGTCGAACGGTTCGTATTGGGTGGCACCGACAACCACTCCGTCATGGCGCGGCACCAGATACACCGACCGGCCGTGCATCCGCGCGCGCACCACATGCGCGGGCGGCGGCACCGACCATCGGGTGCGACGCAGCCGCAGGATCTCCCCCTTGGCCGCATGCAGCGACACCTCCGGTATCAGCGCGGACGTCCCCACACCGGCCGCGACGAGGATGGTGTCGGCCTCGACGTGGGCGAGGTCGTCGACGGGCCGGTCGATCACCTCACCGCCGGCGGCCAGCAGCGCCGTGCGTAGCGCATCCAGCAATCGACGGTTGTCGACCGCTCCCTCGCCGGTGGCCAGATAGCCACTGTGCAACCGGGAACTCAGTGCCGATTCGAGACGCCGGATCTCCGCCGGCCGGACCCGACGCAGGTCGTCGTGGGCGCGTGGCTGCCGCGCCCAGACGAAGTCGGCGAGGGTGTCGAGATGCTCGGCGTCGGCCGACGACGCCGCCACGAACAGCGAGTCCGACGCGGCCAGGACGTCGGGGGCACCGAGCCGGTCCAGCAGACCGGGCCAGCGTTGCACCGACTCCGTAGACATCGCCAGCAACTCGTCCTCGCCCGGGTGTCCTTCGCCGAGAGACCCGAGCATGCCCGCAGCCACCCACGCCGCGCGCCGGTCGGCGCCGGAGTCGAACACCCGTACCCGCCATCCGGTATCGGCGGCAGCCAATGCGCAGGTCAGACCGATCACACCGCCACCGACGACGGCGAGCAGGCCTGGTCGATCAGGATTGTCGGCACTCACGTCAGATCATCCTTCCTTCGCCGGCATTACCCGGATCAGGTCAAACGGTCAGCCGAGGATCGATCCGCACTCTCAGCCCGGCGTACCCCGGGGCTCCCGTGTCGTTCCACACCAGGCTACCGCCGCACCGGCGGCTCTCGCACAGCGGTGGCGACGAAGCCCTGCGCCGGGACCACTAGCGTGACCACCGTGACCGACATCCGACGCGCGACGACCGCGCGACTCGCCGACGCCCGTCTCTACCTGTGCACCGATGCCCGCCGCGAACGTGGCGACCTCGTCGACTTCGTGTCCGCGGCAGTCGCCGGCGGCGTCGACATCATCCAGTTGCGTGACAAGGGCTCGCCCGGGGAGGCGCGTTTCGGCTCGCTGGAGGCCCGGGAGGAACTCGAGATCCTGGCCCGGATGCGCGAGATCGCGCACGCTCACGGCGCGTTGTTGTCGGTCAACGACCGCGCCGATGTCGCCACCCTGGCCGGTGCCGACGTCCTGCACGTGGGCCAGGGCGATCTGCCCGCGGCCCTGGCCCGTCAGGTCGCCGGCGACCACATCGCGATCGGCATCTCCACCCATGACTCGGCACAGCTGCGGGCCGCCGTCGCCGACGACGACGTCGACTACTTCTGTGTCGGCCCGTGCTGGCCCACGCCGACCAAACCCGGCCGTAGCGCGCCCGGCCTCGACCTGGTGCGGGAAGCCGCCGCGACGGCGCCGAAGAAACCGTGGTTCGCCATCGGCGGTATCGACGCAGACCGGATCGCGGCGGTGACCGACGCCGGGGCGCGCCGGGTGGTGGTGGTCCGGGCGATCACGGGCGCCGACGATCCGCGGACAGCAGCCACGCAGCTGCGGGCCACGCTGTAGTCCCCGTGCTGTAGTCCCCGTGCGGTAGTCCCCACCCTGGAGTCCGCTCCGTTGCGCCGACAACTCGGTTGCCGCGTCCCATCGGGGCGGTCTATGGTTGTCGCCATCATGTTGTGCATGCAGAACGCGCTCGTAGCCCGCCGCAGCGGGGTCTGAATCTGACCGACCCCCCGCTGCGGGGTCGTTGCGCCATCTGCCCGTCGGTCTCCCTTCGACCGATTCGGCGAACACCATGCACACCCTCAGCACCACCACCCCACCATCCGACCCGTTCGCGGCCCGTTTCGGCCGCCCGCTGCCCCCCGGTATCCGCGCGGAGGCAGCCGGCCTGAGCTGGGAAGACTTTCTCGACGAGTACGCCCCGACGGGGGCGATCCGCCTGGGCACCTGGTCGGTCCGCCGCGCCCGGCAGGACATGGTCACCTGTCAGGCAACCTTCGCCCACACCGACCGCATCATCTCGTTGCAGGCCACCGCGGCCGGCACGATCGGGGCCATGACGTCGATGCTGCACGACATCGGTGCGCCGGTGCAGATCGTCGGGCTCCACCAACGGGAGATCGCCGGCACCGTCACCACATTCCTGCTGTGCGAACACGACGATCGCCGCTGCTGGGCCTACGGCACCGGTCCGACGCCCGATGAGTCCAACGTCCGTGCCCTGGTCGCCGGGGCGAACCGGCTACGGCTGGCCCGGTGAACCGGCGATGGCATCGGATACGTCAGCTGCGCGGATCCAGAACGTTGATGCGTTCCTGCAACATCGGCCAGGCGTTCCCGAAACCCGGATGCAACGGCAGTCCGATCACGTCACCTTCGGGCACCCACCGCAACTCCGCGGATTCGAAGTTCGCGATGGTGTGGATCGGATGATCGACCTCGGCGATCACGGTGGTGTACGTCCAGCCGCTGGGGGCCTGATGGGTGACGATCGCCGCGACCACCCGCAGCTCGCTGTCACCGATGCCGGCTTCCTCGTCGGCTTCGCGGATCGCGGTGTCGATCGCACTCTCGTGGCTGTCGCGGGCGCCGCCGGGCAGACCCCAGGTACCCCCCTGGTGCGACCACACCGCACGGTGCTGCAGCAGGATCCCGGTGGAACCGTCGGCCAGCGGCGCGCGCAGCAGCAAGCCCGCCGCACCGTTCCGCCCCCAGTAGCGCGAACCGTCCGGATCGACCACCCAACCGTCGCCGTCTCCCCGCACCCTGCCTCCTGCTGTTCGTCGTCACCCCGACACTCCAAACGTGCCGCCCGGACGTCGTCCACCGTATGTGAGCCCGGCTGGACTGGCCAGAGCGCGAACGCGGAATTCACCCCGCCGATGACCCGATGTGCCAACACATCGAGAAGTGCGAGGACACGGCGTCCCACGACGAGCCGGGCCTGCGGCCGGGGACTAGGGTTGAGGCAGATGGTGGGACCGTCGGACCGACGTTCGCCATGGGGGCGACCGCAACGGGCGACCTCGTTGGAACGGCACCGGCAGCCTTGGCGCTCCGCGTCTTCGACGGGGAGCGAAACATCTGCACTGCCCGCTCCGACAGACAAGGTGGAGACCCGTGAACCCGACGCCGGCGCGACCGGCACGATCGGAGAGTGACGCCGGAATTATGGAGAGTTCGGAAGGAACCTGACGTGACCGGCGACGTCTCGCACATGAGGACCGCGCTCACGCGAGCGGGCCGGACGATCCGGCCCAGTCCCACGGCGCCTCCGATCCGTCAGGTGCTCTCCGATCGTCGCAGCCTGGGCACGTCGACACGCGCACGGGCCCAGTCGCCGCTGACGACGTTGCGGCACTACGCGGTGACCAGTCCGGGGAAACTCATTCTGATCCTGGTGGTGCTCGCGGTCTCGTGTGTGGCGACCGGCCTGTACGCCTCGACAACGCTCGAGGATCGCACCCAGACGCTTCGACTGATGATCGATCGGACCGAACCACTCGCCGAGGCCTCCCAGGTGCTCTACAGCTCTCTGTCGATCGCCGACGCGTCGGCGAACTCGGCATTCATCTCCGGCGGCCTGGAGTCACCGGAACTGCGCACGCGGTACGCCGATGCGCTGGCCACCGCGTCGTCGTCGCTGATCATCGCGGCCGGTTCGTCGGAGGAGATCGAGAAGACCACCAGTGCGGCCGCTGCCCGCGAGATCGACTCGGATCTCAACACCCTCGCCATCAGTATCCCGGTCTACAGCGGTTTGGTGGAGGTCGCCCGGACCAACAACAGACTCGGCAATCCGGTCGGCTCGGCGTATCTCGGCGAGGCCTCGACGATGATGCAGGAGGAGATCCTGCCGGCCGCCCAGCGCCTGTACCAGCGGCGTTCGATGGCGATCGCCGACCCGCAGAGCGCACTGACCCGACCACCGTGGGGTGTGTACATCGCGCTGCTCGCATTGATCGTCGGGCTAGTGGCCACCAGCCGCTACCTGGTGAAGAGAACCCGACGCCGGTTCAACGTCGGCGTGCTGTCGGCGCTGATCGCCGTCGTCGTCGGGACGGTGTGGCTGCTGATCTCGGGATTGATGTCGGTGGCGGCGACCAACAACGCGCGCGTCGACGGTGCCGCTCCGCTACGCGAACTCACCTCCGCGCGCATCCTGACCCAGCAGGCCCGGTCGGCGGAGACGCTGTCCCTGGTCCGGCGTGGCGACCAGGAGGATCAGGACCGCACATTCACCGACACCACCGCCGCGATCGAGCGACTGATCGACCGGGTGGAACAGGAGCGCGGAGATTCCAGCGTCGTCACCGACGCGCAGCTCTACAACGCCAACTACGTGCTCGACCGCTGGCGCGAAGTCGACGCGCAGGTCCGCCAGGAGATGGCGGCAGGCGATTTCGCCCGAGCACGCACCATGACCGTGGGCGACGGACGCAACACCACCGCGCAGGCCTACCGCGATCTCGACCGCGCGCTCGTCGACAGCATCACCACGACTCGGCTGGCGTTCCGCGACGACATCAACACCGCCCAACGTGTCCTCGGTTTCACCGGCGCCGGCATCCTCGGACTGACATTGTTCGCCGCCGCGGCAGTGGTGATCGGACTGATCCCTCGAATCCGGGAGTACCGATGAACGATCGGTGTGGGGTTCGGGTGCGGATCAAGCGGCTGACGACGTCGGCCGTGCTGATCCTCGCAGTCGGCGCCGCCGCCATCGGATGCGCCCGCTTCCCTGCCCCGGAATCGCCGCCTCCGGTGGCATTCGGGGCGCGTCCGTTGCCGCCCGGCGCGCAAACCGACGTGCCCGAGGAACCGGTGCCGAGCTTTCAGAACTGCGACGCGACGGTCAGTCTGCGTCCGGGCCCGATGCCGCCGCCCGCCCAGATGCCGCAGGGCAGCACGATGGCCGACATCCTCGAGAACGGACGACTCATCGTCGGGCTCGACATCGGCAGCAACCTGTTCAGTTTCCGCGACCCGATCAGCGGCGACATCCAGGGGTTCGACGTCGACATCGCCCGCGCGATCGCGCGGGCCATCTTCGGTGACGAGGCCACCATCGAGTTCCGGGTGCTCAGTTCCGCCGACCGCACCGAGGCCCTCGCCGACCATTCCGTCGACGTGGTGGTCAAGACGATGAGCATCACCTGCGACCGGCTGGAGGAGGTGTCGTTCTCGACCCCGTACTACGTGGCGTATCAGCGGATTCTGTCGACCCGCAATTCCGGGGTCACCGGCCCGCGCCACCTCATCGGCAAACGGGTCTGCGCCGCTCGGGGTGCCACCTCCATCGGCCGCATTCAGGCCATCGTGCCGCGTGTCAGAATGGTCACCACCACCACGTGGGCCGACTGTCTGGTGATGATGCAGCAGGGCCAGGCCGACGCGGTCAGCACCGACGACGCCATCCTCGCCGGACTTGCCGAGCAGGACCCGTGGGTCGAACTCGTGGGGCCCAGTCTCGGTGCGGAGTACTACGGCGTCGGCATCCCGCAGGGCCAGGACGACATGGTGCGCTTCGTCAACGGGGTGCTCGATCAACTCCGCAGCAGCGGGCAGTGGCAGCAGATGTACGAGCGCTGGTTGTCGATCCTGGGGCCCAGCAACGGACCTCCCCAACCGGTCTACCGAGATTGACGATGGCCGACGAGATGACGAACTGAGATGACGAACGACGAGTATCGCCCGGACGCGCCGGTGTCCGCAGAGGACGCGGGCGGCGTCGAGGTGGGCACGGAGGCGGTGAGCCGCGACGAGTTGTGCGGCGACGAGGCCGACGTGGGCACCCAGGTAGCCTCGGTCGACGACCTCGACATCGGCACCCAAGCAGCCTCGGTCGACGACCTCGACATCGGCACCCAAGCAGCCTCGGTCGACGACCTCGAGGTCGGTACCCAGTACACGCCCGCTCCCGCTGAACAAGATGACGAGGACGACGAACTCACCGATCGAGTGTCGGGCCGGTCCGCGTCGACGATCCCGACCGATGTGATCTCCGCACTCGGCTCGGGCCGACGTCTGGTACCGCGCAACCGGTCGATGGTTCATGACCGACGCCTGGGCAGCGGACTCGTCGAGTTGCCCAAGATCACCGACATCGAACCGGCGGATGCGGTGCTGGCCCACCCGGTCATCGCCGAGAGCAAACGGACCTGCTGGAAATGTGGCAAACCGGTGGGGCGCACCGCCGGTCCCGGCAAGGGTGATCTGACCGGCAACTGCCCACACTGCGGGGTGCGCTATTCGTTCGTTCCCGGCCTCGAACAGGGCACGCTGGTCGCCGACCAATACGAAATCGCCGGCGCGATCGCGCACGGCGGCCTGGGCTGGATCTATCTGGCCATCGACCGCAACGTCTCCGACCGTCCCGTGGTCCTCAAGGGATTGCTCAACTCGTCGGATTCCGAGGCCCAGGCAGTTGCGGTCGCCGAGCGGCAGTTCCTGGCGTCGGTCAATCATCCCGGCATCGTCAAGATCTACAACTTCGTCGAGCACGTCAACGAGTACGGCGAACGCTTCGGCTACATCGTCATGGAGTACATCGGCGGTCAGACCCTCAAACAGATCACCTCGGAAGGGGAGGGCAGCACCGGGCTGTTGCCGGTCGAGCATGCGATGGCATACATGCTGGAGGTGCTGCCCGCAGTCGGCTATCTGCACTCGGTCGGATTGGTCTACAACGACGTGAAACCCGAGAACATCATGGTCGGCAGCGACGAGGTGAAGTTGATCGACCTCGGCGCGGTGTCCGCGATCAACGGGTACGGACATCTCTACGGCACACCGGGATTCCAGGCTCCGGAGATCGTCCGGACCGGCCCGCAGGTGGCCACCGACATCTACAGCATCGGCCGCACCCTCGCCACGTTGACCGTGGACATACCCAAACGCAACGGACGCTACCTCGACGGCCTACCCTCCCCCGAGGACACCCCGGTGTTCCGGGATAACCCGTCGTATTACCTTCTGCTGCAACGTGCGACGGCCACGGACCCGGCCGATCGCTTCGCCTCCACCGACGAGATGACGACACAGGTCCTCAATGTGCTGCGTGAGATCGTCGCCGTGCACACGGGGGTACCGCGGCCGTCGTTGTCGACGGTGTTCACCCCGCAGCGTTCGACGTTCGGCACAGATCTGATGCTCGCGCCGGTCGACGGATTCTTCGATCCCGAACAAGCGGCGTTCTACGATCCTGTCGACATCGCCCGGGCGTTGCCACTGCCGCTGGTGAACCCGGCCGATCCTGCCGCCGGCATGCTCACCTCGGCGGCGTTCTCCGATCCGCGGCAGACGCTGGATTCCATCCACGCCGCCCGCGCCGACGGCTTCGCTTCGCTGCTGGGGCGAGCCGACAAGCGCAAGCATCCGTCCCTGGAGATCGACCTCGCGGAAGTGCGGGCGCATCTGGAACTCGATGATGTCGACACCGCGCTGGCACTGCTGCGCGACGTCTCGGTCCACCACGGGGATTCGTGGCGGGTGCAGTGGTATCTGGCCATCTGCGCGCTGATGAACGACGAACCGGAGCTCGCCTACGAGCGATTCAGCGACGTGCTGCAGGCGATGCCCGGCGAGGTCGCCCCCAAACTGGCGGTTGCCGGGACCGCCGAACTCATCGGCCGGTGGCTCTCGGATGAGGGGATGCCGTCGGAGAGTCAGGACCGGCGGATCGCCGAGCTGTTCGACGTCGCGGCACACCACTATCACGATCTGTGGCTCACCGACCACGGCATCGTCACCGCGGCGTTCGGGCTGGCACGGCTGGCGGTGGCCACCGGTGACGTCGCCTCGGCCATCGCACCCCTGGACGAGGTGCCACCCACCAGTAGGCATTTCAACACCGCCCGCGCCACCGCGGTGATCGCGCTGGTCCATGGCAGACCCACCAGCGAGATCACACGTCAGCAGGTCGTCGAGGCCGCCCGACGGGTCGGCGTGATGCCCGAGGGTGAACCCCGCAAACAACGTCTGTTGCTCATCGTGCTCGGTACCGCCCTGGGTTGGGTGCACGAGAACCCCGACACCGATCCCTCGCTCCAACCGGCCACGCTGTTGGGCTATCCGTTCACCGAAGCGGGACTGCGCGCCGGCACCGAACGCAGTTTGCGCGCGCTGGCGCGACAGACACGGTCCGACCGCGGCCACCGGTTCATGCTCGTGGATCTCGCCAACTATGTGCGCCCCGACACGCTCTTCTGACGCCGCGCCGCGGTCCGCCACTCCGCCGACCACGTTGATGTCGTCGAGTGGGCGCGGTATCCCGCCAACGGAATTGGCGCCCACTCAACGGGGTCGGGTGACCACTTCCGCGGACTGGCGGGCGATGGCCAGTTCCTCGTTGGTGGGGACCACCAGCACTGCGATGTCCGCGTCGTCGGGGGAGATCCGTCGGGCGTCCTTGCCGCGCAGGGCATTGCGCTCCGCGTCGACGACGATGCCGTAGTTCTCCAGGCCGGCCAACGCGTCGGCTCGCACACTCGCCGCATTCTCACCGACGCCGGCGGTGAAGGTGATCGCGTCGACCCGTCCGAGCTCGATCATGTAGGCACCGATGTAGCGGCGGAGACGGTGGATGTAGACGTCGTAGGCCCGTCGGGCCGACTGGTCACCATCGGCCACCTTCTCGGTGATGGTCCGAAAGTCGTTCTCGCCGCACAATCCCTTGAGCCCCGACTGTTTGTTGAGCAACGTATCGATCTGATCCACCTCGAGCTTCGCGACCCGGTGCAGGTGCAACACGATCCCTGGGTCGATGTCGCCGCTGCGGGTGCCCATCACCAGCCCCTCGAGTGGGGTCATGCCCATCGACGTGTCCATCGGCCGACCACCGGCGATCGCCGAGGCCGATGCCCCGTTCCCCAGATGCAGGACGATCTGGTTCACCTCGTCCAGCGGCCGATCGAGGAACAGCGCCACCTGCTCCGACACGTACTCGTGGCTGGTTCCGTGGAATCCGTAGCGCCTGATGGCGTGCATACTCGCCACACCGCGGTCGATCGCATAGGTCGCTGCGGCGTCGGGTAGACCGTGGAAGAACGCGGTGTCGAACACCGCCACCGACGGGACCTCCGGCAGCAAGGTGCGAGCTGCGGTGATCCCGATCAGATTGGCCGGGTTGTGCAGTGGCGCAAGACTGGAGATCCGGGAGATCTCCCCGATGACCTCGTCGTCGATCAGGGTCGGCCGGAAGAAGGTGCGCCCACCGTGCACCACTCGGTGTCCCACGGCACGCAGGCCCGCGCTGCGCAGATCGGTACCGTGATCGGTGAAGAACTGCATCGCCCGCTCGATGGCCGCATGATGATCGGGCAACTCCACGGATACTTTCTCGACGTCACCGTCTTGCTCATGGGTGATCGATGAGCCATGGTCGCCGATCCGTTCGGCTATGCCATCGGCCACCACCTGCTGCGTATCCGGATGCAGCAGCTGATATTTCAGCGATGACGAGCCGGCATTGAGGACCAGTACGGCGCCCTCGGCACCCGCGCTCACGCCGGGCCCTCGGCGGTGCCGGCAGGTTCTCCCTGCGCCTGGATGGCGGTGATGGCCACCGTGTTCACGATGTCGGACACCAGCGCACCTCGCGACAGATCGTTGATCGGCTTGTTGAGCCCCTGCAGCACCGGTCCGATGGCCACCGCATTCGCGCTGCGCTGCACCGCCTTGTACGTGTTGTTGCCGGTGTTGAGGTCCGGGAACACCAGCACGGTGGCCTGCCCCGCCACCGGAGACTTCGGCATCTTGGTGGCCGCCACGCTCGGCTCCACGGCCGCGTCGTACTGGATGGGTCCCTCGACGAGGATCTCCGGGGCGCGTTTACGGACCAGATCGGTGGCCACCCGCACCTTGTCGACATCGGCGCCGGACCCGGATTCGCCCGTGGAGTACGAGAGCATGGCGACCTTGGCCTCGATACCGAACTGAGCGGCCGTATGCGCCGACGAGATGGCGATGTCGGCGAGTTGCTCGGCGGTCGGGTCGGGCACCACCGCACAGTCGCCGTAGGCGAGCACCTTGTCGGCCAGGCACATGAAGAACACGCTGGACACCGTGTTGACGCCGGGTTTGGTCTTGATGATCTCGAAGGCCGGCCGGATGGTGTGCGCGGTGGTGTGCACCGCCCCGGACACCATGCCGTCGGCGATCCCGGTGTGCACCATCATGGTTCCGAAGTACGAGACATCGTGCATCATCTCGGCGGCCCGCTCGACATCCATCCCGCGATGCTTGCGGATCTCGGCGTATTGGGCGGCGAACTCGTCCAGCAGCTCCGAGGATGCGGGATCGATCACGTCCACACCGTTCAGGTCGACGCCGAGTTCCTGTGCCCGCGTGTGTATCCGATCAGTGGGTCCGAGCAGGGTGAGCCGGGCGACGTCGCGCCGCAACAGATGTCCGGCAGCGCGCAGGATCCGGTCTTCGTTGCCCTCGGGCAACACGATGTGTTTGGGCTGCGATCGGGCGCGGGCGACGAGTCCGTACTCGAACATCTGCGGGGTGACCACCGACGGCGCGCGCACGTCGAGCACCTTGAGCAGGGCCTCCGGGTCGATGTGACGCTCCATCAATGCCAGTGCCGCATCGATCTTGCGCACGGAATCACGCCGCACCCGGCCGCGAGTGTGCGCGGCGGTGCGCGCCGTCTCGTAGGTGCCGTGACCGCACGCGATGATCGGCAGCGTCGGTTTGAGACCTTTGACGAGGGCCTCGATCATCGGATGCGGCCGCAGCCCGCCGTTGAGGATGATTCCCGACAACCGCGGAAAGCTTTGGGCGGTATTGGCGTTGACGAGCGCCAGGAGCACGTCGGAGCGGTCGGCGGGGGTGATCACCACCATCCCGTCGGATAGTCGCTCCAGGATGTGTTCGACGGTCATGCCGCCGGCCATCACATTGAGCGCCTCACGGTCGAGCAGGGCCTCGTCCCCGCTGTACATGTGTGCGCCGAGAGCCTGCTTGAGTTCACCCATGGTGGGCGCGAACAACACCGGATTCTCGGGCAGACACCAGGTCGGCACGCCGGTCTTGCCCACTTCCCTCTTGTTGACCGCGAGCAGCTCGGGCTCGCTGCGGTTGACCACGATCGCGGCCGTCGTCGCGTGCGCCGCCGAGATCTCGGCCAGCAGCAGGTCGGCGATCCCGCGCAACTCCACCGCGCTGCGGCCGGAACCCTTGATCGCCAGGATTATCGGTGCCGACAGGTTGGCAGCGATGCGCGCGTTGTAGCTCAGTTCCGACGGATTGCCGACGTCGGTGTAGTCGGAGCCGACGATCAGCACGGTGTCGCACGACGCCTCGACGGCGTGGAACCGCGCCACGATCTCGCCGATCGCGGCCTCCGGGTCATCGTGCACCTGGTCGTAGGTGATCCCGATGCGGTCCTCATACGGCAGATCCACCGAGTCGCGGTGCATCAGCAGGTCGAGGATGTAATCCCGTTCGCCGGCGGTCGCCCGCGAAATCGGCCGGAAGACGCCGACGCGCCCGCCACGTGCCGAGAGCAGCGACAGGAGCCCGAGGGCGATGGTCGATTTGCCGGTGTCCCCTTCGGCGGAGGCGAGGTAGATGCTGCGCGACTCGACGGTGTCTGCACCCATGGCCTCAGCCTATCGGCGATCGAGCGACCGCAGCGACCGGTAGCGGGTGAATTCCAGTCGCTGATCTGGCGACACCGGTTCTCGGGGTCAGAGCAGAATGCCCGGGTTGCAGATGCCGTCGGGGTCCAGCGTCTGTTTCACCGCCCGCAACGCCTCGAGCGCGAGGTCGCCGATCTCGTCGTGATAGGCGTCGCGATGGTCGCGGCCGACTCCGTGATGGTGGGTGATGGAGGCACCGGATGCGCGGATCGCGGTGTTGGCGGCCGTTTTCGCCGCCGCCCACTGGTCGATCGGGTTCCGGGCCTGCGGACAGACGACGGTGAAGTAGAGCGAGGCCCCGGCCGCGTACACATGGCTGACGTGACACATCACCAACGGCTCGGTATCCATCGCGGTCAGTGCGGCGGTCACTGCGGCGGTGACCGCACCCTTCACCTCGGTCAGCCGCGACCAGTACGTGACGGTCTCGAGCGTCTCCACCAGGACGCCGGCGTCGAGCAGTGGGTCGCGCAGGTACGGCGCACGGAACCGGCCGGTCCGCCACGCCTCCCCCGGCCCGGGACCGACGCAGCGCCCGCCGGCGGCATGCAGCACCTCGGCAGTCGCGTCGCGCCGACGGTCGACCTCCGCCGCAACGCCCTCATGGCCGACGACCGCCAGACAGCCGCCGGCAGCGGCGCCGAGCTCGTCGGGGTCGGCGAGGTTGATGGCGGTCTCGACCTCGTCGGACAGCCGCAACACGGTGGGCATCGGCCCGTCCTGGGCGAGTCGGCGCAGCGCGGCCGCCCCCGCGTCGAAGTCGTCGAACCGCCAGCCCTCGAACAGTCGGCAGGCCGGCGCCGGGTGGATGCGGACGGTGACCTCGGTGATGATCCCGAACGCCCCCTCCGAGCCGAGAACGAGCTGACGCAGGTCCGGGCCGGCCGCCGATCGCGGTGCGGTGCCGAGTTCCATCGTGCCGCGCGGGGTGGCGAGCACCAGATGCTCGACCATCTCGTCGAAGCGCCCGTAGCCGGCCGACGACTGGCCGGCCGATCGGGTGGCGGCATAGCCGCCGATGCCGGCACCCGCGTAGGACTGCGGGAAATGCCCGAGCGTGAATCCCTTGGCGCGCAACAGTTCCTCGGCTCGGACACCACGCAGACCGGCCTGCAGCGTGACGGTGCGGGAGATCTCGTCGACGGCGACGAGCCGGTCGAGTCGACGCAGGTCCACCGACACCACTCCGACGACATCCGCACGCTGCGGGGTGAGACCCCCGACCACCGACGTTCCCCCGGTGAACGGCACCACCGCGACGCGGTGCTCGGCGCACAGGGCCAACAGCCGCACCACCTCGTCGTGGCTCCCCGGTGTGACGACGAGATCCGGCGCGTCGCCGCCGTCGCCGCCGCGCAGGGCGAGCAGATCCGTCGTCGAGTAGCCACGGGTGTGCTCGATGCGATCGCGGTGTTCGGCGCTGACATTGGCCGCACCGAGCAATCCCCGGAGTGCCGCGTGCAGCGCGTCGGGGACCGACGGGCGGGCGAGCACGACGGCGGCGGGATCGACACCGGGATCAGCAACCGCGTCCGACCCGGCGAGCGCGGCGGCCGCGGCCGGCAGTTCGGCGGGTGTCGTCGGGTCACCCCACCGGGGCCGGTGCATCGTCACGACCGGCAGCGCGGTCTCGTCGTCGGATGTGTTCGGCCGCCTCGCCTCGTCGGACATCGACCCACCTCCTCACGCGTTACACATTCAGCGTAACTGTCACGCGGTTGTTGGCGGCAGTCACCTCACGACTTCACGATGCCCGTTCACCTCACGATGGCCGTTTACTTCACGATGGCCGTTTACTTCACGATGGCACGGACCACCAGATCGGCGACCTCGTCGTCGGAGAGCGCGCTGTCCGGGATGAGCATCAACGAGTAGATGGTGCGGACCAGGAATTCCGCGGCACCCCGCGGGTCCGGGCGGAGTTCGTCGGCGATCTCCGGCTGGAGATCCGGCAGCGCCTGCTCCACGATCTGGTGGATCAGCGTCGGGCCGGCCGCACCCTTGGTCGCGACCAGCGCCCGCACCACCTCTTCGGGTTCATTGCGCAACACGTACTGCAGTGCCTCGTGTTCCCGAATGTAGGGCAGCACGTTGCGCACCTGAGCGCGCACCTTGCCCGCCGCGTCGGGCTCGGTGTCGGCCCATTCGCGCAGTTTCACCCGCAGGGTGACCACCTCGCGCTCGACGATCGCGGCGATCAGCGCGTCCTTGCCACCGAACATCCGGTACGCCGTCGCCCGCGCGACACCGGCCTGACGTGCCACCGAGGTCAGGCTCAGTGCCTTCGCCCCGAAGCGCGACACCAGCGCCACGCCGACGTCCACCATGCGGTCACGTTCCATGGTCGAACACGGTATCGGACCCTGCACGCCGATTCCGGCCGCACCTGCGGCTTCTGGCCGCAGTTCCCGTTCCAAGCCGGAATGGGAAGCTGCGGCCAGAACTCACCGGACGCGCGATGGGGACGGGGCGCTACACCGAGAGCTCGCGCAGCCGGGGTGCCAGATCCTTCTCGAAGTTCTGCAGGAAGCGTCGCTGATCGTGGCCGGGCGCGTGGAACACCAGGTGATTGAGCCCGGAGTCGGTGTAGAACTTCACCTTCTCGACCGCCTCGTCCGGATCGGAGGCGACGATCCAGCGCTTGGCGACCTGCTCGATGGGCAGTTCGTCGGCGAGCCGCTCCATCTCGGTCGAGGAGTTCACGCTGTGCTTCTGCTCGGCGGTCAGCGACAGCGGCGCCCAGAACCGGGTGTTCTCGAGCGCGAGTTCCGGGTCCGGATCGTAGGAGATCTTGATCTCGATCATCCGGTCGATCGTCTCGAAGTCGCGGTCGGCCTTCTCCGCGCCTTCCTTGACCGCCGGGATCAGCTTCTCCTGGTACAGCTCGGCGCCCTTGCCCGAGGTGCAGATGAATCCGTCACCGGCGCGGCCGGCATACCGCGCGACCACCGGGCCGCCCGCGGCGACGTAGACCGGGATCGGCTGCTCGGGCACGTCGTACATGTACGCGCCCTTCGTCTGGTAGTAGTCGCCGTCGAAGTTGACCTCTTCGCCGGTCCACAGTGCGCGCATCAACTTGATCGACTCGCGCAGCCGCGCGAAACGCTCCTTGAACTCCGGCCATTCGCCCTGGAAACCGGTCGCGTACTCGTTGAGCGCCTCGCCGGTGCCCACGCCGAGCATGATCCGCCCCGGATACATACATCCCATCGACGCGAAGGCCTGCGCGATGACGGCCGGGTTGTAGCGGAAGGTCGGCGTCATCACCGACGTCCCGATCTGCACGCGCTTGGTCCGCTCGCCGACGGCCGCCATCCACGCCAGGGAGAACGGGGCGTGACCCCCGTTGTGACGCCACGGCTGAAAATGGTCGCTGACCGTCACCGAGTCCAGACCGTGCTCCTCGGCCAGAACCGCGATCTCCACGAGTTCACGTGGGTCGAACTGCTCCGCCGACGCCTTGAGCCCGAGTTTGAGTTCTGCTGCCACGCTGTTACCTCGTTTTCGTCCATCACCGATCGATCACTCTGTCTCCAACCTACTCAGGCCCGGCACGGACGGTTCGTCCCCCGGGTGCCGTGTGCTCCTCCGGCGGGACGTGGGAGGAGGTGGCTGCCCGGGGGACGAACCCTGCGGAGACGACCCGAGGGGACTACTTCAGGTCGAAGCGGTCGTTGTTCATCACCTTGACCCAGGCGGCGGCGAAGTCGTCGACGAACCTCTGGCCGGCATCGCTCTGTGCGTACACCTCGGCCAGCGCTCGCAGCTGTGAGTGCGAACCGAACACCAGATCGGCCGCGGTGGCCGTCCACTTGGCCGACCCCGACACCCGATCGGTGCCCTCGTAGACGTTCTCCGCCGACGTCGACGTCTGCCACTCGGTGCCCATTTCGAGGAGGTTGACGAAGAAGTCGGTGGTCAGCAGGCCAGGCCGGTCGGTCAGCACGCCGTGACGGCTGCCGCCGACATTGGTGCCCAGCACGCGCATGCCGCCCAGCAGCACGGTCATTTCCGGCGCGGTCAGATCGAGCATGTAGGCGCGTTCGAGCAACAACGCCTCCAGCGGCACCTTCTCGCCTTCGCGGGAGAAGTTGCGGAAGCCGTCGGCGCGCGGCTCGAGCACCGCAAAGGACTCCACGTCGGTCTGCTCTTGTGTGGCGTCGGTCCGGCCGGGGGTGAACGGCACCGTCACGTCGTGCCCGGCGTCGGCGGCGGCCTTCTCGATCGCCGCCGACCCGGCCAGCACGATCAGGTCGGCCAACGAGATCGTGGCACCGCCCGAGCCGTTGAAGTCCTGCTGGATCTGTTCCAGTGTCGACAGCACGCTCGAGAGCTCCGCCGGCTCGTTGATGTCCCAATCCTTCTGCGGTGCGAGCCTGATGCGGGCACCGTTGGCGCCGCCACGCTTGTCGGTGCTGCGGAAACTGCCCGCCGACGCCCATGCGGTGCTGACCAGTTGCGCCACCGACAGCCCCGAATCGAGCACCTTCTGCTTGAGGGCGGCCACGTCGTCGGCGCCGACGAGTTCGTGGTCGACAGCGGGCACCGGGTCCTGCCACAGTTGCGGCTCGGGCACCCACGGACCGAGATAGCGGGTGACCGGGCCCATGTCGCGGTGCAGCAGCTTGTACCAGGCCTTGGCGAACGCCTCGGCGAGTTCCTCGGGATGCTCCAACCAGCGGCTGGTGATCTCGCGGTACACCGGGTCCTCGCGCATCGAGATGTCGGTGACGAGCATCGTCGGGGCGCGTCCGGCACCACCGAACGGATCGGGCACCGTGCCCGCTCCCGCACCGTCCTTGGCGGTGTACTGCCACGCACCGGCCGGGCTCTTGGTGAGTTCCCACTCGTAGCCGTACAGGCTCTGCAGGAAACCGTTGCCCCACTGGGTCGGAGTGGTGGTCCACACCACCTCGAGTCCGCTGGTGACGGCGTCCTCGGCCTTACCCGTGCCGTAGCCGCTCTTCCACCCCAGCCCCTGCTGCTCGATGGGCGCGGCCTCCGGCTCGGGGCCCACCAGGTCGGCGTCACCGGCACCGTGGGTCTTGCCGAAGCTGTGGCCGCCGACGATCAGCGCGGCCGTCTCCTCGTCGTTCATCGCCATCCGGCCGAAGGTCTCCCGGATGTCGTGGGCGGCGGCGACCGGATCCGGTTGCCCCTCGGGGCCTTCGGGATTCACATAGATGAGGCCCATGGTGGTGGCGCCGAACGGACGCGCCAGCTCACGTTGCCCCGAGTAGCGCTTGTCGGTGCCGAGCCATTCGTCCTCCTGGCCCCAGAACACCTCCTCGGGTTCCCAGATGTCCTCGCGGCCGAAGCCGAATCCGAAGGTCTGGAATCCCATCGATTCCAGGGCGACATTGCCGGCGAACACCAGCAGGTCCGCCCAGGAGATCTTGTTGCCGTACTTCTGTTTGACCGGCCACAGCAGTCGGCGCGCCTTGTCCAGGTTGGCGTTGTCGGGCCAGCTGTTGAGGGGCGCGAATCGTTGCGCACCCTGCCCGCCGCCGCCGCGCCCGTCGTAAATGCGGTAGGTGCCCGCCGCGTGCCAGCTCATCCGGATGAACAGGCCGCCGTAGTGGCCGTAGTCGGCCGGCCACCAGTCCTGCGACGTGGTCATCAGCGAGGTCAGGTCGGCCTTGAGGGCGTCGACGTCGAGCTTGGCGAACTCGGCGGCGTAGTCGAAGTCCGGACCGAGCGGATTGGATTTCGACGAGTGGGCGTGCAGCACCGACAGGTCGATCTGCTCGGGCCACCAGTCCTGATTCTTCATGGGCGCGTGGGCCTTGGGCTCCGGTGACGGGATCACCGGGTTCTCACTCTCGCTGGCGCTGGCGGTGCCGGTGTCTGGACTGGGCGGGCGGCTGTCGGATGTCACGACGATTCCTCTCACATCTTCGGGGGATGAACTCATTCATTTCTGTGTCGGACAGAAGTTTGTGCGCACTCGGGACACAGGCCCCAGTAGGTGACCTCGGCCTCGTCGAGGATGAATCCGTGGTCGTCGTCGGCGGTGAGGCAGGGCGCCGCACCGACCGCACACTCGGCGTCGGCCACGCGACCGCACGTCCGGCACACGACGTGATGGTGGTTGTCGGCGACGCGGGTCTCATACCGCGCGACGTGGCCGGCGGGCTGGATGCGCCGCAGCAGCCGCGCGTCGGTGAGGGCGTGCAGGACGTCGTAGACCGCTTGCCGCGACACGGTGGGCAACTCGGCGCGCACCGCACCGTAGATGGTGTCGGTGTCGGCGTGGGGATGGTGGTGCACGGCACCCAGTACGGCGACCCGCGGTCGGGTCACCCGCAGGTCGGTCGACCGCAGCAGCGCCGGGAAGTCGGGCGTGGAAGCCACCTGCCAACTGTAAACACACAGGTCGGCCGATGTCAGGGCTTCTGGAGTCGGCCAGGAGAACACCGCGGGGCCACACCACCTCGGCGACCGCGGGACAGCGCACCGACGCAATGCGGACGACGACCGCCCAGGGCGAACGCGCTCAACTGTACTTCAAGCGGACTTGAGGTCCTACCGTGGACGCATGAGCATGGAATCGGTGGCCTGGAACACCATCTACAGGTCGATGAGCGCTCCGCCCGGCCGATCGTTGCGCGGCGCGCGGCGAGCCACGCTGCGCCGCATCGCGGGTTTCGCCCGACCGCATCGTCGGCGGATCGCGATCTTCCTCGCCCTGTCCGTCCTCACGGCCCTGTTGACGGTGGTAACGCCGCTGCTGGCCGGCCGGGTGGTCAACTTGATCACCGGCGGCGGGAGCCAGGGCACGATCGTCAGGTTGGCGCTGCTGATCGCGGTGATCGCGGTCGTCGAGGCCGGTGCCGGCATCCTCACCCGATGGTTCTCGTCGAACATCGGTGAAGGTCTGATCCTGGACCTGCGTAGCGCGGTGTTCGACCACGTGCAGAAGATGCCGGTCGCCTTCTTCACCCGCACCCGCACCGGCGCGCTGGTCAGCCGGCTGAACAACGACGTCATCGGCGCCCAGCGTGCGTTCAGCGACACGCTGTCCGGTGTGGTGTCCAATGCGGTGACACTGGTGCTGACCTTGGGCGTGATGCTCGCGATCAGTTGGCAGATCACGCTGCTCGCCCTGGTGCTGCTGCCGGTGTTCGTGGTGCCGGCACGACGCATGGGCAAACGGATGGCGGCGCTGTCGCGGGAGGCCGCCGAGTACAACGCGCGGATGTCGACGCAGATGACCGAGCGGTTCTCTGCGCCGGGCGCCACGCTGGTGAAGCTGTTCGGCCGGCCCGAGGTGGAGTCGTCGGAGTTCGCCGACCGCGCCGATCGGGTGCGCGACATCGGAGTGCGGCGGGCGATGCTGCAGGCCTATTTCATGACCGCGTTGACCCTGGTGTCGGCACTGGCGCTGGCGCTGGTCTACGGCCTGGGCGGCTGGCTCGCGGTGGCGGGACATCTGTCCGCGGGTGCCGTGGTGTCATTGGCTTTGCTGCTGACCCGGATGTATGCGCCGCTGACCGCATTGGCGAATGCGCGGGTGGAGATCATGAGTGCGGTGGTCAGTTTCGAGCGCGTGTTCGAGGTGCTCGATCTCGAACCGCTGATCGCCGACAAACCCGATGCCCGACCGGTCCCCGACGGCCCCGTGTCGGTGCGCTTCGACGACGTCTCGTTCGCGTATCCGTCGGCCGACAAGGTGTCGTTGGCGTCGCTGGAGGAGGTCGCCCAACTCGACAATCGGGGCGGGACGACGGTGCTGCACAACATCGATCTGGATATCCGGGCGGGCACCATGACCGCGCTCGTGGGCAGTTCCGGCGCCGGGAAGTCGACCATCGCGAACCTGGCGACCCGGCTCTACGACGTCGACTCCGGATCGGTGTCGCTCAACGGCGTCGACCTGCGTGACCTGCAGAGCGCATCGGTACATCGGACCGTCGGTTTGGTCACTCAGGACGGGCATCTGTTCCACGACACCGTGCGGGCCAATCTGGCGCTCGCCGATCCCTCGGTGAGCGAGGAACAGATCTGGGATGCGCTGCGCCGAGCGCGGCTCGACGAGCTGGTCGCAGCCCTGCCCGATGGCCTCGACACCGTGGTCGGCGAACGCGGCTACCGACTCTCCGGCGGCGAACGTCAGCGGCTGACCATCGCGCGCATCCTGTTGGCCCAGCCGTCGCTGGTGATCCTCGACGAGGCCACCGCGCATCTGGACTCGACGTCGGAGGTGGCGGTGCAGGAGGCGCTGGCCGAGGCGCTGGTGGGTCGGACGTCGATCGTGATCGCCCACCGGCTCTCCACCATTCGCGCGGCCGACGAGATCGCGGTCCTGGAAGACGGCCGGATTGTCGAACGGGGGGATCACGCGACCCTGCTGGCCCGCAACGGCCGCTACGCGGAGCTCTACCGCACCCAGTTCGCCGACGATGCCGGCGACGCCGACGACAAGGCCGGCGAACTGACCGCCTGACCCGCCGACAGAACCCACAATCTCGCCGACAGAACCCGGTTTATCGCCGACGGAACCCGAGAAGTCGTCCACGGAACCCTGCCGGGCGCTGAGTACGCGGGATCGTCGCGGATCAGGGCTCCGGAGTTGCCGCCCAACTCTGAAAAGTGAGGTCTCGGACCACGATCACCGGGCCGTCGGGCCGGTCGGCACGGTAGTGGGGGTATTTCGCGGCCAGGTGGTCGATGGCTGTTGCGCCGGCCTCGGTCTCGGCGTCGACCACCTCGGCGCGGCCGTCCACGCGAACCCACCAGAGGTCGGCCCACACCTCGGTGTAGTGGTCGACGAGTAGCGACACGACCGGGTTCGCCGCGATGTTGGCAAGGCGTCGTAGCCGCTGGGTGCGCTTGGGTTTGTGATCGACGCACGAGACCACGACATCGTCGACCAGCGTGAAGACCACCGGCACGAGGTGCGGACGGGCATCGGCGCCCGCCGTGGCCAACCGCGCCACGCGGGCCGAGGCGAACCGATCTCGTGCGGATGTCATCGGAGGTCGTCAGGCGACGATGCTCTCGACGCCAGAGCGGGTTCTGTCGGCGAGATCTGGGGTTCTGTCGGCGAGAAACCGGGTTCTGTCGGCGAGATCTGGGGTTCTGTCGGCGGGGAGAGGCGGATCACGCGGTGGGGCCGCTGTCGGTGTCCGAGGTCGGCCGGGGCCCCTTGGGGCGGCGGAACTGCAACACGATCAACCCGATGTTGACCACGACGATGGCGATCCCGAGGCCCACCCAGACCCAGCGGCCCTCCTGCCACCAGTTGATCGTCAACAACGCCACGCAGATCAGCAGAATCGCCGATCCGACGATGGTCATCCCGCGGGAGAAGGTCTGTGCTCCGCGTGCGAACTCGTTGTTGATCATCGAAAAATGCTCATCTCAGGTGTTGATCACGATCACCACCGCGATCGCGACGGCCACCACCACTATCCCAACGACCAGAAATGTGACGTGCGAGGGGCCGGGCATCTCGCCGCCCTCACGCAGGGCACGCATCGTCTTACGCCAGCGCCACGCCCCCAGCAGCGCGATGAGACATCCCAACCCCACCATCACCAGGCCCAGGGCGGTCTCCAGCACCGGATGTTCGATGTCGGCGGCGACGTAGACCACCGCCACCCCGGCGGCCATGAATCCCAGCGCGGTGCGCACCCACGCGAGCACGGTACGTTCGGCCGCCAGAGTGAACCGTGCGTCGACGGCGCCGGGAACCGTCGGGGCGGCCCCGCCGGCGTTCGACGGGCGGGTGTCGGGCTCAGCCGGCCCGTTGGTTCTCTCGGTGGTCAGCGTCCTTGGCCTTTCGGATGGCGTCGGCTGCGAATGCCGCGATCACATCGATGGCGTGCGTGCTCTCCGGGTGCCGGGTGGTCAGCACCGGGAATGCGTGTACCTGCCAAGCGTAACTATGGGCCGCCGCCTGGACACCGGCATCGTCGAGCGTCTCGATGAGATCGATCACGTCGGCTTCGAGCATCTCCCCCTCGGCAGTGACCATCACCGTTGGCGGGAAGGCCTCGCCGGCGATGTCGGCGAGGCGCCGCACCCCGTTGAAGGCCACCGGACCGCGACCGAACAGCGTTGCCAGTTCGGCCATCTTGCTGCGCGGGATGTAGGCGTCGGAGCGGCTGGAGCGGTCGGGGTGGGTGCCGACGTCGAGGTCGAGCAGCGGGGAGATACCGGCGAACGCGGTCGGCAGCGGCAGACCCTCGTCGATGGCGGCCTCGACGACCTTGCCCGCGAGAAAACCGCCTGCGGAGTCACCCGCGACGACGATGCGGCGGTAGCCGCGCTCGGTCACCAGCTCGCGATACGCGCCCACCGCGTCGGCCACGGACGTTCCCACCCCGGCCGACGGCAGCTGGCGGTACTCCACCGAGAACACGGGCAGTTCACAGGTCCGCGACAACCGGCTGGCGATCGATCGGTGCGACCCGAGACCGCACACCACGAACGCACCGCCATGCAGGTACAGGACCGCGGTCTCCGCATCGCGGCGCGACGGACCGGCGGGCAGGATCAGTTCCACCGGCCGTCCCGCGAGTCTCATCCGCTCGTGCACCACTCCGGCCGGTCTCGGACCCACCGCGAGCACCCGGTCGATCAGGAACAGCCCCGCCATCCCGGGCCTGCTCAACGGCCACATCGACAACGTCGGCCGCAGGAGACCACGACTGCCGACCCACATCGCGTAGGACAGCAGGCTCGGACTGCGGTGGTGCACGATCGGCATAGCTCATTCCTCGTCGTCCGGCGATCGGCGGCACACGACGACACGGCGCAGTGGTCACTCGCGTGCTGAGTTTCGTCAGTGCGAAAAATACACGGATCTCAGCAGCCGATGTTGGTTTCGTGCGGCGAGTACCGCAGGATCGTTCGTGCACACCGGCCGAGACGCGCGCCACACAACGTTCACCTGCGTCACAGACACTGCCCGAGCTGTCGGCTATATTCTGCGTTTCATGCCGAAACGATGGTGGTGATCCGTGGTCATACCGGCCCAGTTCCTGTTGTCGTCGCAGGCCAGCGCACCACGAACGCTGTGCGACGTCCTCGACCAGACCGCACGGTCGTACCCGGATTCACCAGCCATCGACGACGGTGATCTGACTCTCACCTACACCGAGTTGCTCGCGCTGGTGCGTCGCGGCGCCGAAAGCCTCGGCGAAGCGGGCGTCGGCCGTGGCGGGCGTGTCGGAATCCGGATGCCCTCGGGCAGCCGCGACCTCTATGTGGCCATCCTCTCCACGCTCTACGCCGGCGCCGCCTACGTACCCGTCGACGCCGACGACCCGGCCGAACGGGCCGAACTCGTCTTCGGTGAGGCACAGGTGGACGCCATCATCGACGCCGACGGCATCCACCCGACGGGGACGCGTACGCCGATCCCGGCGGGGACACCGACGCCGATCCCGGCGGGGACACCGATGCCGATCCCGGCGGGGCGCCCGACCGCCGACGACGACGCGTGGATCATCTTCACCTCCGGCTCCACCGGCACGCCGAAGGGCGTGGCCGTCACCCACCGCAATGCCGCCGCCTTCGTCGACGCGGAGGCACGCATGTTCCTGCTCGACGACCCGCTGGGCCCGGAGGACCGGGTGCTGGCCGGGCTCTCGGTGGCCTTCGACGCGTCGTGCGAGGAGATGTGGCTGGCCTGGCGCTACGGCGCCTGCCTGGTGCCCGCACCCCGGTCGCTGGTGCGCAGCGGCATGGACCTCGGCCCGTGGTTGGTGCAGCGCGACGTGACCGTGGTGTCGACGGTGCCCACCCTGGCGTCGCTGTGGCCGCCGGAAGCCCTCGAGGCCGTGCGACTGTTGATCTTCGGCGGCGAGGCCTGCCCACCGGAACTCGCCGAACGGCTCGCCGTCGAGGGACGCGAGGTGTGGAACACCTACGGCCCCACCGAGGCCACCGTGGTGGCCTGCGCGGCACCGCTCGACGGACAGGGACCGGTCCGCATCGGACTACCGTTGCCGGGCTGGGATCTGGCCGTCGTCGGCGCCGACGGTCACCCCGTCGGCGAGGGCGAGATCGGGGAACTGGTGATCGGCGGCGTCGGCCTGGCCCGCTACCTCGACCCGGCCAAGGACGCCGAGAAGTACGCCCCGATGCCGACGCTGGGGTGGGAACGGGCCTACCGCAGCGGCGATCTGGTGCGGCTCGATCCGGCCGGCCTGTTGTTCCAGGGCCGCGCCGACGATCAGGTCAAGGTCGGCGGACGGCGCATCGAACTCGGCGAGATCGACAATGCACTGCAACAACTCCCGGGGGTCAGCGGAGCCGCGGCGGCGGTCCGCAAGTCGGCGGCCGGCAACAGCCTGCTCGTCGGGTACCTGGTGTCCCCGCAGCCGGACTTCGATGTCGCCGCCGCGCACCGACACCTCACCGAACAGCTTCCGGCGCCGATGGTTCCGCGCCTGGCATTGGTCGACGAACTGCCGACACGCACCTCGGGCAAGGTCGACCGCAACGCACTGCCGTGGCCGCTGCCGGGGAGCTCTGGTACTGCAAAAAAAGGCGATGACGGTGACGACCTCACCGACACCGAGGCATGGATGGCGCAACGCTGGACCGATGTCCTGGGCGTCACCGTCGACGACTCGAAGGCCGACTTCTTCGCCGAGGGGGGCGGTTCGCTGGCGGCCGCGCAGTTGGTGACCGCGCTGCGCGAACGCTATCCCGACATCACCGTCGCCGACCTCTACGACCATCCCCGGCTGGGTTCGCTGGCCGAGATGCTCGACCAACGGACCCCGGCGACGGTGGTGCAACCGCGCGACGTGACACCGACTCCGCGCAGCACCGGGTGGGCACAGATCCTGCTGACGGTGCCGCTGACCACCCTGACCGGCCTGCAGTGGGCGACCTGGCTGGGTGTGGTGAACAACCTCGCGGTGGAGGTGGTGGAGCGCGCCGACCGTGACGTCCCCTGGCTGGTGCCGGTGGACTGGTGGGTGCTGCTGGTCGCGTTCCTGCTGTTCATCACGCCGCCCGGCCGGATGGTGATCGCAGCGGCCGGAGCGCGTCTGTTGCTGGCCGGGGTCGAACCCGGCAGCTATCCGCGCGGCGGCAACACGCATGTGCGGTTGTGGGTGGCCGAACGGCTGCTCGTCGCAAGCGGCGCCGCGAACCTGTCCGGCGCACCGTGGATGATCTATCTGGCCCGCGCGCTCGGCGCAACGATCGGCCGGGGCGTCGATCTGCACACCATCCCACCGGTCACCGGATTCCTCACCATCGGCGAGGGCGCGTCCGTGGAGCCCGAGGTGGACATCGCCGGCTGGTGGATCGACGGCGACATCGTCCACATCGGGGAGATCGTCATCAAACGGGGCGCGTCGATCGGGGCGCGGTCGACGTTGCTGCCGGGCGCGGTGATCGGCCGCGACGCCGAGGTGGCCGCCGGTTCCGCCGTCCGCGGGCGGGTCAAGGCACGCCAGCACTGGGCGGGCTCCCCGGCCATCAAGGTGGGCAAGGCAGACCATCCCTGGCCCGAGCACCGGCCGCCGCGGGGTTCGTTCTGGGTGCCGATCTTCGGTCTTTCCTCGATGGTCCTGGCCGCGATCCCGCTGATCGCGCTGGCCGCCGGCCTGGCGGTGATGGGATCCTGGGCCATTCACGCCGACCGGCTGCGCAGCGTCGCGCTGCGCTGCGGAGCCCTGCTGCCGGCCGCGACGGTGACCAGTCTGCTCGTGTTCGTGCTGATCACCGCGATCCTGGTGCGGCTGCTGTCGATCGGTTTGACCAAGGGCTATCACCCGGTGCGATCACGCGTCGGGTGGCAGGTGTGGCTGACCGAGCGGTTGATGGACGCCTCGCGCACCTATCTGTTCCCGCTGTATGCGAGCCTGCTGACGCCGTGGTGGTTCCGCCTGCTCGGGGTGACGGTGGGCGAGGGGACGGAGATCTCGACTGCGTTGGTGCTGCCGAAGTTCACCACGGTCGGCGACGGCGCGTTCCTCGCCGACGACACCATGGTCGCCTCCTATGAACTCGGCGGCGGATGGCTGCACATCGACGAGGCGAAGATCGGCAAGCGTTCGTTCCTGGGCAACTCCGGGATGACCGGGCCGGGCCGCAAGGTCCCCAAGAACGGCCTCGTCGCGGTGTTGTCGGCGACGCCGGATCGCGCGAAGTCGGGGTCGAGCTGGCTGGGCAGTCCCCCGGTCCGGCTGCGGCGCACGGCCGCCGCCACCGACACCTCGCGCACCTTCGACCCGCCGACCCGACTCAAGGTGGCCCGCGCGGTCGTGGAGACGCTGCGCATCATCCCGGTGATGGTGTCGTTCGGACTCGGACTGTTCATGCTGCTCGGGCTGCAATACCTCGGCCAGCATGTGAGCTGGTGGGCGGCAGCGCTGCTCAGCGGCGTGCTGCTATTGGTGGCCGGCGCCGCGGCCTGCTGCATCGCGGCAGCCGCGAAGTGGTTGGTGGTGGGCCGCATCCGGGTGTCGGAGCATCCGCTGTGGAGTTCATTCGTGTGGCGCAACGAACTCTCCGATGCGTTCGTGGAAACCGTCGCGGCCCCGTGGTTCGCCAATGCCGCCACCGGTACACCGATCCTGAACCTCTGGCTGCGCATGCTCGGTGCCCGGATCGGTCGCGGCGTGTGGTGTGAGACCTACTGGCTGCCCGAGGCCGACCTGGTGACCCTGGGGGACGGGGCTACGGTGCAGCGCGGCTGCGTGGTGCAGACGCACCTGTTCCACGACCGGGTGATGGCCATCGACCAGGTCACCCTGGAGGCGGGTTCCACGCTGGGGCCGCACTGCGTCGCGCTGCCCGCGTCGGGGCTCGGCGAGAGCACCACCGTCGGCCCCGCCTCGCTGGTGATGCGCGGCGACGTGGTGCCCGCGCACACCCGCTGGCAGGGCAACCCCATCGCGCCCTGGAACGTGTAGCCGCCGGTTCTGGCCCGAACCCGGTGATCGAGTAGCCCGCGAGCGCCAGGCGAGCGAGCATATCGAGACCGTCACCGGATCTCGATACGCCTCGCCCAGCGGCTCGGCTACTCGATCAGCAGGAGGGACGTCAGCCTCGGCTACTCGATCAGCAGGAGGGTGTCAGTCGGCGGCCGCGCCGCGGCGACGGCGGAAGACGTAATGGTCGGCGGCAGCGGAGCCGGCCTGGGCGAAGCCGACCGCGAGCAGGCCTGCGATCAGCGCCAGGTTGAACTCGTAGCCGCCATCCGAGTTCCAGAACCCGGCATCCCAGTGCGCGTAGTAGATCGCACCGATCATGTCGGCGATCAGCAGGATCGCGACGATCGGCAGGAACAGACCGAGGATCAACAGGATGCCGCCGATGAATTCCACCCAGGTCGCGTACTGCGCTGCCAGATTCGGCCACGGGATGCCCATGGCGTCGAACCCGCGCTCAGTGGCGCCGATTCCGTTGGTGTGCAGCTTCTGCCACCCGTGCATGATGAAGATGATGCCGAGAATCAGTCGTGCCAAGAAAAACGTCACACTGCGAATGCCGAACATTGCTCTCCCTTGTCGTCCCGACAACCAAAACCGGACCGCGGTCCGATTAACTACCAGCTTCTCACGTCATTGCCGTCGCATGCACCCGACCTCCGGCAGGTAACCTGAGTCTCCGCGACACACGCGACCGGATTCGGATACCCGGTTCGCGTGCTGTGACACATGTGCCGCGTTTCAGCAGATCGGAGAGTCAGTGCCGGGAAAGTCGGCGAAGGGTCCACGCGAACCGCTGCTGGGCGCCCCGCTGGATGCACTCGACCCGTATCTGCCCGACAACGGCAACCTCGGTTACCGCATCTCGCGCTACGACCTCGACCTCCAGTACAAGGTGTCACCCAACCGACTATCCGGGGCGGCAACGCTCACCGCAACGTCGTTTGTCGCGCTGCGCAAGTTCACCCTCGATCTGGGGTCGTCGCTGTCGGTGTCGCGGGTGACCGTCAACGACAAGCGAGCCCGCTACAGCCACCGCAACCGCAAACTGTCGATCACGCCCGACGCCCCGATTCCGCCCGGCGGCGCGATGACGATCGTGATCCGGTACGCGGGCACCCCACGCCCGATCCGGGGCGCCTGGGGTGAGGTCGGGTGGGAGGAACTGACCGAAGGCGCGTTGTGCGCCAATCAGCCCAACGGCGCCGCGTCGTGGTTCCCCTGCGACGATCACCCGAGCGCCAAGGCGCCCTACCGGATCTCGATCACCACCGACAGCCCCTACTACGCGCTCGCGAACGGGGTACTGGAATCCAAACGCTCACGTGCCGCGCAGACGACGTGGGTGTACCAGCAGGTCGAACCGATGCCGACCTACCTCGCCTCGATCCAGATCGGTCCGTACGTCAAGAAGACGCTGGCCACCAAACCGGTTCCGGTCGACGCCGTGCTGCCCCAGCGCCTGGTGTCCAACCTCGACGTGGACTTCGGCCGGCAGGTCGAGATGATCGACACCTTCGTCGAGATGTTCGGGCCCTATCCGTTCCCGCGCTACACGGTCGTCGTCACCGACGACGATCTGGACATCCCGATCGAGGCACAGAGCTTCTCCACCTTCGGGGCCAACCACTGCGACGGTTCGCAACGCGCGGAGCGACTCGTCGCCCATGAGCTCGCCCACCAGTGGTTCGGCAACTCGGTCACCCTGGCGCGCTGGCGAGACATCTGGCTCCACGAAGGATTCGCGTGCTACGCGGAATGGTTGTGGAGTCAACGCTCCGGCAGCAAGAGCGCGGCCGAATGGGCTCGCCACTATTACGACAAACTTGCCGCCAATCCGGTGCGTGCGACACTCGCCGACCCCGGGTCGCGCCGGATGTTCGATGACTGGGTGTACAAACGCGGTGCGCTCACGCTCCACGCACTACGCCTGACCATCGGCGACGGCAACTTCTTCGCCCTGCTCAAGCGGTGGACAGACAAGTACCGATACGGCTCGGCGACCACCGAGGACTTCATCGCGCTGGCCGCCAACTACTCGACGACGTCGCTGACCCACCTGTGGGACGAGTGGCTGTTCACCGCGGAGCTGCCGGCCTTTCCGGGTCCGTCCTGACCGGCTGCTCCGTGAACCCGCGGCGCCGAACCCGACCGATGCACCCGACTCGATGACCGACGACGACGCCGGCGCGACACAGCAGTCATCCGGAGCCATCGGGCGGGTCACCATCGCCACGCTGATCGCCGCGGGGTCGGGCTATCTGGTGTTGCTGTTGGCCGCACGGCATCTCGGTGCTGCCGGTTACGGTGTATTCGCGGTGTTCTGGGCCGCCTACGGGATGGTCACCGGCGCCCAGAACGGGCAGTTGCAGGAGACCACCCGGGCCATCCGCGCCGGCATCGACAAGCGCACCGCGACGGGTCTGCGGCCGTGGCTGGTCAACGGCGCCATCGGCGTGACGCTTGGCGCACTGGTCGCCGCGACGTCGCCGCTGTGGAGTGGGCTGGTCTTCGACGAACAGCGCGGACTGTCGGTGCTGTTGCTGGCGGCCGGCGTGGCGTCGTTCGGGGTGTACGCCCATCTCGCCGGCGCGTTGTCGGGGTCGGTGTCCTGGGGCGCGTTCGCGACGCTGTTGTCGGTGGACGCGATGATCCGCCTCGTGGGTGCCGTGCTCGCGGTGGCCTTCGGTGGCGATGTGACCGCCTTCCTGGTGATCACGGTGATCGGCTCGGCGTCCTGGATGATCCTGCTGGTCGCCTCGTCGTCGGCGCGTGCGGCGGTCGGGCTGCCCGCCGACGTCGCGGCGCGCCGCTTCACCGCCCACACGCTGACCGCGATGACCGCCGCCGCGGCGAGCGCGGTGCTGGTGATGGGCTTCCCGGTGCTCATCACCGCCACCGGCAGCGACGCCGACACCGCCGCCGTGGGTGCCGTGGTGCTCGCGGTCACACTGACACGAGCGCCGCTGCTGGTGCCGCTGAACAGCTTCCAGGGTGTGTTGATCACCCGTTTCGTCGACGGCCGACAGCAGGTGGGTGCCGCCTTGCGCGTGCCCCTGGCTGCGGTCGCCGCGATCGGTGTCGCCGGGGCAGGCGTCGCCTGGCTGATCGGCCCCTGGCTGCTGTCGACCGTGTTCGGCGCCGACTTCCGGCTCGGCGGCGCAGCGGTAGCAGCATTCACCCTCGGCGCCACGACCCTGGCCCTGCTGACCGTGACCGGGGCGGCCACCATCGCGGTCGGCGCACACCGCTGGTACGCGGCCGGATGGTGGTTGGCCACCCTCGCCTCGATCGGATTGTTGCTGCTACCGGCCGACGTGACGGTCCGCGTGGCGATCGCGCTGATCGGCGGCCCGCTGGTGGGCATGGCGGTTCACGGTGTGGCGCTGCTCGGGCGGAGTCGGCCCGCGGCGGCCAGCGCACGCGACTGAGCGTGATTGAGCCGCGACGTCGCGTGCAGCCGCGCTGCTCGGGCGGCGCGCGGCCAGCCGCGTTCGGCGCAGCGTCGGGCTTCGTCGGCGAAAAAGGCGTTCTCCTCGGCGAAGCGTCGGCCGTCGACGGCCTGCACCGAGCTGACCGATGCCTGATGGCGGCGGTACCGGAACACCACCCGCGGGTCGTGTACCAGCGACCCACCACGTGCGGCGAGGTCGACGAGCAGCGCGAGGTCCAGCACGATCTCGAGACCGGGCCGGAACCCGACGTCGCGGACCGGACCGGTCCGCCACAGCAGCGACGGGAAGTAGGTCCAATTCCCGTGATAGAGGCTCGCCGCCATCGCCTCGCCGTTCAGTACGGCCGGGGCGCCGGGTCGCGCCCGCGGCGTCAGCAGGGTCTTGATTCGATCGCCGAGCGGGCGGACGACCTGGTCACGGTCGTCGATGACCTCGACACCGGGGGCGATCACTGCCGCGTCCGGGTGTTGCCGGGCCAGTGACCGGACGGTGGACACGTAGTCGGGCGCCATCACGTCGTCGCAACCCATCACCACGAAGTGCTCGGCCTCCACCAGGTCGACGCATCGCCGGAAGTTTCCGTTGACGCCCAGGTTGGTCTCGTTTCGCAGGTAGCGCACCCGGGGGTCGGTGAGCGAGGTCAACCAGTCGGCCGGCTCCGGATCCGGATAACAGTCGTCGATGACGACGAGGCGCAGGTCACCGTCGGTCTGTTCGAGCACGCTGGTGACGGCCTGCCGGAACTGGGCGACGTCGCCGTAGAACGGCATCATCACGTCGATCGGCACCCGACCAGGGTAGGTCATGGCAACACTTCGCTCGGCTAGGGTTACCGGCATGACCTCCGGCGCCACCAGCAACGATGACGTGTGGCTGGTGATCCCCGTCTTCAACGAGGCGCAGGTGATCCGCGAGGTCGCGGCGAATGCGGCGAAGACCTTCCCCAACATCGTCTGCGTCGACGACGGCAGCCGCGACGATTCCGCCGCCGAGATCCATGCCGCCGGTGCGCGGCTGGTCCGCCACCCGGTCAATCTCGGGCAGGGTGCGGCCATCCAGACCGGGGTGGAGTACGCGCGGGCGCAGCCGGGTGCCCGGTTCTTCGTCACCTTCGACGCCGACGGACAACATCAGGTCGACGACGTGGTCGCGATGATCGACCGCCTGCGTACCGAACCGGTCGACATCATCGTCGGCACCCGATTCGCCGAAGGACGCAGCGAGTCGGTACCCCTGGTCCGGCGAATGGCGTTGCGCACCATCGTGTTCTTCAGCCCACGCACTCGTCGACTCGGACTCACCGACGCGCACAACGGGTTACGTGCCTTCAACAAGACGGTGGCAGACGATTTGGATCTGGTGATGGCCGGAATGAGTCACGCCTCGGAGTTCGTGGCACTCATCGACCACCACGACTGGCGGGTGGCCGAGCAGCCCGTCACCATCTTGTACACCGACTACTCCCGGGCGAAGGGGCAGTCGCTGATCAACGGCGTCAACATCGTCGCCGACGGTCTGCTGCACCCGCGGATGAGGAAGTGAGTGCCCGATGATCTGGTTTCAGATCCTGACCATCGTCGGCCTGGTGGCGCTGGTCGCCTTCTTCGTGGTCAACCGTGGCACGGCGCGCGCGTCGGCGGGCGTGAAGATACTGTTCGTCGCCTTCGTCGCATTCGGCCTCTATGCGATGCTGCGCCAAGACGACATCACCTGGCTTGCCAACAAAGTCGGCATCCAGCGCGGCCTGGACCTGGTGCTGTTCCTCCTGGTGGTCGCCTTCGCCTTCACCACGGTCTCGACCTACCTACGATTCCGCGAGCTCGAGATCAAATACGCGAGACTCGCGCGGGCCGTGGCCCTACGCGACGCGGACAATCAGTCGCAAGATTAGCGCTCGATGTCACCAGCACGGTAGTCGACAGAACCCCAGAATTCGCCGAGAGAACCCAAGCCTCCGTCACATCGTGCCGTAAGACTCAACCTCTGGGTTCTCTCGGCGAATTCTGGGGTTCTGTCGACGCGAAACGGGGTTCTCTCGGCGAATTCTGGGGTTCTGTCGGCGAATTCTGGGGTTCTGTCGACTACCGAGCCAAGACTTGGCTGGTTAGGTCGCCAGGGTGCGCAGGTACCGGGTGACGTCGTCGTAGGTCGGAAGCAGGCCGGAGTCGCGTGCCTCCGACAACCCGGGCGCGGCAGTGTCTTTCGTCGACAACTCGTACTTCAGCGGACTGCCGTCACGAGCGCTGGTCGGCCAGTCGATGCCGAGTTCCTCGTCGAGCGGGTTGATGCCGTGCTCGGCGGTCGGGTTGTAGCCGGTGGAGCACAGGTAGGTGACCGTCGAACCGTCGGCGAGTGAACAGAACGCGTGCCCGAGCCCCTCGGACAGATAGACCGCGCGCCGGTCGACGTCGTCGAGCAGGACGGTGTCGTAGGTGCCGAATGTGGGCGACCCGACCCGGATGTCGACGATGACGTCGAGAATCGCGCCCGACGGACAGGTCACGTACTTGGCCTGCCCGGGTGGGACGTCGGCGAAGTGCACACCGCGCAGCACCCCGGCCGCCGACACCGACAGATTCACCTGCGCGAGGTCGAGCCGATGCCCGATCACCTCGGCCAGCAGATCGCCCTTGAACACCTCGGCGAACAGCCCGCGCTCGTCGCCGTGCTGCACCGGCGTGAGTTCCCATGCGCCGTCGATCGTCAGCGGCCGCACCTTCATCTCAGAAACCCTTTCCGCGCTCGAGAAGTTCGAGCAGATAGTCGCCGTAGCCCGACTTGCGGAGTTTCTCCGCGCGCACCCGCAATTCGTCGTCATCGATGAACCCACGCCGCCACGCGATCTCTTCGGGCACGGCGATCTTGAGGCCTTGGCGCTGCTCGACGGTGCGCACGAAGTTGCCGGCATCCAGCAACGAGTCGAAGGTACCGGTATCGAGCCACGCGGTACCGCGCGGCAGCACTTTCACCGCCAGTCGCCCCTGATCGAGATAGTGGGCGTTGATGTCGGTGATCTCGTACTCACCCCGGGCGCTCGGAGCGAGGCTGCGCGCGATCTCGACCACATCGTTGTCGTAGAAGTACAGACCCGGCACGGCATAGTTCGAGCGCGGATGCTGCGGCTTCTCCTGCAACGCCACCGCACGACCGCTGTCGTCGAAGTCCACCACCCCGTATGCCGTCGGGTCGGCCACCCAATAGGCGAAAATGGCGCCGCCGTCCACGTTTTCGAATCCCTGGAGCTGACTGCCCAGTCCGGGTCCGTAGAAGATGTTGTCGCCCAACACCAATGCCACCGAATCGTCGCCGATGTGGTCGGCGCCGAGCACGAACGCCTGGGCGAGTCCATCGGGCGACGGTTGGGTGACGTAGGTCAGGTTGATGCCGAACTGCTCACCGTTGCCCAACAAACCTTGGAAGGCCGCACTGTCGTGCGGTGTGGTGATGATCAGGATGTCGCGGATGCCGGCGAGCATCAGCGTCGACAGCGGGTAGTAGATCATCGGTTTGTCGTAGACGGGCACGAGTTGTTTGCTGACGCCCTGGGTGATCGGGTGCAGGCGAGTCCCGGTGCCCCCGGCAAGGATGATGCCGCGCATAGGGCCAAGCGTAGGGCATGAGGTCTCACCCGGTCAGACGCCCGACGGTACAGTGACGGGCGTCCGACGGAAGGGTCGAGTCATGCGGGTTCTGGTCACCGGGGGCGCCGGGTTCATCGGCGCCAATTTCGTGTTGCGCACCCTGGCGCAGCGTCCCGACGTCGAGATCACCGTGCTCGACAAACTCACCTACGCCGCCAACCCGGCCACCCTGGAACCGGTCGCCGACCGCATCGATCTGGTCGTCGGAGACGTCGCCGACACCGCGCTGGTCGACCGGCTGGTCGCCGGGGTCGACGTGGTGGTGCACTTCGCCGCCGAATCCCACAACGACAACTCCCTGGCCGACCCGTCGGCGTTCGTGCAGACCAACCTGGTCGGCACGTTCTCGCTGGTGGAGGCGGTGCGCCGCCACGACGTGCGCTACCACCACATCAGCACCGACGAGGTCTACGGCGACCTCGACCTCGACGACCCGGCCCGGTTCACCGAACAGACCGCCTACAACCCGTCGAGTCCGTACAGCTCGACCAAGGCCGGCTCGGATCTGCTGGTGCGGGCGTGGGTGCGCTCGTTCGGGCTGCGCGCGACGATCTCGAACTGTTCCAACAACTACGGGCCGTATCAGCACATCGAGAAGTTCATCCCCCGCCAGATCACCAACGTGCTGGCCGGGGTGCGACCCAAACTGTACGGCGACGGCCGCAACGTGCGCGACTGGATTCACGTCGACGACCACAACGACGCGGTGTGGACCATCATCGACCGCGGCGAGATCGGCGAAACGTATCTGATCGGCGCCGACGGCGAGGTGGACAACCGCACCGTCGTGGAGAGCATTCTGGAGTTGCTCGGCCAACCCGCCGACGCCTTCGACTTCGTCACCGACCGTCCCGGCCATGACCGCCGCTACGCCATCGACTCCACCCGCCTGCGCACCGAGTTAGGTTGGCAGCCACAGTATGTGGATTTCCGATCCGGGTTGTCGGCGACCATCGACTGGTACCGCGAGCACACCGACTGGTGGCAACCGCACAAGCAGGCCGTCGAGCAGAACTACGCGGGCACCGAGCGGGTCATCGGCTGAGCGGAGGCTGGTCTCACCCCAGCGGCACCACCCGGTCGAGGAAGTCCACCTGATCGGCGACGACCTCCTCGAAGGCGTCGCCGACGTAGATGTCGAAGTGACCCTCGGGGTAGCGGTTCAGCTGCGTCGTCGGGCCGCGCTGCGCGTACCGGATCGTCTGGCGCGGCGGCGCCACGGAGTCCTTCTCGCACACGCACACCAGCACCGGGCAGGTGAGGTGGGCCAGCGCCCGCCCCGGATGGTGCAGCGCGATCTCCGGCACGACCCGCGCCGCGACCTCGTTGGTGAACGGCTGCCCATCGGGCACCAGCGAGAGGTACCCCGGCACCACATCGGGGGCGGTCATCAACGCTGTGTCGTGCGGCTCGCCCGCCAACGCGACCATCACCGGGTCACGGCGAGCGACCTTGGCGGCGAGATCGGCGATGGCCCGTCCGGTGACCTTGACCGCCGTGGCCGGCGCCATCGCGAGCACCGACGCGGTGCCGCTGGTGAAGGGGCACTGTGCGATCACCGCGGCGACGTCGCCGTCGCGGGCGGCCGCCGCCAGCACATGGCCACCGCTGAACGAGGTGCCCCACAGGATCACTCGACGGTTGTCCACCTCGGCGAGGCTGCGGGCGAATGCGATCGCGGCCGCCCAGTCGCCCAACTGCCGACGCACCGACAGCAACTGGCGCGGTTGTCCGTCACTTGCGCCGAAGTGCCGATAGTCGAAGACCAGACAGGCATAGCCGGCATCGCAGAACCGCTCGGCGAAAGCGTCGAGACGCATCTCCTTGATCGCCCCGAGGCCGTGTGCCATCACGATGATCGGCGCCGGATCGTCGGCGTCCGGTCGGTACAGCCAGGCCCTGCACACCACTCCCCCGGATCTGAACTCCACATCTGACCGCGCCACACGCCGACGTTATCCGCTGCGCAAGAGGCGGACAACACACAGCAACCGAAGGGCCGGCTACCAGGTCCACCGCATACGGTGGACGCATGCGCGTACTCGTCAGCGGTGGTGCCGGCTACATCGGCTCGCACACCGTCATCCGACTCGTCGAGGCAGGCCACGATGTGGTGGTGGTCGACGATTTCAGCAATGCCAAGCCGACCGTGGTGGGCCGGCTGGAGGCGTTGAGCGGTCGGCCCATCCCGGTGCATGCGTTCGATGTGTCAGACGCCGACAAGACCGAGCATCTCTTCGCCCACGAACAGATCGACGCCGTCATCCACTTCGCCGGGTTCAAGGCGGTCGGCGAATCGGTGGCCAAACCGCTCGACTACTACCAGAACAACCTCGACTCCACCTTCTCCCTGCTGCGCGCGATGGGACGGCACGATGTGCGCACACTGGTGTTCTCGTCGTCGGCGACGGTGTACGGCGCAGAACCACAGTTGCCGATGACCGAGGATCTACCGACGTCGGCGACCAACCCGTACGGCTGGACCAAGGTGATGATCGAGCAGGTGCTGACCGACGTCGCGGCGGCGGACGACCGGTGGCGCATCGCGGCGTTGCGCTACTTCAACCCGGTGGGCGCGCACGCCAGCGGTGACATCGGCGAGGACCCCAGCGGCATCCCCAACAACCTGATGCCCTTCGTCGCCCAGGTGGCGGTCGGCCGACGCGAGAAGCTGTCGGTGTTCGGCGACGACTACGACACCGTCGACGGCACCGGCGTGCGCGACTACATCCACGTCGACGACCTCGCCGCCGGACATGTGGCCGCCCTCGACACCGTCAACAGCCGGTCCCAGCCGATGTCGGTGTGGAACCTCGGGACCGGCCAGGGCGTGTCGGTGCTGCAGGTGATCAAGGCGTTCGAGCGTGCCAGCGGACGGCCGATTCCCTATGAGGTGGCGCCGCGGCGGGCCGGCGACATCGCCGCCTCCTACGCCGACCCGTCCAAGGCCAACGCGGACCTCGACTGGCGGGCGACGAAGACCATCGACGACATGTGCGCCGACACCTGGCGGTGGCAGTCGAAGAACCCGAACGGCTACCCCGACGCCTGAGGCGGACTCCGCCACCATGCAGAGCGGCGGACGATCAGCCGGTCGGCGTGTAGACCCGTTCGTTGACCCGATAGATCGTGACATTCCCCTGCCGGAACACCTCGGTCAGACCGGGTGCGCCGTTCTCGCGCAGCGCCAGGAACGGGTCGCCCTGCACCCCGTTCTCCGGGTCGGGCACACCGTTCTGGAACTCCCAATAGCTGGGCGGACTGTCGATGACGTAGTGCACGTTCATATCGCGCACGATGCCGTCGAGGTAGGGGTCGGCACCGATCTCGGAGACACCCCAGAACAGGTCGCGCTGCCGCTGGGAGAAGTCGTTGGCCCGATAGAACGGGAACATCGGGGTGACCCCGGTGACCGGATACAGCCAGCCCGTGCCCTGATCCAGGTTGTTGAGGACCAACACGTCCTGGGCGTCGGGCTGCTCGGCCAGCCAGTGATAGGCGGCGAGGTCGTCGGGCCCGATGTACTTGCCGCCGCGTTCCTTGGACGCGATCTGCGCGTCGGCCGGGTACCGGATCACGCCGGCGGCGGCTATCAGCGCGAGCAGTACGGCGACGACGGCCGGCAACGCCCACCGGCGCAGTCCCGGCGACCACCGGTCACGCCCACCGACCCACCCGGCGACCGCCAGCGCCGCCGCACCCAACGCACATCCGGCGGCGGCCGCGGAGAACATCGCGACCACAAAGGTGAGTCGATGGGGTGAGTTGTAGAAATAGCCACCGATGGCGCCGAGCGGATAGGACAGCACACCCAGCGAGACGACCGAGTTGGCGGTGACGAGCACGAACACCAGCCAGCCGACCAGCCCGGCCCAGCACCGCATCCAGGCCAGGACCGCCAGACCGAGCACCGTGAGGACGATGAGCGCCCAGATCGGATAGTGCTTCTCCAGTGGAATGGTGCCGTTGAACGCGGCCTGCGCCAGACCGGACAGCACCCCGACACCTTCTTCGCGGAAGTCGAAGAAGGGCAGTTCGTTGGTGTCGGCGACCTTGATGGTGCCGTACACCACCGGGGCGATCCCCACCACGGTGACGACACCGGTGACCGCCAGGGTCGCGAGATCGCGCAGCCGCCCGTACGCCGGGCGCCACAGCCCCTCCAACAGCAACCACAACACGACGATGACGCCGGCGAGGATCAGCCCGGACGGATGCGTCGCGGTGACCCCCGACATCGCGGCCGCGGCGGCCAGCACCCGCCGACGGTCCCGCACGGCGCTGATGACCAGTATGGCGGCGATCGGGGCCATCGACACCCCCACCGCGTTGGGCACCGACGTCAGTTGCACCTCCACATACGGCAACGACGGGAACAGCGCCGAGACCGCCGCGGCGGCACCGGCCAGCACCGCCGAACGGGTGGTGTCGAAGCGGTGGCGGGCGAACCAGTACGCCAACGACGCGACCCCGAACGGCACGGTGATCGCCAGCACGGCCGGCGAATAGGTGTTGTAGAGCTCCACCGGGTCGGCGCCGGTGAGCGGGAACAGGATGGCGCCCAGCGCATGCCAGGTGTTCGGGTAGTAGTTGAAGCCGTGGGTGTCGTAGTTCATCAGCTCGCCCATGCGCAATGCCGAGCCGACGCCGGTCTCGTCGATCCAGCGCAGCGAACTCGCATGCCACAGCGAATCCCACACCTGCGAGATGTTGCCCAGGCCGGCGAAGGCGGTCTTGACCAGCGGCCTGATACAGGTGACGGCGATGATGATGGCGCCGACGCCGGCACCGGCGATCAACGGCAGCGTTGACCGCCATCGCAGCGGCGGGTCGTCGGCGGCGGGTTGCGGCGCCAGTCCCGCGAATCGGCGGGTGGCGAGCACGGCGGCATACGCCCACGCGAACAGCAGCGTGATCACCAGCGCGAGGAGCGCGGTCACGATGTTCCACTCGAACCCGATTGCCGAGTACGTCACGGTGAAGACGCTGACCACCGCGAAGGTGATCGGCGGGCCGGCGGCGATCGCGACCGGCCACGGCAGCAGCATGCGTCGTCCGACGACGGCGCCGGGAACCACCAGCATCAGGGCCGTCACGACCGTGACCCATGCCCCCAGCATCATCGCCCGATTCCTCCCGTCGCCTGCGAACCGGAGATGAGGTTACCGGGCGGCCTCTCGGCGGGGCTGCGACGGCGTGGCGCGCTGAGCACGGTGGGAGATCCGATGTCCGACGACGACGATCGCCAGGCACACCAGCGCAGCGATCACTCCGACACCGAACATCGTGGTGTAGGTGATCGTCGGCCGTGCCTCGGAGATCCAGGCGAGGATCACCGGCACGGCGAACCCGAGGTAGGTCACCGAGTAGAAGACGGCGGTGAGGCCCGCGAGGTTGCGCGGACCGGCGATGCGCTGGACCTCCAACAGCCCCGCGATCATCGCCATGCCGTAGCCGCAGCCCAGCACGATCGCGGCCACCAGGGACACCCAGATGGTCAGGGTGTGGGCGGCTGCGGCGGCGAGTGCCATTCCGGCGGCGAGCACGATCAGGGCGAGGACGGGGCCGCGCGCACGGTCGGGGTCGTCGAGCCGCCGGCCGAGCGACTGGATACCGAAGCCGGCGCCGAGACCCAGGACGCAGCACAGTGCGGCGAAGGCGATCGGCGCACCGGCGGTGCGGGCCGACATCAGCGCCGGGATGACGGCGTAGGCCGATGCCGCGGCACCGAAGACCCACGGCGCGATGGGGACGACGACCAGTAGGAAGCGCCGGTTGCTCACCCCCCGGATGCGCAGGCCGTCGACCACGCTGCCGCCGGCGACCCGCCGGCGCGTCTCGGGCGCCCCGGTCAGGGCCGCCAGGGCGACCACCGCGAGCACGATGTTGACCGCGTACGGCGTCACCGTCGGCCACGGTCCCCACTGGGCCAGGACGCCCGCGACACCGGCGCCGACGCCGAAACCGGCGGTCAGGCTCATCGCCGCACGCCGCGCTCCGACACCGGCACGTTCGCCGTTGCGGTGACTGATCTCCGCCAGCCAGCTGCCACCGACGGCCATCGACAGTCCCAGCGCCACGCCGCTGGCGACTCGGCCGGCGCTGAGCAGACCCAGCGAATGCGGTCCGAACGCCAGCAGCAGCGAGCCGAGTCCGGCGAACACCGGGGCCGGCAGCATCAGCGGCCGGCGACCGAACCGGTCCGAGAGCGGACCACCGATCAGCAACGCCGGCACGATGCCCAGCACGTAGGTGAACAGCAGACTGTCGACGGCGACGGCCGACAGCTCCCCCTGCTGTCGGTACATCACCAGCAACGGGGTGAACTCGTTGCCGCCCCACGCGGCGGTGAACAACGCCGCCGCCACCGGCGTCCAGCGGGCGGAACGCAGCGGTGTGGTGTGACCGGCCGACGTCTCGTCGGTGATGTCGAGCGTCATGATGGCCGCCCGAGGTCGTGCACGGACGCCAGGTGGGCCGACAGTGCGGCGGTGAACGCGGCGGCGTCCCCGCGGGCGACGGCGGTGAGCAGTTCCCGGTGATCGGCGAGGATGCGGGCCGCGACGGTGTCGTCGCGCCGGACACTCGTGGTGGTCATCCGCCGGTGACGTTCGCCGAGACCGACGAAGAAGTCGGCGAGCAGCTGATTGTCGCCGGCGGCGACGATCAGCTGGTGGAACTCCGCGTCGATGCGGGAGAACTCCGCGATGTCGCCGGGGTCGGCGGCCTGATGCGCAGCCAGGTTGCGTTCCAGGCGGGCGGCGAGATCGGCGCGGCCGGCGGCGTCCTCGGCGACCGATCGCACGGCGTGCTCCTCGAGCAGGATGCGCGCCTCCACCACATCGTGGGCCTCACGATCAGCCACCGGAACCACCAACGCACCCCGTTTCGGATACAGGCGCATCCAGCCCTCGGCCTCCAGCCGGAGGAACGCCTCGCGCACCGGAGTGCGACTCACATCACACTTCGTGGCGACCTCACCTTCGCTGATGAGCTCACCGCCAACGATCTCGTTTGTGAGGATTTGCGCCTTGACCTCGCGATACACGCGTTCAGCTGCTGATTCGGCGCTTGCGGACGACATAGATACAAGTTGTACCTTATCGACCCGATCGATCAATCGGGGGGTACCTTGCCCGGGCTGTGGACACGGTGCGACACTGAGGCGGTTCCGCAGCCCGGGCACAAAAGTGATCCGGGTCGCGACGGTTCGCCGTAGTGCCGGAGCGCACACACTCCGCGCCACGGACCGGCAGTTGTAGGGGCGCCCCACCGTTGTGGCGCCACCGTAGAAACCCGCCGTTCGATGCGGGTGATCCAGGAGGAACAACCGTGGCCAGCACGGCAAACAACGCCCCCACCCATCGCACTCCGTTCAACGAGCCGTCGCTCGCGGAGTTGCCGATCACCGATGAAGAGATCTTCATGGCGCATGTGGGCGGCAAACTCTCGGTGGAGCTGCGCGCGCCGATCGACACCCAGCGCGATCTGTCGATCGCCTACACCCCCGGCGTGGCGCAGGTGTCGCGGGCGATCGACGACAAGGCCGAGCTGGTCAACCAGTACACCTGGACCCAGCGGCTGGTGGCCGTGGTCTCCGATGGATCGGCCGTGCTCGGTCTCGGTGACATCGGCCCGCGCGCATCGCTGCCGGTGATGGAGGGCAAGTCGGCGCTGTTCCGCTCCTTCGCCGGCCTCAACTCCATTCCGATCGTGCTCGACACCAAGGATCCCGACGAGATCGTCGAGACCCTCATCCGGCTACGGCCGAGCTTCGGTGCCGTGAACCTCGAGGACATCTCCGCACCCCGGTGCTTCGAGATCGAACGGCGTGTCATCGAGGCCCTCGACTGCCCGGTGATGCACGACGACCAGCACGGCACCGCGATCGTCGTGCTGGCCGCTCTCAAGGGTGCGATGGCGCTGCAGGGCCGCGACCTGCGCGACCTCAAGGTGGTCATCTCCGGCGCCGGCGCCGCGGGGGTGGCGTGCGCCAACATCCTCGAGCACGCCGGGGTGAGCGATGTGGTGGTGCTGGACTCGAAGGGGATCGTCAGTTTCCACCGCGACGACCTCAACGAGATCAAGCAGGAACTGGCCGAGCGCACCAACCCGCGCAGCCTCTCCGGCGGCGCCGCCGAGGCCTTGGACGGCGCCGATGTGTTCCTGGGGGTGTCGGCCGGTCAGATCGCCGAGGCGGCCATCGCCTCGATGAGCGAGAACGCGATCGTGTTCGCGCTGTCGAATCCGGATCCGGAGATCCACCCGGAGGTCGCGGCCAAGTACGCCGCCGTCGTGGCCACCGGCCGCAGCGACTTCCCCAATCAGATCAACAACGTCCTCGCGTTCCCGGGCGTCTTCGCCGGCGCGCTCGACGCCGGTGCGCGTCGCATCACCGAGCGGATGAAACTCGCTGCCGCAGAAGCGATCTTCTCGGTGGTCTCCGACGACCTGCGGGCCGACAAGATCGTGCCGAGCCCGCTCGACGACCGGGTCGCCCCGGCGGTCGCCAAGGCCGTCGCCGCCGCCGCCAAGGCCGAGGGCGTCGCCTAGACAGTCGACCGTTCCTGAAATCGGCCTCCTCAGGTCGGGCCGAGGGGATATCCCCTCGGATCGGCCTGAGGAGGCCGATTTCAGTTTCCGCGGAGCCTATCGAGTTGCCCGTGCGTCCAAGACACATGGAACTCGATCGCACCGATCTCGCCGACGCCGTCTACAGCACAGCGGAGATGTCGGCACTGGGTTACGGCGACGCCGCGTTACGCCGGCTGGTCCGCGTGGGTGCACTGACGCGGCCGGGTCGCGGCTGGTACGCCACGCCGGCCGCCGACGACGACGCAGTCGAGGCGGCTCGCCGCGGCGGCTGCGTGAGCTGCGTGTCCGCGCTACGCAAGCATGGGTTCTGGGTGCCGCCCGGATATCACGAGCTGCACGTTCGCCCCTCCCGACACAATCGTGCGAAACGACGCGACTTCTGCTCCACACCCGGCGGACCGCTGCCGGTCACCACGTCCCTCGATCCCGTCCCGACCGCACTGGTCTGCGCCGCGCAGTGCATGACCGCCGAGGACTGGATCATCGTCACCGACTCGGTGCTCAACACGTGGGGCTGGACCGTCGAGCGCCTGAGAGCCGAGCTTCCGCAGGTGAACGCCAAGATCGAGACCATGCTCGCGAAATGCGACCCGAGGTCGCAGTCGGGTACCGAGACAGCCGTTCGGGTGCGTCTGCGGGCCCGCGGGTTCCACGTCGAGGTGCAGCCCAGGGTCGACGAGGTCGGGTACGTCGACCTCAAGGTCGGCCGCCTTCTCATCGAGTGCGACAGCGAACTCCATCACACGAGCAGAGAGAACTACCTCAAGGACAGGCGGCGCGACCGTAAGTCGCTGGCGCAGCAACTGCTGACGATCCGGGTCACGTACGACGACGTGCTCTACGGCTGGGAGGAGACTCTCGCCGACATCCGGGCCGTCACCGACGCAGATCGGCACCGTCCGCGCCGGAAGCGACGGAAATCAGACACCTGAGCAACGACCGAGGGGATATCCCCTCGGATGGGCCTGTGGAGGCCGATTTCAGTCACTCCCGTCCGCGCCACGTGCACAGGCAGATCTCGTTGCCCTCGGGGTCGGCCAGCACCCACCATTCCGGCGCAAACTCGTCGGTGACCAGCCGACCGCCGGCGTCGATCGCGGCCGCCATCCGTTCCTCCACCGCGTCGTGTGGGAGCCACAGGTCCACGTGGACGCGGTTGCGCTGCGACCTCGGTTCGTCCATCTGCTGAAACCACACCCCGGGGAGGATGCCCGCCGGGTCGGAGAGGTCGATCGACGTCTGCTCGGGCTCGTCGTAGTAGCCGAGGATGGCCTTCCAGAACGGCCGGACCTTGTCGGCGTCGAGCACGTCGATGCCCAACTCGAATCGTCCCGGCGGGGCGGCCGCCGGCTCCAGATCGAGGTCGGCCGCGATCGACGAGATCCGGTTGGCCAGCGCGACGTCGGCTTCGGTGAGTCGGTGCGCGCTGTGCGTGGTGAGCGCCAGATGTACTGAGCCGTACCGCAGTTCCACATCTGGATGATGCCCGGCCGCTTCGGCGGCCTCGATGATCCGGGCGACGAACTCGCCGCCGCGCACCATGTTCTTGGTCCGGAAGGCGGCGTAGACGGTGTCTGCCAAAACCCGCCACGGGTCCGAGAGGGCTTCGGTGGCCGCTGCCGCGCTGACTGGGGTTCCGCTGGATCCGGTCATGATTCGACCCTACGGCGATGGCGTCGCGCTCGGTACCCTGTCGAGGTGCTCCTTCCGGCGCGTGTGGCGCAGGGTGTGGCGGACGGTTCGGTCGACCTGGCCTTCCGCCGGTGGAAGGTCGCGCGGGTGCGCGCCGGATCGACGTTCCTGAGTTCGGTCGGGGTGATCGAGATCCGCTCCGTCCGGCAGGTCGACGTCGACGAAATCTCCGACGACGAGGCGCGCCGCGCCGGGTTCCCCACCGCAGCGGCCAGCATCGGAAAACTCCGCCGCACCGACGACCCCGTCTTTCGGATCGAGCTGAGGTGGGCCGGCCCGGACCCACGGATCGCGCTGCGTGCCTACGACGAACTGTCCGACGACGACGTCGCCGACCTGCGTACCCGACTGCAGCGACTCGACGATCGGTCGTCACACGGCCCCTGGACTCGGGCGACCCTGCAGCTCATCGGCCGCCGCCCCGCTGTCGTCTCGACCGAACTCGCAGCCGAATTGGGCAGGCCGCGGGCGGATTTCAAGCTCGATGTGCGCAAGCTCAAGAAACTCGGCCTGACCCGGAGTCTGGACGTCGGGTACGAACTGTCGCCGCGTGGCCGCGCACTGCTGTCGCTGCTCGATGAAACCCCACCGGGCGGCGCATAATCAAGCCATGCCCAGCGCGCCACCGGCCCGCCACCTGCTTCGGGCCCGAGACCTCGTCGACGCGCGGTTCGCCGAACCGCTGACCGTCGAGGACATGGCCGCTGCCGCCAAGCTGTCGCGGGCTCACTTCACCCGGGCGTTCAGCGCCACCTTCGGCCAATCGCCGCACGCCTACCTGCAGACCAGGCGACTCGAGCGTGCTGCGGCGATGTTGCGCAACACCGACCGATCCGTCGCCGACATCTGCATGGCGGTCGGGCTGAGCAGTGTCGGCTCGTTCACCACCAGTTTTGCCAGGGCATTCGGCCAGTCCCCCACCGCCTATCGGGCGTCGTACCCGCCGCCGAGCGCGTATGTTCCGGTGCCCACCTGTGTCATGCGGCTCTACAACCGGCCGAGCCCCACGACACGTACGGGCAAACACAGCACACGGGGAGAAGAAGAGCATCTGAGCGGCTCGTAGCGTGAATGTCATCAGCATCGAGCGGCGCGGATAGTGCGCCGAAAACGAAAGGTGAACATCATGATTCGCATCGCACGAGCCCAACTGTGGGTTCACGACCAGGATGAGGCACTCAAGTTCTGGACCACCAAGGTCGGACTCGAGGTCCGCATGGACGTCTCGCTGCCCGAGATGGGCGGCTTCCGCTGGCTGACCGTCGGCCCGCCCGGGCAGGACGACGTGGCTCTCGTCCTGATGGCCATCCCCGGCCCCCCGATGGTCGACGACGGCACCCACGACGAGATCGCCAACCTGACCGCCAAAGGGTTCGCCGGCACCGTCTTCCTCACCACCGACGACTGCCAGAAGGCCTACGAGGAGCTGGCCGAGCGCGGGGTGGAGTTCACCGAGACACCGGAGCAGCGCCCCTACGGGATCGACGCCGGCTTCCGCGACCCGTCCGGCAACAGCATCCGACTGACGCAGCTGGCCCCGGAACTGGCCAACGCCTGAGGTCACGCATCGAACCGGGCCCCCACCAGGGCCCGGTTTGGTCGCGCGCGACCGGCTCGCTAGACTCGTGGGCGCTGCCTCGCGCAGCACGCCGCCCTAGCTCAGTCGGTAGAGCAATTCACTCGTAATGAATAGGTCAGGGGTTCGATTCCCCTGGGCGGCTCCACTAATAAGTGCAGTTCAAGTACTCTTCCTGATGCTAGGTCGGCACCTCACACCGACGCACAAAGCGCGGCGAGCACGCACAGGCTTTCCAGCTCCGCATTGGCCGGTCTGCATGTGTGCTGTGGCAAACTCAGCCTTTGGGATGGCACCTTGTGATGACAAGCAAGCGCGGCCTTCAGTTGATCTTTTGCGGCCAACACCAAGAGACGTTGAGTTTCATGGATGTGACTTCAACCCAAAGCCGTCTATCATTGGTTTGTGCAGTTAGAGCGCTTCGCTAGTAGTCCGATCGGGGACCTGCGACCGATCTCCGGGACCGATGGACGCAACGGAAGAACCTACGAACACTGCGCCTATGTAGCCCACCCCCTGTCGACCGAGCCCGTTCTATCAGGGCAGACCTGGCGTGCAGTCACCAGTGCCAGCAGGGCCCTCGCGCAGCTTGATCAAGCTTCACGGCAGGTACCGAACCCCCGCATCCTCCGCCGTCCGACGCTGACTCGCGAGGCTCAGAGCACATCGGCGCTGGAAGGGACCTTTGCACCGATCGATGAAGTCTTGGCGGCGGACGAGAGCGACCCCGCGGGCTACAGCGCAGAATTGATTGAAGTGATCAACTACATCCGCGCGGCGGACGACGCGTTCGATTTCGTTGCAGAGCAACGCGTTATCACGACGTCGCTGATCGAAACAGCCCACAAACAGCTTGTCGACGGCACAGAGTCCGAGACCCGCGATGCGGGGCGGGTGCGACGCTGCCAAGTAGCCATCGGCAGCCCCGATGGGACTATCGAGTCTTCGCGCTTCGTTCCGATGCCTCCCGGACCCGATCTCGAAGCATCGGTGCGCGACCTGGTCACATGGATGAACGATTCCACTGCCGCACGCGACCCACTGGTCGCCGCTGCCATGTCCCACTATCAGTTTGAAACCCTTCACCCATTCAACGACGGTAACGGCCGTATCGGCCGTCTACTCATCGTCCTGCAACTGATGGTCGACGGCCTGCTACAAGAACCGCTCCTGAGCGTGTCGCCGTGGTTCGAAACACGTCGGAGCGAGTACCAGGACGAACTGGCGAACGTATCGATCTCCGGCGAATGGGACTCGTGGGTTCAGTTTTTCAGCGCTGCCGTGGAGGCGTCCGCTATCGATACCGCGAACCGTGTCAACCTCATGCTCGACGCTCAGCGGGACTACTCCCAGCGGCTACAAGACTCAGGCTACCGTGGCGGTCTGGCACGCGACATCGTCGAGATACTGGTTGAATCGCCGATTGTGCGTGTGCCCAATCTCGCGCGGCGGTTCGGAAAGTCCCCCCAAGGAGTCGACCAGGCTGTGCAGAGACTCGTGAAGGTCGGAGTTCTGAAAGGACCATACGGAACCTATCGCAAGGTCTACATCGCACAGGAGGTGCACCGCGCCATCACCTCACGTTCCTCATAGAGCGCAATTGCGTTGCGCGCTAGCTTATTTCATCGGACCGCTGTAGGTTCTGGGCCGCCAGGGGGCGGTACGAAGATCCGTCCGAGGACGTTCGGTGGCATCGTCAGCAACGGCAACGATCCGGTGTCGTTGTGGCTCGGCCGCACCAACTATTGCAAGACGCCTTACGGATACCTCGGCAGCACCTTCACCAACGGCATGCCCGGCAGCCACTCGGCGCCGTGTTCAGCGTCTTGGGACGGCGACCACGGGCGACTTGCGATATCGGCCATCCGGACGACTCCGGTCCTCTCCTATAGTGGACTCAGACCATCGGTTCTGCGGTACACCGCACGAGCGGCGAGGAGCGAACATGTCGGACTTCATCAACAAGATCAAAGAAGAAGCCAAGGCCTTCTCCGCTGCGGTCGATCAGGAACTGACGGTCCTCGAAGGTGTCGACGGCTATGACCCGCTGCGCGACGAGGACGAGGCGTCAGACGCCGAGGACACCGACGCCGACACCCCCTCCGACGACACCGAGGGCGGCGGAACCCCCACCAAGGAGTAGGCCCGCGTGGTCGCCCGTCGACTGCCCGACCTCGCGGCGCTCGACATCGTCGTCACCGTGGCACGCCTGGGCAGCATGGGCGCAGCCGCACGCGACCTCGGCATCAGCCAGCAAGCGGTCAGCGCCCGGGTGCGCGGACTCGAACGCGAACTCGGCGTCGAGATTTTCATCCGCTCCGCCGGCGGCGTCGACGTCACCGCCAACGGCATGGCGGTGCTCGAATGGGCCAACGCCCTGGTCGAACGCGCGGCACAGTTCATGACCGGTGTGGACACCCTGATCGACGCCCGGCATGCGACGCTCGTGGTCGCCGCCTCCAAGACCGTCGCCGAGTACCTGGTGCCCCGCTGGATCACCTCTCTCGCCCACCAGAGCGACGTGAAGATCTCGGTACGCCCGATGAACTCGGCCGAGGTCATCGAGACGGTCCATCAGGGCGACGCCGACCTCGGGTTCATCGAGAGTCCCGGCGGCACCGGCGATCTCACCGACACGTTGGTCGCCCGCGACGAACTTGTCGTGGTGGTCGCACCCGGCCACCCGTGGTCGGACGGGCGGACCGTCGACATCGCCGAACTCGCTGCCACACCGCTGATCCAACGCGAACCCGGCTCCGGTACGCGCGTCACCTACGAAGCGGCCCTGCAGGATTCGGGCGTCAGCCCGGCCGAACCGCTCATCGAACTACGGTCGGTGACGGCGATCCGCTCGTCGGTGCTGACCTCGTCGGGCGTCGCCGTGTTGTCACGGCTGTCGGTCGACGACGACATCGAGGCGGGTCGGCTGGTGCGCGTCGAGGTGGCCGGCCTGCGCATGGTGCGGCCGCTGCGCGCGGTGTGGTCGTCCAACATCCGGCTGCGTGGTCCGGCCCGCGAGCTGCTCGACATCGCCCGCCAGCACGGCCGACCCGCCTGACGGCCCGTCCGACCACCTCACCGCTTGAGATCCGGGTTCTCCGCGTAGACCTCGTCGATCAGCGACATGTCGAAGATCTCCTCGGGCTTGATGGAGTAGCCGGCCTTCTCCAGGGCGATGATGTTCTCCTCGATCAACGCATCGGTCATCGTCAGCAGGCCGTTGGCCTCGGTGTCCGGGGAGACGACGAGCCCGTTCTGCGCGATGGCCTCCTGGGTCTGCTCACCTTCCTCGAGGCCGAGGTCGGCACCGTATTTGGTGACGGCGAGGCGGGCGGAACCGGCCGGGTCGGCCACGGCGTCGTACCAGCCCTGGATGTCGGCCTTCAGGAACGCCTTGACCTTGTCGCGCTCGTTGTCGATCGTCTCCTGACGCACCACCAGTGTCTCCGCGACGAGCGGCAGGTTGAAGTCGGCGAACAGAAAATTCTCATTGGCGAATCCGCTGGCGGCCAGGGTGATCGGCTCGTTGGTGACGTAGCTGACCCACCCGTCCACATCGCCGGTGGTCAGCGGCGTGGGATCGTATTGCACGGTGATCTTCTCCACGTCGGTCTCGGTCATCCCGTTGGCGGTGAGCAGGGCCTTGAAGACGTTCTCGTTGGATGCCTGCACGCCGATCTTGCGACCCTTCATCTCTTCCGGCGACAGGATCGGATTCTCCGCCGACGACACGATGCAGAAGGGGTTCTTCTGGAAGGTCGCGGCCACGGTCATCAGCTCGGCGCCCTGCAGGATGACCGGCGCGGTGAGCTGCGGGGCGGTCATACCGATCCACACCTTGTTGGATGTCAAGCCGGTCTCCACTCCGGTGCCGGCGCCACCCCCGGTCAGCAACTCCGGGGTTCCGAGCCCTTCGGCCTCGTAGTAGCCGTTCTCCAATGCCCAGTATTCACCGGCGAATTCGATGTTCTTCTGCCACGACAACTGAACCTTCGGATTCATCGACGACGCGGTGCCCGAATCACTGCTCCCGCTGCTGCAGGCGGCCAACACCCCGGTCGCGCCGAGAGCGCCGGCAGCTCCACCGGCGGTCAACGTGTACCGCAGAAACGACCGCCGGTCGAAGGTGGCGCGAGAAAACGAGTTGCTCATCTGTTCCCTTTCCATGTTCCCCCCGGATGATCCGGAGATCAGTTCTGTTGCATGCCCATCCGCGCGAGCACCACCGTCTCGGCGACCCCCACCACCGCGTAGACGACGATCGAGGCCACCGTGATGACCAGGACCGACGCCCACAACTCGTCGTAGGCGGCGGCGGGCAGCGCCTGCTGCAGAGTGGCACCCAGCCCTTTGTTCGTGCCGAGCCATTCCGCGACTGTCGCACCGACGATGGCCCCGGGCACGGAAACCTTTGCGGCACTGAACAAGGACGGCACCGCCGCGGGGATGGCCGCCATCCGCAACGCGGTCGCCGACGACCCGCCGTACACGGTGATCACGTCGTTGATCTGCCGCGGCGCATTGGCCAACCCGGTCATGATCATCACCAGGGCTGGGAAGAACACCACGATGCCGCCCATCACCGCGACCACCGCGACACCGCGTCCGACGATGAGCGTGATCAGCGGCGTCATCGCCACCAACGGCACCGACCGCAGCAGCATCGCGATCGGCATGAACGTCTGCGCCGCCGGCCGCGACAGCACGAACAGCGCGGCGGTGAGGATCGCTGCGGTCATCCCGACGACGAATCCGATCGCCGCGTCGGTCAAGGTGATCCACAGGTTGTCGAGGATCTCCGCGCGCGACTCCGCGGCGTCCGGCGCGGTGAACATGTACTCGAACACATCCACCGGGGTACGGCCGATGATCGGACCGATGTCGGGGAAGGCGAGCAGGAACAGCCACCAGATGACCAGAATCAGCACGAACGACATCAGCAACGACCCGAGGAATCGGCCGATGCTCCACAACCCGGTCGCGGTCATCGCAGCACCGCCATCCCCGCCGACCACCGGGTGGCGAACCGCGCCAGCACGCTGATCAGCGCGTAGGCGACACCCGCGATGGCGCCGCTGATCAGCGCGATCGCCCACACCTCCGGGATGTCGCCGCGCTGCTGCGCGACGATCATCGCCGGCCCCGCACCGGTGTCGGGCATCGCCAGGAACTCCCCGAGTACCGCACCCAGCACCGCGGCGGGGGCCGCGATCTTCACCGCCGCAAGCGTGTTGGGTATCGCCGACACCGAGCGGACACGCCACAGTTGGGCGCCGCGACCGCCGCCGTAGACCTTGACCAGATCCAGGCTGCTCTGATGCGGCGACCGCAGCCCGGTCAGTGTGCCGATCATCGTGGTGAAGAACACGGAGATCGCCGCGAGGAACACGATCATGGTCTGCACTTCGGCGAAGGCGACCTGGATGATCGGTGCCACCGCGATGATCGGGGTGCAATAGGAGATGATCGCGAGCTGGGTGGCGAGGCCTTCGATCGGCGGGATCAGCACGACGAGCACAGCCAGCCCGATGGCCAATCCGTTGCCCCACAGGAATCCTCGTGTGGCGAGTTCGACGGTCGACGAGAAGTTGTCGACGTAGAACGCGACACCGGTGTCGGCAATTGTCGAGATGACCTCGCCCGGTGTGGGAATCGTGCCACTGAACCAATCCAGCGCACCGGCGGTCCACCAGAGCGCGATCAGCCCGAGAAGTCCGAGCAGCCCGGCGTACCAGCGGTTGGCACCGCCGAGATCAGCCACGTGTCGCCTCTGCGGTCGCTCGCCTGCCGTCGTCGGCACCACCGAACAGCAACCCCGACAGATGATCGTGGATCTCGTGGAACTCGGGGGTGCGCATCATCTCCGGCACTCGCGGTCGCGGCAGGTCGATGCGCACCATCTCCACGACCTTGCCGGGACGCGGACTCATCACCGCGACCACATCGGACAGGAACACGGCTTCGGCGATGCCGTGGGTGACCATCAGCGTGGTGGCCGGCTTCTCGGTCCAGATGCGCAGCAATTCGACGTTGAGTCGTTGCCGGGTCATGTCATCGAGCGCGCCGAACGGTTCGTCGAGCAGCAGCGCGGTCGGTTTGACCACCAGCGCGCGGGCGATCGAGACACGCTGGCGCATACCGCCGGACAGGGTGGCCGGCTTGGACTTCTCGAAACCCGCCAACCCGACGAGATCGATGAGGTCGGCCACCAGGTCGTCGTCGGCCGGCAGCCGGCCGACCTGCAGCGGCAACTTGATGTTGGCCTCCACCGACCGCCATGGCAACAGCGCCGAATCCTGGAAGGCGATGCCCAGCTCATGATTGCGTTGCAGATCGGCCGGCGACTGGCCGTTCATCAACGCGGTCCCCGCAGTCGGCTCCTCGAGCCCCGCCAGTATCCGCAACACGGTCGACTTCCCGCAGCCCGACGGCCCGAGCAGCGACAGGAACGAGCCCTCGGGCGTCGCGATCGACACGTCATCGAGTGCGGTCACCGTCGACCTGCCACGCAGGGCCCGTGTCGAGAAGGTCTTCGTCAAGCCGGAGATGTCGATGCCGGTTCCCGGCGGCCGTGACGCGGCAGCACTCATGCAGCGTGACGTTAGGAGCCAGGTGTTGCTTGCTGATTACCGCCGAATTATCACTGGCCGCTCTCCGCGGCGGCCGTTCACAGGGGGAATCTGATCACACCGTTTGTCAGACCCCTTAGAGTGTCACCAGAGCACGTGGTGTGTAACACAGACAACGGGAGGCCGCCGAGCATGGCATCGATCCGCGATCATCTTCAGACCTTGACCGACACGGTCGGCGCGGTGCGCGTCCTGCAACGCTCCGGCGCCCTCGACCTCACCAAACCGCGTGAGCTGGCGACCGCGGTCAAACGCAGTAAGACGCTCGGTGCGCCCGCGACCATCGTGCTGCACGGCGCGGAAGAGCATCCCGATGCGCCGGCACTCACCGACGAACGCGGAACGCTGACCTTCGGCGAACTCAACGACAACGCGAAGGCGCTGGCCAACGAGTTGCTCGCGATCGGGGTCACCCCGGGCAGCGTCATCGGTGTGCTCGCCCGCGATCACCGTGGACTGCTCACCGTGCTGGCCGCTGCGGGCTTCGCGGGTGTGCGGTTGGCGATGATGAACACCGGCTTCGGCAAGACCCAGTTCGCGGAGGTCGCCGAACGCGAGAAGGTGCAGGTGATGTTCTACGACGAGGAGTTCATCGACCTGCTCGACGGCCTGCCCGACAGTCTTACGCGCTACCTGACCTGGGTCGACGACGACCGGCCCGTCCCGGAGGGCGTCCGCACGCTCGACGAGGTGATCGCCGACGGTGACACCAGCCTGCCGCCGGAGCCGAAAGAGGTGGGCGGTCTGGTCATCCTGACCAGTGGCACCACCGGCCTGCCGAAGGGCGCCCAGCGCGGGCGGTTCTCACCGTTCACGAGTGCGCTGTTGCTCGATCGCATCCCGATCCCGCAGAACGGCGCCGCGGTGATCGTGTCGCCGATTTTCCATTCCACCGGTTTCGCGGTGTGGGGTGTGGCGACCGCGCTCGGCAACAAGACCGTCGTCATGCGTCGCTTCGACGCGGAGAAGACCCTGGCGGCCATCGCCGACAACCGGGCCGAGGTGCTGGTGGCGGTACCGACGATGCTGCACCGGATGGTGGCGCTCGGACCCGACGTCATCAAGTCCTACGACCTCTCCTCACTCAAGATCATCGTTCTCGCCGGTTCCGCGCTGTCGCCGACCCTGTCGGAGGCCGTGCAGGACGCGTTCGGCGATGTCCTCTACAACATGTACGGCTCCACCGAGGTCGCCATCGCATCGGTGGCAACGCCCAGCGAGCTCCGGCAGGCGCCGGGGACCGTGGGTCGTGCGCCGGTGAGCAGCCACCTCGCGTTGTACGACGACAACGATCAGCGGATCACCGCGTCCAACGTGCGCGGCCGACTGTTCGTGAAGAACGGTGCGCCGTTCGAGGGCTACACCGACGGACGCAACAAGCAGGTCATCGACGGCTACATGTCGACCGGCGACATGGCGCGGTTCGACGACAACGGCCTCATGTTCATCGAGGGCCGCGACGACGACATGATCGTGTCCGGCGGCGAGAACGTCTACCCCCTCGAGGTGGAGAACCTGCTCGCCGAACATCCGGACGTCGCCGACGTCGCGGTGGTCGGGGTCGAGGACGACGAGTTCGGAACGCGGTTGCGCGCGTTCGTCGTTCGTGCCGAGGGAGCCGACCCGCAGATCGACGACCTGAAGTTGCACGTGAAGTCGAACCTGGCGCGCTACAAGGTGCCCCGCGACGTGGTCTTCATCGAAGACCTCCCACGCAACGCCACCGGCAAACTGGTCCGCCGGAAACTGCCGACGGGCCCGCTCACCTGAGTAGAGCGCCTGCCGGGCGCCCCGGCGTCAGCAACCGGTGTCAGCGGCCGGCGCCCACGCGGCGCCGGTCGTTCATCGCCAGCCCGATGGTGGCCACCATCGCGTCGACGGCGAACTTGGGTTTGACGTTGACGTCGAGGGCGGTCCGACAGTCCAACACGGCCTCCACGCAGCGCAGCAACTGCTCGGGCGCGGCGTAACCGGCCATCGGCATCGCGATGTCGTCTGTCTTGTCGGGGTGCATCGCGGCCACCTGCGCACCCACCGAGATCACCAGCGCATCCCGGAACAACGCCGCCAGGTCCACCAGCGCACGGTCGAGCATGTCGCGTTGCACCCGCGTGGCGCGCGACTTCTGCCGCTTCTCCAGTTCCTTGAGCGCCCCGGCGGTGCCGCGCGGCGGCCGGGCCGTGCCCTTGCCGGTGCCACCGGCGCCGAGCGCGGTCTTCATCTCCTCGGTTTCGGATTCGTTGAGCTCGGCGCTGATCGCCTTGGCCGCGTCCTCGGCCGAGCGCACCAGCGCCTCGGCCGCCGCATACGCGGTCGAATCCCGGGTGGCGGCCCGAGCCAGACCCAGCGCCTTCTCCCGCTGTACGCGCGCCTCGTCGTCGGTGGCCAGCCGCTTGGCGCGGCCCACATGGCCGCCGCACACCCCTGCCGCCCACGCGGCGCGCTGCGGATCGATGCCGTCGCGGTCGATCAGCACCCGCTCGATGTCGGCGACGGCCGGGGTGCCCAGCGCGACATGTCGGCACCGTGAGCGCAGCGTCACCGAGATGTCGTCGGGGTCGACCGACGGAGCGCAGAGCAGGAACACCGTCCGCGACGGCGGCTCCTCGACTGCTTTCAGCAATGCGTTGGCGGCTTGCTCGGTGAGTCGGTCGGCATCCTCGACGATGACGATCTGCCAGCGCCCGGTCCCAGGCCGGCGTGCGGCCGCCTGGACCACGTCACGAGCCTCCAGCACCGACAGGCTCAGCCCTTGCGGGACCACGTGGCGCACATCGGCATGGGTCTGCGCCATCACCGTCACGCACGCGCGGCACTCGCCGCAGCCGACCTCGCCACCATCGGACGACTGACCATCAGGCGATTGACACTGCAGGGCCGCGGCGAAGCAGGTCGCAGCCACCGAGCGCCCGCTACCGGGCGGGCCGGTGAACAGCCACGCATGAGTCATCGAGGCCCGCACGGCCCCGGCCAGCGTGTCACCGTCCGGGTCGTCGGGCGGCGCGAACATGGACATCGCCCCGGCGTCGCCCTCGTCGAGACGTGCTGCGACCGCCCGCGCCGCCCGGGCCGCCGACCGCAGTTCCTCGGCAATCGCCGCCTGGCCGATCATCCGATCGAAGACATTTGTCACAGTGCCAGCGTAATGCGCAGTTCGGACACGTCCCACGGACCCGCGCGTGTTTAACAATTGCAAGCATCCCGCTACCTTTGAAGCGTGATCAAACGTCGGTCTCGGTGGTCAAAGGGCCTGCATCTGGCCCGTTGGCTGGTGCATACGCCGTGGCCGATCCTTGCGTTGGACATGCTGCGCGCCAACGTCGTGGGCGCACTGTTCACCTTCGCGTTCCTGCGGTTCGGCATGCCGTTGGAGGACTCCTACAGCCTCGACGAGATCACCGCGCTCAACCAGGTGATCTTCGCGATCTACCTGGTGGTCGCGATGTTGGTGGGTGGATTCCTCAGCATCCAGCTGTCCTTACCCGTGTTGATCTGGCACCGACGGCGCACCCGCCTCGACAACGCGAACGCGCGGCGCCGGGCGCTGAAGCTGCCGTATGTGCTGTCGGTGGTCAACCTCGGGCTGTGGACGGTCGGCGGCGTGCTGTTCACGATGGTGAACTTCTCCGTCTCGCACAAAAATGCGTTCATCGTGGCGATGGCCAGCGCGGTCGGCGCGCTGGTGACCTGTGTGCTCTCCTACCTGCAGGCCGAGAAGGTGTTGCGGCCGATCACCGTCGCGGCGATGGCCAACGAACCCGATGCGGCGGTCGCGCCGAGCGTCACCGCCCGCATCGCGGTGTTCTGGGTGGTGAGCGTCGTCGCTCCGCTCGCGGTGATCATCGGACTGATCATCCTGCAACGTCTGGGCTGGATCGAAACCGACCCGGAGGGTCTGCAGCGACCCATCCTGTGGATGTCGGGCGCGGCGCTGGCGTTCAGCGTCATCGCCATCGTCCGGGTGGTGGCGGCCATCAACGACCCGATCAAACAGCTACGCAAGGCGCAGAGCGAGGTCTCGGCCGGCAATCTGAACGTCGCCGTCAAGATCTACGACGGCAGCGACCTGGGCCTGTTGCAGGCCGGCTTCAACGACATGGTGTCGGATCTGCGGGAGCGGCAGGAACTGCGCAACCTGTTCGGCCGATACGTCGGCGAGGACGTCGCCCGCCGTGCCATCGAGACCGGTACCGAACTCGGCGGCGAGGAGCGGTACGTCGGGGTGCTGTTCGTGGACATCGTGGGTTCCACGCGCCTGGCCGTGAACCGGCCACCGCGGGAAGTGGTGAATCTGCTCAACGAGTTCTTCCGCGTGGTGGTCGCGGTGGTCGGCCGCCACGGCGGCTTCGTCAACAAGTTCCAGGGTGATGCGGCACTCGCCATCTTCGGTGCGCCGCTGGATCTCGACGACTTCGCCGGCCGCGCCCTGGCGTCGGCTCGTGAACTGCGCACCGAGCTGTACCGCACCCTGGGCGACACCGACATCGGCATCGGGGTGTCGGCGGGCAAGGCCATCGCCGGTCACATCGGCTCCGAGCAACGGCTGGAGTACACGGTGATCGGCGACCCGGTGAACGAGGCGGCCCGACTCACCGAACTGGCCAAGGACGAACCGACACGCGTGCTCGGTTCCGCGCGTGCGGTGTTCCTCTCGTCGCAGGCCGAGGCCGAGCATTGGGATATCGGCGAGGGCGTCGAACTGCGCGGACGCGGTATCGAGACGCTGCTTGCGCGGCCGATGCTCGAACCGACCGGCATCTGAGGGTCACGGCGGTGGGTTCATGTGGGATGCGTGGTCTCGATACGTTCCTCGCCTAGCGGCTCGGACCTACTCGACCACCGACTGGTTGCGCCACTCCACCCCGCTGATCGAGTGGCGGGCGAGCCGCTAGGCGAGCAGGCGTATCGAGATCAGTCGGCGGTCTTCTTCGCCGTGCTCTTCTTTGCCGCGGTCTTTTTCGCGGTCGTCTTCTTGGCGGCGGTCTTCTTGGCCGCTGCCTTCTTGGCCGGGGCCTTCTTGGCGGCCTTCTTCGTCGCCTTCTTGGCCGGGCCACGGGCGCGACGGTCCGCCAGCAGTTCCATCGCCCGTTCCGGGGTGATGGTGGCGACCTCGTCGCCCTTGCGCAGGCTGGCGTTGGTCTCACCGTCGGTCACATACGGCCCGAACCGGCCGTCCTTGATCACCATCGGCTTGTCGGAGACCTGATCGTTCTTCCCCAGCTCGCGCAGCGGCGGAGCGGCCGCCTGCCGACCGCGTCGCTTGGGTTCGGAGTAGATCTTGAGGGCTTCCTCGAGGGTGATGCCGAAGATCTGGTCTTCGCTGGTCAGCGACCGAGAGTCGGTCCCCTTCTTGAGGTAGGGGCCGTAGCGGCCGTTCTGCGCGGTGATCTCGTCTCCGGACTCCGGGTCCGTGCCGACCACCCGCGGCAGCGACAGCAGTTTGAGCGCGTCCTCGAGGGTCACCGTCGAGATGTCCATCGACTTGAACAGCGACCCGGTGCGCGGCTTGGGCCCGGCCTTCTTCGCTGCCTTCTTGGCCGTCTTCTTGGCGGTCTTGGCCGCCGTCTTGGTGGCTCCTCCCAACGTGTCGTCGAGCGGCACGACCTCCCCGTCACCATCGGTGGAGCCGCCGGCCCCACCATCGCGTGGCGTGGGGCCTGCCGGCACCGTGGCCGGGGCCTTGCCGTCGTCGTCATCGTCGTCGGACGGCAGGATCTCGGTCACGTACGGACCGAAGCGGCCTTCCTTGGCGACGATCTCGTTCCCGGTCAACGGGTCGTGGCCGAGCGAACGGCCTTCCTGCGGAGTGGCGAACAGTTTCTCCGCCACCGCGAGGGTGAGTTCGTCGGGTGTGATGTCGGCGGGCAGGTTGGCGCGCTGCAGGTCGGGCTCGCTGTCCGGCCCGGCGACGTTGCGTTCGAGGTACGGCCCGTAGCGGCCCACCCGCACGAACACCGGGCGGCCGGCGTCGTCATCGAACAGCCGGATCGAGTTGACCTCGCGGGCGTCGATCTCCTCCAGATTGACGCCGACGAGCTTCTTGAGGCCACCGTATTTGGCCACCTCCGACTTCGCGGTCTCGCTCTCGGCGTCGGCGTCCCCGAAGTAGAAGTCGCTCAGCCAGCTCGTGCGGTCGGCCTGACCGGTCGCGATCTGATCGAGGTCGTCTTCCAGGGTGGCGGTGAAGTCGTAGTCGACCAGGCTCTGGAAATAGGCCTCCAAGAGGCCGACGACGGCGAACGCGATCCAGGAGGGCACCAGCGCGTTGCCCTTCTTCACCACATAGCCGCGGTCCTGGATGGTGCCGATGATCGACGCATAGGTCGACGGCCGACCGATGCCGAGTTCCTCGAGCACCTTGACCAGCGACGCCTCGGTGAAGCGGGCCGGCGGGTTCGTCGAGTGACCGTCGGCGTCGAGTTCGGTGGCGGTCAGCGCCTGCCCCTCGGTGAGGTTGGGCAGCCGGTTCTCGGCGTCATCGGCCTGACCGCCGGTCTGCTCGTCGACGGTCTCCACATAGGCCGACAGGAAGCCCGGGAAGGTGATGGTGCGGCCCGACGCGGCGAACGTGCAACGCTCACCGGAGGTGGCGGTGCCGCTGATCCGCAGGCTCATGGTGGTGCCCTTGGCGTCGGCCATCTGCGAGGCGACCGTGCGCTGCCAGATCAGTTCGTAGAGGCGGAACTCGTCGGCCTCGAGCTGTCCGCCGACCTGCCCCGGCGTCCGGAACGTCTCGCCGGCCGGCCGGATCGCCTCGTGGGCCTCCTGGGCGTTCTTGACCTTGCGGTTGTACTGGCGTGGCGTCGGATGCACGAACGCGTCGCCGTAGAGCTCGCGGGCCTGACTTTGGGCGGCGTTGATGGCCGACTCGCTCAGCGAGGTCGAGTCGGTACGCATGTAGGTGATGTAGCCGTTCTCGTAGAGCCGCTGTGCGATGCGCATGGTGCGGTCGGACGAGAAGCGCAGCTTGCGGCCGGCCTCCTGCTGCAGCGTGGAGGTCATGAACGGCGCATACGGCCGGCGCGTGTAGGGCTTCTCCTCCACCGACGAGACCGTCATGGCGGCGCCGTCGAGGGCGGTGGCCAGGGCGGTGGCGCGTTCGGAACCGAGCACCAGCACACCGTCGGACTTCTTGAGAGCGCCGCGGGCGTCGAAATCGCGGCCGGTCGCCACGCGCGCGTCGTCCACCGACACCAACCGCGAGGAGAACGTGCGCGGGGTCGACTCGCTGTCGGCGCCCACGTCCATGGTCGCGGCGATATCCCAGTACTCGGCGGAGACGAAGGCCATCCGCTCACGTTCGCGGTCGACGATGATGCGGGTCGCCACCGATTGCACGCGGCCCGCCGACAACTTCGGCATGACCTTCTTCCACAGCACCGGCGACACCTCGTAGCCGTAGAGCCGGTCGAGGATGCGGCGGGTCTCCTGCGCGTCGACGAGGTCGATGTCGAGGTCGCGGGGATTCTCGGCGGCGGCCTGGATCGCGGATTCGGTGATCTCGTGGAACACCATCCGCTTGACCGGGATCTTCGGCTTGAGTGTCTCCAGCAGATGCCAGGCGATCGCCTCACCCTCGCGGTCACCGTCGGTGGCGAGGTAGAGCTCGTCGACGTCCTTCATCAGGGACTTGAGTTCGGTGACCGTGGACTTCTTGTCGGCGGACACCACGTAGAGCGGTTCGAAGTTGTCGTCGACATTGACGCCGAGGCGGGCCCAGGGCTGGCCCTTGTACTTGGCGGGGACGTCGGCGGCGCCGCGCGGCAGATCCCGGATGTGACCGCGGGAGGACTCCACGACGTAGTTCGCTCCCAGGTATCCCGCGATCTTGCGGGCCTTTGTCGGCGACTCGACGATGACCAGTCGTCGGGTCGAGCTCCCTGTGGTGGGAGTTGCGGTGCTGGAATCGGCCACCGGGCGTCCTTACTTCGCATTCGCTGATGTGTCGTTCGTGCCAACGGCCTCGTCACACACACGACACTCGATGAGGTTTGTACCTTATATATAGCGTCGTCTGCACACTCGGATTCCCGTCGGCAAACTCCCAGTGTGGCAAATTGGCGCGCTGCGGCAGCATAACGCCTGGTCAGGCGGATCGACGATGAATTTTTCGGCGTCGGTGGGTCGTCGGTGTCACAGCCCGTCGACGTACGGCCAGTGTGCGGCCGCCTCGGGTACCGCGGGCGGCTCCCCGATGTACTCCAGCAGGTGACTCAGTCGCCGTTTACCGGCGACGCGCAGGGCGTGCGACAGCCCGCGACCGACGAGGGTGGGGGCCACTCCGACCCGCATCAGCGCGGTTGCCAGCGCCGGATGGGTGTCGGGTGCGTGGGTATCGAGGCCCAACAGGAACCGGTCGCCGTCGCGTTCGCCGGCGGCGAGGGTCCACAGGCGCAACGCACGCGGAGAGGGCACCCAGCCGGCCGGCATCGCCTTCACCGCGCCCGAGGACCACCGGCGATGCAGGTCGTCGAGGTCGTGGGTGGGAGCGGTCCGCGCGATCGGATTGCCCTCCTCGGAGATGACGACCTCGGCCGGCACCCCGGTCGCCGACATCTCCTCGACGAGCGCGTCGGCCCGCCAACGCTGCGCCACCACGACCGAGATCCGCGTACCACCGTCGGAACGAACCGCCTGCCCGTGCGCGGCGAGCAGACCCGACAGGTCCTCGTACGCGGGCTGGTCGAGCTGCGCGGAGAAGAACGACAACTGGCCCACACACCGAGGTTACTTCCTCATCGGGTCCGCGCAGTGTCACGCGGCGCCTCGGACAGTCTCGTACAGCGGGGAAGGCCCACACAAGAGTCGCTCCCGGTCACCGTGGATGGTGACCGGGAGCGACTTCGCTCAAGCTTGCTTCGCAGCTTGCAGGAGGCGACTCCTAGACGGCGCGGACGCCGGTGGCCTGCGGGCCCTTGGTGCCCTGGCCGACCTCGAACTCGACCCGCTGGTTCTCCTCGAGGGTGCGGAATCCCGAGCCCTGGATCTCGGAGTAGTGGACGAACACGTCGTCGGACCCCTCATCAGGTGCGATGAAGCCGAAGCCCTTTTCCGCGTTGAACCACTTCACAGTTCCCTGTGCCATTACTGCAATCCTTTACATACATTCCAACAGACGCGACACGATGGTCTCGTGTCGTGGCCGGTCCCGACCGCCATACCTCGATAGTTCCCCATGGAGAATCCCCGAAAACCTGCCTCAGTACCACGGTCGCAACACGATCTCGGGAGAACACCGGGGTCCCGGCGGCTCACGAAAGCTGCGACCGCCCATAAGTCAATCATGTTCGGCGCGCCCGCGATAGTCACCCCGAACAACCCGGTCAATTTTCGTCGTTCCGACATCCGCCAGTAACATGAAAGTTCCGTGTCGACCGCCGACACCCACGATCAACTCCCCACGCAATGCACACTCCAACCTTCGGGTCCGAACTCCTCCGACGCAGCATGGCCGGCACCGACCCGGCCCGCACACCGCTCACACATATGTCGGTGATCGCTTCGCGTGCAGCCTCTTTCGCCGACTGGCCGGATTGGGTTCCGACCGAACTGGTGGATTCCTTCCGAGCCGACGGAATCGACCGACCCTGGGCGCATCAAGTGCAGGCGGCCGAGCACGCATTCGATGGAAAACACGTGGCGTTGTGTACCGGTACCGCCTCCGGGAAATCGTTGGCATATCAACTACCCATTTTGACCACGTTGTTGAAGGATCCGAATGCGACGGCGTTGTATCTTTCACCGACCAAGGCGCTGGGTGCCGACCAGATCCGTTCGGTCGCATCGGTACTCAGCGCCACCGGTGACCTTCCGCCGGGTGCGGCGCCAGGTGTTCAACGCCGGTTCACGCATCTGCAACCGTGCGCGTACGACGGCGACACCGATGTGGAGCTACGACAGTGGGCCCGAGCGCACTCCCGATGGATCTTCACCAATCCCGACATGCTCCACATCGGCATCCTGTCGGGACACGCGCGCTGGCGACACTTCTTCCGCCATCTGCGCTACGTCGTCGTCGACGAGGCCCACCACTACCGCGGGGTGTTCGGCTCCCATACCGCACTGGTGTTGCGCCGACTGCTGCGGATCGCCCGCTCGGCCGGCGGCGACCCGGTGGTCATCGCCACCAGCGCCACGATGGCCGGACCGGCCGAGGCGTTGACGCGGCTGATCGGTGAACCCGCGGTGGCGGTGACCGAGGACGGCTCACCACGCGGCGAGCGGACGGTCGCGCTGTGGGAACCCGATTTCCTGCCCGCGGTGACAGGTGAGAACGGCGCGCCCATCCGACGCTCGGCCGGTGCCGAATCAGCCCGGCTGCTTGCCGATTTCGTGATCGAGGGAGCACGGACACTGTGCTTCCAGCGCAGCCGGCGTGGGGTGGAACTGACCGCGCTGCAAGCCCGGAACCTGCTGGCGCAGATCGCACCCGAGCTCGTCGAGCGGGTGGCCGCCTACCGCGCGGGCTATCTCGCCGTCGACCGGCGACGACTCGAACGGGCCATCTCCGACGGAGATCTGATCGGCGTGGCCACCACCAATGCGCTCGAACTCGGCGTCGACATCAGCGGCCTGGACGCGGTGATCGTGGGCGGCTACCCGGGGACCGTCGCGTCGTTCTGGCAGCAGGCCGGACGCGCTGGGCGCCAACGCACTTCGGGCGACTCGCTGGTGGTGTTGGTGGCCCGCGACGACCCGCTCGACACCTACCTCGTCCACCATCCCGACGCGCTGCTGGGGCGACCGGTCGAGGCCACCGTCACCGATCCCGCCAACCCGTACATCCTCAAACCCCACCTGTTGTGCGCCGCTGCCGAACTCCCGTTGCGCGAGGCGGAGATCGCGGCGTGGGACGCCACGGACGCGGTGGCCGAGCTGACCGCCGAGGGCAAGCTCAAGCAGCGTAAGGCCGGGTGGTATGTGGCGGCGGGTATCGAGCCGCACGCCGACATCGACATCCGGGGCGGGATCGGCGGGCAGGTCCTGATCGTCGACACCACGACGTCGCAGTTGCTCGGCACGGTCGACTCCGGTCGCGCCATGTCCACGGTGCATCCTGGTGCCCTGCACATCCATCAGGGCGAGTCCTTCGTGATCGACGAACTCGACCTCGACGACGGTCTGGCATTGGCGCATCCCGAGGAGCCGGACTGGACGACGTCGGCCCGCGAGCTCACCGATATCACGATCACCGATGAGGTGGCCCGCCGCGACTGCGGGGACCTCACCGTGTCGCTGGTGGATGTCGATGTGACCCATCAGGTCGTCGGATACCTCCGCACGTTGTTGTCCGGTGAGGTGCTCGATGCGGTGGAACTCGACATGCCGGCGCAGACGTTGAGCACTCGCGCCGTCATGTACACGCTCACGCCGGAGTCGCTGGCGGAGGCGGGCGTGACCATCGGCGATTTCCCGGGTGCGCTGCACGCCGCCGAACACGCCGCCATCGGGTTGCTGCCGCTGGTCGCGTCCTGCGATCGGTGGGATATCGGCGGCCTGTCGACCAATCAGCATCCCGACACGGGACTGCCGACGGTGTTCGTCTACGACGGGTACATGGGTGGTGCGGGTTTCGCCGACCGCGGCTTCGCGACCTTTGACACCTGGATCGCCGCCACCCGCGACGCGGTCGCGAGCTGCCGGTGCGAGAGCGGCTGCCCGTCGTGTGTGCAGTCCCCCAAGTGCGGCAACGGTAACGATCCGCTCGACAAAGATGGCGCGATCAAGGTCCTGACCCTACTGGGTCGGCGATACTCGAAGGATGACTGACGATCGCGCAGACGGACGCGAAGAGGCGGCCCGCACGATCACCTCGGTGCGCCCGGCGTGGTTCTTGTTGGCACGTCCGACCCAGAACGTCGACGAGTTACCCGCCACCATCGGCGAACGCGATGTGTTCTTCGACGACGAGACCGCGATGGATGCCCTCGACCTGCACTATGCGTGGTGTGCGGCCCAACGCGGCGGTTATCATGCGGCGGTGGTGCGCACTGCGCATTGGTATCTGCAGAGCGCGATGATCGGGCCGCAGGTGTCCCCGGGTCTCGGCGATGTCTACGTGGCACTCGCCGACGGTTCCGGTCACCGGCGAGCCGTCGGCGGAGGCTTTCTGACCGAGGGCGAGCTGATCCACTGGACGTCCTTCGTGCGGGCCGCGACCCGTTTCATGCCCGCGGCACCGTCGGCGCCCGCCTTCGAACTGGCCCACCTCGGCGACGACACCGTCGACTTCGGCCACATCTGGTTCGCGCCGTTGCAGTCGCGGCGGGTGCATCCGGAACGGATCGTCATTCCGGACGAACACTGACCGTCGGGCCGGGTCGCGAGGTCCCGGCTGCCGCTCGGCTGTCACCCGCGCGGTAGGCGGCCACCACGGGTGCGAGTTCGTCGGGCGTCGCACCGTGCATGATGACGGCATCGGCGCCGTGACCGAACTCCTCCCGGATGCGCGTCGCACACTGCTGCGACGACCCGGTGGCCGATGGCTCGAGCCACTCGTCGGGGATGAGGCCGGCGATGTGCTCGATCTGGTCGGTGGTGGCCTTGTGGTCGATGCCCCCGGGGATCGACGTCACCACGGAGTCCTCCCGGAAGCGCTGCAGCACCATCGGGTCCCAGTCGTTGGTCCGTACGAGCAGGTCGCCGTACCCCTGCAGGTAGGTGGCCAGCCGTGCCACCGTCTTGGTCAACCGCACCTCGTCCGGTAGGTGGTCGCCGACGGTCGCCAGGCACGACCACACCCGGACGGTATCGGGGTCCCGGCCGGCCTGCTCGGCGGCGCGTTTGACCGTCTGCACGCTGCGCCGCACCGTATCCGGCGTGAAGAACGTGTGCAGGATGACGTCGTCGAATGCGCGTCCGCCGAGAGCCAGGGTCTGCGGTCCGAACGCCACCAGCGCCAGCCGGATGTCCTCGTCGAAATCCGAATCCAGATACAGCAGATCATAGGATCCGATCGGCCCGTCGTGACCGAAGATCATCTCACCACGCCACAGCCGGCGCATCACTTGGGCGAAATCCTCCATCTGCGCGGTGGTGACCGGCGGGACGCCGAACGCCTGGTACATCGCGGCGATCCCCCGACCCAGCCCCAACGTGAACCGGCCGCCGGACAATCGGTGCATGGTGGTGGCCCAGGACGCCGTGATCAGGGGGTGGCGCGTGTTGTGATTGGTTGCCGCCGTGGCGATGTGCATCCGGTCGCTGACCGCGCAGGCCGCCCCGGTCAGCGACGCCGCCTCCTTGAGGTTCCACCGCTCGGAGATGAACGCGGTGCCCAGGCCCAACGCCTCACCCTGCCGGGTCTCGTCCACCAGCGCCGCCGGTCCGGTGCCGCCGGCACCGGCCAGCAGGTAATAACCGAGTTCGTCGAGCACCCGCGCTTCCGGCACGTCCCACCTCAGATCAGTCGGCACTGATCTCCGAACCTAGTGCGCGGCGCACGCGGCGAGCAAGGAATCCGGCGAACCCCCTTGTGAACGGCGCCGATCGCAGCCACGGTGACAGCGGCAGGCCGGGACAATAGTCTCCGCGGCGCATCCCCCAGACCGTAACCGGATACGGCGTTCAGTCCACCGGCCCCGCCCGGGCGGAGGCGAGCGCGTCGCGAACCCCGAACGGGCCCAGCCGCACCGGCACCGCAACGGTCAACACCACATCGATCCCGTCGGCAGCGCATCGCTCGATCCGGGCGCCCACGCGCTGTTCCTGAGCGATCTCCTCGGCCGCCCGGCACGGCTCGGGTGCCGCCAGCACATGCTGCTGCGCCGCGGCCAGCGCCGCCAGATCCGCCGCCGACTGGGCGCGATGACGCGCCACCACCGCCCCGCCGACGTACAGCATCGCGACGGCCACCGCCGCGATGGTGGCGATCGCGAAGGCACCCAGCAGGGTTGCGAACCCCCGGTCATCGCCCCACCGATACATCAGGGCGGCTGATCCCCGGTGGTGTGGCCGATTGCCGAGGACTCGGGTTCCTTCGCCGCGACGGCCCGAGCGGACAACTGCACCACCGGCAGCAGCGGCACGTCGTCGCGTACCTCGGCAGCCACGTGTGAGCCCCTGTCCTGCAGGGTGACTCGGGCGTCGGAGCCGGCGATCGCCTGCGCTGTCGACTCTGCCGAGGCATCGCCGATCGCGGCCAGTCGCGCCGCTTCCCGGGCGGCGTCAGTACAGCGGATCTGCACACTGGCGCCCGCCACCGCACCGACCCCGATCACGACAGTGGAGACGATGGCAGCGATCGCATATGCTCCCTCGACCGTGACCATGCCACCCTCGTCCGCGAACGCGGTCCGAAAGACGTTGCCGATTCGTCGCACGCCGCACACCGACGGGTTCAACCGACCGACGTGTTCAACGCCTTGCCGATGATGCCGGTCAATCCGCTGACGATGTTGTCGCCGGTCACGACCGTGTAGAGGATCGCCCCGAACGCCGCGGCCGCAATGGTGCCGATCGCATATTCGGCCGTGCTCATGCCCTCATCGTCGGTGATCAATCGCAGCACCTCGGTCGAGATGCGCTCGACCGGTCGACGAAACATGTTGTCGGTCATGATGGTGCCCTCCCCGGGACGCCGAGTGCGTCCTCTCGTTCTTTGGACGCAGCAGGGGCCGTTCAGGATCCATTGTCTTCGGAAGAATTTCCCGGGCAGCACATCTCGTCACCCGCCGAGGACCGACCCGGCGAGACCGAGAACCACCGGCACGATGCCCAGGCAGACGAATGCGGGCAGAAAGCACAGTCCCAGTGGGGCACTGATCGCGACACCGGCACGTTCGGTGGCAGCCGTGGCCTGGTCGTGGGCCTCGCGGCGGACTCCCTCGGCAAGTTCGGTGAGGCCGCCGGCGAGTGATGATCCGGCTCGCGCCGATCGCCGTGCCAGGGTGGCCAACGCATCGAATCGTTCGGCATCTGTGGACACGCGAGATCCTCCACTCATGCGCTTGTCCGCGTTGCCCGCGGGACCGCTGCGCCGCCAGGCGTGCTCGGCGTCCGCACCGAGCGCCAACAGTTCGGCGGTCACGCCCAGCGGTCGTGCCAACCCCGGAGGCGCGGAATCGACGACGACGGCCGCCGCCGCGCCGACCGGCAGTCCGGCGCGCAGGCACACCGCGAACAGATCGAATGCGGCGGCGACCCCGAACGGGTCGTCGCGAGACTCCTTCACTCGATCGGGTCCGACTTCGTCCTGCACCGCCCCGGCCCGCTGCAGCGCCCAATCCGGACCCGGCCACCACCACAGCGCGACTGCGAACACGATGACGCCGACGGCCTCGGGGACGCTCACCGTCGGGCCGCCCGGTCGGTGATGCGCTGCGCCCACATCCATCCGGCCATCGCCATAGCGGTGCCGACAACCAGCAGGATGCCGCCGAGGTCACTGCCCAGCAGTACGGTGAGCGGCTCCGCCCCCATCAGCTGACCCAGCAGTACCCCGATGACCGGCAGCCCGGCGAGGACCGCGGCCGTCGCGCGCGGCCCCGCCAGGCCGGCATGTGTGCGGGCCGCGAACTGTCGGCGCTCGAGCAGATCCGACCGCACCGATTCCAGCAGTTCGATCATCGGCAAGCCGTGCCGATCGGCCATCTGCCACGCCACCGCGATGCGGCGCCACGACGCGTCGTCGCCGAGATCGGGCTGTCCGGCCGGTGCGCGGTCGAGGACGTCGCCACCGAGCTCCGCACGCCCCGACATCGCGGTCAGTCCGCCGGCCACCGCCCCCGAAGGGCCGTGCGACGAATGGAGTTCGCGTGCTGCGGCCGCGCACGCGTGGGCGGGTGGCGCACCGACCGACAGTTCCGCGATCATCACCGACAACGCCAGCAGCAGGTCGGTGGTCTCCTGGTCGCGGCGCCGGACCCGCCGTGTGCGGTGCCACTGCCACAGCAGACCCGCGGCGACCAGGGCCGCCGACAGTCCTGCGGCGACACCGGCCCCCACGGCCAGCCCCACCGGCAGCGCAACGACCGCGACGACCCGCGCCGGCATCGACGCACGCCGGGCCTTCGCACCTCGCAGGTTGCCCAACCGGTGCTCGGTGCGGGTGACCGGCCACCACACGACGCACAGTGCCGCCGCCAGCAACAGCGGGGTCACCGGGATCGGGTTCGGATGAGCTCATCGAGTTGCGCGGCAGACTCGGCGAATCCGCTTCTGCGAGTCCACACCTGCCGAATCCGCACCAGCCCGTCGTCGCCGCGCGACACCACGCCGATCTCGGTGAGACCTCGGTTGCCGCCGGGTGTACGGGCAACCCCGAGCACCACCTGGACCGCGGCCGCGAGCTGACTGTGCAACGCCGCTCGGGCCATTCCGCCGAGCGCAGCGAGCGCCTCCATCCGCGCCGGCACCTCTGCGGTGGAGTTCGCGTGCAGGGTCCCGGCGCAGCCGTCGTGGCCGGTGTTGAGCGCGGTCAGCAGGTCGATCACCTCGGCGCCGCGCACCTCGCCGACCACGATCCGGTCCGGCCGCATCCGTAGTGCCTGCCGGACCAGCGCACGCACCGGCACATCGCCGGCACCTTCGACATTCGCGGTTCGGGCGACCAGGCGGACGATGTGCGGGTGCGGTGGGTCGAGTTCGAGTGCGTCCTCCACGCACAGAATGCGTTCGGTGTGGGCCATCGCGCCGATCAGCGATCCCAGCAGGGTGGTCTTGCCCGATCCGGTGCCGCCGACGATGAGAAAGGCCAGTCGCGCCGCGAGTATCCCGCGCAGTACCGGGACGGTGTCGTCGGGGATGGCACCCAGCGCCACCAGTTCGTCGAAGTTGCGGGTGGCGGTGCGCAAGACGCGCAGGGAGATGCAGGTGCCGTCGTGCGCGACGGGCGGGATCACCGCATGCAGTCGCACCGTGTGTCCGCGTCGGCCGACGCCGACGAGTTGGCCGTCGACCCAGGGTTGGGCGTCGTCGAGTCGCTTGCCCGCATTGAGCGCCAGTCGACCGGCGAGGCGCCGCACCGCATGCTCGCCGTCGAACCGGATGTCGGTGCGCTGCAACCCGGCTCCGCGATCGATCCAGACGTTGTCGGGTCCGACCACCAGGATGTCGGCGACGTCGGGATCACCGAGGAGCTGTTCGAGCCGTCCGGCCCCGATCAGCTCGGTCTGCAGAAAGCGCAGGGCCGCGAGCAGATCGGTGTCACCGAGCATGCCTCGGGATTCGGCGCGGATGGCCGCGGCGATGACGTCGGGAGTCGGGTCGGCCGCGTCGGCGGCCAGGCGGTCGCGGACGCGATCGAGGAGATCGTCGTGCACCGTCATGCCGCCACCCGGGTGGCGCGGTCGGCGGCACGATGCACCGCACGTGCTGCGCGGCCGAGGGGACTGCGTGGTGTGATGCGAAGGCGTCCGGCATCCATCCGCCCGGGCAGGCCCGGGTCCGATCGATATGCGGCGAGCAGCGGCAACCCGACGGTGGCAGCCACCTGCGCGGCGCGCAGACCCGACGGCGCCGGTCCGCGCACGGCCAGTTCCGCCCACACGCCGTGGCGGCGGACCCGGGTCACGACCTGTCGGGTCGACGCCGCACCGGGCACGGTGGCGGTGGTGACCACCACGACCAGGTCGACCGTGTCGAGGACCGCGTCGGTCACCGGGCCGCCCGCCCTCGGCAGGTCGACGACCACCGTATCGCCCTCTGCGCGTGCGGCGTCCAGCGCGGCGACGACCGGTTCGACGGCGATCGGGTGGTGGCTGTCCGGGCGGGGCGCGAGCACCGACAGCCGGTCGTCGACATGCGGCAATGCATCGTGTAACGCGCTGGCCCGCATGGCCCCTGCGGCCACTGTGAGATCCTGCCAGCGCAGCCCGGCGCGGCCCTCGATGCCCAATGCGAGGTCGATGCCGGCGCCGAGATCGTCGACGTCGAGCAGCAGCACCCGCGGCCCCAGGTCGGCCCCCGCGAGCGCGACGGCCGCGGCAAGCGTGGTGACACCGGCCCCGCCGTGTCCGCCGATCACCGCGATCGCGGCGGCCGGGTTGGTGGCCGGTGCCCGGAAGTCGGTCAGCAGCCCGACCAGGGTCGACTCCTCCGCGGGTAACGCGACCGCATACTCCGCGCCGAGATTCATTGCTGCGCGCCAGGTCTCCGCCGAGGGCTCGCCGGCGGTCACCATCACGATCCCGGCTCGCCGCGGCGGCGCGAGGCCCGTGAGCTCATCGATGGCGTGCCCGTCGACGGCGATCGCCCCGGCCCGCAACCACTCTCGCCGACATTCCGTCGGCGAGCCGGGCACGATGCGGTAACCGGCGGCGGCCGCGCAGCGGGCGACGTCCTCGTGCAGATCGGCACCCACGAGGGTGAGTAGTTCATCGGTCACCACGCCATCGTCGCCGACGACGCGGCGACGATACGGCTGCACGGCCGACCGTCGGAAGATCTGTGGACAGTCGCCCGCGTGTGGATGGTCAGCCGGTGAAGGGCGGCACGTATTCGCAGGGCACGGGGACCGGATGTTCGGGGTCCAGGGCATTGAGCACCAGGTAGGCCGTGCGTCGCGAGCCCGCGATGGCGAGGTGGTCGCTGTGGTCCTGTTCGCATCCGTCCTGCACGACGATGTTGCGCACTCTCTCGCCGGGACGGCCCGGGACCTGACCGCTGGTGTAGGGCACCACGAACTCGTCGTAGCGGGTGGAGATGTTGGTGTAGTCCACACCCGCGACATACGGGCTGCCGCCCGCCCAGATCGCCCGGTTCATCGGCGACCCCGCGGCCATCTGGCCGCAGGCAGCGCAGATCGGCAGGTCAGCACCACCCAACAGTTGCTGGGTGATCTCGGTGAATCCAGCGCCCTCGAACGAACCACGCCACAGCGGCGCCAGCGAGACGTACTTCGTGACCTTCGCAGCTCCGCCGAGGCGCTTCAGGTAGTACCCGGGCATGTATGTGCCCTGCGAGTGCCCGACCAGGTCGACGGTCCGTGCGCCGGTCGCGGCGAGGACTCGGTCGACGAACCGCGACAACTGCGCGGCACTCGGCTCCATCCGGGTCATCCCACCGATCGCCGACACCGGCCACGGCGTCCCGGGAATCGCTCCGTAGGTGAGGGCGTAGACGCAGTACCCGCGGTTGGCGAGCATCGCGACGTAGGCGCCCCAGTTGGTCTGCTGCGAACCGCCCGTGCCGTGCACCAGCACCACCGGCCGAGGGTGCTGCGGTGTCGGACGACAGGTGAAGTCGTTGGAACCGGGCAGCGATCCGCCGGGGTGCGCCAGTTCGGCGGGGATGCCGGCGAAGAAGTTGTAACTCTCGGGCAGTGGCCGCTGTGGGGTGGCCGGGGCGGCGCCCGCCCAGACGGTCACGGCCGCACACACCGTCACCAACGTCGTGATCAGGACCGTGAATCGGTTCATTCCTTTGGCGGACAATTCGACCACTCTCCCCCCGCGTCGGCATCTGCGAGAGAACCTAACAATTGCTTGGTCAAGTGTCCCGGTTTTGTGGGATCGGCCGTAGGACGAAGGCGGCGAGGAGAGAAAAGGCCCCTGGATAGAGGACGACCCCGGCCAGGGGGGGAGGAGGCCGGGGTCATCGCGTTTTCAGCCCCGGGGGGTCGGGCTGAAAGGCACCGGTTATTCACCGGTTAAGGCCGACTATACACACGGCTTTTCGAGCATTGCAACTACAACCAGCGGGCCGGGGAGGTCACATTTCTATATCGCTGCCTGCGCTTTCACGCTGCAACGAGGTTGCATCGAGACTAGCCCTTGCCGCGCTCCCGGCCGTAGCCTGAACCGGTGACGGACACCTCGCCGGCGAGTTATCCACAGGCTCGGTCGGCTCCTGCCACCGCTCCGACACGGCGCAGCGCAGCATTCTTCGACCTCGACAAGACGGTGATCGCGAAGTCCAGCGTGCTCGCCTTTTCCCGGGCGTTCTTCGCGGAGGGCCTTCTCGACCGCCGCTGGGTGATCAAATCCGGCTACGCCCAATTGCGGTTCCGGCTGATGGCGGCAGACCAGAAACAGGTCGAACATCTGCGGCAGCATGCGACCGAGATGTGCCGGGGCTGGAATGTCGCGCACGTCCGGGCCGTCGTCGCCGAGGCCCTGCACGAGGTGGTGCACCCGCTGGTGTTCGACGAGGCCGCCGAGTTGATCGCCACCCACCGCGCCCGCGGCGACGACGTGATCCTGGTGTCGGCATCCGGGCGGGAGATGGTGGAGCCGATCGGCGGCATGCTCGGGGTCGATCATGTCGTCGCCAGCGAGATGACCGTGGTGAACGGCCACTACACCGGCGAACTCGAGGTGTACCTCTACGGCCCGGCAAAGGCGGCCGCGGTGAGCGAACTCGCCGAAGATCGTGGCTACGACCTGGCGACCTGCTATGCGTACTCCGACTCGATCACCGACCTCCCCATGTTGGAGGCGGTCGGCCATCCGTTTGTGGTCAATCCGGACCGGCGGCTGCGTCGGCGCGCGATCGACGAAGGCTGGCCGGTCCTCGACTTCGTGCGGCCGACTTCGCACAGTTCCCGCCCGGGTTCGCAGCGACGGCGAACCCCGTCGCGATACCGCACCGCAGCTGTCGCCGGGGCTGTGTGCGCGGGCCTCGCGGTGGCCGGCGGCATGGGTACGCACGCGCTCCGCCGGTACGGGCAGCACGCAGGCGCGGTGTGAGAAGGCCACCACGACACCATCGGATATTGGTCCGAAAGACCCTTGATGTGACCGCAGTCACGGTGTACAAAAGGTTTTACGGAATCTCGGAAGGCAAAGTTCGCTCCGGAAGAGAAGGAACGGACCCCCACGCCGAGCACTTCCCAGCACGGGCGGCAAGCACCCACGCGGAGCGCGCCGCATAAGGCAAAAGCGTTGTGCGCCTGCGACATCGTAGGTCGACACGGACAAGCCGGTGACCACCAACGGGCCGTAGACCGGGACACGAAGGATCCCTGTCGGGCCGGACGAATCGATCCGATCGAGGCGAGCCGCACGGTTCGTCAGACGGAACGAATCGATCCGAAGAAGCTCGATTCAATTGCACGGCACCGTAATTCACAAGTGGTTCACACCGGGGCGTACCGATCGGCACTCTTTCCCTCGCCGAGGCGATACCACAACCCACCAAGCACGCTTGGTAACTTGAGTCCGTGCTACGCGGGCGGCAGCCTGACCGGTTCATCGGTCGGACAGCCGCCCGCAGTGCGTTGTACGGGGTTGGTGGACACGGAGTTTCGGTTCAGCCGGCACGAGCGGCGTCGGCGATGGAGCGGGCCTCGGCCGCACCCGCCGCCAGCGCCTCGCAACACAGCACGATCCAGGCGCCGACGCCCGCCGGGTCACCCTCTGCAAAGCGCGCCGACAGTGTGCGGTAGTCGTCGAGCCGCCGTAGCCACGTGACCTCCGGGACGCCGAGGTTGTGCGGGTCCAGTCCCGACGACGTACACACCAGCCGCGACGCCGCACGTGCCACCACCCCGTTGGCCGACGGAAATGCGTCCAGCCCCAACAGCTCTCCGTGCACAACAGCGGCCAGCACCGGCGCGGGAACCGCGGTGGCGCCGGTGACCAATTGTCCGAGCAGGTCGAGTCGGCCCGCGACGCCGGGCGCCGAACTGGGGCGGCCCAGCTCGTCCGGGTCGTCGACGAGCCCGGCCGCGGCGAGCATGTGCAGCCGGGCGAATGCCTGCGCCGGCGCGCGGCGGAAGACCCCGGTGAACTGCTCGAGCGCATCGCCGTCGAGGGCCTGCGCGACGCGCATGGCCCCGGCCAACACCGGGTCATCGAAGTCGCCGTCGCGGCGCAGATCGACGCTGCCGCCGTCGATGGCCGCCGACGACCGACCGGCGCGCCAGGACGCCTCGGTGGCCGTCTTGTCCCAGCCACGCAGATTCGCCGGGTGCCGGTGGACCGCGCTCAACGCGTCGCGGGCGCGGTCGGCGGCTTCGCGTACGCCGGGCAACTGCAACAGTGGTGCCAGCGGGTCGGCCGCCGACGTTTCCGAACTCACGCCTTCCCACGATAATGAGGGCGCCGTTCGTCGTGCCCATCGGACCATTCGTCGCGGATGTCCGGTGGTCCGGCCGATCGGTACCTGCAACGGGGTTCCAACGTGACTACCCTCACAATCAGTACTCGGCATGACCGCACGTCACGCCATAGTCGTCGAGAGTGAAAGGCACAACTGACCGATGTCTCCCGCCACCACTTCGTCTGCGCAGGGCTATCCGCCGTCGAAGGAGTTCGCCGCCCAGGCCAATGCCACCGCCGAGATGTATGACCGTGCCGATGCGGATCGTCTCGGGTTCTGGGCCGAGCAGGCCCGTCGTCTGGATTGGGATACCGATTTCGATCAGGTGCTGGACTGGTCGGATGCGCCGTTTGCGAAGTGGTTTGTCGGCGGCACGTTGAATGTGGCGGTCAACTGTGTGGACCGCCACGTCGCCGCGGGTAAGGGTGAGCGGGTCGCCATCCACTGGGTGGGCGAACCCGGCGATCACCGCGACATCACCTACGCCCAGCTCAAGGATGAGGTGTCCAAGGCCGCCAACTATTTCGCCGCCATCGGGCTCGTGGCCGGCGATCGGGTGGCGATCTACATGCCGATGGTGCCCGAGGCGTTGATCTCGATGTTGGCGTGCGCGCGATTGGGGTTGACGCATTCGGTGGTGTTCGCCGGTTTCTCCGCCGGTGCGCTGCGTTCCCGGGTGGATGACGCCGAGGCCAAGCTGGTCATCACCACCGACGGCCAGTACCGCCGCGGCAAGCCCGCGCCGTTGAAGGCCGCTGTCGACGAGGCACTCGGTTCCGGCGACGATGCCGCGGCCTCGGTGGAGAAGGTGCTGGTGGTGCGCCGCACCAACCACGACGAGAACCTGCCGTGGGTCGACGGTCGTGACGTGTGGTGGGAGGACACCGTCGACGAGCAGTCCACCGACCACACCCCGGAATTCTTCGACGCCGAGCATCCGCTGTTTCTGCTCTACACCTCCGGCACCACCGGCAAGCCCAAGGGCATCGTGCATTCCTCGGGTGGCTACCTCACCCAGGCGTCCTACACCTTCCACTACGTGTTCGACCACAAGGAAGGCCGCGACGTCTTCTGGTGCGGCGCCGACATCGGCTGGGTGACCGGCCACTCCTATCTTGTCTACGGACCACTGTCGAACGGCGCCACCGAGGTCGTCTACGAGGGCACCCCCAACTCCCCCAACGAGCATCGTCATTTCGAGATCATCGAGAAGTACGGGGTGACGATCTACTACATCGCGCCCACGCTGATCCGCACGTTCATGAAGTGGGGCCGCGAGATCCCCGACGCGCACGATCTGAGTTCGGTGCGGCTACTGGGCTCGGTGGGTGAGCCGATCAACCCCGAGGCGTGGAAGTGGTATCGCGAGGTCATCGGCGGTGACAGCGCACCGATCGTGGACACCTGGTGGCAAACCGAGACCGGCGCCATCATGATCTCGCCGCTGCCCGGCGTGACCGCCGCCAAACCCGGCTCGGCGATGAAACCACTGCCCGGCATCAGCGCCAACATCGTCGACGACCAGGGCAACCCGGTCTCGCACGGCGAACAGGGCTACCTGGTGCTCGATCAGCCGTGGCCGTCGATGCTGCGCGGCATCTGGGGCGACGAGGAGCGCTACCGCGACACCTACTGGTCACGGTTCGCCGAACAGGGCTGGTACTTCGCCGGTGACGGCGCCCGCTACGACGACGACGGCGCCCTCTGGGTGCTCGGCCGTGTCGATGACGTCATGAACATCTCCGGGCACCGCATCTCCACCGCCGAGGTCGAGTCCGCACTGGTCGGACATGCCGGGGTCGCCGAGGCCGCGGTCATCGGCGCGGCCGACGAGACCACCGGCCAGGGCATCGTCGCCTTCGTGATCCTGCGTGAAGGGGTTGTCGACACCGGCGACGGCCTCATCGCCGAGCTGCGCGAACAGGTGTCGATCGAGATCTCGCCGATCGCCAAACCCCGTGAGATCAACGTCGTACCCGAGCTGCCCAAGACACGCTCCGGCAAGATCATGCGACGCCTGCTCAAAGACGTCGCCGAAGGCCGAGACCTCGGCGACACCTCCACCCTGGTCGACCCGTCCGTCTTCGAGGCGATCCGCCAAAAGCGCGCATAACCCCGGCGACCCCAGGCACCCACCCGCCTGACGGCGGTCGAGTGGGCGCTGTTTTCCGTTGCGTGGGCACTCGCCCCCTCGAGCTGCACACATCCGACGAAACTCAGCGCCCACTCGATGGAAAACAGCGCCCAATCGACACGAGACGTCTCCCCGCCGACGGCCAAGCCGACTTTGGCATGGCAACATAAGCTCGACACCGAGGTACGGAGGATTCTGTGAGCCGCAACGAGCCCGGCCAAACCGCTCAGGACGCCGGATCGGCGCCGTCGATCCCGCTGTCAGATCCCACGCAGGGCCGCAACGGTGAACCGAGCATCGGGAACCTGGTCAAAGACGCGTCGGCGAACGTGTCGACACTGTTCCGGTCCGAGGTCGCGCTGGCCAAGGCCGAACTCGTCGGCGAGGCCAAGAAGGCCGGCGCGGGTACGGGCCTGCTGGTCGTCGCCGGTGTGATGGCCCTCTACTCGAGCTTCTTCTTTTTCTTCTTCCTCGCCGAACTCCTCGACAACTGGATGCCGCGGTGGCTGGCGTTCCTGATCGTCTTCCTGATCCTGGTGCTCATCACCGTCGTGATGGCGTTCGTCGGGTACCTGTTCTTCCGACGGGTCCGGGGCCCGAAGAAGACGATCGCGAGCGTCAAGGAAGTGCCCACGGTGTTGCCGGGCAGCCACGCCGGTGGGTCGTCGGAGTCGACGAAGCGCGCCACCGATCGTGAGCACCCGGCGATCCCGCGCGCGCACGATCCCGCCAAGGGATGAGTGGTGGCCGGACCGCCTGACCCGTCGAGCGTCCGCATCTCCGGCGACTGGCATCACTTCGACGTCCGCGCCAACGGACTGCGCTTCCACGCCGTCGAGGCGTCGGAGCCGGGCACGGCCAACCGGCCGCTGGTGCTGCTGCTGCACGGCTTCGGCGAGTTCTGGTGGAGCTGGCGCCACCAGATCACCGCGCTGGCCGAAGCCGGTTTCCGGGCCGTCGCCGTCGATCTACGCGGCTACGGCGACTCCGACAAACCACCCCGCGGCTACGACGGCTGGACGCTGGCCGGTGACACGAACGGTCTGGTCCGGGCGCTCGGCCACGCCGACGCCACCCTGGTGGGCCACGCCGACGGCGGGCTGGTGTGCTGGGCGACCGCGACGCTGCATCCTCGCGTGGTCAACCGCGTCGCCGTCATCGCCTCTCCGCACCCTCGTGCGCTGCGCCGCGCCATGCTCGCCGACCGCCGTCAACGCGGCGCGTTCCTACCCGGCTTCCTGCACAACCAGCTACCCAAGCTGGGTGAGCGTCGGCTCGCGGCGCACGACGGCGGCTACCTCACGCAGTACTTCGCCGAGCGGGCCTCGCCCAGCTGGCAGGCCACCGACGATTACGCGGTCACCGTGGACCGCAACCGCTCGGCGGTGCAGATCCCCTACGTCGCGCACTCCAGCCTGGAGTACCGGCGCTGGGCGTTCCGGTCTCAGTTCCGCCCCGACGGATCGCGGTTCATGGACCTGATGAATCAGCGGCTGCATCTGCCGGTACTCGCGATGCGCGGCGCCGACGACCCGTACATCCTCGATCAGGTGATGTCCGCGAGCCACCGTTATGCGACGCACATGGAGTACCGACAGATCGCCGACAGCGGGCACTTCGCCCACCAGGAGCGGCCCGACGTGGTGACCGAGCGGCTGCTCGGATTGCTGCGCAAGGACGTGGACTGAGCCGGCGACCTCAGGCATGCACGCAGGTCTGCGTGCTGACCCGCGCCGACCGCGCCTCGGAGTCGGTCAGGTTCTGCCGCACCTGCTCGGCGGTCAGGACGAACCCGGTCTGATCGTTGGTGTCCTCGGCCGCACCGAAGACCACGCCGACGACCTCGCCCGCCGAGTTGATCATCGGGCCGCCCGAGTTGCCCTGCCGGATCACGCCCCGCACCGTGTACACCTGCCGCAGGATCTGACCGGTGCGGTAGATGTCGGGGCCGGAGAGGTTGATGGTGTCGCGCACCCGCACCGCGCTGACCGCGAACGGGCCGGCCTCGGGGTAGCCGAGCACGATCGCGTCGTCGCCGGTCTGGGCCTCGCCATCGGCGAAGGTCAGCGCCGGGGCGGTCAGCCCGGGGACGTCGAGCACGGCGATGTCGTTTTCGCTGTCGAAGAGCACCACCCGGGCGGGCAACTGCTCACCTGCGGGTGATGACACCGTGAGCCGACGCGTGCCTGCGACGACGTGCGCATTGGTCATCACCCGTTCGGGTGACACCACGAAGCCGCTGCCTTCGAGGGCCTGACGGCAGCTCGGTGCCGTGCCCTCGATCTTCATCACGCTCGGTCGGGTCTGCGCGACGATCGGCAGCTGCAGCACCGTCGGATCGGGTGGGCCGACCTCGGCCACCGGGGTCCGCCCGAACGGCCCGATGACCTGCGGCAACCCGGAGTTGTCGAGGAGCGCGCTGAAGTCCTTCGGCAGATCGCGCAGCCACTGCGGTGCCAGCACGTCCACCCCGGTGAGCACCTTGGACCCACGCACCGCCGTCGACACCTGTGGCTCGGCCGAGCTGCTCAGCGGGATGGCCAACAGCCACGCCGCGATGAGCACCGCCACGACCTGCAGCATCGACCCGATCACGCTGTCGATGCGGCGCACACCACGTGATCGGATGCCGCTGCGCGCGGCCCGGCCGAGGATCATCCCGGACACCTCGCCGATGATGATCAACCCGACCAGCAACACCACGCCGACCAGCAGCCGGGTGGTGCGATCGGAGAAATTCGAGATGACGTGCGGGGCGAGCAGAATGCCGGCGATCGCCCCGAGCACCACACCGAGGAACGCCAGCGCCGAGGCGACCGCTCCCTGCCGGAAACCGCTGGCGGCGGCGAGCAGCGCGATCACCACGACGATGAGGTCGACCCATCCCGATCCGGTCATCGGGCACCGCCCTGTGATGCACGGCGCAGGTGCGCGGGCAGTACCGCACCCGGGCCGATCGTCTGCGGGCTACCCGCGGCCTCGATCGCCTGATCCAGCGGCCGGACATCCGAGGAGTCCCAGGGCACGTCCCACCCGGCGACCTCGCTGATCGCGGCGATGAGCCCGCCGGTGAATCCCCACACCAGCAGGCCGTCGACCATGAAGGCCGGACCCTTGTAGGCGCGGGCGCCCATCACCGTGCGCTGCACCTGAAACCGACTCTCCGGCGCGAGCAACGCACGCAGGTTGACCCGCGCCACCCGCGCGGTCTCGCCGGTGTCGACGACCCGGACCTCACCGGGGTCACGCCAATGCGCCAACACCGGGGTCACGTCGAAACTGGACACCGGAACCGGGAACGACGGCAGATTCGCGAGCACGTCCACGCCCTCGGACACCAGCCCGGTCTCCTCGGCCGCCTCGCGCATGGCAGTGCCCACCGGGAACTCGTCGCCGGGATCGAGGCCGCCGCCGGGAAAGGCCACCTGACCGCTGTGTTGACGCAGGGTGGGTGCCCGTTCGGTGAGTAGTATCTCGGCGTCGGGCGGGAGGCCGCCGGGATGATCGAACGCCTCGTCCCACGACCCGCCGATGAGGACCAGCACCGCCGCCGCGCGCTTGTCGCGGCCGAGCATCGACGCCCACCTGGTCCGGTCACCGCCCCGATTGAGCACCGAGTCGGTGACGGCGGCCACGTTGTCGGTGAGGCGCCGCATCCACGGCGGGATCTGCTCGGTCGGGACCAGGGGGCCTGCGTGGACCCCGGGATCGTGTTCGGCGGTCATGTCCTCACCCCCAGGTATTGCTGTACGACGGCGGCGAGTTCGTCGGGGGTGTCGAACACCTGCGGCAACACCTGGGCGACCGTGCCGTCGGCGCGCACCAGGATCGTCGACGGGAAGACCCGGGGCGCGCCGAGGGCCGCGGCGATCGTCGCGTCGGTGTCGAGCACCACCGGTAGCTGTACGTCGTTCTCCATGAGGAACTGCAGCGCCAGGTACGGATTCTGGGCGCCCTCGGCCGCATGGACGGCAAGCACGGTCACCTCGTCGCCCGCCTGACGGGCGTAGCTCTCGACCACCGGGAGTTCACGCCGGCACGGCAGGCACCAGACGGCCCACATGTTCACCACCAGCGGCCGGCCCGCAGTGCCGGCGCCGACGTCGTAGCCCGTGCCGTCGGCCAGGCACGGCCCCGTGACGCCGGCCAGGACGGATTGCGGCCCTTCGGGCAGTCCGGTCTGTGGGCAGGGCGGTAGGGCCGCGTCGCTGCGCGCCTGCACCAGCTGCGCGTCGTCGACCTGGGCGTCGGTCGCCCTGAGCCCGGACGCGGTCGGCGCCGTCGGCGTGCCGGGGCCGGCGCTGTCGTCGCCGCGCGGCCAGATCGCCACCACCAACGCCAGGATGACGACGGTGAACACGATGGTCCACCGTGCCGAGGCCGGAAAACGGCTGGGCCGTCGGGTCGGTGGGGTGGCGGCGGCGTCGTCCTCGTCGGGGCCCGACGCCGCGCTGGTCGGGGTCTGGTTCACTGTGTCGCCAGCCCCGCCAGATCCAGTAGATGCTCGGTCTCGGGCCCCTTGACCAGCTTGGCGGCCTCGGCTTTCGCCATCGGGCCGGTGCCGGCGGCCGGGCAGTCCTTGGCCAGGATGCAGACGCCACACGCCGGTTTACGCGCATGGCAGACGCGGCGGCCGTGGAAGATCACCCGGTGTGAGAAATCAGTCCACTCCTTGCGCTCGATCAGCTCACCGACGGCGCGTTCGATCTTGACCGGATCGGTCTCCTCGGTCCACCCCCACCGCTGCACCAACCGCGCGAAATGGGTGTCGACGGTGATCCCGGGGACACCGAAGGCGTTGCCCAGGACGACGTTGGCGGTCTTGCGGCCGAAACCGGGCAGTGTGACCAGCTCTTTGAGGGTGCCGGGTACCTCACCGTCGAACCGTTCCACCAGGGCCTGACCGAGCCCGATGATCGAGTTGGCCTTGTTCCGGTAGAAGCCGGTGGACCGGATCATCTCCTCGAGTTCCGTACGGTCGGCCTCCGCATACGACCGGGCGGTCGGATAGCGGGCGAACAACGCCGGTGTCACCTGATTCACCCGCACGTCGGTGCATTGCGCCGACAGGATCGTCGCGACCGACAGCTCGAGCGGAGTGGTGAAATCGAGTTCGCAGTACACATGCGGGAACGCGACCTTCAGGGTGCGGTTCATCCGGCGCGCCCGCCGAACCAGCCCCAGCCGGGTCTCGGTCTTCGACCGGCGTCCGGCGCCGCCACGGGCGCGCGTCGGTCTCGCCGACTCCTCGACGGAGTCGGTGGTCTTACGTGCGGTCACGCATTTCAGGTTAGCGACGTCGCGGCCAACGGGGTCGAAGAGCCGACGCCGGCGGTCGGTGAATTGCCGGTCCTGGCCATGCTTCGCGTTGGTAACAAGTCAGTGAAGCCGGTCGTTCTGGTTGGCGGGAGCCTCATCGAATTGTGTTTACTGGTCCCCATGCAAGGACTCGCCGCGCTGCTTTTCCCGGCTGTGCTGATGCTCTTCGCGCTCGCGATGGAGAAGGTGCAGACCAGGATCGACCGTCTCGCGGTCACTCAGGATCACGTCGAGGAGTTCTTGGAATCGGCCGGCGCCGCGCAGGTCGACACCCTGGCCAAAGAGGGTTTCCCCGCCGCACTCGATGAGTTTCGCAGCCGCCGTATGCCCGATACCGCGGGCGCCGGGCGCGATGCTGCGTTGTCGGCCTCGCCGCAGCGGGCAAGCTGAGGCCGACGTCCGACACAGATCCCGACTCGCCGCTATGTACCGGCCAGTGACCCATTCAACACATATGCTTGGGGCGAGAGTAGCGTTGCACGAGGCAACACGGCGACCGACGGCATAATTCATCACCGGCGTGGGGTTGCCATGCGAGTGTGGTTAGGACGAGAAAGGTTCCTTAGGTGGAGGACGTACTGGCGCGGGCGGGCATATTCCAGGGTGTCGAGCCCTCCGCCGTCGCAGCGCTGACCAAGCAGCTTCAACCGGTCGATTTCCCTCGCGGTCACGTGATCTTTCACGAGGGAGAACCCGGTGATCGGCTGTACATCATCCTGTCCGGCAAGGTGAAGGTCGGCCGTCGTTCGCCCGATGGTCGAGAGAACCTGCTGACGATCATGGGACCCTCGGACATGTTCGGCGAACTGTCCATCTTCGATCCCGGCCCACGCACGTCGTCGGCCACCACGGTGACCGAGGTGCGTGCGGTGTCGATGGACCGCGACGCACTGCGTGCCTGGATCAAGGATCGCCCCGAGATCGCCGAGCAGCTGCTCCGCGTGCTCGCCCGTCGTCTGCGCCGCACCAACAACAACCTCGCCGACCTCATCTTCACCGACGTCCCCGGCCGTGTCGCCAAGCAGCTGCTGCAGCTCGCCCAGCGGTTCGGCACACAGGAGGGCGGCGCGCTGCGCGTCACCCACGACCTCACGCAGGAAGAGATCGCCCAGCTCGTCGGCGCATCCCGGGAGACGGTCAACAAGGCGCTCGCCGACTTCGCGCAGCGCGGCTGGCTACGACTGGAGGGCAAGAGCGTCCTCATCGCCGACTCCGAGCGCCTGGCACGGCGCGCACGCTGACCCACTGACCTGGCGTTTCGTCCCCCGGGTATCGTTTCCTGCCCCTGCGGCCGCCGGGGCAGGAAGCAATACCCGGGGGACGAAACGTGTCAGCGGTCCCGCAGGTACTCCAGCTGGGCTTTGACCGACATCCGGGCGGCCGGCCAGAGTTTCTTGTCGACGTCGGCATAGACCTTTCGGACCACCTTCATCGGCTTCGCCTTGTGCGCCGGCACCCCGAGGTCGTCGAGCGCGGCCACGATCTGGTCGATGCGTTCCTCGCGGTGCGCCTTGTAGTACCGCGCGACCGGACCCACCTCGGGATGGTCGGGGCCGTGCGCGGGGAGCAGCACCGCGTCCTCGCCTTCGACGATGATGCGGTTGAGCGAGTTCAGGTAGTCGCGCAGGGTGCCGTCGGTGGGATCGAGGACGGTGGTGCCGCTGCCGAGGATGGTGTCGCCCGACAGCAAGGCGCGATGCCCGTCGCACTCGACGAGAAAACTGAGCGAGTCCCCGGTGTGGCCCGGGGTGTGCAGCACGGTGATCCGCAGACCCGCCACGTCGATGATCTCTCGGTCGACAAGCGGTGCCGCACCGTGGGTGAACTTGGCCGACCGGGCGCGCACCGGGACATCGACCCGTTTCCGCAGCGGTTTGATGGCCCCGGTGTGGTCGAAGTGGCGGTGGGTGATCAGTACGAGTGCGATCCCCGGCTGTTCCGCAATCCGCCTGACATGCCCCTTCTTGTTCGGCGGGCCGGGATCGACGACGACGCACTCGGGGTGGCCCGGAGCACGCAGGATCCAGGTGTTGGTGCCGTCGAGCTCCATCGTGCCCGGGTTGTTGCACAACAACACCGACGCGAACGGGGTCACCTCACGGACGACGCCGTACGCCGGGTGTGTCGGGGCTGCTTCCGCGTTTCCGTTCTCGTTGTCGGTCACAACGTCCGACACTACCCACGGCCGGCCGCCGGCAGTGGCTCAGGTCACGCCGCCCGCTCGTCGACATCGTCCTCCACGTCGTCGATGAACCTCGGGCGCGAACGCGGTCTGCAGACTCGAGGTCACCGCGGTCGATCGGTCAGCACGTAGATCGCGGCCAGCACACTGATCACGCCCGCGCCGAGCACCAGGGCCGGATAGCCGAAGAGACCGACGACGACACCGGCCAGCGCACCGGCCACCGCGCCGGCGAGACTCATCAGGGTGTCCGAGATCCCCTGCACGCGTGGTCGTCGCGGCACCGGCACACTCTCGGTGAGCAGCGTAGAGCCGGCGACGGTGGTGGCCGACCAGCCCAGCCCGAGCAGAACCAGGGCCACGACGAGGCCGGTCTGACTGTGCCGCAGAGTGAAGCCGGTGACACACGCCGCCAACAACAGCCCCTGCCCGAACACGACGGTCGGTACTCGCCCGAACCGGTCGGTCAGCACACCCATCACCGGCGCGAGCGCGTACATGCCGGCGACGTGCGCACTGATGGACAGGCCGACGAGCGTGATACTCGCACCACCGTGGGTCATGTGGACGGGCGTCAGGGCCATCACGGCCACCATCACGGCGTGTGCGGAGACCACCGACACCACCGCGTTGCGGGCCTCGGCGATGCTCCGGATCGTCTGCCAGCCCTGCGCGAGCGTCGGTTTCACCGTGCCCGTCGAGGTGGACGACGCGGCGGCGGTCGACACGATCAGCGGATCGGGCCGCAGCCCGGCCCACAGCACGACGGCGGCCGCGCCGGCACCGGCGGCGCCGATCACGAACGGCCCGGCGAGCTCGTCGATGTGCAGCACCCCGGCGACATCGGCGCCCACCGGGAGCAGGGCCGGCCCTGCGACCGCACCCACCATCGTCGTCCACACCACCAGCGAGAGGTCGCGGCCACGGGTCCGCGGTTCGGCGAGGTCTGTTGCGGCGAAACGGGATTGCAGGCTGACCGCGGTTCCGCTGCCGACCCCGGCCATGCCGACGAGCAGCAGCGGGAACCATCCGATGTCGACCGCGGCCGCGACCACTGCCGCACCCATCGCGGCGATCACGAAGCCGGTCGCCAGAGCCGGACGCCGCCCCGACCGCTGCGCGAGCGCCGCCAGCGGCAGACCGGCGGCGGCCGCACCCAAGGTGAGCACCGTGGTGGCGAGTCCGGCCAGGGACTCCGAGCCGGAGAGCCGCTCGGCGAGAATCGCACCGAGGGCCAGGGACGCGCCCATCGCCAGCCCGCCGAGCACCTGCGCGACACACAGCAGTGCGATCGTCCGGTGCTGTATCCGCGTGAGCGTGGCGCGCGGGGGTATCGCGGGGGGCGGGCTGATGGATGTCGGTTCGGGGGTGGCTCGCTCGGTCACCAGTCCAGCGTGAACCGTCGGAGCGTGCGACACCAGTGGCATGAATGCCGGTATACCCTCTATTCATGCCAACCGATCTCGGCACCCACCGCGTGGTGGTCCTGGTCACCGACGGCCTGGTGATGATGGACATGGCCGCACCCGTCCAGATCTTCGGGCACATCGGCGCGCCACGCTACACGCTGTCCACCTGCGCCGAGACTCCCGGTTTGGTGCGGACCTGCGCCGGGGTGTCGGTGCACGTCGAGCACGGCCTCGATGCCCTCGTCGATGCGGACACCGTGGTGATCCCGGGCTACCACGATGCGGCGCGGCGCACTCCGTCGCGGGCGGTGGTCGAGGCCCTCCGGGACGCCCATCGACGCCGGACCCGGCTGATGTCCATCTGCGTGGGTGCGTTCACGTTGGCCGAAACCGGGCTGCTCGACGGTCGTCGTGCGACCACTCATTGGCTCGACGCGGACGCGCTGGCCACCCGCTATCCGCGGGTGACGGTCGACCCGGCGGTGCTGTACGTGGACGACGGCGACATTCTGACCAGTGCCGGCCTCGCCGCCGGCATCGACCTGTGTCTACATCTGGTGGAACGTGACCACGGCGCCGATGTCGCACGCGACTATGCGCGCAGGACGGTGGTGGCCGTCCATCGGCCGGGCGGACAGGCGCAGTTCATGCCGGCGGGCACGAGTCTGCACGACGAGGCCGTCGAGGAGATCGTGCACGGCCGACAGCGCCACGACGTCGCCCGACCGGGCACGCGCGGTCATGCCGCACTGGCGGCCACCACCGCGTGGGCCATCGGCCATCTCGACCGGCCGCTGACGACGCGCGATCTCGCCGACCACGCGTCGATGTCGTTGCGCACGTTCAGCCGTCGCTTCACCGACAGCTACGGGTTGGGCCCGGGTTCGTGGCTCACCGGACAACGGGTGCGCGCGGCCGCGGCACTACTCGAACGCACCGACGAACCGGTCGAGCAGATCGCTGCCCGGGTGGGTCTGGGACCGGAATCGCTGCGGACTCATTTCCAACGACGGATGTCGTTGTCGCCGAGCGCTTACCGCAACAACTTTCGTCCGCGTTCGCACTGACCGCGCCGCCGGGTCATCCCCGCGACGAGATCCTCACCCGGTGACCATGTCGTAACCGAGCTTGCCCACCATCACGACCACCACTGCGAGCAGTACCCACCGGACGAAACCGCTGCCCCGTCCGATCGCCATGTGCGCACCGAGTTGCGCCCCGGCGATGTTCGCCGCCGCAAGGGCGAGACCCAACAGCCACAACACGTTTCCCTGCCAAGCGAACACCGCGAGAGCACCCAGGTTGGTCCCGGTGTTGATCACCTTCGCCATCCCCGAGCTCTCCAGGAACCCGGTACCCACCAGCGCCGTGAGACTGATGATGAGGAAGGTTCCCGTCCCCGGCCCCATCACGCCGTCGTAGAAAGCGATCACCACACCCGCCAGGACCAGCCCCAGCAGCACCGACCACCGGGGCCGCTGCCGTGCGAGACCGGAACCGAAGCCCGGGTTGAGTGCGACGAACAGTCCGACCGCGATGAGCAGACCGAGCACCACGGGGGTGAACACGTCGGCCGGCAGTCGACTCGCCGTGTAGGCACCCAGACCCGAGAACACCACCGCACTGATGAACACCGGTGCGAGGCGACGAAGATCGATGGTCAGCCGACGGGCGAACGCGACGGCCGCCGATGCGGTGCCGAACACCGCGGCCAGTTTGTTGGTGCCGAGTGCGGTGGCCGGCGCCAGCCCGGGTTGAACGATCATCAGCGCGGGGATCAGTACCAGTCCGCCACCGCCGACGACGGCGTCGACCCACCCGGCCGCAGCCGCCGCGGCGAGCAGCGCAGCGAGCTCCACCACGGGTCACCGTCGAGCGCGGCGGCCGGGGCTCGCGGTCAGGAGACCTCGACGATCATCTCGACCTCGACGGAGGCGCCCAGCGGCAGCTCGGCGACGCCGACTGCCGACCGGGCATGCACTCCCGCATCGCCGAAGATCTCGCCGAGCAGATCCGACGCGCCGTTGATGACCGCGGGTTGTCCGGTGAATCCGGGTGCGGACGCGACGAAGCCGACGACCTTGACGATCCGCACGATGGAATCGATGCCGACGAGTCCGTCCACGGCTGCCAGCGCGTTGAGTGCGCACTGACGGGCGGCCTGGGTGGCCTGGTCGGGATCGACCACACCTTCGGCACCCACGTGCACCTTGCCGACCACCTCGAGCTTGCCGTCGACGATGGGAATCTGCCCCGCCGTGAAGACCAGGTTGCCGCTGCGAACTGCGGGAACATAGCTACCGGCGGGGGTCACCACATCGGGGAGGGTGATGCCCAGTTCGGCCAGTCGCTGCGACCACATCCCTGCCATCGCCTATCCCTTCGGACGCTTCAGGTAGGCGACGTGCTGCTCGCCGGTCGGGCCGGGCAGGACGGTCACCAGTTCCCAGCCGTCGGCACCCCACTGGTCGAGGATCTGCTTTGTGGCGTGCGTCAGCAACGGCACCGTCGCGTATTCCCATACGGTCGATTCACTCATGGACTAGAGCCTAATGGGTACGCCGTTGTCGATATGGTGATGCGGTGGTGAACGAGACACCGCCCGACGACTCCGGGCACACCAACGAATGGCCGCAGACCGCCGGACGCGCTCGGCTGCACTTCGTATCGGGCAAGGGGGGCACCGGCAAGACGACCGTCGCGGCGGCGTTGGCGCTGGCGCTGGCCGCCGACGGCAAAAAGGTGCTGTTGGTCGAATGCGAAGGCCGTCAAGGCATCGCGCAGCTCTTCGACATTCCGCCGTTGCCGTCCACCGACACGAAGATCGCGACCGCCTCCGGCGGCGGCGAGGTGTCGGCGCTGGCCATCGACATCGAGCACGCCCTGCTCGAGTACCTCGACATGTTCTACAACCTCGGTTTCGCCGGCCGCGCGATGAAGCGGATCGGGGCGATCGACTTCGTCACCACGATCGCGCCGGGCCTGCGTGACGTGTTGATCACCGGCAAGATCAAAGAACGCATCATCCACACCGACAAGCAGGGCCTGCGGGTGTATGACGCGGTGGTCGTCGACGCCCCGCCGACCGGCCGGATCGGCAACTTCCTCGACGTCACCCAGGCGATGGCCGACCTCGCCAAGACCGGGCCGATCCGCAATCAGAGCGACGGCGTGGTGAAGCTGTTGCACTCCGAGGACACCGTCATCCACCTCGTCACCCTGCTGGAGGCGATGCCGATCCAGGAGACGATCGAGGCGGTCACCGAACTGCGCGCGAAGAATCTCACCGTCGGCACCCTCATCATCAATCGGGTCAGTTCCACACACCTGCCGACGGGGTCGATAGACGACATCGCCGAGGGCACGATCGATGCCCCGCGGGTGCTCGAGCACCTGACCCAGAGCGGTCTGCATCTCACCGACGGCGACCTGTCGGGGTTGTTGACCGAGACCATCGAGCACGCGACACGCCTGCAGGCCCAGCAGGTCGCCAAGGCCCAGCTCGACGAGGTGGAGCTGCCGACGCTGGAGTTGCCGGCCCTCGGCGACGGCATCGACCTCGGTTCGATCTATGAGCTCGCCACCCTCTTGCAGAAGGCAGGTGCCTGACCCATGCCGCTCGATCTGAAGATGGCGTCGGTGCTCACCGACCCCGGCACCCGCGTGGTGATCTGCTGCGGCGCCGGCGGCGTGGGCAAGACCACCACCGCTGCGGCGATGGCGATGTACGCCGCCGAGCACGGCCGCAAGGTCGCGGTGTTGACCATCGACCCGGCCCGACGGCTCGCCCAGTCGTTGGGCATGTCCGAGCTCACCAACGATCCGCAGCCGGTAACCGCGGCCGAGGTGGGCGGGTCCGGCTCGCTGGACGCGATGATGCTGGACATGCGGCGCACCTTCGACGAGATGGTGCTCGAGTACTCGTCACCGGACCGTGCCTCGGCGATCATGGAGAACTCCTTCTATCAGACGATGGCGTCGTCGTTCTCCGGCACGCAGGAGTACATGGCGATGGAGAAACTCGGCAAGCTCATCGAGGAGGACCGCTGGGACCTGATCGTCGTCGACACCCCGCCGTCGCGCAACGCCCTGGACTTCCTCGACGCACCGCAACGTCTCGGCTCGTTCCTCTCCGGCCGGTTGATGAAGATGCTGGTGGGAGGTGGTCGCGGCGTGGGACGGATGGTCACCGGCGCGATGAGCCTGGCCATGCGCGGGGTGTCCACCATCATCGGCGGCGACATGCTGCGCGACGTCGCGACCTTTGTGCAGTCGCTGGACTCGATGTTCGGTGGCTTCCAGGACCGCGCGACCAAGACCTACGAGCTGCTCAAACAACCGGGCACGCAGTTCGCGGTGGTCGCCGCGGCCGAACCCGACGCCCTGCGCGAGGCGGCGTTCTTCGTGGATCGGCTGTCCGAGGAACGGATGCCGCTGGCCGGCCTCATCCTCAACCGCACCCACCCGAACCTCACCTCGATCTCCGAGTCGTCGGCACGGGCGGCACTCGAGACCGTCGAGGACGAACTGACCCGCGGCGTGCTCGAGATCCACGCCGAACGTGCCGCCACCGGCAAGCGGGAGCTGCACCTGCTGCAGCGCTTCACCGCCGCGCATCCGGCGGTGCCGATCGTCGGCGTGCCGTCGCTGCCGTTCGAGGTCGCCGACGTCGTCGCGCTGCGTGCGGTGGCCGAACAGATCACCAGTCGCGGCTGAGGCCCGGGAACGACGATGGCCGACCCATTGGGTCGGCCATTCGTGTGTTCGTCCTGCAGCTCACACCGCGTCGGCGCGGTGCCTGCGTCGCTGGGCCTCGAAGAACTGGGCCCACGAGGTGACCTCCGGATGCTGGCGGAGCAGGGCCCGCCGCTGACGCTCGGTCATACCACCCCAGACGCCGAACTCCACCCGGTTGTCGAGGGCGTCCGCGCCGCACTCGAGCTGCACCGGGCAGTGCCGGCAGATCGTGGCGGCTTTGCGCTGAGCTGCTCCGCGGACGAACAGGTCATCGGGGTTTCCTCCCCGGCATCGAGCTTGGGACACCCACATCAATCGAGCATCATCTCCGGTGGAAACTGCCGCTATCGCCATCCGCCGACCCCTGTCTGTCGTTGCGTCTCGCCGGACCCAAATCGGCGCTGCTGCGCCGCCCGACGGTCCTGACCCGAATGCCCCCACCCCACCTGCCCGATTCTTTTTCTGTTCACCGGAACACTGGTTGCGGTTCACAAGCTCGGGGTCATTGTTAAGTGAGTCACATTCTGCACTCAATTTAAGGATCTGTGCATCACGACGCAAGCCCTGGGGCAAAGAAAATGGCACCATCGTGCAACCCGCAGCGATCTGCGCAGGTCAGCGCGGGTGGTGGTGTTCAGCCTCGGCCGTGACCGGCTCGCGACCTTTCGGTGGCGCGCGCTCAGACGACTTCGGCGACATCGCACGTATCCTGTGCGTGTGCCGAAGTCGAAGAAGCTGTGGTCACTGGCCGGCGCCTGCCTGTTGGCCGGTGTGCTGGTGGCCGGAATGTTGTACCCCGCGGCCAGCGGCCTGGGCGTGATGTCCAACCGCGCGGCCGCCGCCGTCGAGAATGTGTCCTCCGAGCTGCTCAACGGCACGCTGCCGGAGGTCACCACGATGACCGATTCGGCCGGCAACCCGATCGCGTTGCTGTACGACCAGTACCGCTATCAGGTCGGGTACAACGACATCTCACCGGACATGATCCGCGCGATCATCTCCATCGAGGACCGACGGTTCCTCGAACACGACGGCGTCGACTGGAAGGGCACCATCCGCGCGGCGCTGACGAACTCGTCGGCCGGCGAGGTTCAGCAGGGCGCGTCGACGCTGGACCAGCAGTACATCAAGAACTACCAGCTGTTGGTGCTCGCACGCACCGAAGCCGACCGGCAGGCCGCGGTCGAGACCACACCGGCCCGCAAGCTGCGCGAGGTCCGGATGGCGCTGACGATGGAGCAGTCGCTCATCGACCAGGCCAAACGCGACAAGGGCCTCGACGACGCCGCCGCCAAGCAGGAGGCCAAGAAGCAGATCGTCACCCGCTACCTCAACGTCGTGCCGTTCGGCAACAACTCCTACGGCATCGAGGCGGCCGCCCAGACCTACTTCGGCAAGCACGCCATCGACCTCGACGTCGCGGAATCGGCGCTGCTGGCGGGCATGGTGCAGTCCAGTTCGGCGCTCGATCCGTACACCAACCCCGAGGCCGCGACCAACCGGCGCAACACCGTGCTGGACACGATGATCGAGAACTTCCCCGACCGCCGCGAGGAACTGGTCGCGGCCAAGGAGTCGCCGCTCGGTGTGCTGCCCAGCCCGCGCACACCGACGCAGGGCTGCATCGGCGCGGACGCCAACGGCTTCTTCTGCGACTACGCGCTGCAGTTCCTCGCCGAGAACGGGATGGCGCGCGACTCGGTGATGCGCGGTGGCTACATCATCCGCACCACCCTCGACCCCCAGGTCCAGCGGTCCACCATCCGCGCGGTCCGCGCCCAGGCCTCACCCGACACCGATGGCGTCGCCAACGTCATGAGCAGCATCCGGCCGGGCAAGGAGTCCCACGACGTCCTCTCGATGGCGTCGAGCCGCCGCTACGGGCTGAACCTGAAGGCCGGTCAGACCGTGCAACCGCAGCCGTTCTCGATGGTCGGCGACGGCGCCGGATCGGTGTTCAAGATCTTCACCACCGCGGCGGCCATGGAGAAGGGGCTCGGCGTGTCCTCGAATCTGCAGGTGCCCAGCTTCGTCGCCGTCGAGGGGATGGGTAACAGCAGCACCCCAGGGTGTCCGGAGGAGGCCTACTGTGTGCGCAACGCCGGCAAGTACCCGCCGACGCTGACGGTGACCCAGGCGCTGGCCCAGTCCCCCAACACCGCATTCGTGAAACTGCTGCAGCAGACCGGCGTGAAGCCGACGGTCGACATGGCGGTCCGCCTGGGTCTGCGTTCCTACACCGTCCCGGGCTCGTCGGGCTACGGCGAGAAGACGATGGCGCAGTACGTCAAGGACGGCAACTTCGGTTCGTTCACCCTCGGTCCGTTGCCGATCAACGGACTCGAGCTGTCCAACGTGGGCGCCACCCTCGCCTCCGGCGGCACCTGGTGCCCGCCGAATCCGATCGCATCGATCAGCCGGATCAAGCGCGACGCCTATGGCAACCGGGTGATGACACCCGAGGGCGAGCCGGCGCTGACCGCGATCCCGTTCGAGACACCGCCATGCGAGCAGGTCGTCGAGGAGGGCCTGGCCAACACGCTCGCCAACGCCATGGGCCAGGACCACCTGGGCGGTGGCACCGCGGCGGGCGCGGCCGGTTCGGCCGGCTGGACCCTGCCGATGTCGGGTAAGACCGGGACCACCGAGGCACACCGCTCGTCGGCCTTCATCGGCTTCACCAACCAGATCGCCGGTTCGGCTTACGTCTACAACGACGGACCGAACCCAACCGAGATCTGCAGCAGTCCGCTGCGTCAGTGCTATGACGGGACCCTCTTCGGCGGCATGGAGCCGGCGCGCACCTGGTTCCAGGCCATCAAGCCGGTGGCCACCAAATTCGGGCCCGTGAAGCTCCCGCCGACCGATCCGCGCTACATGCGGGGCAGTGACCGCGGCCGCATCCCGAAGGTCAGCGGACTCACCGCGAGCGCGGCGACCTCCCGGCTGCAGGCCGCCGGATTCAAGGTCAACCAGCTCGACGTGGACAGCAACCGGCCGCAGGGCACGGTGGTGTTCACCGCACCGTCGGACTCGGCCATGCCGGGCAGCACGGTGACCATCTACGTCAGCAACGGTCGCCGCTCCGACGGAGCGCAAGGGCCCACCGAGACCACCGTCGAGGTGCCGGGAGTCGGTCCGGTGGTGATCCAGCTTCCGGGATGACCGTCGGGTAGGAACAAAACCCGGGGGCGAGCAGCACCCGGATCTGCGTATCCTGGATGAATGGCTCACCTCGACAACGCCCTCGCCCGCCGCGTCGCGGCTGCGCCAGCTCTCGGGGGGCTGGCCGGCCTGGCGGCTGCGGGTCTCTTCTATTCGACGGTGATCGAGCGCAACGCGTTCACGTTGCGGCACAACACGCTTGCCGTGTTGGAGCCGGGCGCGGCGCCGTTGCGGGTGTTGCACATCAGCGACCTGCACATGATGCCCAACCAGCGCCTCAAGCAGGCATGGGTGTCCGAACTCGAGACGCTCGAACCCGATCTGGTGATCAACACCGGCGACAACCTGGCCCACCCGCAGGCGGTGCCGTCGGTGATCCAGTCGCTCGGCGGACTGCTCTCGCGGCCCGGCCTGTTCGTATTCGGCTCCAACGACTACTTCGGGCCGAAGCCGAAGAACCCGTTCCAGTACTTCAAGACCGACCACACCCGGACCTTCGGGGAGCCCCTGCCCTGGCAGGACCTGCGCGCCGCGTTCACCGAGCGCGGCTGGCTCGATGCCACCCACACCGTCCGCGAGCTCGAGGTCGGCGGGGTGCGGGTGGTGGCGGCGGGCGTCGACGACCCGCACATCGAACGCGATCGCTACGAGACCGTCGCCGGACGCCCCAACCCGCTGGCGCACCTGCGACTCGGGCTCACCCACTCGCCCGAACCGCGCGTGCTGGACCGGTTTGCCGCCGACGGCTACGACCTGGTGATGGCCGGCCACACCCACGGCGGACAGCTGTGCCTGCCGTTCGTCGGTGCACTGGTCACCAACTGCGATCTGGATCGCTCCCGCGTCAAGGGGGTCTCGAGCTGGGGTACATCGATGAAGCTGCACGTCAGTGCCGGCCTCGGCACGTCGCCGTACGCACCTGCGCGGTTCTGCTGCCGCCCAGAGGCGAGTCTGTTGACCCTCACCCCGGTCTCGCATGGTGACGCCGCCTTCGACGAGGATCATTCGCTGCCGCAGCTGGCCTCCGAGACCACGTGACCCCGTACCCCCTCGACGGGGTGCGGGTACTGGCGTTCGACACCTTCGGCACCGTCACCGACTGGTTCACCGGCATCTCCGCCGCGGTCGGTGCGACGGTCCCCGACGTCGACGCCGCCGAGTTCACCCGCGAGTGGCGGCGCCGTTACGCGCCGATCCTGGCGCGGGTGGAGTCCGGAGAGCTGCCCTGGCGCCGCCTCGACGACCTGCAGACCGAGACGCTGCACGACGTCGCGAGCCACTTCGGCGTCCGACTCGACGACTCGTCGTCGGCGACGCTCGTGCACGCATGGCGCACGATCCCGGGATGGCCCGACGCTGCGCCCGGTATCCGGCGCCTCAAAAAGCGGTTCATCGTCTGCGCGCTCAGCAACGGGACCGTCGCGCTGCTGACCGAGATGGCCAAGCGCAACGGGTTCGCCTGGGACTTCGTCGGCGGCTCCGATCTGTGGGGCCACTACAAGCCGGCGCGGGAAACCTACTGTGGGCTCGCTGCCCTGTTCGAAGCCGACCCGGGCGAGGTGATGATGGTGGCCGCGCATCAGGCAGATCTGGATGCGGCCCGGTCCTTCGGCCTGCGCACCGCGTTCGTCGACCGGCCCCTGGAGTGGGGCGGCGCCCCGCATGACGACTTCGGCTCCGCCGACAACGATCTGCACGCAACGGATCTCGACGATCTGGCGTACCGGCTCGGCTGCTGAATCAGCTCATCGTCACTTCGACGTAGGGCACCTCGTCGATCGTCTTGCCGATCGATTCCTGGATTACACCGGACAATTCGGCGTAGGCCTTCGGGTGATCGTGCCGGTAACGGGCGACGATCTCGGCCCTCTCGGCGTCGTCGGCCACCCGCGCCACGGCCCGAACGCGGTGGCGCCGGCCGATCGAGACATGACAATTCGGGTCTGCCTGCAGGTTCTGGAACCACTGCGATGTCGTGCCGAAACCCGACGCGATGACCACTCGATCCGGACTCGGCCGCTCCACCGCCTCGAGCACCACGTAGCGCGGCTCGCCGGAGCTCCGGCCGACGTGTTCCAGCAACAACATCCGGCCGCCGAACACGAAACCCAGCCGTGCCCGGAACAGGACGATCGGTGCGCGTACCAGCCAGCGGGTCCGCAGCAGCCGAGCGGCAAGACTCATGTCGGCTCCAATCTCGTTCGCAGAACGAAGGACTCACTCCCCCGCCGAGCCCCAGCCTCTCACGGAATCACCCACTACGGATGATGTAGACCGCGCGCCGTCGCGGCCACCATCACGGTGGGGTCACCTGACATCACTCCCGACCCATCGAGAGAAAGCGAAACCGTCATGACCACTCAGCACTCCGACCATCCGGTGCAGCAGGGATTCGCCGCGATCGGCGCCATCGGCGCCGCCATCCTGTTGCTCGTCGGCGGTGTCCTCGAACTGCTGCAGGGGATCTCGGCTGTCGCCGAAGACGAGCTGTTCGTCGTCGGTCCCGAGTACATCTACCAGCTGGACCTCACCGCCTGGGGCTGGATCCACATCGTGCTGGCGATCATCGCGATCGCCATCGCCATCGGCCTGTTCACGGGCGCCACCTGGGCCCGCGTAGGTGCGATCTGCATCGCGTCGCTGTCGATCATCATCAATTTCCTGTGGCTGCCGTATTTCCCGTGGTGGTCGGTCCTGGTGATCGCCATCGACCTGATCATCATCTGGGCGGTCGCCACCTGGCGGACCGTCTGATTCAGTCCGGCTGACGAGTCCCGCGCAGACCCCGCAAGGTCTGCGCGGGACTCACGCCGTATCGGCGGCGGTAGGCGGCGGCGAACCGGCTCGGACTGCTGAAACCCCAGCGCGCCGCGGCGTCGGCGACGGTGCCCTCGCCACGCTCGAGGTCGAGGTGTGCGCGGTCGAGCCGGATGTCGGCGAGCGCCCTCGTCGGTGAGGTCTCCACGTACTGCGCGAACGCTTCTTGCAACCGGCGCACGCTGCTCCCGCCGATCGCCGCCATCTCCGCCAACGTCCACGGCCGTCCCGGGTCGTCATGTAAGGCGTCGAGCACGCGTTTCACCATGCCCGGCCGCATCTGGTCCGTGTCGGCGGAATCGGGGGTGACCGCCAGCAGGAACGCGGTGGTCACCGCGCTGGCCAGCTGCGGGCCGACCAGCGGGTTGGCCAACAGATCCACCGGCTCGCGGGCCTGCGCCGACAACGCGGTCACCAACGACAGCCACGAAGCGCCCGCATCGGTGGACACGTCGATCTGATCCGGCAACGACAGGCGACGACGGATCGGGGCCACGCGGATGCGGTCGGCCTCGCGCTCGAGGTGATCGGCATCGAACTTCACGCCGAGCACCTGGCAGTCCGCGGTCCACCGGGTGATCAGCGACGGTCGGTCGGCGGTGAAGATCGTGCCCTGACCCGGCGCCGAGACCAGTTCGTCGTGGTCAGCCCGCGAGTGCAACCGACCCGTCAGCGGCACGTTGACCTCGTAGGCGCCGGGATAGTCGCACGCGATCGATACCGCGGCACCCCAGGTGAGTCGGCCGATGGTGACGCCACCGAGTTCGACCGTGCGCATCGTGAGGTCCACGTCGTCGCGCTCATCGAGCGCGCGGAGTTCGTGCGGGAAGTACGCATCGGCGACTGCGCGGTGCGCTCTATCCCAATCGCGTGTTCCCACGAGCTGCTCGGATGTGGACATGGTCATTGTGTTCTACCGCATTACACATCCATTCTGCGATACACATCACAACTCGCTCGCGTGATCGGTGTCGGGGTCGCGCGAACGGTATCGATCGATCGCCACTCCTGCGCATAACGTCTGTCGGCACCTGGCCCCCCGGGCCGACCTTCGACGAGGAGCAAGCTGATGACCGCAACCGTGTCCTGGCTCGACGACATCACCATGACCGAGCTGGAGCGCAACCCCTACCCCGTCTACGAGCGGCTGCGCAGCGAGGCGCCGCTGGCCTACGTCCCGGTGCTCGGTTCCTACGTCGCGAGCACCGCGGAGATCTGCCGGGAGATCGCCACCCGCGACGACTTCGAGGCGATCATCACCAAGGCCGGCGGCCGCACCTTCGGCCACCCGGCCGTCATCGGCGTCAACGGGGAGATCCACGAGGACCTGCGCTCGATGGTCGACCCGGCCCTGCAGCCGCAGGAGGTGGACCGGTGGATCGACGACCTGGTGCGCCCGATCGCCCGTCGCTACCTGGAGACCTTCGAGGACGAGGGCCGCGCCGAACTCGTCGCGCAGTACTGCGAGCCGGTGTCGGTGCGGGCACTCGGCGACCTGCTCGGACTGCAGTCGGTGAGCTCGGACAAGCTGCGCGAATGGTTCCACAAACTGTCGCGGTCCTTCACCAACGCCGGCGTCGACGAGAACGGCGAGTTCACCAATCCGGCGGGCTTCGACGAGGGCGACGAGGCGAAGGCCGAAATCCGGGCCATCGTGGATCCACTGATCGACAACTGGATCGTCAACCCCGACGACAGCGCCATCAGCCACTGGCTACACGACGGTATGCCCGAGGGGCAGACGCGCGAGCGCGACTACATCTATCCGACGCTGTTCGTCTATCTGCTCGGTGCGATGCAGGAGCCGGGTCATGCGATGGCGTCGACCCTGGTGGGCCTGTTCACCCGGCCCGAGCAGATGGAAGAGGTGGTCGACGAACCCGGTCTCATCCCGCGCGCGATCTCCGAGGGGATGCGGTGGACGTCGCCGATCTGGTCGGCGACCGCTCGCATCAGCACCGCCGACGTCGAGGTGGCAGGCGTGTCGCTGCCGGCGGGCTCGGTGGTGCTCATGTCCTACGGCTCGGCCAACCACGACCACTCGGTGTACGAGGCGCCGTCGGAGTACGACCTCTCGCGGCCCCCGCTGCCCCACCTGGCGTTCGGGGCCGGCAACCACGCGTGTGCGGGGATCTACTTCGCCAACCACGTCTGCCGGATCGGTCTCGAGGAACTGTTCGACTCGATCCCCAACCTCGAACGCGACACCGACAGCGACGTCGAGTTCTGGGGCTGGGGATTCCGCGGTCCCACCTCGCTGCACACGACCTGGGAGGTGTGACGATGACCGCCGCTCACTCCGTGACCGTGGTGGGCTCGGACACCCGTACCGTCGACTGCGCCCCCGGGCAGCCGTTGCTCGACGCCTTCCTGCGCCACGGTGTCTACCTACCGAACTCGTGCAACCAGGGCACATGCGGCACCTGCAAGGTGCGGCTGTGCAGTGGCAGCGTGTCGGCACCCGAGGTGTCGGAGACGGTACTCGGCGCCGACGACCAGGCGAACGGATATGTGCTGGCGTGTCAGTCGACGCCCACCTCCGACGCGCAGATCGAGGTACCCGTGGACGCCGGAAGCGGCCCCCGCCACCCGCTGCGGGATCTGACCGGCACCGTGCACGAGGTCAGCGAGATCGCACATGACACCCTCGCGGTGACCGTGGGGATCGACGAACCGTTGGAGTTCTCGGCCGGGCAGTACATCGAATTCGTGGTGCCGGGTTCGGGCACCCTGCGGCAGTACTCGATGGCCAATCCGCCGAGCCGGCCCGACCGACTGGAGTTCCACATCCGGCGCGTACCCGACGGACTGGCCACCGACCGATGGATCTTCGACTCACTCGCCCACGGGCACCCCGTCGAGATGCGTGGGCCGTGGGGTGATTTCGTGCACGACACCGAGTCCGACGCACCGATGATCCTGCTCGCCGGCGGCACCGGACTGGCTCCGCTGAAGTCGATCGCACTGCACGCACTCGAACGCGATCCGGACCGGGAGATCCACCTCTACCACGGGGTGCGCCATCGATCCGACCTCTATGACGTGGAGTTCTGGCAGTCGCTCGCCGACCGACACCCGGGTCTGCGCTACACCCCCTGTCTCAGCCGGGAGGAGGGGTTCGGCCGGCACGGGTATGTCGGCGACGTCCTCGTCGACGACTTCGACTCATTGCGCGGGTTCTCGGCTTACCTGTGCGGCCCGCCCGCGATGGTCGACGCCGGGGTGAAGGCCTGCAAACGGCGTCGGATGTCGGGCCGCAACATCCACCGGGAGAAGTACACCCCCGCCCCGGCGGGCGCCATGGTGCTGACCTAATTTCAAGTGAGGTGAACGTGCTGGTAACCGAAACGTTCACCGCACTCGCATCGAAACGAGGAGGCCCGGACCAGGAATCCCTGGTCCGGGCCTCTTCTGCTATCTCAACCTAGCGTCGGGGTGGCGGGATTCGAACCCACGACCTCTTCGTCCCGAACGAAGCGCGCTACCAAGCTGCGCCACACCCCGTGTGCAACCTGCGATAGCTTACCCCCACGTCCCCGCCATAACTAAATCGCCTGGTCAACCTCGTCGCCGAGCATCCATCGCCGTGACACAGCGGTTGCGACCCGTCTGCGTGTTCTTGGGTTTCTGTCCACATCTGCCCACTAGGGTTGTTTCAGCGCTTTCGCCTCATCTACCTCGTCGGTATCGAAAGGAACGTTCATGAGCACGCAGGGTGACGACGTCGACTACGGCGTCAAAGAGGGTTTTGCGTTCGGTATCTCGATCGTCGCGGCCGCATTGCTGTTCGTCGCCGGTATCGTCGCGGTCTTCCAGGGCATCTCCGCTTTGGCCAACGACGATCTGTTCGTGATCGGCACCGAGTACGTCTACAAATTCGACCTCACCACGTGGGGCTGGATTCACCTGATCATCGGCATCCTCGCGATTCTCGTGGCGGGCGGCCTGGCGGTCGGGGCCGATTGGGCGCGGATCTCCGCGATCATCATCGCCTCCATCTCGATCATCGCCCAGTTCCTGTGGCTGCCCTACTACCCGATCTGGGCAATTCTGATCATCGCACTCGACCTGGTGGTGATCTGGGCGGTCGCGACGTGGAAGCCGTCCAACATCGCCTGATCCGCACGCACCACCACGCACGCCGCTCGCCCGGTTTTCCGGCCGGCGGGCGGCGTGTTGCTCACTCGACCCATCCGACAACGCCGTGCCTCCGAATCGCCACCGTTCGTCCAGTGACCGAGTCCTTCCGATGACCCGAACGGAGCCGCACGATGGGTATCACCCGCACGATTCGACGCTTGTTCACCCTTCTCGCGACCACCGCCCTGGCCGTCGCCGCGCTGGTCGCGAGCACCGGCCCGGCGGCTGCCGCACCGCTGCAACCGATCCCGAAGCTCGACACCGAGCGGTATCTCGGGTCCTGGTGGCAGCTCGCGGCGATCCCGGCGTTCTTCAACCTGAACTGCGCCAAGGACACCAAGGCCACCTACACCCTCATCGACGCGACCACCATCGGCGTCGAGAACACCTGCACCACCTTCACCGGCCAGACCAACGGAATCACAGGCCAGGCGAAGGTCGTCGACCCGGTCACCAACGCGCAACTGTCCGTATCGTTCCCGCAGGTTCCGGTGAGCATCGACCCGAACAACGCGCCCAACTACATCGTCACCTGGATCGCCGACGGTGCCACCCCGGATGACCCGTACCGGTTCGCCCTCGTCGGCAACCCGACACGCCTGTCTGGTTTCGTGCTCTCGCGCGAGAAGGTCGTCTCCACCGACACCCTGCGCATGTTGCGCGGACAGGTGGAGAAGGCAGGGTTCAACTCCTGCACCTTCCTGGTGTCGCCGACCACCGGTGGCCGCACCGACTACTCCCCGCTCTGCACCGTCTGACGCCGCCCGATCAGACCGCACCCGGTGCTCACCCGGTCGTAGGCTGACCGGGTGAGCACCGATCCCGACCTCCGGCGGATGCGGTTGGTCGCCGACGCGTATCGGATCGCCGACGACGTGCTGTTCTCCGGTGCCGCCGAGGTGGACCGCACCGGCGCGATTCCCGCCACCCACTGGTCGGCGATTGCCGAGGCGGGGTTGTTCGGCATCGCCGCCCCCGCCGATGCCGGCGGCCCGGACCTCGACTTCGCGCAGGTCATCGAGATCAGTGAGGTGATGGCGAGCGGGTGTCTGGCCACCGCGTTCACCTGGCAACAGCATCACGGCGTGGTGATCTCGCTGGCCACGACGGCCAACAACCGACTGCGCGAGGGCCTGTTCGCCGCGACGGCCTCGGGAGCACTGCGCGCGGGCGTGGCCTACGCCGGGGTGGTCCCGACGCCGCCGCGGATGCGGGCCACCCGACTGGACGGCGGGTGGCGCTTCGACGGCCACGCCCCGTTCGTGAGCGGGTGGGGCATCGTCGATCTGCTACAGATCTCGGCCCGCGACGCCGACACCGATGACGTGCTCGCGGCGATCCTGCCGATCGAGCAGCCGCCGGACGCCATCACCGTCACGCCGCTGCACCTCGGCGTCGCCGATGCGACCCGCACGGTGTCGCTGGCGGTCACCGGCCTGGTCGTCCCCGACGATCGCATCGTGAGCCGGGTGACGCTCGACGACTTCTTCGCCACCCAGAACACCGGTGTCCGGATCAACGGCACCCTGCCGCTGGGCCTCGTGCGGCGGTGCGCCGCGCTGCTCGATGTCGGCGGGCACCCACGGGCCGCTCGCGCATTGCGCGACCGCGGCAGCACCATCCGCACTGCGCTGGACGCCGGGCTCACCGACGCCGCCACGCTGATCGCGGCACGGGCCGACGGCGCACAACTCGCCGTGGACGCGGCGGCCACGCTGATCGCCGCCGACGGCGGCAAAGCCCTGCTGCGCGGCGCCCATCCCGAACGCCTCGCCCGCGAGGCCGCGTTCACGTTGGTGGCGGCGAGCAGGCCGCAGCTCAAGGAACTGCTCGTGGACCGGTTCAGCGCGCGGCCCGGCGCGCGTACTCCCTGAGGAAGGTGGCCTCGACGATGGCCATGTTCTCGATCTCGCCGGGATCGACGCTCTCGTTGGGCGCGTGGATCAGACACGAAGGTTCCTCCACACCGAGCAACATGATCTCCGCCTCCGGGTAGGTTTCGGCGAACACGTTGCACAGCGGGATGGAACCGCCCTGGCCCATCAGCACCACGTCGGTGCCGTAGGTGGCGCGCATCGCATCCACCATGGTGTCGAAGCCGGGCCCCGAGGTGGTGCCGCAGAACGGGGCGCCGTGGGCCTCGGGTTCGACGGAGACCCGGACGTTCCACGGCGCCGCGGCGATGAGGTGGTCGATGAGTGCCTGCTGGGCCACCGTGGCGTCCATCCCGGGCGGTACCCGAAGATTGATGCGCGCCCGGGCCTTCGGTTGTACGGCCGCCGACGATCCCACGACCGGCGGGCAGTCGATCCCCAGCACCGTGGCGGCCGGTCGCGCCCAGACCATGTCCGCGACGGCACCCGAGCCGATGACATCCACCCCGTCGAGGACACTGGCGTCGGCGCGGAAGGCCTCGACCGGGTACTCGACGCCCGGCCAGGTCGCCGATGCGTCCAGCCCGGCGACGGTGGTGTTGCCGTCGGCGTCCCGAAGCGAGGCCAGCATGGCGATGAGCGCCGCCAGCGCATCCGGCGCGGCCCCGCCGAACATTCCGGAATGCATTGCTGACGAGAGTGTTTCGACGGTCACCACAACGTTGGCGATACCCCGCAGACTGGTCGTCAGGCTGGGCCGGCCGACGGCGAAGTTACCTGAGTCGCACACCAGGATGGCGTCGGCACGCAGCAGGTCCGGGTTCTTCGGGACGAAGTCCTCCATCCCGCCGGTGCCCTGTTCCTCCGAGCCCTCACCGACGATGGTGATGTTGACCGGGATGTCGCCGCCGAGTGCGCGCAACGCGGCCAGGTGGACCGCGATGTTGCCCTTGCAGTCCGCGGCGCCGCGCCCGTACCAGCGACCGTTGCGTTCGGTGAGTTCCCAGACCGGAGAATCCCATTCGTCGGCACCCAGCGGCGGCTGCACGTCGTGATGGAAGTACAACAGCACCGTCGGCGCGTCGTCGGGGCCGGCCAGATGGCCGGTGACCGCCTTGCTGCCGTCGGCGGTCACATGCGATTCGACGTCGGCGAAACCCAACTCCGTGAACGTGCCGAGCAACCAGTCGACCATCCGGTCACAGTCTTCCGGGGGCGCACCGCTGGGGTCGTAGACGGATTCGAACGCGACCATCTCGGCGAGTTCGTCTTTCGCCTGCGGCATCAGATCTCGTACACGTTCGCGCAGCGCTGCGCCGGCCATCGTGTCATCGGTCATGGGCGTCCCTCACTGTCGTATCCCGGTGACACAACCCTGTCACGATGTTCGCGGACGGGTGCGATAACAGACGGGTGACGGCAGGCCGACCTCGGGACCCGGATTCACACGAGATCGTGGGTCTCCAGCCGCCCGCTGCGGATCGCATCGAGCATCGCTGCGTGATCGTTGTCATCGATGTCGGCGTAGGCCACCGAGAAGTCGGCGATGGCGTCGGCGAAACCCTTGGCGCTACCGAGATAGTCGGCGATCTCCAGACGTGAACCGGTACGCGCGTGCGCATGGGCCAGCGCCCGGCCGCACAGTTTCGCGTACAACTTCATGTCGTCGGGGTTCAACGCCTCGATCACGACCGATCCCTTGCCGTCACGCAACTGACGCACATAGAGGTCGCGCTTCTCGTCGTTCTCGTCGAGGCCCGAGGTCCAGCCCAGGAACACGTCGCTGGCCGCCTGCAACAACCGCTGCCCCTCCACGACCCGCTGCCCCTGATTGGCGTACTGCTGGGCCGGTACGTGGTCCGCGAGCACCGATCGCTGGGCCTCCTTCATCTGCAGGAACAGCGGGTCATCGGACCGGGCACCGTGCAGCAGCACGATCCAGGCACGGGTCCCGACGCTGCCCACACCCACCACCTTGCGCGCCACGTCGACGATGGAGAACTGGTCGAACAGCGCCCGGATGTGGTCGGGCAGCATCGTCCGGTACTCGCCCACCCGGCTCGCAACACGATTGGCCACTTCATCGGCACGTGCATCCGGGAACAGTTCATGAATCGGGACGAGCAACGGCGGATCGCTGCGGATGTGCACATTGCCGTCGGCATCGATCACACAGAGTTTCGCCACGGCCTGGGCGCTGTTGCGGTGCTGTGCCTTCCGCAGTCCGCGCAGGGTGCGCTCCTCGGTCGAGGTGTCGAGCTTCGTGGAGACCTTTGTCAGGATGTCGTCGGCGTCGATCCGGGCGTACCAGCAGTCCATCGTCGACATGGTGGCGCTGGCCATCATCCACTTCTGATACGACTTGGCGACGTCGCGGGCGTGCTTGCGGGTGGTTGCGGCATCGAAGCCGTTGCCGCGTCCGGCCACGGTGAAGCTGGCCGCGAGGCGCTTCACATCCCATTCGAACGGGCCGGGCGCCGTTTCGTCGAAGTCGTTGAGATCGAAGATCATCCGCCGCTCCGGGGTGTTGAACAAACCGAAGTTGCTCAGGTGCGCGTCCCCGCAGAGTTGCGTCATCACACCGGAATGCGGCACCGCGGCGAGGTCGGCGGCCATCACCGCGGCCGCGCCGCGGAAGAAGGTGAACGGCGTCGCCGCCATCCGCGAATTGCGCACGGGAACGAGTTCGGGGACGCGCGAGGCGGCCTGCCGGGTCAGGATCGCGATCGCATCATCTCGACCGTCGGGGTCCACGCACGTGGCGAGATCGGTGATGGTCGCCGTCATCGACGCCTCCTACTGATACGAGACGAACGACGGTGTGGGCCGCAGCTGCATGGTCCGCGCCGGTGTGAACGTCGGGGTGTCTCCGGTGTGAAAATTCTTCCACCCCGGCCATCCGTTCGCAGGAGGATCGACGATCACCCGCCGGCGGACCCATTTTCGACCGGTGCAGGTCAAGCGCTGTCGCGACGCTGAAGAAACAGGAGATCGAGTTCCGCGCGGATGCGCTCGGCGTCGGGGCCGAGCCCGGACGGCGGCCGATTCCGCGGCGGGGCCCAGCCCTCGGTCCGCTGTATCAGGATCGCGACCGGCGCGAGGATGACGATGAGGAGTGCGAGCAAGATGAGTACGTTCATGACAGAAAGTATGTTCTCGTACACATTCCGCCAACAGTGGCTGTGATGACATTGTTCGCAAATTTTCCGCCATACTGGTGGGGTGCTCAGGAAAGTCGCCGTCGTACTGCATCGTCAGGTGGCGCTGTTCGAGTTCGGTGTGGTCAATGAGGTCTTCGGCCTCGATCGCACTGATGACGGCGTCCCGGCCTTCGAGTTCCTGGTCGCATCACCCCAGCCGGGGGTCCCGCTCAGTATCGGACACGGCGCAACCGTGGTGCCACCACACGCGCTCGACGACTGCGCCGACGCCGACCTGGTGGCCATCCCGGGCGGTAGCACCACCCCTGATTTCGCCCCTGAGGTTCTCCAGACGTTGCGCACCGTGGTCGACAACGGCGGACGGGTGCTGACCGTGTGCACGGGCGCCTTCGCCGCCGCCGAGGCCGGACTGCTCGACGGCCGCCGCTGCACCACGCATTGGCGTCACGGCGCCGAACTCGCACGCCGGTATCCCGCAGCCATCGTCGACACCGATGTGCTGTTCGTCGACGACGGGCCCATCACCACCAGCGCCGGCACGGCCGCCGGGATCGACGCGTCCTTGCACCTCGTCCGCGAGGAATTCGGGCCGGAAGTGGCCAACCGCATCGCACGCCGGATGGTGGTGTCACCGCACCGCGACGGCGGTCAGCGCCAGTTCGTGGAGGCACCGGTTCCCGCCTGCGAGTCCGACGGGTTCGCCGCGGTGCTCGACTGGATGGTGGAACACCTCGATGTCGACATCACCGTCGACGACCTGGCAGCGAAGATGCACATGTCGACCCGTACCTTCGCCCGGCGTTTCGTCGACGAGGTCGGCGTGTCCCCCCACCGATGGCTCACCGAGCAACGGGTGCTGCAGGCGCGTCGACTACTCGAATCCACCACCCTGCCCATCGACGAGGTCGCCTCGCGCGTGGGTTTCGCCTCCGCCACGCTGTTGCGGCATCACTTCAATGCCAACGTCGGGGTCACGCCGACGGTCTACCGCCGCCGGTTCGCCGCCGGCTGACCGGTCAGGAGTCGGTGGACGCGCCCTCGGTGGCATAGGACTCGACAAAGGAGACGCGCGGCGTGGTGGCCGCATGCACGAGTGCCATCACCGCGAAGGTCACGGTGGCCAGCGTGAACACCGCTGCCACCACGAGAGCGCCGATCTGCGCCACGGTGTAGAGCACCCCGTCGCCGGCCGATGCGGCAAGGGCCGCCGTCATCGACAGCGCGGCACCGAGAACCGCCCACGCGGCGCTTCGGATGCGCGGGCCGACCACCGACACATAGAAGAGTCGCTGATAGATGGCCAGCTCGAACTCGTCGACCGACGCGCGGCGGACCTCGTCGGTTCCGGCCAGATCGCGCAGGTCGCGGGCCAGAGCCACGTCGTGCTGCAACGTCGCGGTCTCACGCTGCCGGTAGCGCACGAACGCGACGACCCCGATGGCCGCCGCGAGTAGCCCCAACCCCACTACCACTGCCCAACTGTCCACGGTGCCACGCTACAGGCGGACGATCGGCCCAGTGCGCCGGGTCACAGTCGGGTCGGCGTCGCCACCACAGCGCTCCCGGACACGACGACGCCGACATGACCGGGGCTGTCGGTCATGTCGGCGTATCCGAGCAGGCGTCAGACGGCCTGCGCCTGCCACATCCAATGCAGCTGCTCGAGCTTCGACACGATCTCGATCAGGAGATCCTGCGTCACCGGGTCGGCCGACTCGGTGGCCTCGACGCGCTCGCGCAGTCCGCTGATCACCGACTGCAGATTCTCGATGACCGCGGCGACGACGTCGGTGTCCTGGGTCCAGCCCTCGCCGAATCCCTTGGTGTTCGCGGTCTTTGCGACGGTTTCCGCGCGACCGTCCGGGCTGACGCCGATCGCGGTCGCACGCTCGGCCGCGGCGTCGGTGAACTCGCGTGCGACGGAGACCAACTCGTCGAGTTCGAGGTGCACCGAACGGAACTGACGTCCGACGACGTTCCAGTGCGCCTGCTTGGCGATGAGGCTGAGGTCGATCAGGTCGACCAGGGTGTCCTGCAACGCCTTACCGGTGACGGCCTTCTGGTCGTCGGTGAGTGTGCTGGTGATGGGGGTGGTGGTCATGGGGAACCATTCCTTTCGTTGTGGTGGGCTGTACTCAACGGTGCAGGTCGGCACCGCACCCGTCACTGTCGTTGCATGGCAGGGATTTCGAGGCATCGCGGGCACTCACCCCAATAGGTGAGCTCGGCTTCGTCGATGCGATAGCCGTGGTCGTCGTCGGGCAGCGCACACGGGGCCTGCCCGGCGGCACAGTCGATGTCGACGATCTCTCCGCAGCGGCGGCAGATCAGATGGTGATGATTGTCGCCGGTACGCGTCTCGTAGCGGACCGGCGATCCGGCCGGCTCGATTCGCCGCAACAAACCCCGGTTCGTGCATGCCCGCAGGACGTCGTAGACGGTCTGCGTGGACACACCACCGAGGTGTTCCCGCACTCCGGTGGCCACGAAATCCGCGGTCGAGTGCGGATGGTCGTCCAGGATCTCGAGCACCGCGACGCGTGGGGCGGTGACCCGCATGCCCGCGTCGCGAAGCCGACGATGGAACTGGTGACGATCCGACATGACTCCACCGTAGCACTTATCTGGAATACGTCCAGAAATAGGAGTGACTCCAGAAAATTCGGTGAGCCTCGCCTCACACCCTCACGACGAGCACGCCCAGCGGATGTCACCTATGCTCTGAGGCCAGAGTTCGTATGTAGCAGCGGGCCAGAGTCCCGGTGTTCGCGTCCGCGGTGTCCTCATCTCTCAGGTGCCGCGTCGAAAAGCGCATGCGGACTCATCACCACGAGAGAGAACTCATGTCCGACGTCACCACCGCCACCCCTACTCGTTCTGTCCGGGCCGAGGAGATGGCCGAGCTGCACCGCGAACGCGCGATGGGCGGACTCGGCACCGAGACCACCGACCGCGAGGTCCGGCGCATCAGCCTCGCCGACTTCGCGCAGCGACGCGGTCAGATCGCCGACGACCTCTGGTCCGCGGCCACCGACATCGGCTTCTTCCAGGTCGTCGACCACGGCATCGACCTGGCCGAGGTCGACCACGCGTTCGAGATGTCGGAACGCTTCTTCGCCCTGCCTCGTGCGGTCAAGGACCGGTATCCGCTCGAGAAGGGCCAGAATGCGGGCTGGGAGTACATGAGCCAGGTCCGGCCCTCGGTCGGCACACCCGACCAGAAGGAATCCTTCCAGGTCACCCGCCCCCGCATGGACGGGCTCTGGCCGAGCAACGACGAGCTGGCCGGATTCCGCACCACGATCGAGGATTTCGAGCGCAGGTGCTGGCGGCTGGCGATGGACCTGCTCGGGTGCTTCGCCGACAAACTCGGGCTCGACCGCGAATTCTTCACCCGGGCACACGACCCGGCGTCGAGCACCTACCAGAGCACGCTGCGGCTGCTGCACTACTACGCCTTCCCCGACGAACTCCTCGACGAGGAGTCCGTGTGGCGGGCGGGCGCCCACACCGATTTCGACGCGCTGACGCTGCTGTTCCAGCGCTCCGGCCAGGGCGGGTTGCAGGTGCTGCCCGGCGCCGAGGCCGACGGTCAGGCGTGGACGCCGGTCGAGCCGTCCGACGACGCCATCACCTGCAACATCGGCGACATGCTGATGCGGTGGTCCGACGACCGGCTGCCGTCCAACTTCCACCGCGTGCGCGCCCCGCGACGCGGCGAGTACAGCGGACCGCGCTACACGATCGCGTATTTCGCGCAGGCCAACACCGATGTGCTGATCGAGAGCGCTGCAGGCAGCTACCCACCGATCACGGCGGCCGACTACATCGCGCAACGCGTCGCCGCCAACTACGGCAAGTAGGCGACGTCGTGAGCACGCCCGCATTCACCGACGTCTCCGTCTACACGGCCGGCGTTTGGCGCCCCCACCAGGATGTCCACCTCGACGACGGTGTGGTCGCGGCGATCACCGATACCGCGCACCCCGGCGACGGGAACGGTCACCTGATCCCCGGTTTCGTCAACACCCACACGCACTTGCAGCAGTCCCTGATGCGTGGGATCGCCGAGTGCACCCCGTTGCTCGAATGGTTGCTGGCCGTCGGCGAGGAGTCGGTGGCCATCACGCCGGAGCGCGCCTATCTGGCGGCAGTGTCGGCCTGCCTGGAAGCGCTACGTTCGGGGACCACCACCGTCGTCGAGCACATGTGGCCGCATCCGTCGCCCGAGGTCCACGGTGCGGTCATCCAGGCGTTGCGCGATACCGGCATCCGCGCCGTCCTCGGCCGCGGGGTTGCCGACCGGCCCGACGCCACCCGCAAGTGGGGTTTCGAGCCACGCCTGATGCAACCGCTCGACGACGTGCTCGACCATGTGGATCAGCTGCGCGACCAGGTCGCGGGTTCGCGCATCTCGATGGCCCTCGCTGTGCCCAACCCGCGGTCGGTGACAGAGGCGGGGATGGGGACGGTGCGGGAGTTCGCGCGCAGCCGCGACCTCCCGGTGTCGATCCACCTGCTCGAAACCCCGACCGACGACCGGATGTGTCTGGCGCACGCCGGCGTCGGCGCCGTCGAGTATCTCGACGGAAACGGGTTCTTGTGGGACCGGGTGCTCGCCGTGCACTGCGTGGAACTCGACGACATCGGCCGGCGGATCCTCGCCGAGCGCGGGGTGGCCATCTCGCACAATCCGCTGTCGAACATGCGGCTGGGCAGCGGTGTCGCGCCGGTTCCGGACATGCTCGGGCGCGGCATGCGGGTGGGGCTGGGCGTCGACGGGGCGGCGAGCAACGACACCCAGGACATGCTGGAGACGTTTCGGATCGCCGCCTACCTGCAACGGGCGGTACACCGGCGCGCCGACCTACTGGGCTTCGGCGAGATGCTCGACATCGCCTGCGGCGGGGCGAATGCGGCTCTCGGACTCCCTGCGGTCAGCGGCGGGGTCACCGTCGGGGCGCCGGCCGATCTGACGTTGTTCCGGTTTGATCGCGACCATGCAACCCTGCCGGTGCGCGATCCGGGTGCATCGCTGCTCACGACCGGTTCGCCGCGGATCGTCGACACCGTGATGGTCGGCGGTGAGGTGGTGGTCGCCGACGGCCGCAGCACCCGCATCGACGAGGCAGAGTTCACCAAAGAGTTGATGGCGCTGGAGGTCTGAGGTTCGTCGACGTATCGAAACCCTTGCTACCGCTCCCGGAACACCCGGGTCGGACGCATCCGCGTGGAATCGGGCAGCCACTGATTGACGTTGCGCCGCAGCGTGAACAAGGCTGCGAGGATCAACAACCCGAACTGCAGCCAGGCGATCACCGACATCGCCGACCACACCTCCGGGTAGTCGAACAGCAGGTCGATGCCGATCGGGATGCACAGGAGGTTCACCGCGACGGCGGCCAAGAAGAAGTTGCGGCTGTTGCGGCTGTGCCGCGACGCCGCGGCGACCAGCAGTGCGTATTCGACCACCAGGAACACCACGATCATCACCAGCATGAACGGCGGGAAAAAGCCGGCGAGGGTGTCGACCTGATCCTCGGGACTCGCGTTGCGCGGATCGGTCAGCACACCCTGGAGCAGGCGTGCACGCAACAGATCGGTGATCAGTCCGAGGTTGATGAAGCCGTAGACCGCGCTGACGAGGCCGGCGATCGCGGCGCCCCACCAGGCGACCCGCGCATGCAGGCTCAATGCCGCCGGCGGCGGGCCCGGATCGCCGGGGCGTGGTGGATACAGGTTCGCGTGGTCGCGGTCGCGGGAGGTGTGCGCGATCTCGGCCAGGTCCTCGGCATCGAGTTCGGCCTGCGTCGGGATCCGATCCGGGTCGTCAGGGTCGGTCATGGGATCGATTGTTCCACGGCCGTCACCGGTCACCGAGTGATCTTCAGCATGCGTCCGATCGTCGCCTGCCACAGGGTTCCATCACGCGCGATGGTGCCAGTGAGTTCGAGCGGTTCGTCGATCGGGGCATCCCCCACCCGGAGTGTGCGCACCCGTTTGCCGGTCGCGAAATCGGTTGCCACGTAATAGACCGGGCCCAGCTGCTGCACCGACCCCGGCACGTATGGGCCGTACCCGAGTGCGTTGATCAGACCGTCCCCACGGGACAGCCGGGGCAGGGTCGCGAGGCGATCGCCGTTCTCCCAGACCCGCCGGCACCCACTGTCCGACACATCGATCCGGGTCGACCCGCCCACGAATGGCGCGTCGGCCGGCGAGCTCGGCCCGGTCACCGCCATCGGCGGATACTGATAGCCGTAGGTGCTCGGGATCACCAGCGAGTCGCCCCACGCGATGATCGAGTTCTCGGTGCCCTGCCCGGACGTACCGAAGGCCGCCATCCGGCAGACCGTCGCACCGGTGTCGCTGTGGTACACGGTGAGCTGCGGGCGCTCGCCGTTGTCGACGATGGCCACCCACCCGTCCCCACCCGGACCGAAATAGGTGGGCGTCGTGCCCGAACCCCAGGTCAGCTGGCCGGGCCGCCGGGCCTCACCACGGTCGTAGGTCCGCCGCCACACCACCTGTGGCGTGCCGTCTCCGCCGGCGCGCATCTCGTAGAGCGCGTGGGTGGACAGCACCGAGACACCGGACTCCCGCACCGACAGCCCGTTACCCAGATCCTCACCCGGCGGCAGATGCATTGAACGGGCCCGTCCGCCGGTGACCGTACCCACCACCCCGTGCGTCGTGGCGAACCAGACGCGGTGCGCGAAATCCGGCGCCAGACCGGTGATCGCATCCCCGTCCGGGATGTGCGCCGATACATCGACCCGGTCGTCGACGTAGAGTTGCCAACCCGAACCGGCCCGACGATGCGCGACCCGCAAGATCGCGCCGGAACCGTCCGCCACCACCACCCGGTCGCGGCTGTCGAGATAGCCGTACACCCCGCCGAGCAGCCCGCCTTTGGTCAGCTGCAGCCGGGCGACCGGCGTGGCCGTCGCGGGGTCGAACAAGGCGACGGTCGGCACCGCGAACTCCGGCGGCGAGGTTCCCACGAACTGCGTGCACAGCGACACGGGCATCCCGTCGCGGCCGATGAACGTCGCCGCGCACGCCCCGCCCGGTACCGCCGACGCGACCAGCCGGGCGGTGCGACCCGGACCGTGAAACGGTGTCGAGTCGGTCGACCACAGGTCGCCATGCATGAGCGACGTTCCCACCGGCCCCACACCTGTCGTGGGTTGTGGCGCGGCTGCCGGGACCGCCGTGGCCGGCGGGGCGACGATCATCGTCAGCACTGCGGCGACCACCGCAGCGAACGTCGACATCCGAATCCGGCCTCGGTACCCCCACATGGTCGACAGCTCACCACGTCTCGCCGTCGGCCGGTGCCGTCTTGGGTGAGAAGGTCGCAATTGCCGGCGCTACTGATCGAAATGTGTGAGCAGGAACTGGGTGCCGGGCAGCAGGGTGGTGAGCATCGGCAGCGCATGATTGACCACCAGCCCGGGGAAGATCGGCGGGATCTGGTTGGTCACCAGCGCGACGTCGGCACCCTGCGCGCGCCAGTCCCGATACAGTTGCTCGACCTGGTTGTAGGAGATGACGTCGTCATTGATGCCGCCTTCGAGCAACACCGGGGCGTTGGGGGTCAACCGACCGATGTGCTGATCGTCGACGGCCTTTCGCGCGGCCGGCGTGCGCTCGATGACCGCCGACAGCGGCTCACCGGTGCGGGTCCACTGGTTGGTGCGCTGGAAGCCGAATGCCAGACCGGTGTCCCCGATGCACTGCGTGGCCAACTGAGCGAGCACCCGGCGTCCCGTCGGAGCGGTCTCCCGTTCGATCACCGACTGCAGCGCAGGGTATCGAGCGGCCAGACCATTGATCGCGTACCCGAGGACACCCGTGATGAACGTGCCGTCGACCTGCCGGGTCACCTTCGCGAGATCGGCCGGCGGGGCGCCCGCGTAGGTGGCCTTGACGTTCAGTTCCGGAGCATAGGTCTGGGCCATCTCCGCTGCCGATGCCGCGGCTCCGCCACCCTGCGAATAGCCGGAGAAGCCGACCGGGGCGTCGTCGCCCGCCTTGGAGAGCGACAATGCCACCCGCGCACCGTCGAGCATGGCCGCACCCGATTCCCGGCGGTTCACGTAGGTGTGGATGCCAGGTGTGCCCATTCCGATGTAGTCGGTGATGAACACGCGCACGCCGTTGAGCAGCAAGAGATTCAGTTCGAGGGCGGTGTAGTTGACCGCGATGCTGGGCTTCGCGGGATCGATCGCGAGGGGGAAGTTCATCAGTTTCGAGCCCGCGCACTGGTCGCCCTGACCGACAGTGCCCGGTCCGAGCACGACGGTCGGTCGCGCGCCCCGCCGCTGCCACGGCGCAGTCGGTTCGACCAGCGTGCCGGTGACCGCTGCCGGCGTCCCGTCCTGATACTGCGAGGTGTACATGACGCGCGTCGCCGTACCCGGCCACTGATTTCCCATGCCGGGGATCTGCAGCAACAGCGGACTGGGTTCGCTACGGATGACCGACCCGGGCTCGGTGTCGAACCGGGCGGGCGGTGTGTAGAAGTTGCCGACAGCCGACGCGGCGGGCGTACCCACCACCAGACCGGAGCCGGCGATCAGACCGGTGACGACGAGCGCGATGACCCGTCGGGTCGCCTGGAGTTCAGGAAATCGCATCATTGAGATGTTCCCCCAGATTTGTCTCATACCTTGGTAAGCTACCGCACAGTAACAACTGCGGGTGAGCGGGGTCATCCCATAACCGAAAGGTCCGGTTGTCCTCGAGGGTCAGGACGGGCGGCTCCACGCGGTCGTCACGCCCGGTCGCACTCCTGGAGCAGTGCCACGGTTTGCCCGACGATCACCGCCACGTCCTGGTCTACGTCAACCACACCACCGGCCTCGTCGGAACCGAGTGGCTCGAGGGTGTCGAATTGGGACTCCAGCAATGCCGCGGGCATGAAATGTCCAGGACGGGACGCCTGCCGACGGGTGATGACCTCGATCGGGCCGTCCAGATGGACGAAGAAGACCAACGGCGCATGGGCGCGGAGCTGGTCGCGGTAGGAGAGCTTGAGGGCCGAACAGCTCACCACGCCACCGTCGGCGTGCTCGGCCAGCCACTGCCCGACCGCGTCGAGCCACGGACGCCGATCATCGTCGTCGAGCGCTGAACCCGACGACATCTTGGCGACGTTCTGCGGCGAGTGGAAATCGTCTGCGTCGGCGAACGGGACCTGTAGGCGCCGGGCCAGCGCCATCCCGACCGTCGATTTTCCCGATCCGGACACTCCCATCACCACGACCGACGATCGCATGTGTGCTCCTCAGCTGTTGTCGGCGACGGCCCGAAAAGCGAAAAACGTCACGAGGGCAGTCCCTCGTGACGTTCTCGCACGCTCACCTGCGCAGGCGCATCGGCGGACAGAGTGGTGTCAGACCAACAACTCCGCGATCTGAATCGTGTTGAGCGCGGCGCCCTTACGCAGATTGTCACCCGAGACGAACAGCGCGAGTCCGCGGCCGTCCGGCACACCCGGGTCCTGGCGGATACGTCCGACAAGCGAGTTGTCCTTGCCGGCCGCGGCGAGCGGAGTCGGCACATCGGCGAGCTCGACGCCGGCTGCCGCACCGAGGATCTCCTGCGCTTTCGCCACCGACAGCGGGTTGGCGAACTCGGCGTTGATCGACAGCGAGTGACCGGTGAACACCGGCACCCGCACGCAGGTGCCGCTCACCAACAGTTCCGGCAACCCGAGGATCTTGCGGGATTCGTTGCGCAGCTTCTGATCTTCGTCGGTCTCACCCGATCCGTCGTCGACCAGCGCGCCGGCCATGGCCAGCACGTTGAAGGCGATCGGCGCGACGTACTTGTCGGGGGCCGGGAAGTCGACGGAACTGCCGTCGTAGACCAGCTTCTCGGCGTCGCCGATCACCGCGCGCGTCTGCGAGGCGAGTTCCTCGACGCCCGCGAGTCCGCTGCCCGACACCGCCTGATAGCTCGAGATGATGAGGCGCTGCAAACCGGCCGCCTCGTGCAGCGGCTTGAGCACCGGCATCGCGGCCATGGTGGTGCAGTTGGGGTTGGCGACGATGCCCTTGGGCGGGTTCTTGGCGAGTTCGCCGTTGACCTCGGACACGACCAGCGGGACGTCGGGGTCCTTGCGCCATGCCGACGAGTTGTCGATCACGGTCACGCCGGCCGCGGCGAAGCGCGGTGCCTGCTCCTTGGACATGGTCCCGCCGGCGGAGAACAGTGCGATGTCCAGGCCCGAGGGATCGGCCGTGGCGGCATCCTCCACGACGATCTCGCCGTCGCCCCACGGCAGCTTCTTGCCCGCCGACCGCGACGACGCGAAGAACCGAACCTCGTCGGCCGGGAACTTGCGCTCCGCCAGCAGGGTACGCATGACGCCACCGACCTGGCCGGTCGCGCCCACAACTCCGATACTCACCATTTCTATCGCCCCGTTCCCCCGTAGACAACGGCTTCCTCGTCGCCACCGAGATCGAACGCCGCATGCAGCGCGCGCACGGCGTCGTCGAGCTCGGTGTCGCGGCACAGCACCGAGATGCGGATCTCCGAGGTGGAGATGAGCTCGATGTTGATGCCGGCGTTGCTCAGCGACTCGCAGAAGGTGGCGGTGACGCCGGGATGGCTCTTCATGCCGGCGCCGACGAGCGACACCTTGCCGATGTGATCGTCGTAGAGCAGATCGGTGAAGCCGATCTCGTCCTTGAGTTTGGTCAGCTTCTCCACACCGAGCGGGCCGAGCTCGCGCGGCAGGGTGAAGGTGATGTCGGTCTTGCCGGTGTCCACCTTGGACACGTTCTGCAGGACCATGTCGATGTTGATCTCGGCGTCGGCGACGGCACGGAAGACCTTGGCCGCGTAGCCGGGCTTGTCGTCGAGACCGACCACGGTGATCTTGGCTTCGCTGCGGTCATGGGCGACGCCGGTGAGAATGGCTTCTTCCACGGGGATGTCCTCCATCGAGCCGGCGACGAGTGTGCCGGGTTTTGTCGAGTACGACGAGCGCACATGAACAGGGGTGTTGTAGCGGCGTGCGTATTCCACGCACCGCAGCATCAGCACCTTGGCGCCGCAGGCGGCGAGTTCCAGCATCTCCTCGAAGGAGACGGTTTCGAGACGCTTGGCATCGGGCACGATGCGCGGATCGGCGGAGTAGACGCCGTCGACATCGGTGTAGATCTCGCAGACGTCGGCCTTGAGCGCGGCCGCGAGAGCGACCGCGGTGGTGTCGGAACCACCACGACCGAGCGTGGTGATGTCCTTGGTGTCCTGGGCCACGCCCTGGAAACCGGCGACCAGCACGATCTTGCCCTCGTCGAGGGCGCTGCGGACGCGGCCCGGCGTCACGTCGATGATCTTCGCCTTGCCGTGGCTGCTGGTGGTGATGACGCCGGCCTGGGAGCCGGTGAACGACTGTGCCTGCGCGCCCAGCGAGCTGATCGCCATGGCGACCAGGGCGTTGGAGATGCGTTCACCGGAGGTGAGCAGCATGTCCATCTCGCGCGGCGGCGGAGTCGGATTCACCTGCTGGGCCAGGTCGAGGAGTTCATCGGTGGTGTCACCCATCGCGGAGACCACCACCACGACGTCGTTGCCCTGCTTCTTGGTCTCGACGATGCGCTCGGCGACACGGCGAATCCGCTCGGCCGTTGCGACCGAGGACCCACCGTACTTCTGCACTACGAGTGCCACGTCGACCACCTTTCGGGGGTTGTCGGATGTGCATCGCCCCAGTTCGGAGTGCTCGACGTTGAGCATCGGGGCGAACCTGGAGATCCTGTCCGCACGTTCGTCGGGGTATTCGGACGAACTTGCGATCAGCACCACTTAGCGGCCATCACCTTACCGGCGGCGACCTTCATGCCCGAATCCGCCACCCACGCCGGTGTGAGACCGGCCATATATGCGGACGCGGTCGTCGGTGCCGCCACGCCGATTCCCTCGGACCAGATGTGACTGACCGCCGATGGCCCGGCGAGTGTGGTGGTGGCCATGTCGCGGGTCGTCCTACCATCGCTGAGGTGGCCACCGGAACCGACATCGGTGCCTCCGCACGCGGTGGGCGCGTGCCGCGGCGCACTGCACACTCCACCACCGCACGCACGTCCCGGGGCCGCGATGCGACGGTGTGGGAGTTCCTCGCTCGCCCCTCGGTCCTGCGGTGGATCGAACCGATCGTCGTCTTCCTGGTCATCCGTGCGATCGGCATCGCGGTGCTGGCGCGTTTCGCCGAGCTACGCGACACCACGCTCGGCGACACCCTGTGGCTCTGGGACGGACAGTGGATGGTGGCGATCGCCGAGTACGGCTACCGCAATGTGCCGTTCACGCAGACCGATGCGCGCGGACTGCACACCCCGGATACCGCCTACGCGTTCTTCCCGGGATATCCGGTGCTGGTGGGTGGGGTGGCCAAGTTACCGCTGATCACCCCGTACGGCGCAGCGATCGCGGTGAATGTGGTGTTGGGGTGTGTGGCCGCGGTCGGCGCCGCCCGGCTCGGTGCGTGGTGCGCGCGGCTGATGGCGCGGCGCTCGCCCCTCGGTCCGGCCGACCCCCGGCGCACGGGACTGTTGGTGGTGGCGTTGTTCGCGGCCACACCGATGTCGGTGGTGCTGAACATGGCGTACACCGAAGCGCTGTTCTGCGCGCTCGCGGTGTGGGCGTTGATCGGGGTGCTGGAGCATCGGTGGCTGCTGGCCGGCACCTGTGCGCTGCTCGCCGGGCTGAGTCGCCCGACCGGTGTGGTGGTGGTCGGGGTGGTGGTCCTCGCCGCCGTGCTGGCGCGGCGCGACGGATGGCGGGCATGGGCGGCGGTGGTCATCAGCCCGCTGGGATACCTCGGCTATCTGGCGGTCGTCTGGTGGCGCACCGGCTCGCCGACCGGCTGGTTCCGCATCCAGACCGAGGGCTGGGGCACCCGGTTCGACTGGGGACGCACCACCTTCGCGTTCGTCAACGACTCGCTGGTGCATTCCGGTGAGGTCGCACCCGTGGCGACATCGGGGATCATCATCGGCACCCTGGGCCTGCTGATCCTCGCGGTGTGGTCGCGGCTGCCGTGGCCGGTGCTGCTCTACGGGGCGCTGGTGGTCGCGTCGATCGTGCTGTCGAGTGGCCTGATGATGAGCCGGGCACGGCTCCTGTTGCCGGCGTTCGTCCTGCTGATCCCGGTGGCCGTGATCATGGCCCGGTGGCGGCCGGGGGTCGCGGCCGCGGCGCTGACCCCCGTCGTGCTGGGCAGCGCCTGGTTCGGCGCGCACATGCTGACGGTGTATCCGCACGCGATGTGAACCCGCGCCGGGAGGCCCACAGACTCAGCGTTCGCCACGGGCGGCGAACCCCTCGCACAGGTAGGCGATCCCGTCGTCGAGACGGCTACGCGGGTCCAGCAACCCCGGCGCGACCGGACTCGCGGCGAGTCCGGACAGATGCGGCGCGAGCGCTTTGGGCTCACCCGCGATCAGTTTCGCCAGCCCGTCGGGGCCCTCAGAGGGTTTCTCCGCGCGCAGCAGATCATCGCTCACCGCCACCAGCGCCACGCCATGCACGTGACTCCACACGGTCAACGCCATGCCGGTGGCCTCCACCAGGTCGACGCCCAGGTCGAGGAACCCGGCGGCGAACCAGTCCAGACACCGCAGCGACTCGTCGCCGAAGCTGTGTCGTGGCGACGAATAGGCCAGGACGACCCAGGGATGTCGCCGATACAGCTTCCAGTCGATGTCGACCACCACCCGCACCCGGTCCCGCCAGCCCCAGTGCGCGGGGTCATCGACCGGATACGGGAACCGCCGGCCGATCTCCTCCGACATCTCCTGCAGCAGCGCATCCTTGTCGTCGACATGGCGGTACAGCGACATCGCCCCGACGCCCAGGTCGTCGGCGATGCGGCGCATCGACAACGCGCCGATCCCGTCGCGGTCGGCCACCGCGATGGCCGTGTCCACGATCGCCTCCAGGGTCAGCTTCAGGCTCGCGGTCCCCTTGTCCGCTGACGCCACCGACGACTCCCTTCCGTGCCACCCGCGTGTGTGCACCACCACCTGCGGGAATAAATGATTTGCGTACAGCGTACCCACGTGGAGTACCGTCGTTGCGTACGGCGTACGCGACACCGTTCGTCGCCGCCGCGAGCAGAACCGAGGAGCACTCCCATGTCCGTCATCATCTCGTCATCCGATCGGCACCGGAACCCGTCCGGCGCCGATCGACGTGTGTGGTGGGGTCTGGCGGTGCTGACGCTGCCGGTGCTGCTGGTGTCGATGGACTTCTCCGTGCTCTATCTGGCGATCCCCGCCATCACCGACGCATTGGCCCCCACCGCCGCGCAGCAACTGTGGATCCTCGACATCTACGGCTTCCTGATCGCCGGGTTGCTCATCACGATGGGCAACGTCGGCGACCGCATCGGTCGGCGTCGGGTGCTGCTGGCCGGCGCCGCACTGTTCGGCCTGGCCTCGGTCATCGCCGCGTTCGCACCGAACGCGGCGGTGCTGATCGCGGCACGCGCGCTGATGGGCGTCGGTGGCGCCACGCTGATGCCGTCGAGCCTGTCGCTGCTGGCCAACATGTTCCCCGATGCCCGCGAGCGGGCCAAGGCCATCGGCGTGTGGACCGCGGCGTTCGCCGGCGGCAGCGCGATCGGGCCCGTCGTCGGCGGCGTGCTGCTGCACCATTACTGGTGGGGTGCGGTGTTCCTGATCAACGTGCCGGTGCTGGCGGTGCTGTTCGTCGCCGCCCCGCGACTCGTGCCGGAGTACCGGGCCCCGGTGGTGGCGCGGTTCGACGTGGTCGGCGTCGTGCTGTCGCTGCTGGGCATCCTGCCGGTGGTGTACGCGGTCAAGACGATGGCCGCCGAAGGCCTCGACGGCGGCGTCGTCGTCATCGGGTTGTTCGGCCTGGCGATGCTGGTCACGTTCCTGGCGCACCAACGCCGGGCGCCCGCACCGCTGCTCGATCTCGCCCTGTTCCGCAACCCGCAGTTCAGCGCGGCGGTGTCGACAGCACTCGTCGGCATGATGGCACTGGGCGGTATGTCGTACCTGACCGGCGTGTATCTGCAGTCGGTGCGCGGGTTCGACGTGCTCACCGCGGCGCTGGCCGGCCTGCCGATGGCGGTCGCGGTGGCCGTGTTCTCCATCGGGGCCTCCCGGGTGGTGGTGGCGTTCGGGCTGCGTACCGCATTCGTCGGGGCGGTGCTGTTCGCCGCGCTCGGAAACCTCGGATTGCTGGCACTGTCGCTGTCGAGCCCGCTATGGGTGTACCTGGCCTTCACCTCGATCGCGGGCATCGGCTACGGCATCGTGTTCAGTCTGGTCTCCGACGTCGTCGTGGGGTCGGTGCCGGTGGAACGCTCCGGCGCCGCATCCGGCATCTCCGAGACGAGTTTCGAGCTGGGCACCGCGATGGGTCTCGCGCTGCTCGGTTCACTGGCGACGCTGGTGTTCCGGGAACGCTCCGACGGCTGGAGCTTCGGCGACACCCTGGGCGACACGTTGCATCGGGCAACCGAGATGGGCAGCAGTGGCACCGAACTCGCCGGCGCGGCGCGGGTCGCCTTCGTCGACGGGATGCACGCCGCATCGTTGGCAAGCGTGATCGCACTCGGCGTGCTCGCGGTGGTGCTGACCGTGGTGATGCGCCCCCGGCCCGCTCCCGCTGCCGGCCGACCGACGTCACCGACGGTGACCGGCGCCGAGGTCGTGCACCCGTAGCCTGGCGGAGTGCACGAACTCATCGCCGGCCGGCGCAGTGCGCGCGGCTACGACCCCGATGCGACCATCACCGCCGCCGACCTGACCGCCGTCCTCGAGGCCGGACGCTGGGCGCCCACCTGGGGCCGCATGCAGCCGGTGCGGTTCGTCGTCGGCGTGCGCGGCGATGCCACGTTCGCCGGACTCACCGAGATCCTCACCCGTGGCAACGCGGGATGGGCGCCGGCGTCGGCGGCGCTGGTGCTCGTGTGCACCAGCGCCGAGCCCGACGACGAGAAGGCCCGCACCTACGCCGCAGTCGATGCGGGTTTGGCTGTGTCCCAGATGATCCTGCAGGCGGGCGCGCTCGGCTTCAACGGCCATCCGATGGCCGGTTTCGACCCCGACGCGGCCCGGCGGCGGTTCGGCATCCCCGACGACCGGCGTCCGCTCGTGTTGCTCGGCATCGGCCGCGTGGCCGACCCCACGAACGTGGCACCGGAGATCCGCGAACGCGACGCCCGGCCGCGCACCCGATTGCCGCTGGCCGAGGTCGCCTTCGCCGACACCTGGGGCACCCCGTATCGGCCGTCCGACCGACGTTCGCCAGAGGGCATTTGATCCGCGACCGTGGCGGGGAGTACAGTCCAGCACATGCAGCGTGCACTCCTTCTCGGTTGCCGCGGCGGGGTCTGATTCGACCGGCCCTCCGTCGCGGGGCCTTTTCACGCGCCGGTCATCTTCACCCGATCTGATCCACGGAGAATGACCATCATGGCACCAGCAGACAGCTTCACCTCCGGCACGAGCCGCATCGTCGAGCCCGCCGGCCCCATCCCCGCAGACCAACCGGTCTGGAACACCCAGCGCAGTTCGGCGATGCCGGTACACCGCTACCGCCAGTTCGCCGACGAGGTCGAGAACGTGGCGGTGCCCGACCGCACCTGGCCCGACAAGACCATCACCACCGCCCCGGCGTGGTGCGCCGTCGATCTGCGCGACGGCAACCAGGCGCTGATCGACCCGATGAGTCCCGCCCGTAAGCGCCGCATGTTCGAGCTGCTGGTGCGCATGGGCTACAAGGAGATCGAGGTCGGTTTCCCGTCGGCCAGCCAGACCGACTACGACTTCGTCCGCGAGATCATCGAGGACGGCGCCATCCCCGACGACGTCACCATCCAGGTGCTCACCCAGTGCCGCCCGGAGCTGATCGAGCGCACCTTCGACGCCTGCCGAGGCGCCGGCAAGGTGATCGTGCACTTCTACAACTCCACCTCGGTGCTACAGCGCCGGGTGGTCTTCCGCGCCGACAAGGACGCGATCACCAAGATCGCCACCGACGCGGCGCACAAGGTGCTCGCCGAGCAGCAGAAGTACCCCGACACCCAGTGGCGCTACGAGTACTCACCAGAGTCCTACACCGGCACCGAGCTGAGCTACGCCAAGCAGGTGTGCGATGCGGTCACCGAGATCATCGCTCCGACGCCGGAGAACCCGATGATCATCAACCTCCCGGCGACCGTCGAGATGGCGACCCCCAACGTGTACGCCGACTCCATCGAGTGGATGCACCGCAACCTTGCGCGACGGGACTCCATCATCCTGAGCCTGCACCCACACAACGACCGTGGAACCGCCGTCGCCGCAGCCGAACTCGGCTATCAGGCGGGCGCCGACCGCATCGAGGGCTGCCTGTTCGGTAACGGTGAGCGCACCGGCAACGTCTGCCTGGTCACCCTGGGCATGAACCTGTTCAGCCGGGGCGTGGACCCGCAGATCACGTTCTCCGACATCGACGAGATCCGGCGCACCGTCGAGTACTGCAACCAGCTCAACGTGCCCGAACGTCACCCCTACGGCGGCGACCTGGTGTACACCGCCTTCTCCGGCAGCCACCAGGACGCGATCAACAAGGGCCTCGATCAGATGAAGTTCGACGCCGACGACGCCGATCAGGATATGGATGACATCCTGTGGCAGGTGCCGTATCTGCCGATCGATCCCAAGGATGTCGGACGCAACTATGAAGCGGTGATCCGCGTCAACAGCCAGTCCGGCAAGGGCGGTGTCGCCTACATCATGAAGGCCGACCACGGCATGAATCTGCCGCGCCGGCTGCAGATCGAGTTCAGCAAGGAGATCCAGAAGATCACCGACGGCGAGGGCGGTGAGGTCAACCCGAAGGAGATGTGGGACGTCTTCGCCGAGGAGTACCTGAACCCGGTCCGCCCGCTGGAACGTATGCGCCAGAAGGTGGATGCGGCCGAGGTCGACGGCGGCGAGGACAACATCTCCGCCGTGGTGAAGGTCGACGGGGTGGAACGCGAGATCAGTGGCCGCGGCAACGGCCCGCTCGCCGCGTTCGTCGACGCCCTCTCGACGGTCGGTTTCGACGTACGGGTGCTGGACTACAGCGAGCACGCGTTGACCTCCGGTGGTGACGCGAGCGCAGCCGCGTACGTGGAGACCGAGGTCAACGGCGAGACCGTCTGGGGTGTGGGAGTCGCATCGTCGATCACCACGGCCAGCCTGCGTGCGGTCGTGTCGGCGGTCAACCGCGCCCACCGGGTGGCCGGCCCCGACCTCAGCGCCGTCGCCGAAACGGCGCCGCGTACCTGGGCTCCGTAACACCACGCGCAGCACATCCCGATCACGGCGGCGGTCTGACGCCGCCCGATGACCCGCGATGCCCGGACGACCTCCGCGCGCATCGTGCCAGAGACTGGGCCGGAACCAGCCGGGCGGGCGATCCCCGCCGAGGGTTCCGGCCCATTCTCGTGTGTGGCCCGTTGTCCGGCCCGAGTCATCGGACCCGATGCAATCACCCGTTCCGGATGACCGGCCCGGGACGGTTGTCACACACAATCGAAGGTATCCACGATCAGGTCGTCTCAACGACCTCGAACCCATCCCCCCGGCGAGGAGGAGCGCATGGTGGCCTCGACCGGACACGAACCGTGCGAGCTGGGTCCGATCGACTATCTCGTCATCGAACTTCCCCAGGGCACAACGACTCTGACCGAGCAGATGACCGACCAGATCATCCGCTCGGTGTCGGATCGCACGCTGCGCATCCTCGAGTTGCTCATCGTCGAACGCGATGGCGCCGGCGACCTCACGGTCACCGAGTTCGAGGAATTGACCGACCGGGGATTACGCGGACTGGACGCATCGCTGGTGGAGATACTCGCCGGTGAGGATGTGCACAATCTGGCCAGTGCGATCGCGCCGGGCCGGTGTGCGGTGGTGATCGTGTGGGAATACCTGACGGCGACCTCCTTCACCGCAGCCGTTCGCGCGTCCGGGGCAACGCTGGTGGCGCAGGGGCGCATTCCCGCCCAGGCGATCGCGGCCACCCTGCGGGGCGACGACGAGGACGCCTGAGCCGAACCTCAGATCAGGTGGCACTCCTTCGCCCGGTCCACCGCGTCCCGGCGGGAGGACACCCCGAGCTTGCGGTAGATCGACTGCTGGTGGGTCTTCACCGTGTTCACCGATACGAACAGATCCGCGGCGATCTCGGCTGCCTTGTACATCGTCGGCAGGTAGCGCAGCACCATCAACTCGCGGTCGGTCAGCGATTCCATCGGCGGCGGCACAGCGGATGTCGCCTCCACCATCTGACCTCGACCACAGACACCGATCAGCTCACGCAGGAACTCCGGCTCGTCGGTGGTCGTGTGGTCCAGGCGGGTGAGCAACCCGGCCGTCCACGGCCCACCGGCCACGAACGGCCGAATCTGTCGCACCGGCGCCGCCAGCCGTACCGCCGTCGCCAGGTGTTCCAGCGCCACCGACTCCCGGTGCAGCCGAGCCCAGGCCACGGCTGAGAGCAGTTCGGCCTCGACCGCCTGCAGCCGGTGCGGTGCGAACCCGGCCGTGAGGCCCAGCGCGTCGATCGCCGCTGCGGGCCGGTCGGCCGCCAGATGCGCCTTGGCCAGCACGACGCGCGTCAACGCACCGGAGTAGGTGGCCGCCGACGACGACTCCCCCAGGAAGGCGATCACGGATTCGGCCTCGCCCATCAGGATTCGTGTCTCCGCGACCACCACCTCGTGCCAGCTGCACAGCAGCGCAGGCAGCCCGGACGACATCTGCCGGGCTGCCTCGAGGCGCCGGCATGCCGCGCGTGCCCCGTACGCGTCGGCCCGGAGAACCGCGATACCCGCGGCGGCGGCCTCGACGATCAGCAGTGCTGCGATGTCACACCCCGGACCGACGGCGCGGCGTCCCATCCATACCGCCCGGTCGGCGGCATCGAGATCATTGCGTTCGAGGTGCAGCAGTGCCTGCGACGCGTACAGCGCCACCGCTTGTGGCTGCCGCGTCCACCCGTGACCGTCGACCACTACGGTCATCGCAGCGATGCGCTCGGCGACCACGGTCAGATCTCCGCGTACCAGATCCGTCAACGCGAGATAGGTCTCGGCGGCCAATGCTGTCAGATCCAGGCCGAGATCCTCTGCGGTGGCGCGACTTGCCACGAGTTCTCTTGCAGCCGCATCGATATCACCACGGTGAAACAGCCCGATCCCTCGATTGTTGCGAGCCAGCAGCGCGTAGGCCTGGGCCGCGGGGACCTCGACGCGGGATGCCTGCGCCACCAGCGCCAGCACGTCGTCGCAGCGGTCGATCAGTTCGAGCAGCCGACTGGTGCGCGCGGTGACCATACGGGTCAGCGCGATCAGTATCCGCGAACCCGGCGACGAACGGTGAGGGTCGGCATCCAGAAGCCGACCGGCATCCTCGGCACTGCGCGACATCTCGGCGAAGTCACCGCGGTGATAGCAGAGGACAGCTGTGGCCAGCAGGGTATCGGCGGTGGGTCGGCGCGCCGCCTCCGTCGCCGCCGCCTCGAGTTCGGCGGCCAGCGACGATGCCTGTGGGGACACCACCAGCGGGCCGGCCACGTTGCCGAGCACGGCGGTCACGTCGTGCCAGGCACCGGCCCGGGCGAAGTGGCCGATCGCGGCGATCGGGTCACCGTTGTCCACCCACCAGCGCGCCGCACGACTGTGCAGATCGGCGGGCGCATCCGGATTCTCGGCGCCGAGCCGATAGACGAGCAGTTCCCGGAACAGCGGATGGTAGGCGTACCAATCGGGTCGGTCGGCCAGTCGCACGGTCAGCACGTTGCCGGCAACCAGGTTGTCGAGGACCCGGCGACTGTCCACCCGCCCGGTCAGCGCGTGGGCCAACGACGGTGTGATGGTCTCCACGACCGACGTCGCCAGCAGGAATCTGCGGTCGGTCGGGGCAAGGTCCTCGAGCACCTCTTCCAGCAGATAGGCCGCCACAAGTTCGTTCTGCCCGGTGAGTCGCGGGGTCGTGACATGGCCGAGGTCGTCGCGCGCGCTGAGCACCGCCAGGCGCAGTCCGGTCGCCCATCCCTGGGTTCGCTCGAGGAGCGCATCGACGTCGGCGGCGGTGAAATCGGTGCCGACGCACCTACCGAACTCGACGACGTCGTCGGCGGTGAACTGCAGGTCACGCGTGGTGATCTCGGTGAGCCGGCCGTCGAGCCGCACCCGCTGGAGCCGCAACTCGGCCGCCGTACGGGTGATGAGGATCAGTCGCAGCCGCTCGGGTTGGCGCGCGATCAGATGGCGGATCGAATGCATGACCTCGGGCGCGCGGATGCGGTGCAGATCGTCGAGGACCAGCGTCACCGGGGCAGGTGCGGCGGCGATCCCGTCGATGATCAGATCCACCTCGGACTCGGCGAATGCCATGGCGGGCGCGATGTCGTGGAGTCCGCTCGGCCCGGTCGGCGCACCGGCGGCACCGAGCGCGCCGAGCACGTCGTTCCAGAAGCCGCGAAGCCCACCGCGCTCGCCGACCGCGAGCCACGCGACCGGACCGTCGACGGCCCGTCGCTGTAGCCACGCCGAGACGGCGAGCGTTTTCCCATACCCGGGACCGGCCGCGACCACAGCGACATCGCCGGGCCCGCACGCGGTCAGGGCGTCGTCGAGCCGGGCCCGATGGACGTAGGTCGGCGGCAGGGCGGGCCGGGCAGTACGTAGCCGCAACCTCGGCGACAGTCGACCTCTCGGCGTGTCCACGCGGCACCCACTCCGTGTCAACCCCGACCCGACCTCGGGGACCCTCGAGAAGATGATATCGGCAAGCAGACCCACGGGCGAGTGATCATCCGGCCGGGATGAGCACCCTGACCACGCTGACCTGGCATCATCGAGGGCGACCACCGCTCGAGGGAGGCGATCTCAATGCCTATGCGTCACGGCCGGTTCACCCGGCGTGCAGTGATCGGACACCCCGTCGTCCGATCACCCGCACCCATCGACTCGGCGTCGTTGGTGGCAAAGGGGGTGGCCCGCCGCAAGGCCCGCGACGGCCACGGCGCGACCGACCGATCCGACTGAGCGCTACTGCGCGGCCTCGACCTGCCGGTCCCGCCGGGCCGGCCGCATCGCGATCTCGAGCGCCGCGAGCACCAGGCAGGTGATCACGACCGTCCAGATCACCACCAGCCCCGTCGGATAGGACCAGAACATCAAGATCAAGGCGGCCGCGACCACGACGGCGATGCGTACCGGAATCCGTGCCTGATACAGCGCCTGTTCGACGGCGTTGGGTTCGCGTTGTTTGCGTCGTGCGTCCAGCGCCCCGATGCCACCACTGAAGCCGCGCCGGACAGCCTGCGCGGACCGGGACCCGCCGGCGAAGAACACGACGACGGCCACCACCAGCGCGGCCACGGCCACCGCCCGCAACGCCAGCCGCAGCGGGTTGACGACGGTATCGAAGATCGCCCGGGCGGCATCCGGTGCGAGTACGTCGGCGGGGATCTCACTCATGTACACCGCGCGCCCGATGAGCAGCCCGATCGCCAACACGAGCATGGCGACGGCAATCGAGATCGCGACAGCCGCGGTCATCCGTAGCCGGCTCCCCGTACCGATCACCAGAATGGCGCCGATCGCGGCGGCGAGCGCCAGCCACGGCAACACGTCGGCGACCTTGTCCAACGCGTTGACCCAACGTTGCGCATCGGCCAGCTGCGGTGATTCGAACACCACGAAGCTCTTGTCGACCTCGGGGATGTTGTTGGCGAAGGAGAATCCCCGGTCGGCCAGCCGTTGTTTGACCTGTTCGATGATCGGGCCGAGCTCGATGCTGATGGTGCCGTTGGGGTCGACCTCGACGGCGCCGCGCTCGGTGTCGCCGGTGAGGACGGCGACCACCGACTGGTGTGCGGCGCGGTTGGCTGCCATCCACAGTTGTTCGAATTCGTTGGACTGCACGAATCGGCTGACCGTCTGCTGGATGAACGATTCCGCCTGGTTGGCCAGGACCGGGGCCAGCCCCACAACGGTCTGATCGAGGCGGGGTCGCTCGGCCGGGGTGAGGTCGACGAGCTGCTGCAGGGCGTCCTCGGTGATCTGCCGGATGTCGACCTGCTCATCGATTGCCGCGGTGATCGAGTCGGTGACCTGATTCTGCACCGCGGGATCGGAGGCGAGCGGTGCCACCGTCGAGACATAGTGGTCGGTGTCGAGGAGTTCGCCGCGCACATAGCGCGTCGTCACCGACAGCAGGGTCAGTACGGCGCACAACACCACGAGCACCACCGCGGCGAAACGTCGCCAGAACATGCGACGATGCGGCGCCGGCGCTCGGGTCGCGGTGAGGTCGGCGACCTGCGCCCGTAAACGTTCGAGTTCCGCACGCTCGTCGGTGTCGAGTGGGCGCCCTTTTCCGTCGACTGGGCGCTCAGCAGCGGTGCCCGCGGACCGTTCCGCGCCGGCGTCCTCCGGATGATCGCCACCCGCGTCTGGTTCTGCGCGGTCCCCGGTCGGCTCACTCACGTCATGTCTCCGCTCTGTCGATCCCCGCGAAATCCTCGCACGGCGAGATCGAACCCGCCGGTCAACGCTCCGACCGTCTCACGCTGTGGACCCGAAGACATCCTCCGTGACGGGTGAATCGGCGACGACGAGACGAAGTCACCCGTTCCAGGTGATCCCCAGTGGGTTCGCAGCAGGCATGCTGGCCTGACGATCCGTCTGCGGCATCGCCATGCCGCCGCGTTCAAGGAGTGACGACATGTGGGATTCGTTCTGGGATTTCATCTGGTACACGGTGGTGATCTTCATCTTCGTGGCCTATCTGATGATGCTGTTCTGGATCATCAGCGACCTCTTCCGGGATCGGGCACTGTCCGGCTGGTGGAAAGCCGTGTGGATGGTGTTGCTGATCTTCATCCCGTGGTTGACTGCACTGGTCTACCTGATCGCTCGCGGGCCGGGGATGTCGCGACGCGCCGCCGAGGCGCAGAGCCAGATGCAGCAGCAGTCCGACGCCTACATCCGGTCGGTGGCCGGTAAGTCGTCGGCCGACCAGATCGCGGATGCGAAAGCGCTTCTCGACGCCGGCACGATCGATCAGCAGGAGTTCGAGTCGCTCAAGGCCAAGGCGCTGAGCTGACCGCGACGGCCCCCCAACCGGGTGATCCGCGACCCGGTGATCCCCAACCCGGGTGCGGTCATCCGGCGGGGATCACCCGGTCCAGGAAGTCCAGGACATCGTCCATTCCGCCGTCGGCACGCAGGTCGGTGTGATCGGTGTTGATCGTCTCGAGCTCATAGTCGGTGCCGGCCTCACGGAACTCGCGCAACAAGCGAAGGGTCATCGGGATGGGCACGGTGATATCGCGCAGTCCGTGCACAATGAGGATCGGTCCGCCTTGCTCGGCCACCGGCACCGTCATGTAGTCGCGGAGAGCGTCCCGAAAGGCGTCGTCGCCGAGTGGCTTCGACAACAGCGCGTCCGGCCGTTTGCCGTCGAGGATCGACTCCCAGTTCGGACCGCACGATCGACCCACCTCGTCGACGGCACGCTTGCCGAAATCGGAGAGGTAGGACGCCACGTCGACATCCTGCTGATTGGCCGACATCCCGGCCAGGATGGCCGCGAGCGGTCCCGACATCGCCCGGGGCAACGCGGGGATACCGGGGCGCATCAACCAGATGACGTCCTCGAAGTTCGATGCCGGGGCCAACGCCGCCGTGCCGCGGAAGTCCAGTTCGGGCGCATATCTGTCGGCGTAGTGGCCCGCCGCCAATGCGGCATGGCCACCCTGCGATGATCCGGCCGCCGCCCACGTGTCCGAGAGCCCGATGACCACGGTGCGGGCGGCTTTGACGATGTCGATGACGGCGGTCGCCTCCGACCGGGTGTGCAGGTAGGCGTGTGGGCCGAGCGAGTCCGGGCCGAGCCCGATGTAGTCGGTGGCCACCACCGCATACCCCGCGTCGGTGAGCGCTTCGACCACCGGCGCCGTCGACCGGATCAGATCGTCGGAGTCCGCGAGCCCACAGCTCTCCCCGAGTCCGGAGGTGCCATGTGCCCACGAGACGACCGGCCATCCGTCGCGGGGCCGCGGACCGTCGGGGAGCCGGACGATGCCGCTCGCGGGTACCACGGCACCGCGCGCGTCCTTGGTCAGATACGACAGCCGCACGACACGGTCCAGACCGCCCCACTGCCCCAGCTGGGAGAGCGCGATCGCCCGACCCGGCTCACCGATGGCCGAGTGCGCGGCGGCGTATGGTGCGCCGACCAGCGCAGACGCCACCAGGGCCACGGCACTCAGCAGTACGAACGGTGTCGAGTATCGGAATCGACGCACGTGTCACACACCGTCCGTGGATGTAGGGCTCCCAACCATCAGCGGCTGCGGGACTCCTCCGTTCGGACAATGCGTCACATGGCCACAGTAGCGATGGCCTGCGCCGTCGCTCTGGTGGCGGTGTTCGACCCCAGGGCCCTCCCGTGAGATGCGCGTCACAGGTACGCTCGCGCGAGTAGTCCGGACACACTGCGCAGGGACACACCGCGCACCGGCCAACCGAGGTGAGGACCGTATGAACCGACCGAAGACGCGTCTGAACTGCCCGTGCGGCGAGGCGATGAAGGGCACCGACGAGGACGATCTGGTGCAGAAGGTCCGCGAGCATCTCAAGGAGAATCACCCGGGGCACGACTACAGCCGCGACGAGATCTTGTTCATGGCGTATTGACCTTGTTCGTGGCGTCTCGACCGTAGTTCGTGGCGTCTCGACGCAACGTGATTGGGGTAGTGCGCTACGCATGTGGCGCGGCGCAGACTCCGCGATCCTGGGGATCACACCCGATCCGGAGGTTGCGGTCATGGTCACCCTGTTCGCCGAATCCGACCCCGCACGATTGCAGCGTAGGCTCGCCGCCGTCACCAACGGTGACCTCAGCGACACCGAGGTCACGAGGCTCGCCGACGGCGACGCCTCCGTGCTCGGCGAGTTGGCGCCGATGACCAAGCAGAAGGTTGCCGCGCTCGTCGCGCCCGCGAACCGGGACACCCTCGAGGCGCTGGTCGGTGGTGCCACCCCGGACTACGTGCCCATCTGTTTCCTCGACCTCGCCCGCACCTCGGCGGCGGCGGTCGCCCGCGTTCTCGACGACCGGCGCCGCCCGCGCGGGACCGGGGTCATGGTGTCGCCGCACCTGTTCCTCACCAACCACCACGTCATCGAATCCGACGCAGTGGCGGCCGGCGGCAGCATCCAGTTCGACTACCAGCTCGGGGTGGATGATCTGCCCGAACCGGTCAGCGAGTACCGGCTGGATCCCTCCACGTTCTTCTGGACGTGCCCGGTCGACGAGCTCGATGTCAGTCTCGTCGCGGTGGGCCCGCGGCTCACCGGTGACCGCGATCTCGCGACCTTCGGGTGGACCGCGTTGTCGTCGGCAGGGGACAAACACGCCGAAGGTGATTTCGTCACCGTGGTGCAGCATCCCGACGGAGACTTCAAACAGATTGCGCTGCGCGAGAATCGGGTGCTCGGCCGGGGCAGCAAGGGCACTACCCTCTACTACTCCGCGGACACGCTACGCGGCTCGAGTGGCAGTCCGGTGTTCAACGACGAGTTCGATCTGGTGGCCCTGCACCACGCCGGTGGGTCACACAACGACACCCGACTCGACGACGGCCGACCGGTCCCCGATGAGTGCAACGAGGGCATCCGGATCAGCGCGATCGTCACGGCGCTGCGCGGCGTACACGACACTCTCCCCCCAGGACGCCGAAACCTGTTGGCGGAAGCCCTCAATCCGCCGACCACAGGCATGACTCCACCCGTGTCGGCCGGTCGCGGCGTGGGCGCTCGCGAGCCCACGATGGCCGACATCGCCGATGCACCCACCGTCACGATCGCGGCCGGCGATCTCCGGCTCCCACAACTGGTCATCACCCAGGACTCCCGACGACCCGACATCGCGGCCGGGGCACGCCCACAGGCGACCACACCGGCTGCGGTCCCCGCCGCCGTGGACTCCATCCCCCTCGAACGCAACGATGCTCCCGACAAGCACTACGACGACCGCCGCGGACACCACGACGACTACCTGCCGGTCCGCGTCGGGCCGCCGAAACTGTCTGCGGCACTGCTGAAGGAATGCGCGGTGCCCGGTGGTGGACGAGCCACCGCCGCGTCGACTCTGCTGCGGTATCACCATTTCTCACTGGTCGTGCACGCGACGCGACGGATGCCGCTGTTCACGATCGTCGACGTCGACGGCCGCCGGCTGCGCAGCATCAATCGGCGCACCGGCGCGGTCGAGGCCGCCGAGGTCTGGTACACCGATCCGCGCATCCCCGAGCACGCTCAGCTCGATCAGAGCCTGTTCGCTGCGCAGCGGCCCCGGGTGTTCGACCGCGGCCATCTGGTGCGCCGGCTCGACCCGGCCTGGGGCAGTCCCGAAACCGCCAAACGTGCCGCCGATGACACCTTCCATTTCACCAACTGCTGTCCACAGATCTCGTCGTTCAATCAGCATCTGTGGCAGGGCATCGAGAACTACGCGCTGCGTAACGCGGCCACCGACAGGGCGCGGATCATCGTCGTCACCGGACCCGTGTTCGGCGTGGACGATCCGCGCTACCGCGAGGTCGCGATCCCGCGCGAGTTCTGGAAGATCGTCGCGCGTGTGCAGGACGGGCGGCTGCGTGCCACCGGCTTCCTCGCCGACCAGGGCACGGCGCTGGACGCCGCGCTCGCCACCGGCCCGGAGTCGTTCGCCGACCTCGACGAACTCACCGTGTATCAGACCCCGATCACCGAGCTGGAAAAGCGGACCGGGCTGGGGATGGCGACTCTACGCACCGCCGACACCATGCCCGCAGCACTGGAATCGGCTGCCGCGCTCGATGATCTGGGCGACGCGCACTGGTGAGCCCGGGATCCGCCGGGTCCGCTGGTCACGGTAAGGGACCGACGTTGCGCAGCGACCACCAACCGACCAGGCCGGCGAGGAGAACCAGCGCAAATGACTCGACCCCGTTGTGGCGCCGATCCGGATTCGGGCCGACCCGACGTTCGGTGTACAGCACCGCCGAGACGACGACCATCACGATGAGGCTGTGAATCAGCACCATCGTGAGCATCGCGACGCCGCAGGTGATCACACAGCGCCGGCCGCTGACCAGGCCGTGGCGAGCGCAATCACCCAGCGCCCGCCATCCGGTCACCGCGACGAACGGTCTTCCACCACAACGCGTCAAGGTCTGGCGCCGGACCGGTGTGAGCTGCCACGCGGCGGCCGCGAGCAGAATGGCGAGGACGGCGGCCGTCGGCGCACCGTGCGGCCAGAGAACACTCGCCGCGCTGATGCCGAGCGCGCCGATCACGACCCACACGGCCAGGTAGCCGGCGAGGAAGGCCACCAGCGATGGCAGTCGACGGGACCGTAAACCGGCCTCGCACACACGGACCGCGTCGTCGGCGACCAGCGGGAACATCATCGCGATCACCATCAGCGTCCACCACATCACCGCGACGCCCAGCGTCGTCAGCGGTGGACCGTCGCGCGCCATCGGCGTCGCGTGGTGCGCGCCGGCATGCCAGGCCAGCACGGCGACACCGGCCACCACCGCTGACGTGTACACCAGCAGCCGTGGCGCGGGCGTGGGCCACACCACCAGCGCGCGGGTCAACGCTTCACCGTCACGCCAGCACCACGACGACGCGGGCGGCGCGGATGTCGGGTGTGGTCGCGGTATCTGCGGGGCCGTCGCCGAGCACCGCCGGACCGGTCGGGCCGACCGGTTCGAAGCGGACGGTCACCGTGTCGGGGTCCCACAGACCGTCGGCGAGCAGCCGATCCCGCACCGCGGTGATGTCGAGAACCTTGGTGACCCCGGTGCCGTCCTGTGCGCGACTCGGCACCGACGCCTCCGCGACCCCGAAGGTGGCGATGGTGCCGGCGAGGCGCTCCGGGAAGTCGGCCGCCGGCGTACCGGCGGGAATGTTCAGGTACACGGTGTAGAGCGGTGCGCACACCATGCCGGTGATGCCCTCCAGCCGCAACAGCACCCGCCGCTCGTCGAGCGATTCGAGTCCGCGGGTGGCGGGACGCGCCATCTCGATGGTCGTGGCCGTGTCGTCGAAGAGCGGCACGTCGACGACTCCGCCGACGACCTCGGGCCGACCATCGCGTGGCGGACCCGATGCGACCTCGATCCGTTCCAGTGGGCCGCGGCGGGCAACCGAGGCGATCGCCGACGGCGCTGCGCTGCTCTCGTATACGTAGCCCAGCGCCCGGGTGTCGACGACGTCGCCGATCGACCACGACACGTCCCCGCCGGCGAATGCGGGAAAGGTGAAACGCGTGTCGCGCCAAGCGCTCTCGCCGACTGGGTTGGTGCGGTCGGGATCGATGTCGAGCCACACCTGCCACAGCCGGTCGATATTGGCGTGATGCAGCCAGAACACCGGATCGAGTGCCGCGGTGTCGAATTGTCCCATCCAGCCGCGACGCAGCGGTGTGCCGTCGGCGGCGGTGATGACACCGCCCACCAGCACGTGGACGCTGCCGTGCGGGGCGTCTTCGAGCGACCCCTGCTCGCCCCCGCTGTAGGCCGGCCGGTCGCGTCGCCCGCCGCCGAACGAGTTGGTCCCGTCGTCGGTCGCGTACACGTCGTCGCCGAGGGCGCTGAGCACGGCCGGTGCGAGGAAGTCGAGTCCGTCGAGCGGTCGGCCGGCGTTCATCTCCGCAGAGCGCTCGGCGGTGAACAGCTCGTTGTCCGCCGCCGGATCTCGAAAAGCCGGTGGCAGCGCAGCACCGGCCGGGTCGTCGGGGTCGATGGCGTACCAGTAGGGCAGTGACCAGTCGTCGTCGTCGAGGAAGCCCTGGATGAGCAGTTCGAAAGCCGCCAGATACATCCGATGCCAGGCGAGGAAGAACCAGCTCCCGTGCTGACACGCACTCCAGCCGTGGCGGGTGTCGGGGCGGCCGTCTGCGCGGTTTCGGCCATGCAGCGCCGCCTGGAACTGCCACGACCGTGGCTCGGTGGGCGACCCGCCTGGGGGTGGGTCCAGATCACGCATGGCCCGCACTGCCGACCGATAGGCTTCCAGCACCTCCGGCCAATCACCGTCGTCGCGGGTCAACCGCCAGACATCGTGTCGTGTGCGCATGGCGAGCCTTCCTCATCCCCGATGGGTTGAGGTCGACGTTAGTTGCCGTTGTCGGCGCGCACATGCGTACTGCGCTACTCGACGTGCACCGGACACCCCGGCGCGAACGTGCCCATCGTCTCGATGTCGTATCCGTTGGGATAGGACCGGATTCGCGGCATGTTCTGCACCAGCGCCGGCTTGCGACGGGCCGGGAAGAACCGCAGCAGCCCGGCGCGGGCCTTGAGTGCGCCCACCGACAGCGCTCGGGCGACCGGACCGGGCTCCGGATACCGGAATGCGGTGATCAACGGTTCGTCCATGAGTGACCGGCTGAAGATGTTCACCCCACGTTTGGCGACGGACGGGTAGAACGAGGCCATCAGATCCATCGTCGAATCGGCGACGCGCCGCGCACCGGCGTCGAATGCGAAGTGCTTGTCCTCATAGGTGTCCATCAGGGTCTCGAACTCCTCGTAGGTGTCCGGGATGTCCTTGATGGCCATGTGCCGTCCGAGATCCTGGTAGTAGCGCACCATCGCGAGTCGCTCGGTGTCGGTGAGCTCGCGCCAGCCGAACTGCGCCAGCCAGCGCACCGGGACCACCACGAACGTCGACAGCACGTACCGCATGTCGTCATTGGAGATGTCGTACATCTTGTGCATCTGGTTGATCCGGCGGATGGCGGCTTTGCCGGAAGCGCTGTCGAACCCTTCGACGAGGGGCACCTCGAGCAGGATCGCGGTGTCGTCGTAGCGCTTCTGCGTCTGCTGCGTGAACGCACCGGTGCGGTCGAGCAGGTTACCGATGCTGGGGACGGCGTAGGTACGGAACAGTGCGAAGCTCAGCGACTGGTTGATGTCCCACGGGAACTCATAGGTCGACAGGTTCCGATAGATCTGCGTGTACTGGGTCTCCGGGTCCAGCCCGGTATTGCGGTTCGATGTGCTCACTGCGCTCTCCTGTCCGAATGCAGCAAGCGTAAGTCGACTTATGGTTTTGTGCAAGCAGTCACATCTACACTGACCCTGTGACGTCCACCGACAAGAAGGCCAGTACGCCGTCCCATTCGGCCCAGGTCCGATATCTGGATGCGGGACTGCGAGTTCTCGCAGATCGAGGGCATGCAGGACTCAAGTTGGCCACCGTATGCGAGGTGGTCGGCGCCACCACCGGCTCGTTCTATCACGCGTTTCCGAACTGGCCGGCGTACACGGCTGCACTCATCCGCCATTGGCGCGAACAGGAGAGTCGGCGCCCGATCGCCGAAGCCCGGACGGTGACCGATCCGGTCCGGCGCCTGCAGTTCCTCACCGACATCGCGATGCGGTTGCCCCACGACACCGAGGCGGCGATCCGGGTGTGGGCCGAACACGACCCCGACGTGCGCGCCGTCCAGGTCGACGCCGACGCCGAACGGCGCCGGTTCATCTCCGACACCTATCTCGAGGTGCTGGGAGATCGAACCGACGCCGATCGTTACGCCACGGCGGCCATGTATCTGCTGGTGGGCTACGAGAACGGCAGCCACCGCTCTCGGGAGACGCTCGCGTGGGCGTTTCAGACGTTCATCGACAAGACCCTTCGGGACGCCGGCCTCACCGACGACTCGTGACCGGTCAGCGGTCCACCAGACCACCGTCGATCAGCACGGCCTGACCGGTCATGTAGTCCGCGCTCCAGAGTTGCAGTGCGTTGCGGACGAGACGCGCAACCCCCTGCAACCCTCCCGCCATCGGTGTGATCTACGCCATAGTGACTCCGCGCAGCAGTCACTGCCGAGAACGAGGAGCCGTCATGACCGTCCCGATGGACCGCCATCTGCGGGCGATGATCGACCATGCCCTGCGATGGATGCCGTTCGACGGCGCCGACGACCTGGTCTTCGTCGAGTTCGGTACCGCGCCGATCACGTTCTATCGGCGAATCACCGAGGCACTCGGTCGTTCCGACATCGTCGGGCACCTGGCATCCGACGAACGCGAGGCCCTGCGCGATCAGTGCCGACGGAAGCTGCGACATCTTGCCGGCGTATCCCGGCAGGATTCCCAGATCACGTCGGGCCGACGGCCGCCGCAGATGCCGCCAGGTGACCGACGACATCGGCCACCGCCCGCCGACGTCCCGGTCGGGTCAGCGCCTCGTAGACGCGGGCCGCGCGAACTCCCTTGAGCGTCAGCCGCTTCACCCCGGGGTGGCGCACCGCGAAGCGGGGTATCAGTGCGATGCCGTGGTCGGCGGCCACGATGGACTGGATCGTGCCGAAATCGAGCATGCGCTGGGTCACCCGCGGCGCCACCCCGGTGATCGCCGACATCGACAGCAGCACGTCGTCCACGGGGAAACCGCCTTCCACGCTGATCCAGTCGCAGTCGGCCAGGTCACCGACCGCGACCTCGCCGCGATCGGCGAACTCGGAACCGGCGGCGACCACCACATCGACCGGCTCCCGCATCAGTTCGGTGACCTCGACCCGCGGTTCCCGTACGGGTGGCGTGCGCTCGTCACGATGGGTCACGACGATGTCGAAGTCCGCGAGCGCGGGAGCTGCATCGGGATAACCGACGTCGAGTTCGGCGGCCGCCACCTCGACGCCGGACCCGACCACGCGGTCGAGGACGCCCGGCAACAACAGCGCTGCACCCGACGGGAACATCGCCAGCCGCACCGTCGTGGCCCCCGACCGGTACCCTTCCATCTCCTCCTGAGCCCGCTGCACCGCGGCGATCACCTCGTCGGCCCGCAAGACCAACGCGCGACCGGCGTCGGTCAGCCGGATGCGGCGGCCATCCTGCTCCAGCAGGTCCACGCCTGCCTCTTTCGCCAGCACCTTCAGTTGTTGCGACACCGCCGAAGGCGTCATGTGCATCGCGTCGGCCACCGCTCCGATCGACCCGCGGTCGGCGAACTCCCGCAGCAACCGCAGCCGCTTCACATCCACCCCCTCAACCTACGTCGGAACCAGCGCACGGAATAAAGCGGACCGGAGTATCATTTACCGGTCATGAAGAACATCGGATTCCTGTCCTTCGGGCACTGGTCGGATGCACCCGGATCGCAGGTGCGATCCGGGTCGGACGCACTGCTGCAGTCGGTCGACCTCGCGGTTGCCGCCGAGGAACTCGGGGCCGACGGCGCCTACTTCCGCGTGCACCACTTCGCCCGACAGCTCGCTTCTCCGTTCCCGCTGCTGTCGGCGATCGGCGCGAAGACCGACCGCATCGAGATCGGCACCGGCGTCATCGACATGCGTTACGAGAACCCGCTGTACATGGCCGAGGACGCCGGTGCGGCAGATCTGATCGCCGGCGGCCGGTTGCAGCTCGGCATCAGCCGCGGATCGCCCGAGCAGGTGATCGAGGGCTACAAGTACTTCGGCTACGTACCACCGGAGGGCTCGACCGACGCCGACATGGCGCGCCACCACACCGACGTCTTCCTCCAGGTCATCTCGGGAGGCGGCTTCGCGCAACCGAATCCGCGTCCGATGTTCCCGAACCCGCCGGGGCTGTTGCCCATCGAACCGCAATCACCCGGGTTGCGTGATCGCATCTGGTGGGGCGCGGGCACCCGCGCGACCGCGGAATGGACTGCGCAGCAAGGCATGAACCTGATGAGTTCGACGCTGCTCACCGAGGACACCGGCGTACCGTTTCACCAGCTGCAGGCCGAACAGATCGAACGGTTCCGCAAGGCCTGGACCGAAGCCGGACACACCCGTGAGCCACGGGTGTCGGTGAGCCGCAGCATCTTCGCGATCGTCGACGACCTCGACCGCGCGTACTTCGGCCGCGGCGGTTCCGACGACGATCAGGTGGGCGTGATCGACAACGCCGTCGCGCGGTTCGGCCGCAGCTACGCCGATGAGCCGGACAAGCTGATCGAGCAGTTGGGCGAGGACGAGGCCATTGCCGCCGCGGACACCCTGCTGCTGACCGTGCCCAATCAGCTCGGCGTGGACTACAACGCCCACGTGATCGAATCGATCCTGACGCACGTGGCGCCCGCCCTCGGCTGGCGGTGACCATACCACCGAAACAATGAAGTAGAACTTCATTGTAGGTGCATAACAATTCGATTGTTCTTGATCGAACTTGTGCCGACGATGGTCGTCATGACCAACCGCGACCGGCTCCTCGGGCTCGCAGTGGTGGCGCTCTGGGGACTGAACTTCATTGCGATCCGCCTCAGCCTCGACCACTTCCCGCCGTTCTTCTGCGCAGCGCTGCGCTTCGCGGTGATGGCGATTCCGGTCATCGCGTTCGTCACCTTCCCGCACGTCCACCTGCGCTGGTTTCTGCTGTACGCCTGCGGATTCGGGTTCGTCCAGTTCGCCTTCCTGTTCCTGGCCATGCACCTGGGGATGCCGACGGGACTCGCGTCGCTGGTGCTGCAGACATCCGCGCCGTTCACCGTGCTGCTCGGTGTGCTGTTCCTGCGCGAGCGGATGGCGCCGCTCCAGGTGCTGGGCATCATCGTGGCGGTCGCCGGGATGGTGGTCATCGCAGTCGCTCGGGTCAGCGGAGACCCGCTCGGCGTCGGGGCACTCGTGCCGATGGTGCTGACCGTGCTCGGTGGCCTCGGCTGGGCCTTCGGCAACATCGGCAGCCGTCTGGCCGCCCAACACCCGCCCGCGCGGCCCGCCCCCGACGTCCGCCTCGACAACGCACTGCGGATGACCCTGTGGATGTCGGTGGTGCCGCCGATCCCGTTCGCCGTGATGAGCCTGGTGTTCGACGGCCCCACCGCCGGTGTCGAATCGCTGACCACGCTCGGTTCACCCGGCGGCCTGCTCGCGCTGGCCGGACTTGCCTACACGGTGCTGCTGGGCACCGTGGCCGGCTCCGGGCTGTGGGTGTATCTGATGTCGCGTCACCCCGCCAGCAGTGTGGCGCCACTGTCGTTGCTCGTGCCGATCGTCGGGATCACTGCGGCGTGGCTGTTGCTGGGCGAGCGGCCCACCGTCATCGAACTGATCGGCGCGATGACCGTGATCGTCGGGTGTGCTGCCGGGGTGCTGGCCGCCCCGAGATCACGGCCGAAACCCGCAACACAGAGCGGCTCAGCGCAAGGCGTACGCCAACGCCGCACCGATCCGGTCGACGGCGGCACGCGCGTCCGGGCTGATCAGCGTCATGTTCGCGAAGGCGTGGATGAGGCTGCCGGCGCGGTCGAGGGTCACCGGGACACCGGCCTGCTTGAGTCGGTCGGCGTACGCGATGCCCTCGTCGCGCAACGGATCGAAGCCGGCGACGATGACGTACGCCGGTGCGAGTCCGGCGAGGTCGTCGGCCAGCAGCGGTGACACACGCGGGTCGGCGCGGTGGGCCTCGTCGGGCACGTACGTGTCCAGGTACCAGTCGATCTGCTCGTCGGTGAGATAGTGCCGTTCGGCGAACTCCCGGCGTGAGGCCCGCTTCGTGGTCGAGTCGACCACCGGATAGATGAGCATCTGCAGGCAGGGCGTGACCGCGTCGTCGCGCACCTGCTGGCTCACCACCGCGGCCAGGTTGCCACCCGCGCTGTCGCCGGCCACCGCGAGACGGTCGGTCGACACACCCCAGTGCGGTGCCTTGTCGACGGCGAAACGCCAGGCGGCGACCGCGTCGTCGACCGCGGCCGGGAACCGATGCTCGGGAGCCAGTCGATAGTCGACGGACAGGATGTCGGCACCGGTCGACAGGGCGAGTCGACGCACCAGGTTGTCGTGGCTGGCCCGGTCGCCCACCACGAATCCACCGCCGTGGAAGAACACGACGAGTCCGGCCGAGTCGACCTGGGCCCGGTAGCGCGTGGCCGGGATCGCGCCGGCCGGCCCGTCGATGACCAGGTCCTCCTCGACCGCCATCGCGGGCAGCCTCTCGGCCAGCGTCGCCGCATTCTCGGTGACGTCGGCGCGTGCCTGTGCCACCGGTTTGCCGCCCAGCGCGAACGCCGGCATCTTGTGGGCGATCAGCCCGGTCAATGCCATCTCCGGGGCGAGCCGGTCGCCGTCGGCGTTCACCCGACCCCGTTGGCCGATGATCTGCCACAGTGTCGGCGGGATACGTCCGGCGCCGCGCATCAGCGCACGCTGGAGGCGGGTCTGGACCGAGGGCGTCATCGTTGTGGCCTGACTCACGCCCGTGAGCGTACCGGCGCCGTACGAGCACGCTGCCGACGGGCGCTTGTGTCAGACTCGTGCCATGCCCGACCGCACCCGTGTCCCGATGCGCACCACCCTGGCGCTGGCTGCCGCGTCGGCGGCCCGCTGGGCGTCGCGAACCGCAGGTCGCGGTAAGGGGTCGATGATCGGTGGGCTGGTCGCTGCGAAGATCGATCCGAACATCATGGCGCGCCTGGCGGCCGGCAAACGCTCAGCTCTGGTGACCGGCACGAACGGCAAGTCGACGACGACCCGGATGACGGCGGCCGCGCTGTCCGAGCTCGGCGACGTGGCCACCCAGGCCGACGGCGCCAACATGGACGCCGGCATCATCGCCACCCTCACCCTGCACCGTCCCGCCATCATCTGCGCCCTCGAGGTCGACGAGTTGCACGTGCCGGGCGTCAGCGACGCGGTCGATCCCGAGGTTCTCGTCATGTTGAACCTGTCGCGCGATCAGCTCGATCGGGTCGGCGAGATCAACATGATCGAACGGCGACTCCGCGAGGGCATCGCCCGACATCCGTCGATGACCATCGTCGCCAACTGCGATGACGTACTCGTCGCCTCGGCCGCATTCGACGCCGCCGACGTCGTGTGGGTGGCCGCGGGCGCCGGCTGGGTCGGCGACTCGGTGAGCTGCCCACGCACCGGCGAACCCATCGTCCGCTCTGGCGACGACTGGCGTTCCACCGGCGACGAGAACTTCCGCCGCCCCACCCCGGACTGGTGGTTCGACGACGAGAACATCTACGGCCCGGACGGATTCAGCGCTCCGATGACGCTGTCGGTGCCCGGGCGGGCCAATCGCGGCAACGCCACCCAGGCGGTGGCCGCCGCGGTGGCGATGGGCGCCGACCCGGCGAAGGCGGTGGCCGCGGTGGGTACGGTCGGCGAGGTCGCCGGTCGCTACGGCATCCATCAGGTCGGCAACCACTCGGTGCGCACGCTGCTGGCCAAGAACCCGGCCGGGTGGCAGGAAGCGCTGTCGATGATCGACCAGGACGCCGACGGCTTGGTGATCGCGGTCAACGGGCAGGTCCCCGACGGCGAGGACCTCTCGTGGCTGTGGGACGTGCGGTTCGAGGCGTTCGAGACGATGCAGGTGGTCGCTGCGGGCGAACGTGCAGCAGATCTGTCGGTGCGGCTGCTGTATGCAGGTGCCGAGCACACCACCATCGCCGACCCGATGAAGGCGATCGCCTCGTGCCCACCCGGACGGGTGGAGGTGTTGGCCAACTACACCGCGTTCCGCGATCTCGGCACCGCCCTCGAGCGGGCCGAACGTGCCCGAAGGGCAGAGTCATGAGCGAATCCACACTGCGTATCGGCCTCGTCCTGCCCGACGTGATGGGCACCTACGGTGACGGCGGCAATGCTCTGGTACTGCGCCAGCGCGCCCTGATGCGCGGCATCGACGCGGAGATCATCCAGATCACCCTCGACGACGAGGTGCCCGATTCGCTCGACGTGTACACCCTCGGCGGCGCCGAGGACTATGCGCAGCGACTGGCCACCCGGCATCTCACCCGGTTCCCCGGTCTGCAGCGCGCAGCCGCGGCCGGCCGTCCGGTCCTGGCGATCTGCGCGGCGATCCAGGTGCTCGGCCACTGGTACGAGACGTCGGCGGGCGAACGGGTGGACGGTATCTCGCTGTTCGATCTGACGACGTCACCGCAGGCGACCCGAAGCATCGGCGAACTGGTGACCGAACCCGCCATCGACGGACTGACCGCACCGCTAACCGGCTTCGAGAACCACCGCGGCGGAAGCACTCTCGGCGCCGATGCCCGCCCGCTGGCCCGAGTGCGGCACGGCGTCGGCAACGGCGTGGGCGACGGCACCGAAGGCGTGGTGCAGGGCTCGGTGATCGGCACGTACATGCACGGTCCCGCGCTGGCGCGCAACCCGGAACTCGCCGATCACCTGCTGGCGCGGGCGATGGGCACCGACGCGCTGACGCCGCTGAACCTGCCCGAGGTGGACCGGCTGCGTACGGAACGACTGGCTGCCGGCCGTCGGGGCTGACGCGGTTCCTCCTCCCGAAATCTCCATACCCTCCATGAGTTCAGAGAGGGGTTGCGAAGACCAGGGGGAACTCGCCGAGGTCCGGTGACCTCAGCGCAGCGACCGGTCGGGCCGAAACCGCGCGCACAACGTCTGGCCGCAGACGGCGCAGTCGGTGCCGGTTCGGTAGTGGGTGTGCGCTTCACGGGTGTGACCGCAGCGGCAGCGGGAATCCGGGTGGCGCCCGAGCCATCTGGCGAGCACGTTCTTCATGAGTCGACCCCCGCTCCTCGCATGTCACCGCCGATCGCAGCCTACTCGTCAATCGCGACGGGACGCTCCGGCGACAGACCGGCGTGTTCGGCCGCCGCGGTCAGCACATCTTCCAGCATCGTCGGCGTCAGGCGACCGGTGAACGTGTTGTGCTGACTCACGTGATAGCTCCCGAAGATGACCAGCTCCTTCCCGTCGCGGCGGATCACCGTGCGGGCGCCGTGGGCGAACTTCGGTCTCGGTCGGTCGACAATCCACCCCAGGTCGGCGAAGGCGCGTAGCCCGGCCTGCCATCCGAACGCCCCGAGCACCACCACCGACCGCAGCGTGGGTTGCAGCACCGCGAGTTCGGCGTCGAGCCACGCGGCACACCGGTCGCGTTCGGCGACGGTCGGCTTGTTCTGTGGTGGTGCGCAATGCACCGGTGCGGTCATCCGCACCCCGTGCAAGCGCATCCCGTCGTCGGCCGACACCGCGGTGGGCCGGCTCGCCAGCCCCACGTCGTACAGCGCTCGGAACAGTACGTCGCCGCTCTGATCACCGGTGAACATCCGACCGGTGCGGTTGCCGCCGTGTGCCGCGGGCGCCAGACCCAGGATCACCACCCGCGCATCGGCGGGCCCGAAGCCCGGTACCGGCCGACCCCAGTAGGTCTGGTCGGCGAACGCCGCCCGCTTGTCCCGCGCGACCTGTTCCCGCCACTCGACCAGGCGCGGACAGGCGCGGCACTCGACGAGGTCGGCGTCGAGTGCGGCGATCGTCGGGTAACCGACCATGGCCCACCCTAACGCCCGCCGGGATCGGTCAGTCCAACACGCGGGAGCGTTGCCGGGTCCGATCAACGGCGAACCAGCCCCGCTCGAACTGCTGCCACCGCTGCAACATCGGCCGCGACTGCTCGCCGTCGCGGGCCACCGTCCGTTCGAGGCGTTCGGCTGCGGAGCCGCCGTCGAGCCACAGCGAATGGGTCAGGCGCGGCGCGATGCGGCGCCGCGCCGACGACACCCCCTCGATGACGAGCAGGGGTTCCCACCGCAGCCACACCAGCCGGCCGGGTTCGGCCACGCCGTCGTGCCAGACCCGTGGACGGTAGTGGTAGTCGTGCCGCCGGACGAAGGCCTGCAGGATGTCGGTTTCCAGCTCCGGCCACCACGCGACCGGGTTGTCCCAGGTGGCGAAGTCGTCGGTGCGGATCAGCTGCACCCCCGTGCCGCGCTCACGCAGGCGGGCCACCAAGGCGTCGGCCACCGTCGATTTCCCGGCACCCGACGGTCCGTCGATGGCGACGATCCCCGAGTCCATCTCTGCGGCGAGCTCGTCGAGTGCCCGGGCGACGTCCGGCATCATCACAGCCTCCCGATCCCGGTCCTGGGCGGTGTGGTCAGCGACGCGGTGATCGGGGGTTCCGGAACCGAGGTCACCGAGGTGGTCCCGGTGCGCAGGTAGTCGACGATCGCGCGATCGAGCGGCGGATGTGACCGCCCCAGCTGTGCGTGGTCGCCGCCGCCCACGGTGATCAGATGGCTGCCCATCAGCCGTTGCAGCGCAAGCGACTCCCGGTAGGGGGTCTGCGCGTCATCGCGCGCCTGGATCTGCAGCGGCTGCACAGCGAGGTTCTTGTTGGCCAACGCCACCGGGGTCGTCACTGCGGGCGCGCCCGTACAGGCCATGCCCGACTGGTAGTACAGGCCCGGCCCGTCGAAGACGTCGCCCACCACGGCGTTCATGAACGCCGACGCCGGGAGCTGAAAAGGCTGCGCGGGGACCTGGTTCTCGTTGCACATGATCACCGATTGCAGGTCCTGCAAGCTCGTCAGGATCGCGACAACCTCCGGGTCGGGTTCGGCCTTCGGTTGAGAGCGACCGTTGATCCGCATCGCCAAGAACGGCCACTTGTTGCGGTCCGGGGCGGCGATGCGAGTGATCCCGAGCAACAACGAGTTCGCCTGCACGCCCGGACGGGTCAGGGTCACGATCAGATTCTCGACTCGCGCGCGGGTGTCAGCGGTGAGATTCACACCCGCGAGATACTGCTGCGTCACCGTACGTAGTCCGGGCGGGACATCACCGACCTGCGCCGGTGGCGCCGCGAGCGACGGTGGGACACCGGACTCGGCGACGATCTCGGCACTCCACTGGTGGTACACCGCCAGTGGAGTGCGACCGAGGTGATAGATGTTGTCGTGCTTTGCGATCCACGCCATCATCTCGTTCATCCGGCGCTTGAACGCCTGCGTCTGCGAGGCCGGCACACCATTCCAGACCAGCGCCGGGTTCACCCCCGAGTCCAGCACCAGCCGGTCGGTGTGCCTCGGGAACAGCGTGGCGTACGTCGACATCAGCAGCGTGCCATAGGAAATGCCGTAGAGACTCACCTTCTGCTCGCCGAGCAGTCGGCGTACGGCCTCGATGTCGCGGGCGGTGTTCTCGGTCGTGATGGTGCGTAGGTAGGCGGGCGTCGACGCGGCACACCGCCTGCGTTGAAGCGCCCCGCCCTCGGTGAGCGCGGCCAGTTGCTCCGAGTCCGAGACGGGCCGGCACTTCAGCGGCGTCGCGGACAGCAGTCCCCGTGGCTGCACGGCCACCAGGTCCCATTCGTCGCGCATGTCGTCGGGCACCGGCAATCGCGAGAACATCCCGATGGCATCCGAACCGGGCCCACCCGGGTTGCCGATCAGCACGCCGCGACGACGAGCCGGGTCCCGCGCCGCCAGCCGGCTGATCATGATGTCGATCGTCGGACCGTCCGGGTTCGCATGGTCGAGCGGTACCTGCACCGTCGCACACCGCGCCGCCGGGAGGGCGTCATGGATCGGCGGGCACGACCCCCACCGCAACTCCGGCACGGGTGCGGCAGCGGCGGGCGGCAGTGCGAGCAACCCCACCGCAAGTGCGACCGCGGCGGCGACGGCATACAGGCGGCCGACGCGAACACTTCCCCGGCTGGTCACGGGTCTATCTGTAGCAGACTTGCACCTGTCGCAGAGCCCCGCCGGTCCGCCTATGCCAGCACCCGCCGGCCCGACAGCGCACGTCCCAGGGTCAGTTCGTCGGCGAACTCCAGGTCACCACCCATCGGGAGTCCCGACGCCAGCCGGGTCACCGACAGTCCGGGGAAATCCTTGAGCATCCGCAACAGGTAGGTCGCGGTGGCCTCGCCCTCGGTGTTGGGGTCGGTGGCCACGATGACCTCGGTGACGTCGTTGCCGTCCTCCTGCGTGGCGAGGCGTTTGAGGAGTTCTCGGATGCGCAGTTGGTCGGGTCCGATCCCCGACAACGGGTCGAGCGCTCCGCCGAGAACGTGGTAGCGGCCGTCGAACTCCTTGGTGCGTTCGATGGCGTGGACGTCCTTGGGTTCTTCGACGACGCAGATCTTGGTGGCGTCGCGGCGGGCGTCCGAGCAGATCCGGCAGAGCGTGTTCGCCGAGACGTTGCCGCATTCGGCGCAGTAGGTGACGTCGTCGCGGACCCGGGCGAGGGCCGCGATCAGGCGATCGATCTCCTTGTTCTCCACCGACAGCAGGTGGAAGGCGATGCGCTGGGCTCCCTTGGGCCCCAGACCCGGCTGTTTGGCCAGTTCGTCGATCAGATCCTGGATCGGTCCCTCGTACATGGCGGCCTACTGGCCGAGGCCGGGGATGCCACCGCCGAGGCCTCCGGCGAGCGGCCCCATCTTCTCCTGGGCGAGTGCTTCGCGTTTGGTCGACAGGTCGGCGAGTGCGCCGAGCACCAGATCCTGCAGGGTCTCCACGTCGTCGGCGTCGACGACCTTCGGGTCGATGGTGACCGCGGTGACCTCGCCGGTTCCGTTACCGGTGACCGTCACGAGGCCGTTGCCGGCCGATCCGGTGACCTCGGCCGCCGCGATCTCGTTCTGGGCGCTCAGCAGCTGTTCCTGCATCTGCTGCGCCTGGGCGAGCAAGCCGGCCATCGGGTTCTCGCCGCCCTCGCCGCCGCCGAACAGTGCGCTGGGGTCGAAAGGTTGATTCACGCCCTCAACTGTATCGCCGTCTCAGCGCAGCAACCGTTCGACGTGCTCGGCGAGTTCGTCCACCGTCGCGCCGTCGCCCGGGGTGACCACGAACGACAGCACGTCGTCACCGAACAGCCGGCCGGCGTTGTGGGTCAGCGCGAACTCGAATCGGTCCTCGACCCGCCGCCACTGGGTGATCGCGCCGTAGATCGGCGCGCTGGCGCCGGTGGTGACGCAGTATTCGTCGGCCCGCGGCCCGCCGGTGAGATCCCGCTGGATCTGGAAGCACGCGAGCGATTCGTCGTCGATGAACACCACGGCTTCGCACCCGAGGTCCGGGTGGCGCTCGTAGGTCGCCTGGATGGCCATGCGCTCAGGCTAGCGCGTCGACTGGGCGCCCTTGTCGCTGATCGAGACATCCCTGAAGGTTTGATGTCAAGCCGCGGCGGGGGTTTGGTCCTTCCATGCGGTGGCGGGGTCGTAGGGGATACCGCGGGCCAGGCAGCCATGGAGTATGCCGACGAGGCGGTTGGCGAGTTGGCGTAGCGCGGCGTTGTGGTCGACGTCTCGGGCTCGTTGTTTGCGGTAGTAGGCGCGGGCGCCGTCGTCGTGCATGAAGGCTCCGTGGGCCTGGGCCATCAGGGCGTCGACGAGTCGGTCGTTGTGGACGTAGCGGGCGGAGACGATCCGCGATTTGCCCGACTGTTTCGTGATGGGGCTGGTGCCCGCCGCGTTGCGGCGGGCTTTGCTGTTGCGGAAACGTAACGGGTCGTCCCCGAACTCGGCGAGCACCCGGGGTCCCACGGTCGGCCCCATGCCGGGCTGGCTGAGGTAGATCTCATGGTCCGGGTGCTGGGAAAAATGGGCATCGACCTCGCCGGCGAGCTCGTCGATCTGCTCGATCACCACACCCAGCACCGCCACCGAGGCGCGCACCGAGGCCGCGTAGGCGTCGGTGACCCGATCAGGTTGGCCGAGGTGCTGTCCGCGTAGGATCTGTTGTATCTCAACAGCTTTGGTGTCTTTGTTGCGGCGACCCTTGAGGAGGGGCAGGATCTGGCTTTTGGTCAGCTTCGCCGCCCGCGCCGGGGTCGGCGCCTTGGTCAGCAAGCCCAGGATCGGCCGGCTCGTCAATTCCAGATCCAACGCCGAACACACCAGCAGGATCGCCGGGAAGTACTCGCGCAGCGCCGCACGCACCCGCAGCATGTGGCGCGTGCGTTCCCAGATCATCGTCTGATGCGCGCGGGCCACCACCTTGACCGCGTCCGCGATCTCGGAGTCCCCACCACTTTCCCGCAACTGGTGGCGACGACTCCGCAGCATCTCGGCCAGCGCATGCGCATCACCCTTGTCGCTCTTGGCGCCCGAACTGACCACGATCTCGCGGTAGCGATGGGCCTGTTTGGGATCGACTCCAAATACCCGATACCCCGCAGCGATCAACGCGTTGACCCACGGACCGCGATCGATCTCGATACACACCAGCACCTGGTCAGGCTGATCGCCCTCGTCGAGGAAGGTCGCCGCGATCTCCCCGAACCTCTCGATCCCGGCGATCCCCTCAGGCAACCGCGCCCGCCGCAACACCTGCCCACGCTCGTCTTGAAACTCGACATCGTGGTGGTCTTCGGCCCAATCATCCCCGACGAACAACACTGCCACTGCCGGTGCCTCCTCACAGCTACCAAGCCGTCGATTGTTCAACACGGCAGCTGGCCGGAGGACCCTCGCGAACTAATGGTTCAGTGCTCACACCCCGAAACCACATCGGAGCCGGCACGACATCCCAGCAGCAATCACACCCTCTTGGCCGACCACCAGGGGCACGGTCTCGATCCAGAACTCGCCATCAACGGTTCCGTAGGCACGAGTGCTCACCCAGCAGCAGCCACCAACACCAAGTCTGACCCAAACTCACGACCAGACCCAGTAGCTCCCATTAGTAGCCGAGGAGCTTGCGACGAGGCGTATCGAGGCCAGGTGGCTGATCTCGATACGCTCGCTCGCCTAGCGGCTCGCGGGCTACTCGATCAGCGAGTTGGAGCGGCTCACCGACTACTCTCGCGGGCTACTCGATCAGCGAATAGTGCCCCACCCGCAGTCAGGCAACCGACCGTCCCGACACGAACTCCCGCCGCTTCCCCGTCAACGGATCGTCGAACGCCAGCGAATGCGCCACCAGGCGCAACGGCTGGGAGAAATCACCGTGATCGGGCAGTTCCGCCAGCTCGGGACGGATATCGGGGTACAGCGGGTCGCCGACGATCCCGACGCCGAGCTGCGCCATGTGCATGCGCAGCTGATGGGTCCGGCCGGTGTGCGGCTGCAGGCGATAGACCCCACCGGCATCGGTTTCCTCGACCAGGGTGATGGCGCTCGACGCATTGATCTCGCCGTCGACGACCCGCGCTCGCAGATCGCCCGCGGTCTTCTCGATCCGGTTGGTGACGGTCACCGGATCGGCGAGATCGGCCCGCACCGGCGCCAGCGCCCGATACTCCTTGTCGGCGCGTCGTTCGGCGAACAACGCCTGGTAGGCGGCCCGCACCTCGGGCCGCAGCGTGAACAGCAACACTCCCGCGGTCAGCCGGTCCAGCCGATGTGCGGGTGACACGTGATCGCTGCCGAGCTCGCGCCGCAGCCGCACCAGGGCCGTCTGCGTCACGTGCCGACCGCGCGGCATGGTGGCCAGGAAGTGGGGCTTGTCGACGACGACGATGGCGTCGTCGCGATACAGGATCGGTAGGTCAAACGGGATCGGCGTCTCGTCGGGCAGATCCCGGTAGAGATACACCGAGGAGTTGAGCCGCGCCGGTGTGCCCGGATCGAGAGGCGCGCCGTCGGCATCGACGAGCTCGCCCGCTGCGGCGCGCTCGGCGAGATCGTCGAGCGTGCAGCCGGCCAGCGCCGGCGTGGCGAGCAGACACTCTCCGACGGTGCGCTCGGGACCCGAGCGCAGCACGACCCGGGTCGCATCCACGCCGTCGCGCGCCGGCAGCGGCGCGGCGGGGCGTCGTCGGCGGCGGGTCAGCTCTCGAGACGCTTCTTGAGATTGCCGAGCAGCTCTGCCTGGATCTTGTTCAGGCCCTTCGGCGCGAAGGTCTTCTCGAAGAAGCCGCCGATGCCACCGGCGCCGGTCCACGTCGTGGTGGTGGTCACGCGGCTACCGGTACCCGACTTCGCCACGACATAGGTGGTGACCATCGACGAGTTCTCGTCGTTCTCGGTGACTGTGTCCGGCACCACGTTCACGGTCGCCTTCACATCGCGCTGCCGCTTCTCGGTGGCCTGCAGAATCCAGTGGACGACGGTGCCGTCGCCGTTGCCGCCGCTGAGCACCTGGTAGTCGCGGTAGTTCGCGGGCAGGATCGCCGGGCGCACCTCGGTGTAGTCGGCGAGGGCGGCCATCACCACATCGGGGGCGGCGGTGATGTCGGTCGTCTGCGTTGCGGAAACCTGACCCACGGGCGTGTTCTCCTTCGAACTGATTGGCGGGGGGCAATCTCTCGTCCTAGGCTATCCAAGTGAGCTCGGACCGGTTGGAGATGGGGGCACAGGCATTCGACGAGGGTGTGACCACCCTTCTGGCGAGCTACCGCGCGATTCCGCCGGGTGCGACGGTGCGGCTGGCCAAGAAGACGTCGAACCTGTTCCGTAAGCGTGCCGCAAATCCGCACCCCGGGTTGGATGTGTCCGGGCTTGATCGGGTCATCACGGTGGACAAGGCCACCAAGACCGCCGACGTTGCCGGCATGTGCACCTACGAGAACCTGGTCGCCGCGACGCTGCCCTACGGCCTGGCCCCGAAAGTGGTGCCGCAACTCAAGACCATCACCCTCGGTGGCGCGGTCACCGGACTGGGCATCGAGAGCACGTCGTTCCGCAACGGCCTTCCGCACGAATCGGTCCTGGAGATCGACATCCTGACCGGCTCAGGCGAGATCCTCACCGCCACCCCCACCAACGAATACGCCGACCTCTTCTTCGGATTTCCCAACTCCTATGGCACGTTGGGATATTCGGTTCGACTGAAGATCGAACTCGAGGAGGTGGCGCCATTCGTGGCGCTCCGCCACCTCCGGTTCGATCGACTCGCCGAATTGCAGGAGACGATGGCGGCGATCGTCGTCGACGGTTCCTACGACGGTGAGCGGGTCGACTACCTCGACGGCGTCGTGTTCACCGCCGACGAAAGCTATCTGACCCTGGGTCGGCAGACCGACGAGCCCGGACCCGTCAGCGACTACACCGGCATGAACATCTTCTACCGGTCCCTCCAGCACGACTCCGGCGTGATCCGGGACCGCCTCACCATCCACGACTACCTGTGGCGCTGGGACACCGACTGGTTCTGGTGTTCCCGCGCATTCGGTGCACAGCACCCGCGCATCCGGCGCCTGTGGCCGAAGAGGTTGTTGCGCAGCAGTTTCTACTGGAAACTCATCGCCCTCGACCATCGTTTCAACATCGGCGACAAGCTCAACGCCCGCAAGGGTGAACCACCGAACGAACGTGTGGTGCAGGACATCGAGGTGCCGATCGAGAACACCACCGCGTACGTCGAATGGTTCCTCGCCAACGTGCCGATTGAGCCGATCTGGTTGTGCCCGTTGCGGTTGCGCGAGCCCGCCCTACCCAACAGCGACACCACCCGCCCGTGGCCGCTGTATCCCCTCGAGCCGCGACGTACCTACGTCAACGCCGGTTTCTGGTCTGCGGTACCGATCACCCCGGGCGACCCCGGACACACCAACAAGGTGATCGAACGCAAGGTGGCCGAGCTCGATGGCCACAAGTCGCTGTATTCGGAATCCTTCTATGCGCCGGACGAGTTCGATGAACTCTATGGCGGTGAGAACTATCGGCTGCTCAAGAAGCGGTACGACCCCCAGGGCCGGCTGCTCGACCTGTATGCGAAAGCGGTGAAACGACAATGACCACATTCAAGGACAGTTCGCTGCACAACGGTACGCCGGCGGCGGCGGGCAAGATGACGTTGGCCGAGATCTTCGAGGCGTTGATGGGCGGTCACCTCACCGTCCGGATCACCGCCTACGACGGCAGTGCGGCTGGTCCCGAGGATGCGGAGTTCGGTCTGCATCTGGCGACTCCGCGCGGCACCACCTACCTGGTCACCGCCCCCGGCGACCTCGGACTCGCCCGCGCCTACATCTCCGGTGATCTCGACTTGACCGGCGCTCACCCCGGTGACCCCTACGGCGCGTTGCGCGCGTTGGCGTCGGACCTCAACTTCGTCCGGCCCTCCCCGTTGACCCTTGCGCATGTGGCCCGGTCGCTGGGTATCGAACACTTCCGGCCGATCGCGCCACCACCGCAAGAGGCACTGCCGCGGTGGCGGCGGTTCACCGAGGGCCTGCGGCACAGCAGGTCCCGCGACGCCGAGGTGATCCACCACCACTACGACGTCTCGAACACCTTCTACGAGTGGGTACTCGGTCCATCGATGACCTACACGTGCGCGGTCTATCCCGAGCTCGAGGCCTCGTTGGAGACCGCGCAGGACAACAAGTACCGCCTCATCTTCGAGAAGCTCCGGCTCAAGCCCGGCGACCGCCTCCTCGACATCGGCTGCGGCTGGGGCGGAATGGTGCGCTACGCGGCGCGCCGCGGGGTCAAGGTCATCGGTGCGACGCTGTCGGCCGAGCAGGCCCAGTGGGCGCAGAAGGCGATCGTCGAGGAAGGACTCACCGAGCTCGCCGAGGTGCGCCACAGCGACTATCGCGACATCACCGAGACCGGATTCGATGCCGTCTCGTCGATCGGCCTGACCGAGCACATCGGTGTGGCGAACTACCCCGCTTATTTCGGCTTCATCCGCGATCGTCTCCGGGTCGGCGGGATGCTGCTGAACCACTGCATCACCCGACCGGACAACCACAAACGCGGCCGTGCCGGATCGTTCATCGACCGCTATGTGTTCCCCGACGGCGAGCTGACCGGCTCGGGCAAGATCATCTCCAAGCTCCAGGACATCGGCGGCATGGAAGTGGTGCACGAGGAGAACTTCCGCGACCACTACGCGATGACGTTGCGCGACTGGAACCACAACCTCGTCGAACACTGGGAAGAAGCAGTCGACGAGGTCGGCGAGGGCACCGCCCGCCTGTGGGGTCTGTACATGGCCGGTTGCCGTATCGGCTTCGAACGCGACATCGTGCAGTTGCACCACGTCCTGGCCACCAAGCTCGACGACTACGGCCACAACGATCTGCCGCTGCGCCCCTGGTGGGACGCCTGACACCGGTTTCGTAGTACGAACCCGCGATTTTTTCGCCGGTTCGTACTACGGATCCGCGCTCACTCCAGCGGCCGAGCGCCGAGTTCGGACTTGAGCAGTTCCAGGGCGACCTGGTCGGGGTCGAGCCGCTGTTCCGGTGAACCGGTTCGGGCGTCGGCGACCATCTCGTCGCGTTCGGCGTCGGTCAGTTCGTCATCCGCCCGTGGCGGCTCGGGCTCCTCGGGTTCGGGCGCGGACTCGGGGACTGCGGCGGGCGAAGCCGCCTGATCCCGACCGCGACTCGGCCGGGAGTAGGTCGGCCGCTTCGGCGCGGCCTGCGCTGCCGCCCGATCGGCCTTGCCTCGTTGCACGGCCGACTGGGCGGCCGGCTGTCCGGTCGAGTGCACACAGCGCGCGTCGGCCGACGACCCGAACACCTGCTGTACCGCGGCCCGCAAATTGCCGGCGTGCTCGTTGCTCAACCGTCCGACGAGCATCTCGGTGGCGTGTCCGAACACGACGGTGGTGCCGTCCACGCCGGCGATCGACGCACCCGACAACATCACCTCCAGCACCGGCGTGATGCCGCGTGCGGCGGCGCGGATGTCGGACCATCGAGCCTCGACCTCGGCCACGGTCAGCCCGGAATCGGTTGCCGGCGTGGGCTGCTCGGCACCCGCCGGAGCCGGCTCGGCGTAGTCCGGCGGCGGCGCCATCTCGTCATCGGTCGGCTCGTCGGGCAATGGGATGTCGTCGTCGAACGACGTGGTCGCCTGCTGGGCCGCCGCCCGCGCCGGGGGTCGCGGAGAGGTGGGGTTGGGCGGTGTCGGGTTGGGTTGCGCGGGAGTACCGGGTGGTGCCGACGGCGCATCGGATGACGAGGACTCAGCCGGCTCCGGCGCCGAGACCGGTTCCTCCGGCGAGACAGGAGCCTGCGACGCGGTCGGCGGTGCGCTCGGTTGTTGCGGCGCAACCTGCTCGGTAGCCTCGGCGGTCGGCGAGCGCTCTGCGGTCGGCTCCGCACGAACGGGGGTGGTCGGCGACCCGGCGGCCGGCGTCGCGCGGGCACCATCCGGTGTCGACGCGGCCGGCGCGGCGTCCTCCTGTTCGGCGCGCGCAGCCGCAGCCTCCTCGGCCGCCTTGCGCTGCGAGGGCCGCACGTATTTCGGCGCCGGCTCCGGCTCGGCCGGCGCCGACACACCGCCCGAAGGCCTTGTCGCTGACCCACTTCCGCTGGGCGCCGGCACACCCGACTCCAGCCGCTCGACCCGCTGCAGCAGTGCCGCATCATCGCTCGATGCGGCCGGCAACAGCATCCGCGCGCACATGACCTCGAGCAACAGCCGCGGGGAGGTGGTGCCGCGCATCTCGCCGAGCGCGGCGTGCGCGGTCTCGGCGAACCGGGTCAGCGATGCCGGACCGAGCACCTCGATCTGGCGCTGCATCCGGGCGAGCTGGTCACCGGGCGCCTCCACCAGACCGCGGTCGGCGGCATCCGGAACAGCTTGCAGCAGAATGAGATCGCGAAGTCGTTCGAGCAGGTCGACGGCGAATCGCCGCGGGTCGTGGCCGGCGTCGACCACCTTCTCCACCGTGCCGAACAACGCGGCTCCGTCGGCGTCGGCAAGCGCGTCGATCGCCTCGTCGATGAGTGCGATGTCGGTGACGCCGAGCAACGCCAGCGCCCGCTCGTAGGTGACGCCCTCGTCCCCGGCGCCGGCGAGCAATTGGTCGAGGATGCTCAGCGAGTCACGCGGGGAGCCCCCGCCGGCCCGGATGACCAGCGGGTAGACATCCGGTGCCACGACCACATTCTCACTGGCACAGATCTTTTCCAGCAGGTTGCGCATCACCGGCGGGGCGAGCAGCCGGAACGGGTAGTGATGGGTGCGCGACCGGATCGTGGGCAGCACTTTCTCCGGCTCGGTGGTCGCGAACACGAAGATCAGGTGTTCCGGCGGTTCTTCGACGATCTTGAGCAACGCGTTGAATCCCGCGTTGGTCACCATATGCGCCTCGTCGACGATGAACACCCGGTAGCGCGACTCCGAGGGCGCGTAGAACGCCCGGTCCCGCAGCTCGCGGGTGTCGTCGACACCACCGTGGCTGGCCGCGTCGAGTTCGATCACATCCAGATTCCCCGGCCCGCCGGGCGCCAACGCGATACACGAGTCGCACTCACCGCACGGGTTGGACGTGGGCCCGTGTACACAGTTCAGCGACCGGGCGAGGATGCGCGCCGACGACGTCTTGCCGCACCCGCGGGGCCCGGAGAACAGGTAGGCATGGTTGATCCGTCCCCCGTCGAGTGCACGACTCAACGGGTCGGTGACGTGCTCCTGGCCCACGACGTCGGCGAAGGAAGCCGGGCGATAGGTGCGATACAGAGCCACGTGACGAGAGTACCGGCGACCTCCGACACCGGGGCGCACTCCCCCACAGGCTCAGACGACGGCACGTCCGGTACAGATCACCGGCGGAAGCGACACCGGACCATGCGTCACCGACCGTATCCGGAGCCGGATCGGCCCGCTGGCATGCAGGTTGTCGATCCGGTAGCCGGGCACGTCGACCGACTGCGGCTGCCAACGCCGGTAGAAGGTCTCGATGTGCCCCGTGGGCAGATGATGGATCGTCACCCAGGTGTCGACGGTGTAGCGGAAGAAGCTCATACCGTGCCCCCAGACCGCGAACACCCCGGGACGGCGGGCATCGGTCCGAACGGCGGCCCCACCGTGCAGAGGCAAATCGAGGATGTGCGGGCTGGGTGCCCAACACTCCGGCCCGATCGGCTGGCTGACCACCACGGTCTGAGCCGGGGCCTGTGCCTGGGCAGATGCCGCCCCGACGGTCAGCCCGGCGGCGACCGCGCCGGCCGTGCATGCGATCGCGATACCGCGGCGTCCCATGCGCGGTTCTCCTCACTCCCCCGCAGGCCGTCCCCGTACGGATTGTGACCCTTCCGACGGCTCCGCCGCGACCGTTGTCGCCGAGTCGTCACCGGACCGTAAGACCACGATGGTCGCGATCGTGGTGCCCAGGAAGATCGCGTTGTAGGGGTAGACCGTGAACCACTCCAGCCAGTCGATCCCGTGTTTGAAGAACAGGCCGATCAGATAGGCGTCGGGCACGGACCGGTTGACGAACCAGATCGGATGAGCCAGGTAGGTGCGCCAGGAGAACGCGATCAGCATCATCGCGATCAGACCGGCGGCCAGCAGCCCGTAGGCGACGACGCCGCGACGCGGCGTGGCCAGCAGATGCAGGCCGATCACCAGCAGCGGCACGAACCACACCCAGTGGTGCCCCCACGACATCGGCGAGATGGCCGCGGCCGTCATCCCCACGATGGTGACTGCCAGCAATTCCTGGCCGTGCCGGTGCGCGAGCAACGCGGCGTACATCCCCAGCGCGAGGGCGGCGGCCGCCAGCACTCCCCAGAGCAGGATGCTCGGGTCGTCGGAGTGCAGCAGATTGGCCAGCCAGCCGCGGATCGACTGGTTGCCGACGGTCTGCGGGGCGCCGACTCGGTCGGAGTCGAACATGGTGCCGGTCCAGTACGCCCACGATTCGCGGGGCAACACGGCGAACCCGACCATCATCGTGCCGAAGAACCCCGCCAACACGCCGGCCATCGACCGCCATTGCCGCAGCACCGCCAGGTAGAGGACGAAGATCAGTGGGGTCAGTTTGATGCCGGCCGCGACACCGGCGCCCACACCGCGCAGCCGCGCGCCCTCGGTGCGGGTGAGGTCGGCGACGATGAGCAGCATCAGGAAGACGTTGATCTGGCCGTACCAGACGGTGGTGCGTACCGGCTCGAGCAGCAGCACCACCGCGACCAGCGACAGCGCGATCACCCGCAGCGGCCACGTCGGGGTCCGGCCGAGACTCTTGAAGCTGAGCATGATCACCAGGTACAGCGCGATGACGATGCCCGCCGACCAGATGATGCGCGCCGCCTCGAACGAGACCCAGGTGAACGGGGTGAACAGCAGGATCGAGATCGGGGCGTAGGTGTAATCCATCTGCCCGAGCAGTTTGGCGTCGTAGAGGCTGGCCCCGTCGAGTACCGTGCGGGCGCCGGACAGGTAGACGTCGAGGTCGAGCTGATTGTCGAACAGACCCCAGAACGGGGTGGTGTAGGGGACGATCACGTCCTGCAACCACAACGCGAGAAGGCCGATGAGCACGGAGCCGACGGCGATCAATGCCGGCCGGTGGTGCTTCACTCCTCGCGGGGTTTCGAGATCATCGCGGCACCGTATTCACTGCGGTCTGGATGCGTCAGGAATCGCCGGGCGCGAGCAGCGACTCGGTGGCGGCCAGCAGCACGCAGGTGGCCACGCCGTCCATGGCCTTGGCCAGGTCGTCGGTGGTCGGGAACGTCGGCGCCAGGCGGATGTTGCGGTCGTTCGGGTCCTGCTTGTACGGGAACGCCGAGCCGGCCCCGGTCAGGGCGATGCCGGCCTGCTTGGCCAGCTCGATGACGCGCCGTGCGGTGCCGTCGACGACGTCGAGGTTGATGAAGTAGCCGCCCTCGGGCTCCGACCAGGTCGCGACCTTGGACTCCGCGAGCCGGTCGTCGAGGATGTCGAGGACCAGACGGAACTTGGGCGCCAGGATCTCGCGATGCTTGGCCATGTGCGCGCGCACGCCGTCGGCGTCGCCGAAGAACTTGATGTGGCGCAGCTGGTTGACCTTGTCCGGGCCGATCGTCTTGATCGACAGGTGCTTCTTGAACCAGTCGAGGTTTTCCGTCGACGACCCGAAGAAGGAGACGCCGGCGCCGGCGAAGGTGATCTTCGACGTCGAGCCCAGCACGAACACCCGGTTCGGGTTGCCGGCGGCCGCGGCCATCTCCAGGATCGGTAGCGGTGTCGGCGGCGCCTCGACCAGGGTGTGCACTGCGTAGGCGTTGTCCCAGTAGATGCGGAAGTCGTCGGCGGCGGGCATCTCCAGCAGCCGGCGGGTCACGTCCTCGCTGAACGTGACGCCGGTCGGGTTGGAGTAGGTGGGGACGGCCCACATGCCCTTGATGGACGGGTCGTCGGCGGTCAGCGCCGCGCACGCGTCGACGTCGGGGCCGTCGGGCAGCATCGGCACCGGGATCATCTCGATGCCGTAGGTCTCGGTGATCGCGAAGTGCCGGTCGTAGCCGGGCGCCGGACACAGGAACTTGACCTTCTGGTCTCTCCACGGCCGGTCTGAGTCCACCGTTCCGCTGAGCAGCGAGAACACGGTGAGATCGTGCATCACCTCGAGGCTGGCGTTGCCGAGGGCCATCAGGTGGTCGGGATCGACCGCGAACAGCTCCCCGAAGATCTGCCGGAGCTCGGGCAGCCCCACGACGCCGCCGTAGTTGCGGGTGTCGGTGCCCGCGGCGTCGCGGTACTCGTCGCCGGGCAGCGCCAGTAGCTTGTTGGACAGGTCGAGCTGCTCGGGCGCCGGCTTGCCGCGGGTGAGGTCGAGCGAAAGACCGGCCGCGCACAGCGCGTCGTAGAGCTTTCGCAGGTCGGATTGGGTTTCGCGAAGTTGGTCGGCACTCATCGAGTGGTAGTTCAACGCGGGGACCTCTCCGTGACACCGGTGTCGGTGGGCGGCGCCTCAGGTGTTCGTCTCGAGAATCTGTAGGGGACCCCGCGCACCCGAGAGAGCCCGTTGACCCTTGCTGCCTTCCGGCCCTGGGGGAGTTCACAGGATGCACGCCGCGCGGGATCCGCCGACCAGTGTAGCGGGAGGGCCCCCTCGCCAGACAAACCGGTCACCGTCGACACTCCTACCCCGGCAGACCTCACCTCTCGCCACCGACCGCCGACGCGCGGAAGGTCCCTGGCCACAAGCGGCGTCTCTGCGTCTTCTGCCGTTCGGCCGCCATCCGCCGGACGCCCGATTTTGGGTTGCACCCCCCTTGGCCGCTATCATCCCCGGTGGAGGATTCGCCTAGTGGCCTATGGCGCTCGCCTGGAACGCGGGTTGGGTTAACAGCCCTCAGGGGTTCGAATCCCCTATCCTCCGCCACGCAATCCGTGGTCGTTCCCGTCGGCAACCGTCGAAAACGGCCACGGATTCGTCGTTTCGGCCCCGATGCACCCGGGTAGCTTGAGTTCATGACCTACGTAGTGCTCGGCGCAACCGGCGGTCAGGGTGGTGCAGTGGCCACCGAACTCCTCGAGGCCGACATGCCGGTCCGTGCCGTGGTCCGCGATCCTGACGCCAAACGGGCGGTAGAGCTCGCCACCCGCGGCGTCGAGCTGGTGTTCGGCGACATGGTGAGCGGCGACGGACTGGTCGACGCCTTCGTCGGGGCATCGGGCGTCTTCGCGTTGACGACGCCGTTCGAGACCGGTGTCGAGGCGGAGCTGACCCAGGGGGCGGCGATCCTGGACGCCGCGCGGCTCGCAAACGTCCCCTACCTCGTCTTCTCTTCGGTGGCCGGCGCCGACCGCGGCACCGGGGTGCCGCACTTCGAGAGCAAGTACCGCGTCGAGCAGGCACTCGGCGACAGCGGCATTCCGCACACCATCGTCGGACCGACCTATTTCTACGACAATCTGCTCGGCAGCGTCGACGCCCTGTCGGCCGGGATTCTGCCCATCGCCATGCCGGCCGACAAACCGTTGCAGCAGCTCTCCCGGCGTGACCTCGGCCGTTTCGTCGTCGAACTGTTCCGCAATCCAACCACCTATGTGGGCGAGCGAATCGACATCGCCTCCGACACGATGACACCGGATCAGATGGCAGCCGCGTTGTGCACCGTACTCGCGCACGAAGTGCACGCCGAATCCTTTGATCCCGAACGCATCCCGTCGCCGGACATGAGCGCGATGTTCGAGTTCCTGGGTCGGGAGGGATACCGCGTGGACATCCCCGCTCTACACCAACGCCTTCCAGGTGTGGGGTGGCAGTCGTTCGCCGATTGGGCGGCAATCCAGTTCGGCGCGTGACACAGTTCGGGCCCGACACAACACAGTGCGTCAGGCCCGAAGCTGGAAGTTTGGACAAGACCGGGGGTTTCTGTAATCACCCGGCCTCTGGTTCAACAAGCGAGTTACAGCATCGCGTGAACGTGCCGTCACCGTATCAGGCGGCCGCCCCCGTCGGCCAATCGTCGTCTGGGAAACTGGGCTGGTGCTGTTCCCGACGCTGACGCCCAACGCCCCCGACCTCGCCGACGCGATCACCGTCGGCGACGACCGACTGTCTCGCGAGGACCTCGTCGGCGCCGCCACCGCCGTTGCGGAACGGATCGGCGGTGCGCACACGCTCGCCGTGCTGGCCCGGCCCAGCATCGACACCGTGCTGGCGATCGCCGGCTGCCTGATCGCCGGTGTCGCCGCGGTGCCCGTGCCCCCGGATTCCGGCGCCCGCGAACTCGACCACATCCTCACCGATTCCGGTGCGCAGGCCTGGCTCGGTGCAGCTCCCGACGACCCGGCGCTGCCGGTGATCCCGGTCCGCCGCTATGCCCGTTCGTGGCATCGCCACCCCGAGCCGCCCGAGACGTCGACGGCCCTGATCCTGTATACGTCGGGCACCACCGGCCTGCCCAAGGGTGTGCCGATCTCGCGGCGGGCCATCGCCGCCGGACTCGACGCGCTCGCCGACGCCTGGCAGTGGACAGCCGACGATGCTCTGGCACATGGCCTTCCGCTGTTCCACGTGCACGGCCTGATCCTCGGCGTGCTGGGACCGCTGCGGCGCGGTGGCCGGCTGATCCACACGGTGAAGCCACGTCCGGAGAACTACGCAGCGGCTATGGACCTCGGTGCGTCGATGTTCTTCGGCGTGCCCACCGTGTGGACCCGTGTTTCCACTGACGAGGCTGCGGCACAGCGACTTTCGTCGGCACGCCTGCTCGTGTCGGGTAGTGCCCCGCTGCCGGTGCCGGTGTTCGACCGCATTCACGCGCTCACCGGGCACGAGATCGTCGAACGCTACGGCATGACCGAGACGATGATCACCGTCAGCACCCGTGCCGACGGGGAACGCCGCCCCGGCTGGGTGGGGCTGCCACTCACCGGCGTGGAGACCCGAATCCGCGAGGGCGACAACGATCTTCCGCATGACGGCGAAACCGTCGGCGACCTGCACGTGCGCGGACCGATGATGTCGTCGGGCTACCTCAACCAGCCGGCCAAGAGTGCCGAATCCTGGCTCGCCGACGGGTTTTTCGCTACCGGCGACGTCGCCGTCGTCGACCCGGACGGGATGCACCGCATCGTCGGCCGCCGGGCCACCGACCTGATCAAGTCGGGCGGCTATCGGATCGGCGCCGGCGAGATCGAGACCGTCCTGCTCGGACATCCGGCCGTCGACGAGGTCGCGGTGATTGGTGTCCCCGACGACGACCTCGGTCAGCGCATCGTGGCGTATGTGGTCGGTGACCGCGTCCCCGACGCCGAACTCATCGACCACGTCACCACCGAACTCTCGCACCACAAACGTCCCCGCGAGATCCGATTCGTCGACGGGCTGCCGCGCAATGCCATGGGCAAGGTGCAGAAGAAGCTGCTCGACTGACCGGCACACAGTTTTCGTCCCCTGGACTCCCCAGACCCGCTGCGAGTTCAGCGGGGACTCGTGCGGACCGGGAGGACGAACCGATGCGCGTCAGCTCGCGACCGACGGCACCGGGAAACCGCCGGCGTGCAGCACCGACGACGGTAGCCGCCTACCGAACCGGGCCTGCAGCCATTCGCCCGCCTCCTGCAGCAGCACGACGTCGAGGCCGTGGGAGATCCCGCTGCGCTCAAGGGCGTAGACCAGGTCGTCGGTGGCGATGTTGCCGGTCGCGTTCGGCGCGAACGGGCAACCGCCGATACCGCCGAGGCTGGCGTCGAGGATGCTGACGCCGGACTCGACCGCGGCAAGCGCGTTGCCGATCCCGCAGCCCCGGGTGTCGTGGAAATGGGCGCGAAGGGCGGTGCCGTCGGATGCGAGCTCCGCCGCGACCGCGAAACGCTCCCGCACATCGCGGGGCACCCCGACCCCGATGGTGTCGGCCAACGACAGCTCCGTCGGCGGCTCCACCAGCACCGCATCGAGCACCGAGCGCAGCCGGTCGATCGTCACCTCACCCTCGAACGGACAACCGAAGGCCACGGCGATGGTCAGGTTCGCGGTGACGCCCGCCTCCCGGGCGGTCTGCGCGATCCGTCTCCAGATCTCCACCCCGCCGGCGACATCGGTGCCCTGATTACGATTGCTGAAGGTGTCGGTGCAGTGCACCACCGCATTGATCTCGCCGACGCCGGCCGCAAGCGCCCGGTCCAGGCCCCGCTCATTGAGGACCAGCGCGCTGTAGGTGACTCCCTCGACGGGCCGAAGTAGTCCCACGAGATCCTCGGCGTCGGCCATCGCCGGGACCTTCTTCGGATGGACGAAGCTGGTGACCTCGACGTTGCGCGCACCGAAATCCACCGCGCGCCGCACCAGCTCGAGCTTCTCGTCGGTCGACAACGACACCGTCTCGTTCTGCAGACCGTCGCGCGGTGCCACCTCGACGATCGTCACCTGCCGCTCAGCCGATGTGACGCTCATGCGCCCACCCTATCGAGTCGCCGGGTCCGCGGCTCCAACCCCTTTCGGCGGCCGAGCGTGTGGCCAAGCCGTCGAGCGGGCGCTGCAACCACCTTGACGAACTTACATCGTAAGTCTACGGTGAAGCGGGTACACTTACAACGTAAGTTCGGGAGAGACGATGAGAGCAATCACCCAGGTCGACTACGGCAACAGTGACCGACTCCGGCTGGACGAGGTCGAGCGCCCCGTGCCCGGCGACGCCGAGGTATTGGTCAGGGTCCATGCCGCCGGCATTGACCGCGGCACGTGGCACCTCATGACCGGAAAGCCCTACCTCTCACGCCTGATCTTCGGGCTGCGCCGGCTGCGGCCTCGATGGTCAACCCCCGGCCGTGACCTCGCCGGCACCATCGCGGAGGTGGGCCCCGACGTCCAGGGGTGGTCGGTGGGCGATGAGGTGATCGGCACGGCCGACGGGTCACTGGCCGAATTCGCCGTGGTGCCGGTCAAGCGACTGGCCCGCAAGCCGGCCAGCGTCTCCTTCGAGGAGGCTGCGGTGCTTCCGGTGTCGGGACTCACCGCACTGCAGGCCGTGCGCGACGCGGGTCGGGTGACCTCGGGCAACCGTGTGCTGGTGATCGGCGCATCGGGCGGTGTCGGTTCCTATGCCGTGCAGATCGCCGCGGCGTTCGGCGCCGACGTGGTGGCCGTGGCCAGCGGTCGGAAAGCCGAGTGGGTGCGGTCGTTGGGCGCACAGCAGGTGATCGACTACACCCGCGACGACATCGGCGTCTCGACCGGCCCGTTCGACGTCATCATCGACATCGCGGGCAATCGAGAAGTCTCGGACCTGCGACGCCTGCTGACCACGCGCGGCACCCTCGTCATCGTCGGTGGCGAAGGCGGCGGAAACCTGTTGGGCGGCATCCAACGTCAGCTCGGCGCGATCCTGCTGTCGCCGTTCGTCAAGCACCGGTTGGTCGGCATCATCGCCAAGGAGAGCGCCGACGACCTCGCCGTACTGAGGTCGATGGTTGAGGCCGGCACACTACGCCCCACCCTGGACCGCACGTTCGCGCTGTCCGAGGCCGCGAAGGCGATGGATTACCTCACCGAAGGGCAGGTGCGCGGCAAGCTCGCCGTGTCGATCTGATCCGAACCGAACCGGTCTTGCGTACCGCCGCTGATCGGACCATCGTGGACGCATGCCCGTCACGGTGCGCCCTGCATCTGTGTTCGCCGACATCGCGACCATGGTCGGGCCGAAGAACCCGGATTCCAACGTCTGCTGGTGTCTGAGCTATCGGATACCGAACAAGCTCAACCGTGACCTCAGGCGGCAGGAACGCGGCGCGTACGTGAAGCAGCTCTGCGAGAGCGGAATTCCACTCGGGGTACTCGCCTACGATGGAGACAACGTGGTCGGTTGGGCAGCGGTCGCTCCCCGTGCGGACACCGCATTTGCCTCCAACCGGAAGATCCCCCACGTCGACGATCTCGACGTCTGGTCGGTGTGGTGTATCCGCGTGCGACCGGGCCATCGCAAGCAGGGCATCTCGCATTCGCTACTGGCCGGGGCGGTCGACTTCGCCCGGGAGAACGGCGCACCGGCCATCGAGGGCTACCCGGTGGACAACCGCGGGGAGAAGGTGGACCTCACGATGGCGTATGTGGGCACCCGGAAGTTGTTCGAGGACGCCGGTTTCGAGTGGGCGGCCGACACCACGTCGGTGCTCAACCGATTTCCGCGGGTCCTGATGCGACGCGACCTGATGTAGTCGCTCGCTCATTGTGGGAGCGACCTCAGATCAGCTCGTCCAGCCCGCAGTCCGGTACGTGAATCCACCCCTCCCGCGCCGCCACCTCCCGGTCCGCGCCCTCAGGCAGGCGAGTACGCCCCAGCGCCGCGGCCCGCGCGATCAGCGCGGTGATCACCGCGTCGAAGGCGTTGTCGTCGACCCTGAGCAGTTCCCGGTATGCGCCACAGTCCAACCACGGTGCCCGCGTGCTCACCGTCCCGTACGACGCGGCGAGCACCTCACGGCGCGCCACCCCTTTGTAGCCACGATGCGTGAGCCCCCAGTGCTTGAGTGCCGCAGCCGGATACGCCTCCACCGCCCAACCCTCGACACGGTCGGTGACGCCCAGGTCGGCGAGTAGTCCGGCGCACCGGAAGGCGACGTGGGCGATCTGGTCGGCGGAAACGCTCAGCGGGTTGCCGAGCTTTGCCGCCGCGACCACGCGGTCGGTCCGCCGGTAGGCCAGCGGCCGCCGATGTTCGATGTCGTCGAGCCGGCGACCGGACTCGAGCCGACCACGGTGTTGCGCCACAACGAGATCCACGAAGGCATCCGGCCAGCCGAACGGGGCGTCGATGCCGATGCGTTCGGCGCCGACCACGAGTTCGGTGATCCGCTCATCGTCGGCCGGCATGGCCAGCTCGACGAGTCGCGCCATCCCGTCGACCCATTCAATGACCGCGACCGCCGTGCGTGCCGGTGATGCGGCGAGGTCGACTCCCGCGGTACGCATGCGTATCCGGACGACGGTAAGGGTCGTCAGAACTTCCCGTCGAGGAACTCCGCGTAGGCCGGCAGGTCGAGCTGTCCGTGACCGGACAACCCGATCACCACGACCTCCTCCTTGTCGCTGTTCGCGACGTGGGCGGCGCAGGCGGCGATCGCATGGGTCGACTCCGGCGCCGGGACGATGCCCTGCGACCGTGCGAACTGCACACCGGCACTGAATGCATCGTGCTGGCTGATGGCGGTGCCCTCCACCAGGCCGAGTTCGACGGTGTGGCTCAGCGCGGGCGCCATGCCGTGGTAGCGCAGGCCGCCGGCGTGGATCGGGTCCGGCACGAAGTCCATGCCGAGGGTGTGCATCTTGAGCAGCGGGGTCAGCCCGGCGACGTCGCCGTGGTCGTAGCGGTACTCGCCCTGGGTGATCGAGGGGCACGCGGCGGGTTCGGCCGCGACGATGCGCGGGTTCGACCGACCATGGATCTTCTCCCGCAGGAACGGGAACGACAACCCGGCCAGGTTGGAACCGCCGCCGGCGCAACCGAAGACGACATCGGCGCCCTCCTCGACGGCGTTGAGCTGCTCAACCGCTTCCACACCGATCACACTCTGGTGCAGCACCACGTGGTTGAGCACGCTGCCCAGCGCATACCGGGTGTCCGGATCACCGGCGGCGACCTCGACGGCCTCGCTGACCGCCATGCCGAGGCTGCCGGTGGTGTTCGGGTCCTTGGCCAGCATGGCACGTCCCGACTCGGTGAGATCCGACGGCGACGGGTGCAGCGTGCCGCCGTAGGTGCGGATCAGGTGGCCGCGGTACGGCTTGGAGTCATAAGAGGCGCGGACCTGCCACACCTCGATGTCGATGCCGAACTGGGCGCCGGCGAATGCCAGCGCGCTGCCCCACTGGCCGGCGCCGGTCTCGGTGGTCAGTTTCTGCACGCCGTCGACGCTGTTGTAGTAGGCCTGCGCGACCGCCGAGTTGGTCTTGTGACTGCCGACCGGGCTGACACCCTCGTACTTCACGTAGATGTGCGCCTTGGTGTTGAGCGCTTCCTCGAAACGCCGCGCCCGGATGAGCGGCGACGGCCGCCACATCCGGTAGATCTCCCGGACCGGCTCGGGAATCTCGATGTAGGCGTCGGTCGACACCTCCTGCGCGATCAACCCGGCCGGGAACAATGCCGCGAGGTCGTCGGGCCCCACCGGCTCCTTGGTGCCGGGGTGCAGGTGCGGTGGGATCGGGGTCTCGAGTTCGGCCGCGAGGTTGTACCAGTGCGTGGGCACCCCCACGGTCACCAGATCTGGGTTGGTGGCGTCCACGTTCATCGTCATGTAGGTCACCATAGCGGGCCGCGTGAGCTGGGTCGTATGCCCTCGAGCCCGAACCCGGTCCGGACGCGGCCCCGCGTGTCCGCGAGCATCACCGCTCAGGGCCCTCGGCTGCATATTCCATCCGGGCCGGCTCAGCGGTGATCCCGCCGGACACGGTGGATCGGGTGGTGGCTTCCAGCCCGGACCGGGCACCCCTGTGCGCAGGAACAGGGGTACCGACTACGACCGTCGCCGCGCCGCCGACTGTGCGTCGCGGTTCTCCTCCAGCGCCGCGATCACGGTACGCGCGTCGTGCGGGCCCCGGTGCCGACGACCGTTGAGGAAAAACGTGGGGGTGCCGCGCGCTCCGCTGGCCTGGGCGCTCCGCTCGTCGTCGGCGATGCGACCGGCGAGTTCGGCACTCTCGAGATCGAGCACAAACCTGTTCACGTCGAGTTCGAGTTGTTCGGCGTAGCCGAACAGGTGCTCGGATTCGAGCTGGGCCTGGTTGGCGAACAGCAGGTCGTGCATCTCCCAGAACCTGCCCTGCTCGCCGGCCGCCTCCGCGGCGAGCGCCGCGAGATAGGCATGCGGGTGGTAGTCGTAGATCGGCAGGTGTCGCACGATGTAGCGCACCTCGTCGCCGAAGTGCGCGTGCACGTCGTTCCACATGCCGGTTGTCCGGGCGCAGAACGGGCATTCGAAATCCATGAACTCGACCACGGTGAGCGGGGCGTCGACCGGCCCGCGCACATGGTCGACCTCGGGGTCGACGGGCGGGTCCAGGGTGATGGGCAGGTCGGCGGTCGTCTCGCCCCATTTCACCCGGGCACGGGTGAAGATCAGCCAGCCCAACGCGGCGGCAAACACCATCGCCAGCAGCACACCGACGGTGGCCTCGGCTGCCTGGGTGGTGTCGGTGAACGCCAATCCCACGATGAGCAGGGACACGGTGAAGCCGATGCCGGCGAGCGCCGAACCGCCCAGCAGGCTGCCCCGTCCGACGCCCTCGGGGAGCCGGCCGAGTCCGGCACGCACCGCCAGCCAGGCGCCCAGCGAGATGCCGAGGAACTTGCCGAGCACCAGGCCCGCGACCACACCCCACGTGATGGTCGAGGCGAACGCATCGGTCAGCACGCCCCCGCCCAGGGCGATACCGGCGTTGGCGAGCGCGAACACCGGCACCACGAACAGCGACACCGGGGCCCGCAGCACATCGTGGAGTCGCTGGTTCACCGAGATCGATCGGGCCAGTCCGCTGCGGGCGGTGCGCGCGACGGTGGCCTCCGGTGACTGCCAGTAGTCGCGGAACAGCGCCTTGGCCGACTCGACGTGGCCGCGCTCGGTCGCGCGTGCCGGCACCAGCAGACCGGCCGCCATCCCGGCGAGCGACGGATGCACCCCCGACGCCAGCGTCGCCGCCCACACCACCACGACGAGCGTGACGTACGGGGCGCTGCGCCAGACCGTGGTCCGCGACAACAGCCACAGCCCGACGAGACCGGCGATCGCGATCGCCAGCGCGACGATGTCGAGGTCGTCGGAGTAGACGACACCGATGATGGAGACCGCGAGGAAGTCGTCGACCACGGTCAGCGTCAGCAGGAACACGCGCAGTTGGTTGGACAGCCGCGGGCCGAGGATCGCGAGTGCGCCCAGCAGGAAGGCGGTGTCGGTGCCGACCACGACACCCCAGCCGTCGGCGGCGTCACGGCCGGCGATCAGCAGATAGATCACCGCGGGCACCACCACACCGGACACCCCGGCGACCAACGGCACCATCGCGCGCCGCCGATCGCGCAGCGAACCGACGGAGAACTCCTGACGCACCTCGAGTCCGATGACGAAGAAGAACAGCACCATCAGGCCGTCGTTGATCCAGTGCTGCAGCGACATGTCGACGCCGTGCTCGCCGAAGGACAGCCCCACGTCGGTGTGCCACAGTTCGGCATAACTGTCCGACGGCAGATTGGCCCAGATGAGCGCAATGACGGTGACGGCGACGAGCAGCGCCGCGCTGCCGGTCTCGGTTCGCAGCCAGTCGCTCAACCGCCGTGTCCGCACCACCATCCGGCAACTCCCTTCGCACCGATGACGACCGACACGGCGTCACACCCGATCATCATCGACAACGGCGGGACTCCGCGCATTCCCGATGGCTGCTCAGGCCCAGGTCCAGTCCTGAATGTCGGGGAGGTCCTCGAAGTGTTCGCGGACGTAGTCGTGGTGGAGCGCGAGCCGGCTGCGGCAATGGTCGGCGAGTTCGTCGCTGCGTTCGGGTACGCGACGCGCACGACGCAAGGCCTCGAGGACCAGGTGATAGCGGCTCATCTTGTTGAGCACCACCATGTCGAAGGGTGTGGTGGTGGTGCCCTGTTCGGTGAAGCCCCGCACATGGAATCGGTCGGCGTCCGGCCGCCCGTGCAACAGCTGGTGCACGGCCCGCGGATACCCGTGGAAGGCGACCACCACGTGCCCGTCCTCGGTGAACAGGTCGACGAAGTCGTCGTCGGCCATGCCGTGTGGGTGATCGGCGTGCGGCAGCAACGCCATCAGATCCATCACGTTGACGACACGGACGCGCAGGTAGGGCACCCATTCCCGCAACAGCTGGGCCGCAGCCAGGATCTCTTGGGTGGGCACATCACCGGCACCGACGAGCACGATGTCGGGATCGTCGCCGCTGTCGCCCTCGGTGCCGGCCCATTCCCAGATCGACGCCCCGGCCGCGGCCTGCTCATTGGCCTCCGCCAATGAGAGGTACTGCAGGTGCGGCTGTTTGTCGACGACGATCAGGTTCACGTGGTCGCGGCTTCCGAAGCAGTGCTCGGCGATGGACAGCAGCGAATTGGAGTCGGGCGGCAGCCAGATCCGCGCCACGTCGGACGCCAGCGGCATCACCGCATCGATCAGTCCCGGACCCTGATGGGAGAAGCCGTTGTGGTCGTTGCGCCAGCACGTCGAGGTCAGCAGGATGTTCAACGACGCCACCGGCTCGCGCCAGCTCAGCTGCACTGCGTGCTGCAACCACTTGGTGTGCTGGACGAGCATCGAGGCGCTGATCATCGCGAACGCCTCGTAGGAGGCGAACAGGCCGTGCCGTCCGGTGAGCAGGTAGCCCTCCAACCAGCCCTGACACAGGTGTTCGCTGAGCACCTCCATCACCCGGCCCGACGACGCGAGCTCGTCGTCGAATTCGTTGGTGGGCAGTTGCCAGCACCGATCGGTCACGTCGAACACGGCGTCCAACTTGTTGCTGGCGGTCTCGTCCGGACAGAACAGCCGGAACGTGCCGCCGCCGTCGTCGGTCGTGTTCGCGGTGTAGATGTCGCGCATGTACTCGCCGAGCACCGTGGTGGTCGGATGGGTGGTGGCACCGGGTTTGTCGACGTCGACGGCGTAACGCGCGATGGGCGGCAGCTTCAGCGGGGCGAGCAGACGGCCGCCGTTCGCGTACGGGGTGGCGCCGAGCCGCAGGTCCCCGTCGGGCGCGAGTGCGGCGATTTCCGTGACCACCGCGCCGGCGTCGTCGAACAGTTCGTCGGGCCGGTAGGAGCGCAGCCAGTTCTCCAGTTGGCGCAGATGCTCGGGGTTGTCGCGCACCCCCGACAGCGGCACCTGGTGGGCGCGATGGGTGCCCTCGATGCGTTGGCCGTCCACCTCGTGCGGCCCGGTCCAGCCCTTCGGGGTGCGCAACACGATGGCCGGCCACCGGGTGGCCTTGCTGGGTTCGCCCGCCCGGGCTGCCGCCCGGATCTCCCGGATCGTACTGTGGCTGTGATCGATTGCGGCTTTCAGATCGCTGAACACCTCGCGCGGGTCGTCGCCCTCCACGAACACCGGAGACCACCCCTGACCGCCGAGGAAATCGGCGATATCGGCGTCGGGACTGCGGCCGAACACGGTGGGGCCGGCGATCTTCGCATCGTTGAGATGCAGGATGGGCAGCACCGCGCCGTCGCGTTCGGCGTTCAGGAAGGCAGGCAGCTTCCACGACCCGGCCAGCGGCCCGGTCTCGGCCTCGCCGTCGCCGATGACGCAGGCCACGACGAGATCGGGATGGTCGAAGGCGGCGCCGGCGGCGTGGGCCAGGGCGTAGCCGAGCTCCCCGCCCTCGTGGATGCTGCCGGGTGTCGGCACGCTCACGTGGCTGGGAATTCCTCCCGGAGTGGAGAACTGACGGCAGAGCCGACGCACTCCGCGCTCATCTCGGCCGACCTGGGGATAGAACTCGGTGTAGGTGCCCTCGAGGTAGGTGTTGGCGACCAGCGCCGGTCCGCCGTGTCCGGGCCCGGTGATGTAGAGCCAGTGCGAGTCGGTCTCGCGGATCACCCGATTGAGGACCGTGTAGATCGCCGAGAGGCCCGGGCCGGTTCCCCAGTGCCCGAGCAGCCGCGGTTTGATGTGGTCGACGGTGAGCGGCTGGCGCAGTAACACGTTGTCCTGCAGGTAGATCTGCGCCGCGGTGAGGTAGTTGGCCGCATCCCACCAGCGCAGATCGGCGGACAGGTCGGCATCGTCGTAGGTCTGGTCGGCGGTTCGGGCTGTGGTCATCAGGACCCCTTCGTCGCGCTGTCGGACGTGGCCTCGTTCCCTTGACGGCTCCATGGTGCCAGACGCCTCCGAGCGCGAAGACCGATCGCGGTCTCCTACCCGGGCAACCGGTACTCCTGCCGCGGCCGCCCGGTGCTGCCGTACTGCAACGACATGGTGAGTCGCCCGGTGTTCACCAGGTGCGCGAGATGTCGGCGCGCCGTGGCCGGTGACACCCCGACCGCCGACGACACCTGGTCGGCGAACAACGGTCCGTGCGATTCGGCGAACATCTCCAGGATGCGGTGTTCGGTGGGAGACGCGGCATCGGCGCGGTCCGAGGCGCGGGTGCCGAATCGCATCGCCGACAACGCGGTGTCGACCCTATGCTGGTCGACGACGTCGGCGGCGAGGACACGGCGGTACTGGGCGTAGCCCGCGAGACGACGAGCCAGTTCGGTGTCGTCGAACGGTTTGATCAGGTAGGCCAACGCGCCCGCCCGCATCGCGGCGCGCACCGCACGTGCATCGGTCTCCGCACCGACGATGAAGCTGTCGCACGGCAGTTCGGCGACCAGGTCGATGCCCGACCCATCCGGGAGGTAGACGTCGAGCAGGACGAGATCGATGGCGCTGCCGTAGTTGGCCAGGGCTGCGTGAGTCGCCGCGACACTGCCGGCCCGGTCGATCACCCGGAACCCGCGGACCGCCTCGACGATGCTCGCGTGCAAGGTCGCCACCCGGAAGTCGTCGTCGACGATGAGTACACCCAGCTCGTTGGTCATCGGATTGCATCGCTCCCATCGTTGGTCACCTCGGCGGCGTCGAACACCTCGCGCAGTCGGGCCACCGGTAGCGCACCGCCGCCGTCGTCACCGGGATCGGCGACCCAGATGTCGCCGCCGCCACGTCGGGCCATCTGCCGTGACAGCGCCAGACCCATACCGCGCCCGCCGGGCACGGTCGCCGCCGATTTGGTGGTCATGCCCTCGATCAAGATCTCCTCCGGGTCGTCGCACGGGATACCCGGCCCGAAATCGGCGACGCTGATGAGCAGGTCGTTGCCGTCGGTGATCACCTCCACCTCGACGACTCCGTGCTTCGTGTCGTCGAGCGCACACGCGTCGATCGCGTTGTCAACGAGGTTACCCAACACGGTGGTCACCACAACCGGGTCGCGCAGAGTGCCCGAATCCACTTCGCGGGTCAGCTGGTCCCGCACCGATTCGCCGAGGGTCCCACGATCGGTGGTGACCTCTTCGTTGCCGGCCATAGCGTTCGACGGGTCGGTGAAGACGCGCTGCGGAAGGGCACGGCTCCTCGCTGCCCAGTCCCAACTACGTCCAACCGCCGGTCGAGTAGCGCCCGAGCCCCTGGGCGAGGGGACGTATCGAGACCCCCGCCGCATCCCACACACTCAGTCCGGCAGCATCGGCGCATCGTCGCCGTGGTGGCGGCCAACCAGGACCGCCCGGGTCACCGCATCCCGACCGAACCGGTTGCGCAGCGCATCCATCGCGACGTCCAGGTCGGCGGCGTGGTCGGACTCGAATGGCAGGCTCAGCTGCACGCTGTCGTGGTCGTCGAGATTGGTCAGCGACAACCCGATCAGCGTGCACCCGCGCTCCCGGATCAGCGGCATCGCCTCGTCGAGCAGGCCACGGGCGACGGCCATGATGATGTCGGTGCGGTCGGTGGATTCCAGGAACGAGCGTGACCGGGTGGCCCGGGCGAAGTCGTCGAACCGCAGCCGCAGCACCACGGTGCGGCACACCCGTTCCGCGCCGCGTAGCCGTTTGCCCAGTCGTTCGACGATGGCGACCAGCGTGGCCTCGATATCCGCCTCGGTCTTCGGCCGACGCCCCAACGCACGCTGAGAACCGATCGACCGGCGCCGACGACCCGTCTCCACCCGCCGCGGATCACGCGCCATCGACAACGCGTACAGATGCCGCCCCGCACCACCACCCAGCAGACTGCACAGGCCACGCTCGCCGAAGGAGGCGAGATCCCCCACCGTGCGGATGCCGGCATCGGCGAGTTTGCCCTCGGTGACCGCGCCGACACCCCACAGTCGACGCACCGGCAGCGGATGGAGGAACTGGAGTTCGGTGCCCGGAGACACCTCCAGCAGACCGTCGGGTTTGGCGACGGCGCTGGCCACCTTGGCCAGGAACTTGGTACAGGCCAGGCCGACGGTGATCGGCAGGCCCACCTCCGTGGCGACGCGGCGCCGCAGCTGAGCCGCGATCTGCACCGGTGTGCCGCTGATTCTGCGCAGGCCGCCGACGTCCATGAACGCCTCGTCGACAGAGATGCCCTCGACGATGGGCGTCACGTCGTCGAAGATCTCGAACACCGCACGGCTGGCCTCCATGTATGCGTCGAACCGGGGCCGCACCTCGATCGCGTCGGGACACAGCGCCCGCGCCTCCCGACCCGACATCGGTGTCCGCACCCCGAACGCCTTGGCCTCGTAGCTGGCCGCGAGCACCACCCCACCACCCACGATGACCGGCCGTCCGCGCAGTCGCGGGTCGTCGCGCTGCTCGACCGAGGCATAGAAGGAGTCCAAATCGGCATGCAGAATCGTGGCCTCCGACCGCTCCCTACGCTCGATGCGCATAGAACATATGTTCGCATGGACGTCCGACAAGTACGGTCGGAGTATGAGCGAGCACGCACACGGCGACATGGACGGCGCAGCGGAGTGGGACCAGCGGTACAGCAACGCGGATCGTCTCTGGACGGCCGACGTCAACCCGGCGCTGGTCGCCGAGATCTCCGAGGTCACGCCGAGTACCGCACTCGATGTCGGGTCGGGTGAGGGCGCCGATGCCCGCTGGCTCGCCGACCGGGGCTGGCGGGTGATCGCCGTCGACATCTCCCAGGTGGCCATCGATCGGGCCCGCGAGACCGATCCTCGGGAGGCCACCACGTGGCTGCGGGCCGACCTCACCGTCGACGAGATCCCCGGCCGCGACTTCGGCCTGGTGTCGCTGCAGTACTTTCCGGTCGCCCGCGCCGACGAGGCCACCGTGCGCCGCATCATCGACGCGGTGGGCCCCGGCGGACGACTGTTGGTGGTGGCGCACGAGGCCGAGGGCATCCGGGCGCACGGCCGCAACCCGGACGACTACTTCCAGCCCGCCGACTTCGCCGCGCTGCTGGGTGAGGGGTGGACGGTTGTGACCGACGAGACCCGCGAACGGGGCGTCGCTGCCGGCGGTGGTGCACACACCCACGACGTGGTGTTGCACGCCCGACGCGACGCGTAGCCGACCCGACCGGCGGGTTATCGCTCCCCGATTGTGGTCTCGCTTCCTCGAGCGAAGGCGCGAGAACGAAACCGAGCAGCGACGTCAGACCCCGTAGCGCTTGTCCAGCAGCCGGATTCGCCCACCCACCACAGCGCGGTCCGGATGTCCGGCCGGCAAACGATGTTCAAGGCGGCGCCAGGCGACGAGGTCGTCACGTCCATGGGTCGACGACGTCCACTTGCGCAGCGCCGCAACGTCGCCTTGCGCGATCAACCGCGACCGCAGGTCCTCGCGGAGTTCCTCGAACAGTTCCACGACACCCGGCGCCGACGATTCGGCGAGCAGTCCACCGCGACCGAGCAGATCGATCGCTGCGCCCAGGTCACCACCGGCGCCGATCCGGTCACGGACCGCCGAGACATCCGAGCTCAGTTCAACGGTCAGTCGATAGGGCCGCGATGCGACCACATCGGTCCCCAGATCCCTGCGCAGCCGGGAGATCTCGGCTCGCACGGTGACCGGGTCGACCCCGTCCTCGGCGAGCAGCAGGGCGAGTTGCTCGGTGTTGAGGCCCTCCGGAAACGCCTCCAGGAGCAGCAGGATCTCGGCGTGACGACGCGACAGACTGCGCTCGCTTGCGCCCGCTCGCCACAGGTAGCCACCTGAGCCCAGCACCGACAGCCGAGCCCCGACCGGCGCCGGCGAGAAGGTGGCCGGATCTGCGAGATCCACTGCACGCGATTGCAGTTCGCGTTCCACCGCAGCCACCACCGAACGCACCGCGGCCAGCGCGAACGGCGCGGCCACCTCGCGTCCGCCGGTGACGTCGATGACGCCGATGACGTGGCCGGTCATCGGATCGTGCACGGGTGCGGCGGCACAGCTCCACTGCTGGACGGGTCCGGCGAAGTGCTCGGGGCCCACCACCTGCACGCCGCGGTCCACCGCGAGCGCCAAGCCGGGAGCGTTGGTGCCCACCACCTCCTCACTCCACAACGAGCCCTCGACGAAGTTGATGTCGGCGGCCTTGTCGCGCGCGTCGGTGGCACCCTCGACCCACAACAGCCGGCCGGCCTGATCGGTGAGCGCCACCACCACACCGGTGTCGGCGATGTCGTCGAGCATCAGCGACTGCACCAGCGGGCGCACCGCGGTGATCGGGTGGGCGGCGCGATACTCGGCGAATTCCGCCGCGGTCATCGACACGGCGTCGTTGTCGGGCACGGCCTCGCCGGGGTTCACGCCGCGGCTCACCGAACGCGCCCAGGAGTCCCGCACCAGCGAACGCACCGAGTCGTCGGCGGGTGTGATACCGGACAGGAAGTCCTCATACGCCCTGCGGACACGAGAGGACGCCGAGACAGAATCGCTCATCAGCCCTCCGTAATCGGTCTCATCTGCTCCGATCGTGCCGCCCGGAGTGGTGGGGGCACCACGACCCCCGTCCAGTAAGCCTAGCGTGATCCAGATCTCTCTAAGAGAATCGCGCGGCAAACCGGCCCGGGGTCATCCCGGTGACCGTACGGAAGTCGCGCACCAGGTGGGCTTCGTCGGCGTAGCCCAGTTCGGCCGCGATCACTGCGAGGGTGGTATCGGCGCCGCGCAGCCGCTCGGCCGCCTCCTGCAGCCGCCGCCGCTGGATCAGCCACTTCGGGGTCAGCCCGAGTCGCCGCCGGGTGAGTCGCTGCAGGCTGCGTTCGGTGACGTGAAAGCGGTCGCAGATCTGGGTCACCGACGTCACCGACGAGTCGCCCTCGACATACTCGACGATCGCGTTGATCAGCAGCCCGTCGTCGTCGGCCGGCGCGAACCCACGAATCCATGCTTCCACCAGGTCAGTGGCCTCGTGCTGTCGGCTCGGTTCGTGCGGGTCGGGCGTCATCACCGCCCGCACGTCGGTGGTGAGGGTGGTCCCGGCCGCGCCGGCGGGTGCGGACAGATCGCCGAACCGGTCGGTCCAGTCGGACACCGCGCCGCCGGTGATCAAGGCGCCCGCGGCCGGGGTCAGCATCGTCCCGATGGCCCATCCGTCGCCGGTGAGCACCGTCTCCGACAATCCGGTCACGACGCCGTAGAACCGGGAGTACTCGGCGGTCACCACCACCAGGCAGACCGGATACTGCAGCACCCGCTGGGGTGCCTCGGCGCCCGGTGGGACCGACCAGATCGGCACCCAGAATCGCCTGATGAGGTCGGTGAGATCGGGCGACGGCGCCCACCGGCCGATCGCGAACGACGTGTCCTGCGGGTCGACGAGGTGGGCGCGTTCCACGTCGTCGATCCGGGTCCCCGCGGGCTGCCCCGAACTGTCGGATTTCATCAATCCCCGCTCCGGTCGGTCTGGCTACCGTTCCATCATGACCACCACCACTGACAATGCACACGGCTCCGGCACCGATCTGGGTGCCCGCTACCGCTCACTGGCCGACGGTTTCGCCACCGTTCTCGACGCCATCCCCACTGACGGCTGGTCGGCGGACTCACCGTGCGACGGGTGGACGGCACGCGACGTGGTCGCCCACGTCATCGACACCCAACGCAGTTTCTTCGACGGCCACGGCATCGAGCTCGGCCAACGGCCGGACCTCGACGACCCGGCCGCCGCGTGGCATATACACAGCACCGCCGTCGCCACCCGACTCGACGATCCCGCCGTCGGCGACCTGGCCTTCGACGGCCACTTCGGGCCCACCACCATCGGTGAGACATTGCTGCGCTTCTACGGATTCGACATGGTGGCCCACCGCTGGGACGTGGCGAACGCCGTCGGCCACGATCTGCGGTTCACCGACGACGAACTGACCTTGATGGAAACCGCAGCAGCCGGATTCGGACCGGCGCTTTACGGCGACGGCGTGTGCAAGCCCGGAGTCGAGGTGGCGCCGGACGCCGACCGGCAGACGCGGCTGCTGGCGACGCTGGGACGTTCCGCCTGAGGTGACCCCTACGGAATCCACCCGTTGCGCCGCGGATGACGTGCGCGCAGAAAGCTGTACAGGTACGTACTGAGCAGCAGCACGGCCCCGGTGATCACCGCCGGCCACAGGAACTGGTTGTTCATGCTGTCGCGGACCGCGGCCACCGCCCAACCGATCGCCAGCAGCACCAGCGCGATCGTCGCCAACATGCGCACGACGAGCACAAGGGTGGCCAGCACCGCCCACACCGCTTCACGCCCCCGGTCGGCCATGGCGCCAGCGTAACGGGCCCGCGAACAGATCTCCCTACGGCCGCCCCGACCGCCCGACTTCTCGACGCCGGGCCGACCGGTGGCGGACAATGGACACATGAAGACCATCCTCAACGTGATCTGGCTCCTGCTGTGCGGTGTGTGGATGGCGATCGGGTATGCAGTGGCCGGGATCATCTGTTTCATCCTGATCATCACCATCCCGTTCGGCATCGCGTCGTTCCGGATGGCCAACTACGCGTTGTGGCCCTTCGGCCGCACCGTGGTCCGCAAACCCACCGCGGGTGCGATGTCGCTGATCGGCAACATCATCTGGCTCGTCGTGGCGGGCATCTGGCTGGCCATCGGCCACATCGTCACCGGCCTGGCGATGTGCCTGACCATCATCGGCATCCCGCTGGGCATCGCGAGTTTCAAGATGGTGCCGGTGTCGCTGCTGCCGCTCGGCGCCCAGATCGTCTCCACCGACAGCGACGTCGGCGCCGGTGGCGTCCCCGTGCAGCGACCGGCGTACTGAATCGGCGATGACCACCCCGGACGGCTCGGTGGCAGGTCACAGCACGCTCGACCCATCCGAACGGGTCCCGGTGCCGAAGACCGGACATGAGCAGAACTTCGTCCGGGTCAGTCGCGGTGATCGGCAGTGGTGTCGCCGGGCTGACCGCAGCGCACCTGCTGGCCGACCAGCGCACCGTGACCCTTTTCGAAGCCGACGACCGCCTCGGTGGGCACGCCCATACGCACGATGTGACGATGCCCGACGGGCAGGTGATCCCCGTCGACACCGGGTTCATCGTGCACAACGACCGCACCTACCCGACGCTGCTGCGCCTGTTCGCCGATCTCGATGTCGCGACCCAGGACACCGACATGTCGATGTCGGTGCGCTCGGAACTCACCGGCCTCGAGTACGCCGGGGCTCTCGGACTAGGTGGGTTGTTCCCCACCGCGCGCAACCTGACGCGCGGGCGCTACCTGATGATGCTCGGCGAGGTCACCCGCTTCCATCGCAGCGCCCGACGACTCCTCGACACCCCGGATTCCGACGAGCCGATCTCGGAATTCGTCGCCCGCGAACGCTTCTCCCCGTACTTCGTCGACAACTTTCTGGTCCCACTGGTGGCGGCCGTGTGGTCCTGTGACGCCGACCTCGCCGCCGAGTACCCGGCTCGCTACCTGTTCACCTTCCTCGAACACCACGGCATGCTGTCGGTGTTCGGCTCACCGACCTGGCGCACCGTGGTCGGCGGGTCGGCGCGGTATGTGGCCAAGATCGCCGACCGGATCGATGCGACCGGCGGTAACGTGCGCCAGAACACTCGGGTCCGCGCGGTCGAATCCGACGACGACGGGGTCCGGGTCACCACCGACGCCGGGCACGAATCCTTCGATGCGGTGGTGGTCGCGACCCACCCGCATCAGGCGCTGGCCATGCTGACCCGGCCCACCGCTGCGCAACAACGCACTTTGGCCGCGATCCCCTACTCCGTCAAACACGCAGTGCTGCACAGTGACACATCGCTGCTGCCGAGAGCGCGCCGCGCGTGGGCGTCGTGGAACTACCAGATCCGCCCGGACGGGTCCGATGTCGCGGTCACCTACGACCTCACCCGACTCATGCGGCTGCCCACCGATCAGCCGCGCATGCTGGTGACGATGGGCCGCACCGATCTGGTCGACGAGTCCACGGTGATCGACGAGATGACCTACGAGCATCCGGTGTACACCAACGAATCCGTTGCTGCCCAGGCACTGCTGCCCGACGCGAACACCGACCGCATCGCGTTCGCCGGCGCCTACCACGGGTGGGGATTTCACGAAGACGGAGCCGTGTCCGGGCTGCGTGCCGCGCAGCATCTCGGCGCGACGTGGCCGGCCACCGAACCCGAGGTGTCGGTATGACCGACACCCGCGTGCAGCCGATGTCCACCGCTCGCCCAGCTCGGTGGCCGAGCACCCGAGCCGCCCTGAATAGGTGGTCGAGTAGCGCCCGAGCCACCCCAAGCAGGTGGTCGAGTAACGCCCAAGCCACCCCAACCAGGTGGTCGAGTAGCGCCCGAGCCGCTAGGCGAGGGCGCGTATCGAGACCACGTGACGAGACCGCGCCTCCCCCCACCCCGTCAATCGTGCCCACCCGTATCCGGCACGCCCGCACCTCACCGATCCGGCACGGGTTCACCCACCGCAGCGTGTCCTGGCTGATCGACGTCGATCACCCACCACGTCCCCGACGGTGGCTGCGGCCCTTCGCGCACTTTCGGCCCGCCGACCACTTTCCACACCCGAGCAGCCCCGACGACACATTGCGCAGCCGACTCGACACCCAGCTCGCCGCCGCCGACATCGCACCGCCCACCGGTCGGGTGGTGGCGCTGTTGTCACCGCGGGTGGCCGGGCATGTGTTCAATCCGCTCAGCGTGTACTGGTGCCACCATCGCAACGGGACGCTCGACGTCGTCGTCGCCGAGGTGCACAACACCTACGGCGAACGACACTGCTACGTGGTGCGTCCCGACGAGCACGGAGATGCACTGGTACCCAAGGAGTTCTACGTTTCTCCGTTCAACGACGTGAACGGCACCTACCGACTGCACGTGCCGCCGCCGAGCGCCGACGGCCGGGTCGCGGTGTCGGTGACCCTGCACCGTGAGGGCCAGGACCCGTTCACCGCATCCGTCGCCGGCCGGGCTCGTCCGGCCACCACGGCCGAGATCATCCGGACCCAGGTGCGCGCGCCGTTGGCCCCGCTGCTGGTGTCCGCACGAATCCGGGTGCACGGAATCCGACTGTGGCTCAAACGACTCCCCGTCATCGCACGCCCGGCCCACCGCACTTCCCTGACCACTGCCGGATGCACCACATCCGGCACCCCCGTCTCGCGAAAGGACGACCATGAACGCTCCGCTCCGTGACCTCTCCGGCGACTCCGCCGACCATCGCACCCCCGACGACACCGACAGCACCGCATCCGATCTGACGCCCGCCGAGGCTGCGCGTTGGCCGGACGTCGCGCAGCCGCCACGAGGACGAACCACCGCCATCCGAAGCGCTGCGGCCGCCCGACTGTTCCGCCATGCCGTACGCGGCGTGGATGTCCGGGTCGAGCTGCCCGACGGCACCGTGCTGGGCAACCACGGCGATCGGGTGCTGCCACGGATGATCATTCGCCGACCGGTCGAGTTCGCCCGGCGGGTGGGTGCCGGCGGCTTGATCGGCTTCGGGGAGTCATACATGGCCGGCGACTGGACCACCGACGACCTGGTCGGTGTCCTGACGCCGTTCGCCACTCGGGTGGCGCGGCTCGTGCCGCGGCCCCTGCAGACGCTGCGTTCCGTCGTCCTGCCGAAACATCCGGAATCAGAAGAGAATTCCACCAAGAACACGCGGCGCAACATCGCCCGTCACTACGACCTGTCCAACGATCTGTTCGCGCTGTTCCTCGACGAGACGATGACCTACTCGAGCGCACTGTTCGCCGACCTCGAACGCGGGACCCGGCCGCCGTGGTCGGATCTGGAAGCCGCGCAGCACCGCAAGATCGATCGGCTGTTGGATGCCGCCGGGGTCGGCCCGGGTACTCGTCTGCTCGAGATCGGCACCGGCTGGGGCGAGTTGTGCCTGCGTGCCGCCGCCCGTGGTGCGACGGTCCGCTCGGTCACCCTGTCGTCGGAGCAGCAGGCCCTCGCCCGCCAACGAGTCGCCCGGGCCGGCGTCGCCGATCGCGTCCAGATCGATCTGTGCGACTACCGCGCGGTGCGGGGTGAGTACGACGCGGTGGTGTCGGTGGAGATGATCGAGGCCGTCGGCGAAAAGTACTGGCCGATCTACTTCCAGACGATAGACCGCGTGCTGGCACCGGGCGGTCGAGTCGCCATCCAGGCGATCACCATGCCGCACGACCGGATGGTCGCCTCCCGCAGCACCTACACCTGGGTGCACAAATATATCTTCCCCGGCGGCCAGTTGACCTCGCTGAAAGCCCTCGACGCGGTGACCCGCCGCCACACCTCACTGCGCCTCACCGAACGCGCGGCGATGGGCCGGCACTACGCCGAGACGCTGCGCCTGTGGCGGGAACGGTTCACCGCGCGCCGCGGCGAGGTCGCCGCGCTCGGATTCGACACCACCTTCCGGCGCATGTGGGAGTTCTACCTCGCCTACTCCGAGGCCGGCTTCCGGGCCGGCTATCTGGACGTTCGCCAGCTCGTCTTCACCCGGGACGCACCCCGACAAAGGGGCCGACGATGATCCCGGGCATCTCGCCTTGGGCGGCATTCGGGATCATCACCGCGGCGGCGCTGATCTTCCTGGTGGTGCTGCACGGCGTCACGATGGCGATCGGCCATCGCATCGGCCGCTACAACGTGGTCGACGTGTCGTGGGGGCTCGGCTTCGTCGGGATCTCCTGGCTGGCACTGATCCTCGGTCCCGGCGATGCCACCCGACGCTGGCTGCTCGCCGCGCTCGTCAGCGTGTGGGGTCTGCGGCTGAGCTGGCACATGTATCAGAAGTCGGCCGGCAAGGGCGAGGACCCCCGCTACACCGAGATGCTGGAACGCGCCGGCGGCTCCGGCGTCGCCGTCGTGGCCCGCAAGATCTTTGCCACCCAGGGCATCTCACAGTGGTTCGTGTCGCTGCCGATCCAGGTCTCGGCGGTGGTCGGCGCCACCACCGGCGTGTGGACCGTCGTGCTGGTCGCCGGAGTCGCGCTGTGGTTGGTGGGCTTCACCTTCGAAGCCGTCGGCGACGCCCAGCTGCGCCGGTTCAAGGCCGACCCGGCGAACAAGGGCAAGATCATGGACCGCGGCCTGTGGTCGTGGACGCGCCATCCCAACTATTTCGGCGACTCCAGCGTGTGGTGGGGTGTGTGGCTGATCGCGGCCAGCAGCTGGCCCGGAGTCTTGACCGTGCTGTCGCCGGTGGCGATGACCTACTTCCTGGTCTACGCGACCGGCGCGCGGCTGCTCGAGCAATCGATGAGCAAACGACCCGGGTACCCCGAGTATCAGGAGCGCACCTCGTACTTCCTGCCGCTGCCGCCGCGAACACGGGCGGGGTCCGCGCCATGATGCTGCTCGCACCCGGCGGGTCGGCGCCCGGCCGGGTCGGGGCGGGCAAGTCGTTGAGGGTCGGCCGCCCGCCTACTAGGCTGATCGACGATGACGACCGAGTGTGCGCGGTGACCGCAGATCCCGCATCCGACGTGGCCGTGCTGCCGGCCCTGCTCGATCGGATCGCGACCGGCGACTCCGAGGCCTTTGCACGCTTCTATGACCTGACCTGTGACCGTGTGTACGGCATGGTGTTGCGGGTGTTGCGCGACCCCGGGTTCAGCGAGGAGACCACCCAGGAGGTGTTCCTGCAGGTGTGGCGTTCGGCGCACTCGTTTGATCCCCACGCCGGGTCGGCGCTGTCCTGGCTGATCACCCTCGCCCACCGCCGCGCCGTGGACCGGGTGCGGTCGGAGTCGGCCGCCACGCGGCGCGACGTCAACTACGGCCTGGCCGGCATCCCGTCGACCTTCGACGAGGTCACCGAGGCCGTCGAGTCCCGTGAGGTCACCCGCGAGGTGATCGGCTGCTTGGAGACACTAACCGACGTGCAGCGTCAGTCCGTGGACCTCGCCTACTATCACGGCCTCACCTATCGGGAGGTCGCCGAACGTCTCTCTGTCGCCTTGCCGACCATCAAATCGCGCATCCGCGACGGCCTCAAGCGGCTGCGACAGTGTCTGGGGGATCGTGATGCCTGACGACGAACTCCTCGATCTCGCCCCTGTGGTGGGCCTCGACGCCCTGGACGCTGCCGAACTCGCCGAGCTGCAGGGCCGCCTGGACGCCGAGACGCCCGAGGTCCGCGCGGCATTCGACCGGCAGGTGGCCGCCACGCGGGAGGCGATGGCCGGTGTCAGCCACGTGACCGCGACGACGCCCCCCGAGACGTTGCGCGACCGGGTGCTCGCCGCCGCACGCGCCGAGGCCGAGCCGGCGACGAGCGCCACCGACGAGGCCCAGCCGACCGCGACGGTGATCCCGCTGCATCGCCGGCGCCGCCTGATGTATGCCGCCGCCGCGGCTGTGGTGGCCGTGGCCATCGGTGCCATCGGTTGGGTGGTCGGCGTCGCCACGACCTCCGAGGACTCATCCCCACAAACCGCCGAGCAGGTGTTCGCGGCAAAGGACGTGCGCACCTCCTCGGGTGATGTCGCGACCGGCCGCGCGACGGTCACGTATTCACCGACCGCAGACGCGGGCGTGTTGGTGATGAACGACGTCCCGCCACCTGAGCCGGGCACGGTCTATCAGATGTGGCTGGTCGGTCCGACCGGCGAAACGTCGGCGGGCACGATGACCGACCAGGACGTCGCGCCATCGACCACCGCGGTGATCGACGGCCTCGGTGACGCCACCGCCCTGGCCTTCACCGTCGAACCACCCGGCGGGTCGACCCAACCCACCGGCCCCCTCGTGGCCGAGTTGCCGTTGAGCTGATCAGAACAGGTCACCGGTCTCGATACGGCACTCGCCTGGCGGCTCGCACCTACTCGACCAGCATGTGTCACCCCACACGCCCGACACGGCACCCCCTGCTGGTCGAGTAGCCGACGAGCCGCCAGGCGAGCGGGCGTATCGAGACCGCGGTTGGAGCCTCAGTCGCCGGCCGGCAGCAAGGCGCGGATCGAATCGATGGTGTCGGCGTCGTCGGCGGTCTTGTCCGGGCGATACCGCACGACTCGGGCGAACCGCAGCGCCAGACCCCCTGGGTAGCGCGAACTGCGCTGCACGCCATCGAGTTCGATCTCCACCACGATCTCCGGCCGCAGGTACATCGTGTAGGAGTCGCGGTGGCTCTCGTGTTTCGGGAACTCGTCGGTCTGCCACTGCAGCAGCGCGTCGGTGAGACCTTTGAACGTCTTGCCGACCATCACCGGCCGCCCGCCGTCAGGGTCGCGCGCACCGAGGTGCAGATTCGACAGGAAGCCGGTCCGGCGACCCGAGCCCCACTCCGCGCCGAGCACCACCAGGTCGAAGGTGTGCACCGGTTTGACCTTCTGCCAGGTCTTCCCGCGCCGACCCGCCGCGTACGGCCCGGTCAGCGACTTCACCATCACACCCTCGTGGCCGGCGTCGAGCGCAGCATCGAGATGGCGTTGCGCCTGCTCGACGCTGGGATTGACCACCGACGGGATGCGCAGATCCGGGGCGAGCGCGGTCAACGCGTCGAGCCGGTCGGTCAGCGGCCGGTCGATGAGGTCGACGCCGTCGAGGTGCAGACAGTCGAAGAAGAACGGCCGCAGCAGCGCCGTGGGATCGTCGTCGGCCACCCCGGCCGAACCGAACCGACTCATGGTGTCCTGGAACGGACGCGGCCGACCATCGGCGTCCAGGGTGAGCGTCTCACCGTCGAGGATCACCGTGTCGCAGGGGAGCCTGCGTGCCACGTCGACGATGTCGGGGACCGCCGCGGTGATGTCACGCAGGCTGCGGGTGTAGACCCGCACCTCGTCGCCGCGGCGATGCACCTGCACCCGTGCGCCGTCGAGTTTGAAGTCCACCACCAGATCTGGGCCCAGCGAGGTGACCGCATCCGCCAGCGAGTCGGCGGGCGTGGCCAACATCGGTGCCACCGCACGCCCCACCTGCAACCCCACGGCCGCGAGCTCGTCGGCACCACCGTGGACGGCGATCGACGCGGTCTCGGGCAGCGACCCGGTCAGCATGTGAGCCCGCCGAACCAGGTCGAGCGGCTGCCCGGATGCCGCCGCGATCGCGTCGACCATCACGCCGGCCAACGCCCCTTGTCGGAGTTCGCCGGTCATCAGTCGGCGCAGGAACTGCTGTTCGGATTCGGTGGCGGCGGCGAACAGCTCCGTCATGAGTTCCCGCCGCAAGGTCGTCGATCCCGGGCCGCGGGCCCCGGCCAGCCGGTCGAAGACTTCGTCCACCCCGTCGACGGTCAGCGTCGGTTCCACCGCGGGCGGGCCCACCAGCGACGTCAGCGAACGCCAGCCCACCCCGAGGCGGCCCTGCCCGATGATCCCGGACAACCAGGCCACCACGATGGGGATCTCATCGGCCGACGCAGCATCGAGCAGCGCCCCGAGTTCCGCGGATTTGACCTTGCGGGATCGGGTAGCGGCGACGGCCGCCGAGGTGTCGACGACCCGGGAGAGTTCCATCGTTGCCGACGGTACTCTGATCAGCTGCCGCGCTTGATCCACTCCTCGAGGTGCGGCGACTCGGTGCCGACGGTGGTGCCGTCGCCGTGACCGGTGTAGACCTTCGTCTCCGGATCGAGGGTGAAGATCTTCTCCTGGATGGAGGCGATGATGGTCGGGAAGTCGGAATACGAACGCCCGGTCGCACCGGGCCCACCCTGGAACAGGGTGTCACCGGAGAACAGGACGCCGGCTTCCGGCGCGTAGACCACCGACGACCCCGGCGAATGTCCGGGCGTATTGATCACCGTGAGCGACGTTCCCGCGATCTGGACCTGCTGGCCGTCCTCGAGGTCCTGATGGGTGACGTCGGGATGCGTCTCGTTCCACAGCATGTCGTCACCCGGGTGCAGCAGGATCGGCGCTCCGGTCGCCTCCGACAGCTCCGGCGCCACGGTGATGTGATCGTTGTGGCCGTGGGTCAGCAGGATCGCCTTCACCGTCCGGTCACCCACCACGTCGAGGATCGGCTTGGCGGAGTGGGCGGCGTCGATGATGACGACCTCGGAGTCGTCGCCGACGATCCAGATGTTGTTGTCGACATCCCAGGAACCGCCGTCGAGCTCGAACTTCCCGGAGGTGATGACATTCTCGATCTGCAACGCCATCAGAGCTCCACCACCGATCGCAGCACCTTGCCGGCCTCCATCGACTCGAAGGCCGCCTCGACGTCGGTCAGGCCGACGCGTTCGGTGACGAACTTCTCCAACGGCAAGCGACCCTGCTCGTACAGGTCGATCAGCATCGGGAAGTCGCGTTCGGGCAGGCAGTCGCCGTACCACGACGACTTGAGTGCACCGCCGCGTGAGAAGAAGTCGATCAGCGGCATCTCCAGGGTCATCTCCGGGGTGGGCACGCCGACGAGCACCACCGTTCCGGCGAGGTCACGGGCATAGAAGGCCTGCTTGTAGGTTTCCGGGCGACCCACGGCATCCACCACGACGTCCACACCGTTGCCGTCGGTCAGTTCCTGTACGGCGGTCACCACATCGTCGACCTCGGTGCCGTTGATGGTGTGCGTCGCACCCAGATCGACGGCCCACTCCAGCTTCGCCGAGTCACGGTCGATCGCGATGATGGTGGTCGCACCGGCGAGCTTCGCACCCGCGATGGCCGCGTCACCGACACCGCCGCAACCGATCACGGCCACCGAGTCACCGCGGCCGACATTGCCGGTGTTCATCGCCGCACCGAGTCCGGCCATCACACCGCAACCCAGCAATCCGGCAACGGCCGGATCGGTTTCCGGATTGACCTTGGTGCACTGCAATTCGTGGATCAGCGTCTTCTCTGCGAACGCGCCGATGCCCAGTGCCGGGCTCAGTTCGGTGCCGTCGGTCAGCGTCATCGGCATACTCGCATTGAAGGTGTCGAAGCAGTACCACGGGCGGCCGCGCTTACAGGCCCGGCACTGACCGCAGACGGCCCGCCAATTGAGGACGACGAAGTCACCCACCTCGACGTGGGTCACATCGGCACCCACCGACTCGACCGTGCCGGCGGCCTCGTGACCGAGGAGGAACGGGTATTCGTCGTTGATGCCGCCCTGTTTGTAGGCGAGGTCGGTGTGGCACACGCCGCACGCCTTGATCGACACCACCACATCCCGGGGTCCGGGATCGGGAATCACCACGTCGACCACCTCTGTCGGCGCGCCCTTGCTCCGTGAGATGACTCCCTTGACTGTCTGCGACATATCGGTTTTCTCGATCCTCTCGATGTGGTTGTGGACTGGCCACCGGACAGTCCGCTACTCGTCCCAGTCTCGTGTCGACGGTGAATACATGCATCCGTCCGAATGGATGGTTCTACCTAGACGAAAGTACAGCGGCGGTGTCCGGGCTCACTCGGCGGTGATCCCGGCCCGCGCCGCCAGCAGCCCGGCTTCACCCCGGTTGGACACCTGCAGCTTCTGCAGGATCGCCGTCACATGAAACTTGACGGTGCTCTCGCTGACCCCGAGCTCGGCGGCGATCGTCTTGTTGCGTCTCCCCAGCGCCAGGTGACCGAGCACCTCCAGCTCACGCGGATTGAGCGTCGACAACACGTCGTGGTCGGGGCGCTCGGCGGCCGTGTCCAGCGGAATCCGTGCCGACACCCGACTGCCCCAGCCGGGTAACGTCTCCACCTCCAGGCGGCCGCCGAGGGTTTGCAGCCGACCGGTCAACTGCCTGGTCAGCGTGTCTCCATCGAGGTCGCCGGCGCCCTGATCCCGAATGTCGATGTGCAGTTCGTCGTCAACGCAGTCCCACGCGATGCGCAGTCTGGACACCGTCCGCTGCGTACCGAAGGCCACCGCGACGATCCGCACGATCGCCCGCGCGGCGTGCGCGATCTCGCCGGGGAGGGTGCGTCCACGAGTCGTCGGGCCGACGTAGTCGACGTCGACGCGAAGTTGCTCCGCGACGGGTCCCAACTCGACGCGCAGACGCGCGAACGCCGCGTCGAGGTCCTCGGTGGCGAGCTTGTGGTCCGAGTCGCTCACCGCCCGCAGCGCGATGAGCGCGGCCGACGCGGTTTCCGCGGCGGCCGAGCGTGCTGTCCGATCGTCGAGGTCGCGTGCGCGCAGCGTCCCGAGGATCGCCACCAGTGCGTCCTCGTGGGTCTGGGTCAGCTGAGCGATGGTGCGGGCACGTTCGCTCGATGCCGCCCGGGATTCGGCGAGGTAGTCGGGGCTGGCCTGAGCCACCTGCTGACGGATCGAGGTCGAGACGATTGCGAACCATCCGCGCAGCCGATCGCCGGACACCGCCTGATCGTCGGAGATCGTTCTCGACGGTTTCGTGATCAGCACGAGCAGGGTGTCGGTCTCGTCGCGCACCGTTCGGACGTCGCGGGTCACCCCACCGATCAGCGCGGTCGTCGTGGCGACCGTCCCGGGGTCGGTCGCCTCCTTGAGTGCGTCGAGCTCATCGATCGTGACGCGGTCGACGATGTCTCGGTCGCCGGCGACCTTACGCGGTCGACCCGTACATTCCCGGGTGAAGATGATCAGCGCGTGGTGCGGCCACTCGGGCCCCACGAAACGGGAGAAACGTGCGGCGATCTCCGGCAGTGGGCCGTCGATGACCGCGCGAAGTTGCCGCAGGCGGTCGCTACTCACAGATCAACAGTCGCACACCGTCGAGCCGAGACCCCGCTGCGCAACCACATGGGCAGCTGACATCCACGGGGGTTGTTCCGTGTGTGAATGTCAGATCCGCATGTGGTTGGGGGCCGAAGGGTCAGCCCAGCGCGTCGAGCAGCTGCGCCTTCGTCATCGTCGAATAGCCCTTGACCCCCTTGGTTTTGGCCTCCGACCGCAACTGCGCCACGGTGGGCTGCCCGGAAGCCGTGGTCTTTGCCGGGGCTTTCTTGGCGGGCGCCCGTTTGCGCGGAGCCGACTGTGGCGCTTCAGGAGCCCTCGTCTCGGATGCGGACGTGCTGTCGGACGGCCCCGACTTCTTCTCGTCCGGCTTCTTCTCGTCTGAGTTCTTCTCGTCTGAGTTCTTCTCGTTTGGGGACTTCTGCGAATCCTTCTGGCCGATCAACGCCAAGACCTTGTCCTGCAGCGCAGCAGCGTCCTTCTCGACCTTCTTGAGACGCTTCGTCGCCTCCTTCTCGGCGCGTGCGAGATCACCCTGCAACCGCTCGACCTCTTTTTCGAGGCGGCTGATGAGTTTCTTCTTCTTGCCCATGTACGTCTCCTCTGCGTCGTTGCTGTCCGGATGCTGCCGATGTGCGGTTTGTCGGTCTTCATCAAACCCTAACCGGCTGGTCGGGAACCAGTTGCCGCCTTTCGACGGCGGGTCGGGCGTAACGTCGGGAATGTTTGGGTACCCAGATGGCGTCCATTTCACTCATCAGGAGGTGTCGACATGCCAGAACGTGACCCGGGCCCGTCCGTCAAGGACAACGAACTCTACGAAAAGCTGCGTGACGAAGGCAATTCGAAGGAGAAGTCGGCGCGCATCGCCAACGCCGCTGCGAACCAATCCCGCTCGTCGGTCGGCGAGAAGGGCGGAGAATCGCCGTCCTACGAGGACTGGACTGTTGACGAGTTACAAGACCGCGCAAAGGAACTCGACATCTCAGGGTATTCGAATCTGAGAAAGGACGAGTTGATCGAGAAGCTGCGCAACCACTAGACCGCCTCTTCTGACCAAGCGCGGTCGGCGTGTCGATCGGCGCATTCGACCGCGACCGCTGGCCGCGAGCATCACCGCTGGCCGCCGTCGGCTGGATAATCCATCCGGGCACGCTCAGTGGTGATGCCGACGGACACGTGTGACGAATCGTGGCGATGATGATCGTCGGTCGACGATGCCGATCGCGCTGGTGCAGCGGTGTCCAACGCGACGTCCCGCTTGCCCGGCACGAAGGGGTGATCAAACGCCCTACCCCGGCAGCAGACCCGATCGTCGGGCGACCACCACGGCCTCCAGACGGGTGGTGGCACCCAGCTTGGCCATCGCATCCTTCACATAGCCCTTGGCCGTCTGCACACCGATGCCGAGTTCTTCGGCGATCCGGGCGTTGCTGTGGCCGAGGGCGGCCAACACCAGCACGTCCTGCTCGCGTTGGGTGAGCCGGATCGTGGGGTCCGCATCAGGCGTGTCGTCGAGCAGGCCCTCGCCGATACGTTCGATCTCGGCGGCCAACGTCACATCATCGACCGACCGTTGTAACCGGCGCAGGCGGCTGTAGGCATCGGTGAGGCGGTCGCGTAGCTCGTCGCGACCCGGCGACGCCACCGACAGCCGATCGGCGACGATCCGTTGCTCGAGCGCGCGGGCCTCATCGGCCAAGACGTCGAAAGTACGCCCGCCGAGCGGACTGTCGGTGTGCACCGCCCCATACAGCACGGCAATAGGGCTGCGATCCACGATCACCGGCACCGCCGCCATCGCGCCGAGACCTTCGGTGGCGATGATCGGGTTGTAGCGGTGGGTGATGTGTGGTGTGCGCAGGTAGTCGTCCACCGCGAGTGGTCGGCGCACCGTCACCACCTTCCCGCCGAGGCCATGGCCGACGTCGACGGCCACCCCGTTGAGAGCACCCCGCGTGGCTCCCACGAAATGCTCGAGCCGCACCGTCTGGCGCGCTCGGCCGGCCGACACCATGCCGGCGAACGCCAGCGACACACCGCTGGACCGACGGATACGCCGCAGCGCGTCGAGCACCGATGCGGCCTCGCCCATGTCACCTCCTGCGTTCTCCCCCTCTTCGGGGGGTGGTCCGCGCACCTCATGACGCGCAGAATGTGACCCACATTACCCGCGGATACCCGAGCGGCGCCGCGGCAACCACCACCGCTTTCACCGGGAGGTTCGACGATGACCCAGACCGCACCCACCCACGACCCGTCCGTCGACGAGAAGCTGCACGAATGGATCACCACGTTCGGCGCGGACTCTGCCGACGCCGCGTACCTGCTGGCCGACCGGCATGACCCGGCTGCGGTCGCGTTCACCACCATCGACATCGACGACGACGACGAGCTGGTGACCGTCGATCTCACCTACGGCGAGTTGGCCGACGCGTCCAAGCGGTTTGCCGCCGCGCTCGCCGAGTTGGGGGTCGGTCGGGGCGACCGAGTCGGTGTGCTGATGGGCAAACGCGCCGAGCTGGTGGTGTCGCTGCTGGCGATCGCCCGCCTCGGCGCCGTCTACGTCCCGCTGTTCACCGCTTTCGCCACGCCGGCCATCGAGATGCGGCTGACCGCCGGTGATGCGCGGGTGGTGATCACCGAACCCGGTCAGGTCGACAAACTCGACGGGATCGACGGCATCCGGACCATCGTGGCCGGCGACGAATTCGACGGGCTCGTCGCCGCACACGAGCCGGTCGCCGAATCCGTCGCGGTGGGCGGTGACGGCATGCTGATCCTGCTGTTCACCAGCGGCACCACCGGCGCCCCCAAGGGTGTGCCGGTGCCGGTGCGGGCGCTGGCGGCGTTCAGCTGCTACATGCACTACGGCCTCGACGTGAACGCCGACGACGTGTTCTGGAACGCGGCCGATCCCGGCTGGGCGTACGGCCTGTACTACGGCATCCTCGGTCCGATGGCGATCGGTCGGCGAAACCTGTTGCTGCACGCCGGTTTCTCGCCTGAGGTCACCGCGCAGGTCCTCCGCGAGCTGGGTGTCACGAACTTCGCCGCCGCGCCGACGGTGTACCGCTCACTGTCGAAGGATCCGTCGTTCACCGGTTTCGCGCTGCGTCGCGCCTCGTCGGCGGGTGAACCGCTGACCCCGGATGTGATCGACTGGGCACGGGAGACCCTGCAGACCGAGGTGCGCGACCACTATGGGCAGACCGAGCACGGCATGTTCATCAACAACCACTGGCATCCCGACGTCGCGCAGCCACTGGTGCCCGGATCGATGGGGAGCCCGATGCCCGGTTTCGCCACCGGCATCGTCGACGGCCAGATCGCCATCGACGTCGCGCACAGCCCGCTGCTGTTCTTCACCGGCTACCTCGACGCCCCGGACAAGACCGCCGCGCGCTTCACCCCCGACGGCGCCTGGTATCTGACCGGCGACACCGGCCGCAAGGATGACGACGGACGCTACTACTTCACCGCCCGCGACGACGACGTGATCATCATGGCCGGCTACCGGATCGGGCCGTTCGACGTGGAGAGTGTCCTCATCACCCACCCGTCGGTGGTCGACGTCGCGGTGGTGGGCCGCCCCGACGAGCTGCGCGGTGAGGTTCTCGAGGCGTTCGTGGTGCTCGCCGAAGGGGTCGACGGTACCGACGCGCTGGAGGCCGAACTGCAGCAACTGGTCAAGACCGGTTTCGCCGCGCACGCCTACCCGCGCACGGTCCACTTCGTCGATGCGCTGCCCAAGACCCCGAGCGGCAAGATCCAGCGCTTCATCCTGCGTAAACAGCCCTGAAATCAGTTGATCAGACGTAGCAGGAATCGTCGCCGGGCGGCGATTCTCGCTACGTTTGCGCGCCGAGGGTTGCGGACGCGTCGGGACGAGGGGCAGCGGTGTCGAGCAGGCTCACCTCGATCGGCACCCCGGTCATATTGGCCATCCCGGCGAGACGTTCGAGGTCGCCGGGGTCCGACGAGATCAGCGCATTCACGTTGACCCCGCCGCTGCCGAGGTCATTGGCCGCGGCGCTGTTGGCGCGGGTCCACCCGCCGGAACCGTTGTGGCCCCAGCCATGCGGGATCGCGACCACACCGGGTTTGATGTCGTCGGTGATCGTCGCCGGCAACTCCACGTGCCCGTGTGCCGATCGCACCACCACGAGGTCGCCCTCGGCGATGCCGCGCTGCTCCGCGTCGTCGGGATGCATCCGCGCGGCGTGCTCGCGCCCGCCGCGCAGCAGCATCGGGGCGTTGTGCTGCCAGCTGTTCTCGGACCGGATCTCGCGCATACCGATCAGCCGCAGCGGAAGTCGCGGATCGGCCGCGTCGGCCAGTCGGTCGAATTCGGCCAGCAGCTCGGGGGCGTCGAGGTGGATCTTGCGGTCGCGGTGGATGATGGTGTCCCGTAACTGTCCGGGTGCCAGACCGTCGGCGACGACGACGCCATGCGGCTCGTCCCGCACCAGCCTGCGGTAGGTCAACCCGCCACGGCGCAGACCGAAGCGGTTGCCGCCCACACCCATCCGCACCACCACATCGGACAACCGCTCGGGGTTCCACATCCGGCCGACCCGGGCCGACACGGTGTTCATGGCATGCAGCGCACCCAATGCCGGCACTCGGCGGGACAAGGCGGCGACCAGTTCGTTGATCACGGTCCACTCCTCCCGCGCCTCGCCGCGTGGGGAGATCACCGGATCGGTGGCCTGCTTGAACGGGGTGGTGAACAGCGCCTGGAACGGCAACAGGAAATCGCCGCGCTCGTACATGGTGGTGGCGGGCAGGATGTAGTCGGCATGCGCGTTGGTCTCGTTGCGGTAGATGTCCAACGACACCATCAGCTCCAGGTCGTCGAGCGCACTGCTCAACTCGGCACCGTTGGGCACCGACAACACCGGGTTGCCCGCGCTGACGAACAACGCCCGCAGCTGCCCTCGCCCGCGTGTGGTGATCTCCTTGGCCATCACCGATGCCGGCGCGGTGCCCAGAACCTGCGGCAGATTCCCGACACGGCTCCGTCGACCCGCCCACGCGAAGCGCGAGAAGTGCTGCAGCGCCGTGACTCCGGCGCGTTGACCGGGAATGCCCAGATCGCCGAACATGGCGCCGCCGACGACGTCGAGGTTGCCGGCGACGAGATTCACCATGTCCAGCAGCGCGGTGGTCAGAGTGCCGGCGCGGCCCAGTGAGGTGCCGATCCGGCCGTACACGGCGGCGCGTTCGGTGTGCACCAGTGAGCGTGCGAGCGCCCGGACCGTGCCGGCGTCGATGTCGGTGCGCGCAGCCGTCGTCTCGGGCGGGTACTCGGCGACGATGTCCTTGAGCGTGTCGAGTCCGGCGGCTTGTTGCCGTAGTCGGGACTCATCGGCGAGTTCCTCGTCGAACATCACGTGCAGCAGTGACAGCAGCAACAGCGCGTCGGTGTCCGGCACGATGGGCAGCCATTCGTGTTCGCGGGCGGTCTCGGTGTGCCGCGGATCGATCACCAACACCCGGCCACCGCGTGCGGTGATCGCGTTGAGCCCCTCCCGGATGCGCGGCGAACTCATCACGCTGCCGTGGGAGACCACCGGGTTGGCGCCCATGATGACCAGCAGATCGACCCGGTTGATGTCCGGGATGGGCGCCGCCACCGGGTTGCCGTACAGGAAATGGCTGGCCACGAACCGGTTGTTGACGTCCTGCGAACCCGCCGAATAGACGTGCGGTGTCCCGAGCAGATTCGTGAATGTCGCGGTCCACAGGGTGTGACCGGTGGAGAAGGTCGCCGGATTACCGAAGTACCACCCGATCCCCGAACTCCCGTGCCGCCGATGCACTTGTCGCAGACGGTCGCCGATCTCGGCGAGCGCGGTGTCCCAGGAGACCTGTTCGAACTCGCCGTCGGGGGTGCGACGCAGCGGATGCAGCACCCGATCGGGGTCGTTCACGATCTCGGTGAAGGCGATGCCCTTGGGACAGGCGAAACCCTTCGAGAGTGGATGCTGTTTGTCCGGTCGCAACGAGATGAGTTCGTCGTTGTCGACGGTCGCGATCATCCCGCAGAGCGGCTCGCAGATCCGGCAGTAGGTCACCTTTTCCTGACGCATGGGGACTCCCCTGGGCTGATGGCGTTCAGATCGATCTGACAACAAGTGTTGCACGATGCCGAGGCCGTCATGGCCGAATGGCCTCGACCGGCACCGTCTCGGCGCGCGCCGAGATCGTGTTGCCGAAACCGATCTGCGCCTGCCGGCGGGCGTGGTCGAGGGTCATCGCACCACGTTCGACCAGTCCGACCACGCCGATGACGAGCATCGTGATCTGGCCGGCCGCGAACACCGGGTCGAGTCGGCGGTCGATCTCGCCGCCGTGCTGGCCTCGCCGGATCGCCTTGATCACCGGCGCGGTGGCGCGGGCCTCGACGTCGAACAGCGCGGGATCGGTGCGGTGATACATCAGGATGAAGCGGTATCGCTCGCCGATGGTGATCGCATCGTCGAGAAAGGTCCGCAGCGCCGGCAGCACCGGCCCATCGGCCGGCAGACGACGCGCGATGGCGGCCGAGTCGTCGAGAGCCTGGGCATGCAGCGCGCTCAACAACTGATCGCGGTTGGTGAAGTGCCGATAGAGGGTCGCCCGGTTGACGCCGGACGCTTGGGCGATCTGTTGCATCGACGCATTCGGCGCGCTGCCGAGCAGTCCGATCGCACCGGTGATGATGGCGGCGCGGTTGCGTTCCACGTCGGCGCGAACTTGCGTGGCGTGCGTCACAGGCATAGCGTACATGCAACACCGATGTCGCATTTCTGCGACGGCGGTGGTAGCCGGTGCGCTGGCGTGCAGCGGTCGGGGCCGCACGCCAGGCAGCACGGCGCATCGTCGGGTCTCCGTTGCGGCCGTGCACGATTCGCTGTCTGGACACTTGTCGAATCCGCGACATTCGTCGTCCCGGCGAACTACCGTGACGCTCAACGGTGTGGTGGGCGTGCATCCTTGCGCCCACCGCGATCGGGCGTCGCTCGAGGAGGAGGTTGCGATGACAGAGATCGATACCGGAGGTGCCCCGGCGCCCGGAGATCCGGACGAGTTCTACGACGTGATCATCCTCGGGGCGGGCCTGTCCGGCATCGACGCCGCCTACCGCCTGACGCAGGAGAACCCGAGCCTGCGCTACCTCATCCTGGAGCGCCGGGAGCGCATCGGTGGCACCTGGGACCTCTTCCGCTACCCCGGTATCCGCTCCGACAGCGACATCTACACCCTCAGCTTTCCGTTCGAGCCGTGGCATCGACCTGAGGCCCTGGCCCAGGGCGCCGACATCCGCAACTACGTCGCCGAGACCGCTGAGAAGCACGGCATCGCCCCACACATCCGCTTCGGGCAGCAGGTCACCACCGCCGACTGGGATTCGGCCACCGACACCTGGACGATCTCGGCAACCGAAGGCGACGTACCCCGCCGCTATCGCACCCGTTTCGTCTACTTCGCCACCGGTTACTACAACTACGACGAGCCCTACACTCCCAGGTTCACCGGGATCGACGACTTCACCGGCACCGTGGTCCACCCGCAGCACTGGCCGGAAGACCTCGACCACGCCGGCAAACGCATCGTCGTCATCGGCAGCGGCGCCACCGCCGTCAGCCTGATCCCCTCGCTGGCCAAGACCGCCGCCCATGTGACGATGTTGCAGCGTTCGCCGTCCTACATCGTGTCGATGTCTCAGACCCAGCGGCTCAATCCGCTGATCCGGAAGGTGTTGCCCGCCAAGGCGGCGCATCAGGTGATCCGGACGCGGTACGCCGCGCAGACGGCCGCGATGGTGCACGGACTGCACCGCTTTCCCAAGGTCGGCCGCAAACTCCTCACCAACGGTGTGCGCAAGGAACTTCCGGACAACTACCCGGTGGATGTGCACTTCAATCCGTCCTATGACCCGTGGGATCAGCGCATGTGCATGGTGCCCGACGCCGATCTGTTCGAGCAGATCTCGGCGGGTTCGGTGGAGATGGTGACCGACCATATCGACCGGATCGATGCCACCGGCGTCTCGTTGCAGTCGGGACGTCATCTCGACGCCGACATCATCGTCACCGCCACCGGACTCAACCTGCAGGCCTTCGGCGGTGTCCGCATCCGGGTGGACGACGCCGAGATCAAGCCCCACGACCGGTTCGTCTTCAAATCGCACCTCCTCGAAGACGTCCCGAACCTGGCGTGGTCGGTCGGCTACACCAACGCATCGTGGACATTGCGGGCCGACATGACCGCCCGGGCGGTCGCCAAGTTGCTGCACTACATGCGGACCCACGGTTACACCCACGCCTACCCACACCTCGGTGAGGTGTCCATGCCGGCGCAGCCGCTGTGGGACCTCGAGGCCGGCTATGTACTCCGTGCACCCGAGGCGCTGCCGAAGTCGGGCACCCACGGCTACTGGAAGGTGCGGCACAACTACTACCGCGATGCCATCGACCACTACACCGACGACATCGAGAAGTCGATGGTATTCGGGCGCGCGGCGGTCGCTGCTCCCTCAGCCTGACTGTCCGTCGGCGACGCGGATCACCCGGCTGTGCCAGCCGGTCGCGCCGTCGGGGATCGGGGCGACGCGCTGCTCGGGCTGTACCCGGCCGGCGCCGTCGGTGGCCCGGCAGTACAGGGTGTGCTGACCGGGCGCGGCATCCCAGTCGAAGGTCCATTGCCGCCAGGTGTCGATGGAGTACTGCTCCGCGAGTTGCGCAGGCCGCCACGGGCCGTCGTCGACCCGAACCTCCACCGCACTGATCCCGCGATGCTGTGCCCACGCGGTGCCGGCGACCAGGACACGACCGGCCGGCTGCGTCGACAGCGGCGCGGGCCGGTCGATCCGTGAGGCGGTCTTGATCGGCGCACGCACCCCCCATCCGCGTTCGGTCCAGTAGGCCTGCGCGCGGTCGAAGCGGGTGATCTCCCAGTCCGTCACCCACTTGCAGGCCGACACGTAGCCGTACAGGCCGGGAACCACCTGGCGCACCGGGTAGCCGTGTTCCAGAGGGAGGGGCTCGCCGTTCATCCCGATGACGAGCAGCGCGTCACGTCCGTCTGTGACTGCGGCCAGCGGGGTGCCCGAGGTCCAGCCGTCCACGCTCGTGGACAGCAGCATGTCGGCGTCATCGGAGACCCCGACGCGGTCGAGGATGTCGCGCATCGGCACGCCGAGCCAGCGGGCGTTGCCGGCCAGGTCACCACCGACCTCGTTGGACACGCAGGTCAGCGTGATGACGCGTTCGGTCATCGTCATCGCGAGCAGGTCGTCCCAGTCGAGCGTGAGCTCATCGTCGACCATGCCGTGCACCCGAAGTCGCCAGTCCCGGTTGCTGAGCCGGGGTACCTGTAGCGCGGTGTCGATGCGGTAGAAGTCGGCGTTGTCGGTGACGAACGCAGTGGCACCCTCGATCTGTAGAGTCGCCCCCGCAGGGATCGGCTCGGCGGGCGAGGCGGGCGCGGGCAGCACCAGTCGTCGGCGTTCGGCGAGTACATCGCCGGCGCGCGACAGTTGCCGCGCCACCAGCGTGGACGCCGCCGACGCTGCGCCGACCAGTGCGGCGGCGGTCAGGAACTGCCGACGGTTCCACCCGCCCTCGGATGGTGCTGTGCGCGACCCGGCACACAGCACCACCAGCACGACCCCGGCGACGATGCCGGCGGTCAGCGGCGGCAACAGGAACGACGCCTCGGACGTCGGCCGCGTCAATGCCGCCACGATCCCGAATCCGGCGAACACCGCGACCACCGCGACCCCCCACGGCGGCCGTCGCACCTGGACGATCCCGGCGACGACGGCCAACAGCAGCAACGCGGCGCCCACGCCCACCATCAGCGCGGGTTTGTCGGCTGTGCCGAAGGTGTCGATGGCCCATTCCCGCGCGAAGGCGGGGGCCTGATCCACCAGGAACGCGGCCACCGCCTGATACGGCGATGCGTACGGCGACACCACGGCAGCCACCAGTTCGCCGGTCGCCACTCCCGCCGCCACCGCGAGAACACCGGCCAGGGCGGCGCGCAGTTCGGTCTCGGCCCTCATGAACAACTCCCCTCGCCGCGGCACCTCGGCTGCGGCACCTTGTGTGGGCAGCCATTCGGACGCGACAGCTGAGCGGATTGGTGGGCGGCGCTGAACTGCGTCAACGACCGGATTTTGAAATCGCGCGAATCCGACCCATCCGGCAGCACCGGTGCGCCGAATCACCTACAACCCGCCACGCGGCGGGGTGTCAACCACAGATTGGATCGATCATGGCTCTCAAGCGAATTCATCGTGTTCTGACGGCGGCGGCAGGTGTCACACTCGCCGTCGGACTCGTCGCCGGCTGCTCGTCCGACGATGACTCCTCGTCCGAGACGACCGCCGCGACCAGCGCACCCATGACCAGCATGGAATCCGAAAGTGATTCGGCCACTGCCGCATCCGGCCTCGTCGGTCCCGGCTGTGCGGCGTACGCGGAGGCGAATCCGACCGGCCCGGCATCCGTCGACGGTATGGCCGCCGAACCGGTGGCCACTGCCGCCTCCAACAATCCGATGCTCACCACCTTGACCCAGGCGGTGTCCGGAGAGCTCAATCCCGAAGTGAACCTGGTGGATACGCTCAACAACGGCGAGTACACCGTCTTCGCGCCGACCGATGATGCGTTCGCGAAGCTGCCCCCGGAGACCATCGAGGCCCTGCAGACCGACGCCACGATGCTGACCGACATCCTCACCTACCACGTGGTTGATGGTCAGGCCGGCCCGGATGCGATCGCCGGTGAGCACGAGACCCTGCAGGGGCAGTCCGTCGAGGTCACCGGTGAAGGCGAGGAGTGGATGGTCAACGACGCGGCCGTCGTGTGCGGTGGAGTCCAGACCGCCAACGCCACCGTCTATCTGATCGACACGGTGCTCACGCCGCCGGCGGAGTGATCCTCCTGCCGCCGGTCAAGACGCTCGTCCTGATGGTCGAGTAGCGACGAACGAAGTCGTTCCCCGCCCGCTGGTCGAGTAGCGACGAACGAAGTGAGGAGCGTATCGAGACCCCAAGGCCTCGATACGCTCCTCATCGTGTCGATTCGAGGTACTACATCACCTCACCGGACCAGCTCCCGCAGTGACAAGCCCGCCGGGACATCGCCGTGCCGAAAGTAGTGCACGAAAACCTCGCCGGCGTCTTCTGCGGTGAACACCTCGTCGGGTGTCACACGGTAGGTGTGGTCACCGACCTTGATCTCAACCGTCGACCCGGACTCAGAACCCTCACCGCGGCCGAGGGTGTACTGGCGGTACGAGCCGTCGGATTCCTTTCGCCGCAGCTCGAGGGTCATCGCCTCGGCGCTTCCACCAGCTTGCAGGAATGCGGACAGAGATTCGTCGCGTTCCTGTTCACTGAGATCGTCGAACCATTCCTGGCGGACGAGGCGTGACAGGATGAGGTGATTCCGGTCGCCGCCGTCGAGCACGGTCAGCGGAGTCTTGAGGAACCGAGGGAGGGTGTCAGGTCCCATCGTTACCCGACGCCCGTCCGAGAACTCTTGGATGTGCGTAGGTTTCATCGGCTCGCCTCCTTCGCGGTCACGGTTCATCCCAGACGCCGGTTATCTTAACCGTGGTGCCATCGGGCAGTCGCACGCTCGCCGGCGTTTCAGGACTCACACGCGCGTCGAACTCCTTCTGCTGCCGGGTCTTGGACGCGCCTCCGCTCTTCACCTCGATACCTGTGTATGTTCCGTCTCCGTTGGGCATCAACCCGTCGTAGAACCGGCCATGTTTGCCACCTGGGATTGTTGCTTGGCGCTGGTCCCGAATGATGGGCACCTTCTGGTCCTTTTCCAGTTCATCAAGGATTCTCTTCTCTTCATCCTTGCCGCTTCGACCATCGTTGCCCTTGGCATAGCGGCCCAACGAGTCGCGGCCATCGCCTCGGTCGCGGCGGTCATCCGCTTTCGGCTGTTCGTTCGACGGAGCTCGCTCGGATGTCCTCGGAGCGGGCGATTTGGGCGCGACCCTGGGCGGCACCACGGGCCTCGGCAACGGGAGGCCCCCGATTCGCGGCGGATTGATCTCCCGCGGACAGAGGCCCGGCGCCGCGCAGGTCTGGTTCTCGACGATTCCGTCGCCGTCGCTGTCTTCGGTGCCGAGGTTGCCGTCCAGCGCCACGGCAGGCGGGTTGTTCCGGTCCCGGAATCGCTTCTTGTCCTTGTCCCGATCAGGTCGTCCTGGCGAATCCTGTTCGTCCGACTCTGAATCCGGCCGCGCCGACGTGCTCGGCGAGTACCTGTTCGGGCCCCGATTCTCCGATGGACCGGACCGGCGTTCGGCGGCTTTGTCCCTGTCCCTCTTCGACTTCCGATCCCGCTGCGACGAGCCACGCATCTGGGTCTGTGGCGCCTTGGTTTGGGGCGAGAACTTGTTGGGCCCGCGGTCGGGCTTCGGTATGGGTTTGCGCTGCCTCTCGGGCTTCTTCGTCTCCGGCGACGAGTTCGTCTCCGGCGACGAGGGCCGCTGCCGGCTGCCCCCGCTGCTCGGGCCCGGTGAGGGCGGTGAACTGTTGCTGCCGCGTGACGGTCCCGGATCTGTCCGAGGTTTCATCTGTTTCGCTTCGCCGCCCCGGGGTTGAGCCGACGACTGCGGTCCGCTCCGGCTGTTCGTCGACGCCGCATCGGCGTGCGTCAGTGGCAGGGCGACGATCAGAAACAGCGTCACGACGGTGACGCACGCACTTATCAGATGTCTGGTTGTTGTGGTTGTTGGCATGGTGTTCCGCCCCGTTCTGTGTGGTGGTGAGAACCGAGCCGAACGTAGGTCTGCGGTGCGTATCGACAGAACACCGAGAACCCGAAAGTCCCTCTGTCGAACGACAAATGAGCGTCCGTGTGATGGACACCGGGAACAAACCACCCCTCCGGGAGCGTCGCGGGCGCCGGCAAGTTTCTCTTTCGGCCGTGAAGCCGGTCTCACAGGGCGAAGATGGGAAGCACGAATCCGCGAGAGACACGGAGATCCGCGATGGTCGACTGGGACGGCGCACGCTACGCCGACGTGAGCGCGCTACAGCGCATGGTGGCCGAGGCATCGATCCGCGACATCGAGCTGACCGGTGACGAGCGGCTCCTCGACGTCGGGTGCGGCGACGGCTTCATCACGATGCGGCTGGCCGAACGATTGCCGAACGGCAGCGTCGTGGGTGTCGACGCATCGCGCCGGATGATCGAGCGGGCGCTGACCCGCGTCCCGCCCGACTGGCTGCGCGTCCAGTTCCACGTGGACGACGTGCTGGCCTTGCCCTTCGAGCGCGACTTCGACATCGCCGTGTCGTTCAACGCGCTGCACTGGGTGCGCGACCAGACGGCGGCACTCACGCAGATCGCACACAGCCTCGACGACGGGGGGCGTGCGGTCATCCAGCAGGTGTGCGAGACGGAGCGCCCCAGCATCGAAGATGTCGCGATGGACGTCGCGTCGTCCGCACGATGGCGGGACCGGTTCACCGACTTCCCGGCACCCTTCATCCACGTTTCACCAGAGCACTTCGCACAGAACTCACGGGCCGCGGGCTTCGTCGTGGCGGACCTGGGCGTCGATGACCTGCAGTGGCAATTCGAGTCAGTCGACGACTTCACCCAATGGTTCGCGGTCGGAGCCACCGCGTGGACGCACCGCCTCCCCGACGACCGCGCGAGCAGCTTCGCGTCCGACGTCATCGACCGCTACCAGGAGATGACCGGGCAACCAGCCCTCTTCCGGTTCGGGCAGTTGCGAGCGACACTCACGCTCCCGTCGACCTGAATCGGTGCACAGGCGTACACTGAACCGCATGGCAACCTCCGAGGCCCGAACCGACGAGCTCGGCGCCCTCGCGCAGCTCGGCGTCGCGGAACTGCACTCAGCGGTGGCCGGGATCGGCACCATCCACCGATCCGTCGCCGGCACCGTGTTCGGCGCTCTGCGTCCCGTCTTGGGCCGCGTGGTCGAGTCACCCCGGATGGTGCACGATGCCGTCAGCGAGGGCGCCTACCAGTCGATGGACGCCCTGCTGGACGCCGCCGACACGGTCACGGACGGTTTGCCGACCACCGATCGACCGATCTCGCACACCGCCCGGGGAGCGATGCTGCTCGGCATCCTGAACGGACTCATCGGCGACGAACTCGAGGCCACCCGATCACCGTTGGCCGCACCCATGTCGATTCGTGTCGGCGGGGAGCCGGTCGCGGTCGAGACCTCGGCGCTGGGACAAGCCTTTCCCGATGCCGGCGGACACATCGTCGTCTTCCTGCACGGCCTGATGGAATCCGAACAGGCGTGGACCATCGGGGGTCGCCCGAGCTACGGTCACCGACTCGCCGAACACATTTCGGCCACCGAGATACAGGTCAGGTACAACACCGGTCGCCACATCAGCGACAACGGACATGACCTCGCGGATCTGCTGACCGACCTGGTCCTGCTCTGGCCGGTCCCGGTTCGCCGCCTCACGCTGGTCGGTCATTCCATGGGTGGTTTGGTCATCCGCAGCGCATGTCATCAGGCCACCGAACGCGGCGCCTGGTGGCCGCAGCTGGTCACCGAGACCGCCTGCCTCGGCACGCCCCACCTGGGCGCCCCACTCGAGCGCGGCGTCCATGCCGCGTCGTCGGCGCTGCACTCGGTCCCGGCCACACGCCCGATCAGCAATCTGCTGCGCCGCCGCAGTGCCGGGGTGCGCGATCTGTTCCACGGCAACCTCACCGCGACGGATTGGGCGAATCAGGAGCGCGATTCCTGGCAGCATCCACCGGGCGCCGACGTTCCGCTGCTGCGCACAGCCCGACATCTGTTCGTCACCGCGACCATCACGCGCGATCCCCGCCACCCGTTCGGCCGCCTGATCGGTGACGGCCTGGTCCTGGCGCCGAGCGGACGCGGCGAGCCCACCCGCAGGCGTCTCGGACTGCGGTTCTCCGACGGCTTCGAACTGGGCGGTGCCCACCACTTCACCCTGCTGAACAGCGACGACGTCTACGCATGGCTGCTCGGCCAGCTGCGACCACGTCGGGCGCTGCCGAGCGCCTGACGCGCTGCGTATTTCACGCCCGCGGTTCCTCCCCCGGGTCTCTGTTCTTGCCCCGCGAGCAACTGGGGGACGAAGTGATACCCGGGGGAGGAACTCTGCCGGGGCGGGCGGCTACGCGGCCGGCTGGACGGGGGCGTTCTTGAGTTCGCGTAGGGCGGTGCGCAAGCCGCGACGCTTGCCGGTGGCCGGGTCGACACCGAAGTGGTTCTGCACCCCGTCGCGCACCGCGAACCGAAGTTCGGATGCGGTTTCGGGTGCGTCGTCGGACGTGGCCTTCAGCAGGGCGTTGGGCAGAGCCAGCTTCGCGATGGTGCGGAAGGACTGGAAGTACTGGTGGCCCAGCGAACCGGTGGTGTAGGGCAGGTCGTACTTGTCGCACAGCTGCCGCACCCGCACCCCAATCTCCTCGTACCGGTTGCTCGGCAGGTCGGGGAACAGGTGGTGCTCGATCTGATGGCTGAGGTTGCCGCTCATGAACCGCATCACCAATCCGGCGCGGAAGTTGGCCGATCCCAACATCTGTCGCAGGTACCACCGTGGCTGGTCTTCGTTCTCGTACTCCTCGACGGTGAACTTCTCGGCCCCGTCCGGGAAGTGACCACAGAAGATCACCATGTACGCCCAGTAGTTGCGCACGATGTTGGCGGTGAAGTCGGCGGCGAGGGTGGACTTCCAGTTCGGCCCGGACAGTGCCGGATAGATCAGGTAATCCTTGGCCGCCTGCTTGCCGACCTTACGTCCGATGACCCGCAGATCCTTGAGCGCCTGCCGGTACGACTTCTCCTTCTTGCGGAGCTTCTCGGTCTCCAGATGGTGCAGCGCCACACCGTATTCGAAGAATGTGCCGAGCGTGAGGTTGTAGATCGGGTTGCCGACGTTCCACCACTCCCACGGCTGATCGCGGGTGACGCGCAGGATGCCGTAGCCCACGTCGTCGTCCATACCGACGACGTTGGTGTACTTATGGTGCACGAAGTTGTGCGAGTGCTTCCACTGCACGCTCGGGCAGGTGGTGTCCCACTCCCACGACGACGAGTGCACCTCGGGATCGTTCATCCAATCCCACTGCCCGTGCATCACGTTGTGGCCGAGTTCCATGTTCTCGATGATCTTGGCCAGCGACAGCATCGCGGTGCCGGCCACCCACGCGGTCTTGCGGTTGCTGAACATGAGTGCCACCCGGCCACCGGCCGCCAACGACCGTTGCAGGGTGATGGTGCGCCGGATGTACTTCGCGTCGCGTTCGCCGCGGGATTCCTCGATGTCGCGGCGGATCGCGTCGAGTTCGGCACCCAACGCCTCGATGTCGGCATCGGTCAGATGCGCGTATTGATCAATGTCTGTGATGGCCATCGAACCCCCTAGAGGTCGAGTGTGCATTCTCCGGACACGCTGCTGATGCATGTCTGGATTCGTTCACCCTCGCGGCGTTCCTCGCCACTGCGCAAATCGCGCACATATCCCCCGGCGAGGGGTACCACGCAGGTCTGGCAGATCCCCATCCGACAACCGAAGGGCATCTGGATTCCCAGCTTCTCGCCTGCTTCAAGAAGCGTGGTGGCGCCGTCGATCTCGGCGGTCTTGTCGGACTTGGCGAAGGTGACGGTGCCGCCTTCGCCCCCGTGGTCGGTGCGCGCGATGGCGAACCGTTCGACGTGCAGTTGGTCGCGCAGCCCCTGCTCGGCATAGTGCGACTCCACCACGTCGAGCATCGCGACCGGGCCGCACGCCCAGCATGAGCGATCCCGCCAGTCGGGTACGGCCGCATCGAGCTGGTCGATGTCGAACTTGCCCTGTTCCCGGGTCAACTGCAGCTGCAGATCGTAGGACGGCATGTCCGCATCCATCTGTTCGAGTTCGTCGAGGAAAATGACGGCGTCGCGGGTCGGCGCCGAATGCACGTGCACGATGTCGGGCTGGGTGTCGCGCGATCGCATCGACCGCAGCATCGCCATGACCGGGGTGATGCCGCTGCCCGCGGTGAGGAACAGCACGCTGTCGGGCATCGGTTCGGGTAGGTGGAAATCGCCCTTGGGCGCGGCGAGCCGGATGATCGTGCCCGGGCTCACGCCGCCGACGAGGTGAGTGGACAAGAACCCGTCCGGGTTGGCCTTGACGGTGATGGAGATCGTCTTGTCGTCGGTATCCCCGATCGAGGTCAACGAATAGGACCGCCAGTGCCAGCGCCCGCCGACCTGCAGCCCGATCCCGACGTACTGGCCCGGTTTGTACGAGGCCGGAAATCCCCAGCCGGTGCGGATGGTGACCGTCGCCGTGTCCTCGGTCTCGCGAACCACCTCCACGACCCGTCCGCGCAGTTCACGGGCCGACCAGAGCGGGTTGAGCAGGTGCAGGTAGTCGTCGGGCAACAGCGGTGTGGTGGCCCGGGCGATGAGCCCGCGGACAATGTTGACCTCGGGTTTCCTGGCCTCGACGTCGGCCGCCGGGCGTTTGCTCCACTTGAGCAGATCCATGCGTGGCACCTCCGGTGAACCTTGTGCACGACTGTACACAGAACTGCGCGGAAGGGGCCGACCCGAGTTCGGCCGACCCGACAGTCCCCGGTCACCCATGGGCTCGAGTCGACCGCAGGCCCTCAGTCAACACTGCGAGTACTCAGGTTGTCTGCAGAATGCTCCCAGCTTCGACCGCTAGATTGACTCTTGTGACCGGATCCACCGCTGCGCAGCGCTCCTCCCTCTCGCGCGCAGCGGTGGTGACGGCCGCATTCCTGCTGGCGGCCGCGGTGTTCGCGGTGGCGGTGTGGACGAGGCCCGGCCAACGCGTCGATCAATGGCTGCTCGACGTGTCCCGGGCCCTCCCACCCGTCCATGACCTGCCCTTTCTGCTCTCCATCGACGTCGTCTCCAGCCCACTGCTCTGGGTCGGGGTGGCAACCGCGGTGGTGGTGCTGGTGCAGTGCCGCCGGTTCTCCTCACCCACCGACGCCCGACGCGGCCTCGCCACCACGGTGACGCTGCTGGCTTTCGCACCGGCTGTGGTGCTCATCGTCCAGTTCCTGCGCGACCATGTGCTCACCCGCCCCCAGCTCCACTCCTGGATCGCGGAGACCGCGAACTCGGCGCCGAGCGGTCACGCCGCCGCGGTGACCGCGGTCGTCGTGGTGCTGGTGCTCGCGAGCCCACCCGTCGTGCGCCCGCTCGTCGGCACCGTGGTGGGCACCTGGGCCGCGGTGCTGGAATTCGTCATCGTGGCAGCCGGATGGCACCGGCCGGCCGACGTGGTCATCTCGACGTTGCTGGTGGCCGCTGCCGGCATGCTGCTACCCGATCCGTGGCGCGGCTCGGTCCGCGTGCCGCCGCGCTGGTTGCGGTCCGCACCGCTGCTGGTCGCGGTCGCCGCACCGACGATCGTCGCGGTGTTCTACGCGACCATCACCCAGGTTGCCGCCGCCGCTGCGATCGCGCTGGTGATGGCTCTCGCCGTCATCGCGCTGGGTGTCGGTCGCGTCGGCAGGCCACAGTCGGGTCGCGTCGCGGCGCCCGAGGTCAGGCCGACCGTGGGCGCGGTGCCACCGACCATTCACTGACGCCACTCGACAGCAGCCCCCATGTGCGACTGCACACATGGTACGAGCGAACCACAACGCGGAAAGCGGCGTAGATTCGGACATATCAGACCGATATGCAGGAAGATCAGCCATGCGACCCATCACCGGTAGGCGCTTGGGTAGTGCGGTGACCAGGTGGGCTGGATTGGCCGCGATCATGCTGATCACCGCGATGATCGGAATACGTGTGCCGACCGTCCGGACGCCGGCCGAGGGGAATCCGGTGGCGACCAGTGTGGCCGGCGCGGCGAGTGCGGGATCACGTGCGATGCGCGCCGCCGACGACGCTGTGGGTGCGGCACGCGATGTCGGCGTGGCGATCGCCGTACTGGACCGCACCTCGGGCGTCATGGCCCAGAACAGCGCCGCCACCGAACCGATGTTCAGCGCGTCGTTGGCGAAGGTCGTCGTTGCGGTCGACCTGTTCGATCGTCGACGGACCGAGGCGCTGCCGCTCGGCGATGCCGATGTCGACCTCGTCCGCCGAGCTCTCGGTCCCAGTGACGACGCCGCGATGAACACCTTGTGGACGAGGTTCGACGGGATGGGTGCCATCGGGCGGGTGACCGCACGCCTCGGATTGACCGGCACCGCACCCCCGGTCGACCCCGGCATCTGGGGATGGATGACGACGACGGCGCGCGATGTGGCGCTGCTCTTGCGGTATGTGGCCGAGATGCCGCAGCCCGAAGGGGATGTGATCATCGGCGCGCTCGCCGAGGCGCCGCCCGTCGCCGCCGACGGTTTCGCCCAGGACTTCGGGCTGCAAGCGCCGGGGGTTCGCGACATCACTGCAGCCAAGCAGGGTTGGATGCAGTGGCCGGCGGAGACGGCGTATCTGCACAGTGCCGGATTGGTCGGCGCGGACCATCGGTTCGTGGTCGCGATTCTCGGCCGGCAGACATTCCCCGAGCCCGACTGGCTGACGCTGCGTCAGTCGGTCGACACGGCGGCGGCCGCAGCGGCCGGCGTGTTGCGCGATCGGCTCGGCCCACCCGTCGCCGCCGGCGGCCTCGCGATACCGAACGTTCACTTTCCCGGGGTGGTCGGACACTTACACTGACCGTCGTGACGAACCAGGGCACGTCGGGCGGTGAGCTCGCGCGGCGGCTCGGCGTCGGCGATGCGGTGACCATCGGTCTCGGATCGATGATCGGCGCCGGTGTGTTCGCCGTGTTGGCGCCGGCCGCACAGGCCGCCGGGTCGGGTCTGCTGGTGGGCCTGGCCGTTGCCGCGGTGGTCGCCTACTGCAACGCCACATCGTCGGCCCGGCTGGCGGCGCTGTATCCGGTCTCCGGTGGTACCTACGTGTATGGCCGCGAACGTCTCGGCGAGCTCTGGGGATACCTCGCCGGATGGTGTTTCGTGGTGGGCAAGACGGCATCCTGTGCCGCGATGGCGCTGACGGTGGGCGTCTACGCGTGGCCCGAGTATGCGCATGCGGTGGCCGTCGCCGCCGTGGTCGCGGTGACCGCGGTCAACTATCGCGGTATCCAGAAATCCGCACTGGTCACCCGGTTGATCGTGGCGGTGGTGCTCGCGGTGCTGGCCGCGGTGGTGGTGGCGGCCGTGTCGTCGACCCCGGACGATGCGGGCGAACACCTTTCGCTCGGAAGCGACGCGACCGTGTACGGCATCCTGCAGGCCGCGGCGCTCATGTTCTTCGCCTTCGCCGGCTACGCACGGATCGCCACGCTGGGTGAGGAGGTCCGGGACCCGGCCCGTACGATCGCCAAGGCCATCCCCACCGCGCTGGGCATCGTGCTGGTGGTCTACGTGGCGGTTGCGGTGGCCGCGTTGGCGGTGGTGGGTCCGGCCGGGCTCGCCGACGCCACCGCCCCCCTGGTCGAAACCGTCGGTGTCGCAGGCGTTCCCGGGCTGGCGCCGGTTGTTCAGGTGGGTGCCGTGGTCGCCGCGATCGGCTCACTGCTGGCGATGGTGTTGGGGGTCTCCCGCACCACCCTGGCGATGGCGCGCGACGGTCATCTCCCGCGGTGGTTGGCCGCGGTCCATCCGCAGCACCGCGTGCCGCATCATGCCGAGGTGGCGATCGGGGTCGTCGTCGCCGTCCTCGCCGCGACCGTGGATGTGCGCAGCGCGATCGGCTTCTCGTCGTTCGGCGTGCTGCTCTACTACGCCATCGCCAACGCGTCGGCGGCCACCCTGAGTCGCGACGAGCAACGACCCGCACGCGTGGTCACCACACTGGGACTCGTCGGTTGCGTGGTCCTCGCCGCGACACTGCCGATCGGCTCGGTGGTCGCCGGTGTCGTGGTGGTCGCACTCGGTGCCGCCGTCTACGCGGTTCGGCGAGGACTCAGGTAGCCCGCCACGTCACAGACCTCATCTCTCGCGAAAGACCTTTCGCGCGCGAAGGGTCCTTGGCAAGAGGTGAGGTCTCCCGCCCGGGCCGGAGGCACTCGCGACGGTTGCGCGACAGCAGTCAGGCGTCGCGATCGAACTCGAACACCACGCGGCCCACGGTGGTGCCGTCTCCGAGGCGGGCGACGCCGTCGGCGAGATCGGTGAACGGCAGTCGCTCGCCGATCAGCGGTTTGATGGCGCCCTCGGCGGCGAGTCGGGTCAAGGTGGCGTGGCAGTCGAGCACCGCCTGCAGGTTCTTGTGCTTGTACAAACCCCAGTGCACGCCGACGATCGAATAGTTCTTCAGCAGAGCGTGATTCAAGGTGGCCTGGGAGATGCGGCCGCCGGCGAAGCCGATCACCAGGATGGTGCCCTCGAACGCCACACACTTGGTGGACCGGTCGAAGGTGTCGCCGCCCACCGGGTCGTAGATGATGTCGGCGCCACGGCCGTCGGTGACCTCCTTGACCACCGCGACGAAGTCCTCGGTGTGCCGGTCGACGACGACGTCGGCGCCGAGCCGCCGGCAGTGCTCGGTCTTCTCCGGCCCGCCGACCACCCCGATCACGGTGGCGCCGGCCGCCTTCGCCAACTCCACCGCGGTGCTGCCCACCCCGCCGGTGGCCGCGTGCACCAACACCACGTCGCCGGACTGCACATGCGCGCGGCGATGCAGCGCGAACCAACTCGTCTGGTAGCCGATGGTCAGCGACGCCGCCTCGGCGTCATCGAGCGACGGCGGCGCCGGGTACGCGGCGAACGCATCCATCAGGGCGTATTCGGCGAAACCGCCGAACGGGGGCGCCGAGTTGCCGACCACCCGGTCGCCGACGGCGTGCGTATCGACATCGGGCGCGACCTCGACGACGTCGCCGCACAGCTCGACCCCCGGCGTGAACGGCAACTCCGGTTTCACCTGGTAGATGCCCCGGCACATCAGGACGTCGGGGAAGTTCGCCGGCGCGGCACGCACCTTCACCAACAGCTGACCGGGCCCCGGCGTCGGGGTCGGCACGTCGTCGAGGTGCAGCACGTCCCGCGGCTCCCCCAGGTCCTTCACCCGCCAGGCCTTCATCACGGTCCTCTCCACGCCGGTCACTCTCACATCCCGATCATCCGTCAGACGCCTGCCGCGGTGGCCAGTTCCGACAACTGCACCAACTTGACCCGCCGACGGCCCGCGGCTCGTCCGGCGGCCTTCTCGGCCTTGTCGATCTTCTTCCAGCCGGCGTTGTCGACGCGGTTGACCCCGCGCGCGGCGAGCAGCTCGGGCACGTCGGTGCGCGACGACGCCGGCGCCGGCAGCCGGCCGTCGATGTGGTCGGCCAGCACCGCCGCCGCAGTCTCGTGTCCGCAGATCCGGTTCATCCCGATCCCGCCGGTGGCACCACGTTTCAGCCATCCGGCCACGTAGACGCCCGGCACCGGTGCGGCCTCGCCGGAGGTCACGACCCGGCCGCCGTCGTTGGGGACCACACCCCGCACGTCGTCGAACGGCAGACCGTCCACCGGCCGACCGCGATACCCGATGGCGCGTACCGCTGCGGTGGCCTCGATCTCGAACTCTTCGCCGGTCGCCCGCACCCTGCCCCCGTCGGCGCCGACGAATTCGTTGCGCACACACCGGACCGTGTCGACGGCGTCGCCGCCCCGGAACTCGATGGGAGACACCAGGTAGCGGAACACCACCCGCTTGCTACCGGCGGTCGGCGCCTGTTCGGCATAGTCCCGGGCCAAGCGGACCTTGGTGGCGACGGTGCTGTCGAGGGTGTCATCGTCCAGCGCGCGCTGCGTGGCCGGATCCAGGGTCGTCTCGGCCGGATCCACCACCACGTCGACACCGTCGAGCATCCCCATCGCCAGGAACTCGGAGTTGGTGTAGGCCGCCTGCGCGATGCCACGTCGTCCGAGGATCACCACCTCGCGGATGTTGGACTCCCGCAACACCTCCAGCGCGTGATCGGCGATGTCGGAGCGAGCCAGGTCGTCGGGATCGGTGAGCAGGATGCGGGCCACGTCGAGCGCGACGTTGCCGTTGCCGACGATCACCGCGCGCTCCCCGGACAGGTCGTAGGTGCGTTCGGCGTGGTCGGGATGCCCGTTGTACCAGGCCACGAACTCGGTGGCGGCGATCGAGCCGGACAGGTCCTCGCCGTCGATGCCGAGGCGTTTGTCGGTCGAGGCGCCGCTGGCGTAGATCACCGCGTGGTAGCGGTCGGTCAGTTCGGCATGGCTGATCGCGGCGCCGGATTCGGGTGCGCTCACCTCCACCGACAGGAAGTACTCGAAGGTCTTCTTGTTCGCGACCGACACGAACGCACGTTCCACCCCTTTGGTGGACTGGTGGTCGGGGGCCACCCCGGCGCGCACCAGACCGTACGGAGTGGGCAGCCGCTCGAACATGTCCACCCGCACCGACGGTCCGCGGCGCACCAGTTCCTCGGCAGCGTAGAACGCCGCCGGGCCGGCACCCACGATCGCCACGTGCAGTTCGCCGTCGGGTAGCGGCTCGGGCTTGGTGGACCGCATCAGTCCGCTCTCGACGTCATGATCGCGGTAGTAGTCGGCGTTGATCTGCAGGAACGGCTCATCACGTTCGGTCATCTCGTCTTCGGTCACGATCGCCGAGACCGGGCACTCCTCGATGCAGGCGCCGCAGTCGATACACGTCTCCGGGTCGATGTAGAGCATCTCGGCGGTGCGGAACTCCGGTTCGGCCGGTGTCGGATGGATGCAGTTGACCGGACACACCGGCACGCAGCTCGCGTCGTTGCAGCAGGCCTGGGTGATGAGATGGGTCATCGGTTCACCGCCCCTTCCAGACCGGGGTGCGCTTCTCCTTGAACGCCGACGCCCCTTCCCGCGCATCCTCCGACGAGCGGATGGGCTCGTAGATCTCCCACATCTTGGCGAACCGCTCCTCGTTGGACCAGTCCCGGGCCTTGGTCATGATCTCCTTGGTGCCGCGCACCGCGAGCGGTCCGTTGCGTGCGATACGCAGCGCGAGTTCCACTGCGGCAGAGAGTGCTTCACCGGGTTCGGCGACCCGGCTGACCAGCCCGGCCTCCCGCGCCTCCTCGGCACCGACGAAGTCGCCGGTCAACGCCCACTCCATCGCGAGACCGTAGGAGACCCGCTCCGGCAGTCGGAGCAGCCCACCGCCGCCCGCGAGCAGTCCGCGCTTGACCTCGGGTAGTCCGAAGATCGCCGTCCGGGAGGCGACCACCAGGTCACACGCGAGCACGATCTCGAATCCGCCGGCGATGGCGTGGCCCTCGACGGCGGCGATGAGCGGTTTGGCCGGCGGCGTCTGGGCGACCCCGGCGAACCCACGGCCCTCGATCGACGGCCGTTCCCCGGCCAGGAAGGCTTTGAGATCCATTCCGGTGCAGAAGGTCTCCCCGGCACCGGTGAGCACGCCGGCGGTCAGCTCGGGGGTATTGTCGAGGGTGTCCATCGCGTCGGCGATCGCCTGTGCGGTCGCGGTGTTGATGGCGTTGCGGACCTCGGGCCGATCGATGGTGACGATCAGCACGCCGTCCTTGGTCTCGGTGCGTACGGTCATTTCGGTGCCATCCTGATCGCGCCGTCGAGCCGGATGACCTCACCGTTGAGCATCGGGTTGTCGATGATGGCCATCGCCAGACGCGCGTATTCGTCGGGCTCGCCGAGGCGAGCGGGGTGCGGGATCTGTGCGGCGAGGCCGTCCTTGATGTCCTGGGAGAACCGCGACAGGATCGGGGTGTCGAAGATGCCCGGCGCTATACTGTTGACCCGTACCAGTTTCCGGGCGAGATCGCGCGCCGCGACCAGCGTCATGCCGACCACACCGGCCTTCGCCGAAGCGTAGGGGATCTGCCCGATCTGCCCTTCCCAGGCAGCCACCGAGGCGGTCATGATGACGGCGCCGCGTTCCCCGTCCACGGGTTCGTTGGTCACCATCCGCGCCGCCGCGAGCCGCAGCACGTTGAAGCTGCCGATGAGGTTGGTCTGGATCAGCGAGGTGTAGGTCTCCAGCGAGCCCGGGGATCCGTCACGTTCCACCACCCGGACGGTTCCGCCCCGACCCGCGCAGTGCACGGCCGTGCGCAGCGGCGCACGGGTTACCGCCAGATCCAGCGCGGCGTCGACCGCGTCCGGGTCGGCGACGTCGGCGGGGCCGAACTGGACGAGATCACCCAGTTCCTGGGCCACGTCCTTGCCCTGCGACTGCGGCAGATCCACGATGACGACGTGCACGCCGGCGTCGACGAGACGTTTGACGGTGGCCAGGCCGAGCCCGGATGCGCCGCCGGTGACGATTGCCGACGAGTTCTGCAACTCCATGTCGGTTCCTTTCTGCTGTGCGTTCAGTTTCTGTGAGTTCTGCTGTCAGACCAGTGATTCGACGATGGTGGCGTTGGCCATACCACCCGCCTCGCACATGGTCTGCAGGCCGTGGCGTCCGCCGGTGGCCTCGAGGTGGTGGATGAGGCTGGTCATGATCCGGGCGCCCGAGGCGCCGAGAGGGTGGCCGAGGGCGATCGCGCCGCCGACGGGATTGAGCCGCTCGTCGTCGATGCCGAGTTCGTGCTGCCACGCCAGCGGGACCGAGGCGAACGCCTCGTTGACCTCGAATGCGGCGATCTGGTGGGGGGAGAGTCCGGCGCGGGCCAGTACCTTGTGCGTCGCGGGGATCGGCGCGGTCAGCATCAGCAGCGGGTCGTCGCCCACGACGGCCGAGGCCACGACCCGGGCGCGAGGGGTCAGCGACAGTTGCGCGGCCTTCTCCTCGCTCATGATCAGCAGCGCCGCCGCACCGTCGGTGATCTGGGAGGAGTTGCCGGCGGTCACCTTCCAGTCGACGTCGGCGAAGCGTTCCCGGTTGGCGTCGGTGCCGAACACGGCGGGCAGGCCGGCGAGCTTGTCCGCGGTGGTGCCCAGGCGGATCGACTCATCGGTGTCCACCACCCCGTTCGGCGTGGTGATCGGCAGGATCTCCCGCGCGAAGCCCCCGCGCTCACGGGCCGCCGCGGCCCGCGCATGCGAGCGCGCCGCATAGGAATCCAGCGACTCGCGAGCGATCTTCCACTTGTCGGCGACGAGTTCGGCGGCCACACCCTGCGACACCATCGGACCGAACCGTTCGGTCACGCCCGGTCCGAACGGATCGGCATCTCCCCGCGCGCTGCCCATCCGCACCCGACTCATCGATTCCACACCGCCGGCGATGACGATGTCGTAGGCACCGGCCTCGATGCCCTGGACCGCGAAGTCGATGGCCTGCTGGCCGGAGCCGCATTTGCGTTCGATGGTCGTCGACGGCACGTGCACCGGGAATCCGGCGGCGAGGGCGGCCTGTCGTCCGGGGGTTGCGGACTGCTCCAGGTTCTGTCCCACGCAGCCGATGAGGATGTCGTCGACGATGCCCGGGTCGATGCCGGAGCGCTCGACGAGACCGGAGAGGACCTGCGCCAGCAGATCCACCGGATGGACGTCGGCGAGGGCGCCGCCGGGTTTTCCCTTGCCCATCGGTGTGCGGATTGCGTCCACGATGACCGCGCGTGCCATGTCTGACCTCCGTTTTTGCCGAGATTGATGCGCTTGGCGCTAATTTATGATTATGTTTACCACAGATCAATGGTGAACGGCGTCACGAGTCGTATTGACTGGGGCGTACGCCATATCAGTATAATCATGAGCATGAAAGGGATCACAATGTCGTCTACCACGGTGTCCGGCGATCTCGATGACCTGAAAGCCATCAAAGAACTCGCCGCGCAGGTGGCCGAGGAACGCTACGCACCGCTCGCCGCACAATGGGATGCCGACCGCACGGCGGTCCCCCTCGACGAGCGTCGGTTCCTGGGCTCCCTCGGCTTCCTCGGCATCGCACTGCCCGAGCGTTTCGGCGGTTCGGCCGCCCCGCTGTCGCACGCGCTGGCCGTCATCGAGCAGTTCGCCTATCACTGCCGGCCCGCCGCCTTCCAGATCTTCGAGGCCAACACCGGACCCGCGCAGGTGGTCGCACGGCTGGGTACCGAAGAGCACAAGCAGCGGTTCCTGCCGGGCATCATCGCCGGCGACATCACCATGGCCGTCGCGATCTCCGAACCGGATGCCGGATCGGCGGCCACCGACCTCACCACCAAAGCCGTCGTCGACGGAGACACGGTGCGGGTCAACGGCAACAAGCGCTGGATCTCCAACGGCAGCGAGGCCGACGTCTACCTCGTCTACTCCCGGATGAGCGACGCCCCCGGCGCCAAGGGCATCGGTGCGGTGCTCGTGGAGGCCGACCGCCCCGGCGTCAGCTTCGGTGCGCGCGAGAAGCTGATGGGTTTCCGCGGCATCCCGTCGGCCGACATCTACTTCGACGATGTCGAGGTGCCCGCGGAGAACATCGTGGTGCAACCGGGCGGCTTCCGAAAGTTGTTCACCACCTTCTCCATCGAACGACTCGGCAACACCACGATGAGCCTCGCGCTGGGGCAGCGGGCCCTGGACCTGACCACCCAGTACGTGCAGGAACGCACCCAGTTCGGCAAGCCGCTCATCGAGTTCCAGGCCGTGCAGATGACCGTCGCCGACATGGCCCTGCAGGTGGAGAGCGCCCGGCTGCTGCTCGAACGTGCGGCGTCGGCGGTGGTCACCGACGAGGACCTGCCCAACCCGCTGCATGTGTCGCTGGCCAAGTGCACGGCCAACGAGATGGCCAAGAAGGTCACCGATCTCGCGATGCAGCTGCACGGCGGCAACGGCTACACCGAGGAATTCGGCCTCGAACGCATGCACCGCGACGCCCACGGCTGGGCACTGGCCGGCGGCACCCCCACCATGCAACGCACCCGAATCGTCTCCGAGATGCTCGGTCGTTCCTTCGACCAGCGCAAGTGAAAGGAACTCCCATGAACCGCTTCGACAATCGCATCGCCGCAGTCATCGGCGGCGGCTCCGGCATGGGCCGCTCCATCAGCCTTCGTCTGGCATCGGAAGGGGCGTTCGTCTACGTCACCGACCTGAGCGAGGAGGCCGCCGAGAAGGTCACCGCCGAGATCGAGGCCGACGGCGGCAAGGGCAAGGCCGTCCGCGTCGACGCCACCGACAACGATTCGCTGCAGGCACTGTTCGACACCATCGAGGCCGAACACGGTGTGCTGCACGTCCTGCACGCGCAGGTCGGCATGCCCGGGCCCGGCGGACTCGAGCTCGACGACGCGGGCTGGCAGCGCAACATCGACGTCAACGTCAAGACCGCGTACTACTCCACCACGATGGCATTCCCGTTGCTGCGCAAAGCCAACGGCAAGGGTTCGGTCACCCTCACGTCCTCGACGTCGGCACTGATCGGTTCGCCGTTCAGCCCGATCTACTCGATGACCAAGGGATCGCTGGTGCCCTTCGGCCGGGCCCTGGCGCTCAACGGCGCCAAAGACGGCATCCGGGTCAACGTGATCTGCCCGGGCCAGGTCAAGACCCCGATGCTCGCACAGTTCTTCGGCCGCGAACCGGGTGCCGACGTCTCGGCACTGACCGCCGACTTCGTCAAGACCATCCCGCTGGGCCGCGGCGCCGAGCCAGAGGAGATCGCATCGGTGATCGCGTTCCTCAACAGCGACGACGCGAGCTACGTCACCGGCACGACGATCCCCGTCGACGGCGGACTCACCGCCCAGTGATGCCGCGGCCCAGCGCATTCTGACCACATCGACTCCGAGGAACTCGTCTGATGACCGTCTACACCGACTTGAAACCCAACTTCGCCAATCCCGAGGACTGGACGCTCGCGACGGTGCTGCGCACCCACGCCGCCGACACCCCGGATGCGTCGTGTCTGCTCGCACCGGAGGAAGACGTCGAGTTCACCTACGCCGAAGCACTTCTCGAAGCCGAGAAGATCGCCGGCGCCTGGGATGCCGCGGGTGCCGAGCGCGGTGACCGGGTGGTGATCATGGCGCTGAACTCCTCGCGCCTGGTGCTGAGCTGGTGGGCGACCGCCGTCGGCGGCACCGTGCAGGTGCCGGTGAACACCAACTACGAGGGCGAGTTCCTGCGCCATCAGCTCGACGTGGTGAACGCCCGGTGGGCGGTGATCGACGACGCCTTCGCCGAGCGGTTCGTCGCCCTCGGCGACAAGGCGCGCGGCATCGAGAAGTTCTGGCTCATCGACACCGGCCGGCTCGACGACGCGTTGGCCACCCTGCGCGACGCCGGTTTCGCGGCGGCCCCGTGGGACGAGCTTCGGGCGGGTACCCCACTGTCGGCACCGGCACCGCGGGCGCAGGATCTGGGTGCGATCTTCTTCACCTCCGGCACCACCGGACCGTCGAAGGGGGTGGCGATGCCGCATTCGCAGCTCTACTTCTTCGCACAGTCGGTGGTGTCGCTGACGCGGCTGACCGCCGACGACCGCTACCTCACCACCACCCCGCTGTTCCACGGCAACGCCCAGTTCATGGCGGTGTTCCCGGCGCTGGTGGCCGGCGCCAGCGCGGTGATCCGGCCCAAGTTCAGCGCCAGCCGCTGGATCGACCATGTCCGCGACTCCGGTGTCACCGTCACCAACTTCGTCGGCGTGATGATGGACTTCGCGTGGAAGCAGGCCCCACGCGACAACGACCTCGACAACAAGCTGCGCTGCGTCTACGCCGCCCCCATCGCCTCGACGATCGCCGAGGAGTTCAAGACCCGCTACGGGATCGAGACATTCGTCAACGCCTTCGGCCTCACCGAGACGTCGGCCCCCATCCTGTCGCCGTACGGCGTCGACATCCCGCCGGGCGCCGCCGGACTGCAGGCATCGGACTGGTTCGACGTCCGGCTCGTCGACCCCGAGACGGACCGCGAGGTGGAGGTCGGCGAGGTCGGCGAGCTGGTGGTGCGGCCGGTGTCCCCGTGGACGTGCAGCATGGGCTACTACGGAATGCCGGAGAAGACCGTCGAGGCGTGGCGCAACCTGTGGTTCCACACCGGCGACGCGCTGCGCAAAGATCACGACGGTTGGTACTACTTCGTGGACCGCTACAAGGACGCGCTGCGCCGCCGCGGCGAGAACATTTCGTCCTACGAGGTCGAACAGGTCGTGCTCGCCCATCCCGCCGTGGTGGAGTGCGCGGTGATCGGGGTGCCCGCCGACGTCGAGGCCGGCGAGGACGAGGTCCTCGCGGCGGTCGTGGTCAATCAGCAGGTCGACGCCGCCGAGCTGCTCGCCTTCTGCGACGGCCGGATTCCGGCCTTCGCCCGCCCCCGCTTCGTCCGGGTGGTGACCGAGCTGCCCAAGACCCCGTCGGAGAAGGTCCGCAAATCGGTGCTGCGCGACGAGGGCATCACCGTCGACACTTTCGACGCGACGGCCACACCGGCCGAGCCGGCAAGCGCACACTGACAACAGCAGCACTCTTCGACAAGGAACACCGTGGACTACTCGACCGATCCCACACACGACGACATCCGGCAGGCCGTCCGCACCCTGTGCAAGGCGTTTCCGGACGAATACTGGATGGAACATGACAACTCGCACGAGTTCCCGTGGGAGTTCTACAACGCGATCGCCGAGGGCGGCTGGCTCGGCCTGACCGTCCCCGAGGAGTACGGGGGCGGCGGGCTCGGCGTCACCGAGGCCGCCATCGTCGAACGCGAGATCTCCGCATCGGGCGCCGGGATGGGCGGCTGCAGTGCGGTGCACATCGGCATCTTCGGTTTCGAGCCGATCATCCACCACGGCAGCGAGGAGATGAAGCGCAAGTACCTTCCCCGCGTGGTCACCGGTGAGTTGCACACCTCGTTCGCCGTCACCGAACCCGACGCCGGCACCGACACCACCAACATCAAGACCTTCGCCAAGAAGGTCGACGGCGGCTGGCTGGTCACCGGCAAGAAGGTGTGGATCACCAAGGCCCAAGAGGCCGAGAAAATGCTGCTGCTGTGCCGTACCAGCCCGCGGGACGAGAACACCAAGCGCACCGCCGGCATGACGCTGCTGTTCGCCGACGTCGACCGCGACAAGGTACAGATCCGCGAGATCCCCAAGATGGGCCGCAACGCCGTCGACACCAACGAGCTGTTCATCGACGAACTGTTCGTCGCCGACTCCGATGTGGTCGGCGAGGTCGGCCACGGATTCCGCACCATCCTCGGCGGGCTCAACGCCGAACGCGTCATCTCCGCCAATGCCGCACTGGGCATCGGTGAGGCCGCGCTGCGCCGCGGCGTGCAATACGCCAAGGAGCGTGAGGTGTTCGGCCGACCCATCGGCCAGAACCAGGGCATCGCCTTCCAGCTCGCCGAGGCACGCATCAAACTCGATGCGGCCCAAGCAGTTCTCGACAAGGCCGCGTGGATGGTCGATCAGGGTCTGCCCTGCGGCCGCGAGGCCAATGCCGCGAAGTATCTGTGCGCCGAGGCCGGCTTCTTCGCCGCCGACGCCGCGCTGCAGGTGCACGGCGGATTCGGCTTCGGCAAGGAGTTCCACGTGGAACGCTACTTCCGTGAGGCCCGCCTGATGCGCATCGCACCGATCAGCCAGGAGATGGTGCTCAACTACACCGCCGAGCACGTCCTCGGCCTGCCCCGCAGCTACTGAGCTTTTCTGACATCAGGAGGACCACCGTGCAGCCATACCGCTCCATCCTCTTCGTCCCCGGCCACCGGCCGGCGTGGGTCGACAAGGCCATCGCCGCGGGCGCCGACTGCGTTGTCCTCGATCTCGAGGACTCGGTGCCGGCCGAACAGAAAGAGCCCGCCCGGGCCACCGTCGCCGAGGCGATCACCCGGGTACGCCAGACCAACCCTGACGTCGGACTGTTCGTGCGGGTCAACCCGCTGGCCACCCGGCTGACCGGCGGTGACCTCGAGGCTGTCGTCGTCCCCGGGCTCACCGGCATCTTCGCCCCGAAGATCGAGGAGGCCGTCGACGTGCTGCAATACGACGCGCTGCTCGATCACTTCGAGATGCGTAACGGCGTTGACGATCTCGAGTACATCGTCCCGGTCGAGACCGTGAAGGCGATCCAGAACTGCCGCGAGGTGGCCGGCGCGTCTCCGCGGGTGGGCGCGATGATCGGGCCGTCGGCCGAGCACGCCGACATCGCCCGCGAGGTCGGCTACGAGTGGACGCCGGAAGGGCTGGAGACCCTCTACCTACGCAGTCGCGTGTTGCTCGCGTGCCGCGAGTTCGGGTTACATGCGCTGACCGGGCTCTGGGAGGACCTCGAGAACCTCGACGGTCTGCGTGAATTCGCCGTCCGTGGACGCCAACTCGGGTTCCGCGGCATGATCGCCATCCACCCCTCGCATGTGGCGACGGTGAACGACGCGTTCAGTCCGTCCGAGGAGGACATCGCGTTCTACGAGGGCATGGTCAAGGCCTACGAGGCGGCCGCGGCCGACGGCACGGGAGCGCTGCGCTACCGGGGGCTGCACATCGACAAAGCACACTACGACAAGGCGATCGGATGGCTGGCGCGAGCCACCGCGATCGCTGGAAAGGCGAACCGATGAGAGGGCTGTACTTCGAGGAGTTCGAGGTCGGCAAGCATTACAAGCACGCCATGACCCGCACGGTCACCGAGATGGACAATGTCATGTTCACCTCGCTGACCATGAACATCCAGCCGCTGCACCTCGACGAGGAGTTCTGCAAGGGCACCATCCACGGTCAGCGGGTCGTCAACAGCCTGTTCACCGTGGCGCTCATCGGCGCCTTCCACGTCCCCGAACTCACCATGGGCACCACGCTGGGGAATCTAGGCTACGACAAGGTGAAGTTCCCCAACCCGGTCTTCCACGGCGACACCCTGCGCGCCGAGACCACGATCCTGGACAAGCGAGAGTCCAAGAGCCGCGACGATTCCGGCATCGTCTGGTTCGAACACAAGGGCTTCAATCAACGCGACGAGCTGGTGTGTCTGCTCGAACGTGTCGGCCTGATGGCCAAACTGCCGGCCGAGTTGAAAGAAGGTGCCTGACATGACCGCAGCGAACGACGCAACCACCATCGACAAGAACTGGGTTCCGGAAACCCGCACCCTGCTCATCGGCGACAACGACGTCGAACCCGGCGGTGAGACCTGGGATGTCTACAACCCGGCTACCGAGGACGTCATCGCCACCGTCGGCGGCGCCACCGCCGACCAGGTCGATGCCGCGGTCGCCGCAGCGCGCCAGGCCTTTCCGGGCTGGGCTGCGCTCTCGGGCGAACAGCGTTCGGCGCACATCCACCGCTTCGCCGACGCCCTGGAACGCGCCGCCGACCGACTGCTGCCGTCGATCGTGAACGAGGTGGGCACTCCCGTCTCGCTGGCGGAGTACCTGCAGGTCAAGATGGCCGTCGACGAGCACCTGCGGTGGGCCGCGGAGGCCGCGAAGACCGACCGCACCATCCATCTCGGCGAGTACGACAAGCCGGTGCCCACGATGAGCGACGTGGTGCACGATCCGGTCGGTGTGGTCGCGGCCATCACCGGCTACAACTATCCGCTGAACCTGGCGATCTTCAAATTCGGCGCCGCGCTGGCCGCCGGCTGCACCGTGGTGCTGTTCCCGTCCCCGCGCACCCCGCTGACCACACTGTTCCTCGGTGACCTCATCAAGGAGGCCGGCCTCCCGCCGGGCGTCATGAACGTCATCGTGGGCGGTACCGAGGTGGGCAAGCAGTTGTCGTCGCACCCCGGTGTGGACCGGGTGTCGTTCACCGGCTCGGATGGTGTCGGCGCCAAGATCATGGAGCAGGCCGCCGCCAACCTCGCCGGTGTGACCCTCGAGCTCGGCGGTAAGTCCCCGAACATCGTGCTCGAAGGGGTGGATGTCAACAAGATCGCCGTCGAGATGCATCTGCGGTGGTCGCGCAACGGTGGTCAGGGCTGTGCGGCCCTGGCCCGGCTCTTGGTGCACGACAGCCTCTACGACGAGTTCCTCGAGGCGGGCGCGAGTGCGTTCGACCAGATGGTGGTCGGTGACCCGTGGGATCGGGCCACCAACATCGGTCCGATGATCCGGCCCGATCATCAGGCCCGCGTGCAGGGCTTCATCGACGGGTCGGTCGCCGAGGGCGGCAAGAAGCTCCTGGAGGTGACCAAGCCGTTGCCGGAGAAGGGCTGGTACGTCAATCCGGTTCTGCTGGGGAACCTTCCGCACGACGCCCGCGCGGTGCAGAACGAGATCTTCGGGCCGGTCGCGGTGATCCTGCCGTTCCGCGACACCGAGGAGGCCATCCGCCTGGCCAACGACACCCCGTACGGTCTGGCCGCCAACGTGTGGTGCGACGACCCGACCGAGGCACGCCGGGTGGCCGAGCAGATCCGGGCCGGCACCGTGTGGATCAACGGTGGTGGCGCGATGCGTCCCGACGCGCCGTTCGGCGGTTACGGCAAATCCGGTGTCGGCCGCGAGCTCGGCGAGTGGGGTATGCGGGAGTACCTGGAGCCCAAGCACATCCAGTGGAGGCTGTGATGACCGACAATGCGACGAGCGGATCGGCCCCCCTGGCGGGCGTCAAGGTCATCGAGCTCGGCACCATGTATGCGGCGCCCACCGCAGGACGCATGCTGCGCGACTTCGGTGCCGACGTCCTGAAGGTCGAGGACCCGACCACCGGCGACTATGCACGACAGTGGATTCCGCAGAAGGACGGCCTCTCGCTCGGCTTCTCGCGACTCAATGCGGGGAAGCGCTCGGTGGGTGTCGATCTGCGCAACCCGGAAGGGCGCGAACTCGTCAAGCGGCTCATCGCCGACGCCGACGTCGTCGTCGAGTCCTTCCGGCCCGGACGGCTGGAGAGCTGGGGTCTGGGTCCGGCGGAACTGCACGAGATCAACCCCGGTCTGGTCATCGCGCGGGTGTCCGGGTTCGGGCAGACCGGCCCGAACCGGCTGCTGCCGGGCTTCGGCACCGTGGCCGAAACCGCCAGTGGCTTCGCGAATGTGAACGGCTGGCCGGACAGCCCGCCGACCTCCCCGCCGTTCGGGTTCGCCGACTCGATCGCCGGACTGTCGGCCGCGATGGGTGTGTCCATGGCGCTGTTCAACCGCAGCCGGACCGGCAAGGGCGAGGTCGTCGACGTCGCGCTGTACGAGCCGCTGATGTTCATCGTCGGCGACATGTTCCTCAAGTACACAGCGCTCGGGGAGATCCAGCAGCGGATCGGCAACTCGACCGGTGCGGCGTCGCCGCGCGGCATCTACGAGGCGGCCGACGGCAAGTTCCTCTCCATCGCCGCCTCCAATCAGGCGATCGCCACCCGGCTGTTCGCTGCGATGGGGCGTGCGGAGGTCATCTCCGATCCGCGGTACGCCACCAACGCGGCTCGTCTGGAGCACAACGACGAGGTGCAGGCGATGGTGATCGACTGGTGCAAGTCGCTGCCGCGCAAGGAGATCCTGGACACGCTGGAGAAGTTCGAGGTGGTGTGCGCCCCGGTCAACGACGCCTCCGACGTCGTCGCCGACCCGCACTTCCGCGAGCGGACCCTGGTGGAGATCACCGGCAACGAGATCCTGCGCAACACGCTGATGCCCGGTCCGGTGTTGCACATGGGCGGCTACGACGGGCCCACCTACGACGGTGTGCCCACCGTCGGCGAGCACACCCGCGAGGTGCTGACCGACCGGCTGTCGCTCGACGACGCGGAGCTCTCCCGCCTCGCCGATGCCGGCGTCATCCCGGGCTGACACACCTCCGGCGCGATCCGCTGCTCCCCCCGCGCGGGTCGCGCCGGACCCCACCCCTCCCCCGCCGATCGAGTAGCCCGCGAGCCGCCAGGCGAGCGAGCGTATCGAGATCACTGAACCCGAAAGGACCACCCCATGGGCATCCTCGAAGGCAAGGTCGCCTTCGTCACCGGAGCCGCACGCGGCCAGGGCCGAGCGCACGCCGTGACCCTGGCGTCCGAGGGAGCCGACGTGATCGCCATCGACATCGACGATCCGATCGCGAACGTCGCCTACGCTCACGCCACTACGGCCGATCTCGAAGAGACCGCCGCGCAGGTGGAGAAGCTCGACCGCCGCATCCTCGCCATCACCGCCGACGTCCGGTCGAGCGACCAATTGGATACGGTGGTGGCCAAGGGCATTTCAATGTTCGGCAAGATCGACGTCGTGGTCGCCAATGCGGGCATCTTCACCCAGGCGCCGTTCTGGGAGATGGACGAGCAGATGTGGGACGACGTGCAGGACGTCAACCTGAAGGGCGTCTGGCGCACGATGAAGGCCGTGGTGCCGCACATGATCGAGAACAGACGCGGCTCCATCGTGCTCACCTCATCGGTGAACAGCGTCATCGGCAATCCCAACGCCGCCCACTACGCCGCCTCCAAGCACGGCGTGCTCGGCCTGATGCGCAGTGCCGCACAGTCGCTCGGGCCCTTGGGGATACGGGTGAACTCGGTGGCCCCGGGACTCATCGACACCCCGATGACCAACTTCCAGACCATGTACGACCAGATGGCCGGTCACCCCGGCGCCGACCGCTCCGACTACGACAAAGCCGCACTGCACTACGGCATCCTGCGCGCCCAGGGCTCTTTGCCGCCCGAGACGATCGCGAACGCCGCCGCCTGGCTCGCATCGGATGGAACCTACGCGGTGACGGGACAGAACATTGTCGTGGACGCCGGGCACACCATCATGCCCGGCTTCAATCCCGCGCCGGTGGAGACATTCTGACGATTCGCCACCAGCCCGACCTGCCAATCCCCTCCCATCCCGCCCGATCACGAAGGAAGCTCATGGAATTCGGATTTCTTCTCGGTGACCAGCCGCTCTCGACGCCTCCCGGCGAGCACCTCGATCTGTTGCTGCGCAACGTCGAGGCCGGGCAGCGTGCCGGTTTCACCCACTTCACGATCGGCCAGCATTTCCTGTATTCGGACTTCCGGTGGATGCAGCCCATCCCGATCCTCGCCAGGCTGGCCGCGGAGATCGACGATCACGTCCGCATCGGAACAACGGTCTTGGTGGGCCCGTTACAGCACCCCGTCCAGCTCGCCGAGGATCTCGCCACCCTCGACATCATCACCGGCGGAAAGCTCATCGTCGGGCTGGGAACCGGATACCTGGAGCGCGAATACGCGGCCTTCGACAAGCCGTACAGCAAGCGCTACGGCATGCTCGAGGAACAGATCGAGATCCTCACCGCGCTGTGGACCCAGGATCGCGTCACCTACGACGGACAGTTCTGGCAGCTGGATGACGTCACGACCCACATCCACCCGATCCAGAAACCGCGTCCCCCGATCTGGTTGGGCGCGATGAAGAAGGTCGGCGTACGTCGGGCCGCCCGCAGCGGTGATGTCTGGACGATCACCCCGCAACAGACCGTCGACGAGGTGGCGCAGCTCGTGCAGATCTACGTGGAGGAGCGTCAGGCCCGCGGGTTGCCGCTCACTCCCTTCCCGCTGCGCCGGGAACTCCAGGTCGCCGACAGTTACGACGAGGCACTACGAGACTTCGCGGCCGTCGCCCGCGGCAAGTACGTCTCGTATGCGTCCCAGGGCATGGGTTTGCTGGATCAGGAGCGCGTCGAGCGCGAGTTCCTGGCGAATATCGCCGACCATGTGCTGCTCGGCACCGGCGCCCAGGTGCGCGATCAGATCACCGCCATCGCCGGCCGACTTCCGATCGGCCCGTTGCTGATACGCCCACACTGGCCGGGGATGGACGCCGAACAGTCGGCTCTCTACCTGGAACGGGTGGGACGCGAGGTCGTTGCGCCGCTGAAGGATCTGCAGTCGGTGGGCTTCGACGCCCTGGTCGCATGACCGGCCACGCCGGAACGGAGGGCTCGTTGTCGAATATTCATGACCAGCAACGCCTGCTCGTCAGCCCCGAGGAGATCGAGGGCGTCCGGGCGGTTCTGCACCAATACGCCTATGCGGTGGACACCTGCGATGAGTCATTGCTCGCGGAGGTACTGACCGACGACGTGGTGCTACATCGCGTCGACGGAGCCCGCGCAGGCGCCGACGCGGTCCTGGCGTTCTACCGGACCGTGTTCGACGGCCCGACGATCTGGAGCAAGCACCTCGTCACCAACCTGACCTGCACGGCGACTTCACACGGCTACGACGTGGACGCCTACGTCCAGGCGATCTCTCGCACCGCCGACACCGGCATGATGGTCCTCGCCGAATACCACGATCAGGTGGTCCGCGACGACACCGGCCGCTATCGGATCGCGGTGAAGTCCATCGACGTGCAACAGACCTTCCCGATCGAGGTGCGCCATGGCTGATCAGCCCGCCGTGGGCATGGCCGGGGAAATGCCGCCCATCACGCCGTAAGGGACCCATCACGCCGTAAGGGAGATGACCGTGACCACCGAATCCGACCAGCCGTACGCACATCTACTGTCCCCGTTCGAGATCGGACCGCTGAAGCTGCGCAATCGCGTCATGCTGCCGCCGCATGCGTCGGCGATCGGCAACATCTTCGGCTCCGACGCGGACGCCGAACGCAATCTCGCCTACTACGTCTCGCGGGCCCGCGGCGGCGCGGCCTGGTTCGACAGTCTCAGCGCCTGGGTACCGAACACCGGGGTGATCCCGGGATTCGAGCCCACCGGTGTGGGCGCCACCGTGGAGGGGCACTACAGTCTGCCGTTCTTCGTCGAGCGGGTGCAGGCCTATTCGGATGCGCTGCATGCCGAAGGCGCGGTGGCCACCGGGCAGATGGTGCACCAGGGTGGGATGCCGCACGGCGCCTCGCCGGTGCTCAGCGCACCGGTGATCAACAACGTGCCGCACCAGCTCAACCATGACGAGATCGCCTACTTCGTCGGCCAGTACAGGTCCTGTGCCGAGCAGGCCCAGCGCGCCCGACTCGACGGCGTCGAGTTGCACATGAATCACGACGATCTGCTCGAGTACTTCCTGTCACCGCTGACGAATCGGCGCGACGACAAGTACGGCGGGTCCATCGAGAACCGCTGCCGCTTCCCGGTCGAGGTGCTGCGTGCGATCCGGGATGTGATCGGATCGTCGATGGTGATCGGCATCCGACTCAACCTGCGCGAAGAGGCGCCGGGCGGCTACGACATCGGCGGGGCCATCGAGATCGCGCAGTATCTGGAGAGCACCGGACTCGTCGACTACTTCCATGGCGTCGTCGGAATCCCTGGGGCAATCCGAGTTACATCCAGCCGCACTTCTACGAGGCCGGACAGTGGCAGGACCTGGCCGGGCAGCTGCGGCGCGCGATCTCTTTGCCGGTGGTGCACACCGGTCGGATCAATCACCCCGACGTCGCCGAACGCGTCCTCGCCGCCGGGAACGCCGACGTGGTCGGCATGGCCCGCGCGCATATCGCCGAACCGGACATCATCGAGAAGGTCCGCACCGGCCGTGTCGACGAGATTCGTCCGTGTGTCGGCGGCAACGAGTGCATCAGCCGACGCTACGTCGAGGGGTTGCCGTTCGGATGTGCGGTCAACCCGGTCACCAGCAACGAGATCGACGGCCCGTGGCCGGTGGTGACCGACCGCCGGCGCGTGCTCGTGGTCGGTGGCGGTCCCGCCGGGATGGAGCTGGCGGCATTGGCCGGCGAGAAGGGCCACGAGGTGCAGTTGTGGGAGAGCTCGGACACCTTGGGCGGACAACTGCGCACCGCCGTCAACGCACCGACCTACGACATGTTCGAGAAGTACCTCGAGTGGCAGCGCCGCCGCGTCGACCGGGCCGGGGTGAAGGTCGACCTGGGTCATCGAGCCACACAGCGGGAGATCGAGGACTCCGGCTTCGACGTCGTGGCCGTGGCGACCGGTTCGACCAGACGAACCCCGGATATCCCGGGCGTCTTCGGCGACCACGTCGCCGACATCCGGGACGTGCTCAACGGCGATGTGAGCGTGGGAAACCGGGTGTTGATCGTCGCGCAGGACGACCACATGCCACCGCTGTCGCTCGCGGACTTCCTCACCGAGCAGGGACGTGAGGTGACCATCGTGTACGGCACCCAGGTCGCCGGTCAGCTACTCGGCCGCTACATCGTCGGCGCGATTCTGGGACGCCTCGACGACAAGGGCGTGCAGTACCGGTTCTCCGAGGACGTCGTCGAGATCACGCCGACCGGTGTGGTGACCCGCAACGTGTACTCGGGCCGGACGCGAGAGCTCGACGGATTCGACTCGGTGGTGCTGGCGTGCGGCGGGATCGGCGACGCCGGCCTCTACGAGAGCCTGCGCTCGGGGCCGGCGAACGCGAACGGCCGCGAGGTGCACATCCTCGGCGACGCCTATGCGCCACGACGGCTGGTCTTCGCGACCCGGCAGGCCTACGCGCTGGCCAAGCTGATCTGACTCGGCCTACACATGAGCCCGCCCACCATCAGGTGGCCGGGCTCATTGTCGTCCGCAGTGCCGGCCAACGCGGCACAGCCGGTCACATACCGCCGTCGACGGTGAGGATCGACCCGGTGGTGTAGCTCGACGCGTCGCTGGCGAGATAGACCGCGGCACCAACGATCTCGCTGGGGTCACCCCCGCGTTTGGCTGCGAAGGTGTCTGCGCGCTTGGCGAAGGCATCCATGTCCCACGCGGCAGAGACATCGGTCAGGAAGGTACCGGCCATGATCGCGTTGACCCGGACGTTCGGACCGAAGGTCTTGGCCAGACCGCCGGTCAGCGCGTTGAGGCCGGCCTTGGCTGCCGCGTACGGAAGGACGTCGGGTCGCGGGCGCATCGATGCCGCACTCGAGATGTTGATGATCGAACCGCCGCCGCCCGCGGCCATCCGCGTCCCGACCAGCGCCGCGAGCCGGAACGGCCCCTTGAGATTCACGCCGATCACCTTGTCGAACAACGCCTCCGAGATGTCGGCGACATTGTCGTAGAGCGGCGACATACCGGCATTGTTGATCAGGACGTCGACCTTGCCGAACCGCTCGTAGCTCTTGTCGACGAGACCCTCGAGATCGTCCCACCGGCCGACGTGGGCGGCGACACCGAATGCGGCGCGTCCGGTCTCCTCTTCGACCTCCTTGGCGGTGACCTCGCACGACGCGCCGTCGCGGCTGGCGATGATGACGTCGGCACCCGACCGCGCGAGCCCGAAGGCCATGGCCCGGCCCAGGCCGCGGCTACCGCCGGTGATGAGTGCGACGCGGTCGGTGAGGTCGAACGCCTGATCGGGGCGGAACTGGCCTGCCATCGAATCTCCTCTGTCCATTGAATCAATTCCTTAGTATGGTAATCATAGATTACGGAATGTGACGAGCGCCATGGTGAGCGCCGACGACGACGGAGACAACAATGACCTCGAGCGAAACAGGCTTGTTCGAACTGCCCCAGACCTACCGGGACCTGCAGTCCCAGGCCCGTGACCTGGCGGTCTCGATGCGTGATATCGCCGCGCGTGCCGACGAGTCGAGCGGCACCGACCCCGATGTGCGCAAGCGCCTGGCGGCCTCCGGCCTCACCGAACTGGCGGTGCCCGCGCAGTGGGGCGGCAAGTTCGACACGGTCGACTCGCTGGCCGTCACCATCGTCCGCGAACAGCTCGCCGCCGAGAGCGCCCATCTGGATTCGATGTTCGTCATGCAGGGCATCGGCAGCTACGGCCTCGCCGTGGCGGGTTCGGACGCGGTACGCGATCGCTGGTTGCCGAAGGTCGCCTCACTCGACGCGATGGCCGCGCTGGGCCTCACCGAGCCGCATGTGGGCTCCGACCTCAAGGCGCTGACCACCACCGTCGTCACCGACGGTGACGAGCTGGTCGTCAACGGGCACAAGTCATTCATCACCAACGGCGGCGACGCGGATTTCTACAGCATCCTGGCCAAGGAGGGCGAGGGCTATTCGCTGGTCCTGGTGCCCGCCGACACCCCCGGGGTGAGCACCCACCGACCGCACCAGATCATCGCGCCGCATGTGCTCTCCGACGTGGTCATGGAGAACGTCCGAGTGCCTGCCGATCACCGGATCGGCGCGGCCGGCAAGGGATTCGGACTCGTCCTGGCAACGCTGGCCGCCTTCCGCGTCTCCGTCGCGGGTGCGTCGGTCGGCATGGCCGAGGCCGCGCTGCGGCTGGCGTTGGCACACGCCAACGATCGCCAGCAGTTCGGCACCTCGTTGTCGCGGCTGGGTTCGGTCCCCGAACATCTCGCGTCGTGCTGGACCAACATCGAATCCGCCCGGTCGCTCACCTACCGCGCCGCCGCGGCCTCCGCCCGCGACCCGCGCGCCAACCTGCACCTGTCGTCGATGGCGAAGGTCTCGGCCACCGAGATGTGCGGGCGCGTCGTCGACCGATGCGTACAGATCATGGGCCGCTTCGGTATCACCCGGGACACCGCCATCGAACGCCTGTATCGCGAATCCCGGCCGATGCGGATCTACGAAGGCTCCACCGAGGTCATCTTCGATTCGCTTGCCAAGCAACTGATCAAGAACGGACTCTGACGTGAACGCCGATGAACGACTGCGGCGCATGATGATCCACTTCGAGCTGTCCGAGCTCGGTGCGCGGTACTCGGTCGCCGTCGACGACCACGACATCAAGGCCGTGCTCGACTGCTTCACCGCGAACGGCAGTTTTGTGCACGAAGGGACCGCGTTCACCGGGCACGACACGCTACGCACCTTCTACGTTGCATGATGGATCGGTACGGCTTCACCCGCCACGTCCCGGAGACGCTGATCGTCGGGGGCATCGGGGAGTCCGAGGTGCAGGCGCTGACCACCGGTAGTGCCGATCTCCTCTACGGGGGCACGCTGATGAAGGCCGCCTACCGCTATCACGACACCTACTGCTTCGACGACGGCCAGTGGCGGTACGCGCGCCGAAACCTGCAGTTCCTCTATGTGGTTCCGGCCGAGTCGATGTCGGCCTCGATGCCCGACCGCGACCGGATCCGGTGGCCCGATGCGCCGCCGGCCCCCGCCGACTACCCCGAATCGCTGCCCACCTGGGACACCTATCGATGACCCGCACCGGAGTCGACGATCTGGAGAACATGCGGCCGATCACCCTGGACGGCGACTCGCGGGCAGCCCTGTTCGCCGCCCAGACCGAGTGCACCTTCGTGTTCGCGACGCCGCATGGCTGGCCGGCCGGGGTGATCGTGTCCTACCTCGTCGATGGCGACTCGGTGTGGTTCACCGCGGCGGCGTCGCGGCTGCACGTGCGCGCGCTCGCCGATGAACCCCGCGTGAGCCTCGTCGTTTCGAACACCGGCACCGATCTGCCCGGGCGGCAGATGGTCACCATCCGCGGCCGGGCCACCGTGCACCGCGACCGGGCCACCCGCGACTGGTTCTTCCCGCGGTTCATCGACCGGATGCAACCCGACGATCCGGAGGCGTTTGCCCGATTGCTCGACAGCCCCGATCGGGTGGTCGTGCAGGTCGAGGTGGTGCGGATTCCGGTGAGCCACGACTCGACCCGGCTGCCCGGGGACGGGCGCGGGGGACGCTGAGCCGACGCAACACTCGAAGCACCCCGGTGGTCACCGACCACCGGGGTTGTCTGCTCCTTGGCGCACTCCGGTGACCACGGACGTAGAGTCGGAGTCATGCAGGTGGTGGCGTCATGACACATCGCGACCGTGATACCGAGGGCCGCGCCCGCCAGGCGCGCCCGCGTGACCGGCTGGGACGACCGCTGCCCTACGGCGCCGAGGGCGTCGAGCCGATCCCCGAGGACGCGTTGCCTCCGCAACAGACCATCGAGCTCGCTCGCCGACTACTCGACGAGGGGCGGCCGTTTTCTGCGCACGAGGTGTTCGAGAACCGCTGGAAGGACTGCCCGGCCGATGAGCGTCCGCTGTGGCAGGGGCTGGCGCAGCTCTGCGTGGGTCTCACACATCACGAACGCGGCAACCCGACCGGGGCCAGGCGGCTGTACGCGCGGGGCGCCGAGCGCCTGACCGAATACGGTGCGACCGGGGGTCCCACCTTCGGACTGCACCTCGACGCCATCCGTAGCTGCGCGCACGAACGATTCGGGAGCTGATCACCCGCCCTGGCCGGCGCGCGGAGCCCCCAGGGTCCCCAACGCCTCGAGCAGCGCCGGCGGGATCGGCGTCTTCGCCCCGTCCGCGCCGCGGACCGCGTAGGTGATCGCACCGTGCGCGACGAGGTCCTCGCCACGGGTGAAGTCGAACCCCAGCACGTATGAGGTGTTGCCGAGCTTCTCCAGAACGACCGTGCACACCAGCTCATCGAAGACGCGACAACTGGTGAAGTACTGGCACTCCGACTTCAGGCCGACGGTGTAGGCCCCGATCTTCTCCAGCATGGTGTCGCTGTCGAGTCCCAGGGCGTGCAGCCACACGCTGTAGGTGCGCTCCATCCACGGGTAGTTCATCGCGAAGTACGAGATACCCAGCGCATCGCAGTCTCCATAGGAGAGTTGAAAGCGTTGCTGCGTAGGCGCGTTCACGGCGGCCCTCTCCTCGATCGACATCGTCATGCTCGTTGTCCTCTCGACTCTTGCAAAACCATCGTAATCATGGTCATGATTGGTATGGTAATCCACATCACACCAATGTACCGGAGGTTCGTCCATGTCCATCCGCCACGAAATCGAGAATGCCCTCGCCCAGTACGCGCTCGCCTACGACAGCGGTGACCTGGCCACCGTGGAGAAGATCTTCGCCCCCGACGCCGTCTTCACCATGGACATCACCGACGGCGCCACCGTCGGTCCGCTCACCGGGCGCGACGAGATCATGGGTCTCTACCGCGGGGCCAGCGAGTCCCACTCGGGCCAGGGCCGTCACATCACCACCAACGTCGCCGTCGACGCGCTCGACGACACCACCGCCAAGACCACCTGCTACCTGCTGGTCACCAACGTCGACAACGGCGAGCTCACTCCGGTCACCACCGGTGTCTACATCGACGAGTGGTCGAAGGACGGTGGCAGCTGGCAGCTCACCAAGCGGCACATCGACCTGGACCGCCCGTACTGACCCCTCGACCCCAGGCAGACACCATGACTTTGAACCAAGGGCTCATTCCCGCCAAGTGGTCGGCGTTGACGCCGAACGCCCAGGCGATCTACGACGTCCCCAACGACCGACGCATCACCTTCGCCGACCTCGACTCCCGAGTCCGTCGGGTCGCCAACGGATTACGCGGCCTGGGGTTGCAGAAGGGGGACCGCGTCGCCGTCCTCGCCAAGAACAGCGTCGAGTTCCAGGAACTGTTTTTTGCGGTCGGCCGCGCCGGACTCATCCTGCAGCCGCTCAACTGGCGGTTGGCCACGCCCTCGCTGGTGAAGCTGATCGAGGACGCAACGCCGAAGGTGGTCATCACCGCACACGAATTCCATAGCGTGACCGAAGAACTACAACGCAGCGCCGACGTCGAGACGTGGCTCGAGTTCGGTCCGGACGGTGACAGCACCTACGAGGATCTCCTCGAGAGGTCGTCGGACGCCGAACCGATCTGGACCCCCGACATCGGTGGCGACGACCCGTTCTTCATCCTCTACACCGGCGGCACCACCGGCGAATCCAAGGGCGCGCTGCATTCGCACACCAGCGCGGCGGCCGGGATGCTCAATCAGACCGTCGCCGAACGGATCGTGCCGACCGACGTCTACATGCTGACCGGGCAGATGTACCACATCCCGGTGGTCCTCTCGATGAACTACATGAAGCACGGCTGCCCGGTCGTGCTGGTGAACTTCGAGGCCAAACAGGCGCTGGAGATCATCGAGGCCGAGCGGGTGTCGGCCTTCCTCGGCATCACCACGATGCTGAACTGGATGATGGCCGTGGAGAACTTCGCCTCCTACGACCTGTCGAGCCTGCGCAACATCCAGTACGGCGGCGGCCCCATGCCGTCGGCGGTGGTCCGCAACGCGCTCGACTCCTTCCCGTGCACGCTGATCCAGGGATACGGCCAGACCGAGGGCACCACGATGTGCTTCCTGTCGCAGGAGGATCACCACGACGCGGTGCGTGGCATCAACGAGCAGCGGCTGCGCTCCTGTGGCCGTGAGGGATTCGGCACCACGGTGCGGGTTGTCGACATGGACGGCAACGAGGTCCCCCGCGACGGCGCCACCCCCGGTGAGGTGATCGTGCGGTCCGAGGCCAACATGCTCGGCTATTGGAACAAGCCCGAACTCACCGCGCAGACCCTGCGGGACGGGTGGATGTACACCGGCGACGTCGCCACCTGGGACTCCGATCGCTACGTGTTCATCGTCGACCGCGCCAAGGACATGATCATCTCCGGCGGGGAGAACATCTACAGCATCCAGGTCGAGGAGGCCATCGCGATGCATCCCTCGGTGCTGGAATGCGCCGTCATCGGCATCCCCGACGACGAGTGGGGTGAACTGGTCAAGGCGGTGGTGGTCCTGAAACCGGGTACCACCGCCACCGAGGCCGACATCATCGAGACCGCCAAGCAGAATCTCGCGTCGTATCAGAAGCCCCGGTCGGTCGACTTCGTCGACGCACTACCGAAGGCACCGACCGGCAAGATCATGAAACGCGATCTGCGCGAACCGTATCTGGAGAAGCAACCGGTATGAGCGCATCACTGCTCACGGAGTCCGATCTCGCCGCCCGGGTGGGTACACCCTTCCCGGGCGGTGAGGTGCGTCTGGAACGCTGGTGGGTGCATCTGGCCCTCGACAGCGTGGGCGCACATCCCGACGACGGCCCGGGTCATCCGGCGCTGGTGTTCCTGATCGCCACCGGCTCGATGGGCTGGAGTTGGTCGGATCTGTTCGATCTGTTCTCCGCCAGCGAGGATGACGGCCCGATGGCCGGCGAAACCGCCACCACCGTGCACCAACCCCTGCGGATCGGACCCACCTACCGCGTGGCCGGGGAGATCATCTCGGCACGCCGCAAGGAGGGCCGCAGCGTCGGCGTCTTCGACATCGTGGAGTACCGACTCGACATCCTCGGCGACGACGACACGGTGCAGGCGTCGACCACCAACTCCATCATCTTTCCGCGTCGTGGAGGTGTCGCAGCATGACCGCCAGCAGTACCGATTCGATCACGGTGGGCCAGGCGCTCCCCGAGATGCCGACCGCGGTCGCCGATCCGGCCCGGATGAAGACGTTGTCGGCGCTCATGCGCGATCCCAATCCGATCCATTTCGACGAAGTGGCGGTCGCCGCAGTCGGATTGGGTGACCGCACCATCAACCAGGGCCCCAGCAACGTCGCATACGCGGTGTCGGCGCTCGGCGCGTGGGCCGGTGGCGTCACCAACGTGGTGTCGTATCGCTTCCGCTACCTCGCCAACGTCGCGGCCGGCGATCGACTTCGCACCGGCGGGACGATCACCGCCATCGACGACACCCCGTCCGTCCGCATCGCGGAGTGCGACGTGTACCTCGAGGTCGTCGGCGGAGCTCGTGTGTTGCAGGGGACGGCGACCGTACGGCTCGGCTGAGCTCTGCGCGCGAGCACCGGGCCCCCAACGCGAATTCACAGAAGGAGAATCACATGACCGGACGAGTTGACGGCAAGGTCGCATTCATCACCGGCGCCGCACGCGGCCAGGGGCGCAGCCACGCTGTGCGACTGGCCGCCGAGGGCGCCGACATCATCGCGGTGGACATCTGCGAGAACATCTCGACGGTGACGCCGTTCTACGAGTTGGCCACCGAAGCCGACCTGGAGGAAACGGCGCGCCTGGTCGAGAAGGAAGGCCGCCGCATCGTCGCCCGCAAGGCCGACGTCCGTGACCGGGATGCGCTGCAGGAAGCCTTCGATGCCGGGGCCGCCGAGTTCGGCGGCGTCGACATCGTGGTCGCCAACGCCGGCATCGCCTCGTACGGCAAGTCCTGGGAACTCACCCGTCAGCAGTGGGACGACATGATCGCGGTCAACCTCACCGGCGTGTACAACACTGCGGTGGTGGCGATCCCGACGATGATCGAGGCCGGCCGCGGCGGTTCGATCATGTTCACCGCGTCCATCGGCGGCTTCAAGGGCATCCAGCAGGTGGGCCACTACGTCGCCGCCAAGCACGGGATCGTCGGGCTGATGCGCAACATGGCGAACGAACTCGGCGAGTACAGCATCCGGGTCAACACGATTCATCCCACCAACGTGGACACCATGATGATCCAGAACCCCGGAACCCACGGCATGTTCGCCCCGGGCGACCCGGAACCGACGCAAGACAAGGCGATGGCGGGCTTCATGTCGCTCAACACCCTGCCGGTGCCGTGGGTCGGCGCCGCTGACATCAGCAATGCGGTGGTCTTCCTCGCCAGCGACGAAGCCCAGTTCATCACCGGGGCCACGCTGCCGGTGGATGCCGGCGCCAATGTGAAGTAGCGGTTTCACTCCCCGGTTGCTGCGGCGATTGCTGCAGCAACCGAGGAAGCCAGCCAGACAAATCGCGAGTGTTACACCGATGCCGCGATTCGCATGCGGCTCGCGGCATCGGCACATCACTCGCGAATGAGGTCGACGGCGAGCGGACCGACGAGGGTGACCCTCACTCCGCCGCACTCTCGAGTTCGGACTCTCCCAACACGGCGTGCACGGCGGCCCGATCGGCGTCGGCCGCGCGGCCCGTCCACACGGTGCGGCCGCGGGTGATCACCGAGACATCGTCGGCAATCGCCAGTCCCGCATCCGCGTTCTGTTCCACGATCAGTACGGCGATGCCGCTGTCGGCGATCTCGCGCACCTTGTCCATCACCGTCTCGACCATCGTCGGGGCCAGGCCCATCGACGGCTCATCGGCGAGGATCACCTTGGGCCGGGACATCACCGCTCGACCGAAGGCCAGCATCTGCTGCTCGCCGCCACTGAGGTTGCCCGCCGCGGTGTCCTTGCGTTCCTGGAGGATCGGGAACTGGTCGTACACCTCATCCATGGTCTGCTGGATCTGCGACTTCGGGGCGCGATAGGCACCCATGCGCAGGTTCTCCTCGACAGTGAGTGTCGAGAACACCCGGCGCCCTTCGGGTACCAGCACCAGTCCATGCCGGACGATGGTGTGGGCCCGACTACCGGCCACATCGCGGCCGCCGATCAGGACCTCGCCCGACTTCGGCCGGTGGTAGCCGGCGATCGCCCGCAGACTGGTGGTCTTGCCGGCGCCGTTGGCGCCGAGAACCAGCGTCACCCGGCCCTCGTCGACCTTCGCCGACACACCCTGCACCGCGTTCACGGCACCGTAACTCACGTGCAGGTCGTTGACCTCAAGCATCGCTGGCCTGCCTTCCCAGATACGACTCACGCACGCCCTGATCCTGCACCACATCGTGCGGCAGGCCCTGCGCGATCAGCTTTCCGAAGTTCATCGCGAAGAGGTAGTCACACACCGACACCATCATCGCCACATCGTGTTCGACGAGCAGTTGGGTGTAGCCCTCGTCCTTCAGCGACCGCAGTAGGTCGCTGATCTCGTCGCGTTCGTCGGTGTTCATACCCGCGGTCGGCTCGTCGAGCAGCAGCAACCGTGGGGTGCCGACGATCGCCCGGGCGATCTCGGCTCGACGCTGCATCCCGTAGGACAGTTCGCTGGGACGCATACGCGCCAGGTCGGTGATCCCGACGCGTTCCATCACTGCCTCGGCGCGTGCCCGGGCGTGCTTGCGTTTGGCCCGATCGGCGGTGTCGAGGCCGAGCAGGATGTTGTCGAGCACGGTGCGATCGTCGATCAGCCGCACGGTCTGGAATGTCCGCGACACCCCGAGATGCGCCACGCGGTGCGGTGGCACGTTCTCGTAGGCGTGGCCGTCGAACTGCAAGCGACCCCGGGTCAACGGGTTCAGCCGCGTCATCGCACCGAGCAGCGTGGACTTTCCGGAACCGTTGGCGCCGAGGATCCCGTAGATGAGACCTTCCCGAAGCTCGAACGACACCCCGTCCACGGCCTTCACACCACCGAAATGAACTGCAACATCATCGAGTTCGAGCAGCGCGGGCGATGCGTTGCGATCGGTTGTCTGGTCGGTCGTCATCGCTCGGCCACCTCCAATGCCTCTCGGTCGGGATCGGCCGTGGGCTTGTCGTGCCTGTCGGCCGCAGGCTTCTTCGTCGGCGGCTTCTGCTTCGCGCGGACCGTGTGCCACAGGTTGCGCAGGATGCCGAGAATGCCGTCGGGCAGGAAGACCGCGGCGAGAACCACCAGCAGGCCGTAGATGAATTCCTCCCACTCGCTGACGAAGTGCACCCAGGTCGGCAGCCACACGAAGATGACCGAACCGATGAGAACCCCGACCCAGGATCGCATTCCGCCGACGACGATCACCGTCAGCGCGAGCACCACCAGGTGGAAGTTCACCTCTTCCGGCGTGATCGTGCTGCGCAGCAGCGTCGTCAACCCGCCGGCGAGTCCGCCGACCAGACCGGATGCCAAGAAGCTCAGGCGGCGGTAGTGGTTGACGTTGATCCCCATGGCGTTGGCCAGTTCCGGGTCCTCGCGGACCGCGTCGATCCGGCGTCCCAGGCCACCGGACTCGGTCAGTTGGGTGAGGATCACCACCAGCACCACGATCACGAAGATCCCGCCGAGTGTCAGGTTGCCCAACGCGCCGAAGAGCCCGGACGCACCTCCGGTGACCTCGCCGCCGTTGACCGCGATCACCGCGATGATCAGGGTGAAGGCGATCGTGGCCATACCCATGTACAGCCCGCTGAGGCGTTGCACCACCAGGCCCAGCAGGTAGACGACGACACCGGAGATCACCACGCCGAGGGCGATGGCGGGGATGGTGCCCCATTCCAGGTGGATCATCGCGGCGGCAGCGCTGTACCCGCCGATCCCGAACGCCCCGATCCCGGCGAAGGAGAACACGCCCATGCGCATCGGGATCTGGATACTCAGCGCCATCAGTAGAGTCGTCAGCGTCTGTTGCAGGAGAACAGCATTGGCGTCAATCCAGGTGGTCATGTACGCCGCACCTCCTTGCGACCGAACAGGCCCTGCGGCCGGAAGATCAGCACCAAGAAGATGAGACCGAACGAGACCGCGTCCACCCACGTGCCGAACTGGAAGTGCACCAGCAGTGTCTCCGAGGCGGCCAGTATGTAGGCGCCCAGGACGGCGCCGCCCATCGAACCGAGTCCACCGAGCACGATGATCGCGAACGCCTTGATCAGCAGCGGGTCACCGGATTCGGGTGCGATGGCGCCGAGTTGCAGGGTCAACAGCACCCCCGCCAGCCCCGCCAGCGCACCGGCCACCGCCATCGTGCCCAGCGCCAGGGCGCTGCGGTTGACGCCCATGCCCTCACTCACCTCGGCGTCCACGCCGATCGCCCGCAGCGCCAGTCCCTGCCGGGACTTCTTGAGCCATCGGGTGAGGCCGACGCCGATGCCGAGCGCAGCAACCAGGATGATCAGCACCGTGGTGCTCAGATGCACCGATCCGATCTGGAACTGCTGTGACACGTAACTGGTGTCGAGACCGAACGGACTGCTGCCGGTTTCCCGTTGGGCATAGGCGATGACGATCGCCGAGACCCCGATACCGCCGATGATGATGCGCAGTTCGGTGGCCCGATGCCCCTTGCTGCGTTCGACGATGCGCTGGAACACCAGCCACTGGGTCGCCACCGACAGGGCAGCGCCGGCGGCCATGGCGATCACGAGGATCACCGGCAGCGGCAGTGCTCCCTGCTGGGTGATCAGGTGCGCCACCAGGACCGAGAAAACGAAGGTGGCGCCGTGGGCGAAGTTCAGGATGCCGATCGTGCCCCACGCCAGGGCCATGCCGAGCGCGAAGAGCAGGTAGATCGAGCCGAGCGCCGCGGCATTCACTATCTCCTGCATGTCATCCTCCTCTCGGCGTCGGCGAACTGTTCGGCGGTCATGACACCAACGTCTCCTGGCCGTTCTCCCACTGGATCATCACGCCGGGGACGCGCATGTCGTTGCCCTCGAAGGTGATATCGCCCATCGCGCCGGTGAAACCGTCCTCTGCCACCTGGGTCAGACCCTGCTGGATGCCCTCGCGCGAGGAGCTGCCCGAGGCCTGGATGCCCCGCGCCAGCCACCACATGGCGTCGTATCCCTCGGCGTCGTAGAGGTCGGGCTGCTCGCCGTACTTCGCCTCGAACGCCGACGCGAACTGCTGCGCGGTCTCGGAGTCCATTGCCGGGGAGTAGTCCACCGGGTACACCAACCCGTCGGCTGCCGCTCCGGCCGCCTCCACATTGCCGGCGCTCTGCACCGACGTCCCGACGACCTGGCCGTCATATCCGGCGCGACGCAGCTGACTGAGGAAGGTCACCGACTGCGGCGCGGTCAGCAACATGACCACCGCCTGCGGATCGGCACTGGCGATCTGCTGCGCCTGACCGGTGAAATCCTGTGTGGTCGACTGCGCCTCGATGGACGTTCCCACGGTGATACCCCGATCCTCGGCCTCGGCCGGGACCACGTCGGCGCCCAGCGTCGCGAAGGTGGGGAAGGTGGCGTTGTAGATGACCGAGATGTCGGTCAGGTCATTGTCGGCCAGCCACTGCATCGCGGTGCCGTAGTAGCTCTCCATCGGTGCCGTGGCACGGAAGGTGTAGTCGCCGGTCACCACGCCGTCGGAACCGGACTGGGTGAAGATGGTCGGCACCTCACGCTGATTCACGATCGGCGCGACCGCCGCGGCCTGTTGGCCCATCGTCGGCCCAAGGATCGCCGAGATCTCCGGATTGCCGGCGGCCGTGGTCACCTCGGCCACCGCCCGGTCGATCTCGCCGGCCGGGTCGCTCTGCTCCATGGTGATCGTGACGCCGTCGCCGAGGAAGGCCTGCTCGTTGATCTCCTCGATCGCGAGCGCCGCGCCACGGCTGGCACCGGTGCCCGCGTAGGCGACCGCGCCGGTCTGGTCATTGACCGCCTGGATCTGGATCTGATCGGCGATGCCCTCGCCGCCTCCTGCGGTGGTGCCGCCGCTGCTGCACGCGGTGGCGGTGATCATCGTGGCAGCCGCCGCAATCGCCAACGCGGACCGCATCTTCTTTGTTCTCGTCATCAACCTCAGCCTCCTGGTGGATTGTCACGGCTCTGAAGAATCGGACATATCGAGCCGCACGGTTGTAATGATTATCATAGATGTTCGGTGCGTCACAATCTAGAGTTATTCCGATCCAAGCCACATTCACCGTCGGACGCCCCGTACCCGAGATGCGCCGAATGCCGCGATACCCGGGCTGGGCATCGCGGCTCGATTCGGCTGCTGCGAGGGCTACTTGACGGTGTAGCCGGCGTCCACCTTCAGTTCGGTGCCGGTGACGTACCTGGCCTCGTCCGACGCCAGGAACAGCAGTGCGTTGCTGATGTCGATCGGGTCCACCCAGGGGATCTCGAGGGCGTTCCCGGCGATGAATGCCGGCTCGGCCTTCTCCTTCGTCGGGTGTTCGACGTCGGGCAGGAACAGCTTGTAGGTCGCCTCGTTGAGGATCATGTCGGTCGACACCCCGGTGGGATGGACGGTGTTGACCCGGATCGCATGCGGCGCCAGTTCCAGGGCGAGGGTGCGCATCAGACCGACCACGCCGTGCTTGCTGGCGGTGTAGGCAGCCACATTCGGGGTGCCCTTGATGCCGGCGGTGGAGCTGGTGAGGATGATCGAGCCGCCGGTGCCCTGTTCGATGAGCTGCGGGATCACCGCCTTGCAGGTGTGCCAGACACCTTTGAGGTTGATGTCCTGCACATCGTCCCAATCCTGTTCGGACACCTCGTGTGTCTTGTCGCCGAACAGGAAGATGCCGGCATTGGCGCTGACCACGTCCACATGGCCGAACTCCGCCAGTCCCTTGTCGAGCGCCGCCCTGGTCTCCGCCAGATCCCGGACGTCTGCTTTGGAGGCCACGATGCGCCGGCCCAGTTTTTCGACGGCGGAGACGGTTTCGGCCAGATCGTCCTCGGTCGCGCCCGGGTAGAAGCGCTTCACGCTGTCGATCTCCTCGCACAGGTCGAGCGCGATGATGTCGGCACCCTCCTGCGCGAGTCGGATGGCGTGACTTCGCCCCTGCCCGCGCGCCGCGCCGGTGATGAAGGCTACTTTGTCGTCAAGTCGTCCCACGTTGGACTCCTCTCGGTTGCGGTATCGGTCGTGCTGTCAGATCGGTGACGAGATGTCGACGGAGTCGAGCTCCGCGGCCAGGCGCAGCGCCAGGTACTTGTTGTAGAGCCTCGCGAAACCGAGATTTCCGCCGCTGAACCAGAATCCGGGGTGGCCGGAGGGCCGCCACACACCGCGCAACTCACCCTCGTCGTCCAGGTCCCAGACCGGTCCCACACGGTCGGCCACCTCCGCGCCGAAGATCCGTCGCGCGGTGTCACCGATACCGCGGAATCCGGTGGCGAGGATGATCACGTCGACGTCGAGGCGGCGACCATCGGTGAACCGGATACCATCGCGATCGAGCCGGTCGATCCGCGTTCGGGCCACGATGCCGATCTCACCGTCGATGATGAGCTGCGATGCCCCGACGTCGATGTAGTAGCCGCCGTTGCGGGTGAGGAACAGCATCATCGATCCGGTTCCGTCGACCCCACTGGACAATTCGAATCCGCGCTGCGTCAGACCGTGATGGATCTCGCGATCGAGGTCGGCCATCGCCGCGGTGGCCTGCTGCAGTCCGGCAGTGGTCGCCGGCGCCCGGTTGGGCATCGACGCGCCGACGAGGTCGGAGATCTCGGTGGGTGGGGACTGCTCGCTGTAGGAGGCGCTCATCATCACCGCCTCCACCGTTTCCGCCCCGACGACGAATGTCGGGCCGCGCTGTACGAGCGTCACCTGGGCGCCGTGCTGGTGCAGGTCCTGCGCCACGTCGTGGCCGCTGTTGCCGGTGCCGATCACCGCCACCCGTTTGCCGGCCAGCGACGAGCCGTCGGAGTAGGCGCTCGAATGCAGGAGGTCCCCGGCGAAGTCATCCTGCCCGTCGAACGTCGGCACGGACGGCTCGGTGCCGCTGAGCCCCGTCGCGAGCACCACATGGCGCACCGACAGTTCTCGGTTCACGCCGTCCCGGTCGATGCGCACCTGCCAGGTCCCGGTGCTCGCATCGTAGAAACTGTCGGCGACGGTGCTCGACGTCCACACGTTGAGTTCCATGGCCCGGGAATAGATTTCGAGCCAGTCACCCATTTTGTCCTTGGGTGTGTACACCGGCCAGCCGGGCGGGAACTTCATCAGCGGCATGTGGTCGTACCAGACCGGGTCATGCAGCACCAGCGATTCGTACCGATTCCGCCAGTTGTCGCCGACCCGCTCGTTCTTGTCGATCACCAACGTGCGTACGCCCAGCGCGCCGAGGTAGGCGGCCAGGCCGAGACCGGAATGTCCGGCCCCGACCACCAGCACTTCCGGGTCATCGTCGACGCACTCCTGCGCTGCGTGTCGCCGCTGCGCCCACGAGGTGTCGCTCGGCGCGCCGACGCCGGACGGCCGCTGCGATCCGATCGCGAACTCCCGGCCGGCGAGAGCCTCCAGGCTGGTCAGCACCGTCGCCGCATGCCACCGGCCATCGTCGCTCCGATTGAGTCGCACGATGCCCCGGCCCCGGCCGGCCGACGTCGTGAAGTCGAAGAACGCCTGGATCGTCGGTGCGGCACCCTCGAATTCCATCAACACGGGTTCGACGTCGTCGGCGATCGTGCACCCGTCGACTCCCCGGCCCTTGCCGGCCGAGATGAGTGGCCCGATGGCCCCCGGACCACTCAGACTGCGCAGGTCCCCGGTGAAGGCGAGCAGATCACGCCACCAGGCGTCCGGCGCGAACAACGAGTCGTAGATCGTGTCGTCGCCGGCGCGGAGCGCATCTTGAAAGCCCTCGAGCCATTGCTTCACAACGGTATGCGTATCGGTCACACGGTCAACAGGATCGGTCAGGGTGGTCATGCTCACCTCACGTCAGGGGTCTGGGGGTCGACGGGTCGAAGGCGATCAACCGGATCAGACGTCGAAGCCCTCCATCTGCGGCGTGGTCAGCGGCTCGATGACGCGTTCGGCGATCTTCCACCCGTCCTGGGTGCGGGCGTAGCGATCCTTGTTGAGCGCGATGGCCTTGATGGAGCCACCGTTCTTCATCTCGCCCTCGGCATAGACGTAGTTGGTGCCATGCGCGTGGTCGTCGTCGTCGAAGTCGATGATGTGGTTGGTGATGATGTGGCACTGCCCGTTCACGCCGGCGGCGTCGGCTTCGAAGAAGGCCAGCACCTCGGCCTCGCCCTCGAATCGCTTCAACCCGACCGCGGTGGCATCCCACACGCAGTCGGAGGTGAACGCGGATGCCGCTTCCTTCGGGTCGTGCAGATCGAGGCCGCGGGCATAGGTGTGAGTGGCCCTGATGATGTCGTTGATGTCGTCTGCGCGCATGATGGTGCTCCTGTCAGGTTTCTCGATAGGTGTTCCAGGTGGACGCCGACTCGGGGTAGTCGGCGTGTTGGTATCGGTTCTGCGGCCAGCGGATTCGTTTGGTGTCGCCGAATGCGGTGGCCATCGATTCGATGGGGACCGCGTACATGAATCGCACGTGACGCTCGGCAAAGCGCCAGACGCCGTCGTGGCGGACATAACGATCGCGGTAGCGGTAGGCGGTCAGCATCAGGGTGTCGCGAAACGCGAGCTCCGCGTGACCGGTGGCGCGTCCGACGGCGTGCTCGGTGTCCTTGATCTCGATCAGATGGATCTCCGGGGTGTGCAACATGGTGGTGAAGCGGCTCATGCTGGCGACAAAGGACTTGCGGATCTCGTCGTGGCCGGCGGCCACTTCGCCTGACACATCGAAGATCCCGTCTTCGGTGAACATGCCGACCACGGTGTCGATGTCGTGGTCGTCGACGGCCCAGGCGTACGCCATGGCCAGATCGCGAATCTGATCCTTGGCGACGAGGCCCGTCAACCGATCATCGACACCGTGGTCCGGCAACGCGTCAGAGGTCATACATGATGACGCCGCGGATGTTCTTGCCCTCCCGCATATCCGCGACGGCCTCGTTGATCTGCTCGAGTTCGTAGGTCTTGGTGACCAGTTCGTCGAGCTTGAACTCGCCGCGGCGGTACATGTCGGCGATCAGCGGGATGTCGCGACGCGCGGTGGTAGTGCCGTACAGCGTGCCCTGCAGCCGCTTTCCGCTCATCGCGAAGGTGAACAGGTCGAACGGGACGTCGCGCTGGGTGACCGGCGCCGCCGACGTCAGCACCAAGGTGCCGCCACGACGGACCATCTCCTGCGCCGGATTCAGCAGGTGACCGTAGGCGATGTCGACGGTGATGATGACCTTGTCGGCGCCCTGACCGTTGGACAGCCCGGCAACCAGATCCGCTGCCTGCTCGTAGTTCTCGACGGTGTGGGTGGCGCCGAAGATCTTGGCCTGGTCCCGTTTGAACGACACCGGGTCGATGGCGATGATGTTCTTCGCACCCTTGTGCCGGGCGCCCTGCACGGCATTCATGCCGACGCCGCCGGTGCCGACGATCACCACCGTCTCCCCCAGTTCCACCTCGGCGGCATAGACCGACGAACCCCAACCGGTCGGGACGCCGCAGCCGATGAGCGCGGCCTTGTCCAGCGGGATGTCCTTGTCGATCTTCACGCACGAGTCGATGTTGACCACCGCATAAGGCGAGAAGGTGCCGAGGAAGGAGAACGGTCCGACGCCCTGGCCGCGGGCGTGCACGCGGTGGGTTCCGTCGGGTGCGAACCCGGCCAACACCCCGGCGCCCATCTCACACATGTTCGATCGGCCGATGGTGCACATCGCGCAGTGCCCGCACGACGGCAGGAACGACAGCACCACGTGATCGCCGACCTCGAATCCGGTGACATCCGGTCCGAGTTCCTCGATGATGCCGGCGCCCTCGTGGCCCCCGATGATGGGCGCCCAGTCCAGCGGGATGTCGCCGGTGTCGACGTGATCGTCGCTGTGGCAGATTCCGGACGCGGCCAGCTTGACGCGGACCTCACGCGACTTGGGTGGATCGATCTCGATCTCCTCGACACTCCAGCCGGAGCGAGTTCCGGGCTCCCAGAGCAGTGCGCCAATGGTTTTCATGATTCTCCTTCGTACGGTCCCAACCGGCACGGGCGATTGATCACCTATGAGCTGCGCTACGGCAGTCACTGGTCGGTGATGCAAATCACGATAACCATTATCATGGTATTTGTATAGTGCTTCGGCCATGAAAAGAGAGGACGGGCGTGACGGAGACCCTCACGGCACTGCGCTCTCAACGCGAGCGCACCATCCGAACCCGCTGTGGAATAGCCGCATCCGTCGCGTTCAGCGTCCTCGTTGTCGGCTCCAACATCCCCGCGCCGCTCCTGCCGCTGTATCGAGACGACCTGCAGTTGAGCACCTTCGTCGTGACCGCGCTGTTCGCGGCCTACCTGGTGGCGCTGGTGGCGACGTTCAGCACCGTGGCTGCCACGTCGGTGACGAGACGGGCCCGGGTCGTCCTGCCGCTCGCACTCGTGATCGGCGCGACCGCCGACGTCTCGTTCTGGATCGGCCAAGATGACGTGCGATGGCTGTTCGTCGGACGCCTGCTGACCGGTGTGGCGGTGGGACTCGGCACCGGGACCACCGCCACCATCGCGGTGGCCATGCGCGGGGAACGCGGCCGCGCGATCGCCGCCACCGGAACCCTGGCCGGGTCCTTCCTCGGCCTGGCCGGGGCCGCGGTCATCGCACAGTTCCTGCCGGGACCGACCACCACCGTGTACTGGATGCACATCGCGTTGCTGAGCGGGGCCGGCGTCGTCCTGGTGCTGACGCTGCGCTCGGCACGCACCATTCTCGCCACGGAACTGCGACGGAGTCCGGTACCCGAGGTCGCGGATGCCCCGAACGTCGACGAACCGCCTGTGATCGCCCCGGCCGGTCGTCGGCTGCGCTGGGCCGGTTACGGTCTGGGCATCGCCGGCTGGGCCATCGGCGGCATCGTGGTGGGTTTGTTGCCGACTGTGATCACCGACCAGATGTCGTCACCGTCGATCGTCGTGACCACCCTGGGCCCGATCGTGCTGCTCGGCGCGGCATGCCTGAGCCCCTACCTGTTCCGGTCGATGCGACCCGAGGTGGCGGTCGCGATCATCGGACTCGCCGCGGTGATGTGTCTGATCGGTGTCTGGCTCGCCAATCTGCCGACCATCCTGGCGTGCTGCATGATCTGGGGCATCGGCCAGGGCTTCGCCTATGCGTACGGCCTGCGCATCGTCACCGCCGGGCTGCTGCCAACCGACCAGGGGCGTGTGGCGTCACGCTATGCGTCCATCTGCTACGGATTCACCGGCGTGCTGTCGGTCGCCACCGGCGCAGCCGCCACCGCATGGGGAACGATGGGCGGGATGTTCCTGATGGCGGGGGTGTTTGTCGCGCTGTGCGGGGGTGTCGCCGTTCTCGGATACCGGCGGTGGCCGTAGAGCGGGTGAGTTCGAGGTTGCGGCGGGGGGTGATCTCGATACGGTCTCCGCTAGCGCTCCGACCTACTAATGGGAGCTACTGGGTCTGGTCGTGAGTTTGGGTCAGACTTGGTGTTGGTGGCTGCTGCTGGGTGAGCACTCGTGCCTACGGAACCGTTGATGGCGAGTTCTGGATCGAGACCGTGCCCCTGGTGGTCGGCCAAGAGGGTGTGATTGCTGCTGGGATGTCGTGCCGGCTCCGATGTGGTTTCGGGGTGTGAGCACTGAACCATTAGTTCGCGAGGGTCCTCCGGCCAGCTGCCGTGTTGAACAATCGACGGCTTGGTAGCTGTGAGGAGGCACCGGCAGTGGCAGTGTTGTTCGTCGGGGATGATTGGGCCGAAGACCACCACGATGTCGAGTTTCAAGACGAGCGTGGGCAGGTGTTGCGGCGGGCGCGGTTGCCTGAGGGGATCGCCGGGATCGAGAGGTTCGGGGAGATCGCGGCGACCTTCCTCGACGAGGGCGATCAGCCTGACCAGGTGCTGGTGTGTATCGAGATCGATCGCGGTCCGTGGGTCAACGCGTTGATCGCTGCGGGGTATCGGGTATTTGGAGTCGATCCCAAACAGGCCCATCGCTACCGCGAGATCGTGGTCAGTTCGGGCGCCAAGAGCGACAAGGGTGATGCGCATGCGCTGGCCGAGATGCTGCGGAGTCGTCGCCACCAGTTGCGGGAAAGTGGTGGGGACTCCGAGATCGCGGACGCGGTCAAGGTGGTGGCCCGCGCGCATCAGACGATGATCTGGGAACGCACGCGCCACATGCTGCGGGTGCGTGCGGCGCTGCGCGAGTACTTCCCGGCGATCCTGCTGGTGTGTTCGGCGTTGGATCTGGAATTGACGAGCCGGCCGATCCTGGGCTTGCTGACCAAGGCGCCGACCCCGGCGCGGGCGGCGAAGCTGACCAAAAGCCAGATCCTGCCCCTCCTCAAGGGTCGCCGCAACAAAGACACCAAAGCTGTTGAGATACAACAGATCCTACGCGGACAGCACCTCGGCCAACCTGATCGGGTCACCGACGCCTACGCGGCCTCGGTGCGCGCCTCGGTGGCGGTGCTGGGTGTGGTGATCGAGCAGATCGACGAGCTCGCCGGCGAGGTCGATGCCCATTTTTCCCAGCACCCGGACCATGAGATCTACCTCAGCCAGCCCGGCATGGGGCCGACCGTGGGACCCCGGGTGCTCGCCGAGTTCGGGGACGACCCGTTACGTTTCCGCAACAGCAAAGCCCGCCGCAACGCGGCGGGCACCAGCCCCATCACGAAACAGTCGGGCAAATCGCGGATCGTCTCCGCCCGCTACGTCCACAACGACCGACTCGTCGACGCCCTGATGGCCCAGGCCCACGGAGCCTTCATGCACGACGACGGCGCCCGCGCCTACTACCGCAAACAACGAGCCCGAGACGTCGACCACAACGCCGCGCTACGCCAACTCGCCAACCGCCTCGTCGGCATACTCCATGGCTGCCTGGCCCGCGGTATCCCCTACGACCCCGCCACCGCATGGAAGGACCAAACCCCCGCCGCGGCTTGACATCAAACCTTCAGGGATGTCTCGATCACGGCAGATGCGGCCGTGCTCACTCGGGTTCGGGGAACTGCGCGCGCCGTTTCTCGAGGAATGCGGTCGCACCTTCGATCATGTCGGGGCTGCCGACGGCCTGCACGAGCATGCCCAGACCGGAGGCGAAGTTGTCGCGTGCGGAGTTCCACCACAGGTTCGAGCTGACCTTGGTGATCTCGAGGTAGCGAGGGCTGAGTGCCTCGAGTTCGGCGCACATGTCCTGCACGGTCGTGACGAGCTGGTCGTCGTCGACCACCTCGTTGACCAGCCCCATCTCGCGCGCCCGCTCGGCCGGATACCGACGGCACAGCATCGAGAGTTCCTTGGCCCGCTTCTCGCCGATCTGGATACCCATTACGTTGGTCGCGCCGGTCACGGGTGCAGACCCGACTCGGGGGCCGGTCTGGCCGAAGGTGGCCGACCGCGCCGCCACCGCCAGATCGCAGGCGACCACCAGTTCGTTGCCGCCGCCGGCCGCGGCGCCATTGACCGCGGCGATCACCGGACGCGGGCACGACCGGATCGAGTCGAACAGACGCAGCGACGCGCGATACAGACCCCGCATCTCCTTGGTGGTGGGAGTGCTCAGGTTCGCCAATGATCCGCCGGCACAGAAGCTGTCGCCCGATCCGGTGATCACCACGCTGCGGTAACCCGCGGCACCGTCGAGCGCGTCGGCGATGTCGGCCGCCATGTCGGCGTCATAGGCGTTCTTGCGTTCGGGTCGGTTCAGGGTGATCCACAGGGTGGAACCGTCTTCTTTGACGAGCACATCCGAGGACATCCGCTTCTCCGTTCTGGTTCGCGGCCGCGTCGACCGCATTGGCGCTTACCTTGTACACATTGCTTATAATCATAAGCCTTATATCCCTTCCAGGAAAGGACCGCCGGTGACCACGACCTCCCGTGCACCCAAGGCGGCGATGGTCGTCGCCCAACAGATCGTCCGAGACACGCTGCGCGACGGTCTGTCCTCCGGTGAACTCCTCGACCCGGAACGGCTGATGCTGGAGAAGTATCAGATCGGGCGCGGAACCCTGCGAGAAGCGTTGCGAATACTCGAAGTTCAAGGCGTCATCGCCCTCAAGCCCGGCCCGCGTGGTGGCCCCATCCTGCTCGACCCGGACGCCTCACACCTGGCCTCCACGGTGATCTTGCTGATGCAGATGAAGAACGCCCCGTTCTCGGCGATCGCCGAGGCACGTGTGGCCCTCGAGCCGATGATCAGCCGGCTGGCCGCCGACCGGATCACCGACGCCGCGCTGGCCGATCTACGCGGGACGATCGTCTCGATGCGCGATTCGCTCGACGATCAGCACGTCTTTCTCGAGGCCAACAAGCGCTTCCACGACGTCATCGCGTGGTCCTGCGGCAATCCACTGTTCGGTTATCTGGTCGATTCACTGCTGGGGATCATGGACGGGACGATCATCGGTATCGACTACCCGACCCCACGCCGGGCCGCCATCCTCGAGGCGCATCAGTCCATCGAGGAGGCGCTGGTGACGCGCAATCCGGATCTCTCCGAGGACCGGATGACCCAGCACATCAACGAGTACATGCGCTATGCCCACCGCAAGTTCCCCGATGTCATGGAGTCCGTGATCCCCTGGGACCGCGCGCTCTGAGCCCTGACCTGTTCGTCCTCCAGGGACGACTTCGTCCCCCGGCCGCCGTCGGGGGACGACGCGATACCCGGGGGACGAACAGCGGAAGCAGACCCGTCAGTCGACGGTGATGGCACGCTCGGGGCACGATGCCGCACCCGCCTTGGCCTCGCCGGCATGCTCGGGTGCATCTCCGTCAGGCAGCACGTAGGCATGCCCGTCGTCGTCGCGCAGGCCGAACACCTCGGGCGAGGTCATAAAGCACAGGCCATGACCCTGACATTGGTTCTCATCGACCGATACCTTCACAATCGACCTCCTCATGTGATCTTGACAACATCCAAATCTAGTATAACCATTATCAGTACTTCAAGTCCTCAGTCGCGCCTCTCCCCAATTGTGGGCGTGCAGACAGCTAGGAGACCCGATGACCGCAACCGTGCCCACCACCCTGAAGAGCTACGACAAGCTGCTCATCGGCGGCCGGTGGACCGACCCGTCCAGCGACAAGGTGATCGAGGTGGTCTCCCCGATCACCGAAGAGTTGCTGGCCACGGTGCCGGAGGCGCAAACCGAGGACGTCGACAAGGCCGTGGCCGCGGCGCGCAAGGCGTTCGACGAGGGACCGTGGCCACGGATGTCGGCCGCCGAGCGCGCTCAGTACCTCGTCCGCGTCGGTGAGGAAGTGGCGAAACGATTCGACGGGATGGCCGAGGCCTTCACCGCGGAGATCGGTGCGCCGGCCGCGGCGTCCACCGCGTTCCACAACAATGCGATCAAGATGTGGGGCGATGCCTCCACCCTGCACGAGCGTTTCGACTTCGAGGAGGAACGCGACTGGGAGGGCGGCCACGGCACCATCGTGCGCGAGCCGATCGGTGTGGTCGCGACGATCATCCCCTGGAACGGTCCGGTGGCCACCGCGTCGCTCAAGATCGGCCCGGCACTGGCCGCCGGCTGCACCGTGGTGCTCAAGCCGGCCCCCGAGGGCCCCGTCAGCACGATGATGCTGGCCGAGGCACTCGAGGCCGCCGGGCTGCCCGAGGGCGTGGTGAGCCTGCTCCCGGGCGGGCGTGAGGTGGGCGAACACCTCGTCACCCATCCGTCGGTGGACAAAGTCGCCTTCACCGGGTCGACGGCGGCCGGTCGGCGCATCATGAGCCTGTGCGGCGAGCGCATCGCCCGGGTCACCCTGGAACTCGGGGGCAAGTCGGCCGGCATCATCGCCGACGACATCTCGCTCGACGAGGTCTTCCCGGCACTGGCCTTCGCCGGCATCGGACACAGCGGTCAGGTCTGCGCGGCCATCACCCGCATCCTGGTACCGCGCGAGCGTCAGGACGAGGTGGTCGAGACCATGAAGACCATCTTCGAGTCGCTCAGCATCGGTGATCCCCGCGACGACTCGGTCATCCTGGGACCGCTTGCGGCAGAACGTCAACGCACGCGCGTCCTCGACTACATCGAGATCGGCAAGGCCGAGGGTGCGCGCCTGGTGACCGGTGGCGGGCGTCCCGAGGGGCTCGAGAAGGGCTGGTACGTGGAGCCGACCCTGTTCGCCGACGTCACCCCGGACATGCGCATCGCGCAGGAGGAGATCTTCGGTCCGGTCGTGGTGGTGATCCCGTTCGACTCCATCGATGAGGCCGTCGAGATCGCCAACGGCACCGACTACGGCCTGTCCGGCGCGGTCTACGCCAAGGACACCGCGCTGGCCGAGTCCGTGGCGCGCCGGGTGCGCACCGGCCAGATCTCCATCAACAGCTGGGACATGTGCGTGGTGCAGCCGTTCGGCGGCTACAAGCAGTCCGGCCTGGGCCGCGAGGGCAATGTCGAGGGGCTGTCGGCCTATCTCGAGACCAAGCTGATCCAGAAGGTCGGCTGACACCAGCCCCGATCGCCCGAAAGGCCCGGACACCTCCACGGAGGTTCCGGGCCTTTCGGTTGTGTGCCCCAGACAGTTACGTCACAGACAGTTACGTCACAGCCGGATCGACAGCAGACTGGCCTCCCGGGTGTCGCGCCGCTTGTGCTCCGACGACGACTCGGCCGCGCACCCGAACAGCACGTCGGCGTCACGACCGCCCAGCGCACACGCGAAAACTCCTGTCGGGAAAGCCTTCTCGTCGACGATCTGGCCGCCCTCGGCGACCCGGATGACCCGCTGGTGCAGGGCGTCGGCCACCCAGATGGTCTCGTCGGCGCCGGCGCAGATACCGTCGGGCGCCACCTGTGCGGCCGCCATCGCATCGCGCACCGAGGTGCGCGGCACCTCGGGTCCGAACGCAGCCCACACCCGTCGATTCGACAACCCACCGGAGCGGTCGACGTCGAATGCGGTCAAGCGGTTGCCCATGCTCTCCGCGATCACCAGGGTGCGTACCTCGTCGGCCGCGGATCCGAAGATCACCGAACCATTGGGGAACAACAGATCGCCGGCGGCGACATCGGCCGCGCCGTCGGGCGCGACGTGGATCAGCACCGCCGATTCGACATAAGAGCGTGAGCGGAACTCCATGCCGAAGGTCGAGATGAAGGCGTGTCCCGCGTCGTCGACCACCATGTCGTTGAGCTTGCCGGTGGCCAGCGACGACACGTCGGCGTGCACCGACAACGACGTCGGATCGTCGGCGTCGTCGCGCACGAGCAGCAGGCCGTCGACCATCGAGACGATCAGCAGCCGCCCATCGGGCAGCCAACCGAGGCCCGACGGCTGATCGTCGAGGGTGGCCTCCACCCGCACGTCGGTGCCGTCGACGTTGAGCGACAACACCTCCTTGGCGTAGAGGTCCGACACCCAGAGCCGGCCCTGGTGCCAGCGCGGGCATTCCAGGAAGGCCCGGCCGTCGATGACGGTGGTGACCGCGGATGCAGTGGTCATGAGAGTTCTCCTCGTCGAGATGTGGTGAACGGCAGCGGCCGCCGACTCCAGATGTCGGCGGCCGCTGTGTGCTGGTGGAGAGGCCGGATCACTCGCCTCCGCGACGCTCCCCCGGGGTGAAGGTGGCGGGCAGGCTGCGGAATCCGACGTTGACACCCTGGCGCTCGTAGCGCACCGTGTTGTCCTCGTCGACCACGTAGTCGGGCATGCGCTCGAGGATCTGGGTGATGAGTTCCTTGGCCATCGCGCGACCGATGTGCGATCCGGCGCAGCGGTGGGCGCCGACGCCGAATGCGGTGTGCCGGTTGGGCCAGCGGTGGATGTCGAGGTCGTCGGGGTCGTCGAACCCGGCCGCTTCGTCGCGGTTGGCCGACGCCCAGCTCAGCAGCACGCGGTCGCCCTCGCGCATCGGGCAGCCGTGGAACTCGGTGTCGTGGGTGACCGTGCGGGCCAGCGCCTGCGTCGGCGAGAAGTACCGCAGGAACTCCTCGAGGGCGTGATCGATGAGCGACGGGTCGTCGATCAGCTCCTGACGCACGTCGTGATGCTGGTGCAGCCACATCAGCGACTGGCCGACGAGCGACGCGGTGGTGCCGACACCGCCGGAGATCAGCAGCTCGACGATGGAGAAGGTCTCCTCCTCGGTGATCGGACGTCCGTCGATCTCCGAGTGGACCAGGAAGCTGATCGCATCGTCCTTGGGCTCCGCCTTGCGCTCGGCGATGCGCTTCTTGACCATCTCGGTCAGCACCGGCAGTTCCTCGTTGACCGCGTGCAGGAACTCGGGACTGTCCTGCGGGTAGGCCAGGGTGGCGCGATGGGCCTGGGAATAGCGATCCCAGTCGTCGACGTCGAGGCCGAGCCAATCGATCGTCACGATCGAGGGCACGCCGATGATGGAGGCGAAGTCGCACTTCCCGGTCTCGATGACCTCGTCGAGGAACCACGTCACGTAGTGCTGGATCATCGGCATCATCTTCTCGACCGCGGCCGGGGCGGTGATCTTGTTGACCACCTTGCGGTAGGGCATGAGCTCCGGCGGGTCCAGTTCGATCGGGATGTGGTCGTGCATCGGCGTCTTCGGGATCACCACCGACAGACCTTCACCGCCGTGCGGGGTGCGCCGGGAGGTGAACGTGTCGTCGTCGCGGGCCGCCTCGAAAACGGGCTCATAGCCGGCAAGGATCCAATAGCCGCCGTTCGCCTCGCTCCACGCCACCTCGTGCTCTTCGCGGAGTTCGCGGTAGGACTCCACCGGGTGCTCGGAGTGGTACGTCGAGTTGTGGTCGAAACCGACCACCGGACAACGTGGCTTCGTCGAGGTCATCGGGGACTCCTCCTCGTCTCAGGTCAGCGACCGTGATGCTGACAATGATGCGCATGAATGGCTTGAGTCACAGGTTAGCCATGTTCGGTCCGTTTGTCCACGGCCACTCGACAGCACCAGTGTGACAGCCAACCTAGACTGCCCGGAATGTGACCGTTGACATATCTTCTTATCGCTCCATATGATGCGCATCATTATTCGGTACTCCCGAAGGAGTCCCCCCCCCGATTCCCACCACAGATAAGGAACAACCTCATGGCACTGGACGAGGCAACATCGGCATTCCTGGCGCAATCTGCCGAAGCGGGCGCCAAACCGCTCTACGAGATGACCCCGGCCGAGGTCCGCGCGATGAACGACGGCTTCATCGAATTGATCGGACCCGGCCCGGACATGACCGAGGTCGAGGACGTCGACATCCCCACCGCCGACGGACAGTCCATCGGCGTGCGCGTGCTGACCCCGTCGGACAGTCCGGCCGGTGTGCTCATCTACTTCCACGGCGGCGGCTGGGTGGTGGGCACCCGCGACCAGTTCGACACGTTGGCCCGCAAGGTCGCCGCGGGTACAAACTGCATCGTGGTGCTGCCGGAGTACCGGCTGGCACCGGAGAACGTATATCCGGCAGCGGCCGACGACGCCTGGGACGTCACCCGGTGGACTGCTCAGCGGTTCCCCGACCGGCCGCTGCTGGTCGGCGGCGACAGCGCCGGCGGCAACCTGGCGGCCATCGTGTCGCAGCGGTCGGTACGCGAGGGCGGCCCGGACATCGGCCTGCAGGTGCTGATCTACCCTGTCACCGACAGCGACACCGACAACGCCACCTACCGCGATCCGGCCAATCAGCTGATGCTCGACGCCAAGTCGATGGTCTGGTTCTGGGATCTGTATGCACCCGATGCGGCCTCCCGCGCCAACTGGGACGCCTCCCCGCTGCAGGGCGATGTGACCGGGGTGGCACCGGCGGTGGTCCTGATCGCCGAACACGACGTGCTGCGCGCCGAGGGCGAGGCCTATGCCCAGAAACTCGCCGATGCCGGGATCCCCGTGCAGTCCAAGGTCTTCGAGGGACAGATGCACGGGTTCTTTCAGTTCGTGAACATCCTGCCCGGCTCCGACGATGGCATCGATTACGTCAACCAGGCCGTGACCGCGCATCTCGCCTCGAACTGATCACCGAGCACCCTGGGAGACAACGATGTTCCGCATCACCGTGAACTACCACCACCCCGAGGATCCCGAACACTTCCTCCACCACTATCGGACGGTGCACGCACCGCTGACCGCGAGCATGCCCGGCATCACGTCGTTCGAATGGGGTGTCTGCGAGATGCTCGACGGCTCAACGCCGGAGAACTTCGTGGTCGGTGTGTTGACGTTCCCGTCGAAGGAGGCGGCGATCGAGGCGCTCGGCTCCCCCGAGGGACAGAAGGGTAGCGCCGACCTCGCCAATTTCGCCTTCGCAGGGGCCACTATCAACATGCACGAGGTCACCGTCGCCTGAGCGGGTATCGGCAACGCGATTCCCATACCGGACATTCCCGCAAAGCACACCCCAATTCCTGGCAAACATATGTACCTTATGGATGACAGGAAACGCGGCTGTGGCAATCAGACGCGTACACCGAGGTTGGGGGGGACCAGTGGAGCGCAGGAGAACCGTCGTGGGTGGACAGACATGACCGCCGGGGGGAGATCACCCAAGGCCGCCGTCGTCGTGAGCCAGCGCATCATCCAGGAGGCTCACGACGCCGGCCTCGGTCCGGGAGATCTGCTGCCACCCGAGAAGGTGATGGTGGAGCGTTACCAGATCGGCCGGGGCACGCTGCGCGAGGCGTTGCGGCTGCTCGAATTCCAGGGCGTCATCGTGATGAAACCCGGACCGCGTGGCGGCCCGGTGCTCCAGACGCCGACGGCCTCATTCCTGTCAGGTGCCTTCGTGCTGCTGATGCAGTTGCAGAACGCGCCGCTGAAGTCGATCTTCGAGGCGCGCCTGGCGATCGAGCCGGTGATCACCCAGGTGGCGGCGACCAACATCACCGACACGAAACTCGACGAGATCGCGGCCAACATCGAGCAGATGCGGTCGTCGCTCAACGGCGACCGCTACGTCTTCCTCGAGGCGAACAAGCAGTTCCACGACATCGTCGCCTGGTCGACGGAGAATCCGCTGCTCGGGTATCTCGCCGACTCCCTGCTCGAGGTCACCAACAGCACCATCGTCGGCCTCGACTTCCCGCTCGCCCGCCGCAAGGCCACGCTGGCCGCGCACGATGCCATTTTCCAGGCGATGCAACGGCATGACGCCCCGGCATCGATGTCCGAGATGACCGAGCACATCGACGAGTACCTGCGCTATGCCGAGAAGAAGTTTCCGGACGTGATGAAGTCCGTGGTCCGCTGGGACCGCACCTTCTGAGCCCTGCCCCCTCGCCGATCAGCGCGGAGACAGCGCCCGCAAGCCGGCGCGACTGGCGCGGGCAGCGAGTTCATCGTCGTAGGTGAGGAAGTCGTCCGCACCTACCCGGATGGCGACCGCGAGATGGATGGCATCGTGCGACCGGAGCGGGGCGTACGTGCCCGCAGCGATCATGTCACCCCGAGTGAGGTCGATGAGGTCAATCGTTGCGAGGACAGCCGAAAGCGCCTCGGGACTCACCACGTCCGGGTATCGGCCGGCGGCACAGTGCAGTTCGGCGTGTAGCAGCCACGATGCGATCAGACGCCGAGCCGGGGCCGACGTCAGGGAACTCAGCAGCGGCTCACTCTCGGGCTCATCGACGATCAACTTCATCGCCGCAGAGGTGTCCACATAGGTGAGACTCACCAGTGGCCCCGGGTGTCGTCGAGGATCTGATCCGTCCTCAACGCACTTGCGGTGCGTTCGATGTCGCGGAGGTCGGCGACAGCGCGCGTGGCTCGTCGCACATGGCCCTGGTCGACGAGTTCCTCGAGTACGCGGCGTTCGAGCGGACTGATCACAGCCACCGGCCGCCCGTTGTTCGTGACGATGATCGACTCCCCCGCCTCCACGCGCCGGAGCAGCTCCGCGCTGCGGTTGCGCATCTCACGGTGAGTCACCGACTCCATGTCGCACAGCGTAGCACCGAGGTGATCGGCCTGCAGCGAGCCGCCGACAGACCCCCGAACCCGCCGACGGAACCCACGATGTCGCCGACAGAACCCCGGAGTTCGCCGAGAGAATCGGACAGTCGTCCCCCAGACGGATGAACCCCACGCAATACGCACGTCGCGGCGATAATCTTCCGTGAGGGCGGCGGATCGCGCGCCGCGTCGCCGAGGAGCGTGAACGGTGTCGATGGACGTCGAGGCGGGTCCCGCCGTGTCGCTCACCCTGTCCGGGACCGTCCGCGTCGACGTCGGCGGGCGGCCGGCCGAGATCAAATCGCGGCGTGGACGTGCGGTGCTGGCGCGCCTCGCCGCCGCCGATGGCCGGGTGGTCTCCACCGATCGACTCATCGAGGACCTCTGGGACGGCGAGCCGCCGCCCAAAGCTCTCGCCGGTCTGCAGGTGCACATCTCCAACCTGCGACGCATCCTCGAACCGCAGCGGGCGCCGCGCACCCCGGCGCGGATCCTGGTGAGCGAGCCTCCCGGCTACGCATTGCGACTACCCCGAGATGCGGTGGACCTGTGGCGCTTCGCCGATCTGGCCGCCACCGCCGACCCGGACCCGGCCGGACGCTATGCCCGCCTCGGCGAGGCGCAATCGCTCTGGCGCGGCGACCCGTTCGGTCCGCATGCCGCCGACGAGTGGGCCGGACCCGAGGTGGCGCGCCTCGGCGAGCTGTGGTTGCACAGCGTCGAGCAGCGTGCTGCCGCCGCACTCGATCTGGGCCGGCCGACCGAGGTGGTCGCCGAACTGCCCGCGCTGTGCGAGGCCCATTCCACCCGCGAGGAGCTGTTCGGACTCCTGGCCCTTGCGCAGTACCGGCTGGGGCGTCAGGCCGATGCGCTGCGCACCCTGCGGACGCTGCGCGAGTTCCTCGCCGACGAACTCGGGGTGGACCCGTCGGCCAAGATCCGCACTCTCGAATCGGACATCCTGCAACAGCATCCCGCGCTCGATGCACCCACCGCGACACGGGCTCCCGAGACCCCGCCGGCCACCGTCGCCGCCCCACCCGAGGTGGACCGCACCGCCGATCCGGAACACCGGGAGTTCGCCGGGCGGGAATCCGAACTCGAGAAACTCGCCGAGCACGCAGAGACCTCCCGGCGCACCGGATTGCGGATCGTGTGGATCACCGCGGAGGCCGGCGGTGGCAAAACCACCCTGGCACGGACGTTCGGGCACCGCCTGCGTGCGGCGGGGTGGGTGGTCTCCACCGGTCACTGCCCGGAGGTCGACGGCGCGCCGACCGCGTGGGCGTGGCGCGAGGTGGTTGCGGAACTGGCCGGCGACAACGAGATCGAGGACCCGTTCCTGATCGCCCGCCAGGTTCGTGGTGCCTGCGAGTCCCGCACCGCCGAGGGTCACGGGGTGGCCCTGATCATCGACGACGCCCATCGCGCCGACAGCGCCACCCTGCAGGTGTTGCGCCAGCTGGTGGCCTGGCTCACCGATCGGCCGGTGCTGATCGTCGCGACCTACCGACCGTCGGAGGCGGGAACCGAATTGCTGGCCACCGCAGCCGCATTGGTCTCCGCGACCGCCGACCACCTCGCCCTCGCGGGACTGTCCGACGACGGTATCCGGGCGCTCGCCGCCGACGCCGGCCTCGACCCGATCGACGACGCGACGGTGGCGCTACTGCGCTCCCGCACCGACGGAAACCCGCTCTTCGTCCGCGAATTGGCGAAACTCGTCGCCTCCCGGGGCGCCCGCGACGCCCAGACCGTGGTGCCCAGCGGCGTGCGAGAGGTGCTGCTGCGGCGGGTGGAGCGACTGCCCGACGAGACCGTCACCATGCTCCGACTTGCCGCGGTGTGCGGGCGCGAATCCGACGTCGACACGATCATCGGGCTCTGGCCCGACGAGAACGCCGAGGACTCCGTGCTCGACGCCATCGACTCCGCGGTGGTGGCCGGGCTGCTCACCACCGACGCCGACCAGGCGCGGTTCACCCACGTCCTCATGCGCGACGCCGTCTACGACGCCATCCCCACGTTGCGCCGCCGCCGGCTGCACTGGCGGACCATGCAGTTGCTGGCCGACCGCAATCCGGCGGTCACCGACGAGCTGGCGGTCCACGCGGCGCTCGGAGCATCGAGCAACACCGTCGCCGATGCCTTACCGATCGTCGAAGAAGCTGCCCGTCATCGTTTCTCGACCGAGTTCGCCGCCGACTCCGCCCCGCTGTGGCAGCACGCGGTGGATCTGCACGACCTGGCCGGCCACAGCCGATCCACCGCATCAACCGACGATCGGGTGCGGATGGTCCACGCACTATGTGACCTGGTGACCGCGTTGGCTCATCGTGGCGACATCTCGGCCGCCCGGGTACGACGCGAACAAGCCTTGCGACTGGCCCGGACCGTCGACGATCCGGCGCTGGTGGTGGCCGCGTTGACGTGCTGGCGGACCCCGGGGATCTGGTCCACCCGCACCAAGGGCGTCGCCGACGAGGTCATGACGACTGCCGTGCTCGACGCCCTGGGCACCGCCACGGGTATCGATCGGGTGCGCCTGCTGATCAGCGCCGTCTTCGAGTTCGAGGGTTTCGACGACGCGTTCGCCATCGAGTGCGCCGAGGAGGCGCTGCGGCTGGCGCGGGAGACCGACGACGTCGATCTGCGGTGCGCCGCCTTCAACGCCCGCGTCTTCACCGCGCTGGGTCCGGACAGCCGCGATCGGTACCCGGCGCTGGCCACCGAGTTCCTCGAGTTGACCCAGGAGTCCGGCAGCCGCGGGTATGAGGCGGCGGCCCGCTTCTATCTGTTCCTGCTGCGGATGTCGCAGATCGACCTGCCCGGCGCGGTCGCGCAGATGCGCGCCGGCATGGAATGCGCCACCAGCGGACGGGTGGGCGAGCTGGTGGTGGTGCTCTCCGCGTTCAATGCCGTCACCGATGTGCTGCGAGGTGAACTTGATTCCGCTGCAGGTAAATACACCGCTCTGAGCGCTCAGTTGCGGGCGGCCGGGATGCCCGCGGGCAACGAGTTCGACCTCATCGGACAACTGTGCGTCGGCTGGTTTCGTGGCTCGATCGGACATCTCGTCGAGGAGGTGGGCACCATCTTCGAGCGCTCTCCCCACGCGGTGGGGTGGGTCTACGTGGACGCACTCATCGATGCCGGCCGGGTGGATGAGGCCCGCGCGATCGCCGACACCGACCCGTACACCAGCCGCGACTACTACTGGACGTCCATGGAGGCCTTCCATGCCCGCGCATTGGTGAAGCTCGGCATGGTCGACGAGGCGGCCCGGCTCTACCAGATCTTGATCGAATGGTCGGGCACCATCGCGGGCCTCAACGCCGCGAGCGTCTCGTTCGGCCCGATGGACGTCGTGTTGGCCGAACTCGCCGATCTGATCGGCGATCATGATGGGGCCGAACGGCATCGGCAGATCGCGGTGGCGGTCGAGGAGAAGGTGCGGCGCGGTCTGACGGCGATCAGCTAGCCGGTGCGCTCGGGTCTCGATCGGTCATCGGTCGACTGGTCACCACCGCCGCCCACAACGCGGTGCTCACGATCGTCGCGATCCAGCCGGCGAGGTGGATCGGTGAGACGGCGGGCGCGGGTTCGGGCAGGGTGTTCTGCGACCAGAGTGCGAACAGTCCGAACGCCGAGGTGAATCCGCCGACGCCGAACGCGCACGCCGCCAGTCCCCACCGCCGGGTACACAATGCCGCCGCCGACAAGGCCGCGACCGCGAGCACCAGCAGGGTGTCGGCACGCATGAGGATCGAGGCGTCCGACCCGCCACCCCACAGGGTCAGCGGCAGGGCCGACGAGGTGGCCGCCACGACGGCGGTCACCCACAGACCACGTCGTCGCCGACCGCCGGGACGTACCTCGCGGGTCAGGCGCCGTTCGATGCCCGCGAGCTCGCGGTGGTAGTCGGCAAAGACATCCTTCATCGCGCACCTCCCACCAACTGTTCGCCGATATATCCACCTTCCCGCACACCCGGCGGTATTGCGAATACCGCAGATCCGACAGGGGTGGTCCACTCGTTGAGCGCGTCGGCCTCGGCGAGACGCTGCTGCACCGGCAGGAACTGCTCGTCGATGTCGCGTTGGTAGGCGGTGAAGATGAGGCCGGCATCGCTCACCGCGCCGGGCGCGGGCGGGTCGTCGTAGTTGTAGGCGCGGCGCAGGAACTGTTCGCGCGCGGTGCGGTGGTGCGCCCGCGCGATGTGCGCGTTCTCCGGGATCACCGTGATGCCGTTCTTCGTGGCACCGAAATCCGGTTGGTCGTGTTCGTCCTGCCCGGTCAACGGCGCACCGGTGTCCTGGCGACGCCCGATGGACAGGTTCCGTCCGTGGGTGTCGAGTTCGTCCCACGTGTCGAGCTCCATCCGGATCCGACGCAGCACCAGCGTGGTGCCGCCGGCGAACCACGGCTGTCCGGCACCCGCATCCCACACCAGGTCGTCGATCTCCGCGCCCGGGGCGGGATTGACCGTGCCGTCGACGCTGCCCATGAGGTTGCGCATCGTCGCACCGTCGTCGGCTGTGCCGCGCGCGGTGCGGAAACCGCGTTGGGTCCAGCGGATCGTCGTCATCGACCGCACGTTCTTCAGCAGCACCCGCGACGCGTGGGCGAGGGTCATCGGGTCGTCACAGCCGAGGTGCAACAGCAGGTCGCCGCCGCTCCACTGCGGCTCGAGCCGATCGATCGTGAACGACGGTAGGTCGCGCACCGACGGCGGCCGGGCTTCGGCCAGCCCGATCCGGTCGAACAGCGACGGCCCGAAGCCGACCGTCACCGTCAACCGTGCCGGGGCGGCGGCGAGTTCGGGTTCGGTGTCGGCCAGCGCCGGACGACCCGCGGTGAGCCGTGCCGCGTCGGCCGTCCACAACCGCAGGATCGAGATCAGTTCGTCGCGTCCGGCGTCGGGGCGCAGATCGAGCGCCACGAACTGGGCGTGGGCCTGCGGCGGGGTGTCCACCCCGGCCTGGTGGGCGCCGTAGAACGCGATCGTGTCGCCGCCGAAAGTCGTGGGCTGCGTGGCTGCTCCGACGGCCATCGAGGTGGCCGCCGCACCGACGCCGGCAGCGCCGAGCGCGGCGGCGCCTCCGGTGAGGAGACGCCGCCGACTGACGCCGGCACCGGGTCGGTGTGGCCGGTCAGGCACCGGATTCACTGGTCATCGGCATGTCACCGCCATGGCCTGGGGCGTACTCCTCGTCGGCGCCCGGGAAGTCGCGGGCCTGCGCGGTGAAGCCGGCCGTCGACCCGTCGGACATGGTGAGCTCGACGGTGATGTCCTGGCCGGGCGTGATCGGCGCCGGCAGGTCGAACAGCATCAGGTGATCGCCGCCGGGCGCCAACGTGAGTGTGCTGTCGGCGGGGATGACGAATCCGCCGTCCTTCTCCTGCATCGTCATCGCACCGGCCGAATCGGCCACCACCTCGTGGAGTTCCATCCGACCGGCCGCCGGCGACGATGCCGACACGACCTGCAGGTCATCGGAGCTGTCGTTGACGAGATCACCGAAGACGGCGGTCATCTCCCCCTGCGGCACCGCCTTGACCCACTGGTCGCTGACGGTCAGTGACTGGGCGGCGGTCGTGTCGGAGTCGTCGGAGCAGCCGGCCAGTAGCGCCAGACCGAGCAGCGCGGCGAGCACGGCGACGGGCGCACCGGCCCGCCTCGACCGGCGTCGGGCGACTGTGCGGGGACGGGGCGGCGCCAGGTGTGCGGAGTTGGTGGTGATGGTGTCGGACATGGGGTATGGGCCCTTTCAGGCAGGAAGAACTGCGATGGATGGCGCCCGCGGCACGCGCGGCTGTCGACGTACACCGATACGGGTGCCGTCGCTCACGCGGCCGGTAGAAGGCGCGCGGAAGGTCAGTGGTCAGGCAGCGCAGAACTGCGGAGGGCCGCGGGTACCCCGGCCCGAGGCAAGAGACAACAGTGTCGGAGCGCAACCGGCCGCATGGGTGACCGGCCGCCGGGCCGGCGCCGCATCGGATGCCGACACGGCCAGCAGACGCAACACCCGGCGGATGGAGGTCAGCAGCACGCGGATCAGGTGCTCGGCGCACCACAGCCCGAGGCCGACCAGCACGGCGACGCCCAAGTGGCCGGCCGCCATCGCCGCCGACGGAACATGAACATGTCCCGAGCCGACCGACAGCAACAGGTGCAGGGCGCCCTGGCCGACGACGAGCTGGCCGATCAGCCTCCGCAGGGTGGTGCCGCGCGCTGCGGACATCAGCCCGATCCCGGCACAGCCGGCGAGCACGAGGACGAGCATGCCGGTCGAGGGCAGCATTCCGCCGGCCAGACTGTGCGCCGGGACCGCCGCCGCACCTGCCACGATGCCCACACCGGCGCCACGCAGGCGGGCGGCGAATGCGGGCACGTTGGACATTCTTCGGAGTCTACCGGGGTGGTTCGAGCGCCCGGAGGCCGCTATGACCTGCATCGTTCGGCGCCTGGTGCGCTGCTGCGGCCTCTACTCTGGAGGCATGGTGCCGACGTCACAGCCCGCCACCGAGATCACCGCAACCTTCCTCACGGGGTTCGCCGTCTTCCAGACGGCGCTCGCTGCCGGCGCCCCGTGGGGCGCGGCCAGTTATGGCGGCGGACACGCCGGCCGGCTGCCCATGGGGTTGCGGCGCCTCAGTGGTGTGGCCGCGGTTGTGTACACGGCCGGAGCGGGTGCGCTCGTGGCACGGCTCGGAGATCCCGGGGTTCGACGACGAGCACTGACCGGCCTGACCGGGGTGATGGCGGCCGGCACGGTGATGAACACGGTGTCGCGTTCGCCGGTCGAACGCGTCTGGGGTCCGGTGTGCGCAGCGACCGCGGTGGCGGCCTGGCGGGCCCGCAGCGAACAGGTCACTTCTCGGATGGCGTGAACTTCCCAAACGACGCCGGCATGCAGTGCCGCGGCGAGCTCGATCGCCGCGAGTCGGTACGGAGAACGCCGGTCGTCGACCGCCCGTGCGGACCGCGCCGACCCGCTACGACGTGGCTTGTCGCGTCGTATCCTCGAAGGATCTGTTCTCGGCAGATCGGATCGCGATGACGACGAAGACCGTCCGGCATGACGTCTTGGGTCCGTGGTCGTTGGCGACCAGCCAGGACTTCTGGGAGGGATTCGCTCCCGCCGCGCTCCGCGGACAGCGTCTGGGCACACTGACCACAGTCTTCCGGGTGGACGCGGACTGGTCTGTCGCGGAGCTGACGCTGATCCAGCAGGACACGGTCGCCGACGTGACCGTCACCGGCGAGGGAGACCTCGAGGCCGCTGTGGCCCAGGCGATGCAGTTCCTCGCACTCGACGTCGACGCCCGGGAATGGCCGGAGATCGGGCATCGCGACGAGGTCATCGCAGAGGCACAACACGAGTTGCCGGGCCTGCGGCCGTGCGGATTCCACTCCGCCTACGAGGCAGCGGCCTGGTCGGTGCTGTCGCAGCGGGTGCGGATAACGCAGGCCGCACATCTCCGACAACGCCTCATCGCCGACCACGGCGACGGCGGTGCGTTCCCGTCCCCGGAGACGGTGCTGCGCCTCGACCTGGACCTTCCGGGTCGGAAGGCCGAGTATCTGCACGCGATCGCTGCCGCCGCGCTCGACGGTGTGCTCGACACCGCCGAGCTGCGCGCGATGACCCCCGACGAAGCAATGACTCGCGTGCAGTCGATCACCGGGGTCGGACCGTTTGCCGCCGAGCTGATCGTGTTGCGCGGCGCCAACTCCCCCGACGCCATACCGACCCACGAACGCCGACTGGAGGCCGCGGTCGCCGAACGCTACGGGACCGAGCGGTCGCTGACCGAGGTCGCCGAGGCGTGGCGACCGTTCCGGACGTGGGCGTCGGTGTACCTGCGGGCGTTGGGGGAGCGGCGGTCTTCCGGCACAGAGCAGGGCTGACGTCAGATGGACAACGTCACGGCACAAGGACGAAGAACCCGACCCCATAGCCTTGCCGCGCACGAACCGGCGAATTCTTCGTATACGGAATGACTCCGAATTGGACCAATCCTGAGCCCGTGACGATGTCACGGCTCACGCTCACTCCCCGGCGCGGACCAAACGTGGCAGCAAAGAAGTGCTCCTCGTTGAATGCTATCGCGCTGATGTGACTCGTGCCGATCACAACGGTGCATCGCGGATTCTTCTTCCACCCCGTGCCGGAGCCGGTAAACCCGAAGGAGGTCACAGTGACTCGAACGACTCCGCGTTTGCCCTTCGGCGCAGTGAGTCGGGCATTCAGCGTCCCGTGGCAATAGTAGGACTTTGTTAGGTCGGTGTGTCGCAACGGATTTCGCTGGTGCGGCTGGGATAATCGTGAGGTGGATGACAGGGAGTTGCGGCGGGTCGAGACGGAGCTGGATTCGTTTGTCAATCAAGTGTTCTCATCGTTGCTCCGTAAGGATCGGCGGGCTGTCGCGGGCTTGTATCTACGTGGCGTGATGCTCGATGGTCGACGCAAATCGATGCAGCCGATGGCGCAGCGATTGCGGGTGGATCATCAACGGCTACAGCAGTTCGTCACCACCTCGCCGTGGGATGTGGGTCCGGTGCGGCGAACACTGTCTCGCAAAGCGTGCGATCTGATCAGCCCGGATGCGTGGGTTGTTGATGACACCGGGTTCGCCAAAGACGGGCCGGCATCGGCGTGTGTGGCTCGCCAATACTCGGGCACCCTCGGCAAGGTCGGCAATTGCCAGATCGCCGTCAGCGTGCACGCCGCGACCGACATTGCCTCAGCTCCGCTGGATTGGCGACTATTCGTACCTGAGAGCTGGGACGATACCGGCGAGGACCTCGATGACTCCAGTCGGGCAGCGATCAGCCAGGCACGCCGCCGCTGCGCGATCCCGTCGGCCGAGCAGCACCGCCGCAAGTGGGAGATGGCCGTGGAGATGATCGATGAACTCATCGACTGGGGACGCATCCCACCGGTGGTCGTCGGTGACGCCGGCTACGGCGACGCCACCGAGTTTCGGCGCGCCCTGACCGACCGCGGCATCGACTACGTGCTGGCGGTCAAATCCGCCACCACCGCCCATACTGGCGATGCGGTACCGGTCACCACGGCGCCCACAGGCCGCCGAGGCCGTCCGGCCGGACCCCGATACCCCGACCCACCGGCGTCCTGCAAAGAACTCGTGATAGCCGCCGGCCGTGCCGCGGCCACCGAAATCACCTGGCGCCAGCCCACCAACCCCGACCCAACTGCTCATGCCACGGTGATGCGCTCACGCTTTGTCACCCTGCGTATCCGACCTGCCAACCGCGATATCCCCCGAGCCGCCGACGGCAGTCTGCCCGTACTCTGGCTCATCGCCGAATGGCCCAGCGGCAAAGCGGAACCCACCGACTACTGGATGTCCACCCTGCCACCCGACACACCCGCCAGCACCCTCGTACGCCTGGCCAAACTCCGCTGGCGCATCGAACACGACTACCGCGAACTCAAAACCGGACTCGGCCTCGACCACTTCGAAGGCCGCACCTGGCTCGGCTGGCACCACCACGCCACACTGGTCACCGCCGCCCACCTCTTCCTGACCACCCTGCGGCTGACCCACCCAAAAGCCTCTGGGCAGGCCTGACCCTCTACGGCGTACTGCGCGAAATCCAACGCGCACTGGCCCATTGGATCGGCACCTGCCCGCTCTGCCACCACACCTTTCCAACCTAACAAAGTCCTAATAGTCGTGGTCACCGAAAGTGCCGAAATTGTCACTCCCGAGAACGGGTCCCGCTGGCGGCGCCGACTGCGCACTTCCAGTCCCGACAATAGTCAGCGTCGCTGTCACCGCGGCAACGATCAGCGCCACAAGCCTCTTTCGCAATGCGATTACCTCATCTGTCGTCTGTGCTGGCGGTCTCGAGAAGTGCTACTTTGCAACGATTTCTTGGGGCCAGGCAACCTGAAGTCCAGGAATCGACTTCGCCGCGCTCTCACCTTGCTGCTTGGTACCCTGCTGGACCTGGTCCATCGCCCGCGGTCCACTTCCTCCGAGTAGCCCGTACGGAGCAATCGCCTGCTCCGCAGACCAGTTGAAGTCGAACCCTGCGATCGATGCGTCGACATCGCCACGCCTATTGACGACGTAGTCCACCGTCGGCAGGCCGGCCTTCTGCGCGTCTTCACGCGACAGCTTCAGCTCGAACTGGTTGGCGTCCGGATTGGGTAGCGGCTTGGCTTCCGGATCGCCCGGCTTCCACGGTTCGTCCGGGTTGGCTCCGGGGTCGCCGGCGCCGAGGGTGTATGCGATTGCGCCGCCAGCTGTTCCGCCAATCGCAGCACCGACCGCGGCGCCGGCAGCTCCGACTCCAATGCCGCCGACGACGGCACCAATGCCTGCTCCGATCGCGGCACCCGGACCGACAAGAGGCCCCGGGGCCGGCCAGGTCATGGCAGCGCCGACGATCGCGCCCACCCCGGCACCGATGAGCGCTCCACCCGCGACTCCCACCGCAGCAGACGGAATCCCAAGTGCGATCGCGCCAGCAGTTCCGCCGGTCATCACACCGATGATCGTCGATGCGGCCTGCCGAGACGCCTCGTCTTCAGGCACACCCACCGAGATCAGACCCTGCGCGATCTTCGCCTCACCATAGGCCGACCACGCGTTGATGGAGTTGACGTCCCTCTCCGACATGCCTTCCGGGATGTCGGTGATGAAGTTGCCGACGCGGATCTTCTCCGGCGGCGGCGCGATTGGCCGCACCGGCGCAACGGGTTTCGGTGCAGTCAGCGGACGTTGCGGCACCGGGTCGTAGGACTCTTCGTACGTCGGCGCGGTGTAGGTGCTCGGCTGGACGTACGGCTGGTAGGGCGCTTCCTGCGGAGGCGCCGGGATCGTGCCCGGTCCGGGCACCACGACCGGAGCAACCTCCGGGGTCGGCGTGGTGCCACCCTGCTGCGGTGCGGCCTGCTCCGGAGTGGTCCCGCCCTGCTGCGGTGCGGTGTCACTCGGGCTGGTGCCGCCCTGGTGCGGGACCGCCTGCGCCATGCCGGCGCCGAAGCCGACCGCGATCGAGGCCGCCACGGCCGCCGAGGTCAGGCCCATCATCACCGGCGTGCGTCGTTCACCGTTCTCGCGACGGCCCTGTGTGCGCTTTGATGGTTCGCCCATCGATACAACTCCCCTGTCATCCAGAACCCTCCCCCGAGCGCCTGGTCGTGCTGATTTCGTGCTGCGGTTGTCCGCTGAGCTAGCGCTGGTGGTAGCCCAAACAACCCGCCGACGGCTGCCCGGATCGGGCCACCTGGCCGGACGGCGCAGCTGAGAACATCAGCATCGAAGTAGACCGCCGGCGTCGTTCCCACGGAACGCGCCGACCTTCCCCCGACAGCAGCATCACAACGCTCACCCCGACAAAGCTTTGCCGCGACGTCCACCGATGCACCAACATGGATCGGTGGCGTAGCGTCTCGGATTCTGACATGGGCGAGGTGGATGCACCGAATCGAGAGCGCCCGACAAGGCGCTGACGAAAGCAGATTCATTCATTCGGTTGACTCACTGACCTTTGCCGCACCAAGACGGCCCGAGGTCAGTTGATCGTCCTGCGCACCACGACCGCGGTGTCGTCGTCGAGCACGGCAGCGGTGCACGCGAAGGTGTTCGTCGGGCCGTACGCAGCCCCGCTCGATCGGTACCCGGGGATCGTGACGCTGCCGGTCATCGCCCACGCCACCTCGATGGTGTCGACGCTGTGACCGGCGCCGGTCACGATCGCGCGGTCGTCGTCGGTGAGCCCGACCGGCCGTGTCGCCACGTCGCTGAACTGGGCGCCCTCCCCGGTGGCCGCGTCGCCGCCGACAGCGTCGAACGTCGCCTCGATCTCGGAGCGCAGCGCATCGGTACATGCCGCAGTCGCGACGCCTTCGCTGGTCTGCCGCCCCTGCATCGTCAGATAACCCTGCCAGATGACGACGACGAGTATCACCGTCACGACCAGCCCGATGCCGGCGCGTAGCGGTGTCAGCTCACGCCGGACGCCCGCCCATCGATCCTGCATGCGCTGTTGATACCACGTCGGGCAAGCCACGGGAGACGACTTCGTGGCCGTCGTCAACTGCGAAAGCAGTCCAGAACATGGGCAACATGGAGTGTTCTACGCCGGGAACCGACTCGGCTCGTTTGCGCCGCAACGGGTTCGATAGAGTCCACCACTTGTGAACATCAATCGAATCATCGCGGGCGCCTTGATCGGTGGGGCCGCGGTCGTGGGAGTCAGCGTCGGAGCCGGATCGGCGGAGGCCAAGATCGATCCAGGACAGTACAAGATGCAGTCGCGCGTCTATGGGTTCATCCCATATCCCGACACCAACGTCAAGGTCGTCGGAAACCGGATGTATCAGGATTTCTACGGCGTCGGTCCGTCGAATGCCTCGACTTTCGAAATCGACCAGACGCCGCGCGGCGGCATCACGTCGAACTTCACCACGCACCCACTGATGCAGTGGTATGCACGCACCGAGTGGTCGAAGACCAAGTCGGGTTACCGTGGGACGAACTACGTTCTCGGCGGCATCCCGGTCGCCGACTACACCCTCAAGAAGACTCGCTAAGAGTTTGTCCCCCGAAGTCTAGTCGCCCCGCCGCCCCCGCAGCACGTTCTTCTGAATCTTGCCCGTCGACGTCTTCGGCAGGTCGGCGAACACGATCTGTTTGGGAACCTTGAAGCGCGCCAGACGTTCTCGGGCGAAGGCGACGAGGTCGTCGGTCCCCAGGTCCGCGCCCCGACGCACCGTCACATAGGCGACCGGCACTTCACCCCACCGATCGTCGGCGCGCGCCACCACGGCCGACTCGACGACGTCGGGATGACTGTCCAGCACGCGTTCCACCTCCACCGACGCGATGTTCTCACCGCCGGAGATGATCACATCCTTGCTGCGGTCACGGATCTCGGCGTAGCCGTCGGGGTGCATCACCGCGACGTCGCCGGTACGCAGCCAGCCGTCGACGGTGGCCGCGGCGGTGGCGTCGGGGTCCCGGTAGTAGCCGAGCATCACGTTGTTGCCGCGGGCCACCAACTCGCCCTCGGTGGCAGCGTCGGCCGGGACGTCAGCACCGTTGGGGGTCACCACCCGCAGCAACCCGGCGGAGATGTTGCCGATCCCCTGTCGGGCCTTGAGGATTGCGCGTTCGGTCGGATCGCCCGCATCCCATTCGGGTTGCCACTGATTGACGGCGATCGGGCCGAACGTCTCCGTCAGTCCGTACAGGTGGGTGACCTCGATACCGAGGTCGGCCATCCGCGCCAACAACGACGGTGAGGGTGGTGCGCCTCCGGTCGCGGCCTGCACGGTGTGCTCGAGCGGCGCGGCGGCCGGGTCCTCGGCGATCATCGTCAGCACCGTCGGCGCGGCGCTGAAGTGGGTGATGCCGTCGGAGGTGAGATGATGCCAGATCTGCGCGGTGTCGATGGCGCGCAGGCACACGTGGGTGGCGCCGGCCGCGGTGAGTGCCCACGTGAAACACCAACCATCGCAATGGAACATCGGCAGCGTCCACAGGTAGTTCGAGCCCGGTCCGACACCGGAGTGATACGCCATCGCCAGCGACTGCAGGTAGGCGCCCCGATGGTGGTACATCACGCCTTTGGGCCGCCCGGTGGTGCCCGAGGTGTAGTTGATGGCGAGCAGACCACGTTCGTCGACATCACGCCATTCCGGCGCCGAATCCGTGCTCAACAACGACTCGTACTCGTCGTCGGCACCACCGGCGATCACCACCCGGATACCGACGGCTTCGGCGACCGACCGCGCCGTGTCCGCGAACTCGTGTGTCGCCACCAGCAGTCGCGCGCCGCTGTGGTCGAGAATGTAGGCCAGCTCGGCCTCGGAGAGTCGAATGTTCAACGGCACCAACACCGCTGCGGACCCCGGCACCGCGTTGTGCAGTTCCAGCATCACGTGACTGTTGGCGCACAATGCCGCGACGCGGTCACCCGGCTGGATGCCGAGGTCGGCCAGCGCCGCGGTCAGCTGCGCTGCCCGTCGATGGAACTCGGCGTAGGTGAAGGTGCGGTCACCGTCGATGATGGCGGTGCGCTCGGCGAACACGGCGGCCGCGCGCGACAGGAACGTCACGGGCGTGAGCGGAGCGAACGTGAAGTCGGCGGGTGTTGCCGCGGGTTGGTCCGTCATCGGTGATCGGCTCCTTGTCGCGCGTGATTCGTTCCCCGGGTATGGCTTCCTCCCCCCGCGGCCGCCGGAGGACGAAACAACACCCGGCGGAGGAACTCTACGATGAGGCGGTCGGCGCGAGGTAGGTTCGCGAGATGGTCGGCCAGTTCGCTATCGCCTTCTTGGCGGGGGAGGCAACGGGGGCGGGCATCGGGCGTTGAACCGCTGTCGGCGTTGGTGGTGTGTGCAGCGTGGGCGCCACGACCAACTGATCATCCGCGACGGACGATGCCTCCGTTGCCGTGTGCACCAATGCCCGCACCTCGTCGGCGGTCTTCTCCAGTCGCGCGATCCGCGTGCGCAGGTCGGTGTCGACGCGGGTGAACTCCGACTGCAGTCGGGCCACGTCGGCTTCGAGGCGTCTGGTCGCGTCGCGCTTCTTGCTCATCGGTCGGGCCACCCTTCAGCTCCTGTTCACGCCCACTCTACGAGCGAGGATGGTCGACCCTGGGGAGTCAGCGCCTCGTGTCGGCAGCCAACATATTCACGCCCGGGCGCGCGCCGCGAGCACCACGTCCCGCACATCCTTCGGCCAGATGTTGTGGGTCGGCGACACCGCGTCCATCGCGGACATTCGAACGGCCTTGCGCGCCAACGCCCACCGGTCAGCGCGCGACACGGTGATGCCGAGATACTCGGCGGCCACGGGATGCTGGATGGCCCGTACGGCCGGCGTGGGCAGATGCCGGAACTGCCAGAAATCCGGCCGCAGCAATTGCTCGCGGTACCAGCCGAGTCCGGGTTCCGGATTCAGTTGGGTGGCCAGCGCATCGGCGAAGTACTCGTCGAACTCGGCCTTGGTGGCCGGCATCATCCGGGTCGAGATGCCGTAGCGCCGATACCACGCGCATGTCTCGGCATACAGTTGCTCGCGGCCGGCGGCGTCGAGGCCGCCGAAGAACACGTCGACACACGTGAACAGGGCGTCGACGTAGGTGGCGTGCTCGAAGAAGAACACGTCGGGGTTGAGGGCGTGATAGCGCGCCCCGTCGGGCCGGTGCCCGTGGAATTGGTCGTGGCTGTAGCGGATCAGGCGCACCTCGTCGAAATCATCGGCGTAGGCGGACTTGATGATGCACGGTGCCGTGCGCCTCTTGTGCACGAAGACGCGGCGCTTGACCTGCGAGAACTCGTGGGTTGCCGACGCGATGGACGGGTGCAGCATCTGCAGCGACACCGCCCGACACATCGACAGGAGATACCGCCGGTCGCCGAGGTACCGCCAGAGCAGGGAGTTCTCGTCGAGAGTTGCCTCGCATCCGCGTTCGGTCGGATTCGCCATTGCTTTCCCCCTCGCCGCAGCGTCGACTTCTTCGTCGGCCATCTGAACACAGACGTTATCAGATTAGCTCCCGTGACGGTCCCCGCGGCGGTGGACGCCGAACCGACTTGGGTCGAACTTGTCTACCGGGTGGTGCCGACGGGGTCGGTGACGTTCAGCCCCAGGTGTTCGGCCACCTGCCGCATAGTCGTGTCGTGCGTTGCCACCGTGACCGGTTCTCCGACCAGTAGCGCCGTGGCAAGGTGCAGCGCATCGAGTGTCTTGATGTGCCGTTCGATGGACTCCGCGACGGTGTGGGTTTCCCGGCTGATGTCGAGCATCCCCACGCGATCGAACAACGGTGTCGCGTCGGTGAGCGATCTGCCGTCGCGACGCAGAACCCGGGTCACCTCGGTCCGCAAGAGCCTGGACGAGACAAATGTCAGACCCGGGGTCTGCATCCACGTGTGTAACCGTTCACGGTCGGGTACGTCCAGGATCGTTCGTAGCGCCACGGAAGAGTCCAAATAGATCAGTCCAGTGGGCAAATCAGTGATCCCCGCGCATCTCGTCAATCAAGGCGTCGGCCTCCGCATCGGTGTAGTGCGGCCCACCAGGACTCTCCGGCCACGGAGTCGGATCAGACGACGGCGGGGTGTAGCGGCCCTCGCGCTCGAGGCGCGCGAGCGTCGATTCCCCACCCGCGACCGTGGTGAGCCGCCACCGCGGCTTACCTCGCTCGGTCACCACGATGGGATCGTCATCGGTGACCTGGTCGAGCACCGCCGCAGTCTGCTGGTTGAGCTCGCGTTTGGTGACCGTTCTCATGCCACCGAGGGTACTACGTATGTCAGACAACGCGGTGCACGCGAGAAATGGATCGAACTCATCCTGCGTCGCACGTCACCGTCGCCACGCCCCGCCACGACCCGTCAGCGCTGCCGATCCAACACCGCGTAACCGAGGATGACGAACGCCATCAGCGACGACAACGCCACCAGAAAACTCGTCCCGGCAACCGACGTGTCCGACACGGCCATCGGGGCCACCGCGCCGACCGCGGAGATCGCCACGACCATCAGACACAACCGGCAGACCAGGCTCCAGAGGACGGGGCCTCGGGCGGCGAGCAGCGCCACGGCCACGTACCCGAAGATGTTCACCGATCCGATCACACCGATGACGGCCGGGCTGCTGTCGGCACCGAGGGCCACCGGCATCATCGACAGCACGATCGTGGTCGCCGCACCGACCAGCGCCAGCACGACGATGAGCATCCGGTCCAGGTGCGCTTGACCCGATAGCGGGCCGGAATACGGGCTGTGGTCGGACACTGCACACCTCATCGCCGAACTCGCCACGCCAGGCGTGGCCGATCGTCGCCGTTGACGATCGCGCCTTGATTCTGCACCCGCGGGTGGGCCCGGTGTGCCGGTTTCGGCGAGCCGGTCAGTTCACTGCTCGCCGTCCTCCGCCGTCGGCAACCGCCACCCGAAGGTCGCCGTCGGGGGCGCATCCTTGCTGTAGAGCCGCGCCGGCCGACCCCCACCCACCCGCGTCGCGGGCTTGCCCTCGGAGTCGATCTCGGCGGCCAGCAGCGGCTGCACCCTGCGGTTGAACGAATCACGCATCAGCCGTCGTCCGAGGATCGCTTCGTGCAGCTCACGCAGCTCCGAGAGCGTGTAGGGCGCACGCAGCAGATTGTCCGGATCGGGCTGGTCCTCGTAGCGATCGCGAAGATTGTCGGTGGCGGCTGCAATGATCTGGTCGTGGTCGAAGAGCAGCCGCTCTCCTGAGGCCAACCGACCGTCCGAGGCGAGCACAGCGAGCTCGCCGTCGACGTCGGACAAGTCCGCGGCCGGCAACGCCACGGCATGCGCGATCGAGATCGTCCACCCGCGAGGATCTCGGTCAGGATCACTGAAGACCGCCAGCAGATGCGGTCGGACGTGATCGGGCGAGAGCCCCAGTTTGAGTTCGAGGACCTCACGCACCGTCTCGTCGACGGTGTGCCGTTCACGGACGAACCGGCCCGGCAACGCGGCTCCTGCGGAGTCCGGGTTGCGTTGGACCACCACGCACAACGAGCCGGCGTGCACCGTGAGTACCGCGATGTCGACGGCGACGTTGGGCCGCGGATAGTCGCTGAGTCGAGAGGTCGAGCGGGCACTCACGACTCAACCCTATGCGAATGTCTGCGCAAAGTAGTATTCTCAGAATCGCGCAAAGTCACCGCCTCGGTCAGATGCCAGGTGGGAGGAAGGAATGACCATGAAACTCTCCGCCGCTCTCGACGTCGAGGTGGTGGCCCACGAGGCCGCCGACGAAGTCACCGTGTTGCTGGAACTGCAGGCGCCCGCCGGCCCGGACACCGATCGCGCGCCCACCGCGCTGCAGGTGGTGCTCGACCGCAGCGGGTCGATGTCCGGGCCGCCGCTCGACGGTGCCCGCACGGCGTTGGCCGGGGTGGTCGCGCAGCTCGCTCCGTCCGACGTGTTCGGTGTGGTCACCTTCGACGACTCCGCGCAGGTCGTGGTCCCCGCCGCGCCCTTGGCCGACAAGCAACGCGCCACCGACGCGATCACCGCGATCACGGCCGGCGGGTGCACCGACCTGTCGTCGGGCTACCTGCGCGGGCTGCAGGAACTGCGTCGCGCCACCACCGCGGCCGGCATCCGCGGCGGAACGGTGCTGGTGATCAGCGACGGGCACGTCAACCGCGGGCTTCAGGATCTCGACGAGTTCGCGAGCATCACCGCCAAGGCCGCCGCCGACGGCATCATCACCTCCACGTTGGGGTACGGCCGCGGCTATGACGAGACGCTGCTCTCGGCGATTGCCCGCTCCGGCAACGGCAACCACGTGTTCGCCGACGACCCGGACGCCGCCGGCGGCGCCATCGCCGACGAGGTCGAGGGACTGCTGGCGAAGTCGGCGCAGGCCGTGACACTCACGGTGCGGTTCGTGCCGCAGGTGCAGGAGCTCTCGGTGTACAACGACCTGCCCGCACACCAGACCGCCGACGGCGAGGTGATGATCGAGCTCGGCGACCTCTACGCACTCGAGGAACGGAAACTGTTGCTGCGGATGAAGGTCGACGGCCTCGCCGCATTGGGGCTCGCACAGATCGCGACCCTGGAGTTGCGGTACGTGGAAACGGCCACCCTCACCGAACACACGGTGTCGCTTCCGATCTCGGTGAATGTGGTGCCCGGCGACGAACTCGGCGACCGCGTTCCCGACCCGAAGGTGCAGTCGGAGAAGCTGTATCAGGAAGGGCAGGCGGCGAAGTTGGAGGCGTCGCAGGCATACGAGGCCGGCGACCTCGACGGCGGCCTGGCGTCGATGCGGGCATCCCGCGACCGGCTGCAGGCGGCGTCCGTCTTGGCGATGCCGGCCGAGCGCGCGTTGATCGATCAGGAGCTGCAGATGATCGAGGAACTCAGCGCCGAGGCCCCGATTACCGGAGCCATCTACGCCTCCAAGGCGACCCGCGACTCCTACCACCTCGGCAACCGCAAGCGCGGTCGTCGGCCATCCGCTGGTTGAGTAGGCGCGAACGTAGTGAGTGGCGTATCGAAACCAGCACCACCACCCCAACAGGAGACCCCACTTGCTCCTCTCCCCCACCCAACTCGACCGCGCCACAGGCGTTCTCCTCGGCACCGCCGTCGGCGACGCCCTCGGCGTCCCCTACGAATTCGAGTGCCGCATCCTGCGCGCCGACGAGACCCCGCAGATGCTCGGCGGCGGCCTCGGTCCCTTCGCACCCGGCGAGTGGAGCGACGACACCTCGCTGGCCATGGCGATCGCTCTCGTCGCAGCCACCGGCGCCGACCTCACCACCGACGACGCCCTCGACGCCATCGCCGAGAACTTCCTGCAATGGTTCGACGACGGTCCGCCTGACGTCGGCGTACAGACCCGGGCGGTGTTGAGCGCGACTCGTCGTCGTCTCAGTGCTGGCGAGTCCGGCGTGAGTCGGGTGATGCGGGAGGAAGCCGCGAGTTACGCTGCCGCACATCCGCACTCCGCCGGAAACGGCGCACTGATGCGTACCGCACCGGTCGTGCTGGCCCACCTCGACGACCGGGATCGGCTCGCCGAGGCCGCTCGCCTGGTCGCGTCGCTAACGCACGCCGATCCGCTCGCCGGCGATTCGTGCGTGCTGTGGTGTGAGGCGATTCGGGTCGCCGTGCTCGACGGACGCATCGACGTCTTCGCCGGACTCGACCTCCTACCCGCGGACCGGGCAGACCAGTGGAAGCGCTGGCTCGACGACGCCCTGACCTGCGATCCGACCACGTTCGCACCCAACGGGTTCACGGTGGCCGCTCTGCAGGCGGCCACGGCCGCGATCACGCATACTCCGGCCGATGATGCGGCGCACCTCGAGAATGCGCTCTACGCGGCGATCCGGATCGGCAACGACACCGACACCGTCGCGGCGATCGCGGGCGGGTTGCTCGGGGCGAGGTGGGGCGCGAGTTCCGTGCCCGATGAATGGCGAGAGGCGGTGCATGGTTGGCCGCACGACAATGGCCGCCCGCATACCGCACGTGACCTCATCGCCCTCGCCGGTGCCGTGCAACCAGGTCAATGACGTCCCAATCACATGGGGAACTGACATCCACACCGGTTGCAGCCTGTGTGGATGTCAGTTCCCCATGTGATTGCGCGGGGTCAGCTGCCCCGCAGGATCGACGTCATCTTCTTCCCCTTGGCGACTTCGTCGACGAGTTTGTCCATGTAGCGGATCTTCTGCATCAGCGGGTCCTCGATCTCCTCGACGCGGTGTCCGCAGATGACGCCGGTGATGAGTTCGGCGTTCGGGTTGAAGGCGGGCGCCTCGGCGAAGAAGGTTCTCAGGTCGGTCTCGTCGGCGATCACCTTCTCCAGGCCGGCGTGGTCGTAGCCGGTGAGCCAGGTGATCACCTGGTCGACCTCCGCCTTGGTGTGGTCCTTGCGCTCGGCCTTCGCCACATAGTGCGGGTAGATGCTGGCGAAGCTCATCGTGAAGATGCGATGCTCGGCCATCGTCGGTCTCCTTCGTCGGGTGGGGATGATTGTGCCAGGACAGCCCTGAATCCCACGTCGCACGTGCGTGATGCTCGCCATCGTTGCACGCCATTCCGCCGATCGCACCAAACTCCCACTTCGCGCCGTCCGCTAGATCGCTCTCGGCTTGACGCGCGTTTCCAGAGTCCAGTTCCCGTATCGATCCTCGACAGTCCGCTCGTGCTTGTCTGTCGGTGCGACGTGCGACCGTACGCCTACAGACCCAGAAGGGTTTGGCCTTGGATACGGAGGTCGGGAAAAGGTGACAACCGAAGTAGCTAACCAGATCGTCGCTGTGAACTGGAAAGGCGTAGCGATCGCAACAGCAGTCATTATCGTGACGCAGTTCTTGCGATGGTTTACAAATTATGTCCGTTCCGTTGTGGGTGGTCGACGTAAGAGAAACACACACATGAATGAGTGGAACGAGATTTGTACGCAAATACCAGCGGCCTCCGCGGAAACACCAGCGACGCACTCGCCGAGTGACTTCCTACCACTGATCGCCGCGCGAGACTTGATCGACCAAGCCACGAGGCCAAAGACAGCGAGCCTCGGGGCACTCATTCTCGCTCTGTTCACAGCTTTCGCGCTGTGGCTGACCACTTTCGTGGCGATGGTTGTCGGAATCGTCGTCGGGGTGGCCATGTTTTGGTTAGGCCAAGCGGCGCACGGACTACTCACTCTTGTGCTCGCCGGCGCCGTAACCGCTCAACTAATGTCGGTTTCCTTCCTGTCTGGTGAGGTCTTTTCGGACGCCGCCGAGATGAGGCTCACACTCATGGGGCGGCGCCTGTTGCATGACGACCCGCTCCTCCCGGCAGTGGCAAGGCTCAGGGCCGAGTGGGGGCTCCTCGGGCCCACTGATGCTCGGGCAGCAGAGGCCTATTCAGTACGCGCCAGCGGCATGACTGGTATCGCCGCCTGGGCGGGAAAGGCCCGCCAGTCCAAGCTCAGGCTCGCCGCAACCCGAAGGGGCTTGGATCATGGCGCCTCGCCTACTTTCGACGCGGACGAAAAGGTGGAACTCAGCGGCGCGAAACGGATATCTTGGATGAGGGTTGCAGGCGCACGACGCATCCTCAGATTGAGCATCTGGCTGGCAAACGGCGCCGATGCACTGAGTCCGACCGGTTCACAGCGAACTATGACCCAGCACACCCACGACTCGTCAGATCGTCTTCCTGAAGACAGTGACAATTTGGCCTCCGGCAGTCATGCCAAGTTCGAGACTTTCGCGCTTATGATGGAGCCGACCCAGCCGGATTGGAACGCTGCGGCGACTGCACGTTCAAAGTGTCAGTGCCCTGCAAACGCCTCCGCCAACCACCACGACCCGCCGTCATCGGCGATCTTCGCATCGACGACGAGCGGCCGGGCCGAACCCGCTTCCCGGTAGCCGTCAACCCACGCGCGCACCGCGCCCAGATCGTCGACGCTTCGCACCGTCACGCCCTCGGCCCCGAATCCACGAGCAATCGAGGCGATGTCGGTGTCCGGGAAGGTGACCGTGTCGTGGTCGCCGTCGGTGAAGTGATGCACCTCGGCGCCGTAGGCGGAGTCGTTGTAGACGATGACCACCAGCGGCAGACCGAGCCGGACTGCGGTGTCGAGTTCGGCGATGCTCATCAGGAAGCCGCCGTCGCCGGTGCCGAGCACAGGTAGCCGATTCGGTTGGGCGAGTGCGGCTCCGATCGCGGTGTACAGGCCGAGGCCGATGGATTGGTAGGCCTGGGTGAAGCAGAAGCCGTTCTCGTCCGGCACCGACAGGTGGGTGGACGGGTAGCCCATGAAGTTGCCGGAGTCGATCGACAGCACCCGGTCGGCGGGCAGGGTCTCGTCGAGCGCGATGGTCAGCGCGCGCGGATCGATGCGGTCGGCGGTGGAGATGTCGTCGACCGGAACATCCTGCCAGCGTGACGATTCGGCGATGCGCGAGCGGACCTCATCGGTGCGGTAACGCGGCGCCGGAGCCGCGCCGATGCGCCGGATCTCGTCGAGCACGTCGGCCGCGGTCAGCCCGCAGTCGCCGACCACCCCGAGCGCGACCGGGCGGTGTGCACCGATCGCGTCCACGTCGTCGTCGACCTGCACCACCCGGGTGTTGGCGCCGATCAGCTTGCCGTGGCGCATCGTCCACTGATTCAGCGCGCATCCCCAGCCGACGATGAGGTCAGCGTCAGCGATCAGCTCGGCGGTCGTCGGCGACGAAAACCCACCGGAGATACCGAGATCGAACGGGTCACCGGCGAAGAGGCCGTTGGCCACCGCCGACGTCGCCACCAACGCGCCGGTGGTCGCCGCCAGCGCATCGATCACCGGACCCGCGTTGCGCGCGCCCCGACCGGCCACGAACACCGGCCGCTGCGACGCCCCGATCAGACCCACCAGGTCACGAACCGTGCCGACATCCGGCCGCACGCGCGGCTGCTCGAACCTCGGCGAGATCGGCCCGTCCACCGACGCCGGCATCGCCGCCACGTCGATGGCCACATTCAGCACCACGGTCCGGCGTTGCGTGACCGCAGTCCGGTACGCGCGCACCACATCGGCGAGTGCGGTGTCCGCCGAGTAGACCCGCTCGCTGACCGCGCCGACGCTGCGTACCAACGCGTCCTGGTCGATACGGAAGTTGGAGCGCAGGGCGGCGGCAGGGCTGTCGGCGGTGAGCACGATCATCGGGGTGCGACTCTTGGCGGCCTCGGTGATGCCGGTCATCGCGTTGGTGAGCCCGCATCCCTGGTGCAGGGACACGATTCCCACGCGCGACGACATGCGGGAGTAGGCGTCGGCCATCGTCGCCGCGCCGCCTTCGTGGCGGGCTGCGGTGAACGGCACCCCACCGGCGCGCAGGGCGTTGGTCATCACGAAGTTGCCGCTGCCCACCACCCCGAAGCAGTGGCCGGCGCCGAGGTCGGCCAGCACGCGGCCGACAACGTCGGCGACGGTGGGTCCGTAGGTGCTCACGCACCCGCCTTGTCCACCACAGCCAGCACCCGCGACGGGCTGCCCGTGCCGCCGACGATGGGCAGCGGACTCACCACCAGCATCGCGCCGGTGGCCGGCAGCGCACCGAGGTTACGCAACGAGGTCAGACCGTACTTGTCGTTGCCGAGGAAGTAGTAGTGCACGGGGAAGACGGGGTCGAAGCCGCCCGCCATACCGGCGTCCACGCCGACGGTTTCCACGCCGAGGCCGGTGATGTCGCGCTGGCTGGCCAGCCATTCGGCGCAGTCGACGGCGACCCCCGGGGTGTGTGAGCCGGTGTCGTCGGCGTTGAGGAACTCCTCCTGCGACCCGCCGCGCGTCTCCCACCCGGTGCGCAGCAGCAGCCATGTGCCGGCGGCGAGCTGGCCGTAGGTGGTCTCCCACTCCTCGACGTCGGCGATGGTGAGCAGGTAGTCGGGGTTGTCGGCCACCTTGGCGGTGAGGTCGATGACCGCGGCCGGCCCGATCAGTCGCTGCACGGGGATCTGGGAGACGTCGTCACCGTCGCGGCCGGTGATCCAATGGACCGGTGCGTCGAGGTGGGTGCCGATGTGCTCGCCGGTGTGGATGTTGTTGTGCCGCCAGAACGGACCGGGCTCGTTGTAGGCGCTGACCTCCTCGAGGCTGAAGTCGATGAGGTTGACGAACGGGTCGGGCAGCCGCAGCGCCGGAGTCGCGGCGCTGAGCGGGGTGGTCAGGTCGATGACCTCGAGGTCGCCGGTGGACAGGGCGGACAGGAAGGTCGAGACGACGGCGTCGGCCTGCGGGGAGGTCATGGCTGCTCCTTGGTTCGGTGGCTGCCCACGACGGTAGTCGGTCGGCGCGGCCGCGCGGGGTCGTCATGATGGACGCCCGCGCCATACCCAAGAAGCAACTATCAGACGTATAGCTAAGTTTAGCCATGAGAAAGTACACTTAGCCAGTCGCTCTTGTACCTTTTGCACTACGGAGTACGCATGAACTGGCCCAGTTCCCGAGTCGAGGAGCGCGCCTGGGTAGCGCGCGGTCGTTCGGGATCGCGCGCGGATCGGATGTTGCGGACCATCAACGTGTCGATCCCTCCGCGGATCGCCGACCTGCAGTACGACCCCACAGGCCGGGTTGCGCGGTCCCACGAGGCGGCGGTGATCGCGGTTGCGCGACTCGAGGCCGGGTACGGCGCACACTTGGCGCCGCTGGCCGACTTCCTGCTGCGCAGCGAGTCGGTGGCGTCGTCGAAGATCGAGCACATCGACGCCGGCTGGCACGCTTTCGGCAAGGCGCTTGCGGGCGGAAAGGCCAGTGCCGAAGCCCAGTCGCAGCTCGCCGCGGTTCACGCGCTGATCGCCATGGTCGATGCCGCCGGCGACGGGCCGATCACCCTCGACCTCATCCTCCGCGCCCACGCGATGCTCATGGCTCCCGACTACTACCAAGCGCGGGACGCCGGCGCGCTGCGGGAGGTGCAGAACTGGATCGGCGGCAGCGACCACTCGCCTCTGCACGCCATGTACATTCCTCCCCCACCGGAGTTCGTCGCGCCGCTCATGGACGATCTGATTCGGTTCTGCAATCGCACCGACCTGCCGGTGCTGGCACACGCGGCGATCGCGCACGCCCAGTTCGAGTCCATCCATCGGTTCGTCGACGGCAACGGGCGCATCGGGCGCGCGTTGATCAGCGCGATCCTACGACGACGCGGCCTCACCGAACGCATCACTGTCCCACTGGCTTCCGCGATGCTGGCGGACACCACGAAGTACTTCGCGAAGCTGGGCGACTACCGTCGCGGCGATGTCGATGGATTTGTCGACTATGTGGCAGCGGGAACGTTGGATGCCGCTGCCGCGTCGGAAGAGTCCGCCCGAGCACTCGCAAGCTTGCCCGCGCTGTGGGACGAACGCGCACGTCCTCGTGCCAACTCGGCCGATGCCGCGCTCCTCGACCGACTCCTCGGCACACCTGTCCTCGATGCCGATGCGGCACAACAGATCACCAAGACCTCGGATGCGAGTACCTACCGAGCGTTGGGCCGGTTGACCGCGATCGGAATTCTGGAACCGCTGTCGACCGCCAAACGCAACCAGGTCTGGGCGGCTGTCGACGTGCTCGCCGAACTGGACGCGTTGTCGGCGGCGATAGGTCGGCGGATGCTGGAGGATTGACGGGTATCACGCGTTGACGTCCGGCTAACAGTCATTCGGACGACCGGCTCCCACGCCCGAGAATTGCGGGACTGGCACAATCGTGTGCGATCAGGGGCAAAAGGGGAAATGTTGATGGTCACAGCTGCTCTCGAGATTCTGGCCGGACTCTCGGCTCCGATGTGCCCCACATCGAATACGGGAGTGGATCATGAACTGGCTTCGGCGTCTCGGCGCGGTCTGGTGTGTTGTTCTCGCCGGCGGCGCAGCCCTGGCGGTCGGGGCCCTGCAGCAGCGGGTCGGGGCGGCATGTGATCCGCTGTACTCGGTCAACGGGGTCGGCCTTATCTTCTTCTGGTTGCCGATAGTCGCCTTGGGGAACCCTTGTCGTCACCGGCATCGCCTATGCGGCACTCATCCGAGGAACGTCTCGGTTTGCATACGCCGCGCCGGCCATCACTTTGGTAATCGCGATTTTGATCGTGTGGGCGATGGTGACCCATCTGACGCGAGACGCAGTCGTGCTGCCGGACGTCTGCCCATCTGGCAGCCCCTGGTGGCCGTAGCCACAATCGAAATTTGTCGGCTGACGGTTTCGTGTCCCCGTCCTCTGCGCCAAGAGCGGCAGACGACTCGACGTCGCACCAAGTGCTCACTATCTACAGTGACCACGGAGTGAACAGCCGATGGGTTACGTTGTAGTACATGTCCGAGGTTGGCATTCGCGCGCTCAAGCAGAATGCGCCAGCAGTAGTCGCGCAAGCGGCTGCCGGTGAGACCGTGATCATCACCGACCGAGGTTGGCCCGTCGCGCAGTTGACACCGATTCCCGCGTCGCCTTGCAGGGCTGATCGCCTCGGGGGCAGCGCGTCCGCCGCGGCGTGACATCCGCGACCTCGAATTCCCACAACCAGGCCCGGACTTGTCACGCGAACTCGCCACCATGCGTGACGCCGAACGGTACTGAGAGTGGCCTGGTACGTCGACACCTCGGCGCTGGTCAAACTGGCATCGCGGAAGCCGAGGCCCCGGCGTTACACCGCTGGATCACCGACGCGAATCCCGTACTGATCTCCTCTGACCTCGCCCGCACCGGGTGCTTCGAGCTATCCGTCCGGCGGGAGATGACCGAGTCGAACGAGCTCGCGCGGTACTTGATTCGCTCATCCTCTGCGTTCGGCGGCCACCTCGACCCACCACCTACCCTGATACCCATGCCCGACCCCACCGGACCAGCCAACGCCGACGAACTACGCCGCTATCTCGAGTCGATGATCGCCGACATGGCTCCCGGCGACCTACCCGACCTCCTCGGCAAGCTCACTCGCACCGGCGCGGCAGATCAGTCACTTCCGCCGGCTCCGCGCTTGCGCAAGGAGAAACTCGAGCAGACCGTCGTCTTCCGCGTACGCGTCGACCTCGACGGCGCGCGGCCACCGATCTGGCGGCGCCTCGACCTGCGCTCCGACATCTCGCTCCTGGATGTCCATCGCGCCCTGCAGGCTGCGTTCGGCTGGCTGGACTACCACCTGTACCGATTCGCGCTCGGCGGCAGCCCCTTTCACCCACGGAGCGAGCTGTTCCTGTGCCCCTATGACGTCGAAGAAGGTGAGGACCCGGGCACGCCGGTCGCCGACGTCCGTCTCGACGAGACGCTGCACGAGCCGGGCGATGTGCTGCGCTACGTGTACGACTACGGCGACAGTTGGGAGCTGACCCTGCGTGTCGAGAGCGTGCACGACGCCTCGGACACCACTCCACCGGCTTGGTGTGTCGGTGGGCGCCGTGCCGCGCCGCCCGAGGACTGCGGCGGCCTCACCGATGCGGAATCGTTGAGCACCGTGCTCGACGATCCGACACACTTCGACATCGACGAGGTGAACGCCGAATTCAGCAATCCGATCGCACAGCTGCTCGACGCCGGCGTCGACGCACGACTGATCGAGCTGCTGTATCGCCTCGAACCCGGCCGCCACTCCGCCGACCTCGTCGCCCGGGCCGCACGACTGGTGACGCCGCCGACTCCCGTGACGACCGCCCAACTCGACGCCGATCTACGCCCCTACCTGTGGTTCCTGCAGCGGGCCCGCGATCACGGCTTCGACCTCACCTCGGCCGGCTATCTGAAACCAGCGGATGTGGTGGCGGCCAGCGAGGTGCTGCCGAGCATGCATTTTTGGATCGGCACCAAGAACCGCGAGGTGCAATGTGCGCCGCTGCTGGAGTTCCGCGAGTCGCTGCAGCGAATCAAGCTGCTGCGCAAGCACAAGGGATGTCTACTGGCGACCCGGATGGCCCAGAGCATCGCCGACGATCCTGACGCACTGGCCGACTACCTGGCTGCCGCGCTGCTACCAGACGGCATGGATCGGTTCACCACCGAGGCCACGCTGCTCCTGGTGTTCTTCGCCGCCACCGCTGATCCGGACGACGAACTGCCCCTCGAGACGATCGCCGAACTGCTCACCGACCTCGACTGGCGGCAGCCCAATCGCGCGCCGCTCCGGCACAGCGCGCTGTATCGGCTCGACAGCGGAGCCTACGAGTTGATGCAGAACGTGTCGGCGCCGGTGCGGGGGATCAAGAACGTGAAGGTGAGTCCCACGGCCATCGACATTGCGCGGCGGGCGCTCAGCCGGTGAGTTCTGATCAGTCCACCTCGATGTCGCCGGGCTTCCAGGTGCCGTCGAACCAGGCCTCCAACGGCCCGTAGAGCCGAAGCAGGGTGAACCAGCCTTTGCCCGCAACGGTCTGGAGCCAGTTCGTCGCAAGCCGGGCCGGTTCGTCGGGGCCGAAGACGATGTCGACCGAGCCGTCGTCGTTGTAGACCAACGCATCCCGGCTACTGCGGCCCGGCAACGGCTGACCGGTCTGCAATTCGGATCTGGTCTGCGGGTCATAGACAGTCACCGACCAGAAGTCGGCCGCCGGAGCGTCCGCCGGCAGACGCATCCGGTAGGTCTTGGCGCCGTCGAGCGGTTCGCCGTCCGCGTCGAGGGTCGCGTATGCGTATTGCGACCCCTTCCCCACCATCTTCAGTGCCATCGCCGGGGTGTTGACGGTGGCAAGGTAGAAGAATGTGGTGCGTCCGTCCAGGAATCGGCCGCCCGCTCCTTGGTCGCGGAGGAACTGGTAGTCGCCGCCCGGGAACGGGTTGAGCCAGCGACGATCCGGGTAGATCCGGAAGCCGTCTTCGCGAGGCCGGAATCCCAAGGCGCGCGCCGTTGCATTGCCGACGGCGACCGCGTCGGTGAGGATTTTGCGCATGCGCTTGTCGGGGGCGAACGGCGCCCCTTTCGTGATGCCGATCGACGCAAGCAGGCCGCGGGTCTCGGCGTCGATGACGCCGATCGGCTCCTTGGCGATGACGTGCGCAACTTCCTCGTAGAACGTGAAATCGTTGGCGTGCACCGTGTTTATCTCGTTACCGGACGCGGACAACCACTCCATCGCGGGCGGATCATTCCGCTCCGAGAACGGATACACCTTGACGCCCTCGGTGAACATCGTGACCGCGGCATCGGCCTTACCGTCGACCAGGAATCCGCGCAGGATCAGAAAGTTGACGGCGCTGGGGGATTCGGCGACGAACCAGCCATCCGGCCGCTCGCCGTCGTAACCCGGTGGGACGATCAGATAGGTGCCGCCGGCGCCGCGATCGGGTCCGGGCATCCCCATGTCCACCACGAACCGAAACCAGGCGTCGTCCACGGTGCCCGGGCCGCATCCGGGCGGAACTTCGACAACGGTCGCGCCGTCACGCTCCAGATCGAGCATCGCGAATGCGTAGACCGTGTCGCAGTTGCCGGTCAGGAGCAGTGGATTCGAATCGAGGAGCCGGTCGGTGATGCCGCCCTTGTGGCACGCATCCATGCCGAGTTGCAGCATCCCGCGGCGCAGCCCCTCCAGCGAGGCGGCGGGGATGCAGTTGAGGAACGCTTCGACGCCGCGAAGGAAGTCGAGGTGGTCGAACAATGTCTGCGTCGTCTCCGGAGTCGGTACCCCGTCGGCGAACTGGAGTTCGCCGATACGCGTCGACACCGTGTCCGGCGTCATGACGCTGGTGGGGATCGGCGTGTTGTAGCCCGCCATGGATTCAGACTCGCCTGCCAACTCATGCTCCTTGCTACCCGTCGAGCCGCCGAGGTGGCTCACCTCACTCGAATGCGAACGACCCGGCGCGGCAACTGCCCGCAGGCGAGGTCCTTCGATGTGAACATGATGACCCTAGCGTCGATCATCTGCCGAAGCGTGGAGTTCTGGTGGGGCCACTCGGGGGTCACAGGCGTCGCACCGGGCACGGTGAACACCGGACGTATGCCGATGGAACTCGGCGCGAAGGCAAGGTGATTCGTCCGTGTCATCGAATCGTTGAAGACGGCAATCGCGGAACTGTGAGCGAGCTTGCCGAGGAGAAGGCGACCGGCGGCGCAGCTCTGGCGGTCGGAGCCCTGCAGCAGCGGGTCGGGGCGGCATGTGATCCGCTGTACTCGGTCAATGGGGTCGGCCTTTTCTTCTGGGTGCCGATTGTCCTTGGGACCGTTTCGTCACCGGCATCGCCTATGCGGCACTTGCCCGAGGAAGGTCTCGGCTTGTATACGAGCGCCAGCCATCACTTTGATCATCGCGGTTTTGATCGTGTGGGCGATGGACGTCAAGGTGAGTCCCACGGCCATCGACATTGCGCGGCGGGCCATCAGCCGGTGATGCGCAGACCACCGAAGGCAAAGAACGCAGAACGACGACATCTGATTGTGGTACCAGCGCTGTATTCCCTTGCGACACTTCAGCGCTTCGCAGCAGCCGCTGCTACGAGGTCGGCATACCCTCGGCGCTCCAGACTTCGAATCAGGCGCTTGGACGGCTCGTGCTGAATCAACCAGTCGAGCAGCTCACGCCGCCGATCGACATCGTCGGCTCGTGTCAGCCGCAGGTCTGCGAACAGAGCTCCGACCGATTGCGGCACCGGTGGAACATCGCCCACCCTGGTGTGCGCACAGTCATCCAGGACGCGCTCGTTCGGGGTCGTGGCCATCGCGCTCACCTCACATTCACATGGATCTCGAGAATGCCATCGCCACCGGCGGCTATGATGTCAATGTACATTGGTGCGGGTCCACGGCGGGCTCGCGCTGTCTCGCGAGGTTCGCGTCCCGCCGGACTCACGACCTGTGATCGTCCAACGCCCTCTGCCACTGCTGTAGTTGGTATTGCATCCAGTAGCGAGTGTTCTCAATCAGCTCGTCGCGGGTTGCCGTCGGCATCAAACCATGGTGATCGTCGAGCCGGGCATTGATCTGCTCGTCCACGCGGCGACGGAACTCCTGCTGGCGGTCTGCGTCGCCGGCCAACAGTCGCCTGGCGTCGGCCCACGAGTGACTGCCGTCGCCAGGTACCGACATCGGTTGGCCAGGAGGGTCTTCGATAGACCGCTGCGAGGTGGCCTTCGATTGGGAACCGTTGAATGCGGCCTCCCGCGCCGCCAGCGTATGGGCAGGTATCCGCGCGCGGAGGGTACTGCGCAACTCGGCGGGAAGGTCCTCAAAGCGGGGCATCCTAGGGACGCTCCAGCATGATGTTCTCGAGGACCTTCTCCACGAGAGGTGTTGCAGCCTCACATAATTGAGGCATGGCCCCACCACTGATACGCAGATCCATCTCGTACCCTTGCGGAAGAAGTGACGAAGTCACCAATGCCGAACAGTCGAGGTCGACGCCGCTGGAAGCCTCCGCGGTCCAATAGACCCGCCCCGAACCTGTAGGTGTCTCGTAGGTGCGCACTATCGATTCCGGAGCAGACGATGTGAGATCGTCGAGCGGACGCATCTCGATGCTCCCGGCACCCTTCCACCGGCATGCGGGCAGGTTCCCCCACTGCTGCGGCCAGGTCTCTATCGGTGGGTTATCGCCGATCACGGTCGTCAAATCCTCGGTGCTCAGAATCTCGCACATGGCGTTGGGCGAAATCATCGGCGGCAATGGCTCATCCTGCCACGCGGGTGACGAGGTGGGGGGCACGGAAGGTTCCGAACTACACGACGCCAAGGCAACGATCGCAGCCGCCATGCACACAGCCCGAACTGGTGCCCTCATCTGCCGTCACGTCCAGCTTGCCAGCCACGGTTCAGCTCACCCAGGTCGTAACCCTTCTTCGCCATGTAGTGCTCCATAGCCTGACCGAAGTCATCCTTCGCGATGTAGGGATCCTCGCCTGATGCAAGGATCTCGTCGTAAGTCATCAAACGGAGGCCCACATCCTTACCATCGAGCTTTTCTGTGGTCGTGTAGGGCTGTAGGTCTGGGTCGGCGAGATCGAATCCTTGCATTGTGTCCGATCCTTGCAAGAGCTGGTAATACTGCCAGACGACGCCCCCGCGGTCTGGAATATCTGCGGTTGGATCGATCGCCGTCGGTGCGCTTCCGTAGAGTTCGTAGGCCGTCACCGGTATGCCTGTTCTCCGCAACTCGCAGCCGCAGACTGTCCGGGCGGAACTACGCGGTGAGGATGGTTGGTCGGCGTGATCGGCGCGCCGGTTCCTGCCCGTACCCGCAGCGCAGTACCACCGGATCTATGCCGGGATCAGTGAACGCGACGCCACCGACCCCCGTGAGCTCGTTGCGATGAATCTGCCGCGCGGCACGGTTCGCCCGAGCACGGCGACAAGTCAGTGGATTCTCGACCAAATATCGACCGGGCGCTCCGAATACCGCGCCATACGATCACATCGCGCTGCAACCGAAGCCGGTCAAGCAAGCCATCGAGCAGACCGATGATGCTGTCTTCCTCGCGTTCACCGTCATCCACGTGCCGACCATCGAGAAGGCGACGCTGAATGAGTACATAGAACCGACGCCGATGGAACCAAACGCGCCTCTCATGCGTCCAAGGACCGCGCCCTGCCTTCGCCGGCTGCCCACGCACGTTGCATCCGGCCTGGTTGTGCGCCCATTCCAGTGAGCTGGTAAGAACACCATGAGGGGGTACAAGTCGGGATGTCGGATTTCGTTGTCGATCCGTCGGCGGTGGCCGGCGCAGCACAGTCGATCGCCAGTTCAGGCCAGCGCATCAGTGGATTGACGCTGGGCGCCAGCTTCGGCGAGTTGAGCGCGGCTTTCGAGGGCGCAACGGACCCGATGCGGGCCGCCGCGGCACAGGGTGACCAGGCCGTCCAGACTGCCCTTGCCAATGCCGGCGATCACGTCCAGGGGTGGTCGGAGCTCATCATGGGCTTCAAGGGCACGGCCGAAGAGATGGACGAGAACAACTCGACGATGATCCGTCGGGCTGTTGCCCTGCCCAGCGAACGCGCCTACGACCCGTACAACGAAAACTGAGCCCGCGATGACACCCACGTATGACCAGGTTGCGGCGTGGCGGCCAGAGACCATGTCGTCAATCGCCGCCGCCGTGCGCAGCCTCCAAGAGGGCATCGACGCCGAAGCCCCGCTCATCGGCAACCCAGTCTTGAACCTGACGACCAACCAGTGGAAGGGATTCTCTCGGACCGCGGCGGACGGCCGCGCCGAGAACGAGTCGCGGTGGCTGAAGAATGTCGGCGCCAAATTCGGGGATCTGGCCACATCATTGGAGGACTGGCCACCACAGATTCGCGGGGCCATGGACGCCCTCAAGGGACTGAAGGGAGACGCGGCCGACCAGGGCTACATGCTGCGCACCGGCGACCCCGGTTACACCGTCGATTTCGTGAAGGCGAACGCGCCGGACGGCGCCGAGTTCGACCAGGGGCTCGCCGACTCGTGGAGCAGCAGGTTGCTGGAGGCCGCCGAGTACGCAGATACCACCGTGCAGCAGGCGTCGACCGCTGTAGCCAACGTCCTCGATTCGATCAGTGCGCTCACTCCTGAGTCGATCGCCCAGAACAGTTCGACGATCGACCCGTCCAAGGCAGCCGGTGATGCGCGGGCGATCCTGAGCGGCACGGCGACAGGTGAACAACGGGCACGTTTCCAACGCGCGACGCAGCTGACGCCGGAACAGTTGGCGAAGCTGAACCGAGGCGAGAGCATCGATCTGTCGCCCGAGCAGATGAAGTATCTGCAGCTGGCGACTGGAGCTGTCGACGTCGGTAACGGTGAGATGAGCGGCATCTCCGCGTTCGACAGCTTCGGAAGTGGCCAAGGCGAGGAGTCGCTGCGCGCCGGTTTGGCCAACGGCCTGCAGGTCATCTCGAATGCGAACGTCCACAGCTCGGCAGGCAACGGCGGATTCGCGATGCTCCCTCAGACGATCAAGGATTCGGTGTCCCGGCCGGACCTGGTGACCCGAACGACCAATGGGGTCGACCTGCGCGGCGTCAAGGAGAACAGCGCGCTCGGACGACTTGTACAGGCAGGCGATTCGCGATATCAGGCCGGCGGCGAGCTCGACCGCTCGCTCACCGAAGTCGCGCGCAAATACTCCGACGCAATCGCCTGGGACGAACAGGAATCGCCGAGGGCGACCGCGGGTGACAGTTTCTTTGGCTCAGACTCGGGTCTCGGAGCCATGCCGGCGGTCTCGGCGGCGGACAGAGCCGGGGTGGAGGACATTCTGGCCGGTGTGGGCCGCGACAAGGTCGCGGTACACGAGGCATTCACCGGCGAACACGGCCAAGACTTCATCCACGATCTGATGACCGTGCAGTGGAAAGACGACGGGGCAGCTGCGGGCGCGATGTTCAGCCCCGCTGGCGCGGATGCAACAGTGGCGAACAGTGCCGATGGATATGACACGTTCCGAGCCAACCTCACCGGCGAGACCATGGAAGAAGTCGCCAAGTTCATGGCTTCAAAGGACGGCTACGCCGAACTGATGGACATGCCGTTCCAAGGATCGAACGGAGTGTCCATTGGTGAAGCCAATCCGGAGCTCACGCGGGCGCTTGCGCACTCACTGTCCCCGTATGTCCAAGAGATGGGCGGGTCCGACGACCCCGCGACGCTCGGATTCGACACGGACGGATGGGCCGACCCAGGGGAGGAAGGCCCCGGCCGATTCGAGGGATCTGAACGAGTGTTCTCGGCCATCGCCACTGACGATGAAGCGGGCAAAACACTACTCGGCCGGGCTAGCGCCGAAGTCCGCGAAGCAGCTGCTGAGTACGCCGACGACCCGAATGCGGGTGACTCCGGCTCATATCTGCGACGGGCCGGAGTACTCCAAGGACTGATCGATCAGGCGACCGACATCTCAAGTCAAGAGGTAGCCGACGATGCCTACGAGCGCGAACTGCGAGACTGGAAGATGCGCGGTTCCGCCTACGATGTTGGATCCGAGATCCTCAAACTCGGCACCAACTCGATGCCAGGCTCGGGTGCGGTGGAGCCGTTGACCAGTAGCGCCGCGCAGTCTTTGAAGGAGGCGTTGATCGGACCCGCGCCTACACCTGAGAACATCAATCCGGTACAGACTGATTACACGCGTTTGCATTTCACAATCGCTAGCCAAGTAGACGACTTAAGAAGCCAGATGGACGACGGCTTCGTGTCCGAATATGGCGGCTGGTTCGACGATCAAGGAAGCCTCAAGAGCTTCGACTGGATCAAGAGCAACTACGACGTGAACAAGCTGGACTCGGGCCTGGAGGCGATTGTGAGGCAACTGGATACGAGCAAGAACAGCAGCGTGGGTGACCTGCGCTTTGCCTATGACGAGACGAGGAAGCGTGAATAGCCTACGCCGAGCGCGTGAGGTGGGCGCACTATTGCTGGTGGCCGCTAGCGCGCTGTCCGCATGCGCCTCGGGCGAATCAGAAGACGAAGCGACAGAACCGCCTCCACCAGAACCTCCCTACTCAATAGTCTGGTCGGCAGACAACGCGGACCTGCTTACAAGCCGCTCGGCAGAGCTTGTGAGAGCGACCTACGGCGCTGCGATACTCACACAAGATGTCGGTACCATACGGTCGTTCCCCGGCTACGAAGATGCTGTCAGCGAATCACGAGGACAGATTCCGCGAACATACGCCTGGCCTCAGCCCGAGTTTCAAGGGCGGGGCGCGGTACCCGAGCTCTACCGAGCCCATATCCTCGATCTCGAATCCGACGAGGATGCAGTCCGGGCCACCGTGTGCACAGTCCGACAGCCGACAGCCGACAGCCGCTCGCCGTCCGCGGATCTAGACACAACATCGATGCGAGTCGCCCTCGACACATCCGCCGACCTCATCGAACTCCGACGAATTCCGGGTGAGGACGACGCGCTGAAGGGCCAGACTGACACACAGACCACCAAACATGACCCCGGCGGCACAAAAGTCCCGACGTGGAATGTATTCGAGGGTTGGCGAGTTAACTCCTTTACCAACCTGAGCCCCTGGGGCGAGGGCGATCCGCCGCGGCCAGACAATCCGACAGGGTGCGAAGCGTGGTGGACGCAGGTCTTCCCATCATGGGCAGTCGTCGACGACCCTAGCGAGCCAGATAGTGACTACGGCGGCTACCAAACCGACCTGATATCGCCTCCAGGTACCAACGCGTACGACGCCGCGACGCTCCCGCAGTTACCCCCCGATTATCCGGAGTGGATCGAGAACTCCGGCGAGGATGCATAGGAACGATTGCAGAGGATCGACACTGCTTGGAGTAACCGCTCGTGTTCGATCCATGAGTCGACTTCAGATCCCCAACCGCCGCGCCACATCCGCTCCCCCGACCTCCCGCACGAATTCCGGATCACCACACACCACAAGCTGATCACGCGCCCGCGAAAGCCCCACGTACAGTCGCTCTTTCGACCGATCCTTCGGCTTCGACTCGTTGAGCGCCAGCACGACGACGCGCCGCTCGAGTCCCTTGAAGCCGAGCACGTGCCCGTAGAACACCTGCTCGTCGTCCCAGAAGGTGTTCCAGTACGACTTGTTGCCGGCATCCTGCCGCTCCACCTGCTCGGGGTGACGGCTGCCGGTGGTGAGCAGCGCGATGTCCTCCGGCCGCCAGCCTTCCTCGAGCAACGGGTCGATCTGATCGTCGGCGACGTCCATGGCCTCCTCCGAAGTGCACGCGATGAACCGCACCTCCGGACCGTCGCCGCCACGCAACTGCATCCGTTGCCCGACAAGCGGACTGAACGCCGTGGCGATCTGCCGCGTGTTACGCAGATTGTGATCGAGGACGAGCGGCACCAACGGCACGGGCGGCGATCCCTGCCGGTCGAAGACGCGTTGCGACTCGTCGCTGAACACGTCGATGCTGCCACTATCGGGGTCACGCAGACAGGCCAGCATCGGTTTCCACCATTCGTCGGCGAAGTCCTGCGCTTCGTCGACGACGATCGCGTCGAAGCGGTGGCCCGGCTCCAACTTCTCCGCGAGATCGAGCATCTGGTTCGGCAGCACTCGTTCCCAGAAGTCCGCGGTCCGCTTGTTGCGCTCTTGTTCGTCGGGTCCCTCGGCGGCACCCCAGCGGATGCCGAGCTCGTGGAACTCGCCGACATAGGCCGGCTGATCGCGCCGCTTCCACGCCGAGGTGATGCGTTCGAGGTAGGAGGCCAGCCCGTGCGAGTAACAGACCAACGCCACGCGCTGGCCCGCCCGAGACAATCGCCGTGCCTGTTCGAGCGCCAGGAACGTCTTACCGCTGCCGGCGCCACCACGAATCTCCACGCGGTTCAGCTTCTCGATGGCCCCGAGGATGACCGCCTGATGCGACGTCAGGGCCTCGGCCTGGTCCTCGTTCTCGAGCGCGCGTGCGACCACGTCGCGCTGGGGCAGTCCACGCCCGCTCAGCGCGTTGCGTAGCTGTTGCATGCCGGTGGCGTCGACGACGGGCAGCTCGCCGCCCTTCTGCAGCAGCACGCTGCGCACCAGCGGCATCAGCTGGCCGAGTTGGGTGCGGTCGATGATCTTCCAGCGCGGGCAGTCCGGCAGCGAGAAGTCGGCGGGCAGTTCCGAATGCGGCAGCACCACCATGTGATCCCACCGGAGACGTCCCTGCGTCCACCGGGGATCGAGCTCGACGTACTCGCGCAGCGCGTAGCAGGCTTGACGGGCCTGGCCGACCGGATCGATCCGCTTCGGCGGCTGACCGGCCCGCGCCTGCCACCAACTGTCCTCGTCGTGCCACACCTCGCCGCCCTTGACCTCCAGACACACGATGCCGGCGCCATCGATGGCGACCAGCATGTCGATCTCGTGGTCTTTGTCGTGGTCGGTGACGCGTTGGCCGTGGATGATGAGGTCGTCGTCGAGGAGTTGCTCACGCAGGAGGTTCCAGACGGCTTCTTCGCTCGGGGAGGCGAACCTCGGTGAATCCGGGACTTCGTGGGGCACGGGGTGACGGTATCGTCTCGGTCCGACCTCAAACCGCCCAAACTCTACGAAACCCCACGTAGCGCCGCGTACGTTCGCCCCATGGACGACCATATGATCGCGGACCTGTCCGAAGCTCGAGCCAAATACCCTGATGACGACGCCGACTCGCCGTACGACGAAGTCTTCCTCGAGGTGATCGCGCGCGCCGAGCAATCCGGCGAACTCGGTAAGTCCGACATCGGTGCCCTGATGCTGTGGAAACGGCTTAACCTCAGCACCCGTTGGGCGACTGAGCTCAACCAGACACCCGACGCCAAAGTCCGTCAACTGACCCGTGACGCAATTGCACGCGCTCGCGATACGTCCTTGGCAACCGGTGAGGCGGCCGGTCAGGCGCGCACCGCGCTCTTGCACCTTCCGGGGTGCCGCAACGGCGCAGCATTCGCCTCGACGATCATTGCGGCAGGCGCACCCGACCGGATGGCGGTCTATGACCGACGAGCGGCTGCTGCTCTCGTCAGCTTCGGTCACGTCCATCCAAAGTTCAACTACAGCAAGTACATGACCAGTGTGAATGAACTGGCACACGAGATGACGGAGAAAACGGCACAGCCCTGGTCGATCCGCGACATCGACAAAGCCCTGTTCATGCATGCGGGCGTCACGGACTGATCGCGCAGGGGCGGTCGTCACCGGCAGCGCATCGACCGCCTTCGCATTCAGCGGCCGCTATAGCTTCATGGAGCAACGGAATGGCTCAACATTCAGCTGTTCGGATGACGTGTCGGCGCTGTCGCACAGTCGGTGCCGAATGCGAAGATCATCTCGTTCGTGCGGCTTGATGGTCAGGAATAACTCTGTGTTGAAGCGTTGGATCGCCGGGATTGTTCTGGCTGGCGCGGTGTCGATCGGAGCACCGGGTGTCGCACAGGCCTTCCGTTGGAGCTCAACGGTTCGGTGACTGACGCGAGCAGCGACATCGAGGTCGCGGAGTACGCCGACCGCGACTTGACGATGAACCGTCTGTCACACGATCAGGCCATCGAGTACGCCGCGGGCTACAAGACTGCCGTGCAGGCAACAAAGTCACTCAACGCCCATCTTGGCCGGTACTGTGCAGCGTCCCGGCTGATCAGTCGCGCCCTGTCTGACCAGGGATACAACAGTGCGACGATTCAGAACTTCTACTACCAATCCGGATGCATGGGCGCGCCGGCAATGACGCATCAGGGGCCGAAGTCGTAGGGCCACAGTCCCCTCACCATTCGGCAACAGGCGCATCGCCTGCCTGCCACGGATACTAGTTCGCGGCAAATCGGCACGAACTCACCTCTAGCGATCGGGGGCTTGATCGCGCGCCACCAATAGTTCCGTCTTACCGCCGACAGCATCGAGAGCACTCCGGAGACGCAGCTGAGCGTCGAGCAACCACGCGATCATCGCATCCCACTGATCGGTTCTCGACACGTCGTCAAAGGCTTGGTTGAGCAATGACACTCTCGCGGCCTTCCGTCCAGGCATAGGGTCCCACTCCGCTGGGCCTCCAAGGGCGGCTTCGAACCCATTCTTCTGTCGATGTAAGAACTCGTAGCGAGCTGCATTGACCGTCGGATCGCTCGCCTGACAATACAATTGCACCGACAATCCTGCACGAGAGAACAGCATCACGAAGACGACGTCGCTGATACCGGAGGCTGTATTGAACCACGAGGATCGGGTCGAAGTCCGGGCGTTGGTCCATGCGGGGTACTGTGACTGGATCTGCTGGCGGGCCATGTCCCAGAAGTCCCAGTAGAACCGCGCCTTTTCCGTTAATTCACTGTTGACTGCTGTCGCTGCCTTTACGCGCTTTCCCCAGTCATTGGGTTGTGCCACAAGCTTGAACGCGGGAGCTGGGATTGACTCACCAATACGGACGACCTGAATCTCGACTCCAAAAAATCTTGTATCTTCGTCAGTCCGCTCATTAAGCCAGTCCAGCGCAGCACGATGTTCAGATCGAAAGTGGCTGGCGATCCAGATGATCGTAGTCGGTTCCGTTCCGGCTGCGTACGTCAGAATCTGACCGAGATGCCCGTGATCGGACTGTTCGAGCTGGTTCTCGACGATGACGACCGAATCATTGGATTGATCGCGGCCTATGAGATCCAGGCTGAAGTCACCGACCGGGTGCTCGGCGCGGTCCAAGACGAGGTCCATGCCAAGGAGGTCGTTGAGCACATCGACGTTGCGCAGCAGCCAGGGCGTGAAGTCCAACGCTTCGTGTTTCCAGACTTCACGCGGCGCGACAACGGCGAGCCGTCCGAGCGCTTCAAAGTCACCTGCAACTTCGTCCATCAAACGCTTCCTTGATGATTTCGACCGACTGATTGCATCCCTTCATCGCCTGCTCCCACCCGACAGGCCGCATTCCAAAACCACCGTATCGAAAGCGATCAACTCTAAACAGTGGTTGCGGGTGACACGCTGAGCAGGTAACCGTGGAGACGGCGTTGGGTCGGCGCCTTCAGCAGGGCCAAGGGAGGACAAATGAAGCACCAGCCGCCCGGCGTTCTCTGCCTCGAAGGCGATTGGAACCATGAAGACCCTGTCGATCGCCAAACCATCGAACCCGCCCTAGAGATGCTCGATCGCATGGGCATTCTGCAGATCCACCACCGCAACGTCAATACGCTGCCCGAACTCTGGCGTCACCTCAACAACTGGGATTCAAATGCGCTTCGTGACTTCCGCTTCCTCTACCTCGGCTTTCACGGCGAACCCGAGTTCCTCGACATCGGCGGTGACCCGCTCGGATTGGATACGCTTGGCGCCAAACTAGAAGGACGTTGCACTGACCGTGTCATCTTCATGTCCTCCTGCGGCACTCTCGAAAGCTCTGACGATTCGTTGAATCGATTCTGCAAGAACAAGAAGACCGGTATTGACGCTATCGTCGGCTACACCGAGGACGTCGATTTCGTGGAAGCTGCTGCGTTCGAGATGATCCTTTTCAGCTACCTAACCGAAATGCCATTCGGCGCCAGGGGGCCTCGAACGCTGTTCAAGAAGGTCACCGAACAGTTTCCCGACTTCACGTACCGGCTCGGCTTTCGCGTAGCTACGAAGACTTGGGTCTCTGAAGCAGCCGAATACATACCGTGAGATCCAAATCTCGATCACATTGGGCCACAATAGTTCTGGCCTGATCAGACACATAATCACCATCACTCGCGCACAGCCATCGCAACCCCCTCACACAACGCACGAACCTCCCCCACCGTCGGCGACAACTCGTAGGCATGCTGATGGCAGGCAGCACTCAGCTGGTGCCACAGCGACGCCAATCGATCGGCAGCCTCCCGGTCGTCGAGTGCCTTCAGAATCGCCAGGCGAGATCGCATCGTCGCGCTGCCGCACGGCGCGCCGACCGCAGCGCATCTGTCATCAACGCATGCCTCCAGCGCCTGCCGCGCCACCACCGCAGCCAGTCGGGACGCGTTTCCCGACGTCGTATCGCCCAGTCCGCGTATCAACTGCTGTGCGTAGGCGAGTAGTTCGGCGGGACTCACTTTCCCTCCAAGACGTCGGCCACTGTCTTTCGCAGGTCGCCGATGTCCTCCTTCGTGATCGTGGCGCCGGCGTGAACTCCTTTGGTGGCGATGGACATCGCCGGACCGCGATAGGCGCGGTATGACTTCCAGCCCGACATGTCGGCATCTCTGGCGTCCTTGAGTGCCAGCGCCACGCACGCCGTCGCGGATTTGGCTTCAGCCCACAGCTCTTCGGATTCCTGCTGCGCCTTGCCTTCGACGTTGCGCCGGGTGAAGTAGTGCTGGCGAGCCGCTGCCTCGATCGCGAATCGGAAGAGCCCCGGGCACGCTCGCCGCTTCACCTCTTCGGGGACATTGTCATCGGCAACGATCGCGTGGGCGTCCTCGACGTAGCGGCGGGCCGGTTCCTCCGCATGCTGCACGACCAGCTGTGACCCGGACTCCCGGGTGACCTCGATGAGGTGCGCGTCGATGGATTGCTGCCGGATTGCTGACGCCAACCTGTCGTCGTGCGAGAAGACGATGACCTGCCGGGTCATGGCAAGCTCGCGCAGGACGTTGAGGAATCCGTCGATCTTTGCTGGGTCCATCGCCTGGATCGGATCGTCGAGGACGATGAACCGAAATGGACTGGCGGACGCTGTCGCTCGCGGGAGGAACAATGCGAGCGCAAGCGCATGAAGTTCGCCTTGGCTCATCACTGATAGCGCGCCGGCTGGCTTTCCGTCCACGTGCCCCCGCAACACAGCTCTGCGATGTGTACGTTTGCCTTCTAGTGCGATCGTCGAGATGTCGACATCGCTCTCCTGACGTAACTGCGACCAGATGGCCCGCGCCCCTTGTGAGATGGGCTCGAGCCGCTGCTCACGTAAAAGTTGCGCGTTGTCTTGCACCCACTTCCGTGCCGACTCGACGACCTTCAGGGTGTTGTCGGTGTCTCGGGCGCGACGTTCGAGTGCCAGCCATTCGAGCGCTTCCTCCGCGATCGGCATCCACGCGCTCTCCAGGCTTCGCACCGTCTCCGCTGCCTCCGCGCGAAGGGCTTCAAGCGCCTCGTGAAGGGGCGGGATGTGCGTCTCGATATGCGTAGGAAGGTCTTCGACGTTGTCGGGCACCGCTGAAGCCGCGGCGACCCTCTGATCGTATGCGGCCAGGGTGGACAACTCGGTCCCGTTGACTGGCGCGACGTTGCGCAGGGACCCGAGCAGAGCGCGGGCCGCTTGCTCCCGGTCGTGTACGTCGCGGCGTGCCTCGCGGTACATCGCGAGTTGCGAGTCGTCGGTGGCGATGGCCTCGCGGGCGTGTGCTTCCCACTCGCTGTCCAGTACTCCCTCGCCGCAAACCGGACAAACTGGCGAATCGCTGCCGTCAGTGTTCCGGAACTCGAGTGCCCGTTTCAACAGATCGGAACGCAGCTCGGCTGTCCGCATTGCGTCGTCGGCAAGAGTTCTTGCATTCGCCATCGCGTCCCGCAGGCTGGTGGCAATGTCGGCAGCGGTCCGACCGTCTGGCACGTCCATATCCGCGATGGTGTTGAGCGCCGCAACCGTTGCGTGCTCGGAGGAGTCGCCGCCAGATACGAGGTTTGTGATCGCTTCCAGGTCCGGAGCGTGAGGACGCAGCAGCTTTGCCAACTCGGCGGCTCGCGCGTCGTCGACTCCCGGAAGGCCCTTCTTCAGCGCAGCCTTTGCGTCCTTCGCGAGTTTGCGCGGCTGGCGACGCTCGGAGTACTCCGCGTTCAGCCGGGTCTCTGCGTCCAGGATCTCGTCAAGAGCGAGCAGTTTGTCGAGTGCGTCATACAGTTTGGACGGTTCTTGTTCGAGCAAGCCGCCGATCTCGTCGTAGCTCAGGATGGGCCGATGGACTTCGACGGCAGTCGACCAACCCAAAGCGTCGACGCCCTCCTGTCGTTTCTCGCCCTCCCGTTGGGACCAGTGCTTTGCACCGTCGAGATCGGCATCGTCCGGCCACTGCGCGCCGATCGATGTCCTAGGGCCGTTCTCGGTGGTGAAGTCGACTCGAACCTCGCACGGCTGCCCTAGGTGCAAGTTGCGCCATGCGTCGACCCACAGCTTCGCCTTGTGCTTCCAGCGGTAACTCTGCCCGGTGAGCGCGTACTCGAGCGCCTCGGCGAAGCTGGACTTCCCCGAACCGTTGCGTCCGCTGACAACCGTGATCCCCGGGTAGGGAGTGATCTGCAGCGTCGCTTGCGGGCCGATACCACGAAAGCCGGAGACACGGATCTCCCGTAGGAAGGCGCCGGCCGGCTCCTCTTCGACTGCGAGAGTCTCCGGCCGCTGATGAGTCGTCGCACCGCTGCCGAGTTGCTCAGCGAGTGCATGCTTGCTGTCGAGTGCGGCGATAACGACATACTTCGCCTCGTCGCTCAAATCGGTGTCGTCGTCCAACAGGTTCCACACCGTTTCGATCAGGGACCTACTACCGCTTGCCATTTCGGACATCCAGAACTTCCCTTCGACGACCTCACGGGACAGCATCACATAGTGCGACGACAATTTGACGCGGACTCGACAACATCGCGATCTGTCGTAGCGTCATGATCTACTCCCAAGGTGCACGATCCCCTTGCGCCCGGAATCTATGAATCAGTCGTCACGCAGCGTCTGCAGGAACGGCTCCACGAGACGGACTTGACGCCAGCGTTCGACACAGTCCCGGTGGACGACGAAGCGCATGTGTACGCCCGTCATATCGCCTCGGTGATCGCGCGTCACTTGGGCCAGGTCGACAAGGCGGACCGTCTGGGGGCGGCCAACGACATCATCGCTCGGCTCGCTGATGGCGGCCGCGACGTTGTCGCTCGGCGCGAGCTGCTGACCTCTATGTCCATGGAGAATCAGTCTCTACCGATCCGGCCGGCCACCCCGCTGTCGGAAGTCGCACTGCTGACCAACACCCGCGACGAACCGAACATGGCGGGCGAAATCGCACGCGAGCTGGCGAGCGCCGACCGTGTCGATCTCCTGTGCGCGTTCATCCGATTCGCCGGCATCGCAGTGATCGGCCGTGAGCTACGTGCGCTGCGCGAACGCGGGATTCCAGTACGGGTGATCACCACAACGTACCGCGGCGCAACCGAACGCCGCGCCATCGACGAGCTGGTGTCCAAGTACGGGGCAGACGTCCGCATCCGGTATGAGACCGCGTCGACGCGGCTGCACGCCAAAGCGTGGCTATTTCGTCGCAACTCGGGCTTCGACACCGGCTATGTCGGAAGCTCTAACCTCTCCCGCTCAGCGATGGTGGATGGACTCGAGTGGAACGTGCGGATCTCCAACGTGAGCACGCCCGCCCTCGTCCGGAAGTTCGAGGCCACCTTCGACACCTACTGGAATGACCCGGCCTTCAAGCCGTACGACCCCGCCACCGACGCCGAGCGACTCGATACCGCCCTCGCAGAAGCCGGCGGGTCGGGATCGGGGCGCGAAACCATCACTGTCTCGGGTCTCGACGTTCAGCCGTACCCGCATCAGGAACGCATCCTCGAAGCACTCTCGGTGGCACGCGAAGTCTACGACCAGCATCAAAACCTCATCGTCGCTGCGACCGGAACCGGCAAGACTGTCGTCGCAGCTCTCGACTACCGACGCCTCTGCGAAGATGCTGGCAGTGAGCTCAGCCTCTTGTTTGTGGCGCATCGCAAGGAGATTCTTGAACAGTCGCTCCGCAAGTACCGGGAGGTACTCGGCGATGGCAGCTTCGGCGAGCTCTACGTCGACGGGCGCCGCCCGCAGGCGTGGAAGCACGTCTTCGCCAGCATCCAATCCCTCAGCGGCGCCGGTGGCACATCGATCGATCCGACAGCGTTCGACATCGTGGTGGTCGACGAGTTCCACCATGCCGCCGCGTCGACGTACACATCGCTGCTCGATCGGCTCGACGCCAAGGAGCTCCTGGGACTGACCGCAACCCCGGAGCGAACGGATTCGCTCGACATCCTCCGATGGTTCGGCGGCCGGTCTACCTATGAGCTGCGGTTGTGGGATGCCCTCGAACAGGATCTGCTGTGTCCCTTCCACTACTTCGGCATCGCCGACAACACCGATCTGCGCACGATCTCCTGGTCACGCGGCGACTACAACAAGCAGGACCTCGAGAATGTCTACACCGGCAACGACGCACGAACGCGACTGATCCTCAACGGTGTTCGCGACTACGTCACTGATCCAACATCGATGCGAGCCCTCGGATTCTGCGTATCGATCGCTCACGCCGAGTACATGGCACGCGAATTCTCCCGCCAAGGAATCCCGTCGCACGCGATCTCGGCCGATACCGGTGGAACCGACCGTGCACAAGCATTCGCCGATCTACGCACCGGAGCGGTCAACTGTCTGTTCGCGGTGGACATCTTCAACGAAGGCCTCGACATTCCCGACGTTGACACCCTCCTCATGCTCCGACCCACGCAGAGCGCCACCGTCTTCCTGCAGCAGCTCGGGCGCGGACTGCGCCGCAGCACCGGCAAAGCTGTCCTGACCGTCCTCGACTTCATCGGTCATCAGCGCGCCGAGTTCAACTTCGCACCGCGGTTCACTGCGCTGACCGGTGCGCGCGGACGCCATCTCGTCGAGGAGATTGGCGACGGATTCCCGTTCCTGCCCGGCGCCAGCCGCCTGGTGCTCGATCGTCAGGCACAGGAGATCGTGCTCGAGTCGGTGAAGCAGGCACTGCCATCAAATCGACGCGCAGCCCTGGTGGCGTCGGTTCGTGAAGTGAATGCGCCAATTCTTGGCGACTACCTATCCACGACCGGTGGCGAACTGACCGACATCTACGCCGGCAGCGGTACGCGAGCGTGGACTCCCCTACTGCGCGACGCGCATCTGCCGGTCGCTGAATCTGGCCCGGACGAAGAAGCACTCGTGAAGCGCGTACGGGCACTCGCCCACGTCGACGACCACGAACGTGCATCCCTCTGGCGTCGTTTGGCGTCCACCGACGGTCCGCGCTACGCCGACCTGAGCCCGCGTGCGCAGACTCTGGCGAGGATGCTGTTCTTCACGCTGTGGTCCGACCGCGGTGGTTTCGATTCCTACGATGCGGGTTTCGACCACTTGCGGGCGCATCCCGCCGTGTGCGCCGAGATCGGGCAGATGCTGGATGTGGCAACCGAGCACATCACCCACGTGCCCCGGGCGGTGGCTGACACCGCGGACGACCTGCCTCTGCTCACGCACGCCCAATATCGACGCGAGGAAGTCCTCGCTGCGATCGGCTTCGCCAACGAAACGCGTAAGGCACGCGGTCAGGCTGGCGGGGTCACCTGGAGCGGCGACATCGGAGCGCTGTTCGTGAACCTCCATAAGGACATTCGGGAGTTCAGTCCCACGACGATGTACCGCGACTATCCCATATCGCGCACCGAGTTCCATTGGGAATCACCGCACAACACCGCCATCGACTCCGACATGGGTCAGCGCTATGTTCGGCAGCGCACCAACGGTTGCGACATTCTGCTGTTCGTCCGCGACCGACCTGACGGTGACTTCGGGGCCGCCCCGTTCGTGTATCTGGGACCGGTCGACTACATCACGCATTATGGTGAGCGGCCGATCTCGATTACCTGGCGGTTGCGCCGCGCGATGCCGATTGATGTGTTCGAGAGTGGGTCAGTCGTGGCAAGCTGAGCTGATTGTCGTGGGCGCCGTCTACGATTTCGGCATGTACGGATGGTGGCAGTCCTTCGAGCATTTCTCATTCCCTGGCTCCTCCCCCATTGCGACATCCGAGGATCTCGCCCGCGTCGAAAAGCATGCCCGCGAGCATTGGTCCATCCCGGCCAAGAGACCAGTCATCGGCAGTTGGCAGGACAGCGACTGGATTGTCGAGTATCGAGTCGACCCCAATCAGCTGCATCGACAATCCCACAGTCAACGATCGAAGTACGACCGAGCGCGCCGCGGCGGTTCTCGAGGCAACCTCGGTCCGATCCCGACACAATCGGAACTCTTCCTCCGGACCACCGATCTCGATGCAGGAGATGTGTCGCACTCCAACACGCTACGAAGGTCTGCCGAATCGACTAGGGGTGAAAGCGAATTGGACCCTGCGGCCCCTGCATTGGTCGAAGTCGATAACAACGCCGTCGAGCGGTTCGAGGTCACCACCCACTCGTCGGCGACAGAGCGTGACCGACGCGAAGCCGAGCTGCAGGAGCGCTATCGAGATCACCTCGGGAAGCGGGGCCCATACCGTGATGACCTACCGAATCCCAACACCGTCGGGGGCTGTCCTGGCAACCGACCTCTACGACGTCACAGCCGACGACCTAATCGAGGTGAAGTCCAGCATCGACCGTGAGACGCTCCGGCTCGCGCTGGGACAGATCCTCGACTACGAGCGATTCATTCGTCCGAAGCTGCGCACTCTACTCGTGCCGGAACGGCCGGCGCAGGAGATGATCGACCTGTTCTCGACCCTCGCGATGGGGTCGCTTGGCCGGAGCACGATGGATTCGAGATGTCTTGATGTCGACCGGTTCGCATTATCGCGCATCCCACACCGCTCGTCCGCTACGAACGCCCACGTCTGGCGATCTCGTCGACGAGTTCCTTCCACTTGGCATCGCTGAGGATCGCAACTGACTCCGCCTTCGGATTCGCGGCGCGGCGGATGCCGTCAGAGACGACTTTCGGCATGGGCTCGCCGTACGCGGTCGGGACTTGCATCGCACTCGCCACCAATTCGGTGTCGAATCGATAGGGATACTTCAGTGTTGACTCGTTCTTTTCGTCTGGCCAGAAGTAGCTCGACTCGATCCTGAGGGGTGACAACACCCGGAAAGGTACACGTCGACGGCACTCGTCACCCACTCGTCCGGCTGGCATCGCGGTCCGCGTCGGAGACCGCTCGCCCTTGCTCCGATGACGTGCCAGTCGAAGGACATGCCCCTCTTCCACTCGTAGGGCTCGCGCCGAAGCCCCCAACGTCCGTGCTCAATTCCGAAGCGGAGATTCGCCTGCACATCAGGCGCAATGCCCGAGTAGGTCGTGAGGACGAGAGGCACGACTACCGCCCACCAACCAAGGAGCGCAGCATCTCCTGCGTCTCAGAGTCCGTTGAATACATGCGCATCCCGCGCATGCCTCGGGTGAGAAGGACCTTGTACGTATTGCGAATGGCGCGGTCGAAGGCCGCGTGGTCGGCGGTCTTCACCTGTCTGTCGTAGCTGTGTTCAGGCTGCGCGACCCAGCGATCTGCCCGCCACACCAAGTCAGGTCCGAAAATGACTGCACCGTAGTCGTATTCGAAACCCTGCGCCGTGTACACACAGCCGATCTGGCCGAAGCCGGCCGGGTCGGTCGCCCAGAGCTCGCGGCCGGGAGCCCCCTCATGCTTGGTGCTCTTCGGGTTGTTCCAGGGACGGCGCCAGCCACCGATCGCGATATCGTCGGCAAGCGGCTCACCCTTCTCCGGCGTGCTCCACCTCCAGCAGTACCCGGCGACCATACGTGCCGAGTAGCCGTCGTCGAGCATCTGTTGCAGCCGAGTCTCGATGATCGATGGCGCGTCGTCGACCGACACGTCGAACGCGTCATCACCCTCCCACCGAATCGGCCCACCCGGCTTGAGCTCCAGCAGCCGCTGCACCCAGTAGTCGTACGCCTGGCTGCCACCACATCGGAACTGGCCGTCGAGATGCACGACCTCGAAAGTGCAACCCATTCGTTCGGCCGCTCGACGGATCTCGTCGACACTGCCGCGCTCGGTCGGCTTGACGATCTGATCCTCATCGAGAAGGAAGACCGGAACGCGGGCGGCGTCGATGAGCTCTACGACCTGCGGGCGCCCAGTCCGGTTAACTGCGCGAGTGAATCGGTTCGTCGAAGTCTCACGGATGCGATGAGCCTCGTCGCAGATGAGGACCTCGAGGTCGTTGGGCTCGGAGTTGATGAAGTTGTTGTAGTAGGTGAACAACTTCTGCACGCGAGGCGCTCGAGCGCCGGCCACCTTGCGAAGGGTCTTGGTGAAGGCCGACGACCCGGTCGCGTGCACGGCCGTCCGCCCCTGCCGAGCGAGCTCACCGAGGAGGCTCAGTGCGATGACCGACTTCCCAGACCCTGGCCCACCCACCACGGCAATAACCTGCTTCGTGTTCTGGCGCGACGCGTTCTGGACCGCCCGCATCACGAGCGAGTAGGCCACCTTCTGCTCGTCGAGCAGCACGAACTGCTCACGACGCTGAACCTCGTCCGCGGCCAGGGCCATGAGTTGCTTACTCGGACGGACTGCAGATGACAGAAGTTGATCGGCGGCATCGGCGCCCGACTTGTCCGCAATCCGCGACCGAAGAAAGTCGATCATCTCGCTGCGCCGTTGTCCTGTGAACATCCGACCGGTCTGAGACTCCGGATATCCCCAGAGTGCGCGAACGCCGTCGTCGGAGGCGTTGTGCAGGTACGCCACACCAGCCAGCTGTTCAGAACTGCCGGCCAGGCTCGCGATGAAGTCCGCGATGTGCGAGCAGTAGCGCCTCACCTGCTCTACAGGATGGAGGCGTTCGCGATCTCCTTCGTACAGCACGACATCCTCCGCACCGTCAAGCATCGCGGCCGACGTCCACTGCTTGAGCTCGACGACCACGTACGACGATTCCCCCGTCTTCGGGTGCACACCGCAAATCACGACATCAGCACGCTTGCTGGTCAGCGGTAACCGGTACTCGAGAAGCAGCTCAGCCTGTTGCAGACCCGCATCCTCGAGGTCACCGACGAGGACGGCAACACTGCGCTCCCATGAACGGACTTCCGCCTTCGAGGCGTGGTACCCGTACTCGAAGTAGTGCTGTTCGATCAAGGTCGGGACAAGCGTGTTTGCGGTGATCTGAGCGCGAACGCCCGACACCGAGGCTCGATACAACGACACTGCGGCTCCAGGAAGACACGACGGACTTCCCGCTCGGGTTGGAGCCTTGTCGGAAGCGACGCGTCTGTCGGGCCGAAGCGGATTACGAAACCCAGCTTAGTAACGGCCGAAGCCGGTTCGTTGACGAACGACCCGGCGGGTCTGCACGCGCCGATGTCCACCACGTCGTCTGCTCGCGCGATGAGGCCGGCAATCACCGAGTTCGTCATTGCCGTTGAAGTGGATCGCCACCGACCCAGCAACCTGTTCGAACGTGTCGTTCGACCAGATCTTCTGCCAGTGCGCAAAAGGGATCGCGGTGAACGCCAACGCCTCGGGTTGGCCCCCGCGCCACCGCCGCAGCGCTGGGAAAACGACGCCCAGAGGATCAGGGTAGCCTGGTCCTGACCATGGATGTGTTCGAGTTCGGTGCGGGCAAAGTCGTCTGAAGCGTCCTGTAGACGGTCAAGGTGTCGAGCAAGTCAGGCCAATTGTCCCGCCACGATCCAGTTCTGCCGTGCGGGCGAACGACCGCGCGTCGGTAACTGCGGTGGTGAACCCGCCAATGGGGCGGATTGATGTGGGTTCACGTACGAAGGCAGGTACGGGCACGCACCGACGCTCGTATTCTGACGGGGATGCTGTGGCTGGGTCGGATACACGCCTCGTCCTTATATTCTTGCAATCGGTCCATTGCAATCGCGGCGATTCCGCGGATGCAACAAGTCGGACGGTAGGTCAGGACCTAGTTCAGCCATAAGAAGCGCACCGTTACTAGTAGGACTTTGTTAGGTTGGAAAGGTGTGGTGGCAGAGCGGGCAGGTGCCGATCCAATGGGCCAGTGCGCGTTGGATTTCGCGCAGTACGCCGTAGAGGGTCAGGCCTGCCCAGAGGCTTTTGGGTGGGTCAGCCGCAGGGTGGTCAGGAAGAGGTGGGCGGCGGTGACCAGTGTGGCGTGGTGGTGCCAGCCGAGCCAGGTGCGGCCTTCGAAGTGGTCGAGGCCGAGTCCGGTTTTGAGTTCGCGGTAGTCGTGTTCGATGCGCCAGCGGAGTTTGGCCAGGCGTACGAGGGTGCTGGCGGGTGTGTCGGGTGGCAGGGTGGACATCCAGTAGTCGGTGGGTTCCGCTTTGCCGCTGGGCCATTCGGCGATGAGCCAGAGTACGGGCAGACTGCCGTCGGCGGCTCGGGGGATATCGCGGTTGGCAGGTCGGATACGCAGGGTGACAAAGCGTGAGCGCATCACCGTGGCATGAGCAGTTGGGTCGGGGTTGGTGGGCTGGCGCCAGGTGATTTCGGTGGCCGCGGCACGGCCGGCGGCTATCACGAGTTCTTTGCAGGACGCCGGTGGGTCGGGGTATCGGGGTCCGGCCGGACGGCCTCGGCGGCCTGTGGGCGCCGTGGTGACCGGTACCGCATCGCCAGTATGGGCGGTGGTGGCGGATTTGACCGCCAGCACGTAGTCGATGCCGCGGTCGGTCAGGGCGCGCCGAAACTCGGTGGCGTCGCCGTAGCCGGCGTCACCGACGACCACCGGTGGGATGCGTCCCCAGTCGATGAGTTCATCGATCATCTCCACGGCCATCTCCCACTTGCGGCGGTGCTGCTCGGCCGACGGGATCGCGCAGCGGCGGCGTGCCTGGCTGATCGCTGCCCGACTGGAGTCATCGAGGTCCTCGCCGGTATCGTCCCAGCTCTCAGGTACGAATAGTCGCCAATCCAGCGGAGCTGAGGCAATGTCGGTCGCGGCGTGCACGCTGACGGCGATCTGGCAATTGCCGACCTTGCCGAGGGTGCCCGAGTATTGGCGAGCCACACACGCCGATGCCGGCCCGTCTTTGGCGAACCCGGTGTCATCAACAACCCACGCATCCGGGCTGATCAGATCGCACGCTTTGCGAGACAGTGTTCGCCGCACCGGACCCACATCCCACGGCGAGGTGGTGACGAACTGCTGTAGCCGTTGATGATCCACCCGCAATCGCTGCGCCATCGGCTGCATCGATTTGCGTCGACCATCGAGCATCACGCCACGTAGATACAAGCCCGCGACAGCCCGCCGATCCTTACGGAGCAACGATGAGAACACTTGATTGACAAACGAATCCAGCTCCGTCTCGACCCGCCGCAACTCCCTGTCATCCACCTCACGATTATCCCAGCCGCACCAGCGAAATCCGTTGCGACACACCGACCTAACAAAGTCCTACTAGACCCCCTCTTTGCATGACTGACCGAACCAACCACATCGACGACAGCGGCGGACGCCACCTGAGTGGCACCATCGGTGGGAGCCCCTGGCGATGACGCTGCAAACCGCTCGAACTCTTTGCTGCGCCATCACCCGTGCATACTCCTCGCCACTACCGCCGCCGGCCCCACCCGACAGAACACCAACTCCAACCGAGTGACTCGCTCACCCGTCGCGGTCCGCAGCAAGTCCGCGTAGATCGCCAACTGCGCCCAGTAGGCCTCTAGCGTATGTGCACTGACGCCGACGTCGGTCTTGTAGTCCGCGATCACAAGCCCGCCACCGTCGTCTCGGTACACCAAATCAGCGATTCCCTCGACGACCGTTGTTCCGTCCGGGCCGAGGCCAGCGAGCTGCATCTCTTTCCAATGCTCACGTACGGCAGCTCGCTGCACCGGTTCGGACTCCAACGCCGACCGTGCCAACGCGACGAAGTGCTCGACGTCGACGATGCCGGCCACGACCGCGGCATGGCGAGCAGTGGTCTCGAAAGCGTCGTCGAGCGGCGCACCCAACTCGATCACCTCGAGCACCGCGTGCAGCGCCGTACCCAGAGATGCACCGCTATCCGCACTCGCCACACCTGCCGAAACCCGTTCTTCTGCGGGCACAGTGAGGACACCAGCACCGCGATAGCCCTCCAACAGAGCAACCTCTGCACTCTCCTCACCGTGCACGATGCGCGTCGCCGAGTACGACGCCCGCAACGCCGAAGTCACCTCGATCGCGGCAGTCTCCGCCGACCACTCATCCCACGACTGACGCTCGAACTGCTCGATAGGCTCGTCGTCGCGCCGCACAGGTTCGATGAGCTCCGGCACCGAGTTCGGCAGACTGTCGATCGCAGGCGCCAGCGTCGCACCCCACGAGGCACCTTTGCCCACGTACCCGGACACCGCGAGATGACTCTCGGCGCGGGTGCACGCCACGTAGAGCAGCCGCTTCTTCTCGGCCTCCGCGCGATCCTTCTCCGTGGCAGCGGCCGGCTTGTAACCCTTCGACATCACCGATTTCGACGCGCACGCCTGCAACGTGCCGTCGTCATCCCACAGCAGTGGTTCGAGCTGCGTGCGGAAGCCGCCGCTCATCCCAGCAACCACCACCATCGGGAACTGCAAGCCCTTGGCGGCGTGAATGGTCATGATCCGCACGGCATCCACGCCGATCTCCGGAAGCACAGTTTCGGCGACGCGCGCGTTCTCGTCGGCTTGGGTGTCGGCCCAGTCGATGTAGTCGCGCAACGATCCGCGGTCCTCGGCGTACCACGCACGGGCTTGGTCGATGACGAACCGAAGCCGCCGCCACACGTCGCGGTGACGCGGCGAGTCCATCGACACCTCGAACACACGCCGATCGGTCGCCAGCCGGCTCAGCAGCGCACCCGGATTCAGATCGCCGAGCTCGAGCCACAGCCCCCGAAGATACGCGTTCGCGGCCGCCACCGGCGAGTCAGCCAGCTCATCCGTAGGCGGCGTCGCGTAGATGCTCCACCGCCCGTCCGCAGCTTTCCAGCGCAGCAGATCATCGTCACCGCAGCCGAACAGCGGGGTACGCAGGGCGGCGACGAGCGCGGCTTCATCGGCGGTGTTCGCCAACGCCCGGCAGGTCACCAGCAGGTCGTGCACCTCTTGTGTCGAGTACACGAGACTCGATGCTTCCGAACGGAACTCGATGCCCGCCGCGTCGAGGCTCTTTTCCAGGAACGGCAGCACTGTGCGCGATGGGATGAGGATGCAGATGTCTTTCCATCGCAGCGCGTCGTGCCGGTAGGTCTTGTCATCGTCGAGTGATTCTCTGTGCCAGCCCTTTTCGACGGCGGTGGCGATGATCCGCGCGACATCGCGGGATTCGCGCGCCCGGATGGCTTCGGCGGGTGAGAGTGAGTCCTCGTCGTCGACGGGTTCGTCGTTGTCGGGGAACACGAATGGCTCCGGACCCCACTCGATGTCCCACCGCGGCCTTCCAGGCGCGGGATGCAGCGGCGTGTATGCCGGCTGCACGTGGCCATCCGCGACGATGAGCCGGCCGAAGACAGTGTTGATCCAGTCGATGACCGGTCGGGTAGAGCGGAAGTTGGTGGTCAGTTGGACGACGTCGGCGGACGGGGTGCAGTCCCGAGCAGCCATGTAGGCAGCGATGTCCGCGCGACGGAAGCGATAGATGGATTGCTTGGGGTCGCCGACGGTGAACAGTCGGCCCGCTTCGTCGAGGCCGGCAACGATGCGCTGCGCCAACTCGAGCTGCAGCGGGTCGGTGTCTTGGAACTCGTCAAGTAGCACCCTCTGATACCGATTGTGCGCTGCGGCGGCGACGGCGTGTTTGCCGAGCACATCACGTGCGAGCACGAGGAGATCATGGAACTCGAGCTGTCCGCTGCGTTGTCGTTCGCTAGCTTCGTCGAGGACGATCTCGGACAGATGGCGCACCACCACCCGAACGGCGCCGTCAATGTAGGTGCCGACGACGTCGGGGCAGATCTCGTCGCGCAACGCCTTGATCGCTGCTTTGATCTCGTCGACCTGCGCCTTACCGCCCTGCCAGTTCTTGCCGGCACCGCCGTTGCCGGGCCCCGGGCACAGCCCCGCCATGGGAATCCAGCCGGTCGCATCCCGTTCTGCTGCAACGAGGATGCGCCATTCGCGGACCTTGTCGAGCTGCTGCGCGAGCTTATCGTCGGGGTCGAGGCAGTCGTCGATCCTCTCGGTGATGGTGTCGGCTTCGCGCAGGATGCGGTCAATGTCGGCGGGGGCGATGCCTTGTGGGTTGTCGTCGAGGGTGAGGCGATCCCAGTTGCGGTCGAGCGCGTCAGCGAGTCCACGCATCTGATCGAGTGAGGCGCCGGCAGCCATGATGATGCCCATGGCGTCCACCAGCATGGGTGGGGCGGCGTCCGTGAAGAGGCGGGTGCGCATGCGGCGCCACCGTCGTTCGAACGACAACTGCGAGCCCATCGCGTCGACGACAGCGATGCGCGGAGGTACCCCGGCTTCGAGGGGGTGTTCGCTGATGATGCGGGCGGCGAAGGCGTGCAGGGTGCCGATGGCGGCGGTGTCGATCTGTTCGAGCGCGGCGTGCGCACGTTCCGTGTCGTTCTTGGCGAGCTCGACGCGGACGCGTTCGCGGAGTTCGGCGGCCGCTTTCTCGGTGAAGGTGATGGCGGCGATTCGGTCGAGGTCGATGCCGTCCTGCAGCACGAGTTGGCAGATGCGGCCGACGAGTGAGTGGGTTTTGCCGCTGCCGGCGCCGGCTTCGACGAACAGGGCGGCGGCGGTGTCGGTGGTGATGCGGTCGCGGGCTGCTTGGTCGGCGAGGTGCTCGGTGGTCATGTCAGCCTCCGTACTTCCGTACGTAGTCGGCGATCTCGTCGACGCCTTCGAGGGCGGCCCAGGCGCGGCGCAGTCCGGCGCGGCCGAGGAGGTCGATGACGGGGAGTTCCCAGTGGGTGTCCTCGATCTTGGGTGGGAAATGGCCGGCACGGATGGATCGGTGGACAAGGTCCATGTCGTCGGTGAGGGTGGCGATGACGTCGTCGGTGATCGGGTAGCCGATGGAGCCGAACTTGCCTTTGCTGGTGACGAACCAGTAGCGGGCTTCGACGTCGTCGCCCAGCGTGCGCGCGAACAGGCCGTAGACGGGGAGCTGGAACTGTAGTCCAGAGTTGGTCGGCGTGAGGTCGGTAAGATCTCGGTACTTATCGCTCTTGCCGGTCTTGTAGTCCGTGACGCGGATGCGGCCGCCGCTGTGTCGGTCGATGCGGTCGATCTGTCCGCGGAAGCGGATGCTGTGGTCGCCGAGCGTCAGGCTGACCTCGGGATCGGTTCCGGTGCCGAAGCTCTGTTCGGCGTGGGTGGGTTGCCAGCCGCCGGCGTGGTCGATGTGGTCATGACCGAACCAGTCGTCGAGGTCGCGCACGATGGTGCCGCGGTCTTTGGCCCAGAGTTGTTCCAGCCAGCCGGGACTGTCGGCCTGTGCTTCGTCGAGCACTTCCTGGGCGACGAGGTGCAGGCGGCCGACGTCGAGTTCGGCGCCGTCGATGGTAGCGAGGACGTAGCGCTCGAGGATGGTGTGAATGAGGGTGCCGCGGGTGAGTGCGTCGATCTGGGCGATCTCGTCGGGGTCGGCGAGGGCGCGCAGCCGCAGGATGTGTTCGAGGAAGTACTGGTAGGGGCTTTGCACCCAGAGTTCGAGCCCGGTCGGCGACACCGGGTGGTCGAAGGTGGTGATGAGGTCTTTGACCGTCGACAGGTTGCCGTTGAAGCGGGTGAAGCGGCCATTGAGGCGGTCGCTGCGCATAGCCATGCCGAGGTTGATGATGGGGTCGTTGAGGGTGCCGCGGCGTCGGTTGGCGGGCACGGAGGCGAGTTCGCGGAGCCGCCATTCGGTGTCCGAGGCGGCGGATGCACCGATGCGGTCGTCGGCGCGTTGGGCGGCGACGTCGAACGATTCGACCGCCACGATTGCTGGGCAATTCTCTGTCTCGCGTTGCCAATTGACGACGTTGACGTCGCGGCCGGCGAGCTGAGCCATCGCGGGGATGAGCCAGCGCGATGGGACCTTCTCGGCGCCGCCACGAAGATTGCCGCGAGGGAACGTGACGATCCGTTCGGTACGGCCGGCGCTGACAGCGCTGGCGAAGGCGAGGCGTTGGCGTTCCATGTGGTCGCGGGCGGTGATCCCGGCCAGTTCGGGCGGCAGTAGCGGGTCGTCGCGGCGGGGTGTGGGGATGATGCCTTCGGCGGCTCCGATGACGATGCTGACGTCGAGGTCGCGGCCGACGCCCGCGGCGATCGGACCGATGGTGACTCCGGCGCCTGAGTCTCCGTGCATGCCCCGGTGAGCGGTGAGCCGAACCGTGACGGCGTCGAGGACGCGCGCTGCGGTGGGCGCCGGTGCGATGCCGTCCATGTGCGCGAGGCTGACGCAGTCGGCGCGGATCGCGGCCAGGTCGGCGGCAGCTGTGTCGCTGGTCGGTGCGCGGAAGTAGCGGGCGAGCAGCGCGGTGAGGTGCTCGGCGACGGTGGCCCAGTCGGGCGCGTTGACGATGGCGCGGAGGTCGGTCTGCAACTCACGGATATAGGTGTGGAGTGCCACGGCAGTCGCGTGGTGTTTCTCGTGCGCTCCGACGCGGGTGAGCCGTTCCCAGTCAGTACCGCCGACGATGGGTTCGTCGTCGCGGGTGAGTCGTTCGAGTCGGCGTTGGGAGATGGGCTGGACGTCGAGGTCGGGGCGTTGGAGCACACTCTCGGCGAGGAGTGTGAAGAGTTCGCGTCGCGGCATCGTGTCGTGGTCGAGTTCCAGCAGACCGAGTAGTGCTCGGGCGGTGGGGCGGTCGACGAGGGAGTGGCATTCGGGTCCGGTGAATGCGATGTGGTCGGCGGTGAGGTGTTCGTGGAGCAGCGGCAGGTAAGGGTCGTCGCTGCCGTAGAAGATGCCGATGCGGTGGCCGGGGACGCCGTTGGCGAGGTGCTTGCGGACGAGCCGGACGACGGCCCGGACCTCGTCGTCGGCGTCGGAGGTGTGGATGATCTGCGTCGGCGTGACATCGACGGTCGGTTCGATGGTTTCGCCGCGTTGTTGAAGTTCGTTCAGGAGAGTCTGTTCAGCGCGCGAGTCGGCAACGGAGTGGTAGACGATGATCGCGCCGAGCTGGTCGAGACGTTCGGCGGCGGCCGTGTAGGCCTCGTGCTGGAGGTAGTACGAGCTGGTGAGCCGGTCGGTGGCAGCTCGGTAGATGCGGAGCAGGTCTGCGACCAGAGGGGACGGCGAGTCCATCGTCGGATTTGCGATGGCGGTGAGTTCCCAGGTCGCGCTGGCGAGAGCCTGGGCGGTGATCGGCTCGTCGGCGACGTCGGCGAAGACACCTGGGGCCTCGGCGAGGACGCGTTGGATCGCGGCTTCAAGGAGTGGGTATGGAAGCGGTTGCCGGGGAATGAGAGCAGGAGGAGCCAAACGTGTGAGCAGCTGAGACACCGGGAGGGCGGTGGTGTTCGCGATCGCGCCAGCACGCGCCATTAGGCGCACAACATCCCTTGCAGATCCCACGGTAGGTACGACAATCGTCAACTGTTCGAGCGGCGAAGCCGTCTTGGCCGTTGCCACAGCGCCAGCTACGACGCCGAGTGGGTAGGTCATAGGCGCATGATGCCTTGCACGTGCGACAAGCAGGGCAGAAACGTCGCCTCCGAAGCACTCGAGCACGAGTCTCGCTTCATCGGATTCGACGGTGACGATGTCGATCTCGGCCATCTGGTCTGGTGAGGCTCGGTGAAACGCACCCTCACCAACCCCTTGGCTTGCGAGATCGGAACCAACTGGGCGGGCCTAGACGTACCTGGACGGTATAGGCCGCTTGGTTCCTACCAATTCGATCGAGTTGATCCGCAACCGCCGTTGCCTCCTGCGACTGTCCGGCCGAGCCGATCACGGCTATTTCCTCCTAGCTAGTGGCTGGACCTGACTGTCACGTTGGCATGCGCACCACCGGATGAGCAGTTCCTGATCTGCCAAAGCGTGACTCCAGCAATGCCCTCGCGCGTGAACTACTAGGCCGCAGAGACTCGTGCAGGGGTAGCGATCCGGATGCCGGACTTGCCCAGCCCTGACATATGTCTCGCCAACTCGGTTGATCTGTGCCCCTACTTCCCTTCCTCGCTCATTTCCGTTTCAGAGTTTCTGTTCATTCCCGGCAGATTCAGTTTTCTCCTTCCGGCTCGCACTGAATGCCGCAAACATATCGGATGCGATGGTCGTCCCCCTTTCGCGTCCGACACCAGTGTAGGAGTTGAGAATATCCTTTCGGAGCGCGAGAAGCTCGCCGTTCATCTGTTTACGTGGCACGCCGGGAAGGAGATCGGGCGCCAACGGGATAAACATACACAACAGCGTCGCCGCCAATCCCGCCCAAAACATGATCGTGGCAATCGACGTAATCTCGACACTGTCTACGACTACACCAGCAAGGCCGATGCAGCCACCTGCAAGTGCCACAGTTCCGGCAGGAACAAAGACTGCATAGAATCGACCCACCTTCACCCGGGTCGAACTTATTGCAGTGGAGCGAATCAGTAGATGCGTATACTGATCAATCCACGAGCGCAGGTCGTCCTCAGCCAACCTCTCGCTGATCTCTTGGAGGAGCTTAATGCGCTCCCAGTTGCCTTTGGCTGCCATCTCGGAGCGAGCCCGCAAGAGAACCGCGAGAGCGCCAATCAAAGCGGTCGTGAGCCCACCGATCACTGGTATCCACTGAGTCATGACCCGGATCATGACTGACGACTACGACAGTCTTAGCCGAACCACGTTGGCTCAACATAGCTCGAAATCCTGCAGACCTACACGACCGCGTCACGTGCTGACCGCTCCTTGGTGAACAGCCTCTCCCGCTCCTCCGCAATAACCTCCCGCGCGAGTTCCGCCTCGGAGATGTCGACAGCTTCCGGCGCGCTGTCCGCGATGTCGCTGACCCTTGCGAAGTCTTCGAACAGTTCCCTCTTGCGCGCGAGGATCTCGGTAACGCGGAGATCGACGCCTTCCTCGGTGAGGAGGCGGTGAACCTGGACCGACTCGAGTTGGCCCATCCGTCGCGCGCGGGCAATGGCCTGCCATTCGGTAGTCGGCTTGAGCTGGGGTTCGCAGATGACCACCACGGACGCGGCCTGGATGTTGAGGCCCACACCGCCGGCGACGATCTGGGACACCAGCACCGCGCCGTGTCCGGCGGCCGAGAACTTGTCCACCATTTCCTGTCGCCGAGCAGCCGGTACCGACCCGGTCAGCGGTCCGAATACCTTGCCAGGCAGTGCCCGCACAACTTCGTCGAGGACGGAACGGAAGTGGGAGAACACGATCACGCGGCGTTCGTTTGACTCCGCTTCTTCGATCAGGTCGAGCAGCCGGGCCATCTTCTGCGATTTCTTGCCTTGCGTCATCGCGGCTTGCCGCATGGCCATGAAGTTTCCTTCTGACACTGCCGCGCGATAGGCGTTCATGTCCTCGGCCGATAGGGGCAACCATTCTTCGACCTCGACCAGTTCCGGGAGCTCGGTGAGGACGTCTTCCTGGTTGCGACGCAGATAGGCAGGTGCGACTTGCTGGCGAAACCGCCGGGGGGACAACTCGGTCGCATCGATGGCGAGATCTGGTCGTACGTACTCGACAAGGTTGCGGAACTCATCAAGCCGGTTTTCGAGCGGCGTGCCTGTCAGCAGCATTGCGCGAGGAAGGTCGTTAATGATCTTCACCGTGCGTAGCGAGCGCTGTGCATGCGGATTCTTGATGTAGTGCGCCTCGTCGACGATGACGCATCCGATGCCATCCGTCGAGAAATCTTCACTGCTCAACCACGCGAGCGTCTCGAAGGTGGTCACAGCAACTCCACCGGTTCGCGACCATTGGCGTAGTGCGCTTTCCCTCTGAGATCCGTGAAGCCGGTGCGGACGTAGAGTCGACTTTGCGGCCACCTCGCGCATCCAGTTTGTGACGACGGCAGCCGGACAGATGACAAGTGCGTGATGGGAGCCTCTGGCGCGCAAGTGCGTCAGGACTGCGATCGACTCGATTGTCTTACCGAGACCCATCTCGTCGCCGATAATCACTTTCTTCTGCACGAGCGCGAATCGGGCGCCGAAGCTCTGGTACCCACGCAACGACGCCCTGAGGTGCTTTCCGTCAAGCTCCTGTTGGCGCACCGCTTCAATAACCTCCGTGGGGAGATCACCGAAGATGCTGTTCTCGTCCTCAGTCAACAGGCCGAGTTCGGACAGCAGCGCGAAGTAGTCGGCAGGATGCTCCATGAAGCCGTCCCACGGGTCTGTGACCGTATTCGTGGCCGCACTGATTGACTGCGCGCGAGTCTTGACCGCGTGCATGTCCTGCACGAGGTGGTCCGCTGTGTAGGAGTCGCGCTTAGCGAAGACTGCAAGCAACAACGGCGTGTCCAACGCCGACGCGGCGAGCGCAGCCATGGGCTGCAACAGCTCGGTTTCCCGCGCTGTTGGCTGCCCGGCGCGCAAGGCCCTCCAGCTGCCCAGCGCTTTCAGCAGGTTCGTGCCGTGCGAGGTTCGGCTATTGATGTCGATCCGGACCGGCATCTCCTCGTAAGTGGTCTGCCAGAGGGTCTGAGCAGCCCCGCGCATACGTGTGGCGGTGGTCTGTCCGACGCCCGGCAGGCCTTCGAGTACCTCGCCGTGCTCCATCACCTGTGCCACGGTCGTGATGCCTGCGTCCGTCAAAGCGTTAACGCGCAGCCGGTCTCGTGTGGCGTCCTTGAGCCTCTCCACGGGCATGTCGCTGATGAGTTTCTCAGTTTCAACGTGCCGAACGGTGTTGCCGGCTTCGAGTGCGTCGGCCCTGGCTTGGTTCTCGGCGTCCGCGACACGTTTGATCGTCGTCACTGCGCTGCCGAGTCCTGTTGCTGGCGCACCGTCGATCACAGTTACGTCACCCCAAGCTCGGATTTCCCGCGGTTTCGATAGCCAGTCAGTAAACGCCGAGCGGACGTCACCCAGCGAGCTGCTTTCCGTGGCTGTCACGATCAGACTGGGCAGCCGGTCAGATACCTTCTCCACCTCGGCCCACTCCAGGTATCGCTCGAGAAACTCGCCAGCTTGGCGGCCTGCTTCTCGTTTCTCTTTACTCATAAAGATTCGGCGGGCCCCGACAGAACCACGAGCATCGTCGACGGCACGTTCAACGTCTGGGGAAAGACTGTCAATCAACGAACGGTCGCTGGCCGATAGCATCCTGAGCTGTCGAGCCTTCTCGATGCTCGCCAGGAGATCGACGTCGCCGGGGCGAAGGGGCAAAACTTTGATCTGCTCGCTGTCAAACTCGAGGTCCACGACGCGTTGCCGGAGCTCCGCGTCGGCCGCCGCGCCCAACTCCCCTACCTGCCTCCGGACTTTGCGCAGTTCCTCAGCCTGCTTGATCAGCTCCGAAGCCGTGTGTGCGAGTGCTTTGATGCGCGCCCGATCGTCTCGTCCCATACGCCCGATTCCCCTAACCGATGTTGGTGCGAAGATTAGCGAAAGTCGGATCCGGAGTCGCTAAGACCCTGAAACTGTCGGAGTCTGCGACTAACGTGGCGAGGCTATCGACCAGGAGGACACGAATGCTGCTCGAACACCTCAAGCCGGGGCTCCGTGTGGAGGGGCTAATCCCAGCCCAGGTGGTGACCGTCATCGCGGCGCAGGCGCATGGAAGCGATGCGGTCGAACTGACCTACAAGACGACGGCGGGCGCGCTTGGCCAGCAGGTCGTGTTCCGCAAGGACGAGGATGCCCTCTCGGTCGCGACGTCCGGTAGTCGTGCGTTTGACGCTTCGGCCTCGGACTTCAAGCTGGTGGCCGAGGCGCAGCGCATCCAGCTAGCCGGTTTGTTCGACCCGATGCTGGCGGTCGCGACGAGCGACGTGCAACCGCTGCCTCATCAGATCCGCGCCGTCTACGGAGCACTGTTGCCGCGTACGCCGCTCCGCTACCTGCTCGCAGACGATCCGGGTGCGGGCAAGACGATCATGGCGGGTCTCTACATCAAAGAACTCATCCTGCGCGACGACGTGCAGCGATGCCTGATCGTGGCGCCGGGCGGCCTCGCTGAACAGTGGCAGGACGAGCTGTATTTCAAGTTCGGTCTGCGGTTCGAGTTGCTCACCAATCAGCTCATCGACAGCAGCGTCGACCTCAACGCCTTCGAAGGCCACCCGCTACTCATCGCTCGCATGGACCAACTCTCGCGCAATGACGTGCTCCAGAACCAACTGAAAGACAGCGAGTGGGACCTGGTCATCGTCGACGAGGCCCACCGCATGGGTGCCCACTACTTCGGCGGCAAGGTCGAAAAGACCAAACGGTTCCTGCTCGGCGAAATGCTCGGCACCATCACCCGCCACCTGCTGCTGATGACCGCGACCCCCCACTCCGGCAAGGAGGAGGACTTCCAGCTGTTCCTGACCCTGCTCGATCGCGACCGCTTCGCCGGCAAGAACACCAAGACCGCCAACACCGACGGCATCATGCGCCGCATGGTGAAAGAAGACCTGCTCACGTTCGAGGGCAAAAAACTCTTTCCCGAGCGCGTCGCCGAGACGGTGCCCTATGAACTCACCGCGGGTGAATACGATCTCTACGAGCAGGTCACGACCTACGTCCGCGAGGGCATGAACCGCGCCGACCGCGTCGGCGGCAAACGCAAGAACACTGTCGGTTTCGCGCTGACCGTGCTGCAGAGGCGCCTGGCATCCAGCCCCGAGGCGATCTACCAAAGCCTCCGTCGGCGCACAGCACGGCTCGAGCGCCGCAAGGCTGAGATTCAGAACGGCACTTTCCGCGAGGCCGAACCGTCGATCGACGAAAACAACATCGATGCCGATGACTACAACTCCGAGGAACTCGAGAACCTCGAAGAAGAACTGCTCGACGCCGCGACCGCAGCGCAAACTGTCGAGGAGCTGAACGCCGAGCTGGTCGAGCTCGCCGATCTCACCGAAAGCGCACGACGGGTCCGCGACAGCGGCACCGACCGCAAATGGTCCGAGCTCTCCACGATCCTGCAAGATCACGCACTCACCAACGACGGCCACGGCCGACCCCGCAAGCTCATCATCTTCACCGAGCACCGAGATACCCTTGAGTACCTTCAGCGCAAGATCGGCACACTGCTGGGCAACCCCGACGCCGTCCGCTCCATCCACGGTGGGGTGCGCCGGGCCGACCGACGACAGATCACCGAAGAGTTCACCAAAAACCACACTTGCCAGATTCTGATCGCTACCGACGCAGCCGGCGAGGGCCTCAACCTCCAGGCCGCGCACCTCATGGTCAACTATGACTTGCCGTGGAACCCGAACCGCATCGAGCAGCGCTTCGGCCGCATCCACCGCATCGGCCAAGAAGAAGTATGTCGACTGTGGAACATCGTCGCCCACAACACCCGCGAAGGCGCGGTCTTCACGCGGCTTCTCGAGAAGATCGACGAGCAGCGAAAAGCTTATGGCGGCAAGGTATTCGATGTTCTCGGTGAAGCATTCACCGACAGACCGCTGCGGGATCTACTCAAGGAAGCCATCCAGTACGGCGAACGGCCTGACATCAAGGCCAGGATGCACGAGGTGATCGATCAGTCTGTTGGTGACGGTCTGCGCGAACTTCTCGAAGAACGGGCGCTGGCTTCGGACCATCTCGCGGACGCCGAGCTCGCCAAACTCCGCGCCGCCATGGATGAGGCCCGCGCGCGCCGCCTGCAGCCGCACTACATCGAGCTCGCTTTCAAAGCCGCATTCACCCGGCTTGGCGGCCGCATCGCCCGACGCGAACAAGGCCGCTACGAGATCGCCAACGTGCCTGCCCACATCCGCGCGAGCAAGCACGGGCCGATCGCCACACGCTACGACCGCGTCTGCTTCGACCTGAGCCGTGTCCAGCCCGACGATCTCGCCCGCGCGGATCTTCTCGCACCGGGCCACCCCCTGCACGACGCGGTGATGGACGAAGCCATCCGCCAGTTCGGACGGGCACTGAACACCGGCACCGTGCTGGTCTCTGCCGAGCTCGACGAGCCCCACCTCCTCGTCGGGGTCATAGAAGAGGTAACCGACGCCACCAGCGCGACAGTGGCCAGGCGTTTCAACTATGCCTACGTCGACAGCCACGGCACCGTGACACCGGCGGGGCCCGCCCCATACCTCGACTGCGTCGCCGCACCCGACAACCCCGCGGTCACCGCTGCCCGCACTCAGACCTGGCTCGGCGAAGCCGAAGACAAGGCCACCAGCTGGATCATCGCCCACCGACTACCTGACTACCTCAACGAGGTGCGACCGCGACGAGCAGCCGAACTCGCCAAGACTCGCGAACTTGTCACCAAGCGCCTCAATGGGGAGTCCGAACGCCTTCTCCTCGACGCCGCGGTCGCTTCCGACAAAGAACGCGCCGGCGACAAACCCAAGGAGTCCTCGGACAGCCTCAATCGCAAAGCCGTCGAGATCGACCATCGCCTCCGCTCCAGACTTACCCTCCTCGACCAGCAGGAACTGATGTCGACCAAACCGCCGAACCTGCTCACCGCAGCCCTCGTACTACCGCTCGCAATGCTCGAAGAGGACGTACCCGCAAACGCGCCCGTTCATGCGACCGAAACCAAAGCGGTGGAACGCCGTGGAGTCGATCTAGTCCTGGCTCGTGAACGCGAACTCGGGAGAAAGCCAGTCGAACAAGCCTTCAACAACAAGGGCTTCGACATCCTGTCGACTGACGCCGACGGCGACACCTACCGCATCGAAGTCAAGGCACGCATTGACGGCGCCGACTACTTCTTCGTCACTCACAACGAAGTTATGGTCGGCAAGAACGCTGCACCGCTATATCGCCTTGCGCTGGTCCGCGTCGACCCACGCGGTGCGCAGTACGACGAGGTCCGCTACATCGACGACCCCTTCGCCAGCACTGACCTCGGCGGGTTTGACAGCACCGGCATTCGAGGCGACTGGAACAAGACCTGGTCCAAAGGCAAACAGCCGTTCTAGCCCAAGGGGGAACGGGAGACCCGAGTACGCACGACAACGATACGGATAGGCACGCAGACGTGACGACGAAGAAGAAGCTCATCGAGGTGGCCCTCCCGCTGGAGGCAATCAACCGCGAATCCGCTCGCGAGAAGTCCATCCGCCACGGCCACCCCTCCACACTGCACCTGTGGTGGGCGCGCCGTCCGCTCGCCGCCGCGCGCGCCGTCCTATTCGCTCAGCTCGTCGACGATCCGTCCGCACGACCCGACGAGTTCCCCACCGAGGAACTGCAACGCAAAGAACGCGAACGACTCCACAAGCTGATCGAACGCCTCGTCGTCTGGGAGAACATCCGCGACGAGAACCTCCTCACCGAAGCCCACGCCGAGATTCTCAAGTCCACCAACGGAAACCCGCCACCCATCCTCGACCCGTTCGCCGGCGGCGGCACCATCCCACTCGAAGCCCAACGCCTCGGACTCGAGGCCCACGCCTCCGACCTCAACCCTGTCGCGGTGCTTATCAACAAAGCGCTCATCGAGATCCCACCGAAGTTCCGCGACCAGCCGCCTATCTTCCCTGGGCTTGCCGACTCCGAAATCCGACAATGGAAAGGTGCCGAAGGACTCGCCGCCGACGTCCGCGCCTACGGCCAATGGATGCGCGACGAAGCTGAAAAGCGCATTGGCCACCTCTATCCCAAAGCCGCCCTTGCCGACGGTACCAACGCCACTGTCATCGCCTGGATCTGGGCACGCACCGTCACCTGCCCCAACCCCGCATGCGGAATCGAAATGCCCCTCGTGCGCTCTTGGTGGCTCGGAAAGAAGAAGGGCAAAGAAGCCTACGTCGTCCCCACCGTCGTGCCCGACGCCAGTCATCCCTCCGGGCAGCACGTTGCTTTCGAAATTGCACACGACACGTCGACAGCACCCACTAAAGACACCGATGGGACGGTGGGACGCAACGGTGCTCACTGTGTTGCATGCGCGACGGCCGTAGACTTGAAGTACGTCCGCTCAGAAGGGCGAGCAGGTCGGCTGCGAAAGCAATTGATGGCGGTCGTCGCCGAGGGAAGCCGACAGCGACTGTACCAACGGCCGACCGAAGACCAGGCACTTGCCGGGAACCTCGCGAAGCCGGATGACATACCTAATGCTGAGATTCCACCTCAAGCACCAAGTTTTCGAGTGCAGGCGTATGGCATGACTAAATGGACTGACCTATTCACCAACCGCCAACTCGTCGCACTAACCACCTTCAGCGACCTCGTCACCGAAGCCCGCGAACGAGTCCTCGCCGACAGCGGGTCCCCCACCTACGCCGACGCAGTGGCAACATACCTCGCGGTTGTGGTCAGTAAGATGACTGACAGAAACTCCACCCTGGTCAACTGGTACGTCTCGCGGGAATCGACTAGCTCAACCTTCGCGCGTCAAGCACTTCCGATGATGTGGGATTTTGCGGAGGTCGCACCCCTTGGCGTCAACACTGGATCATTCAGCAACTCGCTGCTCTGGACCGCCGAGACCGCTGAGTTGCTGCCAGGTTCCGCTCCAGCGACTGTTTCTCAAGCCGACGCAGCAAATCGGAGCTTCGAAAACGCCATTGTTCATACGGATCCGCCGTACTACGACAACATTGGATACTCCGACCTGTCAGACTACTTCTACGTCTGGATGAGGCGGAGTCTACGGTCGATTTATCCGTCCCTATTCGGGACGATGCTAGTTCCAAAATCAGAGGAACTTGTGGCGAATCCCTACCGACACAGTGGTAGAGACGGCGCGCGCACGTTCTTCGAAGACGGCTTCAGGGCCGTATTTGCGAAGGCACGGAGATCAGCGTCATCCGACTTTCCAATGGCGGTATGGTATGCCTTCAAACAGTCAGAATCAGACGTGGCAGGGACCGCGTCGACTGGTTGGGAAACCTTGCTGGAGGGCATGATTCGCTCAGGCTGGGAGATAACATCAACTTGGCCCAATCGCTCCGAACTCAGCAACCGCATGATCGCAAGCGGAACCAACGCGCTCGCTTCATCCATCGTGCTTTCACTCCGCCCGCGATCTCCTCAAGCCCCAACGACAGACCGTCGCGATTTCATCTCCACACTTGAGGACGAACTGCCTGACGCGTTGCGCAAGTTGCAGCAAGGGCAGATAGCCCCGGTTGACCTTCCACAGGCAGCGATCGGCCCGGGAATGGCGGTATTCAGTCGTTACGCAGCTGTGCTGGAACCCGATGGCTCGAAGATGACGGTGCGATCTGCGCTGACCCGGATCAACGAGATTCTTGATCAGGTCCTCAATGAGCAGGAAGGCGACTTCGACTCGACAAGCCGTTTCGCGATCGCATGGTATCGCCACCATGGCTACGGTGTCGGGAAATTCGGTGATGCCGACAACCTCGCCCGGGCCCGCAACACTAGCGTCGACGTCATGGACCGAAGCGAGATCCTGACCAGCCGCGCAGGTAAAGTGCAGCTCCTCAAGCCAAGCGACTTGCCTTGGGAATACGACATTCTCACCGACGAGCACACCAGCAACTGGGAAGCGCTGCACCACCTCATCAAGACCCTGGAACGTGACGGCATCGCACCGACCGGCGACTTCCTTCGTGATGCTCTGAATCGCCCTGACGGGGCTATCGAATCCGACTTGGTGAAGGAACTCGCTCATTTGCTGTTCCGCATCGCTGAATCGAATGGCTGGACCAAAGACGCGCTGAGTTTCAACGCGCTGGTGACCAGTTGGCCGGAAATCCTGGAATCTGCGAGTACCCCCGCGGCTACAACCGGCGACCAGACCAGCCTCGACTTTGATGACGGAGCTGAGCTGTGACGGCCGCGGCGATCGAAACCGATAGGTCGCGCGACTACGTGACCATCATGCGGTGTGCGGAAGGCGACGACCTTCTTGATGGCGCGATCCCGCAACTCGCGGCGTGGCTGCGCGAGAAGGACTTCGATGTCGATCTCAGCGAGTCCGGTGACTACGGAAATGCCCGCGCGAGCCTCACGGTACGGCGCATCGACAGTGACTCCACGACCATTCGCATTGAGCTGCAGGAGGACGGGGGCAACACCGGGAGGTGGTCTACCGAAGTCATAGCCGATGGCAGCACCGATGAAGGCGGGTGGATCTCGCTTTCTGTGCGAAACAGCCAGGCGCGATTCGTGAAGGTGCCGCGCCTCGCGCGGTACCTGATGCAGGCCCTGCCGCTCCGCGATGGCCAGCTCGAGTTCGCCTCGGGCCACCAGTTGTTCGGTTCGGCATCCGTTGATCGGCTCGTCTCGATACTCGAGGATGATCGCCGCCACGGGTTGGTCTTCGTCGCCGGCACAAACAATGTGGCGGATATCCCGGTCGACGCTTTCGCCCGGAAGGTCGATCAGTGGGCACGCGAGGTATATGGGCTGGCCCAGGTCATCGTCCTAGACCCACACAGTACGGAGGTCTTTCGGCAACGGGTCGGCGACCAGCTCGCGGCACCTGTCTGGGCGATCCGCAGTTACCAGCCAGGCGTGACCTGGGACGATGCGCTCGACGCTCGACGCCATAGAATATTGGGCACACGAAGTCTGGGCTCTAAGGGTGACAGGGCGATCCAATATCTACTCGGGGAGATCGCGCGTCAGCAGGCGTCCACCCGTCCGCCGGACGCCACGGTTCAGAAAATGCGTCGACGGTATGACCGATTAGAGAATCGTCGACTTGTCAAAAGCCTAGAGAATTCCCAGCCCGAAGATGCGACCGAACCATCGGTCCATGAGGCTTCGCCCCCTGAAGAGGCCGCGGCCACTGCGCCGCCACAGCACGATGAGGAAATCACTCTCGTACGGCGGGTCTTGGGTCTCAAGGAGATCACCGAACGGACGCTGACCGAATTCGTTAGCAGAATCCGCAGGAGCGATCCTGAGCGCGCCGGAGTCCGGTCACTTGAGAACCGGGTCGATCTCCTGCAGACGCGTGTCGAACAGCTAGAGGACCAGAACCAACAGCTGCTTAATGAACTTAAGGACTCGCAGCTCGAGACCGAGCTCGCACGGATCGACGTCGACGAGATACGCGATCGCGCCAGATGGCTGGAATCGAGGCTCAACGAGTCCGGCGACTACGAGTCGCAGTACCTCGACGTGCCTCCTGAGTTCCGAGTGTCGCGGCCACAGAGTTTCGACGAACTACTCGATCGCATCGACCAGATCGACTCGGTCTGCTTCACCGGTGACACGTCAGAAGTAGCCCGACTCAATCAGCTCGACACGAACGACTCGGCGCTGCGCACCGCTTGGGACGCGGTGCTCGCAATGGCTGATTACGCACGAGCGCGCGCAGAATCCAAGTGGGACGGCAGCCTGGATCAGTACCTCCACAACACGCCATCTGGATTCCAGACCTTCCCGCCTGGCAAGTTCGGCGAGACGGAAACCGGCAGGACTATGAAGCAGTTCGGAGACGAACGAGTCTTTCCGGTTCCGACAGACGTTGACCCACGCGAGCAGGTCGAGATGAAGGCCCACTTCAAGCTGGCCCGGATCGGGATGGCAAGCCCTCGGATGCACATTTCGATGGGCACCCCGCAATTCCGACACTGTTCATCGGGTACCTCGGATATCACCTGACCAACACGCACACCAACTGAACGAGAACGGGAGAGACGATGGCGACGAGTAACCGTGAACGCATCGACCGCATGTTCCAGGCGATGGCACCAGCCCTGGACGACTTCATCTCCACGGTGATCGGGCGTGCCGACCGTGCCAAGGGCGCCGAATGGGTCAAGCTGGTGCAGGCAAAGGACCAGCGCAACAACTCAGCTGGTGACCGGACCTACGATCCCCGCGACCCTCAGGTCCAGTTCCGGATGCTCACCGAGGGCAACATCACTGGTGGTATCAAACAGGGTTGGTACCCGTTCAACAGTGAACTGGGCCGATCCGGTGAGACCTACGCGAGCGAGCTTCGTGAAGCCCGAAACTCCTGGGCACACAACGGCACCTTCAGCGACGACGACGCATACCGCGCACTCGACACCGGCGAGCGGCTGCTCCGACTGATCGGCGCCGCGAAGGAAGGCGACGAGGTCAAGGAGATCCGCCTCAACCTGCGCCGTGTTACCGCCGACAAAGCCGACAAGAAGGCCCTCAAAGCGGCGGTCGACAATCCTGAATCGACAGGCCTCAAGCCGTGGCGGGATGTCTTACCGCCCCACCAGGACGTCGCCACCGGCAACTTCCACGCCTCTGAGTTCGCCGCCGATCTCTATAAAGTCGCCAGTGGCGGTGAGGTCGACGCCGACTACGCCGATCCGGTCGAGTTCTTCCGGCGAACCTATCTAACTGAGGGACTGCAGGATTTGATTGGCCGCGCTGTCCGGCGCCTGTCCGGCGACGACAACTCATCGCCGGTCATCAACTTGCAGACCAACTTCGGTGGCGGCAAAACGCACTCGATGCTGTCGCTATGGCACGTTGCCGCAGGTCTGCCGGCCGGTGATTTCCCGCAGGACGTGCAGGAACTGCTGGTGGCCAGCGGGTACACAGGCGACAAAGCGAACCGCGTCGCAATCGTGGGCAACCACCTCAGCCCTTCCGGTGTGCTGCATGGAGACACTCACGTCAACACGGTATGGGGCGAGCTTGCCTGGCAGCTCGGTGGCAAAGAGGCCTACGCCATCGTGGCGAAAGCCGACGCCGACCGCACGCCGCCCGGCCAGGCGCTTCACGACCTCCTCGCGGCGTACTCACCGGCAGTGATCTTGGTCGACGAGTGGGTGGCATATGCACGATCCCTCGTGGGCCGAGACGACCTGGCCGGCGGCACCTTCGATGACCAGTTCACGTTCGCTCAGTCGCTGACTGAAGCCGCCAAAGGTACGTCCGGGATACTGCTGGCCATTTCAATCCCAGCCTCAGAGAGTGGCGACGATTCCGAGCCAGTCATCGGGAATGCCGAGGAAGTCGGCGGCACCCACGGGTTGGAAGCCCTCAAGCGTCTGCAGAACGTCGTACGTCGTGTGGCAGATCAGTGGCGGCCCGCCTCCTCCACCGAGGCGTACCACATCGTCAAGCAACGACTGTTCACCCAGCCCGACGCAGCGGCGCTCGCCGCAATCAACGCAACCGCACGGTCGTACGTCGAAATGTACCGAAAGTACACCGACGACTTCCCACGCGAGTCGCGCGACACTGCCTACGAGGATCGCATCAAGCAGACCTACCCGATCCATCCCGAGCTCTTCGACACCCTGTACGAGGAATGGTCCTCCCTCGAGCGGTTCCAACGAACCCGTGGTGTGTTGCGGCTGATGTCGACGGTGATCCACGCCCTGTGGACGGGCGAGGATGCGTCACCGCTCATCATGCCCGGATCGATTCCACTCGCCACGTCAGAAGTGAACTCCGAACTGACCCAGTACCTACAGGATTCGTGGAAAGCGATCATCGATGCCGATGTGGATGGTCCGCAGTCCGAACCTGCGCGGGTCGACAAGGACAAGCCGCTGTTCGGCCAGCGGTCGCTGACCAAGCGACTCGCCCGTACCGTGTTCTTCGGTGCGGCTCCGACTGTCGCCCCTGGTGCTTCGAGCAAGGGGATTGCGACACAGCGGGTGTTCCTCGGTACCGCAATCCCGGGCGATGTTCCCGGCAACTTCCACTCCGCACTCAACCAGTTGCAGGACCGCGCCACCTACTTCTATTCCGGCTCCGGCAAGTATTGGTACGACCTGCAGGCAAACATCACCCGTACGGCCAAAGACCAAGCCGAGCGCCTGCACAAAGAAGACGTGTGGGCCGAGATCGTGCAGCGCCTGCAGACGCAAGGGCGGTCGCGCGGCGACTTCGCCGGGATTCACGTGTGCCCCGAGGTCAACGCCGACATTCCCGATATCGACGAAGCACGCCTTGTCGTCCTGCACCCCAAGGTTGCGCACAAGCGGGGTACAGATTCGCCGGCAAAGGAGTTCGCACAGAAGGCAACCGAGCAGAGGGGCAGCGCCAGTCGAACGCACCGCAACATGGTCATCTTCCTCGCGGCTGACGAGGCACGACTTGAGGAGCTCGACAACGCGGTCCGTGACTACCTCGGCTGGCGGCACGTCCTCGACAACGAGACCGATCTCGACCTCACTCAAAACCAGAAGAACCAAGCAGCGCAACGCAGAGACCAGGCCGGCCAGACCGCGAGTTCTCGCCTGCTGCAAACGTTCACGTGGGCACTTGTGCCGTCTGCGCAGAAGGACATTAGCGCACCATTCGTGATCCGCGAGGTCAAGGTCGAAGGCCAGTCCGAGTCGCTCGCCGAACGCGCCTGCCGTCGACTCGGAAACGACGGAGACCTGTCTACCCGCCAGGCGGCGGCCACGATCCGGTTGTCCATCAACAAGGTTCCACAGATCTGGAAAGACGGCCACGTGTCGTTGGGGACTTTGTGGGGCTTGTACAGCCAGTACACCTACATGCCGCGACTGCGCGATCGACGGGTGCTCGACGAAGGCGTCGTCGAGCTGCCGATGATCTGGGAGACCGATGCCTACGCGCTGGCAACCGACTATGACGCAAGCGCGGACCGCTACATAGGCTTGTGGATTCCGGGCGACAAGGACCCCGCGCCCGCACCAACCGACTCGTTACTGCTTGTCAGACCGGATCGTGCGTCAGCCCAGCGTGACATTGAGTCCAAAGCAGACGAGCGTAACGGAGGAGACTCCAACGACAAGGACGCCGATACGAACGTCCGTCGAACCGACAAGGATTCCGAGACACCGAAACCCCCACCCGCGCCACGTAATACTCGGTTCTTTGGCGTCAAGACGCTCGATGCCGATCGGATTGCACTGGACTTCAAGAATATCGCCGATGAGGTGCTCGCTCACCTGCGTGACGGCGACGCCGAAGTGAGCGTGACCATCGAGATCGAGGCAACGGACCCGCTTGGGTTTTCCGAAGGCACGGTGCGGACAGTGTCCGAGAACGCGCGCACTCTGAAGTTTGACGACGCCCAGTCGGGTTTCGAGGATTCGTAATGGGCCTACTTGAGCGAGTTCACGATCGGGCAACCAGAGCCATACATAGCGCAAAGACCCGGGTCCGTGTATCGAGCCCCGGGACGAAGTCCTACGGAACTCCGTCCCGCGGACCTGCGCCTCATACTCAGGCGCAGTCTGAGCCAGATAGAAGCGCACCTGCATCGGTATCAGAGGCATCCACAGAGCTCGCAGGCGACTTCTACTATTGCCAGGCCGCTGGCTCCGACAGCCGAGGTCGAATAGCCCGCGTGAAGACTGTGCGCATCAACCCGGGTGGGCCGGACCGGGCCACCCGGATGTATCTAATCGCAGACGACGCCTCTCGGTATCACCTCTCACATCTGTTCAGGAACCAATTCGAATACGCACCGAGACTCGAGGTCACATCCGCTGGTGAAACGCTCGTTCTGGACTGGCCGTACGGAGTGCCTGAGGACGCTCATCGACTTGTGAAGGTTCTGCTCAATCATCCGGCAATTCCTCTGGCTGGCCTTGGCAACCTCAATCTCGCCATCGCGCTCGACCGATACAAAACAATCAACACGCGACTCCCCGCTTCCAAATGGAGCAATACGCGGAGCGGCCAAGCGATCAACGACCTCAAGTATCAACGGCATACTGCGACAGCGATGCTTAGGATCGATCCTGATTTCCACTACCTCGCCAATGGCCTATCTGACGTAGTCCAAAGCCACCCCGCCTATTCGCGAGCAAGCGTCGTTACCAGTGTTCCTGGGTCCAACGGAACCGGCGGCAGTCTGGGTGAGCTACTCGGGAGAGCTGTGGCCCGCAAGACCGGCAAACCATTCGTGACTGCGCTCGGCCCACTACGTGGCCCCCGAAAGGGGGATAACCCCCCGGATGTCACCGGTGCGTTCTACTTTGAGGATCAAATCTGCGGGTCCTGCATCGTCGTGGATGACGTTCTCTGGACCGGCATGAGTCAAAACGAGACCGCGCGCGCCGCACGCGCCGTTGGTGCAACCGAAGTCTTTGGGCTGGCCGCAGCGAAAACGATGCGCAACTAAAATGAGCGACAGTTCACAGCTCTTTCGCGTCTTGGCGGCCTTTCATCTGTTTCGCACCCCGGCGCGGGTTACCAAAGCTCTTCTCAATCGCGAAGTGCTCGAGGATGCGATCGAAAAGCACCTGTCTGAGATGTCGCGAGTCGAGGATCACGCTGCGCGCCTTTCCTCCGAGGACATAGGGGTCCTCGCCGTCGGCGATCCAGCTTTTCCGAACATGCTTGCAGTCCGTGGCAGGCCGATAGTCCCTGTGCTGTTCTACAAGGGCAACCCCAAACTAGTGACGCAGGATTGCGTAGCGGTCAGCGGCTCCCGGGACGTGAGCGATCGAGGCGCATCAGCCGCGGCAAGGGCGGGGAAAGTCATTGCTGCCGCGGATCTTTGCCTTGTAGCTGGGAACGCTCGTGGTGTCGATACGGTCTCAGCTTCTTCTGCGCTGGCGAACAGAGGCAGGACTATATTCGTACTTCCCGAAGGAATCTCACGCTCTCATCCGCGAGACGCGTTGCATGATCTTCTCACTGAAGGCAACCATCTAGTCGTTTCACAGTTCCCACCCAACCAAGGTTGGGCTGCGCATAGTGCAATGGCCCGCAACCGCGTGATCTGCGGCCTGTCCCGGTCAGTGCTGGTCGTCGAAGCAAGAGAATCCGGGGGCTCGCTTGCTGCGGGCCGTGAAGCTCAGAAGCTGAGCCGACGACTGCTGACGCTCACCTACGGAGACAATACACCGCCCGGGAATCAACTCCTCATTGACGAGGGAGCAACACCAGTGGACTCCCCCGACGCGTTACGCACACTACTTACGGACGTCTCCGAGGGTCCTGAACAGGGAACTCTGCTGTGATACTAGTTCGGTGATCTGCCAAGCCGAATCCTCTGTCTGGTTTGGCCACGCGTAGCCAACCGTCGAACCAGACTTAGTCGGGCCAAGTTGCGGTGACACACCTACGTTGTGAACTCCGCAAGGAAGGTGGACAGAAGTTGGTCATCCATCCCCATTTCTTTGGCGATTTGGGCTATTTCGCCTTTCGGAGACCATATTGGATATGTACGGCGCGCACCGGCAAGGCCATCAGATCCCGCGATAGTTGATGTCGGCCCGCCAATCACTTTGATCCTAAATAGTTTCCACAGTCTAGTCACGCTGTCGCCGTACGCGATGTCGCTTCCTGCCCATAGAACGCAGCAAGCCCCATGGTCGCTAACCACCTTCACGCAGCACGGCGCTCCGGCTACCTCTGCAATCCTCGCAGCAGTAGCTCGTCGGCTCTTCTTCTCGCCGATGTCGGCTGTCCAGGCTCCGTCGCGCAGCTCTGCGTTCAATCCCTCAGCTGCGAGGAGTGCCCGAGTTTCGGCCCATGGATCATCGGCTGCTTCGCGCGCTCGTTGAATTAGTCGTTCCACGGCCGTGCCTGTGGCGATACGCCCGTATGCGCGTCCGGGGTGTAGGAGATGATGGCTGACATCCGGTTCCTGCGCCTTGGCGACCGCGCTCGCTGCCATTGCCCACATCTCTTGCGCAGCGAGATCGACTTCGTTTCCACCGACTTGCTTCAGCTCATCGAAGAGCAAGGCGAAGCCGTTGGCGACTAGGGCAGCTCGCGTGCTTTCAACCTTTTCCAAATGCACCTCGTCCTCTTCATCTGTCATCACCTCGCAGATGAGGTCGAGTAAATTGGTAGTCCACTCCTCGTCAGAGGGCCCCCAGAGGCCGGCGGCCAGAAGGTCGAGGTGCAAGCGAAGGGCAAGCAGCCGGATCTCCACTGGCAGTGGAGGCTCGGCCCCGGATATCTGGCTGCGCACTTTCTTGTCCCACTTCTTCCATGCAGCACGTGCTGCCGAAGCGATCGACGGTGCTATACGAGTCTTCGGGGACAGTGGTTCCGAGATCGGATCGACGGATTCCTCGTCCTCGTCTTCAGTAATGTCAACACCTTCGTCGGGATCGACCGCCCAGCCCGGTGAGTCAACTCGAAGGACTGTGTCACCGGCGTTCTGGAACAGAAGTCCTGCGAGGCTCGGTTTGAACGCATTCTCGACCTTAGCCATGCGCCCCAACGGTCATCCTCAGTTGGGGTTCCGTCGGGGTCCGCCTCAGCAGATGTACTCGCAATCTGTCCACCTCCTCGCTTGCCGGCAGCGGTGGCCAACCGCAGGTAGTCGTCTCGGAAACGCCATGCCAGGTCGGTGTTTTCGAAAAGATCATCGACACTGTAGTCGCGGGCGAGCCGGGGATCGCTTGCACTGTTCGTTCGTGGGCCACATCGGTGCAGGTCAGTCACGAAAGCAACTCGTGACAGATGAGTGGTCCCGTCAATGACAGCTCGAAGGCGTACCGCGCAGCCTGCCGGCGCCGTCTGCGCGCAGTAGTAGGTCACAAGTCCTGCATCAGTTCCTTCAATCCTGTGGAACTCGAGCCATTCACCTGGTCCCGCGTCGGATGAGGTCTCGACGACGACCGCGACTTGAGCCGAGATCACGAACTCGATGTCGACACCTTCTCCTCGTCGACGCACACCTAGCAACGTCAACGCATGATCGCGGGGTTGGACATGATCGTCGTCTGTAATCGTGCGCCGGCTAACCAAGTCTGCGATTTCCGCCAGAGCACCCGGAGGGAGGAGAGATGAATCTATGGGAGAAGAGATCGCAAGTTCGCAGTTCCCACCGCCTGCTGTGGATCTGAGCAAGGCTGCAGCACTGAGATTGGGGCTTCCGACCAACGCGTGACGTCGACCCGAAACCGTCCATTCGATCAGCTTTCCGTGTGACGTTCGACTCTCATCCAAGTAGCGAACTTCATGCGCTGGTACGGAATTCAGTGCATCCACCATCGATCGGCCGTCGTAGCTACCAAGCGTGGGTTGAATTCCGATCACGACCTTTTCCGGCCGAAGGCGGTTGATGAGGTAGGCGACGGCGTTCGACGTTGGGTCCAAGAACGGGGCGCAGAGGTTGAGCTCGGATGCCCCCGTTGCTGGTAACTGACCGACAACCGACTGCGTAAGGTTGCTGAAAACCCTTAGTGAAGAATATGATTCGTCGATTACCTGCGGGCGTAACTTGTCCGCGATAGCTTCGACCGTTGCGCCGATCCAACTCGGTACTTGCACAAAGTCTGGTAGATCTGTCAACCACTCGGCGAGATCGTTGAATGCAGCTGGCCCTTTGCTGCGGAATGCTCGCATGACAAGCCAGAGCTCCGAGTTGTGTCCCCATCCAGAAGTCGTCGGGTTCCCTGATCCTATTGCAACCCAAGTTTGTTCATCGTTCAGAAGCATAGCCAACTTGGGGTGGAACGCGCCCGAGCTGACGACATGACCATGCAGATAGCTCCTTCCTGCGTACCGCACGTCGACGTCGTCGTGGGTGGCCTGGTGCGCGTCGGACAGCACAGTGACGCGAGCACCCATTCCCCGCGCCTGACCGATGAAGTATTTCTCGAGGAATGGGAGGTCGATCGTGTAGCCGAGCACTAGCGCTTCCGTGAGGTTCTGACCGCTATCTCGCCATTCTCTCAGCAGGGTAAGCGGCGATGAGAATTCGAAGGTCGCGCTCATGATCCGAGACCGAGGACGCTCAATCCGAGTGTTGTAACGCTGATTCCATTCTCATCTTGGATGCTGACTAAGCCGAGTTGTTCGGCGAGTGAACCGATCTGCTCGGTCCGAAGACCGACATTACCTCGCCCTTCTGAGCCCGACGTGAAGTACAGATTCTCGCGCTGATGCAGTTTTGAGAACATTGTGATCTTCCCGTCAAGCCCTATGCGCATCTTCCGAAGCGCGACGCGATGGGATTGCGCGAGCATGTCATCGACGAGTACGCGAGCAAAGTCGCCCAGCGGTCGGTCCAGATAGGCGTCCCGCCGATAATCGACCCATCGAGGATCTAGAAATTGCTTGGTCTGACGCGCGCCACCTCGAAATGCCGAAAGGCACACACCTTCCAACTCCGAGTCTCGCTGAGCCCCTGTCAACAACAACGCTATCTGCAGTTGCGGCGATGCCAGGCTGTTCGGCAGCTCCGACTCAGCGGGGATCGGATGCCCATCTGCATCGCGCGTCTTTGGCAACTCCGCAACAAACTGTCGAACAGATACTTCGCGCAAACTCGAAGTGATCCAGTCGTGGAGGTCCGCACGAGTCGCTCCGGAATCGTGGGAAGCCACATCCTCAACAAGGTCGGCCCACATCGCCCGCCACGCACCGACGAAATGATGCCTGAGTAAGGTTCCCCGCCACGCCAGCGTTCGCGGTTCGTTCGCGAGGACCTCATCCGTCTCAATCTCGGCGCCGTAGGCAACCCCAGCCCGCAAGACCTCGGTCCAACTGGCTTCAGAATCTGATGTTTTGAGTTGCGCACATCGCGCGAGAATTCTGAACGCTGCTCGCCGAGTCTCGTCGTTCCCGGACAGCTCCGATTCGCGCTGTTCGCTGCTCGTGAGCAGCCACCGCAGCGACTCAGCATCGAAAGAGTCGGCGCCGATAGTCGCCAGAGATTGGAGGGCGATAAGGTCATCGGCCTGTACAGGACGGGCGACGCAGATCTCAAAAAGCGGCTCGAACATCGCGGCCACCACTTCTGGACAGGCGACAGTCCCTGGCCGCAATGCCCTCTTGTGCATCTGCACCGCACCAAGCGTCACGCATGGCCCGCCGTACTGCGACCAGAACCCCCACGGTCGCGGGGAATACGAACCTGGCCCCACCTCGGCCATATTCTTCCCATCGCCGTTAGCCACCAGCGACCGGATCCTGTCTGCACCATGCATATCGCCCTGGCCAACGAATCCAGCCGCCGGGTTACCGAGGGAGAGCCAACCGAGCGCGACTTCTGAACGTCGTACCAGCGCTCTGCAGGCATCCGCGTTGAGGTCGCGGCGGGCGGCGAAGCCCGCGAGAGCCCAATACAAGGAGTAGTACCTACCTATCCTCGTCAGGGTTGAGACGCCCGGAACCAATGTGTCCACCATTCGCAACACAGGCGATTCGACGGCAAGCGGGTACCGGCCGCCGCGGATATCTAAACCAGGTGAACACCAGCCCGGTCCTTCGACCACCATCTGCTGAGGCATGGGTTGATTCTTGCAAAGCTCTTCCGGCAGCTGGCTGGATCTTGCTTGCCGTTCAAGATGATGAGACTTGTGGCGATCTACGAAGTCGTGAGCAGCCGGGTAGACACGTCTGCCTTACCCTTTCTACCGGCTGTGTCGCATAACGGAGAGCGGGCGTGATTTCCGGGGTCACCACGCTTCGGACCTAAGGCAACTCGACGCCCCGACTGCGCTCGATCGCACTCGCAATGGTCTGCTGTCCGGCCTGCGACACCTGCGTTTCGATGAAGTCATTGAGCAGCTCGGGGGACGTCTCGCTCCGCTGGGCACCAACAATCTCCTCCCAGGTTTCGCAGTCCGCGGGGTCGTCGAACACGATCATGCCGACGCCGTGTTCGATGGCAGTTCGCTTGATCGCGTCGAGCTGCTGTCGATGCGCCTCGACAAGGAGATTTCGCACTTCGATCAGCACGTACGCGTGCGTCGACGCTCGACGATGAGCGAGAGCCTCGAACACCGGAATGACGTTGGGATACGCCATCGGCTTGACCTCAAAGGTGACGATCTCGAACTGCTCGTGCGGGACATGCTTGAAGGTCTACATGCCCACGCCGACCAGATCGGCCCGGGTCCACTGGCCGCCGGTGGGGCGCCGCCCTTGGTGCGCGGTCTCTTCGATCGCCAGGGCACGGAACCCGCGGTCCTCCGCCCATTCGTTCTGCAGGGTTGCGAGGATCGGATCATACAGTTCCGTCTCCGCAACGGGCGGTCGGATCGTCGCCGTGCCAGTCGCATCGTCGACGCTCACATCCGAGCCATCGGCGACGGGTGCGCGTCGCAACGCGCCGCCTCGGCCATGCGCCTTCACAACGAGCTGCTTGTCCAGCAACCCGAAGCACGCCGACATATACCGCGGCCTGGCCCAGCCCAGCGACCGCCCGGCAGCGGTGTTGCCAAGTGCTTCGCCGGTATCCGGCAAGAGGACAAGCAGATGGTATTCGTCGATGGTCAGTCAGTTGTAGCTCGTACATGGGGGGGTCAACTCCTGCAATTCCCTGACAGCCAGTCAGCAGCCCGGTTGCGGCCTCTTGTTCAAGTGTGGAACTCGCAACTGGTAGTTCGAGTGCGTTCCAACCCGAGTCTTCGCGCCAACCAGCTAGCGCCGAGCAGGTTCCTGACTAACGTAATCGCCAGTGGGACTTTCGCATTTGTAGTCGTAAGGTTCCGAGTCAGAAACCGCCACGCCAACGGCTATGCCGTGTGTCCCTCGCCTCCGGTACTCCCACTATGCAGATCTGGTGGGTTGGGGGCAGCCCAGATACGCGCGTACGTTTCAGATACTAAAGGCCACACCTTGTCCAGACCATCGTCGACGGAGTCGACGGCCGCGGCGAGGTCACCGAAGATGACGAATTCGTGGGGGATCACTCGGCCTGCTGAGTCCGGACGCGCGAGCGGATCTGAGATGCGCAGGGCGACGTGTCCGTCTTGGCGTCGCCAAGCGGTCGGCGCGTCGCGAAGGCTTGCGAACGCGCGTTCGTAGGCTGGAAGCGGATCGCTGAGTCCTGCATCGAGAAGAAACTGAAAACCCCAGGTCCGGCCCCGAGTGGCCCAGATGAGCGACTCGGGAAGTGCGAAACCGGTACTCACTTCGGGTTCCTGATCACTTTGCTACTGATGCCTTGTTCGAGGTCGCGCTTGAACTGCGTCAGTGTTGCTCTCAGATAATCATGCTGCGCCCGGGCCTGCTCGTTCATTTCCTTGAGCTTCGGTCCCGTCAATTCGACCGCTGCTGCCAGGATCGTCCGCGCTTTGGCCACTCTGCTGGAATTCGGCATCATGGCCAGGAGCTTTTCGATCGGTGCGAATTTTCCGCCGGCTATGCCGACTGCGAGCAGCTCGGCGCCGTCGGCGAGTGAGTCGAGCACCTTGAGGGGGATGTCGAACTTCCCCTGCCATTGCACACGGCGTTCTAGCGGCAGGATCGACGCCACAGGAAGGATGAGATCGAGGCCAATGCGCTGAGTGAGGTCGATGTCGAGCGCTTGCGGGCCGTCCGACTTGAGTTCGAATTTGGCAGACGAGAGCAGCATGAAGTCCTCGCCGATTGACAGAGCCTCAGGAGTGTCGATGAGTTCGGCGACGGTCGATCGAAGGTGTTCGAGATCTTCTGCTGCTGTGAGAATCACTAGATCGCGGAACGTATCGACGTTCCAGTCTGGGAACAGGTCAGCCTTCGACAAGGCCAAGATCCACACTCGAGGGAACTCGATGATGGGGCCGTCTTTGAGTAGGTCGTCCTTCAGTCGCTGAAGGCCGTGACGGAAGTTAAACATAAGCGATTTGAGATACCGCTCTTCTTCGCCGTGATACTCGAGTAATTTCTGCCCGTCTACCAGCAGAATTGCGACATCGGACCGAAGCAGAGAACGGAAGCTGTCGGTACGCCTGTTGTATTCCTCTGAGCTACGGGGTTCCAATTCAAACCAATCGCCTGGGTAGTCGTGCCAAGCGAGTCGGAGGACGTCGAACGGCCTCTTCTTGCCCGCGTCGTTATCTCCGCCTTTGAGTCTGACGGAGAAATAGTAGGTCGTGGACTCGAATCGGGTGGCGATCGGCGCTGCCGCTCGATCTCGCATGCGCAGGTAATTCTTGTAGAGCCGACTCCCCTGGCCGGTGTCGTCAGCTAACAGATCCCAAAGATCATTCTGGTAGGACCCCTCCTGGGTCGGGCCGAAGAACGACGAAACCAGAACAGTCTTGCCTGACCCGCTCTCGCCGAAGACGGCGATGTGCTGTTCTCGAATCCTTGGGTACTTCGCCATGGCAGCACGGTACAACATGTCTCTGTCAGCACAGCTGGCAAAGATTCATGACGACGCCACGGCCGAGCGCCTGCTCACCGTGGCCGCCGACCTCATGGACGCGCAGGGCCAGACGGCGCTGTCGGTGCGTCGGGTCGCCGATGCCGCGCAAACCAGTCATCGCGCGGTCTACGCCCTGTTTGGTTCCATGCACGGACTACTCGACGCCCTGGCCACCTTGGGTTACCGCGACCTCGCCACCCGCGTCGGCGAGCTGGTCCCCACCGACGACCCGGTCGCCGACCTCGTCCGCGCCGGAGTAGTGGGCTTCCGCGGGTTCGCCACCAGCCGGCCCGCGCCGTTCCGCCTCACCTTCGACGAGATCTCTCCTGCTGCGCTGCAACAGAATCGGGTCGTCGAGGCCGCGATCGCCAGCTACGACGCGCTGGCCGATTGGGTCGCCCGGGTTCTCGACGCCGGACTCATCGACCCGTCCCGCACAGATGCCGACTGCATTTTCGCCTTCCACGCCACCTGCCAGGGACTGGCCTGCTCCGAACTCGCCGCGCAACCACCACCCGCGGGACCGGGTTTCTGGCGGGGCGTCGCTCCCCGGGATTTCGACGCCGTCTGACGCGACACGCTCAGATCGGTGGTCGACGGTTCGCTGGGCCGCATTGACTCAGATCAGCTATGGCTCGAGCTGTGCCAGCCTTTCGCCGATATCGTTGATCACACCGCAAGCGTCTGAATGGCCGACACGTCCACGTGCGCTCGTGCCGCCCGCAGGTCGTACTCGGCTTGCAGCTTGGTCCAGTATGAATCTGTTTGTCCGAAAAGCTTCCCCAGTCGCAACGACATCGGCGCCGTGACACGACGGCATCCGTGGACGATCTCGTTGATCGCGCGTGGCGAGACACCGAGCAGATCTGCGAGGCGGCGCTGCGACAGACCGTACTCATCCATCAAGTCCAGCAGGATCTCTCCCGGATGAATGTTCATGTCGTCTCCGTTCACCGCCGGTCCCGCCACGCGATGACCAGAGCACAGCCGCTCCGTTTTCGCGTCGGCAAACGACCTGATCACGGCGTAGTCCCCGACGGGGATACCGTTGCGCAACGGGTGACAATTTGCTTCGGCCGCATCTGCTCGACCGATCACTGACATCAGTGATGCCATCACTTCTATCACTGATCCCGTCACTCATATGAGTGATGCCGTCAGTGATATACACTGATCGATCAGTGACAGGCGTCAGAAGGAGTCGGCGTATGCGACCAGCGGATCTGCAGGACATTGTCGACGCCGTACGGACCGCGGGGACCGATACCGCGACGGTCGAGGTCAAGTCCGGCGGTGGTGGCGTCGGAAAGAGTCTCTGGCCGACGATCAGCGCATTCAGCAACACACACGGTGGGGTTGTGATTCTGGGGCTCGACGAGGCGACCGGGTTCACACCCGCCCCCGGTTTCGATGCGCGAAGAGTTCTGAACCAGATGGCCGATGTGGCGCGACCCCGAAGTGGAAGCGAACCGGCGGGCCCGCTGACCCCCACCCCTGCGATGAGTGTCGATCAGATGGAGGTCGACGGAGCGTCGGTTGTGGTAGCCGAGGTCGAAGAGCTTCCCGCGGCCGAGAAGCCTTGCTTTGTCACCGCGCAGGGCAAAGAACGCGGCACCTACATGCGCGTCGGGGATGGCGATCACAGGCTCGACACTTACTCGGTCTTCCAATTGTCGGTGCTGACTGTCCCCAGCAACGCCGACCGTGAGCCCGTGATGCAGGCACGGATCGACGATCTGGACTCGAGCCTCATCGCCAGAACCGTCGCACGGTTGCGGGCCAGCCGACCCAGGGCACTGGACGGAACCTCCTCGGAACGAGATGTATTGGAGCGGGTGGGAGTTGTCGACCGGGACACGGGGGTACCGACCCTGGGAGGGCTCCTTGCACTCGGGCGTTTCCCCCAACAGTTCTTTCCTCAACTGATGATCAGCTTCGCCTCCTACCCGGGCGGCAGTAAGGACGTGATCGTCGGTGACGAACGAATGGACGACCGCGCGGTCCTCGAGGGATCGATACCGGACATGATCGACGACGCGGTTTCCGTGGTCATGCGCAATCTGCGTGTTCGACGTGTGTCCAAAGGCGCTGGCGCCCAAGATGTCCCAGAGATTCCCATCGATGCGATTCGAGAGGCGATTGCCAACGCAGTCACGCATCGCGACTACAGCGAGCTGGCGCGCGGCGATCAAGTCCGCGTGGAGTTGTATCCGGATCGTCTGGAGGTTCACAGTCCTGGCGGACTGTGGGGCGGTCGTGACGTCGAGTCGATCTTCGATGGCCAATCGCGCTCGCGGAATCAATTGCTGGCGAGGCTGCTGACCGAGGTCCCGTTTGCCGACCGGAATGAGACCGTCGGTGAGAACGCGGGCTCCGGCATTCCGAGAATGCTGGGAGAGATGACGCAAAATGGTTTGCCTGCACCGCGTTTCCAGAGCACACCGGCATCGTTTGTGACAGTGCTCGACAGGTTCGGACTCCTCAACCCGGAAACCCGTGAGTGGCTCGATTCGCTCGGCGGCCGCCAACGCACCACTATCGGCGACAACGCGCTTGCACTGATCCACCACCTGGGATCGGTGACGGTCGACGACCTCAGACGCCAGCTTGCAATAGACACGACGGTGGCGCAGGCGGCATTGACCGATCTCGTCAGCGAAGGAATCGTCCGCAACGAGCGCGGCACGTTCGAATTGACTCCCGAAGCGGAATCGGGAACCGAACTCACCCCGACCCAGCGCAAGATCGTCGATGCACTGTCGCACGGTGGCACCATGACCGTGCATGAGTTGGCCGAGTCCCTCCACACACCCGTGAGCACTCTCAGACCCGCACTTCGAACACTCGTCAGCGCTGGCAAAGTCCACGCCACCGCGCCACCGACGAGCAAGAATCGCGCGTACCGAATCTGAGGATTCACGTTCCCCGCTCGACTCCCAGCGATGTCACTGCCCCGGCGTAGCGTGCCCTCCATCAGTGTTGCCCGGACCGCCTTCAGTCCGGGCAAGGAGCATCAGGGGGACACCGTGCCAGTCGACTATTTCGACGATGACGACGAGCCGGAGCCCTGGCTCGACTTCACCGAGGACCTCGCCGCCCGACTCGGCGACCTCAAGACCGGCGTGTTCGAGTTCATCGAGTTGGAGGTTCCCGAGCGGGGCTGGCACGGGCACCTGCTCACCTACACCGCCACCAGTTCCGGACGGGTGCGGTGCGTCGTCCCCAATAGCGCACTGTCACACCGCAGCCGGGAGGAGTGGACGCCATACCACCAGCAGTTCGTCGCCGCCGGGTGGCGCTATCAGCCCCGAAAACACCAGCACATCCGAGACGTCGGACGCCGCGCTCACCACGAGGTCGCACGGCAAAGCGTCGCTTTCCTTCGTGAGTGGTGGAGTGTGCCGTATCCGTGGTCGCTGACGTTGCGGGACCCGAACGGGTCGGTCCATCCGCTGGAACCTCCAGCCAGAACTGCGCCGACCATTCCCCCGGCGAACCCCAGTCCCCTGCCGGTCCGACCGCGGCGACACCTGACTATCGTGCCCGGTCTGCCCGACGCGGACTGATGGCCACCGGGTCGGGTCCCCTTATCCTCGACCCATGACCGACATCCCGTCCGACGGTGCACGCCCCCGGTTCGACGTGATCCTCGGCGGCCTCCACCCGTCCCAGGCCGGCGTGGAGGCGGTTCCGGAACCACCGCAGCGAGGACATTTCCGGAAGCCACAGCTGCCTGACCCTGCGGTGTTCCGGGTCCGCATCGACCTCGACGACTCGGAGCCGCCGATCTGGCGCACCATCGAGTTGCGATCGGAGATGACGCTGGACCTCGTGCACCGCGCGATCCAGGGTGCGTTCGGCTGGTTGGACTATCACCTCTACCGCTTCGCTCTGGGTGGCGACCCATTCGCTGCGACAAGCGAGCTGTTTCTGTGCGACCACGACTACGTCGAAGGGGACGACGGCGAGCCGGCGGTGTCGGTGTATCTCGACGAGACGATGCACGAGCCCGGCGACATCCTGACCTACGTCTATGACTACGGCGATCACTGGGCCCTGACTCTGCGCCTGGAAGCCGTCTTGCCGCCGCGGCCCGACGCGCCGCTGGCGATCTGCGTCGACGGGGACCGCGCGGCACCGCCCGAGGATTGCGGTCACCTCCTCAGCGCCGAGGAATTGGCGACGGTGCTGCCCGATCCGGCTCATTTCGACATCGAGGCCGCCAACACGACGATGACCGGTCCGGTCACCCAGCTACCGTTGGTCGGCGTACCCAAACGAGTCGTCGATATGCTTCTCCGGCTCCAGCACGATGTCACGTCCGGCGACATCTCGACGCGGGCGGCTCGGCTCTTTGTACCTGCTACATCGATTGCACCAGAACAACTCTCGGTCGACCTCGCACCCCACATCTGGTTCCTGCGGCGTGCCGAGGGCGAGGGCTTCCCGTTGACGGCGGCGGGCTATCTGAAGCCGGTCGACGTCGCCGCCGCGAGCGAGGTCCTCCCGGAGATGCGGGACTGGATTCATCCAAAGGGTCGCGAGATTGACGCGTGGCCCGTGCTGCAGTTTCGAGAGTCGTTGCAGCGGTTGGGCCTACTGCGCAAACTCAAGGGCCGCTTGCTGCTCACCAAAGCCGGAGCCAAGGTGATCGACGACCCAGTCGGCCTGGCCAACCACATCGCCGGCAAGCTTCTCCCCAAGGGCCACGACGATCCGTTCCGCGCCGATGCGGCACTGCTGATCCTGTTCTACGCGGGTACCGCCAATGACAGTGTGCTCCCGACGCAACTCCTCGCGACACTGCTGAACGCACTCGACTACCGTCTCAGCACCGGTGAACCCGTCGACAAGTACGACGTGCAACGCATGAGCGGCAACGCCTACGACGCACTCGAAGCGATGTCGCCGCCGTACCACTGGCCGGACCCGTTGCGCCTCAGTCCGACCGCGGTTGCGGTGGCGCGGGCGGGGTTGACCGGATATCCGATCGAGCGACGCGCCTGATCTCATGACGGCCTGGGTTTCGATCATTGAGTTCCGGGTCCATCAGAGCAGCACAGCCTCACGGCGGATGTCGTCGTCGAGCCGGGCCTGAGGCCGCCGTTCTCGGCGCCCCAGGGACCACCCGAAATGCCAGTCGCGGGACCACCCACCCCATGGGTCCGCAGCCTGCCAGGGATGGCTCCGCGAGCCCCGACTTGGCACGATGGTTTACAGATCCGCACGACGGACATGTGCCGCGATCCGAGAGGTCGGCGCTCGGTGTCGGCGTGCACTCCTACGCGTCGAACTCCTGCCTTGTCGAAGAACCGAATCGTGTGCCCGGAATAGATCCGCAGCAGACCGCGGCCATCTCGGTGCTCATCGTGGCCCCTCGCGGAGAGTGCGAACAAACTGGCGGCGAAAAGTTGTCAGACCTCGGTTCTACTCTCTGAGTCAGTTCGTCAGAGATCGAAATGCACGCCCAGAACCACAGTCCTACGACGCTCGCATCGGCGAGTGAGTCCACGGATACGTGAGCGATGCTGCCCTCGTGCACAGCGGGATTCAGATCATCCGACGACCCGGTCGCCACGACCCACCGCTGACGCATCCACCGATAGTCGATCAGCGCACCACAAGATAGGAGAGGTTCACGATGACTCAGCACAACAACGACATGTCCACCGCGCAGTGGGGCCAGCCGACGCCTCCTCAGGGCAAGAAGGGGTGGAGTCGGCGCAGGACGATCGTCGTCGGCGGTGTGGCCGCCTTCGTCATCCTCGCGGTGTCGGTGCCGCCCTGGGCGGCACCTCGGACACCGAGACCCAGGAGGTGAATGCGTCGCCGACCAGCGTTTCCGCGCCCGCGCCCGTCGGGCAGGCCGTTGCCGAGCAGACCGCCGCCGCGGAGGCACCGGCCGCCGCGACCCAGGCTGCCGACACCACGACCACCGAGGCACCGGCCCCGGTCACCGAGCAGGCGCCGGCGACTCCGAGCCTGACTAGCAGCCAGCGCAATGCCGTGCGCGCGGGCGAGGCCTATCTCGACATGATGGGTATGTCCAAGCAGGGGCTGATCCGTCAGCTCAGTTCCGATGCCGGAGATGGGTTCTCGGTGAAGGACGCCACTGTCGCGGTCAACCACATCGAGCAGCAGGGTGATGTGGATTGGAATGCGGAAGCTGTCGAGGCCGGTCAGGCGTACCTGGACATGATGGGGATGTCGCGCTCCGGGCTGATCCAGCAGCTGACGTCGGATGCCGGCGACCAGTTCACGCTCGAGCAGGCGACGTACGCTGCCGACCAGCTGGGTGTGTGAACAATCTGACCGAGTGTCGCCCGAAACTGGCTCTGTAGCAGTCACTTAGCGACGAACGCTGACCCAACACCCCGGTGTGCGATGAACACCAGAGGGCAAACGAAGGAGAACCCGCATGGCCAAGGACGGCTGGGAGTTCTGGCGCCTCACCCGAGTTGGGGGCACCACCGTGGACTGGCTCGCGGCGACCAGGCCGGAGGCTCGGGCGTTGGCCGATCAACGCAAGGTGTGGACGCTCATCCCGAATCGTTCGACCTTCCTGGCGAACTGGTTCGTGACCGAAGATCACCATCGCGCATCCGATTTCGTGTGGACACACGAGAACATCGACATCGTCGAGGCACGGCAGGTCGCCGTGGAGGTGCCGAATGTGTCGGCCGACGATCTGAAACGCATGATGAGCCCGACAGCGGAGCTCACGCTCGAGCAGATCGACCGCTACCCCGTCGAGAAGCTGCTCGGCAAGCGTGTGGCGACCATCTTGAGTGATCGGCGGGTGCAGTCGGACTGAGACACATCGCGCCGACGTTCCAATCGCATCTACGCGATCGCTTTCTGATGTGCGGATGGATCCCTAGACAAGTCTCATATTTGTCACTTAGACAGAGTATTTCGTCTATCCCATCCCGGCCGGCCACAGACAACATCGGCGGATCGAGGCTGAGCAAAACCGGGGTCAGAGGTCTGTGCTCGTCGAACTGCTAACCCGCGCCGGCAACTCCGCCACAAACGACTCCAGGGCCTGACATGACCACCACACCGCAACCTCTCGGCACGTTGATGATTGACGCGTCCATGACGGGGGATCGTGATGAGGCGATCACCGTCATTGCCACCACTCCGGGTGGGATGAGGCCGTGGAGGTGGCCAACGTCGCCGACCTTATCTCGATCGGGTCGCCGAACGCCCCTCGCCCACCGAGAGAGCCCGTTTTGGCCCGACGTGGACTTTGTTACCGCACACCGTCACATGCAGTTGTCGAATAGTGTGTTAGATTCGCGTCATCGGAGCGACCGCCGACATGGTGGTCGTCGAAGTTGGGGGGATCATTGAATATGAGCAAGAAGAGAGTTGTCGCCGTTGGTGCGGGGGTCGTGCTGTCCGCGGCAGCAACCAGTGCGTTCGCGCCTGTCGCCGAGGCACTCTCGGTGACTCCCGCCCCCGGTGGCGGGTATGTGCACGTGACCTCAGACGAAGCTGCGGTGCTGCACCACGCCCGTGTCGGGGAGGCTGTCGACGCGGTGACCCGATGGCAGCGGGGTACCAACGGCCTTACGTTCGGGGACACGATAAATCGCGCCTCGCATGTCGCGGTCGTGCATCAGGGTTCGACTCTTATCGTCGGTGCCGAACGTCTCGGCACCCCGGACGCAGCGTGGCGGGTCGTCGTACATCGCTGACCTCAGCACCCCTTTCTCGAAACACTCTGGCACTCTTACCAGTTCGGTCACCCGGTGTCGTGGTCGACGGCAAGTTTTCTCCCAATGCGAATGGAACCACTCATGAACATGTGCCTCATCGAACTACTGGGGACCTGGCTGTGGAATACGTAGCCTGACCCTTCGAAATGCAGCGATCCTGCCCGCTCCGCAACTGGAGGAGTCGGCAGGGAGACCAGACGCGATGGCAAGAATCGCGAGCAGTTGCATCATTGGATCGCGAAACCGATAAACATAACGCTTCTTGGGTTGGGGGACAGTAAGTGAAAGCACTACAACAGAACTCGCCGTCGCGGACCGCGACGGCGACTGGACGTGAGCCGGGTGCACCGACCGCGGGGGGCCGCACGGGGCGGCGGCGACGGTCACCGGCCTTGGTGGCCGTCGTCACGGCGGTATGTGTGATGGCATGCGCGGTGACCGGATTGTTCGCAGGGGGCGGTGTCGCAACCGCGACGGCTCACCCGACCCGCGACGGACACACCATCTATCTCGACGCCTACTCCATTCGGGCCACCCCGATCGGTTCGGTCGACGCGCTTTCGCGGGAAGCGATGCTGTCGGCTGATGTACACGCCGCCATCCGCGGTATCACCGTCGGCGAGTCGGTCCGGGCCACCCTCGAGGTCGGCTATCAGATCGGCTACCCGGTCTCGGTCGCCCCGACCGGGGTGCAGGTCACCGCCCACACACCCGAGTTGACACTCAACGCCGGGGTCAACGCCAAGATCAACCCGAACGTGCAGATCTCTGGGTCCGGCGGCGGCGGGTCCGTCGGGGAGCTAGGCGCTCAGGCGGGTGCCGAGGCCACCGTCATCCCGGCCGCCGACCTGGTCTTCCAGGTCGGCGCAGGGAGGGTCCAGACCGTCACCCTGGCCGAGATCTCCATGACCGCACCGACCTCTGACATCGTGCTCTCCGGCATCCAGCTGTCGATGTCCAACGCATTCGGCCCGGTTCAGGTACGCCCGTACGCGAAGATCTCCGTGGCCACCGACACCGGCATCTACGTCTACACCGAATACGGCGTGCAGAGGAACATCTGACCGCAGCCTCGGTCTTTGCCCGGGTGGTGTCTGCAAACCGCAGACACCACCCGTCCCGAGCACTCCCGCCACGATCGAAGGCTGACCTCCTCCTATGGGACATCACACTGCTACGCCCGCCACCTTCTCCCGTGCCACCAAAGCCGGACTCCTGGCTCTCGCATGCCTCGTTGCAGTAACCGCGATGGCACTCACTGCCATCGCCGTGCCCGCAGTCCACGCCGAAACCCCAGCCGAACGGTGCACACGCGAAACCAACGCCTACAACCAGACGTGGAAACAGGCATGGGTTCTCGCTCATCCGGGAACCACCATCGACGACGCGCCGGCACCCAATCCGCCCTACATCTGCCACAGCGGCGATGACGGGGGTAGTGCTCCGACGATCACCGCGCCCAGCACCACCGAGACGCCGACGAACAGCGCCACCGCCACCAGTGAGGCTCCCCCCACCGGCGTCGAAACAACCTCTAACGGGCCAGATCTCGAACCGCCAGCCTCCACCAGTAGCCCCGCCGACAACGTGGACGCCGGGCAACCCACGATCGGCAGTGCGGAGACCAGTGACGAGATCCGCAAACTCACCGACATTTCGGTGCGGAACTTCAACATCGCGATCGACACGCTGCGCCGACAGCTGATCCGCCTCGCGACACAGAACGGCGAGACCTACCAGCAGACACTGGACGGGTCATGGTCGAATGCGGTGCGAGCCGTCCGCTACGTCAGCGGTCCGACGATCGGATCGGGATCTGGCGACGTCGATTCCAACGAATGCGGCCAGCCGGCAAACGCGGAGGTCGGCCAGGCTCGCCAGCCCGGTGACTTCTTCTACTCCGACTCGTGTACCGGCGGCGGGACCGCGACCCGAGGCCACACGCTCAACCACGGTCACAATGGTCTGTTCACAACAAACAGGGCGACAGTCGAGGCGAGTAACGACAAAGGTGTCCACGCCGTTCCAGAGGCATACCAGTCGCTGCGGTTGAATCCTCGGAAGTACGCGGTGAACGACGCGAGCAGCGGAGAGCGGTCGAACGCGGTGGCCTATGGCCTCAGCAAGGTCGGTTTGGGCTACAGCTACAACTACGTCGGAAACCGACAGGGCGGTCCGGGGGTGGGGTCGTTCAATTGCTCGCAGCTCGTCTGGGCGGCCTACTATGAGCCGACCCACGAGACCGATCACGTCATTGACGTCGACGCCGACGAGGACACATGGCACGGCCGCGTCGGAAACAACGCGGTCTATCCGAAGGACCTGATCCAGTCCAAACATGTCACGTCCTACTGACCAACACACGGAGGTGCGTGTGCCCGCCAAGAACGGGTTGGGTGGCAGCAGAAGGGTATTCACAGTTCTGCTGCTGCTCGCGGTATTGCTGTCGGGGGCATGCTCGGCGCTTGAGGAGCCAGCTCCTGTGCTCTCCGGGGTCGGCGACGAACTGGATCGACTGCCCGCCGATGCGTTCGCAGCGATCCTCGTCGCGCAACCGAATCCGGAGTACCGCAATGGCAGTGCCGCGGACAACTCATGGCTGGTCGTCGTCGACTCCGAGTTCGAACCCCTGGGATACATTCATCGGGCCGGCCTCTTTCGTGCAGCAATCGAAAAGACCGCATTGGGACTGGTATTCGCCGATCGGCAGGGTGTTTACGCGGTGGATTCTGAGTCGGTCGATACGACTTCGCTCGACGGGAAGGCGCACGGAGGGCCGACGGCGCGTTCGGTGGACGGCTCCGCTGTGCTGTGGACGGATTCCGGCGTCCAGGGTGATGGCGACGATAGACACTTCGGCTCGGTCGGCGTCTTCCAGGATTCGCAGGGGACGCTTTCCCGGATCGAGATTCCCGGTCGTGTGCTGTCCACGGGATTCTGTGGTGGCACGGCCTATACCGCGGCCGGCGAGTTCACGACAGACATCGCCGACGGCAACTTCACTCTCTACTCCAACAGCGCAGGGACGCCGCAACCGCAGGCAGTGGCCCACTGGACCGGACCGACCTTCGGAGACTCCAACTTTTGGCCGGTCAGCTGCGGAACCGATGGTGCCGCAGCGATTCTCTTCGACTACCCGACGGGCGCGGCGGAGGGTTCGGTCCGAGAGATGTACTTCTGGCAGGAGCAACGGGGGGAACTGACCCATACCGATCTCGATCCGAACATCAACTTACCGTCACCTGCGACGTCGTCAGGCTCGAGTTGGAGCGAGCCCGGAGGGAACGTCGGCTTCGTGACGAGGGAGGGCAGTGTGGTGAGTGCCGATGTCCGTCAACTGGACTCGGGCGTCACCTCCGAGCCGTTACTCGTGCTGCCCGCCGGGGAGAGCGTGCTGGCGGCGGATACTTCGGTGCCGAGCCGAGCGCTGCTTGCCGTGGGAGGCTCCGGGACCACGTCTCTTGTGCAGCTGGACATTGCGTCCCGTCGTGAGGTATCTCGGTCCACTCCCGGGTGGCTCACCGACCTCCTGGACGGGCCCTACTCCGTCACGGACGTTCAGCTCCTGTCTACTGGCTAGCGGGACGCGGGGCGTCGCAAGGTCGCGACATGGTCGGGATCCGGATCGGCGAGGGCGACGAGCTCTAGGGGGCGCGCTCAGCCATCGCCGCGCCCCAGGCGTGAGCGCGCAAACCTCGCCAACCTGACCCTCATCGCGCGCTCGCCCCGCGGCCGCAACAGATCCGTACCTCCACCGGCGCTGAGCGAGCCGCAGCCGAGGCGTATGCGCGTGAGGCCACCGAACGCACCTGGGACTGGTGGCTACGGGTCGTGGGCATCCCTGTGCTGGTAGCCCAACCCGGCGGGAGTCGGTTCGACTTCCACCTGCCCGCCAACCAGGCCGACCAGGCCAGCCTCCGGAGGTGCACTACCAGGTCTACGTGGCCGGTGATGTGTCGACCTCCGCTGACGTCGGTGGACAGACGCGCAGTCCGGCTTCGGGGTCGGTCAGGTTCTACGCTTGCGGCAGCTGGCAGAAGGCTGAGCGCGCGAGCCCAACCACCCTGCGCGCCTTGCATTCTGACATGCTAATCACGTCTTCCGTGGCCGCATGGCGCCGCGCGTCCCCGCCTACGGTGCGCTCGCCGGCGCGTTGACACTCCTGCGTCCCGAAGCCGAACTGCTCGGCGTCGCAGTGCTGCTGGTGGAGACCATCCAGGCCTCGCCCGTGGTGCGCAGCGACCTCATCTACACCGGCACCCTGCTCGAGCAAATCAGTTCGTCGCTCTACACGATCAGCCATCAGTGCCACCGCATCTGGTGGATTCGGTCCTCGCTGGAGAAGCCCGAATCGACCTCCGATGTCGGGCGCGCGTTGCAGGCGGCGATCGATCAGCGCGTGCAGCGGGTGGAGCAGAACTGGCGTGAATTGCTGGGCAACGTCGCCCAGCTCGCCGAACTGGCCGTCGACTTCGATCAGTACGCAAAGGTGTTGCGCGATCACGCCCGGCACCACCGCTTGATGGCCGACGGCTACGACATGCCGATCCCGTCGGCGCCCGACCCGCAGTGGCAGTACTTGCAGGAGGTGCACGCCAACTTGTCGGCGCAGGTGGGCTTCCTCAACGACACGGCGGTTCGGGTGAGTGCGATGGATCTGGGCTGAGTGCTGCTCGCGGTATGCCCATTTCACCTTCGCCCCCACCAGAGCGACGGCGATGCGCTACCCAGATGCCGGCGCGTCCGTCGTGTCCGCGGCGCCGAGGGCGACATGTACACCGTCAGTCCTGCACGGCTGCCCGCAGATACGCCTCTCGAAAGAGGTTCCAGAACTGCTCACCATCGATCGCACTGTCGTAGCCGTAAACCTCCGAGTAGAACTGCACGACGGAGTCCGAACCTGGCAACTCCGCGTAACCGATCAGGCTCTGCTGCTTGGTCGCCACCTGCTCGGGATCGGTAGGTACCGTCTCCACTGTGCTGTGGACCGCGAATGTTGCAGAAGCTGGGAAATCCGTAGGCGGTTCCACGGTCTCCGAAACCATCGTGATGCGGCCCTCGCCGGGCACCGTTGCGGTGTGGTCCCCACAGCGCGAGAACAAGTCTTCGACATCCATCAACGACTGACCACCACGAATGATGAAGTCGCCGAATGAGGGTGCCGATGGTGCACGCTTCTCCGCATAGATTCCTACGCGCTGTGAAGCGGCAGTTGCATCAGCCTGTTGTCGGTAGAGGTCTGCGCACTCGGCCGGATCGTATTCACGGCTGGTGACCATCTGCATCTGGGTGTCACTCAGCTCCTGAGACGAGTTTCCCGGGTAGATGTCATATCCGTCGGGCAGATCGGAACTCTGGAGCAACCGCTGGTCGGTAGCCGCAGTGGACGCACTCGTGCCGGAGGGAGCGACCGTCGTATCCCCGGAACTGCACGCGGCCACAAGAACCAGCACGGCGGCAATACACATGGCCAGAGTCACGTGTTTGTGGCGAGCTTGTTCTTTCGATGTCATTGCCTGCTCCCTGGGTCCGGAACCGGCACACCGCGTTGAGCAAGCCATGCAACCTCGTCGTGGTCGACAGGAGCCCAGGTCGGCGCGTTGTCGAATGGCAGTTGGACGCTGTCGACGCCGGCGACACGGACGTCAGATTTCTCCAACTGGTAGTCGTACTCGACGGTCATGTAGGTGATGCCGTTCTGCTCGATCGAACCGACGCTGGCAGGTTGGGCGCCGACGACTCTCAGCTGAGTCTGTTCCCTTCGTCGGCGCCGAAACACACCTCACCCCTTCCGGTTGGATACCTGATTGACCCCAGAATGTTCCCCAGCAGCTGCAACTTTCGCCCTGTGTCGTTCAGACACTGCCACCTTTCCGCTCCGCACTTCCGGCCGCGACTCGGCCGACCTACATTTGCCGCATCTCTACTGATCGAACCAGAAATGCGCCATGCCGATGAATTCGCGCTCCGCGAGATCGTGCCGTTGTCCCATCGCCAAGGGCAGATCCATCTCAACAAGAGGAGTTTCAATGGCCCGCGAGACGTTGGGTTCCGCAGTTGCGGTGCGCAGAGCAGTCGCTGTACTCGTAGGGATATGCCTCGCCACCGGCGGCGGTGTATCCGTGGAAGCGGGTGCCGGTCAGGTCCCGCATTCCGGTCGGACCAGTTCCACCGATGGCGCCACCGCCAAGAAGATGCAGCCGCGCAACGATGCGCCGAAGTCCCGGTCAGGTTCGCCAGGTCCAGGCGCGTCATCGCCGCATGCCGGCTCCGGCGCCCCACCCGGGCCAAAGACGAGCAGGCCACGCGCACGAGCAGCCGAGCCCGATCGCAGTCCCCACAAGGCCACTCCTGGGACCGCGGATCGCGACACCACCTCGTCAGGGGACTCGCGTGATCGCGGCAGAACGAAGAAGAAGCGCCGCGAGGACAAGGCAGCCAACGGGCACCAACAGCGGCGCTCCCAACTCTTCGGAAGATCCGCCCCGCGAGGGGAGACTGACAAGGCAGATCACAATCGGATGCGGGGTTCTGCCAGGGACGATGCCGATGGCGCGCCCAACACCGGTTACCGTCACGTGCGGCCGCCGCACCCAGTTCCCGGGCCCCGGCCCGGAGGCGGAGTCGACGGGCCTGGTCGCGGTGACAATCTCGGTCCGCATCCGGGACCGCCGCCCGAAGACCCTGAGTACACCGCCGAGTGCGAGAGCGAGCCGGGCAAGTGCGTGATCACCAGCGATGATCCCCGCCACCCTACCGAGATTCACATTCCGGCCGAGGACTGCGGCCCGCACTATTGTGACGGCGAGACCTGGCTCACACCGGACCGAATTCCCCGCAAAGATGCCCCGCGGTCGTAGGCGGGGCCGGTCCGGCCTGCGCCGATGAGCCGGAGCGCTGGCGCCAGGTTGGTGGCCAGGATCGGTGTCGCGCAGCAACCTGCCCATCGAGCATCTGGCGGACGCCCGTATGATGTTGGTATAGAGCTATTTTCGACACCAGAGGCGGGAGACGGCTGCCTGCTGCCCCGCGCTACCGGCACCTGTTCGGATCGCCAGAAGTTGGTGCGCAACGACCACCGCAACCCCACCGCCGCTGCGACGAGGGCGATCACGAGGAATCTGACCGCTTCTCCAGGACCGCGCAGTCGGCGATCTGGGCTTCGGCACCGGCGAGGCGTTCGTCGAGCGCGTCGGAATCGTCGCCGGTGCGCATCGCTTGGAGCGAGAACTACCTGCTACCCAGCAGGGGAACAAACCGCGGGGCCCGCGCATCAGATCCCCTGTAGGGGCCAGGATCGCTCGCCGTGTTCGCGCATGAGAACGGTTGCGGCCACGCGAACCAGTGCAGGATGCCCACCCGAGGAGAACGATGACCCGCAAGTCACCCCCGGTGTTCACACCTCATCACGACCCCGATCGCATACTGAAGCGGATCGTCGTGGGGTTCGCCGTCGGGGTGACCTGCTGGTTCGGCACGATCATCGTCAGTCCCCTACTGGCCGTTGTCACGGCCAGTCTGATTGTGGGCGGACTGGTGGGCCTGCTGGCTGCGCGGGCCGGAGCAGGTGCCGCATTGGCCATCTTCATCGGCGCCTCCGCAGCGGCCGGCGCTCTACGGCTACTGCTGTTCCTGCTCGCGTGGTTGATGCTCGCCTGATTCCGAAACAGGTTGCGGCGATGGTAACTACGCGACGTGCGTGTGCGGTCGGCGGTGTTCCGGGGTCAGGTCAGCTCCTGCAGGCCCGCACCACGGAGATCCGCAGTCCCGGCCGCCCGGCCGGAGAGGACCAGCATCAACGACTCGGCCGGCCCTTCGACCACAGGGCCGTCGCCGCCGGTCCAGTCGAGGTCGGTGGCCACCCAGCGCACCGTCGTCGGCGTGGTGCCGAAGATGTTCTTGCCCGCGTTGTCGACCAGGAAGTCGAGTACCTCCCGGACACGATCGGGATCGAAGTCAGCGGCGATGCCGAGCGGCCGGCGGATGTCGAGGCCGTGCACGAGGGTGTCGGTGAGCGGTGCGAGCGGTCCCCGCCCGGGCGGGGTGAAGCGTTTGTCAGCCTTGTCGCGCAGCGTCTTCGGCAGATCGGAGTAGCTCCCCGCAACCTTCGCGGTCATCGCGATGTTGGCGCGATCGAAGTTGCCGCGGGCGCGCAGCATCGCCAGCCCGAACGCGGGGATCGACACCACCAGCGGCACCACCAGATGGGCCACCACGTCGCGGCAGGTCCAGCCGTCACACAGCGAGGGGGTGGCCCACTGGTCGTCGGTGAAGGTGCTCGCCAGGTCGGCCAGGCGACGGCGCTCATCGGTGATGGCGGTGAAGATCTCGTCGTCGTTCACGGGGGCACCGTCGCTTTCGTGTCGATGTCGGTGACTCAATGGTCACACGGTGGTGAATCCTGACACGTGGTCACGACAACTCCGCCTTTGCTCCGCGGCGTGCGTGTCATAGCGTCTCGGGGGATTGCCGTTCGTGCGGTAGAAACTCTGGCGCCACCTCCGCAATTTCCGCCATCGCACGTTGAACCTCGGCGTGCAGTTCCACGCCCTCGGCGAGCCAACTGTCGGGATCGGCAAGCGGCTCGTCGGGGTGTCGAGAACCCCAATGCTCGTTCCACGCCTCCAGTTTGGCAGCCAAGCCGCGACTCAGGCCGAGGCGACGAGGATCGGCTGGATAGTTGTCGGTGAACGACTCCCACAGTGGGCCCGCTCCTCCCCATTCGGGAAACATGCGGATGACCCGCAAACCATCCGGCAAGACAACCGGTTTCGAGCTTCGCGACCTGGCCGCCAGAAACCGCAACTGCATATCGCGACGAGCTTGCCGCTCGGCGAACGTTCTTGGCGCGATGCGGTAGTCGTAGCCGGAGAGCCACGTCATGTCGGTACCTCGTGATCCCTCGTGGATCAAGGCCAGCGACCACAGCTTGTCACTGTCGGTGTAGTAGTAGCCAGCGTCCGCGATCAGTCGGGTGACGTCACGACACCAATGATCGAACGCCTCCACGTGGTAGATGCCGGCTTCGTAGGAGAACACGAACAAACGGAACAGCGGCTCAGCACCAATCCACTCCTCGCGTTCCACATCAACCGGCCCACCATCCATTCGGCCATCCTATGCGGTGGCACGAGATGGACCGGGCCGTCACTCCCGCCCGAGCGTCTTCGCCAGCGGCGCAAGCGCATCCAGGTAGATCGACGCCAGCATCTCCGATTCGTCGGCGGTATTGCGCATCCGGCCGGCCTCGGTGGCGTCCCATTGGGCGTCGACCTCGTTCTCGAAGTCGTCGATGGCGCTGACCCGGTCCAGCCAGTCCCGCTTGTCCTGGCGCTGCTGGATGGCGGCCACGATCTGCTGGTACTCGCCCAGCGCGCCGAGCCGTTCGACGAGTCCGTCGAGCCGCCGCGACAGCAGCTGCGCCTTGGCGGCGTAGGTGGTGACGACGTCGTGGTCGGCAGCCAGGTTGGTGGGCGGATCGCCCAGGAGCGAGATCTGGTCGCGGACGTTGGCGGCCGAGGTCGCCAGCGCGGTCACCTCGGCGGCGAGGTCGACGCGGACGCCGTGCCTGTCGAAGAAGTCGAGCTTCCAGGCGGGGTAGTCGCTCACGCGGTCGGCGACCAGGCCGGCGGTGGCGGCGATCTGTCCGATCGATTCGTTGCGGAGGCGGTCGGGTTCGACGATGTCGGGGTCCCACCGGTGTGCCGCGAGTTGCCGGTACTGCTCGGACTCGGCCGGTTCTGCCTGTTCCTGGATGGCGCGGCATCGCGCCCAGCGGCGGGCGCTGGCGGCGCGGAGGTCGTCGGCCAGTTGCGCGAGCGGCTGGTTTGGGGTGTCGAGCTGCGGGTCGGAGTCGGCGGGGAGCGACTGCTGGGTGGACGATCCGACCCGTCGGACCCGGTCAGCGATCCCTGTGCCCAGCGACCGGGCACCGTCGACCAGCCAAGACCCGACCACCACCAGGGCAACCGCGATCGCCGCCACCACGACGACAATCACGAGGAGCCTGATCACCCCTCCAGTACAGCACGATCAGCGGGGTCGCCGGTGGGCTCGGGGCGCTGACCTCGGCAGATGAGGTCAGCCGGACCCGATCAAGTCTGTGAAGGATGGCCCCGTGATCACCGCAGGAGGATTCCAGCCATCGCGGCTGGTCGGCGGCCCGCTACGCTGACCTCGCGGGCGACAATCGTCACTTCGCTCGCAGGCGTTGACGCGGGAACCGCAACGGGGGTCTGTGCGTCCAATCAACGTGGGAGGACATCAGTGACTGACGACAAGAAGCTGGGTAGCAACGCCCTCGAACCGTGCGTGGCGATGCCGGAGATCAAACCGGCCCCCAATCCGCTGGACTGGGGTCAGCCGGCTGACGGGGTGGGTGTGCTGTCTGAGCAGGGGATGTGGGCGGCGCGGGCGGCGAGTGCTCGGGAGGCGGCTGAGTTGCTTGAAACGGCCCACAGAGCTGTCGAGCCCGTGCTGAGAAGCAACTACTTCGGCCAGGACTGCGCTGAGGGGGAATCACTGCGAGATTCGCTGCTTGCGATTGTGGGGGCGAATGGTTCTTGGCGGAGCGAGCTCGTCGACCAGATTAATCGCCTAAACGACTTGGCAGACCAGTGCGATCGCGCGGCAAAGGAACTCGCCGCGACTGATCGCGAAGCCGGTGAGGGATTCCGCAGTGACCGGTAATCCAACAAGAAGGGCAGCGCACAGGATGCTGCTGTTCTGCATCCTTGCCTCGATCTCGTCAACAGCCCTTGCTTGTAGCGCGGGTTCTGATGAAGAAACCACGACGTCAAGTGTTCCAAGTTCCGCGGGCATTCGGCAGACCGACGCTTCCGGCAAACCTCTACCTTTTGAGACAACGTTGGCTAAACGGTGGAATAGCTCGAATGACGGTACCCCCTACGAGCCTTGTACGGCTGTCGACCAGACCGTTGCGGGCGAGGTAGGGATAGACCTATCCAGCACTATCGATGCTGCAGTCGTATCCGGTCAGACACTTCGAGGCTGTTCGTGGAAGTATGCAGGCGAAGAAATCGGCGGCTGGGGTGCGGATCAGGTCGTCGCCGATTTCGAAAGCCTCGAGTCCTACAAGAAGGACAACAAGCTCTTCAATTGGCGCCCAGACATCACCCTGAACGGCAGAACCGTCGGAGTCACGTCGATGAACGATACAAACTGTTTCACGTACGTCCAGTCGTACCAGTCAGGAGTCACCACAGCGGCCTCGTACCGGACTCTTCCCGCTCCGACTTTGGACGAGGTCTGCGAGCGGGCTATCGAATTGACGAAAGCAACTATCGACAAGATCCCCAACGGCTGACTCAAACCAATCGAACCGACACTCCACGATCTCGCTCGACAAGACGAGATCCGATGTGGTGGGCCACTGACTTCACGCTGCCACGCACGCAAGCGAGGGTCAGCCACCTTCATGCCCTCACTTACCGAATAACTGAAGGCATGATCGCCCCATGCCCTCACTTTCCGCCGACAACCGCAGCCAGAACCCCTGGCCAGCGGTGTCCAGTGAGGTCGTCGAGTGGTCTCCGACCACTCCTGCCGACCTGCTGACCCGGGCGCAGCGCGAGCGGTACCGCGGTCCGTACCGTGCAGCTCTGGTCCCGCACATCGCCGACCTGACCCCACATGTTTCTCCGGAGACGTCTGCCCTGGTCGCCGAGGCCAGTTCGGTGATCACCCGATTCGATGCCGAACTCCGCAACGAGCTCGCACCCTTCTCCGCGATCCTTCTCCGTTCCGAATCTGCGTCGTCGTCGCAGATCGAGAATCTGTCGTCGGGGGCCAAGCAGGTCGCGCTCGCCGAGTTGGGCAGTCGAGCGGAACGCAACGCCACCGAGATCGTCGGCAATGTCGCGGCGACGACGGCGGCCATCGAACTGGCCGACCGATTGGACACCAACGCGATCCTCGCTATGCACCGCGCCTTGATGGAGGACACGAGTCCCCAGATGGCTGGGCGGTGGCGCGAGGATCAGGTATGGATCGGCGGGACCAGCATCGGCCCCCATGATGCCGACTTCGTCGCGCCCACCCCCGCGCATGTGCCTGGTCTCATGGACGACCTCATTGCGTTTTCGCGCCGCGCCGACGTCTCACCGCTGATCCACGTCGCGGTTGCGCACGCCCAGTTCGAGACCATCCATCCGTTCCCCGATGGCAACGGGCGGACCGGCCGCGCGCTCGTGCAGGCGATGCTGCGCGCAAGCCGGCTGACGCAGAACGTCACCGTGCCAGTGTCGGCGGGGCTGCTCGCCGACACGAACAGCTACTTTGCCGCGTTGGATGCCTACCGGACTGGCGATCCGTCGCCAGTCGTCGAAACATTCTCGTATGCAGCGCTTTCCGCGGTGGACAACGGCCGCCGACTGGTGTCTGATCTGCGTCGCATTCGCGAGTTGTGGGGCGAACGAGTTCGTGCCCGTCGGGGATCGGGCGCCCAGAAGCTGATGGATCTCCTACTCCGGCAGCCGGTGGTGGATCGACGGGCCACCGCGGCCGCGTTGGGCATCTCCCCCGACAACGCCGGTAGGGCCATCGACCCTCTGGTCGAGGCCGGAATTCTGCGCGAGTTCACCGGATTCGCTCGCAACCGGATGTGGCAGGCAACGGAAGTCGCCGACGCGCTCGATGAGTTCGCGGCGAGGTCGGTGCGTCGTGGCCACGGATAGATTCGCCCAACCACGCTACACCGGGTTGGCCACAGGGCCTGGACCAGAGACTACACAACCAGCCGCTCGACCTGCACCAAGGCCGACTTGCCGACCAGCCACGACCTCGTCATCGCCACGCATCTGACATCAACTCGTCATCGGCCAGATTCGCGAATCGGGAACCGAACGATCGCAGGTCGTCAACGGTCACCTCACCGGCTTCCACCTGTGCATCCTGGGCGAGCTTGCGTCGCAGATATTGCGTACGGGAGAGTCCCAACTGCGCCGCGCGCGCGTCGATCGCCGCCAGCACGTCGTCGGGCACATCCCGGATGAGAATGTCGCTCATGATCGCCTCCTCCACCTGATGATATCGCGCGCTATCGGAACGCCGCGCACACAATGGTGCGATGAGCTCCCTCGCCGACGACGTGCTCCCACTCATCCGAACCCGCGCCGATCTGCACACCTGGCGGGCTTCCAACGCGCACGGAGCGCGCATGCAGGAAGCGGTGGCCATGCTCCAGCAGGCCGCCGCCCACGGCGACCCCGTCGAGGTGTTCGCGGTGACCCAGAAGGCCATCGCGTCGGCGGTCACGGTGATCATGCGCGCCGACGACTCCAGCGGCATCATGGGCGACGCCATCCGCAGCCTCCTGGAACTGCACGCGGACATGGCCGCGCCGGCGCAGGTCGCACCGGCGAAGCTGGTCGACTGGATGATCACCTTTCAGTTCCACAGTGACTGTGACTTCTTCACGATCGACCCGGTGCGCTACGCCGCAGCATTGGGCGATGTCGGGATGGCGCGCTATCGCAGGCGCATCGACGAGATCCGCGATGATCTCGGACCCGCAACCGACGATCTGCGCGACCGCTACAGTCATGCGCGAGTCATGTTGCACTACAACGACCAACGGCTGGCCGTGCTCGACCGTGACGTCGACGCGATCATCCGGACGCATGCGCGCGACGAGCGTGCCGCGGCCTGGCTACACGACGCTGCGAAAGCCCTCGCCGAGATCGAGCAGTACGACCTCGCGATCGAGACATCCCTGAAGGTTTGATGTCAAGCCGCGGCGGTGGTTTGGTCCTTCCATGCGGTGGCGGGGTCGTAGGGGATACCGCGGGCCAGGCAGCCATGGAGTATGCCGACGAGGCGGTTGGCGAGTTGGCGTAGCGCGGCGTTGTGGTCGACGTCTCGGGCTCGTTGTTTGCGGTAGTAGGCGCGGGCGCCGTCGTCGTGCATGAAGGCTCCGTGGGCCTGGGCCATCAGGGCGTCGACGAGTCGGTCGTTGTGGACGTAGCGGGCGGAGACGATCCGCGATTTGCCCGACTGTTTCGTGATGGGGCTGGTGCCCGCCGCGTTGCGGCGGGCTTTGCTGTTGCGGAAACGTAACGGGTCGTCCCCGAACTCGGCGAGCACCCGGGGTCCCACGGTCGGCCCCATGCCGGGCTGGCTGAGGTAGATCTCATGGTCCGGGTGCTGGGAAAAATGGGCATCGACCTCGCCGGCGAGCTCGTCGATCTGCTCGATCACCACACCCAGCACCGCCACCGAGGCGCGCACCGAGGCCGCGTAGGCGTCGGTGACCCGATCAGGTTGGCCGAGGTGCTGTCCGCGTAGGATCTGTTGTATCTCAACAGCTTTGGTGTCTTTGTTGCGGCGACCCTTGAGGAGGGGCAGGATCTGGCTTTTGGTCAGCTTCGCCGCCCGCGCCGGGGTCGGCGCCTTGGTCAGCAAGCCCAGGATCGGCCGGCTCGTCAATTCCAGATCCAACGCCGAACACACCAGCAGGATCGCCGGGAAGTACTCGCGCAGCGCCGCACGCACCCGCAGCATGTGGCGCGTGCGTTCCCAGATCATCGTCTGATGCGCGCGGGCCACCACCTTGACCGCGTCCGCGATCTCGGAGTCCCCACCACTTTCCCGCAACTGGTGGCGACGACTCCGCAGCATCTCGGCCAGCGCATGCGCATCACCCTTGTCGCTCTTGGCGCCCGAACTGACCACGATCTCGCGGTAGCGATGGGCCTGTTTGGGATCGACTCCAAATACCCGATACCCCGCAGCGATCAACGCGTTGACCCACGGACCGCGATCGATCTCGATACACACCAGCACCTGGTCAGGCTGATCGCCCTCGTCGAGGAAGGTCGCCGCGATCTCCCCGAACCTCTCGATCCCGGCGATCCCCTCAGGCAACCGCGCCCGCCGCAACACCTGCCCACGCTCGTCTTGAAACTCGACATCGTGGTGGTCTTCGGCCCAATCATCCCCGACGAACAACACTGCCACTGCCGGTGCCTCCTCACAGCTACCAAGCCGTCGATTGTTCAACACGGCAGCTGGCCGGAGGACCCTCGCGAACTAATGGTTCAGTGCTCACACCCCGAAACCACATCGGAGCCGGCACGACATCCCAGCAGCAATCACACCCTCTTGGCCGACCACCAGGGGCACGGTCTCGATCCAGAACTCGCCATCAACGGTTCCGTAGGCACGAGTGCTCACCCAGCAGCAGCCACCAACACCAAGTCTGACCCAAACTCACGACCAGACCCAGTAGCTCCCATTAGTGGGCACAACGCGCCGCGACCCGTGATCCGTGGCATCAGGCACTCGCGGCGGCCGAGACCTGGTGCGATCTGGTCGCCACCCACCGACCCGACGACGTGCTCGCCGTCCGACTGGAGGTGTTTCGTCGGTGGCCGTCATCGACCACCGCGGCCCGACTCCATGCGACCGCCGGCGACGAGTGGGCCGCCATGCACGACGAGGTCACCGAGACACTCGACGCACGCCCGCGGGATGCCGTCGTGTTCAGCCTCCACACACTTCACGACCCTCAGCGCGCCTGGGCGCAGGCGAACTCACTGGGCCTGACCGACAGTTCCCTGTGGTTGGACCTGATCAAGAGGTACGAGAAGATCGACCGATTAGCAGTCCTCGAGCCACTGACCGCGTTGACGCTGTCCGAACTCGAGAACGCCGGCGCCGCGCACTATCGCACAGCGGCGCGCCACCTGAAACGCATGCGGCGGTTGGCTGCGAAGACCGACCGCGCCGGCGGGGTCGACGCTTTGATCGCAGAGTTACGGCACACCCACCGCAATCGCCCCCGCATGCAGACCGAGTTCGACAAGGCCGGCCTGCCCTGAGTGGATCGCCGCCGACCAACCGTGTCACTGCCCACCCAGCAACTCCCGGATGTCCTCGGCGCTGATGGCCGACCCGAACAGATCGCCGTCGTCGATCACGGCACTGAACAGTTCGCGTTTGCGATCCTGTAGCGCAACCACTTTCTCCTCGATCGTGCCCGCCGACACGAGTCGGTAGACGGTGACCGGCCGGGTCTGCCCGATCCGGTGGGCTCGGTCGACGGCTTGGGCTTCGGTCGCCGGATTCCACCAGGGATCGCACACGAAGCAGTAGTCGGCCTCGGTCAGGTTGAGCCCGAATCCGCCGGCCTTGAGGCTGATCAGGAAGACCTTCGTCTTGCCGCTGGTGAACTTCTTGACCGCGGTTGCCCGCTGCGCCGACCGCATCGACCCGTCGAGATAGCTGTAGCCGATGCCGATCTCGTCCAGGCGTTGTGCGATGAGGGTGAGGAAGCTGGTGAACTGGCTGAACACCAGCGCCGAATGTCCTTCGTCGATCAGCTCGGGAATCTGCTCGGCGAGGAAATCGATCTTGGCCGAGTCCACCTTCGCGTGCTTGTCGTCGACCAGACCAGCGTGCAAACTCAGTTGCCGCAACATGGTCAGGGACCGGAAGATCTCGAACCGGTTCTCGTCGTAGTCGCGTAACAGCCCCAACACCTTCTGGCGTTCCCGGGTCAGGCGCGTCTGATAGATCTTGTCGTGCTTGGCGGTCAGGTCCACCGACAGCACCTGCTCTTGTTTCGCCGGCAGATCGCTGGCCACTTGATCCTTGGTGCGGCGCAACATGACCGGGCGGATACGTCGACGCAGCACCGCCAGTCGGTCGGGTTCGGTGCCGCTCTCGATCGGTTTGCGGAAATACTCGGTGAACACCTTGGGCGACGGGAACAGCCCGGGTGCCGTCAATGACAGCAGGCTCCACAGCTCCATCAGGTTGTTCTCCATCGGCGTGCCGGTGATCGCGAGTTTGATCTCCGCGGTCAGCCTCCGCGCGCACTGATGGCCTTTGGCGTTGTGGTTCTTCACGAACTGCGCCTCATCGAAGATCACGCCGGTCCACTCGATGGCGCCGATCTCATCGAAGTCCAACCGCATCAACGCATACGAGGTGATCACGATCTGACTGTCGCCGATCTGCTCGGCCAGTGGGGCGCCCGCCCGGGCGCTGGTCGCCGTCACCGTCGCCACCGCGAGTCCCGGGACAAAGCGTTCTGCCTCAGCCGCCCAGTTGGAGATCACGCTCGTCGGTGCCACCACCAGGAAGCGTCCGTCGGGTTTCTCCTCGATCGCCGTCGCGATGACGGCCAGCGTCTGGACGGTCTTGCCCAGACCCATGTCGTCGGCGAGGATGCCGCCGATCCGGTTGTGCCACAGGAAGTACAGCCAGTCGAGGCCGGCGGTCTGATAGTCGCGCAACTGCGCTTTGAGGCCGGCCGGCGGCGGACAGGGTTGTGGTGGTTGCGCCGACGCCAACTGTTTCAGCCGCTCATGCCACTGCGTCAACTCCCGGTCGACCACACCGAGCGCGAGGAGTTCCTCCCACAGTGTGGCGTTGTAGGTGTCGCCCCGGACGCGGCCGTTCTCGATCTCGCCCAACGCCTTCGCCTCGGCGACGAGTTCGGCGATCCGCGCGAGTTCCGGTGAGTCCAGCGGAAAGTAGACGCCACTCGGCAGCAGCATGTGCGTGGCTCCGTGGGACAACTCGCGCAGCACGTCGGTCAGCGGCACCTCGGTGCCGTCGATGTTCACCGTGATGGCCAGGCCGAACCAGTCGTTGTCCCGACTGCCGTCGGCGGCGATGTCGATGCGCGGAAACTCCTGTGCGGGACGATAGTCCGGCGCGTCGCCGACGATCTCCACCTGCACACCATGGTCGCGCAGGTCCGGCACCACCTCGACGCACAGTCGCGCCGTCTCCACCGCGGTGTACCGGTAGGGGCGGGCCAGCAGCGTCGACTCGGATCGAGCGATGGCCGCGTCCCTGGTGGAATCGAGCGCGTCCGCCGTCAGGCCGACGTCCTCACCCAGCCGATGCGCTTGCCGAATATGCGGGAGGGCCTGGGTGCGCCAACTCCCGCAGAGTCGGGCCGCCGATTCGAGTTGGGGCCGGATCTGCTTCCAGGCCTCCGCTTCAGCCTGCCTGTCACGCACCCCGGCAGACTTGTCGACCTCGAAGCTGCGCTGTCGGCCGTTCACCTCGTACCCGACCGTCCAGGTGGTCACCGCGCGGCGGGAGTCGTCGACCCGGACGGTCAACGTCAGCGCGGGTCCCGAAACCTCCGGCGCGATCAACGCGTCATCGTCCACGTCGACCGCCATCGACGCACTCAGACCGGGCAAGAGGTCGGTGGAGAAGTCCTCGGCGTCGTCGTCGGGAACCGTGATGCTCCCGAGCGAAAGGAGTTCCCGGAACGCATCCATCGAGGCCGGCGCCTGGAACGGTCCGAGATACAGGGTGTCGCCCTCGCGGTTGTAGAAGCCGTGCGGGTTCGGTTCACCGAAGAGTCCGACGGGCGAGCCGTCCCACTCGTAGCCGTCCATCTGCAGCCAGGGCCCGACGGTCAGGCCGTCGTCGCCGCGGGTGATCCGCAACGACGCGCGACAGCCGGCGGCGAGCGCGACGCTCGATGCACCGGTCGACTTGTGTGCGAGCAGCACCACCCCGGCGTCGACTGCGGCGACCAGCAGGTCCCAGATCTCCGGGGGCGTCTCGTCGAGGTCCAGCACCTGACCCCTGGGGTAGGGATTGACGGTGTGGGCCGCGTCGGCGATCGCTCGGACCCGCGCCAGATGCGTGGGATGAAAGTGCTCCGGCGGGTGATCTTTGGTGACCCGGTAGTAGTCCTCCCGGTAGTTGGGGCGGATGGACTGCCAGGTCAAGCCGGTCCGCACCCACGACCCGGTCTTGCTGGGCGACACCAGCCGCAGCGTCGGTGAGGTCAGTTCGTCGCGACGACTGCCCTGCGCCTCGACGAGAATCCCGATCGGAGCCGTACCGCGGCGGGTGGGTGCCGCGTCCCCGGCGGCGACGAGTTCGCCGAGCAGCGCTCGCCACTGCGGGGTCGATGGCGTGGTACCAGCTGCGGGAACGCCCTGACGGCTCGCCAGCAGCAGCACGGCCACCGCGTGCTTGCAGTCGATCTCGACAGGACACGTGCAGAAGGCCTCCACAAGTATTCGCTCCGCGTCGCCGACGTCGTCGAACTCGATCTCGACGTCGTAGACATTGGCGTCCGACCCTGCGCAGCACGCCAGCAGGCGCAAGCCGCCACCCGACCAGCGGACGTCGGCCACGCGGCCTTGTTTCGCGTATGCGGCCCCGCGGCTGACGGTACCCGCGTCGAACTCGTCTCTGAGCTCGGCCTCGGTGTAGGCGAGCGGTAGGAATCTGGCCACCCGTCGAGGCTAGACCGAGGTGACGGATCACTCAGGTGACGGGGCGCTGACGCCCTTGCCGCCCCGCTTCGGGATGACATGCATGATCGCCACGATGATCGCGCCGATCACCAACCCGACGAGCGCGGAGACCACGGTCCCCGCCGTCCACGACAGGACACCGCCGAACGAGTGGGACAACTCGTGGAACCAGTGCTCGATGTCGTGCAGACGGTCGGCGGGCCAATGGAAGCCGGCCTCGCCGACGTTGACGATCAGGATGTGGCCACCCACCCACAGCATCGCCGCGATACCCACCACGGTGAGGGTGGACATGATCTTCGGCATCGCCTTGACCAGACCGCGGCCGATGCGTTGGCTCGCCGTCGAGGTGCGCTGCGCCAGTGACAGTCCGACGTCGTCCATCTTGACGATCACCGCGACCACGCCGTAGACGAGGGCGGTGATGAGGAAGGCCACCACGATCAGCACCAGCAGCCGGGTGAAGAACGGTTCGGATTCCACCGACGACAGCGAGATCACCATGATCTCCGCCGACAGGATGAGGTCGGTGCGGATGGCGCCGGTGACCATCGACTTCTCGAGTTCCGGGCCCTTCAAGACCACGGGCACGTCATCGTCTTGGTGGCCGTGGCCCCCGCCGAGGGCTTCGTACACCTTCTCGGCGCCCTCGTAGCACAGGAACAGGCCGCCGGCGATCAGCAGATACGGCAGCGCCTGCGGCAGGAACTGACTGAGGATCATCGCCACCGGCAGGATGATCAGCAGCTTGTTGCGGATCGACCCGACGGCGATCTTGCGGACGATCGGCAGCTCGCGGTCGGGGGTGAAGCCGTGGACATACCGCGGTGTCACGGCCGTGTCGTCGACGACCACACCCGCCGCTTTGATGCTGGCCTTGCCGGCCGCCGCGCCGATGTCGTCGAGCGACGCCGCGGCCGCCCGCGTCAGGGTCGCGATGTCGTCCAACAGCGCAACGAGGCCACCGGCCACCAGAACCTCCAGGGTCAGACGCACGAGTCACCGATCAGTATGCCCGCACATGCCTCCCGCGGCGCTCGTCGAAGTGGCACCCCGCTGCCCGTCGACCCGAGGTGTCCTCCAAAGTCAATTCTGTGTCCCGTGATGTCAATACGGGGTTGGGCGAATTGGACAATGATGTGGATCACACTGTGTGTCGAGTGAAAGGGGGTCCACAAGATGCGCTGCCGGACCGTGCCCTTCGCGAAACCGATCGCCTATGCCGCGGTGGAGTGCCACGCTCGAATGTGATGCGTCCACCCGCCGTCCCGACCCCGAACACCTGAAGGAGAAGTCTCGATGCTGAGCACCATGCAAGAAGCCCCGCTGTCGATCGCGCAGCTGCTGCGCCACGGCAGCACCGTTCACGGCGCCGCCGAGGTCGTCACCTGGACCGACGACGGCCCGCGTCGTCGCAGCTATGCCGACGTCGGCAAGCGATGCGCACAACTCGCGCACGCACTGCGCGGGCTGGGGGTGACCGGTGATCAGCGGGTCGGCACGTTCATGTGGAACAACGCCGAACACCTCGAGGCCTACCTGGCCATCCCATCCATGGGCGCGGTGCTACACACCCTGAACATCCGGTTGTTCCCCGAGCAACTGGTGTTCGTGGCCAATCACGGCGAAGACCACGTCATCATCGTCGACCCCACCCTGGTGCCGCTGCTCAACCCGCAGCTGGCGCAGTTGGAGACGGTCAAGCACATCATCGTGACCGGCAACTCCACCGCGGGAGTCGAAGCGCCCGAAGGGGTGCAGGTGCACTCCTACGAGGCGTTGATCGCCGACCAGCCGACCGAGTTCGACTGGCCCGAGGTGGACGAACGCTCAGCCGCCGCCATGTGCTATACCTCGGGCACCACCGGCGACCCGAAAGGTGTTGCCTACTCCCATCGTTCGATCTACATGCACTCGATGCAGGTGTGCATGACCGACGGCCCCGCACTCAAACAGGGCGATCGGGCGCTCGCCGTGGTGCCGCAGTTCCACGCCATGTCGTGGGGACTTCCCTACGCGGCGTTCATGATCGGTGCGTCGTTGATCATGCCCGACCGGTTCCTGCAGCCCGAACCCCTCGCCGCGCTGATCGCCGCCGAGAAGCCCAACTTCTCCGCCGCGGTGCCCACCATCTGGCAGGGCCTGCACCAGTACCTCGAAGCGCATCCGCAGGACATCTCCTTCATGAAGGATGTGCTGATCGGCGGATCGGCGGTGCCGCCGTCGCTGATGCACACCTTCGAGGAGGACCACGGGGTGCAGGTGCTGCACGCGTGGGGTATGACCGAGACGTCGCCGCTCGGTTCGGTGGCGCGGCCGCCTGCCGACACCGAGGGCGAGGAGCGTTGGCGCTACCGCTACACCCAGGGTCGGTTCCCGGCGTCGGTGCAGGCCCGCCTGGTCGACGACCTCGGCGAACCCGTTGCGCACGACGGCAAGAGCGTCGGCGAACTCGAGGTCCGCGGCCCGTGGATCACCGGCTCCTACTACGGCGTCGACGCGCCGGAGAAGTTCCAGGACGGCTGGCTGCGCACCGGCGACGTCGGCACCATCACCCCCGACGGGTACCTCACCCTGACCGACCGCACCAAGGACATCATCAAGTCCGGCGGCGAATGGATCTCCTCGGTGGACCTGGAGAACGCCGTGATGGGCCACCCCGACGTCATCGAGGCAGCCGTCATCGGCATCCCCGACGCCAAGTGGGATGAGCGGCCACTGGTCGCGGTGGTGTTGCGCGAGGGCTCCGACGCCACCGCCGACACCCTGCGCGAGTTCCTGTCCGACAAGGTCGCCAAGTGGCAGCTGCCGGAGAACTGGACCGTCATCCAGGAAGTGCCCAAGACCAGCGTCGGCAAGTTCGACAAGAAGCGCCTTCGCTCGCAGTACCAGGACGGCGACCTCGACGTGACGCGGATCTGAGGCGCGGGTCTCTGCCGGCCGCGGGCCGGAGTGTTCGTCCCCCGGGTGTTGTTTCATCCGCCGACTGCGGTCGGCGGGTGAGGCGATACCCGGGGGACGAATTGTGTTGGGGCGGAGGCTCTGAGCAAGACCCCGAGGCGTTGTCGCGCGCGAGTCACCGGAATCGGTTGACTCGCTGAATTGCCCCACCCGCGGCGGCAACGTACTCCTCGAGCTCCACCAGTACTGATTCGAGATTGGGACCGTAGTATGCCAGCTGGATCTGCATCAACCGCGGATATGGTTCGACTGCCGTGGCCGCCGGTTGAATGTGCAACTTGCCGCTTCGGAATACTACGCAGTCGGCGGCCACAAGCTCCTCCATCGATAAGCTGTGCGCCTTGCCGTCGGTGGCGATCCAGCGCATACCATCGGGCGTCAACCGCAAGTGCGCATTCGACCGAGCCGACCGCCACGACGAGATCGGCATCGCGATTGTGGTGGCGACAGCGAGCACCACCACCACGGCGGTCTGGATATCGTCACGCAGGGTGGCTGAGTCACCGAGAGCCAAGTACAGAAGGACTGTTCCGATAGCGCTGAGGACACAGATGGCAGCGATGACGAGAGGTTCGATCACCGGCAACACATTGCGGGGTATGTGGTGCGAATCCAGCTGATAGACGGTCGCGTCCGGGTCAGTATGCACGAGCCGATCAAGACTGAGGATCACAAAGGTGCCGAACAGACACGCCATGACACCTGCGCCCACCGTTCCGGTCAGGCTGCGCGCCGGGTCAAATGCGGCTACAAAGGCCACCGCGGCTGCTGCCGCAGCCGCGACCGCGAGAACACCCACAAGAACGTACACGACGCCGGGACGCATCGGGGTTCCTCCAATTTCCGGAAACTGCACCCCAATTGCCGGGCACGGGTAGCGGAGTTCTGGATCAGCGGAATCGATTGACTCGTTGTATCGATCCCCCTGCGGCGGTCAAATAGTCGTCGAGGGCTTGTAGCACGGATTCGAGATTCGGACCGTAGTTGACCAGTCGGATTAGCACGCGATCAGAATGTGCCGGCGATGGGACCACAGCGATTCGCAGGTTGCCATTCCGGTACGCGCGGCATTCTGCTTGAACGAGTTCGTCGATCGACAGAAAGTGCGCCCGACCGCCAGTAGTGACCCAATGCAGCCCATCAGGTCCGAACCGCAGATGCGCCCCCGAACCCGCGGCGCGCCATGACCAGATCGGCATCGCGATGACGGCGACCACCATGACCACGGTGATCACGACAACTTGGATATGATCACGCACAGTCGCCGCATCGCCGAACGCAATGTTGACGAGAACCAAACCAGCTCCGCCTGATGAATACACAAGAGCAAGAAGAAGAGGCTCGACGACCGGCAACGAGTTGCGCCCAATACAGCCGGTGTCGAGCCAGTAGACAGTCGCACTCGGATCGGCACGCCAGAGTCGTGATGCCAGGATCCATACGAGTACGCCGACACTACTTGCACACGCCACCATTCCGACCGCACCCGAGACGCTTCCGCGCATAAAAAGGAAGAGGAATGCTCCGACAAGCAGACCGCTGACGATAAGGACCAGCATCCCGAGGAACGCGAACATCACACCTGGACGCAAAGCAAATCTCCATGAGTTCCATAGCACGGACTAGCTGAGAAGCCAGTACGCGCCTTTGACTACACCGTAGACAATCGCCCCCACAATGAGTCCGGCGGCGGCCGCAGGCGCGAAGGCCACGCCAGCCATCGTGGCAGCAAACCCCACCCCCGCACCCGCACCCCACGCGGCACCATTTTGAACATAGGCTTGCGTCCGCGGTGTTCCGGTACCGGTGTCCATCTCGGCGCCCAATATCGCACCAGCCGGACCGAACGCACGACCTCCCCAACGGACCGCTCCTGCGCCCAGTGTTCTCGGCACCTGCCAGCCTTTCACCGCTCCGGGTGTGGCCAAGGCTTCGATGAAGCTGCCGTGGGCGGCAATGGTACTCGTCGCAAGCACGCCCAGAACCGACGGCAGATCCAGGACCGCGCCACTCGCGGGGTCGACGAGGGCGGGTTTCCCGTCGGGGTCTTTGCCTGTGCGGAACTCGACTCGCGTACCGTCTGCAAGAACGCGGACGCCACTGCCGTCCGGGCGGAGTTCGAGTTGCTCACCGTTCGCGAACTGCGTTGTCGCAACACCGCTGTCGTCATACTTCGTCAGTGACCAGATACCCTCGTTCACATCAGGATTGAGGACGGATCCGTCGGAGAAGACGTACAGCAGATCGCCGTTCTCCGTTACTCGAGCGCTCGACGCAGTGATCTCAGTCTCTGTGCCGTCTGGAGCCGTCTCCACCCGGTAGTACTCGAGACTCCCATCCGAGCTTGTGCGCTGATTGATGACCCCGACGTCCTCGCCGAGGTAGTTGTTGCGTACCCAGTCGTCGTATCCGAGAGACTGCCCAGGCGCCGGCTCTGCGCCGGCAGTGCTCTGATCGCCATCGGTGGTGATCCCACGGGGCGCATTGTCTGGTTCCGCTTGCCACGGTGCGACCAGATCACCGAGTGCTTCGGTGTCGCTCTGGTCGGTCTGCTGCTGGGCGCCACCCACCAGGGGGTTGGCCTGCGCCACTTCATCGGAGACGCCGTCGGCCTCGGCCGTCGCATTGGGTGGTGCATCCGCAGAGAGCATGCTGCCAAGAGCATCATCACCAGCGTCGAGCGGCGCCTGGCTCGACCGCGTCTCGGTGAGCGGGTCACCGTGTTCTGCCTCGTACTGACTGATCGTGTCGCGCTGCTGTTCTTGCTCGGGAGTGTAGGGCCCCGTGGGAGGCGCGGAGAGTCTTGCATCCCAGTATTCGGTCTCCGTGGGATCAGCCAGGATCGGGTACACGGCATCGTCGTCTGGCCTGACGTGCTGGACAAGGTTGCCCTCGGCATCGGTGGAGTACCAGGTGTGTTGAGGGCGGCCGGTCGAGTCGAAGGCCCACGGGCTCGCGACTTCCTGTACTGCGTTTCCGTCCTGGTCGACAACGGTTGCTGACCCGTCGGCGTTGATGACTGTCTGGCCACCGCTGGGCACGTCCATTTCGAAGTGGTAGGCGCGCGGACTGGCGCTGTCGTGAATCAGTACCAGACGACTCGGACCGACTGTGCCCCTTGTGGAACCGCCCGGTTTGAGGAATCTCATCCCGTCGAGCCGGGTACGTGGACTGGCTACCGCGAGCGCCGCGGCCCCGGCGAGGAGCCACAGTGGCAACGGGATATCGGAGCCGCGGCCGCCGGCCGGCAGCAACGCTCCCGTGCCTTCGACAGTCTCCGACATCGGCGCGCGCGGGCCGACGTCCTTGTCGTCGCCGCGCACCACGACATCTGGGACAGCCGAGGTAGTCGCACCACTGTTCTCCGGCGACGTGTCGACAGAGGTAGCTGCAGGTCCCTGATCTCGTTGCGGTGCTGATGAATTCGGACTGGGCTCGCGAGTTGCGCGGCTTTCGCGAGAGGGCGAGCCGGGAACGTCCACGATTGGAACCCCGTTGCCTTCACCGGGTCCGGGGCCGGGACTGCCTGCAATGCCGGGCCCCCCGCCCGCGTCGCCATGTGCATATCCGGCGGAGGGCGGTGGGGTGTTCTGCGTAGGGGGTGGCGAATAGGTGGGCACACTGATGCACGGCCACGCCGGACCGTACTGTTCTCGCATCTGATCACACAGCGCGTCCGCACGCGCCTCTGGGGGAGCGAGTGCACCAGCCACCAGGGAAACAACCCCAGCGACGAGGAGGCTCGTCGTCAGCACTACGGCGCGTAACCAACCGCGGCACCGTCCACAGGTCGTGATGACATTCGCGGTCGTTGAGACGCTCGCCGCCAACTCGGCGCACCGCCCTGCCGCTCCGCGTCGCAGAGTCATCGATTGCGGATTCTCGCGAGCACCAAGTCAACACCAGCCCAGAACCAGCGTCCCGCGATCGACATGACCAAGAAGAAGATGAGGAACACCGCTACCTGCCCCCATCGGTCCGCCCACTCGGCCATATTCGACAGGTTGGCCGCCACGATGACCAGTAGTACGCAGCCGACAACGAAGAGAGACCCCGACACCATCGTGGCCCGCTGACCGCTCGACGCGGCTGGTTCGTCATGGTCGGGCTCATTGCCGGACTCCGCACCACGGGTCACGGATGTCTGCGCTCTCGTCACGATTGTTTGCCTTTCGAAGCAGAACTGGTCAGTCCGGCGAGTCGCCACCAAGGCGGACGGGCTGCGCCGCCGCGCGTCAGCGCGTCACACTTCGGCTGACTACAGGTAGTGAGGCTTGCCGTAGACGTTGACCGTGGTGTCGTTTGCCGGTGTGGAAATGGCGACGGTCACGTACGCCCGCACGGCGACGGGACCGAGACACCCATCGACCTTGACATGCACCCCATCGACAGTGAGTCCACCCGTAGCACCTGTAAGGGTCTTGGTGCCGAACGGGACGTCGGCAATCGTGCCCGGCTTGAGAGTGGTCGCGACGTTCGGCATGGCCTGCGCGCCAACGATCAGCGCGGGCGGCCACGATATCGCCATCTGAGCGGTCGGTCCTGCCGTCACGCCCAAGGCCAGACCGGAAGTGACATCGATGTTGCAGCCGACTTGAAAGCCCGCAGTAACAGTGCCCGCCGTCACAGGCTCGCCACCGGAGCCCGCGATGTGTCCCGCTCCGCGCAGCGACAGAAACCCTTCGCGTGTCCACGGCGACTGATTCAGGGGCGCGACACTGTGGACCTTCTCCTGGGACTTCACCGCGGTGACACGCCAGCCATCCGCCGTCAACTTCGACACCCGCTGGTCAGCAAAAGCATTCGGCGCCCCAGACGCGATGCCAGCTGGCACAGCCGTTGATGCCAACATGCCAGTCACCACCGTCAGAGCCGCCGCCACGCATCGCAGCACGCAGCGTCGGCCATCCCCCATGATCATCCGCCCCCCAAATGAGTATTCGCCAATGAATACTAGAACTTCATCATGGCACATATTGTCGTGGCACCGACCTGCCCACCTTTGTGACTGAGACAACAACTCCTCGAGAAGGTTCAGCGAACTGCAGGTACTCCTCGCTGAGTTTCCGCACACGAGTCCAGACCCCCCCGACCGACAGAACCCGGACGCGCGCAAGCGACACCGCACGCGACGGTTCGTCCCCCGGGTGTTGTTTCGTCCACCAACTGCAGGCGGAGGGTGAGGCGATACCCGGGGGACGAATTGTGTTGGGGCTCAGTTCCCAAGCAGGTCGGCGAGCGCGTCGTCGAGGTGCGGGAAGCGGAACTCGAACCCGACGTCGTCGAGCACCTGCGACCGGGCGCGTCGGCCGGTGAGCCCGAGCGCGGGGTCGGTGCGCAGCGCGATGGCGCCGAGCCGCAGCAGCGGGGCGGGGGTCGGTGGGGCCGGTGGACGGTGCAGTGTCCGCCGCAACGCCGCCATCAGCTCGGCGTTGCGCACCGGGTGCGGGCTGGCGCCGACGACGACCCCGTCCGGGATGACGAGCTCGGGGTCGAGACCCAGTGCGGCGCGGGCGATCGCCAGCCAGTCGTCGACGTGGATCCAGCTGAACCACTGACGGCCCGATCCGACTCGACCACCGAGCCCGACGCGGGTCAGGTCGGCGAGACGTTTCATCGCGGGTGCCTGATTGTCGAGGACGATGGAGGTGCGCAGGGTGACCAGATGATCGGCGTTCGCACCCGCGACCGCGTCCTCCCACGGTCGCGCGACGCCGGTCATCTGCGGCAGGCCCTCGGGGACGGGGGTGGTCTCGGTGCACCACTGCTCGCCCGCGTCGCTCCAGATGGCGGTGGTGCTGGCCTGCAGCCAGTGCGCGATCGGGGTGTCGCGGAGTCTCGAGGCAGCCACCAGCGCGCGGGTCGCGTCGACGCGGCTGTCCCGCAGCAGTGCGATGTTGCGTTGCGTCGGACGACAATCCACCAACTTGCCGGCGAGGTTCACCACCGCGACCGGACGGTCGGTCACGAGGATGTCGGCCCACGCGCCGACGGTACGGCCGTCCCATTCGATCTGCTCGAACGGCGACGTCGAATCGACGCTGCGGGTGAGGATCACCGGTCGATGCCCGCGACACGCAAGGTCGGCGGCCAGATGCTGTCCGAGGGCGCCGCTGCCACCGGCCAGTACGACGGTCAGTGCGTCGTTGGCCGGTGCGAGGCCGGCGAGCCGAGCGAGGCGGGCGAGGTCGACACGGTCGGTCAGGTGTGGGACGGCAGATCGGAGGGCGCGGCTCACCGGTCCGGATGTGGCTGTCACGGTGACCTTTTCGGAGACAACACACCCGCCATCGGCCGGTGCGAGGTGGAAGTCGATGACCGTCGCCCCTACCGGTTCCTTCTGCGTCAGCTGCAGACGACGGCCAGGGTCGTAGCCGGTGATGGTGAACGGTGGCGCGAGGCGTCGATGCAGTGGTCCGGCAACGCGATGCGTCTGGACGTAGGAGCCTTCGGTGCCGACGGCAATCGCGTCGTCGACGGTCACCGATCGATACCCGCTGTGCCACTCGGGCAGTCGTGACGGATCACCGAGAATCCGCCAGAGCGAGTCGGCGTCGAGGGCAATGAATTGGGAGTACGACGTTGTACTGGCCATGTCTCACGGTAGGCCTGCATGGCCCCGATGGGCGCTGTCGCGTTTGTCACGTTGACGCGGGAGGTGTACGCCAGTTTCGAGACGTACTCCGCCGACCGCCGTAGCCTCGGCCGAACAAATGACGCCCTGATCACCCCTCAAGTCCGCCATGTCCGAATTGGTATGCTCCCTCCGACAACGGGCGGGACTGACTTTTCGGGGGTATCAGTGCTGGTTGATCCAGACGTCCTACATGCTCTGGCAACGCAGACAGTTGGCGCTGCCGACAGTATTGACGGTGCCGACCTGCCGGCCGTGGCCGCGCGTGCAGCCGACGGGCTGGACGGATCGACCAGCCAATGGGCCGCCCGCCTGGTAGCTACGTATTTAGACCAGCAGTGCCAGAGGATGCAAGAAGGTCTCACGACGATGGGTCTGGCCGTGCGCGGTGCAGGTGAAAACTACAGTGTCACCGATGAGGATCTCGCAGCGGACCTCACCCGCCTCTGGAGGTAGAGACAATGCTGCCGTCACGACCTCGGCTCGAGAGTTGGGACCCCGCGTCACTCGGACCAGGTGGCGCAGCCGTCACGACCGCCGGTCAATACGTTCACGATGCGGTGCGAACGTTGGACGCCGCCTGCCGCACGCTCCCCGAGCTAAACGCTTGGTCTGGGGACGCGCACGACGCCGCAGCCGCGGTGTTCGGCCGAGCGAACGCTGCCGCCGCTCATCTATCCGACAATGCAGCCGCCGTGGGCACGGCGACCAGCGCCGGCGCCGGTCCGCTCGGTGACGCACGGGCTTCGCTCCTCGCCAAGGCCAACGATATCGACGCCGGGGATCTCTGGGTGACGGACGACTGGGTCGTCCTGATCAAGGCCGCCCCGATGTCAGCGGACGAAGCGGAAACCCTCGCGGACCGAGCAGTGGCCGAGCAGGCCGGAGTGAATCGCTTCTTGCTCGCCGTCGGTGACGCAGACGAGGAAACAGCCAACAGCATTGTGGCCGCGGCGAGCGCCCATGGGTTCGAGATCCCGAAATCGATCATCCCACTGCCGGGTACCAGCAAGCCCGCCGATGAAGTCCCCAACCCTCGGAACCCCATGGGCCTGTACCAGCAGGTGCTGGTGCGCTCCGAGGACATGGGAGTGACGGTGCGCGAAATCACCAAATATGAGGACGCAGAGGGTAACCGAGTCACCACCATGCACATGCAGGACGGGAGTCGGCAGGAACACATCCTCATGAATCCCTATCGCGGGCCGGTGGCAGCGTCAGTGTTCAACGACGTCCGGGTATTGCACTATGACAGGAACGGGAACGTGATTTCCAAGAGCAGGTCGTGGGAGAACTTTGAAAGCACGAAGTTCATGACGACCACGTGGGCTGACGGGACCACGGTGCACGCCGAAGAGCGGGAGGACGGCTACAAGGTCGCCCGCGTCAGCACCGCCGACGGACGGACCGTGGAGATCCCCGCAGACAGTCCGTTCTTCACGCATCCAGGCCTGACGACAGTGGGTGGCGCGATGAGCGGACTCGACGAGTATGCGACGCGCGGGGGAGGTATTCCGACGCTCAGCGCCGACGACGTCAAGAAGGTCGGGGTTGGCGCAAAGTTCGCTGGGCCGGCACTGGGTATTGCGACGGCCATTTACGATGTCGCCACCGCAGACGCCGGACAGAGATGTGAAGCCGCGATATCAGGGACGTTCGGTGTGGTCGGCGGCGCAGTGGCCGGCACAGCCGGGGGTGCGCTCGGGGCGGCAGCAGGCATGGGGGCGGCATCGGCACCGGCGGCCTTAGGCGGCGCCGCGGTGGGCGGCACACTCGGCAGTTGGGCGGGCGGTTGGGTCGGTCAGAAAGTTGCCGGGGTGGTCTGCCGATGACCACCCTCACCACTCCCAGTCGCTGGCGAGGTCCTTCGAAATGGATGATCGCCGGCATGGTGTTTTTCGTTGCGGCCGTGCCCTTCTGCCTCAACTGGGCTATGCGAGCTCTGCTCAACGGCAACGCCCTGACGTCCCTGATCGCTGTGGGCTTGAGCATTTCGTTGTGCGGCTATGTGACGACCGGATACCGCCTCTACCGGAGGCGGGTAACCCCTCGGGCGACATCGACTTCCGACCGCACGATCGTCGAGCCCGACTCCGTCTCGAGACGAATCATGAGCGCGACTTTCTGCGGGCTCATCCTCAGCGGATTCCTATTTGCTGTTCTTGCCCCCCAAGACAGAGTTGACCTCGAACTCAGCGACGGCCAGCGACTGTTCTTTTCGATTGGGGCATTACTCGTTGCCATTCTGTGCGTCCCCGCCTTGATCGGTTCCGCATTCCGTGATGGGCCTCGCATCGCGCTTGGCAGTCAAGGCGTCGACTTCTACAACGGAAGGCGGTGGACGACGTTTCAGTGGGACGAAATCCAGGCCATCCTCGACTACATCCCGGACGGAAAGTCCAACACAGGCCATCCGATCACCGTCATCTCGACCGACGACCGGCAGTTCACGCTGGACACACCCGACTCTTACACGCCGGGAGGCACTGCGCTCTTCTGGATGCTTCGGTACTACTGGCTCACCTCTGATGCGCGTGACGAGTTGACTGACGGGCGAGCAGTCACGCGATATCTGGAGAGCCGCTTCGCGATGATCTAAGAACCGAGCAAGAGCACAGCTGGACCGCACAGATTCCCTGGCGCCGCCTACCACCGCACGTCGGCGTCGAGAGCGATGAACTGGGTGTGCGACGTCATCTCGGCAACCACCCACCCCAACTGCCTGTGACTACAGATAGAGTGGTTGGTCCCCACTCAGGAGACCGACATGCACGAGCCGCTCACTGCGCGCCAGGAGATCTGGCGCGGCCTGCTTCTCGGCCAGAAGGCGATGCTCACCGATCTCGCCGTGGAGCTCAAGCGCGATTACGGCCTCACCGTTCCCGCCTACGAGGCCTTGCTGTCCCTCTGGGAGTCGCCCGACAACTCGTTGCATGCGACGGAACTCGCGAAGGCTCTGGTCTACAGTTCCGGGTCCGCATCCAACCTGATCAAACGGTTGGCCGAGGCCGGGCTGGTCACCCGGTCATCCGGTGACGAGGACGGCCGCACGGTACGGGTCTCGCTGACGCCCACCGGGGTCGACGTCATCGAACGCGCCACCGCGGCGCACCGCCAGAGTCTCGCCGAGACATTTGAGCCGCTCATCGACGACGACGAGGTGGGCCCTCTCCTCGAATTCGCCCGCAAGCTGGCCGCCCATACCGGCGTGTTGTCCGCGCCGGTCGACGAGTAGCCCCGCGCGACCGCGCCGCCGGATTCCACCCGATGGGGAATACTCGACGATTATCTGTAGTTACAGATATCGGTGCCGATGGGCGGCGCCGCCCGTCGAGAGGAAGCCAGCATGTCCCAGCCCGGTCGGGTCGCCGTCGTACGCCGGTTCGGACCCCCAGACGTCATCAGCATCGAGAACCACGCCAGTCCTGCACTTCGACCGGATCAGGTGCGGGTGGCGGTGCGGACCGGTGGGCTCAACCCGGTGGACGCCCGACGCCGATCCGGCTCCTTCGGCGGTCAGGTTCCGATGCTCCTGGGCACCGAGTTCGCCGGCATCGTCGTCGAGTCCCAATCCCAGGCCTGGACGCCGGGCGACGAGGTCATCGGGTGGGGCGCCAACGGCGCCGACGCCGACCTGATGGTCACCACCGCGCATCAGCTGCATGCCAAGCCCGCCGACCTCGGCTGGGCGCTCGCGGGTGGACTGAGCGGCGTCGGCCAGAGTGCGCTGACCGCCCTGAACTCGCTGGACCTCGCACCCGGCGACACGATCCTGCTGCACGGCGCGGCCGGCGGCGTGGGCACCGTGCTCACCCAGCTCGCGGTGCGGCGCGGCCTCTCGGTGCTCGGCACGGCGTCGGCGGCCAATCAGGCGCATCTGCGTGACTTGGGCGCGACGCCGGTCGTCTACGGGGACGGCCTGGCCGGCCGCGTCACGGCCGCTGCCGGCGGCGCACAGATCGCCGCATCGATCGACCTGGCCGGCTCGGCCGACGCCGGCGATCTCGCGACCCAGATCGTCGCGGCGGGCGGTGCAGCGATCACCCTCGTTCCCGAGACGATGATGTCCCACGACATCCCGTTGGTCCGGGTGCAGCACTCCAGCGCCCAACTCGCCGAACTGCTCGGGGCGATCGCCGACGGCACCCTCATCCTGCCGGTCGAGACGATGCCGTTCACCGAGATCGTCGAAGCCCATCGTCGGCTCGACGCCAAACATGCCACCGGCAAGCTCGTCCTCGACCTCGCCGACAACCCCCACCTTCCGCTCGCCACTCAGTAGGCCTGACATGACATCCCTCGCACTCATCGGACCCGGTCGGCACGGCACCGCGATCGCCACGCTGTTCGCCTCGCACGGCGCCGACGTCGTCCTGTATCACCATCGTCTCCAGAAGGCCGAGATCGCTGCCCGTACCGTGCGGGCGCGGGCCAACGGTGCCGAGGTCACCGTGGCCCCGAGCCTCGCCGACGCGGTTGCTGGACAAGAACTGGTGGTTCTCGCGACCCTCTGGGATTCGGCTCAGCGCGCCGTCATCGCCGAACTGGGTGAGCTGCTCGCCGGCAAGATCCTGCTCGACGTCTCGAATCCGCTCGACGTCACCGCCGCCGGCATCGTCCCCCGCACACCCGTTGAAGGGTCGGCCGGTCAGTTCGTGGCGACCCTGCTGCCGGCGAATACCGCTCAGGCCAAGGCGTTCTCGAATCTGGCCACCGCCTTCATCGGCGAGAGCGCGGATCTCACGCCGCCCGCCGTCCTGCCGTTCGCCGCCGACTCCGCCGAGACGGCCGAGCGGATACGTCCCTACCTCGAGCGCACCGGATGGCTGCCCTGGCTGGTCGGCGACATCTCGGTCTCCCGCGAACTGGAGATCGGCGGCCGCTACAACAGGGTGCACGGCCGGTGGGGACGCTCGCGGCTCGACGAGACGGAGATGCACACGCGTTTCGGCCCGCAGGTATTGCTCCCCGAGACGACCAGCACGCGATAACGCATACTCACCACGAGGAGGTCACCATGGCCGACTACGGACATGAACTACGGTTCGGCACCTTTGTGACGCCGTCATCGGACGCACCGCAACGGGCCGTCGAGATGGCGATCGCATCGGAAGCCAGCGGACTGGACCTGGTGACCTTCCAGGATCACCCTTACCAGCCGGCGCTGCTGGACGCGTGGACACTGCTGTCCTGGGTGGCGGCGCAGACCTCGACCATCCAGGTCGCGGGCAATGTGCTCAACGTGCCCCTACACCAACCCGCTGTACTTGCGCGACAGGCAATCTCGCTGGACCTGTTGTCCCACGGCCGGGTTGCGCTCGGGCTGGGTGCGGGCGGCTTCTGGGATGCGATCGAGGCGATGGGTGAACCGCGTCTGTCCCCCGGCCAGAGTGTCGAGGCCCTCGACGAAGCGATCCGCATCATCCGCGGGATCTGGGACACCGACACCCGGACGCCGCTGCGCGTCGACGGCACGTATCACCGGGTCGCCGGTGCGAAACGGGGACCCGCCCCCGCACATGACATCCCGATCTGGGTGGGAGCTCTCAAACCCCGCCTGTTACGGCTGGTGGGGCGCGCCGCCGACGGCTGGCTACCGTCCTTGGCCTACCTGAAGCCGGGTGATCTCGCACGCGGCAACCGAACGATCGACGACGCGGCGACCGCGGCCGGCCGCGATCCGCGGGAGATCACCCGCCTGCTGAACATCGGCCCCGATCTCGGCGTCGACGATCTCGTCGACCTGGCCGTCGACCACGGCGTCAGCACCTTCATCCTGGCCGCCGACGACGCGCGGGCCATCGAGCACTTCGGCCGGGAGCTCGCACCCGAGGTCAGGGAGACGGTGGCCGGCCTGCGTGCACAGCGCGGGATCGTCGGCGGTCGTATCCGGCCGGCCGAGTCAAAGGCCAAGCGAGTCACGGGCATCGACTATGACGACGTGCCGCAGTCGCTGGCCGTGACCGCGGTGGAGCCCGGGGACCGCGGGTACGCCCGCTATCGCTCGGCGTACCTGCGCGGCGGCGCGCCCGGCCTGGTGTTGCGTCCGCAAACCGTCGACGAAGTCGCCGACGCCGTCCGCTTCGCCGACCGACATCGGGATGTGCCGTTGGGCATTCTCAGTGCCGGACACGGGTTGTCGGGGCGGTCGATCAATCGTGGCGGCCTGGTGATCGATGTCGGCGCGCTCAACACGATCGAGGTGACCGACCCGGATGCGGGCCTGGTGCGGGTCGGGCCGGGCGCCCGCTGGGTCGACGTGGCCAACACACTGGCGCCATACGGTTTGGCGATCAGCAGCGGCGACTACGGCGGCGTCGGGGTGGGCGGCCTCGCCACCGCCGGCGGCGTCGGGTGGTTTGCCCGCGAACACGGACTGACCATCGACCACCTGCGCGGCGTCGACGTCGTCCTCGCCGACGGGTCACTCGTGCACGCCGATGACGACGAGAACAGCGACCTGTTCTGGGCCGTGCGTGGCGCCGGCGCCAATTTCGGTGTCGCGGTGTCCTTCGAGTTCGAGGCGTCCCGCGTCGGCCGGGTGGGATTCGCACAGCTCATGTTCGATGCGAGCGACATCGCGACGTTTCTGCAGAAGTGGGGCGCGGCGATCGAGGCCGCCGACCGGTCGGTCACCGGTGAACTCATCATGGGCGCACCACAACCCGGACATCCGACGGTCGCCCGGGCACTGCTGGTCGTCGACTCCGACGACCCGGACGTGATCGTCGAACGACTCACCCCCATCGGCGACATCGCCCCGATCCTCGACCAGGCGATCTCGTTGGTCACCTACGACCAGATCATGAACGCCGCCAACGACCCCGGCCCACAACAGGCGCAGGGAGAACCACTGTCGCACTCCGGTCTGCTCCGGCACATCACCCCGGAATTCGCGGCGCAGGCCGCCGAGCTGATCGAGGCGGGCGCCAGCTACTTCTTCCAGATCCGGTCGGTCGGCGGCGCGGTCGCCGACGTCCCCGACGACGCCACCGCGTACGGGTGGCGCGACGCCAACTTCTCGGTCGCCGCCTTCGGCACCCGGGCGACGAAGCTGGACTCCTGGTGGCCGCGGCTGGTGCCGCATTTCGACGGTCTCTACCTGAGTTTCGAGACCGACCTGGGTGATGCGGTGCTGGCACAAGCATTTCCGCCGGCACATCTCGACCGCCTGCGGACGTTGAAGGGTCGCTACGACCCCACCGGGTTGTTCCGGGACAACTTCTTCATCGCGCCACCGTCGTGATGACCGCGCGCTCGGTGCCGGCGCCGGGCGCGACTGTCCTCGCAGCGCCCGACGGCGTGCTACTGCGGACCGTCCCGCACGAAGGGTCAACACCTGATTAACTCAATCCATGGCCCGCGCCTCCCAGCTGTTGTTGCTTCGTGTCCTCGTCGTCCTCGGACTGGCTCTCGGATCGGTGGTGTTGGCGGCGGCTCCGGCGGCGATCGCTGCGCCCGGCCCGGGCTCGCCACTCCCCTCAGCCGACCCGTTCTACAGCTATTCCGGCCCCCTCGAAAACATCGCACCCGGCACGGTTCTGCGGTCGCGGCCGATGACGTTCCGCACCCCGACGCTCGACTCTCCAATCACCGGGACGCAGGTGCTGTACCGGACGACCGATCAAGCCGGTGATGGGGCCGTCACCGTGGCGACGGTGCTGCGGCCGCTGACGCCGGGCCCCACCCGGCTGGTGTCCTACCACATGGCCTACGACGCGCTCGGCTCCAAGTGCGATCCGTCATACACCCTCAGCGGCGGGTACGCGAACTCGCTGAACACCGCCGAACAGGGCGTGATCGCGGGCTATCTCGCTGCCGGCTACACCGTCGTGGCGCCCGACTACGAGGGCGAGGACCTGGAATGGACCATCGGCCGGCAGTCGGGGTACGCCGCGCTCGATGGTGTCCGCGCTGCGCAGAGTTTCCTGCGCGTGCCGGACTCCACCCCGGTCGGGCTGGTGGGCTACTCGGGTGGTTCGGTGCCGACCCAGTGGGGCGCGGAGGTCGCGCCGCGCTACGCCCCCGAGCTCAACATCGTCGGCACCGCGGCGGGCGGCCTGCCCGTGGACCTCGCCCACAACCTGCCCTACATCGACGGCAGCGACGAGTGGGCCGGGGTGATCCCCGCGCTCGTGGTCGCTTACCAACGCACCTACGACCTCGACGTCGACTCCTTCCTCTCCACTCGCGGCAAGCAGACCGCCCAGCAGGTCAGCGATGAGTGCATCACCGAGTTCGCCGGCAACTATCCCGGTCTGACGAGTGCCGACATGGTGAAGCCGCCCTACTCCGGGCTGCTCGACGTGCCCGAGGTGGTCCGCGCGGTCAACGACAACATCATGGGCACTGCAGGTACCCCGCGCTCGCCGCTGTTCCTGGCCGTCGGACACAGCGACGCCATCGGCGACACCATCATGGTCACCGGCGACGTGGTGGGCCTGGCCAACGAATACTGCACCCGCGGCGTCGATGTCACCTACGCCCAGTACGACGGACGCACGCACGGTCAAGCGTTCCCCGTGTTCGAGGCACAAGCCCTGCCGTATCTGACCGAACGCTTCAACGGGGTTCCCACACGCAGCAACTGCGCGACGATCCCGCGGGGGAACAGTCTGGCGCCGATGGCGGTGCCGTGAGGATGCACCACCATCGGCGGAGGACTTCGCGCGCTGATCTTTCATGTGCGCGTGAAGCTTCGCGCGCGAGTGCGCGATGGCCGCGCGAAAGTCTTCTTGGGGCGCACCGATGCCCGGCACCAACGACGCCACCACGATGCCGACGATCGTCCACAGCCGACTGTGCGAACGCATGCGGATCAGCGATGCTCGCGCAGCGTGCTCATACGACTGCGGTATTCGTCCTCCTCGATCTCGCCGCGCGCGAACCGTTCACCGAGGACTTCTTCGGCCCGCGACTGCGGCGGGGAACTCGGCGGCTGGTCCGGCTGCCCGTCGGAGTTCCGGCGGGAGCCCGCCAGATACCGGACAGCCGACACGATCGCGGCGATGACGGCCGCCCAGAACACCACCATCAGGCTGGTCATCAGGATCCATTCACCCCAGCCCCAGCTGTTGCCCCACATGTGGTCGTCGTACCTCATCGCCGCCACCCTTTCCGCATCTTGGCACAAGCTGATGACCTCAGCCTGCGCTCGGCGTGTGGTGGTGTCGAGGGTCGTTGGTCACTTCGGGCGAGGTAGCGCACGGGCACCGATTGGCTCGTCACAGCCACCTCGAATGTCGAAATCCACCTTGGTTTGGATCCAAGGTGGATTCCGACACTAAGGGTATCTGCGGGCAGCGCTACCTACGCGGCAGGTCGCTGACCGCCGTCCGACGCCGTCACCGACTCCACTGACCGCCCGCGTCCCGTCAGTCGCATCGTCCACCGCGGACGCCGCTGTCCCGCAACGGCCGTCACGGTGCGATCGCGAGGAGGGCGACCCTTGAGCCGGTCGAGCAACCACCCCACTGCCATCGGCCCCGACAGCGGCAGCAGCGAGTAGTGCTCGCTGAGCTGGTCGCGCACGTAGGTGACCGGTACGCCGTGCTCGCGGTAGCGGGCGACCTGACCGTCCACGTCGTCGACGGCGATCACCTCGTCGTGCACCGCCTGCACCACCAGGAGCGGGATCTCCGGCGCGTGCGTGCCGAGCTGCAGGTCGTCCATCATCTCGACGATGTCGGGTTGGGCCAGCAGGTCGGCGAGCGGGATGTCGAGGTAATCGTCGATGTCGTGGTTGCGGAACTGCCGCACCGCATCCAGGACCGGGAGTCGGGCGATCTCCTCGAGGTGCCGGCGCCCCTTCTCGGTGGCGTGCTCGAGAATCGCGCGTTCGAGTTGCGGGTAGACACGGCGCAGCCCGGCGATCGCCATCACCGGCAGCCCGGCGTGTAGCCCACCGTTGAGCCGCATCAGCGCTGAGGCCATGTCGCCGACCGGGGAACCGAGCACGGCGCCGATCAGGTTCAGCTCCGGCGCATACGTCGGCGCCACCTCGGCCGCCCACGATGTCGCCATCCCGCCACCGGAGTAGCCCCAGAGTCCGACGGGGGTGTCGGCGGGCATCTCATGATGCGGGAACGACAACGCGGCACGGATGCCGTCGAGGGTGCGGTAGCCGGGTTCGCGGGGCGCTCCCCACGCGCCGAGCATGCCCTCGTGGTCGGGGATCGACACCGCCCATCCCTTGGCCAGCGCTCGGCGAACCACCAGGAATTCGAACGGCGCGATGGTGCGTATCGCGTCGGCGCCCTTGCGCAGCGCATACGACGGGAAGCACTGGGTGCTGACCGCGTCGATCGCGCACTGGAACGACAACAGCATGAACCGTCCGGGCGGCGCCGGCTTGCGCGGCAGCACCACGGTGGTGGCGGCGACACCGGCGTCACCGTGCAGGTCGGTGGATCGGTACAGCAGTTGCCACGCCTGGCTGCGGTGATGCGACGCCCAGTAGTCCTTGAGTTCGACCCGCCGGGAGCGGATGATCTCGCCCGGCGCCATCTTCTGGAGCCCGCGTGGGGCGTCGTAGAACGAGTCCCGGGCAGGCATCAGCAACTCGTCGGCGGTGGTGCCGGTCACGGCCTCGACGGCATGAGCTGTCATGGATACCTCTCTTCACGCCTCGGCGTGGTGCTGCTCCATGTGACGGCGCCCACGGCCAGGGCAACAGTTACATGAGATGTCAACGCTCGTGGGGGCCGGGGGATTCCGGGCCTGGGGTCTCGATACGGTGACCCACTTCGTTCGCTGCGTACTCGACCAGCGCAACCGGCGACCGGCAGAACGGGAGCCTCGGCTACCGGGAGGTGGCGCGGGAGCCGAGCAGCGTGGTGAGGTCGCGGGCGAGCGTGCGGGAGTCGGCGGTGAGCAGCACACCGTCACAGACCACCCAACGGCCACCGACCATCACGTCGCGCGGACGGCGGCCAGGGCCGGCCCACAGCAGTCCGTCGATCGGATCGGGTGCGCCGGCGTCGAAGACATCCGAGCAGTCCCACACACACAGGTCGGCGGCGGCACCGGGACGCAGATGACCCAGTTCGGGGCGGCCCAGGCCCTGTGCCGATCCCTCGGTGGCCATCGCGAGGCATTCGCGCGCCGACACCGGTTCCCCGACGAGTCCGGAGATCTGCATCGCCAGCCGGGCGTCGGCGAGCAGGTGGCCGGCGTCATTGCTGCCGCCGCCACTGGTGCCCAGGCCCGTCGCCACCCCGGCCGCGCGGAGTGCGGCGACGCGGGCGACGCCCCAGGCCATCGGTACGTCGCACGCCGGTGCGTGCGTGGCCGAGGCCCCCGACCGGGCGACCCGGTCGAGTTCGGCGTCGGTGATCTCACACAGATGCGCCACCGTCACGTCCTCGGCCAACCAGCCCCAGTCCTCGAGCAGCTCCAGCGGGCGCCGGCCGTAGCGTTCGGCGGCGATCGCCACGTCGATCTGCTCGTTGGCCTGCGTACGCCGGCGCAGGCCGAGTCGGCCCGCGACTTCGGTCAGGGCCGCGAACGTCTCCGGTCCGTCGGCGTGCACGCCCGACGGACCGACGGCCAGCTGGATCATGCCGTCGGCCGACACGCCGCGGGCGGCATCGGGAAGGTGCGTGTCGTGGATGTCGACGACCGACTGCGCCGCGGCGTCGGGATCGTCGCGGGCGGTTCCCCGGACGAACGCCAGTCGGGCCCCGAGCCGCCGGGCCGCGTCGATCGTCGCACCGGCCAGCTCGGCCGGGTTCTGATCAGCCGGCCACGTGAGGTGGTGATCGGCGACGGTGGTGACCCCGCACAGCAACGATTCGGCCAGTCCGACGGCCGCGGCGGCCGCGGTGAGCTCGGGGTCGACCCGCGCCGCAGTGTAGCGCTCGCTCATCCGGGCGAGCCAGTCCCGCATGGGCAGGAACCGGGTGGTCGGCCCGGACCGGAAAGCGCTCTGCAGCAGGTGATGATGCGCATTGACCAGACCCGGGGTGACGACACAGCCGGAGACGTCGACCGTCTGCGCACCGGGCGCGCCCGGCGCCTCGACGACCATCCCGTCGCGGATCACGACCGCTGCGCCAGCGGAGACCTCGGCGTCGACCAGTACCGCCTCAGCACCGACGAGCGCAATGTCGGTCACAGCTCGAGGACCAATCGGCCACTGGTGCAGCGGGATACGCAGATCATCATCGATTCGTTCTCCGCGCGTTCCTCCGGCGAGAGGATGGAGTCGCGATGATCGATCTCACCGCTCACCACACCGGTCTCGCAGGTCCCGCACATGCCTTCGCGACACGAGGAAGGTGCCACGACCCCGCGCTCGCCGAGGACGTCGAGGATGGTGCGGTCCGTCGGCACCGTAACCGTGGTGCCCGAGAACGCCAGCGACACCTCGAATTCCTGATTGGGGGCACCGGACTCCACGGCCGCGGTGAACCGCTCGGCGAACGAGTCGACGGCGGGCTGCGACGCGCAGGCGTCGGCCACGGCATCGACCATCGTCGGCGGTCCGCAGACATAGACTGCGGTACCACGCGCAAGACCGGCCAGTTCGTCACCCAGGTTCAGACGGCCGGATCGGTGGGATTCGTGGATCGTCACCCGGTCGGGATGACTCGCCTCGAGTTCGTCGACGTAGGCCATCTCGGCGCGCGAACGGCCCACGTAGATCAACCGCCAGGACCGGCCGGCGCGCTGCGCCTCCTCGATGAGCGCCAGCATGGGTGTGATGCCGATTCCGCCGGCCACGAACACATACTCGAGCGCACGGGTGAGCGCAAAGTGGTTGCGCGGCGCACTGATCCACGCCTGCACACCGGGCACCAGCCCGTCGTGGACCGACTCGGACCCGCCGCGGCTGTCGGTCCGTCGCTCGACGGCGATCCGGTAGATCGCATCGTCGGGCGTCGGGCACAGGGAGTACTGCCGGACCGGTCCGCCCGGCGTCGTCAGGTCGATGTGGGATCCGGCTGTCCACGCGGGCAGCGGCTCGTCGGTGACCGGCGCGAGGACGAACTCGTCGACGCGCCCGGCCAGACGCCGCCGCGACGCCACTCGGACGCTGATGGGGCTGGTAACCCCGTTGGTGGACAAAGACATCGGAGATCTCCTGGATTCTGGGTTGATCTCCACCGAGTTCCCAGCCAAAGGAACCGCACCCTACGGTGACGCCTGCACCCGAATCAGGTGCGCGACATCGGGACCGACGAGCCGCCACCGATGGGGAATGCCCCCAGCATAGTAAAGACTGTCCCCCTTGTGCAATTCGAGGTAGTGGCCGTCACCCAGGTCGACCTCGATCTCGCCGCTCACGACATGCACCCACTCGTCCTGCTCGTGGCGGAAGTACTCGGCGTACTCCCGCCTGCTCAACACCTGCTCCTGCGGAAAGAACGCGGCATCGCCGCTGACCAGCAGCCGGGCGTAGCCGGCCTTGTCACCGGCCTGCGGGAGGCGCGCACCCTCGTCCGACCGGACGACCTGCGCGCCCTCCGGCGCAGAAGTCGGGGTGTTGCGGGCCCGCGCCGGGTCGGCCGTCAGCATCAGACTGACCTGCGTGGTGTCGAGAGCCCGGGCGATCCGCTCCAGCGTCGTCATGCTCGGACGCGCGTACCCGCGCTCCAGCTGCGAGAGGAAAGGGTGCGAGATTCCCGCTTGGGCAGCCAGATTCGCCAGGGTCAGGCCCTGTTCCTTGCGGCGTCGGCGGATTTCGGCGCCCAGCGATACCTGCGCCGCATCCGGTTCATCGAGTGCCATGTCGTCAGTCTCCTAGATCACAGTCTCCGATAACACGCTCGCAGCCTGGGTGACACCCCGGCAATCGAGTGAGCCCCAACTCTAGCTCGTGTTGACGTGGTCAACATTCTGTGTCAGTGTTTATCCACAACCACATCCCTCTCCGCCGATCCCAGCCACGGCGGGAACCACAAACCGGCGCGACGATGCGCATCCATCCACTCAGTCCACGAACGGAGTTCACCCATGCAGCCCACGCCTCCGCAAGCCGTGCGTGGCATCACGGGGTCACTACCCGACGGCTCCGTCGTCGACATCACCCTGTTCGACGACAACGGTGTGTCTCGCGTCGGCGGCATCCGTCCCCACGATGCGTGGGCGGAGGACACGAGTCAGCCTGATTGGCTCGACCTGCGCGGGTTCGTCCTCACCGCGGCGGCAGCAGAACCGCACGCCCACCTCGACAAGGCCCTGTCCTGGTCGGAACTGTCACCGCCGCTGGGTGATCTCGGCGACGCGATCGCCTCCTGGCGGTCCGGGAGCGTCCACCTCGACGAGGAGTCGTTCCGGCGACGTGCACTGCAGACCGCAACGGCGATGCTGCGCAACGGCATCACCGCGGTCCGGACACATGCCGACGTGCTGCACGACGACGATCCGTTGCGAGCGGTGCGTGCGCTCGCCGACGTCCGCGAGCAACTTCGCGGCCTGATGACCATTCAGATCGCCGTGCTGGCCAGCCCCACCACCCCCACCGCCCTGGTCGAGGGTGCGCTGGATGCCGGAGCCGACCTCGTCGGTGGTGCACCGCACATCGCCGACGACCCGCTCGCGGACGTCATCCGGCTGCTCGATCTCGCCGAGAAGCGCGGTATCGGAGCCGATCTGCACATCGACGAATTCATGGACGGCGATCACCTGACGATCGAGGCCTTCGCCGATCGCGTGGCCGACTGGCCGCGTGATCGCATCCGCACGGCCGGCCACTGCAGCCGGCTGGCCACCCTGCCGCCGGCCGACCTGCAGCGGGTCGCCCGCACTCTGACACGCGCCTCGGTGTCGGTGATCGCGCTGCCCATCACCAACCTGTACCTGCAAGGCCGCCACGGTCCGTCCGCCGGTCGCCGCGGCATCACCGCCATCGACGCGCTGCGCGACGCCGGTGTCCTGGTGGCCGCCGGCGCCGACAACGTGCGCGACCCGTTCAACCCGGTGGGACGGGCCGACCCGCTGGAGACGGCGGCTCTGCTGGTCGCCGCCGCCCACCAATCCCCCGACACCGCGCTGGAGCTGGTCACCGACTCGGCCCGTGCGGTACTCGGACTCGAACCGGCGGGCCCACAGGTCGGGGCCCGCGCCGATTTCCTCGCGGTCCGCGGCACCGACGTCGTGGACACGATCGCGACGGCACCGGCCGACCGGGTGGTGATCGTCAACGGCGCGATCGTCGCCCGCACCGAGACCACCAGTTGGACGGCCGCACCAGCAGCCGCCATCGATTCCATATCCCGAACCCACCGCGTCATGGAGAACAAATGACCTCACCAGGATCGACCATCGAGCCGAAGATCGGCCATCCACTGGTCGGCTTCGAGCACATCGAGCTGACCTACCCCGGCGGCACCCACGCCCTGCGCGATGTCAGCCTGACGGTGCGCGAAGGCGAGTTCGTCAGTGTCGTCGGCCCGTCCGGCTGCGGCAAATCGACACTGCTGCGTCTCTCCGCCGGGCTCGAGACCATCACCGACGGCTACATGCAGTGCGGTGCCGAACGCATCGGCTACGTGTTCCAGGACGCCACGCTGCTGCCCTGGCGGACCGTGTGGGAGAACGTGGCGCTGGTCGGCGAACTCGACGGGGTGCCCCGCGGCGAACGCGACCGACGCATCGCGGCGGCGCTGGAGACCGTCGGACTCACCGGCTTCGAAAAGCATCTGCCGCACATGCTCTCCGGCGGTATGCGGATGCGCGTGTCGCTCGCCCGGTCGCTCACGATGGATCCGGACCTGTTCCTCTTCGACGAGCCGTTCGCCGCGCTCGATGAGATCACCCGCGAGCGTCTGGGGGTGGAACTCACGGAGTTGTTCGCCGCCAAGCGTTTCGCCGGACTGTTCATCACCCACTCGGTGTCCGAGGCCGCCTTCCTGTCCAGCAGGGTCCTCGTCATGTCCGGGCGTCCCGGAAACATCGTCGACGAGATCGAGGTCCCGTTCCCATTCCCCCGATCACCCGAACTGCGATTCGATCCGAAATTCGCCGAGATCGCCGGCCGCATCTCCCGCGCGCTGAGGGAGGCGCATTCATGAGCACGCCCACCACCACCGACACCACATCCACCACCGACATGAAATCGACCACCGATATGGCAATCGCCGACAGCAGCAAGTCCGAGACGACCGGCAACACCGAGGGCGCCAAGCCCCGCAACCGATCTCGGAGTCTCCTGCGTGGGGCCGGCGGGCCGCTGATCGTTCTTGCGATCGTCATCGGGCTCTGGTACCTGGTCACCTACGGCGTTCTCGATCCCGCCCGCCGCTTCCTGATGCCGGCGCCGCATCAGGTGATCACCGACGGATTGCTCGGTGATTCGGTGCAGGAGATGTGGCAGGGCCTCGCCCGGACCGCCGGCGTCGCGCTGACCGGCCTGGCCATCGCCGCGATCATCGGCATCGCGTGGGCCGTCGTCATGTCGCAGTCGCGCATGATGGAGAACGCACTGTTCCCCTACGCCGTGATCCTGCAGTGCATCCCGATTCTCGCGCTGGTGCCGCTGGTCGGCTTCTGGTTCGGATTCGGTTTCAGCGCACGGGTGTTCGTGTGCGTGCTGATCGCACTGTTCCCGCTGGTGTCCAACACACTGTTCGGTCTGCGGTCGGTAGACCCGCAGATGCGCGACCTGTTCGCCCTGCACCGCCCCAGCCGCCTCACCGTGCTCCGCAAGCTCGAGTTCCCCGCCGCCATGCCGGCCATCTTCGCGGGCCTGCGCATCTCCGCAGGACTTGCGGTGGTCGGTGCCATCGTCGGCGACTTCTTCTTCAAGCAGGGCAATCCCGGCATCGGCATCCTGATCGACAACTACCGATCACGACTGCAGTCCGAAGAGCTGTTCGCCTCGATCATCCTCGCGTCCCTGCTGGGCGTGGCCGTCTTCTGGTTCTTCGGCTGGCTCGGCAACCGCGTCGTCGGCCGCTGGTATCAGCACTGATCACCAGACCCTCGATCGCACTCACCCCAAACCGCTGATCCATCTCGATACGCGTCCTCGCAAGGTCGGTCGCTACTCGACCAGCGGAGCAACACCCAAAGCAAAGGAAGTCATGAGTACCCCCACCTGGCGTCGCCTGTCCAAGACCACCGGAATCGCGGCCGTGACCGCCGCCGTCGCGCTCACCGCGGCGTGCGGATCCGGTGACAGCACCGAATCCTCCGGCTACACCGGCGCGATCGGCCCCGTCGATCTCAGCCAGAACTGCCCCGCGAAGGTCGTGGTCCAGACCGACTGGAACCCGGAGGCCGAACACGGTCACCTCTACGAGCTGCTCGGACCCGAGCCGAGCTTCGACGCCGGCAGCAAGCGTGTGATGGGCCCGCTGTTCGACCGCGGTGAGTACACCGGCGTCGATCTCGAGATCCGCGCCGGCGGACCGGCGATCGGCTTCCAGTCGGTGACCTCGCAGATGTATGCCGACCCCGACATCATGCTCGGTTATGTCGACTCCGATCAGTCGATCCAGAACTCGCAGTCCAATCCGACGACGGCCGTGATGGCGCCGCTCGACATCAGCCCGCAGATGATCATGTGGGACCCGGCCACCTATCCGCAGGTGCAGAGCATCGCCGACCTGAAGGCCATCGACGCACGTGTCCTGTACTTCGAGGGCGCCACCTACATGAGCTATCTGACCGGCGCCGACATCCTGTCGGCCGATCAGGTCGACGGAAGCTACGACGGCACCCCCGCCAACTTCGTCGCCGACGGCGGCAAGGCCGCACAGCAGGGCTTTGCCAGCGCGGAGCCGCAGCTGTACGAGGAGGAGGTCGACGGCTGGAAGAAGCCGGTCGACTTCCAGCTGGTGCACGAGGCGGGCTTCCCGAGCTACAAATCGGCGGTGGCCGTCCGCTCCGGTGACCTCGAGGAGAACTCCGCCTGCCTCGAGCAGCTGGTGCCGGTGCTGCAGCGCGGCGTGGTCGACTACATGGCCGATCCGGCCGCCGCCGACGCGGTCATCCTGGACGCCGTCACGCAGTACAACACCGGCTGGGTCTACACCCAGCGCAACGCCGACTACGCCGTCGAGACCATGCAGAATCTGCAGCTGGTCGGCAACGGGGACAACGGCACCGTCGGCGACTTCGACGCCACCCGGGTGCAGCGCGTCATCGACGTGACCACACCGATCTTCGACGAGCAGGGCACCCCCGTGGCCGAGGGCCTGACCCCCGAACAGGTTGCGACGAACCAGTTCATCGACACCTCAGTGAGCATGCCGTGAAGTCCGCACCGCTGCTCGCCACCCCCTCCGACGACGGACGGCCCGAGTTCGGACCCGACGACGTCGCCGCGCTCGCCGACGATCTGCTCGCCATCCTGGGACCGCGCGGCGTAGGCACGCTGCCGCGCGCCCTGGAACGGGCATCGCGCGACGGTTCGGCGATGAGCCCGATCCTGTCGGCCCTGGACCTCGGTACCCCCGATCTGGTCTGCTATCCGCGGACCGAGGACGTGGTCCCGGCCATCATCCGCGCCGCCGTGAAGCGCGGTGTGCCGGTGACCACCCGCGGCAAGGGCACCGGCAACTACGGTCAGGTCGTCCCTCGCTTCGGCGGACTGGTGCTCGACATGACCTCGCTGACCAAAATCCATGGCATCACGGAACATTCGATCAGCGCGCAGGCCGGCGCCCGGATGATCAATCTCGAGCAGACCGCATGGTCGCACGGCAGTCAGCTGTGGATGTACCCGTCCACGGTGCAGTCCACCCTGGGCGGCTTCCTCGCCGGCGGGTCGGCCGGCACCGGCACCATCGTGCACGGCCGCAACCACCAGGGTTGGGTGGAATCACTCGACGTGGTGTTCGGACACGAGGACGCCGAGATCACCCATCTCGAGGGTGACGACGCGCAGCCGCTCGTGCACACCTACGGCGTGGCGGGCATCATCGTGGGCGCCTCGGTGCGGGTGGAGCCGCTGCAGGACTGGCGGTGTGTCTACGCCAGTTTCGATTCGCAGGGTGAGGCCTTCCGTGCGGCACACCAGGTGTCGACGATCGAACCCAAGCCGCGGCTGCTGTCCGCGGACGGACCGATGATCGTCGACGCCCTGCCCGACGACCCGGCGTTCGTCAAGGGCCGCGCCAACGTCCGCGGCATCATCGACGCACGTGCCCTCGACGAGGTCACCGATCTGCTGGTCAGCGCCGGCGGTCGGATCGAGGCGGTCCGCGAGGGTATCGCCGAGTCGATCAAGCTGTCCACGCTCTCCTACAACCACCCCACCTGGTGGCTGATGAAGGCGCAACCGAACAAGTGGTTCCACATGGAATGCCTCGGCGACGCCATGGCGACCCGGTTCGAGGACGTCGAGCAGGTCTACGAAGGCGGCACGGTTCACCTCGAAGCGGGTTACGGCGAGATGTTCGGGATGATCAACGGGATCTTCCGCAGTCCGCAGCAGATCGTCGACGGTGTCCCCGCGCTCGAGGAACTCGGCATCGCCGTGCATTCCCCACATCAGTGGTACGTGGATCTCGACGCCGAGCGGGTGGCTGCCCTCGCGGCGCAGACCGATCCGAAAGGACTGCTCAATCCCGGACGGTGGATGTGATGACCCGGCGCTATGCCGAACTGACCACCGCCCAGGTCGCGACGGCGTTGTCGCGGGATTCGGTGCTGGTTTTGCCGACCGGTGCCATCGAGCCGCACGGACCGCACCTGCCGCTGGCCACCGATCTGATCATGGCCGAGGCCGTGTCGGAGGCGGTGGTGGCGCGCGGCGCCGCTGCCGGACACGACGTGTGGCTGCTGCCCGCGCTGGGCTACACCAAGTCCGACGAGCATGCCCTGCTCCCGGGCACGATCTGGCTGCGGGCCTCGACCCTGCTCGAGACCCTCGTCGACATCGGTGCGTCGATCGCGCAGACACCGGCGCGGCGGCTGCTGTTCCTCAATGCGCACGGCGGCAATTCGGCGCTGCTGGAGGTCGCCGCACGGGAGCTGCGCCGGCGCTTCAATCTGCAGACGTTCTTCTCGTCCGGACGGGCGCAGCCCGGCCCCACCGAACGGGGCCTCGGCATCCATGCAGGCTGGGCGGAGACGTCGATGATGCTGCATCTGCGTCCCGACCTGGTGCAAATGGACCAGGCCGAGTCGAAGGTGGCCGACGCGGTCGCCGACACCACCCATGTGGGCTTCACCAAGACCGTCAAGTTCGGTTGGCTCTCCACCGATTTCGACGAGTCCGGGGTGATCGGCGATCCGACCGGCGCGGACGCCGGCATCGGTGAGAAGCTGTTCGAGGAGCGAGTCGAGGCGTTGGTGACAGCGCTCGACGACATCTCCACCTTCAATCCAGGAAGAGTGCACTCATGATCACGAGTAGTGCCGAGTTCGGCACCGATTGTGCCGTCGACGATTACCTGACGGTCGACCCGATGCTGCTGCTGCAGCAGTGGCTGCCGTCGCCCTACACCCCGCCGGCGCTGATGTCGCTGGCCACCAGCGGACGGGACGGATACCCCCGCGTCCGGCACGTGTTGCTCAGCGAAGCCGACGACACCGCCGTCTACTTCCACACCGACAGCCGGTCGTCCAAGGTGGCCGAGCTCGCCGAACATCCGCGGGCCGCGATCGCCCTCGCCTGGCCCGGTGTCGGACGGCAGATCGTCGCGCACGGCGACGTCCGCCTCGCGCCCGACGACGAGTTGCGCGATGCCTACGGCAAGCGCACCCGCTATCTGCAGCTGCTCGCCTGGCTCAACGACGACGAGTCGGTCGCGCTCTCCGCCGACGAACGCCGCCGCCGGTGGGCCGAATTCGACACTTCGAATCCGAAGCTGGAGCAGCCGTCCACCTGGACGGGCTTTGCGATCGACCTGACCGAGATCACCTTTTGGCGCGGCGATCCGGACGGCCCGTCGCAGCGCACCCGGTTCCGGCGAGACGGCGACGCCTGGACATCGGAGGTCCTGCCCGGATGACCGCGGCGACCTACCACAACGCGCTGGTGTTGCCGGTGACCGGCGATCGGCCCTGGTTCTGGGGCTGGTTGTCGGTCGACGACGACGGCCGGATCTCCGGGATGGGCGAGGGTACGCCGCCCGCCGACGCCCCGCTGCCGCATCACGATCTGGAAGGTCGTTTTCTGGCACCGGGTTTCGTGTCCGCGCACAGCCACATCTACACCGGCGGCATGCGCGGTGTCGCAGCCAGCAGTCCGCTGTATGAGTGGGTGTCGCTCAACAGTCAGATGTTGCTCGGCGCCGAGGCCGAGGACCTGTACTGGATGACGCTGGCCGGCGGTCTCGATCATCTGTCGTGTGGCATCACGTCGGTGTACAACTTCACCCAGTCGCGGGTCATCGCGATCTTCGACTACGAGAAGTCGGTGCTGCGCCCGGAACGGGTGCACACACCGGAGTTCGTCACCCGTCAGGTCGACGGTCTGGCCGCATCCGGGATCCGGTTCGTCACCAGTGTGCGGCTCGACGACGAGCAGCTCGCCGAAGCGGATGCGTTCGCCGGGTTCGACGCGGTGATGCAGCACCTGGACACCGTGCCGACCGACCAGAATCTGGGTGGCTCGGTATACGGCGCGGTGCAGTGGTCGTCGTCGGCGGTGACCGCCGAACGTGAACGCGCGCTGATGAATCGCTACGCCATCACCAACCAGGCGCACTTCGTGGAGACCGCTGAGCAGATCGACATCCAGCAGGCCAAGTTCGACTGGTACGACGCCGCCGGCGTCTTGGGCCCGAATTTCGCGTTCGGCCACTTCGTGCATCCCACCGATCAGATGGTGTCCCGGGTCCACGAGACCGGTTCGTCGGTGGTGTGGCAGCCGATGTCCAACGGACGGCTCGGGTCCGGTATCGCCGACATCCCCCGCCTGCTGCGTGACAGGATCACCGTCGGCGTGGGCGTCGACGACCAATCCTGCACGGACGTCTCGGATCCGTTCGAGAACATGCGCACCGGACTGTTCCTGCAGCGCGGCCTGCACAGCGACCCCACCATTCTGACACCGGCCGATGTGCTCACACTGCACACGATCGGATCGGCAGCTGCCATCGGCGTGGCCGACCGCGTCGGTTCGCTGGAGGTGGGCAAGTTCGCGGATCTGCTGGTGGTCGATCCGTACTCCCCGCACTCCGGACCGATCTGGGACCCGGTCGCGACCTATGTGCTGGGGTGTGGGCTGCGGAACCTGCGTGAGGTCATCGTCGGGGGTGCGTCGGTGTGGAGGCGCGAGGCCGACCATCCGCTGCGCGCGCAAGCCGATGACGAACTGACACAACGTATGATCGCCTCGGCCGCCGCGTCGGGTATTCACCCCGCATGGCCGCCTGCTCGGAAGGAGAAGTAGTGTCCGACGCACCCGTTGTTGTCGATGTCGAGAGCCTCGTGGGCTACAAGATCAGCCCAGACGACACCGTCACCCTCGCGGTCCTGTCCGGCCCGACGACCTCTGGGTCGGATACCACCGTGTGCCTGGAGATCTGGGAGCCGTTGGGTGCCCAGCCACCCAATAGTCACGCCGAGTCCACGGAGACATTCGTGATCGTGGCCGGGGAAGGTGTCGCCTACTCCGACGAGCACGAGCGGCCGGTGTCGGCGGGCACGGTCATCGTGTTGCCGAAGGGCTCGGTGCACCGGATCGTCAACTCCTCGGCGACCGACAAGATGTATGCGATCACCGTGATGGAACGCGACGGAGGGTTCGAGGACCTGATCCTGCGTGGCACACCGGTGACGCTGGCCGCCGAGGACCGTGAGGTGGTAACCCGGATGCCCGTGTCATGAGCCGGCAGAGGCCAGGATCGTCGTCAGTCAACAGGCGAGGCGGGGCCCCGCGCTGAGCGATCGCGGATCAGGACAGTCCGCCGGCAGTCCCCGGGGAGTTATCTGACCGAGTGGTGCCGCGGCCGTAGTCGGTGCCGGTACCGGTGGCGGTCGCGGTCGCGGTGATGGTGCTTGCGCCGTCCTGGCCGGCCGTCGTCCCGGGGTCCGCCGCCGCGGCGCCCGCGCCCATCAGCATGAGACCGGATATCGCGGCTCCCAGGATGATTGCCTTCAGCGGGGCGCGTCGCTTCATGATGTGTACCTTCCGAGCTGTTTCGACCGAGATTGTCGCCACAAACAGAATCGCGGGGCAATGTGAAAACTGGCTGAGAACCCCATGTGCTTTCTCATCGAATGCGACAGGTTGCACTGCGCCGTCCCTCACAGCGGGCATCCATATCGACACCGAGTTGTCCACGCCTGACTGGTATTTCACCAACTCGTACTCTGTGTTGTGCCAATGACGTTGCACCACTGAATTATTCGTCCAGTAGCCAGACGACGTTGTCTTATCAGGACAGTCCACTGCCCCGGCCCACGCGATCGGAGTGGACCGCAGTCCCGTCGTTGGCGCTGTCCCCGCAGTCGCGTCGTTGCCGCCGCACGCGCCCCTGTGTAACGCCGCACCCATCGTTGCGCGATGCAACAACTACATGGTCACCGAAATCGAGCCCAGGTTCCGGTGGCGTCGGCCGACTCCGCCACGGTCGCCCCGACCTGTCGGACCCCTCCCCTATGGTTCAGACATCGAGATACACCGCGACGGTCGTCGTACGGGGACGACGAGGCCGCACTGCCGACGTCGCACGCCTGACGAGAGGAGAAGCCATGCGAGACTTCGATTTCGACGGATCAGTCGACGATGCCTGGCGTGCGTTCCGCAACGACCTGGCCGACCGCGCCGCCCAGCTGCGCATCGGCGACGAGCACCATCTGGAGCAGACCCAGGGGTTTCCCGACGGTCCGCACGGCACCCTGACGTTCACGCTCACCCGTGCGCACCGCATCCGCTGCACCGCGCACGTCGTCGACCTGCACACCACTCCGGACATCCTCGCCGAGCAGCTCGACGCGCTGACCGCGGCCGGCTGGCGGCTGTTGCGCGATGGTCGGCTGATCATCGAGGTCAACCGTCGACAGGTCGACCGGTTGGCGCAGGTCGCCGTCGATGCGCTGCGCGAGATCTGGGAGGTGGTGCACCCGGCGTTCCTCGAGGGCGACGCACCGCCAGCGCCGGAAGCCACCATCGCCGTCGGTGCCTACCCCGTGTCGCGCGAGCATCTGCTGCGGTTGATCGTCGGGGCACTCGAGGACATCGCCGGGCGCCGCATCACCCTCGACGCCGACGGTGACGTCCCGCTGCCCACCGGTTCACTGCCGTCGTGGCTGCGGGTGCTCACCGAGGAACCGACCATCGAGTTCGTGACGACGCTGGTCGACGACGTGCCCGACGCCGCGGCCGCCGCGCAGTTCGTCGCCACGGAGTCGGTGCGCTGGCCGGGTATCACGCTGGTCCTGCACCAGACGTCGCTGATGGCATTCCAGTCCGTGCCGATGACCGCGTTCCACCGGGAGAACCTCGTCTCGGCGGTCGGGCACTGGCTGCAGTTCACCGCGGAGTCGGCGCCCGGCATCATCACCGCAATCGCCGGCACCGCACGCGACACCGCGCCGCATGGCGATGCGCTGCCCGACCCGCTGCAGACGCTGATCGTCCTCGACGAGGACGGCTCCGGCCTGGACGCACACCAGGTGGCGACGATCTGCCGCCACGACCAGTCCGCGATTCTCGGGTACATCCGCACCAGCCAGGAGCAGTACCTGGAGTGGATGAAGTCGGCGGCCGAGGCCGACCTCGCCGACGACGCGGACGAAGCCGCCGCCTGCCGCCGCGAGGAGCAGGCGTGGCGGACGACCACCGAGAAACTGCGGGCAGCGCTGCGGCTGGTGGTGCTGCGCGGGGACGGCGATGTGCCGTCACAGCAAGTGCGGTGAACGTGTCGGAAACCGGTACGTTCACCGCAGTCAGACGTCAGCGAGGCTGCTGCGGCGGATGATCAGCTCCGGCTCCAGCAACACCGACTCCGGGGACTTACCGGCGAGCACCTCCAGCAGCAGCCGAAGTGCCTCCCGACCCATTTCATGCATGGGCGACCGGACCGTGGTCAACGGCACCGCACCTCCCTCGGCGAGCGGGGTGTCGTTGTAACCGACCACCGCGACGTCGTCGGGAACGCGAATACCCTTGTCACGCAGCACTCCGAACGCGCCGAGCGCGGCGAAGTCGTTGGTGGCAAAGATGGCGTCGGGCACCGAACCGGTGGCCAGAATCTGCTCGATGGCCGCGCGACCGCCGGCCGGGTCGAATCCGGAGTAGACGATGCGATCCCCGGGGACGTGAACACCGTGGTCCGCCAACGCCTCGACGAGCCCGCGGGTGCGGTCGACGGCGGTCGATGCGAACTCGAGGCCGGCCAGCACGGCGACGTCGCTACGTCCGGTCTCGGCGAGATGCTGCCCCGCCAGCCGGCCGCCCCGCACATCGTCGACCGTCGCGGCCGGGTAGTCGCCGGAACGTCGTGACGCGAGCGTGAACTTGAGTCCCTGGTTGTGCACCTCGTCGAGGAATTCGTGGTCGAGATGGGCGTCGCCGAAGATCATCCCGTCGACCCGCCGGTCGATCATCATTCGTGTGCGGGCCCGCTGATTCTCGGTGGTGTCGCGGGAGTTCGTGACGAAGGTCGAGAGCCCGGCCTCTGACGCCGCCTCCTCGATTCCTTCGTAGATCGTCGCGAGTACGTAGTCCTGAAGGCGCGGCACCAGCACGCCGATCAGCCCGGACTTGCGGGTCCGCAGGCCGGAGGCCTGTGGGTTTGGCGAGTATCCGTGTTCGCGGGCAAATGCCCGAATCCTGGCGACCGTGTCGGGCGATCCCCACCGCAGCGCGGCATCGCCCTCGGTGTTGAGCACCCGCGACACCGTCGACGGACTCACACCGAGTTCCGTCGCGATCATGCGCAACGTCAACGGCCCTCGTGTCACGGTCACCCGCCCTCCTCGTCCGGTCGACGCCATCAGACTACAGCCGCGGCGTGTTACGAACCGGTTTACACAAACGTTTGACCAAAGATACACAAACGATTGCGTCAAACGTTTGTGTAGTGCTTTACTCGATCGCATGCTTCACCCCCACCCCACACCTCGAGCCACCCGATATGGTGCGTCTCAGCCCGTCGGCGGTGCGCGATGACCCGCGTTGTCGTCATCGCCACCGGCGGCACCATCGCGTCGGAATCCACCGGCGCCGGCGTCGTCGCGACCCGGACCGCCGCGCACCTGCTCGACACGGCGACCATCACCGGCGTACAGGTCGAGACCATCGACCTGATGACGGTCGGCTCCTATCGGATGTCGCTGCATCACCTGCGCATGGTCAGTGACGCGGTGGCCGACCTGCTGGACCGCACCGACGACCCGGTCGACGGCATCGTGATCACCCACGGCACCGACACGATGGAAGAGACGGCGATCCTGCTCGACCTCGTGCACGACGACCCGCGGCCGGTGATCCTCACCGGAGCACAGCGTGCCGGCGATGCCGGCGACGGCGACGGCCCGCGCAACCTCACCGACGCAGTCCGGGTGGCCGCATCGCCGGACACCCGCGACCTCGGCGTGCTGATCGTCTTCGGCGGGCGCATCCTGCCCGCCCGCGGTACCCGCAAGGTGCACACCACCGCCCTGGACGCCTTCCGATGCACAACCGGAAGCCGCGTCGGCGACGTCACCGACCGCGCCGTCACCGTGGCCGCCGTGCCCCGGCGCCCCAAACCGCTGCCCCGCCCGACCGCCGATCTCGACCACACCCGCGTCGATCTCGTCGAGACGTACCCCGGCGCCGACGACACGCTCATCCGTGCTGCCGTCAAGGCCGGTGCCACCGGGATCGTCATCGCCGGCACCGGCATCGGCAACGCCAATCCGACGATCGTGCAGACGGTGAACGAACTCGTGCACAACGGGATTGCCGTGGTGCTGTCCACCCGCGTGCCCGAGGGCCCCGTCTGCGGGGTCTACGGCAACGGCGGCGGCGCCGACCTGGTGGCCGCAGGGGTGCCCGCGGCATCGGGACTGCCAGCCACTCAACTACGAATTCTTCTGGCTCTCTGGCTGTCTCAAAGCCGCAACGAGTCGCAGTCGATCACCTCGATGATCGACACCCACGCAGATAACAAGGAGGACTGAATCATGGCAAAAGAGATCTTCGTGGCCTTCGGCATCGACGTCGACGCGGTCGGCGGGTGGCTGGGCTCCTACGGTGGTGAGAACTCGCCCGGCGACATCTCCCGCGGCGTGTTCGCCGGCGAGGTCGGTGTGCCACGGCTGAACAACCTGCTCGCCAAATACGACCTGCCGGCCACCTGGTTCTGGCCCGGACACTCGGTGGAGACCTTTCCCGAGCAGTTCGACGCCGTCGTCGCCGCCGGCCACGAGATCGGGTTGCACGGCTACAGCCACGAGAACCCGATCGCGATGTCCCGCGAGCAGGAAGCCGAGATCCTCGACCACTGCATCGATCTCATCAGCACCCGCACCGGCACCCGCCCCACCGGCTATGTCGCCCCGTGGTGGGAGTTCAGCAAGGTCACGAACGAACTGCTCGTCGAACGCGGCATCACCTACGACCACTCGCTCATGCACCGCGACTTCGAGCCGTACTACGTGCGCGTCGGCGACTCGTGGACCCCGATCGACTACGACAAGCCGGCCGCCGAGTGGATGAAACCCCTTGTACGCGGGCAGGAGACCGACCTCGTCGAGATCCCCGCCAGCTGGTACCTCGACGACCTGCCGCCGATGATGTTCATCAAGGGCAGTCCCAACAGCCACGGCTTCGTCAACCCGCGGCACATCGAGGAGATGTGGCGCGACCAGTTCGACTGGGTCTACCGGGAGAGCGATTACGCCGTCTTCACCTTCACCATCCACCCGGACGTCTCCGGACGCCCGCAGGTGCTGCTGATGCTGGAACGCCTCATCGAACACATCAACTCCCACGAGGGCGTCACCTGGGCGAACTTCAACACCATCGCCGAGGACTTCAAGAAGCGATCCCCACGCAACTGACCTGACGTCATCCGACGTCGCCCCGCCGACTCGACGACGCGCCGGCACCCCATCCATCCGAACACCAAGCAAGAGAGCACCTCTCATGTCTCAAGCACACATCTCCCGGACTCCGGGTTTGCGGCGCGTCACGGGTAAGGAGACCCGCCGCGCCTCCGGCATCGCGTTCTTCGCGTGGACGATCGCCGTCTACGACTTCATCCTGTTCGGCACCCTGCTGCCGCGCATCGAGGAGTCCTTCGGCTGGACCACCAGCCACGCCCTCCTCGTGTCGACGCTGGTCAGTGTCGGCACCGCCGTCGTCGTCCTGCTCGTCGGTCCGATGGTCGACAAACTCGGCCGCCGCAAGGGCATGATCATCTCGGTGGGCGGTACCGCCGCGTCGTCGGCGGCCACCGCGGCCACCTTCGGTGCGACGTCGCTGATCGGGGTGCGCTCCATCAGCGGTCTCGGCCTGGCCGAGCAGTCGGTGAACGCCACCTACCTCAACGAGCTCTACGAGCTCACCGAGGACGAGAAGATCAAGAAGCGCCGCGGGTTCGTCTACTCGATGGTGCAGACCGGTTGGCCCGCCGGCGCGCTGCTCGCCGCCGGGTTCGTCGCCGTGGTGACCGCGGTGTTCGGTGCCGACTCCTGGCGCATCGCCTTCCTGCTGGCCACCATCCCGGCCGTGATCGTCGCCCTGGTGTGCCGCACGCTGAAGGAGAGCCCTCAGTTCGAGGCGCAGGACGCCATCAAGAGACTGCGTGCCGCCGGCAAGCACGCCGAGGCAGCCGAACTGGCCGCCGCCACCGCGACGGTCGAGCAGACCTCGGCACCGTTCAGGCGGATCTTCACCGGCAAGCACCTGCGCAACACCGTCGTCCTGTCGGTGGCGTGGCTGCTGAACTGGTTTGCCATCCAGACGTTCTCGGTGCTCGGCACCACCGTGCTGGAGAAGGGCAAGGGTATCGACGCATCGAGCACCCTGATCCTGGTGGTGCTGTCGAACCTGGTGGCCGTCGCCGGCTACCTGGCACACGGCTGGGCGGGTGACCGGTTCGGTCGCCGCAACACCATCGCCGTCGGCTGGACGCTGTCGGGTCTGTTCTTCGGCGCCATGTTGCTCGGACCGTCGAGCCAGATCTTCGTGCTCATCACCTACATGATGGGACTGTTCTTCCTGCTCGGCCCGTACGCCGCGATCATGTTCTTCCAGGCCGAGTGCTTCGACACCGACTGCCGTGCCACCGGTAGCGCGTTCATCGGCGCGATGTCGCAGCCGGGCGCCATCATCTCCGGCTTTATCCTCACCGGCCTGACCGCCGCCTCCATCGGCTACTCGACAGCCGCACTGTGGGTGGGCGCGGTGGGTGCGATCGCCTCGGCGGTCGTGGTTCTCGGCGCGCACAAGGTGGCCGACGACACCCCCACCGACAACCTGCAGCCGGCCCCGGCCCCACTGGGTGCCACCGACTCGGGAGCACCGGTATGAGTGAACAGCCCGTCGCCATGATCACCGGCGCCGCATCGGGTATCGGCGCCGCCACCGCGGTGTGCTTCGCCGAACGCGGTATCCGGGTGGGCATCGGCACCTTTCCCGGCGACCCGCACGACCCCGAGACCACCCTGCGTGACGTGCACGACGCCGGCGGCGAAGGGCAGATCGTGGAGGTCGACGTCCGGTCCACCGACTCTGTCGACGCCTTCGCCGAGAAGCTGAGGTCGGAGTGGCAGCGCCTGGACATCGCCGTCGCCAACGCCGGCATCCTGCGTGAGGCCGACTTCGGCAACCTCACCGACGAGCAGTGGCACGACATGATCGACGTCGACCTGCACGGCGTGATGCGCACGGCGCGGGCCGGTCTGCGGCATATGGGCGAGGGCGGCTCGGTCACCGCGATATCGTCGATCGCCGGTGGCGTGTACGGCTGGCAGAATCATGCCCACTACGCCACCGCCAAGGCCGGTGTCATCGGCATGATGCGTAGCCTCGCGGTGGAATACGGCCCGCGCGGCATCCGCGCCAACGCCATCATCCCCGGCCTCATCCGCACCCCGCAGTCCAGCGACGCCAAGAACTCGCTGGGCCCCGAGGGGCTCGACCGGGCCGGTGGCTACATCCCGTGGGGCCGCGTCGGCCATCCGCGGGAGGTGGCCGAGGTGATCGCGTTCTTGTCCAGTCCGCAGGCGTCCTACGTCAGCGGCCAGGCCATCGTCGTCGACGGTGCGCTGACCGTGGCCATGCGGGATTGAGAGGAGTTCACATGTCGGAGATCCTGAAAGGTCAACGCGCGCTGGTGACCGGCGGCGCGTCGGGTATCGGCCGGGCCATCGCGGCCGCGTTTCTCGCCGAAGGCGCCGACGTCACCGTCGCCGACCGGGACCCGCGCGTCGTCGACGTCGCGGCCGAACTTTCCGCACGCCGCGGGGAGGTGCTGGATGCCACCGACGAACAAGCGGTGACCGCGCTGGTCGAACGGCTGGTGGCCGACGACGGTGGGCTCGACGTGCTGGTGTGCTCGCACGGCATCCTGACGCAGTCGCCGGCGGCGGAGATGTCGAGCGAGCAGTGGCGCGAGACCATCGACATCGATTTGACCAGTGTGTTTCTGCTCAACCGGGCGGCGCTGCGTCCGATGTTGGCGCAGGGTCACGGGCGGATCATCAACGTCGCCTCCCAGCTCGGTATCAAGGGCGGGATGTCGATGGCGCACTACGCGGCCGCGAAGGCCGGCGTGATCGCGATGACGAAGTCGATCTCACTGGAGACGGCGTCGCAGGGTGTGTTGGTCAATGCCATCGCGCCCGGACCGATCGACACGCCGATGGTCGCCGGTATCGACGCCGACTGGAAACGCGCGAAGCGTGCGGAGTTGCCGCTGGGGCGGTTCGGTACGGCCGAGGAGATCGCACCCACTGCGGTGCTGCTGGCCTCCGATCCGGGCGGCAACCTGTTCGTCGGGCAGGTGTTGGGCCCCAACTCGGGCGATGTGATGCCCTGATGTGCGGCGGATGTGCAGGCGCGCCTGTGGATTGGGCTGCCGACCAGGTCAGCGGCCCGCGTCGACGGTCGGCGGTGGCCCGCCGGCTGTCGACGGTCCTGTCACGGCACACGATCCGAGCGATCCCGTCTGGCTGGACGGTGAGCTCACCGACTGGGTCGGCGACGGTGTGCCGCACCTTCGACCAACTCGTGGACGTGGTGACCGCGACGTCGGGCCTGACCCGCGACGAGGCGGTGGCACTCGGGTTGGCGCACTGATCGGCCGGGAAGTGCGCTGAGCGTTCCGGAAACCGGTACGTTCAACGCACACCGCAACGACGATCGGAGCGCCGCCGATGACCGCTGAGCCGATTCAGGGCAGAAGACGACTCCCCATCTGGGGCTTCATCCTGCTGGCCATCGGATATCTGGTGGTCATCCAGACGGTGCCGCTGCTGACCACTCCGGACGGCGCCGAGTACGGCAACTTCGAAACCGTCTCGGAGATCACCCGCGGTTTGTGGGTGACCACCGGCCTGGGCTGTCTGATCGTGCTGATCGCGGTGGCAGTGCTGCGCTGGTGGCGTCCGGTGTTCGTCGAGGAGAACCGACTGCCCCGGTGGGTGTGGTTGTTTCCGGCGGTGATGCTGTTCGCGATCGTCGCCGGGACCGCATACTCGCGGCTGGCCGACAAGGGTCTCACCTTCACCATCCTGCTGCTGCTCGGCACCCTGGCCGTCGGGTTCAGCGAGGAGGGCATCTTCCGCGGCATCGGGGTGGTGAGTTTCCGCGACGCCGGCTACAGCGAGGGCATGGTGGCGCTGTGGACCTCGGTGCTGTTCGGGTTGGCGCACGCCACCAACATCTTCTCCGAAGGCATCGGCGCCATCCCGCAGGTGCTGACGACCGCCATCGCCGGATACTTCTTCTACCTCGCGCGGCGCGTGTCGGGGACACTGATCTTCCCGATGGTTCTGCACGGCCTGTGGGACTTCGGGCTGTTCACCAACACGATCGGCGACGACATCGGTCTCGGCGCGATGCTGTTCATCCTCGCCGACATCGTGCTCGCCATCGTCGCGCTGGTGACGATTCGCAAGGTTTTCGCGCGCAGTTCGTCAACGTCTGCGGAGTCACCGGCGGAGTCCTGACCGTCCGCGTTCAGGAGGCCTTCAGGTTCGTCGTCGCACACTCGGCAGACCCGCCAAGCCTGGGAGGCCCTGATGTCGTGGTCGCGTCATGCGCGTGTGGCAGCCATCTGTGTGGCGGCGGTGATGGCGGCGCTGACGTGGGCGCCCGTCGGATGGTCCTCGGCGCAGCAGGTCGACACGCGATCGACCGGCGCGGTGGCTGAGGTAGCTGAGGTGGCCGCACCTCCACCCGGCGCCCTGGTCACCGCGTTCGCCACCAACCAGCTGATCTACTGCTCACTCATCTGCCCGCACATCGTCGACTTCGTCGTCGACGTCCCGCGTGCGGCGGTGCAGGCGCCGGGGGTGTACGGCGCGGCCCGGGCCGCGGGCCGGTCCTCGGACCGCGCACTGGGAACCGCGTTGGCCACGGTCACCGCACCGGCGCGGTCGTCGATGGACGGGATCATCGACAACGACCTGAATCTGGTGTTGCCGCGCGCGCAGAACGCTCTCGAGGTGGCGGTGGTGGAGATGATGCACGTGACCGATGTGGCCCGGTCGGGCGCGGGCTCCGCGGCGGTCGGGGCGGCGTTCGACACGGGCCGGGCGCGCATCCTCGATGCGCTCACCGCACCGATCGTGCCGAATCCGCCGCAGATCGCCGCGCCCACAACCCCGGCACAACAGTCGGCGCTCGACGCCATCGACGTCGGGTCGGCAGTGCTGTTCCAGGCTCCGGAGATCATGATGACCGGTGCCACCGAGTCAGCCGATGTGGCCGCCACCGAACTCGCCCGATCCGGAGACATCGACCGCGCCCGGGAGGTCGGCGCGCAACGCTTCGGCGAGTTCCTCGATGCGGCGAACGGGGTGATCGAACAGTCCCGCTAGCGGCCGCGGACGAGGTGGCTCACCACGAGCACCATCGCCGCCATCAGTCCCGACATCGCGAGCAGAAAGTCGGCACCGGCCGACGCCAGCACGGCCCAGACGGCCCCGATCACCGACACGCCGATCACGGCCCACGCGGCGCGGTGCACCAGTCCCCACCGCAGCGGTGACTGCGTGGCGACCGCCACCATCGTGAGGTACCCGACGGCATTGCCCGCGCCGACCACCACCCCGAACACCGCGCCCCGCGGTACCCCCGCGATCACCGGCAACACCGCCATCCCCAACGTCATCAGCAGTCCCGCCAGCGCCAGAATGATCACCAGGACGCGCTCGCGGCTGTCGCGGTCCATCGGTGCGCTGGGACGCGGTTGCTCGTCGGTCATCGGGGCTCCGTCGGGGTCGGCAGCATCCACGCTACGGGTCATCGGCGGCGGCCGCGGCGACCCTTGCGTTGGCCTCGGGGTGGGAGCACGATTGTCGGTGGAGTGGCTGCGGCCATAGGCCGTCGTACGACGACGGGACCTGCGACGGGTCGGCCACCACCGATTGATCTCACTGCGGAAATCCGCATGGAGGCAACAATGTTCATTCAACTGTTTCAAGGAAAAGTGTCCGATCCCGAGGGGCTGCAGCGCTGCCTCGACCGCTGGGACACCGAGCTGAAGCCGGGCGCGACCGGCTATCTCGGCACCACCGCCGGAACCGCCGACGACGGGACGTTCGTGGCGTTGGCCCGTTTCGAATCCCAGGAGGCGGCGAAGCGCAACAGTGAGCGCCCCGAACAGGGGACCTGGTGGGCCGAGACCGAACAGTGCTTCGACGGGCCGGTCACCTTCATGGACTGCACCGACGTCACCGAGTGGATGCACGGCGGCTCCGACGACGCCGGTTTCGTCCAGATCATGGAGGGCCACTCCAGCGATGTCGGCCGCATGCGGGAACTGCTCGGCGAGGTGGGCGACCGGGTGCACGAGGGGCGTCCGGACATCATCGGCGGCCTGCTGTGCGGTGACGGCAGCGACTCGTATGTGGAGGCGATCTACTTCACCTCCGAGGCTGAGGCCCGCGAGGGCGAGAAGATGGAGATCCCCGACGATCTGCGGCCGCTGTTCGAAGAAGAGATGCGGCTGATGGGCGACGTCTCCTACTACGACCTGCACACACCGATGCTGGCGTCCCGCTGAGCGGTCGTCCGATCCGACTGTGAGGCGAACGTGCCGGAAACCGGCACGTTCACCTCAGTCGGTCTGCGGCCGACGGGAACGTTGCGCAGCGTATGTACTATCGTGAACCCGCGATCAAGTATGACACTGGGGAGGGTGGTCGCCACATTGGTCCGGATACAACGCATCGAGATCCTCGACGACATGGACGGGGAACCCATCGATCCCGACGACTTCAACCGCGTCGAGTTCGAGGTGAAACTGCCCGGCCGTCGGCCGGTCCGCTATTGCCTGGACCTGCGCTCCGCGAATGTCGCGAGGTTCGAGACGGGCATCGCCGAGTACGTGGGCATGGCCACGCGGGTGCCGGCGGGCGACACCACGGCCGGGACGTCCACGCGCACCCAGGCCCGACGACGCAACCAGGCCATCCGCCGCTGGGCGCAGGAGAACGGCTATGAGGTGTCGACGCGGGGACGCCTGTCGGCCGACCTCATCGAGGCGTTCGAGGCAGCGGTGTCGTAGCGCAGCGACCGCGCACCGACCGGTCCCGCACGATTGACCACCCAGGTCGCACCGAGGGCCATCGACAAGCCCAGAACCGTTGTCCACGCCAGTGGTTCGCTGTACATCGCGGCTCCCCACACCGCGGTCACCGGTGGCATGAGGAACATCAGGGTATTCACCGACGTCACGCCGACCCGTTGGACGAGCACCCAGTACAGGCCGAACCCGCCGAGGGTCGAGAACACGACCAGCCACCCGATGGCGAGCCAGAAGTCCCACTGCATCGGCGGTACCACGGCACCGGTCGCGATCGCCGCCACCGTGAACAACACCGCCGTGGTCACGCAATGCACGGTGAACGCCTCCCACACCGGCATCGGCGAGTCGATGCGCCGCTCGATGAATGTCGCCGCGACCAGACATCCCATGCCGATGAGCGGCACCAGATACGCCCACCACGGCGCGTCGGTTGCCGCACTCGTCGCGTCGGTCCACGTCACGATCACCACGCCCGCGGCTCCGACGAGCAGGCCCCACCACTGCCGGCCGGTCGCGGCGGCGCCGAGGACCGGCCCGGCCAGTGCGGCGATGACGAGTGGCTGCACGCCGTCGATCAGCGCGGTGGTGCCGGTGCTGACGCCGAGCCCGATGGCCCAGAACACCGTGGCGGCGTACCCGAACAGTGAGAGCCCACCGATGACGGCCTGATGGACGTAGGCCCGCGCCGGTCGACGACGTGGCGCCGCTCGCCGGCGCAGCAGCACGCCGACCAGCAGCAGGAGCGCACTGACCGCAAGGAACCGCCACATCAAGACCGTGGTGATGTGCGCATCGGCGGCACCGAGCTTGGCGCCGATGAATCCCGACGACCAACAGAGCACGAACAAGGCCGAGAGTGCGGGCGTCACCCAGGACGAAACTTTACCGATCGGTGAAGTCAGCATGTTCGTGACTTTACCGATCGGTGTAGTGTTTGTCAGGTGAGTACCGAGGTCGACTGGACACCGAAAGCCCGCGAGATTCTCGCCGCCGCCTCCGAATTGTTCTATGAACAGGGCATTCACGCCGTCGGCGTCGAGGCGATCGCGGCGCATGCCGGGGTCACCAAGCGGACGCTGTACGACCGGTTCGGGTCCAAGGAGCAACTCGTGGTCGAGTATTTGCGGGCGCGTGATCTGGCGTGGCGCGACCTGGTCACCGAACGTCTCGCGCAGGCCGATGGCGACCCGCGGGCACGTCTGCACGCGATCTATGGCGCCGCGCGCGACTGGGCCACCGATCACAGCCCGAAGGGATGCAGCATGATCAACGCGCACGCCGAGATCAGCGTCCCCAGCCATCCCGCGTACCCGGTCATCGTCGGTCAAAAGCAGTGGATGCGGGAACTGTTCACGCAGCTGGCCACCGATGCCACGAGCCCGTCACCGGCTGCCCTCGGCGAACGCCTCCTGCTGATCCATGAGGGTGCCGTGGTCACCAACGGGATGGGGGTCGTCGCCGACGCATTCGATGTCGCGGAAGAAGTCTCGGCGGCCGTGATGTCGACCGGCTGACGCACACGGTGGGTGATAATGCCTGCCATGGCGCCCACCGCTTCGCCCTCGCGGCTCGACCGCTACCTACCCGGTCTGGCCACGCTCAAGTCGTACGATCGTGCCTGGCTGCGTGGCGATCTCGTCGCGGGCGTGGTGCTCACCGCCCTGCTGATCCCGGCCGGCATGGGCTATGCCGAAGTGGCGGGCCTGCCGCCGGTGACCGGCCTGTACGCCACGGTCATCCCGCTGCTCGCCTACGCGATCGTCGGGCCGTCGCGCATTCTGGTGCTGGGCCCGGATTCCTCGCTCGCCCCGATCATCGCCGCCGCCATCATCCCGCTGGCCGCCTTCGACGAGGAACGCGTGGCACTCGCGGGACTGCTCGCCATCGAGGTCGGTATCGTGCTCGTCATCGGCGGCCTGCTGCGCCTGGGGTTCGTCACCGACCTGCTGTCCAAACCGATCCGCATCGGCTACCTCAACGGCATCGCGCTCGTGGTGTTGCTGAGTCAGCTACCGAAACTGCTCGGCTTCTCCATCGAGGGCAACTCCGCGCTCGATGAGGCCATCGACTTCGTCACCGGCATCGTCGACGGCGAGATCGACGGGCTGTCGGCCGCTATCGGCGTGGCGTGCCTGGCCGTGATCCTGCTGCTCAGGCTGTGGCGCAAAGCGTTCCCCGGTGTGTTGATCGCCGTGGTCGGTGCGATCGTGGTGGTCGCGGTGTTCGGCTGGTCCGACGACATTCCGGTGGTGGGACCGATGCCACGCGGTCTGCCCACCCCCGCGCTCGGTGGGGTGACCGTCGACGACGCTGTCAACCTGATCGGGCCGGCCATCGGTATCGCGCTGATCGCGTTCGCCGACACCAGCGTGCTGTCGCGCACCTTCGCCGCCCGTGCCGGCACCACAGTCGATGGCAGCCAGGAGATGGCCGCGGTCGGCACCGCCAACATCGCCACCGGTTTCCTCAGCGGTTTCGCGATCTCGGCGTCGTCGTCGCGCACGCCGGTGGCCGAATCGGCCGGTGCCCGAACCCAGCTGGCCCCGCTGGTGGGGGCGCTGATGATCGTGGTGTTCATCTTCGTCGCACCCAACATCACCGAGTATCTGCCGTCGTCGGCGTTGGCGGCGGTGGTGATCGCGGCGGTGTTGACGCTGGTCGATGTCCGCGGTGTGGTCAGGTTGTTCCGGGTTCGCTGGATCGAGGGTGCACTGTCGGTCGCGGCGTTCCTCGGGGTCGCGCTGTTCGGGGTGCTGCAGGGGATCGTCGTCGCGATCACGTTGTCGTTCCTGGCGTTCATCAACCAGGCGTGGCGGCCGTATCGCGCCGAGCTCGGCCGGGTGCCCGGTGTCCGCGGTTACCACGATGTGAGCCGCCATCCCAGCGCCGAACGCATCGAGGGTGTGCTGATCCTGCGGTTCGACGCGCCGCTGTTCTTCGCCAACGGCGGCATCTTCGATCAGTACGTGCGATCCGAGGTACGCCGCGCGCGCCACGATGGCCGCGAGTTGCACACCGTCATCCTCGCCGCCGAACCGATCACGGAGATCGACGCGACCGCGGTCGACGAGATCGTCGAGCTCGACGACTACCTGCGCGCGCACGACATCACGCTGATCTTCGCCGAGATGAAAGACCCCGTGCGCGACCAACTCGCCCGCTACGACCTGACACTGCACGGCGAGCCGCGGTTCGACGAGAGCCGCTTCGCACCCACGACCGGGGCGAAGGTGGACGAGATCACCGGGCAGTGGCGCGGGGATCTGGGTCCGGCGTAGTCGAATCGGGGGTCGTCGTTCGGGTAGACGACCTGTCGGCGGGCCTCCCCCGCCGCGAGCTCTCGGTGCCTTACGGTGCAGCACGACATGACCGCCGAACCAGATGCCCCGTCGTCGTGGCTCACCATTGGTGTCGGACGACGCCCGCTCCCGGCCCGTGCCTGGGCGCGTCGACCGCATGTGGCACCACCTCCGCCGACCCGCCCACCGGGTCGGGCACCCCGACAGCTTCATCAGGGCGTTGCCGTGACGTGCCGGATGCCGTCGGCCCACCTGCCGGCGCCGGCCGGCGGTGCGCAAGTGGAGGTCGACGGGCACGAACTGCTGCGGGGCCGGTGGGGGCGCATCGAGGTGCCGTTGCCGGCCGGACAACATCGGGTGGTGCTGTATCTGCCGCGGGGACGTCAGCGATTGCAGTTGGCCGGGTGTGCCATCGATGTGCCCCGGCATCGGTTGGTGGAGCTCGAATATGTGTTGTCGGGGAGGTGGTTTGGGGTGGCGAGGTTGAGTGGTCTCGATACGCCCCTCGCCTAGTGTCCCGCGTCGGAAATTGTTTCATGAGTTCGGCGGTCCAGGTGGATGCATCGCGAGGCGGCGGAGGAAGCAGGTACTGGATGTACCTGCGACGACGCCAACGAAGCGAGGCGCCGCCTGGGCGTCGAAATCATCAACGAATTTCCGACGCGGGACACTAGCGGGTCAGTCGCCGCCGACGAGGGAGCGGACGTCGTCGGGGCTGATGACCGTGCCGAACAGGTCGCCCTCGTCGACGACGGCGTCGAACAGGGCGCGCTTGCGGTCCTGCAGCTCGACCACCTTCTCCTCGATGGTGCCCTTCGACACCAGGCGGTAGACGGTGACCGGGCGGGTCTGGCCGATGCGGTGGGCGCGGTCGACGGCCTGGGCCTCGGCGGCGGGATTCCACCACGGATCGCAGACGAAGCAGTAGTCGGCCTCGGTGAGGTTGAGGCCGAACCCGCCGGCTTTCAGGCTGATCAGAAACACCTTGGCGGTGCCGTCGGTGAAGGCGTCGATCTGGGTGGTGCGCTGACTCGCCGACATCGAGCCGTCGAGATAGCTGTAGGCGATGCCCAGGTCGTCAAGCCGCTCGCGGACCAGCCCGAGGAACCCGGTGAACTGGCTGAACACCAGTGCCGCATGGCCTTCGGCGATCAGCTCGGGCAGCTGTTCGGCCAGATAGTCGATCTTGGCCGACGCCACGTCGTGGTGTTTGTCCTCCACCAGGCCGGCGTGCAGACTGAGCTGGCGCAGCATGGTCAGCGACCGGAAGATGGCGAACCGGTTCTCCTCCCAATCCCCCAGCAGACCCAGCACACGTTGCCGCTCCCGATTGAGCCGGGTCTGGTAGATCTTGTCGTGTTTGGTCGCCAGCTCGACGGCGAGCACCTGCTCCTGCTTGGCGGGCAGGTCGGCGACCACCTGATCCTTGGTGCGCCGCAACATGACCGGCCGGATCCGACGGCGCAGCTGCTCGAGGCGGCCGGGATTCTGTCCGGATTCGATGGGTTTGCGGAAGTAGTCGCCGAACACCTTCGGTGACGGGAACAGCCCGGGTGCGGTCAGCGACAACAGCGACCACAGTTCCATCAGGTTGTTCTCCATCGGGGTGCCGGTGATGGCGAGCTTCATTTCGGCGCCGAGGCGTCGGGCGCACTGATGGGTTTTGCTGTTGTGGTTCTTCACGAACTGGGCCTCGTCGAAGATGACACCGGTCCATTGGAACTGGCTGATCTGCTGGAACTGCAAGCGCAGCAGGGTGTATGAGGTGACCACGATGTGCGCGCCGTCGATCTGTTCGGCGAAGCTGACGCCGCTCTTGGCTTCGGTGGCGGTCACCGCGACGGCCCGTAATCCGGGCACGAACCGCTGCGCCTCACTGACCCAGTTCCCCACCACACTCGTCGGCGCGATCACCAGGAAGCTGCCGGTGGGGACCTCGGCGGAGGCCTCGGCGATCAACGCGAGCGCCTGCACCGTCTTGCCGAGTCCCATGTCGTCGGCGAGGATGCCGCCGAGCCGGTTGTGCCAGAGGAACCGCAGCCAGTCGACGCCGTCGGCCTGGTAGTCGCGGAGGTCGGCAGCGAGCCCGGCGGGTGGTCCGCCCGGCGCCGGGAGGGTGGCGGTGGCCAGCTTGCGAACCCGCTCATGCCATTCGGCGAGTTGGTCGTCCACCACCCCGAGACCGAGCAGCTCCTCCCAGAGGGAGGCGTGGTAGGTGTCGCGCCGGACGTGGCCGTTGTCGACCTCGCCGAGTTCCTGAGCCTCTTGCATGAGTTCGGCGAGGCGCCGCAGGCCCGGGTCGTCGAGGGAGAAATAGGTGCCGTCGGCGAGCAGCAGGTGGGTGGCCCGGGCGGCGATGGCCCGGATCACCGCGCCCAGCGGGACGTCGTGCCCGTCGACGGTGACGCTGATCGCGAGGTTGAGCCAGTCGTTGCCGGCGGTCGTCTCCTCCTCGGAGATGGCGATCTCCGGCTCGTTCTCGGCGGGCCGGAAGTCGGCCGGATTGCCGGTGATCTCGACGGCGATGTCGTCGCCGAGTTCGGGGATCAGCTCGCCGATCAGGACGGCGGTGTCCAGCATCGAGTAGGTGAAGGTGCGTCGCAGCAGTCGGGTACTGGCCTTCTGGACGGCTGTCTCGGTGTCCTCGGCCACCACCGCGTCGAGATCGTCGTCGACATGCGCGCCGCCCCGCAGATCCTGGTGGACCAGCCGGGTGGCCTGCGGAAGCCATCGCGAACAGCGCAGGGCGACCAGTTCGAGCGCATCGCGCGCATCCTTCCACGCCTGCGCTTCGTCGTCGGTGTTGCGCAAGGCGCTCGCCGACGGTGATTCGCGTTCCTCGAAATCGCGTGGCCGACCATTGATCGTGTAGCGAATGCTCCAGTGCACCGTCGCCGATTCGTCGCCGACCTGCACGGTGAGCAGGGGTATCGGTCCCTCGATGACCGGGGGCGCGATGGCGTCGTCGACGATGTCGACCGGCACATGCGCCGACAATTCGGGCAGCAGGTCGGCGGAGAACTCGTCGACGTCGCTGTACGGGATGGTGATGCCACCGGCCGCGACGAGACTGTCGAGTGCGCCGCGGTGGGTGGGACATTCGAACGGTCCCATCAGCAGCACATCGTCGGCGACGGTGAAGGCGCTGTGCGGCATCGGAGATCCGATCAGTCCCACCGGCGACTGATCCCACGCCTCGTGGTCGACCTGCAGATACGGGGACACCAACGCGCCGTCGTCGACGGCGGTGATGCGCAACGCGATACGCGCACCCGGGAAGATCTCGACCCGTTCGGCGCCGGTCGACGGGTCGGCGACCAGCGCCACCCCGGCGGTCTGTGCGTCGGCGAGCATCGTCCAGATGTCGGCGGGGGCCCAGGTCAGCGACAAGGTGTCGACGTTCATCCCGCCCTCGGCGGCGGCGCGGGCGATGGCGACGACGGCCCGTTGTTGGTCGGGATCGTAGCCGTCCGACGTCCTCGCACTGAACGCGCCGGAGGCAGATGCCGCGACGGTGCTCCACTTGATGCCGGTCTTGACCCATTTGCCGCTGGTCCCGCGCCGCACCAGCCGCAGGGTGGGCGCCGGGTTGGGCGCATACCGATGCGAGGGCGGTAGTTCCACCAGGATGCCCAGGGGCTCGGGTTCGCCGCTTTCCCTCGACGGCGGAACGAGCGCGCCCAGGGTGGATCGCCACTGCGCGGGGAGTTGCGCGACCGGTGCGGGAACCACCGGTGTCGGCGCGGGCGGATGGGCGGCGTTGTACTCCTCGTCGAACGCCGTCAACAGCAACGCGACCGCGTGCTTGCAGAAGAACCCGACCGGGCAACTGCACTCGGCCGAATCAAGGGTGCGGGTGTCCTCGTCCGCGGTGAACTCAACGGTGGTGTGATAGCTGTGGCCGCCGGAGCCACGGCACAATCCGGTCAGCAGCAGCTCGTCGTCGGACCAGGTCAGCCCTACGATGCGGCCCTGATCGGCATAGTCGGAGCCCCGATCGACGGTGCGCTCGTCGAAGGCGCTGAGGTGATCGGCGCCGTTCATGCCGATGGGTTCGTAGCCGGACATGGCCCCCAGAGTAGGACCCGACGGTGACGAAAATCGTGATGAGCACGCGTTGTGCACAGGATCTGTGGTTACCGTGTCGTCTGTGAATGAAGTGATCGACGAGCTCCACCCGTGGCGCTGGAGCAGCTACGCGACTCTGGCCGATGTTCTGCCGGCGATCGACGACGCCTTCACCGGACAGTTGTCACCGGCCGTGCCGGTTCCGGCGAGCAAAGATGTCGTGCTGCTGCTGATCGACGGACTCGGCGACACCCTGCTCAGTGCGCACGCCGAGGTGGCGCCGACGTTGACGTCGCTGCGCTCGACCATCATCCGTGCCGGCTTCCCGGCCACCACCGCGTCGAGCATCACCAGTCTGATGTCCGGGGCGACCTGCGGGAGTCACGGCGTGATCGGGTACTCGTTTCGCACCGACCGCGAGGCCACCCGGGCCCCGAACCGACAGCTGCTCAATGCATTGCGGTGGACACTCGATCGGTCCGATGGGCGCTCGGCGTTGGACACCTATGTGCCAGAACAGATCCAGCCGGTCACGGGGTTGTTGCCGGAGATGGCCGGCCGAGGCGTGGACGTGACGTATGTGATGCCCGGCCTGTATCGCGGATCGGGGTTCAGCCGTGCGGCGTTCCGGGCTGACGGCACCTATCGGTCGGCGCAGAACCCGGCCGAGATTCTCGCCGAGGTGCGCGAGACACTCTCGACACCCACCTCGGGGAATCGTTTCGTCTACGCCTATTGGCCCGACCTCGACGCGGCCGGCCACCTGTTCGGACCGGGGTCTGCGCAGTGGGTGAAGACGCTCGGCGTCGTCGACCGGCTGGTCGCCGACCTCGCGTCCGCACTGCCGCGGGAGACGACGCTGGTGGTGACCGGTGACCACGGAATGATCCAGGCAGAGAAGCGGTTCGACCTCGATACCACAGACGAGATGCTGAAGGGTGTGGAGGCCGTCGCCGGTGAGATGCGGGTGCGGGAGGTCTACACGCGGCCCGGTGCGCGTGACGATGTGCAGACGTTCTGGACCGACGCGCTCGGCGACGACGCGCACGTGGTGGCGCGCGAGCAGGTGCTCGACGAAGAGTGGTTCGGTATCGAGGTCACCGACGTGGTCGCCGAGCGGATCGGCGATCTGGTGGCTGTCGCCCGGGGCTCCACGATCCTCACCCGCAGTCTGACCGATCCGGAGATCGAGGTGAACATGGCCGGCCATCACGGGGCGTGGAGTGCGGCCGAGCAGCTGGTGCCGGTGTTGATGGCGCAGGGGTGAGGGCGAGGATGGGTGACTGTGGTCTCGATACGTTTCTCGCCTAGCGGCTCGAAACTACTCGACCACCGACAGGGCCCGGATGCGCGGCGTAGAAGTCGAGATGCGCCTTGGCGGCATTGTCCCAGGTGAGCGATCGGGCCAGCGCGTCACCGGCCTCTCGTCGACGAGAATCGGGAGTGCGTGCGGCGCTGAGCTCGGCGGCCAGGCTGTCGACGTCGGAGGCGTAGGTGACGGTGTCGCCGAACACCTCTCGCAGGATGGGCAGGTCGCGGGCGACCACCGGACGGCCGGCGGCCAGGGCCTCCATCGCGGCGAGGCCGAAGCCTTCCTTGGTCGACGGGAAGGCGAAGACGTCGCATCCGGCGACGAGGGCGGGCAGGGTGTCGTCGGGGACCGGGCCCAGCACGACCGGCTCGACGCCGAGTTCGGACTGCCTGCGGTCGAACTCCGCCCGGTAGTCGCGGTAGTCGAACAGTGTCTCCCCACCCGCAAAAACCAGCGCTAGGTCGGGATTTCGGCGTCGCAGCCGTGCGTAGGCCTCCAGCAGGTCGAGGCTGCCCTTGCGCGGTTCGATGCCGCCGACGGCGAGGACGTAGGGTCCGAGCCGGTCACGCCAGCGTCGTCGGTCATCGGCCGCCTCGGGCGCGGCCGCGGCGTGAAAACGTCGGTGATCGACGCCATTCGGGATCACCGTCGGTGACAGTCCCCAACCGTCGCGGACCTCCTGGGCCACCGCACGGGACACGCAGATCCGGGCGTACGGGTTGACGACGGCTTTCTCATGGCATTCCACCAGGATCGGGGTGGTGAACTGGTCGAGGTGGTGGATGGTGCGGATACAGGTGCCGACGGCGTTGGCGCTGATGCAGTCCTGGGCGTGCACGATGTCGTGGGCGGTGGGGTCGAACGCGTTGCGCATGGTGTCGATGGACCGCACGATCCTTCCGGTGACGGTCTCGTTGGGCACGTCGGCGAACGGGATGAGTCGTTGCGTGACAGCCGGATCGACCCGACGGAAGAAGCCGTCGTCGCCGCCGCGGGCGAGGCTCCACACGGTGACGTCGGCGCCGTGGCGGGCGAGCGCCTCGGCGAGATTGAGCGTGTGGACGACGCCGCCGCGCGGTTTGGTGGAGTAGGTCAGCAGGGCGATACGCATCGTGGTCACCGGCCCGGCGCGGTGTCCGACGGACGCCGATGGTACGACTCGGCCTTGAGCTCTGCGAGGTGGTTGAGCACCCTGCGCGCGCGGGTGATCTCGGCGGTCACGTCTACATCCACCTTGGCGAGGCCACCTTTCGATCGGGTGTTGGCGAGGACGTCGCCGCCCGGACCCACCACCTTCGCCTGCCCCAGGAAACGCAGCGATCCGGTGACCCCGGTGAGGTTCGACGACACCACGAACACCTGGTTCTCGGCGGCGCGGGCACAGTCGTACAGGTCGAACAGCCGTGACTGCCGGTCGGCGGGTAGCCGCGCGGCACGGTCGGTGACGCTGGCCGGCCAGGCGTTGAGGGCGGCGATGATCCGGGCGCCGTCGAGGGCCAGAGTCCGGGCGGATTCCGGGAAGGTCTTGTCGTAGTCGATCAGCATACCGAGGCGGCCGACCGGGGTGTCGAAGGCGCAGAACGACTCTCCCGCGGCATACGCCAACGACTCCCCCGCCGGTTGATGCACCTTGCGGTGCCTGCCGTGGACGCCATCGCCGGACAGGCACACCGCGCTGTTGTACCGCTTCCCCTCTGCCGCTTCGGTATAGCCGATGCACACCGTCATCGGCCCGGCCGCCGCGGCGATCGCCGCGAGTTCGGGACCGTCGGGATCGAGCGTCGGTGGCAACTCGGCGGTGTCCGGGCGACGCAGGTCGCCGATGTAACCGCCGATCGACGCGTCCGGGAACACCAGGAGGTCCACGCCGTCGCGGCGCGCGGCCTCGATGATGCCGACCGCCTTGGACACACCCCGGTCCACATCGCGTCCGAAGTGGGCGGCGAGGGCGCCCAGCGTGACGGTGGTCATGTCAACGGACTCTACTCACGCGACGCCCAACCCGGTGACCGTGGACGCGACGGCGATGGTCACCACACCGTCGGGCCACCGCAGTCGCACACCTGGTTCGGCGGTGAGTCGGCCGCACGCCGCCGACGTGGTGGGCGCGGGTGTGTCCTCGACCGGGCCGCGGTCCGCCACCAGCATCGCGTAGCCGGGAAAGCAGGTGAGCCAGTCGCCCATTGCGGCGTCGGCCGGTCGCGGAATGGCGCCGACGTCGAGTTCGGCACCCGTCCCCGACGCCTCGGCGAGCATCCCGAGGGTGCCGGCGATGCCGGCCATACTCACATCCTTGGCGGCGGCCGGCTGTCGTCGTCCGATGAGTGCCGCCATGTCGGCGAGTTCGTCGGCGGATCGACTGCTGGTGGAGTCCCACTGCCGCCCGTGGTAGCCAGGCCGCCACCCGCCGCCGAGATCGGCGATGAGCGATACGGTGTCGCCGACCCGGCCGCCACCCGCCGCCACCGGACGTGCGGTGCGGCCGAGTGCGGTCACCGACAAGGAGGCATGCACCCCCACCTGCGTATGCCCACCGAGGACCGGGGTGCGCCACGCCTGGGCCGCCGAGGCGACACCCCGCACGATGCGGGTGAGCTGCGATCGGGTCGGCGCGGCAACGGCATCGAGCAGGCCGAGCGGTTGCGCACCCATCGCGGCGAGGTCGTTGAGGTTGACCAGCACCGAACACCAACCGGCCCACTCCGGGTCGCGTTCGACCATGGCGGGCAGGATGGCGTCACAGGCGGCGATGACCTCCGAATCCGGTAGCGGCACGCCGTCGTCGCCGCGGAAACCGCTGGGGCCCAGTCCTCCCGGTTGATGGCCGAGTGGGGCGAGGATGTCGGCGAGCATCGCCTTGGTGGAGTCGGTGGCCTGCTGGATGTGTCCGATGGGCCAGAGCATCTGCCGGTGTGCCCGTCCGGCGAGGGTGGGTCCGGAGCCGCGGTCCTGCCAGCCGAGCTGTCCGAACATCGTCGCGTATCGGTCCTGGACGGTGGCGTCGAACCGCACCACGCCCGATGACTCGGCATAGGCGCAGGCTGCCCGCACGAGTGCAGCACCGACACCGGACGCGTGCGCCGGATCGGCGACGACGAGGCGGCTGCCCGCCCACCAGCCGATGGCGGTGGCGGTGCAGGGTGCCACCCGTACACCCCCGATCACGGTGCCGTCACCGGCGATCGCCGCCAGCACGACGGTGCGTGGGTCGTCGTCGACGTCATCGCGGTCGGTGTGGGTGAACAGGCCTTGGCGCTCGACGAATTCCTGGTGTCGCAGCAGGCGATAGGCGGCGTGTGCCTGCGCGGTGTCGATGACCTGAATGAGGTAGGGCGGTGTCGGGCGAGCACGCGTACCGGCCAGAATCGACAGGTCACCGGCCGGCCGGAGCTCGGGCGTGGTCATCTGGGTGCCGTCCAGCATGCTCAGCCCCCTACGTTCTGCAACACACTGCACGCCCCGCAGGCCGCGCAGCCGGCGCGCTGCTCGGCGCCGGTCATCCCGATCATTTGCAGATGCGCGGCGACCTCACGGCTGATCTTCTCCACGATGGCGGGATCGGGTGCGCCGGCGCGATCCACGTCGACGGCGAGCGTTCCCGCATGCGGGCGGAACGGCACGATGAACGGATAGACCCCGGTGTCGGCGAGTTGTTTGGCGCCGGTGATCATCTCGTCGGCTTCCTCGCCGAGACCGACCAGCAGATAGGTGGACACCTGGTTGCGGCCGAATACCCGCACCGCCTCGGCCCAGGCCGCGCGGTACTCGTCCAGCGGTACCGACGCTTTGCCGGGCATCCACCGCCGACGCACCGCGTCGTCGAGGGATTCGACGTGGATGCCGATCGCGTCGGCGCCCGCCTCGCGCAGGTCGGTGATGGTGGACAGGTCGGCCGGTGGCTCACACTGCACCTGGATCGGCAGATCCGGCACGGCGGCCTTGACCGCGCGCACGCAGCGGGCGAGGTGTTTGGCGCCGCGGTCCTTGCCGTTCGACGTTCCGGTGGTCATCACCATCTGGGTGATGCCGTCGAGGTCGACGGCCGCGCGGGCGACCTCGGCGAGGTGTTCGGGCTTCTTGACCGCGACGGTCGCCCCGGACCGCAGGGACTCCTCGATGGAGCAGAAGCGGCAGCGTTGGTCCGCATCGTAGCGGATGCAGGTCTGCACCACGGTGGTGGCGAGCACGTCGGCGCCGTGCAGTTTGGCGATCTTCTCGTACGGCACACCGTCGTCGGTGGTGAGGTCGTAGAAGCGGGGTCGACCGATCGTCGCGATCTCGATGCCCGCGTCGACGCCGTCGTAGAGGACGCGCTCGCCGTCGAAGGCGAAGGGGCTGTCGGGGTTTCGGGGTATCGCGGCGTTGAGACCGTCGATCAGCAGGTGGCCGTCGTCGGACGGTCCGGCGCCACCGGTGCGGTGGACCGGTGGGGTGCCGCGGATACCGAGCAGGGCGAGATCGACTCGGGTGGATACGGTCACGCGGGAACTCCGTTCGCTCGCAGGGAGGCCGAGTGTTCCGGGTGGTGGCAACCGGTGAGGGAACGTCGGCGGATCTTGCCCGCGTCGTTGCGGAGTGGTCGGTGGGTGAGGCAGATGTGGTCGGGTCGGTGGTCGGCCGGTAGGTGTCGGGTCGCGAACTCGGTGAGCGCGGCGTCGCTCACGGTCGTGTCGGCGATGTCGACGATGACGGTGAGGCGCGGTGGGTCCGTGTCGTCGCCGACGGCCACGGCACCACGGACGTGCGGGTGTTGTTCGAAGGCCTGCTCGATGTCGGCGGGATAGATCGTGACGCCGTTGCGGTGGATGACGTCGGCGGCGCGGTCGATCACGAACAGGTGGCCGTCGGCGTCGAGGTAGCCGAGGTCGCCGAGGGTGTCCCAGCCGTCGCGGGTCCGCCGCGACGGTGCACCGAGGTAACGGTAGGCGGCGTCGGGTCCACGCTGCATCCAGATCTCGCCGATCTCGCCCGGCGCCGCCGGTGTTCCGTCGGCCGCGGTGATGCGGATGCGAGTGTTGCTGATGGGTTTTCCGACCGAGCCCGGCCGACTGAGCCACTCGTCGCCGCCGATCATGGTCAGCCCGTTGGACTCGGTACCCGCGTAGACCTCGATGACCCGTTCGGCGCCGAGCCAGTCGATGAGGGCGTGCTTGTCGGGCACCGGGCAGCGCCCGCCGAGGTGCAGGACCGACGCCAGGGTGGACAGATCGTGACGTCGACGCATCTGCGCCGGCATTCGCAGCAGCCGCCGGATCGAGGGCGGCGACAGGACCGCCCAGGTGACGCCGTGGCGCTCGACGGCGTGGAGGAAACCGCGTTCGTCGAAGGCCGGTTCGATGACGAGCCGATGGCCGGCGGTGAGGCCACGAAACGCGTAGGTGAACGCGGTGGAGTGCCACATCGGCGACGAGACGAGTTGGGTGGCCTGCCAGGGCACGAAAGGTGCGATCGGTGCGTCCGGGTCGACGAGAGCCGGTGCGCTGCTGGCGATCACCTTGGGACGTCCGGTGCTGCCCGAGGAGGTCGGCGCCTTCCAGCTGTGCGCCCACCGATCCGGGAGCGGATCGTCGGACAGGCCGGTGGCCTGCGCTTCGTCGACCCAGGCGATGTCAGGTCGGACGGGTCGGCGACCGAATGCCGCCCGGGGTTCGGCGATGTCCTCGAGCGCGACTCGTTCGTCGTCGGACAGGTCGGGCGACAGCGGCAGGGGAGTGGCGCCGGCCCGCCAGATGGCGAAACAGGCCACCACGAAACCGATTCCGTTGGGCAGGGACACCACCACCCGGTCGTCGCGTCGGACATCGTGGTCCAGCAGCAGCCGGGCCACCCGGGTCACTCGGGCGTCGATCTCCGCGGCGGAGGCGGCACCGGTCCGGTCGGTGACGAGCATGTCGTCGGGCGTGACGCGGGCGCGGTGCGCGAGGACCGCGGAGATCGGTTGACGAGTCATGGTGGTGGGCCCGGCTACTGGACGGCCGCGAGTCGCGGTGCCGAGGTTCGCAATCCGTCGACGATGGTGTCGGCGAGGTGGCGGGCGTCGCGGTCGATGCCGAGGAACCGTCCGGATCCCCAGGTGTGCATCCAGGGGAGGCCGATGAAGCTCAGGCCCGGCACCTGGGTGACGCCGCGGGTCTGCATCGGGCGACCACCGCCGTCGAAGGCGCTGGCCTCGATCCACCGGTAGTCGGGACGGAACCCGATGGCCCACACGATGCTCGTGACGCCGGCGGCGGCGAGGTCGAGGTCGGTGGGATCGGTCTGCGGCGCCCAGACCGGCTCGTACCGGGACGGCGGTGGAGCGTCGATGCCGTTGGCCTCGATGTGGCGGTCGATGTCGGCGCAGATGGAGTTGTAGACGGAGTCGGCCTTGTCGAGTGCCGCGGTCAGGGTCGGGGCGAAGCGCAGCGTCGCGTCCTTGCCGTCGGTGAGCGTGCCGTAGAGCTGCATGCCGTCGGCGGCGAACTGGCGCAGGTCCACGTCGCGTCCGCCGTCGCGGCCGGTCACGTAGTGGTTCGTCTTCTCCTGTGCGGCTTTGCCTCCCGGATACTGCTGGGTCGGCGTGTCGTAGAGACCCATGTCGGCCAGCCAGGTCATGCAGTCACGGCCTCGATAGAGGCGGGCCACCCGTGGCGCGTTCCCGATGGCGAGGTGGACCTCGCGGCCGGCCAGGTGGAGATCTTCGGCGATCTGTGCGCCGGACTGGCCGGAACCGACCACCAGCACCGCACCGTCGGGTAGCTGCTCGGGGTTGAAGTATTGCTCCGAGTGGATCTGGGTGATCGACGGGTCGAGCGCCGACGAGTACGGCGGGATCACGGGCAACGGATAGCCGCCGGTGGCGATCACCACCTGATCACTGGTCACGATCTCGTCGCCGTCGGCACCGGTCAGGGTCAGTTCGAAGCCGGTGTGCCCGGTTTGGCGCAGTCGGGTGACGGTGGTGTGGGTGCGTACCGGCGGGTCGAAGGTGTCGAGCCATCCGGCGAGCCAATCGACCACCTCGTCGCGGGTCATGAATCCGTCGGGGTCCGGGCCGTCGTAGGCGTAGCCGGGCAGCCGGCAATGCCAGTTCGGGGTGACGAGAGTGAAGTTGTCCCAGCGTGCGTCGGCCCAGGCGTGGGTGGGGGTCTTGGCCTCGACGACGAGGTGGTCGACGTCGGCGTGGCCGAGATACCAGCTGACCGAGAGGCCGGCCTGACCGGCGCCGACGATGACGACGGGATGATGAGCGGGAGCGCTCATGATGTCTCCAGTGTGGTGGGCAAGGATGGGTACATGCGGACGACCTCGACCGGGGCGTCGGCGTCGTAACGTTGTGCGGTGCGGGTGATGTCGTCGGCGGAGGCGGCTGCGGAGGTGCAGGCGAAACCGAACTTGGCCCGCACCCGCTCGGCGGCCTCCCCGAGCGCCGCGGTGGCGCGCGTGGTGAACTCGTCGACCGTGTAGCGTCCGCCGACGTCCAGATGGTCGTGCATCACCAGGCTGGGCGAATAGCATTCCTGCACTTGGCCGTCCGGCCAGCGCACGGTGAACGTCATCTCAGGCATGGGACAGGTCCCGCCACGGTGCGCTGCCGGTCGCGTCGAGTTCGGCGAGCACCCCGTAGGCGTCGGGCCGACGGTCACGCAGGTGGAACATCCCGCCGCGCATGGCGGTGAAGGTGCCGGCGATGTCGATGTCGGCGACGGCCATGCCGCTGCCGAGCAGGGTGGTGTCGAGGATGTTGCCGCCGGGGTCGACGATCTTCGCGTTGCCCACGTAGCGGAGTGAGCCGAAGGTGCCGGACTGGTTGGAGGCGATCCAGAACACCTGGTTGTCGAGGGCGCGGGCGGTGTCGAACAGGTTGAACCGGTAGGTCCACCGGTCGTCTTGCAGGTTCTCGGCGGTGGCGGTGCGGGCTGCCGGCCAGGCCGACAGGCTCGCGATGATCTCGGCGCCGTTCAGTGCCATCACCCGTGCGGCTTCGGGAAACGCTTTGTCGTAACAGATCTGGAGACCGACGCGTCCGACGGGGGTGTCGAAGACGCCGTAGTCGGTACCCGATGAGTACGACATGTTCTCGCCCAGCGGCTGGTGCACCTTGCGGTAGCTGCCGTAGATCTGCGTGCCGTCGAGGACGGCGGCCGCGTTGTAGCGGGTCTCGCCGTCGTCGGCGATCTCGCAGAAGCCGATGGCGATCACCATGTCGCCGATGATCGATTGCACCCGTTCGATTTCCGGCCCGTCCAGGCTGATCGCCGGCGGCAACGATCGGCTGGTGTTCTTCACCGTGTCACCGTGATTGCCGAGTGACGAGAGGTAACCGCCGATGGCCGCCTCCGGGAAGACCAGGAACTCGACGCCACGGTCGCGGGCCTGGGCGACGTAGTCGGCGATGGTCTGGTAGTTCTGCTCGAGGTCGCGGGTGAAGTTGGCCGCGACCGCAGCGATGGTGGTCATGAGAATGCCTCGAGGTCGGTCACACCATGTAGGTGGAGTTGATGATCGCGCCCTTGCGCGCGTAGTGGATGATGGCGTCCTGCACGTCGAGTGGGTGGGCGGGGATCACACCTTCGATGAGATCCTCCTCGCGGCCGCCGTGCAGGGCGAGTCCGAAGCGGCAGCAGAACACGGTGCCGCCCTCGGAGATGAAGGTCTCCAGCGAGTCGTTGATGTTCTGTTCACCGGGGAAGCCGGAGTCACCCGTCTTCGGGAAGCCGCGGGTGGCAAGGCAATTGATGGCGCCGGGGCCGTAGAAGTAGATGGCGGACTCGAAGCCCTTGCGCAGTGCGCGGGTGGCCTGCAGGACGGCGACGAACGACACCGACGACTCGTGCGCGATGCCGTGGACCAGGGTGAAGTAGGTTTCGCCGTCCTCGGCCTGATAGTCGGGGAAGATCTTGGTGCCACCGTAGATGTTGGAACCCTTCGGCAGCGAGGGGTGCGGGATCTCACCGAGCGACTTGGCGATGTTCTCGGTGATGGTCTCGTCGAAAGAGGGCACGGGGTCTCCTAGAATGAGGCGCGACGGTTCGCGGCCGTCGACACCGGGGTGCGGAAGTCGAGGCGGCGCTGCCTCACAAGAGGATTCGATCCGGGGATCGGAGTGTGTGGCCGTTGGGCGGCTACGACATTCAGTTCACGCCCGAACTATTGCGTGCTGGTTTCCGGGAGAATAATTGCGACGCGGATTTCGTTAACATGGTCGCTCGAGGTTGCTGTACGTCGGCGGTCGGGCACGGTGGCAGCGGCGCTGGACACGATCGGCGAGTACGGCGGCAACCCCGCCGGGGTGTCCACGACGGGGTTGCTGGGCGAGGGCGCGATGCCCTGGGCTCGATGATTTGGGCCGGCGGCTGACCGACGGCAGCTGGTCGGCGAGCTGTCAGCTCACTGCCAAACCCAGAGCCAGCGGCGGGTGCGCGCGTCCCAGTGACGGACGCGACGGCGGCGGCGGGCGGGGGTCTGCGGAGCGTTGTTGTTGGTGGTGGTCTTCTGCGGGGTGGGCATCGTCGGCCTTTCTCGTGGTGTGCGATCCGGGGTGGATCTCGTTGACACCATTGAGATTGCGCCCGAGGACTGGTGAAACGATCGACGCCGGCTGAGAGGTGGCTGGCGATTGCCGATCAGACGGTGACCGTCACCACGTCGTGCGCGACGTCGTCGCCGAGCAAACGTGCCTCGCTCGGCGCGGACCGCAGGAAGCGCCGCTTCTCGCGCCACCCCGCGACCATCCGTTGCTGTTGGAAGCGCACATCGGCGGCGACAGCACGAGCCGACACATCGGGACGTCGCAGCGCCTTGACCACCGCACTCACCATCGTCGAGGCCGGCATCATCGCGGCCGGCGGTTGCACCCGGTTGTAGATGTCGCTGAGCACCGCGGCGTAGTCGGACCGCTGCTGGGCCCGGCGGTAGAGTTCGTACTCCAGCGGCGACGGCGGCAGTCCGGACGCCAGGAAGTTGGACCACTGGTACACGTCGATGCAGTCGCGTTCACGCTGCGCCGCCCAGTCCGCGGTCACCCGGTCGACCACATCCGGGTCGACGCCCGTACGTGCCCCGAGCACCGGAGCCAGCGCCTCACCCAGCAGGCGGCCATAACGCAAACCGTCCCGGATGCCCTGTGCAGTGACCGGATCCTTGAAGTGGCCGGCGTCGCCGGGCAAGGCCCAGCCCGAGCCACTCGACCGCCGGAAATAGGATTCGATGCCGACGCAGGCGCGCACCCGCGACGTCAGTTCGCAGCCGGACAGCCGTTTTGCGAGGCCCGGCAGCGCCTCGACTCCCCGCAGGTAGGCGTCGTGAATCTTGCGTCCCCGGAACTCCGGCACCACCGCCACCGGAGGTTGCAGCAGGCAGAGCAGATCACCACCGTCACAGGGGAATGCGGTGCCCAACAGGCCGTCGACCCGCCACTGGGAGGCGATGTGGCGCAGATCCTCACGGTCGTCGGCCCAGTAGGCGTAGTAGCAGGCACGGCCGCTCGGGGAGACCAGAGTCGGGGTGTGCGCCCCCACCTGCTGGGCCACGAAACTCCTACGGCCGTCGGCGCCGACGACGATGGGTGCGTGGACGTCGTGGCTCACACCGTCGTCGTCGGTGTAGCTCAGCCCGACGACGCGACCGTCGATCCAGATCAGGTCGGTGGCGGTGCATCGCTCGCGGATCTCGGCACCGGCCGCCCGTGCCGTCTCGACCAGGATGTTGTCGAGATGGGTCCGACGCAGACACATCGCGAAGTCGATGCCGGCGACCGGAGTGTAGGTGGTGCGCCATCCGATGTCGTCGAGAATCGCTTCGGCCAGCGGCATCCGGGGCGCGCCGCTCGCCTCGACCGCGGGCAGCGCACCCAACGTCTGGATCTCGGCCAGGGTGGTCGGCCACAGCAGATGGGTGGACAGGGTGTCGGACGGGAAACGTGCGGAATCGATCGCGAGGACCCGCGATCCCCGTTCGGCCAGCGTGATCGCGGTGGCCGATCCGGCGATGCGGGCCCCGACGATCACCGCATCGAACTGCTCGACGGCTGAGCTCATGGTCGCTCCTCCCGGCCGGCCCCCGACATGCAGTCCGACACAGTGTCAGGATGACGTTATGCCTGCACACACGGGGTGTCAAGGGTGGCGTAGCATCGGGCTCATGGGGTCGGTGACCAGGACGCAGGCAGGGCAGACGATGCAACGTCGGGCCGAGGTCACCGACCGGGTCCTCGGCGCCGTCGAGGATCTGCTCGGCACCGGTGAGCGATTCACCGAGTTGCCGGTGCAACGGATCGCGCAACGATCGGGGATGTCGCGCACCAACTTCTACCAGTACTTCCCGAACAAGAGTCAGGTGCTGATCCAGGTCGCCGACGTGGCGTCGAAAGAGTTCTTCGCCGCTCCGACATCGTGGTTCGCCGACGACGCCTCACTGGATGCCGGGGTCGCCGGGGTGCAACGGGCCATCGCCGAGATGATTGCGGAGTTCCGCAAGCACTGGCCGCTGATGCGGGCGTTGGGTGAGGCCGCCGCGTATGACGCGGAAGTGGCGGAGTTCTGGTTCGGCCGCATCCACGAATTCATCGACTTCGCGGCCGGCCGGGTGCAACGGTGGCAGACGCAGGGCCGCGTCGACGACGCAGTCACCACCGAGTCGGTGGCCGCGGTGACGTGGATGGTGGAACGCACCATCACCCAACACATCATCGGTTCCGGCGCCGACGTGTCGACCGACGATCAGGTGGTGGCCGCACTGTCGCGGACCATCTGGCTCACCATCGCCGCCGGCGCCGACTGACGACGATACGGCTGCGGTGGCAGCGGCCGGCCGAGACGATAATTGACGCGGCCCACGGCCGGCACCGCAAGCGGATACGGCGCCGTCGGCGGTTATCGCAGATGGTCGGTCTCGTTGAGCGACATCACCTGCCGGTAGCCCCCCGGCAGCGCGATCACCCGCGACACCGAGGTGTAGAACGGCTCGGTGAAGAACATCTGTTCGGCGCCGATGACGTGCGACAGGTAGGCGTTGATGACCCCGCCGTGACATACCACGGCCACCGTCCGATCGTCGTCGGCCACCAGCGATTCGATCCCCGCGACCACCCGACTGCGGAAATCGTCGAGGTCGAAGGTGTTGTCGCCGAGTCGGCCGGCGTTCATGTCGGCAAGCAGCGTCGCGCGATCGGTGTAGGTGTGCACGACACCGTAGGTGGTCCAGCCGTGATCGAGTTCGACGAGCCGGTCGTCGAAGGCGATCTCGTGCGACAGCGCGGCCGCGGTCACCGACGCGGTTTGTGCAGCACGGCGCATCGGGCTGCTGACCACGGCGTCCACGGCGCCGTAGCGTCCGGCCGCCATCGCCTTTGCCAGGAGTTTCGCCTGATCCTCACCCTCGGGCATCAGATCGGGGTCGGCGCCTGCCGGATCGGAAAGCCGAAACGGTTTGGCGTGACGGATCAGCAGCAGTTCCATGCGTTCAGTTCAGCGCATCGTCGGGGCTGCCGCGACGTCGGGGTCGGTGATTGCGGCCTCAGCTCGCCGCCGAGGCGACCTTGTCGACTGCCGCGGCCACCGTCTTCTCGAACGTGTCCACGTCGGGGTCGTCGGCGACGGCGCCGGCAGACGTCACGGTCACCGCATAGTCGCCCACGGTCGCCCAGGCCAGCAGCGTGGTGGCGGCTACCTCCCGTCCGTTGAAGGTCGACGTACTGGTCTGCTCGACGGCGAACACGTCGTCGGCGGCGGTCACGCGCAGGTCCAGCGGGGCATTGGTGATGGTCGACTCGGCCGCCGTCGAATCGCCGTTGGCGATGGTCGCCGTCACGCTCGCACATTGCCCGGTCCGCGACGCCCGGATGTCGTCGAGCGAGCCACCACCCGCGGGTGTCACGGTCTCGGTGACCGTGGTGGACCCGGAGACGGCCATCAACATCACCATGCCGGCGTCGTCGTCGGTGGCGGTACCTGCCGGGGCACACTCGGGCGGGCTGATGGTGGCGCCCTTCGCGACGTCGAGGACGCCGTTGGCGGCCTGCGCCACCTGCCCGGCCGGGATCGGCATCGTCCGGAATCCCGCCGGAAGCTCCTCGGTGGTCAGCAGCAGCGCCTTGACCTCCGGTGACGCCGACTGCGCAGCCGATGTACCGTCTTCCGCTGCCGAACCCGAATCCCCGCATCCCGCAACACCGATCGCACCGACCACTGCCGCCACTACGGCAATCACGCGTCGTGGTGTACGCACCGAACTCCACCCCCTGATCGAACGAATCCCGAAGGGCAGGGTAGCCGATCGGCTCTACCGGCCACCGAAGCGCTCGGCGACAGCGGCACCCTCGGTGTCGTCGGGAAGGATGTCGTCGGTGCGTGATCGCCACTGCGCCAGGGTCTCTGCGAGGATCCGCTGCGTTTCGGCGTACGCTGGGTCGTCGGCTAGATTGTGGTGTTCGTCCGGATCGACGGCCAGCGCATAGAGTTCGCGTGCAGGGCGCGGCGACCGGGCCGACTCGTGATCGATCGCGCGGGCCGACGGGCTGTCGGCGATGTCACGCGGCAGGAGCAGGATGGGCCGGTCGGCGTAGTTCTCGATGTAGGAGTACTCGCCGGTGCGCACCGCACGGATGGGATCGAAGTCGTCGTGGTAGGTCTTCTCGGTGAAAACCTCGGTGCGGACCGGTGTTTCACTATCGGCAATCATCGATGCGGCATGGGACACGCCGTCGATGGCGTCCGGGATCGGCACCGACAACAGATCCAGCATGGTCGGCGCGAGGTCGACACCGGAGAACAGCCCGTCGTAGGTGCGGGGCAGCAGAGCACGTCGACGAGGTGGCCGCATGAGGAGCGCGATTCCCGTACCGGCTTCGTAGAGAGTGGATTTCGCGCGCGGGAAGGCGAGTCCGTGGTCGGTGAAGAAGACGATCCAGGTGGTGTCGTCAAGTCCGAGGTCGGTGAGCGTATCGAGCAGACGTCCCACCGCGGCGTCGGCGGTCGCGATCGCGCCGTGCAGCCCGGCGAGATCGGTGCGGACGTCGTCGGTGTCGGGGAGGAAGTCGGGCACGACGATGGTCGCCGGGTCGACCGGCGGGTAGCGATCCTCCGGGTACGGGCGGTGGGTCTCGAAGAACCCGGCGGTGAGGAAGAACGGCCGCTCGTCGGAGACGCGGACATGTTCGGCGAGCCAGTCGCGAGCTCGATCCACCACGACGTCGCAATGGGTGTCGGAATCGTCGACGACGTCGAATCCGAGGGTGGTGGCGTCGGCGCTTTCGTGCTGCATCCCCATGAGCACCGTGCGATAGCCCACCTCTGACAGCAACGTCGGCAGCGTACGCACCCGCTCGCCATATTCGAACCCGTGATGAGCCAAGCCGATGAGGCCGTTGCGGTGCGGATAGCGGCCGGTGAACAATGACCCGCGCGACGGCGAGCACAACGGCGCCGTCGCGTGGGCCGCCTTGAAGCGGATACCGTTGGCGGCCAGCGCATCCAGATTGGGGCTGGGAACTCCGCGGACTCCGTAACAGCCCAGGTGGCGACCGAGGTCGTGCCAGTGGATGACGAGAACGTTCTCCCGTGGGGTCTCACCGCTGCGTGCATCTGACGAAGAGGCGCCGAGCGACTGCGAGGTCGACATATCTCCATGATGCGCTCCGGTGCGCCACCCGGCCGGTCGGCGACCACCCTTGAAGTTGAAGTCAGCCTCAAATACAGTCCGAAGAGAGTGAGCCAGACCACATCGTTGACCGCCGTCTGCGCAAAGGAGCCATATGAGCACCGTCAACACCGTCACCGGACCCGTCGACTCCGCCGATCTCGGCAACGTCCTCATTCACGAACACGTGTTCGTGCTCGGCGAGGAGTATCGCCAGAACTACCAGGACGATTGGGACGAAGAGGAGAAGATCGCCGAGGCGGTGCGCGACCTGTCCGAGCTCAAGGGGCTCGGGATCGACACCATCCTGGATCCGACGGTGCTCGGTCTGGGCCGCTACATCCCACGGATTCAGCGCATCGCCGAGCAGACCGACCTCAAGCTGGTGGTCGCCACCGGGCTCTACACCTACAACGACATTCCGTTCCAGTTCCACTACACCGGGCCGGGTCTGCTCTTCGACGTCGCCGAGCCGCTGGTCACCTTCTTCGTGAAGGACCTCACCGAAGGGATCGCCAACACCGGGGTGAAAGCGGCATTCCTCAAGTGCGCCATCGAGGAGCAGGGCCTGACCCCCGGCGTGGAACGCGCGATGCGCGCCGTCGGTCAAGCACACGTGCAGACCGGCGCACCGATCACCGTGCACACCAACCCGCACACCCAATCGGGTCTGGTGGCACAGCAGGTGCTCAAAGAGGAGGGTGTGGATCTCACGAAGGTGGTCATCGGGCACTCGGGTGATTCCACTGATCTGGACTATCTGATGCAGCTCGCCGACGCCGGGTCGATCCTCGGCATGGATCGCTTCGGCCTGGACGTGCTTCTGCCGTTCGAGGACCGCGTCAACACGGTGGCCACCCTGTGCGAAAACGGTTACGCCGACCGGATGGGGTTGGCGCACGACGCGTCGTGCTTCATCGACTGGTTCTCGCCGGAAGCCAAACGCGAGGCGGTGCCGAAGTGGAATTACCGCCACATCAGTGAGGACGTGCTGCCGGCGCTGCGCGAACGCGGTGTGAGCGACAAGGACATCGAGACGATGCTGGTGGATGTGCCGCGGCGGTATTTCGAGTGATGGTGTCGCACCGGTGGCCCGGGGCTATTTGCGGGTGAGGCCGAGGGCGTTGGCCCACAGGCGGGTGGCGGTGGACACCAGGTCGTCGATGTCGTCGCCGCCGCCGACGCCGAGACTCTGATATGCCATGCGCGACACCATCCCCGAGAGCGCACGGGCTGCCCGCAGCGGGTCGAGTTCCGCGTCGGCGAGGCCGGCGTGCTGTAGTTCGCGGATCCCACGCGCATTGCGTTCGACAAACACCTGCCCACGTTCGAACCGTTTCTGCCGGAACTCGGGACTGATGCCGGCCACCTGTTCGCGTACCATCATCAGTTTGGCGTTGCGCCGATACGCCTCGAAATAGGCGCGATTGGCGGACTCGATGGCGGCGATCGGATCATCGGTGTGCGCTTCTCCGTGCACCATCCCGGGATGCAGGATCTCCTCCTGCGCGGCGGTGAGCACGGCGTCGAGGATGTCCTCCTTGGAGTCGAAATAGGTGTAGAACGACCCGGTCGCGCAGCCCGCCTCCACAGTGATGTCGGCGAGGCGGGCATCGGCGAACCCGTCGCGTTCGAAAACCGTTCGGGCTGCGACGATCAGCGCGGCCCGGGTGCGTTCACCGCGCGCGGTGAGCGGCCGCGACGTCATCGCGATACGAGCGCCTGATCCGAGACGCCGGCGACGGTCTCCTGCGCGGCGGCCGCCGCGTCCCGATAGGGCCGCAGTTCGCGCCGGGCGATGGCGCGCTTGTGCACCTCGTCGGGGCCGTCGGCCAGCCGCAGTGTGCGGATGTGGGCGTAGGCCATGGCCAGGGGAAAGTCGTCGGTGACCCCGCCGCCGCCGTGCACCTGGATCGCGCGGTCGATGATCTGCAGTGCGATGTTCGGCGCGGCGACCTTGATGGCCGCGATTTCGGTGGCCGCTTCCTTGTTGCCGACGGTGTCCATCATGTGCGCGGCCTTGAGCGTGAGCAGCCGCACCATCTCGATGTCGATGCGCGCCTCGGCGATCCAGTCCTGGATGTTGGCGCGTTCGGCGATGGGCTTGCCGAAGGTGACGCGCTGCGTGGCCCGGGCGCACATCAGTTCCAGCGCGCGCTCGGCGACACCGATGGTTCGCATGCAGTGGTGGATGCGGCCGGGGCCGAGGCGGGCCTGACTGATCGCGAATCCCTCACCCTCACCCTTGAGGACGTCGGTGGCGGGCACCCGGACGTTGTCGAAGATCAGTTCGCCGTGGCCCTCGCGGTCGACGTAGCCGAACACCGGCAGGTTCCGCACGATGGTGAGTCCCGGGGCGTCGGTGGGTACCACCATCATCGACTGCTGCCGGTGGACCGGGGCGGTCGGATCGGTCTTACCCATCACGATGAGCACCTTGCAGTCCGGACGCATCACGTTGGAGGCAAACCACTTCCGTCCGTTGAGAATGTACTCGTCGCCGTCGCGCACCATGGACAGTTCCACGTTGGTGGCATCCGAGCTCGCGACGTCGGGTTCGGTCATCGCAAAGGCCGAGGCGATCTCACCGTCGAGCAGCGGCTGCAGGTAGCGCTTCTTGTGCTCATCGGTGCCGAACAGGGTGAACACCTCGATGTTGCCGGTGTCGGGGGCGTTGCAGTTGAACACCTCCGAGGCGAACCCGACCCGGCCCATGATCTCGGCGAGCGGCGCGTACTCGAGGTTGGTGAGGCCCGGCCCCCATTCGGGATGCGGGTGGAAGAGGTTCCACAAACCGGCGTCCTTGGCCTTCTGCTTGAGTTCCAGCAGGATCGGTGGAGTCGCATGCGGGTTGTCGGACTCCCTCATCTGCTGGGCGTAGACCGACTCGTTGGGATAGATGTGGGCGTCCATGAACTCGAGCAGTTGGGCGCGGTACTTCGCACCGCGTTCGGACGGGGTGAACAGATCCATCGGATTCTCCTTTGTCGGTCGGTTCGGCCGGTTCACGGGTTCGCGGAGTCGACCAGACCCTGCTGATATCGCCGCATGCCGCGCAGCCAGCGGTCGTAGTCGGCACCCTTGTGCCGATACATTTCGAGGACCTCGGGGTGCGGAAGGATGAGGAATCGTTCGTCGCCGAGGGCATCCATCACCACGTCGGCGACCTCTTCGGTGGTCAGCACGCGACCCGCGGTCTCCACCGCCCGTTGCATGAGCATCGCGCGGTCGTCGGCCGGCGCGGCGTCGGGGCGCAGCAGCTTGGTGTCGACCCCCATCGGGCACAGGCAGCTCGCGCGCACGCCGCGGTCACCGTAGGTGACGTTCAGCCACTCGGCGAAACCCACCGCGGCGTGTTTGGTCACCGAATAGGTGGCCGAACCGAGTTGGGTGAGCAGGCCGGCCGCCGACGCGGTCGACACGAAGTATCCGGCGCCCCGATCCACCCACTCCGGAACGAGCCGGCGTGCGGCGCGGATGTGGCCCATCAGGTTGACGTCGATGACCTGGGCCCATTCGTCGTCGGTCACGTCGAGGCCGGGTGCACCGCTGATGCCGGCATTGGCGAAATACAGGTCGACCGGCCCGAACTCCGCTTCGGCGAGTGCGATGGTGGCATCGATGTGCTCAGACGAGGCCGCGTCACCGGTGATCGTGGCCACCGACCCGGGAGCAGAGGTGTCGATCGCCGCCTCGACACGATCGAGTCCGTCGGCCACCAGGTCGGTGATCACCACACGGACGTTGCGGGCGACCAGCGCCTTGGCCAGTGCGGCGCCGATACCGCCGCCGCCTCCGGTCACGATGGCCACTTTGCCGTCGAGCTCCATCACCACATCCCTCGTCGTGGACGGTCGCGACCCGGGTCGGGTGCGAGTCGCGTCGGGTTCGGCTCCGAAGCTACTTGAATCCGTGTTCAGGTTCAAGTGTCGGTGTGCGCTCACCAAGCCGACGCTCTGCCCACAAGGGAAATGACAACAAAGGTATTCGAAATGTGAAAAAGGGCGTTTTCTCAACACGCGTTGTGATTTCTCAACTACCGTTGAGAAAAGGACAGCTTCCCATTATCAGGGTTGACTGAGACTTTGCTGCGGAAGAACCAAGATTTAGGTGACACCCGACTGGGTCATCCGTACACTTCGGTATATGGTGTTCGTGAGAATAAATCTTCCGGTGGCTGTAACGAATCACTGAGCGTCACCGAAATGCAGCACAGAGGATCGTCCAGCCAGCGGCGATCGCAACGTGATCTGCCATACCCCTGAACTTCGGCCGAGAGATCCAGGCCCCCTTTGGTTCTCGCGGTCGTTGGTGTTCGTGTCCGTTATATGTGGAAAGGAGGTGACAACTATGGATCTGTTCGCAATTCTGACCGAGTTCGTCGGCGCAGCACTCGATTTCCTCGGCCAGTTCTACTGAGCCCGGGTAGGGTGATCGCCCGGCCTCACCGACATTGCGTGATGATCAACGCAAGCGAGAGTCGTTCCCCCCCTGAACTCTCTTTTCACTGATCAATCCCGTACTCGACTCGAGTACAACTCCGTAATCGCCCGGGGTGAGAACTTGCCTTTCTCACGCCGGCGGGAGATCGGACGGGATATTCGCAACGGCGGTGAGTCCGGGCGTTTCGCCGTCTCCAGGGTTCCGACACCCTCACCCTGGGGTCGTCCGACCGAAGCATCCCCATCGCTCCCGGGTGTGATCTGGATTACACTTACGCGGGTAATCCCAGGTCATCGGAGGGAGGTGCGCCATGTTCAGTCTGATCGCCGATCTCGTGTACGGCATTCTCAGTGCCGTCGGCAACTTCCTCTGGTGACCTCATCGATGCCGGCACCGCCACAGTGCGTCACGTGAGCGACGCGATCGCCCGGTCGGCGGTGCCGGGCGTGAAGTAGTCGATCGCCGGCAGGAGCGCCCGCAGCGCCGCGGGCGCGACCTCGCTGGGTTGGTGGGTCACCGCACGCAGAATCCACCGCGCCGCGTCGTCGACGGTGAGAGCATCCACATCGTCGTATTCGGCAGTTGGAGCGATCATCTCGGTCCGTACCAATGGGAAGTGCACGTTGGTGGCGCGCACACCCGGATGCGGCCGCTCCGCGTTGAGACTGCGTCCGAAGATCGCGAGGGCGCTCTTGGAACCTCCATACGCGGAGAATCGGGGGAAGGTGTTGGCCATCAACGCCCAGGTACAGACGTTCACCACCTGACCGCGGCCTCGATCGACCATGCCCGGCAACAACCCCAGACTCAGCTGTACAGCTGCGGAATAGTTGAGTTGCATCGTCCGCCGGTAGTCGTGCAGACGGTCGGTCGAGTCGATGATCGACCGGCGGATCGAGTGGCCGGCGTTGTTGACCAGGACATCCACCTCCCGCTCGACGAGGTACGCCACCAGTTCGGTGATCGCGGACTCATCCGACAGGTCGCAGACCTTATGCTCTGCTCCCGTCTCATCGGACAGGGTCTGCAATTCGTGCTTGCGCCGCGCCACCGCGATGACGTGGGCGCCCCGTTCGGAGAGCAACCGCGCCGCAGCTCGCCCGATCCCGGCCGACGCCCCCGTCACCACCACGGTCAGCCCCGCGACGTCGCGGCCGGGCCCGGTGAGCGCCTGCTCCACCGGAGCGGGTAGCAGCGTCCGGCGTTGCATCAGGTCGAACAGGCCGGCGGACAATGACGGCATGGTGATCCTTTCGACGACCCTCCGACGGTAGCCCGCGCGAAACCGTCCGCGGAAAACTGTTGCATCGGAACACTCTGGCGCCTCCATCACGATGACCCGTTCGCACCCGACCCTGGGAGACCGCGATGTCCGTACCACTGGAGGCCGGCGGCCCCGGACCCGCCGATGAGAGGCTCGTGGCCGCGCTGCGCACCGGCGATATGCAGGCGCTGGGCGCCGTCTACGACCGTTATGGTGCAGCGCTGCACACCTTCGCGTACTCAATGGTGCGCAGTCGCGAGCGTGCCGCCGACGTCACCCACGACAGCTTTCTCGTCGCTGTGGCGCGGATCGATCAGCTCCGCGATCCGGCCCGACTGCGGCCGTGGCTGTATGCGATCGTGCGGTCGGAGTGTCTGCGCATGCTGCGGGGTGCCAAACGCGAAACCGTGTTCACCGACTGGCACGACACCGCCGACGACGACCTGCCGGATGCCGATCTGCACCGGCAGGAGATCCGCGAGCTGGTGCGGTCGGCGCTGGACGGCCTCTCGCCGAAGGACCGTGAGGTGGTGGAGCTGAGCTTGCGCCATGACCTCGACAACACCGAGATCGCCGCCGTGCTGGGAGTGACGCCATCACATGTCACGGCGCTGACCTCGCGCAGCCGTAAGGCCCTCGAGCGCAGTCTCGGCACGTTGCTGGTGGCCCGGGCGGGCGGCGAAGGGTGCGACGAGCTCACCGAGATGTTGCGGGCCTGGGATGGCGAGTTCACGCCGCTGTGGCGCAAGCGGATTGCCAAACACGTCGACAACTGTGCGACCTGCACCGGCGAGCGGCGGCGGCGCTTCAGCCCGGCGGCGATCCTGGTGGCCCTGCCCATGCTGGCCGCTCCCATCGTGCTGCGGGAACGGGTCGTCACCGATGCCGAGCCGGTACTGGCCGCCTACGCCCACGGGGCCGGCGACGCGCACGCCGCGTCGGTACCCGATGCGGTCGACGCGAGCGGTGGCCAGGTGGCGTCCGAGGCCGAGTCGACGACGATGATCGCGGGGCAACCGGCGTGGGACTATCCGGTCGCGGCGCCGGGTGGGCATCGCTGGTGGCTGTGGACGACGGCGGCGGTGACGGTGCTGCTGGCGGCGGGGGCAATCGTGGCAGCGGTCGCCGTCGGGACCGACGAGGAGGTCGACCCGACACCCGTCGTCGAGGTGCCGACAGTGGAGGCGGTGACCCCGCCGAGGTCCGCGACGACCGTCGGGCCGACGTCGAACCCCGCCGGGCCCGTGCTGCCGCCGCCCGAGGTGACGTCGGTGCCGGAGGGTCCGTCCCAGTCGAGAACGCCGTCCGAATCGAGCGAATCGGTCCGGCCGTCGGTGTCTTCGCAGCCGGAGTCGGGGGGGCGCGGCGAGGAGCCGCAGCCCGATCCTGGTGCGCCGGACCCTGATGTTCCGGACCCGAACGTGCCCGAACCCGCGCCGGACCCAGACCCGGCCGCCTGCCCTCCGCTGTGCGGCCCGACCAGCGGACCCGCCGGTCCGACACTGCGCTGACCTGCCATTTCGCGAGTTCAACAAATTCTCTGAGAAAAGTGTTGCAGCTTCCGCCGCTGCTGACTCCTACACCCGAAGGCCGACAACGGTCGGCCTCGGACCCCAGGAGCCAGCCATGCACACCCTCACCACCACCCGCCGCGTCGTCATCGGAGCCGCCGTCGCCGCCGCACTATCCGCACCCGGAGCCGGGATCGCGTTCGCCGAGAGCCCCGCCCAGCCGTTCCAGCCCGGATACGGTGTCGCGACCATCGCGCCGCCGCCTCCGGGCCCCGATGACGATCTGCTGCCGCCGGTCGGCGACCCCGACCCCGGCGTACCCGGCGTCCTCCACCCGCCCAGCGGCGGCGAGGATCCCGATCCGGGCCATGGCGAACCGGACGATGTGGCGACCCCGCCGACCGATCCGACGCAGCCCGATCCGTGCGAAGAGGACGGCACCTGCCCGGACGACTCGGACGACTGCTGGGTGTGCCCGGACGGCCAGGATTATTGCGAGCCGTGCGACGACGGGGGCAAAGACGAGTGCCCGACGCCCGACAACGACAACGACAACGACAACGACAACGACAACGACAACGACAACGAGAACGAGGACGACTGCCCGAAGCCCACGGACTGCGAGGAAGAAGGCGACTGCGTGCCGCCGGAGACCATCGTCGAGGAGAAGCCGGTCATCACCACCGATCGCCCCACCTTCGACACCGGTGACGAGCGATCTGTCACGCAGGCCGGGCTGCTCGGCGGCGCCATCTCCCTGGTCATCGTGGGCGGTACCGCGGTCGCGGTGATCCGTCGGCCCAACCGCTGATCGGCGGGGATCAGTGATGCGCACACGACGATTCCTCGTGCTGATCACCGCGGTGGCAGCACTCGCGATGGCCGTGCTGATGCTCACCGGGTGCGGTGGCGCCACCGATGTGCAGCCGCCACAGGTGCTCTCCGGGAGCACCGAGCCGTCGGCGACCCGCACCGCTCCGGTCGGTGAACCGGTCCGACTGACGGTGCCGTCGGTGCAGGTCGACGCGGTGGTGCGGCCCATCGTCGACGATAGCGGGGAGATCGATCCGCCCACCGAGGACGACGCATGGTGGTGGACCGAACGCGGCACCCCCGGCTCGGCCGACACCGTCTACCTCGCCGGACACGCCATCCACAACGGTGACGGGGTGTTCGCGCCGCTGCAGCGAGTCGAGCCCGGTGCGCAGATCCAGCTCGACACCACCGCCGGGTCACGCACCTACCGCGTCGATGCGACCGCGACGTACGACAAATGGAATCTCGACCGCTACGACGAGGTGTGGCAGGCGGTGCCCGGCCGGCTGATCCTGGTCACCTGCTTCGTGGTCGACGGGCAGCCCACCGACGAGAACTACCTCGTGTATGCGTCGTTGGTGGACTGACCGAAAGTTCTGGCCGCAGTTGCGGGTTCCGGCTTGGACCTTCAACTGCGGCCAGAAGCTACAGGTGCGGCCGGAACTGTCGTCCGTGGGCTGGCCACCAGCGTGAACGGTTCGGGCCGCAGGGTGGCGCGCTCGCGCATCACCAGGTCGGTCGGCTTCTCCAGCCGTAGGTCGAATCTCGACAACACCGACGCCAACAGCAGCGACGACTCGTGGATTGCGAACTGTCGCCCGATACATGATCTGGGTCCGGTACCCCACGGGGCGAAGAACTTTCGCGAGCTCGCGGTGAGGCGTTCACCGAGGAAGCGGTCCGCCCGGAACAGGTCGGCATCGGGACCCCAGACGGCGGGATCGCGTTGCGCCGCCAGCGCGAGCACGAAAACGGCGCGGCCGGCCGGCACGTGATAGCCATCCAGCACCTGGTCGGTGCGGGCCAGCCGGAAGAATCCAGGCGCCGGGGGCCACAGGCGCAGACACTCGTTCAGGTAGGCGCGGATCTGCCGCAGCCTGACGACGTTCTCGTACGTCAGGGCGGTTCCGTCGAGTTCGGTCGTGGCGATCCGATCGGCCACCTCCGGTTCGGCCGCGAGATAGTAGAGGGCCACCTCCATCAGCGCCGCGGTCGTCTCATGGCCGGCAGCCAGGAAGGTCAGCACCTGGTCGGTGACGTTGCGCAACGGGAGCCGCTCGCCCGTCTCCGGGTCCGCGGTCTCCAACATCAGCCCGAGGAGGTCGTTGCGACCGCGGGCGCCCTCGCGTACCCGGGTCTCGATGATCGACGAGACGAAGCGCCGACCGGTGGCGATGTCGGCGTTACGGCGCCGCGATCCGAGAACCTCGCGTATCGGGCCCAGCATCGGAACGTCGTTGGTGGATTCACCGGCCCACAACAGAATTCGGCCCAGCGCGTCCAGAAACTCGCCGGTGCCGTCAGCCGCGCCATCGTCGGACCCGAGTAGCCCCATGCGACGGGAGAAGCCGGCGCGCCCGATGACCTCCAGCGTGGCGGCGGTCATATCGCGGTGCACGTCGATGACCGGCGACTCCGTCCATTTCTGCGTGAGATCGTCGGCGACACTTGCCATCGCATCGTGATAGACGCGCATAGCGGCCTGTGCGAAGCCCGGTGTCAGGATCCGACGGGCCTGACCCCACAGCGGGTCCCTCGTCCGCGCGGTGAACAAACCGGCGCCGGCGACCGCACGCAACTGTGCCAACGGCCCGACCAGTACACGCCCCCAGGACTCCTCATCGAGCGTCTGCCGAGCCAGATCCGCTCCGCCGACCACCACCAGCCGGTTGCCGAGCAACTCGCGCTGGAAGATCGGGCCGAGTTCGCGGGTCAGTTCGGTTTCGTGCTGCGTCGGGCGCCGACGGTCCACGGACCGCACATCGCCGAGGACGGGCAGCCGACCCGGCGGATGCGGCAACGCACTCAACGGCAATGCGTTCAGCGGCATTCCACTCGACGAACTGGTCACGTCGCACAGCCTCCCCGGTCCCGCGGACTCGCGACACACAAAAGGCCAGAATGCACTGTGCACCCTGGCCTTTTGTCAGTCAGTGGGCGAAGGGGGACTTGAACCCCCACGTCCCGAAGGACACTGGCACCTGAAGCCAGCGCGTCTGCCATTCCGCCACTCGCCCGTGGCTGTCTGCGTGAGACCCGAGAACGATAGCAAGGTCGACGGGACGGAAGCAAAACGCGTCGCTCAGGGGACACAGTCGACCGCGAACGGGACCCACTCGACGGGAAACGGGGCACGGTCGACGGGGGTGGGCGTGTTTGGCGACGTGGATGTACCTGTTCGTGATCGGAAATACACCCGTATGCGCTGGTCAGCGTTGGTATGGCAGGTAGGGTGAACAGCACGACGTCGCTGTTGCTGATGTTGCGAACGTTGCTGCATTGACGTCGACCCAGGCTAAATGGTCAGAATCGGTATCATCTATCAAGGCCATACGCACGGCGACACGCCACAGCCGTGTGCAGCAAGCCGCGAAGGGAGGGTCGCCGGTGGGTATTTTGCAGCGTATCGAACGCAAGCTCGAGGGAGCGGTCGACGACAGCTTCGCGCGTGTCTTCGGCGGGCAGGTGGCCCCGCAGGAGATCGAGAGCGGCCTGCAGCGCGAGGCGCAGGAGGGTCTGCGCAATCTCGGCGACGGTGCGATTCTCGCCCCCAACAGCTACCGGTTGCAGTTCAGCTCCACCGACTTCAAGCACGTCGCGGCCGAATACGAACTCAACCGCAAGACCTTTTCCAAACACCTCGAGAACTTCATCTCCGACAACGGCTGGCAAACATATGGCCGCGTCGTCGTAGAGTTCGACGAGTCCCCGTCATTGCATACCGGTATCTTCCGTGCCCACGGCTCGGTGAATCCGGATGCCCGACCCAGACCGATGTCGCCCGGCCGACAAGATCCACCAGCGCCGCACGATCCGGCGGCGCAGCACGCACCACAGGCAGAGCAGCACCCCCAAAGTGCACATCGACAAGTAGGAGCCCCACAGATGACCAACAACCCCGGATACGACCAGCGCAGGGGGACCGACCCGGCGTACGACCAGGGTGGCCAGCAGGGTGGCTACGACTACCAGCAGGCCGGCTACCCCCAGGGATACGGCCAGCAGGGCTACGAGCAGGCCTACGCCGACCAGGGCTATGCACAGCAGGGATACGCCCAGCCCGGATACGACCAGGGCTACCAGCAGGGCTACGACCCGGCCTACGCCCAGCAGGGTGCCTATGACCAGGCCTACGCCGACCAGGGCTACGGCCAGCAGGGATACGGCCAGCCCGGATACGACCAGGGCTACCAGCAGGGCGGCTACGACCAGGGCTATGGCCAGCAGGGCTACGACTACCAGCAGGGCGACTACCCGCAGGGTTACGGCCAGCCCGTCTACGGCTACGGCCAGCAGGGCGGCTACGACCAGGGGTACGGCCGTCCGGGGTATGCACCCGCGGCGATCACCCTGCTCCTCGAGGACGGCAGCAACCGCACCTTCCAGCTGCGCGAAGGCTCCAACATCATCGGCCGTGGCCAGGACGCCCAGTTCCGTCTGCCGGACACCGGCGTGTCCCGCCGGCATGTGGAGATCCGCTGGGACGGCAGCGTCGCGATGCTGACCGACCTGAACTCCACCAACGGCACCACCGTCAACGATCTGCAGGTCAGCAGCTGGGAACTCGCCGACGGTGACCGGATCCGCGTGGGCCACTCCGACATCACCGTCCGGTTCCAGTAGTCACCGCCCATTCACCCGGTCTCTCACCAGGAGACCGGGCGTTGATACTGAACTGTCACATCTCAATGAAGGGGAAAGCGCGGTCTGCCCATAAGATGCAGTCGGGTCCGTTTGTACGACCGGCGCCCGGGGTGGAACGCGTGGGCCGAGAAGTGATGGCGCTGGAGGTGAACTCTTAAATGCAGGGCTTGGTGCTGCAGCTGACCCGTATCGGGTTCCTGCTGCTGCTCTGGCTGTTCGTGTACGCCGTCATCCGAACCCTGCGGGCCGACATCGCGTCGGCCGGCGGCAGCCGACTGGCGCGCTACACGCGCAGCGACAAACGGGATCGGTCGAGTGCACGCACCGCCCGCGGTTCCGCGCGCTACCTGGTCGTCACCCAGGGCGCCCTGGCCAACACCCGGATCACGCTCGGCACCCAGCCGGTGCTGCTCGGACGCGCCGACGACTCCACGCTGGTGCTCACCGACGATTACGCATCCGAACGGCACGCCCGCCTGTCCCGTCGCGGCGACGACTGGTACCTCGAGGACCTCGGCTCCACCAACGGCACCTACCTGGACCGCTCGAAGGTCACCACCGCCGTGCGTGTCCCGCTGAGCACGCCGATCCGGATCGGCAAGACCGTGATCGAGTTGCGACCGTGACCCTGGTACTGCGCTATATCGCGCGAAGCGACCGTGGACTGGTGCGCTCGAACAACGAGGACTCCGTGTATGCGGGTGCGCGGCTGCTCGCGCTCGCCGACGGCATGGGCGGTCACGCGGCCGGTGAGGTCGCCAGCCAGCTGGTGATCCAGGCGCTGCGCACCCTCGACGACGACGAACCCGGCGGCGACCTGCTGGCCCAGCTCGACCGGGCCACGCACAACGGCAACGCGGCCATCGCCGCACAGGTGGACCACTCCCCCGAACTCGAGGGCATGGGCACCACCCTGACCGCGATCCTGTTCGCCGGCAGCCGCATCGGCCTGTGCCACATCGGCGACTCCCGCGGCTACCTGTACCGCGACGACCAGCTCACCCAGATCACCCGCGACGACACGTTCGTGCAGACCCTCGTCGACGAGGGGCGCATCACCGCCGAGCAAGCCCACACCCATCCGCAGCGCTCGCTGATCATGCGCGCACTGACCGGCCAAGAGGTGGAACCGACCCTCACCATCCGCGAGGCCCGCGCGGGCGACCGCTACCTGCTGTGCAGCGACGGCCTGTCCGACGTGGTCAGCGAAGAGACCCTCGCCGACACGCTCGGCTCCATCACCGACCACAAGGAATGCGCCGACCGGCTCATCGAACTCGCGCTGCGCGGCGGCGGACCCGACAACGTGACGGTCATTGTCGCCGATGTCGTCGACACCGAGTATGGCGATTCGCGGCCCATCGTCGGCGGCGCCGCCGGCGGTGACGACGAGGGCTACACCCCGAACCCGGCGACCGCAGCCGGACGCGCAGCCGCCCTGCGCCCCCCGGCGGAGAAGCCGCAACGCCCCACCATCATGACCGACGACGACCACACGCCACCGCACCGACCGTGGCGCCGCTGGGTGTTCGCCGGGACCGCACTGGCGGTGATCGCCCTGATCGTCGTGGGTGCGTTCGTCACCCGCGCGATGGTGCGCAACAGCTACTTCGTGGGCGCCCAGAGCAACGAGGTGGTGATCTACCAGGGATCGCCGGACACGGTGATGTTCCTCGACCTCAGTTCGGCCAATCAGTCGGTGTGCGTGACCGGGCTCGACCAGGAGCAGCCGCAGGTGGAGTTCGTCGAATACGACACGTCCGACACCTGCACCCCGTTGCAGACCTCCGATCTGGCCGAACTCGACCGCAACGCCGTCGAGGGCAACTCGATCCGCAACATGCCACTCGCCGACGCGGAGGACCGCGTCGAGGCGCTCAACTTCCTTCCGCTGTGCCCGGATCCGCAGCCCACGCCGACCCCGGCCCCGGCTCCCACACCCGGACAGCCGGCCCCGCAGGCCACACCCGCAACACCACCGACACCCACACCGGCGAGCTCCCCGGCGCCGTCGACGACCGAATCGACCACCACGTCGTCGACGGTGGCGCCCCAGTACGACAACGACGGCAACAAGATCTGCCGGGGCCACTAGATGAGTCAACCGTCCGCGACCGTCCACGCTCCGCCGCGCCAACCTCCCGAACAGACCGGCCGCACCGCCGAGCTGCTGCTGCTCGGTTTCGCCATCGGATTGGTGACGGTGGCGTTGCTCATCGTGCAGTCCGCCCAGGAGCAGAGCCTCACCTGGGACCTGGCGAAGTACGTCGCCGCCTACGCGGTGTTGTTCGGGGCCGCGCATCTGGTGGTGCGTCGCTACGCACCACATGCCGATCCGCTGTTGTTGCCGGTCGTCGCGGTGCTCAACGGGCTCGGCCTGGTACTGATCCACCGGCTCGACCTGGGCACCGGCCCCACCGGGGAGACCATCAACGACACCGACGTCACCCACAACGCCGATCAACAGCTGCTGTGGGCGGTGCTGGGCATCATCGCGTTCTCGGCGGTGCTGATCCTGGTGCGCGACCACCGCACCCTGTCGCGGTATGCCTACACGCTGGGTCTGGGTGGCCTAGTGCTGCTGATCATCCCGGCGATCCTGCCGTCGTCGATGTCGGAGATCAACGGCTCCAAGAACTGGATCATCCTGCCGTTCTTCTCGATTCAGCCCAGCGAGTTCGCGAAGATCCTCATCATCATCTTCACCGCCGCGTTCCTGGTGTCCAAGCGTGACCTGTTCACCACCGCGGGAAAGCACTTCCTCGGTATGGATTTCCCGCGCGCCCGCGACCTCGGGCCGCTGCTGGCGGCCTGGTTCGTCTCCATCGCGGTGTTGGCCTACTCGTCGGATCTGGGCAGCTCGCTGCTGATCTTCTCCACGGTGCTCACGATGGTGTACGTGGCCACCGAACGCGCGAGTTGGCTGGTGCTGGGCATCACGCTGTTCGTGATCGGCGCGTTCATCGCCTACCAGATCTTCGGCCATCTGCAGGTGCGGGTGGAGGTCTGGCGGGATCCGTTCAGCGACTTCGACGGCTCCGGCTACCAGATCGGGCAGAGTCTGTTCGGGCTGGCCACCGGCGGCCTGTTCGGCACCGGCCTCGGTTCGGGACGGCCCAACATCGTGCCGTTCGCCAACACCGACTTCATCATCGCCACCGTCGGTGAGGAGCTCGGGCTCACCGGCCTCGCCGCGATCCTGATGCTGTACCTCATCTTCGTAATGCGCGGCCTGCGCACCGGGGTGGCGGTGCGTGACAGCTTCGGCAAGCTGCTGGCCACCGGGCTCTCGTTCACCATCGCCGTGCAGATCTTCGTGGTGGTCGGCGGCGTCACCAAACTGATCCCGCTGACCGGCCTCACCACCCCGTTCCTGTCCTACGGCGGGTCGTCGCTGCTGGCCAACTACATCCTGGTGGCGCTGCTCATCCGCATCTCCAATGCGGCCCGCGAACCCGACCCCACGCGCCGGCGTCCCCCACCGAAGAGCATCGACTCGCTGCCCACCCAGGCGGTGCGCCGATGAACAAGCCGATCCAGCGGGTGTCCATCGCGGTGATCGTGATGGTGGTCGCCCTGCTCGCCAACGCCACCTACGTGCAGGTGTTCAAGGCCGATGCGCTGCGCGCGGACCCGCGCAACAACCGCGTATTGCTCGACGAGTACTCCCGCCAGCGCGGCGCCATCACCGCCGACACCGGTTCGGTGGTCGCGGTGTCGGTGCCCACCGACAGCCGGTTGAAATTCCTGCGCACCTATCCGGCCAACACCGCCGAGGCGTTCGCGCCGGTCACCGGCTACTACTCGTTCCAGTACGGCAGTTCCGGGCTCGAGTTGTACGAGAACTCGATCCTCAACGGCAACGACGACCGGCTGTTCGGGCAGCGGTTCATGGACATGTTCTCCGGGCGCGATCCGCGCGGCGGCAACGTGGTCAGCACGGTGATGCCGCGGCTGCAGCGAGTGGCCTACGACGGCCTGCGCAACGGCTGCCAGGGTGGCTGTCGCGGTGCGGTGGTGGCGTTGCAGCCCAACACCGGCAAGATCCTGGCGATGGCGTCGTCGCCGAGCTACGACCCCAACAGGCTGGCCAGCCACGATCAGGATGTGCGCGAGCGCAGCTGGGCGGCGTGGAACCAGCCCGGCGACATCAACAACCCGATGCTCAACCGGGCCGTCAACCAGCTCTATCCGCCGGGATCGACGTTCAAGGTGATCACCAGTGCAGCGGCGCTGCGCGACGGCATCACCCCGGACGTGCGACTGACCGCGGCATCGTCGATCACCCTGCCCGACACCGCGACGTCGCTGAGCAACTACGGCGGCCAGACGTGCCCCGGGTCGTCGGGCGGCACGGTGTCGCTCTCGCAGGCGTTCGAGTACTCCTGCAACACGGCATTCGTCGACCTGACGACGACCAAGATGAAGGACCCGATCACCGTGTTCACTGAGACGGCGAATCGATTCGGCCTCGACGAGGAGCAGCCGGACACTCCCCTGCCGGTGTCGCAGTCCACCGTCGGCGAGATCCCGGACCTGGCCGCCCTCGGCCAGGCCTCCATCGGCCAGCGCGACGTGCGGGTCACCCCGATGCAGATGGCGATGGTGGCCGCGACGGTCGCCAACGGCGGCGTGCGGATGCAGCCCTACCTGGTGGACAAGCTGCAGGCCGCCGATCTGCGTACCCTGCAGACGACCCAACCGACCACGATCAACGAACCGATCAGCTCGGATCAGGCGGCGACGCTGACGTCGATGATGATCGACTCCGAACGCAACACCGCCGGCGCCGGCGGTCCGGTGTCGATCGCGTCGAAGACCGGTACCGCCGAGCACTCCGCGACCTCCGATGTCGAGTCGGAGACGCCGTACTCCTGGTACATCGCGTTCGGCCCGTCGGCCAACGCGCAGGTCGCGGTGGCGGTCGTGGTGGAGAACGGTGACCTGGGCCCGGCCTCCACCGGTGGCGCGGTGGCCGCGCCGATCGGACGAGCTGTGATCAATGCCCTGGTAGGAGGTGCAAGCTGATGACATTGCAGAGCGGCACCACCATCGCCGACCGCTACCGGCTGATGCGTCTCATCGCCACCGGTGGCATGGGCCAGGTATGGGAGGCACTCGACACCCGGCTCAATCGGCGAGTGGCGGTGAAGGTCCTCAAGGCCGAGTACACCCACGACCCGGAGTTCACCGCACGGTTCCGGGCCGAGGCGCAGACCACCGCCAAACTGAACCATCCGGGCATCGCCAACGTCTTCGACTACGGCGAGACACCCGATCGGGGCGGCGGCGAACCACTGGCCTATCTGGTGATGGAGCTCGTCGACGGTGAGCCGTTGAACTCGGTCATCTCCCGGATGGGCCGGTTGTCGCTGACCAACAGCCTCGACATGCTCGAACAGACCGGTCGGGCGTTGCAGGCCGCACACACCCAGCACCTGGTGCACCGCGACGTGAAGCCGGGCAACATCCTCATCACGCCGACCGGTCAGGTGAAGATCACCGACTTCGGCATCGCCAAGGCGGTGGACTCGGCGCCGGTCACCCAGACGGGCATGGTGATGGGCACCGCGCAGTACATCTCGCCGGAACAGGCCACCGGTGACGAGGCGACCGCGGCATCCGACGTGTATTCGCTGGGTGTGGTCGGCTACGAGGCGCTGACCGGTCGCCGCCCGTTCCTGGGGGACGGGGCGATCACCGTCGCGATGAAACACATCCGCGAGACCCCGCCGCCACTGCCGAACACGGTGCCGGCCAACGTGCGCGAGCTGATCGACACGACGATGGCCAAGGACCCGCAGCAGCGCTACGCCAACGGCGGCGAGTTCGCCGACGCGGTGGCCGCCGTGCGTGCCGGGCACCGTCCGCCGCGGCCGGGAGCCATCGCGGGAGCGGCCGCGGCCGGTGCGGTCGGCGGGGCCGCAGCCGCGGCGGCGATGCGTCCGCAGCAGACCCGAGCGATGACCGGGGCGTCCACCCAGCCGGCGACCGCCCGCACCTCCAGCCGGCCGCCGAGTCGGCCGATGCCGCCGGCCGACGACAACAGCTGGACGACCGGGCAGAAGGTGCTCGCGGGCGTGGCCGGCGCGTTGCTCATCGCCGCACTGGTGCTGATCGGCTATTGGCTGCTGAACCTGAACTCGTCGTCGCCGGGGGTGCCGGCGACCTCGTCGACGACCACGGTGACCGAGACCACCACGACCGTCCCCGAGACGACCGAGGAACAGGTACAGCCCGAGCCCGAGACGACCACCGAGGAACCGACGACCACCACCGAAACCACCACACCCGAACCCACCACCGAGGATCCGACGGTGCCCCAGACACCCGACACCACCGATCCCGGTGCGCCGACCGCCGACAACCCGGTCTTCCCGACGTTCACGATCCCTGGCCTGTCCGGTCGATGAGGTGGCGATAATGGGAGGGGTGTCGGTGACGCTGTCGGCCCGAGAGCGACGATCGCTCTCGAGTGGTCGTGCTCGGAGCTGCGAAAGATGGTGAGCGCAACGTGATGTCGACGCCGCACCATCTCTCGGACCGTTACGAACTCGGCGAGACGCTCGGGTTCGGCGGGATGTCGGAGGTCCACTTCGCGCGGGATCTCCGACTGCACCGAGACGTCGCGATCAAGGTGTTGCGCGCCGACCTCGCACGCGACCCCACCTTCTATCTGCGGTTCCGCCGCGAGGCGCAGAACGCCGCCAAACTCAACCATCCGACGATCGTGCAGGTCTTCGACACCGGCGAGGCAGAGACCGAGGAAGGCCCGCTGCCGTTCATCGTGATGGAGTACGTCGATGGCGACACCCTGCGCGACGTGCTGCGGTCCAACGGTCCGGTCTCGCCGCGCCAGGCCATGACATGGATGGCCGACGTGGCCGCGGCCATGGACTTCTCGCACCGCAACGGCATCGTGCACCGCGACATGAAGCCGGCCAACGTGATGATCGACAAGGCCGGCGCGGTGAAGGTGATGGATTTCGGCATCGCCCGCGCGATGAGCGACACCACCTCGACGATGACGCAGACCTCGGCGGTGATGGGTACCGCACAGTACCTGTCGCCGGAGCAGGCTCGCGGCATCAAGGTCGACCCGCGCAGCGACATCTATTCGATGGGTTGCGTGCTGTTCGAACTGCTCACCGGCGAGCCGCCGTTCACCGGCGACTCCCCGGTCGCGGTCGCGCACCAGCACGTACACGAGGACCCGGTGTGGCCGTCGTCGATTCGCGAGGACATCCCGCGCGAGCTCGATTCGGTGGTGCTCAAGGCGATGAGCAAGAACCCGGCGAACCGTTACCAGTCGGCCGCCGATCTGCGGTCGGATCTGATCAAGGTGCTCGCCGGTGGCCGCCCGTCGGCGCCGATGCTGATGTCGGATGCCGACCGCACCGAGTTCATCGACAGCATGTCCCGGCGGTCGTTGACCGATTCCGGTCCGCGGCGCGCGGTGACCGGCGGTTCGCATCGCCGCGACGATGACGACGGCGACGACGAGCAGCCGGTGCGGCGGCGCCGGCTCGGGTTGATCATCGGCACGGCGGTGGCCGCGGTGATCGCGCTGGTCGCCGGTCTGCTGTTGTGGTCGCCGTGGGGATCGAGCACCGCCGCCCAGATCCCGGTCCCGGCGGTCGCGGGCAAGACCGCGACCGAGGCTCGCGCCAGTCTGGAGACAGCCGGGTTCACCGTGCAAGAACTCGAGGAACCCAGTCTCGACGTGGCGGCCGGCTCGGCGACCCGCTCGGCGCCGGCCGAGAACGTGCTGGCCACCGAGGGGTCCAGGATCACCCTGTACATCTCGACCGGCCCGCAGCGTCATCAGATGCCCGATCTGCGTGGTCAGACACCCGATGAGGCGACCGAGGCGTTGCGGGTGCTGGGGTTCTCCAACGTCCGGACCGATCGGGTCGACTCGACCGGTGATCTGAAGGACAGGGTGGTCGGTACCACCCCGCCGGTGGGTGCCGAGGCGCCGGTGAACGGTGCGGTCGTGGTGCTCGTGGGCAACGGTCCCAAGGAGATCACCGTGCCGGATGTGACCGGCCAGACCGAGGATCAGGCGCGCACCGTCCTCGAGCAGGTCGGGCTGGAGGTCGTCAGTGTGTCCGGCGACTCCGAACTCCCGGCCGGGCAGGTGGTGAGCAGTTCACCGTCGGCCGGGGCCACCGTGGAGCAGGGCGCGACGGTGCAGATCGTGGTGTCGCGCGGCAACATGTTCGTGATGCCCAACCTGCGAGGTCAGACCGTGCAGCAGGCCCGCGCCCGCCTCGTGGACGCAGGCTGGGGCGGCGGCACCCTGAACCAGACCACCCGCAACGTACCCATCACCAGCCCCGACAACGACAAGGTGCTCAGCCAGACCCCGGCCCCGGGATCCCGGGTGCGCAAGGGCGGGACGGTGTCGGTGGTGGTCGGTCAGGCGAGTCTGCTGCCGGGCTGATCCCCGTTCGGCAGCAACCCCCCGCTCGACCCTCTGGTTGCGGGCTGTATCCGACGTCAGCCGACCGCCGCCGCCATCTCGGACTCCAGCACGGCGACGCGGGATTCCGGGATGTGGATGCCGCAGATCCCCAGCCAGTTGGCCAGCATGCGGTGCCCGCCCTGGGTGAGCACACTCTCCGGATGGAACTGCACCCCGTGAATCGGGAGCTCGCGGTGCGCCATCGCCATCACGATGCCCGATTCGGTACGGCCGGTGACGATCAACTCGTCGGGAATCGTGTCGGGCACCACGGTCAGCGAGTGATAGCGCGTCGCGGTGAACGGGCTCGGCAGGCCGGCCAACACGCCGACATCCTCGTGGATGACCTGCGAGGTCTTGCCGTGCAGGAGTTCGGGGGCCCGGTCGACGGTGCCGCCGAAGGCCGCGCCGATGGCCTGGTGTCCCAGGCACACCCCGAGCAGCGGGAGCCCGGACTGTCGAGCGACGCCGACCATCGGGATGGTGGCGCCGGCGCGTTGCGGGGTGCCCGGACCGGGACTCAGCAGCACGCCGTCGAAGCCCTCGACCGCGGCAGCCGGGTCGGCCAGTTGTGGGTCGTCGTTGCGCCACACGACCGCCTCGACGCCCAGTTGGCCCAGGTACTGGACCAGGTTGTAGACGAAGCTGTCGTAATTGTCGATGACGAGGATGCGACCGGCGGCAGACCCCGATCCCTCGTGCACAGGCGGCTGATTCACCCCGTCAGGCTACCTTGGGCGACCCCACGCCGGTCGAGCGGATTTCGCCGCCGCCGCGGTGCCTCTTCGCGACGTTGGGGGGTCGGCGACCAGGTGAGATACCGTAGAGGAACACCTTTTGCGAGCGGCGGACCGCCCAACGGGGGATCATCCCGGTACCGTCGCGACCGACCGACAGCCCGATGAGCTGTTCAGCACTACAGAGGAAGTCATGCCGAAGTCAAAAGTCCGGAAGAAGACCGATTACACCATCAACCCGGCCAGCCGGACGCCGGTGAAGGTGAAAGCCGGTCCTTCGAGCAACATCTACGTGTGGATCATGCTCGGCCTGATGCTGCTCGGCCTGGCCTGGCTGATCGTCTTCTATCTGGTCGCCACCCCGTCCGCGCTGGGCGCCGAGGGCAAGCCGCTGAACTGGATGTACGAGCTGGGTCCGTGGAACTTCTTGATCGGGTTTGCGCTGATGGTGGTCGGTTTGTTGATGACCATGCGGTGGCGCTGACGCGTGCACGGACGTGCTCGATCGTCCGTCCACAGAAGCTACTCACATGTGTGTAATTCATTCACACTGTGGAAATCACATGTGTGTAAGTCATCCCCACTGTGAGTAAAACCTGTGGATAACTCTGCCCCTCTATCCACAACCGAATGGGCCACTCCTCGTCCCGCCGCCGGGGCCCTGGGCATCGGGGGCCTGATCCTGTTGTTGGCCGCGGTGTGGGCGGCCGGCGATCCCGCGGGACTGGTCCTGATGGGTGCGGCCGGGTTGTTGCTGTTGGGGTTCTCCGGTTACGCGTTGCTCATTCGGCCGCGTCTGGCGGTGACCTCCACACCGGACGGGCAGCCGGCGATCCGGGTCCGGACCATCGGCGGGGCGCACACCTATCCGCGGGATCGGATCGACCGGATCCGGTTGCTCGACTTCCGCCGTATCGGCCGGCGCACCGGTCAGCTGGAGTTCGATGTCCTCCACCACGACGCACCGGCGACCGCGCCGGTGGATGCGTTGCGCGACGACACCCGGCTGGTGGTGTTCAGCCGCTGGGATCTGGGCGCCGACCTCGGCGCGGTCGCCGATGACCTGCGCCTGGCCGGGTTCGTCGTCGACGATGAACGCAGGTGACCGACGACCGCGGGTCGGCGTCAGCCGTAGACGCGGATGCCGGTATACGACATCCCGACCGCCACGCTGACGGCCAACGCCACCACGAGTAGCGCCGCGATGACGATCCAGCCGATGCGGGCGGCCGCGACCGCCGACCGGCGATCCGGTGACAGCAACCATTGCGGCCCGAAGATGATGCCCGCGGTTGCGGCGGCGCCGAACACCAGACCACCCACGTGGGCCAGCAGCGAGATGCCTGGAATCGTGATCGACAGGACCAGGTTCAGCACAATGATGGAGATGACCGGTGTCGGTGACACCCGGGCCTTGAGGACCACGATCAGGACCGCACCCATCAAGCCGTAGATGGCTCCCGACGCCCCGGCGTTGATCGACATGTCGGAGCCGAACGCCATCACCGCGGCACTGCCACCGAGCAGCGACGTGACATATACCCCCAGGTAGCGCGGGATGCCGATGGCGATCTCGAGGTCGCGGCCGAGGATGAACAACGAGATCATGTTGACCGCGACATGGGTGATCGAGAAGTGCAGGAACCCTGCGGTGAACAACCGCCAGTACTCGCCGTCGGCGACCCAGGGTTTCACCAACGCGAGGTCGACGAACAGCCGCGAGTCGAGCATGTCGAACCCGCGGGCCTGCATCGCGCAGAGCGCGAAGATGACCAGGTTGATCGCGATCAGCGTGTAGGTGGCGTATGGCCGTGCGGCGACCATCGGGCTCGCCACCATCGGCCGGATGCCCCGATCGCCGAACGTCGGGGCCGCGGTCGATCGCTGCACCCCGTCATTGCGCAGGCAGTCGACACAGTGCTGTCCGACCGCGGCGGGCCGGAGACACTCGGGGCACGCCGGCCGTCCGCACCGGCTGCAGGACAGGCCGGTGGGACGGTCGGGGTGCCGAAAGCACACCGCAGGCGGACCTGCGGTGTACTGCGGGCCGGGATACTGCGGGCCGGTCAGTTGATTTCGATCTTCTCGATGACCACCTCGTCGAGCGGGCGGTCGGCGCGATCGGTCGACGTGGTGGCGATGGCGTCGACGACCTGCTGCGATGCGGGGTCGCTGACCTCGCCGAAGATGGTGTGCCGGCGGTTCAGGTGCGGGGTGGGGCCCACGGTGATGAAGAACTGCGAGCCGTTGGTGCCCGGTCCGGCGTTGGCCATCGCCAGCAGGTAGGGGCGATCGAACTGCAGTTCCGGGTGGAATTCGTCGGCGAACTGATAGCCCGGTCCGCCGCGTCCGGTGCCGGTGGGATCGCCGCCCTGGATCATGAAGCCCTCGATGACGCGGTGGAACACCGAGCCGTCGTAGAACGGTCCGCTGTCGCCGCCGGAGGCGTTGGGCTGGCTGTAATCCTTGGAGCCGTCCGCGAGGCCGGTGAAGTTGGCCACCGTCTTGGGTGCGTGGTTCGGGAAGAGTTCGACAACGATGTCGCCGCGGTTGGTTTTGAGAGTCGCGGTCTGCTTCTGAGTAGTCACATCACCATCCAACCACTTCTGCCGATGAAGGGTCTGTGGCCGGTGACCGCAGGTGACACCGATGGAAGGCCTACACCCGAGATGACAGGCGACCTGGGCAGCTGGCACGCTGGTGGGCATGTCGAACAAGTACGTGTGGGCCGGGGTATCGAGTGTCGCCGCGCTGTTCGCCGCGGCGATCACCGTCGGCATTCTGCAGCGCTCCCGCCGGGAGATCCCGCCGGTGTCGGCGACCGTGCCACGCGTGGAGGACCTTCGCACCGTCACCGACGGTGCCGACGCGGATTCCGCGGCGTCGTGATCCCGTGACGATCCTGACGAGCGCGGGTCAGGCTGCGGTCGGCATCCGCACGGCCGGCGACCGAACAGCGGTCCTGCGGAAACGGTAATTTGGAACAGTGACCACCGACGACAGCTCGCGTCCGACTCCTGATCCGGGCACCACCCGGAACAGTGCGGACGCCGACGGCGACGCCAGTCCGAGTACTCCGGTGTCGGCGCCCTGGGAGCGGCCGCCGACGGCGCCCGTCACGTCGCCGGGATCAGCCACACCATCGCCCGGTGGTCATCCGACGCCACCACAGAACCGCTCGATGCCGCGGCCTCCGCAGGTGGATACGGCACAGTCGGGTACGGCCCAGTCGGGTACGGCACAGTCGGGTACGGCACAGTCGGGTACGGCACAGTCGGGTACGGCGCAGTCCGGTGCAGCACAGTCGGGTGGTCCGCCCACCCGCCACGGACCGGCACGCGGTCCAGGCGCTCCGGGTCCCGGACCCGGCGCACGGCCGGCACCGCAACGTGGCCCGGGGGGCGGCATCCCGCCGTGGGCGACCGGCCCGGGCGGACGCACCGGCCCGCCACCGACGCGCGGTGGTCCTCCGCCGCCCGGCTATCGGCCGCCGCCCGGACGACGGCCCCCGCCGCCGGGAGCGCCCGGTGCGCCTCGACCCGGCCCGCCCACCGCGGGACCCCAGGGCCGGCCGTATGCCGGCCCACCGCGGCCGAGCGGCACCTCACGGGGTTTCCTGCCGCCGGGGGACATGCCGACCCGGACAGTAGCGGTTCCGCCGACCGACGAACAGACGAGTCGGGTGTCCCGGGAGCCGGAGCCGGCACCCGAGACACAGGCCCAGCAACCGACACCGGCCGCCGAGGCCGACGACTCCCGGCCCCTGCAGGGGCCGGCACCTGCGGCCACCTCGTCGACCACCACAGCGATGGACGAGGATCAGCCGTCGAAGCCGGCGCAGGCATACTCGAGCATCGAGATCGACGACGACAAACGCCCGGAGGAACAGGTGCCCACGCGCAATCAGCCGGCTCGGACGTCGCAGGCGGCGAAGCCGCGACGCACCAACCGGACGGCGATCTGGGCCCTGGTGCTCTCACTTCTGGGGATCACCTCGCCCATCGGGCTCTACCTCGGCTATCGATCACGATCGCAGATCGCCCGGACGCGAGAACTCGGCGAACCTTTTGCCCGCGTGGCGATTTGGATCGGCTGGCTGTATCTCGCGGTGATCGTGCTGGGCCTGGTGACGTACTTCTGGATCGCGGGTCAGGGTTCGTAGATCCGAAAGATCTACCGGCGCACGGTGACCGCGGCAAGTTCCTGGATCGCCAGCCGGGTGGCCGGTGAGAAGCGTTGCTGTGCAGCACTGTCGAGCGCGGTGCCGGCACCCAGCACGGGTTCGTAGTCCAAGCCGATCACGCCGGCCACCTGCCCGGTGACGGCATCGGTGAGCATTCCGGTGAGCGCTTGGTGGTTCAACGTCGGTACCTGGCAACAGATCACGACGATGGTGCGACGAAGGACGCCTGCGTGGTCCCATTCGGAGAACACCTCGCGCGACCGGTTGAGCAGATCCGGTCGCGGGCCGACCACGAGAACCGGTGTGACGTCGGCCAATTCCGGCGAACACAACTCGGGCAGCGCGGTCAGCGGCCGGGCGCCCGCATCGACGACCGGGATCGCACCGAACCGCCAGGTGTGCGCCACCACGTCGGTGATCGCGGCTTCGGGAGCAGGCAGCAGGCCGGTTCCGGCCGCGGTCCGCAGCAGCGCCTCGTCGCCGGTGGCCCGCAGACGTTGGTGCACATCGCCGTCATTGCCCGCGGCATCCACCCACCAGGACGCGCCGTGCAACGAGGCGGCCGCCCGGTACTCGGCCAGCAGCGCCGAGACCACCGACGTGCCCACTCCCCCGGCGGTTCCGCAGACGACCACACTGCGCTCGTTGTACGAGGGTGGCGGGATGGGACCACCGTGTCCCTGCATGTCCTCGGTCATCGTCTCTTCCGAACTGTGTCTGGTCGCGACTGTGGCCCGCCACGCGGCAGGCCACAGTCAGTGTAGGAAGCCTTCGACCACTCAGGCTTCCGGAGCCGTCTCCTGCGGCCAGGCCACATGCAGATCCGGGTTGGCGTTCTGTGCTTGATCGGTGCGCTGCTTGGTGGCCTGCAGGGCGGATTTCTCGGCCTGCGGTCCGGCTGCACCGAGTAGCCCATACGGCGCCATCGCCTGTTCGACCGTCCAGTTCAGTTCCATGCCGTTGACCGACGCGTGAACGTCCCCACGCGAGTTCACCACGTAGGACACCGACGGCAGGCCGGCCTTCTGCGCGTCCTCGGGGGACAGTTCCAGCTCGAACTGGTTGGCGTCGGGATTGGGCAGCGGCTCGGCATCGGGCCGACCCTGCTTCCACGGTTCGTCCGGGTTCGCGCCGGGGTCACCGGCGCCGAGCGCGTACGCGAGTGCGCCGCCGGCGGTTCCGCCGATGACGGCGCCGGTGGCGGCACCCAGCGCAGCACCGCCCGCAGCGCCGGCGGCCAGGCCGATGCCCGCGCCGGCGGCTGCGCCGAGGCCGACAAATCCCCACCACTGTGGGGTGGTGGGTCCGGTCCACGCGAACGCGACACCATTGTAGACCGCACCGATAACTGTTCCCGCCGCGAGACCAATCGGCGCACCAATCACCGCACCCGGCACCGCTCCGGCCGCCGCACCCGCCGTACCACCCAGCGCCACACCAATGATCGTCGATGCCGCCTGCCGGGTCGCCTCGTCCTCGGGTACGCCGATCGAGATCAGACCCTGCGCGATCTTGGCCTCACCGTAGGCGGCCCACGCGTTGATGGAGTTGACGTCCCGTTCCGACATGCCTTCCGGGATGTCGGTGATGTAGTTGCCGACACGGATCTTCTCGGGCGGCGGGGCGATCGGCCGCACGGGCGCAACCGGTTTGGGCGCCGTCAGCGGTCCCTGCGGCACCGGGTTGTAGGCGTCCTCGTAGGTGGGGGCCGTGTAGGTGCTGGGCTCGACGTAGGGCTGGTACGGAGCTTCCTGCGGCGGTGCCGGGATGACACCCGGTCCGGGCACGTTGACCGGCGCCACATCAGGCGTCGGGGTGGTGCCGCCCTGCTGCGGCACCGCCTGCGCGTCGGGGGTTGTCCCACCCTGCTGAGGCGCGGTATCGCTGGGGCTCGTCCCACCCTGGTGCGGCACGGCGTTCGCCATGCCGGCGGCGAAGCCGGTCGCGATGGACGCCGCGAGCGCTGCCGACGTCACCGTCATCAGCACAGGGGTCCGCCGGTCTTCTTCAGCGCGGTGTCGACCCCTCCGCTTGGGTGGATTCGCCATTGTCGTCTGATTCCTTTCGATGCCCGGGTCTGGTCGTGGGTAGCTGCTCGGTCGTGCTGCTCACTCGCGATCACGACCGAGGTGGCTCGGTCATTCCTCGCTTGTGATCGAGGCGATGAACACTTTGCCGTCGGTTCGGATGGTCTTGATGATCTGGGGATAGACAATGGGTGCGGCGTCGGGGTCGGGTGGGATCTCGGTCAGCACCACCGCGTACGTCCCGTTGCCCTCATCGGTGATCGACAGACAATGCGTGCTGCCCTCGGGCACCTGGTCGATGAAGCTCTGCAACACACCTTCGCGGGCGACGGCGTTCGGCGCTGCGACTTCTCGTGCCGCACGAGCAGATCGCTCGACGTAATACCCCCAGTTGAAGGCCTTGATCGCACCGGGGCCGGTCTTCTGATCTCCGGCATCGTTGCCCGTGGTCACTGCACCGTCGGACAGGGACGGGCACGCATCGGCCACCGCTGCCGGATCCGAGACGTCCGCCGGCGAACTGGCGACCGCGTCCGCCTGGGTCGTCGTCGAGTCGTCGTCGCTCTGGCCGGTCAGAAGGCCGATCGCAACCGCGCTCACCACCACCAAACCGACGACAGTTGCGACCGTGCCGATCAGCGCCGTGCGGTGCTTGCGGACGAAACTCGGCGCACCATCTTTGGTCTTGGTCTTGGCGGACCGCACACGCATCAGTTCGAAGGGATCGCCGTCGTCCGATGCTGTCGGTTGGTATTCGGTGTCCGGGTAGTCGTCGACACTGTCAGCAGGCGAGTCGCTTCGGGAACTCTGCTCGGGCGCGAATGACATCGGATCTGGTGAGACGCTCTGTGGGACAGGTGCACCAGCGCCGACCAATCGGGCCGACGCGAGATCGCGAGCCAATTGGTGAGCGGGCGCACCTTGCCCCGCCGGCCAGGCAGGTACGTCGTCGAACCACTCGGATTGATCGCCAGTCATGAGGCGCTCACACTCCTGAGCGGAGCCTTCTGGACGCGACGAGCAATCCGCGTAAACAGAGCCGGACCGCAGCGGGTCGGCACGCTACGACGCGCGCTACCCCCGACACCAGCCATCCAGAATTCACCCCCCGACGAAGCTGTGCAGCACCTTACCGAACGACGCCCCTCACGCCGTGTTGTGCATGACCTCTGGTGCGGATTGTGCCACGCCCACGCACCCTTGCCCGTATCCGGAAGGCGGTCTCGCGCGGGCACAAGCCCAGATTCATTCGTCTGGAGGACACGTGACCCAAGCGAGTGTGATAGGCATCACCAGACTGCAAGTGAGAGCTTCGACTCCTGGCCAACTGCCAGCACCCCGAACGCGGCGACCAGAACGGAGACAAGAGCTTTACCCATGATCAAACGACCCCCATCGAATTGATTGCAGCCCGTCGAACCTAATACGCGCAGGGCACGAGGTCACAACCGCGTACACCACGTGACCGACGGCCTGATCCTTCTGATCGCAGATACCCCGAAACGACGAATCCACCTTGCTTCCGTTGCAAGGTGGCTTCAGCGAATCGAGGTGGATGACGTGGAGCACGAATGTGGTGGAGCCTAGGAGATTCGAACTCCTGACATCCGCCTTGCAAAGGCGGCGCTCTACCAACTGAGCTAAGGCCCCGCGCCAGCTGAAGACAACCGGTCTTGGGTGTGCGAATCGGGTGTGCAACACACCTCTCGCAGTGGGCCTAGGAGGACTTGAACCTCCGACCTCTTCGTTATCAGCGAAGCGCTCTAACCGCCTGAGCTATAGGCCCGTGAACCGAAGACAGAGATTACCCGACGGGGTGGTGTGGGAGCAAAACGGGTGGTCAGGGGGGGTTGGGGTCTAGGTTGTACGGGTGGTGGTGGTTTCGATACGCATGCTCGCCTAGCGGCTCGCAGGCTACTCAACCACCGGAAAGGAACCGCCTCTGCACATCCAGAAGGGGACCACTCGTACCCGAGGACCGGCGGTGGGATCAGTCGAGGTCGGCGAGAGTCACCTCGGCGCCGCCCACGAGATCGGCACACAGGTTGTAGATATAGGCGCCGATGGTGGCCAGGGCCGTCAGCAGGATCGCGTTGATCGCGCCGAGTAGCGTGGCCCAGCCGAACACCGCTCCCGCACCGATGATGTCGCCCTCGCTGGTGGACCCGTCGGCGGTGACCAGGGTGCCGAAGGAGCTGTTCACCTGCTCCCAGACGCCCATGCCGTCGAGCACCAGATACAGCACGGCAACCGAGATCATCCAGATGAGGAAGCCGGCCACCGACAGCACCGCCGCGATCTTGAACGTCGCCCACGGATCGATGCGCCGCAACTGCACGGCCGCGCGCAGCGGCCGCGCACCGATCTCGGCCGGCGACGATCGCGTCGGAGCGGGTGTGGGTGCCGCCGGCTTCGGCTCGTTCACATGGTGGATGGCATCGAGGTTCGGCAGCTTCTCGCCCGGCAGGGAGTCACGGTCGATGTGCCGGGTCGGCGACTCCACGAACTTCTCACCCGAGTCGGTTTTGGTCGCTGCCGCGCCATAGGACGACGTCGATGATCCCGACTCGCGCGGGTCGTCGAGCTTGGTGATCGGTGCCTGCTGACCGGCCATGCTGGCCGCCGCGGTGGCGCTGACGATGCCCCGCGGCGGCGGGCCGGGCTGACGCGAGTTCCCGTTCGGTGCCTCCGACTGATGCCCGGTCCCGTTGGGTCCACGCTGCCACGGCGGCACGAGGCCACCCGGAGCGGTCCCCTGCGGCCCCGAACTCGAGGCCGCGTGCGGACCGGAGTCCCCGTTGGTCGGCTTCTTGTCGTCCGGTGTGTTCGGTGAGCTCACTGGCATTCCCTCATTCGGTGGTCGTAGGACCCACACTAACCGCTACCGATGGCCGGATCCGGCCACTACTTGGCGGGACCCGCCGAGGCGCCGGCATCTTCTTCCGGCTCGTCCGCGTTGCGCGCGATCGCGATCACGGTGGTGCCCTCTTCGAGGTTCATCAGGCGCACCCCCTTGGTCTGCCGACCCGCCTTGCGGACCTGCTTGGCCCCGGTCCGGATGACGCCGCCACCGGAGGTGATCGCGTAGAGCTCCGAGTCGTCGTCGACGATCAGCGCACCGATCAGTTCGCCGCGGCGCCGGTCGTGCTGGATGGTCAGTACACCCTTGCCGCCGCGGCCCTGCACCGGGTAGTCGTCCATGCCGGTGCGCTTGGCGTACCCGCCGGAGGTCGCGACCAGCAGGTAGGTGCCATCGCGGACGACGTTGAGGGACAGGAGTTCGTCCTCGCCGTTGAACCGCATGCCCTGCACACCGGAGGTCTGCCGCCCCATCGGACGCAACGCCTCGTCGTCGGCGTGGAAGCGGATCGACTGCCCGACCTTCGACACGAGCAACAGGTCGTCGTCGGCGCTGCACAGCTGCGCCCCCACCAGTTCGTCGTCGCCGCGCAGATTGATCGCCGCGATCCCGCCGGACCGGTTGGAATCGAAGTCCTCCAGCCGCGACTTCTTGACCAGCCCGTTGCGGGTGGCCAACACCAGATACGGCGCGTCTTCGTAGGTCTGCAGCTGGATGACCTGGGCGATCCGCTCCTCCGGCTGGAAGGCCAGCAGGTTCGCCACGTGCTGACCGCGGGCGGTGCGGTTGGCCTCGGGCAGCTCGTAGGCCTTCGCCCGGTAGACCCGGCCCTTGGTGGTGAAGAACAGGATCCAGTCGTGGGTGGAGCTGACGAAGAAGTGCTTGACGATGTCGTCCTGCTTGAGGCCGGCGCCCTGCACACCCTTGCCGCCGCGTCGCTGGCTGCGATACAGATCCGACCGGGTCCGCTTGGCGTAACCGGTCTCGGTGATCGTGACGACCACTTCTTCACGCGCGATCAGGTCTTCGTCGCTGACGTCTCCGTCCGCGGCGATGATCTGGGTGCGTCGCTCGTCGCCGTACTTTTCGACGACCTCTTTCAGTTCGTCTCGTACGATCGCGCGCTGACGCTCGGGCTTGTCGAGGATGTCCTTGTAGTCGGCGATCTCGCGTTCGATCTCGGCCAACTCGTCGATGATCTTCTGCCGCTCCAACGCCGACAATCGACGCAACTGCATCGCCAGGATAGCGTCGGCCTGGATCTCGTCGATGTCGAGCAGATCCATCAGGCCGGTGCGGGCGGCCTCGGTGTTGGCCGAGGCGCGGATCAGCGCGATCACCTCGTCGAGCGCGTCGAGCGCCTTGACCAGGCCGCGCAACACATGCGCACGTTCCTCGGCCTTGCGCAGCAGGTACCGCGTGCGCCGCACGATGACGTCGATCTGGTGCTCCACATACAGCCGGATCATCTGGTCCAGGCGCAGGGTGCGCGGCACCCCGTCGACGATGGAAAGCATGTTGGCACCGAAGCTGGTCTGCAGCTGGCTGTGCTTGTAGAGGTTGTTCAGCACCACCTTGGCGACCGCGTCGCGGCGCAGGGTGATGACGATACGCATGCCGTCGCGATCGGAGGACTGGTCCTCGATCCGGCTGATGCCCTTGAGTTTTGCCTCGTTGACCTGTTCGGCGATCGACTGGATCAGGTTGTCGGGGTTCACCTGGTAGGGCAGCTCGGTGACCAGCAGCTGGGTGGTGCCCTTGTTCTCCTGGATCTCCACCACGCTGCGCATGCGGATGCTGCCGCGGCCGGTGCTGTAGGCATCCTTGATGCCCTGACTGCCGACAATCAGTCCCGCGGTGGGGAAATCGGGCCCCTTGATCGCATCCATACAGGCGGACAGCAGGGCCTCATCGTCGGCGTCGGGATGCTCGAGCGCCCAGAACACCGCGTTGGCAACCTCATTGAGGTTGTGCGGGGGGATGTTGGTGGCCATGCCGACCGCGATACCGCCGGAACCGTTGATCAGCAGGTTCGGGATGCGCGCGGGCAGCACCGTCGGCTCACTGGTCTTGCCGTCATAGTTGGGGATGAAATCGACGGTCTCCTTGTCGATGTCCCGCAACATCTCCATTGCCAGCGGCGTGAGCCGTGCCTCGGTGTAGCGCATGGCGGCGGCGCCGTCGTTGCCGCGGGAACCGAAGTTGCCCTGGCCGTCGATCAACGGATAGCGCATCGACCACGGCTGCGCGAGGCGCACCAGCGCGTCGTAGATCGCGCTGTCACCGTGCGGATGGTAGTTACCCATCGTCTCCGCAACGGGTTTCGCGGATTTCACATAGCTGCGGTCGGGCCGGAAGCCGGCATCGAAGGATGCATACAGCAGGCGGCGATGCACCGGCTTGAGACCGTCACGCACCTCGGGTAGCGCACGGCCCACGATGACGCTCATCGCGTAGTCGATGTAGCTGTTCTGCATCTCCTGGCCGAGATCGACCGGTTCGATGCGGTCGCCCTCTCCCCCGGCGGGGGGCAGTGTGGTGTCAGTCATGAAGAATCCTTCTCAGAGGTCACTGGTAACGCAGGACGGCTGAGCCGTCAGACGTCCAGGAAGCGAACGTCTTTGGCGTTGCGGGCGATGAAGCTGCGGCGGGCGGCCACGTCCTCACCCATCAGGATCGAGAACAGTTCGTCGGCGGCGGCGGCATCGTCGAGGGTCACCTGGCGCAGCACACGGACCGCGGGATCCATGGTGGTCTCCCACAGTTCCTTGGCGTTCATCTCGCCGAGACCCTTGTAGCGCTGGATGCCGTCGTCGGTGTTGATCTTCTTGCCCGCGGCGCGGCCGGCCTCGAGCAGGCCGTCGCGTTCCCGGTCGGAGTAGGCGAATTCGGGTTCGGTCTTCTGCCATTTCAGTTTGTACAGCGGCGGCTGCGCCAAGTAGACGTGGCCGTGCTCGATCAGCGGACGCATGAACCGGAACAGCAGCGTCAGCAGCAGGGTCGCGATGTGCTGGCCGTCGACGTCGGCGTCGGCCATCAGCACGATCTTGTGATAGCGCAGCTTGGCGATGTCGAACTCGTCGTGGATACCGGTACCGAAGGCGGTGATGATCGACTGGACCTCGGTGTTCTTGAGGACTCGATCGATGCGTGCCTTCTCGACGTTGATGATCTTGCCGCGGATCGGCAGGATCGCCTGATACATCGAGTCGCGACCCGACTTGGCACTACCACCGGCGGAGTCGCCCTCCACGATGTAGACCTCACACTTGGTGGGGTCGTTGCTGCGGCAGTCGGCGAGCTTGCCGGGCAGTCCGCCGATATCCGTCGCGGTCTTGCGCCGCACCAGTTCTCGGGCCTTGCGGGCAGCCATCCGCGCCTGCGCGGAGTCCACCGCCTTCTTGATGATGATCTTCGCCTCGGCCGGGTTGGCCTCGAACCAGTGCGCGAGGTGCTCGTTGCAGGTCTTCTGCACGAAACTCTTGACCTCGGTGTTGCCGAGTTTGGTCTTGGTCTGACCCTCGAACTGCGGATCGCCGACCTTCACCGAGATGACCGCGGCCAGTCCCTCCCGGATGTCGTCACCGGTGAGCTTGCCGTCCTTCTCCTTGAGGAGCTTCTTGTCGACCGCGTACTTGTTGACGGTGCTGGTCAACGCCGCGCGGAAGCCCTCTTCGTGCGTACCGCCCTCGTGGGTGTTGATGGTGTTGGCGAAGGTGTGCACCGACTCGGAGTAGCCGGCATTCCACTGCATCGCGATCTCCACCTCATGGCCGGTGCCCTTGGCGGTGAAGCCGACCACCGAGGTGTGGATGGCGTTCTTCGTCCGGTTCAGATGCTTGATGTAGTCCACCAGGCCATCGGGGTAGTGATAGGTGCGGGTGCGCACCTTGGCAGCCTTCTGCGCCTTCTCCACCTCGGACTTGATGGTCTCCGCGGCCTCGGCGCTGTCCTCGTCCATCTCGGCCTCGGCCACCGCGGCCTCGTCACTGAGCCGGTTGTCGGTCAGCGTGATGGTCAGTCCCTTGTTCAGGAACGCCATCTCCTGCAGGCGTCGCGCCACCGTCTCGGCGCTGAACGTGGTGGTCTCGAAGATGTCGGCGTCCGGCCAGAACCGCACGGTGGTGCCGGTCTTGCGGGTGGCATCACCCTTTTCCAGCTTGCTGGGCTTGGCGTGGTCGTAGTGCTGTTCCCAGTGGAAACCGCCGTAGTCGATCTCCAGCTCGACACGGGTCGACAGAGCGTTGACCACCGAGATGCCCACACCGTGCAAACCACCGGAGACCGCATACGCATCGGAGTCGAACTTGCCGCCGGCGTGCAACTGGGTCATCACGACCTCGACGGTCGGCACACCGGTCTTGTGCATGTCGGTCGGGATGCCGCGGCCGTCGTCGACCACCTGGACACCACCGTCTTCGAGCAGCGTGACCTCCACCTTGGAGGCGTGGCCGGCCATGGCCTCGTCGACCGAGTTGTCGACAACCTCCCAGATCAGGTGGTGCAGACCCCGCTCACCGGTGGAACCGATGTACATACCCGGCCGCTTGCGAACGGCCTCGAGACCTTCCAGGATGCTGATCGAATCAGCGCTGTACTCGCCCGGCTTCTTGGACTTACCTTTGTCGGCCACGAGGTGCGTCCGCTCCTTCTGTCTCGGTGAAACCCGGCAGACGCAGACACTGGACACACGACGATGTCATCCGCACGCCTCGCGCGGACGAGAATCGGTATGCAGTCCGGGCGTTGGGCCCGGGTGTGTCCACCCCTGTCGGGACAACTCCCTACATACTACTGCCTGACCCGACCAGGAACGGGTATCCGGGGCCGCTAACAACCGCGTAGATCGATTTTTTTCGAAAGATGCCGGTCCGATTGTGGATGACGCCAGATTCTTCCGTCTGGCGAACGCTGGCTGGCCCCGAGATCGCGGCCGCCACGGCGGCCGGGTGATCAGCCGTAAGTGTCGCGCGGTCCGCGACCGGAGACGTGCCTGGGTCCCTTACGCCAGGACGGCTGCTTGGGACCAGTGATCCGCAGGCTGGTGACCATCCCATCACCGATGGCACCGGCGATCTTCACCAGGATCTGACCCTGCATGTAGCGCAGCTGGGTGGCCCACGCGGTGGATTCGGCGGCGATGTGTAAGACGTTGTCCTGCAACGATGTCGGGTGAGCGTGAGCGGCCACGTCGGCACCGACGATCTGCTCCCAGAGACCGAAGACAGTGCCCTGCCCGATCTGCGACTCCCACCCACGCTCCCGCGCCAGCGTGCCGGCGAGGCGACCGAGCGGCTGCGGATCCCGCGCGTCCGGCCCGGATCCGGACCAGCTGCGGCGGCGGCCGGCCGGGCGGCGGCGTGCGTTCGTCGGTGACGACCGACCCTGGCCGACGGATTTACCTGCGGCGCGCGCTGCGGCGCGCGCCTCTTCCAACGCTTGTCGGGCCAGCTCATAGCCCGACGAGTGGGCCGGTTGTCCCTGCCCCGGCGGGGTCGACTCGCTCATGCACCGCCCTCCCCTGCAGTCTGTTCGGTCAGCACCGAGTGCCGGGTGCCATTCTCCTCCACGACCCCGACAGACACCCGGCGACCACCGATCGTGTCGGGGATGTCCTCGCCGACGGCCGCGGTGATCAGCAGCTGTTCGGCGGACTCGGTGAAGGCGACGAGTTGGGCACGACGTTGGGCGTCGAGTTCGGCAAACACGTCGTCGAGCATGATCACCGGTTCGATGCCCTCGGCGCGCACCAGCTCGACCGAACCCAGCCGCAGGGCCAGCGCCAAGGACCAGGACTCGCCGTGGCTGGCGAAACCCTTGGCCACCTCGTTGCCGAGGACGATGTCGATGTCGTCGCGGTGCGGCCCCACCAGACTCACACCGCGGTCGATCTCCTTGTCGCGCAGGTCGGCCAGCCGCGCCAACAGGATCGCCCCGATCTCTTCGGCGGAGACCGGTGCATCGTCGGCGGCCACCACATCCGGCCCGGCCGCGGCCCGGTAACGCATCGTCGCCGGCCGCGAATGCGGCGCGATCGAGGCATAGCACGCGGTCACATGCGGACACAGTTGCCGCAGCACCTCGATCCGGGCGGCGGTGACCTGCCCGCCGAGATCGGCGAGTTGCCCGTCCCACACATCGAGTGTGCTGATCACGGACTCGGCCTCCGACCCGCCCCGGCGTAGCGCGGATCCGGCGGTCTTCAACAACGCCGACCGTTGCCGAAGCACCCGGTCGTAGTCGGAACGTGCTGCGGCCCAACGCGGTCCGCGCTGGGCGACCAGTTCGTCGATGAACCGTCGACGATCCGACGGGTCGCCGCGCACCAACAGCAGATCCTCCGGTGCGAACATCACCGAACGCAGGATCCCCAGGATGTCGCGGCTGCGACGGGACGGAGCGCCGTTGACGGTGGCCTTGTTGGCGCCCTCGGCGTTGATCTGCAGCTGCACCGTCAGCTCGCGCCCCAGGTTCTCCACGGTGCCGGTCACCGTGGCCGACGACATTCCGCTGTGCACCAGTGGTGCGTCGGTGCTCACCCGATGGGACCGCAGGGTACCCAGATAGCCGACCGCCTCGAGCAGGTTTGTCTTTCCGAATCCGTTGCGCCCCACAAAGATGGTGGGCTCGGGGCGGAGCGTCAGATCGATCTCCCGCCACGACCGGAAATCGCGCAGGGACAGTTCCCGGACGAACACGTCAGGTCGTCGGGGTGCCGGTTTCGCCGAACGAGCGTCCCGAAGTGTCCTTGACCGAGTGCCCGCCGAACTGATTACGCAGTGCCGACACCGCTTTCAGAGCGGGCGATCCCTGATCCTGACGGGAAGCGAACCGTGCGAACAGCGCCGCGGAGATCACGTTGGCCGGCACCGAATGTCGGATCGCCTCCTCCACCGTCCACCGTCCTTCGCCGGAATCGGTTGTGTAGTCAGAGATCTCGGCGAGTCCGGGATCTTCATCGAGTGCTCGGACAAGCAACTCCAGCAGCCAGGACCGCACCACCGTGCCGGTGGTCCACGCCCGCAGGGTGCCCTCCACATCGGTGATCAGCGGTTCGGCGCTGAGCAGTTCGTACCCTTCACCGTAGGCATGCATCAGCCCGTACTCGACTCCGTTGTGCACCATCTTGGCGTAGTGGCCGGCGCCGACCGGGCCGGCATGCACGAAGCCGTTGGCGCGTTCCCCGGGTGGGCGCAGTGCGTCGAAGATCGGCATCAGCCGGGTCACGTCCTCGTCGGAGCCGCCCACCATCAGGCCGTATCCGTTGCGCAGTCCCCACACGCCGCCGGAGACGCCGCAGTCGACATAACCGACGCCGTTGCCGCCCAACAGTTCCGAGTTCGGGTGATCGTCGGTGTATTTGGAGTTGCCGCCGTCGACGACGACGTCGCCGGGTTCGAGGAGCTCGGCGAGCTGCGCGATGGTGGTCCGGGTCGGCTCTCCCGAGGGCACCATCACCCAGATCGCGCGGGGTGCGTCGAGCCCGGCCACCATATCCGACAGGGTGGCGACGTCGGAGACCTCCGGCCGCGGGTCGTAGCCGACAACCTGGTGCCCCGCCTCTTGGATGCGGGTGCGCATGTTGGCACCCATCTTGCCGAGGCCCACGAGTCCGAGTTGCATGTGACGTTCCTTCGGTCGGTGCGGAGCTGCGGCCGGAGCGCGGTCGGATCAGCCCGGTAGGCGTACCGGCATCAGCAGGTAGGTGAACACACTGTCCGGAGCGACGAACGCGCCGGACTCGTCGGCGACGGGCTCTTCACCGGTCGAAGGCCGCAGCACCGCCGGTCGGCTGGGGGTGGTGAAACCGAAGTCGACGGTCGGCACGCCGATCGCGGACAGGCCGTCCTGCAGGTAGCCGGGGTTGAACGCGATGGTGAGCGGCTCGCCGTGGAACTGCACCGGCAGCTCCTCCTCGGCCTTGCCGGCCTCGTCGCCGCCGGCGGTGAGCACCAGCAGACCTTCACTGAACTCCATCCGGACCTGCGCGCCCCGCTCGGCGACCAGCGCCACACGTTTGATCGCGTCGAGCAGCGGGGCGCTGTCGATGGTGGCGATCGCCGTATGGCTGGCCGGCAACAGCTGACGGAACTTGGGGAACTCGGCGTCGAGCAGCCGGGTGGTGTTGCGTTTGGTCTCGCCGAGGATGCCCATGATGCCTTCGCCCCCGATACTCGACCCGGCACCGAAGGCCAACGAGATCTCGCCGGTGCCCGAGCCGGCGGTGCGGGCACTCTCCGAGAGCGTCTTGGCCGGGACCAGAACCGCGCCGGAGGTGTCGGCGCCGGTGGGCTGCCATTCCAGCTCGCGAACGGCGAGGCGGAAGCGGTCGGTGGCGGCGAGGACGACGCGGTTGCCGTCGATCTCCACCCGGACGCCGGTCAACATCGGCAGGGTGTCGTCCTTGCCGGCGGCCACAGCGACTTGTCCGATGGCCTCGGCAAACACCTGGGCGGGGATGGTGCCGGTAACCGAGGGCGGCGTGGGCAGCTCCGGATAGTCCTCGACGGGCATGGTCGGCAACGAGAACTTCGCGCTGCCGCAGCTGATGGCCACCCGGGAGCCGTCGAGGCTCACATCGACGGGCTTGTTGGGCAACGCCTTGGTGATGTCGGCGAGCAGACGCCCCGACACCAGCACCTTGCCCGGCTCGGCGATCTCGGCGCCGATGGATTCCTGCGCGGAGACCTCGTAGTCGAACCCGGAGACCTCCAGCCCGTTCTCGGCGGTCAGCACCACACAACCGAGCACCGGCACCGGCGGGCGGGCCGGCAGGCTGCGGGCCACCCAGGCAACGGAATCTGCGAACTCGTCACGTGCGACACGGAACTTCATGCTGGGTGGTTGCCCTTCTCTGTTCAGCTGCTCTCGCCACACCCACCGTCGTCCGCCGAGCGCTATGACGTCGGTGGGATTTGCTGATGGGATTCCAACTGTAGAACGAGCCTGCCAGACGGGAAGCCAATGGGGCGAACTCCGGGGGCGCCCAGACCTCGGCGGAATCACACGTCGATGGTGTCTGTGCACAAGATCTTCTTTTGAAAGATTCTCTTCAGAGAGGGATCCATCTCAGTAATAGGCCTTGTGGATCTGTGCACCGCCGCAGTCTCGTGCAGGTCATCGGGCATGGGTGGGTGTGGATCTCTGGTGGACAACTGGTGAGGGGATCCGGTTGCCTGTGGGCGCGCCGCAGACCGTTCCAGCGCTGTCCACTTTCGGTACACATGGGATCCGCAGTTATCCCGAGCGTTATCCACAGCTGGTGCATAGCCGTTCCGGGGCACGACGAGGCCGGGATCGGAGGGATCCCGGAATGACAAAGTCTGTGGTTCGAGTCGAGAGTTGTCGGCGCAGGCGGTCAGCTCGCGCGCTGTTTGATGCGAGCGGTGAGTTCCTGGACGTGGTCGTAGACCTTGCGGCGCTCGGCCATCTCCTTGCGGATCTTGCGTTCGGCGTACATCACCGTGGTGTGGTCGCGGTCGAACGTCTCGCCGATCTTCGGCAACGAGAGGTCGGTGAGTTCGCGGCACAGATACATCGAGATCTGCCGGGCCTGCGCAATCGAGCGGGTCTTGCCGGGGCCGCGCAACTCCTCCACGGAGATGTCGAAGTACTCGGCGGTGATGGCCAGGATGCTGGCCGCGCTGACCTCGAGGGTGCCGGAATTGGGCAGCAGCGCCTGCAGCACCACCTCGGCGAGCGACTTGTCGAGTTCGGCGTTGTTGAGTGAGGCGAACGCGGTGACGCGGATGAGGGCGCCCTCGAGTTCACGGATATTGCGTTCGATCTTCGACGCGATGAGTTCGAGCACGTCGTCGGGCACCGCGATGTTGTCCATCTGGGCCTTCTTGCGCAGGATGGCGATGCGGGTCTCGAGGTCGGGCGGCTGGACGTCGGTGATGAGTCCCCACTCGAATCGGGTACGTAGCCGATCTTCCAGTGTCGCAAGCTGTTTGGGCGGACGGTCCGACGACACCACGATCTGCTTGCTGGCGTTGTGCAAGGTGTTGAAGGTGTGGAAGAACTCCTCCTGGATACCTTCCTTGCCGATCAGGAACTGGATGTCGTCGACGAGCAGCACGTCGACGTCGCGGTAGCGTCGTTTGAACGCGACCCGACGGTCGTCACGCAACGAGTTGATGAAGTCGTTGGTGAATTCCTCGGTGGACACGTACTTCACCCGCATCCCGGGGAACAGCCGTTGGGCGTAGTGGCCGGCGGCGTGCAGCAGATGGGTCTTGCCGAGCCCGGACTCTCCCCAGATGAACAGCGGGTTGTAGGCACGGGCGGGCGCCTCGGCCACGGCCACCGCCGACGCATGCGCGAAGCGGTTGGACGCGCCGATGACGAAGGTGTCGAAGGTGTACTTCGGGCTCAGGTTGGCACTCGACGGCGACTGCCCTGCGGTGGGTCGTTCGGCGAAGTAGGTCGACCAGTCCGACGTGTCGGACCCGGCACTCATCCGATCGGGTCGACCGTCGAATCCGGACGGGGCCGTGGGGGACGGGGATGCCGGGGAGGGACCGACCGGGCCGGTGGTGTGTAGCGGCGCGTGATCACCGTGATCGGCGACCGCGGGGGCCGGCTCGGCAACCGGTTCCTCGACCATGGGCGTGGCAATCCGCACACCGAGATCCACCGGCTGGCCGAGATGGCGGCTGAGCGCCGAACGGATCGTGTCGCGCAGATTGCGCTCGATCTGTTCCTGCACCAGCGGGGTCGGGACCGTCAGGAGTGCGAACCCCTCGGCGAGGGTGAGCGGCTGCACCAGCGACAGCCAGGCCTTCTGCTGGCGGGTCAGTGGTTCGTGGTGGTGGGCCGAGGCGTCGTCGTTGAGTTCGGCGACCACGCTCTGCCACACTTCGCCGAACGAATCGCGATCACTCACCACGGTGCTGCACCCCTCCTACGGAACTACGACCATCGTCGGTCACGAGGATGTCACCATGCCGCACCCCGTCGGGAGTTGTCCACATAGTTGTCCACAGCTGTGTACAGATCTGGGGGTATCTCGAGTTCTCGGGCCGGCCAGGAGGGAGTCCACTGAATCGTCTCTTTGTTGAGCCTGCGCCGAAGTTAACAGAGTGCAGCGCGCCCGACAAAGTGAATGGGGCAATCGATCGGATGAATCGGTCGGCACGGTGTGTGGAGTGGGCCCCTGTGGGCGGTGTCACGCGTGTGGGTGCTTGCCATCGGCCCGTTTGATTTGCGGTGCCGTACTCAGTAGTCTCGACTGGTCATCCAGGTGACGGATTTGCGTGATGGCCACCGGTCATCCATCCGGCGTCAGTTCGGCACCGCACCGGGATCAGCAGACCACCAACCAGGGATGTGGTTCGCGCGTGCTGTCGGCGTGAGATCACACAAGAGCACAAGGAGTCACTCATGGCCAAGGGCAAGCGGACCTTCCAGCCCAACAACCGTCGTCGCGCACGCGTGCACGGTTTCCGTCTGCGGATGCGTACCCGCGCCGGACGGGCCATCGTCAACGGTCGCCGTAGCAAGGGCCGCGCGAAGCTCACGGCCTGAGTCCACTTCGATGTCACCGGCGGTGGCGTTCCCACCGCCGGCTCGTCGTATCGATGGTGGCTGCCACACATCGGATCTCACGTGGATCCGACTTCGATCGCACGCTGAAGAGCGGGGTGCGGGTGACGACGCGTGATCTCGTCATCCATGTGCTCCCGCTGGACACCTCGCTCCCATCCGACCCCGACGACGGGTCGGCCGGCGAGCGAACCTCTGCTGAGCGAACCTCTGCTCGACGAACCTCTGCTCGACGAACCCATGGTGAACGGACGCCAGGGCCGGCCACAGTCGGCGGTCCCTGGTTGGGTCTGATCGTCAGCAAGGCCGTCGGGAATGCGGTGATCCGGCATCGAGTGGCGCGTCGGCTGCGTGCCGCGTTCGCCGACGTCTGCGACCGGTTCCCCGTCCCGGAGACGATGATGGTCATCCGCGCACGTCCCTCCTCGGCCGTTCTCGGCAGCCCCGAGCTGGCCGTGCAGATCACCGAGGCGCTGGCCCGACGACGGGTCCGTGCGGCCTTCGACGAGCGCGTGTCCACTCGTCGCCAGGCCCGGGTGGCACCGTGACCGAGACGCCTGAGCGCGACGCCGCCGGAACGCCGCCGGAATCGGCCCATTTGTCGCCGGCGCGTTGGATCCACCGGTTGCCGCGTCGAGTGGTCATCTTCCTCATCGAGCTCTACCGCACCTGGGTGTCCCCGATGCGTCTGCCGACGTGCCGCTTCGAACCCACCTGTTCGGGCTACGCGGTGGAAGCGTTGACTCGACACGGGTTCCTCTACGGAGGGTGGTTGTCGGTGGTGCGACTGCTCAAATGCGGGCCCTGGCACAAGCCGGGCTATGACCCGGTTCCGGAACGAGGGTTCCGCGATCTCTTCACCACCGCCGAACAAACCGTCACCAGTGAACGATCTGTCGAGGAATCGACACCGTCCGAGGTTAGGGGTAACTGACCCGTGCTGAACTTCATCTACTACCCGGTCTCCTGGATCATGTGGGTCTGGCATTGGCTGTTCAGCCATGTCACGCCGGACTCACCAGGCGGCGACGGAGTGGCATGGGCGCTGTCGGTGGTGTTCCTGGTGTTCACGCTGCGCGCGATCCTCTACAAGCCGTTCGTGAAGCAGATCCGCACCACGAAGAAGATGCAGGAGATCAACCCGCAGCTGCAGGCGATCCGGAAGAAGTACGCCAAGGATCGCGTGAAGATGACCGAGGAGATGCAGAAGCTCCAGCGCGAGCACGGCTTCAATCCCCTGCTCGGCTGCCTGCCCATGCTGCTGCAGATTCCGGTCTTCATCGGTCTGTTCCACGTGTTGCGATCCTTCAACCGAATGGCCACGGGCTTCGGACAGCCGGGGATGACCGCCGAGGAGACGCGCTCGCTCGGCAACTACGCGTTCAGCCCCGAACTGGTACAGAACTTCCTCGACGCCCGTCTGTTCGGCGTGCCGCTCTCGTCGTACATCACCGAGCCGGTCAGCGAGTTCCAGGCGTTCGTGGAACCGGGGTCGCCGATCGACTTCACCCGTACCCAGATCGCCGTCGTGGTGATCCCGATGATGATCATCGCGTCGATCGCCACGCACATGAACTCGCGCGCCTCTGTCGCCCGCCAGCCCGAAGCGGCCCTGGAGAACCCGCAGACCCGCATGATGAACATGCTCGCGCTCTACATCTTCCCGCTCGGCATCCTGGTGACCGGCGCGTTCTTCCCGGTGGCGATCCTCCTCTACTGGATGAGCAACAACCTCTGGACCTACGCCCAGCAGCACATCGTCTTCGGCCGCATCGAGCGGGAAGAAGAGGAAGCGAAACGGCTCAAACAGGAGAAGCTCAAGGCGAATGCACCCAAGCCGGGTGCGCGTCCCGATCGTTCGAAAAAGGCCGCGACGGTCGACGGTGAGGTCGTCGCCGCTGACGACGACGTGCCGGCAACGACGGCGACGGCCGCGGGAACGGCCGGACCACTCGCCGGGCTGCAGCGGATGTTGGGTCTCGACAAATCGAAGTCCAACTCGACCGCTGCGCCGTCGGACACGGCCACCGCGAGCGAGGAGTCGTCCGCGGAGAGTGGCTCGGCGGCGGACGCGGAGACAGCTGAGTCGACGTCTTCGGGCGCGTCGTCGGGCACGACTACGTCGGGTTCGGATGCCGCCGGGAGTCAGCGGCCCTCTGGTGGCGGCTCCGGGAGCGAGACGGTGAAGAAGCCCGGAACCCAGAAGTCGGGCACCGCGCACGTCGCGGCGAAGAACCGAAAGGGCGGATCACGTCGGCGCAAGGGTGGTCGGCCCGGCGGCCGGCATTGACGTTCGGCCTCACGTGACGTCTCGGCGAACGAGTCCGGCGCAGTGAGGACCGAAGGGTGGTCCACTCCCCTCCCCCCGAGTGGCACGTAGACGTTTGGTTGAGAAGCACAGTTAGGTGGAAGTGAGATGACAGCAGAGACTGCTGCGCATGACGAGCAGGTCCGGGAGATCGAGGACTCGGCGACCAGTAACACCGGGTCGTCGGATGTGTCGACCGACGCGGCGAAGTCGGTGGCGGAGGCAACCAGCACCGGGTCGTCCGACGACGTGACGGAGACGTCCGGTTCGGAAGCCGCCGACACGAACGATGTGTCTGACGAGAACTCGGACGACAGTGCCGAGGCTGCGGCCGATGCTGATGCGACAGCCGATTCGGACGATGACTCCGATGACGATGATCTGGCGGAAGAGGACAGGCTGGTCGAGGAAGGCGAGATCGCCGGCGACTACCTCGAGCAGTTGCTCGACGTTCTGGACTTCGACGGAGACATCGATCTGGACGTCGATGGCGATCGCGCAGTTGTGAGCATCGACGGCGGCGACGATCTGGACAGGTTGGTGGGCCGGAAGGGCGAAGTGCTCGACGCGCTGCAGGAGCTCACCCGACTGGCGGTTCAGCAGTCAACCGGTGTGCGAAGCCGGTTGATGCTCGACATCGCACGCTGGCGCGCCGACCGCCGCGACCGGTTGGCCCGCCTCGGGGCCGAGGTGGCGCGGCGCGTGCTGGACTCCGGTGAACGTGAGGCGCTCGACCCGATGACCCCGTTCGAACGGAAGATCGTGCACGACGCGGTGGCGGCTGTCGACGGCGTCGTCAGCGAGAGCGAGGGTGCTGAGCCGAAGCGGCGCGTGGTGGTACTGCCGACTGCGTGACGGCCATCCCCACCCCGACGAGAAGTCCCGGTTGCGGCCGGGACTTTCGTCGTCTCCGGGGAGAATCACATTCATGTAGTTCGCACGGCGAGGTAGTTCGAAGGGAGAGGTCGATGGCTCCGCGACTTGGGTACGTTTCACGTGAAACCTTCACGCCCAGGTTTCACGTGAAACAGGCTATGGCGCGACCGGAGAGAGTCAGAGCAGTGAGAGGATGTTTCACGTGAAACGCGTCGACGAAGGAGAGATCCCATCCGCACCGGCCGCGGCGTCTGAGGTCTTTGGGCCCGCCATCGATCGGGCCGAACGCTACTGTGCTGCGTTGGCGACGGACGGGGTTCTTCTCGGCCTGATCGGTCCCCGAGAGGTGCCGCGGCTATGGGAACGACACATACTCAACTGCGCGGTGCTGGGCGAGGTCATCGAGAGCGGCGAGAGCGTCGTGGACATCGGCAGCGGCGCGGGCCTGCCGGGTATTCCGCTGGCGCTGACCCGACCCGACCTGTCGATAACGTTGGTCGAGCCGTTGCTTCGTCGGAGTGACTTCCTGGATCGGATGGTTGCTGATCTCGATCTCGATGTGCGGGTGATCCGAGGGCGCGCCGAGGAGAAGGCGGTGCGTGCGGATATCGCAGGCGCCGACGTGGTGACCTCCCGCGCCGTCGCTCCCCTGGAGCGGCTGTCGAAGTGGTCCGCTCCCCTGATCCGGGACGGCGGCCGCTTGGTCGCGATCAAGGGATCATCGGCGGCCGACGAGATCGAGCGCGACGCCGGTGTCGCGCGCCGTCACGGAATCGTCGATCTGCACGTGCAACAGTGCGGCAGCGGGGTACTGGACATACCGACCACCGTCGTCATCGGTCGCAAGCACGACGACGGACCAGGCGGCAAACAGGCGAAGAGGCCGGGTGCCGGTCGGGTGGCGAAGCGACGTGCGCGTCGGTCAGATCGGAAGGGGTGACCGGATTGGTGTGGAGTCGGCGAAGGGCGCAGAATGGACGGCAGGCTGGGGATCGGTCGGGAGCCGCCGATGTCGCCGACACCGGGGGCGGTCAGATCGACCACGGTGTCAATGGATACGAAGTCGGGCGAAGGAGTCCAGGCGTGGTCGAACAGGACCGAAGCGTTTCACGTGAAACAACCTCAGAGGCAAGCCCCTCCCCAAGTTCGGTCCCCGGGTTCGATGACACCCCGATTGCGGCTGCCGCAGCGCGCGCGAGTCAGGTGCTGACGCCCGGTGGTGCCGGTGAGCTCCCCCATCCTCCATCGCCCCGCATCATCACCATCGCGAATCAGAAGGGTGGGGTCGGCAAGACAACCACCACGGTGAACATCGCTGCCGGGCTCGCGCTGCATGGCCTCGGAGTCCTCGTCATCGATCTCGATCCGCAGGGCAACGCAAGCACCGCGCTCGGTATCGACCACCGCGCGCCGGACATCGCGTCGGTGTACGAATTGCTGCTCGGCGAGGTGTCGCTGCGCGAGACCATTCAGCAGAGTCCGAACAACGACCGTCTCCACTGCGTCCCGGCAACCCTGGATCTGGCCGGCGCCGAGATCGAGTTGGTCTCACTCGTGGCGCGGGAGAATCGTCTGCGCAACGCCATAGATGAAGGCGCGTTGTCCGATCTGGGCATCGACTACGTCCTGATCGATTGCCCGCCCTCGTTGGGTCTGCTGACGGTCAACGCGATGGTCGCCGCCAAGGAAGTCCTCATCCCGATCCAGTGCGAGTACTACGCGCTCGAGGGTGTGGGGCAGCTACTACGCAACATCGAGTTGGTGCAGGCGCATCTCAATCCCGGCCTCCATGTGTCGACCGTGGTGCTGACCATGTACGACGGGCGCACCAAGCTTGCGGATCAGGTCGCCGAGGAAGTGCGCCGGCATTTCGGTGCGACCGTGCTCAACACGATCATTCCCCGCAGCGTCAAGGTCTCCGAGGCGCCGGGCTTCGGGATGACCATCATCGAGTACGACCCGGGATCACGTGGAGCGATGAGCTATCTGGACGCCTCCCGCGAGATCGCGCTGCGCGGTGCGACGGTATGAACATCCGGAGGGTTATCCACAGTCGGTGCGGAGCGGTCGATGCGGCCGGGAATTGCAGCTCGACGTGGGGATAATATCCGGCACCATGAAGGTCGCGTTCGACGGCATCACGGCCGACGGTGTCACCGCGAACTCACCGCGAACGGTTTCACGGTGAACACAGGGAGAGGACAACAGTGAGTCAGCGAGAAACCACACAACGGCGCGGCGGCCTCGGTCGTGGCCTGGCCGCGCTCATCCCCACCGGGCCGCCGGAGGGCGACGCACCGTCGGGACCCAGACTGGGGTCCGCTGCTGCGGATGTGGTGATCGGCAAGGGTTCGGCCGCCACTCCCCCTGGCGGAACATCGTCGGCACCCGCTTCGGCAGATCGTATCGACGGTGTCGACGGGGAGGCGCTCGTCTCGGAAGACGTCGGCGCCGTGTACCGCGAGATCCCACCGGTACAGATCCAGCCGAATCCCAAGCAGCCGCGAACGGTCTTCGACGAAGAGGCGTTCGCCGAGCTGGTGCACTCCATCAAAGAGTTCGGGCTCATGCAACCCATCGTCGTGCGGCCACTGCCGGCACCGACCGACGAGGGGGTGACCTATGAGCTCGTCATGGGTGAGCGCCGCTGGCGGGCCAGCAAAGAGGCGGGCTTCGACACCATTCCGGCAATCGTGCGTGAGACCGCCGATGCCGACATGCTGCGCGACGCACTGCTGGAGAACATTCATCGTGCTCAGCTCAATCCGTTGGAAGAGGCGTCCGCCTATCAGCAGTTGCTCGATGAGTTCGGCGTCACCCACGAGGAACTCGCGAACCGTCTGGGTCGCTCACGACCGCTGATCACCAATATGATCCGGCTGCTGAAGCTGCCGATTCCGGTGCAGCGGCGCGTGGCGGCGGGAGTACTGTCGGCCGGCCATGCCCGGGCGTTGCTCTCGATGGAGACAGGGAGCGAGGCGCAGGAAGCGATGGCGGCCCGCATCGTGGCCGAGGGCATGTCGGTGCGTGCCACCGAGGAGGCCGTCACGCTCGCCAACCGCGGCGACGATCAGCCGTCCTCCCCGACCGGACCAGTCAAGCGCAAGCCGATGCAGATGCCGGGTCTCCAGGATGTTGCGGAGCGGCTCTCGGATCGACTGGACACGAGAGTTACAGTCAGTCTCGGGAAGAGAAAGGGAAAGATCGTGGTCGAGTTCGGCTCCGTGGATGATCTCGAGCGGATCGTGGGCGTGATCGATCCGCGGGGAACTTCGTGACCATGTGATTTTTCCAACCGCAGGTACCCGGTTGTTACGTCACAGTGACACTTCAGCAGCGAGGACGATGGTGAAAGCACGAAAGCTCTTGGCGCACATAACTTTCGGCGTAACCTCACATTCCTCGGGGAGGCCGGCGGTATGAGCCTCGCGGTCACTCGCCTGGATCTCGAGTCCTTCGACTCGCTACCGCTCCACACCCGTCGGTGTGTGTTCTGGGAAGTGGATCCGGGGTCGACGCGGGAGGCGGAGAAGAGCATCTTCGGTGATTTCGGTTCGTTCGAGAGTGAGTTCGACAAGGAAGCCTGGATCTCTGGGGTCTTGCTGGAGTGGGGCACGTGCGCCCAGGTCGCGATCGACGGCCAGACCGGCAAGGTGGTCGGCAATGCCTTCTATGCCCCGCCGCGGCGCGTGCCGCGGTCGACCCTCTTCCCCACCTCACCGGTGAGTGCCGACGCGGTGCTGCTGACCTCGATTCGGACCGAGCCCGGATTCGAGGAGGCCGCGCCGATTCTGCTCGACAGCGTCGTGACGGATCTGGTGCGACGAGGGGTGCGGGCGATCGAGGCGTTCGGTCTGGTCCGGATTACACCGGAGGAATCGGGACCGCACAGCGAGCCGACGCCGGCGCCGGCCGAGCCCGAAGCTGTCGCCGAACTCGGCGCCCTGGAGAGCATGTCCGAGGAGATGCGGCTGTGGGCCGACGAAGCTATCGTCGAGATCACCCGCGCCATGCACGACAGCCCGCAGGTGGGTCTGTGTCTGCGGTGCATGATCGATGCAGACTTCCTCAAGGACTCCGGGTTTGATCTGATCGCGTCACACCCCCGGTTCCCGCGATTCCGGTTGGAACTCGATGAGGGGCTCGGGTGGAAGCACGAGGTGGAACACGCTCTGGAGAAGCTGGTGGTGATGGCAGCGCTGGATCTGGCCGGCCGCGAGCGTACCGCGGTGCCGGTCGGCCGTCGCCACTGACCGAGGTGCCGTCGAGTAGCTGTGGAACTACCGCTTGTCAGCTCGAAAGACGTTCCGCGGCAAGCAGTTCCTCGAACGTGTACGTGCCGGTCGGGCGATCGTCGTTGCCCAGCAGGTACAGGCGCTTCACGGCGACCAGGATGGCCTCGGCGATCACGTCGCGCGTCTGGGCGTCGTTGAGGAGTGCGACGTCTGCCGAGTTGGTGATGTAGCCGACGTCGATGAGCGCGACGGGCATCCTGGTGAGCCGCAACACTTCCCAGGTGCGCTCGTGGGTACGGCAATCGGTGAGTGAGGTCCGTGCCACGATCTCGCGCTGGATGAAGCCGGCCAGATTGCGGCCGATGGTGGAATACGAACCGTGTGAGTTGCCGAAGTAGAACGACGCGACGCCGTGGGCCAGTTCACTGGGGTAATGACCGCAGCGCAAGGAGACCATCAGATCGGCACCGACCATGTTGGCGACGCGGGCGCGTTCGTCGTCGCCGGGCCGCCCGCGACCGTCGTGGGACAGGAAGGTCTCCATGCCGGCCGCGGCCATCCGTCCTTCGAGCCGCGAACCGAGATCCCACAGCACCGCGGACTCCGCCTCGGCCCGGGCTCCGGTCGACAGGTGGTGCAGCCCACCGGAACCCGGGTCGATCAAGATCTTCTTGCCGGAGAGTTGGGGTCCGGACCGTCGCACGTGCTCTTCCTCGCGGATGGCGTGCGGAGAGCCACCGGTGACGCGGGTGCCGAGTCGTTCCAGGGAGCGCAGTGTCGCCGGACCACAGATGCCGTCCGAGGACAGGCCGAATTCGCCTTGATACAGGCACACCGCATTGTGGGTGGTTTCGCCGAAGGTGCCGTCGACGAGGCCCGTGTAGTAGCCGAGATTCTGCAGTCGACCCTGCAGGGTGGCCACATCGTCGCCGACCATCGGTGCGGAGAGGCGATACAGCAGTACGCGCGCACCGAGTTGGTAGGAGGCCTCGCGCAACACGCGGTAGGTGGCCGGGCCGACGACACCGTCGACGATGAGACCGCGTTGTTGCTGAAATGCTCGGACGGCCCGGTCGCATGCGTCGTCGAAGACGGCCTCGGGTGGCGTCCAGCCGCTGATGGTGCCCGAGAGTGACTCCGGGGCGGGGGTCGCGGTGAGGAGCCCGAGTCCGACGAGGATGTTGCGGATCTCGGCCACGGCTGAGCCATGGTCCCCGAGGCGGAACATCGGCATCAGCAACTCCTCATCGGTTCGGTGCGGCCCGGCGGCGTGGTGCCGGCGCGTCGTGCGCCGATCCGCGCCGCACACCGGCGCAAACACCAGGCATTCTCTCAGGTCGTGACGGCACGACCAAATGATGGCGCCGCTCGGGGCGCCATCATCGGGGTCGGCGACGTTTGCAGCGGTAATCCGCCTGCCGAATCGCCAGGTAGATGTGTTATGCGGGGGATCCGACCACGTCGTCGAGCTCACGCAGCAGGGCGGCCTTCCCCTTGGCTCCGACGATGGTCTTGCTGGGCTTGCCGCCCTCGAACAGGATCATGGTGGGAATCGACATGATCTTGAAGTCACGCGCGACGGCAGGGTTCTCGTCGACGTCGAGTTTGGCGACGGTCAGCTTGTCGGCGTGATCGCGGGCGATCTCCTCCAGCACCGGCGCGACCATGCGGCACGGACCGCACCAGGTGGCCCAGAAGTCGACGAGCACCGGCTTGTCGGACATGAGTACCTGATCGGCGAAGGTGGCGTCGGTGACGGCGACGGTGTTTGCTCCCATGGGTGTCCTCCTTGTGGACTCTTCGGGCTTGTCTGGTCTGTCTGGACGGGGCGAGTGGGACCGGTTGGGACGTCAGGCCGTGGCGTCGACGACGTACATGTCGCTCTCGACCGACGGCGCGGCCACACCCTGGTCGGCCAGCCAGCGTTCGGCGTCGATCGCGGCCGAACACCCGCTGCCGGCCGCGGTGATGGCCTGGCGGTAGGTGTGGTCGACGAGGTCGCCGCAGGCGAACACACCCGGCACCGAGGTGTGGGTGGTGCGTCCGTCGACCTGCACATAGCCTTCGGCGTCGAGATCGATCTGTCCCTTGACCAGTTCGCTGCGCGGATCGTGACCGATGGCGACGAACATGCCGGTCACCTCGATGGTGCTGGTCTCGCCGGTGGCGGTGTCGGTCAGCCCCAGCGCGGTGACGGAGCCGTCGCCGACGACGGAGGTCACCGCGGAGTTGGTGACGAAGCGGATCTTGTCGTTGGCGCGGGCACGCTCGAGCATGATGCGCGAGGCCCGGAACTCGTCGCGCCGGTGGATCAGGGTGACGCTGCGCGCGAACTTGGTGAGGAAGGTGGCCTCCTCCATCGCCGAGTCGCCACCGCCGATGACGGCGATGTCCTGGTCCTTGAAGAAGAAGCCGTCGCAGGTGGCGCAGGCCGACACGCCGCGGCCGAGGAGTTCCTGCTCGTTCTCGACGCCGAGGTAGCGGGCCGCGGCACCCATGGCCAGGATCACCGCGCGGGCGCGATGCACCTCGCCACCGACCTCGACCTCCTTGATGGCTCCCTCGAGGCGAACGGTGTCGACATCCTCCATGCGGAGGTCGGCGCCGAAGCGGATGGCCTGTTCACGCATCTCGTCCATCAACGCCGGGCCCTGGATGCCGCTCTGGAAGCCGGGGAAGTTCTCCACCTCGGTGGTGGTCATCAGGGCGCCACCGAACTGGGTTCCCTCGAACACGATCGGTGCCAGTTCAGCGCGTGCCGCATAGATCGCCGCGGTGTATCCGGCCGGGCCGGACCCGATGATGATCAGGTCGTGGATCTGCTGGCTGTCTGCGTGGGTCATCCGTCCTCCGTAGTCATCGACGCGCGGGTCAGGCAGCTCCTGCGCTGCGTCGGTCTCGGCTCTGTCAACATCAGGGTAAGGGCAGATGTTCCCACCGTCCGCGCCCGTGCCTGCTGCGGCACCGGCGTGGCGTGCTCTCGTCCCGGTGACAGCGGGTCATTCGCCGATGGTGGTCCGCGAGATGGTCGACGGGTTGCCGGCGCTGCAGTCCGGTCCGACGACCAGCGCATCGAACACGCCGGCCACGCCGGTGGCGAGCAGGATGGCGACGGCGTTGTCCCGGCCCTGCAGCGACACCTGTCCGGAGCCGACGATGCCGGTGTCGGCCGAGACGCCGTTGGCGGCTGTGCATTGGCGTAGCGCCGCCTCGGAGCCGAACGGGTCGAAATCGTGGTTGCCGAGCACCGACAGCAGGGTGACCCGGTCCCCCGGCCCCGACTGGTCGGCGGTGGTCGACGGCTGGGCCTGCACCGGCGTGCTCGGCTCCGGCGAGCGCACCACGGCGACCGATATCGCAGCGACGGCGGCAACCGCCGCGGCACCGGCCGTACCCACTGCCGCCCACCTCCAGGCCCGGTGCGCACGACGTGGTGCGACGACGGTGCCGCCGGCGCCGGCGGATACTTCGGCGCTGATTCGGTCGAGCGTCTGGCGGGTCATCTCGTCGACGGCGGGTGGGACCGGAACCGGCGGGACCGGAGCATCGTGCAGGTCCTGGGTCGTGCGGTCGAGCGCCTCGAGTACCGACCGGGCGTGCGGGTCGTCGGTGAGGCGTGACCGGATGTGTGCGGCGACGTCGGGCGGCAGGGCGTCCGCATGCAGATCGGCGAGCAGGTCGACCGGATAAGGCGGCTGTGGGTAGGGCGAGGACTGAGCGGCGGATGACGTCTCGTCATTGTCTGCTCCCGGCGGGACCATCGCTGCACTCTCCCACTTCTTTGGCCATTCGATCAGCCGCCCGACCGGACGTCTGCTCGTGCTCGTCAACTTTAGGACGCACCGGGCCACGGTCCGGTTCCATCGGATCTGTGAGCAATTGTCGCCGAGTCCACGATCACCCGTCGCGCAGGTGGCCGAGGATCTGCGCGAGACGTAGTCGACCACGCGAACAGCGGCTCTTGATGGTTCCCACCGGCACGCCGAGTCGCTCGGCGGCATCCACGATCGTCATGCCCTCGATGTCGACGGCGACGACCGCTGCGCGCTGATCGGGTGGCAGGGCGTCGAGTGCGCGCCCGATCGACAGCGACAGATCCACTGCGGCCATCTGGTCACGTTCGTCGGCGTACGGCTCGACGTCGTAGGTGGGGATCGGCACGCTGAGCCGGACCCGGTTGCGCCGGATGCGGTCGAGGCAGGAGTTCACCACGATCCGGTGCAGCCAGCTCGTGACCTTCGCGTCGGCGCGGAACTGGTCGGCCATCCGATGGGCTTTGAGCAGTGCGTCCTGGAGCGCGTCGGCGGCATCGTCGCGGTTGTCGCTGGTGCGGCAGGCGACCGACCACAGGTAGGCGTGGTGTCGTTCGACGAGCACCGCGAAGGCGCCGGGATCGCCGCGCACATGGGCGAGGAGCAGGTCCTCGTCGCTGCGTGCGTCGACGCTCCCCCGAGTCATGGGAATGAAGATTAGTGGAACTGAACTGTGGATGTGCCAGTGACCTGCGCGTTGTCCACAGATCAGGGGACACCGCACACGCCTGTGGAATCCGCCGGGCGTGCCGCTCGGGGCCGGGGTCGGGTTCAGCCGAGTAGCCGCTGGTAGGCGGCCACGAACAGCTCCACGCTGACCTCCAGAATCGTGTCGAGGTCGAACAGATCACCATCGGTCACATCCCCGGGCGCGAACTCTCCTGCGGTGCCCGTGTACCAGTCCACGAGCAGCTGGGTGACCGCGCCGACGAGACCGATCGCCGCCAGCCGTTGCCGACGATCGGGCCGCCGCTCCCCCAGCGCCAGCGTCAGGATGAGGTCGGCCCACCCGTGGATCGCCGTCAGGCGTTGTCGTTCGAGGTCCGGGCTGACGCCGACGACCTCCACCAACATCACCCGGGCGCGGCGCGGCTGATCGGCCAGTGTGCCGATGAAGGCGCCCAGGGTGGCTCGCGCGACGGCCGGGGCGTCGCCGGCAGCGATGCCCGCTGCACCGGCGTCGGCGACGAAGGGGCCACCGGCGGCCACGGTGGCGGTGCGGGCGACCACGACGCAGTCCTCGTACACGGCCGCGAGCAGGGCGAACCGATCATCGAAGGACTCGTAGAAGTAGCGCTGGGTGAGCCCGGCACGGTCGCAGATCCGCTTCACCGACACGTTGGCGAATCCCTCGCTGCCGAACAGATCGAGTCCGGCGACGATGAGGTCGGTCCGCCGGCGTTCCTGCCGTTGCGCCGCGTCGGCGCCGCCGTAGCGCCGACCGCCGGTGGTGGTCATCCTGCACGCTCCTGCCGCTGCGAACACGTGGCTCCTCGAGTGGACTTCACGTGATCTGTTTACAGCACGTTATCTGACACGCTATCGTGTCAGAAATATCTGACACGTGAACATGTCAGATATGTCGGCCCGATGGCCGCCGAGCAAGGAGTGACCGGTGCTGGATTTTCTTCCCGAGGCGATGCGCGAGCCGACGGTGCTCGCCGTGCCGTTCTTCGTGACGATGGTGGCGCTCGAATGGTGGGCGGCCTGGAAGTTGGACCACACCGATCGCGAACGTCCCTCCCAGCGTGCCCAATCGGCCGGTACGCAGCGCCTCTCCGCCGAACCCGGCACGTACAACCCGCGCGACTCGCGGGCCAGTCTGCTCATGGGTGTGGTGTCGATCGGCACGAGCGCGGCATGGAAGGCGTTGGCGCTGCTCGGTTATGCGGCGATCTTCGCCTATCTGGCGCCCTGGCAGCTGCCCGCCGATGCCTGGTACACCTGGGTGATCGCGTTCGTCGGCCTCGATTTCCTGTTCTATTGGGAGCACCGACTGGCCCACCGTGTGCGGTTGATCTGGGCGACGCATCAGGCCCATCACTCCAGCGAGTACTTCAACTTCACCACGGCGCTGCGGCAGAAGTGGAACAACAGCGCCGGCATCCTGATGTGGCTACCACTCCCCCTGTTGGGTGTTCCGCCGGCCATCGTCTTTGCGGCGTATTCACTGAATCTCGTGTACCAGTTCTGGATTCACACCGAACACATCGGAAAGCTCTGGCGGCCCATCGAATACATCTTCAACACGCCATCACATCATCGGGTTCATCACGGCAGCGACAGCGAATATCTGGACCGCAATTACGGTGGCACCCTGATCATCTGGGATCGCCTCTTTGGCAGCTTCGCACCCGAGGTGCACCGACCCACCTACGGACTCACCACCCCGGTGGACACCTACAACATCTGGCGGTTGCAGACCCACGAATACGTGGCGATCGCCCGGGATGTACGGGCGGCGCGAGGATTTCGCACACGACTCGGGTTGGTCCTCGGTCCGCCCGGATGGGCACCGGCAGCAGCGTCGGCGGACGCGGTCGCGCCGCACGAGGTGCCCGGCGGCCCGAATCAGGTTGCTGTCGGCAAGAACTAGGTTGCTGTCGGCGCGGCTCAGCCGGCCATCGAGACCCGGGCGATCTCGGCCTGGAAGCCACCGCCACCGGCCGGCAGCGAGGTCAACCACACCATCACGAACGGGGCCTCGGTGGGGTTCGGGATGGTGATGGTGGTGGACGGTTGCGACACGGTGCCGGTGGCGACCTCGGTGGTCTCGGCGAAGGTGGGTTGCGCCGACGTCGCGGTCCGGATCGACACGTCGAAGCCGGGAGTGGGTGTCCGGATGGTGACGGTTGCGACGGATTGGTCGCTGCCGAGGTCGAACATCAGCCCGAGTCCATCCTTGAGGCCGCCGAAATCGGGTGAGCCACGGTAGATGTCGGTGCTCCAGGGGGGCGCGACACCACTGATCACGTTGCCCAGGTTGGCGGAACTGTCCGGCGGCTGATTGGAGAAGTCGACCAGATTCACCCGCTGTAGCGGGATGGGCGCCGGCGCGGCCGGTGGCGGCGCTGCCTCGTTCTGGGTCTCGGGGGCCGGCGGTGCGGAGGTGGTGGTGAGGATGGAGTCGATGTCGGAGGCGTCGCCGTCGGAGCCGAAGATGTTGGTCGCCCACACGATCAGCGCGATGATGACGAACAGTGCCAACAACCCGGCCCCGGCCAGCAGCGCCATGTTGCGCCGGCCCGTGTGCTCGGGCTCGGTGCCGGGTGCCGTGCGGGCCGGCGGGGGCGCCATGGTGATCGGGTCCCGGTCGGTCTCGATCGCCGGCAACATATCGGTGTTCAGGTCGATGACCGTCGCCTGATCGAGCACGTGCTGCACCGTTCCGGCCGTGCGGATCCCACGATTGCCGTCCAGGGCGCGCGCGGCGACGGCCGAGATCTCGAAGGGGGTGTCCGGTCGTGCCTCGCGGGGCTCGACCGGCGTGCCGTTCTTGTCGGGCCGCGCGATGGGCAGACCGCCGACCTCGTCGGTGGTGTCGGAGGTGGTGACCAATTGGGTGCCGGTGCGGCCGTCGAGTGGCCAGCGGGCCAGCAGCAGGGCGTAGAGCACCGCCCCCAGACCGCGGACGTCGGAGGACTTGTCGTCACCGGCCAGGGTGCCGGGGAAGGCGAGGACGGCGTTGCCGTCGGTGCTGATCCGAATGCGATCGGGGTGGTCGATGGACAGCGCACCGCCGGAGCGGTGGGTGGCCTCGGCCGCGGCGGCCAGCGCGCGCACCGCGCGTGCCGCGCCGATGGGGGAGGGTTCGGAACGGGCCACCTCGGCCAGCGACGAGCCCGTGACCCATTCGCTCACCACGATGCCGCCCGACGATCCGCGCACCACATCGAGCACGCGCGCGACCCCGGCCGAGGAGATCTGACCAAGCCGCAGCGTCCGCGACAGCACGCCCTGTGGTCCGTCATCGGTGACCTTGGCGGTCTCGCCGCGCCGTGGTGGCGGCGCGAGCTGTTCGGCGTCGACGAAGGTCAGTGCGACCTCGCGGTCGAGGTTGATGTCGCGCGCCCGCCAGAATTGCAGACCGCGGGTACCGCCGTGATGATCGAGCAGCCGGTAGCGGCCGCCGGCGACGGCCGCGCCGGGCACCAGGCGCGGACCGCGTGGACGTGCGGGGGGACCGGCCGACGGCATCCGGGTGGTGGCCGGTGCCGGCGTGGCCGGTTGGTCGGGTTTCTCTGTGTCCGAGTCTTTCTCGGTGTGACCGGAATCGCCAACGCGGTCGGCGGCAGTCTCCGCCGTCGACGTCTCGGACCGATCATCGACCCCCACCGAGCCGCCGGTGTCGGCCGGAGAGTCCGGGATGATCTCGGTGTCCTGCGTGGCACCGATCTCATTGTCAGTCACGCGCCGAGCTCCTCTCCTGCGATAGCGCATGTCGCGGGGCGCGTGGATCCGCATCTCGCCACCATCGCGGAGGCGCGCGGCTCCACCGCTGTGAACCGAGTACGACTGCCATGTGGCAGTACCCCGGTCGAATCGCCGGAGCACCTGTACTTGACCAGAGTACGGGAGCGATTCGTCTGTGGCGGTCTGCGGAAACTGAACCGTGATGGTTGCTGTCGAATCTCTTACCGGGCTCTCAGCCGGTGCCAAGGCCGGGATGAATCTGCCCAGCACGCGACGTACTGTCAGCCCGATCGAGACCACATCGGGCAGGCGGGCGACCGCCAGCCCGGCGTAGGTGACGCCGAGCACGACGACCGCCGTCAGCACCAGGTAGATCAGCGAGCCGAACTTGCCGGCCTCGGTCATCATCAGGTGCAGGCCCGACAGCTGGGCGACGGCCCACACGATGGCGCTGATGCCCACCGACACGACCAGGGTGACCGTGGTGGTCCGCGCGACATCGGTCAGCCGGGCGCCATCGAGCCGCTTTCGCAGCAGGAAGTGTCCGACCACCGCACCCACCAGATAGCCCAGCCCGTTGGACAGCGCCAGCCAGCGGACCACCAGCTCGGGATCGGTGAACAGCACCGGACCCAGCAGGGACGCGGCCACCTTGACCACGGTGATGCCCAGCACCATCACCGTCGGCGTCCATGCGTCCTCGCGGGCGTAGAACACCCGCAGCTGGACCAGCGTCATCGCGTAGGGGATGAGCGTGAACGCACCCCAGGCGAGCACCGACCCGAGCTGTGATGCGGTCTCGGCATCGAATTTGCCGAAGTTGAACACGGCGACACCGATGGCCGGACCGAAGAACGTCATGTAGGCGACCACGGGCACCAGCGCGACCATTGTCAGTCGGGTGGCCAGCGACAGGTCGTCGACGACCGCGCGGTTGTCGTCGGCGGCGGCGTTGCGCGACATCCGCGGCATGATCGCGGTGAGGATGGTGACACCGAGCACGCCGTAGGGCAGTTGCAGCAGCTGCCAGTGGGTGGCATAGACGCTGATGCCGGCGGCGTCGGCGTGCGCGGCGATGCGATAGGTGACGACCAGCCCCACCTGCAGGATCGCCACATACATGACGATGGCCACCGCCATGTTGCCGAAGCGGCGCAGTCGGGCGTCGAGTCCCCACTGCAGCTGCAGCCGGACCCCGGCGCGCTTGAGCCACGGCACCAGGATCATCGCCTGCACCACGACGCCCAGGGTGGTGCCGATGCCGAGCACCAACAGCTGCGGATCGGACATCCGCACCGGGTTGAGGGTGATCTCGCCGGGCATCGCGGCGTACAGCACCAGCGTCGCGATCTGGACGATGTTGTTGAGCACCGGTGCCCACGCGCCCGGCTTGAAGAAGCCCTTCATGTTCAGGATGGCCATGAACAGGGCCGACAGGCCGTAGAACAGGATCTCGGGCAGCAGCAGGTAGGCGAGTGCGGTGGTCAGGTCCCGGTTGACGTCGCCGTCGCCGACGTTGAGGTAGGTCAGCAGGGGAGCGGCGATCAACGAGATGACGGTGGCCGCGCCCAGGGTGACCACCGTCAGCGTGAAGATGCGGTTGATGAAGGCGCGTCCGCCGTCGTCGTCCTCGGCCTCGGCCCGCACCAGCACGGGGATGACGATGGCGGTGAGCACCGCACCGAGGACGACCTCGGCGATCATGTTCGGCAGCACGTAGGCGGCCTGGAACGCCGACGCGATGGCCGGACCGAGCATCGCGAGCACCAGGACGGTGCGCACGAATCCGGTGATGCGGCTGGTCAGCGTCGCCAGCGCGATGGAGCCGCTGGTCTTGAGGATGCTGGCGTCGGAGTCGCGCGACAGGCCGGTCGACGTCTCGTCGATGTCGACGCCCGCACGTTCACCGGCATTTGTGCCGCCGGTCGGCGTTGCACGCGGGTTGCGGGAGTCGGTGAGGGTGTCCGTTCGCGACCGTGGCGCAGCGGGCCGGCCGCGACCCGCCGGTGTGCCGCGCGGAGGCGGAGCGGACGGTGCTCCCGGCGGGATCCGTCGCGGAGTCGCCCGGCCCGACTCCGGTGGTCGCTGTTCACTCATGGCCTGTCCCCGTCACTCGAACTCGTCGTGGTCGGCTCCTGATGGTCGGGGGTCTCCTCGGGGTGCGACGCCATGTCTCGATGTTCGTGCGGGTGATGCTCGTCGGGGTGTTCGTGCCCCGGGTGTTCGGTCTGCAGGTTACGGCGGCGTTCCTGGTAGGTCGCACCGGCCAGCAGGCGATCGTGTTCGTCGGGGTCGGGACGGTCCTCGTCGGCGGGGTCGGGCTGTCCGCGGAAGCGGTGCCACAGGCGGCGCGCCACCAGCAGGACCAGCACGACCGCGGCGACGATGGTCACCCAGAACAGTGGTTTGCCGTAGGCGTTGGCATGCACCGACAGCCGGATGGGCGACCCGACGGAGATGCCGCTGGAGGTGGTCAACCCGATGGTGACGGTGATCGCCTCCTCGGAGGTCTCCGCGCGGGTCGGGAGCTGGATCTGGCGGGTGCCGCGCGCGGGGATCTCGATCACCCCGAGGTCGCCGACATCGAGTTCGGACGGTGCGTCGACGTTGATCCGCACCCGGATCGGCAGGGACAGGTCGTTGCGCACCACCAGCAGCAGTGGGCTGCGTTCGGAGGCGAGGGTGTACCGACCACCGGGGTCGAGCAGGGTCACGGCGTTGCGCATCCGCTGCAGGGTGGCGTCGACGGCGGTGACGCGGGCAGCGCGCTGCCCGCGCAGATCGGCACGCAACGCCGCCGACGCGGTGTCCGGGGTGCGGATCGCGCGCAGTAGATCCTCCCGCAGCGGGGCCACGTAGCGCTCGGGGGTCGCGGCCACGTCGGCCGAACTCATCAGGGATGCCTGGAGCTGGAACGACAGTTCGGCCGCGTCGTCCATCGTGGCGGCGACGTCGTCGGAGACGGCCATACCCAGTTCGGCGAGGGATTCGACGCCCGGTGGCTCGACCAGGCGAGCCGCCGTCACGGTCGCGCCCAGCGCGGCGCGCACCTCGGTCAGCGGTGCCGGTGCGGCGGCGCCGGCCTCGAGCAGCAGCGTCGCCGTGGTGAACAGCGCCTCGGTGTCGTCGGCGGTGGGCGACCAGTAGGTCGGCGGAACGACGAACTCGCTGCGACCTGCGGTCGGCAGACCGGTGGGGCTCGACGGGGCGGGTGCGTCGATCGCCGGGTACGCCACCGCGGCGACCGCGGCCTGTCGGCGGGCGGTGGCCGATTCGCCGGCGAACGAGACCTCCTCGTCGGCCGTCGTCAGGGGTGGCGTGGTGGGTGCGTCGCCGAGCCCGGCGAGCGCTGCGGTCACCTGGGCCTCGGTGGTCTGCACCGCCAGGTCACCCACGCGGTATCGCCCGGTGGGGTCGGCGCGCTCGGTGGCCACGCTGCTGGTCGACGTGACCGCGGCACCCATCGACGCGGACCCGAGGACCTCGGCGCCGGTGGTGTCGATCGCACCGAGCGCCGGCACCGTGAGGCCGCGGACACTGCGCACACCGAGCACGGTGTCGACGACATCGGCGGGACCGGACAGGGCCGCGTCGGTCAGCCCGGAGTCGTTGATCCGGGACAACGACGTGAGGTCGGCCTGCGCGAACGGCAACGCGACCACACACATCCGGCCGGCGAGTTCACGCAGTTCGGTCAGCCACTGCAGGGCGGCGGGCTGGCCGGTACCCGGCGTGGTCGGCGACGTCGGGTCCATCGGATCCGACGACACGACGTAGCCCAGCGACATCGCCCGCACGGTCACCAACAGGTCGGGGTCCACCGCCAGGCACATACTCTGCGCCAGTCGGGATTGGGCGTTCTGGGGGGCTGCGGAGGTCGGCGGGCCGGCCTCTCCCGAGGCCGGAGGCATCGACGCGGCGGGGTCCGTCGGTTCGGCCGGGGCACTGGCCCCGGGCGCCGGCGGCTCGGGTGCCGGGGGAGTCGGCGTCGGTTCGGCGGCGGCACCGGCCACCGACCGGGCGGCGTCGAGCAGTGTGCGCAACCGGCCACCGTCGGACAGGGAGCGGGCCATGGCCTCGCCGACCAGGCGGACCGGTTCGGTGTTGCCCCCCAGCACGCCGGGTGTGAGCTGCGGCGGCGCGGCCAACGGCCACAGCATGGTGAGTTGCGCCGGACTCGACAGATTCGCCGAGACCGACCCGTCGGAGCCGAGGTCGCCATCGATGTTCGCGTCCCCGACGTCGGTGCTGGGGTCGACGTACTGATCGGCCCGCGCGGCGTTGGGAGGCAGCGACAGCACGGGCAGCAGTGTGCGCGATTGTGCGAGCTTGGCGGCGTTGCCGTAGTCGGGGACGCCGTTGACGTTGACGGTGAGCGGGAACACTCCGGTGCGCTGGATGTCGAGGCCGTCGGCCGCCGACAGCTGAGTGGTGACGCTAAAGGTGTCCGACTCGCCGGGGGTGAGTTCGTCGGTGATGGGGCGGAATGCGGTGGCCGCGCTCACGGGCACCGGGGTCACCGCGAGACTGCTGCGCAGTCCGTCGGCGTCGGCGACCGCGTCGCCGCGTTCGAGCCGGATCGACAGGTCGGCCAGATCGCGGTCGCCGATGTTGTGCACGGTGCCGCTCACCGTGACGTCGGCGCCGCCGCCGCTGGTGACGATCGACGGGGTGATCTCGTCGATCGTCAGACGCAGGAAGGAGCCGATACCGCCGGTCGATGTGCCGGCCTCGTCATCGGCGACGGGTGCGGCGCCGGCCGGACCGGCAGGCGCGAACACGGCCAGTCCGCAGGAGACGACCACGAGTGCGAGCACGGCGACGAACACAGCGGGGATGAACGCAGCGGGACCATGCGCGGATCGGCGGAGAAGCAGCGGGAACGGGAACGGTGCAGGCTCAGGCATCGCCGGCCGGTGGGCGCCGCGGCCGCCGCCGCCGTCGACGCGACCGCGCCGGTGGCAACGGCTCGTTGCGGCGCTGGTTGCGGGCGGCTGCGGCTCTCTCATAGGCGTTGGGTTCGGTGCGGATGCTCTCGGCCTCGGACTGGGCCAACCGGGTCGGGTCGGCGGCGAGATCGGCGATCACGCCGCGGGCCATCCGGGCCAGTCGCCGCTCGTCAGAGTACGTGAGCTTGCGGGGCAACTCCTCGAGCGGCACCCACGCCACCTCGCTGACCTCGTAGTCGGCATCCGACAGTTCGCCGCCGATGCTGCGCAGCAGGTAGTGGTGCACGGTCTTGTGGATTCGGCGACCCTCGCTGACGAACCAGTAGTCGATCTTGCCCAGCGGTGCGACCACGGTGCCGCTGATCCCGGTTTCCTCCGCGACCTCGCGGATCGCGGTCTGCTCCGCGGTCTCCCCGGTCTCGATATGACCCTTGGGCAACGACCACATCATTCGGCCCCGACGGTCCATGCGGCCGATGAGTGCGGCACACAGTTCTGCGTCCGGCAGGTCCAGATCGGAGATGACCAGGCCGCCCGCCGACGTCTCGCGCACGGTGCGCAGCCGCTCCTGGTTGCGCTCGGTCCCCTTGCCGCCGCTGCGGCGCCGGTTCGTCGATTTCGACGTCGTCGACGTCGCCTCGGCGCCGACCGCCGGGTGGGTCAAACCGGTCTTGGTGACCTTCGCGGTCACCGCGACCAGGTCGGAGGGTTTCGGCGGCGAGACCCGCGAGTGCGTCGGCCGCAGCTCCTCCTCGACGTGGCCGGCGGTGCCGGACCTCTTGGGCATCTGTCCGGGATTGGGCGTGTCACGTCGTTCGGCGGCGGGTTTCTCGTCGCGGGCCGGCTCGGTCGCGCCCGGATGTGGCGGCCGTCGCCCGCGGCGCCGTCGCCCGCGTCGTCCCCGGCGCCCGGTGCCGCCCGAGTCGTCGGTCGTGGTGGATCCCGCGCCGGTTCCGCCGCCGTTGCCGCGGGAGTTCGCGCGGGCGAGGTCGGCCGGGGTGACCCGGTGACCGGTGCCAGAATCGGACGATCTGGCCGAATCCTGGCGCCCGGAATCGCGGCGGCCGGCGCCGTTGGGACCACGCGAACCCGCCATGACGTCGTCGGAGACGTCAGAGGGGTCGGTGGACGGGTCGGCGGACACGTCTCCGATGCTAGCCGCTGGCAACCTGGCGTTTGCCTGGATGGGCCGTGGCGAAGTCGGTGGCGTCGGCACGGATGGGCGGTGGTCTGTGCCCCGGTTCACCCTGATCGTGGCCGGTCGGCACTTACTCGGGGGGCCATCGGGCACCGGATGCGCTGCGGATGGCGAAGGCGTCGACGGTAGGCTGTCTTGCCGTGACCGACCCCGATCGCCGAACTCGTCTGCTGGCCGGCGCGGCAGTCTCGCTCCAGGCGTTCTCGGACGTGTTGGTCCCCCTGGGGACACTGTTCGCCGACGCCGGTCACGAGCTGCATCTGGTCGGCGGGTCGGTGCGTGACGCTGTCCTCGGCCGGCTCGCCGGCGATCTGGATTTCACCACCGATGCGCGGCCCGAGCAGGTCACTGCGCTCCTGTCTGGGTGGGCCGACGCGCAGTGGGACACCGGCATCGAGTTCGGCACGGTCAGCGCCCGCAAGGGCGACGCGACCATCGAGATCACCACCTACCGCGCGGACTCCTACGACCGGGTCAGCCGCAACCCGCAGGTCGTCTTCGGCGATTCCCTGAACGGGGACCTGGTTCGTCGCGACTTCACCATCAACGCGATGGCGGTGCGTGTCGGCCGCGATGGTCCGGCCGAGTTCGTCGACCCGCTCGACGGGCTCACTGCCCTGCTGGCCGGCGTGATCGACACGCCGGCCACCCCGCAGGAGTCTTTCCACGACGACCCGCTGCGCATGTTGCGCGCGGTCCGGTTCGTCTCCCAGCTTGGGTTCCGGGTGGCACCTCGGGTGTTCGACGCGATCGCCGACATGTCTCAGCAGATCGAACGCATCACGGCCGAACGGGTGCGCGCCGAGCTCGACAAGATGATTCTCGGCGAGCATCCGCTCGAGGCGGTCGACGCGATGGTGGACACCGGACTGGCCGAGCGGGTGCTGCCGGAGGTGCCCGGGATGAAGCTGACGATCGACGAGCACCATCAGCACAAGGACGTCTACCAACATTCGTTGACCGTCCTGAAGCAGGCGATGGACCTCGAGGAGGGCGATCCCGACCTGGTGCTGCGGTGGGCGGCGCTCCTGCACGACATCGGCAAACCCGCCACCCGTCGTCACGAGCCGGGCGGCGGCGTGAGTTTCCATCACCACGAGGTGGTCGGCGCCAAGATGGTGCGGCGGCGGATGCGCGCGCTGAAGTATCCGAAGGCCATCGTCGACGACGTGTCGCAGCTGGTGTTCCTGCATCTGCGATTCCACGGCTACGGCGACGGCGCCTGGACCGACTCGGCAGTGCGGCGCTACGTCACCGACGCCGGTCCGCTGCTGGATCGGCTGCACAAGCTGGTGCGCGCCGACTGCACGACGCGCAACAAGCGGCGAGCGCGGCGGCTGCAGGAGAACTACGACCATCTCGAGGCCCGGATCGCCGATCTGCAGGCCGCGGAGGATCTCGAGCGGGTGCGCCCGGACCTCGACGGCAACGCGATCATGCAGCTGCTCGGACTGCCGCCCGGTCCCAAGGTGGGCGAGGCCTGGCGCTACCTCAAGGAACTGCGCCTCGATCGCGGACCGCTCAGCCACGAGGAGGCCGAGGAGGCGCTGCGGGAGTGGTGGCAGCAGCAGGGCTGATCACCACTCGCGCGCCGAGCAGCGGAACGCGCGCCCGCCGAGGATCACGAGGGGGCGAACACCGCCGCCGACGCCGGCACGGCCTCGAACACCGCCGGCAGCTCGCCGACGATGTCGCCGTCGATTGACACCAAGGCGGGCGGATCGCAGTAGAGCTCGATCTGTTTGCCGCGCATCGTGCGCACCATCGGGTGATCGACGTGGGTTCCGCCGAACACCTTCGGGAACACCCGCGCAACAGTGGCGCGGGCGAACCGCTCCGGATGATGGGCGAGCGTGAGGTCGAGCAGGCCGTCGGTCATCGACGCCCGCGGGGTGATCTGCATACCGCCGCCGTATGAGGTGGTGTTGCCGATGGCGGCGAACACCAGGTCGTCGTCGACCTCGACATCGTCGACACGCACGTCGTAGTGATAGGACGGCAGTCGGACGAGTTCGCGCAGCGCGGCCAGCGTGTACCGGGCCTGACCCTTGGGCCACCGCATGTCGATGGCGCGTGCGGTCACCGACGCATCGAAGCCGGTGGCGGCGACGGTGACGAACAGCGCGCCGCGGCCATCCGGGAAGGTCACCCGGCCGAGATCGATGGCCCGGGTGTGCCCGGTGGCGATGATCTCGACCGCGGCGGTGACGTCGTCGCGTGGGATGTCCAGATTGCGGGCCACGTCGTTGCCGGAGCCGGCGGGCACGATGCCGAGCGGCTTGTGTGTTCCGAAGGTCGCTTCGACGGCGAGCCGGATGGTTCCGTCCCCACCCACCACGACGATGCCGTCGGTGTCGCCGCGGGCGGCCTTGCCGGTCCGTTCGGCGGCATCCTGGGCGTCGGATCCGGTGATGATCTCGGTGTCGACACCGCGCGCCGCGAACTCGGCGACCGCGGTCTCGGCGACCGCCCCGCCGGCGCCGTGACGCGCATGCGGATTGACCAGCACGGTCACGTGGCCGACCGCTGTCCGGTCGGTGCGGTGGTCGTGGGGCAGGCCTGCCATAGGTTACGATGTTACACATCATGTCAATCTGTAAAGCTGATATCGGTGAGCAGGTACTCGACGCGGCCCGTGCCTGCCTCATCCGCAGCGACGGACACAAGGTGACGTTGGCCGAGGTGGCCCGAGAGGCCGGCGTCAGCCGTCCCACCGTCTACCGGCGGTGGACGGACATGTCCGAGATCACTCGCGCATTGCTGACCCGCGAGGTGATGGGCATCGTCACGGCGGTCACCGACGTCACTCCGCTGCGCACCGCGGAGTTCGACGCCACCGTGGATCTGGTGGTGCGGGTGGCGGCGGCGTTGCGCGACGACGAACTGGTCGCGGCATTGTGGCGGGCCCAGCGGGAGTTCATGACGCCCTATGTCTTCGACCGTCTCGGGACCAGTCAGCAGGGGGTGCTCGCCATCCTCTCCGATGCGATCGCCCACGGGCAGCGGCGAGGCCAGGTCCGCGACGGTGACCCGGAGAAGCTGGCGTCGATGGTGTTGTTGATCACCCAGTCGGCGATTCAGTCGCGCGCGCTGGTCGAGTCCATCCTCGGCGACGAGTGGAGCAGGGAACTGCACCACGCGTTGTCGTCGTATCTGCGCCGTCCCGACGGCGAGCCACCGACGATCATCGGATGACGGGACTCGACGCCACCCGGCGGCGCCGCTGGCTGAGCGAGTTGGCCGAGCAGGACCACCCGCTCGACGTGCTCGTCGTCGGCGGCGGGATCACCGGCGTCGGCGTGGCCCTCGACGCCGCGACCCGCGGGCTGCGGGTCGGGTTGGTGGAGGCGCACGATCTGGCGTACGGCACCTCGCGGTGGAGCAGCAAGCTGGTGCACGGCGGATTGCGCTACCTGGCCGGCGCGCATCTGCCCATCGCCTACGAGAGTGCCGTCGAGCGGCATCACCTGATGACGACCATCGCTCCGCACCTGATCCGTCCATTGGCCCAGGTGGTGCCGGACTTCGGTGCACGCACCGCGGCGGCGATGATCCGGACCGGCGTGGGGGCCGGCGACGTGCTGCGACGGGTGGCGCGTACCCCCGCCTCGGTGTTGCCCGGGCCGCGACGGCTGTCGGTGACCGAGACCCTTCAATTGTGCCCGCAGACCTCGCGGAGCGGGCTGCGTGGCTCCACCGCGCATTTCGACGGGCAACTCGTCGACGACGCCCGGTTGGTGGTCACGGTCGCCCGCACGGCCGCCGCCTTCGGCGCGATGATCTGCACCCACACGCGCGCCGACCGGGTCACCGGCACCGGCGCCCGGCTGACCGACGCCCGCACCGGCGAGACCTTCGACGTGGCCGCCCGTACGGTCGTCAACGCCGCCGGCGTGTGGGCCGGTGAGGTGGACCCGACCGTCCGGATCCGGCCGAGTCGCGGTACCCATCTGATCCTCGACGCGGCGACCTTCGGCCACCCCGCCGGTGCGCTGACGGTACCGGTGGCCGGGTCGATCTCGCGGTTCGTGTTCGCCTTGCCCGAGCCGCTCGGGCGGGTGTTCGTCGGCCTGACCGACGTCGATGCGCCCGGTCCGATCCCCGACGTCCCGCAGGCGTCGCACGCCGAGGTCGACTATCTGCTCGAGGCGATCAACCCTGCGCTCGACCGGCCGGTGACCCGGTCCGACATCATCGGGACCTACGCCGGGCTACGGCCACTCGTCGACGTCGGTGACGGCAGGTCTTCGGGCGCCGGAAGTCTCGCCGATCTCTCGCGGCGGCACCGGATACAGGTGAGCGATCAGACGGTGGTCGGTGTGCTCGGCGGAAAGTTGACCACGTACCGGCGCATGGCGCAGGACGCCGTCGATGCTGCGGTGGCGGCCGGGGGACTGCCCGCGGGTCGCTGCATCACCGCGACGACCCCGCTCATCGGCGCCGCCGGAATCGCGCAACCGCCGGAGCTGCCGGCGTCGCTGATCAGCCGTTTCGGTTCCGAGGCGACCAAGGTGGTGTCGTCGGCACAGGTCGAGCGGCCACTGGAGCCGATCGTCGACGAGATCGACGTCGTCCGGGCGGAGGTGGAGTTCGCACTCACCCACGAGGGCGCGCTCACCGTCGGCGATGTCCTACACCGGCGCACCCGCATCGGGCTGGTGGACGCCGACGCCGACCGGGCGCGACCTGCGATCACCGAGATCGTCGAGCAGGTGCGGTCTCAGTAGCCCATCGTTCGCAGCGCGTCGGCGAGCTTGTCGAGGTCCTCGCGCTCCACATCGAGATGTGGGCTGATCCGCAGCACCGACTGTTCGGTGGTCAGCGGGGCGCGCCAGGAGTCGGCGCAGGTGACCAGGATGCCCAGCGAGAACAGCTTGGCCTGGGCGGCGGCCACGTCGGATGGTTGCCAGCCCGGCGGCGGCGCCAGGGTGGTGGTGGAGCATGGTTCGTCGACCGGTTCGAGCACTTCCCAGCTGCCGATGCCGTCGAGGCGTTCGCGGGTCGCCCGGCCGATCGCGGCGAGTTCGCGGAACACCCGCTGCTGCCCGATGGCGAGTACCTCCGAAACCGCCATCCCCAGGCCGAGCCGGCCGGCGACAAATGCTTCGGAACTCTCGATCTCCACCGGACGCAAGGCGTCTTTGCGCACGGCGACGAATCCGACCCCGCGCGGTCCGGTCAGCCATTTGCGGCTGGTGCCGTAGACGACGTCGGCGCCGGTGACGGTGGGCACGTGGCCGGCGGTCTGGGCCATGTCGACCACCACCGGAACGCCTGCCGCATGCGCGATCTCGACGATCCGGGTGACGGGCTGCACGATCCCCGACATCGCCCCGATGTGGCAGATGTGGATGAAGTCGGGCTGCTCGAACTGCAGCATGTTCTCCAGCGCGTCGGTGTCGACGTGGCCGGCGATGTCGGCATCCGGCAGCGGCCGCACCGCGTAGCCGCGACGTTCGAACTCCACGAGGTTCGGGCCGAACTCGTTCTTCGCCACCCACACGGTGCTCGAGATCGGCAGATTCCAGTAGGTGAGTAGCGCCCGCAGCGCGGCGCGGGCGCTCTCCCGGAACGCGAGTTCGTCGGCGGTGTGGCCGATCAGCGACGCGAGATCGCGCTTGTCCCGGGCGATCTCGTCGGCGCGATCGGCGGCCGCCACGTACGACCCCCGCTCGCTCTCGCGCCACAGGTGCGCCGAGATGGATCCGATCACGGCGTTCGACGACCGGCCCGCCGCCGCGGAGTCGAGGTGGACGACTTCCGGGCGCAGGCGTGCACGTCGCCATTGCTCGCCCAGTTCGCTCACGTACATGAATCCTGAACCTACCGGCCCGGGGCGATACTTGAATCGGGCACCCCTGGCCACCGTGAACCCGGCGAGGTGGCCGTATCCATCTGCGAGTGCTCTCCGGTGAGGAGCCGCGACGTCAAGGAGGCCGCATGTCCCAACTCGACCCCACCCGCCCCCATGGCGGACGCTATCTCGGTGAACCGCACACGATCGACGACCGCACCACGATGATCTCGGTCTCGCGCACGGGACTCCGGGGTGCGCCGGTGACGGTCGGGGTGCTGACCATCACCGACGGCACCACCACCTGGACTCCGGTCGTGGACGCCGGTCGGGTGGCCATGATCGGGGTGATAACCGGACTCATCGCGGCGACGCTGGGCTCGGCTGCCGTGCTGCGCCAGCCGCCGTGGCCCAAGATGACCATCGAATCCGATCGGTTCCCGGGAGGCAATCGCTGACAGCAGGTCGGCGCACCGGCGCCGACTCCTTTACACGTGCCGGTCAGCTGTCGTTCTGGTCGGCTTTGGTGAACAGAACATACTGCGCGGAGGCCTGCTGGTAGGCGTCCTGCTGGTTGTCGGAGTGGATCTCGCCGACGTAGCGGTCGTTGTGGACCCAGCAGGTGTAGGTGGTGTTGGTGGTGGAGCAGACTGCGGACGGCAGTCCGGGCGGGGAGTCGATGCCCTCGCCTGTGGCGTTGGCCGCGTAGCTCTTCATGAGCGTGGTGGCCTGCTCGGGGGTGGCAGCACGGTAGACCACGGAGCGCTCGACCGCGTTGGCGGTGGAGCCGGCGTCGTTGAGGCTGTTGAAGGTGCCGACGGGGTCGCTGCTGAAGTGCGCCATCCCACGTGGTCCGTACACCGCGCGCATGCTTTGCGGGGTCAAACCCGTTTTGCCGCCCGACATTTCCTCGTCGGTGTAGGGCAGCGCGTAGATGAGGACGTGATCTTGATCGACGATCGGTCGGGTCGGGCCGGTGATGCCGCGGGCAGCCGCCTCGTCCTTGGTGGGCGTGGCGGGGAACTGGTCGATCAATGCCGTCTGCAGCGAGATCGCCTTACGCACTGTGGGTTCCAGTAGCTCCTGCTGCTCGGTGGTGGTCTGATACCACTCGTAGATCACGTAGGTGTCGTGTGGGGTGAAGGTGATGAGCCGCTCGGTGCCGTCGGTGCCGCTGTCGCGGATGACGTGAGTGCCGGGTAGGCCGGGCAAGGTGGTGACGGTGGCGTTGCTGTTGGAGGCGACCTGTTGGGCGAGCTGCCGGGCCGCGTCCTCGGCGGCCTGCGGGGTCATGTAGCGCAACACCATACTGCTGAGGCTGCGGCTGGTGCCCTCACGAATGGTGGAGTCCGGGGTGGCGGCGGTGGTGGTGAACCCATAGAGGAGTTCGTCGTTGGCGGGTATGTCGGCGGTGCCCTCGCCGAGAACCACGGTCAGGTTCTGGCGGCTGCTGATCGCCGAGGTCGGGAGTTTGCCGTTGGTGATATCGCGATCGACCTCGAAAGGCACCACGATGAACTGCGCCATGCGTTGACCTTCGACCTGCACGATCTGGTCATCGGTGGCGCGACCGAACTCTGAACGCGGCTCGGTGGGGTAGGGGCCGGTATCGAGGGCGGATACATCGACCGACGGCTGTGCCGCACTGCTGGCGGCGGCGTTGTCGCTGGTGGATTGGCCGTCGGTGGAGCAGGCGGTCAGGGCGGTGAGGGTGGCGGTCGCAGTTGCTGCGATACCGATCGTGCGGAGTGTCGGTTGCCAACGCGTCATCAGTGTGGTGTCTCCTTCTGCGGGTGTGCCGCTGCAAGGGAGATCCCTTGTGACCGGCCGCGGCCCGCACGCAAGATTTGTGTGGTCTGCATGATTGGATGCGCCGGCGGCCGATTTGGTTCCCCCCGACCAGACCTGCACGATTCTGTTGTTCGGATGCAGAGTAGTGCAGCGCCGTGTTCCCGGCCGGAGTCGGGTGTCGGTACACTCACACCCCGATATCCCCGGACCCCGGGTCACGCGCGACTCCGCATCTGCCCTGGGGCTGGCGAGGGGCGGGGTGAGGGAACCGGGGGACCAGCAGTGATGGCTGAACATGACGCATCGGTGACGGTGCTCGAATCTCAGCGGACGTTGCGCACCAACCCCCCCACGTCGGGCCACCGATCCGGTCCCCGCCGCGTCGCCGCCCCGGGGCACGCTCATCCGTGGCTACTGCCCTGACACCACCAGCAGCGGCGCCAGCCGCTAACCAGCAAGGACCCCTTCTACATGCCTTCTGCCGCCTCGTGGATTCTGGCCATCGACTTCGGCACCTCCAACTCCGCTGCCGCCCATTCCGGCGCCACCAGCGGCGGTGTGGAGACGCTGTCACTGACCCACACCAGCAATCTGATGCCGTCGGCGGTGTTCCTGGAAACCCCGGAGCGCGTCATCGTCGGATACGCCGCCATCGATGCCGCCCAGCACAACCCGGCCGGGTATGTGGCCTCCCCGAAGCGGCTGATCGGCGGCCAATCGGTGACCACGGTCAACGGCCACACCGTGCCGACCGCCACATTGGTGAGCGCGGTGCTGCGCACCATCATCGGACGCGCGGTCGCCGCGCACGCCGGACATCCCCCCAGCCAGGTGGTGCTGACCCATCCCGAGGCCTGGGCGCCGGAGCAGATCGCGGTGCTCACCGACGCAGCAGCCGGAGCGGGGGTGCCCGCCGACGACATCCGCACCATCTCCGAGCCACGCGCGGCGGCCGCGCACTACTCCCGATCGCACGCCATGGCGCCGGGCGCCACAATCGTGGTGTTCGACTTCGGTGGCGGCACGCTGGACATCGCGGTCCTCACCGTCACCGGTGACAGCGACTTCGAGGTCGTCGCCGCCCGCGGGAACAACGGGCTCGGCGGCAAGAACCTGGATGCGTTGATCCAACGCTGGGTGTTCGACCGGATCGCCGAACGCGACCCGGATCTGGTCGAATGGCTGCGGCGCGGGGCACCCATCGACACGCTGCAAGCCCTACAAGACTCGATCCGACACGCCAAAGAGCTGCTGTCGGAGACGCCGTCGGCCACCATCACCGTGCCCGCCCCCAACGGCGCACGTACCACCCTGCAGCTCACCCGCGACGAGTTCGACGAACTCATCACCCCGGCGGTGACCGAGGCGATCCGGTTGACCCGGGAGACCCTGCTCGACGCCGCCATCACTCATCCCGACCAGATCACCGCCCTGTATCTGACCGGTGGCTCGTCCCGCATTCCGCGTATCCAACACGAGCTCGGGGCGCTGGGCCCGGTGGCGACCCTCGACGACCCGAAAACCGTGGTCGCCCAAGGTGCGGTGACCACGGCCCTGGTCCGGGCCACCCCGAACACCGATCACCAGCGGGTGCCCGGGCCCGAGGCACTGATGCCGGCCTGGTACGGCCAACTCGGCCACCCTCCGGGCCGTGGCCAGCCCACCGGCAGACCGATCGCGGGCCCACAGTTTCAGGAGGACCCCACGCCGCCGCGTCGTCGGACCGGCCGTACCGCCGCGATCGTCGTTTCCGCCGTCGTGGTCCTCGGCATCATCGCCGCCGCCATCGTGGTGACGCGCACCGGGTCCGACGACCCTGCCGGCCCGGACTCCACCGCCGCGGCAGGTGCGGCGGAGTCGACGGCGGCAGCCGCGGCCACCGGCAACGACGGCGGCAGCATCGTCACAGACGAAGCGACCCTGCTCGCCACCCTGCCGGGGTCATTGCAGGCCGACACCACCAACTGCCGCAAAACCGGTTTCACGACCAACGGAGCGGTGACGATGATGTGTGATTTCGCCGAAGGTGGATCGTTGGTCGAGCTGATGGAACCGCCCGGCGACTACATGATGTTCCACATCGACAGCAACGAGGCCGACACTCGCATCGTCAACATCCGCAACGGCGTCTACACCGACGGGACCGGCATCCTCATCGAGTCTCCCGACCGTCAGGCCGCCGGCGAAGTCGACACCGATGGCGCCGGCACCACCATCGACTACGTCGACGCCGGCACCGGACTGGTGATCACGGTCGACGGTCTGGCCTCGGTCGAGGATGCCCAGACCTTTCTCTCCCAATCCGGCCTGATTCGCTGACCGGACTCGGTGTGCTCGGCGGGAACATTGCCGCCCGTCGGGTGCATCTCATCTGTACGCCACACGAGCACGCCGCGCCCGACCGCCGCCCGACACCGACCGTGACGGCTACAGCGACACCGTCAGCTACATCGACGGCGGAGCCGACCACACCACTGACGACGTGATGTGACCCACCAGTTCGATGACGTGACCACTCCATCCCGCACCACACCGAGAGGCCCGCCATGACCGCCTACCCGCCCCCATCCGGGCCCCCGCGGGATCCCGCCCCGCTGCGTCGACAGGCTTCGACCGCGCTGACCGGAGCGATCCTGCTCTGGGTGCTCGTGGGCTTGATGATCCTCGGCACGATCGGTCGAGCCGCCTCGGCATCGACCACGCCTGCCCCGAGTTCGGGTGCCGAGGCCTTCGGGCGGCTGGTCGGCATGATCGGCTTGCCGATCGCCGCCGCCGTCGGCGCCGTCCTGCTGCATCGCCGACGCGCACGACTGCTGCGTCAGGCACATGCGATCCAGTCGTTCGGTCAGGTCGCTCCCGGTTATCCCACACCCGGCCATCTCGCACGGGTATATCCGCCCCCGAACTCCCCGTACGGTCAGGGGTTTCACCCGAACTACCCGCCGCCCGGTCACTGGCCGCCGCCGAATCATCTGTCGCCGTCACAGCACCGACCTGACAGTCAGTAACAGCGACGCCATACTGTTCAACCCTTCCTCACCAGCCCCGTGCTGCCCGGCAGTGCACTGCTGCTGATCGCAACCACCTCGTTGTCCACGCGGAGCTCTCGAGAGGGAATCTCGCCGGAATCTCCTCGAAAGATTCTGCTCTGCTGCCGAATACGTTGGCATGAGCTGCGCGCCTGCCGTTGCTGCATTCCCTCGACCGTGAACGCTGCCGGCTCTGTGCCGAACCGACGTGGCACAGATACGCATTTGGGGCTGCCCACGTGTCGTGGACAGCCCCAGATGACAGCGAGGTGGCTGAGCCGATTCAGTAGTAGGAGACGGAGCTCGCCGAGGAGATGATCTCGGCGATCATCGCCACATAGAGCACGATGAATGCGACGCTCAGAATCGCCCAGAGCAGCAGTGAGATCTTGCCGAGTCGCTTGGCGCGGTCGGCGGCGTCCTGAGCGGCGGCATGGTCGCCGGACAGCCACAGCCCGGTCACCTTGGACGAATGGGCGAATGCAGCGAACGCCAACGGCCAGAAGAAGATCATCGCGGCCACAGCCCATCCGGCGTTGGTGGCCGGCATCGGTGCCGTCACCCGCGGCGACATGGGCGGCATCGGTGGGGCCATCATGAACGGGCGGTGCGGGGTCGACGGCGATTGACTGGGATACATCTGTGAGCTCCTTACTGGTGGGACGCTGGTGTTGCGCGTTCGCGGAACACAGATCAGACGCAGCGGTGCAGCGGGAAGGTTCCCGTCAACCCCACCCGGGTTTGTGGACTGCTGCGGACCGGAAGGGTGAGGGATTGGTGCACTGCAATATCTGGCGTACGAGCACAGCACTTGTCGGGTGGGGCGCGGTATCAAGGGATGGAACTCGTCGGACATCGGATCGTTGGCGCCAGGGTTGTTGAAATGTGCACTGGCGGCGGTGGATTGCGCCGAACCGAATACCACCACGGCCGTGTCGCGCGCTGCGACACGGCCGTGACTCTTGATGGGGAAGCCCCCCTGTCGGGTGGCTTCCGGTGATGGTGCGGGGTGCTCAGAGAATGCTGTCGTCATACCCGCCGGTGTTGGGATCCTCCGGCGCCGGGCCGGTCGGGTCCTCGCCGTAGGTGTTGCCGTAGTCGTCCGAGTAGGCATCGATCTGGCCGTCGCCGTCGCCGTCGTAGTCCAGGGCAGTGGCCACGATCTGGCCGTCGTCGACCACGTCGATCTGGGTGGCGGTGCCGGTGTCGTCGACGTGCACGATGGTGTCGACCTCGCCGTCGTAGTCGGTGTCGGTGACGATCTGAGCTCCGCCATCGGCGGTCGGGGCGGCAGCAGTGTCGACGATGCCGTCGGCGTTGGTGTCGGCCTCCATGAGGGTGACGTTGCCGGCCTCGTCGTAGTGCACGGCGACATCGTTACCGGCGGCATCGGTGGTGTGGCGGACGGTGTCGTCGCCACCCGACGGGGCGGGCTGAGTACCGGCGGCAGGCGTCGGCGCGGGCTCGGCGGCCGCGACGGGGTCGGCATCCGCGACGGGCTCGGGCCGGGCCGAATCGGCCGGCGGCGCCGCGGCCGCAGAGTTCGCTGCCGGGTCGGTGGACTCGTCGTAGGGCCGGTCCGGGCTGATGTTCGGCTGCGCGGCGCTGTGGGCGGCGGTGCTGTCAGACATGGTGGCGATCTTCCCCTCGAAGACATTGCGTCAGGTGAATGTGTCGCAGGTCTGACGTTCCCCGACGACAGGTTTGTTCCCGCCGAGTCCACATCCGCGGCGCCCACCTGCAGAGCAGACGCATGACCACCGGAAATCGGCTCCTCGGTCGTGCTGTCGCCGCGGCCACCACCATCCATCAGCTGGTCGCCGGCCTGCGCCACGGCAACCGACCCGTGCGTTCTGTCGTCAGTGCCTCCGCGATGAGGGCCGAGCATTTCGTCGGACCACGGAACCACAGCCGCTTGAAAAGCGTCCAAGAACCATGGACCCCATCGAGTACCTCTTCGGGACCGGCAACGGCGACACCACCTCCTGGGTGTCGGGCGCCGACACCGACATCTCCGGAGACGGGCGGCCGGATGGGGTGGTCCTCGACTTCGACGGTGACGGCCGGCGCGACGATGCCATGTGGGACAGCGATGCCGACGGGGTGGCCGACGTCGTCGCGCTCGACCGGGACGACGACGGGCGCGCCGACGACTTCTACCGGGACGACGGTTCCGGCGTGTGGGGGCAGCCCGCCACGGGGCCGGTGGGTGGCGCACCATCGACACACGAGCTCGAGATCCCGCCCCCGCCGGGTCGGGTGGACCAACCAATGCCTCCGCACGAGACCGCCGGCCGGGAAGATGATGCCGACGCGGTGGTGGTCCGCTCAATCGACCTCGACGGCGACGGCACCGCGGACATCGAACTCGTCGGCACTCGCCGCGCGGGCATTCCGGTGGCCGACCGGCTCTACGTCGACTCCGACGGTGACGGCCGGTTCGATCGCGTCTTGGTGGATTCCGACGGTGACGGCCGCGCCGACGTCAGTTTTGATGACCAATCGCCCCGATTCGAGGCTCGGTGACGGCCAGCGGCCCGTGATGGGGCGGCGTGTGCACGAAGCGCACCACGATCACGCCGACGAGGTAGAGCACCACACCGACGATCAGCAGTCCCACTGATCGTCCGTCGTCGGGGATGGCCAGTGCCGCGATGGTGACCGCGCCGACGTAGGCGATGTTGAACACGGCGTCCTGCACGGAGAACACCTGCCCGCGCACCATATCGCCGATGTCCACCTGCATGGCGACGTCGCCGCACAGTTTCGCGATCTGCCCGATCAGCCCGAGCACGAAGGCGCCGAGGCAGAAGACGATCGGGTGAAAGGTGAGCAGCGACGCCTCGGCGACGGCGCCGAGCAGCATGGCGCCGATCAGCGTGGGGCGTCGGCCGTAGCGTTCCACCGAGATGGGGGTGACCACCGCGGCGAGGAAGGCGCCGCCGGCGGTGAATCCCGCGACCACCGACACCCCGGCCAGGCCATCACCCACCCCGGCCTCCTTGCTGAGCACCAGCAGCATCAGCGTGTTGATCCCGAAGACCAGGCGGTGGGCGCCGATCGCCGACAACGCGGCCGCAACGGTGCGCGAGTGCGCGACCGCCCGTATCCCGTGTGGTAGGCCGACGGTGATGGCGTGCAGGGCCGAGCGTCCCGGGTCGTCGGGCTCGTCGGGGCCCAGTTGCAGGCGGCCGAAGCCGTGCGCCAGGGTTGCCGCGATCAGCGCGATCACCACTCCGCCGAGGGTGGTGAACGCGCTGCCGGAGTTGTCCGGTCCGAAGATCATCCGCAGGACCGCGGCGATGCCCGCGCCGACCGCGAGCATGCCGGCTCCGAGGGTGGTGAACAGGGCGTTGGTGGCGACGATGACGTCGCGGTGGGCGACATGGGGGAGCGACGCCGACAGGCCCGATGCGACGAACCGACTGGCGCCGGTGACAGCGAGCGCACCGAAGAGCACCACGGTGTCACTCGCGCCGGTGGCGATGGCGAGCGCGACCAGAGAGATGAGCCCGGCCCGGAGCACATTCGCGAACATCAACACGTTGCGCCGATCCCAGTGGTCGAGCAGCGCGCCGGCGAACGGACCGATCAGCGAATACGGCAGCAGCAGCACGGCGAGGCCGCCGGCCACGGCCAGCGGATCGGCGTGTCGCTCCGGATTGAACAGGATCGACGCAAACAGCGCCGCCTGGAAGACACCGTCGGTGATCTGGCTGGTCAGCCGCACCGCGAGCAGCCGCCCGAGCCCGGGCGAGTGCCCCAACGAGCGGATGAACCCCCGCAGACCGGGGGAGGTGTGCGGCGAGCCTGACGTCACTGATTCAGACTACCGACCTCGACCGGTGAGCCATGCCATGATGGGGGAGTGGCCGGCGGCGACGACTCAGAGGATCCGACCCCCGAGTTCTACTCGGAGGGCGCTGCACCCGACATGCCCACGGCCGGTCGAGTCCGGCCGGGCACACTGCTGATCGCGTCGACCGATCTGATCGAACCGACCTTCGCCCGCACTGTCATCTACATCATGGAGCACAACGACGCCGGCAGCCTCGGCGTGGTGCTCAACCGGATGAGTCAGACCGCGGTGCACAACCTGCTCCCCCAGTGGGCCGACCTGTCCGCATCGCCGCGGGCGCTGTTCGTCGGCGGACCGGTGAAGCAGGATGCCGCGCTGTGCCTGGGTGTGGTGAAGCTGGGCGCCGACATCTCCGGCCACGAGGCATTGCGCCCAGTGGACGGACGCGTGGTGCTGGTCGACCTCGACGGCGATCCGACGGAACTCGCCGACGTTCTCGACGGGGTCCGGGTGTTCGCCGGCTACTCCGGGTGGGGTGAGCGTCAGCTCGACGCCGAACTCGAACAGAACAGCTGGCTGTTGGCCTCGGCACTGGCGAAGGATCTGTTGGCGCCGACGACGACCGATCTCTGGGGTTCGGTGCTGCGTCGCCAGACGTGGCCCACGCCGCTGCTCGCGACCCATCCGATCGATGTCGCGCGAAACTGAGCAACGGCACGGTCCTGCGCGTGTGGCTCAACCCGGCAGGCTGAACGGTTCGTAGCAGTCGTAGGTGTCGTGGGTGAGGATCAGTCCGTCGGCGACGGTCACGAACCCGGCCATGTGCGCCACGATCTCGGTCTCGCCGATCGTGCCCTGCCACCGGGACCGCACCCCGGCGCGATCGCCGGAGACCAGGACCTCGTCGATGGTGATGCTCTGCGTCGTCAGGCGTTGCTTGCCGGCCAGGAACCCGGCCACGGTCTCCTCCACATCGCGCGTGTTTCCGCCCGGCGCGATGGGGTTGGGCAGTTCGTTGAATGACGCATCCGGATGGAGGATGCCCCGCAGATCGGCCTCGGTGGATGCCAGATCGGCGACGATCGCGAAGTAGCGGCGCACGACATCTTCGGTAGGGACATCTTCGGGGGTGACGTGAGATCCACTCATGCGGAGCATTATGCCCAGGTCGTCGTGCCGGGGCCGTCACTCGGTGTCGTGATTGTCCGGATATGCGGTGACCGCCAGGAACCGGATCGGCAGCCGGACCAGATCGTGCGGCCCGTGGATGCCCTCACCGTCGAGGAGCAGACAGTCACCCGGACGCAGCGTGTACTCGGCGTTGCCGTGGCCGTAGACCATGACGCCTTCGAGCATGTACAGCATCTCGGTGCCGGGGTGTTGAAAGCGGGGAAACACCTCGCTGTCGTCGGTGAGGGTGACCAATACGGGTTCGAGACGTTTGTGCTGGCCGCGCAGACCGCCGAGCAGTTCGTAGTGATGGCCGACGCGGGTGCCGCGTCCCACGATCACCGCGCCCTTGCCGGCCTCGGTGTAGATCGCCTCCCGCTCGACGTCGGCGCCGCGGAACAGCGAGGTGACCGGGACGTCGAGTCCGGCGGCCAGGCGGGCGAGGGTGGAGAGGCTGCACGAGGTCTGCGCGTTCTCGATTTTGGAGAGCATCGCCTTGGAGATGCCGACCTTGGCGGCCATGTCTGCGACCGACATCCCGGCATTGCGGCGCAGCATCCGGACCTGATGTGCGATCGCCGCCTCCAGATCGCCGGCGGTCGGCACGTCCCCGTGGACCTCCCGATGCACCGGTGCGGGGTCGCCGGTGTCCCGGATCGTCTTCGTCGAATCGGCAGCCATCGGGCCAGTGTAGCTAGTTTCTGTTTCCTCGCAGTGGACGAAACGCGGGTACGGCCTTAGGGCACCGTCGCCGCGTCTGCCTCACGGCCGTAGCGGGTGGCCAGCCATGAGCAGAGGATCAGTTGGATCTGGTGGAAGATCATCAGCGGCAACACGATGAGACCGACCGTCGACCCGGCGAACAGGACCGTCGCCATCGGTAGGCCGGTGGCGAGGCTCTTCTTGGTGCCGCAGAACTGGATGGCGATCACATCTTCGCGGGAGAATCCGAGGCGCCGCGGCACCCAGCGCGTCACCACCAGCATCACCACGACCAGGATCAGCGAGATCACCGCGACGGCGACCAGTTGCCCGGCGTCGACGATCGACCAGATGCCCTCGCGGACGCCCTCGCTGAACGCCACGTAGACCACCAGCACGATGGTGCCGCGATCGGCGAGCTTGGTGATCTTCGCGTGCCGGGCGAAGAACGGACCGACCCACGGCCGGGCGATTTGGCCGACGATGAACGGCAGCAGGATCTGACCGAGGATCTTCAGCACCGAGGTGCCGTCGATCGTGACGTCGCCGTCGGTGGTCATCAGTAACACCACCAGCAGCGGGGTCAACACCACACCCAGGATGTTGGACGCTGATGCGCTGACGATCGCTCCGGGTACGTTGCCGCGGGCGATGGAGGTGAACGCGATGGACGACTGCACCGTGGACGGCACCAGGCACAGGAACAGCAGGCCCGCGTAGAGGTCGCCGCCGATGATCGGCTCGACGAGCGGGCCGATGGCCAGGCCGACGAGCGGGAACACCACGAACGTGAACGCGAGGATGGTGAGATGCAGGCGCCAGTGCTTGAGGCCGTCGAGGGCCTCCCGCGGATGCAGCCGGGTGCCGTAGAGGAAGAACAGCGCGGCGATCGCGACCACGACCACCCAGTCGAGCACCTCGGCGGCGTCGCCCTTGGCCGGCAGGAGTGCCGCGAGGATCACGGCCCCGATGATCGCGAGGATGAACCCGTCGACGGGCGAGCGGTTGAACCAGTCGCGCGCGACTGCCAGCGGGGCGGCCACGCGGGTCAGGCCTGCGCGGACTCGTTCGAACAGGCTCCCCGCAGGCTGCACGCGCCGCAGCTCGACGTGCCGCAGTCGTCCGCGGGGTCGTCGGCCGGCACCGCGGCGGCGGCGCGGACACCATAGGCACTGACGATCCCGACGACGAACATCGCGGCGATCAAGCCGACCACGGCGAACACCAGCGACCAGTAGCCGCCCACCCCGAGGGTCAAGATGCCGGCGAGCACGAGGATGCCCGCGGCGGCCAGCTCACCCGGGGCGGCCACCCGGTTCGCGACGGCAAACGCCTGATCGGAGCGCATGGTGGCGTCGGCACGAACGCCCACCCACCGATTACGTCGCAGCCGGCCGGTGATGCCCATCGCGCCCACCACGAGCCACATCGCGGCCAGCGCGAAGACGATGACGGCGGCGACAACAAGCAGGACGTTCACAGCGACAACCATACGACCGACGGTCGGAGCAGCACGAATCGTTGTTGGTGAGCCGCCTTACCACCGTGCGGGACCCGCCCGTGGAGCGGGCGCGGCGGGGACGGTGCGCCGACGACCCGACTCCCCGCGGCAGCCCATCGTTGCGGACGATTTACGCTGGTCGGGTGACTTCAGCTGATTCTTCCCGCACCGCATCGACGGCCCCGGACGCGAACGTGCCCGGCCACCGGTACACCGCGGAGCTTGCCGGCGAGATCGAAGCCCGGTGGCAGCGCACCTGGGCGGACCAGCATGCCTACGAGGCGCCCAACCCGGTGGGCCCGCTGGCCGGCGACCTCAGCGCCGTCGGCGGCGCGGCCCCCGACGCCCCGGACAAGATGTTCATCCAGGACATGTTCCCGTATCCGTCGGGCGCGGGCCTGCACGTCGGGCACCCGCTCGGCTTCATCGCCAGCGATGTGTTCGCCCGTTATCAGCGGATGACGGGCAAGAACGTGCTGCACACGATGGGCTTCGACTCCTTCGGACTGCCCGCCGAGCAGTACGCGGTGCAGACCGGCACGCACCCGCGCACCACCACCGAGGCCAACATCGAGCGGTACCTGGGTCAGATCCGACGCCTGGGACTCGGCCACGACGAACGGCGCCGGGTGGCCACCACAGATGTCGACTTCTACCGCTGGACGCAGTGGATCTTCCTGCAGATCTACAACGCCTGGTACGACACCGACCAGGCCAAGGCGCGGCGGATCGACGAGTTGGTCGCCGAGTTCGATTCCGGTGCCCGCGCGGTGGGTGACGGCCGCGAGTGGTCGGCGCTGTCGACGGCCGAACGCACCGAGGTCCTCGACTCCTACCGGCTGGTCTACCTGAGTGACTCGTTGGTCAACTGGTGTCCGGGGCTGGGCACGGTGCTGGCGAACGAAGAGGTCACCGCCGACGGCCGCAGCGACCGCGGCAACTATCCGGTGTTCCGTAAGCATCTGCGGCAGTGGATGATGCGGATCACCGCCTACTCCGACCGGCTGCTCGACGACCTGGACCTGCTGGACTGGCCCGACAAGGTCAAGACCATGCAGCGCAACTGGATCGGGCGATCGCGCGGTGCGCAGGTCCGGTTTGCGAGCGGACCGCACACCATCGAGGTATTCACTACCCGTCCCGACACGCTGTTCGGCGCCACCTACATGGTGCTCGCACCCGAGCACCCGTTGGTCGACGGCCTGACCGCGGCAAGTTGGCCGGAGGGGACCGACGAGCGGTGGACCGCAGGTGCGGCCGATCCGGCCGGAGCGATCAAGGGGTATCGCGCGGCGATCGCCGCCAAGTCGGATCTGGAACGTCAGGAGAACAAGGACAAGACCGGTGTGTTCACCGGCTCCTACGCCACGAATCCGGTGAACGGGCAGCAGATCCCGGTGTTCATCGCCGACTACGTGCTGATGGGCTACGGCACCGGCGCCATCATGGCCGTGCCCGGCCACGACGCCCGCGACCACGAGTTCGCCTCCGCTTTCGGGTTGCCGATCCGGGAGGTGATCGGCTCCGAGCAGGGCGTGGAGGCCGAGGCCTACGTCGGCGACGGCCCGCTGGTGAACTCCGACTACCTCGACGGCCTGTCGGTGGAGGAGGCCAAGGCGAAGATCGTCGAACGGCTCGAGGCCGACGGGGTCGGTACCGGCAAGATCCAGTACAAGCTGCGTGACTGGTTGTTCGCCCGTCAGCGCTACTGGGGCGAACCGTTCCCCATCGTCTACGACGCCGACGGTCAGGCCCATCCGCTGCCGGAATCGATGCTGCCGGTGGAACTTCCGGAGGTCGACGATTACGCGCCCGTCTCCTTCGACCCCGATGACGCCGACAGCGAACCGTCACCGCCGCTGGCCAAGGCCACGGACTGGATGACCGTCGAACTCGACCTCGGTGACGGGTTCAAGGACTACACGCGCGACGCCAACGTGATGCCGCAGTGGGCGGGCAGTTCCTGGTATCAACTGCGCTACATTGATCCCACCAATGAGGACACGTTGTGCGCCAAGGAGAACGAGGCCTACTGGATGGGCCCGCGGCCGCAGCTGCATGGACCCGATGACCCGGGCGGGCTCGACCTCTACATCGGTGGCGTCGAACATGCGGTGCTGCACCTGCTCTATTCGCGGTTCTGGCACAAGGTGCTCTTCGACCTCGGCTATGTCACCAGCCGGGAGCCGTACCGAAAGCTGTTCAACCAGGGCATGATCCAGGCGTACGCCTACACCGATTCGCGGGGGCTGTACGTGCCGGCCGAGGAGGTGGAGGAGCGCGACGGCGCCTTCTTCTACAACGGCGAGAAGGTCAACCAGGAATACGGGAAGATGGGCAAGTCGCTCAAGAATTCCGTTGCCCCCGATGACATCTGCCGCGACTACGGGGCGGACACGCTGCGTGTGTACGAGATGTTCATGGGACCGCTGGATCAGTCACGGCCGTGGGCGACCAAGGATGTCGTGGGATCGCAGCGTTTCCTGCAACGCATCTGGCGACTCGTCGTCGACGAGGAGACCGGCGCAATGCGCTGCAGCGACGTCGAGCCCGACGATGACACGATCCGGTTGCTGCACAAGACGATCGCCGGTGTGCGCGAGGACTATGCCGAACTGCGCAACAACACCGCGGTGGCGAAGCTGACGGTGCTGACCAACCATCTGACCAAGAACTTCGAGAAGACCGGTGCGCCGCGTGCGGTGGTGGAGCCGCTGGTGATCATGCTGGCGCCGTTGGCCCCGCACATCGCCGAGGAACTCTGGCATCGGCTCGGCAACGACTCGCTCCTGGCCCGGGGGGCTTTCCCGGTGGCCGACGAGAAGTGGTTGGTGGAGGACACCATCGAGATCCCGATTCAGGTGAAGGGCAAGGTGCGCAGCCGCATCACCGTCGCCGCCGACGCCGACGAGGCGACCGTGCGGGCCACCGCCCTGGCCGACGAGAAGATCGCCCCGCTGCTCGACGGCGAACCGCGCAAGGTGATCGTGGTGCCCGGCCGGATGGTCAACGTCGTCCCGTAGTCGCCGCCCGCCCGGCCGTGCGGCCGGCTCTCGTCGATCCGCGCACCCGTCGCGCTGCCGCGCACGTCGCGACGTGCGCGCGTGCGTGGCTGGTGCGCGGTTGCTGTCCTCGCTCAGGCGGCGGCCAGGTGGAGGCGGGTGAGCCAGTCGCGGATCAGGCCGACGACACGCCCCTGCTCGAGGTCCTTCCAGGTCCAGCGGATCACCATGATCCCCATCTTCCGCAGCTTGTCCTCCCGTTCCTTCTCTCGCTTCATCGCGTCGAAGGGTGTCTCGCCGGGCTTGAGGTGTTTCCGGTACTTCACATCTCCGTCGAACTCCCCGACGAGCAGACCGTCCCAGTCGTAATCGGTTCGCGCGACCAGCTTTCCGTTGCCGTCGTGGAACTCGTGCTGCAGGCGCGGGACCGGGAGCCCGGCTTCGATCATCTGCGCACGTCCCCAGGACTCGCCGGGATTCTCGGCGGCGCCGTCGGCGTGATGCAGTGCGCGGCGTGCCTGGGCAATGCCGGGACGTCGACGCTGCAGCATCGTCGACATCATCGTGCGGTCGGCGCCCTGGCGAAGCGCGGCGTCGAACACGGCCAGCGCACCGGCGAAGCCCATCGATGTGGTGCACGCGATGTCGACGGCGGTGCGTTCCAGCGAGGTGACCCGAACGCCGTCGACCAGAACGACCTCACTCGGTTTGAGTTCGCCGACATGTGCGTGTCGTGTCGCGCTGCGGTGGCCGCCGGACTTCGATCCGGTCGTGACGTGGACACGGCGAAGGTTCGGTTTCAGCATGGGCAGATCGTGGAGGGCGGCTGCGGACTGATGGCTCAGGGTGTGTTCCGGTTCGGTGGTCGCCAGGACGGCGATCGCCTTCAGGCGATGGAGCTGTTCGGGTGTGCGTTCGGCGGCCGGTGCCGAGACGCCGGGAATCAGGTGAACGAGGTCGTTGCGCCGGTGTGCATGGGTGAGTTCCGTGTCGGTGTAGCCGGCGGCGAGGGCCGCGGCGCGGTGGACGAGGCCATGACGATCAGTGGGAAATGCAGTCACGCCTCTTGGACGCAGCCCGGCCGCGACACGTTCCATCCACGGCAACTGCGCACTCGCTGCGACCTCGCGCACGTCGCGACGTGCGCGGCAACGGAGCGGGTGCGCGGTTGCGGGCCGCTACTTTGGCGGGAGCTTGCGCGCGTAGTCGGAGCCGAGGGTGACCCAGCGCTGCAGCTGGCGCTCGGTGCGGATGCCGTCATCGGAGACCCGTAACCAGCCGCGTGCCTCGCGGCCGGACATGATCATCGGCTCGGTGTGGTCGAACTCCAGCAGTGACTCGGTCTCTTCCGGTGCGACACGCACCATGATGCCGCCCTGTCCGCTGGCCGCGAGGGCCATGTTGCCGTTGATCAGGAAGGCGAGGCCACCGAACATCGACCGTTCGTCGACCCCGCATTCCGTCGCGAGCATCCCGCGAATGCGATAGGCGAGATCGAGGTCGTACGTCACGCGTACGAGCCTAAGTCCTCAACGACGGTTGCAAAAGAACCGCGCGGGGTTGGAAAAGAACTTACTCCTCAGTAAGATGTGCCCATGGCGATCAACCTGGAGCTCCCGAAGAAGTTCGATTCGACGGTCGAGCGCACCCACATGGCGGCGGAGCACATCTTCCGTCCGATCTCCCGCAAGTACGACAAGGCCGAGCACGAGTATCCGACCGAGCTCGATGAGCTGGGCAAACTCGCCAAACAGTCGCGAGCGCAGGAGCGGGAGTCCGACGGTCAATCGGCAGCGACCGACGAGCCTTCGGAGAACGGCCCGAACATGCGCGCCCTCATCTCCGCTCGCGAGATGAGCTGGGGCGACGTCGGCCTGCTGCTGTCGATTCCGGGCCAGGGACTCGGTAACGCCGCGATCGCCGCGGTCGCCACCGATGAACAGCTCGAGAAGTTCTCCGGGGTGTGGGCGGCGATGGCCATCACCGAACCCAGCTTCGGCTCGGATTCGGCCGCGGTGTCGACGACGGCCACCCGCGACGGCGACGACTACCTGATCAACGGCGAGAAGATCTTCGTGACCGCCGGTTCCCGCGCCGACCACGTGGTGGTGTGGGCGACGATCGACAAGAGTGCCGGCCGGGCCGCCATCAAGAGCTTTGTCGTGCCGATGACCACCGAGGGCGTCACTGTCGCCCGCCTCGAGCACAAACTCGGCATCAAGTCGTCGGACACCGCGGTGATCCGCTTCGAGAACGCCCGCGTTCCCGCCGACAACCTCTTGGGTTCGCCGGAGGTGGACACCAAGAAGGCCTTCGGCGGGGTCATGCAGACCTTCGACAACACCCGCCCGGTCGTCGCGGCCATGGCGATCGGTTTGGGACGTGCCGCGCTCGAAGAACTGCGACGCATGCTGGAGGAAGCCGGCCACGAGATCGACTACGACAAGTCGGCCGCTGCCCAGCATGCGTCGGTCTGCGAGTTCATCCGCCTCGAATCCGACTGGGAGGCATCGTGGTTGCACACACTGCGCGCAGCCTGGATGGCCGACAACCAGCAACCGAACTCGGCCGAGGCATCGATGTCGAAGGCCAAGGCCGGTCGCACCGTCACCGACATCACCAACAAGGCGGTGGAAGTCGGTGCCACCGCCGGCTTCTCCGAGACGATGCTGCTGGAGAAGTGGGCGCGCGACGCCAAGATCCTCGACATTTTCGAAGGTACCCAGCAGATTCAGCAGTTGATCATTGCGCGGCGGGTGTTGGGGAAGTCGAGTGCGGATCTGACGTAGATCAGTCGCGTTTCACCTCATACCGCAGCAGCACGATTCCGCCCGGGAAGGTGCGGTTCTCCACCAGCCGCAGTGGAATCCAGGACGGTAGCGTCGGGAAGAACCGGAGGCCGCCGCCGACAGCGGTGGGCGCAACCAGCAGGCGGAACTCGTCGACCAGTCCGGCCTGGATGATCGGTGCCGCCAGGGTCGCGCCGGCCACCTCCATCTGGCCATCGGTCTCGGCCTTCAGCTTCGTCACCACCTCGACCGGGTCGCCGCGTTCGAGGCGGGAGTTCCAGGCGACGGACTCGAGGGTCTGTGAGAACACGACTTTGGGCATGTCACGCCACACCTGGGCGAAGTCGGTGGTGATCGGGCCGGCGGCCGGGTCCTGGTCGGCGGTTGGCCAGTACGCGGACATCAGTTCGTAGAGCCGCCGCCCGTACAGGGACAGGGCGGTCTCCCGTTCGAAGTCATTCCAGTACTGATGCAGTTCGTCACTTGGTTCGGACCAGTCGATGCTGCCTTGTGCGTCGGCGATGTAGCCGTCCACCGAGACGTTGAAGCCGTAAACGAGTGTGCCCATGTAGGTAAGACTGCACCGGATGGCAGAACTCATCGGGGCTTCAGCCGAACCGCTCTGCCAACCACCCTCCGATCTCGGCTGCAGCGAGGCTGGCCCCGGTCGGCGCACCGTCTCGGATCGGCCCACCGAAGTGGGTACCCTCGACGCGGACGTGGTTGACATCATCCGCGCCGAGGGCGGTCACCAGCTCCACCGCATCCTCGGGGAAGCAGGCCTGGTCGCCGGTCAGTTCGATGAACAGCGTCGGTACCTGCACTCCGGGGGCGCAGCGGAGGAAGCCTGCGTTGCTGGACAGACCCGACCACGTCGAGAGCCACGCCTCCGGTGTGGCGAGTCGGCCGAAGCCGACGAGTCCGTAGTCGGTGAGGTCGGGGCGACGGCCGAACAGCGACCCGTACGGGCGGTCGTTCGGGCTCAGCGACAGGTCGACGAAGCGGAGGTCGGCGTCGGTGCGGTAGATGGTCATGATCCGCGGTGCCAACGACGCACGGCGATCGGCCGGATCGCCGGAGACCTTGAATTGTTTACGTGCATGGCCGGATTCGGCGACGAGTTCGCGAGCGACGGCGTCGATGCGCGCCACCCGGGCGCGCTGCGCCGTGCGGTAGCGCTCGATGAAATCCGCAGAGTAGGAGGATGATTCGGGCGGTTCGGCGAACCCGTTGGACGGGTCGAACGGGTTGAGTGACGGGTTCACACTCAGCGGGTCGTTCTCATCGCTCACCGACGGATCGATGAGTCGCAGCAGCAGCTGTCCCTGGCCGGGATGCGGGGCCAGAAAGATCGCGCCATCGGGAACGGGCATGTCGGCACCGGCGAGGTCGATCGGACGTCCGGCCGGCGTGGCCGTCAGACGATCATCCGGGGCACGCCCGGCTTGCTCGTGATAGAACGCGAACAACGCGCCACCGCCCGAATGTCCCAGTGTGAGAACCGAGCCGAAGTCGCTGTCGCGGAGAAAGACCTGACCTGCCGCGACATCGAGCAGGGCCTGCTCATGAACGAGGTTCAGGTCATTGTTCACCGAACGCGTGCCCTGCGTCCACACCGCGAAGCCGCGCGCCAGCAGTTCGGGTACCAACACGTGATGGGTCAGGTCCTGGCGGGGATGCATCAGCGCGACCACCGTCGACGCGCCGGGAACCGTGCGCAGCACCCCGGTGACCTTCGCGCCGTCGGCCGTCGACAACTCGTGCACCGACGTCGCCGTGTTCGCGGGCTGCTCGGCGGACTCGATGTAGCGGCCCGCGCCGAGGCGGGTTGTGTCGGGAGGGATCGAGATGCTCATCGGCCCGCCACATCGGCCGGTTCAACCCGGAGCGCATCCTTGTCCCACTGCGTGATCCGAGAATCGAGCAGCCCGGCCACGCTGCTGTACCAGACCGCGTGCCGGCACCCGGTCGCGCGGCGGTCGATCATGATGGCGTCATCGGCGGTGATGCGGAAATACGGTCCAACGTGATCCACCGTGACCTCCGGGTCCTCCCCGGCGACGGCAGCGACGGGCTTGTTCTCGGGTACATCCAGGACGAACAGTGTGGTCATCGAACCGACACCGCCTCGCGCGCATCCTGATCTTCTTGCCACTGCGCCGCTCGCTCGACGATGCGCTCCGCCTTGCGCGCCAGCAATGCCGCCATGCTCGGGTTCGGTTGCGACACCACGTCGATCAGGGCGTCGATGGTGAGATTGGCGTCGAGATCCTCCTGCGGCGTCACCGGCCGCATCGCCCGGGTTACCTCGATCATGTAGCCGTTCGGGTCGTGGGTGTAGATCGATTCGATCGTCTCGTGTTGGATCTGCATCTCCACCGGCCAATCGCTGCCGTCGAGACGACGGCGATACTCCAGCAGGTCCTCCTCACTGTCGACGTGAATCGCCAGATGGCGGGACCGGATGAACCAGATCGGTACGTCCTCGGCGAACCGCGAATACGAATCACCCTGCGGACCACCGTCGAACGGTTCGAGTCCGAAATAGTAGAAGAACGCGAGCCGGTCGTCGTTGCCGATGTCGAAGAAGAAGTGGATGAAGTCGGGGTGCTTGTCCGGTCCCCAGCCGGCGGCGCAGATCGAGTGGACCACCGGGAAGCCGAGCACGTCGCGGTAGAACCGCACCGTCGCGGCCGGATCGAAGGTCGGGTAGGCGACGTGGTCGACGCCGCGGACTTTGTGGGCGAGTTCGGTCATGATGATTCCTTTGGTTACGCAGGGGGGTCAGGCAGGCACGGACGCCAGGTCGGCGCGCAGCAGACTGCCGGCACCGTCGATCGAGGCGGACAGGCCGAGGCCCCGCAGAATGCTGTAGGCACCGGCGGTGGCCGCTGACAGCACCGGGATGCCGAACTCGCGTTCCGCGTCGTCGATCAGGGGGAGCGACGGCATCTGCACACAGCACGACAGCACCAGTGCGTCGACGTCGGTGAGGTCGAGCGATCGGGCCGCGTCCATCACCCGGTCGCCGGGAATGCAGCCGACCTCGGCGTTGTCGGCGACCTCCAGGGCCCGCCAGTCGACGACGGTGAAGTCCTCGGCCTCCAGATAGGCGACGACCTTCTCGGCGAGTGGCCGCATATACGGCGTGACGATGGCGATCCGCTTCGCATCCATCGCCCGCAACGCCTCCACCAGGGCACCGGCGCTGGAGCGGATGATCGCGTCGGAGCCACCGGTCGCCAGTTGTTCGGCGACAGCGCCCTCGACGCGCTGGTGCTCACCCGGGCCGCCGACCATGAGCGCCACCAGGCACGCGTAGAGGATCGCGTCGGGTGACGCGTCGGCGATCTCCATGACGCAGCGTTCGCGCTGCGCATTCATCGCCGCGAGTTCCTCGGCCGACACCTGATGCATCCGCATCCGGGTCGAGTGGAAGGAGAACGCGGAGACCGGATGGCGGCTCAGCAGCGCCGGCATCTCGGTCTCCACGGTGACGTTCGAACTCGGCACCACAAGGCCGATGCGATGGACACCCATGTGTCTGTGGTCCTTTCGATCTCGGCCGATGAAGGGGCCGCTCGACGCCACGTTGACGTCAACGACAATTATTCGACGCAAACGAAAATACGTCAAGCGTGTGGCGCAACCCGTCTTGAACTGGGCAAACAGCCGAGACGCGGGCACAATCGGGTGACCGGACTCACATCGAGGCCTTGACAGGGAGTCGTTGGCGTCGAATACTCAACGCCAACGTCAATCCAGCTGACAAAGGAGTACCTGGCCATGGCATACGTGATCGGAGTGGACGTCGGTGGCACGTTCACCGATGCCGTCCTCGACGACGGGAACGGCCTGGTGGTCGCCGGCAAGGCGCCCTCGACACCCCCCGACTATTCCGAAGGCGTGATGGACGTCCTCGCGGTGCTCGCCGAGCAACTCGGGCGGCCCCTCGACGATATGCTCGCCGACACCCATCACATCGCGCACGGCACCACGTCATCGCTCAACGCGTTGGTGATGAACAAGGTCCCCGACGTCGGCTTCCTCACCACCAAAGGCCACCGCGACTCGATCTACATCATGAACGTGGAGGGTCGCTACCTCGGTCGGTCGCCCGAACAGTTGCAGAACGTGATGGCGCAGAGCAAGTCCCACGGACTGGTGGACAAACGTCATGCGCTCGAGGTGACCGAGCGGGTGGACCGCGACGGTCGGGTCATCGTGACCCTCGACGAGGACGAGGTGCGTGTGGCAGTGCGAGCACTGCTCGCCCAGGGCATCAGCGCCATCGCGGTGTCGCTGCTGTGGTCGTTCCGCAATCCCTCCCATGAGCAGCGCATCCGCGACATCGTGCACGAGATCGACCCGACGGTGTTCGTCTCACTGTCCAGCGAGGTCAGCCCACGCATCCGGGAGTTCGCGCGTAACGCGACCACCATCATGAGCACCCAGATCGGGCCGGGTCTGCGCGACTACCTCGGCGAACTCGAGGGTCGACTCCGCGAACACAAGCTGGCCGGTCCGCTGTTGGTGATGCAGAGCAACGGTGGTGCGGTCGCCGCGTCGGAGGCGCCGGCCAACGCGATCTCGACGGTCGGCTCGGTGCTGACCGGCGGTGTCGTCGGTTCGGTGTCCTTGGGTCGTCAGCTCGGACACGACAACATCATCGCGACCGACGCCGGCGGCACGACGTTCCTCGTCGGCCTGGTCGTCGATGGCGAGCCGGTGCGGTCGTCGACGACGATCATCAATCACCATCCGATCAATGTGCCCACGCTCGAAGTCCATGCGATCGGCGCGGGTGGCGGTGCGATCGCCTGGCTCGACGCCGGCGGCAACCTGCAGATCGGCCCGCACAGTGCGCAAGCCGTCCCCGGTCCCGCCTGCTATGGCCAGGGCGGCACCGAGCCGACCAACACCGACGCCAACCTGGTGCTGGGTATCCTGCCCGAACGCGGCTTGCTCGGCGGACGTAAGGCGCTCGACATCACCAAGGCACGCGAGGCCATCCGGACCCGCATCGCGGAACCACTCGGCCTGTCCGTCGAGGACGCCGCTGCCGCCATCTACGCGGTGCAGAACGCCCAGACCGGCGACCTGCTGCGCAAGACCGTCGTCGAAGCCGGCCACGATCCGCGGAACTTCATCGTCTACGCCTTCGGCGGTTCCGGGCCCGCGCACTGCGGCCTCTATGCCCAGGAGATCGGGGCATCGCGGGTCGTCGTCCCGCTCGGCCAGGTCGCCTCGGCGTTCTCCGCCTACGGCCTGGCATCGTCGGACATCGTTCTCGCCAAGGAACTCTCGGACCCCGCCGCGATGCCGCTCGACCCGGCCCGGGTGGAGCAGAACTTCAAGATGCTCGAGGAACAGGTCCGAAACCAGCTCGACCGGCAGGGCCTGCACTTCGCGTCGATCGTGATGGAACGCGAGATCGACATGCGTTACACCATGCAATTGGCCGAGGTCGCCACGCCGCTGCCCGACGGATCGCTCACCTCGACGGAGATCGCCGGTGCGGCCGAGGCATTCGAGAAGAAGTATGCGGACCTGTATGGCAAGGACAGCGGGTTCCGCGAAGCCGGTATCCAGGCCATCACCTACCGAGTCCGTGGCACCGGCGTCCTGCCTTTCTCTCCTGAACTGCCAGAACTCGCTGTCGCCGACTCCGCCGACCCGAGCGACGCGCACGTCGGGATGCGCAAGGTCTGCCTCGACGGCCGCCGCGGATTCGTCGACACCGACATCTACGACTACGCGGGCCTGCGCGCCGGTCACGTCATCACCGGGCCCGCCGTCATCGAGGTGCCGACCACCACGGTGGTGATCCCGCACGACACCACCGGCGAGATCGACCGCCTCGGCAACCTCACCATCACCGTCGACCAGGCATAAGCCACCAGCCACAGGAGTTCTGCACTCATGACCGCACCCATTCCCGGCTCGGAGGTCTTCTCCAGCCGCCCGACAGACCTCGACGCGCTGGCCCGCTCACTGCCGCCGTCGCTGCCCGTCCACACCGTGACCCAGGAGCAGATCGACGCCGTCGACCCGCTCACCTACGAGGTGATCCGCCACCGCCTGTGGTCGGTGACCGACGAGATGGGCGAAGCACTCAAGCGGATGTCGGGATCACCTATCGTCACCGACGCCAACGATTTCGACTTCGCCGTCAGCGACGAGATCGGTCAGGAGGTCCAGGTGGGCCTCTACAACACGATGCTCGTCGGCGCCGTCGACCTCGCCATCTACTGGACGCTGCAGAATCGGTCGACCAACCCCGGCATCACCGAGGGCGACATGTTCCTCTGCAACGATCCGTGGGTCGGCGGTGGCCTGCACCAGAGCGACGTCATCGTCTACCAGCCGGTGTTCTACGACGGCAAGCTGTTCGGCTGGACCAGCGCCATCTGCCACGAACCCGACCTCGGCGGCTCCGGGCTCGGATCGTTCGACCCTGCCGCCAAAGATGTCTTCTCCGAGTCGCTTCCGACGCCGCCGATCAAGGTGGTGCGAGACTTCGAGTTACAGCGCGACGTCGCCGACGTGTGGGTCCGGCGGTCGCGCGTCCCGATGCTCGTCGGTCTCGACCTGCGCGCCAAGATCGGTGCCAACAGTGTGGGTCGCGACCGTCTGCTCGCGGTCATCGAACAGTACGGCGCCGACACCGTCAAGGCCGTGATGAAGCGCATGATGGCCGACGCCGAGAGCCGGTTGCGCGCCAAGCTGACCGACCTGCCCGACGGCACCTGGCACGCCACCGGCTACCAGGATCAGGCGCAGACCGGCGACCGTGCGGTCCACAAGATCACCGTCGCGATGACCAAGCAGGCCGATCACCTGTCGTTCGACTTCACCGGCACCGACCCGCAGACCGGTGTCATCAACTGCACCTACGCCGGCATGCGCGGCGGGGTGATGCTGGCGCTGCTGCCGATCCTGGCCGGCGACATCCCGTGGTCGGCAGGCGGATTGATGCGCTGCTTCGACCTGATCGCGGAGGAGGGGACGATCAACAACGCCACCTTCCCGGCCGCGGTCAGTCGCGGGCCGATCGGTCCGGCCTGGCTGACCGGCAACCTGATCGCCGAATGTCTGGCGCAGATGCTGGACCGGCACCTCGAACTCGGCAAGAACGTGCAGGCGTCGTGCTGCGGCACCTGGGACACCGCCGTCGTCGCCGGTCTCGACGAACGCGGCGAACAACCGGTGCCATTCCTGAACATCATGATGGAGCCGATGGCCGGTGGCTACGGCGCGCGACCGGTTGCCGACGGCATGGACACCGGCGGCCTGTTCTGCATCCCGATGGGCCGCATCCCCGACACCGAGATGACCGAGTTCCTCTACCCGCTGCTGACCCTGTGGCGCCGTGAGGAACCCGACTCCGGCGGACCCGGCCGTCATCGCGGCGGTGTATCGGCCTCCCTGGCGGTCACCCCGTACGGGACGAGTCTGCCGATGGGGCTGGTGTTCGCGTCGGCGGGCAAGGCGGTCGCGCAGAACTCCGGACTCGCCGGCGGACTGCCGGGCAACACCGGCCTGGAGATCCTCGCGCGCGGGTCCGGGGTACAGGAGCTTTTGGCGCAGGGCACGATTCCCGGCACGCTCGACGATCTGTCCGGCGACAAGGAACTCGGCCCCTGCTACGCCGAGAGCTACCTGGCGCCCGGCGAGGTGCTGTACATGCACTGGCAGGGTGGTGGTGGCTACGGTGATCCACTGCGTCGCGAACCCGAGGCGGTAGCCGACGATGTCCGCAACGGCAAGGTCACCGCCACCGGCGCGCTTGAGAACTACGGCGTCGTGGTCGACGGCGGGCAGGTCGATGAGGCCGGCACCGAGAAGAAGCGCAACGAGTTGCGCGAGGTCCGCCGCGACCGATCCGACATCCCGCAGAGCCAGGAGGCGACGCTCGACCTCAGCCGTGCGCGCCGCCTCGACGACAACCTCGTCGAGGCCACCATCGGCGAGTCCCGTGTCGTCGGATGCGCGCACTGCGGACGGCTTCTCGGTGACAGCAAGTCCGGGCGACTCGACCTGGCCCGCTACGACGGTCCGTCGAGCGACGCCGGACCGCAGGTCACCTCCGACCCCGGTGAGTACGTCGACACCGAGGTCGTGTTCCGGCAGCAGTGCTGCCCCGGCTGCTGGACCGCGATCTACTCGGGTATCGTGCCCGTCGACCATCCGGATCGGGTCGCCGAACTCACGCAGCTGCTCCCCGCGGTGGCAGGCCGATGATCATGACGAAGCCGGCCGGCCGAGCGCGATGGGGCGATCGGCTGGTCGGGTACCCCGCTGAACTCGTCGAGCGGTACCGGCGCAGCGGCGAGTGGACCTATCGGACCATCGCGGATCGACTGCAGGACAGTGTTGATCGGTTTGCCGATCGGCCTGCGGTCATCACCGACGTCGCGTCGATGACCTATCGCGAACTGGGTGCACGCACCGATCAGATCGCCGTGGGGTTGCTGGACCGGGGGCTGGAGCCCGGCGATCCGGTGCTGTTCCAGACGACCAATCGGATGGAGACGGTGCTGGCCTGGTACGGGTCTCTCAAAGCGGGTTTGGTACCGGTGGCGACGTTGGCGGCCCATCGTGGTCACGAGATCGGGCACATCTCCCGTGCTGTCGGCGCGACCGCCCATCTCGTGGAAACCGGACTGCCATTCGACCTGATCGACTTCGCCCGCCACCAGGCGCATCGACATCCGACGCTGCGCACGATTTTGTCTGTCGGCCTCGGCGGGGCGCAGGACGGGGTCATCCCGATCGAAACACTGGGCGCCGAGGTCGCGGCCGAGGTGGCTCGGGAGCGGGTCGCCGCGATCCAGGCGGGCATCGACCCGCTCGACGTGAGTGCTTTCCAACTGTCCGGCGGGACCACCGGCGTGCCGAAGGTGATCCCACGACTGCACGTCGAGTACTGGGACAACGCGCGACTGTATGCCCAACGGCTGCGCTGGACCGAGGACACTCGCGTCGCACACCTGATCCCGATCATCCACAACGCCGGAATCAGTTGCGGGCTGCACGCCGCGCATTCGGTCGGAGCGTGTCTGATTCTGGCGACTGCCGATGTCACTCAGGCCTTTCCGTTGATGGTGCGGGCGGAGGCCACTGACGTTCTCATCGGGCACGGCCACTATCAGGCCGTCGCGAGTCCGGCGTTCGACGAGGTGCGACCGTTCCTGCGCACCGTCATCCTGTCCGGCGCCAAGGTGAGCCCCGAGTTGTTCGATCGGGTCGATGACGGCGATAAACATTGGGCGGGTCAACTGTTCGGGATGTCGGAAGGTCTGTTCACCGTCTCCCCGCACAAGTCACCGGCGTCGGCCCGCATGACCACGGTCGGCACGCCGATCGCTGAGGCCGACGAGATCCGCATCCTCGAACCCGGCACTGAAACCGAGATGCCCGACGGGGAGGTCGGTGAGCTGACCTGCCGCGGGCCGTACACGATTCCGGGCTACTTCGATGCGCCCGAACACAATCGGACCGCATTCACCTCCGACGGCTTCTATCGGACCGGTGATCTGGCATCCATCGTCGTGCTCGACGGAGCCCGGTATGTCTCGATCGAAGGGCGCATCAAGGACCTGATCAACCGCGGCGGTGAGAAGATCAACGCCGAAGAGGTCGAACAGTTGCTCGTGACGCATCCGAAAGTGCAGAACGCAGCGGTCGTGGCCATGCCCGATCCGCGTCTCGGGGAACGGACCTGCGCCTATCTCGTGACGGTCGACGCCGCGGAGCTGTCGATGAGCGACATCCGCGATCATCTCGATGCCCTCGGCGTCGCCAAGTTCAAATGGCCGGAACGGTTGGAGTTCGTGGACGCGTTCCCGCAGACCAACGTGGGGAAGATCGACAAAAAGCGACTACGCGCCGATGTGGTGGCCAAGCTCGTCGCGACCCCCTGACCAGGAAGTAGAAGTCAATGAAACTCAGTCGTATCGCCGTGCTCGGCGGCGGCCCAGGCGGCTTGTATGCGGCGCGCCTACTCAAACTCAGCCATCCCGATGCCGACGTCGTGGTCTATGAGCAAGGTTCGCCGGACACGACTTTCGGGTTCGGCGTCGGACTGGCATCGCGGACCCAACGCAACCTCCGCGAAGCAGATCCGGCGTCGCTGGCCGCCATCGTCGACGTGTCACATCCCCACGAGATGTCGATGAAGGTCGGGGACGACGTGGCCCGTCTGTCCCACGGTGAACTGCTGGCCATCGCGCGCACGACGCTCCTGGAGGTGCTGCAGCAGCACGCCGCCGACGCCGGCGTGCGGCTGGAGTTCGGACAGCGTCGCGCGGTCGGCGAACTCGACGCCGAACTCGTGGTCGCCGCCGATGGTGTCAACAGTGTCACCCGCACCGAGTCGGCGGCCGACTTCCGTCCGCACATCTCCACGGGTGGAGGCTTGTACCTCTGGTGCGGAACAGATTTCGCTCTCCCGAGCGCGATCTTCACTCCGGTGAGTACCGAGCACGGCACATTCGTCGCGCACGCCTACCCGTATGCCGCCGACCGCAGTACGTTTCTGATCGAGACCGATGAGGACACATGGCGCAACGCCGGTTTCGACGTCTCGACCGAGAAGACCGGGGCCGTCGATAGCGACGAGACGTCATTGCGATACCTGGAGAACGCATTCGCGCATACCCTGGGCGGACACCGGCTGATCGGCAACCGCACCCGGTGGATGCGGTTCCGAACGGTGACCTGCGAGCAGTGGCACAGCGGCAACGTGGTGCTGATCGGCGACGCCGCGCACACCGCCCACTACTCCATCGGTTCGGGTACCAAGCTGGCGATGGAGGATGCCATCGCGCTGGACCGGGCCGTGGGCGAGGCAGCAACGCTCGGGGAGGCGCTGCGCGCCTATGAGGCGGCTCGCCGACCCGGGGTGGAGTACCTCCAGTCGATCGCCACCCGCAGCGAGCTGTGGTGGGAATCGTTCCCGTACCGAGCCGACATCCCGGTCGACCAGTTGATGATCGCCTACATGACGCGGGCGGGAAAGGTCGGACTCGATCGGTTCATGGCGTCGGCGCCGGACATCGCCACCCGGGGTCTCGCCGACTTCGCCGGAGTGGCGCAGGCCCGGGTTCCGGAGGACGGTCTGACCGACTGGGTGCTGGCGCGTCCGCTGGACAGGCACGGGCTGAGCTTCCCGCGGCGGGCGGCACCGGAATCGCTGCGGCACGAACCCGGCACCGAGGTCCTCACCGTCGACCTGCTCTCCGCTTGGGGCGACGAGGCCGACGATGTCGTCGCGCGGTCGACCGGCGCAGCGGTGCTGTGGGTGACTGGCAGCGGGAATCGAGATGCGGTGCTCACCCGCCTCGACCTCGGAGAACGGCTGCGGCGGGAGACCGGCGCGGTGGTGGTCGTGGAGGCACCCGCACACGCGGCGGGTGATCTGGCCGCGGGTCTCGTGAGCTTGCGAACCGATCTGGTGAGCATCACGGACGCGGTCGGGCGCGACAGCGAGTCCGAGGTTGTGCGCACCGCGGCGGTCTGACGGCACTATCCTTCGCCTATGACGAGCCCGACGCCGAAGGATACTTCCGAGGACGTCCCGGCCACCGCTGTCAAGGGTGGCCGCAGCAACTCGCGGCGAGAACTGGTCGAGCGCGAGATCATGGAGCAGGCCACGCGGCTGTTCGCCGAGAAGGGTCTGGCCAGCACCACGCTGCAGGACATCGCCGAGGCGACCGGCCTGACCCGGCCGGCGCTGTACCACTACGTCGCGAACAAGGACGAACTGTTCTCCCGGCTGGTCAGCGAACTCGCCGAGGAGCCGGCGGTGCTGCTGCACGAGATCAACCAGCGCACCGATCTCGACGCCGTGGGCAAGGTGCACGAGATGGCGATGTCGATCGCGTTGCACCAGGCGCAGACCTTGGATCGCTTCCGGGTGCTGATCCGCTCGGAGGCGGAGCTGCCTGCCGGGGTGGCCGATACCTACCGGCAGAGTCGGCGCCGGGTGCTCAAGGAACTGGTCGCCGTCATGGAGGAGGGGATAGGTGCGGGCCAGTTCCGGCCGGCCGATCCGCGGGTGTCGGCGCTCGGCATCGTCGGCATGCTCAACTGGATCGCCTGGTGGCACCATCCGGGCGACGCCGAGGCCGATCGCACCATCGCACGACAGCTGGCCGACATGGCCGTCCACTCGGTGCTCGACCCTGACGCCGGTAGCACCGAGCCCGGAGCGGATCGGGTGATCGCGCAGATGCGGCAGGGGTTGGACTATCTGGAGAAGTCGGTGCGAGGGGACGGGTCAAGCTCGCCGCGGTGACCCCGACTGCCTGCACCAGAGGGGTTGCGGACAAAGGTCGCGGTGGTCGCCAGCACGTGTCGATCGGGACGGGTACGCGGTGCGGGCTGCACCGTGCCCGGCACAGCCCGCACCGCGTAGCCGTCAACTGGTCGCCGGTCGCAACGCAGCCGTCAGATCCCGCAGGACGGGTCACTCATGGACGATCAGCCCTCGAAGATTGGTCCCGTTCAGCATGTCCTCGATGCCGTTGTTGACGTCGTCGAGGCGGTAGGTTGTCGTCACCAGTTCGTCGAGCTTGAGATCGTGGTTCTGGTAGAGGCCGAGGAGCCGATTGATGTCCGTCGTCGGATTGCAGTCTCCCCACAACGTGCCGCGGATGGTCTTCTTGAACAGTGCCAGTTCGGTTCCCGAGACATGGACGTTGAGCTTTGCGAACTGATTCAGTCCGGTGACGACGACCGTTCCTCCCTTGGCTATCGCAGTGAAGGCGTCGGAGACATCGGATTCCTCGACGATGCCGATGGTGACGATGGCTTTGTCGGCGCCGACCCCGTTCGTCAGATCCCGGGCGATCTGATGGGCCTCCTCGTGCGTGGACACCGCGTGGGTTGCACCGAAGTCCAGTGCGGCCTTCATCTTGTTCTCGAGCGGGTCGACCGCGATGATGTGCTTGGCCCCCGCAAACCGGGCCCCCTGCACCGCGTTGACGCCGATTCCGCCGATCCCGTACACGATCACCGTCTCACCGGGCACGACGTCGGCGGCGTTGACCGCTGATCCCCAGCCGGTGGGTACCCCGCAGCCCATCAGGGCGGCGGTTTCCAGCGGAATACTCGGATCGATCTTGATCACCGAGGTGTGGTGCACGGTCGAGTACTGGCTGAATGTTCCCAGCATGCACATCGCCCCGTAGTCGCCGCGCGGGCCAGTGAACACGTAGCGATCGCCAGGCAGGAAGCCTTGCAGGATGGTCTCGCCCATGTCGCAGATCGCCTGTTGTCCGGTGGCGCAGTAGTGACAGGTGCCGCAACTGGGCAGCGACGTGCACACGACGTGGTCGCCGGGGCGGACCCGGGTGACCGCTGGCCCTACTTCTTCGACGACGCCGGCACCCTCGTGGCCGAGCACCATCGGGGTGCGGACTTCCAGGTCCCCCTGGCCGGGGTGGACATCCGTGTGGCAGATTCCTGACGCGACCCATCGGATCAGGACCTCCCCTTCGGCAGGTCCTTTCAGGTCGAGTTCGACGACCTCGACGGGCTGGCCGACCTCATAGACGACCGCACTCTTTGTTTTCATGGTGACCACCTCTTGCTTTCTGCTGGCCGGCCGTCCAACTGACGGCCGGAGTATTCGTTCTCTCGAACAGGGGAATAGAAAATGCTGCCGGATATTTCACATGGCGCTTCGGCATCCGGGTTGCGCCCATCGACCTAGTGCCGAACGAGGTACCCGGCATCGACGAATTGTTTGCTACCGGTCACATAGCGGGATTCATCCGATGCCAGATAGAGCACCGCGTCGGCGACGTCTTCGGGTTCGATGAGGTCGACCGGCAGCATGTTCGTTCGCTGGAACGCCGACATCGCGTCCTCGGTGGACACGTCACCCTGGTCGGGGAGGAACAATTGGTAGGTCCGCTGATTCTGCACCATCGTGGTGCGAACAGCGGTGGGATGCAGGGTGTTGACCCGGATCGATTCGGGGGCCAGCTCATTGGCGAGCGATTGCGCGAGACCAATGACTCCGTGTTTGCTAGCGCTGTAGTGAGACGTACCGGCCGAACCTCTGATTCCGAGGTTCGAACTGGTGATGATGATGGAGCCGCCGCGATTTCCGGCACGAATGTGGGGCACGCCGGCCTTGATCGTGGCCCAGACGCCGGTGAGATTCACATCGATCACCGTCTGCCAATCGTGTTCGGTCAGTTCCCAAGCCGCTCCTTGATGGGTGAAGATCCCGGCGTTCGCGACAATCACATCGAGCCGACCGAGTTCGGCCACGCCTTCGTCGACAACCCGGGTGAGTTGGTCGACGTCGCGAACGTCGGCTATCCGCGATACCACTCTCCGATCGAACTTCTCGATCAGTTCTGCGGTCTGGGCAAGATCGTCTTCGGTTGCGCCGGCGTAAAATTCCGAGACGCTCTCGACGTCACGGCAGATGTCCACGGCGATGATGTCTGCGCCTTCCTCGGCGAGTCGAACCGCTTCGGCTCGTCCCTGCCCTCGTGCCGCTCCGGTGATCAGCGCGACTTTGTTGGCCACACGCCCCATGAGTTTCTCCTTCTGATTCGGTTGACTGTTGACATGGCTGAAATCACTTGTCGGACGATGCTGTTTCGATGACTTCGTGGGTGTCGGGGTTCTGGACGTTTCTGCCGATCTCTGGTGTCGCCCACGGCAGGAGTCGGCCGATGACGGCGTCGTAGATGAGAATGCCCAGGGGCCCGCCGATGAGGGGTCCGGCGATCGGCACCCACCAGAAGGACTGATGTGCCGTGAAGGCGTCACTGTAGCCACAGAGCCATGCGAGTAGCCGCGGGCCGAAGTCACGCGCGGGGTTGATGGCATAGCCGCCGTTGACGGCGAGCACCATGATGCCGACGGTCACGCTGAGCCCGATCAGCAGCGGTGCGAGGTTGGCCATCGGCGGAGCATTCCGCGCGTCGATCAACGCGGCGATGATGATGAGAAGGAGCGCAGTCGCGATGATCTGGTTGCGTAGTGCGCCACCATTCGAAACAAAATCCTGTGCCTGAGTGGTGAAGATAGTCAGCCCTTTGGTTCTGTCCGGGTCGAACTGGCTGATCGCCTCCGAATACTCCCACCGGATCAGCGCGGCCGCGAAGAATGCGGCCAATGTCTGAACGGTTATGTACGGCAGTACTTTTCGCCATGGGAACCCTCGCCGGCAGGCGAAGGCCAGCGTGACAGCCGGATTGAGGTGAGCGCCACTGATTCCACCCGAGATATAGATCGCGAATGCCACGGCCAGACCCCATGCCCACGCGACCGTCTCCAGCGAGCCGGTGTCATAGATGGTCAATTGCGCAATCGCGCCGAGACCGCAGACCAGGAAAATGAAGGTTCCGAAGAACTCAGCCGTGAGTTCGCCACGTAGGGTGCGGCGTGGAATACCGGTCATGAACTTCCTCCGATGGGAGATGTTCGCGTGTGCGAGAAAACGCGTGATGAGCGAACGTGATTGTGATGTGTCACACAATGATCGCGCCGTGCAGAGTGTGGCGGGTGTTCAGTTCGTGGACAATTCGCCGACCGCGAGAGCAGACTGTGGGTCTGCTAGTCCGCGCGGAGCGCGATGTGCTCTGCAATCACGAGGGGACGATGCGGTATCGGCGAATCTTCTTGTACAACGAGGTTCGTGACATCTGCAGCCGGGATGCTGCCGCGGATTTGTTCCAGTCGACGGCCGCCAGCGTGGATTGAATGACCTGGGCCTCGCCGAGCTCGATAGGGGTGAGACGTTCCCGGGTGACATCCGCCCGCCAGAACAGCTCGGGTAGGTCGTGCACCGAGATGGTGGACAGCCCACCTTGTGTGACAAGGCTCGACAGTACGGCGTCGAGTTCCCGGAAGTTGCCCGGCCACGAGTGCGTGCGTAACCGTTGTAGCGCAGCCGGTGTCAAAGTTCGAGGGCCTGCGGGTGCCTGCGCGGCTCGGCTGGTCGCGAGGGCTTCGATGACACCCGGACGCTCTCGAACGGGAGCCACCCGGACCGCACGGGCGGCCAGTGGCGTCGCGATCTTCTCCACCGACCTCGCGTTGTCACACGTCGCGGTCACGCCGACGAAGCGTGCCTGTCGTGCTGGTGTCCGCAGTATCGTGCCCAGGTAGCTGCACACTTGGCTGGGTAGTGCATCGACGTGAGTGATCAGGACGTCGCCGGCCCCACGTTGGACCGCCGCGATCAGCTCGTCGATATCCGACAACGGATCGAGGCAGTCGTGGACGTAGAGGTCCCCGGATTCCGGTGGGTCGCAGCGGCCGCCCAGCCCGAACGCTTGTCGGAGAAGCGTCGATTTCCCCGTTCCGGCCTCACCGTAAAGGAGGGGCGTTTCGCCGGAATCGAGCTTCCTTCGCACTGAAGTGCTCAGGTCCTCGTCGGTCTCGGATGCGCTGGCCCGCGGGGACCCACCGCCGTGCGCCGTTCGGCGGTGCAGCCGAACGATCGCACCGATGAGTAGGTCACCGTTCTCGATGGGGACCACGGTCGCATCCATCACCACCGATCCGATCGGGAGCGCAACGGTGGCGACAGATTGCGCATGGGCCGCGCGAACCGTGTCGAGCACCATGCGGTGATCGAGGTCGAGGGCTCCGCCTTCGTCATTCGCGATGAACAGCGCGTCATTCACGACGAAGATCGGTGTCGCGCGCCGACGCGGTTCTGCCAGGAAACGGTCGAACAGGATGCGTTCGTGGGCGCTGCTGTCGTCGACGATCCGCCGCTCGAGGTCGGTGACCCCGCGGAGCACCATGGGCAACATCAGTTTGCTGTAGTCGTCGGCGCGACACATCAGGTTCAGAACACCAAGGGCATGGCGCGTGAGCGGGTGCCGTATGGGTGCCGACGCGCAACAGAAGACGTCGAGTGAATCCTTGAAGTGCTCGCCGGCCAACACGACCGCGGGCCGTTCGGTCGCCAGCGCCGTACCCATGCCATTGGTGCCCACCTGGTCTTCGTTGAAGTTGAAACCAGGTGCGACGAAATGGTTGTCGAGTACAGAGCCAGATCGTCGGTCCGCCGAGTGGCGCCACACGATCGTACTGTCACGGTCAGCCAGTGTGACGCTGATTCCTGCATCGGCAACCTGCTCCGACAGCGACTCCAGGACTGGCGCTGCAAGTCGGAGGAACCGGGCCTCGGGGTCGTACTCCACCGGCCGCAACTCGAGCGAGTCGCGGCGCACCCGATAACCGGCCGAACGTTTCCACGACTCGGCGATCTGCTCCCGCATCGAGGCTTCTGATGTCACAACACTGTCCTTGCCAAGTACCGATGGACATCCTATCCGCTGCGTGCGCTCGGTGGTGCAGGTCATGGGATTCGAAGATCAGCCCGGCCCGCACGACCGGCCACCGCCTCACGGTGACTCCGCAACTGCAATGAGGCGGCCGGCGTGAGCATCTCGGCGGTCCAATGCTGGCCATGATCGAAACTGCATTCGACACCGGTCACGCCGACGACATCACCGAGGCACTCCTCGATCGACATCTCGAAGTAGGGGAGTTGATGACACATCGGCGCCGTCAACCGCAGTGCGATCCGCACGAGTCCGTCGTCATCTGCATCGACGCTCTCGACCATCCCCATGTCAACGATCGACAGTGGTACATCGGCCGCGACGCTGCACGGGTCGACGACCCCCGCCAGCTTCTCCAGGATGGTTTCCACTGATGGCGTGATCATTCCGCAACACCCTTCGAGAGTGTTGTCGAATACGGGTCTGCTTTGCCGCGCGCGCGCTCGATGGCGAACTCGTCGCCGGCGATACCGGCCGCGAGCACGGCTTCGTCGAGACCATGCATGGAAAGCCAGTTCTGCCCGAGGATCGCTCGCTTGACTGCCGGCGTGATCTCCGGGAGTCCCTCGCCTTCGCGTTGCTGTTCAGAGAATCCGAACTTCTCCCAGAACCACTGCAGCGGCGGATCCGGGTGCCAGACGCTGGCGCCGGTGGCCCAGATGATGCGCTGCAATGCGTCGGGTCCGGCCTGACTGACCAGGTCGGCCATGATGCGCACAAACGCGGCCGGCTTGGCGCAGGCAAGACTCGCGGTGATCTCGAGGTTGACCCAAACGTTGGAGAACCGTGCCAACTGGAATGCGGTTTCTTCGACAAAGGCCGCGCCGCCGTGAACGACCTCGAATTGGAGATCAGGGAATGCATCCGCCGCAGCATCGATGTCGTCCATCCGGTAGTGCTCCATGGGAACCGGCCCCAACGGCACCGCTTTATGGATGGCGACCACCTTGATTCCGAGATCGAGACATTTTTGGAAGAGCGGGAACGCAATCTCCGGGTCGTCCATATGCCATCCCCGAACACCACTGGCACTGTAAGAATTCGGGTACAGCTTCAATCCGATGGGCGCAAGTTCCTCGACCTGCTGCTCCAAGGAGTCCACCGCTGCCTCAGGGAACATCGGGTCCACGCCCGCGTACACCTGAAATCGCTGCGGCCAGCGCTTTCGTGCCTCCCTGGCCTTGGCAAGGCCACTGCCGCCATCCTTGTACGCGGTCAGTGCCAGCACGTGGTGGCAGGCGATGTCGTAATCGCTTTCCAAGAACATCATCGAGGCGGCTTCATCGACTCCCCAATCTCGCACGTAATGCTCGCGAGGAATTCGATATCCGGCGGGGGACAATGCGTAGTGCGCACCGAAAATAGCGTTGGTGACACCCTCAGAATAGTGTCCTGCCGCGTTGTTGTCCGGCAGGTAATTGTAACTGTGCGTTGTCGCATCAACAACGAACACATCGTCGATCATGGAATTCCTTAATTCGTTGGACTGAACCGCTGGAACTGAGACTAGAATCACAGCCTCATGCGGACAATGGCCTGCGTGTTCAACTTCTGGACACACGCCGGACATGGCATCGGCGCGAGATGACCGTGCGCAGCGGGCTGCGTCGGGAAGGTGTCGGACTCGTTCGGGCTCGGCGGACAACCTCCGGCCACCCTTGCGGACGAATACCGTCCGTATGCCGGACCGGCTCTCAGTACCGCTCGATGCCAGGCGGAGTCCAGGTGTGGTCGAGCACAGGTGCTTTCGGTGCATACGTTCGCAGGTAGACGCGGAACGGACCGGCCGGAACCGGCAGCCAGTTGACCGACGGATCGGTGGGTCGGTGAGTGCTGAAGACGATGTCGATACTTCCGTCGGGTCGGCGCACGAGGTCCGGACGGCTGTCGCTCACGCTGTGTCGATTCTTGGGCACCAGATATCCATCGCCGTCGTAGGCCGTGACCGACCAGAAGGCGTCGGCCGGCGGTTCCTCGCCTGCAGCGAAGTGAAGTCGGTACGGCGACAGCCGACCGTCGAGGGGCAAGAGGTCAACGCTCGAGAAGGCGGGGTTGTAGGCGGCTTCCGCGGGTGTGTTCGCTCCCAGGCCGATCTCTGCCACACCTGCTCGGGTGACGTAGTCGGTGCCGTAGTCGCCGATGTTGTCCGGCGGGGCACCCCAGCCGCGATTGCGCAGTGCGGTCGCCTGCTGCGATGCGCGTGCGGTCTCCGGCAGGGCGGCGGCTGCGGCGCGGACCGCTTGGTCCACCGCGGCTTGTGCCGCAGGCGACAGCCCGGCCTGGCTCACCCGCAGACCCGGTCCCACGCCGATCCGGGCGAGTTCGGCGACCGCGGCGGCGGCGCGGCGCGGCGCCGGGTTGTGTTTCATCGCCGCGCTGAGCGCGTCCAGCCAGGCGATACCGTCGGGCTGGCCGATCGATGTGACCGACTCGAAGTCGCATGTCGCCGACCGCGGGGCTCCTCCGGGCGGGGTCAGGCTGTAATGTTTCATCTTCTCGAATGCGGCACGTTGGTCGGCCTCGTCACCGGCCAGTGTGCGTCCGATGAGCCAGAGGCGCGCGTGATCGACGGTGATGGTCGTCGCCCCGGGCACCGTGCCGGGGTTCCCGGACCAACTGATCGCGTAGCGACCCGCGTCGGATCCCGTGGTGCGGGACCCGACGTAGGCCGCCACGTTCGTGTATGGGTCCATCAACTGGAACGAGAAATAGCGGTCGCCCATATCCGGGTGCGACAGCACGACGGGTCCCTTGCTGAGGTCGATGTTCGCCATCGAGTACAGGGTGTCGACGTTCGGCGCGACCACGATGTGTGCCTCCGGCTTCATGAAGTGGTCGCTGGAAGTCAGCAGGTTGATCGTTGATTCGCCGCGATGACCGGCGCAGGGTGTACTCGCGGATTCCGCGCGCACACGCTCGAACTCCATCAACGGGAACCCGTACGTGAAGGCCTTGGTGGCGATGACTGCCGCTTGAACTGCATTGGGCGGACTATCCGGGACGGCTTCGGCCGGTCCGGCGCCGACTGCCCCCAGGACGCCGGCGACGATCAGAGACAAAGCGGCGGTGCTGCGTCGAAGAGTCACGGCGCGAATTAAACACGCGTGCGTTCCCAAAGACAACCCTGCCCGAGACGGGCGGGGCTTCATGGCAGAATGCAGGCCAGGTGAAAGGGGGTGCCGTGCCCGACGCTGGCAGCTCGTCCGCTGCGGTGCCGCTGCCTCGCGGCCGACACAAGCTCTCCACTGGCGAGGTGCGCGCGTCGCAACGAGCCCGGCTGCTCCAGGCGATGGAGGAGCTCGTCAGCGAACTCGGCTATGCCGGCGCCAGTGTGCCCAAAGTGGTGCGGCGGGCGCGGGTCTCCGACCGCACGTTCTATTCGCTCTTCGCCGACAAAGCGGACTGCTTCATTGCGGTCTGCGAGCAACTCGGCGATGGTCTGCGGGATCTGATGAACCAGTCGGTCGCCGGGATCGCCGAGGTCGACGATCCGTTTCGCGCATTCGACGAGGGCGTCGCCCAGTACCTCGAGCTGTGGGCCGCGCGGCCCGCCGCGTCCTGGGCGTACTTCGTGGAATTGCCGGCGGTGGGCCCGCGGGCGTTCGAGTCCCGCGACGGCCGTGCTGCGCTCTTCGCAGAGTCGTTGCGGCACATCGGTATCGCGCTTCGCGGGCGAGCCGGGATCGGCGGCGAGCCGACGACCGTCGAAGCGACGGCGGCAGCAGCTGTGGCCGTGGAGTTGGTTGCCCGCGAGGTCCGTGCACGACGAGTCGACAACCTTCGGTCGATTCACGACGACCTCCGCCACGTGTTGTTGCTGTTGCTGCTTGGACGGTCGCTCGACGTGGTCTGATGCGGTTTGACGGCTATCCAAGGGTGCGTGCCGATCCGGATCTGGCCGAACAGCGGGTGGCCCACCGGCCTGCAGTGCTACCGTCAGTGAAACTAGAACATGTTCTATTTCGATGACGAGAGGCCGGCCATGACGGTGGAGCAGGGAACCCTGAGCGAGCAGATCAACGCCACGGTGGACGCGTACGTGGAACTGTTGAACAACGGTACGGCCGAGCAGATTGCCGACCTCTACGCGCCCGACGCCACCGTCGAGGACCCGATCGGGGCTGAATTGCGGACCACCCGCGAGCAGCTGATCGAGTTCTACTCCGTCATCACCGGGATGGACGAGCGCACTGCGACGCTGAAGTGGAAGAAGGTCGCCGGTGACACCGCGGTCTTCGAGTTCACCCTGGTCACCGGTACCGCCGGGATGAAGTTCGAGATCACCCCGATCGACATCATGGTGTTCAACGCCGACGGCAAGGTGTCGTCGATGCGGGCGGTGTGGGAGCAGTCGGATCTGAAGCAGCTGTAACCCTTCGAGACCCTTCGAGACGCTCGCAAGCTCGCTCCTCAGGGCGGCGCGTTCGCAGGCTCGCTCCGCAGGGGCCGAATCAACCCCGCCCGGTCGGCCGCAACACGATCTCCTCGGGATGTGCGTCGGAGGACGTGTGGATGGCGTGCACCACCGCCCCGGCCACCGTCGACGTCCTCAGGAACTTCGACGGGTCGTAGTCGTTGCCTTCGCGGGCGACGATGTCTTGCTGCATCTCGGTGTCGATACGGCCGGGGAAGATCGAGGTCACCCGTAGCGTCGGCTCCTCGGCGCGTAGCGCGTCGGCGAGCGCGCGCAGGCCGAACTTGCTCGCCGCATACGGCGCCCAGCGCGGTTTGGCGCGCCGTCCGGCGCCGGAGTTGATGAAGACCACATGTCCGCGTGCAGTTCGAAGTGCGGGCAGCAAAAGACGGGTGAGTTCCGCAGCCGCCACCAGGTTCACCTCCAGGACCTGATGCCATTCCTCGACCGGGGTGTCGGCGACGGTCTCGAGGCTGCTGCCGACACCCGCGTTGTGGACGAGCACGTCGAGCGACGAGATGGCCTCGACAGCGGCTTCCACCTCGGCATAGTCGGTCAGCTCCACCGGGAAAGTACTCGCGCCGTCGAGCTCACCGGCGAGGCCATCGAGTTCGGGCGACGGGCGGCCGCCGAGCAGCAGGTCGTGGGTACCGGCGAGTTGCCGAGCGATCTCGGCTCCGAGGCCGCGGCTCGCCCCGGTGATCAATGCGGTCGACACGGCGTTGACGCTACCCGTCGCCCGTGTGCGGACTCCTCACTGCGCGACGATGGTCGTCGCGGTGCAGAATCGACGGGTGGCCCGGTATGGATTCACCCCGACTCAGTTGTCAGCCCGCGCCGCGTACCTGCTGCGCGGCAACGATCTGGGCACGATGACGAGCGCCGCGCCCAAGCTGTACCCACACATGTGGAGCTGGGACGCCGCTTTCGTCACCGTCGGCCTGGCGCCGCTCTCGGTGGAGCGCGCGGTGATGGAGATGGACACCTTGCTCTCCGCGCAGTGGGACAACGGCATGATCCCGCACATCGTGTTCGCCAACGGCCGCGACGGCTATTTCCCGGGCCCATCGCGCTGGGAATGCGCTCGGTTGGCGCCGGCCGCGCCCGACGCCCCGGACACCTCGGGCATCACCCAGCCGCCAGTGCATGCGATCGCCGTCCAACGCATCCTCGACCACTCCCGACGACACGGACGCACCACCCGGTCGGTCGCCAACGAGTTCATCGACCGACGCTGGGCGTCGCTGGTGCGGTGGCACCGCTGGCTGGCCCACGCCCGCGACCCGCACGGCAATGGCCGCGTCACCCTGTTCCACGGGTGGGAGTCGGGGATGGACAACTCGCCGCGGTGGGACCGCCCCTACGCCAACGTCGTCCCCGGCGTGGATCTGCCCGCCTACGTCCGCGCCGACCTCGACCATGTCGGCGACCTCTCGATGCGGCCGTCGGACCTCGAGTACGACCGCTACCTGTGGCTCGTCGAGCAGATGAAACGCTCGAACTACGACGACGACCTGCTGCCGAAGGTGATGAGTTTCGCGGTCGAGGACGTCTTCGTCAGCGCCATCTTCTCGGTGGCCTGCGATGTGCTCGCCACCATCGGTGAGGACTACTCCAAGCCGCGTTCCGACGTCCGCGACCTGCGTGCCTGGGCCGACCGCTTCCGCGCCGGTGTGGTGGCCTCGGCGAATGAACGCAACGGTGCCGCCCGCGACTACGATCTGCGCACCGATCAGTGGATCAACACCGAGACCCTTGCGGTGTTCGCACCACTCATCTGCGGCGGGCTGTCGCGCGAACGGGAGCGGGCATTGCTGCGACTGTTCGACGGCCCGCGCTTCTGCGGGCACCCCGATCTGCGGTACGCGGTGCCGCCGTCGACCTCACCGATCTCGATGGACTTCCGTGCCCGCGAGTATTGGCGCGGCCCGGTGTGGCCGGTGATGACGTGGTTGTTCAGCTGGGCGTTCGCCCGCCGCGGCTGGACCGAACGATCGGCGCGGCTGCGTGAGGAGGGGCTGCGGCAGGCCACCGACGGCGCATTCGCCGAGTACTACGAACCCTTCACCGGCGAACCCCTGGGCAGCATGCAGCAGAGCTGGACCGCGGCCTCGGTGCTGGATTGGCTGGATTGAGGCGGGTTCTCATACACGCTGATCAGATGGGTGGCGGCGCGCCACTGGGTGGGCGACTGGCCGAACCGCTTGCGGAACCAGCGACTGAAGTTCCCGGGTGAGGAGAAACCGAGGGACTCGCCGATGGCGATCATCGATTGGCGGCGACTGGTCACCATGTGTTGGGCGAGTTCGGCGCGGGTGTCGTCGAGGATGGCGGAGAACGATGTGCCCTCATCGTCGAGCCGCCGATGCACGGTGCGCCGGTCGACGCCGAGACTCCGGGCCACCTGCTCGACCGAGCAGCGGCCGGTGGGCAGCAACAGTTCGACGAGTTCGCGTACCCGGCGCTCGGTCGACGGGGCGCCTGCCGGCTCGAAGTCAGCCAGCAGATCCTGGGTGTACTGCCGCATCGTCGGATCGGCCATCGCGTTGGGCGTGTCGAGATCCTTTGAGTAAAGCGATATCCCGTTGAAGTCGGCATCGAAGCGCACCTGCGGACCGAACAGCGAGTGACACAGCTGCAGGTCGCGTGGCGGTGGATGCGCGAACGCGACGCTCAGCGGACGCCAACCCGGTGCGATGAATCCCTGGATCAGCAGGTGCAGCACACCGACACCCAGGTCGGTGGACTGGCGGAACTGTCCGGGATGACCCAGGTCGAGCGCGACGCGCACTGTCGCGATGCCCGACTGCTCGCTCAACCGGATACGCAGCGCCTCGTTGTACATGTGCTGATGGCGGATCAGCAGCATCAGTGCACTGCGCACGTCGGGCTCCTCGCGCAGTACCAGGCTCAGCGGGCCCAGATGCGACAGCCGGCGGAACTGTGCCAGGGCCAGGCCGATGTCGTCGCGGTCGGCGGCGGCCGCGGCGCGTTCGAGCACCTCGACGGCCGCCTCGGCCGGTATCCACCGGTCCTGTAGTCCGATGCTGGCCGGATCCAGACCGGCGTCGCGCATCAGTCGCGCCGGGTCGAGGCCCAGCGAATGCCCCAACTCGACGAAGTTGTTGAGGGCCGCGTATCGGGCAAGCGGCTTCATCTTTCCAGTGTGTCCCCGAATGAACAGTCATGTGTCCCGTATAGAAAAGAACGGACCTTCCAACCGCCATATCGTGGTGTTCATCACAAAACGAACCAGCGCAGCACAGCATCACAGCGACTGTGCGGATGAGTTGGTCGGAGATCACAGGAGGTGCCGAACCATGGCGAAAGCAGTCCGATTCCACGAGACCGGCGGACCGGAAGTCCTGCGCTGGGAAGCGGTCGAGGTCTCCGATCCAGGACCGGGCGAGGTCCGCATCCGTCACGAGGCGGTGGGACTCAACTTCGCCGACACCTACTTCCGCACCGGCCTCTACCCGGCGCCGCTTCCGGCCGGGATGGGTGTGGAGGCCGCCGGAGTCGTCGAAGCGGTCGGCCCCGCCGTCGCCGACTTCCGGCCCGGCGACCGGGTCACCTACACCGGCAGCCCGCTCGGCGCCTACAGCACCGAACGGGTGATGCCCGCACAGCACCTGATCGCGCTACCCGATGACATCGGCTTCGACACCGCAGCCGCGATGACGATGCGCGGATTGACCACCGCCTACCTGTTGCGGCGCATCTGGCCGGTCGATGCCGGCGACACCGTGCTGCTGCAGGCCGCCGCCGGCGGCGTCGGACTGATCTTCGCCCAGTGGGCGCAACTGCTCGGCATTCGGGTGATCGGCACGGTGTCCAGCGAGGCCAAGGCGGAGGTCGCCCGGGCGCACGGCTGCGACGAGGTCATCGTCTACACCGAAGAAAATGTGGCGCACCGTGTCCGAGAACTCACCGACGGTGCGGGAGTGCGAGTCGCCTACGACAGCATCGGCGCGCGCACCTTCGAGACCTCACTCGCGTCGGTGGGTCGACGCGGACTGGTGGCGTGCTTCGGCACCGCATCCGGTCCGATCCCGCCGATCGACGCGATGCAACTGGCCATCGCCGGATCGGTGTATGTGACCCGCCCGGCGCTCGCCGACTACATCGCCGACCCGGCCGAGCGAAGCGAACTCGCCGCCGAACTGTTCGGACACGTCGCCGCCGGGCGGATCGCGATCCGGATCAACCAGCGCTACGAGCTCTCCGACGCCGTTGCAGCACACCAGGACCTGGAATCCGGGCGCAGCATCGGCTCTTCGGTCTTCACACTCTGACACCGCCCGCCTCCCACCACCGCAAGGAAACCCCGATGACCACCGCCACCCGTCCCCGACCGACCACGACCACCTTCCACGTCGAACGACTGACCTGCACCATCGGTGCGGAGATCACCGGCGCGGATCTCGGTGAGATCGCCACCGACGACGCGTTGTTCGCCGATCTACGCGCCCTGCTGCTGGAGCACAAGGTGCTGTACTTCCGCGATCAGAACTTGACACGCAGCCAGCACGTCGCGCTCGCTGAACGCTTCGGTCCGCTCGAGGATCACCCGGTCGCCGGCAGCGACCCCGACCATCCCGGCCTCGTACGCATCTACAAAGACCTCGACAGCCCGCCGGAGCACTTCGAAAATGCCTACCACTGCGATGCGACGTGGCGGGAGAACCCGCCGATGGGCGCGATCCTGCGCTGCGTCGAATCTCCGGCCGTCGGTGGCGACACCATCTGGGTGAACATGGCCGAGGCCTATCGCCGGTTGCCGGCCTCGGTCAAGGAACGCATCGCCGGCCTGCGCGCCCGGCACAGCATCGAGGCGAGCTTCGGTGCGCGGATGCCGGTCGAGCAGCGTGAGGCGTTGCATACCCGCTTCCCGGACGCCGAACATCCGGTTGTCCGAACGCATCCCGAGACCGGCGAGCAGATCCTGTTCGTCAACTCGTTCGCCACGCATCTGGTCAACTACCACACCGCCGACAACGTCCGGTTCGGCATCGACTACGCGCCCGGCGCCGCCAACCTGCTGCACTACCTGATCAGCCAAGCCGCCATCCCGGAATACCAGGTCCGCTGGCGCTGGACACCGAACAGCGTGGCCATCTGGGACAACCGCAGCACCCAACACTATGCCGTCCAGGACTACTGGCCGGCCGTCCGCAAGATGGAACGCGCCGGCATCGTCGGCGACCGGCCCTTCTGACCACTCGTCAACCTCGCACATCAACCACCACAGAATATTTCGAAGGAGACCACCATGCATTTCCACGACGACGCCCTGTTCCCCGAGGTCCAGGAGAAGCTGGTCATCACCGCCGCACCGTATGGCCCGGAGTGGGAGATCGACGACTTCCGTGAGGACCTCCCCCTCACCATGGAGGAGCACATCCAGCAGGCCGTCGACTGCTACGAGGCCGGCGCGACCGTCCTGCACATCCACGTCCGCGAACTCGACGGCAAGGGCAGCAAGCGGCTGTCGAAGTTCAACGAACTCCTGGCGGGATTGCGCGACGCCGTGCCCGACATGATCCTGCAGGTCGGCGGATCGATTTCATTCGCCCCGGAAGGTGAAGGCGCCGAGGCGAAGTGGCTCTCTGATGACACCCGGCACATGCTCGCCGAGCTCGACCCGGCACCGGATCAGGTGACCATCGCGATCAACACCAGCCAGATGAACATCATGGAGCTGATGACCCGCGACGACATCGCCGGCACATCGATGGAGCGGCCCGAGCTGGCGGCGAGCTATCGCGAGATGACCGTGCCGGCCGGTCCGGCCTGGGTGGAGGAGCACCTGCGTCGGTTGCAGGCCGCAGGCATCCAACCGCATTTCCAGCTGTCCAGCATCCCGCAGCTGGAGACGGTCGAGCGACTCATCCGGCGTGGTGTCTACACCGGTCCGCTCAACCTGACCTGGGTGGGCATCGGTGGCGGCTTCGACGGCCCCAACCCGTACAACATCATGAACTTCCTCCAACGCGTCCCGGACGGTGCCTGCCTCACTCTGGAAACGCTGATGCGGTCGGTGCTGCCCGTCAACGCGATGGCGATCGCCATGGGCCTGCACACCCGATGTGGTAACGAGGACACCATCTGGGGGCGCGTCGGTGCGAAGATGACGTCGGTACAACAGATCGAGCAGTTGGTCCGCATCGCCAATGAGCTGGGGCGAGAAGTGGCCGGCGGCAAGGAAGCCCGTGAGATCTACCGGATCGGCGAACGGTATCGGGACGCCGACGAGACGCTGGCGAAGCTGGGGTATGCGCCCAACCGGCGCCCCGGCCAGGTCGGCTTCACCCAGCACGGGTTCCAGACCCAGATCTGACGGGACGCCCACACCCCATCACACCCGCATCGTCGGTGACCGGACCGGACCGGACCGTCTCGGGACGGTCCGGTCGCCGACCTGTCGTCGCGCAGCTTCGGGTGACCGACATGCGCCACCGCATCTTTCCCCGCTCCATCCTTCATCACCTGTACCGCCAGGAGCCTCCCATGGGTACTCCCATCTCCGCCCTCCCGTCCCCCGATCTCTCCTCCTCTGACCGCTCCTCCCCTTCTGCGATCACCGCATCGCCGCGCCCGACCCGTCGTCGGATCTACCCGTGGCTCGTGTTCGCCCTCACCTTCGGCCTGTTGATCTCCGACTACATGTCCCGACAGGTCCTCAGTGCCGTCTTCCCGTTCCTGAAAGCCGAATGGTCGCTCGCCGACTCCGAACTGGCCTCGCTGACCAGCATCGTCGCGCTCATGGTGGGTCTGCTGACCCTGCCGCTCTCGCTGATCGCCGACCGCTGGGGTCGGGTACGCAGCCTCGTCGTGATGGCGGTGCTGTGGTCGATCGCCACCCTGCTGTGCGCGATCGCCACCAACTACGAACAAATGCTGGGAGCCCGCTTCCTCGTCGGCGTCGGCGAGGCCGCCTACGGCAGCGTCGGCATCGCCCTGGTGCTGAGTGTGTTCGCACCCCGGGTGCACGCGACGCTGAGCGGCGCGTTCATGGCCGGCGGCTCCTTCGGATCGGTGCTCGGCGTCGCGCTCGGCGGTGTGATCGCGGTGCACCTCGGCTGGCGCTGGTCGTTCGCGGCGATGGCGGTGTTCGGGTTGCTTCTGGTCGCGCTGTTCCGGCTGGTCGTCACCGAGCACAAGGTCGCGCAGCACTGTGTCGACGACATCGGCCCATCCGGTGAGGTGGCCGGCGACGCGGCGCCGGCTGCTCGGCGTGCACCGGTGTCGAGTCTTTTCACCAACCCGGCCGTCCTATGCGCGTATGCCGGTGGCGGCCTGCAGATGTTCACCGCGGCCGTCCTGCTGTCGTGGACACCGAGCTTCTTCAATCGCTTCTACGGCCTCACCCCCGACAAGGCCGGACTCGCCGCGGCGGGCATCGTTCTGCTCATCGGCAGCGGCATGGTGGTGTGCGGATTCATCACCGACCGGGTCGGTCGTACGGACATCCGACGCAAATGGCTCAGTGCGATAGCGTTCTGCGTGATCTCGCTGGTGTGCTTGGCGGTGGGATTCGGCCTGAGCGCCGGCACGCTGCAGGTGGCGTTGATCTGCCTCGGTGGGTTCTTCGCCGCGGGATCGTCCGGCCCGACGGCGGCGATGGTCGCCAATCTGACGCATTCCTCGGTGCGGGCATCGGCGATGGGCACGCTCACGGTGGCCAACAACCTGCTGGGGTTGGCGCTGGGCCCGTTCATCGTCGGCATCCTCGCCGACCGTCTCGGTTTGCGTGAGGCGTTGCAACTGTCGCCGCTCGTCTACGTCGGCGCGATCGTGGCATTGGCGGTCGGCTACCGGCTGCACGCCCGCGGCGTGCAGAAGCTGGCAACGCTCGCCACTCGACCGGTCGGCGGTGCACGATGAACCGGGCCGACCCGACCGTGGTGATCGTGCCCGGATTGCGCGACCACGTCGCCGACCACTGGCAGACCCATCTGGGCGCAGCACTCGACAACTCGGTCACCGTCGCACCGCTCGAACGGGACAAGCTCAGCCGGCGGGCCCGGGTCGCGGCTCTCGACGAGGTGCTGCAGCGGGTGCACGGCCCGGTGGTCCTGGTGGCACACAGCGCCGGCGTCATCACCACCGTGCATTGGGCACAACACCCGACGCGGGAGATCGCTGGTGCACTGCTGGTCACGCCCGCCGACCTGGAGCTGCCGCTTCCTGCGGGGTACCCGAGTACCGAGGAACTCGACTGCGGTGGGTGGAATCCGATCCGGATACGGACCCTGGGCCCGCGGGCTGCAGCTCACGTACGAACTCCTCGTGAGCGCCTGCGAGCAGAAGTCGGCGTGATCACCCATCGCCTCCGTCCTGCTGCTCCTCGGTGAGTCGTCGATGTCGGTTGCGTTCGCGTTCCTGTTGTCGGCGGGCATGTTTGGCTGCCACCCGGGGCATGGATCGGGTGGGCGGTGTCGGTGGCGGTGGGTCGGCACCGTTGGGTTTCGCGGCGGCCGGCGGCGGCGGTGATTTGAACCGGATACGCCGCAGCCCGGGGAACAGTTTCTCCATACACTCCGAATCGCCGCCGATGACGAGGCCTTCGGGAGTGCGGAACTCGGTACGCAACCGCCCCTGGCGGTCGCGGTACTGATCGTCGAGCCACGCCCCGAAGGTTTTGCGGATGTGGGAGAAGCGGTCTTTGACGTTCAGATTGTCCGGCACGGTCTGCCCACCCCGCGCGGGATCGGCAAAGTTGTACTCGGCGACATGATCGATGTCGGCCCGCCACGCGGGGGTGTCGTTACCGGGGATCACGCTGTAGCCGTCCCGTATCCGGATGAAGGTTTCCAACGCCGAGGACGGCCGATACGGATCCGACGGCAGATGCGCATCCACCGTGAAACCGCCATCCGCGTCCGGCTCGGTCCCCTTCGGCACGATCGGCTTGATGACCGCATCCGTGCGGGCCGCCAGGTCGCGGACATGCTGATCGTCGACGACGCCGTAGCCGTCGATGAACCCGGCATGCTCGGCCCCGTCCAGAGTCGCCTCATCACACACCACGTGGATCACGATCTTGGCATCGGCGGGCGGCACCGTGGTTGCTTCCGGAATCACCGCCGTACAGGTGTCCAGACCACAGGTGCACTCGAACGCCGTGCCCGACAACAGGGCGAACATGGCATCCGACGCCCGCTGCTGCCGGGTGCGTTCGTCGTTGTCGCACACCGCGTCGGCCAGTGCACGGACCGCGTCGGCGGCGATACGCACGTTTTCGGCGGCCATCGTCGCCGAGATCTCGCCCATCCCGTCGCCGGTGTTCTTCGCATGCACACCCCGCTTGTCGAGGGCCTGGCGGCGACGTTCGCGTACCGCGTCCGGATGGTGGCGGAAAATGATGCGATCAATCATGTCGCGCAGCCGATGCGCCGACCACGCGGTGGTGTGGGAGTCGAGGTTGGCGGCGATCTCGGCATCGACGTCGGCGGCATAGGGTTGGCCGTCGACCAGTTCGGTGCGGGAGATGACCTTGATGACCAACTCGGCAGTGATCCGCCCATCCCGCAACCGCTCCGCCACCTGCGGCAGGCGATCCCGGAGCGCAACGGCCTGATACAGGAACTGCTCAGCGGCACCCTGACTGATGCCCTGGCTCACCGCGATTCGCGCCGCGCAATCAGCGAACCCGTCATGCAGCAACAGAGCGTGATCATCGGCTTCTTTGCCGACCGGGCGCGAGTGCAGTTCGGCGGCGATCTGATAGCGATGCCACGCCAGGAACGCCTCACCCCGCACATCGGCGACCAGCGCGCCGAGCAGATCATTGGTCTCCCGCGACCCCACCTCGTCGGCCGGCAAGCCACCGGTGAACAGCGACGGTAGGTCCGGCCACGGCGAGGCGTCACTCCACCACGACGCGATCGACCAACCCGGACCCGACACCAGCAACACCTTCCAGAGACAGCAATGGGGCAGCACGAGACCACAACCCACATAACTCTGAAAGGAACAGACCGACAGTCACAGCCCGCCCGACTCACATCACTAACTCGATCTCGCTGAAACCAATCTACGACACCCCACCGACAAGAATGTTCCCGCAGGTCAGCGCCCGTTCAACAACAGAAGTCCGGTCATCCGAATTGCGGACACCGGCGTGACAACTCTGGCCCAGACCGTACCCACGGGTGTAGACAGAGCACATCGGTCGAGCGAGCGCACCCGGGGAATCGAGGCGAACGATGACAGGTCCGAGCGTGATACCGAGCCGCGTGCGCATACGGTTCTCGGCGGAGCGGAAGCCGACGGACCGCAACACGGTGCTGTCGGTCGGGATCGTGGTGATCCTCGGTGTGGTGCTGGCCGCGGTCACCATCGGTCCGTCCTACGCTCCGGGCATCATTGCCTGGGAGTTCGGCCACGCGCCGAGCGATCCGGCGCGGCTCGACGAACTGCGCGACACTGTCGCGCCCGATCTCGGCCTGATCCTCGGTTACGTGCTCGCACTCGGCGGGCTCGCGCTCCTGGGCCGGCTTCTCGCCTTCACCAGGCCCTACCGCATGGTCGCGACAGTTGCCGCCGGCGCCGTCGTGGCGGCCGGCCTGGTGGACCTGGTGGAGAACCTCGCCCTCGCAACGGACTGGCGACTCGGCAGTATCGCTGCGTCGGCGGTGTTCGCGACCGCGAAGTTCGCGCTGCTGCTGCCCGGTGCGGTGATCGCACTCTGGTCGTTCGTCGTGCTGTTCACCACCGCGGTGACGCGTCTGTGGGTCAAGCACAACGGTGCGCAGGTGTGGCAGCCCACGCCGTCCACCGAGCGCTGGGCCGACGAATCCCGTTGGGATCGTGCGTACCTCACACCCGGCACCGACACGGCGGACAAGACCGCGATTTGTCTGTCCGGCGGTGGGGTGCGGTCGGCGAGCGTCGCGCTCGGTGCGATGCAGAGCCTCACCGGACGCGGGGCGGGTGACGTGCGACCGGACTACGTGGTGTCGGTGTCCGGCGGCGGGTATACCGCCGGCGCATTCCTGCAGGCCATGCGGCGCAACGCACCCAAGCGCGGTGCGTGGCCGAAGGGCATGCAGGCGATGTACCGCGCCGACGACGTCGAGCGACCACCGCTCGACGATCTCTTCGCGGAGGGCAGCGAAGAGTACGACTACATCCGTCGGCGGTCCAGCTACATCGCCGACAGTCCGGCCGAGATGATCGCGGCACTGGTCATCATCGCGAAGAACATGCTGCTGTCGCTCACGATTCTGTTCACTCCGGCGGTGATCGCGGGCGTACTGGCGGGCCTCGTCTACGCCTACATTCCGATGGCAGCGATCGTGCCGGTCCCCGACGACACCGCGGCGGCGTCGCCGGAGCCCGAACATGCGAGTCTGGCGCCGAATTCGACCGCGACGCTGTGGGTGCTCGGCGTGCTGGGTGCGATCTGCTTTCTCCTGCTCGTCGTGGCGGGCTATACGGAGGCCAGGTCGGCGAGTGAGCGCGGCGAGCGATGGCGGGGCCGACTGTCGCGCGCGGCCGTGTGCTTCGCGGTGGCCGTCGCCGTCATCGCGGTGCTGACGGTCGTTGCACCGGGTCTGATGCGCCTCGCCGATACGACTCTCACGTCGTCGGCCGCGGGAATCGCGTGGAGCGCATCGGCCGTCGCGCTCCTCAACTACGTGGCGGTGCTCGCCGCGATCCTGTGGCGCAACCGCGGGGCCGTGGGAAAGCTGTTCGCCGGACTCAAGGGCAAGGCCGATGCACCGCGCAAAGGTGTACCGCGCGGCGCACTCCAGCTTCTCCTGGTGCTGCTGACCCTGACCGTGGTGCTCCTGACCTGGTTCGCCACCTTCGGCGGTGTCGGCGCATGGACCTTCGACACCGTTGTCGCCCACCCGGTGGACCAGGCGGCGCAGACCCGTGACATGTTGTCCGGCAACCCGGTTACCGGCGGTCAGACCGACCGCAGCAGTGTCTGGTGGGTGCTGTCGATCGCCGTCATCCTCGCGGTGACGCTCTCGTTCTACGATGTCACCTCCTCGAGTCTGCAGCCGTTCTACCGCCGCCGGCTGGCCCGGGCCTTCGCCGTCCGTCGGATGCGCAGCACCGACAACCCGGGACAGGTGACCGCGCTCCCGTATCCGAGCAGCGAATCCACCGAACTCACCGACTTCGACGAACCTGATGCCACACCACATTTCGTGTTCGCCGCCGCTGCCACCATCTCCGGGAGCGAGAAACCCGCCGCAGGTCTGAACGCGGTCCCGTTCGCCTTCGGCACCGACTACGTCGGCGGACCGGACGTCGGCTGGGTGTCGACTCACACGCTGCAACGACTGGCCCCGCCACGCATCCGGCGCGACCTGACCGTCCAGGCGGCCGTCGCCGTCAGCGGCGCGGCATTCGCCTCGGCGATGGGCCGGATGGGATCGGGATACCAGAAGCTCTTTGCCATCTCCGGTGCGCGGCTGGGGACATGGCTGCCCAACCCGATGTTCCTGGCCGCCTCGGCGCAGCAACCCAAGAACTGGGCGTGGCCGCACGGGCTGCCGCGCTATCGCGGTGCGGGGTACCTGTATCGGGAAGTGTTGGGTATCAATTCGGCTCGCGGTCGGCTGCTGCAGATCTCCGACGGCGGCCACTACGAGAATCTCGGACTGGTGGAGGCGTTACGGCGGCGCTGTACGACGATCGTGTGTATCGACGCGAGCGGCGACACCCCGCCCAATCTCAGCACATTGGCCGACGCCGTCCGACTGGCGCGCGCCGAACTCGGGGTGACGTTCACCTTCCCCGAGGTCGGCGGGTCCGACGAACACACGGCCATGAACCTCGCCCCCGGTAGCGGCGAACCCTTCGACCCTGACGAGGACTTCGAGGCATTGAATGCGCGGATCACCCAGGGCTGCGTGGTGACCGCGACGATCACCTACCCCCCGCTCGACGGTCGGCCCACAACCGGACGACTGATCCTGGCCAAGGCGGTGTTGTGGCAGAACTGCCCCGACTGGCTCATGACCTACGCCAACACCAATCCGGTATTCCCGCACGACAGTACGTCAGATCAGTGGTTCGATGAAGGACAGTTCGCGGCGTACACCGAACTCGGACGACTCATCGGTGCGGAGGCGCTGCGCGTCATCGGGAGGTCGGACGGGTCGTAGATCAGTACCCTCCGGCCCCGATGACATGTCGGCATCAACCGGCGGTGGTCTCGGACCCTTCCGGATTCGGGAGAGCTTCGATCTGATGGCGTAGCGCTTCGAGCGCGGGTGCGGCGGCTGCCAGTGCGGCGCGATCGTCGTCGGTGAGTCCGGCGAGGGCGGCGGTCAGGATGGTGTCGCGGCGGCCGCGGACCCGATCGAGCACAGTGCGCCCGTGGTCGGTGAGTCCGACCAGGACGGCGCGGCGGTCTGCCGGGTCGGGTGTTCGTTCGACCAGCCCGTTCTTCGTGAGCCCGTCGATCAGCGCTGTCGCGGTGGGCATCCGGATCGACTCACGCTCGGCCAGTTCGCCCATCCGCAGCGGACCGTGGTCGAGTAGGACCGACAGTGCGGATGCCTGCGCGGCCGAATACTCGGCGATCGGCGTGCGTCGTCGCAGGGTCAGGTAGAGCCGGGTCACCGTCGGCCGCAGGGCCGACGCCAACCGGTACGCCTCGTCGTCCGACATGTGACCAGCCTAATCCTTAGGCTTGCGAAGCAGAAGTGGCGACTAGGGTGAGGCCATGACCGCTGCGAAGAAGAAGTTCTCCGAGCTCCCGCCGAAGTCTCAGGCGTTGATCATCATCGGTGCCGTCGTCCAGTTCGCGTTGCAGGGTGCGGCACTGCGTGACCTGAAGCGGCGACCGGCCGAGCAGGTGAAAGGCCCGAAGCCACTGTGGGTGGCGCTGAGCTTTCTGAACTACTTCGGGCCGATCGCCTACTTCGTGGTGGGACGCAAGTCGGAGAGCTGAGCGCGGCTCAGACGCCGATGGGTGTGCCGCCGTCCCGCCAGACGGCCACCACCGCAGGCCGCGGTTGGGTGTCGCCGCCGTCGGGCCAGTGCGAGGCCGGGTTGTCGGCGGAGTGGTCGTCGAGCTCACCCGGATGCTGCACGCAGACCATCACGCGGTCCTGGCCGATGATCGGACCACACGTCTCGGCTCCGGCCGGCACGGTGAGGAACTGCTTGGTCTGGCCACGCTGGTCGCCCTCGAGCGCGACGGCGAACAACCCGTCGTTGCTGTCGAGTGCGTTGCCGTCGGTGGAGATCCACAGGTTGCCGTGCGGGTCGAAGGCCACGTTGTCGGGGCAGGAGATCGCGCTGACCTTGGTCTTGTCGTAGCCGCCGTAGTAGGTGTCGGCGGCGGCCGGGTCGCCACACACCAGCAGCAGATCCCAGGTGAGATCGGTGCCGGTGTGGTTGTCGGTGATCTCGATGACCTGACCGTTCTTGTTTTCGTTGCGCGGGTTCGCCTCGTCGGCCGGCGCCTCACCGTCGGTGCCGCGTTCGTCGTTGTTGGTCAACGCGCAGTACACCTTTCCGGACTGCGGATTGGCCTGGATGTCCTCGGGCCGGTCCATCTTGGTGGCGCCCGCCTTGTCGGCGGCCATGCGGGTGAAGACCGCGACCTCTTCCGGGCTCATCCCGTCGATGTGGGAGCGGGCCGAGCCGTCGGCATTGACCGTCAACAGTGGATGCCAGGTCCCGGTGCCGGCGAACGACCCGTCGTCGGGCAGCTCACCACTACCGTCGATGGCGTCGGGATTGTCGCCGGTGAACGACGCGACGTACAGCGTGCCCTCGTCGAGAATGCCGACGTTGTGGCTGCGTGCGGTGGCCGACACCCCCGTCTTCATCTTGCGGCTCGACACGAACTTGTAGATGTACTCGAATCGCTCGTCGTCGCCGGTGTAGGCCACCACGGTGCCCTCGTCGGGACCCGACGAGACCACGTGGATCGTGGCCCCCTCGTGCTTGAGGCGGCCCAGCGCGGAATGCTTGATCGGGGTGGAGTTCGGGTCGTGCGGATCCACCTCCACGACGTAGCCGAACCGGTTGGCCTCGTTGGGTTCCTGCGCGAGGTCGAAGCGTGGGTCGAACCGACCCCACTGGTGGTAGTCGGAGTCGTCGTCGAAGGAGTAGCGGTCGAGCCGCTCGGCCGCGGTCGCGTCGGTCACTGCGCTCGCGTTGCTGAAGTAGCCGTCGAAGTTCTCCTCACCCGACAGCATGGTGCCCCACGGGGTGATCCCGCCGGCGCAGTTGGCGAAGGTGCCGAGCACCGTCTCGCCGGTCGGGTCGGCCGAGGTCGTGACGAAGTCGCTGCCCGCAGCGGGGCCGGTCAGCCGCATCGGCGTCGTCGCGGTGATCCGGCGGTTGCGCGGGCCGACGATGGTGGTCACCGCTCCCGTACCGGCTGCGGTGGACACCTCCACGACGGTGATGCCGTGGGCGGCCATGGAGATGCGGGCCTGCTGCTCGGTGGGTTCGCCGCTCTGGTAGCCGGTGAACATGAACTCCTCGGAGGTGTACTCCTGGTTGCACACCAGGTAGTGGTGACCTGACACACCGTCGACCGGGATCAGGCCGGCGAAGTCGTTGTTGTAGCCGAACTGCATCGCCTGCGCCTCGGGGCTCTGCTGGTTGACATCGAACGCCGGCGCGCCGGGGAGCACCGGATCGCCCCACGCGATGACGACCTCCTGCTGGTATCCCTCGGGGATGACCACCGCATCCTCGGTGTTCGCCGCCACGGAGGTGAAGTCCATGCCGGGCGGAGGCGTGTCGTCCACGGCTGACGAAGCCGCAGACGCCGAGTCGGACGCATCGTCGGAACCGCAGGCCGCGAGCAACGACGTCGCGCCGACGGCCACGGCCGCACCGGCCGAGGAACGGAGCACAGCACGTCGAGAAGCCTTTGCCCGCAGCACATCTCGGAAGTACTCGTTGTCACTGGTGTTGCCCGGGTCGTGCCAGCATGCCTCCCCGCACTTGTACTGGCAGGTCACGTGTGCTCGCCTGGACCGGCCGGGCCGATCGGTCGAGGTGAACAGCTGCAACGGAATACGCACTTCGAGGCCTCCCCGGGTCGCTCTCTCCAGTGGGCTGAATGGAGAACTGTGAGGACGTTAGGGAGTCCAAGAGAACCGTCGGAAAGGTGACCGTGAACGCGGGGAGAACACCCCGTACGCACCGGAGTGTTTGACGTCCGCCGACGCGCGGGTACCCGACGACGACCGACAGGAAGGACGGTATTGATGAGCACGTATGTGACCGCGAATCCGACGACCGGAGCGACCGAACGCGAGTTCCCCGGCCTGTCCGACGACGATGTGCGCGCGGTGGCGCAACGCGCCGACGCGGGCTTCCGCCAATGGCGTGACACACCCGTGAAGCAGCGGGCCGAGGTGCTGGCCCGCACCGCGGAGATCTACGAGAAGCGCGCCGATGAGCTGTCGGCGGCGATCACCACCGAGATGGGTAAGCCGAAGGCGGAGGCCGACGGTGAGGTGCAGCTGGCCGCCGCCATCTACCGCTGGTACGCCGACCACGGACCGGAACTGCTGGAGACCGAGACACTCGACCCGCAGGGTGCGCAGGAGTCGATCGTGCAACGACGGCCGGTCGGCCCACTGGTCGGGGTGATGCCGTGGAACTACCCGTACTACCAGGTGGTGCGATTCGTCGCGCCGAACCTGATGGTCGGCAATTCCATCATCCTCAAACACGCGTCCATCTGCGCCGCGTCGTCACAGCTGATGGCCGAGATCCTGCACGAGGCAGGCGTTCCCGAGGACGTGTACATCAACGCCTTCGCGTCCAGCGGTCAGGTCGCCGACCTCATCGCCGATCCGATCGTGCAGGGTGTGTCGTTGACCGGCAGCGAGAAGGCCGGTGCGTCGGTGGCGCAGACCGCAGCGGAGAATCTGAAGAAGTCGGTGCTGGAACTGGGTGGGTCGGACCCGTTCATCCTGCTCGACACCGAGGACATGTCGCGCACGGCGGGGATCGCGGCGAAGGCCCGGCTGTCCAACGCCGGACAGGCCTGCAACTCGCCGAAGCGCTTCATCGTCCTTGATCATCTCTACGACGACTTTGTGAAGGAGCTGGTCAGCCAGTTCGAGTCGGTCACCGTCGGCGATCCGACGGACCCGGACACCGACATGGGTCCGCTCTCGTCGATCTCGGCGCGCGACGGCGTGGCCGAGCAGGTCGACACCGCGGTGAAACAGGGCGCCACACTGCACACCGGCGGCCGATCGCTGGACCGGGACGGCGCGTTCTACGCCCCGACGGTGCTCACCGGGATCACCAGCGAGATGGACGCCTACTCCGAGGAGATCTTCGGGCCGGTCGGCATGGTGTACCGGGCGTCGTCGATCGACGACGCCGTCGAACTCGCCAACGACGTCGGGTTCGGGCTCAGCGGGTCGGTGTGGAGCACCGATCTGGACAAGGCCCAGCAGGTCGCCGACCGGCTCGAGGTCGGTATGGCATACGTCAACGAGCACGGCACCACCCTGCCCGGACTGCCGTTCGGCGGTGTGAAGCGCTCCGGCTACGGGCGTGAACTCGGACGCTGGGGTATGGGCGAATTCGTCAACACCCGCCTGCGTCGGACATCCACCGAGTAGGCCGGGCCCCCTGCAAGTAGTCCCGTCAGAAGCGGCCGCCGACCCCGATCCTTCCGGAACTGCCCGAACCGCCGAAGGAGCCGGGGCTGCGGCCGCCGCTGCCGTAGCCACCGCCGAATCCGCCGCCTCCCCAGCCGCCGCGCCCGCCGCCCATGGTGCCGCGCAGAAAACTGTCGACCAGGATGCCGCCGAGCACGGCACCGCCGACGGAAGGCCCCGTCGGGTGCGGTGTCTGGTTCTGTTGCCACTGCACTACGTCACCCTGCGCCGCCATCAACGCCTGGTCGGCCAGATAGCCTGCGCGGCGGGCGCTCTGGGCGGCCCGCACGGCGTCGGTGGTACCGGCGGCGGTGGCCTCGGCCAGCAGTCGCTGGGCTTCGGCGAGCCGGGTGCGGGCAGTGGACTGGATGGCGCCGCGCCGGGTCGAGATGAAATCGTTCGCGGCCGACACCTTTGCCTGCGCGGCGGTCACCGCCGAGTTCAGCAGCTCGGCGCGGCGCTGGCGCTCCGCCGAACTCGCCCGTGCATCCGCGAGTGCGTCGTCGAGGTCGGCGTCGGCATCCACCAGCGCGGTGAACGTGCCGAGCGGGTCGTCACCGAACTCCGTGCGTGCCGCCGACAGTGCGCTGGTCGCCCGTTGTACCGCGGTGGCCAGTGCGGGACCGCCGTCGCCGCTCAGCGCCGCGGCCTCGGCCAGTTCCCCGTCGACCTCGTCGATCAGTGCGGGCATCCGGGTGTGGGCGGCGGCGATATTCGCCTCTGCGTTGTCGATCGCGTCGAGCAGCCGGTTGGCCTGCTCCAGGGCACCCTCGGCGGAGCGGATCGCCGCCACCGCGGGCCCCTGTTCGCCGGCCGGCGCCGACACGGCCTCCCGCCCCTGATCGGCGCTGTGTTCGGCGAACTCGATCTCCTCGCGCGCCAGGTCGACGTTGTCGGTGATCGACACGAGCACCGTCTCGCCGTGTCGGCCGATCAAAGAGTCCAGCTTGATCTGCGACTGCTCCATCCGGGCGCGCACCGCGACCAGCTTCTGGGTGAGCTCGGCCAGCCGCGAATCGGCGTTGATCAGCAGGTTGCGCATCGCGTCGAAGCTCTCCACCTGGGCATCGAGCGCCGCATCGACATCGGTGCAGGTGGTGATGATCTGGACCAGCATGGCGCGTTGCTCGTCCGGGGTCTCCGGGATCGAGTCGTCGAGGAGTTGACGCACGGTGAACGATTCGGCCAGCCCGCGTTTGGCCTCGGCGAGGGCTTCGGTGAACGGCGCGGTCTCCACCTGCCCGAACTCACTGATCGCCAGAGCCAGTTCTTCTTCGCTGGTGCGGATGGCGTTGTCGGTGTCGGTCAGTACTTCGCGCGACCACGGGTCGAGCACGTCGAGCGGCTGTGCCACCAGCTGCTCGCCGGTCAGCTCCTGCTCCCGCATGGCTTCCACGCCGGCCTCGATGCGTTGCCGCTTGCGGCGCCGCCGGTACAGCAGGAAGCCGCCACCGCCGACCACCGCGACCCCGCCGACGGCGAGCGCGGTGTAGAGACCGGCATTCGACGGTGTCATCGCGGCGTTGATGCCGTCGACGGCGGCCTGGCCGGCGCCGGCCCAGTCGCTGTCTTTCAGGGCCGGGACGATGTCGCCGCGCGCGATGTCCTCGATGGCGGACTGGTCGAGGCCCTCCACCGATTCGGGCGCGTTGAAGTAGTACGCGCGGTCGTCGGTCGCGACGGCAAGCAGTACGTCAGTGTCGCCGAGATCGCTGATGGCCGCGGTCTGCGTGGCCCACTGCTCGGCGGACATTCCGTCGAAGTCGCGCACGTAGACCACCCACAGCTGCACCTCGTGATCGGTGTAGAGCTGGTCGATCGACGCCTGCAGGTCGGTGCGCTGGGCGGTGGTGAGCACGTTGGCCGAGTCCACGACCTGGGTGGGGAGCCGCGACGGCGGCTCGGCGTGGGCCCGTGCGGACAGGAGGACGGCGGGCGCGACGAGCGCGACAAGACCGAGGACGGCGACGGTCAGGCCCAGCCGACGGAGCAGCGTGGCAGAGGCAAGCATGCGTCCCAATCTATCCGCCACATCCGACCGTGCGGGCGTGCCGTCGTCCCCGGCCGTGTCGGTCGGTGACCGCGGTCGGTCAGCTGAGGTGTCCGATCAGCTGTTCTGACTGTCGCGCCACTTGCAGACGGCTTCGAGAACCGACAGGTCGTAGTCGGGGCCGCTCGACCCGACCGTGAGCAGCGAGATACCTGCCTTCACCAGTTCGTCGGCCTCGCGCAGCGCGTCGTCGACGGTCCGCGCCTGCAGCGCGGCGGAGTGTTCGATCTGGATGGGGTCGCGGCCGACCGTCGCGCAGTGGTCGGCGAGGATGTCCGCTTTGCGTTCATAGGTGGGCACGTCGACGAAGAAGTGCCAGATGTTCGCGTGTTCGGCGACGTAGCGCAGCGTCTTCTTCTCCCCACCGCCACCGATGAGCACCGGGATGTCGCGGGTGGGCTGCGGATTCAGCTTGCCCAGCCGGTCGGCGATCCGGGGCAGCGACTCGCCGAGGTCGTTCAGTCGTCCGCCGGCGGTGCCGAACTCGTAGCCGTACTCGTCGTAGTCCTTCTGGAACCAGCCCGATCCGATACCCAGGATGAGACGGCCGTCCGAGATGTGGTCGACGGTGCGGGCCATATCCGCGAGCAACTCCGGGTTGCGGTAGGAGTTGCAGGTGACCAGCGCACCGATCTCCACGCGGCTGGTCTGTTCGGCCCACGCGCCGAGCATCGTCCAGCATTCGAAATGCTCACCGTCGGGGTCGCCGTAGAGCGGGTAGAAGTGATCCCAGTTGAACGCGATGTCGACGCCCATGTCCTCGGCGCGGCGGACCGCGTCGCGGATCATCGGATACTGGGGGGCGTGCTGCGGCTGCAGCTGGACACCGACGCGGACAGGGAAATCGCGAGCTGTGAACGTCATGAGTTCCAGTCTGCCGAAGGAAAGCCGCTGCGTCATTGTCCGAATCAGGTTGTCCTGGGCGGTGGTAAGCAGGACGGGTGACGATGCGACCGCATGCTCCCCACCTGTCCGAACTGCGCCGGCGCACCAGCATCAAGTGGCGCGCGTACCCCGATGACGTCGTGCCGATGTTCGTCGCCGAGATGGACTTCGAGCTCGCGCCGGTGGTCGCCGACGCGATGATCGACCAGATCCGCGCTTCCGACGTCGGCTACTCGGGCGGCGCGGGCGCGGTCGGGGAGGCGTTCGCGGGGTTCGCGCAGCGCCGCTGGGCATGGGACGTCGCTCCCACCGACATCCGCCTCACCACCGACGTCAGCGTGGTGATCGTGGAGGCGTTGCGGGTCGCCATCTCCCCGGGTGATCGGGTGATCATCACCCCGCCGGTGTATCCGCCGTTCTTCGAACTCATCCCCGAGGCCGGCGGGCAGGTGTGCGAGGTGCCGTTGCGGTGCGACGAGGACCGCACCTGGTCGCTCGACCTCGACGGGATCGGCCGTGAACTCGCGGCCGGGGCGCGCGCGGTGCTGTTGTGTCACCCGCACAATCCGCTCGGCCTGATCCATCCGGCCGACGACCTCGTCGCGCTGGCCGAACTCGCCGCGACACACGGTGCGATGGTGATCAGCGACGAGATCCACGCGCCGCTGGTCCATCCCGGCCGGGAGTTCACGCCGTTCCTCGCGACGGGCGACATCGCACGGCAGGTCGGCATCGCCGCCCACTCCGCGAGCAAGGGTTTCAACATCGCCGGTGCCAAGTGCGCGTTGATGATCGCCGCGTCGGACACCACGCGGGCGACGCTGGACCGCCAGCCCGAGGAGGTGGGTGTGCGCACCAGCATCATCGGCCGCGCGGGGACCGCGGCAGGGTTCGCGAAGGGGGACGACTGGCTCGACGCGACACTCGAGGTCCTCGTCGGGAACCTGGATCTGCTGTCCGGCTGGCTCGAGGCCGAGTTGCCCGAGGTGACGCTGCACCGACCGGCGGCTTCGTACCTGGCGTGGCTCGACTTCCGGGCCACCGGCCTCGGCGACGACCCCGCCGCTGCGATCCTGGAGAAGGGGCGGGTGGCCCTGCACTCCGGACCCGCGTTCGGTCGTGCGGGCACGGGGTTCGCGCGGCTCAATGTGGGCTGCTCGCCGGAGTTGCTCCGTGCGGGTCTGGCCGGGATACAGCGCGCCGTCCGCTGAGCTCGACGGTCTCGAATGGGTTGCTGACCTGGTACTTCGCTGTGTTGCAACGTTCTGTACGTGACTGCAACGTAGGTGCAACGCGGCCGCTCCTACGCTGTGCATCAGATCACATCGACCCCGTTGCGTGGGGCGGGTGACACCACCGGAGAACACCTCAATCGGAACAGCATGAGGAGCAGTAGATGACCGTCTTCGCGAAACCCGGAACCGACGGCTCGGTGATGAGCTACGAGTCCCGCTACGACAACTGGATCGGCGGCCAGTGGACGCCGCCGGTGAAGGGACAGTACTTCGAGAACCCGTCACCGGTGGACGGCAAGACGTTCTGTGAGGTCGCCCGCTCGACCTCCGAGGACATCGAACTCGCGCTGGACGCCGCGCACAAGGCCGCCCCGCAGTGGGGCAAGGTGCCGGTTGCCGAGCGGTCGCTGGTCCTGCTGCGCATCGCCGACCGGATGGAAGAGAACCTCGAGAAACTTGCCGTCGCCGAGACCTGGGACAACGGCAAGGCCGTCCGCGAGACCCTGGCCGCCGACATCCCGCTGGCCATCGACCACTTCCGCTACTTCGCCGGCGCGTTGCGTGCCCAGGAGGGTTCGATCTCCGAAGTCGACGAGGACACCGTCGCCTACCACTTCCACGAGCCGCTCGGCGTTGTCGGACAGATCATCCCGTGGAACTTCCCGATCCTGATGGCCGTGTGGAAGCTGGCCCCGGCACTGGCCGCAGGCAACGCGGTGGTGCTCAAGCCGGCCGAGCAGACCCCCGCATCGATTCTCTACCTGATGAGCCTCATCGCCGACCTGCTGCCCGCCGGCGTCCTGAACGTCGTCAACGGGTTCGGTGTCGAGGCAGGTAAGCCGCTCGCCTCCAGCAACCGCATCCGCAAGATCGCCTTCACCGGTGAGACCACCACCGGCCGCCTGATCATGCAGTACGCCTCGGAGAACCTGATCCCGGTCACCCTGGAGCTGGGCGGCAAGAGCCCGAATATCTTCTTCGACGACGTGATGAGCGCCGACGACGGGTTCCTCGACCGGGCGCTGGAAGGCTTCTCGATGTTCGCGCTGAATCAGGGCGAGGTCTGCACCTGCCCGAGCCGCGCACTCATCCAGGAGAACATCTTCGACGACTTCATCGCCAAGGCCGTCGACCGGGTCGGCCAGATCAAGCAGGGCAACCCGCTCGACACCGACACGATGATGGGCGCCCAGGCCTCCAACGACCAGTTCGAGAAGATCAGCTCGTACCTGGAGATCGGCAAGCAGGAGGGCGCAAAAGTGCTCACCGGTGGCGAGCCCGCCGATCTCGGCGGCGACCTGTCGGGCGGCTACTACATCAAGCCGACCGTGTTCGACGGCCACAACAAGATGCGCATCTTCCAGGAGGAGATCTTCGGGCCGGTGCTCGCGGTGACCACGTTCTCCGACTACGCGGACGCCATCCACATCGCCAACGACACCCTCTACGGCCTCGGTGCCGGCGTGTGGAGCCGCGACGGCGCCACCGCCTACCGTGCCGGCCGCGAGATCCAGGCCGGTCGCGTGTGGACCAACACCTATCACGACTACCCGGCCCACGCCGCATTCGGTGGTTACAAGCAGTCGGGCATCGGGCGTGAGACCCACCTGATGATGCTCGAGCACTACCAGCAGACCAAGAACCTGCTGGTCGGCTACGCCCAGAATGCCAAGGGCTTCTTCTGATCCGAGGCGCAACCCAGAAAGCAGAGGTGAAAACCCGTGTCGGACCAGCAGGTTCCTGATCGGGTGGTCGCCACAGACACCGCCGTGCAGCTCCTGACGAAACTGTCGGAGCTGCACGGCGGCCTCATGATCCATCAGTCAGGTGGATGCTGTGACGGCTCGGCCCCCATGTGCTATCCGGTCGGCGAGTACCGCGTCGGCCAGCGCGACGTCCTCGTCGGTGAGATCGAACTGACCGAACCCCTTCCCGCCGTGCGGGTCTGGATCAACGGAGATCAGTTCGAGCTGTGGAAGCACACGCAACTGATCCTCGACGTGGTGACCGGCCGTGGTGCCGGGTTCAGTCTGGAAGCGCCGGAAGGCGTTCGCTTTCTCTCGCGCTCACGGGCGTTCAGTCCGGAGGAGAACGAGGCGCTCGAGGCGAATCCGCCTCAGACGGGTGCCGCCGTCGGCGCGTGACACTGCGACTCGGCTACTGTTCGAACCCCACAAAGGTGGCGGCTTCCTCAACCGACTTACGTTCGGAGACCACGGCATTGGCCGGGAAGGTGTGATCCGGCCAGCCCAGCGCGATGCTCTTCATGATCACTTGGTCGTCCGGGATGCCGGCATGTTCTCGCACCACGGGCGACTGCATGATGCCCTGACTGTTGATCACCGCCCCCAACCCGCGCGACCAGGCCGCGTTGACCAGCGCGGTGGAGACCGCGCCGCAATCGAATGGTGTGTCGTCGCTGCCGTCGAGAATGCGGTCGTAGGTCACGATCACACAGACCGGGGCATCGAACTGACGGAACCCCCGCAGCACCCAGTCGTGCCGCATCTCCGTGTTGTCGCGGGCAATACCCATCGCGCCGAACAGCTGCTTGGCAACCCGGACTTGGCGTTCACGATGTGGGCCGGTGAACTTCTCGGCGCCCGTCCGGAACTCGCGTGAATGGGGCACGCCGGCGAGGTTGCGCTCGGTGTTTCCCGCCCGGATGCGATCGAGCGGCTCTCCCGTGATCACATGGAAATTCCAGGGCTGCGTGTTCATCGATGACGGGGCTCGCATCGCGAGGGCCAGGATTTCCTCGATCAGCTCGCGCGGGACCGGGTCCGGCGTGAACCCGCGGATGCTGCGACGCCCAAGGATCACTTCGTCGTACTGCATCGTCGATCTCCCCTCGCGTGAATCGAACATCACGGCAGTATTCCACGCTGCCCCTCGTCCAGCCACCAGCCCTGCACCATGCCTTCCGGCCGCCCGGGCTCGATGTAGTGCTCCGTCCCGAAGGCGAACGGGAACATCTCGACCGGTAGCTCGAGGAGCTGGCGGACGTCGGTCTGGCTGGCGTGACAGGCGAGCGCCTCGCGTTTGGTCATCACGTCGTCGCCGAGATCGACGGCCCAATGCAGTTCGGCCTCGGGCGTGCCGATCGGGTTCCCGTCATCGCCGCGCAGGTCCGGATCGAATCCTTCCATGCCCATCTCTTTGGCGAGGGTGAACAACTGTCGCATGAGGTCGCGGTTCATGGTGACCTCGAGGTAGCGGGGTCGCTTCGACGCGAGTTCGGCTGCGGCGCGGGTGGTGTGGTGCAGCATGATGTGATCGGGATGGCCGTAGCCGCCGTGCCAGTCGTAGCCGACGACGACATCGGCGGACTCCTGGTCCAGGATGTCGGCCAGACGACGGGCCGCTTCGCCGAGGTCGGCGCGCGAGAAGACCCCGTCGACGTTGTTCTGCGCCCATCCGGTCATCCCGGAGTCGCCGTAACCGAGCCACGCGATCCGGGCCGTGCCGGTGATGCGTGCGGACGCTTCGGCCTCACCGCGCCGACGGCTCACAATGGTCTCACCGGGTGCCAGATCGTCCGGGACGTCGCCGGGATCGCCGTCGGTGCAGTAGACCACCACCACACGGTGGCCTTCGCGCGATGCACGGATCATGCTGCCGGCGGTACCGGTCCCCTCGTCGTCGGGATGCGCGTGGACGAAGACGATTGTGCTCATGGGTCGATCATGCTCGCCCCGGGGTTCTACTCGGTTGGCGGGCTCGTTGTGCACAGCTCGAAAGGTGCGCTGAGCTGCGGCGACGAAACTTGTCGGTGGTTGCCGATAGCTTGGTGTCATGAAATCGAGCGCACCGGCGTTGGCCCAGATGGCCGACGATGAACAGCACTCGGCCACCGAGTTGGTCGAGGTGCTCCATCACACGAACGCGGTGCGCGCATCGGCCGATTACCGGATGTTGCAGGCGGCCGGCCTGATCCATGAGGAACGCGAACAAGATCATCTGGTGCGGTTGGCCGCCGCCCTCGGTGAGTCGGAGACTTCGCTGGCCAACCTGGAACGCCTCGCACTGCGCGCGGCGGCCGGGGAGGACCCGCGCGCTCAGTACGGGCCCACCGGCCTGGAGATGGCCATCGCCGAGGTCGGTGCCGCGTTGACGGTGCCGCCTGGGCGGGCGCGGGAGTTCATCGAGGCCGGCAGCGTGTTGCGTCACCAATTGCCGTTCACCGGCGCCACTCTGGGTGCCGGGCGGATCGATCTGGCGCGGTTTCTGCTGGTGGTGCGTCGCACCACCCTGGTCGACTCCGCGAAGTTCGACGTGCTCGACAAAGAGATCGCCGCGGCCATCGAATCGCGGGAGCCGATGTCGATGACTCGGTTCACCACGATGATCGACAAGTTGATCGCCGACGTCGACCCGGCCGCGGTGCGTCGCCGCCGAGAACGCGTGGATGCCGACCGCGACATCAGTGTGCGACCCGACCGCCACACGCCGGGACAGTCCCGCATCGGGGGTGTGTTGCCGGCCGAGCAGGCCGCCGCGATTGATGCCCGTCTGTCGGCGATGGCTGCTGGCGTGCATCCCGACGACCCGCGCACCGCGGCCCAGCGCCGCGCCGATGCGTTGGTCGCCCTCGCCGACGGCGCCGACCGGTTGGTGTGCGGCTGCGAGGTCTGCACGACCGATGACGCCGAGGTCAGTGGTGAGGCCGAAAACAGTGGCGAACAGGACGTCGCTCCGGCCGCATCAGTCGATGCCGATGCCGATGCCGATGCCGATGCCGACACGTCGGACTGCGCACCGCGTCCGACCTTCCACATCGTGGTGAATCTGAGCACCCTGCTCGGCCACGACGATGATCCGGCCTTCCTCGACGGCCAGGGCATCATCGACGCCGACACCGCCCGCGCCTTGCTGGCCGAGGCCAAGCGCTGCTACGTCACCCCCGACACCACCAATCTCGCACAGGCCGACCGGTATGCACCGTCGAAGAAGCTCGCCGACCTGATCCGGGCGGGCGAATTGTGTTGCAGCTTTCCCGGCTGCAACAACCGTGCCTATCACGCCGATGTCGACCATTCGGTTCCGCACGGCGAAGGTGGTGCGACCGATGCGCGAAACCTCAAGCCGCTGTGCAGGTTTCATCACAGGATCAAAACGTTCGCGACGGGGTGGCGCGACTATCAGGATCCGTTGGGCACGGTGTTCTTCCAATCACCGACCGGTCATACCTACCTGGGTAACGCGTTCACCGGGCGTGATCTGTTCGGGTCGCTGACCTGCAGCACCCGGCCACCCGACGATCCGGCCCGACAACGCATCGACACCATCCGCGACCGACGCTCGAGGTCGGTCAAGCGCGCCGACACACGCGCGATGGAACGCTGGAACAAGCAGAACCCACCACCGTTCTGAGTGTGCGGGGGGATCTCGATACGCCCTCGGCTAGCGCCTCGGGCTGCTTGATCAGCAGTCGGGTGTTCTGCACCACATCGACGCTTGCGGATTTGCAACCCTACCCTCCCCGAAGGGTAGAGTTCCGCGTGTCGCCGGCGCGGTGGCCGCCGGCATTCGTCTCGCCGATCGCAATGATGCGGTCGGCGCCCAGCATCGTTGTAGGTGACGAGATCACCGTGTGCCGTCGTGCGCTTGGCGGCGGCCCGAAGGAGATGTCCATGTCGTCGACCACCGTGGTCTCGCCCCAGCGCGAGCAGTCGGTCATCGCCGCGCTGCGCTCGCCGCGTCGACTCCGCACCGAGGTCCTCGCCGGCCTCGTCGTCGCACTCGCACTGATCCCGGAGGCGATCTCGTTCTCGATCATCGCCGGTGTCGACCCGCGCGTCGGGCTGTTCGCCTCGTTCACGATGGCGGTCACCATCGCCATTGTCGGCGGCCGGCCCGCGATGATCTCTGCGGCCACCGGCGCGGTCGCGCTGGTGGTGGCGCCGCTGGTGGCCAGCCACGGCCTCGACTACCTGATCGCCGCGGTGATCCTGGCCGGCATCTTCCAGATGCTGCTCGGCGGGCTCGGCGTGGCGAAACTGATGCGGTTCATCCCGCGCAGCGTGATGGTCGGCTTCGTCAACGCGCTGGCGATCCTGATCTTCAGCGCTCAGCTGCCGCATCTGCTCGGGGTGCCGTGGCTGGTGTATCCGATGGTGGCGATCGGCATCGCCATCATCGTGCTGATGCCGCGACTGACCACCGTCATCCCCGCTCCGCTGGTGGCCATCGTGCTGCTCACCGCGGTGACCATCGCCGCAAGTCTCTCGGTACCCAACGTCGGTGACGAGGGGGAACTGCCCGACAGTCTGCCCGCCTGGCTCATCCCCGACATCCCGTTCACCTGGGACACGCTCACCATCATCGCGCCCTATGCGTTCACGATGGCTTTGGTCGGACTGCTGGAGTCGCTGATGACCGCCAAGCTCGTCGACGACATCACCGACACCCACTCCGACAAGTCACGCGAGGCCGTCGGCCAGGGCGTGGCGAACATCGTCACCGGCTTCTTCGGCGGCATGGGCGGCTGCGCGATGATCGGCCAGACGATGATCAACGTGAAGTCCTCCGGCGCGCGGACGCGCATCTCCACCTTCCTCGCCGGTGTCTTCCTGCTCATCCTCGTCGTCGGCCTGGGGGATGTGGTGGCGCTGATCCCGATGGCTGCGCTCGTCGCGGTGATGATCATGGTGTCGGTCGCCACCTTCGACTGGCACAGCATCAACCCGAAGACGTTGCGGCGCATGCCCAAAAGCGAGATCACCGTCATGCTCGCCACCGTCGTCGTCACCGTCGTCACCCACAACCTGGCCTACGGCGTGATCGTCGGTGTCATCACCGCGATGGTGCTCTTCGCCCGTCGGGTGGCGCATCTGACCGAGGTCGTCGACGTGGCCCATCCCGACGAGGACACCCGCGTCTATGCCGTGCGCGGCGAGCTGTTCTTCGCCTCCAGCAATGACCTCGTCTACCAGTTCGACTACGTGGGCGATCCGCGCAACGTCGTCATCGACATGAGCGACTCGCACATCTGGGACGCCTCGACGGTGGCCACCCTCGATGCCATCACCACCAAGTACGCGGCCAAAGGCAAGACAGCCACCATCGTCGGGCTCAACGACAGCAGCGCCGAACGTCACGAACGACTCAGCGGCCATCTCGCCGGTGCGCACTGAGACCATGACCGGGAACCCAGGGCCGGACACGCAGGCGCCGGACACCGCCGACGACCTGTTCCAGATCGGTGAGGTGGCCAACCGCACCGAACTGTCCATCAAAACCATTCGGCACTACGACGAGGTCGGACTCGCTGCGCCATCGGCCCGGTCGGCCGGAGGTTTCCGGCTGTACACCCGTGGCGACATCGATCGACTGCTCGTCATCCGCCGGATGAAGCCGGCGGGATTCAGCCTCGACGACATGCGCCGCCTGCTCGACGCGGAGTCCGTGCTCGACGACCCGGACGCGACCGCCGACCGCAAGGTCGCCGCAGCAACCGAGCTCGCCGAGTTCCACGACCGCGCGCAGGAAGCGTGCCGAAAGCTCACCCGCCAACTGTCGTATGCCGAGGAGCTGACACAGCAACTCGCTGCCCGGGCCGCCGTTCGGTTCTGACCGTCCCCCGCTCGGGATGTGCAGCGATACCCTGCGGGTGGACGGTTTCGCAGTAGTGTCACATCCATGGCGCGGTGGTTCGATCAGACGATCGTCGACGAGGGTCGGTTGCCACTGTTCTTCCTGCTCGTCGCCTTCGTGATCACCTTCCTGTTCATCCGGTTCAGTGTGCGGATGATCCGGGCCGAGGTCAGCTGGTGGCCGGGCAACGTCACCCCCGGCGGGGTCCATGTGCATCACGTGTTCTTCGGGATGGTGCTGATGCTGTTGTCGGGCTTCGGGTTCTTTGTCGTGGACCCGTTCCGCACACCCGTCGCCGACTGCATCCTGGCGGCGCTGTTCGGCATCGGTGCGGCGCTGGTGCTCGACGAGTTCGCGCTGCTCCTGCATCTGCGCGATGTGTACTGGTCGGAGGAGGGTCGCACCTCGATCGACGCCGTGTTCGTGGCGATCGCGATCGGGCTGCTGTTCCTGATGGGGGTGCACCCGCTCGCCTCCGACGACGTCGTCGGCGGTTTCCGCGACGCCGCCGACAACTCCACCCGCATCGGTCTGGTGATAGCCGTGGCGATCAATGTCGCGTTGGCGATCATCACGCTGCTCAAGGGCAAGGTGTGGACGGGTCTGATCGGGTTGTTCTTCCCGTTCCTGCTGCTGTTCACCGCGATCCGGGTGGCCCGGCCCCGCTCACCGTGGGCGCGGTGGCGGTATGGCGAGCGCCCCCGCAAACAGCAGAAAGCACTCGACCGCGAGATGCGATATCGGGAACCGATCGTGCGCGCCAAAATCGTCGTGCAGGAGGCGGTGGCCGGCCGGTTCGGCCTGCCCGAGCAGCCGGCCGCCGCGCCGCGCGAACCGCGGGTAGAACCGGTCGCGGCGCGTCGCAGGCCCGGCCGGCTGATCACCGCGGTGCGCTGGCGTCGCACCCGCCGCGAACTGAAACGCGAGCCGCCGTGGCGGCTGCCGACACTGATGGTGTCCGCGGCGATCGTGGGCGGCCTGATCGCTGTCTCCCTCGACGACTCGTTCGCCACCTACGTTCTCGACGCCGGGACCACCGCAACCCTGCTGGGTGTGATCGCCGGCGCGATGGCCACACTCACCGGTTTGGTGTTCACCGCGGTGACGTTGGCGATGCAATTCGGTGCCTCGCAGATCTCCATCCGAGTGATCCCGATGCTGCAGCAGGACCGGGTGATGCGCGGATCGGTCGGACTGTTCCTGTCGACGTTCGCGTTCACCGTGATCGTGGCGGTCGACCTCACGGCGGTCTCCGACGGCTCCGACGCGCCGGCCGTGTCGACGTCGATCGCCATCGCCCTCACTCTGGCGAGCGCCTTCATGTTCATCATGCTCATCGGCAAGGTCGGCAGCATCCTCAATTCCACCCAGCTGCTGCGATGGATCGAATCGCAGGGTCGGCTGGCCGTCGTCCGGCAGTATCCGGATCATCAACCGACGATCGCCGGTGCGGCGATCAGCGGGTCGGCCACTCTGATCGACGACCCCCGGCCGGTGAGCATGACGGTGACCCTGCGCGACGCACCCAGCCAGGGGCGGGTGCTGCTCGCGATCAACCTCGACCGCATCCAGCGACTCGCCGACCGTTGGGATGTGCGGGTCGACCTGCTGGTGGGTGTCGGCGACTATGTGCCGCACCATGCGGATGTCTTCGAGATCGTCGGCGATCACCGCGACGTGCGTTCCCAGCAGTTGCTGTCGTGTCTGTTGTTCGGGGACAGCCACGGGCCGTCGGTGAGTCCGGCGGCGGCCCTGCAGGCGATCTCCGACGTCGCGCTCAAGGCACTCTCACCGTCGGTCAACGATCCCAGCCGGGCGGTGCAGGCGATCGACCACGCCGGTGATCTGTTGCTGATGCTGGCACCGCGTGTTGCCGCGGAGGAACAGCACAGCACGTTGACGCTGATCGGCGGCTACCGGCGCACCTGGGGCGACTATGTCGGCATCGCCACCGATCAGGTCCGGCACTTCGGCCGCGGATCGATCCAGGTGCAGCGGCGGCTGCGGGCGCTGTACGAGACCCTGGGTGAACAGTGCACCGACGAACAGCAGACTGCGCTCCAGGAGCGGCTCGCTGCGCTCGACGCGCAGGTCGACATCGACTGGACCACACCGATCGACCGGCGCCTGGCCCACGCCGCCGACCGGCAGGGGTACGGCTCGGAGGAGGGACGCGTGCGTCAGCGTCGGCTGCGGATCAACACGACCACGCAGAGTCAGGCGCCGGCCGACCCGGCCGCGCGATAGCCGAACAACCGGCTGAGGTCGGCGGCCGCGGTGGTCACCGTCGCCACGATCTTTGCCGCGTCGTCGGGATCGAGACGGTAACGCGGCCCCGACACGCTCAATGCCCAGACCAGCTCTCCGGTGTGATCACGGACGGGTGCGGCGAATGCGACCAGCCCCACCTCGAGCTCCTCGACCGCCATCGCCCAGCCCCGGCGCTTGACCGTACGAACCTCCTCGACCAGCTCGTCGATGTCGACGATGGTGGCGTCGGTGAACCGTTCGAGCTCGCCGGCCAGCTTCTCGCGGAGTTCGGTCTCGGAGAGCTCGGCGAGCAGCACCTTGCCCGACGACGTCGCGTACGCCGGTGACGCCTGCCCGACCCAGGTCTGCAGCGCGACGCTCGACGAGCCGGCCGCCTCGATGACGTTGATCGCCTGCGATTGGTTGAGGACCGCGAGGTTGGTGGTCTCGCCGGTCTGCGTGGCCACGGCGTCGCAGGTGTCCTGACCGCATTTGGTCATGTCGAGGGTTGCCATGGTCGATCCGGCCAGCCGGACGATGGTCAGCCCGATTCGATACTTACGCCCGTCCGGCACCTGCTCCACGAATCCGCGCGCCTCCAGCGACGAGAGAATGCGCGAGACGGTGGACTTGTGCACGCCCAACTCCAGGGCCAGCTCGGTGACACCTGCCGAACCGGCGACACCGATGAGCTCCATCACCTGCAGTGCCCGATCGACTGCACCCGGGCGGTCGGACTCTGCGCGTTCGTCTGCCATGACGCCGTTCAGGCTACCGGTGGGTGTCATCGGCGGGTGTCGAGGACGGGTGTTCTCGCGCCGTCGAGGACGCGCTGGTCACTCGTCGCGACGGTGAGTCCACGACGTGCCGCCTGAGCGACGATCATTCGGTCGAACGGGTCACGATGATCCCACGCGAGCTGACCCGCCATCGCCGCATCCGCGGAGTCGATCGAGAGATCTGTGACGTTCATCGTCTCCAGGGTCTCCGTCCACGACGACAGGACTGGAGTTCCGTCGAACCGGCCGAGCCGGGTCTTGATCGCGATCTCCCAACATGAGGCTGCGGACACGGCGAGGTCGTTGGTCTGGTCCGCAAGAGCCTCACGGGCCGGGTCGGACATCTTCGCCGGCATCGTGACCAGCCATAAGAAGGCGTTGGTGTCCAGCAGATATGCCGTCACCGCGAGCCTTCCCAGGCCGCGAGTTCCTCGGCGGGGAGCGGGTCGTCGAACGACTCCGGCACGACGACGTTGGGCAGCTGACCGAAGGTGCGGGGCCGTGCGTGCGCAGGCGAGAGCACGGCGACGGGCCGGCCGTGATTGGTGATGGTCACGGTGGCCCCGGAGCGTTCGACCTCGGCCAGGATCGCGTTGAGCCGAGCTTTCGCCTCGGTGCTGGTGACAACCTTCATGTGGCCAGTCTATCCACGATCGGACCAGTGGAACTAGTCCGAATAGGCTGATCTGTCTCATCCCCTCACCCGCGCCATCTCGGGATCGACCACCGGGTCGGCGACGACGACGGCTGCGTAGCGGGTGGTCTGGTAGGCGACGCCGACTTCGGCGCCGTCGGCGACATCGGTGGGCAACCAGGCATATGCGAGGCAGGCGCCGATGGTCGCCGACCATCCGGCACTGGTGATGTAGCCGACCACGACCCCATCCACCGCGACCGGCTCTTTGCCGAGGACCACGGCGGCCGGATCGGTGAACCGCAGGGTGCGCAGGGTCTTCGGAGCTCCGCGTTCGGCGAGTGCGGACTTTCCGACGAAATCCTCCTTGGACATCCGCACGGCGAAGTCGAGTCCGGCGGCGGCGGGCGTGTGTTCGATGGTCATGTCGGTACCCGCCGAGCGGTACCCCTTCTCGATACGCAGACTGTTGAAGGCGATCCGGCCGGCCGCGATGATGCCGTGTGGCTCACCCGCCGACATCAGGGTGTCCCACAGGGCGCGGCCGTTGGCCGCGGACGTGTAGATCTCCCAGCCGAGTTCACCCACGTACGACACCCGCATCAGCGTCACCGGGACCGCGCCGACGGTGGTGGTCATCGCGCGGAAGTACCGCAACCCGTCATTGGTCAGGTCGGCGGGGGTCAGTGGTGCCAGCACATCGCGCGCCAGCGGCCCCCACAGTCCGAGGCAGCAGGTGGCCGCGGTGATGTCGCGCAACGTCACCGAACCGTCCGCCGGGAGATGCCGGCCGATCCAGTCGAAGTCCAGCGGGCCGTTGGCACCCACCTGGAACACGTCCTCGGCGAGGCGGGCGACGGTCAGATCCGAACGGACGCCACCCTTGTCGTCGAGCATCAGCGTGTACGTCACCGAACCCACGGACTTGTCCAACTTGTTCGTGGTGAGCTGCTGCAGCAGTGCGAGGGCGCCCGGCCCGGAGAGTTCGAACCGGGTCAGCGGGGTCATGTCGTACACGGCGACGTGGCTGCGCGTGTGCGCGGCCTCGGCGACCGAGATCGGCGACCAGTGCCGGGCCGACCAGGAGTCGCGGTGCGGGATCTGCAGGCCGTCGGCGACCTTCTGGTCGAGCAGTGGCCGGTTGGCCTCGAACCAGGCGGGGCGCTCCCACAGTCCGCTCTCCCAGAACTGTGCGCCGAGGTCGGCCGCCCGGTCGTGGAAGGGGCTGGTGCGGACGTTGCGTGGTGCGCGGCGCTGGTCGTGCGGGTGGACGATGTCGTAGACCTCGACGAACGACTGGGAGCTGGTGGTGAGGATGACGTCGTCGGACAGCGCCTCATCCTCGAAGCGGTAGAGGTCGGTCTCGTGCACGTCGACGCCGGGTGTACCGTCGATCATCCACTCGGCCATGGTCTTCGCCACGCCGGCGGAATGGGTGACCCAGACGGCCTCGGCGACCCAGAAGCCTGCGAGGTCGCGGTGTTCACCCATGATCGAATGTCCGTCGGGGGTGAACGAGAAGATGCCGTTGAAGCCCTCCTCCACCTTCCCGCCGCCTAGCTCGGGCAGCAACGCGACGGTGTGCTGCCACGCGTCGTCGAAGTCGTCCGGGGTGAACATGAGCTTCGACGGCATCTCGTCGAGCGAGATCTTGCTGTCGTAGTCGAGATTGCCCACATCCGAGGGCATCGGGCGGTGCCCGTAGTAGCCGATGCCGATGCGGTCACCGTGCTCGCGGTAGTAGAGGTCATGGTCCTGATGCCGCAGGATCGGCAGCGAGGCCTCGGTCAGTGCGGAGTTGATGCCGCGTCGGGAGTCGACGGCGGTGGTGATCGCGTACTGGTGGGCCATCGGCACCAGCGGAATGGTCAGCCCCACCCGCCGGCCGAACTCGCGTCCCCAGAACCCGGTGCAGCACACCACGATGTCGGCGTCGACGACGCCGTTCGCGGTGCGTACGCCGCACACCTCGCCGTTGTTCTCGACGACGTCGATCACCTCCTGCTCGCTGCGGAACACCGCACCCCGCGACATGGCCCGGTGCGCTTGGGCCTCCACGGCGCGCATCGCCTTGGCGAGGCCGTCGTTGGGGGTGTGCAGGCCGCCGAGGACCAGATCGCGGTCGATCAGCGGGTACATCGCGGCGCACTCCGCGGCGTTGATGAGGTGGTGCTCGACACCGCGGGACGCGGCCCAGCCGGCCTTGCGGTGCAGGTCGTCCCACCGCTCGGGGGTGGTGGCCAACTCGAGGCCGCCCACCGGATTGAAGCACCAGCCGTCGGGATGCTCCAACGACGAGAACTTCTCGATCGTGTAGGAGGCGAGCTCGGTCATCGTCTTGGACGGGTTGGTCGCGAAGACGAGACCGGGTGCGTGCGAGGTGGAGCCGCCGGTGGCGAAGAGCGGGCCGCGGTCGAGGACCGTGACGTCGGTCCAACCGCGCGCGGTGAGTTCGTCGGCCAGGGAGGTGCCGACGATGCCGGCGCCGACGATCACGACTTTCGGTGCAGCCATGGGAATCTGTCTTTCTCGGGTGGGTGGTTCGGGGGTTCCGCGGTGTGGATCGGGTCAGGTGAAGACGACGGTGCTGGTGCCGTTCATCAGCACCCGGTTCTCGCTGTGCCAGCGCACCGCCCGCGACAGCGCGAGTGCCTCGGCGTCGCTGCCGACGGTGGCCAGTCGGCGCGGATCGTGGGTGTGGTCGATGCGGATGACCTCTTGCTCGATGATCGGGCCCTCGTCGAGGTCGGGGGTCACGTAGTGGGCGGTGGCGCCGACATATTTCACCCCACGCTGGTGCGCCTGGTGATACGGCTTGGCACCTTTGAAGCCCGGCAGGAACGAGTGGTGGATGTTGATGGCGCGTCCGCGCAATGCCGAACACGTGTCGTCGGAGAGGATCTGCATGTACCGGGCCAACACCACCAGGTCGGCGTCGTAGGACGACACCAGGTCGAGCATCGCGGTCTCGGCCTGCGCCTTGGTGTCCGGGGTCACCGGGATGTGATGGAACGGCAGCCCCGCGGATTCGGCCATCGGCGCGAGATCGGTGTGGTTGGAGGCGACCGCGACGAGGTCGCCGCCGAGGGTGCCGGACCGCCACCGGAAGATCAGGTCGTTGAGGCAGTGCCCCAGCCGTGACACCATCACCAGGATCCGCTGCGGCGTCTGGTCATCGATCGCGTACTCGGCGTCGAGTCCGCTGGCGAGATGATCGAAGGCAGCCGACAGCTGCTCCGAGCCGGACTGGCGGGCCGACGCGAATTCGGTCCGCACGAACAGGGTGTGGGTGATCGGGTCGTCGAACTGCTGATGGTCGAGCACCTCACAGCCGTGGCTGTAGAGGAACGAGCTGATCGCATGCATGACACCGCCGCGCGACGGGCATCGCAGGGTGAGGGTGAAACGGTCGGACATGGGGTTCCTCTACGGGAGGGGGATGGAAAGTGGATCAGGGGGTTGTGGCGACGTACTCGGTGGCGGCGTCGACGAGCCAGCCGGCGAGATAGTCGGCGAAGGAGCTGCGGACGAAGATCGCGAAACCGTCCGGCACGCGATGCATGATGACGCCGGCCTGGGCGAGCTGGGTCTGGATCACGTCGTCGGGACCGAAGGCGTTCGGGGACAGGTCAATCGCACATCCGTGGGCGAGGATCGTCTCGGCGTGGGGCCCGCCGAGCACCAGCCGGGTGCGCTGTCCGGACACATCGGCCACGTACGCGCTGTCGCGGGCACGATCGCCGATCGTCGCGGCCAACACGTGCGGTGCGACATCGGCCGCGTAGCACAGGAACTCGTCGGGTCCCAGCCAGAGTGCCGTCTCCTGCCCGGTGTGCGCCGTCTGGCAGACCCCCGGCAACTCGAGTCGTTTACCCGCTTCGGGCCCGGTGGGTCGGACCACGGTCTGGGCGACGGGGGTCTCGGCGAGCAGGATCGCCGGGGCGAGTGCGGCGAACCGGTCCGACCAGTCGCGCAGCGGACCGATCGGCTCCAGGTCGGGAATGGTGATGTCAGCCATCGCGTCGGGCTCCTTCGGCATCGACGAAAACAGTGGAGGTGATCTCGACTTCGCACAACGTGTCGCCGACGGGTACGTCGAGACGGGTGCCGATGAGATCGCGGCCACCCTGCACCAGGGCCAGTGCGAACGGCCTGCCCAATTCGGCGCTGCGGTAGCTCGACGTCACGTGGCCGAGCATCGGGACCGGCGGAGGCGGCAGCGTGCGGTCGGGGCGATGGGAGATGATCTGCGATCCCTCCGGCAGCCAGGTGGTGCCGTCGGTCGGCAACAGGCCCACGAGATGCTTGCGGTCGGATGCCGTCGCCGAGGCGCGTGCGAAGGAGCGCTTCCCGATGAAGTCGGGCTTCTTCTTCGACACCGCCCAACTCATCCCCAGGTCGTGCGGGGTGACGGTGCCGTCGGTGTCCTGCCCGATGATCGGATAGCCCTTCTCGGCGCGCAGCACATGCATAGTCTCGGTGCCGTACGGGGTGATGCCGTACGGCTCGCCGGCCGCGATCAGCCCCCGCCACAACGCATCCGCATAGTTGGCGCCGACGTTGACCTCGTAGGCGAGCTCACCGGAGAAGCTGATGCGGCCGATGCGGACGGGCACCCCGCGGTAGGTGGTGTCGCGCCAGCCCATGAACTCGAAGGCCTCGGTGGAGACGTCGAGGTCGGCGAACACCGCCCCGACGACGTCGCGCGACCGGGGTCCCACCACCGGGAAGGTGGCCACCTGGTCGGTGAGCGACGTCATCCACACGCGCAGTTCCGGCCATTCGGTCTGATGCCACTCCTCCATCCAGTCGAGGATGGCGGCGGCATTGCCGGTGGTGGTGTACACGGTGTAGCGGTCGGTGGCGGTGCGCATCACCGTGCCGTCGTCCTTGACCATCCCGTCCGCGCCGCACATGACGCCGTAGCGGACCTTGCCGACCGCCAGGGTGCTCATCATGTTGGTGTAAAGCAGGTCGAGGAACGTTGGGGCGTCGGGCCCGGCGACGTCGATGACGCCGAGGGTGGAGCCGTCCAGAATGCCGACACCCGTGCGGACCGCGGCACATTCGCGCAGCACGGCATCATGCATGTCCTCGCCGCCGCGCGGGTAGTACCGGGGTCGCTTCCACTGGCCGACATCCTCGAAGACGGCACCGCGTTCGACATGCCAGTCGTGGATCGGCGTCCGCCGCACCGGGTCGTAGCCGTCCCCGCGGTCGCGGCCGGCGAGTGCGGCGAAGGTGACCGGGGTGTAGGGCGGACGGAAGGTGGTGGTGCCGGCGGCATCGACCGGGATACCGAGCATCTGCGCGACGATCCCCGAGGTCACGATGCCCGAGGTCTTGCCCTGGTCGTGGCCGGTACCGATGGTGGTGTAGCGCTTGACATGTTCCACCGACCGCATGCCGGCGCCGAGCGCCCGGGCGATGTCGGCGACGGTGGCGTCGCGCTGCAGGTCGACGAACGACGTCGAGTCCCCGCCGTGCGGATCGGGCACATACCAGCAGACGGCGGGTGCCGCCGGGGTGCGTTCGGTGACCCGCGGGACGGCACGGAACTCCGGCAGTGGACGGCCCAGACCGTTCAGGCTCGCGACCGCACCGCGTCGGCCGCTCGCCAGACATGCGGTCAGGGTTGTGAGACCGTCTGCAGCGCCGACGATCTCGGTGTTCGCCACGGTGCCGGTGGGCAGGAAGGCCGATGCGTGGTCGTCGAAGGCGATCGTCCCCCGCAGCTGGCTCCACAGGTGTACCGCCGGATTCCAGCCACCGCTGACCAAGACGGTGTCACAGGCGATAGAAGTATCGTCGCTCAGGTCGACCGCGGTGACCGCATCGGTGCCGTGCGCGCGGGTCACGGTGGTGTCGGCCAGGATCGGGACGCCACGGCGCTGCGCCTTCTCGCGCAGGTCCGCGCTCACCGTCGCGCGGACATCGACGATGGCGGGCACCGACATGCCTGCGTCGACAAGAGCGAAGGCGGCCGCATACGCCGCGTCGCAGGCGGTGAACACCACCGCCGTGCGCCCCACCCGCACCCCGTACCGCTTCAGGTACTCGGCGCCGGCACCGGCGAGCATGACGCCGGGCAGATCGTTGCCGGCGAACACGATCGGGCGTTCGTGGGCGCCGGTGGCGATGACGATGCGGCGGGCCCGGATCCGGTGCACCCGCTGCCGCGACACGTGGGCGGGCGCAGCGGTGCCGAGATGGTCGGTGCGGTGCTCGACGGCGAGAATGAAACCGTCGTCGTAGGCGCCGAACGCGGTTGTCCTGGTCAGCCGCGTGACGTGGGCATACGAATCGAGTTCGGCGACCGCGTCGGTCACCCATCGGGCACCGGGTGTCGCGCCGCCGGGTTCACCGCGCTCGTCGACGAGCAGCACCCGCGCACCGGCGCGGGCGGAGATGACGGCCGACATCAGACCGGCCGCCCCCGCCCCCACCACCAGGACGTCGGGATGATGGTGCAGTGCGTCGTAGCGGGCGTCGTCGACGGTGGTGCTGAGCTTGCCCCAGCCCGGGACGCCATGTGCGACGAGCCCGGAGCACAGAGCGACGGTGGTGGCAGGGATCATCGGCTCCACGAACGGCGCATCGACACCGACCTGCGCGGTCGCATCCTCGGCCCACGCGCCGGTGATGCCGCGCGGCCGTCCGAGGTTGACACTGTTGGTGACCACCCGTACGCCGTTGGCGAGCAGCGCGGACGCCAACGTGTCGCCCGCGTAGCCGCGGTAGGTCACACCGTCGAACTCGAAGTCGATGGGGCGCGAGCGGTCGATACGGCCGCCGGTTCCGGTGCGGAAGGGTTGGGATCCGGCATGGGTGGGGGGATTGGCCTCTTGTCGCTGATTGAGTAGCCCCGAGCCGCTAGGCGAGGGGTGTATCGAAATCAGCCCACCGTCGGGCGTATCGAGACCACGTCCGCCGGTGGTGGCGAACTCGTACGTCACCGTGTCCCGCTCGAGGGTGAACCACTGGCGGCAGCCGGAGGTGTGGCACCAGCGTTCGGTCATCGCGCCCTTGGGATTCGGGCGGAAGAACAGGTAGTGCGCCCAGTCGGTGTCGTCGAGTTCGGCCGGCTGCTCGGGGTAGGCGATACCGGCGGCGGCGCCGTAGTGGAACTCGGTCTCTTCACGGGGCCCGCAATGCGGGCACGGGATCATCTGCATGGTGGCGTCTCTGTACTCGGGGCGGGATCAGTGGGCCACGGCGGCGGCGCCGTGTTCGTCGATGAGGCGACCGGTGACGAACCGGTCGAGGGCAAACGGTGCGTTGATGGCGTGGGGTGTTCCGGTTGCCACCGTGTGGGCCAGACACCAGCCGACCCCGGGCGTCGCCTTGAAACCGCCGGTGCCCCAGCCGCAGTTGAGGTACAGGTTCTCGTACGGGGTGGCGCCGACGATGGGGGAGGCATCCGGGGTGACATCGACGATCCCGCCCCAGGTGCGCAACAGCCGGGCCCGGCCGAACACGGGGAACAGTTCCACGGCCGCGGCCATCTGTCGTTCGATGATGTGGAAAGCGCCGCGCTGCCCGTAGCCGTTGTAGGAGTCGACCCCGGCGCCCATCACCAGTTCACCCTTGTGGGCCTGGGAGACATAGACGTGCACCGCATTCGACATCACCACCGTCGGGTGGATGGGTTCGAGCAGCTCGGACACCAGCGCCTGCAGCGGATGGCTCTGGATCGGCACCCGGAAGCCGAGCTGGTCGGTGAGCGTGGAGGTGTGACCGGCCGCGCACAGGGCCACCGTCCCCGCGCCGATCCGGCCGAGGTTGGTCTCGACCCCGGTGACGCGGTCGACGTCGGTGACGAACCCGGTGACCTCGCAGTTCTGGATGATGTCGATCCCGGCGTCGCTCGCGCTGCGGGCGAAACCCCAGGCGACGTAGTCGTGTTTGGCGATGCCGCCGCGCGGCTGGAAGGTGGCACCGAGCACCGGATAGCGGATGTCGGCCGAGGTGTTCACGATCGGACACACGTGCGCCACCTGTTTCGGATCGAGCCATTCCGCGTCGATGCCGTTGAGCCGGTTGGCCTCCACCCGCCGGATGCTGTCGCGCACATCCTGCTCGGTATGGGCGAGGTTCAGTACGCCGCGCTGGCTGAACAGGATCGGGTAGCCGAGTTCGTCCTCGAGACCCTCCCACAGTTTCAGCGAGTGCTCGTAGATGCCGGCGCTCTCGTCCCACAGGTAGTTGGAACGGATGAGGGTGGTGTTGCGGGCCATGTTGCCGCCGGCCAGCCAGCCGCGCTCCAGGACGGCGACATTGGTGATGCCGTGGTTGCGGGCCAGGTAGTGGGCGGTGGCCAGACCGTGGCCGCCGCCACCCACGATGACGACGTCGTAGTTCTTCTTGGGTTCGGGTGCCCGCCAAAGGAACTCGGGGTGGTGAGGGAGGTGCGCACCGGGTGGGAGGTCGGCGTCGGGGGAAGGCGCGAGGGGATCTGTGGTCATCGTCGGGTATTCCTCAGTAGTCGATCACGACGGGGGACAGGGGTTCGGAGCAGCAGAGCAGGATCTTGCCCTGAGCGATCTCGCGTGGGCGGATACCGCCCTGGTGGTTCATCACGACGTCACCGGATAGCTTGCGGACCTTGCAGGAACCGCACAGGCCCACCCCACACGAGGACGGCAGGGTGACGCCTGCCTTCGCGGCGGCGGCCAGGATGGTCGAGCCGGGGGCCACGGTGACCCGGCGGGCACGGCGGGAGAAGTCGACCATCACGCCGCTGCCGGCGTCGGACTCGTCGTCGGTGGGCAGGCTGAAACCGAAGCTCTCCTCGTGGATGCGCGCCAGGTCCGCTCCCGCTGCCATCAGCGAGCTGCGGACCTCGCTGCGGAAACGGCCGGGGCCGCACAGGAACACCTCCCGGTCGGCGAGGTCGGGACACACCCGTTCGAGCATCGCGCGGTCGATGCGTCCGCGATGGCCGGTCCATTCGGGGAGTTCGTCGGCCACCATTCGGGTCGCCGCGAACGCCAATGTCACGTTCGGGTGCTGGTGGGCGAGGTCGTCGAGTTCGTCCCGGAACGGGATGTCGTCGACGTTGCGGGCACTGTGCACGAAGGTGATGTCGAGTGGGGACTCGCTGTCGGTCACCGCCCGCAGCATCGACATCACCGGGGTGATGCCGCTGCCGGCCGAGATGAACAGGTACTTCTCCGCGGGCCGCGCGGTGTAGGTGAACCGGCCCAGGGGACCGGTCGCGGCGATCATCATGCCCTCGACCATGTTGTCGTGCAGCCAGTTCGAGACATGGCCGCCGCTGACACGTTTGACCGTGATCGACACGGTTCCGGGGCGGGTCGGTGGTGAGGAGATGCTGTAGCAGCGCTGTACCGTACGGCCGTCGATCTCGATGGTGATGGAGAGGAACTGACCCGGGGCGAAGACGAAGGTCCGGGAATCGTCGGGGCCGTCGGTGGTGTGCTGCGGCGATCCGCCCGCGACCCGGAAGCTGAAGGTCGCCATGTCGCGGGTGGTGTGGGCCCTCGACACGCACTGCAGAAAGATGTCGTCGGCCATGGTCGCCCTCATGCGGTGGCCGCGTCGGCCACGTCCGGGGCCACCGGGATGCCGAGCCGGCACCGCAACATCGTCACGTACCAGTTGATGAATGCCTCCACCTGGAACTCCGAGGGACCGTAGGGGCCGGGAACGTAGGCAGGACTGCTGATGCCCTGGTGCGCGAGAGCGACGAGGTCGGCGTCCTGCTGGTTGGTCGTCTCCCACATGCCGGTGAGATGGTCGAGGTCGTAGTCGACGCCCTCATCGGCATCGCGATGGACCAGCCAGGTGGTGCGTACCAGCGTCTTGTCGGCGGCGACGGGGATGACCGAGAAGAGCAGCGCGTGATCGCTCGTCACGTGCAACCACATGTTGGGCTGCAGGTGCATCGACAGTCGTCCGAGCCGCGCCTCGGGGATGTCGGTCAACCGCCGCCGGCTGGCGGCGCTGCCATCGAGGGTGAACGACTCACCGGCGAGGTCCAGTGCGTCGCGTTCGATGTGGAAGCCCGTGGGACGGGTGTCGAGTTGCTCGATGCGGGGGTAGGGGAGTCCGCGGTGGTCCCAGATCTCGATCTGTTCCGCGGTGGCCCGACGGTAGCGCTCGAACACCGGGGCGAGCCGGGTGGGGATGGCGTCGGTGCTGCTGTACCCCCAGGTGGGGAAGAACACGTTGAGCAGTTCGGGGTGCCCGCCGCAGTGATAGCACTCGCGGTTGTTCTCCATGACCAGTTTCCAGTTGCCGTCCTCGACGAGGTCGGTCTGCTTGGCCACCTTGGCCTCGGCGAGGCGGTGCGGCGCCAGATACGGCTCGATGATGGCGGCGACCTCGTCGATGTCGCTCGGCGGCTCGTCTGCCAGGCAGATGAACACGAGCCCGGCGATGGTGCGCACGTGCACCGAGCGCAAGGAATAGCAGGACTTGTCGAATCCCGGGGCCTGGGCGTCGGCGAACTCGAGGCGGCCATCCATGCCGTAGGTCCACGAGTGATAGGTGCACACGATGGTCCCCGTCGACCCGCTCGGCTCGGTGAGCAGACGCGCTCCGCGATGCCGGCACACGTTGTGGTGGGCGCGGACACGGCCGTCATCGTCGCGGGCGACGATGACCGATCGCGTGCCGAAAGTGATCGTGACGTAGTCGCCGGGATCCGGGATCTCGGCCTCGGTGGCGACGAAAAGCCAAGACTTGGAGAAGATCTCATCGAGATCGAGGTCGAAGAAGTCCTGGCTCACATAGAACGGGGCGGGCAGGCTCTCGCCGGTGAGGCGGTCGGCGATCAGTGCGTGCGGGTCCTCCGCGGGGCTCGGCACGGCCTTGGGTGCGACGAAGGGGGAGGTCATCGGTGGGGCGGCCTCTCTGCGCGTTCTCCCTGCCGGGAGATCGATGGGGGCACAGACGGATCGACGGACAGGTGGATGTGTCGCCGAGGCGCTGGGGTCAGGGGAGCTGTTCTTATGTTGCACGAGCGTAGTTGCATGACACGCAACGATGAGCGCATAATGCAACAATTGTGCGATCAGCGAGTGGCCGTGTCAAGCGGAAGAGTCTGCTGTGCGCAAGCACATGGGGAACTGACATCCACTGGGGTTGGTACCCCCGTGGATGTCAGTTCCCCATGTTGATGCGAGTGGGGTGGTGGCTTGCGAGCCGTCAGCCCACCGAACGCAGGAAAGCGCTGGCCTGGCGCAGCGCCACCCGGGACTCCGGCGCCAGCCGCGGGAACATCTGGAACACGTGGCCCTGACCGGGCCACTCCTGAAGGCGTACATCCGCTCCGGCCGAACGCATCGCGCGCGCGACGGCGCGGGCATCGTCGCCCATCACCTCCAGTCCGCCCACCTGGATCAGCGTCGGCGGCAAGCTCATCGCCGCATCGAGGGTGATGCGCATCCGTGGGTGATCCGGTGCGGCCGGACCGGTGTACAGCTGCAGGATGCGTTGTGCAGCAACCGCGTCGATGACCGGATCGCGGGTGCCGCGGAGCTGGTTGGCGACGGCCAGGTCGAAGGTGGGGTCATACAGCGGGGAGAACAGGACCAGACCGCGGGGCTGACCGACACCACGGCGATGATTGTCGGCGAGCAAGTCGAGTGCGAGGTGACCGCCGGCGGAATCACCGCCGACGACGATCTGGTCCGGCCGGTATCCCTGCTCGAGCAGCCAGTGATACCCGCGGATCGCGTCGTCCCCGGCGCTGGGGAAGCGGTACTCGGGCCCGAGCCGGTAGTCCAGGCTGAACGCCGACAACCCGGTCTGCCGCGAGAGTCGGGCGACCAACCCACGGTGGGTGCGCGCCGAGCAGACGACATACCCGCTTCCGTGTAGGTAGTAAAGGACACGGGTACTGGGTGACGCCGTGGGGCGCGCGGGACCGTTGTGTGCCGACACCCACTCGCCGCGCACCTGTCCGCCGTCGACGACCTCGCGGACCGACTCGACCCGGGTGCCCGACGGCACCGGCGACATCGCCACGAGTGTGCGGTTGACGCCCGGCCGCATCGCGGAGATCAACCGCGGTGGGGGTCCCGATCGCCCCATGCCGACCACCATGAGAGGCTGCGCCACGCGGGCGAGATAGCTGTTGACCGCGCGCGATCGGAGCGACCCCGCACCGCTCGCGCGCCATTGCTGATCGGTTGTCCGTACACTCACATATCGACGCTAACCCTGAGAGCGATTCTCGACGCCCGTTTCAGGCTCATAAGCTGCGGAATCATCACAGTTGTGCTATCCGGATTTCGATACTGGGTACCCGCCGTGAGAAAATGGCTGACAATGCTTTCGCGTAAGCAGGGTGGTGCCGGGACGAGCGACTCGACCCGGGTGCGCCGTCAGCAATGGGGCTGACACGGACACCGCCACGTGGCCCACGGACCTCCCAGGTCAGCCCAACGATTCGGGAGGCAACGCGAGGCCGGTGGCGGCGTTGACATGGACAGACGTCACAGTGTTCCCAGTGGACACGAAGGTGAATGCGTGCGCAGCGTCGCGCACACAGTGAGGCGAACTTATGAAGCATGCTCCGGGCCCCATCGGGCTCTATGACCCGGTCAACGAGCACGACTCCTGCGGTGTCGCATTCGTCGTCGACATGCACGGCCGCCGCAGCCGCGACATCGTCGACAAGGCCATCACCGCGCTGGTGAACCTCGAACACCGCGGTGCGGCGGGTGCCGAACCGAACACCGGCGACGGCGCCGGCATCATGATCCAGGTACCCGACCGCTTCCTGCGGGAAACCGTCGACTTCGAGCTGCCTGCCGAGGGCTCCTATGCCACCGGTATCGCCTTCCTGCCGCAGGGCTCCGAGGACGCGCGGATCGCCACCGAGGGTGTCGAGAAGATCATCGAGGCCGAGGGCCTGACCCTGCTCGGCTGGCGTGAGGTACCCACCAACGAGATCTCCCTGGGCGCGCTGGCCCGCGACGCGATGCCGACGTTCCGTCAGGTGTTCATCGGGGGCTCGGAGGGCATGGACCTCGAGCGGCGCGCATTCGTGGTGCGCAAGCGGGTGCAGAGCGAACTGGGCACCAAGGGCGCCGGCGCCGACGGCCCGGGCCGCGAGACCGTCTACTTCCCGAGCCTGTCCGGACAGACCTTCGTCTACAAGGGCATGCTCACCACCCCGCAGCTGCGCGAGTTCTACCTGGACCTGCAGGACTCCCGGATCGAGAGTGCGCTCGGTCTGGTGCACTCGCGCTTCTCCACCAACACCTTCCCGTCGTGGCCGCTGGCGCATCCGTTCCGCCGCGTCGCCCACAACGGTGAGATCAACACCGTCACCGGCAACGAGAACTGGATGCGGGCGCGTGAGGCGCTGATCGATCCGGCGTTGTTCGGTAACGGCGACGTCGCCGACAAGATCTTCCCGACCTGCACCCCGGGTGCCTCGGACACCGCCCGCTTCGACGAGGTGCTCGAGCTGCTGCACCTGGGTGGTCGCAGCCTGCCGCACGCCGTGCTGATGATGATCCCCGAGGCGTGGGAACGTCACGAGTCGATGAAGCCGGCGCACCGGGCGTTCTACGAGTACCACTCGGCACTGATGGAGCCGTGGGACGGACCCGCGTCGGTGTGCTTCACCGACGGCACCGTCGTCGGCGCCGTACTCGACCGCAACGGTCTGCGCCCGAGTCGCGTCTGGGTCACCAAGGACGGCCTGGTCGTGATGGCGTCGGAGGTCGGCGTCCTCGACATCGACCACGCCGACGTGGTGCAGAAGATGCGCCTGCAGCCGGGCCGCATGTTCCTGGTGGACACCGCCGCCGGCCGCATCGTCGACGACGAGGAGATCAAGGACGAACTCGCCGGCGAGCACCCCTACCAGGAGTGGCTCGACAAGGGTCTCGTCCACATCGACGACGTCGAGGCCCTGCCGCATGTGCACATGGCCCATGAGCGGGTCGCCCTGCGTCAGCAGGTCTTCGGCTACACCACCGAGGAGCTCGACCTCCTGGTGGCGCCGATGGCGAAGACCGGCGCCGAGGCGATCGGGTCGATGGGCACCGACACCCCGATCGCGGTGCTGTCGGCCCGACCGCGCATGCTGTTCGACTACTTCCAGCAGATGTTCGCGCAGGTCACCAACCCGCCGCTGGATGCGATCCGCGAAGAGGTCGTCACCAGCGTCGGCGGCACGATCGGTCGCGAGGCCGACCTGCTGCACCCGGGTCCGGAGTCGTGCCGACAGATCGTGCTGCCCGAGCCGGTGCTCGACAACGACACCCTCGCCAAGCTGGTCCGGGTCGGTGACAGTGGCGACCTGCCGGACTTCCGCAGCGCACACATCCACGGCCTCTACGAGGTCTCCGAGGGTGGAGCCGGCCTGCGCCGGGCCCTCGACGAGATCCGCGCCAAGGTCAGCGCGGCCATCGAGGACGGTGTGTCGATCATCGTGCTGTCGGACCGGGAGTCCGACGAGAAGCTCGCCCCGATCCCGTCGCTGCTGCTGACCTCTGCCGTGCACCACCACCTGGTGCGCGAGCGCAAACGCACCCAGGTCGGCCTGGTCATCGAGTCCGGCGACTGCCGCGAGGTGCACCACATCGCCGCCCTGGTCGGCTTCGGTGCGGCCGCGGTGAACCCGTACATGGCCTTCGAGTCGATCGAAGACATGGTCGAACGGGGCGTGCTGGGCGACATCGACTTCGCCACCGCCAAGAAGAACTACATCAAGGCCGGCGGCAAGGGTGTGCTCAAGGTGATGTCCAAGATGGGCATCTCCACCCTCGCCTCCTACACCGGCGCGCAGCTGTTCCAGGTCATCGGCCTCTCGCAGAACACCGTCGATGAGTTCTTCACCGGCCTGCGCAGCCAGCTCGGCGGCATCGGTCTCGACGAGATCGCCGACGACGTGGCCACCCGCCACCGACTGGCCTTCAGCGAGCGCCCGAGCGAACGCGCGCACCGCGAACTCGAGGTCGGTGGCGAATACCAGTGGCGCCGCGAGGGTGAATACCACCTGTTCAACCCGGACACCGTGTTCAAGCTGCAGCACTCCACCCGCACCGGTCAGTACAAGGTGTTCAAGGAGTACACCAAGCTCGTCGACGACCAGTCGAGCAAGATGGCGTCGCTGCGCGGACTGTTCGACTTCAACTTCGGTGACCGCGACCCGATCCCGATCGACAAGGTCGAATCGGCCGCCGAGATCGTCAAGCGGTTCTCCACCGGTGCGATGAGCTTCGGCTCGATCTCCGCCGAGGCGCACGAGACCCTCGCGATCGCCATGAACCGGCTCAAGGGCCGCTCGAACTCCGGTGAGGGCGGCGAGGATCCGCGTCGCTTCCATCACGACGAGAACGGCGACTGGCGGCGCAGCGCGATCAAGCAGGTCGCCTCGGGCCGCTTCGGGGTGACCTCGCACTACCTCACCAATTGCACCGACATCCAGATCAAGATGGCCCAGGGCGCCAAGCCCGGTGAGGGCGGGCAGCTGCCGCCGCACAAGGTGTACCCGTGGGTCGCCGAGGTGCGTGGCTCCACCCCCGGTGTCGGCCTCATCTCGCCGCCGCCGCACCACGACATCTACTCGATCGAGGATCTCGCCCAGCTGATTCACGACCTGAAGAACGCGAACCCGCAGGCGCGGATTCACGTGAAACTGGTCTCCGAGGTCGGTGTGGGTACCGTCGCCGCGGGTGTGTCCAAGGCGCACGCCGACGTCGTGCTCATCTCCGGTCACGACGGCGGCACCGGTGCCACCCCGCTGACCTCGATGAAGCATGCCGGCGCCCCGTGGGAGATCGGCCTGGCCGAGACCCAGCAGACCCTGCTGCTCAACGGACTCCGCGATCGCATCGTGGTGCAGGTCGACGGTCAGCTCAAGACCGGCCGCGACGTCGTCGTCGCCGCGCTGCTCGGCGCCGAGGAGTACGGCTTCGCCACCGCTCCGCTGGTGGTGTCGGGCTGCATCATGATGCGCGTCTGCCACCTCGACACCTGTCCGGTGGGCGTGGCCACGCAGAATCCGCTGCTGCGCGAACGCTTCACCGGCAAGCCGGAATTCGTGGAGAACTTCTTCCTGTTCATCGCCGAAGAGGTGCGAGAACTCTTGGCGCGCCTGGGCTTCCGCACCCTGCAGGAGGCGGTCGGGCACGTCGAGGCACTCGACACCACCAAGGCGCTCTCGCACTGGGGTTCGGCGAAGGCCGGTAAGCTCGACCTGACCTCGGTGCTGACCATGCCGGAATCGCCGTTCATGAACCAGGATCTGTACTGCTCCGGGGTGCAGGATCATTCTTTGGACAAGGCACTCGACCAGCAGTTGATCGCGCAGAGCCGCGAGGCCATCGACAGCGGCACCCGGGTCTCGTTCAGCTCCAAGATCACCAATGTCAACCGCACCGTCGGCACGATGCTCGGCCACGAGGTCACCAAGGCCTATGGCGCACATGGGCTTCCGGACGGCACGATCATGATCGACTTCACCGGATCGGCCGGCAACAGCTTCGGTGCGTTCGTGCCCAAGGGCATCACGCTACGACTCGAGGGCGACGCCAACGACTTCGTCGGCAAGGGCCTCTCCGGTGGCCGCATCGTGGTCCGCCCGGCGCGCAACGCCCCGGACGGCTTCGTCGCCGAGGACAACATCATCGCCGGCAACGTCATCGGGTTCGGCGCCACCGGCGGCAAGATCTTCCTGCGCGGTGTGGTCGGCGAACGCTTCTGCGTGCGCAACTCCGGGGTGACGGCCGTCGTCGAGGGTGTGGGTGATCACGGATGCGAGTACATGACCGGCGGTCGTGTGGTGGTCCTCGGTGACACCGGACGTAACTTCGCCGCGGGTATGTCGGGCGGTATCGCGTATGTCTACGACCCGTTCGGCAAGCTCGGCGACAACCTGAACACCGAGCTCGTCGACCTCGAGGAACTCGACGACGAGGACATCGCGTTCCTGTCCGCCATCGTCGAAGAGCATCGCGCGGAGACGGATTCCCCCGTCGCCGCGGCGGTGCTGGCCGACTGGGAGAACACCCAGGGCAAGTTCTCGAAGGTCATGCCGCGTGACTACCGCAAGGTGCTGCGCGCCATCGAGGCCGCCGAGCGCAGTGGACGAGATGTGAACGAAGCGATCATGGAGGCCGCACGTGGCTGACCCCAGAGGTTTTCTCAAGCACACCGAACGTGAACTGCCCGAACGCCGTCCGGTCGAGTTGCGTCTGCTGGACTGGAAAGAGGTCTACACCGACTTCGACCACAAGGAGCTGCAGACCCAGGCCAGTCGGTGCATGGACTGCGGAATCCCGTTCTGCCACAACGGCTGCCCGTTGGGGAACCTGATCCCGGAGTGGAATGACCTGGTCTACAAGGACCGGTGGTACGACGGGATCGAACGGCTGCACGCGACCAACAACTTCCCGGAGTTCACCGGGCGGCTGTGCCCGGCCCCGTGCGAGGCATCCTGCGTGCTGGGCATCAATCAGCCCGCCGTGACGATCAAGCAGGTCGAGGTCGAGCTGATCGACAACGCCTTCGAGAACGGCTGGGTCACCCCGGTGTTGCCGTCGGAGAAGACCGGCAAGTCGGTCGCGGTGGTGGGCTCCGGGCCGGCCGGTCTGGCGGCAGCACAGCAGATGACCCGCGCCGGCCACGACGTCACGCTGTTCGAGCGGGCCGACCGCATCGGTGGGCTGCTGCGCTACGGCATCCCCGAGTTCAAGATGGAGAAACGCCACATCGACCGCCGTCTCGAACAGATGGAGGCCGAGGGCACCGTCTTCAAGACCGGCGTCAACGTGGGCGTCGACGTCACCGTCGAGCAGCTGCGCGCCGAGTTCGACGCGGTGATCCTGGCCAACGGCTCGACCATCGGCCGCGACCTGCCGATCCCCGGCCGCGAACTCGACGGCGTCCACCAGGCGATGGAGTTCCTGCCGCAGGCCAACCGGGTGCAGCTCGGTGACACGGTCGAGAACCAGATCACCGCCAAGGGCAAGAAGGTCGTCATCATCGGTGGCGGCGACACCGGCGCCGACTGCCTGGGTACATCGCTGCGGCAGGGGGCGGAGATCGTGCACCAGTTCGAGATCATGCCCAAGCCGCCGATCGAGCGGGCCGAGTCCACTCCGTGGCCGACCTACCCGCTCATGTACCGCGTGTCGTCGGCGCACGAAGAGGGCGGTGAACGCGTCTACTCGGTCAGCACCGAGGAATTCCTCGGCAGCGACGGCAAGGTGACCGGCCTCAAGGCGCACGAGGTCACCATGCGCGACGGCCGGTTCGAGAAGGTCGAGGGCAGCGAGTTCGAGCTCGAATGCGACCTGGTGCTGTTCGCCATGGGCTTCGTGGGGCCCGAGCGCGGCGACCTGCTCGACAAGATGGGCGTGGAGTACGACCAGCGCGGCAACATCAAACGCGACGACGACTTCGCGGCGGTGGGCCTCGACGGCGTCTTTGTCGCCGGCGACGCCGGTCGGGGTCAGTCGCTGATCGTGTGGGCCATCGCCGAAGGCCGGTCGGCTGCTGCGGCGGCGGATGCCTACCTGGCGGGTCGTTCGGATCTGCCAGCACCGATCGTGCCGACGCAGGTGGCGCAGCGCTGATCTGACATGCACTCCTCGGTGCCGCGGAAGGTCATACCATCCGCGGCACCGAGTAGTCTCAGGGGACGATCGGGTGACGCGAAGGCCGAGAATTCGACGACTCTGACGCGAGGAGTGAACTGTCGTGGTCAACTGGTGGCAAGGTAGGGGTATGTCCCCACCGCTGGGGACGCCTGCACGATCGACAGGACTGCCATGACGACTCTGCCCGCAGAAGCTGCGGCGGATCGACGTACCCGGCCCAAGGACCGCAAACAGCACATCCTCGCGAAGGCCGCCGAACTCTTCCGCACCTCGGGTTACGCCGCGGTGGCGATGAGCGACATCGCCGCGGGTGTCGGGATCGGGCCGAGCGCGCTGTATCGCCACTACCGCAACAAGCAGGAACTCCTTGTCGCGGCGTTCGACGAGGCGCTGAGCCGCTACGAGGCGGCGGTGCGCGACGCCGGCGATCCATTCGAGGTCGCACACAATGTGGTCGGCATCGCAGCGGAATCCCAAACCCTCGACGTGCTCTGGAGTCGCGACAAGGGGCATATCGGTCCCGCGGCACGCGCAGATCTGCGGTTGCGCATCGTGGACGTGTCCGAGGCCCTGACCGCCGCCATCGAGAAGGAGGCGGTGCCGGGCGCCGTACCTGCGCGGGTCGCGGCATGGTCGGTGCTGGCCATCGTGAACTGGCCTGGGCACAAGCCGCTGCCGGTGCCGCCCGGCGACCGGGATCGCATGCTGTCGGCGGCCGTGCGCGCAACGGTCGAATCCGCCCTCGGACCGCAATCGACGCCGGACGCGGGAGCCCGGGTCACCGATGAACCCGTGCCGATGGATCCGGGTGCCGGGCTCCTCCCGGTGGCGCGGCGTGAAGCGGTGCTGAACGCGGCCGTCACCATGTTCGCCGTACACGGATACGCGAACGTCAGCCTCGACGACATCGGCGAGGTCGTCGGGATCGCCGGACCGAGCGTCTACAACCACTTCGCCAGCAAACGTGAACTGCTGGTGTGCGGGCTCAACCGTGCTTTCGAAGCGATGTGGCTCGAGCTCGGACAGGTGTTGTCGCGCAGCGCGGACGCCGAGCAGGCACTCGACGACTTACTGGCCTGCTACACGCGCTTCGCACAGGCCCACTGGGATCTGATTGTCGTCAGCTTGTCGCACTCGGTGGTGCTCGACGACGACGAAATGATGGCCCTGGGTCGCAACTATCAGGACTATGTCGGCGAGTGGCGTCGACTGGTGCAGATGTGCCGGCCCGGACTGCGGGCCGACGAGGCACAATCGCTCGTCGATCTGGCGCTGGGATTGATCGACGGCGTGGTGCGCGTCGACGGCCTCCGTGGCCCGGCACTGCCGGGGCACGCCCGTCAGCTCGCCAAGGCGGTGCTGTACGCCCCGCTGTCATCCTGAGGTCTGCCCTCGATCGGCGCGAAACCGAACCGGAACCCGATCAGCGGCCGGTGAGCACCTGCGTCATCTGCTCGGGCACGGTGCCGGCGAGTCGCTGGAAGGCCAGTTGGGCGACCGGATCCGCCAGGCGGGCGAGGCCGTTGAACTGGACGTGCGCCCGATAGGTGATTTCCGTCGAGGCGGCATCCGCGGCGCGAAAACTCATGTCGTCGACCGAGGTCGCCGTCTTGTTTCGGCCGGTGAACACCAGATGGTCGGGTCGATCCGTGGTCAGTTCGTAGGTCAGCGACGTCGACATCCCGAAGAGCTTGCTCTCGTTGTGCCATTGGGTGCCCTGGGCCACGGGGTCGGTGCCGAGCTGCTCGCACGTCTGGGTGCCCGGGTCCCATTCGACAGCATGGGCGAAGTCTCGGAGATAGGCGACGATCTCGTCGCGGGGACGCTGCACGGTGAAGGTGCGGGACACATCGACCATGATCACTCCTTGCTGCACGACTGGCGCGTGACTCGGCGGGTCTGTCGACCGGTATTCGGTGCCGTCCGAGTCCGTGGATGGGTCGTGCCCGCCGAGGCTTGCGGACGCGAAACACTGTGTGGCTGCTCACACATTCGCGCCTGTCGCTACCGAATCCGTAACGATTCCGGTGAGATGATCGACGTACAGACAGGAACAGCTTTACTCGGTGGTCCCGGCAGACGGGGTCTGAGTGTGGCGAAGACAACGTCTGTTGAACGCGCTATATCGCTTGGGCCCGACCCGCCGACCGACTAGAGTAGGGCGAGTTCAAGGTCTCAAAGTCCGAGTCCGCACTAGTGAATAGTCTGGTAGCAAAGCAGGGAAGTGATTGGTCATGAGGTTGTCCAATACATCCTCCGGTCCACGCCGCCACTCGAGGCTGAGTTCGATCACCGGGCGCTTCGGTCGCGTGCGATCTGCTCGCTCGTTCCCCGCGGAGGCGGAACGTCTGATCACCCCGGCCGAACTGCGGCGTCTACAGGCCTGACGACCCATACCGGTCACGCACGGGTGACCCGGCAGACCTGGCCACCGAGCTCTACGACATCGTCGGGCGCGAGCTGACGCCCGCGCCGCGTCTCCACCTCGCCGTTGACCGACACCTCGCCGTCGGCGATCACTTCCTTCGCCTCCGCCCCGGATTCGATGAGGTTGGCCAGTTTGAGGAACTGGCCCAACCGGATCGACTCATCGCGGATGGGCACCTCATCGATCTCCGATCCGTCCACGCCCACATATTGCCCAACGTCGGACGTTGAGGCGAGCCCCGCTTAACGTTTTAGCCATGACGTTGGACATTCCGCGAACTGCGGCGCCGGATGATGTCGCCGAGCACGTGCACCAACCATCGGCCGCCGAGCGACGTTCGCGTGACCTCCTCGACCGCATTCGGTCGCCCCACGGATTCCGTCGATCGGCGCCCCGGGTGGCGGGCACTGTGCTCGGTGCGATGGCTGTCGTCTCGCTGCTGTCGAGTCTGTTCCCCTGGTTCCGACACCTCGTCCACATTCCGCGTGACTACATCGACACGTTCATCGTCACGCTGCCCGACACCAGCTTCGCGTGGGCGTTCGTGCTGGCGCTGATGGCGTTCGCACTGTCGATGCGCAAACGGGTCGCCTGGTGGATCTGCGTCGTCTACCTGGCGCTGTTCACCGTCGGCAACGCCATCTACCTGATTCCTGCGCTGGCCGACGATCTGTCGGTCACCGGTACCGATCGCATCAATCTGTGGATCGGAATCGTCGTCGACGTCGCCGTGCTGTCCTACCTGATCGTCACCTATCGGCAGTTCTACACCCGGGTCCGGCGCGGAGCGTTGCTGCGCGCGGTGGGCGTGCTGATCGCCGGTCTCGTCGTCGGCAGTCTGCTCGGCTGGGCGCTGGTGTGGCTGTTCCCGCACACGCTGACCCGCGCCGACCGGTTGCCCTACGCGGTGAACCGGGTGGTGGCATTCGGTTCGGTCGATCAGCAACCGGCGTTCGAGGGTCGGCACGCGCTGGCTCCGGTCAACGGCCTGCTCGGATTGTTCGGGGCACTGGCGCTGATCGCGGCGGCGATGGTGCTGTTCCGTTCGGTGCGGCTCCGGTCGTTCATCACCGCCGCCGACGAGCGACTCATCCGTGCGCTGATCACCACGTTCAACGACGACGACTCACTGGCCTACTTCTCCACCCGCCGCGACAAGGCGGTGGTGTTCTCCCCGGATGGCCGCGCCGCGATCACCTACCGGGTCGAGGTGGGGGTGGGTCTGGCCGGTGGCGACCCGATCGGCGACCCGGATTCCTGGGGCGACGCGATCGCCGAGTTCCTGGTGCTCTGTGAACGCTATGGGTGGCATCCGGCCGCTGTGGGCACCAGCAGCCGTGGTGCCGCCGCCTACGACGCCGCCGGATTCGGTTCGCTCAACATTGGCGACGAGGCGATCATCCCGACCCGCGACTTCAGCATCAACGGACCGGCGATGAAGGCGGTTCGGCAAGCCGTGACGCGCACCAAGCGGGCAGGCGTCACCGTGCGTATCCGGCGCCACAGTGAGATCTCGACAAGCTCGATCGACGGGAGCACAAGCTCGATCGACGGGAAGCCGTCGGAGATGGCGGAGATGATCGCCCGCGCCGATTCCTGGCGCGACACGGACGAGGAACGTGGTTTCGCCATGGCGTTGGGCCGCCTGGGGGACCCGCTCGACGGCGACTGTCTGCTCGTCGAGGCGATCCAGAACGAGGGCACTCCAGAGGAGCGCGTCATCGGGATGCTCTCCTTCGTGCCGTGGGGACGCACTGGTGTGTCCCTCGACGTGATGCGTCGCGACCGAAATGCCGTCAACGGCGTCGTGGAGACGATGGTGACCGAACTCGCCCGCGAATCCGAGCAGTACGGCGTCACCGAGATCTCGCTCAATTTCGCGGCGTTCCGCGCGTTCTTCGAACACGGAGCCGACATCGGCGCCGGACCCGCGATGCGTGCGACCTACTCGGTGCTGATGTTCGGGTCGCGGTTCTTCCAGATGGAGTCGCTGTACAAGTCGAACGCCAAATACCGACCCGAGTGGCAGCCGCGCTACCTCTGCTTCGAGGACAACCGCATGATGCCGAAAGTGGGTCTCGCGGCCATCGTCACCGAGGGCTTCGTCCGGCTGCCGCGGTTCGGGCGGGCCCGCCACTACACCGACGGCACCTCGGCGATCCCCGCCGGCGTCGACGTCGAGGCGCTGCTCGACGAACTCGCGGCCGAAGCCGAGCCGACCGGAACCGATGTGCACCGGCCCGAACAGGTGCGGGTGCGGGTGGCGAAGCTCGCCGGCCTGACCAGCGAGGGTTTCGACGCGTACCCACCCGCCGACGCCCCGACGCACACCATCGCCCAGGCCGTCGCCGCGCCGGAAGGCACCACCGTGACGATCGCCGGACGAGTCACGCGGCTGCGCGATTTCGGCAAGGTGGCCTTTGCCGAGGTGCACGATTGGTCCGGGCAGGTGCAACTCCTGGTCGAGGCGGCCACCATGATCCCGGGGACCCCCGACTTCGGATCCGACGTGGACCTCGGTGATCTCGTGCAGGCGCGCGGTGTGGTGGGCCGTAGCCGCTCCGGCGAACTGTCGATCCTCATCGACGCCTGGCGGTTCAACGGCAAGTGCCTGCGCCCGCTACCCGACAAGTGGAGCGGTCTCACCGATCCGGAGGCCCGGGTGCGGCAGCGCTATGTGGATCTCGCGATCAACGCGCGCAGCCGCGACCTGCTCGCCACCCGCAGCGTGGTGGTGAAGTCGCTGCGCGACTTCCTCGCAGCGCGGGGCTACCTGGAGGTGGAGACGCCCATCCTCCAGCAGATCCACGGAGGGGCCAACGCGACACCCTTCCAGACCCACATCAACGCCTACGACCTCGACCTGTATCTGCGGATCGCGCCGGAGCTCTACCTCAAACGCCTCTGCGTCGGCGGGGTGGAGAGGGTGTTCGAGATCGGCCGCAACTTCCGCAACGAGGGCGTGGACTTCAGCCACAACCCGGAGTTCACCAGCTTGGAAGCCTATGAGGCGCACAGCGACTACCGGAAGATGCTGGACTTGACCCGGGAGATGATCCAGCACGCGGCGGCTGCCGCCTACGGCGAGCCGGTGATCGTGCGCACCGATGACGACGGTCACGAAGAGCGCATCGACATCTCGGGCGAGTGGCCGGTCCGGACGGTGCACGAGGTGGTGTCCGAAGGCGCCGGCGAGGAGATCACGCCGGACACCCCGGTGGAGACCCTGCGGGCGGTCTGCGACCGCCTCGACATCGCGCACCGGCCGGACTGGGATGCCGGGCAGGTGGTGCTGGAACTGTACGAGCACCTGGGTGAGGACCGGACCACGTTCCCGACGTTCTACATCAACTTCCCGACCTCCACATCGCCGCTGACGCGGGCGCACCGGACGATCCCGGGGGTCGCCGAACGGTGGGACCTGGTGGCCTGGGGGGTCGAGCTCGGCACCGCCTACACCGAGCTGACCGATCCGGTGGAGCAGCGCAGCCGGCTGACCGCCCAGTCGATCCTGGCCGCCGGCGGCGACGCCGAGGCGATGGAGCTCGACGAGGACTTCCTGCAGGCCCTCGAGTACGCGATGCCGCCGACAGGTGGTCTGGGTGTGGGCGTCGACCGCGTGGTCATGCTCATCACCGGCCAGTCGATTCGGGAGTCGTTGGCGTTCCCGCTGGCCAAGCCGCAGGGTTACTGACCCCGATGCTGGGCGGCCCGGATGGTGGCGACCGCGCGGGGACCGTCATCCCCGTCGGACGCCATCGACTGCACGTGATCGATGAGGGCGCCGGTCGGCCGGTCTTGCTGATGGCCGCATTGGGCAGCAATTGGTTCGACCTCGATGCGTTGGCGGGTCGTCTCGTCGGGCGGGGGTGTCGGGTCATCCGATACGACCGCTCGGGATACGGCTTGTCGAGTGCCCGGCCCGTGGACGAGGTGCCCGAGTTGCTCGACGAGGTCGACCGGATGCGATGGTGCTCGACGCAGTGGTCGTCGACGGGCCGGTGCTGGTCGTCGGTCACTCGTTGGCGTCGCTGTACGTCGAAGGCTTCGGGCGGGTCCACCCGGAGCGTTCGGCCGGTCTCGTGGTGGTCGATGGGTCGTTTGTGATGGCGCCGTGGAAGATGATGCCGTCGGGATGGGGTGTGTCGATGGGCCAACGAGCGGTGGAGGCGGCGCGCGGTGACGGCCGCCGTGGGCATCCACGGGTGGCCGAGTGTGCGCGTCTGGTCCCTGGTGGTACCGGCCCCGCCGGAGGGATTCACCGATGAGCAACGCCGTTGGGGCGCGCCGGGTGTTCGGTCAGCCGCGGTTCATGACGGCGTTGCTGGTGGAGAACGCTGTCTTCGCCGCCATGGACCGTCAGCTGCGTGGTCTGCGTCGGACGTCGCCGCTGCTCGACATACCGGTCGACTTCGTCGTCGCGGCACCACGGATGCCCGGATGGCGGCACTTCTGGGAGTGGAAACAACGCCGCTACGCCCGGACACTGAGCGACGCGGGCGTCGAGGTGCACGTGGATGTGATCGGGGCCGGCCCGGCATTTCGTCGTGTCGCAGCGTCCTGACGACGTTGCCGCGATCATCGGCCGGACGGCGGGCGGGTAGCAGCGGAATCGTCGCCGCTGCACAGATGCGCCGACGAATCGGAATCGTGGGTGGGGATGACCCGCGCTAGATGGCGGGCCAGGTGCTGACGATGCAGCGACGCGAACGCAGCATCCTGGTCGACGTCCACGAATTCGCCGGGGATCGCGGGTTTCTGTCGGAGATGGTCGACCTGTTCGTGATGCCAGGCCGCGTCACCCGCCAAACAGCACCCAGCCGGCCGAAGTCGGCGAGTACACCCACACTGCCCGGGGTCTGCCCGGCGAGTCCGACGATGAGGACCGATCCGTCGCCGAACAGGTCGTGGCTGGAGGTGAACGTGGCGGCCGGTGGGCGTCGAGCTCATACGTCGTGACCGGCCGCCCGTCGGTGAGCGCGCCGCGCACGCCCCTGCCGGCGGTGGCTGCCCTGCCATGATCCAGTCCCGCTCGGTCCGGTGGAGCAGCACCTCGAGACCGGGCAGATCGAGCAAGCCGCAGACGTGGTCCCAGTGGGCGTGGGTCGCCACCGCGAAGTTGGGCGCACGACGGGGCGGATGTCGTCGCAGGCCGTCGGCGGTGCTGATCGTCTCGCGTGGCGGTGTCACCAGCTGTCGGGTGATCCACGGGAGTTGGCCGAGCACCCGCTCGCGGGCGTCGCGGCAGAACCCGGGGTCCACCAGGAACGTCGCGTGGGGGTGGTCCACGACGAACGTCGTCATCGCCGACGGCAGGCGCCGCAGCGGCGAGGCCCCTCGACGAGTCCCATGGCCGGGACCTGCCGAGCGACTTGCGGTAGGGCGCGCACCGCCACCGTCGGACCGCGGTCGGGCAATTCGTCGACCGTGATCGAGTTGACCAGGCGTCGGTCGGGCCGTCGGGGGCGGACCGTGCCCTTCGCCCACAGTGCGACGGCTCGCAGGACGTCGCCCGCAGACGGCGTGGACTCGCGGTCTGGTGGCAGGTCCATCGGTGCTCTCCCTGGTCTGGGTCCGCAGGCGCTCAACCACGTCGACGCCACCGCCTTTCTGCGGGAGTCGGAACGAATTGCACGCAAATTCGACGCCAAACTCACCCATCAACGCAGGTCACAAGCGCACCGCCGACCGTGACGGTCAGCGGTGATACTGGTCAGGTGGGACGACCCGCACGAAGGGTTTGGGTGCCGTATCCAGGCAGATCAGCAGTGGCGGCCTCCTCGAGGTCCTCGCCCGCCACCGGCCAGCGCCACGCCTGGACGCAGACCCCGACGAGATCGAAGTCGACGAGAACGACGAGGACCAAGCGCCTACCGCCGGCGGCCTCGGCGAGATCCCGCGATCGGGGCTGACCGATCACCTGCGGGCACACGTGCACCTGACCGGCCGTTTCTCGAGAGTCTCTCCTGCCGGTTGGGCACATCTCATGCCGACGGCCCGTGCCTTCACCTCGTCGAGGGTGTGGTCCGTCCGGCAGCGCCGCCTCATTGCGCTTGTCGTGTTCACTCACGGATGGCGCTGATCGACAACGACTTGTGCGTCGAACCGGATTGTCGCTGTTGCTGCCGTCAGCAGGTGATCGACCGCTGCTGGATCGATCGCGGTCAGTACCGGCATCTCGGTCAGGGTCACCCGGGGCGTCGTCCAGTAACGCCGTTCGATGTCATCGCCGGGTGCGAGGATGATCAGCCCGGCCGCGCCGGCGTCGCGTGTGGCGGAGTACTTCTCTTCCACTGAGCATGTGCCGTTCGTGGCCACGGCGATCCACCCGGTGAGGTCGGCGCCGACACCGCATCCGTGGCCGATCATCCTTATCGGCATGTCGACGATGTCGGCTCCGCTCGAAAAGGGAAGTGGCCATAGCGCGATCGGACGGCTATCGATCTGTGCGATGACATCGGAGGACCAGTACCGATAGCTGGTTACCGGCCTCGATGCAGAGGGCGTGTGGTTGGTAGCGGGTGGGATGGTCGGAGGTGGGTTACGCAGAATTTCTGGCGGAGCGAGAAATGCGACGTAGCGTCCGTTGGAAGTGTCGTGGTCGCGTAAACCCCGCAACGCCGACAGGCTCGGCGGCAGCTGCCACGTTGCGTCGGTGGGTAGGCGGCGCCAGCGGATGGCGTCGGAACGTCGTGATGCAACAAGGGGGTATGCGGCGGGTTCGATGACGTCGAACGCCAGGATGTCGTCGCCCAGATGGTCGGGTTTGCCGTCGTAGTGGCCGTCGTAGTCGCCGAGCCGAATGTCTCTGGCGAGACCGCTGAGCGGCGCGTCGGCGCCCCAACGAGACCGAAAGACCACGAACAACGTGGTGTCCTCCGTCCAGCAGGCGAACAGGTCCACGTCGTCGGCTGAGCGGCTACCCAGCGAGGTCGCTAGGTGCGCAATGGTTTCCGCTGCGCCGCGGGCGACGACCACCCAATCCGAGTCCTTCACAACCCGATCCCCCTGTTATGCGATCGCTGCAGCCCTACCGGATGCGCTGAGCGGTTTACACAGCGTGATCGTAACGCGCGGATGCCGCGGTCCCCGGGCCGATGTCCGTCGACTCAGATCGATGGGCACCGGGCGGTAGCGCTTTGGGGCCCGACGGTTCCGGTTTCCCCAGGTGCCTCAATAGCCACACAAGTCCGACCACGCCGTGCCCGTACCCGCATGGTGGTGGTAGGAACCGGTCTAGTACGCACAAGTACACACCGCGACCATTTGGTGAAGCTGGTCCGCGAGGTCGTCACCTTCGAGAAGGGCAAACTCGTCGAACCGAGGCCGCCCCAAACGTCGAGGAGACAGCCTGAAACCCCACTCATCGACAGGTCTTGACGCTGTCTCCGGGAGGATTTCGGTGCTGGCCGTGATCTCGAATTCAAAATCTAACCGATGATCACGGTGCGTAGACCGCAACCGGCGGTTGCCAGATGCCGCATCGTGTGTCAGTCTCCTTGCCGTTGTACCTTGCTGTGTTGAATTTCAAGTTTGCGATGCCAAGGGCCGGGAAACGTGACCTCGCATCGTTCGGGGTCGCTGCGGTGCCGGATGGTCCGCGGGTGGGGGAAGGGGTCGGGGTTGGGTACTCGTAGCTGGTTGGTCGTATCGTCAGTGTGTATTGCGCTGGCGGCGTTGGTGTCTGGTACCGGGGTTAGTCCGGCTGCGCCGACGTCATTGGCGACAAAGTACGACTCCTTGGTCACCGATGATGGTTGGAAGATGGAGCTGCGCGCCAGCGAGTTGGTCGTCAACTCTATGAGCAACATCGCCAACAGCTTCGCCTCGCGTGAGGGCTGGGTATCGGCCCGGGTCGGTGCCCTCATCACTCAGGCGGAGGGGCGTCAGCCGACCCAGCCGGTGCAGTCCGCGGTCATCGAGCAATTCCTCGTCGTGGGGTGCCAGGTCGATGTCAGCGACGGTGCGACGTTCGGGTTCGGCTCATCGATCGGGCCGAACGCAAATGTCACGATCAGCGGCGTGCCGGGCGTGACGGTGGGCGGGTCGGCGTCGGTCAGCCCGTCGATTTCGGCCAAGCTCAAGCCGGGGCGAATCACCGAGGTTTCGTTGGGCAAGAAGACACTGCAGACCAACCGTGCCTCAATCCGCGCCAAGCGAGTCCATGTTCGGGTTGACGGATGCGTCGGCCCGACGACAGTGCGGGTGATCGTGCGGTTCTCGGCCTCGACACCGACCGCTGACGACACGATCAACATCCACTCCGCACGCATGTGGCTCTGAGTCTTCGTTAATAGTCCGGGGGATTCTTTTGAATACGATTGAACCGCGAGCGGCCAAGCGAAGCGGACACAAGTTCGCTGCCGCAGTGATGGGTGTCGGGGCGGTCGCGATCGTGCTTCTCGCTGCATTGCTGGTGCCGGCGGATGATCCGGCAAACGCGGAAACGCCAGCTGAACGGTGTGCGCGTGAGACGGCCGCCTACAACAGCGCGTGGGCGCAGACCTGGGCGGCATCCAACGGCCGCCCGGCATCAGAAGCCCCGCCACCGCCTGTCGCGTACGTCTGCCACGACCCCGGACCGACATCCACCACAACTTCTCAACCGTCGGTGGTGACAGCGCCGACGGTGCCCAGTGACACGAACACGCCGGATTCCGGTGGGCCGGATATGGGTGCACACGCGCCAACTGATATTCCGACTGCCACTCTAGGACGATCGCCGATTGTGCCCATTCCTGATACCGGTCCTCGCCGGCAGCGTGTCCCTCGTAAGGACAGCCGTCCAATGGTCGTGACAATTCCTACTGCCCTTGCTGGGCAAGACATTGTGGTGCGCTTCCCCGGGGGAGTGCGAGAAACCGTATACGGTGTCCAACAGCTTGGCGGAGTTCAGCGCGTAAGCATCGCGAGGCTCGCGCCTGAAGCTCCCGATCGGATCGTGCTGAAAACGAACATACCCACTGGCACGTACTGGAAGTCACTCAACGAGGACAATCTTGCGCTGATGGCCCCGGGTGACCTAGTGATCGCCACCCTGTTTAGCGCTGCTAAAGACGGGTTCGATCTGGTAGCGAATGGGTCTGACCTTGTCGCCATTTTCTTACGACAGTCCCGGTCGGCGCCCTCTGTAGCCGACATACTCGCGCCCGCAAGAGTGCCGGCGTCCGCGAGTGGGTGCACCATGTCCAATGGACAGTTCCTTTCGCGCAACTGCATCTCGGTGCGAGGCGAAGGTCAATACATCGACTATATTGTGGCGACACTGGACACGGGAGGGTCGCCGTATCCGCGCAACATCTGCAATCGCGGATACGAGTTCAACTACACAGACGAGTTTGGCTATCCCCGCAGTGAGGTGATTGAGAAGCCGGGCTGTACGTGGATGTCTGCGGGCGTCTCCTGGTCGGAAAAGCTGGACGTCAATCGGAACGCGAAAGATGGCAGCCAGGTGTGCACACGGACACGGAGTAGTCACTCCAACGGTGAGTGGTCTCCGTACGCGTGCGTGACAATCGAGAAGTGAGCACCGTATGACAGATGAGGGGACTCCCAGCTCAGGTCGCCTCTGGGCGATCGTTCAGATTGTGGCCGGCCTGTTCATTGCAACTCAGCCCTACCATGGATGGATTGCCTGGTGGCGTGGCCAGATTGACCCGAGCGGTGGCGAGATCGCGTACATCATCAGTTTCCTAGTCGTCGGTCTCGTCGTCGCGATACTGGGCGTGCGCCGACTAATTCGCGCGAGTAAGAACGGTCAGTAGTCGCCTCGCCGGGCCACGACCCGCCCCGGTGGAGGTCCCACTCTGACTCGGCGTCTGAGTAGGGGTCCACAGACAGGGTTGAGATAAAGGCAGGGATCTTCGCCGTCGGGGCCATGTATTTCACCCGTCTACCCAATGTCCCGCCGAGGTCATCGGACGGTCCTGGCGACTCGACGAGGCGCACCCCGTGTGTGTGGGAGTCCGACCGAGGATGGCGACGACAGCGTGGTGATTGGGATCGATCAGGTGGTCTTGCCTGCCGGTGAGCCAGGTCGGCTGCGTCGGGATGGAACTCCCACGTGGTAACAGGTTCACCAGCAGAGTTACAGGGTCCAACGGAAAGATCGACTCGATCGATGCGGAGCAGTTCTGCGCAGAATGGTCCGTCTGCATTCGTTCACCTGCCGACGGAAACGAATTGCGATAGCTGTGGCTGGGCGTCACACCTAATTGCGTGGCTGCCTAAACTGGTGGCCATGACCGATCTGACCTTCACGCCGACCGCCGATCTCGTCGACGAGATCGGCGACCTCGTCCGCAGCTGCGACACCCAGTTCACCCAATACGGCGGCAACCGCGAGTTCGTCGGCCGGGTGACCACGGTCAAGTGCTTCCAGGACAACGCCCTGCTCAAGTCGATCCTGTCGGAGCCCAACCCGGGTGGGGTCTTGGTGATCGACGGCGCGGAGTCGGTGCACACTGCGCTGGTCGGCGACATCATCGCCGAGCTCGGCCGATCCAACGGCTGGGTCGGGATCATCGTCAACGGCGCGATCCGCGACGCCAAGGCGATCGGCGAGATGGCGATCGGTGTCAAGGCGCTGGGCACCAACCCGCGCAAGTCCACCAAGACCGCCGTCGGCGACCGCGACATCCCGCTGACCATCGGCGGAGAGACCTTTCACCCCGGCGACATCGTCTACTCCGACGACGACGGGATCGTCCTCGTCGAGAGTGCCGAGACCGCCGAGCCGTCGGACAACGCCGCCGCCACCGAGAGCTGAGGGAACCCGCCATGCCCAAGCCCACTCCCGATTACTTCCGTCGTCTGGCCGAGCTCATCGCGATCGACGACGCCGGCGCCCGGCCCACCCGATCGGTGGTGGAGGCATTCAGCGGAGCCGAGATGGCCACCATCCCGGTCGGTACCGCCGAGGACCTCGAGACCGCGGTCGCCCGGGCACGCAACGCGCAACAGGGGTGGGCCACCCAGACCCCGCAGCAGCGTGCCGCCGTGCTGAACCGGTTTTCCGATCTGGTGTACCGCAACGCCGCCGAGCTGATGGACATCGCGCAGGCCGAAACCGGCAAGGCCCGCAGCTACGCCCAGGAAGAGGTGATGGACGTCGCGCTGACCGCGCGGCACTACGCCACCACCGGCCCCAAGACGTTGGCCGAGCGCAAGGTGAAGGGCATGCTGCCGGGTGCGACGAGCGTGCGGGTGCGGTATCAGCCCAAGGGTGTGGTCGGCGTGATCAGCCCGTGGAACTATCCGCTCACCCTGGCGGTGTCCGACGCGGTCGCCGCCTTGATCGCCGGCAACGGTGTCGTCATCAAACCCGATAGCCAGACGCCCTACTGTGCGCTGGCGCTGGCCGAACTGCTGTATCGGGCGGGGCTGCCCCGCGAGCTCTTCGCGGTGGTGCCGGGTCCGGGAAGTGTGGTGGGCCAGGCGATCGTGGCCACCACCGATTACGTCATGTTCACCGGGTCGTCGGCGACCGGTGCGGCGCTGGCCGAGCAGGCCGGACGTCGACTGATCGGCTTCTCCGCGGAACTCGGCGGCAAGAACCCGATGATCGTGACCGCCGACGCCGACCTCGACAAGGCCGTCGAAGGCGCGGCGCGCGCCTGCTACTCCAACTCCGGGCAGCTGTGCATCTCCATCGAACGGCTCTACGTGGACAAGAAGGTGGCCGACGAGTTCACCGCGAAGTTCGCGGCGTACGTGTCGGCGATGAAACTCGACGCCACCTACGACTTCTCCGCCGACATGGGTTCGCTCGCGTCGGCCGCTCAGGTCGACACCGCCGAGGCGCACGTGCGCGACGCAGTGGACAAGGGGGCCACGGTGATCGCCGGCGGTCGTCGGCGCGCCGACCTCGGCCCGTTCTTCTTCGAGCCGACCGTGCTCACCGACGTCTCCGACGAGATGACGTGCTTTGCCGAGGAGACGTTCGGCCCGGTGGTGTCGGTCTATCCGGTCGATTCCACCGACGAGGCGATCAAGCTGGCCAATGCGACGCAGTACGGACTCAACGCGTGCGTCTTCGCCGGCAGCAGCACCGAGGCCAACGAGATCGCCGACCAGTTGCGGGCCGGCACCGTCAACATCAACGAGGGCTACGCCGCCGCGTGGGGCTCCACCGCCGCCCCGATGGGTGGCATGGGTATCTCCGGCGTCGGCCGCCGGCACGGTGAGGAGGGAATCCTCAAGTACACCGAGCCGCAGACCGTTGCCGAGCAGCGTTTCCTCGGCATCGACCGCGCACCCGGCATCCCGAAGGCCGTCTACCGGACCGTCACCCCGCACGCCGTGCGCGCCCTCAAGTACCTGCCGGGTCGATAGGCCGCTCCGCCCGCCTCGAGAGTTCCTCCCCCCGCTTTCGCTTCTTCCCCCAGTTGCTCGCGGGGGAGGAAGCGATACCCGGGGGAGGAACTGTGGTGAGGGGCGGTTTCCGGGCGCGTCCGCGGTGGCGCCCGGGTTACGGTGAGTGCGTGACCGGCCGACGAATGCGCCCCCTCCTCACCCGTGTTGCCGTGGTTGCGGGAACCGTCGGCACCCTCGTCGCAGGGTTGTGCACGGTCGGGCAAGCCTCCGCCGCGCCTCCGCTCGCGGTGTCGACGGTCGCCTCTGGCCTGGACCGTCCGTGGGATCTCGCGGTCGCGCCCGACGGCGTCATCCTCACCGGCGAGCGAGCCGGAAAGTTCGTCGCAGTGATGCCGAGTGGACAGCGAAAGGTTCTGCGCGCGGACCTGTCCAAGCTGTTCGCCGTCAAGGAATCCGGGCTGATGGGGCTGGCACTCGATCCGAACTTCGCGCAGACGAGGCGTGTCTACTCCTGTCAGGCCGAGACCACGTCGGCCGACGTGGTGACCGTTCCCGGATCGGTGGCCAACCTGCCGTTGCCGTGGCCGAACACGGGCCAGGTCGTCAACATCGTCGCGTGGCGGGTCGACAACAGCTGGTCGACGATGGTGCGCGAACGAACGGTCCTCACCGGCATCCCGGTCACCGCGTCCGGTCGCCACGCCGGATGTGGGCTCACCGCCGCGCCAGACGGATCGCTGTGGATCGGCACCGGTGACAACGCCATCCCGACCAACCCGCAGAACCCGAAATCGTTGGGCGGCAAGGTGCTACACATTCGCGCCGACGGCAAACCGGCGGCCGGGAATCCAGATCCGGGCAGTCCGGTCTACACCCTCGGCCATCGGAACGTTCAAGGCGTCGCACTTCGGCCCAGCACCGGGGGCGTCTACGCGATCGAACAGGGCACCGACGCCGACGACGAACTCAACCTGCTGCGGGCGGGTGCCAACTACGGATACAAGCCGGACCGCACGCCGTTCATCTACGACGAGTCGGTGCCGATGACGGATCCGGTCAGGGTTCCCGGCGCGGTCGGCCCGGTATGGAGCTCCGGCTACCCGACGATAGCCACGCCGGCGCTCGCGTTCCTGCCCGCCAACGGGTGGGGGACACTCGATGGTGCTGTCGTCATCTCCGCGCAGAAGGGCAAGCACCTCCTGTTCGTCACTCTCGACGAGGCCGGAAACGAGGTGGTCCGCACCAGCAAGGCACTACAGGACACCTACGGGCGGCTTCGTGGGCTGGCGGTCGATGGTGACGGATCGTTGTTGGTGAGTACCGACAACGGGGACGACGATCGCATCCTTCGGGTGCGGGTCGCGGACTGAACGAGGAGATGCGATGTGTGACGACGAAGTGGTTCGGTACGCACACGACGAGGCGCGGCGCTTCTCTCGTCGGGCGGCACTGCGCATGACAGCGGGTGCCGTAGCCGGATCGGCGGGCGTTGCTGCCGTCGGAGCGTCGGCGGGGCAGGCCGCGGCGGCGCCGACCACCGGCAGGCGGGTCATCGATCTCACGCACGTGTTGTCGGCCGACTTCCCGCTGTGGCCGGGAAGCGCGCCGGTGATATCGCTTCCGACATCCCATGTGGGACCGGGCAACAGAGGCTATGCGACGAGATGGATGTCGTTTTCCGAGCATTCGGGAACCCACGTCGATGCACCGGCGCACAAGATCGGCGGCGGAATCGGTGTGGATGGGATCGCGCCTCAGGATCTGGTGGCACCGCTTGCCGTGATCGACATTTCCACCCGGGCGCGGACCGATCGGCGGACCACACTGACGGAGAAGGACATCGAGTCCTATGAGTCGAAGCATGGTCGCCTTCCCCGACGTTCCCTCGTTGCGTTGTACAGCGGCTGGCAGCCGCGTACCGGTGGGGTGGACGCGCCGGGATTCGCCGCTGACGCGGTGTCGATGCTTGTCGAGGAGCGAGGCGTGGTCGCGATCGGTACCGACACGCTGAGCATCGATGTGATCGACGCCGTCGGGGCTCACACCGCGATCCTGGGCGCCGGGCGCTACGCAGTGGAGGCGATGGCCAACCTGTCGTCGGTGCCTGCCGCGGGCGCGACCGTCGTGGTGGGAGCGCCACGATTCGCCGGTGGCACCGGTGGCCCGGCCCGGGTGCTCGCGATGCGCTGATGACGCACGGCGCGCCGCCTGCGCTCCTCCCCCCCGCTTTCGCTTCTTCCCCCAGTTGCTCGCGGGGGAGGAAGCGATACCCGGGGGAGGAACCGTGGTGAGGGGCGGGGAACGGCGGGGCTCACAGGGTTCTCCCAGCCGGCGTCCAGCGTCGCGGGAGGGCCGGAGCCCACTGTGGGATCAACACATCCCACACAGGAGGACCCGAATGACCACAGTGCTGGAGCGACCGGGTGCGTCGACACCCGGTGACCCGCCACCCCCGGCCGGCCGCCGTGGCCGCCGCGTCGCCGACAAACCCCGACCGCGACGCGCGGTCCGCTGGAGCCCGTTCGCGCTGACCGGGCTGCTGATCACCACGGCCGTCCTCTATCTGTGGAACCTCGCGGCCAGCGGCTACGCCAACACGTTCTATGCCGCCGCCGCGCAGGCGGGCTCGCAGAGCTGGACCGCCTGGTTCTTCGGGTCGCTCGACTCGGCCAACTTCATCACCGTCGACAAACCGCCCGCCTCGCTCTGGGTGACCGGCCTGTCGGTGCGGTTGTTCGGGATGAACAGCTGGGCGGTGCTGGTACCGCAGGCCCTGATGGGTGTGGCCGCGGTTGCGTTGCTGTACTGCGCGATGCGGCGGACCTTTGCCGACCCACGTCACGGCACTGCCGCCGGCCTCATCGCGGGCGGTGTACTGGCCTTCACCCCGGCAGCGGCACTGATGTTCCGGTTCAACAACCCGGACGCGCTGCTGGTGCTGCTGATGGTCGCGGCCGGCTACGCACTGATCCGCGCGATCGCCACCAACTCGGGTCGCTGGCTGGCCCTGGTCGGTGTGGCGCTCGGCTTCGCCTTCCTCACCAAGATGCTGCAGGGCCTGCTGGTGCTGCCGGCCTTCGGACTCGCCTACCTGGTGTTCGCGAACAACCGGTGGCTCACGCGCATCGGGCATCTCATCGGTGCGACCGTGGCACTCATCGTCTCCGCCGGGTGGTTCGTGCTCGCGACGATCCTGGTGCCGGCTTCGGCGCGTCCCTACATCGGCGGCTCCACCGACAACACCTTCATGGATCTTGTCTGGGGATACAACGGCGTCGGTCGCATCAGCGGAGGGTCCGGCGGCGGAGGTGGCATGGGCGGCGGCCAGGCGGGTGGCTCGTTCGGCGGCTCGACCGGACTCAACCGATTGTTCAGCTCGGAGATGGGCAACGAGATCTCCTGGCTGCTCCCGGTTGCCTTGCTCGCCGTGGTGTTCGCCGCCTACCTGATGGTGCGTAGCTTCCCGATCTTCCGATCGACCGGCGGCATCAGCCGCGTCGAGGGCGGCGCAGTGGTGGCCTGGGGCGGCTGGCTGCTGGTCACCGGACTCATCTTCAGCTTCATGAGTGGCACCATCCACCCGTACTACACGGTGGCGTTGGCCCCCGCAGTCGCCGCAATGGTCGGCATGGGCGGCGTGTTCGCCTGGCGGCGGCGTGACCACTGGGATGGCCGGCTCGCGCTGGCCGGGATGATCGGGCTCGCAGCCGGCTGGTCCATCGTGCTGTTGAACCGCAACGACTTCGGGCCCGTGTGGTGCCGCTGGCTGATCGGTGCGGTGGCGGCGGCCAGCATCGTCGCCCTGCTCGCCGGCAGCATGATGGCCTGGCGCAAGGTGGTTGCCGGAGCCGTGATCGCCGGTGCGCTCGCCGGATTCGGCGGTACCGCGGCCTTCTCGATCGCCACGGCCGCCACCGCGCACAGCGGGTCCATCCCGAACGCCGTGCAGACCTCGATGGAATCGGGTGGCATGGGTGGACCCGGCGGTGGTACCCCGCCGACCGGCGCGCCCGACGGGACCGGGCAAGACGGGGCCGGTCAGAGTGCGACCGACCAGGCCGGCGCCGGCCAGAACGCCGCGGGCCAGGATGGCGGCCGGGGCGCCGGTGGACCCGGTGGGATGGGCGACATCTCGTCCAATACCGAGCTGGTCGACCTGCTGACATCGACCGACACGACGTGGGCGGCCGCGACGAACGGCTCGCAGTCGGCGTCGGGCATCGAGATCGCGACCGGCACAGCGGTGATGGCGATCGGCGGGTGGAGCGGTGACCCGGCACCCACGCTGGAGCAGTTCATCGAGTACGTGAACGACGGTCAGATCGGCTACTACATCGGTGGTGGCCAGGGCGGACCCGGCGGCAATTCGGAGATCGCCGAGTGGGTGGCGCAGAACTACACCGCCACCACGGTCGGCGACACCACGGTGTACAAGCTGAGCTGAACCATCGACACGAATCGCCCGTGACGCAACCGCGTCGCGGGCGATTTACGCTTCGCATTCGGTGGGTAGGGTCGGTGCCATCTCCGGGGAAGGACGACGATGGACGACCGCATCACCGAATTCGCCAATGGGCCCTACACCTTCGATGTGCTCGACGACGGGCCGGTCGCTGGTGCACCGGTGATCCTGCTGCACGGCTTTCCGCAGCGTGCGACGGCGTGGGAGCTCGTCGCACCGAGGTTGCACGCCAACGGGTTACGCACTCTTGCCCCCGACCTGCGGGGATACTCACCCCGAGCACGTCCGTCGGCGCGACGCGACTACCGCATGAGTGAGATCGTGGGCGACGTGATCGCGTTGATCGACACCCTCGGTGCCGACACCGTCGATCTCGTCGGCCACGACTGGGGCGGCATGGCGGCCTGGGCGGTGGCGGCCCGCCGGCCTGAGCGCATCGCCACCCTGACCGTGGCCTCGACTCCGCACCCCTCCGCATTCGTCCGGGCGATGCCGCGTGGACAGGTGTTGCGGTCCTGGTACATGGCCGCCTTCAACATCCCGAAAGTGCCGGAGTGGTTCCTGACCCGGATGTTCCGATCAGCGGACGGCGGTGCGCGGATGGGGCTGCCCGAACCGTTCGCGAGCCGCGTGCGAGCCGACATCGTCGATTCGGGTGCGCTGCCTGGTGCGCTGAACTGGTATCGGGGCATGCCCTTCTGGAACCGAGCGGACCGTCGAACCGGACGTGTCCGGGTGCCCACCACCTACGTCTGGGGCGACGGGGATTTCGCGCTCGGCCGGGCGGCAGCGGAGATGACGTCGGGCTACGTGGACGCACCGTACGAGTTCCGGATCCTCCACGACGCCGATCACTGGCTTCCGGAGGCACGACCGGACGAGCTGGCTGCCGCGATCGTCGACCGTGTCACCGCATGACGCCGTCCGCGGTCAGCGTCGGCGGCGCAGCATCTCGATCACGGCCAAGATCACCGCACCGATCACACCTGCCGCGATGATCGGCGCGGCGCGACGCTTGCCGGGTAACTCGGTGGGCGCCCCTGCGCGCAGCTGGGCGAACGTCGCTCGCTGAGCATCGGATTCGGCGACCACATCGACCACGGCCGGCGACGGCCGGGACGGCGGAGCGCTCGGTGCCGTCGAGGCGCGGCCGGCGGGCCCGGAGGACGCCTTCTTCGTCGGTGGCTTGGTGGCACCCGGTTTCGGTGCGGCCGGCCGCGACGCCACATGCTTGGCCTGGGAGGCTGCCGCCGGCTGTTCCGGCGCTGCGTTCCCCGTCCCGTCGTTCACCGCACCGTCGTTCACCGCTGCCTCGTCAACCGCTCCGTCGTTCACCGGTTCGACGGCAGGAGGCTCGGATGTCGGCTCATCGGGGACGGGCGGAACCGCCTTCGGCGGCGGCGTCTTCTTGCCCGGCGTCTTCTTCGCGCTTGTCTTCTTCGCCGGGGCTTTCTTCGCGGTCGTCTTCTTCGCAGGCGCCTTCTTCGCAACAGCCTTCTTGGCGGCAGCTTTCTTCGCCGGTGTCTTCTTGGCCGCAGTCTTTTTCGCGGGTGTCTTTTTCGCGGGCGGCGTCTCGGCGGGCGGGCTCGGTGCCTCGGCCGGCTCCGGCGGCGTGCCGTCGCCCGCAGCGTTCTCCGGTTCGGCTCCGCCGGAACCGTCGTCGCCGCTACGGTCCGTCGGCCCCGGGTCGGTCATCGCGCTCACGCTCCCTTGTGTGTCGAATCGTGGACGCCCAGACGGGCGAGGATGTCGGCCTCGATGCCCTCGAGTTCGGTTTCGATCGAGTGGTGCGCGGTGCGTCGCTGCGACGCGGGCATCGCCTCGGCGGCGTCGACGGCGATCGCAAGGTTGTCGAGGCGGGTGACCATCGCCGCGACGAAGGCCGACGCATCGTCGGAGGTGTCGGCGTCGGCGACCTTCTCCAGGGCCGACCGGGTGGTGCTGATGCGGGCACTGAGCGTCGCGCCGTGGCCGGAGAACTGACGCAGTACGTCGGGTGCCACGCCGGCACGTCCGGCCTGAAACGCCGTCATCTGACCGCGTGCGGCAACAGCAGCCCGATAGGCGATCGGAACGACGATCGGGGACACCAGGCGGGCGACCAACAGGTATCGACGAACGCTGGCTGGGGAGAACCGTTTCGCGTCGGCGGCGGCCTTGGCTTCGACAGCTGCCGTCTTGGCCTGGGCCTTGGCCGCCTTCGCATTCGCTTTGCCCGCGGCCTTGGCGTTCTTGCGTTCGAGTTTGAGTTCCTTGCTACGGAACTTGTGTTCGGCCTTGCGGAGCGCCTTGTGCGACTTGCGCGCGCTCTTCGCCTCGAGTTTGGCCTCCAATTTCGCCTTGGTCTTCATCGCCTTGGCCTCGGCCTTGCGCTGGGCGCGGGTCTTGCCGTCCGACGAGAACAATCCCATCTCTAGGACCTACCTCCTGTGTGGTGCCTCGGGGCCCGGCCGACCGGCGAGGTCGGGGAAACACCGAGCGGGCGTCGACTGCATCCGTACAAGCATTACATAGGCTCGACAGGGGCGAACCCGCGTGAACCGCACGGGACCACGTGGATGACGAACCGGATCGGTGGGCCCGGGAGAGGACGGACGAGTGGTGAGGGTGGTCTTACACCCCCGGGATCTCGCGGGATGCGAGCACCGGTTGTACCTCGACCACGCATATCCCGACCTGGCGCGAGCGCGGCCCGACACGCCGGAGGCGCAGCGCCGCAAAGCGGCGGCGGCCGACCATCGCGCCGGCGTCCGGGAGATGATCCGCGGTCTGCACAGCGATCAGTCGCCGGGCACCGTGGTGCTGGTCGATCCGGAGGCCGACCACGCCACCCGGGCAGAGGAGACGATGGCGGCGTGCGCGACGGGTGCCGCCTGGATCTGGAATGCGACTTTGCCGACCGACCGGGTCGCCGGGCGTCGCGGCCATGCCGAATTGCTGATCCGCGACGGTGACGGTTACGTGCCGGTGATCGTGGTGAACCATCGCGCCAGCCACCCGGCGAAGAGCCGCCCGAATGGCGGCAACAGCAGCGCCGGCAGCAACAGCGCCGGCGCGGCCGACCCCGAGAGCCCGAACGGGGCCGGCGGTCCCAAGGTGACGGTGACCAGCCCGGTGTGGACCTGGGCGCCGAGTCCGGACCCCACCCGCACCGCCCGCAATCACCGGCGTGACCTGCTGCGGCTTGCGCAGCTGACCGCGATGCTGGTGGATCTCGACCTCGCCACCTCCGCTGACCCCGCGGAGTTGCGTGCCGGGGTGATCGGCCTCGATGCCGACTGCATCGTCGTCTTCGAGATGGCCGCGGCGCTCGCCTCCTACACCGAGGCGTTCGCCCGCCGCAGGGCCATCGCCGAACTGCAGGTGATGACGACTCCATTGCGGATCGGCGAGTGTCGCAGTTGCCCGTGGTGGGCGCGTTGTGGGCCCGAACTGGAGGAGCGTCGCGACGTCAGCCTGGTCGTGGGCGCCAACCAGAGCCGGGTGCTTGCCGATGCCGGTATCACGACGATCGACCAGTTGGCCGATCAGCGCGGCGGACCTCCTGACGACTGGCCGGGCAACGCGCGCTTCGACGACGCGGTGCTCACCGCCATCGCATGGCTGCGCGGCATACCGCTGATCCGTCGCACCGAGGATCCCGAGGTGGTTCGCGCCGACGTCGAAGTGGATATCGACATGGAGAGCTACGGAGAGCACGGTGCCTATCTGTGGGGGACGTTGTTGACCGACAACACCGATCCGACCCGCGAGATCCGCTACCGGCCGTTCGTGACCTGGCAGCCACTGCCGACGCCGGACGAGGGCCGCTCGTTCGGGGAATTCTGGACGTGGCTGACCGCCGAACGTGACGCCGCCCGAGACGCCGGGAAGTCCTTTGCGGCGTACTGCTATTCGCAGCAGGCCGAGAATCGTTGGCTGCTCGGATCCGCCGACCGGTTCGCCGGAGACCCCGGCGTTCCAACCCGCGCCGAGGTGGAGTCCTTCATCGGGTCGGCACAGTGGGTCGACATCTACGAGGCGGTCGGCCGCAACTTCATCTGTCCGAACGGGAAGGGTCTCAAGCGCGTCGCGCCCGTCGCCGGATTCACCTGGCGAGATGCCGACGCCGGCGGCGAGGCGTCGATGGACTGGTATCGCGACGCGGTGGGACTCGGCGGTACCACACCCGACCCCACCCAACGCGAACGCCTGCTCGAGTACAACGAGGACGACGTGCGCGCCACCAAGGTGTTGCGGGAATGGATCACCGAGGGCGCGCGCGTCGAGATCCCGCACCGGGACATGCTGCTCGCCTCCCGCGACGACTGACGATCACGACCGCGACGACCGCAGCGCCTCCAGGAACGATCCGCTGCCCAGCAGCGCCACCGCGCCGAGCAGAAGCAGGCCGCCGGGTGCGAGCCCGACGATGATGCGACGGGCCGAGGCAGCCACGTCGGGGTCTGCCACCGAGGTGTCGAATGCCACCGCGCGGGCCTCGCGCACCTCGCCGGGGTCGGCGCCGGGGCCGCTGGCGGCCTCGTCGTCCGCCACTGCACCGCCCGCTGCACCGCCCGCTGCACCGCCTGCTGTCACCGGGCCGGGCACGTTCGCAGGATCGGTGACGCCCGGCCCGGCCGGCGTTCCCGCGGTGGGCAGGGTCGGCACCGCGACCGGCACGGGCGGTGCGGTCGGGGCAGTGGCGTCGGTCGGGGGTCCCGCGCCGTCGGACGACCCAGAGCCCCCGGTGCCGACGCCGGCGTCCGTACCGGATTCGGTCGAGGTGTCCCTGCTGGGAGCGCGTGGGGTGTAGCGCGGCAGCACGATCGGTGCCGCGCCGGTGTCCTCGGTGCTCGGGGATGCGCTGCTCGGGGACGGGTCACTGGAATCCGTAGTGCTCGGCCCGGTACTGCTCGGCCCGGTACTGCTCGACCCGGTACTGCTCGACCCGGTACTGCTCGGCCCGGTACTGGTCGACGTGGGTGTCTTCGTCGTCGATGTCGTCGTGTCGGGGTCCTGCTCGTCGTCGCCGTCATCGGTGTCGCCACCCGAGCCGTGACCGTGGTGGTGCTGCTGGCCACTACCCCAGCCGTGGCCACGACCGGCCGGGTCGGGGTCGGGCGAGGACAGTGCGACCCCGGAGCCTATGGCCGATCCCGCCACCACCAGTGTCGCCAGCATCGCCAACACCGGGGCGGCACGCCGCCGCTGACCCGTTGGAACACGATGTGTCATCCGACCCCCTTCGGTTACGTACGCACGAACGCACGGTGCTATTTGCGCCCGGGTGTTCACCGTTCGGCAACCTTCGATTCGCTGCGCTGCATGTAGTTCACGATCGAGTGTGAACAATGCCACATCCGGGAATCGTTACATCGTTGCCACAGGTGATACGCATAGGCGATGGTAGTCGGGTACGTTCGTTATCCAACGGGCGTTGCATCTACGATGCACGCGGGTCTTTAATGTTTGCAAGTTCAAACGACTTTGAATTTGCCGGGGAGAACAATGACTACACGAGGTGCGGAAATGCCTGCTGACAGCGGACGTCGGACCGAGGCCGGGGGGATCGACACCGAACAGACCGCAGTGGTGGACCCAGGTCTGTTCGCCCGACGTCTCGAGGAATTGTTCCGCACGGTGCCCGGGCCGAACGGCCGCGCCTACAGCGCCAAGGCGATCGCAGCCCGCTCCACCGAACGCGGATTCCGGCTCGGGGAGTCGTATCTCAGCCAGCTGCGCTCGGGCAAGGCGAAATCGCCGTCGTTCCGCACGGTGGAGGGCATCGCGGCCGCATTCGGGGTCGACGTCCACTACTTCCTGGAAGACCGCGCCGCACAGCGCACCCGCGACGAGATCGACCTCATGCGGCTGCAGGCCGACACCAATGTGCAGCTCGCCGCGTTCCGCCTGGCCGGTCTGTCGAGCGATTCGGTGACCATCGTGAACGAGCTCATCAAGGTGCTGCGTGAGCAGCAGGGCCTGCCCAAGGATCCGCCGGACGTCATCGCGGCCGGGATCGGCGACGCAACCGAGGACGCCCGCCTGCGCGTCGTCGGCGGGCCGAACGGCAACTGAGGCCTGCCTCCGACGCCACTCCGGGAGCCATGCGAAGTCAACGTGCGCTGCGCGTGCTGTGCCGGGACACCCTGAAAGTTCTCGATCTCGACCTGCCGCTCGACGTCACCCAACTCTGTGACCGCCACGGCGCGCGCCGCGGACGTCCCATCCGGCTGATCGCCCACCCATTGCCGGCGGGTATGCCCAACGGCGTCTGGCTGGCCGCCGACGATGCGGACTACTTCTTCTATCAGGCCAACACGTCCCCGCTCCATCAGCAGCAGATCATCATTCACGAGTTCGGCCACCTCATCGCCGGCCACCAGATGCTGGGGGCGGTGTCGGCGTCCGCGCTGACTGCGCCCGCCGACGACGATTCCACTGCCGCCCTGCAACGCACCTGTTACGCCGACGACCGCGAGTGGGAGGCCGAGATGCTGGCGTCGATGATCCTGAGTTGGGCGGCCGAGGCCGCCGACACGGTCGGGACAACGCCCCGCAACGACGACCTGCGCGGTATCGCGCGTCTTCTCGGTGGCCACAAGGGATGGCTCTGAGATGATCGTCGTCGGAGTGCTCAACACCCTCGCGGCGGTGGTCTTCGCCGCCGCGCTGTGCTGGCGCCTGGAACAGATCCGGCGTGAGGGCGGCGGCCTGCAGTCCATCGCGATGACCGTCGCCATCACCGCGCTGACCCTGGCCTTCGTGGTCTCGGGGGACGACGTCACCGATGCGATCAACACGGTGACCTTCACCGGCGCCGCGCGGGTCCTGTTCTACGGGCTTCTCGCCGTCGGGGTGGCCGCGCTGATCGTGGTCTTCTTTTTCCCGGGACGCTCCACGTCGCGCGAGCGTCGGGCGGGCATCGAGGCGGTGCCGCTGATCGTCGCGCTGGTCGGCCTGCAGATCACGATGCTGGTCATCCCGCTCGATCTGCGGACCGAGGGGCTGTCGGTGTGGACCGCCCGCAACATCGCCTACGCGCTGTTCGTGCTGATCGCCAGCGCCTACCTGACGTACGGATTCGTCGCCTGCGTCCGCAGCATCCGGCAGTTCCTGGACCTGGCAGAGGGTTATCTGCGCACGTCGCTGGGTTTGCTGCTGGCCGGTCTGGTGTTTCTGACCGTCGGGGCGGTGACGCAGATCGTGTTCGTGATCGGTTCGGCGACCCACGCGTTCCAGCTGCGTCGGCTGCTCGACGTGAGCGGTGTCTGTTCGGCGATCGGCGTCGTCGCCTTCCTCGTCGGGATCAGCTATCCCATGCTGCGGGCGCGATGGCACTCGATCACGTCGCGGCGCCGGTACCGACGGGAGATCGACGCGTTGGGTCCCCTGTGGGAGCTGGTGACCGAGGCGGTTCCCGAGGTGGTGCTGCCGGTCGGCGGCGCGCCGTCACCGGCGCTGCGACTGCACCGGCGTGTGGTGGAGATCCGCGACGCCCTGACCCAGCTCAGTCCGTACCTGACCGACGATTTCGAGGTGGTCGATGATGCGGCCCGCGCCGAGCTGATCTGGGCCGCCGTCGAGGAGTATGCGGTGGCGGGTCGCCCGCGCGGCGCCGTCCGCGACGTCGTGCCCGGCGGCGCGGACATCGAGAGCGACGCGGCTCCGCTTCTGCGCCTGTCGGCGGCGGTGGCCGCCCAGCCGGTGGGGTGAGGCGCGCCGTTACCGTGCGCTGCGCACCACCTCGTCGTCGGACATCGCTTCGGTGGCGTCGCTGCGGCGGAGGTGGCGGATGTAGAGGGTGCCGATGCCCAGCAGCACGACGACCGCCGACAGGGTCGCGATGACGGTGACCGTCGACGCGCCGGACAGGCCCTCCCACAACAGCCAGGCGGCGAAACCGAAGAACAACGTGGCGGCGCCTCGGGCGATCATGCGTTCGGGCAGGTGCCGGCCCAACAGTGAGCCGACCGCGATGGCCAGTGCGTCGGCCGCGACCATGCCGATGGTCGACCCGATCCACACGCCGAGCCAATCGTTGTTGGTCGACAACGTGATGGTGGCGAGCATCGTCTTGTCGCCGAGTTCGGCGAGGAAAAACGACGACATGACCGCGAAGAACACCGATGCGCCCACCCGTTGCGCCTTGGTGGACTCGTCATCGTCGAGGTGATCGCCCCGGATGGTCCACAAGCCGAACACCAGCATCGCCAGGCCGGCCAGGATCGACATCACGTCGGTGGGGATGGACAGGCCCAAGAAGTGTCCGAAGAACACCGACACCGCGTGCACTGCGGTGGTGGCCACCGTGATGGCGAGCAGCACCACCCACCACCGGTACCGGAGGGCGTAGGTCATGGCCATCAGCTGTGACTTGTCGCCGAGTTCGGCGACGAAGATCACGCCGAAACTCAACAACAGGGCAGCGATCACGGAAGCCACGTTAGGGTGCCCACACTTGCTCTCGCAACAGATCGCGGACCCGTATTTGTGCAGGTAGGAGGCTCAAAACAATAAGTTTGGGGACCCTAATTCTCTTGCCGCAGGTCAGGCCGCCAGCAGCATCGCGAGCACCGCGGTGTCGGGGTCGGCGTTGGGGTCGATCCCGACCTGGTTACGCAGGTTCACCACGGTGCCGTCGGCCTCGGCCTCGGCCCACCCGGCCCGATGTTCGAGCCCGAGTTCGGGCAGGCCCGGCAGCAGCACGCAGCCGGAGGCGACGTCGGCGCACTCCGGCAACGATGGTCGGGTCTGCGACGGCGGATGCAGCATCACCAGGGCCGGTGGATTGGTCAGGAACCGACCTGCCTCCACGAAACTGTCGTCGACCACGTTGCCGACCGCCACCATCATCCCCACCGCGTCGGCGTCGGCATCGTCGGGCCGTTCCTCGACGACCCCGAAGATCGTGGTGGTCGGCAGGAACCCCGGCCGGCAGGCGATCCGCACCGAGGCCACCAGGGTCTGGGTCCACTCGAGTGTCGACTCGGGCCACCGGCCCGAGATCAGGATGCCGTTGAGTTCCCCCTCGAAGTGGAACGGTGTCAGGCCGATCGGTATGGAAGCCGTCATCGCTGGTCTCCCTCTGCCACAGGGTTTCTTACTCCCGGACGAGGATCCGGATCGAATCGGATCCTGTGGAAGAAATATCCACCTCGCACGCGGTGCTGACAACTCGAACACGGGTGTTGTGACGGTTCTTTTACACGACGTAACGCCATCGGCCGACGGATCGAGGGCGATGGGCGGACACCGGGTCGGGTCGTCGGACCCACCAGGCACACTGGATGGGGTGAGAAAGTCTGTTCCCCTGCGGCCGATGGAGATGGCATCGATCGCGTTCTTCGGTGGCCTGACGGTCGCGGCGATCGTGGTCGCCGCCGTGGTGCCGCTGGCCACCGCGGTCGGATTGCTGGCGCCGGTGCCGCTGGCTCTGGTCGCCGCGCGCACGCGGCCGCGGGCGTTGATCGCGGCGTCGGTGGCCGCCACCGGGGTCAGCTTCGCGATGGCCGGAACCGGTGCGGCGGCCACGGTGCTCGGATCGGCGCTGGTCGGCGGTATCGTCGGTGACACCAAGCGCCGGGGCCGCGGGATCGGCACCCTGGCACTCGCCGGACTCATCGCGGCACCGGTGATCGGCGGCATCTCCGTGGTGCTGCTGCTCATCTTGGTGCCGTTGCGGACCCTGGTGTTGGAGGCGCTCGCCAACACCATCGGCGGGTTGGTCAAGCTTCTCGACCGGGTGCCGGCGCTGGCCGGACTCGCCGACACCGTCGACTCTCTCGGCACCAGCATGGTCGACTACTGGTGGGTGTGGATGTGGGTGTCCGGCGCGCTGGGGACCGCGGTGTCGCTGGTCGTCGCGTGGTGGCTGCTCGGCGGTGTGATCGCCCGACTGGCCGACGTCCCGAGTGAGGACACCCTCGACGCGGGCGACACGGATCGCGAGTCGCATGTGGCGCCCCTGCCGTTGCATCTGACCGACGTCGGGTTCCGCTATCGACCCGAGGGGCCGGTGGTGCTCGAGGGCGTCGACGTCTCGGTGGGCGCCGGGGAGTTCGTCGCGGTGGTCGGCGCGAACGGATCTGGCAAGTCGACCCTGGCCAAGATCCTCGCCGGGCGCGTCCCCACCAGCGGGACGGTGACCCGGCCCGGCGCGGCCGGACTGGGCCGGCACGGCGGCACCGCGATGGTGCTGCAGCGCCCGGAGACCCAGATGCTGGGCTCCCGGGTCGCCGACGACGTGGTCTGGGGCCTGCCGGCGGGGGCCGAGGTGGACGTGGCGGGTCTGCTCGCCGAGGTCGGTCTGGCCGGTCTGGGCGATCGGGAGACGTCCGACCTCTCCGGCGGCCAGCAACAGCGGTTGGCGATCGCGGCCGCGCTCGCCCGCGACCCGGCCCTGCTCGTGGCCGACGAGGTGACCTCGATGGTGGACCCGGTGGGCCGCGACGAACTGCTCGCGCTGCTCGCCGATCTCCCGCGCCGTCGGGGGATGACGGTTGTGCTGATCACACACCGGGGCGCCGAGGCGGCCGCTGCGGATCGCATCATCCACCTGCACAACGGCCGGGTGATCCCACATCCGCCGCACTGGGTACCCCGGCCGGGGGCAGTCGAGGAGCCGCGCCCGGCGGTCAGCCACAGCGGTCGGTTCGGGCCCCGCCCCGCCGAGCGGCTGCTGGTGCTCGACGGCGTGGGGCACACCTACCTCCGCGGCTCGCCCTGGGCGGTTCCGGCGCTGCACGACGTGTCGATCACCGTGCACCGCGGGGACGGGCTGCTCATCGTCGGCGGCAACGGGTCGGGCAAGACCACGCTCGCCTGGGTGATGGCCGGCCTCATCACCCCGACCGACGGGTCGGCCACCCTCGGCGGCGCGCCCACCACCGACAAGGTCGGCGAGGTGGCACTCGCCTTTCAGCACGCCCGCCTGCAACTGCAGAAGCAGACCGTCGGCGACGAGATCATGGCCGCCGGCGGCATCGAGGTGGGCAGCGCGGAGGTCGCCCGGGTGCTCGAGGCGGTCGGGTTGCCCCGTGAGATGGCCGCCCGCCGCACCGATTCGCTCAGCGGGGGCCAGATGCGTCGCGTGGTGCTCGCCGGGCTCATCGCGCGACGACCCAAGATATTGATTCTCGACGAACCGCTCGCCGGCGTCGACCCGTACGCCCGTGCCGAGATCGTGGAGATGCTCGGACGGCTGCGCGCCGAAGGATTGACGATCGTGATCATCTCGCATGACCTGTCCGATCTCGATGCGGTGGTGAGTCGCCGCGTCCGGCTCACCGACGGCACACTCACCAGCGTCGAGACACCGGGCATCGGTGCGCAATCGGGCACCGGTGGGCAGCCGGGCACCGGCGACCTACCAGGACCAACTGGGCCACACCATGTTCAGCGCGTGTCCGGGGAGGTGGGCGAATGAGTGTGCGCACGATCCCGCTGCGACAGGTACCCGGCGACTCGCTGGTGCACCGGCTGTGGGCCGGGACCAAGCTGGTGGTCGTCTTCGTGCTCGGAGCGATGACGTGGGTGCTGCCGTCGTGGCCCGCGCTGGGCATGGTGGCGGCGGTCGTGGTGATCACCGCGATCATCGCCGGCATCCCGTTGGGGGCGATCCCGCGCCCGCCCTGGTGGTTCTGGGGTCTGATCATCGCCGGCGGCCTGCTCAACGTCATGTTCGGGCCGGCGGCGCTGATCGTCTACCTGCGTGCGGTCACCCTCGGACTGGTTCTGGTGGCGAGCTCGATCCTGGTCATCTGGACGACGCCGATGGCCGACATCGCCCCCGCCATCGCGACGCTGATGCGTCCGCTGCGGGTGTTCCGGCTGCCGGTCGACGAGTGGGCGGTGGCGATCGCGCTGTGCCTGCGGGGGATGCCGATGCTCATCGACGAACTGCGGATGCTGCGGGCGGCGCATCGGCTGCGGCCGTCGGCTCCGCCACGCAGTGGACACCCGGCAGCCGAGATGGGTGTCCTCGACATGATCACCGCCGCGATGTCGAGTGCGCTGCGGCGCAGTTCGGAGATGGCCGAGGCGATCACCGCGCGAGGCGGCACCGGCCGGTTGGCCGCCTACCCGTCGCGGCCCGGCCGCGCCGATGCGGTGGTCTTGGTGGTGGTCGGTGTCGCCTGCGCGGCGGCGATCACGCTGACGATCCTGCTCTGAGCAGGCCACCCATGACAGACAGTCGCCGCCCGGCTCGGAGATCCGAACCGGGCGGCGCTGCAGGAGTTCTGCCGACGAGGTGTCAGGCCGGGACGATGAGTCCCTTGCCCTGGCTGCTCGCGGTGGCGTAACGCTCGGCGGCGTCGGCCCAGTTGACCACGTTCCACCACGCCTTGACGTAGTCGGGCTTCACGTTCTGGTAGTCGAGGTAGAAGGCGTGCTCCCACATGTCGAGCATGACGACCGGGATGATCGCCGCGGGGATGTTGCCGCTCTGATCGGTCAGCTGCAGGACCACCAGCTTGCCGCCGATGGTGTCGTAGCCCAGGATCGCCCAGCCACTGCCCTGCAGCGTGGTGGCCGCAGCGGTGAAGTGTGCCTGGAACTTGTCGAAGCTGCCGAACTGGTCGTCGATCGCGGCGGCCAGATCGCCCTCGGGCTTGTCGCCACCGTTGGGCGACAGGTTCTTCCAGAAGATGGAGTGGTTGGTGTGGCCGCCGAGGTGGAAGGCGAGCGTCGCCGACAGCCCGTACACCTTGTCGGCGATGGTGCCGTCGTCACGGGCGGCGGCCATCTTCTCCAGGGTGGTGTTGGCGCCCTTGACGTAGGTGGCGTGGTGCTTGTCGTGATGGAGCTCCATGATCCTGCCGGAGATGTGCGGCTCGAGCGCCGCATAGTCGTAAGGGAGATCCGGCAAGGTGTATTCAGCCACGATAATCCTCTCTGAGGTGCTGCTCGTTTGTCACTGCGCGCGTGGATCACGGACGCCGGACTGCAGAGCCCGACATCGGGACGCGCGAGTACTTCCACCCTTACCCACCGCATGGGCGATTGCAAACACTGCGACCCAATCCACTTCAAGTGCAGTTGAAGTCTGCGTGGCGGGGCCGGGGCGGGCGTCGGCGGCTCAGAGCAGCATCAACACGATGAGGAGGGCAACCAGTGCGACGATGCTCGCGGCCGTGCCGGCACATGCGGAGCGGACGTTGTAAGTGGCGCGCGGAGTGCTCGGCCGAGGGCCGAGGGCCCGCCGGAGTTCAGAACTCGCGTGCGTTGCCATGAACACCCTTCGTCGTCGCTGATCCCATCCGGGAGTGACAATCATCACAGCCCCGACGTGGACGCAATGATAGGCAGACGGCGCGCAATCCATCAACCCGAACCGGTGCCGACGCCGCGTACGATCGGGTGCATGTCGTGGCTTGACCAGCTTCTTTTCTCCCGATCGCACAAACGGGAAATGATCTCGCCCGAGCAGGCTCTGCCGGGCCGGCCCGACGGCATGCCGGTCGCCGACGAACACCTGCTCCTGCATCACCCGATGCGGGGTGACGCCGATTCCGAGTCCCATGGCATCGGGAGTTTCGGGGACGGCCTGTCGGCGGTGGTCCTCGCGGGCGGCTGCTTCTGGGGTATCGAGGAGATCTTCTGGCAGGTGCCCGGCGTGTACACGACCGCCGTCGGCTATGCCGGGGGATATACGCCGAACCCCACCTACAACGAGGTGTGCACCGCTCATACCGGGCACACCGAGGCGGTGCTCGTGGTGTTCGACCCTGACGTGATCGACCTCGAAGGTGTCCTGAGGATCTTCTGGGAGAGTCACGATCCCACTCAGGAGATGCGGCAGGGCAACGACGTGGGCACGCAGTACCGGTCGGCGATCTACACCCTCTCCGAGGCCGACACCGAGGTGGCCGCCGGGACCGCGGAGACCTTCCAGAAGGTGTTGGCCGAGGCGGGTCTGGGGCCCATCGCCACCGAGATCGCGCCGCTGGCCGCCGCCGGTGACGGCATGTTCTACTACGCCGAGGACCATCACCAGCAGTACCTCGCGAAGAACCCGCACGGTTATCGCTGCCACGCCGCCACCGGGCTGCAGTACCCGGCCGGCTGAGCAGGTGGCGCACCAGATCACCACCGGTCAATGGAACCGGACCCTCCTGCATCGCCAGCACTTGCTCGACCGAGTCGCCGAGGACGCCATCGAGGTGCTCGACCGCTGTGTCGGCCTGCAGGCGCAGGACCCCCGCGCGCCGTTCTTCGGACTGGCCTCCCGCATCGCCGATTTCGATCCGCTCGAGCTCGACGAGCTGCTCATCGATCGTGAGGTGGTGCGCATGGCGACGCTACGGTCGACGGTCTGTGCGATGGATGCGGAGGACGCACGGTGGGTGCGGCCGCTCGTGCAGCCGACACTGGACGCCGAACTCGCCACGCATGCACGCGAACTGGGCGAGAGGCGCGCCGCGCAGGTGGTGGCCGAGGCCGGCGATCTGCTGGCCGGCAGGTCGATTTCCGGCACCGAACTCGGTCGCGCGTTGCACCAACGCCACCCCGCGGCGTCACCGGCGACACTCGTCGCGGTGGCGCGCTGTGCCCTGCCGCTGGTCCAGGTGCCGCCACGCGGGCTGTGGCGGGGTTCTGCCGCGCCCACCTATCAGCTGTTCGACGATTGGGTCGGGGCGCGTGAGCCGGCGGTGACCGGCGACGAGGCGCGCCGAGACCTGATCAGGCTGTATCTGCGCGGTTTCGGCCCGGCAACCGTCCAGGGCATCCAGCGGTGGTGCGGGTTGACGAAACTGGGGTCGTTGGTCGAAGAGATGGAGGCCGACTGGGAACTCGTGGAGCGCAGCGGTCCCGACGGAGAACGGTTATTCGACCTGGAGGGCCTCGACATCATCGACGCCGACCGTCCCGCCCCGGTCCGCCTGCTGGCACCGTACGACAATGTGCTTGTCGCACAGGCCGACCGGCAAAGGATCGCCGACGAGGACCGAATTCGCCGCTTGCGCACCCCCAACGGGCGATCACCCGGGTTCGTGTTGGTCGATGGCTGGCTGGCCGGGTCGTGGCACATCGACGACGGGCGCGTCGGTCTTGACTTGATGATCGAGCCGTCGGCAGCGCAACGTGACGAGCTGGACGTCGAAGTCCAACTCCTGCAGGACTTTCTCGACGAACGCGGCTGAGGGTGTCATTGCCCGGTGCGTGGGTTGCGGCTGGTGATGCAATAGCGGCGCCCCACCGGGTCCCGCATCACCGTCCACCGTTCGAAGCGGTCGACGACCTGGGCGCCCCACCCCTCATGCCGCGTCACCTCGTCCTCCACCGCGGTGGCGGCCAGATCGAGGTGGCCCGAAGCCGATGTGCTGGGATCGTCTCGCCCGGTGCGCTGCAAGAGAATTCCCACCGCCAAGGCGGGGTCTCGGGACAGCTGTACCAATTCAGGCCGGCTGGTGGGCCTCGTCGGGCGGCCGGTGATCGCCGACCAGAACTCGACCTCCCGGTCGAAGGCGTCGTGCGGCACGTCGATACACACCTGGTCGATGATGCTGATCGTGTCGCCGGGCCAGCGGATGGGGCGTGACCGCTCGGACTCGCCCTGCCAGGCGACCAGGCAGAACACGAACCCGGCCGGTGACGTCAGCGACATCCAACCCGCGGTGCTGTTATCCCGAATAATGTTGGCGCCGAGTCGCATCGATTCATCGACCGCCGACTTCGGATCGTCCACATGCAGGTCGAGATGCACCCCGCCCGGGCCCTCATGGATTCGCTGGACGCGCAGGTGAGGGTCGCCGTTGAAGGGTTCCAGGGATGCGAACTCGCGGTGCTCGCCACGCGGCGGCGACACCGTGCTGCCGGCGATCGCCCGCCAGAACGTCACCTCGGCGCCGAACTGGTCGGACGGGAAATCCAGGAACGCCGTGAGCCATCGGATCCGCACGCCGAAAGTCTAGTGTCGGCGCACTACACTCGGCCTCATGACCGGTGGACCCTTCAGATCGATGGCCAAGCGTGTGGCGCGTTCGCGTGCCGACCGGGTCGCCGTCGTCCGGCTCGACGGACCGATCGGGGTGGCCGGGATGGGACGCCATGGGATCAGCACCGACGGCCTCGAGCCGGTCCTCAAGCGGGCGTTCGGCACCGAGCACGTCAAGGCCGTCGTCATCGTCATCAACTCGCCCGGTGGGTCGCCCGCACAGTCGGAGTACATCGCCGAGCGCATCCGGCAGCTGTCGGCCGAGAAAGGCGTCCCGGTGCTCGCCTTCTGCGAGGACATCGCGGCCTCGGGCGGGTACTGGATCGCCTGCGCGGCCGACGAGATCTTCGCCGCCCACACCTCGATGATCGGTTCGATCGGTGTGGTGTCGTCGGGTTTCGGATTGTCCGATGTGCTCTCCCGGTTCGGCGTGCAGCGTCGGCTCTACACGGCCGGCGACAACAAGGCTCGACTCGACACCTTCTCGCCGGAGCGACCCGAGGACGTGGAGTGGCTCAAGGGTCTGCAGAATCAGCTGCACGAGGCCTTCATCAGCTGGGTCCGGCAGCGTCGAGGGAAGAAGCTCAACGCGCCCGATGACGAGCTGTTCAGCGGCGACGTCTGGGTGGGCGGCCGCGCGGTGGAGGTAGGGCTGATCGACGCGATCGGCGTCATGCGGTCGGTGATCGCCGAGCGTTACCCGGACGCCGAGATCACCATGATCGACGCTCCCAAGCCGCTGCTGGCGCGGCTACTCGGTGGTCACGTCAGTGTGCAGGACATCGCCCAGAACGCCGTGGCCGGCGCGCTGGGGGTATTCGATCGGCCGATCACCACCGAGCTGCGCTGACCCGGCCCCGGGCGTCCGCAATGATCCTTGGAGCGGAGCAGATGTGCACAATTCTCCCCAAGTTATCCACAGGTCGGCTCGCGATGGGGAAGAATCTTCAGGTGTGACCCGGACATGCACTGCGGTGAAGAATATGTAACGGTGAGCCACCAGTTCGGTGACAACCATCACACCCAGTGTGAGTGCAGTCACAGCAGACCGCAAGGTTGTGCCGGGTTTCTCCACAATTTCCACAGTCTCATCCACAGCTTTATGGTGGCCAATGCACACTACCGGCCAGTTGGCAAAGCAGCATGTGGATAGTTATATGCAGGTCGTCATAGTCGGATTCCCGTCGTGACGTGCGTGTCAATTTGAGTCGTTGTCCGCGAGGTTGTGCACAGGTGTTCGTGGCATGATCCGCGCCCGCGCTCGGGTGGCTGTGCCACCATGGATTCGTGAGTATGGGCGACATCCGACAGGTGCCGGTGACCGAGCTCCCGAACGATTTCACCGACGACGCCGACCGTGTGCTGCTCGATGTCCGCGAGCACGACGAATGGGCGGCCGGGCATGTCCGGGGAGCGCTGCACATCCCCCTCGGCGATGTCCCCACCCGCTTGGGAGAGATCGACCTCGACGCCGAGCTGCTCGTGGTGTGCCACTCGAGTGGGCGGTCGATGCGAGTGCTGCAATACCTGGATCAAATGGGCTACGAGGGCAGCTGTGTGCGCGGCGGGATGCTGGCCTGGGTCGAGCACGGCAAGCCCATCGAGACTCCGAACGCCGAGTCGCAATGATCGACCTGTGCCCGCGGTGCCGCATCCAGGCGCCACACCGCCCTGGACGAGAGCGCTGCCCCCGATGTGGGGGTCCGCTACGTGTCCTCGACTCCGATCTACTCGGGGCCGCGCGACCGGCGGCGCGACCTTCGCCCACGCCTGAGTCGACCGCGGAGCCGACCCGGCCCGGGCTGGCCGCGCCGGCGTCGCGACCGGCTCCGGTGAGCGGTCCGCGTAGCGGCCGGCTCTATCGCAGCCGCCACGTCCGCTGGGTCGCCCGTCGTCCGCCCGAGGCGATCCCGCTGCGTCGGCGTCCCGAGCTCGCCGCCCCGCCCCGCTACATCCCGCGCTATGTCTACATCCCGCAGTGGGGGTTGCGTGACGCACCGGTGGCGCCGGATGCCGCCACCTCGCGCGCCGCCGTGCTGTCCGCAGCGCTCACCCGGGCACTGCACGTCCTGGCCGCAGCGCTCGGGCTGGCCGCGATCGCCCACCTGCTGCGGTACGGCCTGCTGATCGTGAATCGGTCCACTCCGGTCCCGGCATGGACGGACCTGGTCACCTCCACTTTGGTCATCTTCGGTGGCCTGCTCGCCCTCGGCTGCTTCGTCTACACCACCGTCGTGTTCGCGCGGTGGGTGATGGCGATGCGGACCGAGGCCTACCGCGGCGCCGATCGCCGAGACCCGCGGGCGCGGTGGCAGATTCTGTTGCTGGCGGCGGTGCCGCTGGTGAACGTGGTGGGCGTGGCCGTGTTGCTGCATGAAGCGGCGAACGTCCGCGCCGATCTCGATCGCGACCGCACTCGACGTCGATTGACCCGGATGTGGGTGGCCTGGACGATCGTGAACGTCCTCGCGGTGGCCGCGATCGTGACCCGCGTGGTCGCGACGCTGTCGGGCTCGATCCAGACCGGCGCCAACGGGCTGGTGGCGGTCACCGTCTCCGCGGCGTGTTCGGCGGTGTTCGCTCGGTGGCTGGCCGGTCGGCTCGAGGCCACCTTCGCCACGGCACAACACGATCCGGTTCCGTCACGCCGGTGGGTGGTGGCCGCATGACGGGCGCCGAACAGGTCTCCAGGTCGGGCAAGCCCGCCGTCGTCGCCCACCGTGGCGCGTCGGCCGACTTACCCGAGCACACGCTGGCCGCCTACGAACGAGCACTCGCCGAGGGTGCCGACGGGCTCGAATGCGACGTCCGGCTGACCAGCGACCACGAACTCGTCTGCGTGCACGACCGGACCGTCGACCGCACCTCCGACGGAGTCGGTGCGGTCAGCGAGATGTCGCTGGCACAACTGCGCGAACTCGACTTCGGCAGCTGGCATCCGGCCCGCACACAGGCATCGGTGCTGACCCTGCGGGAGCTGATCACGCTCACCCTCGACTGGCGCCGTCCGGTCCGGCTGTTCATCGAGACCAAACACCCGGTGCGCTTCGGCAGCCTCGTCGAGCAGAAGCTGTTGGCGATGTTGCACGAATTCGGCGTCGCGACCCCACCGTCGGCCGATCACAGTCGCGCGGTGGTCATCTCGTTCTCCTCGGCCGGGGTCTGGCGCGTCCGCCGGCATGCGCCGATGCTACCGACGATCCTGCTCGGCGACACCGCCCGGATGCTCGGCGGCAGCGCGGCCACCGCAGTGGGCGCCACCGGGATCGGGCCGTCGGTGGAGACGTTGCGGACGTATCCGGACCTCGTCGACCGTGCCGCCGCCGCGGGCCGGGTCACCTACTGCTGGACGGTCGACGAGCAGCCGGATGTGCAGATGTGCGCCGACCTCGGGGTGCGGTGGGTCGCGACCAACAGGCCCGCCAAGGTGCGTGACTGGCTCGTCACGGTCGACTGAGCGCCTGGGTGGTGACGCCCGGGCGGCACCCCGTGAGAGGGTGGTGACATGGCGAAGAAGAGCAAACGGGGCAGCGGGCCGCGGCCGGGAAGTAATCGGGCCGAGCGGGTCGCCGCCCGCAAGGAGCGTCAGCGGGCGGCGATGGCGCCCCCGCCACGGCCGTTCGCCGGACTGGCCGCCGAATGTGATCTGGTGGCGATGCGCGCCTTCGTCGCCTCGGCGACCGCCGAACTCGGGTCCGACGCGTTGACGCAGGGGTCCGAGCGCAGTGTGTTGCTCGCCAGCATCCTGCCCGGCGCGGTGCGGGCGATCGTCCGCACCACCGAGGCCGGTCCGCAGGGTGTGGTCGCGCTGCAGACGGAGGTGGACCCCGACGACGTCGACCGCGAGATCGCCGACGCGATCGTGTGGTCCACGCAGGCCGCACCGGACGCCGACTTCGTACGCTCGGATGAGCCACCCGCATTGACCGAGGTGATCGCGCCGCAGACCCAGCTCGACATCGTGGTGCACGACGACTTCGCGTGGTGGTTCCCCGCGGGCACCGACGTCCCGGCCGAGTTCGCCGACATGCTCGAGCAGGCCAAGGATTCGATCATGCCCAGCGCGCGGTTGACCGCCAAGAGTGGGATCGGCGCGCCGTGGTGGGTCGATGCCGGTGATCGCGCACACTTGCGCTGGGTCCGCCCGGAGCCCGAGGACGAGGTGATGAACGCTCTGGCGCGGCTCCACGCCGCGGGGCGGCTGACCTTGGGCGAGGGTTCGCGCTTCGCCGGGTCGTTCCGCACCCACGGGTTGCTGGTGCCGGTCTTCGACCTCGACAACGAACTCCACCACGAGGAGTGGACGCCGGGGCTCGATCAGTTCGACGAATGGCTCACCGAGTCACTGGCGGTCGAGGGTGAACTGACCACCGCGGAAGTACGCTCACGCGACGGAATCCGCGGTCGCCAGGTCACTTTGCGCTGAGCGCCTGGACAATCAGAGGTTGCCGCCGGCTGCCGCCGGGGGAGCCGCCGGTGACGCTGCGCTGCCGTTGATCTCGCGTTCGACGAAGTTCTCCAGGTCGAACAGGTTGCCGTGTGCACGCTCGGCGATGGTCTGCAGGGTCGTCATCGTCGCGACCTCCTCGACCTGCTCGGCGAGGAACCACTGCATGAACTGCTCGCCGAGGTAGTCGCCGCAGTCGCGTGCGGCACGGGCGAGTTCGACGATCTGCTCGGTGACCGACTTCTCCTGTGCCAGGGCGAGTTCGATCGGTTCACGATAGTCGGCGAAGTCGGTCCGCGGCACCGGGACACCGGGGATCGCCACGTCGACATCGCGATCGAGAAGATACTGCACGATCATCATCGCGTGGTTGCGTTCCTCGACGGCCTGCGCATAGAAGTGTTTGGCGAGCTGTGGCATGTCGTGGCCGTCGTAGTAGATGGCGACCGCGATGTACTGCTGCGAGGCGGCGAACTCGTTGCCGATCTGTTCGTGCAGCAGCTTACGGAAGACGGTGTCGTCGGTACTCGATGTCATGGTGACCAGAGTAGAGACCGACAAACTTGCCGGTCGGCTCAGCGCAGGCTAACTGAGTTGAGCCTCACCACAATTCGGTGAGGCGATGCTCACCTACCCGCCGATGACCCCGGTCTGGGTGGAGAGCAGGTCCTCGGGGACGGGCGCCCCTTGTCGGATGTAGGTGAAGAACTGTTCGGTGTTGTCGCCGACGGCGAGTGAATCACCGTCGGAGGTGTATTCGCTGCCGCCCGTCGGAGTCGTCGTGGTGATCGGGTCGCCGCGCAGTGACCAGGCGAGCCCGGCCAGGTTCCACAGGTGATCGCCCTCGTCCACGGTGACCGCGTCGACCGCGGAGTTGACGAAGGGAATCAGCCGGAACGGATTCAACAGCACTTCGGGGCTGGTGGCTTTGGCCATCAACGCGCTGAGGAATTTGCGCTGATTCTCGATGCGTTCGAGGTCGGCGTTGGGGAAGGCGCGCGTACGGACCAACCCGAGTGCTTCCTGGCCGTTGAGGTCCTGGCATCCGGCGGGCAGGTTCAACCCCGCCTTGGGGTCGTTGAGGGGTTGGTCGAGGCAGATGTTGACCCCGCCCACCGCGTCGACCACCTGATCGAAGCCGCCGAAGCCGATCTCGACGTAGTGGTCGATGCGCGCGCCGGTCAGTTGTTCGACCGTCTGTACCAGCAGCTGTGGCCCACCGAAGTTGAACGCGGCGTTGATCTTGTGTGATCCCTGACCGGGTATCGGCACGTACAGATCGCGCGGGATGCTGATCAGCATCGCGTCCTCGCCCGGCGGTTTGTACACCATCATGATGGTGTCGGTGCGGGAGCCGTCACTGTCGCCGGTGGACAGTTCGGCGCGTTCGGCGTCGCTGAGCTCGGCGCGCGAGTCGGTACCGACGATCAGCCAGTTCGTGCCCGGGGTGTCCGCCGGCCGGCCGGCGTAGGAGGTCAGCGCATCGGTCCGGTGCAACTTGCTGTCGTAGTAGAACACCAGGCCGATCGACCCCACCACCAACACCAGCAGCGTCACCAGCATCAGCCGGCCCAGACGCAGCCGACGCCGACGCCGCCGCGGCTTCGCCGGGGGCCCACCGGAACGACTGCCCGGGCGTCGCGGACCACCGGGACCGCCGTCGCGCGCCGACGATCCGGCGCGCTGCGGCACCGGTCGTCGCAGACGATCCGCGGCCGGGACGGGTTCGGGTCGCTGCGGCGGGGCATAGCCCTGCCGGTGGTCGGGGCGTGACCCTGCCGGGGAGGCGGAGCCGGACGCATCCGACCAGGCCAGCGGTGGTCGATAGCGCGTATCGTCGTCGCGTCGGTCCCGCAGATGTGCGGTGGCCTCGGGGGGTGCCGGCGGCACGGGATTGCGGCGGGGTCCGGGAGCCTGGCGCGTTCGGCCGGCATCGGGGTGCGGCGGCGGTGGGCGGTGCTGGGGTGAACGGTGCTGGGGTGAACGATGCTGGGGCGAGCCGGGCGGCGGCGCGGCATGCCGAGCGCGGTCGCCGGCGCGCGGAGCGGGTCCCGGTGGGACGTCGCGCCGGCGCATCATCGGCGGATCGGGCTCGTTCATCTCAACCAATGTACGCACAGACGCTGCACGATCCGGGCGCTGCGCTGCGCCGGAACGCGACTCAGAATACATCCACCAACCATTGTGACAGTGAGCATTGACACATAGTCTTCCCGATCCTAGTGTCGGAGGTCACACACGAGTTCGTCCAGGAGGTGGCCGATGGTAGTGACATCGCAGGTGAGACGAGGTGATGCGGACGGCCGCAACGCCATCGCCCGGCGGTTGATCACGGGGTCGGTGAAGAGGTCATACGAACCGGTGGTCGACCTGGACTGGGATCGCGAGCCCGAACCCGACCGATACTTCTTGCCGCCGCGGGCACTCACCCTCGCCGGGACCGAGCTGTGGGCCGGCCTGTCCGAGGAGCAGCGGATCGAGGTGTCGCGCCAGGAGTTGGCCAACATCCTGTCGGTGGGCATCTGGTTCGAGAACCTGCTCAACCGCACCCTGATGGCGCGCCTGATGACCGCCGACGCCGCGTCGGCCACCACCCACTACGCGCTCACCGAGATGGGTGACGAATGTCGGCACATGGTGATGTTCGGCCGGGCCATCGAGTGGGCGGGGGCGCGGCCGTTCCGGATGCGTCTGGCCGAACGCGGCGCCATGACGGTGTTGCCGTATGCACTGCGTGGAAGTCTGCTGTGGGTGGCCGCCCTGGTGGGCGAGGAGATCTTCGATGCGCTCCAGCGCGAGATGCTCGACGACCCGCAGCTGCAGCCGCTGGTCGCCCGGCTGATGCAGATCCACGTGGCCGAGGAGGCCCGGCACATCGGTTTCGCCCGCGACGGCATCATGCGCCGCAAGCCCACCCGCAGCCGGTGGGAGACGTTCGTCGCGGCGAACGGTCATGCGGTCGCCGGGGTGCTGTTCCGCCGGTTGTTCACCAACCCGGCGATGTACCGGCGCGCCGGACTCGACGGGCGTCACGCCGCACGGGTGGCGCGATCCAACCCGCACTTCCGAGAGGTGCAGGTCCGCGGATTCGCCTCGCTCGCAGCGTTCTTCTCCGACGCCGGGCTGATGAGCCGGCTGTCGCGATACGGCTGGCAGCGCGGCGGGTTTCTGCCGTGACCGGAGATCCGACGGTGGCGATCACCGGCAGCGGCGCGCTCGCGCAGCGACTTCGTGCGCGAATTCGCCGGTCCCCGTTGAGCATCGGCGTGCTCGAGGACGGTCGGCGGGCCGGTGTGGTGGTGCGCGACCGTGCCGCGCCCACGGGTGCCTACCTCGATCTGGTGACCGCAGATCGAGAAGGTGAGGTCTTCCTCGACGACCCGCGAGCGCTCGACTACGTGGTCACGATGATCGAGCATCTCGCCATCACCGGTGCCCGGACGGTCGTCGTGCGGCGGCCCGTCGAGAACGAATGGGCGGCCGTCGGGTCGCCCCGGCGCCGCAGGTCCCGGCTACGACGCTTCCGCCCGGACGACTACGACTGGATCGGATCGGAATCCATCGACGACGAGATCGTCGACGCTGCCGCCGTATTGTCGGCCGACGGCGACGAACTGGTGGCGCGATTCCGGGTGCTCGGCCACTTCGAGCCACTCGACGGTCGATATCACTGGGCAGGTACGGTTTTCGGTGACGAGGTACGCCGATGGAAGGAGCGTCGGGTCACCGCGGTGACCGTCGCGATGGACGGCCGCGAACCGGTCGACGCCCGGCTCGCCGAGGTCACACCGACCGGCGCGGTGCGGATCGTGGGAGTGGGCGCACCGCCGTATGCGCTCGATGCGCTGCAGGTGTGACCTGCCCGATCATCCCACCCAGCTCAGATGCTCGTGTAGCAGTGCATATCCGACGAACGCGACGATGTCCATCGTGGCGTGCGCGATCACCAACGGCCACACCCGCGACGTGATCTGGAAGAACCGCCCGAACACCAGCCCCATCACCACGTTGCCGAGCCCGGCACCCACGCCCTGATATAGGTGATAGCCGCCGCGCAACAGTGAACTGGCTGCCAGAGAGGCATTCTCGGAGGCGCCGAGCTGGCGCAGCCGGGTGATGAAGTAGGCCACCACGATGATCTCCTCGGCGGCGGCATTGCCCACCGCGAGGAGGATGAGGATGGGCCACCGCCACCACACGCCGTCGACCTCGCTGGGCACCAGATGGGCGTTGACGCCCAGCGCGCGGGCGACGGCCACCAACGCGAGACCCGGCAGTCCCACCAGCGCGGCGAGCCCGACACCGGCCGGCAGGTCGCGCCGCGGCGGCCGTCGGTCGAGGCCGACCAGCCTCAGAAATCCGCTGCGCCACAACAGATACACACCCAATCCGCCGATCGCGAACAGGCGCAGCGCGCTCATCAGCTGGCGCGCGAAGTCGATCCACCCCAGATCCGACCTCGACGGGTTGAGCGCCACGGTGGTGTTGCCGATACCACCGGCGAGTTGCGCCTCGAGCAACGACAACGCCGCCGAGATCGCGGAGAACAGGAAGGTGAGGACGCCGACGATGACCAGTTCGATGACGATCGCGCGGCGCTCGGTGCGGTCGGTGACGACGGCGAAACCGGCCGGGCGCGCGGGGGACACAACCGATCGCAGCGGGGCGCGCATGATGGCCAGCTTACGGGTCGGGCTGGCCCCCGGTTCTCAGTCCGGCAGGCTGTTGAGGAACGGGCAGCCGGCAAGCGTGCGTAGTGCCTGCGACAGCTCGTGGACATCGGAGACCGGCCGTGCAAACGGAAGCCGCACGTCCGAATCGCCGGCCGGGCCCTCGATCCGGAACCGGATACCGAAGCGGTCCAGGCCCAGCGGCCGCACGCGGCCGTCGCGCAGGTCCTGCGGGAGGCGCCGAGCCAGTTGGCCCACGAGGTCGGCGTGATCGGAGTCCAGATGTGCGATCCAATCGCCCTCGTACTCCCAGAACGGGTCGGGGGCGGCGCCCGCGAGTTCGGCCGACGGTACGGACGCCGCGCCCGCCGAGGTGGCGATGACGGCGGTGTCGATCTGCAGCCGCAGCATCGAGCTGCCGTGGCCGAGGTCGAGCAGTCCGTCGTCGGGATGCTCGGTGGCGATCTCCACGGCCAGTTCGCGTTCCAGGTTCGTCGGGACCGCGTGCAGGGTGCCGTTGAGCCAGACCAGCGACCGCACCCGTTCGCGCAGGTCGATCGGGGCGCAGTCGGTGATCTCGAGCATGGCGGCCAGCCCCTCGGATCGCGCGCCGGTGAATATCACGGCGTCGCCGTCGGTGGGGACCAGGACGAACGCCTGCGACTCGAACAGATGCACCACGTTCACCGGAGTCGGTTCGGCGCCCGCCACCGCGAGGGTTGCCCCGCTGATCTGGCGGCATGCGGTCTGGATCAGTTCGGCGTCCGACGGGCGGTCGGTGACTGCCTGGGTCATGCGCTCCTCGCTCTCAGGTGGGTGCGACCTCTGGAACAGCTGGATTAATAAGGCAACCCTAACCTAAGTGGGAATGGGATGTTCGTCAATACTTCCGATCGTGGGCGTCGAAACGTCGATCGGCTGTGCCGGCGGCTCGACTAGGATCTTGGCGTGTCCGTGTTCGCCTATTTCGGTCCCTCGGGGACCTTCACCGAGATCGCCCTCGACCGACTCCTGACCACCAGGCTTCCGCGTCAGAGCGCGCCGCGCCTCGGCGGCGACGTCGAGAAGGTCGCCGCCAAGAGTCCGGCGGCGACCATCGAGATGGTGCGTGCGGGATCGGCCGACTTCGGGTGTGTGCCGATCGAGAGCTCGGTGGAGGGAGCGGTGCCGGCCACCGCGGACGCGCTCGTGCCGCCGGGTCCGGGCACCGTGGGGCGGGTGCAGGTGTTCGCCGAGGTCGTGCTCGACGTCGCGTTCACCATCGGCGCACGAGAGTCGATGAGACCGGATGATGTGCGCACGGTGGCGGCCTATCCCGTGGCGGCCGCCCAGGTGCGCGAATCCATCGAGAAGCTCTACCCCGATGCGCAATTCGTGACCGCGTCGTCGAATGCGGGTGCTGCCGCCGACGTTGCGGAGGGCAAGGCGGACGTGGCCGTCACCACCTCGTTGGCCGCGGAGCTGTCCGGGCTGGTCGTCCTCGCGGACGGGGTGGCCGACGTCGACGATGCCTACACCCGGTTCCTGCTGATCGGTGCGCCCGCTGCGCCGCCGGCGGCCACCGGCGGCGACCGGACCTCGGTGATCCTCGACCTCCCGAACGTGCCGGGTAGCCTGATGCGTGCGATGGACGAATTCGCCTCACGCGAAATAGATCTCACTCGTATCGAATCGCGCCCTCGGCGTGATGTGCCGGGGTCGTACCGGTTCTACCTCGACGCCGTCGGGCACATCGACGACGGCGCGGTCGGGGAGGCGTTGCGCGCGTTGTACCGCCGCTGTGAGCGGGTCGTGTTCCTGGGATCGTGGCCGTGTGATCGCACGACGGGGTCGCCGCCACCCGACACCGCCGAGAGCATCGCCTGGTTCGAGGGTCTCCGAGTCGGGGAGGTGAGCTAGTGGCGCGGCTGTATCTGGTCCGCCATGGTGAGACCACCTCGAATGTCATGCGCCGCCTCGACACGGCTCTGCCCGGTGCTGCGCTGACCGATTTCGGTGTGCGTCAAGGGGTTCGCTACGCGCTGGAGAATCCGCGCTCGAGCGATGTGGTGTTGGTGAGTTCGGTGGCGCGGCGCGCGCAACAGACCGCAGAGCTGATCGGATCGGTGTGGGAGGTGGATCCCGACATCACCGAAGGTATCCACGAGGTCCAGGTGGGCGACCTCGAGGACCGCTCCGACGACGACGCCCACGGGGTGTTCAAGGACGTCGTCGAGCGCTGGCATCAGGGAGATCTCGGGGCGCGGCTCCCGGGTGGCGAGTCGCTGGCCATGGTCTACGACCGGTATCTGCCGGTCATCGACGACCTGCGGGCCGGACATCTCGAGGGCACCGACCAGCGCGACGTGGTGGTGGTCAGCCACGGTGCGGCGATCCGGTTGATCGCCGCCCGGCTGGCCGGTGTGGACCCGGGCTTCGCCGCGGGGACCCACCTGCGCAACACCGGCTCCATCGAACTGGAATTCTCCGACGGGCGCTGGCGGCTGCATCGCTGGGGTGCCGTCACCGGTCCCTTCGGCCCCCGCATCGACGAACCCCTGGTGACCGGGCCGTCCGCCGATCCGATGGGGTAGTTCTCGAGACCGGTGCGCCATCCACCGAAGACCTCAACCCCATCCGTTGGCGTGCAACCAGTCGTCGCTGATGCCGAAGTGGTGGGCGATCTCGTGGATCACGGTCACCGCGACCTCGTGCACGACCTCCTCGCGGGTGCGGCACATGGCGAGGATGGGGTCGCGATAGATGGTGATGGTGTCCGGGAGGAATCCGCCGTATTCGTGGTCGCGCATCGTGAGGGCGACCCCGTGGTAGAGCCCCAGAATCGAGGGCTCCTCGTCGTTGTGCGGCTCCACCAGGATCACCACATTCGACATGTTGTCGGTCAGCTCGGACGGGATGGTGTCCATCGCATCGGACACCAGCCCGTCGAACTCGTCGTCGGACATTCGCACGGTCATCGGATCACCCGGCCGGGGCCGGCACTTCGGCCGGGTTCGGCGCGATACCCGGCGGCAGCGGCACCGGCGTGGGCAGCGCGCGGCCCGGTGGGGCCTGCGGCGGCGGGACCGGCAGCTTGCCGTTGATCAGCAGGGTGGAGCGCGCATCGCCGACCAGGGTGGCGAAACCGCCACGATCGGGTAGCCCCAGGTAGCACACCGCCGTCCGGCTGCCCGCGAGCCAACTGGGCTCCGACAGCACCGACCACTGGACGTTCAATGTGGTCGCGTCGAGTTTCTGTTTGCCGCCGAGGAAGCGGTCGGCCTGCACGGGGCAGATCGACTGCAGGTAGTCGTTCTGCGCTTCCACCTCCGGCCACGGCTTGCCCGACAGCGGATTGCCGAACCGTTGGGACAGCACGACGGTGCCGGTGGTCTGGAAGGCGTGGGCCTCGGTGCAGTTCACCGCGACCCCCGTGGGCTTTCGCGTGGCCGGGTCGATGCCGATACAGGTCCCGGGTGGCCACTGGAAGGACTGGTCCTGTTCGGCCACGCGGCCCACGAATTGGTCGGCCGTGCCGTCCGCGCCGGTCTGCTGCAGGCCACAACGCAGCTCGCGCGCACCCTTGTCCCATTGCACCTGCGACGGGTACATCATGCCGACGGAGAACCGACCCTGTGGATCGAGTCGACCGTCGAGGTAGGCGTCGACGATCACCGGGCACTGCTCGTCACGAATCGCGGCGAAGCGCTCGGCGCCGGGCCACGACGCGCTCTCGCCGAACTCCGACCCCGGCAGCAGAGCGGTGTCGAGCGGACCGGCGACCTCGAACCGGTGTTGCTGGTCGCACGCGACCTGGGTGGGGTCGCCCGGGTTGTCGACCCCCCAGTCGAGACAGTCCCCGGTGACCGACTGTGTGAAGGCGTTCTCGGCCAGCCGCTCGCCCTCACCGATGTCGGTGCCGCCGACGCTGCCGCTCTCGTTGAACACGCCCATGGCCAGGGCGATCGCGCCGGCCACGATGGCGCCGATGATCACCGCCGACAGCACGACCCGCACGGGATGACGCAGCAGCGAGTGCCGCCAGCCGCGGCCGTCGCCATCGTCGTCGCGCCCGGTGTCGTCGCCGGGCACGCTCACCCAGTCGTCGTCGGCCCCGGCCCGCGGGGTGTCGTCATCGCCGTTCATCAGGATCCATCATGCCTGTTGCGTCGACAGGGGAGTATCTACACTCGCGACGGTGACTTCCGAGACCCCCGAACCCGGCGCGGTCCCCGACGAGGTGGCCGAACTCGCCGGACGATTGTTCGACATGGCCCGCGCTGGCGACGCGCAGACCCTCGCCGCCTATCTCGATGCCGGTGTGCCGGCCGACCTGCGCAACCAGGCCGGTGACTGTCTGCTCATGCTCGCCGCCTATCACGGTTCCGCGGACACGGTGACGGTGTTGATCGAGCGTGGCGCCGACGTCGACGCGGTGAACGACAAAGGCCAGACGCCGCTGGCCGGGGCGGTGTTCAAGGGGCACGACGACGTCGTCGCCGTGCTGGTCACCGCGGGTGCCGATCCGTACGCCGGGACCCCGACCGCGCACCATGCGGCGCAGATGTTCGGTCGCGCCGACTACACGCGCCACTGGCAGGCGTGAACCCCGGGCGAACCGACCAGCGGGCGCGACAAAGCGTGCGGGTGTCTCCAGTAGGGTTTCAGACGTGATCGACCTGAAGATTCTTCGTGAGAACCCCGACCTCGTGCGCACGTCGCAACGTACCCGGGGTGAGGATCCCGGTCTGGTCGACGCGCTGCTGGACGCCGACGCCGCGCGCCGTGCCGCCATCGTCGAGGCCGACGGTCTGCGGGCGGAGCAGAAGGCGCTCGGCAAGCAGGTCGGGAAGGCGCAAGGCGAGGAGAAGGCGGCGCTGCTCGCCAAGGGCAAGGAACTAGCCGAGCAGGTGAAGGCGGCGGTCGCGCGGCAGAACGAGGCCGACGAGGCGGCCAAGGCGGCGCATCGCGCCATCTCCAACCTGGTCGAGGAGGGCGCCCCGGCCGGCGGTGAGGACGATTTCGTGGTCCTCGAGCACGTCGGTGAACCGCGCCAGATCGAGAACCCGAAGGATCACCTCGAACTCGGCGAGTCGCTCGGTCTCATCGACATGGAACGCGGCGCCAAGGTGTCGGGCTCACGCTTCTACTTCCTCACCGGCCAGGGTGCGCTGCTGCAGCTCGGACTGCTCAACATGGCCGCGCAGAAGGCCGTCGCCAACGGCTTCACCCTGATGGTCCCGCCGGTGCTGGTGCGCCCGGAGATCATGGGTGGCACCGGCTTCCTGGGTGCGCATGCCGACGAGATCTACCACCTCGAAGACGACGACCTCTATCTGGTCGGCACCTCGGAGGTGCCATTGGCGGGTTATCACTCCGACGAGATCATCGATCTGACCGACGGCCCCAAGCGTTATGCCGGGTGGTCGAGCTGCTTTCGGCGGGAGGCCGGCAGCTATGGCAAGGACACCCGCGGCATCATCCGTGTGCACCAGTTCGACAAGGTCGAGGGCTTCATCTACTGCACACCCGAGGACGCCGCGGCCGAGCACCAGAAGCTGCTCGGCTGGGAGCGCGAGATGCTCGCGGCGATCGACGTCCCCTACCGAGTGATCGATGTCGCCGGCGGTGACCTCGGATCGTCGGCGGCCCGCAAGTACGACTGTGAGGCGTGGGTGCCGACGCAGGGCACCTACCGCGAACTGACCTCGACGTCGAACTGCACGACGTTCCAGGCGCGTCGGCTGTCGATCCGCTACCGCGACGAGAACGGCAAGCCGCAGATCGCCGCCACGCTCAACGGCACACTCGCCACGACCCGGTGGATCGTGGCGATCCTGGAGAACCATCAGCAGCCCGACGGCTCGGTGAAGCTGCCGCCGGAACTCGCCCGATTCGTCGGTGCCGAAGTCCTCGAGCCCCGCTGATCCGGACGGTGAGGTTCCGGTGGATGAGGTGATCTCGGTCCGATGACCGCCGGAATCGTCATCGCGGTGATCGGTTCGTTCGCCTTTGCCGCGGCTGCGGTGCTGCAGGCGTTGGGCGCCGATCAGGTCGCGCAGCGCGCCGCGGTGCGTGAGGAGCGGCGCCAGTCGTCGAAGGCGCATCCGTCGCTGCGGTCGACGGTCGCGACGATGCTGACCGTTCCGTTTCTGGTGGGCTTCGTCTTCGACATCGTCGGCTTCGTGGCGACGATCCTGTCCGCGCGGCTGATCCCGCTGTTCCTGTCGCAGACCATCATCTCCGCACGGCTGGTCGCGACGGCACTGCTGGCAATGGTCGTGCTGCATGTGCGGTTGGCGGTGCGGGACTGGATCGCCGGCACCGTGGTGGTGGTCTCGCTGGTGTTGCTGGCGGTGTCGGCCGGCCGCGAGGGCACCGAGAACGAGCGGTGGATGCACTGGGCGGTGCTGATCGCCGGGCCCCTCCTGTTCGGGCTCGGTCTGCTGTGTATGCGGATGCTGCACAGGCACATCGCCGCGGCAACCGGGCTGATGGCGGGCGCGGTGTTCGGGGTCATGGCCATCGCTTCACGCATCGTCGACGGCCTCGACACCCTGGACCCGGTCGCCATGTTCACCGATCCGGCGCTGTATGCCCTGTTGTTCAGCGGGATCGGCGGGTTCTACCTGTTCACCGTTGCGCTGCAGACGGGTTCGGTGAACGGTGCGGCCGCCGCGTTGGTGGTGGGGCAGACGGTGCTGCCCGGCGCGGTCGGCATCGTGTTCCTCGGCGACGTCACGCGCGCCGGGTGGGGTCCGGTGGCGATCGTGGCATTCATCGCCGCGGTGGCCGGTGGGGTGGCGTTGGCGTCGTCGGGTGCGGTGACCGCGGTGGAGTCCGCCGATGCCACCAACATGCCTACGGGCTATGGACATCCGCCTCGGGAGACGAGGCGGATGTCCGATTGAGATGGTGATCAGCCGCCGGACGTCTCGATCTCGCCGTCGAAGGCGAACGGGGTGTCGGTGGGTGCGCAGCCGGTGAAGCTGCTGGTCAGCATCGGTCCGTTGACGCCGACCATGTCGCTGCGGCCGTCGGTGCCCTCACGCACGGTGATCTGCACGGCCGCGGCATCCTGGAATTGATCGGGCAGGCCAACCGGCTCGATGTCGCTGATCGGGTACACCAGCGACGCCGTGTCGCCGTTGACGTAGATGCAGGAGATCGGGCCGGTGACCTCGATCGGAGTCGGGTCGCTGCCGTTGAGCACGGTGGCCGTATACGTCCCACCGGTCTCACCCGACCCGTCGCGAGCGCCCTCGGCGTCGATGCGCAGCAGGTGTAGCTCGGGTGTCAGCGCGAGGTCGCCCTGGATGCTGAGAGCTGCGGGTTCGGCCGCGGGTGCCGATGTGGCAGCGGCGGTGGTGGCGCCGACCGCGAGCCCGGAAGCCGCCAGTGCCGATGCGGCGAGGCGAGCAGTTCTGTTCATGGTGTGCCTCCTTCTCGAGTCCCCCGACCCATCAATGGGTCCCGACCCTGAGAGGAGTAACCCGCATCCCGCCATCTCAATCGTCCGCGGTCACGGCACTTGCAGTCGTCTGTCACCGGAGCGGCTGTGCGCTGGGCGGACCTCGCTCCGGTGATCCCCCGACGGAAATGTGAGAACGATGTGTCCCACAATGTCGGAAAAGGTAACACGAGGCCACCCCCGTCGGCAACGAACGTGCAGGTATGGGAACGGATGGCCGCGGGCAAAGTCCACGTGGGCTCGGGGCCGGTCAGGGTACGGCGTCTGGCGGGAGGGTGCGCCGGGCGGCCAGCGCGACGATGACGGCCACCAGCATGTCGATCACATCGTCGCGGTGGGGCCGGTCCGTGCTGCTCGTCCATAGATGGCCGGCCTCGGTCAGCGCGCCGATGAAGGCCGCCGCCTCGTAGGTGAAGCCGAAGGGCGACTCGTCGAGCCCGCCGATCTCGGCAGCGGCGACACCGAAGAATTCTGTCCATTGCGCACGGGACTGCACCCGATGACTCTCCACTCGCGCGCTGACACCACCGATCTCGACAAAGGCGACGCGCATCCGGCGTGGATCGGTCGCCACCGAATCGAAGAAGGCGGCGATCGCCGGGCGCACCCGATCCTCCAGGCTGAGCTGCGGGCCGCGAACCCCGGTGAACGCGGCGAGTACAGCGGCGCGGGCCTGCGCATGGATCATGTCGTATACCGCGATCAGCAGATCCTCACGGCTGTCGAACAGTTCGTAGAACTGGCGCCGAGACAAGCCGGCGGCTGCGCAGATCGCCGAGACCGTGCCCCGGGCGTAACTCTGGGTGCCGAAGACCTCCAGGCCGGCGGACATGAACCGGTCCTGACGGTCGGCGCGACGTTCGGTGACCGGGCGTCCCCGATATGACCGTTGTGCCATGGTGCGTCCTGTGGCCTAGATGTGTGTCATCAGGAGTCCAGGCGTTGTGCGCGCAATTCGTGGCCTTTCGAGGTCAGGCAGCGACCCGATGTCAGATCCCATTGCCATCCATGCAGATTGCAGGTGAGCTTCTCGCCTTCGACGACGCCGAACTTGGACAGATCTGCCTTCAGATGCGGGCAGCGGCGCTGCATCTCCCAACCGTCCTTGACGATCGAGGCCGAATCGTCGTGCGCCTCGGCGAACCATCCGTCGGCATAGGCGATCCGCTCGTCGGTCAGACATTTGAAGAAGGTGTAAAGGTATTCGTTGTAGCCACCGATGCGCCACGTGGTGAATCGGGTCGAGAGGAAGATCGTGTTGACCCAGTCGGGTTCGTCGTCGCGCAGCACGGTCCGGACGAGCTCGGGTGCGATCCGGAAGCCGTAGCGGTATTTGCCTTCTCCCTCCTTCGGTTCGCGCACGATGCGGTTGGGGAAGTCGAGCACCACCTTTTCCTCACCCATGACGAGCCCGACCGGGTAACCGATGCCGTCACAGATCAGATCCGACTGCGCCATGATCGGCTCGAAGAGTTCTTTGAGGGCCGGCAGCAGCGGGTCGCCGTCGGCCGGTGCCCAGGTGGCCTTCTCGGCCGCGATGACCGGGGCGAACTTCTCCTTCATCTTCTCGAGGTAGGCGCGTTTGTTGTCACCGAAGACCTCGCCCGGCGGGTACGGGTGCGAGACCTCGTTCAGCGTTTCGCCGGTGAAGTCGGCGACCGAACCCGACACCATCATCAGACCGCGATGCTTCTCGCCGTCGTCGGTGCCGTGCAGGCGCATCTGTTCGAGAAATGTCTCCTGGTCGGGGAAGATCGACGTCTGGTCGGCTCCTTCGACGCCGGACCCGAAGTCGTTGAGGCCGAACAGATCCTCGTCCAGGAACATCGGCGGTCCGGCGGACGGCACCACCCAGGTGGCCCCGACCTGGTCGATGTAGGAACGGGCCCGATCCATCCCGCGCTGCCGCTTCTGTGCGGCGAAGTTCGCCTTCGACTTGCGGGGGATGTCGTAGACCATCGGATACCAGATGGCACCCGAATACTGCAGCAGGTGCACGTCGACGTGACCGAACTCGTCGGCGATGACGTCGAGGTCGATGGGCCGGGCGTCGTTCATGTTGAAGCAGGTCGTCTCGCCGTCGGAGACGATGAGACCGCTGTCGCCGATGGGGCCGTCGGCGGGGGCGCGCAACGCGATGATCATCACGTCGAGCGATCCCTTGGGCCCGCTGACCGTCGTCTTCACCGAGTCCTCGGTCTCCACGAACTTGTGGAATCCGAGCTTCTCGAGTTCGCCCTTGAGATCGGGCACCGGATAGTCGGGCAGCAGGACGGTCGCATCCTTGTTGACGTTCTCGCGCAGGTTGCGTTCGTCGAAGTGGTCGCGATGCAGATGCGAGACGTAGAGGTAGTCGCAGTCGCCGAGCGCTGCCCAGTCGAGTTCGGAGTTGTCGGGGAACGGCACCCACGACGCGAAATACGCGGGATTGACCCACGGATCACAGAGGATCGAACCGGCCGCGGTCTGGATGTGGAAACCGGCATGGCCAACGCTGGTGATCTGCAACTTCTCGCCTCCTCGCGCTCGAGCCGCCGGGTAGTGGCCCGAGATCAAAATCGGCTCCCAGGGTAACGCCTCGGCCATGGCCTAAGCTCGACGCATGGAACCGGTCTACGACGCTGTGATCACCACCGCACGCCTGTTGTGGCTGGCCGAGGGCCTGAAGTTCGAGGTGTCCGGGGTGGAGAACGTACCCACCGACGGTGCCGGTGTGGTCGCCATCAATCACACCGGCTACATGGACTTCACCTACGCGGGCATCCCGGCCTTTCTCCAGGGACGTCGCAAGGTGCGGTTCATGGCGAAAAAGGAGGTCTTCGACAACAAGATCTCCGGACCGATCATGCGAGCGCTCAAACACATCCCGGTCGACCGGGCCAGTGGGGCGCAGAGCTATCACGAGGCCGTCGAGAACCTCAAGCGCGGGGAGCTCGTCGGGGTGTATCCGGAGGCGACCATCAGCCGTAGCTTCGAACTCAAGGCGTTCAAGTCGGGCGCGGCGCGGATGGCGCTGGAATCGGGTGCGCCCATCATCCCCACGGTGATCTGGGGTGCGCAGCGGGTGTGGACCAAGGGCCATCCCAAGAACCTCTGGCGCAGCAACGTCAAGATCATGATCGGCGTCGCCGAACCCATCGAACCGGTCGGCACGGCCGAGGAGATCACCGCGCGGCTGCACGAGGTGATGGGCAAGAAGCTGCTCGAACTGCAGGACGCCTACGGTGAGCATCCCGCCGGCGAATACTGGGTGCCCGCGCGCCTGGGCGGGTCGGCGCCCACTCTCGAGGAGGCCAACCGGATGGATGCCGAGGAACAAGCGGCCAAAGCGGCCCGCCGCGCCGAGCGAGAGGCGGGCGGCGAGGTCTCCTGATCGCCCCCGACTACCCTGGCTCAACATGGAACCGGTGTACCGGACGCTCGAGGTCATCGCGAATGGCTTGGTGCGTGCGCAGGGGCTGGACCTGCGGTTCTCGGGTCTGCAGAACATCCCGCGCGCCGGTGGGGCGGTGCTGGCCGTCAATCACACCAGCTATGTCGACTTCCTGCCGCTGGCGCTCGGGCTGTACCGGGTCGGCCGGCGCACCCGGTTCATGATCAAGTCCGAGGTGATGGATGTGGCGATCATGCGTTTCCTGGTCAACCACACCAAGACGGTGCCGGTCGACCGATCCATGGGCGCCGATGCGTATCGCGCGGCCGTCGGCGAGCTCCGCGACGGGGAGATCGTCGCGGTGTACCCCGAATCGACGATCAGCCGCAGTTTCGAGCTCAAGGAGTTCAAGACCGGCGCGGTGCGCATGGCCGGTGAGGCGGGCGTGCCGATTGTGCCCGCGATCGTGTGGGGTGCGCAGCGGCAGTGGACCAAGACCGACACCGGCGAGCGGCAGATCGGGCGCAGCCGGCTGCCCGTCGCGGTGAGCTACGGCGAGCCTGTGCAGGTCGCCGCGGACGAGGAATCGCACGCGGCCACGGCGCGCCTGCGAGAGGAGATGACGACGTTGTTGCACCAGGTGCAGGACGACTACGACCCGCACCCCGCCGGTGAGTTCTGGGTGCCGGCCCGGCTCGGTGGCTCGGCGCCGACACCGGAGGAGGCCCGGGTGATCGAAGATGCCGAGGCGATGGCGAAGGCCGCCGCGCGGGCGCAGAAGGCGCGAGGTCAGCGGTGAACCCCGGTCCCTCAGATACTTTCGGCCCACCCACGCTGATCGCCTCAGATGTCGACGGCACTCTCATCGACGACGAGAATCGCGTGTCGCGCAGGACGATCGACGTCTTGGCCGCAGCGGTGGACCGAGGCGTCGATTTCGTGCTGGCCACCGGCCGCCCGCCGCGCTGGATCGCCGAGATCACCGACCAGCTCGAGGGCACCGCCGCGCACGTGCGATACGCGGTGTGCGCCAACGGCGCCATCCTCTACGACGTCGCACATGATCGGGTGATCTCGGCCGCCACAATGGAACCCGACATCCTCGAGAAGCTCGTCGACAGCGCCTATCGCCAGCTCCCCGGATGTGGCATCGCGGCCGAGCGGGCCGGCCGGTCCGCCTACGACGCCGCCACCCCACCGTTCGTCGCGACCTCCGGATATCGGCACGCCTGGCTCAATCCCGACCACATCGAGGTCGGCGACGACGAGGTGTACACCGAGCCGGCCGTCAAACTCCTTGTCCGCCAGCCCGATATGCGCAGCGACGAGATGGCGGCACGACTGAAGGACGCGGTCGACGGATTGGCGCAGATCACCTTCTCCACCGACAACGGGCTGGTGGAACTGTCGGTGCCCGACACGCACAAGGCCTCCGGGCTGCGCCGCATCATCGACGTGGCCGACCTCGACGCGTCGTCCACCATCGCCTTCGGCGACATGCCCAACGACGTCGAGATGCTCACCTGGGCCGGGCGCGGTGTCGCGATGAGCCACGGCCACCCGGCCGCTCTGGCCGCCGCCGACGAGATCACCGTCGGCAACAACGAGGACGGGGTCGCGCGGGTGCTGGAGCGGTGGTTCGGGTAGGAGCTCGCTACCGCGCACTGCTCGCCGCCTCCTGGTCGCGAGTGAGGTGAACGTTGCGGTTTTCGGCACGTTGGACTCACTCGGCAGGGGCGTGCGGCCTACGTGGCCGGTAGCACCCGGCGCACATGGTCTTGATGCGCGGGAGGTCGTCACGTGTTGAACCGCGTTTGCCGCAGAACTCGCAGACAGATCGCGACTCGTCGGTCGATGCCCCGATCAGAACCTCGCAGACACCCCGCGTGAACTCGTCGACAGACTCGCCGTAGTCCAGGTGGCACCGCAGCGTGCCGTACTTCTCCTTGATCTGGACGTAGGCGAAATCAGAGGTGACCGAAGTGAGTTGCCGATGGAGACGCGCCAGGAGCGGATACCAGCCGCTGTACACAGTGCAGTCGATCTCTGGCCGCGTCATCTCTGCAGGCAGATGCGCCGGACCGTCGGCCATTAGGCGGCCCCGCGCTCTGACTCCGACTCAGCCTCGTCGTCGGCCGCTCCGGCCAGCGCGGCAAGGGCCTCACCGAGCAGCCGATCGATGGTCGAGTAGATGGTGCTGCAGGACTTCTCGATCTTCTGGGCGTTCTTCTCAATGGTCCCGGCGGTCTTCTTGATGTCGTCGATGGTGCCGAGCTGCTCGACGGCGTCGGTGATCTTCTCCTCAGCCGTGGCGATCTCGTGCGCACCGGTCCGATTGGCGACGGCGAGAGCCGACGTACGGAGCAACATCACCACGGTGCGGACAAGATCGGGGTCGTCAGTGAGCGGGTCGAAGGCCAGCACGATCCGGCGCTTCCCAAGCACCCGAATCGTCTCTCCACAGTTCTGCTCGACCGTACGGACCAGGCCGACGGCCGCGTCAGCCTGGCGATTGCGTTCGGCTTCGTCGAGGTACGCGCCCCACCCGTCGCGCTTGGAATCGGTCACCTCGATGACCACGCGGGCAGCACCACCGTCAACGGTCAGCACTCCGTCGCCCTTCTTGGATCGTGCCACCGCACCGACAACGGTTCCGGTCTCGCAGTACTCGTCGCCCAGGCCGGCGGCCACGGTCTGCAGAACCTCATGAACCTCGGTCTCGTAGGTTCCACCCTTGATCGGCGATACCTTGCTCACCGACGCCTTCGCCTCGGCCACCTTCAGCGCGGTGACCACTTCGTCGAGCCGGCCGGTCAGCTCGGTGTGCTGCTTGGTCAGCTGTTCGGTGAGGGACTCCTGGCGTTTGGTGAGTTCGGCCGAGTGCTTGGCCATCGGCGATGCCGGATCGTTGGGGTCGAACTGCTTGGCGGCCTTGGTCAGAAGCTCTGTGGTGTTTGCTGCGGCCCGCTTGTCCAGATTGGCGGCGAACTGTTCGAGCAGCGGTGCGAAGCGGTCGATCACCTCCGGGTCGGTACCGCCGAACAAGCGCTTGAGTTCCGCTTCGGTCTCGCGGCGCATCTTCTCGATCGACTCCGTCAGTGACTTCCGCGTCGCTTCGTCGGCTTCCCGCAACGCCTTCTGCGCGTCGGCGGCCGCCTTGGACACGGCTTCCGACGCCGCCTTCACGCTACGGTCGGTGAGTGCGGCCGCCTCTGCGGTCGACGTCGTGGCCTTGTCGCCGAGTTCGGTGATCATGCGCTCCAAGGCCCGGGACTCCTGCGCCTGGCCAGTCGCGGAGAGCGCGTGGGCGCCGACGGTCAGCGCCTTGGCGACGAACTCACCGAGATCGGCATCCGCCAACGTGGTGGGGTCGTCGACGACTGCTCCCCGTTCTCCGGTGGTCCACCGCTGGGCCTCAAGTACGACGTCTTTGTCGGTCACGGTGACTTCCTCGATGACCACCGCCGTGGTCGAGGGACTGAAGTGTGCTGAGCGGGATGAATCGGTCATGTCGGCCTCCTGGGGTCGTGGCGGCCGGGGGTCGGCTGCCTGCAACCAGAGTCAGTGGGGGTGTGAAATGTGGACAGTGCATTCACTGTTAAGCCCGCTTAACAGTGAATGCACTTGATCGAGACACGTCGCCCGATAGTGTTCTCGGTATTGCCCGCGACGACGCCACGAGGAGGTGAACGACCGGTGAGCACACTGACGATGCAGGACATCGCGGTCTTAGCGAGGGTATCGCGGCCGGCCGTCAGCCAGTGGCGGAAACGCCCGGTGGTACGTGGCGAGTTGATCCCGTTCCCGGCGCCCGTCGCCACCGTGGACACCGTGGAGCACTTCGATCAGGGCGAGATCGTTGCGTGGTTGGAGCGCACTGGGAGAGGCCGAAACCGCGAGGAGCAGCAGCTCGACGTCGGTGCATACGCCCTTCCGGAGCGTGTTCGGTTCGACGACGTCGTGCTGCTGTTGGCGCTCTACGCCCTGTCCGGTGTGGATCTTACCGACGCGACACACGCCGACCTTGTCACCGCGGCCACGACCGTCGACCCGACCGACGAGCTGGTCGCTCGAGAAGTGCGGGCGATTGACGCGGACCCCGACACGTTGGCGTTTGCTGAGCAGCTCATCGATGCATCGCTGGGGACACCCGATGCCCTGGAACGCCTGGAACGCGGCCGGCTCGGACGGTCGCGCGGGAGTCGGGATTTGACTGCTGAGGCATTGGCATTGATCCGGTGCGTTGTCGAGGCCGCGGTCATGCATCTCGGACAGGAGGACGTGCCGATCATCCCGGGAGGCGATCCGGTACTTGCACTTGCCGTGGCCGATGTCTCGTCCCGTCTCGTGGTCGACGGCCGGGTCAGTGACGAGCGCGAGCTGAAGCGCCGTGCTGCCATCGCCCAGGTGGAGACCGACAGCAGCGCACGAGGCCCGGCGGTTTCGGTCACATCGCTTCTCGGTGCTGAGGTCGGAGTTGTCCTCGACTCCGTCGACACAACACTTCTCGAACTGAATGACGGGGACGTCGGGGTGATCGTGGCGTCGGCGGCCGCTCTGACCGATCAGCTCGCCGGCGAACTTCAGCGTCGCCGGTCCGAAACGCTGATGATCGGCAATGTCGTTGCTGCACTCCGTCTTCCTCGCGGCATGTGGCGCGAAGCTCATCGACAGTGTCAGGCCATCTGGATCTGCAGAGGTGGCGCCGCCGTCGACCTGCTGCATGTCGCCGATCTCGACATCGCCAGACGCGACCAGTTCGGTGACCTCGCCGCCGACGTGGCAGCAGCCCTCGACCAGGACGTCCGCCGCGCAGCGCGGTTCACCCGAGCACGCGAACTGCTTCGGATCAGGACGAGCGGAACCGTCGTGCCGCAAGGAACTCAGGCGCCGCGCCTGCATTCTCGAACAGCTGAGACACACGCCGATCGCGTTCATCGCGCGACGTTGCAGACTTCGGAACCCGTACGAACTGTCGACGTTCTGATCGCGCCCTCAGCGGGGCGGTTTCGCACGCAGCAGTACTCCTTGGCCGAACTGGCCGAACAGAAACTGATCTCCGTGCTCTCGGGGAATCGGATCGACCCTACCGACGCCGACCCCGAGGGTACGGTCGACGTGCTGCCCGACCGTCCGTATCGGTTGGAGCCGTTCCACGCCGCGCAGCGCTATCGCCGTGCCCGCCGCACCGACGCCGGCGACATCGTCTTCGTTGAAAAGCCCGCTCCACGCGCCGTCATCGATACCACGGGCGGATCACTGGTTGCGGCGCCGGCGAAGATCCTGCGTATCAACCGAATTGCGCCGTTCGGGCCGTACGTCATCGCGGCGATCATCAACACCAGGTGCGCTGCCGGCAGTGAATGGAAGACGTGGCGTGTACCAGAGTTCACGCCCGACGACGCGCGTCGACTGGAGACAGCATTGGCCGAGGTGGCGGCGTACCGGCGCGCGGTCGAGGAGAAGATGGCCGCCGCCGTCGAGTTGACCGGCGCCCTGATCGATGGTGTCGCGGAGGGTGAGATCTCACTGGATGCCGCCGACACCACCGCCGGAATAACGGCAACAACAAGCACAGCTACGACGTAGACGACAGTGATGAGAAGGAAACCCACGCATATGGCTGCAAAGCGCAAGGCGGAGCCGGCGGCTCCGTCGACGATGAAGGAACTGAAAGACACACTGTGGAAGGCCGCCGACAAGCTGCGTGGCTCGCTCTCGGCGAGTCAGTACAAGGACGTGATCCTCGGCCTGGTCTTCCTCAAGTACGTGTCCGACGCGTATGACGAGCGGCGCGAAGAGATTCGACGCGAGTTGATTGCCGACGGGTTCGACGAGGACCAGATCAACGAGGTCATCGACGACACCACCGAGTATCACGGTGCAGGCGTGTTCGTGGTTCCGCCGATCGCGCGGTGGTCGTTTCTGGCCGACAACGCCAAGGGCCTGACGCCCGGCGACGGCAGCCCCGACAAGAACGTTGGTCAGCTGATCGACGAGGCGATGGACGCCGTGATAGCCGCCAACAAGTCATTGGCGGGCACACTCCCGCGAATCTACAACCGTGACAACATCGATCAGCGACGTCTCGGCGAACTCGTCGACCTGTTCAACAGCGCCCGGTTCAGTCGGCAGGGTGAGCACAAGGCGCGCGACCTCATGGGTGAGGTGTATGAGTACTTCCTCGGCAACTTCGCCCGTGCCGAGGGTAAGCGGGGCGGCGAGTTCTTCACGCCGCGCAGCGTTGTGCGGGTGATCGTCGAAGTTCTCGAGCCGACGAAGGGTCGCGTCTACGACCCATGCTGCGGTTCGGGTGGCATGTTCGTGCAGACCGAACAGTTCATCTACGAGCACGATGGCGATCCCAAACAGGTCTCCGTCTATGGCCAGGAGGCCATCGAAGAGACCTGGCGGATGGCCAAGATGAACCTGGCCATCCACGGCATTGACAACAACGGCCTCGGAGCCCGATGGGGCGACACCTTCGCCCGTGACCAGCACGCAGACCTCCAGATGGACTACGTGATGGCCAACCCGCCGTTCAACATCAAGGACTGGTCGCGCAACGAGGAAGATCCGCGCTGGCGATTCGGTGTCCCGCCGGCGCGCAACGCCAACTACGCCTGGCTGCAACACATCCTGTACAAACTCGCGCCAGGTGGCAAGGCGGGTGTTGTGCTCGCCAACGGCTCGATGTCGTCGAACAGCAACGGTGAAGGGGACATCCGGGCTGAGATCGTCGATGCGGATCTCGTGTCGTGCATGATCGCACTGCCCACTCAGCTGTTCCGCAGCACCGGTATTCCGGTGTGCCTGTGGTTCTTCGCCAAGGACAAGACGAAGGGTCCGCAAGGTTCTATCGACCGCAGTGGTCAGGTGTTGTTCATCGACGCCCGCGAGATGGGCTACATGGTCGACCGCGCCGAGCGGGCACTGACCGACGAGGAGATCGTCAAGATCGGCGACACTTTCCACGCGTGGCGGGGATCTTCGTCTGCGGCAGCCAAGGCCGTTGAGTACGAGGATGTTCCGGGGTTCTGCAAGTCAGCAACTCTCGAAGAGATCAAGGCGGCGGGGTATGCGCTGACCCCGGGCCGGTACGTCGGTGCCGCCGAAGTCGAGGACGACGGCGAGCCGATCGATCAGAAGATTTCGCGGTTGAGGACGGAACTGTTTGCTGCGCTGGAAGAGTCGGCGCGGTTGGAGAAGGTTGTGCGGATGCAGATGGAGCGGGTCGATGGGTGATGTTCGGCAAGTAGCGCTTGGCGAAGTCGCCGATGTGACCGTGGGTTTTGTCGGCTCAATGGCTGGGGAGTACGTGGACGTTGGCGTTCCATTCTTGCGGTCGCTCAATGTGCGGCCCTATCGGATTGACCCAGCGGATCTGAAGTACGTCGGCTCAGCGTTTCACAGGCGACTATCAAAGTCGGAGTTATCTCCCGGCGACGTTGTGATGGTTAGAACTGGGAAACCGGGTCAGGCTGCGGTGATACCGGAATGGCTTGGGCATGCGAACTGCTCGGATCTCGTGGTGATTAGACCCAGCAGCAGCGTTAACGCACATTGGCTCGTCTACTACCTGAACGGAATGGCCCGGCACGCGATCGCGGGCGGCCTGGTAGGCGCTGTACAGCAGCACTTCAACGTCAAGTCGACGAAGGAGATGCAGCTTCCGCTCCCTGAGAGGTCGGCGCAAGACGCGATCGCCGGAATCCTCGGCACCCTCGACGACAAGATTGCGGTTAACGATCAGACGATTGAGCTGACGCTCAGCTACACGGACGCGTTATTCAAGCGAGCCGCAGCACATGTCTCTCGGGACAGCGTCACGTTTGGGACGGTCGCTGACGTGGGCGGCGGAGGTACACCGAAGACGATTGTTGAGGATTTCTGGGGTGGTGATGTCGCCTGGGCCACTCCGACCGACGTGACAGGGCTCGCTGCTCCGTATCTGAGTGCAACGGCGAGAACGATCACGCCAGAGGGGTTGAGAGCCTGCTCTTCGCCGTTGTACCCGTCCGGCTCGATTCTGATGACGTCACGCGCGACGATTGGTGCTTTTGCAATCGCGCAGATTCCCACTGCCGTCAACCAGGGATTCATCGTCGTCAACGCGAAGGAACCCGAGTACCAATGGTGGCTGTTTCACGAAATGGCCTCGAGGGTGGACGATTTCTTGAGCTATGCAAACGGCGCGACCTTCCTCGAGCTACCCAGAAAACGGTTCCGCGACCTGAGCCTCCGCTGGCCAACATCGACCGCAGCGAAGGAGTTCGCAGAGCAGGTCGCGCCCCTTCACGAACTTGGAGCTCGGATGGTCGAGGAAAACTGCACCCTCGCCCGCACCCGCGACCAACTGCTCCCTCTCCTCATGTCGGGCAAGGTGACGGTCAAGGACGCCGAGGACGAGGTCAGCGGGATGGTCTGACGTCACAGATCAGCAATTAGGTCAGAGTGTCAGAGTCGCGTGTCAGAGTGTCAGAGTCGGAGGAGGTGAGATGAACACAGTCGATCTCGTCGCACGTTTGCGTAGGTTGGGGACAGACCTCGCACAGGTGGAGGTCAAGTCGGCGGCAGGTGGCTTGCCCAAGGACGTCGTCGAGTCACTCAGCGCCTTCGCCAACGGAGACGGGGGAGTCCTCATCCTCGGGCTGTCAGAGGCGGATGGATTCACCCCGGTACCAGGCTTCGCCTCCAAAGCAATGCGTGACGCGCTGGCCACCGCCTGCGCCGACCAGATGGAGCCACCGCTCCGGCCTGCAATCGACATCGAGGAGTTCGAGGGCTCCCTCATCGTCCGAGCAGACATCGATGAGATCGACCCCGTAGACAAGCCGTGCTACGTCAAGACGCGTGGCCATCATCAAGGGTCCTTCATCCGCAGTGGTGACGGTGATCGGTTGCTCTCCGCTTACGAGGTCGCGCAGCTGCTCGCCAACCGCACGCAGCCCAAGCACGACCTCGAACCGATCACCGACGCCACACTCGACGACTTGGACGCCGATCTCGTAAACCGATTGATCCGGCGGGCGCGAGACCGGCATCAAAGAACCTTCCGCAACCTGGAAACCGAGGAGGCGCTCGCGCGGCTCAACGTGCTCACCCGCGTCGAGGGGCAGTATGTGCCGACACTCGCCGGCATCATTTCGTTGGGCCGTTACCCGCAGCAGTTCCTTCCGCAACTCTTTGTCGCAGTAGTGGTGTCGCCCGGTACGCAGATCGGGGACCAGACGCCCGACGGAGTGCGGTTCCTCGACAACGTGACTGCCGATGGATCGATCCCCGACATGGTGGCCACCGTGGAGGAAACGTTGCGGCGCAACATGCGTAAGGCGGCGGTAGAAAAAAGGCTGTACCGGGAGGACCGCTACGACTATCCGCTCGACGTGATCCGGGAGCTGGTCGTCAACGCGATCATGCACCGGGACTACAGCCCGGCGTCGCGAGGTATGCACGTCCAGATCGAGCTGTACCTCGACAGGCTGGTCGTCAACAGCCCGGGGGACTCTTCGGCGATGTGTCCGCTCGGTCGCTGGGCACATCGGAGCAGCGTTCGTCGTCGCGCAACGCGGCGCTTGCGAAGCTGCTCGCAGACATTCCCGTCGATGCCCACAGCAACGAGTCCATCGGTGAGAATCGAGGGAGTGGTCTGCCGAATGCGATGCGGTCACTACGGCAGGCGGGCATGAGTCCGGCGCGCTTCGACGTCAGCCCCGGGCATGTGCGGGTCACGGCGTCCGGTCACGCGCTTCTCGGCGTTGATGTGACCGAATGGATCACTGATTTGGGAGAGCCCGACCTGACGCCCACGCAGGATCTCGCGTTGGCCATGGCACACGTGACCGGGCGGGTCACCAACGGCATGCTCCAAGCGTGGGGCGTCGACCGCGTTGCCGCAGGCGCAGCACTGCGTGATCTAGTGGACCGAGTCCTGTTGGTGACGACAGGTGGAAAGCGATACGCAAGTTACCAATTGGCGGATCGCGTCATCCCGCTGGCAGTTCTTCCGGAGGTTGCAGCCGACTCTGACACCACGGCTACGGCCGGCACCGAGGGCATAGCCGCCGACCTCGATGCCGTCGAGCAAGCCATCGCCGCGGGGCACGTCACTGCGCGTGCCATCGAGGCAGCGCTGGGCATGAACTACCGCGCAGTGCTGCGCCGTCTCACCAAACTCATCGACGCAGGCCGCGTCCAACGAATCGGGCAACGGCACAGCAGTCGCCAGACCTACCGACTCACGAATGGGGACAATACATGAGCACTTTCACCGAAGCCGACTGGGAAACACTGGCGCTGGAATGGCTGGGCGACCAAGAATGGAGGCCGCTGACCGGCACCGACATCGCACCTGGAACCGATGGCCGAACCGCAGGGGATGACATCATCCTGCCCGACCGTTTGCTCGCGAAGATGCGCGAGTTGAACCCGGCTGTGCCGTACGAGTATCTGGTGCAGGCGCGGGCCGCAGTGCTGGCGCCCGAGTCGCAGGACGCGATCGCCGAGAATCACCGGCTGCACGAATACCTGGTCAAGGGATACCGCGGCATCACCTACATCGACCACGAGGGACTCGAGCAGACCCCGACCATCCGACTCGTCGGAACGCGACCCGAAGACAATGAACTGCTTGCTGTCCAGCAGGTGACGGTCCGCAACTCGGAGCACCATCGGCGCTTTGATGTGGTGTTGTACCTCAACGGCCTGCCTGTGGCGTTCTTCGAACTGAAGCAAGCCGGTTCGGAACATGCCGACCTTGCGTCCGCGCACGCTCAATTGACGACATACCTCCGCGAGTTCCCGATGGTGTTCCGCTTCGCGGTGGTCTCGGTGATCAGCGATGGGATCACCGCCCGCTACGGCACTCCGTTCACACCGCTCGAGCACTACGCGCCGTGGAACGTCGACGACGACGGCAAGCCCGTCACCACCGGCCACACGACCGACCCGGACAAGATGGGCCTCGAACTCGAGTACCTGATCGACGGAGTGTTCAACCCGGAACGATTCCTCCAGTTGCAGCGCAACTTCACCGCCTTCGACACCGGCGCCGACGGCTACGTCAAGCGGATCGCCAAGCCGCATCAATATTTTGCGGTCACCAAGGCAGTCGGCAATACTGTCGCCGCCGCCGAGAGCACCGGCAAGGCCGGAGTCGTCTGGCACACCCAGGGCTCGGGCAAGTCGATGGAAATGGAACTCTACGCACACCTGGTGGCTCGGCAGCCGAAGCTCAAGAACCCGACGTTGGTCGTCGTCACCGACCGCCGCGAACTCGACGGCCAGTTGTTCGAGACGTTCAACAGGTCCGAGCTTCTCGACGAGTCGCCGGTCAAGGTCACAAAGCGTGAGCAGTTGCGCAACGAACTGGCGAATCGCACCACCGGTGGCATCTACTTCACCACCTTGCAGAAGTTCAGTCGCACAAAGGAAGAACGCGAGGCGGGCGCAGATCATCCGCTCCTCACCGACCGACGCAACGTCATCGTCATCGTCGACGAGGCGCATCGCAGCCACTATGACGACCTCGACGGATATGCCCGGCATCTCGCCGACGCGGTACCCAACGCGACCCTCATCGCGTTCACCGGAACGCCGATCTCGTTCGCCGAGCGCAACACTCGCGAAGTCTTCGGTCCCTACATCGACATCTATGACCTGACGAGAGCGGTCGAGGACGGCGCCACCGTGCCCGTCTACTTCGAGCCGCGACTCATCAAGGTCGGTTTGGCCGACGACGTCACCGAGGACGATCTCGACCGGGCCGCCGATGAGGCAACCACAGGACTCGACGACGCCGAAAGGTCACAGATCGAGAAGTCCGTGGCCGTCATCAACGCCGTGTACGGGGCGCCGGAACGGCTCAAGTCGCTGGCCGCCGACATCGTCGAGCACTGGAACGGGCGCTCTGAATCGATGGAGAGCTTCATCTCCACGCGCGGAAAGGCGTTCATCGTCGCCGCCACCCGCGACATCGCAGCACGCCTGTACGAGGAGATCGTCGCACTGCAGCCCGAATGGCATGACGACGCCGTCGACAAGGGCGTCATCAAGGTCGTCTATTCGGGCAGCGCGAAAGACCAAGGGCTCATCGCCAAGCATGTTCGGCGTGATGCGCAGAACAAGATCATCCAGAAGCGCCTCAAGGACCCCGAAGACGAGCTGCAACTGGTCATCGTCAAGGACATGATGCTGACCGGTTTCGACGCCCCGTCACTACACACCCTGTACCTGGACCGCCCACTCAAAGGCGCGCTCCTGATGCAGGCACTCGCACGGGTCAACCGCACCTTCCGCGGCAAGCCGTCGGGACTCCTGGTCGCGTACGCACCGCTGGCCGACAACCTGCAGCAGGCCCTGGCCGAGTACACCGAGACCGACCAGGCCGAGCAGCCGGTCGGGCGCGATATCGATGAGGCGGTGGCGCTGACCGGTGAACTCCTCGCCCAGCTGGATTCCGTCTGCTCCGGGTACGACTGGCGCGCAAAGGTGAAGGAGTCCGATCGAGGCTGGATGAGAGCGGCCATCGGATTGACCGACCACCTGAGATCGCCCGAGACCGCCGGAAACCAGGTGGACGACGGCGAGGAGACGTTGGGTGCTCGCTTTCGGACGCTCGCGGGGAGCCTGTCCAGGGCCTGGACGCTCGCCGGCGGCAAGCGGACGCTGGAGGAATTGCGCCCGACAGTTCAGTTCTACGAAGAAGTTCGAGTATGGATGGGCAAGTTCGACGCCGCTGACCGTCAGGCCGAGGGGCGACCGGTTCCCGAGGAGATCAAGCGGCTGTTGTCGAAGTTGGTCGCGACCTCGACCGTGAGCGGGGAGATCGTCGACATCTACGACGCAGCGGGCCTGCCGAAGCCATCGCTATCGGACCTCGGCCCAGATTTCGAGGCCAAGGCCAAGGCTGCGACCAACCCGCACCTGGCCATCGAAGCGCTGCGCGCGACCCTCAACGAGGAATCCGCGCGAGCCACACGCAACAACCTCGTCCGTCAACGTGACTTCTCCGAACGGATCACTGAGCTGATGAAGCGCTACACGAATCAGCAGATCACGTCTGCTGAGGTCATCGCCGAGCTCATCGCTATGGCGAAAGAGGTCGCTGCAGAGGGTAATCGGGGTCAGCACTTCACGCCCGCGCTGTCGGAGGATGAACTCGCCTTCTATGACGCCGTGGCAGAGAACGATTCGGCGGTCGAGTTGCAGGGCGACGAGATCCTCGCGCAGATCGCGAGGGAACTGGTCGGCATCATGCAGCGGGACACGAAGTACGAATGGACCGTTCGCGACGACATGCGCGCGAAACTGCGGTCGTCGATCAAGCGGCTGCTGGTGAAGTACAAGTATCCGCCGGACAAACAGCCGGCAGCCATCACCACGGTGTTCGAGCAGATGGAGATGATGGCTCCGCGGTTCGCCGAACAGAACGGCCCTGTAGGTGCCGATGACTGAGGAATGGGTTCACTTGCCGAACCAATGGACGCATCTCCAGCGCTTCTCCCACATGATCGAGCAGCTGCAGGAATCGTTTGGAGTGCTGCCTGAGCTCGAGTCAGCTGAATCGAGGAGGGCTCGCGCTGCGGAGCTGGTCAAACGGCGAGATGCACTGGCCGGCAAACTCTGGAATGTGATGGCTACGCGGGAGGGTGGGCTGTCCGGCACCGCTGCCGTACGCGCAGCTTCAGCAGCCGATGACGAATCCACGCAACAGGTGGTCGGCGAACTCGTCTCGCTGATCCCGACCCGTGTCATCCATGAGCGTAAGAATGCTTGGGCGTATCTCGACGCCGAGGTGCAGCAACCAGTCATCGATGCCGGACCGCTCGCCGACAGCGAAGTGTGGCGGGATCGAGCTGACGCAGCGAACATCGACGCACTGGACCGGCTCGGCAACCCCGAGGACTACGACGGTGCCGAACCCATCGAGGACATCGCGGTCCCGCCCGATGTGGCGTGGACCGAAGCCGACCGCAAAGCGGCGCTCGACAACGCAGTCGACACTTACGGGCTGGAACCGGGGGAGTGGTACTCGATGGAGTGGCCACCGACCGAGGCGTCCCTGTGGAGCGCCGGCTCAGTTTCCCGGACGGAGTGGGAACCGTGCAGCGCACACGAAGATGACCCAGACTCTGACGAGGCCGAAACTTGCGTGACGTGCGAAGACTCGGTCCGCGAGACCGTCGTGGCCGAGGCGCTCTGGGTATTCACGGTTGCACTGACGAAGAACCGCATTGGCTTCGACATCTCCGGGACGTTGGTCGATGACCTGATCAGCGAGGAGATCGATTCCTCGTTCGAGGTGCGCGAGATCGAGCAGGACCCGAGGGAGATCCTCATTGGATCGCCGGGACGTGGCACCCGGTGGTGAGCGCGAATGGCGAGCTCAGAAACTTGTCGGTGCCATGTCGTACATTGGTTTCAGCGAGATCGACGAAGTGATGTGAGCCAGGTCGGGCCGGGTGATTGAGCGGTCTGTTCCTTTCAGAGATATGTGGGTTGTGGTCTCGTGCTGCCCCATTGCTGTCTCTGGAAGGTGTTGCTGGTGTCGGGTCCGGGTTGGTCGGTTGCGTCGTGGTGGAGTGACGCCTCGCCGTGGCCGGAGTTGCCCGCGCTGTTCACCGGCGGCCTGCCAGCAGAGGCTGTCGGGTCGCGGGAGACGAATGATCTGCTCGGCGCCCTGATCTCCGATGTGCGCGGGGAAGCGTTTGTGGCGTGGCATCGCTATCAGATCGCCGCCGAACTCCACACGCGCCTGGTCGGCACCGAAACCGATGATCACGCCCTGCTGCTGCATGACGGGTTCGCCGACTGCGCCGCCCGGATTGCGGTGTCGCAGGCCATCAGTCAGGGTGCGGCCGAGAAGTTCCTGCATCAAGCCGTCGCGCTGCGCGACCGGCTGCCACACGTGTCGCAGCGGTTGCGGGATGGGCGGATCACCGCCGAATTGGTCACCAAGATCATCTCCCGCACCGAACTGGTCGACGGCCAACCCTATGCGGCGGCGGTTGATGCCGAGATCGCCGGCGAACTCGACGCCCACACCACCGCGTGGTCGGCGCACCGGCTACGCGACATGATCGACCGGATCATCTTCCGGCATCATCCCGATGCGGTACGCGAACGCCGCCGCGAGGCTCTCGACAAGCGGGGTGTGCACTCGAAGAACACCGGCGACGGGATGGGTGAGATCTCGGCGACGATGGCCGCCGAGAATGTGCGTATCGCCGCCGAGGCGGTCCGTGCACTGGCCGACGCGGTGTGCGACCAGGATGACCGCACCCGCCAGCAGCGGGCCTCGGATGCGATGTTCGCCCTGTTGTCGGGCACACCGTTCGAGTGCCTGTGTGGTCTGGACACCTGTACCGCGGTGATCCCGGAGGCGTCGACGGTGCCGCCGGCGGATGCGAAGGTCGTGATTCACGTGGTGTGTGATGAGGCGACCCTCGACGGGGCCGAGCATGCCGGGTTCATCGAGGGGTATGGCGTCATCGACGACCAGCATGTCCGCGACCTCGCCGCCCGCCGGGATGCGGTGGTCAAGCCGTTGGTGCCGAAGGGCACCGAGCCCGACGCGGATGGCGGGTTCACGCTGGACGCCCACCTACCGTCGGATCCGTATCGGCCGTCGTCGGCGTTGGAAACGTTCATCCGGGTGCGTGATGGCTACAGTGTGATCCCCGGTAATGACACCCCGGCCTGGCGGGCCGATATCGATCATGTCGCCGAATACACCATCACTGATCCGGCCAGCGGTGGGCAGACCGAGCCGGACAATCTGAACGTCAAGGACCGCTTCTCCCATATCCGTAAAACGTTTGGTGCGTGGCTCGATGATCAGTACCGGGATCGGTACGGGCGGTTGCGCACCGAGTTCATCACTCCCGAAGGCCTGGTCATCGGCGGTGATACCGAATGCATGGAGAAACTGTTCCCCGGGCTGCGGCGTATCCGATTCAAACCACCCCCGCCACCCGAGACGAGGACCACCGGCACCACGACACCGACACCGCCGCCCGCACCACCCACCCGCTCCACACCCCGGGTGGCGGCCAAACACGCCCGCCGACAGGAGGAACGCGAACGCAACCGACAACGACGGGAGGAGCTGGAAGCGAACGAAACCGATCCGAACGATGACGAATCAGGCGGCGGGAGGCGGGGCGGGTGACACCGGTTCGCCAGGCGGTGGTCCCGGCGCGGGCTCCACCGGCGGCGTTGCATCGGGCGCAGGTTCCTGCGGCGCCGGCTCCTGCGGCGCCGCTTCCGGCGGTGCGCTCGAGCCGGCCACCATCGCTCGGATCGGACCCAGTGCGGCGTAACCGAACTCGCCGGGGCAGCTGGTGTTGTTGTAGTCGCGGTGTCCGCTGATCACCGGCAGGTTGGTGACGGCGCCGACGGGGAACTTGCTGTCGGAGAAGTACTCCGCGGTCAGCTGCGCGTTGGTCGCGGGATTCACGCCGGCCTTGCCGAGCCGCCAGCGCAGGAAGTTCGCCACCGAGGAGATCATCGGAGTGGTCGGTGCGACCTCGTCCAGATTGCCGATCATCGAGATCCCGACCGTGTTCTTGTTGAACCCGCCGGTGTGCGTGCCCTCGACGTTGCGGTCGAGTCCGCCGAACGCGCCCTCGAAGATCTGCCCGTACTTGTCGACCAGCACGTTGTAGCCGATGTCGCACCAGTTCAGCGTGCGCGCGTGGTAGGCGTAGATGCCGCGGACGATCTCCGTCGACTGCTCGGGCGTGTAGTCGTTGCTGCCCGCGGTGTGATGCACCACCGCGCCACGGACATTGGGGGAGAACGTCGGCTGCGAGCACCGCATCGACTCGTCGGCGCCCCACTGCGCCCGCGCCACCACCTGCGGCCCGCCGAGCAGCGGAGTCAGCAACGACGACCCGAGGGACAGCAGACCCTCCGGACTGATGAGGGTGGCCGTCAACGCCGGCACCACCGTCTCGAGCAACTCCGTGATGACGGCGCTGGCCGTGCCGATGCCGAGTTCCACCAGACCACCGCCCTGTGGTTCGGCCGCCGGGATCGCGAAGCCGTCGTCGGAGACCGCCACCTGAATCTCCCTGGCGTCACCCACCCACACCGGCTCGGTACCCATCGGGTGTTCCGACGACACCGGGTAAGCCGCGTCGACCGGGTCGAGATCGAGCCAGTCTCCCCACGACCCGTCGTCGTTACGGGCCCGCAGCATCATCGACGCATCGACCGCCCGGTCCCAGGTGAACGCGACCATCTTCAGCGGGTCGTCGCGGACGATGTGCTTGACGGCCACACCCACCTCTCGGCCGTCCGCCATCCGCGGCGGCGCAGGCGGTGCGTCCGGAGCGGATGACGTGTCATCGGGCGACGCGGGAGCGGGTGCCTGCGGTGCGGCCTTCGGCGCGGGCTGCGGGGCGGGCTCTGGTTCCGGCTGCGGTTGCGGCTGAGGCGCCGGTTCGGCCGGCTCGGAATCGGGGTCCGCGGACGTCTCCGGCGCTGCCGGACCCTGCACACCCGTCAGGTCTCGCAACCCGAAGGCCGTCGGGTCGATCTCGGGAAGCTGCAATCCGGCCGCCGACAACCCGGACTCGGCCAGGTCCACCACCACCGTCGGCACATCGCCCAGCCCGATCTGGTCGATCGCGGTGGGCTGCACCTCGCGATGATTGTCGGTGGGTCGCAGCTCCGACCCGGTCACGATGATGGCAAACGGACTCGCGACGATCGCGGCGGCGATCGTCGCGAGTACGAACGACGGCCTGGGACGGGCGTTGGGACGAACTCGGCGCATGGTTCGCCATCGTGGGGGTCCGGTGCCCCGGTTATCCGTACCGCGCGCCGCTTCTCAGTAACCCGTGATGCAGTTGTTATCTAATGAGACAGATGTGATCAACGCGAAGCGACCCCCCTTCGGGGGGTGCCGGCCTCACCGCATCCTGGCCACTATGTGATCTATCCCTCATCGCGTGCTCGATGTGATCTGAACCCAAGTACCTCGATAGGGACGCGCTGAGGCCGCCCAGCCTCGAATCCTGTTGAGAGCTAGGAAGATCAATGACGACGATCTCGACCAGTACACGCGGCACGGCGCCGCCCACCGAGCCCAGGCGGACCAGTCTTCGACGGGTGGCCGCGGCGAGCTCGATAGGCACCACCATCGAGTTCTACGACTTCTTCATCTACGGCACCGCCGCGGCACTGGTGTTCCCGACGGTGTTCTTCCCGGCAGCCGACGACGTGACCGCCACCATCGCGTCCTTCGCCACGTTCGCCGTCGCGTTCTTCGCCCGCCCGGTCGGCGCCATCCTGTTCGGCCACTTCGGCGACCGCATCGGACGCAAGCGCACCCTGGTGTGGACCCTGCTGATCATGGGTCTGGCGACCGTCGCCATCGGACTGCTGCCGGGTTACGAGACCGGGGTGTTCGGATTCGCCGAGTCCGGGATCGGTGTCTACGCGCCGATCGCGCTGGTCGTCCTGCGTTTCCTGCAGGGCTTCGCGGTGGGTGGCGAATGGGCCGGTGCGACCCTGCTGACCGCCGAATACGCGCCAGCGGGGAAGCGAGGCCTGTATGCCATGTTCCCGCAGCTCGGCCCGGCGTTCGCGTTCTTCCTGTCGAGCCTGACGTTCCTCGTCGCCAACGTGACCCTCGGCGAGACGAGTTCGGCCTTCCTCGACTACGGCTGGCGCATCCCGTTCATCCTGTCGTTCGCACTGGTCGCCGTAGGTCTGTGGGTGCGACTCGCGGTGGCCGAGACGCCGGTGTTCCGTGAGACACAGCGCGAGCACGCCGGCCGGAACGCGACCTCACAATCCGCACTGCCGTTCGGCGACGCCATGCGCCACCAGTGGAAGGAGATCCTCATCGCCGGCGGGTCGTTGGCCAGCCTGTTCTCGCTGTTCTACATGGGCACGGCATTCCTCACCAACTACGGAACCAAGACCCTCGAGCTGTCCCGGACCTTCGTGCTGACCGCGGGTATGGCCGCCGCGGTGGTGTTCGGACTGTCCACGGCCGCCTCGGCGATGTGGTCGGACCGGATTGGTCGGCGCCGGGTGATCATGACGTCGTGTGCCCTCGCCGTCCCGTGGGTGCTCGTGTTGTTCCCGATCCTGCAAACCGGTGGCGGGGTCGCCTTCGTCATCGGCCTGTTCGGCACACTGCTGATCTTCGGCATCGCCTATGGTCCGGCGGGCGCCCTGCTCCCCGAACTGTTCGAGGCCCGTTACCGCTACACCGGCGCCGGCATGGGCTACAACCTCGCCGGCATCTTCGGTGGCGCGATTCCCCCGCTGATCGCGGCGCCGCTGATCGCCGGACCGGGCGCACTCTGGGTCGGGGTGATGCTGGCAGGCCTCTCCGTGGTCAGCGTGGTGTGCACCTACCTGGTGGTGGAGACCAAGAACCGCTCGATGTAGCAGGCCCTGGCCGAAGGCCGATCACTCCGCCTGCTGATCGGCCTTCGTCAGGATCACGTACTGCGCCGAGATCTGCTGGTAGGCGTCCTGCTCGCTGCTCGACGACACCGAGGCCACGTACCGTCCGTCGCGGACGATGCACCAGTAGTACTGCGTCTTGGACTGGCAGGTCGCCACCGGCAGGCCGGGTGGGCTGTCGACGTCGGACCAGCCCTGATTTCGGTTCGATGCGACGAACGCGTCGAGGATCTTCTGGCTTCCCTGCGCTGTCTCGGCCCGGTAGACGGTGGAGCGCTCGACAGCGTTCGCCGTGGAACCGGTTTCGGTGAGCACGTTGAAGTCGGTCACCGGATCGCTGCTGGTGTGCGCCATCCCGCGCGGACCGTAGACCGCGCGCACGCTGCCGCCGGGCACGTTGGCCTTGGCGTCCTTCAGTTCCTCGTCGCTGTAGGGCAGCGCATAGATGAGTACATGGTCCTGATCCACCTGCGGGGCGCTGGACCCGGTGATGCCGCGGGCAGCCGCCTCGGCCTTGGTGGGGGTGGCGGGGAACTGGTCGATCAACGGCGTCTGCAGTTGCAGCGCCTTGCGGATCGTGGGTTCGAGCCGGTCCTGTTGGGCGGGGGTCGTCTCGTACCACTGGTAGAGCACATAGGTCTGCTGCGCCGTGAATGCCATGATCTGCCGGTTGCCGCCGCTGGTGCCGCGGACCACCAGAGTGTCGGGCCGGCCCGGCAGCGCGGTGGGTCGGGACCCAGCGTTCGTCGCCGCAGCGGCGGCCATCTGCTGCGCGGCGGCGGTCGCGTCGGCCGCGGTCAGATACCGCACCACCATGTTGTTGAGGCCGCGCCGCTGACCGGCCCGCAGACTCTCGTCCGGGGTCGCGGCCGTCGAGACGAAACCGCCGAGCATCTTCTCGTTGGCCGGGACGTCGGCGACCTCCGGCGAGAACACGAGCTTCAGATTGGACTTGCCGGTGATCACCATCGTCGGCAGACCACTCTTGGTGAGATCCGCGTCGATCTCGAACGGCACGACGATGAACTGCGCCATCCGCTGCCCTTCGACCTGCAGGATGTTGTCGGTGGTCGCCTTGCCGAACTCCGGTCGCGGCGCCGTCGGGTAGGCACCGGTGTCGAGGGCGGCGAGGTCGACCGACGGTTCCGCCGTCGACGTGACCGCCACGGCCTCGGCGCTCCTCGGTGCTCCGTCGATGGTGCAGCCGGTGACCGCGACCAGTGCCGCGGTCACCGCCAGCCATCCCATTATCGGTCGACGCATCGTCAACGTTCGTGCACGTTTCATCTCGGTTCCCCTCTCGCGCAGCACCCGACCGTTCCCGTCGGGCATCCACAACTGTGTCGTGGGTTCGATGCGGCGAGGGCCGACGAATGTTCCCCCCGGACTGCGCGTGTCCGAATGCAGACTAGTGCACCGAACGAATGACCAGCGCAGAATTCATCTCGGTAGACTACGGCCCCGGCAGACGTCAGAGATCCGTGTTCTGCTGCATTCTGTGACCGAATACGACCGGGGGAAACCATCGATGGGTGAGTCCGCGCCGCAGGACACGCCTCCCGGCGCAGCCCCGGCAGACGTGACCGCGGTGGTCGACGGTGCGGTCAAGGTACTGCGCGCCTACCAGCAGGATGCGCTCGCCGACGTCGCGCTGACCAAACTGAACCGCGGTGTGCAGGAGCGCACCGCGGTGGTGGTCGGCGAGGTGCAGCGCGGTAAGAGCTCGCTGGTCAATGCGCTTGTCGGACAACGTGATCTCTGTCCCGTCGGCGTCGACGTCACATCCTCGGTGGCGGTCGGCGTGACCCCCGACGCCGACCTCGAGACGGCCCGCATGGCCGAGCTGTTCTTTCCGACCGGACCACGGCGCATCGACGCCGCCGAGCTGGCCCAGTGGGTCACGACGACGGGTACGCAGGTGTGCGATCCGCGCGTCGATGAGCTGCCGACCGCCGCAGCGGTGGCCGTCCGGGATTCGCACATCAGGGACGTGACACTCGTCGACACCCCGGGCGTCGGGGGCCTCGACTCCGGGTTGACCCGGCTCGCGGCCCAGTCGGCCGAACAGGCCTGCGTGCTGGTGTTGGTGTGCGACGCGACCTCGCCGCTGACGGCGCCCGAGATGGCATTCGTGACCGAGGCGGCGGCCACCGTCGACTCGGTGATCGTGGTGGTCACCAAGACCGACAAGAACCTGCGTCGCTGGCGAGAGATCGTCGCCGAGAACGAACAGATCCTGGCCGACCGGCTGGGCCGGCCGGTGACGGTGTTCGGGGTGTCGAGCCTGCTCGCGGTGATCGCCGCCGATGTCGCCGACCCCGCTGTTCGAACGCGTCTCGAGGAGGACAGCGGGATCACCGCATTGCGCGCCGAGATCGGCCGGCGCCTCGACGCGGCCGCCGAATTGCCCCACCTCGATGCGGTGCGCACCTGTCTGGAGGGTCTGCGGTCGATCCGGAGCACGGTGAGCCGAGAACTCGACGCCGTGGCGGCCGGCGCCGACGCGCTGCCCGATCTGACCGCCGACGTGGCCCGCCTCGCCGAACTGCAGGAGCAGTCCCGGCAATGGGAGCAGTACCTGGCGCGCGACCTCACCCTGTTGCGGCAATCGGCGATCGACGACCTCGAACGCCGCCTCGACGAGATCCGCGGCAAGTGGACGACGTATGTCAACACCCACGGCATGGCGGTGCTGCGGCGCAGCGAGCAGAAGTTCACCGCGGACATGCAAACCGACCTGCAGCAGGCGATGGCGCAGACATTGTCGACCTTCCTGGCCCGGCTGCACGACGAGATCATCGCACCCCGCTTCGCCGACGACCCGAGTATCTGGGAGGAACTCAGCACTCGCATCGTCGCCACCATGCAGGACAAACGGATCGAGACCCACCAGGTCGGCAACAAGCGCCAGGGACTGCTCGACCCCACCCTGCTGACGATGGGTGTCGTCGGCGGCTCGACCCTCGGTGGGTTGCTCGGCCTGTCGGCGCTGATGGGCGTCGGCGTGGTGGTCGGGACCGTGTGGGTGGGTGTGAACCTGAGCTTTCGGGCCATCCGCGCCGGCAAGACCAACCTGCTCACCTGGCTGCGCGAGACGATCGCCACCACCAAGGCGGCCACCGGCCGGCTCCTGGAGAGTGCGGTGGCGCAGTCGCGGCCGGAGATCATCATCCGCTACCGCGACTATCTGCGGACCAGCATCGAACAGTTGCAGAAGACCATCAACGAGGTGCAGAAGTCGGCGTCGGCCGACGCCGCCGCGCGCGAGAAGACCACCGCCCGGCTGACCACCAACCTGCAGATCGTCGACAAACGGATCGCCGCTGCCGAACAGCTGCTGGCGGGAGACCGGTCGTGACGCGCCCCGACCCGGTGCACGCCACCCTCGACCGCGGCCTGCACCAACTCGCCGCGCTCGGTGGCGATCTCGCCACCCACGCCAACTCGATCGGCACCATCCTGTGGTCGCCGCCGCGGGTCGTCATCGTCGGACGACTCAAAGCGGGTAAGTCGACGCTGGTCAACGCCCTGATCGGGGCGCCGGTGGCCGAGACCGCCGCGTTGGAGGCCACCAACACCGTGACCGTCTACCAGGATGGCTCGCCGTCGCGGGCTGAGGTGGTCGGCGTCGACGGACGGCGTCATCCGGTGGCCGTCGGTGCACATCCGCGTGTCTCCTTGCCGCTGCCCACACCGGACATCGCCTATGTGGACCGATGGCTGCCGTCGGCGGCTTTGCGGCGGCTGACCCTCATCGACACCCCGGGCCTGTCGACGCTCACCGTGGCCAACGACGCCGCGACGCGACGCGCCACGATCGACGGATTCGAGCAGACCCGCAGCGCATCGATCGACGCCGATGCGGCCGTGTTCCTGTTCGACGCCGCACCGCGGACCGACGAGATCGATTTCCTCTCCCAACTGCCGTTTACGCCGCTGAACATGCTCGGCGTGCTCTCGCGTGCCGATTCCTTCGGCGAGGGCCCATTCGGTCGTCGTGATCCGCTCGGACACGCCGCCGAGCATGCGGTACGGATGGCGCGGCAGCTGTCGGCGACGGTCAGCACCGTCGTGCCGATCTCCGGGCTGATGGCCCAGACCAGCCACACCGGGATGCTCACCGAACAGCACGCCGCCGCACTCGGCCGGCTGCGCGCGATGCCGGCCCTCGAGGTGATCCGCACCTTCGACACCGACGAGGCCGACGAGATACTGCCGCTGTCTGTGCGGGTCCAATTGCTGGGACTGCTCGGCGAATACGGTGTCCTCAACGGACGTGAGATCGCCGCGGGCGGTGCGGCCGCGCTGAACGCGTGGCTCACCGACAGATCCGGGATCGGTGGACTGATGCGCGCGCTGGACGCCACCACCACGCGCTTCGCCATCCTGCATCGCGCACACCGCATCCTCGCGCGGCTCGACCAGCTCGCGTTCACGCATCCGGCGCGCGACCAGATCCGTTCGCTCGCAGCACAGTTGCGCGCCACGCCGGCGCTGCACCCGGTGACCGTCCTCGAGGACTACCAGCGCATGCTGCGGACCGATCCGCAGGCAGCGGTCACCGACGAACTGCGCACCGTGTTGACCGCGACGACCCCGGCCGGACGCCTCGGACTGCCCGACGACGCGCCGCCGCCGGCGGTGGCCGCCGAAGCCGCACGACGGCTCGCCCATGCGCAGCAGCGTTCGCTCGCGACCGGTTCTGCGGCGGAGGATGCGGCGCTGGTCACTCTCATCCGCACCTACACCACACTGACCACCACCCGCTGAGCACCACTCGACCAAGGACCCACAGCCATGACCCCGCCACCCATGACGACCGCAGCCTGGACCCTGGCCATCGACTTCGGCACGTCCAACTCTGCTGCCGCCCACTCCGGTGCGACCAGTGGTGGCATCGAGACGCTGCCGCTGTCGCACACGAGCAACCTGATGCCGTCGGCGGTGTACGTCGCCCCCCACGGCGGCCAGATCACCGTCGGCGAAGCGGCGATCAATGCGGCGCAACAGAATCCGGCCGGTTTCGTGGCTTCCCCGAAACGGCTGATCGGGGCCGAGCCGACCTGTACCGTCCACGGGCAGACCATGCAGACCCACGTCCTGGTCTCGGCGGTGATCCGGGCGATCATCGCGCGCGGGATGGCGGCGCACGCCGGCGCGCCGCCCACCCAGGTGGTGCTCACCCATCCCGAAGCGTGGGCGCAGCAGCAGATCCGCGTGCTCGTCGACGCCGCGGCGGCCGCCGGAATCCATCCGTCGCGCATCGCGACCGTCTCCGAACCCCGGGCAGCCGCCGCGCACTACGCCCGGTCGCATGCGATGCAGCCCGGCGCGCGGATCGCCGTCTTCGACTTCGGTGGCGGCACACTGGACATCGCGGTGCTGACGGTGACGGCACACAATGCCTTCGAAGTGATCGCGGCGCGCGGCGACAACGGGTTGGGCGGCAAGAACCTCGACGCCATTGTCCAGCGTTGGGTCGAAGAACGGCTGGCCGACCGCGACCCCGACCTCGTGACCTGGCTGCGTCGGCAGGCATCCGTGGATGTGATACAGAGCCTGCAGGATTCGATCCGCCACGCCAAGGAACTGCTGTCGGAGGCGCCGTCGGCCACGATCACCGTGCCCACCCCGTCGGGCCGCACCACCCTGCAACTCACCCGCGACGAATTCGACGAACTGATCGAACCCGCTGTGTCACAGGCGATGCAACTGACCCGCGCCGCTCTGCACGATGCGGGCGTCACCCAGCCGAATCAGCTCGCCGCGCTGTATCTCACCGGCGGGTCGTCACGTATCCCGCTGATTCAGCAACGGCTCACCGAACTCGGTCCGGTCGCCACCTTGGACGATCCGAAAACCGTTGTCGCGCAAGGTGCGCTAGTGACCGCGATCGCCGAGGCGGCCCCACGCACCCACGAGCGACCCGCCACGGTGCCGGGGCCAGGCGATCTGATGGTGCCGCCCGCGACACCGGGCACCGGTGAACGTTCCGCGTCGGCGCCGCAGGCGCGTCCGGCGGCATCCGGTGGTCGCCGGTGGGGCCGGATCGCCGCGATCGCGGTCGGTGTGGTCGCGGTGGTGGGGATCGGGGCCGGGGCGGCCGCGTTGGTGACGTCGTCGGGCGATGACGCCCCCAACCCCGACAACGCGGCGCTCTCCGGCACGGCCGAAGCAGAGGGCAACGGCGGGGCAGCGACCGCCGCGGGCGAGACCGGCAAGGACGGTGGCCGCATCCTGACCGACGAGACCGAACTCATGGCGGCGCTGCCCGGGCCGCTGCAGGCATCGGTGACCAACTGCCGCAAGACCGGATTCAACAGCAACGACGCCGTGAAGATGCTGTGCGACATAGCCGACGACAGCACGCTGGCCGAACTCGGGGAACCCGACTCCCTGACCTACTTCATCTCATTCCATGTCGACGACAACGAAGCAGACTCCACCATCGTCAACATCCGCAACGGCATCTACTCCGACGGCACAGGTGAACTTGTGGAGGATTCCGACCGGGTGTCGGCCGCCGACATCGCGCCCCGCTCGAGCGTGGAGTCGGGGTACAAGATCGACTACGCCAACACGTCGACGGGGCTGCTGATGGACGTGTTCGGTGTTGCCACGCTCGACGATGGCCGAACCTTCCTGACCCGGTCCGGCCTGATGAGCTGAGGACGATTCCGGCCGCCGGGAACATTCTCACCGTCTGCTGTCGTCAGATCCTCGACAACAACGCAGACACGCCCCGCCGAGCGGGGTACCACGAAAGGTGAGAATCATGTCCGACAGCACCGCCAACAGCAACAGCAACACCACCGCGTCGAGCACCGCCCCCGAGGGAACCACCCACAGCGCGGTCGACATCGACCGCGACGGCAACGTCGACGTCGTGCACGGCACCACCGCCGACGGCACCGCGATCAACTCCTACCTCGACGACGCCGGGAATGTGGTGCTCGTGGAGGGCGACACCGATCACAACGGCACCTACGACACCGTCGTCTACGGCGGCCCGGACGGCACCACCATCGTCGAATCCGACTCCGACGACGATGGTTCGGCCGACGTGGTCGCCAAGCTCTCGGCCGATGGTGACGTGATCCAGATCGACGGCGTCGAGCACGGACAGGTCGTGTCGTCGGCGATGGATGTCGACGGTGACGGCAACCTCGACGTCCAGTTCGTCGACACCGACCGCGACGGCGAGTTCGACGCGACAGTGTTCGACGCCGACAACGACGGCACACCGGACACGGTGGTCCACGACACCGACGGTGACGGCCACGCCGACCAGATCGCGTACTACGGCGAGACCGACACCCCCGAGACGGATGCCGCCGAGATGGACACCCCCGAGATGGATGCCACAGCCGAGACCCCCGACACGACCGGCTACGAGCAGACCGATCCCACCGGTTTCGACGGATTCTGACCGGCGTCGAGGACCACGGCATGATGAGCACGATGATCCGCGGGACCGTGACGGTGGGGGCGCAGACCCACGTCTTCGGTCATCTCCCGCACCTGACCGTCGGGTCGTCGACGCGCGACGACGTCGTCGTCGACGATCCGCTCGTCACCGCCGGTCACCTGCGGATCGACTGGCGGAGCACCGGCTGGTGGGTATCCGCCGATGCCGCGGCGCCGGCCTACACGGCCGGCGTCGCGGTGACCGAGATCCTGATCGCCGATGTGACGCGGATCAGGATCGGTGATCCCGACGACGGCCCGGTCCTCATCTTCGCGCTGACCGACTCGGACCCGGTCGATCACGACACGGTGCAACTCGCCGATGCACCGCGAACCCTGACCTGTGCTCCGGACGGGATGTCGTTGCGCCACACCGCCTCCGACACGGTGATAGACGTACATGGCATCCTCACCGTCGGCCGCACCCCGGACAACGACCTCGTCATCGACGATCCCTTGGTCTCGCGCCACCACGCACGAATCGCGCTGCAATCCGACGGCGACCTCCTGGTGGATGATCTGGCGAGTAGCAACGGGACGCACGTGGACGGCCGCCGGATCACCCGTGCCCGACTGCCCGACGGATCGGTACTCACCGTCGGAAACACCGACTTCGTGGTGCGTGGTCGGCAGTTGCTGCGCGGCGAGACGCCCACTGCCGGCGACGGACTGATGCTCCACGGCGTCGGCTTGACGCTGGGAGCGGACACCACCCTGCTGCGTGACGTCGAGTTCACCGCCCGCCCGGGCACCTTGACCGCGGTGATCGGTCCCTCGGGAGCGGGCAAATCCACCGTGGCCGCGGTGATGGCCGGACTGACCACACCCACCGCTGGGGTGGTCACCTTCGACGGCCGCGACGTCCACGGGGAATACGACACACTGCACACCCGGATCGGGATGGTGCCGCAGAGCGATGTTCTGCACCGTCGGCTGACGCTGCGCCACGCGCTGCGGTACGCCGCCGAGATCCGGCTGCCGGGCGACCTCACCGCCGACGACCGGAATCGGGTGATTGCCGGCGTCCTGGCCGAACTGCACCTCACCGAGCATCTCGACACCCGAATCGACATGTTGTCCGGCGGACAGCGCAAGCGGGCGTCGATGGCGATGGAGTTGCTCACCGGCCCGTCGCTGCTGATCCTCGACGAACCGACCTCGGGACTCGACCCGGCGCTGGACCGTCAGGTGATGGCGGCGTTGCGACGCCTGGCCAACGCCGGGCGGGTGGTGTTGGTGGTCACCCATTCGTTGGCGAACCTGACGCTGTGCGATCAGGTGGTGATGCTCGCGCCGGGTGGCCGCACCGCGTTCGTCGGTCGGCCCGAGGAGATCCCGATCGCCTTCGGCACCACCGACTGGGCGGAGATCTTCACCGTCCTCACCGCGAATCCGGTTCTGGCCCATCGGCGCCATCTCGAGCGCACCCGTGCCACCGCCCCGCCGAATCCGGTGCGACGGCCGACCGGCGCCCCGGTGTGTGTTCCCCGGGTGTCGGCGATCGATCAGTGCAGCACCGTCGTTCGGCGACAGATCCGACTCATCGTCGCCGACCCGGGATATCTGACCTTCCTCGCGGTGCTGCCCGTGGTGCTCGGACTGCTCACGTTGATCGTCCCCGGAGCGGCCGGCTTCGGGGTCAACGAAGCGTCCGCGACCGCCGGTGAAGCCCTGCAGATCCTGGTGATCCTCGTCGTCGGTGCGACGTTCATGGGCACGGCACTGACCGTTCGCGATCTGGTCGCCGAACGTGACATCTTCGCCCGCGAACGGGCCGTGGGACTGCGCGCCGGCGCGTATCTCGCCGCCAAGGTGCTCGTGTTCTCGGCCGTCGCGATCTGCCAGACCGCCGTGATGCTTGCGATCACCTTTGCCGGCAACGGAACTCCTCGTGGCGGCCTGGTCGGTGCGGCACCGCTCGAACTGTTCGGCATCCTGGCAGCGTTGGCGGCGGTGAGCGCAGTGGTGGGATTGGCGGTGTCGGCGAGTGTGCGCTCCGTCGAGCAGACCATGCCGCCGCTGGTGGTGCTCGTGCTTGCTCAGCTGGTGCTCTGCGGTGGACTGTTCCGGCTCACCACACCCGTCCTCGCGCAGCTGCCGTGGCTGTTCCCGTCCTATTGGGGCTACACCGCTGCGGCCGGAGCTGTTGACCTGAAGGCGATCTCACCGCTCGCGCCGCAGACCGCCGACGCCGCCATCTGGGAATCAGAGTTGTCCAACGCGGTCCTGGCCTACAGCGCCCTGCTGCTCATAACGACCGTCCTGCTCGTCGTCACGATGTCGCGACTCACCGATCGGGGCGGTCGGGTCGGGGGGCGGTGATGGCGGCGTGTCTGCGGTGCACGCCACTCGCCCCCGACCACGGTGGGTGGTCGGGGGCGAGTGGGTTCGGTGCGACGGGGTCAGAGGAGAGTGTCGTCCTGGGCGGGGCCGCTGCCATAGCCACCGGAGCCGGTGTCGTCCTGGCCGTAGGAGCCACCGGGACCGCCATAGCTGTCGGCGTAGCCGTCACCGTCGGTGTCGGCGGCGTAGGTGTCGACCTGGCCATCACCGTCGGTGTCGGCGACGACGTAATCGACACGGCCGTCGCCGTCGCGGTCGTAGGACACCCGGTCGGCGTAGCCGTCGCGGTCGGTGTCCTCGATGAGGGTGTCGGGTCGTCCGTCGCCGTTGCTGTCCAACGTCGACGCGACGACCTGACCGTTCTCGACGGTGTCGACCTGGGTCAGGTCGCCGTCGCGGTCGATGTGGGCGATGGTGTCGGCTCGGCCGTCGCCGTCGTCGTCGTGGGCGACGAGCGTGGTGCCGTCGGCGGTGGTCACCGCCGCGGTGTCGTAGCGGCCGTCGCCGTCGGTGTCGGCCTCCACAAGGGTGACGTTGCCGGCGTCGTCGTAGTGGACCGAGACGGTGTTGCCCTGCTCATCGGTGGTGTGGCGGACGTTGTCCTGATCGCTGGAGCGCATGGCGGGTGGTCCCTTCCGGTGGTCTGTGATCGAGCGTGTCGTGGGTCTGACGTGATCGGCGGTCTGCGATGTTCCCGGCGTCGATGAATCAATTCTTGTCGACTTCCGCAGTTCCCCCGCAGGAACAATCCCGCCTGCCCGTAGCATCACACAGGGGACCGGCCGCCATGTGGTGGCGACAACGGATTCATCCGAACGGAGGGTATTCACATGCAGGAGGAGCCGTCGATCCTGGCTTCGCTCGGCATCGACCCCGCCGGCGCGCCCCCGCCGCCAGACGCTGTCTGGGACGCGGCGATGCGGGCCGCGTTCGACCCGTCGTCGACGGCCGACCCCGACACCGTGCCCGACATGGACGACACCCCGCCGTCGCCCGAGGAGGCAGACGACGAACAACTCGTCGTCGACCCGGCGGTCGATCATGCACCCGACGACCATGACGTGGCACCGGCACCCGACGTGACCGGCCCCGACGAGATCGCGCTCGACGACGCGGACCTCCACGAATCGGACCTGGATGCCGCGGAGACCGACGAGGACCTGTCGGCGGGCGACGCCGGCCCGGACCCGGCCGACGCCGTCGATCCGCACGACGGTCACTACGAACTCTGAGATGGTGTGCGGGACCGATAAGCCGGCGGAACTGATGGGTGGGGAAACTGATGGATGAGGCCGCGCTCCTGATGCGGGCACGCGACGGTGACCAGCGTGCCTTCGCCGAGGTCGTCGGCGCCCACCGCAACCACGTGTGGGCCGTCTGTCTCAACATCTGCGGTAACCCGCATGACGCCGAGGACGCCCTGCAGAACACGCTTGTCGCGGCCTGGCAGAATCTGCACAAGTTCCGGGGCGAGGCCCGCTTCTCCACCTGGCTGCACCGCATCGCCGCCAACAACGCGCTGACGGTGGTGCGCAAGCGCAAGACCAATACCCAGATCACCGATTTCAGTGATCCCGACGAGCCCGTCCAACTCAGCGACGACGACGCGGGCCCACGTTTCGACGAACGCATCGCGCTGCGGGATTCGTTGCGCGAGGCACTTTCCCGACTGCCCGAGGAGTTTCGCGAGGCCATCGTGCTGCGCGAGTTCGGCGACCTCACTTACGCCGACATCGCCGTGCAGCAGGGGGTCGGTGTGCAGACCGTGAAATCGCGACTCAACCGCGCGCGCACGCAGCTGCGCGACATCATGCGCGACCGGGTGGACGCCGGTTAGGCAACTCGACCCAGGCACCTCATCTCTCGCCAGAGACCTTCCGCGCGCCGAGGGTCTTCGGCCAGAGGTGAGGTCTCTGGTTCTGGATGCAGCGGAACGCAACGATGGCCGTTGGAACTCGTGATGGGGTTGTGACCTGCTGAGGTTGTCGAGACCCACGACTGTTAACTATCGTCACAGCAGTCACATCAGTAACACTCGCCCCATTGCCAGCCTCGGGGCCGCGCTCCTACGGAAGGTCTCGCGACAGTGGTTTCCGCACGTCCCCGGCACGCGCGTGCCCGTTCGCTGTCTCTCGCGGCGATCGGGTTGGTGCCTGCGCTGCTCGTCGGCGGGCTGCTGACCGCGCCGCGAGTGCTCTCCGAAGACGTGGCGCTGTCGGCCGGTTCCGAGGTGACACTGATCGGCCACGGCCACGGACATGGTCGCGGGATGGGTCAATGGGGTGCGTACGGCTACGCCCAGAAGGGCTGGTCGGCGACACAGATTTTGCGCCACTATTACGGCGGCACCACCGCGGGGAAGGTGGACAGGCCCGAGATCACGGTCGCTCTGACCGGGAAGAACTCGGTGAATGTGCACGCGGACGCCGGGATGCGAGTCGGTGGCCAAATGGTGGCTCCCGGACAGGCGGTCAGCCTGTCCGGGGGTACCGCCACCATCACCAGCGGGTGCGGTGGCGGTGTCGTGCGGTCGGTTCCGGCGCAATGGGTTGAGCCGATCAACATGGGCCCGAGTCGCCCGCCCGGCGAGTTCCTGAAATTCTGTGGCTCCAATCAGGCCTATCGCGGCGCCCTCGGCTACGACGGCGGACGTGTCTCCAACCGCATCCACATCGACGACTACGTCAAGGGTGTGATCCCCAAGGAAAGCGTGCCGGGCTGGGCGGATTCCGGTGGGGCAGAAGCGCTCAAGGCACAAGCTGTCGCGGCGCGCACCTATGCGCTGGCCGCGATCGCCGGTGGCAAGAAGATCGACGACACCCAGAACTCGCAGGTGTATGGCGGTGTGGCGGGCGAGGATCCGCGCACCAACCGCGCCGCCGACGCCACCCCGGGGCAGATCCTGCTGCAGGGCGGCAAGCCCGCCTTCACCGAATTCTCCGCCTCCACTGGCGGTTACACCGCGGGCGGCCGTTTCCCTGCGGTGCGCGACGACGGCGATACCGTCTCGCCGAACCACAACTGGACCGCGACGATCGGCGCCGGCACCGTCGGCTCCGCGTTCGGCGTCGGCGCGCTGCGCGCGCTGGAGGTCGTGGAGGCCAACGGCCTCGGTGCCGAGGACGGCCGCGCGATCAAGGTCCGCGCCGTCGGCTCCGGCGGAACTGTCGAGGTCAGCGGCGAAGAGGCCCGCACCCGACTGGGACTCAAGTCGGCGTTCTTCTCGGTCAAGGGGCAGGCCATCCGACCGAAGATCGTGAAGCCACCCACCGGTCCCGACATGCCCGGCGGTGGCGGACTGGACCTGGGCAACCTGCTCAGACTCACCGACCAACTCCTGCCCGGCGCCGAACAGCTCCTGTCGACGGGTACCGAGGCCATCAACGGCCGCTACGGCGAGCTCGGCGGGGTCACCGGCCCGCTCGGTCAGGCGATCGGCGTACCGAACCTGACCCCGGACGGGAACGGTGTGATCGCGGTGTTCCAGCGCGGCATGATGCTGTTCAGCGAGCAGACCGGTGCGCATGCATTGGTCGGCACGAGCCTCGCCGACTACCTGTCCGGTGGTGGGCAGCCGGTGCAGGGATTCCCGGACGCCGATCGCCTGCAGTAGTGACGCATGACGCTGGGCCCGCCGTGGGGGTCAGTTCGCGTCCGGGCCGGCTTCGATGATCTTCTTGGCCACCTCGATCAGTTTTGTGTTGCTGTCCTGGGACAGCCGCGCGAGCAACCGGAACGCCTGGTCGGCATCGACCTGGTAGCGCTCCATGATCATGCCCTTCGCCTGCCCGATGATGTCGCGGGAACTCAGCGCGGTGAGCAACTGGTCCTTCTCGCGGACCGCGGAGAACGCGGTGGCACAGTGCGCGGCGAACAGCTGGCCGACCGCGATCGCGTCGGGCTCGAACGCGTGCGTGGTGGTGCTCAACAGGTTCAGTGCGCCGAAATCGTGCCCGTCGATGTAGAGGCAGAAGCAGGCCATCGATCCGATGCCGAGTTCGGTGGCGGCCTCGGCGTACCGTGGCCAGCGGTTCTCGCGGCGCATGTCGTCGATGATGATCGTGGTGTCGTCGACGGCCGACCGCACACACGGGCCCTCGTTGAACTCGCGCTGCAGGGCGTCGGACTTCCCGGCGAGGTCGCCGACGACGACCGGGGTCTCGATCCGGCCGGCGGTCACCATGGTGACGCTGGCGAACTCGGTGCCGGGGACGGAGTCGACGGCGGCGGCGGAGATGCGTCCGAGTACTGCGGCGGTGTCGTCGCCCTCGGTCCGAATCTCCCGGATGAGTTCGGCCATTCTGGTCGTCTGCGTCTCGTTCATGGTCATTCCTCCGCGAATCCCTGCCCGCCCCCTACGGGTGCTCTCGTGACCAGATCAGGGTACGAGATTCTCGCGCTGCGCGACCGACGGTCCGGCACGGGCGGTGAACACGTCGAGGCGCAGGTCGGCGTCGCGGTAACCGCCGGCGTGGTGCAGTGGTCCGTGCCGCAGCCGATCATGCACGTCGTCACCCGACTGCGGATACTCGGCGACCTCGTGCCGCCAGTGCACGGCGATCATCTCCCCGCCGGAACTCAGCGATGCCGGCAGCCGCTCCAGCAGACCGTCGAGGGCGTCGGGATCGAGGTAATAGAGCACCTCGCTGAGCACGATGAGGTCGAACTCCTCGTCCGGCCAATCGGTCAGGAGGTCACCGATCTGCACCCGTACCCGATCGCCGTGATGGGCGAGCCGACGGGTCGCCAGCTCCACCGCGCGCGGGCTCAGGTCGGTGCACAGCAGCCGATCGCTGCGCCGGGCCAGTTGATCACTGAGCACCCCGATCGAGCAGCCCGGTTCGAAGACGTGGGGATAGTGTTCCGCGCTCAACGAGGCCAGGGTCAACGCGTATTTGCGGCGCTCGTAGAAGCGCTCCGCGAATCCCCAGGGATCGTCGCTGCCGGCGTACATGTCGTGGAAGTAGGTGTCGGACATCGACCGCGTCGGCGATGCGCCCCCGGCGCCCGTCGTCATGCGAACACGAACTCTCGGGATCGGATCAGGTGGGCGAGCACATGGGGCGGCAGGACCGCCGCGTCGGCCGGATCATCCGACAACGGCCGGACCTGGGTGTCGAAGGCGTTGATCGCCGCATGTTTGACCGCCAGGATGGTCGGATCGATGCGGTGCGCGCGCAGGCGATGCCACGGGATGGTGGGATCGCCGGGCCGGGCCCAATGCCACATCCAGATGGGATACCACCACACCGGCAGATCGAGGCGCGCGGCCACCTCCCCCGCGACGGCGCCCACCGCGTCGTGGTCGGGGTGGCCGTCGGCCGACCACACCGACAGCAGGCCGGTCCGGACATCGGGTGCCTCGGCGACGATCGACTCGGTGATCCCGGCAACCGTGTGACGCTCCGCGGCGAGCGCCCCGTCGGTCAACCCGCACCACCGGGGACGCGCGACACCCAGCATCTCGGTGGCGGCGTCGAGCTCCACATGCCGCCGGTCGGCGAGCTGATCGGCGGACAGCGTCGGCGAACCCGGGTGCGAGGCTCGGCCATCGGACATACAGACGACGACGACCTCGATGCCGGCCCGTGCGGCCGCGGCCATGATGCCGCCGGCGCCGAGTACCTCGTCGTCGGGGTGTGCGCCGAGCACCACCAGGCGCTCGACGTCGAGGGTCAACTCCGGCCACGGCCCGTGTGCCGTGATCCAGGTCTGCCAGGCATCCTCTCGAGTGCCGTCCGCGGTGACCGGAGTGCCGGCCAGGCCGTCGGCGGTGGACTGTGGTTCGGTCACCGGCATCGGTCCTCCTGTGCGGTCGGGCGCCGGGCGGTCGATTCCTCGACGACGAGGCGACCGAGGGTCACCAGATCGCGGTCGGCGTGGGACTGGCGGATGTAGACCCCGAGGTCGGCGACAGCCTGCGCATGCTCGCGGTGATGCACGAGCGGCGCGGGCCCCAGCGCGCGATTGACCCGGTCGATGACATCGGTGGCGATCTGCTCGACACTCCACCGCACCTGCGAGGCCAGCCGACGCGCCCGCTCCAGGCCCTCGGGAGCGGAGTCGATTGCAGCGGCGGCATGGGAGAGCAGCGCCTGCCCCTCGGCGAGGCGGGCGTCGACCGCACCGAGATGCATCAGCGTGATGTCGTCGTCGCGACCCCGAGCGGCGGTGGCGTACAGCGTGTCGGCGACCTTGCGAGCACCGCCCAACCAGCAGGCGGCCACGCCGATCCCGCCGTGGAAGAAGCCTGCCCGGTCCAGATATGCCCCGGGCTCACCGATGGGGCGTGCGACGGCCCGGTCGAAGCGGGCGGTGCCGGTCTCGGTGGTCCGCATCCCCGTCGCGGCCCACCCACCGCGCTCCGGGCGCACCCCGGGTTGCTGCAGATCGACCGCGAACAGGCGCCGCCGGTCCGCGTCGCGTGCGGTGACCAGGGCATGGGTGCAGCTGATGACCCCCGAACACCACGGTTTGGCCCCGGTGAGTTCCCATCGGCCGGCCTGCCGTTCGGCGGTCACCGTTGGCTCCGGCGGTTCGGCCGCCCACACCCCCCAGAACTCGCCGTCCCCGGTGCGCTCGCCGATGATGTCGGCGAGGATCGCGTCCGCGTCGAGGTGGGCCTCGACGAGCCGGCCCATGGAGATGTCGCGATGGCACAGTCCGGCCAGGACGCGCAGCCGCTCGGCGGTGTCACCGCGGCCCGGGAGCGGGACGTCGAGGTGACCGTCGGTCACGACGCGCAGTGCGAGTGCGGGGGCGTCACACATCATCGGGCCACCTCCGAGTCATGCGGGTGTCGGTCGGCTGGGTGTCGGTCATGCAGACGTCGGTCATGTGTGGATCTGCGGCAGAGGATCTCGAGGCCCTGCAGATATCCGGCGAAACCCGCATCCGTGCGTCCGTCACGTCGCGTCGAGGTCGCCACCGGGGACCGGCCGCTGCGTCGGACCCGGGCACCCGAGGCCATCAGGCGGCGCACGATGTCCACATCCTCGTCGCCGGTCCGCGGGGCGAAACCACCGATACGCCGATACGCGTCGGCGCGAAAGCCCAGGTTGGCGCCGTGCACGTGATGGTGGTTGTCATCGGCGCGGTAGCGGTCGGCGAACAACCCCGCGACCGACGACGGCCAGTCGTCCCAGCCGACGGGCACCACCGTCCCGACAAACGCGTCGACGCCCTCGGCTGCCGCCTCGAGCTGGCTCCGCAGCCAGTCCGGCGGCACCTCGGAGTCGGCGTCGGTGGTGGCGTACCAGGTGGTCTGCTCGGAGTGCGCGCGTGCCCGATCGGGATGTGCGGCGTAGCCGAAACCGGCGCGACGAGCGGCGCCCACCGACCGTGCACTGCAGGTCAGGGAAGAGACATGGGCGGGCACCGCCTGCCAGGAAGCATCGGTGCAGGCGTCGAGCACCACGATGATCTCCACGTCGGCGCCGACGGCCTCGGCGGCCACCTCGAGTGCGGCCAAGCAGCGTGGCAGCAGGACTTCCTCGTTGTGCGCGGGCACCACCACCACCGCACGTTCGATCGGCGAGTGGTCGCTGCGAACGTGAAAATCGGTCATTGGCGCCCTCCGGGGTCGTCTGACGACGTCGATGCCCAGTGGCTGCAGGCCGATCTGTGCGAGGGTACCCAGATCCGCGAAATCTCACACCGCGAACCGACGGACAGCGGATGTGCAGGTCGACGCGGCCGCGCGGCCGTGTGCACGGCGATTCCTCAGGTTTGGTCCGTTACCCTGAACACCCGTGGCAGGAAATGGTGAGAACCGCAGCCCCGTCGACCTGATCGTCGTCGGCTCCGGATTCTTCGGACTGACGATCGCCGAGCGGGCCGCGACCCAGCTGGACAAGCGGGTGCTGGTAATCGACCGCCGGCCGCACATCGGTGGCAACGCGTACTCCGAGGCCGAGCCGACCACCGGCATCGAGATCCACAAGTACGGCGCACACCTGTTCCACACCTCCAACAAGCGGGTGTGGGATTACGTCAACCAGTTCACCGATTTCACCGGCTATCAGCACCGCGTCTTTGCGATGTATCAGGGGCAGGCCTACCAGTTCCCGATGGGACTGGGCCTGGTCGCGCAGTTCTTCGGCCGCTACTACTCACCCGACGAGGCGCGCGCACTGATCGCCGAGCAGGCCGCCGAGATCGACACCGCCGAGGCACGCAACCTCGAGGAGAAGGCGATCAGTCTCATCGGTCGCCCCCTGTACGAGGCGTTCGTCAAGCACTACACCGCCAAGCAGTGGCAGACCGACCCGAAGGAACTGCCCGCCGGCAACATCGCCCGGCTACCGGTGCGCTACACCTTCGACAACCGCTACTTCAACGACACCTACGAGGGTCTGCCGGTCGACGGCTACACGGCGTGGCTGGAGAAGATGGCCGCCGACGACCGCATCGAGGTCCGGCTCGACACCGACTGGTTCGACGTCCGCGACGACCTGCGCGCGCAGTCCCCGGACGCGCCGGTGGTCTACACCGGTCCGCTGGACCGCTACTTCGACTATTCGGCCGGCCGACTCGGCTGGCGCACACTCGATTTCGAGACCGATGTGCTCGACACCGGCGATTTCCAGGGCACTCCGGTGATGAACTACAACGACGCCGACGTCCCGTACACGCGCATCCACGAGTTCCGGCATTTCCACCCCGAACGTGACTCGTACCCGGCCGACAAGACGGTCATCATGCGTGAGTACAGCCGCTTCGCCGAAGCCGACGACGAACCGTACTATCCGATCAACACGCCGGAGGATCGTGCGAAGGTCTCGGCCTACCGCGATCTCGCGAAAGCCGAGACGGCACAGCGCAACGTGCTGTTCGGCGGGCGGCTGGGCACCTACCAGTACCTGGACATGCACATGGCGATCGCCAGTGCGCTCACCATGTTCGACAACACCCTGGCGCCGCACCTCGCCGAGGGCGCTCCGCTCTCGACGTCCGACGGGCAGTGACCGGGTGTGTGAACCGATGAGGCGGAATACATGACAGTGACCCCTGTGAACCAGACCGACATTCCCGAGGCAGGTGCCGGTCCGTCGAAGGCGACCGCGCTGTTGCAGCGCGTCATCTTCCCGCGGCCGGGCGAGCCGATCGATGTGCGGTCGCTGTACCTCGTCGAATCGCCGAACAACGCAAGGCGCGCGCACGCGCCGAGTCGGACGTCGGTGTCGCTCGCTACCGAGTCCGAGGTGAGCTTCGAGACCTATTTCAACGCCTTCGCCGCCGCCTACTGGCGCCGCTGGAGCGTGCTCACGTCGGTCGTGCTGCGCGTCGAGGTGGTCGGCACCTGCCGGGTGGATCTGTACCGCTCGAAGATCGACGGCTCGCGCATCGGTATCGGCGGCGACCTGATCGCCACCGACGAGAACGGCCGCGGTGTGGCCGAATTCGAGCTCGACCTCGGCCCGTTCGAAGACGGCGGCTGGATCTGGTTCGACATCACCACCGACACCGACACCGAGATCGTGGCGGCCGGTTGGTATTCGCCGATCGAGGCATCGACCGGCGACGAGACCAAACGCGTCACCATCGGCATCCCGACCTTCAACCGGCCGACCGATGCGGTCAACGCACTGGCCGCGCTCACCTCGGATCCGTTGGTGGACGAGGTGATCGACGCCGTCATGATGCCCGATCAGGGCAACAAGAAGGTGGTCGACGAACCCGGCTACACCGAGGCGTCCGCCGCACTCGGCGACCGGCTGCACATCTTCGATCAGCCGAACCTCGGCGGCTCCGGCGGGTACGCCCGGATCATGTACGAGGCGTTGCGTCGCACCGACTCTCCCTACATCCTCTACATGGATGACGACATCATGATCGAGCCCGACTCGATCCTGCGGGCGCTGGCCATGTCGCGATTCGCCAAGTCTCCCATGCTCGTCGGTGGGCAGATGCTCAACCTGCAGGACCGCAGCCATCTGCACTGCATGGGCGAGGTCATCAACCGTGAGAAGTTCATGTGGACCGCCGCGCCGTTCGTCTCCTACGACCACAACTTCGCGAAGTACCCGCTGCGCGACCGGGAGAACTCCAAGAACCTGCACCGACGCATCGACGTCGAGGGCAACGGGTGGTGGATGTGCATGATCCCGCGGCAGTGCGCCGAGGAGATCGGCCTGCCGATGCCGCTGTTCATCAAGTGGGACGACTGGGAGTTCGCGCTGCGTGCCGCCAAGGCCGGCTACCCAACCGCGACGGTGCCCGGGATCGCGATCTGGCACATGGCGTGGAGCGACAAGGACGACGCCATCGACTGGCAGGCCTATTTCCACCTGCGTAACCGACTGGTGGTTGCGTCGCTGACCAAGGACGGCCCGATCGACGGCATCGTCAAGTCGATGGTCAAGGCGACGGCAAAACACCTTCTCTGCCTGGAGTACTCGACGGTGGCGATCCAGAACGAGGCCATCCGCGACTTCCTGGCCGGGCCGGATCACATCCGCAGCTTGTTGCCGACCGCGCTGCCGAAGATCGCCGCGATGCGCAAGCAGTACCCCGACGCGGTCGTGTTGCCGTCGGCCACCGAGCTGCCCCGCACCAGCGGTCAGGCCACCCATCTGGGCACCAACATCCCCGAGGGCAAGGTCGCCAAACTGAAGTCGCTGACCGCCGCATTGGTCCGCAACGCCAAGCCGGCCGACCCGCGCCATCACGAGGTGCCGCAGGCCAACTTCCCGCCGATCGAGGCGCGCTGGTTCAGTCTGGGACGCGTCGACGGCGTCACCGTGACCACCGCCGACGGCCGCGGGGTGGTCTACCGCAAACGTGACCGCGACAAGATGATCGCGCTGGCCAAGGAGTCGGCGGCACTCGTGCGCGAACTCAAGGACCGCTTCCCGGCGATGCGCGAGGACTACCGGGCCAAACATGCAGAACTGACGAGTCAGGAGAGTTGGGCGCGTGTCTTCGGAATCGACTGAGACGCCCTCGGCGCCGGTGGTGCTGCCACCGGCGACCGGTGAGGTCGCTGCACTCCTCGCGGTCCAACGCATGGCTGCCGATCGCTCCGCTGCGGTGTCGGCAGCGCGGGGCCTGTCGCACTTCGGCGAACACTCGCTGGGGTGGCTGGCGATCGCCGGTGTCGGTGCGGCCGCCGCCTGGCGACGCGACGATCAGCCGGCCCTGCGGCGGTGGGCCGAGGCCGGCGTCGGTGCGTTCGGTGCGCACGCCGCGTCGGTTGTCATCAAACGGGTGGTCCGGCGCAGGCGTCCGCACGATGAGCGCATCCGCGTCGGGGTGTCCACCCCCAGTAAACTCAGCTTCCCGTCGTCGCACGCCACCTCCACCACTGCCGCCGCCATTCTCATCGGTCGGGCGGCCGGGTTACCGCCGGCGGCCCTGCCTGCGGTACTCGTCCCGCCGATGCTGTTGTCGCGGCTGGTCCTCGGCGTGCACTACCCGACCGACGTGCTCGCCGGAGCGGCCATCGGAGCGGCGAGCGCGGCGGCCGTCACGGCGGGTGACAGACTGTTCGCGACCAACGTCGCTACGAGATGAGTCCGAGGACATGAGCGAAGAGCCGATCGAGCATGAACCGGTGCTGGCACCGCCGAAGAATCTGGCGACCGGCCTGATCAAGGCGGTCCGCCCCCGGCAATGGGTGAAGAACGTCCTCGTTCTCGCCGCGCCGTTGGCGGCGGGCAGCGTGGGCGAGAGCGATGTGCTCGCGCCCGTCGCGATCGCCTTCGTCGCGTTCTGCCTGGTCGCGTCGTCCATCTATCTGGTCAACGACGCCCGCGACGTCGAATCCGACCGGAACCATCCCACCAAACGGTTCCGCCCGATCGCCGCGGGCGTGGTGCCGGTGCCGCTGGCCTACGGTCTGGCGGTCGTGCTCGCGGTGGCATCGCTGGGGATCTCGCTGCTCGCCAACTGGGAGACGGCGGTCGTCATCGCCATCTACCTCGGCATCCAGCTCGGCTACTGCTTCGGCTGGAAGAACCAGCCGGTCATCGACATCTGCATCGTCTCGTCGGGCTTCCTGCTGCGTGCCATCGCCGGTGGTGTCGCCGCCGAGATCGAGCTGTCGCAGTGGTTCCTGCTGGTGATGGCGTTCGGATCGCTGTTCATGGCCGCCGGCAAGCGGTACGCGGAACTGCAGCTGGCCGAACGCACCGGCGCCAAGATCCGCAAGGCGCTGCAGTACTACACCACCACCTACCTGCGGTTCGTGTGGACCTTGTCGGCGACCGCGGTGGTGATCTTCTACGGCCTCTGGGCGTTCGACAACGCCGACACGAATGTCGCCTACTCCGTGTCGATGGTGCCGTTCACGATCGCGATCCTGCGCTACGCGGTCGACATCGACGGTGGTCAGGCCGGAGAACCCGAAGAGATCGCGCTCGGTGACCGCGTCCTGCAGTTGCTGGCCGTCGCCTGGTTGGTGTGTGTGGGTGTCGCGGTCTATGCGGTCTCCTGACCTGGGGTCTTCAACAGTCGACAGCACTGGGGCCGGCACCGACGACGCCCGCACCGAGCCGATCGCCGTCGCCGATTCCGGCCGTGGACCGCGCACCTGGGGTGCCCGACAGTGGGTGCCCGTCATCAGTTTCCTGATCGGCACGGTCACGGTCACCACCCTGTTCACCATCGGTGTGTGGCAGCGCCGGTGGATCGCCGACGACGGACTGATCGTGCTGCGGACACTGCGCAACCTCTTCGCCGGCAACGGCCCGGTGTTCAACGCCGGCGAGCGGGTCGAGGCCAACACCTCGACCGCCTGGACCTACGTGCTGTGGTTCTGGGCCTGGGTCACCGACGGTCAGCTCGAGTACGTGGCCCTGTGGGTGGCGCTGGTGCTGTCGGTCGCGGCGATCCCGATCGCGATGTACGGCACCGCGCGGCTCCACCGCACCCGACTCGGCGGCCTGACCGGGGACGGTTGGACGCTGTTGCTGCCGTTCGGTGTGATCGCCTACGTCGCGTTGCCGCCCGCACGGGACTTCGCGACCAGCGGCCTGGAGAACGGGCTGTGCATCTTCTGGGTCGCGGTCCTGTGGTGTCAGCTGGTCGCCTGGAGCCGACGGCCGGCCATCGATCCGTCGGGGTGGCAGCGGGCCGCGACGCTGACGCTGGCATTCACCGCCGGACTGGCGCCGCTGATCCGGCCCGAGCTGACCATCCTCGGCGCGCTGGTCCTGCTGCTGGTGATCCTCGCACCCACCTCATGGCCCATGCGGATCGGCATGATCCTGGTCGCCGCGGTGCTGCCGGTGGGATATCAGGTCTTCCGGATGGGGTACTACGCGCTGCTGGTGCCCAATCCCGCGGTGGCCAAGGACGCCAGCGGCGCCAAGTGGCATCAGGGCCTGCTCTATCTGGCCAACCTGTTCGGGCCCTACGCCCTGCTGCTGCCGGTGATCCTGGTGATCGTGACGGGCATCATCCTGGTGGGTGGACGCCGCCTCGCCGGTGAGAAGGGCGAACCCGATCCGTCCGAACCCGAGCGGTCCGAGCCTGTCCGGCTGACCTGTCGGCAGCGGGTGGCCGGGTGGTCGGCGGCTCTGCAGAGTCCCACGGCGGTGACCGTCACGGTGCTGCTGGCCGGGTTGATCGGCGGTATCTACTGGATCCGGCAGGGCGGCGACTTCATGCACGGCCGTGTGCTGCTGGTCCCGTTGTTCACGTTGTTGCTGCCGCTGATGGTGGTGCCGGTGACCATTCCGGCCCACCTGCGAGCGGCGTTCACATCGACTGCCGACGCCGCCGCGCGGCGCCGCACGCGGGTGCAGCTCGCCGGATCGGTGGTCATGGGTGCCTTCTGGGTGACCATCGTCGCGTGGGCCGCGGTGTGCAGCCACAACGTACTCCCCAATGCCGGCACCGACATCGGTCGCAGCGGCATCGTCGACGAGCGTCGCTTCTACGTCACCAACATGGGCAACGAGAACCCGGTGACCGCCGAGGACTACCTCGACTATCCCCGCATGGGTGCGATGGCCGAATGGATCGAGCGTTATCACGACGAAGGCGGCGTGATCCTGCCGTCGTTCAACTATGACGAGTGGTACATCGCGAAGCTGCCCGGCAACATCGCACCCGAGGACCGCAAGCTCACCGTCTACTTCCTCAACCTGGGGATGACGAGTATGAACGCCCCGCTCGACGTCCGCGTCATCGATCAGATGGGTCTGGCCTATCCGCTCGCCGCGCACACCGAACGCCTCGAGGACGGACGCATCGGGCACGACAAGGTGTTGCCGTCGGAATGGGTGGTCGCCGAGGCCGGGGCGTACCCGCGCAAGCCGGTCCTGCCCGGGTATCTGGACGAGGACGTGGTGGCGCAGGCGCAGGTGGCGCTGAAGTGCCCGCAGACCCAGGACCGCTTCGACTCGTATGAGGCGACGTGGACGTTCGAACGGTTCAAACGCAACCTCAAGGAGTCGTTCGAGTTCACCGACTATCGGATCGAACGCGAACCCGAATACGAGATCCAGCGGTGCGGTCTGCAGATGCCGCCCCGGATTCATCCACGCTGACATCCATCCATGCGGGACGCGGGTTTGCTCATCGATATCTCGAATCGGTAACGTTCGGCCCGACTTGGTCGATAGATCAACGTGACCAGGACACCGGTGCGCTGACTGCATAACGGCTTGCCGACGAGCAAATGTGAGAGCTATCACAGCGTTTGTCAGCGTTGGGGGGATGCAATAGGCTCCCGAAACGGTGCTCAACGGCCGAAATCGGGCTGTGCGGCGCGCGATGTGCTCGCGTGCGGTGGCGATTCGCCAGAGCGTCGTCGGGGGATGTCAGCGGCCGGGTGTCGTAGGAGGATCCGGCGGATCGGGGAGGTTGTCCCGTTCCGCCCGGATGACAGAGGGAGATATCAGTCGATGCGTGAAGCTGCTGCCAGGCCGCCAAGAGCCGGTTGGGCACGAAACCGAGCCGTCGCGGCGTTCATCGCGATGGCGACCGTGATCGGCCTGGCCGGTGTGATCGGCGGTGCCGGTGACGCGAGCGCCCGGATCGGTGGCACCCAGATCGGCAAGCAGGAGTTCTGGGTCAACGGATGCGGCATGCCCAACGTGAAGGTGCGTGCCTGGAAGCGTCCGGGTAACTACAAGACCGCGATCCTGCTCGACGGCATGCGCGCCCAGTACGACTACAGCGGCTGGGAGATCAACACCAACGTCCAGGAGATGGTCCGCTCCGGCGTCAACGTCGTGGAGCCCATCGGTGGACCGGCCAGCTTCTATACCAATTGGGATGCGCCCAGCAACTTCAACAACCAGCCGTACCGCTACATGTGGGACTGCGTCATCACCAATACGCTGGTCCGCGAACTCGACCGGCGCGGTTTCCGCGTCGGCGCCAGCCGCAAGTACGCGATCGCCGGTCTGTCGTCGGGCGGTAACGCCGCGCTCGTGATCGCGGCCCAGAACCGCCACAATTTCGACCGCGCCGCCTCGCTGTCGGGATACAACTTCCTCAATGCGCCCGGTATGCGCACCGCGCTGCGTCTGGCGATGTTCGACGTCGACCCGAAGCCGTGGAACATCGACGCCATGTGGGGTCCGCCCTGGAGCCCGCGCTGGTTCGCCAACGACCCGTTCATGAACATCAACCGCATGCACGGCATGAAGGTGTTCATCGGCTCCGGCAACGGACTGTTCGGTCAGTACAACTCGCTGCCGAACGTGTTCGACGATCTGTTCAAGGGCTCGACCCTGGAGGTCTTGGCATTCACCCAGGCGAAGGCATTCGAAGCCGCCGCCCTCGTGCAGGGTCTGCCGCTGATGACGTACTACTCCAACGGCACCCATGCCTGGGGTTACTGGCAGGACATGCTCTGGAACGCCAAGAACCGCGGGTTCTTCCGCTGAGGTGACCGGCGACTGAGTCGCCGGACAACATCAGTCACAGAAATCCCACGCGTAACAGCGTGGCGCACGCAAAACAGAACGCCCTACGTGTAAGAAACACGTAGGGCGTTTTGTTGTCTGTGAGGTTGTTGTGACTTCTGGGGAAAGAGTTACACACTCACCTGGTCAAACGCCGTGATGCTCAGGTGGTGTGAAGGAGTCCGAGGGTGAACTGGCAAGTGGTTCGGCAAGTCGTGGCGCGCAGCAGCACGCGGAACACGACTGACGATGTTCGGGGGTACATCGGTCAGCGAGGTCGCTCAGGCGGCCCCCGGCGATGGGCCACCGGTGCGGTGACGGCTGCCGCGGCGGTGATGGTTCTGGCCGCCCCCACCATCCCGGCCGGCGCGGTGCCGGCTCCCGAACCCGGAGCGCCTGCGGTACAGCCGCCGGCCCCGGCTCCCGAGTCGGCCGCGCCTGCCCCGCAGGCGCCGGCACCCGCCCCGGTGGCCGCGACCCGACCGGCGCGGGTCACCAACACCTTCTGGTACACCGACCGCCGAGTCGCGTTGTGGGTGGATTCACCGGCGATGGGTACCAACATCCAGGTGCAGCTGCTGCTCGCCCGCGACTGGTGGGCCAAGCCGAAGGAGAAGTTCCCACAGCTGATCACCCTCGACGGCCTGCGGGCGCAGGAGGACCAGAGCGGCTGGATCATCAACACGAGCATCGAGGACTTCTACCGCGACAAGAACGTCAACGTGGTCCTGCCCATCGGTGGTGAGTCCAGCTTCTACACCAACTGGAAAGAACCCGACAAGGGCAAGAACTATCAGTGGGAGACCTTCCTGCAGTCCGAACTCCCGCCGATCCTCGAGAGCGACTGGCGTTCCACCGACGTCCGGGGCATCCAGGGGCTGTCGATGGGTGGCTCGGCGGCGATGATGCTGGCCGCTCGTAACCCCGGCTTCTACAAGTACGCCGCGTCCTATTCGGGCATCCTGCAGCTGACCTCCTACGGCATGCCGCAGGCGATCCAGTTCGCACTGCGCGACGGCGGCGGCTACGACTCGATGAAGATGTTCGGTCCGCCCAGCGACCCGGCATGGCAGGAACACGACCCCTACCTGCTGGCCGAGAACCTGCGCGGCACCAGCCTGTACGTGTCCTCGGGCAACGGTCTGGTCGGTCCGCACGACAAGCCGTCGGACATCCCCCTGCTGGCCACCAATTACTCCGGAGTCGGCCTGGAGATCCTCAGCCGGGTGACCTCACAGCAGTTCGCGATCAAGCTCAACCAGTTGGGCATCCCGGGCCAGGCGGTCTACCGACCGTCGGGTACCCACACCTGGCCGTACTGGCAGTTCGAGATGCAGCAGTCCTGGCCGCAGGCGGCCGGCGCGCTCGGTCTGATGAACGACCACCCGGCCTGCAAGGTCGGGTTCCCGAAGGCCTACGAGGCGAACAAGGAACTCCTCGGCGAATGCCTGACACCGGTCTACGGTGTGCCGGGCGGCAAGGCCCAGGACTTCCGCGGCGGGCGGATTATCACCGGTCCGAAGGGGCCGAAGATGGTCGGCGGCGGCATCGGCGGCGAGTACGTCGCCGCCGGCGGGCCGGGTGGCAAGCTGGGTCTGCCGACCAGTGACGAGATGCCCACCCGAGACGGAAAGGGCCGCCTCAACACGTTCGAACACGGCCGGATCGTCTGGACCGCCAAGGACGGTGCGAAGGTCACCAAGTGACCATCGGCACGCGGCGGCGGGTCAATCTGAGCGCGACCCGTCGCCGGGGCTGAGACTTCACTGAGTAATCGGCACGTTTCTGCTGGTGGGGTGGGTCGGGTAGCGATTTGCCCGCCTGGGAGGCGGTAGCCTGACGCAAGGCGGAGCGCAGGAGGCGAGCCGCGGCAGCAGGTGTGAGAACCCGGATGCGTCGACGACGTCGCGGCCGGGTGCGACGAGGAAGTGACGATGACCCGAAAGTTTCTGCAACTCGCGATGGTCGCGGCGGGACTCGCGCTGACCGTGGGTTCGGTGTCGGCGTGCGCCGATGACTCGACGGCAACGGCCCCGATCACGAGCAACCCGGTGACGACCACCTCGATGTACTCGACGACGCCGTCGTCGTCGGCGGTCGCGTCGGCAGAACCCTCGCCCAGCGCCACTGCAGAACCCGACGACACCGGCGAACCGACTCGTGAGGACTCGGCCGGAACGGCGCTGCCGGCCACGGCGCCCAACCCGAGCACCGGCGTGCCGCAGAGCTTCCCCGGACCGGGCGGCCAGGAGATCGGACCGAAGGGGCAGGCCTACCTGGCGGCGCTGAAGGAGCAGAACGTCACCTTCATGGGCGACACCGACAACTCGGTGGCGCTCACGATGGCCGAATACGTGTGCAACGAACGCAAGAAGGGCACCGACCCGGTCACGGTGAAGGCGTTCGTCACCGCGTCGGTCGGCCCGGGCACAGATACCGTCGTGGAAGCCAATGCGAAGGCCGACAAGGTCATCAAGGCAGCCGACGAGAACTACTGCTGATAGGTGAACGCACGGAGATCGCAGCGCCGCAGACGGCGACTGCCGAAGATTCTGCTGTTCCTCGGTCTGCTGGCGGCCCTCGCGATCGTCCTGATCGTGGTGCTGGTGATCGTGTTGCTGCAACCCGGACCACCCCGGATTCCCATCGGACCCGGCGAGTCGACCACCGAACCCAGGCGGCCCGACGCCCAGTCGGCCGACTGCCCGGACGTGCTGACCCTGGTCATCCCGGGGACGTGGGAGTCGGCGTCCGACGACGATCCGTACCAACCCACCGCGAACCCGCAGTCGCTGATGTTGCGGATCTCCGACGCGGTGGCCGACGAGTTCCCGGACTCACGCACGAGCGTGTACACCGTGCCCTACGTCGCCCAGTTCCGGAATCCGACCAACCTGGCCGACCGGCAACGCGACTACGACTTCTCCCGCTCGCAGGGATACAAGCGGGCGGCCGGCAAGATCATCCAGACCAACCGGGATTGTCCGTTGACGCGGTACGTGATCATGGGCTTCTCGCAGGGCGCGGTCATCGCCGGCGACCTGGCCAGCAACATCGGCAACGGGCGCGGTGTCCTCGACGCCGCGGATGAGGACCTGGTGCTGGGCGTCGGGCTGATCGCCGACGGCCGACGCGAGTACGGCGAACAGAACGACATCGGGCCATCACCGGAGGGGGTGGGAGCCGAGGTGGCGTTGGCCGGCATGGGCCGGCTCGTGCCCGGCATCACCATGACCGGGCCCCGCTCAGGGGGCTTCGGTGAGCTCGAAGACCGGGTCCAGTCGATCTGCGCGCCCGGTGATCTGATCTGCGATTCGCCGACCGTCACCAACCCGATCCGGGCTATCAGTCAGCTCGCCGGGGCGATCGACAATCCCGTGCACGCGATGTACGCGACCACCGACTACTGGGCACTCGACGGCGCATCGGCCACCCAGTGGATGTACGGGTGGGCGAGCGACGTCATCGACAGTGCGCCCCGACCCGCCCACAACTGAGAGTTTGCCGGCGTGTGCACCGCGTTCCCGAGCGGTTCAGCGGCCGTCCGAGACCGGAATGCCCTCGCTGCGCGCGAACGACGCCTCGTCCTTGTCGACGAGTCCGAAGGACACCAGCGGGCGCGGGTAGACCGCGTCGCCCAGGTAGGCGGCTGCCACCGCCATGCGGTTGGCGCCGCGCGGCAACGAGAACAGGTGGTAGGCGCGGGTGACGGCCTTGGCCGCGTAGCCGGACAGGTGCACTCCGACGGGGTTGGCCACCGCGAACCGCGGTCCCAGATCGACGACCAGCCCCAGATCGTTGTGGCGGTAATCCGTCGACGTCCCGACCCCGATCGAGGCGAGCACGTTGCGTGCGAGCACCTTGCCCTGTCGCACCGCGTGCTGTGCGGTCGGGGGTGTGATGGCACCCCTGTCCGACTTCGTGGTGTCCGGCACCGCCGCGGCGTCCCCGGCCGCGAAGACGTCGGGGTGATCCGGGACGGACAGGTCGGCGCGCACCGCCAGCCGGCCCTTCTCGGTCGGTAATCCGAGAGACTCGATCAGCGGGTTGGCGCTGACGCCGGCAGCCCACGCGACCGTGTGCGTGGCCACCGTGGTGCCGTCGCTCAGCTCGGCGACCTCGTTGGTCAACCGGTCGATGGTGGTGCCCAGGCGGATGTCGATACCGCGCGAACGCAACACCTCGAGCACCTTGTCGCTCAACTTCTCGCCCACCTCGGGCATGACGCGGTCGGCCATGTCGAGGAGTACGAAGCGCACCTCCTGCGGGTCGAAATGGCGCTGCCGGGCGACCTCGTCGGCGAGGGCACGCAGCTGCGCGGTCAGCTCGGCGCCGGCGTAGGAGGCGCCGACCACCACGACGGTGCGGCGCGCGCGGGCGATGGCCGAATCGGTCTCGCGTGCGGCCAACTCCAGCTGTTCGAGCAACCGGTCGCGCAGGTAGAGGGCCTCGGTGGTCGTCTTGAGGCCGAGGGCGTGCTCGGCGAGGCCGGGGATGTCGAACAGCCGGGTGACCGAGCCCGGCGTCAGCACCAGCCGGTCGAAGCGCACCGTCTCGACTGCGCCCGCCCGGTTGTGCACCTCGAGCGTCCGGCCGGACAGATCCACCGCCGCCACGTGGCCGGCGATCAGCTCGGCGCCACGGAGGCTGTCGGCAAGCGGAACGGCGACGAACCGCGGGTCGAGCAGCCCGCCTGCGACGTCGGGCAGCAGCGGGGTGTACAGCATGAAGTCGTTCGGCGAGATCACGGTCACCCGAATCGGATGTTCGGTGGACGTTCGCTGATGGCGCAATAGACGTCGGGCGGTCTCGAAGCCGGCGAAGCCGGCGCCCACGATGACGATGTGCTGGGGTTCGACTGATGCGGTCATGAGTGTGTCCGTACCCGCATACCCGAGCGTGAAACGCGACACGTCTCCCGCGCTCGGGAAAACCGCAGGTCGTGCCGTGGGTCAACGGTCCCGGTTGTGGCGTTGTCGACGATCGGCCACCGGATGGGCCGGATCTGTTTGGCGGTGTGTTGGCCCTGCATTACCGTGATTGGGCGATCGGGCTACCGACACGCGACGCGCAGGGACATGCGCACCGGCAGACGCGCACAGCGCATGAGGAGACAGTGAATGAGCGAGACCGGTAACCTGCGCACATTCCGGTTCGGCGCCGGCGGCGAGGGCAACAAGGACGAGGGCGGTGCCCGCAAATTCGTCAAGCTGGCCCAGACCGCGGAGGAGTACGGCTACGACACGTTCGCGGTACCCGATCATCTGGGCAACCAGGTCGGTCCGATCGCGGCGCTCGGCGCCCTCACCCAGGCCACCTCGACCATCCGGCTGGCGACCTCGGTGCTGGCCAACGGGTGGCGCCACCCCGCGATGGTCGCCAAAGAGGCCACCACCATCGACGTCCTGTCCAAGGGGCGTCTGGAACTGGGCATCGGCGCCGGCTGGATGAAAGAGGAATTCGACAAGGCCGGTATCGAGTTCGAGTCGCCCGGGACCCGCATCCGGCGCCTCGACGAGGCGCTGACCATCCTCGACGGCCTGATGCGCGGCGAGACCGTCGACTTCGCCGGTGAGTTCTATCAGATCAACGGCCTGGAAGGATCGCCGCGGCCGCGGCAGGGACCACGCCCGCCGATCGCCGTCGGCGGCGGCGGGCCCAAGATGCTCGCGCTGGCGGCCAAGCACGCCGACATCATCTCCGTCGCGCCGTCGACGACACGCGAGGGCAAGATGCGGCTGTCGGACATGACCATCGAGAAGACCGCCGAGCGGGTCGACCGCATTCGTGAGGTCGCCGGTGACCGGTTCGACGACATCGAACTCAACTGGACCATCGCCGTCATCGTCATCACCGATGACCGCGAGGCCACCGCCGAAATGGCGCTGAAAGCCCTGGAGCAGGGCTATCCGCCCAACATCGAGCGGGACTGCGAGTTCACCGTCGCCGACGTGATGGCATCGCCGTACCTGGCGATGGGCACCTTCGAGGAGATCGCCGATCAGATCCGTGAGGTGCGTCGGCGGACGTCGATGTCCTATGTCGGCGTCTTCCCGACGCAGATGGACGCGTTTGCGCCGGTCATCCAGCTTCTCAAGGGGGAGTAGCATTGTCGACGGCCTGAGTGTCTCTGACGCGGTGAACGACCATCGACGCTGGCCAGCGGGCGTTTTGCCCGTTTTGCGCGAGCGTGAAGGCATGGTTGACGATCAAGAGCATTTCGAACGGGTAACAATTTGGACTACCGTGACCGCGGTAGCACGGATGGGCGTGGAAAGCGTGGGTCGATGGCATGACGGGGGACATGTCGCCGATCGGGGAGGTAGAGCGCGGTCCACGAGGGGCCACAGGAGTAATGGATGTTGAACACAGAATTTGAGCAGTTCCTCGATGAGAACGGACAGCTCCACTTCACCGAGGACGCGACGCTCGTCGACTACGTCGAGCACAACGTACGCGAGCAGGCCGACACGCTCGCGTACCGCTACATCGACTACAGCCGCGAGCGTGACGGGGAGGCCCAAGACCTGACCTGGGCGCAGTTCGGCAAACGTCTGCGCGCGGTCGCCGCACGGTTGCAGCAGGTCACCAAGCCGGGTGACCGGGTGGCCATTCTCGCCCCTCAGTCGCTCGAGTACGTGATCGGCTTCTTCTCCGCGCTGTACGCCAGCAACGTGGCGGTGCCGCTGTTCTCGCCGGACGAGCCGGGCCACACCGATCGCCTGCACGCAGTCCTTGCCGACTGCACGCCGACCGCGATCCTCACCTCCACCAAATCCGCCGAGGCGGTCCGCGACTTCTTCAAGCCGCTGCCGGCCAAGGAGCGCCCGCGGGTGATCGCCGTGGACGCCGTGCCGGATTCCGTCGGCTCCAGCTGGGTCGCCCCGGTCGCCGGTAAGGACCACAACAAGGACACCGTCGCCTACCTGCAGTACACGTCGGGTTCGACTCGGGTGCCCGCCGGCGTGGAGATCACGTACCAGGCCGTGGCCGCCAACGTCCTGCAGATCTACGACTGCATCGAGATCGACCGCAACGCCCGCGGTGTGACCTGGCTGCCGATGTTCCACGACATGGGCCTGCTCACCGTGATCCTGCCCGCGCTGGGCGGCAAATACATCACGATCATGAGCCCGCAGGCGTTCGTCCGCCGGCCGGGCCGCTGGATCAAGGAACTCGCCGCCGAGTCGGACAATGCGCCCACCTACGCGGCCGCCCCGAACTTCGCCTACGAGCATGCCGCCGCCCGCGGTCTGCCCAAGGAAGGCGAACACCTCGACCTGTCCAACGTCATCGGCCTGATCAACGGGTCAGAGCCGGTCACGGTCAGCTCGATGAAGAAGTTCAACGACGCGTTCGCGCCGTATGGTCTGCCGAAGACGGCCATCAAGCCCTGCTATGGCATGGCCGAGGCCACCCTGTTCGTCTCCGCCACCCAGCGCGAGAACGAGGCCAAGGTCATCTACGTCGACCGCGACGAGCTCAACGCGGGCCGATTCAAGGTCGTCGACCAGCACGCCGACAACGCGGTCACGCAGGTGTCGTGTGGACAGGTCGCGCTGAGCCAGTGGGCCGCGATCGTCGACCCGGAGACGGCCACCGAGCAGGCCGACGGCCACGTCGGCGAGATCTGGCTGCACGGCATCAACATCGGTGCCGGCTACTGGAACAAGCCGGAGGAATCCGAGCAGACCTTCCACAACCGCATCACCAACCCGCTGCCCGACGGCAGCCACACCGAGGGCGCCCCGGCAGACGCGATCTGGATGCGGACCGGCGACTACGGCGTGTGGCTCGACGGCGAGCTCTACATCACCGGCCGGGTCAAGGATCTGGTGATCGTCGACGGCCGCAACCACTACCCGCAGGATCTCGAGTACTCGGCACAGGAGGCCAGTGACGCGCTGCGCCCGGGCTTCGTCGCCGCGTTCTCGGTGCCGGCCAACCAGCTTCCCGCCGACGTGTTCGAGCAGTCCACCAGCGGGTTGACCTTCGACGCCGACGACGCGTCCGAGCAGCTGGTCATCGTCGCCGAGCGCGGTCCGGGGAAAAAGCACGACCCGCAGGAGATCGCCGACACCGTGCGCGCGGCCATCGCGCAGCGCCACGGGGTGATGGCTCGCGACATCCTGTTGGTGCCGGCCGGTTCCATCCCGCGCACCTCCAGTGGCAAGATCGCGCGTCGTGCGACCCGTACCGCCTACATCGACGGCAGTCTGCGCGGCGGCTACAAGCAGACGGCGTTCCCGGACGCCCAGTAGCCCCAACCGTCGCGTGTCGATGCCTGTTTTCCTTGCCTGAGGTGGGCGCTTCCGCGCCTCCGAGGGCCCCCCGATCAGTAGTCTGGAAGCGATGTCTGAACTGAATACCGACGAGTCGCGCGCAAGCGAGGACAACGAGTCGCACTCCACCGGAACCGCCGGCGAGACGGCCGGTGATCTGACCGTCGCCGAACTCCGGGACTGGCTGCGCACCTGGGTGGCCGAGGCCACCGGTATCCCCGCCGAGCAGATCTCCGACGACCGGCCGATGGAGGAGTTCGGGCTCTCCTCGCGTGATGCCGTGGCGCTGGCCGCCGACGTCGAGGACAAGACCGGCGTGATTCTCACGGCGACCGCGGCCTACAACCATCCGACCATCGCGATGCTGGCCAAGCGCATCATCGAGGGTGATCCCGACGAGCTGCTCGACGACGTCGCCGACACCTTCTGGCAGCGTGAACGCAGCGCCGACGACGACATCGCGATCGTCGGCCTCGCGACGCGGTTCCCGAAGGCCGGTGCCACCCCGGAGTCGACGTGGGACGCCCTGATCGGCGGTGTCGACGGCATCAGCGATCTGCCCGAGGGCCGGTGGACGGAATTCACCGACGACCCGCGACTGGCGGAGATCATCGCGTCGGCCAACGTCAAGGGCGGCTACCTCGACGACGTGAAGAGCTTCGACGCCGACTTCTTCCAGATGAGTCCGCGTGAGGTCGAGATGGTGGACCCGCAGCAGCGCCTCGCCCTCGAACTGACCTGGGAGGCCCTCGAGCATGCGCACATCCCGGCCAGTGACCTCAAGGGCGGCCCGGTGGGCGTGTTCCTCGGGACATCGACCAACGACTATCAGATGCTGGCGACCCTGGGTCTCGGCGAGGGTGCCGAGGAGACCGCAGCGTATGCGTTGACCGGAACCGCCACCTCGATCGTGGCCAACCGGGTGTCCTACTTCTTCGACTTCCACGGGCCGTCGATCGCGGTGGACACCGCCTGCTCGTCGTCGCTGGTGGCCGTGCATCAGGCGGTACGCAGCCTGCGCTCGGGTGAGAGCTCGGTCGCCCTGGCCGGCGGCGTCAACATGATCATCACGCCTGCGGTGACCCTGGGCTTCGACAAGGTGGGCGCGCAGGCCAAGGACGGCCACATCAAGGCGTTCTCCGCCGACGCCGACGGCATGATCCGGGCCGAGGGCGGCGGCCTCGTCGTGCTCAAGCGGATGGCAGACGCCCGACGCGACGGCGACCAGGTGCTCGCCGTGATCGCCGGGTCGGCCGTCAACTCCGACGGCCGCTCCAACGGACTGTTCGCACCGAACCCGGAAGCCCAGGTGGAGGTGCTCCGCGACGCCTACACCGACGCCGCGATCGACCCCCGAACCGTCGACTACATCGAGGCGCACGGCACCGGCACCATCCTCGGTGACCCGATCGAGGCCGATGCACTCGGCCGCGTGGTGGGTCGCGGCCGTACCGTCGGCGCGCCCGCACTGCTGGGTTCGGCGAAGACCAATTTCGGCCACATGGAGTCCGCGGCCGGTGCCGGCGCGCTCGCCAAGGTGGTGCTGTCGTTGCAGCACGACACCATCCCGGCCTCGCTCAACTACTCGGGCCCCAACCCGTACATCCAGTTCGACGCCACCGGGCTGAAGGTCAACGCAGAGGCGGGCGACTGGCCGCGCTACTCCGGCCACGCCATCGCCGGCATCTCCGGTTTCGGCTTCGGCGGCACCAACGCCCACGTCGTGGTCCGCGAAGTCCTGCCGTCGGATCTGGACCCCAACGCTTCCACCATCGTTGACGACACCTCTGCTGGTCGAGTAGGCGCGAACGGAGTGAGTGCCGTATCGAGACCCGGTGACATCGACATCGAGGCCCTCGACGACGACGAGTACCTCACCGAGGCCGAGCGCGCCATCCTCGCCGCCCAGACGAAGAAGGACGACGCCCCGACCGAGCAGACCGAGAAAGACCCCGCCGAGGGCTTCGCACCCTGCGCAGCCGACGGTTCGGTGGTCCCCCTGGTGCTGTCCGGCTTCCTCCCGTCGCGGCGCCGTAAGGCCGCCGAGGACCTGTTGGCCTGGCTGGAATCGGAAGCCGGGCAGGCAACTCCGCTCGCCGACATCGGTCGTGCCCTGTCCCACCGCAACCACGGCCGTTCCCGTGCCGTGGTGATGGCACGTACCCACGACGACGCCATCGCCGGTGTCCGTGCGGTCGCCGAGGGCAAGAGCAATCCGCTGGTCTACGTGGCCGATTCGCCCGATGCCGCGTCCGCGGTGTGGCTGCTGTCGGGCTTCGGCTCGCAGCACCGCAAGATGGCCAAGCAGCTCTACACCGAGAACCCGGTGTTCGCGAAGTACGTCGACCGGGTCGACGAGTACGTGCAGAGCGAGCTCGGCTACTCGATCGCCGAGATGTTTCTCGACGACGAGCAGACCTACGGCATCGAGACCAGCCAGGTCGGCATCTACACGATCCAGGTCGCGCTCGCCGATACCCTGCGCCACTTCGGCGCCGAACCCGGTGTGCTGGTACCTCATTCGATGGGTGAGGCGTCGGCCTCCTACATCAGCGGCGGTCTGTCGCTCGAAGACGCCACCCGCGTCATCTGCCAGCGTTCGCGCCTGATGGGTGAGGGCGAGTCGATGCTGCAAGGCGACGACATCCGGCTGATGGCGCTCGTCGAGTACAGCGCCGAGAACATCCAAGACGTGCTCGTCGACTACCCCGACCTCGAGATCTGCGTGTACGCGGCTCCCACGCACACCGTGATCGGCGGCCCGGAGTCACAGGTCGACGCGATCGTGGCCCGTGCGGAGGCCGAGGGCAAGCTGGGTCGCAAGCTGCAGACCAAGGGCGCCAGCCACACCTCCCAGATGGACCCGCTGCTCGGCGAACTGGCCTATGAGCTCACCGGCATCGAGCCGCTGCGCCCCACCGTCGGCATCTACAGCTCGGTCGATCGCGAAACCTTCTATCGCCCGGGCCACGAACCCGTGCACACCATCGAGTACTTCACCAAGGGACTGCGGCACAGCGTCTGGTTCAGCCAGGCCATCGCCAAGTCGGTGGAGAACGGGCACCGCACGTTCCTGGAGCTCTCGCCCAACCCGGCCGTGTTGATCTCCGTCGCGGCCGTGACGTTCTCGGCCGGTCTGCACGACGCCGAACTGGTGGAGACGCTGAAGCGCAAGGAGGACGAGAGCTACGGCCTCGCCAACGCGCTGATGAAGCTGTATGTGCACGGACACCCGGTGAACGTCGGATCGCTGTTCGGCGCCGGTGCGTTCGCCGACATCCCGCGGACTCGTTTCGAGCGCCGCGAGTTCTGGCTCAAGGCCCAGCTGGCGAGCGGCGGCTCGTCGGGCACCGTGCCGGGATCGCATGTCGCACTGGCGGATGGCCGGCACGCCTGGGAGGTGAACGCCTCGGCGGTCACCGACACCCGCGAGCTGGTGCGGGCCGCGGCCGCGCAGGTGCTGGCCGACGCGTCGGTCGGCGCGGTTGTCTCCCACGGTGCGGTTCTGTCGTCGGGCACCCTCACCACCACCTTGAGCCCGCACCCCGGCGGTGCATCGGTGACGGTACATGCCAAGGAAGACAAGAACTTCCGGCTGTTGTACGAAGCCGTGGTGACCGGCGGATCGGTACCCGATCAGGCCGCCGTGCCGGCCGTCGAGTCCGCGCCGGCCTCGCCCGCAGCCGTTTTCGCCGATGACAAGGTGATCACCGAGGACGAGGTCGTCGACGACATCGGCAACAAGTGGGACCCCGAAACCGGCGAGACCGTGGAACAGCGGCTGGCGATCATCGTCGGCGAGTCGATGGGCTATGACCCCGAAGACCTGCCGCGCGAGATCCCGCTGATCGAACTGGGTCTCGATTCGCTGATGGCGGTGCGGATCAAGAACCGGGTCGAGTTCGAGTTCGACATCCCGCAGTTGCAGCTGCAGGCGATGCGGCAGGCGAATCTCGCCGACGTCGTGAAGTTCGTCGAGTTCGCGGTGACCCACCGCGATCAGCTCGACGATCTCGCCGAGAACGCCGCCGGTGGTGGCGAACTCGACACCGCTGCGCTCAATGCCTACATCGACGAGCAGAACGCCAAGGATGTCGCCGCCCCCGCCGACGGAACCCCGAATCCCGCCGACGGAACCCCGAATCCCGCCGACGGAACCCCGAATCCCGCCGACGGAACCCCGAATCCCGCCGACGGAACCCCGAATCCCGCCGACGGAACCAAGGAACCCGCCGTCGGAGCCCTTCGTGACGCTCGCACGATCGATCCGCAGGGAGTGCCAGCTGCCACCAACCTCGCCGATCAAGCCGCCGTCGCCGAGGCCACCGGCTCCGACGTCCCGCCGCGCGACGCCGCCGAACGCCTCACGTTCGGCGTCTACGCGGTGGTCACCAAGTCCTCGGCCGGCGGCGTGTTCAACAAGCTGCCGGTGCTCGAAGAAGAAGTGGCGCAGCAACTCACCGATCGCCTCAACGAGCGGACCGGCGGCGACATCGACATGGAGGACATCCTCGACTCGGAGACCATCGAGGAGATGTCGAACTACGTCCGCGAGTACCTCGATGCGGGTGCCGACACCGACGGCTTCCTCCGTTTCCTCCGCGTCACCGACGGCCAGCAGAGCTACGACACCACTGCCGGAGATCCCATGCCGGCCTTGCTCTTCCACCCGGCCGGCGGCAACACGTCCGCCTACGAGGCGCTGCTCAAGCGCCTGCCGGAGAGTCAGCCGGTGATCGGCTTCGACCGTGTCGAAGGCACCATCGAAGAGCGTGTGCGGCAGTACATGCCGCGTCTGCGTGAGGTGCAGCCGCACGGGCCGTACGTGTTGATCGGGTGGTCGCTCGGTGGAGCGCTGGCCTACGGGTGCGCGCAGGTGCTGCGCGAGGAAGGCGAGGAGGTCGCCTTCGTCGGCCTGATCGACGTGGTCCGACCGTCCGAGCCGGTGGTGGAGACCGAGGAGACCAAGCGGGCCCGCCTCGAACGCTGGCGCGACTTCGCGGTGAAGACCTACGACCTCGACGAGGACGTCCCGATCCCGATGGACCGGCTCGTGGAGGCCGACGACGAGGGGCAGTTCCAGATCATCATGGAGATGATGTCGATGTCGGGCACCAAGATCCCCGGCGGCATCATCGAACACCAGCGCACGTCGTTCCTCGACAACCGCGCGCTGACCAACATCGAACCCACCGACTACGACGGCAAGGTGGTCCTTTACCGTGCCGACAAGATGCACGACGGTGCCATCGAACTGGAACCGCAGTGGGCGAATATCGACGAAGACGGCCGGTGGGGCGAGGTCGTGGACGATCTGGAGATCATCCACATCGGCGGCGATCACCTGTCGATCGTCGACGAGCCCTTCATCGCCAAGATCGGGGCGGACCTCACGCGGCGGCTCGGCGAGGTCCGGGCCGGCACGAAGTAGTAGGAGCGAACGTGACTGACACGACCGAGGATCTGGCCACCACACAGTCGGCCGCCACCACAGCGGGAAAGCTGGCCGATCTGCGCGAGAAGTTGGGCGCAGCAAAGGAACCCGGCGGCGAGAAGGCGATCGCCAAACGTGCGGCCAAGGGCATCTGCTCGCCCCGGGAGCGCCTCGAGATGCTGTTCGACCCGGGCACGTTCGTCGAGATCGGTGCCCTCGCCAAGATGCCGGGTGCCGCGCATTCCGGCTACGGCGACGGCGTGGTCACCGGCCACGGGCTGGTGCACGGACGGCCTGTTGCCGCGTTCTCCCATGACCAGACCGTGTTCGGCGGCACCGTCGGAGAGATGTTCGGCCGCAAGGTGTCTGCGTTGATGGAATGGGCCGGCAAGATCGGCTGCCCGATGGTCGGCATCAACGACTCGGCCGGCGCCCGCATCCAGGACGCCGTCACCTCGCTCGCCTGGTACGCCGAGATGGGCCGACGCAACCTGCTGTTGTCCGGTCTGGCCCCGCAGATCTCGGTGATCCTCGGCAAGTGCGCCGGCGGTGCCGTCTATACCCCGGCCAACACCGACATCCTGGTCGCCGTCGAGGACAAGAGCTACATGTTCGTCACCGGACCGGATGTGCTCAAACAGGTCAACGGCGAGGACATCTCGGCCGAGGACCTCGGCAGCGCCCACAACCAGGCGCGCTGGGGCAACATCCATCACGTCGCACCCGACGAACGCACCGCCTTCGACTGGGTGCGGGAGTACCTGCAGTACATGCCGTCGAGCGCCTACGAGCAACCGCCGGTGATCAATCCGGGGCTGGAACCGGAGGTCACCGAGTCGGATCTGTCGCTCAACGCGTTCATGCCCGACAACGACAACGCGGGCTACGACATGCACGACATCATCATCAAGCTCTTCGACGACGGCGCGTTCCACGAGGTCGGCGAGTTGTTCGCGCCGAACATCCTCACCGGCTACGCGCGCGTCGACGGCCGCTCGGTGGGAGTGGTCGCCAACCAGCCGAACGTGATGTCCGGCGTACTGGACACCGATTCGTCGGAGAAGGCGACCCGATTCGTGCGGATCTGCAACGCCTTCCGCATCCCGCTGATCTTCCTGGTCGACACCCCGGGCATCCTGCCGGGGCTGGCCGAGGAGCAGAAGGGCACCATCCGGCGCTCGGGTAAGTTCCTGTACGCCTACGTCGAGGCCGATGTCCCGAAGGTGACGGTGGTGCTGCGCAAGGCCTACGGCGGTGCGTATGCGGTGATGGGCTGCAAGCAGCTCGGTGCCGATATCAACCTGGCCTGGCCGAGCGCGAAGATCGCGGTGATGGGTGCCGAATCCGCTGCGGCGGTGCTGACGCGGCGGCAGACCGATGGGATGTCGGCGGCCGAGGCCGACAAGGTGCGCCGCGACTTCATCGACTTCTACAACACGATGATGGCCACCCCGTACCTTGCCGCCGAACGCGGCTACATCGACGCCGTGATCGAGCCCGCCGAGACCCGGCTACAGCTCCGGAAGGCGTTGGCGCAGTTGCGGGACAAGACCGAATACCGGACGCCCCGCAAGCACTACCTGATGCCGATCTGACGGCTCTTGGTGATCGGCCAATGTCCGCCGGGATCACCGCGCAGCGTCGTGGGGTGGATTATCCGGTCGGCGGCGTCCACCGGTGATCCCGCCGGACACGGGACGGGTACGAGTCAGTCGAAACGCCGCAGAATCGAGTGCACGGCTTGGGTGACGGTGAGCCGATCGTAACTCTGCACGAAGTCAAACGTGCGGTCGAGATCGCTTGCGCCGCTGTGCAGATCGCGTGCAGACAGCAGTGCGGCGAAGTGCGGACCGAGGACGGCGACGTTCCATTCGTTCACCAGGTCGTCGTCGGGATCGAGGGGCGCCCGATGCACGTTGCCGTCCCGGACGTCGGGCAGACCGACGCCGTACACGCCCGCGAGCCCGGTCTGCTCCGACATGTCACGCCACCGGTCGGCGGTGCGGCGAGTGAAGTGCTCGGCATGCTGAAAGGTGCCGAGCACGATCGACGCGCCTCCGATGGCGGCCTGGTGTTCGAGCGCCTTGCTCATCTCGATCAGCAGCCGCTTGTCTCCCAGGCGCGGGACGAGTGATGCCGCGGCGATCGCATACGGCGTGTGTTGATCCGGGGCGGGTGTGGACCACACCGGCATCTCCGGCAGCGGTACGACCGTGGAGGTGCGAAGCGCCGACGGGTTCTCGACCGACGGATAGAGGGCCCCGATGCCGAATGATGCCCCCATCGTCATCGCGATGACCCGACGGGCCTCGTCGTCGACGCCCTCGGCGACCACCACCGCCTGACTGCGTTCGGTGTGGGCGGCAAGCGTGTGCGCAAGCTGGGCCGACTCCGGGTTGGAGTTCTGGTCGAGGAGATCGGCCGCGGTGACGACGATATCGGGCTCGATCAGCGTCAGCAGTGTTGCGGCGTGGTCGCTGCTGGACAGCCCGTCGACGCAGATCACCTTGCCCGCCGCGCGCGCCTTGGCGACGCGCGCGAGGGTGCGTTGCGGGCTGCGCTCGACCGCGCTCGGTAACACCACCATCACGTGGCGTTCGAGCGCTTCGACGGTGTCATCGCCGAGTTCGTCGAACAGCTCGAGATCCAGCCCGACGAGCAGCGGCACGATCTTGGCCACCGATTGCGCCTGCACGCTGCGCGCCATGTCGCGGCGTCTGCGATCGATGGTGTGGTGTTGTTCCATCAGCCGCGCGGCTCGACGAAGCGCTTCCGCGGTGCCCAGCCGGGTTCCCGACGGCCCACGCAGTTGCAGTTCGACGGCGGCCAGCGCCCCGTCGGTCAGCCGGCACACCGGCGCGAACTGCATGTGGAGCTCCAGATCCTCGAACAGGGTGAACCCGCCCTCGGTTGCCGGTGCCTGCCTGACCTCGGGGGTCATGCGGTGACAGCGATCATCGGGCGCCTCCCGTCAGAGCTGCGAAATGCTCCGAGATGAGATGGGAGGATGCGGTGTCTTCACATCCTGTGCAGGGCAGACGAGCTGCCTGCGGCCAGGATAACAAAGCTCATGACAAGTCCCAGGGCGAGCGGGCCCGGTCAACCGGCCGAGCGGGCGGCAGCGGCGGCGGCGGTCTCGCTGGACTGCCCGGCGTTGGCGAGTTCGCCGGTGTAGCTCTCCAGATGGGCGCGGACGAACCACTGGAACTTCTCGAGTTCGGCGGTCTGGCCGATGAGGATGTCCTCGGTGATCGGGTCGAGCTTGCCGATCTGCTCGATCGCGGCGCGGTGGGAGGTGATGAACCCGTCGTAGACCAGGTCGAGGGCACCCAGGTGGGCCTGCGCGGTGTCGCGGCCGATCGAGTAATCGCCCCACGAGCGGTCGTCCTCGATGGCCTTGGCGGTGCCGCGCGGTGCGGAGCCCAGCGTGGCGATCCGTTCGGCGAGGGTGTCGGCGTAGCCGCGGACCAGATCGACCTGCGGGTCGATCATCTCGTGGACGCCGATGAAGTTGGCGCCGACCACATTCCAGTGGATGTGCTTGAGCGTCAGATGCAGATCGTTGAGCGCGCTGAGGCGTTCCTGCAGGCAAGCGGACACGGTGGTGGCTGATTCGGCGGACAGTCCGGGAGCGGTGAATGAGGTCATGTGCTCGACGCTAGGTCGATGTGCGCGCCCTGGACACCGTGCGACGACATCGGCAACCCAACCGACACGGACGTCACGGGAACATAACGCCTCAGACGATGGTGTGACCCACCAACAGTCCGATCGCGTAGGTCACGACCATGGCGATCGCCCCGCCGACCACCACCCGCACCATCGGTCGCCACGGCCGGGACCCGCCGAGCGCGGCACCGGTCGCGCCGGTCAGGGCCAAGGCGACGAGCACGGCGACGAAGGCGACCGGGATACGCCAGTCGGGCGCGGGGAGAAGGATCGCGATGAGTGGCAGCAGGGCGCCGATGGTGAACGCCACGGCCGACGACCCGGCGGCCTGCCACGGATTGGTCAGCTCGTCGGGATCGATGCCCAGCTCGACATCGACATGCGCCTCGAACGCATCCTTGTCGGTGAGTTCCGTGGCGACCCGACACGCGGTGTCATGGCTGAGCCCTTTCGCCTCGTAGAGGCCCACGAGTTCGTCGAACTCCTCCTCGGGCTGCTCGTCGAGTTCGCGACGTTCCTTGTCCAGCAGACTCTGCTCGGTGTCGCGCTGCGTGCTGACCGACACGTACTCACCCAATGCCATCGACACGGCACCGGCGGCGAGGCCGGCGATGCCCGCGGTGAAGATCGCGCCGCGGTCGGTGGTCGCGGCGGCGACACCGACGACGATGCCCGCGGTGGACACGATGCCGTCGTTGGCGCCGAGAACGCCGGCCCGCAACCAGTTCAGCCGATTGGACAGCGAACCCTGATGAGGTTCGCCGCTGTGCTGGTGCTCGGTCTCGGTGGCCATGGGTCAACTCAACTGGCACAGCACGATTCGCGCAAGGAAGGCAAACATTGCCTCAGCCGGGTGAGTCGTCGGCCCTTCGTGACGCACACTCGCTCCGTTCGCGTGCTCCTCAAGGGGCGGCTTGGCGCGCTGAACTGCGCTCATGCAATCTTGCATGTTAACATGCGCATATGCCCAAGACGGTGCAGATCAGAGACATCGATGACGATGTGTATGCCGCGTTGGCCCGCCGCGCCGCAGAGGAGGGGATCAGCGTGCCGGAGTTGCTCCGTCGGGAAGCCGCACGGTTGGCGTCGCGGCCGTCGGTCGCCGAGTGGTTGCGACGCACCGGGCGCCGCCCATCGCAGATCTCGACCGCAGATGCCTTGAGCTCGCTCGATGACTGGCGCGGACAGTGGCCCGATGCTCGTCGTTGACGCGTCATGCCTGTTCGAGGTGGTCGCCGACACGCCGCGCGCCGACGACATCCGCGCGCGTCTCGCAGCGGACACCGACCATGCCGCACCCGAGGTGATCGATGTCGAGGTACTCGGAGTGATTCGCGCCCAATACCTTCGGGGGCGAATGGACGACACGGCGGCAGTATTGGCGGTCGACGATCTGCAGGACTGGCCGGGTGAACGGCACTCACACCGGTGGATGCTCGACCGTGTGTGGGACCTGCGCGATTCGGTTCGCGGCTGGGATGCCTTCTACGTCACGCTCGCCGAGGCCATGGATGCCACCTTGATCACCATGGACGCGCGCTTGGCGCGAGCGCACGGCCCACGGTGTCGGATCGAGGTGCTCGGGCAGTGAACCGCCGTCACACGACCTGCCGTCAGAAGACTCTCAGCCCCAACCGTCGCCGCAACCGCAGGTCGAGGACGTAGGCGAAGAGCATGCCGCGCATGAGGCGTCCGGTTGCGGGATCGAGGGCGCGGGCCACGCGCAGCGTCTGGTCGTAGAGACGCTCGTCGTCGGCGGTCCAGCGCCAGTGCATCATGGCGCGGAACTCCGGTGGCAGTCCCGCGTTGATCAGGTAGTTCATCGGCCGACCGAGGACCTTGTGCGCCAACGTCCCCGCCGAACCGAACCGGTAGCGGAGAAAGGACAGGTCCGAGAGCTGTTGCAGGAGTGTGCGCACCGGTGGATCGATCGTCATATCCGCGAGTTCATCGTCCCAGTATCGTTGCAGCTCCGCATAGCTGTTCGGCCACTGGTCGGGGCGCACGTTCAACGTGGTCCCCAACCATCGGGCGTCGCCGACGATGCGCTCGCGTTCGTTCTCGGACAGCGGCCCGTACAACAGCTCGTACTGATCGACGAAATACTTCATCAGGCACACCGCGACCCACAACTGCAGACGCGAGTCGTTGGCGCTGTACCGAACCGGGCTCTCGGCGGTCGAGTAGACGAGGTCGTGGATGCGCCGCAGCTCCTCGTGGACGAAGCGTCGGTCCTCCTCGTCACCGAACAGCGCGACCGCCAGGAACGTACCGGTGGTGCGGGCCCGCTTGATCGGATGTTTGACCGCGCTGCCGGAGTCGACGCGGCTCTCCACCACCCCGTGCCCCACCTTCGGGTTGGCCAGCTGCATGATCACGTTCGCGCCGGCGATGGTGGGACCCAACCCCGTCACCAGGTCGCCGGTCCGGCGGATGCGGCGTCGGTGGCGAGATGCGCGGACATCCGCGACGTGCGCGTGCTGGTAGTGGTCGACGGTTGCCATGGCCCCATCATGCGTGCAGAACTCGCCTTCTGGGTCGGAAACCGACACGAAACGCAACGTCATGTAGACACAACCGTGACGTGCGATGCGGACTCAGTACCCGCTCGACCGCATCGGTGCCGGGTCGTAGAGTCCGGACCGGCGTGCCGTCCCGAGGTCGAGTTCGGCCGGCGGCGCCGGGTCGATCTCGGCGAAGCGTTGCAGCCCGCCCCAGTCGCGACCCCAGTTGTTGCGTAGGTAGGTCGGCAGCAGGGTCGGCGTGAGCATCGCCTCGGTGATGCCCAGCGGTCCGCCGGCCTTACCCGACATCCAGGTCTGGCTGTTCTTCCGCGTCGCCTCCGCGTCGGGCATGATCCGCCACTGCGGCACCTCGAGCACGCCGTTGGACACCGCCATCGGCTGTTGGCAGGGGAAGACCAAACCGGGCAGCCAGTCGATGAACACCGGATCGGTGGTGCCCACGACGTCGTTGAGTGTCTGCAGCGTGGTGACGCGGGGCGGGGTGATGGCCACCCATTCCGACGGTGCACCGGCGGTGTCGCGCACCTGAACGCGCACCACGTCCGCGCGCGGCGGAGCGTCGGCCAGCGGATAACGCAGGTTGCGCCAGATCGGCACCTCGCCGATGTCGATCGGCGACATCATCCCCACCGGGGTGACGCTGCCGTCGGCCTCGGTCCGGCCGAACTGCATGGTCACCTGCTGACCCGGATGCAGCACCCCCAGTCCGTCGACGGCCTCCACCGAGCCCGCGACGGCGATCGTCAGCAGCGGCGCATCGTCACTGCGGGGCGGTAGTTGGTACCAGTCGGTGGTCAGCGAGCCGGTGCCGGAGGGGGAGCCGTAGCTGCCCAGCACGGGGGTGTTCGCCGGGTTCAGGCCGAACGGCAGACTCACGGTGGAGCCATTGACGCCCCGCGCACCTTGGCCACCCTCGGTGCCGCCCTGCGCGGATTCGCTGGTCTCGGTGGACTCGTCGGCGCCGGCGCCGGTCTGAGCGGTGTTCTGCGCCGACGTCGTCGCGGCGTCCTGATCCTCGGTGGAGTCGATCGACAGCCGGTTGGGCACGCCGTTCGGGGTGAAACCGGGCGGGGTCGTGGAACCGGCCAGCGCCGCCGAGATGTCCGGTGCCGCACGCCCGTCGACGGCCGCCGGCGCCAGCAGCCCGGTATTCGGGTCCGCCTCCACCAGGACATCGTCGGCCAGCGCACACTCGTTGCCGGTCAACGCGCGGGCATTGGACTTCAGCCACGACCAGCTGTCGCGCTGCTCGTAGGCACCCTTGACGAAGGACAGCACCATGAAGATCACCATGAACGCCGAGATCACCGGGAGCGGTGAGAACTTCAGCTTCGACAGCCGGCCGGTGCCACCGCGGGTGCGGGTCTGCTCGTCGACGTAGTCGTCGCGGAAGTGGAACCACAGGCCGACCAGCGCGGTCAGGACCGCGATGACCAGAATGGCCCAGCCGACCTTGATCCCCGCGATCGACGGCGGCCGATCCCACCACGGAATGCCGAAGCTGCCCACGAACCACCAGCCGTTGGTGCCGGTGAACGAGATGGCGGTGACCCCGAGGACTGCGGCGGCGAAGAACGTCCGGTTGCGCCGGGAGCGCAGGATCGCCGGGGCCATCATGGCGCCGGCCGCAGCCGCCAGGCCACCGGCGATGCCGGCGTACACACCGAAATGGTGCGTCCATTTGGTGGGGGTGAACGCGATGAAGAACATCGTGCCCAGCGTGACCGCGATGAGCCGCCAGATCGGGGCGCGGGCAACGCCGTTGGGGTGCTCGCGACGCAGCAGCCGCAGCAGCACCACCACCAGGCACAAGATCATGATCAGCACACCGAACCGACGCGCGAGGGTGCCGTCGGCGGTCGGCAGGATCAGGTAGTAGTAGCGCACCGGTTCCGACCACCACTCCAGGGTGGGGCCGACGTCGGAGGCGACCTTGTTACCGGCGATGAGCGGCGCCAACGGTTGATCGAGGAAGATCTGATACAGCACGGCGGTGCCGGCGGCCAGGATCGGTGCGAGCAGGGGCAGCAGGCCGTCCCGGTGCCGTCGGGTCACCAACGTCTTGATGATCGGCCGGATGCCGGCGAGCAGCGCCGCGACGGCCATCAGTCCGCCCGGAGCGAGGGCGAGGGTGAATGCGGCGGTCACCACGGCGACGGCGTAGGGCAGCAACCGGCGGGTGGCGATGGCGCGTTCCACACAGCACCAGGTGAGCAACGCACCGACGGCCTCGGCCGGTTCGGGTCGCAGACCGTTGTTGTAGGGCAACCAGATCGCCAGGAACACGAACGCCGCCGACCACACCGCCGGGGTGCTGTTGCGGACCGCACGCCCGAGGCGCGGGATCACCTCCCGGCTGATCAGCCACCAGCCGAGCAGACCGAGCAGGAACGCGGGGAGTCGCATCCACGGCGCGGCGAGGCTGACGTGCGTCATCGCCGAGATGACCTGGAAATGCCAGCCGAACGGGTCCTGGGGCACACCGAAATAGCGGAAGTAGTTGTCTGCGTAGCCCGCTTCGCCGGCGATGCGGCCGACGGTGAAGTTGTAGCCGTCGTCGGAGGTGTTGGCCCCGGCGATCCACCAGAACGCGAGGATGGCGAACACCGCGATGTCCGGGCCCCGGATGGTCCACCAGCCCGACGGCAGGAAACGCTTGTGGCTGCGTCGGTCCGCGCGGTCGAGGACGCCGAGCGCGATCAGCGACAGGAGCGTCATGAGAATGCCGATCACGATCACCGCGACCTTGAGCGGCGAGGGGGTGCTGACGTAGCGGGTGTCGATGGTGGCGTGCAGCGACAGACCGTCGCGCGATGCGGTGTCCGGCAGGTCGGTGTAGACGCCGACGACCTGCGGTCGCATCTCGTGGTCCGGTACCGAGTAGGTGTGCAGGCCGTCGCCGCTGACGTTGTCGACGCGTGCCTGTACGCCGTCACCGTCGGCGTGGAACACGATGCGGCAGTCCGGGTTCGCCTGTGCCGCGGCGCGCGGCGTGGTGAGGATGACCACGTCACGGTCGGTGACGAGCAACGCGTCGGAGGTCGCACGGATCATCAGAGCCCGTGCCGCGGCGTCCTGCCCGCCGGCTGGGATGGTGGATAACAGCATGCCGCCGGAAGCGGGTAGCTCGGCCGCGAGTGCACACGGCACCGAGACGTCCATGTCGATCGGCACATACGACACCAACGGCGCGGCCACGTTGCCGACCCCGTCGCCCTGCGGCCAGTTCAGTTCCGCGGTGGACTGATTGACCGGCAGCAGCGGCGTGACGATCGCGAGGAGAAAGCCGAGCAGCCCGGCCACCGCCGCGACGATCTTGGCGGTCCGGTGATCGATGCGCGGCCGACGCTTGCCGGTCGAGGGCGCGTCGGTCGTCGGTGTGTCAGTCATCGGATTGCGGCTCCACCCTGATCGAACCGGTGCGCGACCAGCCCCATTGCGTCGATTGCGTTGTGTCCAGCGCGACGTCGGCGGCGTCCGGGACCAGCGGCGTGAGCCGTTCCAGCGCACCCCATTCCCGCGTCCAGTCGTCCTTCAGGTACGTCGGCACGGCCTGCGCCGACGTCGTCGACTCGGAGATCGACAGCAGCCCACCGTCGGCCCCGGCCTGCCACGTCTTCGACTGCGAGTTGGTGAACGGATAGTCGCCCATGATGCGCCACTGCGGCACCTCGGCCACCCCGTTGCTGATCCGCAGCGGTCGCTGGCACGGGAAGTGCGCGGCGACGATGAAGTCGATCAGGGTCGGCGCCTGCGACCCGACCACCTGCTGCAACGTCTGCAGGCGCGGTGCGCGCGGCGGTGTGACGGCGATGAACTGGTCGCGGCCCAGGTTGTTGTCGGCCAGATCCAATCGCATCACGGTGGCGCGCGGCGGTGCGGAACTCATCGGGATGCGCAGGTTGCGCCACGGCCGGTTGGTGATCACCGGTCCGGGATCGATCGGCAACACATCCGGGCCCAGCTGAACGAATTCCCCGTCCGGGCCGGGCCGGCCGAACTGCACCACCAGCTGCTGCCCGAAGATGCGGACCCCGAAGGTGTCGATGGTGGAGACCGCCCCCGCGACGCTGAACACCAGCAGCGGGGACACCGCGCGGTCGGCGGGCAGCTCGTACCAACCGGTGGTCATCCGCGCCTCGCCCGGGTACCCGTAGCTGCCGAGCACCGGGGTGGTGGCCGGGTCCAGGCCGTAGGGCAATGCGGCCGTCGACCCGTTCACGGTGCGCGGGCCACGCCCACCGGTGGTGCCGGCACCGAGACCTCCGGTGATCGCGAACGGCCGCGAGAAACTGGCCGACACGTTCATCTGGCCGGGCCGCTGGTTGCCTGGGTCGGGCAGCAGGTCGTTCGGGATGCCGCCGGGGGTGAAGCCCACCGGGTCGGCGCCGCTCAACGCGGCAGAAAGCGACTGGTCATCAGCCGGCTGCAGCATGCCCGCATTGGGGTCCGGTTCCACCAGCACCTCGGTGGCCATGCCGCAGGTGTTGCCACCGATGGCATCGAGATTCTCGGCGAGCACCGTGGTCGCCGGGTAGCGGGTGACCGCAGCCTTGGCGAAGACCAGCACCTCGGCGATCACCATCAGACCGGCGACCACCGCGATCGGTGAGGACGCCAGAAACAGTCGCCGCCGGTCGGCACGGCTCTCGTCGGGTCCCTCGCCGGCGTGCGCGAGACCCTTGTTCTCCACGTAGTCCAACCGCAGGTGCTGCCACACCGCGATCGCCGCGGCGATGACCGCCAGGATCAGGAACATCGTCGACACCGGCCGGCCGGCCAGCACCGGGGCGCGGTCGAACCAGGAGATGGCGTACTCGTAGGCGAACGGCCACGAGTTGTAGCCGGCCGTCGCAGCGGCCAGCGCGAACAGCAGGCCCGAGATGAACACGGTCAGGTTGCGGGCCGACCGTGCCGCCGACTGGGCCACCGCCAGTGTCGCGGTGGCCGCCAACGCCGCGGCGAGCCCGGCGAAGATGCCGAACTGGATCGTCCACTTGGTGGGGGTGAACGCCAGCAGCAGCAGCGTGACGCCCACGGCGCCGACGAGCCGCCACGCGGGGCCGGGATCGACCCCGCGGATACGGGTGCGTCGCAGCAGGACGGCCACCGTCACGATCAGCGCGGCGAGCAGCAGTAGCACCGGTACCCGGCGGGTGAGGGAGCCGTCGTCGGTGGTCACCGAGATGAAGTAGTAGCGCAGGTACTCCTGATGCCAGCTGATCACCGGACCCACCTGGTAGCGGATCTTCATCGCCTCCAGCACGGTGGCCAGGGTCTGGTCCCGAAACACCACCACCAGCACCAGCAGCCCGGCCGCGGTGATCGGCGCCAGCAACGCCACCGTGCCCGACTCGCGACGACGATCGAGCAGGACATGCAGCAGCGGCCGTGCCGACACCAGCAGGATGGCGATCGCGATCACACCGTGCGGGGCCAGCGCCAGAGTGAAGCCGGCGGCGATCGCGGCGAGCGCGGCGGGCAGCAACCGTCGGGTGGCGATGGCCTGTTCGGCCGCCCACCAGGTGAGCACCGAGCCGAGCACGATCATCGTCTCGCTGCGCAGGCCGCTGTTGAACGGCAGCCAGAAGGCGAGGAAGACCAGCGCGGCGGCCCAGATCGCCCAGCCGCTGCGGCGCACCGCCCCGCCGAGTCGGGGCAGCAGGACGCGGCTGAGCACAAACCACGAAGCCAGCCCGGCCAGCAGGGGCGGGATGTGCATCCACAGCAGCGACGGGGAGATGGCCGACCAGTGCGCCAGGAAGCTGTAGTACCAGTCGAACGGCGCCTCGGGGATGCCGTACCAGCGGTAGTAGTTCGCGAGGTAACCAGAGGCGTCGGCGGTGCGCCCCATGTTCAGGATGTAGCCGTCGTCGGCGGTACCGGCGCCCAGCACGGTCCACACGAGCAACGTTCCGGTGACGACGATGTCGGCGGGGCCGGGCACGGCGAGCCGCCATCGTGAGCGGGTGCGCTGTCCGATCCGGCGGTGATAGCCGTGGATGCGGTCGAGGAGCCCGAGCGCGACCAACGCCACCAGCACGGCGATCACCGCGAGCACCATCACGACCAGTTTCAGCGCGGTCGGTGAGCTGACGTAGCGGTTGTCGATCTCGACATGCACCCGCAAGCCGTCGTCTCCCGCAGCCGCGGCCTGTGCGCCGGACAGGTTGGAGAAGATGCCGTCGACCTGCGGGCGTTTGTCCGGCGGCAGGGTCGTCGGCTCGCCGAGTCCGACGAATTGCGCGCCGGGACCGGACGGCCGGGAGAAGATTCGTAGGTCACTGCATTGCGACAGCGTCTCACGCGGCGTGCTGGCCGCGAGAGTGTTGCGGAAGGTCACCGACACGCTGTCGGAGCCGGCGGTGACGTAGAGGGCCGACGACCTGCTCCGGGGGGCGTCGGTCGGCATCGTCGTCAGCACTTCGCCGACCGGTGCGGAGGCGAGCACGCTGCACGGGATGGTCGCGTCGACCGATTGTGGGGTCTGCGCGATCAGCGGCGCCACCACCGACGACGATTCGGCAGACAGTTGCTGGCCCTGCGGCCACTCGAAGGAGGCGTCGGTGGATTCGACCGGCAGGAACGGGGTGATTACGCACAGGACGGCCCCGACGATGCCGGCGACGATCGCCACCGTGCGTGCGGTGCCCGCGGACACCCTGGCTCTGGGCTGCGCCACGTCGGACGCAGCGTTCGGGGCTGTCACAGGCACGATGTCTGATGCTAAGCGACTTCGCTGCGAGTACCTAGTTCAACGGCCGGTGCAGCACAGTGCTCCGGGCAGAGCGGCTCACCGTACTTTCAGGACGGTCGATTAGGGTCACCGACTGATGACTGACATTTCCCGACGGCTGCCGGCGCGCACGTGGGCGATGATCGCCACCGTTGCCGGCCTCGTGGCGATCGTTGCCGCGATCCTGACGCCGCTGCTGCCGGTGAACGAGCGCACCGCGACCATCGACTGGCCCGACCGGGACCTGGCGAGCGCCGCGAGCGCGTCGGTGACCGCCCCGCTGGTGGCGCAGACGCCGGCCGGGCTCGACGTCACGATCGGCTGCCGCACGCTGGCCGAGGCGGCGACCGACGGGCCCACCACGGTGGTGTCGACGATGCCGCCGGCCGGCACCGACGCGTCGGCCAAGGCGCTGTTCGTCACCGCCGGCCCGACCGGGGTCGACGTCACCCTGCGGGGGCAGGAACTGCTGCGTGTGCCGCGTGAGCGGCTGGCCGACTGCGAGCGGCTGCGCGTGCAGGCGTCGTTCGACGGGGTGCAGGCCCGCGCCGTCGGCGCCGGCATCGTCGCGACCGCCGACCCGCGGGCTCGTCCGCAGGTCTCCGGCATCTTCACCGCCCTCGACCCGGACACCGTCACCCGTGCCGCCGCCGACGATGGTCTCGCGGTGCGTATCGAGGTGGACAACCGCTTCGAGTCGTCGCCGCCGGTGATCAAGCTGCTGGTGATGATCGTCGGGGTGCTCGCGGTCATCGTCGCGTTCGTCGCCATCGCCGCCCTCGACGTCGCGCACGGCTACCACCGCCGGATCGGACGCCTCGACCTGCGTCGGGTGTTCACGCCGCGGGTCGCCGACCTCGCGGTCACCGCGGCGCTGGTCGTGTGGCACTTCCTGGGTGCCGGTTCCTCCGACGACGGCTACATCCTGGCGATGGGCCGCAACGCCTCCGACGCCGGCTACCTCGCCAACTACTACCGCTTCTTCGGCATCCCAGAGGCGCCGTTCGACTGGTACTACGCCTTCCTGTCGCACTGGGAGGCGGTGTCGACGGCCGGTGTGTGGATGCGGTTGCCCGCGCTGCTGGCGGGCCTGGCCAGCTGGTTCATCCTCAGCCGCGTCCTGCTGCCTCGGCTCGGCGGCGCCGTCCGCCGCTCGCAGTGGGCGATGTTCACCGCCGCCGCGGTGTTCGTGGCGTTCTGGATGCCGCTGGCCAGCGGGCTGCGCAGCGAGGGCCTCATCGTGCTCGGTTCGCTGCTCACCTGGTGGGGGGTGGAGCAGGCGGTGGCCACCCGACGGATGCTGCCGGCCGCCGGAGCCGCGCTCGCGGCCGGCATGACGCTGGCGCTGGCACCGCACGGGCTGATCGCGGTCGCCCTGCTGATCGCCGGTTCGCGGCCGATGCTGCGCACGGTGCGCCGACGCCGGGCCGAGAACGGTCTACTGCCGTTACTGGCACCCATTGGTGCGGCGGCGGCTTTCGTGGTGATCGTGGTGTTCCGTGACCAGACGCTGGCGACGCTGGCCGAGGCGGTTCGGGTGCGCTACACCGTGGGCCCCACCTTGGTCTGGTACCAGGAACTGATCCGCTTCTACTACCTGTCACTGACCACCCAGGACGGCTCGTTGGTCCGTCGCGTACCGATGCTGCTGCTGCTCGCCGCGGTGTTCGTGACGCTGGCGGTGATGTTGCGCCGCAAACACATCCGCGGAGTCGACCCGGGACCGGTATGGCGGGTGATCGGCGCGATCCTGCTGACCGTGCTGTTGCTGTCGTTCACACCCACCAAATGGACCGTGCAGTTCGGCATCTACGCCGGGGTGGGGGCCGCGATGGCGGCGGTCGCCACGGTGGCCGTCGCCCAATCGGCACGGCGCTCGCCGCGCAACCTGTGGATGTACATCGCGGTGCTGCTGTTCGCGTGTGCGCTCGCCATGGCCGGCGAGAACGCGTGGGGCTGGGCCTATGACTTCGGCATCTCCTGGTTCGACAAGGCGCCGTCCATCGCGGGCACCCCGCTCTCGTCGGTCTTCCTGGTGCTCACCGCCCTTGCGCTCGCGGTGGCCATCTGGTTCCACCTGCGGATCGACGTGGATGCGGCGCACGGGAAGGTGCGCGACGACCACGCCCCCGTATCACGCGCCCAGGCTGCCGTGTCGTCGGCGCCGATGCTGGTGATCGCGACCCTGGTCGTGATCGTCGAACTGGTCCTGTTCGCCAAGGCTGCGGTGGCCCGCTCCGACACGTACACGACCTTCAGCGCGAACCTGCGCGCACTGACCGGCGACACGTGTGGGATGGCCGATGACGTCCTGGTCGAAGAGGACCCGAATCGCGGTGCCCTACAACCGATCGGCACCGACGACAGCTCCCGTGCGCTGGCCGGCGATTCCACCGGATTCGGCCCGGACGGGGTGGCCGGTGACCTGATGCCCGACCCGACCGCACTCGGTGCCGGCACCATCAACACCTCGGGTGACCTGTCGCGGCCGTTCATCGTCGCCGGTGGCGCGCCGGGCACCACCGGCGGCCGTGGACCGGAGGGCGTCAACGGTTCCACCGCCGCCCTGCCGTTCGGTCTGTCGCCGGAGACCACACCGGTGTTGGGTACCTACGGCCACGACAACGGCATCGCCGAACTGACCTCGATGTGGTACCGGCTGCCGGACCGGGAATCGTCACCGTTGCTGGTTATCACGGCTGCCGGCCCGGTCTTCTCGATCGACCAGGACGGTGTGCCCCGCGGCGGGCGTTCGCTGAAGGTGCAGTTCGGTGTGCCCGACGACGGTCCGGACGGCTTCCGACAGGTCGGCGACGCGTATGTGCCGATCGATCCCGGGCCGGAACGGCCCAACCGGCCGTGGCGCAACCTGCGCATCCCCATGTCGGCGGTGCCCGAGAACGCCACCGCGATGCGGATCAGCGCGGTCGACAACAACGTGAGTCCGGATCAGTGGCTGGCCATCACCCCGCCGCGCGCACCGCAACTGCAGACCCTGCAGGAGGTGGTGGGAACCGAAACACCGGTGCTGCTGGATCTCTCGGTGGGCAGCCAGTTCCCGTGTCAGCATCCGATGAGCACCCGCCACGGGGTCGCCGAGATTCCCGAGTGGCGCATCGTGCCCGACCAGACCACCACCAACTCGAAATCCAAGACGTGGCAGGCCGCCATCAACGGCGGCATCCTGACCACCCCGGAGGCACTGACACGTGAGAGCACCATGGCGACCTACCTCGACGGCGACTGGTACCGCGACTGGGGCGGACTACGCCGATTGACGCCGCTGGTGCCCGAGGCCCAGGCGGCGCAGGTGAGCACCGCCACGTCGACGACCTGGGGTTGGACGCGCCCCGGAGCGATCAGGGTGGTGCCGCAGGATGACTGAGATCATGCAGAGGCGCCGACCATCGGATCGGAAGGTGGCCATCGCGAAGATCGTCGCCGTGGCGGCCGGCGCGATCGGGGTGCTGCTGGCCATCCTGGCGCCGTTCCTGCCGGTGTCCTACACCAAGGCGCAACTACAGTGGCCGCAGCCCGGCAGCAGCAGCCTGGCGAACGTCGCCGCCCCGAACGTCTCGTATGTGCCGGTGTCTATGGACATTTCGGTGCCCTGCGCGCTCGCCGACGACCTACCCGCCGCCGGTGGTGTGTTGTTGTCGACGGTGCCCGACAACGGTGCCGAGGCCAGCACGGTGGGCCTGTTCATCCGGGCGACCGCCGACCGGCTGTTGGTGACCCAACGTAATGCCGTGCTGCTCAACGTGCCCCGGGCCGCCGCGGCGCAGGCCACGGACTGCCGCATCGTGATCGACGCCGACACCAGCGGTACCCGCGGGGCGGTCGAGGGTTTTGTACCCGAGGACGGGGACCGCGCGTCCTTCGACCTCGCCGACCCGAACGCGCGGCCGCAGATCATCGGGGTGTACACCGATCTTCCCGCCGACGCCTCCACCGACGGGCTCTCGTTCACCTCGACCGTGGACACCCGGTTCAGCACCAGCCCCACCCTGCTCAAGGGGGTGATCCTCATCGTGGGCGTGGTGATGACGATCGCCTCGATGGCGGCGCTGGCGGTCCTCGATTCGCGTGACGGACACCGCTTCCGGCTGGGCCTGCCGGCCCGGTGGTGGCGGCCGACGCTGCTCGACGGGACGATCACCGCGGTGCTGGTCGGCTGGTTGTTCGTCGGTGGCAACACCGCCGACGACGGCTACCAGGTGACCGTCGGTCGGGTCGCTCCCGATGCCGGATATCTGGACAACTATTACCGCTACTTCGGTGCGCCGCAGGACCCGTTCGGCTGGCATTACCGCTATCTGGCGCTGTGGATGGAGGTCAGCACCGCCACCCCGTGGCTGCGGTTGCTGCCCTTGCTGTTCGCGCTTGCCGGCTGGTTCCTGATCAGCCGATTCGCGCTACCCCGGCTGGGACGGGCGGTACGCACCTCGCGCGCCGCGTTCTGGGCTGCCGGATTGGGCTTCCTCGCCGTCTGGCTGCCGTTCAACAACGGCCTTCGGGTGGAGCCGGCACTGAGCGTGGGCATTCTGCTGACCTCGGTGCTGGTGGAACGTGCGATCGCGACCGGACGGTTCTTCCCGCTCACGTTGGGGGTGGTGGCCGCCTGGGCGACGTTGACGATTCATCCGGCCGGGGCGATCGCGATCCTGCCGTTGTTGGCCGCGCTGCGCCCGTTGCTCAGGAGTCTGCGACGACGTCGCGCCCGCGACGGTCTGCTGCCGTTGGTGATGCCGGTGCTGGCATCCGGTCTGGCCGTGATGTTCCTGATCTTCGCCGATCAGGCTCTCGCCACCATCCTCGAAGGTGTCGAGGTACAGGGCATCGTGGGTCCCACCAACGAATGGTGGACCGAGGCGATGCGGTACTACATCCTGCTCAACCCCACTCCGGACGGGTCGATCGCCCGACGCGTCGGCATCTTCGTCACGTTCCTGGCGGCCATCATCATCGTGCTCACCCTGCTGAGTAAACGTCGGGTGCCCGGGGTGGCGACGGCGCCGCTGTGGCGACTGCTCGCCGTCGCCGGGGGAGCGGTGGCCGTACTGGCCTTCGTCCCCACGAAGGCGACCCATCAGATGGGCGCTTTCGCCTGTCTCACCGGTGTTCTCGCCGCGGCGGCGACGGTGTTCCTGCGTCCCGAGGTGATGCGCCGGCGATGCAACCGGACCTTCATCGCGGCCGCCGCGGCGTACGCACTCGCCGTCGCCTTCGCCGGTCGCAATCAGTGGTGGTACGTCGGCAGCTACGGGATTCCGTGGGCCGACGACACCCCCAACGTCGCGGGCATCGGGCTGTTTGTACCGATTCTCGCGGTCGCGGTGCTGCTGACCGCACTCGGTGCCTGGCAGTACTACCGGGACGATCGCGCGACCGAACACGGCGTGCCACCGGCGCCGCCGACGTCACCGAGCCTGATCCGGCGGATGCCGACCTATTCGCTGGCCATCATCTCCGCGGCCGTGCTGTTGTTCAACTTCGTCTCGTTCACCAAGGCCTATCAGACACAGCGGGATTCGTGGTCGTGGACGAGTTCCAACCTGAACGCGATGCAGGGTGAACCGTGCGCTCTGGCCGACGCCGTCGTGGTCGAGGCCGACCCGAATGAGGGTCTCCTGTCGCCGGCGCGCGTTGCCGGACAGAGTGATCCGTCGCCCGGCGCTGCGCTCGCCGGCGCCGGCAGCGGCTCCATGGCGGGTTTCGATCCGAACGGGGTCTCCGTCCATCTGGAAAGTCAAGCCGAGGCGGACACCACCTCCAGCGGCCTCGACCGGACCCAGACCGATCCGTCGGATGCGCAGTCCGAACCCAGTGGCACCGCCGGGTCGGCCGACACCGGCGGCGGCACCACCGCCACCCGTGGGGTCAACGGATCGTCGGTGCGGCTGCCGTTCGGTCTGGATCAGAGCCGCGTGCCGGTCCTGGGGACCTACGGGACGCCCACCGGCCGCGGGAATCTCACGTCCGACTGGTATCAGCTGCCGCAACGGTCCGACGACACGCCGCTGGTCACCATGTCGGTGGCGGGGACCATCGAATACGTCGACGAGTTGGCCGTCACCCATCCCGGGCAGCAGCTGCGGCTCGAGTTCGGGCGGGTCGAACCGGACGGTCGGGTCACCACCGTGGCGTCGATGGTCCCGCTGGACATCGGCAATGACCCCGAATGGCGCAACCTGCGGTTCCCGCGGGATCAGGCCCCGCCGCGGGCATCCGTGGTGCGGATCGTCGCCGACGACGCCTCAGGCAATCCGGCGCAGTGGCTGGCGGTGACGCCGCCCCGCGTGACACCGTTGGTGACCCTGAATTCGCTGGTGGGCAGTGAGGATCCGGTACTGCTGGACTGGGAGGTGGCCTTTGCCTTCCCGTGTCAGCGGCCGGCAACCGTGATCAACGGCGTGTGGGAGACCCCGCAGTGGCGGATCACCCCGGACGCCGAAGGTGAGCGGGTGAACTCTCGGCGCTGGATGGCCGGCGACTACGGCGGCCCGCTCGGCATCGTCGAGAACGAGCTGCGGCCGGTGGTGCTGCCGTCGTATCTGCGTAACGGGTGGGCCAAGGACTGGGGCAGCCTGCAGCGCTTGACGCCGCTCAAACCCCAGGTCGACGCCGAGCTCGTGCTGACCGAGGAAACCCACGGCGGCCTCTGGACCCCCGGCCCCATGCGCGCGATCCGCAACTGACCGTCCCCCGTCGCCCGGTTTTGTAGTACGAATGTGCGCTTTCTGCACGGTTCGTACTACAAAACCGGGGGTGGGGGCAGGGGTCAGTACCGAATCGGCGCCGGACTCCAGAGGCCGCCGCGGGTGGCGGTGCCCGTGTCGATGTCGGCGAGGGTGTCCACGTCGCCGTAGGGGGTGTAGCGCTCCAGCGATCCCCAGTCGCGGCCGATGTCGCCCTGCAGGTAGGTCGCCATCGCCTGCGGTCGCTGGGACACCTCGAGCCAGCCCAGCGGGCCGCCGCCGTAGGAGTTCTGCCACGCCGACACCGCAGCGGCCAGGTCCGCGCCCGGCTTGATCCGCCACTGCGGGATCTCGGCGACCCCGTTGGCGTGGGAGAACGGACGTTGGCAGGGGAACACGAGGCCGGAGGTCCAGTCCACGTGCACCGGGTCCTCCCGGCCGACGACCTCCTGCAGCGTCGTCATCTCGGGCAGTCGTGGTGGCGTGACGACGATGAAGCGGTCCGACGACAGGTTGTCGTCGGTCGCCACGATCCGCACCGCGGTCGCATCCGAGGGCAGTGAGTCGGTGGTGACGCGGACGTTGCGCCACGACGGGCGCGGTCCCGGATCGATCAGTTCGGTTTCGCCGTCGGCCCGCAGATCGGCGTCGCGGGTGCCGGGTTCGACGGGGTCGGTGGTGTACTCCAGCAGCAGGTTCGGGTTGTCGTAGAGACCGGCGACGGAGAACGTGAGCAGCGGTCGCTCCTGGTGGTCCGCCGGCAGTGCGTACCAGGCCGACGTGAGCCGGGCCGGCACCTGATCGGTGGTGGAGTAGCTGCCCATCACCGGGGTGGTGGTCGGGTCGAGGAAGAACGGCAGTTCGGCGAAGCTGCCGTTGATCCCGGCTTCCGACGTCACGCCGCCGCCGGTGCCGCCGGTATTGGCGGTGAGCACGTCGGGGGAGTCGGTCGCGTTGCCGGCCAGCACGCCCAGCGACCCCGCGCTCGCCATGGCCGCCAGATCGACCGGCACGCCGTTGGCGGTGAAACCGGTGGTGGCCGGTCGCGTGCCGTCCGGCGGGGCCGTCGCCGGGCCGGCCAGTGGATCGGCGATGGAACCGTCGACCGGTTGGAGCAGGAAACGGCTCGGATCGGTTTCCACCCACACCTTGTCGGCCATCCCACACTCCTGGCCGGTGAGCGCCTCCAGATTCGACCGCGGCACCGAGTACGACGCACTCTGCTGGATACCCGCGAACATCGCAGTGACCAGTGCGAACACCACGACGGCGGCGGACACGAAGGCGAGCGGTGCGGACGCGAGCACGGCCCACATGCGGCGGTACCAGGGTCTTTCGCTGTCGGTGGTCGCGACGTCGGCGGGGTCGGTGCCGGTGAACGGTTCGCGGAAGTGGAACCAGAGCGCCAGTAGGAGTAGGAGCAACGCGGCGTAGAGCAACAGGCTGGCGAGGTTCACCCCGAAGCTCACCTGGGTGACGCCCCACGGCATACCCCACGCCGAGGAGTAGAAGAAGGAGTTGGGGGCGGTGAACGCGAGCCCGGCGACGAACAGCACGAGCGCGGCGAACAGCGTCCGGTTGCGCCGCGAGTGCATCGCCTGATGGCCGGCGGCGATCGCCGCAAGCGCTGCCAGTGCGGCCGCCAAACCGGCGAACACCCCAAAATGATGGGTCCACTTGGTGGGCGTGAACATCAGGAACACCAGAGACGCGAAGGTGATCCCGACGATGCGGCGCGACGGACCCAGCGCGGTGCCGGGGATGCGGGAGCGTCGGATGAGCATGGCCGCCGACACCACCAGCGACAGGATCATCGTGAGCACCGCGAACCGGCGGTCGATCGACCCGTCGGCAGAGAACGCGAACAGTGACGAGTAACGGTTGATTTCGTTGTACCAGTGCATCGACGGTCCGAGCGCCGACTTCATCTGCGAGGCCTCGACGAACGACCGCAGCGTGAGGTTGGAGAACACCACGAAGATCACGAAGGTACCGGCGGCCAGGATGGGAGCGAGCAACGCCACATAGGACCACCGACCGCCACCGATCACCTTGGCACGTTTGATCAGCGCCAGGATCATCGGTCGGGCACCGGCGATCAGGGCGGCGACGGCGAGCAGTCCGGTGGGTCCGGCGGCAAGGCTGAACGCGCCGATCAGGCACGCCACCGCGGCCGGTAGCAGGCGGCCGGTGGCGATGGCCCGTTCCACCGAACACCAGGTGAGCAGGGCGCCGAGGCAGATGATCGGTTCCGGACGCAGACCGTTGTTGAACGGGAACCAGGAGATGAGGAACACGAAAGCCGCCGTCCAGCCGACCGACGGACGGATGATCGCGGCGCGGCCGAGTCGCGGCAAGACCTCGTGGCTGATGATCAGCCACACCCCGATACCGCACAGGAGTGCCGGCAGCCGCATCCACGGGCTGGCCACACTGATGTGGCTGAGCCAGCCGAACACCTGGTAATACCAGCCGAACGGCGCCTCGGGTGCGCCATACCAGCGGAAGTAGTTGGCGGTGTAGTCGGTCTCCTGGGCCACCCGCGACATCGTCAACAGGTAGCCGTCGTCAGACGTGTTGGGGCCGATCATGTGCCACACCACCAGCGCGCCGAGCACGACGTAGTCGCGGGCGTTGAGATGCCACCACCGCGCCGGCAGGATGCGGCGGTGCCGGCGTCCGTCGGTGGAATCGAGCACGGCGAGCGCGGCCAGCGACAACAGGGTGGCGATGACCCCGATGACCAGCACCGCCCACTTCAGGATCGTCGGGGCGGTGGAGTAGCGGGAGTCGATGGTGACGTGCGCGTCCAGGCCGGGCAGGTTGGCGACCGGGCCGTCGAGGTCGGTGAACAACCCGGTGACCTGTGGGCGCTGGTCGGCGTCGTAGGTGTCGGACTCGCGGCCGGCGGTGGTGCCGTCGAGCGGTTCGTCGTCGTCGGTGCGCATTCCGACGAATTCGGCCGAGACGGCTTCGGCGTCGGCGTGCACGGAGATCTCCCGGCAGTCCTGGCTGCGGATGTCCTCCAGCGTCGCCGCCACCAGCGGCATGTTGCGGATGACCACCTCGACGGTCTGCCGTGACGCGGGATCGCCGGGCTGACCGGTCTTACGGATGAACAGGCCGCGTTCGCCGGACTTCTCCGCCTGCTTCGGCGTGGTCGAGAGCAATACCGACTCGCCGTCGCCGAGTTGCGCCACTGCGCTGCACGGGATGTGCGCGTCCAGATCGATGGGAACATAGCTGATCAGGGGTGCCGCCACCGACTCGACCTGATCGCCCTGCGGCCAGGAGATCTGGGCGGTGGTCTGGTGCACCGGCATCAGCGGAGTGGCCAGCGCCATGAAGAATCCGAGCAGACCGGTGATGATGGCGACGACCCTGGCGCGTCTTACCGTCTGCGATGGCACAAAGAGAGATGGTAACGGTTGGGCGGTCGGCTTCCCTTTCGGCCGAATGACGCTGAACTATGGTTGTGCCATGTCTGAGACCGAGCCCGGGGCCGAGCCGTTGCCGATCCTGCTCCTCAACGGACCCAACCTGAACACCCTGGGCGTGCGGCAGCCGGAGGTGTACGGCGCGGCCACCCTCGACGACGTGGTCGCGTTGGCCGAACGGACCGCGGCCGAACTCGGGTTCGGGCTGCGGGCGGCCCAGACCAACCACGAGGGTCAGATGATCGACTGGCTACACGAGGCGCGCGGACAGATCAGCGGCATCGTCATCAACCCGGCGGCATGGACGCACACGTCGGTCGCGCTGGCCGACGCACTCGTGATCCCGGACGTGCCGATCATGGAGGTGCACATCAGCAACGTGCACAAGCGGGAGGCGTTCCGACATCACTCCTATGTGTCGCCGCTGGCCTCCGGCGTCATCGCCGGATTCGGCATCCGTGGCTATGAATTCGCGATTCGACAACTCGCAGACGTGATCGGTTGACGGCTCAGCGTTCTTCCCCCGGGTATCGCTTCATCGCCCCACTGCCGCAGGCGGATGAAGCGATACCCGGGGGAGCGAACCATGTGGCGACAGAAATGCAACTCAGGGGTTGCAGACGGTCGGTGCGATGTGCAATCCTTGGGTTGCAGATGAAATCCTGAGAGGACCCCATCATGGACACCGAGTACGACCGCATCGAACGTGAGATCACCATCGACGCATCCCCGCAGCGGGTCTGGGAGTTGGTGAGTGAACCCGGCTGGTACATCAACGACCAGCGCATCGTCGACCATCAGGTCGAATACGACGGCGAGATCGCCTATGTCACCGATCCGACCCACGGGCGCTTCGCCTTCCGGACCGTGCATCTCGATGAGCCGTCGTATGCGGCGTTTCGCTGGCACATCGACGCCGACGACCCGTCGAGCTCATCCACGCTGGTCGAATTCTGGCTGACCCCGGCCGATTCGGGAGTATTGCTGAAGGTCGCCGAATCGGGATTCGCATCGCTGTCCGAGCCGGAGGCCGATCGACGTTCCCGATTCGACGATCACTCCCAGGGCTGGCGACTGGAACTGGAGCTGGCGCGTGTGCACCTCACCGGAGCTGATGCTCGTGCCTGACGCCGAGACGCAGGCGCCGGTCGAATTGTTCGCCGCACTCGCCGACGACAGTCGGTGGCAGATACTCGTCGAACTCTCCCGCGCCCCGGCCTCGGCCTCGGCCCTGGCCGACCGGCTGCCGATCAGCCGGCAGGCCATCGCCAAACACCTGCGTCTGCTCACCGACGTCGGGCTCGTCGAGGCCACGAAGATCGGCCGCGAGGTGCGGTACGAGCCGGTGGGTGCACGACTGAGCGAGGTTGCGCGCAAACTCGATGCGATCGCCCGCGGCTGGGATCGGCGACTCGAACGGATCAAGGATGCGGCGGAGACGAGTGACTCTTCGTGACAGTGACGATGATGGCGGGTAGTCGAGGAGGCTGTCGCGGTTTGTCGCGAATCGCTTGGCTGCCGCGTGATCCCTGAGGAGGTGGCAGCGCGCGGACGCCGTCACGAAGGGTCGCCCCTCAGCTCACCTCGAGCGCGCGGCGCGCGGCCTCGGCGACCGGGCCGTTGTGGCGCGGGCCGTGGCCGGGGAACAGCGTCGTGGCATCGAGTGATGTGAGGAACTCCACGGTCCGTCGGGCGGTGGCGTCGTCGTGCTGGAAAGCGTGTGCGATGCACTGCGGTCCAGTGATCGGCGAGATCGGGTGGCCGCTCACCAGGGCGTCGCCGGACACGAGAACCGAACCGTCGGCGACCAGATAGGCGCTGTGCCCGTCGGTGTGACCGTGCGCCGACACCGGCACCGGACGACCCGGCAGATCCAGTGGAGACGGGAAGGGGTGGGCGTCAATGCCCTTGCGGCTCAACACGCCCAGCGGCATCACCATCGCCAGCCAATGAATCACGCGCGGGCGGTAGGCGATCGGCACGATGTCACCGGGCCCGGCCTGCTGCAGGTAGTCGCGGCGGGCGTGCGCGACCTCGATGGGATCGGCGAACACGTCGAATCCGTACCGCGCACTCAGCGAGACCAGCCCGCCGAGATGATCGACGTGGGCATGGGTGAGGAGCGCTCCCCGGATGTCCTCGGGTCGACGGCCGATGGTGCGGATGGACTCCACCACCGCGGCCGCCTGGCCGGGATAGCCGCCATCGATCAGGGTGAGATCCGAACCCTCCTGCAGCAGAACCCAGTTCACCACATCGGTGTGCACCAGAAACGCCGTCGACGATCCCGCGTCCACGCGACTGATCTGCATCGGCCTGCGTCCGAACTTCATCGGCGCACCACCACCACGAACGGTCCCACTTCGGTCACCTCGAACCTCGGATCGGCGAATACGGCCGGATCGAACGTCACCGTGTAGCGCTTGACGTTCGGATCGTTGGGATACACGTCCTCGGCCAACCGAAGGGTGTAGCCGTCTGCAGCGTAGCGGAACAGGAAGACGTTGGGTGGGGTCCAGGGTGCCCGGTCCAACCGGCGGATCAGCTGGTCGGGGGTCTCGGACTGCGCCCACCGCTCGATGGCGGCGGCTCGTTTGTCGAACTCCGCCAACGGATTCGCGTAGTGCGAGGTCAGTCCCTGGAAGCCCCAGTACGGATAGATCGACAGGAAACCGTAATCGGCGGTCAGCACCACGTTCTGATCGGCGGGCCTGCCGGTCTGCGTGCGGATCAGGCGGTGGATCTCCGGGTAATACGACTCGGCGCCCGCAGGACGCTGATCGGCGCGGTCACCGCGGCCGTCGGTGTCGGTGTAGGCCGTGGTGATCTCGCCGGACAGATGCCCGGGGATGCCCTGCGCGAGCGCAATCGCCGAGACCGTGGCGATCGCGCCGATGGCGAACCGGACGTCACCGAACTTCCCGACTGCCCAGCGCGACAGATCCGCGATACCGAGCACCCCGGCCGCCGACAACGTGCCGTACAGCAGCGGATCGAGGCGGAACGACAGCAGCGTACTGCCGCCGGCGGTGCGCAGCATCGACAGCAGACAGAACAGGTAGATCGTCACCACGGTGATGAACAGCGCAAGCGCGACGGTGCGCTGCCGGAACCGCAACAGCAGCCAGATCAGACCGATCAGCGTGACCAACCCGAACAGGCTGACATTGAAGAACGGCAGCGGCAGGACGGCACCGCGGTCGGGTAGATAGTGTTCGGCGGTGCCGCCGCTGGCGGGCTCACTGGTGGCCCGCGCCCACAGATACGGGGCCCACACCAGCAGGGCGATGAGTCCCGAGATCACACCCATGGCGACCAGCCGACCCAGGACTGCGACGATCACACCCCGTCGTCGCCTGGCGACGGTGGCACTGGGTACCGCCTTGTTGCCCGCCTGCCGCCAGGCGACCACACACAGATACAGCGCCATGATGATCGCACTGAGCGCGAACAGTCCGGTGTAGAGCGTGTAGCAGGTGGCGCTGATCCCGAGGAACACGCCGGTGCCGATCACTGCCGGCCAGCTGGTGCCGGTCCGCAGACCCCCGACCGGGCCGTCGGCGAGCCGCGACCTGCCGCGCAGCCCGTACAGCATCGGGATCAGCATCGGCACGCCGAGCATCACCAGCACCGCCGCGTACGGTTCCGGTGACGCCCACATCACCGTGACCAGCGTGATGACCAGTGCGATCGGGATGCCACGTAACGCGCCGACCATCCGTGTCCACAGCAGCACCGCCACCGCAGCGGCCGCCGCCATCGAGATGATCGCCCAGGGCTTGTAGGCCTCCCAGCCGGGCAGTCCCTCGACGTTCGCGAACCGGCCGCCCCACCAGAACCAGCCGGCCGGGTAGTACGGCGGCAGATCGAGGTAGGTCATATCCGCCAGCCGTGGACTGCTGGTCATCCGGGTGAGGTACTCGGTGCGGAACTGCTGATCCACCGAGAGCCCGAAGAGATAGAGCTTGGTGGCGCCCAGCGGCATGCCCAGGGTGACCGTCACCAGTCCGGCTGATGCCGCAGCCGACAGCAGCCCGGTCAGCCACCGCGGTTTCCCGTATCGGTCGAGCAGAACGGCGATGACGAGGACCGCCACCGCGAACACCTGTCCGACAGTTGTCAGCGCTCGGGTCACATTGGATGAGTTGAAGGCGGGCCAGTCGACGCCGCCGACGACCTTCAGCCCGACAAACGCGACGAGGGCACCGAGCAGCGCGGCAGCGACGAGCGCGCCGACGTCGCGGGCGCGGCGAACGGCAGTACTCACGATCAGATGGGCAGCCGACGGAAAACGGGGCGTGGGATGTGGCGCAGGATCATCATCACGAACCGGAACGGAGCGGGCGCCCAGACGATCTCCTTGCCCTTGTCGGCGGCCGCGACCACCATCCGGCCGACATCTTCCTTGTTCACCGTCATCGGCGCCTCGTCGACGTGTGCGGACAATCGCGTACGCACCTGCCCCGGGCGGACCACCAGCACGCGAGGGCCGAACGGCCGCAACGCATCTCCGAGACCCAGGTAGAAGCCGTCCAGGCCCGCCTTGGTGGAGCCGTAGACGAAGTTGCTGCGCCGCACGCGTTCTCCGGCCACCGAACTCATCGCGATGATCTGTCCGGAGCCCTGGGCGCGCATCTTCTCACCGAGCAGCACGCCCACCGACACCGCGGCGGTGTAGTTGATGCCGACCTCGGTGACCGCCCCCTTCTGGTCCTGCCACACCTTCTCGTCGTCGAACTGCACACCGAAGGCGACGATGGCGACGTCGATGTCGCCACCGGCGAATGCCTTGTCGATGACGGCCGGGTGGGTATCGGGGGCCAGCGCGTCGAAGTCGATGAGCTCGACGTCGGTCGCACCTGCCGTCTTCATCTTGTCGACGGCGGCGTCGGCGGTGGGATCACCGGGGACGGTGGCCAGCACCAGCCGGGCCGGTCCCTTCTTCAGGTATTCCTCGGCGATCGCCAACCCGATCTCGGAACTGCCGCCGAGGATCAGGATGGATTGGGGTGCGCCGACGGCGTTGATCATGGTGCCCTTTCGGTGTGTGAGCTCGTGCGAGGAGATGGTGGTTATCAGGCGAGTTCGAGTCGTCGGCCCATGTCCGACATGAACACTCCGGTCGGGTCTATCCGACGCCGAACCGCGGTCCACTCGTCGATCCGCGGGTACATCGCATGGAAACTCTGCGCGGACGTCCGCGAGTCCTTCGCCGTGTAGAGCCGCCCGCCCATCGCCATCACCCGGCGGTCGAGGTCGTTGAGGAACTCCGCGAGCCCCTTCTTGATCGGGAAGTCGAGGCAGACGTTCCACCCCTTGAAGGGGAAGCTCAGCGGCGCCTTGTTGCCCTCGCCGAACAGCTTGATGACGTTGAGGAAACTGACGTGGCCCGACGCCTGGATGTCCACGATCAGTTGCTTGAACTCGGCCTCGTTGCCGGTCGGCACGATGAACTGGTACTGGGTGAATCCGCCGCCGCGACCGTAGGCGTTGTTCCAGTTCCCGACCACATCGAGCATGTGATAGAACTGCGCCAGATTCTTGATCTGGCCCATCTTGTCGGAGCCCATGCGGTAGTAGGCCTCACCGACCAGCGCGAAATCCAGCTTGTTGGCGAGTCCCCGCGGGAACACATCCGGCAGCGAGATCAGCGGTTTGCCGTTGAAGGAGAGTGGATCCTTGCGGTACTTCGCCGGCAGGTCGTCGAGCGTCGCGAGATTGCCGCGGCTGAACGACCCGCGGCCGAGCTTCGGCGGACCGCTGATGGTGTCGAACCACCCCGAGGCGTATTCGAAACCGTCCTCGTAGCGCTGCTCGAGGTGCAGCGCGATCGTCTCGTCGAGGGTGCTGGTGGTGAACGTGTCGGCGAGGAAGAACGCGCTCTCGGTGCGCTTCATCGCGATCTTGGCCCGCAGGATGATGCCGGTGAGGCCGATGCCTGCCACGGTCGCCCAGAACAGTTCACCGTTCGGGTCGTCGGCGGAGCCCTCGGGGGTCAGGACCAGCACCCGGCCGTCGGCGACGAGAAGATGCATCTCGGTGACGTGGTTGCCGAAGCTGCCCGCACTGTGGTGGTTTTTGCCGTGGATGTCATGGGCGATGGCGCCGCCCACTGTGACCTGCCGGGTGCCCGGCAGCACCGGGACCCAGAGTCCGAACGGCAGCGCCTTGGCCATCAACTCGTCGAGGGACACCCCGGCGTCGACGTCGGCGATCGCGGTGTCCGGGTCGATCGAGTAGATCCGCGTCAGCGGTGTCATGTCGACGGTCAGGCCGCCGCTGTTCTGACCGGACTCGTTGTAGGACCGGCCGAGACCGCGGGCGATGATGCCGCGCTTGAGATAGTCCGGTTTGTCCGCGTTGTCGTCGGCGACGCGAGCGACTGCTTCCGCGATGACCTCGGGATATGGCGTTGAGAGCACGTGCCCGACGGTCGGGGTGGTGCGGGACCACCCCACCAGCTTGCGGGTCTCGATCGGCAACAACTCGTGAGTAGACATCGCACATGAGGGTACCCGCACCGGCGTTGCGGTAGCCGTATCCAGCTGCGGTCTGAGCGGGTGGGGCCGTCAACTATTGTCGACGGCCACCCCTGCTGGTGCGGCTGGATACGGCGTCGATATCGACCGCGCGGCCCTCACGCGCGCTGGTTCGACGCCTCGACGGCTGCCCGCGTCTGCTCGATCTCGCCGCGACAGAAGTCGATGTTGACCGGGTCGTCGGTGCGGCCGAGGGCGTCGTGGATGAGGTCGAGGTGGGCCAGCACGTGATCGCGGACATCGGTGTCCACCGCGGCGACGCCGATCCGCCGGGCGAGCATGATCGCCGCGGTCATCGCGATCGGCGCATCGAGCGCATAGGTCCGTACCGCGCCGAACACGTCGTCGATGAGCTCCTGCATCGGCAGGCGGGTGACGATGAGCCGCAGCACCCCGTCGTCGTCGGTGCGGCCCAGCTCCGGTGCGTGGCGGCGGGCGAGCGGGACCAGTCCGGCGGCGAGCTCATTCAACGCATTGTGTGCCGTGTACGGGTCGTTCGTACCCGGTGACAGGGCGCGGACCGCCATCTCGGTGAGCTGCTGCACCGCGAACTGGATGTCCTGATAGGGGGTTCTGGTCTCCCCGAGATCGATCGCGCTTCCGACCGCGTCGGCGACCGCGGGTGTCGGGGAACGCTCGGGGCGGTCGGGATCGGTGACGTGCACGCGGGCCACCAACTCGCCCTCGACGAGGTGGTCGCCCGGCCGGATCACGAGCGCGATGAGGCAGTCGTGTTCGATCGCGGCCCGCAGTAGCGCCGCTTCGTCGATCCCGATGACGAAACCGGAGCCCGACGAGGTGACCGGTGCGCCACCGCCCGGTGTGGGTGCCGGTTCCGCCTCGGCGGGACCGTGCTCGGGATAGAGCTCCTCGACCACCGCGTCGAGTTCGGACCGCACCCGCGCCGACAGGGTGGAGACCTGGATGGACGAGGCGATGTGATTGATGAAGTACACCAGCACCAGGACGTCGACCACGGCGAGCAGCACCGCCACGTTCACCGCGATGTCCGGCACGAAGGTCGTCTCGACGGTGGGGCCGGCGGTGATGGCACGCAACACCATCAGCGCGTAGAGGAACGTGGCGCCGAACATGCCGAGCACGAACTGATTGCCGCGGTCGTTCATGAAGTTGCGCACCAGTCGCGGCCCGTAGGTGGAACTGGCCGTCGCCAGCACCGATATCGTGATGGAGAAGGACGTCGCCGCCACCGCGAGCATCGATCCGCCGATGGCGCCCAGCAGGTCTCGGCCGCCGCTGGCGCCCACTCGGACGAAGAAGCCGCTCTGCCAGCCCGGGGTGTCGTCGGCGAGTGCTCGGTCCACCTGGACCAGTACCTGCGCGAGCACGATCGCGGCGATACCCATCACCAGCGGGAGGAACCAGAACACGTCGCGGAGCCGTGTCAAGCGCATGCGCATCGTGGTGCCTACCCGCCCAATGCTTTTCGAGCCGCATTGCGCCCGGGTATCCCGCTGACCCCGCCGCCGCGCCGGGCGCCCGCGCCGCACAGCAGCAGGCGTGGATGCTGTGTCTCCACACCCCACGTGTCGACCTCGTCATCGGACTCCGCCCACGGCCACTGCAGGCTGCGATGAAAAATGTTGCCGCCCGGCAATCCCAGCGTCTCTTCGAGGTCTTGCGGGGTCTTCACCTCGATACACGGGTTGCCTGCCGCATCGTGGGCGATCACCGATTGGATGGGTTCGGCGAGCACCGAGTTGAGTGAGGCCAGGGTGGTACCCACTGCATGTTCGATGGCGCCGGGGGAATCGAACACCTCCGGCGGGGTGTGCAGGCCGAACAGGGTGAGCGTGTGTTTGCCGGCGAGCTCGGGTCCGAGGATCGACGGGTCCGACAACGTATGGCAATAGATCTCGCACGGTGCGGGGTCGGGGAACTGTCCGCGCTCGGCCTGCTTCCACGCGTCGTGCAATTGTGTCGCGGTCTCATTGATGTGGAAGGTGCCGGCGAATGCGGCTGCCGGGGAGACGGTCTGGTCGTGTAGCCGGGGGAGGCGATCGAGCAGCAGGTTGATCTTGAGCTGGGCGCCCCGCGGGGAGTGCTCGGTCCGGACCGGGTCGTCGAGCAGGTCGTTGAGCACCGCCGGGGCGCAGGCGGCGTACACCGTCGTCGCCGTCACGGTGCCGTCGGAGAGTTCGACGGTGCCGTCGGCCGGATCGATCCCGACGATCTGCACACCCGTACGGATCTCCGCCCCGGCAGCGGCGGCGGCCTGATACAGCGCGCCGGACACCGCACCCATCCCGCCGACCGGCACGTCCCAGTCACCGGTGCCGCCGCCGATGACGTGATACAGGAAGCAGATGTTCTGACGGAGCGTCGGGTCGTCGAGGTCGGCGAAGGTGCCGATCAACCCATCGGTGGCGGCGATCCCGCGGACGAGGTCGTCATCGAAGTACTGGCGCAGCAGTTCGCCGAGCGGTTGGGACGTCAGCATCTCCCACAGTTCGGCCTCGCTGGAGTCCGTGCCGGTCACCAGGTCATGCATCTGCTGAGCCGACCGCAGCGGCTCGAGCATGGTGGGGAACACGCGCCGTGCCAGAGTGGCGATCCGGCTGTAGAACGACTGCCATGCCGTGAAGGCGGTGTCCGACCCGGTCGCCCGGACGAATGACTCGGCGCTCGCGTCGTCGTCCCCGTGGTCGACGAGAAGTCCGACCGACGGGTTGGACGGCGCCGGTGTGTACGACGAATACCGGCGCCGGATGAGTCGGATGTCGAGGTCGAGGTCGCTGATGATCTCCCGCGGTAGCAACGACACCAGATAGCTGTATCGCGACAACTGTGCGGGCAGTCCGGGGAACGGCATGGCCGAGACCGTGGCCCCGCCGACGTGGTCGGCCTTGTCCAGGACCAGCACCGACCGGCCGGCAGCGGCGAGATAGGCCGCTGCGGTCAGGCCGTTGTGGCCGGCGCCGACGATGATGTCGTCACAGTGTGCGGCAGGCACGTCGCGATCACCTCATGATGCGTTGCAGGAACGGGGTGGAGTCGGACAGGGAGGCCAGCACCGTGCCCGAATGGTCTTCGGTCGGGTAGACGTGCAGTTCGACGGGCTGGCCGGCCGCCTGCATCTGCGCATACAGCGACAGTGCCGATGGCGCGGGGACGTCGGTGTCCAGCATGCCCTGTCCGAGGAAGATCGGCCGGTCATACCCGGAGTACGGGGTGCCCATGTAGTCGGCGAGGGCGGGGCGCACCCCGGGGATGTCGGCCAACGGTGTCCGGAACATGGTGCGTAGGTCCACACCGCGCATGAGGTCGCTCATCTCCGGATAACAGAGCGTCCGGGCGCGGTCGATGACAGCCGCGCCCCGGGGCGTCAGCGCCGTCGAGGCGCCGATATCGGGGCGGGCCTCGGTGAACCCGGCCAGGATGTAGGCGATGTAGGTGTTGAGATCGGCCGGCAACGTGACCGGGGGGAAGGCCGGGCCGCCGAGCACGATCAGCTGCTCGATGTTGGCCGGCGTTCCCGTGGCGACCACACCGCGGTAGTCGAGGTCGGTGCCCTGCGACAATGCGGTCGCCGTGCGGGCTCCGTTGAGTGCGGCACCGGCGCCCTGCGACTGCCCGACGATCGCCCATTTCGTGCTCAGCGGCACACCCATCTGGTGGGCGGCCTTGACCGAGTCGACGATCGAGTGGGCCTCCGAGTCGCCGTTGAGATAGCTCATCAGGCCGGGTGTGCCAAGGCCCACATAGTCGGTCGAGACGATCGCATAGCCCTGCGCGAGCCAGTGCGCGAGATACGCCGAGTCGCGATCGCTGCGCGGCTGGGCCGACGGGGTGCAGTCGTCCCCCAGCCCGGTGGTCCCGTGTGCCCAGGCGATCACCGGCCAACCGCCGGGCGGTGGTGTGCCCGCCGGCAGGAACACGGCCCCGGTACTGGTGGCCGCTCGGCCGTGCTGATCCGGTGTCGCGTAGTGGATTCGAAAGGAGCGAGCGGCGCCCGGGACACTGAGGCCGCGAGCGAGGGGGACCTGCGCGATGAGGGTGCCCGCGCGCTCGGGGATCGGACCGGAGTAGTCGCGGACATCCAGTCCGGACCAGGCCGGCGGCGGGGTGGATGTCGGGTCCGCGGCGGCGATGGGCCCGGCGACAACGACCGCGATCACCGCCGTCCACGCGGCGAACATCGTCGCGCAGCCACGTCGCAGCGATCGGGGCGTCATGTTCGCCGAGCCTAGCGTCCACGCGATACCGGCACGCCCAGATGTCGCGTTGGACCTATTCTGAGGTCGTGGACATTCCGTCAGTGGAGCTGAACAACGGATACTCGATCCCGATGGTGGGTCTGGGCACCTTCGACATGCTGGGCCGACCCGGGGTGGCGGCCGTCGCCGGAGCGCTGCGGGCCGGATACCGCATGCTGGACACCGCCAGCCGCTACAGCAACGAACGCAGCGTCGGACTGGGCCTGCGAGAATCGGGGGTGTCGCGCGACGAGGTGGTGGTCCAGACCAAACTCGGCGGCGGTGACCAGGGCTTCGACGAGGCGATCAACGCAGCCAAGGACAGCGCCCGTCGTCTCGGTGTCGACCACATCGACGTCTACCTCATCCACTGGCCGTGCCCCAGTCTGGGACGCACGGTCGATTCGTGGAAGGCGTTGCTGACCCTCGCCGACGAGGGGTTTATCCGTACCGCCGGGGTGTCGAACTTCAAACAGCATCACCTGCAGATGCTCTACGACGAGACCGGTCGATGGCCGGCGCTGAATCAGATCCAGTGCTCACCGGCACTGGCGCGTACCGAGTTGCGGGACTTCATGGCCGAGAAGGGTATTCACGCCCAGGCCTGGCATCCGACCGGCCGCAAGGAGGGCATGCTGGGCGAGGCGGCGGTGATCAAGCTCGCCCGCAAGTACGGGAAGTCACCCACGCAGATCGCCTTGCGGTGGGCGGTCCAGCACGGCGTCAGCGTGGTGCCGAAATCGTCGCACCTGGGTCGGCAGCGGGAAAACGCCGACGTCTTCGACTTCCACTTCGACGCCACGGATCTTGCCGCCTTGGCCGCACTCGACCGGGGCGAGAAGGCCGCTCGCGACTCGGATGTGGAAGAGGAGTTCTGAGGGGCGTCACGAAGGGTCGATTCCCGGCGCGACCTCCCCGCCCGGACGTAGGGTCAGCCCATGACGGATGGCCGTGCCCCCACCGCCGACGCACCCGCCGACACGCTGGACCAGCGTAAGATCTGGTCGATCTTCGCCGGCCTCATGCTGGCGATGCTCCTGGCCGCCCTCGATCAGACCATCGTCGCCACCGCCCTGCCCACGATCGTCAACGACCTCGGCGGGGCCGACCACCTGACCTGGGTGGTCACCGCGTACATGCTGGCCACCACCGCCACCACACCGCTGTGGGGAAAGCTCGGCGACCTGTACGGGCGTCGCAATCTGTTCCTCGCGTGCGTGGTGATCTTCCTGGTCGGCTCGGGCCTGTGCGGCACCGCGTCGTCGATGGCCACCCTGATCGGCTATCGCGCACTGCAGGGTATCGGTGCGGGTGGGTTGATGGTGTTGTCGCAGGCGATCATCGGTGACGTGGTGCCCCCGCGGGAACGCGGCCGCTACCAGGGCATCTTCGGTGCGGTCTTCGGGTTCGCCAGTGTGGTGGGGCCGCTGCTCGGCGGCTTCTTCGTCGACAATCTCAGCTGGCGGTGGGTGTTCTACATCAACCTGCCCATCGGGATCGTCGCGCTGGCCGTGGTGATCGCGGTGCTGCCGAAGACCGTCGCGCAGACCAAGCCGTCGATCGACTACCTGGGCATCCTGTTGCTGATGACGGCGGCCACCGGAATCGTGTTGGTCACCAGCTTCGGTGCCCTGTGGGGCTGGACGTCGGGTCGGGTGCTGGGTCTGGCCGCGCTGTCGGTGCTGGCAGCGGTCGCGTTCCTGTTCCAGGAGCGGCGCGCCCCGGAGCCGGTGATGCCGGTCCGTCTGTTCACCGACCGGGTCTTCGTCATCGCCTCCTCGGTCGGATTCGTCGTCGGGTTCGCGATGTTCGGAGCCATCACGTTCCTGCCGCTGTTCCTGCAGTCCGTGCAAGGGGCCAGCGCCACATCGTCCGGATTGCGGATGATCCCGATGATGGTCGGGCTGCTGCTCACCTCGATCGGTAGCGGCCAGCTCATCAGCCGCACCGGCCGCTACCGGTTCTATCCGATCGCGGGTACCGCGATCTTCACCGTCGCGCTGTACCTGCTGTCCACCATGGACGAGACCACCTCGAGCACGCTGACCAGCGTGTACCTGTTCATCCTGGGTCTCGGTCTGGGCCTGGTGATGCAGGTGCTGGTACTGGCGGTGCAGAACGCGGTCGAGTATCGCGACCTCGGTGCCGGCACCAGCGGTGCGACGTTCTTCCGGACGATCGGCGCCTCGGTCGGCGTCGCCGCGTTCGGTGCCGTCTTCAACACGCGCCTCGACACCCTGCTGTCGGACGGTGCCCCTCCGGGGGCGGTGGGGCCGTGTTCGGCGCAGGTGTTGGAGGCGTCGACGCTGACGTTGCCGTCGTGCCCACCGGAGGTTCAGACGTGGTTCCTCGACGGCTTCACCGACGCGTTTCAGATGGTGTTTCTGGTGGCGGTGCCGATCGGCGCGATCGCCTTCGCGTTGAGCTGGCTGCTGCCCGAGGTGCCGTTGCGTACGGTCACCAAGACCCCCGACACCGGGGAGAGTTTCGGCATGCCATCGGCGCGGACCTCGTTGGAGGAGTTGCGGCTGAAGGTGTGGGAGACGCTGGCGCGCGACGACCGGTTGCGGGCCTGGGAGCTGGTGGTGGCCGGCGCCGACAGCTCGTTGTCGCGGGGTGAGGCGTGGATGGTCAGCAGGGTGGCCGAGGAAACGGCGCGGGAGATCGGGGCGATGGCCGCCGCGTCCGATACCCCGCGTCCGCTGGTGGTGTCCACTGCCGAGTCGCTGGCCGCACGGGGGATGGTGACCATCGACCACGGCCTGGTCACCATCACCGCCGAGGGACAGGCCGAGGCCGAACGACTCCTCGACGCCCAGCGCAGCCGATTGCGCCAGTTCGTCGCCGACTACCCGGGTAGCGATGAGGCCGACGTCGACGAACTGCTCGACGAGATCGCCCGCCGCCTGCACACCGAGACGCCGCCGAAGGGGCTGGTCACCCCCGCGGGGTAGCGGCGACCGGCGTCGTCTCGACTATGGTTTGGTGCGTGTCCCGACCCGAGTCCGACGCGGCCGATCACCAGCCGCACCATGAGGATTTCACGTCCCCGCACCCCATCGCGCCGCTGGAACTGCCGCTCAACGATGCCGAGTTGTCGACCAATGCGGACCTGAAGACCCAGATTGTCCGATTCACCGTCACCGGCGCCGGCTCGGGCGTCCTCGACTTCGGTCTCACCCTGTTCCTCCAGTATGTGCTCGGGGCGCCGTTCGCGGTCGCCAAGTCACTCGGTTTCATCCTCGGCACCACCACCGCGTACCTGTTCAACCGGCGCTGGACGTTCCAGGCCGAACCGAGCGCATTGCGGTTCGTGGCCGTGGCGCTGCTCTACGGGGTGACCTTCTTCGTCAACGTCGGCCTCTACACCTGGCTGTCACACCTGTGGCCGGAGACGGTGCTCTACAGCTTCGTCGCCTACGTCATCGCGCAGGGCACCGCGACCGTCATCAATTTCGTGGTCCAGCGGCTCGTCATCTTCCGGATTCGCTGAGCGTGACCAGCGCGGTCGTTGTCGGGAGTGGGCCCAACGGCCTGACGGCGGCGGTCGTGTTGGCGCGTGCCGGAGTGTCGGTGCGCGTCGTGGAGGCGGCTGATCGCATCGGTGGAGGAGCACGTACCGAGGCATTGATGCGGGCCGATGTCCTGCACGACGTGTGCTCCGCGGTGCATCCGATGGGTGCGGCCTCGCCGGCGTTTCGCCAGTTGCGGCTCGAGGAGTTCGGGCTGCGGTGGCGGTTGCCGGAGCTTGACTGTGCGCATCCGCTCGACGACGGGCGTGCCGCGCTGCTGCGGCGGTCGGTGGGCGAGACGGCGGTCGGGCTCGGCAACGACCGAGAGGTCTGGCAGGACCTGATCGGCGGTCTCGCCGACGACTTCGGCGACATCGCCGACGACGTGCTGGGCCCGATGGTGCGGATGCCGCGACATCCGGTGCAGTTGGCCGGATTCGGGCTGCGGGCGTTGTACCCGGCGACCGCGCTGGCGAGGGTGTTCCGAGACGACGCCACACGGGCCCTGTTCGCCGGCGTCGCCGCCCATTCGTTCACGCGACTCGACCGGCCGGGATCGGCGGCCGCCGGCCTGATGCTGCTCGCCGCGGGGCATCGGCAGGGGTGGCCCGTCGCCGAGGGTGGGTCGCAGGCCATCATCGGAGCGTTGGCCGCGGCACTCATCGATGCCGGCGGAGCCATCACCACCGGGATGCGGGTCGAGCGGATCGACGAGGTGGAACCGGCCGACCTCATCCTGCTCGACGTGATGCCCTCGGCCGCAGTCGGCATGCTCGGCGACCGACTACCGACCCGACGGGCTCGACAGTTCGCGCGCTACCCGCACGGGCCGGCGGCGTTCAAGGTCGACTACCTGATCGACGGCGAAGTGGGGTGGTCCGATCGCGACTGTGCGCGTGCCGGCACCGTGCATCTCGGCGGTGGCATCGCGGAGATCGCTGCTGCCGAGGCGGACGCCGTGGCCGGCCGGATGCCGGCGCGGCCGTTCACGTTGGTTGCCCAACAGTGGTTGGCCGACCCGTCCCGGGCGAGTGGCTCGGTGAAGCCGCTGTGGGCGTATGCACATGTGCCACACGGCTACACCGGCGATGCGACCGAAGCGGTCACCGCGCAGATCGAACGGTTCGCGCCGGGCTTCCGAAGCCGCATCATCGGTTCCGTCAGCACGTCACCGGCCGAGTTCGAGCGCGGCAACCCGAACTACGTCGGCGGCGACATCGGTGGCGGCCGAAACGATCTACGGCACTTGCTGGCTCGTCCGCGACTGTCGGCGAACCCGTACGCCACCGGTGCGCCCGGGGTCTTCCTGTGCTCCTCGGCCACGCCGCCCGGAGGCGGTGTCCACGGCATGTGCGGCTACCGGGCCGCCCACGCAGCGCTGAGCTACCTCAGTCGTTGAGCCGCATCATTCGTTGACCTTGGCGATGATGTTCTCCGCGTACCAGTTCAGATGGTCGAGCTTCTTCTGCAGGGGCTCGGTGTCGGAGCCCTTGATGTAGGGCAACCGGAAGCCGACGATCACATCGGTGATGCCCTTGTCCTCCAGTCTTCTGATTCCGTCGACGGAGTACGCATCGGTGGAGATCACGTGGATCTCGAACGGATCGTTGGTCTTTCCCTCCGCCTTACGGATGTCTGCGATCTTGTCCAGCAGCGCATCGAGTTCCTCGGCCGGCCCGCCGCCGTGCATCCACCCGTCCCCGCGGATCACCGCGCGGCGCAGCGCGAGGTCGGCGTGACCGCCGACGAGCAGCGGGATGGGTTCGGTGGGTGCCGGGGTCATCTTGATCTTGGGGATGTCGTAGAACTCGCCGTGGAACTCGAAGTACTCGCCGGTGGTCAGGCCGCGGATGATGTCCATGCATTCGTCCATCCGCTTGCCGCGGCGCTTGAAGTCGACCCCCATGAGGTCGTAGTCCTCGGGCCACGGACTGGTGCCGACGCCGAGGGCGAAACGGTTGTCGGTCAGGTAGGCGACCGAACTGGCCTGCTTGGCGACCAAGGCCGGCGGACGCACCGGCAACTTCACCACGAACGGGGTGAAGCGGATGGTCTCGGTGACCGCGCCGAGCGCGGCGGCCTGGATGAACGTCTCGATGAACGCCTTGCCGTCGAGGAATTCCCGATCACCGTCGGGGGTGTACGGATAGGTGGCGTCCGATTCGGCCGGGTAGGCCAGCGAGTCCGGGATGGTGAAACCGGAGTAACCGGCCTGCTCCGCGGCCTGCGCGAGCGGTGCGTAGTAACTCGGGTCGGTCATGGCCTCGGCGAAGGTGAAGCGCATCGTGCTCCTCGGGATGTGGGGCTCTCTACCTCAGAGTAGAACACGTTCTAGTTTGAGGTGGGAAGGTTTCGGCCCGCCGCGACGCTGTACCGCCGCGTCGTCATCCACTCCGACTGGGTCCGACGGTTCAGTTACTGAATGCGGACGACCGGCCGAGGGCTGTGGTCGTCGGCGCCGGGGCCCGGCAGGAGCCGTAGGTCCGATCGCGTCACGTGCTCGTCGCACGCCGAGCACACCGGTTCCACGGTCATCGTGTGACCGCAGTCCCGGTGCTCGGTGACGATCGGCGGTTCGGAGTCGATCGCCCACCGGTCACCCCACTGCCGTAGCGCGGCGAGCACCGTCCACAGGTCGCGGCCCTTCTCGGTGAGGCGATAGTCGTAGCGCACCGGCTTGTCCTGGTAGGGCTCCCTGGCCATCACCCCGTGCTCGACGAGTGTGTCGAGCCGCTGGGTCAGCACATTGCGGGCGATGCCGAGTCGGGAGGAGAACTCGTCGAAGCGTGTCACGCCGAACAGGGCATCGCGGACGATCAGCAGCGTCCACCACTCGCCGACGATCTCCAGCGTTTGGGCGACGGAACAGTTCATGTCGGTGAAACTGGCTCGGCGCATGAGTTCACGGTAGTGGGTTGCGTAACGCAACTCAACCTGCTTTGCTGAGTTTTGTGAAACAACTCAGCAGGTACGCGCTTGCCGACGAATTCTCGGTGCGAGTTCTCGAAGACGGACTATGGGTGGCCGACGTCGACCGGTCGTGGTGGGGATGGTAGGGCCCGCACGGCGGTGTGATCGCCGCGTTGGCCGTGCATGTGGCGGCCGAGACGGTCCCGGAAGCCGATGTGCGGGCGGTCGACCTCCGCTTCTCCGGTCGTCCCGGCGACGGTGAGCTGCGGTTGACCTCGACGGTCACCTCGGCCGGGCGCAGCACGCGGATGGTGGATGTCGTCGTCGCCCAGCAGGGGCTGGTGGTGGCGTCGGCATCGGTGACGATGGGGCAGCTGTGCCCGCCTGCCGCCGCCGACATCGCCGACATCTCGGCGGACGTCGTGCCCGCGCCGGAGAGCTGCGCGCCGTTCTCGATCCCACCGGAGATCGTGCCGATGGGGCAGCACCTGGATCTGCGGCCGACCGACGGTCCGCTACCGCTGACCGCGGCCGCCGAACCCTGGATGCGTGCATGGATCTCCACGCAGCGGCCGATGTCGGTGGATGCCGCCCATCGCTCAGTGTTCTTCCCCCGGCGATCGCTTCTTTCCCCCACTGCCGTCGGCGGAGGAAGCAAGACCCGGGGGACGAACCATGCGGCGACAGAACTGCGGCGGCCCTCACGGGCGCGTGAACCGCTCGCGGCGGCCGAGCCGGCGTAGCCGCACCCACTCGGCGAAACCCTGTGGATCACGCTGCTGGACAAGGAAGTACCAGCCGAAGCGAGCGTATTCCTGGGGGATGAGTTTGCGGAGTCCGGGCTGGGACATCAGGTAGCCGCGGTTGCGGTAGGTGAAATACCGCTTGGTCGGGTTGTCGGGGTACTGGGTGTGCATGCGTCCGCCGAGGATCGGCCGGAACTCTTCGGACCCATCGGGGTGCAGATACCCGGCGGTGAGGCAGGTGCCGAACGCGAGCCCGGAGCGCTGCAACCGACGATGGATCTCCACCTCGTCGCCGCGGAAGAACAGGCGCAGGTCCGGAACGCCCACTTCCTCGATCGCGCGCGCGGAGAACAATGCCCCGTTGAACAACGACGCGATACCGGGCAGGAAGTCCGAATCGTCGTCGGTGAACAGTTCGGACCGCTTCCGGCGCCACACCACCCCGCGACGCAGGGGGAAGGCGAGGGTGTCCGGGTCATCGATGTTGGCGACCACCGGCGACACCTCGTCGAGACCGCGACGCTGTGCGCACTCGAGCAACGTGCTCAGCACCGTAGGCCCGTCGGGCCGGCCGTCGTCGTCGGCGCACCAGATCCAGTCCGCGCCCAGCGCCAACGCGTGCAACATGCCGAGCGCGAAGCCGCCGGCCCCGCCCAGGTTGCGCTGTGATCCCAGGTAGGTGGTCGGGATGGGTTGACGGGCGACGAGGTCGGCCACCTCCGGTTCGTCGGCGTTGTCCACCACGATGAGGCGATCGACGGGACGGTCCTGGTTGGCGATCACCGCGAGGGAGCCGTCAAGGAGCTCTACGCGCCGGTGTGTGACCACCACCGCGATCACCTGATCGGTCATCAGTTCCGGGCCTCGCCCTCGAAGGTACCGGCGGTGTCGAGCACCTTGCGCACGTGCGCGGCGGCCTTCGGACCTTCGTAGGCGCCGACGACGCTCTCGATGTCGCCCTCCATCCGGATCTGACCGTGGTCGATCCACAGCGCGCGGTCGCACAACTGGGCGAGGAACTCGTTGGAGTGGCTGGCGAACACCAGGATGCCCGACCGCTCGACCAGCGACTGCAGCCGGGAACGTGCTTTGCGCATGAAGTCGGCATCGACGGCGCCGATGCCCTCGTCGAGGATGAGGATCTCCGGGTCGATGCTGGTCACCACGCCGAGCGCGATGCGCACCCGCATGCCGGTCGAGTAGGTGCGCAGCGGCATCTGCAGATAGTCGCCGAGTTCGGTGAACTCTGCGATGTCGTCGATCTTCTGCAGCATCTGCTTGCGGGTCATGCCGAGGAACATGCCGCGGATGATGATGTTCTCGTAGCCGGAGATCTCGGGGTCCATGCCCACGCCGAGATCGAACACCGGCGCGACCCGCCCGCTGACCCGGCAGGCTCCGCGGGTGGGTTCGTAGATGCCCGACAGCAGGCGCAGCAGCGTCGACTTCCCGGCACCGTTGTGACCCACCAGACCGATCCGGTCGCCGTGCTTGAGGTGCAGATTGATGTTCTTGAGCGCCTCGACCACCACGACGTTGGACTCGGTCGCACCGATGACCCCACCCGCGGCGCCCATCACCGACTTCTTCAGCGACCGCGTCTTGGCGTCGAAGATGGGGAAGTCGACGCAGGCATCCCAGGTGTCGACGCGAACCGTGCTCTCAGATCCCATGTGTTCGTCCCGTCCTAAACCCAGTACGCCACGCGGGCTCGATAGTTGCGCATCACGAACATCGCCAGCACCCAGCCGACGACGGTACAGCCGATGACGATCGCCCAGTGGTAGAACTGCACCGACTCGCCGAGTAGCGGACCGCGCGAGATCTCCAGGTAGTGGAACATCGGGTTGAGCTCGACGATCTTCAGGCGTGACGACTCCTCGCCGGTCGCGCTGGTGAGGCTCTGCGTGCTCCAGATGATGGGGGTCATGAAGAACACCAGCTGCACGACGGTGGACAGCAGCTGCCCGATGTCGCGGAACCGGGTGGACAGGATCCCGAAGACGATCGACACCCAGATCGCGTTGAGCACGAACAATCCGATGGCCGGGACCACCAGCAGCACGGTCCAGTTCAGCGGCGGCGGGAAGATGACGAAGATGATCGCGATGATCACGATGTTGTGCGCAAAGATGATCAGCTGCCGCCAGACGACCCGGTAGACGTGCACGCTGACCGGTGCGGGCAACTGCTTGATCAAGCCTTCGTTGGCGGAGAAGACCGCCGATCCCTCGAGGATCGAACTCGAGATGAAGCTCCAGAAGATGAAGCCGAGCGCCACATACGGCAGGAAGAACTTGATGTCCATCCCGAAAAGCTCGCCGTACAGCAGACCCATGGCGACTGCGGTCACGCCCGTTGCGATCGTGATCCACAACGGACCGAGGACCGACCTGCGGTAGCGCTGTTTGATGTCCTGCCAGCCGAGATGCAACCACAGCTCGGAGGTTCGCAATCCTCGGGAGAGATCGGCGACGGCACGGCGCATGGTGCGCGAGTCCGACACCAAGGGTGCTGCGGGGATCTCGTCGCTGACTACGGAGGACACGGGGACACAGCTTACAAGCGGCCGCTCAGAGGTACTGACCGGTGCTGGGGCCGGCCGGTCCGTTGCCGGTCATCATCCCGGGCGGCAGCTGCCCCTGCCGCATGTGCTCGAGTTGGGCGCGGGCCGCCATCTGCTGGGCGAACAGTGCGGTCTGGATGCCGTGGAACAAACCCTCCAGCCAGCCGACCAACTGTGCCTGCGCGATGCGCAGCTCCGCGTCCGACGGGGTGGCCTCGTCGCCGAACGGCAGCGCCAGACGCTCCAGTTCGTCGCGCAGCTCGGGCGCCAGGCCGTCTTCGAGCTCGCGGATCGACGACTCGTGGATCTCGCGCAGCCGGTTGCGGCTCGCCTCGTCGAGAGGAGCGGCGCGGACCTCCTCGAGTAACTGCTTGATCATGGTGCCGATCCGCATCACCTTGGCCGGTTGCTCCACCATGTCGGCGACGCTCTGGGTGTCGTCGTCCTGGTCGTTCTGTTGGTCGGCGGCGGCCTGGCCGCCGACGACGATCACGTTGTCGCTCTCGTCGCCGGTGCGCGGGTCGCCGCCCGGAAACGGTGCGGAATTCGGTCCAGAAGACATGACGTCCATTGTGCCGAAGGCCACCCGGGGCCTGCGCCGACACCCCATGTCTATGGTGAGACGTATGCCCTTCGACGTCGCCCACGTGCGTGGATTGTTTCCCTCGCTCGGCGACGGCTGGATCCACCTCGATCCGCAGGCGGGAATGCTGATCCCAGACTCCGTCGCGTCGGCTGTCTCGACGGGCTTCCGGCAGTTGTCCTCCGCACCGGGGGGCGAACATCCCGGCGCCCGTGCCGCCGCCGACGCCGCTGAGCGGGCACGCCGGGCGGTGGCCGACCTGGTGGCGGCCGACCCGGCCGGAGTGGTCCTGGGCCCGTCGCGCTCGGCGTTGGTGGCCGGACTCGCCGAAGCTCTGCCCGCGTCCACCTGGTTCGGCGCCAACGTGGTGGTCAGCCGACAGGACGACGAACCCAACATCGTTCCGTGGATTCGCGCCGCCGACACGCACGGTGCGCAGATCCGCTGGGCCGAGATCGACGTGGAGACCGGCGCACTGCCGACCTGGCAGTATCGCGAGTTGATCGACCAACGTACCGCCGTCGTCGCGGTCACCCTGGCCTCCTCGACGATGGGCGCGATCACCGATGTGAGCGCGATCGCCGCGTCGGCCCGCCAGGTCGGCGCGCGCCTCGTCGTCGACGCGACCAGCGCCGCCCCCTACATGCCGCTCGACATGGCCGAACTGGGCGCCGACGTAATGCTGGTCTCGGCGGAACGGTGGGGCGGTCCGCGCGTGGCGGCGATGGTCTTCCGCGACCCGTCGGCGATGGCGTCGCTGCGTACGCTCGCGATGAATCCGCGCGCCGAGGGTCCGGCGAGGCTGGAACCCGAGCCGTTGCAGGGCGGCTTGCTGGCGGGTCTGACGGCGTCGGTGGAGCATCTCGCCGCGCTCGACGACGAGTCGGCCGGCACGAGGCGGCACCGTCTGGTCACCGCACTGGGCGGTGTGTCGGAGTACACGAGGCGACTGACGCTCTACCTGATGACCACCGTTCAACACCTCAACCAGGTGAACCTGATCGGTACCGCCGCCGACCGCGTCCCCGCGGTGAGCTTCACGTTCGACGGCGTCGCGGCGGAAAAGGTGGTGCGGCGGTTGGCCGACAACGGTATTTGCGCGCTGGCCGACGTCCCCAGCCGGGCGTTGGTCCGGATGGGTGCCGACGACTTCGGCGGCGCCGTCACCGTCGGGCTCGGCCCGTACTCGACGCCCTATGAGGTGGATCACCTCGTGCGGACGCTCGGTTCACTCGGTTGATCGAACTTCTGGGCAATTGTCCCAGAAGGGGACGTTGCGATTAGCGATGTGTCATCGCGGCCATTAGGTTTACGACAATGAAGGTTGTCACTTGGCCGGCGGAGAGGTGATGGGCGGCAATTGCGAGGAGCCCTTCCGGGAGCTCAGTCCGGCACAGCGTCAGGTGTGGCGCACCTTTGTCAGTGGCGGGTGGGGACTGCTCGCCGAGATCAACAACACGATGTCGGCGGCAGGTCTCTCCCAGGTCGACCTGCGTGTCCTCGAAGGACTGCAGGACCGGGAGGAACGCGGCATCAGCGAACTGGCCGCGGTCGTGCACATGTCGGTGAGCACGGTGTCGCGGCAGATCACCCGGATCGTCGAGCAGGGGCTGGCCGAACGCGCGGAGTCGGAGACCGACGGCCGGCATCGTCTGGTCCGGATCACCGATCGGGGCCGCGAGGTGCTGGCCCGGCACGCCGCGGTGCGCGACGACACCATCGCGCGGCTCGTGGTGGACCCGCTGACCGACGACGAGTTCCGCATGCTCGGCGAGATGTTCGCCAAGATCGCCGCCAACCTGCCGGGCAAGGGACACCCCTGACCGGGTGAGGCGGTCAGTTCACGGTCAGCAGGATCTTGCCGATCGCGTCGCCGCTGTCGAGGCGGGCGTGGGCTGCCTCGGCGTCGGCGAGTCCGAAGGTGGAGTCGACGATCGGTAGCACCTCGCCGGAGTCGAGCAGCGGCCAGGTGATCCGCCGTGTCGTGGCCACCACCTCGGCCTTCGAGTTGCTTCCGGTGACCGGGCGTGATCGCAATGTGGTGCCGATGACCGACGCCCGTTTGGTCATCAGCGCCGCGATGGACAGTTCGGCCTTGGTGCCGCCCTGCATGCCGATGATGACCAGCCGGCCGCCGGTGTTGAGTGCCCTGACATTCTGTTCGAGGTACTTGGCGCCCATGATGTCGAGGATGACGTCGGCGCCACCGCACTCCCGGATGATGTCGACGAAGTCGTCGTCGGCGTAGTTGATGAGGACCTCGGCGCCCAGTTCACGGCACCGATCCAACTTCTGCGCGGTCCGCGCGGTGACGGCCACGCGCGCACCGATCGCGTGCGCGACCTGGATGGCGTGCGTCCCGATCCCCGACGACCCGCCGTGGATCAGCAGCAGCTCCCCGGATGCCAGATGCCCGGCGTCGAACACGTTGGACGCGACCGTGCACGCCACCTCGGGTAGCGCGGCCGCACTGACGAGATCGACGGCGGTCGGCTTGGGCAGCACCTGCACCGCCGGCACCGCGACCTTCTCCGCGTAACCGCCGCCGGCCAGAAGTGCACAGACCTCGTCGCCGACCTTCCAGCCCGACACATGCTCACCCAGCGCGGCGATCCGGCCGGACACCTCGAGCCCGAGGGTGTCCACCGCGCCGGGCGGCGGCGGATACAGGCCCTTGCGCTGCAGTAGATCCGCTCGGTTGACGCCCGCGGCCACGACGTCGATGACGACCTCGTGCGGGCCCGGCTCGGGATCGGGCAGAGTGACGACGGACAGCTGATCGGTTCCGGCTATTGCGCGCACCCTGCCGACACTAGTCACCGGTCGGTCGCCTGGGCCGATGTGCTCGCGACCTGCCTTCTCCAGTAGCCTCGTGCGCAGGGAAGCGTGGCAGAGCGGCCGAATGCACTCGCCTTGAAAGCGAGCGTGGGTAAAACCACCGGGGGTTCAAATCCCTCCGCTTCCGCAGAGCATCGCTGCTGAATGCAGAAACCTCACCTGTCGCCGGCGACCTTCGTTGTGCGGAAGGTCTGTGGCGAGAGGTGAGGTCTCGTGGTCGGGTGGATGTGCGCGGTCAGCGCAGGCGGGAGCGCCGTCGACAGCCTGTTCATTCGCGCGAATGAACTCGCGTAAGGGGCTCAATGCAGAGACCTCACCACTTGCCACAGACCCTCCGCGCGTCGGAGGTCCCTGGCGGCAGGTGAGGTCTTTGGCGCGGCGGCATGCATCCGGCTCGAGATGCGCGTTGCTCAGCCGGCGACCGTGGCGGTCACCTGCAGGTACTCCCATTGCATGACGCCGTCATGCAGGTACCGGTCGGCGAGGCCGGCGATCGCGGCGTCGAGTTCGGCCGCGCGGTCGGTGTCGTCGCCGATGGTGCGGTAGGCGGCGATGGTGGGTCCGTAGGTGGCCTTGAAGAAGTCCCGGAACGCGGCACCGTCGGCGAAGTCGGTCACCTCGAGGGTTGCGGTGGTCGCGACGAGGTCGTGTACCCGTTCACCGAACAGACCGGCCACGTGGGTGGCATCTCCCCAGAGCACGCCGGGCTGCGCCCCGGGCGGGGGAGCGGGTGCGTAGGGCTTCATCACCTTGAACAGCTCACCGATGAAACCCGTTGGGGTCCAATTGATCAGACCGATCCGACCACCTGTTCGGGTGACCCGCGCGAGTTCGTCGGCGCACTCCTGGTGATGCGGTGCGAACATCACCCCGACACACGACACCGCGACATCGAAGGTGTCGTCGTCGAACGGGAGATACTCGGCATCCGCTGTGCGCCAGACGATACCGAGATCCGGGAACCGACTCTCGCCGGTCTGCAACAGTTCCGGGGTGAGGTCCGTGGCGACCACGTGGGCCCCGGTCCGGGCGGCCGGAACGGCCACATTGCCTGCGCCGGCGGCGATGTCGACCACTTTGTCGCTGGCGCCGATGCCGGTGGCCGTCACCAGCTGCGGCCCGAGGTCGGCGATGACGTCGGCTACCGCGGGATAGTCGCCGGACGCCCACATCGCGCGATGACGCTGCTTGATCGTGGCGTCGGTGGTGATGCTGTCGATTGTCATGAACTCGTCTCCTGATGTGGAAGGGACCCGGTGATGCGCTCTACCGGCCGGGTACCGGCGTGACGGGGAGTGCCCAGTCACCATCCCGCGGGCGGGGCCGACGCATCCAGATCAAGATCTGAACTACCTCCGGTTCACAATCTGTACTGGTCAACCGCCGCACGTGGGTGTGTACTGAACGCGGCGGAGCAAAGGTGGTGTGCGATGACCTCGTATGGACAGTTCTGTCCGGTCGCGAAGGCGATGGAACTCCTCGACGAACGGTGGACGATCCTCGTCGTCCGTGAACTGTTGTTGGGAAGCCGACATTTCAACGATTTGCGCCGAGGCGTGCCCAAGATGTCGCCGGCGCTGCTGACGAAGCGGTTGCGGACGCTGGAACGCGCCGGCGTCATTCGACGAACCGAGGTCGGCGGCCGATCGGTGTACACGCTCACCGACAAGGGCGAGGAACTCAACGAGGTCGTCGACGCGCTGAGCGCGTGGGGGATCCGGTGGATCGGCGAGCTCGGCGACGCCGACCTCGACCCACACCTGCTGATGTGGGACATCCACCGGTCGATGCCGATCGACCGGTGGCCGCGCCGCCGCGCGGTGTTGGAGTTCACCTTCCGTGACGTCATCGGCAAGGCGGGCTCCTGGTGGCTGGTGGTGAGCGAGGGAACCCCACAGGTGTGTGACTTCGATCCGGGATATGACATCGACGGCACGGTGGTGACCGATCTGCGCACACTGACCGAGGTGTGGCGCGGCGACATCGATTGGCGGACCGCGTTGGCCGACAACACCATCACGATCATGGCACCTGCCGAGATCCGCCGCGAGGTGCCCGACTGGATCGGGCAGAGCGAGTCCGCGGCGGTGCCCCGGCCGGCGTGAGAGCCGGTGTGAGCGTCAGAGCCAGTCGCGTCGGCGGAAGGTGAGATACAGGGCCGCCACCACCGCGGCGATCAGAATCGTGCTGGTGATGAAACCGAGTGTGCGCTCGTACCCGGGAAACGGCACGTTCTGGCCGTAGAAGCCGGTGATCGCCGTCGGCACCGCGATGATCGCGGCCCACCCCGTCAGCTTCTTCATCACCGAGTTGAGGCGGGCATCGGCCAGCGACAGATTGGTCTCGAACACCGTGGTGATCATGTCCCGCACGGATTCGGTCCATTCGGCCGCGCGCAATGCGTGGTCGTAGAGGTCGGAGAAGTGCGGGTCGAGTTCCGACGGTGCGTCGTTCTCGAAACGCCGACGCTGGATGTTGCCGATGACCTCGCGCATCGGCAGTATGACGCGGCGCAACAGCACCAGATCCTTGCGCAGGTCATAGGTTTTGCGTTGCAGCTCCCGAGCCTCGACCCGCTCGTCGAACAGCGACCCCTCGAGGGACTCCACGGCGTCATCGAGACGCTGCACGGCATCGAAATGGCCGTCGACGACGACGTCGAGCAATCCGTGCAGCAGCGCGCCGACGCCGTACTGTTTGCTGCCCATCTCATCCCACCGCGACACCACCTCGTCGATGTCGAACCCCTCCGACAGGCGCACGGTGATCAGCGCGTTGTGCTTGATGAACATCGAGATGCGATGCAGTTCGAACTCGTCGGCCTTCTCCGTCGGGTGCTGCATGTCCGGTGAGGTGCCCTCCGAGGAGGTGATGGTGACGGCGTACACCATCAGGAATGTGTGGTGCGCGTAGGTGACGGTTTTGACCCGTTCCGCCTTGGCGGTGGTGTCCTCGATGGCGAACGGGTCGAGATCGAGTTCGTCGGCCAATGCGGCCATGGTGTCGTGGCTGGGGCACTGCAGATCGGCCCAGATGAGCTCGCCATCGTGTCCGATGTGATCGGAGATGGCGCTGAGCTCGAAGCCGTCCACTTTCTCGCCGTTGCGCCAGATCTGGCCCCGCACACGTTCTCCCATGCCCACATCCTGCCACCGGATCGGCGGGTGGCAGGATCGCTGCATGGCTGCGCGGATTCCGTCTCTGACCGGCATTCGCACCATCGCCGCCCTGTCGGTCTGCCTCACCCACGCGGCGTTCTGGACGGGTGACTACACCGACGACTACCTCGGGCGCCTGCTGTCGCGTTTCGAGATCGGTGTCGCCCTGTTCTTCGTCCTCTCCGGATATCTGCTGTTCTCGCCGTGGGTCGATGCGCTCGCGGGTCGTCGAGGTCGGCCATCGGTGGGCCGGTACTTCTGGCATCGGGCCCGACGCATCCTGCCGGCGTACTGGCTCACCGTGCTCGCCGTGTACGGATTGTTCCTGATCTACACACCACCCGACGCCGCGCCCGCCGGCACCGGCTGGTCGGGCTTCCTGCGCAATATGACGCTGACCCAGGTGTACGGCTTCGGTCACCTGCACTCGGGTCTCACCCAGATGTGGAGCCTGGCCGCCGAGGTGGTGTTCTATCTGGCGCTGCCGGTCATCGCCGGGGGGCTGATGTTGCTCTGCGGAGGACGGTGGCGGCCGGATCTGCTGGTGGTGGGATTGGTGGCGCTGATGTTGGTGTCACCGATCTGGTCGGTGATCGTCGCCGGCAGCACCGACCTCAGTCCCACCGCACGGCTGTGGGCGCCGGCCTTCTTCGGTTGGTTCGTCGCGGGCATGCTGCTGGCCGTCGTCGGACGCCTCGTCACCCGGTGGGATCCGACGATCTCGGTGGCGGTGGCCGCCGGGGCGTTGCTGCTGAGCGGCACCGCCATCGCCGGTGAGCCGACCATCACCCCCACCACTGCGTCGGCCACGATCGTCAAACATCTGCTCTATGTGGTCGTGGCGGTGGGACTGATCGGCCCGCTGACGATCCGTGGCGTCGACGGCGGATGCGACTGGTGGGCACGGTGGTGCGGCAGTCGACCGATGGTGTGGTTCGGGGCGATCTCCTACGAGTTCTTCCTCGTCCACCTGATCATCCTCGAGGTGGTGATGGACCTGCTGGGGTGGCGGGTGTTCTCCGGGTCGACGATCGTCGCGTTCCTGCTGACCTCGGCCGTCAGTGTGCCGGTGGCCTGGCTGTTGCATCGGGTCACCCGGCCGATCACGCTCGCTCGCACGCCCGAGCCACTTGTCGGGCGCGGGTAGGATCGGCGGGACAGATGGCGCACCGGGCGCGATTCGAGGCCGGGTGGGAATTGAGGATTGACTGACGATGGTCGACAACCGGCGCCCCGGTGTTCCGGCCGGGGCCACGACAGACGACGAGATTCGCGCATGGTGCGACGAGTCGCGGCTCCCCGGTGAACGTCCGGAGCTCTCCGACACCGCGGCGGTCCTGATCGCGTCGGGTTTCCTCACGCCGGCCGGACGGGCCATCGTGGTCCGCCGGATCTCCACCGGCCTCCCGGTGCCCGTATTGCCCGGCGGCTTCGGCGACCTGCGTCGCCTGCAACGAGCCATCGCCCAGGCCGAACAGCAGCTCGACAACCCGATGGTGCCCGGTGTCGTGGCAGCCGTGATGCGCAACCGCGTCAACGGGCTGCACCGCCGACGCGATGACGCGCGCAAGTACATCGTGACCGCCAAGGGCGTGTTCGCCGGCGGCACACGGGCGATCCGGCGGGAACGGCGTGAGAACGTCTACCTCGAGATCGAGGAACGGGAACGGTTGTTCGCGGGGCTGCTGTGCACACCCACCCCCAATGTGCATTCGTCGGGGTACATGCGCCGCGCCGGGACCGCCGCCTTCGACCGGCTCGCCGGTGTGGTCGGCCAGGTGGCGTCGCGCTCCGGATATCCGCAGGCCGGTGAGTGGGCGAGTCAGATCCTCGCCCCGGAGCGGGAGGATGCGACGTCGGTGACGTCGCCGAACGCGGGTGCCGCGACCTTCGTCGACGGCTACGAGACGCTGCTGTTCGTCGCCGGCCACTTCTACGACCGCGTCGTCGGCAACCCGGCCTGGCTGTCGGATCATTTCGAGGTGCAACGCACGCAGGTGAACCTGCACGCGGAACTCGCCGAGATCGCCGCCGACGTCATCGCGCTGCGAGCCGTGCGCATCGACCTCGACCGCGCCAAACGCAACGGCGGGTTCGACCAGTCCTTCGCCGACCACATCGACCGGCGCGAGAAGACGCTGCGGCCGGTGTGGACCGAACTGATCGACCGCGTGCAGGCGCTCGGTGAGGTCGCGGCAGTCGTCGAGTCGGCGGCCGTCGAACTGCGGGTGCTCGCCGAGTACAACCGGACCACCACGATCGACGAACGGATCGACGAACTCATCGCCCGGTCCGGTGACCGGGAGATGTCGGTGGACAACGCCAAGCGGCTGACCGAGCAGGTGCGCAGCGGGGAAGAACAGTTGCGCATCTACCGGGATGTCCTGCAGGGCAACATCGCCCGGATCTCACCGGCGACCGCCCGGGAACTGCCGGCTCGCTACGAACCGTCCTGAGGCCGCATCCAGGAACGCAGGAACGCCTTCTCCGTCGGGCTCAGCCGACGCAGGGTGTGTGCCTGCGCGTCGACCACCGCCATCTGGGTGCTCGCCACGCATGCGGCCTTCGTGGTCGCGTCGTCGCCGCACGCGCGGATCTCGTAGCCGATCGTGAAATCCACCGAGCGATGGCCCGCGATCCACATCCCCACCCGCAACGGTGTGTCGTCGTGCCGCAGTTGGCGTTGGTACCGGATCTCGACGTGCACGATCATCGCGCTCATGATCAGTGCCGCGACGTCGTCGTCGGACTCGCTCGCACTTCTCGCCGCCATCAGCCACTCGATCCGCGCCTCCTCCATCAAGGTGACCATCCGCGCGTGATTGATGTGTCCGAAGGCGTCCATATCCGACCAGCGCACCGGAACCCGCGCGGCGAACGCGAAACCATCGGGGTCGAGACCCGTACCGGTCGGTACGTCGGGACTGGGTGACGAGGGCATCGGCCGCCTCCTGATGGTTGTGCGCGCTGGTCTGGCCGGCGTGCGCGCGCTGGTCTGGCCGGCGTGCGCCGGGGCGACCTGCAGCATAGTGTCGGGGGTTCCGAAAGGCGTCGTCCGATCAGTACTCTGGTCGGAGGACATCGCGGTCGGCCGGGGACACCGTGAATTCAGTTTTTCGGACGCCCCGTACGACGACGTCGCGGGCGGCACGTGCGTTGTGGTGAGGGAAAGCATGCGGAAGTCGTATCGGTGGTCGGCGCTCGTGGCCGCCATGCTGATCGGGGTGCTCGCCGCGCCCGGGGTGGCGCACGCCGACACCAAGGTCGCCGAGATCTCGAAGGCATCCAAGCTGAGTCCGCTGCGTACCGACATCTGGGTGGACTCACCGTCCATGGGCGGCAAGGTGAAGGTTTCGGTCCTCACCCCCCAGTTCTCGTCCGGCCCACGTTCCACCGTCTACCTGCTCGACGGTGCCGACGCGGGTGAGGACGTCAGCGATTGGATCACCAAGGGCAAGGCCGGGAAGTTCTTCGCCGACAAGAACGTCAACGTGGTGTTGCCGACCGGCGGGGCCGGCAGCTTCTACACCAATTGGGTGCAGCACGACCCGGCCCTGGGCAAGCCCCAGTGGGAAACGTTCCTCACCAAGGAATTGCCCCCGCTGATCGACGAGCGTTTCGACGGAACGGGTCGCAATGCGGTCGTCGGCCTGTCGATGGGTGGACAATCGGCCTTCACCCTGGCGATGCGTCAGCCCGCCCTCTACAGCGGGATCGCGTCGCTGAGCGGATGCCCGCCGGTGTCCGGGCCGGTCAACGAGAGCTACGTCCGCACCACCGTCGCCCGCAGCGGCGGCGACGCCACCAACATGTGGGGTCCGTTCGGCTCGGCGAACTGGGCTGCGCACGATCCCAGCAAGCATCTGGACCGGCTCCGAGGCAAGGACATCTTCATCGCAGCGGGCTCCGGCGCGATCGGGCCCCGCGATCTGACCGCTCCCTATGATCCGGAGGACGGCCCGCGTGAGGCGGTCACCGCCGCCGGCTCGGCTCTCGAACTCGGCGCGTGGCGCTGCTCGTTGGAGTTCGCCGCCACCCTACGGGCCAACAACGTGGCATTCACCGACGGCTTCCGGCTGATCGGCACCCATAGCTGGATCTACTGGGAACAGGATCTCCGGAAGGCCTGGCCCACCATTTCCCGCGGCCTGTGAGCTCCTAGTCGGACGCCCGCGCCGCCCACTGCTCGGCGAAGCGCAGGAAGATGTCGTCCTCGGCCGGATGGGTGACGGTGACCCGGACGCCGTCGCCGGCGAACGGCCGCACCACGACCCCGGCCTCGACGCAGGCCTGCGCGAACTCGATCGTGTCGTCGTCGAGTTGTAGCCACACGAAGTTCGCCTGCGAATCGGGCACCCGGTAACCGAGGTCGCGCAGTCGTCCGGTCACCCGGGTGCGTTCGGCGACCACGGCGTCGGTGCGGGCCAGCAGTTCGTCTTCGGCGGCCAGCGACGCCAGCGCAGCCTGTTGGGCGACGCTGTTGACGGAGAACGGGATATGCGCCTTGCCCAGGGCGGTGATCACCTCCGGATCGGCCAGTGCATATCCGACCCGCAACCCGGCCAGGCCGTAGGCCTTGGAGAAGGTGCGCAGCACCACCAGGTTGCGGAACTCGCGGCGCAGTTCGAGGGCGTCGTAGGCCTGCGTCGGACCTAGTCGGAGGTATTCGAAGTAGGCCTCGTCGAGGGCGACGATGACGTCGGACGGCACGGTGCGCAGGAACTGTCGCAACGCGTCGGCCTCGACGACCGTGCCGGTGGGGTTGTTCGGGTTGCACACGAAGATCAGTCGGGTGCGGTCGGTGATCGCGGCCGCCATCGCCGGCAGGTCGTAGGTGAGCTCCGACGTCAACGGCACCTGGACGGGCGTCGCACCGGCCACTCGCGTCGCCAGCGGATAGGTCTCGAACGAGCGCCAGCCGAACACCACCTCGTCGCCGGGCCCGCTGGTGACGGTGATCAGGTTCTGACACAGAATCACCGACCCGCAACCCACCTGCACCTCGGCCTCGGTGACGCCGATCTTCTTGGCCAGTGCGGCGGTGAGTTCCACCATGCCGTTGTCCGGGTAGCGGTTGACGCCGGCGGCGGCGGTGGCGATGGCGTCGCGCACACTGGGCAGCGGACCCTCGGTGACTTCGTTGCTCGCCAGTTTCACCGCACCCGGAAACGTCTTGCCGGGGACGTAGACGGGGAGGTCATCGAGGTCGGGGCGGATGCGCAGGGACACCCGTCAAATGTAGTTGCGTGCCGCGTGCGCAGCCAAAACCGGTCGGCCGCAATCGTGGTTTGCTTCGCGGCGCACAGTGTGTGTAACCTTTCGCTTCGGCAGTTCGAAAGGACTCCGCCAAGGAGGCGTGCCAGAGCGGCCGAATGGGACTCACTGCTAATGAGTTGTCTCGCTAACACGGGACCGGAGGTTCAAATCCTCTCGCCTCCGCCGACCCGAGGTCGCCGACCGCGGGATGAACAACTGAATACCACGCGCCCGTAGCTCAACGGATAGAGCATCTGACTACGGATCAGAAGGTTTGGGGTTCGAATCCCTACGGGCGCACAGCGACGACATCCCGTCACCGACTCCCGGTGACGGGGTGTTCGCCTTTTCGGCACGTGTCCAGGGGCAGATGGCGGCCGGCCCCGAATTACACACATGTGAGTAGATCCTGTGGACAACTCGCCGCCCAGGTCATCCGCCCGGGACGCCCGATCACCCGTACGATCGCCCGGTGTCGAGCAGCCCACCGATCATCGTCGTCAGCGGTGTCGTCATCCGCGACCGCCGTGGCCGCCTGCTGACGGTGCGCAAACGCGGTACGTCGCGGTTCATGCTCCCCGGTGGCAAACCCGAGCCGGCAGAGTCGGCGGCCGACGCTGCCGCACGTGAATGCGCGGAGGAAGTCGGACTCGTCATCCCGGTCGAGCGGCTGACCGAGCTGGGTCGGTTCCGGTCGGCGGCGGCGAACGAGTCCGGATTCGAGATCGACGCAACGGTATTCGGCTACGACGGTGTGGTCGACGCGCTCACGCCATCGGCGGAGATCGCCGAGATCCGTTGGCTCGACGTCGAACTGCGGCCCCTGCCGGATGACCTCGCACCGCTGTTGGTCCACCATGTGATCCCCGGTCTGTGACCTCCGTGGCGGCCTGAGGGTGGCAAGGTCGCGACACAGAGTTTTCGCAGGGTTCACCGATCGCAAGGTCATCTCCGTTAGCGTGACCCGCGAGATCGATGTCGTGACGCACCCACCGAAAGGTTCAGGCTATGAGCTCGTCCTCGCCCATCTCCAAGCTCGCGGCGGAGTTGTTCGGCACGTTCTGGTTGGTGTTCGGAGGTTGCGGTTCAGCGATCTTCGCGGCCAAACAGATCGCGGAGGCCACCGATGGTGGTGACAACTATCAGGTCGGTATCGGCTACCTCGGCGTCGCGCTCGCCTTCGGGTTGACCGTGGTGACGATGGCCTATGCGGTGGGCCACATCTCCGGCGGACACTTCAATCCGGCGATCACCCTCGGCGCCGTGATCGGCGGCCGGATGTCCTGGAAGGACCTCCCCGGATACTGGATCGCACAAGTGGTGGGTGGTCTGCTCGCCGGTCTGCTGCTGCTCATCATCGCCAGCGGCAAGGACGGATTCGACCGCATCGGCGGGATGGCCGCCAACGGCTACGGCGACAACTCGCCGGACGGGTACTCGCTGCTGGCGGTGTTGATCGCCGAGGTCCTGCTGACGGCATTCTTCTTGCTGGTGGTCCTCGGCACCACCGGTGGCAAGGCCCCCAGCACGTTCGCCCCGCTGGCCATCGGCCTGTGCCTGACCCTGATCCACCTGATCTCGATCCCGATCAGCAACACGTCGGTGAACCCGGCCCGATCCACCGCTGTGGCGTTCTTCAACGGCGACGGGGCGCCCGGCCAACTGTGGCTGTTCTGGGTGGCGCCACTGCTCGGCGGACTCATCGGCGGGCTGCTCTATCCGCTGCTGTTCGAGGACGGCAAGCTGAAGATCGGCGCCGCGAAAGCCTGAATGCGATCGCGGCGACGGCCGACGTAGTGTCGAAGAGTGGGCGGTGTCGCCCATGGGCCGGCCTGGTAACGAGCCGGTCGCCGACACGACGGGAGGCCGACAATGGGAGACCCCACCGGTACGCCCCCACGTTCGGCGCCACCCCCGACTCCCGCTCCCGCGGACGACCTCTACCGAGCTCCGCTCTACGGGCAGCTGTATCCGCCACTCGGATATGCACCGGACGGGACGCCGCTGTTCGTACCCGGTCAGCCGACCGCTGCCGGCAGCCGTCCGACCGGGCCATGTGACGCTGCGCCGGGCGCACCACAGGCACCGGGGACAGACGATGAGCCGGCGGGGGAGCCGGCCCCGTCACCCCGCCCGGCCACGGATCGGCGGCTTGTCGGTCTCGTCGCGCTGGTCGCGGTCGCCGCGCTCGGGCTGCTCGCGCTGACGGTCGGCCGGGCCGCCCTGCGCGGCGACGAACCGGTCACCCAGCCGACGCTGCCGATGGTGATCTCCGAACTTCCGACCCGACCGCCGACCGCGGCGCCCGGTGCGCCGACCCAGCCGGGCGCGCCCGGAGTTCCCGGGCAACCTGCCGGGCGAGAGGTCACCTATGAGGTGACCGCCAGTTCGCCGGCGACGATCCTCTACGTCGACGACGTGGGGTTGCGCACGACGGTCGGTGCGTCGGCCGCGTGGACCATCACCTTCACCGGGTCCGCCAATCCGTTGCGGGTGCTGGTGCTCGCCGGCGCCGGCGAAGCGGGATGCACGATCAGCGTCGACGGCCGGGTCGTCGCCGAGGATCGCATCACCGCGGACTCGCCCCGACGCACCGTTTCCTGCCGGGCCTGAGGTGAGCGAGGTCACCTACGAGGAGGGCCGGCCTGCCCATCGAGTGTGTGCGTCGGTGCCCGGGTCGCTACCGTAGATCTGTGAGTGCTTCGCAAACTGCTTCCGAGAACACCGCCGGATCGGGCGACTCGTCGTCGGCGCCCGACCTCAAAACGATGGTCACCTGGCGCGGAGAGGGCGCGGACCGGCTCGAACAGGTGCGTCTTCTGGTCAATGGCGCACGCATCAAGGCGTACGGCCGCATCATCGCCGCCGCCACCAATACCCACGAGGCCTTCTCGGCGTCCTACGAACTCGTCACCAACGACGCCGGGGTGACCAAGCGGCTCTCCGTGCATCTGGTGCGCGCGAGTGGCGAAACACAGATGGCGATCACCCGTGACGGCGAGCACAACTGGCTCGTGCAGACCGTCGACGGCACCACCCGCAGCGACTTCAACGGTGCCGCGGATGTCGACCTGGCGCTCTCGCCGATGTTCAATGCGCTGCCGATTCGCCGCCACGGACTGCACCGGGGCGGTGGGGACCTCGACGTCCCGGTGGTCTACCTGTATCTGCCCAGCGGTCAGGTCGAGCCGGCGACCCTGCATTACACCGCGACCGCGAACGGCATCGAGGTGGTGTCACCGGTCGCGACCTCGACCCTGACGGTGGACAAGAACGGATTCGTCATCGACTACCCGGGCCTGGCCACCCGGGTCTGACGCTCACCCGAGCCAGACGCGAGCCTGATGTGCCTGGCGCCGCATCTCCTGCGCCCAACCCGGATCGCCGACGACGACTCCGGTGATGGGTACCGGATCGGACCCGGCAATCGCCTCGTAGGCCAGCCGTGCCCGGTGACCGTCGTCCACCAGAATCTCCACCGTGCCGTGGTCGCGCAGCTCGTCGCGGGCGGCCAACAGCCGGTCGATGGTCTCGCTGAGCACGTTCAACAGCGCGATCCCGTTGGCCTCCAACATCGCTCGCTGCAACCCCGGCGCCGTCCCGGCGACCCGGGTGCCGTCGCGGAAGCTCCCCGCCGCCAGGCGCAGGGCCAGTTCGCTCTCCCCGGCGCCGACCGCCGCCGTGGCCGCCGCGGTGAGATGGGGCAGATGGGAGATCGCCGCGACGGCCCGGTCGTGCGCATCGGGTGCGGCCGGCACCACCAACGCGCCGACCGCGCGCGCCAGGGCCGCCACCGTCAACCAGTCACTCGGGTCGGTGTCGTCCTCGGTGGACACCATCCACATCGCATCGCGGAACAGCTCCGGATCGGTCGCCGCCCACCCGGATCGGCTGGTGCCGGCCATCGGGTGGCCACCGACGTAGCGCACACCCGGCGCATGCCGTGCCACGGCGTCGGCGACGGCCTGTTTGACACTGATGACATCGGTCAGCAGGCAATTCGGCGCATGCGCGGCCACCTCGCCGAGCAGGTCCTCGATCGTGGTCACCGGTGTCGCGAGCACGATGACGGCGTCGTCGGCGGCCGCGCGTTCGAGTGTGGCGACCAGGTCGGTGGACGCATCGTGGCCGGACGCGACGGCGGCCTCCACGGTCGCAGCGGAGCGGTTGAAGCCGAACACGTGATGTCCGCTGATCTGCAGCGCGCGCATCAGGGAGCCGCCGATGAGTCCGAGGCCGAGAATGCAGATCGATCGGTCCGATGAGGTGGGGATGGCAGACGCGGCAGTCACCTCAACACAGTGGCACATACGCCGACGACGGTGAACAGTCAGGAGCCGTCGGCGCGCTGTGTCGCACCGCGGTCGGGCAGTCGGGAGAGGACTTGGGCGGCCCGCGGTTAACGGCTACGGTGACCTGCATGGCAGGTGCCGGCGCGGGTGTAACAGGTGGTCCCAACAAACAGGATGTCAACGACGAGATCGAGGGGTTCGCGGTCGCTGTGGTGCGCGAGGAGGGCGCATGGAAGGTCACCGCGCTGAAGTCGTCCGCATTGACCGATCTCGGCGACGCCGAGAAGCAGTTGCGCGCGCTGCGCGCGGCGGGTGCCGTCTTCGGGCTCCTCGACGTCGACGACGAGTTCTTCATCGTGCTGCGGCCGACCCCGCAGGGCCCACGACTGCTGGTCTCCGACGCGACCGCCGGCATCGACTACGACGTCGCCGCCGACGCGCTGGAGGCCATGAACATCGAGATCCCGGACCTCGACCCCGACGAACTCGATGATGTCGACCCGTGGGAGGAAGGCGATCTGGCCATCCTCGCCGACCTCGGACTGCCGGACGCGGTGATGAGCGTCATCGTCGGAGACACCGATCTGTACGCCGACGAACAGGTCGGGATGATCGCCGCCCGGCTCGGGTTCGCCGACGAACTGTCCAAGGTACTCGACAAGCTGGGGCATTGAGCCCGACCGGTGGCGGGCCGCCGCACGTGCAGTGGGAGACCATGATGCGTGCCGCCCTCGCCGCCGCGGCCGAGGCCGGCGACGATGACATCCCGATCGGGGCGGTCGTGCTGGACCCGGCCGGCATCGAACTCGCGCGCGCCGCCAACCGGCGGGAAGCCCTCGCCGACCCGACCGCGCACGCCGAGATCCTCGCCCTGCGCGCCGCCGCCCGACGGTTCGGGGATGGCTGGCGGCTACCCGGCTGCACGCTGGTCGTCACCGTCGAACCCTGCACGATGTGCGCCGGAGCAATCACGATGGCCCGGATCGGGTCGCTGGTGTTCGGGGCCTGGGAGCCCAAGACCGGGGCCGTCGGCTCGCTGTGGGACGTGGTCCGCGATCCCCGGTTGGCGCACCGGCCCGAAGTCGTCGGCGGGGTGCTCGAAGACGAATGCCGCGACCTGATGCTCGACTTCTTCCACCCCCGGCGGAACTGAGGAGCGCGGCGGCAGCCGAGGGTCACGAAGGGCCCTGAAGTGGGATTTCAGGGTGTATCTCAGGGTCCGCCGCCGCGGATGTTCTGGCACATTGGAGCCAAGGGCGCGCACGGCGCGGTGGGCGCCCATCCAACGAACCGAGGAGTGGCCATGTCCGATACGACCGACAAGATCAACGAGGTGGTCGACACCGTGCGCGACAAGATCAACGAGTTCGCGGCCAGCGACACCGTGCAGGACGCGGTGGGTACCGCACGCGACAAGATCAACGAGTTCGCCGCCAGCGACACCGTGCAGGGAGCGGTCGGCACCGCCAAGGAGAAGTTCGAGGAGATCGCCGAGAGCGAGAAGGTGCAGGAGGCGGTCGCCGTGGCCCGGGAGAAGGCCGGCGAGTTCAAGGACCGCCTCAGCGGGTCGGGATCTCACTGACCTGCGGTCCTGGCGAGGTTTCAAGTTCCCTGGCATGGGGGTAAGTGCTCCTGAAGCCGGAACGTTCGGTTTCGGGAACTCTTACCGAGGAGGCAGCTCATGGGTATCGATGACGACGCCAGGAACAAGGCCGAGGAGATGAAGGGACGCGGTAAAGAGGCTGCCGGCTCCCTCACGGACAACGAGGACCTCAAGGAAGAGGGCAAGGGCGACCAGGGCATGGCCCAGGGCAAGCAGAAGGTCGCCGACGCCGCCGACGCCGTCAAGGGCAAGGTCGACGACGTCAAGAACAAGCTCACCGGAAAGAACTAGCCCCTCGCGCCGCTCTGAGCAGCCAATTTAGGCTCAGGCGCCGACTGCGGTACAGTCTTCCGCGGTGGCGTGTCCGAGCGGCCGAAGGTGCAGCACTCGAAATGCTGTGTGCGGTAACCCCGTACCGAGGGTTCAAATCCCTCCGCCACCGCAGCGAACGGCCCCCTACTCCGGTAGGGGGCCGTTTTCGTCGTCCAGGGTGCCTGCCCCACTGCCGCCTGCACGCAGAGACCTCAGCTCTCGCCGGAGACCTCGGGAGCGCGGAGGGTCCCTGCAGACCGGTGAGGTCGCTGCGCCGTGGTCGGGCGCCTACCTCCGGTCCGGACACCGGATCCGTCCGGAACGGACAGTTCATTTAGGTACGATGACCTGCGCAGATGACCTCAGGTTCAGGCGAGTGACTGGCCGGCGGTGCCACCGTGGTTCTCGTGCCGAAACGCGGCACACGATGAATCAACGAAAGGGCAACCAATGCTCACCGGACTCACCCAGTTCTTCAACGACGCCTACCTGTTCGGCGGCGACCTGCTCAGCGTCGCGTTCAGCTTCACGGCCTGATCGAAGACCGCAGGCTTCGGCCCGCATGGTGGGATCTGTTCGGGGGTCCACCATGCGGGCCGTTCTGCGTTCCGGCTCGGGCTCGGTCGGGTCCGGGCTACCCGGACTCGGGGCCGCGACGGCAGGTGAGCCGATCAGCTGCAGGCGTCGGCCAGTTCGTCGGACCAGATCTCCTGATCGGCACCCAACTCGGTGCCCTGCGTCGCCGAGCACACCCGCTCGGCGGTGTCCTCCTCGTCGGTGCTCCACCACCGCAGCGCGCCGGTCTCCCCGCCGGCGCTGAGTCGGCCACGCGGGTCGAAGGCGACCTGCCAGCGCACAGTTCCCGGCGGTGTCAGCGACCGGCCGATCGCCTGCGGCTCCTGCGGGTCGTCGAGCGACCACAGGCGGACGGTCTGGTCGTCGGCTCCGGAGGCCAGCAGCCCGGTGGTGGGATCGAAGCTCACCGACCGCACGGTGCTGTCGTGGCCGCGCAGCTGTGCGACCTCGCTGAGCGCGTCATCGACGCGGAGCACCCGGATGGCCCGATCGTCGCCGGCCGCCGCGAGCAGGGTGCCGTCGGCGTTGATCGACAGCGTGTTGATCGGCCCGTCCTGCTCTGCGACGACCCGGCCGGCCGGATCGCCACCCGGCAGATCCCAGAGGTAGAGCCGCTGATCGGCGGACGCCGCGAACAGTCGGGAGCCATCCGGGGTGAAGGTCACCGCATTGACCCAGCCGCGCGGACCGGTCAACGGCTCTCCGCGCGCAACCGGGCGAGCGCGGTCGGTCACATCCCAGATCTGCACGCTGGAGTCGTCGGACGCGGTCGCCAGGGCCGACGAATCGGGCGAGAAGGCGAGTTCATGGGTGTAGCGGGCACCCGGGTTGGCGACCAGCGCCGCGAAGCGTGGCTGTCGTGGATCACTGGTGTCGTAGAGCGCGACGTCGCCGGAGTCGAGCGCGGTCACCGCCAGCGTGCGGCCGTCCGGGGACAGTTCCACGTTCTCCACCCGGACGTCGCCACCGTCAGGCCGGATCGCGGATATCTGTGTGGGCCGCGTCCCGGTCACATCCCAGAGCAGGACCTGCCCGTCCCACGAACCGGTCGCCATCAGCGTGCCCGCGGAGTCGAACGTCGGTGCCTGCACTCGTCGGGTGTGACCGGCGACGGTGGCCGGCGACAGCGTCCACACCCGCAGTTGGCCGTCCTGCCCGCCGGTGAGCACCTGGGTGCCGTCCACGAACGTGACCGTGGTCAGGCCGCCGCGGCTGCCGGTCATCGGTTGCCCCAACCGGATCGGATGGGTCGGGTCGACCAGACTCCACAATGCCGCCGTCCCATCCCAGGCCGCGGTTGCCAGGGCGGTGCCATCCGCGGAGAAGGCGACCGACCACAGCGCTGCCGAATGTGCGTTCACCGGGGCGCCGAGCGGCACCACACCGCCATCGCGCACCGACCACAATCGGAATGTCTGGTCGTCGCTGCCGGTCGCCAGCATCGTTCCGTCGGGGCTGAATGCCGCCGAGTGGATGGTGAGTGTCTGCCCGGTGAGCGGTACTCCGATCGGGCTCGCCTGCGCGGGGGCGACGGTGTCCCACACCCGCGCCGTGCGGTCGTCGGCGCCGCTGACCAACATGTTCCCGTCCGGGCGGAAGGCCACGGTGCGCACCGGCGCGGTATGACCGGTCAGCACGCGGGTCTGGCCGGAGCCGATGTCGTGCAGCCGGACGGTGCGGTCGTCGCCGGCGGTGGCGATCCAGCGACCGTCCGAGCGGACCGAGAGGGCGTACACGGTGCCGCGGTGGCCGACGTCGATGTCGTCCATCGGCACCGGACGCGCCGGGTCGCCGACATCCCACCGCACGACGACGCCGGTGGCGCCGGTGGCGTACAGCACGGTGCCGTCGGGGGAGAAGCCGACGGCCGTCACCCACGATGCCGTCGACAGCGGCGCCCCGACCGGGACGAGACCGCGATCTGTGTCGTGGCGCCACAGCCGGACCGTGTTGTCGTAGCCGCCGGACGCGATCACCCCGGCCGGGGACTGGGCGGTGCCGTAGATCGCTCCCGCGTGCGCGTCGAAGGTAGCGGCCAGCGGTGAGGACTGCGATGCCAGCAGCAGCCCGCGGGCGGCCGGATCGCCCGGTCGCTCGGTGGTGGCCGCCAGCGCGAGCTGGGCGGATTCGGTGGGGTTCACCGACTGGTCGCGCAAACCGGACGCGATCAGCGCCGCGTACTGCGCGTCGGCACGCTCCCGTTCGGCGCGTTGGCTCTGCCGCATCGACACCACGGCCAGCACCGACGTCACGATCACGCCGACGACCAGAAACACCGCCAGGGCCCGAAAGGCGTTGCGCTGCTGACGTCGAACCGTCTGCGCGGCGTCGATGAACTCGGCAGCCCGCGGCGACAACGCCGATGGTGACCGCGTCACCAGGTCGTCGGCGGCGGTCAACCGGTTGCCGCGGTAGAGCAGTGCGCGGTCGCGGTCGGCCGCGACCCAGTCGTCGGCGTCGCCCTGGATGCGCAGCCGGGTGACGGCGTCCTCGCGGTCCTCCTCGACCCACTCGGACAACCGTGGCCACGCGGAGATGACCGCGTCGTGCGACAGCGAGGTGCCGTGCGCGTCGTGGGTGATGATCCGCGCGTCGGCGAGCGCTTCGAGAACGGAGTCCACCGGTGCGCGATCGGCGAACGGCCGGTAGAGATCCTCGCGGTCGACCCGCCGACCGACTGCCGAGCCGTCCGGGACCGGCGTCACCAACTGCAGCAGAATAGTGCGTGCGGTCTCCTGTTGCCGGACATCGAAACTGTCCCAGAGGGTCTCGGCACTCGTCGCGATTGCACCGCGCACGCCGCCGGCCTTCTCGTAGGCGGGTACCCCGAGCACCTTGCCCTCCCGGTACTCCCACATGCTGCGCAGGGTGTGGGCCAGCAGGGGAAAGGTGCCGGTCCGCGCGGCCTCGGGCGCCGAGTCGCCGCGCACGCCGAGGTCGGCGAGGATGAGTTCCACCAGGCCGTCGCCGACGGTCAGGCCCTGTGCCCGTGCCGGTTCGACGATGGCCGCGGTGAGCTCGTCTGCGGTCGGCGGGCTCAGCAGCATCTGATTGTGCTGCAACGCCTTCGCGAGGATCGGATACCGGGCGGCCGCCGGGTAGAAGTCGGCGCGCAGCGCGGCGACGACGCCGGCGCACTCGCCGGGACGCGCCTCGCCGGGTGTGGCGAGGCCGGCCAACTGCTCGAGGTAGGCGCCGGCGGCGGCATCGTCGAACGGTGCGACGAAGAGTTCTTCGAGCTGATCGACCGCCACCACATACGGTGTGGACTCCGACGCCCGATCCCGCAGCCACGATTCGAGGTCGTCGGTGCCGACGGCGGTCGGGGTCACCAGCAGAACGTCGACGTCGTCTCGGATACGTGCGGCGAAGCCGGCCTGCAGCAGCGACGACTTCCCCGCCCCGGACGCCCCGACCAGGACGAGAATCTCACCGGCGGAACTGGTCTCGGCGAAACGCGCGCGCATGGTCGCTATCTGCGACTCCCGTCCGGCGAAGTACTCGCTGTCGCCGATGGTCAGCGCGGCGAGACCGGGATACGGGCACTTCTCCTCGACGGCGGGCCGCTGCCCAGGCGACCGCGCCCGTTCCCACAGGTGTCGCCATTCGGGTGCCGAATACAGTCCGGGCACAGAGGGTTCCGGGTGATGGCGACGTGCGGCGACGATGAGGACGCTCAGCACCGAACCAAGGCCGTCGAACTTCGCCGGGACACTGCGACCGAGCCGCCAGTCGGAGATCCGCTGGGCGGTGATGTCGCGGCCACGGGGGTCGCGGGCGCGCAACTCCCGCGTGGCGCGGGCACTGACCGCCTTCAGCGGCGGTGACCCGGCGTCGGAGTACAGCACGTCGAGGCGGCGCGCCAACTCGGCACGCGGCTCGGTGTCCGTCGGCGCGTTCACCGGCTCAGCTGATCCGCCATCCCCGGCCGCATCAGCGGCGAGATCGCATCCCACGGCACGGTGATCGGCAGCCAGTCGCCGAGGGCATGGTTCACCGGGACATAGGTGTGGAACCCCTCGGCCAGCGGAACCCAGTTCAGGAAGTTGCCGATGTCGGCGAAGACGGGATCGGCGCGCGGGTCGATCCGCGCCACGGCCGCGGCCAGTTGTGTCGCGGCGGCGTCGGGATCGACGAATACGTCGTCGAGCAGGATCGGCTGGGCGGTGTGGGCGTCGATGGTGATGGTGGCGACCCGGTTGTTCGGGTGGGCGGCGCCCTGCGCGTAGGTCGTGAAGATCGCAGTGCCGGCGACGACACCATCGGTGACGGTGGTGACCCGACTGCGTTCGCCCCCCGCCAGCTCACCGTCGGAGACGGTGACGTCGGTCAGATCGGTCACCACATCATCGAGAGCAGTCCGCATGCCCGAGTTGAACCGTTCCCGCACCGTCTGGTCCCCACCCAGCACCTGCGGCAGCAACACGTCGAAGGAGGTCGTCTCCTGTTGTCCTTTGGTACGCACCAGGGTGGGACGGTATCCGTTGGTCGCCGGGTCGGCGGACATCGCGGTGGACGGCGCGGCGGTGGCCGACTCCGTGAGCGTCAGCACCGTGGTCTCCACGGTGCGCGACACCGGCACGGCGGTGCCGTCGTCGATGGTGCAGGCGGCCGCGACAGCCACGACACCCGCAGCTGTCGCCAGCACCGTAGCCGCACGCCGGAAGGACACATCAGAACTGTAACCGCGGTGACCGGCGTCTGAGCTTGGATCCGGTCGATGTGGAAGTCAGCTACGGAGGCGAAGTAGGAATCCGGTGTCGTCGGCATCGAACGCGGCGGAGTTGATCGAGGCGTGCTCTTCGAGGATCGCGGTGGCCCTCGACACCACCGAGGCAGGTGATTTCCGCCCGGTGGGCCACCGGGTCGGCGACCCGGACACCGAGATGCGATAGCTGTTTCCAGCGGCGAAAGGTGCGCGGCGACGGCGGGATACGGCAGGCATCGTGCGCGGTTTTGCGGGTGGTCTCGTACCCGATCGTGGCGAGATGGTTGACCGCGGTGCGCTCTCCCCCCAGACCGGTATTGGCCTGGCGAGGCCACGAGCGGTACCTCAGGGCAACCGACACCTGTCGGGCCCCGGCCGCGACGCTGGGGGTCGCGGCCGGTTCCTCATCGCGGCGGGTGTCGGTGATGTGTTGCTGCCGCAACGAGCGGTGTGCCATAGTGCAGTGACACTTCACGGTCACGCATTGGCGATGTGGGGTGCTGGTCAGGGGATCTCTCACACAGGTTCTTCAACTCTCCGTGCCGGGCGGGTCATCGGGGGAGGCTGGAGGCGGTGGTGGCATGTTGTCCCCGGGCCGTTCCTGGCAGTCGTAGAGGGGGGCTACATGTTTCGGCGGGGTGTGCGTTCGGGGCGAGTTGGTGGTGCGGCGGTGGTCGCCGTGCTGACGGCACTGGTGGTCGGTGTCGGTGTCGGTGGTGCGGGTGCGGCGCCGACGCCGCTGACGCCAAGGTATGACCGGTTGGTCACCGATGACGGGTGGTCTGTGGAGTTGCGTGCGTCGGAGTTGGTGGTCAACCCGATGAGCAATATCGCCAACAGTTTCGCCTCGCGGGAGGGGTGGGTGTCGGCGCGGGTGGGGGCGTTGATCACCCCGGCTGGTGGTCGTACGCCGTCACAGGCGGTGAGTTCGGGTGTGCTCGAACAGTTCCTGGTCGTCGGCTGCCAGATCGATGTGTCGGATGGGGCGACGTTCGGGTTCGGGTCGTCGTTGGGGCCGAACGCCAATGTCACTATCTCCGGGCAGCCGGGTGTGTCGGTCGGTGGGTCGGCGTCGGTGTCGCCGTCGATCTCGGCGAAACTGAAACCAGGCACCATCAATGAGATTTCACTCGGCAAGAAGACGTTGCAGACCAACCGGGCATCAATTCGCGCGAAACGTGTGCATGTGCGGGTCGATGGGTGTGCGGGCCCGGTCACGGTGCGAATCATCGTGCGTTTGTCGGTGTCGACGCCGACTGCTGATGACACCCTCAACCTGTATTCGGCTCGGATGTGGCTGTGATGACACCCATTCAGTCCTCCCTTCGCGATCCGGCCGCCATGAAGATGCCGTCGGCGTTCCGGGCGTCGCCACCGATCGTGGCCGTGCTGCTGGCGGTCGGTTTCGCCACGGTTTCGGCGCTGGTGGTGATCGGCACGCCGTCAGCGGGTGCGGAAACCCCCGCCGAGCGGTGTGCGCGCGAGACCGCCACCTACAACAGTGCCTGGGCCCAATCGTGGGCGGCCTCCAACGGCAAACCCGCCGACCAAGCGCCACCGCCACCGGTGCCCTACGTCTGCCACGATCCCGGACCGCCCACGTCCTCGACCACCGCACCACCGTCTGTCGCCGCACCCACTATCCCCGAGGAGACCACCCCCGACGCCAGTGGGCCGAACATGGGGGCTCACGCACCCACCGACATCCCCGATGCTGGCCAGACACCGATCGTGCCCATACCCGAGCGCGAACACAATGTCCCCGAGACACCACGTAGTGAACCCGCCCAGCCAGATTCGACCGGCCGGCAGCGCGGTCGCCGATTGCCGATGACGTCTCGAAACACAGCGGACCCCGATGCTGGTGCGCCCGCGAGCGGTGAACGCAGTCAGGGCTCGGACCCAGGTGCTGAGGTTGCACGCGACCCTCTCGGCATGTCGGCTGACATGCCGCCTTCGGGCTCGGGCAACGCAATTGCCGAGCGTCTAGATGAATTTCGCCATAACGCATCGTTCAATGAATGCGAACCCTACGAGGGAGGGTGGTTCGTCAGCAGCCGTATCTGCGCGTCCGTGGACGGTGAGGGACTGTACGTTCGTACGGTATCCATCTATGGGGAAAGGTCGGGAGATAGCCAAGGACGCGGGATGGAGAAGACACGGATTCGCTACCACCTTCAAGCGCCAAACGGAGAGAACGGCCGCGAGTACGAAGCAGACCTGACTCATGCTGGCTTCCATGAGGAGATCGAGGTCAACAACTATGTCCTACCAGGGACATATAAGGTGTGGTACCAAACGCAGGATGTGAACGGCAATTGGTCTGGCTGGGACTCTATTGATTTCGAGGTGAAGGCCACATGAGAGAAGAACAGTCAACATTGATACACGCACACACGCCTACTGACGGACGATCCAGGCTTGCCGCAGATCTCCTGGGACGGGCTGCTGCGGGCTTGTTCGTCGGTGTCTTCGTGGTTGCGGTCATGTACTTCACACGTTTGCCCAATGTGCAGCTTCGCGTGTACGGCGATCCCGGAGAAGGGTTTGACTACACTCTGAATCTCGGCGCTGAGGTCGTGTTGGTGCCTGTGGCATTCGCCATCCTGCATTCGGTGGCATACGCTTTCGGGGCTATTCTGTCGCATCAGGGATTTCGATTTCCATCGTGGTTCACTGTCCTGGGTCCATTGGCTTCGTCGATTGTGGTCTGCGTTTACCTCCTCTTCGTGCCTCAGTATTACGAGGCGGTTCCGGTCGGCTATCCCGTCCATTACCCAGATCTTCCTGGTGGATACATCGCGGTGGCGTCGGTGGGAATCGGACTAGCTGTCGGGCTTCTGAGATGGAGGATGCGCGAGCGCGGAGACGTCGGCGGCCGGCAGCGCTTGCCGGAGCGGTAGGCATCGCCGGGGGCCTATGCTGTACGAATGCGAGAACTGCTCGGAGGCAAGCCATTTGCAGCAGGCAGAGCCCAATCAGCAGTCGAGCTCCAGCCCGATACCACCACTGCACAGGCAGGTGGACGCCTGAAGCCGATAAGGCGGCCAAACGTACCGCATGGCGAGAGGGTCACTCGCCAGACGTCCATGCCGGTCGCTCACGACATGAGCAGATCACGACAGGAACTGGGCCGCCTGTGTCGCCAGATCCAGCAGCGGCTGCGGGAAGACGCCCAACCCGATGGTGGCCACCGTGCACACCGCGATCGACGACGTCGTCAGGATGCTTGGTTTCACCACGTGCGGGGCGTCCACCGGGACGTCGGCGAAGAACATCGCGACGATGATCCGGATGTAGAAGTAGGCCGCGATCGCACTGCTGATCACACCGATCACCACCAGGACGCCGGCACCGCTGCCGGCCGCCGCGGCGAAGACATCGAACTTCGCGATGAACCCGCTGGTCAGCGGGATGCCCGCGAAAGCGAGTAGGAACATCGAGAACATCGCGCCGACAAGCGGATAGCGCCGACCGAGCCCGGCCCACTGCACGATGTCGGTGGCCTCACGACCGGACAGATGCGGACCCGACTGGCGATCCGGTTCGCGGACCACCGCCACCGTGGCGAACGCCCCGAAGGTGGAGAAGGCATACGCGGCAAGGTAGAACATCGTCGCCGCCAGGCCGGCCTGGTCGAAGGCCACCAACCCGAGAAGGATGAACCCGGCATGCGTGATGGACGAATACGCGAGCATGCGTTTCACATCCGTCTGCGTCACCGCCATCACCGCGCCGATCAGCATGGTGGCGATCGCCACCGCCCACACGGCGGGCTCCCAATCATCCTGCAGATCACCGAACGCCACGTAGAACACCCGCAACAACGCGCCGAACGCCGCGATCTTGGTGGCAGCCGCCATGAACGCCGTGACGGGCGTGGGGGCACCCTGATACACATCCGGAATCCAGGCGTGGAAAGGGACGGCGCCGACCTTGAACAGCAACCCCACCGCCAGCAGTCCCAGCGCGATCAGCGGCAACACGGTGTCACCGCCGGGAGTGTTCACCGCCTCGCCGACCGCATCGCCGATCGCGCCGAGCTGCAACGACCCGGTCGCCCCGTACGCGAAGGAGGCACCGAACAGGAAGAACGCCGACGCGAACGCGCCGAGCAGGAAGTACTTGAGCGAGGCCTCCTGCGAGATCAGCCGGCGTCGGCGCGCGAGGCCGCACAACAGGTACAACGGCAGCGAGAACACCTCGAGTGCGATGAACATGGTGAGCAGGTCGCCGCACGCCGGAAACAGCATCATCCCGCCGACGGCGAGCAGCGTCAGCGGGAACACCTCGGTGGTGAGTCCACCGGCACGTGTCGCCTCGAACTCGGCGTCGGTGTTGGGCACCGCCGCTCCCGACGGAGTGAACATGTCCGCCTCGACCGACGAGAGCGTGGCCTGGGCGGCCGCACCGGGTCCGTCGCTGACGCGGAGGTCCGGGGGAGGTGCGGCCACCACACGTTCGAGCCGCCGCTCGGCCATGAAGGCGACCGAGGCGATCGCGATCAGCACCAGCAGGCCCTGGAGGAACAAGGTCGGTCTGTCGATCACGACCGCACCGGACATGGTCAGCTCGCCGAGACCGCCGTCGCGGGTCTGTGCCACCGCGACCCCGATGACGGCGGCGAACGCGGCGACGAGCCCGCCGAGCGACAACACCAACTGTGTCGGATACCGCAGCCGCCGGGGTGCGAACGCCTCCACGAGCACGCCGACGACCGCGACGCCGAACACGATCAGCATCGGCGACAAGGCGCCGTACTCGACGCTGGGCGCCTCGATGGCGGCGAGTTGACCCACCGTCGTCATCGCTCTCCCTCCGTCGGCACCGCAATGGTGGGTGCGGGGTCCTGCTCACCGATTGTGCTCATGGTGTGTGCCACGGCCGGATCGATGATGTCGAGCAACGGTTTCGGGTACACGCCGAACACCAGCAGCAGGGCGAGCAGTGGCGCCACCACCGCGACCTCCCTGCCGTGCAGATCACGCATCGGGCGGGTGGCCGCACCGGGGCCCTCCGCGGACATGGGTCTCGGCGGGCCGCCCATCATCCGCTGATACAGCCAGAGGATGTAGATGGCCGACAGCACCAGGGCGCTCGCGGCGGCGATGGCGGCCACCGGGTAGCGCGTGTAGGTGCCGATGAGGACCAGGAACTCGCTGATGAACGGGGCCAGTCCGGGCAGCGACAGGGTGGCCAGGCCGGCCACCAGGAAGGTCCCGGCCAGCACGGGCGCGATCTTCTGCACGCCGCCGTAGTCGGCGATGAGGCGGCTACCGCGCCGCGACACCAGGAAACCGGCGATGAGGAACAGTGCGGCGGTGGAGATCCCGTGGTTGACCATGTACAGGGTGGAGCCGGTCTGGCCCTGGCTGGTCAATGCGAAGATGCCGAGGATGATGAAGCCGAAATGGGAGATCGAGGTGTAGGCGATCAATCGCATCACATCGGTCTGCCCGATGGCGAGGAGCGCCCCGTAGACGATGCCGATCACCGCCAGGGTCGCGATCAGCGGTGCGAAATATCGTGCCGCATCCGGAAACAGCTGGAGGCAGTAGCGCAGCATGGCGAAGGTGCCGACCTTGTCGACGACCGCCATCATCAGTACCGCACTGGCCGGTGTCGCCGAGACGGCCGCATCCGGCAGCCACCCGTGGAACGGCCACAGCGGCGCCTTCACCGCGAAGGCGAACATGAAGCCGAGGAACAGCATCCGGACCAGGCCGGTCCCGGCATCGAGTTCACCGGCAGCCACCGCGTCGACGATGACCCGCAGATCGAAGGTGCCCGTCCCGTCGGTGCCGAGGCCCGATCGTGCGGTCACCACATAGAGGCCGATGACGGCGGCGAGCATGATCAGCCCACCGAACAGGTTGTACAGCAGGAACTTCACCGCCGCACGTGAGCGATCGACCCCGTCGCGGACACCGAATCCGCCGATGAGGAAGTACATCGGGATCAGCATCGCCTCGAAGAAGATGTAGAACAGCAGGATGTCGAGCGCCACGAAACTCATCAGCACCATCGCCTCGACCGACAGCATCAGGGCCAGATAGATGTGTGGCCCCTTCTGCTTGCGTCCGCCGGCGTGATCGAGGGAGCCGGAGTGGTCGGCGTCGTGCCAGCCGGCCAGGATCAGGATGGGCAGCAGCACTGTGGTCAACAGGATCAGCGCCAGCCCGATCCCGTCGATCCCCAGCGCGTAGCGGGTGCCGATCGCCGGAATCCAGCTGAGGTCCTCGACGAACTGGTAGCGCGCCCCGTCGGCGTCGAAACCGACTGCGAGTCCCAGGGATACGCCGAAGGTGGCGAGCGAGACCGCCAGCGCCCACCACTTCGCGAGGTCGGGACGGGTGTTCGGTACGGCCAGCGCTGCCGCACCGCCGACGGCCGGCAGCAACCAGAGGATGGTCAACCAGGGGGCGTTCACAGGACGTTCACCACCATCACCAGGCCGACGATCAGCGTGGCGCCGGCGAACATGGACAGCGCGTAGGAGCGCACATAGCCGTTCTGCCACGACCGTATTCGCTGCGAGGCCCGGCCGATCGTCGTCCCGACGCCGGTGGTCAGGCCGTCGACGCCATCGCGCTCCACGGCCACCAGACCGGCGGTCAGCTGCTGCGCGGGCCGCATCAGCAGATTCTCGTTGACCGCGTCGCCGTAGAGGTCGCGGCGGGCGGCGACGGTCAGCGCGGACACGTCGTCGGGAGCCGCCTCGGGTACCCGGCCGGCGGCGTATTGCCGCCAGGCCAGGCCGATGCCGATGGCCACCACGGCGAGGATGGTGGCTGTCACCACCCAGGCGGGTACCGCGAGGTCGTGGTGTTCCTCGCCGACCACCGGTTCGAGCCAGTGCACCAGGGAATCACCCCACGCGAGGGCGGCGCCGGCGGCCACCGATCCGATGCCGATCAGGATCATCGGGCCGGTCATCACGCCGGGGGACTCGTGGGGATGCGGTGGCGGATTGTCCTTCCACCGCCGCTCGCCGAAGAACGTCAGGATCATCACCCGCGTCATGTAGAAGGCGGTGATGCCGGCGCCGAGAAGTGCTGCGCCGCCGAGCAGCCAGCCGCCCACACCGCCGGAGGCGAAGGCCGCCTCGATGATCGGGTCCTTGGAGAAGAAGCCGGAGAACGGCGGCACTCCGATGATGGCGAGGTAGCCGACACCGAAGGTGACGAAGGTGATGGGCATGAGGGTGCGCAGTCCACCGAAACGGCGCATGTCGGTCTCGTCGTCCATGGCGTGCATCACCGAGCCGGCACCGAGGAAGAGCCCGGCTTTGAAGAAGCCGTGGGTGAGCAGGTGCATGATGGCGAAGGCGTAGCCGGCCGGTCCGAGGCCGGTGGCGAGGACCATGTACCCGATCTGGCTCATCGTCGAGGCCGCGAGCGCCTTCTTGATATCGTCCTTGGCGCAGCCGATGATCGCGCCGAACAGCAACGTGACCGCGCCGACCACGGCGACCCCGGCCTGCGCGGCGGGCGCGAGGTCGAAGATCGGGTTGGATCGGGCGATGAGGTAGACCCCCGCGGTCACCATGGTCGCGGCGTGGATGAGCGCCGACACCGGGGTGGGGCCTTCCATCGCATCACCCAGCCATGACTGCAGGGGGACCTGAGCCGATTTGCCGCAGGCGGCGAGCAGCAGCATGAATCCGAGTGCGGTGACCACGTTCTCGCCGACCTGGCCGGCGCCGGCGAACACCGTCTCGAAACTCACCGCGCCGAAGGTGGCGAACATGATCATCAGGGCGATGGCCAGTCCGATGTCGCCGACTCGGTTGACGACGAAGGCCTTCTTGGCGGCGGTGGCGGCGGTCGGCTTGTACTGCCAGAACCCGATCAGCAGATATGACGCCAGACCGACACCCTCCCAGCCCAGATAGAGACCGAGGTAGTTGTCGGCCAACACCAGCAACAGCATCGCGGCGAGAAAGAGGTTGAGATAGGCGAAGAACCGGCGGCGATCCGGGTCAGCTGCCATGTATCCGATCGAGTAGATGTGGATGAGCGAGCCGACGCCGGTGATCAACAGCACGAAGCACACCGACAGTTGGTCGAGTTGCAGACCGAAGTCGACCTGTAACTGCCCCACCGGTATCCAGCTGAACAGGACCTGCTGTGCGGTCCGGTCATCGGCGGTACGGCCCAGCATGCCGACGAACATGATCAGTCCCACCACGAACGAGGCCAGCGCGAGGGCGGTGCCCAGCAGGTGTCCCCACCGGTCGGTGCGTCGTCCACCGAGCAGCAGCACCGCTGCGCCGAGCAATGGCAAAGCCGGCACCAGCCAGAGCAGGTCGGCGGTCGTCTGGGTGCTCACCGGTACCTCCTATCGCTTCAACAGGTCGGCGTCGTCGACCGAGGCCGACCGGCGGGCGCGGAAGATGGTCATGATGATGGCCAGGCCCACCACCACCTCCGCGGCGGCGACCACCATGACGAAGAATGCGATCACCTGGCCGTCGAAGGACCCGTGCATCCGGGCGAAGGTCACGAACGCGAGGTTGGCTGCATTGAGCATCAGCTCGATGCACATGAACACCACGATCGCGTTGCGTCGCAGCAGCACTCCGGCGGCGCCGATGGCGAACAACAGCGCCGCGAGGAAGAGGTAGTTCTGCGGGTTCATTCGCGTCCCTCCGCTCCGCCTTCGGCGAGTTGCCGACGGATGCTGCCGGGTTCGGAGGTCGAGTTGATCGGAGGCCGGGGCCGGAGCGTGGCGTTCACCGACAGATCCGACGGTGTCCCGTCGGGTAGCAGGGCGGGGACGTCGACGGCGTTGTGTCGCGCGTAGACGCCGGGACTGGGCATCGGGGTCATGTCCACGCCGTCCCGGAAACGTTGCACCGACAACTCCCGCTGCGTGCGGCGCGGTCCGAAGCGTTCGCGATGGGCGAGCACCATCGCGCCGAGGGTGGCCGCGATGAGCAGTGCGCCGGTGAGTTCGAACGCCCAGAGGTATTGCACGAAGATGAGTTCGGCGATCGCCTCGACGTTGCCGTCGCCCGCGGTGGCCGGTGCACCGGGTGCGCCGGCGACGGGTGCGCCGGCGAACACGGCGAGCGACGCGTTGGCGATGCCGGCGATCAGCAGCACCCCGAATCCGAGGCCGATCAGGATGGCGGCGACGCGTTGGCCGCGCAGGGTCTCCACCAGCGAGTCCGACGAGTCGACACCGATCAGCATCAGCACGAACAGAAACAGCATCATCACCGCGCCGGTGTAGACCACCACCTGCACCACACCGAGGAACAGCGCGCCCTGCGCGACGTAGAAGATCGCCAGGATGATCATGGTGGTTGCCAGGAAGATGGCCGAATAGACGGCCTTGGTGGCGAACACGACACCGAGGGCGCCGATCAGCGCCACCGCCCCGAGCACCCAGAACTGCACGGCCTCACCCGTGCTGGTCGCCGGGAGCGAAGCGAGCGGGACCGATGTCGACGTGCGGGTCAGCTCCGCGAGGAGCGTGGTGGTCACGAGTCCGATCTCCCCACCAGCCGCCCCTCCTTCGACACCTCACCGCGGTAGTAGTTCTCCTCGGTGGAGCCGGGAGCCATGTCGTGCGGTGGCGGTGGAGTCCCGGGTGGCAGAGGCGCCAACAAGCGGTCCTTCTCGTAGATGAGGTCGGCGCGGTTGTCGTCGGCCAGCTCGTAGTCGTTGGTCATGGTCAGCGCCCGGGTGGGGCAGGCCTCGATGCACAGTCCGCAGCCGATGCACCGCAGATAGTTGATCTGATACACCCGGCCGTACCGTTCGCCGGGCGAATACCGCTCCTCGTCGGTGTTGTCGGCGCCCTCCACGTAGATGGCGTCGGCCGGACACGCCCACGCGCACAGCTCGCACCCGATGCACTTCTCCAAGCCATCGGGATGCCGATTGAGTTGGTGGCGACCGTGATAGCGGGGTGCGGTGGGTGTTTTCTGCTCCGGGTACTGCTCGGTGATGGTGGGCGAGAACATCGACGAGAACGTCACGCCCAGGCCGCTCATCGGCTTCAGGAAATCAGGCATCGGTCGTCTCCTTCATGGGATCGGGCGGCGGTGACATCGGACGCGCCGAGAGGACCTGACCGGGCAGCGGGGGCACCGGGAATCCGCCGGCCATCGGGTCGAATGCGGGCGGTTGCGCGGCGTTCTCATCCGCCTCAGGAGCCTTGGGCAGTCGCATCAATCGCCACACCGCGTACAACAGCAGCGCGGTCACCACGAGCCCGGCCGCCGCCGAGACCAGCGACCGTGCGAGGTCGTCGTCGTCGGAGGTGCCGATCGCCACCCGGATCACGGCCACCACCATCACCCACGTCAGCGAGATCGGGATGAGGACCTTCCAACCCAGATTCATGAACTGGTCGTAGCGCAGCCGCGGCAGGCTGGTGCGCAGCCAGATGAACACGAACAGGAACACCCAGACCTTGAGGGTGAACCACAGGATCGGCCACCAACCGGTGTTCGCCCAGTCGAAGGCGCTCACCGGCCAGGGCGCCTGCCAGCCGCCGAGGAACAGGGTGGTGGCCAGCGCCGAGACGGTGACCATGTTGATGTACTCGGCGAGCATGAACATGGCGAACTTCAGCGAGCTGTACTCGGTGTGGAACCCGCCGACGAGTTCGCCCTCGGCCTCCGGGAGGTCGAAGGGGGCGCGGTTGGTCTCACCGACCATCGAGACCGCATAGATCACAAACGACGGCAACAGCAGCAGCACATACCAGTGGTGTTCCTGCGCGGCCACGATGCCCGAGGTCGACATGGTGGCGGCGTCGAGGAACACTGCCGCGAACGTCAGGCCCATGGCGATCTCGTAGGAGATCACCTGCGCGGTGGAGCGCAGCCCGCCGAGCAGCGGATACGTCGACCCCGACGACCAGCCGGCCAACACGATGCCGTACACCCCGACCGAGGTGATCGCGAGCACGTAGAGAACCCCCACCGGTAAGTCGGTGAGTTGCAGTGGGGTCTGATGACCGAACACCGACACCATGGGGCCGAATGGGATCACGGCGAACGCCATGACGGCGGGAACCACGGCGATGATCGGTGCGGCCAGGTAGATCGGCTTGTCCACGCCGCTGGGGATGATGCCCTCCTTGAGGGCGAGCTTCACTCCGTCGGCCAGACTCTGTAACAGCCCACGAGGCCCCACCCGGTTGGGGCCGATCCGGGTCTGCATGCGGGCCATGATCTTCCGCTCGATGAGGATCGCGGCGAGCGGATTCGCGACGAGGAACGCGAATACCGCCAGCGCCTTGAGCCCGATGAGCCACCACGGGTCCTGACCGAAGTCGGCGAGAGTCGGGAAGGTCATCGGGCCTCCTCTGTGGTCGCGATCGTGACCATGTCGCCGGCCCGGGCCCGCAGATCGGTCGTCACCGACGCGCCGGGGGTGTTCATCGGTACCCAGACCACGCCGTCGACCATCTCGGTGATCTGCAGCGGCAGCACGATGGCGCCGCGGGCGGTGCCCACCTCGACGGGCGAGCCGTCGATGGCGTCGATCCCGGCGGCGGTCGCCGCCGACATCCGCGCCATCGGGGTGCGGGCCGTCGCGGCGAGGTGGGGTTCGCCGTCCTGCAGGCGTCCGTCGTCGAGCAGCATCCGCCAGGTCGCCAACACCGCCCGCCGGGTCTCGGGAAGCCCGGAATCGACCTGCGGAGCGGACACATCGGGTGACGGTGGGCGGATGCCCTGCCAGGGACCCAGGTGTTCGAGGTCGCGTCGGATCATCGCGGTGTCCGCGCAGCACAGGTCGATGCCCAGTTGTTGGGCCAACGCGTCGAGCACCCGGTGATCGGGCAGCCCACCGGTCTCCGGCAATGCCGTGCCGAACGGTCGGGCGCGCCCCTCCCAGTCGAGGAACATGCCGGACTTCTCCGGCACCGCCGCCACCGGCAGCACCACGTCGGCGAGGTCGGTCACCGCGGAGCTGCGGATCTCGAGGCTGACGACGAAGTCCGCGTCGGCGAGTGCCGCCCGGGCGGCTTCGGGGTCGGGCAGGTCGGCGATCTCCACGCCGCCCACCAGCAGCGCCGACAGGTCGTGGCGCGCCGCCGCATCGAGGATCGCCGACGTGTCGCGGCCGGTGGTGCTCGGCAGGTCGGGAACCTGCCAGGCCAGGGCGATCTCGGTGCGTGCGGTCAGGTCGGCGACGGGCCGACCGCCGGGCAGCAGGTTGGGTGCGGCGCCCACCTCGAGGGCGCCGCGCTCACCGGCGCGGCGCGGTATCCACGCCAGTCGCGCTCCGGTGCGTTCGGCCAGCCGGACCGCGGCGCTGAGTCCGCCGGGCACACCGGCGAGCCGTTCGCCGACGATGATGACCGACCCGTCGGCCGTGACGGCGTCGGCGGCTGCCTCGGAATCGAGCATGACCGCTTCGTTTCCGGGCGCCGCGGCCAGCAGCGTGCCGTTCAGTTTGGTGACGCCGGGGCTGCGCAGTGCCGCAATCGTGCTCACCCGTAGTCCGCGGGTGCGGGCCGCGCGCCTCAGCCGGAGGAACACGATGGGTGATTCCTCTTCGGGTTCGAACGCGACCAGCAGCACCGCCGGGGCGGCGTCGAGATCACGGTAGGTCACATCGTCGGGTCGGGCGGCCACCTGCGCGGCGAGGAAGTCGGCCTCCTCGGCGCTGTGCACCCGGGCACGAAAGTCGATGTCGTTGGTGTCCAGGGCGACCCGGGCGAATCGGCCATACGCGTAGGCGTCCTCGGCGGTGAGCCGTCCGCCCGCCAGCACCCCGGTCCGCCCACGGGCCGCCGCCAAACCGTCGGCGGCGTGGCGCAATGCGTGCGCCCAGGAGACCTCCCGCAGGGCGCCGTCGGCCCCGCGGATCATCGGAGTCGTCAGCCGGTCGGCGGCCGTCGCGTAGGCGAAGGCCCATCGGCCCTTGTCGCAGTTCCATTCCTGGTTGACCTCGGGGTCGTCACCGGCCAGGCGGCGCAACACCTTTCCGCGTCGGTGATCGGTGCGCTGGGCGCAGCCGCTCGCGCAGTGTTCGCAGGTACTCGGCGTCGACACCAGGTCGAACGGGCGCGCGCGAAACCGGTAGGCGGTGCTGGTGAGCGCACCCACCGGGCAGATCTGCACGGTGTTGCCGGAGAAGTACGATTCGAACGGGTCGTCCTGGTAGATCGAGACTTGTTGTAGTGCACCGCGATCGGCGAAATCGATCAGCGGGTCTCCGGCCACCTGGGCGGAGAACCGGGTGCACCGGGCGCACAAGACGCACCGCTCCCGGTCGAGGAGGACCTCCGATGACAGCGGCACCGGTTTGGTGAATGTCCGTTTGGTGCCGGTGAAGCGGGACTCGCTGCGGCCCGACGACATCGCCTGATTCTGCAGCGGGCATTCGCCACCCTTGTCGCACACCGGGCAGTCGAGCGGATGGTTGATCAGCAGCAGTTCCATCACGCCGCGCTGGGCCTTCTCGGCCACCTCGGAACTGCGCTGGGTGTGTACCACCATGCCATCGGTCGCGACCGTCGTGCACGAGGCCAGCGGTTTGCGTTGGCCCTCCACCTCGACGAGGCACTGTCGGCAGGCGCCGACCGGGTCCAGCAGCGGGTGATCGCAGAAGCGTGGGATCTGGGTGCCGATCAGCTCGGCGGCCCGGATCACCAGAGTGCCCTTGGGAACCGCGATCTCGGTGCCGTCGATGGTGATCGACACCAGGTCGGGTCGCTGCTCGGTGGCTGGTTCGTCGACGGCGGTCATCGGTCACCTTCGAAAGCGGACTCGGCGTACAGCGTCGATCTGGCCGGATCGAACGGGCAACCGCCGTCGAAGTGGGCGAGGTACTCGTCGCGGAAGTGTTCGAGGGACGAGACGATCGGGCTGCCTGCGCCGTCGCCGAGCGCGCAGAACGACTTCCCGACAATGCTGTTGGTGACATCGGAGATGGTGTCGAGGTCGGCTGCGGTCCCCGCGCCGGCCTCGATCCGCGCGAGCAACTGCACCAGCCAGTAGGTGCCCTCCCGGCACGGCGTGCACTTTCCGCATGACTCGTGGGCGTAGAACTCGGTCCAGCGCAGCACCGCTCGCACCACGCACGTCGTCTCGTCGAAGATCTGCAGGGCCTTGGTGCCCAACATCGATCCCGCGGCGCCCACCCCTTCGTAGTCCAGCGGCACGTCGAGGTGTGCGGCGGTGAGGATCGGCGTCGACGACCCGCCCGGTGTCCAGAATTTCAGTTCGTGGCCGGCCCGCACCCCGCCTGCGCGGGCGAGTAGTTCACGCAGGGTGATGCCCAGCGGCGCTTCGTATTGTCCGGGCCGGGCCACGTGTCCGGACAACGAGTAGAGCGTGAAACCCGGCGACTTCTCGGTGCCCATCGAACGGAACCACTCGACCCCGTTGCGGATGATCGGCGGCACACTCGCGATGGACTCGACATTGTTGACCACGGTGGGACTGGCGTACAGTCCGGCGACCGCGGGAAACGGCGGCCGCAGGCGGGGTTGCCCACGGCGCCCCTCGAGGGAGTCCAGCAGTGCTGTCTCCTCGCCGCAGATGTAGGCGCCCGCCCCGGCGTGCACCACCAACTCCAGATCGAAGCCCGACCCCAGGATGTCGAAGCCCAGATAGCCTGCGGTGTAGGCCTCCTCGACGGCAGCGCGGAGACGACGCAACACCGACGCCACCTCGCCGCGCACGTAGATGAACGCATGTGCGGCGCGGATCGCGTAGGCGGCGATGATCGCTCCCTCGATCAGCGAGTGCGGCGAGGCGAGCATCAGCGGAATGTCCTTGCAGGTGCCGGGCTCGGATTCGTCGGCGTTCACCACGAGGTAGTGCGGGCGGGGGTCGGGAGCATCCGGGTCGGCCGGGTCGGTCTGCGGGATAAACGACCATTTCACTCCCACCGGGAAGCCTGCTCCGCCACGGCCGCGTAGTCCGGATGCCTTGACCGTCTCGATGAGGTCGTCGGGCGGTTGCTGCAGCGCGGTGCGCAGCGCGGCATACCCGTTGTGCGACTCATAGGTTCGCAATGACCACGACTCGGGTTCGGCCCAGTACCGACTCAACACGGGCGGTTCGGCCGGTTCGGAGCCCGGCAGCAGTGTGGTCATCGCCCCTCCTCGTCGGGCAGCCCGGCCAGGAGTCGTGCGGTGCGGCGGAAACTGCACACACTGCCGGTGCCGCGGGTGGGGGTGAGGGTCACGCCCGCCCGCAGGTCCTCGACGAGTTCCACACTGTCGGTGGGTGTCTGGTTGTCGAAGAACTCCCAGTTGACCATCACCACCGGAGCGAAATCGCACGCGGCGTTGCACTCCACGTGTTCGAGGGTGATCCGGCCGTCGGCGGTGGTCTCACCCGGCGCGATGCCGAGATGTTCGCGCAGGGTGGCGAGGATCTCGTCGCCACCCATCACCGCGCAGAGCGTGTTGGTGCAGACCCCGACCAGGTACTCCCCGGTCGGTGATCGTCGGTACATCGAATAGAAGGTCGCCACGGCCGCGACCTCGGCGGTGGTGATGTCGAGCTGGGTGGCGCAGAACGCCACGCCCGCCCGGGTGATCTGCGTGTCCTCGGCCTGCACCAGGTGCAGCAGGGGCAGCAACGCCGACCGTGGCTGTGGGTAGCGGGCGATGATCCCGGCCGCGTCGGCGGCCAGCCGGGCCTGTACCTCGTCGGGATAGTGGTCGGGTCCGTCGAAGCGGATCGTCGGATGCGGCTGGGCCGGCAGGACCAGATCGCCCTCGGCGGGCGGTGCCCCGAGATCCACGAACACCGGGTCGCTCATCGGTCGACGCCTCCCATCACCGGATCGATACTGGCGACCGCGGTGATCACGTCGGCCACCATGCCGCCCTCACACATCGCTGCCACCGCTTGCAGATTGGTGAACGATGGATCGCGATAGTGCACGCGGTAGGGTCGGGTACCGCCGTCGGAGACCATGTGCACACCGAGTTCGCCGCGCGGTGATTCCACGGCGATGTAGCACTGCCCGGCCGGTACCCGCATTCCTTCGGTCACCAACTTGAAGTGGTGGATCAGTGCTTCCATCGACGTGCCCATGATCTTCGCGATGTGTTCGGGAGAGTTGCCCAGACCGTCGGGTCCGAGCGCGAGGTCGGCGGGCCAGGCGATCTTGCGGTCGGCGACCATCACCGGGCCGGGACGCAGGCGGTCGAGGCATTGTCGGGCGATCCGCACCGATTCCTTCATCTCCTTGACCCGGATCAGATAGCGGCCGTACGAGTCGCAGGTGGTGTCGGTGATGACGTCGAACTCGTAGTTCTCGTAGCCGCAGTAGGGTTGGGATTTGCGCAGATCGTGTGGCAGGCCGGTGGACCGCAACACCGGACCGGTGATGCCGAGCGCCATACAACCGGTGAGGTCGAGGTAGCCGACCCCCTGGGTGCGTGCCTTCCAGATGTAGTTGTCGTTCAGCAGATCCTCGAGTTCACCGAGCCGGGCCGGCAGTACGTCGAGCAGTTCGCCCACCTTGTCGACCGCGTCGTCGGGCAGATCCTGGGAGACACCGCCCGGCCGGATGTAGGCGTGGTTCATCCGCAGGCCGGTGATGTATTCGAAGATGTCGAGAATCATCTCGCGTTCCCGGAAGCCGAGGAACATCGCGGTGACCGCGCCGAGTTCCATCCCGCCGGTGGCCAGTGCGACGAGGTGCGAGGAGATCCGGTTCAGCTCCATCAGCAGCACCCGGATCACACTCGCGCGTTCGGGGATGTCGTCGGTGATGCCGAGTAGCCGCTCCACGCCGAGGCAGTACGCCGTCTCGTTGAAGAACGGCGACAGGTAGTCCATCCGGGTCACGAAGGTGACCCCCTGCATCCAGGTGCGGTACTCGAGGTTCTTCTCGATGCCGGTGTGCAGGTAGCCGATTCCGCACCGGGCCTCGGTGACGGTTTCGCCCTCGATCTCCAGGATCAGCCGCAACACCCCGTGGGTGGACGGGTGCTGCGGACCCATGTTGACCACGATGCGTTCGTCGCCGGGCTGGGCTTCGGCCCGTTCGCGGACGGCGGTGACGATCTCGTCCCAGTCCTGGCCCGAGACCGTATAGGTCTGGGTGGGGTGCACGTGTTCGGCACCCGAGACGTCGTGGTCGGCGTTGCCGTCGGTGGTCGTCATCAGTTGTAGGACCTCCGCTGATCCGGTGGCGCGATGCGGGTGCCTTTGTACTCCACCGGAACTCCGCCGAGCGGGTAGTCCTTGCGTTGCGGATGGCCCTGCCAGTCGTCGGGCATCTCGATCCGGGTGAGTGAGCGGTGTCCGTCGAAGACGATGCCGAAGAAGTCGTAGGTCTCGCGTTCGTGCCAGTCGTTGGTCGGGTAGATGTCGGTGAGGGTGGGGATGTGCGGGTCCCTGTCGGGGGCCGCGACCTCCAGCCGCACGCGGCGATTGTGGGTGATCGACGCCAGCGGATACACCGCGTGCAGTTCCCGGCCGGAGTCGTCGGGATAGTGAACCCCGTTGACGCCCAGGCACAGTTCGAAACGCAGTGTGTCACGGTTGCGCAGTGTGAGTGCCACCGGCCGCAGGTGTGCGCGGCGCACGTGGATCGTCATCTCGTTGCGGAAGACCACCACCTTCTCGACCGCGTCATCGTAGGTGGGAGCTTGTGGTGCCGACATCTCGGCGAGGCCCGCCGCGAGTTCATCGGCGATCTCGTCGAAGTAGCCGCCGAACGGACGACTGGAGCTACCGGGCAGGGTGACGGCCTGGATGAGCCCGCCGTATCCGGAGGTGTCGCCGCTGCCGTGCACCCCGAACAGGCCTTTGCGCACGCCGATCTGCTCCGAGCCGGTCTGCTCGGCCCGGGTCATGTCGCCGGCCACCCGCGGGGTCTGCCGCTCGGTCATCGCAGCAGACCCTTCATCTCGATGGTCGGTTTGGCCTGCAGCGCAGCCTGTTCGGCTGCCCAGACGGCCTGTTCCCGATTGACGCCGAGGGGCATCTGCTGGATCTGTTCGTGCAATTTCAGAATCGCGTGCAGCAGCATCTCCGGGCGTGGCGGGCAGCCGGGCAGGTAGATGTCCACCGGGACCACGTGGTCGACGCCCTGCACGATGGCGTAGTTGTTGAACATGCCGCCCGACGATGCGCAAACGCCCATGGCCAGTACCCATTTGGGTTCGGTCATCTGGTCGTAGATCTGCCGCAGTACCGGAGCCATCTTCTGGCTGACGCGACCGGCGACGATCATCAGGTCGGCCTGGCGTGGGGAGGCGCGGAAGGCCTCCATCCCGAACCGGGCGAGGTCGTAACGTCCGGAGGTGGTGGCCATCATCTCGATGGCGCAGCAGGCCAGACCGAAGGTGGCCGGCCACAGCGAACCCTTCCGCATGAACCCGGCCAGATCCTCGACGGTACTCAGCAGGAACCCGCTGGGCAGCTTCTCCTCGAGCCCCATCGGCGCACCTCCTCACGTGTAGCGGCGTTCCCGGTATCTGCCCGGCGTCGGGCAGATACCGAGCGAGTGGTCATTCCCAGGCAAGCCCTCCGCGACGCCATTCGTAGGCGTAGGCCACGGAGACGTTGACGATGAACAGCGCCATCGCCGCGAGACCGAACCAGCCGAGGAGGTCGAAGGCGACCGCCCACGGATAGAGGAAGACGATCTCGATGTCGAAGATGATGAAGAGCATCGCGGTGAGGTAGTACTTCACCGGGATGCGCTGGACGGTTCGTTCGGTGATGCGTGATGCGGTGAGCACGCCACCGGTCGAAGCGTCGCCGGTGGGTGTCAGAGTGTGGGATTCGGTGTGCGGTTCGATACCGCACTCGTACGGTTCGAGTTTGGCGCGGTTGTACCGTTTCGGTCCGATCAACATCGCGATGCCGACCGAAAAGACCGCGAACGCCACAGCAATTGCCCCGAGGACCATGATCGGGACGTAGGCGTTCATATCGTGACGGCCTCCCCACAGTCGGTGTCACATGTGAGCTGTGACACAAGACTACTAGCGGGGGAGCCGCCCTTGTCGGGGTTTCTAGAGTTCGGCGTTTCTCAGCAGGTCGACCAGGGTGGTGGACAAGGCGATCGGGTCCACCGGCAGCGTCGCGGTGGCGTCGGCACGCGACCAGTCGGCGAGCCAGCGGTCGTCGGCCCGTCCCAGGAGCAGCAGGATCGGCGGACACGGATCGATCTCGTCACGCATCTGCTTGGCGATGCCCATGCCCCCGGCGGGTGCGGCCTCACCGTCGAGGATGGCGACATCGATCGCGCCCGCATCGAGCTGCGCGAACACCATCGGTGCGGTGGCGACCTCCACGAAGCTGAGCTCGGGCAGAGCGGGATCGGGGTTGCGCCCCAACGCGCCGACGACAGCTGCGCGGGTGTCGGAATGGTCCGAATACACCAGAACCCGCAAGACCACAGCGGGATCGCCATCCGGACGACGCAGCGAGGGCTTCTCGTCGCGGCCGGGGTCTGTCACGTCGAGCACATTACCGCGCCGCCTCGGCCCGGAGTGTGCAGAATCGCCGCGACGGGGTGCGGTTGCTGCGGAGGGCCCGGCCGCATACGGCGATCGACCACCGGCCGGGAGGATCGTTCCTGCAATCGGTCCCCTCAGCTCTTTCCGAGGGGATATCCCCTCGGACGACGCTGAGATGGCTGATTTCAGTCACTGCCACGAGCAAGCCCGAGCCGCCCAGCCGTCAGTGCTCGGTGGAGAACCCGACCCGCCGCCGGTGGTTGTCGAGCGCCAGCGCGACGAGCTGATCGATCAGGTCGGGATAGCTGATCCCGGTGGCCTCCCATAGTTTCGGGTACATGGAGGCCGGGGTGAATCCGGGGATGGTGTTGACCTCGTTGAGCAGCCAACCGCGGCCGTCGGCCTCGTAGAAGAAATCGACCCGCGCCATACCCGCGCAGCGCAACGCCGTGAACGCCTTCGCGGCCAGATCGCGCACCTCGCGGGTGGTGTCGGCGGGCAGGTCGGCGGGGATCACCAGCTTCGCCGCGCCGGTGACGTACTTGTCCTCATAGTCGTAGAACTCGCTGCCCGGCACGATCTCTCCTGGCACCGACGCCTCGGGTGCGGTATTGCCGAGCACCGCCACCTCAACCTCGCGCGCGGTGACCGCCTCCTCGATGATCACCACGTCGTCGTAACGCAGCGCAAGGTCGATGGCCTTGTCGAGTTCGGCCGCGTCGTGGGCCTTGGTGATGCCGACCGACGAACCCAGGTTGGCCGGTTTGACGAATACCGGCAGTCCCAACTCGGACACGGCGCGGTCGACGATGTCGTTCGGGTCGTCGATGCCGTCGCGGAACTCCACCCACCGGCACTGCGGGATGCCGGCTTGCTCGGCGACGATCTTGGCCATCGCCTTGTCCATGCACAGCGCCGACGACAACACCCCGGCGCCGACGTAGGGCACCTTGAACAGTTCGAGCATCCCCTGGATGGTGCCGTCCTCGCCATGCGGGCCGTGCAGCAGCGGGAGCACCACCGTGATTGCCTGCTCGCCGGTCTCGCCGCGGATCGCGGCGAGCGGTTCCACCTCGGTGCCGGCCGGTTCCAGCCGGTCCGGTAGGTCACTGCCCTCGACCAGCGCCGCGATGGCCTTGTCGTTGCGCAGCCACATCCCCGACTTGGTGATACCGATCGGGACCAGGTCGTACTTGCTGCGGTCCGCGGCGGCCAGCACATGGGCGGCGGTGACACAGGAGACGTCGTGTTCGGCGGAGACACCGCCGTAGAGGACGACCAGACGCAGCAGGGGTGAGGCCATGGCCCACACGATACGTCCACGGTGTCGTTCGGGTCGTCTGGGTTTCTGCTGTCGGGTGTGGGGCAGGCGGCGTCGGGCCTTGTAGCGTTGCGGTGTGCACTTCAGGGCGAGTGAGATCGCGGCGGCGGTCAACGGGCGGCTGGTCGGCGACGACGTGGAGATCTCCGGCGTCGGCATCGACTCCCGGAGCGTGCAGGCCGGGCAACTGTTCGTGCCGATCGTCGCCGCCCGCGACGGGCACGAATTCGTCCCGTCGGCGCAGGCAGCCGGCGCCGCGGCCTATCTGAGCTCGGAGGGCAGCCTGCCGCATGTCGGGCTGCCCGCGATCACCGTCACCGACACCGCCGCCGCGCTGGCCGACCTCGGCGGCGCGGCCCGCGACCGGCTGCCCGATCGGGTCGTCGGCGTGACCGGATCGGTGGGCAAGACCTCCACCAAGGATCTGCTGGCCGGCGCGCTGGCCACCACATTCCGCACCACCGCCAGTGAGAGGTCGTTCAACAACGAACTGGGCCTTCCGCTCACCCTGGCCAACGCCGCCGCCGACACCGAGGCCGTGGTGGTCGAGATGGGCGCCCGCGGCATCGGCCACATCGACCTGCTGTGCTCCATCGCGCGCCCCACCGTCGGCGTCATCACCCGCGTCGAAGGCGTCCACCTCGAACTGTTCGGCGACATCGACGCGGTCGCGCGCGCCAAGGGTGAACTCGTCGAGTCACTCCCGGTGGACGGCCTCGCCGTGCTCAACGCCGACGACGAGCGAGTCGCGGCGATGGCCGACCGCACCGACGCGGGGGTCCTCACGTTCGGGCTCGGATCGTCGGCAGACGTCCGTGCGTCCGGCGTGGCGCTCGACGACCAGCTCCGGGCTTCTTTCCGGCTCCACTCACCGTGGGGCGACGCCGACATCGCGCTCGGGGCCCGCGGTGAGCATCAGGTGCCCAACGCCTTGGCCGCGATCACCGCTGCGGCCTGGTTCGGCGTGCCCGTCGAGCGGCTGGCCGACGGTCTGCGCGGTGCGAGTCTGTCCGGACTGCGCATGGACCTCACGACCTCCGCCGCCGGCGTGCTCGTCCTCAACGACGCCTACAACGCCAACCCCACCTCGATGGCTGCGGCGCTGCGGTCGCTGGCGACGCTCGACGCAGGCCGTCGGGTCGCGGTACTCGGGACGATGGGTGAACTCGGCGCCGGCTCGGCCGCCGCGCACCAGTCGGTCGCCGAGCAGGCGCGTGAGCTGGGCATCGAGGTGATCGCGGTCGACGCCCCCGACTACGGCGAGTCGGCCCGGCATGTCCCGGACGTCGACAGCGCCGTCGCCGCTTGCGCCGACCTGGCCGCCGGTGACGCGGTGCTGATCAAGGCCAGTCGCGCCGCCGCCCTCGAACGAGTCGCGCACGCGCTGCTCGCCTGACCCGCACGTTCCAAAGACCTCACCTGCCGTCACAGACCGCGGTCGCGCGGAAGGTCGTTCGCCACAGGTGAGGTCCGTGGCCATCGAGCCGGCCGCGTCACGCCGCGGCCTCCGACGACAGCATCCGGCGCAGCCGAGCCAGCCACGGCTCTCGTTGCTCGATGTCTTCCCATCCCCAGTGGATCAGCCGGTTGCCGAGTTCCACGATCGCATCGCTGCGGCCCTTCTCGTAGAGCAGCCGCTGCTGCCCGTCGTCGCCGGTGTACTTCGACTTCCCGTCGCTCTCGCCGACCACGCCGAGTTCCCGCCAATAGAAGTCCACTCGCGCGACCCAGTTGCCCACTGCGTCATACAGATCCACCTGCAACTCCGGTGTCGGCAGTCCGGCGTCGAGCATCTCCATGCGACTTCGGGATTCCAGGACCGACTCGGCCGCTCCGTCCAGTGCGGCGATCACCCGGCGCGCCTGCGCGGCACCCGTCATACCGGCGACGAGATCGAGCTCGTTCGCCAGGTCGTCAACGGTACACAGCTCGGCGTGCAGTGCGGCGTCGCCGACCGCGATCGCCGGAATCCGCGGCGCGGTGCGGGCGATGTCGACGACGACGCGCGCCGGCGCGACCACGGCCACGTCGTCGATCGTCACCGTCGACACGGGACGTCGATCCACCACGACGTGCATCACGCTCGTGGTTCGCGATCGCGACTTCGTGCCGTTCTCGACCATCGTCACCCGGTCGGTGTCCAGGCCCCACACCGGCAGCCCCAGCACCGCGGCCGCCGACGACCCGGCCAGTGCCCGCGGCGATCCGGGACTGCGCCGCGTCCAGGCAAGCGCCAGTTCACGATGCCGTTGTTCGGGCGTCCCGTCGAGCAGGTCGGTCGGTATGAGCACGCCCGAGCCAAGCGCGGTGAGCGTGCCCGCCCGCTGCGCCGCCCGGATCTCGTGATCGGCATAACCCGAAGTGAGGAGTTCGGCGCGGTTGACCGCACCCGTCAGCGATGCGAAACAGTCCATGAACATAGGACGCAGCAGACCCGCCGACGGTTGCATCGACGTGCAGAAACCCCACCTGTCGGGAGAGACCCTCCGCGCTACAGAGGTCCCCGACGACCGGTGAGGTTTCTGCGGTTCGCGATCAGTGCTGCTGGTCGGCGTTGGCGACGATGACGTCGCGCACGTATTGCGCCAGACCCGCGGCCCGCTCGTCGTAGTGCTCGGTGAACCGGGGGTCGGCGAGGTACATCTGCGCCAGGTTCACCTGCATGTCGTGGCTGCAGTCGTAGAACCGGTTGATCGATGCCCGGTGCTCCTCGGCGAGCGCGTTGGCCTCCGGTGAGCCCGGCGCGACGCCGGCAGCCATAGCCTCGGCGAGCCGCGCCTCGAGAGCGTCGGTGTCGGCCTTCACCTCCTGCCAATCACCCTTCGAGTACGCGCCGGTGCGCTGCCGGCTCTGTTGCCACGCATCGGTGTCGCCCCAGCGTTCCTCGGCCTCGGCCGCGTACTCCTCGCCCGGCCAGTCGTCACCGAAGATCTCGGCCTGTTCGGCAGCCGTCAGCTGTATGCCCTTCTTCTTCGCATTCATCATGTCCTCCACAGCGGCGACCATTCGGCGCAAGCGATCGATCCGGTCGGTCAGCAACTCGTGCTGATCACGCAGATGCGCCATCGCATCCACGGTCGGATCGTCGAGCAGGGTCGCGATCTGCTCCAGTGAGAACCCGAGTTGCCGGTAGGTCAGCACCTGATGCAGCCGTTCGACATCCACATCGTCGTAGACTCGATACCCGGCGCCGGTGCGTCCCGACGGCACCACCAGACCGACATGGTCGTAGTGATGCAGCGTGCGGACGCTGATCCCGACGAGCCGGGCGATGGCGCCGACCGTGTACTCGTGCTCCGAATCGCTCACACCCGACACTGTGGTGCCTCACGCTGCGTCAGGGTCAAGGGAGTCGGGGTCACGGCCGGTCAGGGGGCGAAGTCGATCTCGTCGTCGTCGCCGGCGACATCGTCACGTTCACATTCCGCCAGCACGCCATCGTCGTCGGCGGGCCCACAGTCCCAGCCGTCGATCATCTGGTTACGACCGGTCGCGATCAGCGGGCCGTACTGTGCGGCGAGTGCCATGGCCTCGTCGCAGGTGACGTCGCCGTCGGTGATCAGCACCCGCAGGGCACCATCAGGGCCCGACGTCGTGCCACACTCGCGGTCGTCGGTCGGCTGCGCGTCGGTGGGCGCCGCTGCGCTCCGCGGACTCGGGCCGGCCACGACAGGTGCCGACGGGTTCTCGGTGACCGTGGTGGTCGTGGTGTCGGCCGCCTGTTCTTCGGTGCCGCACGCGGACGCGAACGCGCACAGTGCGACAGCGGTCAAACCGACGGAAAGGCGTGCGACGTGGTGCAGCATGACTTCACCGTAACGAACTGCGGGCGGTGATCACCGACGAGCGGCGAGTTTTGCGCGGTCTCGTCGAACTGCGAGAATTCCTCGGTGAGTTCCACCCCGTTGCCGCCTGACCATTCCTTCACCGTCGGGACCTCGCTGCCCGGCTCGATGGGTCGTACCGGCGTGATCGACACCCCGCACGGACGCATCCACACCCCAGCGTTCGTGCCGGTCGGCACCAAGGCGACGGTCAAGACGGTACTGCCCGAGTCGGTCGGCGAACTCGGCGCGCAGGCGGTGCTCGCGAACGCCTATCACCTCTATCTGCAGCCCGGCCCGGACATCATCGACGAGGCGGGTGGGCTCGGCGCATTCATGAACTGGCCCGGCCCCACCTACACCGACAGCGGCGGATTCCAGGTGATGTCGCTGGGCGCCGGGTTCAAGAAGGTGATCTCGATGGATGTCACCGGCGAACAGAACGACGAGATCACCGCCGAGGGGCGGGAACGACTGTCGCTGGTCGACGACGACGGCGTCACCTTCAAATCACACCTCGACGGATCGGCGCACCGGTTCACCCCGGAGGTGTCGATGCAGATCCAGCATCAGCTGGGCGCCGACATCATCTTCGCCTTCGACGAGCTCACCACCTTGATGAACACCCGCCGCTACCAGGAGAACTCACTGGAACGCACCCGCCTGTGGGCGATCCGCTGCCTCGCCGAACACAACCGGCTCTCCCGGGAGCGCACCCACCGCCCGCCGCAGTCGCTGTGGGGGGTCATCCAGGGCGCGCAGTACGAGGATCTGCGCCGTAAGGCCGCTCGCGATCTGGTCACCATGAGCGCGATGGACCAGGCCGACGGGGGACGCGGTTTCGGTGGCTACGGCATCGGCGGGGCGCTGGAGAAGGACAACCTGGGCACCATCGTCGGCTGGGTCAACCGGGAACTGCCCGAGGACACCGCCAAGCACCTGCTCGGCATCAGCGAACCCGACGACATCTTCACCGCCATCGAGAACGGTGCCGACACCTTCGACTGTGTGTCACCCACCCGGGTGGCGCGCAACGGCGCGATCTACTCACTCGACGGTCGCTACAACATCACGAATGCCAAGTACCGCAAAGACTTCCGGTCCCTCGATCCCGAGATCGACAACTACACCAGCCAGTACAGCCGGGCCTACCTGCATCACCTGTTCAAGGCGAAAGAAGGACTGGCCGCCACGCTCGCCACGCTGCACAACGTCTCCTTCATCGTGACCATGGTCGACCGGGCCCGGCAGTCGATCGAGGACGGCACCTACCCGGCGTACCGCGACGAGTTCCTGGCGCGCTACTACGCGGGCGCCCGCAGCTGATCGCGGCGGTGTTTGGCGGGCCGTCGGCGCGGGTAGGCGCGTAGCAAGCCCGGGCGGGCGCCGCGGAGTTCGCCGAGGGCCAGGTCCCCGGGGTTCGGAGCTGTAGCCCCGGGGACCGCACTCGTGGTAGCCACTCGGACGTCCCCGACCACGGACTACGGTGGACTCGGGTGTCCGCCGTCGACGATGGTGCGAAGCCGCTGGCACGGGACCGGAGGAGATGACAGATGAGTGTCCATCAGGCGATCGCCGATCTGGTGCGCACGATGCATGCGATCCCGGAGACCGAGCGGGCCGCCACTGATTCTGTGATCGAGGCCATCACCGTCGGCGCCGTCGACCATGTTCCGGGAACCGACCACGCCGGGGTGCTTCTCGTCGATCCGAAAGCACGTGCGTACGAGACGATCGCCCCGACCGACGAGATCATGGTCCACCTCGATCGCCTGCAGCAGGAGACCGGTCAGGGGCCGTGCGTCGAGGCCGCGTTCGAGCACCATATGGTCCGGGTAGACGACATCGCCACCGATCCGCGGTGGCCGGCGCTGTCGGCGCGCACCCTGGCCGAAACCCCGGCGCGGTCGAGTCTGTCGTTCCAGCTGTTCACCCACCAAGCCGCGCTCGGTGCACTGAACCTGTTCTCCGACAAACCGAACGCGTTCGACGAGGAGTCCGTGGAGGTGGGACTCGTCTACGCCACCCATGCCTCGTTGGCGCTGTACCGGGCGCGTCAGCAGGGCGACTTCCGCAGCGCATTGGCCAGTCGTGATCTGATCGGTCAGGCCAAGGGCATGCTGATGGAGCGGTTCTCGATCGATGCCGTGGCTGCGTTCGAACTGCTCCGACGGCTGTCGCAGGACACCAACACGCCGCTGGTCGACGTGGCCCGACAGGTGACCGAAACCAAGCCGGCCTAGACCTCGCAGGAGCAGGAACTCGACTGCCGTACCATTCGTTGCGCACCTGTGAGGCCGGTGCGAGCACCGTGCCCTCACCGCCCCGAAGTCCAGTGAGAAAGTCCCGATGAGTCGCGCCAAGCGCCCCCGACCGAAACGCAAGAAACCTCGAAGACCCGGCTCCCCGACGATGCCTGACCGTACGACGGCGGTGGCCACATGGTGACCGTCCTCGGCATTCTCGCCGGCATCCTGGTCGTCTTCCTGATCACCGCCCTGACCGGCTATTTCGTGGCGCAGGAGTTCGGCTTCATGGCCGTGGATCGCTCGCGGCTGCAGGCTCGCGCCGAAGCCGGTGACGCCGCCGCGGCGCGCGCGCTGACCGTCACCCGTCGCACCTCGTTCATGCTGTCCGGAGCCCAACTGGGCATCACGGTCACCGGACTGCTCGTCGGCTATGTGGCCGAGCCACTCATCGGCAGCGGCGTCGGCGACCTGCTCGGCGACATCGGTGTGCCGGTGGCGCTCGGGGTCACCATCGGCACCGTCATCGCCATCGGCTTCTCCACAGTGGTGCAGATGGTGTTCGGCGAGCTGTTCCCCAAGAACCTCGCGATCGCGCGACCGGAGCCGGTGGCGCGGTGGCTGGCCCGATCCACCACCGTCTACCTGGCCGTGTTCGGCTGGCTGATCACCCTCTTCGACACCGCATCGAACCTGCTGCTGCGGGCGCTGCGGATCGAGCCGGTCCACGATGTGGAGCATTCGGCCACCCCGCGCGATCTCGAGCACATCGTCGCCGAATCCCGCGACGCCGGTGAACTGCCCGCCGAGCTGTCGGCGATGCTCGATCGGGTCCTCGACTTCCCCACCCGCACCGCCGAGCACGCCATGATCCCGCGCACCCGGGTCGATGTGCTGCGCGCGACGGACCCGGCCGCGACGGTCCTCGAGGCGATGAGCGCCGGACACACCAGATATCCCGTGGTGGACGACCGGGCCGACGTGGCCGGTGTCGTCCACCTGCACGACGTGCTCGTCTGGTCTGACGGCGACACCGCTGACAGCACCACCACGGCCGCCGACCTCGCCAGACCGGCCGTCATCGTGCCGGTCTCGCTGCCTCTGCCGGAGGTGCTCGCCCAGATCGACGACGCCCACGACGAACTGGCGGTGGTCATCGACGAGTACGGCGGATTCGCCGGGGTGGTGACCGTCGAGGACATCGCCGAGGAACTCGTCGGGGAGATCGACGACGAACACGATCCGGATGTCGCACGACCGATCGCCCGCGTCGAGGACGGCTGGCGGATCCGCGGCGACGCACACCTCGACGAGGTGTCCCGAGTGGTCGGCCGCGACCTACCCGAGGGGGACCACGAGACCGTGGCTGGGCTGGTCATCGCCGAATTCGGTGGCCTACCGGCCGTCGGCGACGTCATCGAGGTCGACTTGGCCGGTGACCCCGTGCCGATCGGCGACGACGATCTGCGCCCCGCGATCGCGACCCTGACGGTGCTGTCGGTGGGCCGGCATGTGCCGTCGTCGGTGCTGTTGACCATCCCGACCGTCGATGAGGAGCGTGCGCGATGAGCAATCCGTGGATCGTCGTACTGGTCACCGTCGGATTGATCGCGGCCAGCGCCTTCTTCGTCGCCGTGGAGTTCGCGCTCATCGCCGCCCGACGGCACCGGCTCGAAGATGCCGCCGCCGGCAGTCGGTCGGCGCGCGCCGCGCTGCGCAGCGCCTCGGAGCTATCGGTGCTGTTGGCGGGTTCGCAACTGGGGATCACCGTCTGCACGCTCGCACTCGGCGCCGTCACCAAGCCGGCCGTGCATCATTGGCTCACGCCGTTGTTCGAGACGTGGGGGATGCCGACGTGGTCCGCCGATGTCGCCGGCTTCGTCCTCGCGCTGATCGTGGTGACATTCCTGCACCTCGTTGTCGGTGAGATGGCGCCGAAATCGTGGGCGATCGCGCATCCGGAACGGTCGGCGACGATGCTGGCCCTGCCGATGCGCGCGTTCATGTGGCTCACCCGTCCGCTCATCGTGCGACTGAACGCGCTGGCCAACTGGTGTCTGCACCGGGTGGGGGTCGAGGCGGTCGACGAGGTCGCCGCCGGGCAGGACGCCGACGCCCTGCGTCACCTGGTCGAGCATTCCGCCACCGTCGGCACCCTCGACGAGCGCTATCACGCACATCTGTCCGGAGCGCTGGAACTGCAGCGACTGACCGTCGCAGACGTGCTCACCGACGACGCGGTGAGCGCGGTGGATGCGACCGCGTCGCCGGCGGTGATCCGGGCGATGTCGATGGCGACCGGACATCGGCGGCTTCTCGTGCGGGGCAGCGACTCCGGGGCCCGACCCTACGTGGGCGTCGTCCACGTGCGGGATTGCCTGGCCGCCGGCGCCGACGCCAGTGCAGCCGACCTGATGCGTCCGGTGCCGACCTTTCCGGCTACCGAGCCCGTACATCGGGCGTTGGCCACGATGCGGGAGACCCGACAGCATGTGGCCGTCGTGATGGTCGACGACGAGGTCGCCGGGGTGCTGACCCTGCACGACGTTCTGGATCGACTGTTGGCGACTGCCTGAGACCGGCCTATCGCCACTCGGCCCCGGTCAGAATCCACGGTTCCTTCGGCAGGGTGTCGGGCCGGAACCGTTCGGCGAGCAACGGCAGGTCCACCGACTCGCCGTCGTCGGCGAGCCACAGCGACTGTGCGATGTGCGACAGCACCTGGCCGGCGGTGACACCGTGTTCGGCGAGATCGGTCAGGGTCACCGCGCCGTCGCGCTTGCTGAGCCGAATGCGCTTGTCGTTGAGCACCATCGGCACGTGGGCATAGCCGGGTGGCCGATGCCCGAGCAGGGTGGCGAGGTACGCCTGCCGCGGCGCCGACGAGAGCAGGTCACCGCCGCGCACCACCTGGTCGACGCCTTGGGCGGCGTCGTCGACGACCACCGCGAGGTTGTAGGCGGGGGTGCCGTCGTTGCGTTGGATGACGAAGTCGTCGACCATCGCGGTGTAGGGGCCGTGCAGGATGTCATCGACGGTGAAATGGTCCACCTCGGAGCGGATTCGGATCGCGGGTGGTCGAGTCTTGCGTCGTTCGGCGCGGCCGGCCTCGGTGAGGTCGCGGCAGGTGCCGGGGTAGGCGCCCTGCGGGGCGTGCGGCGCCGACGGCGCCTCCATGATCTCGCGGCGCGTGCAGAAACACTCGAAGGTGCGGCCCTGCTCGTGCAGCCCGTCGATGACCGACCGGTACGACGGCAGCCGGTGTGACTGGTAGATCACCGGCGGGTCCCAGTCCAGACCCAGCGCCGCCAGATCGGTGAGTTGCTGACGGTCGGAGCCCACTGCGGTGCGGTCGAGGTCCTCCATCCGGATGAAGAAGGCCCGGTCGGTGGTGCGGGCGAACAACCATGCCAGCACCGCGGTGCGGAGATTGCCGACGTGCAGGTCACCCGACGGGGACGGCGCATACCGTCCCGCCGGCATCGCGCTTGCACCCAGGTCCATCGCGATCACCCTACCGACCGGGCCGCATCCTCGGCCCCATCACCTCGATCACCCCGCCCGTATCCGGCCGGCCCGTACCATGTGACCCGTGGACCTCCCGGTAATGCCGCCGATCGCGCCAATGCTCGCCAAAGCCGTCACGACGGTCCCCGACCAGCCTGGTGGCGATCTGGTGTGGTCCTACGAACCCAAGTGGGATGGCTTTCGGGCGTTGATCTTTCGGGACGGTCACGAGGTGGCGATCGGTTCGCGCGGCGGCAAAGATCTGGCCCGCTACTTCCCTGAACTGGTCGCCGCCGCCAAGGCCGAACTGCCGGAGAAGGCGGTCGTGGACGGGGAGATCGGGGTCCCGGCGCTGATCGGCGACACGCACCGACTGGACTGGGACTCGCTGGCCCAGCGCATCCACCCGGCCGAGTCCCGGGTCACCATGCTCGCGGCGAAGACACCGGCGATCTTCATCGGGTTCGACGCGCTGGCGCTGGGGCGCGCCGACGTGATGGGCGAGCCGTTCGCAGTCCGGCGGGAGGCCCTGCTGCGGGCCATCGATCCGTCCGGTGGCGCCGACCGCCGACTACGGGTCAGTCGGGTGACCGACGATGCGGCCGTCGCCACCGACTGGTTCACCGCCTTCGAGGGCGCCGGGCTCGACGGCGTCGTCGCCAAACGGCTCGCCGGCGCCTACGTCGAGAACAAACGGGAGATGGTGAAGGTCAAACACAAGCGCACCGCCGACTGCGTCGTGTTCGGCTACCGCGTGCACAAGAGCGGCACCGGCCTCGGCTCCATGCTGCTCGGGCTCTACGCCGACGGCGAGCTACGGATGGTCGGCGGTGCCGGCGCCTTCTCCGACGCCAAACGCATCGAGCTGCAGCAGATGTTCGAGCCGATGCGCCTGGATCCCGACAAACCATCCGCGGGGGAACCGACCCGCTGGCGCTCGGAGAAGTCCGGCGAGTGGATTCCCATCCGGCCCGAGCTGGTGGTGGAGGTGGCCTACGACCAGATGGAAAACCACCGGTTCCGGCACACCGTGAAGTTCCTGCGCTGGCGACCGGACCGCGATCCGGAGAGCTGCACCTACGAGCAGCTCGAGGTGCCACTCACCTACGACCTGCACGACGTCCTGGAAGGAACGTCCTGACATGCCTTCTCGTTCTCCCGCGGAGGAACTCGACGTCGACGGTGTCGCCGTCCGGCTGAGCAACCCGGACAAGATCTACTTTCCGGAACTCGGCGAGAACGGTGGCCGCAAACGCGATCTCGTCGGGTACTACCGCGACATCGCCCTGCAGGGCGCCATCATGACCGCCCTGCGCAACCGGCCGACGTTCCTGCAACGTTTCCCCGACGGGGTCGACGGCGACGAGATCTACCAGAAACACATCGCCAAGAAGCGGCCCGAGCACGTGCAGTCGACGCGAATCGTGTTCCCCTCCGGCCGCACCGGCGACGCGATCAAACCGACCATCCCCGCCGACATCGTGTGGGGCGCCAACCTCGGCACCGTCACCTTCCACAGTTGGCCCACCGTCGACCCCGACAACGACCACCCCGATCAGCTCCGCATCGACCTCGACCCGCAGCCGGGCACCGACTTCGACGACGTGCGACGCGTCGCCATCGACGGGCTGAAACCACTGCTGGAGGAGTTGGGTTACACGGGTTTTCCGAAGACCTCCGGCGGTCGTGGCATCCACGTGTTCGTCCCCATCGAACCGAAATGGGACTTCATCGCCACCCGGCGTGCGGTGATCGCGCTGGCCCGTGAACTGGAACGACGCGACCCCGACGCGGTGACCACCTCGTGGTGGAAAGAGGAACGCGGCGAACGGATCTTCATCGACTTCAACCAGAATGCGCGCGACCGTACGATGGCCTCGCCGTATTCGGCGCGACGCAGCCCCAACGCGCGCGTGTCCACGCCGGTGACGTGGGACGAACTGGCCGAAGTTGACCCCGACGACTGCACCATCGCGACCGTGCCCGATCTGGTGGCTCGACGCGGAGATCCGATGGCCGACATCGCCGAGCGCCGCCGGGGCATCGAACCGCTGCTGGAGATGGTGCAGCGCGACGACGCCAACGGGCTCGGCGACATGCCGTATCCGCCCAGCTACCCCAAGATGCCCGGCGAACCGCCGCGGGTGCAGCCCAGCAAGAAGGTCGCCGCGCACTGGGACGAGAAGGGTAACCGCGTCGAAGAGTAACGCCGGTCCGGCGACCAGTCAGGTGACGTGCGACCCGGTGCCCGCCAGCGTCTCGGCCCGATCCCGGATACCGTGCAGCATCTTGTGTTCCATGATCAGTGAGCCCGGTTCCATCGGGAGCATCCCGATCCGGTCGATCAGCCGGGGCAGGCGGAAACGGTTGCGGCTGATCAGCCGGGTCGTGCCGTCGTGGCGGTCGATCAGGGTGAACGCCCATACCCAGTTGCCGTCGGCCGAGCGCGTCGCGAATGCGTGATTCTGTTCCGCGATCTCCACCCGCATCTTGTTGGGACCCAGACCGATCTCGTCGCCGATCTGTGGGTGCTGGAATTCGTCGAGTACCACGTCGGTGCTGTGCATGTGCAGGCCGAGGAGATTCTCGATCCAGTCGTAGGTGTAGGCCCCGCCGCGCGGGGTCGGGCCCATCTGTGCCAGCCACGGATACACGTACTCGGGGCGGGCCAGGATGGTGATGGCGCGGGTCGACACGCCGTCGGGGTCGGGCAACAACTCGTCGCCCGGCAACGTGGCGGCGACCTCGTCGTCGGTGGCGCCCCAGTTCAGAATCGGCTGCCGGAGGTTGCGTTGGTAGCCCACCGCGGCGGCGGCAGCCACAGCGCCCGCGGCGAGGATCCATCCGGTGTTCATGACCCCAGCATGCGCCGCTGCGCTGCGGATGTCGTGGGCCAAAGGGCACCAATTCGCCGGTGTCATCGCGACGTGTTCTGGGTAACCCGGTGATGGGTCCGGACCCGAGATCGCCCAGTCGTGTCGGAGGAGCACATCATGCCCGAAAACGTCGCCCGCAAACTCATCGCCGCACATCTGGAGGCCGGTGAGATGACACCCGGTGAGGAGATCGCGATCCGCATCGACCAGACGCTGACCCAGGACGCGACCGGCACGCTGGTGATGCAGGAACTCGAGGCGCTCGGACTCGATCGCGCCCGCACCGAGGTCAGCGTCCAGTACGTCGATCACAACCTGCTGCAGACCGACGAGAAGAACGCCGAGGACCACGAGTACCTGCGAACCGCGTGCGCCCGTTTCGGGCTGTGGTTCTCCAAACCCGGCAACGGTGTCTCCCATCCCACCCACATGCAGCGATTCGGGATACCCGGCAAGACGATGGTCGGGTCCGACTCGCACACCCCGGCGGCCGGGTCGCTGGGGATGCTCGCGATCGGCGTGGGTGGGCTGGAGGTGGCCCTCGCGATCGCCGGCCGCCCGCTCAACATCCGAATGCCGGAGATCTGGGGTGTCCGCCTGGAAGGCGAACTGCCCGAATGGTGTTCGGCCAAAGACGTCATCCTGGAGATGTTGCGCCGCCACGACGTCAAGGGTGGGGTGAATCGGATCATCGAGTATCACGGTCCCGGGCTCGACGGACTCACCGCGATGGACCGCCACGTGATCGCCAACATGGGCGCCGAACTGGGTGCCACCACCACGGTGTTCCCGAGTGACGGCGCGGTGCAGCAGTTCCTGGCAGCCGAAGGACGCGAAGACGACTGGACCGAACTCGTCGCCGATCCCGGTGCGAGTTACGACGTCGAGGAGAGCATCGACCTCGGTGAGATCCAACCGCTGATCGCCAAGCCGTCGTCGCCGGGCAATGTAGTGCCGGTACGCGAGGTCGCCGGTGCGGAGATCTCGCAGGTCGTCATCGGGTCGAGCGCCAATCCCGGGCTGCGGGACTTCGCCATCGCCGCCGCGATGGTGGCGGGCCGTCAGAGCGCCGCCGAGGTGAGCTTCGACATCAACCCGACGTCCCGAGAGATCCTCACCGATCTCACGAAGATGGGCGCCACATCCGAGCTCGTCATCAGTGGGGCGCGTATCCATCAGGCCGGATGTATGGGCTGCATCGGGATGGGTCAGGCGCCCGCGACCGGGCGGAACTCGTTGCGCACGATGCCACGCAACTTCCCGGGACGCTCGGGCACCAAGGAGGACGCGGTGTGGCTGTGCTCGCCGGAGACGGCGGCCGCATCGGCGCTGACCGGGCAGATCACCGATCCGCGGGACTGGGCCGCCGACGTCGGCATGGCGTATCCGGCACTCGATCTGCCGAAACAGCATGCGATCAACACGGCGATGCTCGTCGAACCGCCGCCACCCGCCGAGGCGGCGGCGATCGAACCGGTGAAGGGTCCTAACATCTCCAGCCTGCCGGAGCTCGACCCGTTGCCCGACGAGATCGAGATACCGGTGCTGCTGAAGGTCGGCGACAACATCTCCACCGACGAGATCTCTCCGGCCGGTGCCCGGGCGCTGCCGTTGCGCTCCAACATCCCCAAGCTTGCCGAGTTCAGCTTCACCCAGGTCGACGAGACCTACCCGGACCGTGCCCGCGCCGCCGACGGCGGACACATCATCGTCGGCGGCGACAACTACGGGCAGGGATCGTCGCGGGAACATGCGGCCATCGCACCGCGGCATCTCGGGCTGCGTGTGGCGATCGCGAAGTCGTTCGCCCGCATCCACTGGCAGAACCTCGCCAACTTCGGCGTCCTCGCGCTGGAGTTCGCCGACCCCGCCGACTACGACGGCATCGACCGGGACGACGTGCTGCGGCTGGAGAACCTGCGCGACACCATCGGCTCGACAGACACCCTCACCGTCGCCAATGTGACGAAAGACGAAACGTTCAGGGTGCGCCATCGCCTCTCGCCCCGACAGGTCGCCGATGTGCTCGCGGGCGGTCTGATCTCGCGGCTGGCCGCGGAGGAACACTCCGACGAGCACCGTGCCGAGGAAACCGTGCTGCAGGACAGCGGCGAGATCAGCTGAGCAGCCTCAGGGGATCAGCGCGATCTTGCCGCCCGGATGGCCGCCTGCGACCACCTCGAGTGCGGTCCGGGCATCGGCGAGCGGATAGGTACGCGCCATGGGCACCATCAGGTCGCCGTCGCCGGCCAGTGCGATCAGTTCGGGTCGCACCGCGTTGCGGAACGCCAGACTCTCCGGCTGGGCGCCGCCCAGGGCGATGAATCCGGCGGTGCGGGCGCGTTGTGGTGCCGCGATGGTGATCACTCGTGACCTGTCGGCGACGAGCTCGAGCGAGGAGTCGACGGCCTCGTCGGTGCCCGCAGCGTCCAAGGCCGCGACCACGGGCTCCTCGCTGATCGCGAGCACCCTGTCGGTCAGCCCCTCGCCATGGCGGACCGGTATCCCGCCGAACGCGCGGACCCGCTCAGCACTGTCCGGGCCACCAACCGTCCCGATCACCGTGACTCCGCGGAGTCGGGCGAATTGGAGGACGGCGACGCCGACGGCGCCCGACGCCGCATGCAGCAGGACGGTGTCGTCGCGCTCGATGCGTGCGGCGCGAAGCATGTCTGCGGCGGTGCACCCGGCGAGCAACAGGTTGGCGGCCTCCGGGAAGTCGAGAGACTCCGGTTTGGCGAACACCGTCGACGCGGGCACGGTCAGCGCAGTGGCGTACCCGCCGCGCACCCGGAATGCGAGCACATCGTCGCCGACCGCCCCACCACCGGAGGCGATCTCGGTGTCCGAGCCGATGGCGGCGATCGTGCCGGCGACCTCGTAGCCGATCGGCAGCGGCAGATCCGCCGGGTCACCACCGCGCTGAGCATGTTTGAGGTCGGCCGGATTCACCCCGGCCGCCCGGACCTCGATCGTGACCTCCCCGGGCTGCGGCGGCGACAGTTCGTCGGCGACGAACTCGAAGTCGTCGAGTCCGCCGAAGCCGGTGGCGACCCAGCGGTGTGTGCGCATCCCGCCAGGTTAGCGCCAGGTCAGCCCTCGGTTCTGGCCGCACCTGTGGGTTCCGGCTTGCGGCCGAAACTGCGGCCAGAACCCGTAGCTGCGGCCAGAACCGAGTACCAACCTGGCGGGTGTCGCGTCACATGGCCAGTTGGTCGGGCTGCACCCAGCCGTCGGCCATGAACTGCAACAGCAGCTGCGCCTTGTTGCCCACCGGTCGGCCGGCCTCGCTGTAGCGCTGCGAGACCCGGCGGTAGTGGGCGCGCACCGTGCTCTCGGCGACATAGTGGGTGTGCGACGTCTCGCGCAGCGTCGCGCCCAGTGCGTAGGTGGTGAGGATCTCCCGCTCGCGGTCGGTCACGCACACCCGGCTGCGAAGCTGTGGCCGGCGCCGTGCGGTCTGCTCCAGCAGCGTCTCGAGCTGCCGCGCCGCCAGCGGGGAGTCCGCGATGGCGATCCCCGGGGCATCGCGGATGTCGATCCCGATGGCCGCGATCAGACAGTTGTGCATGCCGCGTCGCGCGCGGAATCGGGCGAGTTTGTCGGCCGACCGGATGATGGCGATCGTCGGCGGCATCGGGGTGGCGTTGACGTCGAGGTCGATGACGACGGTGTGGTAGCCGAGACTTTCCACGAGCGCGACGAGGGCGGCGTCGGTGAGGTCGCGCTCGGCGACGACTGCCACGGTGGCCGGGCTGGGCAGTGAGTACAGCGGGACCCGGAGTTCCTGGTCGATCTGACTGGTCATGTGTTCCCCTGTGCTGGAGATGGATCAGATGAAATCCAGCCTCACGTACCGCACCGACAAGATCAGCAGTTGTTGTGACCCATTGCGATCAGTTTCTGTTCGTTTGTCACCCGAACGGTTGATTTCGATGTCAGATCGCGCATGACCGGCGGATCTGGAGGCAAGATTACGCATGTGGGAAGTCGGATTCGTATCCTCATCGCCTCGCCCCTGGGGCATGTCGTCGCCATGCCGTTGGAATCGTCGTTCGATGACGTGACGGTGGAGGTGGCCGTCGACCAGGACGAGTTCGTGCGTGGTATCGCCGGGCGGGTTCGGTTCGACGTGGTGGCCGCCGACCTCATCTGGAATCGGCCGACGATGGAGTGGACCTTCGATGGGCTGGACGCCATCGACGCCCTTCGTCAGGCCGACCGGCTGGCGCCGGTGCTACTGGCGACCCAAGGCCACAGCATGGAACGTGATCACCTCGAGGAGGCCCGCCTGCGGCCTGAGGTGTCGGGGGTGATCGCCAAGTCCGACGGGTTGATGCCGTTGATGAACGCGATCCGGACCGTCGCACTCGGTCAGCGATTGTCGGTGGGGGAGTCGACCGGTCGCCGCGTCGCCCCGCTGTACGAGCTGTTCGTCGGGCGCCGTGGTCATACGGCGGGCAGACTCGCGGGCGCCATCGCGTCGGGCAACGCCACCGACACCGCGAGCCTCGCGGTCGCGGCCAAGGTGTCACCCAACACCGCGAACAAGCTCACCAGTCACTACCTCGGCCCGATCATCACCCAGCGCGGCGAACACGACGAGCGCCTGCCGATGTCGCAGGCGGCGGTGTACCGGTGGTGCGGACTACATGCTCGCTACATCGTGAGCTGGTGTCGCCGGCACGGGCATTCGGACGTGCTGGGAACGCTGCCGAGCTGATCAGCGGGCGGCGTCATCGCGTGCGGCGGGTCCATCGCCGATGGTCACCCCCTGCAGCGTCCACCAGAACACCAGTCCGGTCGCGATCGATCCGGCCGCGGAACCGACGAGCGCGCCGAGGAAGTACCGGTACTCCGCCGAAGCGTCGATCGGTCCGGCGAGCCAGGTGAGGACCCAGAGCGCGAGGCCGCCGACGAGGGCGACCACGAACAGCACCGACCAGAACGCGACGACGGCGCGGTGACCGATCGGACGCCCGGGTGGTTCGGCGACGGTGATGCGCAGGTATCCCATCCGCACGCCGATCACACACACGAGGCAGGCGATGACGAGGGCCACCGCATCGGCGGCGAGGGTGTCGGAGAAGCGGTGCCACTTCGCGGTGATGGTGTAGGCGCCGACGCCGATGGCCCACGGCATCACCACCAGCGCGACGAGCGCGCGCAGGCGGAACGGCGTGACCAGCAGCACGCCGAAGAGGATGGTCATCGCCGCGGTGGTGTGGCCGCTCGGCAGGCTGTTCTGTAGGTACTGCGGGTAGGCGTCGATCAGTTCGGGCCGCGCCAGAACAAAGCTCTTGAGGACCTGTGTGACGACCTGACCGGCGACGATGATGACAAGTGCGGCGAGCCCGACCCACGACCGGCGTCGGATCACGGCGAACACGAGCAGCGCCAGCATCGCGATCACCATCGAGGTGATGGTGATGGTGCCCAGTACCGAATCGGCCTGCACCGTCATCGCCCGGCCCGCCTGGTCGGCGCCGCGCAGTGCGGCGTTCTCGATCGTCTGACCGGTGATCGTGCGCACGGCGAGGACGTAGGTCGCCACACCGATCGCGATGGCGAGCACGCCGACCACGATCCAGCGAACCACCGTGCGCGGTGGCCGTGCCGGGGCCGCGTCTGAGGCGGTGGCGATTCCCCCCGCCGAGTCCCCCGCCGAGTCGTCTTTCGCGTCGTCCGTCGAGCCGTCCAGCAAGTCCGTGCCTCCCAGGGTCCGGATTTCAGTTTCGCACGGGACGGCGACGACAAACGTCCCCGTCAGCGTGATCCGGGGGATAGATATGTATCCCCTCGGACCCCGCTGACGGGGACGATCTCAGTCAGTGACCGCGGCGGGTGTCGGTCAGCCCTGGATGAACGCCTCGAGCTGCGCGCGCGCGACGTCGTCGGCGAGCTGCTGCGGCGGGGACTTCATCAGGTAGGACGAGGCCGGCAGGATCGGGCCGCCGATGCCGCGGTCCTTGGCGATCTTGGCGGCACGCACGGCGTCGATGATGATGCCGGCCGAGTTGGGGGAGTCCCACACCTCGAGCTTGTACTCGAGGTTCAGCGGGACGTCGCCGAAGGCGCGGCCTTCGAGGCGGACGTAGGCCCACTTGCGGTCGTCGAGCCACTCGACGTGATCGGAGGGGCCGATGTGGACGTTCTTGTCCTCGACCTTGCCGGCCAGCGAGCCGGTCAGGTTGGACGTCACGGCCTGGGTCTTGGAGACCTTCTTCGACTCCAGACGCTCACGCTCGAGCATGTTCTTGAAGTCCATGTTGCCGCCGACGTTGAGCTGGTAGGTGCGGTCGAGGGTGACGCCGCGGTCCTCGAACAGCTTCGCCATCACGCGGTGGGTGATGGTGGCGCCGACCTGGCTCTTGATGTCGTCACCGACGATCGGGACACCGGCGTCGATGAACTTCTGCGCCCACTCCGGATCGGAGGCGATGAACACCGGCAGCGCGTTGACGAACGCGACGTTCGCGTCGATCGCGCACTGGGCGTAGAACTTGTCGGCCTGATCCGAGCCGACCGGCAGGTAGGACACGAGGACGTCGACCTCGGCGTCCTTCAGTGCCTGGACCACGTCGACTCCGTCGCCGTCGGCCTCGGTGATGGTCTCGCGGTAGTACTTGCCGAGCCCGTCGAGTGTCTGGCCGCGCTGCACGGTGACGCCGGTCGGCGGCACGTCGGCGATCTTGATGGTGTTGTTCTCGCTCGCGAAGATCGCGTCGGACAGGTCGAAGCCGACCTTCTTGGCGTCGACGTCGAACGCGGCGACGAACTCGACGTCGCGCACGTGGTACGGACCGAACTTCACGTGCATCAGGCCGGGGACGGTGGAGTTCTCGTCGGCGTCCTTGTAGTACTGCACGCCTTGAACCAAGGATGAAGCGCAGTTTCCTACGCCCACAATGGCCACGCGCACCTTATTGGGCTCACCCATGGTCGGGCTCTCCTTCTGATCGCGGCGCCGCAGTTCGTTGCGTCACCGGTGTTTTCTCTTGGTGGGTTTCTTCTCGCCCCCCGTCGCGGGACGGCTCTGAGCCCGCGACGCGGAAGTCGGTGTCGGCGGTGTCGATCAGCGGATCCCGTTCGGGATCGGTCAGATCGTCGCCGTCGTGATCGCCCGAGGCCTCGGCAGCGATCAGTTCGTTGAGCCAGCGCACCTCGCGCTCGCTCGATTCGAGGCTGAGTTGGTGCAGTTGACGGGTATAGCGGTCGACGGCCCGGTTGGAGCGGCCGACGATCTCACGCAATCCCTCCCGGCGTTCCTCCACCTGTCGGCGGCGGCCCTCCAGGATGCGCATCCGCGCCACGGCGGGGGTGCGGCTGAAGAACGCGAGATGTACACCGAAACCGTCGTCGGTGTAGTTCTGCGGACCGGTGTCGGCGACGAGCTCGCTGAACCGTTCGCGTCCCTTGTCGGTGAGTTGATACACCCGACGGCCGCGGCGCACCTTGACCGCGGTCGGCGCAGTGGCCTCGTCGATGAGACCGTCGGCCTGCATCCGTCGCAGCGTCGGATACAGCGACCCGTAGGAGAACGCGCGAAACGCGCCGAGCAACCCGGTCAACCGTTTACGCAGCTCATAGCCGTGCATCGGAGCTTCCAGCAGCAATCCGAGAACAGCGAGCTCCAACATCGGCGCTCACTCCCTTCTCGATCCATTGCCTGTTTCCGCCGGGCGTCCGTGACGACCACCGCAAGGCGAGACGATGTGTTCGACAACTCTGACGCCACAACACCTCGCCGCGATGTGATTACCAATGTATCGCACCGATATATTCGTCGTCTACAGCGGGCTCGCGCTCCCAGAGGCTCCAGCCGCCCGCCCTGTCACGACACGGTGCCGATGGGGATGACGGTCACACCCACAGTCGTGGGGGTGAGCACGTACCCTTGAACCCGTGCAACGCCAGATCGTCGACTACGCCCTGCAGCGCAGGTCGCGGCTGTCCGAGGTCCATTCCGGACGGACCGCCGTGGCCGATGTCTGCGATGCGAGTCCGTATCTGCTGCGGGCCGCGAAGTTCCACGGCCGCCCGTCGCCGACCCTGTGCCCGATCTGCCGAAAGGAGCCGGTCACCCTGGTGTCCTGGGTCTTCGGTGAGAAACTGGGGCAGGTGTCGGGGTCGGCGCGTACCAACGACGAGATCGCCCGGCTCGACACCACCGCCGAGGAATTCTCGGTACACGTGGTGGAGGTGTGCCGCACGTGTAGCTGGAACCATTTGGTGCAGTCGTACGTTGCCGGCTTGCCGCCACGTTCGTCGCGTTCGCGCCGGGTCGCCAAGTAGCGCCGGGTGCGCCGCGCCGGTGTGGGCCGCGGCCCCACCGTCGGCTGAGGGTCGTGGAACTTTGCCCTAACGCCGTTCGTAGGTCACAGTAGGGTAACGGGCTGGGTGACCGGCGGAATGACGGAGACGGATAGTGAACAGCGCTGACACGGTCGTGCGCGCAGATCGGATGGTTGGACCATGAGTACACGCGGTACATCGCCCGCCGGCGGTGGACGTAGGGCTCGCTCCTCCGCCGACGACCCGCGCCGCAAGCGGCAGAAATGGCTCGCGGTCGGACTCGGCGCCGTCGGCGCCATCGTGCCCGCGGTGGCCCTGATCGGCATTGTCGCCTTCATGCTCACCTACGTCGGTGCGTCGGTGCCCGCGCCCGGCGACATCAAGCAGAATCAGGTCGCGACCATCCTGACCTCCAACGGCCAGACCATCGCGCGCGTGGTGCCCGAGGAGGGCAACCGCACCGACGTCAAGATCGAGGACATCCCCCAGTCGGTCCAGGACGCGGTGATCGCCGCCGAGGACCGCGAGTTCGAGAGCAACTCCGGCTTCTCCATCCGTGGCCTGTCGCGCGCGGCGATCGGACAGGTCACCGGAAACGGTGGTGAGGCCGGCGGTGGATCGACCATCACTCAGCAATACGTCAAGAACGCACTCGTCGGTGACGAGCACAGTTACGAGCGCAAGTTCAAAGAACTCGCGATCGCGACCAAGATGTCGAACGAGTGGTCCAAGGACGACATCATGGCCGCCTACCTCAACACCATCTACTTCGGCCGTGGTGCCTACGGTGTGGCTGCCGCATCCCAGGCGTATTTCCGCAAGGATCTGAGCAAGATCACCACCGAGGAGGCCGCGGTGCTCGCGGCCGCGATTCGCTCGCCGTCGTACTACGACCCGGAGATCAACCGGGAGGCCGCCGAGGCGCGCTGGAATTATGTGCTCGACGGCATGGTCAGCACCGGTGCGCTCGCGCCCACCGATCGTGCGGCGATGCAGTACCCGAAGGTGCCGGCGGCCCGCGCGCAAGGGGACGACACGCCGGGGGCGAACGGCTTGATCAAGCGGCAGGTACTCGCCGAGCTCGGTGAGCTCAACATCTCCGAGCAGCAGGTCCGCACCGAGGGACTCAAGATCACCACCACCATCGATCCGAAGGTGCAGCGCTCGGTGGTCGCAGCGGCCAACGGCAAACTCGAGGGGGAGCCGAAGAAGCTGCGGACCTCAGTGGTCTCCATCGACCCGCGTACCGGCGGAGTGCAGGGCTACTTCGGCGGCAACGACGCCACCGGCTGGGACTACGCACAGGCTGGGCTGCAGACCGGGTCGTCATTCAAGGTGTTCGCCCTCGTCGCTGCGCTGGAGCAGGATATCCCGCTGTCCAAGACGTACAGCTCGGCACCCTACTCCGCGCCGGGTGGGCTGACCGTGGAGAACTCCGACGGCGAGAGCTGCGGGTCCTGCAACCTGGCGACGGCGATGAAGATGTCGCTCAACACCGTCTACTACCGCCTGATGATGGACCTCGACGGCCAGGCACAAGCGGTCGCCGACGCCGCACATCAGGCCGGCGTCGCCGAGAGCTTCGGCACCATCGAGCACACGCTGCAGGAAGCCAACGGGGGTGTCGAGGGTGGCGTGGTGCTCGGCCAGTACCCGTCGCGGGTCATCGACATGGCCTCGGCGTATGCGACTCTCGCCGCATCCGGCGTGTACCGCGAGCCGTACTTCGTGCAGAAGGTGGAGACCTCCGATGGCGAAGTACTCTTCGACCGCCAGCCCAACAAGGGCGAACGCGTCTTCGAGGCGAAGGTGGCCGACAACGTGAGCGCCGCGCTCGAGCCGATCGCGTCCTACTCCAACGGCCACGCGCTCTACGACCCGAGCCTCGGATCACGTCCGTCGGCGTCCAAGACCGGTACCGCACAGCTCGGTGACACCGGACAGAACAAGGATGCGTGGATGGTCGGCTACACGCCGCAACTGTCCACCGCGGTATGGGTCGGTACCGACGAGGGCACCGCGATCACCAACTACGCCGGCTCCTCGATCTACGGCAGCATGCTGCCGTCGGATATCTGGCAGGCCGCCATGAACGGTGCGCTGGAAGGTAAGCCGATCCAGGACTTCCCGGAGCCCGACGCCGTGGGCGGTCAGGCCGGTGTGCCCTACGAGCCGCCGCCGGTGACCTACGACCCGGACACTCGGGAGACGGAGTCGCCCGACGATGAGGGGCCGTCACGCCGGTTCCCCGGCAACGGTGACGGCAACCTGACCCTGGCGCCCGGCGTCACCATCCCACTACCGGGCAACGCCGCACCGGGTGGTGGTGGCAACTCCGGGAATTCGGGCGGCAACTCCGGTGGCAACCCGGGCGGTGACTCGGGCGGCGGCAATACCGGCGGTGACGACTACACCGGTGGTGGCGGGACCGGCGACGGCACAACAGGAGGCGGCTACCAGGACGGTTTCGGTGGCGACATCCCGGAACCCCCACCGCTGAACTGAGCCGACACCGACCGTGGCAGAGGAGAACTCGAACGAACCGGGCTCCCCCGGTGACCCGTGGGCGGTGACCGCCGACCGCGATCGTGACCGCGACCCCGACTGGGAGTCCGCGGCCGTCCTCGCCGAGGACCCGCGCGTCGATCACACCCGGGTGTTGCCGAGCCGCACCGATGTCGTCGCCCGAGAGGCGTCGACCGTGGTGGGCGGACCGGTGGGACGGCATGCCGCGGTCGGTCGCAGCCGGGCATGGACACCGATCCGGGTGCTGTTCCTGCTCGCGCTGTGCGCGTTGGCGGTGAGCTGGTTCGGCAAGGCGAGCTGTCTGCAGCAGGCACCCGCCGACGAGAACTCCCCCGCCGGAGCAGAACTGCGGCTCGACTGGGACGATCAGCGCCAGTACACCAACCTCTGCTACTCCGATGTGATCGGACTGTTCGGAGCCGAACGCCTCAACGAGGGCGCCTTCCCGTACCGCACCTTCTGGTACGAGCAGGGCCCCGACGGACAGCAGATCAAGCGGTACATGGAGTATCCGGTCATCACCGGCATGTACATGTACGGCATGGCGACGGTCGCGCGCGCCTGGCTGTCGGCGCACGAGAAGTGGGGTGTGCCGGCCGCTCTCGACGTCGTGCTGTTCTTCGACCTCGCGGCCCTCGGACTCGCCCTGTTCTGGCTGGTCACCATCTGGGCCACCGCGCTCACCGCGCGCCGCCGGATCTGGGCGGCCTGGATCGCCGCACTCTCACCGCTGGTGCTGGTGCACGCCTTCACCAACTTCGACGCCATCGCCACCGCCATGGTCGCCCTCGCCATCCTGTGCTGGGCCCGTCGGAAGCCGTGGCTGGCCGGTCTGTTCATCGGATTGGGCACCGCCGCGAAGCTGTATCCGGTGCTGCTGCTCGGGGTGCTGCTCGTCCTGTGTCTGCGCTCGGCACGGTTACGGGAGTTCGCGCAGACCGCGGCGACCGCCGTACTGGTGTGGGTGGCGGTCAATCTGCCGATCCTCATCCTCTATCCGCAGGGCTGGTGGGAGTTCTTCCGCTACAACTCCGAACGCGCCGCCGAAGCCGACAGTCTTTATCGCGTGATCAGCGCGGCGACCGGATTCCAGTGGAACGTCACGGTTCTCAATGCGGTGTCGCTCGGTGTGCTGGGGCTCGTCGCGCTTGGGGTGGGCGCGGTCGCACTCGGTGCGCCACAACGACCGCGATTGGCGCAGTTGGCGTTCCTGCTGGTCGCCGGTTTCCTGCTGGTGAACAAGGTGTGGAGTCCGCAGTACTCCCTGTGGCTGGTGCCGCTGGCGGTGCTCGCGATTCCGCACACCAGGTTGCTGTTCGCCTGGATGATCGTGGACGCCCTGGTGTGGGTACCCCGGATGTCGCTGTACCTGGATGCCGATCGGCGCTGGCTGCCCGACGAATGGTTCACCGTCGTCATCGTGTTGCGCGCCCTGATGGTGATCGGGTTGTGCGTGGTGGTGCTGTGGCAGATCTGGCACCCCGCCGACGACCTGATGCGCAATCCCCGCCGCGACGCCCGCGACCCCGGGCCCGAACACCTGCTCGACGACCCCGCCGGCGGCGTCCTCGACGGCGCCCCGGATCGATTCACCCTGCGCGGCGTGCGTCGCCCGCGCCGCGGCGTGGACGACTCGGTCCATCGCCCGCCGCCGCCCCCATCCTCGGATCTCACGCCGACGGCACCCTGAATCCCGCCGACAGAACCCGCAATCCCGCCGACGGAACCCGGTTTCGCGTCGACAGCATCCCCCGCGAGCCTGCGACGTCGGCGGTCAGGCCGGACACTAGGATCGGTCCATGGCACGCGGCGGCTCGAGACGAGCACGCGCGGGACGTAAGCGGCAACGCCGGATGCGCCTCGCCGACAACGACCTCAGCGCGGCGCAGTGGCAGCAGATCAAGGCCGCCTGGGGCGGCTGCGCGTACTGTGGCCGCACCGACACCGTCCTCCAGCGCGACTGCGTCCAGCCGCTGTCGGTGGGCGGCCGCTACACCGAACTCAACGTGGTGCCGGCCTGCCAGTCCTGCAATGCCAGCAAGTGCAACACCGAGGTGACTTCCTGGATGCGGCGCAAGGGTCTCGACGAGGAGTTGTTCCTCCGGCGACTGGTCAGCATCCGGGCGTCGCGGGTCGCGGTACCGGACCCGTCGGCCGACGCATTTCCGTAGGGTGCGCACCATGGGTGACGTACAAGCACTGGTGGCACATCAGGACGACGACGGCAACATCGACCTCGTCCACGAAACCGTCGAGGAGAGCTTCCTGCCCGACGGCGACGTGGAGATCGCCGTCGAGTATTCGGGCGTGAACTTCAAGGATGCCCTCGCGGTGACCCCCAAAGGTGGTGTCGCGCGATCCTATCCGCTGATCCCCGGTATCGATCTCACTGGTACCGTCCGGTCGAGTACCTCGCCGGAGTTCTCCGCCGGTGACGTGGTGGTGGCGCACGGTTACGACATCGGCACCGGCCGCCACGGCGGCTACGCCGACACCGCCCGACTGCCCGCCGACATGGTGGTCAAACTGACCGGACTCTCGGCCAAGGATGCCGCCGCCATCGGCACCGCCGGGTTCACCGCCGCGATGAGCGTCGAGGCGCTGACCGCCCACGGCATCACCCCGTCCGACGGACCGGTGCTCGTCACCGGCGCCACCGGCGGGGTGGGCAGCGTCAGCGTCGACCTGCTCGCTGCCGCCGGGTTCGAGGTGATCGCCTCCACCGGCAAGTCCGATGCCACCGACCTGCTACGCACCCTCGGCGCCACCGAGATCATCGGCCGCCTCCCCGAGGAGGGCGAGAAGGTCCGTGCGCTCGGCAAGACTCGCTGGGCCGCCGTCGTCGACTGTGTCGGCGGCACCACCCTCGCGTACGCGCTGAGCACGCTGGCCTACGGCGGTGTGGTAGCCGCATCCGGACTCGCCGGCAGCGCCGACCTCCCCACGACGGTCCACCCGTTCATCCTGCGCGGGGTCACGCTGGCCGGTATCGATTCGGTGCAGTTGCCCATCGTCAACCGTCGCGCGCTGTGGGCCAAACTCGAAGGTGAACTCAAGCCCCGTCACCTCGACGACGTGACCACCGACGTCGCGGTGACCGCACTGCCGAAGTCGATCAAGACGATCCTCTCCGGCGGCGTCACGGGACGTACGCGGGTCATCGTCGCCGGCGAATTCTGAACCAACGTGTAGCCGCGTGGCCGAGAGGACGGCACGTGTTGGATACCCAGAAGTATTCGATACTTGCGAGTATCCGATACTCATGAGTATCGTGTCGGCGTGATCAACCATCTGCCGACTACTGCTCGGATGAACCCCGGGTTCCGACGATGACCGGACCCGTTGCCCGCGTGCCTCGAGAGGAAGTACGGCGACGTCTGTTCGACGCCGCGGTGTCGGTATTCGCTGAACGCGGCTACGCCGGCGCGCGGATGGATGAGATCGCGCGCGTCGCCGGTTTCACCAAAGGGGCCGTGTATTCGAACTTCTCGAGCAAACACGCGCTCCTTGCCGAGTTGATCGAGGACAAGGCCCGCACGCAGCTCGTGGTGGGCAACGTGGAAGTCCGTGCGCAGAATCGTCCGCACGCCGCACTGGAGGACATCGCCGAGGTCTGGGCGCGGGGCATCGTGGAGCAGGAGGCCTGGACCCGGCTGCTCACCGAGATCGCCCAGCTCGCGGCCCGTGATCCCGAGGTGCGGGAACTGTATGCGCCTGTGCGACGTGGGCTACGCACCGAACTCGCCGACACACTCAGGGCCGCAGCGGAGGAGTTGGGTATCGAGATCACCGTGCCGGTCGAACAGCTTGCCCTGACGTTGCAGGCGCTACGTCTCGGACTCGCGCTCGAACACGGCACCGATCCCGATCGGGTTGATCGGGCCACTCTCACGGCGGTATTCACCGCCACATTGCGCGGGGTCTTCCGCCATACGTCGAGCGCAGCTGACCTACGTACCGAATCGGCCACGCCGCGTGAGGAATCAGAATGAGACCACGACACAACGGAGCTTCGAGAACCACTCGGCGAACCGTCCTCGGAGTGGCGATCACCGTGATGGCATTGCTGTGGACCATCGTCTGTTCGTCGGCCGCAGCCGCAACCCCACGTCTTCCGATCACCTCGCTCGACGAGGCAGCGACCGCTGCTTACACCTATACGTACCCGCTGGTCTCGATGGAGGTGACGCGGCGGCAGAACACGAATGTGCCCGTTCCGATCCCGGCGATCGGTATCGCGCCGACAAACCAACTCGGATCGAAGGACAACCTGCCGGACGCGAGCTTCAAGGGTGTGGTCCGGACCAACGTCGACACCCTGTACACGTCGATGCTCTATGACGTGGCCGCCGAACCCATCGTCATCAGCGTTCCGGACATGGGCGACCGATATCACGTCTTCTCCATCATGGACATGTGGACCGACACCACTGCGGCCCCGGGCTCCCGCACGGTCGGTGACGGGCAGGCGTACCGGTTCGCGATCGTCGGGCCGAATTGGAAAGGCACACTGCCCGCCGGAATCCGTGAATACCGGATGGCGACGGACACCGGGTGGATGATCGGCCGGATCCAGGTGAACGAGCCCAACGACATCCCCGCTGTGCAGGGGTTGCAGCGTCAGCTCTCGGCGGTCCCGCTCAGCTCTCTGGGACGTCCGTACCTCCCGCTTCCCAACACCGACCTCCACCCGGAGTGGCCCCGCAACGTGAAGGTCGGCGACTACATCGCCGCATTGTCTCCCCAGGAGTACTGGGATCTGTACTACGAGGCCCGATCTCATACCCAGACCCGACCGGGCGACGAGGAGCTGCTCGCCGACCTTGCCCGATACGGATGGTCACCGAATCACCGCCTCGACCTGGCGAGCCTGTCCGCAGCCGATCGAGCGGTGTGGACGAAGGCCTGGCCGGCCACCCGCGGACGTCTCGATTTCGCCAACACCACCCCGCAGGTAGACGGGTGGCGTACCCCGGTCGAGAACATCGGCGCCTATGGCACCGACTATCTGGCCCGCGCGGTCACCGCGGCCCGGCTATTGGGTGCCAACCTGCCCGAAGACGCCGTGTATGCCATGGGCGAGAACACCGGTGACGGCAGGCCGCTGCGTGCAGATCAGAACTATGTGCTGCACTTCGACAAGGACCAGGTTCCGGATGTCCGCGCCTTCTGGTCCCTCACCCTCTACGACGAACAGGGCTACCTCGCTGCCAACCCGATCAACCGCTATGCGGTGCGCGGCGAGCGTCTACGGACCAACCCCGACGGTTCGATCGACATCTACATCCAGCGCGAGAATCCCGGTTCTGGAAGGGAATCCAACTGGCTGCCCATGCCCGCCGACGGACAGGCGTCGCTGGTGTTGCGGCTGTATTGGCCATCCGAGCAGATCGTCGATGGGAACTGGAATCCGCCGGCGGTGACGCGGGCCGGCTGAGGTGACCGCGCCCGCCCGTCAGGCCCCGTCGGTCAGCAAATCCGCAGACCCGATATCCGGCAACGGGATCCGGCACAGCGCGGCGGCGTCGTCGGCGCTAATCCCCAACGACATGAGAACCCGTTGGGTGACGGCGTCCGACGTCGTGCCGGCGTCGCGATCGGGTTGCGAATGCAACAGTTCGCCGAGCGCGACGGCGGCCCCGGCCACCGTGACCATCGCGGTGTCGATGTCATCGATGGCGAATCGTCCCGCTGCGGCGGCTGCGATGAGATCTCGGCGGGCCCGGGGCGCGAGCCCCTCGTCGGCGAGCAACATCGAGCTACCACGCTGTAGCAGAACGCGGCTGATCTCCGGATTGAGCCGATGCATGCGTCCGGTGAGTCGGAAACTCTGCGTGAATGCCTCGGCCGGATCGGCCATGTCGTGCGTGATGTGGTCCATCAGCGCACCGTGAGCCTCGAGCGCAGCATCGACGGCGGCCTGATACAGGTCTTCCTTGCTGTCGAAGTGGTTGTAGAACGATCCCATCCCGACATCGGCGGCATTCGTCAGGTCGAGCACGGACGCGGTCAGCCGCCCCTCGGCAAGAAACCGCTGCGCGGCCCCGATCAGCGCCGACCGGGTGCGCAGTTTTCGTCGCTCCGATCGGCTGACCGCCGCGTTCGTCGATGTCGCCATGCGCTCGCCCCTTACCTTCAGCGCTGACTCTACACCGCGCTCTCAACAGTGATGATTTCGTCAGAGATTGTTGACTGAGTATTGCAGCATATGTGACGATATCGTCAGTCTAGATACGAAGGTGATTCCCATGGATCTCGAGACACCACAGGACGTGCATCACGACCTGCATGTCGATCAGGGCGCGCTGCCCGGCGAACACCCGGGGCGGCACGCGAATCCGGTGATCAAGGTGGAGGATCTGGCCTGGCTGGAGTTCGAGAAGCCCGATCTCGCGCGCACCGCGGCGTTCGCTGCCGACTTCGGATTCACCACCTCGCTGCACACCGACGACGAGCTTCATCTGCGAGGAGCGCTGGCAGGCCCGCCGTGCGTGATCGTGCGTCGTGGTCCGCGGTCGAAGTTCGTCGGCCCGACCTTCCGCGCCGCCGCGCTCGAGGATGTGCACACATTCGCCGCCGGGGTCGATGCGCGCGTGGACCGGCTTCCGGAGACGCTCGGCGGGGTCGTCGCGACCACCCGAGATCCCAGTGGAGCGCGGGTCCAGGTGGTCGCCGGAGTGCGCGACCTCCTGGCGCTACCGGCGCAGCAGGCAGTTCTGCACAACACCGGCGGGCGGCAGGAACGGTTCAACGCCACGGTGCGTCAACCGCGCGAGCCCGCGCAGGTCGAGCGACTCGGACATGTTGTACTGCAGTCGAACCGGTACCTCGAGACGCTGAACTGGTACCTCGCCAATCTCGGTCTCATCGTCAGCGATTTTCTGTTCTATCCCGGCCAACGGGAGCGCGGGCCGGTGATGAGCTTCATCCGCTGCGACCGGGGCTCCACCCCCGCCGACCACCACACGCTGGCGATGACCCTGGGACCGGCGAACAGGTACGTCCACTCCGCATACCAGGTCCGCGACCTCGATGTGCTCGCGCAGGGCGGTGAGTACCTGCGCGAGCGCGGCCACTTCCGCTCGTGGGGGATCGGACGTCACATCCAGGGCAGTCAGATCTTCGACTACTGGCGCGATCCCGACGGGTTCCTGGTCGAGCACTTCGCCGATGGCGATCTGTTCGACTGCACGCTGGAACCCGGGTGGGCGCCGATGACGGCATCCGGCCTCAACCAGTGGGGCCCACCGGCCACCGCCGACTTCCTCGGCGTGAAGCCCGGCCGCGAATCCATCCGGGAGTTCGCCGCCATTCTCAACTCACTTCGTGAATCCGATAACGAGTTCGACGTGCAGCGTCTGCTCGGCCTAGTGAAAGTTGCATCGTCATGAGCATTTCCGTTCTCCGGACCGCGGACGCATGGTGGGTCCGCGACACCACCCGCGCGCACCGGATCGCCACGTCCGCCACCACCACCGCCGAGCTGCTGGCCGCGGTGACGAAGGACCGGACGCAGCTGGAACAGGCGGCCGATGACTCCGACTCGGTGGATATCGCAACGCTGGAACTGATCTCGCCGGTCACGACGCCGTGCCGGGTGGTCGCGCAGATGACCAACTACGTGTCCCATGTCAAGGATTCCGGCATGAACCCGGAGACCGTTCCGCTCACCTTTTTCCGGAAGGCATCTGGCTCGATCACAGGTCCCACTGCGGATGTGATCAAACCGGAGCACGTCAAACTCCTCGACTACGAGATCGAGCTGGGTCTGGTCATCGGCGAACCGATCCCCGTGGGCACCACACTCTCCGCGACGGATCTGCCGCGCCACCTCGTAGCGCTGGTGATCACCAACGACGTGTCCGCCCGCGACGTCCAACTGCCGAAAACGCAGTTCTACGAAGGCAAGTCCTACCCATCCTTCACGCCGGTCGGGCCGGCACTGGTGATCCTCGAGCCGGGCGACCTCGACCAGATCGACAACCTCCGGCTGATCACCCGCGTGAATGGTGAGGTCCGACAGGATTCCACGGTCGCCGACATGATCTACTCGCCGCTCGAGGCCCTGCAGGCCCTGTCCCGGTTCCAGCGTCTCGACACCGGCGACCTCATCCTGACCGGGACACCGGGCGGCACCGCGCTCACCGCGCCACCCAAACCGATCGAGATCATCGGCTCACTGTTGCCACCCGCCCTGAAGTGGAAGAGCTTCTTCTCAAGCCAGGCGAAGAACCCCAAGTACCTGCGGGACGGCGACGTCATGGAGCTCGCCATCGCGACCGACGACGGCAAGCTGGACCTCGGCGTCCAGCGGACCGAGGTGCATTACTCATGACCGTCTACGACAGCCACTCGACGACAACAGCATTGGCCGACCAAGCGATGTGGACGGCCTACGAGACGCCCGATGATCTCGCACGGGTGGAATCGATTCCGTTGCAGGATCGTGGACTACCCGACTCGACCTACCGGGTGCTCGAGCGCGCCGCCACGCTGTGGCCGGATCGGACGGCGATCTCGGTGATGTCCGATGCGGCGCGATGGCGAGACCCGGTCGAGCTGACGTTCGGCCAACTGCACCGCGAGGTGTCCCGGTTGGCCGGCGCGCTGGCCGAACACGGCATCCGCCGGAGCGAACCGGTCGGGTTGCTGTCTCCGAACTGTGCCGAGTTGATCGTCGCACTCCTGGCGTGTGAGACCGCCGGGGTTGCGGCGCCGATGAATCCTGCACTCGGACAGCAGCACATTTCGGAACTCCTGCGACGCTCGGGTGCCCGGACCCTGATCGCCGCCGGCCCCGAACTCGATGAGACGGTCTTCGCCAAGGCGGAGGCGATCGCACGTACCGGAGCGATCGACATGCTGCTCCTGTTGCGTCCCACCGGCGTCGAGGTCACGGCACGCGCGCCGATGGTCGACGGCGTGCACGTCGAGTATCTGGCGGACCATGTCGCCAGGGGGGACACGGCGGTCACCGTCCCGTCGCCCGAGCCGGACGACCTCGCGGCACTCTTCCACACCGGAGGTACCACCGGCGCACCGAAACTCGCCGCGCATCGCCACTCCAACGAGGTGGCCAATGCCTGGATGCTGGCCGCCAACACGATGCTCGACGAGCACTCGCACATCTTCGCCGCGCTGCCGCTGTTCCACGTCAACGCGCTGATCGTGACTGTGCTGTCCCCATTGCTGCGCGGTCAGACCGTCGTGTGGGCGGGCCCTCTCGGGTACCGCGATCCGGAACTGTACGGCCAGTTCTGGAAGATCGTCGAACACCACCGCATCGCCGCGATGAGCGCTGTGCCGACGGTGTATTCGGTGCTTGCACAATGTCCGGTCGACGCCGACATCTCCAGCCTGCGGGTGTGCATGGTGGGCGCGTCGATGCTGCCTCGCGCGGTCCGCGACGCGTTCGAATCACACACCGGGGTGTCACTGCTCGAAGGATACGGCCTCACCGAGGCGACCTGCGCGAGCGCGCGGAGCTTCGCCATCGGGCAACCGGCCGGAACGGTCGGTCAGCGATTGCCTTACCAGCAGATCACGGCGGTGCGGATCGCTGACGACGGCATCTGGACCGTTCTGCCGCCGGGAGAGGTCGGCACGGTGGTCATCCATGGGCCGACGGTGTTCGCCGGGTATGTCGTCGGGCGCGGGCCGGATGGCGTCGTTCTGGATGGGCTGGGCAAGCTGGTGGACGGATGGCTTGACACCGGCGATCTGGGTGCGGTCGACGAACGTGGATTCCTCCGGTTGACCGGCCGGGAGAAGGATCTCATCATCCGCGGCGGTCACAACATCGATCCCGCGAGCATCGAGGACGCACTTCTCGCGCACCCCGATGTCACCGGTGCCGCAGCTGTCGGCCGACCGGATGAGCACGCCGGCGAGGTGCCGGTGGCCTACGTGACACTGCATCCGGGGGCCGACATCGCCGCAGAAGACCTGCGGGACTGGGCAGTTGCGCACGTGCCGGAATCGGCTGCGGTCCCGGTCTCGGTGACGGTCCGCGATGATCTTCCGGTCACCGATGTCGGCAAGCCGTACAAACTCGCACTGCGCGCGGATGCCACTCGCCGGGTCGTCGAGGAGATCGTCGCGGGGTTCGGTATCGAGATGACCGTCGACACCATGGTCGACGACGGCACAGTGGTCACCGTTCTGACCCCGGCCGCCGGGGACGACGCCGAGCTCACAACAGTCCGGTCCGCACTCGACCGGCTGCCGCTGCGGTGGGAGTTCGCCGACCGAGCCGGCGAGGTGTGACGTGCAGCAACTCAGTGTGCTCGACGACGGTCCCGACGTGTTGCCAGTGGTCATCGTCGGCGGGGGACCGACCGGCTTGACTGCTGCTGCGCTGCTCGCCGATCTCGGTGTGCCGTCGATGATCCTGGAGCGATGGGCCAACCCGTACCCACAACCCCGCGCGGTCCACCTCGACGACGAGGTGTTCAGGATCCTCGACGCCGTGGGGATCGCGGACGAGTTCGGAAAGCGGTCGCGGCCTGCGCGTGGACTCCGGCTCGTGGACCGGTCGCTGCGCGTGCTCGCCGAGTTCGGCCGGCGCACCGAGGTCGGTCGGCACGGCCATCCCGGTGCGTCGATGTTCGACCAGCCCGAACTCGAGCAACTGCTGCGCGGCGCAGTCGAGTGTCGCGAGTCGGTGACCGTGGTGACCGATGTCGAGGTGGACCTCGTGGTGAACGAGGGCAACGCGGCGCGTGTCGAGCTCACCGACCGCCGCACCGGCGGCCGACAGGTGGTGCGGGCGCGGTACGTGCTGGGGTGCGACGGCGCGAACAGTGTGGTCCGCCGTTCGATGGGTACCCGGTGGAACGATCTCGGATTCACCCAACGGTGGCTGGTGGTCGACGTCGACACCCCGGCGGATCTGCGCCAGTGGGACGGCGTCGCGCAGGTCTGCGACGGCCGCAGAGCCGGCACGTTCATGCGGGTGAGCGATGTCCGCTACCGGTGGGAGTTCCAGTTGCTGGATGGAGAATCCGCGGACAGCTTTCCGGATCTCAATGCCTTGGAACCGCTTCTGCGCCCGTGGTTGTCGTCCACCGGCATCGACGAACTCACGCTCGTGCGGTCACGCGAGTACACCTTCCGTGCCCACGTCGCCCAGCGCTGGCGCGACCGACGGATCTTCCTGCTGGGTGACGCTGCGCATCTCACCCCACCGTTCATCGGGCAGGGCATGGGATCAGGTCTGCGGGACTCGATGAATCTGGCGTGGAAGCTCGCCGGGGTCATCGACCAGACCTTGCCGGAATCGGCTCTGGACACCTACGAGCAGGAACGTAAGCCGCACGTGACCTCACTGATCACCTTGGCCATGGCGATCGGTGTGACCATGACCGGCGGCGGCCGGATCGGCGACATCGTTCGCAGCGTCGTGGGGCCGCTGCTCCCGCATCTGCCCGGGGTCACCCAGCAGGCCGTGGACGGCGCATCGCCGGCGCTGTCGGCATCGGCACTCGTGCACTCCGGTTGGTCCCGGGGCCGGCTGCTGCCCACGCCCGCCGCGGGACTGGACCCGCGCAGCCTCGCGGGGACGCTGTGTCCCAACGCTGTGATCGGTGCGGGGGAGAAGAGGCTCGACGACGTCGTGTCGTCGACGTTCCTCCTGGTGACCATCACGCGCCCGAGCCGGGCGCAGACCGACGAGATCGAGCGACGCGGCGCCCGCGTGATGACGGTCGGCGAGCACTCACCCCTTGGTCGGTGGCTGGCTTCCGGAGGCGCGACGGCGGCGGTCGTTCGCCCGGATCGGGTCGTCACAGTCGCCGGTGCCTCCGTGTCCGCCGTCTACACCTATCTTCCCGCTCTCGGCGCACCTCGTGTCGCCGTCTGGTGACGCGGGACACCAGCCCATCGACGTCAATGAGGACTTCATGAAATTCAATCGCCGTACTGCACTCCGATCTGCCATGCTCGCCGCGGGTGGCGCCGCCGTGGCCGGGACCGCAGCCACACCCCTCGGCGCCGGCGAGGCGACGGCGCTGCCGATCCCCGTGCCGCGCACCGGCGCTCACCTCGTGCTGCTGGGCACCGCAGCCGGACCGGTGCCGATGGCCGGTCGCACCGGCGTCTCGACCGCCTTGGTGGTCGACGGACACATCTATCTGATCGACTTCGGGCACGGGGCCTTCGAACAGTTTCAGAGATCCGGGCTGGCGATCGGCGACCTCGACCGGATCTTCGTCACGCACATGCATTCCGACCACCTCGCGGATCTCTTCACTCTCCTGTGGCTGCGCTTCGGCGGCGTCGATCCGATGACTCATCCGGTGCACATCCATGGTCCGGCGTCGGCCAGGGAACTGCCCGACTTCATCGGGCGACCGGGCGGCACCGTGAATCCCGACAACCCCACACCCGGTCTGGCCGACTTTCTCCGCCTCAACACGGCTGCGGCCGCCTACGACATCAACACCCGGATGCGCGACGAAGGGTGGCCGGACTTCCGATCGATGTTCCACGGGCACGAGATCCCTACGCCGGACGTCGGCGCGTCCGCGCGCGGGAATGTCGCCCCACGCATGAAGCCGTTCACGGTGATGTCCGACGCACGGGTACGGGTCAGCGCGATCCTCGTGGAGCACCCGCCGATCTTCCCGTCGTACGGATTCCGGTTCGACACCCGATACGGCTCGGTCGTCGTCAGCGGTGACACCACCATCACCCCCAACATGGTCACCCTCGCTCGCGGCGCGGATGTCCTGGTACATGAGGTGATCGACCTCAAGGTGGTCCGGAACGCGGGTGGCCTGTCACCCGAGCAGGTCCAGCATCACGAACGCGCCCACTCGGATGTGACCCGGGTGGGTGCGCTGGCCGCCGAGGCCGGCGTCAAGACATTGGTGCTCAATCACCTCGCCCCGGGGACCAAGGAGATCCCCGACCTGCTGTGGCTGACCCAGGCCCAACGTGGTTTTCGTGGACGGGTGATCGTGGGCAACGATCTCATGCGGCTTCCGCTCGGCTGAGGGGTTTCGGCGCAGGTCGATCACTCGCGGCAAATCCTGGTTCCCACCTGAACTCCGTCCCGTCCCGAAGAAGCCCAGGATGAGGTACAGATGGGTATATGTCGGATCGCGCCGAGCACATCTCCGATACCACCGCTGATGCGGCCGGGAAGGTCTCCGAAGCCCTCGAGTTCGTCGAACGGGCCCGCGGTCACCTCTACAGCTTCCATCAGCTCATCGGGCACGCCGATCTGGTACTCGGCGAGGCGGTGGATGAGCTTCGCGCCGATGGCCACACCGACCTCGCGAACACACTGGACACCGAGATGGTCGGTCGCAACGTGCTCAACGGCCGGTGGACCTTCCAGGTCGTCGAAGAGTTCGACGACACCTATTGGTCGCCGTTCCGTGCGGCCGACCAGCGCGTGCGCGACGAACTCATGGACGGGGTGCGACATCTGCACGAGGCGCGGATGAAAGAACAGCGCCGCACCCATGGGCATCCCGATCACACCGAGAAGCCCTAGCCAGCTACTCCGAGATTCGTTCCAGCAGTCGTGTCTTCGCTGCCGGCCAGTCGTCGTCGGTCATCGCGTACTGCGCGGTCGTGCGCCAGCCGTCCCCGAAGCGTCGGTGTTTGCGGAGCAGCCCCTCGAAGGTCGCACCCAACGTGGCGATCGCCGCCCGCGACCGGGCATTGTGCTCATGCGTGTGCCACACCAGCCGCACCGCGGCGCAGTGCTCGAAGGCGTGCCGCATCAGCAGGAACTTGGCGGTCGGGTTGATGGACGAGCCCTGTACATCCTCGGCATAGAAGGTGTAGCCGATCGTGGCCGCCAGGTTGGTCGGGTCGATCTCGTAGTAGCTCGTCGACCCGACCAGGCGGCCGTCGGTGTTGTCGATGACTGCGTAGGCCACCCGATACGACGGGTCGGCGCGTGCGGTGTCGAGCCATCGCCTACTCGACTCGAGATCCGACGGCACGCCCGCCCAGCGGAACCGGCCCGGGTCGCCGACAACCCGGGCCAGTGCGTCGGCATCGTCGGACACCAACGGGCGCAGCGTGACCCGGCCCAGCGACATCGGTTCCGTGCCCAGCCAGGTGCTCATGATGTCGTGACCAGGTCGGGTTCCGACGGCCGGGCCCGGCGACCGAAGGACGCCAACGGTTCACGCAGCGGCGCCCGCACGAAGGCGAAGATGAGGTAGGCCAGCAACACCGCGTGCACCCATACCCCCACGTTGACACCGGTGATCACCCACCACTTCATCGGCGACCCGGACGTGTAGATCCCGAACAGCCGGAAGATGGTGGTGTCGAGGATGAAGTCGGCGATCAGGTAGCCGGCGATCACCGGCCACCGCACCTGCAGCAGCACGAAGAACGGCAGAATCCACAGCGTGTACTGCGGCGAGTGCACCTTGTGGAACAGCATGAAGCCGGCCAGCATCGACGCCGACACCCCGATCCACGGATACACCCCGTCACGCTGGTAGACCCGCCAGCCCAGGTACACCGCCAGCGCGAATGCGGCGACGATCAGCATCGGCGACAGCAGCCCGACCAGCGTGTTGTAGGTGTCGTTCTGGCCGCCGGTGAAGTGGCGCAGTCCCCAGTACCAGATGGAGTTGGTGTCGACGTCGGCCTTGCGTTTGCCCTGGAACGACAGCGCCGCCTGCCACCCCTCGAAACCGAGGATCATGAACGGCGCCTGGATGGCGATCACGGTCAGCGTCGCGGCCGCCGCCACCCACACCGCGCCTACCCAGTCGAGCGTGCGACGCAGCGGGGCGGCGCCGTCGGGGCCGGGCGACGTGCCGTAGGTGAGCACGTACGCTGCCAACGGCAACACGAAGAACCCGGGATAGAGCTTCAGACAGAAACCGATGCCCAGCAGGATCGCCGCCAGGATCGCCGCGGTCCGCACCGAGAGTCGGCGGTCGCCGGTGCGTGGGCTGATCGTCGATCCCCATGCCATCACCGCGACGGCGCCGACGGCGGTCGCCACCACCGGCAACTCCCAGTTGTGGAAGGCGTAGAGCACCAGCGGCGGGGTGGCCGCCCACAGCAGCACCCACCAGCGGGTCATCAGTGCGAGCATCACGGTGATCGCCAACCCGAACGGGACCAGCAGCAACACCGAATGCTGGAAGAACTCGGTGTCGGTGTGCGCGCCGATGGCGCCGAGCCACATGAGCATCCCCGACAGCACCGGGTACTCGACGACCCCGCCGAACAACTTCCCGTCCGGAGTGATGCCGCCGTTGATGAACGGGAACACATGGTTGTTGATGTCGCGCCCGATCCACAGGTACATCAGGTCGGAGTAACAGGGGATCACCGCATCCGGGTCGCCGACCGGCCAGTGCGAGCTGCGGCCCTCGTCGAGGAACGGGGCGCCGCCGCACTTGAGTTTGACCTGATAGCTCCACCACATCGTCAGGCAGGTGGCCAACAGGGACACGACCAGGATGAGCGCCATCCGGCCGCGGCCGGCCAGCAACGCGTGGCCCAAGCGCGCCGGCGCGGCAGAGGATGCGGACATGGCCTACAGGCTAAGTGGCACCCGGCGTCCGGCACCGATCGGGCCGGGATTCTCGCTAGTGGCGCTCGTCGCTATCCGGCAGGTGGCGGTGCCGTATTTCAGGAGCCCTCGGTGTCCGATGGTGGTTTCCGGTGCTCACTGCGGCCCGGTGAGCACCGTAGACCCCAGGATCTCGGCGACGTGCAGCGCCAGTTCGGTGTCCAGGCGGCGTTCCGACAGCGGCCGGCCCAGTTCGTCGGTGGCGCGTCCGAGGCGGTACTTCACCGTGTTGCGGTGCATGTTGAGCTTCTCCGCGGTCGTCACGTAGCTGTTGCCCGAGCCCAGGAACGTCCGCACGGTCTCCCGCAGCCGCGACGCGGCGTCGCTGTCGGCCGACAACGGGCCGAGCACGTCGTGCACCCAGCGGCGGGTGGCGTCGAGATCGCGGGCGAGTACCGCCACCACCGCCATCCCCTCGACGCTGTGCCCGACCACGCTCATCGCCGGATTGGTGGAGATGATGGCCACGTGCTTGATGGCCTCGGCCTGATCGTGGCTGCCGCGGAACCCGGCAACGCCCGACGCGCGTGCCCCGAAGGCGATGCGCAGGCCGGGGACGGCCGCGGTGATGGAGCGCAACGCCGCATCGGCGGTGGGATCCACGTCCGCTGGGGAACCGAACCACACCCACGCCGTACTGCGGTCGACGACGGTGACCAATGGCGCCCGGGCACATCCGAGGCAGGTGGCGATCTGCCGCGCCGTCGTCTCGAGCACCGCGGTCTGGTCGATGCCCGGGTTGGCACGGTCGATCCACAGCACCGCCGCGAGGTGCGGCGGCTGCAAGGCATAGCCGGTCCGCAGCGCGAACTCGCCTTCCGTCACATCCTCGCCGCGCAGCACCTTGCCGACCATGGCCGACACCACAGTGGCATTCTGCTCGACGGAGAACCGCCGACCCTCCTCGTGCACCTCGAGCACCACGCCGGTGATCCAGTCGACGTATTTGTGCATCCAACCCGACAGGTGATGCAGCACGTGCAGTTGCATCTCCGGCGGGCAATCCAGGCGGCGGACCTCCTCGAAGATGAACGCGAGCAGGTCGTCGGAGCCGAAGTGGTAGGCGCGTCGCAGCGACGACGCCGGGATGCCGCGCTGGCCGAGCCGGTCGGCGTACTCGGTGGCCGCCGTGATCGGTTGCACGTGGTCGAGCGGGATGTCGTTGCGGATCATCTGCAGGATCGTCGCGATGTTGCTCTCCACACTGGCGTGCAGCATGTCGACGAGATCCGGTTCGGTGAGTTCGTCCATCCCCGCTTCGATGGCCGCGTTCATCGACTCATTGATCTCGGTGAACCGGGCCTGCAACCGGTCGCCGACCACCGCGACGAGACGGTGGACCTCGGCGGCCTCCGGGGCGTCGGGGGAGACGAGGCGACGCTGCAGGGACCCGCTGTTCATCGCACCCGTTTCGCGTCGGCGGCGACCGCGCCGGCCGGGCGGTCGAGGGTGTCGAGCAGCCCGCGACGCCGCAGCGCCGACCGTGCCGCGTGCCAGCCGGCCAAACCGTGGGCACCCGCGCCGGGTGGGGTGGCCGCCGAGCACAGGAAGACGCCGTCCACTCCGGTGGCATACGGGTTGGCCGCGACGCGGGGCCGGAAGATCAGCTGGCCGGCGGTGTTGGCGCCGGTGACGATGTCGCCGGCGACATAGTTGGCGTTGTCTGCGGCGATGTCGGCGGTCGCGCGGACATGGGTGGCCACGATCCGCTTCCGGAATCCGGGGGCGAACCGTTCGATCTGGGCGATGATCTGGTCCCGGGCGTTGCCGCGGAAACCGGTCGGGACGTGCGCGTAGGCGTCGACGGGGTGGATGTCGCCGACGGACCGGTCGGGATCGGCGAGATACTGCTGGCCGACGAGGACGAACGGCTCGTCCGGCAGGCGCCCCCGCCACACGCCGCGTTCGGCGGCCACCACCGCCGCGGCGTCGCCGGCCACGTGCACGGTGCCGGCGTCACGCGCCGGCGCGTATGACCACGGCACTCCATCGCGCACCGCGAACGCCACCTGAAACGCCGCTGGGCCGTGCCGGTACCGGTGGTAGGCCCGCGCGATCCGGGCCGGTTGCCGGTCACCGAGAATCCCGGCCGCCGCGCCGGGCGCGGTGTCGAGCATGACGATGTCCGGCGAGCCGAGGTCGTCGATCGCCGACACCTGCACGCCGGTCTCGACCCGACCGCCCAGCGAGGTCAACAGCGACACCATCGCCGCCGCGATGGCCTGCGAACCGCCGACCGCGACCGGCCACCCGAAGCGGTGGGCCGCGGTGCCCAGCGCCACCCCGATCGCCGACGACAATGGCGTCGACAACGGATGGAACGCGTGCGCCGCCACCCCGGCCCACAGTGCGGCCGCCTCGTCGGTGGAGAACAGGCGGCCCACCCAGGTCGCCGGCGGTGCGGCGAACAGGCCGAACCGGCCGAGCGCGACGGGGTGGCGCGGCAGATGCAGCATCGGCTGAAGGAATTCGGTGGCGATCGCGTCGAACCGATCGGTGAGCGGGCCGAACACCTGCGCATACCGGTCGCCGTCGGCGCCCAGACCCGCGGCGGTCGTCGCCACCGATCGGTGGACGGCAGCCCCGCGTCCGCCGTCGAGCGGATGCGCGTACTGCACCGGCGGCAGGGCCCAACGCAATCCGTGTGCGGCGAGGTCGAACCGCCGAGAGAACGGGTTGTCGGTGGCCAGCGGATGGAAACCCGAACACTCGTCGTGCAGCACACCGGGCACGGTGACCTCGCCGGACCGGGTGCCGCCGCCGGGCGTCTGCGCCGCTTCGAGGACGGTGACCGAGACGCCGGCGGCGGCCAGCGTGATGGCGGCAGCGAGCCCGTTCGGCCCGCTACCGACCACGACGCCCTGTGTCATGTACCCACCTTAGGCTCGGCGCCGATCTCGATGTCGCCGGTCGCCGCAGCCCCGGCGGTGACATATGCGGAGCCGTCCGACGGTGCCACGTAGCCGGGCCGGGTCCAGGTGATGGTGTGCTTGATCGGACCGTTCGGCAGCCACGGCAGCTCCTCGGTGGCGTCCTTCACCACATACGTGCCCCGCTCGACGACACCGATCGCGGCGTCGATCACCTTGTACTCCACGTAGTTCTTGTGGATCGGCTGCGACTCGGTCCAGCTGATGATCAGCTCACCCGGCGCGAAGTTGCAGCGGCGCTGGACGGCGGCGATGGTGTTCTCGTTGTGCAGGTGGCCGTCGCCGAACTGCCAGCCGATCAGGGTGGTGCACACGAACTCGGCCTCGCGGACGACGTAGTTGTCGAGGTTGTCGGTGTGGCGCATCAGCAGCGAGATCAGCGCGCGTCCCATCGAGTGCATCGTCCGCCACGCGACCGCCTTCTGCATGAAGATCTCGGCGACCTCGGGCCCGTAGGCGGCGGTGAGCTGATCGACCTGGTTCAGGTTGGACTTGATCAGGTGCGTGTTCAGCTTCTCCTCGGCCTCCCGGCCGCGGAATGCCCAGGTCGCCGACGCCCAGTTGCCCGCGTACTGCCGCATCGACGGCAGGAACGACACCAGATCGGGACGGAGGTTGCCCAGGATCGGGAAGGTTGCGGCCGCGACGATGGCGAAGATCAGCCAGCCGGTGCTCATGTCGGTGACGGCGTACCCGTCCCCGGCGGGATGCAGCCAGAACAGGAACCAGGCCGAGAACATGAAGAAGACGTTCCATTCCAGCGGCACGGCCAGCGGGAACGTCGAGATGATGAAGATGTGGAATCCGAGCATGCCGATCAGCGCGGCGAGGGTGAGCCACTTGTTGGTGGAGAACAGCAGGATCACCGGCAGCGCCAGTTCGACGATGGTGCCCAGACCGTGGGCCATCGCACCGCTGACGTGCGACGGCCGCAGGTCACGCGGGAAGTCGCGGTAGAGGCTGCGCTTGAACCGGGTCGAGGTGATCCACGGCGTGTTGGACACCATTGCGGCGACGACGGGGCTGAAGTGCCGGCCGAGCTTGGAGATGCCGGCGCCGAACCAGCTGGCGAACATGAAGATCTTGGCGGCGACGATCATGTCGACCACCGAGCCGGCCGCGGCGAACACGAACAGCGCCGCGAGGTACTGCTCGGAGCGGGCGGCGAGGAACACCGTCTTGTCGCGCAAACCCATCGCGATGATGAGAGCGACGTAGCTGAACATCGCCCACTGCGGCGGCAGACCGGCCTCGCTGCCCGGCACCCGGGAGGTCTCCGAACCGGGGAAGACGATCAAGAACACCAGGTTGGCCAGGATCAGTCCGTAGACCGCGACATCCCAGTACTGCCGGGTGTCACCGCGGGTCAGCGGAACCTTGCCCGGCCACGGCGGTACCCGCAGGGTGCCGGGTTTGAGCCAGTAGAGGCAGCCGCCGATGAACGGGGAGAACTTGAACGCCAGCGGTCCCGACGACGATGCGAGGCCGAGGACCTCGAACAGCACCGTCCACGCCATCAGCTTGATGTAGACGATGGGTTCGGTCCACCACGAGGTGAACTCGGCGAAGCCGCCCAGCCCGGGGGTGGTCAGGCCGACCAACAGCACGCCGACGCCGGCGTAGAACAGCAGCTTGTAGACGTAGAGCATGTTGAGCTGCTTCGGTCCGCCGAAGCCGTATTCGCCCCAGTGCACGGCGAGCAGCTTCATCCGGGCCATGAACGGCATGGAACCGAACTCGGCCGGGTCCACCGGCGGCATCTCGGCTGTCTTGAATCCCATCGGGGGAGTCCTTTCCTGTCGGGTGTTTTCGGGTAGGGGGTATCGCCACACGACGACGTGTTTCGTGTGTGCGGCGTTCTCTTGGTGGATGCCGGCGGCCGTAGGTGGCGACCGCCGACCGGGTCAGACGGCCACGAGTCGTGCTCGCAGTGTGGGTTTGTCGATCTTGCCGACCGGGTTCTTGGGCAAGGCCGGCAACACGGTGATCTCGGCGGGCACTTTCACGCGGGTCAGCTGGTCGGCGCAGTGCGCGCGCAGCTCGTCGGCCGAGACGTCGGCGTCCGGGTAGGGCACCACGTAGGCGACCGGCACCTCGCCGAGCAGGGCGTCGGGTTTGCCGACGACGGCCACCTCGAGGACGCCCGGCGCGCCGGCCAGCGCCGACTCGATCTCCTTGGGGTAGAGGTTCTCTCCGCCGCGGATGATCATGTCCTTGATGCGGTCCACGACCTGCAGGTAGCCGTCGTCGTCGAGGATGCCGACATCGCCGGTGTGCAGCCAGCCGTCGACGATGGTCGCGGCGGTGGCCTCCGGGTTGTTGAGGTAGCCGGCCATCACGGTGGGTCCGCCGATCAGCACCTCACCGCGTTCACCGACGGGCACGTCGTGGCCGTCCGGGTCGACGACGCGGATCTGCTGGCCGGCGATGGCGGGGCCGACGGTGCCGAGTTTGCGGATGCCGTCGACCGGGTTGCACGCCGAGGCGCAGGTGCCCTCGGTGAGGCCGTACCCCTCGACCATGGTGAATCCGAACCGGTCCGAGACCGCCCGCAGCAGTTCCTCGGACACCGGCGCGGCGCCGCAGACCGCGAACCGCACCGACGACGTGTCCGGTTCCACGTTGGCCGGTGTCGCGGCGAGCAGCGCGAAGATGGTCGGCACCGCGGAGAAATAGGTGGGCCGCACCCGCGCCAGGTCGTCGAAGAACCGGCTCGCCGAGAACGTCCCGACGATGGTGACCTGCCCGCCGGCGCGCAGCGGTGCGAATGTGGACACCATCAGCGCGTTCACGTGGAACAGCGGCAGGATCAGCATGCAGTGGTCGGCCGGGGTGAGCCCGAAATGGTCGACCATCATCGAGGTCATCGCATCGACGTTGGCGTGGGTGAGCATCGCACCCTTCGGGCGGCCGGTGGAGCCGCTGGTGTAGATCACCAGCGCCAGGTCGTCGGGGGCGGGCTCCCGTGGCGGGACGTCGGTGGTGACCTCGGTGGCGAGGTCGTCGACGTGGATTCCGGCCGCCCCGGGGTGCGGGGAGTGTCCGTCGAGGGTGACGACGACCCGCGCAGCCGAGTCACCGATCTGTCGCGACGCCTCCTCGGCGGTGAACGCCGGGTTGACCGGGGTGGCCGCGGCACCGATCCGCCAGGCGGCACCGACCACGATCACCAATTCGGCGCGGTTGGGCAGCATCACCGCCACGACGTCGCCGACGCCGACCCCCAGCTCACTCAGCTGCTGTGCGACCGCAGCGGTGCGGGCATCGAACTCACTGTGCGTCAGGGTGATCCGGTCGTCGGACACTGCCGGCGCCGAAACCGATCGACCGGCGAGCCGCCACGGCAGATAGTCGAAAGCTGTCATCACTCACCTTCACGCGTCTTGGAATGTGTGATGCATGACGCTATGGGGTGCACTGTGATGCACACCACGTCCTGCCGGGACGAAGTCTGCGACGGCGGTTGTCACAAACGCACAAAACACCCGACGGCTGCCGCGAGGTTCGGTGATCGCGCATCGATTTCGCTGGTCAGGGGTTTGTCGTGTATCTTGGAGCGGTTGCCGACGCAGGCGACCCTCCTGCCACGGACAGTCCGTGGCCGACCTAGCCCATAGGAGGTGATGTGGTCTTATGCGTCACTACGAATTGATGGTCATCCTCGATCCGAATCTGGACGAGCGCACCGTCGCACCCTCACTGGATACTTTCCTCAACGTTGTCCGCACGGATGGCGGCAAGGTGGATGGTGTCGACATCTGGGGTAAGCGCCGTCTCGCCTACGAGATCGCCAAGCACAACGAGGGCATCTACGCCGTCATCGATCTCGACGCCGAGCCCAAGACGGTCACCGAGCTCGACCGCCAGCTGAAGCTCAACGAGTCGGTTCTGCGCACCAAGGTCCTGCGGAAGTAGTCCACAGTTCCCTGATCGACACCAAAGCAGTCGGTGCCGGGCTCTAGGGTTGAACCCAACGTCCCGGTACACGTCGATCAACGAGTGCCCAACCACGACCCAAGGGGAGACACATGGCAGGCGACACGGTCATCACCGTTGTAGGCAACCTGACCGCCGATCCGGAACTCCGGTTCACGCCGTCGGGAGCCGCGGTGGCCAACTTCACGGTGGCCTCCACGCCGCGCACGTTCGACCGTCAGACCAATGAGTGGAAGGACGGCGAAGCGCTGTTCCTCCGCTGCAACATCTGGCGCGACGCCGCGGAGAACGTGACCGAGAGCCTGTCCAAGGGAACCCGGGTTGTTGTGCAAGGCCGCCTCAAGCAGCGGTCGTTCGAAACCCGTGAGGGTGAGAAGCGCACTGTGGTGGAACTCGAGGTCGACGAAATCGGTCCCTCGCTGCGCTACGCCACCGCCAAGGTCAACAAGGCCTCGCGTGGTGGTGGCGGCGGATTCTCCTCCGGCGGTGGCGGCGGTAGCCGCGGCGGCGGAGGACAGCAGGTTGCCGACGATCCCTGGGGCAGCGCGCCCGCGAGCAGTGGATCGTTCGGTGGCGGGGACGACGAACCACCTTTCTAGAAACACACTGGAGTACCAATGGCAAAGGCAAAGAGCAGCCGGAAGCCTCGCGTCGAGAAGGTCACCAAGACCAAGGCGTGCAGCTTCTGCAAAGACAAGAAGGCCGTCATCGACTACAAGGACACCGCGCTGCTGCGCCGTTTCCTGTCCGATCGCGGCAAGATCCGGTCGCGTCGCGTGACCGGCAACTGCGTGCAGCACCAGCGCGATGTCGCTGTGGCCGTCAAGAATTCGCGTGAGGTGGCGCTGCTGCCGTTCACCTCGACCGGACGCTGAGCGGGAAGGGATCTGATATGAAACTCATCCTCACCGCCGCCGTGGAGAACCTCGGCGAAGCCGGCGACACCGTCGAGGTCAAGGACGGCTACGGCCGCAACTACCTGCTGCCCCGCGGCCTGGCCATCAAGGCCACCCGCGGCGCCGAGAAGCAGGTCGAGGACATCCGTCGCGTGCAGGCCGCACGCGAGGTCCGTGGCCTCGAGCACGCCAACGAGCTCAAGCAGGCCATCGAGGCCCTGAGCGACGTGTCGCTGGGTGTGAAGACCCACGACTCGGGCAAGCTGTTCGGTTCGGTCACCGCGGCCGACGTCGCGGGCGCCATCAAGACCGCCGGCGGCCCGGCCGTCGACAAGCGCAACGTGGAGCTGCCGAAGGGCCACATCAAGGCCACCGGCAACTACCCGGTCGTGGTGAACCTGCACCCGGACGTGCGGGCCACCGTCGAACTCGCGGTCGTCGCAGGCTGATCCGACCTTCTCAGTCGACACACGATGCCGGCCGGTCCCCTCTGGGGCCGGCCGGCATCGTCGTCTTCGCGGCACACGCTGCGCCGGGCGTCACCCGCCCGGGTTGACCCCCGCGTCGTCGGCCTCGGCCATCGGCGCGTCGGCATCCACGAGTTGTCGGGCGACGTCGCGCAGCGGTCGATTCGTCTCCTGCGACAGCTTTTTGAGCAACCCGAAGGCGTGGTCGGCGCTGCATCTGTAGCGCTCCATGATGATGCCCTTCGCCTGGCCGATGATGTCGCGGGTCGCCAGGGCGGTGGCGAATTGTTCTTTGCGACGAAGCGCATCCCACGCCAGCGACGCGTGCGTGGCATACGCGTGGGCGACGTCGAAGGCATGCTCGTCGTAGGCGTGGGGCGTGTCGGAGCACACGGTCAGTGCGCCGAGCGTGTGTGTCGAACTCGCGAGGGGGAACTTCAGCAGCGAGCGGATCGGGGTGCGTTCGAGCGCGAGGCGGCAGTAGGTGGGCCACCGCGTCTCCTGCTCCAGGTCGTCGATCCGGATCGGTTCCTTGTCCATGGCGAGCTGCAGGTAGGGGCCCTCGCGTACGTCGTGCTGGATGTCGTCGAGGATGGCCGGATAGCGGTGGGTGGCCGCGGGGGTGTCCACGATGTTGTTGTCGGTGGCCACGGTGACCGCAGCGTACTGCGCGCCCGGGATAAGCTCGGCCGCGCCGGCGGCGAGCTCGTCGAGGGCCAGCGGCACGTCGGTGTCGGCATGGCGCTGCACCCGTGTCATCAGATCGGCGATCTGGCGCTGGAGTCGAGCGCTGTCGACTCTGTCGAATGTCAAGTCGGGGGACCTCTCACCGGCTCAAGACCCGGCAGCGAGCGCGCGGCAGTACCGGGTCGCTGCTTGTTCAACGTGAGAAGAACTTTACCCACCCCGGAAAAGTGCCGCTCTCGGTGTCGCCCATATTCATCCGTGCGCGGTCATCGTGCCCGTATTGCGCAGTTCCCGCCGTCGCCGAATTGCTGGTGGAGTAGTCCGAGCCGCTAGGCGAGGACGTATCGAGACCAGTGTCACCCACCACGACGACGAGACCACCTGCGTAGTCAACAGACCGATGACGCCCCCACCCAACAAACTCGCGTAGCCCAGTACGCATGGCACGCTCTCACCCCCGCCGTAGCGTCACTCCCACGAGTTCACCACATCCGGGGGGACCGGATGGACGCAACGAGGCGAACGTCCACGGGGCTCGTGCGACAACACATCACAGCACCGCAGGAGACGTTCGCCATGCTCATCACCATCATCATCGTCGGCGCAGTCATCGCCGTCCTCGCCTATTTCTTCCAGCCCTCGATCGACTTCGCCCGCTACGAGCAGCGTCAGGTCATCGCGGCCCGAGAGCGGGCCCATCGCAAGGCCGAACGTCGCAAGCGTCGGGCGGTGGCCGCGGCTGCCCGGGCCACGGCCCCCGCATCGCCGCGTCGGGTAGCACACAGACGTTCGCGCGCTTGGGTGTTCGATTTCGCCACCCAGCTCCGGTCCTTCATCTGAGTCCCGGTCCCCCGGCCACCGTCAGCGCGGCGGTGCCGGGGATACCGGCAACTGATTCCAGTACTGCAGTCGTGGCGGTAGGTAGCGCGGAGCCGGATTCGGACTGTGCGCGATGTCGCCGCTGGGGAAGAAGAACTTGTGCCAGCCCGGTGTGAAGATCATCGCCCGCGAGCCGGTTCGGCAGGCCACCACATCCGCCCGGGGTGCGGTGCAGGTGACGCCGTAGAGGGTGACGCGGCTGCCGATCGGCAGGGTCGGCGGCCGGAAGCCCGACGGTGCGCCGAAACGATAGGTGGTGCCAGGTGGCACCCACCACGGCCCCTGCTGGTCGCCGGAGATCGCCGCGCCCCGGACGTCGGGTGGAGCGGTCGCGGGATGCCCCTGACAGCCGACGTAGCGGTAGCCGGGGCCGATCTGACACATCCAGCGCCCGACCCGCAGAAAACCGCGACCGTTGTCGACGTAGGCCAACGACCGGAACTGTTCGGGATTGACCGGTTGGTAGCGGGAGAGGTCGAACTCGGCGGGCAAGGTCGGGCCGGGCGGGGCCGCCGACGAACTCGGCGCCGGACCCGCGAGTACCGCGACGACGGTCACCGCCAGCGCCACGACGACGGTTGCCTTTGCCGGCAGCCGTCGACCGGTGCGCGATGTCCGCAGATGTTGTTGCCTCCCCACGTCGACCATTCCAACACACGTTCGGGGGTGTGTGGGCCGCCTCGTCACGATCTGTGGACAGCTGACCCACTCGCACTTCAGAAACCAGCGGCGCGATGACCAGCTGTTACCGGGGTCACACGCGATGTTTACCGAGTCGTTGGCAACGCGTGGTTGAACCTTGAGGGCAACACGCCGATCCGGGCGTTCGGCGGGACACGCCGAGGGAATTTTCCACCCCGGCTGTGGATGAAGGATCACCCCGCTGACCTGCGACGACATTTGTCCACAACAAAGGTCTCCCCATGTTGTGCACAGGGGGTTCACAACACTTCCGAACGCGTCCACAGTCGGTCCACAGTTTGCTGACAAACTTGTGCACAACCGCGTTTGAGTGCGCCCGGATCGGGGATCTAATGTGCTCCGTCAGTGCTTCTGCGTGAGCGCTCGGGGTCCGTCGGGAAAGCCTGTCGGTGCCGCCGACTACTACGGAGGCAGCACGACCGACGTCGGCGGCGCATGCCGCGGACGCCACAGAGTCGGACCCACTCGAAGTCGAGTGGTGCAAGTACTGCGAGAGGTTTGACACGAGTGGCTGTAGTCGACGACCGCGGGCACGAACCGGGCCACTTGGAACCGGTGTCCGGGGGACGAGCAGGCCGCGGGAACGACGGAGTTCCCACGGAGGATTTTGGGCGGCAACCGCCCCAGGACATGGCGGCCGAGCAGTCGGTGCTCGGTGGCATGTTGCTGTCCAAGGACGCCATCGCCGATGTGGTCGAGAAGCTGCGGTCCGCGGACTTCTACCGTCCCGCGCATCAGGCGGTCTACGACGCCATCCTGGAGCTCTACGGCAAGGGGGAGCCGGCCGATGCGGTGACGGTGTCGGCCGAACTCGAGCGGGCCGGTGAGCTCCGCCGGATCGGCGGTGCTCCGTACCTACACACCCTGATCTCCACGGTGCCGACCGCGGCCAACGCGGGCTACTACGCCGAGATCGTCGCGGAGAAGGCGATTCTGCGCCGACTGGTGACCGCCGGTACTCGCATCGTCCAATTCGGGTACGCCGGGGCCGACGGCCAGGACGTCGCCGAGGTCGTCGACCGCGCGCAGGCCGAGGTGTACGAGGTCACCGAACGTCGCACCGCCGAAGACTATCTGCCGCTCGAGGAGCTGCTGCAGCCGACGATGGACGAGATCGACTCCATCGCCTCGCGCGGCGGACTGTCGCTGGGAGTGCCGACCGGCTTCGTCGACCTGGACAAGATCACCAACGGTCTTCATCCCGGGCAGATGATCATCGTCGCCGCCCGCCCCGGTGTCGGCAAGGCGCTCGCGCTCGACACACCGCTGCCCACGCCGACCGGCTGGACCACCATGGGCACCGTCGGCGTCGGCGATCAGCTGCTCGATGCGCAGGGCCGGCCCACCCGGGTGGTCGCCGCCACCGAGGTGATGACCGAACGACCGTGCTATGAGGTCGAATTCAACGACGGCACAATGCTCGTCGCCGACGAACAACATCAGTGGGTTGCCGACATCGACGGTAAGCGGCAGACCGTCACCACCGGCGCGCTGCGCGCCCACGTCGGATGCGCCGTGGTGCGCAACACCCAACCGCTGGATCTGCCGCGCAAGCGTTTCGCTTACGGGCCGTACACCGTTGCCGCGTTGGCCGGCATGGCCTTCGACGATCCCGAGATCGGCATGCGGATCGACGCCGAGGGCCCGGTCGACGTGATGACGTTGATGGCCGATCTCGGCGGACGTATTCCGTTCGAGTATCTGCGGGGGTCGATCGCGCAGCGTCGGGCACTGCTCGCGGGGTTGCTCGACGCGCGTGCCACGGTCGACGACGACGGTTGGATCACGGTGCCGGCCGCCACGCGGCACATGACCGCCGTCGTCGCCGACCTGGTGGCCGGGCTGGGCTACAACTACAAGAGGTCCGCGACCGGCTGGCTGCGCGTAGACGCCGACGACGACGTGTTCACCGTGCACCACAAGGCGATTCGCCATAAGGAACTCCGTCGCCGCGCCGGGGTACGGCGGCTCGTCAACGTGCGGCCCATCGATTCGGTCCCGGTGCGCTGCGTCGAGGTGGACAACAACGAGCACATGTACCTCGCCGGCGAGGCGATGGTGCCCACGCACAACTCGACGCTGGCGATGGATTTCCTGCGATCGTGCTCGATCTCCAATGGACTGACCAGTGCGATGTTCTCGCTGGAGATGAGTAAGACCGAGATCGTCATGCGTCTGCTGTCGGCGGAGGCCAAGGTCAAACTCGGTGACATGCGTGGCGGTTCGATGACCGACGACGACTGGACCCGCCTCGCCCGCCGCATGGGTGAGATCTCCGAAGCGCCACTGTTCATCGACGACTCGCCGAACCTGACGATGATGGAGATCCGCGCCAAGGCGCGGCGGTTGAAACAGCGCCAAGACCTGCGCCTCGTCGTCGTCGACTACATGCAGCTGATGACGTCGGGCAAGAAGGTCGAGTCCCGCCAGCAGGAGGTCTCCGAGTTTTCCCGCCAGTTGAAGCTGCTGGCAAAGGAACTCGAGGTTCCGGTGGTTGCGATCAGTCAGCTCAACCGTGGTCCGGAACAGCGGACCGACAAGAAACCGCAGGTGTCGGACCTGCGTGAGTCGGGATGCTTGCCCGCCTCGGCGCGAATCCTGCGCGCTGACAATGGGTCCGAGGTCACGCTCGGTGAGCTGATGGCGACGGGTGAGCAGCCGTTGGTGTGGTCGCTCAACGAGCGTATGCGTTTGGTCAAACGTCGGATGGTCAAAGTCTTTCCGAGCGGCCGTAAAGAGGTCTTCCGGGTACGCATGGCGTCCGGGCGGGTCGTCGAGGCGACCGGGAACCATCCGTTTCTGACTGTCGACGGCTGGATTCCGTTGCAGGAACTTACGTTCGGGGATCGTGTCGCGGCGCCACGATGGGTTGCGGAGCCGCGTGACACTGGGTTGATGGCTGAGCAGGAACTCATCATGCTCGCGCATATGATCGGCGATGGATCCTGTGTGAAGCGACAGCCATTGCGGTATGCAAGCGTGGACGAAGAGAATCTCCAAGCTGTTCAGCATGCCGCCAGCTATTTCGGCGTGAAGGCGATTCGCGACAACTACCCGGCGGCACATGTGACGACGCTCCGATTGCCGGCGCCGTATCGACTGACGCATGGCAAGAGGAATCCGATAGCCGCGTGGCTTGACGAGCTCGGCTTGTTCGGCCTGAGGAGCTACGAGAAGTTCGTTCCTCCCACGGTTTTCTCGCTGCCAACAGACCAGGTTGCACTGTTCCTTCAGCATCTGTGGTCGACAGACGGGTCCGTTCGCTGGGATGAGAAGCGAAAGCAGGGCCAGGTGTATTACGCGACGACATCACGGCAATTGGCCGATGACGTCGCGCAGCTGCTCCTGCGATTTGGCATCTACGCGCGCATTGCACGGACGCAGAAGGCTTCTTACCGCGCATGTTGGCAAGTGACCATCAACGGGGTCGACGCGCAGACGACGTTTCTCGCCAAGATCGGGGTGCATGGCGCGAGAGGTGTCAAAGCACGTCGTGTCCTGAGGGAGTTGGAGAGCATCGAGCCGAACACCAACGTGGACACTGTTCCGAAGGCGGTGTGGGATCAGGTTCGAGGGCTGCTGCGCGACAGCGGGATGACTCACCGAGAGTTCGCTGCGGCGATGGGCTCGCGTTTCTGTGGCTCCACAATGTGGAAACACTCTCCGAGTCGGTCCCGTCTTGCTCGAGTTGCCCAGGTGCTGAACAGTGCAGAGATCAAGATGCTTGCGACAAACGATGTGTACTGGGACCGTATCGTCGAGATCGAATCCGTCGGCGAGCGGGACGTGTTCGATGGCACCGTGCCGGGTGCCCACAACTTCATCGCCAACGGCATCGCACTGCACAACAGCCTCGAGCAGGACGCCGACATGGTGATCCTGCTCCACCGGCCCGATGCCTTCGAGCGCGACGACCCACGCGCCGGTGAAGCCGACATCATCCTGGGAAAACACCGCAATGGTCCCACGGCGACGATAACCGTTGCGCACCAACTGCATTTGAGCAAGTTCGTGGATATGGCGCGCGGGTAGTTGTTGTTGTCGTCGCCATCGTGAAATGTGGAGACGAAGAGGCCCGTGGATATGTCCGAGTTGGCGTTGGATGTGTGAGTCTGGCGGGAGCTGCAGGCTACGCTTGCGATTGTTCCGACATGTTTGCGCGGTCGGCAACGATGCGCATGCGGTCAATGTTGGCGCGCGCCGTGTCGCGCAACTGGGCGCCTGTTGGGGTGAGAAGGCGCTGGCCCGATCCTCGGAGTCCTGGAGTGAATAGATCTGCCCCAAGCAGTTTTGGAGGTATCGGGTCTCTTGGTAGACCTGTCTGGTGATCACGCCGAGGTGAGCGGCAGCCGCGACAGATCGGGCGATGTCTGCGGTGACGGCGAATCGGACCAGACGGTAGCCGGTAAGTGGGTCACCGGCCAGGGCGAGATGAACGAGTTCTTCGGTGCTTCCGCAGTCGATGCGGCGATGCCTAGTTGGCTCTGGTCAGAATGCCACGACGAGTTCACCAGCGCTGCACGTGTGTAAGAAGCTTGAGACACTCCTGCTCGGAACGAACTCGTGCAATATTTGCGCGGGACCTTTGTCCGCGTGGCCTATTCGATGCTCCCTGCGGGTACAACCCACCGACACATGTGCCCGGTGACTGAGGCGATGAGGTCGAAGTCCGCGTCGTAATGTAGAACAGTGATGCCCAGTTCTTCGGCTGCCGCTGCGATGAGCAGGTCCGGGATCTTGCGCCCCCGCTGGCCTCGCGCAGCGAGTAACCGCTGAACCTGCAATGCTCTATTCACATGAGCGGCAGTGTTTTCCAATGCGGAGAAGGCGTCGAGGGCTCCCACGAGAAGATCCCATTCGTCGGCGTTGCGAGCTGAGTAGCCTACTTCGAGGTCGCGAATGCGCGCTCGACCGAGTTGTCCGCTGCGGGCCAGCGGTTCGACGGCCGCACGGACCTCGGGCCGTCCGGGTCTCTTCACCACACTGGTGTCGAGGACGAAGCTCAGCGCCACGCGTCGGAGCGATCGTCGAGGTCAGCGTTCGCGAGCACGTCCAGGGCCGCAGTGATCCGGGGCTCACGAACGGCTGTTGCACGTCGCAACGCCTCGTTCACAGTGTCCTTTTTCGTGCTGGTGCCCTACTCGGCGCGGGCAGCGCCCAGCGTCTCGTCATCGATGTCGATCAGATGCTTCGTCATCGCACCAGTATGTACGCAAACTGTTCCGTATATCCGAGCCACGGACCGCGAGAGAGTCCGCTACTTCGGCATACATCGAACTCGGACGTCGATGTCACACTAGACTCGCTCCGAACGTGATCGGGGAGGTCGAATGGCGAAGCTGTCGTCGGTTGTGGGCATCACTGCCTGCGCGTTGGGGGTGGCGTCTGCGGCTGCCGCGCTCGGCGTGCGGTCGCTGCTGGACAAGGTGGCGCAGAATCCGGATCCGGTGCCGCGTGAGCGACTCATGTCGCGCCCAGCCGCCGAGGAGCTGTCGCTCACGAGACCGGATGGCACCGTCCTTCAGGTCCGGTACGCCGACAGCGGTAAGCCGGTCGTCTTTGCGCATGGCTACACCGGCGCGTGGTGGAACTGGAACCTTGTCTGGGACAAGCTGATCGAAAACGGCTACCGCGTCATCGCATTCGACCAGCGCGGTCATGGCGACTCCACGATCGGGGCGGACGGCATCGGATCGGGCCAGATGGCCGAAGACTACGCCGCCATCTTCACCCATTTCGACCTCCGTGACGCGATACTCGTCGGGCACTCGATGGGTGGCTTTGTCGCCATCCGGGCAGTCCTGGACCAACCGGAGGTAAGAGACCGGCTTCGTGGGTTGGTGTTGTTCTCCACCTGGGCCGGACGTGTATACCACGGAGCGCCGCAGACTCGGATCCAGGTTCCGCTGGCCGAGGCCGGGATTATGCAGCGTATCGCCCGCACCGACGCCGGCGGAAGGCTCCTGGCGATCACAATGTGCGGATCGACGCCGTCGCCGGCAGTCGTGGACGTGTCCCGAACGGGGTTGAACGACCACATGAACCGGCATGGTCCGTTGGTGCCCATCTTGCGAGCGTTCAACGCCGAGGATCGCTACCCGCGATTGGGTGAGATCCGGGTGCCGACCGTGGTGATGGTCGGTGACGCGGATCGGACCACGCCACGGTCACATGCTCACCGAATGGCTGACGGAATTCCGGGTGCTCGGCTGGTCGTGGTGCCGGAGGCCGGCCATTTGCTCAATGTGGAAGGTGCAGGGCCGGATACGCTCGTCGAGGTGATCGCGTCCCTGTCGTGACGCACGACGACCGCCTCCTTCGCATGGGTTGCAGTGTGGCGAGTCGGCGGACAACCGAAGGGACCCGGAGCACCCGCCTGGCCTTGACCCAAAATGCCCCCGCAGGTCAGGCTGGACCACCGGTCACGGCCCCGATGGCCCGGACCACCAGGTCGGGGTCGTCGATCATCGGAATGTGTCCGACGCCGGGCAGAAGTACCCACTGCGCGCCGGGCAGTCGTTCGCGTGCCGTCCGGCCATACGTAGCGGCTGGAACGAGCCGGTCGCACTGGGCCCATGCCAGAGTTATCGGGCACGGCAACGGGTCCATCGGCTCGGCCTGCTCGACGGGTGCGTAGTCATCCATGAACGGGCAGTCGATGGAGTAGTCGATCATTTCCCGGACCCTCGCCGCGGTGAGGCGATCGCCGTGACAAGCGATGGCGCGCAAACCGAGGCGGCGGACTGTCGCCGACCTGACTCCGAGCGGCGCTATCGGGCGGGAGACACGCGCCAGCGTACGCGACCTGCGTATCTGTCTAACGGTCCGTTCATGGGCGCCGCGGTTCCACCAGAAGCCTGCGGGGGAGAAGGCGCAGACGCTTGCGGCGCGCCCGCGCCGTGCCAACTCGATGGCCACCCATCCGCCCAGCGAGTACCCGGCGAGATGCGGCCTCGCCAGATCATGTTCATCCAGGTAGCGTTCCGCTGCGTCCACCACGTCGCTGACGCGGATCGGACGGCGCCGGATCGGAGGACCGCCGTGGTGCCCGAGAAGTGTTGGCGTGTGGACATTGTGATGTTCGGACAACTGCGGAACGACGTCCTGCCAGACGCGGCCCGAGCCGACTACGCCATGCAGCAGGACCAGGGGCGATCTCTTCGGTGTCACGCCAGAAGTGTGACACCGACATCAGATGGCGAACAGCACTTTCGGTGCCGAGAAGCTGCGCAGTCCTTACAGGACCTGAACGGCGACGTCGACGGACTTCCACTGCGCGCCTATTGCGGCCTCGGTCGCTCCACGCAGGCTCGGGTTCTGTAACGCCAGGCCGTTGGCGAAGTTGATCGCGTTGAAACCGCCGAAGCCGGCAGTGGTGAACCCGTTGAATGACAAGACATCGAGGACTGGGCCGAGAGCATTGCCGAAAACCGCTTTGGTGCGGTCGACGATGACATGTGTGTTGCGCCCGATCGTGTCGAGGACCGTGAAGTAGTCGCGTGCGTTGTCCGGCCGGGAACCGATCGCGGCGACAGCGCGGGGCATGTCCACGGTGAAGTGCGCGTTGTATCCGGTCATCGCCACGCGTCCGAGCGACAGGCTGCAGTCGTGGGCCAGCGCGAAGTGGCGCGCCCAGCGCGGCTCGACGTGGCCGGAAGCGAACTCCCCGTGCAGGTTCACCAGGAACTGGCTCATCACCGCGATGCTGAGCCGGTGGGCATAGTCGGGATCGTCGAACGCCGACTCGGTGCGTTGCAGTGGCAGCACCGCCTCCTGTTCGAGGGCATCCAGGCCGAGTGCGAACGTCGCGCGCCAATCCCTGTGCTGAACAAGGATTTCGGTGATCCTGTTGAGGCGCGAGGCTGTGGCCTCCAGCCGTGGCAAGGTCGGGCTGCTGGGCAGGGTGTCGAGGTCGGACAAGCTGACGATCTCGGACACCTCGGTGGCGCTGAGCGGTACACCGCAGGCGGCCGCCCAGGCCGACGGCGCGCCGGACACGGGCTGCACCGGCTCGACGACCGCCGCACACAGGATCACGCCGCCAACGAAAGCGCCGCGCACTGTTCCGCGCACATCCGGATCGTACCCGCACGCACAGCTTCGTCCGCCTGCTTTCAGCTCATCCTCTGTGTGCACGCGGAGGGCGAAGCGATTCCCGGGGGACGAACCGATCCACCCGGGCCGGGGGTCACACCACGCGACGTAGCACCCCCGCCGCGAGGTCGTCGTCGGCGGCCAGCGCGAGCACCTCACCAAACCCGGCCACGAGGCAGTCGGCGAACAACTCGAGGTCGGTGATGGCGGCGCCGTCGGAGTTCAGGCCCAGGCAGGCGGTGCCGTTGTGGGTGATCATCGTCGCCATCATCGCGCAACCGGGTAGCGGTCCGAACGGGAACATCCGTTCCACCTTGGCGCCGGCAACGTAGGTGTCCCAGGGGATTCCGGGGACGTTGCTGGCCTGCAGATCGTTCTGGCTGGTGGTCCCGCTGAACTGCATGAGCAGCGATCCGGGTAGCCAGGCCATCACCGAGCCTAGGGTGTTGAACAGGTCAACCGCGGGTTCGTGGCGGGCGACGCGCACCTGTTCCCGGATGGTCAGCACACGTTCGAACGGGTCGGCGATGGCGACCGGCCCGGACAGGCGGCCCACCGCGATCCGGTTTCCGCCGGCGGGGTCCTCGGGCCGGCGCACCGAGATGGGGATCGCGACAGGGATCGCGTCCACCGGAGCGCCCATCTTCTCGTGATACAGCCGGAAGCCGCCGATCAGCCCGGCCAGATAGACGTCGTTGATGGACGCCTTGGTGGCCGCGGCGGCCGCCTTCAGATCGGCGAAGGGAACCTCGAATGCGCTGAACCGCCACGACAGGCTGCGGTGCGCGAGTAGCGGGGAACCGGGTGGACTCGCCAGCCCCGCAACCCGGGGCACCGACCGCCCGTAGCGCAACGCAGAACTCAAGGCGCGGCGCGGATGTGCCAGGGCACGTACTCCGGAGATGGCCACATCGAGGCGATGGGGGACCCGGCGGACCTCCTCGCCGAACTGGCGCCGCAGCAGATCGAGGGCGGTGATGTTGTCCGGCTCGGGGTTCGGCGGCTGCGGTTTGCTCGGATTGTGCTCGCGGGTCGGTGAATGCAACTGGGCGAGACCGAGGATGGCGCCCAGTCCGTCGGTCAGTGCGTGATGTCCCTTCAGGAAATAGGCGGCCTTTCCGTCGGGCAGACCTTCGATCACCGTGCCCTCCCACGGCGGGCGGGCGGGGTCGAGCGCGGTCATGGCGAGCTGCTCGCAGGTGGACAACAGCTCACGCATGCTGCCGTCTCCGCCGATCCGGATCCGGCGCAGGTGGTAATGCAGATCGAACTCGGGATCGATTGCCCAGCTGGGTGTTCCGGTGCCGAACGGTGAGTCGACCACACGCTGACGGAACCGCGGGGCCATCCGGCTCGCCCACTCGTGGGCGGCGACCAGCCGATCCCAATCCGGGGCGCAGTCGTAGATCTCCAGCATGCAGATGGTGCCGCGCATGCGCCGGTCGGTGTCACCGCGCCACATGATGGTGTCCACCGGGCTCATATGGGGCTCATTCGCCCAGTCCAGCGGGCGATCACCCGCATCGCCGGCATCAGCCGTGTCACTCATCTACTGTCTCCTGTTCGGACTCCGGGGAATCGTCGGTGAACGACTCGAGTGGCCAATCGGCGAGCGCGGTCACGAACATCTGCCGTACCTCCTCGGCGTGGGTGCCCATCTCCTCGGCCCGCCACCCGGTTGTCTCGACCGGCGGCAGCACCCGCACCTCCACGATTCCCGGTCGGATCAACTGCGAACCGCGCCACATCAATTCGCCGGTGTTACGCATCACCACCGGGACCACCGGTACTTCCGCTTGCGCGGCGATGTGGAACGGTCCCTTCTTGAACGGTCCGATCCGGGGCGTCGCGGACCGTGTCCCCTCGGGCGCCACCACCAGCGACATCCCGTCCTCACGGAGTGCTTTCACCGCCGGCGCCAGCTGTTCGATCGCCCGGCTCGGGTCGGCGCGGTCGATGAACACCAGTCCGGCCTGATCGAGGATCTGACCCACCACGGGCACACGCTGGACTTCCTTCTTGGCCACCCCCGTCGCATCCGATCGGACGAGGTTGATCATCACCGGTAGGTCGAGTTTGGACTGGTGGTTGAACACGAAAACGCACGGTCGGTCCGAGGTGAGGTATTCGCCACCGTCGAGGACCCGCACGTGCACACCGGCCAGCGACAACCCGACATCGACACCCGTCGGGAGGGTCTCGACAAGTGTCTGAGGGTTCCGACGCACCAGTCCCGCAGTGAAACCCACAGCGGCAGAAGCGATGAACGAACCGTAGAAGGCGCCGGTGCGGGCCAACATGCCGGCCCGGTTGTAGGTGGGGTTCTTCAGGTCCAGGATCGGCCACCCGCGGGCCTCGGCTTCGGCGCGCAGCAAACGACGGGGCGAGACGGCGGCCGGATGGCCGACCGACTCCAGATAAGGGATGTCCTCGTTGCCGTCGCTGTAGGCGAACGACGCGCCCAGGTCGATCTCGTGGTCGCGGGCCAACGCCCGCACGGCCGCCGCCTTGCCCGGCCCCCACAGCGGTCGGCCCAGAATCCTGCCGGTGAGCACACCGTCGACGACCTCGACATCGGTGGCCAGCGCGTGGTCGGCCTCGATCTCCCGGGCGATCGGTGCGATCTGAAATCGGGTCGCCGACGAGGCGATCACGATCGTGTGGCCCATCTCCCGGTGCGCGCGCAGGATCTGCCACATCTGCGGGCGCAGCTTGGCCGCCGTCTCATGCTTGAACAGATCCTCACCGAACTCCAGCATCTCGGTGTAGGTCTTGCCGGCGAATGTCGGCTTCGTCGCCGCGAGTACCTCGGCGTAGTCCTGCTCGGACACCACGCCGCGCAGCCCGATCAGCAGGTAGTCGGCCAGCTCGCCGAGCCCGAACTCCATGCTGCGCATGCGCGCCCGCATGATGGCCGCGGCAGAGAAGCCCTCGATCAGGGTGCCGTCGTAGTCGAACAGCGCGGCCACCTTCTTGCCCGTCGGCGCCGCACGGATCGCGCGCATCCGGTCGGTGAATGCGCTCATCGGGCATCCCTCTGTCCGAGCGCCGGTTGGATGTCCTCGATCTCGGCGATACGAGCGAGTCGATCACGCATGAGGTTCACCTCGTCGAGCCACTCCTGACGGGCGGCAAGAAGATCTGTGACACCTTCGCCGTGAATGAGATCGCGATTGTCGGCGAGTCGATAAGCGCCGTCGTAAAGGTCCTTGGACACCGAATCCTTGCTGCGCACAATGCCTTGTAATGACAGCTGGCTGCCGAGGCCCAGGCAGTCGGCGATCAGGTCGGCTTTGTCGCACGCGGCGGTGCCCAGCTGGACGAGCCGTGTGGCGGCCACCAGCTGCGCATCGAAGAATGGTTGCAGGGTCCGCCGCGCGAGCAGGGCGCCGGTGTGACCGTGCAGGACCTCATACGTCCACTCCTGGGTCGGTATCCGCTCGCGCCACTCCGGCGCGATCAGGTCGAGTTCGGCGGCGAGCCGGTGGAAGTACTCGTCCTTGACCGGAAAGAAGAACTCGAACTTGAGCAGATCTCGTATCCGCAGGGCTTCGCGCTGCGCCACGGCCAGCAGGCCTTCATCGGTGGCGTAGTCGCCGGTGGCGCGGACCTCACCTTCGGCCACCGCCAGCATGTTGACCTCGACGATGGCCCGGTTCACGAAATGGTGCAGCGCACCGTTGCGGTAGTAGGCGGCGACCGCGCGGTTGTCCGGCACGATCGACCAGACCGGCTCGGACCCACCGTCGAAACAGCTCACCACGCCGTTGCCGGCCAGCACCCGCATAGTCTGGGTCAGGCCCACCCCGCGACAACGCGCCGGGTCGGGTCCGGGTAGGCCGCGGCGCGCGATGTAGTCGAGCAGCGGCACCAGAATCGCCTCGATCTCCGCCAGGGTGTAGGCGCGGTCGGGTGCACCCAGCAGCGCGAAGCCGGCCAGCGAAGTCGCCGATATCGGTGTGGCGGAATTGATCTCGTCCATCACGCGGAACGCGACCTTCTCCAGTCGGGCGCGGCCCTCACCGGCGTCGTCCAGTGCCGAGCGCAGCGAGAACGGCGTGCCGAAGCGGACTCTTGCTTCGCCGAGATAGCTGCGCTGGGCCTTGGCATATCGGAGCAGCCACCCGATTCCCTCGGGCTTCTTGGCGCCGCCGGCGTCCTCGGCGGCCATCGCGCCGATCTCCTGCAGCTGGTCGTAGACGATCGAGGTGGGCACGATGGTCACGTCGCCGGAGTCGAGTTGGGTCACCGCGTCGACGACGTAGTTGAGCAGGCCCATCATCGGTTTACGCAGCTTGCCGGTGCGACTGCGGCCGCCCTCGATGTACCACTCCAGGTTGAACCGCTTCTCGACGATGTAGGAGAGATAGGACCGCATGGCGAACTTGTAGACCGGGTCCGACCCGAACTTCCGTCGGATGAAGATCATGCCGGCCCGGCGTGCGACCGGGCCCACCGGCCAGAACGACAGATTGTTGCCGCCCAGGACCAGAGTGGGTGGGAAATCGTTGCTGCGCAGCACTTTCGCCAACACCAACGGATCGACGTAAGACCGGTGGGACGGCAGGAACACCAGGCCGGTCGACTTGTTCAGGGTCCGCAGGGTGTTGAGCGTGTCCAGATCCACCGTGACATGCCACGCCCGTTCGTGCAGCCGATCGAAGGTCGCGGAGAACACATCGTCCATCAGCCGGCTCTGGGTGGCCACGAAGCCGGACAGCTTGTCGACGGCCTCGGCCACCACCGTTTCGGTGGGCCGGCCGAGCTCGGCGGCCAGCTTCGCCGCACCGGCCTGGAACCGTGCCGAACTGCTGACCTGTTCGGCGACCAGCTGCGGCACCTTGTAGCGGTCCCCGATGATCTGCCGCTCGGCCCGCTCGGCCGACAGGGATGCCTGGACGGCGACGTACTTCCCGAACGGTGCACCCTCGGCGAGGTCGCGGGCGTAGCGCTCACGGAGTTCCGCGATGGTCGCCGGCGCCCCTTCCACGACGCGCAGACTGTCCGGCCGCCGGCCGCGGATCAGCGGCTGCACCAGTCCCACAGGACGCCGCGGGTTTGACAGCACCAGCACGTCGCCGAGCGTGACGCGGCGCTCGCCCTGGCGGACCGCGGGCAGCCACACCGGCCGTACCGGCACCAGCATCGTCGATGGCGGCAGGGCATCGAAGTCGACATCGTCCGGCCGGCGAACCGGGGCACCCGGGTGGGCGGTCGACGCCCAGTCGGTAACCGCCCGCAGCTCGACGGACGTGCGTGTCTCCGCCAGAACGACGACCTCGTCGGTCATGTGCACCACCCTCACGTCGTCACCGCGCGGCAACGCGGCACGTCCATTGTGTCGCGGGTCACATCCATGCTGGTGGGCTTTGGCTCAGATCGGTCGGGGTGGAATGAGGCATCGGCTCCGCCGTCACCCGGTCAGTGAGGAAACTCCTGCTCGGTCATCCGTACCGGCCGCTGCGGTAGGCGCGGCCGCAAGAACGTGGTGGCTGCGGCGATGACGATCGTCACCCCGGCCGCCAGCCACAGCACGTCGATTCCCAGGCCGCGGTAGGCGAGCGCACCCAGGATGGCGCCGACGGCGAGTCCGGCCCACAGCGACAGGTAGCGCAGCCACAGCCAGCGTGGACCGCCCGCGAAGGCGTCGACGAGCCGCTGGCCGGCCTTGACGAGGGTGCCGGTCATGTAGGTCAGCCCCACGGTCACCTCGCCGTCACGCTGGAACACCGAGTTCATCATCCCCATCGATGCGGCCATCACCCCCATCGAGGCGGTGTCGAAACCCGCCTGCGCCACGGCCGCGGCGGCCAGCAGGACGGTGCACACCAGCCACAACACGCCCATCCGCGAGCTGCTCACCCGGGCGGCCACCGCGCCGACGATCACACCGAGGAAGAACGACCCCACCAACCCGGCCGTGATGCCGACGACCTCCCACCGGAACTGCGCCACGCCCGCTGCCATCCGGGTCGTGTTGCCACTCATGAACGACAGGAAGTAGCCGCCGAGGTGGACGAAGCCGATCGCATCCACGAACCCGGCGATCCCGGACAGCACGATGGCCAGCCCCAACTCGCGTCGACGAAACAGCCGCACAGTTCTCCCTTCAGCGCGCACCAGGGACGCGCCGACCATTCTTCCCGGTCGGCGTCGTTCGCTCCGGCAGCCGGGTAACACTCGGTTCCCTGACGAAGGCCCGCGGTGCGCACCACATACCCAAGGAGGTCCGGCCGCCGGCTGGGGCCGAAGGACTCTCCCGTGTCCTGGATCACCAGAGGAACATGGTTGCTGTGAGCAACGACGCCCCCCGGATGACCCAGTCGGACATGTTCTCCTGGCACATGGAGCAGAACCCGATTCTGCGCTCGACCGTGGTGGTTGTGGTGCTGCTCGACGCCTCCCCGGATTGGGATCGGTTCCTCGCCACGGTCGAACGCGCCGCGCAGGTGCTGCCGGCGATGCGCCGCAAACTCGTGCCCGACCGCGGACTCGCGCCGGCGCGGTGGGTCGACGACGCCGACTTCGACCTCAACTGGCACGTGCGCCGACTCGACGCCCCACATCCGAAGAACCTCGACGGGGTGCTCGAGGTCGCGCGGACCGCCGCGATGACCGCCTTCGACCCGGCGCGACCGATGTGGGAGTACACACTGCTCGACGGCCTCGAGGAGGATGCGGCGGCCGCGGTGGTGATGAAGTTCCATCACTCGCTGACCGACGGGGTCGGCGGGGTGCGCATCGCCGCGGAGATCATGGACTTCGAACGAGGCGGCACCGAGCGTGAGCCGATCGCGAGTTCCGACCAGATCGCGCCCGCGCCGACGTTGCGCGACACCGTCGGCTGGTACGCGTCCTCCGGTGTCACGGTCGTGCGCCAGTCGGTGTCGTCGGCGGCGCGGCTCGGTGCCCGCATGGTGGTCCGGCCGTTGCGGGCGTTGCGTGACGTCGCCGGAACGGCGGTGTCGGTCGCGCGGATCGTCGAACCGGTCACCTCCACGGCGTCGCCGGTGATGACCGAACGCAGCACCCGACGACATCTCGCCACCCTGGACGTCCCCGTCGACGCGCTGGCTGCCGCCGGAGAAGCCGGCGGCGGAACGCTCAACGACGCCTTCCTGGCCGGAATCGTGCTCGGGATGCGTGACTATCACCGACGCCACGATGCGCAGATCGATCACTTGCGCGTGACCATGCCGATGAACCTGCGCCACGAGGACGACCCGCTCGGCGGGAACCGGATCACGTTGGTGCGGATCCGGATTCCGTGCGATCTCGACGAACCGAAGAAACTGATCGACCGCATCCACGACATCGTGATGAAGTGGCGGCTGGAACCGGCGGTGCCGCTGGCCGACCCCATCGCCGGCGCGCTGAACGTGCTACCCGCCGCCGCGGTCGGAGCGATGCTCGAGCACGTCGACTTCCTCGCCTCCGACGTTCCCGGCTCGCCGGTCCCGTTGTACCTGGCGGGCGCGAAGATCACCCGGCAGTACGCGTTCGGCCCGACCATCGGTGCCGCCTTCAACGTGACCCTGCTGTCCTACGTCGGTGACTGCTGCATGGGGATCGACGTCGATGACGCGGCGGTCCCTGATCTCGACGTCCTGGTCGAGAGCCTCGCCACCGGTTTCCGAGAGGTGTGCGAGACCTGACGGCGCGATACCCGGCGGAGGACGCCCGGTCGCATGCCGGACAATGAACCGAGTGTTCGACAGTCTGCAGCCCCCGCACCCCATCAGGGACCTCCGCCGATGACCGCCCCACCGCGCCCGGCCCAGGCGATGGCGATCTGGCTCGTCGGGCTCGCCGTCTACTTCGTCGCCGTGTTCCATCGCTCGTCGCTGGCCGTCGCCGGTCTGCTCGCGGCCGATCGCTTCGACATCACCGCGTCGCAGCTGTCGACGTTCGTGGTGCTGCAGCTGCTGATCTACGCGCTCATGCAGGTACCCGTGGGGCTACTGGTGGATCGGTTCGGACCGCGCCGGGTGCTGCTCACCGGCACGTTGATCCTCACCTGCGCGCAGCTGAGCTTCGCGTTCGCCGACAACTACGTGTGGGCGTTGTCGTCGCGATTCTTCGTCGGCATCGGCGACGCGATGACGTTCGTGTGTGTCCTGCGGCTGGTGACCGCCTGGTTCCCGGTCCGCCGCATCCCGCTGATGACCCAGCTCACCGGGGTGTTCGGACAGCTCGGGGCGGTCGCCGCGGCGGTGCCGATGACGTGGGCGCTGTCGGCGTTGGGCTGGACACACGCCTACCTCGCCACCGCTGCGCTCGGGGCCGTGCTGCTGGTCGCCACGCTGGTGGTGGTCCGCGACTCCGTGGAGCAGCGCTCGATGTCGGGACCGATGCTCGGCCTGGCCGGCATCAAGGACAGCCTCGTTTCGTCGTGGGGGCACCCCGGCACCCGCCTCGGGTTCTGGATGCACTTCTCGACGCAGTTCAGCGCGACCGTGCTGGGCTTGCTGTGGGGGTACCCGTTCTTCGTCGAGGGACAGGGCGTCAGTTCGGCGGCGGCCGGTGTGCTGCTGACCATCATGGTGCTCTCGATCATGGCGTTCGGTCCCGTCTTCGCCGGGCTGATCACTCGATGGCCGTGGCATCGGTCGACCCTCGTGCTGCTCGTGGTCGCCTCGATCGCCGGGGCCTGGGCGGTGGTGCTGGCGTGGCCCGGACCGGCACCCTATTGGCTGCTGGTCATCCTGGTGGTGATCTGCGGCATGGGCGGCCCGGCGTCGATCATCGGCTTCGACCTGGCCCGCACGTCGAATCCGGTGGTCCGGGTCAGCACTGCCACCGGGATCATCAACCAGGGCGGATTCTTCGCCAGCCTCACCACTGTGGCGCTGATCGGCCTGATCCTCGATTGGCGCACCCCCGACGACGTGGCGGGCTACCCCGCCGACGCCTTCACCTGGGCGATGTCGGCGCAGTTCCTGCTGTGGGGGATCGGCGTGACGCAGATCTGGCGCTATCGGCGCAAAGGCCGCGCGCGTCTACTGCGCGACGACCCGGAACTCTGGTCACAGCAGTCGGGTCGGCCGGTGCCGGGCTGAGGGGTTCGGCTCGTGAGCTTGATCGCCACTCCCCGGAACTCCTACCCGAGACCGTTGGCGACGATGCTCTCCGCGGCGGCCACGATAGCCTCCGCCGAGGATCGCGGCGAGAAGCCGAGAACCTTTCTGGCCTTGTCGATCGTGATGATCTTCTGGAAACCGAGTTCGGCCGCAGCACCGCGCGCCTCCTCGGAGGACAATGCCATCACGCGCACCACGAGTCCTGGGATGCGACGGGCCGGAACTCTGGATGCGCTGTCCCCGAGCGAATCCCGGAGGATCTTCGACACCTGTGACAATGCGACCGCCGGTTCCGCGGCCGCGATCAGGAAGCGTTGCCCCGCGGCGTCCGGTGGTTTGATCGCCCCCACATGAGCCGCCGCGACGTCGCGCACGTCGACGATCGGTATGTACATGTCGGGCAGACCCGCCATCTTGCCGGTCAACATGTTCTGGATGAGATGATTCGAGCCCGAGATGTCCTTGCCCATCAGCGGTCCCATGACCGCCACCGGCTGCAGCGTCACCAACTCGGTGGTCCCGCCCTCGGCGCGGGTGAAGTCCCACGCGGCGCGTTCGGCCAGGATCTTGCTCTTGCCGTAGGCGTCCACGCCCGGACCGTCGAGCACTGACCAGTCCTCCTCGGTGAACGGTGCATGTGAACGCCCATGTCCGAATCCGACCGCGTGGAAAGCCGACGTGAGCACCACACGCCGTACGCCCGCATCCCGCGCGGCGCGCAGCACTCGCAGGGTCCCCTCCCTCGCCGGCGCGATGACATCGTTCTCGTCCTTGACCTTCCCGGGTTGCACGGGCGACGCGACGTGCAGCACCGCGTCGATGCCATTCACCGCGGCTGACCAGCCAACATCGTGCATGAGGTCAGCCTGGACGAACGTCAGCGCGTCGCCGCGGGACATGCCCGCAGCATCGAGGACGTTGCGGACCTGTGTCTCCTTCCGCATGTCGCGCACCGTGGTGCGTACGGAATAGCCCTGCTCGAGCAGTTGGAGGATGCAGTGGCCGGCGATGAAGCCGGAGCCGCCGGTGACAAGAATGGTGTCTGTGGTCATGGGATCGAGGATGTCCGGCCGGTCGTGGCCGGTCCAGATCCCCGCGAACACTGGTACTCGCAGGGACAGGCTCCGGGTGGCCTCGGGGGTTACCGTGACACGGTGCCCGATGATCACAATCTGCTCGGTGAGTACCTTCGTGCGCGCCGCGAACTGGTGACCCCGGATCGGGTCGGCATCCCGGTCCTCACGTCGCGGCGCGTGCCTGGCCTGCGACGCGAAGAGGTTGCGATGCTCGCCGGTATCAGTGCCGAGTACTACCTGCGTCTGGAGCAGGGGCGCGACCGCAACCCGTCGGTGCAGGTACTGCAGGCGATCGCCCGGGTGCTCCAGCTCGACGACGACAGTTACCTGCTCTCGCTGGTCGCCGAACGTCCTCGACGCACGGTGCGACGTACTCGCCGCGAGACCGTACCGCCATCCACTGCGAGATTCGTAGCGCATCTGCCGTACCCGGCGTTCATCGAAGGCCGCTACCTCGATGTGCTCGCCGCCAATCCGTTGGCGACCGCGCTCTCACCGCGGCTGCGGGTTGGCCGCAACCGGCTGCGCGACATCTTTCTCGATCCTGCCGAGCAGGCGTTGTTCTCACATGGCGAAGCCGCAGCGGGCGCGCTCGTCGCCGGTTTCCGCCAATCAGTCGGTACTGACATCGACGATCCGCGCTACATCGAACTCGTCGGTGAGGTGTCGCTGGCGAGTCCACTGTTCCGGACGCTCTGGGCGCGTCACGACGTCAAATCGCGGACCGGCGCCGCCGTCACGTTCAACCATCCCTCGGTCGGCGAACTCCGCCTGGACAGAGAGAAGCTCGCGGTCAGTGGAGCCGACGGCTTGATGCTGGTCGCCTACCACGCCGAGGTCGGCTCGGCTGACGCGGAGAAGTTGCGGCTGCTATCCGCGCTCGCCGAGCCGGCGGCACCCGAGATCGGTTCGCAGGACGCCGATCACCGCTGAGAGACGCCGCGACTCCTGCTATGGGTGTGCCGCGAAGAACTGCTGCGTGATCGACAGGAACTCGTCCGGCTTGTCCAGGTGGGTGACGTGCTCGGCGTCGATGCGGCGGTAGGTGCCGTTGCGCAGCAACGACATCGCCTGGTCGGCGTCGTTCTGATCCATTGCGCCGTACAGGATGTCGCCGTCGGTCCAGGAGAAGTTCGCGTGCAGCAGCAACGACGGCACACTGATCTTGCTCAGCGCCTCGGCGTGATCGAAGCCCCTGTTCCAGGTGCCGCGATAGAACGCGGAGCCGAACCGCGGATCGTACTGGTGGTCCATCCCGCGTAGGAACAGGCGGATCATGTCGTTGCCGACGATGTCGAGTTCGACCGGTTGGCCGGGCCGGATCAGGCGCTGAGCCTTGACCGCCTCCGTGAGGACCACTGACGATCCGGGGAAGACGTTCTGGTCGAAGAACTCTCGGCTGTCGTTGATCCAGAACAGTAGGAAGTCGTCGACCGGGTGGCGCACGGCCTTGTCGCTGGATGCGAAGTCGCGATAGGCGATGGTCTTCTTGATCCGCGGATACTCCGACGAGAACAGCGGCGGGTCCTCGAGTACGGTCGCCTTCACCAGATCGGCGCGGTTGGCCGCCAACCACACGGTCAACAGTCCGCCGGACGAGTTGCCGGTGAGGTAGGCCGGTTCACCGACGACCGATTCGAGGAACGCTGCCAGGTCCGCGCCGATCCGGTGGGCAGTCATGGGATAGCCGTTCGGTACCCGGGTGGTGCCATGGCCCTGATAGTCGATGTCGAAGACGTGGAAGCTCTTCGCCAGGGTCGGCAACACACGGCTGTAGGAGAACCAGTCCATCTGTTGTGCGTGGAGCAGAATCAGCGCCGGACCGTTCGCAGGGCCTTCGCGGAAACTGAACTGCACGCCATTGACCGTCGCACTCTTCGCCTGGAATCCGGCGCGGGCAGCCGCCGCATGCCACGGCGCATCGACGGCGAACCCGGTGGGGAGCACTTTGTTGACCGGCGGTGCGGCGCGGCCGTAGCCGGCGCCGCTGAAGGCGGCGCCCGCTCCGATGATCGCGCCGCCGGCCAGCAGGACTCGGCGCCGACTGAGGGCGCGGGCTCGGCCGGTCGGGCTGTTCATCGCGTGCTGAGTTGTCACACCCACGCACCTTACTGGCCGATTTCGACAGAAGTGACGATTTCGGCAGGTTCTGGTGATATTCTCAGCGTCGTCTCATGCGCGGAGCCGGTCTGTGCTGGTCAAGGGAATGAGAGGGGATCGCTGGCGATGAGTGGGCTGCCACCGACGGGTGACTCGATTACGCCTTCGCTGATCGACGTGCACAGCCATTTCCTCCCCGACTGGTATGTCGAGGAGGCGGTGCGCGGCGGTTTCTCGACACCGGACGGGATGCCGGCGTGGCCGACCTGGAACGCCGACGATCACCTCCGTCTGATGGACGATCTCGGAATCGGCCGATCGCTGCTGTCGCTGTCGACGCCCGGGGTGAGTGTCGTCGGACCCGAAGACGCTCCTGCCCTTGCCGCGCGGGTCAACGATTCGGCCGCCAGTGTGGTGGCACGATTCCCCGACCGCTTCGGATTCCTGGCGACCCTCCCGCTGCCTGATGTCGTGTCGGCGTCAGCCGAAGCGCATCGTGCTCTCGATATTCTCGGGGCGTCGGGCGTCATCCTGCAGACCCACACGCACGGTACGTATCTCACCGACCCAGGGCACGATGCCGTGTGGGCGGTACTTGCCGAACGCCAGGTACCCGTCCTGCTGCACCCGACCTCTCCACCCGGGTGGGAGGCGACGTCCTTGGGTCTTCCGCGGCCGATGATGGAGTTCTTCTTCGACAGCGCCCGGGTGGTTTCCGCTCTGCTGCTCGGCGGACTGCTCGACCGACACCCGGGCCTGCGGCTGATCGTTCCGCATTGCGGAGGGGTGTTGCCGCTGCTCGTATCGCGTGTGACGACGTTCCAGCAGGGCCTGCGTTTCCTCGCGCCCGCAGGCGACCCCGCAGTCGATGCCACCGATGTTCGCGATGCCCTCGGCTCGTTGTGGTGGGATCTCGCCGGTTCGCCGGACGAGGTGGCTTTCGGCGCGCTGGCGCCACACGCCGACCGCGGCCGAGTGGTCTACGGCAGCGATTTCTGTTTCACCCCCGAGTTCGCGGTGCGCGCGCAACAGGATACCCTGGATCGGTCATGGCATACCTTCTGCGACAGCGGTTCCTGGCGTCAGGTGACCGGGGCGAACGCAGCCGAACTGATGGGGTGACTACTGGCTCGGGTGTCCCGATCCATCAGCACCGACTCGGTCTGCGGCAGCCAGGCACGCATGCGGTCGAGGATCGCGAAGCCGTGGGTGTCGAGGTCACCCCAGTAGCGGATGGGCACAGCGGCGAGCCAGGGCAGGCACCCGATTCGATCCACCTCGAAGCCTTTGCCCCACAGCACCACACCATTGTCGGGGACGTCGACACTCAGGTAGGTGATCTCGTTCTCGATCACGAGTGCACTGCGTGGCGTCAGCTCGAGCTGCGCGAGTTCGTCGGCGCGCACCGTGAGCTCGGTCAGTGGTGCGGGCAACCCCAACGACGCCGCAAACCGCAGGCGCACGAACTCGGGTTTGCCGTGCGGGCATCAACCGTAACGTCGTCTGGCGCTCATACCGCCCAGGGTATCGACGTCGGACGTCGGTGGGATCGCGCGAAAGCTGTCAGAGCAGCAGTGCCCACACGAACCGCAATCCGATGGCGGTGAACCCGAGAATGGCGGTCGCCACCAGCCACCGCCGGGCGAGTCGATCGCCGGCGGACCGGTCGCGACCCGGACGCAGGTAGACATACGCCGCGGTGACCGCACACGCGGTGGCCGCGGCGCCGGTGCCGAGCACCAGGAGCAGCATCACCACGTTCACCGTGTTGTCGAGTTCGCCCATCGGTCACCTTCCTGACGTGGGGTCCACTCCAGGGTGCCCAACTGGTGTCTCGCCATGTGCCCGGCCTCGCGGTCAGACGAGTTGTCGAACAGTGATGATTCCACTGGGTCGCGTCACGTCGACTCCTCGATAGTCCTCGCTGAGCGCCTGGTCTCCCAGCACTGCCGCCACCAGGTCGGTACGCACAAGTCCCCGAACCAGCGATGGGTGTTGCTCGCGGCGATCGCCGGTCACCAAGACCGATCTTTACGGCATGTCCACGCGAGGCATTAGAACGTGTTCTACGAAAAGTGTCGAAGCCGACTGGTCCGAGTATGCGCATCGTGCGCTTGCCGTCACGGCGTACGATCTAGTATCAAAACAAGAACACGTTCTAGTCCGACTTCGTGCTGAAGGAGTCCTGCATGCACACCCCGATCTGCGATGAACTCGGTATCGAGTTCCCGATCTTCGCGTTCACCCACTGCCGCGACGTGGTGGTCGCGGTCAGCAAGGCGGGCGGGTTCGGGGTTCTCGGTGCCGTCGGGTTCACACCCGAGCAACTCGAGATCGAGCTGAACTGGATCGACGAGCACATCGGCGACCACCCCTACGGCGTCGACATCGTCATCCCGAACAAATACGAAGGTATGGACACGAACATGTCCGCGGAGGATCTGACGAAGATGCTCCAGTCCATGGTGCCGGCCGAGACACTCGACTTCGGCCGCAAACTGCTGTTGGACCACGGCGTTCCGCTGAACGAGGACGACGACAACTCGCTGCAACTGCTCGGCTGGACCGAGGCGACCGCGACACCGCAGGTGGAGATCGCGCTGCAGCATTCGAAGGTCAGTCTGATCGCCAACGCACTCGGGACGCCACCGATCGACATGATCGAGAAGATCCACCAGGCCGGGCGGAAGGTGGCCGCGTTGTGCGGCTCTCCGCAGCAGGCACTCAAGCACGCCGACGCCGACGTCGACATCATCATCGCGCAGGGTGGCGAGGGTGGCGGGCACTGCGGCGAGGTGGGCTCGATCGTGTTGTGGCCGCAAGTCGTCAAGGCGGTGGCCCCACGTCCGGTGCTGGCCGCAGGCGGCATCGGCAGCGGCCAGCAGATCGCTGCGGCGCTTGCGCTCGGCACGCAGGGCGCGTGGACCGGATCGCAGTGGCTGATGGTGGAGGAGTCCGAGAACACACCGATCCAGCAGCAGGCCTACATCGACGCCGGCAGCCGCGACACCGTGCGGAGCCGGTCGTTCACCGGAAAGCCGTGCCGGATGCTACGCAACGAATGGACCGAGGCGTGGGAGGACCCGAACAACCCGGACCCGTTGGGAATGCCCCTGCAGTACATGGTGTCCGGGATGGCGGTGGCCGCCACTCACAAACATCCCGACGAGAGCATCGACGTGGCCTTCAACCCGGTCGGTCAGGTCGTCGGTCAGTTCCAGAAGGTGGAGAAATCGTCGGCGGTCATCGAGCGGTGGGTGCAGGAGTACATCGACGCCACCAGCGCTCTGGAGACGCTCGCGAACGCGATCTGACGCGCTCGAGGGCCGGGCGCACCGTCGTCAGAGACGTCCCAGCAGCTCTGCCTTCTTGGCGGCGAATTCCTCGTCGGAGAGGATGCCGCGCTGGTGCAGTCCGGCCAGCGACTCGATGGCGTTGACGATCGACGTCGGATCCGCGGCGTCGCTGTCCATCTGAGGAGTGGACGGCATCGGGTCCTGCTGCGGCGCTGTCGGTTCCGGGTTCATCGGCGCTGGAGCGGAGTATTGGTCCTGCGACGGTTCACCGGCCGATCCGGGGGAGTTGGGCCCGCCCACCTCCGGCAGACTCGAGACGTCGAAGGTGCCGTACTGGCTGGTGAACGTCAACGAGCCCGACGGGCCGCCCTGTTGCTGTTGCACACCGCCGATGTTGTGGTCACCGGTGTCGTAGATGCGCACGAGCCCACCGTTGTCGATGGCCAGACGGCGGGTGCTGGGGAAGATGGCGTAGCGGGACTGGTTCTGGCCACCGCTCGAGCTCGGGACGCCGAGCTCGTCGGGCCACCAGTTGTTCGAGGTGAAACCGCCCTGTGCAGCCGTCGGCAGCGGCGGGAACACCCTGGTGGTGGCCAGCAGTTGGGAGAGCTCGTTGCACAGCGCATCAACGCGCGCCTTGAGTGCGTTGTCGAACATGTTGCCGACCATCGTCATGCCGCCGCGCATCCATTGGCCCGACCCGCCGAGCTCGGGGATGGAGAACTGGGCCATGGTCCCGCCCCCCGCATTGACGGCCACCAGCATGGAGACCACCGCGTCGTAGGAGAGCCCGTGGCGCTGCGCCACGTCGGCGATGGCGGCGTCGGCTTCGGGGGTGAGCGCTTGATTCATGTGGCGAGTCCTTTGTCGAGATACCCACCGAGCGTACACATGGGAGCAGGTGTTCATCCGGCTGCGGACGGCTTCACGCCGTCGACCAGTCCTCGACGGAGTAACGGCCCGATGAACACGTCGCTACGCGGCTCGTCGCGCGCCCGGGAAGCCGCTGGGAATGCCCAGGCAATAGCACGAAAATCCGCGAGATGGCTCGTCTCACCGGTGGAGGTGGCCGCCTCCGCTGCCGGTGAGCAGTGCCAGGTCGATGTCCCACGCACGATGTCGGAATCGTCGGAGCACCGCGCGGGCGGCGACGACCAGCAGGGTGGTGAGGGCCAGCACCGCGAGATAGAAGGCGATGGCGGTCAGGACCGATCCCATCGCGGCCTCGGCCGCGGTCAGCGGGCCGCGGGTGGCCTCGCCCCGCTGATCGACCCAGAGATCGAAGCGCTCGCCGGCGTTGATGCTGCCGTCGACCACATTGACACTGCCGGTGTGCGGGACCGCGTTGTAGGTCCATCGCGCGGTCACGATCGCGCCGCCGCCGGTTTCGGTGACGATCGCCGACGCGTCGTCGACGGCAGTGGCCTGGACCGAGTGGATGGTCTGCGCCTGGCGCTCCATCGCAGCGGTCTGCGCCGCGCTGACCTCGTCGTGGACGAGGACCGACAACGGGATGGCCACCAGGGCCAGCGCGGCGGCCAGGCAGAGCGTCAGGGCCTCGATCCGGTCGGTGCTGCGGACGAGCGGGTTGCGGCTCAGCAGGCGCGCAATCGGCCAGCGGCGCGGAGTCAGCACGGAGCGCACCCACCCGCGGTCCGAATTGGTTGCACGACGCACCCAATCATGGTGGCACTGGATTCGGCCGCTGTGCCAGTCGCCGTCGGTCACCGGGACAAACATCACACACTGACCGCCAGGGTTCACCAGGTCCTTCTCCGAGCGTCTATATGTCACGAATTGGCGTCAAACAAGCGCGTCGAGTTGACAAATTGTGTGAAATGAGTCACCCACCCGGCCTGATCGGGAAAATCCTGCTCAGGAGGCAGATGGCCGACATCTGGCGACCCGAGGTGTTCCCGATTTCAAGCGATTTGCCCGCCGTTCACTTGGACAACTCACAGGTATGTATATCAATCTGTTACCTGTCACGAGGCAGGCGACGGTCTGCCCAGCACGAGAAAGTCGAATAGCTATGCGGAACCACCCCGCATGCGCAATCCGCGGACTCGTGTTGGCCATCGGGGCCATCACCGCCGCTGTCTGAGCGAGCCACGCCAGACGACCCGCTTCGCCCGGGATTGCGCACTGCGCGCGACGACCCACGTCGTCCAGTCACAAGTCAACCCACACAGCGCTGACCCATACCGGGTGCCTCTGGAGTGCCCCGGAGGTTGTGTGCTGCCGGTCGCCGTGCGGCCGCAACGATCAGGAACCACCTCACATGTCTGTAGTCACCACTTCGCGCCGCCGTGTCCGCGGCATCGCCCGTGCCCGCAAAAGCCACGCCCTGGGTGCCGCGACGCTCGCCATCGCCGCCGCGGTCACCGCGGGTTCGATGACCGTCGACGAGCCCGCCCGGGCCGAGCAGCCGATCGCGCAGACCGCGCACACCATCGATCTGGGCGACAGCGCTCAGACGCCTGCAGCGAAGTCCTCGACAACGACACCGGAACCGACGGTTGCACCGGCGGCAGCGCCCACCCCGCAGCCGGCGCCGGCGCCGGCGCCGAAACCGGTCTATCCGAACAACCTCGACGGGTGGATTCGCGAGGCGCTCGACATCATGCGGGCCAACAACATCCCGGGCAGCTACGACGCCATCCACCGCAACATCATGCGTGAGTCGACCGGCAACCCGCAGGCCATCAACCTGTGGGACTCCAACGCCGCCGCCGGCATCCCGTCCAAGGGGCTGCTGCAGGTGATCGACCCGACCTTCGCCGCCTACCACGTCAAGGGCACCGCGTTCGACGTCTGGAACCCGGTCTCCAACATCGTCGCGGCCTGCAACTACGCGGCGCATCGCTACGGCTCGATGGACAACGTCAACTCGGCGTACTGAGCGGCACCCTCACCGGTTCACCACCGCGTCTCGGCCACGGAGCGGTAGCCGTATGGGGAGGTGGAAGTGGCCGGCCCGTACGCGGAGTACGCAGCGGTCAACGGCTTCGTCACCGACCGTGAAAGCGAGATGGGGATGCTCGCGGATCGGTGTGCGCTCAGCCGCGCAGCACCACGAGTTCCCGTGTCGCCCGGGTCATCGCGACGTAGCGGTCGACCGCGCCGGTGAGCCCGCTGCCGAACGCCTCCGGGTTGACCAACACCACCAGATCGAACTCCAACCCCTTCGCCTGTTGTGGGGTCAGCGAGCGGATGCGGGCGGAGCCGGCATACGCGGGGGCACCGATGACACATGCCGTGCCATCGGGGTTGGCCTCCGACCACTGCGCCACGATCTGATCCAGGTCTGCGACCGTGCCGGACTGCACCGGAATACCGCTGCTCCGAATCGATGTCGGCACATTGGCGTCGGGTAGCACCGCGCGGATCGCCGGTGCTGCCTCGGCCATGATCTCGTCAGGCGTCCGGTAGTTCACCGTCAACGTCGCCTGCCTGACATGACGGAATCCGACGCGGGTCAGTCGCTGAGACCATGATTCGGCAAAACCATTGCGCGCCTGGGCGCGGTCGCCGACAACCGTGAAGCTGCGCGACGGACAGCGCGCCAACAGCATCTGCCACTGCGCGTCGGTGAGTTCCTGAGCCTCGTCGACGATGATGTGGGCGTACGGTCCGGACAGCGGTGCAGCAGCGGCGACTGAGGATCTCCCGGCGTCGTCGAGCACGTCGCGCAGATCGGTGCTCCGAAGCATCGACATCAGACCGTCGCCGTCGTCGAAGGCGTTGGACTCCAACAGCTCGTCGACCACTCGGTCCACCCGCTGTGTGTCGGCGCGACGCTCGGCGGTGGCTCGACGGCGGCGTCGGGAGGCACCTGGATCGCCGAGTCGTCGGCGCGCGGCGTCGAGCAGCGGCAGGTCCGCTTCCGTCCAGGCGTGGATCTCGGTGCGCTGCAACATCGTGATCTCGTCGCGTCCGAGGTGCGGGGCACACATCCGAAGGTAGGCGGGCACCGACCAGAGATCTCCGACGAGGTCGGTGTACTCCAACATCGGCCACGCCCGGTTCACCACCGCGGCAAGTTCACCGTTCTCCGCCAACGATTTTCGCACCTCGCCCACGGGGACGTCGGCGTCGTGTTTCGCGACGATGAGATCCACCAGCGTGTCCCACACCTCGTCGCGCGCCTCGTTGTGCGGCGTGCCGACCTCGGGTGCGCCGAACGCCTCGACCCAATCGGCGTGGGTGATCTGCACGTCGGCCCAGTCGGTCTCCACGGTCATCGATGCGGTGGGCGGCGTCTCGTAGAAGCGCACGGCCGGTTCGATGGCGTCGACCATGGCAACCGCCGCCTTGAGTCGGGCGACCTCTGGATTGGTCTCGGGTACTGCTGCCGCACCTTCGGGCACCAGGTCGCGCAGGGTGACCGTCTGCACACCCTCCTCGCCGAGGCTCGGCAGCACGTCGGTGATGTAGCCGAGGTATGGCTCGTGCGGGCCCGCCACCAGGACACCGCCCCGGTTGCCGGCCAACCGCGGATCGGTGTAGAGCAGGTAGGCCGCGCGGTGCAGCGCGACGACGGTCTTGCCCGTGCCGGGTCCGCCGTCGACCACCAGGGCGCCGTGCGAATCCGCACGCACGATTGCATCCTGGTCGGATGCGATCGTGCTCAGCACATCGCGCATGCGTGGTGAGCGACTCGCCTCGAGGCCTGCGATGAATGCGGAATCGGCATCGAGTGACAGGGAGGGGTCGGTGGCTGCGTCCGCGGTGAACGCCTCGTCCCAGAAGTCGACGATGCGGCCGCGTCCCCACCGGTACCGGCGTCGGCTGGTCAACCCCATCGGCTGGGCGGGCGTGGCCGCGAAGAACGGGGCGGCCGCCGGCGTGCGCCAGTCGATCAGGAGTTGTCGACCCGATCTGTCGGTGAGACCGATACGGCCGATGTAGCGGACCTCGGTGGTGCCGTCCGGTCGGGCGCCGACGATACGGCCGAGGCAGAGGTCGAGGCGGAAGCGGCGCAGGGTGCGCAGGCGTCGGGTCAGTTCGTGGATCTCGAGGTCGCGCTCGATCGCCTGGGTGCCCTTGCGGCCGGGTGCGGTGCGCAACGTGTCGAGTCGGTCGGTGAGATCGGCGATCAGGGCATCCAGGCCGGCGGACATCTCCGCGAAATGTCGGGCGTCGGCGCCGATCAGCTCCGGCGCGGTCTTGGTCGGGTGGGCGGTGTCGAAGACGGTACCGGGGGTCAACGGCGGCATGCGTGGCGGCTCCGAGATTCTGGAAGGGCGGTGTGTTGTCGGAGTAGCGGTTTCGGCACGAAACGGCAACACCGGATGGACGGCGATGGACAGGGGTGCGGTGTCCGCGATACGGGCGGCAGTTCGCGGGACGACCATTGTGCAGCCCGACCCGGGTCTTGCGGCAAGGCCCCGTTCCCGCGTTATCCTGAAGAGGGCAGGGGCGAAAAGTACCGGTGGCGCAGTCGTTGTCGAGTGGTCCTACAACGGCGAGGACGCCCACCAACCGGGGACCGGAGTCAGCGGCGGTTGGGGTGATTGCGTCCGCTCGGCAAGACGCGTCGGGACCTCGGCAGGTACCCCCGCCGCGCAGGCTCGTTCATCGGCGGTGGTGTGCGGGTAGATCGCGGCGAAGTCGTAGCGGGTCACCCGCCAGTCTCCGAAGACATCGCCATGTGGGGTCCGCGCGGTTCCGCGGATGTTGCTCGGCGGCACGACGCCGCCACGCCGGAAGTCGATCTCCACCGGCCGCGGGGCGTCCAGCCGCGTCGACCATTCGTCATCTGACATCTTCACCGATCGATAGCCATAGCGGCACAAAACGATCCGTGTCCAATCGGCTTCATCGACCCGCCGCAGTCCAGTGAAGAAGGCGGTGCCCACACCGGGATGCGCCGCCGAGGTCTCTGCCGGGTACACCTCGATCATCTGGGCGATGTTCGACGGTGCCGCCTCCTCGAAGCCCCGGTATCCCCACTCCACCGACCGGCCGGCATTGGCCAGTTCGAAGGATTCGACGAAAGCACGCACAAACGTACCCTCCTGTCCGGCGACGTCGAAGACGCCGTTTGCCAGCCATCGGAAGGTGACATCGAAGGTGGCGGGAATGTGTTCGGGTGGAGGTGGTGCGGCCGACGGCGTCGGGTCGTCGGCGGTGCCGGCACATCCGCCCAGCGTGAGGGCGGTGATGGCCGCGGCGAGCAGCGCGAGTGCACGATGGCGGCGGTGTGCTCGCATCGGCGGTCCATCCCTTCGGGCGGCCCCCCACTCGGCTTGACTGCAGGATAGGCGCCCGACCGGCGGCGACGGCCCGACCTATGGCATCGGATCGGCCTAGAAAAGGCAACGAAATCGACACGAAGGTCGCCTCCCGTTCTCACCCGGGCGCGCGGATGGTGGGGCTGACCTCGATGCGGTTCCTCGCTGGGTCGTCAGGTGCTCGATGAACGGTTGGGGGAACCTCCCCGTGCGCCCAACGGATCTTCGTCCGGTGGCCGCCCGGACCGGACGCCGCGGGCGGCGTCGGCACGGTCGGGAAGCCAGATGACGAAAGTGCTGCCGACACTGAGCACGCTGTAGAGGTACAACCGACCCTCATGCGATTCCACGATCTGTCGGGCGATGGTCAGCCCGAGGCCGGAACCGCGGTGGGCCGTGGGGGAATCCGGGGTGTCGACGCGACGGAATCGTTCGAAGACCCGCTGCTGGTCGGCCTCGGCGATGCCCGGGCCCTCGTCGCGTACCGCGATCCAGGCCCAGCCGCCGACGCTGCCGGCGGCCACGGTGATCGTCGAGCCCTCCGGGGCCAGGCGTAGTGCATTGCTCAGCAGGTTCGTCAGGGCGCGGGCCAGCGATTCCGGATCGGCATAGACCATCGGCCCCGGCGAACAGTGACCGGTCAGCTCGAGTGATCGCTCGCGGGCGAGCAGCTGATGATCGCCGACGATGTCGTTGACGAAGTCGTGGACGTCGACTCGTTCGTCGGCGAAGGAACCCGAACGCCGCCGGGCGGTGGCGAGCAGGTCATCGAGCAGTCGACTCATCCGCGCGGTCTGCCGGGACACGATCGCCAGTGCGTCGGCGCGTTCGGCCGGGGTGGCGCGTTCGTCGGCGAGCACCGCCTCGACGTTGGCCTGGATCACCGCCACCGGATTACGGAGTTCGTGGGAGACGTCGGCGACCAGAGCGCGTTCGGCACGGAACGCGGTGTCCAGGCGATCGAGGAGGTTGTCGAGCGTGTCGGCCAGGTTGCGGAGTTCATCGTCGGGGCCCGAAGCGTTGATGCGCTGCGAGAGGTCGGTGGCGCGCAGGCGGTTCGCCGTTGAGGTGATGGCGTCGATCGGCCGGAGCATGCGGCCCGCGACGAACCACCCCACGAGCAGGCTGATCAACGAGATCACCGCCAGCGCGATGAGTGAGTAGTTGCGCAGGAGGTCGAGCGTCGATTGATTGACGGCCTGCTGCACACTCTCCAGATCCGCGGCCTGGAAGGTCTCGCCGGTCTTGTATTTCAGCGTGCCGTCGGACTTCTGCACGAACTTTCCGACGGTGACCGGATCAAGCGGTCGGGCGTCGATGCTGTGCTGCAGGGCCAGATACAGCCCGAGCAGGATGAGTCCGGAGATCGCGAACAGCCACGCCGAGGTCGTCAACGCCAACCGCACCCGGATCGTATGCAGTGGGCGCAGGGTGCGGTGCAGTCGCGACACGGATCACGAACTCCGTGCCGCCGCGGAGTCCGCGGCGCGCAGCCGGTACCCGCGGCCGACTGCGGTGTGCAGGACCTGTTCCTCGTCGTCGACGGTGAGTTTGCGGCGCAGGGTGCCGACCGTGACGCGGACGGTCTGCGTGAACGGGTCGGTGTGCTCGTCCCACACGTGTTCGAGGAGTTGTTCGGCCGACACCACATGATCGGGACGTGACATGAGGAACCGCAACACCGCGAACTCTTTGAGGGTGAGATCCACCTCACGGACCCCTCGGTGAACGACCTGCCGCGCGGTGTCCATGGTGATGTCGCCGACCCGCATCGACGACGACGCGCCACGCACCTCGCGTCGCAGGACCGCCCGCAGACGGGCGCTGAGCTCGGCGAGCGCAAACGGCTTGACGATGTAGTCGTCGGCGCCGGCATCGAGACCCCGCACCCGATCGGGCAGTGTGCCGAGTGCGGTGAGCATCACCACACGCATGTCGCGCCCGGAACGGCACTCGACGCCACCGTCTCGGATGTCGCGGGCCAGCTCGAGGCCGTCCCCATCGGGCAACGTCACATCGATCAGTGCCACGTCGTACTCGTTGACCGACAGTCGTTCTCGGGCACCGGCGTGGGTCAGCGCCGCATCGATCGCGTAGCCTTCGCGCTGCAAGGCGATCCGCAGAGCGCTGACCAACCCTTCTTCGTCCTCGACGATCAACACGCGCATCCACCCCAGCGTAGCGTCGCCTATTGCGCTCGGCCACCGCACTTTCGATCTGCTTTCGGTCCTTCTTCCACTGGTTTTCGGGGTCATCTGATGAGCTTCGGGACATGATGACCGGAGACGACGAACCGCGTTCCGCACCAGCCGGACCCAAACCCTCCGAACACCTGTCGGCCATCTCGCCGACATCCACCGCAGCCACCCTGGAACGTGCGCTGTTCGAGATGAAACGGGTGGTGGTCGGCCAGGACGTGATGCTCGAACGCCTGCTGGTCGGTCTGCTGGCGCGCGGACACATCCTGCTCGAGGGTGTGCCGGGCATCGCAAAGACGCTCGCGGTGCGCACGGTCGCCGACGTCGTCGGCGGGTCGTTCCGGCGGCTGCAGTTCACGCCCGACCTGATGCCCGCCGACATCGTCGGCACCCGGGTGTGGCGTCCCTCCACCGAATCGTTCGACATCGAACTCGGCCCGGTGTTCGGCAACCTGGTGCTCGCCGACGAGATCAATCGCGCGCCCGCCAAGGTGCAGTCGGCGCTGCTGGAGGCGATGGCCGAACGTCAGGTCAGCATCGGCGGCTCCACCTTCCGGCTGCCACATCCGTTCCTGGTGCTGGCGACGCAGAACCCGATCGAAACCGACGGCGTCTATCACCTGCCGGAGGCGCAGCGCGACCGATTCCTGGTGAAGGTGGAGTTGGGCCATCCCAACGAGCTGGACGAGATGGAGGTCCTCGTCCGAATGGGGCGCCGGCCACCCGAACCGGCGCAGATCCTGTCGACCGACGATGTGCTCGCGCTCCAGGAGGCGAGCGACGAGGTGTTCGTCCATCACGCGGTGGCGCACTACATCGTGCGGGTGGTGATGGCCACTCGGCAGCCCGCCGCCTACGGCGTGCCCGTCATCGAACCGTTGCTCGAGTACGGGGTCAGCCCGCGAGGCTCGCTGGGCCTCCTGGCCGCGTCACGGGCACTTGCGCTGATCCGCGGACGCGACTATGTGCTGCCCGAGGACGTCCGAGACGTCGCCGGCGACGTCCTGGCGCACCGCCTCGTGCTGACCTTCGACGCCGTCGCCGACGGGGTGGCGCCGCGCTGGATCGTCGAGCAGGTCCTGGCGGGTGTCGCGGCCCCGCAGATCGTCTCGCGCGACACCCCAGCCGAGGCGGCGTCGTGAGTGGCAACCCGTTTCGCTCACTCGACCTGGGACTTCGCCGCCGGCTCGACAGCCTGGTAGCCGGCGACCACGACAGCTCGCGTCTCGGCGCCGGCAGCGAGCCGGAGGAAGTGGTGCGGTACCAACCCGGCGACGACGTACGCCGGATCGACTGGAACATCACCGCCCGTTCGGTCGACATGCACGTGTGGCGATCACGCGCCGACAACCAACTCGACACCTGGGTGCTCCTCGACCTGAGCCCCAGCATGGCGTTCGGCACGGTGACCGGGGAGAAACGGGACCTGGCCGCGCAGGTGGTGTGGGCCATCGGCGAATTGACCGACGCGCCGGGCAACCGGATGGGCATCGCGACGCTGTCGGCCGACGGTGTCAGGTGGGGCCGTCCCGAGCGGTCCCGCTTCGCCGCGCATCGATGCGGCCGCGAGATGGCGGCCGCCGGTGACCGGGAGGGGACGGCGGCGCCGTTGGGGTCCACGATCGACGCGTTCTCCCGCCGCTACCGCCGCACCGGCCTGCGGGTCGTCATCTCCGACTTCATCGACCCCGATGGTCATCACGAGGCCCCGTTCGAGTGGCAGCATCCACTTCGTCATCTCGCCGCACGACACGACGTGATCGCGGTCGAGGTGAGCGATCCGCGCGAACGGGAGCTGCCGAACGTCGGAGCGCTGACCCTCGTCGACCCCGAATCCGGTCGGCAACGCCACATCTGGACCGGCGACCGCCATCTGCGTGACCGCTACGCGGCTGCCGCAGCGCAGCGTGAGGTCAACGTGCACCGCGCCATCCTCGGCGCCGGCGCCGAACACCTCGACGTCGACACGGGTCGTGACTGGATTCGCGACCTGGCCGCTTTCCTCCGCGCTCGCCGCCGTACCTCCCACACCGTCGGGCGTCCCGGACACAACGCCCACATCCGATGAAGGGCGCTGCATGACCTTCCTCTTTCCCTGGGGCCTGCTGGTCCTCATTCCCGTTGCGGTGTTGGCGGTGGCGTATGTCGTGATGCTGCGGCGGCGCCAGCGCTACGCGGTCCGGTTCGCCGCACTTCCCTTGTTGGACAGTGTCGTCCCAGAGCAGCCGCGGTGGCGCCGGCATGTGCCGGCCGCGCTGTTGGTGGTCGCGCTGGCGCTCACCGGACTCGCTGTCGCCCGCCCCGAACTACCGGTGCGGGTGCCGTATGAACGGGCGACCATCATGGTCGCGATCGACACGTCTGCCTCCATGCGTGCCCGGGACGTCGAACCGGATCGACTCACCGCCGCTCTCGACGCCGCCGGCGAGTTCATCGAGCAACTGCCCGACACGTTCAACGTCGGCGTGGTCACCTTCGCCGGCACCACCACGGTGATGCATCCGCCCGACACCGACCACGAGGCGGCGCGTGGAACTCTGCAGATGGCGACCACCGAGTCCCGCACCGCGATCGGCGAAGGCGTGCTGACCTCGCTGGACCAGATCCGTGGCGTCGTCGGCCCCGGCCAGGAGGATCTCCCGGCTCATATCGTGCTGCTCTCCGACGGCAGCAACACCAGCGGTCGGCCGCCGGCGCTGGCCGCGCAGGTGGCCGCCGCGGCCGGCGTACCGGTGTCGACGATCGCCTACGGCAGCGAATCGGGGACGCTGAACAGCGGGGTGTACGCGATCCCGGTCCCGGTGGATGCCGCCGTCCTCGCCGACCTGTCGGAGGCGACGGGCGGCCGCAGCTACGAGGCGGCCAGCAGCGACGAACTGCAGGACGTCTACGAGGAGATCGGGTCGTCGATCGGCTGGCGTACCGAGCAGCGCGAGGTGACCCCGTTCGTGGCCGGCATCGCGTTGTTGGTGGGTCTCGTCGCAGCCGCCTTCTCGCTGCGCTGGTTCTCCCGAATGATCTGAGGACGATGACATGACGAGCTCACCCAACGGTGCTTCGGGCTACGACCTGGGCCGTCCGGCCGGACCCGATTTCCTGCCGATGGACACTGTCCTGTCCACCGACCACCACGTTCCACCCACTCCGCACACCGCTGTGTCGCCGCGACAGGTCGGCAATCCACCGAACGCCATCCGGGTCGCGTATGGCGCACCGTCGTCCGGTCGTGACGGTGCGGCGCACGGCGGCGAGATACCTGGTGGAGAGGAGTATGGTGGTGAAGCTCAACAGATCTCGGCCGATGCGCATGGGCGCGGCGGCCGCACGGCGCTGCTCGTGATCGGATGTCTGCTGGCCGGTGCCATCGCCGGTGGCGGTGCCGGTCTGATGGCGAGTGCCGCGTACGCGCCGGGCGGATTCGCCTCGCCGGCGGCGCCGCCGTCTGCTTCCGGAGGTGGAGACACGCAGGCCGCATCGTCGGCGTTGCTGCCCAGCGTCGTGCAGATTCGAGCCGGCAACGCCCGCGGATCCGGCTTCGCGATCGACGACGACGGCCACATCATGACCAACCATCACGTCGTGGCCGGCGCCGGTCGGGTGGAGGTGCAGCTCGCCGATGGACGGGTGATCGGCGGTGCGGTGCTGGGTAGCGACCCGAATGCGGACATTGCTGTGGTCGAGATACCTGGTACGGCAATCAGTTCTGCAGAGCTCGGGGTGAGCGCCGGGCTACAGATCGGCCAGCCGGTGATCGCCGTGGGATCGCCGCTGGGTCTGTCCTCCACCGTCACGGCAGGAATCGTGAGCGCAACCGATCGACCGGCCGGGCTCGGCGGTCCGGGCCGGACGCGCCAGCCGATGATCCAGACGGATGCATCGATCAACCCGGGCAACTCCGGCGGCCCACTGGCCGATCTCGACGGGCGAGTGGTGGGGGTGAACACGGCGATCGCCACCGTCGGGGGCGCGGAGTCCGGCAATATCGGCATCGGCTTCGCGGTGCCGATCGATCGGGCGATGGGGATCGCAGCGCGGATCATCGCCGGTGGCTGATCGACACTTGGCCAGTCGCCTACCCAGACGAACTCGCTGCGCGCTCGGGCGAATTGTCCTCTCGCGGTGATTTTTACCCGAAACATGTAACTCCTGTGACTCCTGATCACCAAAGTCCACTGAAAAGCACAATTCACTGCGTTTCCGTCCAAACCCTCTGTCCCAGAATAATTCTCACGAACGAATCCCTTGACATCGAACACCCTTGCGATTACGTTGGAGTCATGAGAACTTCGGGGGATCTCACCACCATCACTGATTCTGTTCGTGAACTGCGTTTCGCCGACGACATGTCGGGGCGGGCGGCGTTCGACGCGATGACCGCGCTGGTCACGTTGCGTAATCTGATCGAGCATCACGCCGCCACGGTGGTCGGCCATCTCGACCGGCTGGGCGTGGCGCGCGATCATGGCCGCAAACTCAGCGAACTGTTGATCGTGATGGGGTTGGCCCCGGCGGTCGCCTCCTGGTTGATCCGGATCGCCGCCGCCCGCGAGAAACTCCCGACCCTGGGCGCCCATGCCGCCGATGGGGCGATCTCGGCCGAACATGTCGACGCGGTCGGCAAAGGTGTCGAGCACGTCGCGACAAGATCGGCGGAACCGATCGACGACCCGGCGCGTCTCAACATCGTGACCGACCTCCTCGCCCAGTTCTTCTCCGGCGCCACCCCCGCCGAGATCGGAAAACACGCCCGCCGACTGGGTAACCAGCACGCCGAGGACACCGGTGGGCTCCCCGCCTGCGAGGACCGCAACCTCAACGCCCTCACCCACGACGTCGACGGTGACGGGCGCCTGCAGGTGCGCGCCGACCTCAACACCGAAGTCGGCGAAAAATTCAGTGCGGCGATGGAAGAGTTGGCGGCACCCCGCCCCGAACCCGACGGCTCACCCGATGCCCGCAGCCCGGAGCGCCGCCACGCCGACGCCCTCGAAGCGCTCTTGGATATCGCCGCCCGCAGCGGGGATGCCGCGTCCGCACCGCGTCATCAGATGCTGGTGTCGGTACCGGCCGATACCCCGGACCTGGCCGAACTGCCGTTCATGGGGTCACTCACCGAAGCCACGTTGCGCACCCTGACCTGCGACACCACCGCGACCGTCGCGATCGTCGACGGTGAGCAGGTGCCGATGGAGATGAGCAAGGAGAAACGCCTGTTCCCGCCGCATCTGCGCAAAGCCTTGCACAAGCGGGATCAGTGCTGCATCAAATGCGGAGTAGCGGCCACCCGCTGCCAGGGACACCATCTCGTGCATTGGGCTGACGGTGGAATCACAGTGTTGGACAACGGATGCCTGCTGTGTCCATCCTGTCACGCCGACATCCACCACAACGGATGGGAGGTGATCATGGGCCACGACCGCCATCCCTGGCTCATCCCACCCGTTTCGGTCGACCCCAAACGCCGACCGATACCCGCCTACAACCGACGCACCCTGAACCTCGACAACCTGCCTGCAGCCGCCTGAAGCCAGGCCCACCACTTCCCACGCACCCGACCCGGTCGGGACCGCAACCGTCCCTTGATAACTCCATAGAGTGATAGCGATGACGCCGACGCGATGCCGCGTACCCGACGGCCATCCCGGCCTCTTGGCCACCACGGTGCGCGATGCGCGGCGCCGCGTCCGTCGTCGCACATCCCTGATGATCGTTCTGAGGTTGGTGCGTTCACCCCGGGGGTGGCCGCTCGATCGGGGCTACAGTCCAAGGGGTGGACTCGAATCCTGATGACGGTGCAATGGACTACACGTCCATCCGTGTGGAGACCGCTGACCGGGTCACGACCGTGTCGATGTGTCGACCCGAGGTGCGCAACGCAGTCGACCGCGCCATGGCGGCCGAACTCGCCACAGCGTTCCGGGCCTTCGAAGCCGACCCCGAGGCGGATGTCGCCGTGCTGTGGGGAACCGGTGGACACTTCTGCGCCGGCGCAGATCTCAAGGCCGTCGGGACCGACCGGATCAACCGGGTCGAGCCGACCGGTGACGGCCCGATGGGGCCGACGCGTCTGACGATGTCCAAGCCGGTCATCGCCGCCGTAGAGGGCTACGCGGTGGCCGGCGGATTGGAGTTGGCGATCTGGTGCGATCTGAGGGTCGCTGCGACGGATGCCACGTTCGGGGTGTTCTGCCGACGCTGGGGTGTCCCGTTGGTCGACGGCGGCACGGTCCGGCTGCCCCGACTCATCGGCGCCAGTCGGGCGATGGACATGATCCTCACCGGTCGGCCGGTCGACGCCGTGGAGGCCGAGCGATTCGGCCTGGTCAACCGACTTGTCGAGCCGGGGACGAGTCTGGCGACGGCGCAGGCGCTGGCGCAGCAGATCAGGCAGTTCCCGCCGACCTGTATGCGCAACGACCGTCGCTCCGCGTACGACCAGGCGGGTCTCCGCGAGCAGGACGCGATGGCCACCGAGATCGCGCTCGGCATCGAATCGCTCAACGCCGACGGACACACCGGGGCGGCCCGGTTCACGGGTGGATCAGGGCGGCACGGAGACTTCTCGGAGATCTGAGACCAGCGCTGCGGTCAGAGATCAGAGACCAAAGCTGCGGCGGTCGCGGCGTAGGCCTCGGCATCGGCGCTGCCGATCACGCGTCGCTGAACCAGGAACCCGGCGAGCAACGAGTACACGACTGCCGCGGCCGATTCGGGTGTCGCATTGTTCCCCGGTTCAGACTGTGCGACAAGTGATTGCAGGACCCGACGCAGCCGCAGCAACTCGCCGCGGGCCAGTTCGCCGATCACCGGGTCGGTCTGTGCCTCGCCCCACACGATCAGCGCCAGTCGCCCGGAGTCGTCGGCAACGTCGTCGATCAGGTGCACGAGCCGCCGCATGACATCGGGGAGATTGGGCGGCGGGTCCTCGGCGGCCATCGACTCGATCCGCGAGGTCAGCCCGGTGACCGTCTCCCCGGCCACCGCCTCGATGATCTCGCCCTTGCCCGCAAAGTACCGGTAGGCCGCGCCGGCGGAGACGTCGGCCGCCCGCAGGATGTCGTCCATGGACGTCTGATGAAAGCCGCGGGTGAGGAAACAGGCGCGTGCCGCATCCAGGATGTGGGCGCGGCGCGCGGCGCGGACTTCCTCGCTGATCTTCGGCACGACGCACATCGTAGGCGGCGGACGAATAAAAGAGAACGACCGTTCTTGACAGTGCGCCTCGGCCGGGCGCAGCATAAGAGAACGATCGTTCTCTTATGGAGGTGGTGTCATGGAGTCGAGCTCGGTGGAGATGCCCAACCCGACGCGTCGGGTCGTCATCGTGGTCGGAGCCATCGTGGTGGCGCAGGTCGTGCTGGTGCTGTTGTTCGCCTGGGCGGCATCACGCCAGCAACCCCGTGATCTCCCGCTGGCGGTCGCCGGCCCGCAACCGGTGGTCGCCGGCATCGTCACCGGGATGAACCGCAACGCCCCAGGTGCATTCGACATCACCGTGGTGGACGGACCCGAGGCCGCTCGCGAGTCCGTGACCACCCGTGAAGCGTATGGCGCGCTGGTGGTGGCGGACACGGGGACGACGCTCTACACCGCTCCGGCCGCGAGTGCGGCGGTGGCGTCGGCGCTGAGTGAGACCGTTCCAGCGGCCGTACGCCAGATGAATCCGTCAGCGCAGGTCGCCGTGACCCCACTGGTCCCCAACCCGCAGCATGATCCCCATGGGCAAGGTCTCCCCATCTCGCTCATCGCGCTGACCATCACCTCCATCGCGGCGGGGGCGTTGATCAGCCTGCTGTCGGGAGGCCGTGCGATTCGGGTAGCGGCGCTGCTGGGCTATGCGGTGGCCGCTGGAGCGCTCTCGACATGGGCGCTGCAGGGTGCGCTCGAAGTGCTGACCGGCACCTGGATCGCCAACGCCGGTGTGATGACGTTGCTGTGCGCGGCAATCAGCGCGGCGACATCCGGACTGATCACGCTGATCGGTCTCCCGGGTATCCCGGTGGCCGCAGTGGTGGTCTTCTTCTACGGGTTCCCGTTGTCGGGCGCGACGTCGGCGTGGCAACTGCTGCCCACCCCGTGGGGGCAGATCGCCCAGTACCTGCCCGTGGGCGCAGGCAATACCGCACTGCGCAGCGTGGCATTCTTCGACGGTCATGGCGGTGGCGCGGCGCTGGCTGTGCTCGCGGTGTGGGCCGTCGTCGGACTCGTCGTCGCGGCATCGGCGCGGACACGAGTCGACACGACGCCGATGTCCGGCGCGGCGATGCCCGCCGGCACGGGTGGACGTCCCGGCATGGCCTAATCTGCCTGCATGGCCAGCCTCTTCGTCCGCACCCTGCAGGTGCATCAGTGGATCTACGAGCACTCCGGCGGGTGGCTCGGCCATCGTCTGCTGATGGGCAATCCCACCCTGCTGCTGCGTCATACCGGCAGCCGCACCGGTAGGTTGCGCACCTCAGCCCTCACCTACGCCACCGATGGCGGGAAGTACCTGGTCGTGGCATCCAACGGCGGGTCGCCGCGGCCGCCGGCATGGCTGGGCAACATCACCGCGAATCCGCGCTGCGAGATCCAGGTCGGTCGGCGGCAGCTCGCGGTCACCGCCCGGCCTACCTTCCCCGACGATCCCGACTACGCGCGCCGGTTCGACATCGTCGACAAGGTGAACAACGGGCGTTACCGCGGTTACCAGCAGAAAACGTCGCGGCCACTGGCAATCGTCGAACTGTCGCCCGACACGGCATGATGACCGCTCCGGAAATCGGACATGGGTGATCAACACGGCAAGTACGGTGGAAGTGCTTGCAGCAGCGTCGAGCAGACCGTCAACCGACTACAGGAGGTAGACCGTGATCATTCTCGGCCTGATCTTGCTCGTCCTCGGCTTCATCTTCAGCATCCCGATCCTGTGGACGATCGGCATCATTCTCATCGTGGTGGGCGCGATCCTCGCCATCCTCGGAGCCACCGGGCGCGCTGTCGGCGGCCGGAAACACTTCTACTGAGAATCACGTCGACGCGACCGAGAAGATTTGTTCGTCCGATCCATCCGTTGTGCCCGCGGTAACGAAGAATGAAGCGTATGCGGCGGCGGCCGCATCGCCGCGCAGCGAACGGAGGACGGCCGATGACAACTGATCTGGTGGTACTCGTCGATGCCGAGCGCAGGCCCCGCGGCACCGCGCCGCGGGGCAGCGTGCACGGTAGCGACACCCCACTTCACCTGGCCTTCTCCTGTCATGTCGTCGACGACTTCGACCGCATCCTGATGACGCGCCGGGCGTTGACCAAACGCACCTGGCCCGGGGTGTGGACCAACTCGTTCTGCGGACATCCCAGGCCCGAGGAACCCATCGAGGACGCGGTCCGCCGGTACGCGCCGCGCGAACTCGGGTTCGAGGTCAGCGACCTGGCCTGTGTACTACCCGACTTCAGCTACCGCGCCGTGGATGCCAGCGGAATGGTGGAGAACGAGGTGTGCCCGGTCTATCGGGCCCGACCATGTGGATCGCCTGTCCCGAACCCGGACGAAGTGATGGACTTCGTCTGGGCGCCCATCGAGGACGTCTGGACGTCGGCGCTCCGCACACCCTGGGTGTTCAGTCCCTGGTTCGTCGATCAAGTCCACGCCCTCGGAGCCGATCCGTATCGCGGAATCGCCGGGTGATGACGATGACCTCGACCGCAGATCGCGCCACCGACCATGCGCTGCCCTATCGCCATTACGACGAGGTCGCCGAACATACCGCCGCGCTGGTGATCCGCTCGTACTCCTCGTCGTTCGGTCTCGCGTCCCGTCTGCTCGCCGCGCCCGTCCGTCGCGACGTCCACAACATCTACGCCCTGGTGCGCATCGCCGACGAGATCGTCGATGCGCCGCGGCCCGGACAGTCCGTCGACCAACGTCGCGCCGCACTGGATGCGCTGGAGGAACAGACCCACGCTGCGATGACGACCGGTGCGAGCAGCAACCTCGTGGTGCATGCCTTCGCGCGCACCGCCCGCCGCACCGGGATCGACCAGGCACTCACGGCACCGTTCTTCGCCTCCATGCGGATGGACCTCGAACACGCGAACCACGACGCCGACAGCCTGGCGACCTACATCTACGGGTCGGCGGAAGTCGTCGGACTGATGTGCGTCCATGCCTTCCTGGCAGACGAACCGCACCGCAAAGCGCGCTACGACCAACTCGCGCCCGGGGCCCGACGTCTCGGCGCGGCTTTCCAGAAGATCAACTTCCTGCGGGACATCGGCGCCGACAGCATGGAACTCGGTCGCCGCTACCTGGTGGGTCTGGACCCGAAGCGGCCATCCGCCGAGGCATGGCACGGGTGGCTCGACGACATCGACCAGGATCTGTCCTGCGCTCAGGAGGCAATACCGTTGCTGCCCAGCGGAACCCGGGTGGCGGTCTGTGCCGCCCACGATCTGTTCGCCGAACTCGCCACGCGGCTGCGGGCCGTCGCGCCGGAGGACGCCTGCCGCAGCCGCGTGCGGGTGCCGGGGCCGGCGAAGGCTCGGATCGCCGGGGCGGCCGCGCTACGTCGCGGCCAGCCGCGGCGGGTGAACGCATGATCGCCGGGGCTCGCCGGATCGTCGTCATCGGCGGCGGAGTCGCCGGCCTGGCCAGCGCCGCACTGCTGGCCGCCGACGGTCATCAGGTAGACCTCGTCGAGAAGAACGAGCGGGTCGGCGGGCGGGCCGGGTCATGGGAACGCGACGGCTTCCGGTTCGACACCGGTCCCTCGTGGTGGCTCATGCCGGACGTGTTCGATCACTTCTTCGAGTTGCTCGGGACCTCGACCGCGGAGCAGATCGACCTGCTGCGCCTGGAACCGGGCTATCGCGTGTTCTTCGAAGGTGAGGCCGACAGCGTCGACATCGCGGGACAGGCCCAGCGCAACCGGGAACTGTTCGACGCGCTCGAACCGGGGGCCGGGAGGGTCTTCGACGACTACCTCGCATCCGCGCGTCGGGCCTACGACATCGCGGTGGAGCGTTTCCTCTACACCAACTTCGACGCCGTCGGTGCCTTCGCCGGCCGCCGCGTGCTGGCCAACGCCCGCCAGTTGGCCCGTCTGCTGACGAGGAAATTGGACTCGCATATCGCGTCACGCTTCCGCGACAACCGCATTCGGCAGATCCTCGGCTATCCCGCAGTGTTCCTGGGTGCCTCCCCGGACCGTGCACCCGCCATGTATCACCTGATGAGCTGGCTCGACATGGCCGACGGCGTCCGCTACCCCGACGGCGGATTCGTGCGGCTGGCCGAAGTCCTGGAGAAGCTGGCGGTCGAGAACGGGGTGCGGGTCCACACCGCGACCGACGCCACCGCCATCCGCACCGAATTACGCGAGACCGCCGGCCGATGGAGTCCGCGTCGCGCCCGCGTCACCGGAGTGCGTACGCGCGAGCGCGACGGTGTCGAACACGATCTGCCGGCCGACCTGGTCATCGGAGCCGCAGACCTCCATCATGTCGAGACCACGATGCTGCCGCCGCAACTGCAGACGTTCCCGCAGAAGTGGTGGGACAAGGCGACATCCGGGCCCGGTGCGGTTCTCGTCTTTCTCGGGGTCCGCGGACGGCTGCCCGAACTGGCGCATCATTCGCTGTTCTTCACCGGCGACTGGAACGCCAACTTCGACGCGATCTTCGAGTCGCCCACCCGCGTCCCCGACCCCGCGTCGCTATATGTGTGCCGGCCGTCGGCGTCGGACGATTCGGTGGCGCCGGAGGGCGACGAGAACCTCTTCATCCTGGTCCCTGTGCCGGCCGATCCAGGGATCGGATCGGGCGGCGTCGACGGCGCGGGAGCCGCGACCGTCGAGCAGATCGCCGACCGTGCGATCGACCTGGTCGCCGACTGGGCAGCGGTACCCGACCTCGCCGACCGGGTCGTGGTCCGTCGCACCATGGGACCCGGCGACTTCGTCGCCGACCTCAACTCGTGGCGCGGTGGTGCGCTCGGTCCGGCACACACATTGCGGCAGAGCGCCTTTCTGCGCGCGGGAAACAGGTCACGCAAGGTCGAGGGGCTCTACTATGCGGGTTCGAGTACCACCCCCGGCATCGGGTTGCCGATGTGTCTGATCAGCGCGGAGCTCGTGCTCAAGCGGATCCGAGGGGATCGGTCGGTGGGGCCGCTGCCCACCCGGTGAACGCACGCGGCTCGTGTCGCGTCAGGTTGCCGGGCCGATCAGTCCGGCGACGATCTTCGCCGACAACATCACCAGCGGCAACCCGCCGCCCGGATGCGCCGACCCGCCCACCAGATACAGTCCCGGAACCGGGGATGCGTTGCGCGGCCGCAGGAATGCGGCGCGCGGACCATTCGACGACGACCCGTAGATCGACCCGCCCGGCGTTCGGGTGCGGCGCTCGAGGTCGGCCGGTGTCATCACGATCTGATGCCGGATCGACGACCGCACATCGACGCCGCGCTCGGCCATCAGCCCCAGGATTCGGTCGGCATAGTCGGCGGCGAGACCGGGAGCGTCCCAGTCGACTCCGCCGTCCGGATCGTGTCGAGGAGCGTTGACCAGCACGAACCACGAGCCGGTTCCCGGGCCGGGCACGATTGCCGGATCCTCGGGTGCCGAGATGTACACGGTCGGACGGGCAACCGGACGTGCCGGTCCGCCGAAGCCGAACACGGAGTCGAACTCGTCGTCGTAGTCATCACCGAACAACACCTGATGATGCGGTGTCGCCGCCGGTGGATCATCGAGCGCGAGGAGGATCACGAAACCGGCCAGCGAGGGAGTGGCGCGGCGCATGCGGGCGGCGGCCCGGTCCGCGCCGGGGGTCCACACCAAATGGTCGTACACCTGGCGGGCATCCGCGTTGGCGACCACCAGATCGGCCGGCCGGAACGTTCCGTCGGCGAGTGTCACGCCGTGCACGCGCCCCAACGTATCGGTCTCGATCCCCTCGACCGTGGCATCGAGTTCGAGCACACCTCCATGGTCGAGGAAGCTGTCGCGCACCACTTCTGCGATCAACCCGAGGCCGCCGGGCACATACCATGAGCCCCACGCCTGCTCGGTCCACGGCACCGCTGCCAGCGCGGCCGGGGCACGCCGCGGATCGGAGCCGGTGTAGGTGGCGTAGCGGTCGAGCAGCATGGCCAGCCGTGGGTCGTCGAGGTACCGACCACCCAACCCGCGCAGACTGCGCCACGGGGCGATGGTCATCAGGTCGGACGGCCGGGATTGACGGACGACGACCCGAGGGTCGATCGGTGACTCCAGGAACGGGCCACGCGATGCCGCCCAGATCGACCGGGCGCGGGCCAGGAATGCCATCCACTGGTCGCCGCGGCCGGGACCGAGGGCGCGGTCGAGAGCCTGGGGGATCCGGGCGAGTTCACCCGGGAGGTCCAATCGCGTGCCGTCGGGGAAGCGGTACCGTGCCGCCACGTCGAGCCGGGTGAGTGGCAGCACGTCGTCGAGGCGCCGGTCGGCGCAGGCGAGCAACTCCGCGAGGATGTGCGGCATCGTGACCAAGGACGGGCCGGTGTCGAAGACGAAGCCGTCGTGTCGGATCACGCCCAGCTTCCCGCCGATCTCGGGCGCCTGCTCGAGCACCGTGACGCGATGTCCGGCGGCCTGCAGGCGCAGCGCTGCGGCCAGCCCGCCGACCCCCGCGCCGATCACCACGATGCTGCTCATCGGGTCGGCCCCGAGATGGTACGACCCTTCCAGGTCAGCCTGCCGGTGCGCCTGGCGACCACCGAGTCCGCGGTCAATGCGGTGAACGTGAGGATCGAGATCGGGTGCGCGAGTGCGTCGGGCCAGCTGCGCCCGCCGGTGGACCGGGCGGAGATCACCCGCGACGCCACCCCGAGCAGGTACCCGAGCAGCCCGACGCGCGAGCCCCGCAGCGCCGCGATCGGTGGTACGACGTAGAGCAGGTTCAGCAGTGCCACCACCGCCACCGTGCCGGGCACCGAACCGAAGGCCGACCACAGCGACTTGCGGTACCCGGCCCGCACCTCACGCCAACCGTGATACATGTGGCAGCTCGCGACCGCGCTGCCGTCGGCGGCCACCCCGCGTCCGCCGGACCGCTTGACCGCCCGCAACAGTGCGATGTCCTCGAGCACCTCGGCGCGTACCGCGACATGCCCGCCGGCGCGACGGTAGGCGGCCGCGTCGACGACGAGGAACTGACCGTTGGCCGCCGACATCGACGGCCGCGACGAGCGTTCCGCAAGCCCCAGCGGCAAGGTGCTCATCCAGGACCACTGCAGCAGCGGCTGCACCAGTCGCTCGGCCGGTCCGTCTGCGTGCTGCCGGGGATAGGGCGAGAGGAGATCGAGTCCGGTCGCGCGCAGCAGCGCGGCGGACGCCACCAGCGCATCGGGCGCGACCCGCACATCGGCGTCTACGAAGACGAGGATCCCGGTCTCGGCGTTGCGGGACAACTGTTCACACGCCCACGACTTCCCCAGCCAGCCCGGTGGTGTCGGTGTGCCGCGCATGACCTCAATTCGCTCGTCAGCCTGCGCCAGTTCGGCCAGCACCCGATCGGTGCCATCCGTGGACTCGTCGTCGAGCACGAGGATGCGGATCGGGCCCGGCCAACGGTCGGCGGCGACGCGCAGCGCCGCGAGGCACCCTCCGACATCGTCGACCTCGTCACGCACCGGCACGAGCACGGTCAGTGGTTCGGGCACGACGACGACCATCGGATCGGGTCGGCGGATGCGCCGGGCGTTGTCGAGCGTCAGCGCCAAGGACGCCGCCGCACCCGTGCTCGCCACCAAGACCGTGGTTCGCATGACCTCAGTTCTGGGCACGCGCGGACCCTCGAAGCGCCGACCGTCGGAGCACGGTGATCGCCACCGGGATGGCCACCAGTCCCATCACCACGCCACCGACCAGCGCCACTGGTGGACGACCGAAGAACACCGCATGCGCGATCACCGACGACACGTAGGTCCACAGGTAGACGGCCAGCGGCAGCAGATCGGCTGTCGCACTCCAGCTGTCGGACGGGCCGGGGTCGCCGGGGGATGTCGGGGCCACGGGGATCAGCCGGTCGAGCAGCGTGACCATGATCGCCGACACCAGAAACCAGCCGGCGAAATTGGTGAGCGGGATGCCCTCCACACCAGGCAGTGCCGGATGCGGATCGGACCACCGCCAGTGCCCCTGATCGACCATCTGCGGATCGAGGAACACATCCCAGGCGGTCAACGCCCAGGCACCGACCAGGGTCGTCACCACGCGGTGCGGGCCGACGAGCCGTCGTGCCGCGGCCAGCGCCGGCCACGCCATCATCGTCCAGGCCAGCGGAACCAGGGCGGGGACGCCGACGACCTGCAGGCCGAGCGTGGTGTTGTACTCGTAGCTGCCGAACGGGAAACCGGTATGCACACCGACGGTTTCGGCGACCAGGCCGCCGACGCCCGCGACCGCCACGAGGGTCAACGCCGCACGGGCGCCGCGGCTGCTCGCCATGTGCGCGACCACGGCCGCGGCCAGGAACATCACGCTCGCCGTGGTCAACGCCGGGGTGCCCCCGTCGGTGAAGGGGAACGCCGTCTGAGCGAGGAAGGCACACCCGAACAGCGCCCAGGGCGCGGCGACACGCCACCGGTCGACGAGCGGCGGAGCCAGCGGGGTCGCACGAGATGCGAAGGGGTTCATGGTGTTCGTTCACCGTACCGGCCGCAGGTGCCGGCGGGCGGATATCCGTCCGACTCAGGATGCACGCCACACGCACCGGGCGACGAGACCGGCGAGTGCGCGCCGGGTGACGTCGTCGACCGCCAGCGCGGCGATGCGTGCGGTGGCGTCGGCAGCCAGCACCGCGATGCGATCCTCCACGCGCTGCACCGCGCCGCTGTCATGCAGCACGTCGCACACGGCCCGCGCGCCGTCCTCGGTCACCTCGGGGTTGCCCAGATGTTCGGCCAGAACACGTCGCTGGACGCGGCTCGAGTTCTCCTCCGCCCAGGCGATCGCCAGGGTGCGCTTGCCTTCTCGGATGTCGTCGATCGTCGGCTTGCCGGTGAGCGCCGGATCGCCGAGCACCCCGAGCAGGTCGTCCCGCAGTTGGAACGCCTCACCGGCGGCGATGCCGATCTGGTCGTAGGCGCTGAGCAGCTCGGCCGGCGCCCCGGCGAGGGCTCCACCGAGTCGCAGGGGATGCGAGACGGTGTACTTGGCGCTCTTGAACCGCAGAACGAGTTCCGCCTGCGCCGCGGAACTGGCCGGATGCGTCTGCCCGTCGATGTCGAGGAACTGTCCGGCGATCGTCTCGTCGCGCATGGCCGACCAGATCTGCCGCACCCGACGTCGGGTGGGCCGATCGAGGTCGGCGGTACCGTCGGCGAGCACATCGTCGGACCAGGTCAGGCACAGATCTCCGGCGAGGATTGCGACGGCCTCGCCGTAGGCGTCGGCGTCGCCGGCCCGGCGGTTGTGCCGGTGTTCGTCGGCGAAGTGTCGGTGCACCGTCGGCAGGCCACGGCGGTGGTCACTGTGGTCCATGACGTCGTCGTGGACGAGGGCGGCGAGATGGAACAGTTCGATGGCCGCGGCGACCTCCGGGGCACCCGCGGGCAAGTCGCCGCCGGAGGCGCCGCGGGCGCCCCAGAGACAGAACGATGCGCGCAGTCGTTTGCCGCGCGCACCGGCCCGGTCGAGCACGGCCGTCAACGGACCGAGATCGTGGTGGACGCCGGTGAGGATCGCGGCGTGAGTGGCCAGGTTCTCTCGCAGGACGGCGCTGACCAGGGAGATGTCACTGTCGGCGACGGCACGCGCTCGGCGATCCAGGTCGACAGTGGAAAGTGCTGTGTGCGGCATGGCGGCGGACTCGGTGGGGGTCACACCGGTTCTTCGGAGCCGACGCGGGATCGGATAGGTGGGTGGTCGAGGCGATCAGTCGGTCAGCACACCCACCAGTAGATGCATCGCGGCGACCGTCGACAGCATCCGCACGTTGGCGCGGTCGCCGGGGAGAAACCGCCGAACGGTGATGGTCGGGCAGCCGGCCACGGCCACACCGAAACACACCGTCCCCACCGGTTTGGCGTCCGAACCACCGCCCGGGCCGGCCACACCGGTGGTGGACACCGCAATATCGGCGCCGAGGCGGCGCACGGCACCGTCGGCCATCGCGGCCGCCACCTCTTCGCTCACCGCGCCGTGTTCGTCGATCAGCGCCGCCGGGACATCGAGCTGTCCGATCTTGGTCTCGTTGGCATAGGCGACCACACCGCCCACCAGGTAGGCCGACGACCCGGCCCGGTCGGTGAGCCGCGCTGCGACCATTCCGCCGGTGCAGGATTCGGCTGTCGCCACCGTCCGACCCGCCAAGGCCGCAACGAGTTGGTCGTCGATGGTCGAGCCGTCGGTGGAGAAGATGTGTTTTCGGTGATGGTCGGTCACCGACGCCGCCAGCGCGGTGTAGGTGGCCGCGGCGTGGTCGGGGAACCGGGTCACCATCTCGAGCTCACCGTGGCGCAGGCAGGTGGTGATCTCCAGGTCGTCGAAACCAGACATCGTCTGCTCGGCCGTCCGCAGCGTCTCCGCGAGGTCGGCCTCCGACAATCCGTAGGCCCGGATGATCTCCTGCCGGTGCTGCACGCGCCCGGCGACTGCAGCGGCGATCGGCGCCGCTGTGAGTGCGTTCGGCCACATCGCCCGCAGTTCTCGAGGTGGCCCGGGCAGGACGACGATCGCCGGCAGCGGCCCGGCCGCGGGTACGGCGACGCCGGGCGCGGTACCGGTGGGCGGGATCGGTGCGGCGCCGTCGGGGACCATCGCCTGTTTGCGGATGCCCGCGCGCAGCGGTGCGGTATCCGCATCGGCGTTGCGGAGCTTCATCCAGCGGTCGATGATGTCGGCGATGTGCGCCTCGAGGTCAGCGTCGAGATGCAGCGGGCGTCGGCAGAAATCGGCGACGGCGGCGACAGTGAGATCGTCGGCGGTGGGTCCGAGTCCGCCGGTGGTGACGATGAGGTCCACCCCGTCGTCGGCGAGGAACCGCAGCTGTCCGATGAGGTCCGCGGGACGGTCCCCGCAGATGGTGATGTGGGCGACGTCCACCCCGAGATCCAGGAGTCGGCCGGCCACCCACGGCCCGTTCTGGTCGGTGACCCGACCGGTCAGCACCTCGGTGCCGGTGACCACGATGCCTGCGCGCACACTCACCCGACCGAGTCTATCGACGGTGCGGTCGACGGTGACCAACTCGTGGGTGTCCCGGTGCGGATCAGTGCAATCCGCGGGCGGCCAGCGCGTCGAGCACGGCCTCCGGTGCGCGATACGGATCTTCGGAGCGCGGCCAGTGCACTATGACGTCGGTGAAGCCGAGGTCGGTGGCCCGACCGACCATGTCGTCGAACAGATGCAGGCTCTCGAGTGCGTTGCGCGGTGAAGCGTCGAGGCTGAGGTAGCGACGGACGTCGCGCGAGTGGTCGGCCAAGGTCGCCTCGAGTACCTCGCACGTGCGGCGGATGCCGCCGAACCACTCGTCGAGCGACGTCGACGGACCGCCGGTGGTGATCCAGCCGTCGCCGTGGCGGGCGGCGAAGCGGACGTTGCGCGGACCGTTGGCGGCGACCAGCAGCGGCACCCGATCGCGGACGGAGCCACCGACGAGCCGCATGTCCTGTGCGCGGTAGAACTCGCCGTCGCGGGTCACATGATCGTCGCGCAGGGTGGCGTCGAGCATGAGGGTGAACTCCTGAAACCGGGCGACACGTTGCCTGATGGTGTACTGCGGGAGTCCGAGCAGCGTGTCGTCGGGAGTACCACCCACCCCGAGTCCGAGGAGGAAACGACCTCCGGAGATGTCCACGAGGGTCTGCACCTCACGTGAAAATGCCACGGGGTGGCGGAAATTGGGGGAGACCACGAACGCTCCCAGCCCGATGTGCTCGGTCACGCCGGCCGCGGCCGTCAGCGTCGGGATGCACGAGAACCACTGCGACTGTGGCAACCCGCCCCACACCAGGTGGTCGTAGGTCCATGCGTGATCGAAACCCATCTCCTCGGCCCGCTGCCACTGTTGCCGCGTCTGTGACCAGGGTCGATCGGGCAGGATGCAGATTCCGTAGCGCATATGTCGACGGTACTCAGCGGCAGCATCGTGGCCAGGGGCAAATGCTCGAGCCCCGGCCGTGGCTGTCGCACTTTGAGACAGCCACGCTCACCGAGCTGGTCCACTCTGGGGCAATACCCCGATACGACCACGTAGTGAGCTCGGAGAACGAGGACTCCGACCGCGGAAGGCCACCGTCATGAAAGCCGATGACATGAGAACTGATGAGACCAGCGTCGACCGCACGACCAGCGGGACCGCCCGGCCCCGGGTGTGGCTGGTGGCCGCGGTCTGCGGCAGCGCCGAGCCGGCGGATCGTCCAGCGGTTCGCGATGATCTGATGCGGATGTGGCGTCCCGGGCACGATGATCTCTATCGGACCGTCGACGGTCGGCGCTGCGCGACCTGGGCCGAACTGCGTGAACGCTTTGATCTCGTGGAAGTGGCCTCCTGAATAGGTCTGCGGTGCAGGTGTTTCCATCCCGGTAGGAATAGCGCCGAAGCGCCGGGCCGGATCAGCTCTGCCTTCTGAGTCCCTCGTCGACGCGGGTCAGTGTCGCGAGGGTCTCGTCGATACCGGACAGGTCGCCGCCGAGCGCTTCGGTCAGAACACGGGTCCACTCGGCGTAGAGGTGGCTGATGTTGCGGCGCGCCCGCACCGTCGTGGACAGCAGAACCAGCCGGGCGTCCTGCGGGTCTCGAGAGCGTTCGATCAGTCCCTTGGCCTCCAGGCTCCTCAATGTGGTGCTGACGTTGCTCTTCTGCAGGCTGGTGGCAGCGGCAGTGGCGCTCGGTGACGTGCCGGGGTGGTCGTCGATCCAGTGCAGCACTGCGGCTTCGGTACCAGTGAGTGGCTCGATGCCGAACCGGTGTGGCTCGACACTGCGGGCGATCCGCAGGATCACATCGGCGAGGGCGCCCAGCGGCGGCGATTGTGAAGACATAACAATTATGATTACATAACCAACATGTCAACCGAGCTCACACACGCCGAGGCTGATTCGGCGCACGCTGCGGCCGGGCCGCGCCCGGTCGGCGGCGCACTCCTACTCGTCCTCGCGTTGCTGTCGGCCGTGGCGCCGTTCGCGACCGACATGTACCTCCCGGCATTTCCGCAGATGACCGAAGAATTGTCGGTGTCGGCCACCGCAGTGCAACTCTCGTTGACCGCGTTTCTCGTGGGGGTGACCATCGGGCAACTCGTCTTCGGTCCGATTTCCGATCGGTGGGGCCGACGGAGTCCGCTCCTGGCCGGTGCGGTCCTGTGTGTCGTGGCGAGTGCGATCGTGGTGTGGGCGCCGAACATAACCGTGTTGGTGGTCGCCCGGTTCGCCCAAGGTCTGGGCGGGGCCGCCGGGATGGTAATCGGTCGCGCGATAATCTCCGATCTGGCGCGGGGAAAAGACGCGGCTCGCGCGTTCAGCCTGATGATGATCGTCGTCGGTGTGGCCCCCGTGGTCGCACCGCTGGTCGGTGGGTTCCTGGTGGGCCCGATCGGGTGGCGGGGGATTCTCGCAGTGGTATTGGCACTCGCCGTCGCCATGATGGTCTCGACCGTCGCCGTGATCCGGGAGACCTTGCCGCCCGAGCGTCGAGCGGCGATCAGTTCGGAGCGGCGCGGGTCGTCGTCTCCGCTGGCTGCGCTGAGGTCCCGGGCCTTCCTCGGGTATGCGGTGGCGTTCGCGTTCGCGTTCGCAGTGATGATGGCCTACATCTCGGCGTCGCCGTTCCTCTACCAGGAGATGATCGGCCTCGGCGCTGCCGGATACGGGTTGGCTTTCGGCGCCAACGCATTGGCACTCATGGTGACGAGTGCGGTGGCCGCCCGGCTCACCCGAACCCGCTCTGTTCGTTCGCTCGTCGGCGCCGGTGTCTCCGCAATCCTGGTCTTCACCGGCGTCCTCGGGATGCTGGTCATCCTCGATGTGGGCGCCGGATGGCTCGCGCTGCCGATCTTCGGTGCCGTGGGTAGCTGTGGCTTGGTGTTCGGGAACGCCACGGCCCTGGCGCTGCAGGCGGTTCCAGAAGCTGCGGGCAGCGCCTCGGCGATTCTGGGTGCTGCGCAGTTCGCGCTGGCCGCAGTGGTGTCACCACTGGTGAGCATCCGCGGCGAGAACACTGCGGGCCCGCTCGCGGTCGTGATGTTGATGTCCGCAGTGATCGCGGTGCTCGCGTTCCTGTTCGCGGCTCAGTCCGGGACCACCACCGCACGTCCTCGCAGATCGTTCGCGGCAAGCTTGCGGTAGGCCTCGAGACCATCGTCGAGCGAGAAGGTCTCCACCGCCACGTCGAGGACACCGTCACGGGCGAGGTCGAGCACCTCGATCAGCTCGCTGCGGGTGCCCCAGTACGGCGCGCGTGCCGAGACCTCGAACGGCTGGGCGAAGATGCCGATCTTCGCGGTGGCCGCACCGTCGCCGAGGCCGACGACGACGACGTCACCCATGGTGCCCACCACTCCCAACGCGGTGTCGATGGTGGGCTGGTAGCCGACGAAGTCGAACACTGCTGTGGCGCCCTCATTTCCGACGATCTTGCGGACGCCTGCAACCGCATCCTCGTTACTCAGGACCGTCTCGTGGGCACCGACCTCGGATGCGAAGGCCAACTTCTCCTCGGTCACGTCGAGGGCGATGATGCGCGACGGGGTGAGGTGGCGCAGCATCTGGATCGCGACGTGACCCAGCCCGCCGGCGCCGATCACCACCGCGGTGCTGCCGCCCACCAGCTTGGGCAGCGACGGCTTGATGGCGTGATACGGCGTCAGGCCGGCGTCGGTCAGCGGGACGGTTCGGACCGGATCGAGGTCGCCGATCGGTACCAGGTGGCGCGGATCGTCGACGAGCAGGTAGTCGGCCATTGCGCCGTCGACGCCGAGGCCCGGCGGGGTGATCTGCAGTTCGGCGGCGCGGCTGCAGTAGTTCTCCAGCCCGCCGGAGCAGAAGTGGCATACCCCGCATCCCCACGGCCCGTAGACGGCCACCGGGGTTCCCTCCGCGATGCTGGTCACACCGCTGCCGGTTTCCGCGACCACTCCGACGCCCTCGTGGCCGAGCGTCATGGGCAGGGGGTAGGGAAAGCCCTCGGCGGGCATGTTCAGCACGAAGTCGTCGGAGTGGCAGGCGCCCGCCGCGGTCACCTTCAGTAGCACCTGGCCGGGTCCGGGTGAGGGCTTGTCCACCTCCCGCAGTTCGGGTTCGCTGCCCGGCTTGACGATCTGGATGGCCTTCATGCGCTCACAACCCTTCAGCTCGTGTCCCTTTCCTCCTCCGGTCTACTCCCCTCGGGCGCAACACGCATGTGAACCGCGACGACCATCGCGCGACCTACAGGGGGAACTGACACTCACACGGGTGATGACCGGCGTGAATGTCAGTTCCCCGAGTGGCTATCGCCCCCGGGGTAGCCAGCGAGCATCAGCGATGCCACGGCAGTGAGGGCTTCGGTCCACGCTGCGGTCATGTCGCGGGTCCATGCGTCGCCGCCGATCTCGGCCATCGCCGCGATCATGCATTCGCCGACCGCCTCGTACATCGGTGCGGTGACGCCCATCTCGGCGTGTCGTTTGCCGAGGGACCCGAGGTTGGTGGTCAACCACTCGGCGTCGTCGAGATTGTCGATCACCGACACGATGGCGGTGCGCAGCATTTCCGCCTGAATCTTGGTGTCACGCTGAAACATCGGTTCGACAGCCGGATATCTCTCGAACAGTATCTGGTAGAAGCGCACGGTGAGGCCGTCGTCGGGTAGGTCCACCGAGGCGAGGCTGTGCTCGAGTAGCTGTCTGTCCATCAGGCGTCCTTCCGATCCGGGGTCAGGGATATGCGGTGGTCAGCGGTGCGAGGTGGCCAATGCCGCGAGGCGGTTGTACGCCCAGTCCACGGCGCTGACCCCGGGCGCTACCTGGAAGGCGGCATAGTTGGTGTGCACGCCGGACTGTAGAAACCGATTGAAGACGATGATCTGTTGGCGTGCACGCTGATCGCTCACCTCGCGGCCGACTGCGCCGATCCCGCCCTTGGCCAGTAGTTCACCCAGGATCGCGTTCGCTTCCGCGTGGTACTGGCCCATCTGGCTCGGCGTGGGATCGCTGGTCTCCGCGAGATATCCGACGATCCGCGTCACGTAGTAGTCGCGAGGCGTGTTGCAGTAGAGGTCTCTGGGCGCGCAGATGGTGTGGGTCACTGCGCTGAGCCACCCCATGCCCGTCAGACGCGGCCCTCCGCTGCCCTGGCCCGCCAGTCGGGGGCCGACCAGATTGTCCTTGTGTGACCGGCGAGGATCGGAGATGAGTACCACCGCGGCAACCTGATCTGGTCTGATCGCGGCGCGACCGGTGCCGATCTCGGCGGCCACGTCCCCGGCGGCATCGGCGCCCTGGCTGTAACCGGTGATCGCCAGCTTGGTGGCGGGACACCGGTGCAGCATGGTGAGCGCCAAGCCGGTGGTGTTCGCCACCGCCTGTGCCTTCGAGCGTCCGTAGATGGCCCCCTCCCACGGGAAGGCGGTCGCGTCGTAACCGACGAAGTGCACCAACGTGCGGGGCCCGAGGCCATCGGTGACGTCTCGGAGAATGCCGGGGTCGCTGGCATTGGCCCACGTCCCCGGAATCGCCAGGACATACAGATCAGGACAGTTGGTTCGATGTGACGGCCCGGGCGCCGCCGCCGCGGTGGCCGGCATGACGAGCCCGGCCACCACGACGGCGAGCACCACGAACCATCCGCGCACCGTCATCGTGCTTCCCCCGACAGTTGTTCGTGTGCAGCGGCTTCCGGCGTCAGCTGTAGCGCGGGTTGTTGCCCACCGGGATGGTGATGTTGATCGGCATGCGCAGTTCCGACATGTAGAACAGGACGAACTGGCGCAGGAACTCGTCGAAGAGCCAGTACGCTTCCTTCGGCATGCCGACCTGGAGCAGTCCCTCGCGGACCAGAACGTAGGGGCCCCAAGCGGTCTCGAGCAAGGGGCTCCACACCGGCTCACGCGGGATCTCGAGCCAGTCGGCGATCTTGTCGCCGAGCATGAATCGCGTGAGCGCACCCAGGACGCCCCGCGACAGCAGGCTGAGGTCGAGGTTCATGCCGAGATCGAGCAGGATGTCGGCGAGCTTCTTGCCCTCCGGGGTGGGGGCGAGGATCGGGTCGAGCACCTGGCGGGCCTGCGCGTCGGCCTGGTTCCAGGAGTTGGGGATGTACTGATCCTGAACACCGAGCATGTGGGCGGTGATCTGCCACGAGTGCAGGAAGCCGGCCGACTCGTCGGCGGCGATCGGCACATTCCATCGATTGAGCATGCGCATAACGGTGGTGGGCAGGCTGTGCCAGGTGACCATGATGTCGGCCTGACTGATCGGGATCTTTTCCTGTGCGGAGTGGTTCCACCACGGCGACTGCGGCAACAGGGTCCGCACGGATGCGTGGGCCAGCCGTGTCTTGAGGCAGGTGACGATCATCTCGCCGTCGGGCCGGTAGGCGTTGAGCGAGCCGATGTCGTAGCCGAGTTTCGCGGTCTTGGTGATGCGGTCCTTCATGTCCGCACCGCCCTGCGAGTAGTACACCGCCCGCGCCTCCCGCGGGATGACGGTGCTCATCATGCCGCTGGCGAATCCGTACAGGACGCCCAGGTAGGTGCCGCGCTTCTGGTTGAACCGGACCGCGGTCTCCAGTTTGCCACGGTCGGTCCACGACGGCAGCTGGCGTGCGTGCTCCATGAAGTCGCGCAGTTCGTTGGGCAGGCCGGCGGGCAGCGGCTGACCGTTCTTGGTCCAGCCTCGCAGCAGTTCGTTGACCCGCTGCACCTGGCCACGCTCGAGGAGCTTGGCCACCACCGGGTCGGCCTCGTCGTCCCAGACTCCCTGGGGGTTGGCGCCGCTGCCCCGGCCGGGCACCGAACCCGCCGGTGACCACGTCCACGGTGTCGCCTGACCGACGGTGGCCAGCGCGCCCACCGCGCCCACCGTGCCACCGGCCTTCAGCATGTTTCGCCTGCTCAGATTCTCCATGATTCTTGACTCCCGTCTATCGCCACCCGACTCGATGACGCGATGAAACAATCCCTGTAACTCTGTTACATAGGATTAGCACAGTGTGACTACACTCACAAGACGGTGTGGCTACGGTCGTAGCCACACATGCTTACGGCGGCTGTGGGGGGCTCGCGGTATGCTTCGCGCACGACCGGCGAGGAGTACAAGTGAAACCAGGCCATGCCGTCGCGGCGCCGGATATCCGGGCGCCTGAGCAGTCCCCGTCATTGCTGCAGCGCGCCTACGTGGCGGTGATCGGCGGCGATTTCGATGAGCCCGACGACCCGACCCGGACCCGGCTGCTCGATGCCGCGTTCGACCAATTCTGCCGAATGGGTATCCAGCGATCGTCGATGGACGAGGTCGCCCGACGTGCCGGGCTGTCCCGGGTGACGATCTACCGGAAGTTCGACACCAAGGACGCGCTGGTGGAACAGGTCATCCTGCGCGAGTTCCGTCGGTACTTCGTGCGGTTCCTGGCCGATATCGGTGAGGCGGACACCGCAGAAGAACGAGTGGTGTTCGGATTCGTCAGTTCGCTGCGGTCAATCCTCGACAACCCGCTCATCGGCGGCCTCATCGAGACGGAGCCGACATTGCTCGCCGGGTCGATCGGCGCCGACGACGGGCGGATGCTGGCCGCAGTCCGGCAGTTCCTCTCCCAACAGCTGCGCAGGGATCAACTGGCCGGCAACATCGCCGCCGACCTCGACACCGAGCTGACCGCCGAGATGATGGTCCGATTCTCGAACTCGTTCCTGACCGTGCCCAGCCAGCTCGTCGATGTGCACGATGACGATCAGCTCGCCGCGATCGCCCGCCAGTACCTGGTGCCGATGCTGAACCCGCCGAAGTCGTGAGTTCGTCAGGACGGCCGTGACGGAGTGACCGGGCGCAACCTCGTGGCGATGGTCGTCGTCGTGCTATGCCTGACCGGGAGCGTCGGCGTTGCGCGTGCGTCGGCGGAGCCGGCCCCCTGGGGGACGGCGACGGTGCGCGGTGACATCTCGGCGTGTGCGGACGCGGCGACACCGATGGACAACGTCGTCTGCGCTGTCGCGCTGACGCGTCGGTGGCTCGAGCACACCGGGCACGCCTCGGTGGTGCGCCGGACGGTGGAGGTGAGCAACCCGGCCGCGGGCCTCACGTGGAATCCCCGAAATCGAGACATCTGTGTCTACGCCGAACTCGGGACGCTGCTCAATGTCGGTCTGCACCACTGCGACACGACCACCTTCTTCAACCGGAACACCGATGCCGCGCTGATCCGGACACGGGCGCGCGCGGTCGCCGCTTTCGCCCACGAATCGAGCCACGGTGTGCAGGAGGCGGTCGGTCTGACGCCGGTGTCCACCACCATCTTCGGTCCCGTCGAAGATCTGCGACGACTCGAGTTGGCCAGTGATTGCTGGTCGGGAGCGGCATGGTCGTGGTACGTGTCGAGCGGATTGCTGACGGTGGCCGACCGCATCGAAGCCACCGCGTTCATGTACTCGCTGCGCGACCAAGCGTCGCACGGTACCGGGGTTCAGCGCGGTCGCGCCTTCGAACGTGGCATTGTCGAGGGCGGTGCCGCGTGCGACGAGATTCTCGGCCGACCGGCCTACACCTGACCGGCACGAACAGGGGGGACCATGACCACCACCGACGTCACAGCCTACGACTTCACCGCCGACGACCTCGACGGCAATCCGGTATCTCTGTCGACCTATGCGGGATTGCCGTTGCTGATCGTCAACACCGCATCCAAATGTGGCTTCACCCCGCAGTATGAGGGACTCGAGGCACTCAACCGGGAGTACGGCGGGCACGGGCTGCGCGTGCTCGGGTTCCCATGCGATCAGTTCGCGCATCAGGAGCCGGGCGATGCCGACGAGATCAAGAACTTCTGCTCGCTGACCTACGACGTCACCTTCCCGATGTTCGCCAAGATCGACGTCAACGGCTCCGACGCGCATCCGCTCTACGACTGGTTGCGGTCGCAGAAACGCGGTCTGCTCGGCGGCCGAATCCAGTGGAACTTCACCAAGTTCCTGATCGATCGGAACGGCAACGTGGTGGACCGATTCGCCCCGACCACCAGACCGGAGAAGTTGTCCGGCGCGATCGGCGCAGTCCTCTAACGCATCTGCGGCTCGCGGGTATTCCACGTCGGCAGCGCACGAGCGAGAGCGCGATCGCCGTGAATCGCGATGCGGCCGGATCGGATTGCGCTGCGCCACGACAACGCGCCGCGGTGCCAGTCGATGAATGCGGCGGATTCGGCCCGGACGTACACAGCCGGGTCACCGCCCGGATCGGAGTAACAGACCTCCGCGTCCCCCTGATCGATCAACAGCCAGAAGTTGCGGTTACCGCGCGGCTGATCGGGGAAGACGAATGCGATCACCACGCGCCGGGTGGGCAACGCCGAGCGGTCGAGTTGAACCTGACACCACGACCAGAGGGCGAATCCGGGATCGGTGTGCTGGGGCCCGAGGTCCGCCCATCGTTCGCCCCAGTCCGCCAATGCGCTCACCACCGCCGACAGGTCCTGTCCGGCCTCGGTGAGGTGATACAGGTGGCCGCGTCCGTGGGCTTTGGGCGTCACCGAGATCAGTCCGGCGCGTTCCATCTCATCGAGTCGGGTGACCAGCATCGACCGCGACATCTGTGGCACGCCGTGCGCGATCGCGCTGAAGGTCTCGGCGCCGAACATGAGGTTTCGGACGAGCAGTGGGGTCCACCGCTCCGCCAGGAGCTCCGATGCGCGAGCGATCGGGCAGTACTGACCATAGGTACGCACGATCCCATTCTCGTGCCGCCGCCCGGACCTGTCGAGTTCGTTTTCAGGACTTCCGCAAGGGTCCGGTGCCGGCGATGCTGAAGACATGGGCGACATGACAACGAGGCACACAGCGGCAGCCGGACAGGTGACGGACACGGCGGCGCGGTTGTACGAGAGGTTCTTCGTACCCGCACTGTTCGGTCAGTGGCCGAACCGGCTGCTCGATCTCGGCGGGGCCGGGAGTGGCGACGATGTTCTGGACATCGCCTGCGGCACAGGTGTTGTGGCACGAACTGCACGATCTCGGGTCGGAGCGACCGGTTCCGTCGCGGGGCTCGATCCGAACGCGGGCATGCTGGATGTCGCCCGCGGCCTGGCCCCGGAGATCACCTGGATCCCCGGACGTGCCGAGGCGTTGCCGATGGCCGCCGGCAGCTACGACCGGGTGTTCTGCCAATTCGGTCTGATGTTCTTCGCCGACCGTGCCGCCGCCGTTGCGGAGATGGCCCGGGTGCTGCGCCCCGGCGGCCGGGTATGCATCGCGACCTGGGCGCAATTGGCCGAAACCCCCGGCTATACGGCGATGGTCGAGTTGCTCGACGAGATGTTCGGAGCCCAGTATGCCGACGCACTGGCCGCGCCGTTCTGCATCGGGACGTCCGCCGAGCTGACGGACATCGTGCGCACGGCCTTCGACGACGTCGAGGTCCACCGGCTCGCCGGCGTGGCGCGTTTCCCGTCGATCGACGCCTGGGTCACCACCGATGTCCGAGCCTGGACGCTCGACGAGATGCTCGATGACGCTCAATTCGACGACCTCCGGCAGCAGGCCTCGCAGCGGTTGGCCGGCTTCTGCGACAGGTCCGGCGCCGTCAGCTTTCCTGCGCCCGCGCTGGTGGCGACAGCGGGGCGGTCCCCGAGATGAGGGGCCACAAACCGTCGACACCCGCCTCGATCGCGGCGTCGGTGACGACGTGTTCCCAGTCGTGCACCGAACCGAACTCCGACCGCCATGCCAGCGCCGGCAAGGTGAACCCGTGTAGCTGATGCTCCTGGGTGGTGCCGATGGCGCCGAGCACCTGATGGGCGTTGCGCACCACCACCGACGCCGCCCTGCCCACACACGAACGGGCCACCGCCACCAGGAATGTCAGGTCGGGTGCCGTCCAGTCGGACTGCACCGCGGCGCCGAGTGCGGCCTCGGTGGCCGCCCGAGCCAGCGCGGCTTCCGCGGCGATGTCGGCGACCAGGTTGGTCACGGCCTGGAACCGTGCCAACGGACGGCCGAACTGTTCCCGGTCGGCGGCGTGGGCGACGGACACGGCGAGAGCGCCGTCGAGCGCGCCACACACCTGCACGGCGCGCGCCAGGGCGCCGCGGAGGCGAAACCGGGTGAGCACACCGTCATCGACGGCCACGCCGGTCAGGAGGGTCGTGTCGATGACGACGATGTCGCGCGGTTCATCGGCGACATTGCGGCCTGGTGTGATCGTCAGATCCGCGACGTCGATATCGGTGACCCGCCACCCGAACTCGCCACGCCACGCGACGACGATCCGTTCGGCGGCCTGCGCCCACCCGACGTCGCGGGCGGTGCCCGTCTCGTCGAGCACACACGCCGACCTCCGCGAGTCGTCGGCCGGCAGACCTGCGGTCTCCAGCAACCACCCGGCCAGCAGGTCGTGTTCGACAACCGGGGTCGGCACTCGGTGGGACGCCGCGGCGCGCAGCAGTTCGGCCGCCGCCGGCCAGTCGGCGCCACTGCCGCCGGACGTCTCACTGCCCGTCAGCCGCGCCAGCCCGAGATCGCACAGCTGTCGCCACAATGCGGCATCCGCGTCGCCGGTGGAGCCATCCACGCTGTCGTCGAGTCGTTTCCGATGCGCGGCGAACACATCCGACATCAGCTCGGCCAATTCGGTATCCACCGTGAGGCCGGGCATCAGCGCAACCCCAGACCGCGCGCGATCACCCCGCGCAACACCTCGTTCGTGCCGCCGCGCAACGTGAATCCGGGTCGTTGCACCACCGCGGTGTCGACCATCCGGCGATGCTCGGCCAGCGCCGGATTCGTATCGTCGGTGAGCGTGTCGGCGAAGTCGGCGATGTCGCCCTCGGTGGTGGTACCGAGGACCTTGACCACGGCGGCGGCGGTGTCGGCAGGTTCCTGCCGCGTCAGTGCGCCGGCCACGGCGGTGGACATCTGATGCAGTCCGGCGATGCGGGCCACGAAACGGCCGAGGTCGGGGTGGTGAGGCAGCGATCCCCGACCCATCTGGTCGGCGGTCTCGGCCAGCAGCGGGAACGTGGACAGCAGCCGCTCTGGGCCGCTGCGTTCGAACGAGAGCTCGGAGGTCACCTGCGCCCATCCCGCACCGACGGTCCCGAAGACCATGTCGTCGGGCACGAACACGTTGTCGAGGACGACCTCGTTGGAGTGGTGGCGACCGTCCATCGACCGGATCGGAGAGACGCGCAGGCCGTCGGAGCGCAGGTCCACGATGAACTGGGTGAGCCCCCGGTGCCGGTGCGCCGCGTCGAGCGGCTCCGAGCGGGTGAGGCAGATGAACGCCTCGGCCCGGTGCGCGCCCGACGTCCACACCTTGGTACCGGTGATCGACCAGCCGCCGTCGACGCGGGTGGCTCGAGTGCGCACGCTCGCCAGGTCGGACCCGGACTCGGGTTCGCTCATACCGATCGCGAACGAGCAGGTGCCGTCGGAGATGCGTGGGAGGTAGCGGTGCTTCTGGGCTTCGGTGCCGTACTTCAGCAGCGATGGCACCACCTGCCGGTCGGCGATCCAGTGGGCGGCAACCGGTGCACCCGCCGCGAGCAGCTCCTCGGTCACCACGAAGCGCTCGAGGAAACCGACTCCGCGCCCGCCGTATTCAACCGGAACGGTCATACCCAGCCAGCCCCGCGCGGCGAGCGCCCGGGTGAACTCCTCATCCCAGCCGGTCAGCCAGGTATCGACCTCGCGTCCGATACGACCGGCGCGTCGCTGTTCGTCGATGAACGCACGGACCTCGAGGCGCAGGGCGTGGAACTCGGCGGGATCGTCGACGATCGGCGGGACGAGTCGGAGAGCGGGCATGACCTGCACCATAGCCCGACAGAGTGTGCGGGTGATCAGAGATCGCGGGACAGACGGCGCCATCGGCGACATCATGGAGGCACCGGCACGGGCGAGAGGTGGACGATGAACGGTCGGACGATCGCGACGGCTGCGTTGGCACAGTTCAAGAAGGTGCGCGTGGCCTACCTGCGGCTGCGCGGCCAGACGCCGGACACCGTCGCCGAGCAGCGGGTCGTCGACGGGACGTCGTGGGACGAATTCTGCGACACCCTCAAATCGGCGGGCGCCGCGATCGTGTTCCCCGGGACGCCGACCGACCCACTCACCCAAGCCGAGGGCTATCGCTACCTCAGCAGACTGACGCGCGCAGGCCTGGAGGCGTTCGTCGAATATGCCGACCCGCGTGCGCCGGTGCTGCGCCGAATGATCCACGAGACGGCCAAGATGGGTTCGGACAATCCCGACAACCATTACCTGAACGCCACCGTCGACGGCACCCTCGACTACCGCATCACGGGTACCCGCGGGACCGTCGACTACCTCGGATTCGGCACCCAGGAGGGCAATTACGGTGAAGGCGGGCAGATGCCCACCACCGGCTACGTGGAGGCCGCCGACCTCGAGATCGGTCCGGACGGCAGGTTCGAACTGATCGTGAGCGCCACCGCACACGACGGCAACTGGCTGCCGATGACCCCGGCGACCGGGCTGCTCATCGTCCGCCAGACCTTCGCCGACCGCACGGCCGAGGTGCCGGCCGATCTGACCATCGAACTCCTGGCGGGCTCGGCGCCACCGGAACCACTCACCCCGGCACAACTCGACGCCGGACTCGGGAAGGCCAGCCTACTCGTGGCCGGTGCGTCGATGCTGTTCGCGAAGTGGGCCCGCGACTTCGCCCAGCACACCAACGAACTGCCGATGTTCGACCCCGAACGGTCCACCAAGGCCGGTGGCGACCCGAACATCATCTACTACCACAGCTATTGGCGACTGGGCCCCGATGAGGCCCTCATCATCGAGAGCGAGATCCCGGAGTGTGACGGCTGGAACTTCCAGCTGGACAACCATTGGCTCGAATCACTCGACTATCGCTACCACACCATCCACGTCAACAAGCACACCGCAAAGTACCGGGAGGACGGCAGTGTGCGGATCGTGGTGGCGCATCGAGATCCCGTTCTGCCCAACTGGATCGACACCACCGGCCACGACTGCGGGGCGATGACATTCCGGTGGATACGCGCCGCCACGCACCCCCAGCCGCGAACCCGAGTGGTGTCCACTGCCGAACTGGCGCAGCTGGATTGATGGTGGCCGGCACGTTCACGCCATTTCGGCGACGCCCGGTGCGGGCGATCAATGCCGTCGGCGAGAGGCTCGACGCCCGTGGGCTGTCGGTGGTGGATCTGTCGGCGGACACCCTCCGGCGGCGCGCGGCGAAGGCCACCGGGCTGCCCTGGACCTGTGAGCCGCAGGCCGACGAAGCCCTCGACGTGTTGTGCGCGTCGATCATCGAGGAGGCGAAGTTGAGCCTGTTCGGGTCGCTGGTGATTCGGGCACGTATGCACGGCATCCTGTGTACGCGGCTGCGGGTCGCCGAGCTGATCCGGACGCACCCGGAGATCGCCGACACACCGATCGAACCCCCGATCGTCATCGCCGGTCTGCAGCGCAGCGGAACCACCATGCTGCACCGGCTGATCGCCGCTGATCCGGAGGTGCGCGCCGTCGGATCGTGGGAGGTGATCCATCCGTTGCCGCGCAAGCACGAGAAGCCGGGCGCACCCACGATCCGGGTTGCGCAGACGACGATGGCCGAATGGACGCTGCGATATCTGAACCCGCAGTTCTTCGCCATCCACGCGGTGGAGGCCGACGGTCCGGAAGAAGATGTGCTGCTGCAGGAGTATTCGTTGCTCTCGCAGGTGCCCGAGGCGATGCTCGACGTCCCCGCCTACGCGACCTGGCTGCGCCGCCAGGACATGCACGCATCCTATGCGTACCTCAGGCTCCTGCTGCAGATCCTGCACCTGCAGAACCCGCGGGCACGCTGGGTGCTGAAGACGCCGGCGCATCTGGAGCACCTCGACGTCCTGTTCGACGTCTTCCCGGACGCCCTGATCGTGCAGACACATCGCGGCCCGGTCCGCACCACGGCGTCGTTTTCCAGCATGCTGGCACACGGGCACTCGATGTTCAGCGATCACGTCGATGCCCACGCCGTGGCCCGGCACTGGCTGGAGTTGAACGGCTCCATGGTCGACCGGGCGCTCGACGTCCGGGCGCGCCATCCCGACCGCTTCGTGGACGTCCGCTATGACGATCTCGTCGACGATCCACTCGCTGTGGTCGAGAAGATATATGCAGCAGCTGGATTCGATCTCACCGGGCTGGTTCGCGAGGAGATGGAGCGCCATCGCGCCGGACACGCACAGCATGCGCATGGCGTGCACACCTACGATCTCGCGGACTTCGGCCTCACCGTGACCGAGGTGGAATCGGTGTACGCCCGTTACCGCGCGGCCTTCGACCTGTGATGGCGGGCGTCACGAAGACATCACGACGGGTCATCAACGGCGAATGGCCACGCGGTGCCGGTCAACTCCTCGGCCTTGGCCCACAGCCGAACTGCGGTCTCGAAATCGCATGCGGCCGCTGACCGGCCGAACAGGACCGGCTCGCCGCGCAACGCCCAGATGCCGTCGACGCCGACATAGCTGCCCGTCGCGATGGGTTCGGTGAGGCAGTACAGGGTGGTCTGCGCGCCCGCATCGACATCGTTGGCGAATCGCGCTGCCGCGCCCTGCACCACCTTGTGTGCGAGACCCAGATGGGGTTTGTTGGAGATGTTCGAGGCAACCCAGCCCGGCGTGGTGAGCATCGCACTCACCGGTGACCCCACAGCCCGCAACCGCCGGTCGAGTTCGAGTCCCCACAACATCACCGCGAGTTTCGAGCGGGCGTAGGCACGCGGTGGCGACCAGCGTGTGTGGGCCAGGTCGAGATCGTCGAGATCGAGAGACTTCGCGCCCCGATGCGCGTCGGAGGCCACCGACACGATCTGTCGTTCGATACGCGGCAGAAGCAGATTCGTCAGCGCGAACGGCCCGAGGAAGTTGGTGCCGATGCCGAGTTCGAAACCGTCGGCCGTGTGCCGGTGCTGGTGCGGAAACACCCCGGCGTTGTTGATCAGGTAGTCGACGGGGCCGTTGAGCCCATCGGCGAAGGCGCGCACCGAGGCCAGGTCGGCGAGGTCCAGCCGAACGACCTCACAGTCGCCGCCGAACTCGCGGGCGCGCCGGGTGCCGAGGTCGACGTCGCGGACCGCCAGCACCACACGCAACCCCGCATGCGCCAGGGCGCGAGCCGTCGCCATCCCGAGTCCGTTGGTGGCACCGGTGACGATGGCCCGCCGCCCGGCAAGTGTCGACAGTCGATCCTGCATGTCCACGACAGTAGGGGAGATGCCTCCGCACGCCCCATTGCCACCGGTGAGACGAATAGATAAAATCGTCTCATGTCGACGACGACCGAGGTACCGGCAGCTGCGCTCATGCCCAGGCCACCACGACGCTTCCGCGCCGCCGACAAGCGAGGCCGCCGGATGGGCAAACTGCTGCGGCTGTACTGGCGGCTGTCCGAGCCGACCGAGGCGGAGCTCGCAGTGCTCGGTCGCCGCCTGATGACGCGGGATGAACCAGCAGCAGCGTTGGTGCGTGCGATGCGTCTGCCCGCCGACGACCCGCAGCGGGTGACGATGGCGCAGTTCCACCGCGCACTCGACTCGGGTGTCGACGACGACAGCCCCGATGCGTTGCGTGACTTCTTCGAGCTCGTCGAGGACACTCCGCCCTGGGTGGACCACGACCTGTGTGAACGTGGCGCCGCGGTGTTCCGGCGGTTCGGGCAGAACGCCAACGATGTGCTCCTGCAGCTGTCGCTGATCGGTGGATATCGCTTCGGCGGCCCGGTCGACCTGCTCGCCGAGACGGGCGGGCTGTCGGGCACCACCACGATGCGTCGGCTCGGGGAGACGCAGACATGGGCGGTCGCCGTCGGCCGTCCCGGCGGCATGGATCGTGACGGCGAGGGGTGGCGGCTGACCGTTCACGTCCGGTTGATGCATGCGCTCGTCAACGAGGCGTTCGAACGCAACGGGCGCTGGGACAGCGCCGAGTGGGGCCTGCCGATCAACCAGACCGACCTCGCCTCGACACTCAATCTGTTCAGTGGTGCGCTCATGATGGGTGTGCGCGCGTTGGGGGTGCCGATATCGAGAGCGGACTCACGGGCGCTGATGCACCTGTGGAAATACGTGGGTTGGCTCATCGGCGTGGACGAGGACTGGCTGTTCGACGACGAACGTGATCAACATCAGCTCAGCTACGCGATCCTGTTGTCCCAGAGCGACGTGACCCATGCGGGTGCCCAACTCGCCGGTGCCCTGGTCGACGTGCAGGGCGACCTGCACTACCGGTTCGCGCACCCGGTCGCGGCCCGCTATACCCGCGAACGTCTGCTGAGCATGCTCGAGGGTTTTCTCGGCACTCGCGGGATGCGTGATCTCCACCTGCCGCATCGTCTTCCGTGGGCATTCGGCACCGCCTGGCTCCGCAACACCGTCAGCTATCGGCTCATCGGTCCGACGCCGCTCGGCGCGCGTTACCTCGAATGGCGCGGTCGGGTGGCGCGCGACCGCGCGATGTTCCGGCATTTCGGGACCGACGGCGCCGAGATCGGCGCGCTGCCGGTCGGCAAGCACGGGTGAAGGAACCAATCCGCAGGCTCGCTCACCGCTACTCAACCCCGGCGGCTGTCGTAGCTCAGCCGGCGCGGTACTTGTCCAGATAGGCCAGCATCGTCTCGCGCTGGTAGCGCGACACCTCGGCGGCATTCTCGTTCTCCGCGAACACCGATGAGACCATCACGGTGTCGGCGCGATCGAAGAAGCCGAGCCGGCCCAATCCGCCGAAGAACTCGTCCCAGTCCACATCACCGTCGCCGATCTTGAGGTGCTGATGGACGCGGACCGGGTTGCCGGGCGGGTTGGTGATGTACCGAAGTCCATGCGAGCGATGATGATCCATCGAATCGGCGACATGGACCAGCCGCAACTTGTCGCCGGCGGCATCCATGATCTCGGACATGTTGCCGCCCATGTGAAACGTGTGGCAGGCGACGTAGACCATGCCGAGGTTCGGCGAGTTCACCCCGCGGATGATCCGGACCGCCTCGAGTCCGTCCTCGACGAAATCGTCGGGGTGCGGATCGATCCGGACGTCGAGTCCCTCTCGCTCGATGATCGGGATGAGTTCCTCCATGGAGCGGAAGAACGCCCGTTCGGATTCCTCGGCACGTTCGGGTCGCCCGGAGAATTCGGTGTTGATGACGTTCACGCCGAGGTCCACGGTGATCTGGATGACCCGTTTCCAGTTGCGCACCGCCGCCTCGCGTGCGTCCTCGTCGGGCCCCGACCAGCGCAACACCGGCAGCACCGACGCGATCCCGACACCGGCATCGGCGCAGGCCGTGCGGAACCTCTTGACAAGATCGTCGTCGGCGCGTGGGTGATTGAAGAACGGGATGAAATCGCGGTGGGGGGTCAGCTGGAGATACTCGTAGCCGAGGTCGGCAACGAGTGCCGGGAAGTCCAGCAGGTCATGGCTGTGGTGGAACGGGGTCGGGTCGAGTGCGAGCTTCATCAGCAGGCTTCCTTCGGTGACGCGGTCGTCAACTGACCGGGCTGGAGTTGGCGGACTTCAGGCTCTCGGCGGCCACCTGCAGGCCCTCGAGCGCATCGAACTCGACATCCTCGTGTTCGATGTTCACCCACATGTCGGGGTCGACCTTCTCCAGTGCCTGCAGGAAGCGTGTCCAGAAGTCGATGTCGTGGCCGCGGCCGACCGCGACGAAATCCCAAGCGGAGTCCTCGGGCCACTTGTTGACCACATGCCGTCCTCCCAGCCCGGTCGGGTTGTCCGACAGTGGGATACGGGTGAACCGATCGTCGAGTACACCGTAGATCGCACAGTTCTCGTTGATCCGGGTGTCCTTGGCGGCGGCGTGGAACACCAGCGGGCCGAGCCACTCGATGGCGGCAACGGGGTCGATGCCCTGCCAGAACAGGTGCGACGGGTCCATCTCCGCCCCGACGTTGGTGGCGCCGACCTTGTCGACGAGCCGCTTGAGCGTGGGCGGATTGAACACCAGATTCTGCGGGTGCATCTCGATGGCGACCTTCACGCCGTGCTCGCGGGCCAGCGCGTCGATCTCTTTCCAGAACGGCACCGCGACCTCGTCCCACTGGTAGTCCAGGGAATCGAGATAGCCCGAGTCCCAGGTGTTGACGTGCCATGCCGGCCACTGCCCACCCGGATGGGCCTGGGGCAGACCGGACATGGTGACGACCCGGTCGACGCCGAGCAATCCGGCGACGCGGATGGCCTTGCGCAGGTCCTCGGCGTCCTCGGGACCCACCTCGGGGTCGGGGTGCAGCGGGTTGCCGTTGCAGTTCAGTCCCGCGATCGACACGCCGGTGCCGTCGAAGGTGGCCAGATACTCCTGGGGTGTGACCGCACCGGAGAGCAGGTCGTCAACCGGCAGATGCGGGGTCGGCAGGAAGCCACCGGCGTTGATCTCCGCGCCGGTCAGGCCGAGGGAGCCGATGATCTCGAGTGCCTCGCGCAGTGGCTTGTGGTGCAGGATTGCGGTGTAGACGCCGAGCTTCATTGTTCATGGACCTTTCGTAAAGCGTGTGGTGCGAGGGTTTTCAGGAGACCTTTACGGTGGCGCCGCCACCGAGGGCTGATTCGGTGATCGAAGCGACGGTGCGCATGCTGTGCACGCCGGTGGCGAAGTCGGGGACCGGGGCGAGACCGCCGTCGATGCCGGCGACCTGGTCGAGGAAGGCGCGTGCTTGATAGGCGAAGAACTCCGCCTTGCCGTGTCCGACGCCGCCGGCATCCATCGGCAGACCGCCACGGATGTAGGGGTGATCAGGGCCGATGATCACGCGGCGCGGACCGGACAGCTCGGGGCGGTCGCCGACCACGGAGATCTCGTACTCGCTCGCCCGGAACAGCTGCCACGACGCCGAGCCCTGTGAGCCGAAGAGTTCGAAACCGAGACCGTCTGGCAGCGCGTGGGCGACGCGGGAAGCGGAGAACGTGCCCACGGCGCCGTTGGCGAAGGTAGCGGTGAAGGTGGCGACGTCCTCGTTCTCCACCGGCGCCATCTCGCCGGTGACGGCGGCCTTGGTGTGGCCATAGGTGGTGCCGACCGGGACCGGACGCTCGGTGATGAGCGTGTGGAAGGTCGCGCCGCTGACCTCGGTGATCGGTCCGCACACGAACTCCGACAGGTCGATGAGGTGGCTGCCGACGTCGGCGAGGGCTCCGGTGCCGGGGCCGCCGCGATGGCGCCAGGTGATCGGCGAGGTGGGTTCGAGGCCGTAGTCGCACCAGTAGTGGCCGTTGAGGTGGACGAGCTCGCCGACGGTGCCGGCAGCCAGTTCACGACGGATCTGCTCGACCGCGGGCGAGCGACGGTAGGTGTACCCGACCGCGGCCAGGCTGTCGGCGCGCTCGGCCGCGAGCAGCATCGCCTCGGCATCGGCAGCCGAGCCGGCGAGGGGCTTTTCGCACAGGACGTGTTTGCCGGCGGCCAGCAGGCCCTCGACCATCTCGCGGTGCAAGTGATTGGCGACGACGACGCTGACCACGTCGATGTCCGATGCCGCGGCGATGGCCTTCCAGTCAAATTCGGCGCGCTCGTAACCGTAGCGCTTGGCGGTGTCGTCGGCGACAGCCCGGTTGGCGTCGGCGATGGCGACCAACCGCACATCGGGTCGTTCGGTACCGAACAGGGTGCTCGCCATCCGATATCCCGCGGCGTGGGCGCGACCCGCCATACCGCCACCGATGACGGCGACGCCGATCGTTCTGTCAGTCACTGGCCAGCTCCTTCTTGCTGATCCCGGTGTGCCGGGTGGTCGAAGTCTCAACTTGTCCGGTCTACTAAACCGGTCTAGTTCCGCTACTATGAGCCCAATCACAGGGGTATGTCAACCCCCGTAGTGAGCCGATCGGATGGGAGTGCAGAGGTGGCCAACGGGTCGAACAGGCCGACGATGCAGGACGTCGCGGACCGTGTCGGGGTCTCCAAGGCGACGGTGTCGCTGGTCTTCCGGAAGGCGCCGGGGGTGGGTGACAAGACGCGCGAGGATGTGCTGGCCGCGGCCGAGGCGCTCGGCTACCGGATGAACCGCGCGGCCGCGTTGATGACCGCCCGTCGATCGCATCTGCTCGGGGTGGTGGTGCAGATTCGCAACAGTTTTCACGCCGAGATCGTCGAGAGCATCGTCTCGGCAGCTGATCTGGTCGGGTACGAGACCGTACTGGGGGCGGTCACCCCGACTCACGATGAGAGTCGGGTCATCGAGACCTTGATCGACTTCCGTTGTGAAGGAATGCTTCTCATCGGCCCAGAGCTGGATGCGAAGGACATCGTCGAGTTGGGTGAGCGACTGCCCACCGTGGTGGTCGGGCGTCGGATGAGCTCACCGTTGGTCGACGTCGTGCGCGCCAACGACGCTCGCGGTATCGGGACGGTGGTCGACCACCTGGTCGATCTGGGCCATCGGCGGATCGTGCACGTGGCGGCCGGGCCTGGCGTGATCGCAAGCGACCGGCGCGCCGGGTTCCTGCGGGCCATGCAGCGCCATCAACTCGACGCCCACGACGCCGTCATCGACGCCGGCGGCTATACCGAGGAGGCCGGTATGGCGGCGGCGCGCCGGCTACTCGGTTCTGAAATGCCGACCGGGATCGTCTGCGCCAATGACCGATTGGCGGTGGGGATACTCGACATGGTGCGCCGCGCCGGGCTCGATGTACCCGGAGACGTGTCCATCACCGGCTATGACGACAGTGCCCTGGCGCGGCTGGCCAATGTCGATCTCACCTCGGTCAGCCAGCAGCCGACCGAGCAGGCCGACCGGGCGGTCGCCGCCGTCGTCGACCGCCTCGACACTCGTCGCAACGAGCGGACGTCAACGGTGCTCGTGCCCCGACTGGTCGTACGATCCTCCACCGGGCCGGCGTGACCGCCGGTACCACGCCGATAATCGCAACTTACAACTGACTGGAGGTGCTCCCCGCCTCGGATTCCGGCGGGACGTCAGAGGTGTCGTCGCCGAGCCGGTGCAGCAAGTCGGCGAGGCGTCGGACGTCATCGGGATCCCACCGGGACAGACGCTCACGCCACACCGCGGCCGCCGTGGTGGCCACCGCGTCGAGGCGCTCGCGTCCCTCATCGGTCAGCGCGACCAGGCGTGCCCGCGCATCGTCGGGGTCGGCATGTCGCTCGACGAGGTCCAGCCGAACCACCGAGTCGATCTGGCGGGTCAGCGTCGACTTCTCCAGACCGAGGTCGGCGAGCAGGTCCGACATCCGGATGGCGTCGTGGCGCGAGAGCAGCACCAGCAACGGATAGCAGGTCGGATCGAGCCGCGGGTGGATGGCGCGGGCGCGCGCACGCATCTGGATGCGGCCGCGGCGCCAGATGTCGGCGATCTCGGCTTCCAGGTCGGTGATCGGATCCGATCCCATCGGCGGTATTGTTCCTTCCCCGCGAGTTGTGATCGGTGTCGTGGGCGAAACCCCGACCGATCACAGACTACCGACCGAGCATCCGGGGGTCATCGTCTGCGAGGTCTGGACGCACAAGTGCGGCATCCCGGTGGAGCAGGCGCGCGCGAACGAACGCGGCATCGCCCGCCCAGGCCGCCGAGATCGGTCTGCCCTACTCGGCGACCGCGAGCGGTTCGTCGCGATGGCGGTGTCCGCGGGCTTCGACGAGCCGGAGGTGCCATCCAAAACCTTCGCGCGCGCATTGCAACTGGCCTGGGGCGAGCGGACCGTCACAATCGTCGGCGATCAGGACGCCGCCGCATGCGGACCGGACGGCTGCGCAGTCCCACCACCGCTGACTGAACCGCAGGACGCATCGAAACCCGCTGCGGCGGACGCTTGCCCCCAAACCCGGCAAATCAGACGCGTGCCGAGCCACGTGCGGAAACGAGCCTGAACGAATCCCTGCGGATGTGACGCGACGCTCCTAGAGTTAGCGGAGTCCACCGACTCATCGGGAGTCACCAGCCGAAACCGGCCGGGTAAGGGGTCGCTGTCATGTCCACATCAGGCTCCACCGTGAAGGGTTCGTCGTCGGCGAGCCTGCGTGAACTCACCATCCGGGGCATCATCCTCGGCGGTCTCATCACGCTGGTGTTCACCGCGGCCAACGTCTATCTCGGACTCAAGGTCGGGCTCACGTTCGCCACCGCCATTCCCGCAGCGGTGATCTCGATGAGCATCCTGCGATACTTCGCCGACCACTCCGTGGTCGAGAACAACATCGTGCAGACCATCGCCTCGGCGGCCGGCACCCTCTCGGCGATCATCTTCGTGCTTCCGGGTCTGATCATGATCGGGTGGTGGACCGGGTTTCCGTACTGGACGACGGTCGCGGTGTGTCTGATCGGCGGCATCCTCGGCGTGATGTATTCGATCCCGTTGCGCCGCGCGCTCGTCACCGGTTCCGACCTGCCCTATCCGGAAGGTGCTGCCGCCGCCGAGGTGCTCAAGGTCGGCGACACCGCGCAGGGCGCCGAGGAGAATCGCCGTGGTCTGCGGGTGATCGTGGTCGGCGGTGTGGTGTCCGCTGCTTTCTCGATCCTCACCCAGACCAAGCTGATCGCCGGCACCATCTCGGGATATGTGCGGATCGGTCAGGGCGGCACCACATTCGGTGCGGGATTGCTGTTCTCCCTGATCGGTGTCGGTCACCTCGTCGGCATCACCGTCGGTATCTCGATGTTGATCGGGCTGTTCATCTCCTACGGTGTGCTGCTGCCGATCCGGACGTGGGGCGACCTGCCGGCATCCGGGTCGATCGCCGACGTCGTGGACAACGCCTTCACCAACGATGTGCGGTTCATCGGCGCCGGTGCGATCGCGATAGCCGCGGTCTGGACGCTGATCAAGATCATCGGACCCATCGTGCGCGGTATCAAGGCCGCGTTGGTCTCCACCCGGGCCCGCCGCGCCGGGTCGTCGGTGGATCTCACCGAGCAGGACATCCCGATCACCATCGTGTCCGGTGTGGTGCTGGCCTCGCTGATCCCGATCGGGTTCATGCTGTGGGACTTCGCCGCCCACACAGTGTTACACGGCAGTGCGGTCGGCATCATCACCGCAAGCATCATCTTCGTATTCCTCATCGGCCTGATCGTCGCGTCGGTCTGCGGGTACATGGCCGGTCTGATCGGTTCGTCGAACAGCCCGATCTCCGGCGTCGGCATCGTGGTGGTGCTGGTCGCGGCCGTCGTCATCAAGATCACCTTCGGCAGCGCCAACGACAAACAGTCGGCGGCGTTGGTCGCCTACACGCTGTTCACCGCCGCCATCGTGTTCGGTGTCGCCACCATCTCCAACGACAATCTGCAGGATCTCAAGACCGGTCAGCTGGTCGGTGCGACACCGTGGAAACAGCAGGTGGCGTTGGTCATCGGCGTGATCTTCGGGTCATTGGTGATCCCGCCGGTGCTCCAGCTGATGCAGACCGCGTTCGGGTTCGTCGGTGCCCCGGGCGCCGGCGACGACGCACTGCCCGCTCCGCAGGCCGGGTTGATCTCGTCACTGGCAGAAGGCGTGTTCGGCGGCGACCTCGACTGGGCGCTGATCGGACTCGGCGTCCTCATCGGCGCGGTGGTGATCGTGGTCGACGAGGTGTTGACCCGCACCGGGAGCAGATTCAGCGTGCCGCCGCTGGCCGTCGGCATGGGGATGTACCTGCCGATGTCGGTGACGTTGATCATTCCGTTTGGCGCATTCATCGGCCGCGCCTACAACAAATGGGCCGAAGGCACCGGCAGCGATGTGGAGCGCAAGAAGCGGATGGGTGTGCTACTCGCGACCGGCCTCATCGTCGGGGAGAGCCTGTGGAACGTGGTGTTCGCCGCGATTGTCGCGTCGACCGGCGACGACACCATCCTCGCGCTGCCGTTCATCGGTGACGGGTGGGAGACCGGGTCGGAGATCCTCGGGGTGGTCGCATTCGTGGCCGTGATCGCCTGGCTGTATCGCTGGACCCGGCAGTGGGCGTCCAAGGAGACGCCGGGAACCGATTCGGCGAAGGCCTCGTCGTAGGTTCGTCAGGCGACGCACTCTCCGATGGCCTGATCGAGCATCTCGAGCCCGGACCGCAACTCGTCGTCGGTGGCGGTCAGTGGTGGTGCGATCCGGAAGATGCCACCCATACCGGGCAGCTGGACCACATTCATGTGCAACCCGAGCTCATAGCACCGTCGGGTCACCGCTGCACCGAGTTCGTCTGCGCCGGTCTTGGTGTCGCGATCGGTGGCCAGCTCGATGCCCTGCATCAGTCCGCGGCCGCGGACGTCGCCGACCACGTCGTGGCGACCGGCGATCGACCGGAGGCCGGCATCCAGTAGCTCACCGGCGGTGCGAGCGCGTTCATCGAGTTCGTCGCGGATCAGGACGTCGAGCACCGTGTTGCCGACGGCGGCCACGAGCGGATCGGAGACGTGGGTGGTGAAGAACAAGAACCCACGTTCGTGAGCCGTGGCCTCGATCGCCGCGGACGTGATCGTCGCCGCGAGAGGCAATCCGGCGCCCAGGGTCTTCGACAAGGTCAGAATGTCCGGTACGACACCGTCGCGTTGGAATGCATACCACTCGCCGGTCCGGCACAGGCCGGTCTGTGCCTCGTCGACGATGAGCAGCATGTCGCGCTGCTCGCATTTGTCCTTCAGCGCGCGCAGATATCCGGGCGGCAGGTCGATGACCCCACCGGAGGACAGGATCGGTTCGACGATGCACGCCGCCAACGATCCGACCGATTGTGCGTCGATCATCTCGAAACCGAAGTCCAACTGGCGCTGCCAGTCCAGCGAACCGTCGGTATGGGTGAAGTCGGGGCGATAGGCATTGGGTGTCGGCAGCGCGAGATTGCCCGCCGCGACGGGGCCGTATCCCCGACGGCCGGAGCTGTAGGTGGCGGCCGCGGCGGCGTGGGTCATGCCGTGCCAGGAACGGGTGAAGGACACGATCTCGTGTTTGCCGGTCACCAGTTTCGCCATCCGGACCGCCGCCTCGTTCGATTCGGCGCCGGTGGTCAGTAGCAGCGCCTTGTCCAGCGGTTCCGGGAGCGACTCGGCGAGCCGGCGAGTCAGGTCGACCACGGGCTGCGACAGCATCCCGCTGAAGAGGTGGTCGAGCGTGGCGACCTGGCGCTGCACTGTGGCCACCACCTCGGGGTGGGAGTGACCGAGGATTGCCGACATCTGTCCGGAGGTGAAGTCGAGCAGGCGTCTGCCGGACTCGGTGTACAGATGGGAGCCCTCGGCTCGCGCAATCAGATCGGGAGCGAACGTGCCGCCGTACCGGATGAGGTGGCGGGTGGGGCTGGTCGACATGGCACCCACCGTACGGTCGGCCGGGTCGTAAGGTGCTCAGAAGACCCTTCAACGCAGAGAGGCCCGGACGCGTGAGCGAACCCCTTCAGATCGAGATCACCGACGGCGTTGCCGTGTGGACCATCAATCTGCCGCAGGTCGGCAACGCGATCACCGACAAGAACATGATCGCCGCGTTCGAACGAGCCGTGGACGAGGCGAATGCGGACCCGGCGGTGCGCGTGGTGATCCTCACCGGCGCGGGCCACATCTTCTCGGCCGGCGGCAACGTGCGGGAGATGGCCGACGAGCAGGGATTGTTCGGGCTCGACCCGGTGGATCAGCGACACGGCTACGCCGATGGAATTCAACGTATCCCGCGTGCACTGAACCGGTGCGAGGTGCCCGTGATCGGCGCGATCAACGGTGCCGCGGTGGGTGCGGGCTGCGATCTCGCGATGATGTGTGACATGCGGGTGGCGGCCGAATCCGCCTTCTTCGCCGAGAGCTTCGTCCAGCTGGGACTCATTCCCGGCGACGGCGGCTCCTGGTTCTTGCAGCGAGCCATCGGCTACGAACGGGCCGCGGAGATGAGCTTCACCGGCGACCGGGTAGACGCCGCGACCGCGTTGGAGTGGGGTCTGGTGGGCCGGGTCGTCGCCGACGACGCGCTGCTAGACGAGGCCACCGCGCTGGCCCGGCGCATCGCCAAGAACCCGCCGCACGCACTGCGGATGGCCAAGCGGTTGCTCACCGAATCACGGACGGGGTCGCTGGACTCGACGCTCAACCTCGCCGCCGCGATGCAGCCCCTGGCGCATCAGACGACCGAGCACAAGGATCGGGTCGCACGCTGGGCCAAACGCTGAGCGCGGACCCTTTCGTTCGTCGCCGTTCCGGGGTGACAATCGGGTCATGGGTGAGGTCAAGAAGTTCCGGATGACCCGACTACGCCAGATCGGTGAGAAGGTGATGCGCCGTCCGGTCGGTTGGGGACTGGTTCCGCACACGTATCTGCTCACCACCAGAGGCCGAAGAACCGGCCGGCAGCACACCCACCCGGTGACGCTTGTCGAGCAGGACGGGCGACGCTGGCTGGTGGCGCCCTACGGTCCGGTCGGTTGGGTCCACAACGCCCGTGCGGCGGGCACGGTACGGCTGCGCCGCCGCAGCGAGGATTCACGGCTGGCGGTGCGCGAGGTCGACGTCGACGAGGCAGCCCCGGTGTTGAAGCAGTATCTGCAGATCACCGGTCCGCCGCGGGCGTACTTCGCGGCGAGCCCGGATTCGCCCGTGGCGGAGTTCCGCGCCGAGGCCGAGCGCCATCCGGTGTTCGAGTTGGTCGCGCCACCCGGGCCGAATTAGCGTCATATCTCCCGCGGACGCGCGACGTATTCGGTGGCGGCCGCCGCGGCCAACTCGGTGGCGGCTCCCAGCTCGACGTCGCGCGTCAGATGGGCCGCGAGGACCCCGGCGAACATGTCGCCGGCGCCGGTGGTGTCGACCACGCGCACTTGCTCCACGTCGATCCGACGTACTGTGTCGCCCTCGGCCACGACGGCCCCCTCGGCCCCGAGCGTGATCACCGCGGACCCGGCCACCGCCAGCAGCGAACGCGCCAGCGCGTCGGGGTCGTCGGTGTCCGCCGGTGCGTAGAACCGCGCCTCGTGCTCGTTGACGACCAGAGGATCTGCAGCGGCGAGAACGTATGTCGGCAGATCGGTGACCGGGCTCGGGTTGAGTAGAAGCCGTCGGGCATGTCCTGAGCACCAGGCCGTGACCGCCTCGGTGATCTCCGGCGGTGATTCGAGCTGAGTGAGAACGACTTTCGGTGAGACGGCGTCGAGCGCTGGTCGCACCTGTGTCGGTCTCAGCAACCGGTTGGCCCCCGGTGACACGATGATCCGATTGTCGCCGGCGTCATCTACCTCGATGAAGGCCCTCCCGCTGGCACCGTCGGCACGGAATACATGCGTCACATCGACCCCGCCGGCGCGCTGCCCGGCCAGCAGACGCTCACCCTCCTCGTCGCGGCCGACCGCCCCGATCAGCGCGGTCGGCGCGAGACCGGCGGCTGCGAGCGCCTGATTGGCCCCTTTGCCGCCGAGTCGCTGCGACACCGACCTCCCCAAGACCGTTTCGCCGACGTCGGGCATGCGGGTGACCCGGATGATCAGGTCGACGTTGAGCGTGCCGACCACCGCGACGTCGACGGGCGAGTTCATAGGGTCGAGTATCCACACCTCCGGATGGGAAGACGACCAAAAGCAAGTCCACTTGCAGTGGACTACGTTTTACATCAATAAACCACGGTGTCACCGAGACGTAACACGCGGTGGGTTTCATGAGATCGAACAAAGTCTACTGATGTTAGCCATTGCATCGGTGGCACACAGCATCGATCCGAAGGGAACCGACATGACCGTCGAGAACACCGAGACCGCAGCGGCACCGTTTCTGGTGACGAGTGGGGCCTGGGAGAACCTGCCCAAGATGCCGGAGTCGGAGTACCCGGGCACCGAGGGTTTCATCGGTGACGTCTACGAGAACCCGCAGGGCAGCGAGATGTGCTCGGGCTACTTCGAGCTCCGGCACACCGACGAGCGGCTTTACTACGAATACGAGTACGACGAGATGAAGGTCGTGCTCGAAGGCGAGTTCCTGCTGGAGAACACGGAGACCGGCCAGACCCAGGTCGCGAAGGCCAAGGACGCCATCTTCTTCCCCAAGGGCTCCAAGATCTACTTCAGCACCCCGAGCTATGCGCTCGCCTTCTACGCCGGTCACCGCAACGCCGAACTCCTCTGAGGGCTCATGTCGCAGATCACCTACTCCAGCATCCCGATCTGGGCCCGACCTGCGGCACCTGTCGATGAGGCGCTGCCCGAGATCTCGGGCAGCGCGTACATCGTCGTCGGTGTCGGGGAGGCCGCCGAGGAGCGGGTGTACCAGGTGGCCAACGGGCTGCCGGAGAACGTCACCCGCCTCCCGCTCACTTTCGACGACGTCGAGCACGCGGCGAGTGCACTGCGCGGCGAGCTGGCCCACGCACGGGTCGGAGTACGGGTGGTGATCATCGCCCCGCGCGGCGCGGCCCTCGCGCTGCGCGGGGTCGCCACCACCGCCGGACTCATGGACGACGAGATCTACGTGACCGTAGCGGGTGTCGACGCCATCGAGGTGTTCTGTTCACACTGCGAAGCCATCACTCATACCGAGCTCGGGGTCGACGACATCGTCGACTGCGTCGGATGCGGCCGCCACCTGCTCATCTACCATCACGTCTCACGACGGTCCGGGCGCTATCTCGGCTTCATGGTCGATGCCGAAACGGCCAGCGCTGCACAAGAGTCCACAACAGAAGGATCGTCATCGTGACTGTCGCAATCTCCGGCGCAACGCCCGGCGTGACGCGCGCGGAATCCACGACGCTACGACTCGTCGTCACCGCGATCGGCGACGCCGCACCGGGCATCCGCAACTTCACCTTCGCAGCCCCGGACGGCGCCGAGTTGCCCGGTTTCGTCGCCGGCAGCCACGTGGTCATCGCCGCGGGTGACCGGTCCAACGCGTACAGCCTCACCGGCGACGGCGTCGCGCCCAGAAGTTACTCGATCTCGGTGCTGCGCCTCGACGACGGATTCGGTGGGTCGCGCTGGATGCATGAGATGCTCGCCGAAGGCGATGTCGTCGACGTCGAGATCCCGCGTAGTGCATTCGCTCCCGAGGCGCGCGCCACCAAGCATCTACTCATCGCCGGTGGGATCGGGATCACCCCCATCCTGTCGCATCTGCGCGCCGCACGGCGATGGGGCCGGGATGTGCAGGTGCTCTATTCATTTCGTGCGGGTCGGGCCGCCCACGTCGACGACATCGTCGACCTCGCCGGCGCCCGTGCGGAACTGTTCACCGATCAGCCGGCATTCGTCGACCGTCTCGGCGAGACCCTGATCGATCAGCCGATCGGTACCCATCTCTACGTGTGCGGACCTGCGGGGATGATCGACCACGTCGTCGACACCGCCGCCGCGCTCGGCTGGCCGCTGTCACGCATCCACTTCGAACGGTTCGGCACCGACGCGCTCGACGCCGGCGACCCGTTCACGGTGCGGCTGACCGAAACCGATACGACACTCGACGTCCCTTCTGGGACATCGGTCCTCGAAGCGCTGGAGTCGGCCGGGTACGCCATCCCCAACCGGTGCCGGCAGGGCGTCTGCGGCGAATGCCGGCTGCCGTTGGCGGCCGGCGCCGCGGTGCACCGAGATCTGTATCTGACCGACGAGGAGAAAGGCGCAGGAGATGCGTTCATGCCGTGCGTCTCCCGTGCCGCCGAAGGCGCCACCCTGGAGGTACCGCTGTGACCACCGCTCTGCCCGATTCATCCGTCCCGGATTCGACTCTCGATCCCGCGCTGGTGACCGGATTCCCGTTCCCGTTCGTCGAGGACCGCTACCGCTACAGCACCAACGTCGAACCCGCCGATCACACCGTGTCGACCGCGGCCGGCCAATGGGGTGATGTCGTGATCGATGTCGACTCCGAGTACCAGACCGAGATCGATAAACGCACAGAGGTTCTCGCCGCCGATCCGTCGCGAGCGGCCCTGCTGCCGCACATGCGTCCCGCCGCCTGGGACGCGATGCTCACCATCATGCGGGAACTGGCGACCGCCTATCCGGACAAGTTCGCCTTACGCGCCGACGGCGACCAATGGGAGTGGCGCAACAGCAAACTCGGGATCGCCGACACGTTCGTGTACGGCGATGACACCACGCTGCCCAGCGGCCCGCTGAGCTACATCTGCGGTCAGATCCAGGAAGACGTAGTCCTGCTCGACCAACGCGACGGCCAGCTCTTCGCCGACGCCGGGGTGGTCACCTTTGCCGCGGACTGGAGCTTCGGCTTCGACGTCGGGATGAGCTTCCTGGAGATCCACGGCCCGGTGCCGCGGGTGCGGAAGGAGGGGGTGATCACCCGGGCGCATGAGTTCATCAAACGCCTTCAGCCACATCGGCCCTACCGGCGCACCAACTGGACCATGACCATCGGCCGCCGCCTCGACGTCTCCACCGAGCGTTACCCGGAGTGGGGTCCGGACCGGGAGCTGATCCGACACGTCGACGACGAGACCTTCGGACGTCTCGTCCACCTGCGGGTCGAGGTGCAGCATCTGATCCGCCTGCCGGACTCCGGTGCGGTCATGTTTCTCATCCGCACCTACATGCTGCCGCTGGATGCTCTCGCGACCGTCGAACCCTGGCGACTGCGTACCGCCGAGGTCGTCGACGAACTGCCCGACGACATGGCTGATTACAAGGGCATCATCAAATACCGTGCCCGGGTGGCGCAATGGTTGCGAGCAGCCGGCACGCCGCCGCCGGACCCCGAGCCGACGCTGGACGAACGACCCGGCGACGGTCTGCCCGCATGGCCGACAGACCCGGATCCGATCGATTCGGCCGCATCGACATTCCTGATCGTCTCCGTCGGGGACGAACCGCGCACCGGCGACGTGGCCGCCCAGTGGGTGAGTGCAGCCGAGGCGATCGGCCGAACCCACCTGCTCGTGCTCGACACGCTGACGCGTGAGGAGGACCTTGCCGCCCTGCGGACGGCGCTGAGCGCGGTGAGTACCGGCGTTCGCATCCACATCGTCGGTGGTCAGTACGACGTGCTGACCGCGCTGGCCATTACGCGTGAATGCGGTGCCGTGGATACCGAGCTCTCGGCCTTCGTCGTGCACACCCGTGACCTGCCCGTGTACTGCGCGCAGTGCCGGAACCTCTTCCGCGGCGAGGGAATACCGGGAGGAACCCTGGACTGCCCCGGATGCGCCCGCACGCTCGAGGTGCATCCGCATCACTCGGCCGCCCTCGGCGGGTTCCTCGCCTCGTCGGCAGAACCGGGAGCACCCGCGTGACCGCCACGGTCGAGCCGGTTGCCGGTCATCTGTATGCCGGCTATTCGACTGGCCCGCGCCAGATGCCGGTGATCGGAGTCCACCGACTGACCGCCGACATCATGCACATTCGCTTGGCACCCGCCGACGGGACGGGTCCTGCTCCCTATCAGCCGGGCAGCCATCTGATCGTCACCGCCGGCGCTCATCGCAACGCCTATTCGCTCGTCGACGACGGCTTCTTGCCCGACAGCTACGGCGTCTCGGTGTTGCGGCGGGGCGCCGGTGGGGGATCGGAATGGTTGCACGACAACGTCTCCGAAGGTGCCGTGCTCGAGGTCGAGGGGCCGAGGTCGATGTTCGCGCCTGTCTGGAACCAGCGCCACATGCTGCTGGTCGCCGGCGGTATCGGGATCACGCCGATCCTGTCGCACCTACGGTCGGCGGTGCGTCGTCGGACATCGGCGGAGGTCATCTACTCCTACCGTGCCGGTGCTGCTGCTCACCTCGACGAGCTACGGGAACTGGCTTCGCATACCGGTATCACCCTGTTCGAAGTGTCGGGAGCGGCGGACACCCGCCGGTTGCTCGCCGACCGGATCCACCGCCAGCCCCTGGGCACGCACGCCTATGCGTGCGGTCCGATCGCTATGCTCGACGCATATGTGGATGCCGCCGCGACTGCGGGATGGCCGCCATCGCGGGTGCATCTGGAGCGTTTCACCGCTCCGGCGCAAGACCCGGGGGAGCCGTTCACGGTCACCGTGGCCTCCAGCGGACGACGCATAGACATCCCGGCCGGTGTGTCGATGCTGCAAGGGCTGCTCGGCAACGGTGTTCGGGTGGCGAATCTCTGCCGCCAAGGCGTGTGCGGCGAGTGTCGGGTGCCGGTCCGTTCCGGAGACGTCGAGCACCGTGACTTCGTTCTGACCGACGACGAGCGCGCCGCCGGCGACAGCATGCTGTGCTGCGTCTCGCGCGGCCACGACATCGAGGTGGACCTGTGACGATCACTCCTCACCCCAGCGACACCCCGGCAGCGATGGCGTCGGGTGTCGATCATCTCGCGAATCTGCCCTGGCCGTTTCCCGATGATCTCGAGCAGTTCCGCTATAGCGTGAACGTGGAGCCGGCGCGGGCGCCCCGCGCAACCCGTGGTGGCGAATGGGGCAGGCACATCGTCGATCTCGGGGGTGTCGAGTATCCGATGATCATGGCTGAGCGTCGGCGGATTCTGGATGCCGACCCGCATCGGGTCAAGATCCGGCCCGGCATGGAAACGGCGTGCTGGGATCTGCTGCTGTACTACCTGCGCGATCTGGCGTTGAGTCATCCGTCGGTGATGCATCTGACGGAGCATACGCAGCAGCGATTCCATTGGCGCAATGACCTTCTCGGCACCGACCAGTTCTTCGTTCTCGGCGACGACGCGACGCTTCCGTGCGGCCCGCTGGAGTTCCTCGCCCGCGAAGTGCCCGACGATCTGCTGTTGGTGGTCGAACGCGACGGCCACCTGTACTTCGATGCCGGAGCGGTCACGTTCGCGGCGGCCTGGTCGGTCTCGTTCGACGTCGGCATGGATATGTACGAGATCCATGCCCCGGTGCCTGGTCTGACCCGCCAGGGGATTGTGGCGCGCGCCGAGCAGTTCCTGAGACGACTGCCCTCCGACGAGGTCTACCGCCGCGTGAACTGGACGCTGTCGGCGTCGGATTCGGCGAAGCTCGACGTCAGTCTCGAAGAGTTGCCGGCGTGGGCCGACGACATCGGGCAGATGGTGCGCGAACGCGACTTCGGTCGCGCGCGCCTGCGCATCGAGTTGGAACACTTCATCCGGCTGCCCATGACCGGTGCGGTCACGTTCAACATCCGCACGTTCATGGCCTCACTCGACGAGATCAAGCGGATTCCGGCGTGGGCGCACCAACTCGCGACCGTGATCGAGACCCTGAGCGAACCGATCGCCGCCTACAAGGGCTTTCTGGACTATCGCGATGACGTCGTCGCCTTCCTGCGCGCGAACTAACCCTGTCCGACAGCACCACCAAGGATTCTTGAATGGAACCCATACTCGCCGCGAACGCCGACCTGGCGTGGATGCTCGCGGCCTTCGTCTTCGTCTTGCTGATGTTTCCCGGCCTCGCCCTCTACTACGGGGGCATGGTGGGGGCGCGCAACGTGCTGAACATGATGACCATGGTGATGGTCACCCTCGGCATCACCAGCGTGCTGTACGTGCTCTATGGCTACGGACTGGTGTCGGGTCCGTCGGTCAACGACTGGGGACTCATCGGTAACCCGATGGACTACCTAGGCCTCGGCTCCAACATGTCCGACGACGGGTCCGGCAACACCCAGGTGCTCTACTTCGCCGCCTGGTTCATCCTGTTCGCCGCCATCACCGTCGCCATCGTCGCCAGTGGCGCGGCCGGCCGGATGAAGTTCTCCGCCTGGATGGTTTTCGCGCCGGTCTGGCTGACACTGGTCTACTTCCCGGTGGCACACTGGATCTTCGCCGCTGACAGCGACGGCATCAGCGGTGGTTTCCTGTTGAACGACATCGGTGTCCACGACTACGCCGGCGGCACAGCCGTGCACATGAACTCCGGGGTGGCAGCGCTGGCGCTCGCGCTGGTGCTCGGTGCGCGGCGCAAGCGCATGGAGCGGCCCCACAATGTGCCGATGGCCCTGCTGGGCGGTGGCATTCTCTGGTTCGGCTGGTTCGGGTTCAACGGCAGCTGCGCGCTCGGCGCCAGTTTCCTCACCCAGGTCGTCATTCTCAACACCCTGTTGGCCGGTAGCGCAGGCATTCTCGGCTTCGCGGCGATCGAGCGGTGGCGGGAAGGGCACGTGACGTCACTGGGCGCCATCACCGGTGCCGTCGCCGGCCTCGTGGGTATCACCCCGGCAGCCAACACGATGACCCCGCTCGGCGCGCTCGCGGTGGGTCTGCTCGCTGCCGGTGTGGTGGCCTTCCTGCTCAGCTTCAAGAGTCGGATGAAGGTGGACGACACCCTCGACGCGTTTGCCGTGCACGGCGTCGGCGGCATCGTCGGCACCCTGTGCATCGTGCTCTTCGCGTCCGACTCTGCCCCGGCAGGGGTGGCCGGCATCCTGTTCGGCGGCGACATCGGCATCCTCTGGAAAGAACTGGCCGGCATCGTCATCACCTGCACGTATTCGTTCGTGATGACGTGGCTGATCGCCAAGGGACTGGACAAGGTGATGACGCTACGCGTCGACGAGGAGACCGAGGTGACCGGCCTGGATTCGACCATCCACGCCGAGACCGCCTACGAGATCCCGGCTGCCGGGGTGGGGCACGCGCCGGGTTTGATCGCACGCGTCCCGCCGACGGTCGGTCCTTCGGCTGCCGGGACTGCGGAGCCGGAGCCGGTGTCCACGTGATTCAGGTCGTATAACCGACCATTCAGCGTGGGCTCGCCGTCACGGCGGGCCCACGCTGTCGGGTGCCGAGCTCCATACCCGAAACAACGGCACCACGCAGGTATCGACGATCTCGGCTATACCGTCGTCGTCGAGGGGGCGACGCAACAGTGTCTCGTTCCGCAACAGGTCCATCGGCAGGGCCAGCGCCCGTGTCGGGATCGGGTTGGGGCCGAGTTCGCCTCTCTCGCGGGCATGTTCGGCGATGGGACCGACGAGCTCGGCCGCGCGGCGGAAGATGACCTCCCGCATCGACTCGGCGGTCGCCTCGTCGGCGTCGGAGAGGATACCGAGGATCATGCCCCGCCCGTGGTGGGTGAAGAGCGCGTTGCCGTCGCGCAGCAACTGGGTGAGATCCCCGACGAGCGAGCCGGTGTCGGGGGTATGCAGCGGTGACGAGTCCGCACCGGCCACCGAGGCGAACACCATCGAGGCCTTGGTCGGCCACCGTCGGTACAAGACTGCCTTGCTGGTCTCCGCGGCAGCGGCCACACCTTCGAATGTCAGTCCCGCGTAACCGTGCGTCATCAGCTCGCTCTGCACTGCGGTGTGGATCGCGGCCTCGAGATCGGCGCCGCGGCGTCGTGTCGCCATCACCCTCCTCATAAGAAACGTTGCGTTTCTAATGACCATAGCCTATCGTCATAGGAAACGTACCGTATCTTAAGGACTTGACATGGCAATGCTGTCTCCGGCGGACGGAACCGTCGCTCGCCCGAACCCGCGCACGATCATCGGTATCGTCGTGGGGGTCGCGGCGCTCCTGGCCGCAATGGTCACCGCATTCGCGCTCCCGGCGGCCAACTCCGGCCCGCACGACGTTCCGATCGGCGTGGTCGCTCCCGCGGCGCAGGCCGACGAGTTGAGCCAACAGCTCGACGGTTTCGAGATCACCCGATATGACAGCCCCGACGCCGCGCGCAACGCGATCGACCATCGCGACATCTACGGAGCACTGATCGTCGACGGCCGGGACGTGAACGCCATGGTGGCCTCGGCGGCGAGTCCGGCGGTGGCCACGGCGATCTCGACGGTTGGCACACGCGTGTCGCAGACTGTCGGCGGGTCGTCGCAGACCGTCGACATCCGATCGTTCCCGCCCGACGACCCGAAGGGGGCCGGGCTCGCGGCCGGTGCCCTGCCGCTCGCGCTGGGCGGCTGGATCAGCGCGATGGTCATCATGCTGCTGATCCACACGCCCGGTGCGCGGGTGCTCACCGCGCTCGGGGTCTCGGTGGTCGGTGGGCTCGCGCTGGTGGCTACGCTCACGTATGTGATCGGCACCTTCGACGGCAGCTACTGGGTCACCAGTCTCGCCGCGATGTTGGGGATCGCCGCAACGTGTTTCGCTGTCCTGGGGCTGCGTGAGCTGCTCGGCGGGGCCGGGCTGGGCATCGCTGCGATCCTGCTGATCTTCCTCGGGAACCCGCTGTCGGGGTTGGCAAGTGCACCCGAGATGCTACCGACGCCGTGGGGTCAGATCGGGCAGCTCCTACCGCCGGGGGCCACCGGAACGATGCTGCGCGACGTCGCCTTCTTCAACGGGAACGGAGCGCTGCACTCGATCGGTGTGCTGCTGTGCTGGTTGGTCGGTGGCCTGGCGTTCTACCTCCTCGGTGTCTGGCGTAACCGCAGCTCGAACGAGGTGGACACCGACGAGTTCCATATCGGCCGGCACGCGGCAGATGAGCCGTCCGTGACCAGTTGAGTGGTCGCGGCGGGTCGGGACTCGTTGATGGACAGCCGACGGTCGTGGTGGCATCACCGCATCTCGCCGGCCCCCTCATACGGGTTCAGGCTCAGCAACAGATCGCCCTCGGCGAATCGGGAGTGCCGGAAGTCTCGGGGGTCGACGTTCTTCAGCGTCGTGGAGCCGCTGAGCAGCAGATCGGCGACGAGTTTGCCGACGGCGGGGGAGATCTTGAAGCCGTGACCGGAGAATCCGGTCGCCAGGAACAGCCCGTCGACCGGCGCGGGGCCGATGATCGGGTTGTAGTCCGGCGTCACGTCGTAGGCGCCGACATAGCTGCTGGTGATCCGCGGATCCGGCATGTCGGGCAGGCGATGCCCCGCCTTCATGATGATCTTGTCGATGGTGGACTCGTCGGCGCGGTTGATGTAGTTGTCCGGATCGATGTACTGCGGCGCAGAGTGATCCGAGTTCCCCATCAGCAGTTCGCCGTTGGGTTCGCGACAGATGTAGGACAGGCCCGCCAGATCGGAGAGCACCGGCACCACCGGGGTCGGCTCGCCCTGATCGATCAGCACGAGCTGCGCGCGCTGTGCGCGCACGTCGACCGGCACGCCGACCGGCTCGGTGAGTGCCGGGGTCCACGGGCCGGCCGCGACGATCACCGTGTCGGCGTAGATGGTGTCCCCGTTGGCCAGTGCGGCGCCGACGACGCGTCCGTCGTCACCTTGCAGGAGCTCGGTCACCGTCGTCGACTGGCGGACCTTCACGCCGAGCTTGCGGGCCGCGGCAGCGAACGCCATGCCGGCCATATAGGCCTCACCACGCCCGCCGAGCGGCTCGTAGGCGAAGGCGGCGAAGTCGTCGAGGTGCAGACCCGGCCACAGCTCGGCCATCGTGTCGTGGCCGATGAAGTCGACGTCGATGCCGAGACCTTGCATCATCTCGACGTTCGCGCGCAACGGGCCGACGTTGTTCTCGCCGACACCGACCACGTAACCACATTGCTGGAAAGCCATGTCGTCACCGAACAATTCCGTTGCGCGGGTGAAGATGTCGACGCCGTACCAGCTCATCGCGGCCAGCGACGGGTTGCCGTAGTGGCAACGGACGACGCCGCTGGACTTGCCGGTCATCCCGGAGCACAGCGTGTCCCGTTCGACGACGAGGACGTCGGTCTCGCCCTGATCGGCCAGCGACCAGGCGATGGCGAGGCCTTCGAGGCCGCCGCCGACGATGAGGAAACGTGTGGTGGTGGGGGTCATGGGTGAGTTCACTTTCCGTGGGTCAAGGGTGGGGTAGAGGTGTGTTTCAGGGCTGGGTCAGCAGATCCGCGAGAACGGTGGCGAGGGTGTCGCCGCCGGCATCGGCGTCAGGGTCCTCGACGTACTCTTCGGGGGAGTGCGAGATGCCGGTGGGGTTGCGGACGAACAGCATCGCCGTGGGGATCTCCTCTTTGAGAACGCCGGCGTCGTGACCGGCGCCGGTCGGCAGGATCGGGGCGTCGGGCAGGATGTCGGAGAGCCGACCGCGCAGGCCGGGATGGAAGTCCACCCGTGGACTCATCGACGCCTCGGTCAGCGTCACCGAGCAGCCCTCGGCCCCAGCATGCTCGCGGGCGACGGCAGCGATGTCGGCGACCAGCGCGGCCACCACGGCGTCGTCGGAATGGCGGACGTCGAGCCAGACATCGACCCGTGATGCGATCACGTTGCTGCCACCCGGAATCGGATCGAGTTTACCGACGGTGGCGCGGGCACCATCGACGGCCCGGCCGAGTCGTCGTACGTCCAGAACCGTTGCGGCGGCGGCGAGCATGGGGTCGCGGCGCCCGTCCATCAGGGTGGTGCCGGCGTGATTGCCTTGGCCGCTGAACGACAGTCGCCACCGTCCGTGGCCGAGGATCGACGACCCGATCGCGATGGCCCGGTCCTGATCGATCAGACCGCGACCCTGCTCGACATGCAGTTCCACGAAGCAGCCGATCTGCGACAGTCGCTCGTCGTCACGACCCATGCCGGCCGGATCGAGTCCGTTGCGGGCCGCGAGGTCGGCGAAGGTGGTGCCGTCGGCGTCGGTGAGCGCGGCAGCCCGTTGGGGGGTGACCGCGCCGGTCATCAACTGCGAACCCAGGCAGGCCAATCCGTAGCGTGAGCCCTCCTCCTCGGGGAAGACCGCCAGCGCGAGGGGACGCTCGGGCATCACCGAACCGGCCTGCAGGGAGTCGATGGCGGCGAGCGCGGACGCGACACCGAGCGGGCCGTCGAAGGCGCCGCCGCCGGGAACCGAATCGAGGTGGCTACCGGTGACCACCGCGTCGGTGAGGGGGAGCCGGGCAGGGTTCCACCACGCCCAGATGATGCCGTTGCGGTCCTGCTCGATGTCCAGTGATCGTGCGCGGGCCGCTGCGATGAACCATTCTCGAAGCTCGAGCTCGGCAGCGGAGTACACCGGCCGGCTGTAACCGCCACGGGCGCTGTCGGTGCCGATGTCGGCGATCTCGGCGAGCAGACCGCTCACCGAGGTCGTGTGGGTGATGGATTCGGTCATGGATTCTCCTCGGAGTGCAGCCGGACGGCGGCGACAGTTGCGGCACCACGGATCTGGGGTGTCAGATCGGTGAGAACGACAGTGTCCCAGCGGCGCAATTGCTGCTGATCGATGATGAGGTGGCCGGCGAGCACCACCAGCGCGACGGTGTCGTCGGTAACGGCATCGACCGTGCCTCGGACGTGGCGGAGGGTGAGCGTGCCGTCGCACGTGGCGCGCTGCATCATCAGGTTGAGCAGTCGTGTCGGCCGCCGGATGGGGGTGGCGGACACGATGTCCTCGCCCGCGAAAGTCACGCGGTCGAGAAGCGCCAGGGTGTGCGTCGTGTCGTTGACGGTGAGTTCCACCGGGTCGTTGCCCACGACGACGGCCGTTCGATCCATTCCGGGGAACTGTGAGAACCGACAGGAAGAGTCGATGTCGGCGATGCTCAGGGTCCAGTCCGGGCCGTCGGCGGGGCCGCCGGTGACGATTCGCCGGGTGACGCCGCCGCCGTTGCGCCATGGCGTGGCGGCGAGGTCTGCCGCGCGCACGATTCGGACGGGTATGTCGGAGCGTTGGAGGGGTGGGGCGTGGTCGATCGTCATTTCGGTGTCCGTCCGCTGAAAGTCAGTGCACTTCCAGTAGACGGTGCTGATTAACAAAACTCCAATACGTATTTGACGATAACTATTCTGATGGAGAGAATAATGCGATGGAGCTGCGTCACCTTCGGTATTTCCGCGTGCTTGCCGACGAACTGCACTTCGGACGGGCGGCCGCTCGGCTGCACATCTCCCAACCGCCGCTGACCGCACACATCAAAGAACTGGAGCGGGAGGTCGGCGCGCGGCTTTTCGATCGCACCACGCGGCGCGTGGCGTTGACTGGGGCCGGGGAGGTGTTCGCCGAGAGGGTCGATGCGTTGCTCGATGACCTCGACGATGCGGTACTCGAAGCCCGTGACCATGCAGAGGGGCGGCGCGGGCGCATTCGGGTCGGCTTCGTCAGTTCGGCGAGCGGGACGGTGCTGCCGCCGGGGTTGCGGATCTTCCGCGAGATCCACCCGATGGTCCGCGTGGATCTGTCTCCGCTGACAACTCGGGAGCAGCTCGATGCTCTGACGGCAGGGTCTCTCGACGTCGGGCTGATCCGATCCGGGGGAGCCGACCCCGGGTTGACGGTGGAACCGCTGTTCGCCGAGCCGATGGTCGCGGTCGTCCCGGTGGAGCACGCGCTTGCCTCACATGAGAGCATCGACGTCGACGACCTCGTCGACGAGCGGCTCATCCTGTTCCCCAACGACCTCATGCCGGCGTATGTGGCGCAGATCTGGGCCCTGTTCGCCACCGTCGGCGCCGAGCCCCTGGTGGTGCAGGAGGCTATCCATCACGAGACCGTGGTCGGCTTGGTGTCGGCGGGTGTCGGGATTTCCATCCTGCCGGCATCGGTGGGACGGTTCCGGCCGGCCGATGTGGTGATCCGGACCATCAACAATGCGCCGACCACGGAGCTGTTGATCGCGCGTCCGACCGATCTTGCGAAGCCGGCCGTCGACGGGTTCGTTGAATGTCTGCGGGCCGCGCAGCGGGTGGACGCCTGACCAAAGTGCAGCGACTGGCCACTACCGATACACTTTGTTCCCTGTCATGAATCGGGAACGTGGCGAGGATTCGTGACGAAGGAGAACACCGTGGGTAGATCTGTCCGAATCGACGAGGGTCCCTGGAGCGGTGCGCCTTTTGTGGTGCGTGTCCGACGCTCGGGGCAGCTCGGCATCATCGAGCGAGGGACGCCTGACGATGTGCCCGTCGAACTGGTCCGACTGGCTACCGCGATGTTCCGGACGTCCCTGACGAAGTGCAGTTTCCTCTGGCGCCCCAACTCCGATGCCATGTTGTGTCGGGTCACCGTGGAACTGCACACCGACGGCAGTGTCGATCACGTTCTCCTCGCTGGTGAACAGATCACCGAGCTTCCGCACGGCCTGTCGGGTCGCGAACTCGAAGTGCTCACTCTCCTTGTCACCGGACGCGGAAACGTGCAGGTGGCCGAGGACCTGTTCATCTCGGACCGGACTGCGGCATCGCACATCAAGAACGTCCTTCAGAAACTGGGAATGCCGACGAGAACGGCCGCCGCCACGTATGCGCTCGACGCGGGTCTGCTGCAGGTGCCGCTGCCGGGCGCCACCGAGTACTACGCCAAGTTGTCTGTCGGTCGACTCGTGCGCGCCGCGGCGGTAGACCAGTCGAGCACCGTTTCCACGCACCGCCGCCCGTCGGCGCCGGGGATCATCCACCGGCGGCGTCGCAAGCTCGTGGTCGGGGCTGCGGTCCCGCGCACCGGCCTCGGTCGCGACGACGGACGCGAGATGCTCAACGGACTTCAGCTCGCCATGGATGAGATCAACGCGGCCGGCGGTGTTCGAGGGCGTGAGGTCAAACCGCTGTTGGTCGATGTCGACGTCACGTCATCGGTGTCGGTGAGGTCGGCATTCGATCAGCTTCTCAGCGGCGGCGCCGACGTACTGACCTCGGGGTATCTCGCGGCCCAGGACGTCGCTCACGAGATCGCCGGCGACTCCGGAATCCCGTATCTGCACGCAGCCACCAGCGGCGTCATGGAACGCGCTGTCCAAAATGACCTGGGACGCTTCGGCCATGTGTTCCAGGTCTGTGCCAGCGACACGAGCTATGCGCCGGCCTTCGTCTCGTACATGCAGTCGCTGTGCGATGCCGGCCACTGGCGTAGTCCCTCGAAACGTCTTGTGGTGCTGCAAAAGAACTGGAGTCACGTCGACTTCGGTGTCTCGGCAGCCGCCTCGCTGGCCGAGGAGTCGGGCTGGCAGCTCGAGGTGGTGCCCGTCACCGGTTCGAATGCTGATGGCGGATGGGCCCGGGCCGTACAACAGGCATTGACCGAACCCGCGGCCGCGGTGATGATCGGCAGCTACTTCGTCGAGGACGTCGAGCAAGCGGTTCTGGCCTTGCACGACTCCGGTTCGCCAACGCTCGCATATGCAATCTATGCACCCTCCGTGCCGGCGTTCCGGGACCGCCTCGGTGCTGCCGCCGAAGGAGTCCTCTGGGCGACGATGACCGGGACCTATTCGGACACTCGCGGTGTGGCGTTCAGCCGCCGCTACACTCGCCGCTTCGGTGTCCGCCCGGGACGCTCGCACGCCGGCCTCGCCTACGATCGCATGCACCGCATCGCGTTGGCGTGGCGGATGTCGGAGGATCTCACCGATCCCGGCGAGGTGGCCACGGCGTTGCGGTCGCATCCCTATCGAGGGGTGAACGGCACCTACAACTTCGACACGCCCGGGCAGGCGGCGCAGGGCTTTGCGGGTCCTGTCGGTGATCCCTCGCTGGCCCAACCGCAATTGATCTTCCAGATCCAGGACGGCGCCCAGGTGATCGTGAGTGGGGGACCGTTCACGACCGGAGAGTTCCGTCTGCCCGGGAGTCTCGAGATGTCCTCCGGTCGCTAGTCGATTCGCTTCAGCAGTTCCCGGGTGAACTCGGCGGTGCCGGCCGAACCGCCGATGTCGCGGGTGCGTATCCCGTCGACGAACAGCGCGCGCACGGCGTCCAGGATCTCGGTCGCCGCCTCGCGGTGTCCGAGGTGCTCGAGCATCATCGCCGCGGACCATATGGCACCCACCGGATTGGCGAGATCGCGTCCGGCGATGTCGGGGGCCGATCCGTGCACCGGTTCGAACATCGAGGGGAATTCGCGCTCCGGGTTGAGGTTGCCCGACGGCGCGATCCCGATCGAACCCGCAACCGCGGCAGCGAGGTCGGAGAGCACATCGCCGAAGAGGTTGGATGCGACGATGACGTCGAAAGCGGCCGGCTCCAGAACGATCTTGGCCGCCAGCGCGTCGATGTGTTCACTGCGGAGCGCGACGCCGGGGTGATCCTCGGCGACCTCCGACACGACCTCGTCCCAAAACGGCATCGTGTGGACGATCCCGTTCGATTTCGTCGCCGATGTGACACGTCCGCGTCGGCCGGCGGCCAGACCGAAAGCGTACTCGGCGACTCTGGAGATTCCTGGCCTGGTGAAGACCGCTGTCTGGATGGCCTGTTCGGAGGCTAGTCCCCGATTCATCCGTCCGCCGATCTCGGAGTACTCGCCCTCGACGTTCTCCCGGACGATGACGAAGTCCACCCCGTCAACGCGAGTGGCGTCCTTCGCGGCGGTCAGGGGTGAACGCACACCATCGAAGACCATGATCGGCCGCAGGTTCACATACTGGTGGAACGCCCGTCGGAGGGGAATCAGCAAACCCCAGAGGGAGATACTGTCCGGTACCCCCTGCCAGCCGACGGCGCCGAGCAGAATCGCGTCGTGACCGCGAATCGTATCGATGCCGTCGGTGGGCATCATAGCCCCCTCATGCACGTAACGCTGGCACGACCAGTCGAACTCATCGAAGTCGAAGGTGATCCCATGGCGGTGGCCGATGGCCTGCAGGACTGCGGCCGCGGGCGGAACGACCTCGGCGCCGATTCCGTCACCGGGGATCAGTGCGATCCGGTACCCCACGCGGGTCATCGGGTCGGCGCCTCGTCGCTCGCCGCGGAACGCAGGACGATACGTCGTGCGACAACGGATTCCACCGCTTCTCGGCTGTACGCCAACTGGAAGGCCGTGTCTGATTGCCAGGCAGGCAACAGATCGGCGTAGTGATCCGAACGCGGATCACCGGATTGGCCGGGCGAATTGAGTACCAGACTGCTGTCCCACTCTCCGACGTCGACGGCGATCCGGAAGCTCGACCCCATCACGGCGTTGAACTCTGCGTCGTACCCGGTGAGTCCCACTGTGTCGCCGCTGCCGGAGCGCGGAACGGGTGCCAACTCACCCCATTCGGAAGGTGTGTTCGGTGTCTTGGACAAGACCGCATGTCGCAATGTGGTCCGGTGAAGCGCTCCCCACTGCCAGCGGTCTCGGTCCGGACCAAGGAGGTCCGCGATTTCGGCGAGGGCGGACGGCAACGTCTCGGCGACCCCTTTGCCGAGGAGTTGAAGATCCCCGTCGTCGTTCTGGTCGAATGACGCGACCATGCGCAGGTCGGGCCTGATATCGGAAAACAGTGTGTCTGCCCGTAGCAGTCGGTGACGCCCCGCCGCCGCGTTTTCCGCCGGAACACCAAGGCGCTGGAAGCACGTGTCGACCAGCCACGGCCGGAAGTGTCGTCGCTGCCAGACCTGGAAGATCAGTGCCGCACGCGAATCGATGGACTCGGTCCCGTCCCACTCCTGCAGCTCCCGCCACTCCGTGGCAAACCCCTCCGGCGTGGCGACACCGGAGAGTGCTTCCAGCAACCGGCGTCCATGAACATTGTCGGCGTTGGACTGCATGTTGATGCTGGACTCCACATCCAGCGGCGCACCGCTGGTGAACCACGCGCGCAAACGTTCATGGCGCGCACTCGAATACCAATCCACCGTGGTCGGCAGTGCCACGCTGTCGTGGACGTCGGGCACGTTGTTCTGGTTCGACGTGGTGAACCAGCCGCTCTCGGGATTGACCGCCGATGGGAGCTCGTCAACGGACGCGAATCCGTCCCATTCGAATGTGCCGTCTCCCGGGACCGGCCTCGAACCATCCCAACCCACGCGGCGTGGCACCAAGGCGCTGGCTTGCCAACCGATGTCGCCGTCCTTGCTGGCGTACACCATGTTCACTCCGGGCGCGCCCCAACGACGTAACGCACGGCGGAACTCGTCGGCGTCCGCGGCGTCCTGATACTCGAGGCTGGCGAGGTAGGGGGCCATTCCCGGCTCCAACCAGACCGCTCGTATCGCCACGACCCTCCGCGCATCCAGATCCGTGTACACGACCGGTCCGTGGCGGGTATACGAGAGTTGGTGGACGACATCGGCTTCTCCGGCAACCGGCGACGATTCCTCGACGACCTCGAACTTCTCCCAGCCGCCCCGGTATCGATAGCGGGAATCGTCGGTGGGATGCAGCTCGTAGATGTACATGTCCTCGTGATCGACCGGCCAGATCGTCAGGCCGAAGGCGACACGTCCGTTGTGTCCGATCGAGATTCCCGGCAGGTTGGGTTCTCCGGCGCCGATGACGCTGAGCCCGGGCGCCTCGAGGTGGGCGAGATAGCGCAATGCCGGCAGGGTGACGGCCCGGTGCGGATCGTTGGCCATCACCGGTCGGCCCGACGCCGACAACCACGGCGCGATCACCCAGTTGTTGCTGCCGGAGGGCGTCGACACCTCCGACGCAGTCGCCGTGCCGAAGTCGACCGGCGCAAAGGCCTCACGGTAAACGTCGAGGACCTCATCGCGAAGGTGGGCGTAGAGGCTCACATCCGCATCGTCGAGCTCACCCGCCGGCTCGCGTACCGATCGGAACTCTTCCCCCGGGGCCCCCAGGTCGCGCAGGGTGAGTGCGCGGGCGAGTTCCTGTTCGACGTTGTACAGCAGTCCGTGCGTCCGGATGCGTACGACGTCCTCGGGGCGCCAGTACGCCGGAAGGAACCCGAGCGCACCGAACTCCGGCGGCAGCCGCCGTTCCGGATCTTGCAGAGCCCAGGACACGTAGGCATTCACTCCGGCCACGAATGCGCTCACGGTCTCCTCGGCATCGGTGCTGTAGGAGAGCCATTCCGAGCGCATGTCGCCGCGATAGAGGAACAGACGGGTCGCGCGGTCCTGTGACACATACTCGGGCCCGAGAACCTCGGCCAGCAAACCCAATCCGCGCCGCCGCCACAGATCGATCTGGAAGAGCCTGTCTCGTGCGGCATGGAAGCCCTGGGCGACAAAGGCATCCATTCGTGTGGTCGCGTAGACGTGGGGAATGCCCCACGTGTCGACGAGGATCTCCACGTCGTCGGTCAAGTCGGATACGCAATATTCGTCTTGCCGAGGGTCGCTCCGGTCGGCAGTCAGCGGTTGCGGGTCGCTGTGGGCGGTGGGGTTCATCGACGCTCCTCCGAAGGGCAGTTGGGAATCGTCCCCCGGGCGGCCCGGTTTGAGGGCCGCCCGGGGTCACGAGTTGGTGGTCAGACCCAGCCGGATTCGGCGGGAGTCGGTTCGACACCGCGCAAGTCGGGTAGTTCGAAGAGTTTCTGGTCCTCCTCGTCGGGAACCCAGGCCTTCGCGATCTCCTCGAGGGTTGCGAACCAGACACCCTCGTGACCGGCGATGTAGCCGAGCAACTCCTCGTACCACATGAGATGGTGTGGCTGCCCGATGATCTGCGGGTGCACGCAGGTCGCGAAGACGGGGTTTTCCTCTCGTTGATACCCGAAGTCGAAGATGTCCTTCCACCGTTGCAGGATGGTGCGAGAGTCTTGCATCCCCGCTTGGGTCCCGGTGTACGCGAGCGGTGGGAAGTCGTCGAGGTACCAGCTCACCGGGATCTCGAGCACTCGGCTCGCGCGTCCGGCGACATTGGCCTTCTCCCAATTGATCTGCCAGCGCTGCGGATGATACGGGTGGTAGTCGCGTCCCATCAGGCTGGTGTCGTAGATCATGCCGGTGTCCTCGAGGATGTCCAGCGTGCTCTCGCTGTAGTCCCAGTACGGGGATCGGTATCCGACGGGGCGGACTCCGAGCACGTTCTTGAAGGTGTCGAAGGCGAGGTCGACGAGCCGGCGTTCGGTGTCGGCGGAGATCATCGTCGGGTTCTCATGGTAGTAGCCGTGATGGCCGAACTCGTGGCCGTTGTCGGCGACGGCCTTGCATTCTTCGGTGAAGGTGTCGACCGAGTGTCCCGGTACGAACCAGGTGGTCCGGACGTCGAACTGCTTGTACAGGTCCAGGAGTCGTGGCACGCCGACCTTCGCGCCGAACTCGCCGCGCGACATGAATGACGGCGTGGGACGGTTGAATCCGCCCAACCACAGACATTGCGCGTCGAAGTCGGTGCCCAGGCTGACGGCGATCTTCTTCCCGGGCGGCAGTTGCAGGTGTCCCATGATGTGTTTCCTATCTTCTCTGTTCGAATAGACATTGCGACGCTCGATGGCGCCGGTCGGTCAGATGCTGGCGCCGCCGTCGATGGTCATCTCGGCGCCGTTGACGTAGCTGCTCTGGTCGGATGCGAGAAACGCGGTGACCTCGGCAAGTTCGACGACCGAACCCCGGCGTCCCAGCGGGGTCACGGTCTCGATACTCGAGTTCAACTCCTCGGAGTTCTCCAGCAGCATTGTCGTGTCGATGAAGCCCGGATGCGTCGAGTTGACCCGCACACCATGCGGACCGAACTCGCGTGCGGCGTACTTGGTCATTCCGCGCACGGCCCACTTGGTGGTGCCGTAAGCGGCGTGGCCGGGGAGTGCGCCCAGACCGGAGATGGACGAGACGTTGATGATCGACCCGCCACCCGAGTCGCGCATCGCCGGGAAAGCCGCCTGCATGCCGAGGAATACGCCGAGTTGATTGATGCGGTAATGGAAGTCGAGCAGCTCGAGTGTGGTGTCCTCGATCATCGCGCGCTTGTAGACGCCGGCATTGTTGACCAGGATGTCGAGGCGACCGTGGGTGGTCACCGTGTCGGTGATCACCGTCTTCCACGCGTCGGCGTCGGAGACGTCCAGGTGTGCGTAGGTGGCGGCCTCGCCGAGCTTCTCGGCGAGCTCCTGGCCGAGGTCATCGGCGATATCGGCGATGACGACATGTGCGCCCTCGTCGACGAAGAGTTGGGCCTGTGCGGCCCCCATCCCCTGAGAGCCACCGGTGATGATGGCGACTTTCCCGCTGAGCAGGTCGGACATGTTGGGTCCTTTCATTCGTTGTTGCACTGTCAAATCCGCGCAGACTCGCGTTGGTGCGAGACTGCGGCGTCCGTAGCGGCGATGACGAGGGCCGCGGCCCCGATGGCGAGGGCCAGGCCCTGCACCGCGTTCGTGAAGCCGATGACATCGGCAAGTGCGCCGGCCCCCAGCAGAGGAAGTGCGATACCGCAGTACATGGCCAGGTAGTAGGTCGAGATGGCCGCGGCGCGTCTGCCATCGGGAGCGATCCGGTCCGCCGCCGTGAGTGTGATCGGGAACAGCAGTCCGTTGGCCATCCCCACCAGTGCTGCCGACACGAACAGCAAGCCGAGATTCGTGAGTGCGACGGCCGCAGCGAGACAACCTGATCCGACGGCAAGCGCTGCGGCACCCCAACGGGGGCCAGACACCCGTCGGCCGACAGTGAGCTGCGCCAGGCCACTGATCACGTAGCACCCGGCAGCAACTGCTGCCCCGACTTCGATGGAATCTTCGGCTCCTGAACCCACCAGGCGTGGGCCCACACCGGCGTAGACAGCCATCCCGGCGAAGGTGACTGCGGCGATCGCGAGAACGCCGATGAATCGCCCGCGACCGGTCGAAGGGATAACCAGAGGCACTCGAAAGAGTGAGTGCTGTGTGCGATATCGTTCTGCCCGAAAGAGCATCGTCAGGGCCCACGCCATGCAGGGCAGCATTGCGCCCAGATAGGCGTACCACACCACGGTGACCCCTCGGTCGACGAGGAAGCCGCCGAGCACAAGGCCCACCGCGATACCGGTCGTTGTCGCGATACTGATCAACCGCGATCGCCAGGTCGCCGACACCCGGGTGGTTGCCAGCGTCGCAGCCGTCGCCCCGGGGATCAGGCCGGCGGCGAGACCTTGCAGAACGCGTCCCACCGTCAGCGTCGCTGCGGAGTCGGCGAACAGATTGACGACACCACCGGCGGTCGCGATCACGACTGCCGCCGCCACCACCGGCCTCGGACCGTACACATCGGCGGCCTGCCCGAGGAGCAGGAGCGCGATGACCACGCCCGCGACATAGGCGACGAACAGCGCCGTCGTCGTCGTCTCGGAGAGGTTCCACTGCTCCTGGTAGGTCGGCAGCAGTGGTGTCGCCACCGTGACGCCGGCGAACACTACGGTCATCGTCACCGTCGCCGCACCCGCGTCCAACCGGCCTGTGTGTGAACGATTCTCGACAGGCGAGATCACGCAGGCACCTGCTGGGTCGCGGGGGTGACGCCGCCGCGGGCCGATCGGCGTCGGGAACGTGCGGTGACCAGCATGCGAATGAGATCCGGGGCGGTGGCGATCGTCACGGCCAACAACAGGATGCCGGTGACCACGTTGGTCATCCAGTCCGCGGTGCCCAGGATCGCGAGGGTCTCGCGCACGGTCGCGTACGCGGCCAACCCGGCGAGCATTCCCCACGCCGACCCTCGGCCACCCGAGAGTGAGACTCCCCCGAGCAGGACAGCGATGGTGGCGAAGATCAGCGGGGTGAGTCCGAGGTTCGGATTGGCCGTCGACAGGCCATAGGCGGCCAGTCCGCCACCCAGCGACGACAGGACTCCGGAGGCGACGAGAGTGCCGAGCAGCACCATGTTGACCCGCACTCCCGCGATGCGGGCGCCTCGCCGGTCGCCGCCGACGGCGCGTAGCTCCATTCCCAGCGTCGTCTGCCTCATCAGCAGGGCGACGATGACAAAGGCGGCGAGCACGATCAGACTGCGGAGGGAGAACACCTCCAGGATGGGCGCATTGAGCCTCGCGCCGACATCGAAGTTCTCATAGGGCACGACCTTGTCGTTACTGACGACCCGCGCGAGTCCGATCAGGGTGATGTAGCCGCCGAGCGTCACCGGCACCGAGCTCATTGCGAATCCGGCGACCGCGCCGCCCTGGACCAAGCCGGCGATGAGTCCGACTCCTATCGCGGCAGCAAGTCCGAGCAGCGGCGAGTCCTGACCGACGGTCACGGCGACGACACCGCCGACCGCGTAGATGCCGGCGGTCGAGATGTCGTATTCCTTGACGATCATCGTCAGTCCGAGCGCGAGGACGACCAGACCGTAGTCGGCGACGACTTGCAGGATGTTGTAGACGTTGAATGTCCCGACGACGGCGCCGTTCAGCGGCGCGATGATGAACAGTGCGAGGGCCGCGACGATCAGGAGAGCGAACGGGTAAGCGTCGCGTCCGCGGGGCGCCCATTGGCGCGCAGTGGCCTTCATCGTCGGCTCCCGCGGTCGCCCAGATGGATGATGCAGACAACGACCAACACGATCAAGCCCTTCACCAGAAGTTGAATACCTGTGGAATAGCCGCGGATGAGCAACAGCGACGCGAGGGTCGCGATGACGATGGAACCGAAGAGCGTCCGCACCGCGGATCCGCGGCCGCCGGTGACCAGGCTGCCGCCGACGAGCACCGCGGCGATTGCATCGAAGTTGTACGTTCCCTCGATGGACAACGTCGCGTTGGCGTTGAAGGACGCCAACAGGATCCCGGCCAGGCCCGCGCATGCTCCGGCGATCGCGAATGCGGCGGCGGTGACCCGCGGAATGCTGATCGCGGCGGCCCGCGCCGCTCCCGCGCTCTCACCGACCGCGTACACATCGCGCCCGTAATGGGTGCGGCGCAACATCAGTTCGACCACCACCACGAGCCCCAAGAAGATGAGAAAGCTGATCGGTATGCCGAACGGCCGGCCGTTGAGGAAGGCGTAACTGGTGTCTCCGGTCGGGGGCAGGACCGTGACGCCGCCGGTGAGCAGGAGTGACAAGCCCTCCATCAGAACCCCGGCCGCGATCGTGACGATGATGGGGTTGGCGTTGAGTCCACCGACGATCAGGCCCTGAATCCAGCCGGTGGCCGCTGTCAGCAGGAGCGTGACGACGATCGCGGGGATGAGTCCCCACTGCAGTGAATAGAGGAATGCGAAGGCACCCACGGCGGCCGTGGTTCCCAACGAGAGGGAGAACAGTCGCCCGCAGAGCATGATCATGGTCATGCCGACCGCGATGATCCCGACGAATGCGCTGGCGAGGATCACGGCTTTGGCATTGGCGATGGTGAGAAATCCTGGCGTGGTCAGGCCGCCTGTCACGAGGATTGCGACGAACAATCCGCCGGTGGTGAGCGTGGCCACGGGTGTGGCCTTGACGGCATCGACGATGCGTGAGCCGGCGGATGCCTCGGGCGGTTCCGGGTGGGGTCGGGTCCCGGTGAGTCTGTCCATGGTCGTCATCAAGCAACCTCTGTGGTCGTGCGGTGAGTCATGTCACTGAACACCTCGGTCAGAGTGGTATCGGCCCGGCGTCGAATCGCGACGACCTGACCGCTGTACAGGGTGACGACCACGTCCGCGAGATCGAGCACCTCGTCGAGTTCGGTAGAAGCGAACAACACAGCGACCCCCTGTGCGGCAGCGTGTCTGATCAGGCGATGGATCTCGGCGCGGCCTCCGACATCGACGCCGCGCGTGGGTTCGTCCAGTAGCAGGACCTTGAGGTCGGGCCGCTCGAGGCACCGGCCGACGAGCACCTTCTGCTGGTTGCCGCCGCTGAGCGAGCCGACCGGCAGCGCAAGCCGGCGGATGTCGATTCCGACGAGTTCGGCGAGCTCTCGTGCCGAGCGCCGGAACCTCGACATGCGAAGGACTCCCGCCGACGAGATCGCCTTGAGTCGGGTGGCGACAAGGTTGGATTCGATTGTGCTCGAGATGAAGAGTCCGGTCGCTTTGCGGTCGTTGGAGACATAGTGGACTCCCGCCGTGCGCGAGGAGAGTGGGTTGGCCAGCTGGACACGGGTATCGGTGACGGACACCGATCCGCTCACCTCTGGTTCGAGACCTGATATCGCGGAAAGTATTTCGCTGGCACCAGCACCCAGCTGACCAGCGACTCCGACGATCATCCCAGCCGGCACCTCGAGGTCGACCCCGCGCACGCGTGTCCCGACGGTCAACGATTTGATCGACAGTCCGGTTCCGGGCTCCACACCCGCGAGGGGGTCATCTGCGGTACCGAAACCCGGTGCTTCGGAGCTGGTTTCGGGAGGAAGGTCACCGAGCATGAGGGTGACGAGATCATTCTTCGTCAGTGTGTCCACGGTCTGCTCGGCGACGGTCTGGCCGTCTCGCAAGACGGTGACCCGATCGCAGATGTCGAGGACCTCATCAAGGCGATGCGACACGAAGATGACGCCGGCGCCTTGAGCGACAACCGATCTCACCGCGGCGAAGACGTGTTCGATCTCGGCATCGGTGAGTGTCGCCGTCGGTTCATCGAGGATGAGGACCTTGGCGTTGCGGCCCAGTAGTCTGGCCACCTCGATCAATTGGCGTTCACCGAGAGAAGTGTCCGCGATCAGGCGCGACGTGGGCATGTCGTGCAAGCCGACGGTATCGAGCAGTTCCCTGGCGCGACGTGACCGGTCGGCTCGCCGCACGATGCGTGACTCCTCCACGTTGCCGAGGAAGATGTTCTCCGCAACGGTCAGTTCCGGCACCAAGCTCAACTCCTGGTCGAGCATCGCGATGCCGTGGCGTTGTGCGGCCTGGACGCCGTGCATCGTCACGGCTTCGCCGCCGACGAGCAGGTCGCCGGAGTCCGGGTGCTCGAGGCCGACGAGCATTTTGACCAGGGTGCTCTTTCCTGCTCCGTTGTGGCCGCAGAGGCCGTGGACCTCACCGCTTCGCACGGTCAGGCGAACGCCCCGAAGGGCCTGTACGGCGCCGTAGCGTTTGGTGAGATCCGCCGCGTCGACCAACGCGGGCGCAGTCGGGTTCGGTGAGCTCGGGATGGACACAGTGGACCCCTTCGGGCTGTCGGTGGGAGTGGCTCTGGCCGCCGGATGAGCCGGCGGCCAGAGCCCGCGCGTCAGTAGACGCAGATGTCGGCGAAGTCCTCGACGGTCGTGTAGGTGATCCGTTCGACTGGCACGCTGATCGGGCCGTCGGAGTCCAGCGACTCGCCGTTGAGGACCTGCATGATGTACGGCGTGTACTGCTCGGCCTCCTGCGCGGGTGCCTGCGTCGCGCCACCGTAGACCTTTTCGGCACGCATCGCGTCAATACCCGTTGTGGCGCAATTGCTGCCGGTGATGACGACACCCTCATCAGATGCGGGGTAGAGAGGGGCGCCGGCTTGCTCGGCGGCCTGCGCGATCGACGCGGCCTGGTAGTCGGCCATGCCGTAGATCGCCGCGATACCGGTGGGCCCGTACTTGGCGAACATCTGCGAGGCAATCGTCGCCGACTTCACGGGATCCCAATCGCCATCCTGTGTTTCAACGATTGTGTACTCCGGTGTCGTCGCCATCTGCTCGCGGAACGCGTTCATGCGGACCACAGTCGTGTTCTGTGTCGCCGTCCCGGTGATCGCGATGACGTTGCCCTCGGTGACACCCTGGGCCTTGAGGCCCTCCTGGATGTTCTCGGCGGCGAACGTGCCCAGTGCCTCATGATCGGGCTGAAGGGCCGCCGCGATGAGGCCGTCGGACTCGTCACCGACCACGGTGTCGACGACCACCACCGGAACACCGGCCTGCTGGGCCTTCTGATAGTCGGCGACTGCAGCGTTCGGGTCGTTGACGTAGTAGAGGATGAGATCGGGCCGCTGGGACACGGCCTGCGCGAACTGGCGCGACGCCTCGGCGGCGTCGAAGTCCGAGGTTTGTGTAGTGACCTGCACGCCTTCCTGTCCCAGTTGTTCCTCGAGACCTTTGTTGAAGCCGTTGCACCACGGATTCGAGTTGGTGCACGAAATCAGTGTGACGTTCTTGCCGTCGTCGCCGGCTCCTGCCGCGGAGTCGCTTCCCGAGCCGCCGCACGCGGTCAGCGCGAGAGTTGCGGCAGCGCCCACGGCTGCCAGCGCCCGGGCTCCGACGCGGCTGCGTCGGCCTCGGCTGCGCTCGGCCGCAGATGTATCAAGTGTCTTCTTCACGAATTGACCCTTCCTGGCGAGGTTGTGGTGACCCGAACGGGCCTGGTCGATGTCCTGCGGAAGAAGTTATGGGGTTCGGTGGAAGGTTCCATCCGCAAATTTGCGGATCCTCGATTACCGCTCGGTTTCTCTTGCGTGACACCGGTCCAGCACCGTTATGATCAAGGCGTGAGGCGATCAGTCGATTCGACTGATCCTGTCGCGCAACTCATCTTGCGTCTCTGCTGCTGGCGTTGAGTCGGCTTTGCACCAGTCGTCTGGTTCACCTCAAGGAGCTCTGACTCATCCGACGCAGGGGTCGTTGACCGGGTCGTCGAACATGCGGTCCCATCCGCCGCGATCGACACACAGGACTCACGACTCGGTAACCGGCTGGAAACAATCGCGAGGTCTACTCGGTGTAGACAACGTTTCCCTACAGGGGACATAATGAACCTGGACATCCACACAACGGAGAAGCACCATGACTGACCGCAACGAACTCGCCGACCTGTGCGCGGCCTCGGGGACAAAGTTCATCCTCGCCCTCTTCGTCGACCTCCGGGGAAAGCCGTGTGCCAAGCTCGTCCCGGTGGAGGCCGTCGATGAATTGGCCACTGAGGGTGTCGGCTTCGCCGGATACGCGGTGGGTGCCATCGGGCAGGAACCCAAAGATCCCGACCTGATCGCGATCCCGGACCCGGCCTCCTTCACTCCGATCCCGTTCATCAAGGAAGGTCTCGCGGTCGTGCACTGCGACCCACACGTCGAGGGCAAGCCGTGGCCGTTCGCGCCGCGCAATATCCTGAAGTCGCTGATCTCGCAGGCGGCTGACGCCGGCTTCGAGCCGTGGGTGGGCGCGGAGGTCGAATACTTCCTGCTCAAGCGGGATGCCAACGGTGCGCTCGTCACCGCCGACGACGCCGACGATTCGGATCAGCCGTGCTACGACGTTCGGGGCCTGACACGGATGTACGAGCACCTCACAGCCGTATCCACGGCGATGAATCAGCTGGGGTGGAGCAACTACGCCAACGACCACGAAGACGGCAACGGTCAGTTCGAGCAGAATTTCAAGTATGCCGAGGCGCTGGTCACCGCCGACCGGGTCATCACGCTGCGGTACCTGCTGTCGACGATCGCCGCCGAACGCGGCATGGTTGCGACGTTCATGCCCAAGCCGTTCGCCGAGCGTACTGGCTCCGGTCTGCACTTCCATCTGTCACTGACCTCCGGCGGTGCACCGGTGTTTCCCGACTCCGCAGGAGAGGACGAGCGGGGACTCGGATTGTCGCCTACCGCCTACGGTTTCGTGGGAGGCGTGCTGGAGCACGCCTGCGCGCTGCAAGCACTGATGGCCCCGACGGTCAACTCCTACAAGCGAACCGGCGCGACTGCCACCCGGTCGGGCGCATCCTGGGCGCCGCGTCGGGCCACCTATGGCGGGAACGATCGAACCCACTATGTGCGGGTCCCCGACGAACAGCGCGTCGAGCTGCGCGGCGGTGACGGTTCGGCCAACCCTTATCTGGCCATCGCCGCCGCACTCGGCGCCGGACTCGACGGCGTCAAGCGCAGCCTCGACCCGGGCGAGATCGGTAGCTGTCCCGAGCACATCGACGCTTTGCCGCTGACCCTGCTGCATGCCGTCGAGGCGCTCGACACCGACCCGGTGATCACCGGTGTGCTCAACGCCGCAGTGCCCGACATCGAGGACGGTGCGAGTGGTCCTGTCTCGGAGTACTTCTCCCGGCTCAAGCGCGAGGAGTTCTTCGCGTGGCATTCCGCGGTGTCTCCGTGGGAGATCGACAACTACCTGACCGCCTTCTAGAACCCTCACCGGCACATCCCAGCCAGACACGTTCGAGAAAGACAAGGAAACCACCATGTGCGGAATCGTCGGGTTGCACTTGCGCAACCCCGAACTCCACCCACGCCTCGGCGAGCTTCTCGGCCAGATGCTCGGCGAAATGCAGGACCGCGGCGCCGACTCGGCCGGTATCGCCATCTACGGTGACCCGACGTGGTCGCCGGCCGGCCACGGATGTGTGTCGCTGCTGGAGACCGGTGTTGAGGCAGCCGAACTCGACGCGGCCACCGCGGCCGTCGGCGCGGAGTTGGGAAGCGAGGTCACCGCACAGCTCGTCGACGACACCCTCGTCCTCGCCGCGGCCGACGTCGACGCGGAGACGCTGCTGACCGCAGTGACCTCCGTGTATCCCGAGGCCCTGGTCGCCGGCTTCGGCGCCGACCTCACTGTCCTCAAGGGGGTCGGGGCGCCGCGGGATCTGGTGCAGTCCTGGGGACTTCCGAGCGCAAGCGGCTGGCAGGGCGTCGGGCACACCCGCATGGCCACCGAGTCGGCGGTGACCTCCTCGGGTGCCCATCCGTTCGCGGTCGGACCCGAGCAGTGCCTGGTGCACAATGGATCGTTCTCCAACCACGCGACCATCCGTCGTGAGCTGCGCGCCGAAGGGGTGTCCTTCGACAGCGAGAACGACACCGAAGTCGGCGCCCGATTCGTGGCCCATCAGCTCGCACAGGGCAAGGATGTGGAGACCGCACTGAAGGAGGTGTGCACCACCTTCGACGGCTTCTACACCCTGTTGGTGTCCAATCACGACTCCTTCGCCGTGGTGCGCGACGCCATCGCCTGCAAACCGGCAGTCATCGCCGAAACCGACGACTGGGTCGCCATGGCCAGCGAGTACCGCGCGCTGGCGAACCTGCCCGGCGTAGAGAATGCACGTATCTGGGAACCCGAGCCTGAGGTGGTCTACGCATGGACACGCTGAACTCCAACACATTCGACCTGGCCACCACGCCGCTGCGGGAGATCAACGCCGCACTACACAGCGACGATGTCGCCGGTGAGATCGTCATCGAGCACCCGTCGGGCGCGCACAGCGTGGCCGCCGGAGTGAACGCACCGGTCAAGGTCACCGTCAACGGCCACGTCGGCTACTACGCGGCCGGTATGAACCAGCAGGCCGAGATCACCATCAACGGCAACGCGGGCACTGGTGTGGCCGAGAACATGATGAGCGGCACCGTGGTCGTCAAAGGCAACGCCTCGCAGTCGGCCGGTGCCACCGCGCACGGCGGCCTCTTGGTGGTCGAAGGTGACGCGGCGGCACGCTGCGGCATCTCGATGAAGGGTGTCGACATCGTCGTCGGCGGCAACGTCGGCCACAACAGTGCCTTCATGGCTCAGGCCGGGCGCATGGTGGTGCGCGGCGATGCCGGTGACGGACTGGGAGATTCGATCTACGAGACCCGCATCTACGTCCGCGGCGAGGTCGGCTCGCTCGGCGCGGATTGCGTCGCCAAGCCGATGCGTGCCGAGCACCTCGACGAATTGGCGGGTCTGCTGAAGGCCGCCGGCTTCAAGGATGACGATCCCAGGGACTACACCCGCTACGGCTCGGCCCGCGAGCTCTACCACTTCCACGCCGACAACACGTCAGCGTACTGAGCATTTCGGAGAACACCATGACCGACACCCGATCGATCGAACAGCGCGGGCTGCGCGAGTCCGCCACCTTCGACCGCACCACCATCGCCGCCATCCAGCGGGCCGCCGACACCGGAATCTATGACATCCGCGGATGGGGCGCCAAGCGCAAACTCCCGCACTTCGATGACCTGCTCTTCCTCGGTGCGTCGATGTCGCGCTACCCGCTCGAGGGATACCGCGAGCGCTGCGACACCGACGTCGTGCTCGGTAGCCGAAATGCCAAGTATCCGTTGCACCTCGATACTCCCGTCACCATCGCCGGGATGAGCTTCGGTGCACTGTCCGCGGGCGCCAAGGAAGCCCTGGGACGCGGCGCGTCGGAGGTCGGGACGTCGACCACCACCGGCGACGGTGGCATGACCCCGGAGGAGCGGGGGCAGTCGAAGAACCTCGTGTATCAGTATCTGCCGTCGCGGTACGGGATGAACCCCGACGACCTGCGTCGCGCCGATGCCATCGAGATCGTGCTCGGCCAGGGCGCGAAGCCCGGCGGTGGCGGAATGCTGCTGGGCCAGAAGATCTCCGAACGTGTCGCAGCGATGCGCACCCTGCCGCAGGGTATCGATCAGCGCAGCGCGTGCCGGCATCCGGACTGGACCGGCCCCGACGACCTCGCCATCAAGATCAACGAGTTGCGCGAGATCACCGACTGGGAGAAGCCGATCTACGTCAAGGTCGGCGCCACCCGCACCTACTACGACGTGAAGCTGGCCGTGCACTCCGGCGCCGACGTCGTCGTCGTCGACGGCATGCAGGGCGGCACCGCGGCGACCCAGGACGTGTTCATCGAACATGTCGGCATCCCGACACTGGCGGCGATTCCGCAGGCGGTACAGGCGTTTCAGGAGTTGGGAGTTCACCGCGAGGTGCAGCTCATCGTGTCGGGCGGCATCCGCAACGGAGCGGATGTCGCGAAGGCCATGGCGCTGGGGGCCGACGCCGTCGCCATCGGAACTGCCGCACTGATCGCGTTGGGCGACAACGATCCCCGCTACACCGCCGAGTACGAGGCGCTGGGTTCGGCCGCCGGGTATTACGACGATTTCCAGGACGGCAAGGACCCGGCGGGCATCAGCACCCAGGACCCGGCGCTGTCGGCGCGGTTCGACCCGGTCGAGGGTGGACGCCGGCTGGCCAACTTCCTGCGCGTGATGACCATGGAAGCCCAGACCATCGCCCGCGCCTGCGGCAAGGCGCATCTGCAGCATCTCGAGCCCGAGGACCTGGTGGCGATCACCATTGAGGCCTCCGCGATGGCCCGGGTGCCGCTGGCCGGTACGAGCTGGATTCCGGGCGCCGGGTTCTGAGCCGGCGCCATCACCGACCGGCGTTCCGGATCGCGAACGGGGTGTTCGCGGAAATCGACGTGACTCAGCGATCAAGCACTCGGGCTAATCGGGCTCCCCGACTTCCCGTCGGAGGCGATTTCGCTCGCGTTCCTGCTGCCGGCGAGCGTGTTTGGCCGCCAACCGGGTCTTTGATCGGGTGGGTGGTGGAGGCGTCGGGTTCCGGGGTGGGCCGGAGTCATCGGGCGGCGCGGGTGGGTCCGGTGACGCGAACCGGATACGCAACAGTCCGGGGAACATGCTCTCGAGATTATCGGGGTCGCCCTCGATCACCAGCCCTTCGGGCGTGGTGAACTCGGTGCGAAGACGGCCGCTGCAGTCGCGGTACATGTCGTCGACCCAGCGACCGAAGGTCTTGAGAATGTGGAAGAACCGACCTTTGATGTTCAGGTTCTCCGGCACGGTCTGTCCACCTGCCGCGGGATCGGCGTGGTTGTACTCGTGAACATGTTCGACATCGCCCTCGAACGCGGGTGTCGCATTGCCGGGTACCACGCTGTGTCCATCGCGGACCCGGACATAGTTGTCCAGAGCAACGGAGGGGCGGTACGGGTCCGAGGGCAGATGCGCGGGGAGGGTGTAGGTACCGTCCGGATTCTGCGGAGTGCCTTTCGGGACCAACCTCTTGACGACGGCGTCCGGTCGCGCCGCCAGGTCTCGCACGTGTTCGTCCGAGATCACTCCGTGCCCGTCGACGAACCCGGCGTTGTCGGCGGTGCCTGCGAGGGTTCCCTCGTCGCAGACGACATGAATGACCACCTTGGCATCCACCGGGGGCACCGTGGTCGGCTCAGGAATCTGTGCGGCACAGTCCTCTCGGCCGCACAGACATTCGAACCGGGTGCCCGACAGCAGTGCGAACATCGCGTCCGAGGCACGCTGCGCCTTCGTGCGTTCGTCATAAGCGCACACCGCGGCCGCCAGAGACGTGACGGCTGCCGCGGCGATACGGACGTTCTCCGCCGCCATCGTGGCAGAAATCTCCGCCATCCCATCCGGCTGCGGCTTGGTCGACATCCGCCGATCGGCCAGTGCCCGTCTGCGTGCTTCTCGGACCGCGTCCGGGTCGTGGCGGAAGACAACGCGGTCGATCATGTCTCGCAATCGCTCGGCCGACCACGCGCCACGGTGCATGTCCAACTCGGCCGCGATCTCGGCATCCACGTCGGCCATGCAGGCATGCCCGGTGAGCAGATCGGTCCGCGCGATGATCGTCGCGACGCGGGCCTGGGAGATCTGGCCGTTGCGGAGTCGCTCGGCGACGGCGGGAAGCCGATCCCGCAGGGCGACCGCCTCGCGCAGGAGCTGCTCGGCGGCAGTCTGGGAAACGCTCAGCGCCAACGCGATCCGAGCTGCGCAGTCGGCGAAACCGTCGACCACAAACACGTCCTCCGGACGTTTCCCATCGCTGACAACTCGGCGATGGAGTTCGGCGGCGAGCTGATAGTCGTGCCAGGCCAGATAAGCTCGTCCGCGTTGCGACGAGGCAATCGACCCGAGCAGGCCATTGGTATCGGCGTCGGCGACCTCGTCGCCATGGAGACGGCCGGTGAAGCGGGGCGCAAGATCCGGCCACGGCGAGGGTTCACCCCACCATGACGACAACGCCCAATCGCGACTCGACACCGCCAGCACCTTTCAGAGAACGGACACGGCGAAACCACACGTCCCACATAGCTCTGAAAGTGAACGGCCCCCGCGGGCCGATCCGATATCACATCAACACTTCGATTTCGCTGGTTGCCAATGTATGCCTTTGCACCGACAAGATTGTCTGCGCAGGTCATGTGCGGTCTCGTTCATTCCGGATGAATCGCGCGCACCTGAACCTCGACCAGCGCTCGTTCCTCCATCGGATCGTGCAGAGGCGAAGCGGACCCGCACGGCATCGGCGGCGTCGAGACCTGCGGCCGATGACGCCGCACACGATCGCCGCGCCCTTCTGCGCAGGGAGTCGGCCGCACATTGGGCGGGGGCCTGCCGCCGCCCGCGACGGTCTGACGAGTTTCAGGCGCCCACGCGGTCCAGGCCGGCCAAGAACTCGTCGACCCGCGGCCACGTCTGCGCGGTCGCCTCGCTGCCGGCGATCAGACCCAGGTGGCTGGTCTCGACGGTGGTGAAGTGCACCTCGGGCGAGTCGGCGAAGATCTCCACGCCGTGTCGCGCCGCACCCCAGCTGACGATCGCGTCGCGATGGCTGCCGAACAGCTGGATCGGGAGCGCGATGGATGTGAGGTCGATGCTGCGATCACCGAATCGCAGTACGCCGCCGGCGATCTCGTCACGGAAGACCAAGTTCTCCCACATCTGCTCGGCCAGCTTGCCGGGATATCCGGGCAGCGTCTCCTGGAACCAGTCGATGACCTGCATCCGCGCCAACGCCTCCGTGTTGTCCGCGTTGCGGAGGATGTAGCCGGGCTTCTTGATCTCGCGTTCCCACGCCGTCGCGCGGTACCCAAGGCGCACCAACGGCGCCGGGATGCCGCCCATCGCTTTCAGTGCGTACGTCACCGGAGCGGGACCGATCGGCCGGATGAGCGTCTTCACCAACGGATACGGTTGTACCAGCGAATAATTCAGCGGTGTGCCGACCGCGGTGATCGACCGGACGGGCAGGTCGGGATGTGCTGCTGCAGTGAGGAACGCGACGGTGCCGCCCAGGCTCCATGCGGCGAGGTCTACTGTGCTCGAAGTGTCGCCGTAGTCGGCGAGTACTTGTCCGATAGCGTCGGGGACGATGTCGTCGCAGAAGTCCTCGAATCCGAGATAGCGGTCGGCGTAACCCATCTCGCCGAAGTCGACCACGTACGGGATGCGTCCGGTCGCCAGCACTGCCGCGACCACCGACATGTCCGGCGCGAGGTCGTAGCAGCGGGCCGGGACTGCAAGTGGCGGGATCAGCAGGACTGGTGGGCGTCCTGCACTGAGAGCCGCATCGACGTCGTCGGTGGTTCCGTAGCGGCGTAGCGTCCGATGCCGCCCCTCGGAAAGGGTGACGTGCGAGGTGGGCTGGTCATCGGCCACGCGTTCACCGCGCGTCAGGCGGTAAAGGGTACGGACACCGTCGAGCATGGGCACCTTCCGGTCTCGTTGGGACACGGGGTGTGATCGTACGGGAGGCTTGCCGTGACTGAAAACGGCCCCGTGAGGGCGATCCGAGGGGATATCCCCTCGGCGCCACCCCACGGGGCCGATTTCAGTCAGGCTGCGGTGCGACCGCGATCTACAGACCCAGATCCCGGCCGATGATGTCCTTCATGATCTCGGTGGTGCCACCGAAGATCGTCTGGATGCGAGAATCGGTGTAGGCGCGGGCAACCCGGTATTCGTTCATGTAGCCGTAGCCGCCGTGCAGCTGCACGCACTGGTCGATGACGCGCTTGGCCAACTCGGTGCACCACCACTTGGCCTTGGAGGCGTCGACCGCGGTGAGCTCGCCGTCGACGACGGCCTGCAGGCAGCGGTCGATGTACTGCTCGGCGATGTCGAGTTCGGTGGACATCTCGGCGACGACGAACCGGTTGTGCTGGAAGGTGCCGATCGGCTTGCCGAAGGCTTTGCGGTCCTTGACGTACTGCAGCGTCTCGTCAAATACCGCGCGTGCGCCGGCGATGGCGCCGACGGCGATCGACAGTCGCTCCGAGGGGAGGTTCTGCATCAGGTGGTAGAAGCCCTTGTTCTCCTCGCCGAGGAGGTTCTCCCGCGGGACGCGCACGTCGGTGAAGTGCAGTTCGGCGGTATCGGCGGCCTTCAGGCCCATCTTGTCGAGCTTGCGTCCGCGCTCGAACCCCTCCATGTCGCGCTCGACGACGAGCAGCGAGAAAGCCTTGTGCCCGGCGGCCGGATCAGGATTGGTGCGGCACACCACGACAACCAGGTCGGAGTTGATGCCCGCCGAGATGAAGGTCTTGTTGCCGTTGAGGATGTAGTGGTCGCCGTCGAGCTTGGCAGAGGTCTTGATGCCGGCGAGGTCGCTACCGGCGCCGGGCTCGGTCATCGCGACCGCGAGGATGGTCTCGCCGGTGGCCATCCCGGGCATCCAGCGCTTGCGTTGTTCGTCGTTGGCCAGGTGCAGGAAGTACGGGACCAGAACATCGTTCTGCAGGCTCAGACCCGGTGCCGCACTGCCGAAACGCGCGAACTCCTCGACAACGACCGCGTTGAATCGGAAGTCGTCGTCCACGCCGCCTCCGCCGAACTCCTCGGGGATGTTGAAACCGAGCAATCCGGCCTCGCCCGCTTTGGCATATGCCTCGCGGTCGACCTGTCCCGCGGCTTCCCACTTCTCGACGTGCGGTGCGCACTCGCGGGTCAGGAACTCGCGTGCGGTCTGGCGGAGCTGTTCGTGTTCGGCTTCGAAGACGGTGCGTTTCATGGTGAACTCCTTCGTGTTTAGGGTCTGAGATTGCTACGCAGGATCAGGTGGGTCAGGTCGGCGGGCGAGATCCCACCGCCCGCAGCGACGTCGCGGCATAGGACGCCGCGACCTGCGCCGGGCTTCGTGCGCCCTCGGGGCGGTACCAGGTGGTGACCTCTTGGCAGGCGCCGAGCAGATACCGCAACACCTCTCGGACATCGCCCGGGATCTGGAAATCGCCGGTGGCGATGCCGCGCTCCAGGACATCTGCCAGCAGGTCCTCCATCTCGGTACGCATGCCCACATAGTGCTGACGATGCGGGTTGTCGGTGTCGAGATAGCGCAATTCTCTGCCGACACTGGCCAACTGCAGGTCGGCGGTCATGTGCAGCACGATCGTCTCGATCGCGTTGGACAGCTGTTGGCGCGGTGTGTCGCCGTCGGCGATGGCCGCGCGCACCCGATTGAGCACCGACGACATGCCGGCCTCGAGCAACGCCACCAGGATGCCCTGCTTGTTGTCGTGGTGGTAGTAGAGCGTGGGCAGGGAAACTCCGGCGCGCGAAGCGATGTCGCGGATCGACGTGCCGTGGAAGCCGCGTTCGTGGAATGCGTCCTTGGCTGCCACCAGGGTGACCGGCAGGTGTAGCGGTTCGATCTGGCGCCAGTCGCCCGATGCGGCCGTAACCGCATCGGGCTCACCGGTCGCCGCGGTGGACACGGTGTCAGACACGCTCGATGATCGTGGCATTCGCCATGCCCGCGCCCTCGCACATGGTCTGCAGGCCGTACCGGCCCCCGGTCGCCTCGAGATGGTTGACCAGAGTGCTCAGCAGGCGGGTGCCCGAGGAACCGAGCGCGTGGCCGAGCGCGATCGCGCCGCCGCGCGGGTTGAGCTTGGCGGGGTCGGCACCGAACTCGTTGGCCCAGGCCAGCGGCACCGGCGCGAAGGCCTCGTTCACCTCGTAGGCGTCGAGGTCGTCGATGGTCAGGCCCGAGCGCTCGAGGATCTTGCGGGTGGCCGGAATCGGCGCGGTGAGCATGAACACCGGGTCGTCGCCGGCCAGTGAGAACGAGTGGAACCGTGCACGCGGCGTGAGACCGAGCTTGGCGGCCATCGTGTCACTCATGATCAGCGCACCCGACGCACCATCGGTGAGCGGCGACGAGTTGCCGGGGGTGATGTGCCAGTTGATCTCCGGGAATCGCTTGGAGTACTCCTCGGAATAGAACGACGGCTTCAGGCCGGACAGGCCCTCGGCGGTGGTCGTGGCGCGCACCGTCTCGTCGACGGTGTGGGTGATCTTCTCGCCGTCGGTGGTGGTGACGTCGATCGGGATGATCTCCCGATCGAAGAAGCCGTCGGCGGCGGCCTGCGTGGCCCGGCGGTGCGATTCCGCGGCGAAGGTGTCGAGCGTCTCGCGCTCGAGCTTCCACTTGGCCGAGATCAGCTCGGCCGAGATGCCCTGGCCGACGAGTCCGTCGGGGTAGCGCGCGGCGATACTCGGGCCGTACGGGCTGCGACCCACGGTGGTGAAGCCCATCGGCACGCGGCTCATCGACTCGACGCCGGCGGCGATCACCACGTCATAGGCGCCGGCGATCACGCCCTGCGCTGCAAAGTGCGCGGCCTGCTGACTGGAGCCGCACTGGCGGTCGACGGTGGTGGCGGGTACCGATTCGGGGAAGCCGGCCGACAGCAGAGCGGTGCGGGAGATGTTGAGTGCCTGCTCGCCGGCCTGGCCGACGCAGCCGCCGATGACATCGTCGACAAGGGCGGGGTCGACGTCGTTGCGCTCGACCAGGGTGCGCAGCACGTGCGCGAGCAGCTCGACGGGCTGGGTTTCGGACAACGCGCCGCCCGGCTTGCCCTTGCCGGAGGCAAGGCGGACGACGTCGACGATGACGGCTTCGGGCATGTGGGTCCTCCCAGGTGTGATGAGTCGATCGGCTGATGACACGCCGGAAGGCGCCCCGATCTAACGCTCGTTCTACCTGTTTAGCACGCCCGAACCCGCCGAATCAACAGATCGGCGGGTTCGGTGGGGTGGGACTTCGCTAGATGGCGCCCTGGTCCGCTTCGCCGGCGGGAACGGCGGTGAAGGTCTTGACGTCGAGGGGGCCGGCGAGCAGGTTGCCGATGGCCTTGCCGAGTTCGGCGAGCGCCTCGGCCTGTCCGTGGGTGGCGAGTGCCTCCATCGATTCCCACTTCTCGATCATCACCAGATCGGTCGAATCGCCGGTCGCCTCGTGCAGCGCGTATGTGTGGCAGCCGGGTTCGGCGTGCACCTTCGGGATCGCGGTGAGCACGGCTTCCTTGACGGCCGCTTCTTCGCCGGGCTTGGGTGAGATGGTGGCGACGACGATCACTGGCGACATGCGGTCTGGCTCCTGATGGTTGAGTTCTGGCACGACTTCCGCTGACGTTAGGGCACGCGGGGCAGCCGGTTACTGCCTTCCGCGGAATCGAGCGGAGTGCGGGTCCGCTGCGGGTCACGTCCCGCCGAGGTAGGCGACGATGGCGTTGGTCAGGCCCCGCTGTGCCTCGTCGAGGTCGGAATAGGTGCCCAGCCGCGCCTCCGATACGAGTCCCCTCATCGCCCCCGGAATGAAGGCGGCGACTTCGCGCACCCGCGCAGGATCGACATCGAGGTCGGCGAATGCCTTCTGGCAGGCGCGCGCCCACTTGTCCTTCCACGATGCGAGTTCGGCGGCCGTCTGCGGATAGAGCCGTTCGAGTTCGGCCGGGTCCCTCGGCAGGGCGGCGCGCAGGTGTTCGATGGCCCGCGCTTCCCTGGAGGTCAGGCCGAGGAACAGCGTTTCGACGATCTCGGCCACGCGCTCCGGCAGGGGGGCGGTGTTGTTCTCGCGGTAGGGAAGCTCGCCGCGATGCTCGGCCGTCCGATGCAATACCGCCGCCCACAACCCGTCGACATCGCCGAACTGATACTTCACGGTGCCCCAGGTGGCGCCGATCTCCTTGGCGATCCGGTTGGCCGACACCGCGCCCGGTTCCCCGGAGGCCAGTGCGGTCACCGCGGCGTCGAGCATCGCCTCACGTGTCGAGCGTCCGCGACGGTTGGTGCGCCGGCCCGAGGCTGCGGCGTCGGTGCTCATGACGCCTGATCCTAACCGCGCCACAGCTGTGGCCTCGGTCCGTACGATCGGGTGTATGAGGGAATCGGACGGCGAATACTACGTCACGGCCGACGAGCTGAAGGCGTTCTGGGAATCGGGCCGCAAGTACTGGTACATGCGCGAGGACGGTTCGGCCGATCTGTACTCCGACCACCTCGACATCACCCACGGGTGGCCGATCTACCTGCGGGACCGCGACGATGAGTGGCTCGCGACGTGGGATGGGAACTTCCAGAAGGCGGTCGAGGAGGAGCTCAACCCCAATCTCATCCGGCATTTCGAAGAGCTGCTGACCCAGGGGAACTGGCCGCACGAGCAGGACTGAGCAAGCACCGGTCACCCGCCCACGGCGGTATCAAGTCAACCCCAAGTGGGGCCTGCCACGCTTCTCGGCACACACCAACCGAGGAGAATCATGACCGTCGCCGACCCGTCCGCCAATCCCATCTCCGACCGTCGACCGGTGCCGACAAGGACCGTGGGCATCGCGCTGGCCTGCAGCGCCCCGATCTGGGCGATCAGTGTCGCCGCTTTCGGCGACCACGAGGGTTTCGGTGCAGCCTCGATGTTCGCCGGTGTCGCCGCACTCGCCTTCCAGCTCTCGGTACTCGGGTTGCTGTCGGTGCAGATGCGAACCCAGGCGATGGGAGAGGGCCGCGTGGCCGAGGCGGGCTACCGCGCCGAGTTCCTTCTGATCGGAGGCGCGCTCGTGTCGACGATTCTCGACATGTTCTGGCTGATCCACGAGTCCGTTGTCTGGATGATCTTCGACATCTGCTGGCCGCTGTCGATGCTCGGCATGGCGATCATCGGCATTCGCGTCGCCATCGCGGGCCGGTGGACCGGCGGGCTGCGCTGGCAGGCGCTGTTCGCGCAGAGCTGGCTGGTGTGGGCGTTGCCACTGGGTGCCATTCCGGGTGTGGGGCTCTGGGGTGCCGTCGCGCAGACGATCCTCGGCTACGGCGGCCTCGGTGTACTGCTGGCCCGTACGCAGGCGTTCGGCGGGCAGAAACCGGTATCGCATAACCCCCTGTCATAGTTTCGTAGAACCCACTATGGTTCTTCTCGGAGGTGCGACGGCCGAGAGGAGAGCCGATGGCCAGAACCCCGCTGTCGATGGAGCCGACCGGGTGGTTTCAGGTCGCATGGTCGGCCGAGATTCCTGTCGGCGCCGTGCGCAAGATGAAGTACTTCAACCGGGAGATGGTGGCGTGGCGCTCGGCGTCGGGGGCGGTGGCCGTGTTCGACGCCTACTGCGAGCATCTCGGTGCGCACCTCGGCTACGGAGGGCATGTGGCGGGAGAGAACATCGTCTGCCCGTTCCACGGCTGGGAGTGGAACCGCGAGGGCCGCAACGTCTGCATCCCGTACGAGAAGCATCCCAACAAGGGGCGTCGCATCCGCAGCTATCCGGTTGTCGAACGCAACGAGGCGGTCTGGATCTGGTACGACGTCGAGGGACGACCGCCGACGTTCGACGTCCCGGACATCTTCGGCGACTTCGACGACGACCGAACGGCTGATGACTACTATCCGCCGATCGCGGCCGCCACGCTCTTTCGTGAGGGCCTCGAGATCCATCCGCAGTACATCATGGAGAACGGCGTCGATTTCGCGCACTTCACGTTCGTGCACAAGACGCCGTTCATGCCGGAGTTCACCCGACACGACTTCAGTGGTCCGGTATCCTATGTCGACTTCACCATCGCTTTCGACGAGGGCGCAACCCTCGAGAATGCCACCAGCGGCGTGGAATCCATCAACGCCGGCCTGGGCTGTTCGGTGACCAAGAGCTGGGGGATGGTCGACAACCGGACGATGCCTGCGGTCACCCCCGTCGACGACCACACCTCCGATGTGCGGTTCACGGTGTGGATCGGACGCAAGCCGGGTGAGGAGTCCGGTCCGATCTCCGACTACGGCAAGACGATGGCCGACTTCGTCATCGAACAGTTCGAGGCCGACATCGAGATCTGGGCGCATCAGCGGTATTCCGACCCGCCCGCTTTGTCGCGCAAGGAGTACCAGGGCTTCACGGCATTGCGCGCCTGGGCCACCCAGTTCTATCCGGACGGTCCGACGACGCCCGTCGGCACCGGTGACCGAAAGGCGATGTGATGACCGCTCCCGCACCGAGAATCCGCGTGTTCCAGGTGGCCACCGGCAACGTCGGTACCGAGATGATCGGCCGGATCGCCGGCCACCCCGACCTGGAATTGGTGGGCCTGCACTGCTATTCGCCGGACAAGATCGGACGCGATGCCGGTGAGATCGTGGGCGCCGACCCCATCGGCGTCATCGCGACGGGAACCGTGGCGGAGATCATCGCGGCGGCGCCCGACGTGCTGACCTTCCACGGCGTCTTCCCCGACGAGGAGCTGTATGTGCAGGTGCTGGAGGCCGGCATCAACATCGTGACCACCGCGGACTGGATCACCGGCTTCCACCGCGACACCAACCATCCCCACCCGAGTGGGCGCAAGACCACCGAGGTGATCGAGGAGGCCTGTCAGGCAGGCGGTGCCACCTTCTACGGCACCGGTATGAATCCGGGTGCCGCGCAGGTGATCGCGGTGGCGCAATCGATGGATGTCGCCGACATCGAGAATGTCACGGTCACCGAGTCGGTGGACGTGTCGTGTCATCATTCGGCGGAGACCTGGCAGGCGGTCGGCTACGGCCGTCGGGTCGACGATCCGACGATCCCGGACTCGTTGCGTCGCTACACCGAGGTGTTCGCCGACTCGGTGTACCTGATGGCGGACTGTTTCGACCTCGACCTCGACGAGGTCGCCTTCAGCTACGAGCTCGGCGCCTGCACCAAGGATGTCGATCTGGGGTGGTACTTTCTGCCGGCGGGATCGCTGGGAGCCAACTACATCACGTATCAGGGCATGGTCGACGGCGTGGCGCGCGTGGAGACCCACCTCGAATGGCAGATGACGCCCTTCACCGATCCGGCGTGGGACATCAAAGGCTGCTACATCACCCACATCACCGGCGATCCGTCGGTCTACTCCAAGCACATGATCTTCCCGAAAGCCGGTGTGGACCTGTCGGACCCGTCGTCATTCGCATCGATCGGGATGACAGTGACCGGTCTGCCGGCGCTGAACGCCATCGCGTCGGTGGTCGCGGCCCGGCCGGGCATCCTGACAAGTGCGGACATGCCGTTGCGGGGGTTCGCGGGTCGGTTCAGGCTCTGACCGCGCGTATCGTCAACCTCATGGCCAGAACCGTTGCGAAAGCCGATGTCGTCGACCGCACCGCACTCCTGGAGTTCCTCCGGCCGCGGCACCGGATGATCCTCAGCACTGTCCGCGCCGACGGGACGCCGCAGTTGTCGCCGGTCACCGGGGGCGTCGACGAGGCCGGCCGGATCGTCATCTCGACCTATCCGGGTCGGGCGAAGGCCGTCAACCTCCGCAACACCCCCGTCGCGAGTGTCTGTGTGCTCTCCGACGAGTGGAACGGGCCGTGGGTGCAGGTCGACGGGGACGCCGAAGTGCTGGACATGCCCGAGGCCGAGAACGGCCTCGTCGACTACTTCCGCTGCATCTCCGGTGAACATCCGGACTGGGACGAGTACCGCGCGGCGATGCGGATGCAGGGCAAGTCGCTGATCCGCGTCGCGCCGACCCGATGGGGACCGATCGCCACCGGCGGATTCCCGGCCGACGTCGCCGAGCGGCTTGACGCGCAGGAGGGCTGAGCCGCCGCTCCGGCGCCCGCATCGTGCTCAGGCCGACGTCTTGGCGAACTCGATGGTCAGCTTCGAGTTGAAAGCCGGCAGGTCGTTGGGGTTGCGGCTGGTGATCAGGGTGTTCGGCCCCGACCGGCACACCACCACCTCCTCGTCCTGCCAGGTGGCCCCGGCATTGCGCAGATCGGTCTGCAGGCTGGGATAGGAGGTCAGCGTGCGGCCGCGCACCACGTCGGCCTCGATGAGGGTCCATGGAGCGTGGCAGATCGCCGCCACCGGCTTCCCGGCGTCGAAGAAGGCCTTGACGAACGCCACCGCACTCTCGTCGGCGCGCAGGAAGTCGGGATTGGCGACCCCGCCGGGCAGCACCAGAGCGTCGAAGTCGTCGGCGCGGGCGGCGTCGGCGGTGACATCGACGGTGAAGGTGTCGCCGCGGTCGAGGTGATGAAACGCCTGCACTTCGCCGTCGGCGGTCGACACCAGCTTCGGTGTGCCGCCGACCGCCTCGACCGTCTTCCACGGCTCGGTCAGTTCCACCTGTTCGGCGCCCTCGGGCGCGACCAGGAAGGCGATGGTGGTGCCGTTGAGTTCCTCGGGCATGTCGGTTCCCTTCTCGACAGTGATCAGCAACGTCTGCGCCGCCGGATACCCGCCCAGTCCTCGACGCAAACCGCGTGGGTGTCGTGGCGGGGGTACCGTCGGGTCATGTCCGTCACGTCTGACGTAGCCGTCATCGGAGCCGGGATCATCGGTCTGTTGACGGCCTATCAGCTGTCCCGGCAGGGCCATTCGGTCACGGTGTACGAGACCGGGCGGCCCGGCTACGGACAATCCGCCGGGCAGTCGCGCATCTTCCGGCACGCCCACGACGATCCACGGTTGATCCGACTTGCGGTGCGCGCGCGTGAACAGTGGCGTGAGTGGTCCGACGACATCGGTGTCACCACGGTGTCCGACGACGGTGCGCTGGCGCTGGGCGACACGGCGGGCCGTCGTCTGCCCTTGCTCCGGGATGCCGGCGTGGCCGCCGAGTCGCTCGACTCCGACGCCGTGGCCGATGTGCTGCCGCTGCTCGGTGCCTACGAGGGCGCCGCCGTCTTCGATCCCGGCGGCGGCTCCATCCACACCCGAGCGGTGATCTCCGCGCTGACGGATCGGTTGACCGACAGTCTCGTCGGCGAGCAGGTCATCGTGCTGCACCGGGACGGCGACGGGGCGGTGGTGCGTACACCGACGACACGGGGCAGTCACGGCACGGTGGTGATCTGCGCGGGACGCGGCACCGCGGCATTGGCTCGAGGAGCTGGTATCACCGTGCCGGTGCTCTTGGGGGCACATGTGCGCGTGTCATTTTCGGTTCGCGACGGGGTGAACCGACTTCCGACGCTGCAGGACGGCAGCGGTCACTTCGGCGCGACCGGCGTGTACGCCGCCGCCTATCCCGATCGTTCGGGTTACGGGCTGGGTCTGTCCGAACACGTCGATGCCCACGATGACGGTGCCATCGACGACGGTTCCCGTCTCGGCGGATTGGCCGATGCGGCAGTCGGTTACGTGGATTCGGCGTTGCCGGGACTGGACCCGACACCGCGAGAGATCGTGCACTGCTGGGTGACCACGCTGCCGTGGGGTGACGACGGGATGGCGATCTGGCGGGAAGGTCCGGTAGTCGTGGTGGCCGGTCACAATCTGTTCAAACACGCACCGGTCATCGGCGAAGCGCTTGCCCAGACGGTGACATCCGGCGCGGTACCGTACGACTTCACGCCCGATCAGCGGTTGGGTGCGGCGTCGACTGAGCATGCTGGTGTCAACGCCAACGAATACAGGAGCATCACATGACCGCAACGAGCCGCGCCGCCAGTGACAGCCTCGTCGAGGCCCTCGACGTCCTCATCATCGGCGCCGGGGTATCCGGGGTCGGGGCGGCGCGCTACCTCACCACCGAGCATCCCGCGAAGTCGTTCGCGGTCGTCGAGGCCCGTGGCGTCGCCGGGGGGACGTGGGATCTGTTCCGGTATCCGGGTATTCGGTCGGACTCCGACCTCTACACGTTCGGCTACGAGTTCAAACCGTGGCGCGACAAGCAGGCGATCGCCGACGCACCCCGCATCCTGGACTACCTGAACGAGACCATCGACGAGAACGGTCTCGCCGACCTCATCCGCTACCGGCACCAGGTGGTGTCCGCGGCGTGGTCGTCGGAGGATGCGCGGTGGCTCGTCGATGTCGACCGCTCCGACACCGGCGAACGCATCCAGATCAGTGCCCGATGGATCTTCTGCGGTTCCGGGTACTACGACTACGACGACGGTTTCAGTCCCGAATTCGTGGGCCGGGAACGCTTTGCGGGCCAGATCGTGCATCCGCAGCACTGGCCGGAGGATCTCGACTACGCGGGCAAGCAGGTGGTGGTGATCGGCAGCGGGGCCACCGCGGTGACCTTGCTGCCGGCGATGGCCGACGACACGGCGCACATCACCATGCTGCAGCGGACGCCGACCTACATCATTCCGTTGCCGCGGGAGGATGCCCTGGCCAACACGCTCAAGAAAGTGCTCGGTGACGAACGCGGCTACGCGTTGACCCGGCAGAAGAACGTCGCCCAGCAGCGCCTCGTGTTCGAACTGTGCCAACGGTTTCCGAAGGCCGCCCGGCGGGTCATTCGGCGGATCAACGAGTCACAGCTGCCCGAGGGATTCGACGTCGACAAGCACTTCAACCCGCCGTACAACCCGTGGGATCAGAGATTGTGCGTGGTGCCGGATGCGGATCTGTTCCGCAGCATCCGCAAGGGTAAGGCGTCGATCGTCACCGACCGCATCGCGACGTTCACCGAGAACGGCATCCTGCTCCAGAGCGGTGCGGAGCTCGAGGCCGACATCATCGTCACCGCGACGGGGTTGAACATCAAACTGGTCGGCGGCATCGCCCTCAGCGTGGACGGCCGTCCGGTGTCGTTTCCCGACACCGTGGTCTACCGCGGCATGATGCTGTCCGGCGTGCCCAACTTCGCACTGGCGATCGGCTACACGAACGCGTCGTGGACGCTCAAGATCGGGTTGCTGTGTGAGTACTTCTGTAAGTTGCTCGGGTACCTCGACGAGCATGGCCACGACAGCGTCTGGCCGGTGGCCGATCCGGAGATGCCGACGCGTCCACTGCTCGATTTCGGGGCGGGATATGTGCAGCGTGCGCTCGACACCTTGCCGAAACAGGGGCCCGAGGCGCCGTGGGTGATGTCGATGAGCTACTACGCCGACCGTCGGTTGCTCCGCGGTGACGTGGCCGACGAGAGTCTGCGGTTCGCCAATGCGCGCGACCGGCGCGGCGATCCGCTCTCGGTGTGACGGCGGCCCCGGGCCGGTGCTCCGGACGTCAGTGACTGTGTGCGAGCACCTGGATGGCGAGCACCACGAGACCGATCAGGACCAGGGTGACCAGGGCGGCGAGCTTCTGGATCCAGGTCACCTCGGCGTTGCGGACAGCCAACCAGCCGATCAGGCCGAGGGTGCCGATGTAGACGAAGCCGGTGATCAGCAGTGCCGTGTCCAGTTCGAGAAGCCCGATCCACGCCGCCACGATCAATCCCAGCGGGATCGTCAGCGTGGAGAGTGCGTTGGTCGAGATGCGCACCAGCGTCCGGAGATCCCGGCCATGCGGGAACGTCCGGTGCACGGCGAGGTGGGCGATGCCGTCGGAGGCGAATCCGGCCAACACCACCGCGAGGACGCCGAGCGCCAGGATCTCGAAGGCGTAGGCGGCGCTGTGGTGGTCGACGCCGTTGTAGAGCACCAGCACGATGGCCAGGCCGGTGAAGCTCGCGTACACCCGTTCCTTGAGGTACATCGCGGCAACGCGTTTCGGTTCCGTGACGTCGTCGATGGGGTCGCCGGTATCCGCAACGTTCATGGGTCGATTGTGAGGCTATTCTGGCCGCCATGCGTCTCAACTCGACAGTTCCGGTCTCATCGTCAGGTCTGATCGGTGGCTATTGTGCCGCCCGATTCACTGGGCGGCGGGAGCTCGGCGGTCTCGTACTCGCCGCTGCGGGCGCGTGGTGCGTGCGCGAATGGCGGCGACAGGGTCCTGCGGTCACCGCAGGTCTGCTTGCCACCTACCTCGGGGCGTTCGGCGCCTCGCATCCGCTCGCGAAGAAGATCGGGGCGTGGCCGTCGGTGTTCGCGGTGTCCGCGGCGACGGCCGGTGTCACCTACGTCGCGACCCGCGAAGAATGACCAGGGAAAGTGTGAACTGACTGCCACTGTCTGGAACAATCTGCAGCGTGTCTCCGGTGACGAGCGCGACCAACCAACCTCATGTGGTGATCGTCGGTGCCGGGCTCGGCGGGCTGCAGGCAGCGCGCCGGCTCAAGCGGGCGAACGTCAGGGTGACCGTGGTGGACCGCGGGACGAGCCACCTGTTCCAGCCATTGCTGTACCAGTGCGCGACCGGCCTGCTGTCGGAGGGCGCGATCTCGAGTCCGATCCGGCACCTGCTGAAGCGCCAGCGCAATGCCCATGTCGTGCTCGGTGAGGCGGAAGCGCTCGATGCGCAGGAGCGCACTCTCACGGTGTGTCGACCGGATGAATCGACGATGGAGATCGGCTACGACTACCTGGTCGTCGCGGTCGGTATGCGCACGGCCTATCACGGCAACGACGAGTTCGCGCAGTTCGCGCCGGGTATGAAGACCCTCGACGATGCGCTCGCGATCCGCCGCCGGATCATCGGCGCTTTCGAGGTGGCCGAGTCGATTCCGGACGCCGAGAGCCGGCGGGAGTGGTTGACCTTCGCGGTCTCCGGCGGTGGACCGACGGGCGTCGAGATCGCCGGCCAGATCCGTGAGTTGGCGACGTTGGCGTTGGAGCACGAGTTCCGGACCATCGATCCGAGTGAGGCGCGGGTGTTGCTGTTGCACGGTGGTGACCGGGTGTTGCCGTCGTTCAGTCCGAAACTGTCGCGGCGCGCGCAGCACATCCTCGACGAACTGGGCGTGGAGACCCACCTGGGCGTACATGTGACCGATGTGACCGCTGAGGACGTGGAGACGACGACCAAAGCCGAACCGAAACAGGTGGTGCGGTATCCGACCCGCACGACCTTGTGGACCGCAGGGGTCGAGGCGGTTCCGTTCGCCGGCGTGGTGGCGCGGGCGCTCGGTGTCGAGCAGGGTCGTGGCGGACGTATCCCGGTGGAAGCGGATTTGTCCGTCGCTGGGCACCCCGATGTGTGGGTGGTGGGGGACATGAGTTCTCGCGACAATTTGCCCGGTGTGGCCGAAGTCGCCATGCAAGGTGGCCGTCACGCAGGGGCGGTGATCGCCCACCTCGCGGACGGCGGCACCGATCGTGCGCCGTTCAAGTATCGCGATTTCGGCAGTGCGGCCTATATCGCTCGGCGGCATGCGGTGGTGGAGAGCGGGAAACTCGATCTGTACGGCTATCTCGGCTGGGTCGCGTGGGGTGTCATCCACATCGCGTTCCTCGCCGGTATGCGTAACCGGCTCGGCACCGTGCTGAATTGGAGCGCCACGCTTCTCACCGATTCTCGACGGGAACGTGCGATCACCTTCGGCGACCCGGAAACCGCCCGTCAGCCGTACCGGTGACGCCGCTTCGGTGGGCTGGCGATTACCTGTGAGGTAGTGGTCTCTGTGTCGCCGTGGGCGCACGATGGAGGTACCCCGGTAGAGGAGGTCTCCCGATGTCCCAGAGGTCGGTTCCCAGACCCGTCCACCCGCCGACGCCCGCGAGTCCGCGCTGGCTGACCATCGTGATGCGTTGTGACCGTTGGGGATCGTATTGGTATATCGCAGTGGGATTCCTGTTCGCCCCGGCATTGCTGATCCTCGATCCCTGGCCGGGCGCGGTGGCGGTCGCCTGGGTACTCATATCGACCGCCGGGCTCTGGCTCGGGGTCCTCGGCATCCTGATGGCGACCGGTCTCGCGATGGTGCTTCGCGCCGGCGAAGAGATTCCCGAAGAGTTCTGGTGGTCGTTACTCGGTCGTCCGCCCGGAGGTTGACCGCGGCTGAACCACCTGCCTACCCGCGCGGGCGGGGATGCCGTCAGCGTGGGTAGGTGACGATGACCTGCCCGGTGCGGGCGTTGCGCCAGGTGATGGTGCGGTCGGTGTGCATGGTGGGGAGCCACGGGCCGTCGTGTTTGCGGTCGTGGTCGGGTCGGCATAGGGGTGCGAGGTTGAAGGCCACGGTCCAGCCGCCGGCCAGCGGGTCGGCGTGGAGGAATTTGTGTAGGTGGTCGAGTTCGCACTCTTCAGACGGTCGGCCGCAGTAGGGGTAGCGGCAGCGTCGGTCGAGTTGGATGATTTCGGCGCGTAGTGCTGCTGAGGGTGCGTAGGTCAGTGCCCCGGGTGGTGGGGTGGCGTAGCCGCCGTGCCCGGTGGGGTCGATGGGTGGTGCCGGTGTGCGGTTGCCGAAGATGATCAGGCCGCTGGCGGTGCGGGTTTCGCTCGGTGGGGCGGTGATGGTGGTGGCGTGGGGTGCCAGGCGTGCGGCGTGGGCGGGGTCGATGGCGCCGTAGCCCATCAGGCGGGTGGGGTCGAGGCCGGTGGGGTCGTGCAGCAGGGTCAGGCCGGGGACGACGAGGCCTTTGTTGGTGTCGGAATCGGAGTCGGAATCGGTGTCGGTGTCCGGGTCGGTGTCGGCGGGGTTGTTGTCAGAGTCATCGGCTACCGCGGCGTCTGCTGTGTCCTCGGCGTGTTCGGCGTCTGTGGTGAGTTCGGCTGCTGGTGCCGCGGTGTTGTCGGTGTCCGCGTCGTCGGTGCTGTTCGCGTCGGGGTCGTGGGTCGGCTCTGCATCGGCCCCGTCGGTGTCGTGCTCGGCGCGAGGTGCGGTGATGAAGTCTCGTCGGGATTCCGCGGTGGGCTCGATGTCCTCAGCCTCGTCATCGTCATCGATTCCGGTGTCGGACTGTACGCCGTCAACCTCGATCGCGATGTCACGGTGATCGTCGAGGTCGGCGAGGGTGATCGGCTGTTCTTCGGCCGCGTCAGGTCCGCCCATTGCGGGTTCGTCGGCGGTGTCGACGGGTGCGTTGGAGTCGCCGGCCGTGCTGGTGTCGACCGACGAGTCGCGGACACTGCTGCCACCCGCACTCGGGGTGGTGGCCGATGCTGGGTTGCTGGTGCGGGTTTGCGTGGCCGGGCAGGTGTCGTCGCCGCAGTGGCAGCGCAACGTCGCGCCGGGAGCCTTGATGATCTCGGCGAATGCGGCGACGCGTTGGGCTTTGATGCTGCGGCCGTCGCGACGGCACACTCGCCGGCTGATCAACGCGCTGATCCGCTCGCGTAGGTGTACACCGTGTTCGGCGGGGATGCAGGCGTCGACGGTCATGTGCCCGAACGCTTCGGCACCGATTTTCACATCGCCGAATAGGTCGGCGATGTCGTCGTGGGCTTCGACGGCCCGGTCGGGGTCGAGGGTGATGATGATGGCGTCGAGATCGGCTTGCAGCGCGGTGTCGGTGGTCGGGCGGCTGGCCAGATCGAGCACCACATCGTCGAAATCCCACGGCTCATCGCCGGCAGGATCGGTCTCAGCCGCAGCATCACCGGCGTCATCGTCGGTGCCGGCATCGTCGGTGTGGTCGTCGAAGTCGAGGGTGAGGTCGTCGTCGGTGTCGGTGTTGTCGGTGAGTTCGGCCAGTCGGGCTCGCAGGTCGCCGGTGGGGCCGGTGGCGGCGCCGCGGATGGCCACGCCCAGGCGGTGGGGGCTCAGGTCACCGGCGCGGAAGGCGTCACGGATCTTGGGGTGTTCGTCGAGGAGTTCGTCGAGGTGGACCCATTCGCCGGCTTTGGTTCGGGCGATGCCCAGTTGCAGCGAGATTTCGCCTATGGCGGCTTTGTCGGCGGCGTTGCGGATTCGGTTCGGGACGTAGTCGTTGTATCCGGTGAGGCGCTCATTGTAGGTGGATTGACCGATCTGGCGGGCGATCTGCATGGCGATGGCCTGGGCTTGATTACTCAGCCGCAGGGCGTCGCGACCGTACTGGGCCAACTCGTCGAGGCTGCTGGTGGCCAGCAGGGCGTCGTCGGCGGCACGGTCGGTGAAGGTGAACACGACACGCTCCTTTCCGGCGACGACAGCGAGATCGGGATCGGGATCGGGTTGGTGGGGAATCGAACTGCTGTCAGAGTATCGGGTGGGTCCGACAGTTTCGGTGGGCTGCGGGTGGGGTGTGGATTGATTGGTCGTTGAGGTGTTGGGTTCAGGATATCGGTGGGGTGTGACAATTCCGTTCGGGGTGACATTGCCTGCGGGACAATGCTCGTGGACTGTCTGTCTCGGCTGGTGGTGGTCTCGATACGACCTCGGCTAGCGCCTCGGCCTACTCGACCACCAGGAGGGCTGGCGCCTCGGTCTACTCGACCACCAGAACGTTCGGCGGCGGGGATCAATTGGTGGGGAATCGAACTGCTACCAGAGTATCCGGTGGGTCCGACAGTTTCGGTGGGCTGCGGGTGGGGTGTGGATGAGTTGTTCGTTCGGTGTCGGGTTCAGGATATCGGTGGGGTGTGACAATTCCGTTCGGGGTGACATAGCCTGCGGGCCAATGCTCGTGGCCAGTTCGTCTCGGGTGGTGATGGTCTCGATACGACCTCGGCTAGCGCCTCGGCCTACTCGACCACCAGAAAGGCTGGCGCCTCGGTCTACTCGACCACCAGAAGGGCGCCGTCACCCGAGCAAACGCCAGAGACCGATCAGGCCGACCACCACGATGACGGCTCGCAGCGCGGCCGGCGACAGGCGTCGTCCGTAACGGGCGCCGATGACGCCGCCGAGCAGTGAACCAACGGCGATGACCGCGGCGGCGGCCCAATCGATCCGGTCGAAGGCGACGAGGGTGTAGACCACGCCCGCAACGACATTCACCACCAGGGACAGCAGGTTCTTGGCGGCATTCATGCGTTGCAGATGGTCGGGCACCACGATACCGAGCACTCCCATCAACATGATTCCCTGCGCGGCAGTGAAATACCCGCCGTATACGCCCACCGCGAAGGTGGCGATCACCATGAGGGCGATACGCGTTCTGCTCAATTTCGCGACATGGTGCCCCGGACCGACCGAACGTCGACCGACCCACTTCTGAATCCGTGGCTGGGCCACCACCAGGATCAGCGCCGCGATGAGGAGCACGGGGACGACCGATTCGAAGACGGTTTCGGGGAGGTGCAACAGCAGCCAGCAACCCAGGATCGCGCCGGTGAACGACGCAGGGATCTGCCAGCGCAATTGCGTCCACTGCCCGGCCAACTCCCGGCGGTACCCCCACGTCCCGGACACGCCACCGGCGACGAGACCGACCGCATTGGACATCGTCGCGGTCACCGGTGGAACGCCGAAGGCGACGAGCGTGGGGAAGGTGATGAGTGTCCCGCTGCCGACCACCGTGTTGATGGCGCCCGCGCCGACACCGGCGAGGAGTACAGCCAGCAATTCCCATGTCGTCACACATCGAGCCTGCCCCAGAGCGCCACGACCACCCTGGGCGGGTCGAGCAGCACCATTAAGCTCGAGGTATGAGCACAACAGATGAGGTAGTCGAACAGATCCTGAGTACGTACGACACCATCACCGTGGTGGGAGCCAGCGCCAACCCCGCGAAGGCTGCCAACGATGTCCCGGCCTATATGCAGCAGCATGGCTGGCGCATCATCCCGGTGAATCCGCACGCAGACGAGATCGTCGGGGAGAAGGTGTACCGCAGCCTCGCCGACATCCCCGAGCAGGTGGGTCTCGTCGACGTGTTCCGGCCGTCCCACGACGCCCCCGAGGTCGCGCGTCAGGCGGTCGCAGCCGGGGCGAGCGCGATCTGGCTGCAACTCGGCATCGCCTCCGCGGAGGCGCGAGCCATCGCCGAGGACGCCGGACTCCTCTACGTCGAAGACCGCTGCCTCATCATCGAACAGCGCCGCACCGGACTGGCCCCCACCAAGTCCTGACGTCGGGACCCGGTGGTGGACCTCGACCTTTCGAACGTGGCCGGTGGCAGTCACCTGCCGCTTTTTCTGTTGTTCCTCGCATTCTCGGTGACCTTTCTCGTCACCCGTGCGATCACCCGGCTGATCCGTGCCGGCCGCGGCCCGTTCCGCAACAATGTGCGCGGCGGCGTCCACATCCACCACGCGGTACCGGGACTCATCTTGACCGTCGTCGGCGCTTTCGGGTCGGTCGCCGCCGACGGCGCGTCGCCGGGCGCCGAGATCAGCGCCGTCGCCATCGGGATCGGGACGTCGCTGGTGCTCGACGAATTCGCGCTCATCCTGCACCTCGAGGACGTCTACTGGGCGCGCGAAGGGCAACTGTCGGTACAGGTGGTCTGCCTGACCGTGGCCGGACTCGGCATGGCCGTGCTGGGAATCAACCCATTGCGGGAGGCCGACACCGCCGACAGCGTTCGAGTGGGGCCGATGGTCTTGTCGATACCGTTGCTCCTGCACATCGTCTGTCTGCTGGCGTGTGTGGCCAAGGGCAAGTACTCGACCGCGGCGATCGGCGCGTTCATCCCGCCCGTTGCCTGGGTCGGCGCCATCCGGCTGGCGCGACCACGATCCCGGTGGGCGCAACGAAGGTACTCGCCGGAGAAGACGGCCCGGGCAGGGCGACGGGCCGAACACTTCGACTCCCGCTACGGCGCCTGGGGGTTGAACGTGGAGGACCTGGTCGCCGGCCGGCCTACCGGCCCCGCCGGAACCAGTCCGACAGACGGATTCGCCACCGGGACTCGCCGACAGCCCCCCGGGGGATAGGCTCGAAGAATGGCAGAGCTGATCAGAGCGGACGGGCTGATGACACCGAAGGCGAGGGGCTCGGCATGATCGCTTTTGTGGTCATCGCGATCACCGTCGTGATGGCACTGTTCATACTCGTCGGTGCGGCCTGGTTCGCCTGGGACTCCGACAAAAGGGTCAAGAAGTTCGCCCGGTCCACCGAGCTCGTCCCGGGTAAGCCGGGTCGGGCGCCGGAGTCATGGACGACGGCGACATCGCCGGAAGCTCTGCTGCATCGCCGAATTCGCTACGCCATCGCCGACGTGCACGCCAATCCGGCGATCCCGCACTACCCCGATCTCGTCGCCGCGCGAGACCGGCTCGACGACGCGGTATTCGACCTCGACGACAAACTGATCGCCGCCTCGGAGATCGCCGACGAAGAGGAGCAGAACGCGCGTCTGTCGTCGGCGGAATCGGCGGTGGTCGCACTCGAGGAGCTGCCCAAGAAGTTGTGGGAGGCGCCCGAGGACTCCCAGCTCGCGGATATGGAGAAGGTGACGACCGCTCTCGAGCGAGCATGACGGCGCCGGCGGGAGTACGGTCGTGACCGCGGACGACGACCAGACCCCGGACCCCGACATCCCCGACACCCCAGGCGAACGCGCCTCTGGTGAGTCGGTACGCAAGCGCGCGCGGGACGAGATCCTCGCCTACGAGCACATGATCGAAGACGAGATCGGCGGCGACGCCGGTGTCGACGACGCCATCCTCACCGGGCGCACCCTATGGGTCATCCTGTTGCTCGCCGCCGGTGCCGGTGCGGTCGCCGGGTTCCTGGGCGGCGCATTCCGGTGGACCCTCGAACGTGTCGACCACTGGCGTGCCGAACTCATCGAGTGGTCGCACACCCACCCCGGCTGGGGATGGCTGATCCCGGTCGCCATCGCCGGCGTGGCCGCAGCCGTGGCCGCCGGGATCGCGCGCAGGCAACCGCTCGCCGCGGGCAGCGGTATCCAGCACGTCGAAGCGGTCGATCGCGGCGAGGCCGATCCGCCGCCGCTGTCGGTGGTGCCGGCGCGTTTCGTCGGTGGTGTGCTGTCGATCGGCGCCGCGGGCATGGTGCTCGGCCGGGAGGGGCCCACGGTCCACATGGCCGCAGCCGTCGGCGCGGCCGCGGGCCGACTCGCGCGGTTGGCCGCCGACGAGATCCGGCTGTTGCAGACGGTGCTGTCCGGGACGGGCCTGGCGGTCGCCTTCAACGCCCCGATCAGCGCGGTGTTCTTCATCTTCGAAGAGGTCACCAAGAAATTCCGGCTCCGCGAGGGGATCGTCACGATGATCGCGGTCGCCATCGGCGTCGGTGTCAGCCGCCTGGTGCTCGGCGACGAACCCGACTTCCGCAACGTCGCCGCGGTGTCGTCGCCACCGCTGACCACCGTGCCCATCTTCGTGGTGTTCGGCCTGGCGGTGGGCCTGATGGGGGTGGTCTACAACCGCCTCATCCTCGCCTGCCTCGACCTCTTCGACATGATCACCCGGGTACCCGCAGTGGTGAAGGCGGGTGTGGTCGGCGCGCTCGTCGGGTCGCTGCTCATCGCGGACCCGACCATCAGCGGAGGCGGTGAGGCGCTGGCCGGACTCATCCTCACCGGACAGCAGTTCGCGCTGCCCGTGGTGATCCTCTACGTCGCGGTGCGATTCGTCGCCGGACCGATCTCGTACGCGGTCGGCACACCCGGCGGCATCTTCGCGCCCATTCTGGCGCTCGGTGCGCTGATCGGACTGGTCGCCGGCCGGATCACCCAGGTCATCGTGCCGGGCCTGAACGAGGATCTGACCATCGCCTTCGCCCTGGTGGGGATGGCCGCTCTGTTCGCGGCGATCGTACGCGCCGCGTTCACCGGTCTCGTCCTGGTCATCGAGATGACGGCGGTCACCTCGGTCACCATCCCCATGTTGGTGTCGGGCGCGATGGCCGTGGTGGTCGCATCCGCCCTGCGGTCCCCGCCGATCTACGACGCGCTGCGGGTGCGGATGCTGCACAAGAACGAGGACGCCGAACGTACACCGGGATAGGCGAGCCAGTCAGTCGGCAGCCAGCTCGATCAGCTTCCGGATGGTCTTCAGGTTGCGTCCGGTGCCCTGCACACCGAGGCCCTTGGCGATGACCGGGGCGGTCAGCTTGGAGACGCCGGCACCGTCGGCATAGCGGATGTGCAGGTCGGCACCGATGACCCGGAACTCGTCGGCGCCGAAATCGCGCTCGGCGAAGTCGGCCACCCTGCCCGGATCGGGCGTACCGGTCAGACAGTAGACGTAGGAGAACTTCGGGTTGACCACGTCGAACGGATGAACATCGAGTGCGTGCATCAAATCGTCACGGGACCGGCTGATCACCTCGCGGACATAGCCGAAGCGATCGGTGATGGCCTGCTCCAGCGCCCGGTCGAAATCGCCTGGCGCACCAGGTGGCTGGCAGAGCAGGTTGCCGGATGCGATGTAGGTGCTGACATCGGTGGCACCGAGTTCGGCGGCCATCGCACGGAGGTCGGCCATCGGCAGCTTCGCGCCACCCACATTGATCGCACGGATCAGCACCACACGAGCAGGCATCGCGCTCCTATCCGGTTCAGATGACGGTCGGTCGCGGTGGTGGGTCCGGCTCGGGTGGTCCCGGCTTGGGAATGGGCTCCGGTTCGGGCACGGGAATCGGTGGTTCCGGTGGCGGCTCCGGGATCGGTTCGGGTGCGGGAACGGGGTCCGGGGGTGGCTGCGGGGGTGGGACTGGCTGACCCATCATCACTCCTCACTGTCGGTGAAGCCGAATTGTCGTCGAAGCCGAGCGGTCCGGCGCGGATCGCTCCACACGCCCGACGCTACGCCGGTCCTCCGAACCCGGCCACGACGTCGGTGCCTGGGCGCTCCGGTCTCAACGGACCTTCGCCAGATCGGTGCGAATCAGCATGACGTTGTAGTCGTCCCACCGTGACGCGACGAAATAGAGGTGCTGTCCCTGCGAACGTGGGTGGATGTAGGGCGCGTACAAGCCCTTGGTCTGCGCAGCGGACACGACGACCTTCGCACCACTCCACGGGCCGACCGGCGAACGAGCGGTCCGCATCATGATGCTGCCCATCTGTTCGCTGAGCATCACGTATCGCTTCAGAAAGTTGTTGTACGCCACCGACATCTCGCTCATCGGCTGGCTCACGATGGGCGCGGCCGCGGCCGGGTCAGCCGACCACGCCCCGCCACCTCGGTAGTACTCATAGCGGCTCAGATCGAGGATGTCGGAGGGGCGGACGCGGGAGACGAAGGCGGCGCCGAACCGACCGTTGGGGGTGCCGTATTGATAGACGTAGTCACCCGAACGCACGAACGCGCCCATCTGGAAACGCCCGTGGCCGGCGGCGATCTGACGAACCCCGGGCACCGAGACGTCGACGTTCATCCGGATGGTGCGGTTGTCGGTGACCCAGGTCTGCCCGTTGTCGCGGGACACGGCGATCGCCGAATACCCGGTGGCCCAACGCCCCGGCGACAACCACCGCCGGATGGACATGTAACTCAGGTACTGCACCCCGTTGATCGCGATCCCGCCGGTCGGGATCTTGCCGACCTCGATGTTGCGGACGCCGAGCGCGTTGACCATGGGTTGCGCGAAGGTGGGACGTTGCGGTGTCACCGAGGCTCCCGAACGCACCGACCCGGGGATGGCGTTCGGGAATCTGATGCCCTTGTCCAGGTCGGCGTTGCCGTCGCTGCGCAGCATGGTGTTGTGGCGCCACACCATCTGGCCGGCACACCGGCCCCAGGTGTCGCCGAAGGCCATCAGCACCTGACCGGAGCCGTTGTCCCACGGCACTCCGACATCGGTGGCGGTGATCGAGAACCGTTGGTCGGTGCGATTGGGGCTGCGTGGCCCGGTCACCCATTCGATGGCGGTGCTGGCGCCGCGCAGCTTCACCAGGGGCCCCTGGGGCTTCTTGCCGTCTGCCCGGTAGCTGCCGAAGTCGGCACTGCCGAGTCCGATCTCACTGGATCCACTACTGCCGGTACTGCCGACATCGCCGCCGTGGAAACCGACGGCGCTGCAGATCGACGCGTGGGCGGGCGCCACCGGGCCGAGCGTGGTCCCGATGGCGACCGCGATGACGGATGCACCCGTGACGAGGGCACGTCGGCTGGACATGGGAGAACCCCCTGCAACCCGGTGACTGTGGTGTCAGTGTTGCAGAAGTCGTCCGAACTCCACAGATCATGGACCGAACCGAGACTCAGGCGTTATCCCGGCAAATCGGCGCGTCGAGGCGCTGACCGAGCGATGTCAGAACGGCGTGGCCACCGCGAAGGTTCGTCGGAACGGAAACACCGTGCCCATCGATTGCGGCGGGTAGGCCTCGCGTAGTCGCTGCTTGTATTCGGCCGTGAACGTCGTGCAGTCATCGTCACCGAGGGCGGTCAGATAGGGCCGGACAGTGCTGCCCGCGCTCCAGTCGTAGACGGGGTCGTCGCCGTGCAACACGTGCAGGTACGTGGTCGACCAGGTGTTGGCGGTGAAGCCACGCTCGGTGAAAAAGGCGAGGAAGTCGGCGGGGTCGAAACCGGGCATCCGGCGCACGTCGCGCAGCTGCTCGGCGAAACGTGGGTCGTCGGCGAGCTCGCGCAACTCCCGGTGCATCGGAGCTTCGTGATTGTCCGGCACCTGGACGGCGAAGACCCCGCCGTCGTTGAGATGGCCGAGCAGTCGCTCGACCACCGCCATCGGGTCGGGCAACCACTGGAACATCGCGTTGGACACGATGAGATCGACGGGCTGGTTGGGCTCCCAGGTGGTGACGTCGGCGATGTCGTAGTTGGCATGCGGGTCGGTGTTCTCGCGGAAGGCCTTTTCGATCATCCGCGGCGACGAGTCGATCCCGAGTATCTGGGAATCGGGCCACAGCGCGCGCAGGTGGCGCGTCAGGTGGCCGGGTCCGCACCCGAGATCGACGATGGTGGACGGTGCGGTCGGCACCTGTGCGATGAGGTCGAGGAAGGGGCGGGCACGAGCGTCGGCGAATTGCAGGTAACGGTCCGGATCCCAGGGCTGCATGCCTCAACCCTATGCGTCAGCACGCGTCGGTGGCAGGGGCTCGGCGCCGACGAAACTCCTCGGGACGGCCGGTCGGGCCTGTGCAGTACCCTTCGGTGAGTGACCGATGCCCTGTTCGACAGCCCCCCCGACGAACCGACCACCGACCTCCTGCCGACCGAACCGGCCGAGCCCCGCGACGTGGTCGAGATCTCCACCGACGGTGCGTGCCTGGGTAATCCGGGGCCGGGTGGATGGGGTGCGGTGCTGCGTCACCGGGGGCGCGAGAAGCGCCTGTCCGGCGGGGACCCGGCCACCACCAACAACAAGATGGAGCTGACCGGCGCCATCGAAGGACTCGCGGCACTGACCCGACCGTCGACCGTGATCATCTACACGGATTCGAGTTACGTGCGCAACGGCATCACCAAGTGGGTCGCCGGATGGCAGCGCAACGGCTGGAAGACCACCGACAAGAAGCCGGTGAAGAACGCCGACCTCTGGCGTCGACTCATCGAAGAGGAGAAGCGCCACGAGGTGACCTGGAAGTGGGTCAAGGGCCACTCCGGTGATCACTACAACGAGATCGCCGACGAACTGGCCACCTCGGCCGCCCGGGACGTGCGCCGATGAGTGCCACCGCGATCCCGGTGGCCGTGGAGCCGACCCGGGACGAACATCTGGTGGCGGCCGTCGAATCGGCCGGCGGCCGCGTGGTGGACCTGGCCGAGGCCCGGGTGCTGGTGTGGATCGGCGCCGTCGACGACTTCCCCGACCTCCACGACCGGATCGTGTGGGTGGCGCTGAAGACCGCAGGGATCGAGGAGTACGTGTCGGCGGGCGTCATCGACGATCGGCGGGTGTGGACCAACGCGTCGGGCTTCTACGCGGAGAACGTCGCCGAGCACGCACTCGGCCTGCTGCTGGCCGGTCTGCGCCAGATCAACACGGCGGTGCTGCGGCACTGGGACAAACAGCCCATCGACACCGCGGTCCGCTCGCTGCACGGGTCCACGGTCGCCATCATCGGTGCCGGCGGTATCGCGGCGTCGCTGATCCCGCGGCTGACGGCATGTGGTGCGCGTGCGATTGCCGTCAACCGTTCCGGCCGACCGGTCGAGGGTGCCGCGCTTACCGTGCCGTCCGCGCGTACCGACGAGGTGTGGGCGCAGACCGATCATGTGGTGCTCGCTGCGCCCGCCACCGCGGAGACTCGGCATCTGATCAACGCGAGCTCGCTGTCCGCGCTGCCCTCACATGCGTGGATCGTCAATGTGGCGCGCGGACCGCTGGTGGATCAGGCGGCGTTGCTCGATGCGTTGCGCAACGGCGAGATCGCGGGTGCTGCCCTCGACGTCACCGATCCGGAACCCCCGGCCGACGACGACCCGATGTGGTCGCTGCCCAACGTGATCATCACGCCGCACGTCGCGAATCCGGCATCCGGGCTGACGCGGGCGATGGCGCCGTGGATGGCCGAGAACCTGCGGCGGTATCAGGCGGGTGAGGAGCTGTTGGCGGTGGTGCGTCCGGGACGCGACTACTGAATACCTGGGCCGACACAACCATCGGACGGCCGATTCTCGTCGACTGAACCCTGCGGTTGATCAACGAGGCGTTGCGGTGGCATCCCGATGTTGTGCCGCGGCCCGCTCCAGGATTCGGCGGGCAGTCCGGTACACGGAACTGTGTTCTGGGAAAGTCTCGCCCTTTCGGGTCCCGGCTTGCCGTAGTAGCGCGGCTGCGAGCGCCGATGAGGTGCGCGCCGGAATGACCAGCAGGGTGACGGATGCTCGCTCGGCGGTGATGAACATCAACGGCAACTCGTCGGGGGCATTGTCGGAGTCCAGGCCGGGGTAGTGCGCCAGGCTGCGCCAGTTGACGCTGATCGAGGAGATCTTGCCGAGCCGGTCGTATCCGGCCGCCTGCAGGCCCGCGAGTTCATCGGAGATCTGCGTGGTGTAAGGCAGCCATGCCCCACCGATGGGGGAGCGGAGGTCGTATCCGAGACGCAGTCTGGTCGGCCCGAGCGCTGGAACCTGCCCTCCTTTGCGGTCGGGCGCCTTCTCGATCATCGGTACATCCGGACGAGCGGGCAGGTGAAGGGATCGCGTTCACCGAGTCCGGCCTGGTTGAGGTAGCGGATGACGATGCCGTACGAGGCGATGAGAGATGTCTCGGTGTATGGCACACCGTGCCGAATGCAATGCGCACGCACCAGTGGCTGCACTTTGGGCAGATGCGGTCGCGGCATGCTGGGGAACAGGTGATGCTCGATCTGGTAGTTGAGGCCGCCCATCATGAAATCGAGGAACCTGCCCCCGCGGATGTTGCGCGACATCAGCACCTGCCGGTGCAGGAAATCCACCTGCATGTTTCGCGGCACCAACGGCATCCCCTTGTGATTGGGCGCGAAAGAGCACCCGAGAAGTACACCGAACAGGGCCAGATGGGTGACGATGAAGGCAATGGCGATCGGTGGTGACATCACCGTCATCGGGACCACGACGCCGAACAGCAGTCGTGCGGTGATCAACCCGAGTTCCACCGAGCGGTGTGCGACCGGGGTCCTGCCCAGCAGTCCGCGGACGCTGTGTGCATGCAGGGCCACGCCCTCGAGGGTCACCAGCGGGAAGAACAACCATCCCTGTCGGCGGGTGAACCACCGGTAGAAGCCGGTTCGGTTCGTCGCATCCGCGGGAACGAAGGCGAGTGGGCCCGGCTCGATATCCGGATCGACGCCGATCTTGTTGGGCGCCTTGTGATGACGATTGTGTTTGGCGCGCCACCAATGCAATGACAATCCGGCGAAGCCGCCGGCGATGATCCGGGCCGTCCACTCGTTGGCCGGGGCCGAGGAGAACATCTGGCGATGTGCTCCGTCGTGCCCCAGGAATCCGAATTGCGTACTGACGACCGCCAGTACGACGGCGGGCAACAGTTGCCACCATGAGTCACCGATCGCGACCACTGCCACCCAGACGCCGACAAACGCCGCGACACACAATGCGACTCTGCGGACATAGAAACCACGCCGCCGATCGAGGAGCCCGGATTGTCGTACTTCGGCGATGAGCTCGGTGTAGGAGCTGACCACGTGGTTGCGGGGAAGAGTCGAGCCGTCCGTGTCCGCCATGGGGGTGCCTCGGTGTTTTCTGTGTAGGCCGGCGCCACGGAGGTCGGGTCCGAGAGGAGCGCCCTACGAGAGTCACGACCAGCTGGCAGCAATGCATCACGTCGGCGTCACCAGTGTGCCAGAGGACGCGGGTCACGGGGTGACCGCACCGATGGCCGACCCCGCCGGGAAACGATCGTGACTCCGGATCGCTTCGGTAGTAAGCGTAGAACGTGTTCTCATTCTGGCCCGATCGGTGGCATCCTCGAGGGCGTGATCCTGGACAGATTCCGTATTGATGACAGGGTGGCGATCGTGACGGGCGCCGGACGTGGTCTGGGGGCGGCCATCGCGGTCGGCTTCGCGGAGGCCGGCGCCGACGTGGTGATCTCATCTCGCAGCGAAGGAGAACTCGACAAGGTCGCCGCCCGTGTTCGCGAGGCCGGACGCCGCGCGCTGGTGGTGGCGGCCGATCTGGCCGACCCCGACGCCGCGGCCGGATTGGCGCAGGCCGCCGTCGACGAGTTCGGGCGCCTCGACATCGTCGTCAACAACGTCGGCGGCGCGATGCCTCGGCCGCTGCTCGACACCAAGCCCAAACACCTGACCCAGGCTTTCGACTTCAACGTCACCAACGCACACGCGTTGATTCTCGCGGCGGTCCCGCATCTGCTCGACAATGCCGACGGCGGGGCGATCATCAACATCACCTCGGCCGTCGGGCGGACCCCGGGTCGCGCCTACGCCGCCTATGGCACCGCGAAAGGTGCGCTGGCCCAGTACACCCGGCTCGTCGCGATGGACCTCAACCCGAGGATCCGGGTCAACGGCATCGCTCCCGGCGCGATCTTGACGTCGGCACTCGACGTGGTGGCCGACGACGAGAACATGCGCGCACAGATCGAGTCGGCGACACCGTTGCACCGGCTCGGCGATCCGGAGGACGTGGCGGCCGCCGCGCTGTTCCTCGCCTCGCCGGCCGGGTCGTACCTGACCGGCAAGATCCTCGAGGTCGACGGTGGCATCGTCATCCCGAACCTCGACCTCCCCATCCCGGATCTGTAGGTGACGTGCCGGTCGGTCGTCGTGGGTGCTGGTCTCGACACGCTCGCTCGCCTGGCGGCTCGCGGGCTACTCGACCAGCGGTTGGAGCGACGCGTACGGCATCGCGTCACGGGCGCTCGTTGCGGGCGGCTTTGTCGACGATCGTGGTGATGCGCCGCGTCTTGGTGGCGGGTTGTTTGGCGAAGGCGAGTTGGGTGAGGGCGGATTTCCGTACGCTCGGCGGCCACGCATCCCAATTCGTGCGGGCAGCGGGATCGGCGTCGAGCGCGGCGGCCAGTTCCGGGGACTCGATGAGCGCCTCGGCGTCGTCGAGCAGGGTCCACAGGCCGCGCGCCTTCGCGTCGTCGATCACCGCCTGTCCGGGTGGCTGCATCCGCGCCTCGGCGATGAGCTCGGTGACGCGCGCCTTGTTGGACGCGGCCCACGCGCTGTTGCGGCCGCGGCGGGTGAACCACATGCCCCGACGATCATGGTCGATGACTCGCGTGTGGCCGTCGACCCAGCCCCAGCACAACGCCTCCCGGACGACGGCGTCGTAGTCGAGCGGTTCGTTGCCGGACTCTCTGCGCCAGAACACGAACCAGATGCCCCCGGAGGTGTCGTGGTTCGCGCGCAGCCAGTCGTGCCACTCGGCCAGTGACACCGGGTGTAGGCGTTCGGCGTTCGGATCGGCCATTTCGCCAGCCTAGGTCGTGCGCACGCGGCATCCATCAGGTTCGGCGTCGGTAGCATTGAGGCGTGGGTGGCTTCATGGGCTCCATCGGCGATTTCTGGTGGCTGATCTTCCCGATCGGCGGAGTCGTCGGGGGCTGGGCCGCCCGAATCGCCGCATACAACGAGAAGCGCCGCCGCGACAAAATCGAACTCGAGCGGATCAAGGCGTCGTCGCGGGCCGAGGAACTGCGGATCACCCAGACCAGCAAGACCGTCATCGCCAAGACGCTGGCTCGGCACGACGACGTGAACGATCGCTGGTTCGGCTACGAACTGGACCTCGCCACCCTGATCCAATACCCGATGATGACCGATCTGCGGGAGCCGCTGACCCTCGCGTTCCACCGTGCCAAGGTCCGCGCTGACGATCTGCGACCGAATGACGCCGACGAACTGCTCGAGCCCGCAGCCTTCGCCGAGTACCGGGACGCCGTCAGCGACTACGCGGCCGCCTTCGACACCGCCGAGCGGGAGGCGCGTCGCCGCCGGCAGGCCGACTTCTCGCCGGTGGAGCGCGAACGACTCGAACGTGCCCGCCGGCTGATCGCGGTGGCCGGTGACGACGGGGCCACCGCAGCCGAGCGTCAGGCCGCCTACCGTAAGGCGCGCGACGAACTGGAGGGTTTGATCGCGGTACCGCCCGCGGCGGCGCAACAACTCGAACAGCGGATCGCCGGAGCACTGGAGCCCGGTCGCGGCGGCGCCGAGTAGGGCTGCGGTCACACCAGATCGGCGCCTAACCGGCGACGTGATCCCCGGCGAGGGGCTCGTCCTCGAGCGGACCGGCGAACTGACTGTTGTAGAGCCGGCAGTAGGCGCCGCGGGTGGCGAGCAGTTCGTCGTGGCTCCCCTGTTCGACGATCCGGCCGTCCTCCATCACCACGATGATGTCGGCGTCGCGCACGGTCGAGAGCCGGTGGGCGATCACGAAACTCGTGCGGTCGGTCCGCAAGTTGGCCATCGCCTGCTGGATCAGCAACTCGGTGCGGGTGTCCACCGAACTCGTCGCCTCGTCGAGGATGAGGATCGTCGGTTTGGCCAGGAAGGCCCGCGCGATGGTGATCAACTGCCGCTCACCGGCACTGACCCCGCCGCCCTCTTCGTCGAGAACGGTCTCGTAGCCGTCGGGCAACGTACGCACGAAGTGGTCGACGTGGCTCAGTTCGGCCGCCTCGATGACCTCCGCGCGGCTCGCGGTGGGATCGCCGTAGGCGATGTTCTCGTAGATGGTGCCGCCGAACAGCCACGAGTCCTGCAGCACCATGCCGGTGCGTTCCCGCAGGTCATCGCGGGTCATCCGGCGGGAGTCCACACCGTCGACGCGGATGGTGCCGGCGTCGACGTCGTAGAACCGCATGATGAGGTTCACCAGTGTCGTCTTGCCGGCGCCGGTCGGACCCACGATGGCCACCATGTGTCCGGGCTGCGCCACCAGCGACAGGTTCTCGATGAGTGGCCGGTGGGTGACATACCGGAACGAGACGTCGTCGAACTCGATCAGACCGTGCCCGTCGACCGGCGTCTGGGGATCGGCAGGGTCCGGGGTCTCCTCGTCGGCGTCGAGGACGTCGAAGATGCGTTCGGCCGAGGCCACCCCGCTCTGCATCAGGTTGAACATCGACCCGATCTGGGTGAGCGGCTGGGTGAACTGGCGGGAGTACTGGATGAACGCCTGCACCTCACCGAGGCTCAGCGAGCCCGACGCCACCCGCAGTCCGCCCACCACGGCGACCGCCACATAATTCAGGTTCCCCAGGAACATGATGGTCGGCATGATGATCCCGGAGATGAACTGGGCGCGCCAACTCGACTCGAACAGCTTCTCGTTGCGCTCGTCGAAGGTCGCCTCGATCTCGGACTGACGCCCGAACGCCTTCACCAGTTCGTGGCCGGTGAAGGCCTCCTCGACCTGGGCGTTGAGCTTGCCGGTCGATGACCACTGGGCCATGAAGTGCGGTTTGGACCGTTTGGCGATCTGCGCGGTCGCGATGAATGCCAAGGGAACGGTGAGCACCGCGATCAACGCCAGCAGCGGCGAGATCCAGATCATCATCGCCAGCAGCGCGATCACCATCAGCACCGAGTTCAGGAACTGCGCGATGGTCTGCTGCAGGCTCTGCGACAGGTTGTCGAGATCGTTGGTGACACGGCTCAGCAGATCGCCGCGCGCCGCGGCGTCGTAGTAGCGCAAGGGCAGTCGATGCACCTTCTCTTCGACCTCGGCGCGCAGGCGTCGGATGGTGCCGACCACGACGATGTTCAGCAGGTAGGCAGCCAGCCAGGCCAGCGCCGACGACAACACGTAGAGCACCAGCACGATGAGCAGGACCTGCCCCACCGCGGTGAAATCGACACCCACGCCCGGCGTGACGTCCATCGACGACACCATGTCGGCGAAGGTGTTCTGGCCCTGCTCGCGCAGACCTGCGACGGCCTGCTCCTTGGTGAGCCCGTCGGGCAGGGTGGTGCCGATGACACCGTCGAACACCAGGTCGGTGGCATGGCCGAGGACGCGCGGCGCGACCGCCGACAGGATCACCGAGATGACGATCGACGCGAACACGGTCACCATGAACGCCCGATAGGCCAGCAGCAGGCGGATGAGCCGTTTCACCGACGGCCCGAACGACCGCGCCTTCTCTGCCGGACCGGCCATCATCGGCGGGCCGACTGCCCCGCCCGGACGCCCCGCGCCACCGGGGCGGGTCATGAGACGTCCTGGATGGCGAGCTGGGATTCGACGATCTCGGCGTAGGTCTCGCAGGTCTCCACGAGGTCGTCGTGTCGTCCGAGCCCGACGATCCGGCCGCGGTTGAGCACCACGATCTGATCGGCGTCGACGATGGTCGAGATGCGCTGTGCCACCACGATCACCGCGGCGTCCCGCGTGGCCGGGCGCAGTGCGGCACGCAACCGGGCATCGGTGGACAGATCGAGTGCGGAGAACGAGTCGTCGAACAGGTACACCGAGGGACGTCGGATCAGGGCGCGCGCGATGGCCAGCCGTTGACGTTGGCCGCCGGAGACGGTGGTGCCGCCCTGGGCGACGGTGGTGTCGAGGCCGTCGGGCATGCGCGCCACGAAATCGTCGGCCTGCGCGATCCGCAGTGCCTCCCAGATCTCCTCATCGGTGGCGTCGGGTTTGCCGTGCCGGATGTTGGCGGCGATGGTGCCGGAGAACAGGTACGGGCGTTGGGGGACCAGGCCGATGGCCGAGCGCAGCTGATCGGGGTCGAGGCGTCGCACGTCGGTGCCGCCGACGAGGACCGCGCCCGCGGTGACGTCGATGAGTCGTGGGATCAGGCCGAGCACCGTCGTCTTGCCCGACCCGGTGGAACCGACGATCGCCGTGGTGGTGCCCTTCTCGACACGGAAGCCGATGTCGCGCAGCACCGGGTCGTCGGCGCCGGGGTAACGGAACTCTGCGCCGCGGAACTCGACGGTGGACGGATCGGTGGCGAATCCGATCGGGTCGGTGGGGGAGACCACCGAGGTGTCGGTGTCGAGCACTTCCCAGATCCGCTCGGCGCAGACCGTGGCTCGTGGCGCCATCATCGCCAGGAAGGACGCCATCATCACCGACATCATGATCTGCATGGCGTAGCTCATCATCGCCGTCAGTGCACCGATCTCCACCGACCCGTCGGACACCGCGTGCCCACCGAACCAGATGACGGCGACGATGGTGACGTTGGTGATCAGCATGACCAGCGGGAACATCAGCGCCATCAGCCGGCCCACCCGCAAAGTGGCGTCGGCCAGATGATCGTTGGCGCGCGCGAAACGATCGATCTCGTGACGTTCGCGGACGAATGCCCGCACCACCCGGATACCGGTGATCTGCTCGCGCAGCACCCGGTTGACGGCGTCGATCCGTTCCTGCATGGCCCGGAAACCGGGGATCATCCGCGCGATGATCAGCGCCATGGTGAGCCCGAGGATGGGTACGGCGATCGCGAGCAACCACGACAGTCCTGGCGCCACGTGCACGCCCATGGCGATACCGCCGATGCACATGATGGGTGCCATCACCAGGATCGCGGTGCTCATCACCACCAGCAGCTGCACCTGCTGGACGTCGTTGGTGGTGCGGGTGATCAACGACGGCGCGCCGAACCGGCCCACCTCCCGCGCGGAGAAGGTGTTGACCCGGTGCAGCAGGTCGTGGCGGATGTCGCGGCCGACGCCGAGTGCCGTGCGCGCGCCGAAGTACTGGGCGGCGATCGTGCAGACCACCTGGACAACGCTGACCACCAGCATCCACCCGCCGATACGCAGGATGTAGTCGGTGTCGCCCTCGGCCACGCCGTTGTCGATGATGTCGGCGTTGAGGGTGGGCAGATACAGCATCGCGGCGGTGGCGACGAACTGAAGAGCGACCACGGCTGTCAGGTACCCGCGGTAGTTCGTGAGGTATGTCCGGATGAGGCGGCTCAGCATCGCGCGATCACTTGGTTGACGCTAGCAACTGACCCCGACATGGTGCGACGTGATTCTGGGCGCGATGTGATTCTGGGCGCGATGGGGGTCACCTCGTCTCGATACGTCCTCGGCTAGCGCCTCGGACTACTCCTTGGATCGAGTAGGGGCCGAGCTTGCGAGGTCACGTATCGAGATCGACCAGCGGTTCTCACCCTGCGAAGGTGAAGGGGACCACGGCCTCGGGGGTGTAGGTGAGATAAGTGAACGACTCCTGGAAGTACAGCGTCACCGTCTCGGCGTCGTGGTGGTCGTAGCCGATGGACACGTCCTGCCCGATGCTCATCTCGAAGTCGCCCCCGCGGGTGCTGAGCAGGAAGGCCCCGGAGATCGCGGGTGCCCAGACGATGTCGCCGCCACCGACCAGTAGCCGCTGCAGATGATCGCGGATCGGGACACCGTGGTTGGAGGTCTCGTTGACCAGGGTGTAGACGTCTTTCGACAGTGCCAACGAGTACGGCCCCTCGACCGAGGCCAGCCGCAGCGCGGTGGTGGCCTGCGACAACGCCTCGGCGTAGTCGCGCACGTCGGCCGGCAACGGAATCGGTGTCGCCGATGCGGTGGGCCGGATACCGGCGATGCCGCCTGCGGGGTACCCCTCGAAGATGGCGCGGTCCTCGGCGCGGGCCAGCTCGGCGGCAGCATCGCGCACCGGGTCCCAATCGGAATCCTGCGCACCGCGGTCGACATCGTCGATGGCCTCACGGCTCACCGTGAACGGCACGCGCAACTCGACCAGCGGCTGCGCCTGCCGCTGATGCGCGACAATGCCGTCGGCCGGTGGGTCGATCTTGCTGCGGTGCCCCAGGGTGACCGAGGCGATGTCCAGGCCAAGCGGGCCGTTGACGTCGACGAGACGACGCGCGGCGCTGTTGCGTTTGAACGAGCGGGTGGCCTCCTCCTCGATCTCGGCCCACGCGGCGTCGGAGATCGGTGCGAGTGCGCGATGCAGATTGTTCATGCTGCCTCCTGGGGTCGTGGCGGGTGTGGCCGGGTGATCGTCTAGTGCAGGGAGCCGATGCCGAGGGAGCCGTCGGTTGGTGCCTCGGGCTCGCTGCGCTCGTTCGTGACAACGTCGGCGGGCGCAGTCGGCGGGGCCGGCAGGTCCTCGAGAAAATCGATGGTCGGAGTGAAGAACTGCGAACCGGTGACCGCGGTGGTGAAGTCGAGCAATCGGTCGTAGTTGCCGGGCGGATCGCCGATGAACATCTTGCGCAGCATCTCTTCGGTCACGTCGGGACCTGCGGAGTAGGCGATGTAGAACGTGCCGCGTTCGCCGGAGCCGGACGCGGCGCCGTACGGCATGTTGTCGCGTACGACGTCGATCTCCTCGCCGTCGGCATCCTCGACCACGTTCAACGCGATGTGCGAATTCGTCGGCTTCACGTCGTCGTCCATCTCGACGTTGTCGAGCTTCGTGCGGCCGATCGCGTTCTCCTGCTCACCGACGCCGAGCGCATTCCACGCCTCGAGGTCGGTGACGTAGCGCTGGATGGCCACGTAGCTGCCGCCGGCGAATGCGGGGTCCTCGTCGCCGACCGTGATCGCGTCGATCGCGGCCTGCCCGACCGGATTCTCGGTGCCGTCGACGAAACCGATGATGTCGCGCAGGTCGAAGTAGCGGAAACCGTAGACCTCGTCGACGACGGTGACCGCCTCGCCGATCGCGTCCATCACGAGTCGGCCGACCTCGAAACACAGGTCCATCCGGTCGGCCTTGATGTGCAGCAGCAGGTCGGCCGGGGTGGCGGGGGCGGTGTGCACCTCGCCCTCGTAGACGACGAACGGCCGCAGCGAGCGGGGGCGCGGACCGTCGAACAAGCGATCCCAGGCAGCTGAGCCGATCGATGCAATCGCGGCCAGCGCCGCTTCGGGGGCGCGGGAGGAGACCGCTCGGGTCAGGGAGGGCAGCTCGCCCAACAGATCCCGGACGTCGTCCGCACCGCCGTCGTCGATGGTGAGGACGAGAAACAGCGCCGAGGTCGTCTTCCGAGTCAGGATCGTCTGGGGGATCGGCACGGGACACACTGTAGCCCACAGCTACCGGGCGCATCGGTCGGTCAGCGACGGGCGATGGTCCGTCCCGCGGTGCGACCGGAGAAGATACAGCCGCCGAGGAATGTGCCCTCCAGAGCGTTGTACCCGTGCACCCCACCGCCGCCGAAACCGGCGACTTCGCCTGCGGCGAAGAGCCCGTCGAAAGCGCTGCCGTCGGGCCGCATGACCTGTGAATCCAGATTGGTCTCCAACCCGCCCAGCGTTTTCCGGGTGAGGACGTTCAGGCGTACGGCGATCAACGGGCCATGTGTGGGATCGAGGATCCGATGCGGCTTGGCGACCCGGACCAGCTTGTCGCCCAGGTATTGTCGCGCGTTGGTGATCGCCATCAGTTGGGCGTCCTTGCCGAACTTGTTGTCGATCTGCGCATCGCGGGCGGAGATGACCCGTTCGAGATGCTGCAGGTCGAGTTTCGGTCCCCGGGTGATCTCGTTCATGCCGGCCACCAGGTCCGGGAGGTTGTCGCGCACCACGAAGTCCACGCCGTGTCTGGTGAACGCATCCACCGGCCCCGGCGCACCTTTGGCGAATCGACTCTTGGCGGCGAACTTGAGATCCTTGCTGGTGATGTCGGGATTCTGCTCCGACCCCGACAACGCGAACTCCTTTTCGATGATGCTCTGGGTGAGGATGAACCAGGAGTAGTCGTAGCCGGTCGACAGAATCGCCTTCATCGTCGAATTGGTGTCGAAGCCGGGGAAATTGGGTGGCGCCAGCCGATTGCCGTTGGCGTCCAGCCACAGCGACGACGGACCGGGAATGATGCGGATCGCGTGGTCGGGCCAGATCGGATCCCAGTTGTGGATACCTTCGGTGTAGTGCCACATCCGGTCCCGATTGACCAGGCTGGCGCCCGCGTCCTCGGCGATGCCGAGCATGCGGCCGTCCACGTAGGCGGGAACGCCGGAGATCATCGTCGCGGGTGCCGGTCCCAGGCGTTCGGTCGGCCAGTTCTGGCGGATCAGCTCATGGTTGTGGCCGATGCCGCCCGTGGTGACCACGACGGCACCCGCCCGGATCTCGAATTCACCGGCGACGTCGCGAGGCGAGGCCACTCCGCGTTCGAGGTCGGTGGGCGCCAGGACCGAACCACGCACGCCGACCGCCGCACCGTCCTCGACGACGACCTCGTCGACGCGGTGCCGGAACCGGAACTCCACCAGGCCGCGCTTCTCCGCCTCGAGTACGGGTTCGACGAAGACGCGCACCACCTCCGGCCCGGTGCCCCAGGTGAGGTGGAAGCGGGGCACCGAGTTGCCGTGACCGTCGGCGAACCCGCCGCCACGTTCGGCCCAGCCGACGATGGGGGTGATGCGCAGTCCGAGGTCGTGCAGGTACTGACGCTTCTCGCCGGCAGCGAAGTCGACGTAGGCGCGCGCCCACTGCCGCGGCCAGAAATCCTCGTCGTCGCGATCGAATCCGGCCGACGCCATCCAGTCGTGCAACGCCAGGTCCGCGGAGTCCTTGATGCCGAGGCGTCTCTGCTCGGGAGTGTCGACCAGGAAGAGACCACCGAGCGACCAGAACGCCTGCCCGCCGAGGTTGTTGCGGTTCTCCTGATCGACCACGATCACCCTGCGGCCGGCGCGGGTGAGTTCATAGGTCGCGACCAATCCGGCCAATCCCGATCCGACCACCACCGCGTCGGCCTGTTGCTGGCTCACACGCCCCTCCTCATCGCTGGTGGTGTCGACACTATCGTTCGGGGATTGCGTGACGCAGTGATCTCGATACGCCCGGCCTCACTTCGTTCGCTCGGGCTACTCGATCAGATGGTGATGTCGGCGTAGCGATGCGCCCACGGGGCGGCCTGTTCGAGCTGCGCGGCCAACGCCAGGAGGTCGCCGTCGGCGCCGAGCCGTCCGACGAACTGCACGCCCAGCGGCAGTCCGTCGGCGGTCCAGTGCAGCGGGACGCTGATGGCCGGTCGTCCGGTGAGGTTGGCGAGCTGGGTGTAGGGCACCCAGCCGAGGCTCTGCTCGATGAGGTCGTCGAGGACGCCGGTGCGTGCCAGCAGCTTTCCGGCACGGACCTTCGCGATCACCCGGGAAGCGGTCTGGAGCAGCGCCGGCGTGGTGGTGGCACCCACCCGCAACGGCGGTGTCGCCAGTGTCGGAGTGAGGAACAGGTCGTGCGTGCGGTGGAATGCGGCCAACGCCAACACGTGGTTGTTGACCTCGTCGAGGGCCGACATCGCGGCCACCACCCCGGCCGACCGGCCGAGTTCGGCGAGCGCGAGGGTATCGGCCTCGAAGTCCCGGTCGGTCGCGCCGGTGAGGGCGCGCGTCGCGTCGACCTCGGTGGCGAGGGAGGCGAACCAGATCGTCAGGAAGTCACGGGCGAGCGCCGCGTCGTCCTGGGGCGGCGTCACCTCCTCGACGTGGTGGCCGAGTTCGGTGAGCACCGTTGCCGCATGCTCGACGGCGGCGACCGCCTCCGGATGTGGATGCGGGTTGATCGCCGAGGCAGTCGAGTAGCCGATGCGCAACCTCGCCGGCGCGGAGGTGATGGCGGTGGCGAATGACGCCGGCGGGCCAGGGGTGGGATAGACCGACCCGTCGGTGGCACCCACGATCGCGTCGTAGAGCGCGGCCGCGTCGCGGACGGTGCGCGAGACCACGCCCTGTACCACCATCCCGAACTTGGGTTCGCCGGTGATCGGGCCGAACGGCGCGAGCCCGCGGGTCGCTTTGAGCCCGACGAGTCCGTTGCAGGCGGCCGGTATCCGGATCGAGCCGCCACCGTCGTTGGCGCCGGCGGCCGGCACGATACCGGCGGCCACCGCGGCGCCCGACCCGCCCGAGGACCCGCCAGGTGTGTGGTCGGTGTTCCACGGGTTGCGCGCGGGTCCCCAGAATTCGGGTTCGGTGACGCCCTTCGCGCCGAACTCTGGCGTGTTGGTCTTGCCGAAGATCACCAACCCGGCGTCGAGGAACCGTCGGGTGACCTCTGAATGCTCGGTCGCCACGTGTCGGGCCAACGATCGGGAGCCACACGACGTCGGGTAGCCGCGGTACTCCTGGGCGAGGTCCTTGATGAGGAACGGCACGCCGGCGAATGGTCCGGACAATCCGGGGTCGGCCGTCCGGGCATCTGCCGCGTCGTCCATTCGCGCGACGATCGCGTTGAGCGCCGGATTGACGGCGTCGGCGCGACGCCGCGCCAGGGACAGCAGTTCGGTGGGGGTGATGTCGCCGGCGGCGATCAGCTCGGCCAGGGCGGTGGCGTCGTGCCGCACGTACTCCGTCAGGTCCACCGGCCACAGCGTACGTGCGTCGGCTGAGAGTCACCGTTGATCGCGCAAACCGGTAACGGCCCGATGACACCGAATGATCGAGTCGTGAACGGCCGGCGGCGATCCAGGGTGATGACGGGCGTTCCCCCAGGTGGCCCCTGCGTCGTCGGAGATTTGCGTTGTCCGGGCGGCCGTCGGGGGCGCGTCCTTGGCTTTGCCGGAGTGTTATAGAGCCGTTACACTCCCTCACGACGGGTATGCGCCGGCCGCATGAGCCATAGAATCCCGTGAGAATGCCCTGAGAATGACCTGGCCCGCTTCGAGGTCACGATCGATAAAAGGACTTGTTAATGCTGACTCGCGCCCGTAAGCGCCTGGTCGCCGGACTCGTGGCTCTTGTCGCCGCCACGGGCGCCGCAGCGGTCGCCGCACCCGCAGCCCATGCGGCCAACGGATGCACGGTGGAATCCGTCTACTCCAATGCGATGCATCGGAGTGTGCCGGTGTGCATCGTCTCGGCCGGCGGCGGCGGACCGAAGCCCACGCTGTATCTGCTCGACGGACTGCGTGCCCCGAACAACAACAGCGGTTGGCTCATCGAGACCGACGTCGCGCGTTGGATGAACGGCAAGGGCACCAACGTCGCCATCCCGTTCGGTGGTGGTGGCAGCTTCTACACCGACTGGGAGCGCACCGATCCTGCGCTGGGCGTCAACAAGTGGGAGACCTTCCTGACGCGCGAGCTGCCGGCCTACATGGCGGCCAGGCACAACAGCGACAACCGTCGCAACGGTATCGCCGGGCTGTCGATGTCGGGTACCTCGGCGCTCAACCTCGCGTCGCGTCATCCGGGCTTCTACCAGGCCGTCGCCTCCTATAGTGGCTACCCGACCGTCACCATGCCGGGCTTCAACCAGGGCATCCAGGCATCGGTGATCGAGATGGGCGGCAACCCGATGAACATGTGGGGCGTTTGGCCGGCCGGACAGTGGGCCGCCAACGACCCGTTCCTGACCGCCAACAACCTGGCCGGCAAGTACGTCTTCGTGTCGTCGGGCACCGGCGTGGGCAGCAAGTACGACGCCTCGGTGAACCCGTCGAGCGCCAGCTTCGACCCGGTGAAGTTCGCGCAGATGGTCCCGCTGGAGGTTGCGGCCTCCACCAGCAGCCAGCTCTACATCGGCCGCCTCGCCGTGGTCCCGGGCGTCAAGCTGACCACCCGGATCACCCCGGACGGCGTGCACTGGTGGGACTACTGGCAGAGCGACTTCAAGCAGTCGTGGAACAGCACCTTCCGGCCGGCGTTCTTCTGATCGGCTGGGCGCTGATCTGAACGGCTAGCGCAGCCACCTCTGTTCGACGAAACCACCTTGGTTCTTGGTTCCAAACCAAGGTGGTTTCGTCGTTTCGGGGTGTCTGTGTCGAGGGGTGTGGGGTGGACTCGCCATCTGCTTCCCCGACGGCCCGCTGCTCGCGCCAGTAGAAATCGACCCGGGCGATCCATCGTCCGCAGGAGTCGTACAGGTCGACCTGCAGTTCGGGCATCGGGAGCCCGCGGTCGGTCAACTCGATTCGGCTCCGAGATTCCAGTACGGACTCGGACAGTCCATGGTGCAGAGCCCGGCGTGCAGCGCGGCATCGCCGACGGCGATCGCCGGGATACGACTCGAACCCCGGGCGACGTCGATCACGGTGCGCGCCGGACAGGTCACGAGAACCCCGTCGACCGTGGTCGTCGCTGCCGGTCGGGTGTCGGTCACCAGGCGGATGCCACCGCTCGAACGCGAACCGGGTGATCGCGACCTCGCGATGACGCTGCTCGCGGGTTCCATCGAGGAACTGCGGCGAGATCAGCAGGCCGCGTGCGAGAGACTCGAGGTGGCCCGCACGTTGCGCCAGGCGGAGGCCCGAACGGCTCCGCTCGGATCGAGCTCGACGCAGCCACCCCGAAACGCCAACATCACCTTGCATCCGAAGCAAGGCGACGTTGGCGAATCGGGGTGGCTGTCGGCGGCCTACTCCGACGGTGGCCGGCGGTACCGCTGGGTCTCGTCGGCGGAGGGCTCGGAGGTGGTCTCGGTCTCCGACTCCGGCGCGGTCTCGACGCGCGGGATCTGCTCCGTCGGCTGATCCCACGGGTCGGCAGCGTGTGCGCCGCCGACGCGCCTATCGGCAGCACCGGCACCCGCAACACCCGCAGCACCGGCGGCTCCCGCAGCACCCGCAACACCACCGCCGCCGGCCGCGTCATCGGCCGGCGCGGTCGGCGACTGCTCAACCCGCGACTCGCCGAGCCGCGACGTGGTCTCCGCGTCGTCGGTGGGCGGGGTGGTGTCATCGTCGTCGCTACGGCGTCCGCGCCAGAACAGCAGCGCCCACACACCCAGCAGCACCACGCCGACGATGCCCAGGATCAGCGGCAACCAGAAGTTGCCCAGCCGCAGCTGGCCCATGTAGTCGTCGGCCCGGGCGGCCTGATTGGACACGGTCTCGTCGGTCCACTTGAAGCGACCCTTCAGCACGTCCATCTGGAAATCGCGGATCGGCGCCGGCGTGTCCTCACTCTGATCGGGTGATCGGAAGTACTGGTGTTGGTCTTCCATCCCGTCGATGATGGTGCCGGTCTCGGGCTCGACCCACACGCTGCGGGTGGCCGTCGCATACCGGTGCATGGTGACCGAGTCCTCCGGCTCGACACCGGGACCCGAGATACCCCACCAACTCGCCGGCATGGTCAGGATGGTGCCCAGCGCCGCCTGTCCCTGCGCGTTCGGCAGACTCGACACGTCGGTCTCGGGCACCTCGCCGCTGAATTCGTAGACGGTGACCCCGTCGATGGTCGTCTCCCCGACGAACTCCACCGGGATGTCCTGGCGGGTGTTGGTGTCGTAGTACAAGTACGAGCGCTTCTGCACGTCGAACCCGAACTTGTACTGGAACCCCTGGCGATCGGGCAGCTCGACGGAAACATCCTGCGGATTGACGCCTTCGGGCGCCGCCTCGAGTTGCAGCGAACTGACTGTGCCGTTGGGCACCGACGTCGTGCGGTTCACCGACACCCGGTCGATGTTCGCGGTCAGCAGTCCGTCATCGCATTCGCGCGCCGCGTCCGCTGCCGCCATGGTGGGTTCGGTCTCGTCGCCGTCGGCGTTGCGGAGGCGGTCGATCTGCACGGTCTGCGCGGACTGCAGAGTCGCCTGGCGTCGATCGGACGGCTCGATGATCACCGACCGCCGCTGCTGACTGAGGTGAGCGTCGTCGACCTGGGCGCGGGGTTCACTGACCGAACAGCGGTCGAAGACCCGCGCGGGGAATCGCTCGCCGGTCGAACCGTCCTCGGCGACGGTGGTCGCCTCCGACGTGATGTCGAGGTCGAGGGGCACCACTCGTAGCTGCGGCACCAGGAACAGCGGTATGGCGATGGCGGCGGCTATACACGCGGCGCCGAGGAACGCCGGCAGCGCCAGCCAAAGTCGTCTCATTCTCCACTCCCAAAACCACCGGGCCCGCCACACAGCAGGACTCAACATCCCACCCTATCGGCGCGCAGTCGGCAACCGTCGGAGGTCAGCCGGATACGGCCCGATCGTCGCGGCGATCCCGCTCGGCCTCTTTCAGGATCCCGGCCATGTACCCGTAGATCTCTTTGTCGGCCATCGCCTTCCAGCGTGGAGCCAGGAGCTTCATGTACTTCTCGACATAGAGCAGCTGCTTGCCCACCAAGACCAGCTCTCGGGGCAGCCGGGCGTCATGCGCCTTCGCGACGGCGGCCAGCTGCCGGCCCAGGTCGGTGTAGGACATCGACCCGAGGTCGGTGGCGCCCAACGGCAACGCGACCTTTTTGATGTCCTCGGCGCCCTGGGCCGTCGAGCCGGGTTTGTGGACGGCACCGAGCAGGAAGATCGCCCGGCCGGCCGCCTCGTAGTCGCCACGCACGATGAGGTCCACGACGAGTTGTCGCAGGATGCGTCGGGTGCGTTTGGAGAATCTGCCGACGATGCCGAAGTCGAGCAGCACCAGTGTGCCCTCGGCGTCGACCAGGACATTGCCGGCGTGCAGGTCGCCGTGGAACAGGCCGCCGCGGAATGCCGACTCCAACAGCGACAGCAGCAGGTTGCGGCACAACGCCACCCCGTCGTGGCCGGCGGCGCGCACGGCATCGGCGTCGTCGATGCGGATGGCGTAGACGCGTTCCATGGTCAGCACCCGGGAGGTGGTGTAGTCGTCATACACCTCGGGCACCCGCACTCGACTGCCGAACGGCCCGTCGCGCAGGCACTCATACCATTCGCGCATCGTGGTGGCCTCGTTGCGGAAGTCGAGTTCGTCGTCGAGGCCGTCGGCGAAGTCCTCGACGACGTGCCGGGCGCTGAGCATGCGACCGTACTCCGAGATCTCGGCGAGACCGGCGAACCGCTCGAGCAGGGCGATGTCGGGTGCGAGGCGATCGGTGATGCCGGGGCGTTGGATCTTCACCACCACCTCCTCCCCGGAGTACAGGGTGGCGGTGTGTACCTGGGCGATCGACGCCGACGCGATCGGGTCGACGTCGAAGGTCGCGAAGACGTCCTCTGGTGCGCGCCCGAGTTCGGCGATGAACAGTGCCCGGATTTCGGCCGGATCGGCCGGCGGTACCCGGTCGAGCAGCGACTCGAATTCGGTGGCGAGGGTCTCGGTGAACACACCCGGGCTCGATGCGATCAGTTGCCCCAGCTTCACATAGGTCGGGCCGAGATGTTCGAAGGTGGTGCGGATCTCATGGGCGACCAGGGCGGGGGCCGGCGTTCTGCCGTGGATGAAGCCCTGCGCGGTGTGGAACACGAAACGCCCGACTCCCGCCGCGGCGTGTGCGGTGGCCGCGCCGAACCGGGTGAGCTCGGTCAGCGGCGACACCGTGGGCAGCTGCGCGCGGAGGGCGGGCCCGGGGGCATTGCGGCCGTCGTCAGCGGAATTCTGCGTTGTCACCATCGGCAAGTGTAACGATCGGGACCTGCGGATCCCAGGTGACGAGCCGATCAGACTGCCGCGAGTGCTGTGCGACGTCGTTCGTACCAGCTGGTGAGGAGGCCGTTGCGGGGAGCGAACAGGTAGATCAGGGTGAACATCACACCCTGGGTGACCACCACCATGCCGCCGGGTGAGACGTCGGCGCCGTAGCTGACGTAGATGCCCACCACGGTTGCCCCGACGGCCAGCGTCGGTGCCAGCACCAGCATGTGTCCGAACTTGTCGGTGAGCAGGTGCGCGGCTGCGCCGGGGATGATCAGCATCGCCACGACCAGGATGACGCCGACGATCTGCAGGGCCACCACGCAGGTCAGTGCCAGCAGGCCGAGTAGCAGAGCGCCGAGCCGGCGGCGCGACAACCCGATCGCGTGTGCATGCACCGGGTCGAAGGCGAACAGGGTCAGGTCGCGGCGTTTGGCCACCAGCACGGCGGTGACCGCCGCACCGAGGATCACCAGTTGCCAGAGGGCCGAGCCGCTGACCCCCAGCACGTTGCCGAACAGGATGTGTCCGAGGTCGGTCTGGCTCGGGGTGGCCGACACCAGCACGAGGCCGAGGGCGAACAGAGTGGTGAACACGATGCCGATCGCCGCGTCCTCTTTGACGCGGCTGGTGTCGCGGATCGTGCCGATGAGTGCGACGGCGAGGAACCCGAAGATCACCGCGCCGATCGCGAACGGCACCCCGACGATGTAGGACAGCACCACACCGGGCAACACCGCGTGCGAGACGGCATCGCCCATCAATGACCAGCCGATCAGCACGATCCAGCAGCTGATCAGAGCGCACACCGCCGCCGCGACGGCGCTGGCGAAGAAGGCGTCGCGCATGAACGACAGGGTCCAGGGTTCGACGAGGAACTCGATCATCGGCCGACCTCCGCGTCGGTTCGGGTGGGGTGGTCGCGGCGTTCGGTGACGTCGACACCGAAGGCCAGGGCCAGGTTTTCCGGTCGCAAGGCCTCCTCCGGGGTGCCGTGCACCAGGACGCGCTGCATCAACAGGACCGCTTCGTCGGCGAAGGAGGGGAGGGTGGACAGGTCGTGGGTGGAGATCAACACGGTGCGACCGGCGGCGGCGAGGTCGGTCAGCAGGTCGATGATGGTTGCTTCCGAACGTTTGTCGACCCCGGCGAACGGTTCGTCGAGCAGCAGGATCTCCGCGCCCTGGGCGATGCCGCGGGCGACGAATGCTCGTTTGCGTTGGCCACCGGACAGGCGCCCGATCTGTCGGTCGGCCAGCTCGGTGAGACCGACCTGTGCGAGTGCGTCGTCAACCGCCGAATTGTCACGAGCGGTGATGCGGCGGAACAGGTTCTGCCGCCCGTAGCGACCGGTCATCGCCACCTCGCGGACCGAGATGGGGAACTGCCAGTCGACGTCCTCGGCCTGCGGGACGTAGGAGAGGAGACCGCGCGAGCGGGCATGGGCGGTGTCGTGACCGGCGATCGTCACCCGCCCGGCGGTGGGCCGTACTAACCCCATGATCGACTTGAACAGGGTGGATTTGCCCGATCCATTCATGCCGATCAGTCCGCAGATGCGGCCGGGCCGGATCGTCATGGACACGTCGTCGAGGGCTGTCACCGGTCCGTATCGGACCGTCAGGCCGGACACGTCGAGTGCGGGAACCTGGTGGGGGGTATCAGGGTTCGACATGGTCGGCGTCCTTCCCGGTGAGTCCGGCGACGATGGTGGAGATGTCGTGGCGAAGCAGGTCGAGGTAGGTGGGTACCGGCCCGTCGGCCTCGGACAGGGAGTCGACGTACAGGGTCCCGCCGTAGCGTGCGCCGGTGTCGCCCTGCACCTGCCGCATCGGGGCGTCGTTGACGGTGGATTCGCAGAACACCGCCGGAACCGCGCGGTCGCGGACGAAATCGACCGTTCGGCGCATCTGCTGGGGTGTGGCCTCCTGTTCGGAGTTCACCGGCCAGATGTAGTGCTCGGTCAGCCCGGTGTCGCGGGCGAGATAGCTGAACGCACCTTCGCAGGACACCAGCGCGCGCTCATTGGCGGGCAGGGTGGCGACCGCATCGATCAGCCGCTGCTGCTCGGCGTCGAGTTGCCGCCCGTACTGCACTGCGTTGCGGCGGTAGTCGTCGGCATGGTCGGGATCGACCCGCGCGAGGCCGGCGGCGATGTTGTCGGCGTAGACCTTCGCCGCGATCGGGGACATCCAGGCATGCGGATTGGGTCGGTCGACATCGGAAGCGGTGGCGCCCGGGATGTCGCTGATGTGCATCGGGTCGATGCCGTCGCTGGCGACGATGCGCGGAACGTCGATGTCGGTGAGGAAACGTTCGAACCAGTCGTCGAGGTGCAGACCGTTGACCACCACCAGCGAGGCGTCCATCGCCTTGTGCAGGTCGCCCGGGGTGGGTTCGTATCCGTGGATCTCCGCGCCGAACTTGGTCAACGACACGGCCTCGGCGTGCGGCCCGGCGACATTGCCGGCGATGTCGGCGAGCACGGTGAAGGTCGTCAGCACCTTCGGGCGATCACGGTCCACACCCGCGGTGCTGCACGCCCCCAAGGTGGCGGCAAGCAGGACGACGGCAGTGATGAGCGCGCCGCGTCGGACCGGTGACATGCGCTCACGATAGTTTCGGGTAACCGAACTTGCAAGTTAGATGATCCTGATATGTTCCGCCGGGAAGCCGGGCGGTAGGCCGGCTCACGAATGCGTGGGCTCGCCGGTCACCTGATGATCGGCAAAGTTGAGGGCCTCGGCGATCAGCCGACGCAGATGGCCGTCGCGGATTCGGTAGATGACGCGGCGGCCTTCCTTGCGCGTGTCCACCAGCCCGGTGAATCGCAGTTTCGCCAGGTGCTGGCTGACCGCCGTCCGCGACGCACCGGTCGCCTCGGTCAATGAACTGACGTCGGCCTCGCCGTCGGCGAGCAGGGACACGAGATGTAGTCGGGTGGGTTCGGCGAGCATGGCGAACACCGAGGTCGCCGCGGCGAGGAGAGCGGGGTCGGGCTCGACGGGGTGGTGCAGGCTGCGGGTGTCGCGTGACATCGCCGTCTCGTCGGTCATCGGCCGGAACCTCCTCGCGAGATCGGCGCCGCTCGAGGATCTCAGCCGCTCAGCGCCTCGGTTGTCATCGTAGGCGACCGGTGCGCGCGAATCCGCTCGGCGGACGCCGTCCAGGTGCGCCGGGCGAGAACGCCGGCACCCGCCGCCATCGAAGCCATGAGCAGCGGCATCGCCCACGGACCGACGAGTCCAGGTCCCCAGCCCGCCACCGGATAGGTGACCAGGAACGCGGCGTGGGAGGCCGAGAACTGTGCGGTGAAGACCGCGTCGCGGTCGTCGTCGTGGGTGTGATCGCGCAGCAGTTGCGTGGATGCCGTGGTGATCAGCGAGGTGCCGGCGCCGAGTGCGAACCAGAGGACGAGGAGGGCGGCCAGGGTCGGTCGGGTCGCCGACATCGTGGCGACGCCGAGGAGGGCGACCGCGCAGAGCGCAGCGCCGTGCCCGACGAGGCGGCCCGCGCCGAAGACCGTGAGAAGCCGGGGGAGCGCGGCCGCCGCCAGGATCGACCCGGCGCCGAAGGTCCCGAGTGCGATGGCGAGGACGGAGTCGCCGAGACCGAGGGTTGCGCGGACATAGACCACCGATCCCACCACCACGACCGCGGTGGCCGCCGCGGAGGCCACGTTTGCCCACAGAATGCCACGGAAGACCGGCCGTGCCAGCATGATCCGCAACCCCGCCGTCGTCGTGTCCCAGAGATCGCCGACCGAGGAGACCGCAGCCGTCCGAGTACCGGTACTGCGCAGACCCGATGTGATCACCAGCGTTGCCGATGCCGCGAACCCGACCGCGGTCCCCGCGAACAGGTATGAGTAACCCATCACGCCCAGCAGGGCCGCCGCGACCATCGGGCTGACCACGGACTCGAGGTCGTAGGCGACCCGCGACGCGGACACCGCGCGGGTGTAGGTGTCGCGCTCGGTCACGACCGTCGGGATCACCGCCTGGAAGGTGGGTGTGAACGTCGCCGAGGCCGACTGCAGGGCGAAGACCAGCAGGTAGACCTGCCACACCTCGCCGACCCACGGCAGCGCGGCCGCCATCAGCACGCGCACGATGTCGGCGCCCACCAACACCGAACGCGCCGACCAGCGGGCACACACCGCACGCATGATCGGCGCCATCACCACATAGGCGACCATCTTGATCGCCAGCGCGGTACCGAGCACCGCCCCGGCATCGGCGCCGGCCAGATCGAACGCCAGCAAGCCCAAGGCCACGGTCATCAACCCGGTGCCGAGTAGGGAGACGACCTGGGCGGCGAACAACCGGCGGAACACCCGGATACCGAACAACGTGGCCACGACCAGATAGTAGTCCATAAGTGCGCATATGCGCACATAAATATTCCGCGATGTGATGAACTCGCTCGTCGGCACACCCGGCGCTTGTTCTGCGGAACACTGGATCGAGTGCGGGAAGGCCCGCAACGGGGTCGGCGACCTGGATCGCCACCCGCGAACCTCACGTCGAGCCGAGGGAGTGTGCATGCCCACCACCGTCAACGCTTACATCGCGACCGCCGCCGACCAACCACTCGAGGCCGCCACCATCGAACGTCGTGACCCGAAACCGCACGATGTGGTCATCGACATCGCCTACGCCGGCATCTGTCATTCCGACATCCACACCGCGCGCGGCGAGTGGGGGCGGACGGCCTTCCCGGTCGTTCCGGGCCACGAGATCGCCGGTGTCGTCTCGGCCGTCGGGTCCGAGGTGACCCGCTACTCGGTGGGTGACCGGGTCGGTGTGGGCTGCTTCGTCGACTCCTGTCGCGAATGTGGACCGTGCCGGCAGGGTGAGGAGCAGTATTGCGAGCGTGGCATGACCGGGACCTACAACGCGGTCGACCGATACGGCGCTCCCACCCACGGCGGCTACAGCACAGCCATCGTGGTCGACGAGAACTACGTCTGTGGCATCCCGGAGGGCATCGGCCTCGACGAGGCGGCGCCGCTACTGTGCGCAGGGATCACCCTGTTCTCCCCGCTGCGGCACTGGAACGCCGGCCCGGGCAAGAAGGTCGCGATCGTCGGCCTCGGCGGGCTGGGGCACATGGGCGTCAAGATCGCGCACGCGATGGGCGCCGAGGTGACCGTTCTGTCGCAATCGCTCAAGAAGATGGAAGACGGGCTGCGGCTGGGCGCCGACCACTACTACGCCACCGGCGACCCGGACACCTTCCGCACACTGCGCAACGAATTCGACCTGATCATCAACACGGTGTCGGCCAACCTGCCGATTCACAAGTACCTGGGCATGCTCGCCATCAACGGCACGTTGGTGGAACTCGGCCTGCCCGAGCATCCGATCGAGGTCCCGGCCTTCGCGGTCGCTGCCAATCGCCGCAGTTTCGCCGGGTCGATGATCGGCGGCATCGCGGAAACCCAAGAGATGCTGGACTTCTGTGCCGAACACGGCATCGGTTCCGAGATCGAGGTCATCGGTGCCGACAAGATCAACGAGGCCTACGACCGCGTCGTCGCCAGCGATGTGCGGTACCGCTTCGTCATCGACACGGCGACCCTCTGACTCGATTCGCCGAGGATCTCATGACCCCGCCCTTTCGATACGCCGACCTCCGGGGTGCGCGACTCGCCTGGAATCAGACGGGTCGCGGCCCGGCGGCGGTCTGGGCGCACGGGATGAGTACGAATTCGTACGGCCAGGAGTCGTCCGGCCAATTCGATTGGCGCGCGGTGAGTTCGGCCCATCGACTGATTCGCTATGACGCCCGCGGACACGGCCGGTCGAGTGGCGGGCGCACCGCCGTCGAGTACACCTGGCCGGAACTGGCGCAGGATCTGCTCGCACTCCTCGATGTGACCGCACCCGGCGAACGAGTGCATGCCATCGGCGCCTCCATGGGAACGGCGACGATCCTCTGCGCCGCACTCGCTGCGCCGGGCGGGTTCGACCGGCTCGTCCTCACCACACCGCCGACCATCTGGCAGACGCGGCGCGCGATGGCAGCACTGCGCGAATCCGACGCAGCCGAGATCGAACGCGACGGCCTCGCCGCGTATCTGCGTGCGGCGCCTGACGTCCCGGCATCTCCCGCGCTGGCCGAGGCGAAACGACATGTCGGTCCGATCGCGGTGCCGTCGTCGATCTATCCGTGGGTGCTGCGGGGTTCGGCCATCACCGACCTCCCGCCGGCTGATGACCTCGGCATGCTTGACCGGCCCACGATGATCTTGTCCTGGACAGGCGACCCGGCCCACCCCGTCAGCAGCGGTGAACTCCTCGCCGAAGCGCTGCCGAATGCCGAACTGCAGGTCGCCGCCACACCCGCCGAACTGCGTTCCTGGCCTGCCGCGGTCGCGGATTTTCTCGCCTCGGCATGACCTGACCCGAAGCGGACACCCATCACCTGAACTGGGCACAGGATGTATCGGCAGATCATGCTGGTGGACTCGAGCCCCGTTGACTTATACCCCATAGGGGTATAAACAGAATGGGCGGTGTTTGAGGCGGACCTCATCGGGCAATTCGCCTGAAGCGCAGTTGCGGGATGTGATCGTGCGGAACGGCAGCCGTGAGGAGGTGCGTCATCTACGCCGGGGTGGGAGCAATGCTCATGGTGGCCGCCGCCGTCATCGTTGCGGTCCTTGCGCTGCACCGTCTCACGGCCGTCGCACCGACGAGGCTCACCGTCCTGCCGTTCGAATCCGGTTGGCCGCCCACCGAACACTCCCTGTCCAGGTATCACGCGCGTTGGTATCCGGCGACGTTGCTGTTTCTGGCATTCGATGTCGAGATGTTGTTCATGTATCCGTGGGCGGTGGTGGTCGCCGAACTCGGGACGTCGGCCGTCATCGAGATGTTCGTCTTCCTCGGCGCGCTCTTCGTGGTGGTCGCCTGGGCGTGGCGAGAAGGTGTGCTGCGATGGGCCTGAGGACTCTTGTGGCCCGTGTGGCGGCCCGCCGCGTCCACGTGCTCGTCGTCGGGGTGCCGGGCCGTCGCAGCCTCGAGACCGCCGTTGACAGAACCATTCGCGAGCGCGGGTGGGTGGTCGCGGATGCACCGGCCGACGCGGATGTCCTCGCTGTCTGTGGCTCGCCGGGCCCGCAGCTCGCCGAGGCGATCGACCGCGTCTGGGAACAACTTCCGGGCCCGCGCGTCCGTGTCACGATCGACGACCGCCGCCAGATCGACACCGCCTTGGACAATGCCGCCGTGGAACTGATGGATTCCGACCGGCACCGCGACGACGCCCATCGACGAAATGATCACCCAGGCGGCGAGGGCGACGCTTCCGGGCATGACCACGCGGACCACGATGAGGACGCGCAGATGGATCACGGGTCGATGGCGCCGGCGGGCATCCCGCTCGCCGAGGGCGCCGACGACCGCGACGGCCTCGAGATGGACGTCGCGCACCTGCCGTTGGGGCCGATCCTGAACAACTGGCCGGCCGGTGTCGTCGTTCGCTGCACGTTGCACGGCGATGTGGTGGTCGACTCGCACGTGGAGGTGCTCGACTCCGACGCCCTGCCTGCGGCCGAGGCCGACGCGACTCCCGAACTGGTGCACCACTGTTCGGTCATCATCGACGTGCTGGCACTCGCCGGCGCGGAAACCGCAGAGCGACAGGCCCGTGCCGTGCGTGACCACCTTCTCGACAGCGCGCATGACCGCGCCCGCACGGAACTCGCGGCGCTACGCCGCACGATTCGGCGTTCACCGATCCTGCGATGGTCGCTGCGTGATCTCGGAGTGCTGGAGCATGATCGAGCCCAGACACTCGGAGTTGCCGATCACCGCCCGGCGTTGACCGGCGACACCTATGACCGGATGCTTGCGCGGCTCGAAGCCATCGGAGGAGACACCGGGGGAGTTGATCCGGAGGGGCGGCCCTTCCGTACGCCCCCGCGCCGGCGCTCCCGGGCTTCGCAGGGATCGATGCCGGAGTTGCTACCCGAACTGATCGACGGCCTCGACCTCGCCGCCACTCGGTTGGTCATCGCCGGTCTCGGAATCGACGCCGTCGCCGCTCCTGTCGACAGCGAGGGCCGGGGACACCAGGATCGCCCGTCGCACCGGGGACATCACCATGGATGACTCGACGATCACGACCGTGCCCGCCATCTGGGCGCTGGCCGGCGCCGCGATCTTGGGAGCGTTCGCACTCTACGGCGCCACGCTCGACGGGATGCTGTCGGCGCCACGCGGTGCGCGCCGCGGTGCAGCTTCCATCCCGGTGCGTGAGACTGCTCGTCTGCTGCGGCAACCCCGCCGGACCACTGTTGCCGCCGACCGGTTGCTCTGGCGTGCAGGTGCTTACGGCATGCTCGTCGCTGCGCTGCTCATGATCACGGTGGTCCCGTTGGGTTCGTGGACGCTGTTCGATCTCGACGTGGGCATCGTGTGGTTCAACGCGATGGATGTGATGATCTGGGCGCTGGTGTGGCTGACCGGGTGGGGCGCCAACGCGACCTACGGTCTGGTGGGTGGCTATCGGTTCCTCGCACATGGCCTGGGCTACGAGTTGCCGCTGATGTTCGCGCTGGTTGCGCCCGCGATCGCCGCCGAGAGTCTGCGGGTCACCGATGTCGCAGCCGCCCAACAGGGTCTCTGGTACGTCGTGTGGATGCCGGTGGCGTTTCTCGTCTACTGCCTTGCCGTGTCCGCATTCTCGGTGTGGGGACCGTTCGCTGCCGCCGTCGGACGTGACCTCGCAGGCGGTGTGACCGCGGAACTCTCCGGGGCGGATCGACTGCTCTTCCAGGTCGGCCGCCTGGCGCTGCTCGCGGCCGGCGCGGCATTCGCCGTGCCGATGTTCCTCGGTGGCGGCGCCGGGCCGCTGTTGCCCGACTGGCTGTGGGTGCTGATGAAGACCGGTGTCGTCCTCACGGCGCTGGTGTGGCTGCGCCGCCGGATGCCGATCCTGCGGCCCGACAAGTTCATGGAGATCGGCTGGGTCATCCTGCTCCCGCTCGTCCTCGTCCAAGACCTCCTGGTCGCCGTCATCGCTGTCTGGAAGGGCTGATCATGGTTGTCGACATCGTGTTCTGGATCTGCGCGGTCCTCTCGGTGGCCGCCGGAGCCGCCGTCTTCTGGGTGGACTCGATGGCGCGGGCCACCTACGCCCTGGCCATCTCGTTCGTCGCCGTCGGCGTGGCCCTGCTGTTGTTGCAGCAGAACTACGTCGGCGTGGTGACGATCCTGATGATGATCATGGAGATGGCGGTGATGGCCGTCTACATGGTCATGTTCATGGGGATGAACCCGGCGCTCATGCCGATGAGCATGGTGCACGACAAACGGTGGGCGCTCGTGGCGTCGATCGGCACCTTTGTGCTCCTCGCCGCCGGAATCCTGTCGGTGGACTGGCCGAGCCGACGCGGCACGCCATCGGTCGACCTCACGCGCGCGCTCGGCGAGGAACTCATGGGGCCGAAGATGCTCGCGATGATCGTCATCAGTCCGGTGATGGTGGCGACCATGGTGGCCGGGATCGTACTGGCGGCCAAACGCACTCGCTATGACCGGTTCGGTGACGACCTCACCAGACCGGCTCGTGATCCGCAGCCGGGAGGGGTGGGTCGATGATCCTGCAGACCGTACTTATGGTGGCGGCCGCGCTGTTCTGCGTCGGTCTCTACGGTGCGCTGTCCCAACAGGTCGTCGTGATGGTGATGATGGGCCTCGAACTCATGATCAACGGCGTCATCCTGGCCGCCGGCGCGGTGTGGTGGTTCCTCGCCCCCGAGCCGTCCGGGCAGGTGCTGCTGCTCGTCATCATCGCCGCGATGACCGTGGAGATGGCAATGGGATTCGCGGTGGCCACCCTGCTGCACCGACAACGGCAGGCCGACATGACCGACATGGCCGACGAGCTCGCCGAGTGAGCCGCCGATGAACACCCTTGCCTCGGCCGCACTGTGGTCACTCATCGGGCTGCCCGCCCTCGCCGGCGCCGTCCTCACGCTCGCGCCGCGCGCCGACAGGTTCGCGGCCGCGATCGGCGTCGCGGTCACCGCAGTCGTGGCAGCGCTGGCGGTGGTGGTCGCGCTCGAACGCCCCACGGTCGCCACGCCGTTCCTTGCCGGCGCCGACTTCGCGCTGACCGTCGACGACCTGTCCACGCTGGTGATCGGAGTGGTGGCGGTCGTCGCGTTGCTGGTGGTCATCTTCGCCGCCGCCGACATCACCGAATCACCGGCCCGTTTCCACGGCCTGATGTTGCTGTTCGTCGCATCGGTGATGATCACCGCCAGCGCCGCGACGCTGCCGACGTTGCTGTTGGCGTGGGAGCTCATGGGCGCGATGTCGTATGCGCTCATCGGTTTTCACTGGCACCAGGCCGACACGATGCCGGCCGGGTTGGTCGCCTTCGTCACCACCCGCACGGCCGACCTCGGGCTGTACCTCGCGGCCGGCGCGGCACTCGCCGGGGGAGCGGGTCTGGCGTTGGCCGACCTGCCCGCGGCGAGTGACGGGTGGCGACATGTGATCGCCGCCGGCGTGCTGGTGGCCGCACTCGGCAAGGCCGCCCAGCTGCCGTTCTCGTTCTGGCTGTCACGGGCCATGGAGGGCCCCAGCCCGGTCAGCGCGCTGCTGCACTCGGCGGCCATGGTGGCGATGGGCGGCTACCTGTTGTTGCGGACGGCGCCGCTGCTCGACGTCACCGGCTGGGCCGGCCCGGCCGCCGCATGGATCGGCCTGCTGACCGCGGTAATTCTCGGCGTCGTCGCGACGGCCCAACGCGACCTCAAACAACTGCTCGCGGCCTCGACGTCGGCGCAGCTGGGCTTCGTGGTCGCCGCCGGCGGCCTCGGCGCGGTCGCCGGCGGCTCCGCACAGCTCGTCGCGCACGCGTTCACCAAGGCCGCGCTGTTCCTCGCCGCCGGTGCCTGGCTGGCGGCCCTGGGCACCAAGCAACTCGACCGCCTCGGTGGCGTCGCGGTGCGGTGGCGCGGCCTCGGCGTCGCGGCCGTCATTGCCGCGCTCGCACTCGCCGGTGTCGCGCCGCTGTCGCTGTGGGCCACCAAGGATTCGGTGCTCGCGGTGGCGCTGGAGCACTCGCCGTGGCTCTACGGTGTCGGGCTGCTGGCGTCGGTGTTGTCGGCGGTCTACGCCGGGAAGATCGTGGCGGTGGTGGCCCGACCGGGCATGCGGCGGGTATCGGCCTCGTTCGAGGGGGCGCCGCCGTCCGGTGCGGTCGCACCGGTGATCGTGCTCGCCGTCGGCGCGGCGGTCGCCGGACTGCTCGCCCTGCCACCGGCCGGCACCGCCCTGGCCGAGGCGCTCGACGACGGCTCGGTCGCCTCGTCCACGGCGATCGAACTGACCGTGTCGGGAGTGCTCGCCATCGCGGTCGTCGCCCTGGTCTGGTGGCGGGGCGTGCCCGAACCGCGATGGGCAGCACAGTGGTTGGGCATCGAACGCGGGGTGCGTGTCGCCGTCGTCGGGCCGACGCTGTGGCTGGCGCGCACCGTGGCACGCGCCGACCAGCGCCTCGACCGCGGTGTCGAAGTTGCCGTCACCAAAACCACCCGGCTCGCGGGGCTGGCCGCCCGCGTCGACACCGACGTCGTCGACGGCGCGGTGGAGGGCGCGGCCGGCGCGGCGGGGCGGCTCGGTGCCCTCGCCCGCCGCCCCCAGACCGGCCAACTGCACCAGTACTACCTGCAGATCGTGGCCGTCCTCGTCCTTGCCGTCGTCGTCCTCGTCTTCGTGAGGTGATCGTGCCCCATCAGATCCTGCTCAGCGTCATCGTCTTCCTGCCGGCGGCCGCAGCGCTGCTGCTCCTTGTGCCGGGGTGGGCGGCGTCGGCGATCCGATGGCTGTGGGTGGCGGTGACCGCCGTCGATCTCGCGCTCGTCGTGTGGGCCTGGCTGATCTACGACACCCCGGCCGACGGTGCACTCGCCCTCGAGGCCCAGGTCGACTGGATTCCGGGCGTGAACAGCAGCTATCACGTCGGCGTCGACGGCCTCTCGCTACCGCTGGTGGCGATGACGGCGGTGATCTTCCTGGCCTGCGCGATCTTTTCGATGCGGGGTGCCGATGACCGCCCACGGTCGCAGGTGGGGCTGTTCCTGTTCCTGCAGACCGTCAGTCTGGGCCTGTTCGTCGCCGCCGACCTCATTGTGTTCTTCGTCTTCTTCGACCTGTCGATCGTGGCGATGTACTTCGTCATCGCCGGCTGGGGCCACGGCGACGCCCGACGTTCGGCGTTGAAGTTCTTCCTGTACACCTTCGTCGGATCGCTGGTACTCCTGCTCGGGTTCATCGGGCTGTACGTGGCCGCCGATCCGCACACCTTCGACATGGTGGCACTCGCGGCCACACCGCCCTCGGTGGACGGCTCGGCCACCGGCGGCCTCATCCTGGCCGCGCTCCTGCTCGGCCTGGCCATCAAGACGCCGACGGTTCCGTTCCACACGTGGCTGCCACCCGCACACACCGACGCACCCGCCATCGGCTCGGCCGTACTCGCCGCCGTGCTGCTGAAGATGGGCACCTACGGTTTCGTCCGGGTGGCGATGCCGATGCTGCCGGGATCCTGGCGGGATTGGGCGCCGGTCATCATCGTGGTCGGCGTGGTGTCGGTGATTTACGGTGCGCTCGTCGCGCTCGCACAGACCGACCTCAAACGCATGATCGCGTACACGTCGGTCAATCACATGGGCTACATCATGGTCGCGGTGGGCGCCGCGGGAGTGGTGGCCGCCGATACCGCCGACGCCCGCTCGGTGGCGGTGACCGGTGCCCTCACCCAGATGGTGAGCCACGGACTGATCACCGGTGCGCTGTTCCTGCTGGCCGGAGTGTTCTTCGACCGCGCGGGCAGCTACGACCTCGACGGATATGGCGGCCTGGCGTCGTCGGCTCCGCGGTTGGCCACCCTGTTCTCGCTGGGTGCGTTCGCCTCGCTCGGGCTGCCCGCCTTCTCCGGGTTCATCGCCGAGTTCCAGATCTTCACCGGCAGCATCGCCGCGGTGCCGGCCACCGCCGTCGCCCTGATCGGCATCCTGATCGTCGCGGGCTTGTTCCTGTGGGCGCTGCAACGCATCTTCACCGGACCCGTCGCGGGCCGATCATCGGGATTCGCCGACCTGCGGATCTCCGAGATCGTGGCGGTGGGCGTGCTGATCGCGCTGTCGGTCGTCATCGGGCTTCTACCGCGACCCCTACTCGACGTCATCGAACCGGCCGCCACCGCCCTTGTCGGCCTGGTCGGGCGGTAGCCGATGGACGACATGATGCGTCCGCTGGCCATGCTGCCGGAGATCCTGCTCTTCGGCGGCGGACTGACCGTGTTGATCTGCGGATCGTTCCTGCCACGCACCCGGCAGTGGCGGACGCGACTTCTCGCGGCGGTGGTGCTGGTGAGCGCCATCGTGGTCGCCGCCGTCGCGTGGGCCGGCGGCGAGACCACGGCGTTCGAGGGCGCGTTCGCCGTCGACACCGCCACCGGTGTGGTGCGGATCGCCGCCGCCGTCGGGGCACTCGCCGTCCTGGCCCTCGCCGGCGGTGAGATCGCCGGATCGGACCGGGAGAGCGAGACCTACGCGCTGATCCTGTTCGCGACCGCGGGCACCCTCGTTGTCGCCGGCGCGCAGGATCTCCTGGTTCTCGCCCCTGGCTTCCTGCTGGCGAGCATCCCGGTGTACGGGCTGATCGGCTTGCGCCGCGACGGCGTGAGCGCGGAGGCGGCGATGAAGACCTACCTGCTCGGCGCGCTGTTCGGCATCGTCCTGCTCGCCGGCATCACCCTGCTGTACGGGGTCAGCGGGGTCACCGACTACACGGAACTGACTCGGCGGCTGCCCGACGCGCCGGATGCGGTGGTCGCCGCCGGGCTGCTCGGGGTCACCGCGGGTCTGCTGTTCAAGGCGGGCGGGTTGCCGGCCCATTTCTGGGTGCCCGACGCGGCGCAGGGTGCGAGCGCCACCGTCGCCACCTTCGTGACGACGGTGCCCAAGGTGGGTGCGCTGGTCGCGATCTACCGGCTGGCGCAGATCGTGCCCGACACGGTGGCGTGGCCGGCGGTGCTGGCCGTGTTCGCGGTCGCCGGCATGGTGCTGGCCACGCTGGCCGCCTACTGGCAGGACGACCCGCGGCGACTGCTCGGCTGGTCCACCGTCGCTCAGGTCGGGTTCCTGCTGGTGCCGGTCGTGGTGATCGCCGACAGCGAGTTGGCGCTGCCCGCGTTGCTGTTCTACCTGCTCGGCTACACCGTCACCAACGTCGCCGCGTTCGCGGTCTCGGCGGCGCGCCCCGACCTGCGTGAACTCGGTGTGTTTCGTGGTCTCGCGAGATCCTCACCGCTGCTCGCGGGGAGCCTGGTGGTGGCGTTGCTCGGTTTGGTCGGCACCCCACCGACCGCGGTGTTCGTCGCCAAACTCACCGTCGCGACCTCGGCCTGGGAGGGCGGCTGGGCGTGGCTCGCCGTGGCCGTCGTGATCGTCACGGTGCTCAGCCTGTTCTTCTACCTGCGCTGGCTGGCGCCGGTGTTCGGCCGCTCCACACCCGGGCAATCCGACGATGTGCCCCGCGCCGAACCGTGGGCGGCGGCGACGGCCGTCGCCGCCGCCGTGGCGTCGGTCGCCCTCGGCGTGCTGGCCGGGCCGGTCTGGCATGTGCTGACCGCCTGAGCCGGCGGTCACGGGTGCGCTCCCGCGGCGCCGAGGCGTAGAGTTTTCGACTGGGAATCGAAAACGCGGTCGCCGGGTTGAACCGGAGTGACACGTCCCGGCCGAGAGGTGCGACATGCAGCTGACCGAACGCGACGAGATGCGCGCCGACCTGGTGGTGGTCGGGGCCGGGGTGGCCGGCCTGACTGCGGCGGTGACCGCTGCGGAGGCCGGCCTGCGGGTCGTCGTGCTCCACAAGGGTGCGGCGTGGCAGGCGGATCGGCCCGAGCAGTCGACCGCGACCTTCTACGCTCAGGGCGGCATCGCGGTGGTGGACCCTGCGGCGCCCGACGACTCGGTGGACCTGCACCTCGCGGACACGATCGCGGCCGGCGCGGGACTCACCGACCCGACCACGTCGCGACCGATCCTCGCCGACGGCCCGACTGCGGTGTCCGGGCTCATCGGCTGGGGTGCCGAATTCGACCGCACCGCTGCCGGCGACCTGGCGCGCACCCGCGAAGGCGGGCACTCCGTACGCCGCATCGTCCACGCCGGCGGTGACGCCACCGGAGCCGCGGTGCAAACCACGCTGAGCCGGCGACTGCACGCCGCCGCGACGACTCTGCCCATCGAGTGTGTGGACGACTCGATCGCCGTCGGCATCCTGCGCGCCGCCGGCCAGGTGTCCGGTGTCGCGTTCCGCACCGGCGACCGCGATCGCGTGGTCCACGCACCGACGGTGCTGCTCGCGACCGGCGGCAGCGGCCACCTGTATGCGGCGACGACGAACCCGTCTGGCGCGACCGCCGACGGCATCGCGCTGGCCCTGCACGCCGGTGCGGTCGTCGCGGACATGGAGTTCATCCAGTTTCATCCGACGATGCTCCACGTCGACGGTGCACGCGGTCGCCGCACCCTGATCAGCGAGGCCGTTCGGGGTGAGGGCGGCCGGCTCGTCGATGCCGCGGGCCGATCGATCACCGACGGCGTCCACCCGCGGGGCGATCTGGCGCCCCGCGACGTCGTCGCCAACGCCATCGAGGCCCGGTTGGCCGCCTCCGGAGATCCGTGCGTCTACCTCGACATCCGCGGTGTCCCCGACTTCGAGCGTCGGTTTCCGACCGTGACGGCCGGGGTCATCGCCGCCGGCCTCGACCCGTCGAGCGGCCGGATACCCGTCGTTCCCGGTGCGCACTACCTGTGCGGTGGAGTGCTGACCGATGTCGACGGCCGCACCGCGGTCCCCGGGCTGCTGGCCGCCGGTGAGGTCGCCCGGACCGGGCTGCACGGCGCAAACCGGTTGGCGTCCAACAGTCTTCTCGAAGGGCTCGTGATGGGTCGGCGTGCGGCAGCCGTGGCGGCCGCACGGCGCGGACGGCCGATTGCCGAGGTGGACCCGGACGTGCACGGGGTCCTCGCCCCGATGATGGACCGACGCGGGCTCCAGGACCGGATGACACGGTCGGTCGCCCTGCGTCGAGACGCCGAGGGGTTGGCGGGGGTGGCCGCCGATCTGGCCCACGCGACCGTGCGGCCGGTGCGCACCGTCGCAGATGCCGAGGATGCCGCGCTGACCCTGGCCGCCCGCGTGGTGGTCGCCGCGGCGGACGCCCGCGCCGAGTCGCGGGGGTGTCACACCCGTACCGACCACCCACAGACCGATCCGATCGCCCACACCCGCAGTTTCGGCCTCATCGACGGCGAGATCAGCGTCTGCGCGGGCAGCGACGTGATCGCCGACATCCAGGCGCTGGTGCCCTGAGCGGTCGGTGCGACCCGGGTCACGCAAACGTGCGGCGGCCGGGGCGAATGACGGTAACGTCGGCGAGCATGACCGCGCCCGCCCGGATCGACGTGGACCTCGGCCACCTCCGTCTGCATGCGCTCACCTGGGGCGACCCGGCGGCGCCGCTGGCCATCTGCCTGCACGGCTTCCCCGACTCCGCCTGGACGTGGCGACATCTCGGCCCGACGCTCGTCGCCGCCGGTTACCGCGTGGTGGCGCCCTTCACCCGCGGCTATGCGCCCTCGGACGTCCCCGCCGACGGCGACTACCACGTCGCAGCGCTGGCCTATGACGCGCTGGCCCTGCACCGTGCGCTCGACGGCGACGACCGCGCAGTGCTGATCGGACACGACTGGGGCGCGATGACCGTGCACGCGATCGCCACCCGCACCGACCATCCGTTCCGACACCTGATCGCCCTCGCGGTGCCGCCGATCGCAGCTGTCCGGGATCTGTCGATCCGGTCCCGCGTGCGACTGCTCCCGAGTCAGGTCGCCAAGAGTTGGTACATCGTCGTCAACCAGCTTCCGGTCCTGCCGGAGCGGACGCTCGACCGTCTCATCCCGTTGCTCTGGCGCCGCTGGGGACCGACACCGGCGACCGAAGACGTCGACAACGCGCTGGCGACGATCCCGACCATGGCCCACCGCTGCGCGATACTTAACTACTACCGCGCACCGGTGCGGTCGCGGGTGAACGAACGGTATGCCGACGACTCCACCGCGTGGTTGCGGCGCCCGCTCACACCGATCACCTACCTCCACGGAGACGCCGACCGCTGTCTGCACCCCGGGTTCGTGGACGGTTTGCCCGAGGTGTTGCCGGCCGGCAGCACCGTGGTCCGGGTGGCGTCGGCCGGACACTTCCTGCAGCTCGATCAGCCTGAGGTCGTCGGCCGACACATTGTGGCAGCTCTCGACGCCACAGGTTTCCCACGACACCCGGGCCGCGACTCTGGCGGGGACGGGTGATTCCTTCGTACACTTGCCGCCGGGGAGGGCACCGAGTGGTCATCAGGCGCAGTCGGGGGCGTCATATGGCGGGTGCTGCGCATTCATGCGCGCCCCGAGTGAGTTGTTGACCTACCACGATGTGCGTGATGCCCGAAGGAGTGACCGTATGAACGGCGAAGGCTGCTGGTCGACGGTCGTTTGTACACCGTCCGAACGCGCCGCGTTGGGCCTGACCGGGCAGTCGGAGTGGCTGCTGCACTGCCGGTTGGTTGCGGGCCACCGGGGAAACCATGCCACCGATGCCAGCTCACATCCCCGCGTCGACCGTCGACTGTGGTTGGAGTGGAACGACTTTGACGATCATGCCCAGTCGCTGATCGAGCGCAATCCCTGCACGGTGCGTTCGCCGCAGGGCACCGGATGCCTCTTCTACGAAGGGCACGGCGGTGGGCACTTCTTCGCGCCGTCCAACGGGCACGCGCCCACAGCGGTGCAGAGACCACCACAGGCTGCGCCACCACAGGCTGTGCCGCCACCGGGCGGGGCGCCGCAACAGCAGTCGACACCCGGGCCGCCGACACCCGGGCGGCCGACACCCCGGCCGCCGGCCCGCCCGCCCGCTCCGCCGCGGGCCGCCGGTGAGCCGCGGCCCGCGCAGCAGTCTCCCGGACGGTCCGGCCCGATGCGACCGGCCGCGCCACGTCCGTCCACACCGGCACCCGCGGACCACGCGTCGGGCGTTCGACGCGAAGCGACCGCACAGCCGGTGGGTGCGCACGCCGGACGTCAGGGTTACCGACTCGGCCGTCGGTCCACTGACGCCGCGCCACCTGCGGATATGACACGGAATGCGTCGAGTCGGCATCGTCTGCCCGAACCCGACGACCCGGAGCCCACTCCCGCGCCGACCGCCCCCGCCGTACCGGCCCAGCCGCCCCGCGAGGCGGTGCCGGGCCCGATCGCCGGGTCGGGGACCGGACGGGCGTCCGGAGTCGCCCACGGTGGCGACGGCCGCGATGCCGAGATCGCGGCCGCGCTGCGCGAAGTCGCCGTTGCGCTGGAGAAACTCGCGTCCGCGATGCGACCGCCGGAGGGCCCAACCGGGCGAGGATAAGCGTTTTCGGTCGTCAGCCGAGTTGCTCACTCGGCAAAGCTGCTGTTCAAAGACGGTGGGCGGAAGACCGTTTCCCATGTACCCTAGGGGGGTACCGGTATCTGAGGGTAGGATGGACAACATGGACACCGCACAGCACGGCTACATCGGCCGCAAGGACGACTACCTCAAACGCCTCCGGCGGATCGAGGGTCAGGCGCGCGGCCTGCAGCGCATGGTCGACGACGAGGCCTACTGCATCGACATCCTCACGCAGCTGTCTGCCATGACCAAGGCGTTACAAGCCGTCGGGCTGGGATTGCTCGAGGAGCACATGAACCATTGCGTCATGCACGCCGCTCAGGAGAGCAGCGCCGCCGGCCACGAGAAGATCGACGAGGCCATGGCGGCCATCACCCGTCTCGTCAAGTCCTGAGCGGACCATCCACACAGATCCCGGTACACCCGAACAGCCCTGCGCACGCGTCGTTTCGACGTTGAATCAAGGAGGAATCCGTCATGAGCACCGCCACCTACACCGTCGCCGGCATGACCTGCGGACACTGCGTCGCATCGGTGCGTGAGGAGATCGAGGAGATCGCCGGCGTCCGCAGCGTCGACGTCTCCCTCGACACCGGGGCCGTGGAGGTCACCAGCGACCGCGAACTCGACTTGTCCGAGGTGAACGCCGCGGTGACCGAGGCCGGCTACCAACTGGCATGAACAATCCTGCGTACCGGATCGCCGGCTTCGTCCTCGCCCTGGCCGCGGTCTTCGTGCTCGCCTTCGGCGTCGGTCGGGCCGTGGATCCGTGGGCCACGGACCCGGCGGTACCCGCCCCCGGTACCCACCAACAGCATTCGGAGTAGCGGGAGATGACCACTGCCATCGCACAGATCGACTTCGACATCGACGGCATGACCTGCGCCTCGTGTGCCAACCGCATCGAGCGCAAACTGAACAAGCTCGACGGTGTCCGGGCGTCGGTGAACTATGCGACCGAGCAGGCGCATGTCGAGTTCCCGACCACGCTGGACTCCGCCGATCTGATCACGGTGGTGCGCGACGCCGGATACGACGCGTCGCCGGCCGCCGGGTCGGGCGACGACGAGGACGAGGAGCCGGCCGGGCGCGGTGACGTCGAGCTCGACAGTCTGCGGCAGCGGCTCGTCGTCTCCGCTGTGCTCAGCGTGCCGGTGATCGCGTTGGCCATGGTGCCGGCGTGGCAGTTCACCTACTGGCAGTGGCTGTCGCTTACGCTGGCCGCACCCGTCATCGTCTGGGGTGCCTATCCATTTCATCGCGCGGCGTGGATCAATCTGCGTCACGGCGCCACCACCATGGACACCCTCGTGTCGATGGGGACGCTCGCCGCGTTCGCCTGGTCGCTCTACGCGCTGTTCTTCGGCACGGCCGGCGAACCCGGGATGCATCACGGCTTCGATCTCATCGCGTCCCGCGGTGACGGCGCGGCCAACATCTACCTCGAGGCCGCGGCGGGTGTCACCACCTTCCTGCTGGCCGGCCGTTACTTCGAGAAACGTGCCAAGCGTCGCGCCGGCGACGCCCTGCGCGCGCTGCTGGACCTCGGCGCCAAAGATGTCGCCGTCCTCGTCGATGGGGCCGAGCGCCGGATTCCGGTGTCCGAGCTGGCCGTCGACGACGTGTTCGTGGTGCGTCCCGGCGAGAAGATCGCCACCGACGGCATCGTCGTGGACGGGGCGTCGGCGGTCGATGCGTCGATGATCACCGGCGAATCGGTGCCCATCGAGGTCACCACCGGCGACGAGGTCATCGGTGCCACCGTCAACGCCGCCGGCCGACTACTGGTCCGCGCCACTCGGGTGGGGTCGGACACCTCACTCGCACAGATGGCGAAGATGGTCGCCGATGCGCAGGCCGGCAAGGCCGACGCCCAGCGACTCGCCGACCGGATCTCCGCGTACTTCGTGCCCGCCGTGATCGCCATCGCCGTCGCCACCCTGGGTTTCTGGCTCGGAAGCGCAAGCGTCGCCGCCGATTCCGGAGGCATCTCGGTCGCCTTCACCGCGGCCGTCGCCGTGCTGATCATCGCGTGCCCGTGCGCCCTCGGGCTGGCCACACCGACCGCGCTGATGGTCGGGACCGGTCGGGGCGCGCAACTCGGGGTGCTGCTCAAAGGGCCGGAGGTGCTCGAATCCACCAAGCGGGTGGACACGATCGTGCTCGACAAGACGGGCACGGTGACGACCGGGGAGATGACCCTGCAATCCATGGCCGTCATCACCGACGGCCCGTGCGAGGAATGGGCGTTGCGCTCGGCGGCCGCCGTCGAAGCGGGGTCGGAACACCCGATCGGACGCGCGATCGTGGCGGCCGCCGCGCGCCGGTACGCCGAGCCGGCGCTGCCGGCCGACGAATTCCGCGCGATCGAGGGCGCCGGGGTGACCGGCGTTGTCGACGGCGTTCGCGTGACCGTCCGGAAGCCGAGCCGCGACGTCGGCGAGCTGCCCGAACCTCTTGCCGACGCCGTCGCCGGGGCGCACGGCGGCGGCGCCACGGCGGTGATCGTGTCGTTCGACGACCGACCGGTCGCGGTGCTCGTGGTGGGGGACCAGATCAAGGAGTCGTCGGCGGCGGCGATCGCCGAACTGAAACACATGGGCCTGACCCCGGTGCTGCTGACCGGCGACAACACCGGCGCCGCCGACCACGTGGCCCGGTCGGTCGGCATCGAACAGGTCATCGCCGAGGTCACGCCCGCCCAGAAGTTGGCGACCATCGCGGATCTGCAGAGCCACGGCCGCTCGGTGGCGATGGCCGGCGACGGCATCAACGACGCCGCCGCGCTGGCCCAGGCCGACCTGGGTATCGCGATGGGCACCGGCACCGACGTGGCGATCCAGGCCGGCGACCTGACGGTGGTCAGTGGTGACCTGTGGGCGGTGGTCGACGCCATCCGACTCGCCCGCCGCACCCTGACCACCATCAAGGGCAACCTGTTCTGGGCGTTCGCCTACAACGTCGCGGCCATCCCGATCGCCGCCGCCGGACTGCTCAACCCCATGCTCGCTGGCGGCGCCATGGCGTTGTCGTCGGCGTTCGTGGTGGCCAACAGCCTGCGACTGCGGCGGTTCCGCGCGCACTCGCGCCGCTAGTGTCCGGGCCCTACGCAACCGCGCACCCGTCGGGCTCCCGCGCACATCGCGACGTGCGCGCGGGCGTGGCGAGTGCGCGGTTGGTATCCTGCTGCGCAGGGATCACGCCAGAACTAGAACAGGTTCTAGTTGATCGTTTACGCTGTGGGCATGGCAGGTTCTGAGATCCCCGAGACCATCGCCGCCGCCTCTGTCGCGGCCTACTCCGACGACGTCGACGTGCTGGTCATCGGGTGCGGGGTGGCCGGCGGGAGTGCCGCAGTGGAGGCAGCGGCAGCGGGCGCGAAGGTGCTGGTACTGGAACGCGCCGCGGCTGCGGGTGGTACCAGCTGTATGGCCGGCGGGCACTTCTATCTCGGTGGCGGCACCGCCGTGCAACAGGCCACCGGCCACGACGACAGTCCCGAGGAGATGGAGAAATACCTCACCGCGGTGTCGCGCGATCCGGAGCCGGACAAGATCCACGCCTACTGCGTCGACAGTGTCGAACACTTCGACTGGCTCGAGTCGCTCGGTTTCGCCTTTGAGCGCAGCTTCTACCCCGAGAAGGCGGTCATCCAGCCGCAGACCCAGGGCCTGATGTTCACCGGCAACGAGAAGGTGTGGCCGTTCAAGAACATCGCCACACCCGCACCGCGCGGACACAAGGTCCCGGTGCCCGGTGACACCGGCGGTGCATCGATGGTGGTGGAGTTGCTGGTGAAGCGCCTCGCCGAACTCGGTGCGGAGATCCGTTACGAGACCGGTGCACGCCGACTCGTCGTCGACGACACCGGCGCGGTGGTCGGCGCCTCCTGGCGCACCCCCGGCGAAGAGGGCGTCATCCGCGCGAAGTCGGTGATCATCGCCGCGGGCGGCTTCGTGATGAACGAGGAGATGGTCGCGCGGTACGTGCCGCACGTCGCGCAGAAGCCGTTCACCCTCGGCAGTACCTACGACGACGGACTCGGCATCCGGCTCGGGGAGTCGGTGGGTGCGGCGCTACGCCACATGGATCAGGCCTTCGTCACCGCACCGATCTATCCGCCCAGCATCCTGCTGACCGGGATTGTGGTCAACCGCAACGGCGACCGGTTCGTCGCCGAGGACTCCTACCATTCGCGCACGTCCGGATTCGTGATGGACCAACCCGATTCGGCCGCATTCCTCATCGTCGACGAAGCCCATATGCAGCGTCCCGAGGTGCCCCTGATCACGTTGATCGACGGGTGGGAGACCGTTGCCGAGATGGAATCCGATCTCGGGATTCCCGAAGGCCGCTTGCAGACGACCCTCGCCGACTACAACGCCAACGCCGCCCGCGGGGCGGACCCGGACTTCCACAAGTCGGCGGAGTTCCTCGCCCCGCAGGATCACGGTCCGTGGGGCGCCTTCGATCTGAGCCTCGGCAAGGCCATGTACTCCTGTTTCACGATCGGCGGTATGGCCACATCGGTGGACGCCGAAGTGCTCGACGAGGCGGGCACACCCATCCGGGGCCTCTACGCTGCCGGTGCCTGCGCCGCCAATCTCGCCCAGGACGGCAAGGGCTATGCGAGTGGCACCCAGCTCGGCGAGGGATCGTATTTCGGTCGCCGCGCCGGCCGGCATGCCGCGCAGCGATCGGCACTTGTGACCGAAGGATGACGGCTCGCCCGGCTCGCGGCAAGCGGCCGACATCCTGAGGTATCAAGGGGTGTGATCTCCGGAGTTCGAGCCCGTGGCCAGCTGGTGGGTGCCGCGCTGGCCGGCGTGCTGGCCGTCGGTGTGGGGCTCGCGGTCGGCGAACTCGCCGCGGCCTTCGTCGATCCCGCCGCATCGCCGTTCTTCGCCGTCGCCGCGGGGGTCGTGGACCATGCGCCCACGTTCGGCCGGGAATTCGCCATCGGCACCTTCGGTACCGCCGACAAGGCGGCGCTCTATGTCGGGATGGCGGTGCTCATCACATTCATCGCCGCCGGGTGCGGGATGGTCGAGCAGCGGCGGCCGCCGATCGGGTCGGTGATCGTGGGTGCGTTCGGACTGCTCGGCATGGTCGCCGCGCTGGGCCGCGCCGAGGCACGGTGGACCTTCGCGGTCCCGTCGGTGCTGGCCGCGGCGGTCGCCATCCTCACGGTGCGCGTGCTGGTCGGGATGCTCGGGTCGGCAGACACGCCCGACGATGACGGCGAGCAGACCGCCCGCACCGGCATCGACCGGCGGTTCCTGCTCACCGCCGGTGGCATCGCCGCCCTGGCCGTGGTGGTGGGCACGGTCGGGCGCCGGATGCTGGCCGACACCGCACGTACCGTTGCCGACCGCACCAAGGTCGTGTTGCCGACGCCGCGCGCGCCGGCACCGCCCGTTCCGCCGGCCGCCGACCTGGACCTGCCCGGTGCCACCCCGTTCGTCACGCCCAACGCCGACTTCTACCGCATCGACACCGCGCTGCAGGTCCCGAACCTGACCACCGACGGATGGTCGCTGCGCATCCACGGACGTGTCGACAACGAGACCCGCATCGGCTGGGACGACCTGATCGCGATGCCGATGACCGAACGTCTCGTCACGTTGACGTGTGTGTCCAACGAGGTCGGTGGCGACCTCATCGACAACGCGCGCTGGCTGGGCGTCCCGATGAAAGCCCTGCTCGACCGTGCCGGGGTGCAGCCCGGCGCCGACATGCTGTTGTCGACGAGTGCGGATGGATGGACTTGCGGCACACCGGTGTCGGCGGTCACCGACGGCCGCGACGCGCTGCTGGTGGTCGGCATGAACGGCGAACCGCTGCCGGTGGAACACGGGTACCCGGTGCGTCAGGTCGTGCCCGGCCTCTACGGCTATGTCTCGGCGACGAAATGGGTGACGGACTGGGAGCTCACCTCCTTCGCCGACGCCAAGGCCTACTGGACGACCCGTGGCTGGTCGGCGCTCGGACCCATCAAGCTGTCCTCCCGGATCGATCGGCCCACCGACTCGAGGATCGAGGCGGGCGAGGTGATCGTCGCGGGAACCGCGTGGGCACAGCACACCGGGATCGCGGCGGTCGACGTACGCGTCGACGACGGGCCGTGGCAGCGTGCCGACCTGGCCGCCGAATATTCCGTCGACACCTGGCGGCAGTGGCGATTCGCCTGGGACGCGACACCCGGCGAGCACAGGGTGGAGTGTCGCGCCGTCGACAAGGACGGTCGGCAGCAGGTCGAGAGCTACGCGTCCCCGATTCCCGACGGCGCCACCGGACTCGACGCGCGTACCTTCTCGGTGTCTTGATCGCGGGTGTCCGTTCGGCTCATCGCTCAGCTTGCTCGGATGGTGTGTCCGGCCGACGGTTCTGTGCGGCCCGCCGAGGTGCCCTCACAGCACGTGCCGTCGTGTCCACTGGATGCACCGACAGGGGGATCGGCTCGCTGAGCGTATACCGCGTGGAGGATCGCGACGGGCGGATCGTCGTCTGGCCGTGAGACTGTCCCAGATGGCACCTCAGCGCCGTGCGGTCGTCTCAGCAGCGATCGTGTCGCGCTCACGTGTCATCTGAGACGAGTTCCCTGGTGGGGTGTGCCGATCGTCGTCATGGCCTCGGGCACCGGATCGTTGCTCGCCGTCCTGATCGGTCGGGCCGAAGGTGTGATGCTCGCGGACACTTCTGCGGCGCCTCGCGTCGGCGACGTCGTCACAGGGTCCGCCCGTCAGGCGGTCAGCTCGCGGCCGAGCTGCATCGCACGGAGCATGGACAGCATCTCCGATCGCGTCTCGGCGCCGATGCGTCGGCGGATGCGCGCAACGTGATGTTCCACGGTCTTCGCGGAGATGAACAACTGCTCGCCGATCCCGCGGTAGGTGATACCGGAGAGCAGCAGGACAGCAACCTCGCGTTCGCGTTCGCTGAGCGCTGTCACGGCAGGTCCCGGCGTGGCCCGCTCGCCCGGCGCCGACGATGCCGGGACGGCGTCGGGTGTCGGATCGCCCCCGGGAGCGACGCCGTGGCGGTAGGTGCGCAGCGACCGGGCCAGCTGCAACATCGCTGCGCTGACCCGCGCATCAGAGGCCTGCAGGGCGGCGTGACCGGCGAGCCGGGCCCCGTCCCAGGCGTATCCGTACCGGTCCAGTCCCCGCGCCGCCATCTCCACGTCCTCCGGAGTCACCGTGCCGCCCAACACATGTACCCAGACCCGGCCGGCCCGGGCCAGCGTGGCCGCCTGACGATTGGCACGTCCCGCCGCGGCCAGCGCCTGCGCGTGCGGGATCAATTCCGACGGTGACTCGGCGGCGATGGCGGCGTGCACGCCGTACCAGTGAGTGGCCACCGACCACTGTGGGGCATCGCCGATGCCGTGCAGGATCGATCGGAGCTGTGCCAGCAGCGGGGCGATCTCCTCGGTTTCACCGAGCGCCGCCGCGGCCACCCACAGTTCGCCGACGAACAGAAGGCCGAAGAGGTCGATCTCGCACTCGCCCAACGCGTTCGCCGCCGCATCCCACGCGGCGCGGAGCTGCGCGGGGTCGCCCCGCCGACGAGCCACCGCAACCCGCAGCGCGGCGATCGCCAGTTCGTCCCGCACGCACCGTACCTGGTCGGTCAGGTGGGAGATGTGCGCCGCGGTGCCCTCGACGTCGCCCTCCAAGAGGTGGACCCAGGCCATGAGCACACGATGCCGCGGTCGATGCATGGGCGGCAGGCGCTCGGCGGGGGAGCGCTCGAGCACGGCACGAGCTCGGGAGAGCTGTCCACGGTGCATGGCGAGCAGCGCCGCGACGGCGACCGCTCTGCCCGCGGTCAACGTCCCGGTGCCGCAACTGCGTTCGGCAGCCGCCGCGCGGATCAAGGTGTGCAGGGCGGCCGGGCTGTCCTCGGTCAACGACTGAGCCAGACCGGTGGCGACCATGGATGCCACCTCGGTGGTGAGACCTGGGGCGTCGAATTCGGACTCGCCCCGCGCGAATGCCAGGACACGGTCCGGTGACCCGATTGCCACCTCCGCGATCGCCCGCATCGGCTCGCCACCGGCCGCGACAATCTCATCGGGGCGGTCACCGGTTCGGGTGGTGTCGAGCCAGGCGTACAGTTTCGCAGCGCGATGTGGCTGCCCCGTCATCGTCGCCACCGTCGATGCGATCTCGACTGCACGATCGCGCTGTGGTTGCGGGAGCACCTCGTGCCACAGGGTGTCGACCACCGTGCCGGCCGCTTCGGCGTCGCCGGCGGTCAGGAGCCGGCATGCGTTGTCGAGCCGATCCTGCACCGAGGGCACGACTCCGTCGGCCGACAGCTGACGCGCCAGGTGATCGGTGACCAGGCCGTGGGGGCGCAACGCGGCGGTCAGCTGCTGTTCGATCTCCACCATCCGCGTCCGTCCGATCGCGGCCAGCACCTGGCGACGCACGTCGGCCGCAAACGCAGGACCATCGCCGCAGAGCCCGACGCACCGGGCCGAGTCGATGACGTCGGCGGCATGTTGGGGCTCGATGCCGAGCGCCGCAGCCATCTCGGTCGGCCCGACCTCCACCCGGAGCGAGAGAATGCCGAGCGCCTCGACCTCGAGATCGGAGAGCGATGCCAATCGGTCGCGGATGCATGCGGCGACGGCGGCAGCGGCGCCGCGCATGTCGGCTCCCGCAGCGAATGCGTGGCGTGCGGCGGCGACGAGCTGCCGGTTGCCGTTGGTCATCGCCGCGACCTCGCGGGCCCGGTTGCCGTGGTCGCCGCCGACCTCGGCGAGCACGGTCTCGATCTCATCGACGGTGAGGCCGCCAAGCGTGATCGGCGGTGACTCCCGGGTCAGTGCGGTCAGCGCGACCCGAAGTGCCGCGCGTCGATGTATGGGCCGCGAAGCGGCCACGATCGGTGGCGTCGCCCGGCTCGCGATCTCGGTGACCACGGCCAGTCGCTCGTCGGTGAGCTGATCGAGATCGTCGATCACCAGAACGTCGACATCCGGCGGTGGGACGTCGGCGGCTTGGCTCGGTGCGGGCTGCGCGCCGACACGCATCCCACGACTGCGCAGCGACGCGCGGACGTGGCGTAGCATCTCACTCTTCCCGGTTCCGGCATCGCCGAGGACGAGTTGAATCCCCCCGGGATGGGGCAGGTCGTCATAGGACCCGACGAGGTCGGCAGACAGCCGGGCGAGGTCGATCGGCGACGTCGGAGACGGTGTGGACATCGGGTTCACCCGGACGGTGAGCCGGCGGGCTCGGCGACCGGTTCCTCGGGCGTGCCTTCACCGGCAGCGGGCTCCGGATCGGATTCGCCACCGGGGTCGGTGCCCGGATCGGTACCCGAACCCGTGCCCGGGTCAGTGCCCGTACCGGTTCCGGAGTCGGTTTCTGTGTCGATGGGGGTGCTGATCGAGGGACCCGGCTCGTCGGTGGGGTCTGGCGTGGTCACCTGCGGCTCGAGTGGCGGTGCCGGGGCCTGCTCGAATCGGGTGGCCTCCTCCACTTGCTCCGACGTCGAGGTGGTCGGTGCCGATGTGGACACCGGAGGGGGCGTCGGCGGCGAGTCGCCGTCCCTGGCGACGGCGAAGGCGGTCGCACTGACCGCGCCCAACACCGCGAGCGCGGCGACGGCGACGATCGCGGCTCGGCGCTTGTTGCCGGGCTTGCCATCGGCCTCCGTCCGGCGCTCGGACTCGATGAACTCAAGGACCGGACGTGCTGACCGCGCGTCGGGCGCCTGCTCGGCAGCCGGTCCGGCCGCGCCGGAGGCCAACGGCGCGGTCGGCGGGAGCGTAGCGGGTCGGAACTGCCGCGTGGTGGGTGTCGACGCGTCATTCGAGGGTGTGGCCGGCGGGCGGGCCGGGGTGTGTTCGGCGTCGGCCGCCGCGACCATGGCGCCGGCCGCCGGCCCGACGACGGGTGCCGGTCGCCGAGCGCTGCGGGCCGCGATCAGCGCCGCCCCCCGCGCTGCGGTCTGCCCCGGGTCGGGATCGACCAGCACCGGGACGTGGAAGTGACCCGAGAGGTGATGCACCATGGCACCGATGTTGGCGCCGCCGCCGATGGCGGCGATCGCCACCAAGTCGGAGGCCTGACGACCGGAGATGTCGAGCGCCTCGGAGATGCCGTGATCGAGCGGCGCAAGCTGTTCGCCGAGGAGGTCGTCGAGTTCATTTCTCGTCACCCGGATGTCCCCGCGAAAACCCGGCAGATCGACGTCGACGACGGAGACCGTGCTCTGCGACAGCTCCTCTTTGGCGCGTCGACATTGCGCCCGCACACCCCGGATGGCGTCGGTGAGGTTCACGTCGGCGGTCGACACCGACGCCGGGTCGAGGACCTGACCGAGCACATGCTGCAGGATTGCATGATCGAGATCGGCACCACTCGGACGCTCGAGCCGTACGACATCGGCCGGTGCCGAGTCGGGTCTTTCCGCTCCGTCGGCTGACGACCCGAGCTCGAGGACCGCCACCGAACTCCCCGAGGCACCCACGTCAACCACTGCCAGCAACCCTGCTGCCGGAAAATCGGGCTGGTCGCGGAGCCGTTCCACTGCGCAGTACATATCCGATTCGATACGGATGTCGTGGCGCAACCCGTTGCGCCCGAGCGCGGCGCGCATCGTCGCCACGGTGTGGTCCGGCCAATGCGCCGGATGGGCGATCACGGTCGACGGCGAGCCGTCGAATCGATCGGCGACGCCGCGCATCACACTGCGTATCGCGTGTGCGGTCAGGGCCTGGGCATCGTGGGTGCCACCGTCGGGTGTGGTGAGCGGGATGGGATCGCCGACGCGCTCGACGAACCCCCGGATCGTCATCCCGCCGTCGGAGACGCGCGGATTCTCCTGTCGCGTGCCCACCTCTGGGGGCAGGTGGGGTACGAGGGTGAGAATCGACGCTCGTGCGTGGTCGGGGTAGCTGTCGATCGGATACGTACTCGATCGGAATAGGCTTGTGCCGATGGAGATGCCCAATCCTGTTGCGGTCATCCGGATCGCCTCCTTCGTGCTGTGCAATCGGCTGCGTCGAGTTTCGGCGGGTGCCACGGCGAAAGCGTGAGTAATCGACTACTCGAAAAAACCCGCAACCCCCTACCCGACGGTGCGCGCCGGACCGATGCTCCACCTGCGCGGATGTCGGTGACCCCCTACCGCATCGCGCAGGGGCGGCCGGCCACCCCCTAGTGCCGGCACGTCGGTGTGCGGGCGCTACCCCGTAAACGACGATGTACCAACGCCTCTACGATCGAAGTGCACCGACCCACAGGGTGGCGGTCGGGGTCGGGTTCCGGCCCATCGACGCGCCGTCGTCGGTCCGAGAACCGCCGGAGAAGGGAACGGACATGACGACGCGCACGCTTCTCGACTTCGTCATGTGTTTGAACTACGACCCGGAGACGGCCGCCGCGTTCCGCGGTGATCCACAGCAGGCACTCATCGACGCCGGACTCCATCACGTCTCGGTGTCCGACGTCGAGAATCTCCTCGCGATCGTCGGTCCGTCTCCGCCATCGTCCGGCCTTGATCGGGGTGCGGTCGGGTCCGATGCGAGTATCTGGTCGACCAGCGAGGTCGCCCACGCCTTCGACGCCGCATTCCTCGACGGCGCCCCGCCTTCTGCCGACAGCGACCGGAATCCCGTCGAGGCCGAGGGTTTTGCCCCCGAGGGCAGGCCTTTTCCCGCCGAGGTCGAGGCGTATCCCGCCGGCGCCGGCCGGTTTCCTACCGACGACAGCCGAATTCCGGACGACCACAACCAGTTCGCCGTCGACACCGCAGGGCCCTTCATCGAGGACCGCCCGGAATCGCAGGAGAACGCCCTCGCACTCGATGATCCCGGTGCCCAGGCGGATCTGCCGGATGTCGACCATTCGGTGGACCTTCCGCTCGACGGACTGTGATCGGGCTGCCCCTAACGGTGTCCCGGATCCCCGTATCCGATCCCCAATCCCGATGTCCGACGACGGGGTCGGACCCCGTGTGCCCGGGCGCCGGACCGCCGTAGCGTTCACCCCAATCCTCCAGAAGAGAGGCATCACCACAGGGAGAACGACATGAATCCGAACCAGCAGATGGACGAACTCATCGCCTTCATCCAGAACCTGTTCGAAAGTGGGGAGGCCGCTGAGGATTTCGAGAAGAACCCGGGCCGGTGCCTGGAACTGGCCGGGCTGGACGACGTCACACCCGCGCAGGTCCAGGAGGCGGCGACCGTCGCGGCGCAGGCGGTGCAACCGGCTGCGGGCGGCGACGGCGGGTGGGCGCCACCGCCGGTCTCCGGCGGCGGCAGCGTCGCATCGATCATCCAGAACGTGACCAACAACTACTATCAGCAGTTCAACAACACGACGATCATCGGTGACAACAACACCGTCGACACGACCCAGACGATGGCGACCGGGGACGGATCGGTCGCCGTCGGTGGCAACGCCAACGGGCCCATCGCCACCACCGGCGGTGTCGCCGGGACAGACAACACGGTCGGGAACTCCACGGACGACCACAGCGTCGACGTCGACAAGTCGATTGACGGCGACGGCAGCGGCAACACCGCGAACACGAACGTCACCGACAACAGTCGCAACGACAGTCACAATCGCGCCGACGTCTCGGCGCCCGCACCGGCGACGACCCCTGTTGCCGCCCCGGCGCCGCAGCCGTTTCATCCCGCGCCGATTCCGGTCGACGACAGCACGGTGTTCGGGGTGTCGGAGCAGCCGTTGCACGCCTTGGCCACCACTCTGCCTTTCGCCGACCCCATTCCGGACGACCTGGTGTCGGACGCGCCCATCGACCCGAGGCTGACCACGACCGTCGACGACCTGACCGCGGGCGGCCAGTCGACGAGCGATGACGATCCCGACACGACCGAGCTTGCCGACAGCACGACTGCCCCCGACGCGGTGGACGGACCCTCGGAGTGGACGTACCCGGAAGATCCCGACCCGCTCGACGGCACGGTGGATGTGCCGCTGGATGCGCCGGTGTCCATCGCCGAACCGGTCACCTACGACACCCCTGCCGTGGCGCAACCCATGTCGACCGGGTACGACCCCGCACCCGTCGGCGAGCCCGCCGCAGCAGCTGTCGCGCCCGTCGATGCGGGACTCGACATGGGTTAGATCACAACACTTCTCGCGCGAACCACGATGTGGGCGGCCGCCGGCGGACCGGTGGCCGCCCACATCTGTGTGCGGCCCGGCGACCGCCTTGCCCACACTCCCTAATGTGGTGGGGCGCATTCGTGACGACCCCCGATCGGGTCCACGGAGGGGAGGGGGTGAACCCCGTTCTCTCGCCGGCAGGTAGCCCGTAGCGTCAGTTGTGTCGGAAGGCAACGACTTTCGATCACCAGCCAGAGCAGCAACCGATGTGGACAGCATCGACGAGATCAGGAGAAAACACCATGACCACACAATGGACCGGCGGGGACAACGTCTCGGGAATGGACGCGTCCGCCGACACCACGACCACCACCACGACCACCGCCTCGGGTACGGGATCCGTGGCCGTCGGCGGGGACGCGAGTGGGCCGATCGCCACCACGGGCGGTGTGGCGGGCGACGGGAATTCGGTGGGAAACAGCTACGAGGACAACAGCGTTCACGTCGACGAATCCGTGCACGGCAACAACAGCGGCAACACGCAGAACACCCACATCGAGGACAACAGCTACAACGACAGCCACAACAGCCTGACCGTCGAGGGCGGCGGGGAAGCCGGCGGTGGTTGGGGCGGCGGCGACGTCAACCTCGACGGCATCAACCTGGGTAATACGCGTGGCGGCATCACCAGCGACAACAGCAACAGCTACACCGAGACACACGATTCGCACGACATCTCCGATTCGTTCAACGACTCTCACGACGACAACTCGATCCACGACTCCCACGACGACAACTCGATCAACGACTCCTACAACCACGATTCCCATGACGTCACCAACAACACCGACTCGGGCCTGCTGCCCGGCGATGTCGTCGACGCGGCCGGCGGGCTGCTCGGCGGGGCGGCCGGAGCCGTGGGCGGTGCCGTCGGTGACGCAGTCGGCGCCATCGGAGACGTATTCGACGACATCTTCTGATGCCGCCGATGTTTCCGCCGTCATCGGGCGGGTGATCTCCGACCGATGACGGCGGACACTCGGCCGTGACCCGACCGCCCCGAGAGCAATTCCATCGAATCGAGGTATTCCCGTGGACCCCAACGCATCCAAGGTGTGCGCCATCATCGACAGGCTGATCGCCGTCGGTGCGGACACCGGGCGCCACGACCTGGTCGCCCGGTTGCGGGCCGCGCGGGGACGGATCACCGATCCACGAGCTCGTGTGGTGGTGGTCGGTCAGCTCAAACAGGGTAAGAGTCAACTGATCAACGCGTTGCTCAATGTGCCCGTCTGTCGGGTCGGGGACGCCGAGACGACCACCACCATCACGACGATCGGGTACGCCGAACAGCCGTGCGCAGAGCTCGTGGTGGCCGACGCCGACGGGAACGAGCGAACCGTTGCGCTCACCATGGACGACATCACCCGCGACCTCTCCCACGCTCCCGAGGCCGACGGGGCACGGGTGCTGCGTGTCGACATCCGCGTTCCCAGCGCCCTGCTCCGGCGGGGACTGGTCCTGGTCGACACCCCCGGCGCCGGTGGTGTCGGAACGCCACACGCCGCCGCCACCCTCGGTCTGCTCGCGGCATCCAACGCGATCATCGTCGTGTCGGATGTCAGTCAGGAGTACACGGCACCGGAGATGACGTTCATCCGTCAGTCCACCGAGTTGTGCACCAATGCACTGTGCGCGGCCACCAAGACCGACCTGTACCCGATGTGGCGGGACGTCATCGCCGCAGACGTCACACATCTTCGCCGGGCCGGACTCGACATGGCGCCCTTGCCGGTGTCGTCGCTGCTCAGGTCGCATGCCATCCGCCTCGACGACAGAGAGCTGAACTCGGAATCCGGGTTCCCCGGCATCATCGAGTTCCTCGACAAGGAGGTGCTCGCCGACGCATCGGCGGAGATGCAGCGGTTCGTGATGAGTGAGATCCGGGCCATCGCCGAGCACCTCACCCTCACCATCGCGCCCGAGTTGGCCACGCTGCGAGATCCGGCGGCGCGCGAGGGTATCGTGGCCGAACTCGAGCGGGCGCGTCGCGAGGCCAAGGAGCTGTCCGCGCGAACCGCGCTGTGGCAGCAGGTACTCGCCGACGGCGTCGCCGACCTGTCTGCGGAATCCGACTACGACCTGCGCAACCGCACCCGCACTCTGGTCAAGGAATACGAGTCGACGATCGACGCCGGCGACCCCGCGACGGTCTGGCAGGCGCTCGGCGAGCAGCTCGAATCCGATGTGGCGGAAGCGGTCGGCGACAACTTCATCTGGGCGCACGAACAGTCGCTGGCGCTCGCCGAACGAGTGGCCGAGACGTTCGCCGACACGGGCGAGGTGGCGATACCCCGGCTGGATCTCGCCTCCGTCGGAGGCGGCCTCGCACCCGTCGACGGTCTCAGCGATCTGGAACAGGCGCCGTCGGGGACGGTGCACAAGCTCGTCACCGGCATGCGCGGGTCCTATGGCGGCATGATGATGTTCGGGATGATGTCGACCGTGGTCGGCATGGCGATGATCAACCCGTTCTCGATCGCGGCCGGCGTGCTGCTGGGCCGCAAGTCCTACAAAGAGGACAAGGAGATGCGACTCGCCCGTCGTCGCGCCGAGGCGAAGGCCGCGGTGCGCAAGTTCGTCGACGACGTGCTCTTCGAGGTCGGCCGCGAGTCACGCTTCCGGCTACGCACCGCCCAGCGCGTGCTGCGCGACCACTTCCGCGGTATCGCCGAACAGACCGCGCAGTCGCTCAGCGATTCCATCAAGGCGACCGAGGAGTCGGCGCGAGCCGAGATGGCCTCCCGGGAAGCACGACTGAAGGCTCTCACCGGCCACGAATCGTTTCTGTCCGAGGTGACCACCTGGGCGGCCGGGGGTGTCCGTGAACACGTGTGACCGGGTACAGCAGCTCGTGGCCACCGCTGCGCATGCCTACCGAACCGAACGGGCCGCGCCGGGTACAGATGTCGCAGCGGCGATCGATGAGCTGGATCGTTGCGCACGACGGCTCGGCGAACCACTGCGCATCGCGCTGGCCGGCACGTTGAAGGCAGGCAAATCGACGCTGCTCAACGCGTTGATCGGCGAGGAGCTCGCGCCCACCGACGCGACGGAGTGCACCAAGATGGTCACGTGGTTTCGTCATGGCACCGCGCCGGCGGTGCGGGCGTATCACCAGAACGGACTGAGCGCGCCGGTCCCGATCCAGCGAACCGACGGCCGCCTCGACTTCGATCTCGCTGCCCTCGATCCGGCGTCGATCGACCGGCTCGAAGTGCAGTGGCCGACCACCGAGCTCACGCGCTGCACCGTCATCGACACGCCGGGTACCGCCTCGCTGAATGCCGAGGTCTCCGAGCGCACGCTGCGTCTGCTGACTCCCGCCGACGGGGTGTCCGGGGCGGACGCCGTGGTGTATCTGATGCGCACGACCACGGCGAACGACGTCTCGACGTTGGCCGAACTGAGCCGTCAGGTCGGTGGACGGTCCGGGCCCCTCGGCGTGATCGGCGTGCTCTCGCGCGCCGACGAACTCGGGGTCGGCCGGATCGACGCGATGCTCTCGGCGAAGGAGATCGCGGCGCGCACCGCAGCCGACCTGTCGGCGTCGGGACTGTGTCAGGCCGTGGTGCCGGTCGCCGGACTCCTCGCGCTCACCGCACGGACCCTGCGCCAACGCGAGTATGTCGCGCTGGCCGCACTCGCCGCCGCGCCTGCCGAGGACCTGCAACTCGCGATGCTGTCGGCCGACCGCTTCGTCCGGGAGCAGAGCGTGCTGCCGATCGACCACGAGACCCGCGCGCATCTGCTCCGGCGCTTCGGCCTGTTCGGCATCCGGCTCGCGATCGCGTCGATCCAGGGCGGCGTCGGCGATTCGAGCTCGCTGGCCGACGAACTGCTGACCCGTAGCGGCCTCACCGAACTACGGTCGATCATCGATGTGCAATTCGGACAGCGCGCCGATCAGTTGAAAGTCCATTCCGCGCTCACCGACCTGCTCCGGATTCTCCGGCAGTACGAGATGCCGGCGACGATGCGACTCGCGGCCGATGTGCGGCGGATGCTCGGCGACGTCCACGGGTTCGAGGAAGTGCGACTGCTCGGCCTGCTGCGTTGTGAGCGAACGTCGTTGTCGGAGGGAGAGCTGGTAGACGCCACCCGGATCATCGGCGGATACGGCACCTCGCCCGACGACCGGTTGGGGCTCGACCCGTTCGAGACGATGACGACGGGCCGGTCGAGCGCGGTCGCCGCCGTGCAGCGGTGGCGTGGTCGAGCCGACCATCCGCTCAACGACGTGTTCACGACGCGCGTGTGCCGGGCAGCAGCGCGCAGCGCGGAGGGCATCATCGCCGACATGGACATGGCGGCGCGTCGCGCCGGCCGCGACCGAACGGTCCGGCATCCGCAGCGGTGATGACGCTCCGGCGGCAAGGGGGCACGCTGCGACGACGCCGACATATGTAACACCGTCTGGACACATGTCCATTTCCCATAGAACGTGTTCCGTCAAGGGTTGAGTGACCAATCCGACTGACCGAACGCGCGCGCGTGACCTCGTGCTACCCGAGTTGGCTCACGTTGGTGTCCAACCCCGTGAAACGTCTGCCCAAGTCGGTGAGAGTGGGTCGACGGGGTGGCGGCGGCTGTCCCAGATGACGCCGGAGCGCTGCGCCATCGCCGATGGTGTCGTGCCGGCGCGCTGACGTGTCATCTGGGTCGGCCGTATCGACCGGGTCGGCGGTATTCCGTTGGCCGGCGTGGCCGCGGCGAGGTCTGGTTGTAAATTCCGTTGCAGCACAACACCGGTCGGTATCCGCGTTGGGCTGCCGGGCGGCAATGACCGCTGCCGTGGGGTTGTCGATGTCGGATCTTGCGCTCGGCTCCGGGTGGCCCGGATCGGGTTGGTGTCCACCGGGCACTGTAGCGACCCAGGTCACCGCCGTGCGGGCCGCAGAATCCGGAGATCTGAGCCAACACGGGTCCGGAACCCGCAGCGGTGATGACGCTCCGGCGGCGGCAAGGGGGCACGCTGCGACGACGCCGACATATGTAACACCGTCTGGACATATGTCCATTTCCCATAGAACGTGTTCCGTCAAGGGTTGAGTGACCAATCCGACTGACCGAACGCGCGCGCGTGACCTCATGCTATGTTCGTCGCACGTTTTTGTGAGCCGGGTGACAATGCACTGCCTCCCGGCACATCGCAACCGCGATCCGAATGCGATGGGGCGACCGCGGGGTTCGGTCAGCCAAGTGCGTACCTGACCAGAACTAAGGGTGAGAACTATGAGTGTGGGTGTCGTGCGCGAGTCCGCCGCGGGCGAGCGCCGAGTGGCGTTGGTCCCCAAGGTGGTGGCCTCGCTGGTCGGAAAGGGTGTCCCGGTGATCGTCGAATCGGGTGCCGGTCTGGGGGCATTGATCCCCGACGAACACTATGCCGAGGCCGGTGCCACGATCGGTGATCCGTATTCGGCCGACGTGGTGGTGCGGGTAGCGCCGCCGACCGACGACGAGATCGGCAGACTGCGCAGCGGCCAGAAGCTGATCGGCTTCCTGGCTCCACGCAACGCCGACAATCAGATCGCAGCGTTGAAGTCCGCGGGTGTCGAGGCATATGCGGTGGAGGCGATCCCGCGAATCTCCCGCGCCCAGGTGATGGATGCGTTGAGTTCGCAGGCGAACGTGTCGGGCTACAAGTCCGTCGTCGTGGCCGCGGATCTGTCGACCCGGTTCTTCCCGATGCTCACCACGGCGGCGGGCACGGTCAAGCCCGCAACGGTGCTGGTGCTCGGAGTCGGTGTGGCGGGCCTGCAGGCGCTGGCCACCGGCAAGCGGCTCGGCGGGCGGACCACCGGGTACGACGTGCGGCCCGAGGTGGCCGAGCAGGTGCGGTCGGTGGGCGCGCAGTGGCTGGACCTGGGCATCGACGCCGCCGGTGAGGGTGGGTACGCCCGCGAACTCACCGACGAGGAGCGCGCGAAACAGCAGCAGGCGCTCGAGGACGCGATCAAGGGCTTCGACGTGGTCATCACGACCGCGCTGGTGCCGGGACGTCCCGCGCCGCGCCTGGTCACCGCCGCCGCCGTGGAGGGTATGAAGCCCGGCAGCGTCGTCATCGACCTCGCCGGGGAGACCGGCGGCAACTGCGAGCTCACCGAGCCCGGACAGACCGTCGTGAAGCACGACGTCACCATCAGCTCGCCGCTCAACCTGCCGGCGACGATGCCCGAACATGCCAGCGAGCTGTACTCGAAGAACCTGTTCGCGCTCATCGAGTTGATGCTCGACGACAACGGTGCGATCGCACCGGATTTCGACGACGAGGTGATCGCGGCCGCCTGCGTGACCCGCGAGAAGGAGGCGGTTGGCTGATGTACACCGGTCTGCTGGCGAACATCGCGATCCTGGTGCTGGCCGGGTTCGTGGGCTTCGCCGTCATCTCCAAGGTCCCGAACACACTGCACACCCCGCTGATGTCGGGCACCAACGCCATCCACGGCATCGTCGTGCTCGGTGCACTGGTGGTGCTGGGCAAGCTTCCGGCCGACGCCAACTGGGGTATCCGCATCATCGCCTTCGTCGCGCTGGTGTTCGGCACACTCAACGTGATCGGCGGATTCGCGGTCACCGACCGCATGCTCGGCATGTTCAAGGGTAAGAAGGAGGCGGCCAAGTGACCGCGGACCTGCTGTTGGCGGCCGACGCCCACACGCCGAGCCAGGGCATCTCGTACCTGGTGATGGCGCTCTACATCGTTTCGTTCTCCCTGTTCATCTACGGCCTGATGGGTCTGACCGGGCCGAAGACCGCGGTGCGCGGCAACTGGATCGCTGCGGGCGGTATGGCCCTCGCCGTGGCCGCGACGCTGCTCTACGTCTACAACGCCGGCGCGATCGGCGACGACGGGCACTCCACCGTCGGGGTGCCCGCGATCAACTGGATCCTGATCGTCGTCGGCCTGGTGGTCGGTGTGGCACTGGGTATCCCGCCCGCACTCAAGACCAAGATGACCGCGATGCCGCAGCTGGTGGCGCTGTTCAACGGCGTCGGCGGCGGTACCGTCGCGCTGATCGCGTGGGCGGAATTCCTGGAGACGTCGGGCTTCGCCGAATTCCACAACACCGAACCGGCCTCGCCGTTGGTGATCGGTTCGCTGATCGCCGCGATCATCGGTTCGATCTCCTTCTGGGGTTCGCTGGTGGCCTTCTCGAAGCTGCAGGAGATCCTGCCCAAGGGGCTGGAGAAGGTCTTCGTCGGCAATGCGCGGCTGTTCCAGCTGGCCAACATCGTGCTGTTCGTGGTCTCGCTGGGTATCGCCATCTATCTCGGTGTGGACGCCGCCAACGGGGGCGGGGCCAGTGGGTGGTGGATGGTCGGCCTGCTGGTCGCGGCCGGTGTGATGGGTCTGTTCGTGGTGTTCCCGATCGGTGGCGCCGACATGCCGGTGGTCATCTCGCTGCTGAACGCGATGACCGGTCTGTCCGCGGCGGCCGCGGGTATCGCGCTGGACAACACCGCACTGATCGTGGCCGGCATGATCGTCGGCGCCTCGGGTTCGATCCTGACCAACCTGATGGCCAAGGCGATGAACCGTTCGATCCCGGCCATCGTGTTCGGCTCCTTCGGTGGTGGTGACGCCGCCGGCGGTGGACCCGCCGGGGCTGCCGGCGGCACCGTGAAGGCCACCTCGGCCGCTGACGCCGCGATCCAGATGGCCTACGCCAACCAGGTCATCGTGGTGCCCGGCTACGGCCTGGCCGTCGCGCAGGCCCAGCACGCCGTCAAGGAGATGGCCGCCCTGCTCGAGGAGAAGGGGGTCGAGGTCAAGTACGCGATCCATCCGGTCGCCGGCCGCATGCCGGGCCACATGAACGTGCTGCTGGCCGAGGCCGACGTCGAATACGACGCGATGAAGGAGATGGACGACATCAACGGTGAGTTCAACCGCACCGATGTCGCGATCGTCATCGGCGCCAACGACGTCACCAACCCGGCCGCCCGCAACGACCCGGGCTCGCCGATCCACGGCATGCCGATCCTCAACGTCGACGAGGCGCGGTCCACCATCGTGCTCAAGCGGTCGATGAGTTCGGGCTACGCCGGCATCGAGAACCCGCTGTTCTTCGCCGACGCCACCTCGATGCTCTTCGGCGACGCGAAGAAGAGCGTCGACAGCGTCATCGAGGAGCTCAAGGCGCTGTAGGCTTTCGGTTCTTCCCCCGGGTATCGCTTCTTCGGCTGACTGCAGTCGACCGAAGAAACAACACCCGGGGGAAGAGTCGGACGGTGGGCGATGAGTTTCTCCGCAAGCGGTGGTCTATCCCGGCAGAACCACCACACCCAACCGGAGGACATCATGACCACCACATCAGACATCACCGACACATCGACAGACGTGCAATCGGGTACTCGAAACTGGCGCCACACAACTGGAGTCGTCATCAGCGTTCTGCTCGGCGCATTTCTGGTCTTCGACGTGTTCGGGAAGCTGACGCGGCCCGAAGCGGTCGTCGAGGGCACCGCCGAACTCGGCTTCCCGATCGACCAGACCTACGTGATGGGCACCGTGTTGCTGATCTGCCTTGTGGTGTGGGCGATTCCGCGGACTGCTGTGCTCGGGGCGGTCGGACTCACCGCCTACCTCGGTGGTGCGGTCACCGCCAACATGCGCATCGAGTCCCCATTGCTCGACCACACCCTCTTCCCGGTGTACTTCGGCGTCCTGATCTGGGTCGGCCTGGTCTTGCGACGCCCGGAACTGTTGAAGGTGGCCGGTATCCGACGGTGAACCAGTCACTCACTCGTTCCCGCCCCACGTCTGAGGGGACGGGAACGAGTGCGTGAGCGACATCGGTGGCGGTGTTATCGAGTTGGGATCAGACAGGTGCGGCGTCGTTGCCGGCCAGACCTACTGTTACGCAAGTGACGGGTGTGACAAAAGTGAAGCGATGTCGACGGGTGGTCGCGGTCGGTGCTGTGGTGAGTGCGGCGATCGGCGGTCTGGTCGTCGGTGTGCTGCCCTTCGATCATGCCGCCGGGGTCGACGTTCGGCCCGCGGTGACCGCCGTCGATCCCTCCACCTTCTACAACTCTGCGCAGCAGAAGTTCGCCGCCGGCGACGTGACCGGTGGGCTGCAGTCGCTGAAGGAGATGCTCGCCGTTGTTCCGGTCGACCCGTATGCGCTCGCCCTGCAGGCGATCTGGTCGGCGCAAGCCGATGATGAGGCCGCCAGTCAGGCTGCCCTGACCCGGCTGAACGGGATCAACCGGACGTTGCACACCACCGCCCGCGACATCATCTCCGGCGTCGATGCTGCCGCGCAGATCGTTCCGGACACGTCGCCCAAGAGTGTCTCCGGCCGCACGGCGATCGTCATCCTCGGCTACGGGCTCAACGGCAACGGCAAGATGGCGCCGGAGCTCGTCCGCCGGGTGACCGCGGGGCAGGCGCAGGCAGAAACCACAACGGGGGCACCGATAGTGGTGGCCGGTGGGGCACCCAAGAAGGGGATCACCGAGGCGGCCGCCATGAAGAAATGGTTGGTGGCCAACGGTGTCGACGCGGCGCGGATCACCGAGGAGGGCCGCTCCGGATCGACGGTGGCCAACGCGCAGAACACCGCCGAGATCCTGCGCGGCAAGGGCATCAGCGAGATCATCCTGATCACCTCGCCCAACCACATCCGGCGTGCCGCGGCCGATTTCGCCGCCGTCGGGCTGCGCGCCGTCGCCACGGTCACCACGGCGACCGAGTTGAGCAAATACGCCCAACCCCTGACCCTCGATCAGCAGAAGGGGATTCGGCTCGAGGCGACGCGTGCGGCCGAGATCCCGGCGACGCGCGCGGCCGGCCTGCCGTTACCCGACAACCTGCCCGACACCGGCCCGGGCCTGATCACCGAGTTCGGTGGGAAGCTACTGGAGTCGCTGCTCGACGCAGGGTCGTCGGCGATCGATTCGCTGCCCGCCGAGTGAGGTGGACGTGCCGGTTTCCGGGACGTTCGCCGCACTCGTCAACCTCGATGCCTAGAACATCACCGCACGATAGTGCGTGATCATCCGCCATGCGTCGCGACCGTCGTCGAGTCCGTGCAGGAAATGGAAGGCGAGGCCCGGTGGCTGACCGCGGTTGATTATCTCCGTGCCCTCGAACGGCAGATTCAGTGTGGACGCGACGCCCGGTGCGATCGCCAACGGCCTGCCGGCAAAGGTGGTGACCGCCGGGGTGTGTGCGTGCCCGCACACGAATCCGACGATGTTCGGGTGTTCGGTGACCAGCGCGGCGAGCCGCTCCTCGCCGGTCTGGCGGATCGAGTCCATGAAGTACATGCCCAACGTCACGGGCGGGTGATGGAAGGCGACCAGCACCGGCACCGTTGGTCCGGCATGCGTGATCTGTTCCGACATCCAGCGAAGTGTCTCGTCGGAGAGGTGGCCGTCATTGCGGCCGGGAATGGAACTGTCGCAGACGACGAAAAGAACTCCGTCGATGAGCTCGGCCCGGTTGACCGGCGCACTGCTCTCCATGCCGAGCAATGCCGCATTGAAGTGTGCGCGATGGTCGTGGTTGCCGGCCGTGATCAGCATGGGCAACGGGCTGTAGAGGGTGCCGTAGGCCTCCCGGTATTCCGCCTCGCTGCCCTCGTCGGTGATGTCGCCGGTCACCAGCAGCGCGTTGATGCCTTTCGCGCGGGCATGAATGTAGTCGAGCGTCGCTTCGATCCGGCTGCGGTTGTACCGCGTGCCGTTGAAATGAAGGTCGCTGATGTGGGCGACGACGAACACACACGCTCCTTGCTCCCTGACTCATCCGAGGCTAGTCAAGAGTCGTCGGCACGGCGCGACGAGGCGTGCAATTCGGCCCGATTCGTTGGCGGCAGCGGTGCCTGCAGCGCCGGTGAGCGGCCACGTCGGCACGTCAGCGAAGCGTGCGAGTGAACAGCTCGTGGAGTCGCTCGAAGTGCTCCTCGGCCGCTTCCGGGTGATACACGGCCGTGTCGGCCATGGTGAACCCGTGGTGGGCGCCGGCATGAACCCATGCCGAATGGCTCACCCCGCTCGAGGTGAGTGCGTGCTCGAACGTGGCGACGGCCATCGGCGGCGTGAATCGCCAACACATCGGCACGAACTTTCGGGAGCAGGTGATGCGGGCTGTCCGGGTCGTCGGTGACCAGCCCGCCGATGTGAAACATACCGATCGCGCCGACCGCATCGGGACGGGTGGCCGCGGCCAACAACGCCAGGCGACCGCCCATGCAGTAGCCGGTGACACCGATGTCGCTGTGCCGGACGTCGTCGCGCCCGCGCAGGGCGTCGATGTAGGCCGACAGGTCTCGCTCGGCGAGGTCGGCCGTGAGAGCCTTCACCCGAGACATCGCCTCGGACATGAACGTCGCACGATTCTCCGGTTCGGTCAGATCGCCGATGGGTTCCAACGAAGGAGCGGTCCCGTCGCGGTAGAAGACATTGGGCACCAGCACGACGTAGCCCCAGGACGCGATCCGGTCGGCCATGGTCTTCGTCTGCGGACGTAGGCCGATCGCGTCGACGATGAACAGCACACCGGGCATCGGGCCGGGCACGTCGTCGGGTGTGGTCACATAGGCGTCGGCCACACCGTCGGGAGTGTTGATGGCGATGAGTTCGTCGGACATGGGTCCTCCCTTCTCCTCAGAGGTCGCCGGGCAGTTTGTCCCGGCGGATACCGCGCCAGCTGGGATGGCGTAGGTGGCCGGTGGTGGTCCAGTCCATGAACCGCACCTCGCCGACTATCTTGGGCAGTACCCAGACCGCGCTCGAGGAAACCGGCCGGTCGAGTTTGTCCACGAACGGGCTGCGCTTGATCCGCAGCGGTTCGAGTTCTTCGGCCAGCGCTCGCAATTGGGCGTCGGTGAACCCTGTGCCGACGCGACCGACGTAGCGCAGGCCGGTGTCCTCGGGCAACCCCAGCAACAACGATCCGATCGTGTGCGCCCGGTTGCCGCGCCCCGGCCGGTATCCGCCCACCACCACCTCGATGTCGCTCCAGTTCTTGTGCTTGAGCCACTGGGACGTTCGACGCCCCTGCTGATAGGTCGACGACCGCCGCTTCGCGACGACACCTTCGTAGCCCTGTGCGCGGCTCTCCTCGAGGGCGGCACGGCCGGGCCCGGGTAGCAGTGCCGGAACCTCGGCAAAGGCCGAATGGGCAAAGGCCGGCGCGAGTTCGTCGAGTAGTTCACGTCGCTGCGACCACGGGCGCCGCAGCAGCGAGGTGCCGTTGAGATAGAGGATGTCGAAGATGTAGAACTTCAGCGTCAAGTCCTCCTCGGTGTTGTTTCGGGCCGACAGCAGGGTGAAATTGGTGCGACCGCTGGCGTCGAGGGCCACCACCTCGCCGTCGAGAACCACGTCGAGGAGACCCAGATCGTCGGCGATGGACCGCAGTTCGGGGAAGTCGGCGGTCATGTCGATGCCCGAGCGGGAGGTGAGGCGGAAGTCTCCGTCGATGTAGCGCAACAGGATTCGGTAGCCGTCCCACTTGCCCTCGAACGCCCAATCGCGCCCGTCGAGGTTCTCGATGGATTCGTCGGTGGCCAGCATGGGACGCGGGTCGCGCAGGCTGTCGGGCAGGATGGGCCGCGGTTCGTCGCTCATCAGATGGGCGAGCCAGTTCTTGTCGCCGGTCTTGATCAGCGCGTAGCGGCCCTGGATGCGTTCGCCGTGCAACCGGACGATGACCTCGTTGTCGCGCCACTTCTCGGTCTCGTAGGTGCCGCGATCCCAGATCTCCACATGTCCGCCGCCGTATTCACCTGCCGGAATGTCGCCTTCGAAGTCGGCGTAGTCCATCGGATGGTCTTCGGTGTGCACGGCCAGCCGGTTCTGTCCGGGATCGTCGGGCAGGTTCTTCGGCACCGCCCAGGACACCAGCACACCGTCGCGCTCGAGCCGGAAGTCGTAGTGCAGTCGTCGGGCGTGGTGTTCCTGGATGACGAATATCGGGTTGCCGGCGGTGTCGTCCGACCCTGTGCGCTCACGATGTGCGTCGTCGCCGAACGGTTCGGGGGTCTTGGACTCATCGCGCTTGCGGCGGTATTCGCCGAGGTTGACGACCGGGTTCGGTGCGGGCCTGTTCGAGGTGGCCTCGATCAGTTCCTGAGCGGTTGGTGGGACCTCCTCATTCGCCGGGGCGAGATCGTGCGGCTCATCGAGGTCGGCGAGGAGGTCACCGTCGGACTCGACGCGCTCGAGGACTTCGTCGAACAACAGCTGGGCGAGGTCGGGATCGGCGAGTTCGCCCCAGGAGCGCGGCGCGGCCACCCACGGCTGCTCGCGACCGCGCATCGAATACGGCGCGAGGGTCGTCTTCGATCCGCTGTTCTGACTCCAGTCGATGAACACCTTCCGGTCGCGGACCGACTTCGCCATGGTCGCGGTGATGTCGTCGGGGTGGGCGGCCGCCAGGCTGGTGGCGATCTGCTTGGCCACGGTGCGGGCGGCCTCGGGGGAGACGGGCCGGTCGAAACGTGCGTACAGATGCATCCCCTTGCCGCCACTGGTCACCGGGAAGGCGGTCAGACCGGCCGCGGCGAGCATGTCGCGGATCATCAGCGCGACCTCGGCACACTGCGTCAGCGGAACCCCCGGCCCGGGGTCGAGGTCGAGCACGAGGCGGTCGGCCTTGGGCGCCGCCCCGTCGGCCGGCACCCGCCACTGCGGGGTGTGCAGTTCCAGCGCGGCCATCTGGCCGAACCACACCAGGTCGGCGCGTGACGTGGCGAGCGGGTAGGTGATGACGCGTGTGCTGTGTTGCTCGCCGAACCGGGCGAGCCAGTCCGGCGCCGACGACGGCAGGTCCTTCTCGAAGAACGGCATCGACTCGACACCGTTGGGCCAGCGTTTCCGGGTGATCGGGCGACCGGCGAGGTGGGGCAACATCACCTCGGCGATTCGCGAATAGTAGTCGATGACCTCGAACTTCCGGGTCCCGGTGGTCGGGTAGAGCACCTTGTCGAGATTGGTGATGGGGATACGCCGGCCATCGACGTCGAGGCTCTCTCCACCGGCCATGACGTCTATTGTCCACACCCGAGTCGGCGTCGGGGCCGAGGATTGCGCGGACGGGTGGCACAATGGGGCCCATGCGCTCGATCTGGAAGGGCGACCTCAGCTTTGGCCTGGTCAACGTGCCGGTCAAGGTGTACTCCGCCACGGAAAGCCACGACCGCAAGTCGTACCAGGTCGATTCCAAAGACGGCACGCGGATTCGCTACCGCCGGGTCCGGGAGGGCACCGACACCGAGGTCGACTACTCCGACATCGCCAACGCCTACGAGACCGATTCCGGCGAGACGGTCATCCTCACCAAAGAGGACCTCGCGACGCTGCCGGTGCAGAAGAGTCCGGAGATCTCGATCCTGGAGTTCGTGCCGACCGAACAGGTCGACCCGATCTACTTCGACAAGCCCTATTACCTCGAGCCGTCGTCGAAATCGCCGAAGGCGTATGCATTGCTCGCGCAGGCGCTGCAGAAGACCGATCGGTTGGCCATCGCCCAGTTCACCCTGCGCAACCGCACGCGGTTGGCCGCCTTACGCGTGGTGGACGGCGTGATGACGCTGCAGACGCTGCTGTGGCCCGACGAGGTGCGTGCCGCCGACTTCCCGTTCCTCGAGGAAGACACCGAGATCCGGCCGCAGGAGCTCGACATGGCGTCGTCGTTGATCGAGACCATGGCCAAGGACTTCGACCCGTCGGAGTTCGAGGACCGCTACCAGAACGAACTGTCGAAGTTGGTGGCCGCCAAGGCCGATGGTGCCGAGGCGTTCCCGGAGAGTGACGAGGAGCCCGAGGCCGACGAGGACTCCGAGGTGGCCGATCTGCTCGCCGCGCTGCGAGCATCGGTGAAGGACAATGGGCCCGCCGACGAGAAATCCGGCGGTGCGGAATCGACCGCGAAGAAGGCTCCGCCGAAGAAGGCCGCAGCGAAGAAGGCGCCGGCCAAAAAGGCCGCGGCCAAGAAGACCCCGCAGAAGTCGACGGCAGCGAAATCGACGGAGAAGAAGTCCACGGCCAAGAAGACCAGCGCGAAGAAGACCGCCAAGAAATCGGCGTGAAAGGGGTTGCAGCCCCAGTCGTCGAGCGCGGTTGAAGTAGCCGCTATTCCCACACCGCCCGGGCGCCGCTGTCGCCGATGCGGTAGACCATCACGACCGATCCGATGGCGACGGCCACAATGGCCACGCCGATCACGATGTCGACCACGCGCCGGGTTCGCCCGGTCAGCGACGGCAGCCGCGATCCGATCGCAGCAACGACCCGTTCGTTGTGCAGCGCCCACCACACCACGGTGAGCCCGAACAGGGGCCCCGACCAATAGATCATCTGCGCACCGAGATCGGCATGTTGCTCGATGAATGGGGGGTTGCCCATCTGCTCCTGAAGGGCTTCGCCGGCGCCCGTGGTGATCGGAATCGCGATCAGCGTGGCGAGCGCGAAGAGTGGCACCAGGACTCCCAATCGACGTTGCGCGACCGGCCACAGCACGACAGCGATGGCCATGACTGCGGTCAGCGGGACGAAGACAACCGGTATGTGCACGAGAAGCGGATGAGCGGGCAATCCGTTGAATGTATCCACATCTGTGAACGTAGCGATCCTCTGTTGAGGAAGCGTGACATCATCGTGAAAGAAAATCATTGGCCGCGTGACCTGCGCATCCGGCAAGCTGAACGGGTGAGTACGTCGACCAGCAAGTTCCTGCCCGCAGCGCTGAAGCCTTTTGCGCTGCGGCAGTACCGGCTGCTCGCGGCCGGTCTGGTGCTGGCGATGTTCGCCGACGGTGTGTGGACGGTCGGGGTGGTGTGGCAGGTCATCGCGCTCGGTGGCGGGCCCGGTCTCCTCGCCGTGGTGACCGGTGTCGCCGCAGCGGGCATGGTGGGTTCGACACTGGCCGGAGGTGTGCTCGCCGATCGGGTGTCGCAGCGCCGCATCATGATCGGTCTGGAAATCGCCAAGATGATCGCGTTCGCGGTCGTCGGTGTGGCCGCGTTGGCCGGTGTCCTCGACTACCCCCTGCTGGTGGCCGCGGCGCTGGTCGGAGGCGTCACCACCGGGATGTACTACCCGGCCTACTCGGCGTTGCTGCCGAGTGTGGTGGAAGCGGCACAGCTGCAGGCTGCCAATGGAATCGAAGGTTTCCTGCGCCCGGTGGTGTTCCAGGCCGCCGGTCCGATGGTGGCCGGCGGGGTCATCGCGATGGCCTCCCCGGCGACGGCCATCGTGCTGGCGGGTATGGCAAGTGCGGCGTCGGCGCTGGTCTACGGGGGCATGCGACCGGTGCCCGTGCGGCGTGACCTCGCCATCGGATCGGGTCATCCGATCCGATCGGTGATCTCGGATCTGGCCGAGGGATTCGGGTACATGTGGCGCACACCGTGGCTGTGGGCGACGTTGTTCTTCGCCTGCGTCCTGGTACTGGTCGTGATGGGGCCGATCGAGGTGCTGGTGCCGTTCGCACTGCGCGCGGCCGGCGGCGGTGCCGGCGACCACGCACTCGTGCTGGCGGGCTTCGGGATCGGTGCGGCCTCGGCATCACTGGTGTTCGCGTCGATCCCCATGCCGCGCCGCTATCTGACGGTGATGTTCGGGATCTGGGGTGTCTCGAGCCTGCCGTTGGTGATCATGGGCATCGCCGAACACACCTGGTTGTTCGTGGTCGCCGGCTTCCTGATGGGTGTGCTGTTCGACGGACCGATGGTGTTGTGGGGCACCCTGTTACAGCGGCGGGTGCCGCCCGCGCTGCTCGGACGCGTGGCGAGTCTCGACTTCTTCGTCTCGGTCGCGCTCATGCCGGTGTCGATGGCGCTGGCCGCGCCGGTGAGCCAGGCGATAGGTCTCACCGCCACCTTCGTGCTGGCCGGATTGCTGCCGGTCCCGGTAGCGGGCGCCTTCTACGTCGCCGCGCGGCTGTGGCGCGATGAGGCCGAGCATCCGCTCCGGATCGAGGTGACCGATGTGCCTGCGGTGCCGGCCACGGCTCACGAGGCCGGACATACCCCATAGGGTATTGTGTCGAGAGGTTGGATCGGCACTGCACCCGAGGGGAAACGAGGGCTGACGCTCGTGGCGTGGACATCGTGTTGAGTTCGATCGCCGGACTGGCGATCGGTGCCCTGCTGGGACTGCTGGGTGGTGGTGGTTCCATCCTCGCCGTGCCCGCACTGGTCTATGGGGTGGGTGAGCCTCTCTCGCATGCGGTGCCCACCGCGCTGCTGGTGATCGCAGTGTCGTCGGCGGTGGCTGTGCTGCCGAGAGTGCGGGCCCGACAGGTCAACTGGCGCCTCGCCGGCATCTTCGCGGCCGTCGGCATCCCGGCAACGCTGGCGGGCAGCGTGCTCGGCGGCCGCCTTCCGGAACCGGTGGTCATGATGGTGTTCGCCGCGGTCATGGCGGTCGCGGCGGTACGCATGCTGCGTGACGTCGGTGCCACGGGCACCGCGTGCGCGATCGACGAATCGGGCATCGACTGGCGTCGCTGTGCCTCGCGATCGACCCCGGTCGCCGCGGCGGTCGGGGTGCTCACCGGGATGCTCGGCGTCGGGGGCGGTTTCCTCATCATCCCGGCGCTGGTGATGGCGTTGGGGGTCGAGATGTCGGTCGCCATTGGCACCTTGTTGCTGATCATCGTCGGCACCCGTCTCCGGACCGAGCGCCTGCAGAGGTGGTTCGCCTATCTGGTGCTCGCCGTCGCGGCGTTCGTGGTCATCGAGACGATCGTGGTGCGCTGACCGGTACCAAGTGCTCGGCTGCGGCGGTCACCGTCAGTTCGGTGAGGGCGTCGAGGATCGGCGAACTGAGCTTCCAGTACTGCCAGAACAGCGGGACGTCGACGTGGTCGTCGACAACTCGTGTGACGCGGCCTGCGCGAAGGGCGTCGGCGATCTGCACCTCGGGTACGGCACCCCAGCCGATACCGAGTTCCACGGCCCGATGGAACTCGACCGACGACGGGATGTAGCTGATCGGCGGCGAGACCGGGCCGTCGGCCAAGCGGGTCAGCACGTCGCGCTGGATGTAGTCATTGCGATCGAACAGCACCATCGGTGCCTGCGCCAATGCTTCCGAGGATGGTCCCCGCGGCATCCACCGCGCGACGAAATCCGGTGTCGCGACGGGCAGATAGCGCATCGCGCCGAGCGGGTGGATGGTGCAGCCACGGATGCCGAGCGGGTCGGAGGTGATGGCACCCAGCACTTCTCCGGATCGCAGGAACCGACTGTTCTGACTCTCGTCGTCGCGGAGCACCTCGATGGCCACCGGATGCTCGGCGTGCATCGTGGCGATCACCGGCAGAAACCAGGTGGCCAGCGAATCGGCGTTGGCTGCGATGGGCAGATGGATGCGGGGCCGACCGGGGTCGGCGGGATCGCCGCCGAGCAATTCCGCGCGCGCTTCGGCCGCCAGTAGGTCCCACTGTTTGGCGAGTCGGACGAGGGCCTCCCCGTCTGGCGTGGCGGTGGCGGGTTTCGTTCGCCGCACCACGACCCGACCCACCGACATCTCCAACGCCTTGATCCGCTGACTGACGGCCGACGGAGTGATGTGCAGGGCCCGGGCTGCTCCGTCGAAGGTGCCCTCCCGCAGCACTGCTGCGAGCGTCTGTACGCCCTCCTGGCTGATCTCCACAGTCACATCGTAAGTTCAACTCATGATTCATGAAAAACATTCGCTGGACTGTTCTATCCGCTGTTTCTAGCGTCGTTGCCATGACCACCTTCGTCCTCGCCGCCGTCGCCGGCCTGCTCACCGGTGCCGGCCTGATCATCGCGATCGGCCCGCAGAATGTGTTCGTCCTCCGGCAAGGAGTCGCGCGAGCCCATGTGGTGCCGGTGGTGGTGGTGTGTGCGGTCTCCGACGTCGTGCTGATCATCGCGGGCGTGGCCGGCCTGGGCGCCCTGGTGGCCGCTCACCCGTCGGTGGTGACCATCGCCAAGATCTTCGGCGGCGGCTACGTCATCGTGCTCGGAGTGCTGGCGGCCCGGCGGTGTCTGCGCAGTTCCGAGGCGATCGTCGCCAATGCCGGTGAGGCCGCGACCGTGAGCCGCTGGGCCGCCATCGGCATGACCCTCGCCCTGACCTGGCTCAACCCGCACGTCTACCTCGACACCGTGCTCACCATGGGTGCGATCGCGAACAGCCACGGGAATGCGAAGTGGGCGTTCGCGATTGGGGCGTGCCTGGCCAGCCTGCTGTGGTTCGCGACGTTGGGCGGTGGCGCCACCCGGCTGTCGCGGTTCTTCGCCTCACCGCGGTCGTGGCGCATGCTCGATGTCGTCGTCGCGGTGGTGATGCTCGCGATGGGGGTGATGCTGTTGGTGTCGGTGTAGGACGCCGGCACGAACCGAAGCGCAGTGCGCGCCGCGAGTCGGTCTCACACCTTCGCCGGCTCCGGCTCCCACAGATCCGGATCTACCTGAGTCTCCAGCGGGATCTCCCGGATCGCGGTGCCCTCGACGTCGACGTTGGGCAGGATCTTGTCGAGCCAGCCGGGCAACTTCCACGCGGTGTCGCCGAGCAGGGTGATCACCGCCGGCACCACGATCATCCGGATGATGAACGCGTCGAAGAACACCGCGGCGGCCAACGCGAAGCCCATCATCTTGGCGATGGTGTCGGGGGCGAGCATGAACGCCGCGAACACCGAGATCATGATGACCGCGGCCGAGGCCACCACGCGGGCGCCGTGCTGATAGCCGATGATCACCGAGTCCTTGGCCGACATCCCGTGCACATACTCCTCGCGCATACGGGTCACCAGGAACACCTGGTAGTCCATCGCCAATCCGAACACCACGCCCACCAGGAAGATCGGCAGGAACGAGATGATCGGCTTGGTGTGATCGATGATCCCGAAGTCGCCCTCCTGGAAGATCGCCACGGTCGCACCGAAGGTGGCGCACACCGAGAACAGGAAGCCAACCGTCGCGATCAACGGCACCAGCAGCGATCGGAAAACGACCGTCAGGATGATGAACGCCAAGCCCACGACGACGATCAGGAACGGGATCAGTGCCGAGCTGAGCTTGTCGGAGATGTCGGACATGATCGCCGTCTGACCGCCGACGTTGACCGTCGCGCCGTCCGGATCGGTCGCGGCGAAGTCCCGGATCTGCTCCATCAGCTCATGGGTGGCGGGCCCGCTGGGTGACTGTTCCGGCGTCACAGAGATCAACGCGGCGGTGGCACCCGACTGGGTGTTCGCCGGATTCTGGCCGTTGCCGATCCAGGTGATCTGCGCCGGGTTGGCGACGTTGTCGAGCGTCTTCACATGGGCCACGACATCACCGGCGGCCGTGGCCACATCGCCCTCGGCGTCGCTGACCGTCACCAGGAGGGGGCCGTTGATGCCTTCGCCGAATCCGCGTTGCAGCAACTGAGTGGCCTCGTACTCGCTGTCGGTGGTGGACTCCATGCCCAGTTCCATCTTCGTCATCGGGATGGCGGCGATGGCCAGCAGCACCAGCCCGATGATGGCGACCGGCAGCGGGTAGCGGGTGATGAATCGGGCTGCGCGCAGACCATTGGACGGTTGCGAATCGGGCTCGTCGCCGTGCCGGATGCCGGGAATCCGGGGCTTGAACGCGAACCGCCCGAACGCTCCGAGCAGTGCCGGGATGAGCGTGATTGCGCCGAGGACCGCGATGAACACCGCCACCGCAGCCGCCACACCCATCTGGGTGATGAACGGGATGCCGACGACGCCGAGTGCGGCGACGGCCACCATCACCGTCAGGCCGGCAAATACCACCGCCGATCCGGCCGTGCCGACGGCTCGCCCGACCGCTGCCTCCAGGTTGGCGTCGAGGTTCAACTCGGAGCGATACCGCGACACGATGAACAGGGCGTAGTCGATGGAGACCGCGATGCCCAGCATCGTGATGATCGTGGTGGCGCTCTGCTGCAGGTTGATGATCTCGGCGCTCAAGGTGACCAGCAGCATGGTGATGCCGACACCCAGAATGCCCGTGACGATCGGGATGAACGCGGCGATCAGCGCACCGAACGCGACGATCATGATGATGAACGCCACCGCGAAACCGAGCAGCTCTGAGGTTCCGCCGGCCTCGAAGACCTGCATCAGTGATCCGGTGCCCTCCACCTGCAGGCCGTCGCCCCGGTGTTCGGCGAGCAGCTCCTTGAACTGTTCCATGTCCGCGGGCGTGAGGTCCTGCATGGGGATGTTCTGGCTGATCTGGATCAAGCCGACTTTGCCGTCATCGCCGAGGACCGCGGCCGCCATGGCGGGATTCTGTTCGGCAGCCGTGACCGGGTTGACGACGGTCTGCGGGTCGATCACCTCGGGTAGGTCGCGTGCGTCGGCCACCAGCGCGTCGATCTGTTGCATGTGGTTGGCCAGGCCGTCGTCGGCGGCGACGAGGATGCTGGTCGTCGCCTCGAGTTGGCGTTCGTTGATGGCGGGGAAGTTCTCCTGCATCACCGTCATCGCCTGATCGGAGTCGGTGCCGGGCAGTTCGAAATCGGTGGCGAACTTCGGTTGGACCGCGCCGACGATCGCGCCGAGTGCGATCAGCACAGCGAGCCAGGCGCCGATCACCGACCACTTGTGTCGGAACGTGAACCGGCCGAGCCGGTACAACCACAACGCCACGGTCAGAACCTCCCCTTGGATGTGACGGCCAGGGTAGTCGGCGGAGCGGACACGGCGATGTGACCACGGGCACAGCAGGGCGGAGCCCGATTCCTATGATGAGTTCATGATCGTCGCCATTCGTCAGGAGTGCCACCGTGAGCGATGAGACCGCCACGCCGACCAGTGCCGGGCGGACCCGACAGAACGAGATCTACACCGAGGGGATCCACGGTCGTGGGCCCCGAGTGCCGACCGATCACGCCGAGCTCGAGCGCCGGGCGCGGCGGGTGATGTCGAAGCGGGCGTGGGCCTATATCGCCGGGGGAGCCGGCGAGGGGTCGACGATGGCGAGCAACCGGGCGGCACTGGACCGGTGGGCGATCGTGCCGCGGGTGCTGCGTGACGTGTCGTCGCGCTCGTTGGAAACGGAGTTGTTCGGTCGGACGCTGCCGGCGCCGGTGCTGTTCTCCCCGGTGGGGGCGGGCGCGCTCGCGGCTCGCGACGCCGACATGCACATCGGCCACGCAGCCGCCGAACTCGGTGTTCCCTACATCTTCTCCAACCAGGGCTGTGCACCCATGGAGCAGGTCGCCGCCGAGATGGATCGGGTGCGTCCCGGCGCGCCGCGCTGGTTTCAGCTGTACTGGTCGACCGACGACGACCTGGTGGACAGTCTGCTGGGCCGCGCGGAGAGGATGCGCGCCGACGCCGTCGCGGTCACTCTCGACACGACCATGCTGGGCTGGCGGCCGCAGGACCTGAACATCGGGTCGCTGCCGTTCGCGCGTGGGGAGGGGATCGATCAGTACACCTCGGATCGGCGGTTCAGAGAGATCGTCGCCGAACGCGTCAAGGCGGCCGTTGCGGCGGAGCGGCCAGAGATCTCGCTGGGGGCGATCAAGACGTTGGTCTCGATCGCGCGAAACTCGCCGGGAGGGCTGCTGAAGAATCTGACGGCGCCCGAGCCGAGGGTGGCGGTGCAGACCTTCCTCGACATCTATTCGCGGCCGTCGCTGAATTGGGACGACATCGCCGGGTTGCGGGAGCGGACATCGCTGCCGATCGTGCTCAAAGGCGTGCTGCACCCCGACGATGCGCGCCAGGCGATCGACGTCGGCGTGGACGGCATCATCGTGTCGAATCACGGCGGTCGGCAGGTCGACGGAGCCATCGGGTCGATCGACGCGCTCGTCGCGATCGCCCCCGTCGTGGACGGACGGATCAAGGTGCTGGTCGACTCCGGCATTCACACCGGCGCCGACGTGTTCAAGGCGCTCGCGCTCGGTGCGGACGCGGCCTGTATCGGCCGCCCGCATATGTACGGGCTGGCGCTCGCCGGTGCCGACGGTGCGCGTGATGTGGTCGCCAACATCATCGCCGAACTCGACCTCACCCTCGGCCTCTCCGGCCACACGTCGGTCACCGACGTCACCCGCGAAGCCCTACAGCAGATTTCGTAGTACGAACCCGCGAAATTTCGCGGGTTCGTACTACGAAATCGCGGGGGTCAGATCAACGGCCGGCCGGTGCGGATACGCCAGCGGACATCCCACAGGAAGAAGTTGAAGGGGAACTCGCGCAGCACCTTCGGCAGGTGGTCGGTGATCGCCTTGGCGACCTTGTTGTGCGCGTTGAAAACGCGGCGCTGCCACGGCTTGAACTCGAGGCCCATCTTGTCGCGGAAGTTCTCCGGCAGGAAGCCCGTCGTCAGCAGTTCGAACCACCAGCCGACCAGGAAGCTGAACCACCGCGGCATGAACTCGGCGCGCACGATCGACATGAGATGCTCCCGGATGACGGGATCGATCTCGAAGGTGTCGACGGTCTCGTTCCAGTAGGTCTCGAAATCGGCGCGGGTGGCCGGCCACATCTCGCGCGGAACCTGCAGCGTGGTGCCCAGTACGGCGCCGTTCTGATAGGCCTCCTCGGTGATCTCCGCGGGATCGCCGTAGATGTGCTGCATGTCCTCCCACCCCTTGTAGAGGCAGGCGGCAACCCAGAGCTGCAGCTTCGGGTCGAAGGCGTTGTACTTCACCGGGCTGTCATCCGTCGACCGGACCTGCGCGTGGGCCTTGCCGACGGCCTTGCGATACAGGCGACGATCCTTGGGGGTGCCCATCGCGGCGACGGAGAGGTACGACAGCGTGGTCCGGGTGCGCTTGATGGGATGCTTGAACAGGTTGCCGCTGTCGACGCGGCTCTCGTAGACGCCGTATCCGACCGCGGGCATCGCGAGCTGCATGATCACGTTGGCAGGTCCGGCGAGCGCCGAGATGCCCTTCATCTCGATTTCCCGGGCGGGCAGCGCGTCGAGCTCTCCCCGGGTCATCCGCGCCTGCGGCGGGATGTACTCGGTGTCCGGCTCGGTCGCGGCGAATGCGTCCGGTAGGTCGATTTCTTCGACGATCGGTTCGGTGCTCATTGAAGACCCCCTGTTCGAGCAGCCATCTGACTACATGTGTTGTCTTTTTCATTGAACGTTGGCACCATGGCCGCTGTCAAGGGTGAAGTCTGCCAAGGCGGGTGCTCGGTCGGGGTGTCCGGTGTCAAGATGGACAGATGGCCAGGACGCCCAGTGGGACGACGAAAGCTGCCGACAGCAGCGCCGGCGAGAATCTGCGCGCCTACGGCGGCGAGGACGGCGGCATCCGGGTGGCGCGGAGGCGTGCCACCCTCATCGATGCCGCGTTGGAGTTGCTCGGTGCCTCCGACGGCGGTTCCATCACGGTCCGCGGGGTGTGCCGGGAGGCCGGCCTCACCACGCGCTACTTCTACGAGAGCTTCGATTCGGTCGAGGCGTTGGTGAGTGCGACATTCGACGGTGTCATCGGTGAGATCGCCGATCTCGGTCTGGCGGCCTTCGACTCCGGCGACGACGTGGAGGCCAAGGTTCGCGGAGCTGTGGGCGCCGTGGTGGCGGTGATCGACGAGGACCGACGCAAGGGGCGGCTGTTGTTCTCCCAGGCATTGCTGAGTCCGACCATTGCACGCAAGCGGATGGAATCGACGGAGATCTTTGCCGCACTCACCGTGCAGTCGGCGGCGGGTGTGGTCACGTTCAAATCGCGACCGAGGGGAATGGCGGCCGCGCACTTCCAGGTGGGTGGCCTGGGGCGGGTGCTGGCGGCCTGGCTGGACGGTCATCTGGAGTTGGATCGCGACGGGATCGTCGACGTCGGCGTGGGCTTGATGATGGCGTTGGCCGACGGCGTCGCGCGCTTCGATTAGTGCCGGATGCGGGCCGCCGAGTCGGCTGCGACTATGTTGGACCTCATGACTAGCGGGACCGGCGACACCGACGTGCGTCCGGAGTCCCTCGGCCAATGGCGCGATTATGGCGAATCGACGCTGCCGGTGCCGTTGGCGGCGGCCCTCGCTGCCTTCGCCGAACACGGCTATCACGGGACGTCGGTCCGCGAGATCGCCGCGCGCGCGAACCTCTCGGTGCCGGGGCTCTATCACCACTACCCGTCCAAGCAGTCCCTGCTGCAGGGCCTGCTCGAACGCACGATGACCGACCTGCTGCATCGGTCGGAGGTGGCCATCGCCGAGGCCGGCGAACGCCCGGTCGACCAGTTCGACGCCGTCGTCGAGTCCCTTCTGCGCTTCCACATGTATCGCCGCGAGCAGGCGTTCGTGGGGTCCACCGAGATCCGCAGCCTCGATGACGGGTACAAGGCCACCTACATCAGCCACCGCGACCGTCAGCAGCACATGGTCGACGAGATCGTGTTCGCCGGTGTCGAGGCGGGCGATTTCGCCACGCCATACCCCAAGGACGCCGCCCGTGCGGTCGCCACCATGTGTGTGGGTGTTTCGACCTGGTTCAAACTCGACGGCGAGCTGGGGGCCGACGAACTCATCGCGCGCAATCTGGAGCTCGCCCGCGCCCTCGTCGGCTATCGCGCCGACGCCCACGCGGTCTGATCTCCAGCGCGGCGGACGTGGCCCCGGGTTGACCGGAGGCCGATCACCTGGCAAGGTGTCGATCGCCGAACGATCGCTCGGTCGGTGCCACCCGGTGAGGAGATGCGATGTCCGTTGACCTGCGTTACGACGACGATGTGACCGAAGTCGTGGAAAAGACGACCCGGTTCGTCCGCGAGTACGTCCTACCCCTGGAGAACGAGCACCGAGGCGACATCAACGCCGCCGGCGGCGACGACCTCCGCCGCGAGATGAACGCCAAGGCCAAGGTCGAGGGCATCTTCGCTCCGCACGCTCCGGTGCAATTCGGCGGACTCGGCCTCAACATGTCCGACCGGGTTCCGGTGTTCGCCGCGGCGGGCTATTCCACTTTCGGGCCGATCGCCCTGCACATCGGCGCCCCCGATGAGGGCAATGTGCACATGCTGGCGCACATCGCCAGCGACGAGCAGAAGCAGAAGTACCTCGCACCGCTGGCCGCCGGTGACCTGCGGTCGGCGTTCGCGATGACCGAGCCGTCGCCGGGTGCCGGAGCCGACCCCAATGCGTTGCGCACCATGGCCGTCAAGGTTGACGGTGGTTGGAAGATCAACGGCGAGAAGCGGTTCATCACCGGCGCCGAGGGGGCCGGCTTCTTCATCATCATGGCTCGCACCGCCGGTGAGCCGGGTGACCGAGGCGGCGCCACCATGTTCCTGGCACCTGCCGACGCGCCGGGCCTGTCGGTGGACCGCCACATCGTCACCACCGACCGGTCTATGATCGGTGGGCACTGTGAGGTCAGCTTCACCGATGTGTTCGTGCCGGATGAGGACATCCTCGGTGAGGTCGACGAAGGCTACCGGTATGCGCAGGTCCGGCTCGGCCCGGCACGCATGACCCACGTGATGCGGTGGTTCGGCTCGGCGCAGCGCTGCCACGACGTCGCCGTCGACTACGTCTCGAAGCGAGAAGGCTTCGGCGGCAAGCTCGGTGACCTCGGCATGATCCAACAAATGGTCGCCGACAACGAGATCGATTTGGCCGCGAGTATGGCCCTGCTGGTCAAGGCATGTCACGAACTCGACGCCGGCAGCCATGCCTCCAACGAAACATCGGTCGCGAAAACCTTTGCTGCCGAGGCATATACCCGAATCGCTGACCGCAGTATGCAGATGTGTGGAGGGCTCGGTGTGTCCGAGGACCTGCCGATCGCCCGGCTGCAGCAGGAGTTGCGTCCGTTCCGGATCTACGACGGACCCTCCGAGGTCCACCGCTGGGCGATCGCGCGTCGTGCCATCGGTCGCGCGAAGAAGGCGGCACAGGCGGTGGCCGCCCGATGAGTGAGCATCCCGCGCTGGACTCGGCGCTGCTGCGTGATTTCCTGGTCCGCGAGGGCGTGCGGGTCGTCGGCGACCTGCGGGTGGACTTGATCAGCGGCGGCAAGTCCAACCTGACCTTCAGCGTGCGCGACGACGAATCACACTGGGTGGTGCGGCGTCCGCCGACGAGTGGCCTCACCCCCTCGGCGCACGACATGAACCGCGAATGGGCGGTCACCAGCGCGCTGCAATCCACCGACGTGCCGGTGGCGCCCACCGTCGCCATCGATTCCGACGGTGACGTACTCGGTGCGCCGTTCACGGTGGTGGAGTTCGTCGACGGTCGGATCATCCGGACCGACGACGATCTCGCGGCGCTGTCCGACGATGAGATCGACCGCAACGTCGACGGCCTCGTCGACACCCTGGTGCGGCTGCACGCCGTGGACTACCAGACGGTCGGTCTGGGCGATTTCGGTCGGCCGGACGGGTTCGCGGTGCGGCAGGTGAAACTGTGGGCGCGACAGTGGGGACACGTCAAGACGCGCGACCTCGACGATGTGGATCGTCTTGTCGCAGAGCTGAATGAGCGAATTCCGTCCGAGGCCGGCACCACGATCGTGCACGGCGACTACCGGGTCGACAACACGATCCTGTCCGCCGACGATCCGGGTGTCGTTCGGGCCGTTGTGGATTGGGAGATGTCCACGCTGGGCGACCCGCTGACCGACATCGCGCTGATGTGTGTATACCGCCGCAAGGGATTTGATCGCGTCGTCGGATTCGACGCGGCCTGGACCAGCGACCGGTATCCCTCGGCCGACGACATGGCGCAGCGCTACGCCACCCGTACCGGTGGCGACCTGGGCGACTGGGACTTCTATCTCGCCCTGGCGAATCTGAAACTCGGCGTGATCGCCGAGGGAATCACGTATCGGGCGCGGGCCGGCGCGGCGTCCGACGGTGCCGAGCGCGCCGCCGAGGCGACCGGCGACTTCATCGCGGCGGGACTGAGCACATTGAGAGGGAAAAATCGTGTCTGACAACAAAGTTGCGCTGGTCACCGGAGCATCGCGCGGGATCGGCGCGGCGATCGCCGAGCGTTTCGCCGCCGACGGCTGGGATCTGACCATCAGCTCGCGTGGTCGTGAGGCGCTCGAGCAGCGGGCCGGCGAACTCAGTGATCTGGGCGCCGGTCGGGTCGAGGTGATCCCGGCGGACATGACCGACGCAGACGCGGTGGAAGGATTGGCCGCGGCGCATCGTGAGGCGTTCGGTCGTTGCGATGCGCTGGTCGTCAACGCCGGCATGGGGCAGAAGGGCAAGGTCGCCGACCTCCCGGTCCGCAGGTTCGACCGGCTCTATCAGGTCAACGTGCGCGCGCCGTACATCCTGCTGCAGTCGCTGGTGCCGGTGCTGCGGTCGACCGCCGAGATCGCCGGTGCGGCAAAGGTTATCGCCGTCGCCTCGATCACCGGTGTCTACCCGGAGCCGGAATTGTCGGCCTACGGTGCGACGAAGGCCGCGCTGATCTCGCTGTGTGAGACCTTCAATCTCGAGGAGTCTGTCAACGGTGTCAGCGCCACCACCATCGCGCCGGGCTACGTGGACACCGACATGTCGGACTGGCTCAAGGACAAGATCCCGGGCGACGAGATGATCACTGTCGGCGATGTCGCGACCATGGTGCACTCGGTGACCCAGTTGTCACGCTATGCGGTGCTGCCCAACGTCGTTCTGACGCGGCCGGGGGAGAACCTGCATAGGGCGTGACGGGGTCTCGATACGCCCGCCCGTCTCCTTCGTCGCCGGTCCGGCTACTCGACCGGCAGCTGGAGCGTCTCGTCTGCGGATGATCTGGCTGCTGATCGAGTCGGCGACGAGCGCAGCGAGGAGCCGTATCGAGATCACCGGAAGGTGGCGAGCCCGCCCTCTCGGTCCGCAAGGTGGGCGTGCTCGTTGAACGAGACCACCGACACCCCGCTGCGTCCGACGATCAGTTTCGACATCGACGCGTTGACCATCGTGCGAGCCAACGCCGGCCATGCGCTCGGCGGGATATCCCACAGCTGGGCGAGCCACTGCGTGATGGTGCCGGCCGACGACACCACCAGCACCGTCTGCCCGGAGCCGGCGAGCGCGGTGGCCCGTTCGGCCGCGGCGCGTACCCGCTTGGCGAAATCCGCGAACGTCTCGCCGGTGCCGTGCTCACCGCTCCCGCTGACCCATTCGGCCAGACCCGCGTCGAGCCGCCGCTGGTAGCTGCGTCCCTCGCGGTACTCCTCGGCGGTGGCCGAGCCCACCAGAGCGGGCAGCGCGTACTCGTTCCAGTCCGGATCGACCTCGGGAGTCGGGGCGTCGGAGAACTGCGAGAGGACTCCGGCGAGGGTCTGTGACTGCCGCGGCAGATCGCCGCTGACCGCAGCGGTGATCGTGTCGGTGAGCCCGGACAGCAGGGTGCCGGTCAGCCGTGCTTGTAGCTCGCCGGCGTCGGTGAGGCCGCCGGGCCCGTTGACCGGTGGTTGATCGGAGCCGTACACGCCGTATGCGTTCGGATCGGCCTGCCCGTGTCGCACCAGATAGATCACGCCCATGGCTCTCACCTTATGGCGTGCGGACCGGAGCCGATGAGTTCGGGCCAGTTGCGCGGTCTGCCTGTGCGGGATGATCCCGCGATCGGGGAGTGCCCCTGTGAGGAGTGCCGCTGTGAGGAGTGTCCCTGTGAGGAGGGTCGCTGTGCCGACGATGTTGTTCGTCAACCTGCCCGTCGCCGACGTTGCGCGCTCCCGCGCGTTCTTCAGCAGCCTGGGTTTCCGGTTCGACGCATTGTTCTGCGATCGGGCGACGGCGTGCTTCGAGGTCAACGACAGCTGTCGGGTGGTGCTGCACAGGGCGCAGCGGTTCGCCGGCTACGCCGCAGCAACGGTCGCCGACCCGCGCCACGGGCGGGAGGCGCTGGTGGCCATCTCGGCGTCCTCACGTGCAGATGTCGATCGGTTCGCCGACGCCGCAATGGCCAACGGGGGAACGCATCTGCGCGCGGCCGAGGACCTCGGGTTCCTGTACTGCCGCAGCTTCTGCGATCCCGACGGACATGCCTGGGAAGTATTGTGGATGGACCCGTCGCGGATACCGGTGGACTCCGACGACGACCCGGAGGGAGCGGACGCCGTCGCCTGAGTGTCAGTCACCGGAGCGTCAGTGGAACGGGCTCGGTGCGGTCCGCGCCGGCGCATCGTAGGGCGTAGGCGGCAGACCGAAGCGGGCGAAGTCCTCCTCCATCGTCTGGCTGAAGAAGGCCACGGCGTGGTCGACTTTCCCATCGTCGCCGAGGTCGAGGACCTGCAGCTGGAACGGGCGATGTACGCCGTCGGGTTCGCGCATGTACAGCCCGAAGGCGGGCTGTCCGTTCGCGACCGTCGGCAGCAGGATCTGATCGCCGGGTCCTTCGGCGGGGCAGTTGCGTCGGATGAGTTCGCCGATTGCCTCGGCACCTTGGTACCAACCGGTGAACGGCGGCATCTCCCAGATGGATTTGTCGGTGAACAGGTCGACGATGGCGTCGATGTCGTAGCGCTCGAACGCGGAGACGTACTTCGCGAGCAGGTCGCGTTTGGCCGCGTCGTCGAGGACGCTCGGTGACCGATCCGGTCCGGGTGTGTTCTTGAGCTGTTCCCGCGCGCGCTGCAGCAGGCTGTTCACCGTCGCGGTGGTGACGCCGATGGTGTCGGCCACCTCGGCGGCTCTCCACTGCAGCACGTCACGCAGGATCAGCACTGCCCGCTGCCGCTCGGGCAGGTGTTGGAGCGCGGCGATGAAGGCGAGCCGGATCGACTCGCGGGCCCCGACCACGTAGGCCGGATCGGCGTCGTCGGCCGGTGCGATCTCGTCCACCGTGCCTGCGAACGGCTCGAGCCATGGGACCTCGTGATCCTGCAGCAGGGTGTCGGTCGGGTCGAAGGCGTCGCCGCCCAACCCCGACGGCATCGGACGCCTTTGTCTGCTCTGCAAGGCCGTCAGGCAGGTGTTGGTCGCGATCTTGTGCAACCAGGTGCGTACCGACGCGCGGCGATCGAATCTGCCGTAGCCACGCCACGCCCGGAGGTAGGTCTCCTGCAGAAGATCTTCGGCGTCGTGATGCGAGCCCATCATGCGGTAGCAATGCGCGAGGATCTCACGCCGGTACGGCTCGAAAACCTCGACGAAGTCGTCGTCGGACGCGGTGTGGGTGGTCGCGGTGGACATGTGACAAAGGTTACGGGAGACCCCTGACAAGGTCAGCCCGCGAATGGATGACAAATCAGATGGAACCGCGGACGAGGCTGATGCGTCCAAAACCTGGCAGTGCGTTCCCGGCCGGTGGAAGGGGCGCGCACCGCGGCGGGGGAATCCGTCGGGTCGGCGGTTGTGAGGGGGACCGCCGACCCGCGGCGACTGCGGATCGGGGTTGGAATCACACTGCGTGCAAGTAGTCGGCGCGTAGCGCGCGGGCATATTTTCGTCGGTGAACGGCCCTGTCGGTTGATGGCGCCGGTGCCCGGCCCCGGATGCGGCGGTTGCTGGTCCAGCGACGCCGTTGCTAGCTTGATCGACATGACGCACGGCACGATCCGTCTCCGGCAGGTCACCTATGTGACCACTGCGCTGGGCTGTCGGCTGCCGTTCGCACGAGTTCTGTGTTGTCGGCGAATGCGCTGATCCAGCGTTTCCCCGCGGGCCCCTTAGGCCCACTCTCCGCCATCTCCGCACCGGCGCGCATGGCAGCGCGGCCTGGCCCGATGTGGCACATTCGATGAGGACACACACACATGACCGCAACGCTCGACCACCGATCCGCCGCGATCAACCCGGCAGCCACCCGCACGAAGCCTCCTTCGCCGGTGGGCGTCAGATCAGGCCCGGCCCGGACGTCGCCGTCTCGCACAGAGCGGGTTCGGAAGGGGGGCCCCGAGATCCACGTCGCCACTCCACAGATGCAGCTGTCGTCGAAACCTGCCGCGCTGGTGCTGCGGACGGCGCGCTTGGCCGGGCCCATCTTCCGGGACGAGGCCGCCGAACAGAGCGGACTGAGCGTGTCGACGGTGAACCGGCAGGTCGGTGCGCTGCTCAAGGCAGGGTTGCTGCGTGAACGGGCCGATCTCGCGCCGGCGGGGGCCATCGGCCGACCGCGTTTGCCGTTCGAACTCGACGTCGCCGGCTTCCTGACACTCGGCATCCACATCGGCTACAAGGTCACCTCGATCACCACCCACGACCTCTATCACCGGGTGGTCGGGGCGATCCAGATCGAGACGCCGGCGGCCGACACACCCGACCAGGTGCTCGTCGCCATCGGCGAGAGCGCGCGCCGCTTCCTGACCCGATGGACGGGTCGTCGAGTGTTGTGGGCCGGTGTCGCACTCGGCGGCCGTGTCGCGCCCGGCGGTCTCGTCGACCATCCGCGACTGGGCTGGACCGCGGCCCCGGTCGGCCCGGTGATCGCCGAGACGGTCGGGCTGCCGGTCTCGGTGGCATCGCATGTCGAGGCCATGGCGTCTGCGGAACTGGTCGTCAATCCGGAACAGAAGAAGTCGAGCTTCCTGTACTTCTACGCCCGCGAGATGGTCGGTACGGCCTTCTGTGTTCACGGGACCATCCACACGCCGGCCGCGGGACCACCGGTCATCGGACATTTCCCGACCGGGCCGACCACGTTGCTCGACCCGGAGAAGACCGGGCAGCTGGAGGCGGCAGCCAGCGACACCGGCGTCGTCGACGCGGCGCACGCGCTGGGGATGACTGTGAGCGATATCGAAGGTGTGCACGACCTCGCCCGCACCGGCGATGCGACCGCGCGGGCATTGCTCGAGGAACGCGCCGAGGTTCTCGGACGTACCGTCGCGTTGATCGCCGACATCTTCAACCCCGACCACATCGTGCTCGGCGGGCAGGCGTTCACCGACTTCCCGGCGACCCTGCCGACTGTCGCCACAGCGCTCAAAGCCACCTCGGTGGTCGCCAACCGGGATGTGCGGGTGTCCCACTCGGGGTCCACGGTGCAGCAGCAGGCCGCCGGTGCGGTGTCGTTGGACGCCATCTACGCCGACCCGCTGGAGGCGGTGGCCGTCACGGCGTGAGTGAGTCAGACGTTGCGGAAACCGCAACGTCCGACTCACGCGCCGGCCGGTCAGTCGATGGTGCGCTTGTTGTAGGCGCGCAGGGCGAACGGCGCGAAGATCACCGTCAGCACGACCGACCAGATCAGCGTCGCCAACTCCGGGTTCTGCAGGGGCCACGGCTCGTCGGGACCGGCGGCCGGACCGTTGCCCCACAGCACGCGAAGCGCCTGCACGAGCGAGGAGATCGGGTTCCATTCGGCGATGGTCTGCAGCCAGGTCGGCATCGGGTCGGTGGGCACGAATGCGTTCGACAGGAAGGTGATCGGGAACAGGGTGGTGAACATGAAACCGTTCACCGCCTCGACGGTCTTGAGCCACGACCCGACGAGGATGCCGAACCAGATCATCGCGAACCCGAACAGCAGCAGCAGGGCGAAGGCCAGCACCGCGTCGACGAAACCGTTGTGGATGCGCCAGCCGATGGCCAGGCCGGTGATCGCCATCACGACGATGCCGATCGACGAGTGCAACAGACTGGCGATGCTGCGTCCGATGATCACCGCGGAGCGTCGGATGGGCAGGGACCGGAACCGGTCGATGATGCCCTTCTCCAGATCGGCGGTGATGCCGGTGGACACGATGAACGCGGTGAACACGATGGTCTGGCCCATGATGCCGGGCAGCAGGAACTCTTTGTACGACGATCCGCCGGTGTTGGTGATCGACGCGCCGAACACATAGGCGAACAGCAGCACGAACATGATCGGCTGGATGGTGACGTCGGAGAGCATCTCCGGCATCCGTCGGGTGTGGATCATGTTGCGTTTGACCATAATCCAGGACTGCTGCCAGATGGTTGTCTGATGGATTTCCGGGCGCTGGGAGATGGCGCTGCCGGTGAACGCGGTGGTGGTCATGCGTTCTGCTCCTCTTCGGTGGAGGTTTCGTCTTCGGCGCGGTGGCCGGTGAGGGACAGGAACACGTCGTCGAGGCTGGGCCGTGCGAGGCCGAGATCGTCGACAGCGATGCCGCTCTCGTCGAACCACCCGACGACGCGGGTGAGGTCGGCCAGCCCGTCGGCCGCGGTGGTGAGTTTGCGGGCGCCCTCGTCGATGAAGACCTCGCCGCCGGTCTTGCGTAGCAGCGCCTCGGCGGCGGGGATGTCGGCTGGGTCGGAGACGGTCAGCACGAGGCTCGCGGCCCCGGCCTGTTCCTTCAGCTGCAGCGATGTGCCTTCGGCGATGATCGCGCCCTTGTCGATCACCACGATCTTGTCGGCGAGGTGATCGGCCTCCTCGAGGTACTGGGTGGTCAACAGGAGTGTGGTGCCCTCCCTGACCAGGTCGCGCAGCACATCCCAGAGCTCGGTGCGGCTGCGCGGATCGAGTCCGGTGGTCGGCTCGTCGAGGAACAGCACCGGTGGGGCGGCCAGCAGGCTGACCGCCAGATCGAGGCGACGACGCATGCCGCCGGAGTACGACTTGACCTGCTTGTCGCCCGCGTCGCTCAGCGAGAACTGCTCGAGCAGTTGTTCGGATCGCCGGGTGAGATCCTTGCGGCCGATGCCGTAGAGGCCACCGATCATCCGGAGGTTCTCGCGGCCGGTGAGGATTTCGTCGACGGTGGCGGCCTGACCGGTCAGCCCCATGCTGCGCCGGACCATGTCGGGTTGCTCGATGACGTCGTATCCGGCGACTCGTGCGGTACCGCTGGTGGGCGGCGACAACGTCGTCATCATCCGGACAGTGGTGGTCTTGCCTGCACCGTTCGGTCCGAGGAGGCCGAGGACCGAACCCTGGGGAACGGTGAAACTGACGCCGTCGACCGCGGTGAAGTCGCCGAAACGCTTCACGAGATCGACGGCCTCGATGGCGACGTCGCGCGTCGACGGGGTGGCCGGCGCTACCGCCGGAGCAGTGGGTGAGCTCATGATTCTCCACGTTATCGATGGGGTCTGACAGATGGCGAGCCAATTTTCGGTGTCGGGACGGCGCTGCCCCGTCAGGTACACAGACCCGCGCGCCTCCCGAAACTCATCGCCGCAGCGCTGCGGCGAAGTCCGACATGTCAGATCACGGTAGAACTTCAACTTCACTCGAAGTCAACAATGGGGAAGAATTCCGATTCTTCGGTAATTTCGGCTTGAAATATACGATTGTGCGGTTAATGTCGAGTGGTGTCGATGATCCGGATCAGAGATGCTGCCGTACTGCTGGGTGTCAGTGATGACACCGTGCGCCGATGGGTGAGCGCCGGGCAACTGAGCACCTCCGGTAGCCGGCAGGGAGTGGCGACTGTCGACGGCGCCCAACTGGCCGCCCTCGCGCGCGACCGCGCGCGACGCCCACCCGACGACGGCAGCGCGGTGCTGCGTTCGGCACGCAACCGCTTCACCGGGCTCGTGACCGAGGTGATCGCCGACGGCGTGATGGCGCAGGTCAGCATGCAATGTGGGCCGTTCGAGGTCACGTCCCTGATGAGCTCGGAGGCGGCGCGGGAACTGGCGCTGCAGCCGGGCGTGGTGGCCACGGCGGTGGTCAAGGCGACCACCGTGATCGTGGAGCGACGGGCCGACTGAGCGGGCGCAGGGGACCAGATGAGGGAGAGCACGTGAGATTTTCGGGACTCGTTGGCCGAGGGTGTGCGGTCATCGGTGTGTCGCTGTGTGTCGTCGCGGGAAGTGTGGCCTGTTCGAATGACGGCACCGGTTCGCACACGGTCCTCGACGTCTATGCCGCGGCATCGTTGGAACAGGCCTTCACCGAGATCGCGGACCTGTACGAGAGGGCACACGACGGCGTGGACGTGCGGCTCAACTTCGCCGGATCGTCGGCGCTGGTGACCCAGATCGAGCAGGGCGCAGACGCCGACGTGATCGCCACCGCGGATGAATCGACGATGCAGCGTCTCGGGGACACCGCGGTCGATCCGACGATCTTCGCGACCAACACCCTGGTCATCGTCACCGCGTCGGGCAATCCGACGAACATCGACGGGTTCGAGAGCCTCACCAACCCGGACATCTCGACCGTGGTGTGCGCCGTCGAGGTCCCCTGCGGTGCCGCGACCGCCCAGGTGGAACGCGACACGGGCATCGAACTGTCGCCGGTCAGCGAGGAGACCTCGGTCAGCGCGGTGCTCGCGAAGGTCACCTCCGGTCAGGCCGACGCCGGGCTGGTGTATGTCACCGACGCCAAGAACGCCGGAAACGGGATCTCCGCGGTCGGCGACCCGGCCTTTGCCACCGTGGTGAACTCCTATCCCATCGCGACGCTGCGGGACGCGGCGCACGCAGAGGACGCGCAGATGTTCGTCAGCATGGTCCTCGGCCAGACCGGTGGGGAAGTGCTCGGCGCCGCCGGTTTCAACCCACCGGCCTGATGCGCCGGATACCGCGGTGGCTCTATGCGCCGGCTCTGCTCGGGATGGCATTCATCCTGATCGGTCCGGTCGCGCTGGTGATCCGGATGCCGTGGCACGACTTCGTCGCATCCGTGACCGCGGAGGCCTCTGTCGATGCCTTGCGGTTGGCGGTGGTGACGGCGTTGACCAGTACGGTGCTGTGTCTGCTGGTCGGGGTACCGATGGCGGTGGTGTTCGCCCGATCCGACGGGATCATCGTGCGCGTGATCCGGGCGTTCGTGCTGTTGCCGTTGGTGTTACCCCCGGTCGTCGGTGGGCTGGCGCTGATCTATGCGCTCGGCCGCAATGGCCTCGTGGGTCAGTACCTCGACGACGCCGGGATCACCATCGCCTTCACGACGACGGCGGTGATCGTGGCCCAGACCTTCGTGGCACTGCCGTTCCTCGTGATCAGTGTGGAGGGGGCGCTGCGTTCCACCGACGGCGAGTACGAGCAGATCGCCGCCACGCTGGGTGCGGGCCCGACCCGGACATTGTGGAAAGTGACACTGCCGCTGGTGGTTCCCTCGCTGCTGGCCGGTACCGTGCTGGCGTTCGCCCGCGCGCTCGGCGAGTTCGGCGCCACCATCACGTTCGCCGGCAACCTGCCCGGCACCACCCAGACCGCGCCGCTACGGATCTACCTCGACGCGATCAACGATCCGGCGCAGGCGTTGCCGTTGGCACTGGTGCTGATGGTGGTCGCGCTGGTCGTGGTGGTCGCGGTGCATCTGCGGCCGAGTCGGACGGCGGCCTGATGGGCGGATTGTCGGCGCGGGTGCGCGTGGCCAACCCCTCGGTTTCAGTGGATCTCGATGTTGCCGCCGGCTCCACGCTGGCGGTGATGGGGCCGAACGGAGCAGGCAAGAGCACCGCGCTGTCGGTACTGGCGGGGCTGCGACGGACCGCCGATTCGACTGTGTTGGTGGGGGACCGGATGCTGCAGGACGCCCGGCAGTTCGTGGCGCCACATCGTCGCTCGATGGCGCTACTCGCGCAACGACCACGCCTGTTCCCGCATCTGAGCGTGCGCCGCAACGTGGCTTTCGGGCCGTCCGCCGCGCGATTGGGGCGGACCGAGATCGCGGCCCGGACCGAGCATTGGCTGCGTGTGGTGGGGGTCGACGACCTTGCCGACCGCATGCCCGGCGAGCTGTCCGGCGGTCAGGCGCAGCGGGTGGCGCTGGCCCGCGCACTCGCGGTGCAACCCGACGTGCTGTTGCTCGACGAACCGTTCGCGGCCCTGGATATCTCGGTGGCGCAGCAGATCCGATCGCTGCTACGGGATCTGCTCGCGGAGCGTCGCGGCGCCACCGTGCTGGTCACCCATGATCTGATCGATGCCGTCGCGCTGGCCCGTGACGTTGTCGTCCTCGACCATGGTCGGGTCGTCGACGAAGGGCGGACCGCCGACGTGCTCACCCGGCCGGGGCATCCGTTCACCGCCTCGCTGTCCGGGTTGAATCTCTTCGTCGGACGGTTCGATACCGATGCCGTCGACGACGGTGCCGGCCGGCGGGTGGTCGGTGTCGCCGCCGATGATCTCGGTGACGGGCAGGCGTGCGCCGCCGCCTTCTCGCCGCGGGCGGTGGCCGTCTATCTGAAAGCGCCGCACGGTAGTCCGCGGACCGAGCTGCGCGCACAGGTCACCGATGTGCTACCTCGCGGCGACCACGCGGTGGTGCGTGCGCTGTGCGGTGATCAGGTCGTGGACGCAGAGGTCACCTGGTCGGCGGTGACCGACCTCGGTATGGCCCCCGGGCTGGAGGTCACGTTGGTGGTGAAGGCCAGTGAGGTGCGGATCTACCGTGTGCCGCCGGCGACCGGTCCGTCGTAGTACTTGTTGGCCTCCAGGGTTTTCGCCTTGAGGCGTCGATATCCGCGGACGTTCAGCGACGGGATGGACCGGAGATAGAACCGCTCGTCCTCGACGAGGCCGATGGCGACCGCGTCGTCGACCAAAATCGTTCCGGGACGGGCCGATCCGGCCAGCCGTGCGGCGATGTTCACCGGCTCACCGAACACGTCGCCGAGCCGACTCAGCACCCGCCCGCGGGCGAGGCCGACGCGCAGCGGCGGGATGTCGTCGGACTCGGAGAGGCGGTGGATCGCGATCGCGATCGCGGCGGCCTCCGATGGATGGTGCGCGGTGAACATCACCGCGTCACCGAGGGTCTTGATCACGTGCCCACCGTTGGCGACGATGATCTCGAAGGCGTTCTCCTCGAACGATTCCAGCAGCTGCTCCAGTTCGTCGAGGGCGATCCGGCGAGACAAACTGGTGTAGCCGACGATGTCGGCGAACCCCACCACCAGATCGTGGCTCTCGTCGGACTCGAGTTCCACGCCGTGGTCGAGAGCCAGGGCCAGGTGCCGGCGCCAGATCAGCTGTTGCACCTGCCCGAGCGCTGCCGACATCTGGTCGATGGTGAACGGGACGTCGGGGTCGCGGTCGAACTCGCGGAGTTGGTCGGCCTGCCAGTCCGCCAGGCGGGCCATCGTCTGGCCGATGGCCCGCGCGGTGGCCACCTGCGCGGTCTGCGGCATCGTGTTCTCGGAGTCGGCGAACAATCGCAACGCGTCGAGATCGGCCTCGGTGAAGATCTTGTCCGGCGTCGAGGTCCGCGCGAAACCGAAGGCGTTCCAGATCTTCTCGGCGTACTCGGGGCTCAACCCCAGCTCGGCGACGAGCTCGTCGCGGGTGTAGCGGGGCTCGCCGGTGCCCGGTGCGGTCATGGCGTCAGCTTAGGTGAGGCCGGTTGATGCGGGGTCGGGAAGGTCGCGCGCCCAGTCATCATTCGCGCGTGAAATTTCGCGCGCGGATGATCGATCCACGCGCGAGATGTTGTCGGCGGTGAAGGCAACAGGGTGCCCGCGGGTCATCCGGACAGTGCGTTTCCCGTGAGAAGACCGAGCGCGAAGGTGAGTAGGGACGGCGCGCCTATGAGCTTGGTGACGAGATTCTCGGCAGCATCCGACAGGACGTAGGACCAGTCCCATCGGGTCGACTCGGCACCATGGCGAGGCCTGTACCTGCGGCGCGGCGGTGGAGGTGTCACGAAGACGTGAAGTATCCGATGAGCAGCCCGAGAGCGAACGTCAGGATGGGGTAGGTGATGAACATCGAGAACTTGCCACTGAAATAGGTCTTCAGTTGACGCCACTTGTTGGGATCGTCGTCGTCAGCCACTGGTGCTCCATTTCCTTGATCTCGGTTTCTACGGTGTCCCATCGGGCCAACGTGGTTGTGGCGGTGAAAATTGTGAGCGCTGCGCTTCCGTCGGGTGTTTGATAACTCAGTTGCGATCGTCTGACACGCAGGTTGTTGTCGGCGGCGGTGTAGATACCTTCGTCCGAGCAGAGGTAGCCGTCGTACTCGGTCTCGTGCCCGAGTATCGTCGCCCCGCCGAGAGCGGCGATGTCGAGTGTGGTGTCGATCTCGGAGAGACGGATCACCTGGGTGGTGTCCAGGTTGAAGTACTGGATGGCGACGTTGGAAACGAAAGGCGGTGTCGGTGTTTCCGAGCGCAAGAGCACGCGACTCGCGCTGGCCGCGTGCGCGCGGTCAGTATCGAGGTCGTACCACGCCGGGGGTGGGGTGAAGTCAAGGGAAGGTGTCGTTGCGCGCAGCGTTGCGGGCGCGCCGAGGTTCACGATCGCGTACTCGATGACGGAAATCATTGTGGTGAGTCCGCGAGCCATCCGCCGACTAAAAGGCCAGCCATCAAACTAACACCGGACGGCAGGCTCACGAGGTAGTAGCTGAACCACGAGATGATTTCAGCAGCGTGGCCTTGCCGCGCCTCTTCGCCAGATGAGTGCCGGGGCTTGTAGGTGATTTTCATCAGGTCAAACGGTCCCTTCACCGATTACGTGCATCTGCGCCAACTGCCGATGACGGCCCGGGTGGCAACCCCCGAGTTCATCGGCAGTTGGCGCAACTCTTCACAGTACGAAATAACCGAGTGCAAGGCCGAGTAAGAATGTAACAATGGGATAGGTGACGAACATGGACAGCCTGCCGGTGAAGTACCTCTTCGGCTGTTTCCAGTTCGGGGTATCGTCGTCGCGTTGATTCAAGCTTGTTCAGTTCCTGACTCGCTAGATTGAGTTGCTCAATTTCGCTGTGTTTGTTCTGCGAACATCTGAGGTGCGCCCACGAAAGGACAGTCAAGATTGTCCTGTCAGGGCGACAGTTCGATTCCGAGGAAGACCCCGATGGTGAAAGTCACGATGGATGGAAGATTTTCCAGGTAAGTCCTGGTCCATGGCCACGTCCCTGACAACCAATATGACCACCCGCGTGACTGCGACGAGGCTTGGTGCCGGGGCCTGTGTCGACGGAGATTCTTAGACATCAGTCGAATAGTCCTTTCACCCATTTTCCAGCACTTGCGCCGACACTACTTCCGATCGCAGCGCCGATGCCTGCCCCGATCGCGGTGCCGACAGGCCCCGCAAATGAGCCAATAGCTGCGCCGGCCATGGCACCACCTGCCCATCCGCCACCGACTGCACCGACGATGGCAGCTGTGGTGTCGCCGCCGTCCTGCTCACCGTTCGCGAACTTTAGACCCTCGTCTGCGACTGTGACTCCCAACCCGACGATGTTGGCACCGCGGGCGAGGTTCTTCCCAATTGAACCGGCCCGAGCGATGTCGTCGGCGCTCATTCCCGCTCGGCTAGTGGAGTGGCGGCCCCCTGGCCTCTGTGTGTCGTACGCGTAATGCATGTCGTTGCCGCGTCGCTGAACGGTTGCGATTGCCCCAGTCACCGCCGGCCCAGCCAGACTCATCCCCTGCTCGAGTCCCAGCGCGTTCTTGATGTACGTCTCGCGCGAGGGATCGAGGCCGATGTCCTCGCCGGCCTTGAGTTGCTCCAATTGCTCCGGGGTGAGGTTCATGGCGCGGAGGAATCTGCCGCGCTGCTCGGGGGTGGCGGTGCCGTTGCGGATTGCCTCGGCGTCCCCGGACCCCAGTGTGGAATCGATGATCCCGCGATTTGCGGCGGTCGCGGCCGGAGTCATGGCCGCGATCTCCGAGAGTGCGGAGTTGATCGCATCGCGTGCTGCTGTGACTTCATCATCCGCTGCCGACCCGAGTGCGTGCAGGGCCGAGTGGTGTTCGTATGCCTTCCCCGCGTCGAACTCGGACGATTCCTCTGGTGCCCGTGCCGGATCGAAGTTCACCGTGTAGATGCGGCTCCCGCGATCCAGGATGTAGCCGTCGGCGTCCGCAAGAGTCGTTCGGTTGGCCAGCGCGGTCATCGCGCCGCGGATACTTGCCTGTCCGGCCGTCAGCGCCGCGGCGATATCGCCGTACTCGTCGCTGACACCCAAGATCCACTTGGTCAGTGCGGACGCCCGATCATCCGCCGGCGCCCGCGACTCACCGGTCCATTCATCGCGCGAGAGATCGAGAACCGGGTTCCCGGCTTTCGGCGCTTCCACCTCGAGATGGGCCTGCAACTGGACGATCCCGTTGGCGATGGACGTCATGACCTCGGGATTCCAGGCCGCGACCTCGTTGTAGCTCGGTGGCATCAGTCGTGCTGCACCGACATCAAGACGCTGAACGGAACTGTGCGGTCGACTTGTTGGCCCTGACGGGTGGGGTAGGGCACAGCATCCCGGATTCGGGCAGCGCCGGCCTCATCGGTGTCGCCGGCTGTGTTCTTGGCGGCGAGCACCAGCTCGGAGAACGCCGACACCGTCCCCGAGACGTTCTCGAGTGAAGTGGCGATTGTGTCGTCCGCGCTCGCGGCCACCGCGGACATGTCGCTCGTCGCTCCCGTGAACTGGCCGGCGAGTTCACTGAAGGTCGCCGTGGTGCCGTTGAGGCCCGCGAACGACGTGAGAGCCATGAGTCGTGAGGCGCACCGGGATATCTCCGTCGCTGCTGCTCCGAGAGACGTTGGGTCGACAATCAACTCCGACATGGTTCCCCCCGACATTTCCCGACCTGACTTGTCCCCTCGAGCACGATAACCCGACCTGGTGCCCCTCCTCGAATTCTGTCCACTTCGGGTCAGTCTGACGAACGACACGATCCGTCAGCTGTATGCACACCGCTCCGCCGGCGGAGCCACGGGTCTCGATGCGCGGCTCCCTCGTCGCCGCTCCTCGACCATCGGGAATCTCAGATCCCCAGCACACCCTTCATCAAATACGCCATCTCCGCGCCGAACTCGGGCCGGTGCATGCCCCGGCGCATGCGGATCGCGTCGTTGACCACAGACAGCGAGGCGTGCACGTCGACCGCCGCCTGTTCGCGGGAGAGTTCCGGGTCGGCCTGCATCAGCAGGTCGACCCAGCGCGCCACATATTTGCGCTGCACGTCGACGAGATCCGCGGCGTTGGGTTGGCCGGCGAGTGCGTAGGCGTTGTTGAACGACACCGACAGATCGGGCGTTGAGGTGATCACGTTGACATACGAATCAACCAGCAGCGCAAGCAGTTTGGCGGGATCTGACGTGGACGCGTAGGCGGCCATCACCCCGGCTTCGAGGCGGGTGGCACTGCGTTGGCCGATTCCGGAGAGGATCGCCAGCTTGGAGCTGAAGTGCTTGTAGACGCTGGGGCCGGTGATGCCCACCGCGCCGCCGATGTCATCGACGCCGACGCCGCTGTACCCGCGCTCGGCGAACAAGGCCGCGGCGGCGTCCAGGATCTCATCTCGCCGGGTGGGCACTCCGGCGCCGGGCGGAGGCGATGGAGGCAACGGCGGTGCCGATGCCGGGCGCAGGGCGATCACACGGCGGACCAGTCGGTCGATCTCGGTCAGCGCGCGAGTGGTCGAGAGCCGGGTGTTGTGCACCGACAGGCTGCCCGCCACACTCAGCACAGCCCAGGCGAGCGTGACCGCCTCCCGCTCGGACAGATCGGTGCCCTCGGCCAGCGCCGCGCCCCAGCGGTGCAGGATCGCCCGGGTGCGCAGCACCACCTCGCGGTTCTGTTCATCGGTCAGGTGTTGGCTGGCCCAACGCCACAGTGACGTCGACTGTGGCCGTCGTACGCCCAGCGAACACACCGCCGCGATCAGTTCGGTCGGGTCGGTGGCGTCCGGCCTGGCGAGCGCCCGGTCGGTGCAGGTCTCGAGATCGTCGACCCCGGCGAGTACCGCAGCATCCAGCAGTGCCTGTTTGTCGTCGAAGTGCCGATACACCGACGGTGCGGTGACTCCGGCCGCCCGGGCGATGTCGGCCAGCGACACCTGGGTGTACCCGCGATCGGCGAACAGCACAGCGGCCTGCTCGACGAGCTGGCGCTTGCGGTCGGCCGGCCGGGTGCGCCGGGACGATTTATCGGGACTCATGGTTAATCGACCATAGCGCATATTTGACGTTACAAGGGAGCGCCTGACCACCTGCTATAGCCAAACAAGTTATTCCACGTTAGCCTTGAAGGGTAACCACACAAGGTTCATGCGAAAGGAACACTCAACGTGGCTGATCAAGCATTCATCTACGAGGCGATCCGTACGCCCCGTGGCAAGCAGCGCGGCGGCTCGCTGCACAGCGTAAAGCCGGTCGACCTGGCCAGCGGTCTGATCAACGAGGTGTTGTCGCGCCACGGATCGCTCGATGCGTCCGAGGTCAACGATGTCATCCTCGGTGTCGTCTCCCCCGTGGGTGAGCAGGGTGGCGTGATCTCGCGTACCGCCGCGATCAACAGTGGCCTGCCCGAGAACGTGCCCGGCACCCAGATCGACCGATTCTGCGCGTCGGGGCTGGAGGCCGTGAACCTCGGTGCATCGAAGATCGCCGGCGGATTCGACGACCTGGTGCTGGCCGGTGGTGTCGAGTCGATGTCACGCGTGCCGATGGGCAGCGACGGCGGTGCCCTGTTCACCGACCCGACCACCGCCTACGACGGCTACATCGTGCCGCAGGGTATCGGCGCAGACCTGATCGCCACCATCGAGGGCTTCTCCCGTGAGGATGTCGACGGCTACGCCGCCGAGTCCCAGGCGCGTGCCGAGAAGGCATGGACCGCAGGCTACTTCGCGAAGTCGGTGGTCCCGGTGCGCGACATCAACGGCGTCGTCGTGCTCGACCACGACGAGCACCGTCGTCCCGGCTCGACCGTCGAGTCGCTCGGCAAGCTCAAGGCCGCTTTCCAGGGTCTGGCCGACATGGCCGGCTTCGACGACGTCATCCTGCAGAAGTACCCGAACGTGGAAAAGGTCAACCACGTCCACACCGGTGGCAACAGCTCCGGCATCGTCGACGGCGCGGGCCTGGTGCTGCTCGGCACTGAGGAAGCGGGCAAGCGCAACGGGATGACCCCGCGCGGCCGCATCGTCACCTTCGCCCAGGTCGGCAGCGAGCCGTCGATCATGCTCACCGGCCCGACGCCGGCCACCGAACTCGCGCTCAAGCGCGCTGGCATGACCGTCGACGACATCGACGTCTTCGAGCTCAACGAGGCGTTCGCATCGGTCGTCATGAAGTGGATGAAGGACCTCAAGGTTCCGCACGAGAAGGTCAACGTCAACGGTGGCGCCATCGCCATGGGTCACCCGCTCGGCGCGACCGGTGCGATGATCCTCGGCACCTGCCTCGACGAGCTCGAGCGCACCGGTGGTCGCTACGGCCTGGTCACGCTGTGCATCGGCGGCGGCATGGGCATCGCCACCATCATCGAGCGTCTCTGACCTTCCACTTCACAGAAAGGCATCTCACAAACGCTATGAGTGACAACATGATTGCCTGGGAGAAGGACGCCGACGGCGTCGTCGTCCTCACCATGGACGACCCCAACCAGGGCGCCAACACGATGAACGCGCTCTACCAGGAGTCGATGGCGGCGACCGTCGACCGGCTGGAGGCCGAGAAGGACGACATCACCGGTGTCGTGCTCACCTCGGCGAAGAAGACCTTCTTCGCCGGCGGGGACCTCAAGCTGATGACCAGCGGACACGGCGACAAGACCAAGGAAGAGGTCGCCACCGAGATCACCAACAACACCAACGGCATGAAGAAGGTGTTGCGTCGTCTCGAGACTCTCGGCAAGCCGGTCGTCGCGGCCATCAACGGTGCCGCTCTCGGCGGTGGCCTGGAGATCGCGCTGCACACCCACCACCGCGTGGCCGCGGACGTCAAGGGTGTCCAGATCGGTCTGCCCGAGTCCACCCTCGGCCTGCTCCCCGGTGGCGGCGGCGTGGTCCGCACCGTCCGTCTGCTCGGCATCCAGAACGCGTTGATGGGTGTCCTGCTGCAGGGCACCCGGTTCAACCCGACCAAGGCCAAGGAAACCGGTCTGATCGACGAGGTCGTCGGCTCCATCGAGGAATTGGTGCCCGCCGCCAAGGCCTGGATCGCCGCGAACCCCGAGGCCGCGCAGCCGTGGGATGTCAAGGGCTACAAGATGCCCGGCGGCACCCCGACCAACCCGAAGCTGGCCGCGAACCTGCCGGCATTGCCGTCGTTGCTGCGTAAGCAGCTCAAGGGCGCGAACATGCCGGCCCCGCGCGCCATCATGGCCGCCGCGGTCGAGGGTGCCTACGTCGACGTCGACACCGCCGACATCATCGAGACGCGCTACTTCGTCTCGCTGGTCACCGGCCAGGTCGCGCAGAACATGATCAAGGCGTTCTTCTTCGACCTGCAGCACATCAACGGTGGCGGATCGCGTCCGGAGGGCTACCCCAAGTACACCGCCAAGAAGGTCGGTGTCATCGGTGCGGGCATGATGGGTGCCGCTATCGCCTACGTGTCGGCCAAGGCCGGCATCGAGGTCGTGCTCAAGGACATCGACATCGAGGCCGCGAAGAAGGGCAAGGGCTACTCCGAGAAGCTCGAGGAGAAGGCACTCGCCAAGGGCAAGACCACGCAGGAGAAGAGCGACGCGCTGCTCGCCCGGATCCACCCGACCGTCGACCCCGAGGACTTCAAGGGTGTCGACCTCGTCATCGAGGCCGCCTTCGAGTCGGTCGAGGTGAAGAACAAGGTCTTCGCCGAGATCGAGGACATCGTCGAGCCGAACGCCATCCTGGGTTCCAACACCTCGACGCTGCCGATCACCATCCTCGCGCAGGGCGTCAAGCGCCAGGAAGACTTCATCGGCATCCACTTCTTCTCGCCGGTCGACAAGATGCCGCTGGTGGAGATCATCCGCGGTGAGAAGACCTCCGACGAGGTGCTCGCCAAGGTCGTCGACTACACCCTGCAGATCCGCAAGACCCCGATCGTGGTGAACGACAGCCGTGGCTTCTTCACCAGCCGCGTCATCGGCACTTTCGTCAACGAGGCGATCGCCGCCGTCGGCGAGGGCGTCGAGCCGGCCTTCATCGAGCACGCGGGCGGCAAGGCCGGTTACCCGGCTCCGCCGCTGCAGCTGATGGACGAGCTGACCCTGACCCTGCCGCAGAAGATCCGCAAGGAGACCGAGGCAGCGCTCAAGGCCGAGGGCAAAGAGGTCCCGCAGCACGGTTCGTTCGGCGTCAGCGACTGGATGGTCGAGAACGGACGCACCGGCCGTAAGGACGGCGCGGGCTTCTACGACTACGACGAGAACGGCAAGCGTGGCCTGCTATGGCCGGGTATGCGTGACCACTTCAAGTCGGGCAGCAAGGTCATCCCGATGGAGGACATGGTCGAGCGCATGCTCTTCGCCGAGGCCCTCGAGACGGTGAAGTGCTTCGACGAGGGTGTGCTCACCTCCGTCGAGGACGCCAACATCGGTTCGATCTTCGGCATCGGTTTCCCGGCGTGGACCGGTGGTGTCATCCAGTACATCAACCAGTACGAGGGTGGACTGCAGGGCTTCGTCGACCGTGCCAAGGACCTGGCGAGCAAGTACGGCAGCAACTTCGAGCCGCCGCAGAGCCTGGTGGACAAGGCAGCCCGTGGTGAGAAGTTCTAGGGCGAAAAGTTCTGAGCTGACCTGAGCTGACGAAAGGGCCCCGTCCGGATTTGTTCCGGTCGGGGCTCTTTGCCGTATGTCCGAGCCAGATGATGGTGGCCCGGATTTGCGGCGGTCACGATCAGGGCGGCCGTCAGCGCACCAGGAACGCCGCGACCGTCGCCTCGAAGGCCTCCTTGGCCTCGATCATCACCCAGTGGCCGCACTGGGGGAACACGTGTAACTCGGCGTCGGGGATCAGCCGCATCGGTACCATCGCCATGTCCGGTGGGCTGACCCGGTCGTCGCGGCCCCAGGTGAGCAGCGTCGGACAGGCGACCTTGTGCATCATCGACCAGTAGGGCGGGGTGTCGGAGGCGGCCAGGAATTGCTGCTGCATCTCGAACGCCGCCGACCCGTACATCATCTGAGAGGTTTTCTGCGCGTCCGGATGGATCGCGGCCTGCCACCGTTCCTCGATGAGTTCCTCGGTGATCAGCTTGCGGTCGTAGACCATGGCCGACAGCCAGCGCACGAGTTTGTCGCGGCTCGGGTCGTCGGTGAACTCCTGCAACAAGCGCAGGCCCTCGCTCGGGCTCGGACTGAATACGTTGGGTCCGACCCCGCCGATGGTCACCAGCTTCTCGACGCGGTCGGGCTTCTTGATGGCGAGGTTGACGCCGACGACCCCGCCCATCGAGTTGCCGATCATTGGCGCGGACTCGATGCCGAGGGCGTCCATGAATCGGATCACCGACGACCCGGCGGTCAACACCGGGTGACCTTCGACTGGGTCGCTCACGCCGAAACCGGGAAATTCGATCACGTAGCAACGGTGGGTCTGCGTGAAGAACCCCAGATTGCCGCGGTAGTTGCGCCAGCCGGTCACACCCGGGCCGGAACCGTGCAGCAGCACCAGCGGTGGTGCCGACGGATCGCCGGCCTCGTGGTAGCGGAGTGTGCCCTGGTCGGTCGAGAGTTCGCGCTTGGTCGCGTCATAGGTGGCATCCACGAGATCAGGGTAGAACGTGTTCTAGTTTGTTGTCACGGGGGCTACGTGACGCGGCGGGCTCGCTGCGCTCGCTCGTCGCTCCCCAGCCGGCTGGTGGGGGTAGGGTTCGTACGCTCGCGCGCTGCTACTCCCTGAGGCGGCGCGAGTGTCCGTCGGGATCACCGGTGGGCCGGCTCGGATGGATTATCCAGTCGACGGCAGCGACTGGCGATGCTCGCGGACATTCGGGTCGGGCTCACCGCCCCATCGCGGCCGCGTCCTCTTCCCCGAATTGTTCCTCGAGCGCCTCCGGCGAGTAGTCGAGGTCGATCTCGGCGACGGGGCGCCCGCGTGCGGACTCGATGGCGCTGAGTCGACGCTGGCCGCGGTCGGCGGCGTAGACGAGGAACTCGTTGTTGTCGAGGCCGAAGGGCTGCTCCTCGAACTGCTCGTTGACCCAGTTGATCATGCCCAGAGCCAACGGCATGAGCTCCTCCATGCGCCCGGTGACCACATCCCACAGTGAGTCGTCGGCGGCCACGTGGCGGCGGCACGTGAACGTTCCCCACGCCATGTGTCGGCGCTCGTCGTTGCCGATGAATCTGATCAACGTCTGCATGCCGGGGAAGATCTGATGGCGCGAGCACACGGTCTGCCACGCGTAGTAGCCGGTCAGCGCCAGACTGCCTTCGATGACGTGGTTGTAGGTGACGCTGGCGCGGACCTGATTGCGCGGTGAGGGGTCGGTCTCGAGTGCATGCAGCGAGTTCGGCAGCTCGTCGTAGAACAGTTGCCGGTAGTAGGGATTGTCGGCGACGAAGGACTGCAGATCTCCGGTCAGCCCGACCGCGTCCATCCACCAGCGAAAGACCTGGGTGTGTTTGGCCTCCTCGAAGCAGAACTGCGTCAGATACATCTCGTCGCCGAAGCGACCCTCGTCGGCCATGGCCTTCATGAACGGTTGGATGTCCTGGGTGACGGCTTCTTCGCCGGCGATGAACTGACTCACCAGGTAGGTGGTGCTGCGGCGCTGTTCGTCGGTGATGTCGGTCCAGTCCTGGGCGTCACGCGCGAAGTCGATCGCCGCCGGATCCCAGAACCGGGCATTGCCTTTGACGAAGAGTCGCAACGGAAACGAGTCCCAGTTGAGCCCCCCGCTGCGCAGTGACGCGAAGTCCGCGCGGGCGTGCGACTTGTGGTCGGCGAGAGTCATCGAGATCACCAGCTAACGATCGTTTGAATCCGATGAATCGACGCTAGTCGGCCTGGCGGACAGGCGTACTGATTTCTGTGAACTCTCAGGTCGCTGTTTGGTGTCGGCACATCTCGTGGATCCGCTTCGACACCGGACTGGCCGCGAAATACTCAGCGCGACAACGCACTCGGCCACCAGATGCGCTTGCCGACGTCGAGGGTGAGCGCGGGTACCAGCAGGGTGCGCACGATCAGGGTGTCGACCAGGACACCGAATGCGACCAGGAACGCGATCTGCGCCAGGAACAGCAGTGGGATCACCGCCAGTGCAGCGAATGTCGCCGCGAGCACCACACCCGCCGAGGTGATCACACCGCCGGTGGCGGTCAGCCCGCGCAGCATCCCGTCGCGTGTGCCGTGGGTCAGCGCTTCTTCGCGGACCCGGGTCATCAGGAAGATGTTGTAGTCGATGCCGAGCGCCACCAGGAACACGAACGCGAACAGCGGGACCACCGGGTCGGCGCCGGCGAAATCGAACAGACCGTTGAACAGCAGGGCGCCCACCCCGAGGGTCGCCGCGAACGAGATGACCGTCGTCGCGAGCAGCATCACCGGTGCCGCGACGCTGCGCAGGAGCAGCATCAGTACCGCGAGCACCACCACCAGCACGATGGGGATGATCAGGTTGCGGTCGTTGATCGCGGTGGTGCGGGTGTCGAGGTCGATGGCCGTGGTGCCGCCGACCAGCGCGTTCGCGCCGTCGATGGGGTGTACCTCGTCGCGGATCGCGACCACGGTGTCCTGGGCGGCCAATGAGTCCGCGTTGTCGGCGAGGGTCGCCTCTATCGCGACCTTGCCGTCGACGACGACGGGGTTGCCGCCTTCTCGGACGAGGTCGGCCGAGGCGACACCGTCGACGCCCCGGACGGCCTCCAGCACGGCCTGCCCCTGGGGTTGCTCAGAGATCACCCAGGTGGGAGCGCCACTACCGGCGTCGAAATGCTCCGCCTGGATCTCCGCGCCCTCAACGGAGTCGACCGAACCGAGGAAGTAGTCGGTCTGTGCGACGCCGTCGGCCTTGAAGGTGGGGGCGAACGCCGCGCCGATGAGCAGGACCACCAGGGTGCCGATCCAGATGGCCCGGGGCCGCGCGGCGACCCGGTCGGCGATGGCCGCCCAGAAGCGGTGGGTGCTGTCCGGCTCCGACGAGTCGGTGTGCTTCGGGCGCAGCGGCCAGAACGCGGTCCGGCCCAGCAGGGCCAGGGCTGCGGGCAGGAACGTCATCGACGCGATGAATGAGGCGGCGATGCCGATGGCGGCCACCGGTCCCAGGCTGCGGTTGGAGTTGAGGTCGGAGAACAGGAGGCACAGCACGCCCAGGATGACGGTGCCGGCCGATGCGCTGATCGGTTCGATCGTGGCGCGCCAGGCGGCGCGGATGGAGGCGTACTTGTCGTCGCTGCGGGTGAGTTCCTCGCGGAACCGCGACACCAGCAGCAGGGCGTAGTCGGTGGCCGCACCGAACACCAGGATGAACAGGATGCCCTGGCTCTGGCCGTTGAGTTCCAGAACGTCGGTCGAGGCGAGGACGTATACCAGGCCCGAGGCGAGCCCGAGCGCGAAGATCGCCGAGATGATCACCACGAACGGCAGGATTGGACTGCGATAGACGACGAACAGGATGAGCATCACCACGACGCCGGCGACCAGCAGCAACAGCCCGTCGATCCCGGCGAATGCCTCGCCCAGGTCGGCGATCTGACCCGCGGGGCCGGTGACCAGCACCGTCAGGCCGTCGGGCGGTGACGCCAACGCGTCGCGTAGTTCCGCGACGTAGTCGGCGGGCTCGCCGTCGGCAGAGATCGGAATGAACATCTGTGCCGCCTGCCCGTCCTGCGACGGGATCGGTGGCGAGAACTGCGCGCCGAACCCCTCCGTGCCGGCCAGCGGCGCGGTGGCCGTGGTGAGGAACTCGGTGTCGGCAGGCGTCAGACCGGACGGCCGTTCGGCGATCACGATCGCCGGCACGGTGTCGGAGTCGGTGAAGCCGGCGAGCATGTCGTTGACCTCGGTGGACTCCGCCGACGCGGGGAGAAACGCGCTGTTGTCATTGGTGGCGACCGAGGAGAGTTTGCCGGCGTACGGGCCGGTGACACCTCCGATGACGAGCCAACCGAGGAGCAGCAGGGCGGGGATGAGCCAGCGGAGCCGGGGCGTGGTCGCCATGGCTCCATGTCTACACGAATCGGACGCAGGCAAACGCGCCCGGCCGATCTGCCCGATCTAACGATCGATAACGCCCCTCAATCGTGAACGGCCGCAACGAGTCCAACGATTTCGTATGCGCAGAGATGCATATGAGGAGACGATGTGAACCAGATCGCACAACGCTGTCTACGAAAGGGTGCGTGAGATGAAGACCAAGGGGGCAATCCTCCGGAATCCGGGCGAGAAGTGGCAGATCGAGGAGTTCGAGCTCGGTGATCCGGTGGCCGGGGAAGTGCAGGTCAAGCTGGTCAGCTCGGGCCTGTGTCACTCCGATCACCATTTGCGGACGGGTGACAGCCCGGCGCCGATGCCGGTCCTCGGTGGCCACGAGGGTGCCGGCGTGGTGACCAAGGTGGGGCCGGGCGTGACGAACCTGAAGGAAGGTGACCATGTGGTCACCGCCTTCATTCCGGCCTGCGGTGTGTGTGATCCGTGTTCGCGCGGTGATCAGAATTTCTGCGACGAGGGCGCTCGCCTGCTGACGGGTCTGTCCATCGCCGATGACACCCATCGGGCGCACACCACCGACGGCCAGGGCCTCACCCAGATGTGCCTGTTGGGCACCTTCGCGCCGTACATCACCGTCAACCAGGCGTCGCTGGTCAAAATCGAAGAGGACATCCCGTTGCAGACCGCTGCCCTGCTCGGTTGCGGGGTGGCCACCGGATGGGGGTCGGCGGTCGAGATCGGCGGGACCCACGCCGGTGACATCGTCGTGGTGGTCGGCGTCGGTGGCGTCGGTATCAACTCCGTACAGGGGGCCGCAGCCGCGGGCGCCCGGATCGTCGCCGCCGTCGACCCGGTGCCGTTCAAACGTCAGATGGCCGAGAAGATGGGCGCCACACACACCTTCGAGTCGATGGAGGAGGCGCTGCCGGTCCTCGGCGAGATCAGCTGGGGCAAGATGGCCAACACCACCATCCTCACGGTCGGCGAGATCGACGGGTCGATGATCCAGCCCGCGCTGAGTCTGACCGGCAAGGGCGGTCAGGTCATCGTGACCGGTATGGGCAACTTCTCGTCCATGGACGCCCAGATGAACCTGTTCGAACTCACGCTCCTGCAGAAGCGGGTGCAGGGTGCGATCTTCGGTGGCGCGAGCCCGCGCACCCAGGTGCCGACCCTGCTCAACGAGTACCGCGCCGGCAAGCTGAACCTGAGTGATCTGGTGACCAACACCTACCGGCTCGACCAGATCAACGAGGCCTACGACGACATGTTGGAGGGCAACAACATCCGCGGCATGATCGTCTACGGCGACGACGACTACTGAGTTCCTGATTCCGTAGTACGAACACGCGAAAAATCGCGTGTTCGTACTACGGAATCGCTTAGTGGCCCTTAGCGCTTGACGCGTGCGTTCACCAGGAGGTTGACGAAGCGTAGGCCGAGGCCGAGCAGGGCCAGGGTGCTGACCATCTGGATCGACACGGCCACCCGGGCCCCCTGGGACACCGCGGAGATGTCACCGAAACCCGTGGTGGTGAACACGGTCAGGCAGAAGTAGAGCGCGTCGATCCGGGTGAGTTGGGTGCTCATACTGCCGTGGGCGTATTCGGAGAACAAGTAGTAGACGGTGGCGAAACCGACGATGTAGAAGGCGCCGATCGCCACCAGCATCTCCACCGCCGTCGCCACCGGGTACGGCGACCGGATGAAATGCCGGATCTCCCACGCGCAGAACGCCGTCAGGAGAAGCGCGCCCACCATCAGCCCGAGATAGTTGACCGAACTCTCCTTGTTGATCGGCAGCGCGAAATACCCGATCAACAGGATCACCGCGGCGGCGATCGGCCGGATGATCGCCGCCGCGACCTGGCGTCGACCGACGTTCTTCCGCGCGTCGGCCAGGTCCCGCAATTCCTGCGCCACCGGCTCTACCAGATCCGGACGCGCTCGGACTCATCGAGATACAGGGCGTCGCCGGGTGCCACCTCGAAGGCGTCGTAGAACGCGTCGATGTTGCGGACCACGCCGTTGCAGCGGAACTCCGGCGGCGAGTGCGGATCGATGGACAGGCGTCGGATCGCCTCCGCGTCACGGGTCTTGGTGCGCCAGATCTGCGCCCAGCTGAAGAACACCCGCTGCTCGCCGGTCAGTCCGTCGATGACCGGCGGTGTGGTCCCCTCGGTTGCGAGCCGATAGGCGACCAATGCGATCGACAGCCCGCCGAGGTCCCCGATGTTCTCGCCGATGGTGAACTCGCCGTTGACCTTGTACTGCTCATCGAGGCCGACCGGGGTGAAATCGCCGTATTGGTCGATGAGTTTACGTGTGCGAGCGGAGAACTCGGTGCGGTCCTCGTCGGTCCACCAGTCCAGCAGGTTACCGTCGCCGTCGTACTTCGCACCTTGATCGTCGAAGCCGTGGCCGATCTCGTGACCGATCACCGCACCGATGCCGCCGTAATTGGCCGCGTCGTCGGCATCCGGATCGAAGAACGGCGGCTGCAGAATGGCTGCGGGGAAGACGATCTCGTTCATCCCGGGGTTGTAGTAGGCGTTCACCGTCTGCGGCGTCATGAACCACTCGTCGTGATCCACCGGTTGACCGATCTTGGCGAACTCGCGGTCCTGCTCGAAGGACGAGGCGCGGGCGACGTTTCCGATCAGGTCGTTGCGGTCGACGGTGAGCGCGTCATAGTCACGCCATGTGGCGGGGAAGCCGATCTTCGGCGTGAACTTCGCCAACTTGGTCAGCGCCTTCTCCCGCGTGGTCGGTGTCATCCACTCGAGTTCGGTGATGTTGCGGCGGTAGGCGGCGACCAGATTGTCGATCAGCTCGTCCATCCGGGCTTTCGCTTCGGGTCCGAAATGCTTGTCGACGTAGAGTTTTCCGACTGCGAAACCCGCCGAGTCCTCGACGAATCCGACACCGCGCTTCCACCGGTCGCGGATGGTTTCCGCACCGGTCAGCGTGCGGCCGTAGAAGGCGAAGTTCTCGTCGACGAAGTCGCCGGACAGGTACGGGGCGGCGGAATGCAGCAACTTCCAGGTCAGCCAGGTCTTCCACTCCTCGAGCGGCCGGGCGGCAACCAGTTCGCCGGCGCCGGTGATGAACGAGGGCTGACCCACCACCACCTCGGCGAACGTCGTATCGCTGCTGGTGCCCAATCCGCCGAGCCAGGCCGACGCATCGAGTGCCCCGGCAGCATCGGCGAAGTCGGCGAACGTCATGAGGTTGTAGGTCTTCTCGGCGTCGCGGCGCGCCACCACATCCCAGTGATGGCCCGCCAGGGCGGTCTCGAGGTCGAGCACCGCGCGGGCTCGGGTCTCGGACTCGTCGACACCGGCGAGCCCGAACATCCGGGCCACATGCGCGACGTAGGCGTCGCGGGTCTCGGCGTGCTTGTCCTCGCGGTAGTACGACTCGTCGGGCAGGCCGAGTCCCGACTGCACGACGTGCACCAGGTAGCGGTCGGACTGTTTGGCGTCGGTGTCCACGTAGAAACCGAACAATCCGCCGACGCCGTGGCGTTGCAGGCGTCCGATGCGCAGGCTGAGTTCGTCGGTCGAGGTGATCGCCGCGATCTTGTCGAGTTCGCCGCGGATCGGCCCGATGCCCAGGGCGTCGATGTGGTCGGTGTCCATGAAGGACGCGTAGAGGTCGCCGATCTTCTGGGCGTCCGAACCACTCAGCGTCTCGGCATCGGCGCATTCGGTGATGATGTCGCGCACGTTCTCCTCGGCGCGATCGCGCAGCACGTGGAAGGCGCCGTCGAGGGAGCGATCCTCGGGGATCACGTGAGTTTCCAGCCACTTGCCGTTCACGTGGGCGAACAGATCGTCCTGGACGCGGACGCCGTCGTCCACCCAGTTGAGATCGATTCCGGAAACCTGCGAGGTGTCAGTCTGCGAAGCGGTCACCCGTCCATCCTGTCATCGCAACCCCAATTCGTCAGCCTGCCACCTACCGTGGGGCCATGGGCGTCAACTCCGAGACCAGCACCTACGACGTCGTCGTGATCGGAGGCGGACCGGTCGGTGAGAACGCCGCCGACTACGCCATCCGCGGCAGCGAGCGCACAGCGGTGATCATCGAACACCAACTCGTCGGCGGGGAGTGTTCCTACTGGGCGTGTATGCCGAGCAAAGGCCTCCTGGGACCCGGCGCGGCCCTGGCCGCGGCCCAGGCGCTGCCGGGTGCGCGAGAACGGCTGTCCGACGTGGCGCCCGACCCGTCGGCGGTCCTGGCCCGCCGCGACACCATCACGAGCGGCCGCGACGACAGCTCCCAGGTCGAGTGGGCGCAGAACGCGGGTATCGACGTGATCCGCGGGCACGGGCGCATCGTCGGCGATCGGAAGGTGTCGGTGGGCGATCGGCACATCCGGGCCCGGGAGGCCGTGGTGATCGCCACCGGCAGCATCGCATCGATCCCGCCGGTGGCCGGGCTGCGCGAGGCCTTGCCGTGGACGTCGCGAGATGCCACGAACCTCATCGACATCCCGGAGCGCATCGTGGTGCTCGGCGGGGGCGTGGTGGCTTGCGAGGCGGCCACCTGGCTGCTGGACCTGGGTGTGCGTGAGCTGACGATGGCCGTGCGCGGCAGTCGGCTGCTGCCCAAGGACGAGCCCTTCGTCGGCGAGATGGTCGCGAACTCGCTCACCGAGCGCGGTGCCGACATCCGGTTCGGGACCGAGCTCGACCGCGTCGAGCGGCCTGACGCGGCCGACAGCGGATACGGCCGGCTGCACGGAGGCCCGGCGCGGGTGACGTTGCGCGGCTCCGGTGACACCCTCGAGGTCGACGAGATCCTCGTCGCGGCCGGGCGTGCCCCGGCCACCGCGGATCTCGGCCTCGGCGCCATCGACCTGCCGGACACCGGACCGCTCACGGTCGACGACCATCTGATCGTGTCCGGCCATCCGTGGCTCTACGCGGTCGGTGACGTCAACGGGCGGGTGGCGCTGACGCACATGGGCAAGTACCAGGCGCGCGTCGCCGGCGACGTGATCGCTGCGCGGGCCGAGGGACGCAACCTCGACAGCTCGCGGTACTCGGCGTTCGCCGACCATTCCGCGGTCCCCCAGGTGGTGTTCACCCGGCCGGAGGTGGCTGCGGTGGGCATCACCGAGCAGCAGGCCCGCGACGACGGTGTCGACGTGACGGTTGCCGACATGGACATCGCGGTCGCCGGCACCTACCTGCTGGATCCCGAGTACTCCGGGCACGCCAAGCTGGTCATCGACCGGGCGCGCGACGTCATCATCGGCGCGACGTTCGTCGGCGCCGGTACAGCCGAACTCGTCCACTCGGCGACTGTCGCGGTGGTCGGCGAGGTGCCGATCGAGCGGCTGTGGCATGCGGTGCCGTCGTATCCGACGGTCAGCGAGATCTGGTTGCGGCTGCTGGAGTCGCTGAGGTGACGATGCTGTCGGCGGGTTCAGGGGTTCTCTCGGCGAGATTTGGGGTTCTGTCGGCGCGAAACCGGGTTCTGTCGGCGAGAAATTGGGTTCTGTGGGCGATGGGGCGGCGGCTCAGCCCATGAGTTCGCGCAGTTCTCGATCCATCACCCAGATGAGGACCTCGGCGTCGTCGGTCGCCGACAATCGCAGGCCGCCGAGATCGCCACCGCGGACCGCGTCGCCCTCGGTCAGCCGATCGTCGCCCAACACCGCAGTGCCCCGGGTGACGAAGAGGTGGGTGAAGCGTCCGCCGGGCAACTCGATCGTGCTCGCGGCATCGAGGCGGGCGGCGAACAGGGTGGCCGAACGGTTGGCGATGCGGATCGCCGAGTCACGATTCGGATCTCCGGATGCAACCGGTACGAGACGGCCGGCGGCCAGCTCGTCGGCGATGTCGGCGGCGGCGTAGGAGGGCGCCAGCCCGAACTCGTCGGGCATCACCCACATCTGCACGAACCGGACGGGTACGGTGCCCGCCCCGGGATGGTCCGGCCAGGTGTCGTTGCGCTCCGAGTGGAGCACCCCCGTGCCTGCGCTCATCCGTTGTGCCAGACCGGGGTAGACGATTCCCGAGTGACCTTCCGAATCCTGGTGAACCAGTGCGCCGGACGTGACCCACGTGACGATTTCAGACTCGCGGTGCGCATGTTGGTCAAAGCCCTGTAACGGAGTGACCACATCATCGTTATTCACCAATAGCGAGCCGTGATTTGTGTTGGATGGATCGTAGTGATCACCGAAGGAGAAGCTGTGTCGGGACGTGAGCCAGTCGGTGGTGGTGACCGCGCGATCGACGGCCGGAATCACGGAGTAGACCATGACCCATTATGTGCTGCGAACGAACGTGTGGTACCTGTCACATCAGTTGAGCGACCGCAGGTTTCCCGAGACCCGATCGTGACCCCTCGGATCCCCGAATGGAAGCGGACGGCATCGATATCCAGTGTGACAAGAGTGAAAATTGAGACTATGAAGATCTGGGTCAGGCGTGCGCCGAAGATGGCCTGCGCGGTGGCGACCTGCAGTGCCGTGGTGGCGCTCAGCGCATGCGGGGGTCCGGGTGCCGACAGCGACGACGCCGCAGGGGCGGTCAGTCAGTTCGCCGCGGCAATGGAACGGCAGGACGCCGGCGGGGCCGCGAAGTTCACCACCGCACCCGGCCAGGCCGGCGCCACACTCACCGAGACCCTGCAGGCCATGGATGCCGAGCACATCGACATGGTGGTGCAGAATCCGGTGGAGTACAGCGACGGAACGGCGTCCTTCGCGCTCAAGACCACCTGGCGCTGGGACAAGGACCGCACCTACGAGACGACGAGTTCGGGAACTGCGCGCCATCTGTCGACCGGGTGGAAGATCACCTGGGAGCCGTCGGTCATCCACCCCGGACTGCCGGTGGGCGGACAGCTGCGCGAGATCCGCACCGACGCCACCCCTGCTCCCCGCGTGCGCAGCCGGTCGGGCAAGACATTCATGTACCTGCAGCCGGTCAACGACATCATCCTCGACCCGAATCAGACCGGGGACGTGCGGCGTTCGGTCCGGGCACTGGCCCGCACGATCGAACCGATCGCGCCGCTGATCACCACGCAGGTGATCTCCGAGAAGTTGGCCGAGGCGCCGGGTGAACCCATCACCGCGGTCACGCTGCGCGACCCCGACATGCAGGTGCTGCAGTCGGACCCGAAAGCCGTGCCCGGCGTGATCGTGCGCAAGGCCGGCATGCTGGTGATGAAGGATCGGCGGCTGTCGTCGCCGCTGGAGGCAGGGCTCACAAACTACTGGCAGGCGATTCGTGACGCGACCGCCGGCTGGCAGGTGCAGATGGTGGGTCCGGGCATCAAGCCGCGCAAGCTCGCCGGTGACCAGGGGCCGCCCGGGCCCGATGTGAACACCACCGTCGACCAGAACCTGCAGCTCACGCTCGGTGACGCGGCGGTCGAGGTCGGTCAGCCGGCCACCATCCTGGCACTCGACGCCGCCAGCGGTGCGGTACTCGGCATGGCTCGCAACAGCTACGCAGTCGACCGCGGTATCAACGCCGACACCGTCTATCCCGTCGGCACCACGCTGAACCCGGTGCTCACCGAGGTGGAGCGCACCGCGAACGCCAACCAGGAATCCAGCGACTCGATCATGGATCGGCTGGGTCTGGGTGTGCAGTTCACCGTCCCCGGCGCCAGTACGCCGACCGCAGACCAGCCCGGCGTCGCCACCGTCGACTTCCGCCCGGACGGCGCCAACATGTCGATGATGAACATGGGCGCCCTGGGTGTGGCGCTGGCTCGCAGCTCGATGGGCAAGATGACCTCGGTGGCGCCGTATGTGGTGAAGGGGGTGCCGACGACGGTGGCCGGCGGTCAGCTGGGTGAGCTCGACGCCGCCACCACCGCACCCATCCTGCGAGCGATGACGACCGTCGCCAGGAGCGGCGACGCGAGCGACCTGACCGGTGCGCCCGGCCTGAAGGCGCTGGTGGGCACGAACGGGCCGCAGGGCCCCGGCTGGTTCCTCGGACTTCAGGGCGGCAAGGTCATCGTCATCTACACCGAGGGCGACACGTCCGGTACCGCGGCGTTGCAGGTGGCGCAGAAGTACTTCCGGATCAAGTAGCGGCGAGCGTGTGGCGAGGTCCTCGCGCGCGCATCGATCGTTCGCGCGTGAGGCTGCGCGCGCGGTTGATCAGCCGGCGCGCGACGACGTCGAGCGCCGACGAACCACCACCCCGTAGGTTGCGCGCCACCCCAGCAGGAACACGCCGAGGGTGATGGTCGCGACGATGACGAAGCTCGGGGCGACACCCTGGTGCAGCAGGTAGCGCAGGATCATCGCGACCGCGACGGCGCAGAACCAGATCATCACCCCGCTGGGTGCGAGCCGCTCGGGACGGAAGTCGTGGCCGAACCACTCGCTGGACCGCACGTGGGAGAACACGTACGCGATCGACCACCCGGCCGCCGCCCCCACCGCGAACGGCCACAGCGTCTGCAGCACCCCGATGACGGTCAGCCCCTCGTCGTGGCTGGACCGGCCGATCAGCACGAACACGGTGATCGCGGCCAGATCGATGAGTGCGGTCACCGGCATCGGCAGCGCGCGGCCCCGAGCCGCCCGGGCGTCGGTGCCTGCGACAACGGGAGAACTCGACATGGTCCTCTACGGTAGCGGGTCGTCGGGCCGTCGACCATCACCCGGATCGGCATCGCGGTCATCCGCCGGACCTGATTCGGTGGCCGACTCCGGGCCCAGGTCGTGTTCCAACTCCTCCTCGAGGGTATCGCCGTTGCGGAACGAGTTGCGGAACATGAACAGCACCACGATCCAGCCGATGGCCGCGACCAGGATGTAGCTGATGACGCGATACACCAGCACGGCGGTGATGGCGTCGGCGGCCGGCATACCCGCCGACGTCAACGCGGGCACGAGGACGGCGTCGACCACGCCGATCCCGCCGGGCAGCAGCGGAACCGCGGTGCCGACCGCCTTGCCCGCCGCATAGGCCACCATCAGGCCCGCGATGCTGGGATGCGCGCCGACCGCCCAGCAGGCGAACGCGAGGCAGCCGACGTCGGCGACCCAGTTGAACAGGCTCCAGCCGAACGAGATCCCGAGGTCACGTTTGGACAGCTGCACCGCACGCAGCTGCTCGAGTGTTTCCAGGATGCGGTCGTGTCCGTGGCCGTTGGGTTTGCTGCGCAACTGGTTGATCCAGTCCATGACCCGCAGCAGCGTGCTCCGCAACGATTCGGGATGGCTGGCCAGGTACTGGAACACCACCGCGACGGCGATGAAACCGACCACGGAGAAGATCACCGAGAACGGGCTGGTCTTGGCGCCGGCCAGCAGCGCTCCACCGAAGCCGAGGACGGCGAGCCCGACGCCGGCGAGCAGGCCCGACATCACCACCTGCCAGGACGCCACCACCGGTGTCGCACCCCACTTGCGGGTCTCGCGGTAGACGAACGCCGGCGAGAGAACCGGTCCGCCGGGCATCGTCTGGCTCACCGCATTGGAGGCGAGGACCACCGACATGGACTGCCACTGGCGGACCTTGACACCGCCCGAACGCAGCAGTGCCCGCTGCACCCGCGCGAAGCTGTCCATCGAGAGCATCGCCGCAATGATGCTGGCCACGATCCAGACCCAATCCAGGTCGCCGATCCGCTGCCAGGCCTCCTCGAGGCTCGGCGAGATCAGAATGATCTCGACGGTCAACACGACCACCACGATCGCCAGGAGGACCCATCGCAGCCACCAGTAGCGGGACCGTGTGGTCACGCCACCCCTGGTAGACCCCTCCGACGACATAGTGCACACCATATCCACAGCTAGGGTGGAGTCTGTGAGCGATGTCGACACCGCGGATCGATCACCACGGCCCGATCGGCTCGCCGACATCGCCGCGGTCGACCGCGAAAAGGTGCACCCGCTGGTCCGGTCCACCGCTGAATGGTCGTGGCGCCTGCTGGTCATCGCCGGTGCCGCCTACGCCGTTGTCCTGACCTTCAACCAGTTCCAGGAAGTGCTGGTGCCGGTGGCGCTGGCCGTGCTCGGCGCGGCCATGCTCGTCCCGGTGGTCGACGCCCTCGACCGGATCGGCCTGCCACGGTCGGTGGCGGTGCTGATCGCGATCGTCGTGGTGCTGGGCCTGTTGTCGGCGGTGATGACCTTCGTCGTGCAGGAGTTCATCCGCGGGTTCCCCGACCTCACCGCGCAGATCACCACCACCATCGACCGCACCCGGGACTGGCTGGTCGACGGGCCGTTCGGCGTGGACCGCGAGCAGGTGCAGAACATCGGCAACGATGTCACCGGATTCCTGCAGCACAACCAGGACCAGGTGACCAGTGGTGCCCTGGCGACCGCCACCACCGCGACCGAGATCATCACCGGCGCCTTGCTGGCGTTCTTCCTGCTGATCTTCTTCCTGTACGGCGGAGGCCACATCTGGACGTTCGTCACCAAGGTCATCCCGATGGGGACCCGCGGTCGGGTGCGGGCGGCCGGGACCGCGGGCTTCGGCACTCTCGTCGGCTACGTGCGGGCGACGGTGGCGGTGGCATTCGTCGACGCGCTCGGTATCGGTGTCGGACTGGCGATCCTGGGCGTGCCGCTCGCCCTGCCGTTGGCGTCGCTGGTTTTCCTCGGCGCCTTCATCCCCATCGTCGGTGCGTTGGTGACGGGCACCTTGGCGGTGCTGGTCGCCCTGGTCACGCAGGGCTGGATCGCCGCGGTCATCGCGCTGGCCATCGTGATCGGCGTGATGCAGGTGGAAAGTCATGTGCTGCAGCCGTTCTTGCTGGGTCGATCGGTGCGCCTGCATCCGGTCGCGGTGGTGCTGGGCATCGCCGCGGGCATCGTCTCGGCAGGCATCATCGGTGGATTGCTGGCCGTCCCGCTGATCGCCTTCCTCAACACCGCCATCCGGCATCTCAACGGCAGTGCGGCCAGTGCGCGACGTCGCGCGGCGCGCGCGGACCGGCCCATGTACTCGGCCGAACCCGATGAACCGCACTGGGATCTCTACGACGACCGGGACGCCGCCGCCAGTGATACCGCCGCCAGCGATACCGCCGCGACCTCAGAGCAGGCCACCGACGAGCAGGCCACCGACGAGCAGGCGCCGGCACCAGCTGCGCCGACACCGCCGGCGAACGAGGATGGGCCGAGCGCACATGGCCGCGACAGCTGATCGGCCGCCGAGCCGATCCGCGCAATTGGCGACGGCTGCCGACACCGATCCGGTGGGCCCGCTGTGGCGCGGTGCGCAACTGTTCCGGCTGGTGTCCTACTGCTACGCGCTCGGATTCCAGATCGCGATCAACGATGATCTGCTGCACCGCGGAACCACCTGGGTCCTGTTCGGGGTGCTCACGGTGTGGACGGGGGCCGGCGGTGTCGCCTACTTCGTGGGATTCGGCCGCAACCGCTATTGGGTGAGCGCCGACGTCGCGATCGCCTGCGTGATGATGCTGTCCACGTCCTATGTCGCGACCGAATCGTGGGCACTGGACAACCAGAGCTGGCCGACCACACTGTGGGCGGTCAACTCCGTCATCTCGGTGGCGTTGCTCGCCGGGCCGGTCTGGGGCATCGGCTCGGGGCTGCTCGTGGGTGGGACCAGTGCGTTCGTCAAGGGCGCCTTCGACCTGAACTTCGGTCGCAACGCGACCATCCTCATCATCGTGGCGACGGGGATGGCGGTCGGCCTGGCAGCGGTGATCGCCCGGCGCGCACAGGAGGCGCTGGCGCGCGCGGCCGGTATCGCCGCGGCCACCGAGGAACGCGAACGGCTCTCGCGCGAGGTGCACGACGGCGTGCTGCAGGTCCTGGCCCTCATCGCTCGCCGGGGACGTGAGATCGGTGGTGAGACCACACAGCTCGCCGAACTCGCCGGCGAGCAGGAACACGCCCTGCGGCGATTGGTCTCGGGCGTCGCCGATGACATCGGCGTGGGCGGGAGCACAGTCGATCTCGCTGCCCAGTTGCGTGCGTTGGCCGCCGACCGGATCTCGGTCAGTGCTCCGGGGACCGCAGTCGAGGTGGCGGCGAACGTGGCCACCGAGATCACGTCCGCGGTGATCAACGCCCTCGACAACGTCGCCCGCCACGCCGGATCAGGCGCGCACGCGTTCGTGCTCCTCGAGGATCTCGGTGATCAACTGGTGGTGAGTATCCGCGACGACGGGGTGGGCATCGCGCCCGGACGCCTCGCGCAGGCGCAACGTCAGGGACGGATGGGAATCTCCACATCGATCGTCGGGCGCATCGAGTCGATCGGTGGCACCGCTGCGCTCGAATGCGCACCCGAGGGCGGCACAGAATGGGAGTTGACGATTCCGGTGGACGGGAGGGGCGATGGCACAACAGATGCCGAGCGGGACGGGTGAGCCGGCCGACGACGACGGTGCCGCGGCGGCGCTGCGGGTGATGGTGGTCGACGATCATCCGATCTGGCGTGAGGGCGTGGCCCGCGACCTGGCCGAGGAGGGCTTTGACGTGGTGGCGACCGCCGACGGCGTCGGCGCCGCCGCGCGTCGTGCCGGTGCGGTCGCGCCCGACGTGGTCCTGATGGACATGCAGCTGCCGGACGGTACCGGCGCCGAGGCGACCGCCGGCGTGCTCGAGGTATCCCCCGACAGTCGCGTGCTGGTGCTCTCGGCGTCGGAGGAACGTGACGATGTGCTGCAGGCGGTGAAAGCCGGTGCCAGTGGCTATCTGGTGAAGAGTGCATCGCGGGCCGAGCTGGTGGCCGCGGTCCGGGCCACCGCCGACGGACAAGCGGTGTTCACGCCGGGGCTGGCGGGATTGATCCTCGGTGAGTACCGGCGGATCTCGGCGGCCCCCGGTCCGGTCGACGCCCGTCCCACCCTCACCGACCGGGAGACCGAGGTGCTGCGTCTGGTGGCGAAGGGATTGAGCGCCAAGCAGATCGGCACCAGGCTGTCGCTGAGCCATCGAACCGTCGAGAACCACGTGCAGGCGACAATGCGAAAGCTCCAGCTCGGGAACCGAGTGGAGCTGACGCGGTATGCGATCGAACACGGGTTGGATGAGTAGGCCAGGGCGGCTGGGCCGCGATCCTTATTCGGCGGCGGCCAGCTGTGTTTCCGTGACCGGCTTGGCGACCTCGCGCCGGTCGTGGGGTACCAGCATCGTCGCGGCGGCGCCGGCCAGCGCGATGCCGGCGAAGATGTAGAACGCCGAGCTGGAGGAGACTCCGGCTCCGATCAGCAGTCCGCCGATCACCGGACCGACGATGCCGCCGAGCCGTCCGAAGCCGGCGCACCACGCCACGCCGGCGGCGCGGGCCGAGGTCGGGTAGAAATTCGACACGTAGCCGTAGATCAGGACCTGGGTGCCGATGGTGCCCGTACCGGCAACGGCGACCGCGGCCAGCAGCACCGGCAGTGGGAAGCCGAGGGTCAGGCACACCAGGGCGAAGGTCGCCAGGCAGAACGAGGTCGCCACGATGCGTTGCGGTCCGCGGCGGTCGGCGAGTCGCGCCGCGATCAGTCCGCCGACGATGGCGCCGCCGTTGAGGACCAGCAGGAATGACAACGACCCCTTGGCGTCGAACCCGGCCGACTCCATGATCTGGGGCAGCCATGTGTTGAGTCCGTAGGTGAGCAGCAGGCCGGCGAAGCTCATGGTTCCGAGCAACAGGGTGGGGACCAGGAAGCGACGCGACGCGAGCGCGGCGAAGCCGACCTTCTCGACCTGCTGGGCGCGGTCACCGGCGGGTTGCGGGGCGAGATCCACCGGGATACCGGTGCGGTTGCCGATGGCCTGTGCCTCGTCGACACGACCCCGCGACACCAGCCATTGCGGCGACTCGGGCATCTTCAGCCACGCCAGGGGCAGCAGGGTCACCAAGGGCAGCGCGCCGACCCAGAACAAACCGCGCCAGCCGATGTGATCGGCGAGCAGTAACGCCATCACTGCCGCCACCACGCCGCCGAACGGGACACCGCTGTAGACGATGGCGTTGAACAGGTTGCGTTTGGAGGTGGGTGCGAATTCCGCGACCAGGGCGCCGACGGTGGCGACCAGACCGCCGATGCCGATTCCGGTGAGGCACCGCAGGATGCCGAAGGTGGCCACATTCGGCGCGAGCGCCGTGGCGCCCATGCCGATGGAGAACCACACGATGTTCATCAGCATCATTCGACGCCGGCCGACCCGGTCGCCGAAGGACCCGGCGATGAATGCGCCGATCATCATGCCGATCAGGGCGTAGGAGCCGAGCGCGCCGGCGGTGCCGGGGCTCAGTTCCCCCAGCTGTGACGGGTCGTCGAGCAGGGTGGGCAGGACGGTGCCGTAGACGACGAGGTCGTATCCGTCGAAGACGATGGCGATCGCCGCCAGGGTCACCACCCAGAGCACGCTTCTGCGGTGCTCCGGGTTCGTCCAGGTGGTGGGTGCATTCATGGGCTGCCTCCGAGATTGGTGTGCTGGGAGACAATCCTGCGGCCATGTGCGATCAATCACATCAGGGCAATGGCCAGTCCTGACCCGGGGTGCATTTGATAACGCTGCGCGTGCGATTGATCACCGCCATCGCATCGGTGCAGCAGCACCGCAGGAACTCAGCTCTCGGAGCGGCTGTTCTCCGACCGACTGCGGCGAAGCAGTTCCTGCACGCTGATCTGTGCGCCGTCACCCTCGTTGTCGGAGCGGGCGTGGCGATCCGTCGCACGGCGACGCCCCTCGCCGCCATCGGCCGGATCGGGTGGTGCCGAGCGCCCCGGACTCTGCTGATCTGCGGTCAACGACGGGGTTCCGTTGCTGAGACCGCGATCCATCGGGGAGTCCGCCGAGCGCTGCGACCGTGACGTGCGGCGTTGCGCTTCGGGGCTCAGCGATGCAGCCAACGGGCGCTTGCCGGTGCTGTCGAGCGCCGGACGCCGGCCGAGTGCCGAATCGGCCGGCGGACCGCCTGCAGGGCGCGCCGGCGCGGCGGGCGGCGCCGGCGGTGTGGCGGGTCGTGGCGGTTGTGGCGGCGCGGGCGGTGTCGCCGGCTCGGACATCGCCGCCTGCGGTGACACAGCTCCGGCGGGCGCGGATGCTGCGGGCTCGTCGTTGCCGAGACGGATACCGCCGGCGCCCAGGCTCCAGCCGCCGGTGTCCGGACCGTTCGAGCGAGACCGTCCCGCCCGGGAAAAGGTGGGCGTGACACGCGCGGGTGCCGATTCCACCGGCGCCTGCGGCAGCCGGCCACCCGGCGCCGGCTGCGGTGCAGCGGTGTTCGGGGAACGTCGAGGTGGCTGACGATCCGGCGCCGGCCGGGGTGCCGTACGAGCGGGGCCGCGGGTCGCCGTCCCGGTCGCGGCGGCAGCCGGAACCCCGATGTCGCCGCGGGCGGAACGCGGGGCCGCGCGCATCGTGGAGGTGGGTGCCTCGGCGACGATGGTGCCGGCCGAGCGGACCCGGGCGGCGGCCGCCTGATCGCGCATCTCGTCGGGCTCGTCGTCGAGGACCGTCTCGCCGAGGCCGATCTTCTGCTGCATCACCCGCATCCAGCGCGGCGCCCACCAGCAGTCGTCGCCGAGCATCTTCATCACCGACGGCACCAGCAGCATGCGGATGATCGTGGCGTCGAGGATCAGCGCGGCGATCATGCCGTAGGCGATGTACTTCATCATCACGATCTCGGACAGGCCGAACGCGCCGGTGACCACCACCAGGATCGCTGCGGCCGCGGTGATGATGCGGCCGGTGTAGGCGGTACCCACCCGGACGGCCTCGGTGGTGGTCGCGCCCTTCTGCCTCGCTTCGACCATGCGCGACAACAGGAATATCTCGTAGTCGGTGGACAGGCCGAAGATGATCGCGATGATCAGCACCAGCACCGCGGCGAACAGCGGGCCCGGCGTGAAGTTGGCCAGCGCGGCGCCGTGGCCGTCGACGAAGACGAAGGTCAGGATGCCCAGCGTCGCGCCGAGACCCAACGCGGTCATCAGCGCCGCCTTGATCGGCAGCACCAGCGAGCCGAACGCCAGGAACATCAGGAATCCGGTCACCAGCACCAGCAGCACGGCCATGATCGGCAATCGCGACATCAGCGCATCGATCGAATCCTGGGTCAGTGTCGGGGTGCCGGCCACCCACATCGTGAGGCCCTGGGTGTCGATGGCACGCAGATCCTCGATGGCCGGCGCGGCGGTGGTGCGGTCGACCAGGCCGGCCGACATCTGGATGATCTGCGGGCCGTTGTCACCGTATTGGCCGGTGAGCGCGCCGCCGTCGGACGACGGGCTGAAGTCCTTGGTGAAGCCGGGGATCTGATTGGCCTCGTCGGCGATCTGCTGGATCTTCGCGCCGCTCGCGCTGTCGTTCGGATCGTAGGCCACGACCAGCTTGATCTCTTCGGTCCGCTCGGTGGGGAAGTACTCGTCGAAGTTCTCCTGCGCGACCCGATTCGGATTGTCCGGCGGCAGGTAGGCCTCGCTGATGCCGCCGAACTTGATCCCGCCGAACGGGATGGTCAACACCAACAGCAGCAGCACCGTGGGGACCGCGGTGGCCACCGGATGCTGCATCACCCAGCCGGCCAGACGACCCCAGAAGCCGTTCTCGACTTCTTCCTTGGTCTTGGTGCGGCGCAGGAACGGCAGGCCCAGCGCGTCGATGCGCGGGCCGAGGATGGCGAGAATCGCCGGCAGCACGGTGATCGACAGGATCGCGGCCAGCGACACCGACGCGATGGCGCCGTACGCGACCGACTTGAGGAACCCCTGCGGCATGATCAGCAGACACGCCAGGGCCGCGACGATGATGGTGGCCGAGAACACCACCGTCTGGCCCGAGGTCATGACGGTTCTGCGGACGGCGGCCTTGGTGGAGTACCCCTCGGCGAGTTCCTCGCGGAAACGGCTGACGATGAACAGGCCGTAGTCGATGGCGATGCCGAGGCCGATCAGCGTGACCACCGATTGGGCGAAGATGTTCAGCTCGGTGACCTGGGCGAGGATCTTCATGATGCCGAGCGACCCGGCGATGGTGAGACCGCCGATGAGCACCGGCAGACACGCCGCGATCACCCCGCCGAAGATGAAGAACAGCATGATGGCCACCAACGGCAGGGCGATCACCTCGGCGCGGTGGATGTCCTTGTCCATGCCGTCGGCCATGCTGCCCGCCACCGGTTGCAGCCCGGCGAGTTCGAAGTCGGTGCCCTCGAGATTGAATCTGGCGCCGATGTCGTCGAAGAACGGTTCGATGACCTGATAGTTGTTGAGGACGGTGGTGTCGTCGTCGCCCGTGACGCCGATGCTGATGAACGCGTGCCGGCCGTCGTCGGTGAACGTCCGTTCCCGGATGGTGGCCTGGGCGGCCTGCGATGTCGCCGTCTGATCGCGCAGGTAGAACGGGTCGATGATGCCCGGATCCTCGCGGTTGACGATGTCGCCGTGCTGGGCGATGAGGTCGTCGACGAAGTTCTCCACCTTCGCGCCGAATTCGGGGTCGTCGACGGTGGTGCCCTCGGGCGGAGTGATCAGCAGGATGACATCGGAACGGTGATCGCGGCCGAGCGCGGTGTCAGCGACCACCGATCCCTTGACCGACTCCGACGTCGGGTCGAACCACCCGCTCTGGCTGAGGTACTTGCCGAGGTCGAGGCCGTAGAGACCGAGACCGCCCATCAGGGCGATCAGGATCGCGATCACGGCGAAGCGCATTCGAAAGACGAATGTGCCGATGGCTCCGAACACGCCTCGTTCCTTTCTCGGTCGTGCCTGGCCGGACGTCTACCGGCGGAAGTTCTACAGGCGGGATTGTGGCAAGCGGTCCTGAGGGATCCCTGAGTCGGCCGCGGCGACCACGGCCGTGATCAGTGCAGCAGCGCTTGCAGCGGCCGGAACGGTGTGAGCCACGCCCCATCGTCGGGCAACGAGTCGAGGCCGATGCGCGGCAACGGCTCGCGGAACACCGCCGGGATGTCCTCCAGGTCGACGAACTCCAACTCCTCGGTGGTCAGGGCCCAGCTGGCATGCTCGCGGAACCCGATCACCGTGACCGGGATGCCGTCGGCGGCCACCTCGAGCAGCGGCTCCCGAAACGCCTGGCCGTCGGCCGAGGCAACGATGAGCCCAGCTAGTCCCACAGTGTGCCTGCGAAGTGCGATGTGGTCGAGCATGTCGCTGTCCACATCGCTGTCGTCGGCGAGTTTGGGCTTCGCGAACACCGCATAGCCGACGTTGCGCAGCGCATCGACCCAGGGCCGCACGACGTCGGCGCTGCCCGGGACGATGTTGGTGAACACGGTCGCCTCGGGCTCGACCGTCGTCGCGGCGTCTCGGGTGGCGGAGATGTCGGCGGTGCGTTGCAGCAGCCAGCGGCCCAACGCGTCGAACCGCGGGCGGTGGGCCGCGGTCGGGCGGCCACCGAGGATCGCGCCGAGTCCCATGTCCATGTTGGGTGCGTCCCAGACCAGCAGGACCCGGGGGGTGCCGCTCTGCCCGGAGATCGTATCGCCGAACCGGCTCGGCGCGGCCGTCTCCGACGACCCGGATTGTGGTGCTGACCCGGTGTTCCGCGATGGGGCGGGCTGGGTCGCGGTGACGTCGTCGCTCATGCTCCGCCGCTTTCGGTGGGTCGGGAAGTGGGTGGTTGGGGCCGAACATATACGAACTCGTTCACCTCGCGACCCTCTCGTTCGGCGCGCCCCTCGAATTTGGTGGTGGGACGGTCGAGCAGGATCGGTGCCCCGGTGGTCGCCTGGATGACGTGCGGGCGGTCGCGGCGCTGCGTCGCGAGGCGTTCGGCGATCCACTCCGCGTAGCCCGCATGATCGGTCGCGATGTGCAGCACTCCACCGGGCACCAGTCGGTCGGCCATCAACTCCAGCGTGCCGCTCTGGATGAGCCTGCGCTTGTGGTGGCGTGATTTCGGCCACGGATCGGGGAAGAACACCCGAATTCCGGTCAGCGACTCCGGACCCAGCAACTCGGTCAGCACCACCACCGCGTCGCCGCGCACCATCCGCACATTCGTCAGACCGCCGCGGTCGACGAGTCCCAGCAGCTGTGCGAGGCCCGGCTTGTAGACCTCCACCGCGAGGACGTCGACGTCGGGTTCCTCGGTCGCCATCGCCGCCGTCGAGATCCCCGTCCCGCTCCCGATCTCCAGCACGACCGGTGCGCTGCGGCCGAAGAACTGCGGCAGGTCCAGCGGCTCCTCGGGAACACGGTCGGCGCCGATCGCGAGGTCGCGGCCGAGCCGGGGCCACAGCTGCTCCCAGTTGCGTTGCTGACCCGTCGTCAGAGTGCCCCGACGGAATCGGAAACTGGTCACCCGCGGGTACAGACGTGACTGATCGACGCTCTCGCTCACCCGTCCATCGTTGCGCATCGGGTGCGCTGCCGAACAGTCGACACCGCTTCTGCCCCGGTCAGCGGCCAATCCCGCGCTCCGGACACCGCGCCGATCCGATATACCGATAGATTGCCAGCCATGGCGGTCGACCCGAGCACCATGCCTGCGCAGGCGCCCGCCCGGCTCGCCGAGTCCGGGCGGCTCGCCGACGTCGTCGCACCCGACTCACCCGCCCGTGCGGAACTCGCCGACGCCGCGCGCCGCTATGCACGGCCGCTGCAGATCCACGTGAGTGGTCGCGTCGGCAGCGGGCGGGCGACCTGTGTGCGTGCGCTCGGTGAGCGCCTCTCGGTGGCCGCATCCAGCGATCGTGATGATCGCGACGCCGATCTGTGGTTGCACGTCCTCACCGGCCCGCCGCGCGGCGCCGACACCGACATGCTGGCGCGGTTGCCGGCCGACCGGACGATCGTGGTGCTCAACAAGGCGGACACCCACCGCGATCGGTTTGTCGCCGCCGAGGTCGCCGGCCGCTGCGCGGAGCAGATCGACCGGACGGTGATCCCGGTGTCGGCTCTGCTGGCGTGTACGGCGGTCACCGATGCCGAGCTCGGTTTCCTCCGCGGTCTGGCACGAGCCGGGGAGATGATGCCCGCGATGGCCGGGGCCTTTCTCACGGCAGGCCCGGATGACGAACGGTCGCTGCGTGCCGCCGTGCTGCGGCGGATCGATCGGGCCGGCATCGAGGTGGCGCTCGATCTGCTCGCGGCCGACCCCGACGACGCAGTGGACGCCGCGATGCTCGACCGCGAACTGTGGCAGCGCAGCGGCATCGACGACGTGATCACGCCCATCCGTGAACGTGTCGGCGTGGTCCGGCGGTGGCGGCTGGCGGAGCTGCGTACCCGACTCGAGATCATCGCCGCACGAGGGCACGACCGTGACGCGGTGGAGCCGCTCCTGCGGCAACTCGCCGAGTCCGAGGCGGCATGATGGCCGTGCCGGGTGCCGCCGTCACCGATGTGGCGGCCGCGGTGGCCGAACTGACCGGCGTCGACCCCGCGCCGACCATCGGCGGAGGCACCGACATCGCGGTGTTCGGCATCGGCGGGACCGGGGTGTCGAGCCTGCTCGAGGCCTGTCGTCGCACCGAACCCGGTATCCGGATGGAGCGCGGCCGATGGGGGGCACGCGCCGACGACGCGGCGGTGGGCGCCGCCCTGCTGGTGGTCGACCCGACGTCGTCGGTGGGCGCCGAGGAACGCGCCGCGGCCGACGAACTGCGCCGACGGTTCGGGATCGTCGCGTTGGTCTGCACCAAGATCGACGCATTCTGGGAGTGGCCGCGCATCCTGCGGGCGCACCGCGCCACACTCGATCCGCGCGAGGAGCTACCGGTCTTCGCCGTGTCGTCGACCCTCGCGCTGGCCGGGACGGCGACGGAGTCGGGCGTCGACGGGCTGCTCGCATGGGCGGCCGACGAGGTGTCGGCCCCCGCCGACGAGCGTCGCGAACGCGCCCGGACCGGTGCCGCGCTGGCCGCGCTGGGGCAGCTGGAGGACGAGCTGGTTGCCGCCGGGGCGCGTCGAGACGACGACCCCGACGAGCTGGCCGCGCGCCGTCGGGCGGTGCTGGAGTCGCGGGACCGCGGGCGCGCCGACCGGCTGGTGGCGGTGCGCACCGGGCTCGCCCGGGCACGTAGCGAGACGTTCGCCGACATCGCCGGCGCCACCCGGGCGCTCGCCGCGGAGGCGACCGCCCGGTCGGCCGGGTTGTCCGCACGTGGCCGCGAGGACTTCGCCCGCTGGTTGACCGAGCAGACCGTGGCGCTGCGCGCCCGTGTCGACGAGGCCACCGACCAGCGTCTCGACGAGGTGGAGGCCGCTGCGCTGCTCGGCATCGATGCGGCCGCACCGCACCCCGGGCCTCTCGGCGCCGACGACGTCGGGCCGCCGTTCGACAGACCACTGCCCCCGCTCCGCCGCAGCGGCGAGGACCTGCTGGTCGTGCTCATCGGTGCGTCCAGCGGACTCGGGCTCGGCCGACTCATCGTCGCACCGATGGCCTCGGTGCAGACTCTGCAGTGGGTGAGCATGCCGCTGACGCTGGCACTGGGTGTCGTGGCCGCAGTGCTGGTCATCCGCGTCCGACGCTCTGCCGCGGTGCGGGCCGAGTTGCGCACCTGGAGCAGCGACGTGCTCACCGAGACGCGAGGGCGACTCGAGCACCGGGTCGGTACGCGGGTGGCCGCGGCCGAGTCACACCTGGTCAGTCAGGTCACCCGGTTCCACGAGCGTCGCGCCCGGCAGGCGACCGCCGACGTCGCGGTGATCGACGATCAACTGCGGGCACTGCGCTCCGGGGCCGCCCGGCAGCCCGCCCGTGATCGGCTCGCCCGGGTGCGGGCGCTGCGCACCGAGCTCATTCGCACCGCAGCGGGCCGGCGACCATCAGCCGAGCCCGGATAACCGGGGGTGGTCCTCCGCAGATCAGTTCGTCCGCTCGCAATCATCGGGGACTATGACGAGACCGGGCGGAGGAACCGGGGTGTCGATCGGGCCGTGTCGCCGTCGTCCCGGATCTCGATGGAACCGATCGGCCGCCTCGCGCGTCTTATCATCACGGTGGTGTGCGGACGCGGCATCGACGAGGGGAGTGCGGATGGACATGTCATTTCTGGGTGGTGACCCACTCGGCGACGAACCGTTCGACAGTCACGGGTCGGTGAGTCCGGACGGGATTGCCGCGACGGGCCGCCACGACGCCGGCGCCGTGTTCGAGCATCCGGACGCTTCGTCGGGACCCGAGGATCACCTGTGGATGCATTCCGACGGTCGAATCTGGGACCTCGGGCCGGCCGATGTCGACACCGATGACGACGGCGTGCCCGATTCGCTCACCCGCACCGGTGACGGCGGGCTCGCGGTGTACACCGACAGCGATCGCGACGGTCAGGTCGACAAGATCACCGAGGTCGACGGGGAAGGGGCATTCTCGTCTCGGGTGCTGGACCCCGGTAGCGGCACCTGGGTGGCCACCGACACGGGACGATTGGGCTGAACCGAACGCACGCCCGCGGATATGTCAATGATCGATGTCATGGTGTGGGATTTGCCGCATCTGGATCACCCCGGTACCTAGCGGGCGCTCGGTGAACGTATCCTGTGGTGACGACGACATCGCGACGGCTGTGCATCGCGCCGTCACCTCGGAGGAGAACCGACAATGACCTCAGCCACCATTCCAGGCCTGGATCCGAACACCGCCCCGACAAAACACGCCGGACTGCTGGCGTGGGTCGCCGAGGTAGCGGAACTGACGCAGCCGGAACGGGTGGTGTGGGCCGACGGAACTGACGAGGAGTGGCAGCGGCTGAGCGAGCAGCTCGTCGAAGCCGGCACGTTCGAGCGGCTCAACGACGACAAGAAGCCGAACTCCTTCCTGGCCAAGTCGGATCCCGCGGATGTCGCGCGCGTGGAATCGCGGACCTTCATCTGTTCGGCCGATCCCGCCGACGCCGGTCCCACCAACAACTGGGTCGACCCGGCCGAGATGCGCGCCACCATGACCGACCTCTACCGCGGCAGCATGCGGGGCCGCACGATGTTCGTCATCCCGTTCTGCATGGGGCCGCTGGGTTCGGACGACCCGAAGCTGGGCGTCGAGCTCACCGATTCCGAATACGTCGTGCTGTCGATGAAGATCATGACCCGAATGGGGCGTGAGGTGCTCGACGTCCTCGGTGACGACGGGTTCTTTGTCAAGTGTCTGCACTCGGTGGGTGCGCCGCTGGAGCCGGGGCAGGCCGACGTCCCCTGGCCCTGCAACTCCGAGAAGTACATCACCCACTTCCCGGAGACCCGCGAGATCTGGTCGTTCGGTTCCGGATACGGCGGCAACGCCCTGCTCGGCAAGAAGTGCTACGCGCTGCGCATCGCCTCGGTGATCGCGCGCGACGAGGGCTGGATGGCCGAACACATGCTGATCCTGAAACTGACCAGCCCGCAGGACAAGGTCTACTACGTCGCCGCCGCCTTCCCCAGCGCCTGCGGCAAGACCAACCTCGCGATGATTCAGCCCACCATCCCGGGCTGGAAGGCCGAGACCGTGGGTGACGACATCGCCTGGATGCGATTCGGTGACGACGGCCGCCTCTACGCGATCAACCCGGAGTTCGGCTTCTTCGGCGTCGCGCCCGGCACCAGCGACGACTCCAACCCCAACGCGATGCGCACCATCGAGCAGGGGAACACCATCTACACCAATGTCGCCGAGACCGACGACGGCGACATCTGGTGGGAGGGCATCGGTGGCGAGACCCCGGCCCACCTGACCGACTGGCTTGGTGAGGACTGGACACCGGAATCCGACCACAAGGCCGCGCACCCCAACTCGCGGTACTGCACACCCATCTCGCAGTGCCCGTCGCTGGCCGAGGAATGGGACGACCCGAAGGGTGTGCCGATCTCGGCGATCCTCTTCGGCGGTCGCCGCAAGACCACCGTGCCCCTGGTGACCGAGGCCCACGACTGGCAGACCGGTGTGTTCATGGGTGCCACCGTCGGCTCCGAGCAGACCGCTGCCGCCGAGGGCAAGGTGGGAACCGTGCGGCGCGACCCGATGGCCATGCTCCCGTTCATCGGCTACCACGTGGGCGACTACCTTCAGCACTGGCTCGACCTGGGCAAGAACGCCGACGCCACCAAGCTGCCAAAGGTGTTCTACGTCAACTGGTTCCGTCGCGGCGACGACAAGCGCTTCCTCTGGCCCGGGTTCGGCGAGAACAGCCGCGTGCTCAAGTGGATCATCGGTCGCATCGAGGGTGAGTCCGAAGGCGTCCAGACGCCCATCGGGGTCGTCGCCAAGCCCGAGGAGATCGACGTCAGCGGTCTCGATGTGTCCTCCGAGGATCTCGCCGAGGCGCTCGAGTTCAACGCCGACGAGTGGCGTCAGGAGATCCCGCTGATCGAGGAGCTGTTCGACTTCGTCGGCGACAAGCTCCCGAGCTCGCTGCGTGACGAGTTGGATCACCTGAAGCAGCGCTTGGCCTGACGCAACTTATCGCCCAGCGCAGGCCACCCTCCCAGCGCAAGCGACGGAGGCCGACCACCTTCGCGCCGAGAGAACCCCAAAAAGCGCCGAGAGAACCCAGAATTTCGTCGAGAGAATCCGGCTGCGTGAGTGGCTGGGTTCTCTCGACGCTTTTTGCGGTTCTCTCGGCCTCCGTGGGGTGAGTTGGGCGGTCGGGTTGCTAGGGGGGAGGGGCTCGGTGAGCGGGTCGGCGGCGGGTCCATGGGGTAGGGTGCCCTACCATGAGACTTCGCTTGTGGGGGGCGGCGCTCGTGTCCGCTTGTGCTGTAGGGCTTTCGACGATGACCGCGGGTGCGGTGGTCGCGGCGCCGCCGAGTGACGAACCGATTGCGCTGTATCGGGATTCGACGATCATCGGCGGTGTTCCGACCTTTGGTGGCATCTCCGGCCTGGACCGCACCGGAAATGGCACGTACGTGCTGATCTCGACCGATGTCGGCCGGTTCGGGCCTGCCCGAACCTACAACGCCACCATCCCGTTCACGTCGAACCTGGGCTTCACCGGCGGGGGACGCGTGACCGGTGGTGGCACGGTATTCGCTCCCTACAACCTGCCGATCCTTCCCGGTGGGGCGCAGTTCGAGGGCATTCGCCGGTTGGGCGGCGGCTATGTGGTGGCCAGCGGCGGTGCGAACCAGTTCGTTCGCGTCACCGGGCCGATCGGCAATCATGTCCGCGATCTGCCGCTGCCGTCGGCCTATCGGGTCACCGGCAAGTCCGGTCTGAACGGTCAGCGCGGGCTCACCGGAGTGGCGGTGTCGCCCGGTGATCGGATCAGTGCGATCACCGCGGGCGGCCTCAAACAGGATCGTCGCACGTCGGCACGATTGATCACCTGGGCGGGGCGCAACACATCGGAGTACGTCTACCGCACCGACGGCGACAAGGTCGCAGCCGACGTGCTGGCGGTGAACAACACCGACTATCTGGTGCTCGAACGCGGCAACGGCCGAGCGGCCCGCATCTACTGGACCACCACCCGCGGGGCCACTGCGGTGAGCGGCAAGAAGGAGCTGTCGGGCAAGGAGAAGGTGATGCCCAAGAAACGGGTCTTCTCGACTGCGCCATTGACCCGGCTCGCCACCGGCAACATGTCGGGATTGGCGTGGGGCAATTGGCTTCCGGCGACTCCGTCCAGGGGCTACCGCGCGCGCATCCTGTACATCGTGACCAACGACATGTTCGCCGGTCCGACGCGCGTACACGGCCTGGAGTTCCACCTGCCCATCCGCTGACGGCGCACACAATTTCGGGTGTCCGAATGACCTGGTGGCCCACCCCGAGTCCATCTCAGGGATATTCCTGATGGCCAACGGTCGGGAGATTTGGCACCGTTGAGGCCATGACATCGGCTCACACAGACGGTTCACCCATCGACACGCGCGCGGTCGCCGCCGGCGCGGCGGATCTGACGAAGGTCTACGGCACGGGTGACACCGTCGTCGAGGCCCTGCGCGGCGTCGACATCGAGTTCGCCGAGGGCGAGTTCACCGCGATCATGGGGCCGTCGGGCTCCGGCAAGTCCACCCTGATGCATTGCCTCGCCGGACTCGATGTGGCCACCGACGGCCGGGTTCACATCGGCGAGGTTGACCTGACCGGTCTCTCGGACAAGGCGATGACCGAGTTGCGGCGCGACCGGATCGGGTTCGTCTTCCAGTCGTTCAACCTCGTTCCCACGCTGAGCGCTCGCGAGAACATCACACTGCCGGTCGACATCGCCGGACGCGACATCGACCAGGAATGGTTCGACACGGTGATCGGGCGACTCGGGATCGCCGATCGGCTCGATCATCTGCCCAGCGAGTTGTCCGGCGGGCAGCAGCAACGCGTGGCGTGTGCCCGCGCGCTGGTCGGCAAGCCGGAGATCATCTTCGGCGACGAGCCGACCGGCAATCTCGACTCGCGATCCTCCGGTGAGGTGCTGTCGATTCTGCGCGCCGCGACCGACGAATTCGGCCAGACCGTGGTGATCGTCACCCACGATCCGCGGGCGGCCTCCTACGCCGATCGTGTGGTGTTCCTGGCGGACGGTCAGATCGTCCGCGAACTCGCGCGTCCATCGGCCGACGACGTGTTCGAGGTGATGAGGAATTTGGACGGCGCCGGGAGCGAAGCGAGCGGGCCGAATGTGTCCGGCGCCGGGAGCGAAGCGAGCGGGCCGAATTCAACCGGTCCCAGGCACGCCGCCGACGAGAACGCCTCCGAGGTGCGCTGAACTCATGGCCACATCGACCGTGATGCGCCGGGTCTCCCTGCGCAACCTGCGCGCTCACAAACTCAGACTCTTCCTGACCGTGTTCTCGATCGTGCTCGGCACCTCGTTCGTCGCCGGTTCCATCGTGTTCACGTCCACGATCTCCAAGGCGTTCAACGACATCTTCGACTCGGCGGCACCCGGTGTGGCCGTGGAGATCACCCCGGACAGCAATCAGTCGCCGGGTGTCCCGCTCACGATCGTCGACGACCTGACCGCGCAGAAGCAGGAATTGGGTATCGACAAGATCGTCGCCAACTACACCGGCTTGGTCACCATCGCCAATGCCGAGGGCAAGGCACTGCAGACAGGCGGCGCGCCGAGTGTCGGTACCGCGTACCTGCCACCCGATGAGGCGTTGTCCCCGGACACCAGCAAGATCCTGCCCGGTGGTCGCGGTCCCACGAATTCCGGTGAGGTGGCGCTGAATTCGTCGGCTGCGGAGAAGGCGGGCCTCCAGGTCGGGTCCACCACCCAACTCGTGGTCGGGCAGGGTTCGGCCGCGCCGCGCGAGGTGACGGTGGTCGGACTGCTCGATCTGCCCGGCTCGACCGGTGGCTATGTGAACGTGCAGTTCGACGAGGCGACGGCACGCAGCCTGTTCTCCGATGGTGAGCATGTGGCCCAGGTCGACATGTCCGCCGTCGAGGGTGTCACCCCCGAGGAACTCCAGCAGCGGGTCGCAGCCGCGTTGCCGCCCGACACCTACGAGGTGCGTACCGGCGATCAGGTGCGTCAGGACCAGAAGGATCAGGTCAACGAGTTCCTGACCATCTTCACCGCAATCCTGTTGGCCTTCGCGGCCATCGGCCTGATCGTGGGTACGTTCATCATCTACAACACCTTCTCGATGATCGTCGCGCAGCGTAATCGCGAGCTGGCGTTGCTGCGTGCGGTCGGTGCGAGCCGGCGCCAGGTGTCGCGTTCGGTGCTGTTCGAGGCGTTCGTGGTCGGCGTCATCGGCGGCCTGGTGGGTCTGGCCGTCGGTGTCGGTCTGGCCGCATTGCTCAAGGCACTCACCACCTCGGCGTCGGGTCTGCCGGACGCGCCGCTGCAGGTGGGTGTCTGGGCGGTGCTGGCGGCGCTGTTCGTCGGCATCGTGGTGACGATGATCAGTGCCTGGGTGCCGGCGGTCCGCGCGTCGCGGGTGCCGCCGGTCGAGGCGATGCGGGCGGGGATGGCCGAGGGATCGGCGCCGTTGACGCGACGCACGGCCATCGGTGCGGTCGTGGGCGTCATCTCACTGGTGGCCATCATCGCCGGGGCGATGGGGGTCGGTGTCGGCCCGGCGATCGCCGTGGGGGTCGGCGCGGCCGGCGCGATCGCGGCAGTGGTGCTCGCCGGTCCGGCGTTGTCGCGGCCGGTGGTCGGCGCGCTCGGCTCGGTGCTCGGTGCCCCGTTCGGCAGGATCGGGCGCCTGGCCCGCACCAATGCGGTGCGCAACCCGCGACGGACCGCGGCAACGGCGTTCGCGCTGACGTTGGGCCTCATGCTGGTGGCGGTGATCGGCACCCTGGGCACCTCGTTCAAGGGCACCGTGAACGAGGCGGTGGACAGCGGGATGACCGCGGAGTTCATCATCGTCGGCAGCAATCAGCTGCCGATCCCGGGCGCGGTCGCCGACGCGGTCGAGGAGGTCGACGGGGTGGCGTCGTCGGTCAGCTTCGGCATCATCCAGGCGACCGCCGACGGGCAGCGTGTGACCGGGTACGGCGCGGTGGGCGGCCAGCCCGCCGACGTCGCGGTGCTCGACATGCGCGACGGAGCGTCGGACCAGTTGCCGGCCGACGGCATGTTCGTCAGCGAACGCACCAGCATCGACAAGGGCTGGGACCGTGGCGACGTGGTGACCTTCACCGGTCCCACCGGCCAGGACGTGCCGGTCACGGTCTCCGGGGTGTACGCCGACAACGAGGCGCTGCAGCCCTGGCTGGTCGGCCCCGATGTCTACGACCGGTTGGTGCCGGCCTCGGCGCAGGTGAGCGCGATGATCTTCGTGGCGCCGGAGCAGGGCGTGGCGCCGGAGGTGCTGCGGACGAATCTGGAGGATGCGACCGCGTCGTATCTGACCGTTCAGGTGCAGGACCGCACCCAGTTCAAGAGTTCGGTGTCCAGCCAGATCGACCAGATGCTGGCCACCTTGTACGCCATGCTCGGCTTGGCGCTGCTGATCGCGGTGCTGGGGATCATCAACACCCTCGCGCTGTCGGTGGTGGAGCGTAAACGGGAGATCGGCATGTTGCGTGCCGTCGGCATGTTGCGTGCCCAGGTTCGTCGCAGCATCTATCTGGAGTCGGTGCTGATCGCGATCTTCGGGGCCATCCTCGGGGTGGTGCTCGGTACCGTCATCGGCGTGGCGCTGGTGCGGACGCTGGCGAAGTGGGGCCTCGGGACACCGGTCGTGCCGTGGAGTCTGATCGGCATCACATTGATCGCGTCGGCGGTGGTGGGTGTCCTCGCCGCGCTGTGGCCGGCGGTCCGGGCGGCGCGCACGCGGCCGCTGGAGGCGATCGTCGAGACGTGAGTCGTCGGATAGCGCAGCGGTGTGGGCGCAGCGACCTCATCGGTCGGCGGAAACCTCGGTTGCGCGGAAGGTCTCTGCCGACCGATGCGGTCTGGCCGGCGACGGCCTCGGGTCGTACGGCCGGCCCGTCGGCGGGCAGTGACACAATCGGTCCATGACCCGACCACCCGACGAACCCTGGGATCCGAATCGAGAGAGCCCGGAGACGCGACGTTTCGAGCCCACCGACGAGACAGCCGCCTTCGAGCCCACCGACGAGACGGCTGCCTTCGGGCCCACCGATGAGATCCCGGGTCAGCAGCCAGGTGCGGGCCCGGACGTGCCGCCGCCGACGGCGCAGCCCGGACCCTACGACGCACCGCAGGCCTACACCGCGGCCAACTACGGTGCGGGGTACGGAGGTCCCGGCTACAGCGGACCGGTACCGCCGGGGCCGCCCCCGCCGAAGAACACCGGACGTACCGTCGGCCTGGCGTTGGCCGCACTCGCCGCGCTGGTGGTGCTGGCGCTGGTCGGTGTGTTGATCGCGCGTGGCGGCACCGACGACGGCGGGGACGCAGCCGCGGGTGCCGACTCGTCGTCGGCGACGACGTCGACGACCGAGGAGGACAGCTCTACCACGACGACCACCACGACGACCGAGGACACCACCACCACGACGACGCCGACGGTCTCCCCGGGTGAGGTGGTCTATCAGCTCACCGGTAACGGCGACGTCGTCGGTATCCGCTACCTCGAACAGGGCAGTTCGACGGTGGTCGCGGCAGCCGGCACCCCGTGGTCGCAGGCCGCGACGGTCGGCGGGACGTCGGCGGAGATCACCGCCATCGTGATCCGCGGCCCGGTGACCTGCAACATCCTGCGCGGTGAGGATCTGCTGGCCTCGTCGACCAGTCGCGGCGGGCCACTGCGTTGCTCGGCGACATTGCAGTGACGCCTGACGCCGGGTCGGATGGGTGCCGGGCGGCCGGGCTCAGTGTTTGCGTAGCACGAGCACCAGGTTGGTGCCGAGGACTTCGCGCAGACCGGGTACGGCCATCACCCACCACATCCACCACGGCAGATAGCGGGGGAAGGCGGCCACCACGTCGGCACCGGACACGGCGTGCGCCCACCGCAGACCCTGGGTCGCAGTGACCGGGAACAGCGAGGTGCCGAAGAGGTTCTTCGGTGGGTGACCGTGCCGACGGGTGTACCACCGCGCGGCACGGTGTCCGCCGAAGTAGTGCGTCAGCCCCATCTCGTGTCCGCCGAACGGCCCCCACCACAGCGTGTAGCTGACGATCACGACCCCGCCGGGCCGGGTCACCCGCAACATCTCGTCGGACATCTGCCACGGCTGGGCGGTGTGCTCGACCACGTTGGAGGAGAACGTCACATCCATCGCGTCGTCGGCGAACGGTAGCTGCTGTCCGGACCCGCGGACCGTCGCACGGTGCTCGAGACCGCCTGCGTGCATCTCGCCGGCGTCGGGTTCCACCGAGATGTAGTGCGCGCCGCGCCGTGCGAAGGCGTCGGCGAAGTAGCCGGGACCGCCGCCGACGTCGAGGATCACTGCGCCCGCGAGCGGACCGGCATACCAGTCGGCCACCATCCGGGCGGTGTCGGCGGCGATGGCGCCGTAGAAGCGGGCCGGGTCGGACTGCTCGAACCGGAAATCGCCGAGGAGCCGCGCCGCGCGGGACAGCGTTGCATAGCGCGCGAAATCCGGCGGGGCGCCGCGCCGCCGCATGAACCGACTCACGGGTGGGCACCTGCGGCCACGCCCGGCGACCCGTCGGCGCGGTCGCGCAACCCGATCATGAAGGTGTGCAGCGCGAACAGGAACTCCGAGCGCACGTCTTCGGGCAGTGCCGGCACAACGGTGGTGACCGCCGGGAACTGGGCGGCATCGAGGGTGCGGTAGTACTCGATCACCGTGGCGCGGCTCTCCTCGGTGTCCTCCGCGGACTGCAACGCATATCCGACGATGAGCCGGGCCAGGGCGTGGTCGGCGGCGGCCGCGTCCGAGGCCGACAATCCGGTGGTCATCAGCAGCCCCAACGACCGCTCGTAGCGGGTCAGCCCCATCGGGCCGAAGCGCACCTGACCTGCGAACAGGCTCGCCGAATGGGGGTGGCTGTGCAACACGTCGAAGGTGACCACGGCCGATCGTTCGACGACGATGTCCCAACGACCGCCGAGATCGGAGTGCGCCAGCGCGGCGACGATCTTCGACATCATGTGTTCGGCCAAACGGGTGCACAACTCGTCCTTGCCGCCCGGGAACTGCCGGTAGAGCGTGGACGTCGACGATCCGAGTCGTCGGGCCAGCGCCCGCATGCCGAGTGTCGCGATACCGCCCTCGGCGAGCAGCGCGAGTGCCTCGGTGAAGATCCCGTCGACGGGCAGCGGTGGACGACCGCGGGGGTGCTCCGACATCGAGGTTCCTTCTCAGCTCATGGGCGTCTCGGCGGTGTCGGCGCATCCGTGGCCGCGGCACTCGGTCCACCCGTCGCACTCCCCTCGCCGGTACGGACCGTCTCAACTACCGTTGTAGACGTCCGCGGGGTTAGCGGCTACAGTGTAGCCGCAACAGACATGTTGTCTGTCGTCGGATCGAGACCCTCGAGGTTCGGACGCGGTATGGAGGGGATACCACGTACGACCTCGGGGGTTTTCGTTCGCCGTGATCGCCTACGCTGGTCGCAATGTCCGATCCGATTCATGTGCTGCTGCTCTGCTGGCGCGACACCACGCACCCGCAGGGTGGCGGCAGCGAACGCTACCTCGAACGCGTCGGTGCCGAACTCGTCGATCGCGGCATGCGGGTGACCCTGTTGACCGCCGCCTACGACGACGCGCCCGCGCTCGAGGACCGGGCGGGCATCCGCATCCTGCGGGCCGGTGGCCGGCTGTCGGTGTATCCGCGCGCGTTGCTCACGATCGTTGCCGCCCGCTGGGGGCGTGGCCGGTTGCCGGCCGCGCCCGACGTGGTGATCGACACCCAGAACGGCATCCCGTTCTTCGCCGGCACTGTGTCGCGCGCGCCCACCGTGGTGTTGGTCCATCACTGTCATCGTGAGCAGTGGCCGGTGGCCGGGCGCCTGCTCGGCCGGTTCGGCTGGTTCCTCGAATCGCGGGTGTCTCCGCGGGTGCACCGCCGCAGCCGGTACGTCACCGTGTCGGGGCCGTCGGCCGACGAACTCGTCGCGTTGGGGGTGGATCGTGAGCGGATCACGGTGATCCGCAACGGGATCGACCCCGTCGCGGCGGAGCCGGCCGGTACGGACGGGACCGGTGACCGCACCGCCGGCCCCCGGCTCTGTGTGTTGTCGCGCCTGGTGCCACACAAGCAGGTGGAGGACGCCCTGGCCGTGGTGGCCGAACTACGCCACACCCGCGCCGATGTCCACCTCGACGTGATCGGCGGCGGCTGGTGGCGCGATGAGTTGCACGCCACCGCCGCTCGACTCGGGGTCGAACGGTGCGTCACCTTCCACGGCCACGTCGACGAACGCCGCAAACACCAGCTGCTCGACCGCGCCGACGTGCACCTGATGCCGTCGCGCAAAGAGGGTTGGGGTCTGGCGGTGGTGGAGGCGGCCCAACATCGGGTGCCCACGATCGGCTACCGCAGCTCGGTCGGATTGGCGGAATCCATCGAGCACGGTGAGACCGGTCTGCTCGTCGACGGGGTCGATGAACTGGTCAGCGCCACACGGAAACTCATCGACAACCCGGAGGAGTCCGCCCGCCTCGGGGGCAATGCGCAGCGCAAGGCGGCCGGGTACTCGTGGTCGGCGACCGCCGACGGGTTCATCGGCGTCGTCGACGGGCTGCTGCATAGCACGCCGCCACCGTCGCGGCCAGTGCCGTCGTCGCCCAGATGACGTGGGCGGCCACCACACTCGACCGGGCCGCCGTCGATGCACCGAGGTCGGTGATCGGCCCGGGTACGCGATACAAGGTCAGATCGTCGCCGCGGAACTCGACTGCCGCATCGGCGACGAGAGCCGGTGGGGTGTGGTGGTTCTCCACCACCACCCAGCCGACACCCAACTCGGCCAGCCGTTGCGTCGAGCCGCCTGCCGACAACGCCGCATCGACGTCGGCACCGCGACCGGATGCGGCATCGACGACCACCGAATCCACCACCAGCCGGCCCGATTCGACGACCGGTGCACGCACCATCCGCGGCAGCGGGTCCAGCGACGGGCCGTCGGCGAACGTGTAGCGCCGCACCGAACCGGTCGGCCACACCGCCACCGCACCGTGATCGGAGGTGATCCGGTTGGCGACCGCCGCCCAGTCCTGCGGGTAGGTGACCGGCGAGATCTTTCCGCCGACACCCCACGCGAGATCGGGTAGCGGCGCGACGATCAGGAGTGCCGCCGCGGCGAACGCGAATCCCGCGGGCACCCACCGGCGGGCCGCGGCGATCGCCGCAGCGGTCGCGACGGCGACGAACGGCACCATCAGGGCGAGGTATTTCTGTGTGTCGCGGAACAAACCGAGTCCCGGCACGTGCACGGCGGCGTCGGACAGCGCTTCGGCGACGGGGCCGATCGCCGCCACCGACACAGCGACCGCACAGACCGCGGCCAACACTCCCAACGTCGCGATCACGGGGGTGTCGCGGCCGCGGTGTCGCCACAGCCAGACCGTCCCGGCCGCCACCACGATCAGCAATGCCGCCGTGGCCACCGCCGCCCACCAGATGGTGCGGCTGGCCGGAACCGCGTCGGAGTTCCAGATGCCGGTCAGTCCGAGTGCGGTGCCCAGCGTGCCCAGACCGGGTTCGGCGCGCACCCCGAAGACGGCGAACCCGTTGTCGCCGCCGGTGGTGGATGCACCGCCGACGAGGGTTGCGGTCAGCCACGGCAAGGCGGCGACGACCCACGCCACCGCGCATGCGGCGATCGACCACAGCCGACGGCCGGTGGTGGATTCGGCACCCGCCGACGCGGCGCCGGTCCGACTGCGCACCAGGACACCGGCGCCGAGGGCGATCAGCAGCACCCCGGACAGCATCGACCCGGTGGGGGTGAACCCGGCGGCACAGAGTCCGGCCACCAGTTGCGCCCACGGCGCCCACCGGATGCCCGGCGCACGGGGATCGCCGGCGTGCGTGCGCAAGATGTCGACCGCGGCGACCGCAACCCACCCGAGTGCCGCATACGACACCAGCAGACTCCAGTGGCCCTGGAGGAGGCGTTCGGCCACATAGGGATTCCAGATCGCGACGACGGCAGCCGCCACCGCACCCGTCCGTCCGGCCACGCCCACCAGTCGCAGCGCGAGACGACCGTACCCGACGCCGGCGAACACCAGGGCGGCGACGGTGAGTCCGACGACCACCACACCGCCGTCGAGAAGGCCGGACGCGGTGGCCACCACCCAGTCCTGCGGGACGGCGCGCGGGGCGAGGTCACCGAGCCCCAGGGCGGTGTCGGTGACGAAGGAGCGCGGCGTGGACACCGCGTCGCGGTAGAGCAGATGTCCGGGCCGCAGCAGCGGCGCCATGATCAGCGCGGTCAGGGCGCCGCTGACGGCGACCAGGAGTACGACCGGGTGGCGCTGCCGGGTCATGGCCGGCTCAGTAGTGATAGGTGTCCGACGGGGCGGGGGAGTGCACCGAGTCGTCGTCGTAGTCGGACATCTCGATGCCGTACGCGCGTGCCAGATCCAAGATCTTGGTGCCGCGTGCGATCCGCGGCAGGTCGGAGCCGTTGCGGATCTCGCCGCCGTCGCGTTCGAACTCGGCGAAGAACTCCTTGGCCCAGCTGATCTCGTCCTGCGACGGCGACAGTCCCTCGTTGACCGGATGGCACTGATCGGGGGTCAGGCAGATCTTGCCGGTCATCCCGAATTCCGCGCTCACCGCGGTCGCCTCGGACAGTTTCAGTGCACTCGACCCGACGGTGGGCCCGTCGATCGCACTCGGCAGGTGAGCCGCCTTGGCGGCGATGGTGAATCGGGATCGGGCGTAGGCGAGGGTGGCCGGGTTGTCGCCGAAGCCGGTGTCGCGCCGGAAGTCGCCGATGCCGAACGCCAGGCGGAAGGTGCTCTTGGCCGAGGCGATCTCGCTGATCCGCTCGAGCCCACGCGCGGTCTCCACCAGCGCCACGATGGGCACATCCGGCAGCCGCTTGGCCGTTTCGGAGACGTGATCGACCGACTCGACCATCGCCAGCATCACCCCGCCCACCGACATTGCCGCCAGCGCCTCCAGATCGTCGGCCCACCAGGGCGTCCCGAAACCGTTGACCCGCACCCAGTCGGAGTGCCCGGCGTTCAACCAGTCCACCACATGCTCGCGGGCGATCAGCTTGTCCTTGGGCGCCACCGCGTCCTCGATGTCGAGCACCACGATGTCGGCGCGGGACCGGTGTGCCGCCTCGAAGCGTCCGGCCTGGGTCGCGTTGACCAGCAGCCAACTGCGAGCGAGCACCGGATCGATACGGAAGCCGACGGGGTCGGTGCTCGAGGCGTCGTCGGGGAAGTTCTGGTCGTACATCGAGGTGGTGCGCTCCTGCGGCGGCGGATGGGACCTCACCATCGTTGCTCATGGCGTGTGCGGCGTGCAAAACACCGTGCCGCCCACGGTCGGGCGGGCGCGACGTGCACACTTGAGGCCATGGCCGGCTACGACGACCGCATCGCTGAGCGCGATGGGCGGACCGACCGTTCGGGTGTGGCCGGGGCGCTGGGGTGGGTGGCCGGCGGGTCGATGGTCGCCAACGTCTGCGCCTATCTCATCCATCTGACCGCGAGTCGCTGGTGGCTCGACACCGCCGAGTACGGCGAACTCGCCGTCGGCCTCACCGCGATGCTCGTGCTGACGGTTGCGGCGCTGGCGTTGCAGGCGGTGGTCGCGCGCGCAGTGGTGCACCGCGCCGACCCGCACCGGATTCGTCGGGTGACCACGCAGACGACGATCGGCGTGTGCGTCCTGGTGGTGGTGGCCATCGTCCCGACGGCGTGGGTGACGTCGATGAACATCGACACCACCGCGGCCGCGCTCGTCGCCGCGCCGCTGCTCACCATCATCGGAGCCGGTCAGGGAGTGCTGCAGGGGCACAAGCAATTCCGTCTGCTCGGCTGGGTACTCGCGGCCGTCGGCGTGTTGCGTACGGTACCGCTGATCGCGGCACTGGCGGTCGGGGCCGGCCCGGCCGGGGCGCTGGCGGCGAGCGCGGCGGGCATCGCCGTGGCCGCGGTGGTGGTGCGGTACGCGAACCGGGTGGCCGCGACCGGCCCGCCGACACCTGCGCGGAACTCGGGCGGGATCGACCTGCTCGACGTGGTGCAGGCCTCCGGCGTGCAGTTGGTGCTGGTGGTGGCGGCGTCGATCGACCTGCTGCTGTCGCGGACGGTGCTCTCACCCGACGATGCGGGGATCTACGCGCTGGGTGCGATCGCCACCAAGGTGGCCTTCTGGTTGCCGCAGGCGGTGGGGGTCGTGTTCTATCCGCGGCTGGCCGATCCGGCGACGTCGCGGCGCTCGCTGATGCATGCCGTCGGTGTGGTCGCGGGGATCGGGGTGATCCTCACCGTCGGCGCCGGACTGGCCGGGCCGCTGGTACCGGTGCTGGTGCGGCCCGACTACGCGCCGCTGGTGCCCATCCTGTGGCTGTTCGCCTACACGGGCGCGATGCTGGCGGTCCTGCAGGTCGCGCTGCTGTCGGCGATCGCCCGCTCGGCGACCGCGGTGTCGGCGGTGACCTGGATGGTCCTCGCCGTGGAGGTCGCGGTGATCGTGGGTGTGGTGGACACCATCGTGGCGCTCGCGGCCACGGCGGCGACCGCGGCGACGATCGCCGCTGTCACGACGACGGTGTGGGGTCTGCGTGCGCAGCGGGTGGACGAGGTCGTCGGGGCGGCCACCCGCGGGTGATGAGTGTGAGCCCGGCGGCCAGGAACGCCAACCCGGCGACGGCGGCCAGGATCGGCACGACGCGGCCCCAGATCGTGACCGGGGTGCCCAGCGAGGTGGCGCGATCACTCATCCGCGCCTGCGTCGGGTTGTCGTAGCCGAATGTCGCCGACAACGCGGTCAGCCGTCGGTCGGGCAGGCTGGTGTCGATGAACCGGTAGTTCTGCTCGATGGTGATCTGCTGGTCGAGGATGGTGCCGGTGGCGGTGTCGACGGCGATCTCGGTGCGGCCGCTGTGGTGCAGGGTGGCCGTCAACTCGCGAGCCGGGTCGATGTCGGGCACCCCGAACCACGCGGCGGGTCGGGTGATGATCGTCGGCGGGGAGCTCTGGGCGTCCCCGGTGATCTGGTGCAGATCGGTGTCGGGGATGTCGGCGACGAAGCGGGTGGCGTCGCGGCCGTGCAGGGTGGTGGCGCCCGCGGGACGCAGCGGCACCGCACGCCGGGTGGTCACGTCGAACCAGATGTGTTCGGTGTCGGTAACCCCGAACGGCAGCAGATAGGTGTAGCCGCTGCGGTCGGGGACCCGGATCGGTGCCGCGTTGCTGTCGTATTGGATCTCCGAGCTGCCGGGCTGACCACCGGACGGACCCAGGTCGGGCAGGGCCGTCGTCCGGTCCAACGTGATGCGGTCGCGCACGGCGGCCACGGTCGGGTCGGTGCACGCGGCCTGCCCGGCCGGCGGCTCGGTCTCGCTGCCGGCGCGCGGGGCCTGCGGGTCCACCTCCCGACCGTCGACCCGCAGCTGATCGGCCTGGATGGACGTCCCCGCCTGCAGGGTCACCCGGTCCGCGTCGGACGGTTGGACGGCGACGAACCGTTGCTGCCGGACGAGCTCGGCGTCGACGACCTGTGCGGTCGGCGTGCCCAACGAACACCGGTCGAACATCTGCGCTGCGTCGGCATCCCCGACGCCACTGCTCAGCGCGGTGGTGGTGACGTCGGTGGACAGCGGGATGGTGCGCAGACCGTCGACGAGCAGGGTCGGCAGGGCGATCGCCGCGGCGAGCAGGAACCCACCCACGAACAACAGCACCGGTCCGATGAGGTCGGTGGTCTGCAGGCGGCTGGTCTGCACACTGTGGGGACCGGGCGACGACATAGGGCGAGGGTACTGACCCGCTGCGCCGGTACTGTGCGCGTGACCTGGGGTGCGGCGCCCGGCTACCCTGGTGGACCAGCATGACCAGTATCGATCCCCCCAGCAGTACCGATCCGACGCCCGATCGGCCGAGCGCGGGCGTCCCCGAGATGCGCCGGTTCTTCCCGCAGCTCGAGGGGATGCGAGCGATCGCGGCGATCGGCGTGCTCACCACTCACGTCGCGTTCCAGACCCGGACCGTGGAACTCCCGGTGCTCGGTCCGCTCCTGGGCCGGCTCGATCTGGCGGTGGCCTTGTTCTTCGGACTGTCCGGATTCCTGTTGTGGCGCCCATGGGTGGCCGCGGCGCATCGGGCCGCGCCGACCCCACGGGTGCGTCGCTATCTGCTGCACCGGGTGGTGCGGATCTGGCCGGCGTATGTGGTGGTGGTGTTCGTGGTGCTCACCCTGCTGCCCGACGCCAAGGGGGCCGACCTGACGGTGTGGCTGGCCAACCTCACGTTGACCCAGGTGTTCGTGCCGTTGTCGCTGACCGCGGGGCTCACCCAGATGTGGAGTCTGTCGGTGGAGGTCGCCTTCTATTCGTTGTTGCCGGTGATCGGACTGGCGATGCTGCGGCTGCGCGCCGGCGGCAGCGGCACCGGCCGGGTCGGATGGCGGATACCGGCGCTGCTCGGCCTGGGTGTGCTCAGTCTGGGGTGGGCGTGGCTCGCCATCGCTCTCCCGACGGCGGCCGGGGTGGAACCGAAGAACTGGGTGTTCGGGCATCTGCCGTGGTTCCTGGCCGGTCTGGTACTCGCGGAGATGGTCGGCGCCATCGAATACGAGACCCACCGCCCCGTCGCGCGTTGGCTGCGGGTCACCGCCGGGATCGGTGCCCGACGGTGGGTGATGGCGGGGCTGCTCGTCGTCGCCTACGTGCTGGCCTGCACCCCGCTGGCGGGCCCCACCGGGCTCGGGGATCTGGCGCCGTGGCAGTTCGCCGTCAAGATGGTGCTCGGCGCCGTGTGCGGGTTCGCGGTGTTGGCGCCATTGGTGTTGTCGGCGGGGCCGTACCGGGTGCTGTGTTCGCGGGTGATGCTGGCGCTCGGACGGTGGTCCTACGGCATCTTCATCTGGCATCTCGCGGTGCTCGCCGCGGTGTTCGGACTGTTCGGGATCGTGCCGTTCAACGGCGATTTCGTGCTCGTGTGGGCCATCACGCTGGCCCTGACGATCGGGGTGTCGGCGGCGAGTTACGCCTTCGTCGAGGAACCGGCTCGGCGACGGTTGCGCACCTGGGAGACGGCGCGGGCGAACCGTCGACGCGCCCATCCGGATTCGTCGCCGGCCACGGCCGACCAGACCGTGGACGACACGGCGATCAACGCCGGCAGCTGAACCCACCAGTCGAAGCCGGTGTAGCCGGTCGACGCGTGCCAGGGTCCGCTCGCGAGGCCGAGGGTGGCGGCGACCATCGCGGCGAACACCAGGGTCACGACGGCCTGCGGGCGCAGGCTCAGCGTGATCACTCCGGTGAGGACCGCGAGGGCCAGGCCCCACCACCCGGCGAGCAGCCATGCCGCGGCCAACCAGGACATTGCCGCGGCGCCGGCGAGCCAGGATTCCGAGAGGCCGGGGCCGGTGACCGGTTCCGGGTGGGGGTGGGCCGAGGTGCGTCGCGGCCACCAGGCCAGCAGCAACAGCAGCGCTGTCAGCGCCAGCCCGAGGCCGAGGGACCAGCGGTAGAGCGAGTCGAACCGGTAGGTCAGCTCGATGGTGCCGGCCGTGCCCGCGGGCACCACCCAACCCTGCTGCCAGCCGTTCATCACCACCGGGGCCAGCTCGCGGCCGCCGAGCGACGCCTGCCACCCGGGGTTGGTGCTCTCCGGCACCACCAGGATGCGCTCGCGATCGGCGGCGTCGACCGCGACGCTGCGGTGGGTGGCCGACCAGTCGGTGACGTCGGCGGGTCGCGCCTCGGTGGTGGTGGCGGTTGCCGCGGGATCGACCGGCAACGAGACCTGGTCGACGCTGAACGCCGGCCCGGGATTGACCGACAGCTCCTGTTCACCGGCCGGTAGTGCCACCGGTTGGGGAGCGCACGGCCGGGCGACGACGGGTCGGCCGGCGCGCAGGTCGCCGGCGGTGGTGCGGGCCGACAGCCCGATCACCTGACCGGACACCGTCAGCCCGACGCCGGCGTCGCAGCCGATGTCGACGACCCGGTCGTCGTCGGGGGTCGGCTGCGGTCCGGGCAGGATCTGTATGTCGGTGATCCCGGCCGGGGCGGGGCGGGCGAACCCGAGGCTGTTGACGTCGATGAGGTCCTCGGTCTCGGTGACGGTCAACCGAATCCGGTCGGTGACCGCCGGGGTCAGGTCGACGACACCGTCGCGTCCGACGGTCCGTGCCTGGGTGCCCGTGCCGAGGTCGACGGTGACGCGTCGCGGCGCAGCCGGATACCGCTCGGGCAGCAGGAGTTTCAGACGCTCGACGCGCTGGGGCTGCGGGAGCCGGATCACCAGCTCCGGGTCGTCGGCGTCGTCGTCATCCGAACGCGTGGCGGGTTCGGGTGCGGTCCAGGTGGTTTCGGGGTTGCCGTCGACGGCGGCGCTCGCGTTGCCGCGCGGATCGTCGACGGCGGTGGGGCCGTCGGCGATGACCTGGCCGGGGGTGTGGATCAGCGCGCGCAACGCGTCCCCGGATTTCGGCCGCAGCACGACCGTCGGGTCCACGGTGACCGGGTCGGGTACCGACAGTGCGCGCGTGAAGATCCCGGGAGTCTCCGGGGTCAGGCCGAGACCGGGTGCGCAGCGGACGGCCGTGCCGTCGGCGACACAGGTGGACCGGCCGCCGAGTTCCTGGGTGAGTAACCAACCCGACACCGTGGTGTCGGCCGGCAGGTCGGGCAGCGTCACGCGATGGCGGATGGTGAGTGGGCTGCGCGAGGCCAGGTCGGTGAGCGACACCTCGCCGAGCGCGAACTGGTTGCCCGCGGTGCCGTCGACGGTGCTGATGGCGCGGATCTGCACCCATCGGGTCGGGCCGCTCGGCGCGGTCACCGTGACCGGGGTGCCGGATTCGACGTTCTGGGTGACCGCACTGCCCGATTCGGTGCTGACCAGGATGGCCGAAACGTCGGAGCCCAGTGCTGGTGCGGTCGTCAGGGTGACCGCGAGGTCGGAGCGAGGTTCGGTGAAGTCGAGCCGCATCCACTTGCCGACCGCGGCATCGAGGCCGTTGGAGACCCATGCGGTGTCGGGGTCACCGTCGAAGGCCGCGGCCGACGAGTTCGCCGGCGACGTCTGCCCTGGTTGCGTTGCGTCGGAGGCCGATCCGGAGGTGGTCACGCGGACCTGGCCGGGCTGGTTGTTCAGCAGCCACTCGCCGTGTACCAGTGGTTGTCCGTCGACCGGGTAGTCGGCGACGGCGTTCTGGGTGCGCCGCGGATCGTCGGGTGCGCGGATGGCCGAGCTGTGGTCGTCGACGCGGCCGAAGTCGGTTTCGCGGTCGGTGGGGGTGTCGGTGACCAGCACGCCGGGGCCGTCGCCGAGCCCGGCGCGGCGGGCGTCGGCGGCGAGTAGTGCCGGCCCCATCGGCGGGGCTCCGATGCGGGCGCGTTGTTCCTGGATGGCGCCGAGGGCTTCCGGGCCGCCCGCCACGCGTGGGATGTCGGCGGCGTCGACGAGGACGGGTCCGGTGCCGGGGAAACCGGTGTCGGCCTGTACCGCGTAGATCTGGATGGCGGGCATGGCCGGTCGTAACCCGTTGTCGCGTACCACGCCCGGGACGCCGGCCGGCCCCACTTCCGGACCGAAGACGGCCACCCGGTCGAGTCCCGGCGAGGTGTCGAGGGCCTGCTGGGCGACCAGCGGACGGGCCGACCGGGAGGTGTCGGGGTCGAGGTCGGCGCGCAGCACGACGTAGCCGATGCCCTGCTGGGCGAGGGTGGCGGCGAGGCCGGGTGAGCCGCGTCCGTCGGCGATCGCGCGTTGTACCGAGTCCAGGGCGCGGATGGCGCCCGGCGGAGTGAGGGGGATGGCGTCGCGCACCGCCCAGGGGTCGTCGGCGAGCGGCTGGAGCGGTTCGTCGCGGGTCAGGCCCCATAGTTGGTCGGCAAACGGTGCCCCGGGCACAACGAGGGTGCGGGTGGGGGCGGCGGTGTCCGGGCCGGAGCTGTGTTGTGACAGCCAGGTCGCGGTGGCCTGCCAGTAGGCCGGGATCTGTGTGTAAGTCCCCGCGGGCGCGAGTTGGCCGGTCCACATCAGCGATCCGGCGCCGATGGCGGCGACCACCACGACGATCGTTGCCGCCACCGGTCGCGACCGCTGGGGGTGGGCGAAGGATGCGGCGCTGTCGCGGATCGAGGAGCTGCCGGGCAGCGGTACGCGGCCCAGCAGATGGGCGATGCCGAGGACCAGCGGGATCCGGATGAACGGTTCGAACTTGTGGATGTTGCGCAGGAAGGCGCCGCTGTCGTCGAGGAACACCCGCACGGGTTCGGCGATCGGGGAGCCGAGTTCGCCGGTGTAGCCGAGACACATCAGCAGTAATCCGACGGCCAGCACGGTGACGAGTCGTCCGCGGGCGGGCATCCGCCGCATGCACAGTCCGGCCAGCCCGGCGGCGGCCAGCACCCCGGTGGCGACGACGGCGGCGGGTTGGGTGACCAGCACGGCACCGGCGACCCGTTCCGGGGAGACGAACGGGGTCCAGGAACTGGTGCCGCGCAACACCTCGGTCAGCGAAGTCCATTCGGTGGTGACCCGCGACGACTCGATGAAGTCGAGGAACGGCGGGCTGACCCGCGACAGGATGAGCAGCGGGATGACCCACCACGCGCAGGCCATCGTCAGGCCGAGGGCCCACCACGCGCCGAAGCGCCACCAGCGGCGGGTCGGGACCGTGGACAGCCGCGGCGCGTGCAGCAGCCACCACAGTGCCGCGACGCCGAGGGCGGCGAGGGTGGCCACGGCGTTGACCGCACCCATCAGGGCGACCGCGGCCGCCGACTGGAACGCGGCGCGCCACATGGGACGGTCGGGTTCGCGGTTCAATACCCGGATGAGCGGCACCAACACCCACGGGGCCAGCACCATCGGCAGGGTCTCCGACGAGATCGACCCGATGGTGGTGAGGATGCGCGGGCTCAGCACGAAGACGATGCCGGCGATGACCCGGGAGCCGGGGGAGCCGATGCGCATCGCCTCGGCGAGCCGGACGATGCCGACGAAGCCGACGACGAGCAGCAACGCCCACCACAGCCGCTGCACCACCCAGGGCGGCAGATGCAGCAGGTCACCGAGCGCGAAGAACGCGCCGTGCGGGAAGAAGTAGCCGTAGGCCTGGTTCTGCACCTGCCCGAGTGGGGCGTTCGGCGACCACAGGTGGGCGGCGCGGGCGAGAAAGCCGATCGGGTTGGCGGTGAGGTCGAGTTTCGTGTCCGCCGAGATCCGGCCGGGGGATTGCAGCAGCGAGATGATCAGTGCGCACAGGGTGGCCACCGCGATGCCGCGGCGGGAGAGCGTGACGTCGTGCGCGGTCGAGGAGTGCTGGGGCGTGGGGGAGTGCGGTGCTGTTGGCGTGATCGGCGTCAGGGAGGGCCGCCCGAAGTCAGTTGTCGGACCCGGAATCGCCGCGCGAGCCGTAGTCGACCGAGCCCTGCACGAACCCGTTGTTCGGGTTGATGCTGTTCACGTCCGTCGACGGGCTCGTCTCGGTGGACAGGAAACCGCCGAGGAAGACCGCCCCGAGACCCACCACGATGCCGGCGACCCCGGCCACGGCGCCGGCGACGAGACGGTTGTTGGTCATGGCGACGAAACTACCATCGACCGGTGATGACGATGGTCAGCACGGTGAAGAGGGCTCGTGGCGCAACCGGGTTCGGCCGTGATCAGCGGACCACGATCGTGCCACTGCACGAGATCGCCGGGATCGACCACAGGGCGTTGCTGTTCGTGGCGCCGAGGGTGATGGCGACGTTGCCACGGCCGATGGCCGCGGTGTCGATGACGAAGTTGTGCACACCCTGGTAAGGCGGACTGATGTGGGTGGTCGACCGCAGGACACCGTGCTTGCCGGTGCGGAGGTTGTGCCAGTCCAGGCGCGCATCGGACCGGTAGCCGACGCCGATCCAGTAGCTGGTGAAGTCGACGGCGATGTAGGTCTTGCCGGCGTACTGCGCCACGATGGCGCGGTTCGGGAGGAACGGGATGTCGACGATGTTGGGGCTCAGGCCGATGCACTGGGTGAGTCGGTGCTCGGTGGCGGCTGCGGCGTCGGCGGCGGTTGCCGTCGCGAGTCCCAGCGTGCCGGCTGCGGCGATGGCGACGGCCACGACGACGGAGGCGAAGCGGGAACGTGTGCGTGCCATGCTGGTTGATCGTCGAGAGTGTGTTGCGGGTTACAGCGTGACCGGCGGCTGTTTGTCGCATTGGGCCGGGACGATGAACACCGGGCGGTGGCAGTGTTTGAGGACGCGTTCGGCGACGCTCGAATGCAGCAGCGCCTTCAACCCGGACGAGCCGCGGGTGCCGGTGACCAGGAGGTCGACGGCGAGGGCGTCGGCGGCGGCGACCAGTGCACCCCAGACCGTCGACTCGACCTCGACCAGGGAGCCGCGCGCGGACAGTCCCGCCTCGACGGCGAGGTCGACGCCCCGGCGGTTGATGTTCTGGGCCTCGTGCTCGAGCGCTTCGTCGACGCCGGCCTCGAGTCTGGTGTCGATGAACGGCTGCATACCGCCGGACAACGTCGACAACCGCGCCGGCGAGAGTTCGCCCGGCTGCCAGGCCGTCACGACGTAGGCGGTCTGCGCGCGCAGGAAACGGCCGGCGTAGCGGATGGCGCGGTCGGCGTTGTCGGAGCCGTCGTAGGCGATCATGAGGGTCTGGCGGGCACTGCGGTCCAGACCACCGGCACCCGGGGCGGACTGGGCGGTGGTGGGTTCGTTCGGGCCGGACCCCACGTCCATTGCCCCAGGTTACATGCCAGACTCGTCGCATGGGCTCATCTACCCGAGGTTCCGGTGCGCGTGGCGTGGTGTCGATGATCGTGGTCGCGGCGGTGGCCGTGGTGAGCGTCGGCTGCACGAGCAGCGAACCGTCGGACCCGACGAGCAGCGTGACGTCGGTGGCCGGCACCGCGGCGTCGTCGCCGAGCTCGTCGGCGGTCACGCCGTCTCCGGTGGCCGCGTGTGGTTCGGCTCAGTTGGACGAGATGACGTTGCGGCAGAAGCTCGCTCAGCTTGTCGTGGTGGGGGTGACCGGCGCCGCGGATGCGCAGGCGATTGTGGATTCCGAGCAGATCGGTGGGATCTTCGTCGGCAGCTGGACGGACAAGTCGATCCTGACCAGTGGGGCCGCTGCGCGCATTTCGCAGAGCAGTCCGATCCCGTTGATGGTCACGGTGGATCAGGAGGGCGGCCGTGTCTCGCGGCTGTCGGGGCTGGGTATCGACAGCCCGTCCGCGCGGGTGCTCGCGCAGACGCGGACACCGGCGCAGGTACGGGACCTGGCCGCTTCGACGGGACGTCAGCTGCGCGAGCTGGGTGTCACGGTCGACTTCGCGCCGGTCGTCGATGTGAGCGACGAGGCCGACGGAGAGGTCATCGGGGACCGATCGTTCAGCAATGATCCGGCGGTGGTGACCGAGTATGCGCAGGCCTATGCGGAAGGGTTGGCATCGGCCGGAATCACCCCGGTGTTCAAGCATTTTCCGGGTCACGGGCATGGCTCGGGTGACTCGCATCTGGGGGTGGTGGTGACGCCGCCGTTGTCGACGCTGGAGAACAGTGATCTGGTGCCGTACCGGACGCTGCTGCAGGATCCGGGCCCGGCGGCGGTGATGATGGGGCATCTGATCGTGCCCGGCCTGACCGGCCCGGAGACGCCGTCCAGCATCAGCCCGCGCGCCTACGGCATGTTGCGGACCGGAAAGCCCTACGGCGGACCGGCGTACAACGGTGTGGTGTTCACCGACGATCTCTCGGGTATGGCGGCGATCAGTGCGCGCTACCCGATCGAGCAGGCGGCGCCGATGGCGATCCGCGCGGGAGCGGATGTCGCATTGTGGCTTTCGACCGATCGGGTGCCTGCAGTGCTCGATACGCTCGAACAGCAGGTCGCCTCCAACCGGCTGACCGAACAGCGTGTCGATCGGTCGGTGGTGCGGGTCCTGCGGTCCAAGGGTGTGCTGACGTGCTGAACGAGCCGTCTGACGGTTCGGCGGGACACGACCCGCCGCCACGACCTCGGGTGCAGATCACGCCGATGCGGGTTGACGATCCCGTGCGTGGCCGCGGGACCCTGGTTGCGGTCGGTCTGTGGGCGGCGGCGATCGTGCTGATCGCCGCGACTTCGGTGTTGGTGGCGCTGCACTTGGACGAGATCCGGGTGGTGTTGTCGCTCGATCTGGCGCGGGAGGAGCCGGGAGCGACGGCCGACGAGGTGGTGCGAGCGGTGAACATCGCATTCGGCGTGGGTGCGGTGCTGGTCGGTGTCGTCGTGGTGGCGGCGACCTACGGATGCACTCGGCTGTGGCAGGGCGCAGGTTCGGGGCGCGGGTGGCTGGTGGTTGCGCTGATTGCGGCGGTGGCGGCGACTGTCGGTGAAGCGATCGTCGTGGGGCCGTCGTCGGCCGCTGTGGTCGAGGCGGGACTGCCTGTGGTGTTCCAGTGGCCGGTGCCGGCCGCGGGGGCTGCGATCGGAGCTGTAGCGACAGTGATCGCCTACGTCAGCGCGGATACGTGAGTCGGCGCCGGACAAACCGTCGTCATCTGGGGTAGGTGACGATGGTTTGTCCGGTGCGGGTGTTGCGCCAGGTGATGGTGCGGTCGGTGTGCATGGTGGGGAGCCACGGGCCGTCGTGTTTGCGGTCGTGGTCGGGTCGGCATAGGGGTGCGAGGTTGAAGGCCACGGTCCAGCCGCCGGCCAGCGGGTCGGCGTGGAGGAATTTGTGCAGGTGGTCGAGTTCGCACTCTTCGGAGGGTCGGCCGCAGTAGGGGTAGCGGCAGCGTCGGTCGAGTTGGATGATTTCGGCGCGTAAGGCTGCTGAGGGTGCGTAGGTCAGTGCCCCGGGTGGTGGGGTGGCGAAGCCGCCGTGCCCGGTGGGGTCGATCGGTGGTGCCGGTGTCCGGTTGCCGAAGATGGTCAGGCCGCTGGCGGTGCGGGTTTCGCTCGGTGGGGCGGTGATGGTGGTGGCGTGGGGTGCCAGGCGTGCGGCGTGGGCAGGATCGATCGCCCCGTAACCCATCAGGCGGGTCGGATCGAGGCCGGTGGGGTCGTGCAGCAGGGTCAGGCCGGGGACGACGAGGCCGGAATCGGACTGGAAGTCTGTGTCTGTGTCCGGGTCGGTGTCGGCGGTGGCCTCGGCTACCTCGGCGTCTGTGGTGGCGTCGGCTAGTTCGTTATCGGTGGTGAGTTCGACTTCTGCGGCCGTGGCGACTTCAGTGTCTGCGTCGTCCGCGTCGGCGTCGTGGGTCGCTTCCGTATCGGCCCCGTCGGTGTCGTGCTCGGCGCGAGGTGCGGTGATGAAGTCTCGTCGGGATTCCGCGGTGGGCGCGATGTCTGAGTCGATGTGACGGTGATCGTCGATGTCGGCGAGGGTGATCGGCTGTTCTTCGGCCGCGTCGGGTCCACCCATTGCGGGTTCGTCGGTGGCGTCGACGGGTGCAGTGGAGTCGCCGCCCGTGCTGGTGTCGACCGACGAGTCGCGGACACTGCTGTCACCCACACTCGGGGTGGTGGCGGGCGTCGGGTTGTTGGTGCGGGTTTGCGTGGCGGGGCAGGTGTCGTCGCCGCAGTGGCAGCGCAGTGTCGCGCCGGGAGCCTTGATGATCTCGGCGAACGCGGCGACGCGTTGGGCTTTGATGCTGCGGCCGTCGCGGCGGCACACTCGCCGACCGATGAGTGCGCTGATCCGCTCGCGTAGGTGCACGCCGTGTTCGGCGGGGATGCAGGCGTCGACGGTCATGTGTCCGAACGCTTCGGCACCGATTTTCACATCGCCGAATAGGTCGGCGATGTCGTCGTGGGCTTCGACGGCCCGGTCGGGGTCCAGGGTGATGATGATGGCGTCGAGATCGGCTTGCAGCGCGGTGTCGGTGGTCGGGCGGCTGGCCAGGTCGAGCACGACATCGTCGAAATCCCACGGCTCATCGTCGGTGGGATCGGTCTCGGCCGCACCATCACCGGCGTCATCGGCGCCGTCACCGTCGGTGCCGGCATCGTCGGTGTCGAAGTCGAGGGTGAGGTCCTCGTCGGTGTCGTCGGTGTCGGTGGTGTCGGTGAGTTCGGCGAGTCGGGCTCGGAGGTCGCCGGTGGGGCCGGTGGCGGCGGCGCGGATGGCCACGCCCAGGCGGTGGGGGCTCAGGTCGCCGGCGCGGAAGGCGTCACGGATCTTGGGGTGTTCGTCGAGGAGTTCGTCGAGGTGGACCCATTCGCCGGCTTTGGTTCGGGCGATGCCCAGTTGCAGCGAGATTTCGCCTTTGGCGGCTTTGTCGGCGGCGTTGCGGATTCGGTTCGGGGCGTAGTCGTTGTATCCGGTGAGGCGCTCGTTGTAGGTGGATTGACCGATTTGGCGGGCGATCTGCATGGCGATGGCTTGGGCTTGGTTGCTCAGCCGGAGGGCGTCGCGGCCGTATTGGGCCAACTCGTCGAGGCTGCTGGTGGCCAGCAGGGCGTCGTCGGCGGCACGGTCGGTGAAGGTGAACACGACACGCTCCTTTCCGGCGACGACAGTGAGATCGGGATCGGGTTTGGTTGGTGGGGAATCGAACTGCTGTCAGAGTATCGGGTGGGTCCGACAGTTTCGGTGGGCTGCAGGTGGGGTGTGGATTGACTGGTCGTTGAGCTGTTGGGTTCAGGATATCGGTGGGGTGTGACAATTCCGTTCGGGGTGACATAGCCTGCGAGGCAGAGCTTGTGGTGAGTCTGTCTCGGGTGGTGGTGGTCTCGATACGACCTCGGCAAGCGCCTCGGTCTACTCGACCACCAGAGGGGAGTGTTCGCGGGTTTGGTTGGTGGGGAATCGGACTGCTGTCAGAGTATCGGGTGGGTCCGACAGTTTTGGTGGGCTGTGGATGGACTTGCTTGGTGAAGTGTTGGGTTCAGGATATCGCTGGGGTGTGGCAACTTTGGGCGGCGAGTGTGGTTGGGGTGGTGACCCTTCGTGACGTTTCCTCGCAAGCTCGGTCGCTCCTCGGCCCCGGATTCTGGGGCGACGCTCTTCGCGAGGGCGGAACTTCGGCACTTAGCTCACGTGAGCGGAGTGCGCATCAACTTGCGCGACAACACCTTCTGCGCTTCGCGCGGCGGTGGTGCAGGCGGCGGCGGCTTCGGCGGGCAGCAGTGGGTGGCGGGCGAGTGTGCGCCACGACTGCGCGGCATCCACAGCAGCGGCACGGATTTCCGGGACGGACGCGTCCGGATGCAGACGCAGTCGGGAGGCGGGGTCGACGCCGTGGCCGCCGATCAGGTGGCTCAGCTGCTCGGTCTGATCGGCTGCGAAGGGTAGACCACCGGAGCGAAGCGTGTTGAGCAGACGCAGTTCGCGGAACCCGTGGACGTCGGCGAGCGCCCGCCGCACGGACTCACGCACTTCTGCGGCGGCTGCACTCCCGTTGTGCGACAGCACATGGTCGAGGGTCACCAGCACCGAGTGCGCCTTGAGCTGATCGGCTCGCTGGCCGAACTGGATGTCGATGACGTCACTGAGTTCGGCCAGGCCGCTGCGGTTGATCATCTCGGTGGCGAGCTGTGCCGACGTGGTGACACCGAAGCGGATCAGGGTCACTCCCAGCCGTATCCCGAACACCCCGAATCGCTCGGCGAGCGCTCGCCGAGCCGCGGCGTCGATGTGGGGGAGCAGGTCGGGTCGCTGGAAGCGGTCGACGCTGAGCAGTGCCGTCTCCAGGTCGGCCGGCGCGACCGCCGCCAGATCCATCAAGGTGCGGAACTCCACCTCGCGCATCGTGCGTGCGCCCAGCGCCAACAGCCCGGCCACCGGAACGACCGCCTGGCACAAGCCGGTCCGCGACAACTCGGTCGCGAACCGACCGGCGATCTGTTCGGCCGAGATCATCGCGTCCATCCGGCCCGCGCCGAGTTCGTCCGCGCGGGAGACCACGCCGATCACGCCGAGTGGCCCAGAACCGCCGCCGATGGATGTGGCGATGCGACGCAACATGTCGGTGTCGGTGGCCGACAGCGAACGCATCAGGTAGACAACCGCATCGACGCCGGATTGACCGTCCTCGGGGGTGATCAGCGAGAGCGTGGACGCCGACAACTCCGTGGACAGCGATGCCGTGCCCGGGGTGTCGACGATGGTGCGGGTGTGCAGGGCGCGCGATGGCCACTCGACGTCGAGATGGTCGACGTCGTCGGCGGTCAACGTGCCGAAGTCGAAACCGAGGTGGCCGGTCGTTCGGGTGACCGGGATCGAGACCGATTGTCCATCGACGGTGCGCGCGGCCACCGATGCCACCTGACCGCGGCGGTACCAGGTGACCACGCGAGTGCACTCGGTGGCGTCCGTCGGCGCGATATCCTGTCCGACAAGGGCGTTGAGCAGGGTCGACTTGCCCGCCTTCAACGACCCGGCGAGCGCGATCCGCACGGGCTCGTCGAGGCGCTGGGCGCACCGATCAACCGCATCGATGGCCGCGCGATCGCCGGCGACCGCCTCGCGGGCCGCCGTGATGAACTCGGCGGCCTGATCGACATCGGTCATTATGCCGTCACCGCGAGAGACTCCAGACGGTCCGCGGCACGGCGCAGCGCGGCAACGTCTTTCAGAGATGATTCCACTGCGGCAGCCCGTTCCGTGCGTTGCGTGTCGGCCAGCGCCGCAGCGGACTGGGCGGCGCTGAGCGACTCGGCGATCGAGCGTGACGTCTGCTCGGCGACGGTGGTGAAGTGATCACGCAGCACCCGTTGGATCACCCGCAGACGATCGCGTGATTCCTTGCCGACCTGGAAACTGACGTCGTCGGTGAACGCCCGCACCGCGTTCTTGGCCTTGGCCCGCCGTTCGACGATGCGCGCCTCCTTGTCGTCGCGGTAGGCCTTGCTGCCCAACAACACCCCGGCACCGACGGACACCGGGTTGATCAGCGCCATCCCCATCATCGTGGAGATGAGGCCGAACATCAGCACGCCGCCATACGAGCCGCGCATCCCCACCAGCAGCTTCTGGCTCAGTCCGGTTTTCTGGGCGTCGAGGGCGGCCAGTTCGGCCACCGAATCGAATACCCCGTCCAGGTCGGCGATGTCGATCGCGGGCAGCGATTCGTCGCCGGATTCGGCGAAGTGTGCGGCCACCCGCTGCGCGAGCCACACCGATCGTTCGTGTGCCCAGACGAAATTGTCGCCGACCACGGCCGCGGTTTGCTCGGCCAACCACTCGGCGAACCGATCCCAGTCGGTGCCCGGGTCGCCGTCGTCGATGGCCCGCTCGGCTTCCCGGGTCACCGCGCGGAGTCGGTCCCGTAGGTCGTGGTCGATGTCGGCGGCCAAATCTCCGATCCCGTCGGCGAGGGTCTGCTGCCACTGTGCGGTGCGGCGGCGCATGCTCTCCGCGTACTCTTTGGCCTCCTGCAGACCGGTCACCGCGCGCCGGGCGGTATACGGATCGCGCAGGCCCGTCAGCTCGCTGCCGTAGGTCAATGCCAAATGCTCGGACACCACCCGCAGGTCATTGGCGACGGTTTCGCGAGTCAGCTTCTGCGCGTTGGCGACCACACTGCCACGCAGATAGCGGTACAGGTCGACGAACCCGGCCTCGGTGTTGAGCTGCTCGTCCTGCAGGCGCAATGCGTGAATCCGCAACGCCGACGACACCGGCAGTACCGGGATCTCGATGTCGGCGGTGCGTAGGTGCGCGCGGTCGGCATCGGCGATCACCCGCCACTGAGGGTAGAGGTCCGTCTTGGAGAGCAGACACGCCACGGTCGGGCACAGCTCGGTGACCTGCCGCAGAAAGCGCATCTCCGGTGCGGTGAACTCCTGGCTGGCATCGGACACGAACAGCACCGCGTCGGCGGTGGCCACCATGCCCAGGGTCGTTGCCGCATAGGGGTGTCCGTGACCGCCGACACCCGGTGTGTCGACCACGACGAGTCCGTCGGCAAGCAACGGCCCCGGTGCGTCGACCTCCAGCCGCGCCACCTCCCGCCCCGCGGCGAGATCGGTGGCCGGGGTGATGGCGGTGATCTGCTCGAGTGGCACCGGTACCCGGTCTTCGGCCGCGCCGCCGACGACGAGGTGCGCAATCGGCTGCGCGGCATGGCCGATCACGGTGGGCACCGCCGTCGTCTCGTCGTCACCGACCGAGCAGACCTCCAGGTTCAGCAGCGCATTGACGAACTGGCTCTTGCCCTGCTTGAGCTGACCGACGACGACGATCCGCAGCCGTGGATCGGTCAATCGTGTTCGCGCCCCCGCCAACCGGGTGACCAGGTCGCCGCGGCCGGCCTCCTCGGCGATGCCGACCATGCGGTCGAGCAAGTCGGGGAGGGCGCCCGCGGCAGCGTTACCCGGAGCGGGAGATCTGTCGGTCATGGTGCCTTCACGGTATCGGTGGCAGACGGGTCGTGGCGATCGCGTTGTGCGGTCAGTTTCCGAGCAGACCGTCGTGACCGGCCGGATCGGTGTGGGTGGCGCCGGTCTCGGCGTCGCCGGACAACCCACCCGTCAGGCCGCTCGTCAGTCCACCGCCGAGTCCGCCCGACAGGTCCGAGGTCAACCCGGATGCGGTGTCGACGGTCCCGGACAGGGCGCCTCCGGACGAGTCAGTCAGCGAGCCCTCGGCTCCTGCACCACCGGTTGCCTCGCCCCCACCGGACGCCTCCGCCCCACCGGATGCAGAGCCGTCCACAGCAGAATCGGCTGATCCTCCCGCGCCGCCGCTCAGCGCCGCAGTCGGGCCACTGAGTGCCGCCTCCAGACCGCCGCCGACACTGCTCTCCACCCCGCCGGTCACCTGACCCGCGGTATCGGTGACGCCGCCGACGTCGAGCCCGCCACCGGTGGAACCGTCCGGCAGATCGAGGCCGCCCTGCAAACCCAGGCCGTCGGTCAGGCCGGCGCCGCCGGCGAGGGCACCATCGAGTTCACCGCCGCCCGATGCCGAACCGGCTCCATCGCCGGACAGACCCAGGTCGACCCCGGCGCCCTGCACGGTCTGGTCGACCGTGCCGGCAGCCGAGCCGGTCAGGTCCACGCCACCGCCCACAACCGAGCCGGTGTCGAGACCGAGGCCATCGTCGAGGCCCAGCCCGCTGGTGAGTCCGAGTCCGCTGTCCAGGCCGCCGGTGAGGGCGCCCGTGACGCCGGAGTCGCCGGTCAGCGACAGATCGTCGCCGAGGAGTCCGGTCGATGCCAGCGAACCGCCGACCGAGAGCGGTCCGGTCGCCGACAACCCGGTGTCGGTGAGCGCGAGGGTCGGGTTGGCGATCGCGTCGACCTCGCCGGTCACCAGGCTGCCGAGCCCGCCGACGGAGTGCAGGCTCGAGTCGAGGGTGGCGGTGATGCCGTCGGCGGCCGAGGCGTCCAGAGCCAGAGCGGTACCCAACGTCGAGGTGACCGCGGTGGTGAGGTCGGTGCCGGCGTCGAGTTGCCCGGTCAGCTCGGAGCCCAGATCGCCCGAGTACGCCGCGCCGAGCACCGCACCCAGCGAACCGCCGAGACCTGCGCCGATCTCGCCGCCGGCGCCGAGCGCCGTCGACAGCGCGCCGCCGAGTTCGGCCGTTGTGCCGGTGAAGACCTCGCCACCCAACGCGCCGGTCAGTGAGCCGCCGAGCGCGGCGTCCAGTGAGCTGCCGAGGGACGTGACCAGCGCGCCGTCGACGCCGAGCGAAGTGCCCAGATCGGCCGCCAGCAGCTGTCCGAGGCTGACCCCGGATGCGGCCGACAGCAGACCGTCGACGCCGACGGCGCCGTCCAACATGCCGCCCAGCGAGGTGCCCAACGCAGCGGCGACCTCGCCGCCGGCCCCGCCGACCGCCGCCAGCCCCGCCGACAGATCGCCGGTGAGGCCACCGTCGAGCAGACCCGTCAGGACCGCGCCGAGTACGCCGCCGGCGCCGAGCGCGCCCGCCAGCGCGCCGCCGAGGTCGGCGCCCGCCTCGCCGCCGGCACCCAGCGCCCCGGACAGCACGGTCGACAGCGAGGTGTCGAGGCCGGCGCCCGCGTTGAGGAGCCCGTCGAGTGCGGCACCCGCGGACAGTCCGTCGAGTTCCAGGCCGCCGTCGAGTGCGATACCCAACGCCCCGCCGAGCGCGGCACCGAGGTCGGCGGCGACATCGCCGCCCGCGGCCAGCGTCGACGACAGCGCCGCGCCGATCGTCCCCTCAAGATCGCCGCCCGCGGCGATCACCGACTCCAGGCCTGCGCCGAGCGCGGCGTCGAGGGCAGCCGACAACCCGGCTTCGGCTCCGCCGCCGACACCGAGCACGGCGGCGACGGCACCACCCATCACCGCACCGAGGCCTGCGCCGCCCGTCAACGCGATCCCGCCGACGGCCGCAGCGCTCGCCGACAGCACCGCGGTGACCGCAGCACCGAGTTCGGCGGCGACCGCACCACCGGCGCCGAGTCCGGCGGCCAGACCGCCGCTCAGGGTGGCGCCGAGTTCCCCGGACAGGGCGCTGATGGCCTGGGCGTCGAGCAGTCCGCTCAGCGCGGCCTCCACCCCTCCGGCCGCGGCCAGGGTCCCGGCGAATGCGGCCGAGAGTTCGGAGGCCAGCGCAGCATCGAGGCCCAGCGCACCGGACAGCACCGCGGAGACCGCCCCGCCGGCGCCGAGTCCCGCCGACAACGCGGTCGCCAGCTCGGCACCCAGGCCGGCGCCCGCGCCGATCCCGGCGCCCACCAGGCCGCCGAGGGTCGCGCCGAATGCGCCGGCGGCCGCACCGCCGAGTTCCAGACCGGCGCTCAACGCCCCGGAGAGTCCGCCACTCACGGCACCCGCCAGACCGCCGCCCGCCTCGAGCGCGGCATCCAGTGCGGTGGCGAACTGGCCGACGAGTGCGCCCTCGGCCCCCAGCGCCGCCGACAGCGCCGCGGCAGCCTGCCCGCCGATACCCGCGGCCGCCGACATCCCGCCGGCCAGCATGGTGTCCAGCGCAGCGCCGATGGTGCCGCCGAACTGTGCGGCCACCGCACCGCCTGCGGCCAGTCCGGCCGACAGGGTGGCCCCCAGCATCACCGCGAGTTGCCCGGCCAGGTCGAGGTCACCGAAGGCCATACCACCCAGATCGAGATCGCTCACCTGGAAACCCGACAGGTCCACCGAACCCAGGCCGATGCCGCCGAGCGCCGACCCGAAATCGATGTCGCCGATCGTGAATCCCCCGAGGCCGACATCACCCAGCCCGAAGCCACCGAGATCGAACCCACCCACCGAGCCGCCGCCGACGCCCACGTCGCCGGTACCCACACCGCCCAGTCCGATCCCGCCCAGGCCCACACCGCCGACGGAGCCACCGCCGATGCCCACCCCTCCGAGGGCGCCGCCGGCAGCTCCGCCGCCACCGAGGACACCGCCGCCGATCGCCACGCCGGCGCCGGTGATCGCGCCGATCCCGGCACCCGCCGACACCAGCCCGGCGTCGGCGATGAGCGGGGTGGCGGCCGAGATGTCGGCCGGGGTCACCCCGTGCAGGCCGGCGGCGTCCAGGGAGGCCTGCGGATTGCGGCAGTACGCGGCAATCGACTCGTCGTCGCGCAGCAGGCCCAGAATGAAGTCGAGTACGGCGTTGGTGGCCATCTGGATCGTCCCCTCGTCGGACGAGACCGAGGTGGTCTCGTGTCTGAGTCGACGGTATGGACCCGCTCACCCATGCCGCATCGGGGAAAATCCCGGGTTCTGCGGGATGCCCGGGGCACCCCCGGGGTTTTGTCCCCATCTTGTGCGGAGAGCTAACGAAAGGCCTTCGGGGCACGACACACTCAGCAAGCGCACCGCGGGAGACCAGGGCCATCGCCGGCGACAGGTGATGTCGGAACTGTCGACTCCGAACCGGGTGCGAGGACAGGAGTGTGGGTGATGACCCTCGGAATCGGCGTCAAGATCGGCGCCGACACGTGCGTGGCGACGGTGGCGTCCGACGCCGCATGGGAAGCGACGATCATGCGTGACACCGCTCGACTCGTCGGACGCGATGACTTCCTCGACCGTGTCGGTGACCCGGTCGCGCTCGTCGACGCCGACGGCGCCCCGATCGCTGCCGCGGACCTCTTCGCCGACGCGGTCGAAGCCCTGGTGCAGGCGGTCGCCGACGAGATCGGCAATGTGTCGTCGGCGCGGCTGGGTATCGCCCATCCAGACGGCTGGACTGCCGAAGCCCTCGACGCGGCGCGCAGAACTGTCGCCGACCGCGCCGGACTGGCGGGACTGGATGCCGTGTGGCAGCCCACCGCCGTGGCCGCAGTCGCTGCCGCCGAGCACGCGCACGGGTCGTTCGCCGACGATTCGCTGGTCGTCTGCCACGACCTCGGCGCCTCCGCGGTGACGGTGTCGGTGGTGCGGGTTGGCGACGAACCGGAGCTGGTCGGTCGGTCGCTCACGTCGTCGGCGGTCAGTGGCCGCGAGTTCGACCGGCTGCTGCTCGCCGACGTCCTCGACGTCACCGGTGCCGGCGCCGCACTGGGTACCGCGGCCGAGTCGACACTTGCCGACCCGTCCGTCCTCGACGATCTGGACCGACTGCGCGCGGACTGTCGCGCGGCCAAGGAAGCGCTGTCGGTGGACACCGACACCGTCGTCGACGTCGCGGTCGGATCGGTCCGCACCGAGGCCCGGCTGGTGCGCGAGGACGTCGAGAACCTCCTGCGCGCCCCGATCCTGGAGTCGGCCGCACTGATCCGCGAGGCGCTCATCGCCGCCGACGTCGAGTCGACCGAGGTGACCGCGATCGTCGCCACCGGTGGCGGCGCCGCGATCCCGCTGGTGGCCGAATTGCTCTCCACCGCGGTGCGGGTCCCGGTGGTCGTCGATCCCGACCCGGTCAGCGCACCCGCGGCGGGCGCGGCCTTGCTGCTCTCGCGTGGGTCGGCCGCAGCGACCGCCGTTCTGCCCGCGGCCGCGGCCACCCCGACCGCGGTGCAGCCGGCCGAACCGCCCCTGCGCGGCATCATCCCGGCGCCGGCACTGCCGGTCGGCGAACCCGAACCGCGGCTCAGTCGTCGCCGACGCGGGACACTCGTCGCCGTCGGCACGGCGGCCCTGGCCGTGATCACCGCGACCGGGCTGTCCGTCGGCACCGGCCTCGTGGGGAATTCGGACCCCGCGACACCCGCTCCGGCCGGCGCCGCCGTCACCGAGGCCCCGGCGAGCCGCACATCATCGGGCACCGGGACGAACACCACCCCGCAACCACGGGTCGAACAACTCGAGAGTCGTAGCGGTGTGGCGGGTGCGACGACAACCGCACCCGGGACCACGGCAGCCGAACAGACCGGCACGCCGCCCGCGCCCGGAACCCAGGCGCCGGGCACCCAGGCGCCGGGCACCCAGGCGCCGGGCTCCCAAGCGCCGGGTACCCAAGCCCCCGGAACGCCGGCCCCCGGAAGCCAGAACCCCGGCACGCCGCCCCCGGGAACCAGCTCACCCGGCACCACCCAGAACCCCGACCCGAATCCGCCGGCGACCACCCCGCCGGCCGAATTCCCCGATGACTCGGGCACCGGTGGCGGTGGTTCGGGCGGTGGTGGCCTGACCCGGCTACCGGGCGAGATCGTCGGCGGTGCCGGGGACACGGTCTGCGGTGTGACCGACCTGGTGTGTCTGGGCGGGTAGCGCCGATGTCGCTGGAGATCGCCGAGCCGGCACATCGGCGGCCCGTGGCCGGTGACTGGATCGACGACGTCGTCCAACGGCTCGGCAGCGGTACGGGTGACTGCGCGCTCATCGTCGGCCCACCGGGCACCGGTCGATCACGGCTGCTCGCGGTGGTCGAGAAGGCCCTGCGCGACGCGGGTGTGCCCGTCGTGGTGGGACCGGCCGGCGCGTCGGCGGGCCGCGACCGGCGCCCCGTGGTGATCGCCGACGACCTGCACAGCTGGCCGGCCGATGTGGTGGCCGAGCTCGCCGCGCACCTTGAGCACGGACAGGCCGCGCTCGTCGGCGCGACCGAGAGGCGTCGGCGCGACCCGGGTGTCGCCGCCCTCATCGCGCGGGCCCGGCGCAACGGTCTCGAGCTCGAGCGGCACCCGACGTCGACCGGCGAGGTGATCGACCGGGCGGCCCAGATGGGTGTGTCGCTGACCCCGACCGAGGCGTCCCACATCCGCCGCCGATGCGCCGGTGCCGGCGCGCTGATCGACGTCGCGCTCGAGGCGGTGTGCGGCGAGGACATCGAAGACCCGGATTCGCTGTCCGAGCTCGACCCGGTGGCCATCGCGACCCGGATCGCCCGCGACTGGCATCACCAGTTGTTGCGCGACCTCGACGACGACACCCTCGACGTCCTCGCGATGGCTGCCGCCGGCGGCGGACTCGACCCGCATTCGGTGTCGACGATCCTCGATCTCGACCCGTCGGCCGCGGTGGTCGCGGTCGACCGTGCCCGCGGCACCGGTCTCCTCAGCGCGTGCGACCGGATGTTGCCCGAACTGATCGACACGCTGCGCGACGTCGTCGGCGAGATCCGCCTCGGCGTGCTGCGGCGCCGGACCGCGCGGGCCTCGCTGGACGCCGGCACCCTCACCACCGACGACGCGATCCGAGCGGTGGAGGCCGGCCTCACCGGTGCGGCCATCGTCGACACACTGTGTGACGCCGCGGCCGGCGCGCCGCCCGAACGTGCGGCAGCATTGCTGGCCACCGCCGAACGCGGTGGCGGAGCCCGGGAAATTCTGCGTCCGCGTCGGGCGCGTCTGGTCCTCGACTCCGGCGACGTCGTCGGCGCCGCCGCGCTACTCGACGAGGTTCTGCAGTCCGGGCACGCACCCGGCCCGGCCATCGCCGAGACCGTCGCCGTGGCCGCCGAGGTCGCCACCGCCGCCGGGCGTCCCGCGCACGCCGCCGAGCTGTTCGGTTGGCTGGGCGCCGACCATGTCGGCGGGCATCGCGCGGCCGCGGTGTGTGCGCTGCTCGCCGTCGGCGACCGGTCGGGGGCGCAGGCCTTCCGCGCCGCCGGGACCGGACCACCGTCGACGCTGCGGCACGCCGAGGACGCCGTGATCGGCTATCTGCTCGATGCCGGTGACGGCGACAGCTCCTGCGACGCGGTCGTCGCGGCGTGGTCGGCCGTCGGGGACGCCGTCGCACTCAGACCCTGTGCGTGGCCGGTGTTCGCGCTGGCCGTGCACCGCGGGGAGCTCGACGGGGCACGAGCTCTCGCTGACATGGTCGACGCACTTGCGCCGGCCGACCGCGCCGTCCTGCGGTCCTGGGTGTCGGCGCTGTCCGGCGGCATCGACACCGAGATGGTGCACCTCGACCAGCTGCCGCCGACGATTCGCCTGCGGGCACTGGTCGCCGGACTCGCCGCTGCCCGTCGGGCCGACGATCGTGCCGCGCTGGCGGCCCGGTGGCAGCAAGTGGCGCCGGTGGTGTCGATGATGCAGGTGACGCTGCACGACCTGCTCGTCGTCGGCGAGTGCCGGCAGGGCGCCGCCCTCCTCGACGATGCGGACCGGCTGCACCGCCAGTGTGCGGCGGTCGATGATCTGCTGGGCGCGCTGGGCTCCGGAACGGCGTGGCATCGTGCCTGGCAGTCGAGCGACGCATCCGCGCCCGCGGCACCGGCGCAGGCGCCGCCGGCGGACCCCGTCGTCGACGGTCCGCTCACCGATCGCGAAGCCGAAGTTGCGCGCGAGCTGCTGGCGGGATACACCTACCGGGAGATCGGTGAGCGTCTGTTCATCTCGGCGAAGACCGTCGAGCATCATGTCGCCAACATCCGGAGGCGGCTCGACGCGGGTTCCCGCTCGGAACTCTTGGCCGCAATTCGCGAGGTCGGCTACCGCTGAACTTACCCCCGGGTAAGATGGTCCGAACGCGTTGACGCGCGATCTGGGCTAGCGGTGAAGGAGTGGTGATGGCCGGCGGTACCAAACGGTTGCCCCGTGCGGTGCGGGAACAGCAGATGCTCGACGCCGCGGTCAAGGTGTTCTCCGAGAACGGCTACCGCGAGGCGTCGATGGACTCCATCGCCGCCGAGGCGGAGATCAGCAAGCCGATGCTGTACCTGTATTACGGCTCCAAGGACGAGCTGTTCAGCGCCTGCATCGAGCGCGAGTCCACCCGGTTCATCGAGGCCATGAGCGTCGGCTTCGACCCGTCGCTGCGCCAGCGCGACCAGGCCTACACCGTCGTCAAGGAGTTCCTCCGCTTCGTCGACGAGCACCGGCAGTCGTGGAAGGTGCTCTATCGCGTCGCCGTCGGCACCCAGACGTTCTCGCACTTCGTCTCCGACAGCCGCAAACGCGTCACCGAGATGGTCACCGAACTCATCCGCGCGGGCACCACCGTCGAGGGCGCCCGCGACATCGACTTCGAACTCACCGCCGTCGCCTTGGTGGGTGCCGGTGAGGCCGTCGCCGACCGCATCACCGAAGGCGATGTGGACCTCGAGACCGCCACCGACCTACTCGTCGGCATCACCTGGCGCGGTCTGAAGGGAGTCGGCACCGCCGACGCGGGCCTCGACTGAGCCCTCGGCGTACGCCGAGAGAACCCTGTTTCGCGCCGAGAGAACCCAGAGTTGCGCCGAGAGAACCCAGCCGGGTGGGTCTGCTGGGTTCTCTCGACACGAAACAGGGTTCTCTCGGCCGCTGTGGCGAGACTTTGGTGGGGTATCTCGACCCGCTGGCTGAGGAGCGGCGACGGAGGAGTCGCGTCACGAAGCCCACTGACCCCGGGCGTTGTCGGAAGCCTCCGCTATACAGTTCTGTTCGGGTTCGCCAACAACTGTATGGAGTGCAATCAGTGATCACCGGAGAGCAGAAGAGCAAGGTCGACGCGGTCTGGGACGCGTTCTGGTCGGGTGGCATCGCCAACCCGTTGCAGGTGATGGAGCAGATCACCTACCTGCTGTTCATCCGACGCCTCGACGATGAGCAGACGCGCGCATTGAACCGCGCCAACCTGACCAAGAAGCCAATCCAGGACAACCCGTTTCCGGTCGATCGCGACGAACTCCGCTGGTCGGTGTTCAAGAACTACGCCGCCGACGAGATGTTCGAGACCGTCGACAAGAAAGTCTTCCCGTTCATCCAGACCATGCGTGACGAGGATTCCACCTACGCGCACTTCATGAAGGATGCGCGGCTCGCGATCCCCAACGCGGCGATGCTGGTGAAGGTCGTCGATCTGCTCGACAAGATCGAGATGCAAGACCTCGACACCAAGGGCGACATCTACGAGTACATGCTCGCCAAGATCGCCAGTTCCGGACAGAACGGCCAGTTCCGCACTCCCCGCCACATCATCAAACTGATGGTGGAGATGATGGCCCCGGAAGTGGGGGACACCATCGTCGACCCGGCCTCGGGCACCTGCGGCTTCCTCGTCGCTGCCACCGAATACGTGCGCGAGCACCACGCCGGCGAGGTCAACTCCGGTCCCGGCGCGAAGCACTTTCACCACAACATGTTCCACGGCTTCGACTTCGACAACACCATGCTGCGGATCGGCTCGATGAATATGCTGCTGCATGGCGTCGAGCAGCCCGACATTCGCTATCGGGACTCGTTGGCCGAAGCCAACACCGGTGACGCAGGCGCGTATTCGATGGTGCTGGCCAACCCGCCGTTCGCCGGCAGCCTCGACTATGAGAACACCGCCAAGGATCTACAGCAAATCGTCAAGACCAAGAAAACCGAGCTGCTATTCCTGGCTCTGTTCCTGCGGCTCCTCAAGCCTGGCGGCCGCGCCGCAGTGATCGTGCCCGACGGCGTGCTGTTCGGATCATCCAAGGCGCACAAGGAGCTTCGGCGGATGCTGGTCGACGACCACAAGCTCGACGCCGTGGTCAAACTCCCGTCCGGCGTGTTCAAGCCCTACGCCGGTGTCTCGACCGCGATCCTCTTCTTCACCAAGACGAACTCCGGCGGCACCGACCACGTCTGGTTCTACGACGTCCAGGCCGATGGATACTCGCTCGACGACAAGCGAACCCCACTCCTCGACGCCGCCAAGCTCGGACCGATCCCCGCAATCGCTGCGACCGACCAGCCCGACTCGAGTTCTCTGCTGGCTGAGGGCGGCGGCGAAGGAGCCGCGTATCGAGACCCCCTCACCACAGAAGACCACGCCAAGAACAACCTCCCCGACGTCCTGCGGCGATGGGCCGAACGTGATGGCGCCGAACTGAAACGCGCCCGCACTGAGCAGTCCTTCTGCGTTCCGCGGAACGCGATCGAGGAGCAGGGCTACGACCTGAGCCTCAATCGCTACAAGGAGATCGTCCACGAAGAGGTGGAGCACCGGACACCGGCGGAGATCCTCGACGAGCTAGAGAAAATGGAGTTGGGCATCCAGTCAGGGTTGGCGGAGCTGCGGGAGATGCTGGCTGGGGGTGGGGAGTGAGCTGGCCGCAGGTTGCGTTGGGCGAAGTCGCAGGTGTCGCCGGACCGAAGGCGGGCGAGGCAGGTAGCCGCCTGCCCGTTTACTCCGTCACCAAGCACCGTGGTTTCGTTCGCAGCTCGGACTACTTCAACAAGCAGGTGTTCAGTCGTGATTTGTCGGGCTACAGGACCGTGAAGGCCGGACAGTTCGCCTATGCAACTATTCACTTGGACGAAGGTTCAGTAGGGATCGCACCCGAGGACTCGTTGGTCAGTCCGATGTACACCGTCTTTGAGGTCAACCCGGCCCTCGTCGAACCGCGATATCTGCTTCGGTATTTGAAGTCGGCTAGGGCGCTTGCGGTCTATCCCAGCCTCGGAAGCGGGTCGGCAGAACGGCGGAAAGCCATCCCGTTCAAGCGGCTAGCGTCCCTGAATGTGCCACTCCCTCCCCTCCCCGAACAACGCCGGATCGCAGCCATCCTTGACCACGCCGACGCCCTCCGCGCCAAGCGCCGGGAGACGATCGCGCGGCTCGACGAGCTTAAGCAGTCGATCTTCATCGACATGTTTGGCGATCCATCCGCGAACCCGAGATCGTTGCCTATCGGTTCGATAGGCGAACTTGTCGAGAGCGCCCGGTATGGAACGTCTGAAAAGAGCTCGACCGAGGGCAAGTACCCCGTGCTGAGAATGGGAAATCTCACTGCGAATGGACGTATCGACGTGAGCGATCTGAAGTACATGGACCTTGCAGCCGATCAGCTTGAGCGATACACGGTCAGATCAGGTGACCTGCTGTTCAATCGCACCAACAGCCCCGATCTCGTTGGAAAGACCGCGGTATATCGATCGTCAGACCCTGCAGCCTACGCGGGTTATCTGATCAGGGTGCGCACCAACGACAACGGTGATCCAGAGTACATATCCGGCTATCTCAACTCCCGACATGGGAAGGCTGTACTTCGGAGCATGTGCAAGAGCATCATAGGCATGGCGAACATCAACGCCAGAGAGTTGCAGGGCATCAAGATCCTCAAACCGCCGATTGTCGACCAGCGAGCGTACGCACAGTCAGTTGCCGCGGTGGAAGCCCATCAACGCTCGCTAGAGGATGAGTACGTCGTCCTCAACTCCCTCTTCTCGTCGCTGCAATCCCGCGCATTTCGAGGCGAGTTGTGAGCACCGCCGTACCCCTTGTGCCGCCGTGGCCTAAGTTTGCGCGCCCAGTCCTGGATGTTCTCAGTGATGGGAACGTCTGGAAGACTGCAGATCTCAAACAGGCCGTGATGACCCGTCAAGAACTTACCCAAGAGCAGCTTGCGGAGACGCTGAATTCCGGACAGGGTAAGGCTGACAACCGAATCGGCTGGGCGTTGTCCTTCGTTACTCGTGCCCAAGCCGTCGAGAAGATCAAGAATGGTCAGTCGCGAATCACCGATTTCGGGCGTCAGATGCTTCGCGATCATCCGGTTGAGATCACCGAAGCTGACCTCAAGGCGATTCCCGCATATCAGGAATACAAGCCGAAGAAGCGCTCATCCACCCCTGTTGGTCTTGATGTAGAAGCGCTGCCGTCTCACTGGTTCGTTGGAGCCTTCTTTGCTGACCTCGAGGGTTACGTGGGGCCGATCGGCGATCAAACTGAGCAGTTTGTCAGGGAAGGTCGCTGGTTCAACGGGAACGAGGGCAAGTACCTCGATCATGTCAGGTCGATGAAGTCAGGCGAGAGAATCGCGATCAAGGCCGCGTTCACGCGCATGCACGATCTGCCCTTCGAGACCAAGGGACACCGCGTGTCGGTGATGGCGATCAAAGCCGTTGGGACGATTCGCTATAACCATGGAGATGGCTACAACATCGATGTCGACTGGGAACCTCTGGACTCGGTGAGGGAGTGGTACTTCTACACGAATCAGCAGACGGTGTGGCAGGTCAAGCCAGCCGATTGGAAGTCAAAGGCACTCATAGCTTTTGCATTTGACGGTGAAGACCAAGACTATGACGAGTTCCGCAACACGGGTGCGTGGGCCGAGAGGTTTGGCGATGATGCCCCAGTGGTGCTTGACGAGGGTGACGACGAGACGCTCGAGGAAGAACTTCCGTCGACCCCGACCTACGGAATCGCCGACATCATCGCTGACGGCTGTTTCATCCCATCCTCGACGCTTGCTGGCTACCTCGAAGCTCTTGATCGCAAGAAGAATCTGATCCTCCAAGGGCCACCTGGAACGGGGAAAACTTGGCTTGCCAAACGACTTGGCCGAGCGTTGATCGGTCGTGGTGCGTCTGACGTTCTTCGATCGGTCCAGTTCCATCCGACGATGAGCTACGAGGACTTCGTTCGCGGTTGGCGCCCGAGCGGCGATGGCAGGCTTACCCTCAAAGACGGATTGTTTCTGGAGATCATCAACGACGCGCTCGCAACACCCGGCCGCAAACACGTACTGGTGATCGAGGAGATCAACCGCGGCAATCTCGCGCAGATCTTCGGTGAGCTGCTGACACTCCTGGAGGCCGACAAGCGTGTAGCCACGGAGGCCTTGACCCTCACATATCGAAAGCCAAACGAAGACCCGGTCTTCATCCCCGAGAATCTCTACATCATCGGCACCATGAATCTCGCCGACCGGTCGCTGGCCATCGTCGACTTCGCGCTGCGACGCCGGTTTGCCTTCGCTGATCTGTCGCCGCAGTTCAACGACGCGTGGCGGAACTGGGTGTCGTCCCGAAACCGTGTCGACGCAACCGTTCTCGCCGACCTGGCCACCCGAATCGACGCGCTCAACACGCAGATCGCCGAGTACCGGTCGCTCGGCGCCCAGTACTGCATTGGCCACAGCTTCTTCACGCCGGCCAATGACACGCGGATCGACGATCCGTCTTCGTGGATCCGTGGTGTCGTCGACCAAGAGATTCGGCCGCTCCTGGCCGAGTACTGGTTCGACGACCCGGCGAGAGTGGAGACCGAGACCGCGAAGTTGATCGGCACGCCTTGACAACACCAGGCGTCATCGTCAGCGGCAGCACCGAAATACCTGTACGCAACCTCTGGCTGCTGATGCTGTACGCCTCCACGCTGTTCCAACGCGACGAGCGTCTCCGCACCGGCTCCATCGAAGACAACCCCGATGAGCTGTTCGACCTGGTGTCTGAAATCCTGGTCACCGCCACCGAGCGGCGCCTGCAGCGAAGCCTTGGCCGGCAGTACCGATCTCGATCCGACACGCTCACCCGGGTGCGGGGGCAGATCGATGTCCTTGCCACCGAGTCGAGAATGTTGCTCGCCCAAGGTCGGGTCGCGTGCCGGTTCGACGAGCTCTCGGTCGACAACCTCCGCAACCGAGTGCTGCGGACAGCACTGGTCCTGGCCGCGCGGCATGTCGGCGACCTCACGCTGGAGCGCCGAGCGCGGTCACTGGCCGAGATCCTCACCCAGTACGGAGTGTCCTCTCAACTGGTGACCCAGCGTGAGGCAGCGCAACTCGCGCTGGGTCGGAATGAGCAGGACGATGTCGAAGCGATCGATGCCGCACGCCTGCTGCTGCAGATGACGATTCCGGCGGAGTCGGTGGGTAAGCACTCGACACGAGATCCCGAACGCGAGGCGCAGGCGATCCGCAGGCTCTACGAGGCCGCGGTGCGCGGCTTCTACCGCGCAGTGCTGCCCTCCGAATGGAAGGTCGCCGTTGGCGAGGTGCATCACCACTGGCCGGTCATCGGCGCGAGTAGCGGCCTGATGGCTGTACTGCCGATCATGAAGACGGACACGCTGCTCGAGTCCGCATCGCGGCGCATCATCGTCGAAACCAAATTCGCTGACGCACTCAAACCCAATCAGTATGGCGCCATCAAGCTCTCCCGTGACCACGTCTTTCAGCTCTACGCCTACGTGCAGTCGCAGCATGGCAAAGACGAACTCTCGACAACCGCCGAAGGAGTGCTGCTGTACCCGGTCGTCGGACAGCACCTCGACGAGACCGCGACGATCCAGGGCCACCGCTACCGGTTCATGACGGTCGATCTCGGCGCGAGTGCTTCCTCCATCCGCGACACGCTGCTAAGCGTTCCGCGGAACGCGGGTGCGGTCAGGTGATTGTTGGGCTGTCTCGCTCTCGATCAGAAGTTGTACCTCATCCACGTCTTGGCGTTCGTGACGGAGTCCTGGACCGTGACCCGATGCACCGCCTGCTTCAGCAACGTTCTGCTGTGTAGCAAGAGTTATAGCGGTTTATAGTCCAGCTATAAAATGCTATAAACCTTGATATGGACCCATTGCTCAACCCGTACACGCCGAACGCGGGAGCAACGCCAGCCGTAGTCGTTGGCCGCGACGACCAGATGCGGCACTTCGAACTCCTGCTTGCCCGGTTGGAGAGGTCTAGGACCGAGCAGTCGATGATCGTCACCGGGCTTCGCGGTGTAGGCAAGACGGTGCTGCTGCGCGAGTTCCAGAAGAAGGCGAATGACCGAGGTTGGGCGATCGTCGAGCTCGAAGTGAGCAAGCATGACGACCAGTACTTCCGCCGCCAGATTGGGCAGGTTGTGAGGCAAGCTCTCTTGAGTATCTCCCCCCGCACGAGGTGGGGGGCCCGAGGTCAGAAGGCAGCTGCGATTCTGCGCTCGTTCACTCTGACGGTCGACAGCGAGGGCCGCCTCACAGCGGGGTGGGACGTCTCGGGATACGACGATGCTGCCGCGGACACAGGCGACCTCGCTATGGACCTCACCGAGCTCCTTGTTGCGGTGGGCGAGGCAGCCCAGGACAAGGGAAAGGGCGTGGTGTTGCTCTTGGATGAGATCCAGTTCCTACGCCGCGAGCAGTTGGAAGCGCTGATCGCGGGAATCCACAAATGTGTCCAGCGTCAAGTCCCGATCACGATGGTTGGAGCGGGGCTGCCCCAGATTGCCGAGTTGGCCGGCGAGGCGAAATCGTACGCGGAGCGGCTGTTCAAGTTCCCGACCATTGGTGAGCTTAGTGAGGAAGACGCGCGCTACGCGTTGAACGAACCCGCAAAGGAGGAGGGGGCCGAGTTCACGGATGGTGCACTCGACCTTGCGTTGGAACTAACAGGTAGATACCCGTATTTCATTCAAGAACTCGGTTATGCAGTCTGGGGTGTCGCAGCTGACCAAACCATCACCGTCGACGACGTTCGGGAGGCGCAAACGACATACGAGGACAAACTCGATTCCAGCTTCTTCCGGGTTCGACTCGACCGAGCGACCGAGCTGGAGCAGGCGTACATGCGCGCAATGGCGGAACTCGGGCCTCAACCTCAACTCGCCGGCGACGTTGCTCGTCTGCTGAATCGCAGTTCTCAACAATGCGCTCCGACACGATCGACACTCATCGAAAAAGGCCTCCTGTACACCCCGGGCCACGGATACGCGGCGTTCACCGTTCCTCATTTCGACCAGTTCATGAAGAGGTCGGTTCCCGAGCTCAAAGTACCTGCGATCAAACCGAGAAAACGACGGCGCAAGTAGGTGACCGTGACGAGCGTCGGGTTGGTCGAGAAGTTCTGTCAGAACCCTTCGGTACCCTGATCGGCTCGAACCACGAGCGGCACGAGTGTGCCAAGATCGGGATGCAGCGGTGAAGGGAGGCAGCGTGGCCGGGAACTTTGACTTTCTCCAGAGCGAGTGGCCGCAGATCCATGACAGCGCGAAGCGCGCGGAACGCGACGCCCTGTTCGACGCTCGCACGACCTGCTTTTACGCCCGGCGCACCCTCGAGGCGACGGTCAAATGGCTCTACACGGCACACCACCTGCCGACTCCCTACAAGGACGACTTGTCGGCTCGGATTCATCAACCGGACTTCCAGTCGATCCTGCCACCGCAGCTGTTCCCGAAGATGAACCTCATCCGCAAGAGCGGAAACCACGCGGTGCACGACGACAGGCCCGTGACCAAGGAGTTCGGGCTGCGTGTCCTTGAGGAACTGTTTCACATCCTGTCGTGGCTGGCCCGCGAGTGCGCGTCTCAGCCGGAGTCCAAACCGGCAGCCGAGCGCCAGTTCGATCGGGACCGCCTGCCGAAACCTGGCGGCGGGCCGGCCATGGCGAAGACGATCGTGCAACTCCAGCAGCTCAACGAGCAGCTCGAGAATAAGGACGTCGAGCTCGCGCAGGCCGCAGCCCAACGCGCCGACCTCACCGAACAGCTCCTCGCCCGTGACAACGAGCTCAAGGCGGCCGACGCCGACAAGGCATCGTTGGAAGACCTCGTGGGCAAGCTCCGGGCCGAGGTGGCTGCCGCGCAGAAGGCGGCTGCGGCGCGACCAGACACCCACGACTACAACGAGGCGCAGACCCGCCGCGACATCATCGACCTGCTTCTGCACGAAGCAGGCTGGCCCCTCGACCAACCCCGCGACCGCGAATATCCGGTCACCGGCATGCCCGACGGCAAGAACGGATACGTCGACTACGTGCTCTGGGGAACCGACGGCCTGCCCCTGGCGGTGGTGGAGGCCAAGCGGACGTCGAAGGACGCCGAGGCGGGGAAGCACCAAGCCCGCCTGTACGCGGACTGTCTCGAGTCGATGACCGGTCAACGGCCGATCATCTTCTACACGAACGGTTTCGAGACCTATCTGTACGACGACCTCCGCTATCCGCCGCGTCTGGTCGAGGGCTTCTACACCCGTGACGAGCTGCAACTCGAGATCCAACGCCGCACCAGCCGTAGGCAACTCGCGAGCATCGAGGTACCTGCCGGCATCGTCGAACGGCACTACCAGACCAGGGCGATCCGCCGTGTCACCGACCGTTTCGAGGACGAACGACAACGCGCTGCGCTGCTCGTGATGGCCACCGGGTCGGGCAAGACTCGCACGGTCATCGCGCTGTCGGACATGCTGATGCGTGCGAACTGGGCCAAGCGGATCCTGTTCCTCGCCGACCGCGTCGCACTCGTCAAACAAGCAGTCAACGCTTACAAGACCTTCCTGCCCGACGCCCCGCCGGTGAACCTGCTGACCGACAAGAACACCGACGGCCGCATCTACGTGTCCACCTACCCGACGATGATGAATCTCATCAACGAGGTCGACGACGGAACGCGTCGCTTCGGGCCCGGCTACTTCGACCTGATCGTCATCGACGAGGCACACCGGTCGGTCTACCAGAAGTACCGTCGCATCTTCGAGTACTTCGACTCGTTCCTCCTCGGCCTCACCGCGACACCGAAAGACGAAGTCGACTACAACACCTTCCAGCTGTTCGGTCTGGAAACCGGTGTACCCACCGATGATTACGAACTGGAAGAAGCGATCAACGACGGCTACCTCGTCCGACCGCGGGCAGTGCCCGTGCCGTTGAAGTTCCAGCGCACCGGCATCAAGTACGACGAACTCACCGACGACGAGAAGAAGCGGTGGGAATCGACGGACTGGGACGACGAATCCGATCCGGACGAGGACGAGTATCCCGACGCGGTTGACGCCGAAGCCGTCAACAAATGGCTGTTCAACACCGACACCGTCGACAAAGCCCTCGAGGTGTTGATGACCAGAGGGCACCGAGTCGCCGGTGGGGACCGTCTGGGCAAGACCATCATCTTCGCCAAGAACCAGCGTCATGCAGACTTCATAGCGGAGCGCTTCGATGTGAACTACCCGCAGTACCACGGGAGTTTCGCGGCGGTCATCACCCACTCCGTGTCGCACGGACAGGACCTCATCGACAAGTTCTCGCAGCCGAACGCCGAACCCCACATCGCTATCTCGGTGGACATGCTCGACACCGGCATCGACGTCCCAGACGTGGTGAACCTCGTGTTCTTCAAACCTGTCCGGTCGAAGACGAAATTCTGGCAGATGGTCGGACGTGGAACCCGTCTGCGACCCGACCTGTACGGCCCCGATCAGGACAAGACCGACTTCTTCATCTTCGATCTCTGCGGCAACATGGAATTCTTCGGGACCAATCCTGCCCCGGCCGAAGGGAACATGGCGAAGTCGTTGTCGCAGCGTCTGTTCGAGAAGCGCACCGACATCGTTTACGCCCTCGACCGATCGCAGTCACATGAAGTGTTGCGCAATGAGATCGCCGACGGGCTCCACCGCCACGTCCAGGCGATGAATCTCGATAACTTCCTGGTACGTCCGCGGCGGCGGCAGGTGGAGACCTATCGTGACCGCGGGGCTTGGGAGTCGTTGACCGAGCAGAAGTTGCGCGACATCGTCGACAACCTCGCCGATCTGCCCACCACAATCCGCGATCCCGACGAAATGGCGAAACGGTTCGATCTGATCGTGCTGAGTGGGCAACTGGCCGTGATTGAAGGTGACGAGTCGGAGTTCGACCGCCGCCGCGACCGGATGCGTGAGATCGCCGACGCGCTACTCGAACAGCTCTCCATCCCGAAGATCAAGGCGCAGGAGGAGTTACTGCGGGAGGTTGCGTCCGACGAGTGGTGGGTCGATGTGACGCCGGAGATGCTCGAGGGTGCACGCAAGGACCTGCGCTCGCTGGTCGGATTGTTGGAGAAGACGAAGCAGCCGGCGATCTACACCGACTTCACCGATTCGTTCATCGCCAACGTCGAGGAGGTGGACATGCCGACCATGTCCACCGGTACCGACAAGGCGCGGTTCACGGCCAAGATCCGCGACTATCTGCGTCACCAGCCCGACAACCTGGCCCTGCAGAAGTTGCGCACCGGAAAGCCGTTGACCGACAGCGATCTGGACTCACTGCAGGAGTTGCTGGCCCGCAGCGGCGCCGGTAGCGCCGATGATCTCCAGCAGGCCATTGCCGAGGCCGACGGTCTCGGCAGGTTCATCCGTTCCCTCGTCGGACTCGACCGACAAGCCGTGAACGAACGCTTCACCGACTTCCTGGCCGACACCAACGCGACCGCCGACCAGATCGACTTCGTCGGGCTCATCATCGACCACCTGACGCGCAACGGCACGATGGAACCTGGTCAACTCTACGATCCGCCGTTCACCGACAAGGCCCCGCAGGGGCCGGACCAGGTGTTCGACATGACGAGGTTGACCAAGCTTGTCGAGATCATCGAAGGGTTCGGTGACGTGGCGAGCTGAGAATGGCGAGAGCGCATGTCAGCTGCATAGGCGCATACGCGCGGATGCCGCCAAGGTTGTGAAGGGGGTGGTTCGTTTGATGTCAGCACGGGACGCTGATGGAGAGGGCCAAGAGGCTCGGCATCGCGCGAAGCCATCTTCCACGTCACGGAGTGCCGGACGTTTGCCCCGCTCCTCGCATTCGTTGCGGGGTTGCTCACCGCAAATGTGCTATTCCACTGAGATGGAGGCTGAAACCCATAACGGTTCCTCCCCCGGGTATCGCCAAACCCCCTCTAAACTTTCGGAGGATGTGACAAAACCCGGGGGAGGAACGGTGAGGGTCAGGCGCCGCCGCGGGTCGTTGCGGTCAGGTTGCCCATGTGGATCGGGTTGCGGTCACCCGATGCCTCGGCGTACTGACGGATACGCCCGAGATCCACCGACAGGGCCGAATCCGGCGCGGGTGCGCGTACTGCGTCTGCTCGGGACCGCGCGGCTCGTCGGACAGGCTTGCGTTCGCGGCGCTCACCGAATCCCAGCGTGCGCATCCATGTTGGCGAGAGATCATCCAGCGGTTCGGTGACGTGGCGCGGTCGGCGGCATGTTGTTGTTCGCGGACGGTGCGGCGTTGCTGTGCGGCGCGATCACGCAACTGCTGGAGGAACTCTCGGTCGGCGGGCTCATCTGCCGGGATGTAGCGGCACCACGAGATAGATCAACCCGAGATACGGCATCGGAGTCCCCTGTTGTCCGGCCGGTCACCAGATCTGTTGCACCCACAGCGGTTGTCCGTACCTGCTCAAGGAGCGGCCGGTGTAGACCGCGAGCACCACGCGCCCGCCCGGGTGGGCAGCGGCCTCGGAGACAGCGTCCCTTGGAGTGGTGGACTTCGGATCGGTGAGCTTGTCGCTTCGATCAACGAGTCATGGTGAACGTTAGGAGATTTGGTGGGCTTTGTCCAGCGCTTGGGCGGCGTGTTTCTTGGCGATCACCACCTTGAGTTCATCCATCGACACATCCGACATGTAGCGGCGGGTGACTTGCCATTCGTCGTGGGCCTCGATGACCACCGCGGTCGCCAACCGTAGGAACGCGGCCGGGTTCGGGAAGATCTCCACCACATCGGCACGGCGCTTGATCTCCTTGTTCAGCCGCTCGATCGGGTTGTTCGACCAGATTTTCTGCCAGTGCGCCTTCGGGAACGCAGTGAACGCCAGCACGTCAGCTGTGGCCTCACGCATCATCGCCGCCACCTTCGGAAACGCGTCGGCCAGACTGTCGGCAACCTGATCCCACTGCGCCACCACATCGTCAGGTTCAGTGTGGGCGAAGATCGTCTTGATCGCCGCCGACACCACCGGTTGCTGCTTCGCCGAGACCACCCCATGCAGATTCCGCATGAAATGCACCCGGCACCGCTGCCACGACGAGTTTGTGAACTGCTGGGCCACAGCAGCTTTCAACCCGGCATGCGCGTCAGAGATCACCAACTGCACCCCGGACAGACCACGAGCCTTCAGACTCGCAAGAAACTCCTTCCAGAACTCGAACGACTCCGAATCACCCACCGCGGTGCCCAACACCTCCCGACTGCCGTCGATCGACACGCCGGTCGCCACCACCAGGGCCTGGGAGACGACATGCGCCCCGACCCGCACCTTGCAGAACGTGGCATCGCAGAACACATACGGGAACTCGGTGTGGGTCAAGGTGCGCCCACGGAACTGCGCGATCTCCGCATCGAGACCAGCACAAATCCGTGACACCTCGGACTTGGAGATCCCCGAGTCCACCCCGAGTGCGGCGACGAGGTCATCGACCGAACGGGTCGACACCCCGTGCACGTAGGCCTCCATCACCACTGCATGCAACGCCTTGTCGATGCGGCGGCGCCGCTCGAGCAACGACGGGAAGAACGACCCCGACCGCAGCTTGGGGATCTTGACCTCGACATCACCGGAGGTGGTCGACACCGTCTTGCTCCGCGACCCGTTGCGGTGGGTTGAACGCCCCGCAGAGCGCTCGTAACGGCCGGCACCGATCTTCGCCGTGGCCTCGGCCTCGATCAGCTCCTGCAGCCCCGTGCGGATCAGTTCGGCGAACATCGCGCCGGCTTCGGCGGACTTGAACACCTCAAGCTGAGCAGCAAGGCAGAATGGTCCTGGGTCATCGCGTAGTCACTTTCTGTGAGTCACTGTGAGAGGTAACTCATTGATCTACGCGATGGCCCTCACTTATCCCGGCACCGACACGCCTGGCTGGGACCGGATCCGATTTCCCACCACTCCAGGGGACTTACCCGCCTCGGAGATCACTTGCTGGCCGGTCACATCGTTCCAGGTGCGATGCTTGTCCGGACGGTAGTAGGAACCGGCCCGGTAGCGGGAGTCGTCGTCGAGGATGACACCCCAGTTGTCGTTGCCCAGCAGGATGTTGATGACGTGTCCGGCGCCGAGGTGGGCGGCGGACACGGTGTCGGCGTGACTGAGTTCGATCACAGTTACACCCGGCTGCGCGGTGGGGATGATCCGCGCGGCCTGTGCCGGCGGGCTGGCCGCCACCGCACCACCGGTGGCCACTGCGACAGTGAACAGCACACTCGCGACCGCGGCGCGCACGCCTGGTTTGGATTCCCCCACGGCAGTTTCCTTTCGTAAAGCCAGGCATTGCTGTGGCGAACATAGCGCATCGTTTGGGGGTGTCGATCGCTGGGTAGGCTTCTAGGGCCCCCGAAATGAGCCACTTCCTGATATCGCCACGGGCGAAAGGATGTCGGGGTGAGGTGCCCCCGGGGTTTGATGACTTGCGTCACTTCGGTTCGGGATTTGCGATTCGCATCCCAGTTGTGCCACGCGGTACCGGGTCGGCTGGTCTGAACCGTATGGTTCACCCCATGACGATGAGTCGGGGGATCATCGCGGTTCTGGTGGGCGTTGTTTCAGCGTTCTCGGTCGCCGCCTGCACGCCGGGCAGCACTGAGCCGGCTTCGGTGTCGGGCAGTACCGCGGCACTACCGTCAGGGATTCAATACACTGCCAACGGAGACGAAATCGTTTGGTGTGCAGTGTCTCCGGTCTACCAGCACATGTACTGGGCGGTGGTCGTCGGTGATCCCACCGGTGGGCCGTGTGTTGCCGGGGAAGTGATCACCCAGGAAGAGTTCGAGGCCGCTCACGCGACCTGGGTGTGTCAAGTCGCGCTGCCCGGTGGTGGGACGGCAGACTACTACGCCAATTCTCAAGCTCGCGCCCGCAATCTCGCACAAGGGGCATGCCTGGCGGGGTGATCTCCGTCATCGTGATCGAACCGCAATCCCCCTAGCGGGCAACCGGTCCCGGCCCAGTTGTCACCGTGTGCGATCAATCCTCGCGGGTGACGCTCGTGAAGTGGTTGCCACCGCAGCGAGGGGTGTGCCATAGTGCAGATGCACTTCACTATCATACATCGTTGATGTGGGGTGTTGGTCGGGGGTTTCACGTGCGGTCCTCCAGTCCTTCGTGCCGATTGGGTCTTCGGGCGAGGCTGGAGGGGTTGGCGACACGTCTCGCTCTCGGCCGGTTTCTGGCAGTTGTTGAGGGGGGCACTGTGTTTCGGATTCTGGGCGGTGTGGGGCGGGTCGGTGGTGCGGCGGTGTGTGCTGTGCTTGCCGCGTTGATGGGTCTTGTGGTGGGGGCCGGTTCTGGGGGCGCGGTACCGACGCCGTTGGCGTCGACCTATGACCGGCTGGTCACTGATGATGGGTGGACCGTCGAGTTGCGGGCCTCGGAGTTGGTGGTCAACCCGATGAGCAATATCGCCAACAGTTTCGCTTCTCGGGAGGGCTGGGTGTCGTCGCGGGTAGGGGCGCTGATCACTCCGGCGGCTGGTCGGGTGCCGTCGCAACCGGTGAGTTCGGGTGTGCTCGAACAGTTTCTGGTGGTGGGGTGTCAAATCGATGTGTCGGATGGGGCGACGTTCGGTTTCGGGTCGTCGTTCGGTCCGAACGCGAATGTGACGATCTCGGGTCAGCCGAACGTGTCGGTAGGGGCGTCGGCGTCGGTGTCGCCGTCGATCTCGGCGAAACTCACACCTGGCACCATCAACGAGATTTCCCTGGGCAAGAAGACGTTGCAGACCGATCGGGCGTCGATCCGCGCCAAACGTGTGCATGTGCGGGTGGACGGATGTGCCGGCCCGGTGACCGTGCGCATCATCGTGCGACTGTCGGTGTCGACGCCGACTGCTGATGACACCCTCAACCTCTATTCCACACGGATGTGGCTGTGATGGCATCGGCCGCGACCATATCCCGCGCCAGGACGGCCTCGCCGCTACGGCGCGCGAGGCCGTCCTGGGCGCCCGTCCTTGCGATAGTCATCGCCTCGGTGACGGCGTTCACGCTGGTCGTAGCCCCTACCGCGAGTGCGGAAACCCCCGCTGAACGCTGCGCGCGGGAGACCGCCACCTACAACAGTGCCTGGGCGCAATCGTGGGCGGCCTCCAACGGCAAACCCGCCAGCCAGGCACCGCCGCCGCCGGTGCCGTACGTGTGTGTCGACCCCGGACCGCCCACGTCGTCGACCACCCCGCCACCGTCGGTCACCGCACCGACCATCCCGACGGACACCAATACCGCGGATTCGGGTGGACCGAATATGGGTGCACACGCACCCACCGACATCCCCTCAGCAGGCGCCACACCAATCGTACCGAGGCCTGGCGGGAGCGAAGGTAGTGCTGCTGCTTCTCCGAGTCCTTCCGCAGCACCTGGCGACCAATCAGGTTCGTCCACGAGCGTGCCCAACAGTTTGCCGGTTCCTGCGCGTCCACCGGACGACCCCGGTCCGCTCTCGCCCGCTGACCCAGCCGGGCCGATCGCCATGCCGCCGGGATGGAACGACGCAGACGTCGATACAGACGCGCTATCGCAGCTGACGTCCAACGATTTCGCTGGAACGTTCATGGCGACTCCAGCAGGGCTTTTCGATGTTCCCGACAGTTGGAGGATCCCCTACTACGGCGCGCGGTGTGCGGTCGCCCTCGCCACGCTGTTCCTGCCCTTGCTTCGTACCCCAGGGTTCCTAGTCAAACTGTTCCAAATCGGCATGAAGTATCCCAGCGTATTCAAGGCCGCCGAGGCACTGCGCAAGATACTGATGCGCAGCCGGATCGACAAGGCCGAAGACGGGATCGTAGGCAAGCGACTCCCAGCGGAGCTCAAAGAATGGATGACAACTTACCGAAATGAGGTCGAGCTCATCCTGGAAGCTTTCGGAATCGTGGCTGTATGGACACAATGCGGCAAGCTCATCGAGATCATCGGTGGCGGTGGCGGTGGCGGTGGCGGTGTCGACAGCGGTGGCGGCGGCGACTCAGGTGACGGCGACGGCTCCGGTGAGTCGGGGGATTCCGGGAGCGGCGGAGAAGGCGATCAGGGCGGCGGCTCGGAGGACAACGACAGCGGACAGCAGCAGCCGACCGTCACACCCACTGCGACATCCACACCGACCTGGACGCCCACGCCGACGCCCACGCCGACGTGGACGCCTCCTCCGACGACCACTTCCCAACCTCCTCCGCCTGCTGATCCGCCGGTGAGTGAATGTAAAGTCAAGCCGGAGGTGTGTGTGTGATGCCGAGACAAGATTCCGCAGCTGGCACGAGACGGAACCGGCGGCGGCTGGCAGCGTTCGCTGGCGCGGTGGGCATCGTTATTGTCGCGATAGCGATCGTCGCGATCTTGGTGCGTCCGAACGAGGGCCAGGAAGATGCCCGGGCCGAGTTGCAGAGCCGGGTTACCGACATGTACTCGGCAGTCTTCCGGGGCGACTACGCCTCGGCGTACCAGTACCGGTCACAGGCATGCAGAGACGATTTTGCCCAAGAGGAGTATGTCGGGTCCATGCGGGACCTACTCGGGGACAAGGCGTTTCCTGGGTCCAAGGTCCACGCAACGGTACAACTGCAGTCTGATACGACCGCGGTGGTGACGTTGACACCGCCGCCGGGACCCGACTTTCCCGCGGGTAGCCGCACCTGGACAAAAGCCTCAGACGGCAAGTGGTACTTCGACAACTGTCAAGCGCGTACACCAGGTCCCACACCGTGATCGCCAACATCGGCGCCGCGGTGATCGCCATCGTCATCTATCCATTCCTGCTGATCGCCCGAGCAATGATCTGGCTTGCCACCAAGCTTCGCATCGAACCGTTCTATCTGGTCACCGCGTTGCTTGTCGCCCCGCTATGGGCGGGTTCTGTGCTGGTTTCGGTCAGCGAAGTCTCTGAAGGACGCTACCCGGTGGGGGAAATCCTCATCTCAGTGTTGGGGGCGGTCTACCTGCTCTACGTACTTCTGATGATCATCCTCGAGTTTACGACCCGCCACGACCACGATCCAGAACCGGAAGACGGCGATGACAACACCACCACCGGCACCTAGTCGGCAACACACAGCCCGTCGAAGGCCAGTCCGCCGCATAGCGCTAGCCGTGGCGATTGCCGCCCTCGTCGTGATCCTTGGCGTAGCTGTCGTCCACTTCACCTCTCGTGATAGCCAGAGCTCCGCCCCTGCGGACACTTCATCTCTGGAATCAGCTGTCCAACAGGTTGTTCAACAGCTGCGAGACAAGGACAGCGACGCGCTGCTCAGCACGACGTGCGGACAGCTACGCATGCTTGTGGAGAACGGTAAGTACGACCCGCTCGACACCAGCGTCGACTACGTCCAGAACCTGTGGCGCGGCCCCGTGACGACTGTCACCGACTTCCACTATCACAGCACCATCGACACCACCGCGATTGTCTACGCCCGTCTCGAGTACGCAGAGCGCGTTGACAGTTCGATTCCCTGGCCGGTCGTGAGGTTTGCCCTCCAACGCAATACCACGTCGGCTCCCTGGCAGGTGTGCGGCGCCCAGACAACCCTCTAACGATCGCACTGATTGCGACACGACGACCCGCAGTCCTTGTGTCGGAAACATACGCCTGCAGGCCATTGGGGCCGGCGTCAAGTGCCAACCGTCCAAGTTGAACCGCCCCGGGTTTGGTGCACACCTGGTTACTGGTGTGCCTCCACGGATGTGGCGGCACGTTGAGTGTAGTAGTTCTGCTCGGCCTCGATCGGCGGGATGCGTCCGAGTCGGTGCATGAGCCTACTGACGTTGAACCAGCCGACCCAGACAGCGGTCAGATGTTCGACATCCCCGACGTGGCGTAGCGGACCAGTCCGAAACGGCGAATCATGTTGTACTGCGCAGGCATTGAACAATCCTATGGTTGTCTCCGCGAGGGACATTGGCGTAGGCGTCCCCGATCCGATCGACGGCATCAACCCAGACAGTTTCTGCGTTTCCCCGCATCGCACCGAGGTATACTGGCTGCCCGCATCCGAATGATGAATAGTATTGCTGGACAACGGGTTACCCTCCAGATGCCGTAGTTTTGCGCAGCCTGTCGGATCGCATCACGGACGAACCGGTCGGTCTTGGAGGCCGAGCACTCCCATCCCACGATCCGGCCGCGAACGCGTCAATCACGAACGCGGTGTACACATGCGTGCCGTTGGCCCGCTGGACGTAGGTGAAATCGGCCACGACCAGCATGTTCGGTGCCGGCACCTGGAACGGGCGGTCCACCAGATCCGGGGCCCGCGACGCTCCCGGATCCGGGATCGTGGTGCGGACCTTCTTGCGCCGGGTCTCCCCGTGCCAGCCGTTGGCCCGCATCAACCGTTCCACCGTGCACCGGGCCACCTCGATGCCCTCCCGTTGCAGGTGAGCCCACATCTTCACCGCCCCGTACAGCGATTCTGGGCGGCGTTTGCCCTGCTCGTCAGGTTTGTAGTAGCCAGCCAGGATCTCGGTGATCGTGGTGTCCCACAGGGCCCGTTTCGACGGTGGCCGCGCCACCCACGCGTGGAAGGTTCTCGGGGAGATCGGTGCGCCGTGCGCGGTGAGCACACGGCAGATCTGAGCGACCCCGAACCGAGCCCGATGCTCGGCGATGAACGCACACATCACTGCTGTCGCGAGTCGCTCTCCCGCGCGAAGAAAGGCGTTGCCGCCTTAGGGATTTCGACTGTATCCTCCAACTCGGCCACCTTACGTTTCAACGCCCGAACCTCGCCGGCCTCCTGGCGAGTCACCCCCGGCTTCTGGCCTTCGTCGACCTCATGCTGACGCACCCACTTGCGCAACGTCTCCGGGGTCAACTTGAGCCGTTTGGCCGTCGCCGTGATCGCCGCATACTCGCTCGGATACTCGTTGCGATGCTCGATCACCAACCGCACAGCCTTGGCCCGGGTCGCCTCGTCGTACTTCTTCGGCATGGTGCCAACCTTCCCTCACAAAGAGGTGTGCACCAGGCCCGGGGACGTTCAGATCATCCAGCACTGCCGCAGCCAGCAGAACGATCTGAGGTCAGAACTGCCCCTAGATTCACGAGCGGGACGGTCCCGGGTCGCGTGCCTGCAGTGGGTGATCCGGACGAGAGTGGGAATATTGACGGAACTTATTGGCTACCAACCGGCTACGACAACTTGGGTCGCAACGAGCAGTCTGCGTGCTCGACCAGCCCGTACGACTGCTCGCGCGCTCAATCCTCTCCTCAGATCGCGAACAGAGAATCGCAGAAGTACTTCCCCGGACCGACGGTCGACAATCGTTCGGACGCGGCTCGGCACTGTATCTGGATGGCGAGTACGACTGAGAAGGCTAACTCCGGATTCGCGCAGGAGATTGGCGACGCCCATGAAATGGATGGCGGAGACGGTAACCCCGACTCACACGCTATGGACGAACACAACAATCGAGTTGGCCGTGACGTCGGACTACGCCACGAGGGTGACGAAGCCGGGCTCATCTCGGAGTGTGTAACACTCGCTCGTGAAGCTCCCGTGGTTCCCAAGCCGGGGGACGGTATCCCCGGTGCCTGCGACGGAAAGTTGGTGGTGATCAGGCCATGACGAAATCGCGAGACACCCGTTACCCACGCCGACTGGCGCACTTCGCTGTGATCGTTCTTGGTCTGGCACTTACCTGCGGGTCAATCGCCGCTTGCGGTGCTCCTGACTCTCGAGAAGATATCAAGGGCGAGGAGTACGCCACGGAAACCGCTATACGGACTACCGCAGTGCAGCTATACGAGGCGATGTCTCGCAACGACTGGGACCGGTACAACAGCCTGCAATGCACTCAGCAGCGTTCAGACACTCCGATGGACCCTGGCCTGGCTAGAAAGATGTCGCGACTCGAAGTCCGGGGCGTCAACATCACCAGCCGCACCGATACGTCCGCTGAGGTGGAGGTACGGTTTCGCTACTCCGACGAATCTGGCGACGCCGATCACACAGAGAAGATCAATGTCATCCGTGAAGAAGGCGAATGGCTCGCCTGCTAGGCGAACCATTCCATCGTCGGCGCGGCGGTCGTTGGCAGATCGCACGCGAGTCGGCAGCTCCAGGCCAAAAAGCAATGCCGTCGAGCTGGTGACGACAGTCATCGTGGTGCTGCGTTCTCTTACCGCGATCGTCAGGGGGCGGTCAACGTGGGACTCTTTCGACTTGGAAGCGAGAGCATGAATGGGGAGGCAGCCGTCGACCTGCATTCTTCTGCTGGTCTGGCGTGGGCCTGGTTCTTGGTCTGGTCGGGGTTTGGTATTCGACGCGTTCGCCAAACTTCGTGTTCGTCCCTGGTGGGGCTTCGGGCGATTCGCTCGGCTTGAACCTCGTCACCGAGCCTCTGCTGCTGGTGATTCCCGTTGTATTCGTTATCTGCTACGGGTTGACCGCAATGCTCCTGGCTGGCCACAAACCCAAGGTTGGCAGGGTGATCGGCTGCGGCCTACCCGTTGGTCTGGTCGTCCAGATCGACGGCTCCTACGGCACCGCGCAGACCTCGCAGTGGCTCGCCCACGAGATGGGGCACGCCATTTACCCGCCTGAGCCCATCGATAGGTCGACCTATCAGACTTGTGTCGACAGTTTTCTCATCGGCGAGGGGCAGGCGACATTCAACAACATTGTGATCCAGCGTGAGATCATCGCCGCCGGCGGCATGGACATCGGCATCTCCGGGCCTCCGGCCGGCACCGCGAACGCCATCTACGATCGGTATCTCGGCGACGTCGCCCGCATGAGAAGCGCCGGTATCTGGACGCCCGAAGCTGAGCAGGCGGCCAAACGACGTGCATGGACCGGACTCGGGCGCGAGTACGGGCAGCTGACAACATCGACGACAGGACAACGTTGTGCGAACTACTACGGCCAGTACTGCCAGTAGCCGGGCGCGACGTGTGGCGGGAACGGTTGCCGCGCTGGCTGTGGGTGTGGTGATGCTCGCCGGATGCGGACATGACGAAGCCAACGGCACACCCGCCAGCGCACAGGAGTCGGAGAAGGTTATGCCCACTACCGCATGGGAGTTGATCGACCATATTGCCGCTAACCCGCCGGACACCACCACCAAAGCCGAGCAACTCACCGGGCAGGACTCCTACGCGGTGACCGACTACCGGTTCGAGACCGAATCGGTCGATCTCAGCCCCGAACTGAGTCAGGTGAAGGTCATGATGGGACTCAACGAGGACGGCTGGACCTTCACCGCCATCGATTTCACTCCCAACGAATGCATAACCGAAGACGACGTCGCGCACCGCTACGGGCAACTCGGCGATGGCTACGTGATGCCGCCCGGACCGAACGCGACGTACTCGCGTTCACTGCCCCCGCCATCGTGGGGATCGCTTCGAGTCATGTTCAGCGCGGACTCCAAATGCCTGGTTGGGTTGTCGATGGAGCCCACCTCGTAGACGTAGACGCATTTGTAGCACTGAGGAGCACCACGGCCGCCACGCATTTGACGCCTACCTACCTGCACATTGACCAACAGAAGAGGGGCTTTCATTCGCCGGCTGGCACACTTCGCTGTGATCGTTCTTGGTCTGACACTTACCTGCGGGTCAATCACCGCTTGCGGTGCTCCAGACTCTCAAGAAGACATCATGGGCGAGGAGTACGCCACGGAAACCGCTATACGGACTACCGCAGTGCAGCTATACGAGGCGATGTCTCGCAACGACTGGGACCGGTACAACAGCCTGCAATGCACTCAGCAGCGTTCAGACACTCCGATGGACCCTGGCCTGGCTAAAATGATGTCGCGACTCGAAGTCCGGGGCGTCAACATCACCAGCCGCACCGATACGTCCGCTGAGGTGGAGGTACGGTTTCGCTACTCCGACGAATCTGGCGACGCCGATCACACAGAGAAGATCAATGTCATCCGGGAAGAAGGCGAATGGCTCGCCTGCTAGGAGAACCATTCCATCGTCGGCGCGGCGGTCGCTGACAGATCGCACGCAAGTCGGCAGCTCCAGGCAAAAAAGCAATGCCGTCGAGCTGGCGACGACGGTCATCGGGGTGCTGCGTTCTCTCACCGCGATCGTGAAGGGACGGTCAACGTGGGACTCCGTCGACTTGGAAGCGAGAGCATGAATGGGGAAACAGCCGTTAGATCTGCATTCTTCCGCTGGTCTGGCGTGGGTCTGGTTCTTGGTCTGGTCACGATCGGGGTTTGGTATTCGACGCGTTCGCCTAATGTCGTGCTCGTCCCTGGTGGCGCGTCGGGCGATTCGCTTGGATTGAACCTCGTCACCGAGCCTCTGCTGCTGGTGATTCCCGTTGTATTCGCTATCTGCTACGGGTTGACCGCAATGCTCCTGGCCGCCCGCAAATCCACGGTTGGCGGGGTGATCAGCTGGGGCCTACCCGTTGTGCTGGTCATTCCGGTCGTGCTCTGCCTACTCACTGTGCCGCAACATTACGAACTCGTTCCCGCAGGTGAAACAGGGCACTACCCACAGACCCCTGCAGCGGCGGTTGCGATAGCGATCGTCATCATCGCGCTTGGAGTGTCGGTGGTTTGTGCAGTGCGCGAAAGGAGGAGAACCTAGCGCGTGAGCTGCTGACTTGAGCCAGCTGGCTGATGACGGGTGGAAGTTCTGTGACTGAGGTTGGTAGGCAAGTCCTGCGCCGCGGGTTCTGCATCGTTGCGGCTACCGTTCTTGCCGTTGGCGTGGTGGCAGGCTGCGTTGGCCCGGACGAGGACCCCCGACCGAGCGTCCCCTCGGGTGAGTCGTTCGACGACCAGATAGCGAATGCGCGCCAGGTGGATCGCGCGAACGCCGGAAATGATGCGATCAAAGCGGATCTCGTTGTCGGCTCCTGCGTCGGGATCGATCGTATGTTCCGAGGCATCGACTACGAGAAGGGCGAATCCGTCGTCGAGGAAGTCGTGTCCCTTCAGCCGTGTGATCGGTCTGGAATGGTCGTGGTGCAGAGAGCGGCGACTATCGATGACTGCGTGTCCGATGCGGACATCAAGTACCCGGTGACCGGTAGTGAGGGTGAGCCCGGGGTGGTCCTGTGTCTGGACTACAACTGGGTGGAAGGTCGGTGCCTTTCGGTACTGCACACCAAGGCCATCGTGGTCGACTGCGACGGCAGTTCGGTCGCGGTGTTTCGCCCCGAGCAGGTGTTGGTCGGTGACTATGAGTTCGGCGACTGCCCTGAGAGTAGGTTCGTTCATCCCGATCGGGCGTATACGGTGTGCGCAACTGAAGTCGAATGACCCAGGCCGCGCGGTGGATGACACGATCAACATCTACTCCGCCCGCATGTGGCTCTGACATGCGACGTCCCACGGTCCGCAGGGTGAGTGGAAGGCTCGTGACGGTAGTGGCGAGTGGAATCGCGACAGTTCCTCCCCCGGGTATCGCCAAACCCCCTCTATGCTTTCGGAGGATGTGACGAAACCCGGGGGAGGAACTGTGAGGGTCAGGCGCCGCGAGTGGTCGCGGTCAGGTGCGGGGCGCCCTTGCGACGGTCGAGGACGGAGATGTCGAACGCCCCGGCCCCGTCGATGCGCCGCGTGTACAGGTTCACCTTGGCGGGCAACAGGATCGGCTTGCCGAAGCGCACCGTGTAGGTGACGTCGTCGGGGAGCTGCGCCTCGACGTTGGCGACTGCGGCTGCGGCACTCCACATTCCGTGCGCGATTGCCTTCGGGAAGCCGAATGCCTTCGCGGTCAGGTTGCCCATGTGGATCGGGTTCCGATCGCCCGAGGCCTCGGCGTACTGACGGATACGTCCGAGGTCGACCGACAGGATCGAATCCGGGGGTGGCGGAGCGTACTGCTTGGGCTCCGGGCCGCGCGGTTCGTCGGAGAGACTGGTGCGCTGCTGCTTGAGGAACGTCGCGGTCTGCGTCGTCACCAACTCGGTGCCGACCCGGATCTCCGAGATCATGTCGATCAGTAGGCCCTTGCGATGCTCGCGCAGGTTCTCCGCGTGGGTGTCGATGGTCAGCGGTTCATCGACGCCGATCGGGCGCAGCCGGTGGATCGTGTTCTCCAGATGCACCGAACCGACTGCGCCGAATGGGAAGTCGCCGTCGGTCATCACCTTCATCGCGAGCGGGAACTGCAGCACGAACGGGTAGGTGATCGGCAGTGTCGAACCGAATCGCTGGCCGGTCACCCGCGTGTAGGCGTGCAGCCGATCCGGGTCCACCCGGATGTTCTCCATCCGATAAGTACGTTCCGGGATGACCGCATCGGCCCGCACCGTGGCGGGTTTGCCGACGACCGGCAGCATCGCGCCGACCGCTTTGGAGTACACCTCGGCGGTGCCGGGTGCGCTGGACAGGGTGATCGTCTTGGCCATCAGGCCCCCAGGAATCCCTGGCCGCACACGCGGACCACGTTGCCGGTGATGGCGCTCGACGCCGGGTTGGCGAAGTAGGCCACGGTCTCGGCGACGTCGACGGTGTGGCCGCCCTGCTGCAGCGAGCTCATCAGGCGGCCGGCCTCGCGGGTCGCGACGGGGATCGCGGCGGTCATCTTGGTCTCGATGAACCCGGGTGCGACCGCATTGATGGTGACGCCCTTCTCGGCGAGGATCGGCGCGTAGGTGTCGACGAGGCCGATGACGCCGGCCTTCGAGGCGCCGTAATTGGTCTGGCCGCGGTTGCCGGCGATGCCGGCGATCGACGACACGTCGATGACCGCGCCACCCTCGTTGAGCGCGCCCTTCTCGATCAGGCCGTTGACCAGTTGCTGCGGCGCGATCAGATTCACGGCGATCACCGAATCCCAGCGGGCGGCGTCCATGTTGGCGAGCAGCTTGTCGCGGGTGATGCCGGCGTTGTTGACGATGATGTCGATGCCGCCGTGGCGTTCCAGGGCGTGCTCGGCGAGCTTCGCGCCTGCATCCTCGGCGCTCACGTCGAGCGGGAACGAGGTGCCCTTCACCTTGTTGGCGGTCTCGGCGAGCGCCTCGCCGGCGGCCGGGATGTCGGCGCAGATGACATGCGCGCCGTCTCGGGAGAGCACCTCGGCGATGGTGGCGCCGATGCCGCGGGCAGCACCGGTGACGACGGCCACCTTGCCCTCCAAGGGCTTGTCCCAGTCCTTCGGCGCGGTCGCGTCGGCCTCACCCACCCGGATGACCTGCGCGTCGACGAACGCCGACTTCGCCGACAGCACGAACCGCACCGTCGACTCCAGGCCGGTCAGACCGGTCTTGGCGTCGGGGGACACGTAGACGAGCTGCACGGTCGCGCCCTTCTGCAGCTCCTTACCCACGGAGCGGGTGAAGCCTTCCAGGGCGCGCTGCGCGACATGCTCGTTCGGATCGGACACCAGCTCCGGGGTGGTGCCCAGCACCAGCAGCCGCGCACTGGGCGCGAGCGAGCGCATCTGCGGCTGGAAGAATTCGAACAGCTGACGCAGCTCGGCCGGCGAGGTGATGCCGGTGGCGTCGAACACCAGGGCACCATACTTGTCGGCGCTGCGGCCGGACGTGGCGTTCTGGATCAGGGTGTAGTCGGGGGCCGAGAGCATCTCGCGCAGCGGCTCCACGAGCCGGCCCGCTCCGCCCAGCAGCACCGGGCCGGGCAGCGGCGGCTCGGACGCCTTGTAGCGGCGCAGCGTCGGCGGGACGGGCAGCCCGGCCTGCTTCGCGAGGAACGAACCGGGTGCGGAATGGACGAAGTTCGAGTACAGGCCAGTGGCTGCCACGGGATGTCTCCTCTGTGCTTCTACGGCAGGTCGTGTTGGGTGAAGTCCGTGTGCGACGACGCTCACGCGAAGCGACGTTCGACAACTAACTTACTCATGAGTAAGAATACTGTACAGACATCGAACTACACCCCCTGGGAGATCGAAGTGGCTCAGACACCCAAGACCCGCACTCAGCGCCCGGTCGCGATCCTCGGCGGCAACCGGATTCCGTTCGCCCGCCAGGACAAGGCCTACGCCAAGGTCAGCAATCAGGAGATGTTCACCGCAGCCCTCGACGGGCTGGTGAGCCGCTACAACCTGCAGGGTGAGCGCCTGGGCATGGTCGCCGGTGGCGCCGTGCTCAAGCATTCGCGTGATTTCAATCTCATGCGCGAATGTGTCCTCGGTTCGGCGCTCTCGCCCTACACCCCCGCCTTCGACATCCAGCAAGCCTGCGGCACCGGCCTGCAGGCGATCGTCGCCGTGGCCGACGGCATCGCGTCCGGCCGCTACGACGTCGCCGTCGGCGGCGGTGTGGACACCACCTCCGACGCCCCGATCGGCGTCTCGGAGTCGATGCGTCGCCAGATGCTCGAGGTCAACCGTGCCCGCAGCACCAAGGACCAGTTGCTCGCCGCGCTGAAGCTGGTGCCGAAACTCGGCATCGAGATCCCGCGCAACGGTGAGCCGCGGACCGGCATGTCGATGGGTGAGCACGCCGCCATCACCGCCAAGGAATTCGGCATCAAGCGCGCCGACCAGGACGCCCTGGCCGCCGCCAGTCACCAGAACATGGCCGCCGCCTACGACGAGGGCTTCTTCGACGACCTGATCACGCCGTTCCTCGGACTGACCCGCGACCAGAACCTGCGCGGCGATTCCACCGCGGAGAAGCTCGCCAAGCTCAAGCCGGTCTTCGGCGTCTCGCTCGGCGACGCGACGATGACCGCCGGCAACTCCACCCCGCTCACCGATGGCGCGTCGACCGTGCTGCTGGGCAGCGACGAGTGGGCCGAGGCCAGGGGTCTGCCGGTGCAGGCCTACCTCGTCGACAGCGAGACGGCGGCCGTCGACTACGTCAACGGGCCCGACGGTCTGCTGATGGCGCCCACGTATGCAGTGCCGCGCCTGCTCGACCGCAACGGGTTGACGCTGCAGGATTTCGACTTCTACGAGATCCACGAGGCATTCGCCAGCGTCGTGCTGGCCACCCTGGCCGCCTGGGAATCCGAGGAGTACTGCAAGGAGCGTCTCGGCCTCGACAACGCGCTCGGCGCCATCGATCGCACCAAGATCAACGTGCACGGCTCCTCGCTGGCGGCCGGGCACCCGTTCGCCGCCACCGGCGGGCGCATCATCGCGCAGGCCGCCAAAACCATCCGCGAGAACGGCGGCGGGCGTGCACTCGTCTCGATCTGTGCGGCCGGCGGCCAGGGCGTCACCGCCATCGTCGAAGGCTGATACCAGCGCAAATGTGACCCGATCGTCGCCTCGGCATCGATCGGGTCACACTCGCCGAAAAAAAGTTCTCGGAAAGCTGTAACGCGGCGAGAAGTAGCGTAGATATACGAGTAGCTCCGGCTGAGCTGCCAGACCCCCGACCCGGCAGCTCGGTCGGGGCGCCTACGTTTTGTGGGGCGCCCCACAGCCGACGTCTCGGCAAGGCGGACCCATCGTCGTTTTCTTATGGTTGATCCCGTGAACAGTTCCCCGGTCGCACGCGCGGCGGCGCGTGTGGCAGTCGGCATCGCCGCCGCACTCGGCATCGTCATCGCCACCGATCTCGTCCTGACCGACGGCGCGACCGCACGCGGTGCAGTTGTCGCGGGTATCCCGGCAGGCAACCTCGACGACGCGGAGGCCCAGGCCGTCGTCGATCAACTCTCCGAACGGGCCATTCATCGCGTACGACTCCACACGGATACCGGGTCGGCCACGGTCGCGCCCGATGACCTCGGCCTGTTCTTCGATGCCGAGGCCACCAAAGCCCGGTTGATGGATCAGCCCCGCAACCCATGGCCCCGGCTGATGGCAATCCTCGGGCGCACTCACGCCGTGCAACCGGTCGTGACCATCGACCGTGCGGTCTTCGACGCCACGCTCGACGACCTGCGCTCCGAACTGGAGAAGGCGGCAGTCGAAGGCGGGGTGCATTACGAGGTGGCCGACGACGTGGCCACCCCCGTGGCGGACATGCCGGCCGCCGGCAAGCGCGTGGCCCGCGACGCCGCGGCGACAACGCTGATGGCGCAATGGCTCGACGACAAGCCCGTCGACCTGCCCATGGAGGATTTCGATCCCTCCGTGTCGGCCGAGGTGGTCGGCCAGACCGTCGCCGGGGCCGCCACCCGCGCGGTGGCCGCCCCGGTCACTCTCGAGGGCGCCGACGATGTCTCCGTGCGGGTCACGCCCGCCCAGCTGGGCTCGGTGCTGACGTTTGTCGCCGACGGGCGCGGCGGACTGCAACCGGAGATAGACCCGAAACGCAGTACCGAGATGTTGCGCCCACAGCTCGCCGAGACCGAACGCGAAGCCGTGGACGCCACGTTCTCACTGAGCAGCGGTAGTCCCACCGTGGTGCCGTCGCGCGACGGTTCGCGGGTCGACTGGGACAAGACCTTCGCGTCCACCGCGGCGACCGTGACCGGGGCCGACGCATCGGATACCCGGGTCGTCGAGGTCGCCTACGCACCTGTGAAGCCAAAGCTGACCACCAAGCAGGCACGCGGACTCGGCGTGCGTGAAGTGGTCAGCGAGTTCACCACCTCCGGGTTCTCCAGCGCATCCGGCGAGAACATCCGGCTCGTCGCCGCCGAGGTCGACGGTGCACTGGTCAAACCCGGCGAGAAGTTCTCCCTGAACACCTACACCGGGCCGCGCGGCACCGCGCAGGGCTACGTGACGTCAACCATCATCGACCACGGCCACGCCGACAAAGCGGTCGGCGGCGGCATCTCCCAGTTCGCGACCACGCTCTACAACGCCGCCTACTTCGCCGGTCTCGAGGACGTCACGCACACCGAGCACAGCTACTACATCTCCCGTTACCCGGAGGCGCGTGAGGCCACCGTCTTCGAGGGCGCCATCGACCTGGTGTTCCGCAACAACACCGAGCACGGGATCTACATCGAGACCGGCTGGTCGCCGTCCGACGTCACTGTCCGCATGTGGAGCACCACCACCGTCGACGTCGAGTCGATCACCGGCGAGCGGTACGCCTACACCGACCCACCGTCACTGAAGCTGCCGAAGGGTGACAACTGCATCGCGTCCACCGGCAGCCGCGGGTTCACCACCTCGAACACCCGCATCATCAGCGACGCCGAGTCCGGCGCCGAGATCAGTCGCCACACCCGCACGGTGAAATACGACCCCGCGCCCAACGTCAAGTGCGTGTGATCGGCTGAGATCAACCAACCCTCGGCCCCCTCTAGACCGAGCGATGTAACGCTCGATAGGCTCCGCAACGTGGATATCAATGGAGCAAGTGCAATCGTCACGGGCGGCGCGTCGGGTATCGGCGAGGCCGCGGTCCGCCAGCTGGCGGCCAAGGGTGCCAAGGTCGTCGTCGCCGACCTGCAGGCCGACAAGGGTGAGGCCCTGGCCAAGGAGGTCGGCGGTGCATTCGTGCGCGTCGACGTCACCGACACCGCGCAGATCGAGGCGGCCGTCACCAAGGCCACCGAGCTCGGCCCGCTGCGGGCGCTGGTCAACTCCGCCGGCATCGGCTGGGCGCAGCGCACCATCGGCCGCGACGGCGAGTTCTCGTCGGCGCACGACCTGGATGCGTACAAAAAGGTCATCGCCATCAACCTGGTGGGTACCTTCGACGCCTGCCGGCTCGCCGCCACCGCGATGAGCAAGAACGACCCGCTGGAATCCGGCGAGCGCGGTGCCATCGTCAACATGGCGTCGGTCGCCGCGTTCGACGGTCAGATCGGCCAGGCGTCGTACTCGTCGTCCAAGGGTGGCGTCGTCGGCATGACCCTGCCGGTCGCCCGCGACCTCGCGGCCGTCGGTGTGCGCGTCAACACCATCGCCCCCGGCCTGATCGACACCCCGATCTACGGTGAGGGCGAAGCCGCCGAGGCCTTCAAGGCGAAGCTCGGCGAGTCGGTGCTGTTCCCGCACCGTCTGGGCAAGCCCGATGAACTCGCCTCGATGGTCATCGAGCTGGTCACCAACTCCTACATGAACGCCGAGGTGATCCGCGTCGACGGTGGCATCCGGATGCCTCCGAAGTAGGGCTGCGACACACACTCACGCGCACCCGTTCGGCTCGCGCGCACGTCGAGACGCGCGCGGTTGCCGAGCGGGTGCGCGTGAGTGTGACGCCATTGTTCGCTGCCATTTCAGTGGTAGCGTCATGGCATGAGAACGACCATCGATCGTGCCGGCCGCGTGGTCGTGCCCAAGGAACTGCGCGACCGGGTCGGTCTGGTACCGGGGGAGATCGAGATCACCGTTGCGGGTAGCGGGTTGGTTCTGGAACCGGTGGCCACCGATGAGCTCGTCGAGGACGAAGGAATGCTGATGCTGCCGGAGGGCGGCGCGCACCTGACGGCCGACAGTATTCGAGAACTGCGCCTTGGCGACCAACGCTGAGGTCCTCCTGCTGGACACGAGTGCCGCGATCGCGCTGGTGCGTCCGGAGCAGGAAGGACACTCCGACGTCCGTGCGGAGGCGAAGGGAAAGACGCTGGGCCTCAGCGGTCACGCGACGTTCGAGATGTACTCGGTGCTCACCCGCCTGCCGGTGCCGCAGCGATTGACCGGTCGTGCGGCTGCTCGCCTGATTGCGACGAACTTCCCGCACCGGTGTCATCTGAGCCCCCAGCACACGGCGGAACTCGTCGAACGGTTCGCGGCGGTGGGTATCTCGGGTGGCGCAGTGTACGACGGACTCGTCGGAGCAGCAGCCGCACACGCGGACCTCACCCTGCTGAGCCTGGACCGTCGTGCCGAACCGATCTATCGCGCGCTGGGGGTTCGGCTGAAGCTGCTGTGAACGGCCGCCCTTCAGATCAACCGCGCACCCGTCGTGCGGCCGCGCACGTCGCGACGTGCGCGTCAGCGTGATGGGTGCGCGTCGTCGTCGACGCGTCGGCCGGCGGCGGTGCCGGTTGCAGACTGCCGCGTCGGCCACCAGAAGGCACCCCGCTGGATCACCGACAGCGCCGGGACCAGCATCGGGGCCATCACGCACGAGGCCAGCACCACGCCGATCGCGACGCCGGCACCCAACTCCGCGAGATTCTTCAACCCGGTCAACGTGAGTGAGGCGAAGGTCAACGCGAGAATCACGCCGGCGGCGGCCGCGGTCTGGCCGTTCTTGGTGATGGCGATCCGCGCCGCGTCGCGCGGCGACTGGCCGGCCACAAACGCCTCGCGCACCCGTTCGGCCATCAGGATGTTGTAGTCGGTGCCGATGGCGACGACGAACAGGTACAGCACGATCGGCGTGGAGAAGTCGATGCCCACAAAGTCGAGCAGGTACTGGAACACGATGACCAGCGTGCCGAGCGTCGCGGCGAAGGTCACGAAGACGCTGACGATCAGGTTCAGCGGGGCCACCAGAGCCAGCAGCAGGGCGCCCAGGATCACCCAGACGATGACGACGGCGACCGGGAACACGTGGCGGGTGTCGGAGTGCAGCTGCGAACGGACGTCGGCCAGCGTGGCGGTCTGTCCGCCGACGGCGACCACGGCACCCGGTACCGAGGAATGTGCGGCCGGCCGCAGCGAGTCGTCGATGGTGTCGAGGGCTTGCGTGGAGAACGGCGAGGTGTCCAGCACGACGTTGACGACGGCGGCGGTGCCGTCCTGGCTGACCCGTGGTGGCGTCACCGCGGCGACGCCGGCCACGCCTTCCAGATTCGTTGTCAGCGTGGCCAACTCGTTCTGCGGGATCGGCCCGGTCGCCTTGACGTAGACCTGTGTGGGGCTCAGATCGCCGGGCGGCATCGACGCGGCGAGGGTGTCGAAGGCCTGCTGCGACGGGGTGTCCGAGGGCATCTCGCCCAGCGTGTCGTAGGTCGCCTTGTAGCCGGAGCTGAACACCGCGAGGACGATCAGCAGCGCGCCGATCAGCAACGCGGTGATCACCGGCCGGTGTGCGACGCCCCGGCCGAGAGTGCCGAAGACCGACCGTTGCGGCTCACGACCCGGACCGAAGGGCCAGAACATGACCTTCGACAGGATCGCGATGACTGCCGGCATCAGGGTCAGCGCGGTGATCAGCATGATGGCCACGGCGATGATCAGCCCGGGCGCCAGGGAGTTCAATGACCCCAGCCGGGCGAAGAACAGCGCCGCGAACGCCCCGATGACGGTCAGCGCCGACGACGCGATCACCCGGCCCACCGCTCCGGTCGCCGTGACAAGCCCCTCGAGCCTGTCTTGGCCGTCGCGCAACTGTTCGCGATACCGGAACAGCAGGAACACCGTGTAGTCGGTGCCGACGCCGAACAGCACCACCACGAGGATGGCGTCGAGAGTGGTGCTCACCTCGAAGTCGAAGATCTGGGTGGCCCAGGCGGTGGCGCCGCGGACCGCGAGGAAGACCACCCCGATCACGAGCACCGGCAGGATCGCGATCAATGGGCTGCGGAACAGGATGCCCAGGGTGGTCAGGATGACGATGACCGTCGCGATGGAGATGATGCGTTCGGCCGTGGTGTAGGCGGCGTTGCTGTCCACGAGGATCGCGGCGTTGCCGGTCAGCCCGGAGGTGAGATCGGTGTTCTGCAACGCCGAGGACGCGGCCTCCCGGACGGCCGGCACGGCGTCATTCACGTCGGGCTCACCGGGCTGGCCGGCGAAGGCGACCTGAATGGCGACGACCTTGCCGTCGGGGGCCACCGACTGCGGCCCCGCGGTCACGGCCGTGACGCCGGCGATCTGGTCGTTGCTGAGCGTGGTGGCCAGACCCAGCGCGGTCTGTTGGTCCGTGGGCGTCAGCTGCCCGCCGTCGATCCGGGAGACGACGACGGTTCCGGTGGCCCCGGCGGTGGCCGGAAAGTACTGGTTTCCGATGTCCTGGGCGTCCACCGATTCGAACGACGACGGCAGGAAGTCCTGCTGGTTGCCGGTCGTGTGATCGGACAGGTTGGGGGAGAACAGGATGATCGCCAGGGCAGCGATGACCCACAAGCCGACCACCCGCCAGGGATGGGCGACGACGACACGGGCGAGCGCAGCGAACATCGCTGATCCTCTCGTGGTGGTGTGCCACGAGAGAGATTACTCCGCCACGTGTTGCCTGACCCCCCAAACGTTCTTCCCCCGGCTATCGCTTCATCGTCCGCGCGCTCGCGGGGCAAGAAACAATACCCGGGGGAAGAATCGGATTGGGTTGCGCAGCCGACGTCAGAAGGCCGCTTCGTCGACCTCCATGATGTCGGCGTCGATGTTCTCGATGGTGCTGCGGGCGGTGGCCAGTTCGGGCAGCATGTTCTTCGCGAAGAAGCTCGCCACCGCGATCTTGCCCTCGTAGAACGACGTGTCATCGTCGGAGGCACCGGAATCCAGAGCGGCCAGCGCGACCTCGGCCTGGCGCAGCAGCAGCCAACCGATCAACAGATCGCCGACCGACAGCAGGAAGCGGACGGAGCCGAGCCCCACCTTGTACAGCTCCTTGGGATCTTCCTGGGCGTTCATCAGGTATCCGGTGAGGGTGGCGGTCATCGTCTGCACGTCGTCCATCGCGGTCTTGAGCAGCGCGCGCTCGGCCTTGAGTCGACCGTTGCCGCCCTCGGACTCGAGGAACTTGGTGATCTCGCCGGCGACGTGGGAGAACGCCTGACCCTTGTCGCGAATGATCTTGCGGAAGAAGAAGTCCTGTGCCTGGATGGCCGTGGTGCCCTCGTAGAGCGAGTCGATCTTCGAGTCGCGGATGTACTGCTCGATCGGGTAGTCCTGCAGGAAGCCGGATCCGCCGAGGGTCTGCAGTGACTCGTGACCGAGGACGGCGTAGGCACGCTCGGAGCCGACACCCTTGACGATCGGCAGCAGCAGGTCGTTGACCTTATGGGCCAGCTCGGGGCTCGCCCCGGAAACGATCTGTGCGGCAGCGGCATCCTGGTGCGAGGCGGTGTAGAGGTAGACCGCGCGCAAACCCTCGGCATAGGCCTTCTGGGTCATCAGCGAGCGACGCACATCCGGGTGATGGGTGATGGTGACGCGCGGCGCGGTCTTGTCGGTCATCTGGGTCAGATCCGCACCCTGCACGCGCTCCTTGGCGTAGTCCAGCGCGTTGAGGTAGCCGGTTGACAGAGTGGAAATGGCCTTGGTGCCCACCATCATTCGGGCGTGCTCGATGACGTCGAACATCTGCGCGATACCGTCGTGCACCTCGCCGACGAGCCAGCCGACGGCCGGCGTGCCGTGCTGGCCGAAGGTCAGTTCGCAGGTGGCGGAGGCCTTGATGCCCATCTTGTGCTCGACATTGGTCACGAAGACGCCGTTGCGCTCACCGAGTTCACCGGTCTCGTGGTCGAAATGGAACTTCGGCACGAAGAACAGCGACAGGCCCTTGGTGCCCGGCTTCGCGCCCTCGGGGCGGGCGAGCACCAGGTGGAAGATGTTCTCGGTCATGTCCTGGTCGGCGGAGGTGATGAAGCGTTTCACGCCGTCGATGTGCCAGGTGCCGTCTTCCTGCTTGACGGCCTTGGTGCGGGCGGCGCCCACGTCGGAGCCGGCGTCGGGCTCGGTGAGCACCATGGTGGCGCCCCAGCCGCGCTCCGAGCAGATGGCGGCCCACTTCTTCTGCTCCTCGGTGCCGTTGTCGAAGAAGATGTTGGCGAAGCCCGAGCCTGCGGCGTACATGAACACCGGCGGGTTGGCGCCCAGGATCATCTCGCCGATGGCCCAGTAGAGCGAGCGCGGGGCGGGCAGGCCGCCGAGTTCCTCGTCGATGCCGATCTTGTCCCAGCCACCCTCGATGAACGCGTTGTAGGACTTGGTGAAGCTCTCCGGGATGGTGACGCTGTGGGTCTCCGGGTCGAAGACCGGCGGGTTGCGGTCGGCGTCGGTGAACGACTCCGCGATCGGACCCTCGGCGAGTGCCTTGACCTCACGCAGCATGTCGACGGCGGTCTCGTGATCGAGATCGCCGAAGTCGCCCTCTTCGAGAACCCGGTCGAGTTCGAGGAGCTCGAAGAGGTTGAAGTGCAGGTCGCGAATGTTGCTCTTGTAATGGCCCATGGAGGTTCCTATCTGACTGGCTGTGTGGGCTACGCGTGTGGTGAAGCACGATCGGCAGGGGCTAAGTTACTCGCCGGTAACTACAGAATAGCCCCATCGGCGGCACGGAGCAATCGATCGGTCTGTGATCTGCGCTAACCAGAGCAAGCGTGCGAGCGTGCCCCGACCTTGGTTCGTCCCCCGGGTATCGCTTCTTTCCCCAGCGGCAGCCTGCGGACGAAGTGATACACGGGGGACGAACTCTGGGTGGGGCCGGGGCAGGCTAGAGGGCGTCGCGGAGGAGTGCCAGGTCGTTGGGGATACCGTCGGCGGGCGTCTCCAGGATGACCGGGGCGTCGGCGGCGGCGGCGACCGCCACCAGGACGTCGGGGTCGATGTGTCCGTCGCCCAGGTTGGCGTGTCGATCGCGTCCGGAGTCGAACTCGTCGCGGGAGTTGTTCAGGTGCACCAGGTCGATGCGGCCGGTGATCGCCTTGACCCGTTCCACCAGGCCCACCAGATCTTCGCCGCCGGCCCACGCGTGGCAGGTGTCCAGACAGAACCCCGCCTGATCGAAATCGCCCACCGATTCCCAGAGTCGATCGATGGCCTCCAGGGTCCGGGCCATGGCGTGGTCACCGCCGGCGGTGTTCTCGATCAGGATCGGCACGCCGAAGCCGCCCTTGTCGATCTGACGATCGAACAGCTTGCGCCAGTTGGCGAACCCTTCCGCGGCGGCCTCGCCGTCACGCAGATGCCCGCCGTGCACCACCAGGCCGAAGGCGCCGAGTTCGGCCGCCGCCGCGGCCTGCTGCTCTACCGCCTTGCGCGACGGCATGCGCAGTCGATTATTGAGACTCGCGACGTTGATCTGATAGCTCGAATGGACCACCACGTCGATCGCGGAGTCGCGGATCGCCTCGGCGTCCGGGCGTGGTTGCGGTTTCTTCCAACTCTGCGGGTCGGTCACGAACATCTGGAAGACGTCGATGCCGAGTTCCCCGGCGGTGGACAGAGGGTCGGTGTCCTCACGCAGATGTGCTCCGATGCGCATGGATCAACGATAGTGGCCGGCACCGACCGGCCCGCCAACGTGTCGGCGCCATCGAGCCGGCGACCGAGCGGTGAGGTGATGCCGATCACCGGCTAACGGTGAAATCCGGATTTGTCGGCACTGCGACGGCGGTTTACCGGTTCCTGAACGTCAGGTAATCACTAGGCTTACGGCAAACAACGTGCAGGAGTCCCGGCGGGTGCGCCTCAGCGGGGCGTGGGTGGGCAGGACCAAGACGAGTGAGCATTGACGACACGGTCGACGACGGCCCAGCGCCGGACGAGTCAGCCGCGACGTCGCGCACGCGTGGCGTGGAGCCGGTGATCGACGATGTCGCCGCGGCTGCCGCCGTCGACACCCGACCGCAACGTCGCCGCGACCTCACCATGGTGCGTCGGATCGCGATCGTCGCCTGGGTGCTGTTCATGATCTACGAGTTCTTCGCCGAGGGACTCGCCTTCGACCGCACGCGCCTGATCATCCTGCTGTGTCTGGGCATGCTCGCCGCCACCATCGGGCGGCGCAAGGCGATCAGCGTCATCATCGACTGGCTGCCGTTCGCGCTGATCCTGCTGCTCTACGACTGGACCCGCGACGTCGCGCGCATCGTCGACATGCCCACCCAGTGGCACCTGGCCGTGGACGTCGACGAGTGGATGTTCGGGGTCAACCCGACGGTGTGGCTGCAGAGCCACATCAAGGAGCCGTCGCCGCCGTGGTGGGAAGTGGTCACCAGCGTCATCTACATGTCGTACTTCATCGTCCCGTATGCCGCGGCGGCCGTGCTGTGGCTGCGGGACAGATCGGCGTGGCGACGCTATGCGGCGTGTTTCGTCGCGACCACGTTCCTGGCGCTGGTCGGCTACACCCTGGTGCCGGCCGCGCCGCCGTGGGCCGCGGCACGGTGCACCGCCGAACAGGTCGCCGACTATCCGCGGGAACCGACCTGTATGGCCCATCAGGGGGCGGTCGCCGACGGCGGCATCCTCGGCGAGGTCACCCCGACCAATCCGGACGCGGCGCCCTATGTCGAGCGGATCTCGGCGCGCGGCTGGAACTTCCTCAACATCCATGCCGCGTCCACGCTGGTGGAGGTGGGTCAGGGCAAGGCCAACCTGGTTGCGGCCATCCCATCGCTGCACGCAGGCCTGACGATGCTGCTCGCGCTGTTCATGTGGCCCCGGGTCAAGGCGCTGGGGAGAACACTGTTCATGGGCTATGCGGTGGCGATGGCGTTCACCCTCGTCTACACCGCGGAGCACTACGTGTTCGACATCGTGCTCGGGTGGGGTCTGGCCGCATTCGTGATCTTCGTCGCCCGCGTGATCGACCGGAAATGGCTGATCCCGCGTAACGAACGACGTCAACGCGAACAGAGTGCGCAGGAGGCGGCCCAACGCGTGGAGACGGACACCTCCGTGGCTGGGTAGTCTCGCTGCTGTGTCGACCATCCGCCGTCTGCGCCGTCCGCTCGGGGTCGGGCTGCGTCCGGCGATGGTCCTCGGTGGCGTTCTGGCCATCCTGCTGATGCATTCGGTGGTGGCGGGATCGTTCGAACCGCACCCCGCACCAGCCCACACCTCGATGGCGGCGATCCACGGTGCGCCGCAGTCGCTGGACGAGCCGGTCATGCACGACGCGGTCGACTGCGACACGCATCAACACCCGTGCGTATTCCTGCGTAGCGACGACCCGGTCGTCATCGCGCTGGCCGTGCTGGTGCTGGCCTGGGGATTTCCGATCCCGCCGCTGCTGCGGTCGATCCCCGCCCGCCTGCGGGGCCGGTCCGGCCGGCCACCGCCCTGGGCCATGCCCACCCACCTACGTCTACAGGTGATCCGCTGCTGATCGGCCGCCACCGGACCCCGTGTCCGGCGCGCCGACATCCCCGCCTGCCGTGATGGCAGCGCGGACCCTTCACTCTGCAGAGGATTCCAAGACAATGAAACGACAGATCTTTGTGGGCTCGACCATCGTCGCCGCGGCGCTTCTGGGTGCGTGCTCGAGTACCGACGACCCCGCGCCCTCGACGTCGCCGACGGCCGTCATCACCACGACGATGCCGATGGCACCCGGGTCGTCGAACAGCCAGGAACACAACGACGCCGACGTCACGTTCAATCAGGCGATGATCCCGCATCACATGCAGGCGCTCGTGATGGCGGACCTGGTGACCGATCGGACGACGACACCCGCGGTGCGCGCGCTCGCCGACCGCATCAGAGACGCGCAGAAACCCGAGATCGACGAGATGGCCGCGCGGCTCGCCGAGTGGGGCATCTCCGGCGACGGGGACGGCCACAGCAGTGGTGACCACGCGGTGGGCAGCCACGCGACCGGCCATGACATGTCGGGGATGATGACGCCCGCGCAGATGACCACATTGTCACAGGCCCGGGGCACCGAGTTCGACCGGATGTGGCTGGAAGGCATGATCGCCCATCACGAGGGCGCGATCGTGATGGCCGACGCCGAACTGGCCGACGGCGTCCACGGGCCGTCGCGGGAACTGGCCGAACGGGTCAAAGCCACTCAGCAGGACGAGATCGACGAGATGAACTCGATCCTGCGCCGGTGACCGGTGGTGGGCCGGCTCGGCGCGTCATCCGCGCCGGGTTCGGCCCGCCGCGCGCGTCAGGGCTTCTGCAGCGGGATGCGCATCAGATAGACCTGATAGCCCGCAGAGATGGAGTAGGTGAAGTACAGGCTGCTGCCCGACGACCACGGGTGAATGTAGGGGGCATAGCCCGAGTACGGATCGTTGGCCGGCACCACGAGTTCGCCCGAGGACCAGGGCCCCTCCGGGCGATCCGCGGTACGCAGGATGACGCCGGCATCCGTCTGGCCCAACGAGATGAACTTGCCGAGGTACTCGTTCCACGCCACCGACAGTTCGCCGGTGGGTGCCGCCATCACCGGGGTGGCCGAATCCGGGTTGTTGCGCACCCACCGGCCCCAGGAGAAGTACTCGTACTTCCCGAGGTGTTCGATGTCGGAGGCCTTCACACGGGCCAGATACACCGCGCCCCACCGACCGTCGGGGGTGCCGTAGGTGTAGATCGTGTCGCCGACCTTCAGGTACGCCGACATCTGGAACTTGTGGTTGCCGCCGCCGTTGGGGCGGAACGCGTTGACGGCCCGCCAACTCTGGCCGTTGTTCCCCGACACCACGAGACCGGACCAGTTGGTGTACCAGATCCCCGGCGGGCCCCAGTGTTTGACCGACATGACGTTCATGTACTGCTTACCGTTGGCGGCCACCCCAGCAGTCGGGATGATGGTGATCTCTTTGCGCAGATCGGGTTTGAGCAGTCGCTTCGCGTGGCCGGGCGGTCCGGCGTGACCGGTGAAGGTCATCCCGTCGCCGAGATATCGATCGCTACTGCGCAACAACACATTGGAGCGCCAGTACCACAACTCGCCGTAGAGCAGCGACCATCCGTTGAACGTCTGGGTGTCGCCGAAGGCGGCCATGATCTCACCGTTCCCGTTGTCCCACAGGACGCCGAGATCGGTGCCGACGATGTTGAATCGGCCGATGGTGTCGTTGATGGAGCCGGGGCCGGTGAGTCGAGCGACGATCCGGCCGTTGGCCGCGGCGACATCGGTCGCCTCGGCCTGCGGGGTCGCCGCGAGTCCGGCGGTCAGCGTGGTGGCAAGAGCTGCCACCGCCAGGGCCGTGCGCCACCGTCCGGTCAGCCGCGTCATGGCGTGACCTTATCAAGACCTGAGCGTCATCGGAGTGTGACATTGGCCTTCGAACGGATGAAAAATCACGCCTCGCTGTAGCGGCTGCCGGTGTCCACGGCGGTGAAGTCGATGGCGGCGGCGGCGTTGTTGACCCCGGTGACCATGCCGACGCCGAATTGGCCGGCCGTGTCGTACAGATTCGTGGTGCTCGTGGAGATCCCGTCGACCTCCACATGGCTGGCCGCCTCGACGCCGATCCGCGACCCCACCGGCAGCCGCGAGAGCGCCACGGTCAGGTCGCAGTTGATGAATGCGATGCCCTGGCTTCCCCAATTGCACACCAGGCTTGTCGATTCCCCGCTGATCACCGACCGTTCGAACGGTGACGGCCGTTCGCCGACAACCGTCGAGACCGCACGCGTCCACAGCCAGTTGCGATCGGCGCTCTGGTGGGCGCCCATGTCGTGGCTCCACTCGATCTCTCCGGATCCGGTGGCCGTTCCGAACCAGGGAAACGGGTCGTCGCGGTCGGTCTCGGGTGGGTGGAACTCGATGGTCTCCGCCGGCCGCTCCCACCTCTCACCGGGCGGGTTCGTGCTCTCCTTCACGAAGACCGTGGTACTCCGCGCGACCATGACCTCTGCATCGTCGACCACTGGATCACATCGACCTCGGCCACCTTGATCCGGCCGCCGTCGCGGAGGAGGCGGCCACGGGTGGTGGTGGGGACGTCGCGGGCGGCCTTGAACAGGTCGATGGTGAAGCGTGCCGGCCGAAAGCCGGGCACCGCGTGATCACCTTCGGCGGCGCGGGCGGCCAACGCACACACCGCCGGGCCGTTGAGGGTGCGCGGAGCCCACAGGCTCGCCGCGTACCGGGTCGGCAGAAATCGGGTCTCGCCAGGGGACCCCGTGAGTTGAGGATCGGGGGTGAAGAAGGCGATCGACGTCACGAGTTTCCCTTCTGTTCGACGCAAGAATTGGTGTCGAACCAATCGGCGCGTACTAACCTGCGTCCATGACAATTGCAGATTACGCAAGGCAGATTCCCAACGAACTCGTGGCCGCAGTGCGAACCACGATGATCGTGACCGCGATCGTCGGCCTCGTGTTGGGGATCATTGCGCTCGTGTGGCCGGAGGCGACCCTGCTCGTCATCGGGGTGCTCTTCGGAATCTCGCTCATCATGGCCGGACTGTTCCGCCTCTACGAGGCCACGGCGTCGACGTTGCTCTCCGGCGGTTGGCGTTTCGCGCTCGGCCTCATCGGTGTGCTCATCTTGGCCGCCGGGATCGTCGCGGTGTTCAACCCGGAGAAATCGCTGGTCTTCCTCGCGATCTTCATCGGAATCGGCTGGATCTTCCAGGGGATCGCCGACCTCGCCCGCGCGTCCGCCGGCTCTCAGCACGTGCCGCGCTGGCTCCTGGTGCTGTCCGGGGTGGTGTCGATCATCGCCGGCATCGTCATGATGCTGATCCCCGGACTCGCGCTGGCCACCTTCTTGATCATCGCGGCGATCATGCTGATCGTGATCAGTGTGGTCACCCTGCTGACGCTGCCGAAGAAGATCGAGGAACCGGGGAATCTGATCTGAGAAGTCCGCTGCTCGACGGCGAACCGCGCAAGGTGATCGTGGTGCCCGGCCGGCTCTCGTCCAACCGCGCACCCGTCGCGCTGCCGCGCATGTCGCGACGTGCGCGCGTGCGTGGCTGGTGCGCGGTTGCTGTCCTCGCTCAGGCGGCGGTCAGGTCAGTTCGAGGCCGTCGATCGTCACCGCGGCGCGGGCGGCCTCGACGTCGCGGGGCAGTCGGTCGATGAGCTGATTCATCGCGACGAGGACGTCGTGGCTGTGCGCCAGCCGCACCGGATCGACCCGTGTGCCGACCGCATCGAGGATCACCTCGGGGTCGGCATCGGCCCGGTGGGCAACCGCCGCTGCCAGAAGTCGCCGGGCCTGGTCGGGCTGACTGTCCCACAGGGCGTCGGCAGTGGTCAGGTACAGCTGGACGGCCGGTGGGTAGTCGTGCAGGTGCACGAGCGCCCACGCCCAGTGTTTGGCGACGTCGACGGTGTCCGACTGTCCACGGCCGTGGGTCCGGACATACTTGCCATGCAACTCGCGACACAGGGGTGTCGAATCAGCCCACAGGTGCAAGTGCGACATACACCGCACACAGTCATGCAGGTTGGACAGGTACATCACCGAATACGGGCCTTCGCGGCGCGACCGGATTTCGCGCAGCACCGAGAACTCGGCGAGCGCATGCGAGTACTCGCCCGCCGAAAGATATGCCTCGGCCTCGTCCTGCATTTCTGCGAGCATGCCTCGATTGTCGCGTAATCCGTCCTCCCGCGGGTGGGATTCATTCGGACATCTGGACGCATGCACGAAACAGCCCGGCCACCCACCAGGTGACCGGGCCGTCTGCGCGGGATCAGCGAGTGCTCAGTACTGCTGATTCGGCGGGTACGGCGGCGGGGCCATCGGCGCTGCCGATGCCAGCGGGGCGATCTGTCCGCCGGTGAAGAACCGGTAGGCGTACGTGGTGGCGATCATGGTGACCGGCAGGGTCACCAGCAGGCCGATCAGGCACAGCAGCGCACCGACGATGTTGAGGCCGATGACGGCCAGTGCCAACAGGAACAGTGTGCCGGCGTTCTTGCTGATCACCGAGAAGCTGGCCTTGATGCCCTCGATCGGGTCCATGTCGCGGTCCACGACGAAGGTCAGCGACCAGTAGGCGAGGAACGCGAAGACGATGCCCGGGATGATCAGCAGGATCAGTCCGATGACGGTACCCAGGCCCACCAGGAACGCGGTGATGATGACCGCGGCGAAGTTGATGTTGAAGAACCGACCGATGTCCGGCTTGGTGCCGGAGGTCTCGTCGAGCGCGCCCCGGGCGTAGGCGCCCTGGAAGATGTAGCCGACGATCGTCGCGATGATGCCGAAGATGGCGCTGATCCAGAAGATCCGACCGTTGTCCGACGACACGTTGCCCAGCGTCTGGATGATGCCGGTGACGACGAGCGAGATCAGGATCACCACGATCCAGGACAGCGCGTTCTCCTTGTAGCGGTTCCAGCCGTAGCTGAAGGCCTCACCGATGGAGAACTGATCGGCCGTCGGTGCGCCGTATTCGCCACCGCCATAGGTGCCCGGTGCGCCGTAATTGCCGGGGGGCGGCGGGTATCCGCCGGGACCGCCGGCGGGCTGGCCGTAGCCGCCGCCGGGCGGGGGTGGCGGTGGGTAGCCGGGTTGCGCGCCGTATCCGGGCTGCTGGGTGCCGTAGCCGGGGGGCGGGCCCTGGGGCGGCGGACCCGACGGGGGCGGGTAGGCGCCACCGGGTGGCGGGTATGAACCAGGCGGTGGATAGCCCGACGGCGGCGGGGGTGTGGATCCCGGCGGCGGGTAGGACGGCGGTGGTGTGCCGCCGGCCGGTTCCTGGTTGCCACCGGATTCGGCGCCGGCGCCCGGATCGGGGTCCGACGAACCGGGATTCTGTGGATCTGACGGTGTTGTCATGGCAGGGAGGATACGGAACACCGGCCCCGGTCGACAGTGTTTGCGATACCGCGTCGTGTCTCGACGCCAGGATTTCCCGGGCCAGGTCATCTTCGGCCACTCGTGCACCCTGGATTCGTCACCGGCGGGCTGGCATCGTGGAAACGGTGAACGACATCGGCAGCACCCCTGAAGGTTCCGACGGCGAGTACAGCCTCGACGACGACGACCAACTGCAACCCGAGGACACCCTGGTCGACCGTGGTGTCGACGACGTCCTCGATGAGGGGTACTCGCCGCCCGATCACCAGCCCAGCTGGGGTCGCCATGGGCTGACCGAACGCGAGCAGCGGGAGGGCGAGACACTCGATGAGCGACTTGCCGAGGAGGAAACAGACATCGGTGTCACCGACCCCCTCGACGACATCGCGGCCGAGGAGGACGTCGAGAAGAACTGGCGTTCACACGAATCCGATCGTTCGGATGACTACGACGGCGACGACCAGGCCGGCGCGGCGCGGTCGGGGCGACTGGTCGCGCCCGATGAGGGTTCGGGTATCGACCGCGAGAAGGACGCGGTGGCCGGTGATGTCGGTATAGACGGGGCCGGGGCCTCCGCTGAGGAGGCGGCGGTGCACTACCTGGATGCCGACGAGGTGGAATGGTCCGAGGAGTCGGACACCGACGCGTGAATCCGGGCTGATCGCCCGTCGGTCAGTGCCCGACGTCGGCGAGCGAGCCGACCACCCTCGCCCGCGCAGCAGCGGGTTCGACGCCGAGCTCCGACAACGTCGCGGTCACCGCGGAATCCTCGAACAGGCCGAGCAGGATGTGTTCGGTGCCGACGAAATCGTGGCCCAACTCGACCGCTGCCGTCAGAGTCGCCTGCAGCACCGCGCGCGACCGATCATTGTACGGCACAATCGTTTTCTCGTCCGGCAGGGGCGGTGACCCAGGGGTGGCCCGCTGGTCGGGCAGGCACGCCGCGGCGAGTGTGTCCAGCGATACGCCGTGGGCGCGCAAGGCCAGATCGGCGATCGACTCCGGCGCCACCGTCAGTGCCCGGGCCAGATGTTCCGGCGTCACCGCAGTGCTGCGCTCGGCGGCCGCCAGGTTGTGCGCCTCGGCGATCACGTTGCGCGCCCGTGGGGTGAATCGCGCGAACGGGTGTGCTTCGTCGGCCAGCGGTGTCGGCGCGGCGTCGGCGGGCGTGCGGGTCACGAACCTCTTCTGGGCGGCCTGTTTGCTGACTCCCATGGCGACGCCGATGTCGGTCCACGACGCGCCGGCCCGCCGGGCCTGATCGACGAAATGGCCGATCAGATGATCGGCGACATCGCCGAGGTGCTCGGCGGTGACCATGGCGCCGGCCAACTGCTCGAGGGGGTCGTCATGCGCGGCGCGGACACCGACGATCAGATCGTCGAGGCGGACATGGTGAACCTGCGTGCGCTCCGTCATTCGTCAACTCTAGGTTGACGAATGACGGAGCGTCAACCTCTGGTTGACGATCTGGCCGTCGGCTGCCGGAGTCTGTCGGTGGCGTGTGCTGCGATGACCTGGACCCCGTCCGCCCCGCCGGTGCCGCGTCGGTCGCCGCAGTGTCGTCGCTCGAGTGTGTTGGTCCGAGCGTCGTTGACAGCGGTGAGGAGGCTGGTAACGATGGATGGAAGGGTTGCCCGTCCGCCCCCGGCTTGCCGCCGGGTCCACCACAACGGGAGGTACCGGTGAGCATCACCAATCGCCCTGTGTCGATCGAGACCGAATCGGCGCACTCCATGTCCGCTCAGGCCAGCAGATTCCTCGACGTGCGTGCGTTGACCGACACGTTGAGCGCGCGCCTGTCCGCCGAAGACCAGACCCCGCAGTCGATGACCGACGCCAGCCCCGCGAAATGGCATCGGGCGCACGTCACCTGGTTTTTCGAGGAGTTCATCCTCCGCAACGTCGACTCCTATCGGGTTTACGACGACACGTTCCGCTATCTGTTCAATAGCTACTACGAGGCGGTCGGTGCGCGGCATCCACGCCCCGAGCGCGGGTTGGTCACCCGTCCGGGTGTCGCCGACGTCGGGCTCTACCGGGAGTACGTAGACAGCGCGATGGTCGACGCGTTGGAGCGCGGGTTGCTCGACGACGACGCGCTGGGGCTGCTGGAACTGGGGTGCAATCACGAGCAGCAACATCAGGAACTGCTCCTGATGGACATCAAGCATCTGTTCTCCACGCACGCGTTCGACCCGGTGTATGTGGACCGCGACATCGACGAACCCGGGGAACCCGGACCGCTCACCTGGCGCTCGGTGGCCGGGGGTGTCACCGAGGTGGGAATGACGCAGGGGTCGGCCGGCTTCAGCTACGACAACGAAGGCCCCAGACACCGAGTCTTTCTGGAGGACTTCGAGATCGCCGAGCGGGCCGTGACCAACGCCGAATGGCTGGAGTTCATCGCCGACGACGGGTACCACCGCCCCGAGCTCTGGCTGTCGGACGGATGGGCACACATCTCGCAAACCGGTTGGGAAGCACCGGAATACTGGCGTTTCATCGACGGCGAGTGGACGACGTTCACCCTGTCCGGTCGGCGCCGGCCGGTATCCGATGAGCCGGTGGTGCATATCTCGTTCTACGAGGCTGATGCCTATGCCCGCTGGGCCGGCGCCCGGTTGCCCACCGAGTTCGAATGGGAGGCGGCCGCCGCGACCGGCGACCGGACGCACGGGCAACTGCTCGACGTCGCCCGCTGCCATCCGGGGAGAGCCGGGTCCACCATGATCGGCGATGTGTGGGAATGGACGGCGAGCGCGTACCTGCCCTATCCCGGCTTCGTTCCCGCCAACGGCGCCGTCGGCGAATACAACGGAAAGTTCATGTGCGACCAGCATGTGTTGCGCGGCGCGAGCGCAGTGACCCCGCCAGGGCACGAACGCATCACCTACCGCAACTTCTTTCCGGCCCCGGCGCGGTGGGCCTTCTCCGGTCTGCGGCTGGCCCGATGACCGCCGCCGACGGCCGGCTCGCCGACGACGCCGTGGCGGGACTGTGGTCCGACCCGCCGACCCTGCCCACCAAGTGGCTCTACGACGAGCGCGGAAGTCTCCTGTTCGACGAGATCACCCGACTGCCGGAGTACTACCCGACCCGCCGGGAGACCTCGATCCTGCACGCCCGTGCCACCGAGATCGCCGCGCTCACCGACGCGGCGACGATGGTCGAGTTCGGCTCGGGTACCTCGACCAAGACGCGGCTGCTGTTGCAGGCGTTCGCCGATCGGGCCGAGACCACCGGGCGCTGGTTCACCTACGTACCGCTCGATGTGAGTACCGAGATCCTCGAATCGTCGGCCGCCGAACTCGCCCGCGACTATCCGGGTATCGACATCGAACCGGCGGTCGCCGACTTCACCGCGTCCGACCTCACCTTGCCGACCTCGAACGGTCCGCGGATCGCGGTCTTCCTCGGTGGCACCATCGGTAACTTCGACGACGCGATGCGGGCGACCTTCCTGAGCCGGCTGGCCAAGGCGCTCGAACCGGGTGACTACTTCCTGCTCGGCGCCGACCTCATCAAGGACACCGGTCGGCTGGTGGCGGCCTACAACGACAAGGCGGGAGTCACGGCCGATTTCAACCGGAACATGATCGAGGTGCTCCGCCGCGGGCTGGACGCCGATGGGCTCTACGTCGACGACTTCGACCACATCGCGCGGTGGAACCCGATGCACCACCGCATCGAGATGTGGCTGCGCGCCCGCCGCGACATCGATGTCCGGTTCCGCGGACTGGACCGGCAGTGGCAGCTCGCGCGCGGCGCCGAGGTGCTGACCGAGATCAGCACCAAGTTCGACCCCACGGTGCTCGCCGACGAACTCGCCCAGGCCGGAGTCGTGGTGGAACACCAATGGACCGATGACCACAACGATTTCCTGCTGACCCTCAGTCGTCGGTGAGCAGTTCCCGCACCCGCGGGATGACGCGGGTCCCGTAGAGCTCGATGCTGCGCATCAGGTGTTCGTGCGGCAGTGTGCCGTGCGAGTACTTGAGATCGAAGCGGTTGAGTTCCAGCGTCTTCGCTGTTGTGGCGATCTTGGTGGCGACCGTCTCGGAGGAACCCGCATACAGCGCGCCGGCCGGACCCGCCGCACGCTCGAACTCGATTCGGGTGGGCGGCGGCCAGCCACGTTCGCGACCGATGCGGGCCATGTACGTCCGGTAGTGCGGCCAGAGCTGCTCGCGCGCCAGCTCATCGGTCTCGGCGACGTGGCCGGGGGAATGGACGCCGACCGGCAGGTCGGTCGGCCGATCGAGTTCCCCGAGCGCACGGCGGTACAGATCGGTGTACGGCTTGAACCGGGCGGGATCGCCGCCGATGATCGCCAGCATCAGCGGCAGACCATAGGTCGCGGCTCGGATCACCGACTCCGGGCTGCCGCCGACCGCGATCCAGGTCGGCAGTGGCGCCGACTGCAACCGCGGATACACCGACTGGGCGGTCAGCGGAGTGCGGGTCGCACCCGTCCAGGTCACCGGTTCGCCGGTACGCAGCTGTGCGAACAACGAGAGTTTGTCGGTGAACAGATCCTCGTAGTCGGCGAGATCGTAGCCGAACAGCGGGAACGATTTGGTGAACGATCCGCGTCCCAGAATCACCTCGGCCCGGCCGTCCGACAGCGCATCCACAGTGGCGAACCGCTCGAACACCCGAATCGGATCGTCGGAACTGAGCACGGTCACCGCCGAACCCAGCCGCATCCTCTGGGTCCTGGTCGCGATCGCGCCCAGCACGACCTCGGGAGCCGAGATGGAGTAGTCGTCGCGGTGGTGTTCCCCGACGCCGAAGAAATCGACCCCGACCTCGTCGGCGAGGACCGCCTGCGCCACGACGTCCCGGATCGTCTGTGCCGCGCTGACCTCTGTCCCGCCGCCGTCGACCGTGATGTCGCCGAAGGTGTCCAGGCCGAGTTCCATGACCAGGAATCGTAGCCAATTCAAACTGCCGTCGAGTGCCTGTGAGAAGCTATGGAACGCAGCGGCGATGACTCGCCGACCGTCACCTACCGGCTAAGGAGCATGCCCGATGTGGGATTCGTTCTGGGACTTCATCTGGTACACGATCGTCATCTTCGCGTTCGTGGCCTACCTGATCGTCCTCTGGCACATCATTATCGACCTCTTCCGTGACAAGTCGTCCGGATGGATCAAGGCCGTGTGGATCATCTTCCTGGTCCTCCTCCCGTACATCACCGCCATCGTCTACCTGCTCGCCAAGGGACGCGGCATGGCCGAACGTCAGAGCGAAGCGGTCAAGGAGGCCAAGCAGGCCACCGACAGCTACATCCAGTCGGTCGCCACGCCGAAGAGCCCGGCGGAGCAGATCGCCGATGCCAAGCAGCTGCTGGACTCCGGCACCATCACCCAGCAGGAATTCGACTCGTTGAAGGCGAAGGCGCTCAGCTAGCTTTCGCGGCCGACAGCATCGGGTTTCGCGCCGACAGCACCCGCTCCTTGGTAGGGGTGGGTGCTGTTGGGTTTTTGGGGCGGGTGCTGTCGGCGCGAAACAGGGTTCTGTCGGCTGCCGTGCTGGGCGCGGAACCCGCTCAGGTCCTGAATGGGTTCGCGGTGCGGCCGACGAGGTCGGCGACGGAATCGATCACCCGGGTGGCGCGGTAGGGGAACAGTTCCACCGACGTGGGTGTCGAGATTCCGGACAGCACCAGGATGGTCTCCAGGCCTGCTTCCATACCGGAGATGACATCGGTGTCCATCCGGTCGCCGATCATCAGCGTGTGTTCGGAATGGACGCCGATCTGGCGTAAGGCCGAGCGCATCATCAGCGGATTCGGTTTGCCGACGTAATACGGCTCGCGGCCGGTCGCTCTCGTGATCAGCGCGGCCACCGCGCCCGTCGCGGGAAGCGAACCGGCCGCCGACGGCCCGGTGGCGTCGGGGTTGGTCGCGATGAACCGTGCCCCGCTCTCGACGAGGCGGATCGCGGTCGTGATCGCCTCGAACGAGTATGTCCGGGTCTCGCCGAGTACCACGTAGTCGGGGTCCGATTCGGTGATCACGTAGCCGATCTCGTGTAGTGCGGTGGTGAGCCCCGATTCGCCGACCACATACGCAGATCCGCCGGGGCGCTGCGAGTCCAGGAAGCGGGCGGTGGCCAGCGCCGAGGTCCAGATCGACTCCTCCGGGATGTCGAGACCTGTACGCAGCAGGCGCGCCCGAAGGTCACGCGGAGTGCGGATCGAATTGTTGGTCAGCACGATGAACGGGACCTCGTTGGCCCGCAGCTCGGCCAGGAACTCGTCGGCTCCGGGGATCAGATGTTCCTCGCGGACGAGCACCCCGTCCATGTCCATCAGGTAGTTCCAGCCCATGTACCGCATTATGGCCGGGATCGGCCATGGCCGGGTCGCGGGTTCGGGTTCGGGCGGTCAGCCAGGGCGGTCGGACACCCGCCACAGCGGGTTGACCGGACCGTGCCCGGCGCCCAACGGGTAGGCGGCCTCGAGTCCGCGGGTCACCCACCGCTTGGCGAAGTCGATGGCCTCGGGCACGGGGTAACCGTGCGCGAGTGCAGCGGCCGTCGCTGCGGCGAGGGTGTCGCCGGCGCCGTGATCGTGGCCGGTGTCGATGCGTGGGTGTACGAACTCGTGCCAGTGTTCGCCGTCGAACAGCAGATCTGGGCTCTGCGTGGACGTCCGTAGATGCCCACCCTTGACCAACGCCCATTGGGCGCCGAGCCGATGCAGGGCGCGCGCCGCATCCCGCTCCGTGCCGGCGTCGACGACGTCGATGCCGGTGATCAGCCGTACCTCGTCGAGGTTCGGCGTCACCACCGTCGCGATGGGGATCAACGTGGAGCGCAACGTGTCCAATGCCTCGGCCGCCAACAACGGATCGCCGTGCATCGACGCGCACACCGGGTCGACGACCAGCGGGACCGGCCGGTCGCGTCCGATCCCGAGGTCGGCGCACGCCGCAGCGACGGCCTCGATGATGGGTGCGGACGCCAACATTCCGGTCTTGACGGCCTCGACACCGATGTCGGTGACCACGCTGTGCATCTGCGCGGCCACCGTCTCCGGCGCGATCTCCGCAAATCCCTGCACACCCACCGTGTTCTGCACCGTCACGGCCGTCACCGCGACGCAGGCGTGCACGCCGAGCAAGGCGAAGGTCCGCATGTCGGCCTGGATGCCGGCGCCGCCTCCCGAATCCGAACCCGCGATCGTGAGCACCCGCCGTGGCGTCACACCCGGTGGCGCAGTGGGTAATCGGAGATCGTCGGTCATCGGGTGGGGGAGCCTCCGGCAGTCGCTTCCAGCGGCAGATACACCCGGTTGCCGTGCTCGGCGAACTCGGCCGACTTCGCGGCCATCTCCTCGGCGATCTTGCGGTCGATGTCCTCGGTGGTCTCCAGTCCGTTCTCCTCGGCGTAGGCGCGTACGTCCTGCGATATGCGCATGGAGCAGAACTTGGGGCCGCACATCGAGCAGAAGTGTGCTGTCTTCGCCGGTTCGGCGGGCATCGTCTCGTCGTGGTACTCCCGTGCGGTGTCCGGGTCGAGGGCCAGGTTGAACTGATCGGTCCAGCGGAATTCGAAGCGCGCCTTGGACAAGGCGTCGTCACGTTCCTGGGCCCCCGGGTGGCCCTTGGCGAGATCGGCGCTGTGGGCGGCGATCTTGTAGGTGATCACGCCGACCTTGACGTCGTCACGGTTGGGTAGTCCGAGGTGTTCCTTGGGCGTCACGTAGCAGAGCATCGCGGTGCCGGCCTGCGCGATCATCGCGGCACCGATGGCCGAGGTGATGTGATCGTAGGCGGGCGCGATGTCGGTGGCCAGCGGCCCGAGGGTGTAGAACGGCGCCTCCTCGCACAGCTCTTCTTCCAGGCGGACGTTCTCGGCGATCTTGTGCATCGGCACGTGACCGGGACCCTCGATCATCACCTGTACGCCATGGGATTTGGCGATCTTGGTGAGCTCGCCCAGGGTGCGCAGTTCGGCGAACTGCGCCTCGTCGTTGGCGTCGGCGATCGACCCGGGCCGCAGCCCGTCACCCAGCGAGAAGGTGATGTCGTAGCGACGGAAGATCTCGCAGAGTTCCTCGTAGTGGGTGTAGAGGAACGACTCCTGATGATGCGCAAGGCACCACGCGGCCATGATGGAGCCGCCGCGCGACACGATGCCGGTGACGCGCTTGGCAGCCAGCGGCACATAACGCAACAGCACCCCGGCGTGCACGGTCATGTAGTCGACACCCTGTTCGGCCTGCTCGATCACGGTGTCGCGGTAGATCTCCCAGGTCAGTTCCGTGGGATCGCCGTTGACCTTCTCCAGCGCCTGATAGATCGGGACCGTGCCGACCGGCACCGGCGAATTGCGCATGATCCACTCGCGGGTCATGTGGATGTCGCGGCCGGTGGACAGATCCATGATGGTGTCGGCGCCCCACCGGGTGGCCCACACCATCTTCTCCACCTCCTCGGCGATCGAACTCGTGACCGCCGAGTTGCCGATGTTGGCGTTCACCTTCACCGCAAACCGCTTGCCGATGATCATCGGCTCCGATTCGGGATGACGGTGATTGGCGGGGATCACCGCACGTCCGGCGGCCACCTCGTCACGCACGAGTTCGCCGGCGACACCCTCGCGGGCGGCGATGAAGCGCATCTCGTCGGTGATGATGCCGGCGCGCGCCCACGCCAGCTGCGTCGACGCCCCGTTCACCGGGTCGGGTCGGTGCCACGCATCGCGAGTCGGCGGCAATCCCCGCTCCACGTCGATGGTCGCGGTCGCGTCGGTGTACGGACCGGACGTGTCGTAGACGTCGAGGTGCTCGCCGTTGGTCAGCTGGATGCGTCGCGCCGGAACCCGGAGATGATCGACCTCGCGGTAGTGCTTGCTGCTTCCCTCGATCGGGCCGTGGGTGACCGTCGAGACGGCAGTTTCGGATACACGTGTTCCCATGATGCGACTCCCTACGCCGGCATTATCCGGACAGGTTCAGGCGGTCGGCGACCGTCCCGTCGCCATCTCAGCCCCCGGTGATCGTGGGAGCCCCCGCGTGTTCATTTGTCGACCGCGGCGTCTGCTGCGATCAGGCCCCACCCTACGACGTCGCCACGTTCAGCGCCTGATCGGGGGCGGCGAACGACAACCTACGTCATCGTAAGGTAGCCTGTGACAGGAATCACATATGATCCGCGCCGTGGTCGGGAGGGGAGCCCCGCCGGCGGCGATCCGTGGCATGCAGGAGGGGTTGTGCAGAGAAGGCATCGACATCAGCCACCGCAGTCGGCGCAGGCGATTCTGCAGCAGATCGCCCAGGTGGTTCACAATCCCGATCGCGACAGGTTCGAGCTGTGGGTGGCCGGCGACCTCGTCGGGGTGCTCGGCTACAGCACCGAGGTCAGCGAGGGGCGTCCCACGATCACGTTCCTGCACACGGTGCTCTACGACGAGTACACCGGCCACGGCCTCGGTACCCGACTGATGGTCGGCGCGATCGCGTACGTCCGCGACCAAGGGGCACGGTTGCGTCCGGTGTGTTCGTTCACCAAGTCCTACCTCGACGCCCACCCGGGGATCGTGGCGCTGGCGCCGGCGTGAGGCCCGTCTCCGATCACCGGTAAGGGCGGAACCTCGACGCGAGAAGCCGGATAGATAAGTTAGGCTACCCTGACATACGTTGCTGTCGAGGGAAGGCGTGCCACATCGTGGAGCAGACCAAGTCCAAGTCGCGCGGGTGGCAGGGTGCCGTCCTCAAGATGCTCGGCGCCGACGACTACGAATTCACCGTCACCAGCAACGAACCGGTCACCGACCAGTACATCCGTCTCGGTGTCACCGGCGGTGGACTACTGACTGACCGGCCGGTGAACCCCGCGATGTGGGTCCGGATCTGGTTCGAGAACAAGCACGGGAAGTTGCATCAACGTGCTTATACGCTGGTCGATCCCGACCCGGCCTCCGACTCCTTCTTTCTCGAGTTCGCCCTCCATGACGGTGCGGCCACCCGGTGGGCGCAGGCCGCGCGTCCCGGCGACACCATCTCGTCGACCTTCATGGGGTCGAAGTTCACCTTCCCCGACCCGGCCCCGCAGGGCTGGCTGATCGCCGGGGACGCGGCTGCGCTACCCGCGATCAACTCGCTGCTCGATGCGATCTCGGCGTCGTCGAACCCGTCGGCTGCGGCCACTGTCTGGTTCGAGTACGCCCACGACTCCGACAAAGCGCTACCGCTGCGCTTGCGGGATCAGGACACGGTCAACTGGATCCGGCGCGACGGACCAGCGCTATCGGATGCGGTTCGCGACGCCGCGTTCGATGCCACCGGCCATTTCGGTTTCGTCGCCCTGGACATGAAGAGCACCCGCGCTGTCTCCGCCTCGTTCAAGAACGACTACCAACTCGGCAAGGCGAATGTGAAGGCGCAGGCCTACTGGCGCGAGAACGGCCCGGAGTCCTGACGGCCGCTCCTGCAGCGCTGAGAATCGGGTCCGGTCACGCCGGGCGCATGGCACCCAGGGCTTCGCGGACCTGGGCTTTGTCGATCTTCCCGACAGCGGTAACCGGCAGCGACGCCGCGATGACGAGCTGATCGGGCACCTTGAACGACGCCAGGCCGCGCTCGCCCAGGAAGCTGCGGATCTCCGGAAGCGACAGTTCCCGGCCGTGGGGATGATCATGTGACAGCACCACGACCGCGCAGATCTTCTCGCCCAACGACTCGTCGGGGAGGCCGATCACCGCGGCCGCGCGGATCGACTCGTGTGCGAGGAGGTTCTCCTCCACGTCGTCGGCGGCGACGTTCTCGCCGGCCCGCACGATCGTGTCCTTGATGCGGCCGGTCACCGCGACGTGGCCTGATGGCAGCCGGCGTACCCGGTCACCGGACCGGTAGAACCCGTCCGGGGTGAACGAGCGGGCGTTGTGCTCGTCGGCGCGGTAGTAACCGCGGATGGTGTAGGGACCGCGCACCAGCAGTTCTCCGTCGGTGCCGTCGGGCACATCGGCACCGTGCTCATCGACCACCCGCACCTCGTCGAACTCCGACATCGGCGAGCCCTGGACGGCGTGCACCAGCTCGCGCGGGTCGTCGAGGCGGGTGTAGCAGATCAGACCCTCGGCCATTCCGAACACCTGCTGCACCACATCGCCGAGGGCGTCGTCGAGGGCCACGGCGTCCGGTTCGGCCAGTTTGGCGCCGCCGACCTGCAGTAGGCGCAGACTGCTGATGTCGGCGGATTCCCACTCGGTGGCCGCGCACCAGACCTGGGCCAGTGCCGGCACGAGTGCGGTCACGGTGACCCGGTACTGCTCGATCAGGTCGAACGTGTTGTCCGGGCTGGGGTTGTCGGTGACGACGGTGTGCCCGCCGACGGTCATGACGCCGAGCATCCCGGGGCAGCACAGTGGGAAATTGTGAGCTCCCGGCAGCGCGACCAGATACGTGTCATCCGCGGTCAGCTCGGCCACCTCGGCGGAGCGGCGGGCGTTGTACGCATAGTCGTTGTGGCTTCGCGCGATGAGTTTCGGCAGTCCGGTGGTGCCGCCGGAGATGAGGAACAATGCCGGCGCGTCCGGGTCGGTGTCCGCGGGTGACGGCAGCTCGGCTGGCGCCGGATCGGCGTCGGGCAGCGCGGCGAAGTCACCCGGGTCACCGTCGACGAACACCGTCCGGACGCTGTCGACGCGGCGCTGCAACTCGGTGGCCAGCTCGCGGTGGTCGTAGCCGCGGCGACCGTCCTCGGTGATGTAGGCGACCGCACCCGAGCCGTCGGCGAGATGGGCGATCTCGCTGATCCGATGTGCCGGCAGGGTCATCACCGGCACGATTCCGGCGCGCAGCAGGCCGAAGAACGTGACCGCAAAGGCTGCCGAGTTGTTCAGCTGCAGGATCACCCGCTGGCCGGGCCGCAGCCCCGCGTGGACGAAGCCGCCGGCGCGCCGCGCCACCGCCGCCGACAGCTCCCGGTAGGTGAGGGTGCGTTGGTCGTCGCTCGAGGCGTCGGTGATTGCCGGTGCGTCCGGCCGGCGTTGCGCGGACTGCTCGACCAGCTGCCACAGCGGTTGCTCGTCGAACAGACCGGCCCGTCGGTACCGCTCGGCAAGGACGTCGGGATGCGGGCGGAAGCCGGTCCGCAGGTCCTCCGGGTCGGGCGGCCGGACGTGATCATGCACGGGGCGCGCCGTCGGGCTCGGTGGTTGATGTCCGGTGCGTGCTCGGCTCTGGGGATTCACTGGATGGTGCTGCTCCGCTGGGTTGTGTTGCGCCGGGTTGTGCTGCACCGATGTCGATGACGCTCGGTTGCGGTGGGGGAGGGCTCTCGCGGCTGTCGGCGATGACCAGGCCGATCAACACGAGAGCCACCGCGAACGCGGAGATCACCGCGGCGACGCCGGCGGCGGCGATCACCACGGGGATGTTCACCCGACGCCACCACGACGATCTCCGAGTACCCATGTGTGTATTCAAACACACTTGTAAGGTCAGCCTTACCGATGTCAGGCTAGGCTGCGCTCAACCATCGTTTAGGCTTACCTAACGAAGGTTGTCAGGAATCGGGGTTTGTGCGAGGAGGGCTCGGTCATGTCGATTGCCGTCGAGGCGACCGCAGGGGGTGCGGCCGAGGGGACTTCTCGGCCCGTGAACGCAGCTCGAGTGTGTGCCGCCTGGGCCGCATCCGACACGTTCGACGAATACGTGGTCTACGAGAACGAGGATCGGTGGGTGTTCGCCGGGGGTGTGCGTGCCCGACTGGTACTCACGCGCCGGGGTGTCGAACTGATCCACGGCTCCACGCGCCGCATGACCGAGTGGTCACAGGACCCTGCGCAGGCGATTGCGGAGTCCCTGGCATCGTTGCCCGACCCCGACTGGCGTGTCTACGGCTGGGTCGGATTCGATTTCTGCGCGGCATACCACGGCCTGCTCCAGCATGTCCCCGACGATGCCGAGCTGGCCCATCTGATCGTGCCCGAACACGAGGTGGTCATCGACGCCGACGGCATCGAGACCGGCGACCTCGATCCGGCGCTCGCGGCTCGGCTGTTCGCGATCGCTGCGGAGGCGGGCGAACCCGCCCCAGCCACACCCGTCCGGGTCGTCGACGACCCGGACGACTACCGCGGTCGGGTGGCCCGCGCCGTGGCCGAGATCGGTCGCGGCGACTATCAGAAGGTCATCCTGTCGCGACGCGTCGATGTCCCCTTCGACATCGACATGCCGGACACCTTCGTCCGAGGGCGTGAGGCGGGCGACCCGGCGCGGTCCTATCTGTTGCGACTGGGTGCGCTGTCGGCCGCCGGGTTCAGTCCCGAACTCGTCGTGGCCACTCGACCAGACGGTCATGTGGTCACCGAACCCCTCGCCGGCACACGGGCATTCGGCCGTGGCCGGGCACTCGATTCGGTGGCGAGGGCCGAGTTGCTGGCCGACCCGAAGGAGATCGCCGAGCACGCCATGTCGGTGCGGGCATGCTTCGACGAGATCGCATCCATCGCCCGCCCGGGGACCACCTCGGTGAGTGAGTACATGGTCATCCGCGAACGCGGCAGCGTGCAGCACCTGGCGTCGACCGTGGAGGGCGAGATGTCCCGGGAGGCCGACCCGTGGCGGGCGCTGTCGGTGTTGTTCCCGTCCATCACCGCCTCCGGAATACCGAAGTCGCCGGCGCTCGACGCCATCTATCGGCTGGAGCCCGACCGTCGCGGCCTCTACTCGGGTGCGGTGGTCACCGCATCGTCGGCGGGCGACCTCGAGGCCACCCTGGCGTTGCGGACGATTTTCGCGAACGCGGCGGGAGCGTGGCTGCGGGCCGGGGCAGGCATTGTGGCCCAGTCGAATCCGGCACGCGAGTTCGAAGAGACCTGCGAGAAGCTCGACAGTGTCGCGCCGTTCGTGGTGCGGCGCGGGGAGGACGGCCGATGAGCGAGGCGATGCGTGCGCGCGACGAGGTCAAGGACGCCATCGCCGACGCGCTGGGAATTCCATGCGACGAGATCGGTGACGATGCGGACCTCATCTCCCTGGGGCTGGACTCGATCCGGATGATGAAGATCGCCGGCGGTTGGCGTAAGCGCGGACACCGACTCAACTTCGCTCAACTCGCCGCCGAGCCGACCGTCGATGCGTGGGCCAGAATGCTCGAGACCACTGCACCTCCCGCCGACGGAACCCGGGATCCCGCCGACGGAACCCGGAATCCCGCCGACGGAACCCGGAATCCCGCCGAGAGCACCGTGGAGTCGGCCGAGGAAGCGTTCCCCCTCGCCCCGATGCAGCATGCGTACTGGATCGGCCGTACCGAAGCCGCCGACCTCGGCGGGGTGGCCGCACACCTGTACGTCGAGTTCGACGGTGCCGGACTCGACGCCGAGCAGTTGCGCACCGCCGCCGATCGGCTCGTGCAGCGCCACCCGATGCTCCGGGCGCGGTTCCTTCCCGACGGCACTCAGCAGATACTCGATCGCCCCGGCCGAGACCCGTTCACCGTCAGCGATCTCCGCACACACTCGGCGGCAGCGATCGACCGCGAACTCGATGCCATCCGTGACGCCAAGAGCCATCAGATGCTGGACGTGGCCGCCGGCCAGGTGTTCGACCTCACCTTGACCCTGCTGCCGGAAGGCCGGCACCGGCTGCATTTCGACATCGACATGCTCGCCGCGGATGCGATGAGCTACCGGATGCTGCTCGCCGACCTGGTGGCACTGTACGACGGACAGGCCCAACCCGCGGCCGAGGTCACCTACCGCGACTACCTCACCTACCGCGCCGAACACCCGGACCCGAACCACGACCGGGACCGTCGCTGGTGGTCGGAGCGGCTCGACGAGCTGCCGTCCGGACCGGCCCTACCCAGCCGTACCGAGGCCGTCGGCGATGCCACCGGCAGTCGTGCGCAGGATTCGAACCGGGTGGTGCGCCATCATCATTGGTTCGACGCGACAGCCAAGGAAACGCTGCTGCGCGCCGCGCACGAGCGTGGGGTGACGCCGGCGGTCGCGTTGGCCGCGGTGTTCGCCGCCACCATCGGTGCGTGGTCGAGCGAGGACCGATTCCTGCTCAACGTCCCGCTCTTCCATCGCGAGCCGCTCCATCCCGAGATCGACCGGGTGTCCGGGGATTTCAGCTCCTCGATACTGGTCGACGTCGACGTGCGGCACACGCGATCGGTGCTTGACCTCACCCGCGAAATGCAGAAAACCATGCACGCCAACGGTTCACACGCCAGCTATGGCGCCTTGGAAGTCCTGCGCGACCTGGGCCGCACCCGCGGCGAGCAGGTCCTGGCCCCGGTGGTGTACACGAGCGCACTGGGTCTCGGTGAACTGTTCTCGAAGGGGGTATTGAGCCGTCTCGGCGAGCCGTCCTGGATCGTGTCGCAGGGGCCGCAGGTGACACTCGACGCGCAAGTGACCGAGGTGCGTGGCGGACTGTTGCTCAACTGGGACGTCCGGGCCTCGGCGTTTCCGCCGGGGGTGGTGGAAGCCATGTTCGAGCAGTACATCTCGGCCATCGAGCGACTGACCGACGGTGACGCCGGATGGCTGGCCACCGCCGCCCCCGCCCTGCCCGAACCGCAACGCGATGTGCGGCGACGGGTCAACGACACCACCGCGCCGACCAGCGGTCGGGTGCTGCACCAGGAGTTCTTCGCCCGGGCGATCGCCGAACCCGAACGCACCGCGCTGATCTGGCGCGACGGCCGACTGACCTACGGAGAGCTGGCCGCCCACGCGCTCGCGGTGGCCGGCGCCCTCCGCGACGCGGGTGTGCTGCCCGGCGATGCGGTCGGCGTGCAGATCCCCAAAGGTCCCGACCAGGTGATCGCGACGCTCGGGGTGTTCGCCGCCGCGGCGATCTGGGTGCCGATCGGTCACGACCAGCCGGCCGCGCGCCGCACGACGATCCTGACCACCGGCGACATCCGGGTGCTCGTCGGCTCCGACGGCGCACTCGACGCCCTGCCCGATGGCGTCGTCGGCGTCGATCTCGCGCGGGCGCGTGCACACCGTGCGCCCCTCACCCAGGCCGTGCTTCCCGACCCGGAGGCGGTCGCCTACATCTTGTTCACCTCCGGCTCGACCGGCACACCCAAGGGCGTCGAGGTGCCCCATCGGGCCGCGATGAACACCATCGACGACATCAACGACCGCTTCGAGGTCGGCCCGGACGACCGCTCGCTGACCGTGGCCGCACTCGAATTCGACATCTCCGTCTACGACATCTTCGGCCTCTACAGCGCCGGCGGTGCCGTGGTCGCGATCGACGCCGACGCCGCACGTGATCCGGCGGCGTGGCTGGCCATGCTGCGGACACACCGCGCGTCGATCCTCACCTGCGTCCCCAGCGCGTTGGACATGCTGCTGACCGTCGCCGAGGCAGACGATGCCGGGCTCGGCGACTCGCTGCGTGCCGCACTGCTCGGTGGGGATTGGGTCGGCGTGGACCTGCCCCGCCGCCTGCACGCGCTGGCCCCCGGCGTCCGTTTCGCCGGCCTGGGCGGCGCCACCGAGATCGCCATCCACGGCACCGTGTGCGAGGTCGTCGATCCGCCGGCGCACTGGACATCGGTGCCGTTCGGGACACCGTTGCGCAATGTGGTGTGTCGCGTGGTCGACTCGGCCGGCCGCGACTGCCCGGACTGGGTCACCGGCGAACTGTGGGTCGGCGGAGCCGGCGTGGCGCGCGGATACCGCAACGACCCGCAGCGCACCGCCGAACGATTTCTCGAACGCGACGGGCAGCGGTGGTACCGCACCGGCGATCTGGCGCGGTTTTGGCCCGACGGCACGATCGAATTCCTCGGCCGGGCCGATCATCAGGTCAAGATCCGCGGGTTCCGGGTCGAACTCGGCGAGGTCGAGGGCGCCCTGCGGTCCGTCGACGGTGTGCGTCACGCCGTCGCGACGGTACTCACCGCGCCCGGTGGTACCCGGTCCCTGGCCGCGGCGATCACCGCCGACGACACCACGTCGATGCTGCCGACCGCCGCGACGGTCACCAACGCACTGCGGGATTTGTTGCCCGCCTACATGATCCCTTCCACCATCGAGGTGCTCGATGGGCTTCCGCTGACCGGTAACGGCAAACTCGACCGCACCGCGATCGCGGCGGTGTTCGACGGCGCCGGACCAGGCAGCGATGACCGGGTGGAACCGGCCGACGACCTGGAGCGGGCGCTGTTGGCGATCATCGTCGAGGTGCTCGACGCCGACCCGGACCGGATCTGCGTGACCGACGACTTCTTCGCGGTCGGCGGCGACTCGGTTCTCGCCACCGCCGTGGTGGCCCGCGCCCGGGAATGGCTCGACGCCCCACAGATCGGTGTGATCGACATCTTCACCGCCCGCACGGTGCGCGAACTCGCACTCCGCGTCGACGCCGCCGACGAGCAACCCGGCCGCCTCTATCAGGTGGCGGCGATCTACCTCGAGGTCGCGGCGATGGACGCCGCCGAACTCGCCGACGCGGTGACCGGAGCGCACTCATGACCGGCACCCCGGAGCTGCTGCTCGTCGTCGGCGCCGGCCCGAAGGCGATCGCCGTGGCTGCCAAGGCGAAGGTCATGCGCGATCTCGGGTTGCCCGCTCCCCACGTTCGAGTGGTGGAATCGCATGCGGTGGGAGCGAACTGGCAATCCATCGGCGGCTGGACCGACGGGCGCCACCGGCTCGGCACCGGACCCGAGAAGGACATCGGCTTCCCCTACCGGTCCACGGTCACCGGTCGCACCCCGCACAGCGACCTCAACGCCGAGATCAGTCGGCGCATGCAGAACTACAGCTGGATGTCGTTTCTGGTGGAACACCAGACCTACGCCGAATGGATCGACCGCGGCCGGCCCAACCCGCACCACCATGTGTGGGCGCGCTACCTGCAGTGGGTGGCCACCCGGATCGACCTCGACGTGACCATCGGCACCGTGCGGTCGATCTCCGCCGACGACGAGCAGTGGAGCCTGCAGATCACGACGGCCGACGGGGGGAGCACCGAGGTCGTCGGCGACGCGCTCATGATCACCGGCCCCGGATCCAGCGACACGGCACTGCTCGACGACGAGCATGTGCTGTCGGTCGCGGCGTTCTGGGACCGGGTCTCGCGCCGCGACCTACCGGTCGCATCGCGTGCCGCGGTGATCGGTGGCGGCGAGACCGCCGGTTCCGCCCTGGACGAACTCGCCCGTCATGAGGTCATGTCGATCTCGGTGATCTCGCCCGGCGCCACGATCTACACGCGCGGCGAAAGCTATTTCGAGAACGCGATGTTCAGCGATCCAACCGGTTGGGCAGCCATCTCGCCGCAAGAACGACGCGACGTGATCCGGCGGACCGACCGGGGTGTGTTCTCGGTGAGTGTGCAGGAGAACCTGTTGGGTGACAGCCGCATTCACCATCTGCAGGGGCGTGTGGTGGCCGCGCGGCGGGTCGGCGAGCAGATCGCGGTGACCTTGCACAACGAGGGGCGCACCCCACAGACGCTCACCTTCGATCTCGTCGTCGACGCGACCGGTGGTCAGCCCCTGTGGTTCCTCGACCTGTTCAGCGACGATGCCGCGGATCTGCTCGAGCTCACCCTCGGCTGGCCACCCACCCTCGACCGCATCGAGTCGGCGATCGGGCACGACCTCGCCGTCACCGGTCTGACGCCGAAACTGTTCCTGCCCAACCTCGCCGGCTTCGCGCAGGGGCCGGGTTTCCCCAACCTGAGTTCACTCGGGGAGCTGTCCAACCGCGTGCTACGCATCACCGAGCGGCAAGGCCGCGGCGCACGCGCCGCAGCCCTGAGCGAGGAACGCTGACATGGCCGGACTACAACTGCGGCACGTCATCCGGGGTCCGGCCCAGGATGTGCATGGCGATCCGCCGATCTGGTCGGACATCGAATTCGCCCACATCGATCCAGCCGTGCTTGGTCAGGGCACGGCGGATGGGCGCGTTCCCGGCAGCAGGGTCCAGAACGACACGGCGGCAACGCGGCTCGGTCTGGAAGATGGCCTGCGCCAGGTCGGCGAGCCACGCCGAGATCACACCCTGCCCGAGGAGCGCCGGGTCGGCGGTCGCGATGTGGAAGCCCATGTCGTGCGGGTCGGCCGGATACAGCCGCGCGATCTCGTCGCGCGCCGGACGGTACAAGTCCAGATACCCGACCTCGATGCCGTCCATCGTGATGATCAGCGGACGCGAGTAATCGCCCGCGAGGCGGTATGCCGAATCGGCCCGCCACCTCGATTCCGGCCACTCCTGCTCCCAGGTCTCCGCCAGATGCGGTCGCGTGAACCAGGACGCCAACATCGCCGGATCACCGCCGGTCGGATCCACCGCCCGCAACCGCAACCGGCCGGTCATCTCCGGTACCACCGGCGGACCCGCGGCGACCACATCCTCTCCGACATCGGTGATCTCGCGTCCGATGCGGTACTCATCGGACGATCCGGCATCGGCGGACTCCATCGCGGTCGGCTCCGTTCGTTCTCGAGTGGACATGCTGGCCAGGCTAACCCACACAGGAAGTTGATATGACGCAGAACCAGTCCGGCACCGCCCGCCCCGCCCTTGGCGCGCTGCGGCAGTTCCACCAACCGCTCCGGCCCGGCCTGCCACCGCTGCTCGTCTTCCCCCATGCCGGCGCGGGCGCATCGGCCTACCGAGCGCTGTCGGAACTGTTCAGCCGTGAGTTCACCGTGCTGATCATGCAGTATCCGGGACGGCAGGACCGGATGCGGGAACCGGCAGCCAGCACGCTCACCGATCTGGCCGACGAGGCCCATGCGGCATATCTCGCTCGCCCCGACGCGCATTCGCACCCGCTGACCGTCTTCGGACACAGCCTCGGGGCCATCGTCGCGTTCGAATTTGTTCGTCGCGCCGAGGTTTCCGCGGTGCCGATCGCGGGACTTGTGGTGTCGGCGGCCACCGCACCGAGCAAGGTCGCCGATCTCCCGCCGCACCCGACCGACGACGACGGACTGATGGCACACCTCTCGGCGCTGGAGGGAACCGGCGGAGCGGTGATGGGCAGCGATGCCGTCATGCGGATGGCATTGCCGGTACTCCGGTCCGACTACCAGGCATTCGACGCCTATAGTGCGACCACCGACGCCCGCATCGCTGCGCCGATCACGGTGCTCGGCGGCGCCGACGACCCGGTGATCCGTCCACACGACCTGCACAGCTGGACCCAGCACGCCGACGATGTCACGGTCAGCGTGCTCGACGGCGGGCACTTCTACCTCGACGCCAACGACGCGGAGATCCTCGAGGTGCTCGTCGAGACCCGCGACGCAGCCGTACACCGGGTGGGCCACCGATGAACACCGCCGAACCCGTCGTCATCGCCGGCATGGCGGTGGAGGCCCCGGGCGGCATCGAGACACCCGAGGAGTACTTCGCAGCGCTCGCGGACGGTGTGGAACTCATCGAGCCGTTCCCGCGGGACCGCGATTGGCCGGTCGACCAGGTGCTCGCCCTCGGTGCCCTCGACGGTTGGGGCGAGGTCTCCGACGCCGGTGGATTCCTGAGCGGCGCAGCCGACTTCGACCCGCTGTTCTTCGGTGTGAGTCCCCGAGAGGCCGTCGCCATGGACCCGCAGCAACGCGTCGCGATGCGGGTGGCCTGGCGGGCGTTGGAGAACACCGGGATCAACCCAGCCGCATTGCGCGAACAGGAGGTCGGCGTCTACATGGGCGCGTCGATCGCCGAATACGGGCCACGCGCGGCCGCCGTCAACGAGTACTCCGGGCACCGCATCGCCGGTACCGCGCTGGGGGCGGTCGCGGGCCGGATCTCCCATGTCCTCGGCACGACCGGTCCGTCGATGACAGTCGACACCGCCTGCGCCTCGTCGTTGACCGCGCTCCACCTCGCAGCCAACGCCGTCCGTTCGGGGGAGTGCGAGTGGGCGCTGGCCGGCGGGGTGTGCGTGATGGGTTCGCCTGGCGCCTTCTTCGAATTCGCGAAGAACAACGGCCTCGCCACCGACGGGCACTGCCGTTCCTACAGCGCCGCCGCGACCGGCACGTTGTGGGGTGAGGGCGCCGGCGTGGTGGTCGTCGAACCAGAAGGCCGTGCGCGCCGGCTCGGGCACCGCATCTACGGCACCGTGCTCGGCACCCGGGTCAATCACAACGGTGGCGGCGGACCGATCGTGGTGCCCAACGCGCGGGCCCAGCAGCAACTGGTCGAGCGCACCATCGCGGCGGCGGGGGTGTGCCCGGCCGACATCGACCTGATCGAAGGCCACGGCACCGGCACCCCACTCGGCGACCCGATGGAACTCGAAGCGCTGCAGAACACCTACGGTGCCGCCCGGTCCGCCGAGCGCCCGGTCCTGCTCGGTTCGGTCAAATCCAATGCGGGACATGCGCAGGCTGCGGCCGGAATCCTCGGGCTCATCAAGGTGCTGCAGTGTGGCCGGCACGGCATGACCGTCCCGAGCCTGTACGCCGACGATCCCACCGACGCCATCGATTGGGGCCGCGGCGCGCTACGCCTGTCGACGACCACGCAACCATGGGAGCCACGCGGCGATCGACGCTACGCCGCGGTCTCGAGTTTCGGGGTGTCGGGAACCAACGCCCACGCCATCGTCTCGATGCCGGTCGCGGAGAGTGAGGCAGCACTTGTCTGAGCAGACCATGTCCGAAACATCCACCGTGACAGTGCCGTCCGTGGGCCCGAGGATGCCCGACGGACGGGTCCCGGTGCTGGTGAGCTCGGATGCATCCGAACTCGTCGCGGCCGAGGCGGCAGCGCTGCGCGACTACGTCCGGACCCATCCGACGGTTCCGGTGACCGCCGTCGCCGATCAGCTGCTGCGCACTCGGCCGGCCCGCCGGCATCGTGCGCTCGTCCTGGCCACCGACCCGCATCAGCTCGCCGACGCGTTGAGTGCCCTCGCCGACGGCCGGGCACATCCCGACGTGATTCGCGGGACCGGCGCGGCCACCGCCCGCCGGGTCGCGTACACCTTCCCCGGCCAGGGCAGTCAACGGCCCGGGATGGGACGCGGCTATCACATACTCTCCGAACCGTATCGGCGTGCGATACAGGAATGCCACACGCAGTCGATGCGGCTGTTCGGGACGTCCCCGCGCGACTACGTCCTCGGTGAGCTCGCGGACGACGATCCGGCCGCCACCGACGTCCGGGTGATCCAACCCGCCCTGTTCATGCAGATGGTGGGGCTCACCGCGATGTGGGATGCCGCCGGCGTGACGCCCGCACTCACCGTCGGACATTCGCAGGGCGAGATCGCGGCGGCGTACCGCAGCGGTGCGATGACCCTCTCAGACGCGCTGACGATCGTGACCATCCGGGCCCGACTCGTGCACGAGCTCTCCCCACGCGGGCACACCATGGCCGTCGTCGGCATCGACGTCGAGGAATGCGAGGACATGTTGGCCCGCCACTCGGGCTGGGCGCAGCTGTCGGTGGTCAACTCCGCGCACATCCTGTGTATCTCGGGCAAGCGGGACACGGTGCTCGAGATGGTGGAATCACTGACCGCCCAGGGCAAATTCGCTAAAGAGATCCGCGTCGAATACCCGGCGCACACCAGCGTGGTCAGCGAGTATCAGCCCGCCTTTCTCGATGCCCTCGGCACCTACCTGGAGCACGAGTCGATGTTGGCCGGCAGCCTGCCGTGCGTCGGAGCGACCCTCGGCGGCGCCGTCGACGACTCGATGTCGCTGGGCGACTACTGGTTCTGGAACCTACGCAACCGGGTGCGATTCGACAAGGCGATCAGCGACGCCGCCCTCACCCACGGCGCCGACCTCTTTGTCGAGATGTCCGAACACCCGACCTTGCTGCTCGCGATCGGCGAGACCGTGGCCGGCATCGGCGATGCGAGCACCGGACCTCGGCAGATCATCGGCACATCGCGTCGAGATGCCGACGGCCTGGCAGAATTCACCCGCAACGTCGCTGCGGTGGCCGTCGCGGACACCGGATTCCGGTGGGACGCCCTGACCGATGCCGGTGCGCACGCTGCGCCACATCCCCCGTTGGAGGGGTTCCCCAACACGGCGATGCGGCGTGTCCACCTGTGGGCCGATCGCGAATCCGGACTCGGCGACGACGTCAATGCGCCGGACTGGGCAGCCCGCCAGGTCGGTCGCACCGTCCATCGGATGCAGGTCGGGTGGCTTCCGCTCAAGCGCCGTAAGCTGCAGGCGCCGAGAAGGATCGCCGTTCTCGATCCCACCGGACAATGCGCCGACCTCGCTGCCGAGATATGCGCAGCGGCACCAGATCAGGGGGCCGTGGCCACCCTGATCGACCCCGCTGGATCGACGATTGGCGAACAGCATGGCGTAGCCGACCACGACACCGTGCTGCTGTTGACCGGGATGCCCGGCACCAAACCCGACGCCGCCGCCGACCACCTGGCGGCGGTCCTCGCCGACGGACGATGGCGGCCCGGTTCGGGACCACTCCCGGAGCAGTTCTGGTGGCTGACCGTCGACGGTGAGTTCGTGGACCGAACCACGACGGCGAATGCTGTCGAAACAAACAGTCCCACCGTGGATCTGGTTCAGGCTTCGATCAGTTCCGCACTGCGCTGCGCCGCCACCGAGTACCCCACCACCCGTTTCCGGCACCTCGACCTCGGCACCGAGGGGGATACCGCACTCGCCGACGGACGAGCAGCCGCCGTGGTGTCCGCATTGCATGTGGCAGCGGAACCGGAGATCGCCGTGCGGGGAAGCGAACTCTTCGTGAAACGGCTGATCCCGACCACACCCGACCAGACGGCCGCCACACCCGTGCGGCCCGACACCCCGCACGTGCTGATCACCGGCGGCACCGGCAAGCTCGGGCTGGAATTCTGCGAGTACTTCGCGTCCGGCGGCGCCGACCGCATCACTCTGGTCAGCCGATCGGGCGGCACCACCGAGGTGCGGCGCCGGATCGACGCAATGCGTCGACGCCACCACGCCGCGATCGACGTCGTCACCTGCGACATCGGTGACGAGGCCGCGATCGACGAGTTGGCGTCCCGGCTGCCCGAACCGGTCGGGTTGGTCCTGCATGCAGCCCTCGACTATGTGGCGGGGCCGATGGACACCATCTCCGCCGAGGACATCGGCGTCGCGATCCGGTCCAAGGTCGGCGGGGTCCGCAACGTCGTCCGGGCGATTACGCGTGCCGACGAGTTCGGTGTGTTGCTGTGCTCGTCGCTGGCCGCGACGCTCGGTGGGCGGGATCAGGCGCTCTACGCCATGGCCAACCGAATGGTCGATGTCACCGCGGCCGAACTACGGGCCGACGGGATCGCGGCGGCATCGGTGCAGTGGGGGTTGTGGCGCGTCCAGGGGCCGCTCGACGCCGAGGGCGTCGCCCGCGTGCAGGGTACGGGGGTCGTCCCGATGGCTCCGGGGGCCGCGATCGCGGCGGGACTCGCGGATCGATCCGCCGACAGCATCGTCCTCGCCGCCGATTGGGCCGAGTTGCGCGATCTCCTGGCGGTGCTGGGAACCCCGCAGATCCTGGCCGAGATCGACGACGCTGCCATGGCGTCGGCATCTGTCGCGGCGGCACACAACGCTGCTGTCTGCGACGCGTCGGCATCGCAGGGCTCTGCCTCCCGTGATGACCGGGCACACCCGGGCGTTGGTTCTGCAGTGGCCGACGCGGCATCGGCGCCGGTGCCACCTGCCGAGCCCGCTGCCCACGGCGCCGCAGGTCCCGACACCGACCGTGCCCAGCTGCTGCGCACCGAACTCGCGGCCGCGATGGGATTGTCGGCGGGCGACCTGGATCTCGACCCCGATCTACCCCTCGTCGCGCTCGGCCTGGACTCGTTGCAGGCCCTCGACCTTCGCAAGCGGGTGCAGGCCACGCTTGCACAGGACCTGCCGATCGAGGCGATTCTCGGCGGCGCGACGTTGCGGGAGGTCATCGCGCTGATGGGTGCTGACAGCCCGTAGTGGCGATGAAGTAAGGTGAGGCTAATGAAAGACCACGGGCCCAGTGAGGGGAGCGAGCCCATGTCGAGCGAGTACGACAACACCGAGACCGGACCGATCGGTGCACCGGCCTATTCGGCCGCGCCGGAACGGGGCGAGGCCGTCGCCGCCGACACCTCCGCCGACGAGGCCGACACCCCGGCCGATACCCCGGTCGGCGGGTCGTCCGGCGTCAGTTGGCCCACGGTGTTGGTGGCCGGTGGTGTCTCGGCGATCGTCTCCGCGTTGATCGTGACGATCGGTGTGGTGGGATTGCTGCTCTCCGACGTCGGGCAGGGCACGTCGGCCTCGTCCGCACAGCCCACCGTGGTCAACCTCGGATCCGCGCAGGGGCAGATGCCGCAGCAGGCGCCCACCGCGGGTGCACCCGCCTCGTCCGCGCCGCCGGCAGCCGCTCCGGCGAATCCGTCGATCGCGGCCGGCCCGAAGGGCGAGGTGCTCGGCCCGCCCGGTGAAGGCAGCAGCGCCGACCTGCCGACCGGTGGCGGCGCATCCGGTGGGGGGCTGGCGCCGGGCACGGTGCCGGAGGCTGCCGCACCGCAGACGACCCAGCCGACCACCGAGCAGACCACCCAGGCGACCACCGCATCGCGGGCGACGCCCACCGTCGGCCAGCTGCAGAACGACCTCGACGTTCTGGTCGGCGGCGGCTCCAACGCCCAGAAGGCGAAGCGATTGGAGGGTGGCCAGCGTGCGGTGAATCAGGCGCAGCCGATCGTGCTGCTGCTGCAGCGATTCAAGCCGCTCGGTTTCTCCTACAACGTGGTCGGACCGGTCACCGTGACCGGCAACACCGCCAAGGCGACGCTCGAACTGAAGTCCCCGGGCTACCAGCCGGCGACGATGCCGGTGTACTGGGTCTGGCAGGACGGTCAGTGGAAGCTGTCGAACCGCTCCATCTGTGACATCGGTTCCTACGCACAGATCCCCTGCAGCCTCTGAACACGATGAGCGACGACCTCACCCAGCGCAGAAAAGAACTGCTCCGTCAGCGCCTGGCGGCCGGCGGGCTGTCCGGCGCCGGTGCGGACACCCTGATCGCGGCGCGCCCGGACGGTGCGACCAGTCCATTGGCGGCCGCACAACGCAGGCTCTGGTTCGTGTCGCACCGCGACAGCGCCGACACCAGTCTCAATGTCGGGGTGGCCCATCGGCTTGTCGGTCCGCTCGATGCCCAGCGGCTGCGCGCAGCGTTCACCTCGGTGGTGGAGCGGCACGAGATCCTGCGCACCACCTACGAACTCGGTGACGACGGCGAACCCCTCGCGCGCCACCACACCGCCGCCACGATTTCGTGGCGCACCGACGACGTCGGCGACCTGACCGGTGCGCGTCGCGATCGGCGACTGAAAGTGCTCGCCCAGCGTGAGTTCGGCACACCGTTCGATCTGACCGCCGAGCCGCCGATCCGAGTACTACTGGTCGCGGCCGGTGTCGACGACCACGTCCTGTTGTTGACCGTGCACCACATCTGCTGGGACGACGAGTCGTGGCCGGTGTTGTTCGCCGAGGTCAACCAGGCCTACAACGCAGTTGGCGACAGCACGGGGGAAACCGGTGGGCCGGAGCCACTCCCGCGGCAGTACGTCGACCTGCCCGGGGCCGATTCCGCCACCGTCGCAGCCGACCTCGAGTACTGGCGAGCCCAGCTCACGCCCATTCCCGAACCGGTCGGCCTGCCCGCGAGTCTCTCGAGCAGGGCCGGGAAACGGCAGAGCGCGCTGCTCACCCGCCCCCTGACCGAGGCACTGCGGGCCAAGGTCGACAACGCCGCCCGTGCGGCGGCGGTCAGCCCGTTCACCGTCCACGCCGCCGCCCTTGACGCGCTGATCCATCGGCTCACCGGGGCCACCGACTTCACCATCGCGGTGCCGGTCACTCATCGGCCTGCGCACGCCGCCGCGCTCATCGGCTATTTCGGCAACACGCTGCTCACCCGGACCCGGCCGGCCGGCGACGACACCTTCGCCCAGCTCGTCGCGTCCGCGGGACAACGACTGGTGGACGGCCTCGCCCACCAGACCGCACCGATCGACGCCGTCGTCGGCGCGCTCAACCCGCAACGCTCCGCCGGAGGCGACGGTCTGGAACGGCTCGTCGAGATCAGTCTCAGCGCGCGCGGCGACGCGCACGGATTTGCCCTGCGCGACGTCACCAGCGAGCCACTCGACGGTCTGAGCACACCGAACGGGCAGCTCCCGCTCGAATTCAGCATCGTGACCGACGATCAGCCGTCGCTGGAGCTCGAATACGACACCGACCGTTTCGGCGACACCCTGGCCGCCGACATCGCCGACGGCTACCTCCTGTTGCTCGAACGCATGCTCGACGAGCCGCACCGGGCGATCCGTGACCACGACCTGCTGGCCCCCGCGACCCGCGATCGGGTCCTCGCCGCCTCCGCAGGGCATCAGGCGCCGGTTGCGGCGAGCACCGTCGTGGACCTGTTCGCCGCCGCGGTCGCTGCGCGGCCAGATCACGAGGCCGTCGTCTCCGACGACATCACCCTCAGCTACCGGGCTCTCGACGAGAGATCGAACCGGCTGGCGCATTGGCTGATCAGCTCGGGGGCCGGTCCCGACGACCTGATCGGGCTCCGTCTCGGTGCCTCGGTCGGGTTCGTGGTCGCCGCGCTCGCCGTCCTCAAATCGGGTGCCGCCTACCTGCCCATCGACCCCGACTATCCGGCCGATCGGGCCGACTTCCTCATCTCCGACGCCGGGCCCCGCCTGGTGCTCGATGCGGACTCACTTGCCGCCGTCGAGGCCGAAGCGGCAGCCGGAACCGAGTTCCCCTCCGCCGCCGCTCCCACCGATGCCGACCGGCGCGAACCGCTGCGGCCGACGAACCTCGCCTACGTGATCTACACCTCCGGATCCACCGGGACGCCGAAAGGTGTTGCGGTGGCCCACGACGCCATCGCCGATCACCTCAACGGATTCGGAGCCGGCGAGGTGCTCGATGCCGACGACCGCCTGGTGCAGACCTCCTCGGTGAGCTTCGACGCGTCGATGTTCGAGATCTTCTGCACACTGGCCATGGGTGCGACCCTGGTGGTGCCCAAACCCGGTGCAGTGCACGACATCGCCTACATGGCCGACCTGCTGGTGCGGCAGCGCGTCACCGTGATGCACATGGTGCCGACCCTGCTGTCGACGCTGCTGATGGTGCCGGAGGTCAAACAGTGGACGATGCTGCGCACCGTCCCGGTCGGCGGCGAAGCGTTCCCCGGTGAGGTCGCCGACGCCTTCACCACAGCCTTCGACGCAGCGCTGTCGAACAACTACGGCCCCACCGAGGCGGTCGTCGCAGCCACGCACTATCCGATCACCACTCCGCAGGGCAACGCAGTGGTCCCGATCGGCACGCCCAACACCAACGTGACCGCCTATCTGCTCGATCCGGGATTGCAGTTGCTTCCCGACGGCATGGTGGGCGAAATCTATTTGGGCGGACCGCAACTGGCGCGCGGATACCTTGGACGTCCGACGCTGACCGCGACCCGGTTCATCGCCGATCCGTTCACCCCTGGCGGTCGGCTCTACCGCACCGGCGACCTTGCGCGCCGCAATACCGACGGCGACCTGGAATTCGTCGGCCGCGCCGACGAACAGGTCAAGGTGCGCGGTTTTCGCATCGAGCTCGGCGAAGTGGAGGCCGGTCTGGCCGACCATCCCGACGTCGCGCACGCACTGGTTGTGGTCGACTCCGATGACGCCGGTGCGCGTCTGCTCGCCTATGTCATCCCGGCGGCTCACGTCGGGGCGGACCTCGACTTGGACGCCGTGTTGTCCCACGCGCGCATCCGGCTTCCGGATTACATGGTGCCGTCGGCTGTGGCCGTCATCGATGAGGTCCCGCTGACGACGCACGGCAAGCTCGATCGCGATGCCCTGCCGATCATCAGTGCGCGCCCCCGCGACGACCGTGCACCGCAGACGCCGACCGAGAAGCGGATCGCGGCGGTGTACGGGGAACTGTTCGGTTCCGACGACATCTCGGCGGGATCGTCCTTCTTCGATCTCGGCGGCCACTCGCTGCTGGCCGCGCGACTGGTCACCACGCTGACCACCGAGTTCGGCATCGACGTGGATGTGCGACTGCCGCTGGACAATCCGACCGTTGCCGGCCTGGCAGCGGCGGTGAATGCGGCAGTGCGCGACGAGTTCGGCATCGACCTCGATGAGCTGGGTGACCTGGACGACCTCGGCGACTTCGACGATGCGGACACCCTGGACGGCATTGCTGCTCCGGCCACGCCGTCGGCGCCGGCACGTCCGCCGTTGCGTCACGTCGACGCGCCGGAGCCGCTCCCGCTGTCCTTCTCGCAGCTGGCGATGTGGTTCCAACATCGCTTCGAAGGCCCCGGGGCGGCGGGCAACATCCCGCTCGCGATGCGCCTCGACGGTCCGATCGACACCACCGCACTGCGTGTGGCGCTCACCGATGTGGTGGGCCACCATTCGGCATTGCGCACCACCTTCGTCGAGCGCGACGGCCTACCGACCGCGCGCATCACCGACGCGGCACATGTCGATGTGCCGATCGTCGACGTCGACGACCCCGGCGCGACCACCGAGCACCTGGCACGCGCCCGCGACCACGTCTTCGATCTCGCCGAGGGGCCGCTGCTGAACGCCACCCTGTTGCGCGAGAACGACATCCGCCACACGCTGTCGCTGGTCGTGCATCACATGGTGATCGACCACTGGTCCACCGACGTGCTGATCGACGACCTGATCACGGCCTACCGGGCGCGCGCTGCCGGGGCTGTGCCCGCGCTGTCGCCTGGGCACGGGATCTCATCGGAGTTGACCTACACCGATTACGCACTCTGGCAACACCAGGTGTTCCCGGTGGGGATCGACCGTCCCAGCGCCCCGGTCACGGGATCGTCGGATACCGACGACCCCGACAGCATGGGAAGTGCGGACGCGGCAGCAGCATTCGGGCGACGGCAGATCGAGCGCTGGCGTTCGGTGCTCGACGGGCAGCCCGACGAGATCACCGTGGCCACCGACCACCCGCGGCCATCCGCGCTCGGCAAGGTCGGTGTGCTCGCCGATCTCACCGTGCCGGCGGAGACGCACCGGCGCTTGCGGCGCGTCGCCGACGATTGCGGTGCCACCGAATTCATGATGGTCACCGCCGCGCTCACGGCCTTGTGGAGCCGACTCGGTGGCGGTGACGACATCGCGATAGGAACCCCCGTCGCGGGACGTGTCGACCCTGGTACCGAACGAGTCGTCGGTCTCTTCGCCAACATGGTCGCGCTGCGCACGCGCACCGACGGCAGCCCCACCGTCCGTGACCTCGTCCGCCGATGCCGCGACACCGTTCTGGACGCCTTCGCCCACCAGGACGTACCGATCGAGCGACTCGTGGAAGCCCTGAACCCGCGGCGCACGCGATCGCGCAACCCGCTGTTCCAGAGCATGATCCACTTCCGGGACCGCGACCAGAACACGGCCGGCCGCCCACTGGACGACGCCGGGTCGACCATCGCGCTGCTGCCGGTGGAGCAGGACACGTCCTTCCTGGATCTCAACGTGATCCTCGCGGTCAACGCCGACGGTGGGCTCGACGGGCGTGTCGTGGGCAGTGCAGATCTCTATGAGCAGAGCACGATCGACGGAATCGCGGCGGCTCTGGGCGCCATGCTCGCCGCTTTCGCCACCGACGCCGACACTGCTGTGGATGCCATCGTCGTACCGCCGCTGCCCGGAGTGGTCACCGCCGACATGCACGGGGAGGACCCCGCCGAACTCGCCGCGATCATCACCCGCCACCGTCCGCACCGCGTCCACGCCGCGCCGCGGACGCTGGCGGCGTTGCAGCACACCGGCTCGACCGATCTGGGATCGGTGCGTGAGTGGGTGGCGACCGACGCCGGCGCGGGAACCTCGCTCGGAGAGTCGCTGGCCGCGCTGGCACCGGGATCGCGATTCACCGATCCGTTCGACTCCGCGCCGACGCCAGTGGTGATGGCGATGGCGGCAGCGGCCGGCGGCGGGGCGCAGACCCCGACCGAGGAACGCCTGATCGCGATCCTGTCCGATCTTCTCGGCATCGACGGACTCGGCCGCGACGACAACTTCTTCGCCGTCGGCGGAGACAGTGTCATCTCGATCCAGTGGTCGGCTCGCGCAGCGGCGGAGGGCCTTCCGCTGGCACCGCAGCAGATCTTCGACCACTATTCGATCGCCGAACTCGCCGCCGCCGTCGACGAGGAACGATCCCGGCCGCTCGATGAGCACTCCGACGAACAGGGTCAGGCCGACGCCGCCCCGATGAGCGCATCGGGCCTCAGCGATGACATGCTGCAGTCGCTCGGGGCGGCGTGGAAGTCGCACCAGTGACCGCAGCTCCCGAGATCGAGGACGTCCTGGCACTCAGCCCGCTGCAGGAGGGGCTGTTCACCCTGTCGGAGATGGCCGGCGACGGGTTCGACGTCTATTCCATGCAGTTCGTCGTCGAGATCAGTGGACCGCTCGACGCCGCACAGCTGCACAACTCGGTCGACCGCGTCATCGAACGGCATCCCAACCTGCGTGTCTCACTGTGGGACAAGGACCTTCCCAAGCCGGTACAGATCGTCCCCAGCCGGGTGGAGGTGCCGTGGGAAGAGGTCCGGGCATCCGCCGCACAATTCGACGAGTTGGCCACCGCCGAACGTGCGCGCCGATTCGACCTGCGCCGCGGGCCGGCCATCCGAGTGAAACTGGTCGACCTCGAAGGCCGGTGGCGACTCCTGGTCACCGCCCACCACATCCTGATGGACGGGTGGTCGATCGCGCTCTTCTTCCAGGAGCTGCTGACCATCTACGCCGCCGGCGCATCCACCGTGACGTTGCCGCCAGTGCGGCCGTATCGCAACTACATCGCATGGCTGGCCGCCCAGGACACCGATGTCGCACGGGCGCAGTGGGTGGACCATCTGGCCGGTGTCGAACCGTTGATGCTCGGCGAGCCGGGAGCGTCGGTCACCGAACCCGTCCGCACCCGCCACCGGCTGCCGGTCGCCGGCACCGAACGTCTGGTCGCCTGGGCCCGGTCGGCGGGCCTGACTGTCAACACCGCTGTCCAGTACGCGTGGGCAACCGTGCTCGGACGACTCACCGACCGCGACGACGTGGTCTTCGGCACCACCATCTCCGGCCGGCCGCAAGGGCTCGCCGGCGCCGACGAGATGATCGGACTGTTCATCAACACCGTCCCGTCGCGCGTCAGCCTGGCGACGTCCGACGGGCAGAACACGGTCGTCGAGCATTGCCGTGCGCTGCAACGCGCGTCGAGCACCATGCGCGACCACGGCTACCTGGGACTGTCCGACATTCAGCGGGCCTCGGGGCATGTGGCGCTCTTCGACACGCTCTTCGTATTCGAGAATGCCCCGATCGGCGCGGCCACCGAACCGGTCACCGCCCCGGACGGCACCCGCTTTCTGCCGCTCGCCATGGAGAGCCTGGCGCACTACCCGCTCACCGTGGTCGCCTACCTGCTCGACGGCGAACTCGTCATCATCACCGAGACGATCGACGGAGCACTCGGCGATCTGCGGCCCACCGACGTGGCGCAACGGCTCCTGCGGGTGCTCGAACAGCTGCCCGCGGCGGGTGATGGTCCCGCAGATGCTCTCGACGTCCTGCTGTCGGCCGAGCGCGCACTGATCGAACGGACCTCCATGCGGCAGGCCGAAGCCGTAGACCTCGCACCGTCGGTGATCGCGGCGTTCCTCGATCAGGCCCGCCGGACACCGGAGGCGCCCGCGCTTGTCGATGCGACGCAGACCTTCGGCTACGCTGAGCTCGCCGCGCGTTCCGCCCGGCTCGCCGGTGAACTCCGCGACCTGGGCATTGGACCAGAGTCGGTGGTCGCGATCGCGCTGCCTCGATCGGCGGATTCGGTCATCACCATCCTGGCCACGATGCATGCCGGCGGAGCATACGTCCCGGTCGATGTCGCACTGCCCGATCAGCGGATGGCCAACATGCTGGCGCAATCCGGCGCGCGGGTCGTCGTGACCGATCTGGCCAATCTTCCGCGGTTCCAGACCGATGGCAGGGTTGCCGCGGTAACCCTCGACGATGCGGCGACGGCGGAGCGGATCGCCGCCCGTCCCGCTGAGATCGCACCCCCCGCGCTATGTCGCGAAAGTAGCGCATACGTCATCTTCACCTCGGGTTCGACCGGAGAACCCAAGGGCGTCATCGGAACCCATGCCGCACTGGTGAGCTACTGCCGCGACCATCGCGACCACATGCTTGCCCCGGCACAGCAGCGACTCGGCCGCCCGCTTCGCGTGGCCCATGCCTGGACGTTCAGTTTCGACGCGTCATGGCAGCCGCTGGCGGCGCTGCTCGACGGGCACGCCGTCCACCTGTTCGGGGAGGACGAGATGCGTGACGCCGACCGGCTGGTCGCCGGCCTCACACACCGCGCGATCGACATGATCGACACCACTCCATCCATGTTCGGTCAGCTCGCTGCGGCCGGGCTGGTCGGCGACGAGGGCGTCGGACACGCCCATCTGTCCGTGCTGGCACTCGGTGGCGAGGCGATCGGACCCGCGCTCTGGCAACAGCTGAGTGCGCTGCCGGCCACCACCGCACACAACTGTTACGGCCCGACGGAGACCACGGTCGAGGCGGTGGTCGCCCGCATACCGGATTCCCCGGAACCCACGATCGGTTCACCCACCGACCGGATGGCCGCCTACATCCTCGACTCCCGTCTGCGTCAGGTGCCCACCGGGATCGCCGGGGAGCTGTATCTCTCTGGTGCGCAGGTCACCCGCGGTTACGTGGGCAGGTCGGCGATGACCGCCGGGCGCTTCGTCGCAGATCCGTTCGTCGCCGGAGAGCGGATGTATCGCACCGGAGATCTGGTGCGCCGCAACGACCGCGGCGACATCGTCTTCGTCGGTCGCCGAGACGACCAGGTGAAGATCCGCGGCTACCGCATCGAGACCGGCGAGATCGAGGCGGCGCTGCGGCGGCTGCCCGGGATTCGGGCGGCCGCTGTGGTGGTGGTCGACCGGACGGCCGGTCCGGCGCTCGTCGGATTCGCTGCCGGCGCCGAACTCGATGCGCGTCAGGTGCGTTTGGAGTTGGCGGAGGTGCTTCCCGCGCATATGGTGCCCACCCGGATCGTGACGCTTCCGATACTGCCGATGAACAGCAACGGCAAGGTGGACAGCCGCGCCCTGGCCGAGTCGGCGGCGCAGGCCCTGCAGGCGCGTTCCGGCGCGGACACCGCCGATCTCACCGCCACCGGTCGTGTGGTGTCGTCGGTGATCGGCGCGGTGCTCGGGAGTGCTCCGGCGGCCGACGAGGACTTCTTCGATCTCGGCCTCGACAGCATCGTCGCGATGGCGGCGGTGCACGCACTGCGCGAGCACGAGCTGACCGTGACGCCGCGGATGGTGTTGGCGCACCCCACGGTCGCAGACCTCGCGGATGCGATCGACCGGTACGTCGACGAACCCGACGCCACTCGCGCCGGTCCCGGCATCGTGCCCGCCCTGCCCATCGTGGAATGGCTCGACGAGTACGGAAACGATCGGCGATTCACCCAGACGGTGCTGTTCGCGTTGCCGGACGGTCTCTCCGAGGGCGACCTGCAGACGGCCCTGCAGACCCTCATCGACGGCCACGACATGTTGCGCGCCACGCGTACGCCGGCGGGGGTCGTCACCCGTGAAGCGGGAACCGTTGACGCCGCAACTGTTCTCAACTCGATGCCGAGCGCTGAGCTGCCCGCGAGCATCACCACTGCCGCCCGATGCGCCAATGATGCCGTCGACCCCGACGAGGGGCGGATGCTGGCCGCGGTTCGACTGAACCGACCGGGCGCCCAGGACATCCTGCTGCTCGCGATCCATCACCTGGCCGTGGACGCGGTCAGTTGGCAGATCATCTTCGACGACCTCGCCGGCGCCGGTGCGGCTCTGGCCGCCGGTACACCGCCGACGATCGGCGCCGAGCGCACCGACTATCGGCACTGGTGCACCGAGATTCGTGCCCGCGCCGATCGTCCGGAGGCGTCGGCGCAACTCGACCACTGGATCTCGCAGGTGTCCGAACCCGACGGCCCGATCGGCGCCCGAATGCCGGACCCGCGCAAGGACACCTGGTCGTCGTTGCGGTCCGCGGTCACCCTGACGCCCGTCGACATCACCCGGACCGTTCTCGGCTCGCTGGACAAACGCATGGGCATGCGCGAATTCCTGCTGGCCGCACTGGCCCTGACGATCGCCGGCTGGCGGCGGGAGCGCGGCGCCGATCCGACCCAGGGTGCCTATGTGGCGCTCGAAGGGCACGGGCGCGACGACGAACTTGCCGGCCCGTCAGTGGACACGACCCGAACCCTCGGGTGGTTCACCACCGTCTATCCGGTTCGGCTCGGCACCGGACACGATCTGGGGCCTGCGGAGGCGGCCGCCGATCGCTCCGCCGCTACCCTTCTGCTCGACGACGTCGCGACTGACTTGTCGATGATTCCCGGCAGTGGAATCGATTTCGGCATCCTCAAGTATGTGCGCGGTGCCCACGAGCTGGTCGGTGCGCACGAGCCACAGATCGAATTCAACTATCTGGGCCGCTTCGATCTGCACGGTGCTGATCCGCGCAGTGGTGGGGATTCCAGCAGTGGTGACGTTCTGTGGCAGCCCTGGATGCCGATCACCGACCTCGAGCTCAACGATCGGCTCCCTACCGATCCGGAACCCGATCTGCCCCTGCGATACACCCTCGACGTGGTTGCCGTGGTGCGCGCCACCGAAGGCGGTCCGCAGCTCGTCGCCAACTGGCGCTACGGCGAGAGCTTGCTCACCGCTGCAGAGGCCGAGCGACTCACCGAGCTGTGGCAGCAGTCGGTGTCCGCGTTGGCGTCGGTGGTTGCCGACCAAGCTCGCTGATCGAGCCTGCTGATCGAGTGACCGCGATGCCGTCGCGCCCGTCGCTGACGCTCTGGTCACTCGATCAGCAGACCTGTTCACACTGTTGAGTTGTCAAGGTACAGATGCGGTCCCGACGATATCGGGTGCGAGGTCGGGGTATTCGGAGCGAGCGGTCAGGCTGCTCCGGGTAGGTTGTCGAGATTCAACGATCGGCGGTTGTGGGCGGGGAGCGGCGTCCGGGTGGGGTCGACGGCGACGGGTGGGATGAGCCAGGGGTGTCGGTCGGTGCCGAGGAACACCTCCCAGCCGTTGTGGTGGATGTCGGTGTGGCACGCAGAGCAGAGTAGGCAGCTGTTGTCGAGGCTGGTGTCGCCGCCGTCGATCCAGTGGGTCAGGTGGTGGGCTTGGGTGCGGTTGGCGGGTGCGCCGCATTTGACGCAGCATTCGTCTCTGACGTGCAACGCTTTTCGGATGTGTGGTGGCACCAATCGTTTCTCACGGCTGATGTCGAGGGGGACGCGCTCGTCGTCGACGAGCAAAGTTGTGGCGGCGGCATCGCAGGACAGTCGGCGCAGGGTGGCTTGGGTGACCGAGCCCATGAGGTCGAGTTCGGCCAATGTCGGCGTGTCGGCGGGGATGGTCAGCAAGAGCTGGGTTTTGGGCGCGGCGCTGGCGATGTCGCTCGGCATGCGGGCTGCGATGTCCAGGATGGTCTCGAGGGCGTCGGCGTGGCGGCGGGCGATGGTGCGGGGATCGCGGGAGCCGTCGGGTTGGGGTCGGGGTGCGCCGAGGGAATTCAGTGCAGCGCAGAGTTTTTCGCCGACTTCGAGGTCGAGGCTGGCCTCGAGGTGGAGACGCCCGTCGGTGTCGCGGTGGTGGGCGAGTTCGTTGAGTTGGCGGTCTTCGGCGGCGGGTAGTCCGTTGGTGTCGGCGGCGAGCTGGTTGCCCAGGGTGCGGGCGCGTTTGTCGATGTCGGCGGGGGTGGCGCCGGAAAAGTATTGTCCGAGAAGATCGGTCACATGGGTTAGACGCAGCGCGTCGTCGATCGGTTCCGCTGATCTGCCGGCGATGTGGCTGACTCCACGCACGATGGCGTCGACGTGTTCGGCGGGAATCGCGCCGTCGGCGGCGTGCGCGTCGAGGGTGGGCAGCGCGTCGAGGGCGTCGGCGATACGCAGGAGTCGTTGGGCGACCGATGGTGCAAAGCCCATCACGATGAGCAGTTCGCGGGTACTGCGGCCGTGGTCGCGGGCCACGCCGAGCCGGTCGAGTTGCGCGGCCAGGCGGGCGGCCTGGTGATCGACGAGGTTGCGCAGCGTCAGCAGCTGACTCATGGCGTCGAAGGTGGAACGCCCCGACAGATCGTCGCAGTGCAGCTCACGCAGTATCGATCCCACCGCCGACAGCTCAGCTGATGCAGACAGTTCAGCAGTGACGGCCATGACGACTCCCCAGTTGATACGACAACGGCACCGGTGCAACCGGCGATGCAGGCGTCCTTACTGGGTTCTTCTACCGCGCCCGAACAGCACATTCGCTAGTGTGCGTGCTTGTCCGGTGCGAAACTTCGTCATCGTTTTGGCCTGCTGGAAACCAAGGTATTCGAACTTCCGTTCGAAGTCAACCATTCGGCTTGACTCACGTAATCTGCCCGCGAAACGCCCTCGGTGCCTCACACAAGTTTGCCCGCGAAATGGTGATCGTCGGGGGATGGGAAGTGGGTTGTCGATGCGGTCTCGGGCCGAGGTGACCAGCAGGTTCGCGCGGAAGTACGTGAAGGCGTCGTAGAAGGACCGGGGCCGGATCCTCGATCAGGTGGTGGAGGTGACCGGTTGGTCGCGTGACAACGCGCGGCGGCGGTTGACTGCGGCCGCGCGGCAGTCGCCGGGCATGGGGCACGCGGTGGCGGTGCGTGAGCGCACCCCGCGCTCGCCGAAGTACTCCTACGATGCGCTCAAGGTGTTGCAGAAGGTGTGGGCGGTCTCGGGTGGGCAGTGCGGCAAGTACCTCGTGGTATCGATGCGCGTGTAGCTCGATGCGCTGGAGCGGCACGGCGAACTTGTTGCCGGAGTGGACCGTTACCGCGCGAGTGTGCGTGCGGAGCTGTTGTCGATGTCGGCGGCGACCATCGACCGCTACCTGCGAACCGCCAAGGCCAAAGACCAGATATCCGGCGTGTCCACGACCACACCGTCTGTGTTGCTGCGTAATTCGATCACCGTCCGCAAGGCTGGTGATGAGGTGGAGGTCGAACCCGGGTTCTTCGAGGGCGACACGGTCGCTCATTGCGGCCCGACCCTCAAAGGCGAGTTCGTGCGGACGTTGAACCTGACCGATGTGCACACCGGATGGGTGTTCACCCGCAGCATCCGCAACAACGCTCACTCCCACATGGGCGAAGAACTGCGATGACGAGTCCAGGCCGGCGTACAGCACACGCCGGCGCGGTGGTCGCGCGCGTCCGACGCCAGGTGTACGTGCGCAAGGTCCGCGACCGGGCCGACGACGCGAGTGTTCCTACTGACGCCGCGAGCGTTTCTCACGCGCCGCGAGTGGGATAACACTCGCGGGACGCAGGTATCACTCGCGGCGGCACTGCCTCACGTGCCCTTCGCTGACACGAACAGATCGTGCAGGGTGATGCTGATCTCGGGCCAGTTATCCATCCGTCCCTGTGCCACGTCGAGGACAAACTTCTCAGCACGGTCCACGTCCAGGTCGGCCTCGGGAACGATGTCGTTGATGTCGAGGAAGACGACAGCCGAAGCCCAGGCCGTTCGCTTATTCCCGTCCACCAGTGGATGATTGCGAGCCAGCGAATGCAGCAGCGCCGCAGCCTTATCCCAGGGTTCTGGGTAGGCGTCGAGGCCGAACACCGACACCTGTGGCCGGGCGACCGCGGCCTGAAGCAGCCCCTCGTCGCGTACATGCACCTGCTCGCCGCACGCAACCGACCCGGCAGTGATGACGTCGTGCCGGTCGAGGTAGATCACTTGAGGCGGTCGTTCAGTTCCGCCGACCACGCAGCTGACCGCCGGGCGGCGTCCAGAACGCGCCGACGATGATCGCTCGCCCGCTCTACCGCCGCATCATGGACAAACGGCTTCAGCGAAACTCCCTCACGCTCGGCGGCAGCCTTGATGCCAGCGTGCTCCTCATCCGTGAACTCGATGTTGAGTGATGGCACTTCACGCCCCTTCCCTGAACGAACCACCATGGTACCTAGAAGGGCACTAAGACGGTACCTTCTCGATGCCCCGTTGAGTTTGGGCGTGTTCCGGATACTTCGGACCGAGGTCAAGTAGCGAGCAGGTCGGCCAACGCGACGTCGGGGTCGGCGAGTTTCGACTCGTCGACCACCACCCCGGACCTGATGAGTTCCTCCACGCCGTCGAGTTGATCCCAGATGTTGACCTGCATGCCGGCCTGGACATGCGATTCGGAGTCGAGCCAGAGAATTCGGCGTTGCCGCCGAGCAGATTGGTGGCGCGACCTTCGGCTGATTCAGCGCATTCGCCCAGTGCTCGTTGCGGACCCGATGCCCGAGGACGGGATGCTCGGCGTTGGCGATGTCCCCGACGACGAAGATGTCGGGATCGCTGCTGCGCATCCCGGCATCCACCAGGACACCGCCGCCGTCGGTCTTCACATCCGCGGATTCGGCGAGTTCGAGATTCGGAATCGCGCCCGCAGCGACGAGCACGACGTCGGCGTCGATCCTCTCCCCGCCAGCGAGTCGCACACCCGTCGCGGTACCGTCGTCGACGACGATCTCCTCCACCCCGATCCCGGTGCGCAGGGTGACGCCCTTCTCCCGGTGCAGGTCGACGAAGACCTGCGCGACTTCGGGTCCGAGCGGACCGGCCAGGGGCACGTCGGCCTGTTCGACGACGGTCACCTCGCCGCCCCGTTCCTTCGCCGCGGCCGCGATCTCCAATCCGATCCACCCACCGCCGATGGTCACCACGCACTTCCCCTCCGCCCTACCCGATGTTCGCAAGGGTGTTCGAGTACCTGCCGGCTGATGTGCTTTCGCGGGCATTCCTATCTGAGGCATGGGTCCGGTTTCGCGGGCAGTTTGACGTGAGGCATTACGCCTGTCGGCGAGACGAATGTGCCGTGCTTTCCCCCGGGCATCCTTACAGTTCTAATTTGCTTCCCGCGGGCGGTCTGCGAGGCCCAGGCGCAGGTGTTCGCTGTGGTAGACGGCCTCGTCGAGAAGTTGGGCGACGTGATTGTCGTACAGGCTGTAGGTGATCGATCGGCCCGCGCGTGTGCCGGTCACCAGGCCGAGATTGCGCAGTAGCCGCAGCTGATGGGATACCGCCGATTGTTCCATTCCGATGCTGTCGGCGAGGTCGGTCACCGATCGGGGGCCCTGGCGTAGCTCGGTGAGGATGAGGAGGCGACTCGGCGTGGCGAGCGCTTGCAGCGTCGTCGCGACATGGGCGGCGGAGTCCGGATCCAAGCGAGCGCTCGGACGATGTCGCCCCTCGACTCCGTGTCCCATGAAACACGATGATACCGCCGACTTGAAATATGAAGACATCTTCATACATTCTGTCTTCAGAGTCGAGTCGAGTCGAGTCGAGTCGAGTCGAGTCGAGTTGCCGAATCACCGGAGGAGGGCCAGCGATGACCGCGACGACACGGGTCGCCGAGAAGGGCGCCGGACGTGTGCCGGCGCCGCCCCCGTCGATCGTCCGGACGGGTATGCGGTTGCCGGCGGTGCGATGGGCGGTGATCGCATTCGCAGGGTTCGCTCTCGGGTGGGGACTGCAGCTGGTCGGCGCTCCTGAATGGCTGTGGTGGATGGCGTATCTGGCGTGCTATGTCACCGGCGGCTGGGGTCCCGCGGTGGCCGGGTTGCAGGCGCTGCGCGAGCGGACGCTCGACGTCGACTTGCTGATGATTGTCGCTGCGATCGCTGCGGCATCGATCGGCCAGGTATTCGACGGGGCTCTGCTCATTGTGATCTTCGCGGCATCGGGGGCGTTGGAGAACGTCGTGACCCAACGCACCGCAGACTCGGTCACCTCACTTCTCGGCTTGGCTCCCGAGCGCGCCACTCTGGTCGATGCCGACGGGACGACCAGAGTGATCGATTGCCGGGAACTGCAGGTCGGGCAACACGTCCTGGTCCGCCCAGGCGAGCGGATCGGTGCCGATGGTGTGGTCACGCACGGGGTGAGCGAGGTCGACCAGCAGGCAGTGACCGGCGAATCAGTGCCGATCACAAGGGGAGTCGGCGATGAAGTGCTCTCGGGAACCGTGAACGGAACCGGTGCACTGACGGTCGAGGTGGTCCGGCCGGCCTCGGAGTCGGTCATCGCCCGCGTCGTTGCACTTGTGGAAGAAGCATCCGCGACCAAAGCCCCGACACAGCTGTTCATCGAAAAGGTCGAGCAGGCCTACTAATGGGAGCTACTGGGTCTGGTCGTGAGTTTGGGTCAGACTTGGTGTTGGTGGCTGCTGCTGGGTGAGCACTCGTGCCTACGGAACCGTTGATGGCGAGTTCTGGATCGAGACCGTGCCCCTGGTGGTCGGCCAAGAGGGTGTGATTGCTGCTGGGATGTCGTGCCGGCTCCGATGTGGTTTCGGGGTGTGAGCACTGAACCATTAGTTCGCGAGGGTCCTCCGGCCAGCTGCCGTGTTGAACAATCGACGGCTTGGTAGCTGTGAGGAGGCACCGGCAGTGGCAGTGTTGTTCGTCGGGGATGATTGGGCCGAAGACCACCACGATGTCGAGTTTCAAGACGAGCGTGGGCAGGTGTTGCGGCGGGCGCGGTTGCCTGAGGGGATCGCCGGGATCGAGAGGTTCGGGGAGATCGCGGCGACCTTCCTCGACGAGGGCGATCAGCCTGACCAGGTGCTGGTGTGTATCGAGATCGATCGCGGTCCGTGGGTCAACGCGTTGATCGCTGCGGGGTATCGGGTATTTGGAGTCGATCCCAAACAGGCCCATCGCTACCGCGAGATCGTGGTCAGTTCGGGCGCCAAGAGCGACAAGGGTGATGCGCATGCGCTGGCCGAGATGCTGCGGAGTCGTCGCCACCAGTTGCGGGAAAGTGGTGGGGACTCCGAGATCGCGGACGCGGTCAAGGTGGTGGCCCGCGCGCATCAGACGATGATCTGGGAACGCACGCGCCACATGCTGCGGGTGCGTGCGGCGCTGCGCGAGTACTTCCCGGCGATCCTGCTGGTGTGTTCGGCGTTGGATCTGGAATTGACGAGCCGGCCGATCCTGGGCTTGCTGACCAAGGCGCCGACCCCGGCGCGGGCGGCGAAGCTGACCAAAAGCCAGATCCTGCCCCTCCTCAAGGGTCGCCGCAACAAAGACACCAAAGCTGTTGAGATACAACAGATCCTACGCGGACAGCACCTCGGCCAACCTGATCGGGTCACCGACGCCTACGCGGCCTCGGTGCGCGCCTCGGTGGCGGTGCTGGGTGTGGTGATCGAGCAGATCGACGAGCTCGCCGGCGAGGTCGATGCCCATTTTTCCCAGCACCCGGACCATGAGATCTACCTCAGCCAGCCCGGCATGGGGCCGACCGTGGGACCCCGGGTGCTCGCCGAGTTCGGGGACGACCCGTTACGTTTCCGCAACAGCAAAGCCCGCCGCAACGCGGCGGGCACCAGCCCCATCACGAAACAGTCGGGCAAATCGCGGATCGTCTCCGCCCGCTACGTCCACAACGACCGACTCGTCGACGCCCTGATGGCCCAGGCCCACGGAGCCTTCATGCACGACGACGGCGCCCGCGCCTACTACCGCAAACAACGAGCCCGAGACGTCGACCACAACGCCGCGCTACGCCAACTCGCCAACCGCCTCGTCGGCATACTCCATGGCTGCCTGGCCCGCGGTATCCCCTACGACCCCGCCACCGCATGGAAGGACCAAACCCCCGCCGCGGCTTGACATCAAACCTTCAGGGATGTCTCGATGACCGTGGTCGTTGCGACGCTCCTGGTTCTGAGTGTGCCGATCATGGTGTTCGGCAGCTCGTTCGAAGACGCACTACTGCGAGCGATCGTGTTCATGATCGTCGCATCGCCATGCGCCGTCGTCCTCTCGACGATGCCGCCGCTCCTCGCCGCGATCGCCAACGCCGGAAGGCATGGCGTACTGGTGAAATCGGCTGCGGTCATGGAAGCGGTCGGTCAGACCACGATGGTCGCCTTCGATAAGACGGGCACTCTCACCGAAGGCCGTCCGGAAGTCACACGCATCACCACGCTGTCGCGGTGGCAGAGCTCTGAGGTCCTCGCCTACGCGGCGGCAGTCGAGCAACCCAGCGAACATCCACTCGGACGAGCCCTCGTGCGAGCGGCCGTCGAGCGATCCGTCGACGTGGCCGCCGTGGCGCAGTTCCGTGCTCTACCCGGCCGCGGCGTAGTGGGCCGGGTGAACAGGCGCAGGGTCACGGTCGAGCGCGCCAACGCAGCTGATTCGGTCGGCACCGTGGTCGGGGTGTTCGTCGACGGTGAGGAGATCGGCCGGATCGAGCTCTCCGACCAACTGCGTGACGGCGCTCCAGCCGCCGTTAGAGCTCTCGGCGATCTCACCGCCGAGCCAGTTCACGTGCTCACCGGAGACCATGCTGCCGCGGCAGCGCAGGTCGCCGAGAGTTGCGACATCGGGTCGATCCACGCCGAACTCCTCCCCGAGGACAAAACTCGTATCGTCCGTGCTGCCGAGCATGCGGGCCAACGCGTCCTCCTCGTGGGTGATGGCATCAACGACGCGCCGGCGCTGATGGCCGCCAGCACGGGCATCGCAATGGGCCGCTACGGATCAGACCTCGCGCTCGACACTGCTGACGCCATCATCACGCGCGACGACCTCGGCGCGGTGCCCGCTCTCATTCGACTGTCGCGCCAAGCGCGACGCTATGTCGTCGCGAATCTGTGCATCGCCGCCACCGTCATCGCCACACTGGTCACCTGGGATCTCGTCGGCACACTGCCGCTGCCTCTCGCGGTCGCCGGACACGAGGGTTCCACCATTCTCGTGGCGCTGAACGGGGCGCGCCTACTCCGTCAATCAGCATGGTCCGCAGGATGAGCGTCGCAACCCGGGGAGGTGTGCGACCGCTGCCGTGTCGCGGAGTCCTCCGGCCGCAGCGCGACTACCCCCGCGACTACCCCCGCGGCGTCCCCACCACGAAACTCCCGACGTTGCATTCCACCAGTTCGTCTGTGCCGGTGGCCTCGCCGAACGCGGCGGTGTCTCCGTAACCCTGAGCCACGCCGCCGAGTCCCATGGCGGTGGCGGTGAGGTAGAGCGTCTGGGTCAGCACGCCGACATGTTTGAGGATCACCGCGTACGGCATCTGCTCGTAGGTCCACATGATCCGACCCGGGCGGGCCGCGAGCACCAGGAGTACCTGCGGCAGTTGGCCATCGGCAAGGGTGAGCGACGCGGGCGCGACCAGTCTGGCGACCGCCGGACTGTCGTAGGGCGCGACCGGCCGCAGGACATGGTCGACAGAGTCGTAGTGGTACATCCCCGGCTCCACACCATCGGCGGTGCGCACGACCGGATAGATCTCCAGCTCGTACAGTGACCCGCCCGATGGATACGGCCGGGACGGGAGTTCCTCGGGGACCGGCCGGTCGGCGTTCACGGTTCGGACGCTGCGGGTGCGGGCACATCGGAACAGCAGCTCGCCCAATTCGGTCAGCGAGATCGGATGTGCGTCATCGAAGTCGCGCACCGACTTCCGGTCTTCCACCACCGCTGTCAGGGACTGGTCGGAGGTGCGAAGTGCCGAGAGGTCGGGTTGGGGGAGGGCAACCGGCTCTCCGGGATAGATGTCCGGCCGGGCCGGAACCGGTTCGAATTCGCCGTCGGCCCATCGGGTGGGCCCGAAATGCTGCCAGTTGGTCGCGCGGTCGCCGACGGTGCTGTGGCGATGGAACCAGAGTTCATGCGGACCCCAACTGCGGGTGGGGAAGTCGGCGCGCTCGCGGCCGGCGGCAACCGCATGACCCGACCAGACCAGATCGGACCGTAGTCGACGGTGTACTGCCGTCTGCGGCGAATCCGAACCCAAGCCGCTCGCGGCGGCGAGGATCTCCGGGTCGTGGATCTCGATGTCGCACCAGCTCCGCGGGTTCTCGGCGACGACGGTGCCGCCCTCGCGTCGGATCACCGTGAACCGCGACAACTCGACCTCGTCGCTGACATCGGCAACCGCGGGACGTGCGGTCGGCGGCCGCCGGAACGGCCGCAGCGAGTACAACTCTCGACTGCCCGCCGAGACCGTCATCGACACCGCGCCGGCCCCGATCAACAGCTCGACGAGACCGTCGACGTGGGCATCGGAACCCTCGGACACCGTGATCGGGCCCGCGTTGAGCGACCGGAGCACGGCCAGCTGCGGTCGGGTGAGCTTCTCCAGCCGCTTCTTGGCCGGCAGGACCACCGCGACACCACCGCCGCCCAACAGGAACCTGGCCCCGGGCGCGAGCGTGTAGACGGTGTGCACCGCGATGTCGCTCATGGGGCCGACGTCAGGCTGCGGCACGCTGCAGCGCCGGATACATCTTGTCGAGCACATACGGGATCGACAGCGGCGTCGGCTCGTTGAGACCGCCGATCTCGGCCACCGACAGTCGGCTCACCGCGCCACTCTCCACCGAACGCAGTCCCTGATATCCGGGTAGTCCCTCCAAGGCATTCATCTGCTGGTCGGTGTTCGCGGTGACCACCAACAGGTCGGAGTCAAGCATCGGCACATTCTCGGTGGAGATCGGAAAACGCGGTTGACCGTTCTCGCGGAACTGTGCGACCAGCTGTGGTGCGATGCTCATCCCCAGTGACTGGAACAGTAGGGTGGCGCCGTCGTCGGGGTCGGCCAGCACCTGTATCTGATCGTTGGAGTACATGTACGCCATCGTGTAGGTCTTGCCCGCCAGGCCCGGCATGTCCTGCTTTGCGGCCTCGATCTGCTCGTCGACGCCGGCCGTGATCTCTTGGGCCTTCTCGGGTTCGCGCAGGATCGTGCCGAGGAAGGTGACCATGTCCTGCCACGGGTCGATCTGCTTTCCGGTGATGCCGGGGATCGTCGGGGCCAACTTCGAGACGCTGTCGTAGATCTCGGGTTGGCCGTCGGCCATGTAGGACGTCGCAAGAATCAGGTCGGGCTCGGCCTTCGCCACCTGCGCGACGATGTCGTCGGTGCTGATCGGAGTGGAATCCTGCAGCTGATCACTCGCCCACGGGGCAGGACTGCCGGTCAACACCTGGATGTTGTCGAGATAGGCGACCGGGGTGATCCCGAAGGACAACGTCACGTCGATCCACTGCGCGCCGAGTGCGACGATCCGCTGGGGCACACCGTTGATGGTGACCGAGCCCTTCGAGGTGTTGACCTGGATCGGCGCGCCCTCGTCGGCGGATTCGTCGGGCGAACTACAGGCACTCAACGCCAGCGCCGCCGCCACCACCGAGGCGATCGACACGAGCAGAACACGCAACGCACGGGTCATGCTGTGCAGCCTAACCTAAGTGGTCGAAGCGCCGGGAAGGCCCGGTGCGGGGCAGCGGTCAGCAGTCGAGAATCACCGGGGCGTGGTCACTGGCGCCCTTGCCCTTGCGTGCGTCGCGGTCCACGTGGGCATCACGTACCCGATCGTCGAACGCGGGCGAACAGAGTAGGTAGTCGATGCGCATACCCTCATTGCGCGCAAACCGCAGCTGCGTGTAGTCCCAGAACGTGTAACCGTCGGCATAGGGGAGCGCCGAATCCCGGAAACCGACATCGCAGATCGCCTGGACCGCGCTGCGTTCGGCCTCGGACACATGGGTACGACCCTCGAACGCGCCGGCATCCCACACATCGTCGTCGGTCGGGATCACGTTCCAATCCCCGGCGAGCACCACCTGTGCGGCCGGGTCATGCGCCAGCCACAGCGAGGAGATGTCCCGAAGCCTGGCCAGCCAGTCGAGTTTGTACCGGTAGTGCGGATCGTCGAGGGCCCGGCCGTTGGGCACGTACAGACTCCACACCCGCACTCCCGCGCAGCGCGCCGAGATCGCCCGCGCCTCACGCGCCGGCGTAGTGTGCTCCGCACCGAAGGACGGTTGACCCTCGAAACCGGTCTCGACCTCGTCGAGCCCGATTCTCGAGGCGATCGCGACGCCGTTGAAACCGCCGGTGCCGATATGTGCGACGTCGTAGCCGGCGGCCAGAAAACTCATCAGCGGGAACTCATCGTCGCGGCATTTGGTCTCCTGCATGGCCAACACATCGATGTCGTTGCGTTCCATCCAGCCGACCACGGTCTCCGAACGGGCGCGGATCGAGTTCACATTCCAGGTCGCGATACGCATCGGTCAATCCTCGGTGTCGTCGGCGTCCGGGGTACTCGGGTCCGGCGTCATCTCGGCCACCGCCGCCCCGGCGTCGCGCCATCGTTCGGTCACCCAGCTCGTCAACGCCGCCGGGGTCAGCAGGATCACCGCGAACGGCAACGGCTCGCGGCGGTCACGATAGTGATCGCGATAGAAGCTCAACGAATCGGCAAACCACCGCAGCTCATCCGGCTCACGACGCAGCAGGCTCTCCGCGTGATCGACCACGGTCACCACCGCGGTGAGTGGCGGCCCGTCGGTCGGCGCGTCGGCATCGAGGTCGCGCATGCAGTCGTCGAAAGCGTCGCGGTTGTGGCCGAAATGGTCGGGGAACCCCCACGCCCGCGCGAACTCGTCGAGCAGCGAAGAGATCGACGGCATCGCTCGACCGTCGACGTGCCGCAACCGCACGTCGTCGGGCAGCGCGGGACACCGATCCTCGTCGACGACGCCGACCACCGGGCCGTCGCGCCGCGCACCGGACAGGAACTGCCCCACGGTGCTCGGCGACCGCCCTGCTTGGGCGCTCACCGGTCCGGCCCGCGGATCTGCACGAAGGAGCGGTAGTGATCGTCGGTGTACCAGGCGCTGCCGTCGCTGCCGGTCACGATGCGCTCGGCATCGCGGCTGCGGCCGGGCTCCTTGGGATTGACGTCCCACTCGCGATAGGTGATGCGGGTGCCTTCGGCGTCGGCGTCGGGCAGCAGGCCCTCGTTGTTGCGGAAGACGGCGCCGCCGCGGGTTCCGGGTGCGTCTGCCGCCTCGGGCCACGCACCGGCGTCGATCAACGCCAGAGTCTGCCGGACGTGGTCGGGGATGTCGGCGGTCGCCGGAGCGGTGGTACCTGCCGAAACGCCCCGTGCGGCCTGCGACCCGTCATCCGCGCCGCCACCGAACACCCAGGTCACGACCACAACGGCAATGGCGAGCAAACCACCGACGACCGACCAGATGGTCCGCCGCCGCGCCGCACTCGTCCTCGTCACGCGCTCACCTTAAGGCCTGCGATCACAACTCCAGGTAACGGGACGTGTGATGCAGACCGAAACCCAGTGTCCGGTACCAGGTGCCCGCGATCCGGTTGTCGGCCTCGGTCTGCACACAGGCTCGGTGTGCGCCACACTCGATGCCCCACGCGACCAGCGCGGCCAGCACCGCGCGGGCCCGACCTTGCCGACGGCGCTGCGGTGCCGTCCACAACGCGGTCACCCCGAGCCATCGCGTGCCATCGGCGCCCTCGGTGACGGTGGCGCGTCCGATCGCGTCCGGGTGGTCGCCGATCGACGCGAACACGACCGGTCCGCGGGAGGCGCCGACGACGGCCGCCGCGGTGGTCAGGTCGACATCCGGTCCGCGGTAGGCGCGCAGCCACGATGCGGTCGCGGCGTCGTCGAGCCGTACCTGCTCGATCGGGGTGCCCGGTGTTGCGTCGGCCATATCGTCGAGGTCGCGGACCAGGACCTGGATCTCGCCGCCGACAGGACGCCCGGTGATCTGTCCTGCCGGTAGCAGCCGTTCGGGCAGCGCGATCACGGTCGGCAGGTCGCGCTGGTCGTACCACCGGCGCAGCGCGGTCATCGTCGCCGCGTCGGTGCCGCAGCCGAACTCGAGGGGCACCGCCGAATTGGCGCGGCGGGTGAATCCGCCGCCGGCCCGCAGCAGCCAACCGCCGAGCATCGCCGACTCGGTGCCCGGCCATGCGGCAGCGGCTGCGGCTTCGAGGCGGCGGATCTCCGAGTTGCGCACGGTGACCCGCGACAGCACGCGGATCGAGGTGACCGCCGAGCGCGGTATCGATTGCGGGCCGTCGCGGTCGACCACCAACGGGTCACCGTCGTCGAGCAGCACACCGGTGACATCCGACAGCGTCGCCCCGGTCCCACCACGCCAGTCGGCCGGTGCCTCCGCGCCGAGGCGGTACCGGACGACGATGCGGTCACCCACGAACGGCAGGCGGTCACCGGATACACCGGTCGCCGGGTCGCCGGACGGATTCGTCGTCACCGCAGGTGCGCGTTCAGTCGTCTTCGTCTTCGTCGTCGTGACCGAACGGGTCGTCGACGCTTCCGGGCAGCCAGGTCAGGCCGGGTTCGCCCCACCCGTTGCGCTTGATGGTCTTCTTGGCCGCCCGGGCGTTGCGCCCGATCAGCACGTCGACGTAGAGGAATCCGTCGAGGTGGCCGACCTCGTGCTGCAGCATGCGCGCGAAGAACCCGGTGCCCTCGATCGACACCTCGTCTCCGTTGCGATCGAGGCCGGTCACCCGGGCCCAGTCCGCACGTCCGGTGGGGAATTGTTCACCCGGCACCGACAGACACCCTTCGACGTCATCGTCGGGATCCGGCATGGTCTCCGGGATCTCAGATGTCTCCAGCACGGGATTGATCACCTCGCCGCGGCGGCGCGCAGCGGTGTAGCGCTCGCCATCGGGGCAGTCGTAGACGAACATCCGCTTGCCGACCCCGACCTGATTGGCGGCCAACCCGACCCCGTTCGCCGCGTCCATCGTCGCGAACATGTCGTCGAGAAGCGTCACCAGCTCGGGCGCCGGGCGGCGGTCGGCATCGAGTTCGACGAGTTCGGTGGGGTGATGCAACACCGGTTCGCCGACGATGCAGATCGGGAGAATTGCCATGCGGGACAGATTACCCAGCGTCCGAATGCGTCCGGCCGGTCGTGGCGAGTCACACCACGACCGGCGCCACCGATCGTGGTTAGATGATCACCGAACCACATTGCTGTGATTTGTCCGGGACCTGTACATCCGGTCGGTGGTGTCGACCGTGCGGGCCGGGGGTAGCGCCCGCCGGACAAGCGGTGATGTGATGTGCACGAGGCGATCTTGAGGGAGCGAGATGGACGGCGCAGCTGCGCGAAGCCAGAAGCAGGGCGATCAACCCACACCCAGAGATTCATCCGCCGAGCAATCGAGCACCCCCGTCGATCCGCATGAGGTGGGGGCCGACGGTCTGTCCCGTCGCGAGCACGACATCCTGGCGTTCGAGCGGCAGTGGTGGAAGTACGCCGGGGCCAAGGAAGAAGCGATCAAGGAGCTGTTCGGGCTCTCGGCCACCCGGTACTACCAGGTGCTCAACGCCCTCGTCGATCGCCCCGAGGCATTGGCTGCCGACCCCATGCTGGTGAAGCGGCTGCGCCGACTGCGCGCATCGCGCCAGAAGGCTCGCGCAGCGCGCCGTCTGGGCTTCGAGATCACGTGACCTGAGCACGTCGGTGACTCCGCGGCCGTGGCGGGCGCGTCATCTGATGTCCAGTAAGGTTCTCGGTGATGAACGCTGATCACGAGCCGAGTCGCCTGCCGTTGCGGGCGGGGGCGATGATGTTGCTGGCCGTGGCCATTGTCTTCCTCGGTCTGGGCTGGCATTCCGCGGCCACCAGCGGTGATGATCCGGAACGCGAACTCCAGGATGCGCAGAGTCAGGTCGCCACCTCGACGACGCAGTCGGCCGCCAGTACCACCGCCTCGGCATCGGCCGATACGCCACAACTCTGTGTCTTCAATGCCGGGTCGATCTCGGGCCTGGCCGCCGACGTCACCGAGTCGCTACAGGCCGCAGGATTCCAGACCGACGAACCGGGGAACCTGTCGACGGCGTCGATCACCGAGAACACCATCTTCTACGACGACGACCAACAGTCGGCGGCACAAGAGGTTGCCGACGCTCTCGGCGGCGACGCCAGCCTCGACCCCCGCCCGTCGTCGTTCACCCAGTGTCCCGACGGCATACCGGTCATCGTGGTGACCCGATGACCTGCGATCGGAATTGCGATCTCGATACCCAGACCACCCAGAGATTTCGGCCCGTTGACGAACAAGGAGCGACATGACCGCCCGTAAGCATCACCTTCGCCGCACGCTTGCCGTGCTCGCCTCGGCCGGTATCGCCGGCGGAGCACTGGCAGCCTGCACTCCCGACGAGCCGCCCACCGACGTGCCCGGCACCACCCCGTCGGTGGTGACCGGAAATCAGGCGCCTCCCGGGGAGGTCGACGCCGCAGACGGAATCGGTCAGTCACCGGAGGAGGACGCGACCGCGCGTATCGTCGACGATCAGGGCGAAGACGTCGGCGAAGCGACCTTCGCGCCCAGCGGATCGTCGGTCAAGGTCACCGTGCGACTCAGCGCCGACAGCGGCATCGCGGCCGGTTTCCACGGCATGCACATCCACGAGAACGGCGTGTGCGAGACCGGCGGCGACAGCGCATTCTCCAGCGCCGGTGGGCATCTGCAGGTCGACGGCAACACCGGCCATCCGGCCAGTGGCGATCTGGTCTCGCTCAATGTGCTCGAGGATGGCACCGCGGAGACCGTGACCACCACCGACTCGGTGAACCTGGAGCAGATCGTCGGCAAGTCGATCGTCATCCACGAGGGTGCCGACAACTTCGCCAACATCCCCACCCGCTACGCGCCGGCCCCGGACGAGCAGACGTTGTCCACCGGCGATGCGGGCAGCCGTGTCGCGTGTGGTGTCATCGAGGCCCACGAGTGAACAACCGGCTCCGCTGAGTCGATGTCCGGTGAGCTGACCAACGGCTGACATCGTGGTGACCCCCATCGAGTTCGACGGTTCCCCGACACCTTCGCTGGGTGTCGAGTGGGAGTTCGCGCTCACCGACAAGGTGTCCGGTGATCTGTCGAATTCGGCTGCGGACCTGTTCACGCTGGTGTCGGAGCACTGCCCAGCCCGGCGTGACAAGGTGCACAAGGAGTTGCTGCGCAACACCGTCGAGATCGTCACCGGGATCTGCCGGGACACCCCGGAGGCGATGGCGGATCTGACGGCGACGCTGGCGGCGGTACGTGCGCAGACCGAGGAGCTGGGCGTCGACCTCTACGGGGCGGGCACGCATCCGTTCGCCCAGTGGTCGACCCAGCTGCTCACCGAAGGCCACCGCTACGCCGAGCTGATCGAACGCACGCAGTGGTGGGGCCGGCAGATGCTCATCTGGGGTGTGCATGTGCACGTCGGGATCAGTCACCGCGACAAGGTGTTGCCGATTCTGGGCGCCCTGCTGAACTACTATCCGCATCTGCTCGCACTGTCGGCGTCGTCGCCGATGTGGGCCGGGCAGGACACCGGCTACGCGAGCAATCGCGCGATGATGTTCCAGCAGCTGCCGACCGCGGGCCTGCCCTTCCAGTTCGCGACCTGGGCCGAGTTCGAGTCCTTCGTGGCCGATCAGAAGATGACCGGCATCATCGACCACATCAACGAGATCCGGTGGGATATCCGGCCCTCCCCGCATCTGGGCACCATCGAGGTGCGGGTGTGTGACGGGATGACCAATGTCGCCGACCTGGCCGCGGTGGTGGCGCTGATCCACTGCCTGGTCGTCGACCTCGACCGTCGCCTCGAGGCCGGTGAGACGCTGCCGCAGATGGCGCCGTGGCTCGTGCAGGAGAACAAATGGCGCGCCGCCCGCTACGGCCTGGACGCCATCGTCATCCTTGATTCGGCCTGCACCGAACGACTCGTCACCGACGATCTCGCCGACCTGCTGACGCGTTTGCAGCCGATCGCACGCGACCTCAACTGCGTCGCCGAACTCGCACGCGTCGGCGACCTCGCCGCGCACGGTGCGAGCTACCAGCGGCAACGCGCCGTCTACCGCAAAACCCGCGACCTGCGTGAAGTGGTCCGGTCGGTGGTCACCGAACTGTCGTAACCCGCAGCGAGCACGCTCGGTTGCCGTGAAAGCGCCGTAGATCTGAGCCACCAGTTGACCCGGATCCACGGCACTCTGGCAGACCCATCCGAGGATCGAGGCGTGAGCCGAGCACCACGCTAGTCCTGTGCCGGATTCTCCATCTCGTCGCGACTGAGCAGGCCGTCGCGGGCGCGTTGCTCCTGATACACCAGCCGGCCGATGCGATGGGCGATGACCGGGGCGGTCATCAGGGCGAACAGCCCGGCCAGGACCAACATCCCGAAGTCGACGTGCCCGCCCAGCCGGATCATCGCGCCGATGAGCATCAACAGCAGACCGAAGGTCTGCGGCTTGGTGGATGCGTGCATGCGGCTCAGCGTGTCCTTGAATCGGACCATGCCGATCGCGGTGGTCAGCGCCAACGTCGCACCGAGCACCAAGAAGATCGAGGAGATGATGTCGCCCATTATGTTTCGTCGTCCCTCACCCGGAAACGTGCGATGGCCACCGACCCGACGAAGCTCAACAGGCTCAGCGCGACGATCGCCGGCACCACCGTCGAGTCACGGCTGTAGGCCGCCCACGCGGCCAGCCCGCACATGCACAAGGCGATCATCGTGTCGAGCGCGACCAGCCGATCCAATGACGACGGCCCGCGCAGTACCCGCACCGTCGTCAACACCGCTGCGATCATCAGCAGCACGCTGACGACGATCCAGACAACGCTCATCGGCCGCCCCCGTCGGTCGGCGGGACATCGGACATGTCGGTGTGCTCGGTCGCGGCGCGGCCGATGTCGTGGACGCGGTGATACTCGTCGTCGATGCCGTGATAGGGGCTCGGATGCCATTCGCTGTCGCGCTCGAACGCCCGGATGAAGGACCGTTCGACGAACGCGACCTGGTCGTAGAAGGCCTGCACCTTCTTCTCGGTGCGGACATCGAACACGTGGATGTAGAGGATGCGTCGTCGGTGGTCGATGTCGAGCACCATGGTCCCGGGCACCAGGTTGAGGTAGTCGACGGCCAGGGTCAGCACCATGTCGGATTTGATTGCGACGCGCACCCGGATCACCGCGCCCAGCGGAGGTCTGCCCGGCCGGATCGCCGCCCATGCGACCTGCGCACTCGACACGAAGAAGTCGATGACCAGCCGAACGAGGATGATCAGCACCGCGACCGGGTGGATGCGGCCCTCCACCGGCACCCGCGGCAACGGAAGCAGCGTGACGATGGCGATCGCCAACACCAGTCCGGCGAGGATGTTGGCCCAGGACACGGTGCCCCACAGCAGCACCCACACGAACGTCAGCCAGGCCAGCGTCCACAGCCGGACGGCCACTTCACGCGAGTCGCTGCCCAGCCAGCCGGGCATCCGGATGTGTTCCCGCAACCATACGAACACCGTGACGGTGTGCCAGAACAGGAACAGCAATGACACCCGACGGGCCGTGATGAGGCGGGACCGCAGGGGTGCCGGCGATCGATTGTTCGCCGCGCTGTCGTCGGTGTCTCGGCCGCTCATCGGTCACCTCCCAGAACTGCCTCGATGTAGATGCCGCGGTCGGTGATGTCGGTGGCCGCGCGGTCGGTGAAGCCGAGGATGGGGCCCGCCCACAACGTCAGCACCAGCCCGGCGATCACCATGACGGCGGTGGGGATCACCATGCCGGCCGGCATCCGGCCCACATCGTCGCGGTCGTCGAAGGCGCCGTCGGCGCTCTCGTCGATCAACGCCGACGGCCCCCGGTCGGACAGATCGCCCTCCGGCGCGTCCGCGCGTGGCCGCCAGAACCCCTTGGTCCATACTCGCGCGACCACATACAGGGTCAACAGGCTGGTCACGACTGAGCCGGCCACCAGCATCCAGGCCAGGATGGAGCCGTCCTGGGTGCCCGCCTCGATCAGCGCGACCTTGCCGACGAAGCCGGAGAACGGCGGTATGCCGCCCAGGTTGAGCGCCGGGATGAGGAACAGTGCGGCCAGCAGCGGGCTGGCAATGAGACCGCCGAGTCTGCGCAAGGACGACGATCCCGCCTGCCGTTCGATCAGTCCGACCACCAGGAACAGCGTCGTCTGCACCAGGATGTGGTGGGCCACGTAGTAGATGGCCGCCGACAACCCGAATTTCGATGACAGCGCGATGCCGAACACCATGTACCCGATGTGGCTGACCAGGGTGAACGACAGCAGGCGTTTGATGTCGGACTGTGCGATCGCGCCGAAGATGCCGACCAGCATCGTCAGCAGTCCGGCGATCATCAGCATCGTGTCCATCGACCCACCGGGAAACAACAGTGTGTGCGCCCGCACGATCGCGTAGACACCCACTTTGGTGAGCAAGCCCGCAAAGACTGCGGTGACCGGGGCCGGCGCGGTCGGGTAGGAGTCGGGCAACCAGCTCGACAACGGGAACACCGCGGCCTTGATGCCGAATGCCACGAGCAGCACCGCGTAGAGCGCGTTACGGGTGCCGTCGGGCACGTTGTCGAGGCGGGCGGCCATCTCGGCGAGGTTGAGGGTGCCGGTGGTCGCGTAGGCGAATGCGATGCCCGCCAGGAAGATCAGCGACGACACCATCGACACCATCACGTACGACGCGCCGGCCCGGACCCGTTCGGCACTGGCACCGAGCGTGAGCAGCACGAAGCTCGCCGCCAGCAGCACCTCGAAGGAGACGTAGAGGTTGAACAGGTCGCCGGCCAGGAAGGCGTTGCAGACACCTGCGGTGAGGATCAGATAGGTCGGCAGGAAGATCGACACCGGCTGGTGCGACGTGCCGTCGCGGATACCCTGCCCGATGGCGTAGACGACGACACACAGCAGCACGATCGTGGAGACGACCAGCATCAGCGCCGCCAGCTGGTCGACGACCAGCGTGATGCCGAGCGGTCCGTTCGGGAAGCCCTTGTCACCCCAACCGCCGATGGTGACCGCGAAGGTGCCGTGCTCATTGGTCAGGTACAGCAGCAGGCACGAGGCGATGAAGGCGGTGAGGATGGCGCCGACGGTGATCGGCCGTTGGAAGCGTGGGCTGCGCCCGCGCATCATGGTCAGCGCCGCGGCGATGATCGGCACCAAGGTGGGCAGCGTGATCAGCACCGGCACCCACGACGGTTGCGGTGTCATCGGCCACCTCCGTCGCGGTCCGACCCCGGCCCGCCGGCACGTGTCCCGTCGGAATTCAGATCCTCGGGACCGACCTCGTCGATGACGTCGGCATCCTCGGGCATCAGGTCGGTCTCGATGACCCCCCGATGCCGTTCGATGAATTCCTCTCGGGTCAGCGGATGGCCCTCGTCGTCGAAGAAATCGCCGGCCGTGGTGTCGGCCAGGGTCACCGGGTCGTCGCTGCGGTCGCGGTCGGGTGCGGTCTGCAGGGACCCGGTCGCGATCTTGCGGTCCTCGGGATCGTCCTCGACCTCCACGTCGTCGCGGTTGATCACATACAACCGATAGACCAGTGCCAGCACGAACGCCGCGATGCCCATCGTGATGACGATCGCGGTGAGGATCATCGCCTGCGCAAGGGGATCGGCGTCGTGTGCCCGGTTCTCCGATGCGCGGCCCAAGATGGGCGGGTTGCCCATACCGCCGGACACCACCAGGATCAGCAGGTTGATGGCGTTGCCGCACAACAGCAGGCCGAACAGCATCCGGATCAGACTGCGTTCCATCAGCAGGTAGGCGCCGCTGGCGGCCAGCACGCCGACGACGATGAGGAAGCCGAGGTTGATGCTCAACGCGTCACCTCCGGGGCAGTGGCCCGGACGGCCATCGGCTGGTTGTCGCCGATGGTCGACTCGACGTCCAGGCGTGCGCCGAGACTGCGCAGTACATCGAGGACCAGGCCGACCACGATGAGGTAGATGCCGAGATCGAAGAACAAGGCGGTCACCAGCTTGACGTCGCCGAGGACGGGCAGCGTGATCTCGAAGACGGCCGACGAGAGCACCGGCGCACCCAGGAACATCGACGTCACTGCGGTGCCGGCCGAGATCGCCAGACCCGCACCCAGGATGCGTCCCGGTTCCACCGGCAGCGCCTCGCCGAGTTCATAGCGGCCACCGGCGAGGTAGCGCAGCACCAGCGCGAGTCCCATGGTGAGTCCGCCGGCGAAGCCGCCGCCCGGTGCGTTGTGTCCGGCGTAGAAGAAGTACACCGACAGCACCACCATGGTCGGGAAGATCAGCCGGGTCGTGGCCTCGAGCACCATCGAACGATGGCGGGGATCGCGGAAGTCGCTGCCGAGCAGCCAGCGGGTCCGGTCGGGTGGGATCGTATCGTCCACGTCGTCGCCGTTGGTGCCGGATTGCAGGCGGGCCGCGTCGGCGACCCGGGGGACCGCGCCGAACCGTCGATTGCGGAACACCATGGACGCCACCCCGGTGGCGGCGACGATCAGCACGCACACCTCGCCCAGGGTGTCCCACGCACGGATGTCCACCAGCAGCACGTTGACCGCGTTGGCGCCGTGCCCGAACTCGTAGGCGGCTTCGGGGATGTCGACCTGTACCGGCTGCTCGGAGCGGGCGGCCGCGGCGAACAGCCCGATCACCACCAGCGTGGCGCCGAACGCGACGCCGATCAGCGCCCGCAGCGGCTTGAACCCCGTTGCGTGGCGGGGTTCCGGTTCGGCGGGCAGTTTGCGCAGCACCAGCACGAAGATGACCAGCGTCAACGTCTCGACCAGGAACTGGGTGAGCGCGAGGTCCGGGGCGCCGTAGAGGGCGAACAACAAGCCGGCGCCATAACCGGTGAGGCCGACCACCAGCGCGGCGGCCAGCCGGTTGCGCAGGATGATCGCGGCCAGCGCGGACACGGCGATGATGCCACCGATCACCGCCTGCACGGCCGAGTCGAAACCACGCCACTCCAGGTGGCTGCGACCGCCCCACGCCAGCACCGCGGTCGGCAGGATGATCGCGGTGGACAGGATCACACCCTGGGTGACGGGCAGCGATCCGCGTTGGGTGTTGCGGGTCAGCATCAGCGACAGGGTGTCGGCACCGCGCAGCGTCGCATCGTAGATGCGGTCCGCATTGAGCAGCGGCCGGTAGCGGAACAGCTGGCCGCGCAGCTGCCGGACGATCAGGAACAGCAGCGCCCCGGCGACCACCACGACGATGGAGAACACCACCGGCAGACCGAAACCGTGCCACATGGCGAGATGCTCGAGTTCGTGACCATAGGCCGGCAGCGTCTCGGCGTACGGCTCGAACAGCGAGCCGATCTGCGAACTCAGCAGGCCCGCCACCACGCCGGCGACGGCGAGCAGCACCGGTGCCAGATAGAAGGGTGCGCTCGGCGGGTGCATCTTGGCGACGGCCGGACTCGGCGTGGACCGCACCTTGCGCCCGAACGCACCCCACAGGAACCGGCAGGTGTAGGCGAAGGTCATCACAGACCCGACGACCAGGACGATGTCGATCGTCTCGGACTGCCACGGCTCATAGGCGCCCGAATCCCACACCGACGCGAACGCGGTTTCCTTGCCGACGAAGCCGATGGTGAACGGCAGGCCGGCCATGCTGGCGCCGGCGACGGCTGCGGTGAGCGCGAGGACCGGCAGACGTTGGCCGAGTCGGGCCAGTTTGCGGATGTCGCGGGTGCCGGTGGAGTGGTCGATGATGCCGACGACCATGAACAGCGACGACTTGAACAGGGCGTGGGCCACCAGCATCGCCATTGCGGCCATCGCCACGTTGGCGGTGCCGATGCCGACCAGGACGGCCAGAAAGCCCAGCTGCGACACGGTGCCGAAGGCGAGCACGAGTTTCAGGTCGAGTTCTCGAAGTGACCGCCAGGCACCGAGGACCATCGTGAACATACCGAGCACCACCACCGCGATCTGCCAACTCGGAGTGGTGGAGAAGGCGGGTGCGAGACGCGCGATGAGGTAGATACCGGCCTTCACCATGGCTGCCGCGTGCAGGTAGGCGCTCACCGGGGTGGGCGCGGCCATCGCGCCGGGTAGCCAGAAGTGGAACGGCACGATCGCCGACTTGCTGAGCGCGCCGATCAGCAGCAGAACGACCGCGATGTCGACATAGACGCCGGCCGCCGGGGGACTGGCGATGATGTCCGACAGCAGATAGCTGCCGGTGCGTTCGCCGAGCATGATGATGCCGACCAGCATCGCCAGGCCGCCGGCCGTGGTGACCAGTAACGCCTGAGTCGCGGCGCGCCGAGCCGTCGCGCGGATGCCGTAGAAGCCGACCAGCATGAACGACAGCACGGTGGTGAGCTCCCAGAACACGTAGAGCACCAGCATGTTGTCGCTCACGACGAGCCCGAACATGGCCGCGGCGAAGGCGATCATCTCGCCGCCGAAGACCGTCACCCGGGGGCGGGCGTCGTCGAAGTAGTGCGCGCAGTAGCACAGCACGAGCGCGCCGACACCGAGGATCAGCACCGAGAGGATGGCGCTGAGTGTGTCGAAGCGGGTGACGATGTCCATCTGCAGCACGGGCACCCAGGTGATGGTTTCCACGCGGGGTGGCTCGTCGGCAGTGGGCCAATTGAGGATCACCCAGACCAGCGCGCCGGCCGGAGCGAGCGCGAGGACATAGAAGCCGCGAGTTCCCAGCCACTTGATCACCGGGGGTGCACAGAGCGCGCTGAGCGCGAGCGCAACCAGCACACCGATCAAGTGGGCACACCGTCTTTCAACTGTTTGGGCGGGGTGTCACGGGCGCGGCCCGCAGCGACTACTTTACCGTTGCGGACATGAAAGGCTTCGTGAGGTTGGTGGCGGTTCTGGTCGCCGGGCTCGCCCTGATCGCGGTTCTCGCCGGATGCAACGGAAGCGAAGAGGAGCGTCCGGCCGGCGCTGCCTTGCCTCAGGATTTCCCGGTTGCGCAGGTCCCGCTCGTGGAGGGCACGGTGCTGACCGCCGACGGCACGCGGGCGGACGGGTGGGCGGTCACGGTGCAGGGTGTAGCCGCTGACGGCAACATCCTCGACTCCGCAGTGACCACTCTCACCGACGCCGGGTTCACCGAGTCGCAGCGGACCACGGAAGGCGGTCAACGCGTGGTGATCCTCTCCGCGACCAAGGACAGCACCGACTACTGGGTGCAGGTCGGCTCCACGCCGGGGGCCGCCGGCGGGCCGGGGTCGGTGTTCTATCAGGTCTCCGTGGAGTGATGTCCCCTGGTGCCTGAGGAATCCCGGAGCCTGCGGAGGGATGTCACGAAGGCCCGATTCGCCCGGTTCACAGCCGACTGACAGGTACGTGGCAGTCGGCTGACAGGCCCCGTGCGCACCGTGGATGTCACTTTTCACTCCACGAAAGCGAGACGACGATGTCCACACCGCACGGCACCTCCGACCCCGCCACCGCCGCCGACCAGCAGGAGCCGCACCCGGCCGACCTGCAGGAGCCATACCCGGCCGACCGGCAGGACGCCGCCGAGCAGAACGCCCCGACCGAGCCGATCACGCAGGCCGGTACGGTGCCGCCGAACGGCCCGTTCCCGCCGTATGGCGCCAATCCGCCGATGTACCCGAATCAGCCGCCGCCGAACCAGCCGAGCGGCGTCAGCGACAAGGTCCGCAACGCCGTCATCGCCGGCGGCATCGGTGTCGCCGTTGTGTTCGGCCTCATCGGGTTCGGCGCCGGTTACGTGGTCGGCGACTCGTCATCGAATCAGGGACCCGGCATGAATATGCAGCGTGGTGGCGGTTTCGGTCCGGGCGGGCAGGGTGGCTTCGGTCAGATGCCCGACGGTCAGGGCGGCATGGGCCAGATGCCCGGTCAGCCGGGGCAGGTGCCGGGACAAGGCCAACTCCCCGGTCAGGACGGGCAGACCACGACCCCCAGCACCGAGAGCGGAACGGGCGCCTGAACCGAGTGAGGTGAACGTTGCGGATATCGGCACGTTCACCTCACTGCGCGGCGGATCAGCGACGGCCGTATCCGACTGCGGGCGTCGGCGATGTCGTCGGGGCCGATGGTCGCCGCGTCCACATGATCAGCAGATCGGCTACCAGCCTCGTTCGGCGAGGCGGTGTGGCTGCGGAATGTCGTCGACGTTGATGCCGACCATCGCCTCGCCGAGCCCGCGCGACACCTTCGCCAGCACGTCGGGATCGTCGTGGAAGGTGGTGGCCTGCACGATCGCCGCCGCACGCTGAGCCGGGTTACCCGACTTGAAGATCCCCGACCCGACGAACACACCCTCGGCACCGAGTTGCATCATCATCGCCGCATCGGCGGGGGTGGCGATACCACCGGCGGTGAACAACGTGACCGGCAGTTTGCCGGCCTCGGCGACCTCGACGACCAGGTCGTAGGGCGCCTGCAGCTCCTTGGCCGCCACGTACAGCTCGTCTGTGGGCAACGACGTCAACCGGCGGATCTCATCGCGGATCTTGCGCATGTGCGTGGTCGCGTTCGACACGTCACCGGTGCCGGCCTCACCCTTGGAACGGATCATCGCCGCGCCCTCGGTGATCCGGCGCAACGCCTCACCCAGATTGGTGGCACCACACACGAACGGCACCGTGAACGCCCACTTGTCGATGTGATTGGCATAGTCGGCCGGGGTCAGCACCTCCGACTCGTCGACATAGTCCACGCCGAGGCTCTGCAGCACCTGGGCCTCCACGAAATGCCCGATACGCGCCTTGGCCATCACCGGGATCGACACCGCCGAGATGATCCCGTCGATCATGTCCGGGTCGCTCATCCGCGACACGCCGCCCTGCGCGCGGATGTCGGCCGGGACACGCTCAAGCGCCATCACCGCCACCGCACCGGCATCCTCGGCGATCTTGGCCTGCTCGGCGGTGACCACGTCCATGATGACGCCACCCTTGAGCATCTCGGCCATGCCGCGCTTCACCCGGGCGGAGCCGGTCCCGCCGTCAGTCATTCGTGTTGAAGAACACATTCTTGACCTCGGTGTACGCGTCGAGTGCGTCGGGCCCCAGTTCGCGGCCCAAACCTGACTGTTTGAATCCACCGAATGGTGTCGATACGCGCACGGACGAATATGAATTGACGGCGAGTGCGCCGGCATTCATCGCTCGCGCGACCCGCATGGAGCGAGCTGCGTTCGAGGTCCAGACGGAGCCTGCCAGACCGTAGATCGTGTTGTTGGCCCGCGTGATCGCCTCGTTCTCGTCGTCGAAGGGAAGAATTGCGACGATCGGGCCGAAAATCTCTTCGCGCACCGCACGGTCGACGTCGCCGGCCGGGTGCAGCACGGTGGGCGGAAACCAATAGCCGGGACCCGAAGGGGTTGTGCCCTGCACCAAGACATCGGCATCCGACACGTACTCCTCCACCCGCTTTGCATGGCCGGCGGAGATCAAGGGCCCCATCTGAGTGGAATCTTGTAGGGGGTCACCAACAGTGATCCCGGTGACGACATCGTGTAACTTCGCCAGAAAGTTATCCACCGCAGATCGTTCCACAAAGACCCGGGAACGAGCGCAGCAATCCTGACCCGAATTGCCGAAGACCGCGCCCACCAGCCCCTCAGCCGCTGAGCCGAGATCAGCGTCTGCAAAGACCAGCGCTGCGGATTTTCCGCCAAGCTCGAGTGTCACCCGCTTGATCGAGTCGGCAGCGCGCCGTGCAATGTCCTTGCCGGCGGCGGTGGAACCGGTAAATGCAATCTTCCCGATTCCGGGATGTTCGACGAGCCGCCGTCCCACCGATGAGCCAGCTCCCACAACGACATTGAGCAAACCCTCCGGCAATCCGGCTTCGACTGCGAGCTCGGCCATCCGGATCGTGGTCAACGGTGTCAATTCGGCAGGCTTGACCACTACGGCGTTCCCGGCGGCGAGCGCCGGCGCGACCTTCCACGCGGCGATCGTCATCGGGTAGTTCCATGGAGTGATCAATCCGACCACACCGATCGGCTCACGGAATGTCATGTCGACACCGCCCTCGACCGGAATCGTCTGACCAAGCAGCCGCTCCGGTGCTGCGGAGTAGTAGCGGAACGTCGCAGCAACACCGGCGATCGCACCGCGCGCGTCGGAGATCGGCATGCCGACATTTCGGGACTCGAGCTCGGCGAGTTCTTCGGTGTGGAGATCTATCGCCGACGAGACGGCCAACAGGACACGCGCGCGTGTCGCGGGAGCTTCTGCTGCCCAATCCTTCTGGACGCGAGAAGCACATTCGATGAGCTCGTCGAGCTGCATCTCGGTCGTTCGTTCCACCGTCGCTAGCACCTGCTCGGTGGCTGGTTCAATCACATCGATCACAGTCATGGCAGTGATGCTCCTGCGTGCATAGGGGTGGTGTGGGCCACGAAATCGGTCAGGGCGTGGGTGAGTTCGACGGCTTCCGGATGCCATTGGACTCCGAGGACGTAGCGGTGGCGTGGCCACTCGACTGCTTCGGGCAGTCGATCGGGGAGGGCGTGCGCGGTGACCACGGCTCCTTCTCCCAACACAGCGACACCCTGGTGGTGGTGAGAGTTGACCACCTGGATTCCGCTGCCGGACAACGCTGCCGCGTGCGACTCCGGACGAACCGCGACCTGGTGAAAGGTTTCGCCGTCCAGCCGTCCCGGGCGGGGCCGATGCTCGGCGAACCCTTCGTCGCGCAGATGCTGATGCAGCGTCCCGCCGGTTGCGACATTGAGGATCTGCATGCCGCGGCAGATACCCAGGATCGGCATGTCGCGATGCATCGCCGCACGAGTGAGGTTCAGCTCGAACGTGTCGCGGAGCGGCTCGGTGGCCTCGGTCTTGCGCGTCCGCACTGCGCCATAGGATCCAGGGGTCAGGTCGAGACCCCCGATCAGCATCAGTCCGTCGATTCGGTCGAGGATCAACTCCGGATTGCGGGCGGCTCGCTCATCGGGCGCCAGTCCGACGGCGATCGCCCCCGCCGCAGCGATCTTGTTGAGATAGGTACTCGGGACGATGGCAGCGTGCTGTTGCCAGAATCCCCAGGTTGCGGTTTCGAAAGCCGCGCAGACTCCGATGATCGGGGTGTGCGCTGTGACCTCTGACGTGTTTGACTCGTGGGTGGCGGTTGGATCGGGTGCGGTGGTCACTGGATCTCATCCGCGAACTTCGCTTCGGCCTCGGTCAGGCAGCGGTCGACGATGTCGATGGCGCGTTCGGCTTCGTCGCGGGTCAGGACGAAGGGCGGTGCCAGGTGCAGGACGTCCCAGACTCGGGTGACCAGCCCCTCCTCCTGTGTGCGCAGTGCCAGGAACTTGATGAACGGATGCGACGTGCCCCACGCCTCTCGGGTGTCCTTGTTCTTGACGAAGTCGATCGCGCAGAGCAGGCCCAGTCCACCGCGAACATCGCCGACTGTCGGATGACTGCGCAGCTTTTGAGCCAGATCGTAGAGGTAGGTGCCCATCTCGGCCGATCGTTGGACGAGGTTTTCGCGCTCCAGGATCTCGATGTTCTTCAGGGCGGCGGCCGCAGCCACAGCGTGCCCGCCGAACGTGATCAAGTGGTTGAGAGCTTGCCCGGTCGGGCGGAAGTCATCGAAGATAGACGACCGCACCGCGACGGCGGCAACCGGGGCGTATCCGCTCGACAGTCCCTTCGCCATTGTCATGATGTCCGGAACGACGCCGTAATGCTCTGCGGCGAACCATTTCCCGGTGCGTCCCCAGCCGGTGATGACTTCGTCCATGATGAGTAGAACGCCGTACCGGTCGCAGATGTCACGCAACATCTGCCAGTAGATCGGGCTTGGCAGATGGGTACCGTTGGCCACGGAGATCGGTTCACCGATGACCGCCGCCACGTTCTCGGGCCCCTGTGCGAGGATCTCTTGCTCGATGAAGCGAGCGCACATGATGTCTCCCGCCTCTCCGTCGAGTCCGAAGTCATTGCGGTACTGATTCGGGTTGGGGACCTTGCTGACGCCGGGCATGAAGGGGCCGAAGTACTTCTCACTCGCACTGCCGGTCAGACTTGCTGCCCCGAACGTCGTCCCATGGTAGGAGCCGCGACGCGCAATGATCTTGTAGCGCTTACCATGTCCGCGCATGACCTGAACTTGTTTGGCAATCTTCATCGCACTCTCGACCGCCTCGGAACCGCCTGAGCACAGGAACACCCGATTCAGGTCCCCCGGCGTGAGACTGCTGATCTTCTCCGCGAGTGCAATGTTCACCGGATTCGCCGCGTTCGAGGCTGCAGTATAGGCAATCTCGCCGGCCTGACGCGCCATCGCCTCGCCTATCTCGGTGCGTCCGTGACCGGCGGCTACCACGAAGAGTCCGGCGAGGCCGTCGATGTATTCGGCGCCGTGTACATCAATGAGGGTGGAACCATGACCGCGGCTGAACACGCGTAGGCCACCCTCCTGCAGGTCGTCCCACTCCAGGTCGTTGCTGTGCATCCACAAGTGATCGAGTGCGCGCGTCTCGAGTGCGTGGCGGGTCTGTACGGAAGTCATGGTTCCGGTCCTTTCGGGGTTTGCGGTCAATGCACCGTCGGCTGCGGCGCAGGAGGAGAGTTAAAGGAGTGCAATGCGATCCTTTTTATCGGTATTGCAAGGACTCCGTCAAGCCGAACGCTGTTAGTGTTGGGGATTGCCGGTAGCTAATGCGACCGCAGTCTGATAAAAAGGATCGTACAGTAATCCTTACGTGCCCGTGTTGCGGACGCGGCACCCATCGGCTCGTCGCCGGGAGGAACCATTGCACACACAATCCCTTGATGCTCGTAGCCACGAGTGTGGTGTGACAGACCGGACGGGCGAATCCGCCGATAGCCACGTCTTGCCCGCCGGTGCGGGTAGTGCTGCCCTGCTCTTTCCCGACATCAATGGAAATCTGCGCGGCAAGCTGGTGGTGCCGTCCGAGCTCGAGTCCGAGAGCGCGCGCACCGTGGGTCTGCCGACTACCGATCTATTGCTGGCCGTTGACCCGGTTGACGAACCGATCACCACACTCACCGACATCGGCATTACGGCGGGGTCCAAAGACTTGCTGCTGAAACCTGATACAGCATCTGTCCGCCGCATGCCGTGGCTGAACGACGATGCCTACCTTGTGCTCGGCGACCTCAACAACACCGACGGTTCGACATGCGAGGTCAGCCCGCGAGGAGTGCTTCGTCGCGCACTCACGGCGCTGTCGGAATGCGGACTGCAGATCATGGCGGCCTTCGAATTCGAGTTCCGATTGTTCCGCGCCGACTCGTGGGAACCGGCGACGTCCGGACTCAGCTACAGCATGGCACCGTTGGCACAGGTCGCTGACTTCGTTGCGACGTTCCGGAGTTACGCGGAGGCCATGCGGTTGGGTCTGTCGGTGGTGCACAGCGAGGGGGCGCCGGGACTGATCGAGGTGAATGTCGATCCGGCAGTCGGGCTCGATGCAGCCGACATCGCTGCACTCCTGCGTACCGCCGCGACCGAGGCCGCCCGGCGCCACGACCTTCGTGCGTGTTTCATGTCGAAACCGATCGCGCGTGAAGAGGGTTCCAGCGCGCACGTGCACTTCTCGTTCTGGAATGAGGGGGGCGACAACGCCCTGCGGGGTGCCGTTGACGATGCACACGACGAGTTCTACCGGCGCTGCGCGTCGGGCATTGTCCAACACCTGCCTGCCATGAGCGTGATCTACAACCCGACGATCAACTCCTTCAAGCGGTTGGTACCCGGCTACTTCGCTCCGGTCACTGCGGGCTGCGGCCCCGACGACAGGTCGTTTGCACTGCGCGCGCTGCTGCGTGGACCGCGATCGAGTCGGTTCGAGCTGCGACGCCCGGGTGCCGACTGCAACCCCTACCTCACGCTCGCGGCGATCGCGGCGTCGGCGTATCTGGGTCTCGTCGACACCGTGGTGCCGGCCCGCGACGAACTCGACCGGCACGACGCCCCGTTGCCGAACAGTCTGGAGTCCGCGGTCAGCGAATTTCGGCGGCGTGACTCGCGACTTGACGACGTTCTCGGCGCCCGATTCTGCCGCCATTACCTGCACACCCGCGAGTGGGAGCTGCATGCGTGGCAGGATGCGGTGAGCGAATGGGAGCGTCAGCGGTATGCCTGACAGCATCTCAGCGGTGGGGAACACCGAGGTCGGATTGTTAGAGTTTGCTGGTGCGTCAGCGAACACCGACACGCCGTGTCGCAGGCCCCACGTTGTTGATGCTGCTCGTGAAGGGAGGGTGGTGAACAGCCCCGATCCTCGTGATTCGCGCGCCATGAACATGCCGCCCGTCCGCTCTGGCAATCGAGTCGACATCAACCGGTACGTGGCGGACCTGGTGCGTCGGGAGATACGACTCGGCCTGCTTCCGCCTGGCTCGGCGCTTCCATCCGAACGGGACTTCGCCGACAAGCTGGGTATCGGTCGGACCCCGGTGCAGATTGCGTTTAGGCAACTGCAATCCGAAGGGCTGATCGTGCAGCGTCGGGGCCGCAACGGCGGAGCATTCGTCCGGCTGACCGGACAGGACGAAGACGAGGAGCGATTCCGCGACGTGATCCGGGAGGCCCTGGCCACGCGGGACGAGATCCGGATGGCGATGGAGTATCGGTGCATCGTCGAACCGTCCGCGTCCCGACTCGCCAGCGAGCGGCGAACTGCCGCCGAACTGCGTGAACTCGAGTCGGCGCACGCACTACTCATGGAAGCGGCCGACGATGCGTCCTTCATGCGTAGTGATGCTGTCTTTCATCTCACCTTGGCCAATGTCACTGCGAACCCGTTCCTCGTTCGAGGTATCGAGGAATCACGGCAGTGCTGTCACCCGGCGTTGGTCCTCCTACCCGAAGGGGGAGCGTTTCACGAGGTGACCATCGCGGAGCACAGCGAGATCCTGGACGCAGTGCGAGCCGGCGAGGCGGAACTCGCCGAACAAACGATGAGTGAACACGTGCGGCGCAGTATGTGGAGTGTCGAGAAGCTGTTGTCGTCGTTGCGCGAGTCGCAACGCGAGTAGAAGTTGATGACGCTACGTGTCCGCGAAGTCAGCGAAATAGGTGGTGAGCATGTGCCGTGCCTCGCCGATGATGGCCGGGTTCCCGGTCGGGGCCTCGCCGAATGCGAACTGGCAGAGTCGCTCCAGGCTGTGGATGGCCACTGCGCAGTTCAGTTCTCGGAGCTTGGCGAACTGTGGCGAATAGAGCCGGAATTCCCGATGCATCAGCGATGCGAGGTCGGTGATGGCGAGCTGGTCGAGCTCTCGGACGCGACGAGTGAGGTTCTGCCGCACCCACAGCTCGCGGATGAGCGGAATGCGGTGTTCCTCGACGTAGTAATCGACGAGGACGTCAACGATCTCGGTCCACTTACGTCCTGCTCGTTGTCGCATCGCGTTCTCGAGATCGGTGACGGACAGCTTGATCTGCCGAAACGCCAGCTCATCGAGGACTCGCTCGGGTGTCTCGAAGAATGCATAGAATGACCCGCGGCTCACACCCGTTGCGTCCAGTAGCAGCGTCGGTGACGCCACCACCGCTTCGAACCCGACATCGTGGACGAGTTCGGCGGCAGTGTCGAGCACATGCTGGACCATGGTCCGGGAACGCTCCTGGAGTGGGATCTTGCGCAACCCGCCGGCCAACGGGTCGTCCCACACCGCGCTGATCGTCGGGCTCGCTGCTTTCGTCAAGACTGCTCCTCATCTGCATTGGAAATCCGACAGTAACACTAATGCGACAACAGTCGTGTTCTTGGTCGAGGTGCCTGACAGCTCGGGTCCGTGCTGGGCGTACTCCCGACCGTCTTGTGTGCACCATGTAGTGCACGATCAGTCCTGCACGCACATGGGCGAATTGCACTAGGGCGGTCGATGATTGGTCGATATGGAATCCGCGCTGCCCTGTCCCGCGCTTGGTTGTTCGCACGCCCTGTCGAGAGCTCTCGATGAAGCGCGAGAGCGACTGGTTACGTCCCTGTAAACGTCACACGTCTCGTATGGACGCGGATGCGACGGCGAACTAATCTTCCAAATATGCGACGCGAGTCGCGTCTCTAGTCTAAATTCATCGGTGTCGGGTTCTCTGGCCGTTCACGAAGGTGTCACTATGCACGAACAGAAACTCTCTTCCCAGGCGCTGCTGCCGAATCCCAATATCGCGGTTGTCGGCAGTGGACCGTCTGGGTGCTACGTCAGTCAGTTCCTCGCGAAGGCCTTGCCGGGTGCGCGTATTGCAGTTTTCGAGTCACTGCCGGTCCCGTATGGGCTGGTACGGTACGGAGTCGCGGCCGACCACCAGGGCGCAAAGGCGGTCAGCCGCCAATTCGACCGGTTGTTCACCCGTGGTGGGGTGCGATTCGTCGGCAACGTCGCAGTGGGTCGCGACCTCCCTTTCGACGCCGTGGCCGAGGCCTTCGACATAGTTGTTCTCGCCACCGGGTTGCCCGACGATCGGGCGTTGCCGATACCGACGCACGCCGGCGCGCGGATCATCGGGGCCGGAGCGCTCTTGCGGACTTTGAACGGTTTCCCCGAATCTCTGCTCCCGGTTGATGGGCAGGGTCGCCACATGTCGCTGGGGGATGAAGTCGCCGTAATCGGCTTCGGCAACGTTGCGCTCGATGTCATCAGGCTCCTGTCGAAAAACGATGCTGCACTGCATGGCTCGGATGTCAGCGACGTGGCACTGAACCAGCTTCGGCCGAAACCTCCGCGGAAGATCCATGTCTTCAGTCGATCGGCACCGGACGGTGTGAAGTGTGAGTTGGCGATGCTGCGAGAACTATTGAGCCTCAGAACGATTCGCGTCAGTGCCGAGGGGATTGATCTATCAGATGCAACGCCGGTGACAAATCTTCTACGTCAGCACATCGGTGTTGCTGACTCTGGGATGGAGTCGGCCGACGCGCGCACACACGTGCGCCTGCATTTCGGCCGAACCCCGGAGTCGGTCGAGAGTCGGGGTCCGACGACGACCGTCACGGTATCCACCGTGAACGGCGGTCGTCACTCGTACATGGTGGATTGCGTGATCACCGCCATCGGGTTCGACAAGGCTGCAGAACACATCCCGGGCAACCCGACAAGCGAATGGGCGGGACCACATGTCTACCGCGTCGGTTGGCTTCGACGGGGGCCAGTGGGGTCCATCCCCGAGAACCGCAAGGATGCCAGAGACGTCGCAGGCGCCATCACACGGGATGTGGCGAGCGGTGCGGTGCCGGTGGGATCTCCTGGCTTTGCGGTCGTCGAGCCGCTGATTCGGAACCGGATGGTCAGCTTCGCCGACTGGCAACGCATCGAGAAGACGGAGAACCAATCCGCCGAGCCGGGTCGCTGCCGTCGCAAACTGATCGACCTCGAACAGATGCTGGAAATCGCAGCGTCGCGTGACGCCACCATGCTCGATCAATCTGCGGCGGATGACATCTACACCACAGACACAGTCGGAGAATCCGGCAGAAGGGTAAGCGTGTGAGTACAGCAGCAGTTCTGTTCGGAACCGAGTCCGGAAATTGCGAGATGGTCGCAGAAGACTTGGTCGAAGTGCTGGCAGAAATGGGCATCGCCGGCGAGGTCGTTGCGATGGACGAAGTCGACGTCGAGAACCTCAGCGACAACGCTCTGATCATCTTGGTCTCTTCGACGTACGGGGAGGGTGACCTGCCGAACACTGCGGTTCCCTTCTTCGAATCGTTGCAGGAGAAGCGCCCGGATCTGTCACACAACCGATTCGCCGCATTCGGTCTCGGCGACAGTACCTACGACACCTATAACCAGGGCATCGACATACTGATCAAGATGATCGTCGATCTGGGAGCCCGGCAAGTCGGACTGACCGGCCGACACGACGCGGACAGCGGCTTAGACGCCCCGACAGTCGCAATCGAGTGGGCGCGGGAGAACCTCGCGGGTCTCACTTTCTGAAACCACCGATATTCACCTGATCGTATGTCAGTGCCGACAGGCGGTCTCACATCTACTCGCTCTGTGCGTACCCAAGGAGTACCAACATGACCGAGAATACCCTCGCACCTTCGTCTTCACCGCAATCGAATGCTGACGCTGCTACTACACCTGCGTTGACCGGCCGGATGAGCATGGGCGCGTTGCTGCTCACCGTCCTGGCATTCTCTGCGCCCATCGCTGTTGTTGCGGGATACATACCGTTCACCATCAGTTTCGGTGGCCCCGCGGCAACGCTGATCTTCATCATGGCCACCGTATTCCTGCTGCTGTTCGCGGTCGGCTACGTAACCATGGCCAAGAGTCTTCCCAAACCCGGCTCATTCTATGCGTTCATCAGTGCCGGACTCGGCAAGATCCCCGGCCTGGGAGGGGCCTTTCTGGCAGTGGTCTCCTACTTGCTCATGCTCGGCGGCTGCTATGTTTTCATCGGACTGACCGCCAACGAGTTCATCGCGAGTCTCGACGGTCCGGAGATTCCATGGTGGGTGTGGACCATCGCGTCCTGGCTCATCGTCAGCGTCATGTGCTACTTCCACATCGAGGTGTCCGCCAAAGTTCTCAGTGTGGCAATGCTTCTCGAGATCGCCATCGTCCTGGTTTTCAATGTAGCTGTACTTGTCCACGGCGGTGGTCCCGAAGGATTCTCCGCCACCCCGCTCAATCCCGCCGAACTTTCCAACGGCGACATCGGGGTCGCGATGCTCTTCGCCATCATGGTCTTCCTTGGATTCGAGGCGACGGCCCTGTTTCGTGACGAGGTCCGCGACCCGGACAAGACCATTCCCCGTGCCACCTACGGTGCCGTACTGTTCGTCGGGACGCTCTACATCGTGTCGTGCTACCTCTTGACGACGGCCTACGGATCGAATGCAGTGGAAACCGCGACAAACGACCCGAAGTCCATGTTCCCAGATGCAATCGGGAATCTCGCAGCGCCGGTCTTTACACAGCTCACTTTCCTGTTCATCATCACATCTGAACTGGCGGCTGCCATCTCCGTGCACAACGTCACCGCACGTTATGCCTATAACCTCGGAGTCGACAATGCTCTGCCGGCGTGGCTCGCCCGGGTTCACCCTCGCCACCATTCGCCCTACCGTGCATCAGTAACGGTTGCCGCAGTGGTTGCCGTGATCCTGGTGATTCTAAGCTTGGCGAACACTGCGGGAGAAGGACTGGACGCACAGCTATTCGGTCTCGGCACCGTCGGCGTCCTGGTGTTGATGTGTTTGGTCAGTCTGTCGGTCATCGGTTGGTTCGCGCGTCGCGGGATTTCGAACGGCGGCAATGTCTTCAAGTGCTTCATCGCCCCGGCGCTGGCTGTGATCGCATTGGGGACTACGGTTGTGCTGGCCGTAATGCATCTGGACCTGGTTGTCGGTGGAGCGCCGGGGCAGAACACGGGCCTCCTCTTCATTCTGGCTGCATCGCTTCTGTGCGGATCTGTACTGGCCGTTTACTTCCGGGCGCGCAAGCCCGAGGTGTTCAGGAGACTGGGACGCGCCGACGTCGCGGGATGACACGCCTGCGCGTGTTGTCAACTTCTCGCCGACGACATTCTCGATCGAATAGGAAGCCGGACTTCATCTCGCTCACTGAGGCCTCGTAGAGGTTTGCCCTGCAACCGAGGTGCGCAACACCCCAAGGATCGTGACAGGTGGCTCATTCGGAGCGCGTCGCGATGTCACCGTCCTTCAGCCCAGCTCACTCAGAGAAAGCCAGCCATGACCCAGGACGCTAGTGCCACAGCGGAAACCGACTCGACCGCGACCACATCTCCCGCCGGCTTAACCGGGAATCTCGGAGTACCTCACCTCGTATTCACGGTGATGGCCTTTCAAGCGCCGGTCGTGGCGTTCATGGCCTATATCCCGGTGATGATCGCCACCGGCAACGGTGTCGGGTCACCTGCGGCGATTCTTGTCGCAGGAGTCGTTCTAGCGCTATTCGCGGTGGGACTGATCGCGATGTCGAGAAGCATGTCGAATCCCGGAGGGTTCTACGCCTACATCACCGCAGGCCTGGGTCGAGAGGCGGGACTCGGCGCGTCGTTCATCGCGCTCATCTGCTACTTCTTCACCCTCGTCGGGATATATGCGCTGCTGGGCGTTTCCCTGGAGTCGCTGTGCCGCGACCTTTTCCACGGTCCGGACATCACCTGGTGGGTCTGGACGGCGATCGTATTCGTGATCGTCACCGCACTCGGACATTTCAGGATGGATGTCTCCGCCAAGGTTCTGTCGGTGTTCCTTATCCTCGAGCTTGTCCTGATCAGCGCATATGACATCGCCGTGATCGCGCGCAATGGCACATCGGCGTTCTCGCTGGACTCTTTCGCGCCGGACAACGTGTTCTCCGGTTCGCTAGGACTCGCGTTGATGATGGGTGTCGGGCTCTTCGGTGGCTTCGAGGCAACATTGATCTTCCGTGAAGAGGTCAAACGACCAGAGCGCACCATCCCCCGTGCAACGTTTCTCGTCATCGCTATCGTCGCGATCTTCTTCGCCTTCACAACCATGCTCTTCATCAATGCCGGTGGAGCGGAAGCTGTTCTGGCGTCCGCTGGCGCCACAGATGCATCGATGGCGAGCATCCAGGACAACCTCGGCTCGGTGGCGGTGGACATCGCGACAGTACTGCTCGTGACGAGTAGTTTCGCCGTACTGCTCGCCGCACACAACATCACCGCCCGATACCTTTTCAGCCTCGGCACCGACGCGATCATCCCGCGGACGGCGGGACTTGCTCATCCCAAACACGGTTCGCCACACGTAGCTTCGGCGATCACCAGTGTCGCGGTGTTGGTGGTCCTGGTGCCCTTCGTCCTCGCCGATGGTGATCCGAACATGTTCTACGCACGATTCGTGGGCGTGTACAGCTACTCCTTACTCGCTTTGCTCTTCCTGACCAGCCTCGCGGTGCCGGTGTACCTGATCCGGAGGCGCGACCACCCGGGTGTCAACCGTTGGAATTCCATTGTGTGCCCGGTCCTCGCCGTGATCCCTCTGGCAATCGTCGTTGTGTTCGCCACCAAGAATTTCAGCTTGCTCGTCGGGGCCTCGGCAGTCATCTCGGACACGATGCTCGCGGCAATCTACCTGTTGTTCGTGTTCGGAGTGGTGCTGGCGCTCATCTATCGGCGACGCCGACCCGAGGTGTACGCCCAGATCGGGCGCCAGCAGTGACGCTGAGCCTGACGTTCATGACTCGGCGTGACCGTACTCGCGTGCAGTGCACCGATCATCAACAGACCCGCTACTGAGAGGAGCCGTCATGCCAACAACTCACACAGAAGGTGACCGAGCGAAGGCCGCCATCGATATCAGGCCGTTCGGGGAGATGCCGCGCACCAGGGACCATCTTCCGTGGACAGATCCCCAACTGCGCCGCGACCCCTACCCGTTCTACGCCCATGCGCAGACACATGCCCCGGTCAGTCGCGACGAGGACGGTACCGTCGTGCTCACCAAGTACGCGGACCTCATGCACTACGGGAGGTTGCCGTCAGTTCTCATTGCGCCTGAGTGGGACAAGGCCGGTGCGTGGAGCGTCCTGAGCGACATGGCTCTGGGTCACGACGAACCTGACCACACTCGACTCAAACGACTCACCTCGAACTGGTTCACGCCGAAGCGCGTCCGTCAATGGGTGGCGATCACCGCGTCTGTCACCGACGAAATCCTCGATCGCATCGGCGCCGACGGCCTGATCGATGGTTCGTCGCTCGCCGTGGAGGCGACACATCGCACCATCTGTCGCGTGCTGCAGGTGACCGAGGACGGGTTCGACGATGTGCGCCATTACATGCGGATGGCCATGCCGATCCTCAGTGCGGTGGCGGGGCCCGAAGACTTCGAAGCTTGCGAACAAGCCCACGTCTACCTCCAAGGCCGCGTGCGCGAACTCCTCGAACATGCACGCGAGAATCCGGGCGACGGACTTATCCACGAACTCGTGGAAACGGAGCAACGAGGTGACATCACAGCCGCTGAAACACTGGCGACCGCGTTGTTCTTCTACACCGTCGGCCATATGGACGCGAGTTACCTGATCTCGTCCGGACTCCAGCTGTTCGCTGAGCAGCCTGCGGTGTTCGACGCGTTCAGAACGAATCCGGACGTCCGCCAGAACATCGTCAGCGAGCTCGTGCGTTACGACGCCCCTGAGCCTGTTGTCACCAGAGCGACGAGCGAGGATCTCGACATCGGTGGCTTCGAGGTCCCCGCCGGAAGCACACTCCGCTTGATGCTCGGCGCCGCCAACCGCGACCCGGACGTGTATGACGATCCACAGAAGTTCGACTACACACGGCCGCCGGCGCAGTCGCGCAGTCTCACCTTCAGCCTGGGAAGTCACAGCTGTCAGGGGCGATTGCTGGCGGAAGCCGAGATCAAGACCGTGTGGGAACGAATTGCCCTGCGCTACTCGCAGATCAAGGTGGCAAGCGCGCCCGAGATGATGTTGACCGATGCGTCGCGTCACTTCATCACCCAGCCGTTGCGGTTCACCTGACGAACCGCGACCTCGCAAAACCGACCGATTTGATCACTGAAAGGTTCTATCAGCCATGACATCTGTAACCACGTCGACTGTTCTGATCAACGACGCCGAGAAGATCGAGTTGGAGGACTGGGGGCCCCTGCCGGAGGGGACCGGAGAGCCGATGAGCACGGCCGGGAAGGTTCTGTGGAAGGGTGAGGGCCCGCTCGAAGCCGGCCTCTGGAAATGTGCGCCCGGTCCATCGCGGTGGTTGTTCGAGACCAACGAATCGATCACGGTGCTGACGGGCCGGATGACCGTCACCGAGGACAGCGGCGGTTCGTACGTCATCGCGGCAGGGGACAGCGCTGTATTTCCCAAAGGCTGGTCGGGAACGTGGGATATCGAGGAAACCATTTTCAAGGTCTACACCGCGTTCTGACCCAGACACGGGGGTTCATTGTTCAGAATTCATGGACAACTGAATCAGGAGAACTGTCTTCGACCACGGACGCACCCCCGGTCGCGGCCGTGGTCGAAGGTTCTGCCTGACGATATGCGCAGTCGGGGGCGCCCGCCAGGCACCAATCCCACGGGCCGTGCCAGCTCGTGGTGAAAAACTGCAGGAGAAATGATGACACACAAACTGCGCACCGTTCTCGGTGACATCGACCCTAGCGAGATGGGTCAAACACTGCCTCACGAGCACATTCAGGGCGTCTGCGATGTGTACTGGTACCCGGGTGATGACCCGCTGGCTGACCCGGACCCAGCCGCCGCCCCGCGCGTCGACAATCTGTGGCACTGGAAGGAGAACCCGGTCGCCAACAAGGGCAACATGCACATGACAGACGAACAAGTGTCCATCGACGAGATGCGAATTCTGCCCGACCTCGGCGTGCGAACCGTGGTGAACCTGACGCCGATCGGTATGTATCGAAATGCTGAGGGGCTGCGTCGAATCTCGCAGGCGGCCAACGTCAACATTGTTGCCGGCTCCACCTACTACACTGCCGAGTCACACCCTTCAGAGCTCAAGGACATGTCCGAGGAGCAGATCTCGCAACGGATCGTCGATGACATCACGACCGGAATGGACGGCACCGACATACGAGCAGGAATCGTCGGTGAGGTGGGACTGTCGTGGCCCCTCGACCCTGTCGAGGAGAAGGTTCTTGCCGCCAGCGTGGACGCCCACCGCAAAACGGGAGCGGGGCTGGCGATCCACAACCCGTACTACGCGCACGGGATCGGCGGGCTCGAACCTCTTCGGGTGATCGCTGAGCGAATCTCGGAGCTCGGGGCCGATATGAGCCGGGTGATCATGGGCCATACCGACGGTTTCGCACGTGACCCCGGATTCATCGAACTCGTTCGCGACCACGGCTTCGTCGCGGAACTGGATATGTTTGGGTACCAATCGGGATACGAACCCGAAGCAGATTTCATGTACCCCGCAGACGGTGACCGGGTCGAGGTCATCTTGGCGATGGCGCAGGCAGGTCTGGCCGATCGTCTCGTGTTGTCCCATGACGTCATCTTCAAGACCACCTTGATGCGCTGGGGAGGTCACGGCTTCGGCTACATTCACCGCGTGATCGTTCCGTGGCTGAAGCGAAAAGGATTGGACGACAAAGTACTCGAGCAGATTCTCGAGACGAACTGTCAGAACATCCTGCCGATGGCGGTGTGATCGACTCGGGCGATCGGGCTCGGCACGGCCGAGTGCCGCCACGCTCTCTTCGCGGAGCACACTGCGTTGGCGAGTGGGTACCGCCGGCTGCCACCTCGGATCTCGGGTCGCCGACCGAGTCCGGGGTGGCAGTACAGGGCGACTATGCGATTGTGATCACGCGCCGTGCCACCATTCGTTCACAACTCTCGCTTGAGGATCTTGCCCGTGCTGGTCATGGGAAGGCTGTCGACGAACCTGATGACACGGGGGTACTTGTAGGCGGCGAGTCGCTGTTTTGCCCAGTCGACGAGTTCGGCCTCGGTGAGCTCACCGTGCTGGAGGTCTCGAACGACGACCGCGTGAATCTCCTCGCCGTGCGAATCGTGTGGCACTCCGACGACCGCAACGAGTGACACAGCTGGGTGGGTCATCAGCAGTTCTTCGATCTCGCGCGGGTACACGTTGTATCCGCCGCGGATGATCATGTCCTTGCTCCGGTCGACGATGTAATACCACCCGTCGTCATCGCGACGCGCTAGGTCCCCTGTTCGAAACCAGTTGTCGTGTATCGCTTCACGCGTGGCATCCGGCCGCTGGTAGTAGCCCTTCATGACATTCGGACCGCGGACGGCGATCTCGCCGATGGCGGTGTAGCCATCGTCGTTGATGGCGTCGGCAACCTCAGACCAATCATCGTTGATGAGCTTCATTTCCACGCCGGGGATCGGAACGCCGATCGATCCGATGCGCGGTGGCTCGCCGAGCACGGAGAATGATGTGACCGGTGATGTCTCCGATAGCCCGTAACCCTCGAGAATGGTGACGCCGAACTGGTCGAAAAAGTCTTTGTGGACTTCGCCGGGCAATGCTGAGCCGCCGGCCACCGCGATCCGGAGGTTGTCGGCGACCCCAGACACATCGATGCCATCGTCAGCCGCGCGCAAGAGTGCCCAGTACATTGTCGGCACTCCCGCGAAGAACGTGATGCGATGTGTCCGCATCAACTGCAGTGCGGTCGAGGCATCGAAGCGGGGCAGCATGACAATCTTGCTGCCGAGAGCGATTGCGCTGTTCTGGATGACCGTCTGGCCGAAGGAGTGGAACAACGGCAGCACGCACAGGTAGGTGTCGGGCGTTGCCTCGTCGCATCCGAACAGCTCAGCGCTGACGATTGCGTTGCTGCGCATGTTGCTGTGCCGCAACTGAGCGCCCTTCGGCCGACCGGTGGTCCCTGACGTATAGAGCAGGACTGCGGTTGCGTCGTCTTCGACCGCGACTGTGTCGAAACCCGTTGGTTCAGACGCCCACGGCGCATGGCTGAGGTCCGCGGGTACGACGATCAGTGACCGGCAGGATTCGGATTCTTCCGATGCGCTCGCTGCGGCCTGCCCGATGGAGAGCTCCGGAGAGCCTTCGAAGGCCACATAGGCGATTGAGTCCGAGTCATCGAGGTGGTAGGCGATCTCGCGACTCTTGAGTAGCACGTTCAACGGGACGACCGTAGCTCCGGTCTTGAGAATCCCGAAATAGACGATCGTGAACTGCGGAAGGTTCGGAAACGACATCGCGACCTTGTCGCCGGGTTCGACGTCGTGCGCCACCAACAGGTTCGCAACCTGGTTCGCCGCCCGGTCGAGCTGCTCGTAGGTCAATCGTGTGTCTCCACACGCCACGGCCACACGGTCGCCGTGGCGGGCGGCCGTACCAGTCAACAGATCCGCGAGATTGGTCATCGATGAGATCTTTCTGATCAGAGGGATACAGGCAACGCAGCAACGTCGGCTGCGACGAGTCTGACGATCTCGGATGCGTCGGTCACCGATTCGAGATCGAGTACACGGCTCTCGATCTCGTGCCAACGTGCGGTGATCCCGATGGAATCGGCGAGTCGTCGGGCCTTGGTCACAATGTCGGAATTCGAGAGGGGTCGCGTCGCGCCACCGAGCGGTCCGTCGACCTCGAAGGTGACTGGCGCAGCACCGCGGAGTTGGAGGCGCATACGAGCGCGGAATCGGCTCTGCGGACCATCGAAGTCCGCACGGTGATGTACACGTATGCGGTTCAGCAGTCGCCAGACGTCGTCGGAGTCGATACGCGCGCTGGTGAACTGTTCGGCCAAGACCTGCTCGTCGAGGAGGGCAACCGCGACGGTGTAGCCGATGTTCATCTGGGCGCCGATGGTCTCGAGTGGTCTGGTGGGCTCCCACCACCCGTGATGATAAGCGGCATGAGAAACTTCGATGTCCACGGACTCGATGTCGTCAACTGCGATTCCTCGAGAGCGCGCTTCGAGCGCACAGTCGATCGGGGCGTGCGTTGCCGCCATGGACGCGTAGGCCTTGACAGCAGTATCCATCAGTGTCCACTCACGACCGAGATCGGAAGCGATGAGATCGGCGTCTGGATTGTGTCCCTCGCCGAATGTGGCGAGGAATCCGCCGTAGGGCCGCTCATAGACACGTTTGATTCCGGTGTATCCCGCCTGCGCGAGTCCGGCCGCGTACCAACCGTTGCGGGACGCGAAGCCGTGGTGCATCCGCTTGGACATCGCCTCATACTGAGCTGCCATGAGGCCCGCCGACTGGGTGGCAGCAAGCCCAAGGGCGTCTTCGACTTGTGCTGCGTCAAGCCCGCGGAGCCAGGCAGAGGTAGCAGCACTCGCATGTGTTCCGAACACTGCTCCGGAATGCCATCCACGAGAGAGCATTTCAGCTCCATGTAATGCGAGTCCGACGCGTGGCCCGACCTCATAACCGGCAACCAGCGCAGTAAGCAACTCGTCACCGGAGACAGCGCGGTCGAGCATGGTGATCGTGCTGATGGCACTGGGGAGTACCAGTGAGTTGCTGTGCAGCGGGGCATGCACATGATAGTCGTCGAGCTCGAAACCCTGGATGAAGGTGCCGTTCAGCAGACAGGCGGCGGGCGCTGAGGTGGTGCGCGCCCAACCCAGGATGGGGACGTCTCCCTGTCCCTCCATGGCGAGGACAGCCTCGGCAGCGCGCACCGACCAGGGCAGGCGTGCGCCGACCAAAGCACATGCCAGCCCATCCAGCATCACATGAGCGGCTCGTAGACGGACCTCGGCCGGGATGTCGTCGTAGCTCAGTGATGCGACCCAGGTTGCGAGGCGTCCGGTGACGCCGTCGGGTTCTGTCGGCAACGCGGCGGGGTCGGCGATGCCGGTGGTCGGAGTCGTTGTCATGGTGCCACCTCGTAACGATTGCGTATCCGAATCTCCAGGTACTGGAGCGCGAAGGTCGGTATCAGCGCGAGTAATCCGATCAAGATCACCTGACCGAGGATGTCTTCCACCCGCGCCAGGGACAGATTGCGCAGCAGTTCGTAGCCGAGCCCAGTGGAGCTGGAGAACATCTCGGCCAAGATGAGTCCGATGAGGGTGAGTCCGAAGCACAAGCGCATGCCCGAGGCGAATGAAGGAAGGACGCTCGGTACGACGATGCGCCGCATCAGGGAGATCCGTGACATACCCAGGCTGGCAGCGAGCTTGAGGTGGAGACGACTGACGTTGGACGTTGCCTCGACCATGATCAAGAACATCGGCAAGACCCCGGAGACGAATGCAAAGGACCCTCGACTGAAGTCGCCGATACCGAGAAACAGCAGAAATATCGGATACAGAACGATCTTCGGAATGCTGTTGAGTGCGTACACAACAGGCAGTGTCGCGGTGGACCAGAAAGCGCTCAATCCGAGGAGCATCCCGGCGATCGATCCGACCGCTACGGCGGCCAGGTAGGAGAGGAGTAGAACTCGGGTGGTGTCGACAATGCTGTTCTGCAGACGGCTACTGCCGATGTCTGAGAGCAAACTCTGCAACGCCTCGATCGGACCGGGGTAGACGGCGCTGTCGGCGAGTGAAGCTGTGACGGCCCAAGCGAGGAGAACCACGCCGGCGAGCAGGATGGGTGGTACCCATGGTGGCGCTGCACGCAGCGTCCTGGAACGAACGGGTGTCGACTTGACGGTCGAAGTCATCGCCTTCTCCAATCGAACGACTTCAGTGCGGCGCTGAGCGCGAGGTTGGCCACGAGGGCAAAGGCGCTGACGAAGAGGATGCCCGCGTACATGTCCACGGTGTCGAAATTGTTGTACGCCTCGTTTACCACATGGCCGAGACCCGAAGTAGCCAAGATGAACTCGGTGGCCAATACTGCGATGATCGTATAGGAAAGCCCTAGTTTGAGGCCGGCGAGGATATCGGGGAGTGCAGATGGGAGCAGGATCTTCCGAAACTGTTGGGTGGTCGTCATCTCGAGAGACTTCGCCAGCTTCCGCGCGATCGTCGGGGTGGCCTCAAACCCGACCAGCGAGTTCGAGATCACGATCACGACGCTGAACAACGTGGCCAGGAGAATGATCGGCAGTATGCCGGTACCGAACATCACGACCATCACCGGGTAGAGGGCGAAGATCGGCAACGCATAGAAGACGTTGATGTACGGCTTGACCGCGCGGTGGACCCACCACGACCGAGACATCAGATAGGCGACGATGATACCGGTTGCTGCGGACGCCACGAAACTGACGCAGATGAGCATCAGGCTGCGGATCAGTGCGTCGACGACGAACTCTCGGTTGCCGAGCAACTCTGCGGCCCGCGAAGCCATCTCGCTCACCGGGATGAGGTCAAGACGTGAGATGGCACCCGAGCGCGCGTAGAGCTCCAGACCCAGGATCGCGACAACGACCATCACGGCCGTCCATGCCGGAGCCGGTAGGCCGGACACCCGGCGCGGTGTCGGGCGGACATACGATGGTACGACCGATGACCGTGCGCTCACCGTTGTTGTCCCATCGCAGCTTCGGCCTCTGCTCGAATCTGGCTCCAGATCCGATCTTGGGCGGCCGTGGCAGAGGCTTCCGACAGGGCAGCATGGGCCCGCGGTCGCGGCAGCGTGATCGGCACTTCGTCGATGAACGTTCCTGGGCGCCTTCCCATCACCAGCACTCGGTCGGAGAGGAGCACCGCTTCTTGGATGCTGTGCGTGATGAACAGAACGCCGCAACCGATGGTCGAGACCACGCGCAGCAGCTCCTCTGCCATGAGCATCCGTGTCTGTTCGTCGAGTGCACCGAAGGGCTCGTCGGCGAGGATCAGGTCGGGTTCCATGGACATCGCGCGTGCCATGGCCACGCGCTGTCGCATACCCCCGGACAGCTGTGCAGGGTAGTGGTCTTCGAACCCGCTCAGCCCGACGGCTCCGACGAGTTCGCGAGCTCGATCGCGGCGTGCTCGCTTGCCGACGCCTCTGACCTCCAGAGCGAATGCGACATTGTCGAGCACGGTGCGCCAGGGCAGCGTTGCCGACTCCTGGAAGACGATCGCGGTGTGACGCCGAGGACCGTTGAGCCGTGATCCGCCGACCTCTACCGTTCCTCGGAACGGGTCCTGTAGTGCGCCGACGATCTCGAGCAGGGTCGACTTGCCGCAACCACTCGGCCCGACGATGGATACGAACTCACCGCGCTCGATCGTGAGGTCGACGGGACCGAGTGCGTGTACCGAACCGAAGTGTTGTTCGACACCGCTGGCCTGCACGATCGGTGTTGGTGGGTCGATCACTGAGCCGGGCGCTGCTTGGGATTTGGTGTTCATGGTGTGCTCACTTGCATTCGTCGGGGAGGGTGTCGGAGACGTCGTCGGGTAGGAAGTCGTCGTGGAACAGATTGCAGAATTCGAGGTCGTCGGTATCCATGGCGACGCGTTGCGCCTGAACCGCTTGTTCGATCGCGTCCGCGTTGAAACCCGCTCCCCAGTTGTCGTACTGAACTGCCTTGCCCACAATCGTTTTGGCCGCTTCGAGATCGATACCGATGTAGTCGGCATAGAGCTGGGCGGCGTCATCAGGATGCGCTCGGATGTGGTCGACCGATTCGGCGTAGCCGGCGACCACCGCCCGCACGGTGTCCGGGTTGTCGGCGGCGAACTCGGGAGTGGTGGTGATGACGCTCTGCTGGAACTTTTCGAGATAGTCGGCACTCGACACTGCCACGCGGAATTTGTCGGTTTTGGCAACGACTGATGGCGGCACCACGGCGACGTCGACGTCGCCGGCTTCGAGGAGGGCGACTCCTTCTCCGACCCCACCCGACGACACCCGTTCGATCGGCTGTGTTGCGCCGGCCACCTGCGGAAGAATGAACGTCAGCGCCTGGGTGACCGACTGCGGGTTGGTGTAGGCCCACCGCGAGATGTCATTGATGCCTTCGATGTCGGCGTTGCTGGACAGCGAGTAGAAGTCCAGCCCGTAGACACTCTGCGTGGCGCCGCCCACGACGGTTAGATCGGCTCCAGATCCCTGGGTTTCGAGCACGGAGGTGAATCCGACGTCGGCGATCGGCAGGTCGCCGCTGAGCATGTTGCGGATAGTCGTGCCGCCGCCCTTGCTCGGGACGATGTCGCCGATCGTCACGCCTCGATCTTCGAAGAATCCCTGGTCCTTACCGACAAGCCACGGGATCGAGTACGGCTCGGTGGCGTTGCTGACGGCGATGTCGAACGACGTGGCATAGCCGCCATCCCCGTCGGCCGAACAGGCACTCAGTGCGAGGCTTGCGACCAGCGCTCCCGCTGCCATTGTTGTCCCTACTCTGATCATGATTGTGCTCCGATGTCGTGCTGGTTGTGGGTTTAAAAAGAGACGTTGTCCTCGCATGTGGGAGGTGGGGAAGTGGCGTCTTCAGAGGTAGATCTGGCAGTCGGCGATGCGCCGTGCTGTCCTGCCCATGCCGAGCAGGTGAAACCGTGGTGTGGTGTGCTCGCCGGGTTCACAGGCGACCGATACGCTCATGACGCCGGAGGGATGCCCCGCACGGAGTCGCTCTGAGTCGGTATTGGCCGTCGCGTCGGCGACAACAGTCCCCGGGGTTCGGGAAGCCGCTGCGAGGTTGACCGACGCGGTGCCGGCCAGGCTTTCGTGCACCTTGCCCATGAAGAGCAATCGAACCGATAGGTCCATCCGATCTGCGGCGACCGGGGTGCCGTCGATCGTGGTGTACCCGGATGGCGGCGCAACCATACCGACCACGGGTAGACCCGGTGTGATCTTGTCCGCGTCCTGCCAGTTCGGGGATATCTGGAGCCTCTCGGCAACCCGTGCCCGGATCTCCTGCAGTGTGCGCAGTAGTGGTCCGGACTCGTCGATCTCGGCCTTGGATTCGTTGCCACGAGCTTGGATCGATGAGGCGGACACCCAGACCGCCGGATTCGCGACGTCGCAGATCGTGACCGGAACGCTACTGCCATCGGAAAGCGTCAGGAGATCCACGACATTGTCTGTTGGTAGTAGTTTCCCGGTACGAGAACCAATGGTTGCCGACCAGTCCATGACGATCTCGGCGCCGGTGCCCGGAACGCCTGGGATGGCGAAGGTGCCCGCCGGGTTGTGTCGACCGCCCGTGACCGGGACGTAAGCGGTCATCACCTTGCCCGTGTTGGTGTTGAAGATGCGCACTCGGGTGATGCCGTCGGTCGCCGATACCAGGCCCTCGTCGACCGCGAAGGGTCCTACGCCGGCAGATATGTTTCCGCAGTTGCCGTTCCACTGCACAAGCGACTGATCGACAGCCACCTGAGCGAAGGTGTAGTCGACATCCGCGTCGGACCGGGTGGAGGGGCCGACGATCGCAACCTTCGAGGTGATGGCTCGTGACCCGCCGAGGCCGTCGATCTGCAGAGGATCCGGTGAGCCCATCACGCGCAACAGGATCTCGTCGCGCTCCGAGCGGTCGGCAGGCAGGTCGCCGACGTGGAAGTACACACCCTTGCTGGTGCCGCCGCGCATGAGCACCGCTGGGATGGTCTGTGGACCGGATCGATCTGGACCGGGGTTCATCCTGCCGTCCTGCCCTCGGGGACCAGGCCGTTCTGGCTTGGCCACTCCAGCCAGCTGCTCAGACCCACGATCTCGAACAGATCGGCCGGACCTTCGCCGTCAACGGGCGGCAATCCGTTGGCTATCAGTTGATGTAGTGCCGACCGGACGGCACCGGCCGCCGCCGCGATCGTCACCGCCGGGTAGATCCCCACGGTGAAGCCGAGATCGCGGTACTCGTCGGCGGACAGCAGCGGTGTGCGTGAATTGGCGATCACGTTGACCACCAGAGGGGTAGTCACTGACGATCCGATGGCCTCGAGGTCGTCGATGCTTTCTGGTGCTTCGATGAAGATCATGTCGGCGCCGGCATCTTCGAATGCATGAGCGCGGGTGATGGCCACCTCCCGGCCCTCGACCGCCAAAGCGTCGGTTCGTGCAATCACCATCAGATCCGTGCCGGCGGCGGCGATCACGGCAGCGCGTACGCGCGAGACCGAATCGGCCAGCGATGAGATCGACTTCCCCGACAAGTGGCCGCATCGCTTGGGCAACTGCTGATCTTCGATGTGTACCGCGGCGGCTCCCGCTCGCCACATCCGTTCGATGGTGTGGCGGACGTTGAGTTCATTTCCGTAGCCGGTGTCGATGTCGACGATCAGGGGCAGCGAGGACATTGCGCGGAGCCGACTGACATGTGCGGCCATCTCCGACCCCGTCATCAGTCCGAGGTCGGGTACACCCGTCACCGCGACAGAAGCAGCACCACCGGACACATAGGCGGCGGGGAAACCCGTTGATTCCACAAGTGCGGCGGTGAGGCCGTCGTAGATACCGGGGGCGGCGATGAACTCACCGGTCTCCACGAGGGCGCGCAGACGAGCACCCGGAGACGCGATGGTAACGGTCGGCTCGATCATGCGACGGTGGCCTTTCTGGGTAGATACCGACTGTTGGCGTGCTCATAGGTCGTGATCTCCGAGTCGCGCTGCAGGGTGATGTCTATGTCGTCAAGACCCTCGATCAGACGCCGGCTGGTGAAGTCGTCGATATCGATGAGCGTTTGATGTCGGACGTGGCCGTCGCGCCACTCGAGGGTCTTCGTGGGGAGATCGATGCTGACTGTCGTGTCCGGCCGGTCGAGCACAGCACTCATCAGATCGTGCAGGGGCGCGTCGTCGATACGCGCGGCCACGACACCGTTGTTACCGCAATTGGTGTAGAAGATGTCGCCGAATCGCGAAGACACGATTACCTGAAAACCCCACTCCTGCAGAGCCCAGACGGCCGCCTCCCGTGAGGACCCGGTGCCGAAGTCGCGTCCGGCCACCAGGACGGTTGCCTCGCGACGACGGTCGTCGTTCAGGGCGAAGTTGGGGTCGGAGCGCCAACCCTCGAACAGATGGTCGGCGAATCCGCTGCGTGTCACTCGTAGGCAATGCTTGGCCGGGATGATGATGTCGGTGTCGATGGACGTCCGGTTGACCGCGATCGCAGTCCCGCGGTGGAAGGGAATCGGCTTCATGCGAGTACCGCCAATCTGTCGGGAGAGGTGAGTTGCCCGGTGACGGCGGTCGCCGCGGCAACAGCAGGCGATACCAGGTGGGTGCGAGATCCCTTTCCCTGTCGCCCTTCGAAATTGCGGTTGGATGTGGACGCGGCTCGCTGACCACGCGCAAGGACGTCGTCGTTCATGCCGACACACAACGAGCAGCCCGGATTGCGCCATTCCGCACCGGCGTCGGTGAAGACGCGGTTGAGTCCCTCCGCTTCGGCATCGGCTTTGACCGCCATCGATCCGGGAACCACCACCATTCGGACCCCGCTCGCGACGGCTCGTCCGCGCAGGATGTCCGCCGCGGCCCGAAGATCCTCGATACGACCGTTTGTGCATGAGCCGAGGAAGACTGTGTCGACGCGGATCGCAGACAGAGGTGTGCCGGGCGCGAGATCCATGTATTTCAGGGCATTGTCGGCGGCGAGTCGTTCTTCGGAATTCGCTATCGAATCAGGCTCTGGCACGGTCGCGGATAGTGGTGCCGCCTGACTGGGATTCGTGCCCCAGGTGACGTACGGTGAGACTTCACCTGCGTCGATGTCGATCTGGGCGTCGTAGTCGCTGTCGTCGTCGCTGCTGAAGCTCAGCCATCGTTCGGTTGCGGCAGCCCACTGGTTCTCGCTGGGTGCGTACGAACGACCGCGCAGGTAGTCGAATGTGGTCTCGTCCGGACCGACCAGACCGGCGCGGGCTCCGAGCTCAATGCTCATGTTGCATAATGTCATACGCTGCTCCATGGAGAGCGAACGGATGGCGTCGCCACGGTACTCGACGATGTGCCCTTGTGCCCCGCCCGAGCCGATCTGGGAAATGATGTACAGCGCCAGGTCTTTGGCTGTCGCCCCGGTGGGCAGGGCACCGAGAACGTTGACCGCCATGGTCTTGGGCTTCTTCGCGGCGAGGGTTTGGGTGGCGAGCACATGTTCGACCTGGCTGGTTCCGATGCCGAATGCAAGCGCACCGAACGCGCCGTGGGTGCTGGTATGGCTGTCTCCGCAGAGGACCGTCATCCCAGGCTGGGTGACGCCGAGTTCTGGTCCGATGACGTGAACGATTCCTTGGCCTTGGGAATTCATGGGGTGCAGGGTGATCCCGAATTCTTCGCAGTTTGCACGCAGTGTCCGCATGAGCAATGCGGCAGTGGTGTTGCGTGGGGGATAGGTCAGTGTTCCGGTGGGCACGATGTGGTCCTCGGTGGCCAGCGTCAGGTCTGGCCGGCGAACGCGTCGACCAGAGCGTCGCAGGCCATCGAACGCCTGCGGGCTAGACCCTTCGTGAAGAAGGTGAAAGTCCACGTAGAGGAGGTCGGGGGAGTCGGGCGCGCGATGAACGACGTGCGACTCCCAGAGTTTTTCGATGATATTGGGCACGGTGTCGGGTTCCTTCGGATCAAGCAGTCGGGCGGTTTCTCGCAGGCATGTCAGGTGTGTCGGCAGGTGATGCCTCGTCGCGCCAGCCGAGTCGCCGGGACAGCCGTTCTGCAGACAGTGCGATCTCCGGGCCGAGCCGCTCGGCGACTTCAGGGGAGAGGCGCAGCGAGGGCCCGCCGACTGCAAGGGTCGCGATGATCAGGCCGGAGGTGTCTCGGACGGGTGCGGCGAGCGAATTTAGCCCGACCTCCCGTTCACCCTGCGTATACGCCCAGCCTTGCGCGCGGATGCTGTCACACTCGCTGCGAAGGGCGCCCAGGTCGGATAGCGCCCCGCCCGCGTCGGGTCCTTCCTGCGCCACCGCAGCGCGGTAGATGTCGTCGCTGAACGCCATGAACACCTTGCCGGCTGCGCCGGCGTGCATCGGCATCACCTGCCCGACGCGAGCCTGGTACACCACGGAACGTTGTGACAGTTCGACGGCGATCGCGACTCGACTGTTGCCTCTGCGGACATAGGCCCCAGAGGTTTCTCCCGACAGGTCGCGCAATTCGATCAGCACCGGACCGAGGGCCTCGAGGAGGTCCGAACCGGCGGTGGCCGCTTCGGTCCAGCTCAGCGACCGAAGCCCGATCGAGTAGTGGTCCTCGGTTCTGCGGAGCAGGTCATGGTCGACCAGTGTCCGGACGAGGCGCGCTGTGGTGGTCGGCGGTAGGCCGGTGATTCGTCGGATCTCCGTGATGGTAAGGCGGGGCTGATCGGGGGTGAAGCTGTCGAGGATCCGCATGATTTTCCCCAATACCTGCACCGATTCAGTGGACAACGCAACCTCCATGAGCTCGATAACCATAATGTGGTTTGCACAACCGTATCGTGGTGTGATGTGGGACGCAAGTAGTCGGCGAATGATAGCTGGAGCCCAGATCTCCCGGTTGACGTGACTGGCGACACATGTCTATTCTTCACCGCTATGTGGGTTCAGCCACCACATTATGGTGTTGACCGATCTGCTAGAGGATCGGTCTCCCTGTACACAGTCGACAGCCGCTTTGTATCCCAGCTGATGGATGGCAGAAACGATGACACAAGAATCGCCCGGTAATGGGGCGTCACCGGTCGCGACCTGGATTGCCGGCCTCACCTTCGACGACTTGTCCCCGGAGGTATGTGCCCGGGTACCCGTACACCTTCTGGACTTTATCGCTGTGGCCGCGGCGGGCAAGGTATATGCAGACTCCAGCAAATCGCTGCGAGCGGCCACATATCCGTCACATGGTCCGACCGTCAATCCCGGCGCGGATTGCACTGTGGTCGGTGAAACCGGGGCGCTGCGAATGGATCTCGCGGCCTTCTTGAATGGCGCGTACGCCCACTCGCTGGACTTCGACGACACGACGATCTCGTCGTCGTTGCATCCGGGGGCTCCGGTCATCGCCGCTGCGTTGCCGATCGCGGAGGCTCTGCAGGTCGGTGGCAGCCGCTTGGTCATCGCACTCGCCGCGGGATATGAGATCGCATGCCGCGTCGGTGAAGCGCTCGGCCAATCGCCCTACGATCGCGGCTTTCATCCCACGGGGCTGGCGGGCATCTTCGGTGCGGTAGCGGCCGGAGCCGTGCTGCGGAGACTGGATGAGGAGCAGACAGCCAGCGCGCTGGGCATCGCTGGCTCCATGGCGTCGGGATCGCTGCAGTGTCTTGAGGACGGCACGTGGAACAAGCGTATTCACCCCGGGTTGGCGGCGCGTGATGCGCTGTTCGCACTTGACCTCGCGCACGCCGATTTTCGTGGCACCGCAGATCCGCTGACCGGGCGATATGGTGCGCTGCAGGCGTTCTCGACCGATCCGGACCCAAGTGTGCTGACTGCGGCGTTGGGGCGCGACTGGCGTTTCCTCGGGACTGGCGTCAAGCCGTACCCCGCGTGCCGACTCACCCACGGCGCGATCGACGCAGCGCTCGAGATCCGACGCACACTATCGTCCGGGCATCTGGCCGGCGCCGGCGTCACGCTCGAGATCAGTCCGATCGCTCTCGATATCGTCGGCGGGGCGGTGTCGACCAAGTTGCGTCCGACGACCACGGTGGATGGCCAGTTCAGTGCCTATTTTCAGGTCGCGACAGCATTGCAATACGGAAATCTCGGATGGGGGGTGTACGACCATCTGGGTGATGCGGCGGTCGAGGCCCTGATCGACCAGATCGAGATCACCGCCAATCCCGATGTCGCGACCGCTGGTGCTGTTCTAGCGGTCGGTGACGAGGAGGTCAGGATCGACGCCCCGTCTGGTGAGCCGGACGGTGACCTGGATTTCGATGTGGTGGAGCGCAAGTTCCGGTCGATCACCACCGCGGTATGGGCTCCGTCGCGCCGTGATGACATCGTGTCGGCATTGCGAGACCTGCCGGCGGCGCCGGACGTCGCCGAGGTGATCCGACTATTGCGCGCGTGAGCCTACGACGGCGAAGTAGCTGCAGTCCAATCAATTCTCGTGAAACGAAAGCAACAACATGCAAACCCATATGCACATCATCGGCGTCCTGGTGCTTGCGGGCATCCTCGTCTTGGGAACTGTACGACCGATCAATCTTGGCGCGCTGTCGCTGGTCGCCGCGTTCATCGTCGGAACGGTCGGGTTCGGGTCCACCGTGCCCGAGATACTCGAGCCCTTTCCTGCGAACTTGTTTGTGATGCTCGTGGGCATCACCTACCTGTTCTCGGTCGCTCGCGCGAGTGGAACAGTCGATTGGATGGTCGAAGGTGCCGTGCGATTGACCGGTAATCGCGCGCACGTGATCCCTTGGGTTCTGTTTGTGTTGGGACTCATCATCTGCTCGATCGGGGCGTTCTCGCCGGCCGTGGCGGCGATGCTCGCGCCAATCGCCATGAGCTTCGCGGTCAAGTATCGGCTGGATCCGCTGCTGTCCAGCATCGTCATCGGATTGGGTTGCATCGCCGGATCATTCTCGCCTATTGCGCCGCTCGGACTGATCGTCAACAGCGTGGGCGAACGAAGCGGCATCGAGGTCAATCCGACCGTTCTCTACCTCGGTGTGCTCGCCATGACCACTCTCGTGGCTGTCGGAACCGCGGTGGTGCTGCGACTGGCTCACCGCTCGAACGCCTCCGACGACGGAGATCTCTCCGGCGAGGAGCGGTTTCCGGTGGTGGGCAACTCCCGGCCGAGTGGGCCCGGTGCGATGGCCGCACCGACCGAAGTTCACCGACCGGGTGTCGAGAACCACGTGACCTTGGCCGGATTCGTGGTGCTAGCCATAGGCGGCCTTGTCATCGGTTGGGACATAGGGTTTCTCGCTCTCACCATCGCCGTCGTGCTGACCCTGGTGTTCCCCGGGTCGAGTAAGAATGCGATGTCGGAGATCAGCTGGGGCGTGATCCTGCTCATATGTGGTGTGCTGACCTATGTCGGGCTCCTCGAGGAAAACGGAACCGTGGAGTGGGCAGGCGCCAAGGTCGCGACGGCCGGAGCGCCGATGATCACGGCATTGCTCATCCTGGTGGTGGCGGCCGTCGCGTCGGCGGCCGCCTCCACCACGGGGCTGCTCGGGATGATCGTCCCCCTCGCGGTGCCGTTCCTGGCCACGGGGCATGTCTCGGTGGTGGGATTCCTCATCGCGCTGGCGATCTCGTCCTCATTGGTGGATCTGTCGCCTTTCTCCACCGGCGGAGCAATCTACCTCGCCAACGCGCCGGAACGGTGGCGTCCGAGCCTGTACCGAGGGTTGCTGAAGTTCACTGGCGCGATGGTGATTGTCGGGCCGCTCGTGTCATGGCTGCTCTTGGTGGTGCCGAACTGGATGTGACCACCTCGATGAATCATCCGCATCGGAAGTGGTTCATCACAGCGAAGACCAATCGCAGGATCTCACGCTTCGACTGCCCCCGCACCCGGCAGAAAACGACCGACTCGATCGTTCACCGGCTTGCCTTCCTCGGCGATCAGCTGACCGCGCAGGAACGTTTGTACGACTCTGCCCTGCACTTCGCGTCCGTCATAGGGTGTCCAGCCGGCCTTGGAAAGGACATCGTCATTCCGAAGAGTTCGCTTTGCGGTTGGGTCGACGAGCAGGATGTCTGCATCGGCGCCCACGGCAAGTCTGCCTTTTCGAGGCCAGAGGCCGTAGATCTGGGCTGGTTTCTCACAATAGACTCGCACAACATCCTCGTAAGCCAGCTGATCGCGTGCGGCTGCATCCAGGAGTAGCGACATTGTGCTGTCGAGGCCTGGCAGGCCGAAGTGCACATTCCAGATGTCTCCGTCTCTCTTCTGCTCGAGAGTCGACGGGGCATGATCGGTGGACATGTGCGTCAGCGTTCCCTCCCTGAGTAGCCTCCACATCTGAGCCTCATCGTCAGATGTTCTCGCGCGGACCGGCGGGGTGAACTTGCGTAGTGGCCCCTGGTGGTGAACCTCGTCCTCGCGAAGCAGAAAGTACTGTGGACAACTCTCTGCGAAGAGCAGTGCGCCGCGCGCGCGCTCAGCGGCGATGTAGGCGGCAACCTCTGGATTGCTGACATGCGCAACCGACGCGCGTGCCGAGGTACGTCGAACCAGGATCGCGGCGACGGCGGCCGCGACGATTTCGGCATCGCGGTTACGCCAGTCGATGAGGATAGCGTTGTCATCGCGTCCCTCTTCTCGTAGCAGCGATTCTGCTTCTGCAGTGAGGGATTCGTCTTCGCAATGGATCAAGCTCACTGCGCCGCTGAGTGCAGTCGCCTCGAGATGTGCCTTGAGCGCAGCGGGATTGTGGCCAGGGACACCGTGAGTGGGGCAGGTAAAGACCTTGAAAAACGCCGCTCCGGCAATCCACAAGTCGGCCACGTCGCTCGAACTTCCCGGCCAGGCATGCGCCGCCAGGCCGAAGTCCACTGACGAGCGACCGACCAAGTAGTGCCGCTTCTCGTTGAGGTCGGCCGTGGTGCGGACCGGGCGGCCGTGGGAATGCTCGATGATGGTGGTGACCCCGGACACCGCAGCCGCGCTCGTCCCGGTAGGGAAGTCCTCGCGCTCGGGACTCCCCGGATCCATCAGATGCACGTGCGTGTCGACCGCGCCGGGCATCACGAACAGCCCCGTTGCATCGATGACTTCGACATCTGGCGGTACAGCCTGGGTGATGGCAGACACCTGCCCGTCTCGGATGAGGACGTTGGCCCGTCGTTTGCCTTGCGGCGACACGAGTGTTCCGCCGGCGATGATGAGGTCGTTGTCCATGAGTATCTCCTGAATTGGTTTCCGAACGTACGGCAAGTCGCAGACAGGTGGCAATGACGATCACCAAGGACCGTCGGGACGCACCGCATGATGCATGGTATACATTGCAGCATCGGTTGTGCATGTTCTGACGGTCGTAGAAGTCATTCAGCAGTCGCCGTCGCCGACGGCTTCGTGAGACAAGGAAGGGGCGATGTGGAATGTCGGGTCCACGGATAGCTGCGGCATCGTTCGGGGGGACGATCACCATGACCTCGGCGGCCGCCGACGGAGTGGGCGTGAATCCTGCGTTGAGTGCCGAACAGCTCATGGGTGCGGTGCCCGGATTGGCAGATGTCGCCGAGCTACACACCGAAACGCTCGATACGGTTCCGGGTGCATCGCTGACCTTCGAGAGTGTCTTGCGTGGGTTGGCGTGGGCGCGCAGCCAGGTCGCACGCGGGGCCGACGGGGTCGTGCTGATTCAAGGAACGGACACGATCGAGGAGACCGCCTACCTTCTCGATATCTACTGGGATTCGGCTGCGCCGTTGGTCGTCACCGGAGCGATGCGCTCCCCGGAACTCCCCGGCGCGGACGGACCTGCCAATCTCATGGCGGCAGTACGGGTTGCAAGCGCAAACCGCTCACGTGACCGTGGCGTGCTGGTGGTGCTCAACGACGAGGTGCACGCGGCATGCAGGGTACGCAAGGCGCGGGCCAGCGGACTGGGAGCGTTCGCCACCGCCGATTTCGGGCCCATCGGTTATGTGGACGAACGCCAGGTCTGTTTCGGCAATCGTGTGGACCGCCCTCTACCGCTCGGGCTTCCGGGACATCATGCTCCATCACGCGTAGCCCTACTCGAAACGTACCTCGGCGACGACGGCGAAGTACTCGACGCGATCGTGGAGTGCGGATTCGACGGAGTAGTGCTGGCCGGATTCGGTGTCGGACATGTCTCAGCGTCCTGCGCACGGGCGGTCCAACGCGCCACCTCGACAATTCCCGTGGTCGTGACCTCGCGGACCGGGGCCGGCCGGACCCACGACAACAGTTATGCATTCCCCGGCTCGGAATCAGACCTGGCGAACAAAGGTGCCATTCTGGGCGGCTGGCTCGACGCCCGCAAAGCGCGCATTCTGCTGTCGTGTCTGATCGCCGGCCAACACTCGGAACCCAGCATCCGCTCGGAATTCGCGGTCCGCGGTCATCAAGTCTGGAGCGGTAGGCTGTCAGCAACCGTGTGACGTTGCACCTCAGGGGGAAGGCATGACATCTGGCCTGAACGCTCGGAATGACCGTGCGCTCACGGCCCACGTCTGGGTGCGTGAGACCATCCGGGAGGCGATCCTCAACGGAACGCTCGCCGGCGGTACGCGGCTGATCCAATCCGAGCTGGCCACCAAGCTCAATGTCAGCAACACACCAATTCGTGAGGCGCTGCGTGATCTGGCCGGCGAAGGCCTGGTCGTGTTCGATCCGCACCGGGGCTCACGCGTGCGCACTCTCGACCTCGACGAGGTTCGCGAACTCTACGAGATGCGGATCGCTCTGGAACCGCTGATGGTGCGACGGGTCATGGGACGAATCACTACAGAGCAGTTGGACCGGGCAGACGAGATCTGCGCCGAGCTCGCGAAGACCACAGAGCTTGCAGAATGGTCGGAACTGAACAGGCAGTTTCACTCTCTGTTCGCCTTCGACGACGACTCCAGCCGTCTCGCATCGGTCATCTCGAACCTCCGCGACAGCGCTTCGATGTACGTAGCCCTCTCACTCGGAGTGAACAGCAGTCGTCAGGCGGAGTCGAATGAAGAGCATCGACAGTTGATCCGCTGCTACCGGGACAACGACATCGAAGGAGCAACAGAGGTCACGGTGCAGCATCTTCGCGCTACTCTGGCGGATATCGAGCAAGCGCAGGAACAATACGGGGGTTGACGGCCACGTCATCGCCCGCCGACTCCTCAATGTCTCTCCGGCGCAACGCCTCTACTCAGGGCGCTGTCGTGGAGTCGGCGAGCGCGCAGGCCACAACCGAGTGAGTGAGACCGAGGAATGTGCGCGGGTCCCAACCGGTCAGCTCATGCCAGCGGCTGAGACGATAGACGACGGTGTTGGCATGGAGATGACTCATCCGCGCGCATTGGCGGATGGACATGTCCGATTCCGAGTAGGCGATAACTGTGTCGCGCAGTGACCGATGAGCTCTTGCGACCTCCGCGACCTGGAAGACCTCGTCCTCGAGAAGTTCTCGAAGGCTCACAACACAATTGATGATCCAGTCCGAGCTGAATCTGCTGACGATGTTCCCGGGTGTTGTCGCGTCCAAGGCAAGCTGTGCCTGACGCAGCGAACGTGACGCACCAGCAATCCCGGCACGGTTTGAACCTATGCCGACTCGATAGCCGGCGGTCGTCAACAACTCCGCGATCTGCTCGACGTCCGCGTCGCCGGCTTGAGAGAGCAGAACGCGAGTCGTGCCGATGCCTCCGTACGCAACGAGCCGGCGTTCCACAAGGTCCGCCTCGAGGGACTCGATGCTTTGCGGCACTTCGTGTGTGGCGGCGGCGTACGCAATTCCCGCGAATGGCTGTTCGACCTCGAAACCGAGATACTCGGCCAGCCGAGCTGCTTCGATCTCGAGTGAGCGCGAACTGAGCAAATCGATCAGCCTCTGCGACACCGCCATACGTGCACGGTCACGTGTTCGCACCTCGGAGCCGTGCGCTAGCGCGAGCGTGGACGTCACCGACTGCAGAGACTCGAGCATGAGTGATGCCAACTCGGGCAGAAGTGGTTGCGCCTCGTCTGATTCTGAACTCAGGTTCTTCCACAACTCTTGGTCACCCACGTAGTAGGCCCGGATGACCGCATCCAAAGCGATTGTCTGATGTGCCCGTCGCCGGGCGAGTTGTCGAACTCCGTCCAGCTCATTCTCATGCCACACTCGCCTCTCTCGGAAAGCCATGAGTCTGTGCTTCAGCTGTTCCCGCACGGCGACACGATGCTCGGCGTAGGGGACAAGAGCGAAGTCGACGAGTTCGGAGCGAATCCGTGCAACGGTGTGGTCGGTGACCACGTCGAGTCGGTCGAGCACCACGTCGACGCGATCTACAACGGGTCCCCAGTCGACTTGGACCATGATCGCCTCCTTTGTGTGAATGCCACAAGAGTATCGGACGGCCACGCGCATCTTTGGTGGTTCTTCCGTAGTGCGACAGCCGGACTCGAAGGAGAATGTCATGAGAGGCACGGACCGGAGATGGTCGCTGGGCCACATCAGAGCAGGAGGTAGTTGTGTCGCAGGTTCGAACACGAGATTTCACACTGAGCGACCGGTACGAGATGACCGATGGGGAGCTGTATCTCACGGGTCTTCAGGCGCTGGTGCGCGTTCCGTTGGAACAGCGCCGGCGAGATGTCGCCACCGGCGTGCGATCGGGCACCCTCATCAGTGGTTATGAAGGGTCACCGCTCGCCGGATACGACTTGGAGCTCAACCGGCAGCGCGAACTCTTGGACCAGGAGGCGATTGTGTTTCGGCCGGGGGTCAACGAGGAGTTGGCAGCGAATGCCGTACAGGGCTCTCAGTTGGCCTCCGCATCGTCGAACTGCGAGTACGACGGAGTCGTCGGATTCTGGTACGGCAAGGCGCCCGGTCTCGACCGGGCAAGTGATGCGTTGCGGCATGCGAATTTGGGCGGTGCTGCGCCAAACGGTGGAGCGGTGGTTCTGGTTGGGGATGATTCGATCGCAAAGTCTTCGACCGTGCCCAGTAGTTCCGAGTCGGCCATGGCCGAATTGGGACTGCCGACCCTCGTGCCGTCCGATCCGCAGGAGGTACTGGACTTCGGTTTGCACGCGGTCGCCATGTCGCGTTTCAGCGGTTTGTGGGTGGGTGTGAAGCTCGCGACGAACGTCGTTGACGGGGCGGCGACGGTGCGGGTGGATTCCACCCGAGTGTCCGCCACCTCGCCAAGCCGGGTGATCGACGGAAAAGAATACGTACACGACGTTTCCGCGGACTTCCTGCAACCCACCCTCGGCCGGCTGGAGCGAAGTCTGATGTATGAGCGGATGGAACTGGCCTCCAGGTATGTCGCGGCGAACGATATCAACCGGACGGTTGGCGATGAAGGTGCGAAACTCGGGGTGATAGCTGCGGGCGCAACATACCGGGATACGGTGCAGGCGCTCGAACGTCTCGGGATCTCCGAGGATGTGCTCGGCGACTCGGGAGTGCGTCTGATGAAACTCGGAGCGATCAATCCGCTCGACGCCGACGCGGTTCGCGCGTTCAGCAACGGGCTCGACGAAGTACTCGTCGTCGAGGAGAAGCGGCCGTTTGTGGAGCTGGCCGTCAAGGACGCATTGTATGGCGTTCCCGGAGCTCCCCGTGTGGTCGGAAAGCGAGATGATCAGTCTCGGCCGCTTCTTCGTGCTGATTCGGACCTGCCGCCCGAAGTGCTGGCGGAAGCACTTGCTCGACGCCTGGGCGTGGTGCTGCCGGACAGGTGGGGTGAACTGAAGCCGGAAAAGGCCATTCGGCGTGAGCGACTGACGCTGCCATTGCTCACTCGTACCCCGTACTTCTGCTCGGGCTGCCCGCACAACCGGTCGACGGTGGTCCCAGAAGGGTCGCTGGTCGGCGCCGGCATCGGCTGCCACACATTGGTGAAGGTGATGCCCGAAGATCGGGTGGGTCAGATCGCGACTCTCGGTCAGATGGGTGGCGAAGGCGCTAGTTGGGTTGGTATGGCGCCTTTCGTCACCGACGAGCACATGTTCCAGAATCTGGGTGACGGCACATTCCACCACTCGGGAAGTCTCGCGATACGGGCGGCGGTGGCCGCAGGAGTGAACATCACCTACAAGCTCCTCTACAACGACGCGGTGGCGATGACCGGTGGGCAGAGTGCGGTGGGCAAGATGTCAGTTCCCGATATCGTCCAGGAACTGCTGGCTGAAGGCGTTTCTCGTGTCGCAATCACCACCGACGACGTCAAGAAGTATCGAAAGGTCAAGCTACCGCGATCGGTGAAAGTACTCGACAGAAGGGAGCTCATCCCCCTGCAAGAGCAACTGGCCGCGACCACGGGCGTGACGGTGCTCATTCACGACCAGGAATGCGCAACCGAGCTGCGACGCAAACGAAAGCGCGGACTTGTGGAATCGCCGACGACCCGAGCGTTCATCAACGAACGTTTGTGTGAGGGCTGTGGAGATTGCGGTCAGAAGTCGAACTGCATGTCCGTGCAGCCGACCGACACCGTGTTCGGACGGAAGACGAAGATCGATCAGGCATCGTGTAACAAGGACTATTCGTGCCTGGATGGCGACTGTCCGTCATTCATCGCGGTGGAACCGGAAACCGCTTCGCGTGCGGACTCGGCCCACCGGGATGTGGTAGATCTTCCACTCCCCGTAGCCAAGGTGGGCCCCGACGCATTCAACGTGCGGATCACCGGTGTCGGCGGTACCGGCGTCGTGACGGTCGCGCAGATCCTGTCCACCGCCGGCGCACTTGCGGGACTGCATGTTCGCGGTCTCGATCAGCTCGGTTTGGCACAAAAGGGTGGAGCGGTCGTATCCGACTTGAAGTTCTCCTCCAGTCCGATCCCAGGAACGAACAAGCTCGGTGAGGGCGAATGCGACCTGTACCTCGGCTGCGACCTCCTGGTCGCCGCCAACGACACGAACCTGAAGGTTGCGTCCAAATCACGGACGGTCTCTGTGATCTCCACGGCGCAGGTGCCCACCGGAACCATGATTCTCCGGCCGAGCACAAGATTCCCCCAGCTTGCCTCGATCCGCCGCTTGCTCGATGGCGTCAGTCGGCCAGATGATTCGGTGTACGCCGATGCCCGGTCGATCGCCTACCGTGAGTTCGGTTCCGATCAACTGGCGAACATGGTGCTGGTGGGGATGGCGATCCAGGCCGGGGCCCTGCCAATCCCGTTGGCATCTATCGACCGAGCCATTGAACTCAATGGGGTAGCCGTCGCCGCCAATCGGCGTGCCATCAAAGTGGGCCGTATGCACGTCCTCGAGCCGAGCGTCACCAAGGGTGCGTCCTCGAGGTCACGTGAAGCCCGGACCGCCCGCGAGCGTGCAATGCTGCGGGATGCCATCAACGGTCTCGCCGGAATGAGCGAGCAGCTGAAGGACCGTGTCGGCTTTCTGGCGGCCGACCTCGTTGACTATCAGGACGTGAAGTATGCACTGTCCTACGTCCGATTCGTCAGCGACGTCGCTGCGCGAGAGTCGGAAACATTCGGAATTCCAGGGCTATTGAGCGAGACCGCGGCGGAATCGATGTTCAAGCTGATGGCCTACAAGGACGAGTACGAAACCGCACGTCTTTACCTTGATCCCGAGTTCGAGCGCGCTGTGCGAGACGAGTTCGGTGACAATGCGAGGTACAAGTACAAGCTTCATCCGCCGGTACTTCGCGCATTGGGTATGAAGAGCAAGATCTCGCTCGGGCCATGGTTCAAGCCCGCGTTCCACGTGCTGCGAAAAAGTCGTAGACTTCGCGGAACGGCGTTCGATCCCTTCGGATATGCCCATGTCCGGAAGGTGGAGCGGGAGTTGATCAGCGAGTTCGCTGCGCTCACCGCGGAGGTGGTTTCGGAGGTCACGCAGGATACCGCCGACCATGTGAACTCGATTTTGGCGATGCCCCAAGAGATCCGAGGGTATGAAGAGATCAAGATGGACAGTGTTGCTGAGTTCCGGCGTAAGGTAGCAGAGGCCCGCGAGTTGGCTCCGGTCGCGTCCGCCTAGTTTGTGGGAGGCCTGCGTTGGCGCCGCAGGCCTCCCCATTCCGGGCTCCCATGAGCTACAGCTAGCGACCGCCGGCGCTGATACTCAGGTCTGCAGTGCCGGTACCGACCCCTTGCGACGTCCGGCTGCGATCTCTGCAGCGGGAGTAAGGTTTCGAGGGCCGGCGGAGATCAGGGCGTGGACGAGATCGCTGATCGCGGTCGGTCGTGGTCAACTGAGCTCATTCGAGGTCGTCGCGCAGAAGTGCAGCGACAGCGGCGCTGTCGTAGCTGCCGAGGCCTGCATCCGCAGCCTGCCTGAAGTACTCCTGCGTCGTGGTGAAAAGCGGGAGTTGCGCGTCAACACTCTGGGCGAAGCTGGTGATGAGGGCGAGATCCTTCAGGAAGAGTTCTAACCGCATGCTTGGCTCTTGCCAACTGCGCCGCGCGATGACGGGTCCACGAACTTGTAGCATCCTCGAATCGGCAGCGCTGCCGGCGAGTGCGGAGATGATTTGTTCGAGTCGTAGTCCCGCCCGATCGGCGAGTGTCAGAGCTTCGGCAGCTGCGAAGGTATGCACAGCGACAAGCAGATTCGCGATGAGCTTGGTGGTGGTCCCGGCACCGAATTCGCCCAGACGGACAGTCTCGCGACAGAATGTCTCGAGCACCGGCGCGACGTCGTCGGTAGCCTGCTCGTCCCCACTGACGAATGCCACAAGGTCACCGTCGCGTGCCTGCGCGCCTGTTCCGCTGAGCGGGCAGTCCAGCACCACGACACCGACGTCACTCAACTCGTCACGCGCCACGATCTTGTCCGCCGCATCCAGTGTGCTGGTCTCGACGAGTACGAGCCCAGGCGCCTTCGCCTCTTTCAGCTCATCGGTGATCACGCGCAGCGCCGCCGCAGATGGGAGCGAGGCGATGACGATGTCAGAATTCTCGGCGACATCAGCCGCACATGTCCGAGCATCACCACCGGCACTTGCGAATTCGTCGAGACGTTGTTTATCCACGTCGAATCCGGATACCGGATACCCCCGGCGCAGCAGGTGTTTCGAGATTGCGGACCCCATTATGCCGAGTCCGACGACGCCGATGCGCTTGTCTGCTGGATTCACGAACACCCTCCGATAGTCGCGGTTTCACGCAGGCTACCACAGATAACGCTACAAGCAGTTGCGTTAATCCCGAGCAGGTGTTTCAGGTCTCCTGAACGGAATGCCCCGGAAGCGTCGACGAAAATCCTGAAAGTACCAGCTGGACAACAGATTTGAGGTACGCGTCATCGACTGGCAGTCCTACGACAAGGCCGCGGTAATAGACAGGCCCGCACATGGCCTCGAGTAAGAGTTCGGGGTTGGCGGACTGCGGCAGCTCCCCTCGCGCAATTGCTCGTTCAAAGATGCTCTTGGAGTGTCGGTATCTCGAGGAGAGCAGTTCGGTCAGTACGGTACGTACTTCGTCGGTGGCGCCGATGCTGCGTTGTGTGGTCGCCTCGGCGATCAATGGTGCGACCCAGGGGGCCCGCAGCGACTCCCAGATCTCTTTCAGCAGGGTCAGGGCATCGGCGTGCACGTCCCCGGTGTCGGGGATCGGATTCATCTCGGCGTGGCGTTCGACAAGCGCGGTGGCAATGAGACGCGACTTCGAGCCCCACCGGCGGTAGATCGTGGTCTTGTTGACGCCGGCCCGGGCCGCGACGTCATCGATGCGAATGTTGGCGTAGCCGCGCTCGCTGAGCTCGATCAGCGCTGCGTCGATTACCGCCTCGCCCACCCGTGCTGTTCGACCACCACTGCGGGTGGTCGCCGCGTCCGCGTTGAATTGGCGCAGTGCCGCCTTGAGATCTCGCTCGCCGTCGGTGGCAAGCCCTCCGGATGGCTCGTCGGTCACAATCCCTCTTTTCGTCGTGGGTGGATGAGGTTTCGGCTCGCACGCCACACCACCGAACTCTATTCGCTTGTGCGATTTTTGGCGGTCCGATGAGCCGTGTCAGAGCCTGTCAGGCGCCTGTGGTCTGTGGTGAACTAGTGTGCGCGCTTTGGGCTACCCGACACACACTGTCCGTGGCGATGGACGTCATGATCGCCTCCGTCGTAGCCGCGGTCGCCAGGATCTGCTCGGTGGTGAACGGGTACGCCTCACCTGAGGTGACGTGGCGAGCAAACGCCTCCAAGTTCGTCCGCACGGCCGACATCGCAGGGTAGCTCAACTGCGTGGCTGAGCCATCGTGGCGGGTGAGTGTCACATTCCAGCCCTTCGGATCCTCAGGGTGGGCCCGGTCGAGAACTTCGATCCGTCCCTCGGAGCCCAACAGACATAGCCGACCCATGAACGGTGTCGTGAGTATTGCGGTGAGTAGTGCAGTGGCGCCGGATGGGAAGCCGATTGTTATCGACAGCGTGTCGCCATTCGCGAACGGTGTCGCCATCGTGGCAAGCCTGGCCCAGACGCGGTCCGGCCAGCCAAAGAGGGCGACGGCGAGATCGACCAAGTGGATGCCGGTTGCCGACAGTGGCCCAGCAGGTGCGTGCTCGACGGAGAGTCGCCAGTTGTCTGCCGGTAGCGCAAGAAATTTGTTCTGACTGAAGTTGGCCTCGAGTACGAGTCCGGTTCCGATGTCGCCGACCCGGTACCGGTCGTTCAAGTACTGCACTCCAGGCTCGAAGCGTTTCTCATGGCCGATACCGAGGTGGACTCCGGCGGCCTCGGCCGCCCGTACCATCGACTCGGCGCCGTTGAGATCCATGCTGAACGGCTTCTCGCAGAAAACGTGTTTACCGGCCTGCGCAGCAGCGATGACTTGCTCGTGATGCTGCTGATGCGGTGTGCACAGCACGACAGCATCGACATGCGGGCTGCTCAACGCGGTGGCAAAATCGGTCGTTGTCGCCAGACCTCGCTCTTGGGCGAAGTGTAGGGCAGCAGGCGCCGGGTCGACGGCCATGACCGTGCGCACCTCAGCGCTGTCGGACATGGCGTCGAGAACGGTACGTCCCCACCAGCCCATGCCCACGATGGCGGCGTGCAGCATCTGGAACTCCTAAGTAGACGATTAGTTGCGTTTGCAGCATGATGGTACTCGCCTGCGCAGCCGCGAGCGGGTGGTGGTTCAAGAAAATTGTGGGCTTCCTGTTGACGCGCGTAGCCCCTCCGAATATAAATGCAACTGGCAGATGCGTTAACAGCTCGCAGTCGTGTGGGTCTCCGCACGTAGCACGTAGGAGGATTCAGATGCGTCCTTTCGGACGGGGCCGTCGCCTGGCCTCGACCGCCATCGCGGTCGGAATTGCAGTCGGGATATCAGGTTGTTCGAGTATCGGGTCCAGCGGCGACGATGCGCAGGAAGCGGGGGATGGCCAGCAGGTCCAGGCCGCTGCGGCCGCGCAGTCTGCGGTCGACGTCGCCCGGGATGGGAGCAGCGAAGGACCCTCGACCGCTTCGCGGCCCGCTGTGCCCGACAAGAGGATCGCGATCATCACCCTGTCGTTGGACGAGTCGGGCTCGGTGCCAGTCGAGGCGACCAAGGCGGCTGCCGAAGCCATTGGCTGGGAGACGACGGTCTTCAACGCCAATCACGACATCTCTCAGGTTTCGGCGATGGTTCGGCGTGCCGTGACAGCAGGGTACGACGGCATCATGCCGGTCGTCATCGATTGCAGCTATGCCGCAAGTTCGTTTCAGGAAGCCAAAGCGCAAGGGGTGGCGATTGTTCCGATCGATGGCGTCGACTGCGACGATCCGGCGTCGCCGTCGCCGGGAGATTCGGCGTTCAGTGCGGACGTGAGCACTGCCGACGGTGGCTGGGCCGATTTCTGGAGGCAGGCGGGTGTGCTGTCCGCGCAGAAGGTCATCGCTGAGAGCAATGATCAAGCCAAGGTGATCTCGGTGCTCGATCCCGAAGTCGGTGTGGTGAAGGCGATGAGTGAGGGATTCAACGACACCATCGAAGCGTCGCAGGGCAGTGAGGTGGTGGAGACCGTGCCGTTTACCACACCCGATTTTGCTTCTGGCAAGCTGACCGTGATGATCCAGACCGCGTTATCGCGGCATCCGGAGGCCAACTACATCAAGAGCCCGTTCAGCTCGGCGACCGCGCAGTACGTCGTCCCGGCCCTGTCGTCGTCTCGAGCCGGAGTGCAAGCAGTCGGCGGTGAGGGGCTGCCTTCGGAAATCGGCTTGATCCGATCGGGCAAACTCTTGTCGACGACGACGATGCCGGGGCAGTGGGCCGGATGGGCGGCCATCGACACCTTCAACAGTGTTTTCGCCGATCAACAACCCCAGGACTCAGGGTTGACGTGGACGCTCGTCGACAGTTCGAATGTGCCTTCCGGTGACATAGTCGCGGCAAATGTCGACTACGAGAGCGCTTATCGAACTGCCTGGGGCAAGTGATCGAAGGGGCCATGGTGATGACAGAACTTGCACTGTCTGCCCGGGGACTACGAAAGACGTTCGATTCGATTCCGGCACTCTGCGATGTGGATATCGATATCGCGGCAGGGTCAATTCACGCCCTGCTGGGTGGAAACGGGTCAGGCAAGTCCACACTCATCAAGATTCTGGCCGGGGTGCATACCGCGGATGCAGGGGCACTCACGGTGCAGGGTATGGAAATCGATGCGCGACGGGTGAATCCGAGCTGGGCTGCGCGCGTGGGATTGAGGTTCGTCCACCAGGATCTAGGTCTGTTTGACGAGCTCTCGGTCGCGGAGAACCTCACCGCAGCCCAGGAGTTCCCGATTCGGCACGGACGGATAGATTGGCGCGCCCTACGTAACAGAGCTGCCAAACTGATCGAACGATTCGATATCGGCGTCACTCCCGAACAACCGCTTGTGGAGCTGTCGCAGGTGGAGCGCACGCTGGTGGCGATCGCGCGGGCACTCCAGGATGATGAACTCGACGGAGCCACCAAATCGGTTCTGGTGCTCGATGAACCAACGTCATGTCTGCCAAACGACGAAGCAAGCCGGTTACTGGGTAGGTTGTCACGCTATGCCGCCGCCGGACACACCATCTTGATGGTGAGTCACCGCCTGGGTGATGTCGTGGGTGTGGCACACTCGGCGACTGTTCTGCGAGATGGCCGAAAGGCCGCGACACTTACCGCAGACGAGATCACTGAAGACCGGATCGTGGAGCTGATTGCGGGCGGAGCCGTCCCTCAACGCGAGCGGCGCAACTCCGCCACAATGTTGTCGACACGAACGCACGCACCACTTCTCGATGTCGAGAGCCTGCCGGTGGCGTCAACAGGCGCTGTGACCTTCTCCTGTTGGCCTGGTGAGACCGTCGGGATCGCGGGAATGGTTGGAAGTGGGCGATCTCGCCTGTTGCGCAGTATTTTCGGAGCGCAGGTACATGCCGGCAGCGTGAGAATCGAGGATCAGTATCTCGAGGCGGGGTCCATCGGATCCGCGATCGCAGCGGGCGTTGCGTACGTACCGGAGAACAGGGCCGCCGACGCCGCTTTCATGGACCAGTCGATTCAGACGAACATGTCGATCGTCGGCATACGCGATTACTGGCGTGGGTTCCGTCTGCGTCTCAGCCTCGAGAGCGCCGACGCGCGGCGTGACTCGGAGCGTTTCTTGGTTGCGTCGAATGGTTGCGCGCAACCGTTGAGTGCACTATCGGGAGGAAATCAGCAGAAGGTCATCTTGGCTCGTTGGTTGCGCAACGCTCCGCGCGTTGCTCTGTTGGATGAACCTTCTCAAGGCGTCGATGTCGGAGCGCGAGCCGAGATACATCAGTTGATCGCTTCTGCGGTCGCTGACGGCGCAACCGCACTCGTCGTTTCATCGGATTTTGCTGAGCTGGCCGAACTCTGCGACCGCGTTCTTGTACTCCGGGCCGGGTCGATCGTCGCCGAAGTGCCGCGGGACGAGCTGTCCGAACACCGCCTCACGAGCCTCGCGGCCAGCAGCGTTGCGGTCGCATCTCATGCCTGACCTAGGGAGACCACTGTGTCCATTGCAACCCAGACCGACCCTGACCAAGACATCGGCCCTGCGAGAAGTCGTACCAAGACCGTTCAGTCGATATTGGAACGCTTCGCGCTGGTCATCTTGACCTTCGGTGTCTTCGTCTTCTTCGCTACATGGCCCCAGACATCTGCGACCTTCCTGTCGATCGACAACCTGCAGAACGTCGCAGCCAATCAGTCCGCACTCGTGTTAGCCGCTCTTGCCTCGTTGTTCCCGCTCGTGTGCGGGGAGTTCGATTTGTCGGTGGGCGCCGTGGCGACAACCACCCACATCGTCGTGGCATCCTTCGCGGCGAACGGCTGGTCGCTGCCCGTCGCGATCGTGATGGGTCTACTGGTGGGATTGGTGGTGGGTGGCATCAACGCGGTACTGGTGACCCGAGTCGGAGTGAACGGAATCATCACCACCCTCGGCATGGCAACGTTGCTGACCGGGCTGGTCACCTGGGGGACCGGTGGAGTGAACATTGTCGAAGGAATCCCACGTAGTTTGACCGACGTTGGGACCATGGCCATCATCGGCATTCCCGCATTGACCATCGCCGCCTTGGTTGCCGGTGGTTTGGTTGCGTACTTCTTTGCGCTCACCCCTCCTGGCCGTCGACTGACCATGATCGGGTCCAACCGCCGAGCGGCCGATCTGGTCGGCATCGGTGTCCAACGGCACGTGGCTTCCGCATTCGTGTTGTCGGCGTTGTTTGCCTCGCTCGCGGGTATCGCATTGTTGGCCCGGAACGGAATTGCGAGCCCTCAGGCCGGCGGCACGGCATTCACCCTCCAGGCGCTATCTGCTGTCTTTCTGGGGGCCACGGCAATTTGGCCAGGGAGGTTCAACGTACTGGGGACTTTTGTTGCGGTGTTCTTCATCGCGATCAGCGTCGCGGGCCTGTCGCTGGCGGGCGCGGCAGGATGGGTAAGCGACGTCTTCACTGGTGCTGCACTGGTCATTGCGGTAGCGGCATCGACTCTGGTCGGACGACGACACCGTAGTTGACGACCGCGAAGCCGTACTGCACCGAATAGTTGCATTAACAAATTCAGCCGCGTAGATTCAAATCACAAGTGCTCAAACACAATACGAAGGAGGCGACGAATGCGTGCTGCGCAGATCGTCCGGTACGGCGAACCCGTCGAGTTCGAGATCGTCGAGACCAAAGATCCGGAGTTGGCCGGGGACGAGGTGCTGGTCGACGTTGAGGCGGTCGGCGTGAACTTCCACGATCTGAATGTCGCTGCCAACGCGTATGGGCAGAATGTAGCCCTACCGCACGTTCTCGGATCAGAGGTCATCGGTCGCCTAGCGGACGGGACGAGGGTGGCCGCGCTCACGACAGAGGGCGGCGGGTTCGCCGAGCGCGTGGCGGTGTCCAGGGAAGTGGTCTTTCCTCTTCCTGAAGGCGTAGGTGACCTCGAAGCTCTGACGATGGTGATCCAAGGCAACACTGCGTGGCACGCGTTGCACACGCTGGGGCGCATCGGCAAAGGGGACTCGGTTCTCGTGCTCGGCGCAGCCGGCGGCGTCGGAATGCTGGCAATCCAACTGGCCAAACTGGCAGGTGCAGCAACGGTTGTGGCCGGGGTGTCTTCGGAATCGAAGAATTCAAAGGTGTCCGAACTGGGTGCTGATCACGTGATCAATTCGCGCGGAGACGATCTCGCATCTGCCATCATGGATGCCACCAGGGATCACGGTGTGGACGTTGTGGTCGACAACATCGGAGGATCGGCCTTCGATCAGGCGGTAGAGGCTGCGCGTCCACTGGCGCGACTCGTCTCGGTGGGGAAAGCAAGTGGCGATGCGCCGACGCCGTACGATCCGCGTGCCCTCAGCCGACGCAACCTCGTTGTGTCGGGAATGTATCTAGGTACGTTTCCGCCGGGACTTCTCCGCGAATCGATGGCGGAACTCGTTGCGCTCCTTGCAGCGGGCGAACTTCGCGTTGATGACGGCGGCCGCTACGCGTTCGACAAAGCAGATGAAGCCGTGAATGCGCTTCGGACGAGAAGCGGCGGCGGCAAGATCGTTGTCACCGTTCCTTAGTGGCCCTGTCCGGAGATTCGTCCGGGGTCTTCGGCGTTCGATCGACGAGTGGCGGCGCTGTCGTCGCTCGCGATGACGCTGTCGTCGCTCCGTCCTCGGACCTGCCAGTCGCCCATCGCTGTACCGAAGACCCCGGACGGATTTGCGAACAGCACCGCCTAGCGCCGACGAGCGCTACAGCCAAAACAACTAATACACAACAGGAGTCAACTGTGACTGTGAACTCTGACATTGACATCCCCGCCGACGCGGAGCCGGGTGCCTTCATGTATTGGCCGGAAAGTCCTTATTGGTCATTCCAGGTATTGCGCTTGTTCGTGCAGGCCAGTGACGGCGGCGCGGACATCTCTGAAGTGCACTTCGCGGTGCGAGACCTGCGGCCGGGAGATGTCGAAGGCTGGTACGCGTCGCTGTACGCGCTGGCTTCGCGGGTCGAGAAGTCGGGCGACGAGGCGCGGGCGACCGGCGATACCATCACCGCTCGGGACGCCTGGCGGCGGGCCAGTAATTACTACCGAGCTTCGATCTTCTTCCTTTTGCCCGAGGACCAGCGCTATCGCAGTGGGGTGGCAGATCGGCGGAGGGCCTTCCAGAAGTCGTTGGCGTATGACGATCTCGCCATTCGAAGTGTCGAGATTCCCTTCGAAAGCGGCACTTTGCCAGGCTATCTGTTCCACAAGCCGGCGCCGAGCCGACCGCTACCCACCGTCATGATCTGTGGTGGCGCCGATTCGGTCTGTGAGGAGCTGTACTTCGCGCTCGGGCGTCGGCTGGCCGAGCGAGGATTCCAAGTCCTGACTCTCGATGGCCCTGGTCAGGGTGAGGCGCGCGTGCGAGGGCACCTGCTTCGACATGACTGGGAGACAGTCGTGGGCGCCGCTATCGACTTCCTCGAGCAGGACGAAGTCACTGACGTCAACCGCATCGCGATGGTCGGGCAGAGCCTGGGCGGGCTGTTCGCGATCCGCGCGGCGGCGTACGAGCCGCGTCTCGCGGGCGCAATCGCCTGGGGAGCGCAGTGGGATATCCAGGCGCAGATCAAGGCCAAGCTCCAGCACGGTGGCCACACGATTGACCATCTTGCTGCACTGCTTCCGCAGATGCTCGGGGTCGCCGACACCGAGGCTGCCCTCGAAGCTCTTGCGCCCTTCCGTGTTCCGGTTGTGGACGAACTTCAGTGTCCGGTGCTGGTGGTTCATGGTGCGGCCGACACCATCGTCCCGGTGGGTCTTGCCCACCGGCTCTTCGAAGCCTTGCCCGAGGGTGACAACGAACTCAAAGTGTTTGAGTACGGTGAGCCCGGATGTGAACACTGTCAGTGTGACTCGACAGCTGCGTCGGTGAGCGTCATCGGATCGTGGCTACAGCGGCAACTCGGTCGATGATCGACGACGACGCTGTGCGTTCGGGTGTCGTGTGCGGGGTGGACGCCCCGCGTGGATTCGCGCGGCGCGTGCGCACGTGGCTGTATCGATGGTGGCTTGATGCCGCGCGAATCCTGCGGTGACCGCATCAGGAGGTCAGTAGAGGTGGTCGAGGTGGCAGGTCGCACAGCAGTTGCGCACCTGGGATTACTGTATCCGGCCGTGTCGCTCTCGGAGCGAGTCATTGCCGCCGCAGAGGACGGTTTCTCGCATGTTGATTTCTGGGAAGTGCCGCCCGGAGAACTGGACCGCGTTGCCGATTCGGTGGCATCGGCTGGAGTCCAGGTGAATTCGATCAACGTGCCGCGTGGTTCGCATGCCGAATGTGGACGGATGGCCGACCCGGAACAGGTCGCGCAGTGGCGGCGCTCATTTGAAGAGACGTTGTCGGCTGCAGTCTGTTTGGGCGTGCAGTTCATCAACATGGTCGCCGGCAACCGCCAGCCCGGTGTCGATCAGGACGCTGTGCTGACTGAGAATCTGAACTGGGCACTGAGCAGAACTCCCGTTGACGGCGCGCAGCTACTAATCGAACCGCTGAGTGAGACGACGTATCCAGGGTATTTGATCACCAGCTGTGAACAAGTCATTCGACTACGTGCCGGCCTGGATGAGCCCGGGCGACTCGGGCTGCTGTTCGACACTTTTCACGTCGCCGCCGAGGGGCACAACGTGTCCACCGTGTTCGCAGAGTATGCGCCATGGGTTCGCCACGTCCAGGTAGCGGACTCACCCGGACGTGGCGACCCAGGGACCGGCGACATCGACTGGAGTCGGTTCTTCCGAATCCTTGCGGACCGTGACTATCGGGGCAAGGTCAGTCTTGAGTATGTTCCCAGCGATGCACGCGCCGGTCTGGGATGGACCTACGGAGGTGAGTACGGTGCCGCAGGAATCGGTATCGCAGACAACCGGTGAGCTGTTCTCGGCAAAGGGATTCGACGGTTTCCTCGCGAGGGCGTTCATGACCGCTGAGGGCTTCTCACCAGAAGCGGTGGGGCAGCGCCCAGTGATCGGTATTGCGAACAGCTGGAGCGAGCTGACTCCATGTAACGCCGGCTTGCGCGAGCTTGCGGCGGCCGTCAAACGAGGGGTGATCGCCGCGGGCGGGTTTCCGCTGGAGTTTCCGACAATCTCACTGTCGGAGCCATACATCAGGCCCAGTTCGCTGTACCTACGCAATCTGATGGCGATGGACGTCGAAGAGATGATCACCTCGTCGCCGATCGATGGGGTCGTCATGTTGGGCGGATGTGACAAGACCGTTCCGGCACAGTTGATGGGAGCCTACAGCGCAGACCGCCCATCGCTCACCATCGCCGCCGGCCCACGGGCGTTGGGACGCTGGGGGGACAGGGAACTCACCACCGACGACATCTGGTCGTTGTCGGATGACCACCGTGCGGGGCTGTTAAGCGATGAGGACTGGTCATGTGTCGAGACATGTCTCAACGACAGCGTCGGTACATGCAATGTCATGGGTACGGCCACGACGATGGCGATCGTCGCGGAGGCCCTCGGCATGGCGCTACCCGGTAGCGCTCTGTTGCCGGCAACCAGCGCTCGGCGCCGTGCCGCGGCAGAGAAGACCGGACGACAGATCGTCGAGCGCGCTCGAGCGGGGTTGACGCCCTCGCAGGTGGTGACCCGTGAGGCGATCTGGAACGCCATCAGGGTTACCGCGGCATGCGGCGGTTCCACCAATGCGCTGCTCCATCTGGCAGCACTTGCCGGACGCGTCGGCGAGCCGCTCGACACCGGTGAACTTCGCGAATGCCTGCGAGGCGTCCCATTGATCACCGACGTGCGACCTGCCGGTGACTACCACCTGTCTGATCTCGACGCGGTGGGTGGGGCGCCGGCCGTGATCGCTGAACTCGGCGACCTCTTCGACACCACCCAGCTGGCCGGAACCGACCGCCCGTGGTCGGAGATCATCGTTCGCCGTGCACCGGTGCGTACCTCCGGGGCAATTCGTAGTTCGGTTTCTTCGGCACGCACGGCGGGGCTTGCAGTGGTGGCCGGGACTCTCGCGCCCGATGGCGCAGTCGTGAAATGCGCAGGAGCAGATGAACGCTTGCTCAGTCACTGCGGTCCGGCAGTGGTGTTCGACGGTGTCGAGGACCTCCACGATCGGATTGACGACCCGAACCTGGAGGTGACTGCTGACAGCGTCCTGGTACTCCGCGGGGTCGGCCCGGTAGGGGGGCCCGGCATGCCTGAGGTTGGTGCCATCCCGATCCCGAAGACGTTGGTGCAGTCCGGGGTTCGCGACATGGTGCGGATCTCCGATGCTCGCATGAGCGGAACATCGAGCGGAACGATGATATTGCACGCCTGTCCGGAGGCGGCTGTGGGTGGTCCATTGGCGCTGGTGCGCGACGGTGACGCCGTCGAGCTGGATGTGCACGCGGGCCGGTTGGACTTACTCGTCGACGAACATGAACTCGAAGCGCGTCGAGCGAGGTTGTCGCAAGCCAAGGCACCGTCACGTGGCTTCGAGCGCCTGCACCACGAGCATGTGCTGCAGGCCTCGGAAGGTTGCGATTTTGACTTTCTCAGGAGCGGTGCACGTGTGTAGCGACGTCGGATTTGTAGGCCTCGGAACCATGGGCGGGCGAATGGCCGAGAGACTCCAACAAGCAGGCCATCGTCTTGTCGTCTACAACCGGTCCGTGGACAAATCGGCGCCGTTCGCGGCACGCGGAGCGCGTATTGCGAAGCAGCCGGCGGAGGTTACGAAGAACTGCCATGTGGTCGTCAGTTGCCTCCTGGATGATGCTGCCGTCAAGGAGGTATATCTGGGCGCGAACGGTTTGCTCACGCACGCTACGGAACGGCACGTCTTCGTTGAACACGGCACATTCTCGCCGGAAGTACGGTCGCAGATAGCGGATCGTGCTTCATTGGTGGGCGCCACGTTCCTCGATGCGCCGGTGACCGGCGGCCCCGAGGGGGCGCGTGCCGGCACTTTGATCACCATGGTGGGTGGAGTCGAGTCGGCCACCGATCAGGTTCGTTCTCTCATGCTCGAGTATTCCAGCGACGTGGTGCACCTCGGTGACGGCGGTGCAGGACTGCGTCTGAAGTTGATCAACCAGTTCCTCGTGACCACCCATGTCGTGTCAGCGGCGATCGGCGTCAACTTGTTGCGCTCCACCGGTCTACCGGTGGAGGAGTCGGCCCGGGTGTTGGACGGAGGGTGGGCTGCCAGCACGATGTTGCGCAGAGCGTTCGACGCGGAGCGGAACCAGGATAACTCGTCGTGCGGAGCGCCTATCAGCGCGTTGATATCGGTGTCAGGTCCCATTGCATCGGAATTAGCGTCCGCCGGTATCGATGGGAACTTCTTCGCCGCCGCCAAGGAGATATTGACGCAAGCGGCTGAGGGCAGTGATGTCGGCGTCGATGTCAGCCGGCTGTCGGCGCATCTGGAAATGGCTGGGAATCAGCACGATTGAGCGCTCCAGTCAGTGAATCACCCTAAGAAAGGAATAGAAATGATCTACCACGGAATTCGGTTTACATTCCGAGACAGTGCAACCCAGGAGCAGATAGATACCTGTATGGACAGTCTGCGCAATCAGGGCGAATCCATTCCCGCGGTCTCGTCGTATGTGGTAGGACGCGACTTCGGCGGCGAGTATGAGTATGGTGCCATCTACGCTCTACCTGACCTCGATGGCTATTGGGAGTACCTCATTCACCCGTCGCATCTCAACAGCGACAAGGTTGGATTGCCGCACATCTCCAAGTTCGTTTCATTCGACGTCACCGACGAATCCGACCCCGATGTGGGCACCAAGATCGCGGCGCTGCATCAGCGGCGCTACGACGAGATGCCATGGGTCTCCGATCTCGTTGCGGGACTCGATGATTACGCAGGTAGTGCGGCGCCGGGAGACCACGGGTCAGCGACGTAGTCACTCCACCCGCCGCTGCGCGAACGCCTGCAGGTTCGCCACCTGCGCGGCATCCAGCGACGGCCGCACCCGACCGCGGGCGTCGGCGATGTCGTCGGGGCCGACGGTCGCGGCGTCGATGTCGCGCCGCATCGCCGACAACGCGGCCTCGCGCAGCAGCGCCGAACAGTCGGCGGCCGAGTAACCATCCAGATCGTCGGCGAGCGCCGTGAGGTCGACGCCGTCGGCCAACGGCACGTTGCGACCTGACGCCCGCAGGATGTCGGCGCGCGCCGCGGCGTCGGGTGGTGGGACGAACACCAGTCGTTCAAGCCGCCCGGGCCGTAACAGCGCCGGGTCGATGAGGTCGGGCCGGTTGGTGGCGCCGAGCACCACCACGTCCTGCAGCGGTTCGACGCCGTCGAGTTCGGTGAGCAGAGCCGCGACGACCCGATCGCCGACTCCGGAGTCATTGGATTGCCCGCGCCGCGGGGCCAGGGCGTCGATCTCGTCGAGAAAGATCAGCGACGGCGCCGACTCGCGGGCGCGGGCGAACAGATCCCGCACCGCCTTCTCCGACGACCCGACCCACTTGTCCATCAGTTCCGCACCCTTGACGGTGTGCACCGACAGCCGGCCCGACGCAGCCAGGGCCCGCACCACGAAGGTCTTGCCGCAGCCAGGGGGACCGAACAGCAACACTCCGCGGGGCGGCGCGACACCGAGGCGGGTGAAGGTGTCGGGATGCTGCAGCGGCCACAGCACCGCCTCGGTGAGTGCCTGTTTGGTCTCGACCATGTCGCCGACCTCGTCGAGCGTGATCGACCCGACCGCGACCTCCGGGGAGTCCAGCCGCGACACCGGGCGGATGACCGCCAGCGCACCGAGCAGGTCGTCGGTCCGCAGCGCCGGTTCCGGCCGGTCCTCGTCGTCCGCCGAGGTCACCCGGGCCGCAGCACGCAACGCGGCCTCGCGGGCCAGCGCCGCCAGATCACCGGCGACGAAACCGGGGGTGCGGGAGCCGATCAGGTCGAGGTCGAGATGACCGTCGGTCGGCACGTCGGAGAGGATGACGCCGAGAAGCCGGGCGCGCGTCGACGAGTCGGGGAGCCCGACGATGAGTTCGCGGTCGCACAGCGACGGGTCGCGCAGCCGGCTGTCGAGGCGGACGGCTTCCGCGGTGGTCGCGATCAACGCGATGGTGCCGGCGCCGATCGCGGCGCGCAGTTCGTCGAGGATCAGCGTGGACACCGGGTCGGCCGCGGTGGTTTCGCGGGGTGCGGGCAGCAGGGCATCGACATCGGTGATCATCAGCACCCCGCCGGTGTCGTCGAGGTCGGCGATCGCCGAGCGCACCGCGGCGAGCCGCGCGCCGCTCTCCAGTGCCCCGACTGTCGGACCGTCCACCACCGTCAGCGGTCGATCGGCGCACACCGACCGCACCATGGTGGCCTTACCGCCGCCGGGCGGCCCGGTGATCAGCACCCCGAGGCGGGGCGCGGCGCCGAGGGTCTGCAGCACCTCGGGCTCGTCGAGGGTGATCGACAGCCACTCGGTCAGCCGCGCGACCTGGGTGTCCACCCCCACCAGCGTCGACACCGGGCGCACCAGCGGTCCCGGCGGTGCGCGGTGCGACACCACACCCGAGGCGGTGGTTGCCCGCGGCGGCGTCGACTCCGTGGGAGAAGTCGCGGCAAACCCCAGGGCCGTGGACGGTGGTGGTGACGGTCTCGACGTGCGGCCGCGGTCGTGCCCGCCGGCCCACAGCACGGCGGTGTTGGTCTGGACGCTGACCGGTCCGTCCGGATCGGTGCCGGTGACCGTCAACAGTTCGTTGGTCCAGGTGATACCGACCGAGATCGCCAGCGCCCGGGTCGCGGGCGTCGCGGTGAGTTCGGGCCCGAGGTCGCGGGGGAGCAGGGACACCGAGTCGCCCACCGAGACGACCTTGCCCAGTAGCGCGCGTCGCAGGGTGGGTTCGTCGACCGACCCGGCGGCCAGTGCCGAACCGGACACAGTGACCTGCCCGGCTCCGTGCACCGTTACCGGCGCTACCACGACCGCTGCGTTCTCCCGGATACCGGCGTTGGCGAAGGTGACGTCATCGAGCAGTGCGGTGCCGGGTGGGGTATCGGGGCCGGCGGCGGCGAGTACCGCGGCGGTGACCCGGGCGCCGGTGATCGACGCGGCATCCCACTCCCGCAGTCCGAGCGCGGCGAGCACTTCGGGGTGCACGCGCACGATCCCGCGGCGAGCCTCGCCCGCCGCCGGGTTGACGCGCGCGGTGAGGGTCAGCTGGACGTGGCCGGCCATCAGCGCTCCTCGACGTCGTGGCGTTGGTCGACACCGGCGGACGTGGGCTCGACCGTCCCGGTCGGGCGGCGCAAGCCCAGGCGCGCCTGCGACCGGTTCGTCGACGTCAACCGTGGGCGTCGCGGCTGCGAGCGGGCCATCGCGCGCCGTTCGGCCCGACGCTCGGCGGGGTGTGCCTCCCAGTGTTCGGGGCGCGAGGCCACCCATCGCTGATTGCGCCAGGCGAAGGGGATGTGCAGCAGATAGCCGCCGATGGCGATCAGCATCAACGTGTAGGGGAACGTCAGCAGCAGGGCCGCGCCGATCGCGACCACGATCAGCAGTCCGGCCAGCGCCCGCGGCGGAATCGACGTGGTCTTCAGCGACGCGGTCGGGATGCGGCTGACCGCGAGGAACGCGACGAAGACCAGCCATCCGCCGACCACGGGCAGCGAGGTCCACCAGCCGGAGCCGAACTGTTGGGACAGTCCGATCGGCAGCAGGGCGATGATCGCCGCGGCCGGCGCCGGGACGCCGACGAAGAAGTCGCGGGTGTAGCCGGGTGCCTCGTCGTCGTCGATGAGGGTGTTGAAGCGTGCCAGGCGCAGGACGATCGCGCAACAGTAGATCAACGCGAATGCCCAGCCGATGTCCTTGTCGGGGGTCAGGTAGAAGTAGACGATCAGGGCGGGCACGACACCGAAGTTGATCGCGTCGGCCAGCGAATCGATCTCCGCGCCGATGCGGGTCGTGGCCCCCATGATCCGCGCGACCCGGCCGTCGATGCCGTCGAGCAGCGCCGCGGCGACCACGAGGCCCATCGCGATGTCGATCTCGCCGTCGGCGGTGACCCGCACGGCGGTCAGGCCGGCGCAGATCGCCAGGATCGTCAGCGCCGACGGCACGAACAGACGTCCGGCGGCCGCTTGGCTACGCAGTCGGGTGCGCTCGGGAGCCGATGCGGTGGCCACCGTGGTCCGTGTGCTCCGGGTCGGGTGGGTGCTCGGTGTGCGGTGGGAACCGGGCGTTCGGTGCGAGCTCGGACGCTCGGGCCGGCGGGTGGAGGACATGCGATCAGCCGAGAGTCGCGAACAGGGTTTCGCCGCCCACCGCGCGCTGGCCCACCCGCACCTGCGGAACCGTGCCCGCGGGCAGATAGACGTCGACGCGGGAGCCGAACCGGATCAGGCCGTAGGTGTCGGCGATCGCCAGGTCGTCGCCGACGACGGGGTCGCACACGATGCGCCGCGCGACGAGACCGGCGATCTGCACGACGGCGACGTCGTACTCGGACTGACCGACGTGGCACCGAAGCGTCATCGTGGTCCGCTCGTTGACCGAACTCGCCTCGGGCAGATCGGCGGAGACGAAGGCGCCCGGGGTGTGGGTCACCGAGGTCACCCGGCCCGCGACCGGGACACGTTGCACGTGCACGTCGAAGATGGACAGGAACGTCGACACCCGGGGCAGCGGCTCGTCGCCGAGTCCGGACTCCGGCGGCGGTACCGCCTCGTCGACCAGTGAGATGGTGCCGTCGGCCGGGGCGACCACCGCTCCCGGATGAGTGGGCGGAACGCGGCGCGGGTGCCGGAAGAACAACGCGCAGGCCGCGGCGGTGAGTGCGGCGGGGCGTGCGATCCACGGATGCCGGCGACCCAGGAAGGCGACGGTGGCGGGTCCCACCACGAACGGGATACCTGCCGGATGCACCGGGGGAATGGTCTCCCGCGCGAGGTCGACGAGATGTCCTGCTCCGCTGCGCGTTCCGTTCGGCCGCGGGCGCCTGGCCACCATCAACCTCCTGCTAGTCGACTGGGCACGTGCGATCTCACGGCCCGCTCGCCCCAGCTTAGAGTGTCCGGCGTGGCCGGCAGTGTGACGGAGGTCAGCTCCGCACCATTCACAGTTCGATCACCTCGACCTGTGCGCCGGCTGTCACCGCGTCGACATCCTCGGGGATGTCGATCAGCGCGTTGGCCTGCGCCAGGTAGCGCAGGTGGTGGGAGGCGGGCGGGCCGATCGGGTCGACCACCTGGCCGTCGTCGGTGTGGCGGAGGACCCCGCGCAGGAATTGCCGCTTCCCGGCCGGTGACCGGACGTCGGAGCTGAGCTGGGCGGTCAAGGTGTGGCGGTCGTCGGGCAAACCCATCGCGGCGCGCAGTGGCGGCCGGATGAACACCTCGAAGGACACCAGTGAACTCACCGGATTGCCGGGCAGCGTGATGATCGGCACCCGTCGCCCGTCGGGTCCCGGGTAGCGGCCGCAGCCCTGCGGCATGCCGGGCTGCATCGCGACCTTCACGAACTCGACGTCGTCGCTGTCGGTGAGCGCGTCCTTGACGACCTCGAAGGCCCCGGCACTCACCCCACCCGAGGTGATGATGACGTCGGCCCAGCCGCTGATCTCGTCGAGGCGGGCGCGAAACGCCGCGACGTCGTCGGTCACATAGTGCAGATGGGTGGCCTCGGCGCCGGCCTCGGTGGCCGCGGCGGTCAGCATCGGCCCGTTGGACTCGTAGATCTGTCCGTGACTGAGCGGCTGCCCCGGGGTGACGAGCTCGGAGCCGGTCGAGAGCACCACCACACGGAGCCGCCGGGCGACGGCGACCTCGGTGAGCCCCAGCGCTGCCAACAGGCCCAGTTGCGGGGCGCCGAGGCGGGTACCCGCCGATATGGCGGGCTGACCGGCCTCGATGTCGGAGCCGGCGCGGCGAATGTGTTTTCCGCTCAGCACGGATGTTCGGATCGTGACCTCGTCGGTCCCGCCGTCGGTCAGCTCCACCGGCACCACCGCGTCGGCGCCGTCGGGCATCGGCGCTCCGGTCATGATGCGGTGTGCGGTCCCGGGGGTCAGGGTCAGGTGGTCGGTGCGGCCCGCCGGGATGTCCTCGGCGACCGGCAATCTCACCGGAGATTGCGCTGTGGCAGAGGAGATCTCGTCGGCTCGAACGGCGTAACCGTCCATCGCCGAGTTGTCGAAACCGGGCAGTCCCGTCGGCGCGAGGATCTCGGTGGCCGTGACACCGCCGAGCGCGGTGCTCACCGGCACGGTGGCGGTGACGGGATCGCCGAAGAGGGCGGCGACAACGGACTGGTGGTCGGACACCGATCGCATGCGCTCAGCATGCCATCTCACATCCGTCGGCCGTGCAGGGTGCCGCCGACGGGACTAGATTCAGACAACATGGCGCTCGGGTTGCTGCTGGATATCGACGGGGTGATGGTCACCTCGTGGAAGGCGCTGCCGGGAGCGGTAGACGCAGTCGCCGAACTGTACGACCAGGGCTATCCGCGCATGTTCCTGACCAACACCACCTCGCGCTCGCGCGCCGAGATCGCCGAGTCACTCAACGAGTGTGGCTTCGATGTGGCGCCCGCGGAGATCCTGACCGCCGCCAAGCTCACCGCCGAATTCCTGACCGCGAATCATCCAGGCAAGCGGGTGTGGGTGCTCAACGAGGGGCCCATCGCCGAGGACATGGCCGGGGTGCAACTCACCGACGATCCGTCGTCGGCGGATGTGGTGGTGCTCGGCGGTGCAGGCCCGGTCTTCGATCACCGGTCGCTGTCGCAGGTCCTGGAGCGGATGATTTCCGGCGTTCCGGTGGTGGCGATGCATCGGTCGATGACGTGGTCGACCGAAGCCGGCCTCAGCATCGACACCGGTGTCTACCTCGAAGGTCTGGAGAAGGCCGCCGGCCGCAAGATCAAGGCGATCGGAAAACCGTCGCCGCTCGGCTTCCGCACCGCGGTCGATCTGATGCAACTCGAGCCGACTCAGGTGATCATGGTCGGCGACGACATGCACAGCGACGTCCTCGGCGCGCAGGCGGCCGCCCTCATCGGTGTGCTGGTGCGCACCGGCAAATTCCGCGAAGAGGCGCTGCGCGCGCTGCAACGCGACGAGTTCGGCCCCATCCCCGACCACGTGATCGATTCGGTGGCCGATCTCCCCGCCCTGGTGCACAAGCTGGCCGAGCAGTAGCCGTGGTCGAGTAGCCGTCGAGCGGCTACTCGACCACCGGGCAGGGCGCCAGGTGGCGACCAATGAGGGCGTCAGGCAGCGCGCGCGGCGGACGCCTCGGCGGCCCGCTTGATCTTGCCCAGCGTCTCGGCCATACCGAGTTTGAGCTCTTCCTCGAAGCTGCTTGCGCCGCCCAACAGTTTGTCCACGAAGAACGACGAGACCTTGGTGGTGCCGTCGCCGACCTCACGCTTCTCGATCACCTTCACACCGGTGTCCGACGGTTCGATGGTGTAACTCCACACCGTCCGGTTCTCGGCGACGCGGAAGGCGATCTCCTTGTTCGGCGCGAACCGGACGACCTTGGACGTCGTCGGCCACACGAGCGGACCGCGGCGATTGATGTTGATGGTCTTGGTGCCCAGGGCGACCTCGCCACCGCGGATGATCATCTTCTTGCACTGCGGGCTCCACTCGCCCATGCGCTCGAGGTCGGAGATCACCGCCCACACGTCCTCTGCGGAGGCGTTGATGACGATGGATTCCTCGATCAGGGGCGCGGCCATGCTGTTTCTCCTCGGTGAGTGGCTATGCGATTGCCACGAGACTAAGAGCTTGTTGTCTGGTGGTCAATAGTCAATTGTCTGCGAGTCAATAGTGGGTGGATCGCTTCTGCGGGGCTGCGGATGTCCGCGAGCATCACGGCTGCGTGCCGTCGGCTGGATAGTCCATCCGAGCGCGCTCAGCGGTGATGCCGGCGGATACCCTAGACCGGATTCGGCGCGGACGAGCGGTACTACAAGCCGATGGCGGCGCCGATGACCGCGCCGATCCCGATGAACACGGCACCACAGATCCACCCGGCGGGATGTCCGTCGTCCTCGAGGAGCAGCGTGCCCAGCTTGCCGGGTGTCAGCCAGTCGATGAGCACGAACGACCACATCATCACCGCGATCGCGAGGATCACGTAGATGGTGGTGTAAAGGACGCCGCGCCACAGTTCCACTGCGATCGAGTCGCGGGCCCCGGCCACCAGAACGATGGACAGCCCGACGACCTGAGCGGTCGCCAGCATCACCGCGTTGCGGTTGTGGTCGAGCCAGATCAGATTGCGCAACCGGCCCGGGGTCACGAGGTCCAGCGCCACGAAACCCACGACCAGCAACACGATTCCCGCCATGCTGTAGGCCGCGGCGTCGCCCAGATTGTCGCGCAGTTGGTCCATGGGAGAAACAGTAGCGATCCGGGATCGGACGCGGCGGCCTAGAACGCACAGGCCCCCGCCGTTCGTTCCGGATTACAACCGGAAACGCCGGCAGGGGCCTGCGCGGTGAGTCCGAAACGACTCAGCCGACCATCACCATCTCGTGGTCGCCGACCGAGCGCGCCAGCACCGACACATGATCGGCGGCGTCACCAAGGGTGTGCGAGATCGCGGTGAGCCGGCTCAGGTAGTGGCCGACGGGGTACTCGGCGGTCATGCCGATACCGCCGTGCATCTGCACCGCCTCCTGGCCGATGGCCCGGCCCGAGCGGCAGATCTGCAGCTTCGCCCGCGATGCGATGGTCGGATCGCAGACACCGTCGGCCAGCGCGGTGGTGGCGTAAAGGCTCATGCTGCGTGCCAGCTCGAGTTGGGTGTACATGTCCGCGGCGCGCTGGGTGAGCGTCTGGAAGTGCGACAGCGTGACACCGAACTGCTTGCGGGTCTTCAGGTAGTCGACGGTCATGTCCAGGGCCTTCTCCATCGCGCCGACGGCCTCGGCGCACAGGGCGGTCTGGATACCGACCTCGGCGTCGGAGATGACCTGGGTGGCGTCGCCGCTACCCAGACGGACTGCGGCGGCATCGGAGAACTCGATCTGCGCGCCCCGACGACGGTCGTGCGTGCGGTACGAGGTGCGGGTGACGCCCTCGGCGTCCGCGTCGACCAGGAACAGGCCGACACCGTCGTCGGTGCGCGCCGAGACGACCAGCTTGTCGGCGCAATCGCCGTGTCCGACGAGGACTTTGGTGCCATTGAGCTTGCCGTCGGTGGCGGTGGTGGCCACCTTCGCGCCCGGCCAGCGGTCGCCTGCCTCGAGGTGGGCGAATGCCATCAGGAGTTCACCGGAGGCCAGCCCGCCGAGCAGCTCGGCGCGGGTCTCGTCGTCGGCGGTTGCGGCGACCAGCGACCCCGGAACGAGGACGGCGTCGAGGTAGGGCTCAGGTGCCAGGGCGCGACCGATCTCGGTCATGACGCTGGTGAACTCCACTGGGCCGGCGCCCATGCCGCCGTCGTCCTCGGGAAAGGTCAGGCCGAGGATGCCGATGTCGGCCAACGACTTCCACACCCCCTTGTCCCAGCCGAGTTCGGTGTCGGTGACCTTGCGCAGCGTCTCGACGTCGTATTTGCGGGTCAGTACTTCGCGCACGGTGTCGCGCAGCATCGTTTGTTCGTCGGAAAGTTCGAAATCCATGACAGGTTCCCAGGTTCTCGTGAGTCGTGAAAGGTATTGAGGCGGCGCTTGGCTCAGAGACCCAGCACGGCCTTGTCGATGATCTGGCGCTGAACCTCCGACGATCCGCCGTAGATGCTGACCTTGCGGTAGTTGAGGTACGTCGGCGCGGACAACTGTGCCCATTCGGGCGACGCGACGTCGGCGGTGCCGTTGGCGGCGGACGCATCGAGCCCGGCGACCGGCAGCGAGTCGGCGCCGGCGATGTCGGCGAGCAACTCCATGGCCTCCTGCTGCAGTTGGCTGCCCCGCAGCTTCAGCAGCGACGACGCCGGGTTGGGCTTGCCGTCCGCCGACGACGCGGCCACGCGCAACTGGGTCATCTCCAGGGCGAGGAGGTCGTTCTCCAACTCGGCCAGCCGGGCTGCGAACAGCGGGTCCTCCAGCAGGGTGCCGCCGGACGCCGTGGTGATCTCCCGCGCAAGTTCCTTCGCCTTGGCGAGCTTGGTCTTGGTGTAGCCGACGCGCGCAATGCCGCTGCGTTCGTTGCCGAGCAGGAACTTGGCCTGCGTCCAGCCCTCGTTCTCCTTGCCGACGAGATTCTCGACCGGCACACGGACATCGTTGAAGAAGACCTCGTTGACCTCGAAGCTGCCATCGATCAACTGAATCGGCCGCAGTTCCACGCCGGGGGTGTCCATCGGGAACAGCAGCATGCTGATGCCGGCCTGCTTCTTGGCATCCGGATCGGTGCGCACCAGGCAGAAGATCCAGTCGGCGAACTGGCCGAGGGTTGTCCACGTCTTCTGGCCGTTGACGATGTAGTGGTCGCCATCGCGCACCGCGCGGGTCTTGAGCGAGGCGAGGTCCGAGCCGGCCTCGGGCTCGGAGAAGCCCTGGCACCACCAGATGTCGAGGTTGGCGGTCTTGGCCAGGAAACGTTCCTTCATCTCCGGCGAACCGAACTGCGCGATGACCGGACCGATCATGCCGACGTTGAACGGCAGCAGGTCCGGGACGTGCATCAGGCTCATCTCCTCGCGGTAGATGTGGCTCTGGATGGGAGTCCAGTCGCGGCCACCGGCCTCGACCGGCCAGCCCGGCGTCGCGACCCCGTGTTCGTTGAGGATGCGGGTGGTGGTGACCAGGTCGTCGGGGTAGTTCAGCTTGCCCGCTTCCGACCGGCGCCGCAGATCCTCGGGAACCTTCGCGAAGATCGCCCGCAACTCATCGCGGAATGCCTCTTCTTCGGGACTGAATGTCAGCTGCATGAGTTCTGTCTTACTCCTGGTCAGGGGATGTGGGGTGCAGACGCGGAACTCGGCACGACCGGTTGTCTCGTCCGCTGACTAAGCGCTTGCTTAGTGATACTCTCAACTATGCCGCGCCGAGCGGCCGCTGTCAATGTCCACGGAAGTCCCACGGAAACGGAGGTCGGTCACGTGTCAGTCGTGGAACCGCCGTCCCGTGCCGTCGCGGCGCGCTCCCGGTTGCTGCGCGCCGCGGTCGAGGCGTTCGCGGCCAAGGGCTTCGCGGCCACCACCACCCGCGACATCGCGACCGGTGCACAGATGAGTCCGGCGGCGGTGTATGTGCACTTCCGGTCCAAGGAGGAGGTGCTCTACTCGCTCTCCGATACCGGGCACCGGGCGTTCCTGGAGTTGATCGACGACGCCGACGACTCTGCGCAGCCGCCCATCGCAAGGCTGCGTGCGGTGATCGGTGCGCTGGCGGCCCACCACGCCCGTGATCACGTGTGGTCGAGGGTCGTCAACTACGAGCTGGACTCGTTGTCGGCGGAGCATCGCGACGCCATCGTCGTCATGCGCAAAGAGGTCGCCCGGCGTGTCGGCGTGATCGTCGACGCGGGCATCGCGGGTGGAGTGTTCCACGTCGACGACCCGCCGGCGACGACCAATCTGCTGCTGTCGATGGGGGTCGACGTCGCGCGCTGGTACCGGGAGTCCGGCGCGATGACGCCCGAGCAGATCGGGAACTTCCAGGCGGACATGGCAGAACGGATCGTCGGTGCGGCGGGCTGACGAGTCATCGACGTGATGTCGCTGCCGGGTGTCGGCGTGTCAGCCGCGCGCTGAGACCGCGCCGTCGGACTCCATCGCGGACGTCGCCGACGAGTGGTCGCTCGTCGGCACACGGCGGCGGGCGCGGGCGGTCACGAGCGCACCGACCACCGCCAACGCCAGGACATAGGCCACATAACCGATCACCGTCTCCTGCAGGCCGATGTGTGACACCACGAGTCCGGCCACCACGGCGGGCAGACTGAAGGCCAGGTAGCTGGCGACGAACACCGACGAGAAGACCTGTCCGCGTTGCTGCGCGGGGGTTGCCGCGATGATGCTGTCGAGGGCGCCGAGGAAGGTGGCGGCGAAACCGGAGCCGGCCACCACCGAGCCGACGATGTAGAGCGGAAGCGTTTCCGTCAGCACTCCGGCCAGCGAGATGACGGCTCCGCCGACCAGCGCCGGGTAGCCGAAGGCGAGTTTGGTCGAGGCCGGCCGTCCGGTGATCAGCAGGGACGTCACCGCTGCGGAGGCGAAGAAGACGAACAGCAGCGCCCCGGCCTCGGCGTGGTTGTCGACCCCGAAGACGCGGGCGACCACCGACGACCCGAGCGACAGATACAGCCCGCCCAGCGACCACGTGGCCACCAGGGCGGGCACTGCCGCGAGGAACGCGCCGCGCACGGCAGGAGGCAGATGTACCTGCGGGGCAAGCGTGGTGATGAGATGACGGCGCGAGGTGAAACCGACTCGTTCGGAGGTCTCGGGCACCACGAGCAGCGCCACGAGCAGCGCCGCGAACAGTCCCAGGATCACCTCGTAGATGAGGAAGCGGGGCGCGGGAGCGTACTCGACGAGTAGTCCGGCGACCGCGACGCCACCCGCGAGTCCGATGGCCGGTGCGGCGCCGGTGATGGCCGACCCCAGCCGCGGTGTCGGCTGCATGTCGACAACCGTCGCGGTGAGCGTCCCCATCGCGGCGCCGGTCGCGAGGCCCTGCAGGGCGCGCGCCGCCATGAGCACGCCGACGTCCTCGGCCGACACGAACAGCACCATGCTCGCGATCAGGAGTACGAGGGCCACCGCGAGCACCGGTCGCCGGCCGATGTGGTCGGAGAGCGACCCGACGGTCAGCAGGCTGACCAGCATCGTCACCACGTAGATGGCGAACACGGCGGTCAGGGTGAACGCCGAGAACCCCCACAGTTCCTGATAGACGGGGTAGAGCGGCGAGGGTGCCGCGGAGGAGAAGAGGACCATGACGAAGGTCGCCGTCACCACCCAGAATGCGCGGTGCGGGTGCAGTCGAGTCATCGCATCTCCTAAAGCAACGCCATTTGCGTTAGATTCAACGTAGCCAGCGTCCTGCGCTAAAGCAACTCGGTTTGCAATAATGGCTTCATGACTGGTTCCAACACCGCCCGGCGCTCGACGTCGACCGCTGCTGAGCGGGCCCGTCGACCAGGTGGACGCAGTGCCCGCGTGCAGTCGGCGGTCTACGCTGCCGTCGGACAGCTCGTCGGGGCCGGCAAACGCGAGACCATGACCATCCCCGAGGTGGCCGAGACCGCCGGTGTGAACCCGACCAGCATCTATCGACGATGGGGGTCCATCGAGACATTGCTCGGTGAGGTCGCCGTCGCCGCGCTGACCCAGGGCGAGCCGTTGCCCGACGCCGGCGTGCTCGACGACGACCTCGCGGAATGGTCGCGGATCATCTCCGCCGACATCGGTCGACCGAAACGGCGTGCCTACCTGCGGGCCATGGTGTTCGCGCGCAACGACGTCGTCGAAGAGTGCCCGTGCTGGGAGATCCGGCGCGATCAGGCCGAGCAGATGGTGGGCCGGGCGGCCCAGCGCGGCGAACCCGCGCCGTCGGTGCAGCAGATCCTCGATCATGTGATCGCGCCGCTGTATCACCACGCGGTGTTCGGTCTGGGGCTCGACGACACCTACGCCGAGACGCTGGCCGCCGATGTCATGCGCATGGCCGAATCGGGCGACACTTCGCGCTAGGGTCGGCGGCATGCGATGCGTGCATGCGTTCGGTGACGATGCTCTCGGCGATCGGGACGGGATGGGGGTGGCTGCCGCCATCGCCTGCGGGGAGATCTCGGCTTCGGAGGCGCTCGAAGCCGCACTGGGCCGGATCGACAAGGTCAACCCGCACCTGAACGCGATCGCCGTGGACGACCGCGAGCGTGCCCGTGACCGGGCTCTCGACAGCGAGTTTCCCGCCGGGTCGTTCACCGGGGTGCCATCGATCATCAAGAACAACACGCTGTTCGAAGGTTTGCCCGTGGGCAACGGATCGGCCGCGATGCCCGACCTGCCCGCGAAAGGCAACGAGCCGTTCACCGAACAATTCCTGTCCACCGGCGTCAACATCGTGGGGGCCTCGACGCTGCCGGCGTTCGGTCTCACCGCGACCACCGAGTTCGTCGACCGCGAACCCACCCGCAACCCGTGGGACACCGACTATTCCTCGGGGGCGTCATCGGGCGGGTCGGCCGCGCTCGTCGCGTCCGGGGCGCTTCCGATCGCGCACGGCAACGACGGCGGGGGCTCGATTCGTATTCCTGCTGCCGCATGCGGTTTGGTGGGTCTCAAGCCGAGTCGTGGTCGAGTCGCGCCGTCTCCGACCGGGCGGATCCTGCCGATCGACATCATCTCCAACGGCGTCCTGAGTCGAACCGTGCGCGACACCGCGTCCTTCGTCGACGATGCGGAGAAGTTCCGCGTACCAACGGGACTGCCGCGGGTCGGACTGGTAGAGGGGCCGGGCACCCGCCGGTTGCGCATCGGATTGATCACCGATTCCGTGACCGGTAGCCCGATCGACGCCGACACCGCGGCCGCGATGGCCGGTGCGGTGGAGTTGCTGACGTCACTCGGCCACCACGTGGAACCGACCCCTGTCCCGCTGGACGAGACCTTCGTCCGACAGTTCACCGACTACTGGTCGATGCTCGCCTTCACCATGGACCGCGCCGGAAAGCTCATGGTCGGCAAGGACTTCGACAAAGACGCCCTCGATCCGTTCACCCGGGGACTCGCGCGGCGTTACGCCCGCGCATTTTGGCGTACGCCGTCGACGATCATCGGGCTCAAGCGTGCGACGGCGAAGTTCCGCACCGTCTTCGACAGCTTCGACCTGCTGTTGTCGCCGACGTTGTCGCACACCGTCCCGCGGATCGGCCACCTCGACCCCGGTGCCGACTTCGACGTCGTCTTCGAACGGCTCGTGCACTATGTCGCGTACACTCCGGCGAACAACACGTCCGGAACGCCTGCGATGAGTCTGCCCTTGGGACAGACCTCTGATGGGCGGCCGCTGGGCATTCATCTCGGCGCCGACCTCGGGCGGGAGCGGCTGTTGCTGGAGCTGGCGTTCGAACTCGAAGCGGCGCAGCCGTTCGCGCGGATTCAGGGGAGCTGAGCCGGCCCCCTCAGTAGCGGAGGAGTGACCTGGCGAGACCTAGTGCGCGATCATCTCTCTCGGCTTCGACGTAGGTTGAATCCTGCGTCGAAGAAGGGTCAGTTCATTACAGTCATCGAGTCGGCGCACCACATGACCAGCGCGCCGGGCATCGTCCTCAGATCGCCGACGTTGTAGGGCGTGCAGGGGTCGAGCATCTGGGACACTTCTCCGTCTCGAGTGACTGTCCACAGCGAATAGTCCCAGCCCGAATCTTCTCGCGCGATCGCGTCCTCGGAGTCGGGCGGCGTCTGCGCCGCTACTCCCACCCACGCATCACCCAGCGCGGTCCAGGGCAGGGAGGTTCGCGCGGATTTCTCCGTGATCAGTCCGGTCGGAAGCGTGATCCGCGAATCGATGTCGAAGAGTGAGATCGATGTGGACGCAGAGGTATGGCGCGTCCGGATGACGATGGAACCGTCACCGACGAAGGATACCGAGGTATCCTTCGCGAAGCGATGGATCTCGCGACCAGTACCGACGTCGATCAGCGAGTAGGTGATGCTGTCACCCTCGGTCGGATCGGACATCGACACCAGCGCATGCGAGTCCCGGACTTGCTCGATGGAGATGACGGTGTCGTCGGGAAGCTGCACACCCAGAGACGATTTCCGGATCTCTGTCTGTACGTCACCCGTGGTGGCGTCCAGCACTGTGGCGATGTGGTCGGGATCCTCGGGGCACGCCGACATCACGACGCTGTCACTTGCAGCGAAGGCTTCGGTCTGACATTTCGGGAGCGGGCGAGTCCACAAGGTCTCGCCGGTCTGCGGTGAGAACGCGATCCAGCGCTCTCGCACTGATTCGGAAGTGTCCGTATCCGCCTCAGCGATGTGATGGCGGACGAGGATGACCTTGTCGGCGAGCAGATCGAACGGCTCTTGCGGGTCGACCGATGGATCGAGCCACGTCGTCCAGAGCCGCTCACCGGTGGTCGCATCGATGCCGATGAACGGTGAACCGGAGATGCCATCGCCATAGATCTTGGCCACAAGGACGCTGTCGGGGCCGGCGCCGGTGGACCAGAGTTCGGAGACGTCGGTGTCGCGCACGGCGAACCACCACAGTCGATCGCCGGTGGCTCCGTCGTATCCCTCTATCGTGTCGTATGACGTGACAGCGTCATCCGACGAGTGACCGACCACGGCGTATCCCGCACCGCCAATGGTGAATTGGCTCGGTGACTCCAGCGAATACGATCCCTGTCCGGGACGGTCCGGAATCGGTGGAATCGCAACGCCGGTAGCGGTTTCTCCGTCGTAGGGAGACGGTCGGTGGGTGGCCATACCGATGACGACACATCCGGCGACCACGAGCACCGAGATGATCGCCAATGCGTCGGGAACCGGCCTGCGAGTCGTCGTGGTCTCAGCCATCTTCTCGTAGAACGGTCGGTAGGCGCGCAAGGCCATGAACGCTACGGCAAGTACCGCGAGACACGCTGACCACCAGGCCACGGACGCCACCGACTGGACATTCCCCGACCCGGGGATCCGTTGTTCGTAGGCTGCCCCGTCCAAGGCGTCCTGCGTCTCGGGGCGCCTCCACAAGACGATTCCCACGACACCGACGATCGCGAGAGTGGGCGCCGTGAGCGCCACGAAGTGCCTGGGTGGAGCCTCGTCGGATCGATACGCCCCAGCGGCGAGGTAGACGACGACGAGTGTGCTGTCGATCGCCACCACCAGGGACGTCTGGCGGAGAACGGACATCGTGTCGACGAGATCGTTGACCACCTCGGGCGGTGTCCGGCGCAACCACGCCCACGCAAGGGCGACGATGGCGACGATGAGCAGACCGACGACGAGACCGACCCAGGCGCCTGGCTGGAGCCCAGGCAGGTCGCGCGGGGATTCGGCGGTCTCGTCGTCGGGAATTCCTCGTTCGTCCTGCGTGTCAACCGGCACCGAGCGAGCGTATATGTTGCCCCGCGCTGGTCATTCGCTCGAACGACACAGTCGGTAGGTGTGGCTCCGATGGGTCACCCTCAGGTCGGGAACGCTGCGACATGCCGTGCGTCAAGGGCCATCAAGACGGGGTCATTTCGGGGCGGCACGCTAGGTTGTTCGCACACTGACATCAAGCGGGGGTGAGGCGCGGTGCGGCGTCTGGTCTGGATCGGCGGTGCCATCGGCACCGCAGTCGGCGCAACAGTTCTGGCAGCTGCGGCTGTCGTGTTCCGTCGACCGGAGAATCGGATCGGCGGAGATCTCCACGCAGCGACCACGTACCTGGCCGTGTCGCTGGCTGGCGGTCTGGCGGTGGCGGTGTTCATCGTCTTCCTCGCCACGCTGATGTTGCGAGGTCGCCCCGTCGCGGTGGCGGCGGCCGCGCTGCTGGCGGGTGTCACGGTTGCCGCGGCGTTCGCCTTCCTCGGCAAACCTGCGCGGGCAGCTGCGTGGGTGATCTCGGGTCCGGGCGCGCACCCGGTCGTCACCATGTCCAGGATCACGTGGGTGCTCTTTGCCGTGGCGTCGCTGGTGCTGCTCGCCGTAGCCGTCTTCGTCGAACCCGGCGCCGCCATCGGACGGAGCGGCACTCGGACGGCGGCCGTCGTCGGCCTCGTCACCGCGATCGCCCTGGGCACTGCGGGTGTCGCGATGGCCACGGTGTCCCGAACCGCAATCGAGCCGACCGCATCGATCGCCATACCTGCGACGCCGACGATGGTCGGGGAACGCGAGGCGTATCGGCTCCGAAGCGAGATCCCCCAGTACGTCGTCCCCGCGGGTCCGGGATTCGTGACCGTCGACAGTGCCGCGGTGACCGCCTACGACGGCACCACCGGGGTGGGTCGCTGGCGGCTCCCGACCGACCGACTCCCGGACGGCTGTTACCCCGATGGAACGTGGTCGACCGGGACCGACGCCACCAGCGTCGTCATCGTCCACTGTGCCCGTGATGACGCGGACGGAGATCAGAGGGATGAGAAGCCCAGCTTCACCGGCTTGTCCGGATTCGACGCCATGACCGGCCGGCATCTCTGGACCAATGCCGACGGCTGGGGCGTACACGCACGGTCGGTATCGGACGGCGAAGGGGCGGTCGGGGTGTCGCGCGGCGACGGCGACGATGCGCAGATCGGTGCGCTCGACGTTCGGTCCGGACACCTGCGGTGGAGCCGGCCGGTGACCGACTGCGCGGACCTCTTCAATGCCACGACCGCGACACATTCGCTGGTGGTATTCGAAGTGTGTTCCGGTGGCAAGGATGTTCTCACCGTACTCTACGACCTCGAATCCGGTTCGTCGCGACAGATACCGATCCCGTTGCCGCAGTGGCGGAATGTCGATGCCAAGATCATGCTGGATGTCTTCTCAGTCGCGGGTTCCAACGTGACTGTCCTAGCCACCTTGGACCGCACCTGGCCCGAGGTTCCCCTGGCCACGATCGACACCTCCTCGGCGACGGCGAGGGTCGAGTGGGGCCAGGTCGACTGGCTGGACTTGGATCCGGAGAACGGACTCATCCAGGGTGACGTGGCGCAGACTCAAGCATTCCCCGGCAACGGGACAACCGAAGTGCTGATGACGGCATCTGGCGAACGTCGTCGGCTAAGCGGCCTCGACATCTACACGTCGTGGTCCAGCGCGGCACTGAATTCGTGGAGATTCGCTCTGGTGGGCGACAGGGTGGTGACCGCAACCGAGTTCGGCGACGGCAGCCCGTACTGGCTCGTCACGGTGAACCCGGACGGATCGTCGAGTCGGCGGCCGTCGCCGTGTGGTCGCGCTCCTGGCGGCGTCGCAGCGGTTCCCGGTGCGGTCCTGCTTGTCTGTCCCCTTTCCGCTGACGAAAAAGAGCGTCCGGGGACGGAGATCATCGCCCTGCAGTAAGTCGAACATGGTCGCTCCACGACTACGGTCCCGCTCCCTCGATCGAGGGAGCGGGACCGCAATGGTGAGCGACGTGGCGGGAAACCTAGTGCGCGACTGCCTTCTCCGCGCCCACACCGGTCAGCGAGCGGACCTCCATCTCGGCGTTGCGTTCCGGGATGCCGGTGTCCTTCGGCGTGGTCAGCGAGCCGACGATGCCGAGGATGAAGCCGACCGGGATCGAGATGATGCCCGGGTTGGACAGCGGGAACCAGGCGAAGTCGGCGCCGGGGATCATCGCGGTCTCCGAGCCGGACACGGCCGGGGAGAAGATGATCAGCACGATCGTCGTGCCGAGTCCGCCGTAGATGCTCCACAGCGCGCCGCGGGTGTTGAACCGCTTCCAGTACAGCGAGTAGACGATCGTCGGCAGGTTGGCCGCGGCCGCGATGGCAAAGGCCAGCGCCACCAGGAAGGCGATGTTCTGTCCGTTGGCGAGAATGCCGAGGATGATGCCCATGACACCGAGCACCACGACCGTGTAGCGCGACACCCGCACCTGGTCGTCCTCGCTGGCCCGCCCACGCTTTATGACGCTGCCGTAGATGTCGTGGGCGAACGAGGCCGAGGCGGTGATCGCCAGCCCGGCGACGACGGCGAGGATGGTTGCGAAGGCCACCGCGGAGATGATGCCGAGCAGCACCACACCACCGAGTTCGAAGGCGAGCAGCGGTGCGGCCGCGTTCTGTCCGCCGGCGGCGTCGAGGATCTTGTCCGGACCCACCAGGGCGGCCGCGCCGTAGCCCAGGACCAGGGTGAACAGGTAGAACGCGCCGATGAGCGAGATCGCCCAGACCACGGACTTACGAGCCTCCCGCGCCGTCGGGACCGTATAGAACCGCATGAGCACGTGGGGAAGTCCGGCGGTGCCGAGGACCAGCGCGATGGCCAGCGAGATGAAGTTGATCTGCGAGGTCAGCGACCCGCCGTACCGGGCGCCTGGCGCGAGAACATCACGGGCGGCGACCTTCTCGTCCGCGGACCCGGAGATGGCGTCCTGGGCGGAGCCGAGGATGCTCGACATGTTGAAGCCGAATTTGGCCAGCACGATGAAGGTCATGATCGCGGCACCCGCGATCAGCAGGATGGCCTTGATGATCTGCACCCAAGTGGTGCCCTTCATGCCGCCGATGAGCACGTAGACGATCATCAGGGCACCGACGATGGCGATGACGATCGACTGCCCGACGCGGCTCTCGATGTCGAGCAGCAGCGCGACCAGACCACCGGCACCGGCCATCTGGGCGAGCAGGTAGAACAGCGACACCATCAGGGTGGAGATCGCTGCGGCCAGACGGACCGGACGTTGCTTGAGGCGGAAGCTCAGCACGTCGGCCATGGTGAACTTGCCGGTGTTGCGAAGTAGTTCGGCAACCAACAACAGCGCGACCAACCAGGCGACCAGGAAGCCGATGGAGTAGAGGAAGCCGTCGTAGCCGTACACGGCAATCGCACCGGCGATGCCGAGGAAGCTGGCTGCCGACAGGTAGTCGCCGGCGATCGCGACGCCGTTCTGCGGCCCGGAGAAGCCGCGGCCGCCGGTGAAGAAGTCGGCGGCCGACTTGTTGTTCTTGCTCGCCCGGATCACCACGTACATGGTGACCGCGACGAACGCGACGAAGATCGAGATGTTGGCGACAGGGTTGCCGACGGATGCCGCCAGCACGGTGGTCTGCGTGGTGCTCATGCGTTGACCCCCTCTTCCATCTGCTCGCGGATCGCGGTGGCCCGCGGGTCGAGGTCACGGTTGGCGAAACGTACGTACAGACCGGTGATCACGAAGGTCGACACGAACTGCAGCAGTCCGAGGATCAGTCCGAGGTTGATATCGCCCCACACCTTGGTGGCCATGAAGTCGGTGGCGAACGCTCCGAGCAGTACGTACACCGCGTACCAGACCAGGAAGAACGCGGTCAGCGGGAAGACGAACCGCCGCAACCGCTGCTTGAGGTCCTGGAACTGCGGGCTGGCTTGTACCTCCAGCCATTCTTCGCCTGTCGGCGAGTGCGATGCCGCGCCGGGCGGCTGTTCGATCGTGGACACGCCTACCTCCTGAAAATGTCTGTGATGACTCTCGATTGGCAAGCGTATTGAGGTGCAGGTCACAACAGAATGGCGTGGCACGGGTCACACGTTGAAGTCGAGCGACTGTGCGATGGGCGGTCGATGACGGCCGATGAACGGTTGGGTGGAGGTCGGCCGCAACCGCGCAACCACCACGCCGACGCGCACGTCGCGACCTGCGCGGTGTCACGGCGCGTGCGCGGTTGCACCACCGGCGCCACCTACTCGCTCGGGAGCCGCTCGATCCCCATGCCGAGGCGCTCCGGAACGTGCATCCGGGCAAAGGTGCGAGACAGATCCTGGGGCAGGTGCCGGCGCGTGGCCAGGCTGACGAGGACCATGGTGGCGAACGCCAGCGGCACGGTCACCGCGGCCGGATACCCGATGATCTCGGCGGCCCAGCCGCCCAACATGTCGTTGTCGACGACCCCGGCGATCGCGAGGCTGGTCGCCGCCCCCGAACTCACCCCGCCGACGATCAGTCCGGCGACCGCTCCCGGGGCGGTCAGCCCGCGCCACCAGATCCCCAGCACCAGCAGCGGACACAGCGTCGAGGCGGCGACGGCGAACACCAGGCCGACGGTGCGTGACAGCTCGAGCGACGACGCCGCCAGCGACAGCCCGATCGGGATCACCCCGCCGATGAGGGCCGCGATCCGGAAGTCGCGCACCCGCCCCCGCAGCACATCGGTCGACAATGCGCCGGCCACGCTGACCAGTAGACCCGACGACGTCGCGAGAAACGCCGCGATGGCCCCGGCCGCCACCAATGCGGCCAGGATCTGGCCGGCGAGCCCGCCGACCGCCGCGGCGGGCAGCAACAGCACGGCCGCATCGGAGGTGCCGGTGATCAGCAACTGCGGCACATACAGTCGGGCCAGCACGCCGAGCACCGTCGGGAACAGATAGAACAGCGACAACAGGGCGATCACCACCAATGCGGTGCGCCGTGACGACCGTCCGTCCGGGTTGGTGTAGAACCGCACCAGCACATGGGGCAGTCCCATGGTTCCCAGGAAAGTTGCGATGATCAGCGACAACACCTCGAACAGTGGCTGCCGACCGCCCAGTCCGCCGCCCGAGGCGATCCAGCCCTCTCCGGTGGTGGGGGCGCCGTCGACCACCGGAGTCGCCGTCCCGGCCTCCAGGTGGATGACGCTGCCGGCGCCGACGTCATGCTCACCCGTGGCCGGGAACGGGGCGTTCTCAACAATGTTCCCGTCGAGGGTGCCGGTGATGCTCAGCCCGGCGGTTTCGGGCACCGTCATCGTGACCGGGGTGGTCACGTTCACGGTGGTGGCCTGGTCGACCCGCGGCGGGACCGGATCGCCCAGCGCGGCACGGTCGGTGAGATACACCGTCAGCAGTACCAGCGCGGGCACGGCGATCGCGGTGAGTTTGAGCCAGTACTGGAATGCCTGCACAAAGGTGATCGAGCGCATCCCGCCACCCACCACGTTGACGATGACGATGGCACCCACCGCGACGGCCCCGGTCCACACCGGTGCGCCCAGCAGGATGTTCAGCGTCAGGCCGGCACCTTGCAGCTGCGGGATCAGGTAGAGGATGCAGACCACCACGACGACGGTCATCGCGGTCAACCGTGCGGCGCGGGAGTCGAGCCGGAACTCGGCGAAGTCGGGGACGGTGTAGGCGCCGGACCGTCGCAGCGGTGCCGCCACGAACAGCAGCAGCCCCAGATAGCCGGCGGTGAATCCGACCGGATACCACAGCGCGTCTGCGCCGTACTTGGCGACGAGTCCGGCTACTCCCAGAAAGGATGCGGCGGAGAGATATTCGCCGGAGATGGCCGCGGCGTTCCAGCGTGGGCCGACGCTGCGCGAGGCCACCAGGAAATCCGAGGTGGTGCGCGAGAGTCGACCGCCGTACGCGCCGACGGCGACCGTCGCAAAAGCGGCGAGCGCGAGCGCGGTCGCGGTCAGGGCGTCGACGTCGGTGCTCACGCCGGATCAGCTCTCGTCGTCGACGACGCGCAGGAAATCTCGTTCGGCCTGCTCGGCGAAGTGCACATAGATTCGTCCGGCGGCGTACAGCAGCGGGTACAGGGCGAACACCAGCACCAGCCAGTTCAGTCGGATACCGCCGATCTCCACGGTGGTCAGCCCCGGGAATGCGGTCCCGACCAACGGGATCGCGACGATGAGGACGACGACCGCGGCTGCGAGCCGCAACGCGAGGCCCAGCTGTGCCCGCATCAGTCCGCGAACCAGGGCGTCGCCGACGTCGGTCTGTTCCTGGACCTCGACCCGCGTGCGCATCATCCGGGCGCCGCGGCGTTGTGCGAGAACGACGCGTTCGCGCCGGGGTGGGTGATCGGTCATGGCTGCGCGCGGGGGTCGGTGTCGGCTCGGATCTGACGCATCGGGTCGCGGATCAGCAGGTCTTTCAGTTCACGCAACTGCCGGCGGCTCACCGGTAGCTCGACGGCCCCGGATGCCCCGTTGGCACGCACGCACACCACCGTCGACGACCCCTTCGCGCGCAGGCCGGTGACCATCGGCAGCGCCACCAGATAGGAGCGGTGCACGCGATGGAAGCCGTGGTCGGCCCAGCGGGCGGCCAACGTGGACAGCGGAACCCGCACCAGATGCGCGCCGGAGTCGGAGTGCAGGCGGGCGTAGTCGCCGACTGCCTCGACCCAGGAGATGCTGTCGCGCCGCACCAGCGAGGTGACGCCGGAGAGTTCGACGGGGATGACCTCGTCGCCGCCGGTCGGCCGGGGGAGTGGTTCCGGCGACTGTTGCGCGGTGTCGCCGGCGGCCACGACGCGGGCGATGGCCTGGGTGAGGCGTTCCTCGCGCAGCGGTTTGAGCAGGTAGTCCACCGCGCCCACATCGAAGGCGTCAACCGCCTTGTCGTCGTGGGCGGTCACGAACACCACCCGCGGCGGCTCGGCATATCTGGTGAGGACACCGGCCAGTTCGAGGCCGCTGAGTCCCGGCATGTTGATGTCGAGGAAGATCGCGTCGATCCGGTGTTCGGAGAGTTCGCGCAGTGCATGGGTGGCGTCGCCGGCGGTGAACACCGCGTCGACGTCGGGTTGCCGGCCGAGGAGGTACGCGAGTTCGTCGAGGGCCGGCGGTTCGTCGTCGACCGCGAGCACGCTCAGCGGCATCGACCCACCTCCTTCGACGGCCCGAGACTCCTCAGGCGCGGATACCGGCACGGAATTTCGGGACGCGCATACCGACCCGCGTGCCCGCGCCGATGCCTGTTTCGACCACTAGACCGTAGTCGTTGCCGAACGCTGCTCGCAGCCGATGATCGACATTGGTCAGTCCGACATGTGCTCCGTCGGACTCGCTGCGCTGTGCCGGATCGCCGGCCGGGTCCAGGGCGTCGATGTCGCCGGAGCGCAACAGTTCCGGGTCCATCCCGACCCCGTCGTCCTCGATGGTGATCACGCAGTCGCTGCCCTCGTCGGCTGCGGTGATGGTGATGGTTCCGCCGCCTTTGCCGGCCAACCCGTGGCGCACCGCGTTCTCCACGAGCGGCTGCAATGCCAGAAACGGCACCACCACGTTGAGGACTTCGGGCGACACCTGCAGCTTGACGTCGAGCGATGGGCCGAAGCGGGCCCGTTCCAGCGTGAGGTAGCGGTCGATGTTGCGCAATTCGTCTGCCAGCAGGGTGTATTCACCTGCCGCGCGAAACGAGTAGCGGGTGAAGTCGGCGAAATCCAGGATCAGCTCGCGAGCACGATCGGGGTCGGTGCGGACGAACGACGCGATGGTGTTGAGCGCGTTGTAAATGAAGTGCGGACTGATCTGGGCGCGCAGCGCGAGCACCTCGGCACGATCGAGACGTGCGCGTGAGGCCTCGAGTTCGGCCAACTCGATCTGGCTCGACACGTAGCGGGCGACCTCGCCGACCGCACCCAGCATGCCGGGGCCCGGCCGATGGTGGGTGGCGACCACCAGCACGCCGAGGCTGGTGTCGTCGCCGACGAGCGGTTGCGCGATCAGGGCCCGGACCGGTGACTCGGAACCGCAGGGATCGCTCACCAGCACCCGCCGTTGATCGTCGTGGGCCGTCCTGGCCACCTCTGCCGTGGCCGTCGTCATCTCCCCGGTCCAGACGGCGTCGTCGTCGGGTTCGCGGGCCAGCAGCGATCCGGGTGCGTCGTAGAGCGCCACGGCGTCGGCGGCGGTCAGCGCCCGTAGATGCGGTACCGCGGCGCGTGCGGATTCCGGCGACAGTCCACCGCGTAGTGAGCGGGCCGCCCGCGATGCCGTCTGCAATGCGAAATGGACCGCCCGCTCGGTGGGGGTGGAGACCACCCGGCGGGTGCGCACGAGCACTACCCCGGCGGCGACGGAGAGCGCGCCGACCACGACGAGTACCGCCACCAGCAGTCCGGACATGGGGTCCACGATCCCATCTTCCTGCGTGGTTGGGGATGGGTTCGGACCCGTCGTGCGTCCGTTTCCGCAGCAGCCAAGCGCGGACTGCGTCAGTACACCGACCATTCGCCCTGTGCGTACCGCAGGATGCGCGGATCCATCAGGGTTGACGGCGGCAGGTCGAGCCGCGGGCGGTCCGCCGGAAATACTGCGGCGGCAGCGAGTTCGTCGTCACTGAGGAAGCGCATCGGCCCGGGTGCGTCCAGCCGGAGCGTTGGCGGACCGCCGCGACCGGTGAGGAAGAAGCCCCAGTCCCCGAACGACGGCACATCCGCGTGATACGGCCTGCTCGCCAGGCCGGCGTCGCGGAGCGTTGACTCGATGCACCAGAACGACTTCGGTGCGAAGTACGGCGATCCGGCCTGCACCACCATCCGCCCGCCGTCGGCGAGGTGGCGTGCCGCGAGCGCGTAGAACTCGGTGGAATACAGCTTGGCCGTTGCCGAGTCGTCGGGATCGGGCATGTCGACGATGATGACGTCGAACGCCCCACGGTTCTGCCGCAGCCAGGAGAACGCGTCGGCGGTGACGACGGTGCTGCGCGAATCGTCCAGCGACCCCTGGTTCAGCCGGGTCAACCGCTCGTCCTCCCGGCCGAGCCGGATCATCTCCGGGTCCAGTTCCACCAGCGTCGCCGAGGTGCCGGGATAGCGGAGGACCTCGCGCAATCCCAGGCCGTCGCCGCCCCCGAGGATCAGAACTCGGTCGTGGGGACCCGCCATCGCCGGATGCACCAGCGACTCGTGGTAGCGGTATTCGTCGATGGACGAGAACTGCAGATCACCGTTGAGGTAGAGCCGGGTATCGGGACCCAGCGGGGTGCGACGCTCGGTGATCACGATGTCCTGATAGGGAGTTCGCTCGGCGGCCACGATCGGGTCGCGGAACATCGCCTGCCGTGCGGTCACCTCGAACCGGTCCGCCCACACCATGCCGGCGACCAATGCGGCGATGACGGAGACCGCGGCGATGCCGAGCACGGCACGTGCCGGCCGGGAGAGGTCGCGGCGGAAGACGACGAACACGAGAAACGACCCGGCGGCCGCATTCACCAACCCGACCACCAGGGCGCCCTCGAGCTGACCGAACAGCGGTAGCAGCAGAAATGGGAAGCACAGGCCACCGACGAGCGCGCCGATGTAGTCGACGGCGAACATGTCGGCGACCGCACTGCCGGCATCCTGGCGGCGGATGCGCTGCAGCAACACCATCAACAGGGGGATCTCGGCGCCGATCAGCAGACCCAACACGAACGCGACCACCACCAGGGCGGGTGTGTAGAGCGACAGGTACGCGAACGCCGCGTACAACCCCATCACCGACAACCCGCCGAGCAATGCGAGCGCGAGCTCGATCGCCGCGAACGTGACGATCGGTCGTGATTGCAGGGGTTTGGCGGCCAGCGATCCGACACCCATCGCGAACACCATCACCGCCAACACGATCGACGCCTGCGTGGCGGTGTTGCCGATCAGGAACGAACCCAGCGACACCAACGCGAGTTCGTAGACCAGACCACACGCCGCGCAGACGAAGACGACGGTGAGCAGGGCTGCGCGAGACCACCGGCCCGGCCGATGCCCCGGATCGTCACCGGCCGCCGGGTCGGTCAGCGTGGAGTCATCGGTGGTGGTCATGCTCGAACGGAGGTGACTACAGGATGGAGACGGCGACGATCAGCGCGATCCCGATGTGCACGACACCGTGGACCCACACCGCCGGATGGCTTTCGGGGTGAACGACGAGCTCGCCGAGCTTGCCGGGTGTGAACAGGTCGATGATGAAGAACGTGATCGTCATGATGGCGACGCCGATGATGGTGTACACCACGGTGTAGGTGAGGCCCTCCACCAGCCTGCCCTCGCTGGCCACGATGGCTGCCGCGACGATGATGGCGACCGCGAAGGCGTTGGAGCCGACCAGTATTCCGGCGTTGCGGTTGCGGTCGGCCCAGAGCAGGTGTCGCAGGTTGCCGGGGGTGAGGGCGTCGATCACGGCAAACGACAGCAGCATGAGGATCATGCCGGTCGCGCCATAGGCGGCAGCGGCGTAGCCATTTCGGACGATGTCGGTGAGCACGTGTCCTCCGGTTCAGGTGGTGATGCGCGTCGGATGGGGGATCGATGGTGGAGCGGTGGTCGCCCCGGGGTTCACTTGCCTCCGCCTCCCGAGCCGCCACCGCGGTAGCTGCTGCCCGACCCACCGAAGTTCGGTGTCGGAACCCAGAAACCGCCGACGTACGGCAGAAAGTGGTTGTACCCGGATCGGTAGTCACGACTGAGCATGACCTTGGTGGTACCTGCCGCCAGCGGGAACAACCCGACGACGTAGTCGGGATACTGCAAGAACTCGGTGCCGGCGACGTTGGCGGCGTTGGTCGCGTCACCGGCGCGCTGATCGGTGGGCTGCTCGACGCCACTCAACTCGGATGCCACCGTCGACGGCGTGCCTTGTGCGACATAGGCATCCACGTTGCCCTCATCGAGTGCGGGGTCGCGTTGGTAGTTCGCGGTGATGTAGTTGCGAACGCTGGCATTGTCGCCGGTCAGACCGCTGATGGCCTTCACCGAGCACATCCCGACGATCGCGAAGACCGCGATCAGGATGATCACCGCGATGAGGATGTTGCGGGTGAAATGCAGGCCGCGGCGAGGGTCGTCGCCGAACCCCGGGGTCGTGCGGAACCCACCTGGTGGTGGCCCACCGGGTGGTGGTGGCGGTCCACTGGGAGGTGGTCCGCCGGGCGGCGGGTGGTAGGTCATCGGTCGCCCCCAGCGGATCGCAGTTCGCCGGTCGTCGTGACGATCTCGGTCGACTGCGGATACGTGTGCCAGGTCTGCCATGCGATGGTGTCGCCGTGGGTGGTGGCGATCGCCGCGGTCACTGCCAGTGGCTGCCCGGGAAACCGGCCGAACAGCGCCGGCAGGCCTCGGGCCCGGTGGTCGGACGTCCGATGCCGGAGGTCGTCGACCACCACGGCCATCCGGTCGGGACCGCAATCCTGCACCGATGAGGTGAACGAATAGCGGCCGTCGTCGACGGTGCCGGGAAGCGGTGTGTCGAGCCCGGGCAGGCAGGCGACCGTCTCGCAGATCCGGTGGCCGCCGTCGTCGACGATGATCTGGTGGCTCGCACCGAGCAGTCGGACCGAGATCGTGCGGGTGCCGAAGCGATGATCGCAGCGTGCCAGCGGTTCCCGCGGGCCGGCGGTGAGCGAGAAGGCCAACTGGGCTGCGCTCGTGTCGACGTAGGGCACGTCGAGCAGCACCTGGCCGCTCGTGAGTCCGGCCGTGGTCACGTGCCGGGCGTCGGGTCGGTGGGGTAGATGCGGTATTCACTGCGCGCGATGACCTCGCCGCGCGCGCATTCCCAGCCGGAACCGAAGTCCTCGAAGGACAACCGCTCGTCACCGGCTTCGTAGTCGTGGTACCGCATCGATCCGCGGTCGTTCAGCCCGGTGGTGCCGGTGGAGAAGAAGTCGGCCGAACCGGCCTCATCGGAGTGGTAGCGCCGCCCGTCGAGCTCGACGGCGTCCGGCCCTGGTGTGAGGGTGACCCCGCTCAGTTCGTGCCACAGGACCACCTCGAGGTCCGGATCGTCTTCCACGGAGATCCAGGCCTTGCGGCCGGTGCCGGTGTCGAGAAAATTCTCGGTCCACTCGAAGCCGCTCTGCGACAGCCGCAGTGTGCCGCGCACCGCGAACGTCTCACCGCGCAGTTCCACCAGATCCCCGGGCTTGAGATGCCGCGGGTTGCCGCGGACCGCGTCGTCGTCCGCCGTCGAGAACGGGTCCCTGGGGCCGTAGGCACGCTGCTTGAGGGCCTCGGACTCAGACCGTCGTGCCTGGCGGCTGCCCAGGAAGTTGAACACCACGACCACCGCGATGATCAGCAGCAAGGCCACGATGATGATCAGCAAGAACTCCACGCGGCCGACCCTATCGCCCTTGGGCCGAGACCGACATACAGGACGTCGATGTCATGAATGACGACCGGGCATCGGGTCGAGAACCAGACGCCGACGGCCACCCGCATGCAGCGGGTGGCCGTCGGCGTGGGCGGATGCGCTCAGGTCTCCGAGATCTCGATCGAGCGCGGCTTGGTCGGAGTCGCCTTCGCGAGGTGCAGGCGGAGAACTCCGTCGGTGAGCCCGGCGGAGACCTGGTCGGCGTCCACTTCGACCGGCAGGGACACCCGGTAGTCGAACGTGCCGGTCCGGCGCGTCTGATGACGCACCTCGCCCGTGCGCTCGACCTCGGTCGTCTCCCCGTGCAGGTGGACGACGCCACCGTCGAGTTCCACGTGGATGTCCTCGCGTTTGATGCCGGGGAGTTCGGCCTCGAGGACGTAGGCCTCGTCGGTCTCCTCGATGGTCACTGCGGGAGTCCACCCGCGGGCGGGTTCGACACCACCGAAGGCGGCGTCGACGAGTTCGTTGAACCGGGATCCGAACTCGGCCAGCTCACGGTTGCGGGCGTCGTCGAAGACCCGGAACGGGCTCCAGAATGCGATGTCGGATGCACGTCGTGCGGGCAGTGCCATGATAGGAACCTCCATCTCGGTTGGCTGCAGGAGCAGCACGTTTGGCACTTAGTTGAGCGTATGAGGCTCAACTTCTATTCCCGCGGGGCGCCGGCTCCGGCGCCGATCCGGTCAGCGCACCTGATCGCTGATGAACTCCGCGGTGAACAGCTGGTCGGCGGGCAACTGTGTCGGCAGTCCGGCGCCCCCGCCGTTGAGGATCGGGGTCAGGTCGTCGATGTTCGACTGCGCCTTGGCCATGTCGTAGCTACCCCATACGCCGTCGGTGCCGGGTGCGATGACGGCCTTGTCTTTCAACAGTTCGGCGGAGTAGGCGGCCTCGCCCTCGGAGTACGGCGTGAACCCGACGTCGGCGGACACCCAATCGACGATCGTCGCGTTGATGGCCTCCGGCGAGCCCACGTAGTCCTTGCCGGTCTGCTGGATCATCGGCACGAGCTTCTCCAGGCACGGCGACATCTCCTCCAGCCGGTCCGCGCGCACCGAGACGTTCGAGGCGTAGACGTCGTAGCCGGCGTCCTTGACCATCGCGTAGGCGATGGGTTTGTTCCACGACGGGGTCTCGTGCTCGTAGGTGTAGGGCTCGGAATTCGCGAAGCCCTGCTGGGCGATGGTCGGATCGCCGACGAAGCGGGCCGGCGCACCGTCATAGCTGGTGTCGAGCTGGCTCTCCTTCAGCAGACCCTTGGCGACCAGCCATTGCGGAAAGATCTGATCCTTGCTGACCACCACGGTCTCGTCGGTCTTGCCGATGTCGGCGATGGTGGTCTGATCGGGATGCGTCTGCGGATCCCACATCAGGATCGACGGGTTGTACTGCAACAGTGGCGTCACGCCGACGACCCGCTGGTCGGTGGCGGCGGCGATCAGCTGATCACCGTGCACGAGCCCCAGGTCGATCGAATCGTCGGCGTACATCGCCGACGGAACCGACTGGAAGCCGATCGCGGGCCCGCCGGCGCGCAGGGTGATGTCCACGCCGGTGTCCCCGCCGTCGAACACCAGGGGGCCGGTCACCGACTTGGTGTCGGTGTCGATGCTGTACCCCGGTCCGAGCAGGCCGATCACGCCGGCCATGTCCGACTGCGGCTGCCATTGCAGCTGCACGACGACGTTCTCCGGGCAGACAGTGCTGAGGTCGTACTCGGCGGGAGCCGGCTGCAGGCTCGACGCCGCGGCGGTCTCGGTGTCGGAATCGCTGCCGCATCCCGCGAGTGCGGTGGCGCAGATGGCGGCGGTCGCCAGCGTCACCGCCCGAACTGTGCGGGTGGCGAATGGGGAACGAGGGGTCATGAGAACTCCTGAGGACTGATGCCAGAAAGTCGCGGTATGCGATCTACATGTAAAGCTAGGACCTGAAGACCGGTTGCGCCAGTCGACTGCATGTAGCGGTCGGAAGCGTTGTAATGGCCCGGACACGCTGGTCTGCGCAGCTCAATTCCCGAAAATCCGCAGGTGGAAGTCGGTCATGTCTGCGTCGATGTCATGCAGTGTTTACGTACGGACACGGAAAAGAAATACATGTAGAGCACTATGTGCATAAGCAGATGGGCGACCATCTACATGTACTTCGGACCATGGGAAGCGTGTATGAACCTCTTCGACACCATGAATGATGCTGACGCGCGTCATCTCACCAAGGGCATCGTGATCTCGGCGGCCGGCGTCACCAAACAGTTCGGGTCGGGCACCCGGGCCCTCGACGGCGTCGACGTCGACGTCGCCGACGGGGACTTCGTGGCGGTCGTCGGACCGTCCGGATGTGGCAAGTCGACCCTGTTGCGAATGGCGGCCGGCCTCGAGCAGCCGACCGACGGCAGCGTCGCACTCGCCACCGACTCGGTGGGCTTCATCTTCCAGGAGCCCACCCTGCTGCCCTGGCGATCGGTGCGGGCCAACGTCGAGCTCTGCGCCGAGATCGCGCGCCTGCCCAAGGCGGAGCGTCGCGTCCGCGCTCAACGCGCCATCGATGCGGTCGGTTTGAGCGGGTTCGAGGGGCAGCGCCCGCGCATGTTGTCGGGCGGCATGAAGATGCGTGCCTCGCTGGCGCGCACCCTCACCTCCGAGCCGCAGGTGATGTTGCTCGACGAACCCTTCGGCGCCCTCGACGAGATGACCCGCCTGGACATGCAGGCCGAACTGCAGCGGTTGTACGCCGATCGCGGGTTCACGGCCATGTTCATCACCCATTCGGTGTCGGAGGCCGTCTTCCTCGCCAACCGGGTGATCGTGATGTCGGCGCGCCCGGGCCGGATCGTCGCCGACATCCGCATCGACTTCCCCTACCCGCGAGACCCAGATCTTCGCTACGACAACCGGTTCACCGAACACGTCGCGGACATCTCCGAAACCCTGCGAGGTGCACGATGACCACCACCACCGCGTCCATCACCACACCATCCGCCGCGTCGACATCGGCTACGCGGTCCAGCGATCCGACGCCGGCCGACAGCACTCACGCACCGATCGGCGGACCGCCGTCGAGTCGTGGCCGACGATTCGCCAATTCGTTTGTGCGGTACGGCCTTCCGCCCTTGATCTCGTTGGCCGTCGGCATCGGTCTCTGGTACTGCGTCTCGTACCTGATCCTGAGTCCGACGCGACGGTTTCTGCTTCCGCCGCCGCACGATGTGCTCACCAATTCACTACTCGACCCCGATCACGTCGGACCGATGCTCGACGCGCTGTGGGTCACCGCCAAGGTCAGTATCGTGGGATTCGCCTTCGCCGCCCTTGTCGGCGTCGCCATCGGTGTGGTGATGAGCCGCGGGTCGTTGCTCGAGCGGGCCATCTATCCGTGGGCTGTTGTACTGCAGGTGATCCCGGTATTGGCGATCGTGCCGCTGATCGGTTTGTGGTTCGGCTACGGCATGGTGGCACGCACCATCGTCTGCGTGATCATCGCGATCTTCCCGATCATCGCCAATACCCACTTCGGCCTGGTATCGGTCGACCGGGGGTCGCACGAACTGTTCACGCTGTCGAAGGCGTCCACCGCTCAGCGGCTCGTCAAACTCGAGTTCCCGTCGGCGCTCCCGTCGATGATGACCGGTTTCCGCACCGCCTCGGGCCTCGTGGTGGTCGGCGCCATCATCGGCGACATGTTCTTCGCCAAGGGAGAACCCGGCATCGGCACCCTCCTCGACATCTACCGGGCCCGACTGCAATCCGACGATCTCATCGCCGCCATCGTGCTCGCCTCGTTGTTCGGTATCGCCGTGTTCGGGATCTTCAGCGTGCTCAACGCGTTCGTGAATCGTCGCCGGTGAGGTCTCGATACGCCCTCCGCTATCGCTCCGGGCTACTCGACCAGCCGAGGCGAGCGCTGATCGAGTAGGCGACGAGCGCAGCGAGGTGACGTATCCGCCGGGCTGAGCTTGTCGAAGTCGAGATCAGACCCTCATCCAGCCATCAACCAAGGAGAACACCATGTTCAACGTCCCCGTCATCGATATCTCCAGCTACGTCGACCCGCATGGATCAGCCGCCGACCGCGCTCGAGTCGCCCGCGAGCTCGATGCGGCCTGCAGCACGGTCGGCTTCGTGCAGGTCGTGGGCCACGGTATCCCCGCGGCCACGATCGACGGACTCATTGCCGCCCTCGACGAGTTCTATGCTCTACCGCTCGACGTCAAGAAGCGCTACACCCGGCCAGGCGAGAACCGCGGCTACAGCCCGCCCAAGAGCGAATCGCTGAGTATGAGCCTCGGGGTGGCCGCGGCGAATCAGATGAACGACTTCTACGAGGCCTTCACAGTGGGCTCCGAACGAGGCTGGTTCGCCGGCCTCGACCTGCCCGAGACGAGCTATGCCCGCAACACGTGGCCGGTCGCCGCCCCTGGTTTCCGCACGGCCGTCGAGGCCTGGTTCGCCGCCGCCCGTGGGGTGTCGCGCGTGCTGCTGACCGCGTGCACCGACGCCCTCGATTTGCCGACGGCCTATTTCGACGATCTGACCGACCATTCGATCGACGCGTTGAAGATGAACAACTACACCCTGCCCGAGGGCGAGATCGAGCTCGCCGGCGAACTCACCGGGATGGGAGCGCACACCGACTTCGGCATCCTGACCGTGCTGTGGGCCGACCAGGTGCCCGGCCTCCAGGTCCTCGACGTGGACGGCGTCTGGCACGACGTCCAACCCGCCGACGGTGCCCTACTGGTGAACCTCGGCGACGCGATGGCGCGGTGGACCAACGACCGATGGCGCTCCACGGTGCATCGGGTGGACCCGCCGGTGGTCGACGGCCGGATCATCCGTCGCCGGTCGGCGGCCTTCTTCTTCGACGGCAACCATGACGCGGTGATCGAGACATTGCCCGGCTGCGCGAGCGCCGAGCGACCCGGCTATCCGCCGATCACCGTCGCCGAGAACATCGACGCCAAGCTCGCCGGGATGAAGACGGGAGTGGCTCCCGAGTTCGCCGACCGCGAAGCCCAGCGTGTGATGGCTGCACGATGAGGGCCGACGCCGTCATCATGGATGGATCATGAGCATTTCGGACAGCCTCCCGTCGACGCGATCGGCCGGGTCCGACGGCGCGCTGTTGACCCAGGCGGTGTTGCGCCGACTGCGCGACGAGATCTTCTCCGGCGCGTTGGAGCCGGGCACGTCGCTGTCGGTGCCGGGTCTCGCCGCCCGGCTCGAGGTGTCCCGCAGTCCTGTGCGGGAGGCGGTTCAGCAACTCGTGGTCGACGGCCTGGCGGTCTACACGCCGCGGGCGGGTGCGAAGGTCGCCCACCTCGACGACGACATGCTGCGGCACGTCTTCCAGGTGCGCGAGGTGCTCGACGGACTCGCCGCCCGGGAGGCCACCACACGGGTCACGCTCGCCGACCTGGGTGAGCTGTGGGAGCGGGTGCGCGAGCAGGAGGCCTACCTGCAGACCGCCGCCGATCACCGGCGCGACGCAGACCTGGACCTCGATTTCCACACCGCGGTCCGCGGGCACTCGGGCAACAAACCCCTGTGTGATGCGTTGTTCCGGCTCGACACCCAAACGCACCTCTACCGCTCCGACATGTGGAGTCACGACGTGAACAGGCGGCTGGCCGTGGCCGAGCATCGCCGGATCGTCGCCGCGCTGGAGGCCGGTGACGCCGACGAAGCCGAGCGCGCGGCTAAGGCTCACGCCGCCGGTGTGCTCGTCCGGTTGTTGCGGAAGTGAGTAGTGCCCGCCCGGTCCCGCGCACCCGTCGCGTTCGCGCGCATGTCGCGACGTGCGCGGCGTCATGTCGACTGCGCGGTTGTCCCGAAGGTCAGGCGGCATCTCGGGGGCGCTTCGCCGGCCTTGCACTCGCCCTGCCCGAGTGCTAAAACGGTCTTTGGCACTCGCAAGCAGTGAGTGCCAGGTCGGGACGGTGAGATCGGTTCCGAATGACACACCGGTCGTCCGTCGCGGGCACCGAGTCCGGCCATAGATACCTGGTGTCACCCCCTATCGGAGGATCACTTACCCATGGCCAAGCAAATCGCGTTCGACGAAGAGGCCCGCCGCGGTCTCGAGCGTGGCCTCAACAGCCTCGCCGACGCAGTCAAGGTGACGTTGGGCCCCAAGGGCCGCAACGTCGTCCTGGAGAAGAAGTGGGGCGCCCCCACCATCACCAACGACGGTGTGTCCATCGCCAAGGAGATCGAGCTCGAGGATCCCTACGAGAAGATCGGCGCCGAGCTCGTCAAGGAAGTCGCCAAGAAGACCGACGACGTCGCCGGCGACGGCACCACCACCGCCACCGTTCTCGCCCAGGCTCTCGTCCGTGAGGGCCTGCGCAACGTCGCTGCCGGCGCCAACCCGATGGGTCTGAAGCGCGGCATCGAGAAGGCCACCGAGGCCGTCACCGAGTCGCTGCTCAAGAGCGCCAAGGAGGTCGAGACCAAGGAGCAGATCGCTGCCACCGCGGGCATCTCGGCCGGCGACCCGTCCATCGGCGAGCTCATCGCCGAGGCCATGGACAAGGTCGGCAAGGAAGGCGTCATCACGGTCGAGGAGGCTCAGACCTTCGGCCTGCAGCTCGAGCTCACCGAGGGCATGCGCTTCGACAAGGGCTACATCTCGGGCTACTTCGTGACCGACGCCGATCGTCAGGAAGCGGTCCTCGAGGATCCGTACATCCTGCTCGTCTCGGGCAAGGTCTCGACCGTCAAGGACCTGCTGCCGCTGCTGGAGAAGGTCATCCAGGCCGGCAAGCCGCTGCTGATCATCGCCGAGGACGTCGAGGGCGAAGCCCTGTCGACCCTGGTCGTGAACAAGATCCGTGGCACCTTCAAGTCCGTCGCCGTCAAGGCTCCGGGCTTCGGTGACCGTCGCAAGGCCATGCTGGCCGACATCGCCATCCTCACCGGTGGCGAGGTCATCAGCGAAGAGGTCGGTCTCTCGCTGGAGAGCGCCGGCATCGAGCTGCTCGGTACCGCTCGCAAGGTCGTCGTGACCAAGGACGAGACCACCATCGTCGACGGGTCGGGCGATGCCGACGCGATCGCCGGTCGCGTGGCGCAGATCCGAAGCGAGATCGAGAACAGCGACTCCGACTACGACCGTGAGAAGCTGCAGGAGCGTCTGGCCAAGCTGGCCGGCGGTGTTGCGGTCATCAAGGCGGGCGCGGCCACCGAGGTCGAGCTCAAGGAGCGCAAGCACCGCATCGAGGACGCCGTCCGCAACGCGAAGGCTGCCGTGGAAGAGGGCATCGTCGCCGGCGGTGGCGTGGCCCTGCTGCAGTCCGAGGCTGCCATCGACGGCATCTCGCTCGAGGGTGACGAGGCCACCGGCGCCAACATCGTCAAGGTTGCGCTGTCGGCTCCGGCCAAGCAGATCGCGATCAACGCGGGCCTCGAGCCCGGCGTCGTCGCCGACAAGATCCTCAACTCGCCGAAGGGCACCGGCCTCAACGCCGCCACCGGCGCATACGAGGACCTGCTCGCCGCCGGCATCAACGACCCGGTGAAGGTCACCCGCTCGGCGCTGCAGAACGCAGCCTCGATCGCGGCCCTGTTCCTCACCACCGAGGCCGTCGTCGCCGACAAGCCGGAGAAGAACCCGGCCCCGGCCATGCCGGGCGGCGACGAGATGGGTGGCATGGGCTTCTGATCTGATCAGAACCCGCGTTCATCCGACGCACCTGTTCGAAGGCCGGTCATCCCACCTGGATGGCCGGCCTTCGGCGTGTCCGATGGATCCGGACTCGGGCGTCAGCGACCGCCGAACAGACGTGCAAAAAGGCCCGGCTCGCCTTCGTGGCCGGCACAGCGCTGCGACTTCGGTACGCCCCGCATCACCTGGTCGACGTGGCGGCCGCAGCCGCGCCAAGTGGCCTTGCCGCACTTACGGCAGGTCGCCTGATGGCACATGGTGACTCCTCGGTCTGGACGTGATGAGATACCTCCTCACCTTACATACCCCTGGGGGTATAAATCTCGGGGGTGGCGTGTGGGTCGCGACACATCGCCGCCTGTGCGGGTCTGCCACCATGTACTCATGCGCGAACGTAGCGTCGATGCCGTCGACCTCACCACCGTCGCGAACTTCCGCGACCTCGGCGGCCGAGAGACAGTGGACGGCAGACGTGTCATCACCGGCCGTATCTACCGATCCGCCGCCCTCCATGAGGCCTCCGACACCGACCGTGCGTATCTCGACGGACTCGGGCTGCGGGCCGTCTACGACCTGCGTTCGCTGGCTGAGACCGACGAGGAGCCCGATCCCGTGCTCGACGGCGCCGTCGGTGTCCACCTCGACGTCCTCGCCGACGCCGAGTCGGTGAGCGCCCCGGCCAACCTGGACAAGGTGCTCTCCGATCCCGAGACCGTGGCCCTGGCCAACGAGCGGCTCGCCGACGGCAGTGGGATCGAGCGGATGCTCGGTGCCTACCGCGAACTGGTCAACCTGCCGAGCGCACTGCGGTCCTATCGCGGACTGTTCACCGGACTCCTTGCCGACGACGGGCCTGCGCTGTTCCATTGCACCGCCGGCAAGGACCGGACGGGGTGGGCGGCGGCGGCCTTCCTGTCTCTGCTCGGCGTGAGCCGCGACGCGGTCTACGAGGACTACCTGCTCACCAATGACATGTTCCTGCCCGCGGTGGCGCATGTCTTCGACGGCTTCGCCGCGGCCGGCGGCGATCCCGACCTGCTGCGCCCGTTGCTCGGCGTTCAGGCCGCCTACCTCGATGCCGCGTTCACCGAACTCGCCGACCGGTTCGGCACCATCGAGGACTACTTCGCTGACGGTCTCGGTCTCGACGCCGCCGCGCAACACGCACTTCGCGATCGCTACCTCGACGCCGACTGAGGTCCGCTCAGCGGAACACGATGCACGTGGTGGTGCCGTGGGCCACGAGTTTGCCGTCGTGAGAGAACACCTTGCCCTCGGCGGTCGCGGTGCGCCCGCCGGCGTGGATCACGGCGCCGGTTGCGGTCAGTTCGCCCGCGTCGGTCGCCACCGCCCGGATGTAGTTGATCTTCAGTTCCAGTGTCGTATAGCCGACGCCCGCGGGCAGCGTGGTGTGCACGGCGCAGCCCATCACCGAATCGAGCAGGGTGGCGCAGATGCCGCCGTGCACCGTGCCGAGCGGATTGGCGAAATCGGGTTGCGGGGTCACCGCGAAGGTCACCAAGCCTTCGTCGATCTGCTTCGGGGTCATGCCGAGCAGGCGCCCGATGCTGGGCCGAGCGTCGCGCTCGGGGTCGGAGTGCCAGGCCCGAAGCAGGTCGAGTCCCGACATCGAAAGTGGATCGGTGCCGGTTGCGGCGTCCGGCGAAGAATGCGAAGTGGTCGTCATGATTATGTATGGTTGCATAGAAGCGGCCGATTATGAAGGTCTACATATCCGAAGGGTGTGAACGTCGATGGCAACCGACCCCACGCCGGTGACAGCCGATGCGTCGGACGGGCGGGGTCCGCGCGAACGGATGGTGGTGCACGCCGCGGACCTGATCGGCCGAGACGGTGTCGCTGCGACGTCGATCGGGGACGTGATCGCGGCCAGTTCGGCACCGCGCGGATCGATCTATCATCACTTTCCCGGCGGCAAGACCGAGCTGATGACCGAAGCCGTGCGTCATGCCGGTGATTTCATCTCCCACCGGATCAGTCGTGAGCGGTCGGCGACACCGGCCGCGGCCGTCACCGCGATCGGCGACATCTGGCGGCGGATGCTGGTGAACACCGACTTCGAGTTCGGCTGTCCGGTGCTGGCCGGGGGACTGGCGCGGCGATCGGAGCCCGAGGTCGCCGACGAGGCCGAGCAGATCTTCGGCCGGTGGACCCGACTGATCTCCGCGCGCCTGATCCACGAGGGAGTCGAGGTCGAACGCGCGGATTCCCTGGCGCAGTTGATCATCGCCGCCATCGAAGGTGCGGTCGGGCTCTGCCAGACGCAGCGCAGCGTCGAACCGCTGGACCGGGTGATCGACGAATTGGCCCGGCTGTGCGACTCCGCCGCAGCCTGATCGCGCGGCCCGACGTGACCGGGACCACTGTCATCGCGTAGGTTCTTTCCCCAAAGCACGACGGTGTCGTCCCTTTGGAGAGGCGGCGGCACCCGGGGTCATTCGGGGAGGTTGACGTCATGGCGCCGGTATACCGGCAGATCCTGGGTTCGGACTTCGATCGCCTGCACCCCAACGTGGCGTGGCGCTACAGCATCGACTCCACGTCGGGGGTGGCGCAGATCGCCACCGGCATCTACGAATCGGTGTACGTCACCTCGGCGCTGCCGCCGCCGTTCTTCTGGCACTACGCCAAACGCAACGCTCTGCCGCCCAAGAGCAGCCGGATGGTGCCGTTCACCCAAGGCCACTACTGCTATATCGACGAGTTGGGACGGGAGTGTCTCGCCGTGCTGCGGGCATTCCAGTACACCAACGGCACGCGCAACCTGAACTCGCTGCTCGTCTCCGGGCGCGGTGGACTCGTCGACTACTTCGGGGACGGCCCCGAACTTCTCTATCCGATCGAACCGTCCGTCACCCGGTCGGGTGAGCTGCTCCTGGAGAGCGGGCCGATGCGCTGGCTCGGGCGGGGCCCGAAGATCGGGATGAAGGGCATGTTCGCCACGCAGATGAAGTACATCGAGGGCTGGGACGAGTCACGCCAGCGGTTCCGGTGTGACGCGACGGTCCGCAACCCGGTCATCGGTGAGATCCTGCATTTCCGCGGCTGGTTCACCGCCACCGACCAGGCGTGCACTCTGCGCGACATCCCCGACGAGGCGTGGCCGCTCAATCTCGTGGACCGCGAAACCTGACCGGAATCGGCCGAGCGCCGGGTTCGACTTCTCGCGCCGATGCCGGAGGGTAGGTTCTGTGCCATGGCTGTCTCTGCGAAAACCGAATTCGATGTCGCCGCGCCCCCGTCCGTCGTGATGGAGGTGCTGATGGACATAGCGTCGCTGCCCGACTGGTCGGGCCCGCACCGGGAAGCCGAGATCCTCACCGAGCATGACGATGGCGCGCCGCACGAGGTGCGGGTCGTCGTGACGGCGGCGGGTATCTCCGACGAACAGAGGCTCCAATACAGCTGGACCGAATTCACCTGCACGTGGGATCTGATCGAGGCGAATCAGCTCAGCGAACAGCACGGCGTCTACACCGTGACAGAGACCGAGTCGGGCTCGCACATCGAGTTCATCCTCGACGTCGAGCTGAAGATCAAACTGCCGGGCATGATCGTCAAACGCGCCCAGAAGATGGCCGTTGACACCGCACGCAAGGGGCTGACCGCAGAGGCCGAGCGCCGCCACGGTGGCTGATCGGGAAACGTTGGTGCGCAGGTGATCGTCGAGCCGACCCCGAGAGCGGCCTGCGCAGACCAATGGGTAGGCTGACTCCACGCGCCGGGTTGGTGCGTTCGGGGTGATCGAGGAGTCGAATGCTAATGCGTATCAACAAACTTGGGGCTCGTGCCGCGGTCGCTGTGCTCGGTGGTGGCGTGCTGGCGGCGATGGCTGCGCTCGGTGGGGGAACCGCCCAGGCGACGACGTGTTCGGCATCCGACGGTCACCAGATCGAGCGCATCGTCGGACAGGGCGGTTGCGGCGCCAAGGCGGGTACCGGCAGCACCGCCTTCGCCGAGGATTCCAGCAATGCGGGCACCGCGGTCGCCGTCGCCGACACGGGCGGCAGCTCGACCGCTCGCAATCTGCAGCCGGGTTCGACGGCGCTGGCGGGCGCTTCGACCGGCGGCACCGCATACTCGGTGACCACCGGCCCGAAGGCGTTCTCGGTCGCGCAGGCGCGGCAGGGTGGTGTCACGGTGGCCGTCGGCGGCTGGGGTGGTCAGGCGATCGCCGGACCCGACGGCGCCATCTGCCAGGGCGGTTTCGCGACCGCAGTCGACAGCACCACCGGCAAGGCCTGCCTGCGCTCCGGAACGATCAACCTCTACAACTGAGTGCCTGGGCGCGGTGCGCTGACCAGAACCGGGCCCGTTCACTTCGTCGCTACGCGACGTTCGGCCTGTGCGCATATCGTTGAGAGGTGACCGAGACACACGATCCCGTACTGAGCACCTCGGCCGAGCCCGGCCCGGACTTCAGCGTGATGAACGGGCGCGAAGCGCTACAGCGTCTTGTCGATCTGCGCGACACGAGGCAGTTCACGGTCAACGACGACGATGACGATGACCCCGTCCTGCTGACGCTGCCGGAACGCAACGTGGTCGACACCTGGCGACAGGACTACCCGTACGACGAACGGATGAGTCGCCGCGAGTACGAGGTGACCAAGCGTCGGCTGCAGATCGAACTGCTGAAGCTGCAGAAATGGTCCAAGCAGACCGGGCAGCGGCATCTGCTGGTGTTCGAGGGACGCGACGCCGCCGGCAAGGGTGGCACCATCAAACGGTTCAACGAACACCTCAACCCGCGCGGCGCGCGCACCATTGCGCTGGAGAAGCCGAGCGAGCGTGAGGCCACCGAGTGGTACTTCCAGCGGTATGTGCAGCACCTGCCGGCGGCCGGGGAGATGGTGTTCTTCGACCGCTCCTGGTACAACCGTGCCGGCGTCGAACGTGTGATGGGGTTCTGCACCCAGGAGCAATACACCCAGTTCATGCATCAGGTGCCCGCGTTCGAGCGGATGCTCGTCGACGACGGCATCAACCTGGTGAAGTTCTGGTTCTCGGTGACCCCGCTCGAGCAGCGCACCCGCTTCGCGATCCGGCAAATCGACCCGGTGCGGCAGTGGAAGCTCTCGCCGATGGACCTCGCGTCGCTCGACAAATGGGATGCGTACACGAGCGCGAAAGAGGCGATGTTCGCGAACACCGACACCGACCACGCACCGTGGACGGTGGTGAAGAGCAACGACAAGAAGCGGGCCCGCATCAACGCCATGCGTCACGTGTTGAGCCTGTTCGAGTACGAGGGCAAGAACGCCGAACTCGTCGGCGTCCCAGACCCGTTGCTCGTCGGACGCGCCAGCGACCTGGTCGGGGAGTAGCCGCTGCCGTAGCACGTCGTCGGCGTCGGTAGCCTCGTGGGCGTGCGGACTTTCCTCAGTGGGCTGCTGACCCTGATCGCGATGGCGGCGATCGTTCTCGCCTTCCCGTCGCTGTGGGTCAAGGAGCGTCTGGTCGACTCCGACGGCTTCGTCGCAAACATCACACCGATGGCCCAGAACGAGCAGGTCCAGGACTATCTGGCAGGACAGATCGCCGACGGTGTCGCCGAGGAGACCGGCATCGCGTTGACGGCCCCGGTGGTGGAACCGGCGGCCCGCGCGTACACGCACAGCGACGCGTTCGAGGCCGACTTCGTCGACGTCGTCTCCCAACAGCACGCATGGTTGTTCGACGAACCGTCGGCCGGGTCGGACACCACGACCATGCAGCTCGATATCACGGATATGGTCAACCGGGTGATCGCGCAGACCGGCGTGGACGCCCGCGTCTCCGGCCCGATCCTGGTGCCGCTGACCGGTAGCGGCGGTGCCGGACTGGAAGCCGGCCGCTATCACGAGGTCGGCCAACAGATCACCGCGATGGCCTATGCGTCGCTGCTGGTGGCGGTGGCCGCGGGTGTCCTCGCCCTGGTCATCGCCCGACGCCGATCGACAGTGCTGGCCTGGCTCGGAGTGGGTGTGGTGGCCTCGGCGGTGTTCGCCTGGGCGGTGGCCCTGTTCTTCGCCGATCGCGCCAAGGATGAGGTCGAGGCCGCCGAAGAAGGCGGCCGCGAGGTGTCCGCGGTGATCATCGACAGCGCCGCCACCGACCTGCAGGACCTGGCGTTGATCGTCGGGGCAGTCGGCGTCGGAGTCGTTGTGCTCGGGGTCCTCGGCCGGGTCACACTCGGCCGCCGCTAGCATCAACCGGAATCACTCGTCGCCCAGTGCGCGCCACAGGAACTCGTAGGCCAACGCCGACTTGAACGCGGCCTGCTTGTTGTCGGCCGCGCCGCCGTGCCCACCCTCGATGTTCTCGTAGTACGAGACGTCGTGGCCGAGTTCCTCCAACCGCGCCACCAGCTTTCGGGCGTGACCCGGATGTACGCGGTCATCGCGGGTGGACGTGGTGACCAGCAGCTGCGGGTACTCGGCGTCGGCCCGGAGGTTCTGATACGGCGAGAACGGCTCCATGAACGCCCACTGCTCGGGATCGTCCGGGTCGCCGTACTCGGCCATCCACGACGCACCGGCCAACAGCAGATGGAACCGGCGCATGTCGATCAGCGGGACCTGACACACCAACGCGCCGAACAACTCCGGGTATCGCGTCAGCATGACCCCCATCAACAGTCCACCGTTGGAACCGCCCTGTGCGCCCAGCTGCTGTGCCGTCGTGAGCCCCTCGGCGACCAGTGCCTTCGCCACGCTCGCGAAATCCTCGTACACCTTGTGCCGACCGGCCTTCTGGGCCTGGGTGTGCCACGACGGCCCGTACTCGCCGCCGCCGCGGATGTTGGCGATCACGTAGATGCCGCCGCGTGCCACCCAGCCCCGCCCGGCAATGGCCATGTAGCCCGGCGTGAGTGAGTTCTCGAAGCCGCCGTAGCCGTACAGCAAAGTCGGGCCCGACGTGACGTCGGACCGGCGCACCACGAAATAGGGCACGGCGGTGCCGTCGTCGGAGGTGGCGAAACGTTGCTCGGCGACCACGTCCTCGGCGTCGAAGAACGCCGGCGACTGTTTGATGACTTCGGCGGCGGCCCCCGACTGCCCGTAGAGCAGGCTCGGCGGGGTGGTGAACGAACTCGCCGACCAGAAGATCTCATCGGTCTCGTCGGGGTCGGTGTCGAGGACCGAGATCGTCGCCAACTCGGGCAGCCCGGGCGTCTCGGTCGGCGCCCAGTCCCCGAGGGGCAACGTGGTGATCTCGGTCTGCACGTCGCGCAGAGTGGTCAAGATCAGGTGCGAGCGGGTGAAGGAGTAGTCGGCGAGACTGGTGTGCGCATCGGGCGTGAACAGGACGGTCGCGTCCCGGCCACCGGCGAGGAAGTCCGCGTAGTCGAACACCAACAGGCTGCCGGGCGCGAACGTCTGCTCACCGACGACCCACTCCGAGCGTGGCATCACCAGCAGCCAGTCCATGCGCACGGCGGAATGGGCGTCGGTGGGGACGTCGATCGCGATTGCGTCGCTGTCGCGTAGCTCGTAGCGCAACGAGTTGAAGAAATCCGTGGCGCGGCTGGCGAAGTGGCGTTCATAACCGGGGGTGCTGTCGTAGCCGGCGCCCGCCGACACGTCGTCGACCAGACCCGCGAACACCTCGACCGCGTCGGACAGCGGGGTGCCGCGGGTCCAGCGTTTGGTGATCCGCGGATAGCCCGATGTGGTCAGCGACGACGAGCCGTCCGGTTGGACGCCGAAATCGGTCCCCACGTAGACGGTGTCGCGGTCGATCCAGCCGATGCTCGATTTGTTCTCGGGTAGCACGAAGCCGTCGGCGACCCACGATCGGGTCTCGATGTCGAACTCGCGGATCACGGTGGCGTCCGCGCCACCCCGCGACAACGACACCAATGCGTGGCGGTACTCCGGCCGCAGCACGGTCGCGCCCGCCCACACCCAGTTCTCGTCCTCGTCGGCCGCCAACGCGTCGACGTCGATCAGCACATCCCACTCGGGGGAGTCGGTGCGATAGGAGTCGAGCGTGGTGCGGCGCCACAACCCCTTGGGGTTGGCGGCATCACGCCAGAAATTGTACAGATACTCCCCACGGCGACGGACATACGGAATCCGGTCATCGGTGTCGAGCACCTCGAGGGCCTCGGCTTCCAGGGTAACGAACCGGTCGCCAGTACCCAGATCGTCAACGGTGGGCTGGTTGTGTGCCCGCACCCAGTCGAGTGCGCGGTCGCCGGTGACATCCTCCAACCAGATGAACGGATCGTCGGGCTGCGTCGGGGTGCCGTCTGCCGGTTCGGCGGAAGAGAAATCGTTCACCCGGTCAACCTAGCGCGGTGACGGGGATCCGCGTCGGTGCGGCTGCTCGAGCGCATCCGGTCAGCCCGCCCCGCCGCTCGGTGAACCGGCCCCTCACCGGCGCCGCTACCGATAACGTGGTGAGCGGGTCGAACGGCGGCGTGCCACGGCGGTGGCATGCTCTTCGAGGAAGAAGGTGCCCCGTGGTGTCCTCCCCAGCCTGTGGCGCGTGGCGGCGACGCTCCGTCGGCACGCTCACCTCCGTGCTCGTGGTCGCGGCACTGGTGGCCGCGTGCGACACCGGGTCCTCGGGGACAGGTCCGTCGTCGTCGGCAGCGGCGCCGTCGAGTGCCGAGGCGCCGGGCAACCCGGCCACCGCGGTGGCGCAACCCCTGCCCGACAATGCGGTCGGCAACGCCGTCGATCAACTCGACGGCCTGGTCGAATCGATCATGGACTCCACTCAGATCCCCGGTATGGCGGTGGCGGTGGTGCACGGCGGACAGACCGTCTACGCGAAGGGTTTCGGGGTCAAGGAGGTCGGCACCGATGAGGCGGTGGGCACTGACACCGTCTTTCCACTAGCCTCGATGTCCAAGCCGATCGGATCGACGGTGATCGCCTCGCTCGTCACCGACGACGTCGTCTCCTGGGACACCCCGGTCGCCACGAACCTGCCCGGCTTCGCGCTCTCCGATGTGTGGGTCACCGACAACGTCACCATCGGCGACATGTACGCCCACCGATCAGGATTACCCGACCATGCCGGCGACAAGCTCGAGGACATGGGCTACGACCGGCAGGAGATCCTCGCCCGACTGCGTTACATCCCCCTCGACCCGTTCCGGATCAGCTACAACTACACCAACTTCGGGGTCACCGCCGCCGCCGAATCGGCCGCGCGCAAAGCCGGTGCCGATTGGGAGACGCTGTCGCAGAACACAATCTACGGCCCGCTCGGCATGGAGAACACCAGTTCGCGGTTCGCCGACTTCGAGGAACAGCCCGACCGGGTGGTTGGGCATGTGCAGGTCGACGGCGAGTGGGTGAGGACACCGGTGCAACGCGACCCGGACGCACAGTCACCGGCCGGCGGGGTGTCGTCGTCGGTGAACGATCTGACCCACTGGATGACCATGCTGCTCGCCGACGGGGAGTACAACGGTGAACAAGTCGTCGCCGAGGATGCGCTGCTGCCGGCCGTCACTCCCGAGATCGTGTCGTCGCCGGCCGGTTCGCCGAATGCGCGCGCGGGTTCCTACGGGTACGGGTTCAACGTGACGGTCACCGAGAGCGGCCGCACGCAGTACAGCCACTCGGGGGCGTTCCTGATGGGTGCCGGCACCAACTTCCTGGTCATGCCGTCGGCCGACGTTGCCATCGTCGCGCTGTCCAACGCGACGCCGGTCGGCGCGGTCGACGCCCTGACCGGCGAGTTCGCCGACATTGTCCAGTTCGGTGAGGTCCGGCACGATTGGCGCACCCTCTACGCGGGTGCCTACACCGAGATTTCCGAGCCGACGGGCAGTCTCGTCGGCGAGCAGCCTCCCGAGAATCCCGCACCGGCGCAACCGGCGTCGAGCCATGTGGGTACCTATCGCAACGACGTCTACGGCCCGGCCGTGGTGCGCGACGAGGACGGCACGTTGGTGCTCGCGATGGGGCCCGACGGTGTCACCACGCATGAGCTGACCCATTGGGACGGCAATACGTACACGTTCACCCTGCGCAACGAGAACGCGGCGCTCGGCTCAGTCTCCGAGGTGTCCTTCGATCCCGCGGCCGGAAGGATGACGATCGAGTACTACGACGACGACTCCAGCGACGGGGTGTTCACCAAGGAGGGTTGACGCGTGCATCGGTGTCGGCTGATCGCTGTGGTCACGGGACTGGTGATCGCCCGGATTCCGCCGTCCCCACGTGCCATATCGGCGTAACCCGGTCAGATGCCCAGCGGATCGGGGACCTCGCCGGCGCGGATCGGGCAGCGGGTGTGGGTGTAGATGGTCGGCATGCACAGGTTGCAGTGCACGCAGCGTGAGGCCGTGGTCGGATCGGCCTGGATGCGCAGCGGCAGATCCGGTTCGCGCAGCAGTGCGCGACCCATGGCGACGAAGTCGAATCCGGCGGCCAGCGCCGTGTCCATCGACGTACGGTCGGTGACGCCGCCGAGCAGGATCAGCGGCATCCGCACAGCGCCGCGCAGGCGTTGGGCCAACGGCAGCAGGTAGGTGTCGTGATAGTCGTAGTGCTTCAAGAAGAACGGCGCGGCCACTTTGAGCCCGGCGCGCATGGTGCCGCCGAAGGCGTTCGCGAACTCCTCGCGCGGCGGCTCGCCGTGGAACAGGAACATCGGGTTGAGCAGCGAGCTGCCGGCGGTCGGTTCGATCGCATCGAGGTGGCCGTCGGCTTCCAACAGTTGTGCGACGGCGCAGGCATCGTCGATGCCGAGGCCGAACCGGCCCGCACCGTCGTACATGTTGAGTTTTGCCCAGACCGCGGCCTCGTCGCCGACTTCGGTGCGGACCGCCTCGACGACCTCTCGGGCGAACCGTGCCCGGTTGACCAGCGACCCGCCGTACTCATCCCGCCGGCGATTCAGCAGCGGCGACAGGAAGCAGCTGACCAGATAGTTGTGGCCGCAGTGGATCTCGAGTCCGTCGAAACCGCTGTCCACCGCGATTCGGGCGGCCCGTCGGAACGTCGCCGTCATCGCCGCGATGTCGTCGGAGTCGAGCTTGCGGGTCACCGACATACCCATCGGCGCCGGAATCCCCGACGGACCGAGCGCCTTGGCCCGGTTCGACACGGAGTTGGCGACCGGACCGGCATGGCCGAGCTGTGCGGCGGCCAGCGCACCCTCGGCGTGGATGGTGTCGGTCAGCCGCCGCAGACCGGGCATCGCCTCGTCGCGCAGCCAGATCTGATGGCGGTCGGTGCGGCCCTCGGGCGCGACGGCGCAGTAGGCGACGGTACTCATCGCCACGCCGCCGGCCGCGACCTCCCGGTGGAACTCGATGAGGTCGTCGGTCACCAGCGCATCCGGTGTCGCGCCTTCGAAGGTGGCGCATTTGATGAGACGGTTGCGCAGCGTGAGTGGTCCGAGGCGGGCCGGGCTGAAGGGGTCGGGTGTGCTCATCAGGACTTCTCGGGCGCCGGGGCGCTACGGGCGGGTGTCGACAGGCCGGCGACCACGAAGTCGCGCAGCGCGGCCGTGGCGGTCGGCGACGGTGGTGAGTCACCGGCACACTGGTCCAGGATCAGGCCGAAAGCCAGTCCCCACCGTCGGCGCGCATCGTCGACGTCGAGGCCTTCGACGATCTGCGCAAGCACCTGCGACCACTGATCGAGTCGAAACCACGGCCGTGTCCACTCCGCGTCGGGGTGTGCGGCGACGAACCGGGCCAGCAGGCGCAGGTGCAGCTGACCGACCGGCTCGGAACCGATGGTGGCGAACGGCTCCAGGATCAGGTCGACGAGGTCGACGACCTGCGCGGAGGCGGGGTCGAACCGGTTGAGCAGGTCGGCCCATCGCGGCTCCATCCGGTCCTCGAGGAGTGCCACCACCAGCGCATCCTTGGAACCGAAGTGATAGTGCACGGCCGCCGGATTGGCCCCGGCCGCCGCGCAGATCGCGCGGGCCGATACCTGCTCGTACCCGTCGGTGAGCAGGAGGGATTCGGCGGCGGTCAGCAGGGCGGTGCGGGTCGTCGAGCTGCGGGTCGGTGCGGGCATGACCTCGATGCAAGCACAGTCCCATCAGTGATTCAATCACTGATGGAAATCAGTGGCGTAACGAATCGCCGGGAACGGAGCGGGTCGTCTTCGGTGGCGCGGGTGGCGCGGGCCGCCGACGACTCGCGTGGTCCGAGTGGGACCTGCGTGATCGACTTCGACCCGCGCGACCGGTGAAGTTACCGGCGAGTACGGGGACACGCTGCGGTCCCGACATGGCCCGACGTAGGCTGACAGGCGTGGCTGAACACTTTCAAACAGTTGTACTAGGTGCAGGTCCAGGTGGGTACGTGGCCGCGATCCGGTCCGCCCAGCTGGGCATGAAAACCGCCGTCATCGAAGAGAAGTATTGGGGCGGTGTCTGTCTGAACGTTGGATGTATCCCATCCAAGGCGTTGCTGCGCAACGCCGAGCTGGCGCACATCTTCAACCATCAGGCGAAGACGTTCGGCATGTCCGGCGACGTCTCGTTCGACTTCGGGGCGGCGTTCGACCGCAGCCGAAAGGTGTCGGAGGGGATCGTCAAGGGCGTCCACTTCCTGATGAAGAAGAACAAGATCACCGAGATCGACGGATACGGCAAGTTCACCGACGCGAAGACCATCGTCGTGGGTGACCGCGAGATCACCTTCGACAACGTCATCATCAACACCGGCTCCACCGTGAAGTTGCTGCCCGGTGTGCAGCTCAGTGACAACGTGGTCACCTACGAAGATCAGATCCTCACGCGCGAGCTGCCGAAGTCGATCGTCATCGTCGGCGCCGGCGCCATCGGCATGGAGTTCGGCTACGTGCTCGCCAACTACGGCGTCGATGTCACCATCGTCGAGTTCCTCGACCGGGTGCTGCCCAACGAGGATGCCGACGCATCCAAGGCCATCGCCAAGGAATACAAGAAGCTCGGCGTCAAGGTGCTGACCTCCACCAAGGTGCAGTCGGTGAAGGACAACGGCGACTCCGTCACCGTCACCTACAAGGACGCGAAGGACAAGGATGGCGAGATCACCGTCGACAAGGTCCTCATGTCCGTCGGCTTCGCCCCACGCGTGGAGGGCTTCGGCCTGAAGAACACCGGAGTGGAACTGACCGACCGCGGCGCCATCGCGATCGACGACTTCATGCGCACCAACGTCGACGGCATCTATGCCATCGGTGACGTCACCGCCAAGCTGATGCTCGCGCACGTCGCCGAGGCGCAGGGTGTGGTGGCCGCCGAGGTGATGGCCGGGGCGGAGACGATGACGCTGGGTGACTACCGATTCATGCCGCGCGCCACCTTCTGCCAGCCGCAGGTCGCGTCCTTCGGGCTCACCGAGGCGCAGGCCAAGGACGAGGGCTACAACGTCAAGGCGACCACGTTCCCGTTCAGCGCCAACGGCAAGGCCCAGGGCCTGGGCGAGACAGCAGGGTTCGCCAAGCTGCTCACCAACGCCGACACCGACGAGTTGCTCGGTGGACACCTGGTGGGCGACAACGTCTCCGAGATGCTCCCGGAGATGACCCTCGCGCACAAGTGGGACCTCACCGCCAAGGAACTCGCCCGCAACGTGCACACCCACCCGACCTTGTCGGAGGCGATGCAGGAGACGTTCCATGGGGCCTTGGGGCACATGATCAACCTGTAGGCGGTTTCGGGCCGCCTCCTCCATGTCGAGAGAACCCGGATTTTCACCGAGAGAACCCAGAGTTGTGCCGAGAGCATCCGTTTCGCGGCGCGGCTGGGTTCTCTCGGTGAAAATCCGGGTTCTCTCGACTGTCGTGGGCGCGTCGGGTGCGCGGGGTGCGACCGTCGTGCTGGGCACGATCGGTGGGTGAGGTCACCCGCGAGTGGGTACCCGGGTACCCACTCGACATCCGTGCGACGGTCGGTATCCATCGCCGTGGGTTCGGAGATCCGTCGTTCACCTACGGCCGTGACGGCTCGGTGTGGTGGGCGGTGTCCACCCCCGACGGTCCGGGCACGCTGACGCTGCGTTCCGACGGTACGACCATCACCGGCCGTGCGTGGGGTTCGGGTGCGGCATGGCTGCTCGAGCAGATGCCGGACTTCCTGGGCGCCCAGGACGATCCAGATGCTCTCGTGCCGCTCGACGATGTTGTGCGGGAACTCGTCCGACGCTCCGGCGGTTTGCGGATCGGTCGTACCGACCGGGTCTGGGCGGCGCTCGTGCCGGCGATCCTCGAACAGAAGGTGGTGGGCGCGGAGGCCTTTCGGGCATGGCGGTACCTCGTCCGCCGCTTCGGTGAGCCCGCACCGGGTCCGGTGCCGGACACCATGCGGGTGCCGCCGCCGCAGCGCGACTGGGCGCGCATTCCGAGTTGGGAGTGGCATCGCAGCGGCATCGAGCCGGTGCGGATGCGCACTATCCGCGATGCCACCGCGATGGACGTCGAACGCCACCACGACCGGCTGACCCTCCTGCGAGGCGTCGGTCGATGGACCGAGGCCGAGACGCGCTCACGAGCGGTCGGCGACCCCGACGTCGTCAACGTCGGCGACTACCACATCCCCAAGCTGGTGGGGCTGACCCTGATCGGCGAACCCGTCGACGACGACGGGATGCTGGAACTGCTCGAACCGTATGCCGGACAACGGCAAAGGATCATCCGAATGGTCGAACGGCACGGTGTGCGTCCCGAGCGGCGCGGCCCCCGGATGACGGTGCGTGACTACCGCGACTTGTGACCCGACCCTGCCTCCCTGTGCGGCGGGCGGGTGAGGCGGGTCAGGTCAGGACGGTTTGACGGCGAGGACGTACTGCCCCTGTCCGGTGATCGTCTGCTCCACGTGGTCGGCGCCGGCGGAGTCGAGTCGATCGACTATCTCGTGCTTTCCGAAGATCCGGTAGCCGGACATCTCGGCGATACTGCGAACTCCCGGCAGCGCCACGAGGTCGGTGGCAACCGACGTGAAGATCACCACCTCGCCGCCGGGTCGGGTGACGCGGACGAGTTCGTCGATCACCGGTAGCGGATCGGGGATGAGGTAGAGTGCGGCGAGGCAGGTGACGGTGTCGAAGGTGTTGTCGGGGAACGGCATCGCGTGGGCGTCGGCGCGGATGTAGCTGGTGCGGTCGGTGGTGTTGGTGCGCGCGGCCTGCTCGAGCATGCTGGGGGAGTAGTCGATGCCGATGCACCGGCCCTCGCCGGTCAGTCCCTCGGCGAACCTCCGGGTGTAGTTGCCCGGGCCGCAGGCGACGTCGAGCATCAGGCGCTCGCCGGGCCGGGACAGATAAGCGGTCAACGCCTTGTCGAAATCGGCGGTGCCCGAACCGCCGAGGCTGAACAGGCGGGTGAATGTGGGCCGCCAGAGTCGTTCGTAGACCTGCGAAAACAGGCGATTGTGCATCATCTGCTGTGCGATCGAACTCATGTCGCCCCCGGCGGCCGCTGTGGTCAGACTCTGGTGTCGCGCTGGACGCGCAATGTTCCGATGGTCGTGGCGAGCATGTCGTACTGCCCGACGAGCAGGACGAACGCGACGAGCTTCGCATCGTCGAGGTGTCGGCGCAGGGCCGCCCACGTCGGATCGGTGACGTCCTTATCCGACACCAGTTCGTCGGCCGCGCGCAGCAGCGTGCGTTCCCGGTCGCCCCACCCCTCGTCGGGGCCGGCCAGGATGCGGTCGAACTCGTCAGGTGTGATCCCGGCGCGTGCGCCCAACCACCGGTGATGATCGAGTTCGTAGTCGCACTGACGCAGGTGCGCGACGCGGATGATGATCATCTCGGAGTCCTTGCGCGACAACAGCCCAAACGGCATCAGACGGGCGCCGAAGTGCAGCCAGCCCCGGAAGAGACCCTTGGCTCGGCCCAGCGTGGAGAAGATGCGCGCGTCGTCGACCCCGATCACGCGAGCTGCGCCGCGAGCGAACAGCCAGTTGATCGGACCGAGGTCGCCGAAGCGGCCGGGAGCTACGCGAGGAGTGCTCATGGGGCAACGGTAGACTACCGAGACTATGACGAGCACCACACAACGGACGTTCACCAGTGTCGAGGAAATGAAGGCTGCGATCGGGGAGGACCTCGGTTCGGGTGACTGGATGGAGATCGATCAGGAGCGCGTCAATGCGTTCGCCGACGCCACCGGTGACCACCAATGGATCCACGTCGATCCCGAGCGCGCGAAGAACGGGCCGTTCGGGGCGCCGATCGCCCACGGCTACCTGACCCTGTCGCTGCTGCCCGTGCTCGCCGGTGGCATCTTCACCGTCGAGGGTCCGAAGCTGGTCATCAACTACGGCCAGAACAAGGTGCGCTTCCCCAACCCGGTGAAGGTCGGGTCGCGTGTCCGCTCGAACGCCGTCATCAAGTCCGTGGAGGAGACTCCCGCCGGCGTGAACATGGTGGTCACCAACACCATCGAGATCGAGGGTGAGGCCAAGCCGGCGTGTGTCGCCGAGAGCGTGCGGGTGCTGGTCTACTGACCAGTTCAGCTCGTCGGGCAACCGTTCTTCGGCGGGGTGCCGGACAGGCGGGCCTCGATCCAGTTCATGGCGTCGTCGAACGCGGTGAACACCGTGGTCATGTGCTCTCCGGGATACTCGCGATAGGTCGCGTTGACACCCAGGCGGCACTGCTCGGCGAAGAGCGAACGGGCCTGGCTCGCCGGAATCCACCACTCCTGCGTGCCGTGGTAGATGAACACCGGCATCGCTGCCTTCATGTCCTTCATCGACGTGATGTCGAAGATCTCCTGCGCAACCGGGGACCCATACGGGTCGGGCACGTTCGACAACGCCTGGGTCGGGACGAACGAAAAGCCCATGTAGCCCATGGTGCCGGTGCACAGGTTCTTGAAGAAGTCGTTGGTCGCCAACCACCGCGCGACGTTGTTGGCCATCGGCAGCAACTCGGGTCGCTCACGCGTGATACCCAAAATGGCGGCGTGGTAGACGCCGGTGGCCAAGTTGGCGTTCATCGCCACAGCCAACTCGCGGTAGTCGGCCGGCACGCCGCCGATCGCGGCCCCCACGAAGCGTTCGGCGACCTCCGGCGCATACGAGTTCGCGAGCTTGGCTGTCGCGTTGGTCGCGATGGCGCCGCCGGAGTAACCGAGCATCGCCAGCGGGCCGCGAGCGAAGTTCTTCGCGTCGAAGGTTCCGGCGGCACGGATGGCGTCGAGGATGACGTGGGCGGCCACGTACGGCTCGGCGTAGGCCATCCGGGCCCCCGTGTGGTCGGGAACGATCACCGCGTAACCCTTTTCCAGGGACTCCTGGGTGGTCGGCGGGTTGAGGTCGGTGTTGTTGGTGTCGTCGCTCTTGCCATGCGACAGCGTGTACCCGGTGGTACATCGGGTACCGAGTGCGACGATGGGCGGGTTGTTCACCATCACCGGCCGTGCACCTCGTCCGGTCCACGGCGTCGGCGGCACGAACAGCGTGGCCGTCGCGAACAGTGGCCGGTCCTGGGCATCGCGCGTGGCGAATTTGATCTGTCGCGCGAGCCCGACCTGTACCTCGAGGAGCGGCGCCGCCACCGAGGCGACGTCGCGGGACGCGATGATCTCGCCCGGGCCGAGTTGGGCTAGGTCGCTCGGCCAGTTGTCGAAGAAGGCGTCGCCGGTGGGCGTCGGCATGATGGCCTCGCGCAGTTCCTGCATTTCCTGCGTGGCGCCCGGGGTCACCGAGCGCGCCGGGATCGAATCGAGCTGCGGTACGTCGGGGGCCGGCACCATCGAGTCGATCCGGCCGGGGAACTGATCAGGGAACGGCATCAGGTTGGCCGGTGCGGCCGCTGCGCTGCCGCTACCTGCCAGCACGGCGGCGACCGTGACCGGCACGACCATCAGGCAGGCCCGAATCCTCGCTCGCGCCCGGCGCGGACTCTGTGCGGAGTTCGTCAGTCTCCCGAATTCTGACGTGACCAGCCTTGTCTTGACCGGACTCGACAACCGCGACGGCATCGCGTTCACCTCTCACTGCTTGCGATCCTCGGGCGTCGTCGATACACACATATCGGAGCCTGCGTTCGCTACCTCTAACAATCTTCCAAGGATTGTAAGTGTCGTGTCCGTGGCCGGCTGTGTCAGCAGGTCGGAATCACCCTGGTTCGCCCGTTTTGATGAACGGTTGGCCCGGGTTGGTCACGGGCATTCGTCGGGCGCCGACGATCCCTGAAGTCGCTGATCCAGCCAACTCAGGGCTTCGGGGTAGCCGAGGACCGCGGCTGTCACGTGTTCGCCGAACACCTCGCGGTAGGCCGCGCGAGCGCCCAGTCGGCACTGTTGTCGGTACAGCGCCCGCGCCCCGGCCGCGGGAATCCACCACTCGTGGGTGCCGTGATAGATGTACAGCGGCACGGCGGACCGTCGGTCGGCCATCGCGGAGATCCGGTAGATGCGTTCGGCCACCGGGGAGTGAAAAGGGTCCGGGTGGTTCGACAGGAGTTGCATCGGCCAGAACGTCTGACCCGCCAGTGCGGTAGGTATGGTGCACAGGTTCTTCAACGGCGACGACGCCAGCCAGCGCGCGAAATCGTTGGCCATCGTGAGTATTTCGGTGCGCTCACGGGCAATACCGAGTGTTGCGGCGTGGAAGAAGCCGGTGGCGAGGTTGGCATTCATGCTGCCGACGAGCAGTCGGAAGTCGGCTGGGACGCCGCCGAGTGTCGCGCCGACGACGCGCGACGCCAATTCCGGGGCGTATTCGCTCAGCAATCGGGCTGCGCCGCCCGTGGCGATCGCACCGCCGGAATAGCCGGTCATCACGATTCGCGGGGTACCGAACTGGTGGCGGTCGAGTGCGGCCATCGCTCGGATGGCGTCGAGCACCACATGACCGGCGACGATGGGCTCGGCGTAGGCCATCCGTGGGCCTTGGTGGTCGGGGACCAGCACCGTGTAGCCGCGCGCGAGGGCCAACTGCGTGGTCGGCGGAACGAGATCGGTCGGATTGGTGGCGATAGAAAAACCATGGGCCAGGGTGTATCCCGGTGTGCAGTGGGTGCCGAGCGAATCGATCGGGACATTGTTCACCACGATGGGGCGTGGCCGGTCGCGGTCTGTGGTGTCCGGTACGAGCACCGTGGCGGTGCCGAACGATGGGGCTCCCCCGGCATCGGTGCTGCGGAACTTCACAAGAGTTGCCGACCGGATGGGTGCGGTCACCACCGGCGCTGCGGTCGCGGTGACGTCTCGGGTGGTGATGATGTCGCCGGGTCGGGATCCGGCGAGGTTGTCGGGCCATCGGTCGAACATCGGATCGCCAGTGGCCGAGGGCAACACTGCCTCTCGTAGCTCCAGAACAGACCAGGGATATCCCTCGTCAACCGCGCGCCGCGGGATGCGGCCCAGGCGCGGGGTCGGGGCGTCGGGTACGAGGCCGTCGATGGCCGCAGGAATCTGCGGCGGGATGGGCATCATGTTCGGTGGTTCGGCCTGGCCGGGCGCCGCAACGACGCCGGTGGCGATGGTGATCACCGCGGCGGCGACCGCGGCACCAAGTAGTCGCGGTGGAACGATAGGTGCTCGACAGCGCGACAACATTCCCGACCATCCGGGCACCATGACGTGCTCCTTCTGTGTGAGGAGGTCCCCGTTGATCCCCTCACCCCACGACCGTAGGACCCAAAGCTGGTCAAACGTCCGGGACAGACGACCCACATACCAAACGTTATGGGACTGAGACGTGGTGCGTGCTCGTCATCGAGTGACGCCAAGCCGCGACTCGATCAGCGACGGGGGATTCGTCCTGGGGAGGGGGTGTCGGGTTTGGACGCCACTCGATCTGCGACCAAGGGCCTCAACCAGCGACGGCCGTCAGGTGGTCATGTACGGCGACACCGTGCTGCGGTGCTCATCGATCTGCAAGCTCGCGCCGAGTGCAGGAAACGCGCGTTGTGGGCAGTTCTGGCGTTCGCACACACGGCAGCCGGCGCCGATGGGAGTGATCCGTGCCTGTGGGCCGATCTCCAGGCCGTCGGAGTAGATCACCCGACCGGCATGGCGAAGTTCGCAGCCGAGTCCGATGGCGAAGGTCTTGCCCGGCTGGTTGTAGCGCGCCGCACGCCGTTCGACGGTGCGTGCGACCCAGAAGTAGTCCCGGCCGTCGGGCATCTCGGCGATCTGCGTGAGAATCTTGCCCGGCGAGGCGAACGTCTCGTAGACATTCCACAGCGGGCACGTGCCGCCGCTGGAGGAGAAATGGAAACCGGTGGCGGACTGTCGTTTCGACATGTTTCCGGCGCGGTCCACGCGCACGAATGTCCACGGGATGCCGCGCAGGTTCGGTCGCTGCAGCGTGGAGAGTCGATGGCAGATGGTCTCGTAGGAGACCGCGTAGAACGCCGACAGGCGTTCGATGTCGTACCGGAAATCCTCAGCCGCGCCATGGAATTGGCGGTAGGGGAGTACCACCGCCGCGGCGAAGTAGTTGGCGAGCCCGAGGAGAGCAAGCGACCGCGCCTCCTCGCTGGTGAAGTTGCCCTCGTCCACCAACCTGTCCATCAGATCGCTGTATTCGAGGTAGCCGAGTTCGGCGGCGAGCTTCATGGTGCGCTGACCGGCCGACAAGGCCGCGGAGAACTCGAGCCGGCGCGAATCGGGATCGAACCGGTGCAGGGTGTAGTCCCCGAGGTCCACGCGGCGGACGATCTGCACCCCGTGCACGGTCTCCAGGCGGTTGGCCACCTCGCGGCGGATGTCGGCCGAATGCATACGCATCCGAACCGTCATCTCCTCGGCCGCGACGTCGAGCTCGTGGATGTAGTTGCGTCGCTGATAGAAGTAGTCGCGCACCTCTTCGTGCGGTGCGGTGATGGATCCGCGCATGCTGCGATCGCCGCGTTCGTCGGTGGCGGCGGCGAGCTGGTCGGTCGCGATCCGATAGCGCTGATGCAGGTTCACCATCGCCTGGGCGATCTCCGGGTGAGCGGCCACCAGCGAACTGATCTGGTGGACCTCGACGGCGGCGGGCGGGGCCTCCACGTCGTCGTCGAGCAGCACCTCCCGTAATTCGGCAACCAGGCGGACGTTGTCCTGGGTGTCGAAGAATTCCTCGTCGATCCCGAATACCTCGGTGATCCTGGACAGCACCGGCACGGTCAACGGGCGCGCATCGTGCTCGATCTGATTGAGATACGACGGGGAGATCGACAGGCTCTGCGCCAGCGCCACCTGGGACAGACCGCGCTCGGACCTCAGCTGGCGGAGCCGTGATCCGACGTAGGTCCTGGTCATGCCCACCTCCTGCCGGAACTCATGGTCACGTGCGCGGACCGGCCCGAGCACGTCGGTCGGTCCATCCGCCTGCATGTTCAGGGTACGGTGACCGCGTGCGAGTCCGAGCGCTACGTGGCCGGGGGGCCTCGGTGATGGCAGCCGCCGCCCTGATGTCGACCGCCTCGCTGGTCGGTTGTGGCGACGGTGGTGCGCCGGCAGGCCCGGCATCCGTGGCTGCGGTCCCGGCCGACCTCCTACTCGCGACCGGCCGGCTGCCCGCCGGCTTCGCGCCGGTGCAGTTGTCGGTGTCCGACCTGGTGGAGGGCAATCGAGAACCGATCGAAGCGGCGGCCGAGGCCGATGTGTCGCCGCCGGACTGCCGGCCTACGGCCGATGCCGAACTCAACCCGGAGATCGACGCAGCGAACTCCGCAGTCCTGGCCGCACGCAGTTCGGCGGCCTCGCTCGTCGAACTGGTCACCACCGCGCAGCGGGACATCAGCGCCGACATCGCCACCTCGACCGGGCGTTGCGCGACCACCACGACGGTCATCGGGACGGGGAATCTACGCGGCGCGCGGATCGTGACCCGCTACACCGAACTACCCACACCACCGCAGGCGCGCGAGTCGGACCGACTCCGGCAATCGGTCCTGTTGCGATCGGATGTGACCACAACGCTGCCCGACGGGACCGCCACCACGCAGGTGGGCTTCGCCGGCTATGCGTTGCTCGTGCCGGACAGTGACACGACCGATTCCGGCGCTGCGGTGACCGTGCAGTTGACGGTGTCGGGGGAGTCCACGGCCGCATCCGATCCGCCCACCGACGCGCGGCCGCCGATGACCGACGCCGCCTTCGGGGCCCTCTTCGACGACGCCCTGAGTGCCGCGTCGCGCTGAGATCATGTCGGATTCGGTGTGAAAAGCGTCACAGTGCGATAGGTGCGTGCCGTAGTGCGGGGAAGTCGGGGGTGCGGCAGGTCCTACCGGCAGGTAGATTAAAAACCCAGTACGGGCGTACTTTTTGGCGGCGGCGTCTTGGATTTTGCAGATCGACGTTCGCAAACTTTGCAAAACTTCGCCGATGTGTGGCGCAATTTTGCAGCCGAAAGGGATTGGACCTGCAGGTTTCCCCTGTGGCACTCTTGTGTCAGACACCGACGGCGACGACGGATTTGTTCGCACAATTCGCGGCAAGCCTCCTGCCGACGGCATGTCTGACCGCAGATCGGCCCGGGCGCCACCGGGACGATGCATGACTGCCCGCGTCAATGAACTGAAAGCGAAGTAGGCAATGAGCAACGTCGGAAAGCCCCGCACCGCCGCGGAGATCCAGCAGGACTGGGACAGCAACCCGCGCTGGAACAACGTCAAGCGTGATTACACCGCCGAGCAGGTCGCCCAGCTCCAGGGTTCGGTCGTGGAAGAGCACACCCTCGCCCGTCGCGGCGCCGAGATCCTCTGGGACGGCGTCACCAAGGGTGACGGCAGCTACATCAACGCACTCGGTGCGCTGACCGGTAACCAGGCCGTGCAGCAGGTCCGTGCGGGCCTCAAGGCCGTGTACCTGTCCGGGTGGCAGGTCGCCGGTGACGCCAACCTCTCCGGCCACACCTACCCCGACCAGTCGCTCTACCCGGCCAACTCGGTGCCGAGCGTCGTGCGCCGCATCAACAACGCGCTGCTGCGCGCCGACGAGATCGCCCGCGTCGAGGGCGACGACTCGGTGGACAACTGGGTCGTGCCGATCGTCGCCGACGGTGAGGCCGGCTTCGGTGGCGCCCTCAACGTCTACGAGCTGCAGAAGGCCATGATCGCCGCGGGTGCCGCCGGCACCCACTGGGAGGACCAGCTCGCCTCGGAGAAGAAGTGCGGTCACCTCGGTGGCAAGGTGCTCATCCCGACCCAGCAGCACGTCCGCACCCTGAACTCGGCGCGTCTGGCCGCCGACGTCGCGGGCACCCCGACCGTCGTCATTGCCCGCACCGACGCCGAGGCCGCCACCCTCATCACCTCCGATGTGGATGAGCGCGACCGTGAGTTCATCACCGGTGAGCGCACCGCCGAGGGCTACTACCACGTCAAGAACGGCATCGAGCCGTGCATCGCGCGTGCCAAGTCGTATGCCCCGTACGCCGACATGATCTGGATGGAGACCGGCACCCCGGACCTCGAGCTGGCTCGCAAGTTCGCCGAGGCCGTCAAGTCCGAGTACCCCGACCAGCTGCTGTCCTACAACTGCAGCCCGTCGTTCAACTGGAGCAAGCACCTCGACGACTCCACCATCGCCAAGTTCCAGAACGAGCTGGGCGCCATGGGCTTCACCTTCCAGTTCATCACGCTGGCCGGCTTCCACTCGCTCAACTACGGCATGTTCGATCTGGCCTACGGCTACGCCCGTGAGCAGATGACCGCCTTCGTCGACCTGCAGAACCGTGAGTTCAAGGCCGCCGACGAGCGTGGCTTCACCGCCGTCAAGCACCAGCGCGAGGTCGGCGCCGGCTACTTCGACAACATCGCCACCACCGTCGACCCCAACACGTCCACCGCGGCGCTGAAGGGCTCGACCGAGGAAGGCCAGTTCCACTAGGAACTGCGCTCCTGGCGAGAAGCATCATCATCTCCAGATGAACCCGGGGTGGGCAGGGTGAACACCTTGCCCGTCCCGGGTTCGTCTTCTTCACCGGACATTCTGCGGCGGCACGGCTTTTCGCTGTGCTGCCGAATCAGCGTATCCATACCCGAGGAGTCGACATGGCAAGCGAGAAGATCTCCCGGGTCGGTGTCATCGGCGCCGGCCAGATGGGCGGCGGCATCGCGGAGGTCTGTGCGCGCGCCGACGTCGATGTGCTGGTGTACGAGTCGACGCGCGAACTCGTGGCCGCCGGCCGGACACGCATCCTGCGGTCGCTCGATCGCGGTGTCTCCAGCGGCAAGCTGACCGAGCGCGAGCGTGAGGACGCCGCCGGACGACTGCGCTTCACCTCCGATCTCGGCGACTTCGCGGACCGGCAACTCGTGTGCGAGGCCGTCATCGAGGACGAACTGGTCAAGACCGAGATCTTTGCCGATCTCGACAAGGTGGTCTCCGATCCGCTGGCGGTCCTGGCCTCCAACACCTCGTCGATCCCAATCATGAAGCTGGGTATGGCGACCCAGAACGCCGGCCGCGTCATCGGTATGCACTTCTTCAATCCAGTGCCGGTGCTCCCGCTGGTCGAGCTCGTCACCACCCTGATGACCTCCGACGACGTCAGTGCCCGAGCGGAGGCCTTTGCCCACGACGTTCTCGGCAAGCAGGTCGTACGGTCGGCCGACCGCTCCGGATTCGTGGTCAACTCGCTGCTCGTTCCCTACCTGTTGTCGGCAATTCGCATGGCGGAGAGTGGTTTTGCGACCGCTGAGGACATCGACAAGGCGATGGTGCTCGGCTGTGCCCACCCGATGGGGCCGTTGAAGTTGAGCGATCTCGTCGGCCTCGACACCGTGAAGGCCATCGCGGACAAGATGTACGAGGAGTTCAAGGAGCCGCTCTACGCGCCGCCGCCGCTTCTGCTGCGGATGGTGGAGGCGGGACGACTCGGCAAGAAGGCGGGGCACGGGTTCTATCGCTACGGCGACAGTGGCCTCACCAGGTAGGTCGGGCCGTCGGACGTCATCCATGTAGACGGCAGATCAACGTCACGTGACATCCGCCACCTGCGCTAGCACGGTGCTTGCATTTGCTAGCAAGACGTGGATACTGGGTAGTGGAACCAGACGGATACGTCGAGAACCACGGCGTCGTCGGGTGATCTCTGGGGGTGGTCATCCGCGAGAATCGCGACCTGGTGACCACGACTGACCTACCCGCATCACACAGGAGGTGTGAACCGTGAGTGAATCCACACGCACGCTGGCCAATCCCATCTATGCCGCCGTCGGCGCCGGAGACTACGTCGTCACGCAGTTCAATGACATTGTCGCGCAACTGCGCGAGCGCACCGAGTCCGCGACCGAGAGTGCGCAGACCCGCTTCGAGCAGACCCGCAGCGACGCCCAGACCCGCTTCGAGGAGGCTCGGACCCGCATCAACGCGCTTCCCGAGGAGCTTCCGGCTGAGATCGAGGAACTCCGTGGCAAGTTGACCTCGGATGAATTGCGCAAGTTCGCCGAGGGCTACCTCGACACCGCCACCGAGTTCTACAACTCGCTGGCCGAGCGTGGCGAGACGACCGTCGAGCGTCTTCGCCAGCAGCCCGTCGTCCAGGAGAACCTGGGACGTGCCGAGAAGTACTACAACGACGCCGTCGACATGACCGAAGATGCCCTCGGTGTGGTCTCCTCGCAGACCCGACTCGTCGGTGAGCGGGCCGCCAAGCTGACCAGCATCGTCAGCAGCCGCGTCGAAGACGTCGCCGCCGACATCGAAGAGGCCGGCGAGGCCGTCAAGTCCGAAACCGCCGACGTGGCTTCGGAGATCAGCGGCGCGGCCGGCACGGTGGAGGGCAAGGCCCGCACCTCGTCGTCGTCGCCGGCGAAGAAGGTGTCGGCAGCCAAGAAGGCTCCGGCCAAGAAGGCGCCCGCCAAGAAGGCTCCGGCCAAGAAGGCCACCAGCTGATCTGAGCAGATCGCATACGAATCTCGGTCCCGCTCACCCGATGTGGTGAGCGGGACCGAGTTGTCTGCACGGTCTGCGGGATATGGCTGCGGTACCGGTGGTCGGTCGAGACGATAATTGTCGGCGCCAACCGCTGTGGCCGCAGCTGGATACGACGTCGGCGGTAAGTGATGCGGTCGGCATCCGACGGGCCGCTACGTGCCGGGCGAGCGAATTGTCAGGACCGCGTGGACCGGCTCGTCTCCGCTTCGGTAGCTGTGCTCGACGTCGCTGCGCCACGTGATCGAGTCGCCGGACGCTGCCGTGCTTTCGGCCCCTACCGGGCCGGCGGTGAGTTCGCCCTGCACCACGAGGATGTATTCGGTGACCCCGGGCCCGTGCGCCGGGGACACCCGGGTGGCGCCTGGCAGCACGGTGAGCCAGACCACCTCGGTGGTCGCCCCGTCGGGATGGTGCTCCACGTGCAGTACGCGCGCGCGGAGGTGATCGCCGCTGCCTTCGGTCCCGGCCTCCTCGCCCAGCAGCGCCGTCAGTGGTACCCCGAGCGGGCCTGCGATGGCATACAGGGTGTCCAGGGTGGGATTGCGCCGGCCCGACTCGATCTCCGACAGCGAGCCCTTGCCGATACCCGCACGCCGGGCAAGCTCGGACAGCGACATGCCGCGCTCCGATCGGGTGGCGGCGATGCGGCTGCCGACGGCGCGGCGGCGTTCGTCGATGGTCACGGTCGCCTTTCGGGCTGTCGTTCCGTGTGCGGAACGTTCTGTTTACGGAACGTCTGCCGTATGGTGCTCGGGTGACCATCACAGCACAAAGCGGATTGCGCGAGCCGATCGTCGCCGGCATCGTCACGGCGCTGGTCGGCTTCACCTCGTCATTCGCCGTGGTGATCGCGGGCCTGCGGGCGGTGGGTGCGACTCCGGAACAGGCGGCCTCGGGTCTGTTCGCGCTCACCGTGGTGTTCGGGATCGGCATCATCGTGCTCAGTGTCCGGTCGCGCGCACCGATCACCCTGGCGTGGTCGACCCCCGGTGCGGCGCTGCTGGTCAGCATGGGTGCGGGCCACGACGCCGGATGGGCCGCCGCCGTCGGCGCGTTCCTGGTCGTCGGCGGGCTGATCCTGCTGGTCGGGCTGATCCCGGTGCTCGGCGACCTGATCTCTCGTATTCCGACGCCGATCGCGCAGGCGATGCTCGGTGGCGTGCTGTTGTCGCTGTGTCTGGCGCCGATGGAGTCGCTGGCCGCCGAGCCACTGCTGACGCTTCCGGTCCTGATCGCCTGGTTGGTCGCGACGCGGGTGGTGGCCCGGTGGGCGTTGCCGCTGACGCTGCTCACCGCGCTCGTCGTCATCGCGGTGTACGTGTGGGGTCACGGGACCGAACAGCCGGTGGAGTCGACGTGGCTCCCGTCGCTGTCGTGGACCACCCCACAACTCGATGTCGCGGCGATCGCGGGCATCGCGATCCCGCTGTTCGTGGTGACGATGGCCTCGCAGAACATCCCGGGGGTCGCAGTGTTGTCGTCGTTCGGCTACGCCACACCGTGGCGGGCGGCGATGACGGTGACCGGAGCCGGTACCGCTGTCATTGCGCCGTTCGGTGGGCACGCGATGAACCTCGCCGCGTTGTCGGCGGCGCTCGCGGCCGGGGAGGAGGCCGGACCGGACCGATCTCGTCGGTGGATCGCCGGGGTCTCCGCCGGGGTGGGTTACCTCGTGCTGGCCGTGCTGTCCGGGGCGTTGGTCACCGTCGCCACCATCGCACCCGGAGGTCTGGTGGAAGCCGTTGCCGGACTAGCGCTTCTGGGTACCTTCGCGGCCGCGCTGGTGGGCGCGTTCACGGCCGTCGAGACGCGGATACCCGCGGCGCTGACCTTCGTGGCGGCGGCGTCCGGACTCACCTTCCTCGGCATCGGCGGCGCGTTCTGGGGTTTGGTGATCGGGTTGGTCACCCACGCCGCGCTGCGCGCCACAACCTCTGCCCCGTCGACCGGGCGCTGATTCTCGTGGCGGAAAACAGCGCCCACTCAACCGGACTCGGTGTGTGATCGGGCGATGTCTCACGCGGCCGGGCAGGCCTCCACGGGGACCATGATCTCGATCGGGTCGCGATCGGCGAAGGTGAAGGTGACGCTGAACGACTGACCGGGCTCGGCGTTTTCGCGGAGACCACGCAGGGTGGTGGTGAATGCCGGATCGCCGGGGGCGAGGTCCGCGCCGTCGACTCCCGAGTTGATCTCGGACTGCGGTGCGATGGTCTTCGGTCCGGGCGGGGTCATCTCGGCGGACTCGGCGACATCGGTGGTGATCCCGGTGAACGTCGCGGAGTCGGTGTCGGAGATGTTGGACACGATGTAGCGGAAGCCGGCGTCGTCGCCGACCTGCAGGGCGCACAGTCCCTCGACGTTTTGCGGTGTGATGAAGGCGTTCTCGATGCTCACCGGGTCGGTTTCCGATCCGGAACCGCGATTGGGCGAACCCCCTTCGGGGTCGGTGGTGCATGCGACAGCGAGGAGGGCCACGCCGCCGATCAGAGTGATGGCTCGTGTTCTCATGTCGCCGACGGTAGGTGGTGCGGCGCAGGATAGGAGCACGGGGCGATAACGATTCGATGACGGTGAGAGACTCGGTCGCCGCTCCATGTGGCGGGTGGCATAGGCGGCCGATCGACCGAAAAGAGCGTCCGGTCAACGGAAAACCGTGCCCAGGCAACGAGGCTGGGAAGGGCCGTCAGAGCGCGGCGGGTGGGAACAGTGGTCCGCCACCGAACGCGGTCCGATGCGACTCGGGTGGCGTGCCGTCGCTGTTCGCCAGCCCGTAACCGGCGCCGAGTTCGGCGGTGATCAGCGTGTGGCCGTTGAACTCGTCGAGCCGGGGGTCGTCGGCAAGGGTGGCGATGACCCGGCCGACGAACTCCGGGTCCTCGGCGCGGTGCAGGGAAAAACCGGCGAACTCGTCGACCCCGAGTGACAGCAACAGTTCGGTGCGGATCAACCCGAGCCACAACGACACCGCCGTCACCCCGGTGCCGGCCAGTTCGTGCCCCATGTCGAAGGCCATCTTGTCCAGGGCTGCTTTGCTCATCCCGTACAACACCGAATGCAGATGCCCGCGCGAGCCGAACGACGATATCGATGCGATCAAACCGCTGCCGCGATCCACCATCATCTGCGCCGCATGAACCGAGGCGACATAGTGTGCGCGCAGCCCGACGCCGACGAGGGAGTCCCAGTCGTCGACCGGGCGTTCCCAGAACTTGTCGGCGAAACCGCCGAACCCGCGTGGCGCCGCCCACGCATTGTTGACCAGCAGATCGAGGCTGTCGGTGTCGCGTTCGATCTGCGTGAAGACGTCCGCGACGGCCTCGTCGTCGGTGTGGTCACAGACCAGCGCGATGGCACCGTCGGGGCCGGTCCCGTGTCGCGACGTCACATAGACGGTCCAGCCGGCCGACACCAGCGCCGTCGCGACACCGTGTCCCACTCCGCGACTGCCGCCGGTGACCAACGCGGTCGAACTCATCGGCCTTCCTCGGTCGAGCCGCCGGCCGGGTGTCCGGTGTGCGCAGGTGTGTGATCGGCCACCTCGGGCAGCGGCGGCGGGTGGGCGATGAACGCCTCGCGGGAACCGTTGACCGCGGCGATGCCCACGATGGTGCTCCACGAGAGCATCGTGAGGTAGTCGATCAGGTCGTCGACCGGCATGGAGCGGTCGGTCATCCACCAGTCGACGGCGCGCTGGATCGCGCCGACCAACGCGTTGGACCACACCTCGGCGCCCGAGGTGTCGGCGTCGCGTTCGGTCATCCGGATGACCAGCACGTTGGTCATCAACTGGGCAACCAACTTCTCCGAATCCGCGGTCGCGACCGACGACGGCGCACCGGTCAGCGCGAATTTGTACAGATTCGGTTCGTCGGCGACCGCCGTCACGTAGACCCCGACGACCGTGCGGGTCAGCGTGTACTCGTCCACATCGTCGGTGATCGCCTCGGTGAGCCGCGGCAGGAGGGTGGACTCGAAGAACCGTACGGCGGTCGCGACCGCGAGGTCGTTCTTGTCGGAGAAGTAGCGATAGAGCACGGTCTTGGACACCCCGATGTGCGCGGCGATCTCGTCCATGCCGATGTCGGCGCCCAGCTCACGAACGGCGCGGATCGTGCCGTCGGTGAGTTCGGATCGGCGGGCCACCTTGTGCTTCTCCCACCGCTGCCGCCGCCCGTCCGGCTTGTCGCCGGAGTCGGTGACGGTGTTCAGCAAGGCGTGCTCCAGACCCCGGGTCACGTTCGCGGCGGCAGCCACGGCGGCGCGGGCGGCCGCTGCCGGACTCGAACGGTTGGGCGTCACCTGGCCAGCCTAGTGGGTGGCAGGTAAAACTGGTTCAATGCCGCCCACAGTCATTTCGGACGTCTCGGGTACCCCTGATCGTCCACCCGAGGCGGAGCCACCGCGGCCCGCCCTCGGCTTCGGAGCCGACGGGCCGGGGGACGCCGCGCGCCGCCGCGACCTGCGTCGGATGAAGGTCGTGGCCACCGGATTCCTGCTGTTCGCGGCAGTGGTCTATCTGTTCACCCGCTACCTCGAGCACCGTGACGGGACCGATGTCGCCGGTTGGGTCGGCTACGTCCGGGCCGCGTCGGAGGCCGGCATGGTCGGTGCCCTGGCCGACTGGTTCGCGGTCACCGCACTCTTCAAACATCCGCTCGGTCTGCCGATTCCGCACACCGCGCTGATCCGCAAGAAGAAGGACGACATCGGCGATCAGCTCGGCGGGTTCATCGAAGAGAACTTCATGACCCCGGAGGTGATCGAGCACCGGGCGCGCAACCTGGACCTGCCCCGACGGTTGTCCACGTGGCTGGCCGACCCCGTGAACGCACCACGGGTGTCCGACGAGGCGGCCCGCCTGATCGCGCTGGCCGCGGAGATGCTGCGCGACGAGGACATCGAGAAGCTCATCGAGCACGCGATCACGTGGGCCGGAGAGCCGGAATGGGCGCAACCGCTCGGGCGGGTGCTGGAGCAACTGATCGCCGAGGACCGCCTGGAACCGGTCTTCCAGCTCGCCTGCGACCGGGCACACGACTGGGCACTGGGCAGCCAGGACCTCATCGACCGGGTCGTCGACCAAGACGTCGGACCGTCGTGGAAACCGAAGTTCGTGAACGTGCTCCTTGGCGACCGCATCTACCGCGAACTCGTCGACTTCACCTACAAGGTGAAGGTCGATCCGCAGCATCAACTGCGCCGGTCCATGCACACCTTCGTCGATCAGTTCGCCGATGATCTCCAGCACGACCCGGACACCATCGCCCGGTTCGAGAAGATCAAGCAGGAACTGATCGGGCGCGACGAGGTCTCCGACGCCGCGTCGACCGCGTGGAAGACCGGCAAGGCCGTGATCGAACAGATGCTCACCGACCCCAACAGCACGCTGCGCAACTCGCTGTCGAACGCCACGATCGAGTTGGCGATCCGCATCCGCGACGACCGGCCGCTGCAGGAGAAGATGAACGGCTGGGTGATCCGTGCCGCACGCCACATCGCGGAGAACTACTCCCAGGAGATCATCTCGGTGATCACCGAGACCGTGCGCGGCTGGGACGCCGACGACACCAGCCGCAAGATCGAACTGCAGGTCGGACGCGATCTGCAGTTCATCCGGATCAACGGCACCGTGGTGGGTGCACTCGCCGGTCTCGTCATCTACACCGTGTCGGTGCTCATTTTCGGCTGAGCCGTCTGCTTGCACGTGTTAGCACACCCGCAGATACTGGTGAGCAGGATCGACACGGGAGAGTGATGGAGCCGGACGACAACGAGGTGCCCGAACCCGTCGAGCCCGTCGACGGTGAAGGTGACGTCCAGGCGCCCGCCGAGCACCCCGGCGACGAGGACCCCGGCGACGAGCACCCCGGCGACGAGGACACCGACGGCGGGGCGAGTGGTCCGGTGGAGACCGTCGAAGCGGTGGCGACCGCCGCCCAGGACGCGGTGGCAACGGCCGCGCAGGACATCGGTGGCTTCATCCGGACGCAGCGGATGGCCGCCGAGGTGTCGTTGCGGCAGCTCGCCGAACGCGCGGGTGTCTCCAACCCGTACCTGAGCCAGATCGAACGAGGCCTGCGCAAGCCGTCGGCCGATGTGCTCGCCCAGATCGCGAAAGGGCTGCGGCTGTCCGCAGAGGTGCTCTATGTGCGCGCGGGCATCCTGGAGGAACGACCGGCAAGCCCGGTGCGTGACGCACTCCTCGCCGACGACTCGATCAGTGAACGCCAGAAACAGATGCTGCTCGAGATCTACGAGTCGTTTCGGAAAGAGAACACCGACGTCAAGGAGTGAACATGCCCGAGAATCCCTTGAACACGGTCATCGCGCAGGTGACCGCGTTGCTCACCGATCTGCGTGAACGCAGCGAGGCCGCCGGGGAGGAGGCGCAGAAACGTCTCGGCGAGGCCCAGTCCCGCGCGCAGAACCGCGTGGACGAAACCCGGGATTCGGCACTGACGGTGTTCGAGGACGCCAAGAACCGGCTGTCCTCGTTGCCGGTGGAAGTGCCCACCGAGATCGACGACCTGCTGACCCGCTTCAGCCCCGACGAATTGCGCAAGGTGGCCGAGGCGTATCTGGCGGTGGCGGCCGGTCTGCTGACGGCGCTGTCGGAGCGCGGCGAGGAAGTCGTCGAGCGACTGAAGTCCCAGCCGATGGTCGAGGAGAACCTGCCCCGGCTGGAGAAGGTGTACAACGACGCGCTCGGTCTCACCGAAGACGCACTGGGCACCATCTCGACCCAGACGCGTGCGGTCGGGGAACGCGCGGCCACCATGGCGGGCCTGACCTCCGGCAGCACCGACGAGGTGACTCTCGACGAGTCCGGCGCCGCGTCTGCAGCGACGGCTCCCGCCAAGAAAGCCCCGGCGAAGAAGGCTGCGGCGAAGAAGGCATCCGCGAAGAAGGCTGCGGCGAAGAAGTCGCCCGCGAAGAAGGCCGAGGCGAAAGAGGCCACGCCAAAGAAGGCTCCGGCGAAGAAAGCACCCGCGAAGAAGGCCGCGGCAAAGAAAGCCCCGGCGAAGAAGGCACCCGCCAAGAAGGCACCCACGAAGAAGGCCGAGTCCGTACAGGAGCCGGTGAAGAAGGCGGTGGCGAAGAAGGCGGCGAAGAAGGCGGCCACCACCGCACCCGCAAAGAAGGCCCCGGCGAAGAAGACCCCGCCGCAGCGGATGACCCCCGACGAGGTCTGACCCCGGACGAACTTACGAACAGCACCACTAAGCTGGTGTCGTGGACCTGTTGAGTGTGATGGCCTACGGGCAGAACCTGATCTTGCTGCTGCTGACCCTGGCGGCCGGTGTCGCCGCGGCGGTGGCGTTGCTCCACGCCGCCCTCCAACGCAAGGACGCGTTCCCGGCGGTCGACCGGCAGAGCAAGGTGATCTGGGTGTCGATTCTGGCTGCGGCGACCCTGTTCATCTGGTTGTTCGGTGCGGTCAACTTCCTCGGCATCATCGGTGTGGTGGCGATGCTCGTCTACCTGGTCGATGTCCGACCGCGCGTTGACGACATCCAGGGCAAGCGCTGGTTCAGCAAGCGGTAGTGACCCGCCCGGTCCGGCCGGGTGGTGAGGCGACATGACTCAGGGCAATAGACTGGCGAGGTGGCCGAGTACCGGATCAACGACCTGGCAGAGGCGTCAGGTGTCAGCGTGCGCAACATTCGCGTCTATCAGGACCGCGGGCTGTTGCCGTCGCCGACGATCCGCGGCCGCACCGGTTGGTACTCCGACGAACATCTGGTCCGGCTCAATCTGATCTCCCGCATGCTCGAACGCGGGTACACCTTCGCCACCATCAGTGAGTTGTTGCACGCCGCGCACTACGGGATGCGGGTCGAACAAGTGCTGCGCGGGGCCCCCAGGGGCGGTCGCTTCCGCAACTTCAAGCGGGCGGCCACGATCACCATCACCGAGCTGCGCAAGACGTTGAACGCGACCGACCGCTCCATCGCGCTCAGTCAGAAGTTGGGTCTGCTGGTCAAGGACGGCGCGCACTACGCGATCCGCAATCCGGAACTGCTCGAAGGGGCCGAGACCCTCGTCAAGGCCGGGATCGACATCGACCTGCTGCTCGACCGCTGGGTGCGGGTGCAGGACGATCTCGAGGACGTCGCCAAGAGCTTCGTGTCGATCATCACCGACAAGTACTTCGACGAGAACCTGCCCGACCTGGGCGAGGAACAGGTCAGCAAGATGGCCGAACTCATCCAGACCGTCCGCCCGATGGCCCACGACATCGTCGAATCGACGTTCCGCAAAGCCCTCGACCAGCAGATCTCCGCGGCCATCGGGGAGGCCAGCACCTACTTCGACGCGACCGCGCCGAGTTCCGATGAGGGCTCGGACGCCGGTGTCGATGCCGGGGTGCGTGAGCCGACGGCCGACGGGGCACAGGCACCACGAGACGTCGGTGACCGGGTGGACTGAGCGCCACGCGGACTGCACGTGGTGATGGCTGCCGGGGAACCGAACCACAGGGGATCCGAACCACAGGGGAACCGAACCACAGGGGGAACGATGAGCAAGAAGGCAACGACGATCCGGTCGAGACGAAAGCGCGCGCTCGCGATCGCGGCCGGCGCGGTCGCCGCCGTGGGCGTGGGTGTCCTGGCCGCGGGGGTGGGCACCATAATCGCCGGGATGCTGCGCGATGCATTCCGCGCGCAGCGGGCCGTCGACGACGGCCCGGACGATCTGCTCGGCGTCCCGTCGGACCCGCCGCGCCGGATGACGGTCGAGACGACCGGCGGCGCGCGGCTCAACGTCGAATGGTACGGCCCCGACGACACCGATCACGACGTCGTGGTGATGGTGCACGGCTGGACCTGCAACACCGCCTACTGGTATCCGCAGATCAATCACCTCGCCGGGCACCGGCCCGTCGTCGCCTACGACCAGCGCGGTCACGGCAAGAGTGAACTCGGCCGGGTGCGGCCGACCGTCGCCATGTTGGGTCAGGACCTGAACCGGGTGCTCGACGCGGTGGTTCCCGCCGGCCGACGAGCGATCCTCGTCGGACACAGCATGGGCGGCATGACGATCATGTCGTGGGCGGCCCAGAACGCCGACGAGGTGTCGTCGCGGGTGTCGTCGGTGGTGTTGACCTCCACTGCCGCCACAGCGGTCCTGCAGAACCATCTGCTCATCCCGGTGGGGCTGCCCCGCTACACCAAACCGTTCGAAGCGACCGTCGGCAAGCTCGTCACGTCGACGCCGATCCCGGTCCCGCATATCGACGGCGCCACCTGGCTGTCGCACTACATCGCGCTGGGTTCGCAGGCACGCAAGGCACACGTCGACTTCGTCGACAACATGATCACGGCGTGCCCGCCGCGTTCGCGGGCCGGCTGGGGCTCGGCGATGGGCAAACTCGACGTCACCGCCGGGCTCGACGCCCTGCGTGTGCCGACAACCGTCGTGGTCGGCACCGAGGACCGGCTCACTCCGCCGGCACATGCCGAGCAGATGGCAGAGGTGTTGCGGCGCAACGGTGCGCTGCGTGACCTGGTCATCATGGAGAACGTCGGCCACATGGCGAGCATCGAGGCGGACGTGCGCTACAACGAACTGCTCGACGAGGTGCTGGCCGAGACCGCACGCCCCGAACCGGCCGGGTCTACAGCTCGCAGTTGACCAGCACCGGCTCCGGATGCAGCGTGACGCCGAATGCGTCGTGCACCCCGTCGCGGACCGTCCGGGCCAGATCGAGCAGATCCGCGGTCCGCGCCGTACCGCGATTGGTCAGCGCCAGCGTGTGTTTCGTCGACAGTCGGGCCGGCGCGTCCGGCCCCGGATATCCGCGGGTGAAACCCGCGCGCTCGATGAGCCACCCGGCCGACAACTTGATCCCGCCGTCGGCGGGGTAGGTCGGTACCCGGGTCTCGGTCCCGACTCGTGCGGCGATGCGGTCGAGCACCTGCGCCGCGTCGTCGTCGGACACGATCGGGTTGGTGAAAAACGAACCCGCGCTCCAGGTGTCGTGATCGTCGGCGTCGAGGACCATGCCCTTGCCGCGTCGCAGCGCCAGCACCTGGTCACGTACCGCCTCCGCGTCAGCCGTCGCACCGGGGTCGATGCCCAGCGCGCTCGACAATTCGCCGTAGCGCACCGGCATGCTGACCCGATCGGCGTTGAGCCAGAACGACACCGCGAGTACTACCTGATCGTCGCGGTGTTTGAGATTGCTGGTGCGATAACCCAGTTCGAGCGTGCTCGGGGAAACCCAGTGGCGCTCGCCCGAGCGGCGGTCCAGCAGTTCCACGCTGCGCAGCAGATCGGCCACCTCGACGCCGTAGGCGCCCACGTTCTGCACCGGGGTCGCACCGGCAGCGCCGGGGATTCCCGAAAGACATTCCAGCCCACCGAAGCCCGACTCGACGGTGGCGGCGACGAGATCGTCCCAGCCGACGCCGGCCTCGGCGGTGACGTACGGGGAGGTGTCCTCACTGCCGAACACCACGTCGGACGTCTCGATGAGCACCACGATGCCGTCGAAGCCCTCGTCGGCGACGACGAGATTCGATCCACCGCCGACCAGCAGACAGCGCTGCCCGGCACGGTCGAGGGTGGTGATCGCCTCCACCAGGCCGGCGGTCTCACGGCATCGCCGGACCGCACGGGCCGGCCCACCCAGGCGCAGCGTCGTCATCGTCGACAGCCGGGTGTCCGCGGTTGTCGGTGTCCCGCGGTGGGGGCCGGTCTCACTCACCCGTGTAACGGTAGCCGGGCCCGCCCGCTCCGGTAGTGTCCCCCTCATGGCGAGCACGATGGAACACACGGTGTCCTATCCCTTCTCGGTACAGCGGCTATGGGAGGTCCTCTCCTCGGAGACGTATTGGCGCGATCTCCTCGAGGCCATCAACTCCAGCCACGGAAAGCTCGAATCGTTCGAGGTCGCCGGCGACACGGTGACCGTCGCGATGCAACAGGGGGTACCGGCGGACAAGCTGCCGTCCATTGTGTCCAAGGCGCTCAACGGCGACGCACAGATCCCGCGGCGGAACACGTTCCGGCTCGCCGGCGACCAGATCACCGGTGAGATGACCGCCACTGTGTCCGGGGCGCCGGCGAAGGTCGCGGGCACCGTCGTCACCGGCGGCGATCCGGCCACCACCCGTTATACGGCCGAGGTCGACGTCAGTGTGCCGTTCGTCGGCGGGAAGATCGAGAAGGCCATCATCGACCAGCTCGTGGAGCTGCTCGATGCCGAACACGAGCAGACCATCACCTGGGAGGCGGGCCACCGGTAGGGCCCGATCCGGACGCCATTGGGCCGGGGCGGGCCCGCGAAGTGGGCCGACGCGTCACCGATGAATTGGGATGCAACGAATCGGTAACGTAGCCTGGTCGCCATGGCACGACGGCTCAGCTACTCGGCGCGCTTCACCCAGCCCGCGGAGACGCTCTATCAGGCACAGAGCACCCGCCAATACTGGGATGACATGATGGCGGGTTTCCAGATGATCTCTCCGCACTGCGCGGTCGAGTCCTTCACCTCCGACGAGACCGGGCTGAAGGTGATCCTCAAACAGACGATCGGCCGTGATCAGCTCCCACCGCTCGCGCAGACCGTGTTGATGAAGGACATGGTCATCACCCGCGAGGAGACCTTCGGCCCGTATGACCCCGACAACACCAAGGGCGACTACACGGCGTCGATCCCGGCCGGACCGGGCAGCCTGCAGGGGTGGCAGGAACTGTTCCCCACCGAGACCGGCTGCACCATCCGCAAGACCACCGAGGTCAAGGTGTTCATCCCGTTCGTCAACGGCAAACTCGAGCAGCTGATGCTGGTCAACCTCGTCGACCTGTTCCGCGCCGAAGCCGAATACGCGGCCGACTGGGTCAAGAAGAACCTCTGAGCGTCGGCGGGTCCGGTCACGGCAGACCACTCGGTCGCATCACCCGAGGCACCACCAACATCAACCGGCTCCGCCGGGTGGACCGGTGGATGGCGCACGACGCGGGGATCGGCGCGGCCCTCGGTTCGGTGGCTCGGCCCCTGGTGGTCGACCTCGGCTACGGGGCGCGCCCCGTAACGACCGTCGAGATGGCGCGGCGGCTGCGGACCATCGCACCCGACCTGCAGATGGTCGGCCTGGAGATCGACCCCGAACGCATCGTGGACGCCCGCGACGGCGTCCGGTTCGCACTCGGCGGTTTCGAGCTGGCCGGACTGCGGCCGCAGTTGGTGCGGGCCTTCAACGTGTTGCGGCAATACGACGAGGACGAGGTGGCTGCATCGTGGTCTCGGATGCGACACGCGCTGGCCCCGGGCGGACTCATCGTGGAGGGCACCTGCGACGAGATCGGTCGTCGCTGCTGTTGGGTCGTCCTCGACGCCGACGCGCCGCGCACCCTGACGCTGAGCTGGTCGCCCGAGCACACCGGCAGGCCCTCCGAACTCGCGGAGCGCCTGCCGAAGGCGTTGATCCACCACAACGTGCCCGGCAAACCGATCCACGAGCTGCTGACCCGGGCCGATCGTGCGTGGGATGTGGCCGCGAGCCATGCCGCCTACGGCCCCCGCACCCGGTGGCGACAGGCGCTGACGACGATGCGTGCGGACGGCGTCCCGATCGTCGTCGGTCGCGGCCGGTCCGTCGACAACGTGCTCACCGTGCCGTGGTCGGTGGTCGCGCCCCACTGATCCGCAGTCGCTGATGCGGGTCATCTGATCGTGCGAACGCGCAGCACCGAGCCGGTTGTCACCGGCGTCTGGGTCCGTACGCTGGTGCCATGCGAATTGCGATGGCGCAGATCACCTCCGGCATCGACCCGGCGGCCAACCTGGAACTCGTGGACGCCGCGGTGGCGAGAGCCGCGGCCGACGACGCCGACCTGGTGGTGTTCCCCGAGGCGACGATGTGCCGGTTCGGCGTCTCACTCGGGCCCATCGCCGAACCGGTCGACGGCCCCTGGGCCTCGGCCGTGTCGGCGATGGCGGCACGTCACGGCGTCACCGTCGTCGCCGGCATGTTCACACCGGCCGGTGACCGGGTCGCCAACACGCTGCTCATCGCCGCCGCCGACGGCTCGCGCAGCTCCTACGACAAGATCCACCTCTACGACGCCTTCGGTTTCACCGAGTCGCGCACCGTTGCGCCGGGCAGCGACCCGGTGACGTTCGCGGTCGGCGATGTCACGGTGGGTGTCGCCACCTGCTACGACATCCGCTTCCCCGCGTTGTTCACCGAGCTCGCGCGGCGCGGCGCACAGGTGATAGTGGTGCCCGCATCGTGGGGTGCCGGACCGGGCAAGGTGCATCAGTGGCAGGTGCTGGCCACCGCCCGCGCACTCGATTCGACCTGCTTCGTGGCCGCCGTCGGGCAGGCGGTGCCCGACGATCAGCAGGTGGCCGAGTCGTCGGCGCCCACCGGAACAGGTCACAGCCAACTCACAGATCCCTTCGGTACCGTGGTCGCCGCATACGACGACAGCGTGCAGGTCGGGGTTCACGAGATCGATGTGAGCGCAGTGGAGAAGGCGCGCAAGGCCCTGGCCGTGCTCGACAACGAACGGCCCATCCGACAGGTCTCGGCACCGAGCAGCAACTGAGGACCGCACGACATGACCGACAGCGAGAACACCGACCGGCCGGCAGCCGGCGAGGACCCGCAGAAGAGGTCCGACATCGAATCGACCCGGTCGATGGGCAACGCCGGGGAACCGGGTGCACAACACCATCCCGACGACCACACCGCCCGGCTCGACGCCGCCGCAGCGACCGACCAGTCGCCGCGCGCCTATTCACAGGTGCCGCGCACCGACACCGCACAGTTCGGTCCGGGTGAGACCGGTGGCTTCGGCAGCGGTGGCCCCACCGGTACCGACGGCTTTGCCCCCATCCCGCCGGCCGCCCACTCCGGTGTCGTGTCGTCGGCGCCGGCCAAGCGCCGCAGCACCGGCAAGATCGTGGCACTTGGCTCCGTCGCGGTCATTCTCATGCTGGTGATCGCCGCGGTCGGCAGCGAACTCTATCTCCGCAACAAGGCGACCGACTGCATGGAAAGCGCCTTCACCGAACTCACCGGGACCGAGACCACGGTCTCGTTGAGTCGTAAACCGATGCTGCTGCAGGGCTTCGGCAACGACATCCCGTTCGTGCAGATCGACACTGCCGACGAGCCGGGACAGATGCGGCTACACGCCCGTGCCGAGGGGATCACCGGCGATGGTGACACGACCAACATCCGCTCCCTGATGGGAACCGGGTTCGTGCCGTTCGACCGGGTGGTCGCGATGAGCAAGTCGGCGGGTGCCGGTGCGGATCCGTCCGCCTCGGGCAACGGAACCGACAACGGTGCCGCCGGGCTGATGCAGGGCGCCAGCATCGAGTCGATCACCGGCAACGCCGCCGACGGCACCATCGAGGTCGACTCGGCGGTCCAGTTGGCATTCCTCCCGATCCCGGTCTCCACCACCATCAAGCCGGTGTTGCAGGACGGACGCGTCGACTTCGAGGTGGTCAAGGCCAACGCCTTCATCTTCGGCATCCCGTCCGACTTCGCCCAGCAGGTCGTCGACAGCGTGTCCGATTCCATGTTCGGTCCGTTGTTCGACGAGGTCACCGTGCAGAACATGACAGTCACCGACCAGGGCGTCGACTTCGCCGTCGACGGCCAGGACGTGGAGCTCTCCGGCCAGATGACCGGGGATTCCGGAGAGTGCTCCGCAGCCTGAGCGACGACCCCCCATCGGTCCCGGCGGCCGCTCGCAGTTCGCCGGTACGCTGGGAGATGTCCGATTCAGCCGGTCTTGGCGGGGCGCCCTCGCGGTCTCCCGGGAGGGCAGGTGAGGTGTATCCCCAACGGAGGAAGAGATGAGCGCACTGATCCTGATCGCAGTCGTGGTCCTGGTCGTCGTCGGCATCGTGGTGATGTCGCAGCAACGATCCGGCGTCAACGCTGCCCGCCAACTCGACGACGCGAAAGCCGATGCGCGCCAAGCCATCGAACGGCTCGGCGGTCAAGTCTTCATGTTGGTGGGTGACGGACCCGCGTCGAAGCAGGCGCTGGCCGACGCCGGTGAACGCTACAACGCGGCGGGCTCGCAGATCGAGCAGGCCACCTCGCCGGCCCAGGCGCGGCTGGCCAAGCAGACCGCGCTGGAGGGGCTGTACTACGTACGTGCGGCCCGCACCGCGATGAACATGGACCCCGGCCCACCGGTGCCCGAGCTCGAGGGCCAGAAGAGCGCCGGCTCGGTCACCGAGGACCGCACGGTCGACTTCGAGGGCCGGCAGATCGAGGCCTCCCCAGGCCCGTCGTCGCGGACCCCCAACTACTACCCCGGTGGTCGTGTCGCCGGTCGGCCGGTGCCCGCGGGTTGGTACAGCGAACCATGGTGGAAGCCGGCGTTGGTCGCGGGCGCATGGGGCATCGGGTCGATGTTCCTGTTCTCGGCGCTGTTCTCCGGCATGGCCGGCGTCAACTACGACGCCAATGCCTTTGAGAGTGGCGCCGGTGACGGGTCGGACGCCGGCGCCCTCGAGGGTGGCGACGCCGGTGGTGATGCGGGCGATGCCGGTGACGCCGGTGGCGACTTCGGTGGCGGCGACATGGGCGGCGACTCCGGCGGCGGGTTCTTCGACGGCGGCGGCGATTTCGGGGACTTCGGGGACTTCGGCTTCTGACGATTTGTAGTATCAACCGGCGAAAAACCGCCGGTTGGTACTACGCAATCTGGGGTGACGTCAGGTGAAGACGACGGTCTTGCGGCCGTGCACCAGGATGCGGTCCTCCAGATGCCACCGCAGGCCGCGGGAGAGCACCATCGCCTCGATGTCGCGGCCCTGACGCACCATGTCGGCCACGGTGTCGCTGTGATCCACCCGGATCACGTCCTGCTCGATGATCGGTCCGGCGTCGAGGTCGGCGGTCACGTAGTGGCAGGTGGCGCCGATCAATTTCACGCCGCGCGCGAACGCCTGATGATACGGCCGGGCGCCGACGAAACTCGGCAGGAAGCTGTGGTGGATGTTGATCGCCCGGCCCGCCCACGCTTCGCACAGTTGCGGCGGCAGGATCTGCATGAAGCGCGCCAACACCACCGCATCGGGTGCGTAGCCGTCGACGACGGCGGCCACCTCGTCGAAGGCCTGCGCCTTGCCCTCGCGCGGGAACGGCACATGGTGGAACGGCACGTCGAAGCGGGTGACGAGCTCCTCGAGATCGCGGTGATTGCCGATGACCGCGGACACGGTGGCCGGTAGTTCACCCCGATGCGCGCGCCCGAGGAGATCCACCAGACAGTGGCTCTCCTTGCTGACCAGCAGAACCACCGACTTCGTGGCGCCGGTGTCGGTGAGCCGCCACTCGGTGTCGGGGCCGATCTCGGCGGCGACCTCGCGGCCGAACCGCTCACGCATCTCGTCGAGACCGATCTGCACCGAACCCGCCCGCACCGTCTGGCGGGTGAAGAACCAGCCCGTCTCGCTGTCGGAGTGATAGCCCGCCTCGGTGATCCAGCCGCCGATCTCGGCGAGGAATCCGGAGATCCGGGCGACGATGCCGGTGCGGTCGGGACATCCGAGGGTGAGGACGTACCGGCGATCAGGGTCGGATGCGGACGATGTCGTCGGTGCCGGGGTTGCCGCTGCGGGCGTCGGCTCTGGTGCTGCCACGTCTGTCAGTGTGCCAAGCTCGTCTGTGTGATCACCACCGACCTGACCCGCCGCGACGTCGCGGCCCTCATCGACCACACTCTGCTCAAACCCGAGGCCACCCGCGCGGACGCCGAAGCGACCGCCGCCGAGGCCGCCGACCTGGGCGTGTACGCGGTGTGTCTGTCGCCGTCGATGCTGCCGATCGACACCGGCGAACAGAAGACGTGTGTGGTGGCCGGGTTCCCGTCGGGCAAACACCATTCGCTGGTCAAAGCGGCCGAGGCGCGTCTGGCCGTGGACACCGGTGCCGAGGAGATCGACATGGTCATCGATGTCGGCGCGGCCGTCGACGGCCGCTTCGACGAGGTGTTCGCCGACGTGCTCACGGTTCGCGAGGCCATCGGGGATGTGGTGCTGAAGGTGATCATCGAGTCGGCCGCGCTGCTCGAAATCGCCGGACCCGACACGGTCACCGAGGTCTGTCGTCGAGCGGCGCAGGCCGGCGCGACGATGGTGAAGACCTCTACCGGATTCCATCCGTCCGGCGGTGCGAGCGTCGAGGCGGTGCGGTTGATGCGTGCCGCGGTCGGCGACGCGGTCGGGGTGAAGGCCAGCGGTGGTGTCCGCACCGCCGAGTTCGCCGCCGAGCTCATCGCCGCCGGCGCCACCCGGCTCGGACTGTCCGGGTCGCGCGCGGTGCTCGCGGGGTTCGCCGAGTAGCTGTCAGGCGCTGATGTCTGACCGTCGGGCCTCGACCGCGCGGCGGGTGTCCTCGGTGATCAGATCCATGTTGATCGCGGCCCCTGCGCTCACCCCCGCACCCATCGACACCGCCACGGTCGCTGCCAGGTCGGCGATGTTGCCGGCCGCCCACACGCCCGGGACATCGGTCGCGCCCATCGGGCCGGTCGGTACGAACTGACCGCCCATCGGGTGGTCGGCGAGCGTGCCGCCCAGCGCCGTGTACAGCGCGGAGCGCACCACGAATCGCGGCGCGATCACCAGCGCGTCGCGCCCGACCGACGTGCCGTCGGCGAGCACCGCGCCGCTCAGGGTGCCGTCGGCGATGGCGAGGTGGTCGACCACGCCGTCGACGATGTTCACGTCGAGTGCCGAGAGCTGCTCGCGCTCTGCGGCGTCGATCTCACCCATGGTGTGCGTGAACAGCGTGACGTCGTCGCTGAGCTGACGGAACAGCAACGTCTGATGCACCGACATCGGACCGGTGCCGAGGACACCGATGCGTCGGCCGCGCACCTCGAACCCGTGGCAGTACGGGCAATGCAGCACCGACGATCCCCACAACTCGGCCACGCCGGCGACGTCGGGGAGCTCGTCGACGAGGCCGGCCGCGAGCAGGACCCGTCGGGCACTGATGGTCGTGCCATCGGCCGAGGTGAGGGTGAACCGTCCGTCGTCGGGTGATCGGGCGGCGTCGATGACTGTGCCGGAGCGGAACTCGACCCCGTAACCGGCCGCCTCGGCACGCCCCGCGGCGAGCAGTGCGGTGGGTGCGATGCCCTCATGGCCGAGGACGTTGTGGGCGCCGTCGGCCGGCGCGTTGCGGGGTTCGCCGGCGTCGATCACGACGACCGAACGCAGGGATCGTCCGAGCGTGACGGCCGCGCTCAGACCGGCGGGACCGCCGCCGACGATCGCGACGTCGAAAATGGTGGTACTCATGGTTTCTCCTGATGGTGTGCGGGTCGGCGGGCGATCCACGCGGTGCGGCGGGTCGTGACGGTGAGGTCGCTGCGGGTGTGCAGTGACGCCGGATGGTCGGGGTCGAGCAACTCGTCGAGCCGAGCGCGGTCGATGGCGGAGAGCTCCTCGCCCAGTCCCTGAGCCATCCGCGAGATCCAGGCGAGCGCATACCGGCTCGTCAGATCCCGAGGCGCCGGCGCATTGGTGATGATGGTGGTGTCGATCAGCTCGAAGCCGGCGCCGGTGATTGTCGAGGTCCAGTCCGGATGGGCGTTGGCCCCACGTTCGGTCAGTTGTGCGAGCAGGCGGCCTTCCAACCGGCCGTCGCGTGTGTCCGGCGGGAGAAAGGTGGGCAAGCCGTCGACCTCCACCACGACCAACAGGCCGCCGGGGCATAGCGCGTCCAGGACCGAACGCAACAGGTCGTCGGGAACGGCGAAGTGATGCAACGTCGACGACGCCCACACCACGTCGAGATCGGCGAGATCGCCCGGCAGCGCGGTGTCAAGGTCGGCAACCCGCGTACGGACGCGATCGCCGACGTCTGCGGCCCGTGCCGCGTCGCGGACCCGCTCGAGCATGGCCGGCGCGTTGTCGAGTGCGGTGACCTGTGCCGAGGGGAAGCGGCGAGCGAGGCGGACCGTCAGACCGCCGGTGCCCGATCCTAGGTCGGCGAGGGTTTTCGGCGAAGCGATGCGCTCGGCGATGCGGTCGGCGAGGTCATCGACGAACCCACCGGTGGCTGCGGCATCGAGGTCGAGCACCTCCGCCATGCCCTCGGCCATCGCGTCGAGCGCGGAGTCGTCGTGGGAGTGCGTCACGGTGCCGTGGTGATGGCCGTGACCTCGAGGCCAGTGGTGATCTGGGTGGTGGCCGGTGTGCGGCGGGTGTGCGGACTGTGCCATACCGTCGACGGTAGCGGCGCAATGCGCATATGGCATACCATCTTGCGTATGGAGCAAGAAATAGATGCGGTCGTCCGCCAGCGGATCCGTGGCCTGCGGGTGGCCAAGGGGTGGACATTGGACTCGCTGGCTGCACGCTGCTTCCTGAGTCCCTCGACGCTGAGCCGCATCGAGACCGGGCATCGGCGCGTGGCGCTCGACCAGCTGGTGCCGATCGCTCGCGCCCTGGGCACCACACTCGATCAGCTCGTCGAACCGTCGAACGACGAGGATGTGGTCATCCGTCCCGAGCCGCATCGGACCGCGGGGATGACCATGTGGAAGTTGTCGCGGGATCAGACTCCGGGCGGCGTCGCGGTGGCCAAGATGCGGATCACCGAGGAACACATCGTGGACCCGAACAACCTGGGCGTACACCCCGGGCGTGAATGGTTCACGGTCATCTCCGGGACCATTCGGTTGTACCTCGGGGAGCGGGTGATCCTCATCCCGCCCGGCCAGGCGGCGGAGTTCTCCACGATGGTGCCGCACGGGATGGCGGCGGTCGACGGGCCGGCGGAGATCGTGTCGATCTTCGACCACGAAGGTGAGCGAGCTCACCTGCCCGGCTGAGGCGAGGTTTTCAGCCACATCACAGCTGGCAGAGGGGGTTTTCCGGACACTCGCTCGGTAGGCTTGGGACGTTATGACTGCGCAACCCCACCTCACCCGTCGCACTGTCCTTGTCGCCGCCGGCCTCGGGGCCGTCGGCGTGGCTGCGGCCGCGTGTTCGGGCGGCGACTCCAGCACCGAGGACGCCGGGCCCAAAGAACCCACCGTGACGTTGGTGTTCACGCCCTCGCTCGACTCCGAGGACGCGCCCAATCCGACCGACACCTTCTCCGTGAAGGCCGAGAACGGGCAGCTCAATCCCGATATCAAGCTGCTCAACCCGAACGGCAAGGTGGTCGAGGGCTCGATGTCGGAGGACCGGACCACCTTCACCATCACCGAACCGCTCGGCTACGGCTCGGAGTACACGTGGCAGGGCAGTGCGATCGGCGCCGACCGGGTCACCGCCGCGGTCAGCGGCTCGTTCACCACATTGGCGCCGAATTCACAGATCAACGTCGTGGTGAACATCGGCGATGGTCAGGAGGTCGGTATCGCGGCGCCGATCATCCTGAAATTCAATGCGACGGTCGAGGACAAGGAAGCGGTCGAGAAGGCGCTGAGCGTCACCACCGAACCGGAGACGGAGGGCGCCTGGGCCTGGCTCGGCGAGGACAACGGTTCGCGGGTGCACTGGCGGCCCAAAGAGTATTGGGTGCCCGGCACCACAGTGCATATGTCGGCCAAGCTGTACGGCGTCGATCATGGCGGCGGCGCCTACGGTGCCGCAGATGTGACCAGTGACTTCGGCATCGGCCGCTCGCAGATCGTCAAGGCGGAGTCATCGTCACATCAGATCGTGGTGGTGCGCGACGGTGCCGTGTTGATGACGCTGCCCTGCAGCTACGGCGAGGGCGACCTCGATCGCAACGTCACCCGCTCCGGCATCCATGTGGTGACCGAGAAGTACGAGGACTTCTACATGAGCAACCCTGCGGCGGGGTACTTCAACATTCGGGAACGATTCGCCGTCCGCATCTCCAACAACGGCGAGTTCATTCATGCCAACCCGGAAACCATTGGGGTGCAAGGGTCATCGAATGTCACCAACGGGTGTATCAATCTGTCGCTGGAAAACGCGCAGCGCTATTTCGACACCGCGGTCTACGGCGATCCGGTGGAGGTGACCGGAACCCGGATCGCGTTGTCCGAGGCCGACGGCGACATCTTCGACTGGATCTTCGACTGGGACACCTGGACCGGGATGTCGGCGATCCAGGGTGATCCCGATCAGGTCGATGCGCCCGCGACGCCGTCGGGTGCGCCGACCTCGGCGGCACCGGCCCCCGCCGGCAACTGAACTGAGTTTGTCGTTGCGGCGGAGGGTCCTTCGTGATGCCTACCCCGTCTTGATGTTCCGCCGCGCCGACGCCTGGTCACGCGGCTTGAGGATGATCTGGTCCAGGTCGACGTGCGGTGGTCGCGAGGCGACGAAGCCGACCACCTCTGCCACGTCCTCGGCCGTCAGCGGCGTCAGACCCTCATAGACCGCGTCGGCGCGCTCCCGGTCCCCGCCGAAACGCACCAGGGAGAACTCGGTCTCGACCATGCCGGGCGCGATCTCGGTGAGGCGCACGGGCTTTCCGAGAAGTTCGTAGCGCAGCGTGCGATGCAGCACCCCCTGCGCGTGCTTCGCCGAGGTGTATCCGGCGCCGTTGTCGTAGGCCTCGAGGGCCGCGATCGAGGTGATCGTGACGATGAGGCCGTCGCCCGAGGCGATGAGCGCGGGGAGCAGCGCCTTGGTGATCCGCAGCGTGCCGAGGACGTTGGTCTCGTACATCCAGCGCCAGTCGTCGAGGTCGGCGGTGGCGACCGGATCGAGGCCCTTGGCGCCGCCGGCATTGTTGATCAGCACATGGACGGTGTCGAGTCCCGCGACGAACTCCGCCACCGAAGCCTCGTCGGTGACGTCGAGGCGACGGCCGGTGCCGCCGATCTCGGCAGCCAGATCGTCGATCAACTCGGTACGCCGGGCGCCGAGCACCACGTGATAGCCCTGCGAGGCGAGTTGACGTGCGGTTGCCGCGCCGATCCCCGAACTCGCGCCGGTCACCACCGCGATCCGGCGTTCGGTGACCGTCGTGCCGGGTTCGGGAGAGCTGCTCATGACCTCAGCTTAGCGACGGCCCGGCGTTGCCAAGTGGTGCTGTTCGTAAGTTCGTCCGGGGTGTTCGGTGGAGCGATGGGCGACTGGCAAGGCGGAGGAGGGAGCGATGACAGCGTCATCGTGACCGACGACAACGCGGCCAGTCGCCCATCGAACGCCGAAGACACCCGACGAACTTACGGACAGGACCACTAAGTTTGGTGCATGTCGTCGACCGGAGTCGTACCCGCGGCCCTGCAGGTCGGCTCCACGCCCGCTGCCGCCGTCCTGCACGCCATCCGGGTCAGTGGCCCGGTGACACGCGACCACCTCTCCGCCGCCACCGCGTTGTCGCCGGCCACCATCAACCGCCAGGTCGCGGCACTGGCCCGAGCGGGATTGATCGTCGACCGGCCCGATCTGGTCGACCCGGGCGGCATCGGCCGGCCCAAACATCCGCTGACCATCGACCGGGACACCCTGTGCGTCGCCGGGATGCACATCGGTGCGCGGCGAACCCTGCTGGCGATCGCCGACCTCGGCGGCCGGACGCTGTACAGCCACGCGGTGCTCACCCCGCGCGACGAAGCGGCCGTCGGTGACCTCTGCGACCAACTGCGCGCGCTCGCCGACCGGTTCAGCGGTCGCCGGCTGCTCTGGGGCGGAGTGGCCGCCGGTGGTGTGGTCGACGCGGCCACCGGATGTATCGACCATCCGGTCCTCGGCTGGCAGCGCGTCCCGGTGGGGCAGATGCTGGCCTCCGCCCTCGGCGTTCCGGTGTCGGTGGGCGAGCACGTGCAGGCGATGGCGGCCGCCGAGCTGCTGCTGAGCTCTCCGCAAGAGATCGTCGGCACTGGTCTGTTCTTCTACGCCCGCGAGACCGTCGGCATGGCGATGTCGGTGGACGGGAAGGTGCTGATGCCGCGCCGCGGTGCCGGCTCGATTGCCCACCTACCGGTCGTCGCGCCACGTCTCGCGCCGTGGGAGCGGCCGGTGCTGCAGGATGTGATCGGCCGGGCCGCCGCGCAGCAGGCCGCCCGACGGCTCGGCGTCGAGGAGAACGCATCGGTGATCGTCGATGAGCGAGCCGACGTGCTCGGCGGCGTGGTCGCGACGCTGCGCGATGTTCTCAACCCGGACGGCATCATCGTGGCCGGTGATGCCTTCGCCGCCCATCCGCATGGGCTGGCACCTGTGCAGGCCGCATTCGATGCCGCGACCACGATTGCTCGTCCGCTCGAGATCTCCCCATCGCAGTTCGGGTTGCGTGTGCAGGAGAGCGCAGCCGTGGTGATGGCGCTCAGCGTGATCTATGCCGACCCCGTCGCCGCGACCACCGATCATCCATCGCCTACCGTTGGGGCATGACCACAGCCACGCGCGATGTCTCCGCCAACCTCGAGGTGAATGTCACCGCCGCGACGGAACTCGAATTCCAGATCACCGTGGCGAAGTTGCCTGGGCTCACCCTCACCGAGGAACTGTCGATGACCGTCGACGGTGAGCCCATTCAACCCGAGGAGATCGTCGGCGAGCACGGGTCTCGCATCCACCGCATCCAGGTCGAGTCCGGTTTGGTGGTGGTCGACTACTCGGCCTCGGTCACCACGCCGGCCGAGCCCATCGCGGTGGAGGTCACCGACCACTCGATCTATCTGCGCCCCAGTCGATATGCTGAGGCCGACAAGTTCTTCGGGTTCGCTGCCGGCCAGTTCGACATCAATTTGCCCCCGGGTGAACTGCTACAACAGGTGGCCGCCTACGTCGAGGACCGGCTCAGCTACATCCCCGGCGCCAGTGATCCCATCGACGGCGCTGCCGACACCCTGCTCGCCAATGCCGGGGTATGTCGCGACTACGCACATCTCGTGGTGGCCCTGCTGCGTGCCCTGAACATCCCCGCCCGGCTCGTGGCCGTATACGCACCGGGCTGCGACCCGATGGATTTCCATGCGGTCGCCGAGGCGCTCATCGACGGACAGTGGGTGGCGGTCGACGCCACCGGTCTGGCGCCGCGGCAGAGCCTGGTGCGGATCGCGACCGGCCGCGACGCCGCGGACACGGCATTCCTGGACAACCACCGCGGCACCATCAACCTGAACTCCTACAAGGTGACCGCCGTGGTGGCCGGAGACTTGCCGACCGACACCGGAGAGGCCCGAATCGGGATCGGCTGAGCGCCGCCCCGGATTTGTAGTACGAACCGGCGCGCTGGCGCCGGTTCGTACTACAAGAGCTTCGCCTCCCGCCGCCGCGCCACGATGAACTCGAGAACCGTTGCGACGTCGTCGGTGTCACCGATCCGATGGGTCGCGATGGTGTCGCCCGCGCCGACCTTGATGCTGACGTCGCCGCGGTCGGGATCGAGATGGGCGAACGCCTTCTCGTCGGTCACATCATCGCCGAGGTACACCACGGCATCGGCACCGACCCGTTCGCGGAGCACGTCGAGGGCGTGGCCCTTGCTGGTCTCGATGACGGCCAGCTCGATGACCTCTTTGCCCTCGGTGACCTGCACACCGGGCCACGTCGCGGGCCCCGAGCGCGCCTTGTCCAGCGCCACCTCGGCGTCGGCCGGCGCGGCGTTGCGGACGTGCAGGACCGTGCTGGCGGGTTTGGTCTCCACCCGTGAGCCCGGATGATCGGCTGCGATGGAACGCAATTCGGCGATCAGCCGGTTCAGCAGCGCCCGGTGGGCATCGGTGATCTCGTCGACGAAGCCGGTGTCGAACTCGCTGCCGTGGCTGCCGATCAGGGTCACCGGCCCCGACAGCCCCGACAACTCGGCCAAGACCGCCAACTCCCGGCCCGACACCACCGCGGCAGCCGTATCGGTCAGGACGGCGGCCGCTTCGATGGCGGCGACCGACGCCGGGTTGGGTACCGCATCCTCCGGGCGCGACACCAGCGGTGACATACAGCCGTCGTAGTCGGAGGCGACCAGCAGCGTCGGAACCGAGGTGGCAGCGGTCAGCGACTCCCGCAGCTGGGCGGGAATGCCCGTGGCACTCATGCGTCGCTGTCCGACGATTCCGCGCCACCCTGGACCAGATGCACCCCGCGGTTGGGGTCGACGGCGGTTTCGGTCACCGATGCCAATGTGCCCAGGAAGCTCTCGGCCCACTTGGCGACGTCGTGGGCGAGGACCTGGCGCCGCAGCGCCCGCATGCGTTTGCGGCCGTCCTCGGGGGTCTGCTGGACGGCCGCCTCGATGGCGTCCTTCACACCGTCGAGGTCGTACGGGTTGGCCTGGTACGCCGAGCGCAACTCGGCTGCGGCGCCGGTGAACTCGCTGAGCACCAGTGCGCCGCCGAGGTCGCTGCGGCAAGCCACGTACTCCTTGGCGACCAGGTTCATCCCGTCGCGCAGCGGCGTCACCAGCATCACGTCGGCGGCGACGAAGAACGCGATCAATTCGTCACGGGGCACCGGCCGATGCAGGTACTGAACCACCGGCTGCCCGACACTGGCATAGGTGCCGTTGATGTTGCCGACCAGCTGCTCGATACCCGCGCGCATACGGACGTAGCTGTCGACACGTTCCCGGCTCGGCGTGGCCAGCTGGATCATCACGGTCTCGTCCGGATCGATCCGCTTCTCCGCCAGCAACTCGGAGAGGGCCTCGAGCCGTACGTCGATGCCCTTGGTGTAGTCGAGGCGGTCGACGCCGAGCATGATGGTCTTCGGGTTGCCGAGTTCCTTGCGGATCTCGGCCGCGCGCCGACGGATCTCCTTGGACCGGGCCTTGGTGTCGAGGTCACCCGAATCGATCGAGATCGGGAAGGCGCCGACCCGGACCGTGCGGAACCCGACCTGCACCACACCGAAACGCGAACGCACGCCGACCGTGCCCTTGCTGGTCGCCTGTCCGGCCAGTCGTCGAGCGAGGAACAAGAAGTTCTGCGCGCCGCCGGGCAGGTGGAAGCCGATGAGGTCGGCGCCGAGCAGGCCCTCGACGATCTCGGTCCGCCAGGGCAGCTGCATGAACAGCTCGACCGGCGGGAACGGGATGTGCAGGAAGAACCCGATCTTGAGGTCGGGGCGCAGCATCCGCAACATCTTCGGGACGAGCTGCAGTTGGTAGTCCTGAATCCAGACGATCGCACCTTCGGCGGCGGCCTTGGCGGTCTCCTCGGCGAATCGTCGGTTCACCTCGACATAGGTGTTCCACCATTGCCGGTGATACTCGGGCTTGACCAGCACGTCGTGGTAGAGCGGCCACAGGGTCGCATTGGAGAAACCCTCGTAGTACTCCGCGATCTCCCGCGTGGACAACGGCACCGCGTGAATGTCGATGCCCTCGATGTCGGGGTTGTCGTCGGAGTCGGCGATACCCGACCAGCCCACCCACGCGCCGGTCTGCGAGCGCAGGATCGGTTCGAGTGCGGTGACCAGACCGCCCGGACTGCGCTTCCAGTTCACCGTGCCGTCGGGGAGGACCTCCTTGTCGACAGGCAGTCGGTTGGCGACGACGACGAACTCGGCGTCACCGAAATGGTCGGCGGTGGTCCCGCCGTTGGACTCGTCCCCGGACCCCGCCATGCGTTTCAGGCGTTCTCGCCCGGTGCGATTCCCAGCATCGACAAGAGCATCCGACACTCGTCGGCGTCGGTTGCATAGGCGGCGACGACGCGACGTGCGGAACTCGCTGTCTCGTCGGCTACCGGCTCCAACTCGTCGTCGGTGATGTCGGTGGTTTTCGCAGGCATTGCAGTCCTCTTGCTTCACAACGGTGAGCCGCCGGTGGTGACCGGCGACACGTGCACGACCGGCGTTGGTGCGCGCATGACGATGTTACCTGTTCGGCAAGCGGGCGCCGGTCACCCGTGCTCGGCGCCCCATCGCCGGCGCCACATCACCGGCGACGGTATCCCTGCAGCCGGTTGCGCCGCAGCATCCCCATCCAGGCGGGACGTACGGGCATCTGCGGACGACGCAACGAGCGGGCGATGAACTCGCCGAGGGTCACCCCCGCCGCGAGTGCGGCGCCGATGCCGAGGGCGTTCATCATCCAGGTGATGCCGTCGAGGGTCTGATCGCCCAGCAAACCGTAGAGGGCGCGATAGACCGCGAGACCGGGCAGCAGTGGCGTGATGCCGGCAATGGCGACGACCAGCGGCGGGGTCAGTGCGCGGCGGGCCAGCAGACCGCCGACGAGACCGACCAGCGCCGCCGCGACACCGTTGGCGAGCACGTCGCCCAACGCGGCCACGAAGCTGGCCGATGCCACGACAGCCGCACCGATCGCACCACCCATGAACGCCACCGGGAGCGCCCGCTTCTCCGCGTAGCTGGCCAATGCGAACGCGAACGCGGCGACCGCGCCGGCGAGGATTCGCACGGGGAGTTCGACAGCGGGGAAAGTGGTCTGCGGCGTAATCGTCGGGAGATAGATCCCGGCATGCTCCAGCAGGCTGATCGCGATACCGACACCGCCGATGAGCCCACCGGTCATCAACAGCAACTCGAAAAAACGCGCGACACCCGTGATCGGCGCACCGGTGATCGCGTCCTGGACCGAGCCGACCAGCGACAACCCGGACAGCAACACCACGATGCCCGCGGCGATGACGAACGACGGCATCAGATCGATCGACAGGTTGAGATTCTGGACGATGCCGAATGCGGCGGCGGCCGGGACCACCGCGATGAAACCGCCGACGAGCTGTTGGAAGAACACCGGGGTGCCGATCCGATTGAGGCGTCGGTTCACCACCACGATGACGACCGTGGTCACGAAGGCGAGCAGAGCGCCGAGTTCGGCGCCGCCGAGCAGCACGGAGACGCCCGCAGCCATGAGACCCCAGGCGGCTGTCGCGACCCGGTGCGGATAGGGGTGCGGTGCGGTGATGATCTCGTCGACCATGCGGTGCGCCGAGGACGGCGTGATCGCCATGTCGCGGATACGGCGCACCAACCGGTCGATCTGGGCCAACCGGGTGAAGTCCATCGACCGGTAGTAGACCTGCTCCATCGTGGTGATCGGTGGCAACGTGGCCCCTCGGCGGGCGCTGACCACGATCGTGTTGTAGGTCACGTCGACATCGACGTCTTCGAGGCCGTAAACACCGCAGACGAAGGCGATCTGTTGTTGCGTGTCGATCGCCGCAGTACCCGAATCCAGTAGGACCGCACCGATCTTGGTGGCGAGATCGAGCACCTCGGTGATCGCCGCGACATCGAACCGGTCGATCGGCCTGCGCGGCGAGACCATGATGCTGCCCGGCTCGATCGTGTCGATCGTCGCCGGACGGTCCTCGATCAGCCGGACGGGGTTCAACCATCCCAACGCACGGCCGATATACTCGCGCACGCATGCCTCCTTAGCTCAGTGGTAGAGCACTCGCCTTGTAAGCGAGCGGTCGTCAGTTCAATCCTGACAGGGGGCTCCAAGAACCCGCCTCCGGCAGGGGGGCTCCAAGAACCCGCCTCCGGCAGGGGGGCTCCAAGAACCCGCCTCCGGCAGGGGGGCTCCAAGAACCCGCCTCCGGCAGGGGGCTCCAAGAACCCGCTGCGGCGTTGGAACCGAGAGACTAACGGACCCGGGGCCCGGGCGTGTTCCAGGATGTGACCAGATTCATCCGAACCCGTTCCGATGCCTCACACCACGCATCGAAAACCCAGATGCGACGTCGCCGAGTCGTCGGACTGCGCCGATCTCGCGGCCGGCCGATAGCGGCGGCAGTACTCCGGTGCACACAGATGTGATCCGCCCTTGGTGACTCGCATGACCTGCGGCGACGTGGTGGGCGCAAGGAGGTTCGGGCGACCCTCGGCATCGACGGCTCCGGCGTCGGACACCGGGTGCCGCGGTACCCACACGTCCGAGCATCGCTCCCACACGTTGCCGATCATGTCGAGCAGGCCGTACCCGTTGGGCGGGTACGTACCGACCGGCGACGTCGTTCCCCAGCCGTCGTTGCGGTACGGAAACCTGCCCTTCCAGGTGTTCGCCATGTCGCGCCCGTCGGGCCGCAGCTCGTCGCCGGGCCAGGCGTACTCCTGCCCGTCGAGACCGCCGCGCGCCGCGAACTCCCATTCGGCTTCGGTGGGCAGCCGACGGCCCACCCACTCGGCGTAGGCCACAGCGTCCCGATAGGCGATGTGCACCACCGGGTGATCGGCGCGTGCCGTGGTCAGATCGTCGGCGCCGGTCGGTCGGCGCCAGCTCGCGCCGGGCTGCCAGCGCCACCACAGTCGCCAGTCGCCCAGATCCACCGGCCCCGCCGTCGGCGTGAACACCACGGAACCCGGAACGAGCGCAGCGGGGTCGGCATCGGGGAAGTCGGCGGGGTCCACCGCTTCCTCAGCGACGGTGACGTAGCCGGTCGCCGCCACGAAATCGGCGAACTGCCTGGTGGTCACCGGATGACGTTCGATGGCGAACGGCTCCACGACGCGGTCGTGCGCCGGTCGCTCCTCGGGATAGTGTCGGTCGGAACCCATGCGGAAGCGGCCGCCGGGCAACTGGATCAGCTCGGTCGCAGGCACGGTGTCGAGAGTAGAGGCCGCGCTGTTCACGTGGATGAAGTCCCCACTCATGCCCATCACGCCGACGACGGTGGGGCACTGCCGTGGCCGGCATTCGACGAGCAGGTGAGGGCCACCCTCGTCGTCGACGCCGCGGATCGGATCGTCGACGATCTGGACCGCGACATCCGCCGAGCGTGGGGCGACGAGGTGCTGAGCTTCCGGTGACGGTGTGTGCTGTGCTGAACCGGCAGTCGTCACTGGTAATGGTCGCTGCTCGATAACTTTTGTGACTCAAGCCAACTCGATGTGCTCGGCGCAGCAATCACCGCCTACATTGGTTCATTGCAGTCATTCATACGACACCGCGCCGATGCGGGGGAAGGCGGTCGACGAGATGGGCCGGGGAATCAACGAGACGAGCGCATGCGGCATGCGGGCGAAGGTCGTGCGTCGGGTGGTCGCAGCAGGGTTCGCGGGGGCGGCCATGGCCGGCGCGATGGCGTTCGCGGCGGCACCGGCGAGCGCGCAGCCGCTGCCGACGATCGAGCCGACGGTGGAGAACGCGGCACCGACCCTCGACAACATCAAGCTCGGTATCACCAAGGCGGTCGAGTCCAATCCGGCGCTCGAGCCGGTCGGCGACTGGGCTCTGACACTGTTCCCGAAGTACTGACGTTGAAGTACTGACGCTCGACGTCACGCTGAGCCGAAACCCGTCGCAAGTGCGCCTGCGGCGGGTTTCGTCGTCGGTGGCCGGTCGCGTGAGGGCACTTTCACGCGGGCCGCGTCTGATCGCGCGGGTCGGCGTGGTTGTCGCCAGTGGTCGACAACCCGCGTGAGCCGCAACGACCTGCGTGACCCGCGACGACCCGCGCGATCAGACGCCGGCGGACGGTTCAGCTGCGGCATTCGTCGGCGATGTCGGTGTGCGGGAGATAGACCTCGCGTTGCGCCTCGGTCAGGCTCGGCGTGCTGTCGCAGATCCACCGGCCGGCGGTGGCGAGGTCGGTGGTCTGCAGGTGGATGCTGCCGGTCACGTCGCCGGCGGTGATGATGGTGTCGTCGCTGTACATGTGATCCGGGAACTGCCACTTGGTGGTGGTGTCGGTGGTGGTGATCAACGGCACGATCGACTGTTCGGCACCGAGCCGGCCCTGATCGAATTCGAATGTCGTGAGGTGGTGGGTCGCGGTGCCCACGACGAGCCGGGTCGGCGTCAACGACAGTGTCGCCGCGTGGATGTTGGGTTTGCGGTCGATCTCCTCGGCGCGGCCTTCATGCACGTCCCAGGTCGACAGGTCGCGGGCGGCGATGATCAGTGCCGTCCCGTCGCGACTGAACACCGCGCGCGCCGCCGGGCTGTTGTCGGTGATGACCATCGCCGGCGCGAGTCGGTCGCCGTCGAGGTCGTAGAGATAGGTGCTCTTGTCGTCGGAGGTCACCGCCAGTCGACGGCCGTCCGGGCTGAATGCGACACTGCGGATGAGGTCACCCGGCCCGGTCAACGGCGCGCCGACCGGCACCGGACGACGCGGGTCGGCGGTGTCCCAGAGCTGCACGGTGGTGTCGGTGATGCCGCTGGCCAGCAGGTCGGCGTCGGGAGCGAAGGCGATGGCGTTGGTGTATCTCGTCGACACCCGCAGATCGGCGGTGCGGCGCGGATCGGCGTGGTCGGTGATGTCCCACAGCTGTACCAGCCCGCCGTTGTTGTTCGCGGTGGCCGCGAGCGTGCCGTCGGCGTTCACACTGACCGACGGGTGATCGTTGACCCGGCGCTGGATCGGCGTGCGCGACTGTCGGGACCATCCCTGTGGGCCGGTGGACCAGACGTTGAGGGTGGTGTCGGTGCCGACCGTGGTGAGCACGCTGCCGTCGGCGTCGTTCGCCAGGCCGGTCACCGTACCGCCGCGATCCGGGATCACGCCAGACGGGAGATGCCACAGGTCGATCGCCCCATCGGACCGGCCGACCACCATGCTGGACCCGTCGGGACTGAACACGGTCGAGAACGTGCGGACCGACCCCTGCTCCGGGGTGCCCTGCTCGCTCGATGACTGCAGCGTCCACTGCGTCACGGGCATGGCCGGGTCGATGGTGTTCCACACCGTCACCCGCCCATCGGCGCGGGCAGACGCGAGTTGGTCGCCGTCGTCGTCGAAGTCGATCGACCACGAGCCGGCGGTGGTGTTGGGCAGCGACGTCGTCACCGGACGGGGACGCGAGGGTGTGGTGACGTCCCAGAGCTGAGCGTTGGGGCTGTCGCCGGTGACGGCGAGTGTGCGGCTGTCGGGGCTGAATGCGACGGCGTGGGTGATGCTGGGGAATCCGGTGATGGGCGGGGCCGCCGGCACCGGCCGGTCGCCGTCGGCGGTGTCGAACAGTCGCACCACCTTGTCGTCCCCACCGGTGGCCAACAATCTGCCGTCCGGGCTGTAGGCCACGGTGCGGGCGGCCGCCGAGTGCGCCGCCAGCATCGTCGTCTCGCGGAGCGCCCCCGACTCCTCGACGGCGAAGATGGTGACGGTGCCGTCGTCGGAGGTCGCGGCGAGATGACGCCCGTCCGGTGCGAACCGCACCATGTACACCGTGCCGTGTCCCGGGCTGACCGAGGTTTCCTGCCGTGGCGCCGACGGTGTGCTGATGTCCCAGACGCGCACCGTGCCGTCGCCGCTGCCGGTCGCCAGCAGCCCGCGGGTGGGGTGGAAGGTGACCGAGGTCAGATAGTTGCCGTAGCCGCGCAGGGTCGACACGGTCCGGTACGAGCCGTCGGGGGTGCGTTCCCACAGTCGGGCCGTGCGGTCGCCGCTGGCGGAGGCGAACATCGCGCTGTCGGTGGAGAAGTTGACGTCGTACACGGGACCGGTGTGCCCGCTCAGCGGCTCCGACAACGGGCTGGTCGACGCGCCCAGCACGCGCTGACTGATGGTCGGGTCGTCGGGGTAGAGGTCGAGCGCCACCAGCAGCAGCCGGGAAGCCAGCGAGGGGTTGGTCTGCTGCAGGCTGTCGATATGCGACAGCAACGCGGCTCGTTCGGCGTTGTTGCGTTGCTGGGTGAGGTCGTGGGCCTGGCGCAGCGCGATGGCCGCAGTGATGGTCGAGACGACGGCCAGCACCACGACCACCGTGATCGACAGCACCCGGATGAGGCGTCGTCGGCGCTGCTGGGTGACTGCGGCGTCGAGGAACGCCTCGCTCTCGGCAGACAGCAGATGCTGGTAGCTGCGGCGCAACGCGGCACGGTGCCGGCGGGCGTCGTCCAGGCGTGACCCGGTGTACAGGAATGAGCGGCTGCGGCCGGTGTCGAGCCAGGCGGTGGTGTCGGTGTCGAGTTGCTGGCGCCACTGGTGGATACCCGAATCGGCGGCGATCCACTCGGCGAGCCGCGGCCACGACGTCAACACCACATCGTGGACCAGCATCACCGAGTCCGACGTCACGATCAGCAGTCGGGCCTGGGCGAAGATGTCGATCACCGCCGAGATCCGCGCCGGGAACCGGTCGCCGATGGTGTCGGTGTGCAGCGGCACACGCAGCGCCACGCCGCCCGGGCCCACATGCACCAACGCCAGCAGCAGCGCTCTGGCCAGGGTGCGGTCATCGGGGTCGACCGCCGACCAGGCGGCCTCCGCGGTGTCGGCGACGGCCCGCGCGATACCTCCGGTCGCGCGATAGCCGGAGATCGTCATCCGGTTGCCGGATCGGCGTGCCCAGGTGGCCGCCAACACATGGGCGAGCAGCGGTAGCCGCCCGGCGCGGTCGCCGATCGTCGAGGCCGCGTGCAGGTCGTTGATCATCACATCGGCCAGCCCGGACTCGATGCGTCCGCCGGCCAATCGGACCGGACCGGTGATGACCTCGCGCAATTGTGAGCCGGTCATCTCGGAGACGATGACGCACCGCGACTGCCAGGCCTGTGCCAGGAACCCGAACTCCACACACTGGCCGAAGAAGTCGGCGCGCACGCCGAGGACCACGACGGCGTCCTCGGACAGTTCCTCGACTGCCCGCATCGTCTCGGCCAGCACTTCTTGCGGGAGGGCGAAGACATTCTCGAACTGGTCGAGAACGATCACCTCCTGTGCGGGGGGTGGTGATCCGTCACGCTCGGGCTCGTCGTGGGACTCGGCAGGTCCATCGGTCGCTGCGGGCAGACGTAGCCCGCCGGCGGTGATGGCGGCGCGTCGTGGCGTCGGCACGCGCCGGTCACGGGCCAATCCGGCGTCGAGAAGGGAAGACTTCCCGGAACCCGAGACACCGGCGACGATGATCAGCCGCGGACCGGCCGGCGCCGCCGCGGCCTCGACGATGGTCTCGACCAGCGTCGAGATCAGGTCGTCGCGGCCGAAGAAGACGGCACTATCGGCAGCGGTCACGGTCGCCAGACCGGCGTACGGACGGGTTTCCGTCGTCGTGGGGGTGGACGGTTGCCCGGTATCGGGGTCGTCGGCCTCGGTCAGGTGTTTGTCCCAGAGGTCCTTCCACTGCGGCAGGCTCAGCACGTCGTCCTGCCCATCGGCGACGGCCCGCGAGGTCAGCCACAACAGCAGCGGTTCGACGGTCGCGAAATCGCGGGGCAGGTGGCGTCCGTTTCGCCAGTCGCTGATCCGTTGCGCCGACACCGTCGAGCGTGCCGCGGCAGCCCGCAACGTCGGTCGGCCCGCCTGCACGAACAGGCGCGCCAACGCGCTACCGAAGTCCACTCGCCATCACCAAAGATCCCCCGACCGACACTTGGACACATCATGCGCCGAACGAGGTCCGGATTGCCATTCGAGTGAGTCGGAACACCCCAGGTGAATGACGTGCCGACCCGCATTTGGCGGCGCCGGATCGTCTCCGGTGTCCGGTCCGGAATGTTCGTTTGTCCCCTGAACAGGGGTGATGGCGAGTGATGTCGCCGGTTGCTGGCTTGGGGGTCGCGATCGGAGTGAACTGATATCAGCGCGTGAGACCGCCATCGAACGCGTGATTGCAGCCGTTGCCCGACGCGCGGTGGCGCGACGGACGCCGTCAGGTCGGGGGTGCGGGTCGTGCAACGGCTGCAGTCGACCTTCCGGGAGCCGACGTAGGATCGCGGACATGGCCCGCCTCCGTCTGAACGGTTCGTCCACCCTGCCGGCCGCCGGCTTCGCCTACAGCGCGACGGTGAGTCCGGGGCCGTTGATCTTCACCGCAGGCATCAGTCCGCTCGACTCGACCGGCGCGGTGGTCCCGCCCGGCGATGTGGTCGGCCAGACGCGTACGTGTCTGGCGAACCTGCGCACGGTCCTGGAGGAGCAGGGCGCCTCGATGGGCGACATCGTCAAGTTGACGATCTACGTCGCCGAGCAGTTGCAGGCCGATCTGGTGGTCGCCTGGGACGAGATCGTCGCCGAGTTCGGCAACCCGGTGCCCCCGGCCATGATGATGGGCGTCACGGTTCTCGCCTACGACGACCAGTTGGTGGAGATCGAGGCGATCGCCGCACCCGCCGAATGACGGTGCGTCCTGTCGTCGACGACGCCGAGCGGCGGCGACGCCTGATCCGGCGACATCATCTGGACACCCGAGAACGCGCCGTGGCGCTGACCGATGTGGTCGATGACCTGGTCGGCCTGCACGCCACCACACCGTCGACGGTCTATCTGTCCGCCTGGGCGCGGGTTCCCGGATTCCGCCCCGAGGCCATGGACATCGCCCTGTACGAAGACCGCACCCTGGTCAAACAACTTGCGATGCGTCGTACCCTGTTCGTGTTCGGGCACACCGTGCTGGCCGAGGCGATCGGCGCGGTCGGACCGCGGGTGACCGCGTCCGAACGCACCAACATGTTGCGTGACCTGCGCCGCAGCCCCGATTTCGACGATCCGGAGGGGTGGATCGACGCGGCACGGGCAGCGGTCGCAGAAGACCTCGCCGACGGCGCCGCCCGCACCTCCACCGGACTGCGCCGCCGCAACCCGGCCCTCGACGGGCATGTGATCTACGCCGCGGACAAGTCGTGGGGCGGCCGTATCTCGATGGGACCGCGCGTGCTGAACATGATGAGCGCGGCCGGTGAGATCGTGCGCGGACCCAATTCGGCGACCTGGACTTTGTCGCGCCCGTCGTGGGCGCTGATGGAACTCTGGCTCGGCCACCCGTTGCCGGCGGTGTCGGTGGCCGACGGCCATCGCGCACTGATACGGCGCTGGCTGCGGGCGTTCGGTCCGGGAACCGAGGCCGACATCGTGTGGTGGCTGGGGAGTACCAAGCGTGCCGTGCGCGCCGCGCTGGAAGATCTCGACGCGGTCGAGGTGGACCTCGACGGCGGGGCCGTCGGCTATCTGCTGCCCGACGACCTGCCCACCGGCGCCGACGCCGCCCTGCCACCGCACGCCCACCTGCTACCCGAGCTCGATCCCACCACGATGGGATGGAAGGAACGCGGCTTCTACCTCGGTCCGCACGCCGAGCGCGTCTTCGACCGCAACGGCAACGGCGGACAGACGGCCTGGTGGGACGGACGTATTGTCGGCGGCTGGCGACAGCACAAGGACGACGGACACATCGAGGTCCACACCTTCGAGAAGCTGCCCGCCGTGGCGACCCGCGCGCTGGCCGACCGCGCCGAGGAGCTCGGAGCCTGGCTCGGCGAGGCCCGTCCCATCCCGGGGTATCCGGCGCCCTTCATGCGCGGCTGACCCAGCCGCTGCGGGTCGGCGTCATCCGGCCAGGTGAGCATTCACAGAGACCTCCCAGCAATCGTCCAGATCCATGACAGAGTGAACCGAGAGGGTGATGGCATGAGCGAATCTGCGAACGGTCAGGCAGGCGGCCAAGGCGCCAAGGTACTCGTCGTCGACGACGAGGAGAACATCCGCGAACTGTTGTCGGTGTCGCTCAAGTTCCAGGGGTATGCGGTGACCACCGCCGAGAACGGCCCTGCGGCCCTCGACCGGTGCCGCACCGTCAAACCCGATGTACTGATCCTCGACGTGATGATGCCGGGGATGGACGGTTTCGGCCTCTTGCGCCGGCTGCGCGCCGACGGCATCGAGGCGCCGGTGTTGTTCCTGTCCGCACGCGATTCGGTGGAGGACAAGATCAACGGGTTGACCATCGGCGGCGACGACTACGTGACCAAACCGTTCTCGCTCGAAGAAGTGGTGGCCCGCCTGCAGGTACTCTTGCGCCGCAGCGGGTACGACGAGCAGGCCAAGGAGTCGGCGCGCATCACTTTCGCCGACATCGAGCTCGATGACGAGACACATGAGGTGTGGAAGGCGGGCAAGTTGGTGGCCCTGTCGCCCACCGAGTTCACTCTGCTGCGGTACTTCATGGTCAACGCCGGCACGGTGTTGTCCAAGCCACGCATCCTCGACCACGTCTGGAACTACGACTTCGGCGGTGAGGTCAACGTGGTCGAGTCCTACGTGTCCTACCTGCGCCGCAAGCTCGACACCGGCGACAAGCGGCTGATCCACACCCTGCGTGGCGTCGGCTACGTGATGCGAGAGCCACGCGGGTGACCTCCACGCCTGTCGCCGCTGCACCGGGCGGCCCCGTCGGCCACGCGCCGGAGACGGTCCGCAAGCGCGGCCTGCCGCTGCGTCTGTCGCTGGTCGGCCTGACGCTGGTGCTGGTGGTGCTCGGGTTGTTCGCGTCGGGCGTCGCGGTGACCTCGGCGATGCGGCAGGACCTGCTGTCGCGTACCGACGAAGGATTGGTGTCCTCGGTGGAGACGTGGGCGAAGCCGCACGACCCGGTCACCGCCAACCCGGGGCCGCCGCTGGGTCCGCGCCGGCCGCCGTCGCAGTTCTACTCGATGATCATCACGAGTGATGGCAACACCTTTGTCAACAACGACTTCTCGTCGCAGCCCGATCTCGGTTCGCTTCCCGAGGGCAGCACCGGACCGATGACCGTCGACTCGGTCGGCGGCGACGGGCCGCAGTGGCGGGTGATCAAGGATGAGTCACCCTACGGTGTGTCGATTGTCGCGACCCCGCTCAGCGACGTCAACGCCACATTGTCACGGCTGATGTGGTTGCAACTGGGCATCGGTGCGTTGGTCGTGCTGGCCATCGGTGTGCTGAGTTATCTGCTGGTGCGGTCGAGTCTGCGGCCGCTGCACCGGGTGGAGGAGACCGCCCATGCGATCGCGGCCGGCAATCTCAACATGAGGGTGCCGCCGGCACCGCCGAACACCGAGGTCGGCAGCCTGTCCGCGTCGCTGAACACGATGCTCGGCCAGATCCAGCGCGCGTTCGCGCGGACTGCCGCCTCCGAACAGCAGGCGCGTTCCTCCGAGGAGCAGGCGCGGACCTCGGAGGAGAAGATGCGCCGGTTCATCGCCGACGCCAGCCACGAACTGCGCACCCCGCTGACCTCGATCAAGGGTTTCGCCGAACTGTACAAGCAGGGTGCGGTGCCCGACGCCGCCGACGCGATGGGCCGGATCGACGCCGAAGCCGGCCGGATGGGCCTGCTGGTGGAGGACCTGCTGATGCTGGCTCGCCTCGACGCCCATCGGCCCATCGACAACCATCCGGTCGATCTGCTGGCCGTCGCCGCGGACGCGGTGCATGGTGCTGCGGCCGCCGCCCCGCACCGTGAGATACACGTCGAGATCGGCGCCACCCAGGAGCCACCCGTGGTGACCGGTGACGCCCCGCGGTTGCTGCAGGTGCTGCGCAATCTGATCAACAACGCCATCGCGCACACACCCGACGACGCGTCGATCACCGTCGGCATCGACGTCGACACCGGCTCCGGCCGCGACGACGTGGTGCTGACCGTCACCGACACCGGGCAGGGACTCACGCGCGAGGAAGCCGCGCACGTGTTCGAGCGGTTCTACCGCGGCGACTCCTCGCGACATCGCGGCGACCGGGGCGGCGGCAGTGGGCTGGGGCTGTCCATCGTCGCGGCGCTGGTGGACGCGCACGGCGGAACCGTCGGAGTGGATTCCACGCCGGGGGAGGGCTCGACCTTCTGGGTGCGCTTGCCGCGTCGAATCGACTGAACCGATGAATTCCGGCGGTCGCGTCGGTCGATAGTGGAGACACGAAAGGGGATCACTCATGTCTGCACAGATGCCACCGGTCGTCGACGAACAGTCCTGGCGAGACGCCCTCGCCGAACTCCGGGTGCGGGAGAAGGCGGCCACCCGCGAACTCGACGCCATCGCCGCGCAGCGCCGACGGCTGCCCATGGTCGAGATGCCCGACTACACGCTGATCGGACCCGATGGACCGATCTCGCTGGCCGACGTGTTCGACGGGCGCTCGCAACTGATCGTCTACAACCACATGTGGAACAACGGGGCCGAATTCCAGTGCGGCGGCTGTACCACCTTCACCGCCCAATTCACCAGGCTCGACTTCCTGGCGAACTATGACGCACGGTTCGTCATCGTCACCAACGGGCCGATCGAGGAAGCTCTCGCGTACAAGGCGCGCGTCGGCAATCAGATGGAGTGGTACTCGTCGTCGGAGAGCTCATTCGGCGCCGACGTCGACGCCGCGCCCGGGGAAGGGTTCGCGGTCAACGTGTTCCTTCGCGACGGTGACACCGTGTACCGCACCTGGCACACCAACGGCCGGGGGACCGAACAGTTGTCGCACACCTTTGCGCTGATCGACGCGTTGCCCTACGGACGTCGTGAGGAATGGCAGGATTCCCCCGACGGTTGGCCGCGCACCCCGACGTACTCGGGCTGGCTTGACTCGCAGGAGATCGCTCGGCTGTACGGCGAGTAGCCGGTCGGTCAGATCAGCCGGCGCAGTGTCGCGAACTCGCGGACGTCGTCGCGGAACCGGTCGAGGCTCACCAATGTGTACATGCCGTCGATCTGCCGGTCGTCCCACAGCTGGTGGATTCGTCGGAGGTCCGCCTGCCGTGACTTCCAGCCGATTCCGTCGATCACCGCGAGCACGAGCTGACGCGGCAGTCGCACCTCGGCCATCTCCTCGATCTCGCGGACCGCGTCGGTGAGTTTGCTGCCGGTGGAGTCGAAACCCTTGGCCGCAACCACGATGTCGGCGGTGTCGGGGTCGCCGATGATGAGGTCGGCGGGCGCGGTACGGCCGTTGCGACCGGTGAAACGCGAGCGGGTGGTGTAGTCGAGTCCGAGGTCCTGGGCAATGGACTCGATCTCGTCCTCGATCCGGCGTCCGGACGCGCCGGCCCGGGTTGCCGTCACCCGACTGCCGGCACGGGCGACCAGGATGTCGGCGAAGGTGTACGTGCGTTCCAGTTGGGTGCGTAGCGTCCGGACCAGATCGAACTCGGTGTCGAGCCAGGTGACCAGATCCACCGGCTGCGTCCGGGCGACTCCATGCCAGCCGGTGGTGCCGAAGTGGTCGCGCAGCACGTTCTTCAGCTTCTCCTGCGACAGTCCGACCGCCAGCCCGAGAACCGGGACGTCGGCGGGATGATCGCGGACCCAGGCCGCCAGCCCGGCGACGTCGGTGTCGAGGAGCTCACCGAGAGAGCCCGTGGCCGCGGTGATCCGTTCGGCCTCCGGCGTCGATGCGGTCGGATCGACGTGAGAGGTCAAGCGGCCCAGCGTTTTCAGATAGTCGTCGAAGTCCCCGGCGTCACTCATCGGACGTTGGCCCCTGCTGGTCGAGTAGCCCGTGAGGGACGAGCGGGCGTGGTGTTCGTTGGTCGAGTAGCTCGTGAGGGACGAGCGGGCGTATCGAGACCGGATGACGTGCGATCCATCGCCACTCAGTCGCGACCGATGAACAGGTACTCACTCACATCGCGCCGGGTGGCGGCAACGTGCGTGCCGAAACTGTACTTGTGGTCGATCGCGATCACCTCCACGGACGGCTTGACCTTGCCCAGCAGGTCGACGATCCGGTCGGCGCCGGGCAGCGCATTGGACGAATAGGACAGCACGATCGCGCCCGCCTGTTCGAAATGCTCGAAGGTGCGCACCAGAGCGTCCTCGATCGAATGCTTGTAGGCGAACGGCGTATAGCGCTTGGTGAGCTTCTTGGTCTTGGTGTGCTCCATGATCGTCATGCCCTGCCAGTACGCGCTGAGCCCTTCCAGGAAGTGGTAGCGCTTGATGTAGTCGTTGTCGTCGGTCGGCGGCGCATAGGGCGGGTCGAGATAGACCAGGTCCGGCGGGGCGTCGAGCGCCGACAGGTCGAGATCGAAGATGTCGCCGGTCACGCTGCGGTTGGACCGTCCGTTGCTGAACACGGTGGCGTTGTACTCGGCGGCCGACCGTGTGCGGAAATGGTCGCGCAACGACATCCGCAGGTCTCGGCGGCCGTCGGCATAGCGCGACGAATCGGTGAAGGTGAACACCCCACGCGGCTGTTTGCGCGCCGCCGACAACACCAGCGCCGAGATGGCCAGGTCGCGGCGGTACCCGCGTAACCGGTCGATATGCGACCACGCGGAGTCGAGGAATGCCCGGTCGTCGGCGTCAAAGTACAGACCGTCGAACGTGGTCTGGATGAAATCCCGATCGTCGGCGGGCGGACCGCAGATCTCGTCGATCACATCCGGCTCGAGTCGCACGCTGGAGTTGGCGACGGTCGCCCGGGTGATGATGTGCGGGAACGTGAGGAAGTCGTTGCTCAGCACCTGAAATCCTTGTGCCTTCAACAGGTACGACACCACGCCGGAGCCGGAGAAGGCGTCGACGGCGGTGCCGCCGCCGATGTCGGCGAAGGTCCGCTCCAGGTGCGGCAGGAGCCGATACTTCGAACCCATGTAGCGCAGCCGCGGGAACCGCTGGGCGTGCTCGACGACGTCGGTCGAGGCGACGGTGTGGACCCGTGTCGGCTTGCCGCGGGTGAACTCTGGTCGACTCACACGAAAAGAATGTCATGGACCTCCGACAGCGTGCCGACAACACGACGGGTGACGCGGGCCGCGCGGCTACAGTGATCTCCATGGCTTCCGTCTTCAGCATGATCATCAACGGAGAACTGCCCGGGCGATTCGTGTGGCGCGATGGTCAGGCCGTCGCGTTCCTCACCATCAATCCGGTGACGCCCGGTCACGTGCTCGTCGTGCCCCGCAAGGAGGTCGACCACTGGGAACAGATGGACACCGCCTCCTACACCCACCTCGCCGATGTCTCGCAGAAGATCGGCCGCGCCGTCAAGGAGGCCTTCGGCGTGGCGCGGGTGGGCACCATGATCGCGGGACTGGAGGTGCCGCACGTGCACATCCACGTCTTCCCGCTGGAGAGTATGGACGCCTTCGACCTGGGCAATGCGCAGAAGGATCCCGACCCCGCCGAACTCGACGCCGCAGCCGCCAAGATCCGCGCCGCCCTGCACTCCACCGGTTACGGCGAGTACGTCGCCGACGCCTGACCTCCCGGTTTCGTAGTACGAACCGGCGATTTCCGCACGGTTCGTACTACGGATCCGGTCAGACGGTGCGGTGGATGAGCAGCGGCGAGACCGTGGCGGCGCCGGCCTCGCGTAGCGCTGCTGCGGCCAGGGTGATCGGCCAGCCCGAGGCGTTCTCGTCGACGACGAGCAGCACGTTCTGCCCAGCCACCTCGGGCATGCCCCCGAGGTGGTCACGCCAGTAGACGGCCTCGGTGGCGCCGGTCGCGTCGCGGCCCGGCGGATCGCCCATCCGCACCGGGATCGACAGGCCCGGGCGGCGACCGATGCGGCAGAGATGGTCGGCGACCTGCTTGGCGAGCGCGGTACCGGTCAGCCGCAACGACGCGATCACGTCCGGGCGGGCGCCACCGTCGCGCACCCACGCCGCCAACGTCGCGACCGCGGCATCGCCGAGGTCGGTCAGCGCTTGCTCCTCGCCGCGTCGCGCACCCGCCAGCAGCTCCGCCCATTCCGGTGCGTCCGCGTGCGCAAGCACCCGCCCCGCCTCCGCGGCGAGCGAGGCCGGGATGCGACCGCGGGTACCGAAAGCCCCGCCCGGCCACATCTTGCGCGGCTCCAGCCGCAGCGCCGAACGACGGAGTGCGCCGGTGATCGTGCGCACCGTCTCGTCGGGCACCTCCGCCGACAACGGCTCGGTCAATCGGCCGCGGCACACCGAGCAGCGCCCACACGGCTGTGCCTCCGGGTCGTCGAGCGACGACGTGAGCAACTGCATGAGGCACTGCCGTCCGGCGACATAGGACCGCATGATGTCGGCCTCGCGACGGCGCACCTCGATGACCCCGTCGTAGTGCTCCGCATCGTAGGTCCACGGCACTCCGGTCGACCGCCAGCCGTCGGGTCCGCGGTCGGTGGCACCGTCGACCGCCAGTTGTTTCAGCATCAATTCCACACGGCCCCTGCGGAATCCGGTCGATGCCTCGAGCTGGGGCACCGACATCGGGCCGTCCGCGGCGTCCAGCGCCGCCAGCAGCGCGTCCATTTTGTCGGGCTCGGGGATGGTCGCGGTGGCGAAGTGATCCCAGATGGCGTCGTCGGTGCGCGAGGCCAACAGCATCACCACCGCCTCGTCGAGCGCACGCCCGGCACGACCCACCTGCTGGTAGTAGGACACCGGCGACGGCGGCGCACCCACATGGACGACGAAACCCAGGTCGGGTTTGTCGTAGCCCATGCCCAGCGCCGAGGTCGCCACCAAGGCCTTGACCTCGTTGCGCAACAACGCATCCTCGAGCTCATGGCGCCGCTGCGCGTCGAGTTGGCCGGTGTAGGCCGCGACCGGATAGTCGATGCCGTGCACGGCAGTGATGGCGTTGACCAGGCGGTCCGCATCGGCGACGGTGAGGACGTAGACGATGCCCGAACCCGGCAGCTGCGGTAGGTACTCGGCCACCCAGCCGTACCGCTCGATCGGCGACAGGGCGTCGATCACGTTGAGATGCAATGATCGTCGCGCCAGCGCACCGCGGAGCACAAGAGTGTGCGCGCCCAGCTGTTTCGCCACGTCCTCGGTGACCCGCGCGTTGGCCGTCGCGGTGGTCGCCAGCACCGGCGTCTGCGGATTCAAGGTCTGCAACACGTCGGAGACGCGCCGGTAGTCGGGCCGGAAGTCATGTCCCCAGTCCGAGATCGCGTGCGCTTCGTCGATCACCAGCAGACCCAGCTGCCCAGCGAGGGCATCGAGGACACGCCGGCCGAATCCGGGATTGGCCAGACGCTCCGGGGACACGAGCAACACGTCGAGATCCCCACCACGCAGCTGGGCTTCGATCATCGACCACTCGTCGACATTCGACGAGTTCAGGGTCGCCGCCCGCAACCCGGCCCGCTCGGCGGCCGCCACCTGATCGCGCATCAGCGACAACAGGGGAGACACGATAAGAGTCGGCCCGGCCCCCGCAGCACGAATGATCGCCGTCGCCGACCAATACACCGCCGACTTGCCCCAACCGGTCGCCTGGACCACCAGCACCCGCGCCGACGGCTCGACCAGCGCGGCCACCGCCGTGAGCTGATCCTCGCGCAGCCGGGCGCCCGCTCCGGCAAGACTCTCGATCACCCGGTCGGCGGCCGCCTGCTGTTCGGTGGTCAGGGTCGCTGTGGAGGACATGACGCCAACCTATCGGTTCCCTCGGACACCGAGCGACCGCCCGAGCGCGTTGTCCACAGCCGCTCGACGCTCACAGCAACCTGACAGCGTCGGCGCAGAGTGGGCGAAGTTTGGCGTCCGATTCTCGTAGTCATGACAGCAGAAGCCCTCCCGACGACAGGTGAGCGCGTGGTGACGGTGGCCGACAGTTCCGGACCGGCGCCCGTCCTCGACATCGTCGTTCCCGTGTACAACGAGCAGACCGACGTCGCCGGGGCGGTGCGGCGCCTGCGGGATCACCTACGTGCCAACGTGCCGTATCCGTCGCGGATCATTGTCGCCGACAACGCCAGCACCGACTCCACCCTGGCGATCGCGGCGGAACTCGCCGGCGAGGTCGACGGTCTGCGGGTGGTGCATCTCGAACAGAAGGGCCGGGGCCGCGCGCTGAACGCGGTGTGGCGGGCCAGTGACGCCGAGATCGTCGCCTACTGCGACGTCGACCTGTCCACCGACCTCAACGCGCTCATGCCGCTGATTGCACCGTTGATCTCCGGGCACTCCGACATCGCGATCGGCACCCGGTTGGCACGCGACTCGCGGGTGGTTCGCGGACCGAAGCGGGAGTTCATCTCCCGCTCCTACAACCTGATCCTGAAGACCACCATGCGTGCCAAGTTCTCCGATGCACAATGTGGATTCAAGGCCATGCGCACCGACATCGCCCGCCAGGTGTTGCCCTACGTCGAGGACACCGGATGGTTCTTCGACACGGAGTTGCTGGTGCTGGCCGAGCGCATCGGTCTGCGCATAGCCGAGGTCCCCGTCGATTGGGTCGACGATCCCGACAGCACCGTCGACATCGTCTCCACCGCTGTCGCCGACCTGAAAGGTTGCGCGCGCGTCGGATATGCCCTGACCACCGGTCGACTGCCGATCGCCGAGTTGCGTGCGGCCATCGGTCGCGATCGGGCGCCCGGTCCCCACATCGAGGGTGTCCCGTTTGGACTCGTCGGCCAGCTCGCCCGGTTCTGTGTCATCGGCGTCGCCTCGACCATCGCGTACGCCGTGCTGTACCTGTTGCTGCACGCCTTCCTCGGTGCGCAAGTCTCCAACTTCGTGGCGCTGGCGATCACCGCGGTCCTCAACACCGCCGCCAACCGACGCTTCAGCTTCGGCGTGCAAGGACGTGAGGGCATGATGCGCCACCACTTCTTCGGATTGGCGGTGTTCCTGTTCGGTTGGGTGGTGACGGCCGGATCACTGGTGGTGTTGCACGGCGTCGCTCCCGAGGCGTCCAAGCATGTCGAACTCGTCGTACTGGTGGTGGCCAACCTGGTCGCCACGCTGACCCGGTTCGTCGGCCTGCGCTGGGTGTTCCGCAGCCACGACAATATCCGTGACGCCGCCGGCGCTACGGAAGGTGCCGCCGAATGACCGCCATCGTCGACACGCAATCGGCCGCACCCGTTCCGCCCGACGAATCCGCGTCCGGGCGGAACGCCCGTGTGTGGCAACCCCTCTCATTGGTCGCGTTGCTGATCGGCACCGCGATCGCCTATCTGGCGAATCTCTCGGCCAACGGCTGGGCCAACTCGTTCTACTCGGCGGCCATCCAGGCCGGATCGGAGTCGTGGAAGGCCTGGTTCTTCGGGTCGTCGGACATGGCCAACTCCATCACCGTCGACAAACCTCCGGCGTCGCTGTGGATTCCCGGCCTCTCGGTTCGGGTCTTCGGGCTGAACTCGTGGTCGATCCTCGTGCCAGAGGTGCTGATGGGCGTGGCGTCGGTGGCGCTGCTCTACCTGATCACCAAGAAGTACTTCGGGCACTGGCCGGGCATCCTGGCGGGCCTCGTCCTGGCGGTGACGCCGGTGGCCGCCATGATGTTTCGTTTCGACAATCCCGAGGCGTTGCTGATCCTGCTGATGATCGCAGCCGTCTGGGCGATGCTCAAGGCGGTCGAGGATGGTCGGCTGCGGTGGATGATCCTGACCGGTGTGTTCGTCGGATTCGGCTTCCTCACCAAGCAGCTGCAGGTGATGCTGATCGTGCCGCCACTGGCGATCACGTATCTGGCGTTCGGCCAACACACCTGGCTCAAGCGGATGGGACATCTGTTCGCCGCATTGGGCGCGATGATCGTCAGTGCCGGTTGGTGGATTCTCGCCGTCGAGCTGTGGCCGGCGTCGTCGCGCCCGTGGATCGGTGGCTCCCAGAACAATTCGATCCTGGAACTCACTCTGGGCTACAACGGCCTCGGACGCCTCAACGGCAACGAGACCGGCAGCGTGGTGCCGGGTGGTGGCGGCGGATATGCCGACGCGATGGGCGGCCCCGGTGGGGGCGGCGGCATGTGGGGACAAACCGGCTGGCTGCGCATGTTCGAACCCGCCCAGGGCGGCCAGATCGCTTGGCTCATCCCGACCGGCATCGTGCTGGCCGTCGCGGCGCTGGTGCTGATCGGCAAGGCCCGACGCACCGACCTGCGACGCGCCTACCTCGTGGTGTGGGGGCTGTGGCTATTGGTGACCATGGCGGTGTTCAGCTTCATGGCCGGCATCTTCCACAGCTATTACACGGCGGCCTTGGCGCCCGCGGTGGCGGCGGTGGTCGCGGGTGCGGCTGGGGTGTGCTGGTCGCAGCGTGACCGGCTCTGGGTGCGGATCGTGCTGGCGGCGGCTGTCTGGATCGCTGCGGTCTGGGGTTTCGTGCTGCTGAACCGGTCGCCCGATTTCGTGCCGTGGCTGCGGTGGATGGTGCTGTCGGCCGGACTGGTCAGCGGTGTCGTGATGCTGCTCGCGCATCGGACCTACCTGTCGGCGGTGGCCGTGATCACCGCCCTGGCCGCGGGTCTGGCCGGACCGATCGCGTACACGGTCGACACCATCAGCACCCCGAAGCAGGGCTCGATCATCAGTGCGGGTCCGCGTGTCGAGGGCGAATTCGGCCCCGGTGGTGGTGGCCCCGGTGGTCGCGGGCGGGACGGTATGCGCATGGCGCCGGGCGGAAACGCCGGTGCGACCGGCGCGGGTGCGAACAGTGCCGGTCCGACCCTGCCGACCGGGGGCGGGTTCGGCGGCATGGCGGGTCCGGGTGCGATGGGTCCGGAGGCGGGCGCCGGCGGAGCGGGCGGACTGCTGAACGGCTCGACGCCGAGCGCCGAACTCGTCGCGATGCTGCGCGACGACGCCGACAGTTACACCTGGGTGGGTGCGGCGGTCGGATCCAACGAAGCGTCGGGCTACCAGCTCGAGTCCGGATACTCGGTGATGCCCATCGGTGGCTTCAACGGCACCGACCCGTCGCCGACACTCGAACAGTTCCAGACGTTGGTGGCCGAAGGACAGATCCACTACTTCCTTGGCGGTGGTCGCGGCTTCGGCAATTCGGACGAGTCGCAGCCGTCGGCGCAGATCGCGCAGTGGGTTCAGGACAACTTCACCGCCACCACGGTCGGCGGCACCACGGTGTACGACCTGACGGCACCCACCGACTGAGCGCTCCAATGGTGTGCCCAGGAGGTTCTTCCGCCCGACCTGTGTTCCTTCCCCGCAGCAACCTCGGGGAAGGAACACATACCCGGGGGACGAACCGCCGGTAGGCGAGCCAGACACTAGAGTCATCACCGTGCGCGTACTCGTGATCGGCTCGGGCGGCCGCGAACATGCCCTGCTCATCGGACTGTCGAAAGACCCCTCGGTCACCGAACTGCACGTCGGGCCCGGCAACGCCGGCACCTCGGCGATCGCGACCAACCATCCGGTGGACATCGTGTCCGCCGACGCCGTCGTCGCCCTGGCGCGGCGCATCGAGGCCGACCTGGTGGTCATCGGGCCCGAGGTACCGCTGGTGGCCGGGGTTGCCGACGCCCTGCGCGCCGCCGGCTTCGCCACGTTCGGTCCGGGCGCCGAGGCAGCCCGCATCGAGGGGTCGAAGGCGTTCGCCAAGGATGTGATGGCCGCCGCCGGGGTGCGTACCGCGCACAGCGAGATTGTCGACAACCCAGCCAAACTCGATGCCGCGCTGGATCGTTTCGGACCCACCTGGGTGGTCAAAGACGACGGGCTGGCCGCCGGCAAGGGTGTGGTGGTGACCGATGACCGTCTGGCCGCCCGCGACCATGCGGCGGAACTGCTGGAGAACGGTCACCCGGTACTGCTGGAGAGCTTTCTCGACGGACCGGAGGTGTCGCTGTTCTCGCTGGTCGACGGCGAGCAGGTGGTGCCGCTGATCCCGGCGCAGGATCACAAGCGGGTCGGCGACGGCGACGCCGGTCCCAACACCGGCGGGATGGGCGCCTACACGCCGCTCCCGTGGCTACCCGATGCGGTGACGCAGCAGATCGTCGACGACGTGGTCAAGCCGGTCGCCGCCGAGATGGCCAAGCGCGGCACCCCGTTCTCGGGTCTGCTCTACGCCGGGCTCGCCATCGGTAAGGACGGACCCGCGGTGGTCGAATTCAACTGCCGCTTCGGCGACCCGGAGACCCAAGCCGTGCTCGCCTTGCTCAAATCCCCACTGGGACAAGCGCTCAACGCGACGGCAACCGGCACCCTCGACCAACTGCCGGCGTTGGAGTGGCTCGACGGTGCGGCGGTCACCGTGGTGGTGGCCGCCGAGAACTACCCGGGCAAGCCGCGCACCGGTGACGTGATCGGCGGGGCCGAGGGCGAAGGTGTGCTGCACGCGGGAACCGCGCTGTCCGACGACGGCGCGGTGGTCTCGGCGGGCGGCCGGGTGCTCTCGGTGGTCGGCACCGGTGCCGACCTCGCCGAGGCGCGCGCTCAGGCCTACGACCGGATCGCGGGCATCAAACTGCCCGGCTCGCATTTCCGCACCGACATCGGCCAGGCCGCGCTCGAGGGCCGCATCAGCCTCTGACGCTCCTCAGGGGTCGGTGGGCGTCGCGTCAGGACTGATCCAGCACCTCCCGGGCGCTGTCGGAGAGTTCCGCCCGTGACGTGTCCTTGAGCGCCACCCCGGAGCGACCGAGCTTGCGGGCGCCGTCGACGAGCGCGACGGTGATGGCCGCGGCGGTGTCGTAGTCGAGGCCGTCGGGCGGGTGGATGTTGGAGATGCAGTTGCGGTCGGCATCGTTGCGTCCCGGCCGCGGCAGATGGGTGAGGTAGACACCCAGGCTGTCGGCGACCGACAATCCGGGCCGCTCGCCGATGATCATGATCATCGTCTGCACACCGAGCGCCTGACCGATGTGGTCGCCGAGAGCGACGCGGGCCTGGGTGGCGATGACCGGCGGCGCGAGGGTGAACCGCGAGCCGAGTTTGTCCAGCACTGCCTGGAGCAGTCCGCGGCCGTGGTCGGTGAGCGCCCGCGGCGATAGTCCGTCGGCCAGGACGATCGCGATGTCGGCACCAGTCTCGGGGAGGTGGCTGACGTCGGCGGGCCGGCGGCCCAGGTCGGGGCGACGCAGATATTCGCTGCGGGAGTGCGCCTGGCTTTCCACGCGCAGCGCAGCCGGCAGATCGAGATCGCCGAGCTGATCGGCCAGGTCATCGACATCGAGCGGCTCATGGACCGCATCGCGCGCGGCGGCGTGTGCGGCCTGGAATTCGAGCACTCGGCGCGACGGCATCGAATTGCCCGCCCGGCCCAGGCCGATGCGGGCCTGTGTGGTGCGCCGCAGCTCCGACCAGATGTCCTCGGTGGGGCGGGGTGCGTCGGTCATCGTGCGGCCGTGAGGGATCGCAGGGGGGAGCCGGCCAGGTCGACCGGCAGAATCCGTCCGTCGTCGTCGGCCATCCCCAGACCGGCGAGCCAGGCCTCGAACTCGGGCGCCGGGCGCAGCGCGAGGGCCTGCCGCACGTAGAGGGCATCGTGGAACGACAGACTCTGATAGCCGAGCATGACGTCGTCGGCGCCGGGGACGGCGATGACGAACGCTGCTCCGGCCACGCCGAGCAGGGTCAGCAACGTGTCCATGTCGTCCTGGTCGGCTTCGGCGTGGTTGGTGTAGCAGACGTCGACGCCCATCGGCAGGCCGAGGACCTTGCCGCAGAAGTGATCTTCGAGCCCGGCCCGGATGATCTGCTTGCCGTCGAAGAGATACTCGGGGCCGATGAAGCCGACGACGGTGTTGATCAGCAGCGGTTCGATGTCACGCGCAACCGCGTAGGCGCGGGTCTCGAGGGTCTGCTGATCGACGGGTTTGCCGCCCGTCCCGAGATGTGCGTCGGCGGACAATGCCGAGCCCTGCCCGGTCTCGAGGTACATGACGTTGCTGCCGACGGTGCCACGACGAAGCGAGCGGCCCGCCTCGTTGGCTTCGCGCAGCATCGCGATGTCGATGCCGAAACTGCGGTTGGCGCCCTCGGTGCCGGCGATCGACTGGAAGACGAGGTCTACGGGCGCGCCCTGCTCGATCAGATCGACGGTGGTGGTGACGTGCGACAGCACGCACGACTGCATGGGTATGGCGAAGCGCTGCCTGATGTCGTCGAGCAGGTGCAGCAGATCCGAGGTGGCGTGGGGGGAATCGGTGGCCGGGTTGATCCCGATCACCGCGTCCCCGCACCCCATCAGCAGCCCGTCGAGCGTGGCTGCCGCGATACCGCGGGGGTCGTCGGTGGGGTGATTGGGTTGCAGGCGGGTGGCAATTGTCCCGGGCAACCCGACGGTGGTGCGGAAGGCGGCCGTCACCGTCGCGGCCGAGGCCACCAGGATGAGGTCCTGGTTGCGCATGATCTTCGATGTCGCCGCCACCATCTCCGGGGTCAAACCCTTGGCGACAGAGGCGATCTGCACGGCGCTGTCGTCGCGGGCAGCGATCTCGAGGAACCAGTCGCGCAGTCCGCCGACGGTCAGGTGGGAGATGGGTCCGAACGCGTCGCGGTCGTGGGTGTCGATGATCAGGCGGGTGACCTCGTCGGTCTCGTATGGGACGACGGCTTCGTCGAGGAAGGTGGTCAGCGGCAGATCGGCGAGTTGCCAGGCGGCCGCGGCTCGTTCGGCATCGGACTGGGCTGCGCATCCGGCGAGTTCGTCGCCGGATCGTCGGGGTGTCGCCTTGGCCATGAGTTCGACGAGGCCGCCGAACTTATAGGTCGTCCCCGAGATGGACTGGCTGAATTTCATCGAAGGTCCTCCTCGGCTTGCGCCAGGGCGGCGAACTCCTCGTCCGGCGAGTTCGCGACGAGCCGATGACGGCTGTACACAGCGAAGTACAGCATGAAAAGCGCGAACACGCCGAGGCAGCACAGCGCGGCCACCACATCGACGAGGAACGTCGCGATGACCGCGATGACCGCGATCACGAGTGCGAAACCCGTGGTCACCACGCCGCCGGGGGTGCGATACGGGCGCTTCATGTCCGGCTCGCGCCGGCGAAGAACGATGTGGCTCACCATGATCAGGACGTAGCTCGACGCCGCGCCGAACACCGCCATGTTCAGCAGCAGGTCACCCTCGCCGGTCAGTGACAGCAGGAATCCGATGATGCCGGGCACGATCAGCGCCAGCGTCGGGGCCTTGCGGCGGTTGGTCACCGACAGGACCGGCGGCAGGTAACCGGCCCGCGACAGGGCGAACAACTGTCGGGAGTAGGCGTAGATGATCGAGAAGAAGCTCGCGATCAGCCCGGCCAGTCCGATGTAGTTGACCACCTTCGCCATCCCGGAATCGCCCAATGCCTCGACGAGCGGGTTACCGGACTCCGACATCGGGCCCGCGCCACCCGCGCCGGTCGTCAGCACCAGCACCGTCACGCAGGTGACCAGCAGGACGCCGATGGCGGCGATGATGCCGCGCGGCACATTCCGTTCCGGATTGGCGGTCTCCTCGGCGGCCAACGGGACACCCTCGATCGCGAGGAAGAACCAGATCGCGAACGGGATGGCCGACCATATGCCCAGATAGCCGAAGGGCAGGAACGACGAGGACCCGGCCGCGTCGGTGGCTGCGATGTCGGTGAGGTTTCCCGCGTCGAAGTGGCCGATCGCGGCGATCGCGAAGACCACCAGGCCGACCAGCGCGATGGCGGTGATCACGAACATCACTTTCAGGGCCTCCCCGACGCCGGAGAGGTGGATGCCGATGAAGATCGCGTAGACGGCCAGGTAGATCCACCAGCCGTCGACGATCCCGAACAGGTTCAACGATTCGACATAGGCGCCGATGAACGTGGCGATGGCTGCCGGGGCGATCGAGTACTCGATCAGAATCGCTGTGCCGGTGGCGAATCCGCCCCACGGCCCCAGCGCTCGTCGAGCGAACGTGTACCCACCGCCCGCTGCGGGCAGCGCCGACGACAATTCCGCCATACCCAGAACCAGGCACAGGTACATCGCCGCGATGACCACCGCGGCGATGGCGAGCCCACCGAACCCGCCCTCGCCGAGGCCGAAGTTCCAACCGGAGTAGTCCCCGGAGATCACGTAGCTGACGCCGAGCCCGGCCAGCAGCAGCCAGCCGGCGCTGCCGCCGGCCAGTTGCCGCTTCGCCAGATAGCTCTGCGACTCGGAATGGGTGTCGACACCACCCGCGAGGTGATGCGGATGCCCGGGGTCCTCGGTAGCCACAGTCGGCCTCCTTCTGCGGATGTTCATGATCTGAACAACAGTGACTTACAAACGTGATCCCCGACACTATTGAGACAACGTTGCAACCGAGTTGGTCAGGCGCGGAACTGGCCGTTCGGGCAGGTGGATGGATCGAGGGTGCGCTCAGCGGGCAAGATTGCGCCCGAGGAACTCCACGTGATCGGGCAACACACTGCGCCAGTACCGGTTGGTGTGCCCGCCCGCGGAGGTGCCGAACGCTGCCGGCGGGTGCAGATCGGCGGCCCACTGCCGGGTGTAGGTGAAGAACTGGTCCGACGACCCGATGCAGATGAGCAGCGGGATGCTGCGGAACGCGGATTGCTGGCCGAACAGCGAATTGGCCCGATAGTCGGCCGCCGAATCAAAGGCGCGGGGCGGAAAGTTGCGTGGGTCTGCCCACAGCGCAGGGGAACTCACCGACACCGCGGCAACCTTCGGCGACCCGAGTAACGCCCCGAGCCGCAGCGCGCCGTAGCCGCCCATCGACCAGCCGAACAGGCCGATTCGCTCGGTCGACAGGTTTAGTTGCGGGTCGGCGCCGAGCATCGGCAGGAATTCGTCGAGGATCATCGCGGCGCCGTCGGCGCCATCGGTGCGCCGGTGGTAGTAGTTGCGGCCGACGTCGGCGGACGCCAGCGCGAACGGCACACCGCCGTCGTCGACGTAGCGTTGCAGCACGTTCTGCATCTGCTGCTTCTCGGAGAAGATCGATTGCTCGTTGGTGTTCAACGCGTGCAGGACCAATGCCACCGGCAGCTGTCCGGTCACGCCGTCGGGCCGGGCGACAGCCCAGCGGGTGTTGCGACCGCCCATCTTTGCCGATCGGAAACTACCGGTGATCAGCGCCGGACCGTCGCTGGGGATCTCGGCAGGACTCTCCTCCGGTGGCAGCTCGTCATCGGCGGCATGCGCTCCCAGTCGGGGCGGGTCGATCTCGGGCTGTTCATCGTCGGCGCAGGCGGACAGGCCGCCGATCATCGCCGCACCCAGGCCGCCGACGAGCACCGAACGGCGGCTGACCCGCCCACCGGTGGGGGTGAACGGGTCAGCTGCGATCGGAGAGCGTGGTTCGCGGGTCATCGACTCCACAGCGTACTGGTGTCCCCGCGACGGTCAGCCCCGCTGGAAGAGTCCTCGCTTTTTTCCGTCGGCGTGTCCGGGACACCACTGGCTCGCGGGCACCATCCGGCGCACGGCGTCGACATGGCTGCCGCAGCCGGCCCAGGTGGTCTTGCCGCATTGGCGACAACGGGTGGGGTGGCACATGTCAGGCCTCCGCTTCGTGCAACTTCGGCGGGCCGGACCGTGGCCGCTCCACCTGCGCGAAGGCCGGTGATGCGGCCAGCGCGGTGAACCCGTCGAAGATCCGGGCGGCCTCGTCGGGTGCCGGGATCTCGGTGAGAACCGGCCCGAAGAAGGCGCGACCGTTCACGACGGTGATCGGGCTGCCGCCCGAGTTGCCGAGCGCATCCTGGCTGCGCTGATGTGCCGCGCGCACCGCACCGTCCCAGCTCTCGTTGTCCATGGCCGAGGCCAACGACGGCTCCAGGCCGCATTCGGTGAGTGCCTCACGGGCCAGCTCATCGGTCAGCTCGTTGCCCTCGGCGTGCAGGCGCCGGCCGAGCGCGGTGTAGAGCTCGCCGATGTCGTCGGTCCCGGTGGCCGCGGCCACCAACCGTCCGATGCGGCGCGACGTGTGCAGGCGTGCGGCCTGCGCCCCGTCGGCGTCTTGGCCCTCGTTCAGCACGGCCAGGCTCATCAGTCGCCAGGTCACCCGGGCGTCGCCGCGTTCGGCGGCGCTGGTGAGCCACCGCGAGGTGACCCAGGTGAACGGGCAGACCGGGTCGCCATAGATCTCGATGTCGGTGTCGGTCATCGCGCCATCGCTCCGGACGTCGACTTCAGCGTTTCCATGGCGGCCTGCAGCTTCGTCGAGGCGTCGCCGGCGACGTCGGGCAGACCCGGCGCGTCGGTGACCTTGACCATGATGTCGGGGTTCATGGCCTCGACGATCACGGTGCCCTCGTGCTCGGTGTCGTCACGGACGACGACGTTGCACGGCAGCAGCAGGCCGATCTGTCGGTCCACGCCGAGTGCGCGATGGGCCAGCGGCGGATTGCACGCGCCGAGGATCAGGTAGTTCTCCATGTCCTCGTCGAGCTTCTTCTTCAGCGTGGCCTTGACGTCGATCTCGGTGAGGACGCCGAACCCCTGCTCGGACAGTGCCTCTCGGGTGCGGGCCACGGCGTCGTCGAAGGTGGTCTGCAATGTTGCGGTGTAGCCGAGCTGCATCGCTCTCATCCTTTCTGTTGCGTCTGTCCGCCGGCGCGGCGTGACCGGGTGGTCACGCCAGCGCCAGGAACAGCTTTTCGAGTTGTTCTTCGGTCATGGGCTCGGAATTCTCGACCTGCTCGCCGGTCATGCATTCGCGCAATCCGGTGGCGACGATCTTGAATCCGGCCCGGTCGAGAGCTCGCGACACTGCGGCGAGCTGGGTGACGACATCCTTGCACTCGCGCCCCTGCTCGATCATGGAGATGACGCCCGCGAGCTGGCCGTGAGCCCGTCGCAACCGGTTGAGTACTACGGTCATCGATTCTTGATCGCCTACCATGAGGATCCTTCTTTCATTCAAGTGACTCATCTATTGTATACCCCTTGGGGTATCCGAGTGGTGCTCAGTGACTGAACGAGACCTTCGGCAGGACTCGGCGCAACCAGGCCGGACTCCACCAGGCGCCGTGTCCGGTGATCCGCAGCAGCACGGGCAGCAGGACCAGCCGGATCAGCGTGGCGTCGAGCAGGACCGCAACACCCAGGATGATGCCCATCTCCTTCGGCGGCAGCGGATCTGCCAGGGCGAAGGTGAAGAACACCGCGACCATGACCGCGGCTGCGGCGAAGATCACCCGGCCGGAATGTGCCAGGCCGTCCACGTGGGCCACCTTCGGGTCCTTGGAGCGCTCGTAGTGCTCCTTGGCCGTCGCGAGCAGGAACACGGTGTAGTCCATCGCGATCGCGAAGATCATGGCGAAGAAGAACACCGGACCCCAGCCGTTGAGGAAGCCCTGCGCCTCGAAGCCCAGGATTCCCGAGCCCCAACCTTCCTGGAAGATCAGTCGTGCGACGCCGAAGGCCGCGGCCGTCGACAACAGGCTCACCACGGTGCCCAGCAGCGCGATCAGCGGAGCCTGCAACGCCACCAGCAGCAACAGGAAGCCGAGGGTCAGGATCACCCCGACCACGATCGGGAACCAGTCATTGAGGGCCTGCTGCAGGTCGATGTTCTCCGCGGGTGCACCGCCGACCAGGGCGTCGGACGGCAGCGAGGTCCGCAGATCCTCGACGATCGTGTTCATCTGCTCGTCGGACGGATCGACAGCGGGAATGGCCTGCAGCATCACGTAACCGGAACCGTCGGCGGCCGGCTGCGGCGGAGTGACCATCGCAACTCCCGACGTCGACGATGCGACCTCGGCGGTCTGCTCGGCCTGAGCGTCCGGCACGACGATCTGCAGCGCGCCCGGCGCGCCGTCACCCATGGCCTCCTGGACGACCTCATAGCCCTGGCGGACCGGGGCGTCCTCGGGCACCACGCTGATCGACGGCATGGCGACCTTGAGTCCGATGACCGGCAGTGCCAGCACGATCAGGATTGCCAGCGATCCGACGGCGAACGGCCACGGATGGCGGTGCAGCAGGTCGCCCCACTTGGCGAACAGCGGCGAGCGGTGCTGCTGACGCTTGGCCCACGGCAGCGACACGGCGTTCACGCCGTTGCCGAGGGCGCCGAGGACCGCGGGCAGCAGGGTCATCGTGGCGGCCAGGACAAACACGACCGCCAGCATGATGCCCACCGCCATGGTGCGGACCGCGGGTGCGGGCACCAGGAGCACCGCCGACAGGCTGACCAACACCGTCAGGCCGGATAACAACACCGCCTTGCCGGCCGTGTCCATGGTCTCGACGGTGGCCGCGAGCTTGTCCTTGCGGTGAGCCATTGCGGCGCGGAAGCGGGAGACGATGAACAGGGCGTAGTCGATACCCAGGGCGAGCGCGAACATCATTGCGAAGTTCATGGCCCACACCGAGATCGGGGTGACCATGTTCAACAGGACGAGTCCGCCGGCCGAGGCGACCAACCCGGCGATCGTGAGCAACAGCGGCAGGCCGGCGGCGACCAGTGAACCGAAGGCGAGCACCATGATCGCCAGCGTGATCGGCCAGGAGACCATCTCGGCCTTGATCATCGCGTCGTGGTTGGCCTTGTTGAAGTCACTCCACAGTGCCGAGGCGCCGGTCGGATAGACGTCGATTCCGTTGCCGGACAGAGCGGTCAGCTCATCTTTGTGTTCGTCGACGGCTTTCACCATGTCGTCGGTGGTGCCGTTGGCCCCGATCAGGACGATGGCGGTGTGACCGTCCTGGCTGATGGTCATGCCGGGTTGCGGTGGCACCACCTCGCCGAAGCGGTCGTCGGTCGTGGCAACGTCGGAGATCTCGCCGATGACCTGCTGCATCGCGGGACTCGAGACGTCTTGGTCATCGGAGTGGACCACCACCTGGACCGCGGCTGACGAATTGCCGCCGAAGTGCTCCTCGGCGAGTTCGCGCACGGCCACCGACTCCGAACCGTTGGCCTGCCACCCGGCACCGGCCAGTGAGTTGAAGACCGAGGGTGCGAAGGCACCGAGGCCGATCACGAGCAGCGCCCAGATCGCGAAGACCCAGCGCCGGTGGATGGCCGTCCAGCCACCCAGTCGTCCGAGGGGGCCGGATCGCCGGGACTCCTCGGATATCTCTGTTTCTGCGGTTGTTGTCACGAATTCTTCCTCCATGTGGCCCAGAGGCGATATACCCTTGGGGGTATCCATCAGGTCGCGCTCGACCATACCCTAGGGGGTATGCGAAGACAAGGGGTCGGTTGTTCGGTCGACCCCGCGATCCCCACACTGTGGGCATACCCGGCGGCCAGGTGCGCAAGGGGTGATGGCGGCGTGTGTGCGGGCGTGCCGAGCGGCGCAGGGGACGGACCAAATTCGCCGATCCCGAAGCGGCTTTTGCCAAAGCAACACCCGGCAGCCAACCCTTTGGCAGCATGTTTTCATGACTTCGGCGGCAACCCCGAAGGGGCTGCGACGTCGGTCCCGATTGATCGAGGCCGCCGGCGAATTGCTGCTCGAAGGCGGGTTCGACGCGGTACGTCACCGGGCGGTCGCCGAGCGGGCGCAACTGCCGCTCGCGTCGACCACGTACTACTTCGGATCCCTCGAGGATCTGATGGCCGAGGCGGCCGCCGAAGTGTGCCATCGCGAGGAGAAATGCATTGCGGCCCGCCGCGATGCCATCTCCCGTCGACGTCGCGGCGGGCATGCCACTGCCGATGCGCTCGCCGAGGTCTTCGTGGGCCCCGAGACCACCATCGAGACATTGGCGGCCCGCTACGAGACGATTGCGTTGTCCGCGCGCTATCCGCGTTTGCACGATGTGGTCGCCGACCGCCGGAACTTATTGGCGGAGATGCATTCCGACGTGTTGCAGAAGTCGTTCCGGGTCGCCGAATCCGCGCACGTGCAGCAATTGATCGCGGTGGAGGACGGGGCCGTCGTCGGTGCGTTGGGTCGTCGGGAGACCAGCGCCTACATGGCGACGCGCCAGGCGTTGTACGAGGTGATCGAGGTGCTTGCGCCGCGTGAGTGACGCGTGCACCGAGTCGAGGGAGGGGAGCAGAGGATGCGTTCACGCAGACGGCTGGCCGGACGAGGCCGGCTCCTGATGGCCGGGCTCGCGGCAGTGGCGGCGGCATCAGCGATGGCGGTCTCGCCCGGGGAGGCCGCGGCAGCCCCGGTGGGCAAGGTCGATGCCGGCGTGCCGTTCTCGTCGGTGGTCTACGGCACCGGGTGCCGCTATGACCTGACGGTGGACGTCAACTCGGTGGGCACCGTCGAGTTCTGGGAGAAGCCGCAGGGTGCGCCCGCCCGATTCCTGGGGGCAGCGCAGGCCTACGGGGCCATCGCGACGATCAGCTGGGTGCCGCGTCGGGTGGCCACCACCGAGCTGTACGCGACGCAGAACGGGGTGACCGGGCCCAGTACGGCGCTTCGGGTGCACCAGGGCTACGGCTCGGGGTGGGCCTGCTTCGCCCTCTGACCGGGCAGTGACGCGTTCGGAAGGTGCGGACGCGCCGCGACTACACTGTATGCGTGTCGAAGCCCTCCATCTCCAACGTCCTGGCCGGTCGCTACGCCTCTGCCGAGCTTGCCGAGATCTGGTCGCCCCGCCACAAGATCGCGCTCGAGCGCCAGCTGTGGATCGCGGTGCTCAAGGCTCAGCGTGATCTGGGCATCGATGTGCCCGACACCGCGATCGCCGACTACGAGAAGGTCGTCGATCACATCGACCTCGACTCGATTGCGGAGCGGGAGCGGATCACCCGCCACGACGTGAAGGCGCGGATCGAGGAATTCAATGCGCTGGCCGGCCATGAGCAGATCCACAAGGGGATGACCAGCCGCGACCTCACCGAGAACGTCGAACAACTGCAGATCCTGCGGTCGCTGGAACATGTGCACGCCCACGGTGTGGCGGTCCTCGCGCGGGTCGTCGACCGCGCCGCGCAGTACTCCTCGGTGGTGATGGCCGGCCGCAGCCACAACGTCGCCGCCCAGGCCACCACGCTGGGCAAACGGTTCGCCAGTGCCGCCGATGAAATGATGATCGCGCTGACCCGGGTGCGGGAGCTGATCGACCGCTACCCCTTGCGGGGCGTCAAGGGTCCGATGGGTACCTCGCAGGACATGCTCGACCTCCTGGGCGGCGACGCGGTCAAGCTGGCCGATCTCGAGGCCCGGGTGGCCGATCACCTCGGCTTCTCGCGTTCGCTGACGTCGGTGGGTCAGATCTATCCGCGTTCCCTGGACCACGACGTGGTGTCCGCGCTCGTGCAGCTCGCGGCCGGACCGTCGTCGCTGGCCCACACCATCCGGCTGATGGCCGGCCACGAACTGGTGACCGAGGGATTCCAGCCCGGCCAGGTCGGTAGTTCGGCCATGCCGCACAAGATGAACACTCGTAGCTGCGAGCGGGTCAACGGCCTGCAGGTGGTGCTGCGGGGCTATGGCTCCATGGCCGCCGAGTTGGCCGGGGCCCAGTGGAACGAAGGGGATGTGTTCTGTTCGGTGGTGCGCCGGGTGGCGTTGCCGGATGCGTTCTTCGCCATCGACGGACTGATGGAGACCTTCCTCACCGTGCTCGCCGAATTCGGTGCCTATCCGGCGGTGATCGCCAACGAACTGGACCGTTACCTGCCGTTCCTGGCCACCACCAAGGTGCTGATGGCGTCGGTGCGCGCCGGCGTCGGGCGCGAGACCGCGCACGAGGCGATCAAGGAGAACGCGGTCGCCGTCGCGTTGGCGATGCGCGAGGAAGGCCGCGAGCCCGACCTGCTCGATCGCCTGGCCGCCGACGACCGTATCCCGCTCGACCGACCGCAGCTCGAGGAGTTGCTCGCCGACAAGACGGCGTTCGTGGGTGCCGCCGAACAGCAGGTGGTCGACGTGGTCGCCGCCGCGGAGAAGATCGTCGCCCAATACCCGGATGCAGCTGCCTACACGCCCGCGCCGATTCTGTAGCTTCTCGCCAATCTGCTCCCGGAGGAGGTCCGGAGCATGCGGAGGGCCGTCACGAAGGGTCCGCCCCCCGATCCGCGTGCCCAAGGTTCCAATCCGGCAGCGCGACGTCGCGCACCAGCTTCTTGAGCGTCACGACGTCGGGGAAGCCGCCGTCGCGTTTGCGCTCCCACACCTGTTCACCGTCGACGTCGATGTGGAACACGCCTCCGGTGCCGGGCACCAGGGTCACCGATCCCAGGTCGGTGCCGAAGGTGTTCAGCAGTTCGCCGGCCATCCACGATGCTCGCAGCAGCCAGTTGCACTGCGTGCAGTAGGTGATGGTGATCTGCGGGCCGGTCACGCGGGCTCGCCCGCCACGACAGATGTCCCGTTCGCATGCCGGCCCGCGCCCAACCGGGCGCGCAGTCGCCGAGGTCGATGATTCATGCCGACCATGATCGCCAACGTCGCCAATGCGCACAACGCGCCGACGAGCAACGCCAGGGCGGTGCGTTCGGAGTTGTCGACGGTCACGGCGGGAGTGGATGTCTGGCCCTGCGGCGTCAGGTTGGTGCTCGCGGAGTCGAGGCTGTTGTTGATCGTGCCGAGCACACCGTTGAGCTGTCCGACACCGTCAGAGACCTTCTCGGCGGCCGCGACCGTGTCCTCGCGTGCCGACGACAACGTCGTGAGCCCGGCATCGAGCTGCCGAGCGGCGCTCTGCGCCTGCCCGATGCCCTGATCGAGTTGTGCCGTCGACTCGCCGACCGCCGACGTGATCGCGTCGAGCTGCGTCTGCAGCGAGTCCAACTGGGCTGTTTGTGCGGAGATCTCCCGGCTCGCCGACTGCAGTGCCGTCAACTGCGCGAGCACATCATCGCCGCCCGGGACCTGGTTCTCCTGCACGAAGCCGACCAGTGGGGTCACCAGTTCGTCCATCTGCTCGGCGGACCGGGACAGCGATCGTACGTCGTCGATGCCGGCCGACACCGCGGTGGTCAATTGCTCCACGTCGTCGGCAGCCGACGAGGTGCTCGGCGCGGACTCCAGCCCGGAGACGATCTCGGTCGATGCCTGACGGGCGGTGTCGACGGCGTCGAAGACCTGCGCGGCGCTCTCGGTCACCGACGTGATGCTGCCGGTGGCGCTGCCGAGGCCGGCGGACATGAGACCGAACATCATCTTCGCCGAATCCACCGATTGCTTCGCCGAGTCGACCTGCTGCGGCGATGGGTCGGCAGCGGGCTCGATGTGATCGGCCGGCGCGACGAGAAAAGTGGCACTACCGGCCAGGACCCCGACCGCGGTGACGATGACGACCAGCGGCGTGCTGCCGAACAGCCGCCGCACTGTGGCCGCACTGGGCACACCTCTGGGTCGCGAAAGAAGCCGTCGTCGTTGTCCCACGTCACATCCCTGATCTGGTGTCGGATCTCGATCGACGCGGACGCTACCAACGGAAACTGAGAGTTCACGGAGTCTCCCGCTGGTGGCACAGCAGCCCTTGTGCGCTGCCGGGGGTCGCAGCGTGTCGGGGATGTCCTAGGGTCGAACCCATGCGTCCTGAACTGCAGTCGTACCCGCACCTCGCATCGGGCAAGGTGCGCGAGATCTACGAGATCGACGCCGACACCCTCCTGCTGGTCGCATCCGACCGCATCTCGGCCTACGACCACATCCTCAGCCCCGCCATCCCGGACAAGGGCCGCATCCTCACCGCGATGAGCTTCTACTGGTTCGAGGTGCTCGGGGTTCCCAACCACCTCGCCGGCGGGCCCACCGACGAGCGGATACCCGCCGCGGCGCTGGGACGGTCGATGGTGGTCCGCCGACTTCCGATGGTCGAGGTGGAGTGCGTCGCGCGCGGCTACCTCACGGGATCGGGGCTGCTCGACTATCGCGCCAGTGGTGCGGTCTGCGGTGTCGAGCTCCCGGACGGTCTCGATGAGGCGAGCCGGCTGCCCGAACCCATCTTCACGCCGGCCACCAAGGCGGCACAGGGCGATCACGACGAGAACATCAGTTTCGAGCGGGTCGTCGAACAGGAAGGGGCCGAACTGGCGCAACGCCTGCGGACCGCCACCCTCGACATCTACCGTCGGGGTGCAGAGCTCGCGGCCGACCGCGGGATCATTCTGGCCGACACCAAATTCGAGTTCGGACTCGGTCCCGATGGCGAGCTCGTACTGGCCGACGAGGTGCTCACGCCGGATTCATCGCGCTATTGGGAGGCGGCCGGCTATCAGCCCGGGCGGGTGCAACCGAGTTTCGACAAACAGATCGTGCGCAACTGGCTCACCGGACCCGACTCCGGCTGGGACAGAGCTGCCGACCAGCCACCTCCGCCATTGCCTGAGGACGTGGTGGCGCGCACCCGCGAACGCTATATCGAGGCCTACGAATGGATCTCGCAGAGATCCTTCGCCGACTGGCCGGACCACGAGTAGGAGATGGATGTGACCACCGACGTGACCGCGCCGGTTGCCAAGAAGGTTCCCAGCGAACGCACCCACCATGGCGACACCTTCGTCGATCATTACGAGTGGCTGCGCGACAAGAACGACCCCGAGGTCATCGCCTACCTCGAGGGGCAGAACGCCTTCACCGAGACGCACACCGCGCAGTTGGATGGCCTGCGCAAGGACATCTTCGGCGAGATCAAGAGCCGCACGCAGGAGACCGACATGTCGGTCCCGAGTCGCCGCGGTCGCTACTGGTACTACGCCCGCACCGAGGAGGGCAAACAGTACGCGATCCGATGCCGTTGCCCGATCGCCGATGACGACGACTGGACGCCACCGGAGGTGACCGCCGACGAGCCGCTGACCGGTGAGGAGATCCTGCTCGACGCCAACGTCGAAGCCGAGGGGCACGACTTCTTCAGCCTCGGTGGGCTGACGGTCAGCGACGACGGCAACTGGCTCGCCTACAGCACGGATGTCATCGGCGACGAGCGATATACGCTGCGGTTCAAGGATCTTCGCAACGGCGAACTGCTCGATGACGTCATCGCCAATACCGCGGGCGGCGCCGTGTGGTCGGCCGACGCCAAGCATGTGTTCTATCAGACCGTCGACGACGCCTGGCGGCCCGACACGGTGTGGCGCCACGACATCGGCGCCGGCCGTGACGATGTCCGGGTGTTCCACGAGCCGGACGAGCGGTTCTGGGTCGGCATGGGATCCACCCGCAGCGACAAATACCTGATGATCGGGGTGGGCTCCAAGATCACCACCGAGGTGTATGTGCTCGCTGCCGACGACCCGACCGGCGAGTTCCGGAGCGTCGCACCGCGAGTGGACGGCGTCGAGTACAGCGTCGAACACGCCGTGATCGGTGGGACCGACCAGTTCGTCATCGTGCACAACGACGTGCGCGACGGCGTCAAGGCCGAGAACTTCGCCATCGACATCGCGCCGGTCGACGACCCGACGAATCGGCGAGAGCTGATCGCGCACGATCCGGAACGTCGGATCGAGGATCTGGATGCCTTCCGGGATTACCTCGTGCTGTCGTATCGGCGTGCGGCGCTGCCGAAGCTGGCCATCGCCGACCTCCGCGGCGTCGACGGTGTGCCGGCTCCCGCTGATTTCCACGAGGTCGAGTTCCGTGAGGAGCTGTGCTCCGCCGGGCTGGCCGCCAATCCGGAATGGGCGACACCGAAACTGCGCATCGGATACGGCAGTTTCGTCGATCCCACCGAGGTGCTCGACCTCGACGTGGCCACCGGTGACCTGACCCTGCTCAAGCGGCAACCCGTACTCGGCGGCTACGACGCCACCGACTATGTGCAGACCCGGGAGTGGGCGACCGCGGTCGACGGGACGAGGATTCCGTTGTCGATCGTGCGCCGCAAGGGCGTCGACGAGACTCGGCCCGCCCCGCTGCTGCTGTACGGATACGGCTCCTACGAGACGAGTATCGACCCGTCGTTCTCGGTGTCGCGGCTGTCGTTGCTCGATCGTGGGGTGGTCTTCGTCCTCGCCCACATCCGCGGCGGCGGTGAGATGGGCCGTTACTGGTACGACAACGGCAAGACGCTGACCAAGAAGAACACCTTCACCGACTTCGTCGACGCGGCACGCCATCTCGTCGACGCACAGTGGACGACGCCGCAACAGATGGTGGCCGAGGGCGGCTCGGCCGGTGGCCTGCTGATGGGCGCGGTCGCCAACCTCGCGCCCGAACTGTTCAACGGCGTTCTCGCGTCGGTGCCCTTCGTCGACGCACTCACCTCGATCCTGGACCCGTCGCTGCCGCTGACGGTCATCGAATGGGACGAGTGGGGCAATCCGCTGCACGACCCGGATGTGTACGCCTACATGCGTTCCTACTCGCCGTACGAGAACGTCGAGGCCAAGCCCTACCCGCCGATCCTCGCGCTCACCTCGCTCAACGACACCCGGGTGTTGTTCACCGAGGCCGCGAAATGGGTTGCACGACTGCAAGAGTTGAGCACGTCGGACAACCCGATCCTGCTGAAGACCGAGATGTCGGCCGGCCACGGCGGCGTCAGCGGACGCTACAAGCAGTGGGAGGAAGTGGCTTTCGAGCTGGCCTGGATTCTGCAGCAGACGGGTGCGGTGAGCCCCCCGCCGCCTGAGTAGTCGCGAGCCGGGCGAGCGGCGTATCGAGACCCCTTTCCGCGCCGACAGAACCCGGTTTCGTCTCGACGGCATCTCCTTTCGCGCCGACAGAACCCGGTTTCACGCCGACAGAACCCAAAAAATCACCGAGAGAACCCACCGTCTCTGATGACGGTCCCCGCTTGGCGGCGCGGGTGGGTTCTCTCGGTGATTTTTTGGGTTCTGTCGGCCGCCGTGCTGGTGGCGCTGGGGACGTGAGTTTGCGCTGGGAGACGAGCGCGGGGCGCGGCTCAGTGCATGATGATCGGGGAGGGCTTGTCCATGTCCTCTTCGATCAGCGGCGACGCGATCTTCTTACGCGGCAGGAACAACGCCGGGATGAAGGTCAGCGCGATAAGTACGACCGACACCAGGAAGGTGGACCCGAACACATCGGCTGCGGACTCGAAGAACGACGTCGGCACCGGCGCACCCTGCAACTCCGGCGGCAGACTCTGCGGTGCCGTGTTCGAGGTGATCGCGAGGCCGGCCTGCATGCTGCCGGCCAAGCCGCTGGCCAGGACCACCGAGATGACCGCAGAACCGATCGACGACGAACTCTGCTGCACAACGTTCATCAGCGTCGAGCCGTCGGGAACCTGCGCGTTGTTCAGCGTCGCCAACGCGGCCGACATGATCGGCATCATCGTCATGCCCATACCCAGACCCTGGACGAACAGGGCGCCGCACAGCAGCAGATACGACGTTTCCGCGCCGACGAAGACGAACACACTCATGCCCGCCAGCAGCAACAGGATGCCGGCCAGTACGAACTTGCCCGGGCCGATCTTGTCGGTCATCCGGCCCGCGATCGGCATGGTGAGCATCGCGCCGAGGCCCTGCGGCGCCAACAGCAGTCCGGCAGTCAGCGTCGACTCACCGCGGACGCCGATGAAGTACTGCGGGAACAGCAGTGCCGCACCGAAGAAGGCGATCATGAACAACGTCATCGTGACGACCGCGACGGACAGCGTGCGGTTGCGGAACAGGCGTAGGTCCAGCAGTGGTTTGTCGGTGTGCAGGGCGTGCCAGACGAAGCCGACGATGAGGATCGCGCCGACGATCGCCGGGATCAGCACACTGCCGGTCATGAAGGTCCGGTGCTCGGCGCTCGACGAGATGCCGAACAAGAACAGGGCGAGACCCGGTGAGAGGAGCAACAATCCGAGGACGTCAATCTTCGGCCGGGACGTCTCTTCGTCGTCACGCAGCACGAACCACGAATAGATCAGCGCCACGATGCCGATTGGCACGTTGATCAGGAACACCCAGTGCCAGCTCGCCTTCTCGATGAGCAGACCGCCGAGGATCGGGCCGCCGATGGGGCCGAGCAGCATCGGAATACCCAGCACCGCCATCACCGAGCCGACCCGCTCGGGACCGGCGGCCTTGGTGAGGATCATCATGCCGATGGGCATCAGCATGCCGCCGCCGAGGCCCTGGATGACGCGGAATGCCACGAGCGAGCCGATGTTCCAGGCCAGCGCGCACAGCACCGAGCCGAGGATGAACAGGACCAGCGAGGTGAGATAGACCTTCTTGGTGCCAAATCGGGAAGCCGCCCAACTCGACAGCGGGATGACCGCGGCAAGCGCCAACGTGTAGCCGGTGGCGGTCCAGGCGGCGCCCGCGGCGTCGGTGTTGAATTCCTGTTGGAAGGTGTTCTGTGCGACCGCCACCACGGTGACGTCGAGGATCGACATGATCGCGCCGAGCACGACCACACCGGCAACCATCAGGACATGCCGGTCCAGCTTGGTGTCCGGCGGGCCCGCATGCGCGTGCGCCGGGGTCGAAGAGGAGGTCATGAGATGACTTTCTGTGAGTTGTCCTGGGGCGGGCGAGCAGCCGAATCGGGGGCTCGGTCGCCGTGGGGTCCGACGAAGTAGTCCACCTCGTTGTCGACGATGGCCGACAGGGCGGCACCGAGATCGACCTGCAGAGGTTCCGGGAGCCCGGCCACAAAGGTGCGCAGGAGCTCTCGGTGGATGTCCACGTGGGAGGTGATCACGTCATTGCCCTCAGCGGTGAGGGAAACCCGCTTGACGCGGCGATCGGCCGCATCTTCGCGGCGGTCGACGAGGCCCGCACCGACAAGCTTGTCGACGGTGCGGCCGGCCGCCGCGAGAGAGAGGTTGATGTGGTCGGCGATCTCGTTCAACGACATCGATTCGGCGCCGTCGCCATGTGCGCCGAGTGTGAACAGCACCCGCATCTGCGAGAACGTCAGATCGGCCGCGGCCAGCGAATCCATTGTCTGGGCCTTGGCCACACATGACAGTCGATCGAGGAACTCGATCAACGCCTCGGCTGCGGCGTCGACCGGGCGCGTGTGCGGCGACGGGTCGTCGTCCGACGTGGTGTTCGGGAGCACCAGATAAAGCTAACGCCAGCGCAACTATTTACCAAACGCAATTAATCGTGACATCAGCCATAGACCGGCGCGGAGGGTGGCGGACGTCACGATTGCCGCGGCGGACGGCTACCCAGCGACTACCGTCGGGAGCCATGAGCAACGTCAAGGACATCCCCGTCAAGGCGCTCGACGGTAGCGCACTGAACCTCGCCGATTTCGGCGGTCCGCTGCTGGTGGTCAACGTCGCCAGCAAGTGTGGGCTGACACCGCAGTACACCGGGCTGGAAGAGATAGCCAAGACCTACGGTGACCGAGGACTGACCGTCGTCGGCATGCCGTGCAACCAATTCATGGGCCAGGAGCCCGGCAGCGCCGAGGAGATCGCCACGTTCTGCTCCACCACGTACGGCGTCACCTTCCCGCTGCTGGCGAAGGCCGACGTCAAGGGCGACGATCAGCACCCGCTGTACTCGGAACTGACCAAGGCCGCCGACGCCGACGGCGAGGCCGGCGAGGTCCAGTGGAACTTCGAGAAGTTCCTGGTGAATGCCGAGGGCGTCGTGGTCAACCGGTTCCGCCCCCGCACCGAGCCCACCGATCCGACCGTGGTGTCGGCCATCGAATCCGTTCTCTGACCACCACCAACCCCGTCGACTGGGCGACGGGAAACGGCGGCCACTCAACGGGGAGGGGCAACCGGTAAGCTGATCGCGGAACTGCGCACCTGTGAGAACGGAGCAACTGCCCATGGCGCGAGTGGTGGTCGATGTGATGCCGAAGGCCGAGATCCTTGATCCGCAGGGCCAGGCCATCGTGGGGGCCTTGGGGCGCTTGGGATTCTCCGGGATCGCCGACGTCCGGCAGGGTAAGCGCTTCGAGATCGAGGTCGACGAGGATGTCGACGATGTGACTCTCGAACGCATCGCCGAGGAACTGCTCACCAACACGGTGATCGAGAACTTCAATGTCTCCCGGGTCGCGGAGTAGGCCACGATGACTGCTCGAATCGGGGTCATCACCTTCCCGGGCACGCTCGACGACGTCGATGCGGTGCGTGCGGCGCGACTGGCCGGTGCCGAGCCGGTGGAGCTGTGGCACGGCGACGCCGACCTCAAATCCGTCGATGCGGTGATCGTGCCCGGCGGTTTCTCCTACGGCGACTACCTGCGCGCCGGCGCCATCGCCCGATTCGCGCCGGCCATGGGCGCGGTCGTCGACGCCGCGGCCAAGGGGATGCCGGTGCTCGGTATCTGCAACGGCTTCCAGGTGCTGTGCGAGGCGGGGCTGCTGCCCGGCGCGCTGACCCGCAACGAGGGCCTGCATTTCATCTGCCGCGACGAGTGGCTCACGGTGCAGTCGAACACCACCGCGTGGACGACGCGCTTCGAGCGCGGTGCCGACATCCTCATCCCGCTCAAATCCGGGGAGGGACGCTATGTCGCGCCGCAGGAGAAGCTCGAAGAACTCGAGGGGGAGGGCCGGATTGTCTTCACCTACGCCGGCGGCAACCCGAACGGGTCGGCGCTCGACATCGCCGGCATCTCCAGTGCCGACGGCCGTATCGTCGGCCTGATGCCGCACCCCGAACACGCGACCGAACCGCTGACCGGTCCCAGCGACGACGGCCTGGGCTTGTTCTACTCCGTCATAGATTCGGTTCTGGCCGCGGCCTGATCCGATGACGTCGATGATCATGGCGGCGATCGGCGTCGCCATGCTCGTGGTCCTGGCTCTCGCGCTGCGTCTGACACCGCGGGTGGGCGCCGTGGCGATCCTCTTCGCGGTGGTCTGCCTGGGACTCGCGTACGACAGCTTCGTGGTCGCGGCGGGCCGGCTGATCGGCTACGGCGACACCTTGTCGGCAATCAACATGCCGCGCTTCTGGATTCACGCGATCGTCGTCCCGTTGCTGATCATCGTCGCGGGCAACCTGGTCGGCCGCCTCGGCGTGGACCAGGCACGTAGCCGCAATGTCACCCTTGGCGGCTGGGCGCTGGTCGCCATGCTGATCGCCATCGGTGTCGTCGAGGATGTGGTGCGGCTGGATCTGCAACCCGAGGATGCCGGCGACGCACTACGGTATGTCAACGCCGGCGCCGACGGTCCGCCGTTGCCCGCCATCATCACGGTGCTCGCGCTGCTCGTCCTGGGCACGATGGCGTTTCGCTACGCCGGGTTCCCCTGGCTGTTCCTCGGGGCGCTGGTGATGCTGATCGCCGCGCCGATCGGCAGCGTCGTGCTCCTGGTCGGCAACCTCGGCGAACTCGTACTGATGCTGTCGGTGTTGGTGACCATGGCCGCGGTGGGTGGTCTCCGCGTACCGTCCACCCGGCCGGTGCCGCGACCACAATGACATCGGAGATGATCGGAGAGCTGTTGTGACGACCATGACGACCACCGCGACCGCCACCGGACTCGGCGAGTTCGTCGACGCCTCGCCGTCGCCGTTCCATGTGTGCGCGAGTGTCGCCGCCGAACTGGAGGCGGCCGGATACACCCGGCTGGCCGAGGATCAGGAATGGGTGTCGCTGCGCGGACGCAACTACGTGATCCGGGGCGGATCGATCATCGCCTGGGATGCGGGAGACGGCAACACCTTCCGCATCGTCGGCGGCCACACCGACAGCCCGAACCTGCGGGTCAAGCAGAAACCCGGACGCACGTCGGCGGGGATCGGCATGGTGGCGCTCGAGCCCTACGGCGGGGCCTGGCTCAACTCGTGGCTCGACCGCGACCTGGGTTTGTCGGGGCGGCTGGCGTTCCGGTCCGGCGACCGCGTCGACCACGTGCTGGTGCATGTCACCGAACCCGTGGTCCGCGTGCCGCAGTTGGCGATCCACCTGTCCGAGGACCGCAAGGGTGTGACGCTGGACCCCCAGCGTCATCTCGACGCCATCTGGTCGTTGAGTGCCGACGCGCCGGACGTACTCGAATGGACTGCCGGCTACGCCGGGATCGATCCCGCCGCGGTCCTCGGATGGGAACTGATGACCCACGACGTGGCGCCGAGCCGGCTGATCGGCGCCGATGAGGAGCTGCTGAGCGCACCGCGGCTGGATAATCAGGGCACCTGCTACGCGGGCCTGCGTGCACTGCTCGACGGTGCACCCGCGATCCCGACCCGGGTGCTGGCGCTGTTCGACCACGAGGAGGTCGGCAGCGGCTCCGAACGGGGTGCCGCGTCGGACTTCCTGGCCACCATCATCGAGCGAATCGTGTTGGCACGGGGAGGCTCCCGCGCCGACTATCTGCAGGCGATGGCCGGCAGCGTGTGCGTATCCGGCGACATGGCGCACGCCACCCATCCCAACTACCCCGAACGGCACGAGCCGGCACACCGGATCACGGTCAACGGCGGTCCCGTCCTGAAGGTCAATCAGAACCTGCGCTATGCCTCGGATGCGTTGGGGGAGGCGCTGTTCGCCGTGGCGTGCGACACCGCCGGTGTGCCGATGCAGCGGTACACCCACCGCGCCGACCTCCCCTGCGGTTCGACCATCGGTCCGATCACCGCCGCCCGAACAGGATTGACGACCATCGACGTCGGCGCACCGCAGCTGGCCATGCACAGTGCCCGCGAACTGATGGGTGCCGGCGACGTTCCGATGTATTCGGCTGCACTGCAGGCATTCCTGAGTGAGTCTTGATCGCTGGACGTCAGTAGGTACGAGCGTAGCCGAGCACGTCATCGACGTAGTCCATCGAATTGTTGTAGCGCAGGATCGCGCTCACCTGGGTGTGCGGATCGCGTAAGTCGCCATGATCGTCGCACAGGTAGGTGGCGGTCGTCAGGGCCGCGTCGAAGACGTTCTGCGGGTCCGCTTTCCCGTCGCCGTTGCCGTCCGCAGCGTAGATCTCCCAGGTCGACGGCAGGAATTGCATGGAGCCGACGGCGCGGTCGTAGCGGGAGTCGCCGTCGAGCGCGCCGCCGTCGGTGTCGGTGATCACCTCGTTGCCCGCGAGTGTGCCGTTGAGGGTCGGTCCGTAGATCGGCGCTCGCAGGTCTCCGGTGGCCGGGTTCACGTCGCCGTTGTTCGCATGGTGGGATTCGACCCGGCCGATCCCGGCGATCGTCGACCAGGCGATGCCGCAACCGGGATCGGTGTGGGACATCGCCTGCGCGGCATCACGATAGGCTGCGTAGTTGACTTCCGGCACCGCACCGCTGGTGACGCTGACCGGTGGGGTGGGCGGTGGCGGTGGCGCGGGGGCGACCGGCGGTGCAGGTGGTTGCGCCTTCGTCGGTGATGCTGCCGCGTCGGCGGGTGGCGGGTTGGGCGCCGGCGTTGCGATCGGGTCGACCGACGACGCCAGCGGCGCCGCGGACTGGCCGGCGCCGGCCGTGGTGGTGGCCGCCGCGGCCAGGACGCCGAGCGGTACGACGGTGGCTGCGAGCCACGGCGTTCGGTGGCTGCGAGATCGGTGTGACCTACGCGAGCGCGCTGGCGTCGAACCTGCGCTTCCGGCGAGCGGTGACGAACGCGGAGCAGAGTGCTTTCCCAAACGGATCAACCTCGCGGACAACGACATCGGACATTGTGGACCGGCCTCGGACTCTCGGTGGATCATGGCCGCGAACGACCGTACCCGACTTCCGGGCCGTGATGTCGCGGCGTGGTCAGCGAGTCTGAGAGCGTCCTGATCGCTTGCTGATCGTCGACGACGTCGGGCTGGTCATGAGGGTGGCCGGAGTGATCGTGATGTGTGACACACCGTTCCGGGGGAGAGGGATCAGTTCGGCCGCAGCACCGACAGGGTGGAACCCTGGTGCAGCACGAGGTATCCGTCGACGGCCTCGGTGGTGCCGATGACCGAACGGGTCCAGGCGACTTCACCGGACTCGGCGTCGACCGCGGTCACCTGATCGGCATTGGCGAACACGAGAATCGCTCCTGCAGAGCCGATGCAGTCGAGATTGTCGATGTTCTCGCCGGGCGTTTCGAAACTGGGCGATGCCATGGCGCCGACCCGGCCGCCATCGGCGAGGCGGTAGAAGATGCGTGAGCGATCCTTGAGTGCGAAGGCCACTTCGGTCCCGCAGGGTTTGGTGTTGGCCTTCGACAACTCGGGATCAGTGATCTGCCACAGTGCATCAGCTTGTGCGGGATCGCGGATCTCGTAGCGTCCCTGCGGCATCTGAACTTGGCTGTCGCCGGTGCCGGTGAGCACCGGCAGGACCGACGGCCCGCCGACGACGCGCAGCCCGTCGGACACCGAGGTGGCCGGGGTGCGCAGGACGTCACCGTCGACGGCGTAGGTCTCCACGCGTTGCTCCGCGGTCGTGTTGTACTGCACGGTGATTCCGGTCGGATAGGTCGTGATGGTGCACTGCGTGCAGGACAGCCGGTCGGCGCCGGTCGCCGGGTCGAGGATGAACCTCCCGCCGTCGGCGGTGGACACCAGCAATGTGCCGTCCGGTCGCACATCGGCCGTGGCCGCCGCGGCGAAGGTGCGCGACCAGATCTCCCGCCCGGCAGGTGTGCGCAGGGTGACGTGATAGCCGGCCTGGTCGATACGCAGATAGTTCGTGCCCACCCCGACCACCTGCTGGGTGTCGTCGAGCGGCGCGGGTGCGCCGGCGTTGCCTTGCTCGTCGATGACGTAGAAGCCGTTGGGGAGGTCGCCGAGTTTGATCGCGCACCCCAGCTGCCCGAATCGGTCGAAGGCGCAGTCGCCGAGTCCGGCGAGGATCGGGCGGTCCCAGGCGGGGGTGCCCGAGGCCCTGTGCACCAGGAGGAAGGCGCGTCCGATCCCGGACGGGTAGCTGAGCAGCCACTGGTCCTGCCAGGTGTCGGCGACCTCGATGCGCCTGCCCGCGCCGTAGCCCGGGAGGGTGTCGTCGGAGTGTGTCCAGGCCACGTCGGGTTCGCGCTCGTAGCCACGAAGCCGTCCGGCAGAGTACTCCTCGTGTGTGTCGTCCGGGGTGCCGATCGCCAGTACCGCGCCGACCACCGCGACCATCGCGACGACGAGGATCAGGGTGACCGTGCCCATGCCGAAGGGTAGGCGCCGTGCGAGACCGGACATCGTGGAGCGGGCGGGCATGGCCATCAGTGAATCATGTGGCACGCGCCGACGGTTCGCTGCCGTCGCGCGGCCGTGCAGCGCGGAACGCCGCCGGGCTCATCCCGCGGTGACGTTTGAACGCGGCGCTGAAGGCGAATGGGGTGCCGTAGCCCACCCGACGGGCGACGGCACTCAGCGACAGCGCGCGGTCGGCCAGCAGGTCCGCGGCGACCGACATGCGCCAGGCGGTCAGATACGCCATCGGGGGCTCACCGACGAGGTCGGTGAACCGGCGAGCCAACACCGCACGCGACACGCCCGTGGCCGCGGCCAGGGAACCCACCGTCCACGGCTGTTCGATGTCGTTGTGTAGCAACCGAAGAGCATGTCCCACCACGGGATCGGAGTGCGCGCGATACCACTGTGTCGCGTGCATTCGGCCGGACTCCATCGATTGGCGCAGGCCGGTGATGAGCAGCAGGTCGAGCAGCCGATTCAGTACGGCCTCCTGGGCGGGTGAATCACGCACGATCTCGTCCTCCATCAAGCCCACCAGGGGATGCTCCGGCATCGGTACGACGGTGCACCGGTCGAGCGCGTCCAGCAGGCCTTGACTGACCTCGCCGGTCGCGTACGTGCCGATCAACATGATGGCGTCGGCGGCCTCGTCGTCGTTGCAGTTGCCCCACGACCGCACCCCGAAGCACATGTCCTCGGCCACGCTGTGGGTACCGGTCGGGTCGAAACAGTCGCCGTGGGCGTCGATCCGGGCCACCCAGTCCGTGCCCGGTTGTTCGCCGAACGTGTACGGGTGCGTGCCACGCGCGAGAGCGACGTCGCCAGGAGCCACGGTGTGCGTGGTTCCGTCGTCGTAGGTGAGGACGGCGCTACCCCGGGCCACGGTGACCACCGTGAGTGGTGCGGTGTCCTCGATCCGGATCGACCACGGCGATCGCATCACCATCCGCAGCATCATCGGACTCTGTGCACGTGGTCCGTTGAGCAGGCTTCCCAGCGCATCCATGGTTCGAATGCTACGCCATCGAGACGAACGCGTATGGAATTGAGCGAAACGGCCATGGATCGTCTCACTCGGACAGGGTGAACTGAGGGCATGACAATTCAGCACACACCTTCAGAAACAACCAAGCCCGTCCTGGTGATCGGCGCGACCGGCAAGGTCGGTCGGCGAGTCGCGGACCTGCTCGACGCCCGTGGTGTCGATGTTCGGCGCGCCAGCCGATCGAGCGCGACCCGGTTCGACTGGACCGACCGCACCACCTGGGCCCCGGCACTCGACGGAGCGGGGCCGGTCTACATCTCGTATCAGCCCGACCTGATCGTCCCCGGCGCCGTCGACGACGTCGCCGAACTCGTCCGACTCGCAGAGTCGGCGGGCGTCACGCGACTGGTGTTGCTCGCCGGTCGGGGCGAACCCGAGGCCGACGCGGCCGGGCGCGTCGTGCACGCGAGCGCCATCGATGCCACGGTCCTCTCGTGTGCCTGGTTCGACCAGAACTTCTCCGAGGGAGGGTTCGCACCCGAGATCGCCATGGGCTCACTCACCCTGCCGGTGGGTGCGGTCGGCGAACCGTTCATCGACGCCGAGGACATCGCCGCGGTCGCGGTCGTCGCGCTGCTCGACCGGACCGCGGATGTGAACCCGCACGCCGGCCGGACCTACGACCTCACCGGGCCCCGCCTGCTGACCTTCGCCGAAGCGGCGGCAGAGATCGGCCGAGCGCGCGGAGTCGACCTCGCCGCCGCCGAGGTCACCCTCGAGGAGTATCGACAGATGTTGTCGCAGTACGGTCTTGCATCGTCTGATATCGATCTCCTGGTGGCCCTGTTCGGTACCTTGTTCGACGGCCGCAACAGTCGCATCTCCGGCGATGTCGAGCGTGTGCTGGGTCGTCCGGCCCGTGACTTCGCAGATTTCGTGAACACCGATATGGCGCAAAAGGTCTCGCAATGAGCGCGTTGCGCGATGTGCTCCTGGTTCTCACCGTCGTGACCTCGGGTCTGAGCGCAGGCCTGCTGGCGACGTTCGCCTACGCGGTTATGCCGGGAATGAGGCGAGCGTCACCGCTGTCCTCCGTCGCTGTGATGCAACGGATCAATGTGGCGATCATCAATCCGCTGTTCGCGGTCATCTTCTTTGGTCCGTTGCTATTCGGGGGCCTCGGAATCGTGTTCTGGTGGGATGAGCCGCTGCGCTGGTGGTTGGTGGCGGGAGTCGGTCTGACCGTTGCTGCAGTCGCGATCACCATGGTCGTGAACGTGCCGTTGAACAATCGCCTCGCCGCAGCAGGAACCGTCGCGGACGGCGACGCACCCGTGGTCTGGACGCAGTTCGCCCGACCGTGGGTGCGCTGGAACATCATCCGTGCCGTGGTGGCGACAGCGGGATTCGTCGTCATCGTGGTCGGTTTGGTGCAGATCTCCGGTCAGTAGAGCTGACCCAGATAGAACTCGGCGCCCTGATCGTCGGCGCAGAAGGCCATCACACCGTAGGGCTGCGCGTCGGGTTCGGTGATCACCCGGCCCCCACCCGCGCGGACGCGCGCTATCGCCGTGTCGATGTCGGCGACATTCCACATCGGCACCGCGATCGACGTGGCCGAGCCGCCGGCGATCCCGATCTGAGGATGCACGTCGTCGACCTCCCAGCCGTCGTCGACACGCCCGGCGTGGAACTCCCACCCGAGCACAGCGCCGTAGAAGGCGCGGAACCGGGCGCTCGACGGCGTCTGCACGGTCAGATACGACATCTCGCCGTGACCGCGGGGATGCTGATCCGTCCGCGTCGCCCCGGGGGCGGGGACGTGCACCGAGAACGCCACGCCCTGATCGTCGACGGCGTCGAGCACTCGCGCCCCGTCGCCCACTTCATCGACGTGGTCGGCCGCGCTACCGCCCGCGGCCCGGATCGCGGCGCGCGCGGTCTCGAAATCGTCGACCGCGTACACGCAGAAGAGCGTGTTCGAACCGTATCCACCGGCATCCGAGATGCCCAGGCGGTGGCCGAGATTGGTGACCTGTCGGGACGGCGGATCGTATTCCCAACCCAGCACCGCGCCGTAGAACACGGCCGCGCGCGCAGCATCGGGCGTCTGCAGCGACATGTAGACGATGTCACCGCGTCGGATGCGGTTCGCGTCGGCAGCCGAGCCCACCGCCGACGGCCCGGTGATCATCCAGCGATGCCCGAACGGATCGACGATCGTCCCGGTGCGGTGTCCGTAGCCCTCGTACGGTTCGCGCGTCACCGCTGCCCCACCACGTTCGGCGGCCGCGACGGCAGCGTCGGCGTCGTCGACGGCCAGCATCAGACTGACCGACACCTGTCCGGCCTGCGGTCCGCGCAGGCCCAGGTCGGGGAACTCGTCGGCGAGATAGACGGCGCCCCCGCCGATCTCGAGTTCCGCGTGGCCGAGGCTGCCGTCGTCCATGATGATCGGCTCACCGCGCAGGCGTGCGCCGAGATGCGCGACGTACCAGTCGAGGGCGGCCCGTCCGTCTGCCACGGTAAGATAGGGGAGCGCACCCGGTCGCTCGACGGCGGGTTCCTCGGCCTGGATCGGTGCGTTCAATTCGGTGGCGGTACTCATGAGAACTCCTTCGGGAAGGGTCGCGCCGCGTTCGAGTCGGTCCCGGAGTCGTCGGGCGAACTCGGGGTCGGGTGCGACGGGGTCGGTCCAGCCCGGGGAGTCGGCGGCCCGCAGGGCGACGAACGGGTCCGGCGGCGGTGTGCTTGTGCCGCGGTCGGTGCTGTTGTACTCGCTCATGCGTGACCTCCTCTCCGCGAGCCGGTGGGTCCGGATCGGGTGTCGGTATCCGGATAGGCCGCGCGGAAGGCCCGCTTGGCCCGGGTGAGCAGCGCTTCGGTGGCCCCGACGGTGCGCTCGAGCAGTGCCGCGCAGTCGCCGACCGGCAGATCGTCGACGTAGCGCAGGGTCAGCACCGCGCGATGAGTCGGGGACAGGGTGGCGAGGGTGTGGTGGGCGACCATCCGGTCCAGATGCGCGTCCCACTCGTCGTCACCGCGCTCCGGCACCTCCTCCACCGGGTCCGGCGTGCGTTGCATCCGCCGCCAGTGGTCGGCCAGTTTGTGCCGGGCAACGCCGATCAGCCATGGAGTCGTCGGCCGCGCCGCACGGTCGCGACGCACGGTGTCCATGGCCGCGAGGAAGGTCTCCGAGGTGAGGTCCTCGGCCACCCGCTGATCGGCGCATCGCCGCAGCAGGTAGCCGTACACGGCCGGCAGTGCATCGTCGTACACCGCCAGCAATGCGGATGCCCCGCCGTCGGGCGAGCCCTGTTGTTCGCCGCTCACACCTTCATCGTCGTCCGCGGGCGGCCAAACCCGACGCCTGATCGCGGAAATTCTTCTGCTGATCGGGCGAGGGGCGACGCGGCGAACGCCGGTGCTGCCGGGTCGCGCGGGTCCGTTCGGTTCACGCCGGCCGACCGCACCCGCGTCAGTTGTCCGACCGAGCCGACGCCGCGACCACGCCGTCCGCGACGGCCTGAGGTTGATCGAGCGAGACGAAGGTGCGTGCGTGCGGCACCTCGATGAACCGCGCGTCGCCGAAGACGTCCGCGAAGCGGCGGCCGTGCTCGAGGGTGAAGCACCGATCGCTGGTACCCCACACCATGGTCACCGGCACCTGGACCCGCGACATCCGTGGCGTGACCGCTGCGAGGTCGGCGGGATCGATCTCGTGCAGGAATGCGATGAGGTCGTCGCGGATGCGTGCGTCGGTGCGCAGCGGTTCGAACACCGACCGGGTCAGGCCGGGGTCGGGATCGGTGACGAGCAGACCGACGCCGAGCGACGAATGCCGCAGCGTGCGCCACCGCATCGTCTCCATCAGCGGCTTGAGGAGCAGTCGTTGTCGCAGTAGCGCAAACACCAGCTGAAATGGTTGTGGCGGAAAAAGGTCGAACGCATCGCAATTGGTGAACACCAGCGCGCCGACGAAACCCGGGTCGTCATCGAGCGCGAATTGGCTGATTGCCCCACCGGTGTCGTTGGCCACCAACGTGGCATCGGCCAGGCCGAGTCGGTCGACGAACTCGCGGAGCAGCCGCGCCGCACCGCGTGGACTCCGATCCGCAGACGGGCCCCACGGGATGTGATGCGACCCGAGCGGCATCGTCGGCGCATAGCTGCGGTATCCCCGCTCCGCCAGGATCTCGGCCACCGGCTGCCACAGCCGATGGTCGACGGCGACGCCGTGCATGAACACGATCGGCGGGTGCGCACTCTTGTCGGGGCCGTACGTCGTGTATTCGACGGTGCCGGAGGGAAGCGTGATTGTCGAGGTCGTGGTCATGATGGTGGGGCCTCTCGCATAGGCTGATATCTCACTTACGAACACTCGGTATGAAAGTTACGTGCAGGCTGTATGAAAGTCAATCGTCGTACGCAGGCGGAACGAACAGAGGCGACTCGCTCGGCGTTGATCGCCGCGGGGCGAAGCCTGTTCGGTGAACACGGCTACGCCGCTGTCGGCACCCAGGCCATCGTGGCGGCCGCAGGTGTGACCCGCGGTGCGCTCTACCACCAGTTCGACGACAAGAAGGGTCTGTTCGCCGCGGTCTACGACCAGGTTGAACAGGACATCACCACGGAGGTGGCCGACCGGGTCGGAGATCTGGCCGTCGCTGATCCGTTGGCTGCACTGAAGGCCGGGGTGCGGGTCTTTCTGGACCGGGTGACCGACCCGGCGGTGCACATGATCTCGCTGGTGGATGCGCCGTCAGTGCTGGGGTGGAGCGAGTGGCGGGCCCGGGGCGAGGAGTTCGGCTTCGCGCTGATCGAGGGCATACTGCAGGCCGCCATTGCGGTTGGGCAGATCGACGACCAGCCGGTGCGCCCGATCGCGCACGTCGCCATCGGGGCGCTCGATGAATCCGCGTTGTATGTTGCCGCCGCCGATGACAAGGACACCGCCACCGCAGAGGTCCTCGTCGTGCTCGATCGGATCATCGACTCGTTCCGACGCTGAGCTGTGTCCCGGCGCTGAGCTGTGTCGCCGCCCTGGCGATGCGGATACCGATGACTTCTGCGGACGCGGCCGGTCAGTATGGAACATGGCCACCGCGACGATTTCCTCCATGCTCCTGTCCAGCGACGACCCGAAGCGCCTCGCGCGCTGGTATGCCGCCGTCTTCGAGGCCGAGATCCAGACCGACCCGGATGCGCCGGGCTACGAGATCATGGAACTCGACGGGTTCCACATCATGTTCGACCAGCGCGACGACGTGTCGGGCCGCAACGTCGGGGGTGCCCGCCAGATCCTGAACGTGGAGGTCGACGACCCGGTCGCCACGGCCGCCCGGATCGATGCGAGCGGCGCCGAGTGGATCAGCCCGCTCGAGGACAAAGGTGGCGGCAGCTACTTCGGCACCCTCACCGACCCGGACGGCAACTGGCTGCAGATCGTCCGGATCTCCGACGAACTCGAGGCGCAGATGAGCGCGCCGACGTCGGCGTACAGCAGTTTCGCGGTCTGCGACCTCGACGCCGCGGCGACGTTCTACCGCGATGTGCTCGGGATGCGGGTTCTGCGCCTGGAGATGGGGGTGCTGGGCGTGCGCATCAACCGCACCACCACGGTGCTGGTCTACCCGAAGCCCGACCACCGGCCGGCCGGGTTCACTGTCCTCAACATCCCCGTCCCTGACCTGGAACAGGCGGTCGATGATCTCGTCGCCCGAGGTGTCGAGTTCCTGCGATACGACCACTTCGAGCACGACGAGCGGGGGATAGCGCGAGGCGGCGACGACGGGCCAGACCTCGCCTGGTTCGCCGATCCGTCCGGAAACGTGCTCGCCCTGCAGCAGAAATAGGCTTTTCAGCAGTACGTTCGCTCTCGGCGTACTGGGCCCGGAACACACCGTCGACGTGCGCGGTTGTACATGCAGAACCCCCGCCATGACCATTTCGTGAATGATCTGCGACCGGCGTTAACTGTAGCTGCACCTGAAGCGACCACTAGAGTGGAAGCAGGCTGGTCGTCACCCATGACACCGCTGCAGTCGACGCCGCTGTGGTCACCGACGGCCGGGGCGCTAGCAACGTGAGGGAGAACAATGTTCGAACGGTTCACCGACCGCGCTCGACGAGTCGTCGTGCTCGCCCAAGAAGAAGCGCGGATGCTCAACCACAACTACATCGGCACCGAGCACATCCTCCTGGGTCTCATCCACGAGGGTGAGGGCGTGGCCGCCAAGGCCCTCGAGTCCCTCGGGATCTCCTTGGAGGGTGTCCGCAGCCAGGTCGAGGAGATCATCGGCCAAGGTCAGCAGGCGCCGTCGGGGCACATCCCGTTCACGCCGCGGGCCAAGAAGGTCCTGGAGCTCTCGCTGCGCGAGGCGCTGCAGCTCGGCCACAACTACATCGGTACCGAGCACATCCTCCTCGGCCTCATCCGTGAGGGCGAGGGCGTGGCCGCCCAGGTGCTGGTCAAGCTGGGTGCCGACCTCAACCGGGTCCGTCAGCAGGTGATTCAGCTGCTGAGCGGTTACCAGGGCAAGGAACCACAGGAGGCCGGCACCGGTGGGCGCTCCACCGAGCAGGGCACCCCGTCGACCTCGCTGGTGCTCGACCAGTTCGGTCGCAACCTGACCGCAGCCGCGGCCGAGGCCAAGCTCGACCCGGTCATCGGGCGCGAGAAGGAAATCGAGCGGGTCATGCAGGTGCTGAGCCGCCGCACCAAGAACAATCCGGTGCTCATCGGCGAGCCCGGCGTCGGCAAGACCGCCGTCGTCGAGGGCCTCGCACAGGCCATCGTCAACGGCCAGGTGCCCGAGACACTCAAGGACAAGCAGCTCTACACCCTGGACCTCGGTTCGCTGGTCGCGGGCAGCCGCTACCGCGGTGACTTCGAGGAACGCCTCAAGAAGGTGCTCAAGGAGATCAACACCCGCGGCGACATCATCCTGTTCATCGACGAGCTGCACACGCTGGTCGGGGCGGGTGCCGCCGAAGGTGCGATCGACGCCGCGAGCATCCTGAAGCCGAAGCTGGCCCGCGGTGAGCTGCAGACCATCGGTGCGACCACCCTCGACGAGTACCGCAAGTACATCGAGAAGGACGCCGCCCTCGAACGCCGGTTCCAGCCGGTGCAGGTCGGCGAGCCGTCGGTGGAGCACACCATCGAGATCCTCAAGGGTCTGCGCGACCGCTACGAGAGCCACCACCGGGTGTCCATCACCGACGGCGCACTCGCCGCGGCTGCGACGCTGGCCGACCGCTACATCAACGACAGGTTCCTGCCGGACAAGGCGATCGACCTGATCGACGAGGCCGGTGCGCGGATGCGTATCCGCCGGATGACGGCGCCGCCGGACCTGCGCGAGTTCGACGACCGGATCGCCGAGGCGCGCAAGGAGAAGGAATCCGCGATCGACGCGCAGGACTTCGAGGCCGCCGCCAATCTCCGTGACAAGGAGAAGCAACTGGTCGGCGAGCGCGCGGAGCGGGAGAAGCAGTGGCGCAGCGGTGACATGGACGTCGTGGCCGAGGTCGACGACGAGCAGATCGCCGAGGTCCTGGGCAACTGGACCGGCATCCCGGTGTTCAAGCTCACCGAGGAGGAGACCACCCGTCTGCTCCGGATGGAGGAGGAGCTGCACAAGCGGATCATCGGCCAGGAGGACGCGGTCAAGGCCGTCTCCAAGGCGATCCGCCGCACCCGCGCCGGCCTGAAGGACCCGAAGCGTCCATCGGGCTCGTTCATCTTCGCCGGCCCGTCCGGTGTGGGTAAGACCGAGCTGTCCAAGGCGCTGGCGAACTTCCTGTTCGGTGAGGACGACGCGCTCATCCAGATCGACATGGGTGAGTTCCACGACCGGTTCACCGCGTCGCGGCTGTTCGGTGCTCCTCCCGGCTATGTCGGGTACGAAGAGGGCGGTCAGCTCACCGAGAAGGTGCGCCGCAAGCCGTTCTCGGTGGTCCTGTTCGACGAGATCGAGAAGGCGCATCAGGAGATCTACAACACCCTGTTGCAGGTCCTCGAGGACGGCCGCCTCACCGACGGTCAGGGACGCACGGTCGACTTCAAGAACACCGTGTTGATCTTCACCTCGAACCTCGGTACGAGTGACATCTCCAAGGCCGTCGGTCTGGGCTTCACCTCCGGTGACGACTCGACGTCGAACTACGAGCGGATGAAGCTCAAGGTCAACGACGAGCTCAAGAAGCACTTCCGGCCGGAGTTCCTCAACCGTATCGACGACGTCATCGTGTTCCACCAGCTGACGCAGCAGGAGATCATCGAGATGGTCGATCTCATGATCACCCGCGTCGAGCAGCAGCTGAAGAACAAGGACATGGCCATCGAGCTGACCGACAAGGCCAAGGGGCTGCTCGCCAAGCGTGGCTTCGACCCCGTGCTCGGTGCCCGTCCGCTGCGACGCACCATCCAGCGTGAGATCGAGGATCAGCTCTCGGAGAAGATCCTGTTCAACGAGCTGACCGCGGGTCAGATCGTACTGGTCGACGTCGAAGGCTGGGACGGCGAGGACGACGGCGAAGACGCCCGGTTCGTCTTCAGCGGCTCGGAGAAGCCCCGAGAGCTGCCCGACGCCCCTGCCGAGCTGACCAATGCCGGCGAGGGCAAGGGCGAAGCGAGCTAAGCCCGAGGCAGATACCCCACAACGACGACACCACCTTGCTTTCCGAAGCAAGGTGGTGTCGTCGTTTCGGGGCGTTTAGTCGCTGTTTCCGGTGGTCGAGTGGTCGTTGTTCCCGGTGGTCGAGTGGTCGCTGTTTCCGGTGGTCGAGTAGTCGCGAGCCGCTAGGCGAGCGTCGTATCGAGACCACTTGAGCCGCAAGCGATCTCGATACGCCCTCGCCTAGCGGCTCGGCCTACTAATGGGAGCTACTGGGTCTGGTCGTGAGTTTGGGTCAGACTTGGTGTTGGTGGCTGCTGCTGGGTGAGCACTCGTGCCTACGGAACCGTTGATGGCGAGTTCTGGATCGAGACCGTGCCCCTGGTGGTCGGCCAAGAGGGTGTGATTGCTGCTGGGATGTCGTGCCGGCTCCGATGTGGTTTCGGGGTGTGAGCACTGAACCATTAGTTCGCGAGGGTCCTCCGGCCAGCTGCCGTGTTGAACAATCGACGGCTTGGTAGCTGTGAGGAGGCACCGGCAGTGGCAGTGTTGTTCGTCGGGGATGATTGGGCCGAAGACCACCACGATGTCGAGTTTCAAGACGAGCGTGGGCAGGTGTTGCGGCGGGCGCGGTTGCCTGAGGGGATCGCCGGGATCGAGAGGTTCGGGGAGATCGCGGCGACCTTCCTCGACGAGGGCGATCAGCCTGACCAGGTGCTGGTGTGTATCGAGATCGATCGCGGTCCGTGGGTCAACGCGTTGATCGCTGCGGGGTATCGGGTATTTGGAGTCGATCCCAAACAGGCCCATCGCTACCGCGAGATCGTGGTCAGTTCGGGCGCCAAGAGCGACAAGGGTGATGCGCATGCGCTGGCCGAGATGCTGCGGAGTCGTCGCCACCAGTTGCGGGAAAGTGGTGGGGACTCCGAGATCGCGGACGCGGTCAAGGTGGTGGCCCGCGCGCATCAGACGATGATCTGGGAACGCACGCGCCACATGCTGCGGGTGCGTGCGGCGCTGCGCGAGTACTTCCCGGCGATCCTGCTGGTGTGTTCGGCGTTGGATCTGGAATTGACGAGCCGGCCGATCCTGGGCTTGCTGACCAAGGCGCCGACCGAGCTTGTCAAGATGTCTGTGTAAGAACGTCGCTCCTTGATTTTCTGTCGGTTGCTGCGGGTCAGTTCAGGTGCGGTTCGATGCGTTCGGGGTAGGCCAGGGCGAGCTGGCCGAGGGCCCGTTTCCAGTTGGTGACGACTTGGCCCTCGACGAGCCGTCCGGGGGCCTGTGGGCTGCCCTGGCCGCGTTTGCCGCGTTGTTTATCCCGTGCGATGGCTCGTTTGTCCTCGATGTCGCAGATCGCCAACCAGAGCAGTTTGCGGACCGCGGCATCGTTCGGGAAGTGGCCGCGGTTCTTGATGATCTTGCGGAGCTGATAGTTCAGCGACTCGATCGAGTTGGTGGTGTAGATGACCTTGCGCAGTTCCGGCGGGAACTCCAAGAACGGGATGAACCGGTCCCAGGCACGGTCGAACGCCTGGGTCGCGCTGTCATCCCGCCGGCATACAGCGAGATGATGATGTCATCGAGCCCGCCGAGCCGCCGAGATCCGCGCGGCACCAGACGCGGGGTGAACGAGCCGTCACGGTCGCGGGGGATGTTCAACGTGACCGGCCCGACCTCCGACGCCACCGTTTTCGCCGTCGTCCCGTTACGGGCGTTCGGTAGCTCCCGGCCGGCCGGATCGCCCTTCTCGTAGCCGAGATGATCGGTCAGCTCGGCCCTCAAGCCGCGCTCGAGAGCGACTTTGATCAGCCCCGGGATCAGGCCACCTTCGCCGGTGATCTGGATCTGACCAGAGTCGATCTGGGCCAGCAGCCCATCGATCATGCCCGAGGCCTCCAACGCCTGCGCCACCTCCGCGGTCGAGCGAGGCTCAGCCAACTCCGGCAGCTGCTCCTCGTCGTGCTGATTGTCGCTGTCTGTCGCCATGCTCATAGATCTTCCTCTCACTACCGAGCACCGGACTTACACAGAACATCTGACACCTCCCGCCGACCCCGGCGCGGGCGGCGAAGCTGACCAAAAGCCAGATCCTGCCCCTCCTCAAGGGTCGCCGCAACAAAGACACCAAAGCTGTTGAGATACAACAGATCCTACGCGGACAGCACCTCGGCCAACCTGATCGGGTCACCGACGCCTACGCGGCCTCGGTGCGCGCCTCGGTGGCGGTGCTGGGTGTGGTGATCGAGCAGATCGACGAGCTCGCCGGCGAGGTCGATGCCCATTTTTCCCAGCACCCGGACCATGAGATCTACCTCAGCCAGCCCGGCATGGGGCCGACCGTGGGACCCCGGGTGCTCGCCGAGTTCGGGGACGACCCGTTACGTTTCCGCAACAGCAAAGCCCGCCGCAACGCGGCGGGCACCAGCCCCATCACGAAACAGTCGGGCAAATCGCGGATCGTCTCCGCCCGCTACGTCCACAACGACCGACTCGTCGACGCCCTGATGGCCCAGGCCCACGGAGCCTTCATGCACGACGACGGCGCCCGCGCCTACTACCGCAAACAACGAGCCCGAGACGTCGACCACAACGCCGCGCTACGCCAACTCGCCAACCGCCTCGTCGGCATACTCCATGGCTGCCTGGCCCGCGGTATCCCCTACGACCCCGCCACCGCATGGAAGGACCAAACCACCGCCGCGGCTTGACATCAAACCTTCAGGGATGTCTCGATCAGCGGATTGCGCTGCAGGCCTACTCGACCAGGGTTCGAACACCAGTCACAACGCCGCGATCTTGTCCTCCAGCACCCGACGTTGAGCGCCGTTGGTGGCCAGCTCGCGGGCCCGGCACAGTTCGGCTCGCGCCTCCTCGGTCCGGCCCAACTGCGCGAGCAACTCACCGCGCACGCTCGGCAACAGATGAGATCCGGCCAGTTTCGCCACGTCGACCTCCGCGTCGAGCACCGTGAGCGCGTCGTGCGCGCTGGCCGCCATCGACACCGCGACCACCTTGTTCAAGGTGACCACCGGATTGCCGGTGAGCTGTTCGAGTGCCTCGTACAGGATCACGATCTGTGGCCAGTCGGTGTCCTCTACCGTCGTGGCGCGGGAGTGGCAGGCCGCGATTGCCGCCTGCAACGAGTACGGTCCGCGACCCCGACCGAGGGTGTCGACGCGGTCGAGCGCCGCGAGCCCCCGGGAGATCTGACCACGATCCCACCGGTGACGATCCTGCTCGGCGAGCAGGACTGGACGGCCATCGGCATCGCGCCGCGCAGCGAACCGTGACGACTGCAGTTCCATCAACGCGACGAGACCGTGCACCTCCGGTTCCCGCGGCACCAGTGCGGCGAGCACCCGGCCCAACCGCAGGGCTTCCGCCGCCAGATCCTGCCGCATCCAGCTATCGCCGGCTGTGGCGGCGTATCCCTCTGTGAAGATGAGGTAGATGACCGCGAGCACACCGTTGAGCCGTTGCGGCCATTGCGCCGGGTCGGGCACCTCGTAGGGCACTCGCGCCGCCGACAACGTCTTCTTGGCGCGCACGATCCGCTGCTGGATCGTCGGGACCGAGGTGAGGAACAACCGGGCGAGTTCCTCGGAACTCAGGCCACCGACCACCCGCAGCGTGAGCGCCACCTGCGCGTCCCGCTTCAGGACTGGGTGGCATGCGACGAACACCAGCTTCAGCACGTCGTCGCGGACGGGCACCCACTCGTCGTCGTCGACTTCGGAGAGGTCGCGGGCGATCATCTGATAGCGCTCGTCGAGCCGTTCCTGCCTGCGCCATCCGTCGATGGCCCGCCGCTTGGCCACTGAGGTCAGCCAGGCGCCGGCGTTGCGCGGAACGCCGGCGCCCGGCCACTTCTCGAGTGCCTCGGCCACCGCCTCCTGAGCGAGATCCTCGGCGAGGCCGACGTCGCCGACGATGCGGGCCAGTGTCGCCACAACACGACTGCCCTCGATGCGCCACACCGCATCGATCGTGCGTCGGATCTCGGGATCGGTCACGCCGTCCCGAGCTGTTCGCGCCACCCCTTCTCCTTTTGGACGTACTCGTTGTCGGAGTACTCCTCGAAGTCGGTTTCATCGCTCACGCGTCGCACCTCGAGTTTCACGCCCGGACCGAGTGGTGCCTTCTTCGCCCATTGCGCGGCCTCCTCCTTGCTGGAGACCTGCAGAATCCAGAAGCCGTTGAACAGTTCGTGGATCTCCCCGTAGGGGCCGTCGGTGACCAGGGGGTCCTCGTCGGCGGAAAAGCTCACCACGAAACCCTCTGACGCATCCGTAAGTCCCTCGCCCGCAAGCAGCACACCGGCGTTGATCATCTCCTCGTTGTAGCGGCCCATCGCGTTGATGATCTCGGTGAAGTCGACATCGGCGGCTGCGGCTTCGGCTTCGGCGGTGGAGCGCATGATCAGCATGTACTTCATGGTCTTGCCTTTCTCTGGTGAACATCTCTCGGGAATCAGGGCTCGTTCGATGCCCCTCATCACTACGTCGAACGAGACGAGCGCAGATCGACACTGCGCCCAGAATAATTTCTCGACGGCCGGCCGCGGAGGCTGTCTGGTGGAGTGCCGGGCCCCATTCGCGAGACTTCACGAACGATCGCTCGGTCGTCGAGTACGTTGAATCGGTGACCTCTCCGACCGAGCAGACCGCCGAACAGCACACCGTCCTCGAACGCGACGGTGATGTCGCGATCATCCGCCTCAACCGACCCGACCGGCTCAACGCCTTCACCCACCAGATGGGGGAGGAACTGATCGCCGTTTTCGACGAGACCGACGCCGACGACTCGGTGCGGGCCGTGGTGATCACCGGGACCGGCCGTGCGTTCTGCGCCGGCGCCGACCTCGGTGGCGGCGCCACCACGTTCGAACTCGAACAGCAGGAACCGGGTGAGGTGCCCCGTGACATGGGCGGGCAGGTCACACTGCGCATCTTCGAATCACTCAAACCGGTGGTGATGGCCGTCAATGGTGCGGCCGCCGGCGTCGGGGTGACCATGACCTTGCCCGCCGACGTTCGCATCGCCTCCGACGACGCGAAGTTCGGCTTCGTCTTCGCCCAACGGGGATTGGTGCCCGAGGCGGCCTCGACGTGGTTCCTGCCGAAACTGGTCGGACTGCCGACGGCCCTGCAGTGGACGATGGGCGCCAAGATGGTGCCCGTCGCCGAGGCGCATGAGCGGGGGCTGGTGCAGCAGGTGGTGCCCAAGGACGAGGTGCTCTCGACGGCGATCGCGACGGCGCGTGAGATGACGTCGACGACGGCCCCGGTCTCGGTGGCGTTGACCAGGCAACTGCTGTGGCGGATGGCCGGCGCGCCCAGCCCGTGGGACGCCCATCGCGCCGACTCCAAGGCGATCTATTACCGCGGCACCATGGCCGACGTCGCCGAGGGCGTCACCTCGTTCTTGGAGAAGCGGCCCGCCACCTTCACCGACCGCGTCTCCACAGACCTGCCGGACATCTTCTGACGGCTCGGGGGTGTCACGTCGGCAGGGGCTGCGCGTCACGCTCCCGCAGCATCAGCGTCATCTGGCCGATCTCGTCGCCCTGCTCCCCGATCATGGTGAGCGCGAGCTGCTTGGTCGGCGAGCTCGACCGAGGGTCGTTGTATGCCGCCTGGGCCATCTCCAGCCCTCCACGATGATGTCGGATCATCAACTGCAGGAACAGGATCTCCGCGTCGCGGCCGTGTGCGGCGGCCAGTCGGTCCAGTTCGTCGATGCTGGCCATGCCGGGCATCGGCGGTGCGTCGGCGGTCGATGCGTGGGAGTGCCCGTCGGTCGTGGCCATCCAGGACATCGGGTGCTCGGTGGTCACGGGCAGTGAGAACCAGGTCAGCCAGCCGCGCATGGTGGCGGCTTCCGCGGCCTGCGCAGCCGTCATGCGGTCGGCGAGTCCGCGAATCTGCGGGGCCGCATCACGGGACAGACTCGCGCACATCAGGATTGCCTGATCGTGGTGTGTCGACATGTCCTGGGCGAAGCCCACATCGACGATGCTCGGCGCCGGTGGCTGTGCGTCGGAATCAGTGTGGGTCTGCCAGGCCATGCCGAACACCACACCCACCGTGACCAGCAATGTGGCGACGCCCAGGGTGCCGAGAATGCGTACCGCAGAGCTCATCCGAGGTATGAGTCCTGGTCGGGCGGCGGGGTGTACACCCGGGAACTCAGTTTCATGGCGTAGAAACCACCGTCTGCGCAGGTGGTCCAGATCTGATTGCCGCGCCACTCCGGCGGTGAGAAGCACCAGTCGGTGGCCATGTCACCGCCGACCAGCATGCCCGTGCGCGGCCCGATCATCTCCTCGAATCGGACCTTCCCGTTCAGGATCGACATGCCCAGGCTGAGGAACTCGACGGCGGGCACGCCCGACGCCGACGCCAACACATGCGGAGAGTTGGGCAGGTCGACGACCGTCGCATTCTTCTGGGCCGGCGGATTGAAGTAGCCGATCTCCTTGATCTTCTTGATGTTCCGGATGTCGAACACGCGGATGCCCGACGACTCCCACGAACACGCGAGTGCGGTGGGGTTGTCGCGTCGATCGACCGCGCAGTAGTGCGGGTTGCTGCTGAAGACACCGCCGCCCATCGATGACCGCAGGTTGGTGTCGAGGTTTTCGGGCAGGTTGATCTCGAGTTTGATCTGGGCGACGTATCCGGGCTTGTTCACCCGGCTCACATCGAAGAATTTCACACCGCCGGAACCGAGTTCGTCGACGGTGATGATGTGCGGGCGGCCCCGGTAGGTCACCGGGATGGTGTGCTGATTCACCTGCCCGTCCGGCCAGAGGTATGCCGCCTCGTGCGGGACCTGCGGGTAGGGGGCACGACGCTGTACGTCGCTGATGTCGAGAACGGTCACGCCCGCCGCATTGGACAGGAACATTCGGTTTCCGTCGGGGGTGATGCCGAAGCCATGGCCGAGGAAGCTGTGCAAACCTTGCCAGATGACGCGTGGCACAGCAGGATTCGAGATGTCGATGGCGGTCAGGTGGCCGGGGAAGATGCCCGACGCCCAGTAGGTTCGGCCATCGGGTGAGAACCCGCCCTCATGGGAGGTGAACGGCAGCGGTGTTGCCGTGCCCGGGCCGCGGTTCAGCAGTTTTGGGTGCGCGCAATCGGAGATGTCGTACACCGAGAAGAAGCCGCCACCCCAGAGCAGCGGAACAGACGTGGCGGCCAGCAGTTTGCGTTTCTTGTTGACCTTCAGCGTCTCCCAGGTTCCCCCGCGCATCGCGGGCTCGGTCAGTGAGCCGACGATCCGGGGATTGCGGGGATCGGCCACGTCGACCACTTGCACGCCGGGCTGCGGCACCAGGTTGGTGCCGGGAAACAGGCTGCCGGTGTAGCTGCAGTGATCGAAGGTCGCCGAAACTATGCCGCCACCGGAGCCGCGCACCTTCCCGAGCGCGGACATGTTGCAGCGGTAGCCAAGCCGGGACCGCCCCGAGTTGCGGTCCTCGGCGCTCACGTCGCCCTGCAGCCCGCGTTCGGGCAGGTCGCCGGGGCCGCATTCCGCTCTCGCGACCGACTTCTCCGAGATGTCGGGGAAGTAGTGGGTGGCGGCGCTCGCGGCAGCGGCGCTCATCGTCGCGAGCGTCACGGCAATGGCGAACAGTGCGCACGACACCAGCGCCCGGTGGCCGGGCGAGGATCGATGCGCGTCGACGAGCAGCGATCGGTGAGACACAGCCGACTCCCCAGAGAGTTGGACAGTTGATCCAATCAACTTAGCGTCGGTTGTCGAGGGAGTGGGCGGTTTCGGCGATATCGGCCGCCGGCGACGTGAACCCGGCTATCCGAGTTCCATCAGCGTCATTGTTCGGTCGACGTCATCCGCACCGGCCCCTGTCGATTCCCGCGGCGCCACACCGCTGCCCCGAGCGCAGCCGCCACAAAACACGAGGCGGCGCCCACGCCGAGACCCACACGGGCATCGGTGACCTCGCTGATGGCGCCGATGATGGGTCCGCCGATCGGGGTCGAACCCATGAATGCCACCGACCACAGCGACATCACCCGTCCACGCATCTGCGGGTCTGCGTTGAGTTGCAGTGTCGCGTTGCCCGTGGACATGAACGTCACGCTGAGCCATCCGACAAAGAACAATGCACCGATCGCGACCGGCAGCGAGGGCGCGATCGCCGTGGCCGCGATTGTCACGCCCAACCCCGCCGCCGCGATGGTCAGCGGGCGCAGGCCGGTGGTGCCACGCGCGGCGACGATCAGACCGCCGACAACGGCGCCGACCCCCATCGCCGAGGTCATGAACCCGAGAGCCTCGGGGCCACCGTCGAACGTACCCGCCGCGGCCGCCGGCAACGACACCTGGAACTCGTAGGCCAGCGTGCCGACCAGCGCCATCATCACCAACGGAATCCACAGCGCAGGGGAGCCGCGGACGTAACGCAGCCCGTCGCGCAGTTGGCCCCTCGCTCGGACGATGGGTTCCTCGTGCTGGATGGTCGCAGTGTTCATCGCGACCAGGGACACGACCACCGCCACAAAACTGAGCGCGTTGATCGCAAAGCACCATCCGGCGCCGACCGCTGCGAGAACGAGCCCGGCGACGCCGGGGCCGACGGCTCTCGCCGCGTTGACCATCACCGAGTTCAGCGTGACGGCGTTGCGGATCAGCGCCTCGCCGACCACCTGATGGATGAACGCCTGGCGGGCCGGGTTCTCGAAGGCGTTGTTGAGGCCCACGAGAAGAGCCAGCACGGCGACGTGCCAGATCTGCACCCACCCGCCGAGCGTGAGTATCGCCAGGATGCCGGCGAGGACCCCCATGATCGCCTGCAGCACGATCATCAGCCTGCGGCGGTCGACCCGGTCGGCGATCACCCCCGCGTACGGCCCGAGCAGTAGGATGGGGAGAGCCTGCAGGGCGACGATCGCACCCAGCACCGAGGCCGACCCGCTGAGCGTCAGAACCAGCCACGCCTGGGCTGTCATCTGCATCCAGGTGCCAGTCAGCGACAGGGACTGTCCGGCGAAGTACAGCCGATAGTTCGGGTTGGACAAAGAGGCCAAAGCGCCCGTCGGTGTTTCGCCGTCCGCTCTCAGCTCGGGCGTACGTCGACGGGACACAAGGATCCATCCTATGCCGCCGAATCCCGGCACCCGATCCGCGGATGCGCGCGGTCACCGCACCGGCGCACCCACTCAGGGCGTCGACGAACGTCCGGTTCAGTTCGCCAACCGCTCGGCACGGCACGGCGTGTCGCGTTGCTGCCAGGCCGTCGCACGGACCTGAACGGCCTGACCGTCGCAGAGACGCCATCCCTATTTGGCCGGCGCCGGGCACCTGGATGCAAGGGCGTTCGCCAGCGCGATGCGCAAGGTGGCCCGGCGCTGTCCGAGGCGCATCGCCGCCAGTCGGTCCACTCCGTTCCGCGGGTCCTTGCGACCCAAAGTTCTTTTGCGCGACCCAGAGGAGGTGCTGCGCCCTGGCTCGTGCAGCAGGGGATGCTCGACGGACGACGTGCCGGATATCGCAGGCGCGGCGATGGTCGGGCCGGGGATCGGCATGTCGACCTCCCCACCGGGCGACCGGTCGCTTTCCCACACCTAGCTCCACCTAGCTCCCACCTAGCTCCACCTGGCTCGGTCTCCGGACACAGTCCGGGCTGTGGACGATTCGGCAACCGGACGCGTGCGCAGCGGATGATACTGCTCGAGCGTTCCAGTGAGGTAGTGGAGCCCGAATGGCTGCGGTGCGCGATGGACTGCGCGCGAGCTGTGCGCGGCGACAACCACCCCGCCGGACAACACTGCGGATCGAGCCGGAAGTCCTGCCTCAGATCGTTCGCGCTACGCAGCGAGCCGTCGACGGCGCTGTTGGGCGTCGGAGCGGTTGGTTGACGTGAGCTGAGCCTGTGTGGATGTCGGCGCGTACCTCGCGCGCCGACATCTCAGTCCACCGCGACGGTGAGTTCGGCTCCGGTACTGGCGATCACGTGTTCCACGGTGACCCCCGGAGCGACTTCGGTCAGCGTCAGGACGCCGTCGCCGACCACGTCGATCACCCCGAGGTCGGTGATCACCCGGTTGACGACACCTGCTCCGGTGAGTGGCAACGTGCATGTGTCGAGGATCTTCGGTTCCCCGGTGCGGGTGGTGTGTTCCATCAGCACGATGACGCGGCGGGCGCCGTGAACGAGGTCCATTGCGCCGCCCATGCCCTTGACCATCGCACCGGGGACCATCCAGTTGGCGAGGTCGCCGGTGCGCGACACCTGCATGCCGCCCAGGACGGCGGTGTCGATGTGGCCGCCGCGGATCATTCCGAACGAGAGCGACGAGTCGAAGAAGGCGGCTCCCGCGTTCACCGTGACCGTTTCCTTGCCCGCGTTGATCAGGTCGGGGTCCACCTCGTCGTCCGCCGGGTATCCGCCGGTGCCGAGGATGCCGTTCTCCGAATGCAGCGTGACCTGGACACCGGCGTCGAGATGTCCTGGGATCAGGGTCGGCAGGCCGATACCCAGGTTCACGTATTCGCCGTCGGTCAGCTCGCGTGCACCCCGGGCGGCCATCTGCTGCCGTGTCCAGCCGGTGACGGTGGCGGTGCTCATCGGGTGCCCTCCTGAGGCGAGCTGGTGGTGCGCTTCTCGATTCGTTTGTTCTGTCGGCCGGTGTGCACGACTCGCTGGACGAAGACGCCCGGCAGGTGGACGTTTCCGGGATCGAGGGTGCCGGGTTCGACGAGTTCTTCGACCTGCGCGATCGTGATCCGGCCGGCCATCGCGGCCAGCGGGTTGAAGTTCATGGCCGTCTTCTCGAAGACGAGGTTGCCCGCGGTGTCGCCGACGCGGGCGTGTACGAGCGCGAAGTCGGCGGTGATCGCCGATTCGAGGACGTACCGGGTGTCCCCGAACAGCCTGGTCTCCTTGGGTGGTGACGCGATGGCCACTGAGCCGTCGGCCGCGTAGCGCCATGGCATCCCGCCGTCGGCGATCGGGGTGCCGACGCCGGCGGGGGTGTAGAACGCCGGGACGCCGGTGCCGCCCGCGCGCAGTCGTTCGGCGAGGGTGCCCTGCGGGGTGAGTTCCACCTCGAGTTCACCGGCCAGGTACTGGCGGGCGAACTCCTTGTTCTCGCCGACGTAGGATGCGGTGACCCGACGAATCCGTCCGCGTGAGAGGAGGATTCCCAGGCCGTGGTCGTCCACTCCGCAATTGTTGGAGAAGACTTCGAGATCGGCTGCTCCCGATTCTGCGATCGCTTCGATGAGTCGGTCGGGAATGCCGCACAACCCGAATCCGCCGACCGCGAGCGTCGCGCCCGCGCCGATGTCGGCGACCGCCTCATCCGGCGTGTCGAATACCTTCGAAGACACCGTGTTCCTTTCTGTTCGTTCAGTGAACGCCCAACTTCTCTGGCGCCGAGTGTTCTGCATAGCAGGTAGAACCTGCAATATCGCTTGCGTCGTGGAGTGGAATTGCTCGCATGCTGACCTGGTTGGGACCCTGGCGTTCATTCAGTGGACGCTATGGTGAGGTATGCCCGCCGAGTCGAACAATCAGGTCATCGCCCGCGTGGCCGCGTTGCTGCGCACAGTGGGTGCCACCGATGTGGGTGGCGCCACCACCTCGGAACTGGCACGGGCGACCGACCTCGCCCGGCCGACGGTGCACCGACTGTTGAACGCGCTGGCCGCGGAGGGGATGGTGGACCGGGACCTGTCCAGCGGTCGATGGTCGCTGGGCCCGGAGCTGTATCTGTTGGGTGCCGGCGCCGCACTTCGGTACGACATCACCGGCACCGCGGGTGACATCGTCGAGCGTCTGGCACGTGAGACCGGCGAGAGTGCGTTCCTCTCGGCCCGGCGCGGCGACGAGACGGTCTGTCTCCTCGGGCGGGAGGGCAGCTTCCCGTTGAGATCGCATGTGTTGCACGAGGGCGTCCGGTTCCCGCTGGGGGTGGCCTCGGCCGGTCTGGCGATCCTCGGGCATCTTCCCGACCGCGACATCGACGACTACTTTGCCCGCGCCGAGCTGGAGTCGGCGTGGGGACCGGCGCATTCCGAGAGTGCCGTGCGAGAGCGCATCGGCCGCACGCGTCTTGACGGATATGCCACGAATCCGGCGCTGCTCGTCGAGGGCAGTTGGGGACTGGGCGCGGCGGTCTTCGACAGCCGCGGGCTGCCCGCGTGGGCGTTGAGCGTGACCGGGGTGCAGACACGCTTCACCGATGAACGCCGTATCGCGATGGGGCGGCTCCTCCTCGATTCGGCACAGCAACTGTCGGTGCGTCTGCGGGATTCACGCTGACCGCCCCACCGTCGGTCCGGGCGGCAAGGCGGTGGCCGGGCCGAAGTGGATTCGCCCCGCCCCACCTCATCGTCCGCCTCGTGGTGAGCGCGTGGCTGCCACCGTGTCGTCGGTCGACCGGTCGGCGCCCGCCGTGAGTTCGTGAAGGTGTCGGCCACCCAGTCGGCGACATAGCTGCTCGTTCGCGCCGTAGCCGCGCCGTGGCGTCAGGTGGTATCGGGCGGATCGATAGCACGGACCGACCTGAGAGGTGTGGCCAACGACCTGCGCGCGCACTGAGGGGGCCTGCCTGAACCTCCCAACGGGGAGCGAGTGGCTTCATGCTGGTTCTCGGGTGGTCCGCGACGTCCGCGCCCGAGCGGTTGTGGTCGGCCGCGATGCTCTCGCCGCTACAGACCATTCACCATCGCTCAACCGACGAAAGACGCTTCTGCCATGTCAACAACCGCTGCCACCGTCGACGACACCCGGGTCGGCCGGTTGCCATCGGTCATCTACGTACTCGCCGCCGGGGTATTCCTCATGGGCACCACGGAGTTCGTCGTTGCCGGCATCCTGCCGGAAATCGCCGACGGGATGAATGTGACCGTCGCCCACGCGGGCCTGATGATCACCGTGTTCGCCGTCGGCATGATCGTCGGCACCCCGTCGATGGCCATTCTCACGCTGCGGCTGTCGCGCCGACTCACCCTGACCCTCGCACTGGCGGTGTTCGCCGTCGGACACCTGATCGTAGCTGTGACCGACAGTTTCGCAGTGGTCCTCGGGGCTCGGTTTCTCACCGCCTTGGCCACCGGCGCCTTCTGGGCCGTCTCCGCGGTGGTGGGTGCCAAGGCCGCCGGGCCCGCGAGGGCGTCCAAGGCGCTCGGCATCGTGCTGGGCGGCGGAATGCTCGCCAACGTCATCGGCGTCCCGATCGGCGCTTTCGCCGGTCAGGCCATCGGATGGCGCGGCCCCTTCTGGGCGCTCGCTGTCCTCGCGGTGGTCGCAGCTGTCGTGATCTATCGGCAGGTCCCCGCCGACCGTGATCCGAACTCGACCCCATCCGTGCGTGCCGAACTCTCCGGCCTTCGCGACATGCGGGTCTGGCTCGTGCTGGCCGGCGCCGCGATTGTGTGCGGATCATCGCTGGCCGCATACAGTTTCATCGCGCCGCTGCTGACGCAGAATACGGGGCTCTCGCCGTCTGCGGTGCCCCTCGTGCTCGTCGGCTATGGTGTCGGCGCCTTCGTCGGGTCCAACCTCGGCGGGTCCTTCGGCGCGAGAAAGCCGTTCGCCGTCCTGTTCACCTCGGCCACAGCCACGCTGCTTGTGCTGGTTGCCCTCGCATTGTTGTCCCACAATGTGGTTGCGACGATTGTGCTGGTGGTGTTGCTGGGCTTGTTCGGCATGTCCACCAACCCGATCCTCGTCGGCATGGCCGTCCGCTTCGCAGATCAGGCGCCCACGCTCGCCGCGGCGCTCAGCACGGCGTCGTTCAACGCGGGCACTGCGGTCGGATCGTGGCTCGCCGGACGTGCCCTCGCCACGTCCCTCGGGGCCACCGGACCGATCGTCGTCGGGGCAGGTGTCGCCGCGCTCTACTTCCTACCTCTGTTGCTGTTGTTCCGGCGGGAGGGTGCAGTGGCGATGAGATCGAACAATCTGTAGGTGAAGTCACTTAGCCCTGTGTGGCGGCGCGTGATTCGCGGATCAGTTCCCCGAGGAGTGCGATGCCCGGCTCGATGGCGTCGTGAGGGATCGAGCCGAATCCCAATCGGAGGTAGTTGGGCTGCTCGGTGCCAGGGAGATAGTACCGCGAACCGTCGGCCACGAGGATGCCTTTCTGATGAGCGCGCCGAGCAACGTCCTCGGCATTCAGCCAATTCGGGCCCCGGTACCAGATGCACATCCCGCCGGGCGGGAATGTCGCGATCTCGTCGGCCGGTAGGTGCCGGACGGTTGCTGTGGTGATGGTCGCCCAATTCTGTTTGAGTCGCCGGCGTTGGGCCCGCAGTACCTTGTGGTACTCGCCGGACTGGATGAACAGACCCAATGCCCGCTGGATCTGTCCTGGTAGGTGTTTGGTGCGATGGTGTCGCTCAGCGCGGAGGGCATCGATCACTTCGGGTTCGGCAACCACAAAACCGATCCGGAGGCCGGCGGAAAGGAACTTCGTGAACGAGCCGAGGTAGATGACCCGCCCTGCGGTGTCGAGCGATTTCAGCGAGGGGGTTGGGCGTCCGCGAAATCTGAACTCACTGTCATAGTCGTCCTCGATTGCGAAGCCGTTGCGTTGAGCGAGTAACTGAAGCAGCAGATTTCGACGCTGAAGACTGAGGGTCACGTTGGTCGGGTGGTGATGTGAAGGCGTCAGATACGCCGCATCGAAATGCTCGGCCTGGTCGATTGCTGCGCCATGCGAATCGACCGGCATGGGGAGAAGTTTCGCGCCGGACCGGGCGAAGATGTGCATCGCGTCAAGGTAGCCGGGATTCTCCACCCCGATGACTTTGTCGGGCCCGAGCAACACGTCGGTGACCAACGACAAGCCTTGCTGCGCACCACTCGTGATGAGGACGTGATCGGGGGTGGCAGAGATGCCACGGGCCGGCAACACCTCACTGCATAGCGATTCGACCAGGAGCGGATCGTCCTCGTCGACCGAATCCCGGATGCTGTAGCGCAGGTGCGGCCCGCTCATGGCGTCGTTCAGTGCCCGCATCCAGGCCCGCACGGGGAACGACCGGAGCTCGGGTTGAGAGCTGATGAACGGGTACGGGTAGTCGAAGGCATCGGGGTAGCCGAGTGTCCGAGTCAGCTCCGGCGATTGACGGACACGAAGGATCGTCGACCAGTCCACTGCAGTCGAGGCGGCGGGACCGGGTTGCGGTGAGCTCTGCGCTGCCAGCGGTGCTGCCGCAAACAGTCCGATCCGTGGTCGGCTCTCGATCACACCGAGCGCGATCAGCTCGTCGTAGGCGGCGGTCACGGTGTTGCGCGAGACACCGAGCTCCTGGGCGAGGAAACGTGTCGACGGCAGGGGGCGTCCGTTGTCGTACAACCCCGCGGTGAGTCGTTCTTCCAGCAGCGCGCGAACACGGCGATACACAGGTATCGGCCCGGGGTCCTCCGACATGCATACCCCTCCCGACGGCGAGCTGGTACCAGGCTATCGCACCTGAATCTGTGCAAGGACGGATCCAGCGTCGGGTGGTGTGGTGTTGTGGAACCGTCACGTGGCGCCGGCGACATTGGCGGCGCGACGAGACGGTGGCTGATGCATGTGTCAGGCAGTGCGCCGGTGCACTCGCTGGGCGGACGTCTGATCACGCGTGAGGACGAGCATGGAGTCGATGTTCACGTGCGGGGGCCGGGAGACGATCCACGTCACGCATTCGGCGATGTCATCGGCGGTCAACGGCTCGATGCCGGCGTAGACCGCATCCGCGCGGTCCTGATCGCCGCGGAATCGAACAACCGAGAATTCCGTCTCGACAAGGCCGGGGTCGATCTGACAGACACGGATGGGCTCGCCGAGGAGCTCGAGACGCAGGACCCTCGTCAGCGCGCCCACCGCGTGCTTGGCAGCGTTGTACCCACCGCCGCCGAGGTATGGTTCGCGGGCCGCGATGGAGCCGATGGTGACCACAGTGGCGTTGGTGCTCTCGCGCAGCCGGGGCAGCAAGCCCTTGGTGACCCGAAGCACTCCCAGCACGTTGACGTCGAACATCGCGATCCAATCGGCCTCGTCGGCCGATTCGATGGGGTCAGCGCCGAGTGCGCCGCCGGCATTGTTTACCAGCACGTCGCAGCGTCCGATCGCGGCGCAAAAGGCGTCGACCGATGCGTTGTCGGTGACGTCCAGATGATGGGCGATTGCGCCGGTCTCCTCGGCCAGTGCCTCGAGGCGGTCGAGTCGGCGTGCACCCATCACCACCTGGAAGCCGAGCTTGCTCAGATGACGGACAGTTGCGGCGCCAATGCCACTGCTCGCGCCCGTCACCACCGCGACCGGGGTATGTGCATCGTCGGATGCTGTGGTCGACGAGGGCCGGTGATCGACCGTCGTCGAACTGTCACTGGGAAGGATGGATTCACTCATGAATCCATCGTGAAGCACAATCGGCTGAACTGACAGGGCCACTGACTGGGTGATCCAAGGGTGCCAGCTGCACCGCAACGCTGGCACCCTCATTCAAGTCCTGGTCTGGCTCTGGTGCATCGAATCGTACGGCCCCACCATGGGGTGGAATACATCCATCCACAAGAGGAGGGCCCGTGGCCGCGCCAGTCATCTCCACCGCACAAGTGACCTACGACACCGATCGTGCACACGTCTTTCATTCGTGGTCAGCGCAGAAGTCGTTGCGTCCGATGGTGATCGAACGTTCCGAAGGATGTCGGCTCTGGGATGGGGATGGACGCAGCTATCTCGACTTCACCTCTCAGCTGGTGTTCACCAACATCGGGCATCAGCACCCCCGGGTCGTCGCCGCGATCCAGGAGCAAGCAGCAAAGTTGTGCACGATCGCCCCTGCCCACGCGAATGACGCGCGTGCGGAGGCGGCACGTTTGGTGGCCGAGGTGGCACCGGACGGGATGGACAAGGTGTTCTTCACCAACGGTGGCGCCGATGCCAACGAGCACGCTGTGCGCATGGCGCGTTTGCACACCGGCCGTTACAAGGTGCTCTCGGCCTTCCGGTCGTATCACGGCGCCACCGCCGAGACCATCAACTTCTCCGGCGATCATCGCCGCTGGATCAACGACTATGGCAGCGCCGGTGCGGTCCACTTCCATGCCCCATTCCTCTACCGATCCGAATTCCACTCGGAGACCGAGCAACAGGAATGCGAGCGGGCGCTCGAGCACCTCGACTCGCTGATCCGGTTCGAGGGCCCCCAAGCCTTCGCAGCTCTGCTGATCGAGACCATTCCCGGCACCTCGGGAATCATGCCGCCGCCGCCCGGATATCTCGCGGGCGTCCGCGAGATCTGCGATCGCTACGGCATCGTGATGATCTGCGACGAGGTGATGGCCGGATTCGGTCGTACCGGGGCGTGGCTCGCTGTCGACCACTACGACGTCACGCCCGACCTCATCACGTTCGCCAAGGGCGTCAACTCGGGGTACGTGCCATTGGGCGGCGTCATCATCGGCGAGCGCATCGCGTCGACCTTCGACGATCGCGTCTACCAGGGGGGACTTACCTACTCGGGGCACCCGCTGGCGTGCGCTGCGGCGGTCGCCACCATCGAGACAATGCGCGACGAAGGTATCGTCGAGAACGCCGCCGCAATCGGTCGTGACGTGCTCGGTCCCGGGCTGCGCGCTCTCGCCGACAAACACCCGAGCGTCGGCGACGTCCGCGGACTCGGAGTGTTCTGGGCACTGGATCTGGTGCGTGACCGCGAAACAAAGGAGCCGTTGGCCCCGTACGGCGGCACCAGCCCGGCGATCGGTGAAACCCTTGCGGCGGCAAAGGATAACGGATTGCTGGTGTTCAATCAGTACCATCGCCTGCACATCGTCCCGCCGTGTATCATCACGCCCGACGAAGTCCGGGAGGGTCTCGCGATTCTCGACGCGGCTCTCGACGTCGCGGACTCGCACACCGTGAGTGACCGGTGACGATTCTAGATTCCGTCGAGTCGACGACAGGACCGTACGAGGATGCGTTGTCCCAATACCGGGCATCCGCCGAACGGCTGTCTCTGGAACCGGGAGTGCGTTCGGTGCTGGAGCATCCGCGGCGCGAGATGTCAGTGGCGGTTCCGCTGCTACGTGACGACGGTCGTCTGGAGATGCTGACCGGGTATCGTGTGCAGCACAACCTGGCTCGCGGACCCGGCAAGGGGGGCATCCGGTATAGCCCGCTGGTGGACCTGAACGAGGTTCGGGCGCTGGCCATGTGGATGACATGGAAATGTGCGCTGCTCGACATCCCGTACGGAGGTGCCAAGGGCGGTGTGACGATCGATCCCGCCGCTTGCACCGCTGCCGAACTGGAACGGGTGACCCGAAACTTCGTCAGCGGCATCGGGCCCATCATCGGCCCGGACACCGATATCCCGGCTCCGGATATCGGCACGGATGAGCGCACGATGGCATGGATCATGGATGCCTTCTCCACCAGTGCCGGTCGGTCGGTGCCCGGCGTGGTGACCGGGAAACCGCTGGCGCTCGGCGGATCACAGGGACGCGTCTCGGCAACCGCGCACGGGGTCGTGCACGTGGCCGGCTTGGCCCTGCACCATGCCGGCCTACGACATCGTCCGGCGACCGCAGCGGTACACGGGTTCGGCAATGTCGGTGCCTGGACCGCGAGTTTGCTTCACGAGAAGGGGCATTCAGTGGTCGCCGTCGCCGATCGGTTCGGTGCGGTGTTCAACGCTTCCGGACTCGACATCCCGGATCTGCGCCGTCACGTCGCGGAGACCGGAACGGTTCTGGGCTACCGGGAGGCCGAGCCGCTCGGTTGTTCCGACGATGTTCTCTCCCTCGATGTGGATCTTCTCATTCCGGCGTCGGTGGAGCGAGTGATTCACGACGGCAATGTCCGCCAGGTTCAGGCGACGGTTGTTGTCGAGGGTGCGAACGGACCGATCACCACCGCCGCGGGCGAATTTCTGAATGAGGCTGGGGTCGTGCTGGTTCCGGACAGCCTCGCGAACGCGGGTGGGGTGGTGGTCTCCTACTTCGAATGGGTTCAGGCGCAACAGGGTCTGTGGTGGGAAGCCGACGAGGTTCGTGGTCGACTCGATCTCCGGATGACGCAGGCCTGGGAACAGGTCGTCAGCAAGGCTGCCGCCGACGGAACCGGCTTGCGTGCCGCGGCGACCGATATCGCGGTGGCCAGGGTCGCGGAGGCGTGTCTGGCTCGCGGTCTCGGGCACTGAGAGCGCGCGCATGACGTCGCTCCTCGCAGCGATCGCAGTACTGTTCTTCGCTTCGATGCTGCAGTCCATCACCGGTTCCGGATTCGGCCTCGTCGCGGCGCCACTGTTGCTGATGGTTGATCCGGATCTCGTACCCGGCCCGCTGCTCGTACTCACTGTGGTCGCGATGGCTTCGGTCCTCTGGCGTGACGGACGATACTGCGACCTGCGGACAACAGTGCGGCTCGGTATTGCGTTGTTGCCCGGGGTCCTCGTGGGAGTATGGCTGATCTCCGCTGTCGACCCTGTTGTCCTGACCGCGGTGACCGCCGCGATGTCGATCGCCGCAGCCGTGGCGGCATTCGCGGGAGCCCGGCTGCCTCAGCGGAAGTCGATCCTCACCGGCGCCGGAGCACTCGGTGGTCTCATGGGGGTGATCGCCGCACTTCCGGGCCCCCCACTCGCACTGGCGTACGCCCCGGACGATAGACGCACCCTGCGGGCGACTCTATCTGTGTACTTCCTTGCGGTATCGGTGGTTTCGCTGATCATGCTGCATGTTGCCGGCGGTGCTGAGGTATTCGACTGGCGCAGCATGGCGGTCCTGGCTCCAGCGGTGGCACTCGGGGGGGCCACCGGTGGTCGGATCGCGAACCGGATATCGGTCTCCGGCGCACGCAGGGTCACATCGCTCGTGATCTTGATCGCCGGCAGCGTGCTCCTCGTGCGGACAGTAGCCTGACCGTTGAAACGATCACCGTTGACAGGTGAGGCTGCAGACTGAGGCGCTTGCGCCGTCAGGCGATCCCTTCGTCTTCGATCTTGCGGATCGCTCGAGCTGCTTCTTCGAGCGCCGGGAGGATCTCGAGGACGCGGGTCTCCGCCATTCGGAGCGCCGGCGCCTGGACCGCAAGGAACAGGTTCGACCGTCCTGTCTGTGGGATCGGCACGGCCGCGCAGACCAGACTGGGCAGATACTCCTCCACGTCGAGAGCCCAACCGCGCTGGCGGGTGCTGAGGAGTTCCTCCTCGAGGATGTCGAGGTCGGTGATGGTGCGCGGCGTCGATGCAATCAGGCGGGCCGGCTCCAGTAGTCGGCGCCGCTGGCTCGGAGACATCTGGGACAGGCCCATCTTCCCGCTGGCTGTGCAATGGATCGGCGCCCGGGACCCGGCCTCGACGACGAACCGAAGCGGCTGTGGAGTGTCGATGACGTCTACGTAGAGGACCTCATTGCCCGAGATCGTCGCTACGACACAGGTTTCTCCCAGATCGTTGACGAGATCACGGAGCACGGCCCGGCGCGCGCCGTGCTGGGTCGCGTTGAGAAGCAGGGACTCCGCGAACCGGCGGAGCCGTGGACCGGTGCCGTAGTGGCGGCCGTCCCCCTGTCGGATCAGGAGATCGGCGCCCTCGAGCTGCTGGAGCATGCGATGCAGAGTCGGCTTGGGGATCTGGGTCTCGGTCGTGAGGCTCTGCAGAGAGACGAATGAGTCCTTCGCGACGATGAGTTCCATCAGTCCGAACAGCCGGATGGCCGGACTGTCGCCATCGAGGTCCGCCCGTGCATAGGAGGACCCGCTCTCGGCTGTCGCGGTCTCCGCGGTCATGGTCTCGGCCGTGCCCGCAGGCGAGTGTCTATCCATATTCGAGAGTTTATACGTTTCTGTTCTGTTAATTGAGATGAAACCCGTTGACGCTGCTCATGGGCTTGGTTACCGTCAATTGTGTTCCGCTTTCTGGTGCGGCATGTCTCAGGAAGTCGAATCCAAGCCAATCGGGTCCCGGAAGGGCATATAGTTGAATTCGCCGTCGGTTCGCTTCGGCAGTGCGAAAGGAATCAAGGCGACATGGACGACTTGACGTGGGAGCCCGCGTGGCGGCTCCGCGAGATGATGGTGGCGAAGGAAGTCTCGCCGGTGGAAGTCACCGAGCACTTCTTGAGGCGCATCGACAAGCTGGAGAGCACCCTCCATGCCTTCATCACCGTGGACGCGGATGGGGCCCTCAAACAGGCTGCGGCAGTCGAGAAGAAGATCCTCGCCAAGGAAGAGGTCGGCCCGCTGGCGGGCGTTCCTCTAGGCATCAAGGATCAGTTCTGGACCAAGGGTCTGCGCACCACCGGTGGATCGCTCGCCTTCGATGATTATGTGCCCGAAGAAGACTCGGTCCACGCAGAAAGAATGCGGAGCGCCGATGCGGTGATCCTCGGGAAGACGAACACCCCCGAGTTCGGCCTCTACCCGCGGACGGTGAATCGCGTCGCCGGCGAGTGCCGCAACCCGTGGGATCCTTCTCGGACCAGCGGCGGATCCAGCGGCGGATCGGCCGCAGCAGTCGCCGCCGGGATGATGCCGACGGCCGTCGCGAGTGACGGCGGCGGCTCGATCCGCCTGCCGGCCGCCTATTGCGGACTCTTCGGCATGCACCCGAGTAGCGGCCGGGTGCCGCGGCATGGCAGTTTCGGTGGTTCGCTGACCACCTCCGGTGTCGGACCGGTCGCGCGCGACGTGCGCGACGCGACGATCATGTTCAGTGTCCTCGCGGGTCAGGATCCGCGGGATCCGTCGTGCGTCCTGATCGACCCGCCCGACTACCTGAGCGAGCTCGAAAGTGGCATCACCGGACTTCGTGTCGGATGGACCGAGTCCTACGGATGGGACGGTTCGGCCCCGGGCAATGCCGAGTACGTGGCAATGGCCAGGCGAGCAGCCGATCGTTTCGCGGAGTTGGGCGCCACGGTCGAGGCGGTGGACCTGGACCTCGGCGACAATTCCTGGGCGTCGCATGTCCTCTCGGGAGCAGATCGCTACGCGGCTCTGGGTGAGTCGATCCACCAGGACCCAGCACGGTGGGAGAAACTCACGATGTATAGCGCGGGGACATTTGCTCAGGCGAGCACGACCAGCGCAGCGGACTACTCGCGGGCGGTTCAAAAGCAGTTCGGCGCGCGACGACGCCTGACCGAAGCCATGGAGGGCTACGACCTTCTGCTCACTCCGACCACTGCGCTTCCCGCGCAGGCGGCGACGGGTCTCGATACCGTCGGACTGGACGATCCTGCCGCCAACCTGGCCTACTACGGCTTCACCGAACCGATCAACTTCACCGGGTTCACCGCAGCGTCTGTTCCCTGCGGTTTCATCGACGGCCTCCCCGTCGGACTGCACGTGATCGGACGACCCAACGATGAATCGTTGGTTCTGCGGGCCAGTCGGGCCTTCGAGGCCGCCTTCCCGTGGGCCGATCGCCGTCCGGACGTCGCACTCTGAGGCAGGGTTACCCGCCATGTCTTCTGCGGACGCCCCAGTGGGGGCGATCGGGGCGTGGCATCGCGTGAGTGCGCTCGCCACTGGTGTCCGGAGGGGCGAGTCGGCACGGGGACCATCCGGACCACCAGATCCTACGGAGTAATGCCTTGATTGTTCAGTCAATAGCCGCGTCGGACATCGACAGCGTCGAGTTCACGCTGAGCCCGGCGCTCAGCCTCCTCATGAAAGTGCTGATCGCTTTTATCCTCTTTGGAGTCGCCCTGGATAGTCGGCCCTCCGACTTCCGCAACGTTCTCCGTCGTCCGATCGCCCTGGCTGCCACGCTCGGAACGCAATACGTGCTGATGCCCGCCGTGACTTTGGGTGTCATTGCGATAATGAACCCGAATCCGACTGTTGCACTAGGGATTTTGTTCGTCGCATGCTGCCCGTCGGGCACGTTGTCCAATTTGTTCACCCACCGATCGCACGGCAACGTAACCATGTCGGTGTCCCTGACCACGGTCTCGAGCGCACTGTGCGTTGTGCTGACACCATTGTCGTTCGCCCTGTGGGGCGGGATGTCGTCTGACGTCTCGGCGCTCCTGGAGGACATTCAGATCAGCATTTCAGACATGCTGGTCGAGGTGGGCATCATGATCGCGGTGCCGTTCGCGCTGGGCATGCTTGTTGCGCGTCGGTATCCGGGATTCGCCCTCGCTGCGCGCAAGCCGGTGGACATCGCGACCCTGGTCGTGTTGCTGATGATCGCGGTGGGCGGCTTTGCCGGTCAGGCGAGCGCCTTGATCACCGGGTTGTCGGCGGTCTTGGGCGTTGTCCTGGTACAGAACGTGCTGTCACTCTCGATCGGCTACGGCGTCGCTCGTGCCTGCCGTCTTCCCGTCGCCGATGCCCGCGCGGTTGCGTTCGAGAGTGGCGTCCGAAACAGCGCGTTGTCTCTCGCACTGGTCCTGATGTACTTCGAGGGATTCGGTGGTGCGGCATTGGCGGCCGCATACTGGGGCATTGTCGACACCATCACCGGTCTCGCCCTCGCCGAGGTATGGCGTCGCCGTCCGCTGTCGAAACGGCAAGCCGCTGACGATGGAGTTCCGACGGCCGTGACCTCGTAGGCGGCGCGAGCACTCACACTGGTCCGATGAACGAATCGCCCCGGGGTTCCCGGGGCGATTCGTCGTGTTATGTGATCAGGCGCGTCGCCACCCGTACCTGTACCGGTGGTTTTCTGGTGAGAGCGCACTCACGCCTACTCACGGTTCTGGCATGCTCGCAGTGGCTGTGGAGCAGGGGATTTCAACCGGTGAAGACATGCTCCGCTCGATCACGCTCGATATGCAGATCCCAGTACACCGGCGCGATCTGGTCGGCGGAGGCGGTGGGTACGCCTTCCGGGCCGTCACCGATCCAGACGCTGATCGCGACGTGGGTCGCCTGCACACCGGTGTCCGCGAGCTCCTTGTGTAGGTTGAGAGTCCAGTTTCGCAACGCCGCTGCGGCCGCGTTCACGTTGCCGAGCATCGGGTTGGGGTCCACCGACCCGCCTCCGGTCGTGAACAACAGAGTTCCGGAACCGGCTTCACGCATCGCCGGCAGCACGGCCTGGGTGGCGGCGATGGCACCATAGAGTTGCTGCTCGATCTGCGCTTGGATGTCGGCGGGCGACGCCGTCGACGGTGACACCATCTGCGTGCCCGCAGCGTCGACGGGCGAGTACTCGAGGACGTCAATCTGTCCGAATTCGGTTGCGGCCGAGCGCAACGCCCCGGTCAGGGCAGTGTGATCGCACACGTCGGCGGCGAATCCTTTGGCGGTGATACCCTCGCCTGCCAGCTCGGCCGCGAGCGCGTCGAGATTCTTCTGGGTGCGGGAGATGAGAGCGACGTCGAACCCGTGCGCCCCGAATGTGCGGGCGATGGCCAGTCCCATGCCGGGGCCGGCTCCGACGATTGCGATGGTCGGCATCAGATGAGCTCCTTTCGAGCCGAATGCGCTCCACGGGAATATATGGAGCATGTTTTCCAGTTAACCCTACGCTACCGCGAAATGGAGCGCGGGCTCCGATTGGACCCGCCGAGTGTGGCGAGGCGCATAACGCGCCGAGCCGAGACAGAAGGAATGCAGCGAGCATGGAACTTGGCAAGAAGACGGCATTGGTCACCGGCGCAGGAGCCACCGGTGGCATCGGATTTCAGATTGCCGCCGCCCTGCGTCAGGCGGGCGCTCGGGTCATCCTGAGTGGACGCAACGAGGAGCGTGGGCGTGCTGCAGCGGCCGAACTCGGCGACGACGTGCAGTTCATCACCGCGGACGTCACCGACATCGACAGTGTTCGGCGACTGGCCGATCAGGCGGGCCCGGTCGACATCCTCGTCAACAACGCCGCGTCCGCGACGGCCGCTCCCACCACCGACCAGAGTGTGGACGCCTTCGACGCCGAGTTCGCCACCAATGTCCGAGGGCCGTTCTTCCTGACCGCCGCGCTCGCGCCGCACATGATCGCGCAGGGTGGCGGCAGCATCATCAATGTCAGTTCCCTCGTCGCCCGACACGGCACTCCGAACATGTCGGTGTATGGGGCGTCGAAGGCCGCCCTGGAATCGTTGACCCGCAGCTGGGCTGCGGAATTCGCACACGCCGGGGTCCGGGTGAACACGGTCGCACCGGGCGCGACCGGTAGTCAGGCCGTCGTGGAGGCGATGGGCGAGAACCTCGACCTGATCGCCCAGTCGATCCCGATGGGGCGGATCGGCAAGACAACCGACGTCGCCGACGCGGTGGTCTTCCTGGCGTCGGACCGGGCCGGCTTCATCACGGGCGCTTTGCTTCCCGTTGATGGGGGACGCGCGGCGGTCTGAGTCGGCGGATACAGTTCGGGGCCGCGACGTGAACGTCGCGGCCCCGAAAGTCGTCGGAAATGCCTGCCTCGGCGACTATCTCAGACGGTCAGGAGCACCTTGGTGGCGCGGCGCTCATCCATCGCCTTGTACCCTTCGGCGGCCTCGGCCAGAGGAAGGGTGAGATCGAAGACCTTGCCCGGATCGATCTTGCGATCCCAGATCAGCTGGATCAGATCGGGCAGGAAGCGCCGGACCGGGGCGGGCCCACCGTGGAGGTGGATCTCGTCGAAGAACAGTTCGTCGCCGGGGATCTGCACGTCGTGGGCGATGCCGACGAACCCGACGTGCCCGCCCGGGCGAACCGACTTGCGAGCCTGCGTGAATGCCTCGGCGGTGCCGACGGCTTCGATGACGCTGTGTGCGCCGTAGCCGTTCGTGAGCTCTTTGACCTTGTCGACGAACTCCTCGCCACGTTCGGCGAGGACATCGGTCGCGCCGAACTCCCTTGCCAGTGCCTGCCGGTCGGCGTGGCGGCTGGAGATGATGATCCGTTCCGCGCCCAGTTGTTTCGCGGCCAGCACACCCATGAGTCCGACGGCACCATCGCCCACCACGGCGACGGTCTTGCCCGGGCCGGTCTCGGCCGCCACCGCGGCGAACCAGCCGGTCCCCAGCACGTCGGAAGCCGCCAGCAACGACGGGACAATGGCGGGGTCGGGCTCACCCGGTGTGACGACCAATGTGCCGTCGGCATAGGGGATTCGGGCGTACTCGGCCTGCGTTCCGATCGCCTCGGCGACGAATTCGGCGTGCACGCACTTGGACTGGTACCCGGCCTGGCAGATCTCACAGGTGTTGTCGGAGATCACAAACGATCCCACCACATGGTCGCCGACCTTCAGCGTCGTGATGTCGTCGCCGATCTCGGTGACGACACCGACGTACTCGTGGCCCATCACCTGGTGCTCACTGTCGTCGTCGCCGCGGTAGGGCCACAGGTCCGACCCGCAGATGCAGGTGGCGGTGATCCGGATGACCGCATCGGTCGGTTCGATGACCTTCGGGTCCTCGCGGTCGATGACCCGGATATCGCGAGGTCCCTCGAGAATTACTCCACGCATGTCTGTCCTTCGCTTTCGTGTCGGTCGTCTGGTTGTGCGTCCCGGTCAGCCGTTCAGGCGGGCGAGTTCGGCGTCGGTGAGTTGCAGGTCGGCCGCGCAGGCGGAATCGGAGATGCTCTCGGGACGTGATGCACCGGGAATCGGGATCACCGTCGACGACAGCGACAGCTCCCACGCCAACGCCACCTGCTGAGGGCTCACACCGCGCTCTGCGGCGATGGCCGCGAACGCGGCGTTCGCATCCGCAAGGGTGCCGCCGCGACTCATACCGCCCAGCGGACTCCAGGGAAGAAACGCCAACCCCAGCTCCGCGGACAACTCCAGTTCGCGGCGTGAGTCCTGGTGCGCAGGCGAGAACTGGTTCTGCACTGACACCAGGTGGTCGCCGAGAATTCCATGCGCAGTACGGATTTGGGAGGTGTCGACGTTGGATATCCCAGCGGCGCGGATCAGTCCGTCGTCGATGAGGTCCTTGAGAGCGCCGATCGAGTCCTCGAACGGCACCGCCGGGTCGGGGTGATGGAACTGGTAGAGCGCGATGGCATCCACGCCGAGGTTCTTCGCCGAGACCCGGGCTGCGGCCTTGAGGTGTTCGGGCCTGCCGTTGTTGACCCAACTGCCGTCCGCCGGGCGCTCATAGCCGCCCTTGGTCGCCACCACTACTTTCGACAAGTCGCCCGAATACCGGCCCAGCGCGTTCGCGACCAGGATCTCGTTGTGGTTCTCCTCGTCGGCGCCGGTTTGGTAGGCGTCGGCGGTGTCGATGAGGGTGACCCCCGAATCCAGCGCGGCGTGAATTGTTGCGATGGCGCGTGTCTCGTCGGGGCGGTTGCCCAGCGACAGCGGCATCGCTCCCAGCCCGATCGCGCTGACATCGATCGAACCAATTCTGCGTGTCTTCATGTGTGTCCTCTCTGACGCTTGGCGGCTCCGCCCGCGACTGTGATTGTCATGCGGAGCGCGGTTCGCCTGTGCCCGTGTCTACTCGGGCGTTGACGTCGCTTTCGTTGACCCGTGGTCGACGGCGCTCTCCGGTGCGGACGCGGTGTGCTGTGCCGCCCAGGCGGGAAGCAGCGCAAGGCGGTCGGCGTCCGCAGAGCCCGGCTCGGCACTGTATGTCACGATCGACAGCCCGTCCTCACCCGGCAACTGCCACCCGTCGTAGCTCACCGTGATCGCGCCGACGCCGGGGTGGTTGAAGGTCTTCACGCCGCTGCGATGCTCGTGGACGTCGTGCTCGGCCCAACTCTCTCGGAAGAGTGTACTGCGCGTTGACAGTTCACCGATCAGGGCGGTGAGTTCCTCGTCCAGTGGGTTGCGGCCCACCTCGAATCGGAGCATCGCAGCAGTCATCCGACGCGCTTCGGACCAATCCGCGTAGAACGTGCGTGCGCGAGGGTCGAGAAAGGTGGTGCGGGCGATGTTCGGCGTCGCCTCGGTGTCGAAATGGATGAAATACAGTGCGCGTCCCGCCTCATTCACCCCGACGATGTCGTGGGCGGCGTTGTAGACGACCGCCGGCAGGGCCATGCTGTCCAGCACCCGCTGCACCGAAACACGCACCGCTGCCGGTCGCCGGGCAGGAGTGCGGCTGGAGCGCTGTGTACCTGCGCGTCGGGCGAGGTCGAACAGGTGCGACCGCTCGATGTCGTCGAGGCGCAGCGCACTGGCAATGGCGTTCAACACACTGTCCGAGGCGCCCTTGATGTTGCCGCGCTCGAGACGTGTGTAGTAGTCCAGGCTCACACCGGCAAGCATCGCCACTTCCTCACGTCGCAATCCCGGCACGCGTCGGTCGTTTCCGAACTCGGGCAGACCGACCTGATCGGGTCGAACCTGGGCCCGGCGGGTGATCAGGAACTCGCGGACATCGTCCTTGATGGTCATGTCCCCAAGGCTATGCCCGGGTAGCTCTCCGTGGGAGGGCTTAGCAGACCCCCGAAGTGTACATGTGGAATACTTTCTCCATTTGATGCGCTGGTATGTGTGCGTCGAGGGCAGTGTGGTTACGGCCCTCAACAGCCGGCGCCAGGACACGACAAAGGACACCACCTATGGAACTCGGAGTCTTCTCCCTGACCGACATCTATGCCGGCTCCACCGATACGGCGGCGTCGCGCACCGACGACATCACCGCATACGGAATCGCCGCGGAGCGGGCGGGACTCGATGTCTTCGGGATCGGAGAGCATCATTCGCGGCAGTTCGCCGTCTCGTCGCCGGCGGTCAACCTTGCCGCGATCGCGCAGGCGACCTCTCGTATCCAGCTGACCACGACGGCGACGGTGTTGTCCGTGCTCGACCCGGTGCGGACCTATCAGGATTTCGCCACGCTCGACATGATCAGCCACGGCCGAACCGAGATCTACGCCGGTCGCAGCGCATTCGCCGAGCCGTTCGCCCTGTTCGGGGAGAACATCGGCGACCTCGACAGCTTGTTCGCCGAGAAGCTCGACCTCTTGATACGCCTGCGTGGGGAACAACAGGTCACCTGGCGCGGAGCCCATCGGCCACCGCTGCGCGATGCCGCCCCGAATCCGCCCATGCGCGAAGATCTGCCGATCTGGGTCGCGGTGGGCGGAACTCCGTCCAGCGCGCAGCGCGCCGGTCAGCTCGGACTGCCCATGGCGCTCGGACTCATCGGCGGCACGCTCGATCACGCCAAGCGGCTCGTCGACACCTACCGCGCGGCGGGCCGCGCCGCCGGTCACTCCGATGACATGTTGAAAGTCGGGATCACCAGTCATTTCTATGTCGGCGAGTCGCGGGAGGCCGCGCTGGACGAGTTCTTTCCGTACTACCAGCGATATCTCTCTCCTAACACCAACGGTGGTCGAGGCTGGCACGTCGACCGCGCCGACATGTCGAACCTGGCGAGTCGACGCGGCGCGCTCATGGTAGGCGGCCCCCGGGAGATCGCCGAGAAGATCCTCGACCTGCACGCCGAGTTGGGCGTGGACCGCTTCCTCGGCCAGGTCGATCTGGGCGGGTTGCCGCGGCCACTGGTGCTCGGTTCGATCCGTCGGCTCGGCGAGGTGGTCGCGCCGGCGGTCCGGCAGGTGATCGGTTCCTGACCGCCGCGATGGTCAGCGCTCCGGGCGGTGCGCCGACGCGCCGAAGGCGCGTCGACGACTTGGCCTATGTCTGTCCGGTCGACACGCCCGCCGACGGCATCAACACCGTCGACATGCCGCCGTCGACGACGATGTCGATACCCGTGATCTGGGAAGCGGCCGGACTCGCCAGGAACACGATGGCCGCGGCGACCTCGTCGGGGGTGCCGAGCTTGCGAAGCGGCAGTTTCGACTCCCGCATCTCGCGGACGGCGCGTTGCTGCGGGTCGTTGAGGTCGTTGAAGACCCCCTCGGTGAGCCCGGTCATCGTCGGGCCGGGGGAGACGCTGTTGGCCCGGATGCCCTCGGGTCCCCACTCGAGCGCCATGTGACGGATGAGCATGAACAGACCGGCCTTTGCCACGCCGTAGGCGCCTTGCGGTGGGGCGGGGTGGTGTCCGCAGACCGATCCGGTGGCCACCACGCTGCCGCCCCCGGCCTCGATGAGGTGTGGGCGCGCAGCTTGCGCGAGCAACCAGGTCGCTCGCACATTGAGTGCGATCGCACGGTCGAATGCCTCGATCGGAAGATCTTTGAGCAGATAGAGCTCCGGTGCACCGGCGTTGCTGACGAGCACGTCGAGTCCACCGAGGAAGCTCACCGACTCCTCGACCACACGGGCCGGTTCGTCGGCCGACGTCAGGTCGGCGACCACGGTGGTAACGCGATTGCCGTTGGCCCGCAGCTTGGCGGCGACATCCTCGAGAGCGTCGGCGGAGATGTCCACCAGACTGAGTGCGGCACCTTCGGCCGCTGCCTGCTCGGCGACCGCCCGACCGATGCCGCTGGCGGCACCGGTCACGATGTAACGGCGTTCGGACATGTCGAATCTCCCTACTCTGCGGTCACGCCGTCGTTGGCGTGCGTGTAATCCGGGCACGACACCTCTTCGAGCCACGTGGTGGCACCCAGCGTGGTCGATGTGTGGGCCATGAAGGAGTCATGGCATGCGCCATGCCAGTGCTGTTCGCCGGGTCGTGTCCACACCATGTCGCCGGCTCGGACTCGCGCCACCGTGCCATCGCGCGAAACGACCAGTCCCTCACCGGAAGTGATTGTGAGCAACTGTCCCCGTTCGTGGTGGTGCCAGAACGTGCGCGCGCCGGGTGCGAAGTACACCGTGCTCATCGCCACGTCGTCGGTGTTGAGGAGGTGGTCACCCCAGGCGGTACCCGTGAAGGGTCCGGTCCGCTCCTGCGTAGGGGTGTCGGGCACACGGCCCCTGATGATCTCCACTTGAACTCCTTCATCGGAGTGCCGTTCCAACGCACCCGGTATTCATTGCAATAAATACAGTGAACCGAGGCGGGCCTGTTCGTCAACCCCCGGAGCGCAGGAAGATCCTTCGGCAGATCGGTTCGGGGGCGGGGCGAGTCGCTGCTGAGATCAGGTGGAAAGCCAGGAGACGGTCTGGTCGATCAGGGTGGGATTCTCCCGCTCGAACGTGTCGGCGCTCGCTTGCATGTGCGACTCCATCAATGACGCGGCACGCTCGGCATCGCCCTCCTCGATCGCATCGGAAATCTCGGCGTGCACGCCCGCCGTCGACTGCATCGCCTCGACGCTGCGGCCGCGGTGGAGGTACACGTCGAAGATCCCGTGGATCGAGGCCGTCATCAGTGACAATGCCCGATTATCGGTACCGGCCATGTCCGCCACCAGTTCGTGGAAGTCATGGGCGTAGCGGACGAGTTCCACCAGATCGTCCGCCCGTCGATGCTCGCGGACGTTCGACCGCAGCGCCAGCATCTGCTGGGGTGTCCGGTTGACGGCCGCGAGCTCGGCCATGCGCGGTTCGAGCACGACCCGCGCTTCCAGGAGTTCGCGGAATGTGACGCCAGCGGCGTTGAAGTGCAGGGTCGCCATGCGGGAGAAGTCGCGTGCGGTGAGCTCGGCCAGCTCGGGCCCGCCGTTAGGGCCGGTGCGGATGGTGATGAGGCCGTGAACTTCCAGTATTCGGAGGGCTTCGCGAAGCGATGCGCGGCTCACACCACGTTGCTGCGCCATCAACAATTCGGATTGGAGCCGGTCGCCTGCCTTCATCCCCGATTGCGAGATCTGCGCGACGATCTCCTGTGCCAGCTGCTCGGCGAGCTTCACGCCGCGCCTGGCCCGCGTTGGCGGGGTCACGCTCATCTGACTGCCTCCGATAGTGGATCCGCACCGAATCTACTGCATCAAGCGCGCCGCGCCTGGGTAGGCCGTGTGTCCAAATTAGAGGTGGCGCATCCGGCAGCGCGGCGTATTTATTGTAGTAAATATAGGGTGCGAACGCGCGGGCTCGCGGGCGACCCGCTGGGCGGATGTGCCCGGGGAGTGCGCGCGCATGGCGCCCACGCAGGCCTGCTTGATCGGATAAGTCGGTGAGATCGACGGTGTTGCCGTTGGTTGTGACGCCGCATCGACGGCCTATGGCCTGTGACGTTGACAACATCAGTATGTCTATTTATTGTAGGGAATTGTCGCCGATGATGAGCTTCGTTTCGTCAGCAACTCGTGTGAGGTGGAGTAGATGAAGACCAGGGCCGCCGTTCTGGAAGAAGGAAGCACCAGGTTCGAGATCAAGGAACTCGACGTCGATCCGCCGGGCCCCGGCGAGGTCCATGTGAAATTCGTGGCAGCCGGGCTGTGCCACTCCGATCTGCATCTGATCGACGGTGACATCGTGCCGCGGTTCCCGATCGTGGCCGGTCACGAGGGATCGGGCGTCGTCGAAGAGGTCGGGCCCGGCGTCACCAAGGTCCAACCTGGTGACCACGTGGTGTGCAGCTTCATCCCGGCCTGCGGCCGTTGCCGCTACTGCGCCACCGGGCGATCCAACATGTGTGACAACGGTGCCACTCTCGTGAACGGCACGGCATTCGACGGAACATTCCGCTACCACGCCGACGGCAAGGACTACGGCAGTTTCTCCATGCTGGGTACATTCTCCGAGCGCGCCACCCTCTCGGAGCTGTCGGTGGTCAAGATCGACGATTGGCTGCCCCTCGACGTCGCCGTCCTGGTCGGATGCGGGGTCCCCACCGGCTGGGGCACCGCGGTGAATGCGGGCGGCGTGACAGCCGGCGACACAGTCATCGTCTACGGCATCGGCGGTGTCGGGATCAACGCCGTGCAAGGTGCCGTCGCGGCCGGCGCAAAGTTCGTCGTCGTCGTCGACCCGGTGCAGTTCAAACTCGACACAGCGCTGAAGTTCGGTGCGACACATGCGTTCACGGACGCCAAGGCCGCAGGGGAGAAGGTCAACGAACTCACCTGGGGGCAGGGGGCCGACCAGGCGCTGGTCACGGTCGGTGTCGTCGACGAGGAAGTGATCGCCGACGCGTTCGCCGCAATCGGCAAGGGTGGCACCCTGGTGGTGACCGGCCAGGCGCACCCGGGCAAGCTCACCGTCCAGGTGCCCAGCGCAGAGATGGTCCGCTACGAGAAGGTCATTCGTGGGTTCGCAGTACGGAAGCTGCAACCCGCAGTACGACATCATCAAACTGTTGCGGATGTATGACTCCGGACAACTCAAGCTCGACGAGCTGATCACCAAGTACTACACGCTCGATGAGGTCAATGACCTCGTCGACGACCTGCGCGCCGGGAAGCTCATCCGTGGCGCGATTCGATTCTGACGTGGGTGTCAGCGTCGAACTTCCGGCCACCCCACTCACTCTGACCATCGGCCTCCGGCCGCACCGCATGCAAAGGGAAACCACGTGACAACACAAGCCGCCCCCGACGTCACCGCCGGCGCGTCGAACCTGCCCTGGACCGGACGATTCGACCAACTGTTCATCAATGGTGAATGGGTTGACCCGGTGGGAGATCAGCGTATCGATGTCATCTCACCGGTGACCGAACGCGTGGTTGCGTCGGTCGCCGAAGCCGGGCGTGAGGACGTCGACCGGGCTGTTGCTGCGGCGCGTGCCGCGTTCGATCGGGGGCCGTGGGCGACGGCATCTCTGGAGCATCGACTGGAGGTGATGCACAGGTTCCGTGCACTCTATGCTGACAGCGCGGACACCCTCTCCGCGCTGATCACGCATGAGATGGGATGTCCGATCAGCATGTCCCCGGTCATCCAGACGGGCACGCCGTTGGCGATCCTCGATGCGTACCTGGAGCTGGCACTCGAGTATCCGTTCCGCACCATTCGTCGGTCGGCCAAGGGTGGCGCGTTGGTCACCAAGGAGCCGATCGGCGTGGTGGCCGCGGTGGTTCCGTGGAATGTGCCGCAGAGTGTCTTGATGATGAAGCTCGCGCCGGCGCTACTGACGGGCTGCAGCATTGTGATCAAGCCGTCGCCCGAGACGCCGCTCGACGCCTATCTTGTGTCGGAGTTGCTGCAGGAGGCCGGGATACCGCCGGGTGTGGTCAACATGCTGCCGGCCGGTCGCGAGGGTAGCGAGTACCTCGCCACCCATCCCGACGTGGACAAGGTTGCTTTTACTGGTTCGACCGCAGTGGGTCGACATCTCGCCAGCGTGTGCGGTCAGGATCTCAAGCGGCTCACGCTCGAGCTCGGCGGAAAATCGGCGGCCATCTTCCTCGACGATGCCGACCTGGATTCGGCGGTCGAGTCGCTGCGTTATCTCTCGCTGCGTAACAGTGGGCAGGTCTGCAGCCTCAAGACGCGTCTGGTGGTGCCGCAGGGTCTCAAGGACGAGGTGCTCGACCGCCTGACGGCCCTCATCGAGTCCATGCCCGTCGGTGACCCGACACACCCGGTCACCCAGATCGGACCTATGGTCACTCAGCGACACCGTGGTGTCGTCGAGGGCTACATCGCGTCGGGCCGCGAGCAGGGCGCGACGGTGGTGGCCGGTGGCGGGCGGCCGGACATCGACCGCGGTTGGTTCGTGGAGCCGACCATTTTCGCCGATGTCGACCCGGACATGCGTATCGCGCAAGAAGAGATCTTCGGGCCGGTGCTCGCAGTACTGACCTATCGGGACGAAGATGAGGCGCTCGCGATCGCGAACAACTCCGACTACGGCCTCAACGGTGCGGTGTTCACCACAGATATCGATCGTGGCCTCGCCATAGCCAGCAGGATTCGCACGGGCACAGTCGAACTGAACGGCAATCCGTCCGGATTCCATGCCCCGATCGGTGGTTTCAAGCAGAGCGGATTGGGTCGCGAGGCAGGTCTGGAGGGCTTCGACTCGTATGTGGAGCCACGAGCGATCGGATTGCCCGCCGACTACCTGTCCACCTTGACCGGCGAAACCACGAAGTAGTGGAGAGAGCCGGTGCCGGTGCCGTGCGCCGACACCGGCCCAACGGAAGGAAGGTCTCATGCATCACCCAGACACGGCACGCGTCGTCGTTACCCGCGTGGAGGACGACGGTACCTCGGACTACTACGAGCGCACAGTGGAGGCGCTGACCGAATACGACGCCGACCAGAATCCGCTCTTCAAGGGCAGCCTGCTGTGGGGGACCTCAGAAGGGATCGGCACGGTGGGGCCGGGTCAGAATCCCGAACCGGAAACCGACCCGTTCTTTCCGCCGGTGGGCGGCGTGCGTTTCGTCTTCTTCACCTTCCTGCCCAAGTCCGAGGGATCGGGCGACATCGACCGTTACCGGGTCGAGGACACCGAAAGTGCCTCGGACATGCCGGGTTTGGCGGAATCGTTCAGCGAGGATCGACCGGGTATGCACATCACCGACTCGATCGACTTCGTGCATGTGCTCTCCGGTGAGATGATCCTGGAACTCGACCGCCGCGAGGTGCTGGTCAAGAAGGGCGACACCATCATCATGCGCGGTGCGTGGCACAACTGGCGCAACGAGGGTACTGAACCCTGCACGGTCGCTTCGGTTCTCGTCGGAACCACCCGAACGGAGTCGGGTGAGGGTTCCGCGACCACCGAATCCTCCCAGTCGTCGGAGGCCACCTCGGTCAGCTGACCGTCATTGCGCCGCAATCAACTGTCCCGCTTCCACTCCCGAGGAGGCGGGACAAGTTGCTGTTGGCCCGCGTGGCCGAACGCCTGTAGCATGTACTGAGCAAATCGGCGCCAACTGTCGGGTGATTCTCGCCCGATGTTGGCGACGATGCCCGCGTTGGCGTTGAGCACCAGATACAGGTCGCTGTGGTCGAAGTCTGGTCGCAACGCGCCGGCGGCTGTGGCTCGGTCCACCAGCAGCACGCTGGCCTCGAACGCGCGCGTGATCTCGCTGCGGAAGAGTGCGGTGGCCTCGTCGGGACGCAAGATCAGCTCGCTGAATGCCAGGTCGGTGGCCTGCTGTTCGAGGATGAAGAAGACGTACTCCTCGAACGCGAGCCACGGGTCGTCGACGGCCTGCTCAGCTGCTTGCTCGGAACGGTCGGCGTAGTGGGTGATCTTCGCCTCCATCACGACGGCGACGAGGTCGTCGATGGTGGGGAAGCGGCGATAGATCGTGCCGACCCCGACGCCGGCGATATCCGCGATGTGCTCCAGGGTGACCGTTGTTCCCTTCTCGGCGAACACGTTTGCGGCGGCGCAGATGATGGCCTGGCGATTGCGCTCGGCGTCGGCGCGCAACGGTTTGGGGCCTGCGCCCTCTGTTTGTGCCATCGGCCTATGGTAGCAATCCGGAGCGGTTCTTCCGGTTGGCGTCACCGATGTGGTATATGTGGAATATCGGCTCCATTTGCTTGGTTGACACGTGGCAGGCGGAGCAATCGCTCTACTGCGCCGAAGGACGACCGGTACCGAACGGTTCGTATCTCGTCGCGGTGGGGTGCAACATCATTCATGAAGGAGAAACCATGCGCGCATTCGTGCTTCCCGAGTTCGACGTCGCCCCCGACGTCATCGATGTCGATATCCCCGAGCCAGCCGAGGGGGAGGTGCGCGTACGAATTCACGCCGCATCGATCAACGGCTTCGACCTCGCGGTAGCGGGCGGTTCACTCAACGGCATGATGGATCACCGCTTCCCGGTCGTGCTGGGCAAGGACTTCGCCGGCGAGATCGACGCCGTCGGGGCGGGTGTCACCGACTATCGCATCGGCGATCGAGTGTTCGGTGTGGTGACCAAGCCCTACCTCGGTGATGGGTCGTTCGCCGAGTACGTCACCGTTCCCACGGCTGTCGGCCTCGCCAAGCTTCCCGAGGGCATCGACTTCGTCACCGGCGCCGGACTGGGACTAGCGGGCTCGGCGGCGCTCGCGGCCGTCGACGCCGCCGAACTGTCCGAGGGGCAGCGGTTGCTCGTCGTCGGAGCGACCGGAGGTGTCGGCAACCAGGTGGTCCAGCTGGCCGCACGCGCCGGCGCGCAAGTGCTCGCCACCGCTGCCACCGAGGAGGCGACGCAACATCTCACCGGCCTCGGTGCCGCCGAGATCGTCGACCACACCGACGATCTCGGCGCCGCTGTCAAGAGTGCCCATCCCGCCGGGGTCGACGTGGTCGTCCACCTCGCCGGTGACCCCACCGCTCTCGTGGACCTGGTGCGCTCGGGTGGACGGATCGTGTCCACCATCGTCCCGCCCGGCCAGCAGCTCGCGGAGAATGTGGAGACCGTCGGGATCTACGCGCAACCCGATGCTGCGACCCTTGGTCGGCTCGGCGAGAGCGTCGCTGCGGGCGACGCGAATGTCAGCGTGCAGCGCACCTTCACCCTCGACGAGGCTGCCGCCGCGTTCGACGCCTTCGCCGGCGGCACTCTCGGCAAGATCGTGATCACCGTCCGGTGAGGCGGCCGGCAGGGAACAGGTCATGAATGTCACCGTCTTCGGCGCCACCGGCGCCATCGGAACACTCACCGTCACCGATCTTCTGGATCGCGGCCACAACGTCACCGCGTACGCCCGCAATCCCGACAAGCTCCCGGCAAGCTGGCGCGACCGCGTGCGGGTCGTGATCGGCGAGATGTCGGATACGAGTGCGATCGATGACGCTGTGGCTGGCGCGGACTGCGTGGTCAGTGCTCTGGGGCCGAGTCTGGACCGCAAAGCCTCCGGTCATCCGCTGATCGAGGGCACGCGACACATTCTGGACTCGATGAAGCGGCACGGCGTCGATCGCTTTGTGGGGCACGCAACCCCGAGCATCCTCGATCCTCGTGAGAAGCCGACGCTGCAGACGCGACTCATCTCCTTGATGGGCCGCACGATGTACCCGCGTGCCTACCGCGAGCTACTCGGCATGACCGACCTCATCACCAACTCGGGACTGCGGTGGACAATCATCCGCTTCACCGCGCCCAAAGATGGTCCCGCCGTGGGTGATCTGCGGGTCGGTTTCTTCGGCACCGACAAGATCGGCTTCGCGGTGACCCGTGCGGATATCGCGGATTTCACTGCCGCGCAGGTCGATGACGACCGCTATGCCGGTGCCGCGCCGGCGATCAGTAATTGAGCGCCTCGCTCTCGATGGCGACCGGGAGGTCGTGTCTCCACATCTGGCACCGAACACCACCTATCGCGTGGCGTTACTCCACCTCAGCACTTCGTCGACGAGTTCCCGCAGATCTGTTGGCGTCGGTACCTCCCGGTCGTGGCGCTGGAAGGTCCTCGCCAGGATCGCTCCCACAAATGCCCGGACCAGCCAGGTGACGTCACCCGGCTGAATCTGCCCAGAATTCTGGGCAGATTCGAACGCGGTCACCAGGGCCTCAGACATTGGTTGGAGTACCCGCTGCTGCAACCGTGCGAACGTGTCCGGATGCCGCTGCGCGTCTGCCGCCACACGCAGCTGTAGGTCCAACGCGCCCGACGCGAGGTTGTCGATGAACCGTGCGCCGAGGTCCAGAAGGTCGGTGCGCAGATCTCCCGAGGTCTCGAACGTGAACGGTGCGATCTCGCCCAGGGCGTCCTCCAGAAGCGACTCTGTCGATGACCACCGGGCGGCGACGGCGTTGCGTGACACTCCCGCTCGCGCCGCCACACTCCGCATGCTGAAGCCCTCGACGCCGGCATCCGCCAGTTCACCGCGTGCGGCGTTCAGGATTCGAGGCCGCAGTGACTCGTCCTTGGGACGCCCTCGTGTCCTCGCATTCGTCACGTCCCCAGTCTCCCATTGACAACGTATCCCGTGACGCTCACTATTAAGGACCACACTGGTACCTAAATTGGAGAGATGCGTTGACCACCACAAACTGCCCTTACAACCCGTTCGATCGGGAGGTTTTAGACGATCCGTTCCCCGCTTACCGGGAGGCCCGCGGTAGCTGTCCCGTTCATCACTTCACCGAGCAGGAACCTGGCTTCTACACTGCATTCCGCTACGACGACGTGGTGGCCGTCGTGTCCAATCCCGATGAGTGGACAGCGACATACGGGTTGTCGCCACGGTTTCAGCGCGGTGTCGGCTTCAACAACGAGGGGTCCGAGCACCGCAAGTTCCGCAAGGCCACAGTCGATAGCCTCACCCCACGGAACCTGAAGGTCGTCGAGCCGGAGATCCGTCAACTCGTGGATGAGCTCCTCGGCAACATGGCAGCTACGACATCCGGAGATTTCCACGAGATGTTCGCGGCCCCGCTGCCGATCGGTGTCATCGCCCGACTCATGGGCATCACCGGCGACCTCGGGCACTTCAAGAAGCTGTCCGATGCGCTGATGGAGGAGGGGATGAACAACGCCGATTCGGACGGGGCGGGATTCCGTCGGGTTCTCGCCGAGTTGAACTCCTACTGGGCCGAGCAGCTGGCGCCCCGTCGCGCACTGCTTTCCGAAGTAGACGATCCCAACCCCAGCCACCTGGGGGCCGAGCTACCGGACGACATCATGTCCCGCCTGCTTCTCTTCCGCAACGACGACGGCGAGGCGCTCAGTGAATTCGAGATCAACAACACTCTGATGAACATGTTGCTCGCCGGCAACGAGACCACCACGTCGCTCTTGACGAACCTCGTGTGGCGTCTGCTCGAAGACAGGTCGCGATGGGAGACCGTTCAGGACGACCGGTCGCTCCTTCCGAACGCAATCGAGGAAAGTCTGCGGTTTGACGCTCCGGTACTGGGCATGTTCCGTACAAGTCTGACGGAGACGGAGCTCGGCGGGGTGGGGATACCGGCGAAAACGAAGATCATGGCGACGTACGGGTCGGCCAATCGAGATCCGGAGAAGTTCAGCGAACCTGACGAGTTCCGCCTCGACCGCCCTCGCGGTGAGGTGTTGCAGCATATGGCTTTTGGTCGCGGTCCACATGCATGTCCAGGTGCGCCGCTCACGCGCCTCGAGGTCACGATCGCGATGAACGGACTCCTGGACCGGTTCCCGGACCTTCGACTGGATGGCTTCAGTGAACGAATCACACCCTTCAACTTCTGGGGAAGGCGATACCTGCCGCTCGCGTGGTGACGACGCGGGCGCCGAGGCTGTCGTGACGGCAAGGATCGACGGTTGACACACGCTGACATATAGATTACTGATTACAGGGTAAGCGTCAGCGCGTCTCGTTCTGGGATCCGCGGTCCAGACTCATCTGGGCATGACGTCGTCATGAGATCGCGGATGCGAGGTGACCCCTGGTGGGTGCGGCCAAGAATACGGCGGATGTCGATGTTTCGACCCTGGACGAATGGATCGCCGATCGTCTCCCTGGTCACGGGTATCCGCTGTCGATAGAAGCACTGGGCAATGGGACGGGCGTTGCGAACCAGCTGTTCTGGTTGCGCCGAGGCGGACACACGTGGGTGCTGCGCGCACCACCCGCTGTGAAAGATGTGCCGAGCGCGTCAAATATGGAGCGGGAGTGGCGGATTCTCACGGCACTGGAAGGGTCGGATGTTCCGCATCCGACGCCGCTGCTGGAAGGCACAGCGGAGCACAGCCCGCTCGGGTCCGCGTTCATCATCATGGCCGAGGTGGACGGTTTCACACCGGTGGGACCATTACCGCCGCCCTACGACCGTCCGAGTTCGCGCAGGGACTTGGGATTCGCGATGGTCGACGCGGTGGCCGCCATCGGTGATCTCGACTACCGTGCGGCGGGGATCGAGGACCTCGGCCGGCCGGACGGTTTCCTCGAGCGGCAAGTCGCGCGGTGGTCGGGCCAGGTCGACGGCTACCGGACACGAGACATTCCCGGATACGACAAGCTGGCTCACTGGTTGAACGACAATCGCCCGAGAACCTACGACGTCGGGCTGATGCACGGCGACTACAGCCCCTTCAACGTGATGGCCTCGCCGGTCGACACGCGGCGGCTGGCGGCCGTCGTCGACTGGGACACGGGCACGATCGGCGACCCATTGCTCGACATCGGTCATCTGATTGCTCGGTGGACCGAGCCGGGAGAGCAGCCGGCGATCGGCGCCTGGGACATCGGCGACGGTGTCGCCGAGCTTCGGGCAGGCCTGCCGAGCCGGGCGGAACTGGCCGATCGCTACGTCGAACGCACCGGGCGGGACATGTCGTATCTGCCGTTCTATCAGGCTCTGGCGTTGTTCAAGTTGGCCTCGATCCTGGAGGGTCGAGTGGCCCGGGCGACGAGATCACGCGACCAGGACACGGCCGCCACGTGGGTGGCGATGGTGGATCGACTGGTGGACGTCGCGTATCAGTTCGCTTCGGGAACCCGAGCATGAACTCGGTGGCGAGCCGGGCCCGTGAGCTACACGCTGTATCGGTCCGGGAGCGAATCAGCGCATGCGCACTGGAGTTGTTCGATGACCACGGGTACGACGGGGTGTCGGTGGAAGAGATTGCGGGCCGCGCCGGTGTCTCGCAACGGACGGTGTTTCGCTACTTCGCATCCAAGGACGAGATCGTACTGCAATACGAACGATCACTGCTGGATCGCCTACGCGACGCGCTGGAGCGTCGACCGTCCGATGAAGGTCCGGTGACCGCGCTGACTCGCGCGTACATCGAGACGTCGTCTACCCCGTCGGACATGCGTGGATGGGTGCGCCAGCGCGGAAAACTGCTGGCATCGAGTTCGTATCTGAAGTCGCGAACCAACGGGGAGATCGTCAACAGTGTGGCAGATCTCAGTGAAATACTCGCGCGCCGTCGCGATTCCGACGGTGGGCGGGCAATCGAGCTGCGCGTCATCGCCTCCGCAGTATCCGCAGTCGCCTACGACGTCTGGCAGAGCTGGGTAGAGGGCGAGACCGGAACCAACCCGGCCGATGCGCTGGCGGATGCATTTGCGATTCTCACTGCGTCGTGGGAAGGGATCGACAATGGATAGGCCACAAGGAAACGCGTCGCGAACAACCGGCACCGGGTTCGTCGGTGACCTCGCCGGCAAGACCGCGGTGGTCACCGGTGGCAGCAGAGGCATCGGCCGTGCCATCGCGTCCGGCCTCGCGCAGGCCGGGGCATCGGTCGTCATTGCCAGCCGTAAGGTCGATGCCTGCACGGCAGCTGCCGCCGAGATCTCCGCGGAGACCGGCGTTCGCACGTTGGCAGTTGGCTGCCACGTCGGTCATTGGGGCGAATGTGATGCATTGGCACAGCGTGTCTTCGACGAGTTCGACCGCTGCGACATCCTCGTCAACAACGCCGGAATGTCACCGCGATACCCGTCGATCGTCGAGATCACCGAGGAATACTACGACAAGGTGAGCGCCGTCAACCTCAAAGGCCCCTTTCGTCTTTCCGCATTGTTCGCAGACAGGATGGCAAACGGCCAGGGTGGCAGCATCATCAACATCAGCACGATCGGTTCGTTGCGACCAGGCAAAGACGAGCTCGTCTATGCCTGTGCGAAAGCCGGTTTGAACGCCTTGACGGTCGGTCTGGCGGAAGCTGCCGCGCCCTCGGTACGTGTGAATGCGATTCTGCCGGGAGCGGTCGCAACGGATATCGCCGGCGTGTGGTCAGACGAACTGTTGCGCGACGCCACGTATGCGACGCCCCTGAAGCGGATGGGCACTCCCCAGGATTTCGTCGGGGCGGCGCTGTGGCTGGCCAGTGACTCGTCGTCCTTCGTGACCGGCGAACTGATCCGAATCGACGGTGGCCGATACCGGCAGACCAGCTGACGCTACGGCGCAGAGTTTTTCCACAAGAAGGGTGGCGGTAGCCATGATCGATTTCAGCCTGCCCGATTCGGTGCGCGAGTTGCGTGGCCGGGTGGCAGAATTCATTGACCGCGAGGTCATTCCCCACGAAGGGCGCGTCGGCAAGGAGCCGTTCGCCGGCATCGTCGCCGAGCTCCAAACGCGCGCGAAAGAAGCGGGGTTGTGGTGTCCATTCATTCCCGTCGAGTGGGGCGGCATGGGCCAGGGTCATGTGGCCAACGCGGTCATCCAGTTGGAGGTGGGACGATCCTCGCTCGCAGGCTGGGCGATGAACTGCATGGGACCACAAGATGCCACCATGCTCACGCTCTTGGAACTCGGTACCGAAGACCAGAAGCAGCAGTACCTCAAGCCGCTCATCGACGGCGACAAACGCATCTGCTTCGCGATGACCGAGCGCAGCGCCGGCGCCGATGCGACGGGTATGCAGACCACCGCGGTCCTCGACGGCGACCACTGGGTCATCAACGGCGAGAAGTGGTTCACCAGCGGGGCCAGCCGGTCTGACTACATGCTGTTGATGGCCAAGACAGATCCCGATGCTCCCCGGCACGAACAGTTCACCACCTTTCTCGTCGAACTACCCGCCGAGGGACTCACCATCGTTCGTGATGTTCCGACTCTGCACGACACCGTCGACCCCGGCTATCAGGGTGAGTACGTGACGGGTCACGCGGAGATCACCCTCACCGATGTTCGCGTTCCGGTCGAGAACATCGTCGGCGAGCGAGGCGGAGGGTTTGCGTCGGGTCAGCACCGACTCGGCTATGGGCGCATACGCCACGGGATGTGGAGCATCGCACGTGCGCAGCGAGCGCTCGACATGGCGGCCGAACGGGCGCTGTCGCGCAACACGTTCGGTCGTCCACTAGCCGACCGTCAGGGGATTCAGTGGATGCTCGCCGACTGCGCTCGTGACCTCTACATCGCGCGACTGATGGTCATGCACATCGCCTACCGGATGGAGAGCGGACTCGACATCTCCAACGAGAACTCGATCGCCAAGAACTTCATGGCAGACATGCTCAGCAACGTGGTCGACACCTCACTGCAGATCCATGGGTCGCTCGGCTACACGATGGACACACCACTCGCTGCCTGGTACGCAGAAGCCAGGATGCAACACCTCGTCGATGGTCCGGACGAGGTCCATCGATGGCGAGTCGGCCGTAACGTGTTGTCGTCGTACGAGAAACACGGCTCGACGGCTTTGGCCGCCGGGGGTGATCTGGTGTGACCTCCACACAACGCGGCTATATCGGACGACGAGTTCCGACGTGGATACCGATGCCGAGGACCAGGGGGAAGGGCGAAGGGCAGCAGTAATGATGGTTCACGACCGCGTTGTCGCAATCACCGGCGGTGGCGCCGGATTGGGGGCGGCCGCCTGTCGGCGCGCCGAAGAACTCGGAGCGGCGGCAATCGCTGTACTCGACATCGACGGCGACGCGGCCGCTGCGGTGGCCAGTGAGGTGGGTGGCCTGGCGGTGAGATGCGATGTCTCCAGCGAGGCTGATCTACGCAACGCGATCGATTCGGCTCAAGGTGAACTCGGCGCCATCGACATCTTCATCTCCAACGCCGGCGTCGGAGGGTTCAGCGATCCCTTTACATCAGACGACCACTGGCTTCGGGAATATGCGATTCATGTGATGTCCAATGTGTACGCCGCGCGAGCCCTGCTCCCGGGCATGCTGGCGCGGTCCAGCGGTCACCTGGCCGCCGTGGCATCCGCGAACGCCCTCACCTCGAATCCGGTCGCGCTGGCGTACTCGGTGACCAAGCATGCGCAACTGGCGTTGGCCGAGTGGCTCGCGTTCACCTATGCGTCGCGGCGCATCGAAGCCTCGTGCTTCTGTCCCAAAGGGATGCTCACACCGATGATGAAAGCCGGTGCCGGCGCAACCGCATACGGGCGCGATGCCATGGCCACTGCGGTCACACCGGAGGCTGCCGCGACAATGTTGTTCGACACGATCGAGTCTGGTCACTTCCTCGGTATCACCCATCCTGCCGTGGTCGAGGACTTCTCGAGCAAGTTCCCTGACTATGATGCCTACATCGGCCGCATGGCAGAACTGCATGATCGGTTGGTGCCTGAGGTAGGTGCTCCCTGAGCGGCCCGACCTCGCCGACGGGGTGGACTACGGCCCATCGCCTGCTGGGCGGTATGTCCAGACGTCTCGTTGCGTGATCGCGAACAGATCCCCTGGTGCATAGGGTATAGGCGACCGGCCCTTAATCAGTTAGACTATAGTAATTAGTTAGATGATGGATGGTCCTGGTGTGCCGGGGTCGACCGACGGCGTACGCGGCGAAGAGGTGGCGATGTCTGCTGGAGTATTCCCAAGCGAGTGGTGGTCGCGTACTGCGATCGTGGTGGAGCCCGGCGGGGACTCCTTGACCTTCGGCGAACTCGAGGCGAAGTCCAATCAGGCCGCCCATTTCTTCCGAGAGCAGGGCCTGCGCACCGGGGATACCGTTGCTCTCGTCCTGGAGAACCGACTCGAGTTGCTCGTCCTCGCCTTCGGGGCGCAGCGCAGCGGTCTCTACTATGCCGCCGTGAACACACACCTCACGCCTGCGGAGGCCGGTTACATCATCGGCGACTGTGGTGCGAAGCTGGTGATCTCATCGGATCAGTGTCGCGAGTTGGTCTCCGTTGCAGGTCATGAGGTGCGGAAGTTCTCTGTCGACGACTCCTCCCTACCCGACGGTTGGGAGTCGCTGAGGTTGGATGACTTTCCCGGTGTCCCGATCGAGGACCAGGCCGAAGGTGACTTCCTGCTCTACTCCTCTGGTACCACCGGCCGGCCCAAGGGCATCGAGCGCAAACTCGTGGGCGGGGAGTTCGGAAGTTACCCGGACCTCCCGGGGCGTTGGCTCTCCGGACTCCTCGGGCTCGTACCCGGCGACGTGTACCTGTCGCCGGCCCCGCTCTACCATGCCGCACCGCTGGCATGGTCGATGGGCGCACTCCGACATGGCGCAACCGTAGTCGTCATGCGGTCGTTCGATGCCGCGCATGCGCTTGAACTCATCGAGCTGTACAAGGTCACCCACAGTCAATGGGTACCCACGATGTTCGTGCGGATGCTGAAGCTACCACCAGAAGTCCGTGACAAGTTCGACCTCTCGTCACATCGGACCGCAGTCCATGCCGCTGCGGCATGCCCGGTCGAAGTGAAGCGCTCGATGATCGACTGGTGGGGACCAATTCTCTTCGAGTTCTACAGTTCTACCGAGGGGGTCGGAGCCACCAGCATCTTCTCCGAGGAGTGGCTCCAGAAGCCGGGCTCCGTGGGAAAGCCATTGCTGGGAGAGCCGGTCATTCTCGATGACGCCGGAGCGCCCATGGCCGTGGGGGAGATCGGAACGATCTGGTTCGCCGGAGGCGTCGACTTCCAGTATCACGGGGACGCCGACAAGACCTCGGCGGCACACGATGGAGACGGACGAGCCACGGTGGGCGACATGGGATGGGTCGACGAGGACGGCTACCTGTTCCTCGCGGACCGGCGCTCGGATCTCATCATTTCTGGCGGGGTGAACATCTACCCGCGCGAGATCGAAGATGTACTGATCGCGCACGATGCCGTACTGGACGTCGCGGTCGTCGGTGTTGAAGACGCCGAGATGGGACATCGCGTTGTTGCCTACGTCCAACCTGTCACAGCGGATGATGACCCCACCGAGCTGATCGCGGGACTGTCTGACCTGTGCACGCAGGAGCTGGCGCGATTCAAACAACCGAAAGAGTTTCGGATTGTCACCGAGCTTCCGCGCACCCCGACCGGCAAGCTGCGCAAGCATCTTCTGGCGGACCGCTGAGGACTCGGAGGAGAGAGAGGACCTCTGAATGACCGCCCTTGATATGGGTCTCCTGGTGCTGCGGGTCGCCACTGGCCTGACTCTTGCTGCCCACGGTTACGTGAAGTTCTTCCGTGGCGGCAAGATTGCAGGTACTGGCCGATGGTTCGACTCCATGGGCATGAGGCCAGGCAGGGTGCACGCGCTCTTGGCAGCGTCGACCGAGGTCGTCGCCGGTGTGCTCTTCGCGCTGGGCTTCCTCACTCCACTGGCCGCGGCAGCGATGATCGCACTGATGATCGTCGCTGCGTGGACGTCGCACCGCGAGAACGGATTCTTCATTGTCTCCAACGGGTGGGAGTACAACTTCATCCTCGCCGTCATCGCCTTCAGCGTCGCGACAACTGGTCCGGGCAGCGCATCGATCGACGAAGTCGCCGGGTTCGGGACGGGTTCCTGGCAGAGTGCGCTCATCGCGCTGGTCGTGGGCGTCGGCGCAGGCCTGGCTCAGCTGGCGTTGTTCTATCGGCCGCAACCGGCAGACGCGCCCAGCTGAGCCCGCCGGCTTGGTGAAGCCCGAGTTATCTACTCAATCAGCGCGATCCGAGGCGCACGGCAGATTCGAATGCCGCCTTCGTCAGCGTCCCGACATCGTCGGAGATATCGACTTCCTGCCAGCGCCACAACGCTGTCGACAGGCACGACACTGCCAAGGACGCGAGGAGTACATCGTCGAAGGACGTTCTGTCGCTATCCGACTCGGATGCCAGGGTCCTCGACACCGCATGCTCCCATTTGAGTCGCATTCGTAGACTACGTGCTTCCAGGTCCGGGGTCGTCATCACCAGCCGCGTCAGACGCTGTGCATCAGATGTGGCCTCGACCAGAAGGCTCGTCGCGTAGGCCGCGAAAGGTTCGGCCAGTGCGCCGAGTGTATGGGCGCGATCGACTCGCTCGTCGACGAAGCGTGCGAGCTCACGGGCCGCAGCGTCGTCATTGGCGAACAGCACGTCCTCCTTGGAGCGAAAATGACGGAAGAATGTCGCGTTGGAGCACCCGGCCAGCCGGGTGATCTGGTCCACGGTCGTCGCGTGGTAACCCTGGGTCTCGAACATTTCGAGCGCAGCCGTTTCGATGTCGCGCCGGGTACGGGCGCGGTTCTTGTCGCGTTGCGACATCGGCGTCGTCGTGGACGGGGTAGACATGTGCGAGATCCTATCATGATGAGACTTACTCTCACTGTAGTCCGATCGGGTGGTGTGCACGTCGGGCAATCAGTTAAATAAAACAGCCTTACTCTCTTGTGAGAGAAGCTCTCGTGATGATAACCTCTCTCATGAGTGGTTCGGGTTGATCGGCCGGTCCCAGTAGCCCCCCGGAAGTGGGTGGCCGGCGATCACGCAACGTCGCATCCACCGCCACCACGAGGAAGGAAATCCCGATGGCCCTGATCGAGAACACCGTGGGCACCCTGCCCTACCTGATGACAGATTTTGACCAGCATTCATACGAGGCGACCGACGCGTTCACGCGATTCATGCCGAAGAACAAGCTGCACACCGCCGTCCGGCCGGTCCAGGTGCCCGGATATGACCGAAAGGTCCTGCTGGCCAACGACAAGATCGTCACCGCGCTCGAGAACGATCTCGACGAGGCGTACGTTCCGGGCTCGCTGGTGGAGATGCTCAAGCAGCGCGCCTCCGGAGAGACCACCGACTCGGGCCGATTCTATGAACCCATTCAGCCCGAGTATCGAGATCGCGACAAGCGCATCATCCAGCTGGGTGAGCAGCAGATCGAAAAGGCGATCATGTACCCCGGCGGCTGGGCGCTGCTCGCCGAGGCATACCTCGACGGTATCGACCCGCTGTACGACAACATCGAATCGTTCAACAAGTGGATCGACGAGGACTGGGGCTTCGCGTACAAGGACACCATCTATGCGCCGGCCATGATCTCCATGCGTGACCTCGATCGCGCATGTCAGGAACTCGATCGAGTGCTGGACAAGGGTGCTCGGTTCATCGTCATGCCGGCCGGTCCGGCCTACGGTCGGTCGCCCGGTGACCCGTATTTCGATCCCTTCTGGGCTCGGATCAACGAGGCGAAAGCCGTGGTGTGCTATCACATTTCAGAGTTCTACTATCAGTCGAACGTTTCGGTGGACTGGGGCTGGGGTCTCGTCCCGCCGTTCCAGTTCTCGGCGTGGCAGTGGCAGAACGCGTACGGCGAGCGACCGATCACCGACACGTTGTCGGCCCTGATCTTCGACAACCTCTTCGGCCGATTCCCCAACATCAAGGTGCTGGTCAGCGAGTTCGGTGCTGAGTGGGTGCCGCACTTCATCCGTCACATGGACAAGAGCCGCGGCATGGCGCGCAACGGCCGCTGGCTGGGAGGCCAGCTGTCGGAGCGCCCCAGCGAGATCTTCAAGAAGCACGTGCGGGTCGTTCCCTACCCGGAGGACGACACGGTCGGCATGGTGGAGAAGCTCGGCTCCACCGAGACCCTGCTGATGGGGTCGGATTGGCCGCATGCGGAGGGGCTGCGCGAGCCCGCCGACTTCTTCTCGCGCGTGGAGGGTCTCGGCGACGACACCCGCAAACTGTTCTTGCGTGACAACGGATTGGATCTGATCGCCGGTCGCTGACCGACGACGCGCCGTCCGACGGCCGGTGGTGGCGATCAGCCGCCACCGGCCGTTGCTGTAGGTGCTGCGCGTCTCAGGTCTGCGCGTCTCAGGCGCGGCGTAGGCGGGCGCGCTGGAGTTTGCCGGAGTCGCTGCGCGGCAAGCTGTCGACGGCGATGATCTGGTCGGGGATCTTGTACGTCGCAAGTCGCTCCGATGCGGTGGCGCGCACCTCATCGAGTGCGGCCGGTGCCGAGGTGACGACATAGGCGACGACCCGCTCGCCGCGGCGGTCGTCTGGTTCGCCGATCACGGCGGCGTCGGTGACCGATGGGTGCCGCAGCAGTTCGGCCTCCACTTCGGTGGGGGCGACCTGGAATCCGGAGACCTTGATCATGTCCTTACGTCGGTCGACGATCCACACCCGACCGTCGTCATCGATGCGGCCGATGTCACCGGTTCGGAACCAGCCGTCGGGACCGAATGGGTCGTCTTCTTCTCGACTCGGCTGCACTGTGTACGACCGGGCGACGCACGGGCCGCGAAGCTCGATCTCGTCGTCGGTGCCGAGTCTGATCTCCATACCCGGTGCTGGGAAGCCGGGTGAGTCCAGCCGCCACTGCTCCGGCTCGCCGACCGGATTGAACACCGGCGCGAATGCCTCGGTCATGCCGTAGGAGCACAGGAATCCGACCCCGGTCTTGCCGGTGATTGCAGCGGCCAACTGCTGGGGCACCGCACTGCCACCCCACATGAAGTAGCGCAGCGCCGGGAAGTCCGCTCGGCTGATCTGCGGCATGGAGGCGAGCCGGTGTGCCACCGTTCCGGCCAGCGGCCATACCGTGACCTCACCGGTCTTGAGTTGACGAAGGCATTCGTCGAAGTCGAAACGCTCGAACAGGGTGACGTGCGCCCCGGCGGCAATGGCGGCGCCCAGCATCGACGTCCCGAAGATATGGCACAGCGGCAGGGAGATCTGGAGTTTGTCGCGGTCGGTCAGCGCGAGCTGATCGACGAGGATCCCGATGCCGCCGCTGAGACTCGCGTGGGTGTGCACCACACCCTTGGGGAGTCCGGTCGTGCCCGACGAGAACGGAATGCACAACTCGCCGGCAGGATCCGGTTGCTCGCGGACCGGTTCGCCCGGAGGTGTGGTGTCGGCATCGAGCACGATCGCCGCCACATCGACGGCAATGCGATATCCCTCCGCCGTACCACGATGCCGATCTGAATGAATCGCTGCGGCAGCGTCGAGTGTCGCTGCCGCATGACCGATTTCATGCGCCGTCCAATACGGGTTCGGGCAGGCGAACGCGGCTCCGATTCGTGCGAGCGCGAACTGGCAGACGAGATACTCGGGCCGGTTCTCCATGAGGAGCAACACGCGCATACCGGCGGTGATGCCCGCGTGCTCGAGCGTCGCGACGGCATTGCGCACCACAGCGTCGAGCTGCGCATACGTCCAGGTGCGCCCCTGGAAGGTCAGCGCCGGACGGTCCGGGGTGCGGTGGGCGGCGAGTTCTGTGAGTAGCGCGTAGGGCGCGAAAGGTTCTGCCCCCGGCCGGCCGGCCGGGGGCTGCTCGTCGGTGTTCGTCATGAGCGAGACGCTACGCCCGGGCGGATGTCACCATCGGCGTCGTTCGCCGTTGGCAGGGACGGATTCGCCCCAGGCCATCCAGACGTCGGGAGTGCGTGTGTCGGAGACGCGGTGGATGCGGCCTTCCTGCTGTGGGTTGGGGATGGCGCCAAGGCCTTCCATCCGTCCGTGCGGGTCCGGCTCGCAGCGCCAGCGCTCGCCATCGATCGTGTAGTCGATTCCGTTGTGCCAGTAGCCTTCAGCATCGCGAATGATGGTGGTATCCATCGACTTGCCGACAGAGACGGTGCCGTCGCTTCGAGCGCTGACCGCCACATGGAAATCGCCGTTGCCGAACAGAAAGTGTCCCACCTCGCACGACCCGTCGTCCCAGTGGTTCGCCCAGGAGTACCAGGTGGTGTACTCGGCATCGTGCAGCGGGTCTTTGCTGACGTAGAGGCGTGCGTTCGGGGGCATCCAGGCCTCCTCCCAGAAGAGGAATCCGCGGACATGTCGGTCGAGTAATTGTCCTTCCACCAACCACGTCTGGGTGAGATACAGCAGCGACGATTCCGGACCGGGCAGGAACCATTGCAGCGGAGGTGCTGCGAGGGAGGAGCCGGTCACGTCGATGACCCCACTCTCCGCGTATTCGAAGCGTTCTGGCGACAGCGACAGCCGTGTCGTCTGCGTCGACGTGCTCGATGTGCCGGTGAACTGCACGGCCGAACCATCCTCGATCACTTCGCGGACGAGTTCGTTGCTGTCCGGCGCGTGTCGCGGTTCGCGGCGCAGTCGCATCTGCGATCCTTGGCCGCCCTCGAGCAGGATGAGTTTTCCGCCGAGCGATTTGATGTCGGCGTTCGCCTCGGGGTCGCGCACGGCTGGGATGCGCCTCATGATCGAGTAGAGGTTGCCGTCGTCGTCGCGCAGGGAGCCCCACATGTATCCGGCTTCTGGGGTCAGTCCATGAATGGTTCGGTCGACATCGAGCGCCGCGGCCGGGTCGAACGCCCGGGATGAAACGATCGAGGCATGGTTGAAGCAGCCGGTCGGCGACTGGGCGTTGAGATTGATCGTGTCGGTTGTCATCCTGGTCTTCCTGTGACGGTGGGCTACCTGGAGTAGTCGAGGCGCCGCGTCGACTGTGCCGACGGACTCCTCCCTGTTGCGGGAGTATGTGGGGCTTTGTGGCACCCCATTCATATATAGAGCAATCCGTTAACTAATTCAAGGGTCCGGGGTCGAACCGCCGGCCTCGCCTCGGCGTGAGTCCGCTGTTGATATAGATTAATTATCTGTATATTAATACGCGGCTGTGATCCCTCAATTCTCTACGGCAGGACCATCGATGTCTGAATCCTCCTCGCTGCCGGGACCGACAGAACCTCCTCGCTCTGGTTGGTCCTATGCGCGGTTGCGCGCTGACGAGGTGGCACGTGAGGCCGGCAGCACAGTGGGCGAGCGCATCGCGATCGCGGCCGGGCGGCATCCCGCCAGAGCTGCGGTGTCGTGGGTGGACGACAACGACACCGTATGGTCGGTCAGCTGGCGAGAGATGTATGCGCGGGCGATCCGCGTGGGTAGCTCACTGCGGGCGTACACGCCGGCGCATTCGCGAGTCGGCGTACTCGGCCGCGATCGGGTGCAATGGGTCGAGGCTGTCTTCGGCGCGGCGTGCGTCGGATACGGCGTGGTCCCACTGCCGCCCTCCGACACCGCGGACGACCTGATGAAACGCTGTGGGCAGACAGGTGTCGACCTGGTGATCGCGACAGATGACACCCTGCAGTTCGCGGCCCAGGCGCTGCCCGGGGTGCGGGTGGTGAGTGTGTCCGCCATGGCTGACACCGCACCCCCGGTCGACGGCCTGCAGCGGGCACCGACACGAGCCGACGACGCGTTCCTCTTCCAGTTCACCTCGGGTACCACGGGCACTCCCAAGGTCGCGGTGTTGTCCCACCGGGCCGTCCTCGGCTCGGCGGAAGGCTATGTACGCGGGGCCGGCGGCAAGGATGGCGCTGTGTTGGTGAACCCACTGCCGCTCGATCATGTCGGCGGGTCGGTGGCCGGGGTGATCGGGGCACTGAGCGTCGACGGGACCTATGTCGCGGTGCCGAGCATCGACCCCGATGCGATCACGCGGGCCATCCGCCACACCTCGCCGGACGTGATCGGGTTGGTGCCGACGCTGATGGTCGATCTCCTGGAACGAGGTACCGCAACGGCGGCGGACTTCGCGTCGGTGACCTCGGTGATCGGTGGCGCGACGCGAGTGGACGCGGGTTTGATCGACAGAATCGAACGCGACCTGGGAATCCGCTTCCTGGTGGGATACGGGCAGAGCGAAGCACCGTGCATGTCCTTGAGCGGACTGACGGACTCCGTGCTGGCGAGGACTCGGACGATAGGCCGACCGCTGGGTGGGCGCGATTACTGCATCATCGCCGATGGAGCGGTCGTCCGCGACGGCGAGGTCGGTGAACTCTGCGTGCGTGGCCCGCTGATCATGTCCGGCTATCTCCAATCCGATGGCACCGTGCGGACGGAGACCGACTCGGCCGGCTGGATGAGGACCGGGGACCTCTGTTCGATGGCCGACGGGATCGTCACGTTTCACTCGCGTCTCCGGGACGTCGTGATCCGCGGCGGCGAGAATTTGTACCCGGCCGAGATCGAGCCCATCCTCGCCGACTGCGAATCCGTGGGAGAAGTCTCGGTTTTCGGGTTGCCGGACCAACGGCTGGGGGAGCGGCTGGTGGCCGCGGTCAGGCCGGCGCCCGATGCGCAGGTGGACGTGGCCGATCTGCAGGCATTCGCAGCGGAGCGACTTCCACGCAAGAAGCAGCCGGCGGAGTGGTTCGTCGTCGACGACTTCCCCCGAACATCCACCGGAAAAATCCGCAAGAGCGATCTCGCCCGACGGTTGGACCTCGACCAGCCACTCCACGGGGCGCAGATACGCAGTCATGCAGAACAGGAGATTGGTGACTGATGACGAATCAGATGAGTGAGGCATTGACTGCCGCTGACAGTCCCGTTGAGGTGATCCGCGTACCCGTGGGGTCGGTGTCGCTCTCCGGATTGGCGGCGCTGCATGACTCGCCACGAGCGCTCGTGCTGGCTCTACACGGTGGGGGCCTGCACGCCGGCTATTTCCATGGGGGTGCCCACGAGGACCTCTCGCTGCTGACCCTCGGACATCAACTCGGGTACTCGGTGATCGCGCTCGACAGGCCCGGGTACGGAACGACAACAGATATCGAGGACGAGCACGTCAGCCTCAGCGGCCAGGTTGCCCTGCTGGTTGAGGCGATAGGCCACTTGGCGTCGGCTTATGACGTCGGCGCAGGCATCTTCCTGGTCGGCCATTCCTTCGGCGGTATCACCGCGATCACGCTCGCAGCCGCGCTCGGCGACGACACGCGGCTGCTCGGGCTGGACGTCAATGGTGTCGGCGCAAAGTATGACGATGGCCTCCGGGCTCACCTGCACAGCTCCACATTCGGTGACGCAGAACTGCCCACCGAATTCCGTAGCAGGCGATCGCACTGGGGGGACGAGGAGTTCTACCCACCCGCGACGTTTGACCGCTCACTGGATCTGCGTCCACATGCGCCGGTGCCCCAAGTCGAACGAATCGACGCGGTGCGATGGCCCGAACGCGTCGCTCACGAGGCCGCACGGGTCACTGTCCCGGTGCATCTGACCTTCGCCGAGCAAGAGTACAACTGGGCGGTGCAGCCGGACGATATCGACGAGTTCGCGGGCCTGTTCGTCAACTCGCCGTTGGTGCGGTCCGACGTGCAGGCTGCGTCGGGTCACAACACCAGTCTCGGGTGGGCCGCGCGCCCTTATCATCTGCGCGCCTTTGCATTCGCCGAAGATGCCATCGTGTACCAGAGGCTCCTTGGCGCTCGGCAATGAGGTGAGCGCGCGGCGGCAAGCCACGTAACCGTGCACCGGTTCAGCGGTGCATTCAACAGGTGCTGCGGCTACACCCCGTCGAGAAAGTCGGAGATCGACGCGACGAAGACGTCGTTGTCGTCGCCGGCGACCATATGCGTCGCATCGGCAACCACCACGCTGGACGCATGCGGCACCAGCGCGCGGAGTTCGTCGACCCCGTCGTCACTGACGATGTCGGATTTTCCGCCGGACACCAAGACCGTGGGAACGGTGATTCCCGCGCACGCGGCTATCATCCGGTCGCGTCGGTCCACGGGGTTGTCGAGATTGGCCCCCAGCCGGTGGAATGCGGGATCCCAGTGCCAGTAGAGCCTCCCGTCCTCTCCCGTCCGCACATTCTTCCGAAGGCCCTCGATGTTCTTGGGGCGCGGATGGTTCGGGCGGTACGCGGATACCGCGTCGGCAACCGCCTCGAGATCGGCAAAGCCGTCCGGAGCCGAACGCATGAACTCGGCGATCCGTGCCACGCCCTCCGGCTCGATGCGGGGGGTGATGTCGACCAACACCAACGCGCGGAGCAGACCCGGGTGCTCGCCCTCGGCAATGAGTCCCGTCATCCCGCCCATGGATGCGCCGACCACGACCGGGCGGCCGAGATCTGGGCCGTCGAGGTCGGACACTTGATCGACGATGGCGAGCAGATCATCGACCAGGACGCCGATTCGATAGTCGCCCTCGGGTGACCAGTCACTCTGCGCGTGCCCCCGTGCGTCGAGGGTGATGACCTCCCAGCCGATGGCCTGCAATGCCCGTGCGGACCGGTCCCACGAGTGCCGGGTCTGGCCACCGCCGTGCAGCATCAGAATCCGGCCGCGCGGTGCCACACCTTCCGCGACGCGCCAGCGGTCGCCGCGGACTGTGCCCGCGCCACCGCGAAACTCGACCGGATCGGCGTTCGCGTGAGCCGTGCGTTCCATTCAGTTGCTCCTCTGTGAGGGGGTTCGGCGCCCAGTACCCGCATGGCAATACGGCCGCGTCGTCGCGACCGCGGCCGTATTGCCAGTAACAGACTATTCCGCTCAGCTCATGGCGGCGGCCTTGGCGGGACGACGCTCAGCCCAGTCCGGCGCTTCCTTTGTACGGTCCCAGGTGTCGCTGGTCACGCCGAAGTCCCGCAGGACGTACTTCTGGATCTTCCCGGTCGGTGTCATCGGGAAGTCCTGCACGATCTTCACATAACGCGGGACGAAGAAGTACGGCGCATTCTCGTCGATGAACTTGCAGAACTCGAGCGGGTCGATCACCGCCCCCTCGTTCGGCTGCAGCACCAGCATCAGTTCTTCCTCATGCTCGAGGTCGGCGAGTTTGACCCCGACGGCGGCGGCATTTGCGACATCCGGATGCCGCAGCGCGATGTGCTCTACCTCGAAGGTGGAGGTGTTGCGACCCTTGTGGCGCAGCGCATCCTTCTTGCGGTCCACGAAGAAGAGCTCACCGTCTTCGTCGCGGCGTCCGAGGTCACCGGTGTGGAACCACAGATTGCGGAAGGCCTCGATGGTCTTCTCGGGCTCATCGAGGTACCCGCTGAACAGGGAACCGGGTACGCGCGGCCGCACGCAGAACTCGCCGACCTCGCCAACCCCTACCTCGGCGTCGTTGTGGTCCAGGAGTCGGGTTTCGACCAGATCGTCGTCAACGGTGTACCCGGACGACCCCGACTTCAGCGGCATATCGGAGGTGTAAAGCGTGGCCCCCATCACTTCGCTGGTGCCGAACCCGGCGGCGATCCGTTCGACACCGAAACGCTCCATGAACGGCTTCATGATCTGCGGCACGATCGGCGCCATCACCAGCGACCGCAGCGGATTGTCGGCGTCATCGGGCTTGGGCGGCTGGTTCATCAGGTAGATGTGCATGGTGCCCAGCGTCATCGTGTGCTCGGCTCCGAAATGGCGGATGCGATCCCAGTAGTCGGAGACGGAGAAGCGGGAATCGATACATGCCGTACCGCCGCTGACGAGTGCGGGGAAGATGTTCATGACCCAACCGCCGGAGTTGTACATCGGCATGGGGTAGTAGAACACCTCGCCCGGTCCCTGCACCTTGCGGAAGACGTCATTGTGGCGCTGTGCCCACAGCATCCAGACGGCATGCGGTTGCATGACGCCCTTCGATCGGCCGGTGGTGCCCGAGGTCCACAGCACGGCGCTGGTGTCGAGTGGATCGTGTGTGATCGATCCCTCCCAGCGCTCGTTCTTCGCGAGATCCGCGAAGTCATGCGACACCACTCCCTCGAGTTCGCTTCCACCGCTTCCGCGAACGATGACGTGCTTGAACGGGAGATCATTGAGCTTCGCCACTTCGGCCAGGTGATGCGCCTCGACGACGAGGACCTCGGCCTTGCTGGCCCTGAACAGTTCGGCGAGCCAGTCGCCCCGATACTCGGTCGAGAACGGCGACCAGACGCCGCCGGCCCGGTTCACTCCGAATGCTGTGACCGCCAGGTCGGCGGAGTTGTCCATGAACAGCGCGACGCGTGAACCGACACCCACACCGAGGTCGCTGAACCCCTTGGCGAAGCGATCGGCCAGTGCGTCGACCTCCCCGTAGGTCAATGACGTATCAGCGTCCCGCAGGAAAACCTGTTCGCTCCGCTCCTCGGCCTGAAGTCGGAGCACATCGACAGGAATGCGGTGGGCGAGATTGTTCAGGGGATCTGTTGTCATATCTTCGCACTCTCTTCGTTGCCAGTGTCGGCCCTCGTCGGGGCGGGACTCATCGCGGATCAATGTGACGTAATTATTAAACTATATGATCGGTGTGGCGTCAACCACACGCGCGCTAATTGTCGGAATTGGGCCACAGTGGGTACGGGCTGCTCAGAAGCGTGTTGAAGCGCCGGAAACACCTCGCGGACAAGTCTGTTCGTAACGAACGGACTTGTCCGCGAAGGCCCAGGGTGCCCGACCGTTGCCGGCCCGCAAACGTCTCGGTGGTTTCAGGAACCGGCGCCGGCCATGAGGTCGCTGATGTCGGCGACGTAGGGCGCGTGCGCCAGCAGGCCGCCGTCCACGTGGATGACCTGGCCGGTGATGAAGCTCGATTTGTCCGACGCCAGGAAGATCGCGGCATGGGCGATGTCCTCGCGAGCGCCCAGTCGGCCCATCAAGTGCTGGCGGGTCATGATCTCGGCCATTTTTCCTGCCGCCCAGTCCTTCTCGGTGGCCGGGGTGACGATGAGGCCGGGTGAGATCGCATTGCACCGGATCCCGTGGCGTCCGTACTCCACGGCCGCATAGGTTGTCAGGCGCGCGATCGCCGCCTTGCCCGCGCCGTAGGCAGGATGTCCGAGATCGCCGGTCGCACCCGCATCCGAGGTGGCGTTGATGATGGAACCGCGGCCGCGCTCCCGGATGCGCTCGGCCGCCATCTTGGTGCACAACATCGTGCCGCTGACGTTTATGCGAAACGTCTCGTCCCATGCCGAGGCGTCGGCGCGCGCGATGTCGTGATCGAGGTTCTTCGCGATGTGGGTGGCCGAGGCGTTGTTGAAGATCGCGTCGAGACCGCCGTAGGTGTCAGTGGTGTAGTCGAACAGTGCCGCGATCGACTGGTGGTCACCGAGGTCGAACGTGCATGCCGACGCCTGTCCGCCTGCCGCGACGATGGACTTCGCGACTCGTTCGGCGGCGTCGGTATTGATGTCGGCGACGACAACCGATGCGCCCTCTGCCGCGAACAGTTCTGCGGTCGTCTCACCGATCCCCGATCCGGAACCGGTGATGATTGCTACTTTGCCTTCGAGGTCAGCCATTGTTCTCTCCTGATGTGACTATGTCGTTTACAGTGCGTTCGTCTGTGCGGACCGAGGGTGAGATCCTGAGGCTCGCTCTGCGGGAAGCTTTTCGGAGCAAGCTGTCATGCACCCCCCGTCAGCATCAGCGTCTGGCCCGACATATAGGTGAGGTTCTTGTCTGCCAGCGCAACAACCGCGCCGCCGATGTCGGTCTCGGGATCGCCGACCCGCCCCAACGGCACGGCCTTCTGCATCCGTTCGAACCGTTCCGGATTCGCATCGCGGAACTCTTCCATCGCGGGGGAGAGGGCATTGGGGACGATGATGTTGACCCGAATGCCGTGTGGGCCCCACTCGCGGGCCGCGACGCGACTCAGTCCGCGAATGGCCTCTTTGGCCATCGCGTACGCACCGAACCCCTTGTTGCCCTCAATCGCGGTAGTTGACCCGAAATTGACGATGCACGGATTGGCGCTCGCCTTCAGGTGGGGGAACGCTGCCTGCATGGCGAAAAAGGTTGCCATGGCGCCGCTGTTCCACGACAGTTCGATGTCCTCGACGGTCACGTCGACCAGTGCTCCCTGATTGGAGGACTGTGCGTTGTTCACGAGGATGTCGAGTCCGCCGAGCTCCTCGACCGTTCGCGACACCGCCGCGTCCACGTCTTCACGCTTGGTGACATCGCACTTTACCGCGATGGCTCGCGCGCCCAGCGCGGTCAGCTCGTCGACGACGGCCACACACTTCGACTCCGTTCGACCGACGACCGCGACGGCCGCGCCCGCCTTCGCCAGTGCGTGGCTCACGCCACGCCCGATTCCTTGCCCGCCTCCGGTTACCAAGGCAACGTGTTCAGCCAGAACACCACTCATTTCGACTCCTTGTCGGCTTCATCTAGGTCGTTGGTGAATGCAGGAGGTGCGAAATCCCCCCGCGGAAGGGACACGCTGTCCATCAGGAATCGAGCGGCGAAGCAGTGATGCCGGATGTGTCGTGTCCCGACCAGAACTCATGCCAGGTCGAGGGCGTCGACAGGGGTACGGTGGGCGGATGTGGCGACGTGTGCCACTCGTCGAAGCCTGCCTGCTGGGGGGTTCTGGTGACGTCTGCGGCGTACCAGTGGTATTCGCGGCGGCCCTTGAACAGCCACTCTCCGTCTACTCGTCGGTAGCGGTCGTCGTAGCGGATTGCCATCGCGATCCATCGATCGCCGACCTCGTGCTCGGCGCGGCAGTACACATGGCCGTGCGCGGAGTCGCTGTCGTCGAGGATGATCCGATGTCCCATGATGTTGTGGATCGAGCGGTAGAACTGTTTGATCTGCGGTGTGATGAACTCACGCAGCGCGTCGCGCCCGGAGCCATAGGGGCCGGCGCCCACATCCGGTACGAACAGATTGATCCACGATTCCACGTCGCGTTCATCCACTGCGATGGCGTATCGGATCGCGAGCTGCTGGATGTCGAGCTGAGCCTCGATGCGCTCGAGTCGTTGCGTCTCGGTTCTCATCGACGGCTCCCGATGTCGAGAATGGTGCGGTCCAGCGACCGACCTCGTGAGTAGGGTGCGGATTCCACGTGTGACACCGAGTCCTCCTACGGCCTCTTAATTAGCTTAATAAAATTACTATATTTTGGGCATTGGGCCACGTCAATGGCCTCGCTCCGCGTAAACACGCGTGAGCCGTGGACGCGGGAGACGCCTATTGCGCCGCGTCCCCCGCCGAGATCATGGCGTCGATGTCGGTCTCGGAATACGACAATTCGGCCAGTACCTCCCGGGTGTGCTGTCCCAGCGCAGGTGCAGGCCTGTTGACGGTGAATCGCTCACCGTCGATCATCGCCGGTGAACCCACGTACGTGAACGGCCCGGCGTCGGGGTGCTCGCCGTCGACGATGATGGACCTCGACCGGATGTGGCGGTCCTGTGCCATCTCCAGCAGTGTTGACGGGGCCGGCCCGAGCGGGAATCTGTAGGCGATCGCCAGCTCGACCCACTCGTCGCTCGTCCGGGTCCGGAACACCTCATTCAGTTCCTCGCGGAGCGCGTTCTCGTCTGCACCGAAGTCGACGCCGCCGGTATTCGTGGTGGCGTCGGTGATGAGATCCGGCCGATCGATCGCCGTGCAGAAGCTCTGCCAGAACTTGTCTTCGATGGCGGCGAGGATGACGACGCGATCGTCTTTGGTTTCGTAGAACTGATACTTGGCGCCCGTCCACACTCCGCCGTCAACCGTGGGCAGCGAGCTTCGGTCGGTGAGCCGAGAATCATTGAGCTGGTAAGTCACTCCGGTCAACGCCTGGGCGACGACGGCGTCGGAACCGGCCACGTCGATCATGCACCCTTCGCCAGTGCGTGATCGCGCCACCAGGGCCGCGCAGATGTTCATCGCGGCGTGTGCGGCCGCGGCGGTGGTCGCCTGCCCGCCCTGTTCGGCTCCCCCGATTCCCGATGGAGGAATGGGATGCATGAGTCCGTCGGCGCCCCGTTCGACCGGGTTCGCGCCGGCGAGTGCGGTCATCAGCATCCCGTGCGTGGGGATCGTGGCGTAGGGCCCGAGAATGCCGAATCCGGACACGGCGGCGTATACGACCCCCGGGTTGCGTTCACGCTGGGCGGCGTACCCGATCCCGAGACGGTCCATGGCGCCGCCCGCATTGCCGTCCACAAAGACGTCTGCACTCTCCAGCAGTCGCCACACGGCCTGGCTTCCGGACTCCGATCTCGCATTGATCGCGACGCTGCGCTTGTTCCTGTTCACCTGAACATGCGCGGGGCTGTTATGCGGAGTGATCTGACCCATGAAGTCGCGCAGGTAGTCGCCGCGACCCGGGCTCTCGAGTTTGATCACATCGGCCCCGAGATCGCCCAGCAACATCCCCAGGGTGTCGCCATTGAGCAACGATGCCGATTCGACGACTCGGATGCCTGCGAGCAGGTCGCGTTTGGTGTGCACTGTCTCCTCTTTCCTGAGGGTCAACAGTTCGAGAACGTTCGTGATCGATGACTGCTGAGCCGGAGTAGTTGGGCTTGTCTGGTTGTGGGTTACCGGTGGCGCAAGCTGCCGAGGGTTCGGCGCTGCCCCTACGTATCTTCTGCCGGAGCGTCGGCGAGGAGGGGGCGCATCCGTTCGCAGATGAGGGTGACGTTGCGGCGCACCATCTCCTCCGGCATACCGCCCAACGAAGCCCAGAAATAGACCGTGTCCACCGGCGCGCCGTCGCTGTATGCGCGGACACGATCCGCCACCGATTCAGGCGTGCCATAGAAGAAGTAGTCGAGGCTGGCGCGAGGGTGACGCCCGGCGACCCGTTCCGGGTCGACCGGTCGCGGTATCGGCGCATCGGTCCCCTGAACCATATGGCGACGATATGAATCGAGCTGATATGCAAGATGTTTGGAGACCGTCGGCCAGTCCTTGTCGGGATCCTCGGTCGCCCATCCCTGAATGCCGCCACCCATCTGCGCCAGCTCGATCGGATGGCCGGCTTCACTCAGGGCGGCGCGATAGTGCGGCCACATCTCCGCGTTGGGTGTCAACAATGACGCGCCGAGGCGACCGGCACGGGCGGCTCCCTTGGGTCCGAGATAGCCCATCCAGATGGGAATCGGCTGCTGCACGGGGCCCGGTGTGACACCACCTGTCGACCACAGGTCACGCAGTTCACCGACCCGGGCGTCCGTGGTCCCGTAGCGCTTCTTGTGCTCTGCGCCGTAGAGCTCGAACTCGGGGTGGCGGTATCCAGCTCCGATTCCGAGGTCGAGTCGACCACCCGATATCAGGTCGACGATCGCTGCTTGCTCGGCCAACTCTGCCGGGTGATGCAAGGGGGCCACGACTATGCCCGTCCCGATGCGTGCCTGCTTCGTGCGTGCCGCTGCCGCGGCCGCAAGAGTCAACGGCTGCGACAGGTACCCGTCGTCGAACTTGTGGTGTTCGGTGAACCAGAGCGAATCGATGCCGAGCCGGTCGGCCTCTTCGCACAACTCGAGTGTGAACGAGTACAGCCGCTGTGGGTCGGTCTGCCATTGCGGCGGGTTGCGGAGATCGAAGTAGAGGCCTACTCGCATGCGGGTTCCTTCTCTCCGGTCGGCGACGTTGCCGAGCCGTTGGTCATACCGGGCCGTCCGGCGACTGTCGTGCGTGGTGTTTGGGACACCCGTCTAGAAGCCGAGTTTGCGCCCGATGATATCGAGCATGATCTCGTTGGTGCCGCCATAGATTCGCTGTACGCGGGCGTCGCGCCACAGGCGCGCGATCTCGTACTCGTTCATGTATCCGTAGCCGCCGTGCAACTGGAGGCAGCGATCGATGATCCGCCACTGGGTCTCGGTGGCCCACCACTTTGCGCCCGCCGCTTCCTCGGCGGTGAGCTCGTTTGCGTTGACCGCCAGGATGCATTGGTCGATGTAGTGCTGCATCACGTCGACCTCGACGTGCATCTGCGCGAGTGCGTGCCGATTCACCTGGAAGTTCCCGATCGGCTCCCCGAACGCCTTGCGCTCATGCGCGTAATCGGTGGCCAGCTTCACCGCGCGACGAGCCTGAGCCGCGGCGTGCACTGCGATACCGAGGCGCTCGGCCGGCAGGTTGCGCATCAGGTGGTAGAACCCGCGGTTCTCCTCGCCGAGGAGGTTGGTGACGGGCACCCGGACGTCTTCGAAGAAGAGTTCGGCGGTATCCGCGGCCTTCTGGCCGATCTTGTCCAGCTTGCGACCGCGAGTGAAGCCCTCCATGCCGGTTTCGACGACGATCAGACTGATCCCCTTGTGGGGCTTCTCGGCATCGGGATCGGTCCGACACACGACCACCACGAGATCGGCGAGCAGCCCGTTGGAGATGAACGTCTTGGACCCGTTGACGACATAGTGGTCACCATCCCGACGGGCCGAGGTCTTCACATTGGCCAGGTCCGATCCGGCGCCGGGCTCCGACATGGCGATCGCCGTGATGTATTCACCGCTGATGTACTTGGGCAGCCACCGCGCCTTCTGCTCATCGGTGGTGAGGTCGCGGAAGTAGCCCGAGAGGATGTCATTCTGGACGCCCAGTCCGATACCGACCGCGCCGGTCGCGTGATACTCCTCGTTGAGGATCGCGTTGAAGCGAAAGTCCTGCATGTCGGCGCCGCCGTACTCTTCGGGCATCTCCCACCCGAGCAGGCCCAACTTGCCGGCCTTCAACCAGGCCTCCCGGTCGGCGTAACCGCGCTCCTCCCATTCTTCGACGTGCGGTACGCACTCGGTCTCGAAAAATGCGCGTGCGGTGGACCGGAATTCGTCGTGTTCGGGTTCAAAGATCTTTCGTTCCATGGCTCATGCCTCCGATGAGTGTTGGTTGCGTTGCCGCGCGCAAACGCGGCCAATTAGTCTAATACGTTAGCTGATTAAGGGGGATCGATCCAGACCCGTTCTCGGGCGACTGGGGCGTCGTGTGCCGATACGAGGGTTATGGCTCATCGCGTCGGCTCGGGCGAATGGGGCCGGCTGCGCGCCAGTCCTCTATGTCGGGGCCCGGCTTTGCGGCCGGGAACTTGTCGTCGTGCAGTGCGGTCCAGTGAGCGTGGCCCAGTTGGTGGAGGTAGAAGCTGTGTTTGAGGGATTCGGAGAATCCCATGGCGTCGACGGCGTCGTTGACCGAGTCCTTGATCAACAAGCGAGCCATCGCCGGGCGATGTGCGATTCGCTCGGCAAAGGCGAGTGTGCGCGTCGCGAGCTCGTCGTCGGGGAAGACCTTGGAGACCATGCCGAGCCGGTGCCCTTCCTCGGCATCGATCGAGTCGCCGGTGAGAAGCAGTTCCTTCGCCTTGCGTGGGCCGAACTCCCATGGATGGGCCAGGTATTCGACACCCGGCATCCCCAGTCGATTCGCAACGATGTCGGCGAATGTGGTGTTCTCGGACGCGACGATCAGGTCGCAGGCCCACATCAGCATCAGGCCGGCGGAGATGACGTTGCCGTGCACCTGGGCGATGGTGATCTTGCGTAGATCGCGCCAGCGCCGAGTGCAGTCGAAGTAGTAGTGCCATTCCTGCAGGGTTCGGCGTTCGACGTGGGACTGCGCGGTGCCGCCGTCGATGCGGAAGGTGGGATGCTGACGGGGTCCGGGCAGCTCTTCGTCGGCCGCTACCTGCGAACCCATGTCGTGTCCGGCGGAGAAACTCTTGCCGCTGCCGGCGAGGATGATGACCGCCACCTCGTCGTCGCGCTCTGCCCGGCGGAGTGCCTCGTCGAGTTCGACCAACATCCCGCGATTCTGGGCGTTGCGTGCTTCGGGTCGATTCAGGGTGATCCGCGCGATGCGTCCGTCACTCAGACGTTCCTCGGTGATGTATTCGGGCACTTGTTGTTCCTGGCTTTCCTGTCGTCGGTGACCGTCGGCCGTCTCGGGTCGCGGCTCGGGGTTCCATCGGCTACGTCCAGGTTGTATAGTACAATTAATTAGTGAATTAGGCCATGATTCGTTGGTGAAAGGGAGAACATGAGTAAACTTGACGGAACCGTTGCGCTGGTCACCGGTGGCGCCGGTGGCCTCGGCGAGGCAGTCGTACGTCGCTTCCACGACGAGGGGGCCTCGGTCGTCATCGCCGACCTGGCCGATGAGCGAGGTGAGAAGCTGGCGAACGAGCTCGGCGACTCGGTTACCTATGCGCGAGCCAGCGTTCTTGAAGAAGCCGACCTTCTCGCCGCCATCGAACTCGCGTCCTCGAAGGGCGATCTGCGTACCGTCGTTGTCTCGCATGGTGGCTGGGGCGTCACGGAGCGGATCGTCTCGCGCGATGGCACCCCAGCTCCCTTGGAGAACTTCTCCAAGACCCTCGACCTCTACCTGTCGGGTACCTACAACGTCGCCCGACTTGCTGCGGCCCATATGTCGAAGCTGCCGGAGCAGGAGACAGGCGAACGTGGCGCGATCATCACGACCGCTTCCATCGCAGGCTACGAGGGGCAGATCGGTCAGGCCTCCTATGCCGCGGCAAAGGCCGGCGTCATCGGTTTGACGATCGCCGCGGCCCGCGACCTCAGTGCCACCAAGGTCCGATACAACACGATCGCCCCGGGTACGATGCGTACCGCCATGATGGAGAGCGTTGGCGAGGAAGCGCTTGCGCAATTCGCGAAGAACGTCCCGTTCCCCAAGCGGCTCGGCGACCCCTCCGAGTTTGCCGACGCCGCGCTCTTCCTGGCCACCAACGGCTATGTCAACGGTGAGGTGATCCGACTCGACGGCGCGCAACGGTTTGGTCCGAAGTAAGCCGAACGGTCCACCGCACGACACCTAGGAAGGGCAATTTATGCGAGTATTCTCATCCGCTGACGACCTGCGTGCGGCCGTCGGCACCGAACTCGGTGTGAGCGACTGGGTGACCATCACTCAGGAGCAGGTCAACACCTTTGCCGACGCCACGAATGATCACCAGTGGATTCACGTCGACGTCGAACGGGCTGCCCGGGAGAGTCCATTCGGAGGGACGATCGCGCACGGATACCTCACTCTCTCACTGCTGCCGGGACTCGGTTGGACGATCTACACGATCGAGAACACCAAACTCGGCATCAACTACGGTTCCAACAAGGTGAGATTCCCCAGTCCCGTGCCGGTGGGTTCGGAGGTTCGACTCCGGTGCGTACTGAACTCCATCGACGAGGTCGGCGGTGGCGCGCTGCAACTCGCGGTTGGCCAGACGATCGAGATCAAGGGGCACGACAAGCCGGCCGTCGTCGCCGAGACCCTCAGCCGCATCATGTTCTGACCGTCCGAGTTCGTCGAACTACGCAAAACGACTCCGGGGCCATGCGATCCGCATGGCCCCGGAGTCGTTCGATCATGTCCTCGCTCAGGCGCCAGTCCACTGCGGCGCGCGCTTCTCGGCGAATGCCGCAGCGCCTTCGCGGGCGTCGGCGGACGAGAAGACGGGCACGATGATCTTGTCCTGACTCTCGAACATCGTTGCGGCAGGCCAGTCCTGGGATTCGACCATGACCTGCTTTGATGCGGCGACCGCGAGTGGACCATTCGCGGTGATCTCCTCGGCCAGCGCAAGCGCTCCATCGAACGCCGCGCCTGCCTCGGTGATCCGATTGACCAAGCCGAGTTCGTGAGCGCGGGTCGCCGGCATGTCCGCCCCGGTCAGGACCATTTCCATGGCGAACTGTCGCGGAATGCGTTGGGGGAGACGGATGAGCCCCCCGCCGCCGGCCACCAGCCCGCGCTTGACCTCTGGCAATCCGAATCGCGCGGATTCGGCTGCGACGATGAGGTCGGCGGCCAGAGCCAACTCGCAGCCGCCGCCCAGCGCGGGGCCCTCGACTGCGGCGATCAGCGGTTTGACCGGCCCTCTGCCGGTGAATCCCAATCCGCGGTCGCCCGCCAGGATGTCTTCGCCGCGGGCGAAGGCCTTCAAATCCATTCCAGCGCTGAACGATCCGCCTGCCCCATGAACAACGGCCACCGAGAGGCCGGGGTCGCTGTCGAGTCGATCGATCGCAGCAGCGAGACCGTGGCTCACCGCGCGGTTGATGGCGTTGCGTGCATTCGGCCGGTTGATCGTGATCGTCAGCACACGCCCGCGCTGCTCGACGATCACCTCGGGCTCACTCATGCTCAGAGGGCTTCGTAGATGGTCGCATTGGCGGTGCCGCCACCTTCGCACATGGACTGCAGTCCGTAGCGGCCACCGGTGTGCTTGAGGTGGTGGACGAGCGTCACCGCAAGACGTGCACCCGATGCGCCGAGCGGATGACCGAGCGCGATCGCGCCACCGAGCGGATTGAGACGCTTGCCGCTTGCGCCGGTCTCGATCTGCCAGGCCAACGGTACCGGCGCGAACGCTTCGTTGATCTCGAACGCGTCGATGTCGGTGATCGACAGGCCCGACCGCTTCAGGGCCAGTGCCGTCGCCGGGATGGGGCCGGTCAGCATCTTCACCGGATCGTCACCTGTCACCACTGCGGTGTGCACACGGGCCAGGGGCTTGAGCCCCAGTGAGGCGGCTTTCTCAGATGTCATCATGAGCAGTGCCGCGGCACCGTCGGAGATCTGCGACGCATTGCCCGCGGTGATCACACCGTCGGCCAGGAAGGGGGTTTTGAGCCCGCCGAGCTTCTCGACGGTGGAACCCGGCCGGATGCCCTCGTCGGCGGCAAATGCGGTGCCGTTCGCGCTGACGGTGGTGATCTCGTCCTCGAAGAGTCCGGTCTCACGTGCCTGGGCGGCCCGCTCATGCGATTGGACGGAGTATTCGTCGACCTGACTGCGTGTCAGCTTGTAGTCGGCAGCGATCTTCTCCGCGCCGGCACCCTGGTTGAATCGGCCGTGGAAGCCGGGAAAGCGGCTGAGTTCGTCGGCATAGCGGTCCACCGCCGGCCCACCCATCTCTCCGGTGCCCTCGACGCTGGCGGCGCCCATCGGCACATTCGACATCATCTCCACACCACCGGCGACGATGATGTCGGCCTGGCCCGACACGATGGTGGCGGCAGCGGTTGAAATCGCCTGCTGCGACGATCCGCACTGACGGTCCACGGTGAAGCCCGGGATGGCTTCGGGCCAGCCGGCGCCGAGCACGGCCATACGTCCGATGTTGCCCGATTGCTGCCCGATACTGATGACGTTGCCCCAGTGCACGTCCTCGATGAGATTGACATCGATACCCGATCGTTCGGCAAGGGCGGTGAGGATCTGGGCAGACAGGTCGACCGCGTGCACACCACTCAGCGCACCATTTCGTTTCCCGATAGGGCTGCGGACCGCTTCCACGATGACGGCATCGCGCATGTGATTCTCCTTCTTCAACGTCTGCGGCCGACCCGTGTCGGCCCTGGCGGCGCTCCAGTTGGCGACCGTCGCAGATCTAATAAGTACAATGCATTAACTAATAAGAGTCAACAGCGATGCACGCCGGGTTGACGAAGCGGTCGCGCCGAAGCTATAAATAGCTAGCTAATTATGCTGATTCGAGTTTGGAGGAGGGCGCTGTGGAGACCACGAGAACTCCCGTTGCGGAGGGGTTGTTCACCCGAGCGGACGGCGAGGCGCAATTGATTGCCTCTCGACGGTTGAGTGACGGTTCGGTGTCATTCCCCGCTGCCCCGGAGGGTGACGACGTCGAGACCATCTTGCTGTCTTCGACCGGAACGTTGTTCACCTGGACAACTCAGCAGTTCCCGCCGCCGTCTCCGCCGTACGCCGGCGTCGTCGACAAGACGTCGTTCGAGCCGTACGCGGTCGGATACGTCGAGTTCCCGGAAGGCGTCCTGGTAGAAGGCCGGCTCACCGTGCGCGACCCGGAACAGCTGACGATCGGTCAGGAGATGACGGTGGTTCTCGTGCCGTTCACCGTCGCCGGCGAATCGCCCCACGAGGTCGAGACGTTTGCGTTTGCCCCGGCGGGTGCACGTGATGAAGCAGGCGTGGATGCGGCAGAGACGGGAGCCCGGTAATGAAGAATGTTTCGATCATCGGTGTGGGCCTGCATCCGTTCGGCCGATTCGGCGACAAGCAAGCACTGGAGATGGGCCGCGACGCCATCAACCTCGCCTTGGCAGACGCAGGTATCTCCTGGGACCAGGTGCAGCGCGGTTTCGCCGGTAGCCATGAGGTCTCCAATCCCGACGCCATCGTGGGCAAGATGGGCCTGACCGGCATCCCCTTCTTCGGGGTGTTCAACGGCTGCGCAACAGGCAACACCTCGCTGACCATGGCCGCCAATGCCATCGAGAACGGCGAGGCCGACATCGCCATCGCGGTCGGTTTCGACAAGCACCCCCGTGGCGCGTTCGGGGGCGACCCGTCGGTCCTCGGGCTGCCTGCGTGGTACGGCGAAACCGGCCTGTTCCTGACGACGCACTTCTTCGGCATGAAGATCAACCGCTACATGAACCAGTACGGCATCACGCAACGAACCCTCGCCAGGGTCGCGGCGAAGAACTTCGGCAACGGAGCGCGCAACGAGAAGGCATGGCGTCGCACTGCGATGGACGAGGACGCGATCCTGGACGCGCCCTACCTCAACTATCCCTTGACGCAATACATGTACTGCGCTCCGAATGAGGGCGCTGCGGCCGTGGTCCTGTGCCGTCGCGATCAGGCCTCCAAATACACGGATCGGGCAGTTCACCTGCTGGCCAGTGAGCTCCGCACGCGTCGGTTCGGTGCGTTCGAGATGCAGAGCCCATCGCTGCCGGCCAACGGAACGCCCAGCCCGACGGTCGACGCGTCGCGCGCAGCCTTCGCCGTGGCCGGTGTCGGGCCGGAAGACGTCCACGTCGCCCAACTGCAGGACACCGATGCCGGCTCGGAGATCATTCACCTCGCGGAGAACGGTTTCTGCGCCGACGGCGACCAGGAGAAGCTGATCGCCGAGGGCTGGACGAATATCGACGGTGGACTTCCGGTGAACACCGACGGCGGCTTGATGGCCAACGGGGAGCCCATCGGCGCTTCCGGTCTGCGGCAGGTGCACGAGATCGTTGTGCAATTGCGCGGTGAAGCCGGTGAACGGCAGATCGCCGGGCCACACAAGGTGGGTTACACACATCTCTACGGCTCGCCGGGGACCGGCGCCGTGGCGATCATGTCACGCTGAGGTCGCACCAGCGAGTCCACGGACAGGTACGGTCGCGTTCCGACGTCGTTGATACGACGTCGAGCCGATCGCGATCGATGGGACGTGGGTGGGCTTGGTGCGGATGCACGCCCGTCGGGAACGGTGCTGTGCATCCTTCGGTGCGGGCAAGGTCGAGAACTCCGTGCGCCTCGCGACGTGGGATCGGACGGTGGCGAGCCCCGCGACTTGACCTTCGCCGTCAGCCGGGTTCGTGTTGTCAACACGGGCAGAGCTCGGTGAGGTGACCAGGTGGGAATTCGATGGAGGACGAATGAGTGACGCCCTGCAAGGACGCATAGCTTTGGTGACCGGGGCGGCCGGTGGCGGGATCGGCCAGGCGTTGGCCACACGGCTTGCCGCAGACGGAGCGACGGTGGTGGTCACCGATTCGCACGCCAAGCGGGTGGTGGCCGTCGCCGACTCCATCGCGGACACTTATGGCGGGCGCGCAGTGGCGAAGCAGCTCGACGTCGGCGATCGTGATCAGATCGTCGAGGTCGTCGAGTGGGTGGGCCGCGAGCTCGGTCCGATCTCCATCCTGGTCAACAATGCCGCGTACAACATCATGGGACCGATCTTCGATTACGACCCGGCTGATTGGGACCGTGTTCTCGCGGTGAACCTCAGCGGTCCGTGGATGCTGTCGAAGCTCGCGATGACGCAGATGCGAGATGCGAGAACCCCAGGGGTGATCCTCAACGTCTCGACGTATGCGCCGGACGTCGGTGGCGAAGGGATCGAGGCGCCGTATGCCGTGTCCAAGGGTGGACTCAACACATTGACGCGTGCCTGCGCACACGAGGGAGGCCCCTTCGGCATCCGGGTGAACACCTTGTCGATGGGCATGGTCACCGGCACCAGGTTCATCGACGCACTGCACCCGGATATGAAGGAGGGGGAGATCAAGAAATCTCCGCTGGGTCGACTCGCCACCGTCGAGGACGTTGTCGACGCCGGTGCGTTCTTGATCTCCGACAGCTCCGGGGCCATCACCGGCGAGATCGTCAACATCGCCGCCGGCATTCACATGAGGTACTAGGACCGCGAGACTCGCGGCAGCAACATAAGGAGAGTTCTCATGCCCGAAGCAGTCATCGTCGCGGCCGCGCGAACGCCGATCGGACGCGCGTACAAGGGGGCGATGAAGGACATGCGCCCGGATGATTTGGCCGCGCAAGCCATTCGGGCTGCGCTGGACCAGGTTCCCGCCCTGGACCCGCATTCGGTGCGTGATCTGATGCTCGGCTGTGGCGCGCCGGGCGGGGAGCAGGGATTCAACATGGGGCGGGTGGTGGCCACCTTGCTCGGTCTCGACGATGTGCCGGGTACGACGATCACCCGTTACTGCGCGTCGAGCGTCCAAACCGCACGGATGGCCATGCACGCCGTGCGAGCCGGCGAAGGCGACGTGTTCATCGCAGCCGGTGTAGAAGCCATCAGCCGTGGCCGCCTGGGACACTCGGACACGCCGCCGGTGGCCCCGGACGCAGATCCACGCGATCGCAGCCGCAACCCGTGGACCAATGCGCGTTTCGCGGATGCCCAGGCGCGTACACGATCACGTGCCGAAGCTGAGGTCGCCGACGAGTGGCGCGACCCGCGAGAGGCGGGTGAGCTTCCCGATGTCTACATCGCGATGGGGCAGACTGCCGAGAACGTCGCGCAGATCTGTGGGGTATCCAGACAGGAGCAGGACGAGTTCGCGGCGCGTTCCCAGCAGCTCTATGAACGCGCTGCCCAGACAGGTTTCTGGAAGCGCGAGATCAGCCCGGTCACATTGGCTGACGGTACGGTGATCGACGCCGACGAGAGCCCCCGAGCCGGTACCACCGTGGAGAAGCTCGCCGGGCTGGCTCCGGTCTTCCGTCCGAACGGCACCGTCACCGCGGGCAACGCCTGTCCGCTCAACGACGGTGCGGCCGCCCTGATCATCATGTCGGACGTCAGGGCCGCAGAACTCGGGCTCTCGCCGCTGGCGCGCATCGTGTCGACAGGTGTATCGGGACTATCTCCGGAGATCATGGGGCTCGGTCCCGTCGAGGCAAGTCGGGATGCGTTGCGCAATGCGGGACTGACGATCGGTGACATCGATCTCGTCGAGATCAACGAGGCGTTCGCGGCTCAGGTGATCCCCTCGTACAAGCAGCTGGACATCCCGCTTGATCGGCTGAACGTGAACGGAGGCGGCATCGCCGCCGGACACCCCTTCGGCATGACCGGTGCACGGATCGCGACCACCCTGATCAACTCGATGCGCTGGCATGACAAGCAGTTCGGGCTCGAGACGATGTGTGTGGGTGGTGGTCAGGGCATGGCCATGATCCTGGAACGACTGCAGTAGGCAGCCCGATACTTCAACGCAATCGACCCCCGGAGAACGACGTCCGGGGGTCGATTGGTGAGTGACGATGAAATGGGTACTGGTTTCAAGTGCGGCCGGGTGGTCCGTCAGCCGGACGTGATCGGCCGGACGAGTCCCTCTTGTGCGACCGATGCCACCATGAGTCCGTCCCGCGTGAAGATCGAACCGTGTGCCAACCCAAGGCCGTGGGAGGCCGCCGGCGTGGTCTGGTCGTAGAGAAGCCAGTCGTCTGCAGGCGTATCACGGTGGAACCACATGGCGTGGTCGAGGGAGGCGATCTGGTGGTCGGTGTGCAGGGTGTCGATCCCATGTGCACCGAGAACCACCGACAGGAAGCTCAGGTCGCTCAGCGCTGCCAGCACGCAGGCGCGGGCCAGTGCAGTGGGCGTGCCCGGCTCGTCCGTGCGCATCCACACCTGCATATGAGTGTTCGAGTCGCCGGCCGCGCGGGGCACCCGCCGTAGGTCCACCCACGGCCACTCTTGGTAGATGGCCGGTTCCGACTCGTACATGTCATGGACGCTGCGCAGGCCTTCCGGGTCTGGCGCGTCCGGCATCGGGATCTGGTGTCCCATCCCGGGTTCATGTGCGTGAAAGGATGTGCTCATCGTCAGGATGGGCTTACCCTGCTGGCTAGCGGTGACCACGCGTGAGGTGAATGATCGTCCGTCGCGGAGGGTTTCGACATCGTAACGGACCGGCGTGTCGACCCGGCCGGGTCGGAGGAAGTACGCGTGCAGTGAGTGTGGCGGTCGCTCGTCGGTGACGCCGTGTCCGGCGGCTGCCAGCGCCTGGGCGATGACCTGACCGCCGAACAGCCGTGCGAGATTGCTGTCCGGGAGAGCGCTCTCGAAGGTTGTTTCGCCATTCTGGGTCACCGAGAGTGCGTCCGCGAGGCTCCTGACCGGGGCGGCCGCGGGGTACTGGTACTCAGACACCGAGCTGAGCCGCGATGAGTGCGCGGTGATAGGCGGGCGTGCCGAAAAGACTGTGCGAGCCTCGGGCGCGTTTGAAATACATATGGGCGGTGTGTTCCCAGGTGAAGCCGATACCGCCGTGCAACTGGATACTCTCGGCGGCGATGTCATAGAACGCGGTCGAACAGTACGACTTGGCGATGGATGCCGCCACAGAGGAGTCGTCGGAATCGGATTCCAGCGCTGCCGTCGCGAAGTAGGCAGCCGATCGCGACGATTCGAGTTCGACGAGCATGTCGGCGAGCTTGTGCTTGACCGCCTGGAATGACCCGATCTGCCGGCCGAACTGCTCGCGTGTCTTGGCGTACTCGACGGTGGTCTCGAGCACTTGCGCCGAGCCTCCGACCTGCTCACACGCCAGCGCGATGGCGGCGACGCGCAGCACCTTCTCCAGAACTTCCCAACCGCTGCCGTCGGTGCCCAGCAACCGTGCCGGAGTGTCGGAGAACTCGAGTCGTGCTTGGCGCCGGGTCAGATCCAGCGTGGACAGATTGGTGGCGGTGAACCCGGGCGCGCCGGCATCCACGAGGAACAGCGATACCCCCGACTCGGTCCGAGCGGCGACGATGATCAGGCCGGCATCGGTGCCGTCGAGCACATAAGGTTTGACGCCGGTGAGGTGCCATCCGTCGTCGGTTGCCTTCGCTTGCAGCGTGATGCCGTCCTCGGCCCAGTTGCCGCCATCCTCGATGATCGCCACCGTCGCCACCGTGGTCCCCTCGGCGATGCCGGGTAGGTGATCCTTGGCGGCGGTTTCGTCGTTCGAGTACAACAGCGCGCTGGTGGCAAGTACAGCGGTCGACATGAGCGGTGCGCACAACAGTGCCCGGCCGGCTTCTTCGAGCACGATCGCGAGTTCACCGAACCCGAAACCCGCGCCGCCGTACTCCTCCGGGATCATCAGTGATTGCACGCCGAGTTGCTCGGCCATCTTCCGCCAGACCGCGGTGTCGTAGCCTTCACCGAGATCCATCTGGCGACGTACCTGGGATTCATCCGAGTGCGTCGCCATGAACTTCCGGACGACCGAGCGGAGTTCCTCTCGTTCAGGACTGGGGGTGAGGCTCATCGGTGCACTCCTTGTGAATCTCGTCAGGACGGTTGCATAAACAGTACAATAGGTGAACTAATTAAGGCAATTGTTGATCGACCATCGAGAGGCGGGAAAATGCCCGGAACCGCAACCAGTCCCACGTTCGACACGATCGAGGTGAAGTCCGACGGGTCGATCACCGTCGTCACGCTCAATCGGCCAGATGCGATGAATGCGGCAGATGCGGTCATGCATCGCGAGCTCGCCGAGGTGTGGGAAGCAATCGGTGCCGACCCGGCCTGCCGTGCGGTGGTGCTGACCGGCGCGGGGCGGGCGTTCTCGGCAGGCGGCGACTTCCCGCGGATGGTCGAGACGCAGGTGGACCAGGACGTTCAAGACGAGGTCTTCGCCGAAGCTCGTCGCACGGTGCATGCGATGGTCGAACTGCCTCAGCCGATCATCGCGGCGGTGAACGGACCGGCGGTGGGACTGGGTGCAAGCCTTGTGGCCCTGTGTGACATGGCGGTGGCCGCAGACACGGCATTCCTCGCGGACCCGCATCTGGGAGTCGGATTGGTGCCGGCTGATGGCGCCGCGCTGTTGTGGCCGATGACGATCGGACTGATGCGCGCAAAGGAGTACATCTTCACCGGTGCGCGTATCCCCGCAACCACGGCGAAAGAACTGGGCCTCGTCAACTCAGTCGTGCCCGCCGGCGAGGTGCTCGCGTCCGCGACGGAACTCGCCGAGCGTGTTGCCGCCCTCCCCATCCGGGCGGTGCGCGACACCAAGCGCCTGTTGAATGTCCACACGACGCGGGTGCTGACGGGGCTACTCGACCAAGCGCTGGCCTGTGAGCGGGCGAGCGTCAACTCGGTCGAACACGCCGAGTTGACCCGGAAACTGATCGAGCGCGCTGAGCAGCGTGCCGCCACCACAACGGCACAATGATTGTGAATCAGGCGATGCATCGAATCCGGCAGATCAATGCAATCATCATGGTCTTGGCTGATCAGCGGTGACGTCGCAGTCGGATATACTCGGCAACAATCGTAATGCTCGTATGGGAAAGTCGCGGAGGGGTGTCATGGCGGCAACAAATGGTTCGAGTGTCGTGCGCGTGCCCAAAGCGGGCGAGTTGGTCGCGGGGGAGTTGCGGCGACAGATAGTCACTGGCGAAATCAGCCCGGGCGACCCGTTGCCCAGCGAGACGGTACTCATGGAGCGCTACGGGGTGTCGCGGCCGACGATGCGCGAGGCGTTTCGCATCCTCGAGTCCGAGGCGATCATCACCGTATTACGGGGTGCCCATGGTGGCGCGCGTGCGCTCGCGCCGGATGCGTCCATCGCGGCACGCAACCTCGGCTTGCTCCTGCAGTTCCAGGGCGTCCCACTCGCCGATGTGTACCGCACCCGAACCGAGATCGAAGTCGCGTCGGTCCAGGCGTTGAGCGGAGTGTCCGCAAAGCGACTGGCGCCGCTCGTGGAACTGGTGGATCAGGCGGGCGAGGCCCTGGATGACCCGCTCGCGTTCGCTCGGATCGACACCCAAATACATCAGGCGATCGTCGATCTGTCCGGGTTGCGAACCCTCGCAGTTCTCGCCGGCATGTTGCTGAACATCATGGATGCCCACAACGATCTGTACATGTCGGTGCATGGGGCAGAAAATGAATGGCAGGCCGATCAGCATGCCTACCGCGCGTACAAGAAGCTCGTGATGCACCTGCGTGCAGGCGACGCCACGACAGCTGCCGAGGCGTGGCGCAGGCATCTGAAAAAGGTCGAGCAGCACATGGTCGGCGACTCCGATACGACCCTGGTCGAACTGCTGTCCTGACGACGCGGAATCCGGCGCACCTCCTCGAATGTCGAGTTGGGTGCGCCGGATTCATTTGGTGCGCATGTGCGTTGGTGTAGGTCGACTCAGACCGCCTTATTCGCGATCAGTTTGTCGATCTGCGTGTCGGTCATGCCGAGCTCACCCGCCAGGATCTCCCGGGTGTGCTCACCCAGCATAGGTGGCGTCCGGTATTCGTTGAGCGGCGTGTCCGACATCATGATCGGATTCCTCAGAAGATCGACGGTGCCCGAGACCGGATGATCCAGCCGCATCCGCATGTCGCGATGAGCAATCTGTGGATTCGCGAAGACACCGTCCATGTCGTTGACCGGGCTGACCGGGACCTCCTTGGCCTCGAGCGCCACCACCCAGTCGTGTGCCGGCCGTGCACCGAATGCGTTTCGAAGCGTCTGGAGAACGAGATCACGGTTGGCGATCCGGGCGGACACAGTACCGAACCTCTCGTCCTCCAGAAGGTCGGGACGTTCGATGACCTCGGTCACGCCCTGCCACTGCTTGGGTGTACTGGCGACGAGGAAGAACTCCTCACCGTCCGAGCCGGTAAAGGTCTGTGAGGGAATCCCGCCGAACCCGCCGTTCCCGCGGCGCGGAGCCGCAACACCGGAGACCAGGTAGTTCTGTGCGTAGTGCGACAGCGAGGCGAGCCCGCAGTCGAGCAGCGAGATGTCGATGTGCTGGCCCGCGCCGTCGCCGTGGTCACGGCTCCACAGCGCTGCGACGATTGCGTTCGACGCGTACAGGCTGGTGAGCACGTCGACCATGGACACCCCCATCTTCATCGGTCCGGCACCGGGTTCGCCGTCGGGGATGCCGGAGACACTCATCATCCCGCTCATCGCCTGGAAGATGCCGTCGTACCCGGGCCGCCGCGCGTAGGGGCCGTCCTGTCCGAAACCGGTGATCGAGCAGTAGACGAGGCGGGGGTTGTTCGCGCGGAGGGATTCGAAATCCAGTCCGTACTTGGCCAAGACCCCGGTGCGGAAGTTCTCGATGAGGACGTCGGCGTCAGCCGCCAGTCTCCTGATGACGTCGGCGCCTTCCGGCGTCGAGTGGTCGACGGTGATGGATCGCTTGTTGCGGTTGCAGCTGAGGTAGAACCCGGCTTCGTCGCTCTCTTCGCCGTTCTCATCGGTGAGGAAGGGCGGACCGTAGCTACGGGAATCGTCGCCGGTGCTGGGACGCTCGACCTTGATCACGTCGGCCCCGAGGTCGCCGAGCATCTGCGCGGCGAGCGGGGCCGCGAGGATGCGGCTGAGGTCGAGAACCTTGATTCCACGCAGCGGCGGATGGTTGGTATTGCTCATCGCACTGCCTCCTTGGTGACACGCGGCTCGCGGGGAAGCCCGAGCACGCGCTCGCCGATGATGTTCTTCTGAATCTCACTGGTACCCGCGTAGATGGACTCGGCCCTGGCACGAACGAACGCGCGGCGTAGCGTCTCGGCTTCCTCGTCGGGGCCGGAGCCCCACTCGCTCCCGAGCCATCCATCGGTGTCGAGTATGTCCATCGCCAGTTCGGTGAACTGCTTGTGCCATGTGGACCAGTAGTACTTGCCGATCGATGCTTCGGGCCCGAATTCGCCGGCGCGCAGGGCGTTGTCGAGCGTCCGTTGGTTGTTGTAGCCCATGATCTCCAGGCCGATGATCGAATCGACGATACGGTCACGGATGATCGGGTCACGACCGGCGCCACGCCGCGCGGCAACCCGCCGCAGTGACTCCATCTCGCGCCGAAACGAGAACTGGTAGTTGAGTACCGAGGTGGCCCGCTCGTGGCCGAGCGTGGTCATCGCCGCCTTCCAGCCCTCGCCGATCGGTGCCAACACGTTGTCGGTGGTGGTGCGTGCATTGTCGAAATAGACCTCGTTGAACCCACTGTCGCCCAACATCGTGCGGATCGGTACGACACGTACACCCGGCTGGTCAAGTGGAATCAACATGTAGGACAGACCGGAGTGGCGAGTCGAACCGGGCTCGGTGCGCACGATCGCGAAGATCCAGTCCGCATGGTGGGCAAACGTCGTCCAGATCTTCTGCCCGTTGATCACCCATTCGTCGCCGTCGAGCCGTGCACGCGTGCTGATGGCGGCGAGGTCGGAACCGGCACCGGGCTCGGAATAACCCTGACACCACACCACCTCACCCCGCGACATGGGCAGCAACAATCGCTGCTTCTGCTCAGGCGTCCCGTAGTGCAGCGCCGTCGGGGCCATCAAGGTCTCGCCGTGGAATGCGGCGCGTGGTGGTGCGCCCGCGTTGGCGTACTCGAGGGCGAACAGGATTTCCTGCGACATGGTGGCGCCGCGCCCGCCGTATTCGACCGGCCAGGAGAGGCCGAGCCAGTTTCCCTCGCCGAGCTTGCGCTCCCACGCGCGGCGCAGTTCCCAATTGTCGTCATCGTCAGGGCCGCCTCGATGGCTCTGACCGACGAACTCGCCGGTCAGGTTTTCGGCCAACCAGTTGCGCAACTCATCGCGGAATTCTCGATCGGCCGCGGTGAGTGGCAATGCGGTGCCGCTGTCGGTCATGGCTGTTCCTCTCTCGGCTGCCGTGAGCCTGTTGGCATCTCTGGCGATCTATAGTACAAATAATTAGCGAATTAAGCGATATGCGCGAGGAGGTGAATCCGTGTCAGATCTCGAGTGGTCAGTCGCCGATGGTGTCGCCATCATCCGCTTGAACCGGCCCGAACGACGCAATGCATTCACGCTGGACATGGTGCGGGAGTGGGCTGAGTACCTGCGACTGGCGCGAACCGACCCGGACGTCCGGGTAGTGGTCCTCACCGGCACGGGAAACAAGGCGTTCTGCTCGGGAGTTGATCTCTCCAGCATCTCGAACGCCAATCCACATCTGACTCCGCTGGAGCGTAAGTCGCAACTGCACGACGAGATCCATCGGGTCGCGTTGGAATTGGAGGCGCTCGACAAGCCGGTCATCGCGTCGATCAACGGCGCCGCAGTCGGCGCCGGGCTCGACATGGCACTGATGTGCGACCTGCGCGTCGCTGCGCGCAGCGCGAAGCTGTCCGAGGGGTACGTGAAAGTCGGCCTGACACCCGGTGACGGCGGCGCCTACTATCTGCCGCGTCTGGTCGGCACGTCGAAGGCGCTCGAACTGCTGCTGACCGGCGATTTCATCGACGCCGACGAGGCGCTCCGTATCGGCCTGGTCAACCGGGTGGTCGACGATGACGACCTCGCCGACGCGACCCGGGCCCTTGCCGCCCAGATCGCGGCCGGCCCGCCGGTCACCATACGGATGATCAAACGTGCCACCTACCAGTCCGCAAACATCGATCTGCGGACGGCTCTCGATCTGATCTCGTCGCACTTCGCGGTGGTCGCCGCCACCGACGACGCAGCTGAAGCGCTCTCCGCGATGTCGGAGAAACGTACTCCCAATTTCACCGGTCGATAGGCGGCCGTGGCCGCAACCGGACAACCCCAGGAAGCAGGTGCTCGATGACCTCCACGGTGTCTGACCCGACATCCGACGATTCGACGACCGCGGAAACCGAACCCCGCGTGTTCGATACGTGGATCAACCTTCCCTACGCGCCCGGCGAGGTCGTGCCCGACCCGTCGGTGGTGCAGCGATTCAAACGCGGCGACAGTGCCTATGAGGGCGGTCAGTCCATGGCCGATGTCGTTGCCGAGATGGATCGTCTGGGCATCTCGGGTGGTGTGCTCACCAAGTATCCACGTGATATCACCCCCCCGTTTGTGCACGGTATCCAGAGCGGTGAAGAGGTCGTGCGCAACGCGTGCGAGCGACTGGCCTCGATCCAGGCGGAGTATCCCGGACGGTTCGTCACCGCCGTCGGAATCGATCCCCGCCTCGCCTATGACGCGGCGAAACTGGTGCGGATCGCGGTACGCGAGTACGGCATCAAGTGCATCCGCGTATGCCCGATGTTCACCGGCATCCCGATCGACGACAAACTCGCGTATCCGATGTACACGGCGGCCTGTGACGAAGGTGCAGTGATGACCTTCAACGTGGGGGCACCGGGCCCGATGAAGCCGGCGAAGCTGCAGCGCACCATTCTCATCGACGAGGTGGCACTTGCGTTCCCCGAACTCAAGATCGTCATGACTCACATGGGCGACCCGTGGATCAGCGAGACCGTCGCGATGCTGATCAAGCATCCCAACGTGTTCGCGATGACCTCGGGCTGGGCGCCCAAGTACATTCCGGAGGAGATCTGGAATGTGCAACGCAAGCGCAACAACACCAAGCTCATGTGGTCCTCGGACTACCCGATCCTGCCGTTCGAGCGCACCATCAACGAAGGACGCGCTATCGACCTGCCGGCCGAATCGCGGGCAAACTTCCTCGGACTCAACGCTCTTCGCGTATTCGGCGAACCGCCGGCCGCCTGACTCATCGACCAAACACACTGACTTACGGGAGACACAATGGGATTGCATGACGGAAGGGTCGTCGTCGTCACCGGCGCTGCGGGTGGAATCGGGCGCGAGCACGCACTTTCCTTCGCTCGCGAAGGAGCCAAGGTCGTCGTCAACGACCTCGGACCGGCACAGGAGACCGTCGACGAGATCATCGCCGCCGGCGGCGAGGCCGTCGCCAACAACGATGACATCTCCGATTGGGACGGCGCCGCACGACTGATCGCCACGGCACTCGACACCTTCGGTGATCTGCACGTTCTGGTGAACAACGCAGGCATTCTGCGGGACAAGATGTTCGTGAACATGGACATGCAGATGTGGGACGACGTGATGCGCGTACACCTGCGCGGCACCTTCTGCCCCACGAAGCATGCGGTGAACTACTGGCGTGAACGGCACAAGGCCGGACAACCCGTCGCGCACCCGCGAATCATCAACACCTCGTCGCCTTCAGGTCTCTATGGCAACGTCGGGCAGTCGAACTACGGTGCGGCCAAGGCCGCAATCGCGGCGTTCACCGTCATCCTGGCCGACGAATTGGGTCGTCTCGGGATCACCGTGAATGCGATCGCGCCGAGTGCACTGACCCAGATGACCGCCGGCCTCGATCAGTACGTCGCGAAGATGGAAGAGATCAAGGAACGCACGGGGTTCGATGCCGGATCCCCTGCCAATATCGCGCCGCCCGTGGTGTGGTTGGCCTCGCCGGAGGCGGTTGGTATCACCGGACGCGTTTTCAACGTCAAGGGCGGGCTCATCGGAGTCGCGGAGACCTGGGTTGCCGGACCGTCCGAGGAGAAGCTGTCGCAGTGGGCTCCCGGCGAACTCGGTGAGGTGATCCCGAAGCTGGTTGCCCAGGCGCGGCCCAACTCCGACGGCTCAGGCCAACCGCGGAGCTGACAATGGCCGCTGTCAAGTCAACCTCGGACAACGCGACGCCTGTTCACGGGATCAGTGTCGAGCGCTCCGGTGCGGTAGCCACCGTTTGGCTCGACCGACCCGACCGCGGCAACGGCTTCATCTCCGACATGCAGATCGAATTACATGATCGGCTGGCCGAACTGGATGCCGACAGCGGCATCCGGGCGATCGTGGTGACCGGGCGTGGACGATTCTTCTCCACCGGTGCGGACATGGAGCCCGGCGGAGCGAACTTCGCGTTCGATGCCGAGCACACAGCCCGCGCCCGCAACATGATGGCCGCGCGGCCGCGGCCGTGGAAGCTTCGCACTCCGATCATCGCCGCCATGAACGGCTCGGCGGTCGGCCTCGGTCTGACCTTCCCGCTGCAGTGGGACATCCGAGTGATGAACGAGACGGCGAAGTACGGATTCGTCTTCACCAGGCGGGGACTCATCCCCGAACAGAATTCGCTCTGGCTGCTGCCCAAACTGGTCGGCTTGTCCACCGCGATGGACCTGCTGCTCACCGGGCGACTGTTCAGCGGGGCCGACGCCAAGGTCATGGGCCTGGCGACCGAAGCGGTTCCGGCTGAGGAAGTGCTGCCGCGGGCGCTGGCGATCGCGGATGAGATCGCCACGCACACCTCACCGCTCGCTGTCGGGTTGACCAAACAACTGGCCTACGAGATGCTGCAGGCCACCGACCGGGAAGCCGCATTCCATCGTGAGTGGGAGATCTTCCGGTGGATGGGACGTCAGCCGGACTCGGCCGAAGGCGTCGCCTCGTTCATCGAGAAGCGACCGCCGCAATTCACCGGCGACAAACACGCCGCACCTCCCGAGGCGACCGAACTGTGGGAGGCACCGGATGTCTGAGTTGAGGAGTCAGGACGTGGCGGTCGAGAACGACGCGCCGGTACTCTACGAGGTCGACGACCACGGTGTCGCCATCCTCACGCTGCACCGCCCCGAGCGCCGCAACATGTGGACCGCGGACATGGAGGATGCGTTCTACGCGGCGCTGGACCGTGCAACCGATGATGACCGCGTTCGGGTCATCGTGGTGACCGGCCACGGCACCTCCTTCTGCCCGGGACTGGATCCCGCCGTGCTCGACAACGTCCGGGCCGGATCGGCCTACACCACCAACCGTCGGCCGCAGACCTACGCCACTTCGGTCCCGAAGTTCATCATCGGTGCGATCAACGGGGCGTGTGCCGGTATCGGCCTGGTTCAGGCACTCTGTTTCGATTATCGATTCGCGACCGCCAAGGCCAAGTTCACCACGGCGTTCTCCAAGCGTGGTCTGCCGGCCGAGGATGCGTCGGCATGGCTGCTCACGCGGCTGGTGGGACCTGCGCACGCCATGGATCTGATGATCTCCGGCCGCGTGTTCACCGGCGACGAAGCGTTTGAACTCGGTGTGGTGCAGCGCATCAGCGAACCGGAATCTGTGCTCGACGATGCGGTCGCGTACGCGCGCTCGGTTGCGGCGAGCGTGTCGCCGGTGTCCATCTCGATGATCAAGTCGCAGGTGTGGCGCGACAGCGAACAAACCATGGAACAAGCCAGGGTGCGCGCGCAGTACCTGCTGACGTTGGCCAAGGCGCAGCCGGACTTCCAAGAAGGAGTTCGGGCTCTCGTGGAGCAGCGGCCACCACAGTTCAACCCGTATCGCCCCCTCAACATCTGAAAGGCACCCGATGGAAATCGACTTCGGAGCCGACCACGCCGACTTCGCCGAGGAAGTCCGCACCTGGCTGGACGAACACCTCGTCGGTGATTTCGCGGCGCATCGCGGTGTCGGGAGCCCCACCGACAACTCGGCATGGGACATTCGAGTCGCCTGGGAGAAGGAACTCTCGGCGGGCGGTTGGCTAGGGCTGACCTGGCCCAAAGAATACGGTGGCCGCGGCGCGTCACTGACCGAGGAGATCGTGTTCGAGTACGAGTACGCCCGAAGTGCGGCGCCGGCTCGGGTCAACCAACAAGCCCTGGAACTTCTCGGCCCAACACTCCTCGACTTCGGCACCGAGGAGCAGAAGCGCCGGTTCATCCCGAAAATCCTTTCCGCCGAGGAACACTGGGGCCAAGGATTCAGCGAACCGACCGCGGGCTCAGACCTGGCGGCGGTATCGACCAAGGCGCGCCTCGACGGCGACGAATGGGTCATCAACGGTCAGAAGGTCTGGACCACCTTCGGCGACAGGGCCGACTGGCTCTACGTGCTGTGCCGAACGAACCCGGATCAGTCGTTGCGTCATCGCGGGCTGAGCCTGCTCCTCGTGCCGGTCGATCAGCCCGGTGTGGACGTGCGGCCCATCAAGAATCTGGCCGGGTCGGGCGAGTTCAGCGAGTGCTTCTTCACCGATGCCCGCACCGACGCGTCGATGGTCGTCGGAGACGTAGACGGCGGTTGGAAGGTCGTCATGTCCACCCTGGGACGCGAGCGCGGTTCGGCACTTCTGCCGGTCCAGTTGTCGATGGAACGCGAGGTGCTCTCCATCGTCGAGGCCGCGAAGAACCTCGCCGAGCCCGACGATCCGCGTCTGCCCGACCGGATTGCGCAGTCCTACATCTCCGTATCGCTGATGCGCGCCACGACGATGCGTGTGGTCGAGAGCGTCATGAACAATGATTCCTCGGCAGACGCCGCAGCAGCGATCAGCAAGCTGTTCGCGTCGCAGGCGCATCAGGTCCTGGGCGAACTGGCGATGGATGTGGCCGGCGCCGCCGGCGGCATCACCTCCGGACCCGGCGTCGAGGGACTCACCTTCGCGCAGCGTCTGCTCCTGCTGTCGCGGGCGGAGACCATCTACGGAGGAACGTCCGAGATCCAGCGGAACATCATCGGTGAACGGGTCCTCGGACTCCCGAAATAGATTGTCCGGGTGCACCTTATCCAGAGTCGTCAAGGAGACGAACGTGACCACATTGCCAAGATCGATGGCTGACCGCGCAGATATTCAGTCGTTGGCTTCGCGCCCTGTCGCGCCGCACATAACGGCCATCCGCGCGGCGAACCCGGAGCACTGCGCATGAGCGCGCGGCTGGTGCCTGCTGCGCCGGCGATATCGCCGGCGATGGAGGAACTACGCGGTGAGGTGCGGCAGTTTCTGGCGGAGGAGCTCGGCGCGGAACGGTTCAGGCCACAGGTCGATTCGTGGATTGCCGGCTGGGACCCCGAGTTCAGCGCACGGCTGGGAGCACGGGGCTGGCTGGGCATGACCATCCCCACCGAATACGGCGGGCATGGTCGTTCGCATCTCGAGCGGTATGTGGTGACCGAGGAGTTGCTCGCCGCCGGAGCGCCGGTCGCCGCGCACTGGGTCGCCGACCGGCAGGTGGGGCCATCGTTGATGCGCCACGGTTCGGATTATCAGCGGCGCCGCTATTTGCCCGGCATCGCTCGGGGCGAGGTGTTCTTCGCGATCGGGATGAGTGAGCCGGAATCGGGATCGGACCTGGCCAGCGTTCGGACGCGCGCGAAGCAGGTCGAGGGCGGTTGGGAGATCACCGGCACCAAGGTGTGGACCTCAGGTGCTCACCACGCCGATGCCTTCTTCGTGCTGGCCCGGTCCGCGCCGTTGGACACCAACCACCGCCATGACGGCCTGAGCCAGTTCATCGTCGATCTCGACAGTCCGGGGATCGAGATCAGACCGATCAAATTGCTCACCGGACATCATCACTTCAACGAGGTCGTCCTGGACCGGGTGTTCGTGCCCGATGAACTCGTGCTCGGCAATATCGGGGACGGGTGGAGTCAGGTCACCTCCGAGCTGGGGGTCGAACGCAGCGGACCCGAACGCATCCTGTCGAGCTTCCCGCTGGCGTCGGCGTACGCGGCCTGGGTGCAGGGTAAGTCTGCAGACGAACGTGATCTCGAAACACTGGGCCAGATCGTCGGTCGTGGCGCAACCCTCCGGCAGCTCTCGCTGTCGGTTGCCGGTGCGCTGACCGAGGGGCTGCCGGTGGATGTTCCTGCGGCTGTGGTCAAGGATCTCGGCACCCAGTTCGAGCATGAGGTCATCGAATCGGTGTCAGATGCCGCCCCACTGGAGCCCGAACCAGACGGTGAGGACGAACTCGCCCGCCTGCTGGCCGAAGGTATCTTGCATGCGCCGGGTTTCACGCTTCGAGGCGGCACCACTGAGGTGCTACGCGGGGTGATCGCACGGGGAATGGGTCTTCGATGAGTGCCGCTACGAGAGTGATATCCATGACGATGCCAGCAGAATCCGATCTTCGCGAACTCCGCCAACTCGCCGACTCGATCTTCGACGGCCTTGCCGCGGACGCTCTGATGATTCCGCACACCGAGATCGGCTGGAACGCGGAGTTGTGGAAGACACTGGAAGACTCCGGCCTGACTCTGCTCACCACGCCGATTGACTGTGGCGGGAGCGGGGCCGGACTCGCCGAGCTATCGGTTGTTCTGGAGTCCGCTGCGCGAAGTGCAGCGCCCGCTCCCATCGCAGACACCGATCTACTCGCCTCCTGGTTGCTGCGTCGCGCCGGGATGTCCGTTCCTGCCGGACCGCTTGCATCAGCCCACGGACAGCTAGAGATAACGCCGGCGGGGGAGGGGCGATCCGCGGTCACTGCAGTGCTCCCACGTGTTGCGTGGGCGCGCGTCGCCGAGCATGTCGTGGTCCTGGGAGAAGCAGGCCCGCGCGCCGTGGTGATGACAGTCCCGCGTGGCGAATTCACGGTGGTGGAGGGGGCCAACGTCGCCTACGAACCGCGCGACACTGTCCGCATCGATGCAACCCTTGACGACACCGCAATCGTCGAAGTCTCGCGGGATACATTACGTGAGTGGCGGGTTCGTGGTGCCTTCGGTCTGACGGCGTCGACTGTCGGATACCTCGACCGGATCCTTGGGCTCACGGTGGACCATGCGTCACAACGGACTCAGTTCGGGCGGCCGATTGCCAAGTTCCAGGCCGTGCAACACATGATATCGGCAATCGCCGGCGAGGTGACCGCGACGCAGGCCGCTCACAACGCGGCGGTCGCAGCCGCGGTGGCATGCGGAATAGACTCCAAGGCAGCGGAATTCGCTGTTGCAGCCGCCAAGGCGCAGGCCGCTCGTGCGGCATCTGCAGTCTCGAAACATGCCCATCAGGTTCACGGGGCGATAGGATTCACGCTTGATCACCAGTTGCGGCACTTCACATTGCGCTCAATGGCCGCTGCCAAGGAGTTCGGCGATGCGCGTGAGTGGAATGTTCGCCTTGGTCAGCTCGCGCTCGGCGCACTTGACGACGGTCGCGCAGACTCGTTGTGGCACGTGATCACCGACAGCGGTCGCTGATCCGACCGTCTTGGTGGTGACCTCCACCGCGTACTCGCCGCCTCGGCCACTGTCGCCGAGGCGGTGAACGCAGTTGGTCAACTGTAGGCGAACATCATTGCCTGCTCGAAATCGATCGGTGGTGTCGGCATTTGCGACATCGGGTGATCAACAGGGCTTTCGAATCGCTGTCCCGCTAGGGCTGTTCGTTTGTCGTTGAGTGCTCCAGCGTCGCCAGGCTCACTGCGCCCCGTGTCTGGTGAATCCTCGTCGGTGACTTGTGCACCCGTGCGCGCCCTCTACTCGTTTCGCCCACGCAGCCTGTTCTCGTAGCGCAACCCCTGGCTCGCAACTCGGCCTCGACTTGCCGTGGCGAGACCCTCGGGCCAGCAGTCTCCCAATGGTTGTGTCCAAATCTACTGTCCGAGTGGCGGACTGAATTTCGGCTACAGCTGCGACCAGGCGATCTCGACGGGTTGCCTCAGCCGATGCCGTCCTCGATTGCACGACGCCGAGTCGCTCCCAGAAAGACAGGAATCACGCGGCCGAGAGCCGTCCCGCGAGGTGGCCGACACTCCCGTTTATGTGTGAGTGCTACAACCCGGGTTGCACTTCGTGAGACAAGTCACTATAAAGAGAACAATCAGTTATCTGATTTAGTTGAATCTGGAGGGTAGATGAGCATCAGTCGTCCGGTGGTTGTCACGGGATCCGTGCGACCGTGTGAGGTGCCCAGCACATGATCGACCAACTCACGTTCCTACTTCTCGGGCTCGGCAGCGGCGCCGTTTTCGGAGCGCTCGCTCTCGGTATCGTGCTGACCTACCGCAGTTCCGGAGTGGTGAACTTCGCAACAGGATCGATTGCGCTCTTCGGTGCCTACGTTTACGCCTATCTCCGTGAGGGCGAACTGATCAACCTGATCCCCGGCATGGACTCGACCATCGACCTGGGCTACAAGCTGGACATGGTGCCCGCCGCGCTGGTCAGCGTCGCATGTTGCGCCATCCTCGGGCTGATCCTGTACGTGCTGGTGTTCCGGCCGCTGCGAACCGCACCTGCGGTCGCCAAGGCTGTGGCCGCCCTCGGTGTCTCCCTGCTCCTCTCGGCAATGTTCGTCGTCCGAATGGGCACAAGCGCCGTCGCCGCCTCGCCGATCTTTCCGACGAACTCCTTTCGCCTTGGTAACGCCGCAGTCCCACTGGACCGGGTCTACTTCGCGCTGACCGTGTTGTTGCTGGCCGTTCTGCTCTGGTTGGCGTTCCGATACACCTCTTTCGGATTGGCCACACGCGCAGCAGCCGAGACCGAGCGCGGCGCGTACGTCAGCGGTCTGTCGCCCGATCGTCTTGCTGCTGTCAACTGGATGATCAGCTCGGCAGTGGCCGGGTTCGCCGGCATCCTGATCACGCCCATCGTGCCCGTGGTGCCGGTGGCGTACACGCTGTTCATCGTGCCTGCGCTGGCCGCAGCGGTGCTCGCGCGCTTCGACATGGTGGTCGTGGCGGTCGTGGCCGGCCTGGCGATCGGAATGTTGCAGTCGTGGGTTCAGAATCTCGCCGCCACACACGAGGCTCTGCCGAGTTCCGGTCTGCCGGAGCTTGTTCCGCTGGTACTGATCATGGTTGTGCTGTTCCTGCGGTCGAAGCCCTTGCCCACGCGCGGCGCGATCGTTTTGCAGACCTTGGGTCGGGCCCCGCGCCCGAACCACATCGTGGCGCCCGCGGCGATACTCGGTGTGATCGCGGTCCTGGCACTTCTCCTGCTCGACGAACGCCTGCGAGCGGGTCTCATTCTCTCGATGATCATGGCCATCATCGGCCTGTCGGTGGTGGTGGTGACCGGGTACGCGGGGCAGGTGTCGCTGGCGCAGCTGACCATCGCCGGTGTGGCCGGCTTCCTCGTCGGGCCGATCGCGAACAACTGGAACCTGGGGTTTCCGTGGTCCCCACTGCTCGCGGCGGTCGTTGCGGCGGTCATCGGGGTCTTGATCGGCATCCCCGCGCTGCGGATACGAGGCCTTTCGGTCGCGGTGGTGACATTGGCCATGGCCTTCGCCGTCGAGGCCATCTGGTTCCGCAACGTCGACATCGTCGGGTCCTCGGGTGTCGCAGTGCCACCTCCGCAACTGTTCGGCATCGATCTGAGTATCGGCGTCGGACTCGACTATCCGCGTGTCACTTTCGGGGTGTTGTGTCTGGTGGTGCTCATCGCGGTCGCCGTCGGAGTTGCCCTGCTGCGGCGCAGCCGACTCGGTTCGCAGATGCTCGCCGTGCGGGCCAATGAGAAGTCGGCCGCGGCCGCCGGTGTGCACGTGGTGCGGGTGAAGATCCTCGCGTTCTCCATCGCTGCGTTCATCGCCGGCCTCGGGGGCTCACTACTGGCGTATCAGCAACAAACCGTCACCTTTGAGGCCTTCTCGGCAATGGCATCTGTGGCGTTCTTCGCCACTGTCTACCTTGCCGGCGCAACGTCGGTGTCCGGTGGCTTGTTGGCAGGTGTGATGGCCGCCAGCGGAGTCTTCTTCATCATTTTCGACGAGGTCATCGGGATTGGCGATTGGTACCCGGCGGTCATGGCGCTGTTGTTGATCCTCACCGTCATCCTGAATCCGGAAGGTATCGTCGGTCCGCCTCAGCAGTGGTGGAGTCGTCGTCGAGCGTCCCGACAGGCGCCGGCATCGACGACTCTGTTGGACAGCATCGACTCTGCGCTACCGGATCCACAGCCACTGACCGAGCCAGTGTCTCGCGCAGCGCTCGAACTGCGTGACGTCTCTGTCCACTATGGCGGCGTCACGGCGGTCGACGGTGTGTCGCTCACGGTTCCGGCCGGCAAGATGGTCGGTCTCATCGGTCCGAACGGAGCGGGCAAGACCAGCGTGATCGACGCTGTGAGCGGCTTCGCCAACTGTACCGGCGAGGTACTTCTCGACGAGAGACCAATCCACACACTCGCTCCGCATCGCCGAGTGGACGCCGGCATGAGCAGGACCTTCCAAGCCATCGAACTGTACGACGATTTGTCGGTTGTCGAGAACGTGAAGGTGGGCCTGCGGCTGGAGGCGGGGCAGAAGCGGTCCGACGGAGAAGAGCGGATCAGCAAAGTACTCGCGCTGCTGGGGCTCGCTGGTGATCGAAACCGGCAGGCGGGTGAGCTGTCGCAAGGGCAGCGTCAGCTCGTATCAATAGCGCGTGCGCTCGCCGCGCGACCAGAGGTGCTGCTGCTCGATGAACCCGGCGGCGGACTGGACAGCACCGAGAGCGAATGGTTGGGCCAAAGATTGCAGGTGGTACGTGACTCCGGCATCGGGATACTGATGGTCGATCACGACATGGACTTGGTGTTCGGCGCCTGTGATCTGGTGTACGTGGTCAACTTCGGGAAGGTGATCGCGTTCGGGACACCTGACGAGATCAGCGCGAATCCTGTAGTGGCCGAAGCATACTTGGGAAAGGCGGCGGTCAATGGATGAGGTCAATTCGGTGAACGCTGCCGTCCGGGATCGGCAGCGATCCGATGTGGTCATCGAATGCCGGGGACTCGGCGTCGGATACGGCTCGGTCAACGTGGCCCGGGACATCGACGTCGCACTATCCCGTGGTCAGGTGTTGGCGCTCCTGGGCCCCAACGGTGCGGGCAAGACCACCTTACTGTCGACGCTGGCCGGTTTGCTACCGGCGTTGGAAGGGGAGATCCGCGTGGACGGCGTCAAGCTGCCGTCAGGGCGCGCCCGAGTGGCGAACAAACGCGGAGTGGTGCTGGTGCCCGATGATCGGGCTCTGTTCACGAGCCTGACCGTTCGCGAGAACCTGCGAGTGGCGAACTCGGCGAAACGCCTGTCGTTCGACGACATCGTCGAACTGTTCCCGAGCCTGGGGCGTCGGCGGAATATCACTGCGGGCGAGTTGTCCGGCGGTGAGCAACAAATGCTCGCGGTCGCTCGCGCCCTCATGCAGGATCCGAAAGTCTTGCTCATCGATGAGATGAGCATGGGGCTGGCACCGGTCATCGTCGAGGAACTTCTGCCGGTGGTGCGACGGATTGCCGACGACATCGGCTCGGTGATCATCCTGGTCGAGCAACACGTACATCTCGCCTTGGAAATCGCTGACGAGGCAATGGTTCTGGTGCACGGCGAGGTACGTGATCGCGGACCGGCGGAAGAGTTTTCCGCCGATCCGCACAGATTGCAGAAGATTTACCTCAGCAGCACGTTGTGACAGTTCATACTCCGGCGGGGCGTGAACGCCGGCGATCGCATCACCATCAAGATCCTGTGACCCATCCGGTGCAACGGTTGGCGCAGTCAGATAAAGGAGAACAAGGAATGAAGACACATTCGCTTCGCCGCAGGTTGGCTGCCACCTGCGCGGTGTCCGCGGCGGTCGTCGTCGGCGTTGCCGGTTGCACGTCGACCAGCGACGACTCGGCAGCAGGGTCATCGGCCGCTGTCGATCCGGCAGCTCTCGGCGAACCGAACCAGGCGACCGGCACACCGGTGACGCTCGGCTTCATCAGCGACGGCAAGACCGGCTACTTCGACAACACCGATGAGATCGCCGGTGCCCAGGCAGCGGTGAGTTACATCAACGAGTATCTCGGCGGCCTCAACGGACACCCAATCGACCTGAAGGTGTGTGTGGCGCATGGCAACCCCGCCGAGGCGACGGACTGCGCGAACCAGATGGTGACCGAGCAGGTACCGGCCGTCCTCGAGGGAGCCATGGGTTCCGTCGATGCAACCGTCGATGTGCTGACCAAGGCGCAGATACCGCTGGTTCTGCACTACCTCACTTCGCCCAAGACACTGACGACACCGGGGATCTGGGGACTCATGAACGGAAACGCCTCCAACTTCGGTGCTCCCGCAGAGATCGCGAAAGACGAGGGCATCACGAAGGCGGCCATCGTGACAATCGACGTTCCGGCTGCGGTGGCCGGAGCGAACAACCTCGGCAAACTCACCTTCGGGAACGCCGGAGCCCAGACCGATGTCGTCACCATCGCGCCGGGCGTTCCCGACCCGACCTCGCAGATCACCGCGGCCAGCCAAGCCGACCCCGGCATCTATTCGGTCCTGGGAACAGCGGACTTCTGTGCACCGGTCATCAAGTCGATTCGAAGCATCGCGCCGGATGCAGTCCTCTCCGTTATCGATCGCTGTATCGATCCCGGTGCGGCCAAGTCGATTCCGGGTGGTTACGAAGGGGTTCGAGTGGGAACCACGGTCAACCTCGATCCGGACACCGACGATGTGAAGCTGTTCGCTGCTGCTCTCGACAAGTACTCGGACGGTACGGCTGTGTCCGCGACCTCCGGCTACGGCTGGGCGCCCCTGCTCGGTTTCGCGCGCGCGATGAATGCCGCCGAGGTCTCGGACCTGACGCCCGAAACCGTCAAGAGCGGGCTGGCCTCGGCGCCCGCGCAAGAGTATCCGTTGACGGATGGGATCATGTTCCAGTGCAATGGAGAGGCGTTCCCGCTGTCCAAGAACGATTGCAGTGTTGGCGGTATTCGCGCCACCGCCAATGAGGACGGATCATTGCGTGACTACCAGTCCTTCAACGATCCTAGTCTGTTCACCATGCCGAGCAGCTAAAGCGGATGTGGTCGGCCGAGCCCGGAACTCGGCCGGCGAACCGTTGCACTCGTGGTGCTCGCGATACCTCGCGGGCACCACGGGTGCGTTTCGGGACGGCTCGGAACGCAGTGGCGCGGCAGTTGGAAGTCGACGGCAACAACGCAATCCGGCGCCCGCACGGCGCTTGAGTGAACAGGAGTGACTCGTGATCAACAATGACGTCAGGTCGGGGCCCATCGCCGGCATCCGAGTGGTCGAGTTTGCCGGTATCGGGCCGGGGCCGCATGCGGCCATGCTGCTCGCCGATCTGGGAGCAGACGTTGTTCGTGTGCAACGGCCTGGTTTGTTGCCCCCTCCTGGACGTACCGCCGACCAACAGGAGCGCGGACGGAGTCACGTCGTCGAGGCAGATCTCAAATCGCCGAACGACATAGCCGAGATTCGTGCGCTGATCAATAGGGCGGACGTCGTGATCGAAGGCTTTCGCCCAGGTGTGGTGGAACGGCTCGGGCTCGGTCCGGATGCCTGCCTTGAGGGCAACCCGCGGTTGATCTACGCCCGAATGACCGGGTGGGGACAGGCGGGACCGCTGGCCATGAACGCCGGCCACGACATCAACTACATCGCATTGTCGGGCGTTTTGCATGCGATGGGTCCGGCGCACGACACCCCGCAGCCGCCCCTCAACATGATTGGCGATTTCGGCGGTGGTTCGCTCTACCTGGTCATCGGTGTCCTTGCTGCGATCGTCGAGCGGGAGCGGTCGGGCGCAGGACAGGTGGTCGACGCCGCGATGGTCGACGGCACGCTGTCTCTGTCGCACTTCATTCGCAGCCTCCGGGCGATCGACCAATTCTCGGACGAGCGCGGCACGAATCTGTTGGACGGCTCGGCCCCGTTCTACCGCACCTACGAAACCGGCGATGGAGGATACGTCGCCGTGGGTGCCCTCGAAGAGGGCTTCTATACACAGTTCGTTGCCGGGCTTGGCCTCGACGCCCAAGATCTGCCGGATCGATTCGACCGGGAAAACTGGGCGTCCCTCTACGAGACGTTTGCCGAATCCTTCCGGTCCCGTACACGCGATGAGTGGGCGGACATCTTCGCGCAGTCGGACGCGTGCGTGACTCCGGTGCTCACCTTCGCGGAAACTGCGAGCCATGAGCACATCGTCGCCAGAGAGTCCATGGTCGAGATCGACGGAGTTCACCAACACCGACCAGCACCGCGATTCTCCCGTAGCTCCCCGTCTACGCCTACAGCTCCACGCCGCGAAGCGTCTGATCCGTCCAGTATCTGGAGAGCCGAGGACGTATGACGTGCTCGTGACCTGCGTTGTCAACTCATGCGCGGCTTCAGCCTTGTCCAACACTCGGCCGACAGCCGGGCTGAGGGGATGTCGCAAACTCGGGCTCGGCCGCATCTCGACAATACCTGACCAGAGTGGCACAATTATCTGTGCAGGTACACGCAGTGTTGCTGCGCATGCCTCATCCGTGAGACAGCCCCGCGGATGACCGATGGAAGTGAACGAGAGGCACTCATGAAACCGGTTCCGAACCAATCCCCGACGCCCACGACCGACATCACCGGTTGGTTCCAGGTCTTGTGGTCCGAGGAGCTTGCCGTTGGCGAGGTCAAGCCCATGCACTACTTCGACGAAGAACTCGTCGCCTGGCGAGACAACGACGGTGTGGTGCACATCCAGAACGCGTTCTGCCAGCATCTCGGCGCACACCTCGGGCATGGCGGCACGGTCACCGAGGACAACTGCATCCAGTGTCCTTTCCACGGATGGCGCTGGGATGCCAACGGGCGCAACAAGCTTATCCCTTACCAGGCGAACCGCCCCAACAAGGTTCGCCGGATCGAGACGAAACACGTTCGCGAGCAGAACGAGTGCATCTTCATGTGGAACGACGCGCTGGGGCGCGACCCCCTGTTTGATATTCCGGATGTCTTCGACGGACTGTTCGATGACGAAGCCACAGCTGATCAGTACTATCGCGCATACCCCGAAGGCACCATGATCCGTTCGGAGGTCAGCCTGCATCCCCAGTGGGTCATGGAAAATGGCGTCGACTTCGCGCATTTCCAGTACGTGCACAAGGCCGGGAGCCTGCCCGAACTCGTCGGGCGTGACTTCCGGGCCTACGATTCGGTTTTCGAGGTTTCGATGACCTTCGGCGAGGGCAAAGCACCGACTGCCCTGACCCCTAATGGTGCCATCAAGGGGGGCACGAACTCGCGGTCTATCGGACTGGGAATCGGTTCGGCCTTGTTCTGGGGTGCCGACACCATGCGCACGATCGTCTGTGTCACACCGGTTGACTCCACACGTTCGACCCTGCGGTCCACTGTGTGGCTACCGAAGCGTGACCTGGCAGACGGTCCCGTAGTTCCGGAGAAGCTGCAGAAGCGGATGGATATGGCGAACCTGCAGGTGGAACGTGACCTGCAGATCTGGGAGAACCAGATCTATCTCGATCCGCCGGCGCTGGCCGCCATGGAGACTGCCGGGTATCGAGAGCTGCGTCAGTGGTCGAAGCGGTTCTATCCGCTGGATCATCCAGAGGAGGCGCAGAAGGCGGCCGAACAAGCCACCGCCGAACGCGAGACCCGCGTGCTCGGGGAGCGCGAGACAAGTGTCCTGATACCGACCTGAGATCCACTGCGGCCGTAGGCGGAGCCCATCATCTCGATTCATCGAGATGATGGGCTCCTGCCTTTGCCACACGGTGTATGCGCTCGCTGTGGGTGTCGGACCTGACTCTGGGAATGCCAATAGCCGAACCGGAAACTCCGTGTTCGGCAATTGAGCTGTGGTCGTCCGGTCGCTACTCGGTTGTCACCGATCGAATGATCTTGCGCACCAGGCGTCTGCGCGCCTCGGGACCCGGCGGGCGCCGGTCTTTCGAAGCAGACGTACGGATCAGCAGAACTCCGATGATCCCGTCTGCCAACAGGGCCCGGTCGGTGGCGGGTGATAGTTCACCTCGGTCGATTGCCGCGCTCAACACTTCGTCGAAGCGCGCGGCAGTGGGCTTGATGACGCGTTCCTGGAAACGTTCCAGCAATCCTGGGTGCGCTCGGGCCTCGGTGACCATACGCATCTGCAGATCGAGCATCGCGGACCCGAACTGCTCGGCTACCAGGTCGACCAGGACGATGAGGTCATCTTCCAGGCGTCCCGGGAGATTGGGCAGGTCGGGCAGCGCCAAGCTGTCGAGCGCGTCCACGATCAAGCTGTCCGCATCAGGCCAGCGAAGTAGCAGACTCGGGCGTGACACACCTGCGCGCTCGGCGACCCGGCGCATGCTGAACGCCGCGACACCGCGTTCAGCCAGTTCATTTCGGGCAGCTTCGAGGAGTCGGTCATTGACATGCGGATCCCGCGGCCTCCCCGGCCCGACACGCGCTACCTCGACGGTGTCCTCGGACAGCTCAGCGCTACTCATCTCATTCCTCGGGGTCTCGCGGCGTCAGTACACAACCTTCACCGGGCTGTCTCCGACGCACATCAACTGGCACGTCAGGACGTCTCCGTTCGCGATGTCCTCTTCTTCGAGCAGATTGTTGCCCACCATCTCCACGCTGCCTTCTGTGCAGGTGGCGATGCATGTTCCACAATCACCATCGCGGCACATGTAGGGTACCTCGATGCCGACGCTGAGCAGATGATCGACCAAGGTGACGCCCTTCGGCCATTCGATGGTGTGGACCTCACCCTCGAGCTCGACCTCGGTGGGGACCGTCTCGGCATCTGCCGCGGCCGCGGGAGCCGGTACACGTTCAGCGAAGGGGTCGCCGGAAAGTGACGTGAAGACCTCCATATGGATCTCCGAGTGTAAGCGGCCTGAGGCAGTCCACGCGGACCGCACTGCATCCATGAAGGGGGCCGGCCCGCAGACGAACGCCTGTCGAGTCGGTGCGGAGTCGATCATGCGGCGGAGGACGTCAGGGTGTGGCAAACCTTGGAGCGATTCCAGCCAATGTCGCACAGACAAGCGCTCAGGGAATCGCTGCTCGAGTGCTTTCAGCTCGTCCGCCGCGATCACCGATGCTTCGTCTCGATTGGCGTAGAAGAGGTCTATCGATCCGGTGCCCGCGAGGAGCACGGATTTGGCGATCGACAAAGCCGGCGTGATGCCGCTGCCGCCGGCAAACAACAGCAGGTCGTGCTCGAGCGACTTGGGCGTGAACACCCCTGCCGGTGGTTTGATCTCGATCTCGGCGCCTGCTGCGAGATTGTCGCACAACCAATTTGAGGCGTACCCCGATGCCGTGCGCTTCACGATGACACGTGCGGGTTCGCCCGAGTGGGGCGAACTCGCGAGAGAGTAGCAGCGTGCGACCGAGCCGGTCAGGTCGCTGGGCACTCGCAACGTGAGGTATTGGCCAGGGCGGTACGCGGGAAGTAGCTCGTTCTCCTCGAAGACTATCGACACCGCGTCGGCGGTTTCGGGTACAACTTCCGCTACGCGGACCATCAGGGAATTCATCTGTGTAGTCGTCACACTTCACCACTTTCTGCGGGCCTTGCGCTATTTTATACCAGACTGGCATAGTATTTAGCTACAGGTGTGAAGTGCTTCACCGCGGTGTGGTGCGGACTGGCGCAGGCCGCGTTCATCGCGGGGCCGGCCGCACATCCGAGGCGCCTGGTGGCGTCGCAATCGAGTTGAGGTGGACGAGACAGATGGCATCCCAGACAGAGCCCGTGCCTACGACACGCGCGGCCGAGCAGTTCTTCGAACTCGACCGCACCATAGACATTGAAGTCAGTGCCATGGGGCGGCTCGTCGCGGCGCTCGCCGAGGCGCTGCGCATCTGCGTGTCACTGCCACCGGGTCTGTCAGGTGATGACATTGGTGCGGACCGGCGAATCATCGAACTTGCGTCAGCGGTGTCGGTGTGTGGGCTGCTGCAGGCAGAAGGTCCTTCCAGCGGCTGCATCTCCACACCGCCGGAACTGTTTCCCCGAATCGCGCAACTGTTGAACGCGGCGGCAGATGACGCGGAAGACCCTCGCGTCGCGAGAGCACTTCGCAGGGACGCGCAGCACGTACAGCACGTAGCGTTGGGGCATCGTGACGACTGAGCGCAGCTCTTAGCCAGAAACGGCGGCAGCGGCGTAGCGATCGGAGAGTGTCGCAAACGCCTTGGCCAGTTCGGGTGGGCCGACCACCTCCATCGGCACCTCGAACCTCCCGAAGGAAGCAGCGAGGGCGCCCCATGACCACGAACCTGCCTCGAGGATGCATCTGTCATCGGTGAGGGCGCGAGCCGAGCCGTCGCCGGCGAAGGGGAGCACTGAGCGAACAGGCATGTCGAGGATGACCGACCCGCGACATGGCCATTCGTTGACATCTGAGCCTTTGAATCGTGCCGAGACAAACTCATTGAGGTCGCCGCCGGGTACTTCGCGGGGTGTGAAACCCGGACCAGTCGGAATCCGAGGTGTGATTCGGTCGACGCTGAACAGTCGCCAGTCTTTGCGCTCGAGATCCCACGCGACGAGGTACCACTTTCCGTGCGCGGTGACGATGTGGTGCGGCTCTACTCGGCGCGGCGGAACAATTATGTCTGATGGCTGCGGTTCTCCGCGGGGCGCGTAGTCGAAGCGCAGGACCTCCCTGACTCGGATGGTGTTGGCCAGACTGATCAGCAGCTCTGCTGACACGGTCATGGGTTGGCCGTGACCTGCAGTCGAAGGGACGGAAACGATATCGAGCGAATCGAGGCGATGGCGCAGTCGCGACGGCATGACCTGACGGATGGTGGCCAGTGCCCGGATCGCGGCGTCCTCGATACCGACACCCGAAGTGGTGACGGTCTGCAAGGCGACTGCCACCGCCACTGCCTGGTCGTCTTCGAAGAGCAGCGGGGGGAGTTCGCTTCCAGCCTGTAGGCGGTAGCCACCATCTGGGCCCATGGTGGCGTGGATGCTGTATCCCATCTCCCGAAGCCGGTCGATGTCTCGCCGGACGGTCCGGGCACTGATGCTGAGTCGACTGGCGAGAAGAGACCCCGGCCATGCGCGCTGGGTCTGAAGCAGCGACAAAAGACTGAGGAGCCGGGTGGTCGTGTTCGACATTGTCCGAGACTAGGCGACTTGTAGGACATGAACTGACCTATACGGGCAGGACCCTTGAGTCGTCGGGCCGAAGGGGTCCGACACGATCAAGGAGTACGAGATGACGATCCGGACGACCACCCACCTGAACTTCCGCGGCGACGCCCGAGCGGCGCTGGAGTTCTACAGCTCGGTGTTCGGTGGACACCTCACGATCAACACCTACGCCGATGTCGGCATGCCGGCCGACGTGCCCGGGTCGGACAAGGTCGTTTTTGGGCTCGTCACAGCCGAGAACGGGTTCAGCATCATGGGTTACGACATTCCAGGCGAGACCAATGGTTCGATCGCCGGCGGCGGTTCGACTCGTCGGGAGAACAACACGACGGTGACCGACCAGGCCATGTTCGTGTCGCTCGGTGCGGACTCCCTCGAAGAGTTGCAAACGTTCTGGGATCTCCTCGTGGTCGAGGCCACGATCGTCGAACCGCTCGCGGCATCGGCATGGAGCGCCGGATTCGGCATGCTGACCGATCGTTTCGGCGTCACCTGGAGCGCCAGCGTCACCGCTGCCTGAGAACCGCACCGTGACAGTCACTCCCCGGGCGCATGCAACGTGCCCGGGGAGTTTCCGGCGTACGACGTCCCGAGGTGAGGGCACTGCTCACGTGGCAGTGTCGCCTCCCCGTCCGCCTACAGCTCCTTCGCCGCCACCAGCAGCTGTTCGCGATGATCGGGATGACTGATGGCGATCATCTCCCGGGCCCGTTCGCGCGCTGTCTTGCCGCGCAGGTCGGCGATCCCGAACTCGGTGACCACGTACTGAACGAGACTGCGCGGCACGGTGACCAGGCCCCGGTCGATCACGGGCACGATCTTGGGTGCGCCGCGATTGGTGGTACTGGGCAGGGCGATGACGCTCTTGTGACCGGGCAGTTGCGCTCCCATCATGAAATCGACGCTGCCGCCGATGCCGCCGGCCTGTCCGGTGCCCACGACTTCGGAGTTGAGTTGGCCGTAGAGGTCGACCTCGAGGGTCGAGTTGATCGAGACCAGCGACGAGCGTTGCGCGAGCGCAGGTAGCGAGTGGGTGTTGAGGGTGTGCTGCATCGACACCCGGGGATTGTGGTCCATCCAGCGGTAGAGGTCGGTGGTGCCCATGATCTCGCCGACGATGGCGGCGGGCCCGTCGTCCACACAGCATCCGGCTTCGATGAGCGCACGACCGCCATCGGTGAAGATCGAAGTGAGCAACAGGTCGCGTCGTCCGGCTTCGGCGAGCGCGGCGAGCACCGATTCGGGGATCGTGCCGACACCGGCTTGCACCGTCGCGCCGTCCGGGATGAGGTCGGCGACATGGCCGGCGATCGTGGCACTGCGATCGTCGGGTGTGCGATGTGGGAACGCGTGAAGCGGTGAGGCGTGCTCGACCAGGAAGTCGATCTCCGAGGAGTGGATCAAGGTGTCGCCGGTGGTGTAGGGCATCTCTGAATTAAGTTGCGCAATAACCACTTTCGCCATTTGGGTGAGGAGTCGGGTCATGCTGGAGCTGATGCCGACGCTGTGGTTGCCGTCGGCATCGGCCGGCGACACCTGGATCAGGCACACATCGAATTCGCGGGCCGCCGCGTAGTGGTAAGTCTGCACCCACGTCAGCGGGAGGAAGTCGACGTTCGGGCCCAGACCGACGTCACCCAGCAGTGTCTGCGGCATGAACCAGGTCTGCAGTTCGATCTCGTTGCCGAGGTGGGGAGTCAGCGCCTGGTAGCCCTTGATCAGCATGCCGCTGACCAGTGTGATCGGTGCGGCCTGCTCGCATCGGCGGGCCAGCGCTTCGAGCAATGCGACGGGCTCGGCGCTGAGGCTGGTGGTCGCCACCGTCATGCCCGGCCGAACTACCGACAGAGCTTCATCGGCCGAGACCACGCTCGGTGTACGTGTCGTCATCAGTAGCTCTTTTCCAGGCCGAGGACTCGCTCGGCGATGTAGTTGAGCACCATCTGGTTGTTCACCGGTGCGATCCGCTGGAGTCGGACCTCGGTCCAGTGCCGGCCGATGTGGTACTCGCGGGCGAACGAGAACCCGCCGAAGGTCTGCATGGCGTCGTCCGCGGTCTTCCAGGCCGCCTCGGTGGTCAGGTACTTGGCGGAGTTCGCCAGCGTTCCAATGCTTCCTGCGCCCTGTGCGGTACACGCGTCGACGGCTGCCTGCAACACCTGTCCGGCGGCCAGCAACTGGAGATAGTCGGCCGCCAGCGGGTGCTGCACCGCCTGGTTCTTTCCGATCGGACGGCCGAACACGACGCGCTCGGAGGCGTAGCGGGTGGCGGCCTCCAGGCACCAGCGCCCGATGCCCATCGCGACCGACGACAGGTAGAGGCGTTCGGCGTTGAGGCTGTGCAGCAGGTGGTAGAAGCCTTGACCGACCTCGCCGACCACATCGTCAGGAGAAACCTCGTGGTCGTGGAAGAACAGTTCGGACGACCCGAAGGCGTTGCGGCCGATCTTCGGGATCGTGCGCATGTCGAGGGTCGGCCGATCCAGATCGGTGACGAACAGCGTCAGGCCGTCGCCGCGCCGATCATCGGGGCCCGGCGTGGCGGTCCGGGCGAGCACCAAGACCTTCTGCGCGTACGGTGCACCGGAGTTCCACACCTTCTGCCCGTTGAGCACCCACCCGTCACCCTTGCGGGTGGCGGCCAGGCCGATCTGGGTGGTGTCGGTGCCGGCGTCGGGTTCAGTGACGCCGAAGGTGATCAGGAGACGCCCCGCGGCAACCTCGGGCAGCAAGGTCTTGCGCTGCTCCTCGGTGCCGAAAGCGAGAATCGCCGGGACAGCCAGCAGCGGTGTGTGCACGCTGGAGCAGGCATTGAGGGCGCCGCCGCTTGCTGCGACTTCCTCGAGCGCCGCGCAGAACTCGGCGATCGTGCCGCCACCGCCGCCGTACTCCTCGGGGATGAGGATGCCGAGGAATCCGGCGTCGGCGAAGGCCTGCACGAAATCGGCGGCGTATTCATGGTCGCGGTCGTGCTGTTCCCAGTACTCCGCGGGGAACTTGGAGCACAAGGCGCGCACCGCCTCGCGGATGTCCTTGTTCGTCTCGAGGTGTGGGAAGGATCCGGACCGCATGAGCTGATCTCCTTGTTGTCGTGCTGTTGGATGAGTGGGGATGAACGCCGGTCGACCGTCAGCCGGTGACCGCCGCGTTCTGGGCGATGTCCAGGCCGATGGACTTGTTTGCGTTTCCGCCGGTCGGACCGAGTAGGCGAGCGGGAACCACGACGATTCGGGACCCGAGGTACTCGCCGAGCCCCTTCGCTTGGTTGTCGATGTTGGTGCTCGATGCGGCGCCGTCTTCGAGCCATCCGTGCACCACGAAGTTGATCCCGAGGATGCCGGGCATCACGTGGCGGTCGATCTTCATGCCGGCGGTCTCGGGAACGAGCGAGGAGAACAGCTCCACGGTCAGCTCCCTGCGCAGCCACTCGAAGCTCTCGGCATCGCGCGCCCACACACCGATGTTCGCCAGGCCGGCCTTGTCGCCGGAGCGGGTGCCGAAGTGGTCACTCAGATGGATCTCGACGAGTCCTTCGGTCGGGCTCTGGGCAACCGAGGCGGCATCTTCGGCGGCCAGGGCAGGAGGCTTGGTCGCCGACGTGAACGCAGGCCAGTCGACGTGCTCTCCGTCGTCATCGGCGGTCAGATGGACGCGGGCCTCGACTCGGTGTTTGTGGATCAGACACGGCCACTGGACTGCGGCACTCCGTTCTGATTGGGGCGGCCCGGCGAAGTAGCAGCCGGGGATGCTGGACACGCCGAGTTGGGTGATGGCGCCGGTGAACGCACGACGACCGACCGCTGCGGCATTCGTCGACCGGGCGGTGATGACCAGCCATGCGGTGGCATCGGCGATGGTTCCGTGTTCGGGATCTTTCGGTCCGATCACTGTCCAGCGGTAGCTGTCGAGCTCGTCGATCTTCGGCATGAGGGCGTCGATCTGGGCGCCGAGCCACGTCAACTTCTCATCGACGCGCAGACCCGTCAGGCCGATGGTGATCGAGTTGCGGTACCCGCCGTCGAAACACACCGAGAGCTTCGCGGTGTCCGTCGGTGCATACCCGGTGGCGCCGAAGATCCGGACGGCGTCCGGTCCGGCTGCTTCGAGCTGGACCGTGCGCAGATCGCCGATGACATCAGGATTGTGATACAGCGGTCCCGAAACCTCGTAGAGCAGTTGGGATTTCACCGTGTCGATGGTCATCGCCCCGGCGTCGGGCTTCGACTTCGTGATGATTGAGGTGCCGTCGTCGAAGAGTTCGGCAATCGGCATGGGCGGGATGCCCATCGCCGGTTCCTCATAGAAGAACGAGTAGTTGCCACCGGTGACCTGGCCGCCGCACTCGATGGCATGCCCGGCCCACAATGCGCCCGCGAGACGATCGAAGTCGTCTGCCTTCCATCCGAAGTGATGGGCAGCCGGGCCGATCACCAATGATGCATCGGTGACGCGCGGGCAGATCACGATGTCGGCACCGCCGCGAAGGGCGGCGGCGATCGGCCAGGCGCCGAGATAGGCGTTGGCGGCCAGCACGCTGTCCGGCTCCACCGGTAGATCGGTGCCGGTGTCGATGTTGCGCAGCGATTGCGGGTCGTCGGAGACCAGGCGGGGGATATCGCCGAGCACGTCGTCGCCGGTGATCGCGGCGACGGTCAGGTTCACGCCCAACTCGTCGCAGAGTTCGCGCACCGCGTCGGCGCACCCGAGGGGATCGAGGCCACCGGCGTTGCACACCAGTTTCACGCCGTCGTCGGCGATGCGGGGCAGGACCGAACGCAACTGGCCGACGAACCCGGCTGCGTATGCCGGCCGACCGGCGCGCTGGTTCTTTCGGAGGATCAGCATGGTCAGTTCGGCGAGGTAGTCGCCGGTCAGGTAGTCCACACCGGCGTCGAGCAGTTCGCTGATGCTGTCGTGTCTGTCGCCGTAGAAGCCCGAGAAGTTCCCGATTCGTAGGCCACCACGCGTTGCTTCCGCTGCCATCAGGCCGCTCCTTCGCCTATTTACTGTAATAAATATAGGGGAACGCTACTTCTCGATCGCTCCGTGGTCAAGAGCGCTCGGGCAGCGGATTGTGGGCCACACCGCTTCTGCACTGTCGTTCCGGCGAAATCTCGTGCAATGATTGGTCAAAGAACAGGCACAGCTACGAGCGGAGGGGAGCACGATGGCTGCGGCCCCCGGACGTCCTCGGCGCGGCATGAAGCTCGCAGAGCAGTTGGCGCACGAGATCGTCACCGACATCTCGCGCTCGGGTCTGCAGCCCGGAGATCGGCTTCCCTCCGAGGTCGTGATGGCCCAAGAGCAGGGTGTCAGCCGCACGACCTTGCGTGAGGCGTTGCGCATCCTCGAGGTGCACGGACTGATCCGCGTCCGATCGGGGCCGAAGGGCGGCCCGGAGCTGACCGAGCTGACCTCGCGCGACTTCGCGCGTATGGCCACCCTGCATTTCCATATGGCCGGTGTGAGCTACCGCCAGCTCGGCGAGGCGCGCGTCGTGTTGGAGCCACGGATGGCGCAGCTGGCGGCGCACCGTCGAACCGACGAACAACTCGCTTCGCTCGAGGCCAATCTGGTCAGGCATGAGCAGGCGCGGTCGACCGACGAGCTTGTCCACTACGCGCACGAATTCCACGAACTCGTTTCTGATATCGGCGGTAGGCACAACCGGGTGCTGTCGTTGATGACGACCTCGCTCGGGGGGCTCTTCGACGTCTACGGTGACCGCGCCGGCGACCCGGGTGTGATGCGGTCGACCGTCGATGTACACCGAGGTATTGCCGAGGCGATCGCGGCAGGTGACGAGACGCTCGCGTCGGAGCTCATGAGCAAACACATGCACGAGAGCATCGAGACCTTTGGTCGTGAGTTTCCGGCGATGGTCGACAATCCGGTGTCCTGGCTGTCTGAATAGCCGATAGGGATCACTTCGGCGGCCCGTGGTCAGGGCTGCCGGACAGTGCCGCGGGGTCGCTGCGACGCGGCGTCTCGCCGTGCGCAACCTGTGTGAATTTAATCCAGTGGTTCCCTCCTGCGTGCCTTCTTGCTCGGAGTCGCTTCTTGGCGTCGTCGTACGGGCTTGACTTATGTATTTATTACAGTAGATTACTGGATGTAACCGCGGTCACGTTCGAGTCCATCGGTGACTCTCGGTCCGCGCCTCCGCTGGTGAACGACACCGGCCGTTGTGGAAGGCGAGAGCATGGCGAGCATCGACTTCGAGGTCAAAGACTTCGTGGGTCACATCACGATCAACAACCCGGAGAAACGCAACGCGGTCGACTCGGCGATGGCGAAGGAACTCGCCGCCATCTACGACGACATCGATCGTCGTTCGGACGTGCGGGTCGTCGTCCTCAGTGGTGCCGGCGGCAAGTCGTTCTGCGCCGGCGGATACATCCCGGACTACGTCGGCAAGGTCGTCGGTCCGGAGGGCAGTGGCAAGCGGACGGTTCTGCCCAAGCCGTGGCGGATGTCTGTCCCGTTCATCGCTGCGATCGAAGGCTACTGCGTCGGTGGGGGATTCCCGCTGGCACTGACCTGCGACCTGCGAATCGCGTCGGAAACAGCGGTCATGGGTCCGTCTGGTCTCAAGCGTGGCGTCATCAATGGCGCCAGCGTGATCACCCGGATGGTCCGGCTCGTCGGACTCGGGAACGCGATGGAGTGCCTGCTCACTTCGGAGTACATGAATGCCGAGAAGGCGCTGCAGATCGGACTCGTGCAGCGGGTCGTCCCGCAGGGGGAGGCAGTGTCGACGGCCGTCGAGTTGGCCGAGACCATCGCGCAGTTCAGTCCCGACGCAGTGGCAGCAACCAAGCGGATCGCCTACGACGGTATCGATTTGAGTTGGGACGAATCCCTCGACTGGGAGGAAGCCGTCCTCGAAGAGAACTACCGGACCCCTGACGCCGAAGAGGGCTACCAGTCCTTCCTCGATCGGCGTCCCGCCGTGTTCGGGCGCAACGTCGGCGGCCCCGAAGCACTCGGACTGACCAAGCACTGGCCGAACGGCGACGCACCGAAATGGAGAGAATGATGGGACCACTGAACGGTATTCGGGTACTGACTGTCGAGAACTTCATCTCCGCGCCGCTGGCCACGATGTGGCTGGCCGACGCGGGGGCCGACGTTGTGAAGGTCGAGATCCCCGGCGTCGGAGATTCTTCTCGTGGGGTGCAGCCCTCCCGTGAGCGCGACGGCGATCACCGCAGCCTCTCTTTCATGCGGGCCAATCGCAACAAGCGCAGCATCGAGCTCGACCTGAAGGGCGATGCAGACCGGGAACGGTTCGACCAGCTGCTCCAATCGGCCGACATCTTCATCGAGAATCTTCGTCCCAGCGCGCTCGCCGGTCTGCGGCTGACCTACGACGACGTCAAGAAGGTGAATCCGTCGATCATCTACGGCGCGATCTCCGGGTTCGGGCTGCCGGAGTTCAACTCCGGTGATATGCCCTATCAGCCCGCGCTGGATGTTGTCGCGCAGGCCATGGGTGGTCTGATGTATCGCCCCGAAGGGGCCGACAAGGCCCCGGTGTACCCAGGATTCCCGCTGGCGGACATCTTCGCGTCGGCCAACCTGCAGTCCGCGATCTATCAGGCACTGTTCCACCGCGAACGGACCGGCGAGGGTGCGTGCATCGACATCTCGATGCTCGACGGAGTGGTGGCCTTCAATGAGTTGGCGCTCATCATGCGCAGCGCTCTGGAGCAAGACGCGTCTCCCGGGATGCACGGGCTGGCTGCGCCATTCGGCTCGCTGCCGACCCGCGACGGGCACATCGTGGTTGCCGTGCTCGGCGAAGCGGTATGGGAACGGTTCACCGCCGCGATGAACAAGCCGGAGATCACCCAGCTGCCCCAGTTCGCCAGTGGCGTCCTGCGCCATCAGCACCTCGCCGAACTCGAAGAGCACATCCACGACTGGATCGACGATTTGACGACCGAGCAGGCGCTCGAACAGCTTGCTGCACATGGAGTGCCGGCTGGTCCGGTGCTGAGCATGGACCAGGTCCTCGAGCTCGACAATCTGCATGAGCGCGGGATGATCGTGACGATGGACGACCCGGTCTGGGGTCCCACACGCATGGCGGGTAATCCGTTGCACTCCTCGCTGATGGAGAAGATCCCGATGTCGCCGGCGCCCCACCTCGGCGCCGACTCGGCTGACATCCTTGCCGACTGGATCCACGAAGCCGATGACGCTCGGTGAGCGCGGGACCGGGTTCGCGGTGACGTCCGCGCCGGAAGAGGCTCCTGCTGCTCTCGTCGACACGGTGGTGGACGGCGCGGTACTGAGCCTCGTCCTGGACAGCCAGCACAACCGCAACGCCCTGTCGCGACAGCTGTTACGTGAACTCCTCGACGGGCTACGGCGCGCCGATGCGGATCCCGACGTCAAGGTGGTGCTGATCCGTCACCGGGGGCCGGTGTTCTGCTCGGGAGCCGATCTTTCAGAGGCCTCCTCGAACGACGACGAGGAGGCGCCGCGCACCATGGTCGCCGTGCAGCGCGCGATCCTGGAACTGGACAAACCGGTGGTGGTACGGGTCGACGGCGCCGTCCGTGCCGGTGGCATCGGGATCGTCGGCGCCGCCGACATCGCCATCGCTGCCACGACGTCGTCCTATGCGCTCACCGAAGTCAGGTTGGGATTGACGCCGGCGGTCATCAGTCTCACACTGTTGCCCCGTATGCGACCCCGCGACGCGGAGTACGCGTTCCTCACCGCCGAGAAGTTCACCGGCAGTGAGGCCGCCGAGTACGGACTGGTGACCCGAGCGGTCGCCCCCGAGGAACTCGACGCGGAGATCGAGAAGGTGTGTCGACAGCTTTCGCTCGGCCACCCCCAGGGGCTACGCGAAACCAAGCGGCTCCTCGTCGCAGATCTCCTGAGTCGATTCGACAGATCGGGCGATGAGCTGACGACTCTGAGCGCACGGTTGTTCGCCAGCGACGCAGCGAAAGATGCGATGCAGCAGTTCCTTTCCAAAGCGAAGAAGACAGTTCCTGCCCACACCGAGAAGTAGTAAGGCGGTTGAGTTCATGACGGCGGCGGTCAATACCACGACGTGAAATCGCTTGCCGCCGACCTGGCACGTGACTGGATCCGCGTCAACGCGATCCTACCGACCAACGTCAACACGACACTGTTCGTCAACGAGTACAACATGCAATCACTGATACCAACCGTCTCGTCGCCCACGGGTGACGGTCCATCGACCCGGTCGGGTTGCGGCCTGCTCCTCCGCGCCGCAACCCGACCGGTTCCACTTGGCAACTCCGTGAGGCCGCGTTCTCGAAACTCTCCGAACTGATGCTGCCGGTGCGTGATTCCATCATCGGCCGTCACGACCCTTCGTCGAATTGCTCCACGAATGCCTGCCGACACGCAGCAATGGCGGGCCTACGCTCGGCGCCGGCGCGACAGAACAGCGAGATGTCACGCAGATTGTGAACATCGAAGAGCGGTGTCGATTCGAGACGCACCCCCAGGTCGCGCACGAGGAGGTCCGGCAAGAATGCGCCGGCCAGACCTTCCTGTACGAGTCGCAGGTGAAATAAGAGGTCCGGCGACTCGTATGCGACATCCGGGTCGAATCCCCTCTGCTGACACAACCTGCGTGTGAAGGCGTGCGCCTCGGAGCCGCTGGGTTCGAAGACCCAACGCATGCGGCGCAGGTCATCGATCGACGTGGCCTCGACCGATACCGGGAGATACACGCGAATCGGGTCACGGAGCAAGAGGTCCGCAGTGAACTCTGAGGGCACCGATTCCGACGTTCCGGGGTAGCTGTCGGCTATCACCACGTCGACCCTGCGTGCCGACAACATCTGCAACCCGTTCTCCGGCTCGACCTGACGGTATCGCACATCAAGATCGGGATGCTCGTCGTGCAGACGAGCGATGACGGGGGGCACTGCCAACCGGCTGATCGTGGTGAACGCGGCGATGCGCAGCACACCTCGAACGGATCGATCACTCGCTGCCAGGTTGCTTTCCGCTCGCTCCAGAATCGCCACGATTTCGTCTGCATGTGCAACCAGGTCTTCCGCGGCGGGTGTGAGCCTGACACCTCGACCGACCTTTTCCAGCAACGGAACTCCGGCCTGCTTCTCCAACGCGCTCAGTTGCTGTGAAACCGCAGAGTGTGAGTACGACAGCGAATGGGCTGCGGCGCTGATGCTTCCCCTCAGTCGCACCTCGCGCAGCAGCACCATCTTTCGCACATCGAGCACGTCACACCTCCCTCGCCACGAGCGGGTATCCATTGTCCAGCAGACATGTCACCAAAGCTTACATATTCCTGTCTTGAAACGCCGCTTTTCATTACTTATATCTCTGGATAGCGTGGTGTTCAGGGTCGGATTGACGCGCCGGCCAGCTACTGGCCGGGTCGACCTGAACTCCGCCGCCGTTCCGCATCTTCTTTGAAAGGCACTGGTGTACTGATGAATACAAAGATTCTTGATGGCCCGGCGCTGTGGCCTGCCCAAGCACATGTCCCCTCGGTGCTCGGTCGCCAACTTGTCATCGAACGCGGTGAGGGTTCCTACATCTACACCGCCGCAGGGCAGAAACTCTTCGACGGCACTGCTGGTCTGTGGCACGCCAACATCGGTCACAGCCACCCTGATCTTGCCGCCGCCGCGCGCGCCCAGATGCTGAAACTGGAGACTTACCACATCTTCGCCCGGTTCGTGAACGATCAGGCGCTGGCGCTGGCAGACAGACTTGCCGCGATGTCGCCGATCGCGGACCCGAAGCTCATCCTGAACTCCGGCGGTTCGGACGCCATCGACGTGGCCTGCAAGCTGGCCCGTCGCCACTGGCAGCGTGCCGGTCGGACCACCAAGTCCGTCATCCTGAGTCGAGAGTTCGCATATCACGGCTTGCACGCTTATGGAACCAGCATTGCTGGCCTCGAGTTCAACCGTGAGGGTTACGGTACCGAATCCCTGGTGCCGGAAACCCGTCGAGTGCCGGTCGACGACGTCGATGCGCTGAAAGCGGTCATCGCAGAGATCGGCCCAGAGAACATCGCGGGGATCGTCACCGAACCGATTCAGGGCACCGGTGGAGTCAATCCGCCCCCACCCGGATACCTGCAGACAGTGCAGCAGCTGTGCCGTGATAACGACATACTGTTCATGCTCGATGAGGTCATCACCGGTTTCGGGCGGACAGGGTCGATGTTCGCCGCGGAACGCTATGGTCTGCAGCCAGACCTCATCACCTTCGCGAAAGGCGTGACCTCGGGATACGCTCCCCTGGGCGGTGTCATCGTGGCACCGCATGTGTGGCAGCCGTTCTACGTCGACGACGATGCAACACCCGTATTCCGGCACGGCGCCACCTATGCAGGCCACGCCACCTCATGTGCCGTGGCGATGGCGAACCTCGACATTTTGGAACGCCACGGTCTGGTGTCCCGCACGGCGGAACTCGAGACCCTCCTCCGCGCGCAGTTGGATCAACTCTCGGCGAAGCACTCCAGTGTCGTCGATGTGCGTGTCGGCGGCTTCTTGGGCGGCGTCTCATTGAGCGACGATGTGCGTGCGGAATCCGTGGCGGACAAGCTGATCGACATCGGCTTCATCTCGCGGCCGCTCCGGGGCAACACGTTGCAGATCAGCCCTCCGTTCATCACCACCGATGGCGAACTGGTCCGGTTCGTCGACGCGATCTCGCAGGTGCTGTCGGAGGAGGAAAGCGCATGACAACCGATTCTTCTGTTTCGTCCCTGCTGTCAGCCGACCCGCGCACGGCGGCCGCGGCCGACTCCGTCGTTGCGGCTCTGACCCTTCCGGATACTGATCGGCAGTTCGACGTCGCGAATCCGGCATCCGGTGAGCCCATCGCCACAGTCCCTGACTTCGGCGCCGCGGATGCGATACGTGCAGTGGCGGCGGCAGATGCTGCCGGCCTCGAGTGGGCTGCTCGGACTCCCCGGGATCGGGCAGACATTCTTCGCCGTTGGTACGACCTCATCATCGACCATGCCGATGAACTGGCGCTGCTGATCACGCGGGAGATGGGCAAACCGCTGGCCGAATCCCGCTCCGAGGTCACCTACGGAAGTGACTTCGTCCGGTGGTATGCCGAGGAGGCGGTACGCCCCGGCGGCAATGTGCGCGAAGTCCCGTCCGGTGGTGGAACGCTGCTCACTCGTCGTGGCCCGGTGGGACTTGCAGTTCTGATCACACCGTGGAACTTCCCGCTGGCGATGGCGACGCGCAAGATCGCCCCGGCGTTGGCAGCCGGCTGCCCGGTGGTGATCAAACCCGCCAACCTGACACCGCTGACGACCTTCTACGTGGTCGAACTAGCCCGCCAGGCAGGGGTTCCGGTCGACCTCATCCAGGTGATCACCACGGCGGACGCCCCCGCCTTCAGTGAGGCGGTGCTGGCCGACCCGCGCGTTCGCAAGGTGTCGTTCACCGGCTCCACCGGAGTCGGAAAGACGTTGCTGCGGTTGGCCGCCGACAACGTGCTGCGTTCATCGATGGAACTCGGCGGGGACGCGCCACTGATCATTTTCGACGACGCCGATCTCGAGCGCGCTGTCAACGGCGCTTTCGCAGCAAAGATGCGCAACGGGGGGCAGTCCTGCATCGCTGCGAATCGCATCTACGTTCAGGATGGTATCGCCGACGCCTTTGTCGAGGGTCTCGCCACGAAGATGGCCGAATCTCAGGTTGGCGATGGTTTGGCCGATGGTGTGATCGTCGGCCCGCTCATCGATGACCGGGCCGTGGCGAACATGCAGTCATTGGTCGACGACGCCGTCGGTCGTGGCGCTGACCTACGCACCGGGGGCAGCGCCATAGCCGGCGCCGGAACCTTTTTCGAGCCAACGCTGCTCGACCACGTGCCCCAAAGCGCCGACGTGGCCCAGTCCGAGATCTTCGGCCCTATCGCGGCAATTCAGCGATTCCGCAGCCAAGCGGAAGTGGTACAGCGCGCCAACGACACCAACTACGGACTGGCGAGCTACGTATTCACCGAAACCCTCGACCGCGCCCTCAACGTCGCAGATGCACTGCACAGCGGTCTGGTCGGGATCAATCAAGGTGTCCCGTCCAACGCAGCTGCTCCGTTCGGCGGCATCAAGCAGTCCGGTCTGGGCCGCGAAGGCAGCGCCGAAGGGCTCGAGGAGTATCAAGACATCCGCTTCTACAACGTTGCGCGGCGCGAGACCGAATAGACACCAGCCCAGAGAAAGAACATTCGGAAGGTTGAACTGCACATGAGCGAAACCACGGTGGGCGTCGTCTTTCGTCCGGAATTCACACCCGAACTGCTCCCCGGCGCGGCGCGCACTGCCGATGAGGTCGGTCTGGACGAGCTCTGGATCTTCGAGGATTGCTTCTTGAACGGGGGCATCTCGGCCGCGGCTGTCGCCCTCGCGAACAGTCGCCGTTTGACCGTTGCAATCGGAGTGCTGCCCGCTCCCATGCGCAATGTCGCACTGACCGCCATGGAGATCGCAACACTCTGCCGTCTGTACCCGGGGCGCGTGCGCATCGGCGTCGGACACGGCGTGCAGGACTGGATGCAGCAGATCGGCGCCAAAGTGGCCTCCCCGATGACCCTCCTACGCGAGTACCTGACCGCACTGCGCGCACTTCTCGACGGGGAACGCGTCACCATGCACGGCAAGTACGTCGAGCTCAATGACGTGCAACTGGCGTGGCCGCCCGAGCAGAGAGTTGAATTGATCTGCGCTGCGACTGGTCCGAAGACCCTGCGGCTCAGCGGCGAGCTGGCAACAGCGACGGTGCTCGCCAGTTGGACCACACCGCAGATGATCAGGGACTCGGTGGTGAGCATCGACGAAGGGCGGGCCCAGCGCACAGACACCTCCCCGCACGATGTGATCACTTACCTGCAGACTACCTTCGGAACGAACGCCAAGGATCGGGCGATCGAAGAACTTCGAAGCTGGGGGTTCGATGTGGAGGCCGATCTCGCCGCGTACGGTTCACCGGAGGATGTGGCGGCCGCTGCACGGCGATGGATCGACGCTGGTGCCGGCACAATCGTACTGCAGCCGTCCCCCGACGTAGACATCAACGAATTCGTGACCATCGCCGCACGGCAGGTGCAGCCTCTCCTCAAAGCCCTTCCCGAGTAGTCGCATTCGGCGCCGAGAGCAACTGGGCGCTGCGGACTGCACGCCGCCGGTTCCCGGATGAGCACACGTCCGAGGCTGCGCCGAAACAGTGGGCCGGCAAGCCCCGTCCCGCTCGGGCGGGGCTTGCGGTCGGTGTCTGCGCGCGCCGATTGATGCCGGGGCGATCGTCAGTGTCCTGCTGCAACGGTCCGCGAGTGACTCGTCGGTAGTGGGGGTGTGGCTCGACGCCACTGTGGTGCTCTTGTCGATCGGCATCCACGACCTGCCGGATACCCTGTGCGGCCGCGCGACCGGTGATCCGGCGGTGCCCAATTCTTCGACCGTCTGCTTCCGCGATCGATGCGCCCTCGGAGAGTTGCGCGAGACCGCGTCTACTCCCTCCCGATGTCCGGCGCAGCCCGGCTGGTTCCCGGACTGGAATCGGCCTGGGCGAGTTTCAATTGTCAACTGGGGCGATCTGGGTCTTCTCATCGATCGACCCCGACCGACGCGGCGTCCGTGGCTTCGCCCGGCGTCATGGGCGCCGAGGACAGGCCATCACACACGCGGCGCCACACTCACTCAACAACGGCGGATACCCGCCTCACGCCGATCGTCCGTTCCGCACTGACGGGTCTCAGCGCCATCTCAAACGCCGCGGTACGACTACGCCTGGCCACCGCAGTCGGGGAAGGGACGAGACGATTCCGGGGTGTCGCGGTTGTCTCGCGAAATCGCCCGTGGGGGCGGCACACCAAGCCGCCGGGTTGAGTGTGGACCGTATGGGTCCGGACCGTGCGTCGCAGTCTGTTGCCGCGCTGAGCTGCCCAGATGGTGCGTCCTGAAAGCTGGATTGGACTAGCGGGTGGAAGTCCCGTCCCGGTAGGTACCGGAACGCCGGGTAGCAGGCCCCGGTTCGTCGTCGAGAGGTGGCGGGCTGAGCGGGGTGTCGAAAGCCTCTTCGGAGGGAGCAAGTGTGCGGGCCGTAGCGTTAAGCGAACTCTGCAGCCTCGTCACAGATACAACGGAGGAGCCGAGCCGCTCATATCACGGCGAAGGCCATGTCCGCCATGCCCTGTTCCGGGGTCAGCTGGGGGGTCCTTCCGGGGTAGGGGAGACGGCACGCACACACAGTCTGGTTCGGAACAGGAGAGACCCGTCTGTCTGGCCTTCGTCGGGCAAAGACCAGGGGTATAAGCCGATGGTGAAATCCTCTGGAGGGCAGCGGGAGTCCGATGGGAGCGTAGTACCGGTGATCGGCGTGCAACATAACGCGCCGGGAGGGAAGGGTCCCAGCTTTGATCCTGCGGACGGAGTGGGTAAGCATCAGGGCATGACCGAGGTGACTTGGTCCAACTTCCCCGACAGGCCATCGCCTGTCGTAGCCGATGAGGCGCCGTTGGCTGCTTCACCGGTGAAAGTGCGACGACTGCAACGGACGCTATGGGCTGCGGCCAAGCAGTCTGAGGGTCGGCGTTTCCACGCTCTATATGACCGTGTCTACAGGGGTGACGTCCTGTGGGAGGCGTGGGAACGAGTGCGTAAGAACAAGGGTGCGGCCGGGGTGGATCGAGTGACCCTGGTTGCGGTGGAGGACTACGGCGTGGACCGCATGCTGCGTGAGTTGCGTCGTGACCTTCGCGAGGGTGTGTACCGCCCGGCGCCGACGCGTCGGGTGGAGATTCCGAAACCACACGGTGGTGTGCGGCCGTTGGGGATTCCCACGGTGCGAGATCGGGTGGCTCAGGCGGCGGCCAAGATTGTGTTGGAACCGATTTTCGAGGCGGATTTTCTGCCGTGCTCGTATGGTTTCCGGCCCAAACGTTCGGCCGCCGGGGCGATGGAACGGTTGCGTACCGGGTTCATCGAGGGTCATCGGTTCGTGGTGGAGTTCGACATCGCGAACTATTTCGGCGAGATCGATCACGAGCGGTTGCTGGTGGAGGTCGGCCGGAGGGTCTCGGATCGGCGGGTGCTTAAACTGCTGCGTTTGTGGTTGCAGGCAGGAGTGATGGTGCAGGGGCAGGTGACGCGGACGGTCGCGGGCACGCCTCAGGGCGGGGTGATCTCCCCGTTGTTGGCCAACATTTATCTGCATGTGCTCGACACCGAGTTGTCTGCCCGTGGGGTGGGCGAGTTGGTGCGCTACGCCGATGATGGTGTGGTGTTGTGCCGCAGTGCGGCGCAGGCTGAGCATGCTTTGGCGGCGGTGGGAGAGATCCTGGCGTCGTTGGGGTTGCGACTGCATCCGGACAAGACGAAGGTGGTCGACCTGCGTGACGGTCGTGAGGGCCTGGATTTTTTGGGTTGTCATTTCCGGGCGCGCATGTCGGGTCGGTTGTGGGAGCAGCGCGGCATTGTGCGTTACTACCTGCATCGATGGCCCAGCCAGACGGCGATGACACGGTTGCGGGCCAAGGTGCGTGCGCGCACAGGCCGAAATCGTGCCGGTGCGGATATCCGCGTGGTGATTGCGGATCTCAATCCGGTGCTGCGGGGCTGGGGTAACTACTTTCGGACCGGTAACGCTGCCGAGAAGTTCCGTGAGATCGACAGTTACGTGGTGCGGCGGTTGTTTCGCTTGCAAGTCAAGAAGCGGGGCCGCAATCTGCGTGCTGGTCAAGCCGATCAATGGACTGAAGAGTGGTTTAACGGGCACGGCCTGCACCGTTTGCGCGGCACTATCCGTTACCCGAAGGCAGCGTAACCATGCACAGAAGATCATCGGTAAGCCGTGTGCGGGAAAACCGCATGCACGGATTGAAAGGGGGATGGGGAAACGGACTCGCGCTGCGAGCACCGCGCCCCTGACTACCAATGCATCGAGGGTCCGGGCGCTGATTGAGCCAACTCGGGGTCAACACCCATGCGTTGCGTATGTCGGCAACCACGTGAATCACACCAGCGCCGCAACCCTGCGTGGCGCGGTGTCGGGGAACCCCGGATGTGTTCTCGCCGAATTCTTACCGCCACCCCAACGATCAAATGACAACGGTCTGCACACCGCGCGGGATACGCGGCGTGCAGACCGGGTCGACCTCTGTCAGCGCTGTTGCTGACGCATCATCGTCAGCGTTTGAGTGCGCCGGCGTTCAGGATGACTGCCGCCAGAATGATGAGGCCGGAGACAATCTGTTGCCAGTAGGGCTGGATGCTCAAGAGGTTGAACGCGTTCTGCGTCAGGGCGAGGAGTAGCACGCCGAGCACGGTGCGCCACAGCGCGCCTTTTCCGCCCAGAATGCTGGTGCCGCCGATCACTACGGCAGCGATGGCCATGAGCGTGAGGTTGCTGGCCCCGGCGTAGACGTTTCCGACACCGGTGCGACTGACCAGGATGAGTCCGGCCAGCGCTGCGGTCAACGCACCCACGGTGTACGCCGCGATGCGGATTCTCGAGGTTGCGATACCGGAGAGCCGAGCGGCTTCCGCATTGCTGCCCACGGAATACAGGTGTCGGCCGAAGACCGTCCGGGACAGCAGGAATCCGAGGATCAGGTAGGTGAGCACGATCACGATCACGGACACAGGCACGTCACCGAAGCGGTGCGACCCGAGCCAGCGGAAATTGCTGCTGCTCGAAAGATCCAGGCTCAGGCCCTGGGTGACCAGCAACGCTATCCCACCCATGGTGAGGCCGGTCGCCAGAGTCGTCAGAAAGCTGTTGATCTGCAGTCGGCCAACGAGATAGCCGTTGACCAGGCCCACGGGAATGCCCACCAGCAGACCGACGATCAAGCCCAACGCGGGATTCTGAAGAACGAGCGCCACCTTCGCCGCGATGACGCCGGACATCGACATGATCTGACCGGTCGAGAGATCGAACGCTCCCGAGATGATCACAAAAGTGGTGCCCAATGCGATGAGCATCAGCGGCGCGTTCTGGTCGATGAGATTCATGAAGTTGCGCACCGACAAGAAGTTGGGCGCTGCGAACGACATGATGATGATGAGAAGCAACACGATCGGCGCGATGGCGTAGTTGCGGAGCCAACTTCCGATCGAAGGCGATGCAGGTCGCGCGGGTGCGGTCGTCTCGGGCGCGGTTGCTGTTGTTGTCACGGGTCTTCCTATCGGGCTTTGGTGTGTGGAGCGGAATCTGCCAGCTCAGGCTCTGAAGCTCCGAAAGCGGTCTGCAGAACCTTGTCGTGGTCAGCGGAATCAGGATCGAACGAACCGACGATCTCGCCGCCACGCATGACCACCAGGCGGTGGCACAAATGGGTGACCTCATCGAGTTCGGAGGAGATCACGATGACGGCCATTCCGGACCGGACGAACTCGACCACCCGGTCGTAGATCGCCCGTCTAGATCCGACATCGACGCCGCGCGTCGGCTCATCAAGGATCAAGAGTTTCGGAGTCCGGAACAGACATTTGCCGAACAAGACCTTCTGCTGGTTGCCGCCGGACAGCCGCATCACGTCGGCGGTGAGGTCTACGTTGTCGACGCCCATGTCGGTCAGGGCGTCACGGGTCAGGTCCGCCTCGCGCTTCCGGTTGACCACACCTGCAGTCGAGACATCCTTCAGAAAGGCCGAACTGACGTTGTGACGTTGGTTCAGCCCGAGGAAGAGGCCTTCGGTTTTACGGCTCTCGGGAAGCAAGGAGATTCCGGAATCGAGGGCATAGCGGGGCGACCGTGGTTGGTACGGCGACTCGTCGAGAGTGATGTCCGCCTCGACTCCCTTTGTTGCACCGAACAGCGCGTGGGCAAGCTCTGATCGACCGCTACCGACCAGGCCGAAGATGCCGAGGACCTCTCCGGCGCGCACGGTGACATCCACCGGTCCCGAGGCGCCCGGCACGCGAACCTGCTTGGCATCGAGAATCACCCGCGCGTTCGCGGGTACGGCGGGCTTCTCCGGGTAGTTCGCTTCTAGCGACCGGCCGAGCATGTCGGAGATCAGACTGGTGTGGGTGTAGTCGGAAGCATCCCGAGTCCGGACGTGACGTCCGTTGCGCAACACGCTCACACGGTCGCTGAGGTCGAGGACCTCGTCCAAGAAGTGGGAGATGTAGACAATCGAGGTGCCGGAATCCCGGAGGCGCCGTACCACCTTGTGCAACTTGGCGGCGGCCTCTCCAGGAAGAGCCGCAGTCGGTTCGTCCATGATGATGAGGCGTGCGTCGCGGGCGATCGCGCGCATGATCTCGACCTCCTGCTGAGCGGGTAGGCCGAGGTCCCCGGCCGTCGCGTTGGGGTCGAGCTCGAAGCCTGTCCGCTCCACCAACTCGTCGAAGATCTCGAGGTTGCGTCGCTTGGCGACGTATCCGAATCGGTGTTGCTCTCTGCCGAGCAACACATTGTCGATCACGGTGCAGTCCAATGCGAGTGAGATCTCTTGGTGCATCGTCACGATACCGTCGTGCAGCGCCGCACTGGGGCTGCGGTAGCTGACCGGCTTTCCTGCGACAGTCATCCGGCCGGAGTCGGGCAGATGAAACCCGCTGATCACCTTGCCCAGCGTTGACTTACCCGCACCGTTCTCGCCGACAAGCGCATGAACTTCGCCGGCCCGGATCTCGAGATCAACTCCGTCCAAAGCCTTTTGGCTGCCGAACTGCTTCGTGATGGATGCGAGCTGGATCAACTCGGTCGTGTCGGCGTCGCTGCCGTCCGCTTCGCGCATACGATCGGACATTGGGGTATTCCTTCCTACAGTCCAGGGGTGTGCAACCAGATTCCACGGCAGGGCCAACCACCCGATGGTGGTCGAGCGTTCCTCGGCCACCGGGCTGATCAGCCATGTCTGGTCCCTGGACGTACCAGCGTCTGCGCCACGGGGTGAGCGCAGCGCAGACGCTGGTACGTTCAGATCAGATCGCCTGTACCGTCAGCCTTCCCACTGACCGACGATTTGGGGATTCGCGTCGAGGACCTCTTTGGTGAGCATGAAGGGGTCACCGTCGAGGTGTTCCATCCGGACGTATTCCGGCACCTCGTCTCCCTGCAGATGGGACAGGGCAATACGGACGCCGGCGCGACCAGTGCTCTGCGGCCGGTTGTAGGTGGTCATGTCCCAATGCCCCTCACGGATCTGATCGATCGCGTACATGGTGCCGTAGGAAGACACCAACCGGACGTCGTCGGGTCCCGTCCCCACAGTGCGCCCTGCCGCCACAACCGAACTCTCGGCACCTCTGGTCGACTCATCGGCCTGGCTGGCAATGACATTCAGGTCCGGATTTGCCTGGAGGCAATCGGCTGCCTGGGTGCGGCCGAGGTCTTGTGTGTACTCGGCGTCGGTTTCACAGACGATCTCGATGTTCGGGTGATCGGCCAATGCCGCGTAGAAGATGTCGGGCTTGACCTTGTCGAACAGCAGTGACCGCACTCCCCAGAGGACCTCGACCTTGCAGGGGTCCTTGTTCTCGCACGCTGCGATGGTGCCATCGGCCATCGCAGTCGCGTTCAACTCCAGATCCTCGACGATCTGGGATACGACACCTTCGGCCTGGATCTGGTCCGAGAGGATGTCGGGGCCGATCGGCTGATTCAATGCCACCGTCGGGATTCCGGCCGCCGCGGCCGCCTCGACTGCCGGTGTGATACTGGCGCTGTCGTTCGGGATGATCAAGATGACGTCGTACTGCTGGCCGACGGCGATGTCGGAGACCAGCTGGTACTGCTCCTGCGCGTCGAAGTTGGTGGGTCCGACGAACTCTGCCGTTGCACCGTAACGCTGGGCTTCATCTTCCACCGCCCGAAACATGTACTCGGAGAAGGGGTTGTCCCTGGAGTTTCCGAGAAAGGCGATGCGCACACCGTTCGCTTGTTCTGCATCCGGCGCGGCGATCTGGACCTCGCCGCCCTCATTCCAGTTCTCCTGCTGGGCCACGCTCGGCTCCGGGCTGTTCCCGGCGAGGTCATTTCCACACGCGGTCAGGGCAAACGTGGCCGCGGCCATGACTGCCAACGCGGAGTTTCGGGTGTTTCGTTTCATTGTTGTTGATCCTTGATGGATGGGACTTCGTATTTTGGGCACAGTTCATCGGGGGGTCAGCCGGCATACTGGGGCTGGTCCCCGATCTACTGGTGGGTCAGATCAGTTCTTCGACCGGACCGTCGGCCATGAACCTCCGTAGGATGTTGGCGGTCATCTTCGCGACGTTGTTGTCGCCGTTGTTGTATGGCAAGCTGCCCGACCACGTCATCGACGAGGCGCTGAACACCGCACCGCCCGCAGGTGTGGTGAAGTAGACCAGGTCGGCACGTACTCGCGGGTGCTCGATCCCGTTCATCCCGGCGTGCGGGAAGAACTGCTCCTCCGGAACAAGCACGGCGTTGACACTGTGTCCGTGCGAGCTGGCCAGGAGCATTGCGTGCGGCGGGCTGCCAAGCGAGAGATCGTAGATGTCCATCTCGAGGCCGGCCGCACCACCGTTCACGAGCCCGAAGTCGCCGATCAGCTCATCGGACCCGATTCCCTCGAAGATCCACTCGAGGCGCGGGTCTCGCGCATCGGGAAGCTGTACGTACCCGGCAGAGACGTCCAGACCATGGGAGCTCATTCCGGTGCCCCAGGTCTTTTGCGGAGCACGCGCACGCATGCGCCAGATTCCGCCGCGCTCCGCGCTGAACTCGTGGTAGTACTCGCCCGGACGCGCCCGCCACGCCTGGGTTCCCGTCTCTCCCTTGCGGACTTCCATCATCCACGGTTTGTCCGGGTGCACCGACGTAACCCACACGAAACCGTTGCCTGCGAGGTACATGCCGCGCCCCCCGTCGGCAAGGTAGTCCTCCCAGGCATCCATCATGGGGGTGCTGTAGTACTCCGGGTGGGTTCCGGTGATCACCACGTTGTAGTTCGACAGCAGGTCCTTGCCCTCGGCATGGAGATCGTGATCGGTGATCACGTCGTACTCGTAGCCGGAGGTGTCCAGCCATCCGAGCAATTGCATATCGGCAGGGAACTGCCACAGCATGCCGAACTCGTGTCGGTAACGTGGCCGCATGTTCAGCAGGGGCCTACGCCACGAGCTGTACTGCACACCGCGGCCGTCCGCATGGTAATCGTAGGTCGAGAGTCCGTACTCCGGACACTCGTTGAGCTCCAGATCCTTCTCTTCGATGCTGGCGAACAATCCCATGATGGTCTGGGTTGCCGGGGCATTCTGCATGTCCTGGCTGTTGGCGTACCCGAGGTAGCTCAGCGTGGGGATGAGTACCGCGATCTTGGCGGTGCTCAGTCCCTTCGGCGGCAGGATGAAGAACGGAATATGGTCCTCGAACTCCCCGGAACGAACCTGTAAAGCGTATGAACCGCTGCGCATCTCGGCGGTGATGTGCAGTGGGATCGGACTCTCCCAGCGGCAGTCATCGATGGAGTCGTCGTGAAACCAGATGGCACCGTATTGCTCCGGGGCGTGCTTGTAGTTCTCCTCGGAGCCATCCCAATTCCAGCCGGTCATGACGCGATCGGGCTGGTTCACACAGGTGCCGTGCAGACTGCTCGCCGAGCAGTCGGTGATCGCGTCGTTGCCGACACCGTTCGGGGTGGTCTCCTTGCTGAAGTCCCAATGGGCCAACAGGTCGACACCGTCGGGAACCTCTCCGCGATGCAGGAACTCGATGGCCTCTGGCGCCAGTAGGCCCCGGAACACCTTCGGAGAATCGAGCTTGCCATTGAACTGGTCGGTGACCCAGGCTCGCTGCTCGACGACGGATTCGGTGAGGCCCGCGAGGATCACCGGAGCATGCGCAGCAACCACCGAGATGGGGGCCTCCGCGTCAACCCGCGTATCCGACGCCAGTGGGGTCACAAAGCCGATCCGGCTGTTGGTCCTGGTCATCGTCACACGCTGCTCGATGAACAGCTTCTGGGCGGCGGGATCGAAGCCGGCGACGATGGAGTAGAAGACCTCGGGGAACAGCTTGAGGTCGCTCTGCACTCTGGCAATGACGCCAGTTCCGTCGCTGACGGTGAACGTGGGGTGGCCGTCTTCGAGTGTCAGACTCCAGCCGGTCGTGGTGGATTCGTCCCACCGGGACATGATTGCCTGCGTCTTGTTCGGCAAGGTGGACCACACGAACGACTGCACCGTCAGCCCGTCGTCGCCAGCGAGGATGCCGGATTCGTCAGGGACCTCGATGTATGCGCCGACCTGCGTACGCTGGGGAAAACCCTCGTACTCGCCGTCGACATTCGAGGGCACCGGATCGAAGGTCAGGTAGTCGCTGTGGATGTCGTCGCTGCGTCGCTCGACGGTATCGGTGGCGGGTTCGGTGTTCTTGTACCCCAGCCGGACCAATTGGGCCGAGAACGGCGCCGGCCGGTCAGTGCTGACATAGAAGTCCAGGGTGTCGCCGGGACGGACGCTGGGGAAGTCGCAATAGCCGCGAATGAAGATTCTAGACATCGTTGTCGTTTCCTTCCAGAAGGTCGTCGAGTCCGTGGGCGTGCAGACGCTGCAGGAATGCACCATGCACCGCGTCGGCCTCGGACGAGTACTCGGCACCTTCGACGATCTCGGCGGGCTCGCCGCGCCCGGCCATCAATGCCAGGCCGTACGAGTCATAGGGGTTTTTCAAGTAGACGAAAGACTTTCGCTCCATCGGATGTGCGGGGCCGCGCACAAAGTTCAGCACCAGGTTCAGCTCGTGACTGTGCGGGCCGCGTGGATTGAGTCGATGGGCTTCCACGAGTTCCGGAGTCACCAGCTCGCGGATGTCAGCGATCCGACGTCTGCGGAACTCGTCCATCCAATCCTCCGACTTGTCCCGCAACGGGGTTGGATCAGTCAACGGCACGTGTGGACCTCCTAGCGGTCTGTCTTCGATATAACATGTGATGTTATAGGTTTGAAGTCTAGCCCACCACGCGTCGACGGCAAGTTGAATCCGGGAGCATTGGCGACTTGAAACACGGATGAAACACGGAGTTGCGAAAGCCGCTGCATATGGGTCTGATGGCGGCGCACCCGCGCAGTGGGCGACGACATCGGCGGAGCTCGGAGCCGCTGGCGCACCCCACGAGGGAACTCGTGGATGGGCGGTGGCGGGACTTCTCGATGCTGATCCGCCCGGGTCTGGTCGTGGGCCGCATCGAGCTACGCCACATACGACGACGGGCGGGACGTCAGGACGTGCGTATCGGCCTGAACCGCGGATGTGCCGCGTCTGGAGCGCCTGCAGGCATCGGCGACATCAAGTCGTGACGACAACCCAGGAAGTACGGGTGATCGGTTTCTTGCGACTGGCCGGCACCGTGTTCATGTCCACCACACCACCCAGCAACGCCCCGATATTCGTGGCCAGCACCATGCCCTCGGGGTTGACCACGCTTGTCCCTCGCGGTAGGTCGAGCAGGTCGTTCTGGCAGAGGGATTGGAACGTCGAGACGGTGACGTCCACGGCGACGACGCCGATGAGTTCGCCGTCTATCCGCACCGACTGCGCAAAGGTGAGTACATACGCATTGGTTCCGCTGATGTCGACGAACGGCCCCGACGCGACGGGCCGGTTGGACTCCACGGCGTTACGCCACCACTCGGTGGCGACGATGTCATAGAAGTCGAGGGCCTCCGGTTCAGGGGCCACGCTCAACGGTTTCATGCCGACCTTGTTCTTGGCGGCGTCGGGTTGCTGGTACCACCACTGGGGTCGAATCCGCGCCGAATCATCCGGCACCGGCAAGAAGCCCATCCCGAGGACCGGTAGATCTGCGGAGTCGTAGAGAGTGCCGACGAACTCTTTGAACTGGTCGAGTGAGCGGCCTCGTCGTCCACCCGGCGTCGACGACGATTCTGCGATCACCTCGTCGCGCATCTGCAACAGCAAGCCGTGGACCTGACCTGTGAGGCCGACGAGTTTGCTCTTGAGTTCCGCGAGCACCTGATTGCTGGAGCGGTGGGTCATGGCCGGTCGCCCTCGATTCGACCGAGTTGCATGCGAAGCTCGATCAGGCCGTCGAGTGTTTCCTGGATGTGGTTCTCGGCGAGCGATCTGGCGGTCTCGCTGTCTTGCCGAATCACGGCCGCGACGATGGCTTGGTGTTGCGCGCAGGCGTTCTTGATCTCTTTGGCCTCCATGTCTGCAATCCACAGTAGGGGGGCCAGCGTAGTCATGATGCCCACCTCGACACGAGTGAGTTCGGCCGACCTCGTTGCCGCAGCGAGTTCGGCGTGAAAGCGAAAATCTGCCCTCACCCGCTCGCTGGGAGTATTCGCCTGTCCGAGCGATTCCGCCAGTGATGTCAACTTGCTGAGTTCGTATCCGCGGGCGCGAATCGCCGCCAGGTATGCCGCGCGGCCGGACACGGCCACGTGCAGGTCGCGGGTATCCCGGATTTCGTCGATGTTGAGGGCCAGTAGCTGCCGCTCGAGAATTGAACGGTCCTGGCCGGTGCCGGCCTTGATGAAGCTGCCGCCACCACGTCCGCGCCGGGTTTCGATCAGGCCTTGTCGTCGCAGCTCGGCCAACGAGGCACGGACGGTGACGTTCGAGACCTGCAGTTGCGCAGCGAGGTCGGCTTCGCTGGGCAGGGGTGCGCCATCCCTCAGTAGGCCCAAGGCGATGGCGTGCTGGAGGCGTTTGGTCACTACGTCGGAACGAGTGGCGGTATCGAGCGGATCCAGGGCCACTTGGAGCAGGGACGGGATGGTCGTGGGTTCCCTCCCGCCTAGCGGGCCGACTTCGCCGGAATGTCGCGATGCAGACGGCACTCGACTTCCACCCTTTCACAAGGATTCGCCATGCGGGTCGCAGCGTATCCGAGCGTGGATGACTCGCTGCGACTTCCGCCCTGCGACACCGCGGCAGCGGCCACGGATAGCGTCGGGGTCGCCGCCCGTGCTGGGGGTACACGCTGTACCGCTCCGGGTGAAACGCTCACAGTGCCCCGACCGTTTGTATGGACATGACCGTAATCTTTACATGTTTTAGTTAATCACAGGATCTGCGCCGGAGCGCTGTACGGCTCTGCCGCGTTGCGCCGGTGTCGGCCGGACTTGCGCCGGGGTGCCGGTGGCAAAGCTGCCCTCGTGGGGACGTGTTGTCCCGACGAGGGCAGCTTCGAGATGCGGAGGGCACGCCGGCTCCGGGTGTGTGCCGTAGCCGGTGTCAGACGAGCAGGTTGCCTTCGACCACCGGTCGCGCATCGCCGAGCTTGGGGAAGGTCTCATGGCCCCACACCTGGCGTTCCCTGATGAACGGCAGCGGTCGCTGCGGATCCGGCGATTCGAACTCGCGCGCCAACCGATGACCGTCGAAGACCGCATCCATCGCATGGCGGGGCTGCACGCAGTCGCCGACCTGGTAGACCGCCGCGATCCCGGCCTCGGACCAGCGATCCTGCTGCGCGCGCAGGTCCGTGAACAATTGTGAGTTGGAGACTCGAGTGGTTGTGAGAATCAGCGCATCACAGTCGAGTTCGACGACATCGTCGGAGAAGGTGCGGCCCCATTCGCCGGGTCTCTGCTCGGTCAGCTCGGCGCTGTCCTTGTACAGGAAGAACAGCTGGAGCTTGCCGTCTTTGAGCTCGGTGGCCCAGTGGTTCCGGATGTACTTGATGCCCTTCGAATGCATCGTGCGCTTGTTGTTGGGCATCTCCATGGTGAACTTGGAGAACTCGAAGATGTCGTGGGTATTGGTCACGATGGTGACGTTCTTGCCCAGGTCGGCCATCATCTCGGCCATCGCGAACCCGGTGAAATGTCCGTCACCGTCGAGGATCACGACGTTGCGCCCGGGTACGTCCTTGCCTGCCATGACCTGTTCGGGGGTGAGCACATTGGGCATCGTCGACGCGTTGACATTCGTCAACGGGGAATGAGTCTCCGGGCCCAGGCCGACCGGTGACCAGTGCGAACCGGTCGCGATGACCACCTTTTCCGCGCCGTACTCGAGCACATCGTCGGCAGTCATCTCCGGGACACCGAGTTGCACCTGCACATTGTCCAGCTTCGACAGCATCACCTCGCGGTAGTCGATGAGGCGTCCGTACTCTCCGCAGCGGGGGTACTTGCTGACATCGCGCCAATGTCCACCCAGCTCGGTGGCGCTGTCACGCAGGTGCACCAGGTACCCGCGACGCCCAAGCGTGACCGCACACTCCATTCCGGCCGGACCGGCACCGACGACGAGTACCGCCTCGGGTTCGGTGACCTTCGTGAACTTCTCCGGGTGCCAGCCACGGCGGTATTCCTCACCGGTGGTGGCGTTCTGCGTGCAGTACATCAACGCCTGCTGCTGCATGCGGCCGACGCACATATTGCAGCCGATGCATTCGCGCACCTCGTCGGGCCGGCCCTCGGAGATCTTGGTCGGGAGGAACGGATCCGAGATGGAGGGGCGCGCGGCACCGATGATGTCGCACTGACCATTGCGGATTGCGGCGACCATGGCGTCGGGGTCGGTGAATCGGCCGTTGCTGACCACCGGAACGCTGACGATGTCCTTGGCGCCCTTGATGAAACCGCTCGCCCAGTTGGGTTTGCGGAAACGTGAACTGCCCGCGTCTTCGCCCCATTCCTCGTAGTCGCCGATCTTGAGGCCCCAGAGGTCGACGACGCCCTCTTTCTCCATGATCTCCAAGAACTTCGACCCCTCGTCGAAGTGCTTGATGCGGTGGTCGCCGTTGACCGTGTCCACCTCGAATCGGGTGGTGACCGCCATGGTGTCGCCGACGGCCTTCTTCAGGGCCGTCATGAGTTCGATGTAGAACCGGGCGCGGTTCTCCAGCGAGCCGCCGTATTCGTCGGTGCGATGGTTGTATCTGGTCTCCAGGAACTGCAGCGGGATCGTGGAGTCGCCGCCGGATACTTCGGCAATGTCGAAACCAGCCTGCTCCGCACGCTTCGCACCGAGGATGTACATGTTGATGATGGCGCGAATGTCATCTTTGTCGGCGTAGGCTGCGTAGACGTTGCGCTCCGGAAAAACGTTGGAGGGCAACGGCGACGGTCCGCGGGCTGTCTCGCGTGCTTCCAGCCGCGGCGAGTGCATGCCGTTGTACCAGAGTTGCACCGACGCCAGCGATCCGTGTTTGTGGATCTCGTCGGTCAGGTGGCCGAGGTTGATGATGTCACCGTCGTCCCACAGCCGCGATGATGTGAATGGGAACTCGTCGGATTCGGGATGGATGGAACAGAAGTCGCTGGATACGACGCCCCAACCGCCTTCGGCCTTCATACCGCGGAAGCCGGCCTGGATTCCTGGTCGCTCGGAGCCGTAGCCGGTGGAATGGGATGTGGCCCAGAATCGGTTCCGCATGGTCTTGGGGCCGAAGGTGATGGGTTCGAAAAGGATGTCGTGACGAGGATCGCGGGGCATGGCACTGACCTTCTTGGGCTTTGTCGGCGTCGCCGACGGGTGTTACGGGGTGGGGGTGATGGGCTCAGTAGTCGAGCGACGACATGACGTGCTTGAGTCGGGTGTAGTCCTCGAGGCCATACACCGACAGATCCTTGCCGTAGCCGGAGTGCTTGAAACCGCCGTGCGGCATCTCCGCCACCAAGGGGATATGGCAATTGATCCACACGCAGCCGAAATCGAGTCGTCGGGACACTCGCATGGCCCGGCTGTGATCGCGTGTCCACACGCTCGAGGAGAGCGCGTAGGGGACGTCGTTGGCCCATCGGACTGCTTGGTCCTCACCGTCGAACTGCTGCACGGTGATCACCGGGCCGAAGAGCTCGGTCTTGCTGGCCTCATCATCCTGGCGCAGACCCGAGACGACGGTCGGTTCGTAGTAGTAGCCGGCGGCGAAGTCCGCTTCGTCGTTGCGACGACCACCGGCGTGTACGGTCGCATGGTCGGGCAGCCGGTCGATGAAACCGCCGACGCGGGCGAGCTGGTTCGGGTTGTTGACAGGTCCGAGGATCGCGTCGGCCGAGTCGAGCCCGCCGGGCTTGGTCGCACGAGCCTGCTCGGTCAGTGCGGCCACCAGCTCGTCGTGGATGCCCGGCGCTGCGAGCACGCGGGTGGCGGCGGTGCAGTCCTGCCCGGCGTTGAAATAGCCTGCGCTGGCGATACCTTCGGCCGTCTTGGCGATGTCCGCGTCATCGAATACGATCACTGGGGCCTTGCCGCCGAGCTCGAGGTGTACCTTCTTGAGGTCAGTGGCTGCCGATCCGGCAACCTCCATGCCCGCGCGTACCGATCCGGTGACGGAGACCATCTGCGGGGTCTTGTGCGCTACGAGTTCGCGTCCGGTATCCCGATCCCCGGTGACGACGTTGAAGACACCGCTCGGCAGATGCTCTTGGGCGATCTCGGCAAGCAACACCGCCGTCAACGGGGTGGTGTCGCTGGGCTTGAGTACCACGGTGTTGCCTGCGGCAATCGCCGGCGCAAACTTCCACACCGCCATCATCATCGGGTAGTTCCAGGGTGTCACTTGTCCGACGACGCCGATCGGCTCGCGTCGCAGGAACGACGTGAACCCGGACATGTATTCGCCGGCTGACCGACCCTCCAGGACACGCGCAGCGCCCGCGAAGAAGCGGATCTGGTCAGTCATCGGCCCGATCTCCTCGGCCTTGATGAGTGCCGCAGGCATCCCTGTGTTCTTGGATTCGATGGCGACGAGTTCGTCCGCCCGCTGCTCGATGGAGTCGGCGATCCGCAGCAGTGCTCGCTGACGGTCGGCGGGGATCGTGTCCCGCCAGCCCTCGAATGCGTCCGATGCTGCCGCGAACGCGTCATCGACATCCTCGGCACTGCTGACCGGAGCAGAACCAAAGGGTAGGCCGGTTGCCGGACTTATGACTGCTGCAGTCTTGCCGGACCGTGCCGGCTGCTGCTTGCCTCCGATGAAATTGTGCACTGTTACATCAGTCATGGCGACCTTCTCCTCGATAGATCTGTTGAGCAGTAACGCATTTCAGGTCCACGCGTCGGCTGGTGCGTCGTCGGGCCCACAGGTGGCTACCTGAGCCGGAACGCGGGAACCGGTGCGTCCGCGGTGACGACTGTTATGTCTGCCCATCTCTGCGTAAACATTTGACATTTAGTGTTATAGCTTAGGTCGTCACGTCGTGCAACGCGAGAATTGTGGATCTGCAAGCGGCGGTACGAACGCAAGCGGCATGTGCCCAGGTGCGGAAGGTGCGCTCGCCGAAGACGCCGAAGTGAGAGCTGCCTGGCCCGGGGGGGCTGTGCCACGCCGCTGGCGTACCGGCTCGGTCTGGCCGAGCCGGCGGTGCGGATTGCGTCGCCGGCTCGGTCTGGCCGAGCCGGCGGTGCGGATTGCGTCGCGCGCACAGCGCTGTGCGCGCTGTTACGCCGGACGGCTGACCGCATTGCTCTAAACGGACTTGGGCTCCACCGGACTTCAGGATCTCGATGGCCTCGGCCGGAGCGACCCCGTTCTTCGCGGCAAGAGCCAGGCCCTCGAGTGTCAGCAGGCGCTGGGCGCCGGATATGACATTGTTGACGAGCTTCATGGCGTGCCCCGCGCCGACGTCGCCCGCGTGGAAGATGTTCGGGCTGATCGCCGACAGTACCTCCGACGCGCGAGCGCACTGATCGTCACTTGCGCCGACCATGATCGAGATGGTGCCGGCCTGGGCGCCCTTCGTTCCACCGCTGACCGGCGCGTCGATCAGATCGATGCCGTGCTGAGCGAGTTCGGTGGCCATGGCCCGCGTGGCCGTCGGATCGCCGGAGGTCTGGTCGACTACCAGAGCGCGGGAACGGAGATCGCCGGCAACCCGTCGGCGGCCAGCATGCTCACGGCAGATTGGCTGCGGTCGTAGACGGTCAAATTTTGTGGGTGAGCTGGAGACGGCTGGCGAGGGCACCACCCATGTTGCCGAGGCGGATGTATCCGATGCCCGTGTCACGCTCCTGTGTGATTTGGGTAGTGCGGCGCCTGTTGGGTGCCATGACGCAATATCTACTGCAATAGATGGTCAGATGGCTGTGGCACTTGTCACCTGCTCTGTTCAAGTCAACGCGACGCACAAGTTGATCCTGGCGAGGCACGAGATGAGTGAAAGAGGTTGACCGAGCGGGCTGCATGTGCCTACCATCACACCACGCTATTTATTGTGATAGATATACGGCAAGTAGCGCGGCTGGGCTCATCCACGACGAACGGCGCGACGACTTCGCGATCTCCGACGTGAGCTCGAACTCACAACTTCAGAATCTTCAGGCGGCAAGGCCGCACAGTGCAGAGAAGAAGGGCAGGCGACAGCTATGACACCGCAGCATCACGGTGCACAGGCGCGCAGGGTGGTCACCGGAGTCGGTGCCGACGGCAAATCGTGCATCGTCAGCGACGAGAACACTCCGGAGCGCGTCGTCGGTCCGGTGAACACCAAATGTGACATCTGGCGGGTGAACAACCTGCCGGTGGCCTACGACGACGGGCCGGGTCTTGAGGCCGGCGTTGTCACGATGCCTGCCGAGGGTGGCTTCGTCTTCCGGGTCGTGACTTTCGCGCCTGACTCGGAGTGGGAGCACCTCGACCCGGCGGATGTCATGCCCGGAGCCATCGATCCCGCCGAAGCGGGGGGTATCCCCGGGCTGCACGTGACCGAGACGGTGGACATCGTCACCATCCTCTCCGGCGAGATCGTCGCGATCATGGAGGCCGAGGAGACGGTCCTCCGGGCCGGCGACACCCTGGTCCAGCGCGGCACCAAACACGCCTGGAGCAATCGCACAGACCAACCCGTGACCTTGCAGTCGATCATGATCTCGGCCAAGGGCTGAACGGCAACTCGATAGAGAGATTGGAAAACTCATGGATGTCGTAACCGCTTTGCGGCAACAGCGGATGAATCCCTTCCGCTGGTACGCCGTCGCCCTGTGCATCCTCTGCGGTGCCATCGACGGCCTGGATCTGTTGCTGGTCGCTTATGCGCTGCCGCACCTGCCCGACGGCTTCGCCAGTGGTGGTCAAAAGGGGCTGTTGATCAGTCTCGCGTTCATCGGCTACGGAATCGGCAGCGCCCTGATCGCTCCGATGGCCGACCGTATTGGCCGGAAGAACCTGGTCGTCCTCGGCTTGGTGTTCGCGTCCGTGGTCCTGGGCATCACGGCCTTCGCGCCCAACGTGGAAGTGATGATGGTGACGCGCCTGCTCACCGGACTCGCGGTCGGCACGATGCTCCCGTTGGTCCACATCCTCGGTGACGAGTACTCCTCACAGAATCGCCGAAGCCTCAGTGTCGGCATCATCACCTTGGGTGTGCCGATCGGCAGCCTGCTGGGTGGTCTGGCCAGCCTGTTCATCATCAGCAGCTTCGACGGCGCATGGCAGGCGCTGTTCGTGTTCGGCGCAACCCTCAGTGGCCTGACAGCCGTTGTGGTCTGGCTGACGCTGCCGGAAAGCCCGGTGTTCCTCGCCAACCGTGGCAGCGCCGGCGACGACATCAAGATTGCCGCGATCGCACGTAGGCTGCGGCTGGTCGGGGTCGATCCTTCGATGAAGCCTGCACCTGAGTTCTCCCCGCACGCCGACGACGAGTCCGAGTCGTCACGTGACGCGAAGGTCGGCGTCCTGTCGCCGCGTTACCGGGTGCGGTCGCTCCTGATCTGGGGTGGCTACACCTTCGGTATCCTCGGGTACTACTTCATCAACAGTTGGACCCCGCAGCTCATCACCACGGCGACCGACAGTGCCGCCACCGGTGCCCTCGTGACCACCGTGATCAGCATCGGCGCGATCACCGGCGGTGTCCTGTTCACCCTGATGACACTTCGGGTCATCCCGACCAAGCTGTGCTGGATGGCGCTCGGCGTCGCCGTGGTCGCCCAGGTGACCTTCGCGATGACTCTGTCCGGGGGTGTGGCGTATGTGGCGGCGTTCATCCTCGGCATGGGCATTCAGGCCGGCTTGTCGGCCTACATGACATCCGCTACGCGGCTGTACCCGCCGACCATCCGTGCACGTGGGCTCGGGCTCATGGGCGGCATCAGCCGCGTCGGATCGATCACCGCACCGCTTCTCGTGGGAGCACTGCTCTCCGTGGTTACCGCAGAGGTCATGTACTTGGCCGCCTCGGTGACCGTCTTCATCGCCGGTGCCTCGGCGTTCGGCTTGTGGGCCAACACCAAGCACGAGTTCGACGAGCCGGTCGTCCCGGACCACGAGTCCATCAACGAGACGGACGGATCACCCTCCTCCCTCACGCGATCCTAGGTTCCCGCGCGTCGCGCCCGGACATCGCCGATGTCCGGGCGCGACCGTGTGAACCGAGTTGTCGTGGAATGACCGAACAGTCGAGAAACGAAGGTACACAATGGCACAGCGTGAGTGGCACTACCCGAAGGCCGTCCCCAAACTGGCTGAACTGGGACAGGACGTGCTGTACGGAGACGTGTGGGAACGCGAGGAACTGAGCAAGCGTGATCGCAGTCTGATCACGGTGGCCGCACTGATTGCCCTCTACCGCCCGGAACAACTCGAAGCACACATGCAGCGGGCACTGGGTAATGGGGTCACTGCCGACGAACTCGCCGAGGTCGTCACGCACATGGGGTTCTACGCCGGTTGGCCCTCTGCCGTCACCGGAGGTGAGATTCTCAGATCAGTGCTGGTCAACGGCGAGGAGTAGATCGAGTCCAGGCGCTGCTCGGTGGCGGGTGGCGGCGAACCATGTCGATAGCACAAAGGCTGCACTTCGAGATCGCTGTTCACGGCCGAGGGATCGACGATTGTCATCGAATGGAAAGGAAGTGACCTATGAAGTTCATGCCAAGTGGTGGCCAGACCGCCCCGGGTCCGGAGGCTCAGTTCACGGGGTCGGTGTACATCGACGGCATCCGCGTTCCAGACAGCCAGTCCGCGATCGGATGTGCGCACGTGCGCTTCACGCCCGGCGCACGTACGGCATGGCACACCCACCCGAAAGGCCAGACTCTGTATGTGACCGACGGTATCGGCCTCGTCGCTCGTCGCGGCGGCGACGTGCAGGAGATCCGGCCCGGGGACGTGGTGTACATCGAACCGGGTGAAGAGCACTGGCATGGTGCGACACCGGACCGGTTCATGGCACACGTCGCCATGCAAGAGGCCGACGAGAACGGGCAGGTGGTCACCTGGCTCGATCACGTGACCGACGCGGAGTACGGACAACGCTGATCAGGCCTGTGACACAGCATTCCGCCCCACCGGCGGGTTCACCCGCTGATTCCGCCCTGACTCAGTCGGAGCCAGGCATCGCCGGCGGATCTGCGACAACAATGCGGACGTTCCTGTCGTTCGCTGCGGCGGTCACTTCGCTTATCGTGGTCTTCGCTTCATCGGGGGCGCCGATCCCGCTATATGAGCGATACCGTGAGACCGAACCCATCACCACCGCGGGCTTGTCGCTGGCTGCCGTGAGCTACTTTGTCGCCGTGCTGTTCTCGCTCGTTGTGTGCGGACGACTGTCCAATCACCTCGGACGGCGGCCGGTTGCACTGGCAACTGTCGTACTGGCGTGCATGGGGACGGCAATGCTCCTGTCGGTTCACTCCCTGGTGACGCTCGCATCGGGCAGGGCTCTGCAAGGACTCGCATGCGGGCTGGCGTCGAGTGTGTTGACGTCGTTCATCATCGAGACCGCGCCGCGCCGCCCGCAGTGGCTTGGGACCGTCGCCGCTGCGAGCGGCCCGCTTCTCGGGCTGACCATAGGTGCCGTCGGAGTGGGCGCGCTCGCGGAATACGCTCCCACACCCAGGCAGTTGGGTCTCCTGGTTGCAGTTGCCCTGTTGTGCTGTTGTGCGGTCGGCCTGGTGCTCAGTAGCGAACCCGTGCGGCGCACACCCGGCGCGATGGCATCGTTGCGACCCAGAGTCGCGGTGCCCGCAGCGGCGCTACCACTGATGCCGGCCGCCGCCGCAATCTTCATCGCCACCTGGTCCCTGGGCGGTTTCTACCAAGCATTCAGCCCCACGGTAACCGCCGTCGACCTCGGGTCACAGAGCGTCTTCGTGGCGTCGGTGGTGTTTGCATCGTTCATGGCGCCCAACGCTTTCGGCGGTCCGCTTACCGGATCTCTCGAGCCTGTGACCGTCCAGCGTTGGGGGATCGCTCTGTTTGCTCTCGCGGCGGTGACGCTCACCGTCGCCCTCGCCCTGCACGCCATCGCCTTGTTCCTGGTGGCGGGAGTCATCGCGGGGATGTCGCAAGGTGCGGCGTTCACGGCCAGCCTGCGGCGTCTCGTGGCACAGGCCTCGCCTGCGGAACGTGCGGGCATGCTCGCGACGATCTATCTGATCTCCTATGCGGGTGCGGCGATCCCCAATTTCATCGCTGGTCAGTTCTCCATTCGGGTGGACCTCACCGGTATTGCCGCCGGATACAGCGTTCTGGTGGTGCTCGCCGCCGTGATCGCGATCGTTTTCACGTTCCGAGAGGCATCCGCGGCGCCCCACTCGGATGCCGACACTTCACGAGTTCCGGAGTTCAGCGATGCGTGGCGGGCGACAACGACACGGGGTTCGCGGCGGTCGTGAGTCAGACCGCCGCGAACCGCTTCTGGCCCGCCTGATCGGGGTCGCTCACCGGAGCGCAGTCGGGGCAGAGTCGGTGAGCTCCTCCGGTGTCACACCAGCGAGGCCGTCAGGCCGCCGTCGAGGACATAGCTGCTGCCGGTGACCCAGCTAGCGCTGTCAGATGCCAGGAACGCGACCACCTGGGCGATGTCCTCCGGTGTGCCCAGTCGGCCCTGTTTGGCAGCCACCAGATCGCCGAACGGTACCTGGGTCGCCGCCTCGAAATCGGGGACGAGCCGGGAGACCATGTCGGTGTCGGCGAAGCCCGGGCACACTGCGTTCACCCGGACTCCGGCGTCGCGCATCTCGATCGCCGCCACACGCGTCAGCTGGATCAGTGCGGCCTTGCTGGCGCAGTAGGACCCCAGCAGTGGGCTTCCGCCGAGTCCGGCGACCGAGGCCATATTGACGACATTGCCCTTGGATGCCACGAGGTGTTCGGCCGCTGCCTTCATCGCCACGAACGGCCCGCGGACATTGACCTGATGGATCAGGTCGAAACTCTCGGTCGACTGTTGGAGCAGCGGTGAGGAGATCTCGATTCCGGCGTTGTTGACCAACACGTCGAGGCCGCCCAGAATCCGGACAGCCTCGGCGATCGCGGTCTGGACTTCCGGTTCGCTGGTGACGTCGCAGTTTGCGATTCCCGCCGCACCGATCTCGGCGGCGGCCTGCTCGGCGGCGTCCTTGTCACGGTCGCTGACGACCACACGCGCGCCGCGTTCGGTGAACAACGTGGCGATGGCTTTGCCGATGCCGGCGCCTGATCCCGTCACGAAAACCCGCTTGCCTTGTAGTTCGGACATGGTGTTCCTTTCAGATCTCATACCGGTGAGAACAGTGATTTCAGATGATTGGCGGCTGGATCGATCACTTCTGCATCGACGCGCGCACCTCGTTCTTCAGGATCTTGCCCACCTTCGACCGCGGCAGGTCGTCCCAGATCTCTATCTCCTTCGGCGCCTTGACACTGCCGATCCGGTTCTTGACGAAGCCGATGAGCTCTTCGCCGGTCGCCGGTTGTCCGGGGCGTAGTTGCACCGCTGCGGTGACGCGCTCGCCCCATTTGTCGTCGGGGACACCGATGACCGCGCTCTCCTTCACCGCGGGATGGGCCAGCAGGGCTTGTTCGACCTCGGCGGAGTAGACGTTGAACCCGCCGGTGATGATCATGTCCTTCGCGCGATCCACCACAAAGAGGAAGTTCTCCTCGTCGAGGTATCCGATGTCGCCGGTGTGATGCCAGCCGAAACGACTCGATTCCTCTGTTGCAGTTGGATTGTCGTGGTAGCCGTCCATGACCAGCGGTCCTTTCACGACGATCTCGCCGCGTTCCCCTCGAGGCAGCAGGGTGCCGTTGTCTCCCATGATCGCCACAGTGGTGAGTGGCGTCGGACGACCGGCAGAGCGTAGTCGTTCCGTCGCCACCGTACCGTCCGGTCGGAAGTGATCGGCCGGCGCCAGGGTCGCAATCATGTTGGGCGCCTCGGTCTGACCGAACAGCTGTCCGAAGACCGGGCCGATTCGCGTCAACGCCTCTTCGAGGCGTGTCGGCGACATCGGTGCGGCGCCGTACCAGAGGCATCGCAGCGAGGAGAGATCCGTGTCGTCGAGCGCGGGATGATCGAGCAGCCCGTAGATCACCGTGGGGGGTAAGAACGCGTGCGTGATGCGATGTCGTTGCACAAGCGTCAAGAACTCCCCAAGGTCCGGCCGGGGCATGATGACCACTTCGCCACCCAGACTCAGGATCGGGAAAGTCAGCACGCCCGCCGAATGGGTCAGCGGAGCGAGCGCGAGGTAGCGGGGACGCTCCCCGAACGGGTAGCTCATCAACGCGAGCGCCGTGGACGTCATCAGGTTGTCCTCGGTGAGCCGTACCCCCTTCGGCTTGCCGGTCGTGCCCCCGGTGCCTGCCAGAAGACACAATCCGTGCGGCGGGTGCCGCTCCTCATCTGGTTCGCCGCGGTGCTCCGACAGCCAGGTGCCGAAGTCCACGGCGCCGTCGAACTCACCGTCGAGACAGACGAGCCATTCAAGCTGCGGCAAATCGGGCCTGATGCGGGCCACGAGCTCGCCGAACTTCTTCTGGAAGAACAGGAATCGACAGCCGAACAGGTCGAACAACTGCCGGTTCTCGTCAGCTTCGTTGCGAGGATTGACCGGGCACCACACGGCACCCGCCCGCGAGATACCGAACACGCACGTCAAGGCCAGGGGATCGTTCGTCGAGAGGACCGCGACGCGATCGCCGGTCGCGATTCCGGTGCGCTGCAACGCCCCAGCGATGGCGACCGTGTGTTCTCGGACCTCGCCATAGGTCCATGTCGCGCCGTCAGCGGTGAGGCATGGGCGGTCGGGGCCCAACGACGCACCCTTGTCCAGGTAGTCCGCTAGTCGCATCGCCGAGCTCAACTGTGCGCGGTCACGATCGGATCGAGCACCAGGCCGAAGGCCTTCAACACTCCGAGCAGTTCCCGGTATCCGAACGCCTCGCAGCTGGATGCGAAACCGACCGCTCGTGGTGGCGCCTTCAGCAAGTGGGCGGCGGCGTGAGCGTTGAGAAGCGCGGTTTGCTTGTAGTTGCAGTTACCGTGAATCACGCAATGTACCCGGCCAAGTGGGCCCGAAGCGTATACCGAATCGAGTGAGGTGTTGATCCGTGGGTTCTCCCGCGGCGGGGTCTCGCTGCGGATGGAACCGGAGATCGCGTCGATGATTTCGTACTTCTGCGTCTCGGTCTTGCCCTCCATCTCGGCCAACGCTGCGGCCACCATCTGAGGGACACCCTCCATCAGTGGGCGATTGAACACCCCGCCGAGTGCGCGGGCATTCGCCACGCGCGGGTCGTTCTTGAACCACACGGGGTGTGAGGTTCCGCCCCACGGCAACGCGAGTCCCAGCTCGTGCTGGCCGGGCACGACGACCTGGAGGAGACCGCCGTCGGCCGGCCACTCGACGTACTCGTTTTGCTCAAGGTAGTACGCCTTGGAGAAGGCGGCGTTGGTCAGGATCGTGTTGGTGGACGCGACCGTGGGGTGGCCCTTCCAGAACACCTCGATGTCCAAGGTGTCCAGACCCGGCGTCTCGAGGCAGATGTTCGCGGCGATCTCGCCGATCGAGTACATCTGGGCGAGCCCGGGAGTGAGGACGAGGCCTTGGGCGGCGAACTCGGCAGAGTACTTCGCCTCGACGTCGATCATCCAGTTCTGTTCGCCGTTGGTATCGGTGTAATGCGCGCCGATCTCCAGGCAGGCCTCGACCACGGGGTGGCCCCACCGCGCGAACGGGCCGACGGTGTTGAGCACGACGTCTGCACCGCGAAAGGTCTCGACGAAGGCTTCCTTCGAGTGCTCGACCTCCACGATGTCGTGGTCGACGGTGTCGATGCCTGGTACGGCCTCGACGACACTCTTCAGGCGGCTGAGGCTCCGGCCTGCAGCAAGAAACGGAATGTTGTATTCGCGCAGGTACTCGCAGATGAGACGGCCGGTGTAGCCCGAAGCGCCGTATACGACGACGCGCTTGTCGGTTGCCATGTGAGTGTTCCTCTCGTCATCGGAGCGCGGCCGGCCGGATCCCGCAGATGCGGGCAGGGGCGGTGATGCGCCTTTCACGTCGGCACAGGTATGTGCTGTGGCTCACACTAGTGAGATCACTTGACAGTCGTCAAGGAAAAGCTTGACGACTGTCAAGAAATCGCACCGGCAGGTGGGACTAGACTCGCTGCCAGGCAAGGAATGGATCGGCAGATAAGGAGGGAGTGTGGATATGACGCAGGTCGTCGACCCCAAGGTGCGAGTCGAGGAACGCAGCCGCGACAAGTTCCATGCCAAACGCGCGGTACTGGCCGCAGCAACCCTCAACACACTCGCCGAGCTCGGCTATGCGCGCACAAGCCTTCGCGAGATCGCGCAGAACTCGGAGTATTCCCACGGGGTCTTGCATTACTACTTCTCCGACAAACTCGACCTGATCGCAGAGGCGGTACGTCAGTTCGAGAGCCTGTGTGTCACGCGCTACGACGAAATCGTCGCCGATGCGGAGACCGCAGACCAGCTACATCAGGCTTTCGGGGACAAGTACATCGGCACCCTCGTTCGCGACGCGCCCGTACATCGTCTTTGGTACGACCTGCGCAATCAGAGCTTCTTCGATGATGCATTCCGGTCCGAGGTGCTCGACATCGAGGTGCGCCGCGAGGAGATGATCTGGCGGGTAGTCGCCCGATACTGCGAGCTGCGAAGTGTCGAACCCACGATCGACTCGTCGACCGCTTATGCGGCGCTCGACGGCATTTTTCAGCGCGCTCTCTTGCAGCATTTTGCGGGACGTCCGGCCGGCGTCGATGCGGCGAAGGCGCAACTCGATGCGGTGTTTGCGGTGGCAGTGGGTGGAGCCGCACACGAACAATGAGGCTCGCCGGGTTGCGGCGGCCAACGGAATGTCAGCTGAGGCTCCGCGCGGTGTCGCGCTCGACACGCGGACCCATATTGCGAGAGAACACGACCCCGGCCAGTAGTAGTGCGGCGACCACGATGATGAACACACCGGTGCGGCGCAGGCCGGCGTCGCCGACGGCGCCGCCGGCGGTGAGCGTGAGCACTGCCACCGCGAGGTTGGCGCCGACGAATGAGACGGTTCGGTACATCCCGATGGCGGTGCCTACTTCGTCGACCGTCGTGACCTCGTTGAGTAGGTTCTGATTGCCGATGTTGTTGACGCCGTTGGGTATACCCAGGACAGCGGCGACGATCAGCAGAACGACGATCGGGGCGGTGGATCGTTCGACGGTCGCGACCAGAACACCCCCGATCAGCAGTGCGAAGGTGCCGACGAACAGCGTGGTTCGCGCTCCGTAGCGCCGATAGATGCGTGAGCCGAACATCGTCGCGACGATTCCGACACCTGCGACGGGCAGCATCGTCAGTCCGGCCTCGATGGCCGACATGCCGCGAACATACTGCAGCCACTGCGGAATCCCGAAGTACACGCAGTAGAAGCACAGGTACGTGAGCATGGTCCGTCCGAGTGTCGCGGTGAGCGCGCGATTCTGTTGCAGGGCGGCGACATCGAGGAACGGATCGGCCGCTCGTCGCTCCCAGTAGATGAACAGGCCGCCTGCGAGTGCGAACACGGGGATGATCCACCACAGTGGCGTCGCCCGCAATGAGACGAGGAAGAGCATCAGCGAGGTGATGGTCACGACGAACAGTGCGATGCCGAGTATGTCGATCGTGCGCACAGCGGCACAGACTGAGGCCGGTCTGTCACCGGCGAAACCGACGTCGACACGCAGGATGGCGATGGCACTGATGGCTGCGACAGGGATGTTGATCCACAGGATCGACTGCCATCCGAATGTGCCCACTAGAAGACCACCGAGGGTGGGGCCGAGGGCGGCAACGGACTGGCTGCAGACGACGAGGGTGGTGATCGCGGTTCGCGGTTGGCAACCGTAGCGTTCGGCATATCCGCGGACCATCGTCATGGCGTTGGGCAGATGTGCCGACATGCCGATGCCGAGCAGCACGTAGGCGGCGATCAGCCACGCAAGTGACGGAGCGAAGGTGCCGAGAAGGGAAGCGACGCAAACCAACAGCAGGCCGATGACGAACACGCGACGCGCTCCGAACATGACCCCGAGGCGGCCGGCCATCGGAGAGCAGACCGCAGTGGTGATATACATCGCCGAGATGATCCACGAGATGCCGGTTGCCGACCCAAAATTCGCGCCGATCGCGACGATGGCCACCGTGATCATCGAGGAATTGAGGGGCTGCAGCACGCTGCCCGTAGCGGTGGCGCCGCTGATCCGCAAGGGAACAGGCCGAGAGGTGTTGGCAGTGCCGGTTTCGGCCCCGGCGGTCATGCGTCAACCCCAGCCGAACCCTGTGTGGCGCGGCTGTCCTCGCCAAGTCGGCGAAGCAGCGCCCCGGCGAGGAAGAGTAGATCTCGTTCGACGTCGGTGCAGTGCGTCTCGATGGCCGCCGCGAGCCATTCGCTGCGGTTGCCACGGTCGGATTGCAGGGTGGCGTGCCCGTGGTCGGTGATGGCGATCAAGCTGGCACGCCCATCGGACGGGTCGCTCGATCGCGTCACCATGCCCTGCTGCTCGAGTGCCGCGACCGTCCGCGCCACGGTTTGGGGCGTCACGGCCTCGGCGTCGGCGAGTGCGCGGGCGCTCATCGGCCCGTCTCGGTCGATCTGCCCGAGAGCCTGCAGTTGGGTGGCGGTCAGCAGATGCCCGCCGGCGCTCTTCGTTCTGATCGTTCGGTTGAAACGCACTATGTCTTCGCGTAGCTGATCGACGCGGCTGTCCATACATCCTCCCTCGGGGCAGTATGGACAGCATAGCTGTTTACTTTTGGAGCAACTGGCGCGTGCAGGTGCGACGTTGCTCTCAGTGTAGACAGCTTAGGTGTCTAAAGGGATGTACGAGAGGGGGAGTTCGTTGGATATGCGGTCCCACGGTGCCGGATGAGTCGACTTCGCGGGAATCGCCTGCCCCTCGAACTGGGCCCGGGCACTTCGGTACCGCTCACAGCCGCCGGACCTCGGGCCGGAATGAACGCGGCAAACAGGCCGCAGAGGAGCGCGGCGACCAGGCCGAACAGGAACGTCTCGTCGAATGCAGCCGACACGTGCTGGCGGTTGTCGGCGGCTCCCGGGGCCGGCTCGATGGCGAGCACGGCTCCGACCACGGCGGCGCCGACCGCCGCGCCTACGGCCCGCATGAGCGTGTTGACCCCGTTGGCTGATCCGGTCTCCGACCGCGGAACCGATTGCAGGATGAGGGTCGGCATGGCGGCGTAGCCCATTCCGATACCCACGCCGATGAGGACGTTGATGAACAGAACGGTCCATTGGCCCATGGTCATGGTGAGAGCGAGGCAGAACGCGATGGCGATCAGTACCGCGGCCGCGACCAGCAGCGGTTTTGGTCCGGATCGTCGCTCGAGCCGGCCTGCCACGGGGGCCATCGCGAGCATCGCCAGACCCGACGGCATGAGGACGAGACTGGCTTCGACGAGTGAGAGCGACACTCCGCCTACGGCGGTCGGTAGCTGCAACAGTTGGGGGAAGGCGACTTGCGATGCGAACCACGCCATCCCCATGGCCGCAGAGGCGAGGTTCGTCAACAGAACTGCACGCCGGGTATTGACCCGGACGTCGACCAGCGGCTGCCGGACGCGAAGTTCATGCCACACCCACAACACCAGTACAGCGGCGCTGCCACCCAATACCGCCATGGTGCGCACTGACGTCCACTCCCATTCACGACCATGTGACAGACACAGCAGGAGTCCCGATAGGCCAGCCGACATGCCAACGATGCCAACCCAATCCACCTTTCCGCCGGTCTTCGGTGACTCTGTCGGGAGCGCCCAGGCCACCAGTGCGAATGTCCCGATGCTGATGGCGGCCGATAGCCAGAACAGCATGTGCCAGTCGAAGTGCTGCGCGACAAAGGCGCTGATCGGCAGACCGAGGGCGGCTCCCACGCCAATGGTGGCGCTGACCATGGCTGCGGTGGAACCTACCCGCGAGGCCGGCAAGATGTCCCGCACCATGGCAATACCCACCGCCACGACGCCCACGCCGACCCCTTGTAGGCCGCGGCCCACTATGAGTGGGATGACAGAGTTCGACAGGGCGCACACCGCCGATCCGATGATCAGCACGGCGATGAGAATCAGTGAGACGCGCCGCTTCCCGAACATGTCCCCGAAACGCCCCGATATCGGAGTGAACACAGCCGCCACGAGCAGCGTGATCGTGACGGCCCACGCCGTGCTGGTGGCCGAGGCGCCGAGGAGTTCTGGGAGCTCACCCTGGATGGGGATCAAGATCGTCTGCGTGAACGACCCGCCGAGTCCGGCAAAGGCGAGTGCTGGACCTGCCCAGCGAAGTGCGCGTTTGGTGTGACTGTCGGGTGTGGTCTGCGCGCCGACATGCGTGTCATCCGTATATCGGGTGACCATCATCCCTCCTTCTTGGGCCCTGAGTTCGGCGACCCGCGTGGATGAGACTCAATCTCATATTAGAGATACGATATCACTCCTTCTTTCGCGTGTACGACAGTGCGCTCGTGTAATCGGTCACAGGCCGGCGAGGTGACGGACGTTCCGTGGTCGGGATGCGGCCGGACCTTTTGAAGTGACTTCGACCGGGGGCGGGGCAAAAGGTTGTGTAACCCGGGTCACTCCACTAAGCTTCAGACCGTAATACGGTACGACGAGAAAATGCCGTCGAGCCGCACGAATCTCGATCGGTTTGTTGAGGAGTGTGTGATGAAGCCACGCGTGGGACAGACGTTGGCCAGTGTTGTGGACGGAACGACGGTGGTCGTTGTCCGCTGGCCAGGTGAAGATCTGGAGGTCACCTGTGGGGGTGTCGTGATGGTCGACAAGAAGGATCCCCGAGTCGGTACCGGGGAGGTCGACGCCGCCCACGCTGAGGGAACTGCACTCGGTAAGCGGTACACCGATGAAGAACGTGGGGTGGAGTTGCTGTGCACCAAAGCCGGCAAGGGAACCCTGGCGCTCGAAGGTGTCCCGATGCCATTGAAGGCGGCCAAGCCGCTGCCCGCCTCGGATTGAGTAGCAGCCGATGAATCTGACGATGTTGCTGGATATGGCAACCGACGGCTTCGGAGACCGAGTGGTGCTCGGCCGTAAAGAGGATGGGTTCACTCCGGAGAGGCTGCGCTCGGTCGCCGGTGGCGGAGCCGGCCTCGTGCGCGCCGCGGGAGCCGACTCGATCGTGTATCTGGGAGTGAACGGGCCGGCCTTCCCGGTCGCTCTGTTTGCTGCAGCAATCGCCGGCGTGCCGCTGGTTCCCGTGAATTACCGTCTGGGCACCGAGCAACTCGACTCGTTGCTGGCCAATCATCCGCGTGCACTCGGTATCGCCGATCCCGGTCAGGAAGAAGCGCTCAAACGAGCCGGTCTGTCCGTGTTCACTCCAGAGCAGTGGATCAGCGAGGCAACGAACGCCGCGCTGAGTGGTCCCACCGTCGACGCCGACGACGCCGAAGCTGATCTCGAAGTGCCCGCGGTCTTGATCTACACCAGCGGCACGACGTCCGCGCCCAAAGGCGTGGTACTGAAGCATCAGAACCTGACCGCGTACGTGCTGGGAACCGTCGAGTTCGCGGGAGCGTCCGACGACGAGGCCTCCCTGATGAGTGTCCCGCCGTATCACATCGCGGCCGTCTCCAACGTGTTGACGAATCTCTACGCTGGTCGACGTCTGCTGACGCTTCCGCACTTTGCACCCCAGGCGTGGGTTCAGCTGGTCCGGGATCAGGGCGTGACGAATGCGATGCTCGTGCCCACTATGCTGGCGCGCATCATGGATGCCCCCGACCTGGACATATCCGTGCCCGACCTGCGAGCAGTTGCCTACGGGGGCGCGCAGATGCCGCCGCGCGTGATCGAGGCGGCCCTGAAAGAGTGGGAACACGTCGAGTTCGCCAATGCGTATGGACTCACGGAGACTTCGTCGACCATCTCGGTCCTGGGTCCGGACGAGCACCGCGCGGCCATCGCGAGCGACGATCCAGATGTACGCAGACGCCTGCGATCGGCCGGCAAACCCATTCCCGGCGTGGACATCGAGATCAGAGACGCAAACGGCCAGCCGGTGCCGACTGGAACCCCGGGGCGCGTATGGGTATTCGGTGAACAAGTGTCCGGCCAATACGCGGGACGCCAATCCGCCGTTGACGACCGTGGCTACTTTGACACACGCGACCAAGGCTGGTTGGACGCCGAGGGCTACTTGTACCTCGAGGGGCGAGTCGACGACACGATCATCCGCGGAGGAGAAAACATCTCGCCGGCCGAGATCGAAGATGTCCTGCTCCGACATCCCTCAGTCGCAGATGCGGTCGTAGTCGGTGTTCCTGACGACGAGTGGGGACAGCGGATAGAGGCCGTGGTGGTAGCCCACAGTGGCGGTGAGGTGGACACGGAGAAATTGCGCGCCGACGTGCGAGCGACGCTCCGTGGCTCCAAGACTCCCGACCGCATCACCTGCTGGTCCGAACTGCCCCGCACAGACCTGGGCAAGTTGGTGCGCCGCGACATCGTCGCGACTCTGGCGGGTGAGGAGACCCAGGCGAAAGCGATTCAGGGACAGCGCGCATAGCGGCGTTCCGCCGGATCCACATGTCAGGCACATGCAGGTGCGTATCGACCTGCATGTAGTCGATTCGTGGGATCGACATCGGAGAAATCGAGGAGGCGTACATGGAGCGCGGCACTGTTCCGATCATCTTCTTCGGTAACGGCGTCACTCTGGCGGCGGACCGTTGGGTTCCGCCGTCAGGGACCGTCGGTCGCGGCACTGTCGTGTTGCTGCACGGTGAAGGCCAAACGCGGCGTGCGTGGGCCATGACGGGCCAGCGTCTGGCCCAGAACGGATGGACCGCGATCGCGCTCGACGCTCGCGGTCACGGCGGCAGCCAGTGGGCTCCGGACGGTGACTACCGGATCAACACCATGGTCGCCGATGTGCGGTCGGTGATTTCGACGCTGTCGGACAGGCCTGTCCTCGTCGGTTCGTCGATGGGGGGCATTGTCGCGATGCTCGCCGTGATGTCCGACCCTGCGCTCGCGCGTGCACTCGCGCTTGTCGATGTTGCGCAACGGCTCGAGCCCGGCGGCAATAGGGATACCTGGGCGTTCATCCGAAGCGGGACGAGCGGGTTTGCGACCCTCGGCGAGGCGAAGGATGCCGCTTCGACATTCGACAACCAGATCGGGCAGCGTCTGACGAATGGCGATCTTCGGCGGATTCTGACGCGGCGGGACGGGCGGTGGTTCTGGCACTGGGATCCGGGGTTTCTGCACAACGAGAGTGCCCGCGGTTACGGCGACGACATGACGACCGCCCGTTCGCGGAAGCACATTCACGAGGCCGCAGCATCACTGATGGCTCCCCGACTGATCGAGCCGAAGCACACGCCGAGCAGCGTTGCGGAGTCCATCGTTCAGGAAAGGCACCAGATCGCGCGCACGACCACGTGGATCGATACCGGCGACGGACTCGCCTCCGTGGCGAGAAATGACAACGATTCGGTCAGTACAGATCTGGTCTCCCTTCTGGACTCATTGGATGTGGGACGACATGGCCGGGCCCTGTTGCCGTTGTGAGGGCACGAGACGCGTGTGGCGTGCCCGAAGTGAGAACTGATCTGTTGTGAAAGCTCAGCGACATGCGGAGCGACTTTGGAAGGGTGATGAGTATGGCCGGGCGTGTGGATCGCAAAGTTGCGTTGATAACCGGTGCAGCACGAGGGCAGGGTCGCGCTCACGCGATTCGGTTGGCGCAAGAGGGCGCCGACATCATCGCAGTCGACATCTGCGATGAGATCAGTACAGCGCGAGACTATCCGGCGGCGACGCCAGATGACCTAGACCGGACGGTCAAGGAAGTCGAGAACCTGGGGCGTCGGATCGTTGCACGAAGGGTGGACGTCCGGGACTTCGATGCTCTCCGGTCTGCGGTGGACGCGGGAGTCGCTGAACTCGGACACCTGGACATCGTGGTCGCCAACGCGGCCATCGCAACATACGGGATCAGTTGGGAACTGAGTACCGACGAGTGGCAAGAGATGATCGACATCAATCTCACCGGCGTGTGGCACACGACCAAGGCCACCGTTCCCCACCTGCTGCGACAGGGCAGTGGAGGTTCGATCGTCCTGATCAGCTCGGTGGCGGGCGTCAAGGGCATTCAGAATCTGCCGCACTACGCTGCCGCCAAGCACGGGGTCATCGGGCTCATGCGCACGCTGGCACAAGAACTGGGATCGTCGCGCATCCGCGTCAACAGCGTCGCGCCGACGAACGTCGACACGCCGATGATCCATCATCCGGCGTTGTGGCGGTTGGCGGTGCCGGGTGTCGAGGAACCCACGCGTGAACAATCCGACGAGGCGTTCACGCACATGCATCTGATTCCGGTGCCGTTCGTGGACCCGGTCGATATCAGCAATGCCGTCCTGTTCCTCGCCAGCGACGAGGCCAGGTACATCACCGGTGTCACCCTTCCGGTAGACGCCGGCGTGACCGCCCGTTGAGCACCAACGACGCCTCCCGGCACAGGCTCTCCCGGCACCCGCAATAGCAGAATTTGATCCGGTAGTTAGGAATTACAATGGAAAACAACACACTTGCACCCGAGTCGATCTGGGATCGCAAAATCTACAGTGGAACGTGGGTCGCGCCGGCCGAAGGCGGAGAACTCCACGTGATCGAGAAGGCATCCGGCGAGACGCTCGGTGTCATCGGGCAGGCCTCCGCCGCCGACGTCTCGCGTGCGACTCGCATGGCCAAAGATGCACAGCGCGAGTGGGCCCGCGTTCCCGGACCCGAGCGCGGTGATGTGCTGCGCAAGTTCGCTGCGCTCCTGCCGGACCACGCGGATGAGATCGCCGCGCTCACGGTTCGTGAGACGGGCTCCATCGGGGCCAAGGGCCAGTGGGAAGTCGTGATGTCGGTTCGCGAAGCCATCGAAGCGGCCAATATCGGTTCAGAACCAGTCGGGTACATGACCGCAACATCAGACCGGGACCGACGGAGTTTCGCGAAGCGGGTCCCAGTGGGAACCGTGGGCATCATCACCCCGTGGAACTCGCCGTTCCTCCTGGCATTGCGCCAGATAGCGCCCGCGCTCGCCGCTGGCAACGCCGTGATCGTGAAGCCGGATCCCCAGACCCCGATCTGTGGCGGAGCGGTCTTGGCGCAACTGTTCGAGGCAGCCGGACTCCCCGAGGGTCTGTTGCACATCCTGCCCGGAGGCGTCGAAACCGGTGAGGCCGTTGTTGCTGATCCGTTGGTGGATCTCGTCACCTTCACCGGCGGTATCCGCGGCGGCCGGCAAGTCGGGGCCAAGGCTGGAGAGCTACTCAAGAAGGTGGTTCTCGAGCTCGGTGGTAACAATCCCTACGTGGTCCTTCCCGGAGTCGACATCGAGGCAGCCGCCAGTGCCGGAGCCTGGGGCTCGTTCTTCCATCAGGGGCAGATCTGCCTGTCGACCGGACGACACATCGTTCACGAGGACATCGCCGACGACTATGTCGCCGCGCTCACCAAACATGCTGAGGCGCTTGCGGTCGGCGATCCGCGCGGCGACGTGCACCTGGGTCCCATCGTCAATGAGCGTCAAGCGGCGAATGTGGATCGGATCGTAGCTCAAACGGTCAACGCCGGAGCGACATTGGTCACGGGAGGCCGCCGCGAGGGGCTGTTGTACACACCGACAGTGCTGACCGGGGTGAAAGCAGGTATGCCGTGCTTCGACGAAGAGATCTTCGGCCCCGTCGCCCCGATCACCACTTTCGCCAGTGACGACGAGGCCGTCGCGCTGGCGAACGACACCGCCTACGGACTGTCGGCCGGAGTGGTGGGTCCCGATCTCGCTCGTGCACAGCGCATTGCCGAACAACTTCACGCCGGGATCGTGCATGTCAACGATCAACCGGTGCTGCACGAGGTGTACGGTCCGATCGGAGGTGTGGGAATCTCCGGCAACGGAAGTGCGTGGAGCACCCTGACGAATACCGGAGTGTTCACCGAGTGGAAGTGGATGACGGTCCAGGACGAGATCCCCGCCTATCCCTTCTGAGGTCACCGACCAGCCGCCGGTGTCCCGCGACGGAATACCAACGAATTCCGCCGCGGGACACTGACCCTGGTAGCGAGCGACAGGTCGAGATCGGCCACCCCGGGCACCGGCGGATATTACGCCGGATCGCTGGGGAGTTGTCGTACCAGATAGTCCCATACCTGATGCCGAGCCTTGCCGCCATAGATGTGCTCGCGCTTCGCGAGTGACTCGTCGGCATCCGACCATGTCGGTGAGCCGCCGTAGGCCCTCGTCAGCAACTGCTGTCTACAGGCACGATCAAGCACGATGGCGGCCACGGTGGCCGACTGCAGGTCGGGGCCGACTGTGGCCACTCCATGATTGACCAGGAACACCGCTTCGGCGTCTCCCAACGCTCGGGCGAGATGCTGGCCGAGTTCGGCTGTCAGGATGAGGTCTGCCGTCTCCGTGAACCTTGGAACACCAATGGGTGCAAAGTAATTGGCCTCGTGGCTGACCGGGAGGAGGTCGACGTCCGCTGCCGCCAGGGCAACTGAATAGCGGCTGTGAACGTGAACCACCCCACCGACATCGGGCCGGGCGCGCATGATCTCGGTGTGAATGGGGTATTCGCTGTGCCGTTGGCCTCCGCCGGCCGCTACGTCGCCGTCGGGGGTGACGAGATGGACTCGGGACGGTGTGATCTCTTCCAGGCCCCATGATGCTTGCTTCATCCACACGCCGCGGCCCTCGGGGTCGCGCGCTGAAACGTGGCCCCAGATGAAATCATTGCTGCCTGCTGCCGCCATCACACGGCTCGACAGCGAAACCATCTCGCGGATCTCGGGGTAGTCGGTCATCGTCACGTCGCTTCCTCGGTAGTGGTACGGACTCAGTTTGATTCTGTTTTTTCGATCAACGCAACGCGGATTCGGCGTTTCGGGCGGTGCGCACGACGGATTCGGCAAGCTCTCGAACCCTTCTGCGCGGTAGGCGGATCGAGGGCATCGATACACTCACCGCGGCCACGGGTCTGGAATCGGCCGACATGATTGCCGCGCCGATCGCGTGTATTCCTCGCTCGGTGGTGCCCAGGTTGACGCCATAACCCAGTTGCCGCACTGGTTGTAGCAGGTCGGCGACATCCTGGGGAAGGCCGTCATGTTCTTCTGCGGCCGACCATATCGCGTCCAGTTCCGTGCGGGGCAAAGATGCGAGCATTGCTTTGCCGCCCGAGGTTCGATGTGCGGGCAGTGTTGCGCCGGCACGCGATCCGATCCGCAACGGCTGCGTGCCTTCGATGCTCTCGATGAAATGAACCAGCCGACCCTGCAGAACCTGCAGATGGACTGTCTCGTCAAGACTCTCGTTGAGTTCCGCCAAGGCCGGCCGGACCAAACGGGTGAGGTCGTCCGCTCGTCTGGAAGACGTTGGTGCGCTGCGGTGACGCACGCGCCCGGCGCGGTAGAGGTGGTCCTCACCGCGCACCGCGAAGCCTCGGTAGACCAGCATCGCCAGCAAGCGATGGGCGGTGGACCGTGCGACGTCCAGGTGAGTGGCGATATCGGTGAGCCGCATCCCTCGTTCATCCAGCATCAAGACGATGCGCAGCGCGTTGTCGACCGATGCGATGGCGTAGGGCGGTGGTGGGTCGCTACCCGGCGCCGTCTCATGCAGCGTGGTGTCCTGGCTCATGGCTTCCGGCCAATCCGTTCGTTGGGCTGCCCTGCGGTGACTTGGCCACGACAAACCCGTGTAGGAAGACTATGCCCAACCGCTTCATGTTCTGCAAGGCAGAACTTGGAGCGGTTGGCGGTGATTCTTTCCCGGCGTCAGCCGTACGATGCTGGCGGACGACAATCGAGAGGAAAGACTGTGGCTGGCAAACAGACTGAGCCGTTCGGGTTCGGCTTCGCTGCGCCGACGAGCGTCATCAGTGGGTTGGGCGCGGTAGCGAATATCCCGGCCTTGGTCGAGTCCTTGTCACCGACACGGATCGCGGTGGTTGCTGATCGCGGTGTGGCAGAAGCCGGACTGCTCGATCGCGCGCTGGACGGTGTCGGATCGATCGGGACGGTCGAGCTGGTAGGTGTGAATCCCGACGTCGCGTCGTGCGACCTCGCCGCGGAGTCCGCTCTCGAGGCCGGCTGCGATGCGGTTATCGCGGTGGGTGGCGGCAGCGCGCTGGGGCTGGCCAAGGGTGTTGCACTCAGGCTGACCAACCCCGGCAGCATCCTGGATTACGAGGGTGTCGGCAAAGCTGCGCTGGCGCCCGCGCCGTCTATCGCGGTGCCGACCACGGCCGGTAGCGGCAGCGAGGTGTCCAACGCCCTGGTGCTGCACGAGAAGGGCCGTCCCCGCGAGGTGATCGTCCGTGGCGCCGGCTATGCGCCGGACTACGCGATCTTGGATGGCCAACTGCTCGTAGGCCTACCCCACGCCCCGATGCTCTATGCGGCCCTGGATGCCTTGAGTCATGCCTTCGAAGCCATGTGGGTCAAGGGGCGCAGCCTCTTCACCGATGCGCTCGCCGAGAAGGCGGCGCTGACGATCTTCGACGTCCTTCCCGCGGCTCTCTCGAGCCGCGAGGAGGGCCTGCTCCAAGCGCTCCTCGAAGCAAGTACCGCGGCCAACCTCGCCTGCGGCAATTCAGGTCTCGGGCTGATTCACGCAATGACATGCGCACCATCCGTGCCTCTTGCACACGGATACCAGAATGGTGCCCTGCTGAAGAGCGTGGGCGATTTCAATCGTCCCGTGATGAGCCCGACGCACGCCGCATTGGTGGATCGCCTGCCGCAGTTTTTCGCGGACATCGACTGGAAGGGCCGTTTCGAGGAGTCCGACCTGGCTGGTTCCGACGTCGACGCCATCGTGGTGGCGAGTACCCAACACCCGTTCCGGAACAACAATCTTCGCGCGACGTGTGACGACGACATCCGGGCCATCGTCGCTGCAGCTCATGCCAACTAGAGGAGAAGTCATGACAACCACCATCCCGACGCTGCCGATGCACATCGGCGGCGAGGACTCCGTGGGTTCCGCCGGCCGTTTCATCGAGGCAGAGAATCCCGCCACCGGCGAGGTGATCGCACAGTTTCCGGCAGGCAACGCAGATGACGTCGACGCCGCGGTGGCGGCGGCCCGCGATGCCTTTCCCGGCTGGTCGCGCATCGACCCCATGCAGCGAGCGCGCATCCTCAATCAGCTCGCCGATATCATCGTCGAGAATGCCGATGAGCTGGCGCATCTTGATGTCACCGACAACGGTAGCCCCATCCGGGAGATGCGAAATGACGCTTTTGTCGGCGCAGCTCAGCTCCGCTACTACGCCGGACTGATTCTGCAGCTGCGTGGCCACACAGTGCCGACGGGCCAAGGGCGTCTCAACTACTCCTTGCGGCAGCCCTGGGGCGTCGTCGCGCGAATCATCCCGTTCAATCACCCGTTCATGTTTGCCGCATCGAAGATCGCCGCACCCTTGGCGGCCGGCAACACGGTGGTCATCAAACCGAGTGAGTTCACCAGCCTGTCCGCGCTGCGTCTGGGCGAACTGGCCAAGGAGGTACTTCCCGACGGCGTTTTCAATGTCGTCACGGGCTATGGGCACGAGGCCGGGGACGCACTGGTTGCGCACCCGGACATCCGACGGTTGGCATTCATCGGGTCTGCGGCGACAGGCCGGGCCATCCTGCGCCGTGCCGCCGAGGTCAGCGTCAAGCACGTGACCCTCGAGCTCGGTGGCAAGAACCCACTTGTCGTGTACCCGGACTCGGACATCGACATCGCCCTCGATGCTGCGACCCGGGGTATGAACTTCACGTGGCAGGGGCAATCGTGTGGTTCGACGTCGCGGCTCATTGTCCACAAAGACATCTATGCCGAGTTCGTTGATCGGCTGGGAGCCAAGCTCGACGACCTGACCAGCGGATCGCCCGCCAGTGAAGACACCGATACCGGGGCCATCGTCAGCCAGGCCCAGATGGACAAGGTCCTGTCCTACATCGATGTCGGTCGCGATGAGGGCGCGCGGCTGGTCGCGGGCGGAAGTTGTGTCAGCGCCGACGGGCTCGACGCCGGGCGGTTCGTGCGGCCGACTCTGTTCGCCGATGTGGATCCCGCCTCACGCCTTGCTCAGGAGGAGATTTTCGGGCCGGTGCTGGCCGCGATGCCATTCGAGGACTACGACGACGCCATCCGCATCGCGAATATGGTCGAGTACGGACTGACCGCGAGTATCTTCACCCGTGATCTGGACCTGGCCCACCGGTTCGCTCATGACGTCGAGGCCGGCTATGTCTGGGTGAATGATGTCTCCCGGCACACACCGGGCACCGCTTTCGGTGGATTCAAGAACAGCGGTCTGGGGCGCGAGGAGGATATCGAGGAACTCGAGTCATACACGCAATCAAAGAATGTCCATGTGAACTTCGGCGGCCAGCGGCGCTCGGAGTGACGACAAAGGCGCGACCCGCTGATGCCTTTCAGGGTTCGCGACGACTACGCCGACTGTGAGTCCTGGGGGATTCGGCGAGAGAGATTGAGGTATCTCCATGAGCGTGACAACAGGAGTCATGACCGACGAACAGCGCGTCTCAGTGGCCAAGGAGTTTCTCCTTCGCCTCGACACCGGCGGTGACACGTTGGAACTCTTCGATGACGACGCGCTGTACTACTTCCCCAAGAGGGGGTTGATGCGTGGCAAAACCGAGATCAAGAAGTTCTTCGAGCAACTGTCCACCATGATCGAGAGCATCGAGCATCATGCGATGTTCTACAACGTGGTGGTGCAGGGTGACCTCGTCGTGTTGGAGGGGACCAGCCACGGGACGACGTCTGACGGCGTCGAGTGGCGTGCGGGGATCACGCACGCCGGCAACTGGTGTGACGTTTTCGAGATCCGGGACTTCAAGATCCATCGCCTCTCGACCTACCTCGACCCGGACTATGCGAGTGCAGACACCGCGCGCTATCCCTGGCTGAATTCGTAGGCAGATACAGGGCCATCGGGACTGACTCACGCGGGAGGGGGACCGCTCGCCGAGGCGGCCCAACGTGCCAGCACAGTTCTGTTGTACAGAATCACGCTTCTCTGGGTTGAGTGAGCTGGGCAGTATGAAGGGATGAACATGGGTACCTCTCCGGTCCAATTGCAGGCGGTACAGGCGCCAGGGCAACCGGACGTCACTCCAGATCTCGAAGATCTTTATCGCAATTTCGAGAAAGAGATGTTGGTTCCATTGTGGACCGAGATCGGTGACCTGATGCCGAGCCACCCACGATCGCAGGCGAAACCACACCTGTGGCGGTGGAGCAACTTGCGTGAACTGGCTGCCCGGGCCGGAGATCTGGTTCCTGTCGGGCGTGGCGGTGAGCGTCGCGCCATCGCTTTGGCGAACCCGTCACTGGGGGGACGACCGTTCGCGACACCGACGTTGTGGGCGGCGATCCAATATCTTCTGCCGGGAGAGGATGCCCCCGAACATCGGCACACTCAGAACGCTTTCCGCTTCATTGTCGAGGGAGAGGGCGTGTGGACCGTCGTCGGCGGGGACTCGGTAGCGATGCGCCGCGGAGACTTCTTGCCTCAGCCGGGCTGGAACTGGCACGCGCACTACAACGTCTCCACTCGCCCGATGTCGTGGATCGACGGTCTCGACATTCCTTTTCAATATCTGGCCGACACCCAATTCTTTGAATATGGGCGCGAGGAGATCCCGGACGATGAGAAGGTATCGGGTGATCTCTCACGTTCGGAGCGGCTTTGGGGATACCCGGGGCTCAGGCCTCTGTCAGAGCGGATCCCGAGCTCGGGGACTCCACTGCTCTCCTACAAGTGGGAGTACACCGATCGGGCCTTGGCGGAACAGCTTGCCGTCGGGGCAGACGGATTGGGAGGCGGGCTGCTGGACCCGGGGCACGCAGCGATTCGATATACCAATCCCGTGAACGGTGGTGACGTTCTGAGCACTATTCGCGCCGAGATGCATCGAGTCCTTCCGGGTGTCGAGACCCGACCGCGACGCGAAGTCGGCTCGTCGGTCGTGCAGGTCTTCGACGGTTCGGGAACGGTGACCGTGGGGAACGAAACGTGGAGCGTTACGCGCGGCGACCTGTTCACCGTTCCGTCGTGGAAGGACTTCTCGGTGCGGTCTGAGGCCGGCGCAACCGATTCGGACTCCGGCGCGCTGGATCTGTTCCGGTTCTCGGACTTGCCGGTGTTCGAAGCTCTTGGACTTTACCGCTCGACTGTGGAGGAAAACCGATGAAGTTCGCAACAATTCGTACACCTGAGGGCAATCGTGCCGTCCGCAAGGACGGCGACGTCCTGGTGGATCTGGGCTATTCGGATCTCGGTGAACTGATGGCTGACACCAGTCTCGCTGCGGCGACGCCGACCGGCCCGACCTGGTCGCTGGAAGGGGCAGATTTCGCCCCCACCGTTCCGTCGCCCGCGAAAGTTGTGTGCGTAGGACACAACTACCGCAATCACATTCTCGAGATGAAGCGGGACCTTCCCACATACCCCACACTGTTCACGAAGTTCGCCAGCACACTGATCGGCCCGTACGACGACATCGTCAAGCCCGATGAGACCGACGCTCTGGACTGGGAGGTCGAGCTGACGGTAGTGGTTGGTGATCGGGTCCGGAGAGCGACCGAAGCGCAGGCCACTGCGGCAATCGCGGGGTTCACCATCATGAACGACATCTCCATGCGCGACTGGCAATTCCGCACCATCGAATGGACGCAGGGGAAGATCTGGGATTCCTCGACCCCGGTGGGTCCGTGGCTCGTGACGCCTGACGAGCTGCCCGGTGGAGTTCGGCCGGCGGTAGCCGTGCGGACGACGGTCGACGAGCAGGTGATGCAGAACGATGACACCGGCACCTTGCTCTTCGATCCCGTGTACCTCGTGCAGTACGTGTCCACGCTCGTAGAGCTCCGTCCGGGCGACCTGATCGCCACCGGCACCCCGGCCGGCGTGGGTCATGCACGGGAGCCAAAGAACTACCTGAGGGGCGGGGAGACCGTCACGACCGAGATCGAGAACATCGGCCGGTGCATCAACAGGATCGTCAAGGAATGAGTCGCGAACTCGCCGATTCGCTTCGCTGGTCCGACGACGGTACCGACTTGTTCCTCGGCTTGACGGACGGTCTGAGCGAGTCAAAATTCGACAGTGCAAGCGCGCTTCCCAACTGGACCCGACGCCACTTGGTCGCTCACGTCGCGGCCAATGCAGATGCCCTGTGCAATCTCGTTCACTGGGCTGCCACCGGTGAGGTCACGCCGATGTATTCGAGTGCCGAGGAACGCGCGGCGTCGATCGAGCAAGGAGCCACCCTCTCGGGGCCCGAGCTCAACAGGTGGGCTCATGCCGCTGCAAGCAAGCTCGGCGGCATGATGGGTGGCCTGTCGGAAAGCCAATGGTCCGCAGAAGTGACCACGGCGCAAGGCCGGGTGGTTCGCGCCACTGAGATCCCGTGGATGCGCGCACGAGAGGTGTACGTGCACTCGGTTGACCTGCGCCTCGGCGCCGAGTTCGCGGAGCTGCCAGAGGCGTTCCTGCATGCTCTCAGCGAGGACGTGATCCGCAAACGCGGTGAGGTGCCTGATGTCGAAGCGGATCTGCCGCAGCGCGTCGCCTGGCTGACCGGCCGGCCCAGTGGCCTCGACGACGCACCTGATCTCGGCCCCTGGCTGTGACCGTTCCAGCTCGCTGACATCGGTGATCTGGCCATTCGCCACTCGTTCAAGGCGCGCGGCGCGGTCGCGCGCCTTGGCTTTTGCGCGTCGCCCTCGGACCTGTCTTGCGGGGTGGCGCCCGAGCGGTGCCGGCTACGAATCCGACGTGCCCGATAGTGCTCGAGCCGGCCACCACTCGACTGTGGAATGAATTTATTAGACTGAGCCGCAACAGGTTTCACATCATTTCGAACCGGTGCGGCGAAGACACCACCGAGGGTTCTCCCACGCCGGTGATCGGTCGCCGGCGATCCGGGTGGCCTCTTTCCTAGTCGCCCTCTTCCTCGTGCCCAAGCCGGCGCACCGTGGTCCCCATACCGGGGGTAAGCGACATCAGCACGTCGCGCGGGATGGAACAGGCCACGTCGGTTCGTGCGACAACCAGAGTCGCTGGCCACCGCCGGGCGTCTCGGCGCATCCGCGAAAAACAAAGTTGCTGTTGGCCTTCACTTCGACATGCGCCGGGTCTGGACCCGGCGCATGTCGTCGCACACCGCGGGCCTCGCCGCAATCTCGTTGCGTGCCTGCGGATGCGCCGACCTGGTCCGGAATGTCAACGGACACCGGCATCACCTGTCGTAACCTGCCACCACGCGTCTGGCTGGTTGATCGCCGGTGCGGCGGGGAGAAATCGCAAGCCTTTGCGCTCTGGAACGCGGACTTTCGCGCACTGAGCGGCATGCCACGTACGGGTCGTGTTCGTCGCATGTCGACGCCGTCCGGGGAATGATCTGCCGGCAAACCTTGCGTGGTTCCGAATACCGTAATACAGTCATTCAGTCGGCGGTGATCTGGACCACAGCAACGGAGTCGAGTGGCACAGGCCGCAGCGTCCGTCAGTCGTCAGGGAAGGAACCGTTGAGAGGACCTCGACGCCAGTTCTGAGTTATGTGACCACCGGCCGATGGCCCGAGAGTTCGCGACGTGCCGAGGCCGAAACCGGGTTCGTAGCCCGCTCGAATTCAGGATTTTCGACCCAACATGGAGGAAGATGTGAGCAAGAATACGATCGGGGTAGCCGATCCGGAGAAGGAGCGCGAGATTGTCGCGCGACTTGAACGGGTGCCCTTCAAGGGGATGATGGTCGTCTACGTCCTGACCCTCGGCATGGCGGTGCTGTTCGATTTCGCCAATGACATGAGCCTGTCGTACGTCGCTCCGACACTTCAGGAGAACCTCGGATTCACGGTCGACAACATCGCCTTCCTGGTGAGCACGACCCTGTTCGGGACGGTGGTCGGAGCTTGGCTGGGTGGCCGGATCGCCGACCGGGTCGGACGCATGCGCGTGCTTCGCTGGTCGTTGTTCATCGGTTCCGCCGGAACGATGAGCTTCGCGCTTATCGACGGCGTGGCGGTCTTCGTCGTCCTCAGGTTCTTGAGTGGTGTGGCCCTGGGTGCTCTCTACATCGTGGCCATCACGTATCTGATCGAGATCAGCCCGCGCGCGCAGCGCAACGCCCGGACGGCGTTCGTCGGATTCTTCGGTACGGCGTCTGTTGTGGTGATCTCGGCGTTCGCCCGGGTTGTGGTCCCGCTCGGTGACTACGGCTGGCGCTTGGTCTTCATTTTCGGCGGGGTCGGATTGCTGTTCCTGTTGCCGATGAAGTTGATGCCGGAGTCGCCTCTGTGGCTCGTCTCGCGCGGCCGCAACGCCGATGCGGAAGCCGCGATGCAGGCGCTCGAACGGGGACATGACCTGCCGGAGTACACTCCGGAGCGACTGGATCAGGCCGCGAGCCCCACACCGGCGGGAGCCGCGTCGGCAGCACGCACGGACGAGGCCGACGAGGTTCGGCCGGGCAAGTACGTCGACCTGTTTCGCGGACGTCTCGTTGTGCCGACATCCCTGCTGATGGCTCTGTGGACGCTCTACATCTTCGTCGCGGTGTCGTTCAACGTGTGGCTTCCGACGATGCTCAGCCTTCGCGGGTTCTCCACCGAGCAACTGCTCACGATCTCGTTCCTCGGTACTATCGGACAGCCCGTCGGTGCGCTTTCGATGATCGTCATCACTCGGTTCATCCGCCGCTGGATCGCGATGTGTGTGGTGTCCGCGATCGGTATCCTGGCCGCGTTCGTGTTCGCGACGACGTCGGTGACCGTGGTGCTCAGCATCGCTGCGTTCATGATGATGTTCACCTTCGGAGCTTTTGTTCCCCTCGCGAACCTCACCACCGCAGAGGAGTATCCGGCTGCGCTGCGCGCCTCGGGTGCCGGGTTCACCTACGGGTTCGGACGCCTGGTCAACGTGGCCGGTCCGTTCCTCATCTCCACGATCTTGGCAGCGGTCGGCGCAGCGGCCGTGTCCTGGCTGCTGGCCGCGATCTGGGCCGCGGTTGCCGTGATCGCGCTCGCGATCCGCTTCCGTCCGGGTCCGCGGATCTACATCGCGGACGCGGAGGAAGACCAAGTTCGCACCGGCGTTCCGGAGCCCAAGGGGGCGACGGTGTAGCCGACAAGCTGTCACCGGGCCTCGATCAGAGGTTCAGGCGCGGGCTGAGGGAGCGGAGGCGCGAGTGGCGCATCCCAACCTTCAGCCCGCGCTTCGCTGTGTGAGGCGCCGGCGGCGCGAACCGATGGGCGTACGCACAGCGGCTTCGGGATCGGTTGGTGCTCCGGTAGCCTTGCCGCATGGCAAACGGAGTGCGCGAGCGTGCACGAGATGCACTCCGCGCGGAGCTCGCAGATACTCTCAGCAGGTACTTCGCCGAACGTGGTTTTGACGAGGCCACAGTGGACGAGGCTGCCAAGGAGGCCGGCATCTCCCGCGCGACCTTCTTTCGCTACTTCGCATGCAAAGAAGACGCGGTTCTCGCCTCGCTGGAGGCGTCGTCGATCGACTACGGGGCTCTGCTCGAGGGTCTCCCGCCCATCGTCGGGGAGAGTCCCTGGGGCTTGATGCATCGGATGTTTACCGAGGCAGTGGCCCATGCGCGGGAGGACTCCGAGCCCGAACGTTCTCGCTTACGGATGATTCATACGACACCGGCGCTACGCGCTCGTCTGGCGCAGCGATACCTCACGCACGAGCGAAACATCGCACCGGTGCTGGCACAGCGAATCGAACGGCCCGAAGCGGCAGGCCCGTTGATTGCTGCCGGCCTCGCGGGCCTCGACTATGCGTGGCGCCTCTGGGCCACTGGAGAATGTCCCTCGATCCGTATCGCGGTCGATCGGGTCTTCAACGATCTCGCCGATGCAGGTGGAACCGTCGAGCGTGCTCAGGTCCGCTAGCTGCCGCTAGCTGGGACGTTCGCGCTCCCCGGCTCGCTGCGAAGACCGTCGTCGTTGGCGGTCTCACCGTGAATGCGTCCGCTGGTAGTGGCCAGCGACCGGCCGCTGCCTCCCCATCGATGCGCAATGATCTCGGCTGCGACGGACACCGCCGTCTCTTCGGCGGTACGCGCTCCGAGGTCCAGGCCGATCGGTGATGATAGGCGGGCGAGGTGATCGGCCTCGAGTCCGACCTCTCGAAGTCTGAGCAGCCGATCGGCATGAGTGCGTCGTGAACCCATCGCCCCGATGTAGCACGGTTGTGCGTCGCCGGTGAGGCGCAGCGCGACGTCAAGTACCGGAACGTCGAATTTCGGGTCGTGGGTCAGCACACACAGCACGGTTCTTCGGTCGATACGCCCCGCGGCTGCTTCGCCCGCGAGGTAGCGGTGTGGCCAATCGACCACCACTTCGTCGGCGTGTGGGAACCGCGACGCGGTCGCGAAGACCGGCCGTGCGTCACAGACGGTCACCCGATACCGCAAGAAGCTGCCAACCCGCGCGACAGCGGCCGCGAAATCGATGGCGCCGAAGACGATCATCCGCGGAGGAGGGGTGAATGCCCACACGAACACCTTCATCTCGTCGCCGAGACGTTCACCATCGGGCCCGTACGACAACGTCGAATGGTGTCCCGCGGCGAGCAGACCGATGGCGTCGTCGTGAACTGCACTGTCGGCCCGCGCAGAGCCCAGAGTGCCCGTGACACCTGACTCGCGGATCACCAGCCGACGGCCGACCCGCGACGAATCGGGATGAGCGATGACCGTTGCGACGGCCACCGGACGCTCTGCGCCGAGGTCGGCGGCGACATCAGCGAGTTCTGGGAAGGTGGTCGGCGAGACAGCGTCGACGAAGACGTCGAGGATGCCGCCGCAGGTGAGACCCACAGCCAACGCATCGTCATCGGTGACCCCGTACCGCTCGAGTACACGATCGCCGGTTTCTGCCGTTGACGTGCAGAGGTCGTAGACCGCGCCCTCGACGCAGCCTCCGGAGACCGAACCGAACGCCGCGCCATCGGGACCGACGACCATCGAGGCACCGGGTGGTTGCGGTGCAGAACGGAAGGTTGCGACGACCGTGCCGACACCCACTGTGTGTCCGGCTTTCCACCATCGCAGCAATTCGGGGAGAACTTCACGCATTCGCCAGAACCTCGCGTAACTCCAGAAAGGCGGCCAACGAGTGGCCGGATACAAAGTCGTCGACGTACGGAAGTACGGCTACGATGCCGCGCTGCACAGGCTCATACCCGGGTTTGCCCCGCTGCGGATTGACCCACACGACGCGGTTGGCGAGCCGACTCATCAACGCGGCTTGCGTACCGAGCACATGGCAGTCTCCTTGCTCCCAACCATCGGAGAGCACAACCACCACGGCACCACGAGCGAGATTGCGCTCACCGGCTTGGCCGAGGAAGCTGCCGAACGCTTCACCAAGGCGGGTCCCGCCGGACCAATCCGGCACGATCTCCGCCATCGCCGCCAAGGCACGCTCGGTATCGCGAATGCGCAACGCACGGGTGATGCTCGTGACGCGTGTGCCGATCGTGTAGACGCCCACGGTGGACGTGGCGAAGGCGTATCTGTGGGCCAATCTCAACAGGGCATCGGCGTACGGTTCCATCGAGCCGCTTATGTCGATCAGAAAGAGAAGTCGACGGGGACGCGATGTGCTGCGCTGTCTCCTGATCTCGCCGGGCTCCCCGTGGTGTTTCAATTCGGCGCGAAGCGTGCGACGCGCGTCGAATACTCCCCGCCGCGAAGGACGACACCGCCGGCTGGTGCGGCGGGGCAAAGTGGGGACGATCTGCTCCACGATCGTGCGGAAGGCGGCTCGTTCGTCGTCGTCGAGGTCAGCGATATCACGATGTCGCAGTCGTTCGATCGAGGACGCCACCACGGTGCGCTGGACCAGAACGTGGTCGGTGTCGCCCTCGTGCCGTTCCGCATTCATGCCGCCATCTCGTATCGCGCGCAGCTGATGTGGCCGCCGGTCATCGTCGAGTCCGGCAAACCACGCGGAGACGACGTCATCGAACACGGCCCGGTCCTCCGGCGACGAACACAACGTTGCGTGTCCGGCGATGTGGATTGCACGAGGGTGATCCAAGCCGATGCGAGAAACGGCTTTGACGAATGCTATCGCCCGGTCCTGCGCGACCTGCATGCCCGCCGAACGCAGTCTGTGAACCAGGGTGAGTAGTAGGTGATCGACCGTTGGAGCGGATGATTCGGCGATCACGATGCTGCATGCTCCTCGAGGGAACCACGCACCTCGGATACGTCTTCGCGGTACTTCACCAGGGCGCCGAGGGAGGCTTCGGCCTGATCGGCGTCAACAGTTGTGGCGCCCAACCGATGTAGTGCTTGGGTCCAATCAATGGTTTCGGCTACGCCGGGAACCTTGACCAGCGCGGATTCGCGCCGGAGCCGTTGCACGATCCGTACTGCTTGCTCTGCCAGCTCCGAACACGCACCGGGCGCGCGAGAACGGACGATCTGAATCTCACGCTCGAGGTCGGGATAGCCGATCCAGTGGTAGAGACATCGCCGCTTCAAGGCATCATGCAGCTCCCGCGTTCGATTGGACGTGAGGATCACGATCGGCGGGGTCGCAGCCGTCAGCGTGCCGATCTCCGGAATCGACACCTGCCAGGAGGACAGCACTTCGAGCAGGAATGCCTCGAACTCGTCGTCGGCACGGTCGATTTCGTCGATCAGCAACACTGCCGGTGACTGCTGCAACGCTCGAAGTATCGGACGGGCGAGCAGGAAGCGTTCGCTGTGGACGCTGGCTTCTGCTTCTTCGCTCACTACCTGGCCGTTGAGTTGCAGCGCACGCAAGTGAAGAATCTGACGAGGAAAGTCCCAGTCGTACAGCGCCTGCGAGGAGTCAATTCCTTCGTAGCACTGCAGCCGGATCAGCTCGACTCCGAGTCCCTCGGCCAGCGCTTCGGCCAGCGCGGTCTTTCCGGTGCCCGGTTCGCCTTCCAACAGGAGGGGGCGTTGGAGGTCGAGCGCCAACCACACGACCGTGGACAGCGTTGTGTCGCTGAGGTATCCGCCCATTTTCAGGACCGCCGCGACGGCGTCGGGTGAGTCGAGTCGGGAGAGGATCGGGTCGCTCGTCACGCTCGTTCCTCCTTTCCTGTCATGAACCTGCGCCTCGAGGTCGACCCGTCTATCCGTGTGGCACGACGCGGCGGGGCCGACTGTGGGGATCACCCAGTCGACACGATGTTCCGCCGCGCCGTACCGGACTCCGGCGTGCCGACTTCGATGTCAGCGGTGTGCCCGGGTGCGGCGGCGCCGTAGCCACATCGATGCGGCGGCGAGACCGAGAACGAGTGCTGCGCCGGCTGCGATCTGTCGTTTGATGCGCCCGGACACCAGGGAGCTGAGATCGAGGGCCTCGGCCTCAGCGGCGCGGACACTGGCCGTCGGCGTCGACGCCGACGATGTCGTGGCGGTTTCTGTGGCCGGCGGACTGGATTCGGGGTTATCGGTGGTATCAGCTGCCGAAGGTGCTGCCCCATCGTCAGCCAATAGCTTCGCGAGATTGTCTGCGAAGGTCGAGATCAGACTGTTGCTGACGTCGGCGATCATGCCGCGACCGAACTGGGCCGGGCGCCCTGTGAGTCCCAGATCGGTTTCCACGGTCACGGTGGTTATCCCGTCCGCTTCGGTCAAGACCGCTTCGATCCGAGCGTTCGCAGATCCGGAGCCCTTCATCTCCTTGCCGGTTCCGTGCATGGTCAGGCGGTGCGCGGTGTCGTCTTGCTCTTTGATGATCATTTCGCCCCGGTACTGCAGGTTGATCGGGCCGAGTTTCACCTTGACGCGACCGTCGCAGACAGTGCCGTCGAACCGGTCGACACTCGCTCCGGGCAGGCAAGGTGCCACTCGCTCCAGGTCGAGCAGCGTCTCCCATGCGACTTGTGCCGGAACAGGGATGGTGAACGAGTTGGTGAGTTGCATGTGTTGTTCCTCCTGGTGGATGACGAGGTGAAGGTCGTGGTTATCGTTCGGCTGCGACGACGCCGGCGAGTTCGAGAATGCGGGCCGGCGGAAGGTACTGCTCGGTGATGCGTACATCGAGGTGCGCCAGTGCGTCCTCGATGGCGCTGGTCAGGGCGGCCGGTGCGACGATCGCGCCGCCTTCGCCGATTCCGCGATGGTCGATTCCGCCGGTCGGCGCCGACTCGATGTGTTCGATCTCGATCAGGGGGACCTCGGCCGACGTCGGCAGCAGATAGTCCATGAATGTGCCCGATTGGCAGCCGCCGTCGGTGTCGTAGAGAACTTTTTCGTAGAGGACACCGGCGATACCTTGGGCGACGCCGCCGCGGATCTGGCCCTCGACGATGGCCGGATTGATGAGCCGACCGCAGTCGGAAACGGCGATATAGCGCACGATGTCGACGGCTCCGGTGTCCAGGTCGAGTTCCACGATGCACAGGTGGGTGCCGCCGGACCAGCCGCTACCGCCGACGCCGTCCTCGGTGAAGGTCTCGGTGGCTTCGAGCCCGCACTCCTGACCATAGAACGGGGAGTTGTCGCTGAAGTACGCCTTGTGGGCGACTGACGATATCGGGATCCCGCTCGCCGGAGCACCATTCGGTGCGACAACGCCATCCGCGATGGCGAGGTCGGATGCGTCGATCTCGAGCATCTCGGCGGCGGTGTCGAGGATCTGTTGCCGCACCACGCGCGCGCTCTTCACGACCGCTCCGCTCGCCCATGTTGCCGCTCGACTACCGCCGGTGCCGATGAGGTTGTACGGGGTCTGGTCGGTGTCTCCGTACATCACGCGTACGTGATCAAACGGTACGCCGAGTTCGTCTGCAGCGAGTTGAGCCAACGTCGTCTGATGACCCTGCCCGTGCGGCTGCTGGGACGTTATGACCACCACGTGCCCATTGGGTTCCATTCGGACCGTCGCGTCCTCCGGTGAATAGCCGCGGGCGCCCATTGGTCCCGGCGCGGCCTCGAGATAGGTGGCGAATCCGATGCCGAGTGCACGCCCCGCAGCCCGAGCCTGTACTTGTTCCTCGCGGAACTTGCTGTACTCCGCCAGTTCCAAAGCGCGGTCCATGGACTGACGCGACGTGATGCCGGCAAGGCTGTATCCGGTGATCCCGTGATCGTCGGCGTCTCCATCGAAGAGCGCGCGTCGTCTGAATTCGGTCGGATCGAGCCCGACAGCGCGAGCGCCGAGGTCGACAATCCGCTCTCGAACCCAGGTCTCGATCTCCCACGGGCCGCGATAGGGGACCACGGTGCACTTGTTGGTGGTGACCACTATTCCGGTGAACGCGAGCGCTCCGACTCGGTATGGGCCGGGAAGGTATTTCAGGATGAGGTCGGGGAACTGGGCCGCCGGAATGCCCAGGCATGTGTAGGCGCCCTGATCGATGACGAGCGTCGCGCGCAGACCCAGAATCGTCCCGTCGTCAGCAAGGGCCAGCTCCACGTCCATCCGCTCATCGCGCGCATGTCCGGAGGCCAGCAGGTGCTCGTTGCGGTCTTCGATCCACTTGACGGGCTGACCGAGCAACCGGCTCGCGGCTCCAATCGCGATGTCTTCGCGAGTGATGGCGGACTTGAGCCCAAAACCGCCACCGACGTCCTGCGCCAGTACTCTGACTCGCTCCAGTGGGATATCGAGGAGATTCGCGAGACTGGTGCGAAGTGTCTGAGGCGACTGAGTCGAGGCATGGAACGTCAGACTTCCCAAGCCTGCGTCGTAATCGGCCACGACCCCACGGGTCTCCATCGGCACATTGGCCTGACGTTCCTGGCGCAGTGTCTCGCGCACCACGTGGGTGGCTTCCGCGAACGCAGCGTCGACGTCACCGAACGTGGTGTCCTTTCGGTAAGCCACGTTGCTGCCGAGGTCCTCGAAGATGTTCACACTGTTCGGATCGAGGGCTGATTCCATGTCGGCGACTGCGTCCAATGGGTCGTAGTCGACATCGATCAACTCCATGGCGTCTTCGGCAATGTAGCGGTTCTCGGCCACGACGATCGCAACGGGATCGCCGACGAAGCGCACTCGATCGGTCGCCAGCGGCAACGTCGGCGAGTGCAGAAATGGTGGGAGGAAGACCGGAAAGTCGGTGTAGGGCTTGGTGACCGCGGCGATGTCGTCACCTGTGAGCACGGCGACGACGCCCCGGACACGTCGAGCGTCCTCGGCGTCGATACCGTTGACACGAGCATGTGGGAACGGGCTTCGGAGGAATGCGGCGTGCAGCATCCTCGGCAGCTTTACATCATCGACATATTTGCCTTTGCCCGTGAGGATGCGGGCATCCTCGACCCGCTGGACACTGGCTCCGACCAACCTCATTGTGCGACCTGTCCCTCTGATTCGTGTACGCGGCGAGCGGCATCCAACACACCATCGACGATCGATTGATAGCCGGTACACCGGCACAGGTTTCCGGCGAGCTCTTCACGAATCTCGGTCTCGGCGACCCCGTCCCGCAAGAGTGATAGTGCAGTCATGACGAAGCCCGGCGTGCAGAAACCGCACTGGAAACTGTGGTTGTCGCGGAAGGCCTTCTGTAGCGGATGAAGTTCGCCACCGTCCGCGACGCCTTCGATGGTCTTCACCGACTTGTTGGCCGCCTGCACGGCCAGCACCAGGCACGAACGAACGGGCACGCCATCAAGCTCCACCGTGCATGCTCCGCAGACGCCGTGTTCGCAGCCCAGGTGGGTACCGGTCAGTTCGAGATCTTCTCGGAGAAAGTCGGCCAGGGTCCTACGCGGCTCGACAAAGCCCTCGCGTTCAACGCCGTTGACGACGACTTCAATGGGCATTCGTTTCATCGTGAGACTCCCGATCGATCGTAGGCTTCGGTCAGGCATTGCCGTAGAACCGTTTTCATGAGCTGGCGGCGATACGCCGCAGAGCCGTGGACATCCGACGGTGGGTCTATCTCGGATGCTGCCGCGGCAGCTGCGTCGTCCCACAAGCTCGGTGATGCCGTCTGGCCGAGGATTTCCTTCTCGGCGACCGCCGCGCGTACAGGCTTCGAACCGACACCGAACAGGGAAATGGATGCGTGCGTGACGGTTGTGTGCGCCTGGTCGAGTGAAATGCCGGCGACTGCTCCGACGATGGCGAAATCACCGCTACGCCTAGAGAATTCGCGCACGGACCAGCCGGTTTTGGCCGGGCTGCAGGGAACCACGACGGTGGTGATCAGTTCGGTCGGTTCGATTGTCGTGGTCAGGAAGTTCTCGAACAGGTCGGCCGCCGGGATGGTCCGACTGCCGCTGGAACTGCGAGCAATGACGGCCCCATCGGTGGCCAACAACATCGCCGGAAGCTCAGAGGAAGGGTCTGCATGGGCAATGCTGCCGCCGACCGTTCCCCTGTTGCGAATCGTGGCATGTCCGATATGGCGTAGGGCCGCCGGCAGGACCGGTGCCACTCGTGCCACCTCGTGTGACGTTTCGACCTGACGCTGGCGAGTGATGGAGCCAATGGCCACCCGACCATCTGTGCAGTTGACTGACGACAGTTCGGCGACGCCATTGATGTCGATCAGGTGCTCTGGCTGACTCAGGCGTAAGGACATCAGCGGCACCAGACTCTGGCCGCCGGCGAGGAGTTTGGCTTCGTCGCCGTGTTCGGCCAAGAGATCCACCACCTCCTCGACCGTTGACGGCGCGTGGTACTCGAACGCGGCGGGCTTCATGGCACCTCACATGGACGCAAATACAGACAATGACGCGGGTCATAATCTACCTGACTGTGTGACCCGCATCTATCTTACCGTACTCCGTAATCTCGGAGTACGGTAATACAATTTGGCCCTGGACTCGACGGCGCGCATCGGTGCGTGTGATGGGCTGATCGGTGTTTCCGACTGGGCCCCAGAGGGTGCCATAGAGGGCGTCACGTGACGTTTCCCTGTCTCGCCGGCCCCGGGCCTGTGATCAACGCCGGTACAGCGCCATTTCGGGGCCGCTGTACCGGCGCGCCGGTGTCTCAGGCCGAGCCGACGCGAACAGCGCTTCGGTCGGCGTTGGTAGATTGCTCCAGCAGTTCCAGGGCGAGGGTGGCCGCAGTCTGTACGTGTGATTCGCAGGCGGCCCAGGCTGCCTCGGCGTCGCCCGCGGTGGCGGCCCGGGTGATCTCCTTGAGCTCGCGTTCAGCGACAACGTTTCGTTCCGCCGAGAACATCAGCAACCGTCGGAGAAGGCTCGTGCGCGCACGGATCCCGAGGAGGGTGGACCGGATGGCCGGATTGCCGGCGCCATCGAGCAAGGCGTCGTCGAACTCGTCTTTGGCCGCCACGATCTTGTAGGCATCGCCTGCGGCATATGCAGCGGACAGGCGCTTCATGCGCTCCTTGAGGCTGGCGCGTTGGGCTTTGGTGGCGCGATTGGCGAAATCGCGGCCCGCCAGGGCTTCCAACACCGCCCTCACCTCGTAGAGGCCACGTGCCTCCTCTGCCGACAGCGTGGCCACCACTGGCCCCCTGTTGGGGACGATGTTGACGAGTCCTTCCGACTCGAGTTGCCTCAGTGCCTCTCGGATCACCGTGCGACTGACTCCGTACCGCTCGCACAGGGTGCGCTCGATCAACCGTTCGCCGGGCTCGAAATGCACGGCAACGATTTCACCCCGAAGCAGGTTGACCACCTGCATACGGAGCGGGGCGGCCTCGCGATGTACCTGTTGTTGCTGCATGATCCCTCCGATTGTCATACCGTGCAACGATCATTCGATCCTACGGCCCAGCAGGGCAGATGCCTATAGGACGCGGCAGGGAGGCGGCGGCTGGGCTCGTGGATCTGTGTCGCCTACCTGCGGCCGGAGGGCATTCGATACCAGTTTGGCCTCGGTGACGTGGCGCGTGCAAGGTGCCTTGTGTAGTCCCGGTCACAACCGTATGATCTAATCCAGTATTACGGTAGTACGAAGTCACGCGGTGGTGGGTCGAACTCCCGACTGGCGTTGCAAGCGCTCGAGTTGCGGTTTGCCTACCGCTAGCAGAGAAAGAGGGCATCAGAATGGCCGGTTTGCTCGATGGTTTCCGAGTGGTGGAGTCAGGAGTCCTGCTCGCAGTCGGTCGGTTGGGATCGCTCTTGGGTGAAGAGGGTGCCGACGTCATCAAGATCGAGGTGCCAGGGGTCGGTGATTATCTGCGCAACGTCCAGGGCTTGATGGCTCCTGACTGGTCGTTTTTCCATCTCGCCGTCAATCGTGGGAAACGGAGTGTCACGATCGACGCCAAGACCGACGACGGGCACGATCTGATCGGCAAGCTGCTGGGCTCGGCGGATGTGTTCATCACCGGCAACGTCGGCGACACCAACCGGAAGCTGGGACTGGACTACGACTCGGTGAAAGCGATCCGACCCGACATCGTGTATTGCCAGATCACCGGTTTCGGGGCGAGTGGGCCGTATCGCGAGATACCGACGCACGGCAATATGATGGAGGCGCTGGCCGGCGTCAGTGATGGGCGGTCCCTCGGGGACGATGGCCTCGTCCGCAGTATTCCGGGCCAGGAAGCGCCGCTGTCCAGCGGTGGGGTGGTGCTCGGCCCGCTCGAGGGTGCATACGCGATTGCGGCCGGACTGGCACGTCGAGCCCGCACGGGTGAGGGATGTTTCATCGACATCTCGTGTGCCGACGCGGTGCTCGCGGCCGATTGGCTCAGAACAATAGAAGAGCTCAATCCGAGCAAATGCCATCGGCCTTCGGACGCCCACGATGTGTCCTCGAGTGCGAAGTATCAGTACTACCAGACGCTCGATGGCAAGTTCATCCTGTTCTGCTGCGTCGAGGCAAAGTTCTGGGATCGCTTCTGCGATGCGGTGGAGCGTCCCGACCTGAAGGATCGGCACGACCGTACGCTCGTCATCGACTACGCGTTCCATGACGTCGAGCTCCGAAAGGTCCTGCAGCAGATCATCATCGAGCGGACCCTGGATGACTGGATGACCCTCGCGGTGGAGCATCACATCGCCATCGGTCCGGCCAACGACCTGGAGGGTGCGTCCACTGATCCGCACATGAACGCGCGGGGGATGTTCATCAAGGAAGATCACCCGGTGCTCGGCGCCTTCGAGACTGTGCGGAGTCCCATTCATGTGGACGGACACGAGTTCGAATACAAGTCGGCGCCCGCGCTGGGCGAGCACACCAACGAGGTTCTCTCCGAGCTCGGTGTGAGTGAACCCGAAATCGACAAGCTGCGGTCCGCCGGAGTTCTGTGACCACCGAAACCAAGAGACCTACGGCGTAGAAGGAGAAGCGTGTGGCGGGTTCAGGAGCCATGAACACGTTGGGCATCAATCATGCGACCGTGGTGGTCGATGACCTCGGCACGGCGCGGCGACGCTACATGGATGTGTTCGGTGCAGTGTTCTTTCGCGAAGGGGCGCCGAGTCGTCTGGCCGAAGAACACTACGATTACAACCTGTTCTATGTCGGCAACCTGATGATCGAAAGCATCGCCCCGCACAAGAAGCCGGACGACACTGTGCTGCAACGATTTGTGGCGAGGTACGGATACGGATATCACTTCTTCCATTTTGGAGTGGAAAGTCTCGATGCCGCGCGCGAGGAGTTGCTGTCACGCGGATACGAGCTGGTGACCCAAAACCGCTTCGCCATCACCACTCATCCGCGATCGACTCACGGTTTGATGCTCGGCGCTGCAGAAGGGTTCATGAACCCGCCATGGGATGCGACATGGGTCAACGGGAATGCCGCCGGACTACGTGGCCTGCGCTCGGTCAACTTCGTCGTTCCCTACGCGGAGGCGGCAGCACAACATCTGACCGAGGTCTGGGGAGGCACACTGGTCGGTCAGCAGAGAACGGACGGCGCAAACCCGACTTCCACGTACTACATCTCCTTCGGCCCAAAGGATCTCGGAAGCGTCCGTGGTCCGCACGTCGTCGGACTCGTCCAACCGCTGACAGAAGAGGGGAGCGTGGCCGACTTCCTCCGGAAGCGGCAACCGCGCGCCTACTCCATCACCTGGTCGGTCGAGGACATCGCCGGCACGAAGTCCTTTCTCAACGATCGAGCCATCGACTTCGCCGAAACGAGCCTGCACGGCGAGGGCATCACCATTTCGCCGGATCAGATGTTCGGCGCAGTCCACGAATTCAGCGATCGCGGAGTGATTTGATGCCACGGGGTTCGAGAGTAGGAGGATCGGGGATGGTCAGCCGCAGTGAACCAGTGACGTTCCGCGGCAGCGGAGTGGACCTTGCCGCAGATCGGTGGGGAGCAGCGCATGGCGTCGAGTACGGAACGGTTCTGCTCCTGCACGGAGGTGGTCAGACGCGGCATTCATGGCAGAAGACCGGCGCACGGCTGGCCGCCGCCGGATGGACGGCGATCGCCATCGACGCACGCGGACACGGAGACAGCGAATGGGCGGCAGACGCCGACTATGGCGTCGATGCGATGATCGCCGACCTGCGTGAGGTCGTGGCGACCCTGCAGGTCGAACCGGTTCTGGTCGGCGCGTCCATGGGGGGCATCACCTCGCTGATCGCACTGGGACAAACCCCTGGCTTGGCGCGGGGACTCGTCTTGGTCGACGTCACCCCGCGGATCGAAGCGGAGGGCAGTGCGGAGATCAATGCGTTCATGCGAAGTGGCTCGCACGGGTTCTCGTCGCTGGAAGAAGCCGCAGACGCGGTGAGTGCCTACATCCCGAACCGGGTGCGTGCACCGCGGCCAGAGGGTCTGCGTAAGAACTTGCGGCTGCGCGAAGGGCGATGGTTCTGGCATTGGGATCCACGATTCATCTCCGATGATCCGCAGGCCCAGACTTTCGACGCTGACAAGGAGATGCAAGAACGCTGCCGAACCGCCGCCCGGAGTCTCACACTGCCGACATTGCTGGTCCGTGGCGGCTCATCGCGTGTGGTGAGTCAAGAAGGTGCAGCGGAGCTGCAGGAGCTCGTACCCACGGCACAGCGCATCGACGTCAGCGGGGCGGGACACATGGTCGCCGGCGACGACAACGACATCTTCACCGCTGGACTCCTCGATTTCCTCACGCCACTTCGGCTTTCCGTGACGACGTAGAACCGTCGCATCGAGGGATCAGACCACACCGATTCACAACGCAAAGGAGACAGCTGTGCACAACGAAGTCACACCAACAAAGGGCTACGACCTCAGGCAGATGTGGGGCGATACCAAGCAGGCGATCGACGAGCTGTTGGCCGACATCGAGGCGGATCAGTGGCAGTTGCCCGTCGTGGCCGTAGGAACCGATGCATCGGTCCTGGGGGTCTACGGGCATCTGGTCGATATGGCGGAGCGATTGGTCGATGGCGAGTCGAATGTGCTTGCCGCCTGCGGCCCAGATGCGTTCGCAGGTTCGGCGCCGTCGGCCACGTCCGTCGATTCCGTGCGGGATCGGTGGGCTGCTGTCGCTCCCCGTGTGGGCGACTCTCTCACGGTGGAGAGCGAATCCGGCCGCGGTTTCATCATCGATCTGGTGATGCACGAGCATGATCTGCGGATGGCTCTCGGAAAACTGGGACGTCGTGACACAACCGAGATTCGGTACGCGCTGGTCGAATTGGGGCGAAACTTCTCTGAGCGGGTGAGTGACCAGGGTCTGCCGCCCCTGCGCGTGACGGTCGAACAGTGGGGCATGGTCGCCGGCGAGGGGTACGCAGTGGAGTGTGTCGTCGCCGACCGATACGAGTTCGTTCGCGGGTTGAGTGGACGGCGCTCGGCGAGTGAGATGGACCGCTGGAACTGGAGCGCCAGTGTGACGCCGTGGCTGACGGCGATCTCGGAGACCGGGGCTGTTCGCGACACCGAACTGCAGGAGCGAGACCCCCGCATTCCCGCCCACATGCGAGACCGCGAGTTCGTCCTCTGAGCATTCGGGGCCAGTGTCGCGAGACGCACACGCAAGCCGTGTCGCTCGTCCCCGGCTGAGGCGCCGTTCCGACGAGAGCGGTGATCCGATGATGATCACCAGCGGTTTCACGACTGACGGGGTACGCGCGACGCCGCGGCTGCGTCCGCGTGCGGTGATTGTTGGTGAACCGACGGCTTGAGGCTGCGCTCAACAGGGCCGGCCGGTCAGCAAGCATGGACCGGCTCCGTTCTGCTGAACAGAACAACTCGGCCACTGGCGCCGACACTCTTGCGACCGTGAGAATACCGTATTACAGTAATCCCACCGGGGGTGATGTGGGACACATACGGCTCGATCGGGGAGCTGACACACAGTGAGAGGCAGATGCGTGTACACCTCCTTCGGCAACGTCGATCCTTTGCGTCAATCCCTCGGTGTCGATCGCTCTGCGGGCCAGCCGATTCCTTCGATCCCCGGCAGCGTTTCGCGGAGCGTGGACGCAGTGTTCTCACGTCACCGATTCCCGGCCCTCAATCCACGCCTGCGGCAGAGTCGCGCATAAGGAGTAATGAATGACGTTGTCAGATGCCGGCAATGCCCTCAGTGGCGTCCTCGACGAGCTGAGTGTGCTGCGCCGAGAAGTGCAGATCCTTCGCGACAAGGACTATATCCGGGAACGGATGGATCTCTACGCCTTCCTGCTCGATGCCGCACGCTGGAAAGACATCCCGCAGGAGATCTTCACGGCGGACGGTGTCGACTTCCATCTCCCCGAAGCAACTCCGGTGCAGGTGATTCGTGGTCGCGACGAGCTGATGGACTTCTTCGTCGAAACAATGCCACAGTTCGCCGGAACTCAGCACATGATGGGTAACCACGCCATTCGGGTCAACGGCGATGAGGCCACGAGCCGGTTCTACGCGTTGTGCGCGCATTGGTTCCATGACGCCGATCGCTCCGGCGCGGACTGGACCGTTGCCATCTGCTACGACGACAAGTGGCGGCGTACTGCCGATGGTTGGCGGGTGTATGAGCGTCGTCTGCATCACTTCGGGCCGGACGGGATCGCTTCGGGCAGCGCTCCGGGCACCCAGACGACAGTCGGGACGGATTTGTATGGGTCACGCGACAGATGAGTCGACCCGGCAGGTGGGCCGACCACATAACTGATCCGCTGATTGACGGCTGAAACCGGTCAACCAGCGTATGCCGAATGTGGTCATATCTGATCGGCGTCTGCGCGCATGGACCAGGCCATTGCCCCTTTGCCTGGCCGAAAATCATGCGCCACATCATCACTCGATTTTCACTATTGCAAGGAGATACACATGAGTGGACACAGCCCCAGTGTCGACTACACGTCCCAGCGTGAGCGCGTCGCGCTCGCTCGGCTCGAGCGGGTGCCACTCGACTGGCGCATGATGGGCATTCTGCTGACGCTCGGCATGGCCGTTCTCTTCGATTTCGCCGATCAGCTGAGCTTGTCCTATGTGGCGCCAAGTCTACGGGATCGTCTCGGGTTCGAGGTCAGCAACATCGCGCAGCTGACCAGTGCGACGCTGCTCGGCATGATGGTCGGTGGCGCGCTCGGCGGCAGGATCGCCGATCGCTTCGGCCGGATCAGGGTTCTGCAGGGCGGCGTTCTGTTGGGTTCGCTGGGCACGCTGAGCTTCGCCTTCATCCAAGGACTCCCCGAGTTCGTGGCACTGAGATTCTTCACCGGATGGGCGCTGGGCGCGCTCTACATCGTTGCCATCACGTATGTCATCGAGATCAGTCCACCGTCACGGCGCAGTACCCGCACCGCTTTCGTGTCGTTCTTCGGTACCACGTCGGTCATCGTGGTCGCGACGCTCGCCCGGATCATCATTCCCATGAGCCCGGACGCGTGGCGCTGGGTGTTTGCGCTCGGTGGACTCGGTCTCTTGCTCACTATCCCGCTGAAGTTCCTGCTGCCGGAATCGCCGCTGTGGCTGATGTCGCGCGGACGTCACGACGATGCGGAAGCGGCGTTGAACTCGCTCGACCGTTCTCCCGAGCCGGTGGATGTGGCGAGCCTGCCGCTCGCCGATTCGAGCGGCGACGAGAAGGAAGCGGAGCGGGGCAAATGGGCGGACCTCTTCCGCGGGGGCCTGCTCATCCCGACTCTTCTGCTGATGGCATTGTGGTCGTTCTTCCAGTTCGCGGCGCAGGCGATGTCTGTGTGGTTCCCGACGCTGCTGCAGCTTCGCGGGTACACCGGTGAGGATCTCCTCAACACCGCGATGATCGGATCCATCGGCGGACCGGTGGGTGTGCTGACCATGATGATCGCGATGCGCTACATCCATCGGTGGATTGCGATGGTGTTTGTCGCATCGGTGGCCATCGTGGGCGCAGTGTTGCTCGCGCTGGCACCCAGTCCGGAGGTTCTCGCCATCGGCGCGCTGATGATGTTCTATTCGGGCGGCGCATTCGTTCCCCTCATCGATACGACGACAGGCGGCCAGTATCCGACCCACCTGCGTGCTTCTGGCATGGGCTTCACATTCGGTTGGGGGCGTATGACCAGCGTTCTCGGACCGTTCGTCATCGCCGCGATCCTCACGCAGCTCGGCGCGGGTCCGTTCCCGTGGGTGCTGTTGAGCGCGTGGGCGATGATCGCCCTGGTGTCGGTGCTTCTGCACGCACGTCGAAAGGCCCGGAATCCGGGAGACGCGTCGGAGGCGTCGGTGACCCACGCCGGGGATCGGTCGGCGGCTTCGGACTCCACCGCCGTGTGACAGATAGATGTGAATTGTGAAGGCCGCCGCAGGGATGGACTGATAACCCTGCGGTGGCCCTCACCATACGAGTACGTCCGGCGCCGACGGGCAGTAGCGCCGCTCACCTTCTCAGACAACGAGGGATATTGATGAACAGTCGAGATACGTTCTATATCAACGGAAAATGGGTCGACCCAGTCTCTGACGAGACGATACCGGTACAGAATCCGACCACCGAAGAACAACTGGGTACGGTGCCGGCAGGATCTGCCGCGGACGTCGATGCAGCTGTTGCGGCGGCCCGCGATGCCTTCCCCGCGTGGTCACGCACGTCGGTGTCAGATCGCGCAGACTACTTGCGGCGTATCCGTGACGGACTCGCCAAGCGTCAGGACGAGTTCGCTGAGACGATTGCCACGGAGATGGGTTGTCCGCTCAGGATTGCGGGCAGAATCCAGGCGGCGCTGCCGCAAACGGTGGTGGGTGGTGTCGCCGACCTCATCGAATCCTACGAGTTCGACTCGGTCGCCGGCACCTCGATCGTCGCCCGTGAGCCCGTTGGCGTGGTGGGGGCGATCACGCCGTGGAACTACCCGCTGCACCAGATCACGAACAAGCTGGCGCCGGCGTTGGCGGCAGGCTGCACCTTCGTGCTGAAGCCCAGCGAGGTGTCCCCATTCACCGCCTACCTGCTGTTCGACGTCCTCGATGAGGCCGGCTTGCCCGATGGCGTGGTGAATCTCGCGACCGGCTACGGTACTTCGGTCGGCGAAGCCATCGCTGGTCACCGCGACATCGATGCCGTTTCGTTCACCGGATCGCTGCGGGCGGGGCAGCGGGTGGCCGAAGTCGCCTCGCGCAACATCACCCGGGTGACCCTCGAGCTGGGCGGAAAGTCGGCGAACGTGATCCTGCCCGACGCCGACCTGAGCGCGGCTGTGAAGGTTGGTGTGGGCAACGCCTTCCTCAACGGCGGCCAAACCTGCACTGCCTGGACCCGGATGTTGGTCTCGGACGCCCAGTACGATGACGTGCTCGAGATGGTGGCCAGCGTCGCCAAGGGCTACGCGCCCGGTGATCCTCTGGACCCCAAGACGAAATTGGGTCCGATGGCATCGGCGGCTCAGCGTGATCGTATCCGGGAGTTCATCGGAATCGCTCAGAGCGAGGGGGCCCGGGTCGTCACAGGCGGAGCTGAACCGCCGGAGGGCTTCGAGCGTGGCTACTTCGTGCAGCCAACCGTCTTGGCCGACGTACATCCCGATTCCACTGTCGCGCAACAGGAGATCTTCGGACCTGTACTGTCTGTCATTCGCTACGCCGACGAGGATGAGGCGCTGGCGATCGCCAACAATTCTGACTACGGCCTGTCCGGGGCGGTGTGGTCGGCGGATCAAGATCGCGCGATCGCCTTCGCTCGAAACGTACGGACCGGATCGATCGATATCAATGGCGGACAGTACAATCCGATTGCTCCCTTCGGTGGCTACAAGCGGTCGGGAATCGGTCGCGAGATGGGCGTGGCGGGCCTGGAGGAGTTTCTCGAGATGAAGGCAATCCAGCTGTAGCGGGTTGTGATCAACGGCCCGTGAGGTAGATCGGCACCGATGCTGTCCATTGGCATCGGTGCCGATTCTTCTGCTGGGCTACCGAAGCCGCGGACATCGACGGCGTTGCGGCGTCGGGCAAGGCTGCCACCAGCGCTCATCGCGGAGTGGTTCCACCGCCGGCCGTCTGTCTGAGGTTCATGGCTGGTAAGACGACCGATCCAGGACGAACCTCGTCCGTGACGTAGTTGGTGATAGCTTGCGTCGTCGTCGCGCCCAAATCGAGAGGCTCGACATCCCATCCACATGCGTTGATGGGTAAATGAGTGATTACCGTGCTGGTGACCCGCCGCCGCGAGTGCCTGTGCCGCTTCTGGATGCTCGACAACCTGCGACCCGACCACAAAGAACGTGGCGCTGACACCCTTGTCCCGCAGCGCCGAAACGATTTCGTCGACGACCTCTGGGGACGGCCGTCGTCGAACGTCAAAGCGACGACACGATCGTCGGTGTCCACCCGGGCCACGATATCGCCGGCGACTCCGCACGGTGTAGTGGCCCTGTCCGCAAATTCGCCGGGGCTCTTCCACTTGGACGGCCAAACCGGCAGCGAACACATCGGCCCCGTGGCCGGCGCCGTCCGAATGGACGCCGATGGCCACGGGGCCCGACATGTGTTGAGTTGTGGGCGACGCGATCAGGCGTTGGGAGTCAGGTACGCCGCTACCAACTCGTCGTTCAGCTTGAAATCGAAGAGCTTCTCGGCGTTCTGGTGTGTGACCTTGTCCACCTCGTCCTGCGGCACGCCCTCGAAGACCTCCTTCGCGCCGGCCTGGGCGCGCGGGAACGGAGTATCGGCGTGCGGGTAATCCGACTCCCACAGGATGCGGTCGATCTCGAAGTCATGGCGGTACTTGAAACCGATCGGCTCCTCGATCATGCAGAACCACATGTTGCGTCGCGCCACCTCGGACGGCATGATGTGGTCGCCCTCCAGGTGCGTCCAGTACTTGTGACGATCCCATTGGCGGTCCGCTCGCTCGAGTGCCGCGCCGATCCACCCGATGCCGCCTTCAGACCAGACGAGCTTCACATCAGGGAACTTTCGCGGAATCGGGCTGCACATCATGTTGATGGCGCAATGTGCTGCGGTCGTGAACGCAGACGCGATCTGAACCACATCGATCTGGTTGTCCTCTTCCTCGGCGGTTCCCAGGCTACTCGCGCCACTGGAGCCGATGTGCATACACACCGGGAGATCCATCGCCTGCGTCGCCGCAAACAGCTTGTCCCAGTACCCGCTGTGGTAGCCGGGCTGTCCGACTTTCGCCGGGTTCTCCAGCCAGCAGAGAGCTTTGGAACCCTTCTCGACGCTTCGTTCGAGCTCGGCGACGGCGAGATCCACATCCCAGACCGGCACGATCGTCATGGGCACGAACATGTCAGGGGCGGCTGCGCACCACTCCTCCAACATGTAGTCGTTCCAGGCGCGCACGCACGCGAGCGCCAGGTCCTTGTCCTCGAACGTCGCGAACTTTCGGCCACCGAATCCGGGGAGCGTGGGAAATGCGAGCGAGCCGAAGATGCCGTTCGAGAGCAGGTCTTTGCGTCGCTCCTCCGGGTCGTAGCACCCGGGGATCATGTCCTCGAATCGGGCCGGCTCCAGGCCCCACTCCTCACGAGGTTTGCCGGCGACGGCGTTGAGTCCCATGGTGGTTTCGCGGCCGCCCTCCCAGACCCAGATCTGCCGGCCATCCTCCTCGACCACATGCGGAGCGCGGTCTTTGTACTTGGCGGGCACGTAGTCGGACCAGACGTGTGCCGGCTCGATGACATGATCGTCGACGCTGAATAGCTTGTACAAAATCATCTCCTTTGAACAGAGGTTTCGCGTACGCGCCATGTGGCGCAGATCACCTCTAGTGAGAATACCGTATTACGGGATTCGGTTGTGCGCAAGACCGCGATGGGGGAAGGGGGCTGCTGCGTCGGCGGCGGACGGCTCCATCGGGGCCGGATGGGTGTCCCGAGGTTGCGTTATATGGTCTACCGTATTACGGTAATCCCAGAAGTCGTGATCTGGAACACAGCGACTGACAAACGTGACGAGCGCTCGTTCACCAGCAGCCGAGAGGTGACTTGAATGTGGGGGCGCTTGGCAGACGTGGGTGGTCCGCAGACGGGAAGTGTCCTCTGCGGACCACCCATTCCAACCAGTAAGGAGGGCTCGATGACCGGCGTGACGTCGCGAGTTACCGGCAGTGGCCGAACAACGGGCAAGGCCGGCCAAGCGGTGGGCCGCCTTGCCTTGCGGACAGTCGTCGGCGCAACCATGGTTGCGCACGGTGTCAAACACGGCAGGTCGCTGGACGGCACCGCGGGGTGGTTCGGCTCGATCGGCTTTCGGCAGCCACGCGCTCAAGCGGTGGCAAGCAGTGTCGTCGAGGTCGGCGCCGGTGCCTCACTGATACTGGGAGCTGCCACCCCGGTCGCATCCTCGGCAGTCGTGGGAACGATGGTGGTCGCCGCGCGGTCGGTGCACCAGCCCAACGGGTTCTTCATCACCAGCGAGGGTTACGAATATGTGCTGAATCTGGGTGCTGCGGCGGTGGCCGTCGCCGCGCTGGGACCCGGACGCTACAGCGTCGACAACATGCTCGGCCTCGACAATCGCCTGACAAGCGCCCAGCGAGGCATGCTCGCTCTGGGCCTCGGCGTACTGGCCGGCGCCGGGCAGCTCGCGCTCTTCTGGCGCAAGCCCGCACCGAATGGTGTCGATGAACCGACCGCGGCAGTGCCGAGCACCACCGCGGCAGTGCCGAGCACCTCAGAGCAGTCGTCATGAGCGTGCTCCCGACAATCGGTCCCTCACTGCTCTTCTGCCCGGCGAATCGTCCGGCTCGGTTCGAGAAGGCGCTCTCCGCTGCTGACGCGGTCATCATCGACCTCGAGGACGCCATCGCGCACGACGACGACGAGAAATCGTCGGCGCGTGAGACTGTGCGCGAGCACCTCCGCAGTGATCCCGACAAGTTCTTCGTGCGCATCAACGGCCTCGATTCACCGTGGTATGCCGCAGATGTCGACATGCTGCGTGATGTCGGCGCCACGAAAGTCGTGCTGCCAAAGGTCGAGTCGGCCGGCCAGCTACTCAAGACACCTGACCTGACGGTGATTGCCCTGTGCGAGACAGTTCGCGGGGTAGTCAACAGCGGGGAGATAGCGCAAGCAGCGAACTGTGCGGCGTTGTTCTTCGGAGCGGAGGATCTCACCGCAGACCTCGGAGGCCGATCGAGCCGATCGCCAAGCGGTGCCTACCACTCGCCGATCGAGAACGCGCGGTCACAGGTGCTCTTCGCGGCAAAGGCCGCCGGAAAAGCAGCGATCGACGCAGTCTTCCTCGACATCCGAGACTCTGAGGCCCTGGAAGCCGAGAGCCGCTTCGCGTGCGACATGGGATTCGCGGCGAAAGGGTGCATCCATCCCGATCAGGTGCAGCCGATCAGAAGAGCGTACGCACCCAGCGACGAGCAGATCACCTGGGCCCGAGGGCTGCTCGACGCTGTGGCGGTGAATGGTCCCGGAGTCTTCCAATATCAGGGCCAGATGGTTGACAAACCGCTTTATCAGCACGCGCACACGATCATGACTCGAACGGAGAACTAGGACATCATGGAGTTCGACCTCACCAGCGACCAACTCGTCATCAAGAAGGCTGTCCGGGAACTGTGCGGCAAGTTTCCCGATGAGTACTGGCGGAAGATGGACGAGGAGCACGAGTTCCCGTGGGACTTCTACAACGCCTTTGCCGAAGGCGGCTGGTTGGGCATGGCGATTCCCGAGCAATACGGCGGCGCGGGCATGGGGGTCACCGAAGCGGCGCTGTTGCTCGAGGAGGTGGCGGCCTCCGGTGCCGCGATGAATGGCTGCTCACCCCTGCACCCCACCATCTTCGGTATCAACACCGTCACCAAGCATGGCTCGGATGAAATGCGTGAAGAGGTCTTGCCGCAGGCGGCCAATGGGTCCCTGCACGTGTGTTTCGGCCTGACGGAGCCGGATGCCGGTACCGACACCTCACGCATCTCCACCTTTGCCAAGAAGGACGGGTCGGGGTACGTCATCAGCGGGCGGAAGGTGTGGATCACCAAGGCCGCTCAGTCGACGAAAATGGTGCTGGCTTGCCGCACCACCCGCCGCGAGGAGGTGTCGAAGTCGACTGACGGGATCAGTCTGTTCCTCATTGACATCGATCCCGAGAAAGTACAGTTGCAGGCGATCCCGAAGATGGGGCGCAACGCGGTACAGAGCTACCAGGTGTTCATCGACGAACTCCGTGTCCCCGAATCAGCTCGGGTGGGCGAAGAAGGCAAGGGTTTCCGCTATCTGCTCGATGGGTTGAATCCCGAACGAGTCCTGTTGGCACACGAATCTCTCGGCATCGGAACCGCTGCGCTCGAGAAGGCGACCACCTACGCCAACGAGCGGGTCGTATTCGATCGCCCGATCGGCCAGAACCAAGGCATCGCATTCCCTCTGGCCGAGGCGCACATGCGACTCGAGGCCGCTCGCCTGATGGCGCGCAAGGCCGCGTGGCTCTACGACCGAGGACAGAAGTGCGGTGCCGAGGCCAACATGGCCAAATACCTGTGCGCCGACGCTGCCTTCTTCGCCGCTGACCGCGCGATGCAAACACACGGGGGCATGGGTTACGCCCGGGAGTACGACGTCGAGCGGTACTTCCGCGAGGCCAGGCTGATGAGGCTCGCGCCCGTGAGCCAAGAAATGGTGTTGAACTACCTCTCCATGCACGCACTCGGCCTGCCGAAGTCCTACTGAGGAACAAGAAAATGTCTGTCGAGTATGCCCTCGAGGGGCCGGTCGCCTGGTTGACAATCAATCGACCCGAGGCGCGCAACGCACTGAACAAAGAAGTCCGCGAAGGCCTCGCGGCCGGCATGCAGCGCTTCAACGATGATGAGCGCGCCGCGGTCCTCGTCGTGACCGGAGCCGGCGATCGCGCATTCTCCGCGGGCGGTGACCTCAAGGAGATGGCCGACCAATCGACGCGGGTACCACCGATCGACTACATCCCGCAGCCCGGTCGGACGCTCGACGTGGCGAAGCCAATCATCGCGGCAGTCAACGGCGTCGCCTACGCCGGTGGCTTCCTCCTCTCGCAGAACTGCGACCTGGTCGTGGCGGCCGAGCACGCACGCTTCGCCATCACCGAGGTCAAGGTCGGCCGCGGGGCCCCGTGGGCCGTGCCGCTGCCCTGGCTGATGCCACCGCGTGTTGCGATGGAGATACTCCTGACCGGGGATCCGATCGATGCCCACCGCGCGTACACCCTTGGCCTGGTGAACCGCGTTGTACCGCAGGACCAATTGCGGGCGGTGACGCAGAAACTGGCAGAAGGTATCGCGGCCAACGCACCGCTGTCGGTGGCGGCCGCCAAGCGCACTGTGTATCTCGCCGCGGCGCAGGAGCGTACACGCGCGTACGACGAGGCCGAGAAGCTCTGGGAACCGGTGTACCTGAGCGACGATGCGCTCGAAGGCCCGAGGGCTTTTCAAGAGCGTCGCACGCCACAGTGGACCGGAGAGTGACAGAACGATGAAAGCAGCAGGGGCATGATCGACTTCGCGCAGCACTTGAGAGACAACGACCTCATCGTCGTTCCGCAGGGCACAGCCGAACCGCTGTCGCTCACCCGCCAGCTCGTCGCGGATGAACACCAACTACCGGCGGTGCGGTTGTTCGTCGGCACGCTGTTCTCGGATACATTCGACGCTTCTTCACGCCTGTCCTTTCTGTCCTTCGGTGCCTTGGGCACTGCCCGGCGTTTGGTGGCACGTGGTGCGTGCGAGGTCATTCCGTGCCATCTGTCGCAGATTCCCGCACTCTTCGAGACTCGGCTCGCGCCAGACGTGGTCCTCCTTCACTTGAGCGCCGAGTCGCGAGATGGACGCCATTCCGTGGGCATCGTCGATGACTACCTCCAGGCAGCGATCGCTGGAGCACGGACGGTGATCGCCCAGGTGAACACTGCGATGCCGTACACACCGGGTTCGACGACCGTTGCGCTCGACGAAGTGGATGCCTACGAGTACGTCGACATGCCGTTGCTCGAGGTGGCGCCGGCGGCTACGACCGAACAGGCGCACCGCATCGGACAATTCGCTGCCGAACTCATCGACGACGGCAGTCAGCTTCAGGTCGGTATCGGCACCGTTCCCGACATGATCTTGCATGAACTGCATGGGCATCGGGATCTCGGGATTCACAGCGGTCTGATGACCGATGAACTGATGAAGCTCCATCTCAGTGGGGCCGTGACCAATCAGGGCAAGAGTGTGTTCCCGGGGCACTCGGTGATCGGCTCGGTATTCGGTACCCGCGACCTGTACAAACAGGTCTCGCAGAACGACGAGATCATGTTCCGGCCCGTGACGATCACGCATGCACACGACGTGCTGGCGAAACTCGACAAGTTCGTATCGATCAACTCAGCGATCGAGATCGACCTGACCGGCCAGGTCAACAGCGAAATGGCCGGCATGAAGTACATGGGTGCGATAGGCGGCCAGGTCGACTTCATCAGGGGTGCAGCGGCATCGCGCAGAGGGCGTTCGATCATCGCCTTGGCATCGACCGACCGATCCGGTGAGATCTCCCGGATCACGCCCAGCATCCCGTCGGGCATCACCACGACCGCGCGCAGTGACATCGACACGGTCATCACCGAGTTCGGTGTCGCCGAACTGCGTGGACGCACCACCACAGAACGCGCCCGGGCGCTCATCGACATAGCCCATCCGCGCTTCAGAAGCGGACTGTCCGCACATGTCCAGGGTTGACCACGCCTTCTGGGCTCTATGTGCCACCGACTCGAATTTTCGTACGCAAAGGAGAATCCAATGTCCGGACCACTTGATTGGCTGACAGTCGTCGATGTATCGGAGGGGTTGGCCGGCGGTTTCGCGACCGGCCTGTTGGCCGACTACGGCGCCGACGTCATCCGGGTCGAGCGTCCCGGTGGCGACCCGTACCGGTCCATCGAGCCGGTGGCACACTCAGTGCTGCGGCGCGGCACCCGCAGCATCGAGCTCGATCTCAAGAAGGCAGACGATCGTGCGGTGCTGGACGACCTGCTCGCCGGCGCCGACGTCTTCGTGCACAGCTGGGCGCCGGGAGTGCCTGAACGCCTCGGCTACGACTTCGCGGAGCTACATGAGGCCCACCCGAGTCTGATCTGTGCGGCGATCACGGCATTCGGACAAGAGGGCAGCCACTCCGATCTGGCTGCACACGACGCCATCGTGCATGCCATCGTCGGCACGATGGGGGAGCAGGACGGCTATCGGGACGGGCCGATCTATGAGGCGCAGCCGTTCGCCAGTCAGGGGGCGGGCTATCTGATCGACATCGCCATCCTGTCGGCCCTGTATAGGCGCCACATCGACGGCGTCGGCCGATACGTCGAGACCTCGCTGTACGACGGCGCTTTGGCCTACCTCATGATGCTGTGGGGAATGATCGGCGACGAGTCTGCGTCGTGGCATACCGGCCGCGGCAAGATTCGTCAAATCGTCCGCCCGTTCATCTGCAAGGACGGTGAGTACCTCAGCACTCACACCGGCGCGCTCGGCGCGTGGGGTCGGATGATCCGCCAGCTCGGTCTCGAGGACCGGATCGGCATCGACCCGGCCGGTCTCGACATGGGAATCCTGCTGACCGAGGAAGAGCAGCGGATCATCGACGCCGAGGTGCCCGACATCATCGCCTCGAAGACGCGCGACGAATGGTTGGAGATCTTCAAGGAGATCGACGTTTGCGCTGTCGAGCACTTCCGTCCCACGGAGGCCTACGACGCGCCTCAGGTGGTGCACAACGAGCTCATCGTGACCGTTGACGACCCGCAGTTCGGCGAGATCGAACAGGTCGGTCCGGCGATCAAGCTGGAGAAGACTCCGGGGACAGTCCGGCGTCCGGCGCCGACCGTCGGTGAACACTCCGCGCAGATTCGTGCCGAACTCGCTTCGGCCTCGGCCAAGGAGCCCGCTCAGATCAAACAGAATGACACGGCCGTACCGCCACTCGAAGGGTTGAAAATCCTCGACGTCGGTTCTTACTACGCCGGACCGTGGGCGTCGCGCGTCCTGGCCGATCTCGGTGCGGATGTCATCAAACTCGAGACGACATTTGGTGATCCACTGCGCGGGCAGATTCGCATCTTCCACAACTGTCAGGCCGGCAAGCGTTCGGTTGCGTTCGACCTCAAGAACCCGAAGTCGGAGCGACTGCGCGATCGACTCTCCGAGTGGGCCGATGTCGTTCACCACAACATGCGGCCGGGTGCCGCCGAACGCATCGGATTCGGCGTCGAGCAGGTTCGCAAGCTCAACCCCGAGGTCGTCTACCAGCAAGCGATGGGGTGGGGTTCGACCGGCCCGGACAAGAACCGGCAGAGTTTCGCGCCGATGCAATCGGGCTACGCAGGCCAGACCTTTGAAGTGGCCGGAAGATTCAACGATCCGATCTATGTACCCGGCAACGAGGATCCGGGGGCGGGTTTGCTCGGCGCAGTCGGCATCCTGCTCGGAGTGGTGCATCAGCAGCGCACCGGACAGGGACAGGTCGCCGAGGTGCCGCAGCTCAACGTCGGATTGGCACACACTTCGCACATCGTGCGCAGAAAGGCCGACAAGGAACCGATCGGTGCGGGTCGCCTCGACACGCTTCAGCTCGGATTCGGTCCCACCAACCGGCTTTTCGAGACCGAGGACGGGTGGATCGTCGTGGTGGCCGAAACCGACGAGGAGGTTGCTGCCCTCGAACGCGCCACCGGCATCAGCATGGCCTCCGGCGCACGGCCGACCGACTCGCCGGGAGCCCGGTGGGATGAGGACGAGGCAGAGGATCTGGCGGATCAGCTGACCCTGTTGTTCGGTTCGATGACAACTGCGCAGGCGTTGGAGAAACTGAAGTCCGAAGGCGTTCCCGCAGTCGAACCCGTCCCGTACAACGGCTATGCGTTCCTGACCGACCCGGAAAATGTCGAGCTCCGTCGTGCGGCGGCGGTCAACGCCCCACAAGGGACCATCCGTCTGATCGACCTGTTGGTGCGCATTGGCGATGTGAAGCTGCCGCCCCATCGTTTGGCGCCCGAGCGTGGGGCCCACACGCGAGAGTTGATGGCCTGGGCCGGCTACTCGGAGAGCGAGATCGCCGAGGCGGAAGCAGAGGGTATCGCCTGGCAGGCTCCGGTCTAGTGAGTACCGCCCTGAGCGGCTCCATCTGATAAGCGATCGAAAGAGTCCCCAAAAGTGTGCAACTGGTCGGACCACGTTGCGCGTCAACACAGCCCTCGGAGGAAATAGCATGACCAGTACCATTGTCAGACAGAACGTTCCAACGTTCGACCATTTTGTGAACGGTGAGTGGAGTCCGGCGGGTGCCGGAACGCACTTCGACGACTACGAGCCGTACACAGGCGAGTTGTACGCCATGGTGGCGGACTGCGACCGTGACGATGCACGGCGCGCAATCGCGGCTGCGCAGAACGCGTTCCCGGCGTGGTCGGAGCTCGCGCCGATGAAGAAGGTCGACCTGTTCCTGAAGGCTGCTGACATCGTCGACGCCCGTCGAGCCGAGTTCGCCCTCACCCTGGCCAAGGAGACCGGATGCACGCTCTTCTTCGCCAACTTCCAGCAGGACTTGGTTATTCAGACGCTGCGGCAGGCCGCCAACTGGGTGTATCAGCCCAAGGGCGACATCCTGCAGTCGGATGTGCCGGGCACGTACTCCACCGCCGTGCGCAAACCACTTGGAGTGGTCGCGAGTTTCACACCGTGGAACGGCGCCAACATCCTGTCGTGGCGGGCCGTGCTCGCGCCGATTGCCGCGGGTAACACTGTCGTGGTGAAACCGTCGGAACTCGCACCGATCTCCGCGGGTCTGATGGTGGCCCAGGTCGCGATAGAGGCGGGTTTCCCGCCCGGTGTGATCAATATCGTCACCCATGCTCCGGGCAAGGCGGCGCCCATTGCCGATGAGTTCTTCGAGAACCCGGATGTCCGATGCATCAACTTCATCGGGAGTGTGCAGACTGCCCGTATGTTGGCCGAGCGGGCCGGCCGTGTCCTCAAGCGTTCGGTCATGGAGCTCGGCGGATACAACCCGATGATCATCCTCGAGGACGTGGACATGGACTATGCGGTGCGGGTCGCGGCCTTCAGCGCGTTCTTCCATCAAGGCCAGATCTGTATGAACGCTCGCAAGATCTTGGTTCATCGCAGCATCTACGACGAATTCCTCGCCAAGCTCACTGCCAAGACCAAGGAGCTTCCGCAAGGTGACCCGGAGGCACCCGACACCATCGTCGGCCCGCTGATCACGAGGGACGCAGTGAAACTGGTTCACGCACGAGTGCAGGATGCCCTCGAGAAGGGCGCCACGCTGGTGACCGGTGGCACCTATGAGGGACAGGTCTACGCGCCGACCATTCTCACCGACGTGTCTGATGATGCGGTGGCGTCGTGCGAGGAGACGTTCGGACCGGTGACGATTGTTCAGCCGGTGGACAGCGCCGAGGAGGCCCTCGACATCGCGAACAGCTCGATGTACGGACTGACGTCCTCGATCCTGAGCGGTGATACCTATCGCGGCTTCGAGCTTGCCGGCAAGATCAAGACCGGTGCGGTTCACGTCAACATCCCCACCGTCGATGACGAGATCCAGGCCCCGATCGGTGGCGTGCGCGACAGTGGTTGGGGCCGAACCGGACCCTACTGTGTCGACGACTTCACCGACCTGATCTGGATCAACGTGCAGAGCGGCCAGCGCGACCTTCCGATCAAGTAGATCTCAGTCGGCACACCTGTAACTCACAGGGGCCCATCGCCTGCGGCGATGGGCCCCTGTGGCATGCTCGACGAAAATCGTTGACCGTAAACGTCGCTCGGGCAGGGAACTTCGTTGGTATCGACCAGTGATTAACCCGTCGGTCGCCCGTCACACTGCGGATACGACCAGGGAGGGACGTGTCAGAATCGCCCACCGTCGACGCTGATGAGCTGGCCGGAAGTGAAACTCGCTTCGTCGGACGCCAGCTACAACATGGCCCCGACGACCTCGTCCATCCTGCCCAGCCTGTTGAGTGAGGTGCGCTGCAGGATGCCGGACTGTCTGGCGTATTCCGCCATCGAGTCATGGTCCTCGTCGGTGGCGATGACGCCGGGATTGATGCTGTTGGCCCTGATATTGAACGGGCCCCACTCTTTCGCCATGTACTGCGTCAACAGCAGTAGGGTCCCCTTCGCCAGACCATAGGCGTCATGCCCCGGAATGGGGGCGAGTCCTGTGCTGGAGATGAGGCTGATGAACGACCCACCGCCGGCAGACTTCATCAGCGGGGCGAGCTTGCGCATCACCCGCAGTGGTCCCCAGACGATCACCTCGTAGAACGCTTGCCACACGTCGTCTGGAGTCGACAGGATGTCGCCGGAAGCGGCCGCTGCGTTGCCCGGAAAGGCGCTGCACACGACGACGTCCAGCTTTCCGAGCGCCTGCCAGGCCTGATCGGCAAGTCGCTCAGCTTCTTCGGGTCGTGACAGATCTGCGCTGACGGCAGCCACTCGGATGCCGTACTCGTCGCGGAGTTCGTCGGCCAATGTTCGTAGTCGGTACGAGTTGCGGGCGCCGATGACGAGATCGGCCCCCTCGGCGGCGAGAGCGCGACAGAACGTGCTGCCCATCACACCGGTGCCGCCGATGATCAGGGCAGTTTTGCCCTGAAAGCGACGGCGACCCGGTGTCAGTGAGTGATCCCGTGGTGTCATTCTTTGACGACTGGGACGGCCAGCTGGTTGCCGTGCAGATAGATTGTGCGCTGCTCGGTGAAGGTGCGAACCGATTCGAGCCCGCCCAGACGACCGAAACCGGAGGCGCCGATGCCACCGAAGGGGACATGCGGTTCGTCGCCGATCGAGGACGAGTTCACGTGGATCGCACCGGAATGAATCCGGTTGGCGACGCTGAGCGCGTGACCGTCGTCTCCGGAGATGACGCTGGCCATCAGACCGAGCTCGGTGTCGTTTGCCTGGCGGATGGCGTCGGCTTCATCGGACGCGCGCTGCAGCGAGACCACCGGGGAGAACGCCTCCTCGTAGAAAGCTCGGGCGGTCGTCGGAAGATCCGTGAGAACGACCGGTTCCGCGTAGAGGCCGTCGGTTTCCCCCGAACCGTGCAAGATACGAGCGCCACTGTTGACGGCGTCGGAGACCAGCGTGCGAAAGCCTTCCGCCGCACGCTGATTGATCAACGGCCCGTAGTCGTTGGCAGGATCGCGCGGATCCCCGACTCTCAACGCGCTCGTCTTCGCCAACACGCGTTCGGTGAGATCATCGAAAATCCGATCCGTCGCGATGATCCGATCGGTGGCCATACACACCTGACCGCCGTAGGTGAACGCGGCGTGTACCAACATGTCCGACGCAGCGTCAAGATCTGCATCATCCAAGACGATGGTCGAGTTCTTGCCCCCGAGTTCCATCACCGCAGGCACCAGGTGTTCGCCGGCGAGTGCGGCGATCTTGCGGCCGGTGCGCGTGGAGCCGATGAACACGACACGTCGGACATACGGGTGACTCAGCAGTTCTTCGATGACCTGCGGTCCTCGTTCGGGCGCCGTGCTGAGGACGTTGATCAGGCCGTCTGGTGCACCAGCGTGACTCAGCGCCTCGGCCAGGAGATGACCTGCGCTGTTCGGCGACTCCTCGCTCGGCTTGACGATGACGGAGTTTCCGACGGCGAGAGCGATCGCAGTTGACCGTGCGGCAAGGATCACCGGTGCGTTCCAGGGCACGATGGCAAGCACTACGCCGGCGGGAACTCGCATGTTCAGGTTGCTCGTCTGCGGGTCGTACGACGGCAAGATCTCGCCGAGCGGAGCGCTGGTCAGTCCGGCAGCCTCACGGAGGGTGGCCGCGCCCTCCTGAATGTTCAACGCGGTCAATGGTGCCGGCAGGCCGACCTCGAGTGCCATGATGGCCTGGCTGGTCGCTGCCTTCTGCTCGAGGTAGTCCGCTGCGGCCAGCAGGACGCGGCGGCGTTCGAGATACGACGCGCGGTGCCACGATTCGAAGGCGCGCCGCGCCGCTGACACAGCGCGCGACACATCCTCCGAGCCTGCCGAGGCGACGGTTGCGAGTACTTCGCCGGTGACCGGGGAAGTCGATTCATACGTCGCGTTGTCGGCTGCCTCCACGAGTTTTCCGTCGATGAGCAGGGCGAGACTGTCTGTCATTTGCTTCCTCCAGGGTTGTGTCTGTCTGCGCGTTGACTCCCCGACATCAATGACCACCGGTTGCCTCGAGAGTGGCTGCTAGTAGACGAGGACGGGTTTGATGGCGACACCGGATTTGGCATCGGCGATTGCGGTACGGATGTCGTCGAACTTGTAGTGGCGCTGTAGCCGATCCATCGGGAAGAGTCCCTTGCGGTATGCGTCGATGAGTGTCGCTATGAACGATTGGGGCTCCGCATCGCCCATCGTAATTCCGCGAATCACTTTGCCCGGAAGATGTTTCTGGACCTCAAATGATCCTCGAGATCCAGCCGGAGGTGCGCCGATCAGCGCGAGTTCACCCGCGACGGCCAAGGACTCGACCAGTGCTTGCAGCGCCGTGACGTTGCCGCTCGTCTCCAGTCCGTGAGTGATTCCCTCCCCGTCGGTGAGTTCGAGCAGGCGCTGCTGCACATCTTCCTTCGCTGCGTTGATCGTCGCGGTCGCACCGAGATCACGTGCGAGTTCAAGCCGAGAGTCGATGATGTCGATGGCAATCACCTGCGCTGCGGGAGTGAACTTCATGGCCATGATGGCCGCCATTCCCACTGCTCCTGCTCCCGCGATTGCAATGGTGCTGCCGTGATTCGGTCGCAGAACATTGAGTACCGCACCGGCGCCGGTGAGCATTCCGCAGCCGAGGGGCGCCAAGATCGCCATTTCTTCCTCCGTGGTGTTCGGAGGTAGGACATAGACACTCTTCTCGTCAACCACTGCACGTTCACCGAATGAGGACTGTCCGAAGAAGTGGGCGCTGATGTCGGCGCCCTTGTAGCGAACCGTGGCCGAGCCGTCATCCCGCCGTCCGCCGAGGAGGTTCAGTCGAAGATGCGACTCGCAGTAGGCAGGGTGGCCGGACCGGCAGTGGCGGCATCGGCCACACGACGTGAAGGACAACAGTACCTTGTCGCCGACGTTGGCGGTGTCCACCTTGGCGCCGACCGCCTCGACAACCCCAACCCCTTCGTGTCCGAGCACGCCCGGCAGGTCGAAAGGGATCACCCCGGTCGCCGCGCTGATGTCGGCGTGGCAGATCCCGGTGGCCACCATCCGCACCAGCAGTTCGTCGGGGCGGATGTCGTCGAGTTCGATCTCATCGATCTCGAATGGCTGGTCGGCATCGCCTGTGGCGATGGCGGCTCGGGCTGTCACGCGGTTGTCCGGCATGGTTGTTGGCTTCCTTTGGATCGGCAGTGCGCTACGGGCGACGATTGTGATAGTACCATAATACGGTCCTACAAAGCAGGTGCTGATTCCTGAATTGTGGCGGCGCCGTACGACCTTCCTGTCGTCGCAGCGAGTGACGGCGATACTCGAGTGGAGAGTGATCGATGAACCAAAGTGACGGTGGGACAGGGCGGATAGACGTTCATGCCCACTACGTTCCGGACTTCTATCGGGACGCCATGGAGGCCAACGGCCATCAGCACCCTGACGGTGGACGTGCCATTCCGGGGTGGAGTGAACGCCAGGCCATCGATGCGATGGACCGACTGGGTGTGGACACCGCCATGCTGTCGATCTCGACACCTGGGGTGCATTTCGGGAACCCGGGCGAGGCCGCGGAGCTCGCGCGGATGGTGAACGAGGACGCGGCTCGGCTGCGGAGCGCGCATCCCGGTCGATTCGGCTTCTTCGCCTCGCTACCGCTACCCGACATCGGGCCGTCGATCAGCGAACTGCGATATGCGCTCGATGATCTGGACGCGGATGGGATTGTGCTCCTGAGTCATCACAACGGGATGTATCTCGGCGACGATCGTCTGGCGCCCATCTATGCCGAGGTCGCGAATCGTGACAAGGTGGTCTTCCTTCACCCGACGACGCCGTATCACGGTGAGCACCTGGCTCTCGGCTGCCCCCGGCCGATGATGGAGTTTCTGTTTGAGACCACTCGGTCGGTCATCAACATGATTCTGTCCGGCGTTCTCGACCGGCATCCGGATCTCAAGGTGATCGTGCCGCATGGGGGCGGCGCGCTGCCGATCGTGGCGAACAGGGTCGAATTGCTGTTGCCTCTCTTGGCCGCAGAGGGGTCGCCGGCGCCCCCGAGCGTCCGCGAGGCGCTCAAGCGGCTGCATTACGATCTCGCCGGCGCGCCGGTGGACGAGCTTCTGGCCGGCCTGCTCATGGTCGCGGCCCCCTCGAATCTCCACTACGGCAGTGACTATCCGTTCACTCCGGCGGAGTCTGCGGTGAACCTGCAGGCGGAGCTGGCCCGAACCCCGGCGCTCAGTGACGAACTGCGTCAGCGCATCTACCGCGACAATGCTGATGCACTGTTTCCCCAGTTCCGCAGATCATGACTGACGGGCGGCCAGTCCGCTCCAGCGTGTACCGCGAGCGCAACAGTACGGCCGACAGGGCTTTGGACATTCTGGGGTTGTTCGCCCCCGGCCGCTTGAATATCTCGGGATCGCAGGTGGCAGAGGAACTTTCGGTAGCAAAGTCCACCGCCTACCGGTATCTGCAATCCCTCACCGCGGCGCACTATCTCGAAGAGGATCCCGCTGGTGGTTACCGGCTCGGTTTGAAGGTGCTGGAACTGTCCCGGCTTGCCAGGGCATCGTACGGGCTCTCGCAGGTGGCGTTGCCTGTGATGCGGGAATTGTCACGAGCGACGGACGAGACGGCTCTCCTGACCCGTCGCTCCGGTGCCCGCGCGGTGTGCCTGGAGAAGGAAGAGCCTTTCGAGCATCGAGTCCGTCTCAGCTACGAACGGGGGAGTGCGCTTCCCCTGAACGCGGGCGCCTCCGCGTTGGTGGTGCTGGCCTGGGAGGATGCCGACGTGGTGAGTGAACTGCTCACGGAGTCGCGTCTGCAGCAATACACGAACGCGACGATTACCAGCGAAAGTGCACTGGTGGAGCGCCTTGCCGAGATACGGTCGGTCGGGTACGTGGTGGGGCGCGGCGAATTGGACGCGGATGCGATCGGTGTCGCGGCCCCGATTCGCGATGATCGCGAGCGTGTTGTCGCGGGTATCAGCGTCGTGGCAGTCAGAAGCCGAATCCCAGAGGCCCGCATCCCGGAAGTGGTCAGGCAGGTGCGCGACGCGGCGGACCGGATCTCCGAACTGGTTGCGCTGACCGCTCAGTGAGGGCGGTGTTCTGCGGCGCAGGTGTTCAGACGGGGGTCGGCGCCCTTCGTGGCACGAAGTTTCACCCGACAGGACGAAAGTCCTTGATAGCAGGACCGGATTCTGCGTAGGATCGTAATACGGTAATCCGCCGCAGTCGCGGCGTCAGAATCAGAAGGTGGGTCCCATGAGGCCAGCAAGGTTGATGTTGCAGGAGGATGGCGATGTCGCCGGCGTCCTTCGTCACACGGCCGTGTCACATATCGGGCTGCAGGTGCCCGATGTCAAAGGCGCAGCCGAGTTCTATTCCCGAGTGCTCGGACTCGTCGTCCACGAGGAGTTGGCAGGCGGGGTGCTGCGAATGGGGTGGGGACTGGGCCATCATGTGCTCGACCTCCGGCCGGGCGAGCGCGCCCTGGCGCACTATGCCTTCGAAGTGAGAGACACCGACGGCCTGGCGAGCATCAGAAAACGACTGCAGGAGTCGGGCATTGGGGTCGAGGACGGCGACGCCTCGTTCGTCGACAGCGCGATGGGTGACGTCGAGATCATCAGCACCCGTGACCCCGACGGCAATACTGTGCAGTTCCACAGCGCCGTCTGGAGGCAAGGCGAAGCCGCCGGAAGCACCAAGGCCCGGCCGGTCAAGTATCAACACATCACCATCGGTTCCGCCGACGTTCCGGCGATGGCCCAGTTCTTCACCGACGTCATCGGATTCCGGATCACCGATCAGCTCGTGGACGGCAAGTTCGCGTGGCTCCGCAGCGACCGGGACCATCATTCGCTCGCCGTGGTCGATGTCGGGCGGGCAGGCAACATCGACCACTACTCGTATGACCTCGCCGAGTGGGAAGACTTCAAGGCGTGGTGCGACCGATTGACCGATCTCGAGGTTCCCGTCTCATGGGGACCGGGACGCCATGGCCCGGGCAACAACCTTTTCGTCTTCTTCGAAGACCCCGCCGGCAATCATGTCGAACTCTCTGCTGAGATGGAGAAGTTCCACGATGATCGCGCCGAATATGTTGCGCGCCAGTGGACACCGCAACCGTCGACGGTGAACCTGTGGGGCGGGCAGCTGCCGACCTGGCGCCATATCGGAGAGGCCGCGCAATGAAATACGCAAGCTACCAATACGACGGCGTCGACCACGTGGGTGAGGTCCGCGGGACGTCACTCATCCCGCTCGGCGGCGTTTCGGCCATTGGTCTGACCACCACCCCCGACGTGCTCCGCGACGCGCCCCGCAAGACCGCCGACGCCGTCGATACGGCTGATGTGACACTTCTCCCGGTCGTGGTGGACCCCCGCAAGATCGTGTGCGTCGGACTGAACTACATGTCGCACATCACCGAGACCGGCCGTGATCTACCCGAGTACCCCGTGCTGTTCCCCAAGTACGCGTCTGGCCTGATCGGCGCCGGTGATGCCCTCGTGTTGCCGCCGGAATCGAAGCAGGTGGACTGGGAGGGTGAGCTCGCCGTCGTCATCGGGCGTGGGGGGCGCCGGATCGCCGAGGAGGATGCCCTGGACCACGTCCTCGGATACACAGTGGCCAACGACATCACGATGCGTGACTACCAGTACAAGACCCACCAGTTCATGGCCGGGAAGATCTGGGATCGGACGACACCTCTCGGCCCGTATCTGGTCACGCCGGACGAAGTGGATGTCGCGAATGCCGGCATCAGAACCGTCCTGAACGGCGACACCGTGCAAGACTCGAACCTCTCGTACCTCATCTTCTCGGTCGCCCGACTCATCTCGCTGATTTCCGAGGTCACCGAGTTGACGCCCGGGGACGTCATCCTCACCGGAACACCCGGCGGGGTTGGGTTCCGCATGGACCCCAAGGTGTTCCTCAAGGACGGTGACGTCGTCACGGTCTCGATTGATGGGGTCGGCGAGTTGCGGACACGGGTGAGCGTCGAGTCATGAGGTCGGTGGTGACCGTGCCTGCGGGCAATACTTACTCAGAGATTGGAACAGCGCTGTGACACAGACGAGTACCGGATGGGCGACGCCGGTCGCGCGATACCTGAACAAGGTGGCGGTGGTAACAGGTTCGAGCTCGGGCCACGGACGCGCGATCGCGTTGCGACTCGCCGGCGAAGGCGCCAGCATAGTGTGCGTCGACCTGCGCAAGAATGCGCTGCCGAATGGTTTCGAAGATGACCTCGAGGTCGATACCGATGACCTCATCGAGAAGAACGGCGGCCGCGCACTCTACGTCCAGGCCGACATCACAGACCCCAACGCGTTGGACGCGGTGGCGGACCAGGCGGTAGAGGTCTTCGGCAGCATCGATGTCTGGGTCAACAACGCGGGCGCATTCCTGGGCAGTGCATCAGCTGTCGAGGAGTCCCACGAGCAGTTCACCCGAACTGTGGACATCAACCTCACCGGAACGTGGAACGGCTGCAAGTCGGCGTTGCGCGTGATGAAGGGACAGGCGTCTTCGGGTCGCGCCCGCGGACGGATCGTCAACATCGGATCCATCGCGGGTGATATCGGGCAGGCCGACGTGGCCAGCTATTCGGCCGCCAAGGGTGCGGTCCACAATCTGACTCGTGCCCTGGCAATCGAGGCTGCACCCGATCTGATCAACGTCAACGCCGTGGCGCCCGGGTACTTTCCGACCGCCATCAACCGGGCATTGTGGGATGACCTCGAGGCGCTGAAGAAGTTGGAGGACCTCCACCCGCTTCCAATTGGTGTTCCTGCAGATGTTGCTGCCGCGGTGGCGTTTCTCGGCTCCGATGACGCCGCCTTCGTCACCGGTGTCATCCTTCCGGTCGACGGCGGAGTCCTGGCCAAGTAGCGCTGGCAGACGTGCGGTCGACCGATGGCCCGATCCCGAGTGACCGAATCCGACATGTCCTCGTCATGATGATGAAGCGTGCCGCTCGCGGTGGCACCCGGAGGACGCGAGACCTGGTGACCAGCCCGCCAGCCGGGTCGCCTACGTCGTGTCCACCGGGTGGCCGCATGCCTGAGTGAGGTCCGGATGGAAGATCGTCCATGGGAGCTGATTCCGGGCGGAAACCGGGCCCGGCACAGGCGAATCGCCCGAACACAGGCGCAGCTGTTGGTCGCCGAACTCGAGCGGGTCTGGGAACGCGCGCAGGAACGGTTGGCCACCTGCTCGCGTTCCCCGCGTGACCTGGTCGGCGAACGTGTCGAGTGCGCCGAGGCGGCTGCGCTTGCGTGTCGTCTTCGGATCGAATTCTCGCTGCCGTGTCGCGATTGCGGCGCCGAGCGGGGGTGCTCGTCACCGACATGCACGAGTCAGCCGTCGCCGCACCCGGAGGGTGACAATGCTTGCGAGATCAGTCAGCCAGACGTCGATACCTGACAGATTCTGTCGTGCCTTGCCGGATGATGGCGAACATGCGAGCCGAACGCGGCCGGCACGGTGGTTTCGCGTTGCTGTCGGGCTATCGCATGGGTCTGGCGGGGCTGACCGTCGATGAGGCGACATCATTGTTGGCCGGCACCGCGCGACTGGATTCGCGGGCATTCGCCAGCGCGATGCGCAAGGTGGTCGCCGCGCTGCCAGAGGCTCATCGTGGCCGGCGACACCTGGTACCTCGTCGCGACGGTGAACGGTGCCGAGCGTATGTGTCGGGTGTCGCGAACCGGCTTGGACGCAGCGTCTCACTCATCGAGACGACCACGCCGACAGGGGTGGGCGTGCGTGCCCGGCTGCGCTTTAGGCGATCGGACCCGCGCACTGAGAATGGTGTGGGCTCTGCTGCTCGAGCACTCCTTCGACGTCGTCGAGCCCGACTGGATACGTGACGCCATCGACGCGAGGGCGCGCAGTGTGCTGCGGACGCCGTGACCTGTCAACGGGCCAGGCGGCAACTGTCGATCAATCGCGCGACGCGTGAAGCACTCGACACCGCATACGATCGAAAAAACTTGTTCCACCTGAGAAGGAGACCGACTCAACATGCCCAAACGGCTGATCGTCTGTTGCGACGGCACGTGGAATGCGTTCGGGCAGAAGCACCCGACGAACGTGGTCAAGCTGTACGAGGCGATCGCCGGGGCCGACGATGACGGCGTGATCCAGGATTCGGTCTACGTGGCCGGAGTCGGGACCAAGTCGTGGCAAAAGGTTCGCGGCGGAGCACTCGGTCTGGGGCTGTCCAAGAACGTGAAGAAGGGGTACCTCGAACTCGTCGAGATGTACGAACCCGGCGACGAGATTTTCCTGTTCGGATTCAGCCGCGGCGCGTACACGGCGCGCAGCATCGCCGGTTTCATCCGTAACGCCGGCCTGCTGACGCGAGACAACCGTGGCCGTCTCGACGAGGCCTTCGCGCTCTACCGTGATCGGGACAGGTCGTCGGCGCCGAGCCGCGAACGCGCCGTCGAGTTCCGCGCACAGTATTCACATGAGGTGCCGATCCGCTTCATCGGGGTGTGGGACACCGTCGGATCGTTGGGGATTCCGCTCAGCGGCAAGGTCTTCGAGTGGATCAACCGGCGATGGGCATTTCACGACACCCAGCTCAGTTCCACCGTCGAGGCCGCCTATCACGCGTTGGCAATCGACGAGAAGCGCGGACCATTCAAGCCGACGTTGTGGCAGGCGCAGCCGGACGCGCCGGACAGTCAGATCATCGAGCAGGTCTGGTTCTCCGGAGTGCACTGCAACGTCGGTGGCGGCTACGCGGACAGCAGGATCAGCGACATCCCGCTGGTGTGGATGATGAATCGTGCGCGTGAACACGGTCTTGCGTTCACCGACGACGAGCCTGCGCCGACAGACACATCCAGACAGGTTGCCGTGGGTGTGGTGAGCGCGATCAGCCGATTCCTCACCAACACCGACGCGTTCGCGGTCCCGCTGCAGGAGTCGAGGAAGGGTTTCTATCGGTGGTTTCTCGAGGCGTTCTCACGCCCGATGGGGGCTGTCGACTCCGGGCATGAGTTCGTTGCGTCGAGCGCGACACGCCGGATGGATGAGGTCGCGGCCTACGATCCGGTGAACCTCGCCGACTACCGGGACAGCGGTGGGCCGGAAATGGCGGTTGATTTCCACCCGACGGCCATCTGAGCTCGGCCGGTCGGATCTTCTGGCCGCAGCTCTAGGTTCCGGCTTGGAGCCGGAACTGCGGCCAGAACCCACAGGTGCGGCCAGAACCGTTACGCCGCAGGCGGCGGGCGGCTCTCGCTACGACGTGGTCGTCGCGATGAGCCGCGAATCGGCCAGCGCTGCAGTGCGATGGCGCGACAACGACTGGTACTCGGGGTCGGGGATCATGTCCAAGAACGCCTTCGGACTCGGGTAGCGAACCAACAGTATCGAGTCCCAGTTTTCGTCGGGCGGGCCGATCACGGTGGGACCGCAGTCGCCGTGGTACACCACCTCGGCACCGGCCTTCTCGATGTGCGGCATCGCCGCCGCGCCGTAGCGGCGATATGCCTGTTCGCCCGAGATCGGGTGCTCCGGGGCGAGGTCATCGGCGGCGGAGTAGTCGGCCACATCGCGATACCGAAGTAGATTGAGCATCGTGATCGGCTGATCGGCAGGTAACTGAATGACCTCGGCGAGCTGGTGACGGCGCGGATCGACGGTACGGCGGTCGGCGGGCGGGAGGTCGGTGCTCATCGGTCCACTGTAGGCAGTCAGGCGACGAAGTCGTCCCAGTTCGTTGACAGATACTCGAGAAAACGCGGTCCCACGGATTCGGCGGTCAAGTGGGATGCGGAGACCGGCTGTTCGGTGGCGCGATACGCGGGGTCGGCGAGGACCTGCCGTGCGAAGTCGTGGTGAATGATGCCGGCGGTGCCGATGAGCACGAAATCCGCTCCGCGATCGAGGCATTCCTGCGCACCGGCAGCATCGAGGATCTTGCCTGCTACGCCCACCCGGGTGTCGCCGCGGGGGAGGTCCATGAAGTGGTCGATCAGCCGGCGTCCCTGATGCTGCTGTTCGTAGGGCTCTTTGAACGCATCCCACAGCGACAGGTCCAGATAGTCGAGGTCGCCGGCCGCGAGCACCTCGGCGGCCAGGGCACGCGACTCGTCCAGTGCGATTCCGTAGCGCTCCGGCGACAACCTCAGTCCCAATTGGAATCCCGACGACGTGGCGGCTCGGGTCGCACTGATGATCTCGTGCACGATGCGGAAACGGTTGGTCGCCGACCCGCCGTAGCGATCGGTTCGGTCGTTGTGTCGCGCGTCGAGGAACTGGCCGATCAGGTAACCATGGGCGCCGTGGATCTCGGCGCCGTCGAAGCCGGCCTTCTCAGCACGGACAGCAGCATCGACGAAATCGCGCACCACCTGCTCGACCTCGTCGGTGGTCAGTGCCACCGCACCCTTGGACGGGTCGCCCCACGGCGCGACGACGGGCCGACCGGTCAACGTCGTGTTCGCCCGCCGCCCCCCGTGCTGCAGTTGCACTGAGGACACTGCGCCCGCGGCCCGCAGACCGTCGGCGAGCCGGGTCAGGCCGGGCAGCTGACTGTCGTCGCAGATTCCGAGTTGCCCAGGGAAGGCCTGGCCGCCGGGGCTGACATGTGCCGCGCACGTCATGACCATGGCGAAGCCGCCCTCGGCGCGCCGCACCAGCCAGCGGTACTCGTCGTCACCGAGAGTTCCGTCCGGATTGCTCTGCATGTTGGTCAACGGAGCCAGGGCCAGGCGGTTACCCCAGGCGGGTCCGTGGGCGAACTCCAATGGAGTTGCTGAGGTGATCAACGCGGTCCTCCTGCTCTCGGCTGCTTCGGTGTATACCAGCGCACACCGATGGGGCGGCCGTCGCCCCGTTCAGGACGACGGCCCGTAGGTGTCGTGCGCTATAGCGTTCAGCGCAGAACCGAGGACTCCTCTTGGGTGAACATGGTGACGCCACCGGTGGCGAAGTTCGCCACGTCGGCGCCGGCGGCGGCCATCTCCTCCGACCCGGCAGCCGCCATCAGGGCCTCCTGGTCGGCGAAGTACAGGTTCGCGACGGCGTAGTAGGGCGGCTCCGAACCGTCGAGGGTGGCGACCTTGCCCCAGGTGTACTCCGTCAGTCCGGGCACCTTCGAGGCCAGCGGGATGTGTACTTGTTCGTAGTACTCATCGAACGCGGCGGGATCGTTGGGTTGGCCGTAGCAGACGGCGACGCGGATGGTCATCTGGTTACTCCTTCTCGACGGTGGGACCTCGTGACGCTGTCCCGGTGAGCTCACCGTAGGTGGGCGGTCGGCGTGACGGGGTCGGGATCGTCGGAAGAAATTGGCGGCAAGCGCATCTGCGGCCACCTCGGTGCGAACCAGGCCACCGCGCACCTCGCCCGCTCCAGCCGATCGCGCCACATCGCTTGGCGCCGGATAGCGTGGCCGCCGTGACCACGGAAACTCGACGGGCCTTTGCCGACGACATCGAACCGGGACGTCGCTACCAGTTCGAGGCCTTGACCATCAGCGAGACCGAGTTGCTGGACTTCGCGACCCAGTGGGACCCGCAGAGCTTTCACATCGACTCCGATGTCGCTGAGTCGGGTGCCTTCGGCGGGCTCATCGCCAGCGGGATACACACCCTGGCGGTGTTCCAGCGACTGGCCGTGCGGGCGGTCTTCGATCACTGGCAGGTGATCGCCGGACGCCGTCTGCTCGACGTCGCCTTCCTGCGCCCGGTCCGGCCCGGCGACACGCTCACCGGGTCGATGACAGTCCACACCATCGTCTTCGACAAACCGGGGCGTGCGCTCGTGACGGTCGGCGGGGTGCTGGTCGATCGCGACGACCGCGAGGTACTGACGACGACGATGGAAGTGTTCGTCCGCGCCCGCGACTGAGCTGCTCAGGACCTGCGCTGTACTCCCTTACTAGGATATGCAAGTATCTGATGGGTATCGGGACAAATCTGCGCGAGGAGATCAGATCATGGTGGACGAACCGTCCGTGCTGTCCACGGTCGACGCCGGGGTCGCGACCCTGACATTGAACAGGCCGAAGTCGATCAATGCGCTCGACCATCCAATGGTGACCGCCATGGACGAGCTGCTGCGCGATTGGGCATCCGATACGCAGGTCAGCGCGGTGGTGCTGGTCGGTGCCGGCGAGCGCGGTCTGTGTGCCGGCGGCGACATCGTGGCCATTCACCGTGACGCCTCGGCGCTGAGCAGTTCCGGCGCCGGTGACGCCGAGGCCGCAGCGTGCCCGTCCGCACTGTTCTGGGCCGACGAATACCGACTCAACGCCGACATCGCGCGCTACCCTAAGCCCTACGTCGCCATCATGGACGGCATCGTGATGGGTGGCGGTGTGGGTGTCTCCGCGCACGCCAATACCCGCGTCGTCACCGACCGCACGCGGCTCGCCATGCCCGAGGTCGGGATCGGATTCGTGCCCGACGTCGGCGGCACACACCTGCTCGCGCGGGTACCGGACAACCTCGGTGTCTACGCCGGGCTCACCGCCGGCCAGCTGTCCGGCGCGGACGCCATCGAGCTCGGTCTCGCCGACCACTACGTCCCGGCCGCCGACCTCGAGGCATTCCGTCGGGCCATCGGCGAGACATCGCTCGACGACGCGCTCGCCAAGTATGCACAGGAACCGCCCGAGTCGAAGATCGCCGGGCAACGGGAGTGGATCACTCAGGCTTTCGCCGCCGACTCCATCGCCGAGATCATCGACCGCTGCAGTGCCGCCGGCACCGACGATGCCAAGAAGAGCGCCGCCACCATCGCCGCCAAGAGCCCGCTCGCGCTGGCCGTGACCCTGCGGTCGCTGCGGCAGGCCGAACCCACCCTGCCCGAGACGCTCAAGCGTGAGTACCGGGTGTCGCTGCGCAGCCTGCTCAATCCCGATATGGCCGAGGGTATCCGCGCGCAGGTGATAGACAAGGATCGCAACCCTGCGTGGCGCCACACCGATCATGCTGCCGTAACCGCCGCCGAGGTGGACGCCTTCTTCGCGCCGCTGCCCGACGGCCTGGAACTTGTCATCAACCCCGCACCGCAGGAGGATTCGAGTGTCTGACCACGAGACCATCATCGTCGAGCGCGAAGGACGCGTCGGCGTCATCACCTTGAACCGGCCGAAGGCGCTCAACGCGCTCAACACCACGCTCATGACCGAGGTCGTCGGCGCGGCAACCGCATTCGACAAGGACCCGGACATCGGGGCAATCGTGATCACCGGGTCGGAAAAGGCATTCGCCGCCGGCGCCGACATCAAGGAGATGTCGTCGAAGTCCTACAGTGACGTCGTCGGTGAGCAGTTCTTCGGCGCCTGGGACGACCTGGCCCGCCTGCGCACCCCGACCATCGCGTCGGTGACCGGCTACGCCCTCGGCGGCGGATGCGAATTGGCGATGCTCTGCGACATCCTGATCGCCGGTGACAACGCGGTGTTCGGTCAGCCGGAGATCAATCTCGGCGTCATCCCGGGTATCGGTGGCTCACAGCGACTGACCCGCGCGGTCGGCAAGGCCAAGGCCATGGACATGATCCTCACCGGTCGGAACATGAAGGTCGACGAGGCCGACAAGCTCGGCTTGGTGTCGCGGGTGGTGCCCAAGGAGAACTGCCTCACGACGGCCAAGGAGGTGGCCGAGACGATCGCGTCGAAGTCGTTCATCGCGGCATCGCTGGCCAAGGACGCAGTCAACCGCGCCTTCGAGTCCGGCCTCGGCGAGGGAATCCGCGCCGAGCGGTCACTGTTCTACTCGACATTCGCCACCGACGACCAGACCGAGGGGATGGCGGCGTTCGTCGAGAAGCGCGAGCCGAAGTTCACCCACTCCTGACAGATAGCCGCAATCGCCAACACCACCTTGCTTCCGAAGCAAGGTGGTGTTGGCGATTCGGGGTGGCTGCCGAGTCGGCCGGCGCCCGCACGTCACAAGTACCTAACGAGCACACCTCTCCGACTGTTGGTTGAGTGGCTCAACCGTTAAGGTTGTGACAACTGTGACTTGTGAGGCTGGAGGGAAAGTGCCGGTGAACGTACTCGGGGGACGTCGATGGCGCGCGTGGGTGGCCACCACGATGGCCGTGGCCGTGGGGCTCACACTCGGTGCGGCGGCCGCGCAGGCCGCGCCCGTGCCGGACGTCAAGGTCTCCCGCATCGACACCGTCATCCACGACAACCCGCAACACACGACGCTGATCGTGTGGTCGGCGTCGATGCGGAAGTTGATCCCGATCACCGTGCTGCGACCGCGCAACACCAGCAAGCCGCGGCCGACGCTGTATCTGCTCAACGGAGCGGGCGGTGGTGAGGACTCCGCCACCTGGACGGCGAAGACCGACTACGTGAGGTACTTCGCCGACAAGAACGTCAATGTGGTCACCCCGATCGGCGGTGCGTTCTCGTATTACACCGACTGGGAGCGCGACGACCCGGTGCTCGGGCGCAACAAGTGGCAGACTTTCCTGATCAGAGAACTCCCGCCGCTCATCGACAAGGAATTCGACACCACCAAGGTCAATGCCATCGCGGGCATCTCGATGGCCGGGACGTCGGTGCTGAACCTGGCGATCGCCGCCCCCAGGTTGTATCGCTCGGTGGCCGCCTACAGCGGGTGCGCGCGGACCAGTGACCCGCTGGGGCAGGCCTACATCCGGATGGTGGTGGCCGACCGCGGGCAGGGCAATCTCACCAACATGTGGGGTCCGGTCGGCGGACCGGGCTGGCGGGCCAACGACCCTTACCTCCGGGCGGCGAAGCTGCGCAGCACCAAGGTCTACATGACCAGCGGTACCGGACTGCCTGGCAGGTACGACCAGATGAATGCCGAACTGGTGCAGGGAAATCCGTTGGTGTTGGCGAATCAGGTGGTGCTCGGCGGAGCGATCGAGGCGGCGGTCAACCAGTGCACCCAGGACATGGCGGCGCGGCTGCGGTCACTGCGGGTGCCGATGAAACTGATTGCGCGGCCGACCGGGACGCATTCCTGGCAGTACTGGGAATCCGACCTCAAGCGCACGTGGCCGATGATCGCGGCGGATCTGCGGCGGTAGGAAGCGGCTGATCTCGATACGTTCTCGCCTAGCGGCTCGAACTACTCGATCGGCAGTTGGGTTCGGGCTCTCGCGAATAGACCGGATGACTCCGCAGACCTATTGAATCCGATCCTTCAGCAACAACCGCACCGTCAGTTCGAGGCGGTTGGTGACGTCGGTGGCCGACGCGCGTCGGGTCAGCCACTGCACCAGGTTCGACATCCACACATCCGAGATCACGCGTGCGATCGCGAGATCCTCTTCGCCCGGCTCACCCTCGTCGACCATGGCGCCCGCGAGTAGCCGGTCGATGATCCCGGCAACCTGGTCCACCTCGGCCGTCGCCGACGCATCGGCGAACATGAACGCCCGCGTCATGGCCTCGGTGAGCAACGGATCGCGCTGCATCGCATAGGTGATCATGTCCAGCACATGGCGCAGTCGCTCGATTGCGTTGTCGCCGCGCAGCTGTGAACGATCCACCCGCGACTCGACTCGCTCGAACTCGCGCGCGAGGGCGGTGACCAGCAGATGCACCTTGGACGGGAAGTATCGGTAGAGCGTGCCCACGGCGACGTCGGCCTTGTCGGCGACGGTGCGCATCTGGACCGCGTCGTAGCCACCTTTGGATGCCAACGCCAGCGTCGCATCCAGGATGCGACGGCGTCGTTCGCGTTGCGCCGCCGAACCGGTCTCGGTCCCGCTCGGCGCTGAACCAGCGGCTGGCGCGGTCGGGGCCGCGGGTTCGACGGGCGCCTTGGCCGCTGCAGATCGTGCCATGTGCTCGAAGACATCCTCACGTGGTCGGTTCGAACGGTGCCTACCGGATGGCAAACACCCATGGCATATTAGAACAGGTTCTATTTGCCCGTCACAACCTGACATACAGAGGATTCACGTGACAATCGCCACGTCAAGCGAACAGATCGCCGTTTGTGACGCGATCGCGACCTGGGCGCGTAGCGTCTCGACCACCGAGCTGGTCCGCGCCGACATCGACAAGCCTGCCGACCAGTGGATCGGTCTGTTGGCGCAGCTCGCCGAGTTCGGTGTCTTCGCGGGTGCCCTGCCCGAGCACTCCGGCGGCTTGGGTGCGACCTTCATCGATGTCGCCGCCATGATCGAGCAGTGCGGTATCAGCCTGGTGCCGGGTCCCATCGGTCCGATGGTCGCCGCCGCGCTCGGGCTCTCGCGGTCCGACGATGCGCGAGCCGGTGACCTGCTCGCGCGGGTCGCCTCCGGGGAGGTGGCCGTGGTCGCTCCGGCAGCTGCGTACGCCGGGATCACGGCAAATCCTCCGGACGACGGCGCGCTTGACGTGGGCCTGGTGCCCGGGCACGTCGACGGCTGCGCGGTGCTTCTTCCGTTCGACGACGGAGGCGACGGGATCTCCTGGCGACTCCTGCCCCCGGGCGTGGGCGCCACCACAGCCGAGGCGCAGGGCGTCATCAGCGGCATCGAGTCGGTGTCGTGCGTGCAGGTCACCGGTGTGCAGAGCGCGGATCTCATCGACCTGCCGGATGCCGATCTGATCACCGCGAGTCTGTCGGCCGCGACCGCCGCCTACCTGAGCGGCATCGCTCGGTGGTCGCTGGACACCGCCGTCGACTACGCCAGGGTGCGTACCCAGTTCGGTGCACCCATCGGTTCGTTTCAGGCGATCAAACACATCTGCGCCGACATGCTGTGCCGCAGCGAGGAGCTCACCGCGGTCGCGTGGGATCTGGCGCGCGCGGTGGACGAACGTCTCGCGGCCGACGACGAGGAGGTCGTTGCGCAGCTCGCCGTCAGCAGGTGCGCGGCCGATATCGTGGCGGCCGAGGCCGCCACGGCCAATGCCAAGGACTGCGTGCAGATCCTCGGTGGCATCGGCTTCACCTACGAACACGACGCTCACCTCTATCTGCGTGCCGCGCTGACCTCCCGCGCCGCACTGGGCCAGGGTGTGTCATCGGCTCGGGAACTCGCCCGGCTCGGCATGGCGGGGCATCGAAGGAACTTTCGGATCGATCTGTCCGCGGTCGAGGACCGGCGCGCGGAGGTCCGGGCGACAGCGGCCGACATCGCCGCCCTCGATCCGTCGCGGCGTCGGGCGCGCCTGGCCGACTCCGGCTATTTGATGCCGCATTGGCCGGCGCCCTACGGGTTGGGTGCCGGCGCGGCACTGCAACTGCTCATCGACGACGAGTTCGACCGCGCGCGGATCGAACGGCCCGACCTGGTGATCGGTGCCTGGGCGATCCCGACGATCCTCGAACACGGCACCGACGACCAACGGCAACGCTTCGTGTCGCCGACACTGACCGGGGACATCGTGTGGTGTCAGCTGTTCAGCGAACCCGAGGCGGGCTCCGACCTCGCGGCGTTGCGTACCAAAGCCACCCGCGCCGAAGGTGGTTGGCGGCTGCAGGGGCAGAAGATCTGGACCTCCCAGGCACACAACGCATCCTGGGGGGTGTGCCTGGCGCGCACCGACGCCGACGCCGCGAAACACAAGGGCATCACCTACTTCCTGATCGACATGAACACCCCCGGCATCGACATCCGGCCGCTGCGCGAACTCACCGGCCGCGCGAACTTCAACGAGGTGTTCCTCGACGACGTGTTCGTCCCGGACGACTGCGTCGTCGGTCCGGTCAACGGCGGCTGGCGACTGGCCCGCACGACCCTGGCCAACGAACGGGTGGCGATGGGCGGTTCGGGCCTGGGCAAAGAGATGGATTCCCTGCTGCGTCAGGTCGAGGCGATGACCCGCGAGCTGACACCCGACGAATTGGCCGGTCTCGGACGGCTGGTGGCCGAAGCCCACACTGGTCGTGTCATCGACGCCCGTGCGGTCACCCGGCGCCTGGCGGGCCACGACCCGGGGGCGTTGTCGAGCGTGCGCAAACTCATCGGCGTCCGGCATCGTCAGGCGGTGCCGGAATTCGCCTTCGATCTGCTCGGCGTCGACGGGGTGGCCGCCTCCGACGCCTCGGACGCATTGCTGCAGAACCGGTGCCTGTCCATCGCCGGGGGCACCACCCAGATTTTGCGGACGGCGGCCGCGGAACGGATTCTCGGCCTGCCCCGCGGCTGACCTTCCGACGGCGCATCGAACCGCGAGGAATCTGCAGTTGAGGGGCCATTACTCCCACACCGGACACGCCATCTGATACAACTAGAACAAGTTCTAATTTGTGGCAAGGAGGCACCGGGGTGGACTTCGCCCTCGACGACACGGCGGTGGCGGTTCGCGATGCCGCCGCAGAGGTATTCGCGCGGCATGAACCGGACTGGGAGACCATGTTCGGTCGGCGTGACTCGGAGGCAGTGGTTCCGGGCGGGTTCGACGACGCCCTCTGGCGGTCTGTCGTCGACGCCGGGCTGACCGCGTTGCCGTTGCCCGCCGACCTCGGCGGCGACGACGTCTCGGTGATCGACCTGTTGCCGTTGCTACGACGCATGGGGGAGTCGGCGGCGGTGACCCCGGCGGTGGGTTCGCTGGTGTCAGCTTTTGCGATCCATGGCGCCGACCCGTCGGTCCGCGAAAGATGGGGGCAGACGCTCACCGACGACGCGTGGCACGCCGTCGCCGTCGGTGAACTCGGCGATGCACTCACCGAGACACCCCGCACCACCGTGCGCGACGGCCGGCTCACCGGCACCAAGACGGGAGTCCTGCATGCGGAGGGATCGTCGGCGCTGCTGGTGACGACCGACGACGGCGCGGTGCTGGTGGCCTCCGACGCGGACGGGGTGAGCAAGACGCGCACACCGACCTCGAGCGGGTGGGGTGAGTTCACCGTGCGGTTCGACGGTGTCGCTGTGAGCGCGACCGACGTCGTCGCCGCCGACGCGCACACGGTTCGGGACCGCTACCGTCTGGCGCTGGCGACCTATGCGCAAGGCCTCGTGGCGGGCGCGGCTCGACTCACCGCCGACCACGTCACGCATCGTGAGCAGTTCGGCAAGCCGATCGCGATGTTCCAGGCCGTGGGCCAGCAACTCGCCGACGTCTACGTGGTTGCCCGATCGCTGGACCTGTCGACCACCGCGGCCGCCTGGCGGATGAGCGAAGGACTCGACGCCACCCAAGATCTCGGTATCGCCGCCTACTGGGTGGCCGCCGAGATCCCGGCAACGCTGCGGATCATGACCCACTTGCACGGCGGCATCGGCGTGGACGTGACCTATCCGTTGCACCGGTACTTCTCGATCGCCAAGGACCTCGCCCGGCTGGTCGGCGGGCCCGACGCCCGTCTCGACGAGATCGCCGACGATTCCGACGCCCGTCTCGACCCGAAAGGGCAGGCAGCAGATGTTCATTGATCTCACCCCCGAACAGAAGGCGCTGCGGGCTGAGCTACGCGAATACTTCGCGAATCTTGTGAGCGCCGAGGACGCGCGGGTGATGCTCACCGAACGCCACGGCGAGACATACCGCAAGGTGATCCGGCAGATGGGCAAGGACGGGTGGCTCGGTGTCGGGTGGCCGAAAGAATACGGCGGCAAAGGTTTCGGTCAGATCGAGCAGCAGATCTTCACCAATGAGGCGGTCCGCGCCGACGTCCCGTTGCCCTCGGTGACCTTGCAGACCGTCGGTCCCACGTTGCAGGAGCACGGTACCGACGAACTCAGGCGACAGTTCCTGCCCGACATCCTCGCCGGCGAGGTGCATTTCGCGATCGGGTACACCGAACCCGAGGCGGGCACCGACCTGGCCTCGCTGACCACGAGCGCCGTCCTCGACGGTGATCACTATGTGGTGAACGGGCAGAAGATCTTCACCACCGGCGGTCATGACGCCGACTACATCTGGCTCGCCGTCCGCACCGACAAGGACGCACCGAAGCACAAGGGCATCTCGATCCTCATTGTTGACACCCGCGATCCAGGTTTCAGCTGGACCCCGATCATCACCGCCGACGGCGCCCACCACGTGAACGCCACCTACTACAACGACGTGCAAGTGCCGGTGTCGATGCGCGTCGGCAATGAGGGTGATGGGTGGAAGCTGATCACCACCCAGCTCAATCACGAACGGGTGATGCTCGGTCCCGCGGGCCGGATCGATGGACTTGCCGCGCGGGTTCGCGCCTGGGCCCAGCAGTCCGGCGCCGACGGCACCGTCATCGCCAAGCACCCCGACGTCCGGCGCGCGCTGGCCGAGATCGACGCCTACACCCGCATCAACGAACTCCTCAACTGGCAGGTCGCCTCCACCGGGGAGGCGATCTCCATGGCCGACGCCGCCGCCACCAAGGTGTTCGCCACCGAGCGGCTGCAACACGTCTGCCGTCTGATCAATGACATCGTCGGGCGCTACGGCGATTTCACCGATCCCCAGACCGCGGCCCTGGTGGACTGGCTCGACGTGCAGCAGAAGCGCAACGTCGTCATCACCTTCGGCGGCGGCGTCAACGAGGTGATGCGCGACATGATCGCCACCGCGGGGCTGGGATTGCCGAGGGCAAAGCGATGAGGGCGCGGGTGTCACGAGGTCTCGATACGCCTCCTCGCTGCCGCTCGTCGGCTACTCGACCGGCGGGGAAGGCGGGTGCTGCCCTCTGGTGGTCGGTGGCTCGACCGGTGGAGACGGGTGCTGCCCTCTGGTGGTCGAGTAGCTGCGAGCCGCTAGGCGAGCGGCGTATCGAGATCACCCCCGCCGACCTCCGATTGCGAGCCCCGCGATGAGCACACCTACCGACATCCTCTCCGCGGCTGAGGCCATCAAGGCCGATGGCCCGAGTGCACCGGTCACCGGCCGAGACCCGATCAACCAACCGATGATCCACAATTGGGTGGAGGCGATGGGGGACACCAACCCCATCTACGTCGACGATGACGCCGCCCGCGCGGCGGGCCACCCGGGCGTCGTCGCGCCGCCGGCGATGGCGCAGGTGTGGACGATGCGCGGCCTGCACGGTCAGCGATCCGCCGACGACCCGCTCGGGCGCGCAACCGAACTCTTCGACCAGGCCGGGTACACCTCGGTGGTCGCCACCAACTGCGACACCGTCTATCACCGCTACACCCGGCCCGGCGAGCAGGTCAGCATCTCCTCGGAACTCACGGACGTGGTCGGCCCCAAGAACACCGCCCTCGGCGAAGGCTGGTTCTTCACCACCCGCAACGTGTGGTCGGTCGGTGCCGAGGTGGTTGCCGAGATGTCCTTCCGCATCCTGAAGTTCCGGCCGTCGGCGAAAACCCAACCGGAAGAACCGGAGGCACCGCAGATACCGGATGATCTCGATCCGACCCGGATGCTCAAGCCGAGCGCGTCACGCGACACCGCGTTCTTCTGGGGCGGTGTCGCAGCCCACGAACTGCGCATCCAGCAGCTCGACGACGGCACGTTGCGGCACCCGCCGATTCCGGCCACGTGGAAACCGCGCCAGGCAGACGGAACCGTACCCACCACCGACTACCTCGTCGCCTCCGGCCGGGGCACGGTGTTCAGCTACGTGGTGCACCACGCCCCGAAGGTGCCCGGACGGCAGTTGCCGTTCGTGGTGGCGCTGGTGGAACTCGACGAAGGCGTCCGGATGTTGGGCGAGCTCCGTGGCGTCGATCCGGCCGCGGTCACGATCGGGATGCCGGTGGAAGTCACGTTCCTGGACTTCCCGGCCGACACCGAGACGGGAACCGACCCATGGACCCTGTATGCCTGGACCCCTGCGACAACGAAAGGACAGCAGTGACCAGCCTCGCCCCGCAACCGGTCCGGGTCGCGGACACTCTGCCGCCGCTGACCATCGACGCATCGCCGACCTTCGTCGTGTCCACGGCGCTGGCCACCCGCGACTTCCAGGACGTGCACCACGACCGGGACCTGGCACAGGCCAAAGGGTCCCAGGACATTTTCGTCAACATCCTCACCGACACCGGGCTGGTGGAGCGGTTCGTCACCGACTGGGCCGGACCGGCGGCGCGGATTCGATCGATCAACCTAAAACTCGGTGTGCCGTGGTACGCCTACGACTCGGTGACGTTCACCGGCGAGGTCACCGACATCGCCGACGATGACACCATCACCGTGGCAGTCACCGGTACCAATTCGCTGGGCAAACATGTGATCTCGACGGTCACGCTGACCATCGACGGAGATGCGTGATGGGCACCTTGTCCGGAGAAGCAGCCATCGCCGGGATCGGCGCCACCGAGTTCTCCAAGAACTCCGGACGCAGCGAACTGCGACTGGCGGCCGAAGCGGTCCAGTCCGCGATCGCCGATGCCGGCCTGACGCCGGCCGATGTCGACGGCCTGGTGTCGTTCACGATGGACACCAATGCCGAGATCGCCGTCGCCCGGTCGGTCGGCATCAGGGAGATGACGTACTTCTCGCGCATCCACTATGGCGGCGGTGCCGCCTGCGCGACGGTGCAGCAGGCGGCGATGGCGGTGGCCACCGGCGTCGCCGACGTCGTCGTCGCCTACCGTGCGTTCAACGAACGATCCGGCCTGCGGTTCGGCCAGGTCAACAGCGCCGTGGCCAATCAGGAGAACTCGTCGGGCACCGACAACGCGTTCTCCTACCCGCACGGCCTGTCCACCCCGGCCGCCTTCGTCGCGATGGTCGCGCAACGCTACATGTACGAATACGGCGCCACCAGTGCGGACTTCGGCCGGATCGCGGTGGTGGACCGCAAGCACGCCGCAGTGAACCCGAACGCATTCTTCCACGGCACACCGATCACCCTGGAGGATCACCAACAGTCGCGCTACATCGCCGAACCACTCCATCTGCTCGACTGCTGCCAGGAATCCGATGGTGGTGTCGCCATCGTGGTGGTGTCCGCGGAGCGGGCCAAGGACCTGCCGCACACCCCGGCGGTGATCTCGGCCGCAGCCGCCGGCAGCGCCGACGACCAATTCATCATGTCGAGCTACTACCGCGACGAACTCGCCGGGCTGCCCGAGATGGGATTGGTGGGACGCCAGCTGTGGAAGCAGTCCGGCCTCGGGCCATCCGACATGGATCTCGCCATCCTCTACGACCACTTCACGCCGTACACACTCATGCAACTCGAAGAACTCGGGTTCTGTGCGCGAGGTGAGGCGAAAGACCTGGTGCGGCAACCGGGTGCGCTCGAAGTCGGCGGGCAGCTTCCGCTGAACACCCACGGCGGTCAACTCGGTGAGGCGTATATCCACGGCATGAACGGCATCGCCGAAGCCGTCCGGCAACTGCGCGGGACGTCGGTCAACCAGGTCGACGATGCGGCCGGTGTCGTGGTCACCGCCGGCACCGGTGTGCCCACCAGCGGTCTTGTCCTCACCCGTTCCAGTTAGATCCGGCGCTCACCAAGGAGAAATGATGAAGTTCAATCTGGCCGACGTGTTCGAGACGGTCGCCGACTCGGTGCCCGATCGTATCGCGCTGAGCTATCAGGGTCGCCAGATCAGCTATGCCGAACTCGATCAGCTCGCCAATCAGGTCGCACACCTGTTGTCGGAGGCGGGAATCGGCGCGCACGACAATGTGTCCCTGTTCCTGAAGAACAGCGTCGAACATGTCACCAGCCTGTTGGGACTGCTCAAGATCCGTGCCGTTCCGGTCAACATCAACTACCGGTACACCAACTCCGAACTCCACTACATCTTCGACAACTCCGACTCGCGGGCGATCATCGTCGAACTGCCCGAACACCAGCGCAGCGTGGCGCAACTCCTGGCCGACCTGCCCAATGTGCGTGTGGTCTTCGTGATCGGCGAATTGGTACCCGAACTGTCCGACGCCGCCGTCGACCTACCCGGAGACCGGTCGGTGGAAGTCGTGTCGTTCGCGGACGCCGCGTCGAAGCCCACCGAACGCGACTTCGAACCGCGCACCGGCGAGGAGTTGTACCTGCTCTACACCGGCGGCACGACCGGATACCCCAAGGGTGTCATGTGGCAGCATGACGACTTCTTCCGCAAGCCGCTGTCGGGTGGCAACCCGTACGGTGAGGCGCGCAAGGATCTGGCCGAAATTGCCCCCGCGGTGAAAGATTTCCCGTCCATGGCCTTCCTGCTCGCTGCGCCGTTGATGCATGGCGCTGCGTCGTACTCGTTGTTCACCTTCTTCACTCTGGGTGGGCGCCTGGTCATTCAACGGGACTTCACACCGTCGGCGATCGTCTCCGAGGTCGAGAAGGAACAGGTGCAGATCATCCTGATCGTCGGTGACGCCATGGGGATGCCGCTGGTCGAGGAGTTCGAGCGCCGCCAGGGCGAGGTCGATCTCTCCTCCCTGTTCTCGGTCACCTCCGGCGGTGCGATCTGGTCCCAACATGTGCGTGAGCGGTTCCTCGCGGTGAAGCCGGACCTGTTGCTGCGCGACAACTTCGGTGCCTCGGAGTCGGGCAACGACGGTGAGATCATGATGGACGAGAACGGCAACCTGCGGGTGCCGCCGACCGACAAGATGATGGTGGTCGACGAGCGGTTGCGCAAGATCGAGCCCGGCTCGGGCGATGTCGGCTACATCGCTCGGATCGGCAACGTTCCGCTCGGCTACTACAAGGACGAGGCGAAGACGGCCAAGACATTCCCGACACTGCCGGACGGGACCCGCATCTCGATCCTCGGTGACATGGGCACCGTGGAAGCCGACGGCACTATCGTCTTTCTCGGACGTGGCTCGCAGTGCATCAACACCGGCGGCGAGAAAGTGTACGCAGAAGAAGTGGAAGCGGTGCTGCATGCCCATCCCGCTGTCGCTGACGCGCTCGTCGTACCGGTGCCCGACGCCAAGTACGGCCAGCGGGTGGCAGCCGTCGTGGCGGTGGCCGAGGGCGCTGCCGAGCCGTCCATCGACGAAATCGGTTCGCACTGTCGGGAATCGCTTGCCGGCTACAAGGTCCCGCGCACTGTGGTCTTCGTCGACGAGGTGAAGCGCACCCCGGCCGGCAAGGCCGACTACAAGTGGGCGAAGAACGCGGCTGCCGAGGCCGGGGAGGTCGCGGGCGCGGTTTCCTGAGGTATCCGGTGGCTGGGCGATTTCGATACCGGCCCTCGCAAGCTCGGCCCTACTCGATCGGCGGGGTGGTGGACGGCCCCTCGTCGGCGTCGGCTGCTCCGACAGATACCGCGTCGGTCTCTGCGGTGGCATCGGAGCCTGCGGCCGAGTGCGGCACCACGCGACGCGGCGCGAGCCAGAGAAGCCCCACCGCGCTGGCCATCAGCACCGATCCGAGCACGATGTAGGCCTGGCGCATCGGTTCGAGAAAGGCGTTCTGGGCGTCGGTCGCGATTTGCAGGGCCAGCGGACCGGCCTGCTCACTCAGCCGGTCGACCACGGCCGTCGCCTCGGCCAACGATCGCCGGATGTATTCGGCGGCTTCACCTGCCTGCTGCACCAACATCTGCCCGACGATCGGGTCGCCGGCGGTTATGCGTCGCTCACCTGCCGCGGTGAGCTGCGCCTGCGCATTGTCGGCGACGGGTCCGATTCGTGACGAGTAGCCGGCGGCCATGATGCTGCCGGCCACCGCGATCCCGATGGCCGCGCCGAGTTCGCGCGCGGTGTCGTTGACCGCCGAACCCACACCCTGGTTGTCGATCGGCGTGTTCGCCATGATGGCGGTGGTCGACGACGCGGTCGCCAGGCCGATCCCGATCGCGCACAGCACGATGATCCACAACGCACCCCAGTAGCTGTCGTACGTGACGGCCCCCAACAGCACGATGCCGATGCCGCACAGCATGATGCCGCCGGCCAGGACGAACCGCAGGGCGTGGAACCGCACGGCGATCCAGTTGCCGAGCAACGCGAACACACCGACGCCGGCAACCATCGGCATCAGCGCGAATGCCGACTGCAGCGGTGTGTAGCCGAATACCAACTGCAGCTGCTGAAGAATCAGATAGAACACGCCGAACGAGGCGAAGAACTGCATGGCGATCGACAGTGAGCCGGAGCCGAAAGCGCGGTTGGTGAACAATCGCACGTCCAGGAGCGGAGAGATGCGTCGCAATTCGAGTATCACGAAGGCGACGGCCAAGGCGAGTCCGCCGACCAGGCTGATGAGTACGAGCGGGTCGGCCCAGCCCCGGTGCGGTGCCTCGAGCAGACCGAGCACCACCCCGGTGACCGCCAGGATGGACGTCAGGGACCCGGCGATGTCGAACCGGCCGGGATTGCTGTCACGGGATGTGCCGATGGTGAGACTGAGCAGCGCGGTGAGCAGAGCCGACGCGGCGAACGTGATGAAGATCGAATGCCAGCTGAAGAACTCGAGCAGAAGACCGGTCACCAGAAAGCCGGCGATGGCGCCGCCACCGGCGACCGCAGCCCAGACGCTGACGCCGATGGCGCGGCGATGCTCGGGGACGCCGGAGGTGATCAGCGAGAGCGTCGCGGGCATGATCAGCGCGGCGGCCGCACCGGCCAGGACGCGGGTGACGATCAACTGCACCGGCTCGTCGATCCAGATGGGCAGCACCGACGCGGCCGCGAAAGCGAACAGGCCGACGATCAGGACGCCCCGTCGCCCGAACCGATCGCCGATGGCCCCGGCCGGCAGCAACAGCGCCGCCAGCGCCAAGGTGTACCCGTCGACGATCCACGTCATCTGAGCGGAATCGGCGCCGGTGTCGACGGCGATCGCGGGCAGTGCGGTGTTGAGCGCGGCCATCGCGGCGACCACCATGCTGACGGCGGCACACGCGATGGTGATGAGCCAGATCGACCGGAGGTCCAAGCCCCGTGTGCTCCTCGTTGCCGTCTGCACCACGTGCCCTCCGACCTGTTGCCTTTTCGTGATCATGACACGCGCCGTCGGTGAGCGCGATCACCGGAAAACTTGTGACACATTTATCACTGCAGTACCACGAGACCGGTGATCGCCGTCCAGCTGGTCAGCGTTGACCCGGACTACCGAAAGTGAGAAGTCATGGCGTCACCACAAGTCGCCTCTTCGCAACGTACCGACTACACGCCGGCGCGGGTGCATGTGTGGCGAGTGCTGTCGATGCTCGGCGCGCTGATCGCCGTCGTCGTCGGCCTGCTGCTCATCGTCACCTCGGCAGCCTGACCCATCCACGCCAGGCGCACCCCCATACGCGGATGCGCCCACCGATCGGCCGTGCGGGCCGGTCGATGAGCGCATCGGGTCGATAGGTGAGGTGTTAGGCGGCGTGCTTTTCGATCGCCGCGCCGACACGCGGAAGCGACGCCGCGACATATCCCTTGGCCTTGCCGCGCAGCGAGTTGTATACCTTGGCCAGTGCCGGTCGGGCGGACTCCGCCTGATCGTCGGTCACCGTCAGCAATGCTTCGGCCGCGGCGTCGCCGTTGGCCACCAGGTGATCGGCGAACGGCGTCCCGGCAGGCTTCGAATCCCAGAACGGCTGCAGCGCCGCGAGGAAGTCGGGCAGCATCAGGTTGGTCGCCGACGACACCACGCCCGGCTTCACCTTCTGTGCCGCGGCGTAGGCGGTCTTCACGGCGGCGCCACCGAGTCCCTTCTGATCCGATACCTCGGAATCGATCACGTTGACGAGGTCGGCCACCACGGCCGGCCGGTCGTTGTCGAGCAGGGACTGCAGCGAATCACTCATCAGGTCTCCTCGCGGGATCGCCCGGGTGGGCGTGGGTTTGACTGCGGATGGTCCGCGTCGAGACTACTGTCCGATTCGTCGTCCCGGGACGACGCCCACCGTGGTGTGGTGAGAACCACCGGTGGTGACTGATCTCGATACGCTCCTCACTCCGTTCGTCGCTACTCGACCAGCGGTTTGGTCACTCGGTCGGTCGCTCCTCGACCAGCGGTTCGGCTCACGTTCAGATCGCCAGCACCACATTCCCCAGCGCCGGCGCATTGTCGCGCTCGGCGACGGTCACCGCGATCAACAGCGTCCCGTTCTCATCCCAGACGTTGACGTTCAGTGTCTCGCCGGGGAAGACGACACCGGCGAAGGTGGATGAGTAGTCGCGCACCGCGGTCACATCGCCGTCGAGTACGGCGTCGGTGACCGCGCGGCAGACGGTGCCGTAGGTGCACAGGCCGTGCAGGATGGGTCGCGGAAAGCCCGCCGCTGCAGCGAATGCCGGATCACTGTGCAACGGATTGCGGTCACCGCACAGGCGATACAGCAGCGCCTGTTGGGGGAGTGTCGGCACCGAAAGGCGATGGTCCGGTTCGCGATCGGGATAGGCGACCTTGTTCGACGTGCCGCGTTCGCCGCCGAATCCACCCTCGCCCTTGGCGAAGATCGACGAGTGTGCTGTCCACAGCGGCTGCCCCGAGTCGTCGGTGGTCACCGATTCCTGGATGACGACGGCGGCCGAACCCTTGTCCTGCACCTCGGCGATCCGGGTCCGGGTGGTCGCCTTCCCACTCGCCGGCAACGGGCGGTGCGCGGTCACCTGCTGGCTGCCGTGCACCACCTTGGCCAGGTCGATGTCGATGCCCGGGAACGAGACCCTCGGTGCCTCGGTCGCGTGGAAGGATGCGGCGACGGTGGCGAACGACGGCAGCACCTTGGGGGACTTGTCGTCGACGTAGGCCAGCCCGGCGGTGTCCATCGGGTCGGCAGCCGCGCCGACCGCGAGGTGATAGAGCGCGACGTCGGAGGCCGACCATTCGAAGCTGACCTCGGGCAGTTCGGCGCCGACGGCACTCGCGGGATCGATGGGCACGGTGATCAGGCTCCTGTGCTGGTCGTGGTGGTGGATGCGGCAGCGGCCCGGCCGGCAGCGTCGAGCGCGGCGAGATAGCCGAACACCATGGCGGGGCCGATCGTGGCGCCGGGCCCGGCGTAGGTGTGCCCCATCACCGGCGCGCTCGTGTTGCCGGCCGCGTACAGGCCATCGATGACGGACCCGTCGGCCCGCAGGGCACGACCGCTCGCGTCGGTGTCGATGCCGCCCTTGGTGCCCAGATCGCCGGGCACCATCTTGACCGCGTAGAACGGAGCCTTGGTCAGCGCACCCAGGCTCGGGTTCGGCTTGTTGGTGATGTCGCCGTAGTAGTGGTCATAGCCGCTCGTGCCGCGACCGAAGTCGGCGTCGACACCGGAGCGGGCGAAACCGTTGAACCGCTCGGTGGTGTTCGCGAGCGCGTCTGCGGGAATCCCGATCCTGTCGGCGAGTTCGCGGATCGAACCGGCTTTCACCACCACCCCGGCGTCGAACCACTTCTTCGGAAGCGGCTGGCGCGCATTGACCCCCGCGAACAGATATCGGTTGCGGCAATTCTGGTCCATGATCAGCCAGGACGGCACGTTCTCACCCGGGCCGTCGCCCTGCCCGAAGTCGCCGCCGTACATCTGGTGCACCGCTTCGACATACGGCAGGGACTCGTTCATGAACCGCTCGCCGCGCTCGTTGACGATGAAGGTGCCCGGCACCGACCGCTCGGACAGCGCGAACCACGGTCCGCGCGGCAGCGGAATCGTCGGGCCCCACCAGGAGTCGTCCATCAACGACACCGCGGCACCGACCTTGAGTCCGGCGTTGATGCCGTCGCCGGTGTTGGACGGGGCGCCGGTGGTCCAGTCCGAGCCGATGGGTTCGCGCTGGTACTTCTGCCGCATCTCGGCATTGTGCTCGAAACCCCCGCAGGCCAGGATGACGCCGTGTCGGGCGTGGATGGGGAACTGGTTGCCCGCGGATTCGGCCAACACCCCGACCACGCGGCCGTCCTCGGTGAGCAGGTCGGTGAGACCTGTGTTCAGCTTGAGCGGCACGCCGAGCTGTCGCACGCCCAGCAGGAGTTCGGCGGCCAGCGCCGCGCCCATCGCGATCAGCTTCTTGCCGCGGGAACGGGCCCAGAAGAATCGGCTGCCGACCTTCGCCATCCGCAGCGGACCACGCCAATGCCGCAGTCCGGTGTTGAGCCAGCGGTAGTCCGACTGCAACACCACCATGTTCAGCGGCGCCTTGGTGTACTGCGGGTGCAGGGTCTGCAGATCATCGCCCAACGCCCGGGCGTCGAAGGGCCGGGGCTCCACCGACCGTCCGCCGAGCCGCCCGCCCGGCGCCTCGGGGTAGTAGTCGGAATAGTTCTTCACCCATTCGAGTTCCAACGGGGCGTGCTTCATCAGGAAGTCGAGCGCCTCGGGGCCACGGTCGATGTAGGCGTCGATCCGCTCGGCCGGAGCGTGCTCGCCGATGATGGCGTGGACGTACTGGCGCGCCTTCTCGACGGTGTCGTCGACGCCGTCGCGCTTGAGTACGGAATTGTTCGGAATCCAGACGCCGCCACCCGAGCGTGAGGTCGAACCACCCCAGTACGGAGACTTCTCGATGATCACGGTCTTCAGGCCACTCGCGGCTGCGGTGATGGCCGCGCTGAGGCCGGCCGCACCCGCGCCCACGACGACGACGTCGTAGGTCTCCGTGTCGGTCTCCGGGGAGGTGGTGGTCTCTGTCGGTTCGGTCGCGCCGGCCATGGAAGTCCCTTCATGCGCCACGGGTGGAACGTGTTCTCACCTAGAATTAGAACACGTTGCAGAAATTTCGCGCCAGGGGCCGCGGCCGGCACCCGCCGCAGACGTAGCGGGAATCGTCGGTGGGTGCCGATTCTGGCTACGTCTGCACAGCGCGCCGGGGCGGGGAACCCGTCGGTGGGCTGGTGCGTCGAAATCGGGTGAAGTTGAGCAAGCAACTCCGCCAGTTCGCGCTCGAACGTGATGGGGTGGTGACCGCGGCAGAGGCCGATGTACACGGTCTCGACAACTCGGCGCTGCGCAGGCTGGTTGGGTCGGGCGATTGGGTGCGGGAGGCCTACGGCATCTACCGTCTCGCCCATCATCCGGTCACCCCGCGCAGCACGATCCGTATCGCGGTTCTCAGAGTGGGTGGCACCGCGATTCTGTCCGGACTGGGTGCCGCCTACTGGCATGGCGTCGCCAACTCGCCGCCGGCGACCGTCACGGTCACCGCCACTCCCGGTGGCCACGTGAAGCCGGTACCCGGCGTCCGGGCTGTTCGTCGTCTCGACGATCGTGATGTGGTCGAACGTTCCCACCTCATGGTGACTGGATTGCCGTTGTCCGTTCTCGAGGGCGCTGTCGAAGGAGACGTATCCGTTCTGGATCGGGCACTGCTCCTGCGCCGTGTGTCCGAGCGGCAACTTCGGGCCGTCTACGACAGGAGGCGCGGGACCGTCGGGGCGACGGCGATGGGACGCCTGCTCGAGGGCGTCGGCTCGGGCGCGCGCTCCTCGGCCGAGCGGTTGACGGTCGGTCTGTTCGAAGCGGCCGGCATCACCGGTTGGATCGCCAACTATTCGAGCGGGCGGTACGTCATCGATTTCGCGTTCGTCGCCGAGCGTGTCGCCGTCGAGATCGACGGAATGGCCTATCACCGTGACGCCGATGCATTCCAGAACGACCGCACTCGCCGCAATGACCTCATCGCCGCCGGCTGGACGGTACTCAACTTCACCTGGAACGACCTCGTCAACCACCCCGACGACGTGATCGCCAGGATCGTGGCTGCGCTCTCGGCCGCCGCCTCCACGCAGATGTAGCGGGAATCGTCGCCAGGAGTCGATTCCCGCTACATCTGGGTGGGCAGAACTGTGTTGACTCCCACTGAGTGGTCGGGGACGGGCGAAGGGTGCCCGTTGTCTGGTGGGGTTGATGGCGGGGGCATGTCGCACAACTGCAACATGTTCTAAACTAGAACACGTTCTTTCTACCGAGAAGGAGACCACGTGGCGGTCGACCAGGCAATACGCGAGCAGATCGCGGCCGATCTGTGGAACGCGGAGCACAGTGCGGTGGCGATTGACCGGCCGACCGATTCGTATCAGGGACTCGACGTCGTCGACGCCTACGAGATCCAACTGATCAACATCCGTAAACGCCTGGATGCCGGAGCGAAGGTCGCCGGGCACAAGGTGGGTCTCGCGTCCGAGGCGATGCAGAAGATGATGAACGTCGACGAGCCGGACTACGGCCATCTGCTCGACGAGATGCAGTACTTCGAGAAGACCCCGATCGACGCCGCGAAACTGTGTTTTCCCCGGGTGGAGGTGGAGGTCGGGTTCATTCTGGGCAAAGACCTCCCCGGTGCGGGATGTACCAATGACGACGTCATCGATGCGGTGGAGTGGGTGGTGCCCTCCATCGAACTGATCGACTCGCGGATCACCGATTGGAAGATCACGCTGTGCGACACGATCGCCGACAACGCATCGTCGTGCGGCTGGATCCTGGGCGAGCAGCGCGTCCCGATCAGCGAGATCGACACCGGCGACATCGACGCGGTGTTGCACCGTAATGGGGAGATCGTGGCGAAGGGCAATTCGTCGGCGGTGCTCGGCCACCCGCTCAATGCCGTGTCGTGGTTGGCGCGCAAGGTGGAGAGTTTCGGGGTGCGGCTGCGCAAGGGCGATGTGATTCTGCCCGGTACCGCCACTCGCGCCATCGACATCAGCTCGGGTGACCATTTCGTGGCCGAGTTCGCCGGCCTCGGATCGGTCACCCTCGATTTCGACTGACCATCAACGACTTTCGACATGTCAAGAAACAGGAGGCGCACGTGGCAGCCAAACTGACCGCAGCGATCATCGGGTCGGGCAACATCGGCACCGACCTGATGTACAAGCTGCAACGATCCGAGGTCATCGAACCTCGCTGGATGGTCGGTATCGACGCCGACTCCGAGGGCATGAAGCGGGCCGCGGACCACGGGCTGATCACCATGAGTGGTGGTGCCGATGAGCTGCTCGGGTCGTCGGACAAACCCGACCTGATCTTCGAGGCCACCTCGGCCTACGTGCATCGTGAGTATGCGCCGAAATACGAGGCGGCCGGGATCACCGCCGTCGACCTCACCCCCGCGGCGGTCGGGCCGGCGGTGGTGCCGCCGGCCAATCTGCGTGAACACCTCGACGCACCGAACACCAACATGATCACCTGTGGTGGGCAGGCGACGATTCCGATGGTGCATGCGGTGTCGTCGGTGGTGCCGGTGCCATATGCGGAGATCGTCGCCTCGGTCGCGTCGGTGTCGGCTGGGCCGGGTACGCGCGCCAACATCGACGAGTTCACCAAGACGACGTCGAAGGGCATCGAGACCATCGGTGGTGCCGTGCGTGGCAAGGCGATCATCATCCTGAATCCGGCCGACCCGCCGATGATCATGCGTGACACCATCTTCTGCGCGATCCCGGAGGACGCCGACACCGACGCGATTGCCGAGTCGATTCGCAAGCGTGAGAAAGAGATCCAACAGTACGTGCCGGGCTATCGACTGTTGCAGGATCCGCAGTTCGATCCGCCCTCGGCCATCAACGGCGGCCACGCCCGGGTGTCGATCTTCGTCGAGGTCGAAGGCGCCGGCGATTTCTTGCCGCCGTACTCGGGCAACCTCGACATCATGACCGCCGCCGCCACCAAGGTGGGCGAAGAGATCGCAAAGACGAAGTTGGGAGCCTCGGCATGACTATCGCCACCCCGGATTTGATGGCCAACGCCCGCAAGTACTCCGACACGCTCGACATCCGCATCACCGACTCGTCGTTGCGCGACGGCAGCCACCACAAGCGTCACCAGTTCACCGAGCAGGAGGTGCGTGACATCGTCGGCGCGCTCGACGCGTCGGGTGTGCCGGTGATCGAGGTGACCCACGGCGACGGACTCGGCGGATCGTCGTTCAACTACGGTTTCTCCAAAACCCCGGAGCAGCAACTGATCAAGGCTGCTGCTGAGACGGCGAAGCAGGCCAAGATCGCGTTCCTGATGCTGCCCGGACTCGGCACCAAGGACGACATCCGGGCTGCGCAGGACAACGGTGGGCAGATCTGCCGCATCGCCACCCACTGCACCGAGGCCGACGTGTCGATCCAGCACTTCGGGCTCGCCCGCGATCTCGGGTTGGAGACCGTCGGATTCCTGATGATGAGCCATTCGCAGCCGCCCGAGAAGCTGGCCGAACAGGCCCGCATCATGGCCGACGCCGGCTGCCAGTGCGTGTACGTGGTCGACTCCGCAGGCGCACTGGTCCTCGAGGACGTCACCTACCGGGTGCAGGCGCTACGAGCCGAACTCGGTGATGATGCGCAGATCGGCTTCCACGGGCACGAGAACCTCGACATCGCAGTGGCCAACTCCATCAACGCCATTCGTGCCGGCGCGCAGCAGATCGACGGCTCGATCCGCCGCTTCGGGGCCGGTGCCGGAAACACGCCGACCGAGGCATTCGTCGGGGTGTGCGACAAGTTGGGTATCACCACCGGCGTGGATTTCATGAAGATCGCCGACGCCGCCCAGGATGTGGTGCGACCGGCGATGCCGTCGGAATGCCTGGTGGATCGCTCGGCGATGATGATGGGCTACGCCGGCTGCTACTCGAGCTTCCTCAAGCACGCCGAGGGGCACGCCGAACGCCACAACGTCTCGGCCGCCGAGATTCTCATCGAAGCCGGTAATCGGAAGTTGGTCGGCGGACAAGAAGATCAGCTGATCGACATCGCGTTGGAACTGAAGAAGAAGCAGGACGCGAACGCGGGGGTCTGAGCAGCACCACACGCCGACGCGGGTCGCGCAGATGTACCGTCGCCAGCACTGCACTGGCACGCACATCGACGCGGCCCGCGTCTGCTGTTGTTGCCCGAAAGTCCTCGCGTCCATCGACTACACATGGTTAACTACGTTGGATAGGCGGACGAAGGAGGATTCATGGATTTCGCGCTGAGTACCGAGCAGCTCGATCTCGCCGAGGCAGAGCGCGCCTGGCTGCACAAGCACGATCCCATCCTGGAACGACGCGAGTCCATCGACGAGTCGCCCGCCCGGATCACTGCCGCCATGCGCAAGCACGTCGCCGAATCCGGCCTGGCCGGGTTGCTCACCATCGCCGTCGGCGCTACCCATGTTGATCTGCTGGTGCTCGCCGAAGCCCACGGATGGGCAGGCAGTGCGTTGCCGCTCGCCGAGATGGCCATCGCCGCCCGACTACTGGAGGACATCGGACATTCGAGCGCCGACGACGCGGCCGAGAGCACCGAGATCGTGGTCCCGGTACCTCCCGCACCCGGCCTCCACATGCGTATCGATGGTGACACCCTCCGGGTCACCGGCCGCAGTGCGCCCATCACCGGCTTGATAGACGCCGACCGCATCGTCGTGGTGTCACAGACCGACGACGGGGCAGAAGTGGCAGCCGTCATCCGGGTCGAGGCCATCGAGGTCACCGTTCTCGATACGCTCGATCTGTTGCGATCATGGGCGGTGGTCGACATCGACGTCACCCTCGAATCCGGTGACTGGGCAACGTTGTCCACGGGTTCGGCCGCCGCGTTGTCCGAACAGCTCGCGACCTTCCGCGCCGTCGACGCCCTGGGCTGCGCCGATCGACTTCTGACCATGGCCATCGATTACGCCGGACAGCGTTCGCAATTCGGACAACCGATCGGTTCTTTCCAGGCTGTGAAACATCACCTCGCGAACATGGCGCTCTGGGTGGAGGCATCGAGATCGGTCTTGTGGCGGGCGGCACTCGCGCTCGACGGTGATAACCCCGGCGAGCGCGCGGCTGCGGTGGCTGCGGCGGTGGCCTACGCCTGCAAGAGTTCCGGCGACACGGGCCAACTCGCACTACAGATCCACGGCGGCATCGGATTCACCTGGGAACACGACGTCCATCTGCTCATCCGGCGGATCAAGGTCGATGAACTCCTCGACGGCACCGTCGCCGACCATCGTCGACGCGTGGTGGATCTGCATGCCGCCGGATGAACGTGACACGGTCGGATTGCGCGACACCGTTGCCGAATCAGGAGAGCGGAGGCCACGAGTGACGGGCCGGCCACTGCCGCAGCCCACGTTGCGGTCGGCTGAGTTCTGGGCCTCGGGTGCCGACGGCGTGCTGCGGATCGCGCGATGCGAAGCGTGCGGTCGGCTGTCGCATCCGCGGCCACCGATGTGTCCACACTGCCGCAGCCGCGACGTCACCATGAGCCCCGTCACGGGGCGCGGTGTGGTGGTCGCCGTCACGGTGAACGAACAGCAGTGGCTGCCCGCCTTCCCGGCGCCCTACATCATCGCCATCGTTGCGCTGGAAGAGGATTCCGCGGCCCGCCTCACCACCAACATCGTCGGCTGCGACCCGGGGGACGTAGGCGTCGGAACGCGTGTGCGCGTCACCTTCGAACAGGCGGCTGCCGACATCTGGATCCCGCTGTTCGAACTCGACGACGAACGGCCCGACGAGGGCCCGATTCCCGAACCGGAGGATCTGTCCGCGCGATCGAGGCCGATGGCGTCGCCGGACAAGTTCGAGGAACGGGTGGCCATCACCGGCATCGGACAGTCGGAGGTGGGGCGACGGCTGATGGTCGACCCATTGACCCTGACCGTAGACGCCTGCGAAGCGGCGGTCGCCGATGCCGGACTGCGCTTCGAGGACATCGACGGGCTGGCGACCTATCCCGGCGGCCCGATCGGCGGTGGCCTCACCGAGGGCGGCACGATGCCGGTCGAGGAGATCCTGCGCATCCGCCCGACCTGGGTCAGCGGCGGCAACGAGTTCCCCGGGCAGAACGGCTCGATCATCGCGGCCATGCTCGCGGTCGCATCCGGCCTGTGCCGACACGTGCTGTGCTATCGCACGGTCTGGGAGAGCTCACACGCGGCCATGGTCCGCGACGGCAGGTGGGTGGTGCCGGATGCGCGCGCCACCGGGATGACCGAGCATCGGGCCCCCTACGGGGCGATGTCGCCGGCCAACTGGATCGCGTTGTGCGCCAGCAACTATTTTCACCGATACGGTGGCTCCCGGGAGACGCTCGGTGCGATCGCGGTCACCGCTCGACAGCATGCCGCCGCGAATCCCGAGGCCGTGTACCGCGAGCCGATCACCATGGACGACTACCTCGGCGCGCGGATGATCTCGAGCCCGTTCGGTCTCTACGACTGCGACGTCCCCGTCGACGGCGCGGTCGCCGTGGTGGTCTCGGCGGTGGACTACGCCACCGACGGTCCGAACCCGCCGGTGTTCGTCGAAGCCGTCGGTACCCAGATCATGGAGACGCTGTCGTGGGATCAGGGAACCCTGACGCACCTGCCGCAGTCGCTGGGGCCATCGAAGCACCTCTGGACACGGACCGACTGCTCACCGGATGATGTCGACGTGGCCCTGCTCTACGACGGGTTCACCTTCAACGCGTTGTCGTGGCTCGAAGCTCTCGGCTTCTGCGAACTGGGCGGTGCCGCGGACTTCATCGGCGACGGAGATGCGATCCGACTCGGCGGCCGGCTGCCGGTCAACCCGCATGGTGGTCAGCTCTCCGCCGGACGGCTGCACGGTTATGGCTTCTTTCGCGAGGCGGTCCGGCAACTGCGTGGACACGCCGACTCGCGCCAGGTGCCCGATGCCGAACTGGCTGTGGTCACCGCGGGCGGTGGGGTGCCGTCCGGTGCGATCTTGCTCCGCCGATGACGTGAATGTCCAGGTCACGCGCGTCGCTGACGGTGAGGTAACTTAACAAGTGAACGTTGTCGACGAGAGGACCCACACGTGACCGACAACTCCCTGGCAGCGATCTTTGCGACGCGTTCCGACGGCGAGCGGGGCATCCGTACCCCCAAGACCGCGGAGCTCGTCGCCCGCAAGCTGCGCAGCATGATCGTCGACGGCGAGCTTTCCGCAGGCGACCACCTGCCCAACGAAGCCGAACTGATGGAGTTGTTCTCGGTCAGCAGGCCGACACTGCGCGAGGCCATCCGCGTGCTCGAGGCCGAACGACTCGTCGAGGTGCGCCGCGGGTCCCGCTCGGGCGCCAAGGTGTGTATCCCCGGACCCGAGGTTGTCGCGCGGCCCGCATCGCTGCTGCTGGAACTCGCGGGTGCCACCGTCGCCGATGTCTATCGGGCACTGGAGGCCGTGGAGCCCGCCGCCGCGCGCTTGCTCGCGGAGGAAGGCGATGAGACCGCCTTCGATGAACTCGAGCGATTCGTCGACGAGGTGGTGCCCGACGAGTACGCATCCGGGCAATTCGGCAAGGCCGCGGCCGAGTTCCATTCGCTCATGGTGCGGTTGTCGGGCAGCCCGACACTCGCCCTCATCTCCGGCATGGTGCACGAGATCTTCGAACGCAATCACGTCGCGTTCGCGCAGCAGAACGTGAATCGCGATCGTGCGCAACATGAGTCGAACTACAAGTTGTTCGTCCGGTCTCAGCGGAAGTTCATCAAGCTGCTCCGCGCGCGCGACGGTGCCGGAGCATTTGCCCACTGGCAGAAACACATGGGCGTTGCCCGTGAGTTCGTCATGCTTGGGCGGGAGGACCTCAAGGTGCAGGACCTGCTGGACTGACCTGCGGGCGGTGCGCGCCTGTTCTGTTGATCGGGTATCCGCGGACCGGTTGGGGAGCGATCGTATCGGGATTCGCGTGTGCCGGAGATCGATTGTTGTGCAAGTGGTCTCGATACGCTGTCTCGCCTAGCGGCTCGACGGCTACTCGACCAGCGGGGGAGGGTCTCGCCTAGCGGCTCGACAGCTACTCGACCAGCGGGGAGGGGGGCTTGCCTGGGGCTCGACAACTACTCGACCAGCGGGGAGGGGCTTGCCTGGGGTTTGACGGCTACTGGACCGGAAGGGGTCTTGCCTGGGGGAACAGTCAACCTGGAGGGGCTGCGCGGGAATCACCCATCTAACGTGGCGCGAACCGCTGCCCCGCATCGAGTCGCAGGCACTGCCCGTTGAGCATCGGATTGTCGACGATGGCCAACGCCAGCTTCGCGTACTCACTCGGCCGTCCCATCCGCTTTGGAAAGGCGGCGTCCTTCACCAGCGGGGCCACCTGGTCTTCGCTGAACTTCGCGGTGGCGCCGGTCGAGAACAGGCTCGGTGCGATCGCGACCACGCGAATTCCCAACGGGCCCAGATCGCGGGCCATGGCCAGGGCGCTACCGGCGATTCCGGCTTTCGCTGCGGCGTAGGCGACTTGGCCGATCTGGCCTTCGAAGGCCGCCAACGATGACGTGTTGACGATGACGCCGCGTTCTTCGTCGACGGGATCGTTGGCGCTCATGTGCTGCGCCTGGAGGCGGTTCAGGTTGAACGTGCCGACCAGGTTCAGGTCGACGACCTGACGGAACATGTCGAGATCGTGGGGGCCACTGCGGCCCAAGGTCTTCTGCACCCTTCCGCCGCCGGCCGTGTTCACCGCGATGTGCAGTCCACCCATCTCGGACACCGCATCGGCGAGCACGCCTTCGGTTCCGTCGAAGTCCAGGATGTCCACCGCGTGGAAGGTACCCCCGATTTCGGCGGCGACGTCCTTGCCGTCACTGCCCTCTCGGTCGAGGATTGCCACGGTCGCACCGCCGGCGGCGAGTGCTTCCGCGGTGGCGCGGCCCATGCCCGAGGCTCCGCCCACGACGACGGCCTTCCGGTGTGCGAGGTCCATGACGATCTCCTTCGTGTGCGACGCAACGTTGTGCGTCGTCGACGATTGTGATGCAGTTATCATACTAACTAAACTATGTAAGATTCCCGGAGTGGTCCCACACAACGGCATGAGTGGTGTGGTGGCGCGTGTCGCCGCGCGATGATGCCACCGGACAGCGCTATCGGACAGGGGAGTGGAGCTCGCATGAACATCGGACTGTTGCTGGACATGGCCGCCGACGGTTTCGGTGACCGGGTGGTCATCGGGCCACAGGACTCCGGGATCACCGCGGCGCAGCTGCGTAGCATGGCCGACGCCGGCGCCGAGGTCATCCGAGCGCACTCCGCGGAGGCGGTGGTCTATCTCGCGGTGAACGGTCCGGCATTCCCGGTGGCGATGTTCGCCGCGGCACGTGCCGGGGTGCCGCTCGTCCCGGTCAACTATCGACTCGGTTCCGAACAACTCGATGCGCTGCTTGCCAATCACCCGTCGGCGCTCGGCATCGCCGATGCCGAGCACGTACACATCCTGCAGCGCGCAGGACTCGCCACCATCACTCCCGAACAGTGGATGATCAGCGCGCAGACGACCGAGCCCACCGTAGACGGCGGCAACGACGCTGCGCCCGAGGTCCCGGCGGTGATCATTTACACCTCCGGAACCACGGCGGCACCGAAGGGGGTGTTGTTGCGCAATGAGAACCTGACCTCGTACGTCTTCGGTTCAGTGGAGTTCGCCAACGCAGGGGAGGACCAGGCCGCTCTCGTCAGCGTCCCGCCCTACCACATCGCCGCCGTGGCCAACGTGATCAGCAACCTCTACGCGGGCCGGCGGACGATGGTGCTCGAACAGTTCACACCGGAGCAATGGCTGCACACGGTGCGCGCGGAACATATCACCAACGCGCTCGTCGTACCGACAATGTTGTCGAGGATCGTGGAGTCCGACGCCGACAAAGACATACCGTCACTGCGCAACCTCGCCTACGGCGGCGCGCCGATGCCCTCGCGGGTCATCGAGCGGGCGCTCGAACTCTGGCCCCAGGTCGGCTTCGTGAACGCCTACGGTCTCACCGAGACCAGTTCCACCATCGCAGTTCTCGGACCCGACGATCACCGCGATGCGCTCGCCGGCACTGATGAACGCATCCGGGCACGTCTGGGCTCGGTCGGGCGCGCCCTACCCGGCGTCGTCATCGAGATCCGCGACGACGACGGCGCCCTGCTCGGACCCGACGAGGTGGGCCGGATCTGCGTGGCCGGCGAGCAGGTCTCTGCCGAGTACGCCGGTATCGGCCGGGTGACCGATGAACAGGGCTTCTTCGACACCCGCGACAAGGGTTACCTCGACGCCGACGGCTTCTTGTTCGTCGGTGGCCGTGCGGACGACACCATCATCCGCGGCGCGGAGAACATCGCGCCCGCCGAGATCGAAGACGTCATCCTGCGCCACCCCGACGTCCTCGACGTCGCGGTGGTGGGTGTTCCCGATGACGAGTGGGGTCAGCGCATCGAGGCGGCGGTGGTGCTGCGACCCGGAGTCGAGGTCGACTCGGAGTCGCTGCGAGATCACGTCCGTAAGGCGCTGCGTAGCAGCAAGACCCCGGACCGGTTCGTCTACTGGCCTGAGGTTCCGAGAACCGAGACCGGCAAGTTGGTCCGCCGCCATGTGGTGGACCGCCTGGTCAACCTGAGTGAACCGGCGTCGGAGCCCGCATGACCCGGACGCTGCGCACCAACGGAGGTGACATGGAACTCGAGAACCTGACCACGGTGATCGCCGAACTCCACGAGCACGTGCTGACCATCACCCTCAACCGCCCGGAGCGGATGAACTCGTTCACCAATGTCATGCGGGAGGAATTCCGCGGCGTCTGGGAGTTCGCCCGCGAATCCGACGACGTGCACGTCATCGTCTTGCGCGGGGCAGGCGAACGAGCCTTCTCCACCGGGATGGACACCCGCGAGGGGACCTTCGTCTCCGACAACGTGTTCAGCCGGCGCGACCCCGGAATCGATCTGTCGCCCAAACAGAACGGCTGCTGGAAGCCGCTGATCAGCGCGGTGCACGGGATGGCTGCCGGCGGTGCGCTGTACTGGCTCAACGAATCCGACATCATCGTCGCGAGTGACGACGCACAGTTTTTCGACCCGCACGTCTCCTACGGCCTGGTGGCCGCGCTCGAACCCATCGGACTGGCGCACCGCATCCCCATCGGTGAGGTGCTCCGGATGGTCCTGCTGGGCCTGGACGAGCGGATGTCCGCCGAGCGAGCCAGGGAGATCGGATTTGTCTCCGAGATCGTTGCCCGAGACGAGCTATGGACGCGGGCCGACGTGCTCGCACGACGCATCGCCGCCAAGCCACCGGCGGCAATCCAGGGCAGTGTTCGGGCCATTTGGGAATCCCGCGACACCGGGAGGTCGCAAGCACTGGCCACCGGAATGGCCTACACGTCACTGGGCAACCCGATCGGCAAGGCCCAGGTGGTCCGGTCCGAGGTCGCCACGCGCGAGTACGAAGTCAGGTAAGTGCCGCAACGTCATCGACGGCGTCGGCAGGGAGTGAGATGGTCATGCACTACGGGACGGGCGCCGAGCTGGACGATTTCCGCGCCGAGGTCCGTGAGTTCGTCCGCGGCCACGCGCCGGCGATCCCGCCCAAGGCCGGGGTGCGCAGCGCCGAGGACGCCGAGGAGCTGGCGCTGCTCAAGAAGTGGACCCGCGATCTCTTCGATGCGGGTTACCTCGGTGGCGCCTGGCCGGCAGAGTACGGCGGTAGCGGGGCATCCCATCAGCTCGAGCGAGACGTGGTCGTCGGTGAGGAGATCGCCCGCCACCGTGCGCCCGCGCCGGTACAGGGGGCCGCGAACCTGGTGGCGAACGCGCTGATCGACCATGGGACTGCCGAACAGAAACGCCGCCATCTCGGTGGTATCCGGTCCGGCGAGCTCATCTTCTGTCAGCTCTTCAGCGAACCCGGATCGGGCAGCGACCTCGCCTCCCTGCGGACACGCGCAACGGGACTCGACGACGGCAGCTTCCGGATCACGGGCCAGAAGGTCTGGACCACCAACGCGCACTGGGCCGACTACGGATATCTGCTGGCACGGACCGATCCAGAAGCGGCAAAGCACAAGGGCATCAGCGCATTCCTCATCGACATGACGCTGCCCGGGGTCGACGTTCGGCCGTTGCGGGAGATGACCGGCACCGCCGATTTCAACGAGGTGTTCCTCGACGATGTCGTCGTCGCCGCGGATGCGCTGATCGGGGAGGTCAATCAGGGCTGGCGCATCGCCAATTCCAGTCTCGCGCACGAACGGGCCGGCGTGGCGAACAATGCGGTCCGACTGCAGCGCAACATCGACGCGCTCGTCGATCTCGCCGCCGTGGTGCAGCGACACGGCCGGCCGGCGATCGAGGACTCGGCGATCTGCGATCGTCTCGGCGCGCTCTCGGCGTCTGTCGATGCGCTGTCCGCACTGGTCTATGCCGGCCTGAGTCGCGCATCCGCGGGCGATGTGCGGCCCGGTGACGCACCGATGGCCAAGCTCATGTACAGCGAACTCGGAGTCGAGATCGCCGCATTCGCACTCGACCTCTGCGGCGCCGACGGGGTCCTGGTCGACACCGATCCCCACGCCGTCGACCGTGGACGGTGGCAGGACGAATTCCTGTATGCCCGGGGCTACACCATCGCCGGCGGCAGTTCCGAGATCATGCGGAACGTGATCGCCGAACGTGGCCTCGGTCTGCCTCGTTGAGTCGGTTCCTACTGCACGAGTCATGTGGCGGACGACAATGCCGTCCATAAGGTTGTCCTAGTTAACTATGTCATATACCTTGAATGAGCGATGCAAACGTCTGACGACGAAGCGGCCAACTCCGTGACCGGTCTCGGTGGGGCCGGCCGGTCGCGGCGCAGTGATGTGAAGGTGAATGGAGGCGGCATGTCGGGTATCAGGCAGGCGCTACGTCAGCTGTGGTCGGCCACCGATGATGCCCGCATGATCCAGCAGGACGGGCGCTGGTACACGTGGGCGGAAGTGCGATCGTTGGCGGAGAAGATCGACCGCGCACTGATCCGCGTGGGCGCGGTCGAAGGCGCTCGGGTCGGCGTGGTCCTGGCCAACCGGGTGGATTCGATCGCCGCCCTGGTCGCCCTGTTGAGCAATGGGCGCACACTCACCACGTTGAACCCGATGCAGCCTATCGCGCGCATTTCCGGAGATCTGGAGATGACACGTCCCGACGTGATCCTCGCACCGGAAGAACTCTGGTGCGCCGATGAATTCGCGGCCGTGGTCGTCGAATTGGGCATCGACGGTTTCGCCATCGACGAGGGTGTGGCGCAGCGCGCCTCGCGAGCGGACTCGACGTCGTCGAACGGCGCTGTAACTCCGTCGGCGACCGATCCCGAGTCCACCGGTGCCATCGCCATCGAGATGTTCACCTCCGGGACGACCGGACCGCCCAAACGTGTACCGCTGACGTGGCGCCAGCTCGATGCCGCGATGGCGGCGGTGCACGGACACGTCGGCACCGAGCACGGCAAGCGCGAACCCCTCACCGGCAGAGTTGCCTTGGTCACGCTGGCCATCGTGCACATCGGTGGGATGTGGGGTGTCTTGCAGGCGCTGACCGAAGCGCGACCATTCGTGCTCCTGCCGCGATTCACCGTCGAGGGCTGGGCGGGTGCGATCGAGGAACACAAACCGCGGATCGCGAGTCTCCCTCCGGCCGCGATGCGTTCGGTCCTCAACGCCGACGTTCCGGCGGAACGTCTGTCGAGTCTGCGTGCGGTGACTGCCGGCACCACATTCGTGAGTCCGGATCTCGCCGACGAGTTCATCGCTCGCTACGGAATTCCCGTGCTGATCGTCTATGGCGCCACCGAGTTCTCCGGTGCCGTCGCCGGCTGGACCAAGCCCATGCATGCGAAATGGTGGGAGCGTAAGCGCGGCAGCGTGGGTCGTGCGTTCCCCGGCGTCAGGTTGCGCGTCGTCGACGACAACGGGCACCCGCTGCCTCCCGACGACACCGGCAGGCTCGAGGTCAGTTCGGGGCAGACCGGGTCGGGTACCGGGGATTGGGTTCGTACCAGCGATCTCGCGCACATCGACGCCGACGGTTTCCTCTACATCGACGGTCGCGCCGACGATGCGATCCTGCGTGGGGGATTCAAGGTGCAGCCCGAGGTGGTGGCCAATGCATTACGTGCCCATCCCGCTGTCCTCGACGCCTCGGTCTACGGTCGAGCCGATGAGCGACTCGGTCAGGTACCGGTTGCGGTCGTCGAGTTGATCGACGGACAGCATGTCGCCGAGGCCGAGCTGAAAGATCACCTGCGGACCCATCTGACGGCGTACGAAGTGCCGGTGAGCATTCACGCGGTCGAGTCGCTTCCCCGCAGCGTGTCATTGAAGGTGGACCGCAGACGCCTGCTCGAGCTCGTCGCGGAACTCGAGGCCACCACCGCATGAGTGGGTGTGCGGCCACCGGACGCATCGACCAATCGATGCGACCAGAAACGTAGCGAGGAGAGCGTCATGTCAGCAGTCATCGTCGAAGCCGTTCGTACCCCGGTCGGGCGGAGAAACGGGGCACTGTCGGGGATTCACCCGGCCGAGTTGTCGGCCGGCGTTCTCCGCGCACTTGTCGAGCGGACCGGGATCGAGCCGGACCTGGTCGATGATGTGATCTGGGGCTGCGTCCAGCAGGTGTCCGAACAAGCCATTGACATCGCGCGGACCGCCGTCCTCAGTGCCGGGTGGCCGGAAACCATCCCCGGCGTCACGGTGGACCGCCAATGTGGGTCATCGCAGCAGGCCCTCAACTTCGCCGTCGCCAGTGTGGAGGCGGGCCACTACGACGTGGTCGTGGCCGGTGGTGTGGAGTCGATGTCACGGGTGCCGATGGGTTCGTCGACCTCGGTCGGCGCCAGCCCGTTCGGTGAGAGCTACCGGTCCCGGTACGACAACGTCATCCCCAACCAAGGCGTCGGTGCGGAGATGATGGCCGCCAAGTGGGGTTTCAGCCGCACCGATGTCGATGCGTATGCGGCCCGTTCGCATGATCGGGCCGCGGCCGCGCAGGATGCGGGACTGCTCGACGACCAGATCATCCCGGTCACCACACCCGACGGTGTGGTCATCGCGGACGAGGGCATCCGCCGCGGTACCACCGTCGAGACTCTCGCCAAGCTGAAGCCGGTGTTCGACGCGAACGGGGTGATCCACGCCGGCAACGCCTCGCAGATCTCGGATGGGTCCGCAGCATTGTTGGTGATGAGCGAGGACGCTGCGCGCCGCCACGGGCTGCGACCGATCGCCCGCGTGCACACCGCGGCCGTCACGGGTTCGGACCCGGTGATCATGCTGACCGGCCCGATCCCCGCGACAGAGAAGGCCCTGGCCAGGTCGGGCCTGTCCCTCGGCGACATCGGGGTCTTCGAGGTGAACGAGGCCTTTGCCCCGGTCCCCATGGCGTGGCAGCGCGAGATCGGTGCCGACGACGAACTGCTCAATCCCAACGGTGGTGCCATAGCGTTCGGTCACCCACTCGGTGGGTCGGGCGCCCGGATTCTCACCGACCTGATCTTCCACATGCGCCGCAACGACATCCGCTATGGGCTGCAAACCATGTGCGAGGGTGGCGGTCAGGCCAACGCCACGATCCTGGAGCTGATCAGCGAGTGACCTGGTCTCGACAGCCGGGAACCGGCTTTCGCGAGGGTCGGCCAGCGGGCACCCTGCTCAACACACCGAGACACCGATTGTGAGGAGACGATATGCACCGTCCGATGGAGGGTGTCCGCATTCTGGAGGTGGCACAGTTCACCTTTGTTCCGGCTGCCGGCGCGGTGCTCGCCGACTGGGGTGCGAGCATCGTCAAGATCGAGCACGCCGAAAAGGGCGACGCGCAGCGCGGTTTGGTGCGGGTGCTCGGCTACGATGCCGCCGGCTCGTCGTTCTCGCCGATCATGGAAGGTCCGAACCGCGGAAAGCGCAGTGTGGGTCTGGCTCTCGAGCGTCCGGAGGCACGGCCGGTGCTCGAAGAACTGGTCCGCAACAGCGATGTGTTCCTCACGAACTTCCTGCCGACCGCCCGCGACAAGCTGGGAATCACGGTGGCCGACATCCGCGCGATCAACCCCGACATCATCTACGTGTCGGGCAGCGGTTTCGGTACGGAGGGACCGGATGCCGAGAAGGGCGGCTACGATTCGACGGCGTTCTGGGCCAGGGGCGGGAGCGCGTTCGGCACCACACCGGCAGGTGCGGATCGGGTCAGCTTCATGCCTGCCGGGGCCTACGGCGACAACATCGGCGGGATGACCATCGCCGGTGGTATCGCCGCCGCACTGTACGGACGCGCGATGACGGGCGAGACCTCGGAACTCGATGTCTCCCTGCTCGCTGTCGGGGCCTGGGCCACCCAGTTCACTGTCAACATGGCGCTGATGAAAGGGGAGGCCTTGCCTGCGCAATCGGCGCAACGGCGATCGGCTGCCGCCGGTAACCCGCTTTCCGGTGCGTACCGGACGGCCGATGGACGCTGGATCCAACTGTCGATGCTCCAGGCCGGGCGGTACTGGCCGGAGTTCTGCCGCGCGATCGGCCACGACGAACTCGTCGATGACGAACGGTTCGCGACCGACGCGCTGATCACCGAGAATCACGCCGAGGCCATGGACATCTTTGCCGGGATCATCTCCCGGCAACCGCTCGAGCATTGGCGGGCCGCACTCAAGGACATCCGCGGACAGTGGGCGGTGGTGCAGGATTCATGGGAGATCGGCAACGACGAGGCGCTGATCGCCAACGGACGCATCACCGAGGTGCTCGACGCCGAGGGCAACCCGCGCAAACTGGTTGCCAACCCGGTGAAATTCGACAACACCAGCGTCGACATCAGCCGAGCGCCCGCGTTCGCCGAACACACCGACGAGGTGCTGCGTGAACTCGGTTTCGACGACGACCAGTTGATCGCGATGAAGATCGCCGGCGCGGTGACGTGACGAGGCCGATCGGACGTGGACGAGGAACGGAGTAGACGATGAAGGTCAGTGTCGATCTGGACAAGTGTGCCGGCCACGCCCGCTGTTTCGCGGCGTCGCCGGAGTTGTTCGACCTCGACGACGACGGCTATGCCCTCAACGCGGAGATCGACATCCCCGTCGGCGCGGAGGCCACCGCCCTCGAGGCGGTCGCGGCGTGCCCGGAACGTGCGATCGAAAGCCATTGAACCGCACCCAGACAACGCCCATCGGCGACGAGCCGGACTCGGCAACGCATCCGCCGTGCGCGACGGGCCCGCTGACTGGGCTGCGGGTGGTGGAGTTCGTCGGGCTCGGTCCTGCACCGTTCGGGTGCATGTTGCTCGCCGACCTCGGGGCCGAGGTGATCGCGCTGCGCCGTCCGGGGTCGTCGGTGCCGGCCTTGGTACGCAACCGCGAGACACTGGAGGTCGACCTCAAGGACGCCGATGTGCGCACCAGGGTCCGGGCACTCATCGCGGCGGCCGACGTCGTGGTGGAGGGGTTCCGGCCGGGCGTGATGGAACGTCTGGGTCTCGGGCCCGACGATGTGCGCGCCTGCGAGACCGGTCTGATCTATGCGCGGATGACCGGGTGGGGTCAGACCGGGCCGCTGGCACACACCGCGGGCCACGACCTGAACTACATCGCGGTGACCGGAGCACTGCACCTGGCCACCCGGGCCGGGGGCGTACCCGTTCCGCCGGCGAACCTGCTCGGTGACTTCGGCGGTGGGGCGATGTACCTGGCCACGTCCGTTCTCGCTGCCCTCCACGACCGTGGCAGAACGGGGGAGGGCGCGGTGCTCGACGTCTCGATCATCGACGGAACCACCTACCTGACATCGATGCAGCACGAGTACCGTTCCCGCGGAACGTGGTCGGATGTCGCCGGGACGAACCGTCTGGACACGGGCGCGCCGTACTACGACGTGTATGCCTGTGCTGATGGACGTTTCGTCGCGGTCGGGGCGCTCGAGGAACCGTTCTTCGTCGCGTTGCTCGAGGTCCTCGACCTCGATCCAGGCCTCGCCGTGGGCCGCGAGGATCCGGCGAACTGGCCGGCATTGCGGGAGGCGATCGGTGATGCGTTGCGAACCCGCACCCGCGACGAGTGGGCCCGACTGGCCGCATCCACCGACGCGTGCCTGTCGCCGGTACTGGATTTGTCCGAGGCTGCGCAGCACCCTCAGGTGGCACAACGTCAGGTGCTGGTCGCCGGCGACGCCGAGCAATGGACCCCACGGCTTCCAAACGGCTTTGTCGCGCAGCCGACGCATGTGGACGATCTGTTGCAGCGTTGGCGCGTCGAGAGGCCATGATGAGAACCACACCGGGCTACTGCCCGCCGACGACAGGAGAATGATGTCGACCCGTGACGCTGTGATCGTCGAAGCGGTCCGTACCCCCATCGGCAAACGACATGGATCGCTCGCCGAGGTCCATGCCGTCGACCTGTCGGCTCTGGTCTTGCGCGAACTCACCGCACGCACCGGAATCGACCCGGGCCAGATCGACGACGTGATGTGGGGATGTGTGACCCAACTCGGTGATCAATCGAGCAATGTGGGACGGTTCGCGGTGCTCGCCGCCGGATGGCCGGATCATGTTCCCGCCGTGACGATCAACCGCGCTTGCGGATCGAGCCAGCAGGCCATCGAGTCGGCGGCGCACGCGGTGATCGCGGGGGCCTACGACATCGCTGTCGCGGGCGGCGTGGAGACGATGTCGCGAGTGCCGCTCGGAGCCGCGCGGGAATCCGGGTTCCCGTACGGGCAGACCGTGCTGGATCGATATGGTGTCACCGGGCTGGATCAGGGTTCGGGTGCCGAGATGATCGCCGCGAAATGGGGACTTTCGCGTGGGCAACTCGACGAGTACGCCTCGCGTTCGCATGAACTGGCTGCGGCCGCGATCGATCGTGGTGCGTTCGACGCCCAGACCGTCGATGTCGAGCTGGGCGAGCGCACCATCACCACCGACGAGGGTCTGCGGCGCGGTACGACGCCGGAGAAGCTCGCGACACTGAAGCCGTCCTTCCGCGAGGACGGGGTGATCCACGCCGGAAATGCGTCCCAGATCTCTGACGGAGCTGCCGGTGTGATGATCATGACCTCGCAGCGCGCCGCGGACCTCGGGCTGCGGCCGATCGCGCGCATCGTGGCCGGGTCGGTGGTCGGGGACGACCCGGTCATGATGCTCACCGGTCCGATTCCGGCCACGCAGAAACTCCTCGCGCGTACCGGTCTGTCGATCGACGACATCGGTGCGATGGAGATCAACGAGGCCTTCGCGCCCGTTCCGGTCGCCTGGCAGATCGAGGCGGGCGCAGAGCCCGCCCGCGTCAACCCGGTGGGCGGCGCCATCGCCGTCGGACATCCGCTCGGCGCGTCGGGGGCGATTCTGACCACGCGGCTCATCAACCACATGCGCGACAACGACATCCGGTACGGCCTGCAGTCCATGTGCGAGGGCGGCGGTACGGCCAACGCCACACTGTACGAACTGATGAGCTGACCGTCCGAAGCCGCGCGCGACAAGGAGATCGACAGTGACACAGAGCTTCTACGACGCCGATCACGAGGCGTTTCGCGAGGTCGTCCGTGGCTTCGTCACCCGCGATGTGGAGCCGAACCTGGACATCTGGGAGGAGAACCGGGAGACCGGGCGTGAGGTGTGGAAGTCCGCGGGCGCGTTGGGGATCCTCGGACTGCGATTCCCCGAGGAGTACGGCGGCGGCGGGTGTGCCGACTACCGGTTTCGGTGCGTGGTCCAGGAGGAACTGGCTCGGGTCGGCGCCGCTGCACTCGCCTCGGGCTTTTCGATCAACGAGGACATCGTCGGCTCCTACCTCACCGAGCTCGGCACCACCGAGCAGAAGCGGCAATGGTTGCCGGGGATGTCCCAGGGTGACGTCGTCGCCTCGATCGCCATGTCCGAGCCGGCCGCCGGCAGTGATCTGCGCGGGATGAAGACCACCGCGGTACGCGACGGTGACGAGTGGGTCATCAACGGCGCCAAGACGTTCATCACGAGCGGATACTCGTCCGACGTGGTTCTCACCGCGGCCCGGACCGGGGAGAAGGACGGCAGGCCGCGGCTGTCGCTGATTCTCGTGCCGACCACCACGCCCGGTTTCATCCGCGGCCGAAAGCTGCGCAAACTCGGTCTGCACGCGCAGGACACCGCCGAGATCGCCTTCACCGACGTCCGCGTCCCGACGAGCAACCTCGTCGGCGAGGAGGGCCGTGGATTTCATCATCTGACCGCACAACTACCGCTGGAGCGGTTGTCGATCGCGTGGCGGGCGCTGACGGCCGCGGAGGCCGCGCTGGACTGGACGATCCGATACACGAGTGAGCGCAAGGCGTTCGGCTCACGGATCATCGATTTCCAGAACACCCGGTTCGCCCTCGCGGAGATGACCACCGAGGTGGAGATCACCCGAGCCTTTCTCGAACAGGGCATCCGAGCTCTCAACGACGGCGAGTTCGATGCGACGCTCGGAGCCAAGGCCAAATGGTGGACCACCGAGTTGCAGAACCGCATCATCAACCAGTGTCTGCAGATGCACGGTGGCTACGGATACATGGACGAATACCCGATCTCGCGAGCGTATGCCGATGCCCGGGTGCAGACCATCGTCGGGGGTACCACCGAGATCATGAAGGAGATCATCGGACGTGATCTCGCCGGGCGATACCCGGGCTGAGGTCGGTGCCTGCATACGTGCGGGGTAGGTGCACCACCGCGACGATGCCCGTCTCGCCACTCAGCCGGGTACGTGGTGATCGACTGCCCGGTTGCCCGGGTACATCGAGCACGTTGTAGTCCGCCTCGAGGTCTCCGACCGCGGGATGGCTGGCTGGTCGACGATCGTATGACTACCTCGCGGATGCGGCCAGGAGCGCGTTCACCGCCGGCCGGGTCGCATCCAGCCACTCGGTGTAGGTCGCCGGATCGTCGTGGGCCGAGTCGATGACGTACAGGCCCCGCCCGGGAACTGTGCCGCCGATCTCGGTGAGCACCGGTCTCAACGACAGTTCGGGGGCGAGGGAATGTGTCGTATTGGCGCCGAGCATGAGTGGGATCGCGATGTTGGACAGTCCACTTCCGCCGGCGAACCGGTCCAGGAACACCTTGAGCAGGCCGGTGTAGGCGGCCTTGAAGGTTGGACTTGCGAAGACCACGAGATCCGATGCGCCTACCTGCTCGACCAAACTGTTGACGTCGGGGTCGGACCAGTCGAGGACAGCCGAGCCGAGCGTGGCCAGATCGACTACCAGTGTCGGTTCGGCACCGGTGAGCTCGCGTACGACGTGAGTGGCGGCAGTGAGCGTCCGGCTGGCCGGCTTGGGGTTGCCGACGACGACGGCCGTGGTGATGGACATCGGGTTCAGACTCCTGACATTCGTGTGTGTCCGGTGAACTGACGGTGGAGACCGCGGAAGGCACGATGCTCTACTGCGAGATCGTGGCGTATTGGACCGCAAATACAGGGGAGATCCGCAGAGCGGCGTGTTCGGATCCGATTTCGTCGCTCACCGCGGTGGCGACCTCGGTGGCAAAGCAGACTCAGGCAGCAACCGCGGCGCCCGCACGTAGAGATCGGGCGCCGCGGCACTGGAGCTGATCAGCGAACAACCAGAGTCGTTGTCATGACTGCTGTGGGGGAACCACACTGACCGGTTCGGGATTGGTCAGTTCGCCGTCCTTCATGGTCAGCACGATCATCTGGTTGCCGCAGATCGCTTGCATGCCGGGGATCGCCGTGCCGTTGCAGGTGAAGGTGATGCCGTCGCCGGCGGGCAGCGGTACATCGGTGGCACTGCGCAGCGCGTCGCCCACGGTTTCCTTCGTGACGTCACCGGTCAGACCCTCGACAGCCCGCACGAAGCCGAGCATGCTCTGGTAGCCGGTGACCGCGAAGCCCTCGATGGGGGTGTCGGGGGCGTATTCGGCCATGACCTCGCGGAACAGGACCGACTCGGGGTTGTCGGAGACCGAGTCGCCGCTGCTGAAGATCTTCATGTCCTCCACCGCGGCCGGACCGACCGCCGAGACCACCTCGGGCGCCGCGCAGGTCTGCGGTGACATCGGTTGTGCAGTCGACCCCAGCGTGCTCAGCGCCTTGAGAACCGACGTGCAGACAGTGGATTCCCCGTAGACCAGGACGCCCTGCGGGTCCTTGTCCAATCCGGCACTGACCTGCGGGGTGGCGTCGGGGGAGCCGAACGGGATGGTGATGAGCTCGAACTCCATGCCTTTGGAGCGGAAGGCCGGGCCGCCCATCCGTTCCAGCGTCCCGGTGGCGGCAGGACTGTCAATGCTATAGGCGACAGCCGTTTTCCAGCCCTGCTCCTCGCCATAGGCGGCCATCGCCTGGGTGGTGTTGGAACCGGCAGTCCAGACGAAGGAGTTCTCACTCATGATCTCCGCCGGGCTGCCGCCGAGGGCGGTGGCGTAGGGAATTCCGGCGCCGGTGATGATCGGGTTGATGATGCTGCCCAGTCCCGTGCTGGTGACGACCACTGCGGGCAGGTTCTGCTCGACCATCTGATTCGCACAGTTGCGTGCCGCTGTTGGTTCTTCCTGCGTCTTGCAGACCACCAATTCGATCGGGCGGCCTGCGATCCCGCCGAGATTGGCGTTGGCGTACGCGGTGGCGGCCTCGGCGGCCTCGCGCGTTTCCGGCTGTGAGATCGCCTGTCCGCCCTCATTCGTGATGAGTCCGATCTTCACCGGTTCACCCGAGGCCGCGTTGCCGGCGTAGGCCCCGGAGGGGACGGCAGCGGTCGAGTCGGCACCGGTGCCGCCGTCGGCGGAACCATCTTCATCGTCACTACTGCATGCGGTCATGGTCGCGAATACCACCGTTGCGGACGCGACGGCTGCTGCGAGCCGCAGGGTCCTGGTTCGACGAGGGGTCTTCATGAGGTTACCTTTCGACGTACGGCTCGTGCCGTTCCTTGATCTGTCATCGGGATTCTTGAATTCGTATACATGCGCGAAATTGATTGATTCGCTGCGTCTTCGGTCAGCCAGCGGGGCCTGTCGATCACTTCACGGCATCGGCGGGAAGCGCCGCACCGACACCACCCCCGGGGTCTGCGTGTTCACCGAGGTAGGCCTGTTCGATGCGCGCCGGATCGGCCTTGAGCTCGGCCGCGTCTCCTTCGAGGACCTTCTCGCCGTGGCGTAGGACGACGGCAGTGTCGGCGACCTCGAGTGCGAGGGCGACATGCTGCTCGACCAGGACGATCGCGGTGTCGGTGTCGTCGGCGACCTGCCGCATCACCGGCAACAGGCGTTCCACGATCACCGGCGCAAGTCCCATGCTCATCTCGTCGATGAGCAGCACACTCGGGTTCTGGGCGAGTGCCCGTCCGATGGCCAGCATCTGCTGCTCGCCGCCAGATAGTGCGCCCGCCGCAACCTTCAGTCGATCACCAAGCGCAGGAAAGTAATTGAGGATTCTATCGCGCTCCTTTGTCCATGTGCGGCGGGCCGACACGGCCAGACGAAGGTTCTCCGCCACCGTGAGCGTGGTGAACAGGGCTCGGTTGTCGGGGACGAGCACGAGCCCGGCACGCGAAGTACCGCGCGCGTCTCCGGGATGTAGCCTCGTGCCGTTGACCTCGACGGCCCCATCGAGGCTCGGCAACAGGCCCGCCATGGTCAGCAGGACGGTCGTCTTGCCGGCGCCGTTCGGCCCCAGCATCGCCAGGATCTGTCCGTTGTTCAGTTCGAGATCGAGGCCTCGGACACAGGGCCTGCCCTTCGTGTAGCCCGCTGCGAGATCGTCACATCGAAGTACCGTGGTCATGCGTGCAGCTCCTGTCCGCTGTGGGTTGCTCCGAGGTAGGCGCGGGTCACGTCGGGATTGCGCCGCACCTCATCGGGTGTGCCGACGGCGATCGGCCGACCGAGGTCGAGGACCACGATTCGGTCGCATACCTCGAGAACGAGCTCCATGTCGTGGTCGACCATGACGATGGTGGTGCCGTTGTCACGGATGGCGCGGAGACGGTGACCGAGCCATTGACTCTCGCCCGTGTCCAGGCCGGCCGCCGGCTCGTCGAGGAGCACCACACGTGGCCGTCCGGCGAGTGCCCGTGCAACCGAGACCAATTGGCGCTGTCCCTGGGAGAGCTCGCGGACCGGGCGGTCGAGCACCTTGTCGAGATGCAACACCTCGAACAGCCGGGTCATCTGTGCCGCATCCAGGTGTGGACGTCCACCTCGCCGATGTCGCGACGCCGTGGTACCGACCTCGACGTTCTCACCGACGGACAGGTCGTCGTAGAGATCGATGCCCTGGAAGGTCCGCCCCAGGCCGGCCCGACTGCGCTGGTGCGGGCGGAGTTTCGCCAGCGGACGACCTTCGAGGCTGACCCTGCCCTCGGCTTCGGCGAAACCACTGATCGCGTCGATGAAGGTGGTCTTGCCGGCACCGTTGGGTCCGATGAGTCCGATGATCTCGCCGTCTCGGACATCGAAGGACACGTCGTCGAGTGCGGTGACGCCGCCGTAGTGGACGCCGACACCCTGGGCGGAGAGGATCACCTCCCCGATCTCGCGGGCCGGGCCGCGAGCAGCGACGTCCTCTGGGTCCAGGGATACGTCGAGGTCGGTCTCGATCGTGGCGTCCGTGGACTTGCCGAATCGCGCCTTGAGCTGATCTATCCGCTTGTAGACACCCGAGATGATGCCCTCGGGACTCGCGATAATGGTGACCACCAGCAGGATTCCGGTGATGACGTGGTAGTACTCGCCGACGTTGGCGACGCGGTCGAGGAATACGAACATGATGCCACCGGCCCCCATCACGCCGGCCAGCATCGCTCCGGACACACAGGTGATCCCCGCGAGATAGCAGATGGCGAACATCGCGATGCCGCCGATGGCGGTGAAGGCCTCGGGAACGGCCATGGTCTGCTGGTAGGCCATCAGCGACCCGCCGATACCGGCGATGAACGCGCCGATGGCGAATGCGACCAGTTTGATACCGGACACGTTGATCCCTGAGGCCGCCGCCGAACGCTCGTTCGCGCGGACCGCGAGCATCGACGCACCGAGGCGGCTGGTCCGCAGGGCGACGACGGCGAGTGCAAGCGCCACGAGGACGGCCAGGCAGACGATTCCGAACGAGATGCGCGGGTAGGAGTCACCGACGCCGATACCCAGGTCGATGCCGAACAACGATGGGGGCTCGACCTTGGCGCCGTCGATGCCGCCGTTGAGGCTGTTGTTGCGGAACCAGAAGGCTTCCAGGAACACCGCCAGGCCGAGCGTGACCACAGCCACCGGCAAGCCCCGGATACGTAGCGCCGGAAGGCCGACCACGACGCCGACAACCGTGGCGACCAACGCCGCGAGGATCGGGGCAATCGGGAAGGCTATCCCCATGTCCATCGTGAACCGGCTGAGCATGAACGCTGCAACGCCGCCCAGTGTCAGCTGCGCCAGCGAGATCTGGCCGGCGAAACCGGTGACCACGACCTGTGACAGGGCGATGATGGCCAGCGTGAACGTCATGATGATCGCGCCGCGATAGCTGCCCTCGGTGAATACGAGGAATCCGAGCGCGATCACGGTCCACACGGTGGCGACCACCCCGACGTTCCGCGGGCGCCGCGCCACACCCAGCGTGTTCTGGATGATCGCTCCACGCGTGGGCAGCGGTTTGCCGCGGAACACGAGGAAGAGCAGCATGATGGCCAGGGGGATCAGTTCGGCGACACCGGATTGCGGGATCCAGTCGACCGTGGACTGCAGATGTGTCATCTCCGACTGCAGCACGCCGATGCCGAGGCCGGCCGCGACGGCGGGGCCGATCGCGCTGAAGTTGCCGACCAACGCGGCGGCCAGTGCGGGCACGATGAACAACGTGTAGGAGACCGGGATGAGCGGGACGATGGGTGCGATCAATATGCCCGACAGGCCCGCGACCATGGTGCTCAGAGCCCAATTGGCATAGGCGATGCGCTCCGGCGACAACCCGGTCACCAGCGCTCCGGTCTCGGATTCTGCGGCAGCTCTGGTCGCCAGTCCGAACCGGGTGAGTCGGAACGCCAGGATCAGCAGGACGGTGATCACCACGATGAGGCCGGCGAACCAGAGGCGGTCGGCCGGGACCCGGATGTCGCCGATCTCGAAGATGCCGGTCGGCAGGATCGGGTCGACGGTCACCGGCGTGGTGCCGATGCGCGCGGCGAGCAGCGCCTGGATGGCAAGCATCAGCGCGATGGACGCGACGGCCTTCGCCGTCGCCGGTGCGGTGCGCAGCAGGCGAAAGACCGCGAAGTAGAGCAATGCACCAAGGCCGGCGGCGATCAGTAGCGAGATCGCCATCGCGGGGAACAACCCCAGTGCGCCGCCGAGGTCGAGGGTGGTGGGGAAGCCCGGGATCGGTATGAGCAGCTCGCCATCGCGGAGATAGGCATAGGTGTAGGCCACGTAGAGCGCGATTGCGCCGGTGGCGAAGTTCACGACGCCTGAACTGCGATAGGTCATCACGAGGGCGAGGGCGAGCGCCGCGTACACGGCCCCATTGCCCAGGCCCAGCATCAGGAATTGGATGTCTTGTGTCATGGGAATCTCTTCGATGCTGGTGGCAGATGGTGATCGGGTTGGTGCTACTCGCCGCCGACGATCGCGGCCTCGGTCAGGTTGCCGTCGTCGAGGGTGGCGACGACAGATCCCTTCCCGCACACGGCAGGCAGCTGTGGGTTGGCGCTGCCATTGCACGTGAATGTCAGACCATCGCCGGCGGGTAGGACCACGTCCTGCGCGGACCGGATGGCGGCTGCGATCGCGGCGGGAGCGGTGTCGGTCCCGTCGAGCGACTGCGTGGCCCGGACCAGTCCCAGAACGCCCTGATACCCGACGTAGGCGTAACCCGAGATATCGGTCTCCGGGTTGTATTTGTCGATGACGCTGCGATACAGCTCGGCTTCGGGGTCATCGCCGGTGGTCATCGCAGCGGTGAAGATCTTCGTACCGTTGATCGATGGGCCGACAGATGCGACGACATCCGGTGTCGCGCAGGCCTGGATGCCCATCTTCTCGCCGTCGTATCCCAGCGTGCCCAACGATTTCAGCGCAGATGTGCACAGCGTTCCCTCGCCGACCACGACGACCCCCTCCGGGGAGTCGGCCAGGCCTGCACTGACCTGCGGAGTGGAGTCCGGGGTCCCCGGGGGAATGGTCACGATGTTGAGATTCACGCCGTTGGCCTCGAACGCGGCCGCACCGAAAGCCTGGAGGCCACTCACCGCGGCCGGCACATCGATGGTGAACGCCGTGACGTTCTTCATGTTCTCGGTCTTGGCGTGCGCGGCCATTGCCTGCAGGCTCGACGGGAACCCGCCGGACCACAGGAACGAGTTCTCGTTGGTCAGCTCCTGCATGCTCTGTCCCGACGCGGACACATAGGGGATACCCGCCCCGGTGATGATCGGCACCAGGATGTCGCCCTGACCGGTGGTGGTGACCACGACCGCGGATACATCGCTCTCGACCATGCGATTGGCGCAGTCGCGTGCCGAGGCCGGCTCTTCCGCGTTGAGGCAGGTGACGAGCTCGATCGGATATCCGCCGATGCCGCCGAGCTGATCGTTGGCGTAGTCCGCCGCGGCTTCGGCGGCCATCCGATTGTCGGGCTGTGAGATGGTCTGGCCGCCTTCATTGTTGATCAACCCGATCCTGATGGGCGTGCCGGATGCCGCGTTGCCCGGGAACGATGCGGACGGTTGTGCGACGCCGGACTCGCCGGACGAGGAGGCGCCGTTGTCGTCGGAACAGCCGGCCATCAGTGTCAGGGCGACGACGGCGGTCGTCGCGGTCAGTAGTTTGCCGGGACGAAGTCCACGCAGGGGATTCATCTGCTTCCTTTTCGGTCTCGCAGGTCGCACCGGTCGCGGAGAGGACTCTCGAGATCGTCCTATCTCGCGTAGATGACCTAGATAACTATGTGTGATGAGTCACTATTGCATAGTCGTCGGGCGGATGTCACTACTTCGCGCCAGCTTTCTGATCTCGCATCGGCCGTCGCCGGGCCTGCATCCCGGTGTTCCTGTGTTCGGGTGGGCTGGAATGTGTGTCGAATTCGCATATCCATCCTCACGAGTTCGTTTTGTGAGTTAACATAGTCATATAAGTGCTACTGGATGTGAAGGGAGTGGGGCACGTGACCAGCGGTGAGGTACTCGAGGTCCAGGGGGCGGCGGTTCCGGCGGAGCCGGTGGCGCAGCGCTACGTCGGGAAGGTGGCGCTGGTCACCGGTGCGGCGAGGGGGCAGGGTCGTGCGGTGGCGGTCCGGCTCGCCGCCGAGGGTGCCGACGTCATCGCCGTCGACATCTGTGCAGACTTGCCGACCACGCAGTATCCGGGCGCGTCGCCCGAGGATCTGGCCGAGACCGTTCGCCTGGTCGAGAAGCATGGCCGCCGCATCGTCAGCTCGCAGACGGATGTTCGTGACTTCGCGGGCATGCGGTCGACTGTCGAGGAGGGTCTCTCCGAGTTGGGGCGGCTCGATGTGGTGGTGGCCAACGCGGGTATGACCACCGCGGCCCCTGCCTGGGAGATCACACCGGAGAACTGGGAGGCATCGATCGGCGTGAACCTGACCGGCGCCTTCTACACGGCGAAGGCAGCGATTCCGGCGATGATCGAACAGGCGACCGGCGGTGCGATCGTCTTCGTCAGTTCCACCGCGGGGCTACGTGGCCTGCCGCTGCTGGCTGACTACGTGTCGGCGAAGCACGGCGTCACGGGCCTGGCGAAGGTGCTGGCCAATGAGCTCGGCATGCACCGTATTCGGGTGAATTCGATACATCCGTTCGGGGTGGAGACCGGACTCAAGGTGGCCGAACTCCACCCGCAACTGGAGGCGACGCCGGCGTATGCGCCCTTCTATCAGGCCACTCTGCCGGATCGGATCAGCCAGGCCGACGACATCGCGGCGGCGATCGCCTGGCTGGCGTCTGACGAGGCGCGGCATGTGACCGGGGTTCAGTTGCCCGTCGACCTCGGTCGTGCCAATCGCTAGTGTCCCGCGGGACGCCGGGCGCCAAGTCGGAGCCCGACGCTTGTTGCCGGAGCAGACATAGTGAACTATGTTAGATAGGTATCTGCACAGCGGCGCGGCGCATGTCCGATGGCCTCTGCTCGCGACAGGAGTTGTCCATGCTCACAACACGATTCACCGAACAGTTCGGGATCGACCATCCCGTCGTCCAGGGTGGGATGATGTTCGTCGGTCGCGCCGAACTGGCGGCGGCGGTCTCCAACGCCGGTGGCCTGGGCATTATCACCGCGCTGACCCAGCCGACCCCCGACGACCTCGCCGCCGAGATCGCGCGCTGCCGAGCGCTCACCGATAGGCCCTTCGGCGTCAACATCACTCTGACGTTGTCGATCAACCCGCCGCCCTTCGCCGAGTACCGGCGGGTGATCATCGAATCGGGCATCTCGGTCGTGGAGACCGCCGGGTCCGATCCCACCGTGCACATCGAGCACTTCAAGGAGCACGGGATCAAGGTGATCCACAAGTGCACCAGTGTCGCTCACGCGCTCAAGGCCCAGCGGATCGGCGCGGACGCGGTCAGCATCGACGGCTTCGAGTGCGCCGGCCATCCGGGGGAGGACGACATCCCCGGGCTCGTGTTGATCCCGGCCACGGCGGATGCGCTGTCCATCCCCTTCGTCGCGTCTGGCGGATTCGCCGATGGCCGTGGGCTGGCCGCGGCGCTCGCGCTCGGCGCCGACGGCATCAACATGGGAACCCGCTTCATGTGTACCGAGGAGAGTCCGGTGCACGACAACATCAAACAGCTCATCGTCGGCGGTACGGAGAAGGACACCCGCCTGATCATGCGTCAGTTGCGCAACAGCATGAGGGTCGCTCGTAACACGGTGAGCGACGAGGTGATCGACATCCTCGGGCAGGGCGGACGGTTCCGGGACATCAAGGACCTGGTGGCAGGAGTGCGTGGACGGCGGGTCTTCGCCGAAGGCGACCCCGAACTCGGCGTGTGGACGGTGGGACTGTCGCAGGGTCTCATCCACGACATACCCTCCGCCGGGGAATTGGTGCGCCGCATCGCAACCGATGCGGAATCGGTGATACGGGGCCTCGACGGCCGCGTCGTGGTCGCCGACGCAGCCGTGGCCAGGGGGGCGAGCTGATGGGCGGCGATCGGACGGACGAGCCGGATGCCCCGGTGCTCGTCGAACGGGACGGCAACGTCGCTGTGATGACCCTGAACAGGCCGGACCGGCGCAATGCCATCAACCGTGCCATGCGCAAATCGATCAAGAAGGAACTGTGGCGCGCCGACGCCGACGACGAGATTCGCGCGGTGGTCGTCACGGGCGCTGGGTCGTCGTTCTCGTCGGGGGTGGATCTGCCCGAGGCGCTGGCGGGTCCGTCGCCGAGGACCGAGGGACCCACCCCCACCCAGGTGCTGCGGGCGATCTCCAAACCGGTGATCGCCGCGGTCAACGGACCCTGCTATACCGGCGGTTTCGAGTTCGCGGTGAACTGCTCCTTCATCATCGCGTCCGAGGAAGCCGTGTTCGCCGACACGCATGCGCAGATCGGGCTGCTCAACGGATGGGGTGGCAGTGCGCTGCTGCCCCGAACGGTCGGGTTGGCGGCCGCGATCCAGATCATCCTCGGCGGTGAACCGTTCGATGCCCAGACTGCGCTGCGGCTGGGTCTGGCCAACGAGGTCGTCGACCACGATCGGCTGATGGAACGGACCCTGGAGATCGCGCACGCCATCGCCGGCGGGCATCCCGGTGCGGTGCAACGCATGCTGCGACTGCTCAAGGACGGTGCCGGCGCGTCGGTCACCCAGGCACTGGCGCTTGAGGCCGAGGCCGCGGTGTCGTTTCGCACCAGCGGTGGAGAGATCGGGGCGCGCTACGGCAGACAACGTTCGACAATCGGGGAGTGAAGCACGATGACCACATCTGCCACACCCGGCCGTGCGACCCGCGGCGCCGCGACCTCGGCCCACGAGCCGGATTCCTCCTGGCGTGAACGCCTTGGCGCGCTACTCGACGACTTCCGGCGTCGGCCGCGGCCCGCCACGTCGCACGAACGCTTCGCCGCGGCGGTCGCCTGGCAATCCGAGCTCGTGGATGCCGGTCTGGCTGCGCCGGGCTGGCCGGAGGCAGTGGGTGGGTTGGGCCTCGACCTCACCGATCAACTCGACTACTACCGGATGATGACCGCGGCCGGTGCACCGAAACATCCGTGCAGCCTGTCCTTCATTGTCGCGCCGACGCTGATCGTGCACGGCACCGATGCGCAGCGACAGCGATACCTCGAGCCACTCCTTCGCGCCGACGAGTTCTGGTGTCAGGGATTCTCCGAGCCGGGCGCGGGCAGCGACCTCGCCTCGCTGTCGACGCGTGCTGTGCGCGAGGGCGACCACTACCGAGTCACCGGGCAGAAGATCTGGACCACGATGGCCGACCGTGCCGACTGGATGTTCGCATTGGTGCGTACCGGCGAGCCAGGACGTGGCACATCCGGTGTCACCTATCTGCTCATCGCGATGGATTCACCGGGTGTCGAGGTCCGTCCGCTACGGGATGCGGCCGGTGGGCGGCACTTTGCCGAGGTGTTCTTCGACGATGTGGTGGTTCCGGTGGCGAATCGGGTCGGCGACGAGGGCGGCGGCTGGTCGATCATGCGCACCTCCCTCGGGCATGAGCGCGCCACCGCCTTTCTTGCCGACGAGTTCAAATACCGGACGACCGTCGACAAGGTGGTGCGTCTCGCCATCGCGCAGGGGTACCGCGACGACGCACTCGTGCGGCAGCGGATCGCCGAACTCGAAACCGATGTGGCGACGATCGCGACGAACAGCGCTCGGGCGCTGGGGGCCGTTCTGCGGGGCGAGGATCCGGGCAGTGTGGCTTCCATCAACCGCTTGGTCAAATCCGAGTTCGAGCAACGGATGCACCGATTGGCGTTGCGCTTGACCGGCCCCGGTGCGGTCCTCGGTGGCCGCTCATTCGGCGCCGTCGACGGCGGACGATGGACCCACGGCTACATGATGACCCGCGCATCAACCATCGGCGCGGGTACGGCGGAGATCCAGCGCAACACCATCGCGGAATCGGTGCTGGGGCTTCCGTCGCACCGCGGCGAGGGTCGTCGTGCGCCTGCGGTTGCGCCGGGGCGGCCGTTGGCGGCACCCGATCCCGATGAGGCCGTCGTCCGGGAGACGGTCGCCGACATGGTGGCCGCGCTGGTGGCTCCCGATCGGCTGGTGAGCGGTGAGGTGGATCGTGCGCAGACGTGGATGTCGCTCGTCGATTTCGGCCTACCGGGCCTGGCTGCGGCGCAGGCGTGGGGTGGGGGAGGAGCGCCGCTGGGCCTGCTGTGTGCCGCGGTCGAAGAGGCCGCCTACCACCTTGCGCCGGTTCCTTTGGTGCCCACCATCTCTGCACTCGCACTGTTGACCGAGGCGGGCGCACAAGAGCACGCCCGCCGACTCATCGATGGGGAGCGCGCGGTGGTGGTGGTCGCAACCGACGACGCAGGCTGGCGCATCGGCGCGAGCGCCGACCCCGCGGGACTCGTGACCATCGCCGAGGGGGTACTGTCCGGCACCGTCGGTCGTGTGGTCGGAGCGCCCGACGCCGACGTCCTCGTCGTCCTCGCGCGGGAAGCCGATTCGGGTGAGCTCGTGATCGCCGTGGTGGAGCAGGCCGACGTGCAGCTCATTCCGGAGGAACCGCTCGACCTCACGGCCTCGGCCGCCCAGGTGAACCTCGACGGTGTCACTGGGACGGTCGTGGCCTCGGGTGACACCGCTCGCCGCGCGAGTGTGTACGCCCACCGGGTCGCCTTGCTGATGATCGCGGCCGATTCGGTCGGCGTGGCCGCCCGCGCGGTGGCGATGGCGGTCGACTGGGCTGGACAACGCGAACAGTTCGGCCGGCCGATCGGCGAGTTCCAGGCGGTGTCGCATCGGTGCGCCGACATGCTCGTCGATACCGAGAGCGCGCGCAATCAGGTCCAGGCCGCCGCAGCCGTCGAGTCTGACCCCGACAACGCCGAGCCTGCAGTGCTTCTCGCGGCAGCGCAGGCCCTCAGTGCGGCCGTACGTGTGACGGAGTCGTGCATCCAGGTGCACGGCGGCATCGGGTTCACGTGGGAGCATCCGGCTCACCTTCTGCTCCGTCGGGCGCTCTCGAACGAGGCGTGTTGTGCCAGGCCCGAGGCGTTGCGCGACCAAGCGGCCGAACACGTTATCTCTCGGATCGAATCCGCCTGATTCGGCCGACGCGCGTCATCTGTTGGCGGCAGTACACAGGGCCCGTTGGCAAGTGATTGCCTACGGGCCCTGTGTCAACCGCCCTGCGCGGAAGCGGATCCTTCCGGGAACCCCTCAGTCTCCGGAATCGGGGTCACGGTAGAACGCCGCGAGTTGCGCGGTGGCCGCGCCCAGACCGAGCGCGAGGGACGTCACCAGTGCTCGGTCTCCGGTGAGGCGCCGATCCCAGCCGAGCGCCCGGTCGACGCTCCACCGGCCGGGACCGGTGCCGGCCAGAACTGCCGACGCCACTGCGAGGTTGGTGACGTACTCCCAACCCTCGGCGGTGATGAAGAAGCCGTTGCGTACGTGCACCGACCGGGCAGCGACGGCCATGGTCCCGATGCCGGCGGCCGCGGCCGCCGGTGTGGCGGCTCCGAGTACGATGGCGCCTCCGGCACCCACCTCGACGACCGCACTCGAGACAGCCTGGATGCGCGGCTGCCGAAAACCGATGGAGCCGAACCATCCCGCGGTCCCGGACAGCGATCGCGCGTGTTTGACGCCGTGCGCGATCAGCGTCCCGCCGATGGCACCCCGTAGCAGCAGCGGGGCGATCGAGCCGACACCGGATGTTGTCTTCGATCCGGGCAGAACACCGCTCACCCTAGACGTCCCATTCGAGGAAGATGTTGCCGTTGGGTCCGAGCTGTCCTCCCGACTCCGTGGGATGCGAATCGGCCGCCAGCCGGTAGTTCGGGATGAGGCGGTGCCACTCCTCCAGTGCTATCCGCAGCTCACGTCGGGCCAGGTGCGAGCCGAGGCAGCGGTGCGGGCCCGCGCCGAACGCGATGTGGTTGTTGGGGCTGCGGTCGAGCTGCACCTCCTTGGCGTCGTCGAACGCCGCCTCGTCGCGGGTGGCCAGATTGAGCGGCAGACACACCATCTCGCCGGCCTTGACCGGACAACCAGCGATCTCGACGTCCTCCAACACTTTTCGTGAAGGAATCACGATTGCGAACGCGCGCAGCATCTCTTCGATGGCCGAAGGGATGAGGTCGGGGTCATCGACGATGGCCTGACGGTCCTCCTGGTGCGTCGACAGGTGCAGGAATGTCGTTCCCAGGGTGGCGGTGACGGTGTCCAGTCCGGCCATGAACATCAGGATGCAGAACGACTCCAGGTCCTCCTGAGTGGCCGGTTTGCCGTCGATCTCGAACTCGATGGCCTTGCTGATCAGGTCGTCCTGCGGCTCCTTGCGTCGCTCGTCGATGAGAACGCGGAAGTATTCGGTGAGTTCGACGGTGGCCACACCGCGGCGGCGTGCGGTCTCTTCGGCATCGCCGGAGACATGTAGGATCTCGTCTTCCCAATGCAGGAACTTGTCCAGATCCTCGAACGGCATCCCCATGAGCTCGAGGAAGATGAACGACGGGTACTGCAGTGCGAAGTCCTGCATGAAGTCGCAACGACCCTTCGTGGCGATCTCCTTGATGAGGGAGACCGCTCGCTCGCGCACCTTGTCCTCGAGTCGTTCGACATGCTTCGGTGAGAACAGTGGATTGAGCTGCTTGCGCCATTGCTTGTGCTCGTCACCGTCGAGCATCTGCGGGATCCACCGGAACGTCGGATTCGGATTGAACACCGTGACAGCGGTGTTCGAGAACACCTTGGCATTCTGATACGCCTTGATGATGTCCTCGTAGCGGGTCACGATGTAGTGGCCGTTGGCGAATTCGTTGCGGATGATGGGCGCCTCGTCGCGCAGGCTGTCGTAGCGGGCCAGCTTCTCGCCGAAGTCGAGTTCCGCATAGTGATTGAAGTTGTGCACCGGGCACGTCGGTGCTTCTGCGGACGTCTGATCGGTGGTGCTCATGATCTCCTCCTGTGGTGGTCGGTTGTCTCGGTGGGCTGAAGTCCGACGATTGCCCGGGGTGTCAACGCACATCCACGGGCGTGGGTGCGGGCTCGGCGAGAAGGCGCATGGGGCCCAGACGTGTTGCAGCCAGCAGGTTGTCGATATCTGCACCCAGGTCATCGGCGGCTGAACTCGCCGCGGCGAGGTCCTTGGTCAGGTAATGCGTGATGCGCTCGGCGTATACATCTGCCTCCTCGCCGGACGCGGCGATGTAGCGGGCGGCGGCGCTGCCGCCACTGGAGTCGGCGAGCAGATCGAGCAGCGCCGTCTCGTCGATCCCGAGCTTCTCGGCTGATCGCAAGGCGGACAATGTCAGCTGTGTGCATGCGGCGAACAGGGTGTTGTTGATCAGCTTGGCCGACAGTGCGGTACCCAATGCTCCGGTGCGATGGATACGGGCGGCGTACGCGCCGGCAACCGCTGCGGCACGGCCCACCGGTTCGGTGTCGCCGGCGAGCATGACGGTGAGCTCTCCGCGGCGGATGATGGCCGGGGTACCGCTGAAGGGAGCTTCCACGACCGACACCGAACCGGCCCGCCCGATCTGTTCGAGCCGACGGATGGTGTGCGGACTGCCGGTGGTGTGTGACATGAACACCGATCCGGCGGGCATCTGGTCGACGATCGTCGGTGCGACCTCGAGTAGCTGGGTGTCGTCGAAGACGCAGGCGATGACGACGTCGGCGTCGGCAACCGCCTCGACGCGCGGCGGAGTCCGGGCGCCGAGGCGGGCGAGACGTTCGCGAACCTCGGGGCGCCGGGCGAAGACCGACGTCGGGTGACCGGCGTCGAGTAGACGCTCGACCATCGGCTCACCGATCTTTCCGGGCCCGACGAATCCGATGCGGAAGTGGTCCATGGTGTCCTTCGGGAGAGGTTTGGGTGGTTCGGGGTCGATCGGCATCAGCCGGAGGCGACGCCCCAGACCATCGTCTTGGTCTGGAGGAACTCGTCCATTCCTGCCGCACCGCGCTCGCGACCCAGGCCGCTGCGTTTGTAGCCGCCGAACGGCCCCTCGGGGCTGAGACCGCCACCGCCGCCGTTGATCGTGACGTACCCGGTTCGCAGGCCCTGGCCAAGCTGATACGCACGTACCGGATCTCGTGCCCACACTCCGCCGGCCAGTCCGTAGTCGCTGTCGTTGGCGATCTTGATCGCCTCCTCGTCGTCGTCGAAGGGCATCACGATCATCACCGGTCCGAAGAACTCGCGACGGGCGATGGTCATGGAGTTGTCGACGTCGACGAACAGGGTCGGTTCGACGTAGAAGCCCTTGTCGAGATGGGCCGGGCGGCCTCCGCCGAAGGCGATGGTCGCTCCCTCCTCGACGCCGGTCGCGATGAGTGCCTCGACGCGATCACGCTGTGCGGCGCTGCCGAGTGGGCCCATCGTCGTCTCCGGCCGAGCCGGGTCGCCGACCGTGACCCCGGCCAATGCGCCCGTGAGCATCTCGACCAACTCGTCGTAGCGCGAACGGTGCACGAGCGTCCGGGTGAGGTAGGCGCACCCTTGTCCGGCATGCAGGATGGTGTCACGGACAACGCCACTGATCGCCCGGCTCAGGTCGGCATCGTCGCAGATGATGTTCGCGGACTTGCCGCCGAGTTCGAGCACGACCTTCTTGAGTGTTGGCGCGGCCTGTTCGAACACTTTCCGGCCCACCTCATCCGACCCGGTGAAGCTCACCACGTCCACCATCGGGTTCGAGGTCAGTTCGGCAGCCGCCGCGGTGTCACCGGTCACGATGTTGAGCACCCCGTCCGGAAGCCCTGCCTCCTGGGCGATCTCGCCCAGGATGAACGCCTCCAGCGGCGTGTTCGGGGCCGGCTTGAGCACCGTCGTGCATCCGGCTGCCAGCGCGGGCCCGAGTTTCATCAGGTTGAGGTAGAACGGGAAGTTATACGCGGAGACCAGCGCCGCCACGCCGAACGGCTCACGCCGGATGACTCCCTGACCGATGCCCATACCCACGTGTGGCGGCAACGGCGTCTCCATCGGAAATGTGAGCAGCACGCGTTCTGCCATGTCGCGGAAGTGGGCGATGGGTATCCCGGTTTGAAACGACGACGCACCGGGGCGCGTGCAGCCGGTTTCGGCGATGTTCAGGTCGATGATCTCGTCCTGGCGCTTCTCCATCACCTCGGCCATGCGCACGAGCACCGCGGACCGTTCCCGGACAGACATCCGCGGCCAGGGCCCATCGTCGAACGCCGTGCGGGCTGCCTCGATCGCGCGGATGGTGTCAGCGCGGCTGCCGGCCGGGGCGACACCGATGACCTCCTCGTTGGCCGGATTGACCACCGACTGCACTCCGCCGGTCTCGCCATCGATCCACTCGCCACCGATGAACAGCTGACGATACTCCTTGAGCATGGTTGTGATCCTCACACTGGTGTCATCATGGACAACGCCTATTGGGCTGCGCGTCAGGTGAATCGGCTGGCTACTTCAGCGAGTAGGCATTGGTGTGCACGAGCGCGGCGCCCGCGTCGACCTTGAGTTGCAGCCCGGTCACGTACTGCGAATCGTCGGACGCCAGGAACAGAACGGCCTTGCTGATGTCCTCCGGCTCCACCCAGGGCACGTTCATCGGCTGTGTGGTCGCGAACGCGGCCACCACGTCGTCGGCCGCAGGCGCCTCGAGGTCGGGGCGGAACACCTTGTACATCGGCTCGCTCTGGAGCATGTCGGTGTTGCAGTTGGTCGGGTGCACACAGTTGACCCGGATCTTCTCCGGTGCCAGCGCCAGCGCGCAGTCGTGGACATAGGTGGCCACCGCACGCTTGGAGTGGCTGTAGCCGAAACCGCCTGCGCCCAGAACGTCTGTCCCGCTGCCCTTCATCAGCGCGGCAACCGAACCCGTCGCAATGATCGATGCCCCCGCGGACAGGTGCGGGTAGGCGGCGCTGACTGTGTTGAGGACGCCGACGAGGTCGACGTCGACGGCGTCGATGAAGGCCTGACGCGGGACGTCACCGAGTGGGCAGATGCCCGCATTGGCGACGACGATGTGCAGGCCGCCGAGTTCCCCGACGCCCTTGTCGATCGCCGCCCGGAGTTGCTGCGGATCACGGACGTCGGCGACCTCGGCCACACACCGGCGTCCCTCCTTCTCGACGAAGCGCCGGGTTTCGTCGAGGTCTTCGCGGCCGGCCAGGGGATAGCTGTTGGTGGCGATGTCGGCACACAGGTCCAGCGCGATGATGTCGGCGCCGGCGGCCGCGAGGGTGATTGCGTGGCTACGTCCCTGGCCCCGACCGGCCCCCGTGACCACCGCTATCTTGCCGTCGAGTTTTCCCATTCTCGTCTCTCCGTTCTCTGGCCCGGGAGCTTCTCCGGCCCGGAAACCGATCGATGTCGCAGCGCATCCGCGTGCCGCAGGAACCTACCGTCGCCGACTCACGACTGGCCGCTGACATATTTAACCTAGTTGCTATTCATATCGTGTGAGGCCGATCATGGCAACGTCTGCGCGGCTTCACACTCCCAATCCGCCGGAGTCGGCGCCTCGGCCGGTCCCGGTGATCGAGACATGCAGATGGAAGGCAGTGGGCGATCGGGCAGCCTCGGTGCCGGGCTCGATGGCGCCGAGTGGGTCAGGCCGTGCTCCTTTTGCCCTAGATAGTTATACAAGTTAGCGTAGAAGCCGAACAGCTTCAGGAGGCTCCGAATGCCACTTCAGGACCACATGCACCTGATCTCGACCGACGATCACCTGATCGAGCACCCTCGCCTGTGGCAGGACCGACTGCCCAAGCGCTTCGCCGACGCCGGTCCCAAGATCATCGAGAAACTGATGCCCAAGTCGATACATTCCGGCGATGGCGGCCGGAAGGCCGGCGAGACGAAGCTCGCCGAGGTCTGGCAGTACGAGGGTCGGATTTATCCCTACATCGGACTCAATGCGGTGGCAGGTAAGAAGCCCGAGGAGTATGGCGCGGAACCGACACGCTACGAGGACATGATCCCCGGCTGCTATGAGCCCAAGGCGCGTTTGCGCGACATGGACATCGACGGCGTGCAGGCGACGCTGTCGTTCCCGTCGTTCCCGCGCTTCGCGGGAACCGTCTTCCTCGAGAGTGAGGACAAGGAGCTCGCGCTGCTGTCGGTGCAGGCGTGGAACGACTACGTCCTCGACGAGTGGTGCCCGGCGGATCCCGAGCGGCTGATCCCATTGGTCATTCTGCCGCTCTGGTCGATCGAGGAGTCGGTGAAGGAGATCTACCGCACGGCTGCCAAAGGTGCCCGCACCATCTCCTTCCCGGAGAATCCATATCCGTTGGGGTTGCCCTCTTTCCACACCGATCACTGGGATCCCGTCTATCGTGCGGCGGTGGAGACCGGCCAACCGTTGTGCGTTCATTTCGGCACCTCGGGCAAGCCGCCGATCACCTGCCCCGAGGCGCCGATGGCGGTCATGACCGCGTTGTTCGGCTGCAACTCGATGTACGCGACCGTCGACCTTCTGTTCTCGCCCACGTTCCACAAGCATCCGGGGCTGAAGTTCATGCTGTCCGAGGGCGGAATCGGTTGGGTTCCGTACATGCTCGAACGGATGGACGGTGTGTGGGAGAAGCACCGCTATTACCAGAACATCAATCAGTCGGTCCGCCCATCCGAGTTGTTCGCCGAGCACATCTTCGGCTGCTTCATCGACGACGACTTCGGGGTCGCCAACCGCCACCTCGTCGGTATCGACAACATCACCTGGGAAGGTGACTACCCGCACTCGGATTCCAACTGGCCCAACAGTCGCAAGATCGTGCACGACACGATGCTCGACGTACCCGACGACGAAGTGCACAAGATCGTCGAACTCAATGCACGGCGTCTGCTCAATTTCCCGCGCACCTCGTAGGACGGACTCGGTGATGGAAGAACCAATCGAGCAAGTCCCCCAGGCTGACTGGGTGGATCAGGATCTGCTGACCCGTGACCTCGCCGGGTCACTGCTCGACGAGGAGATCGCGGCCGAACGTGGCCGGATCGATCGCCTCGATCGCGGGGTCGGTGGTGACGACATCGTGATGAGCCGTGCCGACATGGTGCGCAGGCTCGCCGCGATGGAGGAGATCCGCGCCGGCGTGCACGACGAGGCGACCATCGAGTTCTGATTCTCGGGTACACCGGCGACAGAATCGAACTCGGCATTCCCGAATGCCGCAAGGCATGGTTTTCGAAAGGCATCCACCTGTGAGCACTGAGGCTGTTTCGAAGGCTGCGGAGACTCCGGAGGCTCCGCAGCCCACAGAGGTCTTCACCTTCAAGGACGAGGACATCCAGCGTGCCCGCGACATCGTCGGGGTCTATCACGCAGTCCGTAAGCGTGAGCAGTTCTCCCGGGCCTCACCGGACGTGATGAGGGCATTCGCCCGCAGCTACGGCGACGACAATCCGTTGTTCGTCGACGAGGACTACGGTCTCGACACCCGCTGGGGCGCGCAGATCGCACCGCCGATGATCAACATCGCGGTCACGAAGGATCTCCTCGCGGACCCGATCCCGACCGAACAGCGCCGTCCGCCGTTCCGTGGCATCCACGTGTTCGTCTCCGGCACCACCACCGACTGGTATCGCCCGGTCTACGACGGCGACACCGTCTACTCCTTCGAGGGATTCGACAACGTCGAGTTCAAGGATTCGGAGTTCGCCGGCCGTTCGCTGCTGGTCACCCGTATTCACGTCCAGTTCAATCAGCGCGCCGAGATCGTCCAGATCCAGCGTGTGCTGACGATCCACACCGAACGCCACGAATCCAAGAAGCGCAAGAAGTACGACACCATCGAACGCGCGACCTACACGCCCGACGACATCGCGGCCATCGACGAGATCTATGCCGCTGAGCAGCGTCGCGGTGCCCAACCGCGATACTGGGAGGACGTCACCGTCGGTGAGCAGTTACCGACGATGGCGAAGGGGCCGCTGACCGTCACCGATATGGTCGTGTTCCATTCGGGCGGATATGGATTCGCGCCCTATACGCCGTGCACCGGCCGGCTGTGGCATCAGAATCGGCACCGCATCGGTGCCTTCTACATTCCGAACGAACAAGGCATCCCCGATGTGGCGCAGCGTATCCATTGGGACGCGGAGTACGCGCGCTCGATCGGCATCCCCGCGTCCTACGACTACGGGATGATGCGCGACTGCTGGCTCACCCACTATCTGACCGACTGGGTGGGTGACGACGGCTGGGTCGAGTCGATGTCGAGCCAGATGCGCAAATTCAACTACCTCGGGGACGTCCACACGTTCACCGGCGAGGTCGTGGGCAAGCGGGTCGAGGGCCGGCGACATCTGGTCGACATCGGGTTCCGTGGTACGAGCCAGCGCGGTGAGGTCACCTGTCCGGCGACCGCCACGGTGTCTCTGCCGAGCCGGGATTCGGGTCTCGCGGCCTTGCGCACACCGCCGGCCGACCTCGAGGCGATCGCGGCGCAGATGCTCAAGCGGCATGGCGAGTTGCGGGCGGCGAAGCGACGCGGGTGATACTGAGTCGCATGTCACCATCGAGTATCCCGACGACCACCTGTCGTCGGGGTGAGGTATGTGAAAGGACACGGCAGAGATGCACTTGAACGGCAACACCTTCCTGGTCACCGGCGGCGCGTCCGGGCTGGGTGAGGCGACCGCAACCGCGATAGTGGCGGCGGGCGGACGCGTGATCATCGCCGACCTTCCGTCATCGGACGGAAAGGTGACCGCCGAACGCCTCGGGACGGCGGCCGTGTTCGTACCGGCCGACGTGACCGACGAGGACAGCCTGGTCGAGGCACTCGACGCGACGGAGTCGCACGGTCCGCTGCGCGGTGCCGTCCACTGCGCGGGTCGCGGCGGTGACCGGCTGCGCATTCTCGACAAGGCGGGCGAGCCCGCCGCGCTGCAGAGCTTTCGCGACGTGCTGGAAGTCAATCTGATCGGGAGCTACAACGTGCTCCGGCTCGCTGCGTCCCGGATCGCGCGCAACGAACCGATCGACACCGAACGCGGCGCCATCGTGCTGACCGCATCGGTCGCCGCCTTCGATGGGCAGATCGGGCAGACCTCCTACACCGCGTCCAAGGCAGCAATCCACGGCATGACCCTGGTGGCCGCGCGCGACCTGGCCAGCGTGGGCATCCGTGTCAACACCATCGCGCCGGGCACCTTCGATACGCCGATGCTCGCGCGCCTGCGCGACGACATCCGAGAAGGGTTGGCCGCTTCGGTACCGTTCCCCAAGCGTCTCGGATTGCCCGACGACTACGCGGGGATGGCTCTGACCCTTCTGCAGAACGCCTACGTGAACGGCGAGACGATCCGTCTCGACGGTGCGATCAGGATGGCTCCGCGATGAGCACGGGCAGGCGAACCACCGCGGACGCCACGGCCGATCCCGGTGCCGAGATCCTGACCGAGGTGGCCGGCGGTGTGCTGATCATGACCATCAACCGGCCCGATCAGCGAAACGCCATGACCAGGAGTGCTGCCGAGCAACTCGCGGCCGCACTCGATCGCCTCGACGCCGATCCGGACATATCCGTGGGCATCCTGACCGGGCGGGGTGGGACATTCTGCGCCGGAATGGACTTGAAACGTTTCCAGTTGGGAGAGCGGCCCGTCGTCGAAGGCCGTGGATTCGGTGGTCTGGTGCAGCGCCCGCCGGCGAAACCGTTGATCGCCGCGGTCGAAGGGTGGGCTCTCGGCGGTGGATTCGAGATGGTGCTCGCCGCCGACCTCGTCGTCGCCGGCGAGAGCGCGAGATTCGGCCTACCGGAGGTGAAACGCGGACTCGTTGCGCGAGCGGGCGGGATCTTTCGAGCGCCCCGGGTGCTGCCACAGGCCATAGCGTTGGAGCTGCTCCTGACCGGCGACCCGATGTCGGCAGGACTGGCAGAACGGCACGGACTGGTGAATCGGGTGGTTGCCGACGGCGGCGCGCTCGACGCGGCACGTGAACTCGCCGCCACGATCGCTGGGAACGCGCCGCTCGCGGTGCGGGCCAGCAAGGCCCTGGCCCACCATTCGCGCACCTGGACCGACGACGAGGCATTCGAGCGCCAGACTGCCTACACCGATCCGGTCTTCGCATCCGATGACGCCCGGGAGGGGCCGGCGGCGTTTGCCGAGCGGCGGGCGCCGCAGTGGAGCGGGCGCTGAGTCGGGTGACGTGACAAGTGAAGACGCGGAAGGGGCCGGCGAGGTCTGATCCTCGCCGGCCCCTTCCGCATCGCTCTGACGATGCCCCGGTGTTGATGATGCGGGTTCAGGAGCGCAGGTGGCTGTCGAGCAGCAGTTGCGAGGTGGACGTGTAGTCGCCGTAGCCGCCACGGAAGAACAACAGTGGGCGCTTGACCGACGCCACGTTGAGATCCCCGATGAACCCGACGACCAGGAAGTGGTCGCCGAGCTCAACGGTCTTGTCGATCGTGCAGTCGACCCAGGCCACGACGCCGTCGATGATGGGGTTGTCGTGGGCAGACCGTTCCCAGGAGACGCCGGTGAATCGATCCGCACCCTTCTTTGCCATCTGCCGGCACAGCCATTCCTGATCCGATGCCAGCGCGTTGGCGCAGAACCGCCCGGCAGCAAGGATCTTGGGCAGTGTCGAGGACGACCTGTCGACCAGAAATGACACCAACGGTGGATCCAGGGACACCGAGGTGAACGATCCAACGACCATTCCGACGGGGACGCCGTCGGCCGCGGTGGTCGTGACCGCGACGACGCTCGTGGGGAAGTTCCCCAGCACGTCGCGCAGGTGTCGCGCCTCGAAGATCCTGGTGGAATCGGTGTCGGTCATGTCGTCGGTCCTGTCGCCTTCGCCGGTGCTCGTGATCAGATGGTGACGAGCATCCCGGGGGGTGTCTCGAGTCCCATGTTGTGCAGCGCGTTCGAATGATACGGCGCGCCGTCCACGTGAATCATGTGCTGCAGACCCACATGTGCGTCGCGCCAATAGCGTTGCATCGGGCTGCTCTTACGGATGGCGACGCCACCCGAGCGGGCGAAGATCTCGTCGAGCGCCGAGACCGCACGCCACGCACAGCGAACCTGGTTGCGGCGCTGGTTGGAGCGATCCTCGATGCTCGGCTCGATCCCGTTCTCGATCATGTCGTGCAGGCGGCTGATGCCCTCGATCAGCTGCACCCGTGAGGCCTCGATCTCGGCCGCGGCCTCGCCGGCCGCGTGCAGCACGTACGGATCGTCGCGCACCTGGACCCCGGTGACCGCCACCCGATCCTTCTGGATCTCGAGATGCGTCTTGAGGGCACCCTCGCAGATGCCGACCACCGCGGCCGTGATGCCGAGGGGGAACATCACACCGAACGACAGCTTGTACACCGCCTCGGGGCGACCCGAACGAGCCGAGGCCGTCCCGTCGGAGATATCGGCCTGCGTCACCGTCCGGTAGGCGGGGATGACCGCCTGGTTCACGACGACGTCCTTGCTACCGGTCCCGCTGAGGCCCACCACATCCCAGGAGTCCTCGATGAGCTCATAGTCCGACCTCGGCAGCACGACGTGCATCACCTCGGGCGGCATGATCGGCGCACCCGCGCCGGTGCCTTTGAGCGCGCCGAGGAAGTCCCACTGGCAGTGGTCGGACCCGGAGGAGAACGGCCACCGGCCGCTGAGGACGAACGATTCATCGTCGATCGGATCCGCGACGCCGTTCGGCATGTACGGTGACGCGACCCAGGTGTCCGGGTCCTCGCCCCAGATCTCCTTTTGCAGTTGACGATCCATCTGGGCGAGCTCCCAGGGATGCACACCGACGACGCCGGCCACCCAGCCGGCGGCGGGATCGCTGGCGGCAATCGCCATGACCGCGGCGGCAAAGTCCCGCGGGTGTGCCGCATAGCCGCCGAAGTCGGTGGGCTGCAGCAACCGGATGACCCCCGTCTGACGGAGTAGCTCCGCGGTCCGGTCGCTCAGCTTGCCGAGTCGCTCGTTCTCCTCGGCCAGGGACGCCAGCTCCGGTCCTGCTTCCTCGATCCGTTTGATGACTTCGTGCGCCATGCCATCACACCTCTGACTTCCTTGTAGTCCTTCCCGCCCGGCGGGCGGATGATTGTGATTCTGTTGTCTCTTCGTCGGCCGTGGGTGGTACTTTCCACTCAGCGGGAATAGCGGTGATTCCCTCCGGGCCGTCGGGGTGTGGCCTGCGGGAATGGTCCCGTGGGCTGGGTGGTGGTGCAGATCAGTCCGATTCCCGGGTCAGGAACTCGAGTACCACCCGCTCGAATCTGGCCTTCTTCTCCACCTGGATCCAGTGACCGCAGTTGGCGAACGTGTGCAGTTCGATGTCGGGGACCCACCGGTTGGCGAGGTGGGCCTGGTCGTAGGGAAGCATCCGGTCCTCGCGTCCCCACAGCATCAACGTGGGAGTGGTGATCGTCTCGAGGCGCTTCCACAATGGTGTGTAGGTTTCGCGAAGCGTGGGGTTGAACATCGCGCCGAAGATGGCGCGAGTGCGATCCAGCACACCCTCGGCAGTGGCGTTGCGCATGCGCTCGTCCACGAGTTCGTCGGTGATCAGCGATTTGTCGAACACCATGGTGTCGATCCACTGGACCATCCGTTCACGGGTCGGTTCCTGCAGGAACGCGAACAGTCGCTGAAAACCCTCGCTCGGCTCGGTCTGGAACAGACTCACCGACAGGCCGCCCGATCCCATGATCGCCATCCGGTCGATGCGTTCGGGTAGATGTCCGGCCATCTCCGCGGCGACCGCGCCACCCATCGAATTGCCTACCACGGGGGAGGATTCGATCTCGAGCTCGTCCATGAGTCGCGCCACCCACCGGGCTGCGGCGAGGGGATAGACCTCTTTGGGTTCCGGGAGTTCGGAACCGCCGAAGCCGGGCAGATCGGGCATGATCACCCGGAAGTGCTCTGCGAAGACCGGAAGGTTGTGGCGGAAGTTCGACCACGCGCTCACCCCCGGGCCCGAACCGTGGAGCAGGATCAGCGGTGGTCCGGAACCGGCGTCATGCCAGTGCACCTCGACGCCGTCGACCGCCATCGTCCGACTGGTCGAGTCGTATGTGAATGTCTCTGTCATGGGGCGTCCTCCGATGTTCGGCAGCGGTTGCACTGCATACGTCGTGCGCAGTCGGGTGTCGCACGACGTGGGTTCGCGCGACGGACCGCCGGAGCACACGCTAGAGATCGGAATGGTCTCTGGCGCGGCCCGATTCCGCACAGTGAGACGAGGCGCGCGGGCGTGCCGGAGTCGCGCAGGTCCGCGATCCGGCCACCGCGCGCTCGGCCTCGATCGATCTCGCTGAGTGGAAGCGAACACGCGTGAGCGTGCTGAACACCGTCACGCTGGAGGACCTTCGGGTGGGAGGCGATGACGTGCAGGCACGCAGACGGTGAGAGCCGAGCAGAACAGGGCGGTCGGTGATGGTGGGCCGGTCCGAGAAGGTGGAGTGATGCAGTCGACCCCGACCGAGAGCGCGGTGGGTGGCGCCGACGATGAGGCGGTGCGGTCGCGAGCAGCCCGCCCGACCGATCAGATGTCCTCATCCGGGGTGCCGGGCGAGCCCGGGCTATGGGTCTTTCTGCTCGGTGACATGGCGATCTTCGCGATCATGTTCGTCGCCTTCCTGTTCGACCGGGCCAAGGACCCCGAGCTGTATCTGATGTCGCGGGAGTCGCTCGATCTCACCATCGGGTTGACGAACACCATGGTGCTGCTGACCAGCTCACTCATCGTCGTGATCGCTCTGCGCAACGTCCGGGCGACGGCATTCGGTCGGGCGACGTGGGCGTTTGCCGGCGCAGCGTTGTGTGCGGTCGTGTTCACGGCACTGAAGGCCGTCGAGTACACCCACCTCGTCCAGGAAGGTCATGGTCCCGACTCGAATCCGTACTTCATGTGGTTGTTCATCCTCACGGGTGTGCACCTGGCGCATGTGGCGCTCGGTTTCGTCGTCCTCGTGGTGTTGATGCTTCGGGCGCGCCGACGGATCCGATCGGAGGGATCGGGTCGGGTGTTCTATGAGGGAGGAACATGCTATTGGCACCTGGTCGACCTGTTGTGGATGATGCTGTTCCCGCTCGTGTACCTCGTGGCGTGATCCGATGACACTCAACGGATTGCTCGCCGAACGGTATGTGCGGACCTGGATCATCCTCGTGCTCCTGGCGGTCGTCGGTCCCATCCTGAGCCTGCAGATGCACGCCGGGACCCCGGTGGCGGTGGTGGTACTGGCATTGGCCGCCTACAAGGTCCGCCTGGTCGGGCTGGACTTCATGGAGATACGGCATGCGCGCAGGGAACTGCGCTGGATCTTCGAATTCTATTGCGTCGCACTCTGGCTCGTCCTTGTCGGCGCCTTGGTTCTGCTGTGAGTGACACCAGGATCTGCTTGACGTGACCGTGGCCGACCCTCGGCGCGGCGGAGAACAAATCGAGACACAGGAGGAGATGTATGTCAGTCAACGAGGAAGTCTACGACGTCGTCGTCGTCGGATCCGGTGGTGGTGGGATGATCGGCGGCTATCTTGCCGCCTCCCGCGGCCTGCGGACCCTCATCATCGAGAAGACCGACCAGGTCGGCGGAACCACGTCGTATTCCGGTGCCGGACTGTGGTTCCCGGGCAGCGCGCCGGTAGCCCGGGCAGGAATCGACGAGTCGGACCGCCAGGCTGCCCGCGAGTACCTGCGTGCTGTCGTCGGTGACGACAGTCGTGCGGAGCTACACGACGCCTACTTGTCCGCGGGGCCCCGCCTGATCGACGAACTCGAGAAGAACCCCTGGTTCGGGGAGTTCACGCACATGACGGTGCCCGACTACTTCGCCGGCCTGCCCGGGGCGACGCCACACGGCCGAACGGTCTTCCCGGCGCCGATCACGGTTGCCGAACTCGGCGACAAGGCCGATCTCGTCCGCAAATCGATCTACACCGAGCGCTATGGTCACACCGAGGACGAGACATTGGTCGGTGGGCGTGCCTTCATTGCGCGGGCGCTGGCCGCGTTCCTGGACACCGGACACGGCGACGTGCGCGTGAACACGGCACTGAGTCGCCTGATCGTCGAGGACGGTCGGGTTACGGGCGTCGAAGCGCGCTGCGACGGTGAGGTGGTGGCGCTGCGCGCCGAACGTGGGGTTCTCCTTGCCGCTGGTGGGTTCGAGCACAATCCGGAGCTCCGGGCGAAGTACGGGGCGATCCCGTCGACCGGTGACTGGTCCGACGGTGTGGACTCCAACGTCGGCGACGCACTGCTGGCCGGCATCGCGGTGGGTGCCGACACGGAATTGATGGACGAGGCCTGGTACGTACCCGGTGTGGTGCAGCCGGACGGCAAACCCCTGTTCAACCACGCATCGCGCGGTGGCATCTGGGTCAATGCCGAAGGCAAGCGGTTCACCAACGAGACCGCACCCTACGACCAGGCCGGGCACGCCATCCGTGACGGAGAACGCGACACCGACGTGTCGCACACGCCGACCCACTGGGTGTTCGACCACAAGCAGCTCTCCCGTGACGGGTTCGGCGGCAAGTCACCGCAGACCCCCATCGCCGACGACTGGTTCACCTCGGGCGCTCTCAAGAAGGCCGACACGCTCGAGGAGCTCGCTGCTCTGATCGACGTGCCGACGGCCGAGCTGACGGCCTCGGTGCAGACCTTCAACGGGTATGTCGAAAGCGGCGTCGACGAAGAATTCCACCGTGGTGAGACGCCGTGGGATCAGATGTGCCAGTTCATCGTCGGGTATCCGGCGCTGCCGGAACAGAACTTTGTCGTACCGATCGAGGCGGAGGGTCCCAACCCGCTGATCGTCTCGATCGACACTCCGCCGTACTATGCGGCGACCCTGCTACTTTCCGACATCGGCACCAAGGGCGGGCTGAAGACCGACGCCGACTCTCGGGTGCTGGGAGCCGACGGGGAACCGATCGCCGGACTGTACGCCACGGGCAACACCATGGCTGCGATGTCGGGCAAGGTGTACCCGGGCGCCGGGACTCCCATCGGCTCGGCGCTCGCCTTCGCCTATCAGGCTGTGGCCGACATCGCGGCAGGCGCGGGCGCGAGCGGTGATCTGGTGGAGAGCGGGCGCGTGAACGCAGACACCGAGTGAACCGACGGGCCCGTCACATCTGACGGGCGATGACGGCGAGAGGGCCACGGCGATCAGATCGCCGTGGCCCTCTCGTGGTCCATCTGATGGTGTCGCACAACGCGGTACCCCGGGGAGCCGGGGGGATGCGACACCGATGCGCGCCGTCGTCGGGTGCCGCTCGTCCGGTGCCGCTCGGCCGGGTGCTGCATCGGGGCCTTGTCCACACGTGAGGGCGCCGGCCGCTGTGCGGCCGGCGCCCAGGTGTGCCGAGGGTGACGGGGTGATCAGATCAGCACGGGAGCAGCCTTCTCGGCGTTGTCGGCTTCGGCCTCCTCTTGCGTGACGGCCTTGAGCAGCAGGAGCGGGGTGGCCACCTTCCAGACGAAATAGGCCAGACACGGCAGCCAGAAGGCGAACAGTCCGTTCCAGGCCAGCGGGCCCGAGGTGAACAGGTAGATGAATGCCCCGGGGGCGAGAACGACTGCGAGGAAGAAGTTGACGTAGGCGAACCACCGCGGGAACACCGGGTTCCTGCGCGAGTCGATGAGCGTGGCGATGCCGAGCACGATCACCTGCACGCAGAACACGAAGGCGAAACCCACGTACGAGTAGTAGAACACGTCGGTCATCAGCTGGATCAGCTCAGGTGAGCGTTCCTCGACACGCAGCGCGGCGGCTGACAGCATGAACATCGGGTACAGGAACCCGACGGGCGCCACGACGCCGGTGAGCACCTGGGTCATGGTCAACACGCCCCAGCCGCGTTCGATCCGGCGCATCTGCCAGCTGGTCGTCACCACGAACAGATATTCCAACGGGATGATGAACGAGCAGATCACCATGCTCCACAGAATCCCGGTCCGATTGTCGATCATCCAGTCCTGCACCTGGATTGCCGACCATTCCGGGTCGATCGGTGGCTGCACCTTGGCGAGCATGAAGAAGCACACGCCCTGAACGGCCATGACGAGGAAGCCCGACCAGGCGGCCAGGCGCTGGAATTTGTAGAGGTAGGCCTTGTTGAGGTCCACTGCACCGATCTCCTTTGAACTATGGCGGTGTCGTGATGAGAGCCGCTCACACAGCTGCGACATTCCCAGTGTGGGGACGGTCGGGTACGGCGGGACCGGGTATTCCGGTGACCGGGACCACATTCGGTGGCCGATCGGGCGCCGCTGCGGGACACCGTCGAGCGGGCTGTGCGGGTACCGGTGAGCGAGATCGGGTGCATCATCGGCCGTGGCGCGAATCTAGGCTGCTGCGCAGGTTTGAGTCGAACGTCAGAGGAGAACAGACCATGACCGCTGCACCCCAGGAGCGACCGCAGATCGCGCAATGCGGAGCGATTGCGTTGGGCACCCCGAAACTCGAGACGTCGCTGCACTTCTTCCGCGACATCCTGGGGATGGAGGAAGTCGAGAGGGTGGGCGACACCGTCTACCTCCGTGGCTACCAGGAGATGAAGCATCACTCACTGGTGCTCTTCGCCAGTGACACCGCGATCGTCGATTCACACAGCTTCCGCGTCCGGCGGCCACAGGACGTCGAGCTGTTCTACGAGGAGTTCAGCGCCCAGGGCGTCGAGGTCGCCGAACTGCCCGCCGGCCATCAGGCGGGCCGAGGGACCGCGCTTCGATTCGTGGTCCCGTACTCGGGCCATGCCTTCGAGCTCTACTACGACATCGACGCGCCGGCCGCGCCGCCGGAGATCAGTTCGCGTCTGCTGAGCAACTCGTCGCGTCGGCGGGGGCTCGGCGTCCGGCGCCTGGATCACTTCAACATCCAGGCCTCGCCGGAATACGTGGGGGATGCCGAGAGATGGTTGCGCGATGCGCTGGGATTCAAGCGCCGCGAGTACGTCTATGTGCCGGACAACGACATGCTCATCGCCTCCTGGACCTCGGTCACCTCACAGGTCCACGACCTCGCGATCGCGATGAGCCTCACCGGGCAGAACTCCCAGATGCATCATGTGGCGTTCAACCTCGAGAACCACAGCGACCTGATCGTCGCTGCCGACACCCTGCGTGATCTCGACGTCAAGTTCCACTGCGGACCCGGCAAGCACGGTATCGGTCAGGCGATGTACCTCTACGTCGAAGAACCCGGCTCCGGTCACCGCATCGAGTTGTACTCGGGCAATTACCACATCTTCGACCCCGATTGGGAAGCACTCGGATGGACTCCGATGAATCCCGACGGCATGACGTGGTTCGGCCAGGAACTCGATGTCACACAAGATGGTTCGATGGCGTCGGCGACGGATGCGGTGTCGTCGGTGACCTCGCTGATCGGCCAGCAGGCGGTGGCCGGGCAGGCGTGACACCACTCCAGGGCAGCAGGTGAGGCCTGACCTCACCCCCCGTCCGCCCCGACCCCGGCCTCCGGTCGCGCACGCATGTGACGACCGGAGGCCGGGGTCGATGTGTGTCACACCCAGCCAGCCGCTATGCCAACGAGATGGCCACCCGAGGGGTCTCGACCAGCGGGACGTGGCCTGACCTGCCGGGCCGACATTCATAGCCTTTCCCTAGGCCAGTGGGGCCCTCACCCCGATTCCACCGTTCGAGTTGGATCTGGACGAAAGTCGAAGACGGAGAGCAGATGTCAAACAAACGCTATCTACACTTGAACCTCGTCGGTAACGAGATCAACCACCATCAGGGCACACCGGCTTTCGAGCGTGGCCACGGTGGCGGTCCGGACCGTACCAACGCTTACCTGCCCATCCTCGAGATGGGCAGGCTCGCCGAGGAAGGGCTCTTCACGGCGATGTTCCTCGGCGACATCGCGGGAACCGCAGGGTCGCCGGCCTTCGACGGGGGCCCGCCGGAGCCCATCACGGCGTTCGCCGCGCTGGCCACTCAGACGCGGTACCTGGGTCTCATCGCGACCGCATCGACCTCCTTCTACGATCCGTACAACCTCGCCCGCCTGCTCGGCTCGCTGGACCAGATCTCCAACGGTCGTGCCGGTTTCAACGCGGTCACCAGCGTCAGCGAGGAGTGGGCGCTGAACTACAGCAAGGAAGGGCATCCGGATCGCACCACCCGCTATCAGATCGCGGATGAGTTCCTCGACGTGGTCAAGGGGCTCTGGGAAAACCGCGAGCTCCGCTTCGACGCCGACGGGATCCGGAAGTTCTATGCCGACCCGATCAATCATCAGGGCAAGAACTTTCAGGTCCTGGGACCGCTCAACGTCGCGCCGAGTCAACAGTTGCGTCCACTCATCGCACAGGCGGGTGGGTCCGGTCCCGGCATCCGGGTGGCCGCCAAACATGCGGAGATGGTGTTCACCAATGCGAACACCTATGAGCAGGCTGCGGACTACCGCGCTGCGCTCGACGCGGCGTTGGTGGAGGCCGGCCGCCCCGAGGGCAGTGTCCCGGCGATTCCGGGCCTGATTCCCTATCTGGGGCGGACCACCGCCGATGCGGAGGAGAAGCTGCGAGCCCTCGACGATCATGTGCCCTACGAACTCTATGCGCCGTTCGCGCTGATCCAGTTCGGGCTGGAGTACACCTTCGACAGCATCGACGACCCGTTCCCCCTCGACCAGATCCCCCGGCCCGAGGACGTGAAGGACACGATCAAGAGCACCTACGGCAACTACGTGGGCCTCTACACCTGGATCTCCGACAACCCGGGGGTCACCGTCCGAGACGTCACCGCGCAGTCCCTGGCCCGCGGCGGCGCGCAGCACCGCAAGTTCGTGGGTTCCTACGACGACTTCGTCGAGGACCTCGCCGGATGGCACGCCCAGGGGACCGTCGGGGGATTCAACATCATGTTCCCGACCGGTGTCATCGATATCCGCGATTTCATCGAGGAGGTCGTGCCCCGACTGATCGATCGCGGCATCTACCGCGGCACACCGGATTCGCGACCTCTTCGGGAGCGGTTCGGCAGTGAGATCCGACTCAATGGAGAGAAGTAGCACGACATGACCATTTCTGTGCAGGACCCGGGACCACAGCCCGACTCCTATGACCCCGAATGGGTACGCGCCAAACACGCCTACGAACGGTCCAAGCGGCTGCGCACCGACGCCGTCGACCAGTTCGTCGAGGTGACGGCGGAATTCTCGCATTACGCCGACGACCCGTACACCGAATACGTCGAGCGTGGGCCGCGCTCCGATGAGGTCGAGGTCCTGATCATCGGCGCGGGCCTCGGGAGCCTCCTGGCCGCGGTGCGGCTGCGACAGGCAGGTTTCGACGATATCCGGATCGTCGACAAGGCCGGCGACGTCGGCGGAACCTGGTACTGGAATCGCTACCCCGGAGCGCAGTGCGACATCGAGTCCTACATCTACATGCCGCTGCTCGAAGAACTCGACTACATCCCCTCGCGCCGGTATGCGTTCGGGCCCGAGATCCGCAAACACTGCGTCGCCATCGCCGAGCATTTCGATCTGTATCGTGACGCGTTGTTCCAGACCGCGGTCACGGGTATGACGTGGGACGACGAGGCACGGAAGTGGACGGTCTCGACCGACCGCGGTGACGCGATCACGGCGACCATCGTGCTGGTGTCGCCGGGGCCGTTGAGCCGTCCCAAACTGCCGGGCATCCCGGGCATCAACGAGTTCGAGGGGCACACGTTCCACACCAGTCGCTGGGATTACTCCTATACCGGTGGCGACGAATCCGGCGAGCTCACCGGGTTGAGCGACAAGACGGTCGGCATCGTCGGAACCGGGGCTACGTCGCTGCAATGTGTTCCGCACCTGGGTGAATGGGCGCAGAAGCTCTATGTGTTCCAGCGGACGCCGGCGGCCGTCGACGCCCGCGGCGACCGTCCCACGGACCCGGAGTGGGCGGCGGGACTGCAACCCGGTTGGCAGCGCGAGCGGATGGAGAACTTCACCCGCATGACCGCCGGTGCGGGTGCCGAGGTCGATCTCGTCAACGATGGGTGGACTCGGGTATCCGACGAGTTGACCGCGCCCGCCGTGATGCGCGAGTTGGAGCGTCGCGGTGGTGAGATGACCATGGAGGAGATCGGCGACTTCCTCTTCGAAGAGGACTACAAGTCGATGGAGCAGGTCCGTGATCGCATCGCCTCGATCGTCACCGATCCGGCGACCGCCGAGAAGTTGAAGCCCTGGTACAAGCGACTGTGCAAGCGGCTGAGCTTTCACGACGCCTATCTGCAGACCTTCAACCGGGACAACGTCGAGCTCGTGGACACCGACGGCCGGGGACTGGATCGATTGACCACCGACGGCGTGGTGGTCGGCGACGTCGAGTACAAGGTCGATGCGCTGGTGTTCGCGACCGGCTTCGAGGTCGGGACCAGCTATACGAGACGTTCGGGATTCGACATCACCGGTCGTAACGGAGTCCGGCTCAGTGACAAATGGTCGAAGGGTCCGCGGACGTTCCACGGACTCCAGTCCCATGACTTCCCGAACTGCTTCTTCCTCGGATACACCCAGACCGGCATCGCGCACAACTACATCCACACCGCCGAGGAACGTGCTCGGCATCTCGCCTATATCCTCACCGAGTGGCGATCACGGGGTGGATCGCTGGTGGAAGCCGACCAGGAGGCCGAGAACGACTGGGTCCAGACCATGGCGGACAGTACTGAAATGGGCAAACAGTTCTTCGTCGACTGCACCCCGAGCTACCTGGACTCCGAAGGGGATACCAACAATCCCGACAGTCTGCTCTCCGCCGGCTATGGCGGAGGGCCGGTGGCCTTCTTCGAGATCCTGGAGAAGTGGCGGGCCACCGGGACTCTGGAGGGCGTCACCATCGAATGAGGTACCTCGTGCTGCGGGCGTCGTCCTCCTGAGGAGCGCGCGGCGCCCGCAGCGCGGGTGTCTTCTCCGGTCTCTGCGTAGCGAGCCTGCGAGCGTCTCGACGGGTGCGAAGGCAGGCCGGCGGCGGTACTGGTCACACACGCCGACGCCGGTCACAAACGAGGGGTCGTGACCGGCGTCGGTGTGGCCGTGCTCGGGTTATCGCGGCCGGCGTGGGCCGGTCAGCCGAGCCGAAATGGCTTGCGCGGCTCGCGAAACCATCGGTGCCAGCGGTTCGAGCACCTGGTCTCGAGGCGTGACGACGGAGATACCGCCCACGGTGCCGTCATCGCTGCGGATGGCCGCGCCGAGGCAGGCGAGGCCGGGAAAGCACTCGCCCCGCTCGAGGGCCAATCCGTTGCGTCCGCGGACACGCGCAAGTTCCTGGTGCAGCGCCGACATGTCGCGGATGCTGTGCATGGTGCGGACGTTGCCGAGCGCGTCGGCGTACTGATTGTCGACGTACTCGGGGGTGAGGGTGGCCAGGATCGCCTTGCCGACCGCGGTGCAGTGCGCCGGTGCGCGGCCGCCCACCTGCGAGCCCGGGCGGCTACCGGAACGGCCGCTGAACATCTCGAGGTAGAACACCTCGGCGCCGGCGAGAGTCGCGATGTGCACGTATGTCCCGGTCCGGGACGCCAGGTTCTGGGCGATGTCGGCAGCTGCGGAACGCAATTCGTGCTGTGCACGTTCACGACCGCCGAGCGTCAGCGCCCGACCGCCGAGACTGTAGTGCGTCTTGGCGTGGATGAGCCAGCCACAGCGCACGAGTTGGTCGAGGATCCGATGCGCGGTCGACCGCGGGAGACCGGTGTGCTGGGTCACCTCGTCGAGGGTCAGGCGCGCCAACGGCCGGTCGAAGGCCTCCATGATCAACGTCATGCGTTCAACCATCGACAACGGCAGAGAGGACTGCACAGAGGCAGGCGCGGAGTCCGACACCATAGAGTCCGACAACATTGTGGTCATGATTCACCGTCCAAGGTAAACGGGCCCAGAGTTCCTGGGGCAGTGGATGGAGCGCGGTCGAAACGTGATGGGATAAGGCAGTGGCCCAGGACGCCTCCGCTCTGCAGAGGGCGCTTGCGGGCAGGAGTGGCCCGTCCGCGGCGACGACGGACGTGCACAGGTGAAGGGCCGCGGACCACGGACTCAGGCCGACCGAGCGTGGGCGACCTGTGCGAGGCCGATGACGGCGAGACCGTGGCGCGCGGCGAACGCGGCGGACTCGGTGCTCGTCGGCAGACCCTCGGTCAGGCCGTCCGCATCGACCACAGTGGCGAACACCGCTGCTGTCGAACCACTCATCTCCACCAATGTCAGTGCCAACGAGGCGGTGTCGTGGCGCAGCGGCTGACTGGCCACCCGGATCGGGACGACATGACCGGGACGAGTGAAGTCGTTCGACACCGCGTCGGGCGCGCCCAACCGGTTGATCGTCCGGGTCCGATCCGTGGCGGATATGCCGGTCCCGACGCCGACCGCGGCATCCACGGCGACACACTGCTGCGATGACAACCGGTCGGCGTTGGGCGCGACCGGGGGTATCTGCAGACGATCGCACACCGGGTCGCGGAGCGCGACCTGCAGGAAGCCCGAGGTGTGACGAACCATGAACGCAGCACGGTCCGTCGTCAGTCGATCGGCCGCACAGACGAGGTCGTAGGTGGCCGACGACGCGGAGTCGTCGCAGACCATCACGATCTCGCCGGCCCGCAGTCGGGTGATCGCGTCGAAGACCGGGCACGAATCCGTCCGTGCCGCCGACCGCTCGTGGCGTGAGATGTCGATCAGAGATCCCGCGGTCATGACATCAGTCCGATGCGGGGAGTGGGGTGGCGGACTTGATGCCCAGCGCCACGCCGTCGATGGCCAGCTCACCGTCGCCCGGCTTGGTGCAGAGCAACTCCACGGAGCCGTCTTCGGTCGTGTACCGCTTGCCGAGCTGGGTGGCGCCGGTCGTCGGCGGCGCGGCGACGGTCTTGGGGTCCGTGTCGGTCATCGGCGCACCGCCGCAGGTGAGGTCGAGCTCCGTCTCGCCCCAGCGGATGACCACGACGGTAGTGGCGTCTACGGTACTGAAGAGGGATTTTCCCGGTGTGGGTTTCATCGTGAACCTTTCTGATCCATGGGTGGCATGACTGATTAGAAGGCCAGCTTCCGTCCGATGACCTTGTCGCTTTCGAGCTTGTCGAGCTCGGCGGCCGTCACCCCGATCCCGGTGAGGATCTCGGTGTTGTGCTCTCCCAGCAGAGGTGCCGGGCGCATGTCGAACTGCTCGGGTGCCGAGGAGAAGCGGATCGGCAGCGTGGTGTGCCGCGCGGTGCCGTTGACCGCGTGGTCGACCTGCGCGAAGAACCTCCGGAACTCCAGTTGCGGCAGTTCGGTCTGCCGATGTGGCTGCATGACCTTGGCGACCGGAACTCCGGCATCCCAGAGCGTGTCGACGATTTCGTCGTCGCTACGCACGCGGCACCACTGTCCGAGCTTCTCGTCGATGAGGTCGTGTGCGGCACGCCGGCCGTCGGCCGATTCCAGCGCCGGGTCGAGTGCCCATTCGGGTGACCCGAGCGCCTCGCGCAGGATCGACCACTGAGCATCGGTCTCGACGGCGATGGCCACCCAACAGTCGTCTCGTCCGAACTCGTCGGTGCCGGCCGACTGATAGAGGTTCTGCGGGGCCGCGACGGGGCCGCGGTTGCCGTCGCGATTGAGCAGCTTGCCGTATGCCGAGTATTCGATGACCTGCTCGGCGGACACGTTCAGCGCGGCTTCGATCATGCTGGCCTCGACCAGGGTTCCCGCACCGGTACGGTCGCGGTGCGCCAGCGCGACGAGCAGCCCGTTGAGTGCGTGGATACCGGCGTTGGGGTCGCCGATGGAGTACGGCTCGACGGGATTCTGGTCGGGATGGCCGGTGAGCCAGGTCAATCCGGACGCATCCTCGATGACATAGGCGAACGCCGCCTTGTCCTTCCACGGCCCGTCGAGGCCGAAGCCGGGCATACGCACCATGATGATGTCGGGGCGCAGTGCCTTGACCGACTCGTAGTCCATGCCGATCTGATCCAGCACCCGCGGCGTGTAGTTCTCGACCAACACATCGCACGTCTTCACCAGCTCCTTGAGGAGCTCCCGACCCTGCTCGGTCTGGATGTTGAGGGTCACGCCCTTCTTGTTGGTGTTGAGTCCGGCGAAGATCGGCGACTTCTCCCACCAGTTCTCGTCGGTCATCGGCACCCCGGCGATGAATCGTGTCATGTCAGGCCGAGACGTGGACTCGACGTGGATGACCTCGGCGCCGAGGGTGGCGAGGATGTGCGTGCACGACGGTCCCGCCCAGAACGCCGTCATGTCCAGCACCCGCATACCCTCGAACGGTTTGCCGGTCGTCGTGGCCTGCTGACGATCACCCTTGTGATCCGGGGCCGACAGTTCCGCGCCAAGAGCCTCGGTGTGTTCGCCGAGACGTGGTGCCGGCTCGGGTTGGTGGAGGGCAAAGGAACTCATCCGATACGGATGTCCCGGTTGGGTGAACCCACGCGTCGGATTCTTGATGTAGGAGCCGCGTTCCTCGTGCTGGGCGAGTTCGGGCAGGTTGGCGCCGTTGCCCACGGCGGCGTTGGGGATTCGGAAGGCCGTCGCCGCCTCACACACCTCGTCGACGGTGCGTTCCGAGATCCACGCGTAGATGTCCGTGGCGAATTCGGCAGCACGGGTGGTGATCTGGAGTGGCTGGTCGTTGTCGATCCACTCGGGATGCCCGACCATGACGCACAGGTCGTTCCACTGCTGAGCGGTTGCACAGCCCAGTGCCACCATGCCGTCCGACGCCTGGGATACGCCGGGGATGAAGATCGATCGCTCGGACCGGAAGGGGCGGCCACGCAGCTCCTGGAAGGTGGTGGAATGATAGGTGAGTCCCTGGATCTCGGTCTCCAGCATGGACAGGTCGACGAGTTCGCCGGCACCGCCGCGCAATACGGAAGTCATGGTGGCGGCGGCAGCGTAGGCGCCGGCGAACCACTCACCGATTCGTCCGCCCACGTGCACCGGAGCGCGGTCGGGTGCACCGCGCCCGAGTCCGACGATGCCGCCCGACCACGCCTGCAAGGTGAACTCGGTTGCCGCTCGCTCGCTCCACGGACCTTCGAGACCGAACGGCGTGATCGCGGTGACCACCAGGTGGGGATGCGCGTCGCAGATCGCCGACGGTGCAAGGGCGGTCTGCGCGGTCAGCCGCGATCCGCGTGACCACACCACCGCGTCGGCTTTCGACAACAACCGGTTGAGCATGTCGAGATCGGCAGCGACGTCGGGGTCGACGACAAGACTCTCCTTGGAACAGGCGAGATAGTCGAACAGAGCGCCGTCGGAGTCGGTGTCGGCAGCTGACCCTGACGCTGACCAGGACCGTAGCGAATCACCCTCTGGCGGTTCGACTGTGACGACGCGGGCGCCGCCGTCGGCGAGCATCTTGGTGCAATAGGCACCAGCGATCCCGTCGGACATGTCGACGACGAGGTAGTTGTCCAAGGGGGTGGGTGCGGACATCGGCGGACCTGACCTTTCTCACATGGGCTTGTCGGGGAGTCGGGATGGCGACGGGTGGCAGGGGAACGGTCAGGGCCGGCGACGACCCGACTTGCTGAGCCGGAAGTCCGGAGGGAACTGGTCGTCGTTGGATTTGACGGCGTTGTTGATACCGGCCGACAAGGTGTCCTCATCGAGGCTGAGGTCTGCGGCGTCGGGCATCGCCGTGCCGCCGAGTGACTCGAACAGGGCAGTGATCATGCTGCCCATGTATTCGCCCTGCTGCTGCTTCATCAGCTCGAAGAAGATCTTCTGCATGAACACGGTGTCCGTGGGACGGGTACGCGCGCAGGCGAGTGCGTACTTCTCCACCTCTACCTCGAGTTCCTCCCGGGGGACCACGCGATTGGCGAAGTTGCAGTCGTACATCTCCTGCGCGGTGAACGGCCGGCCGGTGAACACCATCTCCTGGAACTTGCGAATGCCCATGGTCTGGGCCCATGTCCACATCCGAGGCCCGAAACCGATGTAGCGGAAGGCGGGATGACCGAACAGTGTGTCGTCACTCGCGATGACCAGGTCTGCGTCGGCGGCCTGGTAGAAGTGCCAGCCGTAGCAGTAGCCCTTCGCCTCGACGATGCTGATCTTCTTGAAGTCCTGAAGGCTGCGGCAGCCGGCCGCCGAGTTCGCATACCACTGGGTTATCGACGCGCCGCGCCGGTAGGAGCCGGGCGGAGGGAAGTTGATGGCATCGGCGTCGTCGACACGCAGCTCCCGGATGCGGCCTGCCGCGGTCGGATCCATCTCCATTTCCATCGCCTCGGGAATGTCTGCGCCAGAACCGAAGTTGGATCCGACTCCGCGGATCACCACCACCTTGACGTCGTCGTCGATCTCGGCGCGGTGTAGCAGGTCGGCGTAGCGCAATCGCGCATCTGCGGTGGGTGCGTTCAGGTGATCCGGGCGGTCGAAGGTGATGGTGGCGATCTTGGTTGCCGGGTCCTTGTCGTAGCGGATGATCTCCTCTGCGGTGGGATGTCGATCGTCTGACATCGTCGCCCCAGTCGTGTGAGTGGGATCTGTCATGGGAACCTCCGTATCGGCCGTGCGGTCGGATTCGCCAGATCTCTGGATCCGGATGGTCCGATGCACTGTTGCTCGGGTTGTGCGGAACGTCGAGGTGGGTCGCGCGAGGCGCCGGTGATCTGTATGTCCTTGCCCGACAACCGGTATGCGTACGCTGCCATCTCGAATGCGCAGCGCCTGAGCGGGATTGTGCGGTCACCCGCGCTCATGGCAGTAAGTGAACCGCATCACAGGCACAAAGTCAATCAACTGCTTGATTTATGTTTGGTGGAACCCGTGGTCGACATGAGGGGACGCGGATCTGCGCAGCGCGCCCACCGGGGATCCCGAGGACCCGTGCTGGTCCAATGGGTACGTCGCTGCAGGTCAGGCGGGTGTGACGGGCGCAGTCCAGATGCCCACGATGATGTCAACGAGGCCTGTGGCCATCTCGGACCACGTGTTGCGGATGAGTGGTAGCCCGTCGGCGAGTGCGCGCTCCCGCTGTGCGCACATGTTGATGATCAAGTGCAGCGCGCACTCGGTCCGCTCCGGTTGCACCTGGGCGGGGAGGAACGGCAAGCACTTGGACACGCCGTCCACCGTCTGCTGCAGGGACGGGGAGTCGCTCCATGACTCCTCGAGCATGACATCCCGGAGTTCGGGATCGGAGATGAGCTGGGCCCCGAACCGTGCGAACCACGTCGGCGAGCCGAGTTCGTCGAATCGCATGGTGATCGGACGGACCTGGCAATCGATCCAGTCGCGGATCTGGGTGGATCCGCTGATCTGCTCGAGCATCGCCTCACGGGTGGGTTCGATGCCCTGATGAAAGCGCCTGACCAGTGCGCGAATCAGGTCGGTGCGACTTCCGAAGTGGTACCCGACGACCGCCGTGTTGCCCTGACCAGCTGCTTCGGCGATCTGCCGATTCGACACGGCATAGATCCCGTTCTCCGCGAAAAGGCGTTCGGCCGTGTCGAGGATCAGTTCCTGGGTGGCTTCCTTCTTGCGCTGGCGGGTCGCCGAACCGTGATCGGCCGGCTCGTCGGAGAAGCCCGACACGGTAGCCATCCACCTGACCTCGCTTGTCCTCGACTGGGTTCGTCACAACTGTTCACCGCCGACGCGGACCTCCGCGCCGTGTGCGACGGACCGCAACACCTCGGCCGGATCCCGTCGCGCACGCGCTTCGTTGCGCAACCCTGCGGCGATTCAACCTTACCGCACGGGTAAAGCACCCGATTGATTGAGTACATGCGCGATTCGTGCGTAGCGGACCCCGTGGCGGCCGAATAGGCGGTATATCGACCCGTCCCGCCCGATGATTCGGCGACAAGATTCGCATGTCCGACTGAGCCGCCGACGTTGCGATCGCAAATTTCAATCAATCGCTTGACAACATTGTGTGACGCTGCCACTCTGGTTCGCAGAGTGAGACGTAGCACACACCTGGTCGTCCGGCCAGGGGCCAATGACTCTTCCGCGGGCGGAGGACCGACACCGGTCGAGCGGGTTCGTCGTCCGAAGGCTTCCTTCCGCGGGTGCGCTGCACACTGTCCGCGGTCATCGATGGTCGGTGACCGCGGGTTCGCCAGAGCGTGCACGAGAGCGGCTTCCGGTGTGATCCGCTCCGGGACCTGTCGTCATCGGATCACAGTCATCCGAGCACATCCGCAATCCCAACCAGATCGAAGGGCGCCACACAATGACCAATGAGTTGTCTCAGAAGATCGCCGTCGTCACCGGTGGTGCGTCCGGGCTCGGCAGGGGCATCGTCGAGAAGTTCGTCGCCGAAGGTGCCCGCGTGGTCATCGCCGACGTGGACGAGGACGGCGGACGTGAACTCCGTGCGACCCTCGGCGACTCCGTCGAGTTCGTCCCGACCGATGTCTCTGTCCCCGATGAGATTGCGGCAGTGATAGATCACGCGGTGGCGAAGTTCGGGCGCCTCGATGTGATGGTCAACAACGCCGGGATATCGGGCACCATGCACCCGAGCTTTCTCGACGACGACCTCGCGGACTTCGAGCGCGTGATGAAGGTCAACCTGCTCGGCGTCATGGCAGGTACGAAGTACGCCGCGGCCCAGATGGCGAAGACAGGCGGTGGTTCGATCGTCAACATCTCCTCGATCGGCGGGATACAGGCCGGTGCCGCCGTACTGACCTACCGCGCCTCCAAGGCCGCGGTGATCCACTTCTCCAAGTCGGTGGCCATCGACCTCGCGCAACACGACGTTCGGGTGAACTGTATTGCTCCGGGGAGCATCCCGACTCCGCTTCTGGCCAAGTCGGCAGAGAAGATGGGCGCCGACGCCGATACCTTCGTCGCCATGGTCCGGCAGATGATGGCGGCCAACCGACCGCTCAAACGTGACGGTTCCGAAGAAGACGTCGCCGAGGCCGCGCTTTTCCTGGCCTCCGAGCGGTCGCGCTACGTGACCGCGACGTTGCTGCCGGTGGACGGCGGGACGTCCGCCGGTGCGCCCACCCAGACTCAGCAGAGCGGCGGACAAGAGCGGAAGTCGGATGACTCCGAGCTCGTCGGCTCCGGTCGGGGTGGGGAGGGATGAACTACGCCGCCGGCGTTCTCATCGTCGGCGCATCCGACGCCGGCCTGTCGACCGCAGACGCTTTGCGCCGCAGTGGGTATGGCCAGAAGAGCACCGTGATCGGAGCCGAACTGCACGCGCCGTGCGACCGGCCACCCCTGTCAAGGTATGGCCAAGCAGCCGCGCCGTCACCGGGGCCGGATCGGCCGAGCCGTCGAAGCGAACGGATCTCCTGCCGCACGTGAAGCCACCAGACAGTGTTCAGCCCAACAACTCTGACCGCGGCGCAGCCGGCGGCCCTCAGCTAGGAGAACCCCATGAAGATCACCATCGATCAGGACAAATGTATCGCGTCGGGCCAGTGCGTTGCGGCCGCAGATGCGGTCTTCGATCAGCGAGATGACGACGGTATCGCGTTTCTGATCGATGAGGATCCGCCGACGTCGGAGGCCGATGACGTCCGGCACGCGGCAGCGGTCTGCCCTGCCCTGGCCATCGTCGTCGACGACTGACCGGTTCGCAGTTTCCCGCACCCCGACCCTGCAAAGGACCAGAACTCATGTCAGAAACCGTGACCGAAGTACAGAACGAGACACCCTACTTCCCGATGGAGCGGGATTCGCGATGCCCCTTCGCCCCTCCGGACGGAACCAGGAGGCTACGCGAGATCAATCCGGTCAGTCGGGTCGAGATCTGGGATGGCTCCACGCCCTGGTTGATCACCGGGCTCGAGGCGCAGAAGGCGCTCCTGGGCGATCCGCGGATCAGCGTCGACGAGACGCTGCCCGGGTTCCCGCACTGGAACGAGGGGATGAAGGCCAATGTCTCGATCCGGCCGAAATCTGTGTTCAACTCCGACGGTGAGGAGCACGCCCGATTCCGTCGGATGATGACGCGCGCGTTCACCGTCAAGCGTGTCAAGGCCCTTCGGCCGTTCATCCAACAGACCGTCGACGAGTTGCTCGACGCGATGGTGGACGGACCCCGGCCGGCCGACCTGGTGACCGCGGTGGCTCTTCCGGTCCCGTCGATCGTGATCTGCCAGATGCTCGGGGTGCCCTACGAGAATCACGATTTCTTTCAGGAGAATTCGGTCCAGGCCGTCGACCGGTATGCCACGCCGGAAGAGAACATGCAGGCGTTCGCCAACATGTTCTTGTTCATGCACGAGATCGTCGAGAAGAAGATGGTCGATCCGGCCGACGATGTGCTCAGTGATTTCGCCGGCTATGCCCGGGACGGCGAGATCGACGCCGCCGAAGCCGCCCAGATGGGCTTGGGGATGCTCATCGCCGGACACGAGACGAGCGCCAACATGATCGCGCTCGGCACACTCGCGCTGTTGCAGAACCCGGATCAACTCGCACTCATCCGCGACGCCGATGACGACCACGTCGTGGTGAACGCGGTCGAGGAGATGATGCGCTACCTCGGTATCATCCACAATGGCCAGCGTCGAATCGCGCTCGAGGACATCGAGATCTCCGGTCAGACGATCCGTGCGGGCGACGGCGTGATCGTCGAACTCAGCTCCTCCAACTGGGATCCGGCGGCCTTCCCGGAACCGGAGAAGCTCGACATCACCCGCTCGGCGCGCCTGCACACCGGCTTCGGTTTCGGACCCCACCAGTGCATCGGCCAACAACTGGCGCGGGCCGAACTGCAGATCGTGTATCGCACGCTGTTCACCCGACTGCCCGATCTCCGAATCGCGGTCGAGCCCGAGACGATCGAGTTCAAATCCGATCGACTGGCCTACGGGGTGTACTCGCTGCCGGTGACATGGTGATCGGTCTTCAGAAGGCGTTCGGCAACATCGACTCTCGGAACTGAGGTATGGCCATGCAGGAGTGGGATCATGTCACCGACATGCTTGTCGTCGGGTCGGGCGGCGGACTCGTCGGCGCCCTTCGCGCGTCGGCGTTGGGCATGGATGTGGTGGTGGCCGAGAAATCCGACATGATCGGCGGCTCCACCGGGATGTCCGGTGGCGTGATCTGGTTGCCCGACAACCAGATCATGGCCCGCGCCGGCGTCGCCGATTCGCATGAGGACGCGGTCGCGTACTTCGATTCCGTTGCCGGCAAGGCTGCCGAGTGCAGCCCGGCGTCGTCGACGGCCCGCCGGGAGGCGTACCTCACGTCGGGAAACGACATGCTGCGCTTTCTCGAGCAGGAGGGCGTGGAGTTTCTCCACTGCGAGGGCTACAGCGACTACTACTCCGGGGTTCGCGGAGTCACCGGCGGGGTGGCCCGATCACGGTCGGTCGAGGCGACCGCCTTCGACACCCGGCAACTCGGTGAGTGGGCGAACAGTCTGCGCCCTCCGGTGGCGGGGAACATGACCCTCTACACCTACGAAGCCGCGTATGTGTCCAGCCTGTTCACCCGCAAGGGCGCGGGTGTGATGTCGCGGGTGATGGCACGAACCGTGTGGGGAAAACTGCGCGGGCGCAAGAACGTCACCAACGGGGCCGCGCTGATCGGCTATCTGCTCAGGGCGCTGCGTACGCGGCGTGTGCCGATCTGGACCGAGACCGCCCTGGTGGATCTCGTCGTGGAGGACGGGGAGGTCACCGGCGCGGTGCTCGAGCGTGGTGGCGAGGAGATCCGCGTGCGGGCTCGCCAGGGTGTGCTGTTGGCCGCCGGCGGCTTCTCCCGCAATCAGACCATGCGCGAAGAGTTCTCCCGAGATCAACCGGGTCGTGTCGAGTGGACGAGCGCAAATCCGGGCGACACCGGTGAGACGTTGCAGATCGCGATGAAGTACGGGGCGGCCACCGACATGATGGACGAGGCATGGTGGCTTCCGTCCTGGATCATGCCCGACGGCGTGCCGTCGATGTGCATCAGTGAACGCAGCAAGCCGGGGTCGATCATGGTCGACGCGCACGGGAAGCGCTACTTCAACGAGGCGGTCGCCTACCAAGAGGCCGGACAGTGCATGTTCGCGCACGAGAAGGCCGTCGGCGGGGCGCTGCCCACGTGGCTGATCATCGATTCGCGGCACCGTTCCCGGTATGTGTTCGGGATGGCGCCGCCGGGCCGGACTCCCAAGGACTGGATCTCCAGCGGGGCGATGAAGAAGGCGGACACATTGCCGGAGCTGGCCGACCGGTGCGGAATCGACCCGGCGGCGCTGACGGAGACCATCGAGCGGTTCAACGCATTCGCAGCGACCGGCGTCGACCCGGATTTCCATCGCGGCGAGGGCGATCACGAGAAGTACCAAGGAGATCCGTCGCATAAACCGAATCCATGTCTGGGGCCGGTGGCGAAGCCGCCGTTCTATGCGGTGCCGATGTACCCGGGTGACATCGGTACCAATGGCGGTGTGCTGTGTGATGAACACGGACGCGTGCTCAGTGAGGGCGGCGATCCGATCACCGGTCTCTACGCTGCGGGCAATTCGACGGCCTCGGTCATGGGACGCAAGTACCTCGGTGCCGGCGCCACGATCGGTCCGTCGGTGGTGTTCTCCTACATCGCCGCCGACCATGCACACACGCGATCAACCGGGGTCCGGTCGTCCGAATCGGCGGACGTCTAGCCGGCCGGCGATCCACGACAACTGCGCGCCTACACGTGACGGATTCCGTGTAGGCGCGCGGTCTTCACCGCAAGGTCGTCGTTCACCCGGTTGTGATGCTCACTCTGCGAGCACAATTGCCCGTCGCGGACATTGGCGCACGGCGTCGCGCACCTGCTCTTCGATATCTGGCGTCACCGTGGATCGGAGAAGGTGCAGGGTGTCGTCGTCATCGAGGTCGAAGACCTGCGGTGCCGCACCCGCGCACAGTCCGTTGCTCTCGCAGACCTGGAAGTTCACATCGACTTTCATGATCGGTCATCCTCGGCAGGGTCGAGCCGGTGTGTCACTCGAGATCTCACCCGAGGACACACCGGCGGTGGCGCGTTCTACTTCAGGCATGCGCCGGCGTCGACGGGCAAGGTGACACCGGTGATGTACCGCGACTCGTCGGAGGCGAGGAACAGCACCGCGTTGCTGATGTCCTCGGGTTCCACCCACGGGATCGGCAGCGTGTTCATCATCTGCGACAGCGGGGCGAAGTCGTCCGGGCCGGGATTCTCGAGGTCGGGCCGGAACATCTGGTAGGTCGCGTCGTTCATGATCATGGCCGTGTTCACCTGCGTCGGATGAACGGAGTTGACCCGGATGTTGTTCTGCGCCAGTTCGATGGCAAGTGTCCGCATGATCCCGATGACGCCATGTTTGGCGGTCACGTAGTGTCCGCAGAACGGGTACGACTTGAGCCCACCCACCGAACTCGTCAGGACGATCGACCCGCCGCGGCCACCCGCGACGATGTGTGGGATGGCGACCTTGGCTGTGTGCCACACCCCGGTCATGTTGACGTCGATCATGTCCTGCCAGGTCTTGGTGTCCATGTCCTCGAGTGACGACCCGCCGGTGGCGATTCCGGCGTTCGCGGCGACGATGTCGAGGCGACCGAGCTGCTCGACGCCGGACTGAACGGCCTTCGTCAGGCCATTGAGGTCACGCACGTCGACCTTTGCGGTGACCACGCGCCGGTCATGCGACTTGACGAGTTCGGCGGTCTCGGCGAGGTCGTCGTCGGTGGCCAGGTCGAAGGGCACACCGTCTATCGGTTCGCAGATGTCGATCGCGATGATGTCGGCGCCCTCTTCGGCGAGACGAACCGCATGGCTGCGGCCCTGGCCGCGCCCGGCTCCGGTGATGAAGGCAACCTTGCCCTCGACTCTTCCGGTCATGAGAACTCTCCTCGTGTTGAGATGGTGCTGTGTTCGACGATGTCTGGTCGGAGCGGGGGTCAGAACGTGGCCGGCAGTGTGTCCCAACCTCGGACGGTAGAGGTGGGTGACAGCGACGCCTGCGACAGATCGACCTCCCACTCGGGGAAGCGCTTGAGGATCTCCTCGAGCGCGATACGTCCCTCGAGACGGGCGAGCGCCGATCCCAGACAGAAGTGGGTACCGACACTGAAGGTGAGGTGCTGCTTGGTGCTGCGGTGGATGTCGAAGGTGTCGCCGTCGGGGAAACGCCGGTCGTCACGATTGGCCGCCGCGATGAGCAGCATCATCACGCTGCCTGCGGGCACCGTCGTGCCGTAGTAATCGACATCGCGCGTGACATATCGGGCGACATGCGGGGCCGGTGGCTCGAATCGCAGGAGTTCCTCGATGGCGTTGGGGATGAGGTCGGGGTTGTCGACGAGCTCCCGGCGTTGGTCGGGATGTTCGGCCAAGACCTTGCCGGCCCAACCGATCAGGCGGGTGGTGGTCTCGTTGCCCGCGCCGGAGACCACGTTGACGTAGGTGAGGAGCTCATCGCGACTGAGCTTGCGGTGTGTTCCGGTCTCGTCCTCGAATTCCACGTTGAGCAACTCGGTCATGATGTCGTCGGACGGATGCTCTGCCCGCCAGTCGATGTAGGCCGCGAATATGTCGCCGGTCGCCATGCCCTCTTCGGCGGCACGCATCGGCTTTCCCTCCTCGGTCCGCATCTGCTCGTTCGCGAAGTCCCGGATGGCCTCCTGATCAGATTCCGGGATGCCGAGCAACATGCCGATGACCTTCATCGGCATCTGCGCCCCCAGATCCCTGACGAAGTCGAAGTTGCCCGTGCCGACCAGAGGATCCAGTGATGCCGCACAGAACTCTCGAACCTGTGGTTCGAGTGCGAAGATCTTGCGCGGCGTGAACATCCGGGCCAACAGTTTCCGATGGATGTCGTGGATCGGGGGATCCTCGAAGATCAGGACGCCCGGTGGGATGTCGATGTTCGCCTTGATGAGTTCGAGGATCGCCCCGCGGCTGGAACTGAATGTCGCGTAGTCGTTGAGCGCGGCGGTGACATCCTCATGTCGGCTCAGGGCGAAGAAGTCGTGCTCGGCGTTGTGATACAGCGGAGCTTCCTCGCGGATCAGCCGGAACGTCGGATACGGATCGGCGTTGAGCTGCACATCGTACGGGTCGTATCGGATGTCGCTCGTCGTACTGCTCGTCACGGATTGTCCTCTCGCAGGACTGCATTTCACGGATCTGACAGAGCGTCGAACGCCATCGTGGGCCGTCGACGCTTGGATCAAGTGTGAGGTAATCGACCCGCTCGTGCAACTGTCCATATCAAAACTTGAGAAGCATATTCTCTGAGCCTGGGTCCGATGTCTGCATGGGCGCGACCGCGAAACATGCTTGCGACAGTCCTGTTCTCGCATCGCGACCGCTGTTACCGAGGCCAGCATCTATCCGTTGGACGGTTGTCTCAGTCGGCTCGTTGTGATTATCTGATTGCGAGATGCGAGAAGGCCATTGCCACATTGGAGAATGATGACCAAGTCGAGCCCGGAGTCCATGCTCGCCGGTGCGCCGCCAGTGCCCAGGGTGGTGCGACGGTGACCGCGACCCGGCCCGCCCGGGGTCGTCAGGGGCCGGCGAGCGAGGTGATATCCCGGTACTCGGCAGGTCCGTTGAGGGCAGTCGGTGGTCTGTTCATGATGGGCGCCGATGCGTTCTCGTTCGCGTTTCGTCGTCCATTCCAGACACGTGAGTTCGTCAATCAGTCGTGGTTCGTCGCGCGGGTCTCTCTGATGCCGACCCTGCTCGTGGCGATACCGTTCACGGTCTTGGTGAGCTTCACGCTCAACATCCTGTTGCGTGAACTCGGCGCTGCGGACCTGAGTGGAGCGGGCGCGGCATTCGGGTCGGTGACTCAGGTCGGACCGATGGTCACCGTACTCATCGTTGCCGGCGCGGGCGCCACCGCGATGTGCGCTGATCTCGGCTCGAGGACCATTCGCGAGGAGATCGAGGCCATGGAGGTGCTCGGCATAAACCCGATCCAGCGTCTGGTGACGCCCCGGGTGCTGGCATCGGGTTTGGTTGCGCTGCTACTCAACAGTCTGGTGTGTGTCATCGGAATTGTTGGCGGATACGTCTTCTCGGTCTTCGTTCAGGGCGTCAACCCAGGTGCGTTCGCATCCGGGATCACCCTGCTGACCGGTTCCCAGGAGGTCATCATCTCGTCGGTCAAGGCACTTGTCTTCGGCTTGATCGCCGGAGTGGTCGCCTGCTACCGGGGCCTGATCGTCTCGGGCGGAGCCAAATCGGTGGGCAACGCCGTGAACGAGACTGTCGTGTATGCCTTCATGGCCCTGTTCGTGGTGAATGTGGTCATCACCGCCATCGGCGTCCAGCTGACGGCGAGGTGATCGACGGTGTCGCTGATGTCGTCTTCGCGGGCCTCCGGGCGGTCAGTGGTCCCGAGCGTGCTCCATCCACGCCTACGCCGGGAGATCCGCCGGCCGATAGGTGTGCTCGGTCGTCTCGGTGATCACGCGATCTTCTACGCGCGTGCGCTTCGGAGCGTGCCCCATGCGGCCATCCACCATCGGCGTGAGACCATCCGACTGATCGCCGAGACCAGCATGGGCGCAGGAAATCTGGCGTTGATCGGTGGCACGGTCGTGATCGTCGGGTTCCTGACCCTGGCCACCGGCAGTACCCTCGCCGTGCAGGGCTACAGCACGCTGGGCGACATCGGGATCGAGGCGCTCACCGGGTTCCTCTCGGCCTTCATCAATGTACGCATCGCGGCGCCGGTGGTCGTGGGGATCGGTCTCGCCGCGACCTTCGGTGCAGGGGCGACGGCGCAGCTGGGTGCGATGCGGATCAATGAGGAGATCGACGCCCTCGAGTCACTGGGTATCAACCCTGTGTCCTACGTGGTGGGTACGCGGATCGCCGCCGGGATGATCGTGTTGGCGCCTCTGTACGCCATCGCGCTCATCGCATCATTCGCGGCGTGTCACTTCACCACCGTGGTGTTGCTCGGGCAATCGACGGGGCTGTACTCGCACTACTTCTCCACGTTCTTGAACCCGTTGGACCTCGTGTGGTCTTTCGTCCAGGCGTTCGCGATGGCGTTGCTGATCTTGTTGATCCACACCTACTTCGGCTTCTTCGCCAGTGGTGGTCCAGCCGGGGTGGGCATCGCGGTGGGTGACGCGGTGCGGACGTCGCTGATCGCTGTGGTGACGGTGACGTTGCTCGTGTCGCTGGCGATCTACGGTTCCAACGGCAACTTCAACCTCTCCGGCTGAGGCGTGGCGATGTCGAATGGTGCGATCCGATCGTTGGCCGGCGGTGCGATGGTGCTCGCCGTTGTCGCCATCATCGGTCTGTCCGCGGCAATGTTCACCGGCGCCACCGAGAGAACGTCCACCGTGTTGCTCGTGGCGCCGCGCGCCGGACTCGTGATGGATGTCGATGCCAAGGTGCAGATGCGTGGCGTGACGGTCGGCCGCGTGTCCGATATCGACTACGACCAGCCGGGCACCGCCACGTTGACGCTGGCCATCCACCCCGACGACATGGCGCGCATTCCGGAGAATGTGACGGTCCGCATCGCGGCGCCCACCGTCTTCGGGGCGAAGAGCGTCCAGTTCATCGCGCCGGAAGAACCTGCCGGCCAAGGGCTTCGGGACCGCCAGATGCTGTCCGCACAACACGTTGAGGTCGAGGTCAACACGGTGTTCGGTGAACTGAACGAGGTACTCGGACAGATTCGCCCGGCCGAACTCAATGCGGCTCTGAGTGCGCTGTCCACCGCCCTGTCGGGTCGAGGTGAGCAGTTCGGCCAGATGTTGACCGACCTTCACGGGTTCATGCGTGAGGTGGATCCGGAGCTCCCCGCGCTGCGTGCATTGCTCAGGGACTCACCGCAGATGCTGGACGTCTATGGCGACACCAGTGCCCAACTGCTCGACACCGTTGATCATGCGAGCAACCTCAGCGATACGCTGGTGACCGAGCAGACACGGCTCGACGCCTTCCTGACCAGTGTGATCGGCCTGTCGAACACGGGGGACCGTGTGCTGACCGACAACCGTCGGCCGCTGGCCAGAGCGCTCGAGTTGCTCGTGCCCACAACAGCGTTGACCGACGAGTACAACCAGGCGCTGACATGCTCGCTCAACGGATTCGCCGATCTCGCCGTCTCACCTCCGGCCGATGTTCCGGGGCTGGGACTGTCGGCGAATTTCCTCTGGGGAGCCGAGCCCTACCACGCCCCCGACGACCTGCCCAAGGTCGCGGCAACCGGGGGACCGCAGTGTTCGATGTTGCCGGTGGGATTTCAGGAGAAGCCGCCATATGTGGTGGCCGACACCGGTGCCAACCCGTTCGATCCCAGCCGACAATCGGTGGAACTCAACGTGAAGAGCCTGCAACAAGCCCTGTTCGGCCCGGTCCCCGATGGGACGCCGCGATGAGAAGCGCTATCGATTCGACCGTGGTGAAGTTCTGCGCGTTCACCACGGTCATGCTCCTGGTCGCGGGATTTCTGCTCTTGGTGTTCAGCGACCAACGATCGGGGGACACCACGCGCTACGGCGCAGTGTTCACCGATGCTTCGGGTCTCCGGTCGGGTGACACGGTGCGGATCGCCGGGGTGCGCGTGGGGACGGTCGACGACGTCACGCTTGCAGACGGCCACCGGGTGCACGTCCGGTTCGATGTGGACACCGCCATCGAGGTTCCCCACGATACCGGCGCGGCCGTGCGATATCTGAACCTCGTCGGTGATCGCTACCTCGAGCTGACCGAGGGCACGGCGACATCGAGCATGCCGGCAGGTTCGCAGATACCTGTCTCGCGGACCGAACCTGCGCTCGACCTCGATGTGCTGCTCGGCGGCCTGAAGCCCGTCATCGACGGACTGGAACCGACCCAGGTCAACGCGCTCAGCTCGGCGGTGCTCGATGTTTTGCAGGGGCAGCGGGGTACGGTGCGCACGTTGTTCGAGAACAGCGCATCGTTGTTCACGACTCTCGGCGAGAACGTCGATGTGATGGATCAGCTCATCGACCAACTGTCGCGAGTCATGGCGACGCTGTCGGCCGACCGAGACCGGTTCGGCGACATGATCGACCGGCTCGACACGGTGGTCGGTGAGTTGGCGCGACAGCGTGATCCCATCGGCGCTGCGATCACCGCCCTCGAGACCGGCACAGAGACGGTCGCCAATCTCCTCACCGACGCACGGCCCTCATTGTCTGGCAGCATCGATCAACTGTCCCGGCTGGCACCGGCGATCGACGGCGACCAACCGACGCTGGAACGGGCACTGCAGCGGGCTCCGGGCAACTTCCGGAAGCTGGTGCGAACCGGTACGTACGGCAACTTCATCCAGTACTACGTGTGTGCGGTCACGGTCCGCGTGTCCGATCCTGCCGGCAAGGTCGTCGTGCTGCCGTGGATCGAGCAGCGAAACGGGAGGTGCTCGGACTAGATGCGGAAGTATCGAGGCTCCAGACTGGTCCGGTTCGGCTGTGTCGGATTGGTTCTCATCTTCCTGGTGGTGATGGCGGGACTGAACTTCGCCAGGTTCACCATGTGGCTGACCACCGTGCCGTATCGCGCCGACTTCACCGAGTCCGCCGGCCTGGCGGCGGGCGCACCCGTGTTGGTGTCGGGTGTCCGTGTCGGGGCGGTCTCCGACGTTTCGCTGGTGGACGGCAAGGCGCGCGTGGTGTTCACCGTGGACCAGGACACTCGCGTCGGCGACACCACCTCCGTGCAGATTCGGACCGGCTCGCTGCTCGGGCAACGCATCGTGACCGTCGAACCCTCCGGACAGGGCGTACTCGGTCCCGACGATGTGATCCCCACCGACCGGACATCGTCTCCGTACTCGCTCAACGACGCCGTCAACGAGCTGACCACCAACACGTCCGGGATCGACACGGCGGCGCTCAACACGTCGTTGGACACCTTGTCGGCGACGGTCACCGACGTGGCGCCGGACCTCGGTCCGATGTTCGACGGCCTCGCCGAGATCTCGCGCGGCCTGAACGCACGCAACGGTTCACTGCGCGAACTGCTGGCGACGACCAGTGCGGTGACCGACGTCATCGCGGGGCGGGCGAATCGTGTCAACACGTTGATCCTGAACTCGAATCTGCTCCTCGACGAGCTCGTGCAACGCCGCCGGGCCATCGCGTCGCTGCTGGCGAACACAGCCGCAGTGGCGGACCAATTGACGAAACTCGTTGCCGACAACGAAGAACAGCTGGCACCGACCCTGGACCGGTTGAACTCCGTCGCAGCCATGTTGGAGCGCAACCGGGACAACATCGCCCAGGCGCTCCCGGGGCTCGCGAAGGTGTCGCAGACCCAGGGCGAGGCCGTCTCCGGCGGTCCCTTCTACCAGGCATATGTGGCCAATCTGATCCCCGGGCCGCTGCTGCAACCATTCATCGACCAGGCTTTCGGCATCACTCCCCAGTCGAGGCTTCCGATACCGGGAGCGGGTGGCTGATGACGAATCGACGAAACCTCACGGCCATCGCTGTTGTGGTGCTGGTCGCAGTGGTGCTCGCCGCTGCGGTCACCGTGTACCGCCAGCTCAATCGGCCGACCACGATCACAGCGGATTTCGCCACCACGACCGGAATCTATGTCGGTGACGACGTGCGGGTGGCCGGGGTCGAGGTGGGCACCATCTCCGCGATCGAGCCGCAGGGTGAGACCGTCCGGATGACCATGCGCGTCGACCACGGTGTCCCCATACCAGCCGATGCGCGTGCCATCATCATCGCGCAGAATCTGGTGGCGAACCGTTTCGTGCAGCTGGCACCCGCGTACGCGACCAGTGGTCCGGTGATGGCCGATGGGGCGAACATTCCCCGAGCACGTACCGCAGTCCCGGTCGAGTGGGACGAGGTCAAAGAGCAATTAACCCGTCTGGCCACAGATCTCGGGCCCCGCAGTGGTGTCGAGAGCAGCAGTGTGGGCAGGTTCATCGATGCGACCGGCACGGCACTGGCCGACAACGGCGACACGCTGGGCGATGCTCTCCGTGAACTCGCGCAGGTGGGTCAGACCCTGTCGGAGAACAGCGGCAACATCACCGACACCATCGCCAATCTGCAGACCTTCGTCACCGCGGTCCGCGACAGTGGAACCCAGATCGTACAGTTCGAGAACCGGCTCGCCACGTTGTCCGGGGTCCTCGACGGCAGCAAGTCCGATCTCGATGCTGCGCTGACCAATCTGGCGCAGGCCGTCGGTGACGTCCAGCGTTTCGTCGTCGCGAACCGGGACCGGGCATCCGAGCAGATCCGGCGACTGGCGGCGGTCACCCAGAACCTCGTCGATCACGACGACGATCTCGAACAACTTCTGCATGTGTTCCCGACGAACATGGCCAACTTCTACAACATCTACAACCCGGATACCGGCACGGAGGCCGGGGTGTTCACCGTGAACAACTTCAGCAATCCGGTGCAGTTCATCTGTTCGTCGGTGGCGAGCATCGAGAATCTGACGGCGGCCGAGGGCGCGCGGCGTTGCGCCGAGTACCTGGGCCCGATAGCGCCGATGCTGACGTTCAATTACCTGCCCGTACCGCTGAACCCGGTGCTGGGCCCGACAGCGGATCCCGACAACCTGATCTACACGGAGAACGATCTGCGGCCCGCGCAATCGCCGCGTACGAGCATGCGGACCCGTGATGACCTGCTCCTTCCGGGAAGACAGGAGGGTACGTCATGACGACCGCGCCGAGACGGTCGCGAATTGCGTGGCTCGTGGTCGCGATGTGTTCGATCGCCGTCGTCGGAGCCGGCTGTCAATGGAACGGCGTCAACTCGATGACCCTGCCGGGCACGGTCGGAACCTCGGGTGGCGGATACGACATCACCGTCGAGATCGCGAACATCGGTACCTTGTCGGAGAACTCGCCGGTTTTCATCAACGACGTCGAAGTGGGCAGCGTCGGCTCGATGCGTGTCGAGGGGTGGCACGCAGAAGTCCAGGTCAGGTTGTCCGACGGCACAGCGGTGCCCGCGAACGCGACCGCCACCGTCGGGCAGACCAGCCTGCTGGGCTCGATGCACGTCGCCCTCGACCCGCCACCAGGAGTGGAGCCGAAAGGGCTACTGAGTCCGGGAGCGACGATTCCGCTCGCCCGGTCGTCGTCGTATCCCTCCACCGAGGAAACGCTGGCATCGGTGTCGGCAGTCGTCAACGGCGGCGGCCTCGGGCAGCTCGGTGGCATCATCCGCTCACTCAACGAGGGATTCGGTGGACGCGAGGACGACGTCCGTGAACTGCTCGGCCAGTTGTCGACCTTTGTCGACACACTCGACCGGCAGCGCGGCGACCTCGTCGGACTGCTCGATCAGGCACGTCGGCTGAGCACCTCGTTCGCGGAGCAGGATCAACTGATCAGTAGTGCACTCCACCGGATTCCGGCCGGATTGGCGGTGGTGCAGGATCAGTTGCCGCAGATCACCACGGCCCTGGATCGGCTTCGGGTGTTCGGCAACACCTCGACGAATGTGATCGCCCAGGTCCGCGACGATCTGCTCGCCGACCTCCGGCATCTGGAACCGACGCTGCGGTCCCTGGCCGATGTCGGTCCACGCATCAATTCCGCGCTGGCCTATGCGACCGTCTTCCCCTACGGGCAGGAAGTGATCGACCGGGCCGTTCGGGGCGACTACATCAATTTGCATGCCACCGTCGATCTGACGGTCCCTCGTCTGCAGCGTGAACTGTTGCTGGGCACTGCGCTCGGTGATCCGAATGCGGTGGTGCCCTTCGCACCCGATGATCCCGGGTACAGCCGACAACCCACCCACGATCCGTTGCTCGGTCCGTTGCGAGCTGCGCAGCGAGGTGGCCGATGATCCTGTCCAAGATGGTGAAGATCCAACTGGTGATCTTCACGGTCGTCGCGATCCTCGCCACCTGGTTGATGCTGTTCTCGTACATGCAGGTACAGACGCAATTGGGGGTGGGTCGAATCACCGTGACACTCGATGCGCCGGAGGCCGGTGGGCTGTATCGGTTCGGAAACGTCACCTACCGTGGAGTCGACGTCGGCAAGGTCACCGATGTGCGTCTGACCGACACCGGTGTTCGTGCAACGTTGTCCATCGACAGCGACGAACGGATACCTGCGGATCTGACGGCCGGCATCCGGAGCATGTCGGCTGTGGGTGAACAGTATGTGGACCTGCGGCCCCGGACCGATGACCCGCCCTACCTCCGGGACGGTTCGGTCATCGACTCCGTCGATGTGGAGGTTCCGCAGCCGGTGGCGCCCATGCTGGAGAAGCTCAACGGGCTGGTGACGAGCATCCCGAAGGAACAGCTCTTCGGGCTTGTCGACGAACTCAACAACAGCCTCGGGGGGCGCGGGTACGACCTGCAGACTCTGATCGACTCGTCATCGAAGCTCGCCGCGAGTCTCAACGGTGTGGGAGACGAAGCCGCGACCCTGATGAAGGATGCGGTGCCTCTGGTGGATTCGCAGGTACAGAGTACCGACGCGATCCGGATGTGGACCACGAACCTGGCCGGCTTCACCGGCCAGGTCGTCACGAACACCCCGCAAGTGCGTGAGTTGCTCGCCTCCGGGCCAGGATTCGCCGACGAGGTCACCAAGACGCTGGACTCGGTCGAGCTCACCCTTCCGGTCCTGCTCGCCAACATCACGAGTATCGGACAGCTGGCCGTCACCTACAACGCCGGACTCGAACAGATCCTCGTGCTGCTTCCGCCCGCGATCTCCATGATCCAGGCCGTGCAGCCCAACAGGAACGGCACCAAGTGGGGTCTGGGGGATTTCCGGATCAGCGGTATCTCCGATCCGCCCGCATGCACGGTCGGGTTCCTGCCCCCGTCACAATGGCGCCCGCCGGAGGACACGTCGACCATCGACACGCCGGACGATCTGTACTGCAAGCTACCCCAGAACAGCGACATCGGTGTACGCGGCGTCCGCAACATCCCATGTGCGAACAAACCGGGCAAGCGCGCACCCACCGCGGCGATGTGCAACAGCGACGAGAGGTTCGTTCCGTTGGCCACCCGCCAGCCGGTGGTCGGGCCCTATCCGAAGGACCCCGGTCTGATCCGTCAGGGTGTGGTCTCGCCATCGGCGAACGGGGAGTCGGCAACACCAGGAATCAATCCGACAGTGACTGCCGCGCAATATAATCCGACGACAGGAAGCTACGTCGGCGGGGATGGTCGCGAGTATCGGCAGGCCGACCTGAACAGGCCCGTCGGATCATGGCGGACGATGTTGCCACACTGACTCGGCGCCGGGCCGTGACCGTGTGCCGGGCGCCACCGCGGGTGCCGCGGGGGAGAGCGGGGCGGGCTACACCGGGTCGAATGAGGAGATCAGCCAGTCCCCGTCGACTTGCTGCAGGGTGATCCGAACGCTGCTGGAGGTCAGTTCGGGCTCGGGTTTGTTCTTGCTGGTGGTGGTCTGGTTGATGAAGGCCAATACCTGGGCGTTGTCCTTCGACAACTCCGCTACCGCGGACCGGACAACCTGCGCCTTGGTGACGACGTCGTTCTCGGTCGCGGCCGGTTTGACGACCTTGTCGGTGAACTCCTGGTAGTAGTTCAGGAACTGTCCGGTGAGACTGGATCGTGCCCGCGCGAAGTCGGCGTCGAGCGACTCGGGGGAGTAGGAAAGGACCGACACGGCGCCGTTGTCGGCCGCGGCGAGAACGGCCTGTGTCGCGGCGTCGTCGGTTGCCGCGTCTGCGCGGTGGATGGTGAGGTAGGCGGTGCCGGCGGTCGCCACCGAGGCGACTGCCAGCGCCCCGGCCACACCGATCGCGCCCGGCCGGCGCGGTCGTTCGGGGCGGGAGAGGCGTATCCGCCATGTGGGTTTCGGTTCGGTGTTCCCGGCCGGTGGTGTGTCCGGTGTGGAATCGTCGGGGATCTGGCCGACTTCGAGTACGCCGGTGTCGAGGTCTCCGGCGGGATGCTTCTCGACGTCGTGGTCGTTGTCCTCTGGTGCGCTCATGGTACGAAATCCACCTTCGAGATCTTCTTCGTTCCACCGTCGTCGGTTACGGTCACCCGCAGACGCCATGTGCGGGGTTCTTCTTCCGCGCCCGCCGCGTTGGTGACGTCGGAGCGTGCCGACACCAGCACGACAGCAGAGTCGTCGGACAGGGATTCGACAGCTGACCCGGTGACCTCTCCATTCGTCGTCACCTTCGATTGTTCGATCACCGACGTGAAATCTTCGGCGCGACCGGTGAAGTCATTGCGGAACTCGCCGGTCGACTGGTCCACGATGCGTTGCACGTCGCGTTTCGCGTTCTCGAAGTCGAGCGATGTGATGGCCGTGACCCCGCGTTCGGCCGCGGCGGTGAAATCCGCGGCGAGGGCACGGTCGGCCTCGACCTGGCGGTGATGCCAGCCGATCGCGACCGTCGCGGCCAACGCGGCGACCGTGACCATGCCCATCGCCAGGAGGGCGGCGCCGCGCTTGGTCATCCGCCGCCGCTGTGTGAGGCGGTGTGTCACCACCCCGAGGACGCGGCGCGCGCGGGGAACCCTCCTCGTTGTGGACACTGCGCTCGTTGCGAACTCTGCACCGTCGGCCTTCTCGGTATCGATCGGTTCGTGAACCGACGTTGCTGCCGCATGGTCCAGGTCTGTTTGCGAGTCGGGATCCGGCTCCGCCCGATTCGCCTCGGGATCGTCGGAATCGCATGGGCTGGTGTATGTCCCGGCGATACGGGCAGATCGCAATGAAGCCGCACGGGCCCGCGCCCGCGCTGCATCGGCGCGGGCGCGGGCCGCCGCTGCCTCCGCCTCGGCGGCGAGTGCCTCGGCCTCGGCGAGTTCGAGATCACTGCCGCACTCGGCAACATCGGTTGATGTCGGCACCAGAACCTCCAGGGCGGTCGACTCGTCTCTGAGAGCAACGCTACCACGATCGGAAACAGCGACAAGCAATTGCGAGAATGCTATTCTTGCCCTCGCCGTGCCGGTGGGCACGGTTCGCACGGCGCTCGCGTGACCGCTGACGTGCGCCGACCGTGCGTGGAGCGGAACCGCGACGCGGCGTCGTGTGGACGACGCCGACTGCGTCGCTGAATCGAAGCGATCGCAGCGAGTCCTCGAAGGGAAATGACGATGTCTGTGCAGTCTGTGTTGGACGAGATCAGGAATCTACCGGGTACGGGGGAGGTGATCCCCATCGTCGACCCCGCCACCGAAGAGCAGATCACCGAGTTCACCGATGCCGGCCCCGAAGCGATCGACGCCGCCGTGGCCCGCGCGAAGTCCACCGCCGATGCCCGAACATGGTCTGCGGTACCCGATTACGATCGTGCGAAGGTGCTGTGGAGGGTCGCCGACCTCATCGACGAGAACTCCGGCCTGCTGGCCGAACTGGAGTCGGTCAACGCCGGCATCCCGCCCGGTCAGGCGGAGGTGATCACGAAGGTCGGTTCGGAGTGGTTCCGCTACTACGCCGGCTGGTGCACCAAGATCGACGGGATCGCGCGGGATGTGAATACCGGCGGCCTGACCGGTGTGGAGTCGCATATGCACGCATACACGCTGCGCGAACCGTACGACGTGGTGGGGCTGATCTTCCCCTGGAACGGACCGGTGTTCAATTTCTGCGCCAAGCTTGCACCCGCTCTGGCCGCAGGATGCAGCACCGTCGTCAAACCTGCTGAGGAGACCCCTCTTTCAGCCCTGGTCCTGACCCGTATCCTCGCCGAGGCCGGCGTACCGGAGGGGGTGGTGAACCTGGTCAACGGTTACGGACACACCGCCGGAGCGCAGATCACCGCCCATCCCGACGTGGACAAGGTGGCGTTCACCGGCTCGACCGAGGTGGGCCGGGAGATCGTTCGTGCGTCGGCGTCGAGCAACCTCAACAAGGTCACCCTCGAGCTCGGCGGCAAGTCCCCGGTCATGATCTTCGACGACGCCGACCTGGACACCGCGATCGCGATGGCCGGCTTCGGTTGCTTCCTGCACTCGGGTCAGGTCTGCATGCTCGGATCGCGCATCTTCGCTCAGCGGGGTGTCTATGAGCGTGTCGTGGAAGGCGTTGCCACGATAGCGAACAACCTGCAACTCGGCGGACCCGCCGACGACGGGGCGATGATCGGGCCCTTGATCAGCGAGAAGCAGCTCAATCGCGTGATGGGCTATCTGGAACAGGGGCGATCCGACGGGGTCGAACTCGTGACGGGTGGGCACCGCATCGATCGGAAGGGCTACTTCGTCCATCCCACGGTGGCGACCAAGGTGGACCCTGCCACCAGCAGGTTGTTCCAGGAGGAGATCTTCGGGCCGGTGGTCACGGTCCTCCCGTTCGATGACGAGGACGAGGCCATCGCGCTGGCCAACGACACCGCATACGGCCTTGCCGGCACCATCTGGACCTCGAACCTGGGACGCGCACACCGTCTGGCGAAGCGGGTCAAGGCGGGGACGGTCGGTCTCAACTGTCAGCTGCAGTTCGATCACTCCATGCCCTTCGGCGGGTACAAGCAGTCCGGGTGGGGCTACGAGGCGGGCAAGGCCGGCATCGAGACGTACCTCCAGTCGAAGACGGTGTGGGCGCAGATGTGACGGGAGTCGGCATCGGGTTCGGGTGCCGCCGCGTGCGGCCTCCGACCCGATCTGGCGCCGCGTGGATGGATCGCCGACTGGGTCGATCGTCCATGATCAAATGTGGAGAATCCTGTTCTCAGTTGTGCGCAACAGGGCAAACCGGGTCCGATATGATTGCCCGATGATGTTGATGGACCGGAGTGAAGGTGGCCGGTTGTGACCGTAGGGTCCGAGGAACCCGCATGGAAGCAACGTGCGGTCGAGCGCTCATTGCGAGGCGCCAAGGAGCGGGCGGGCCAGCGGGTCCAGAAGTTCCTCGATGCGGCGCAGGAGATCATCGTGGAGAAGGGGAGTACCGACTTCACGGTGCAGGAGGTGGTCGAACGCTCGAAACAGTCTCTGCGGAGTTTCTATCTCCAGTTCGACGGCAAGCATGAATTGTTGCTGGCGCTCTACGAGGAAGCGGTTGTGCGCATGACGGCGCAGATCCGGGCGGCCACCGAGAATGAGGACGACCCGGTCGAGCAGTTGCGGGTGGCCGTGGAACTGCTCTATGAACTGTGTCAGCCCGACCCGGTTGCCCGCCGGCCGCTCTTCACCGAGTTCGGTACCCAGTTGTTGATTTCCCACCCGGTCGAGATGCGCACTGCCTACACCTCGTTGTTCGGGCTCTTCACCGAATTGCTCGAGCGCGCAGGCCAGGCGGGTCGTCTACGGGGAGACGCCGATCCTCGTCGCGTCGCCTCCATGATGATGCAGTCGATCATGTTCATCGCGCAGCCGGCCAGCGCCGACATGTTGCCGACGCCGATCACTGCCGAGGAGGTGTGGGACTTCTGCGCGCACGGTGTTGCCCGGTGAGTTCTAGCCCGCGGGTACGAGATCGGCGACCAGGTCGGCGTCAGCGAGGTTGACGCTGCGAAATGTCTCGTGGCGGCACACCATCAGAGGATGATCGCCGCAGGCAGCCAGGGCTTGCGTCTTGAATGCGCGGGCGGCCACGCTCAGCCGGTGAGAAACCGGAACACTTGCCGTGGAATCGATTCCGAAGCCATCCTCGCCCCACATGGTGACCTCTGTCTCGTTGCGCGCGGCAGACGCCACGACCTTCGCGACTTCACCGTTACGTCGGCAGAAGTCGACCGACGTGGCGATTGCCGGTCGACAGGCGCGGAGGCGATGACCGGTGATGTCGAGCACCGTGGGCGCTGCGCCCAGAATTCGGACAGGGCGAGGGTCCGCGCCGAGCGGTAGGGCGATGTTGACCTCCCAACCTGCTGTCACCCGGTCGTAGATCCAACCCCCGGCGTGCAGTACCAGGTCGCCCACGCTGTCGCTGATGATGTCGAGCTGATATTTCATGCTTGCTCCCCTGAAGTGAAATCGATCTCGAGGCATCGGACGTACTCGTCGAAGATGTCCATCAACGGGATTTCCGGATCCAGCAGCCATGACATCTCGACCCCGTTGATGAACGCGACGATCTCCATGGCGCGAAGACGTGCGTTGATTCCGGCCCGGTATGTGCCGATTCGCTGATTGTGTTCGATCACGTCATGGACGATGTCAACTGCGGTGTACCAGCGTTGCAGGAGCCGATCGTGCAGCGGTGCATCGGGAGCCAGATTCTCAACCAACAGCACCGTGAACGTGCCTACCAGTTCGGGCGAGCGCTGGATGCGTTCGGCCACGCGGCGAATCTGCACGAAGAGGTCGCCGTTGAGATCTGCCTCCTCGAGATCAGCATGATCACGCGCGTCGATAACCGCATGCAGCAGTTGTTCTTTGGACTCGAAATGGTGCAGGAGTCCCGCTGCGGTCATGCCTGCGTCCGCGGCGATCTGGGCCAGCGTCGTGCTCCGCCAGCCTTGGCGTGCGAGCCGCCGCGCAGCGTGATCCAGGATGCGCTGCCGGCGTTCTTCGCCCTTCGCGAGAAGGGTGGCGTAGGGGCGGGTGTCTGCCACGTCGAAGCTCCTGTCAAACCTAGTGAACGTACAGTAGGTTGGTTTGCCCCTGTGTGACAAGGGTCTCAGCAAAATTGGTGTTGGGCTTCCGCTGAGTGGGACTCGACGTTGTCTGCCGACTACTCGCCGGCACGCACGTCGGAGAGGAAGCGGGACGCGAACGCGAAGATGAGGCTGCTCGGGTCAATCGGTCAGATCGAGCGCGGCTCGGATGATCGAATCCTCGTCGATGCCGTGCAGTCGGTACACCTCGTCGAGGGCTCCGGATTGACCGAATGATGTGACACCCAGAGCGATCGATTCGACGCGGTTGATCGTCGGGACGAAGCCCAGGGTGTGCGGATGACCGTCCAGGACGGTGACCATCGGTGTGGCGCGATCGGCGGGGAACACCTGATCCAGGATCCACGTGGGTCCATCGCCCTGTCCGCGACGGGACTGCAGGGCCTCGAACACCAGACCGGGACTGGTGATCACCACGACATCACACGCGATGTCCATCTGGGCCAATCGATCTGCGGCAGCCAACGCGTCGGTCACCATGGCGCCGACGGCGACGATGGTCACCACCGGGGCTGCCGCACGTCGCAGGGGATAGGCGCCCGCGACGACCTGCCGCCGTCGCCGCTCCCGCGCGGCCGGGTCGGTCGGCACGGCGGCCAGCTTCTGTTCGACGGGCCGGGTCGACAGCCGTAGGTAGGCGGATCGTCCGCCCGGCTTTCCCATGTGCGCCAGGCAATCCAGCAGTGTCCACTCGACGTCGAGCGCGAACGCCGGTTCGTAGCTCACACAGCCGGGCTGTTCGAGTCCGATGGATGGGGTCTTGATCGATTGGTGCGCACCGCCTTCGGGAGCCAGGGAGACCCCGGCAGGGGTGCCGACGAGGATGGACTGCCCGCCGGCGTAGATCCCGAATGACCATGGCTCCAGGGCCCGTTCGACGAAGGGGTCGTAGAGCACCCCGATCGGCAGCAGCGGCTGACCCCACCGACTCCAGGTGGCGCCGAGTTCGCCGATCAGTCCGACGAGATTGGTCTCGGCGATCCCGAGTTCCATGTGCTGCCCGGTGGGCCGCTCCCGCCAGTGCATGATCGTCTCGCGGTCGTCGTCGAACCAGTCGCGACGTTCTGTCGGCGACCACACGCCCACCTTGTTCAACCAGCCGGCCAGATTCGTCGACGACGTGACATCGGGGCTCACCGTGATCACCCGGCGCGCGACGTCGGGCGCCTCCCGGGTCAGGTCGAGCAGGGTCCGGCCTAGTGCGGCCTGGGTGGTGGAGATCGCCGTCGGCACCCTGGTGAGGTCGGTGGGCACCGCGAGACCCACCGGTGCCGGAACCGGCTCGCGGGTCAGCCGGGCGACGGTTGCCGCGCACACCTCGCCGGCCGGGGAGTGCGCATCGAACCGGTGCCACGGGCGAGTCGGGTCCTCGCCCAGTTCGTCGGCGAGACCGGCGAACTGCTCCTCGGTGAGCAGCGTCGAATGATTCTGCGGATGCCCCTGCGTCGGCAGTCCGTAGCCCTTGATGGTGTACGCGAGGATGACGGTGGGCCGGGTGTCGTCGATCTCGGCGAATGCCGCGCGTAACGCACCCAGGTCGTGGCCGCCGAGGTTGCGGATGGCGGCGTGCAGGGTGGCATCGTCGAGATCGGCGAGCAGCGCTGAGATGGCTCGGGCTTCCGGTCCGGCACCGGGCAGCCGCGACCGGATCTCGTCGTCGCGGCACCGCAACAACCGCTGGTACTCCGCATTCGGCATCTCGGTGATCCGGGTACGCAGCGCATTGCCGCCGGTCCGGGCGAACAGTTTCTGCAGCAGGTGACCCCATTTGACCGTGATCACCTGCCAGCCGGCCGCGGCGAACATCGACGCCAACCGCCCGGCCGCGATGTTGGGCACCACTCGGTCCAGCGACTGACGATTCAGGTCGACGATCCAGACGATCTCGCCGAGTTCGGGGACCGCTGGGTCGAGGATGGCCTCCCACACCGCACCCTCGTCGAGTTCGGCATCGCCGACCAGTGAGTACTGCCGACCGGTGCCGGCGGTGCCGAACGCCGTGCTCACGTAGCGTCGTGCCATCGCTCCCCAGATGGGGGCGGTGGCGCCGATGCCGACCGAGCCGGTCGAGTAGTCGACGGTGTCGGGATCCTTCGTGCGGCTCGGGTAGCTCTGCAGACCGCCGAGTTCCCGCAGCCGCGGCAGGTGGTCCGCATCGAGCTCCCCGAGCAGGTAGTTGATCGCGTGCAGTACCGGCGCCGCGTGCGGCTTCACCGAGACCCGATCACCCGAACGTAACTGGGAGAACCAGAGTTCGGTCATGATCGAGACCATCGACGCGCACGATGCCTGATGCCCGCCGACCTTCAGTCCGGACGGATTGGGTCGCACTCGATTTGCGTGGTGCACGATCGCCGTGGAGGTCCACAGCACCCGGCGCGAGATCTCGTCGAGGACCTCGTCAGCATCGCGGCCGACCTCGCCGTCCGGACGGGGCGTGAACGTCGTCATCATCGTCCTCCTTGCACCCACGCTGAGCAGATCGCTTCTGAGTCTGCGCGCGGTCTGGCAGAGTGTGCAAGACACCAACGACAGAATGCGCAGATTGCGCAGCAATCGAGTTGATGGCGCAGACAGGATGGTCACGATGCGCAAGCAGTTGAGGTTCGACGCGACCGACCGTGGCATCCTGCGGGCGCTGATCCGCGCGCCGCGCGCCACGACGAGTGCGCTCGCCGAACGAACCGGCCTGTCGCGCAACACCGTCCAGTCCCGCCTGACCCGGTGGGAGGGCGCCGAGGTACTGCACGGGTTCGATCGTCGCATCGACACCGAGGCGCTGGGCTACTCGATCACCGCCTATGTGTTCACCGAGGTGACCCAGCGGAGGCTGGCGGAGGTGTCGGCGGCGCTGGAACGAATACCCGAGGTGGTCGAGGTCCTCGGGCTCAGCGGCGCCACCGACCTGCTGGTGCAGGTGGTGGCCCGGGACGCGGACGATCTCTACCGTGTCGCCGGGCTCATCCTCGACATCGACGGTGTGCAGCGGAGCACGACGGCGCTGCGCATGCGGACTCTCGTCGGGTACCGCCTCGACCAACTGCTGGATTGACCTGGCGGCCGGAGCCCCGCGTTCCGGACGGCTGAACGTGGCCGTCTGCGGTCGCGGGTCGCCTCGGTTCGCGCGGGCAGTCGACCACCCGCGCTCTCCGAGTCGACCCGCGTGGTCGCGGCCGACCCGCGGCAGCACAACCGCGCTGCCGTCAGCCCTCCCAGCCGGCCGGCGGATGCCCGAGACAGAACACTGCGCCGAACGGGTCGGTGACGGCGGCGAGCGTCCCGTAGGGCGTTTCCTCACCGGCCATCATCACCCCACCGCCGAGCGCCTCGACATGTTTCACGGTCGCCGCGACGTCGTCGACGGTGACGTAGACCTGCCAGAACGACGGCACCTCGGCGGGAAACAGCTTGGCCGCGTCCATGATCCCCGAGTATGAGCTCTCGCCGAGGAAGACCTGGCCGTAGTGGTCGGGCCCGACCGCATCGGGGTCGCCGCCGGTCCCGACCTCCTCGATGCGCGCGCCGAGTACCTCGGTGTAGAACGCGACCGACTTCGCGTAGTCCTTGCTCTGGCACTCGAACCAGTACGGGGTGCCGTGGGTTCCCCATTCCAGGAAGCCCGGATGGGTGCCCGGCTTCCACCACCCGATGACCGCACCCGCCGGATCGGTGGCAACCATCATCGTGCCCATCTCGCCGACATCCATCGGCGGCACCATCATCGAGCCGCCGGCCTTCTCGACCGCGGTGACGGTGGCGGCCGGGTCCGCAGTGTGCAGATACACCGACCACACGTCCGACGGGCCGTTCGGATCCATCACCGGCCCGCACCCTGCGATACGTTTGCCGTTCTTGACGAAGTTGCGGTACCCGCCGAATTCGGCGTCGGGCTCCTCGGCTTCCCACCCGAAGATGTCGCCGTAGAACTCGGCGGCCTTGTCGGGCTCACTGCTCATCAGGTCGAACCAGATCGGTGCGCCGATCGGCGCCGAGTAGTCGCTCATCATGCATCCTTTCGCGGATTCGGGATCGAACACCATTGCTGACCTCAAGCGTGGCCGAAAGTCATCGCAGGCACGCCGGAATGTGGCATGCCGATGAAAAACAGTCGGCCAACCGGTCGATACCCCTGAGTGAACCCACGCGAGGAGGCCGCCATGCCCATCGACACCACCTACGCCCGGCAGATCTCGGCTGCCGCCGACGAGATGCTCACGATGGCCGCCGCCGTCACCGACGGCATGCTGACCCGACCGAGTCCCTGTACCGACATGGACCTCGCCACCCTGCTCGGCCACATCGACGGGTTGTCTCAGGCGTTCGCCGCGGCCGCCCACAAGGACTTCGGCCCGATGACCTCCACCCCGCCCGACCCGACACGCAGTGAACTGTCGCCCGGCTGGTCCGTTGCGTTGCGCTGTCATGTGCGCGAACTGGCCGACGCCTGGCAGGCTCCGGATGCCTGGGAGGGGATGACACAGGCCGGTGGTGTGGACGCCCCGGCCGAGGTCATGGGCACCATCGCACTGTCGGAACTGGTGCTACACGGCTGGGATGTGGCCCGCACCATCGGCGTCGACTACACCCTCGACGACGATGTCCTCGAAGTGGTCTACGACTTCCACCATCCGCCGGGTCCGCAGAGCGAGCGTGAGGGCATGTTCGGTCCCGTCGTCGAGGTCCCCGCCGACGCCCGACTCGTCGACCGACTTGCCGGCCTGACCGGCCGTGACCCGTTCTGGCCGCATGGCACCCTGGAGGAATGAGCGACGGAGCCGAACGGGCGAGAGCGACGATCCGGCGGTTCACCTGGCCGATCGCCGCACTCGGCGGTCTGCTGCTGATCGGTTTCAGTCTCGTTGCCTGGGGCGTCTCCGACGAGGGGGTGCAGCCCTCGATCACCGGGCTCGGCCGGGTGCGGGTGCCCGGCGCCACCGCTGAGGATGTGGCGTTCCTCGAGGAACACACCATGCGGCCCGGGCTGTGGACGGTGATGTTCGGGTCGATGGTCACGGTGGTCTCGGTGCTCGCGTGGTGGCGTCCGCGATTGCGGTGGCCCGCGGTGCTGATCGTCGGCTTGAGCGCGATCGGTGCACTGGCAGTGACGATTCCGACGTTGGCCGACCCTGGTGCCCACCTGTTCGATCAGCAGGTGCAGGATGCCGTGCGCGTGGAATCACCGCTGATCGACGTCGGCTACGGGCTGCTCGGCACGCTGATCGTCGGCATCGCGCTCATTGGTTTGGTGGTGGCCGCCGCCCTCACCCCAGCCGACGGATCGTCTTGATGTGCGACCAGTGGTTCAGCGGGGTGAACCCGATCGGGGCTCCGTTCGGCCCGTAGGCGTTGAACACCTGACCGAAGCCGGCGTAGATGCCGATATGGCTGGCGTCGCGATAGAAGACGATGAGGTCGCCCGGGGCCAGCGCGGACAGCGGGATCGAGTGGCCGACCCGGGCCTGCTCCTGGCTGGTCCGGGGCAGCCGGATACCGGCGGTGGAGAACGCCCACTGCATGAGCCCCGAGCAATCCCACGACCACGGGCCCGTCCCGCCCCACTCATATGGTCGCCCGAGTTGGGTCATCGCGGCCGTGAGTGCCTGCATTCCCGCAGGTGTCGGGATCGGGAGGTAGATCTCGACGGACCCCGACGAGCCCGAGGAGCCGGTGTCGGCGGCGACTTCGGCCGCGGTCCCGACTCCGACACCGGTCGCCAGGCCGAGCGCGCACAGCACGCCGACCAGCCGACACCGGATGTTCTGCATGACATCTACAGTGACGGATGTTCTTCCAATTGTCTCAACCTTTGATTGAGATTGTTGAAGAATTCAGCTCTCGCGCCCCCGTCACGGCAGCTGACCCCTCGTCACCAGTAGCCATCCGGATCCGACTCGGGCGACTCCGGCGGGATGATCCCCTCGGCGACACCGTGATCGATACTCGCCGACAGCCGCGGGCAGGTCGGCATCATCGCGCCCGGCAGCAGTGCCCTACCGGCATCGTCGGATCGCTCGAGTTCATTGCATCGCGCCCGTGCATCGGTGGTCCACTGCACGCTGGTGTGGTGGGCGCTGGTCTTCTTGACGAACACGCACGCATGGCACGATCGGCACTCGATCGCGTGCATCCCGCCGTGTAGATAGTGCTCGCGGTCGCGTGCGGTCGCGGCGTGCACGACAGCCAGGCGCTCGGGATCACCCTGGTAGTCGGGGGCCTTCGCCCAGCCGTGACCCCCCGAAGCGACCTCGCGCGCGGCTGCCCGTGACATCTCGTCACACCTGCGCCTTCTCCGTGGGCTCGGTCGCCGGCGCCCCGGTTTCCTCGGCTGCCTTTTCCTCTTGGCGCCGCAGATTCTCCTGGATCTCCACACCCCAACTCTCCAGCGCCTTCGAGGTGTCGATCTCGTATTCGAACCGCTGCGTCATCTCCTCGTCGACATCGGCCTTGTCGACATAGAACTGCTCGTACCAGCGACGCAACTGGTAGACGGGGCCGTCTTCCTCGACGAGCAGCGGGTTGTCGATGCGGGTCTTGTTCTTCCAGATCTCGACGTCCTGCAGGAACCCGACCTCGACACCCGCGGTGATCTTGGCGGCCATCTTGGCGGCCTGTTCGGCGGTCAGGCCCTCGGGGACCTTGGCCATCACGCCGTACATCAGCACGAAGGAGTTCTCGTCGATGGGGTAGTGGCAGTTGGTCAGGATGGTCTCGATCGCGAAACCGCCGTAGTACTGCACCATCGGGTTGAGCATGTACGACGGTCCGTAATAGGCGGCGATCGACTCCAGGCGGCTGTCGCCGTAGTTGGTGCCGAGCGTGACGTCGGGGCGGCCGTGCGAGTTCATGTACTGCGCGGCGACCTCACCCTCGAAGACGTTCTTGAAGTAGTCCGGCAGCGCGTAGTGCACGTAGAAGAAGTGCGCCATGTCCACGACGTTGTCGATGATCTCGCGGCAATTGGAACCCTCGATGACGATGCGGTTCCACGTCCACGGGGTCCACTCGTCGGAGCCGACCTCGTCGAGTTCGGGGATGATGCACTCGTCGGGCGGCGGGTTGCCCTCCGGGTCGTTGTAGACGAACACCTGGCCGTTGCGGGTCATCGTCGGCCACGCGCGGGTCTTGGCGAGCTTCGGGTTGCGCTTGGCGTACGGCACGCCCGCGCAGCGGCCGTTGCCCTTCCACAACCAGCCGTGGAAGGGGCAGGCGACGTTGTCGCCCTTCACGCTGCCCTGCGAGAGGTCTCCGCCCATGTGGCGGCAGAACGCGTCGAGGACGTTGATCTCGCCGTGGGAGTCCGCCCACACCACCAGCTTGGTGCCGAAGATGTGCACGGAGTGCGGCTTGCCGTCGGTGAAGTCGTCGATGAGGCCGAGGCAGTGCCAGCCGCGCGCGAACCGGGTCGGGGGCGTGCCGGTGTCGATCTCGCGAACGGCGACGTCGTCGCCGTGGGCTGTGACGCCTGCGGTGGCCTCGGGGGTCGCTGACATCCGTTACTCCTGTTCTGGCGTGTGATTCGCTCGTTCCGCTCGAATCGGTACGAACCCAATACTAGAACATGTTACAAAAATGACGAGTCGATCGCGTCACGTGATGCTGATCGGACCAGCAAATGGGCCTAAAGTCCCAGTGCTCGACATAAATGAGAACGTGTTCTAATCTCATCATCAGACGGGAACCAGGGCGGCCGGGTAGGTCGTCGAGCAACGAGTAGGAGCGGGCGAGATGCCAGCAAGACGGAGCGAAGCGGCCGAACAGGTCCTGGAGAAGATCAACGCACTCCTCCCGGAGATCGAGCAGCGTGCGCAGCAGACCGAAGATCTGCGACGTATCCCCGATGAGACGGTGTCGAGTCTCGAGGGCGCCGGCTTCTTCAAGCTGATGCAGCCCGAGCAGTGGGGCGGTTATCAGGTCGACCCGGTGACCTTCTACGAGGGCGTGCGTCGGATCGCGACCGCATGTGGCTCCACCGGTTGGGTGTCGGGCATCATCGGCATCCACAATTGGCATCTCGCGCTGTTCGACCAGCAGGCGCAGGAAGACGTGTGGGGCTCCGACCCCAACGTCCGCATCTCGTCGTCCTACGCCCCGATGGGGATGGGCGAGGTGGTGGACGGCGGCTACAAGGTCAACGGTTCCTGGGCCTGGTCGTCGGGCTGCGACATGGCGGATTGGGTGTTCGTCGGCGGACCGGTCATCAAAGACGGCAAACCCGTCGACTTCGTCAGCTTCCTGATCCCGCGCAGCGAGTACACGATCAAGGATGTCTGGAACGTGGTGGGCCTGCGGGGGACCGGTTCGAACACCATCGAGGTCAAGGATGTGTTCGTGCCGCGCCACCGGATGCTGAGCATGCGGACCATGAGCATGGGGCAGAGCCCAGGGCTCGAGCAGAACACCGCGCCGGTCTACAAGATGCCGTGGGGCACCATCCATCCCAGCACCATCGCCACGCCGATCGTCGGCATGGCCTACGGTGCCTACCACGCCCACGTCGAGCATCAAGGCAAGCGTGTCCGTGCCGCCTACGCAGGCGAGAAGGCCAAGGAGGACCCCTTCGCCAAGGTGCGGATCGCCGAGGCGGCCAGTGACATCGACGCCGCCTGGCGGCAGTTGTCGGGAAACCTCCAGGCGGAGTACGACCTGATCCTCGCCGGCGAGGAGATCCCGATGGAACTACGTCTGGCTGCCCGACGTGATCAGGTGCGGGCGTCGGGACGGGCGATCTCGGCGATCGACCGCCTCTTCGAGAACTCCGGTGCACATGCGCTGGAGAACGGCACTCCCATCCAGCGTTTCTGGCGCGACGCCCACGCCGGTCGGGTGCATGCGGCCAACGACCCCGAGCGCGCGTACGTGGCATTCGGCAACGGCGAGTTCGGGATTCCCATCGGCGACACGATGGTGTGACTTCCGATGAACTGGTGGAGCGGCGCGACAGCGCGCTTTCTGATCGGCGTGGACTGCGAGGAGTGAGAACAGATGAGTGACAGTCCGATCCGGTCTCTGGGCTACATGCGCATCGAGGCCACCGACGTCGAGGCCTGGCGTGTGTACGGCCTGAAAGTGCTCGGCATGGTGGAGGGCAAGGGCCTCACCGAGGGTGCGCTGTATCTGCGGATGGACGACTTCCCGGCCCGGCTCGTCATCGTGCCCGGCGAACACGACCGCTTGCAGGTGTCCGGCTGGGAATGCGCCAACGCCGCTGCGCTGCAGGAGGTCCGCGATCGGCTTTCGGCGGCGGGGGTGATCTTCCGCGAGGCCAAGGACGAGGAGCTCGCCGACCGCCGCGTGGTCGAGATGATCGTGTTCGACGACCCCGCCGGAAACACCCTCGAGGTGTTCCACGGTGTGGCGCTGGAACATCGGCGGGTGGTGAGCCCGTACGGCCACAAGTTCGTGACCGATGAGCAGGGATTGGGACACGTCGTGCTCACCTGCGACGACGACAAGGCCGCGCTCGCGTTCTATCATGACGTGCTCGGCTTCGCGCTGCGTGACTCGATGCGACTGCCGCCGCAGGCCGTTGGACGCGAGGAGGGTGATGAGTCGCCGTGGCTGCGTTTCCTGGGCTGCAACCCGCGACATCATTCGTTGGCCTTCCTGCCGATCCCCAACAGCACCGGCATCGTGCACCTGATGGTGGAGGTGGAGAACTCCGACGACGTCGGCCTCTGTCTGGACCGGGCGCTGCGCAAGAAGGTCAAGATGTCGGCGACCCTGGGCCGCCACGTCAACGACCTGATGCTGTCGTTCTACATGAAGACCCCGGGTGGATTCGACGTCGAATTCGGTTGCGAGGGAAGAACAGTGGACGACAACGAGTGGATCGCGCGGGAGAGTACCGCGGTCAGTCTCTGGGGCCACGATTTCACCGTCGGGTTCCAGTGAGATGACCAGCACCGACATGACGCGAACCCCGTACGGCTCCGCAGAATTCGATTCACGCCAATTCCGCACCGCGATGGGTCAGTTCTGCACCGGTGTCACGGTGATCACCACGATCGATCCGGCCGGCAACCCGGTGGGCTTCGCCTGCCAGTCGTTCGCTGCGCTGTCGCTCGATCCGCCCCTGGTGCTGTTCTGCCCCAACAAGACATCGCGGAGCTGGAAGGTCATCGAAGAGACCGGACAGTTCTGTGTGAACGTGCTGTCCAACCGGCAGCAGGACGTGAGTGCGGCCTTCGGGGCGCCCGGCGACGACAAGTTCCGTCACGTCGTCTGGGACCCGTCGCCGGCCGGCCTGCCGGTGATCCGGCACGCCCTGACCTGGGTCGAATGCGACGTGGAGGGGGTCACCGACGGCGGCGATCACCACATCGTGCTGGGGCGCGCGCTGACCTTGGGAGAGGTGCTGCAGGACAAGCCGTTGCTGTTCTATCGCGGCGGCTACCTGTCGACCGAACATCCGCGCGTCACCCCGGCGCAAGCCGAACTGGAGAACTTCCTCACCTGGACCGGAGGCGACACCTGGCTATGAGCTCGACGGCGAGCCCTACCGACACCTCATCCGCAAATACCGCGATCACCCGACAGGTCGCTGTCACCAAGCCGTTGACCGACGCCATCGCCGAGGCCGAACAGCTGATCGCGTCGGCCGACTTCGTGCACAGCGACCAGGATCTCGCCGAGGGATACGACTACCTCGCCGGCAGCATCGCGGCCATCGTGCAACTCGTCCGGTCGCGGCAGAAAAGCCACCCCAACTTCATCACGTCGACCGGCCCTACCACCAAGATGGGCCTCGACAACCCCGACACGCTCTACTATCACGCCGACCTCGACGTCGGTGGCACCTACGTCGTCCGTGGACATCGGGGCAGCACAGTCGATCTCAGCTTCCAGGTACTCACCGGCGACTACACACCCTCATCGGTGCCCGGTGGCGACGAAGCCTTCGACGACCGACGCATCCCGATCGACGCCAACGGGGACTTCGAGATCACCTTCGGCCCCGCGATCGACGAGAAGCGTCCCGACTACATCACCCTGGCCGACGGAGCGTCGATGCTCTCGGTGCGAGAAGTGTACGGCGACTGGACCCAACGCAAGGGCAGCATCTCCATCGAACGACTCGACACCACCGGTACAGCGCCGACAGAGCCCGACCTCGCGCGGGTGACACGTCGTTACGCCACCGCGGGCAAGATGCTGACGTCGCGGATCAACACCTGGTTCAACTTCCCCAAGTGGTTTTACCTCGACGAACCGGTCAACACCTTCACCACGCCACGGCTCACGCCGGGCGGATTGGCGACCCAATATTCGTCGGTCGGACACTTCCGGCTCGCCGACAACGAAGCGATGGTCGTCACGGTGCCGAAATCGTCCGCGCCGTACCAGGGTTTCCAGCTGGGCAGCATGTGGTACATCTCGCTGGACTACGTGAACCATCAGACCAGCCTCAACTCCGCCCAGGCGCAGGTCGATCCGGACGGCATGATCCGGATGGTGGTATCCCGCCGAGACCCCGGCATCGCGAACTGGATCGAGACCACCGGACGTATCACGGGGATCATGCAGTTCCGATGGCAGCGCACCGACGACCCGATCACCGCCGCCGACGGTCCCAGCGCTCAGGTAATCGACATCGGTGATGTCGCACAACACCTGCCGTACTTCTCACACAACTCCGTTGACGAGGCCGGGTGGGCGCAGCGAATCGCGGCGCGGCAGCGTGCGTTCGCGGAGAGGATGCTGCTGTGAGTGGTACCGGATTGCTCGCGGGCAAGGTGGTGGTGGTCTCCGGCGTCGGACCGGGGCTGGGGCGGTCGATCTGCCTGCGTGCCGCGGCGGCGAGCGCGCACGTGGTGCTCGCCGCGCGCACCGAATCCCGACTCAAGGAGGTCGCGGCCGAGGTCGACAACCTCGGTGGCAAGGGTCGGACCTTTGTGGTGCCCACCGACATCTCCGACGACGACGCCGTCGACGCCCTGGTGTCGTCGACCATCGCCGAATTCGGCCAGGTGGATGTGCTGGTGAACAATGCCTTCGCGCTGCCGTCGATGAAACCCCTCGCACGCACCGATTTCGATCAGATCAGCACCAGTCTCGAACTGACCGTGCTGGGCACGCTGCGCGTCATCAAGGCCTTCACCGATGCACTCGCCGATGCCGATGGCGCGATCGTCAACATCAACTCGATGGTGATCCGACATTCGGAACCGCGTTACGGCAGTTACAAGCTGGCGAAGTCGGCGCTGCTGGCGATGTCGCAGACCCTGGCCACCGAACTGGGCGACAAGGGAATCCGGATCAACACCGTCGCGCCCGGATACATCTGGGACGACCAACTCAAGTGGTACTTCGGCGAGATCGCCAAGAAATACGAGATCACCCCGGAGCAGGTCTACCAGCAGACCGCGAGCAAATCGGACCTCAAACGGCTGCCCGAGCCGGACGAGATCGCCGAGGCGGTGGTGTTCCTCGCCTCGCCGATGGCCAGCGCCATCACCGGTCACACCCTCGACGTCAATTGCGGTGAATACCATGACTAGTCCCGTCACACCCCGCACCAATGTGGGCACCGTCGACGATCTGCACGAGGCCGCCACCCGCGCCACCGGACTCGACGACTTCGGGGACCACGACTACCTCGAAGCGCTCGAGGTGCTGCTCGACTCGTATGCGCGCGACGCCGATCTGACCGAAGTGGGCAGCAAGATGTTCCGCTTCTTCCTCAAAGGCGCACTGATCGCCCGACTGCTGTCGGAGGCCTTGTGGCAGAACAATCCTGACTACTCCGACGTTGCGATCACGCGGCCCATCTTCGTCACCGGTCTGCCGCGCACCGGCACCACCGCCCTGCACCGGTTGCTCACCGCCGATCCGCGGCATCAGGGACTGGAGATGTGGCTGGCCGAGTTCCCGCAGCCACGGCCGCCGCGGGAGACCTGGTCGTCGAACCCGGTGTATCAGCAGATCGACGCCGGTCTCGAACAACACCACGTCGACAACCCCGAGTTCATGGGCCTGCACTACATGAGTGCCGCCGAAGTCGAGGAGTGCTGGCAGTTGTTGCGCCAGAACGTCATGTCGATCTCGTATGAATCGCTGGCATACCTGCCGACCTACTCGCGGTGGCTGGCACAGCAGGACTGGACGCCGGCGTACACACGGCATCGACGCAACCTGCAGATGATCGGCCTCAACGATCCGGACAAGCGGTGGGTGCTCAAGAACCCCAGCCACATGTTCGCGTTGGACGCGTTGATGGCGGCCTACCCCGATGCGCTGGTCATCCAGACGCACCGCCCACCGGAGACGATCATCGCGTCCATGTGCAGCCTGGCGGAGAACGCCACGCCGGGATGGTCGAACACCTTTGTGGGCGACACGATCGGCGAGACGCAACTGGAACTGTGGTCGCGCGGGTTGCGTGAGTTCGAGTCGGCACGACAGCAGTACGACCCCGCACAGTTCCTCGACGTCGACTTCGCGGACCTGCGCGCGGATCCGTTCGGAACCGTCGCACGCGTCTACGCCGCCCTCGGTGCCGATTTCACCGAGGAGGCGCGGGCGGCGATGGTCGCCCTCGACGATGAGAGCCGGTCGGGCGATCGCAAGCCCCGGCACCGGTACAGCCTCGCCGACTACGGACTCACGGAACGCGCGGTGGCGGAAGCGTTCGCGCACTGACCGGACGCGTCACCCGCAATCCGCCACATCGGCGTCGTACTCTGGCGCCATGGCCCACCTGGCACGGCGCACGGTACCCGGAACTGATGGAGCCGGGTGCGGACACCGACGAATGGCTCACGCATCGTTCGGGATTGGCCACCCTCCTGTTGCTCGTCGTCGCGCTGGTGATCGCGATCGTCGTTCCCGACATCAGTGTGTGGCCGCTGCTTCTGCTGTTCCTCGCTGACCCGACAGACCGGGTGCTGCCCAGACTGGGGCTGACCCGGGAACGCGGGACGATGAGGTGAGCCGTCAAGGCGAGGTGGACCGTCACGGCGCGCCGAGCGTGGATGCCCGCGCAACGAGTTCGGGTTGGAACACCGGGTTGTTCGGGGTGTGCCGTTGGGGTGAATCCGCGGCCGCCGCCACCAGCAGTTCCACCGCGGTCGAACCGATGCGTCGCGTCGGCTGCCTGATCGACGACAACGGGACCACTGCCGAACGCGCGAAGTCGATGTCGTCGTAGCCGATGAGGGCAATGTCGTCGGGGACCCGGACGGTGCCGCCGAGCATCGTGAAGGACTGCAGCACACCCATCGCCACCAGATCGTTGGCGCAGAACACCGCGTCGGGTCGGTCGGTGGGGCGTCGACGCTGTAGTCGGTCACCGACCTCGCGTCCGGCCAGCACGCTCAGCGACGGTGTCTCGATGACCTCCAGGGTGGCGTCGGGGACCGCCGCGATCGCGTCCTCGGCACCACGGCGACGGTCGGCGACCTGCCGCAGTGCGGGCGGCCCACCGACATAGGCGATCCGGCGGTGGCCGAGGCCGCACAAATGGCCGGCAGCCAGGTGTCCACCGGCGATGTCGTCGACGGCCACCGAGTCGAACGGGGAGCCGCTCGCGTCCCGGTCGACCAGCACGATCGGCATGCCGCGTCGCCGCAGCGCGTCGAGCCGCTCGAGGTCGTCACCGATGGGTGAGACCATCAGGCCGAATACCCGTTGTTCGTCGAACGCGTCGATGTAGGCCGTCTCGCGGGTCACATCCTCATCCGAGGTGCCGAGCAGCACCGTGAGGTCGTGTTCGCCGCCCGCACGCTCGGCTGCCCGGGCGATGTCGGTGAAGAACGGGTTGCCGACGTCGAGGACCACCAGACCGACGCATCGCGAGCGGCCGGCCCGGAGTTGGCGCGCTGCGTCGTTGCGGACGAATCCGAGATTCTCGATCGCCGCCTGCACCCGCGCCACGGTTGCCGGAGAGACCTTGTCGGGCGCATTGAGCACGTTCGACACCGTGCCCACCGACACCGATGCGGCGGCGGCGACGTCTCGCATGCTCACACCCATGGGTTCATCTCACCAGATCCGGGGCCGCTCGGATGGTAGGCCCACCCGATGTGCCTTATGGCCGCCAGACGATGAGGGCTGCCGGCGGGGGTACCACGAGCGACCCTCCCGCCCCGCGAGCCGGATCTCTCCCGCGGGGCCGAAGTATCACTCGCGGGTGTCAGGACCGGGTGCGGGGGACGAGCCTCTCGAGCTGCGTGACGTGGGCCGGGGTGAGCTCGTCCAGCGAGGCCACGCCGAGCAGGCGCATGGTGCGCGAGATCTGTTCGGAGAGGATCTCGATCATCCGATCCACCCCGGCCTCGCCGCCGGCCATCAGCCCGTAGAGGTAGGCCCGGCCGACGAGCGTGAACCGGGCGCCCAGGGCGATGGAGGCGACGATGTCGGCGCCGGAGGAGATGCCGGTGTCGAGCATGACTTCGGTGTCGCCGCCCACCTGGCGCGCCACGTCGGGCAGCAGGTGGAACGGGATTGGCGCCCGGTCGAGTTGGCGCCCACCGTGATTGGACAGCACGATGCCGTCGGCCCCGAGGTCGGTGACGGCTTTCGCGTCGTCGACGGTCTGAATCCCCTTGACCACCAGCTTGCCCGGCCACTGACTCTTGATCCAGGCCAGATCGTCGAAGGTGACGGTGGGGTCGAACATGGTGTCCAACAGTTCGGCGACGGTGCCCGACCAGCGGTCCAGCGACGCGAAGGCCAGGGGTTCGGTGGTGAGGAAGTCGATCCACCATTGCGGGCGTGGCAGGGCGTTGACGACGGTCTTGGCGGTCAGCGCCGGCGGGATCGACATGCCGTTGCGGTTGTCGCGCAGGCGGGCTCCGGCGACCGGCACGTCGACGGTCACCAGCAGTGTGTCATAGCCGGCTTGCGCCGCGCGGTCGACCAGCGCCATCGAGCGCTCGCGGTCCTTCCACATGTACAGCTGAAACCAGTTGCGGCCGGACGGATTGGCGTTCTTGACATCCTCGATGGAGGCGGTGCCCATCGTCGACAACGAGAACGGGATGCCGGCCCGGCCGGCCGCGCGTGCGCCCGCGTACTCGCCCTCGGTCTGCATCATGCGGGTGAAGCCGGTCGGCGCGATGCCGAAGGGCAGCTCCGATCGTCCGCCGAGAATCGTGCACGACGTGTCGACCTTCGACACGTCACGCAGGATCGCCGGGTGGAACTCGATGTCGGAGAACGCCCGGCGGGCCCGCTCGATGGACAGTTCGGCCTCGGCGGAACCGTCGGTGTAGTCGAAGGCCGCCTTGGGGGTGCGGCGCTTGGCGATGACGCGGAGGTCCTCGATGGTCAGCGCGGCGTCCAGCCGACGCTTCTTGGCGTCGAACTGCGGCTTCTTGAACTGCATCAGCGGTGCGAGGTCTGCCACCTTGGGGATTCGGCGCTGCATGGAAGTGGTGCGCTGCATGGTCATGCCTTTCCTGCCCCGACCGTGGCACGTCGCGGCGACGCGTGGGTACTGCGGGGTACGTAGTGTTGCGGCGGGAACCGGTCGGCGACGATGCCGCGCATCGACTCCAGGTCGCCGTCGATCAGTTCGTAGGCGCGCGCGGTGATCAGTACGTTGCCCAGCGCGGTCGCCTCGACGGGGCCGGCCAGCACCGACAGACCGAGGCGGTCGGCGGTGAGCTGGCACAGCAACCGGTTCTGCGACCCGCCACCGACGAGATGAACGGTCCGCACGTCCTTTCCGGTGAGCTCGGCTGCCTGGCGGACGGTGTCGGCGAACGCCGCGGCCAGGCTCTCCACGATGGCGCGCACCATCTCCGGGCGGGTCAGCGGCGGTGGCATTCCGCGTTCGGTGTACCAGTCGCGGATACGGCCGGGCATGTCGCCGGGCGGAAGGAACCGGGCGTCGTCGGTGTCGAAGACGTCGAACGTCGGGGTGACCTCCGCGGCTTGGGCGAGCAGTTCGGACAGATCCGCCCGGTAGCCGTCGCGCTGATACTGGCGCACTGTCTCGCTGAGCAGCCAGAGGCCCATCACGTTGTGCAGATAGCGGATTCGTCCGTCGGCGCCGACCTCGTTGGTGAAGTTGGCCTTCCAGCCCGCGCGGGACACATTCGGCGATTCGAGCTCCACACCGACGAGGCCCCAGGTGCCGCAGGAGATATAGGCCGCCGACGACGGGTCCATCGGAATGGCCGCGACGGCGGACGCGGTGTCATGGGATGCGACGGCGGTGACGTGCGGGGCCCCGGTCAGCCCGAGTCGCTCGACGACGTCGGGCAGCAGCGGCCCCAGATCGCTTCCGGTCTCCACGATCTCGGGAAAGAGGCCGACCGGCAGATCCAGGCGCTCCATCATCGCGGTGTCCCACTGCCCATTGATGCCGAGCAGCCCGGTCGTCGAGGCGTTGGTGCGTTCGGTGCCGCGACGGCCGGTGAGCCAATAGGCGAGGAGATCGGGGATGAGGAGCGCGCTGTCGGCGTGATCGAGCAGACCGTCCCGCTTCTCGGCGGCCAACTGGTACACGGTGGTGAACGGCAGGAACTGCAGCCCGTTGCGCACGTACAGGTCCGCCGGCCCGAGTTCGGCGTGGACCGCCTCCACGCCGGCGGCCGTGCGCGCATCGCGGTAGTGATGCGGCAACCCGAGCATCCGACCGTCGCGCAGCAGCGCGTAGTCGACGGCCCACGAGTCGATGCCGACGCCGACCAGATCGTCGGCGCGCCGGCCGGCCTCGGCGAGTCCGGCGCACGCCTCGCGGAACAGCCCGGGGACGTCCCAGTGCAGCGCGGAACGTCGGCCGTTCCAGATGTGCACGGGATCGTTGCCGAACCGGGCCACCTGCTCGAGTTCGAGCCTGCCACGCGAGATGTCGGCGAGCATGACGCGCCCGCTGGTCGCGCCCAGGTCGATGGCGGCGACCTGGGCCGACCGAGTGGAGCGGCTCATCGTAGGAACGCGGCCGCAACGCCCGCGTCGACGGGCACGTGCAGACCGGTGGTGTGGGAGAAGTCCGAGGTGCACAGCGCGAACGCGGCGTTGGCGATGTTCTCCGGCAGCACCTCCCGCTTGAGCAGGGTGCGCTGGGCGTAGAACTTGCCGAGATCCTTCTCCTCGACGCCGTACACGGCGGCGCGCTGGGCGCCCCAACCGCCGGCGAAGATGCCCGAGCCACGCACCACGCCGTCCGGGTTGATGCCGTTGACCTTGACGCCGTGCTCACCGAGCTCGGCGGCCAGCAATCGCACCTGATGCGCCTGGTCGGCCTTGGTCGCCGAGTAGGCGATGTTGTTGGGTCCGGCGAACACCGAGTTCTTCGACGAGATGTAGAGGATGTCGCCGCCGAGCTGCTGGTCGATCAGGGCGCGGGCGGCGGCCTTGGACACCAGGAACGAACCGCGGGCCATCACGTTGTGTTGCAGGTCCCAGTCGGCGGCGGTGGTGTCGAGCAACGACTTCGACAGTGACAGCCCGGCGTTGTTGACCACCAGGTCGATGCCGCCGAAGGCGAGCACGGTGGCATCGATCGCGGCCTGCACGGCGGCTTCGTCGGTGACGTCGGCGGCCACTCCGATCGCGACGTCGGTGCTGCCGATCTCCTCGGCGGCGGTCTGCGCCTTCGCGGCGTCGAGGTCGGCGATGACGACGCAGGCACCCTCGGCAGCGAGTCGTTGCGCGATGGCCTTGCCGATCCCCGAGGCCGCGCCGGTCACCAGTGCGATGCGGGTCGCCAGCGGCTTGGGCTTGGGCATCCGGGCGAGCTTGGCCTCTTCCAGCGCCCAGTATTCGATGCGGAACTTCTCCGACTCGTCGATGGGGGCGTAGGTGGACACGGCCTCGGCGCCACGCATCACGTTGATGGCGTTGAGGTAGAACTCGCCGGCCACGCGTGCGGTCTGCTTGTCCTTGCCGAAGCTGAACATGCCGACGCCGGGGACCAGCACGATGGCCGGGTCGGCGCCGCGCATCGCCGGGCTGTCGGCGGTGGCGTGGCGCTCGTAGTAGGCCGCGTAGTCGGCGCGGTAGCGCTCGTGCAGCGCAGTCAGTCGCTCTTTGCACTCGTCGACCGTCGCCGATGCGGGCAGGTCGAGCACCAGCGGCTTGACCTTGGTGCGCAGGAAGTGGTCGGGGCAGCTGGTGCCGAGTTCGGCCAAACGCGGATGTTCGGATGCGGCGAGGAAATCCAGCACCGGGTCGACGTCGGTGAAGTGACCGACCTGCGGCCGGTCCACCGAGGCGAGACCACGGATGAACGGCGCCAGCGCAGCGGCCTTCGCGCGCCGTTCGTCGGCGGCCAGCGCACCGTAGCCGTCGAGCTGCGTGCCGAACGGCTGCGGGCGGCCGTTGGCGGCGATGTAGCGTTCGGCGGACTCGATGATCTCCAGTGAGTTCGCCTCGGCCTCCGCGGAGGTGTCACCCCAGGCGGTGATGCCGTGACCACCGAGGATGCAGCCGATGGCCTGCGGGTTGGCCTGTTTGATCGCGGAGATGTCGAGGCCCAGTTGGAAGCCGGGGCGACGCCACGGCACCCAGACGACGCGGTCGTCGAAGATCTTGCGGGTCAACGCCTCACCGTCGGCGGCGGTGGCGATGGCGATACCGGAATCGGGGTGCAGATGGTCGACGTGTGCGGCGTCGACGAGGCCGTGCATGGCGGTATCGATGGAGGGCGCGGCACCGCCCTTGCCGTGCAGGCAGTAGTCGAAGGCGGCCACCATCTCGTCCTCGCGGTCGAGACCGGGGTACACGTCGACGAGCGCGCGCATCCGGTCCAGCCGCAGGACGGCGAGGCCCTTCTCGGTGAGCGTGCCGAGGTCGCCGCCAGAGCCTTTGACCCACAGCAGGTCGACGTTCTCGCCGGTGACCGGGTCGGTGTCGGTGCCCTTGGCCGACGTGTTGCCGCCGGCGTAATTGGTGTTCTTCGGATCGGCGCCGAGGCGGTTGGACCGCGCGATGAGATCGGCGACAGCGGGGTTCGTCATGAGTTCGTTTACTCCTCGAGTTGTGGGTCGGAAGGTCAGGCGCCCCAGGAGGACTGGGTGCCCCCCACGCGCTCGTCGGCGATGCGCTCGGCGTAGCCGGAGGTGGCGAAGGCGGCCATCGGATCGGCCGGCAGACCGCGGGATTCGCGGCGCTGCGCGAGCATCGGGCGGACGTCGGTGTAGAAGGCGTCCATCATGATGGCGTTGGCGCCCAGCACATCGCCGGCCTCCTGGGCGGCGGTCAGGGCGTCGGTGTCCACGAGCAGTGCACGTGCGGTCATCTCCTGCACATTGAGCACCGAGCGGATCTGGCCGGGAATCTTCTCCTCGACGTTGTGGCATTGATCGAGCATCAGCGCGACCGGGGATCCGGTGTCCAGGCCACCGCCGCGCACCACCTCGAACAGGATGCGGAACAGTTGGAACGGGTCCGCGGCGCCGACGATGAGGTCGTCGTCGGCGTAGAAGCGGGAGTTGAAGTCGAAGGAACCGAGCTTGCCGAGGCGCAGCAGCTGGGCGACGATGAACTCGATGTTGGTGCCCGGCGCGTGGTGGCCGGTGTCGAGGCAGACCATCGCCCGTTCGCCGAGCGCGCTGGCGTGGGCATACGAGGTGCCCCAGTCGGGGACGTCGGTCACGTAGGTCGCGGGCTCGAAGAACTTGTACTCCAGCACGAGCCGCTGATCGTCGCCGATGTGCTGGTAGATGGTGGCCAGCGATTCGGCGAGCCGGTCCTGACGGCCGCGGATATCGCCCTGACCGGGGTAGTTGGTGCCGTCGGCGAGCCAGATCTTCAGATCGCGCGAACCGGTCTGACCCATCACGTCGATGCAGGCGAGGTGGTGGTCGATGGCCTTCTGCCGCACCGTCTTGTCGGTGTGGGTGAGACTGCCGAACTTGTAGTCGTCGTCCTGAAAGGTGTTGGAGTTGATGGTGCCCAGCCGGACGCCGAGATCGGCGGCGTAGGACCCCAGCACACGGTAGTCGTCGACGGTGTCCCACGGGATGTGCAGTGCAACCGAGGGTGCCAGACCGGTCAGTTCGTTGACCTTCGCGGCGTCGGCGATCTTCTCGTGGATGGTGCGGGGCGTGCCCGGGGTGCCGAACACCTTGAAACGGGTGCCGGAGTTGCCGAACGCCCAGGAAGGGAGCTCGATCTCGAGGTTGTCGAGAATCGTCTCGTCAAAGGTGGTCATGAGGAGGTCCTTCTGTGGAGTCCCCGCCGCCGGCGTCGGGGGAGGAGATGCACCGGCGGCGGGGAAGTGTGAAACGTTTCAATCGAGAGCGGTAGGCGCCGGTCGGGCGAGTCAGCGGCCGGCCGGCTCGGCGACGACGTCCTCGGTGGCCCGCACCGTCGGTGACTGCTCGACGAGGTCGGGTGACATCGGCACACCGTAGCGCTCGACCTCGATCTCCTGCAGCGTCTTGCCCTGGGTCTTCGGTGCCCAGATGGCCCCGATGACCAATGCGACGGTCAGCAGGCCGACGAGCAGAGCGCCGACCGCCGGCAGGCCGGTCGCGGCCAGCATCGTCGGGAAGAAGTAGCTGAGCAGGCCGGTGGCGGCGCGGACGGCGAAGAACATGATGCCCTGCGCGCTGGCCCGGTACGGGGTGGCGAACAGTTCGCTGGCCCACAGGCTGTAGAAGGCCTGGGCGCCGATGCCGGACGAGATGCCCCACAGGACGGCGAAGATCAGCATGGTGGCGATGCCGCTGTCGGTGAACAGGACCAGGACGAGCCAGCCGACGATGCCGAGGGCGGCGCCGAAGACGTAGAGGCCGCGCTGTGAGACGCGGTCGGCGTAGCGCATGAAGCCGAAGTAGGTGGCCAGCACGGTGCAGCCCCACACGAGCACCTGCAGCAGGTTCTGCTGCACCTCGCTCTCGAGCCCCGCGGTCTCGTAGACCCGCGGCATGAAGATGCCCGCCTGGCCGGCCACGGTGTTCCAGAAGAGGTAGATGCCGCCGAGCAGCAGCAGTGCGGTGATGTTGACCTTGCGGGAGAACAATCCCTTGACGCCACGGGCGCCGACCGCGGATTCGATCTCCTGCGGCTCGCGCGCGGCCTCGTCCTTCCAGATCTTCGATTCGGCAAGACCCTGGCGAATCCACCAGACCACCGCGGCGACCACGAACAGGTGCAGGAAGATCAGGCGCGAACCGAGCAGTCCGAGGGGCGCGAGCGCCGCGGCCAGCGCGAAGCCGATGAGCGGGCCCACCGACCAGGCGAGCTGCGCGGTACCGACGTGCTTCGCGCGTTCCACTGATGGGGCCTCTTCGGCGATGTAGGTCCAGGATGCCGGCACTCCGGCCCCGACCGCGATGCCGGTGATGATGAAGGCCGCCAGCAGCATCGAGTAGTTGACCGCGAACGCCGCGAGCAGCACGCCCGCCATGTAGACGAGCAGATCGTAGGTGTAGATCTTCTTGCGGCCGAAGCGGTCGCACAACGGGCCGCCGATCGCGGCGCCGATGGCCGCACCGAAGGCGTTCGCGCTCAGGGCCGCGAGCAGCCCGACGGCGAAGTTGCTGATGCCGAACTCGTCCTGCCAGAACGCCAGGCTGGTGGCGATGGCGATGATGGAACCGGCCTCGATGTAGTTCGACATGGCGACCGAGATGGTCGCCCGCCAGCCGGTGGTGGAGCGCGCTCCTACTTTCATGGTGCTTCCTTGCGTCGATCTCAGTAGAGAGGGTGGGGTCGATGAGGTCAAGCCGGGTCGGGGATGGAGGTGCTCCGATCAGTCGAGGTGGAAGTACTCGAGCAGTTCGCTGCGTACGGTGTCCGGGTTGGCGCCGGCGGCGCAGTCGGCGGTGTTCGCGGGCAGGAAGTACTGCGACATCTGCGCCTGCCAGCGAGCGTTGACGTCGGTGGCCTCCATCGCCGCCGTGGCTCTGGCGAAGTCTTCGGTCTCGAGGTAACCGACGATCATTCCGTCGTCGCGGCGTAGAAACAGCGAGTAGTTGTTCCAGCCGGCCTCGCCCAGGGCGTCGAGCATCTCGGGCCAGACGGTGGTGTGCGCCTCGAGGTAGTCCTCCACGCGCTCGGGCTTGAGATGCATCACGAAGCAGACGCGTTGGCGCTCGGGCACAGCCCACCTCCTTGATCGTCGTTCCGGCCGGCGGGCGATCCGCCGTGGCACATCTGCGCTTTTTGAAACGTTTCAAAATGTGATGGCGACTACAGTAGGGCACCGCTTGTGTCTCCGTCAAGGTGGGTGGTGCGTCACGCCCGGGTCGGCTGGGAGATCGAGGGCCCATCAGGCGGGCGGTGCCGGTCTCAGGGCAGGATGCGCGCACCCAGTTCCGCGACGACTTCGTGCGGTTGGCCGAACAACTGCGCGCTGCCGTGAGCGCGTTTGAAGAACAGCGAGATGTCGTGTTCGGCGGTGATCCCGATGCCGCCGTGCAGTTGGATACCCTCGCCCGCCACCGCCTGAAATGCCTCGGAACAGTGGACATGGGCGGCCGCGGCCAGATCCTCGGCGTCGGGGGTGCCGGCGGTGACGGCCGCGACGGCAGCGCGTGAGATCGAGCGGGAACTCTCGACGAGCGCATACATGTCGGCCATGCGGTGTTTGAGTGCTTGGAAAGACCCGATGATTCGCCCGAATTGCTTGCGGGACTTGGTGTATTCGACGGTGAGGTCGAGTGCGGCCGCAGTTCCCCCGACCTGTTCGGCCGACAGCAGCGCCCACGCCAGTGCGCGCAGGCGGCCGGCCAGATCGGGCCCGGCCGGGATCGATCGGGCCGGCGCCTCGTCGAAGGTCACCCGCGACAATGGTCTGCTCGGGTCGACGACCGGTAGCGGCGTCACGGTGACACCGTCGGTGTTCGACTCGACGGCATGCAGAGTGACCCTGTCGACGTCGCCGGCGAGTACCACGAACAGGTCCGCCGATTCGCCATCGAGGACGTAATCGGCGGTGCCCGACAGCAGCCCGGCATCGGCCGTCACCCCGGGAGTGGACCAGCCGTGCCGGCCGGCCCAGCAGACGGTGGCGACGCACTCGCCGGACGCAATACCGGGCAGCAGGTCTCGACTCGTCGATTCGTCGTCGGCGAGCAGGATGGCCGCGGTGGCGACCGCGGTGGCGAGGATCGGCACCGGGGTCAACGCTCGTCCGAATTCCTCGAGGACCGCCCCGGTTTCGCTGAATGCGGCGCCGCCACCGCCGTACTCCTCCGGAATCGGTAGCGACGCGGCGCCGATCTCGGTGCACAGCGTAGACCACAGGGTGCGATCCATGCGCGGCGTCAGCCGCATGGCCGCCCGGGCACTGGTCGAATCCGCACGCCGGCCGACCAGTTCCCGGATGGCGTCGGCCAGTGCCGCACGTTCGTCGGCGGAGATGGTCGCGGTGTCAGCGGTCACGGTCACAGTGACTCCAGAATTCGTCGGCGCAGATCGGCGGGGGTGCCCCAGGCGGTGAGCAGCGCCCGGGTCTTGGTGAGATACAGCGACAGGTCGTGTTCAGTGGTGTATCCGATGGCGCCCAACACCTGCAGCGCGCGACGAGATGCCAGGTAGGCGGCATCGCCTGCGGCCACCTTCGCGGCGGCGACGTCGCGCCGCACATCGGTGCCCTCCGGCACCAGTCCGTCGATGCCGAGCGCGGCGGCGTACACCAACGGTCGGGCCATCTCGACTGCGATCGCGACGTCCGCGAGGTGATGTTTGACCGCCTGGAACGACCCGATCGACCGGCCGAACTGATTGCGCGCCTGCGCATAATCGGCGGCCAGGGTCAGCATCGCACCGGCCATGCCCAGCAGTTGAGCGGCGGTGGCCAAGGTGCCGATGTCCACGGCGTCGTCGACTGCGACGGCGTCGGCCAACACCTCGCCGGGGCTGAGTTCGGCCAGAATGCGGGTGGGGTCGACGGTGGCGACCCGATCACCGGCGGTCGCCGTGCTCAGCACGCCATCCCGCACGAGGTAGGACGCCTCGGCGAGCGGTGCCAGGGGAGCGGTGGGCGGGATCGCGCAGGTGGCCAGGGCGCCCTCCGCGAGTGCGCTCACCCGCTCGCCGGTGACCCCCGCGGTGTGGAACAGCACAGGCAACACCGCGACGGTCTCCACGATCGGCCCCGGCAGTGCGTGCCGGCCGATCTGCTCCATCGCGACGGTCATCTCGATCGCGCCGGCCGACGCGCCACCACAGGATTCGTCGATGAGGAGTCCGTTGACGCCGGTGTCGGCCAGGGCCGCGATCACTTCCATGACCGGCCGGTGATCCCCGTGGCTCCAGGCGCGGGCGCGCGCCGGGATGTCGGCCTTGGTCAGCAGCGCGTCGACCGTCGACGCGAGGTCGTCGTGGACGTCGGAGAGGAGGAAGTCCATGATGTCACCGGTCCCCGCGCGGCAGGCCCAACAGCCGTTCCGCGATCACGTTGCGCTGGATCTCATTGGTACCGGCATAGATCGGGCCCGACAGCGAGAACAGGTAGCCGTCCATCCAGGTGTCGTCGATCTCGGCGTCCACGCCCTGCAGGTCGAGTGCCGTCTCGTGGGTGGCGATGTCCCACTGGGACCAGAAGACCTTGTTGATCGACGATTCCATGCCGAGTTGACCGCCGGCGGCCAGTCGGCTGACGGTCTGGTAGGTCGACAATTCGTACGCCCGTGCGCCGATCCACGCATCGGCCACGCGCGCATCGACATTCGCGGTCGGATGCAGGCCCTCGTGGTTGCGCTGCCACAGGTCGGTGAGCCGATCGGTGGTGGCCAGAAACCTGCCGGGGGACCGTAGCGACAGGCCGCGCTCGTTGGCGGCGGTGCTCATCGCCACTTTCCAGCCGTTGTCGACGGCGCCGATCACACCGCTGTCTCCCGGGGTGGCCGGATCGTCGGGGACGAAGACATCCTCGAGGAACAGTTCGGCGAATCCCGGCTCGCCGTCGAGCTGCGCGATCGGGCGGACGGTGACGCCGTCGCTGCGCAGGTCGAACATGAAGTAGGTCAATCCCTTGTGCCGCTGTGCCGCACGGTCGGTGCGGAACAGTCCGAAGGCCCGGTCGGCGAAGCTCGATCGGGAACTCCACGTCTTCTGGCCGTTCAGCAGCCAACCGCCCTCGGTGCGCGTCGCGGTGGACCGCAGGGACGCGAGGTCGCTGCCGGCCTCCGGCTCGCTCCACGCCTGACCCCAGATGTCGTCGGCGCGGGCCATGCGGGGCATGATGCGGGCGAGCTGATCGGGATGTGCGTGCTCGAACAAGGTGGGCGCGAGCAGGAAGATCCCGTTCTGGCTGACCCGTCCGGGCGCGCCGGCGCGGTAGTACTCCTCCTCGAAGATCACCCAGTGCAGCAACGGCACGTCGCGGCCGCCGAACTCTTCGGGCCAACTCACCACCGACATCCGGTCGGCGGCCATCGTTCGCTCCCACTCGCGGTGCGCCTCGAACCCCTCGGCGGTGTCCATCGAGGGCAGCGGCTCGGCGGGGACATGCTCGCCGAGCCACCCACGCACCTCGGCGCGGAACCGCTCGGCGGCCTCGTCGAAGAAGAGATCCATGTCAGTTCGAGCTCCCGTGACTGTGCGGCCCGCTCGCTGCGCTCCCAGCGGCGTTCGCACCGGAGGACGCCTTCATCGACTTGGCGTCCATCCCGCCGAGGGAGTCGCCGCCACTCTCGGCGTTGGCGGCGTGGGCGAAGTGGTGCCAACCGAACACGGAGTCCATCGAGTTGCGCAGGCCCATCTGGTCCTCACAGATGTTGACGGCCTTCTTGGACAGGAACAGGCCCTGCATGGGCATCGACACCATCTTCTCGGCGAGAAAGTCGACCTTGGAGGTGAGTTCGTCACGGGTCACGACGTGATTGACCATGCCCCACTCGGCGGCCTGGGTTGCGGTGAACCGTTCGCCGGTGAACAGGATCTCCTTGGCGCGACGGGTCCCCAATGCGTAGGCGTGTGCGAAGTACTCGACACCGGGAATACCCATGCGGGCCACCGGGTCGGAGAAGAACGCGTCGTCGGAGGCGACGATGAAATCGCAGATCCACGCGAGCATCAGTCCGCCGGCGATGCAGGCGCCGTGGACCTGCGCGATCAGCGGTTTGGGGATGTCACGCCAGCGTCGGCACATCCCCATGTACACCTCCATCTCCCGTGCGAGGCGCTGATCGGCACCCGACTTGTCGGAGTGGTCCCAGTGCAGGGTGGCGACGTTGTCGTAGTAGGTGTCGAAATCCTTTTCGGGGGTGCCGATGTCGTGGCCGGCGGAGAAATGCTTGCCGTTGGCCCGCAACACGATCACCTTCACCGCGGCGTCGTCGACGGCCTTGCGGAACGCCGCATCCAGCGAATAGGTCATCACCGAGTTCTGCGCGTTGCGGTATTCGGGACGGTTGAGCGTCACATACGCGACGGCGTTCTCGGGGCCGCCGACCTCGTAGGCGACCGGCGACGACTCGGGCCCCAGGTCGTCGGGGCCGAGTGTGGGCGGGATCACGGCATCACTCATGACCCCGAGCCTAACCTAGCAAGTGCTTGGTTGGTAGTTCGAGGTGCGACGTGCCGGCGATGCGGACTCAGCTCAGTTGTGCGGAGATCGCGGCCGCAGCCGAGCAGGTCGCCCCGGCGAGCTCGCGGAGTCCGTCGGCGGTGAGGGTGGTGTTGGGGCAGGCCACGATGGCGGCCACGGCGTGGCCCTCGGCGTCGCGGATCGGGGCCCCGACCGTCACCACCGCGACGTCGCCGATGAGCTCCCCGGGCAGGTAGTCGATCACCGACAGTTCGGTGAGCAGGTCGCCGACGCGCGATCGGAGGTGTTCGGACATGGTGTCGAGTGAACTCAGCGCCTCGACCATGGCGACGTGGTCGTCGGTCATCCGCTCGATCGAGTACCCGCGATCGGCCACCACGTCGAGGACCTCGCGGAGTCGGTCGCGAGTGGCCAGCGGAGCTGTGCCGAGCCACTCGGCGCGAACTCGTGCGGGCTCGAAGGCGATGAACTCGCGGCAGATCGGCGGCCGCAGCCGTACGCGTTGTCCGTGCCGAAACCACGGTGACGGGTCGTCACCGGCGAGTGGTGCCGGGACCACGTGATCGGCGACGGTGATGGTGTCGAGGGCGGTGCGCCGGGCCACGAAGTAGGCGATGCCGAAGCGCTCGCTCAGTTGGTGGGCGGCCACTCCGGCCCACCGGTCCAGGTGATCGGACTGTCGGGCGCTTCGGGCGAGCGTCACGAAACCCGGCCCGATCACGTACCGGCCGGAGTCGGGTTCCCGCAGCAACCAGCCGTGGGCGACGAGTTCACCCACAATGGCGTGTGCGGTGGCGCGCGAGAACCCGGTGTGACGGACAATCTCGGCAAGCGTCAGCGACGGGTTGTCCGATCCGGCGAGGAGTTCGAGGATGCTGATCACGCGGGCGGTCGGCGGCGAGCCCGGTTGACGTGCGTCAGCAGACTCACCTACGGTCTGTGTCACATAGTCAATGCTTAGTGTCGAGTATTCGACATGTCAAGGAGAGCGTATGGTTTCGAGCGCTACAGGTGCACAAAGCGCGGGTGCCCGAGACGGTCGTGTGCACCACGGCTACGAGTTGACTCATCTCGCGGCGCTCGAGGCCGAATCGGTGCACATCATGCGTGAGGTGGCCGCGACCTTTGAGCGGCCGGTGTTGCTGTTCTCCGGCGGCAAGGACTCGGTGGTGATGTTCCACCTGGCGCAGAAGGCGTTCTGGCCGGCGCCGGTTCCGTTCCCGCTGATGCATGTCGACACCGGTCACAACTTCGACGAGGTGATCGAGTACCGCGACCGGGTCGTCGAACAGACGGGTGTGCGCCTGGTGGTGAGTTCGGTACAGGACGACATCGACGCGGGCCGGGTCGTAGAGGACACCGGTCCCGGGGCGAGTCGCAATCGACTGCAGACCACCGCGCTGCTGCGGGGCATCCAGGAGCATCGGTTCGATGCGGTGTTCGGTGGAGCGCGTCGAGATGAGGAGAAGGCCCGCGCCAAGGAGCGGGTGTTCAGCTTCCGTGACGAGTTCGGCGCATGGGATCCGCGCGCGCAGCGTCCCGAGTTGTGGCAGCTCTACAACGGGCGGCACCACAAGGGTGAGCACATCCGGGTGTTCCCGCTGAGCAACTGGACCGAACTCGACATCTGGCAGTACATCGCCGCCGAGAACATCGAACTGCCGCCCATCTACTACGCCCATCAGCGCGAGGTGATCCCGCGTGACGGCATGTATCTGGCGAAAACCCGGTTCCTGCACCAGTATCCGGGTGAGCAGACGCAGGTCGAAACGGTCCGGTTCCGCACCGTCGGCGACGCCACCTGCACCGGGTGTGTGCTGAGTACCGCCGACACCGTCGAGAAGGTGATCGACGAGATCGCCATCACCCGGGTGACCGAGCGGGGTGCCACCCGCGCTGACGACCGGATCTCGGAGGCCGGCATGGAGGATCGGAAGAAGGAGGGCTACTTCTGATGCCCAAGGAACTGCTGCGCCTGGCGACCGCGGGTTCGGTCGACGACGGCAAGTCGACGCTGATCGGGCGGCTGCTGTTCGATTCCAAGACGATCTTCACCGACCAGCTGGAGTCGATCGAACGCACCAGCGCCGAACGGGGCGACGAGTACGCGAACCTCGCTCTGCTGACCGATGGTCTGCGCGCCGAACGTGAGCAGGGCATCACCATCGACGTCGCCTACCGGTATTTCTCCACGCCCAAACGCAAATTCATCATCGCCGACACCCCCGGGCATGTGCAGTACACCCGCAACATGGTGACCGGGGCGTCGACGGCCGATCTGGCGATGATCCTGGTCGACGCACGCAAAGGTGTCCTCGAGCAGACGCGGCGGCACGCATTCCTGTCGTCGTTGCTCGGCATCCCACACCTGACGATCTGTGTGAACAAGATGGATCTCGTCGACTGGTCGCAGGAACGGTTCGACGAGATCTGTGACGAGTTCATCGCCTTCGCGGCGAAGCTGAACGTCACTGATCTGACCTTCATCCCGCTGTCGGCGTTGCAGGGCGACAACGTCGTCGACCAGTCGGTCAACATGCCGTGGTACGAGGGTCGGCCGCTGCTCAACCATCTGGAGAACGTCTACATCGCCTCGGACCGCAACCTGATCGACGCGCGGATGCCGGTGCAGTACGTGATCCGTCCGCAGCGCAGTGACGGCAATGACCACCGCGCCTATGCGGGCACCGTGGCCGGTGGGGTGTTCTCCCGCGGCGACGAAGTGGTGGTGCTGCCGAGTGGTTTCAGCACCACCATCACCGATATCTGGGCGCCCGGCGGCGACCGGGTCGACGAAGCGTTCGCGTCGATGGCGGTGTCGATGGAACTCGCCGACGAGATCGACATCGTCCGCGGCGACATGCTGGCACGCCCGAACAACCGCCCCTTCGTCGGCCGTGACATCGACGCGATGATGTGTTGGTTCTCCGACGACACCGAGCTGCGCCCGGGTAACCGGTACGTGATGATGTGTGGAACCCGCACCACCCGCGCGCAGATCAGCGGCCTGAACTACCGGCTCGATGTCAACACCCTGCACCGCGACGGGGAAGCGAAGACGTTGCAGCTCAACGAGATCGCCCGGATCTCGCTGCACACCCAGCAGCCGCTGCTGTTCGACGCGTACCGCAAGAACCGGGAGACCGGCAGTTTCATCCTGATCGATGAGGCGACCAACAAGACCGTCGGCGCGGGCATGATCACCGCGCCGGTCAGCAAGGACAGCCACGTCGTGTGGCAGACCACCAAGGTCACCCGCGAGCAGCGCACCCACCAAGGGGCGACGATCTGGCTGACCGGGTTGTCGGGGTCGGGTAAATCGTCGTTGGCCGTCGAGCTCGAGCGGCGCATGGTGGCCGAGAGCCGGTTCTCCTACCTCATGGACGGCGACAATCTCCGGCACGGCCTCAACGCCGACCTCGGCTTCTCCGACGACGACCGGCGCGAGAACATCCGCCGCACCAGCGAGGTGGCCGCGTTGTTCGCCGATGCGGGCGCGATCGCCATCGTGTCGTTGATCAGCCCGTTCGCCGACGAACGTCAGCGCGCGCGGGAGATCCACGCCGAGCGGCGCCTGCCGTTCTACGAGATCTTCGTCGACACCCCGCTCGAGGTGTGTGAACAGCGCGATCCCAAGGGGCTCTACGCCAAGGCGCGACGCGGCGAGATCAGCCAGTTCACCGGCATCGACTCGCCGTACGAACGTCCCCTCAATCCCGATATCCTCGTGACGCCAGCGGATGGCTCACCCGCCGAGGTGGCCCAATCGGTCATCCGCAACCTGGGACTGTAGGAGACAACGTGTCGGAGGATCGTGTTCTTGCCGGCGAACTCGCCACCGAGGCCGGACACCTGCTGATGCAGATTCGCGCCGAAAGTGATCTGCGCGGAAAGGAACTCGGCGCGGAGGGGGACCAGCGGTCGAACGATCTGCTGCTCGAACGGTTGGCGGCGCAACGGCCGGCCGACAAGGTGCTCTCGGAGGAGTCCGCCGACGACAAGACACGTTTGGAGGCCTCTCGGGTGTGGATCGTCGACCCGGTCGACGGCACCCGGGAATACGGCACCGACGGGCACGCCGACTGGGCCGTCCATGTCGCGTTGTGGTCCGCCGCGAGTGGTCTGATCGCCGGTGCGGTGGCATTGCCGGCACTCGGGATCACCTATGTCGACAACGACGATCCGGTGGCCGAAACGGCCGGTCTCGCGTCGTCGCCCAAGGGGGATCGACCACGCGTGGTGGTGAGTGCCTCACGCGCGCCGGCTTTCTCGCAGGCGGTGGCCGATGCGATCGGCGGCGAGGTGCTGTCGATGGGGTCGGCCGGCGCCAAGGCGATGGCCGTGGTGCGCGGCGAGGCGGATGCCTATGTGCATGCAGGTGGCCAGTACGAGTGGGACTCGGCGGCGCCGGTGGCGGTCGCACAGGCGAAAGGTTTGTGGTGCGGCCGGATCGACGGGAGCGCACTGGTCTACAACCAGGACGACACCTATCTGCCTGATCTGATCATCTGTCGCCCGGAGTTGCGTGACACCATTCTGTCGGTGACCGCGTCGTAGCGGACCGTGCTGGATCTCGATACGCCCTCCGCTGGCGCTCCGGGCTACTCGATCAGCGGAGGGGTGGTCTCGATGGGCGAAACCCGTGAACTCGATCAGCGGAGGGGGGATCAGGGTCAGCGTTGTAGTCCGGCAAGGACGTTGCGCAACGCGGTGCGCACGTCGTCGACCTCGATACGCATCAGGTCGTCCTGGGACAACGACGCGAGATCGTCGGACGCCGACAGCCGGTATTCGCGTTCCTCTTCGGCGGCCTCGACGATATTGCGGATGAAACGGCCGTTGCCGGCCACGTCGCTGGCTCGCCGCATCCCCGACGGCCCTTGCCGCACATCGTGATACAGCGGCGCACAGGCCTGCTCGAGTTCGATGACGGATTCGTGGGTGAGCAGTGAATCGCGTCGGCGGGCGATGAAGTCGCCGATACGGGCGAGTTCGTCGGGGGTGTAGGACTCGAAGCGGACCCGGCGGGCGAACCGGGACGCGAGACCGTCGTTGGACGACAGCAGTCGGTCGATCTCGGAGTCGTACCCCGCGATGATCACGACGAGACGATCCCGGTCGTCCTCCATGCGGGCCAGCAGGGTGTCGACGGCCTCCTTACCAAAGGCGTCGCCGCCGGAGAGCCCCTCCTGGATGAGCGTGTAGGCCTCGTCGATGAACAGCACGCCGTCCATGGCCGAGTCGATGACGGCCGACGTTTTGGGGGCGGTGGATCCGAGATGTTCGCCGACCAGGTCGCGGCGGGTCGCCTCGATCACCTTGTCGGTCTTGATGAAACCGAGCCCGCAGTAGATCTTCGCGACGATTCGGGCCACCGTGGTCTTGCCGGTACCGGGCGGACCGGTGAAGGCCAGGTGCAGGCTGCGGGCCGCGGTGTTGAGCCCGCGGTCGGCGCGGACCTTCGCCAGCGTGGCCGCCGACTGCAACTTGGCCACCTGCTCCTTGACCGACATGAGGCCGATCTGGTCGGACAGTTCGCGCTGGGCCTCGGTCACCATCTCCGACATCTCGGGTCGGTCGGTGGTGTCGGAGACGAGGGACTCGGCGGGATCGGGCACCGAGTCCGGGTTCCACGGGTCGCGGCGCTCGGCAATCGTGTCGGGGGAAGTGATGATCAACCGGAAGTTCGGTGATTTCAGGGCTTCCCCGGCGGGTGAGTTCGGGTCCCGGGCGTAGGCCTGCTCGAACATGGCCCGAGCCTTGTCCTCGTGGCCCTGCTCCCGCAATGCCATGCCGTGGGTGAACATCGCCTGGGTGGCCATCGACTGGATCGGTCCGTCGATCACGTTCTGCAATCGGCGGATGCCCTCCCCGAACATACCCATCTGGACGCAGGCGGAGCCGACCATGCTGTCCGCGGCGGTCTGCAGGAAAGTGTCGCTCCAGCGGTCCGACCGGCGGAGCGCGGTGAGAACGTCCGGCCAGCGTTGCGTCGACAGGTACAGGAAGGCCTGCACGAACTCGATGATCGGCGTGCGGTGCGCGGCGGGGACCTCGTCGAGGACCTCCTGGGCACCAGGGAAGTCCTGGCCTCGGGTCAACGACGAGGCGTAGGCGGCCGCGGCTTCGGTCGCATCGGTCATCGGATAGGTGATCTGGTACACCGTCCACCTGCCGACCAGCGTGCGTTGCGGCAACCCGAGCCGCCGCTGCTCATGCCCGATCGCGCTGCGGGTGCGGTACAGGGCGAGCAGGACCTCGTCGCTGTCCTCACCGCAGGCCAACCGTCCCAGCCACGCGTCGGCCATGGTCGGGTCCCATTCACTGGCCCGGGTGAACGCCTTGGCGGCCTGGGCCGGGTTGTTGATCGGTTCCTGGCCTTCGACGGCGATGCCGAGCGAGAGCACCCCGAGTTCGAACAGTTGCCTCGCTTTGCGGACGTCAGCCATCGGGTCCCCCAGTCCGTGCTTCCCTGCAATGAACTCCGTGCAGGTCGCGTTGTGCCGGTGACCTGTCCGTGTCAGGTGCCCAGCGTAGCGGTGTGGTCTCCGCACGCCCGCAGGCGGCCACTGCGACCTCTGACATAGACTCGGCAGAGTGAGTGCGCAGGTGGATACCGTTTCAGCCGCAGCCGGCAGCCCCGACCAACCGCAACCGTTCCGCGAACTCGGCCTCAAGGACGATGAGTACGCCCGGATCAAGGAGATCCTGGGCCGCCGTCCCACCGACGCCGAACTCGCCATGTACTCGGTGATGTGGTCGGAGCACTGCAGCTACAAGTCGTCGAAGGTGCATCTGCGCTACTTCGGCGAGACCACCACCGACGAGATGCGGGCGAGCATGCTCGCGGGGATCGGCGAGAACGCCGGCGTCGTCGACATCGGCGACGGCTGGGCGGTCACCTTCAAGGTCGAATCGCACAATCACCCCAGCTATGTCGAGCCCTATCAGGGTGCGGCGACCGGCGTCGGCGGCATCGTCCGCGACATCATGGCCATGGGCGCCCGACCGATCGCGGTGATGGACCAGTTGCGCTTCGGACCGGCCGATGCGCCCGACACCCGCCGCGTCGTCGACGGCGTGGTCCGCGGCGTCGGCGGCTACGGCAACTCCCTCGGCCTGCCCAACGTGGGCGGCGAGACCGTCTTCGATGCCAGCTACGCCGGCAACCCGCTGGTCAACGCGCTCTGCGCAGGTGTGCTGCGAGCCGAGGACCTGCACCTGGCCTTCGCATCGGGTGCGGGCAACAAGATCATCCTGTTCGGCGCCCGCACGGGCCTCGACGGCATCGGCGGCGTGTCGGTGCTCGCCTCGGAGACCTTCGACGACGACGGTGCGTCGGGGCCGAGTCGCAAGAAGCTGCCGAGCGTCCAGGTGGGTGATCCGTTCACCGAGAAGGTGCTCATCGAGTGCTGCCTGGAGCTGTATCACGCCGGCCTCGTGGTCGGCATCCAGGACCTCGGTGGCGCGGGATTGTCGTGCGCGACCTCCGAACTGGCCGCGGCCGGTGACGGCGGCATGCACATCGATCTGGAGAAGGTGCCGATGCGTGCCGAGGGCATGACCCCGGCCGAGGTGCTCTCCAGCGAGTCCCAAGAGCGCATGTGCGCCGTCGTGACCCCCGACAACGTGGACGCGTTCATGGCGGTCTGCAAGAAGTGGGATGTGCTCGCGACGGTGATCGGCGAGGTCACCGACGGTGACCACCTGGTCATCACCTGGGACGGCGAGACCGTCGTCGACGTCCCGCCGCGCACCGTCGCCCACGAGGGGCCGGTGTACAACCGCCCCGTCGCCCGCCCGGACTGGCAGGACAGCGTCATCGCGTCGACGACCGGGTCGCTGAAGCGCCCGCAGACCGCCGACGAGCTGCGCGCCACGGCCCTCGAGCTGCTCGCGTCGCCGGCGCTGTGCAGCCGCAAGTTCATCACCGAGCAGTACGACCGCTACGTCCGGGGCAACACGGTGCTCGCCGAGGCCGCCGATTCGGGCATGGTCCGTATCGATGAGACCTCCGGACGCGGCATCGCCCTGGCCACCGACGCGTCGGGGCGCTACACCTACCTCGATCCCTATCGCGGTGCGCGGCTCGCGCTCGCCGAGGCCTACCGCAACGTCGCGGTGTCCGGTGCGACGCCCAAGGCGGTCACCAACTGCCTCAACTTCGGTTCGCCCGAGGACCCCGCAGTGATGTGGCAGTTCCAGCAGGCCGTGCGTGGGCTGGCCGACGGTTGCGCCGAACTGGGGATCCCGGTGACCGGCGGCAACGTCAGCTTCTACAACCAGACCGGCTCCACCGCCATCCTGCCGACGCCGGTCGTCGGCGTCCTCGGCATCATCGACGACGTCCATCGTCGGGTGCCGACCGGATTCGGCACCGAGCCGGGGGAGACACTGATCTTGCTCGGTGCGACCCGCGACGAGTTCGACGGCTCGATCTGGGCGCAGGTCGCCCACGATCACCTCGGTGGGCAGCCACCGCTGGTCGATCTCGAGCACGAACGTCTGCTCGCCGAGATCATGGTCGCCGCATCACGGGATGGGCTGGTCTCGGCCGCCCACGACCTGTCCGAGGGTGGACTCTTCCAGGCGGTCGTCGAATCGTCGCTCGCCGGGGAAACCGGTTGTCGCATTCTGCTTCCCGAAGGCGCTGATCCCTTCGTGTGGCTGTTCTCCGAGTCGGCGGGCCGCGCCGTGGTGGCGGTGCCCCGGACCGAGGAGTCACGGTTGTGCTCGATGCTCGACGCGCGCGGCATGCCGTGGACGCGGATCGGGGTGGTGGACCAGGGTAGCGACTCGGTGACCGTGCAGGACCAGTTCGAGGTCACCCTCGCCGACCTCCGCGCGACCCACGAGGGAACTCTGCCGAAGCTGTTCGGCTGATGTCCTCCGAGCCGGGGGTGTTCGGACCACACGAGCTCGGCGCGCTGGTGTGGTTCTACGACATGCACGGCTACGCGACGTTGCGTGGGCTGCTGACCGAATCCGACGTCGCGGCGGTCGAAAACGAGTGCACCGCCGCACAACACGCGGTCATCGCCGGTGAACTCGACGCCCGCCACGGCTCGACGGTGTTCCTCGACGAGGCGGCCAAGGCCCGGCGGTTCGCCAACTACGTCGAGTACGTCAGCGAGATCTCGCCGGCGGTGCGAGCGGCCGTCACCCACCCGATTCTCGCCGACGCAATGGCTCGGCTGCTCGGAGAACGCGCCTGGCTGCGTGCGCATGAACAGTTCGGCGTGGTCTACCAGGATGCCCGACCCGGCCGGGAGTCCGGCTATGCCCGGATCGGCTGGCATTCGGACTGGCAGGCGGGCCCGAGCCTCGACGTGTGGCCGTCGACGGCGTTCACCATCCACGTCGACGGGACCAGCCCTGCCAACGGTTTCTTGCGCGTCGTCCCCGGCTCGCACCTGTGGGCGACGCCGGCGCCCTACCGGAACGTCAACGGCGTCGAGGTGCCCGCGACGGCGCGTCCGGCCGGCGGCCGCACGGATCGGCGGCCACCCTTCGACATGCCATTGCGGTTCGAGAAGGTGCCGGGCGAGGTCGCCGTGTACGCCGAGCGCGGCGACATCCTGCTGCACGACTGCTACCTGTGGCACTCCGCGGCCCGCGCGACCGATGACGACTCGCGGCGCAGACATGTGCGTGGTGGCTACTTCGGAGGCGCCAAACCTGCTGCGGGTGTTGCGGAGTTCATCAAGAACGCGGCGCGCTGAGGAGCTCGCACAGTGCCGTTCACACCGCGGCGACGAGCCCTTCGGCATCGTCGGTGGTGATCTGATCGACGCGCAGTTCGATCAGGCGCCGCGCTTGCCGCACCGAGTCATCGTCGACCCCGGTGATCGTGTACGCATCGACGGTGCGCCCTCGGCTGTGAAAAGCGCTGACCATGTCGAAGCCTCGGCGGTCGGCCTCCAAGATGAGGCGGCGTTCCAGATAGACCATCTCGGCGTGTGGTGAGGCGATGACGGCGCGACGCACGAATCCCTCGAAGTCCTCGGAACGCAGGACGCGCCGCAGGGCGCCGTGATGGCAAGGGTCGTAGCCGATCCGGATACCGGGCACGGCGTCGGTCAGGAGCCGGACGGCCTCGGCGTCACCGCAGGACAGGATCATGTTGGGTGCCATGTCGGCGATCGCGTCCGCGAAGTGGCCGATCACCGTGTCGTCGAGTGCCGAAGCGTCCTGTTTGAAGTCCAGCTGCAACCTCGCGGACGGATGAATCCGACCATGCGCGAACAGGTCCGGAAGATCTTCCAGCAGCAGGACCGGTTGATCGACGGGCACCCCGTCGTTGTCCCGGAGGTGCACGGTGCGCAACTGCGCGACCGAAGCCGCGGTCACCCGGCCACGCCCGGTGGTGGTGTGCCCGAGTTCCAGATCGTGCAGGACGGCGAAACCGCGTTCGCCGTGGATCACCAGGTCGATCTCGACGCTCGCCCCCGCCGTCATACCCTCGACGATCCGATGCGCGGTGAATGGCGGATCGGTGGGGCGACGGCGCGCACGATGCCACTTGATGCAGGTCCTATGGCCCTCGTGGATCACTTCCACCGGTGGCAGCGTGGAAGGCGTGAAGGCCGGGTCGGTGTGCATCGGCGAGACGCTACGCCGCCCGGATGAACGGAAGGCGTCGATGCGGTTCAGTTTAGGGCGATGGATCGGTTTCGTGACGGTTGCGGAATCGGTGGGCTTCCTGATTCCGGTGGCGGGCATGGGTATCTGTGCGGCCGCGGGCTGCTCGCCGTGGCTGACCTGGCTGACCGTGGCGGTCTTCGGCGCCGGCGAGGGCGCACTACTCGGGCTGGGGCAGGCCGAGGCGCTGCACGGCACCGAGGTGGCCGTGCCGGTGCTGAGGTGGGTGGCGGTGACGTCGGCTGCGGCGGCGTTCGCGTGGATGCTGGGGATGTTGCCGTCGACCCTGAACGATGCGGGAGTGCTCGCCGACATGTCGAATCCGGCCGTGTGGGTCGCGTTCGGGGTGGGCGCGGTCCTGCTCCTGCTGAGCATTCCGACGGCGCAATTCCTGGTGCTCCGCGACGTGATGCCGCACGCGGTGGGGTGGATACCGGTGAATGTGGCTGCCTGGTCGGTCGGCCTGGTGGCGACCTTCGTGCCCGGCCCGTTTGTCGACGAGGACACATCGACAGCAGTTCTGGTGACTTCCTTCGCCGTGGCGGGTATCTGCATGGCGCTCATGGTCGCGACCATCACCGGCTGGTGGCTGCGCCGTCGAGCCGCCGCTTCGCCGAACCCGCCACCGGAAAGTGAAACGTGTTCTAGTTTGAGTGTATGACTCTTCGCGTGGTCGAGTGGTCGACCGGAACCGTGGGCAGGCACGCCATCGCCGGGATCGACGCCCGCCCCGATCTGGAGCTGGTCGGGGTCTGGGTGTCCGATCCGGCCAAGGTCGGCCGAGATGCCGGCGAGCTGGCCGGTCTCGGCCGCGACCTCGGTGTGGCCGCGACCGACGATCGAGACGCCCTGATCGCACTCAAGCCCGACTGCATCGTGCACACCGCGATGACCGACGACCGGATCTTCGAGGCCATCGACGACCTGATCTTCTTCGTCGAGTCGGGCATCAATGTGGTCTCCAGTGGGCCGGTGGTGCTGCAGTTTCCGCGAGGCATCCTCGACCAGGATCTTCTCGACCGGATCGCCGCCGCCGGACGGACCGGCAACGCGAGCCTGCACGTCAACGGCATCGACCCCGGCTTCGCCAACGACGTGCTGCCGCTGGCGATGACGAGCCTGTCACAGCGGATCGACGAGGTTCGGTGTCTCGAGATCGCCGACTACTCGACCTACTATCAGCCCGTCGTCATGACGGGCATCTTCGGATTCGGACAGCCAATGGACCACACCCCCATCCTGCTGTACCCGGGTGTGCTCGCGATGGGCTGGGGCAGCGTGGTCCGTCAGCTCGCCGCCGGCCTGGGGCTGACCCTCGACGAGCCGCTCGTCGAGCGTTTCGACCGGGTTGCGGCCGACCGCCGCTACTCGACCGTGTCGGTCGACATCCCCGAGGGGACCATGGCGGCACTGCATTTCGAGGTGGTCGGGCAGGTGGACGGCGTCGATCGGATCGTGCTCGAACACTTCACCCGCACCCACCCGGAGCAGTGTCCCGATTGGCCGACCCCGGCGCAGGGCGACGGCTGCTATCGGGTTCTGATCTCGGGCGAACCCGAGATGCAGGTCGAATTCACCCACCGCGGCGAGAACGGCGACCACAACGTCTCCGGCATGATCGTGACCGCTATGCGGTTGGTGAATTCGGTTGCCGCGGTGGTGGACGCGAAGCCGGGGCTGGTGACCGTGCTGGATCTTCCGCCGGTGAGTGGGCGGAGACTCGTATCGGGGCCGTGAGCGCGGTGCTGCCGATCGGTGTCGAGATCGAGATCTCTGGTCACAACTCCCAGGTGTGCACCGGTTCGCCTTCGTGCATCTGGACGACGTAATCGCGCAGCATCCCGTGCAGCGCCTGGGTTCTGGTCTCGCCGGCGTTCTCCCGGGCCAGCACCGCCCTGCGCTGCCACACCGATCCCGTCTGATGCGTGATGCAACGGCCCTCGATCACCGACAGGTAGCGGGACCGGGCTTTGCCGGAGACGCCGTAGGCCCGCAGCCCCCGGTCGGCGATGTCCAGCAGTCGCCGCAGGGTGAGTTCGTCGGGCCGTACCCAGCCGACGTTCGGCCAGTACAGCTGTGACTCGAGTCCGGCGCGGGCCCCCGATTGCAGGTTCTCGGCGGCCGCATTGAACGACATCTGCGACCAGAGGGGGCGGTCGGATTCCACCAATCCGCGCACCAGGCCGTAGTAGAACGCGGCGTTGGCCATCGTGTCCACGACCGTCGGACCGGCCGGCAACACGCGATTCTCCACCCGCAGGTGTGCGGTGTCGTCGACCACGTCGTAGACAGGTCGGTTCCAGCGATAGACCGTGCCGTTGTGCATGCGCAATTCGTCGAGGTCGGGAATGCGTCCCTCGTCGAGCTCATCGATCGGGTCGGTGTCGGTGCACACCGGCAACAGGGCCGGGAAATACCGGGTGTTCTCCTCGAACAGGTCGAAGATGGTGTTGATCCACCGTTCCCCGAACCAGACGCGGGGCCGCACCCCCTGATTCTTCAGTTCCAGCGGCCGGGTGTCGGTGGCCTGCTCGAACACCGGTATGCGGCTTTCATGCCACAGGGTCGTACCGGCGAGGAAAGGTGAGTTGCCGGCCAACGCCACCTGCACCCCGGCGATGGACTGCGCGGCGTTCCAGTACGCGGCGAAATTCTCCGGCGCCACCCGAAGGTGCAACTGCAGTGATGTGCAGGCGGCCTCGGGCAGGATCGAGTCGCTGGTGGTGTGCAGCCGTTCGGTGGCGCGGTCATCGCCGAGCGGGATGCCGCTGATGTCGATCTCGATGTCCTCACCGCGCGCGGCGAAGATCTGCTGGTTGAGCAGGTCGTAGCGGGGGTTGGCCGAGATCCAGTGATGGGCGAAGTGCTCTGAGGTGAGTGTGGGCAGCATGCCGACCATCACCAGGTGGTTGTCGGTCTGTGACGCCCTCTCCTCGGCGCGATTGAGCGACGTGCGCAGCGCCTGCTCGAGCGAGATCGTGTCGTCGGTGACGAATGGGCGGGGGGAGACGTTGATCTCGATGTTGAACTGTCCGAGTTCGGTCTGGTAGTCGGGATCGGCGATGGCGTCGAGGACCGTCGCGTTGGCCATCGCCGGATTCATGTCCGTGTCGACCAGGTTGAGTTCCACCTCCATGCCCAGCAACGGCTCGGGCGGGCGTCCCTGGTCGGTGAACAGACCGTCGGCGAGCATCCGCGCGATCGCCTCGGTACCGCGGCTGACCTGCCTGCGAAATCGCACCCGGTCCTCGCCGGTGAACTCCCGGTTGGCCACGTCGGTTCCCATGGGTCAATGGTGCATGATGGTCGGCGTGGCAGCGCGCAAACCGATCGATCCGGTCGCCGTGCGCGAGGCGGTCCTGGCTGTCGCGCCCTGGTTGCTCGACGAAGCCGTCGGCGCACCGTCGCGCGCCGAACTCGCTGCCGCGGTGCGCCTGAGCGTCCGCACCCTGGCCGAGCTCGCCCCCGGCAATTCCGTCGAGGTCCGGGTACCGCCCTTCGTGGCCGTGCAGTGCATCGAAGGTCCGCGTCACACCCGGGGAACACCACCGAACGTGATCGAGACGAGCCCCCGGGAGTGGTTGCTGTTGGCGACCGGACTCGCGGATTTCGACGAGGCCGTCGCCGCGGGTGAGATCAGTGCGTCCGGCCATCGGGCTCCGGCGATCGCCGAACTGTTGCCGGTCATCCCGCTCGATCGGGCTGCACGCCAGGGCACCGGGAACGATCAGGACTGAGTGCCGTACCTCACATCGCGGAATACCCGGTGGCGGCGCACCGCTGCATGATTCGCAATGGCGGGCTACCGGCCGGTAAACTCGGGGTATCTCCCAATCCGCCGACGTACAGCCGCGTCGACGTGTTGTCCCGCCGTGAGATGTGTAGAGCCCCAGGGAGCGCAGCCGCATGACCGACTTGTCGATCACCAGCAAGAACCTTCTCGCGCCGGCGTGTACCTGCGGTACCGCCCCCATCTCCGATGAGCCGGAGAACGAGCCGCGCGAAGAGTGCGGCGTGTTCGGTGTGTGGGCGCCGGGCGAAGACGTGGCGAAGCTCTCGTACTACGGGCTCTATGCGCTACAGCACCGCGGTCAGGAAGCGGCCGGCATCGCCGTCGGCGACGGCTCCCAGGTGCTGGTCTTCAAGGACCTCGGTCTGGTCAGTCAGGTCTTCGACGAACAGACCCTGGGCGCGATGGTCGGTCACGTCGCCATCGGGCACTGCCGGTATTCCACCACCGGCTCGACCACCTGGGAGAACTCGCAGCCGATCTTCCGGACGACCGCCGCCGGCACCGGCGTGGCGCTGGGACACAACGGCAATCTGGTCAACACCGCCGACCTGGCCAGCCGGGCTCGTGCGCTGGGCGTGATGAGCACCGCCGCGACGTCGGATTCTGACCTCGTCGGCGCGCTGCTCGCCCATGGCGCCGCCGACAGCAGTGTGGAGCAGGCCGCGATGGAACTGCTGCCGCTGCTCAAGGGTGCCTTCTGTCTGACCTTCATGGACGAGCACACCCTCTACGCGGCGCGTGACCCGCACGGCGTGCGCCCGCTGTGTCTGGGCCGACTCGATCGCGGCTGGGTGGTCGCGTCGGAGACCGCCGCCCTCGACATCGTCGGCGCCTCGTATGTGCGCGACATCGAACCCGGCGAACTGCTCGCCATCGACGCCGACGGGGTGCGCAGCTCACGATTCGCCGAGCCCACCCCACGCGGCTGTGTCTTCGAGTACGTCTACCTCGCCCGCCCGGACAGCGTCATCCACGGCCGCTCGGTGCACTCCACGCGTGTGGAGATCGGGCGACGGCTCGCCCGTGAGTACCCGGCCGAGGGCGATCTGGTGATCCCGGTACCGGAGTCCGGTACTCCCGCAGCCGTCGGCTACGCCCAGGAATCCGGTATCCCCTACGGCCAGGGCCTGATGAAGAACGCCTACGTGGGACGCACCTTCATCCAGCCATCGCAGACGATCCGTCAGCTCGGCATCCGTCTCAAACTCAACCCGCTCAAGGAAGTCATCCGCGGCAAGCGCCTGGTGGTGGTGGACGATTCGATCGTGCGCGGCAACACCCAGCGCGCGCTGATCCGCATGCTGCGCGAAGCCGGCGCGGCCGAGGTGCATGTCCGCATCGCGTCGAGCCCGGTGCGCTGGCCGTGTTTCTACGGAATCGACTTCGCCTCGCCGGCCGAGTTGATCGCGAATGGCATGGAATCCGAGGAAGGCATGGTGGAGGGCGTCCGTCAGGCCATCGGCGCCGACTCACTCGGCTACATCGGGATCGATGAGATGATCGCCGCCACCGACCAGCCGGCCGACAACCTGTGCGCCGCATGTTTCGACGGTGACTACCCGATCGAACTGCCCGAGGAGACGTCCATGGGTAAGGCGGTGCTGGAACAGATGCTGGCCAGCGCGGCGGGCGATGGCCGCGATCCGTTGACCGCCCCGAACGACAACGTCAGCGCGGTGATGCGGCCCTGACGGGCCCCACATCGCGGTCCGATGCCCTGCACCGGGCGTCCGCCGGGTCGGGTAGCGTATTCGGCGTCGGGACTCGTGGGTGACCTCAGGTGCGAGCCGACCGTACGACCGACGGAGGCTCCGACGCCCGGAGATCCGACCACCTGGATTTCGACAAGGGGTGCTCAGCTAGATGACCGATCGGGATTCGGCTGCCGACAGTCAGGCCAACGACCGCGGCACCGCGGGCGACGGCCTCTCCTACGCCGCTGCGGGCGTCGACATCGATGCCGGTGAGCGTGCCGTCGAACTCTTTGCCCCGCACGCCAAACGGGCGTCTCGCCCCGAGGTCATGGGCGGACTCGGCGGTTTCTCGGGTCTCTTCGCGCTGAAAGGCAACTACCGTGAACCCGTCCTGGCCGCCGCCAGCGACGGTGTGGGCACCAAACTGGCCATCGCGCAGGCGATGAACAAACACGACACCGTGGGCCGCGATCTGGTCGCCATGTGCGTCGACGATCTCGTCGTGTGTGGCGCCGAGCCGCTGTTCCTGCAGGACTACGTGGCCGTCGGCAAGGTGGTGCCCGAAACCGTCGCACAGATCGTGGCCGGAATCGCCGACGGCTGTGTCGATGCCGGTTGCGCGCTGCTGGGCGGCGAGACCGCCGAACATCCCGGCCTGATGGACGAGGACCACTACGACCTGTCGGCCACCGCGGTCGGTGTCGTGGAGGCCGATTCGATCCTCTCGCCCGAGCGGGTACGTCCCGGCGACGTCGTGATCGCGATGGGTTCCTCGGGTTTGCACTCCAACGGCTACTCTCTGGCCCGCAAGGTGCTGCTGGAGTGGGGACACATGGATCTCGCCGGCCACGTCGAGGAGTTCGGTCGGTCCCTCGGCGAGGAACTGCTGGAGCCGACACGCATCTACGCCCGGGACTGTCTCGCCGTTGCGGCGGAGACCGATGTCCGGACCTTCGCCCACGTCACCGGCGGTGGACTCGCCGAGAACCTCGCACGGGTCATCCCCGCCGGCCTCGTCGCCGAGATCGAGCGGGAGACCTGGACGCCGGCACCGGTGTTCGCGCTCATCGCGCAGCGCGGGCGGGTGGCGCGCGAGGAGATGGAACGCACCTTCAACATGGGCGTCGGCATGGTCGCCGTGGTCGCGCCGGAGGACACCGAGCGCGCCCAGGCGGTGTTGACCGCCCGACATGTGGACAACTGGGTTCTCGGCTCCATCAAGCGATCCGCCGAACCGAAGAATCCGGACCTGCCCCACGTGGTGCTCTCGGGGGAACACCCCCGGTTCTGACCGGGCGATGACATCGGACCGACCCGAACTGCCCGAAACGGCCTGAGGTCGAGTTCCCACGGGCCATTGGACCCTCGCGGCCGGCCGGCATCCGCGGTTCACTGACAGTACGCACCGTGAGACGTGCATACCCCTCGGCGAGAGGCTCTGTCGTGGACGCACCGATGAACACCGCGGACCGGGTCCGTCCGCTGGCTGCGGGCGCAGGGCTGCGGGCACTGTTGCGCTGTCTGTTCGCCACGCTCCGGCTGCTGTCGGCCGGGCGGGTCCATCTGCCCACCCACAACGTGGGTCGCACCATCTGCTTTGCCGACGGCACCACCGGCCGGGTGTATCGCGAGACCGAGCTCGAGGTGGACACGGTCACCGAACCGACCACGTTGGTCGTCGCGTTCCGGCTGCGGTGGATCGGCTCCAACGCTTTCGCCCACCGGCTGTTCCGCGTCGAGAGCCTGTTGAACACCCCGCTGTTCGTGGGCTTCCCGGGCTTCGTGTCGAAGCTGTGGATGGCTGCGGACGAAGCCGGCCGATACCGCGGGGTATACGAATGGGACGACGCAGACCTCGCGATCGCCTATGTCCGAGCGCTGTGGTGGCCCCTGGCGCTGGTCAGCGAACGCAGCAGCATCTGCTGTCACGTGGTGCCCGACGCCCACCGAGACGAGGTGATCGCGACCATGGAGCCCGACCCCGATGACAGCTGCTGGTGGCGTCCGATTCGCAACGGGAGAACCGTCTGCGAGGAGTCGCAGTAACCGTCCGTCAGCGTAGGCGGAGCGCCGACGAGCCATCACGAAACCACACCTGGGTCGTCAGAAGGCGGGCACCGCTGCCCGGCTCCCGCCACTCAGGTGTGGCTTCGTGTGGTGCGCACCGAACCCGGTGCAGAGGCATGAGGGTCATGCCGACGTCGAACGGAGAGTCAGGCTCGACGCCACTCGTCCTCATCGGCCCACTCATCCACCGGATCCCGGCGATCCGCCGAGTCCTCCGACCCGGACAGCTCGCGCTGCAAGCTGTCGAAGTCGGTGTGGGGAGTGGAGTACTTCAGCTGACGAGCAACCTTCGTCTGCTTTGCTTTTGCCCGGCCGCGGCCCATATGGGACCCCCTCGCACAATGACGGGGCGGCCAAACATTTGGCGGCCCCGTTCTCTAGGTAGTGAATCTGTCGTGGCACCAGTTTAGCGCGCTCCTCTCGATAATGCGGATCGCCCTGCCGACACGCCGACAGCGACCGAGAATGCGCTGCGCAGAGCGCCGATGAGTCAGACCCGGGCGAGCTTCCGGGAGGCTTCGCGACGCACCTTGGGGGCGAGCCCCTCCTGGGCCAGCAGCACCGACAACGCATCGGCATCGGCCGCGGTGCCGGGGAGCAGATGGCGCACCAGGACGCCGTGGCCGGGCCGGTGCACCACCCGCACGAGGTCACCGGCGCCGACGCTGCCCGGCCGCAGAACCCGCAGGTAGGTGCCGGTGTCGGCGCGGGTCATGAACCGCTTGACCCAGTTCGGTTCGCCGGACCAGGCGCTGAAGGTGCGGCACGGGGTGCGGGGGATCGTCGCCTCCACCACCAGGCCGTGGTCGCCGATCTCCCACAGCTCGCCCACCACCGCGTCGGTCGTCTCGAGCCCGTCGATGCGGAGGTTCTCGCCGAACCAGCCGTGCGGGAGTTCGCGACCCAATTCGTCGGCCCACCGTTGTGCCTCGTGTTCGCCGTAGGCGTAGAGGGCCTGGTCGAGGCCGCCGTGGTGGGTGGTGTTGACGACATGGTCACCGACCAGTCCCTGGTCGGTGACCGGGACCCGACCCGATTGCGGGCGTTTGTCGATCGCGCTGGCGCCCACGTTGTCGAGGATCACATCATGACCGGCGGCACAGACGGCCAGGACGGTGCCGGTGCCGGGCTCGAGGCTCACGAACCGCGTACCCCGCCGTGTCGGAGCCGTTCGACGGCGGCACGCCCGGCCTGCACGTGGTCGTCGGTGCGCACCGAGTCGGGGTCGATCCGGGCACTCACCGGATGTTCGCCGTCGACGAGCAGATCGACGTCGGGCCCCACCGACCGTTTCACGAGTGCAAGCGCGATCGGGCCCAGCTCGAAGTGATCGACCACTGTGCCGACCCGGCCGACGGTGCGGCCGCCCGCGGTCACCGGGTCGCCGGTGGCCGGCCGCTCGTCGGCACTGCCGTCCAGATGCAGCAGGACCAGTCGCCGGGGGGACTTGCCGAGGTTGTGTACGCGCGCGACGGTCTCCTGGCCGCGGTAGCAACCTTTTTCGAGGTGGACCGCGCCGTGCGCTTCCGGACCACCGATCCAGTTGACCTCGTGGGGGATGGTGCGCTCGTCGGTGTCGACACCCAGCCGCGGCCGCAGGGCGGCGACACGCATCGCGTCATAGGCCCAGCTCCCGGCCATCCGGACGCCGAGTTCGGTGAGTTGCCCCCACCACGCCTGCACCGCGTAGTCGGGCACCACCAGATCGATCACCGGCAGTTGCCCGCCGTCGCCGAGGCCGGGCATGACCCGCCAGAAACCGAGCGGTTCGTCCTCGTGGTGGAGTTCGGGCAGACTGCCGGCGGTGTACACCTCGGCGTCCGGGGTCAGTTCCAGCAACTCCGCGATGGGGCCACTGAGAATGTCGGGGCCGATCAGCGTCAGCACGGCCATGTCGGGTCGCGCTGCGGGTTCGACCTTCGCCCAGAACACCATCTTGGTCAGGAAGTCCGTGAGCGGGCCGCCGCGGCTGCCCTCACAGTCGACCCAGGTGATCCCGTCGATGTCGGTCAGCACGAAATGCTCCTCGACGCGACCGTTCAGGTCGAGGGAGAGGTTCTCGGCGCTGTGCCGGTCGGCCAGCGACTCGACGTGCTGGCTGGAGATGGTGTGCAGCCAGGTCAGTCGGTCGGCGCCGGGGATCTCGATGACGGCCCGATCGGATCTGTCGACGATCACTGCGGTGCGTTGCGCTGCCCGCTGCTCCCCGAGTGGATCCCCGTAGTGCCAGGCGACGTGTAGCAGGTCGTCGGCGGGATCGGGACCGGGCACAGCGCCCTGGTCGGAGTACCTGGTCAGAATGGGTGACGCGGCCACGCCATCCATCCTACGGGTCGACACGTTCGCGTCGTTGCGGGCGCAATGGCGCGTGGCGAGATTAGCCTCGTGCCATGGCTGTTGCGCAGATCCTGGTGACCCTCGACGGCACGGTGCATGATCCCGACGTCCCGTTCCTGCACGCCGACGACCTCGCCGCGCTCCGCGGCGATGGCGTGTTCGAGACGCTGCTGATCCGGTCCGGACGCACCCGCAGGGTGGCCTCCCACCTCGACCGGCTCGAGCGCAGTGCCGCGATGATGGAATTGCCCGCACCGGATCGTGAGCAGTGGGGCGGGGCCATCGAAGTCGCCGAGAAGCAGTGGAACAGCGAGCACCCCGACGCGGAGGCATGGCTGCGACTGGTCTACTCCCGGGGCCGGGAGAGTGCGCCAGACGGCGGGCCCACCGCCTACGTGATGGCCGGGCCGGTCGCCGACCGGGTCGCCCGGGCCCGGTCCGAGGGAATCTCGGTGGTGACCTTGGATCGGGGGTTCTCCACCGATCTCGCCGATCGCGCACCCTGGCAGCTGCTGGGAGCCAAGACGCTGAGCTACGCCACCAACATGGCCGCACTGCGCTACGCGGCCACCAACGGGTTCGACGACGTGATCTATCTCAGCAGTGAGGGTTCGGTGCTGGAGGGGCCGCGCTCCACGGTCGTCACCGTCACCGGGACCACGCTGACCACGCCGCCGCCGGAGGCGGGCATCCTGCCGGGCACCACCCAACGCGCGGTGTTCGAGACCGCGGCGTCCGAAGGGTGGACCACCCGCACCGACGTGCTGCGTCGCGCAGACCTCATAGCGGCGGATTCGGTCTGGTTGATCAGCAGTGTCGCCCTGGCCGCGCGCGTCACGTCGCTCAATCGCTACGTCATGCCGGTGTCACCGAACCGCCACGATTTCGCCGATTTGGTGGACCGGGCCATTTGCGTTGACTGAGAATGATGGCGCATCGGGTCGTCCCCGGCGGCGGTGATCTGTGCTCCGCGCTGCCGAGGCGGGAGATGCGCCCCACAATTGAATCCAGGTGCGATCTGGCTGTGAGTGCTTGAACCGGACGATCCGCGCGGCGTAGCGTGGTCCGCACGCCTACTACTTTTCGTAGTAGGCGTGGTTCGGTGGTCAGGAGTTCGCACAGCCGGACCGGCCCGTGCATCGCAGCCCGATGCACCGACTCTGATAGAGGCGACATGGACGCTCTTGATGTCTCCCGTTGGCAATTCGGGATCACCACCGTCTATCACTTCATTCTCGTCCCACTGACCATCGGTCTGGCGCCGATGATCGCGGTGATGCAGACGGTGTGGCACGTGACCGGCAATGAACAGTGGCTGCGCGCCACCAAGTTCTTCGGCAAGCTGTTCCTGATCAACTTCGCCCTCGGCGTCGCCACCGGCATCGTGCAGGAGTTCCAGTTCGGCATGAACTGGAGCGAGTACAGCCGGTTCGTCGCCGACGTCTTCGGTGCCCCGCTGGCGTTCGAGGGTCTGGTCGCGTTCTTCCTGGAATCCACCTTCATCGGGTTGTGGATCTTCGGGTGGGGCCGACTGCCGCGCCGGGTACATCTGGCCTGTATCTGGTTGGCCGCGATCGGGGTCAACGCGTCGGCGTACTTCATCATCGCCGCCAACTCCTGGATGCAGCACCCGGTCGGTGTCGCCTGGGACGACTCCCGGGACCGGCCGGCGATGAACGATTTCTGGGCGGTGCTGACCAACAACACCACCCTGGCGGCCTTCCCGCACGTGATCGCCGGCGCGTTCCTCACCGCGGGAACCTTTGTGGCCGCGATCGGCTGCTGGTGGATGGCGCGGAACATGTGGCGCGCGAAGAAACTCCGTGCAGCCATCGAGACCGGCGACACCTCGGACATGCCGGAGACCACCTCGCCGAGCCAGATCGACGCCACCCCGGACGATCTCGAACACGACGCCCACCGCCTCTGGCGACCGGTGACGAGGTTCGCGCTGTGGGTCGTGATGGTGTCCGGCGTCGCGCTGTTCATCACCGGTGACATCCAGGCCGAGATCATGTTCAAGCAGCAGCCGATGAAGATGGCCTCGGCCGAATCGCTGTGTGAGACCGAGACCGGCGCGCCGTTCTCCGTGCTCGCCATCGGCCGGCAGAACAACTGCGACAACATCACCCAGGTCATCGAGATCCCGAACATGCTGTCGTTCCTGGCCAACCGTGACTTCAACAGCACCGTGCAGGGTGTGAACGAGTTGCAGGCGCAATACCAGGAGCAATTCGGCATGCCGGGGCAGAACTTCGCGCCGAACCTGTTCGTCACCTACTGGGGCTTCCGCGCCATGATCACCTGGGCGCTCGGCTCGGCGCTGCTCGCGTTCGGCGCGCTGTGGCTCACCCGCAAGAAGCGGGTCGTGGAGTCCCGCAGATTCGGCTTGTTCGCGCTGTGGATGATCCCCACCCCGTTCCTGGCCAACGCCTCCGGGTGGATCTTCACCGAGATGGGACGTCAACCCTGGGTGGTGGTGCCGAACTGGGAAGACGACCTCGACCCGCTGCGGATACACATGCTGGTACAAGACGGGGTGTCCAACCACGTCGCGGCGACGGTGTGGGTCACGCTGATCGGCTTCACCCTGATCTACGGAGCGCTCGGGGTGGTCTGGTTCATGCTGCAACGCCGCTACATCATCGAGGGACCGGCCACCTACGATGCGGTGCCGCCCGACGAACCGTCAAACTCCGATGAGCCCAAACAACTCTCGTTCGCGTACTGAGGAGATCGACGATGGGTCTGCCCGAATTCTGGTTCCTGATCATCGCGTTCCTGTTCGTCGGCTACTTCGTCCTGGAGGGCTTCGACTTCGGTGTCGGCATGCTCATGCCGTTCCTCGGCCGCAGCCACACCGGCGGTGACGAATCGGTGGCACCGGGCGAGGAGATCGCCGATCCCGACGCCCGGCGACGGACCATCCTGAACACCATCGGGCCGGTCTGGGACGGCAACGAGGTCTGGGTGATCACCGCCGGCGCGGCGTTGTTCGCGGCGTTCGGTGGGTGGTACGCGACCATGTTCAGCGCCTTCTATCTCCCACTGTTCCTGATCCTGATCGGATTGATCACCCGGGTCTGCGCCATCGAATGGCGCGGCAAGATCGATGACCCGAAGTGGCGCAGGGCCGCGGATATCGGTATCGGTCTGGGCTCGTGGATCCCGGCGATCCTCTGGGGTGTCGCGTTCGCGAACGTGGTCCGCGGCATCCCCATCGACGCCGACCATCAGTACACCGCGGGCTTCTTCAACCTGCTCAATCCGTACGCCCTGCTCGGCGGGCTCACCACGCTGCTGGCGTTCCTGACCCACGGTGCGGTCTTCCTCGCCCTCAAGACCTCCGGCGTGCTCAAGCAGGACGCGATGACCTACGCTGCGCGGCTGGCGATTCCGACGCTCGTGGTGGCCGCGGTGTTCCTGCTGTGGACGCAGTTCGCCTACGGCAACGGGTGGACCTGGATTCCGGTGCTGATCGCGGCGGTCGCCGCCGTGGTGATGGTCGGCGCCACCCAGATACGCCGCGAGGGCATCGCGTTCGCCGCGACCTTCGTCGCGATCGGCGGCACCGTGGCGACCCTGTTCGCCGTGCTCTACCCGAATGTGCTGCCGTCGAGCACGAGTGAGGCCTACAACCTCACCATCGACAACACCTCGTCGAGCAACTACACGCTGACCATCATGACGTGGGCCGCCGTGCTGATCACCCCTGTCGTCATGGGCTATCAGGCGTGGACCTACTGGGTCTTCCGCAAGCGCCTGTCCGTCGAGCAGATCCCGGCCAGCACCGGACTGTCGTCGCTGCGCGCACGCTCGTGGTGACCGGACGCATCCGCACCTCGACCGAGACCGTTCCCGCCACGCCGGACTCCGGTTCGCCGGAGCCCGGGACGGCCACCGCACGCCGTTCCGGGCCCATCGATCCGCGACTGCTCAGGCACTCCACGATCGCGCGCGGCTATGTCGTCGCCACCGCGATGTTCTCCTTCGCCGGCGTCGCGATGACCATCGTCACCGCGGCCATGGCCGCCTCCATCGTGTCCGAACTCATCGTCGACCCGAGTCGACGGTCGCTGGGCGCGCAGCAACTGCATCTGTGGGTGCTGGCCGGGGCGCTGCTCACCCGCGGACTGCTGACCTACCTGCACGACCGCTACGCCCACCGTGCATCGGCACGGGTGATCGCCCAGTTGCGCGGCCGCGCACTCCAGGTGCTGACGGACCCGGCGCAGACCTCCGTACGCGCGTTGGTGGCACGACGCGAACATGCGGCGACGGTGGTGCTGCGCGGACTCGATGCGCTGGGCCCTTACCTGTCCGGGTATCTGCCTGCCCTGATCGTGACGATGACCGTCACGCCGACGGTCGTGGTCGTCGTCGGGCTCACCGACTGGCCGTCGGCGCTGGTCATCCTCATCACCCTGCCGCTGATCCCGCTGTTCATGGTCCTCATCGGTCTGATGACCCGGGAACGGACCGACCGCAAACTCGCGGCGACGAGCCGGCTGGCCGCTCAGCTGCTCGACCTGATCGCCGGGCTGCCGACGCTGCGTGCGCTCAACCGTTTTCGCGGTCCCGCAGCGCGGGTCGCCGACCTGGGGCGGGCCCATCGACGCAGCACGATGTCGGCGTTGCGGGTGGCGTTCCTGTCCGGCGCGGTCCTGGAACTGCTCGCCACATTGTGTGTGGCGGTGGTCGCCGTCGGCATCGGTCTGCGGTTGGTGCACGGTGACATGAGTCTGTATGCCGGTGTGCTGGCGCTCATCCTGGCCCCCGAGGCGTATCACCCGCTGCGGCAGGTGGGCGCACAGTTCCACAACTCCGCCGACGGTGTCGCCGCGGCGGGCGAGGTCATCGACCTGATCGAGTCGGAGCCCGACGACGCGGTGATCGCGCCGGGCCGCCGCAGCTGCTCGGTGGCCGGGCAACCGGTCCGGCTCCTCGACGTCGGCGTGCACGGCCGGGACGGCTGGGCGCCCGAACACCTCGATGCGGTGTTCGAGCCGGGCCGGCTCACGGTGGTGACCGGTGCGAACGGGTCCGGGAAGTCGACGGCCCTGCTGGCGGTGATGGGCCTCGTGGCGCCCGACGCCGGTTCGGTGCTCATCGGGTCCATCCCGGTCGCCGAACTCGAGCCCGGTGCGCTGCACGAGCAGATCGCCTGGCTCCCGCAACAGCCCGTGCTGGTGCCCGGCACGGTCGATGAGAACCTCGCGCTGTTCGGTCCGCTCGACCCGGCGGCGCTGCAGCGCGCCGCGGCCGCCACCGGATTCGACACGGTGATCGCGGCGCTGCGCGATGGTGACCACACGCCGATCGGCGCGGACGGTACCGGGTTGTCGGCCGGGCAGCGTCAGCGTCTCGCACTCACCCGAACCCTCGCCTCCCCGGCACCGCTGCTGTTGCTCGACGAACCGACCGCCCACCTCGACGACGAATCGGTGCGTGCCGTGCTCGAGGTCCTGTCGGCCCGGGCCGCCGCCGGCGACACCGTGGTGGTGGTGGCCCATCAGCCGGCGGCACGGGCGTTCGCCGATCAGATCGTCGTCGTCGGTGGGGGGAGCACATGACCATGCGTACTGATGCGGCTCCCGCGGCGGCCGACCAGGAGATGATGGAGGCCCCGCTGCGCCGGGCGTTCGCCTTCCTGGGGTTGCGCGGCCGCCCGCTGGTGAAGTCGATCCTCCTCGGGGTCGGCGGCGCGTTGTCCGCGCTCGGACTCGCCGCGCTGTCGGCCTGGCTGATCACCCGTGCCTGGCAGATGCCGCCGGTGCTCTACCTGTCGGTCGCGATCACCGCGGTGCGTGCGCTCGGCATCTCGCGCGGGGTGTTCCGCTACCTCGAGCGCCTGGCCACCCATGACCTGGCCCTCGGCGCGATGGCCACCGCACGTGAACGTGTGTATCGGACGCTGGCAGCCGGCTCGCCCGCCTACTCGGTGAGCCTGCGGCGCGCGGAGTTGCTGGGGCGTACCGGCGACGACATCGACGAGATCGGCAACGCCCTGATCCGCGGCGTCATCCCGATCGCGGTCGGCGCGGTGACCAGCGTGGCGGCCGTCGTCATCATGGCGCTGGTCTCGTGGTGGGCCGCAGCGGTGCTCGCGGTGGCACTGATCGTGAGCGGTCTCCTCGCGCCGGCGATGGCAGCGCGCGGATCGGCCCGGACCATCGCCGACTCCGCGGCCGCCAACGACCGCGCCGCGGACGCCGCGGTCACCGCGCTCTGGCACGCGCCGGAGCTGACCGTGGCCCGTCGTCGTGGCGCGGTACTGGACATCGCTCGGCGCAGTGAGGCCGAGGCACTGGCCGCGACCGACCGCGGTCTGCGCTATGAGGCCGCCGCGAGCGCCGCCACGCCGCTGTCGCTGGGTGCCTCACTCGTCGCGGCCTGCCTGATCGGCGTGCACCTCGCGTCGCAGGTCCCCGGTTCGTTGGCGGACGTGGCGTCGGGGGAGGGGCTCACCCCGATGATCCTGGGAGTGCTGATCCTGCTGCCGTTGTCGGCGTTCGAGTCGACGGGGCCGCTCACCGAGGCGGGTATCCAGCTCGAACGCAGCCGCCAGAGCGCGCGGCGGGTGATGTCGCTGGTGGATCGTGCCGGGGTGGACGTCGCCGACGGGGACGCCGACCCCGACGCCACCGACCGGACCATCTACGACGGCCCGGTCACCATTCAGATGGCGGGCCTGCGCTGGGGGTGGCCCGCCGGACCGCCGTTGGGCCCGGCCGGCGGGCTGGATCTGCGTCTGTCACCAGGAGACCGATGGGTCATCGTGGGGCCGAGCGGCGCGGGCAAGACCACCCTCGGTCTGACCCTCACCGGACTGTTGGCGCCACGCGTGGGCCACGTCGACATCCGCGACCAGAATGGCGACGCGGTGGACGTCCGCTCGTCGACCTGCTATTTCGCCGAAGAAGGCCACCTGTTCTCCACCACTCTCCGGGAGAATCTGCTGGTGGCCCGTGGCGACGCGACCGACGAGGAACTCGTCGCGGCGCTCGGGGCCGTCGGTCTGCGCTCCTGGTTGGACGGCCTCGCCGACGGACTCGACACCGACCTCGTCGGCGGTGCGGCGGCCGTCAGCGGCGGTCAGCGTCGCCGGCTGTTGCTCGCGCGCGCCGTGCTGCATCCGGCACCGGTGGTGGTGCTCGACGAGCCGACCGAGCACCTCGACGCCGACGACTCGGCGGCGATGTTGCAGCGGATACTCGGGCGGTCCGGCGACTTGTTCGATTCTCGTCGGATCGTCGTGGTGATCACGCATCATCCTGCAGTGCAACAGATTTCGACAGGCAATCCGCGATGCGCCGTGTTCGGGATGGTGCCGCCGCAGGCGGGCTGAAAACTGGTTGCCGCCCGCGTGCGCCGAGCGTATCTTCATCGGTACACGAGGAAGGAGGTGGTTCGAAGTTGTATGACTGTTGGACACGTGAGGTGACCATCCGCTAGCGCGGACCGAGGTATTCACCTCCGCGGAGTGCGCGGCGGATCGCCCACGGCGAACCGTGACGCCGCACCGGTCCGCGCCGGCGAATCCCAGGTGGTCACCCGGCCCCCGTACCCCGATCCTTGTCCGATCGGCCAGGCCCGCTCGCGGGCGGTACGGGGGCCGTCTGCGTCCGCGGGAGGGGCGGGACCCCACCCCGCGGGATGTAACGCAGATCACCGCGGGCCCGATGCGTAATTCACGTAGTCGACTACTCGTGTTTGCGACCTGATCGTGACGTGAACTGGTCACAGGCGTCGATCAGAACCGATCAGACCGACCCATCCAGACCGGGCCGGGGCGCGAACCACAGATGAACGACATACTCGCCAAGGGAGACCGCCATGACCACGACGCACGCACACGTGGTGTCCGTCCTGGACGAACCGGCCGCGCAAGGTCCGCGCGCGTCGATCGCTCACGAGCTCGACGGGCACATCGACGAGCACGTCCGAGCGCGGTTTCTCACGCCCGACGACGCGGACTGGACCAATGACGGCGCCGCGAACTGGCTACCCGGCCACGTCTCCGGGCTGACCTACTCCCACGCGCCCGGCGGCGACCATCTGGTGCTGCACAACCGTGGTGTGTCCGACCTGGGAGTGCTGTCGGTCCCGGAGCGGCCCGGCATCTCCGACAATGTCTTCACCCACCTGCCCGCCGGCTGCTCGGTAGATGTGCCGGCGGCCGACTCCCATGTGCTGCAGACGGCCCGGATCGATGGTCGACCGGTGCTCGTCGGCCAGATCCTCGAAGGCCGTGACGCGCACACCGGCGAACCGCAGATGCTGCTCGACGGCCCGAACCCCGGCGAGGTGGACTGGGACCAGCGCGATCCCGACGCCAGGTTCTGGCGTCCCGGCGACGTCGATTTCGGGGTGCCGGCCTCGCCGTCGTTCGTCTTTCTCGACCCATTGGAGCACGGCGTTCATCACACCCGCATCGATTCCGAGGTGACTATCCACAACCGCTCCGACGGACCCGTCGCGGTACTGACCGTCGGCGCTGAGGGCCCGCTCGACCTCGTGGTCGCCGAGTCGGGGGAATCGGTTCCGGTGCCGCCCGGGGACCAGGTCTGCTACGTGCAGGCGCCCAGAATCGACGGGAGCCCGACGATCCTGGGGGTAATGTGGTTCGCCGGCGGCCAGTTGATGCCCAGCTCGCTGCCCATCCCGGACCGTCGCGACCATCTCGACCGCCACTACCTGACACCGTGGAGTGCCGACTGGGACTGCGGGTACCCGCAACAGAACCACCTCGACGCCGAGGCCGACGGGGTGACCTACCAATACCGTGCGGGCGCCGAGACGCTGACCATCCGCAACACCGGCGAGGAGTCGATCGCGGTGATCTACAACCTCGGTTCCGACCGGGCGGTGGCCGAGATCGCGCCCCGCGGCAAGCGGACCTTCCCGGTTCGGTCGGACGCCGACACCGGCCAGGTCTTCTCGGTCGTGGGCGTGCGGCGAGGCGGGACGCCCGGACGTGCGGCGAGTGTGGACTCAGCCGGCGGGTTGGTGCCGGGTACCTCCGGACGGCCCGGCACCCCCACCAACTACGGTTCGGTGGTGGTCATGCTCGGAACCGTGGTCTACAGCGCCATCCCGAAGAAGAACCTCTATCTTGCCTGGTCAGACCGTCCCTGGTCAGGTCGTCGCCGTCGGCATCGTCGGTCGCACCGCTGACTCGGTGGAGGTGCCGTCGCTCAGCCGGCGACGCGGCGCAGCTTGGCTGACAGCCGCGGGATGAGGTCGCCGTCGGTGTCCACCCGTTCCTCGACGTAGGCCAGGTCGCCGTCCTCGACGAGACCATACAGGCGCTTGGCCCCGCCGGTGCGGCGTCCGGAGTCGGCCTTGATCACCACGTCGGTGGCCAGTTCCCACGACGTCTGGGTGAGCGGCGCCCCGTAGAAGAGTTCGATCGAGCCCTCGGCATGGGCGAGGAGCAGTTCGATGGTGTCGTCGTCGCCGATCCGCCAGTAGCCCGTCTCGCGCAGATCGGGCCGGACGAAGTGGGCGTCCTCGTCGATGACCCAGGATCGTGCCTGCCAGTTGAGGAAGTTCTGCCCGTCGTGGCTCACCACGATCTGTTGCGCGAAGTGGTAGTCCTCGCCGGTCTCGGGATCGTTCGCCTCACCCTCGCCCTGCCAGATCCCGACGAGCGGCAGGAGAGCGAGCAGACCGGAATGCAGGTCCGCGCCATGGCGCAGGTTGGCGGTGTCGTGTGCGAGCGGGATGTCGCCCCACTCGGGGAGGTTGCGTTCGGCGGTCTCCTGCGCACGCTCGGCTGCCTGATTGATGGCCTCGTCGCCGGACCGGCGTCCCACCGGGCCGGCGTGGCGCTCGGAGCCGTCCGCGCCTGCGGAGCTCACGACTCGTCGGTGATCAGACGGTAGAGGACGTAGACACCGAACCAGGTGATGAGGATCGCTGCCAGAATCAGCAGAATTTCGAAGAAGATGACCACGCGAGAAGTCTACCGCCCACAGCGCGGTGGCTCTCGCCCGGTCACGACAGAACGCGACGAGGCCCCCGGGGCGTACCCGGGGGCCTCGTGGGGGTTGCGGCCTACTTGGTGACGACGATGTCGTGCTCGTGGACGCCGGGGCCCTCGGGCGAGACGGTCACGTCGCCGTTGCCCGACGAGGACAGTGCACGCAGCGTCCACTTGCCGGGTGCGGCGAAGAAGCGGAAGTCGCCGGTCGGGCTGGCCACCACCTCGGCGGTGAACTCGCCGGTGGAGTCGAGCAGCCGGACGAAGGCGCCGGCCACCGGGGTGCCCGACTCATCGTTGACGGTGCCGGTCAGCACCGTCTCCTTCTCGACGTCGACGCCGGCGGGCAGCTTCTGGCCCTGTTTGGGTGCAGCACACATGATTACTTACCTTCCCCCAGCTCGACCGGGACGCCGACGAGCGAACCGTACTCGGTCCAACTGCCGTCGTAGTTCTTCACGTTCTGATGGCCGAGCAGTTCCTTCAGCACGAACCAGGTGTGGCTCGACCGCTCGCCGATACGGCAGTAGGCGATGGTCTCCTTCTCGCCGTCGAGACCGGCGTCTTTGTAGAGCTCGGCGAGGTCGTCGTCGCTCTTGAAGGTGCCGTCTTCGTTGGCCGCCTTGCTCCACGGCACGTTGATCGCACTCGGGATGTGACCGGGACGCTGGCTCTGTTCCTGCGGCAGATGCGCCGGAGCGAGGATCTTGCCGGTGAACTCGTCGGGGCTGCGGACGTCGACCAGGTTCTTGGCGCCGATCGCGTCGACGACCTCGTCGCGGAAGGCGCGGATCGAGGTGTCCGGCTCGGCGGCCTTGTAGCTGGTCGCCGGACGACTCACGGAGTCGGTCGACAGCGGACGGCCGTCGAGTTCCCACTTCTTGCGGCCACCGTCGAGCAGCTTGACGTCGTTGTGGCCGTACAGCTTGAAGTACCAGTACGCGTAGGCGGCGAACCAGTTGTTGTTGCCGCCGTAGAGGACGACGGTGTCGTCGTTGGCGATGCCGCGCTCGGAGAGCAGCTTGGAGAACTGGTCGGCGTCGACGAAGTCGCGGCGGACCGGATCCTGCAGATCGGTCTTCCAGTCGAGCTTGACGGCGCCGGCGATGTGGCCGCCGTCGTATGCGGAGGTGTCTTCGTCGACCTCGACGAAGACGGTCTTGTCGGCGTTGAGGTTCTGCTCAGCCCAATCGGCGCTGACCAGGACGTCGCTGCGTGCCATGGTGGTTCCTTCCCGGACTCGGAGAGTTGTGTGCGATGTACAGCTCAGATGATGGAGGCCGAACCGTGATGGCAGATGTCGTCACCGACGGTGAGGTCCGGATCGGACACAGAGGATGAGGTGCGCAAACTGCCCGGCCGCCATCGTGAAGGTGAACGCGTCGAAGATGACGCCACGTCCACCGTCTAACGACAGCAACAGTCGGCGATACGACAGAAGTCGATCGCACGACGGCGAGTGAGCATGAACTCACGGCGCAGTTGCATGCGACTCACCATACAGGGGGCCGTCGGCCCACCCAAATGGCTCGGGGTGAACGCGTGGGCTTCAGAACTCGTCCGGGCGGAGATCGCGGGGCCCGGCCTCGCCGGTGAGCAGGACGTCGCTGCCCTCACTGGTGGCGCCGGTCGGGGCGATGTCCCACGGCATCGGCATTGGCGGCAGGGCGGTGCTGAAGCGGGACAGGACGTAGTCGCGCTGATCGTCGGCGACCCCGGGCTCCACGTGGTCCTCGGGTCCCCGATAGAAATCGGTCGCCGTGAGCTGTAGCCGACCGTCCACAACGGAGAGGTCGACCTCGACGCTCACCGTCGCGGTGGGTCCGGGGTACGCCGACGCCGAGGCCGGCACATCCGAGGCGAGATCCAGCGGTGCAAGCGCGACGGTCCCCGTCAGCAGGACGCCGCTCGTGCGTCGCAGGAGTCCGTCGCCGGGTCCGCCACCGCCGGGCCGGTCGGCCGGCGCCGGCGTGTTCACGGTGAGATCGAGGATGCCGAGCATCCGTCCCAGATTGACCGAATCGAGTCGGGTGTAGGCCGCCACCGACGAGGTGTGTATCAAGTCACTTGCCTGAATCTCGAAGCCGTCGGGCACCGCCATCGACCCGAGCGTCGCGCCCATCTCGGCGTGGCAGCCGCCGACCGGCGGACAGTCCACCGCGGCGCCGCGCGCCGTGATGACCGCGCCGCCGAACTCACCCGCGCGGGCGTGGCTCGTGAACGGAAAACCGCTGATCGTGACCTCGGGGTCGTAGGTCAGTCGGGGCGATGTGAGCAACGCCCGGGAGAACGAGTGCTCGGCACGCATGGCGGCAAGAGTGTCGACGAGCACGGCCAGTCCACCGAGTGCGATGATGCAGACAACGCCGGCGCCGATGATGCGACGGACCATGCGGCGCGGACGCTCGGATGGCTGTCGCCGACCCTCCCCGGTCGCCTTGTTAACAGCGAAACGCCCCATTGGCGCTATTCTGTCATCTATCGCGCACACGTTGGTAAGGCGGCGTAAACAATCCCACGCCGCTGCCACCTGCGTCGGACCGGGCTCACAGGGGTGCCCGGGCGTGCGTGACCGAGGGTTGGGGAACGACGAGATCGGAGTGGTTCATGGATCTCTTGCTGTTGACAGCCGATCCGAACCCGGAAGCAGTGTTGCCGTCGTTGTCGCTGCTGGCGCACACCGTGCGCACTGCGCCGACCGAGGTGTCGTCGCTGATGGAGGCGGGCAACGCCGACGTCGCGATTGTCGATGCACGCACGGATCTGGCGGCCGCACGAGGGCTGTGCCGTCTGCTCGGCAGCACGGGGTCGTCGGTGCCGGTGGCCGCGGTGCTCACCGAGGGGGGCCTTGTCGCGGTCAACGCGGATTGGGGGCTGGACGAATTCCTGTTGCCGGGGACCGGTCCGGCCGAGCTCGATGCGCGCCTGCGACTGCTGGTGGTCCGCACGCGCGGCATGACCACCGAGGAGGCGAGCGGCAAGGTCACGCTCGGGGAACTCGTCATCGACGAGGGCACCTACACCGCGCGGCTGCGCGGTCGCCCGCTCGATCTCACCTACAAGGAATTCGAGCTACTCAAGTACCTGGCCCAGAACGCCGGCCGAGTGTTCACCAGAGCGCAACTGCTGCAAGAGGTGTGGGGATACGACTTCTTCGGCGGCACCCGCACCGTCGATGTGCACGTGCGACGGCTGCGCGCCAAGCTCGGCAGTGAGCACGAATCGTTGATCGGCACGGTGCGCAACGTCGGCTACAAGGCGGTGCGACCGAACCGTGGTCGGGGCAGCGCCGGTGCCGACGCACTCGATGTGGTGGCCGATGACGTCGACGGCGGTGACGACATCGGCGACGGCGACATCGGCGCGGACGAACTCGACGGTCCGTACGAGGAGTTCAGTGCGCGTACCGGAAACTGACAGGTCCGCAGGCGAACCGATGGTGGTCGATCGGTTGACCCCGGAGATGGTCGCGCACGCGCACCGAACGGTCACTGCGGCGAAGGCGGCGGACGGCGTCGCCCCGCTCTCCGAACAGTCCGAGCAGGCGATCGAATCCGTTGCCACACCGGCCCTCCGGCATGTCGTCACCGATGTCGGCTACGCCAACATCAGCATTGGCCGCGACGACGAGCCGGCGATGATCGAGGCGGTGGTGCACCCCGCGTCTCGAGGTCACGGACATGGCCGCGAGCTACTCCAGGCCGCCTTCGCGGTCGCCCGCGAGATGGTCGCCGAGCCGGCTCCGCGCGTGTGGGCGCACGGTGATCTACCCGCCGCGGTGGCCACCGCGGCGTCGCTGGGCCTGTCCCGCCGTCGCGAACTGCTGCAGCTGCGACGCCCGGTGGGCGGCGACGCCGACGACCTGCCCGCGCTCGAGGTGGCCGACGACATCGTGTTGCGGACGTATGCGGGAGCCGCGGACGACGCCGAGATCCTGCGGGTGAACAATGCGGCGTTCGACTGGCATCCGGAGCAGGGTGGATGGTCGGTCGAGCAGATCTCCGAGCGGGTGCACAGCTCCTGGTTCGATCCGGAGGGCCTGTTCCTGGCATTCGATGCCGCCGATCCCACAACGCTGCTGGGTTTCCACTGGACCAAGCGACACGACGCCGACCTCGGGGAGGTCTACATCGTCGGTGTCGACCCGGCGGCGCAGGGTCGCGGACTGGGGCGGTTGCTGACTCTCGCCGGACTGCACCATCTCGCCGACCGAGGGATGGCGGAGGTGGAACTCTACGTGGAGGGTGACAACGCCGCCGCATTGCGTACGTACGAACGTCTCGGATTCACCCGCTACGCCATCGACGTCGCCTACGGCTGAGCCGCCCCCGGGTCAGGTTCGGGCTCGAGCGGGCGAAGTCAACAGCGGCAGAAGCAGTTCGGCGGTGATCTCGGCCTCGGCGGCCAGCGGCCACCCGGACAGGATCCAGATGTCGATACCGGCCTGCTGCGCCACCGACGACATCGCGGCCGCGACATTCTCGGGGCTACCCACGAAGTAGGTGCCCGTGCCCTTGCCGGCGATGTCGAACGGCGGTTCGGCTGCCGTCCACGTGGTGAGGCCCGCAGCCATGTTCGGCGCGAACTCCAGGTCGGCGCGGCCGGGCAGACGGCCCGCTCGCAATGCATGGATTCGGTTGCGGACCTGCGGATCGTCGCTGCTGAGTTCGGCGAGGGCCGGATAGCCGAAGCTGTGCAGATTGCGATCGGCGGTGGCGAGCACCGTCTCCGGACGGGTGCGGCTCAGCTGCCATTCGAAGCGCTCCCACGCCTGCGCGTCGGTCTCCCGCACGATGACACTGGCCAACACCCCGAACCGGAGGGCACGGCCACGATCGGCCGCGGCGGCGCGGACACGGTCGAACAAGCCCGTCAGCACAGTGGGTTCGGACATGAACGAGAGGTAGACGTCGAGCACCTCGGCTGCGTGCTCGATACCCTCCGGGGAGGCCCCGGTTCCCCATACCTCGATGCCGCCCGGTTGGCGGGAGCCCGGGATGGCCGGCTTGTATCGCGGTCCATAGGAGAAGAACTCGCCCTCGAAGGCGTCCGTGTCGTCGAGGTACAGGCGTTTGACCTGGGTCCAGAACTCGGCCGAGGCGCGGTAGCGTTCGGTTGTGGAACCGAACCGGCCGTAGCGGTGCAGGACCGGGTCGGCGCCGTTGACCTGGTTGTAGATCAGCCGACCACCGGAGTACTGATCGAAGACCTGGGCCTCTTCGGCGAGCAGCGCCGGCGGTTTCACTCCCGGGTATTCGGGGATCAGGAAGCGCAACCGCTCGGTGTCGGCCACCAGCGAGATGGCCTCCCGCGCGGTGGTCAGCGCCCCGTAGTAGCCGAGCCGGTCGAGGGTACGCGCCTGATGCCGGATCACCTCGAACGTCGGGGTCACCCGCTGCGACGGTTCCCAGGGGACATCGCCGTCGGTCGGATTGATGTACCAGAGAACCTGTGGCCCGGTGTCTGCCGGATCTGCCCGGTCGGATCCGGTTGCCGCCTCACCGGTCACGAGTTCGGAGATGCTCACGGCGCTATCGCTCGTCGCAGAATTCGGTGATGGGCAGGCCGACATGCCGGGATTCCGGCGGTGCATGGCCGAGCAGCTTGTCGCCGGGCTTCAGGTCGGTCACATTGTTCACCGATCCGCCCGGCCCGAGCAGACGGACGTGCCAGTCGTCCTGGGCGATCACGTTGACGACGCGTCCATCCGACGTGGTCGCGGTCACCGAGATCAGCGGCCGCCGTTCGATCTTCACCCGACCGATGCGCACCTCACGGACCTCGCCGGTGCTGCGGACGGCCAGGATCGGCTGACCCGCCTGCAGTTCGCTGACGTATCGCGTGCGGTTGTCGGGTACCAGGACGTAGGAGTGCACCGCGCCGGCGTTCCATCGGAACGGTCGCGTCGGCATATAGGGCAGGGGATGGGTTTCGCTGCAGGACAAAAACATTCCTGTGGAGAAGGAGCCGATGAGGCAGCCTTCGTCCTTCGCCAACAGCGAGCAGGTGTCGATGCAGGCCCGTTCGCCCATGCCGATGTGCTCGACCTTGGTGACGGTGAGCTCGCCCAGTTCGATGTGGTCGGCGCCCGGCCGGATCACGTCGGCGAGAGTCGCCACGTCGTCGGCGTTTCGCGGGGCCAGCAGCAATCCGTCGGAGCCGTGCTCGAGGACCAGCTTGACGATACCGGCGTCTTCGATGTCGTTGACCACGGTCACCGTTGCGCCACCGGAGTTCTCGGCGGCCGCGATCACGATCTCCAGTGGGATCTTGGTGGGATCGGTGAAGGTCAGCAGCGTCCACGGCGCCCGGCGCACCGTCTCACACGCGTGCCGCAGGGTGTCGGCGTCGGAGACCGCCACATGGACACCCGCCTCGGCCGCCGGGCCGGCATCCACGATGGGGCTCACGTCATCGCCGGTGTGGTCGGCGAGCACGATGTCGACCCGCGCGGCGACGTCGGGGTCAACCGACAGCGCACCGACGGCGAGGACCCGGCGGACGGTGGGCGGGAGGTCGGACAGGATGTCGGCGTCGTCGCTGACGATGCCGTCGATGCGGTGGTGGATGGCCGCCTGCACGAGTGCGGCCCGGACGTCTCCCGCGGTGCCCCGGATATCGATCCAGGCGAAGTGCGACCGGGCGTCGCTCGGCGGCACGGCGGCGGTGTCGGTGGTGGGCACTGCGCTCAGCGGGGTGATGTCGTCGGTGACGATATCGGTGGAGGCGTTCACGATGGTCTTCCTGTTGTCGGGGGCGGTCGGGTTCGGTGTGGACTCGGGCCGGGTGGTCAGGCGAGTTCGAGGGCTGCGGCGAGTGGTCGGCTCGGGTCCGAGTCCCGATGGAGGCGCTCGGCCAGTGCGGTCGCCACCGCGTGCGGGTGATCGGCGCCGAAGATGAGCCGACCGAAGCTCAGCCCGGCCACCTTGGATTCGGCGACCCGCATGCCGAAGCCGATGGCGTCGTCGTCGGTGGCAGTCGCCGGGCCGCCGGCCACCAGGATGGGCAGCGGGCAGGTCTCGACCACCTCGTCCATCTGGTGGGGGGAGCCGGCGTAGTCGAGTTTCACGATGTCGGCGCCCAGATCGGTGGCGATGGCGCCGAGGTGGGCGAGCGTCGCCACCGAGGTGGGTGCGGTGTCGGCGCCGCCGCGCGCGTACATCATCGCCAGCAGGGGCACCCCTAGGCGGTCGCACGCCGCAGCCACCAGTCCGAGATCTGCCAGTTGCCGGGACTCGCCGGGCGACCCCACGTTCACGTGCACACTCACCGCATCGGCACCGAGCGCGAGGCACTCCTCCACGGATCCGACGAGCACCTTGCGGGTCTCGTCGACGGCCAGATTGGTGCCGGCCGACAGGTGCACGATCAGACTCATCGATCCGAACCGGGTCGGTGTGATCGTGCGGGCCCGTCCCTTGTGCACGATGAGGGCATCGGCGCCGGCCCGCTCCAGGATCGCAGCGGTCTGATCGGCATGCCCGGCCCGGCCGAGCGGACCGATGGTCACCGAATGATCCAACGGCACCACCAGGGCTCGACGATTGACGGCACCGAAGATCCGGGACAGTCGGATCTGCTTGCCTGCCGGTAGGTGCCTGCGGGCATCGGGGTTGTCGATCACACTGTTCTCCGATCGCTGAGCGTGTGCGGATGCCGACACGTCGTCGGGTAGAGCACTGATGACGCGAAAATAAGGTTAGCCTCGCCTATCGACGAGCGGCAATCCGGGGGGCGGCAATCCGGGTGGTTCGGCGCCGCGACGGTTCACGGGCGCCACGGCGTCGGGAAGGGGAGGCCGAGGTAGATCTCCCCGAGCGCCCGCTCTTCATCGATCGAACCGGTCCACCGCTTCAGCCGGGCCCGACGCAGCTGCCAATCGAACTGGTCGTCGCCGAGGCGATGCAGGGTGGTGGTGAGATTCCAGGAGAACGCCTGTGCCTGCCACACTCTCGGCAAGGCCGTCTCGCCGTAGCGGTCGAGGTATGTGCGGTCTCCGGTGGCGTAGTAGAGGCCCAGGCCGTGGGACAGTACACAGGCGTCCGAGATCGCGAGATTGAGCCCCTTGGCACCCGTGGGGGGCACGATGTGGGCGGCGTCGCCGAGCAGGAACAGTGAGCCCTGCTGCATCGGGTCGGTGACCACGCTGCGCAGCGGGGCCAGTGACCGTTCGATGATCTCGCCGGTCTCGAGTTCCGGGTGGTCGTCGGCGGCGCTACGGCGGCGCAGCTCGCGCCAGATCCGGTCGTCGGGCCAGGCGCCGAGGTCGGTGTCCGCCGGCACCTGGAGGTATTGGCGTGTCAGATGCGGACCACGCATGCTGTGGACCGACAGCCCGTCCGGATGTGCGCAATACATGCCCTCGTCGGTCACCGGAGTGGTCCGGGCGAGGATGCCGAGCCAGGCGAACGGATGGGTCCGCTCCATCACAGCGGTCCGGCCGCGATCGAGGGTCTGTCGGCAGATGCCGTGAAAACCGTCGCAACCCGCGACGAAGTCGGCTCGGACCCGCTGCGCGCTGCCGTCCGCGACGAACTCGACCACCGGCCTGTCGGTTCCGGTCTCGTGCACGCGGACGTCGGTCGCATCGAAGTGCAAGGGACGTCCGGTGGTGTGGCGCGCATCGATCAGATCGGCGACAAGTTCGCTCTGGCCATAGACGAACGCGTGCCGACCGAGATGGCGGTGGAAGTCGAGGTGATGGGTGGTGCGATCGAAACGCAGGTAGAAACCGTTGTGCACCATGGCTTGACGGTGAAGCCGGTCGGACAGGCCGATCTCGTCGAGCAGATCGACGGTGGTCTGTTCGATGACGCCGGCCCGAATCCGGGCGCGGACATACGACTCCGACTGCTGTTCGATGATGACGGTGTCGATGCCCTGGAGATGGAGCATGTGGGCCAGCGTCAGGCCGGCCGGTCCGGCGCCCACGATGGCCACCTGGGTTCTGATGTCGTCGATCATGTCGCTGGTGTTCCGGTCACGGCGGCCCCTCCATCATCGAGTCCGTGCACGTGAGGGAACTCGGTGGAGCGCCGTCACGTCGTCTCGCCAGAGCATAGGCACTTTAGGTAACCCTTGCCTAATTCACGAGCCGGATGAAGTCGGTCTCACCGGGTGCCTGACAGCCCGCGCGGTTCACCTCCTGTTCACCCGTCCTCTGTGTTCCCGGCGACTGTGCGGAGGACGAACGTTACTATGGGCCATGGCGATTCCCGACCATCGTGGATCGGCGCTTCATGCTGCCGGACATGTGGCAAAATCGGTTGCGCGCCGGATCACATTCCCGAAGGTATAGTGTTCGTAATTCATCTTCCGTTCACTCTCGCGGCGCGGACTGTCCACCAGCGAAACCTAATGTCTCCTGCGACCGGGTGATGCCGTGATTGCGGTGCGCCATGATCTGATGCTGGAGGAATCCTGTGAAATTGAGTCGTTCCGGTGTTGCGGTGGCCTCGTTGATGGCCACATCCGCACTCATCCTGAGTGCGTGCAGTGACAACTCGGATAGGGGGGACAGCAGCGCCGCGCCTGCGTCGGCGGTGCCGGACATCCAGTGTGAGGGCAAGCAGAACCTGCAGGCCAGCGGTTCCACCGCCCAGGCCAACGCGATGACGATCTTCTCGACGTCGTTCGCCCAGACCTGTCCCGGCTTCGAACTCGCTTACGGCGGTGGCGGTTCCGGACAGGGCGTGTCGGACTTCGTGCAGAACCTGACCGACTTCGGCGGCTCGGACTCGCCGTTGGAAGGCGATGACGCCGCCGCCGCGCAGGAGCGCTGCAGCTCCGAGGCATGGAACCTGCCGCTGGTGTTCGGCCCGATCGCAGTGGCCTACAACGTCGAGGGCGTCGACGATCTGGCATTGTCCGGCCCGACCCTGGCCGCGATCTTCAGTGGTGAGATCACCAACTGGAACGACCCGGCCATCGCCGCCGAGAACGAAGGCGTCGAGCTGCCGGATCTGCCGATCAGCGTGATCTACCGCGCCGAGGAGTCGGGCACCACCGACAACTTCCAGAAGTACCTGACCGCCGCCGGCGGCTGGGACAAGGGTGACGGCAAGACCTTCAACGGCGGTGTCGGTGAGGGCAAGCAGGGCAACCCGGGCGTCGGCTCGGCGATCGGCCCGACCGCCGGCTCGATCGGCTACGTCGAGTGGGCGTACGCGCAGTCCAACGACCTGTCGATGGCCAAGGTCATCACCGAACAGGATCCGGAGGGCGTCGCGCTGACGGCCGAGTCCGGCGGTAAGACGATCGACGGCGCGACGCTGGCCAACGGCGACGAGAGCCACAACATGGTCATCGACACCTCGTCGTTCTACAAGCCGACCGAGTCGGGCGCATACCCGATCGTGCTGGCAACCTATGAGATGGTCTGCTCCGATTACGCTGACGATGCGACCGCGCAGGGCGTCAAGACCTTCCTGAAGGTCGCCTCGGCACCGCAGAACCAGGGTGCGGATCTGCAGGCCGCAGGCTACATCCCGCTGCCGCAGGAGTTCCAGACCAAGCTGCAGGGCTCGATTGAGGCCATTCAGTAACTGCGGCTCGAACTCGACCGAGAGAAGAGCGATTCACCATCATGTCAGTGGATGACACCACCGGTGTCGGCCGAGACCGGACGGGTAAACACTCGTCCGGCTCGGCGCCGGCACCCGAGCAAGATCCGAACCTCACCCCCGATGACGGCGACTTGGACGAACAGCTGCACCCGGGGCTGCGCAGCAGTCGCGGACAGGTGGGCGACCGCGTCTTCTCGTACCTGGCCCAGGGCACCGGCCTCCTGGTGATCATCCTGATCGCCGGGATCGGGATCTCGCTGCTGATCGATGCCATCCCGGCGATCGCCGCCAACAATGCGAATTTCCTCTTCTCCTCGGACTGGAACACCAGCGGTGCGGCCTTCGCCGACGGGACGGCGTCCTTCGGCGTCTGGGAACTCTTCCGCGCGACGGTGCTGTCGTCGTTCTTCGCGCTGTTTCTGGCCACACCGGTCGCGATCGGCATCGCCGTCTTTCTGGTCGAGTACGCCCCGAGGCAGATCTCCCGGCCTCTGGGCGCGGTCATCGACCTGCTGGCGGCGGTCCCGTCGATCATCTTCGGCCTGTGGGGTATCTACATCCTCGCCCCGGTGATCGCACCGTTCGCGGTGTGGCTCAACGACACCTTCGGCTGGTTCTTCCTCTTTTCGAGTGGGAAGACCTCCATCACCGGTGGCGGCACCATCTTCACGGCGGGCATCGTCCTGGCGATCATGATGCTGCCGATCATCACGTCCATCACCCGCGAGGTGCTGCGCCAGACCCCCTCCGGGCACAAAGAGGCTGCACAGGCACTCGGCGCCACCAAGTGGGAGGTCATCCGGCTGACCGCCTTCCCGTACAGCCGATCCGGCATGATCGCGGCCTCGATGCTGGCGCTCGGTCGCGCACTCGGCGAGACCATCGCGCTGATGATCATCCTGAGCGCGGCCGTCGGTCGACTGAACTGGTCGCTGTTCGAGGGCGGCGACACATTCGCCTCGAAGATCGCGCGCGACGTCGGCGAATTCGTCGGCAGTGAGTCGTCCGCCGGGGCCTACATCGCGGCCGGCCTCGTCCTCTTCGTCCTCACATTCGTCGTCAACGCGATCGCCCGTGTGATCGCAGGTGGAAAGGTGAACGGATGACCGTGACCGTCGATACGACACCCGGTGGGCCGGTCAAATCCGCACCGACCGCGTTCCGTGAGGTGTCGCGCAGCCGCAGGATGCGCAACGAAATGGCCCGCGGGATCTTCGCGCTGTGCTTCGTGCTCGGTGTCATCCCGCTGGTGTGGTTGCTGTGGACCGTCATCTCCAAGGGCGCGCCCGCACTGGGTGACCCGAACTGGTGGTTCGGCAACGCCTACGGCATCGACACCACCACCCAGTTCGGCGCCGGTATCGCCCAGGCGATCGTCGGCACGCTGATCCAGGCCCTGATCGCCACCGTGATCTCGGTGCCGATCGCAGTGATGACGGGCATCATGCTGGTGGAGTATCCGACCAGTCCGCTGGTCAAGCCGGTGAGCTTCATGGTCGACATCCTGGCCGGTGTGCCGTCCATCGTGGCGACCTTGTTCATCTTCACCGTCTTCGTGATCGGTCTGTCGATGGGCCAGAGCGCCTTCATGGTGAGTTTGGCGCTCATCCTGCTGATGATCCCCATCGTGGTGCGCTCCACCGAGGAGATGCTCAAGCTCGTGCCCGACGAGCTGCGCGAGGCGTCATATGCGCTCGGTATCTCCAAGTGGCGGACCATCGTGCGGGTCGTCGTCCCGACCGCCCTGTCGGGCATGCTGTCCGGCATCTTCCTCGCCATCGCCCGCATCATGGGCGAGACGGCCCCGGTGCTGATCTTGGCCGGCCCGGCGAGCTCCCAGGTACAGACGAACCCGTTCGAGGGTGGGATGAACTCGCTGCCGCTGTTCATCAAGGACATGTGGGCCGCGGCGCAGCCGGCATCGGACTTCTACTACTGGGGTGCTGCGCTCACGCTGATCATCATCATCGCGGTGCTCAACCTCATCGCCGCGATGACGGCCAAGTTCCTCGCCCCCAAGACCAAGTAACGGCCTCCGACCGCCGCCAGACAGCAAAGGCACCATCATGGCCAAGCGCCTCGACATCAAAGATCTGAATATCTATTACAGCAAGTTCCACGCCGTCAAGGACGTCACGCTGTCGGTCCCGCCGCGCAGCATCACCGCGTTCATCGGCCCGTCGGGCTGCGGCAAGTCGACGGTGCTGCGCACGCTCAACCGTATGCACGAGGAGATCCCGGGCGCCTACGCGGTCGGCAGCGTGCTGCTCGACGGCGAGGACATCTACGCCAAGGGCATCAACCCCACCGCGGTGCGCACCACCATCGGCATGGTCTTCCAGCGGCCCAACCCGTTCCCCACCATGTCGATTCGTGACAACGTGGTGGCCGGACTCAAGCTGCAGGGTGTGCGCAACAAGTCGCAGCTCAACGAGGTGTGCGAGCGCAGCCTGCGCGGCGCGAACCTCTGGGAAGAGGTCAAGGACCGGCTCGACAAGCCGGGTGGTGGCCTGTCCGGCGGCCAGCAGCAGCGTCTGTGTATCGCCCGCGCGATCGCGGTCTCCCCGGACGTGCTGCTGATGGACGAGCCGTGTTCGGCGCTCGACCCGATCTCGACGTTGGCCATCGAGGACCTGATGGGTGAGCTCAAAAAGGAGTACACCATCGTCATCGTCACCCACAACATGCAGCAGGCCGCGCGTGTGAGCGACCAGACGGCGTTCTTCAATCTCGAAGGTGTGGGGCAGCCCGGACAGCTGATCGAGATCAACGACACCGAGACGATGTTCTCGGCACCCACCAAGCGGGAGACCGAGGACTACATCTCCGGTCGCTTCGGCTGATCCGCCGAGGACCACTCGAAGGCTTCGCGCCGCGAACCCCACCGGGTCGCGGCGCGAAGTCATTTCTGTGTGGAGTCGTCCCTGCCCGAGGGGATCTGCCGGTCATCTACCGGGTTGGGGATCTACCGAGCTGCCGAGGTCACATACTGGCGATCAGCAGTACCAGCAGCGCGATCAGCGACAGGGTGACGCCACTGTAGGTGAGGATCTGCCGACGATGCGCCGCCGCTGCGTGATCGTCGTCGTCGGCGGCGTTGAAATCTGGTTCCACACGATGGTGTCGATCCATGTCGGACACCATAGCGTGCGTCGGGGCGGTCGACGAAATCCCAAGTCAGACATGGTGAGCGCCATCTCAGTGGGGTGGCGCAGGGGCCTGCCTCGCATCGGACGCCACTGACGACACACCCCGCAGACGACCGCACCGCCGGCCTCGTCACACGGGTCCGGCGGTGCGGTCGGGGTTGTGAACTGTTCCTTACGTTGTGAGTAAACGTGATCGAATGTGTGTTTTGCTGAGTGGGGTGAAGTTGGCTGAGTGGGCGCGGTCGCAGGGGGTGCATCCGCAGACTGCGTATCGGTGGTTTCGGGAGGATCGGATGCCGGTGTCTGCTCGTCGTCTGGAGTCGGGCACGATCTGGGTCGATGTTGCTGAGGTCGGTGGTGGTGGCCGGGTGGTGGTGTATGCGCGGGTGTGTTCCCATGATCAGCGCGCGGACTTGGATCGTCAGGTGGCCCGGCTCACCGAGTGGGCGACTGCGAATGGCCACGAGGTTGGTGAGGTGGTGTGTGAGGTCGGGTCGGGACTGCATGGGAAGCGTCCGAAACTGCGGCGGGTGTTGTCGGACCCGTCTGCCAGTGTGGTGGTTGTGGAGCATCGTGATCGTCTGGCGCGGTTCGGGGTGGAGTATCTCGAAGCGGCGTTGTCGGCGCAGGGGCGTCGGATCGTGGTGACTGATGAGGGTGAGACCGACGATGATCTGGTCCGCGACATGATCGAGGTGTTGACGTCGATGTGCGCGCGTTTGTATGGCCGTCGTGGTGCACGCAATCGGGCGATGCGCGCTGTCACCGCTACCAAACATGCCGAGACGACCGGGCTCGGCTGATGGCCCGGTTCGAGGTGCCCGCGGGTTGGACGGTCCAGGCGTACCGGTTCGCGCTCGATCCCACGCCTGCGCAGGTGCGGGCGTTCCGGTCTCATGCCGGGGGTGCACGATTTGCCCACAATGTGATGCTGGCGGTGGTGAAGGCGGTGATCGATCAACGGGCCGCGGAACGCTCGTACGGGATCGTCGAGGCTGAGTTGACGCCGCTACTGAATTGGTCGTTGGCTGGTTTACGTAAGCAGTGGAATGCGCGCAAGGACGAGGTCGCCCCGTGGTGGGGTGACAACTCGAAAGAGGCCTACAGCTCCGGACTCGACGCCTTGGCTCGGGGCTTGGACGCGTGGGGCAAGTCGCGTGCAGGCAAACGTGCGGGGAAACCGGTCGGGTTCCCGCGGTTCAAGTCCGCGCGGGCACGTAGGTCGGTGCGGTTCACGACCGGCACTATCCGGGTCGAGACCGACCGCCACCACATCACTCTGCCCAGGATCGGGCGGATCAAGACGCACGAGTCGACCCGAAAGTTGGCTCGCCGCATCGATAACGGGACAGCCCGGGTTCTCTCGGCCGCTCTGTCCGAAGACGCGTCAGGCCGCTGGCATGTGGCATTTCAGGTCGTCGTGCAGCGAGCAGTCGCGGTACCCGGCCATGTCGGTGCCCAGGCGCCGGTGGTGGGTGTTGATGTCGGGGTGAAGGCTGACAGTCTGCTGGTTGTGGCTACCCCGGACGGGCGTGAAGTGGCGCGGGTCGCGGCGCCGAAATCGTTGACCGCCGCCCAGCATCGGCTACGGGCGCTGCAGCGGCGCGCTGCCCGCCAGCGTGGCCGCTATGATTCGGCCACCCAGACTCGGCAGCAGCCGTCGAACCGGTGGCGCGTCACGCAGCAGCGGATCGGGCGTACCCACGCCCGCGCCGCAGCGGTACGCCGCGACGTCCTACACAAGGCCACCACCACACTCGCTCAGCACCATCAGGTGATCGTGGTGGAAACATTGAACGCGGCCGGGATGGGCTCGGCCGGGGGTTCGCGCAAACGTGGCCTGAATCGGGCGTTAGCTGATGCGTCGCTTGCCGAAATCCGGCGGCTGCTCGGCTACAAAACACGGTGGTACGGTTCGGTTCTCGTCGAGGCCGACCGTTGGTATCCGTCATCGAAAACATGCTCGGCCTGCCTGGCAGTGAAAACCAAACTGTCGCTGGCGGATCGGGTGTTCGTGTGTGACAACTGCGGCGTGCGGATCGATCGTGATCGCAACGCCGCGATCAACCTCGCCCGACTCGGCGACACCCGCACCCTGGGTGAACAGAGTCCCACCGAGAGTGGCTCGGTGGCAGGACGTGGAGCCAGCCAGGAGACCGACCCCGCGCAAGCGGGCGACGCAGGAGGCGATGAAACGTCAACCCCGCACAACACCACCAGTGTTGGTCAGACGGGGACCGCCTCACCGCAAGGCGAGGCTGCCTGATGACACCGCAGACACAGCAGCAATGCTCACGTTTGCTCACCAGAAGGCAACGGAGTGTCTCAGGAGACCTCTTGGAACTGCTCAGGCGTCTGCCCGGTCGCCTGGAAGACCACGCGGCGACCGATCAGCACCGCGTGATCGGCGAACCGCTCGTAGTAGCGGCCGAGCAGGGTGACGTCGACGGCTGCTGCCACACCGTGGCTCCACTCACGGTCCATCAGGACCGTGAACAGGTGCCGGTGCAGGTCGTCCATCGCATCGTCGTCCTCTTGGAGGCGGAGGGCATCCTGCGGGTTCTGCGAGTTCAGCACCTCACGGGCAGTGGTGGCCAGTTGGACGGCCAGGCGGCCCATCTCCGCGAAATAGCCGTTCACCTCTTCGGGCAGGGCCTTGGCCGGGTGGCGGCGGCGGGCCACCTTGGCCACATGCAGTGCCAGTGCGCCCATACGGTCGACATCGGCGACGATCTGGAACCCGCTGACGATGCCACGGAGATCGCCGGCCACCGGCGCCTGCAGGGCGAGTAGGGCGAACGCCTGCTCCTCGGCACGGGCCGACAGCTGATTCATCTTCTCGGTCTCGGAAAGGACCTCTTCGGCGACCGACAGGTCGGCTTGGAGAAGGGCCTGAGTGGCGCGGGCCATCGAGGAGCCGGCGAGTTCGCACATCTCGCCGAGGATGGTGTTGAGCGCATCGAGCTGCTCATGGTAGGCGGTACGCATGGTCACCACAATACGTGGCACATCCGTCCGACTGCGTACCCTGTGGATGAACGAGCCGTGAACGCCCGGTGCAAACTGTTCTGTTCGGTGCGTTCCCGCAGGTCAGCTGCAGGTCGTGTCGCCCGCGTTGGTCACCGCGAGATCGTTGGGCAGTCCCGACGAGTTCGAGGCAGGCGGCAGGTGGGGGACCGAGATGGTGCTGCCGACCGCGGCCGCAGACCCCACCGACCCGTCGTAGTCGGACCCGAGGATCACCTCTACTCCGGACTTCACCGTGCGGTCGAGCTGGATCGACGCACCTGGGAACATCGTGGCCACGGTGGCGGCGGAGTCCTGTTCACCGGCGCCGTACCGGATGACGGTGTCTTCGCGGTTCTCCGACGCATCGGCCACCCCGCGTACGTCGAAGCCCATCGACACGAGTTGATCGGAGGTGTCGCCGGCGGCCCCGGCCCGCCCGGTTCCGTTGAGTACCCGGACACCCACATTGCCGGGATTCTGCGCGGTCGCCGACAGCTGGGTCGGCGCCACCTCCGCCTCCGACGCCGTGCTGCTCGATGTCGTCGACGACGTCGCCGAACTGCTCGAGGAAGACGCCTGCTCCCTGGCCTGCTCACCGGGCAGCGGTGCATCGTCGATGATCGCGTTGAAGATCGCGTTGATGTCGTCGGTGCGCGGGATCTCGTTGTTCAGACCATCGGTGGTGGTACCCGAGGTGGGGATGGTCAGGAAGGTGACCCGTCCGGCTTCGATGCCCTGCATCGACTCGGCCAGATTCAGCAGCGACTGGGTGTCGACGCCGTCGACGAAGCTGTACTCGATGAACGTGTTGACGATGCTGTTGAGCTTGTTGGGACTCGACAGGACATTGCCCGACAGTGTCGACCGCAGCAGCGACGACATGAACAGCTGCTGCCGCTTGATGCGTCCGTAGTCGCCGTTGCCCTCCGACGCGATGTTGCGGGCGCGCACGTAGTTCAGCGCGCGGCGTCCGTTCAGTGTCTGGGTACCCGGCTTGCGCAGGACCTGGCCGAGTTCGTAGTCGTAGAGCGGGGTCGGGGAGCACACCTGAACGCCACCGACCGCGCGCACCACCTTTTCGAACCCGTAGAAGTCCATCGCGATGAATCGGTTGATGTTGAGGCCGCTCATCTGGGTGATGACGCTGACCAGGCACTTCGGCCCGCCATCGGCGTAGACGCCGTTCAGCTTGACCCCGTATGCGGCGGATAGGGGCTCGCCGTAGGTGCCGGTCTCGTTGTCCCACTGCTGACACTCGGGCCGGTCCACCTGCAGGTCGCGCGGAAACGACACGGCGACGACACGGCTGCGGTTGGCCGGGATGTTGACCAGGATGATGGTGTCGGAGCGGGCGCCGGCCGCGTCGTCGGTGGTACCGGCGCCGACCTTCGCGTTCTGCCCGGCGCGGGTGTCGGTGCCGACGATGAGATAGTTCTCGTCGCCGTACTGCGCCTCTTTGTTGCGGATGTTCGTGTCTTCGGGGTTGACCGCGTTGATGGTCTTCCAGTTGCCGTCCACCGATTGCAGATATCCCCAGACGAACCCGGTGCCCACCAGTGCCATCACGCAGGCGACGGCGACCAGGATGCGGCCGGTGACCGTGACGTTGTGGCCGAGGGTGGCTCGGTCGGTACGGGCGCCGGCGCCGGGGTGGCGCAGCGGGCGGGACCGCGGGGGAATGGTGTCGGAGAGGTCCGGGGTGGGCTGCAGGGGCCGCACCCGGCTGCCCTGGCCGCGCGACTCGGCGGTGACACGCTCGCGGGTGGCGTCGTCGGACAGGTCGACGCCGGCGTCGGACACCGTCTCCGGCGGCCGGACCATGGGGATCTTCTGGGTGACGTCGTTGGCGTTGGGGAAGCGTTCGAGGTCGTCGAACCGGTGTACCTCGGTCGGCGCCTCGTCGGCCGGCGGCTGCCTGCGCGGGCCGGCATCTTCGGCCGCTCCGGTGGCCTCGCCGCCGGCGTTCATCTGTTCCATCAGCTCACGCACGGTGAGCCGGGTGCGGCCACGCACGTAGCGGTCGGTGGCGCGCGGCTCATGGAGTGCGCCGTGGGCCGGGATGTCGTTGGCGGGCGCCTGCCCGAACATCTCCGAGAAGTCGTTGGAGGCTCCGGAGCGGCCCGCGCGACGACTCCGCCGGGGCGTGTTGCCCTCGTCGGCCGGTTCGTCCGGTCCCGATCGCCTACGACTCAACTCTGATTCCCCTCGACCCCGACGCGATGCGCCGGGTTGTCGGCTCTCGCGCACCACTTCTGGCGCACCATGACATGGCCCCGCGCACGCGGAACCTCCGCGTCATAGTACTGATTGCACCTGAGAAGATCTCTCAGCCACCGCGCGGACGTGCGCGCCGGTGGTCATCCGCCCGAGTGCATGACCTCGGCACCCTCGGGTACGACGTCCTCGTACGGATCGTCGAGCCATCCCTCCGGCAGCGCCACCTTCGCCGGCGAACCCTGCCGGCCTCGCGGTCCGTGGCCGTCCTCCGGGAACGGTGCATCGTCGGGCAGCGTCGCGACCAGTTCTCGCAGTTCGTCGAGGGTGCCGACGAGTGCGAGCCGGTTGCGCAGATCCGAGCCGGCCGGGAAGCCGCGCAGGTACCAGGCGACGTGCTTGCGGATCTCGCGCATGCCCTTGTTCTCGCCGTGGTGCGCGGCGAGGAGCTCGCCGTGGCGCACGATGATCTTCGACACCTCACCGAGGTCGGGTGCAGCGGGAGCGTCGAATCCGTTCAGCTCGGCGGCGAGTTCGGCGAACAGCCACGGTCGGCCGAGACAACCCCGTCCGATCACCACGCCGTCACAACCGGTGCGGCGCATCATGGCGACGGCGTCGGCGGGCTCGAAGATGTCGCCGTTGCCCAGTACCGGCACCTCGCTGACGTGCTCCTTGAGTCGCGCGATCTCGTCCCAGTTCGCGGTCCCCGAATAACGCTGGGATGCGGTGCGCGCATGCAGCGCGACGGCCTGTGCGCCTTCGGCGGCGGCGATGCGGCCGGCGTCCAGGTGGGTGTGGTGGTCGTCGTCGATGCCGATGCGGAATTTCACGGTCACCGGGATCGAGGTGCCTTCGGTGGCCTTCACCGCGGCCGCAACGATGCGCTCGAAAAGCTTGCGCTTGTAGGGAATTGCCGACCCGCCACCCTTACGGGTCACCTTCGGCACCGGACAGCCGAAGTTCATGTCGATGTGGTCGGCGAGATTCTCGTCGACGATCATCTTGGTGGCCGCGTAGGTGTTCTCGGGGTCGACGGTGTAGAGCTGCATCGATCGCGGATTCTCATCCGGACCGAAGGTCGTCATGTGCATGGTGACCGGATGCCGCTCGACGAGCGCGCGGGCGGTGACCATCTCGCAGACGTACAGGCCGGACACGGTGCCCGTGCGGGCGAGCTCGAGCTCGCGGCACAGGGTGCGGAAGGCGACGTTGGTGACGCCGGCCATCGGCGCGAGCACCACCGGACTGGCGAGTTCGATGGAGCCGATGCGCAGGGCAGGGTGGGGCGCGGGCAACGTCGAACCGGCGCCTTCGGTGTCCGAAGGCGCCGGTCGGCTGATCGTGGTGGTGCTCAGGATGCCTGCTGCTCCCGTTCCCGCTTCTTGGCCTCGCGGGCCAGCGAGCGGTCGCGCATCTCCTCGAACCGGATGGTGTCCTTCTCGAGCTGCTCGAGGAAGGCGCCGAGTTCCTCGCGGGTCTTCTCCCCCTCGGCGGTGAAGTCCTCGCGCTCGAAGACCTTCCACTTGCGCAGGACCGGCATGATGACCTCTTCGAGGTGCTGGCGCAGGTCGTAGATGCCGTGCTTGGCCATCAGCACGCCGTTGCGGCGGAAGTTCGGCATCCCGGCACCGGGCATCTGGAAATTGGTGACGATGTCGGTGACCGCGCGCAGCGTCTGGTCCGGGGAGATGTCCATGCCGGCGCCGCAGATGTTGCGGTAGAAGATCATGTGCAGGTTCTCGTCGGCGGCGATGCGCTGCAGCATCTTGTCGGCGATGGGGTCTGCGCAGGCCTTGCCGGTGTTGCGGTGGCTGACGCGGGTGGCCAGCTCCTGGAAGGTGACGTAGGCGACGGAATGTAGCAGTCCGACCTCCTCGCCCTTCTCCTTCATCTCCTCGGCGCGGTCGGCGGCGGCCAGCAGCGGATCGTAGCCGTTGGTCATGTGGATCATCCGGGCTTCCTCGAGGGCAACCGGGTCGACGCCACGGGTCACCACGAGGTAGTCGCGCATGACGATGCCGTGCCGGTTCTCCTCGGCGGTCCATCGGCCGACCCAGTGACCCCATGCGGAGTCCATCGAGAAGTTCTCGGCGATCACCCGGTGATACGAGGGGAGGTTGTCCTCGGTCAGCAGGTTGGTGACCATCGCGGCCTTGGCGACCTCGTCGAGCTGCGACTGCTCGGGGTCGTAGTCGACGCCACCGAGTGCTGCGAAGTTACGTCCCTCGTCCCACGGGACATAGTCGTGCGGATTCCAGTCCTTGGCGATCTTCAGGTGCCGGTTGACGTTCTCCTCGGCGACCGGCGACAGCTCCTTGAGCAGTTCAAGCTGGGTCAGCTCGCGTGCCATTCTTTCCTCCGAACGGTGTTGTCCGCATATCGTGTCTGGTGGTCTCGGCGCCCGACTGACACGGTGATCAGTCGTCCAGCGTACGTCACCGGGCCGGTCGACCCAAGTCCATACCTACGCAATCGTAACCGCGGCCACGCTTCGTTACGTCTGGCTCACGTGTCCTCGGTCACCTGCGATGACGTTGTCTGCGACGCCTCGTCGATGGTGCCCGATACCGGCTCGTGCCGGTACCGTTCGCAGTGAATTCACAGCCGATCGGGCGGATTCACCACCGGCCGGAGGATGGCGTCCACCGGCTTCTCACCGACCCCGACGCTCGGTGCAGTGCGGTTCAGGTGGGTCGGGCGAACATGGTCCCGATGCTCGCCCGCCATCGAGCCGCTTCGGCGTCAAGGGTACCGAGTTGCTCCGCTTTCTCACACCAGCTCGCCGCGGCCCGCCCGAATTCCATGGGGTTGTACACGTCTTCCTCGCAGCTCCACAGCCCCTCTCCGGCATAGGTGAGGATCGTGATGTTGGTGGCGGTGATGAGTGTGCCGTCGCCGGGATCCCGCATCGGATTGTCGACCTCGCAGATCACCCGGCCGGTCGGTGCGTCGACGACGTGCCACAGCGACGGGAACCCGGTCATGTGGCTGCCGGGAAATGCGGTCATCGTCTTCCAGATCCATGCCCGGATCTCCGCGCGACCGGACATGGTGCCCAGTGCGTGTTCGATGTACCGGGCGTCGGTGGTGAACATCTCGGCGAACCGGTCCCAGTCGCGCGACACCGCGATCTCGGCGACCGTCTGCTGGAATCCACGGAATGCGTCGTCGAGTTCGGCGTGGCTGAATGTGCTCATCGGGGTGCGACCCTACCCTGAACATGTTCTCGTTCGTGCCGCTTCGCCGGCGCCCGGCCACCTGAGCTGAACCGGCGCGGGTGGGTGGGGTGCTCAGGCATGATTGAGTGCGGCTCGCATATTCGGAGGGGGCCGGCCGGCGACGTCGCGATTCGGGCGCCACCAGGTGGGTGTGTAGGTAGATCGGTGGGAGCAGGTGGTGATCGCATGCAGCGGTTGAGTGGACTCGACGCGTCATTTCTGTACTTGGAGACAAGATCTCAGCTGATGCAAGTGATCGGGCTGATGGAGATCGACCCCTCCACTGTGCCCGGCGGCTACAGCTTCGAGAAGATGCGCGACGAACTCGAACGCCGGATTGCCGCGATGCCGACGTTCCGCCGCAAACTCGACAACTCGATGCTCAACATCGATCATCCGGTCTGGATCGAGGACGACCGGTTCGACATCGAACGACATGTGCATCGGGTCGCGGTGCCGGCGCCGGGTGGTGAACTCGAGGTGGCCGAACTGTGCGGCCATCTCGCCGGTCAGACCCTCGACCGCGGAAAGCCGCTGTGGGAACTCTGGATCATCGAAGGTCTGTCCGACGGGAAGATCGCGGCGATGCTCCGGATGCATCACGCCGGCACCGACGGGGTGACCAGCGCCGAGATGCTCGCCCAACTGTGCACGCTCACACCCGAATCGCCGGATCTCGATCACGACAAGGTGGAGGAGACGGCGGGCCCGTCATCGCGAACCTCGATGGCGGTGGGCGGTGCGGTCAACTTCTTTGTGCAGCGACCGATCGCGATGGCCAAGTTGGTGCCGGGCACCGTCAGCGTCCCGATCGGGTGGTTCCGCCGCAGTCGCTCGAAGTCGGCGATGCCCGCACCGTTTCAGGCACCGCGGACCCGCTTCAACAGCCCCATCACACCGCACCGGGCGATCGCCCTGACCCAGCTCTCACTCGGAGACGTGAAACGGGTGAAGAACCACTTCGGGGTGACGGTCAACGACGTGGTGCTCGCCATCACCGGCGGAGCGCTGCGCAGCTACCTGCTCGAACACGACGAGCTCCCCGAGCAACCGCTCATCGCGATGGTGCCGGTGTCGGTGCACGGTTCGGACGAGAGCTCCTTGGTCACCACCGGAACGAACAAGGTCACCGGCATGTTCACGCGGTTGCCGTCGGACCTGGCCGGCCCGGTCGAGCGGGTGGAGCGCGCCGCCGAACTCACCCGCACCTCCAAGGAACACCACGCCGAGATCGACGCGAACATGTTGCGGGGCTGGGCGCAGTTCGCGCCGGGCACCACGATGTCGACGTTGATGAAGTTCTACGGTGACCGCCACCTGGCGACCAGTCATCCGCCGATCTTCAACGTGCTCGTCTCCAATGTTCCCGGTCCCGACTTCCCGCTGTACTTCCTGGGTGCCCGGGTGACTTCGGTGTATCCGCTCGGGCCGATCTTCCATGGTCTCGGCCTCAACATCACCGTCTTCTCCGCCGACGGTCACCTCAACGTCGGCGTCGTCGCGTGTACCGATCAGACGCCCGATGTCTGGTCGATCGCGCATGCGTTCGACGAGGAACTCAAACAGCTCCTCGAAGTCTGCGACTGAGATCGGGTCGACGTCGGTGGGTGACGACGGTGGGGTGACATCACGGACGTCGGTTCAGAAACTCTCCAGCCACGTGCGCGCACCCGCGTCGCTCGGCGCCCGCCAGTCCCCGCGCGGCGACAGTGAACCACCCGAACCGACCTTCGGTCCGTTGGGCATCGCGCTGCGTTTGAACTGGCTGGTCATGAACCGCGTCAAGAACACCCGCAGCCAGCTGTCAATCGTCTCCGCGTCGTATTCGTTGCGCCGCTCGACCGCCATCAGCGCCGACCACGCGCCGCGGTCACGATCCCCCCACGCCTGCCCGGCGAGATACGCGATCTTGTCGGGTCGGTAGCCGAAGCGGGTGTGGTAGTACAGGAAGAAGTCGTGCAGCTCATAGGGGCCCACGGTGTCCTCGGTGCTCTGCATCCGCCCGTCGTCGTCGGCGGGCACCAGCTCCGGGGAGATCACGTCGTCGAGGATCTCGGTCAGTACCTCGGCCGTCTCGTCGGAGTACGCGCCGGTCGCGATCATCCACCGGATCAGATGCTGGATGAGTGTCTTGGGCACCGACGAGTTCACGTTGTAGTGCGACATCTGATCACCGACACCATAGGTGCACCACCCCAGCGCCAGCTCGGACAGGTCCCCGGTGCCCAGCACGAACGCGCCCTGATGGTTGGCCAACCGGAACAGATGCGACGTGCGTTCACCGGCCTGCACGTTCTCGAACGTCACGTCATAGACCTTCTCGCCACGTGCGTACGGGTGTCCGAGGTCGGCCAGCATCTGCTCACACGACGGTCGGATGTCGATCTCACTGCCGCTCACGCCGAGGGTGTCCATCAGCACGTGTGCGCGTCGCAGCGTGTCCGTACCGGTGGCGAAACCGGGCATCGTGTAAGCCAGGATGTTCTGTCGCGGCAGTCCGAGCCGGTCGAAGGTGTCCACCGCGACCAGCAACGCCAAGGTCGAGTCCAGCCCGCCGGAGACACCGATCACGATCTTCTCCATGCCGGTGGCGCGTAGCCGCGCCGCGAGGCCCTGCACCTGGATGTTGCCGACCTCGCGGCATCGGGCATCTCGGTCGGCGGAGTCGGCCGGCACGAACGGGAAGCGCGGCACCTCGCGGCGCAGGGTGTCGTCGGTGGACGTCGCCTGACCCAGGGTGAACCGGATTCGGCGCAGCGGTTTCAGATCGTCGGCGAAGTCGCCGACCTGGTCGCGCAGGCTGATCATCCGCATCCGCTCCTGCCGGAGGCGATCGAGGTCGATGTCGGCGGTGATGGTCTGCGGCTGCATCTCGAACAGGTCGGACCGGGCCAGCAGGGTGCCGTTCTCGGTGATCAGGGCGTCCCCGTCCCAGGCGAGGTCGGTGGTGGATTCGCCGAACCCGGCGGCCACATACACGTGGGCGGCGATGCATCGTGCGGAGTGACTGGTGCACAGAGCTTTTCGGTAGCTCTCTTTGCCGACGGTGACGGGGCTGCCAGAGAGGTTGACGAGGACCGTCGCACCCGCCATCGCGGCCCAGGTGCTCGGCGGGATGGGGACCCAGCCGTCCTCGCAGATCTCCACGTGCACACGGAAACCCTCGAGGTCGTCTGCCTCGAAGATCAGATCGGCACCGAACGGGACCTCGCGTCCGAGCACGGTGGCGGTGGTGACCGGTGCGTCGCGGGCGGCGGCGAAGAAGCGCTGCTCGTAGAACTCCCGATAGTTCGGCAGATACGACTTGGGTACCACACCCAGCACCTCGCCGTCGTGGATCACCGCGGCACAGTTGTACAGCCCGTCACCGACGCGCAAGGGCAAGCCCACGGCGACCACCGGTCGCAGACCCGCACTCGCCTCGACGATCGTCGCCAGACCCGTCAGACAGGCATCGATCACCGCATCCTGGTGGAACAGGTCGTCGATGCTGTAGCCGCACAAGCCCAGTTCGGGGAACACGACGAGCGACGCGCCATCGTCGGCGGCCGCGCGCAGTTGTTCGATGGTGCGTTCGGCGTTGGTGGCCGGGTCGGCGATCGAGACGAGCGGCACCGCTCCGGTCACCCTGGCGAATCCGTGGTCGTAGACAGACACCCTGCGAGCCTATCCCGAGGTGTGTGTGGCCAAACGTCGGTCAGTCGGTGTGCATCGATGTCGTGGCCGTGATGGTCGATGCCTCAGAGGCCCAGGTCCTTCGCGATGATCGTCTTCATCACCTCGTTGGTGCCGCCGTAGATGCGCGACACTCGGGTGTCGGCGTAGAGGCGGGCGATCGGGTATTCGAGGATGTAGCCGTATCCGCCGTGCAGCTGTAGGCATTTGTCGATGACCCGTCCGGCCGTCTCGGTGGCGAACAGTTTCACTCGCGCCGCGTCGGGCACCGACAGCTCACCCGCGTTGTGCAGCTCCAGGGCCCGATCGACGAACTGCCGGATCGCCTCCACGTCGGCGGAACACTCGGCCAACACGAACTTGGTGTTCTGAAATGACGCGACCGGTTTGCCGAAGACGTCGCGCTCCTTGGTGTAGGCCAGCGCGTGCTGCACGGCCGCGGCCGCGGTTGCGGATGCGCCGATGGCGATGGTCAGCCGTTCCTGCGCGAGATTGTGCGTGAGGTAGGAGAATCCGGCGCCTTCCTCGCCGAGCCGATCCTCGACGGGTACCCGCACCGAGTTGAACGACAGCTCCGCGGTGTCCGACGCCTTCAGCCCGATCTTCGCCAACTTGCGGCCCACCGAGTACCCCTCGGAGGTGGTGTCGACGACGAGGATGGAGAGTCCGGAGCGGCGGTTCTGCGCGTCGAACGGGGAGGTGCGGCAGACGACGAGGTCACGGTCGGCGAGGGCGCCGCCGGTGATGAACGTCTTCGCGCCGTCGAGGATGTAGTGGCTGCCGTCTTCGGACAGCTTGGCGGTGGTGGAGATGTTCGCGAGGTCCGAGCCGGTGCCCGGTTCGGTCATCGCGATGGCGAACATGATGTCGCCGGAACAGAATCCGGGCAACCAGCGCTGCTTCTGCTCCGCGGAACCGTATTCGATCAGGTAGGGCAGGATCAGGTTCGTGTGCACCGAGTAGCTGCCGAAGGTCACCCCCGCCGCCGACGTCTCCTCGGCGACCACCATCGAGTAGGTGAAATCCTTGATACCGCCACCCCCGAACTCCTCGGGGGCCTAGTAGGACTTTGTTAGGTTGGAAAGGTGTGGTGGCAGAGCGGGCAGGTGCCGATCCAATGGGCCAGTGCGCGTTGGATTTCGCGCAGTACGCCGTAGAGGGTCAGGCCTGCCCAGAGGCTTTTGGGTGGGTCAGCCGCAGGGTGGTCAGGAAGAGGTGGGCGGCGGTGACCAGTGTGGCGTGGTGGTGCCAGCCGAGCCAGGTGCGGCCTTCGAAGTGGTCGAGGCCGAGTCCGGTTTTGAGTTCGCGGTAGTCGTGTTCGATGCGCCAGCGGAGTTTGGCCAGGCGTACGAGGGTGCTGGCGGGTGTGTCGGGTGGCAGGGTGGACATCCAGTAGTCGGTGGGTTCCGCTTTGCCGCTGGGCCATTCGGCGATGAGCCAGAGTACGGGCAGACTGCCGTCGGCGGCTCGGGGGATATCGCGGTTGGCAGGTCGGATACGCAGGGTGACAAAGCGTGAGCGCATCACCGTGGCATGAGCAGTTGGGTCGGGGTTGGTGGGCTGGCGCCAGGTGATTTCGGTGGCCGCGGCACGGCCGGCGGCTATCACGAGTTCTTTGCAGGACGCCGGTGGGTCGGGGTATCGGGGTCCGGCCGGACGGCCTCGGCGGCCTGTGGGCGCCGTGGTGACCGGTACCGCATCGCCAGTATGGGCGGTGGTGGCGGATTTGACCGCCAGCACGTAGTCGATGCCGCGGTCGGTCAGGGCGCGCCGAAACTCGGTGGCGTCGCCGTAGCCGGCGTCACCGACGACCACCGGTGGGATGCGTCCCCAGTCGATGAGTTCATCGATCATCTCCACGGCCATCTCCCACTTGCGGCGGTGCTGCTCGGCCGACGGGATCGCGCAGCGGCGGCGTGCCTGGCTGATCGCTGCCCGACTGGAGTCATCGAGGTCCTCGCCGGTATCGTCCCAGCTCTCAGGTACGAATAGTCGCCAATCCAGCGGAGCTGAGGCAATGTCGGTCGCGGCGTGCACGCTGACGGCGATCTGGCAATTGCCGACCTTGCCGAGGGTGCCCGAGTATTGGCGAGCCACACACGCCGATGCCGGCCCGTCTTTGGCGAACCCGGTGTCATCAACAACCCACGCATCCGGGCTGATCAGATCGCACGCTTTGCGAGACAGTGTTCGCCGCACCGGACCCACATCCCACGGCGAGGTGGTGACGAACTGCTGTAGCCGTTGATGATCCACCCGCAATCGCTGCGCCATCGGCTGCATCGATTTGCGTCGACCATCGAGCATCACGCCACGTAGATACAAGCCCGCGACAGCCCGCCGATCCTTGCGGAGCAACGATGAGAACACTTGATCGACAAACGAATCCAGCTCCGTCTCGACCCGCCGCAACTCCCTGTCATCCACCTCACGATTATCCCAGCCGCACCAGCGAAATCCGTTGCGACACACCGACCTAACAAAGTCCTACTAGTGTCCCGCGTCGGAAATTCGTTGATGATTTCGACGCCCAGGCGGCGCCTCGCTTCGTTGGCGTTGTCGCAGGTACATCCAGTACCTGCTTCCTCCGCCGCCTCGCGATGCATCCACCTGGACCGCCGAACTCATGAAACGAATTTCCGACGCGGGACACTTGATCCCGAGCACGCCGAGGTCGCCGAGACGGTTGTAGAACCTGCGTGGGGGGTGTCCCTGTTCCTCCCAATCGGGGTACTGCGGCACCACCTCTTTGGCGATGAAGTCGCGCAGAGTCTTGCGGAATGACTCATGATCTTCGTTGAACACGGTGCGTTGCACGATGTTTCCCCTCAGTTCTCGCGATAGTCTCGGAGTAGGCCTTTGCTGATGATCTGCTTCTGGATCTCGCTGGTGCCCTCCCCGATGAGGAGGAACGGTGCCTCCCGCATGAGGCGTTCGATCTCGAAGTCCGTCGAGTAGCCGTAGCCGCCGTGGATGCGGAAGCTCGCCTGGGTCACCTCGGCGCAGTACTCGCTGCAGAGGTATTTGGCCATGCCGGCCGACACGTCGTTGCGGTCGCCGGAATCCTTGAGCCGGGCGGCATTCACCATCATCAGATGTGCGGCCTCGACCTTGGTGGCCATCTCGGCGAGGCTGAACGCGATCGCCTGGTGTTGCGCGATCGGCTTGCCGAAGGTGGACCGTTGCTGGGCGTAGCGAACGGCGAGTTCGAAGGCGCGCTGGGCGACTCCGCAGGCGCGTGCCGACACGTTGACCCGACCGACCTCGACGCCGTCCATCATGTGGGTGAAACCGCGGCCGGGCGTACCACCGAGGATGTCGCTCGCCGATGCCCGGTAGCCGTCGAAGATGAGTTCGGTGGTGTCGATGCCCTTGTACCCCATCTTGTCGATCTTGCGGGGAATGGTGACTCCGGGCAGCACCTCCCCGAACCCCGCGGGCTTCTCGACGAGGAAGGTGGTCAGGTTCTTGTGCGGTTTCTCGGCGCCCTCGTCGGTCCGGACCAACGCCGCCACCAGTGTGGAGCTCGCCCCGTTGGTGAGCCACATCTTCTGCCCGGTGATCGAGTACTCGTCGTCGCCGGAGCGTTTGGCGGTGGTGGTGATGGCGGCAACATCGGAGCCGAGTTCGGGTTCGGACATGGAGAACGCGCCGCGCACCTCGCCGGTCGCCATCCGCGGCAGGAAGCGTTGCCGCTGTTCGTCGGTGCCGTGCTGCCGGATCATGTAGGCGACGATGAAGTGGGTGTTGATCACGCCCGAGACGCTCATCCATCCGCGGGCGAGTTCCTCGACGCACAGCGCGTAGGTGAGCAGGGATTCACCCAGGCCGCCGTATTCCTCGGGAATCATCAGGCCGAACAGGCCCATCTCGGCCATTCCGTCGACGATCTCCTGCGGATAGGTGTCGCTGTGTTCGAGTTCCTGCGCCACCGGGATGACCTGTTTGTCCACGAACCGGCGCACATTCGCGACGATGTCGGACTGCACGTCGGTCAATCCGAGGGTCTGTGCGAGTCGGGCCATCGGGACCTCTTTCTCCGCTCGTTGGAGGCGTTCACTGCGCTGTGACAGCACTCTCAGCATGCCCGCTCGTGGTCCCGGGCGGAACGAGGACATCGGCTATCGGATGGTTAGCGGGAGCCAATGAGCCGTGGTCGTGGATCGGGCAGTCATAGGCGGGACCTATCCGACCCTGAGCGTGAAACGACTTGTGATCGTGCCGCACTCAGAGTGTATTCGAGATGGCGGAATGACCACGCGATGACGGCAGGCGGGCCACACGGGCCGCGCCGCCCGCCTCGTCAGCCAAGGAAGAAGGAGATCCATGCGTGATGCAGTGATCGTGGATGCCGTACGCAGCCCCATCGGGCGCCGTCGAGGAGCGTTGTCGGGGATACACCCGGCCGATCTGTCGGCTCATGTGCTCGAATCCCTGGTCGAGCGCACCGGTCTCGACCCGGCGTCGGTCGACGATGTGGTCTGGGGCTGTGTCAGTCAGACCTCCGAGCAGGCCGGCAATGTGGCCCGTACCGCGATCCTCGCGGCCGGGTGGCCGGAGTCGGTGCCTGGTACCACGGTGACCCGAGCGTGTGGTTCCAGCCAACAAGCGCTGAGCATGGCCGCCGCTGCGGTGGTGTCCGGGCAGCAGGACATCGTGGTGGCCGGTGGCGTGGAGTCGATGAGCCGCGTACCGATGGGCAGCGCCGCCCCGAACGGGGAGAGCCAGCCACCCACCGTCCTCGACCGTTACGGCGTCGATCGTTTCAGCCAGGGCATCGGGGCCGAGATGATGGCGCAGAAATGGTCGCTGAGCCGGACCACTCTCGACACGTTCTCTCTTCGCTCCCACGAACTGGCCGCGCAGGCAGCCGATGCCGGCGCCTTCGACGGTCAACTCGCACCCATCCCGGGTGTTCTCGAAGGGGATGAGGGCATTCGTCGTGGCGGCACGCTCGAGTCGATGGCGGCGCTCAAGCCCGCTTTCCGTGACGACGGTGTCATCCATGCCGGCAACGCCTCCCAGATCTCCGATGGCGCCGCGGCGCTGCTCGTCATGGGATCGGACACCGCAGCACAACACGGACTCACGCCGCTGGCCCGGGTACATACCGCGGTGGTGGCCGGTGATGATCCGGTCATCATGCTGACCGGTCCCATCGCAGCTACTGCCAAGGCGCTCGATCGATCCGGGCTGGCGATCGGCGACATCGGCGCGTTCGAGATCAACGAGGCCTTCGCGCCCGTCCCGCTCGCCTGGCAGATCGAGACCGGCGCCGACCCCGACCGGGTCAATCCGCTCGGCGGCGCCATCGCGGTGGGACACCCGCTCGGCGGCTCCGGTGCGATCCTGATGACACGACTGGTACATCACATGCGCGACAACGGTATTCGGTACGGGATGCAGTCGATGTGCGAGGCCGGCGGAATGGCCAACGCCACCATCGTCGAGCTGCTCTGACGTCCCACGCAGAGACCTCACCTCTCGCCGAAGACCTCGGGAGCGCGGAGGGTCTCTGCACACCGGTGAGGTCGCTGCGCCGACCCTGGACACACAAAACAGCCCTACCGGCTCGGAGTCGGGTCAGCGGGACCGTTGTGCCTGCTTGACGAGGTTGCCGCCGACGATCAGACGCTGGATCTCGCTGGTGCCCTCGTAGAGTCGCAGCAGTCGCACGTCGCGGTAGATGCGCTCCACCGGGACCTCGCGCATGTAACCGCTGCCGCCGTGAATCTGGACGGCGAGGTCGGCGACCTTACCCACCATCTCGGTGCAGAAGAGCTTTGTGGCAGATGGGGCGATGCGTCGATCGGTGTTGTCCACCCAGGCCCGGGCGGCGTCGCGCACCATCGCCCGGCCGGCCATCACCCCGGTCTGTTGGTCGGCGAGCATGGCCTGCACCAGCTGGAACGTGCCGATCGGCGCGCCGCCCTGCGTCGCGGTGGCGGCCCAGGCGACCGATTCGTCGAGAGCGCGCTGGGCGGTGCCGACCGACAACGCGGCAATATGTACGCGCCCGCGAGCCAAGGAGGTCATCGCGGCCCGATAGCCGACATCTTCGCTGCCGCCCACCAGGGCGCTGCCGGGCACCCGGACGTCGTCGAAGTGCACATCCGAGGTCCACGCACCCTCTTGTCCCATCTTGCGGTCCTTGCTGCCCACCGTCACGCCTGCGGTGTCGGCGGGAACCAGGAACACCGCGATGCCCGTGCCGTTCTCGTCCTTGGGGCGGGTGCGCGCGAACACCACGAACAGATCGGCGAGCGGTGCGTTGGTGATGAATCTCTTCTCACCGCTGATCACCCACTCCGCTCCATCGCGGACTGCCTTGGTGCGCAGGCCGGCCGGGTCGGAGCCGGCACCCGGTTCGGTCAGGGCGAATGACGCGACGACCTCGCCCGAGGCGATCTTCGCCAGCCAGGTGGACTTCTGTTCGTCGGTGCCGAACCCGACGAGGACCTGACCGGCGATCCCGTTGTTGGTCCCGAACATCGACCGCAGGGCCAGTGACGTGTAGCCGAACTCCATCGCGAGTTCGACATCCTGGGTGAGATCGAGTCCCAGTCCACCCCACTCCTGGGGGATGGCGTAGCCGAACAGCCCCATGTCTTTGGCCGTCGCGCGGATGTCCTCGGGGATCGCGTCGCCGTCGAGGATCTCCTGTTCCCGCGGAAGCACTTTCTCCCGGATGAATTCGCGTGTCGCCGCGAGAATGTCGGCGAAGTCGTCGTCGCTGACCTGCGGTTGGGTGCTGTTGCTCATGACACTGGTCATCCTCTCACTCTGACGGTTCGTACGTAGGCGGTCCACATCGAACTCCCTTTCGCACCCTTAGCTGCTTTGAATGGATCAACGAGCGTTCTCAGCGTCGGTGAGCGGTAGATTCCGACACATGGATTCTTCATCCCAGCTGCTCCTCGACGGACGGACCGCGGTCGTCACCGGCGCCGCTCAGGGGATCGGTTTCGAGATCGCTCGTTCATTTGCCGAGGCGGGGGCGCGCGTGGTGATCGGCGACCTCAACCCGGACGCCGTGACCGCGGCCGCCGAGAAACTCGGCGGTGCCCAGGTGGCGCGAGCGGTGCGGTGCGATGTCACCGTGGCGGCCGAGATGGACGCCCTGCTCGCCGATGCCGTCGACACCTTCGGCTCGCTCGACGTGATGGTGAACAACGCCGGCATCACGCGGGACGCGACCATGCGCACGATGACCGAGGAGGACTTCGATCTGGTGATCTCGGTTCACCTCAAGGGCACCTGGAACGGGACGCGCAAGGCGGCCGCCATCATGCGGGAGGCCAAACGCGGTGCGATCGTGAACATCTCGTCACTCTCGGGCAAGGTCGGCATGGTCGGGCAGACCAATTACTCGGCAGCCAAGGCCGGCATCGTCGGCATGACCAAGGCTGCGGCCAAGGAAATGGCGCACCACGGGGTACGCGTCAACGCCATCCAGCCCGGTCTCATTCGTTCGGCGATGACCGAGGCGATGCCGGCCAAGGCGTGGGATCAGAAGATGGCCGAGATCCCGATGCAACGGCCCGGCGAGGTCGACGAAGTCGCCTCCGTCGCCTTGTTCCTCGCATCCGACATGTCGTCGTACATGACCGGCACCGTGCTCGAGGTGACCGGCGGGCGGTTCATGTGACCGCCGCGGGCTCTACCATCCGACCGTTGACCACGAAAGGCGCCCAATGAGGGACATCGTCATCTGTGAACCCGTTCGCACCCCGATCGGGCGGTACGGCGGTATGTTCCGCGATGTCACTGCAGTCGAACTCGGGGTGACCGCGTTGCGTGGCATGCTCGAGCGGTCCGGCCTGGCGCCCGAGGCGGTGGAGGACGTGATCCTCGGACACTGCAACGGCAACAGCGAGGCCCCCGCCATCGGACGGGTCGTCGCGCTCGATGCGGGTCTACCGATCACCGTGGGTGGCATGCACATCGATCGACGTTGCGGGTCGGGGCTGCAAGCAGTGATCCAGGCCGGATTCCAGGTGGCAGGCGGCGACAACGACATCGTCGTCGCCGGGGGTACCGAGTCGATGAGCAACGCCTCGTTCTACTCGACCGACATGCGGTGGGGTGGTGCGCGGACCGGTATCACCATGCACGACAGTCTGGTTCGGGCGCGTTCTACCGCGGGTGGCCAACACTATCCGGTCCCCGGCGGGATGATCGAGACCGCGGAGAACCTGCGCAAGGAATACGAGATCGGTCGCGCCGAACAGGACGAGTTGGCAGTGGAATCGCATCTGCGCGCGGTGCGCGCGCAGAAGGACGGCATCCTCGCCGAGGAGATCATCCCGGTGACCGTCGCCGGGAAGGGTGGCGAACGCGTCATCGACACCGACGAGCATCCCCGGCCGGACGTGTCCGTGGATGCGCTGGCCAAGCTCAGGCCCATCATGGGTCAACAGGATCCCGATGCCACGGTGACCGCCGGCAACGCCAGCGGTCAGAATGATGCGGCCGCGATGTGCATCGTGACCACCCCCGACGTCGCCGAGCGGCACGGGTTGCGACCGCTGGTGCGGCTGGTGTCGTGGGCGGTGGCCGGCGTCCCGCCTCGCACCATGGGCATCGGCCCGGTGCCCGCCACCGAGAAGGCGCTGGCCAAGGCCGGTCTCTCGCTGGCCGACATCGACCTCATCGAACTCAACGAGGCGTTTGCCGCCCAGGCGCTGGCCGTCACCCGTGCATGGGGTTTCGGACGCTTCGGTTCCGGCGGCGACTTCGACCGCACGAATGTGCACGGATCGGGTATCTCTCTCGGACATCCGGTGGGTGCCACCGGGGTTCGGATGCTGGCGTCGCTCGCACGCGAGATGGACCGGCGGCAGGTGCGTTACGGCCTCGAGACGATGTGCATCGGCGGCGGACAGGGCCTCGCTGCGGTCTTCGAGCGCGTCTCCTAGCGACCACTCGACACGACAAGGCGGATCAGGTCCACGAACGCCCGACCGACCGGCGACAACGTGGCGGGGTCGAAGGCGATCGCGAACGGACGGACGAAGCGCGGTTCCACCGTCCGGACCACGGCGCGGTCGGCGGCGGCCTCGGCCATCGTCTTCTCCAGCATGGTTCCACCGATGCCGGCGAGCACCATGGGAAGTCGTTCCTCCCGATGCTCGGAGAGGACGGCCAGCGGCGGTCGGGAACCCGCGACCCGGATCGCCTCCTCGATCTCGTCGGCCACGGACTGCCCGCGCGGCACGAACACCATTGGTACCGCGGGCAACGCCTCCAGCGGGATCGGGCCGTCGGGCACCGGGGTCCCGGGTGGGTAGATGAGCAAGTACTCCTGCTCGCCCACGACGATGACCTCGAGGTCGTCGCCGGCGATCGGCAGATGGGCGACGGCGAACTCGCAGTGGCCGTCCTCGATGGCCGACGCAGCCTGGGTTTCGTCGCGGAGTTCGCCGAAACGAACCGTGACACCGGGAAACTCGGATCGGAATCGGACCAGTAGGTCGACGAGGGGGCCCGATGCCACCGACGGCACCGCGAGGATGTCGAGACGCCCGGTCAACTCGTCGGAGGACGCGGACAACAGATCTCCGACCGCGTCGACGTCGCGCACGATCTGTCGTGCCGGACCGACCATCGTGCGGCCGGCTGAGCTGAGCACCATGCCACGGCCGATCCGGTGAAAGAGCTGCACGCCCAGTTCGCGTTCCAAAGCGCGCAGTGCCTGCGAGACCGTCGGCTGGGCGACGCCGAGGGCACCTGCGGCACCCCCGATGCCCTCGTGTTCGACGACCGCGAGGAAGTACTCGATCTGGCGGAGTTCCACTGCCTCACCAATCGCCGAAGTCGGTCAGTTCGTCGGCCGGTTCACCGGCTGCCGCGTCGGCCAGGTCGCGGGCGACCGAGAGGAATGCCATGGCTGCCGGCGATGGTCGACCCGATCGCAGCACCAGCCCGAATCCGCGGGTCAGCGGCGGGTCGATGCGATACCGAAGTGTGTCCGGCATCTGTTGCTGTGCAACGACATCGGGGACGATGGTGGCACCGGTACCGCGAGCCACCAGGTCCCAGGTGGCCGTGGGATGTGCGCAATCGACCACCACATTGCGACCGTTGTCGGCGATCACGTCCGAGAGCACTGCGGAGGTGCCGGGATCGCCCAGGTCGACCACGAGCGGGATCTGACGAATATCGGCTCGCGGCACCGGTTCCGGCAGGCCGGCGGTGAGACCCGGGGGCACCGCGAGCACGAGTTCCTGGGTACCGAGCGGAACGGCCGTGAACGTTGCATGTTCGGCGGAGGTGTCCATCACTCCGATCTCTGCATCACCTCGGCGGAGTGCGGCGAGCACACCGCTCGGGCCGTCGGCGGCCACGATGCGCGCGGCGAGACGTGGGAAGCGATCCCGGAACACCCGGACGATCTCCACCATCGGATCGATGCTGAAGGCGCTGTGCGTGACGACGTCGACGCGGCCCGACCGGAGTTCGCGGACGGCGTCGACCTTGGCCTTGGCCCGGTCCACGTCGGTCAGGATTCGACGTGCCGCGACGTCGAGTTTGCGGCCCGCCTCGGTCAGTTCGAGGCGTCGACCCGACCGGTCGAACAACGTGACCCCTAGTCGGCGTTCCAACGTCCGGATCGCCTGGGACAGCGACGGTTGCGAGATGTACAGGGACTGGGCTGCCTTCGTGATCCCGCCATGGTCGACCACCGCGACGAAGTAGGTGACCAGATGCAGATCCACAGGCTCATCGTACGGAGGCCGGAGCGCGCAGTGCGCGCTCGGTCATCGTCGAGCGGTCACTTGCCGGTCCAACGGGTGCCCGGCCGCTCCCCTCGGGTCAAGGCCTTGAGGTCCATGTCACCACCGAATTCGCCGACGGCGTCGCCGTCATCACCATCAACCGGCCGGAGGCCAAGAACGCGGTCAACCTCGAGGTGGCCGAAGGCATCGCCGCAGGCGTTCATCGGGGGCTCCCGTCGGGGGTGGTGGAGGCGACAGGTACAGCCAGATGCCAGCGGACCGGCGAGCCCTCGGTCGGAGTGAGCACGCCGCGCTGTTGGAGGACGACGAGATGAGCGTGGGTCTCCCGCATCGCCATCCGGGCGAGATCGGTGCCGAGTTGCTCGAATGGACGCGACCAGGTGACCGACCGAGTGATCTCCCACGCGGTGCTCTCCGGACTCTCGACGACCGCCGTGGTGATCTCTCGCAGTCGCTCTTCGTGGTGTTCGAGAAGGTCCGTGACACGGTCGGCGAGTCCGCGGAACCGGTACTCATGGGACGGGAGTGCCTCGAGGTCGGGGAGCTTCTCGGTGTGGGCGAGGGAGACCAGGTACTGGTCGAGCGGGTTGTGCAACTGGAATGCATTGGTCGACACGTTCGGGCTGATCCGGGGCAGCAGGTGGTCGCCGGTGAAGATGACCCCGGCGTCGTCGTCGGCGAAACAGAGATGGCCGGCCGTGTGTCCGGGCGTCCACAGCGCGCGGACGTTCCACCCCGGCAGGTTCAGCGGCTCGTCGTGTTCGAGTTCGACGTCCATCGGGCGGCCTTTGGGCAGTCGCGCGATGTGCCGGAAGCCGTTGTCGGTGACGTCCGGCGCGCCCAGCGCCTCGAGCTCCCGTTTGGCATTCGAGAGCTGCTGCTCGATCTCGGTGTCGGTGACATGGTGCAGGTGACGGGCATCGTTGCGATGCATCGCGAGCACCGGATCGACGTGCTCGAGCAGGCGCGGCACCAGGCCGAAGTGATCGGGATGCAGATGCGTGATCGAGACGTGCCGCACGTCGGTGATGTCGTGGCCGGTGGCGTGGATGCCGTCGACCAGCGCCTGCCAGGAGTCGTCCGAGGGCCAACCGGTGTCGATCAGGGCGATGCCGTCGGGCAGTGCCAGGACGTAGATCAGGACATAGCGCAGCGGGTTGGGTGCCATCGGGACGGGGATGGACCAGAGTCCCGGGCGGACCTCCTCCACCGGGGGGAGAACCTTCTCGGCCCACGCCTCCCGCTGACGATGTCCGGTGACCTCGATCGTGGTCATCTGCACCTCCAGATCGTCGCGCACAGATAGACAGTTGCGCGCATCAACTTCCATCCGATCACGCGGGCCGAATCCCGGACAAAGTGGGTCCGGCTCACGCTCGATGAGGAACTACCTATGCCGGATCGTCCTCGAGCCCGGACGCTCCGGTTGACGTGGCCGACGTGCTCGGGCGATCGTTGCCCGGTGATCGACAACTCTGCGGGACCGCCACTGGCCGGGATCACCGTCATCGCGCTGGAACAGGCGGTGGCCGCGCCGCTGGCCACCCGCCACCTCGCCGACCTCGGAGCGCGCGTGATCAAGATCGAGCGGGTGGGCGAGGGCGACTTCGCCCGGAACTACGATGACGCGGTCCACGGCCTGGCCTCCCATTTCGTGTGGCTCAACCGCGGCAAGGAGTCGGTGGAGCTGGACCTGAAGACGGAGACCGGACGCGACGTGCTGCGCCGACTGATCGCGCGCGCCGATGTGTTCCTGCAGAACCTGGCACCCGGCGCCGCGGCGCGGCTCGGATTCGGTGCCGAGGAGCTGCGGGCCGAGAATCCCGGTCTGGTCGTCATCGACATGTCGGGATACGGGGACGCCGGTCCCTATCGTGATCGCAAGGCCTACGACATGCTCGTGCAGGCCGAGACCGGTCTGATCTCGGTCACCGGCACCGCCGACGACGCGGCCAAGACCGGAATCCCGACGTCGGACATCGCCGCCGGCATGTACGCGCTGACCTCGGTGCTCAGTGCGCTGGTGCGTCGCGCGATCACCGGCGCGGGCGCCTCGGTGGCGGTGTCGATGTTCGATGCCACCGTCGAATGGATGGGTCATCCGCTGTACATGCGGCTCTACGGTGACCGCCAGACCCCGCGTTCGGGTGTCGGCCACGCGGCGATCGTGCCGTACGACCGGTATCCGACCAGCGACGGCGAGATTCTCATCGGTGTGCAGAATGACCGCGGCTGGCGGGTACTCATCGCCGAGGTGCTGGGTCGACCCGAGCTTGCCGACGACCCGCGCTATGCCACCAACATCGCCCGCGTGCAACGGCGGGCCGAGGTCGACGACCTCGTCGCCGCGGAGACCAAGCGGTTCACCACCGACGAGTTGGACGCAAAGCTGGCCGACGCCGGCGTGCCGGCCGCGGAGATCCGCGACCTGGAGGGTGTGGTCAGCCACCCGCAGCTCGCCGAACGGAACCGATGGCGCGACGTCGGCACCGAGGTGGGCCCGGTCCGCGCGGTGCTGCCCCCGATGACCTTCGCCGACGTCGAACTCCCCATGGGCGACGTCCCCGCGCTCGGCCAACACACCGCCGCCGTCCTCGCGGAGCTGGCCCAGGTCGAGAAGAACGAGCCGTAACCGACAACTCATCGCGCCCAGCATGGACGCCGACAGAACCCGGAAATCCGCCGACAGAACCCAGCGTTGACGCAGAAGTGCGGTAGGTGGCGGGGGCTGGGTTCTGTCGGCGGATTTCCGGGTTCTGTCGGCCTCCGTCAGGTGGGTTGGGCGGGTTGGTTGCGGGGGGTATCGGCGCCGAGGGAGCGGGCCGGACCGGTGGCGTAGTGCTCGCCGTCGAAGGCGGCGGGCAGGCCGGCGGCGAGGTAGCGGCCGATGCCGGGCTGATCGACCTCGGTGAACATCGGGTTGGCGCTCAGGACACCGTCGGCGACCACCTCGTCGAATGTACGATACCGCTGCGACAGGACCGACGAGTTCTGCAGTGCTGCTTCCACTTCCGCAGTGGATCGGGCGGCGAACCAGGGTGCGATCAGGCCGTTGAGCACTGCGCGGTGGGTGAATCGGTCATCCTCGCGACGGAAATCGGCGCCGAGGGCCTTCGCCACGGCGGCAACCGCATCGCCGACGCCGGTGAGGTCCACGAGATCGCGGAAGTGGCGGGGGGTGAGTGCGACGATCATGAACCGGCCGCCGTCCGCGGTGACGAAATCCGTTCCGAACGTGCCGTACACGTCGTTGCCGGTGCCGACGCGGCCGCGGCCGTTGATCTGCGGCTCGGTCAGGTATCCGAGTGTGCCGGCGAGCGACAGCGCGGTGTCCTCGAGCGGCAGGGTGATCTGTGCTCCGGAGCCGGTGCGTTCCCGGCGGCGAACCGCGGCCGAGATCGCCAGCGCGGCATAGAGTCCGCAGGCGACGTCCCACGCCGGGAGAGCGTGGTTCACCGGCTCGGCAATCCCCACCGGCCCGGTGATCTGCGGGAAGCCGAGTCCGGCGTTCACCGTGTAGTCGACGCCCGGCGTGCCGTCGGTACGGCCCAGCAACTCCAGGGTGATCACGTCGGGGCGGAGAGCCGCGAGCGTGTCATGGCTCATCCACGAACGGCCGGCCTGGTTGGTCAGCAGGATGCCGCCGCCGGGCCCCGAGTCGGTGACGAGGCGCTGCACCATCGACTGTCCGGCCTCGCTGCGCAGATCCGCGGTCACCGACCACTTGCCCCGGTTGAGCCCGGTCCAGTAGATCGACTCGCCGTCGGCGGTCACCGGCCACCGATGGACATCGGCGGCGCCGCCGACCGGATCGACCCGGGTCACCTCGGCCCCCAACTGCGACAGGGTGAGACCGGCCAGCGGCGACGCGATGAAACTCGACACCTCGACGATGTGCAGGCCGGATAGCGGACGGTCGTGATCGGTCACGATGAGCCTCCTCGGGTCAGGCCATCAGGGCGCGCAGGCGCCAGTCGAGTACGGGTCGCTCGGCGCCATCGGGGTCGTGGGCGACCACCATCGAGCGCAGTGCGACGATCCCGCCGCCCGAGTCGAGTGCGGCGGCGTCCTCGACGTGCAGTTCGCTGGTGAGGGTGTCGCCCTCGTGAACCGGACCGGTGTGATCACACGACTGCCAGTCCAACACGGTCACGAGGTTGGGTAATGCGCGATTGGCCTGGGCCAGCGCGAGTCCGATCGTGTGGCCGCCGTAGACCAGCCGTCCCTGCCGCCCGACCCGGACGTCATGGTGAGTGGCGGCGATGTTGAGGGTGAGACGGGCGAGCTCCGGTGCGCTCGACACCACATCACCGCTCGAGGCGAAGACAGTACCGACGAGATCGGTGGAGAAGTGCTGTCCGGGAACGGTTTCCCGGAATGCTGCCAGGTCCCACTCGGGCAGCGTGGGCGTCGACGACGCGTCACCGATCTCGTGGAGATCATCGGCGGGCCGGGTGCGGCCGGGATCAACGGAGGCGCTCAGCGGCAGCATCGCGCACCGATGGAAGTCGAGCACTGCGCGTCCGTTCTGATCGGTGGTGATGATGTGCAGCGCAGCCAAGCCCGTCGGCGCCCGACCGGGCTTCGCCGAGTTCTCCCGCAGCCCCACGACCTCGGTGGTGGTGGTGAGCGTGTCGCCGATGTGCGGAAAGCGAAGGAAGCGTAGCCCGCGGTAGAAGAGGTTGGCCTTCACGTGATGGGTGGCCAGCGTGGACTGACCGATGGCCAGGTCGCAGACCAGCCCGGGATGGGCCACCGGCTCCGGCGCTCCGGTCACCCGCCGGGCGAGTGTCGCGTCGAGTGCCAAACGCATCCGATCACCCAGGATGGCCTGATGGGTGGCGGCCAGCCCCGAGGTCAGCGTCACCGACGGTGCGTCGTCGAAACGTTGTCCGACGACGAGCTCGTCGAAGTAGGGCCCGCCGACGGCCACTGGGCCGGTCATACCGGGTTCGCCTTGGCCAGCACTCGGCGCGCCGAGACCGCTAGGGCCTCGTCGAGCATGCGGCCATCGAGTTTCGCGGCGCCGTCGCCACGCGCCGCCGCCTCGTCCAGCGCCGCAAGCACCCGCCGGGCGTCCTCGACGGCCGCCGGCGTGGGGGTGAAGATCGCTTGCGCCGAATCGATCTGGGCGGGATGGATCACCCAGGTGCCGTCGAAGCCCAAGTCGCGTACCCACGTCTTCGCGGACCGGAACGCGTCGTCGTCGGCAATGGTCAGGTGTGGCCCGTCCACCACCGACACCCCGGCGGCGCGGGCGGCGACCAGCACGGCGTCCTGGATCGGATGCCACATCGACTGCGCCACCGGGGCGGGGCGTCCCAATGTCGCGGCGAGATCCGCGTAGCCGATGATCACCGCGTCGAGGCGGTCGGTGGCACAACAGATCTGCGCGATGTCGCGGATACCGATCGGTGTCTCGACCAGGATCTGCAGACGGGCCGGTGCCGGGCCCAGCAGGCGGTCCGCCTCGGTCAGCTGCGCGGGTGACTCGGCCTTGGGGACTACGGCCGCGGCAAGCGTGTCCATGGCGGCACATGCGGTGAGGTCGTCGGCGAACCACTCGGAGTCGAAGGCGTTGATGCGGATGGACACCGGACGGTGCGCGCCGAACTCGGCGACCAGTGCGGCGGCCGCGGTCCGGGCCGATGCCTTGTTGTCGGGGGTCACCGCGTCCTCGAGATCCAGCACGACCTCGTCGGCTGCCGACCCCAGCGCTTTGCGCGCCTTGCGCGCGTCGGAGGCGGGCGCGACGAGAACCGCTCGTCGTCTGGCTGTGTTCATCGAGAGCCTCGATCCATCGGGTGTCGATCAGTGGGAACTGATCAACCGTTTCACAAATGTGCGGCCAAATCAGCTTTCCCATGACTCTTACCAGATCTCGATGTCGCTTGTGAAGTCGAGATGTGCGGGTTGACAGGCGATGGAAGCTGTGGAAGAAATGGCCGTACAAATGTTGTGCGTTATGCCCGGACTCGATGAGGTGAATATGGGCAGCTTGAATTCGGAGGAGTCGTTCCTGGTCGAGACGGTGCGCGCGTTCATCGATCGGGACGTCAAGCCGACCGTGCAGGAGGTCGAGCACGCGAACGAGTACCCGGAGCGCTGGATCGAGCAGATGAAGCAGATCGGCATCTACGGTCTCGCGGTGCCCGAGGAATACGGCGGGTCGCCGGTCTCGATGCCCTGCTATGCGCAGGTCACCCAGGAACTGGCGCGGGGCTGGATGAGTCTCGCCGGGGCGATGGGCGGTCACACCGTGGTGGCCAAGTTGCTGACGCTGTTCGGCACCGAAGAGCAGAAGCAGAACTACCTGCCCCGGCTGGCCACCGGCGAGATGCGCGCGACGATGGCGTTGACCGAGCCGGGCGGGGGCTCGGACCTGCAGAACATGTCGACCGCCGCCATGCCGGACGGTGAGGACCTGGTGATCTCCGGATCGAAGACGTGGATCTCCAACGCCCGCCGATCCGGCCTGATCGCCCTGCTGTGCAAGACCGATCCGGCCGCCGAGCCCCGCCACCGCGGGATCTCGATCGTGCTGTGCGAGTACGGCCCCGGGCTGACCGTGTCGCGTGATCTCCCGAAGCTCGGATACAAGGGCGTGGAAACCTGCGAGCTGTCCTTCGACGGCTACCGCGTGCCCACGTCGGCGATCCTCGGCGCGACGCCGGGTAAGGGCTTCGGACAGATGATGAAGGGCTTGGAGACGGGCCGCATCCAGGTTGCGTGCCGCGCCCTCGGCGTGGCGACCGCCGCGCTCGAGGATTCGCTGGCCTACGCCCAGCAGCGGGAGTCCTTCGGCCAACCGATCTGGAAACACCAATCCATCGGCAACTACCTCGCCGACATGGCGACCAAACTGACCGCCGCGCGACAACTGACCTGGCATGCCGCCGAGCAGTACGACAAGGGCGAACGCTGCGACATGGAAGCGGGTATGGCCAAGCTCTACGCATCCGAGGTGGCCATGGAGATCGCACTCAACGCGGTGCGGATTCACGGCGGATACGGCTATTCGACCGAGTTCGACGTCGAACGCTACTTCCGCGACGCCCCGCTGATGATCGTGGGTGAGGGCACAAACGAGATCCAGCGCAATGTGATAGCCGCCCAACTCGTTGCCCGAGGCGGCCTCTGACGACCGATAGGATCACCCCGATGACCTCACGTGATCTCGCCGAACCGGCCTACCGGGCGCTCGCCGCGACATTGCGTGCGCGGATCGCCGAGGGGCGCTATCGCGGCGGGGTGCGCCTGCCCACCGAATCCGAACTCTCCGACGAGTTCGGACTGAGCAGGCAGACCGTTCGACGCGCGTTCCAGGATCTGGTGTCCGAGGGGGCGGTCTATCGGGTGCCCGGCCGTGGCACCTTCGCCACGGAGGGGGCCGGGCGCTATCTGCGGCAGCTCGGTTCCATCGAGGATCTGATGAACCTGTCGGCCGACACCACGATGGAGGTCGTGTCGGCGCCGCGGCGACAGGTCGACCTGGACGCGGCCGGCCGGCTCCGTCTCGACACCGACCTGGTCCATCGCTTGACCTTTCGGCGATTTCACGACAGTCTTCCGTTCGTGTCGACCACGGTGTGGTGGCCGGACTGGGTGGGACGACTCGTGGCCGATCGTGACGATCTCGCCGAAGGGGCCGTCGGCACCCACACGATGATCGGACTGTTGGAGCCGCTGCTGCCACGCCCGATCACCGAGGCCGCGCAGTCGATCACGGTCGGATCGGCCGACGCCACGGTGGCCGAACACCTGCACTGTGCGGAGGGACATGCGATGCTGCGCGTCGATCGGCTCTACAGCGACGCCGACGGACACGCGGTGGAGTTGGCGATCAGCCACTTCCTGCCCGAGCACTACACCTACCGCGTCACCCTGCGTCGCGGCGCGGGTCACTAGCATTGACCCATCATGGGTACAGCGGCGTCCGATCGGGCAGATGATGCGGTGACGCGCGTCGCCTCCGCGGTCGTGGTGCCGGTCGTCGCGGTGGCCGCGCACGGGATGGGTGCCGGCGGGCTCCCGACGACGGGCGGGATGCTGCTCACCGTCGGCATCGGTGCGCTCGCGGCGCTGGGATTGCGCAGTCCACGCCGACGATCGGTGCGCGGCGCGACGCTGTCCGCAGCCGGCGTCCTCAGTGCCGCGCAAGTGGTCGCACACCTCGCGATGTCGGTGGGGGCCGCACCTGCGTCGATGCACGTCCACCACGGCGGCCTGCTGCCGATGGCCCTCACCCACGCCGTCGCGATACCGGTCAGCGCCGTGCTCATCGTCGCGGCGGCCGGGCTGCTGGCAGCCCTGACCTCGACGATCCGCACCCTCGCAGGTCCGCCCATCGTGGCCGCGTCCGTCGCTTCACGCGTCGAATGGGTGGCTCCCACCCTGCGCACCGTGGCCCTCGCCGGCGGTGGCGGGATGCGCGGTCCTCCGGTTCGGGTCTGAACTCCGACCACCACCGTCGGCACGTCCGGCCATCGGCGCACGCCGGTCGCCGTCTGCCACGAGCCGACCTGCTCACCAGGGCATGCTCGCGTGCCCACCCGACAGAAAGACCCATTTCATGACCCACCGAGTTCTCCGCCGGTGTGCGGCGACCGTCGCGGCCGTCGCGCTGGCCGCCACCGGAATGCTCGTCGGCGTCGGCGCCGCATCAGCACATGTCAGCGCCTCGGCGCCCACCCTCACCCAGGGCGGTTACGGCGTGGTGACCTTCGTGGTCCCCAACGAGTCGGACACCGCCGCCACCACCGAGCTGACCGTGACCCTGCCCAACCTGAAATCCGCGCGGCCCGAAGTGATGTCCGGATGGCGATCAAACGTCACCACGGATCCCGCGACCGAGGAGGTCACGTCGATCACCTGGACCGCGCTGCCGGGCACACCGGGGGTGCCGGTCGGCGAGTTCGCACAGTTCCGCATCTCCGGTGGTCCCTTCCCCGAGGAGGAGACGGTCATGCTGCCCGCGACGCAGACCTACGGCGACGGCGAGACGGTGGACTGGACACAGCCGATGGGTGCCGACGGGGAGGAGCCCGAGCATCCCGCGCCGACCGTGACGTTGCCGGCGGCCGACCCCGACGCCGGCCACCACGGCGCAACCACCGGGTCGGCGACAGACGACTCCGCGACGACCCAGGCAGCAGCGGCGCAGGACTCCACCGACGACGCCGCGCGGTGGCTCGGCGGCATCGGACTCGCGCTCGGCGCGCTCGGCGCGGTGGTCGGGGTGGCGGCATTGACCCGCTCGGGGCGGCGGACCAACCGGGGCGGGGAGAAAGGGAACAGTGATGACAATGCGTGATCGTCGACTGATCCCGGCCACTCTCGCGCTGATGATGGGGGTGCTGCTCATCGGCACCGTACTGGCGCCGATGGCCGCCGCGCATTCGCAGGTCGTGTCGTCGGACCCCGATGACGGGGCCACCGTGCGCAGCGGCCCGCAGCGGGTGACGGTCACCTTCAACGAACCGTTGCAGGAGTCGTTCGCGGTACTCACCGTGGTGGGTCCGGACGGGCGCTACTGGCAGGAGGGCGACCCGACGGTCACCGGATCCGAACTGAGTGTCGCGGTGCGGGAACTGGGCCCGGCGGGCACCTACACGCTCAACTATCGGGTGACCTCCGCCGACGGGCACCCCGTCGAGGGCCAGCGCAGCTTCGACCTGACGGTCGCCGGGAGCGGTACGCCCGGCCCGGTCGCCGACACCGCGGCCGACTCCGACGACGGCGGCCCGCCGTTGTGGCCGTTCATCGTGGTGGCGGTGGTGGTGCTCGTCGGGGGACTCGGCATCGTGCTGCTGCTCTCGCGGCGGTCGGGCCGCCGGTCGTCCTGACCGACGAGCGGTGACCTCGACGGCGGGCAGTGTCCCGCAGGAACACCAGCGGCTGCGCGTCGCGGCGATCTTCGCCGCGCTGACGGCGATGTTCGCCGGACTCGGGCTGTGCTGGTTGCTCGCCGCGCCCGACGGGCCGGAGGCGACCGCGGTGCCCGGAGTTCTGGGACTGGCCGCCGCGGTTCTACTGGTGGGGCTCGGCGCGCTGCCCGTCCTCGGTCTCGAGCCGTCGCCGGTGGCGGTGGGGAGCGCCGGCGCGGCCTGGTTCGTCGGTGTCGCGCTGACCGCGTGGATGCGGACTGCCGACCAGACCGGTCTCGCACCGACCGCCGTGGGGCTCGGCCAGTTCGTCGACACCCTCCGCGCCGGAGCGCCGGAACTCGTCACCCTCCTCGCGTCGTGTGCGGTGGTCGTGCTGGTGTGCGTGCACCTGTTCGGACGTGCCGATCCCCCCGCGGCGGCCTACGCGATCCTCGCGGCGATCGGCGTGCTGGCGACGTCGATCACCGGTCACCCCGGGCAACACTCGATCGGTCCGGTGCTGATCGGCGCGCACGCGTTGGCCGCCGCCTGGTGGTGCGGGACGCTGGCCGCGATGATCCTCGTCGTGCGCGGGCGCCGTGGATGGGCGGTCGCACTGCCGGAATTCTCCGCCCGGGCCCTGTGGGCCGTCGCGGTCATCGCCGCCACCGGTGTCGTCAGCGGATTGCTGGACACCGGCGTCGGCGACCTCCTCGACACGGGATACGGACGCATCCTGCTGGCCAAGGCGGCGGGTCTCACCGTCCTCGTCGCGTTCGGCGTCCACGCGCGGCGACGCTGGGTACCGCAGGCCGGCCGTCATCGGCTCGCCGAGACGGCCTCGCTGCGTTACGCGTTCGCCGAACTCGTCGTGATGGGCTCGGTACTCGGGCTCGCGGTGGGGCTCGCGGGCACCGCACCCTGATCGGCGACGCCCACCTCCTTGGCCAACAGGTCGAGCTCGGTGCGCATCTCCGCGACGAGCTGCCACACGTCGGGGACCAGCTCGCGGTCGGCGGTGAACGCGAAGTCCAGCTGATCCTCGTAACTGAGCAACGTGAGACTCAGCCCCACCCCTTCGATGAGGACGTTCACCGGATGCTGGGACACCACCCGGGCGCCGGCACAGTAGAGCGGCTTCGGAGATCCGGGGATGTTGGAGATGGTGACGTTGAACGGCGGTCGGATCCAGCCGGCACCGGTGGTCGCGGAGATCATCCGGGCGGTGCGCCCGAACAGTGCCGGCGGGACCGTGTGGTTCGCATCGCGCAGCAGCTGCGCAGGTATCGCGCGATGACGTTCCTTGGCCGACCGCATGACATGCCCGGTCCGCTCCAGCCGGGCCCGGGCGTCGGGTTCGTCGGTCGGGATGGTGACGATCATCGATGAGATCTGGTTCCCGTACGTGTTGCCCTGCGCCGGATCCTTGGTCCGCACCGAGACGGGCACCATCGCGACCAGCGCAGTGTTCGGATCGTCGCCGCGCGCGGCCATCCGTCGCCGCAGGGCGCCTGCGCACAGCGCGACCACGATGTCGTTCACGGTGGCACCGGGCAGCGCGTCCTTGACGGCCCGCACCGTCGTCAACGGCAGTGTGCCGTAGGCGAACCGACGGTGTGGCGAGATCCGGCCACCGAACGATGTCTTGGGTGCGCGGCTCACCGTGGGGCGCTCCAATGTGCGTCCGTCTCGGTTGCGGGTGGCGATCCGGGCCGCGCGATCCGCGGCGGCGGACAGCAGTTCGGTGCCCGGCAGGTTGCGCATCGTCGGCAGCTGATCGATGTGGCGCAGGGTCGCCGGCAGTGCGCGCATCATTCGGATCGGTTGCATCGGGAGTGCCGCGAACGCCCGCGCCAACAATTCGAGATCGCCGGGCTCGTGCCCGACCGAGCCCTTCTCGTCTGCGACGACCTCGCGTGGGAGGGGCCGCGGTGTCGGCTCCAGCAGTGCGCTGAGCAGTTCGATGCCCGAGACGCCGTCGATCGCGGCGTGGTGCAACTTCGTGAGCATCGCGACACGGCCGTCCTCGACACCGTGGATCACGTGGATCTCCCACAGTGGACGTGCCCGATCGAGACATCCCTGAAGGTTTGATGTCAAGCCGCGGCGGGGGTTTGGTCCTTCCATGCGGTGGCGGGGTCGTAGGGGATACCGCGGGCCAGGCAGCCATGGAGTATGCCGACGAGGCGGTTGGCGAGTTGGCGTAGCGCGGCGTTGTGGTCGACGTCTCGGGCTCGTTGTTTGCGGTAGTAGGCGCGGGCGCCGTCGTCGTGCATGAAGGCTCCGTGGGCCTGGGCCATCAGGGCGTCGACGAGTCGGTCGTTGTGGACGTAGCGGGCGGAGACGATCCGCGATTTGCCCGACTGTTTCGTGATGGGGCTGGTGCCCGCCGCGTTGCGGCGGGCTTTGCTGTTGCGGAAACGTAACGGGTCGTCCCCGAACTCGGCGAGCACCCGGGGTCCCACGGTCGGCCCCATGCCGGGCTGGCTGAGGTAGATCTCATGGTCCGGGTGCTGGGAAAAATGGGCATCGACCTCGCCGGCGAGCTCGTCGATCTGCTCGATCACCACACCCAGCACCGCCACCGAGGCGCGCACCGAGGCCGCGTAGGCGTCGGTGACCCGATCAGGTTGGCCGAGGTGCTGTCCGCGTAGGATCTGTTGTATCTCAACAGCTTTGGTGTCTTTGTTGCGGCGACCCTTGAGGAGGGGCAGGATCTGGCTTTTGGTCAGCTTCGCCGCCCGCGCCGGGGTCGGCGCCTTGGTCAGCAAGCCCAGGATCGGCCGGCTCGTCAATTCCAGATCCAACGCCGAACACACCAGCAGGATCGCCGGGAAGTACTCGCGCAGCGCCGCACGCACCCGCAGCATGTGGCGCGTGCGTTCCCAGATCATCGTCTGATGCGCGCGGGCCACCACCTTGACCGCGTCCGCGATCTCGGAGTCCCCACCACTTTCCCGCAACTGGTGGCGACGACTCCGCAGCATCTCGGCCAGCGCATGCGCATCACCCTTGTCGCTCTTGGCGCCCGAACTGACCACGATCTCGCGGTAGCGATGGGCCTGTTTGGGATCGACTCCAAATACCCGATACCCCGCAGCGATCAACGCGTTGACCCACGGACCGCGATCGATCTCGATACACACCAGCACCTGGTCAGGCTGATCGCCCTCGTCGAGGAAGGTCGCCGCGATCTCCCCGAACCTCTCGATCCCGGCGATCCCCTCAGGCAACCGCGCCCGCCGCAACACCTGCCCACGCTCGTCTTGAAACTCGACATCGTGGTGGTCTTCGGCCCAATCATCCCCGACGAACAACACTGCCACTGCCGGTGCCTCCTCACAGCTACCAAGCCGTCGATTGTTCAACACGGCAGCTGGCCGGAGGACCCTCGCGAACTAATGGTTCAGTGCTCACACCCCGAAACCACATCGGAGCCGGCACGACATCCCAGCAGCAATCACACCCTCTTGGCCGACCACCAGGGGCACGGTCTCGATCCAGAACTCGCCATCAACGGTTCCGTAGGCACGAGTGCTCACCCAGCAGCAGCCACCAACACCAAGTCTGACCCAAACTCACGACCAGACCCAGTAGCTCCCATTAGTGGGCGAGAAGCGATCTGACCGACGGCCTCCGACAGCTGGGCGGCGGTGCCCGGGGCAGGCAGCGCCGTCTCCCAGATGTGCGAATCGATGTCGAAGGAGTGATCCTCCACGAACACCGGGTAGTCGAGGCCGAACGGCACCTCCCGGACCCGCCACCGGAACGGTGACAGCTCATCGATGCGGGCGGCGATCTGGTCGGCGATCAGCGCGGCGGTCACCGGGTCACCGTCGACGGTCGTGTTCTCCAGGATGGTGAGCTGGCAGACGTGGGAATGGGTGCGGCCGTCCTCGATGGCGAGGAACTGGGCGTCGACGCTGCTGAGTCGTCTCATCGGGTGGCTCCTTCGGCGTGCATATCGGCGGTGACCTTCTGCATCAGTTGCAGTTCGGTGTGGAACGCGCAGGCGAGACCGTCCAGGTCGTCGACGATCTCGCGGTCACCGACCAGGCCGATCTGCAGCCGGTCGAAGTAACTGAAGACCGTGATGTTCAGTCCGAGACTGTCGCTGATCGTGGAGATCGGGAAGTTCTCGCGGACCGCCCGGCCGGCGAAGAAGAGCTGATTGCGGGGTCCGGGCACGTTCGAGATGACCAGGTTCGCCGCCGGCGCGAACGAATCGCTGGAGGCCAGCCGGGTGACCGTGCGGGTGGCCTGGCCGAACAGCATCGGTGGGACGAGGTCGTTCACGTCGCGCATCAGCGTGGTCGGCACCGTGTTGTGCCGATTCTTCGCCTCCAGCATGCCCCGACGGCAGCGGCGCAGCCGGACGAGAAGATTCGGCTCGTCGGTGGGCAGCGCGGTGACCATAGACGCCACGCTGTTGCCGTAGGCGCCGGCCTCGCGTTCGGTGCGTACCGACACCGGGATGACCGCCACCAGCGGCTGGTCGGGCAATGCGCCGAGTCGTTCCAGCCACCGTCGCACGGCGCCGGTGGACAAGGCGACGACGACATCGTTGATGGTGCAGTCGAGCGCGCGTTTGAGCTCCTTGACGTCCTCGAGGGGGACGCTGGTCAGCGCCACCTGGCGATGCGAGGTGATCTTGCCGTTGAGCCGTAGCCGCGGCGCGGTCACCGAGGGCGCCGGTGGGGCCACCGACTCGATCCGCCCGAGCTTGGCGATCCCCCGCACCATCCGGCCGACCGGACGAATGCCGGGGATCGAGCGTAGGACCGCCACGTGATCGAGATTGGTGAGCATCCGCCCGGCAGCGCCGACGGTGCCGAGCTGTCGTCGTGGTTCGGCGATGACGCCGCGCGCGAGCATCCCGACCTGGCTCGGGGCCTGTTCGGCCCGGTGGCGGGGTGCCGGCGCGATCCTGCGTCCGGCGGGCGAATCGTCGAGCAGCGTGCTCATCACCTCGGCCGCCGAGACGCCGTCCACTGCGGCGTGGTGCAGCTTGGTGAGGACCGCGACGCCGCCGTCGGCGAGTCCGTGGATCAGGTACATCTCCCAGAGCGGTCGCGATCGGTCCATCGGATGCGCGGACAGGCGGGCTACCTGACTCTCGAGGGCGGCGCGGTCGCCCGGCGCCACGAGTGCCAGTTCGCGGATGTGGAAGTCGAGGTCGACGTCGCCGTCCACCCAATAGGGGTGACCGAGTCCGAACGGAACCTCGGCCAGACGCCAGCGCAGCGGTGGCAGCAGGTGCAGGCGTTCGGCGACGTGATCGGCGAGGTCGTCGCGGGTCAGGGGTGCGGCGTCGTCGTCGGGCCGCTCGAGGATGACGAGGCTTGACAGGTTGGTGACGGTTCGGCCGTCCTCGGCGGCGAGGAAGAAGTTGTCGAGGCTGGTCAGGGCGCGCATGTGGGGGGAGACTTTCTCGGACGTTCGCGGGAGAGGGTGCGTTCGGGGCGCAACACGGCAGCGGGGGAGGCCGCCTCACAGCGCCCACGGACACCACCGACCGGTGGGGGCGGTCGGTGGTGTCCGTTGGCGGTCACAGTGACGGGTCGACGATGATCTTCGCGTCGTGCGGGTTGTTCGCCAGACGCTCGAATGCGTCCGCGATCCCGTCGAGTCCGACCGTGCCGGTGAGCAACGGTGCGGCATCGATCTTCCCGGCCGCCAGGAGCGCGAAGGTCTCCGCGAATTCCTGCGGCGTGTAGTACGCCGAGAACTTGAGTGCGATCTCCTTCATCATGCACTGGGCAGGCATGAAGGCATCGGACTCCATGTTCACGCCGACGACCACGATGGTCGATCCGGCCGGTACGCCGGAGATGATCTGCTGGATCAGGTTGGGCACACCGACGCACTCGAAGGCGACGGTTCGACGGAACGGCATCTGACCGAGCATTCCGGTCGGCGGGGCCATCCGGGCGGGGTCGTCGGTGGCGGCCGCGGCGATGAACGCCTCGTAGGGCGAGCTCTGGGCGGGATCGACCACCACGTCGGCGCCGAGACGCTGTGCCAGTTCACGGCGTTCCGGAGAGAAGTCCGCGGCGACGATCGGTCCGATGCCCTTCATCTTCAGGACGGCGATGATGGCGAGCCCGATCGGACCACAGCCGACGACCAGCGGGACGTCATCGGCGCCCAGCCCGGCGTGTCCGACCGCGCGGTAGGCGACCGCCATCGGCTCGGTCAATGCCGCGAGCTCGGTGGACATCTCGTCCGGGACCTCGATCAGCAGGGGCTCCGACAGCAGCATCTTCTCGGCGTATGCGCCCGGCGCGTCCGGACCCTGGAAGCCGAGGAACACGGGCGCCTCGCGGGCCAGGATCGGCATGGACACGACTCGCCGGCCGACCGGAATCTTCTGATCGGTGTTCGGACCGTACGAAGCGACCCGTCCGACGAACTCGTGGCCGAACACCAGCGGCTTGGACAGGTCCATCATCTCGAAGCCGACCACTGCCTTCGTCGTGGCGTTCAGGTCTTCGCCATGATGCATGGCGTGCAGGTCCGAGCCGCAGATGCCGCAGGCGAGCACATCGACGAGAACCTCGCCCGGGCCCGGAGTGGGCTCCGGCACCTCGGCGACGCGCAACTTCTCGTCCTGCATCAACACGGCGCGCATCAGATGGTCTCCACGGTGTAGCCGGCATAGCCGCCGGTGATGTAGTTGACCGGTCCCAGACCCTGAGCCTCGGACAGGGTGCCGGTGAGGTGCTGGATCAGTGCGGCGTCGAGGATGGAGTGGAACGTGCCGTCCTCGCTGAAGTTGATGTTGGCGCCGGTGATCGAGAAGAACACGACGGTGTCCTCGGTGTTGGACTCGGGGCAGACGAAGGTGTGGGCCGAGGCGCCGGGCTCGTAGAGGTAGGAGCCGGCGGTCTGCGGCTGATCCGGATACTCCTCGTAGTGCCAGCTGCCGCTCAGGGTGTACCCGTCGACGGTGCCGGTGTGGTAGTGCAGCGGTACGCGGGCGCCGGGGGCGAAGGTGGCCAGCACGACCCACTCGCCCTTCTCCAGGTCGAGGCGCAGCGGCTTGAAGTGCACGCCGGGGCCGAGGGAGTCCTTGATCAGGGGGCTGTTCTCCACGTTGACGGTGAGCAGCTCGCCCTGCGGCAGCGCCACGACGGGCAGCATGGCGCCGGACGAGGTGGAGACCGGGCCGACGGGGGTGATTGTGGTGGTGGGTGCAGACATTGTGGTGTTCCTTTCACCGCTGGTTGGGCTGTGATGAACACCATGCCAAGCGTGCGGATGTATTCCTTGACATGAGGCGACAGTCTTTTGACCCCAGGGGACAAGAATGTGATCCGGAGCACCATTGAGGTTGGTGCGGTGTCGCCCGACTATCCCGGGGCGACCTGCGTCGCGTGGGCCGCGCGGCGATGGGCCGCGCGGAATTGGGCCGGTCCGCAGTCGAACCACCGGCGACACGAGCGGGTCAGCACACTCTGTTCGGAATAACCCAGCTCGTGTGCGAGGTGTATCAGGGTCATGTCGGTGTCGCGCAGCCAGTGTTCGGCGAGTTCACGTCGTACCGAGTCCACGATGTCGGCATAGGTGGTGTGCTCGGCAGCGAGCCGGCGCTGCAGCGTCTTGGGGTGGAGGTGGAACTGCCGGGCGGTGACGGCCAGGGTGGCCCTGCCGGTGGGCAGCAGCTGCCGGACGAGTTCACGTACCGAGCCGCTCAGCCGCCGATCCTGCCGGTCGATCACGGTGTCGAGGTAGCCCACCATCGCCCGGTGGGCGGTCTCGTCGGCGACGAGTGGCCGGGCCAGGTCGGAGGCCTGCAGCGTGAAACCGGCCTTGGGCTGGGAGAAGCGCGGCGTGCAGGAGAACTCGGTGAGATAGTCGTCGCGGGGGCCGAGCGGCTCGTGCGGGATGTGCACGGTCAGCGGCGAGAACGTCGACCCCAGCAGGAAGCGCAGGACGCGCAATGCCACCCCCAGTGACAATTCCATCGCTTGTCGGTGGGGTGGGGGATCCGGGATGAGCAGCCGGAACTCCATGAACGCGGTGTCCGGGTTCGGTAGCGGCGTGACCTCGATGGTGATCGCCGGACTGTAGGCGGCCAGATAGTTCTCGAAGACGCGCAATGCGTCGGCCACGGTGCGGGTGGTGCGGGCCGCGACCCCGACCGGACCCAGGATCTCGATGCCCTGGCGGCGGGCCAGGCGGCGGCCGAAGTCCGGGGTCCCGGTGGTCTGTGCGGCGGCCTCGAGTACCTGGATCATCGCGACGTAGGTGAAGAAGGACTCGAAGTTGCCCACATCCGAGGGCCGGATACCGGCCGCATGAAGCAGGGTCGGCGCGTCCGCCCCGAGCGCAGCAGCTTCCTCCATGAATCCGGTCAGGCATGTGCCGCGGATCACAGACATGTCCGAAAGTGTCAAGGAACTGTCTCTTCAAGTCAAGGAGGCGATCGCCGGGTATCCCATGATGGGCATCACATGCACCGCCATCGCTGAGAGGCATCACATGACACCGGTCACCGACACCACTCCCGCCACCCGTCCCGCTCCGTCGCTCGACGGCCGATCCATCTTCATCACCGGCGCCAACGGCTTCATCGGCCGCGCGCTGGCGCAGCGTTTCCGAGAACTCGGCGCCACGGTCGGCGGTGTGGACCTGGCGGGCGACGCCGACAACAACGTCGTCGCCGGCAGCACGGTCGAACCGGGCACCTGGGAGGGCGCGCTCGCCGGTGTCGACACGGTCATCCACACCGCCGCGTTGCTCGGGGCCGCCCACCCGCTGGACCGATCGCGCGAGGTGAACGTGATGGGCACGAGCCGAGTGCTACGCGCGGCGATCAAGGCCGACGTGGCGCGCTTCGTGCACCTCTCGTCGGTGGCCGCCTACGGATTCGACTATCCCGACGGTGTCGACGAGACCTATCCGGTACAGGTGTGTGGCGACGTCTACACCGACACCAAGGTGAACTCGGAGGCCGTGGTGCTGGCCGCACAGGGGGCCGGCGAGATCGACACCACGATCATCCGGCCGGGCGACGTGTGGGGCCCGGGCTCGGTGTGGGTGCGTTCGCCCATCGCCGAGATGCTCAAGCCAACCGGTTTCCCGCTGCCCAGCGGGGGAAACGGCATCTTCTCGCCGGTCTACATCGACAACTTCGTCGACGGCATGGTGCTCACCATCGCCTCGGACAGGGCCGCGGGCCAGGTGTTCACCATCACCGACGGGGTCGGGGTGCGCTGTGCCGACTTCTTCGGCCATCTCGCCGAGATGAGCGGAGGCACGATCCGCACGTTGCCGATGTCGGTCGCGGCCCCGCTCGCCGACGTGCTCGGCGGGTTGCTGCGTCGGCTCGGGCAGCCCAGCGACCTGTGCGCGGGCACGATGTGGCTGCTCAACCGGCCGGGCACCTACTCGATCGGCAAGGCGCGCGAAGTGCTCGGCTACGAGCCGCTCGTCTCCATCGACGAGGGAATGAACCGCGTGCAGGAGTGGGCCGGCGAGACCGGACTCATCACGCGCTGAGCGGGCCGCTCCCCGGTCGTCGACTGTTCAGCGCGGCTGATCCCAGACGGTCAGCAACTCGGTGATGATGTCGACCGACAGGCCGAGAGCCCCGAGATGGCTCTCACCGTGCATCGTGAAAAGTTTGGCGTCGGGGAGTAGCGCCACCATGTGTTCGCCGTGCGCGTGCGGGATGATGTGGTCGCGGTCGCCGTGCCACCACCGCACCGGCACGGTCACCTCGGGCACCCGGAAGCCCCAGTCGCGGGAGAACACCACGATGTCGGCGAACGGGGCCTCCATCCGCCGGGATCCACCGTGCAGCAGATCGTCGAGGAACATCGCGCGGAACTCCGGCCGCGACAACAACTCTCGATCTCCCTGCGGAGAAAACCGCCCATAGATCGAGATCGCCGGATCGGCGATCGGACGCGCGACACCGAGCACCGAACTGACCACTTTGCCGATCGGTGCGCCGGCGACGTCGAGGACGGGTGCCGCGGCGCGACCGAGCCGCATTGCGCCGCCCGGCGTCGCGTCCGGGCCGACAGTCGGTGCGACTCCACCGAGGATGCCGGCCGCGACGACCCGGTCGGGGAAGGCGCGCGCCACACCGAGGGCATAGGGTCCGCCGCCGGAGAGCCCGATGACGGCGAACTCGTCGATACCCAGGGCGTCGGCCACGATCTCCAGATCCAGCGAGAACTCCGCCACGCTCCGGTAGCGATAGGGCGTGGAGGAACCGACGCCGGGCCGGTCGAGGCCGATGATGCGGAGCCCGTGCTCGGCGGCGAACGCCCGGGCCTCGGTCGGGATCTGTCGTCGCGCACCCGGTGTGCCGTGCAGCCAGAACAGGGCACGGCCGGTGGCCGACCCGAATTCGGCGAAGCCGATCCGGCGCCGGCCGTCGGCTCCGACGCTGACTGACCCCTCGATCTTGGGGCGGTCGATGTCGATCATGTACTCGAGCATCCCACGTTCGCCTGTGGTGTGGATCACGAGCCCTGGGGTCGACGGCTGGACATGGTGGTGCGGCGGCGCCGGGTAGGTGATCGCAATCGACTGTTCACACGAAAACCGCGACCAGCGCGCTGACAATCGCGAAGACTGGACCTGCCGGGGGATCCGTGTGCGACGACAGGTGGTAGACGATGTCAGATCGGAAATTCACTGCGGCGGTGGTCACCGCTTTCGGCGATCCACTCGAGGTCACCGAACTCGAGTTGCCCGAGCCGGGGCCGGGTCAGGCCCTGGTGAAGCTCGAGACGTCCGGGGTGTGTCACACCGACCTACATGCTGCGCACGGTGACTGGCCGGTCAAACCGTCCCCGCCGTTCGTGCCCGGCCACGAGGGATACGGCACGGTGGTCGCCCTCGGACCGGGGGTCACCGAATTGTCGGTGGGTGACAAGGTCGGCAACGCGTGGCTGTGGTCGGCCTGCGGTACTTGCGAGTACTGCCGAACCGGCTGGGAGACGTTGTGCGAGAAACAGCAGAACGGCGGTTACTCGGTGAACGGGTCCTTCGGAACGCACATGCTCGTCGACGAACGGTTTGCCGCACGCATCCCCGACGGGGTCGACCCGGTCGAGGTCGCCCCGATCCTCTGCGCCGGTGTCACCGTCTACAAGGGTCTGAAGGTATCGGAGACGAAACCGGGCCAGTGGATGGTGATCTCCGGGATCGGCGGTCTCGGACACGTCGCCGTGCAGTACGCCACGGCCATGGGGATGCGGGTGGCCGCCGTCGACATCGGCGACGACAAGCTCGCTCTCGCGCGCGAACTCGGCGCCGAGGTGACCGTGAACGCCGCGACCACCGACGTCGTCGACCAGATCCAGGCCGCGACCGGCGGCGCTCACGGCGTGCTCGTCACCGCGGTCCATCCCCAGGCGTTCGGGCAGGCCATCGGCATGGCCCGGCGCGGCGGCACCATCGTGTTCGTGGGTCTGCCGCCCGGCGATTTTCCCGCACCGATCTTCGATGTAGTGCTCAAGGGACTCACCATCCGCGGCTCGATCGTGGGCACGCGGCAGGACATGACCGAGGCACTGGACTTCTACGCGCGCGGTTTGGTGAAGCCGACCGTCGCGACGATGCGCCTCGACGAGATCAACGACGTCTTCGGCCGGATGGAGGACGGCAAGATCGAGGGCCGGATGGTGATCGACTACCGGTGAGCGTCGGCCGTGGTGAGCACAACTGATTCTCAACCGAAAGCGCGTAGCGTCGTATCCATGGGTTCTCAGTTCGTCCGTGGCGTCGGCCGGGCATTCGGCCATGTGCTGCGGCCATATCCGGCACGCGACGTCCCGTCGGGAGCGGTACTGGAACTGCCGGGACGCGGTCCGGTGTTCGTCACCGATTCCGGCCCGCGCGACGCGCCCGCGGTGTTCTTGCTGCATTCGGTGCTCACCACCGGTTTGCTCTGCTGGTATCCGGTCATCCCGGAGCTGAACAAGCGGTACCGGGTGATCACCATGGATCAGCGCTGGCACGGGCGCGGTATCCGGTCGGAGCGGTTCGACCTGCGTGACTGCGCCGACGATGTGGCCGCGGTCGCCGACGAACTCGGTATCGACCGGTTCACCGCGGCCGGGTTCTCGATGGGCGGGGGCATCGCCCAACTCGTGTGGCGGCGTCATCGGCACCGTGTGTCGGGGTTGGTGTTGTGCTCGACGGGACCGTACTTCAGCACCAACGACCCGGACCTGCGTGCGCAGTCGCATCGCACCGGCCGTGTCATGACCGGTCTCTACCGTGTGCTGCCGAGCCCACGGCTGCGCCGGCTCGACGCTCCGGTCGGCCACACCTCGATGTGGGCGCTGCGGCAGTTCTTCTCCACCCCGCTGTCGCACATGGGTCATTTCGGTGAGGGGTTGGGCGGGTTCGACTCCCGCGCCTGGATGGCCGACATCGACGTCCCGACGTCGGTGGTCGTCTCGGTCCGTGACCGCGTGGTGGAGCCCGCGCGCCAGCAGTTGCTGGTCGACGGCATCCCGTCGGCCCGCCGGTTCGAGGTCGACGGCGGGCACGCCTGTTGCGTACTCGGCGCGCAGTTCTTCATCCCGCCGTTCGTCGAGGCGGTCGATGCGGTGCAGGTGGCGACCATGGCCGCGGCGGCATCGCCGACGACAGGAGAAGCGTCGCTCAGCGCACGATGATCACGTGCAGGGTGCGGGGGCCGTGCACCCCTTCCACCCGGTCGAGCTCGATGTCGCTGGTCGCGCTGGGACCGCTGATCCAGGTCTGTGGACGGTGCTGCACGCCGTGGTCGATGAGGTGGGCGACCGCTTCCGGTACGTCGCTGACGACCTGGGCGGCGTCGATGATGCAAAGATGCACATCCGGTACCAACGACACCGCCCGTCGGCCCTGTCCGGCACCGTGATCGAGCACGATCGTGCCCGTGTTGGCGATGCCGACCGCAGCGGTGGTGACCACCGCGCCCGCTGCATCCAGATCGTCGGCCGACAGCTGCGCGTCGTCGAGCCACTCGAGGCTCGAGGAGCCCAGGCGCCGGCGCACGGTGTCGTCGGCAAGGATCGGACCGCGCACCGACGCCAACGCCGCGGCGACCGCCGCCGCCAGGTCGGGCTCGGCCACCTGCTCGACGGCCGCGCGGTAGTCGGCCACCCGCTCGGCGAACCGGTCCACCGGGGAAAGATCGCCGGTGTCGACGGCTTGGCCGTAGGTCCAGTCGACGGTGGTCTCGGCGGGGTTCGGGTCGGGCACGTCGTCCAGCGCGGCCCTGACCCGGCCGAGGATCTCCTCGCGGGCGTTCACGGCTGTGCCCCGTCGCCGTCGGTTCGTCCGGCGCGTTCCCGCTTCCACCATTCACGGAACGACTCGGCCGGCGGGACCGGGATGTCGCGGGCCGAACTCCACCCGGCGAGCGGACCCGGCAGCGCGCCGATACTCGTGCGGCGGCCGAAGAAGCGGTTGCTCGCTGTTGCCGCCTTCTGCGCGGCCTCGAGTCGACGATGACTGCCGAACATCCACGCCATCGCCTTCATCGCACCGGCTTCCGCTGTCGGTACGCCGCCGCGATGCTCGTCGACCACCCGCGTACGCAGGTGGACCAACAGTTCCGGGATGGGGATGCGGACCGGACACACATCCGAGCAGGCGCCGCACAGGCTCGACGCGAACGGCAACGACGCATCGACGGCCGAGTTCGTGCCACGCAGCTGTGGGGTCAGAATCGCCCCGATCGGACCCGGGTAGACCGAGCCGTAGGCATGTCCGCCGGTGCGCTCGTACACCGGGCATACATTCAGGCACGCCGAACAACGGATGCAGCGCAACGCATCTCGTCCCACCTCATCGGCCAGCACGGTGCTGCGGTTGTTGTCCAGCAGCACGATGTGCACCTGTTGGGGTCCGTCGCCCGGCGTGACACCGGACCAGATGGATGTGTAGGGGTTCTCGCGTTCACCGGTGCTCGACCGCGGTAGCACCTGCAGGAAGACCTCGAGGTCGGCCCAGGTCGGCAAGATCTTCTCGATGCCCACCACCGAGATCAGGGTCTCTGGCAGGCTCAGGCACATCCGGCCGTTGCCCTCGGACTCCACCACGACGAGGCTGCCGGTGTCGGCGATGGCGAAGTTGGCGCCGCTGATCCCGACCTTGGCCCGAAGGAATTTCTCCCGCAGGTGAAGTCGCGCGGCCTCGGCGAGCCGGCGGGGGTCGTCGGTGAGGTCGTCCGGGGCGGGTCGTCCCACCTGACCCATTCGCCGCCGGAAGATCTCGCGTACCTCGCTGCGGTTACGGTGGATGGCGGGGACGAGGATGTGGCTGGGCCAATCGTCGCCGAGCTGCACGATCAGCTCCGCGAGATCGGTCTCCCAGGCGTCGATCCCGGCCTCGGCGAGCGCTTCGTTCAGCTCGATCTCCTGGGTGGCCATCGATTTTACCTTCACCACCTCGTCGGCGCCGGTGGCGCGCACGAGGTCGATGACGATCCGATTGGCCTCCTCGGCATCCCGCGCCCAGTGCACCACCGCACCGGCGGCGGTGGCGCGTTCCTCGAACCGTACGAGGTACTCATCCAGATGGCGCAGAGTGCGGTCCTTGATGGCCGCAGCCGCGGCCCGCAGCTCCTCCCAGTTGTCCAGTTCGGTGATGACCTCGGCACGTTTGGTCCGGATGATCCCGGTTGCGTGGGCAAGGTTTCGGCGCTGGGTGGCGTCGGCCAACTCGGTGCGTGCGGCATCCGGGAACTTCGGCATGCCGACGAACTGGGCGGTGACCCCGACATGCGGATGCTCGCCGAACGAAGGCATGGTGTTCATGCGGGCTCGGCTTCGGTGGAGGCCAGGATCTCGGCCAGGTGCATCGTGCGGATACCCGATCGTTCACGGGTGAGCAGGCCGCCGATGTGTGCCAGGCACGAGTTGTCGCCGGCCACCAGCACTTCGGCGCCGGACCGTTTGACGTTGGTGCACTTGTCCGATCCCATCGACACCGAGACATCGGCGTTCTTCATCGCGAAAGTGCCTCCGAAACCGCAGCATTGTTCGGCGTCGGGCAGCTCGACGAGGTCGATGCCGTGTACCGCACGCAACAACCGCAGCGGCTTGTCGCCGACGCGCAGCATCCGCAGCGAATGGCACGTCGGGTGATAGGTGACCCGGTGGGGGAAATAGGCGCCCACGTCGACGACCCCGAGGACGTCGACGAGGAACTCGCTGAGCTCGTAGACCTTTGGTGCGCCGGCGTCGACCGCCGACCTCAGCGTTCGATCTCCGCTCCGGTCGGCGATCAGTCGATGCTGATGGCGGACCGAGCCGACGCAGGACCCCGATGGCGCCACCACGGCGTCGTATCCGTCGAAGACCTCGACGAATCGGCGGACACCGGGGATCGCCTCGTCGGCGTACCCGGTGTTGGTGAACATCTGGCCACAGCATGTCTGCTCGAGCGGGAATTCTACATCGACACCCAGCCGTTCGAGCAGCAGCACCGTCGCCTTCGGGGTACCCGGCCACATCGTGTCGTTGAAGCAGGTGGCGAACAGGGCAACCCTCATGCTGCGATCATCCATCACCGGATGGAGACCCGCAGCGCGATGCCCGAACGCGTGTCCCTTCGACGCGGCTGCGCAGCCCGGTCAGCATGCTGCGCGACATCACGAAGTCGGCGGGCACCACCGTGAGATAGGTGGCCGCGGTGAACCACCACGGGGACGTGGTCCATCGGGAGCGGAACTGGAACCGGCTGCGGCCGGTGTCGTCTTCGGCCGGGGAGATGATGAACGCCCACGACCAGTCGACCGAGGCGAAGGTGCGCCAACTCCGCGGCAGATGGCTGATCGAGCGCAGGACGAGTGCATGTCCGGGATCGACGATCTCGACGATGAAGCCGCATTCGGTGTCGGGAGGGCCGTCGGGAATGAAATCGCCGACGGCGACATGCTGCAATTCCGGGACGACGTGATCGGTGCTGGGGCCGTTGGCGGGAAACAACAGACGATCCACCCATCGCGCCGTGTACCAGCCGCCACGGCCCCAGCCCATCTGCACGAGCCACGGCCACACCTGTTCGGGCGCGGCGTCGATGGTGATCGCGTGGTCGGTACAGGTATCGGGACGGGAGATCAGATCGTCGCCGGGCAGGATGCGGTGGCGTTCGGCCGGGGTCGATCCATACCCGCGCCCAAGGCGGATCAAGGCAACCTCGATCGCGCCCGCGAGTACCAGTCCGAACACAGCCCACCGGCGACCGTCCACGATTCCAGTATGGAATCCGTCGTCGCGCGGCAGCAGGGGCGAAGGTCACTGCCCAGGGTGGGCACACGAAGGCGGATATCCACCGCGGCTTTCACTGTTTACACAGCAATCCTCCGCAGGGTCGCTTACCATGCGAGAGCACCGAATTGGCTCTCCTCAGCACGGCGTCCGTCGCGCGCGCGATCCCGACGCGCCGGGATCAAGGCGGTTTACACCTTGCGTACCAAGGGTTCTCACTCCTTCGTCGGCTCTCCGACCGCACCACCCGGACAAGCTGGGCGAAAGATGCGATATCGGCTCGTCGTCCCACTGATCGCAGCGATCACCATGGTGGCGGCCGGTACCGTCGCCGTCCCCGCGTTCGCCGCGCCCGGCGCCTCGGTCGGCGGCGCGGTGCGCCCGTCGGCCGGCGACGGCGCCGGATGGGTGGTCACGGCGGCGGTGTCGGGGACACCGGCACAGGCCGCACGTGTCGTGGGCCGGGCGACTTCGTCGCCCAACGGATCCTTTGCGGTGCCGGTGTCACAGAACCCGGGGCGCGGCGGCGTCCTCTATCTGACGGCGACAGCGCCGGGACCCGGCAACCGGCCGACCTTCGCGACGGTTCTGCCGGCCGGCTACAGCGGGCGAGTGGTCCTCAATGAACGCACCACGGTCGCGGCCGGTGTCGCGATGGCCCAGTTCATCAGCGGTGCCGGCATCGCCGGGAGGGCTCCGGGAGTCGCCAATGCCGCGTCGATGGTGCCCAATCTGGTCGATCTGGCCACCGGTGGGCTGGGACGGGTGATCACCACCTCACCCAACGGTGGACAGACGTCGACGCTGGCCACCTTCACCTCGATGTCGAACATGCTCGCCGCCTGTGTCGCCGCGCCGTCGGGTTGTGACGCGTTGCGTTCGGCAGCAACCACTCCGGGTTGGCCGGCGCCGACGGACAGCTTCCGGGCGTTCGCCTCGATCACCCGCAATCCGGGTAACAAGCCACTCGAATTGTTCACCCTCGCCAAGATGCGTCCGGCGTTCGGTCCGGGAGTCGGCCTGCCGCCCACCTCCTGGACGTTGGCGCTGCGCTTCGACGGTGGCGGTGGCCTGCTCGACGGGCCCGGCAACTTCGCCATCGACCCGGAGGGCAACCTGTGGGTCAACAACAACTACGTCTACAACTCAGACCGCCGGATACCGGTCTGCGCCAGCGACCTGCTGTTCAAGTTCGGTCCCGACGGCGCCCTGGTCGACGGCTCGCCATATCGGGGTGGCGGGCTGTCGGGCTCCGGATTCGGCGTGACGCTGGGCCCGGCGGGCAACGTGTGGGCCACCAACTACGGCTTCGCCGCACCCGGCTGTACCGATCAGCCGCCGCACAACTCGGTGTCGGTGTTCACCGCGCAGGGTAAACCGATCTCACCGTCCACGGGTATCACCCAGGGCAAGCTGGACTGGCCGCAGGGAGTCACCTTCGACCAGAAGGGCAACCTCTGGATGGCCAACTGCGGCTCGGGAACGGTCACGCTCTATCCCGGCGGTGACCCCACACGGGCACGGACCATCGACGCCGGGCTGAAGCAGGCCTTCGGGGTGGTCGACAACGGCAGGCACGTGATGGTCACCGGGATGGAGACCAACAACGTCGCCGTGTTCGACTACGACGGCACCCTGGTCCGCCCTCCGCTCACCGGGCGGTTCCAGAAGCCGATGGGCATCGCCGGCGACAAGGACGGCAACGTGTGGGTTGCCAACTCGGGTGCGGTCACGCTGCCGTGCCCGGAGCGTCCCAGCACACCGTCGACGATCGGCTCGGTCAGTCTGATCAGCCCGGACGGCAAGCCGGTGGCGGGGCCGTTCTACGGTGGTGGCGCCACCCTGCCATGGGGCATCGCGACCGACGGTGACGGCAACGTGTGGGTCGCCAACTTCGGCGGCAAGCGCCTGTCGCACTTCTGCGGGGTCAACGCCCGGACGTGCCCGCCGGGGAAGCGGACCGGGGCGCCGATCTCGCCGGAGATCACCGGCTACGCCTTCGACGGCCTCGTTCGTAACACCGGTGTGGCGGTGGACCAGTCGGGCAATGTGTGGGTCGCCAACAACTGGGACGAGGTGCCGATCCAGAGCAATCCGGGCGGTCACGAGATCGTGGCATTCCTGGGAATGGCGCCACCGGTCCAGCACTGATCACGCGACAAACGACAGCCGGGGTGGCTCCGCATGTATCGGAATCACCCCGGCTTCGTGTTCCTCACGTCAACGGGCGGCGGTCACCGCATGACTGGAAGCCGCACTCACAGATCGACCCGAGGGGATATCCCCTCGGGTCGACGTCAGGAAGCTGATTTCAGGAGATCATGGCCGGGAGGACGACCTGCCGATCCGATCGATCTGCCCCACTGGGAAGTACACCGGTGCGGCACTGATCGCACGACGAACGACAGCCGGGGTGGCTCCGCATGTATCGGAGTCACCCCGGCGTCGTCTTCCTCACGTCAGCGGGCTGTGGTCACTGTCATGCCGCCGGCCGCGTGACGATCGACATGATGTCCTGCGAGGCCTGCTGGATGTCTCCCACCAGGTCTGCGGGGCTCGGACGCGGACCCGCTGCCGCCGGAGCGGGCGCGAGGCCGGCCGCCACCTGATCGATCGTGTCGTTGACCACCGTGGTGACGTCGGCGGCCTTGTGCTGGATGTCGGTCACCCCATGCTGGACATCGGCGATACCCTGCTCGATCGCCGGGATCGGTGTGGGGATCGGCATCGGTGCTGCGGGCAGCGCGGGCGCGGCTGTCTGTGTCGCGCCGGCGGCGCTGCTGCCGAAGTCGCTGCTACCGAAGTCGCTGCTGCCGAAGCCGCCTCCGCCGCCGGGGACCAGTTCCGGATCGATGGGCCGCAGGGCGTCGGCGATGATGCTGCGGATACGCAGCAGCGTGGGCACGACACCGCCGTTACCACCGACCATGATGTCGATCGGCCGGAAGAACGGGGCATCGACGGTCACCCCGGTGGGGTTACCACCCAACAGACCGGGCAGCCCCAGCGTGGCCTGCACGCCCACGGACCCGATGATCGGCAGCGAGAAGCTGAAGCCGAGATTGCCCTCGACCCCGTTGAGTGCGGCGTCGAGCAGACGTGGCGGTGCATTGAGGACCTCGCTGATCACAGTGGGCCAATTGCCCAGGACGAGTGAGCCGAGGAATCGCACGCTGATGGCGCCCGCCACGATGCCGACCGACGCGACCGTGCCGAGTACCGCCGGCGCCACCAACAACAGTGCCAGCGCTCCCGCGCGTACGGCGTTGCCGACGATGTTGGCCCCGACGGCTGCGAACGCGCCGGCCGTGCCGACGAGCAGAATCCGGGCCGCCTGACCGGCAGGTGCAAGGACTGCGCCGAGGGCCTGCACGAGCTCACCGTTGATGAGGTAGGTGACGCCGTCGCGCAGTGCGCCGGGGATACTGGCGATCACGGGGCCCAGCGCGGCGACATTGCCTGCACCGGCACGGATCAGATACCTGATGTTGGCGATCTGATTTCCGGTGACCTTGATGATGATCGGGGGTGGCTCCGACAGGGCGAGTCGGCCGATGTTGCCGATGTTTCCGGCGGTGTCCCCGATGAACTCGCCCCAGGTGACGAACGGGTTCACGAATGCGGTCGGAACGACGTGGGTGGACACCACTTCGGTTGCGGTGATCGGTGGCGGAACGGGGGGTGGATTGGCGGCGATCGGACTCACGGCAGTACCGGCATAGACGGCACCGGCAGTGGCAATTGCCATGCCGGACATCAGAATCGAATTCAGGGCACGACGCACTTGGACTCCTCGAGACGGTCGGACGACTCGACAGCCCGATTGCGACGGAGCGTTGCGGTGAACCAGGCCGTCGTGCACAGGTTTATCACGTCGTGACCGAAGTTGTGCGCCAATTCTCCGCCGATCTTGTTCGGTCACCCTGCGGACATTGTGCGGATTCCCGAAATCACAATGTCCATCGCAATGAATTCCGAACGATCTTCGCTCCCTCGTCTCGTCATCGCTGCATCGATCGAGGGAGCGTGAACGGAACGAGGGAGTGAAGTCAGCGCGCCGACGGCGGCGCGGAAACGCTTGGTCGAGAGGGGGTTACGCGGGGTCGGGTGGGGCGATCGGCGCGCCGTTGAGTGTGCGCCAGCAATGTACGTAATACAAAGCCGCAATAGGTGCGCTGACGATCAGTCCGATGTAGCAGAGGATGGCGCCGACGAAATTGATCGCCCAGGCGACGATCAGGGTGAGAAATGAGTCGCCAGGCTTGGTCTTGACGAGCTCGAAGGATGCCTTCATCGCATCGATCGGGGAAAGTGATCTGTCGATCGTCGCGACCACCGAGAATTGCAGGAAGAATACGGCGATCAGACCCGGGATGATGCACAGCGCATACCCGATGGCCGAGATGATGCCGACCAGGATCGCAGTGAGGAACACCGGGCCGAATCGCATGGGGACCAGGAACGATTTGGCGGATACGGCCTCCCCGTTGGCAACTCGGATCGCCCCCGAGATGATGCTGGCCATCAGGTAGAGGATGCCCACGTAGACGACGAGTTGGATCAGGCCGAAGATGATCCAGCCGCCCGCCCCCATCGACTCGGTGGTGATCTCATAGGTGTAGCCGCTGCCCGAGCCGTAGGTGGTGGTCTCCGTGGTGCCGAAGATTGCGGCGTTGAAGATGCTGAGCAGTAGGGCGACCAGGAGCAGTGCGAACACTGCGAGGCCCGGCAGGATCGTGGCGCCGACGTTGTTCTTGAACTTGCCCCACGCCCACGAGAACGCCCGGCCCACATCGACCTTTGTGGGATCGGCCGGTGGCATCCCGGGTGGCGGCGCCTGGCCGTAACCCGGAGGGGGAGGCGCTGGCTGTCCGTACCCGGGAGGGGGCTGGCCGTAGCCCGGGGGTTGCTGGCCGTAGCCCGGTGGCGGAGGTTGTTGTCCGTAGCCGGGTGGCGGCGGTGGCGGCTGCTGTCCGTACCCGGGAGGGGGCGGTGGCTGTTGCCCATAGCCCGGTGGCGGAGGTTGTTGCCCGTAGCCAGGGGGTGGTGGCTGCTGGCCATACTCGGGCGATGGTGGCTGCTGGCCATCTCCTGGAGTTGATGGCTGCTGGTGGTCCGGGTCAGGCTGCTCTGACGGCGGCTGAGTCATGGATCGCAACGTTAGCAACGATCCTTCGGTCACGGGCCCGAGCCAACCGAATGGTCATGGATACTTAACGTTTCGTCACATGAGGGGAAGCGAAGGACGTTGCCGTCCGACGCGCGTGGCGCAGGACGAACGGCGAGATCGGCGGTCGGGCCGTCGGGACGGTGATGCCGCCACCCGGGCCTCGAACCTGGGGCCTGCGGAGTGAAGGCGTGCAGCACGTAGTGCTGTCCGAGAGCGCCCATCAGCGCCAACGCCCGGGCCGATGACCCAAGCCCGCGCACCTAAATCTGAGAAAATGCTGTGAAACGCTCGGGGCAAGCCTAGGCTCATAGCTGCCGTCGGGGTAGTGGATGGCGGATGCGCAGGTGAAGGCGACAGCAGTATCCCTCGGTAGGAGACCATCATGACTGCTCCGAAAGCCGTTGCACGCAAGACCATCTGGATGTTGGTGATCGCCATGGCTGCTGCCCTGCTGCCACTCGCCACGGTGACCGCCCCGGCCGGCGCGGAGACGATCAGCGCGTTGACCAAACGCTACGTCGAGACGTTCTATCCCCTGTGGCTGACCCAGCTGCAGTTCGATGTGGCACCGCACAATCGGCTGATCGGCCCCGACATCGTGAACCCCCTCTACCAGGGGGTGGTGGCGATCAACAACGACACGCTGTACGCCAGCTCGCCGGTGGACACCTCCGGCGGACCGGTGATGGTCACCGTACCGCGCACGCCGGCGAGCTACTCGGTGCTGTTGCTCGACGCCTTCGGCAACACCTACCCGGTCGACATCCCGTCCAAGCAGGCCGGGGTGAACACACCCACCAAGGTCTACGGCCTGGTGGCACCCGGCTACCGCGGCGGACTGCCGGCGGGGGTCACCCGGGTGCGCCTCCAGCACCCCTTCATGATCCTGATCTTCCGCGCAGACCGGTTCAGCGACAACCGCGATCTGACTGCGCAGGCGGGCAGGTTCCGGGCGGCGCTGAAGATGCAGACGTTGAGCGCCTGGCGTGCCAACCCGCAAGGCGGCGCCACCGCGGTCCGTTCCGTGGCCGAGTTCGCATTGCCGGTGAAGACGATGGCCGACACGCTCATCAACACCGCTCCGGTGGAGTTCCTGCGACAGACGCAGCGGGCCGTGGGCGACGGGTTGCGGGTACCACCGCTGGCGCCGCGTCATCGTGCCCTCGCCGACGCGTTCAACCGTGTGTTCGCCGGCGGCGCGGACCCGGCCGTCTGGCCCGCGGTCTCATCAGGTGCCAGGGCCGCGCACGCCGCCATCATCGGCAACTACCTCAGCAATCGGGACCGCAACAACTGGATTCACTTCACCAACATCGGCAAGTGGGGCAACAACGTCCTCGACCGCGCGTCGCTGAACGAGTTCATCCAGTTCGGTAACGGGATCTCCACGGCCGCCTACTATCACGCGTTCCGTGACGGCAACGGTGCACCGTTGGACGGCAATCGGCCGGGCGGGTACACCCTCACGTTCCCGGCCAACGCGATCCCCGACGCCTCCCGCTTCTGGTCGCTGACCGCGTACACACCGAATTCCATCGAGCTGATCCCCAACGCCGCCGACAAGTACCTGGTCGCCGGCTACACTCCCGGACTCGTCCGCAATCGCGACGGATCGATCACGATCCACATCGCGCGCGTCAAGCCGGCCGGGGTGCCGGAGGCCAATTGGCTGCCGGTCGGGTTCCGACCGTTCAACGTGATGCTCCGGCTCTACGGTGTCATCCCCGGCTCGGGTCCGGCCAACAACACCTACGTGCCACCGCCGGTCGTCGCGCGCTGATCAGCTCGCGGCCTGCTGCGGTTCCAGGTGGGCCCGTTGCCCCCACCACCGTGTATCCGCACCCCCGCGGGTACGCCCCCCACGCAGACCCCGCCCAGTCGAACGCACCGCGCGGCGGCATTCGCGCCCTCGATGATCCGCGATCACGCACCCGTCGGCTCGATGGCCGTGACGGACGAAGCCCATCAGCTGTGGCCGCTCGGCGGCTGCCTCGAGGCTTGTGGGGCGGGCGAACTGCGACGATGTGTCCGGTCTGGCACTGTTGAGGGAGTGGATACCGCGGTCACCGCAGCGCCGGTCGTCGTCCCCGCACTGATCTGATGACTGCACCGGACGACGCCGCACCGAACTCGCATCACGTGCTCCCCGGCCATGAGGTGGTGCTGCTGCTGGAGACCGATGCGCACCGAGGACTCTCCGACGCATCCGCCCGCGAGCGCCTGGAGCAGTTCGGCCCCAACGCGCTGCCCGAACCGCGCGGTGCGGGTCTGCTACTCAGGATTCTGCGTCAGTTCCACCACCCGCTGATCTATGTCCTGCTGGTGGCGGGTGCGGTCACCGCGGCCCTGCACGAGTACATCGACTCCGCGGTCATCTTCGGCGTGGTGCTCGTCAACGCCGTCGTCGGGCTGATCCAGGAGTCCCGGGCGGAGGCGGCGCTGCAGGGGCTGCGCGCGATGGTGCACACCGATGCGACCGTGGTGCGTGACGGCCGCGAACAGGTCGTGGCCTCCGACGAATTGGTGCCCGGCGATCTGGTGCGGGTCGAGGCCGGAGACAAGGTGCCCGCGGACATGCGACTGCTCAGGGAGACCGAACTGCGGGTCGACGAGTCGGCGTTGACCGGCGAGTCGGGATCGGTGTCGAAGGACGAGATCGTCCTGCCCGAGACGACGCCGGTTGCCGATCGCCGCAACATGGCCTATTCGGGCACCCTGGTGACCTCGGGTGGTGGTGTGGGTGTCGTCGTCGCCACCGGCGCGGAGACCGAGATCGGCGAGATCCACCGGCTCGTCGGGGCCGCCGAGGTGCTCGACACCCCCTTGACCGCCAAGCTGGCCTGGTTCAGCAAGATCCTGACCGTCGGCATCCTGGCGCTGGCGGCGGCGACCTTCGCGATCGGACTGCTGCGCCGACAGGATGCGGTGGAGACCTTCACCGCGGCCATCGCGCTCGCGGTGGGCGCGATCCCGGAGGGCCTTCCCGCCGCGGTGACCATCACCCTGGCCATCGGAGTGTCCCGGATGGCCAGGCGCAAGGCCGTCATCCGGCGCCTCCCCGCCGTGGAGACCCTGGGCAGCACCACGATCATCTGCACCGACAAGACCGGCACCCTCACCGAGAACCAGATGACGGTACGCGAGATCTGGACACCCGACACGACGGTGGAGGTCTCCGGTTCCGGTTACACCCCCGACGGCGAGATCCGCCACCGAGACGGCACGCCGGCCCCGGTGCAGGCGAACGCCGCGCTGCGCTGGTCGCTACTGGCCGGCGCAGCGTGCAACGACGCCTCCCTGACCTACGACGACGAGCGGTGGGACATCGCCGGGGACCCCACCGAGGCGGCCATGCTCGTCGTCGCCGCCAAGACCGGTCTGACCACCGACCATGTCGGTGTCCGGCTGCCCCGTGTCTCGACGATCCCGTTCAGTTCCGAGCGGCAGTACATGGCGACCGCGCACGGCTCGGACATCGACGACCGCGTCGTGCTCGTCAAGGGTGCCGTCGAACGCGTCTTGGACCTCTGCGAGAGCGAGATGCACGCCGACGGCTCCCGCGGACCGATCGACCGGGGCGCAGTCCTGCGGGCCGCCGACGCACTCGCCGCCGACGGGCTGCGGGTGCTGGCCACCGCCATGCGCAGCCCCGCAGGCGACGCCGACCTCACCGAGGATGGGCTGCGGGGCACGCTGACGCTGACCGGTCTGCAGGCCATGCTCGACCCGCCGCGGGCGGCGGCCACCTCGGCGGTGGCCGCCTGTCATTCAGCGGGCATCACGGTGAAGATGATCACCGGCGACCACGCCCGCACCGCCGAGTCCATCGCCGGCAGCGTCGGGGTGCTCGACCGCGACCATTCCGACCGGCAGATGGTCCTGACCGGTGCGCAACTGTCGGCGCTGGCCCCCGAGGAGTTCGCCGACGCCGTCGACGCCGCGGACGTCTTCGCCCGGGTCTCACCGGAGCAGAAGCTGCGGCTGGTCGAGGCGCTGCAGGGCCGAGGACACATCGTCGCGATGACCGGCGACGGCGTCAACGACGCACCCGCGCTGCGGCAGGCGAGCATCGGGGTCGCCATGGGTCGAGGAGGCACCGAGGTCGCCAAGGACGCCGCGGACATGATCCTCACCGACGATGATTTCGCCACCATCGAAGCGGCCGTGGAAGAGGGTCGCGGCGTGTTCGACAACCTCACCAAGTTCATCACCTGGACGCTGCCCACCAACATCGGTGAGGGGCTGGTGATCCTGGTGGCGATCGCTCTCGGGACGGCGCTGCCGATCCTGCCCACGCAGATCCTGTGGATCAACATGACCACGGCCGTGGCGCTCGGACTCATGCTCGCCTTCGAGCCCAAGGAGGCCGGCATCATGACCCGCCCACCACGCGACCCCAGGCAGCCGCTGCTGACCCGGGCTCTCGTCGGACGGATCCTGCTGGTGTCGAGTCTGCTCGTCGCCGGGTCCTGGGCGCTGTTCGAATGGGAACAGGCCCACGGCGCCACGCTGACCGAGGCGCGTACGGCGGCGCTGAATCTGTTCGTCGTGGTCGAGGCGTTCTATCTGTTCAGCTGCCGCTCGCTGACGCATTCGGCCTGGCGCATCGGTCCGTTCACCAACCGCTGGCTTGTCGTCGGCGTCGCCGTGCAGGCCATCGCGCAGCTCGCGATCACCTACCTGCCGGTGATGAACACCGTCTTCCAGACCGCGCCGCTCGATGTCGGCGTCTGGCTGCGCATCGTCGGCATCGCCGTCCTGGCGAGCCTGGTGGTCGCGGCGGAGAAATCGGTGTGGGCGCGGCGCGAGACCTCCCGAGTCCACTGAGCAGGCGCTGATGAACCGGCGCGGCGGCGTGTTCGCGCAGTTCCGGCCTGGTTGATGTCACCGGGCCAGGTGCGTCGAGAACCAGTCACGCGCCGACTCCGCGGCCTTCTCCAGCGTGCCGGGCTCCTCGAAGAGGTGCGTGGCACCGGGGATGACCTCGATCCGGCACTCGGCCGTCATGGCCTGCTGCGCCTGCCGGTTGAGCATCAGCACGCGCTTGTCACGCCCACCCACGATGAGCAGGGTCGGCGCACGCACCGACGCGAGTGCGCCGGAGGCGTCCATTTGTCCACTCGGCCAGAGCATTTCGTTGGCGGCGAACCGTCATAACACGATTCGGACGACCGGATCGAGGCCCCGGAGTCCAGCAATGGGTACGGCCTGGGCATGGACGAGGACCTCGCCTCCGGCATCGTCGTCGACGAGTGCGCGACGGAATGTGCAACGATTCGATAACGCCGCGGCAGCCGGTCGAGCCGGATGGTTCCGTTCGCAGAGACCCACTATTGCTACCGCGACGAGCTGGAACGGGAAAGTCTGGCGATCCTGGCACCTTCGAGTACTCGGCGGGACCCACGAGGTTCAACTCGGTCAAGGTCGCCGCCTCGGCGGGGATCACCGACTATTTCGGTGACGGTCCGGAGATGCTGACCCAGGTCGACGTCTCGGTCAACTCTCGTGGAGATCTGCTGCTGGAAGGCGGTCCCTTGCGGTGGCTCGACAGGGGGCCGATCTTCGGGATGCGCCGGATCTTCGATGCGCGGATGAAATGCATGGAGGGCTGGGACTCAGGTCTTCCGTTTCCGGGGCTGGTTCACGGCGGTCGATCGGGCATGCGAACTCTGCGACATCCCCGACGAGGCATGGACGGAGGCCCTCGTCGATCGCGAGAGCTGGCATCGAACACGCCCGGAGCCGATCAAGCACGACTGGCCTCATAGCCGCCCCGGGCAGCATCAACCGCGATGTGGACGCGACCGTACTCGCGCGCGCATACCGGGCGTGACGATCCGGTTCTCAGGGGTCGGCTGATGGGTGACGGCCAACGCTCTGTGCGGGCAGGTGGCCGATGGTGAGCCGGACGCGCTTGTTGTCGTGGGTGGTGGCGACGCAAACCCCGACACTCGCCACGGGCGCCGCGTGTCGGGGTGATGGCGGGGCGACCTACGTGGGGGAGCGGTCTCGAACAGCGAAAACCGCCCTTACGAGGCGGCGTACGTGCCCCCACCAGGGCTCGAACCTGGGACCTGCGGATTAAAAGTCCGTAGCTCTACCAACTGAGCTATAGGGGCGTGCCCTGCGAGGAGGGCGACGACGAGTTTACAGGCATCACCGACGGCATCGTCGCCGGGCCGTGCCGGTGCGTCGTCGGCGTCCGTGCTCACCGCCGGCCGTCGACGATGCCCGACCGTGGCTGGGGCGCGCGCATCGCCGCGCTCAATTCGGTGGCGGTGGACACCACGACCAATGTGTCGATCGGACTGCGGGTGGCGTCGAGCCAGGTCGCGTCGCAGCTGATCGCCAGTGCTTGTTCCGGATCGATCGCGATGCCGCCGATCTCGGTCAGGGCGGCGAAGATCGTCTGTTCGGCCGCGACTCCGGAGTCATGGACGACAATCGCCTCGGGACCGACGTCCACCCGGATACCGGACCGATCGACGTAGGTCGTCCCATTGACCCGGTACTGCCCGTCGACAGTAGGGGCGTCGTCGGCGTCGAGCTCCGTCGTCCGGATCGGGAGCAGGTGCCGTGCGACGAACCGCCGGATGGCAGCGCCGTCGAACGACGCCGTCTGTCCATCGGCCGATGGGGCCGCCGGACGCACGAAGAGTTGTTCCCCCATCCCTATTGCCTATCATGAACGCGGAATCGTTTTCAGTGAAGGGTTGCCGTTTTCGACCGCACTACGGACACTTCGGACCAGAACCGCACCGATGACGACGAAACCACCTCCGACCTCACGATTTGTGAATTGTCGAGAGAGTGTCCTAAGCTGAGTCGGCTCCCAACGGAGACCTCCTCACGGAGAACCGGCCCCCTTCGTCTAGCGGCCTAGGACGCCGCCCTTTCAAGGCGGTAGCGCGGGTTCGAATCCCGTAGGGGGTACGCTTGCTCAGACCTTCGCGGGTCGGAGGAAGTGTGCACAACAGAACATGGCCCTGTGGCGCAGTTGGTTAGCGCGCCGCCCTGTCACGGCGGAGGTCGCGGGTTCGAGTCCCGTCAGGGTCGCAAGTCTCTTGCGATTGGCATTCGGTTCGGGTGCCGTCCGGCCAGGTAGCTCAGTTGGTACGAGCGTCCGCCTGAAAAGCGGAAGGTCGCCGGTTCGATCCCGGCCCTGGCCACCATTAGTTTCCCAGGTCAGAGAGTTTTCTCTCTTGATCCGGTCCTCCATCAGGGTCGGATTCTCGCGCCCCATTGGGCGCAAATATGGGGCAGAAGCTCGACGAGCACCCGTCATCAAGCGGAAGGTCGCAGCCATAGCTAAGGGGTCGGCTGACGCCGCCGACCACGCGGACTGGTGATCGCTTGCCCCAACTCGTGAGAGCGTCGTCACCCGAAACGTACGAAGATCGCGAGTGAGTCTGTGTGGCGTGAGCTCACGAGTCTGCCGCCGTGCCATTTCTGGCTGCTGTTCGGATCGTCGAAGAGACAGGTAAGCCGATCGCTCAGGTCGCCCGGGACATGGGGATCAACGAGGGCACGTTGGGCAACTGGGTCAAGCGGGCGCGCGCCGAGCGAGAGGGCCGCGGTGAGCTGACCGCAGACCACGCCGTCGAGCTCAAACGGCTGCGCGAGGAGGTCGCCGAGTTGCGGATGGAGCGTGATGTCCTCAAGCGATCGGTGGTCGGGTGTCAAGGAGGCGACGAAGTGAGCGTGGCACGCTTCATCGCCGACCATCCGACCAACTACCGAGTGCCACACGCGGTGACCTGCCAACTGCTCGAGGTCAGTGAGGCCAGGTTCTACAAATGGCATGAAAGGGCGCAATCTCCAGGCGCGGCAACGGGTTTACACACCACACGCGACTACCGGAGAGACACCATCGACCGCTCGGTGAAAGTGGCCTTCGACAAGGCCCGCGGGCTGCACGGGTCACCGCGGTTGCATGCGGATTTGCGTGCTGAGGGGCGGACGGTGTCAGAGAAGACCGTCGCCGAGTCGATGAGCCGCCAGGGCCTGGTGGCGCGGCGGATCAGTGGGCGCAACGGGCTGACCCGCCAGGACAAGAGCGCCCCGAAGTCCCCGATTTGTTGTGCCGCGATTTCGCTGCTCAGTGCCCCGATCAGCGGTGGGTCGGCGACATCACCGAGATCCCGACCGCGGCGGGCAAGCTGTATTTGGCCACGGTCATCGACCTCTACAGCCGTCGGTTGCTGGGTGCGGCCACCAGTCGCCACCCGGATGCGGCGCTGGCGTGTCTGGCCATCGAGATGGCGGTCGCCACGCGGGGCGGTAAGCAGGCGATATGGCGTGATGACGATGCGCAGAAGCTGATTTTCCACACCGATCGAGGGTCCACGTACACCGCGAAGAAGTTCACCAAGCTGTGCCGACGGATGGGTATCCGGCAGTCGATGGGGCGTGTCGGATCGTGTTTCGACAACCCCGCAGCGGAGGAGTTCTTTTCATCGTTGGAGTGGGAAGTGTTGTCACGCAACGATTTCCATACTCTCATGGAGGCGCAGGCCGCGGTGTTGGGCTGGTGCTACGGCTTCTGCAACCACCAGCGCCCGCACAGCGCGATCGGGATGGTGAGTCCCGTCGACTACGAGAACGCCGCGCTGACCGAACCCGAAGCCGTATAGAGGAGTCCTCCACGATTCCGGAGGAACCACAGCCTCCACCTTGAACCCAGGCGTAAACGACCGACGCGTCCTGGAAATGTAGACATCCTTCCAGCAGGACCCTCTGTCCCGCTATCTCAGGTGTCCACTCAAACTGGGGAGGTTCAGATTACTGCGGGCGGTGAAACGCCGCCAGTTGCGCCGCGGCGGATATCAATCCGAGGCCGGTTGCGACGGCGGTCGCCTGGCCGGAGCTGAGTTTGGCGTCGACTCCGAGCGCTCGGTCAACGCTCAAGCGACCCGGTCCGATTGCTGCCAGGGCGATGGCCGCCACTGACAGGTTGGCGACATACTCCCAGCCTTCGGACGTGATGAAGAAGCCGTTCGGCAGATGAACCGACCGCGCTGCGACGGCCATGGTGCCGACAACAGCGGCCGCGGCCAGCGGGGTGCCGGCGCCGGCGACGATGGCAGCACCTGCGCCGACTTCGACGACGGCGGAGGCTTGGGCCTGCATTTTGGGTTGCTTGAAACCGATGGAGCCGAACCAACCGGCGGTGCCTTCGAGGCTGCGACCATGCTTGACGCCGTGCGCGATCATGGTGCCGCCGATGGCAGCGCGGAGTAGTAGTTGAACCGCGGTGTGGTCGGACGTCGGCTTGGTGAACAGGCGTGGCATCGTTTAGTGAACCTTTCGTTGGTGTTCAGGGGGCTTGATAGCAGGCCATATCGGAGATCAAGTGGAGAGTGACCGCCCGTGGCAGGTCCCCGATCGCCGCAGACTTCCCGGCTACCTGTCGGATCGAGACTATTGACTGGCTCCTCACGTCGCTCGGCCCGGATTCGCTGTAGGTAGCGACCCTCGTGGTTGGCGACGAGTATCGCAACATGCTGAAGCACGCGACAACGTGCGCTTACTAGTCGGGGAAATGCCTGTCTACGGCAGCCGATTGGGCCTCTTACCAGGGATCATTGGGTATCAGCTCACATCTACTTTCCTTGTTAAAGGCCGTGAAATCCGCACCGCGCATTGTGGGGGACCGTACTCGCTCTGGCGCACTGGCAGTCGAGGAATTTTGCCGGTTCGCCCACATCGGGAGCTGCTTGGCATTGGTTAGTCGTCCAAATTCGGCACTTCCCTCGGTGATGTCGATTCTGCTGGTGGCGCGATCGTTCCTTCGATGATCTGCGAAGGCATGAAGTCCATGATGTAGTCAATTGCCTGGAATCTATCTAGCTCGCCGACACCAGTAGCCCAAGCAACCAAGACTCGCGTCACCCCGCCGGCGACATACTCCGCAAGTATCCACTCTCTACCGGTTGCGAGTTGCTCGGCAACCAGGACTCCCTGGAGATTGCTCGCGAACCTAGCCGCGAAGCGTTCGTGTACGACCACACGGACGGTAGGCGCACGCGACTTCAAGAGGTCACGTCCGCGCATTTCAATTCGATCCAGAAAGTCCTCAAAGCCGGCCCGCGCGCCATCTCGCGTTGAGCTCGCTGCACTTCGTCGGCTGACCAGATCGTCCGGGCCAAAACCGTCGAACAGCAGATCAACTGCGTAACAGACTAATTCGTCCAGGGTGGCAAAGTGTGTATAGAAGGTACTTCGACCGACGGACGCCCGGGCAGCCACCGAACCAACTGAGATTGCTTTGGAGTCATCTCGCAGCTCGCTTAGGAGCGCATCGGCCAGCTTCGTCCGCGTCCGGAAGATCCGTGCGTCTGCCGTGTTGGCAAGCCTCTCCCGCCGGTCGACCTGTTGCGTCGAATCGTCCACGGCTGAAGTCTGCCACATGATCGAGATACTAGACTTTTGTCTATCATGTTCTTAGGATGTGATCCGATTCACTTCTACGAGCTGCGGGAGCCAAATTGAGAGCGGTCACCCTGGATACAAGGCCGGGCGTTGTCTCGGAGCGTAAACCCGAGTCCGATCACGTGAGCAGTTGTCGGGGTGCGCGATGACGTTCGCTGCTGCCGTCGGGCGCAAGAAGCCTCTGGAATTCGCGGTTCGAGATGATGAGCACATGCTCACCTGGCAGGAAGCCGATGATTGGTTGCGTCCAGTCGTCAACATGCTGCAAGCGGCAGACCTCGGACCATACAAGCGTGTGGCTATTGTGGCAGGCAACTCAGCGCACACACTCCTCGCGTACGTTGCCTGTACCCTCGCCGGCGCGTCGGCTGTGGCGGTGAATTCGCATCTCACCGACTCTGAAATCGCGTTCATTCTCGAAGACTCGCAATCTCGAATGGTACTTTGCGATCGCGATAGGGCCTTCGTGGCAGCTGAGGCTGCGCGAGCAAGCGAGGTTTCTACCGTGGCCGCTTGGGGAGACGGGCGCCTGCCGACTGGCGTTGTCGCGATATCGGACCTGTGCACCGATTCGCGCGAGCCGCGCACACATCTCGCGCCATCGCGACCACTGGTTTACACATCAGGCACAACGGGACGACCCAAAGGTGTTGAGCTGCCACATACGTCGTGGGTGGGTGGACTCGACATCGATGAACATCAGAAACGACTTGGTGAAGACGCCATGATCAGTCACGGGCGCCATCTGGTCGTTGGACCCATGTATCATTCAGGCCCACTCGCATCAACTCGGTTCTTCACTGGCGGAGCGTCTGTCACCATCCTCGATAAGTTCGATGCGGCAGCACTTCTCGAGACAATCGGTCGCGATCGGATCAAGTCTGTCTTTATGGTGCCTACCCACTTCCAGCGACTGCTGGCGTTGCCTGAGGAGAAGCGGAGGTCTGCGGACCTTTCGTCGCTTGAGTTCGTGCTACAGGTTGGTGCGAAGTGTCCAGTCCGAGTGAAGGAGGCCATGATCGACTGGTTGGGCCCAATCGTTTGGGAGAGCTACGGCGCCAGCGAAGTTGGAACTACCTGCATGATCAGTTCGGGTGAGTGGCTCGAACGTCCGGGTTCGGTCGGCCGGGCAATTGAGCCGTTCCATGCATTCATCCGCGGCGCCGATGGCCGGCACGCTCCGCCGGGCACTGAGGGGCCACTTTGGTTTCGAGATGATTCAGGCCACGGAATCCGTTACACCTCTGGTTATTTCAGTGGGCCCGAATTCACGCTCGGTGAGATCGGACGCATGGACGATGACGGCTACGTGTGGATTACCGACCGCGAGTCGGACATGGTTGTGTCCGGTGGGGTCAACATCTACCCAGCTGAAGCGGAGCAAGTCCTGATTCAGCATCCACTGGTGTCCGATGTCGCATGCGTTGGAATACCTGATGAAGCGATGGGTGAGACCTTGGCCGCGCTCGTCGTAGCCGAGAACGCACTTGAACCTCCGACGCTTCTCGACATCGAAGTATTCAGCAGGCGTCTCGTTGCGGGGTACAAGCTGCCGAAGTTGACGTATCTCGTCGACGACCTGCCGCGGACGCCCGTAGGAAAGCTTGACAAGCGTGCGATGCGGGCTCTTGCGGCACGTGGTTCCGCCGCACTCACGCCGGTCAATTGAACTTTGTCTAGTCTACGACTAATTTGGCGAGTGTGAAGTGGTCCATTCCGTTCGACGTGATTGTTGCAGTAGATCGATCGAAGACTGAACCAGCTCCTGGAAACCTGATTCGGCGGCATGGTGCTATGTGTTACGCGTGCGGCCAAAGCAACCCTGATGGTCTGCGCCTCGACTTCTATGCAGGGTATGGAGTCAGCGTACAGACCAAGTTTTCGATAGGACGGCAAGCCTATGGCACCGACGGCCACGTCCGACCCGGTATCCTGAGCGCCGCGATACTGCGAGGCCGCAGACCATGCGCAACAACAGACTGGGCTACCAGCGACGGCAGCAAAACTCAGTGTCGACTTTGCAGAACCGTCGCCGTCCTACGCGGCTGTAAAGATCGAGGCAAGATTGGTCGGCGCCTACGAAAACCGAACATATGTGGACGTAGATGTCTGCACCCTGGGAGGGCGCGAAGTAGTGGCTTCGGCGTTGGCAGTCTACGAGCGCGACTAGCGAATGCTCGGGGCCGAGGGCCCCCGTGCCGATTCTTGCATGGTTTGGGGGTCGAGCTGTGGCCACCATCTGCCGTCGTTACTCAGCGCACGAGCGCAGTTTCGAGTCGTCTGAGGAGGTCGTCGTGGAAACCGATGTGTGTGAGGTAGTTGGCGAAGGAACCGAATGACTCAGCTATGCCGCTCATTCCGGACTCGTAGTAGTCCTCGCGAACCTTGAGCAAGGGAATCATCGACTCGGGGGTTTGGCGGGGGTTGCTGCCGACCGCTTGCCGGAGCTCAGCAATGGCGGAGTTGCTCCTTAGATAGTCGGTAACAATGTCGCATTCGGTGACCCCAACAGATCTCAGTATGGTGGCCACCACCCAGCCGGCTCTGTCTTTGCCTGCGCCGCAATGGACGAGCACAGTGGCACCTTGTGCCAGTAGCGAAGCCACTTCGAGGATTGTCCTGTTGGCGCGTTCGAGCACCGGGAATTCTCGGTACACCGACACCATGTGATTGACGGCGAACTCCTCTGACTGGAGTTCGGCTTCGTGCGGCGCGTCGTGGTCATAGTCGAACGGCAACCTATGCAGCCGGACATGTGGAGGGAGTTGGTCCTGTCCGGTGCGCTCAACTTCGATGTCTCGTCGAAGGTCGCAGACATCGGTGATCCCCGAGCGCGAGAGTGCCGCGCGACCAGCCTCATCCAGGCGTGCAAGGTGCGAAGATCTAAAGAACTTATCGAGTTTGATTGTGCGGCCATCAGTTCTGCGGACACCGCCGACATCCCGAAAGTTCCAGGCGCCGGATAGCCAAGTTTGGTCTCTCATCGGTTCGAATTCGCTTTCTTGGTACCCGGGTGTGCAGGCACTTCCGCAAGGTGCCAATTCCCTCTGTTTACATAGATTATTAGTAGTAGAGGTGTAGACACAATGTTGGGCCCTCAGGAGGTCATGTTGCAGAACGGCCAAGTGCAGAAGCTGGTCGTCACCGTTGGATCCGGCGGAGTGATCCGAGACGCCTGCGTTTGACGTTTCGTTGCCGACGGAGCCCGTGTAACAGTGATCGGGTCGGATGCGGCACCGCGAACGATTGATCCGGGATCGGAATTCTAGCGGGCCAAATTGGCATCTGGAGCCGAGATCGTGGGGTTGCCGAGGCGCTGCCGGCCCGTTCGTCAGGATTAGGTGACGTACTCGTGACGGTCCACACGGAGCCGCCTGGGGTTCTGTCGCTGCGTCCGTTGAGGATTGGCAACGCGCGTTGCGGATCAACGTCCTGGCCCTGTCCTTTGCGCGAAGGCGTTCCTCCCAGCATTGAGACGTTCGGGTTCGGGGGCGATTGTGCATTTTGGGTCGATCGACGGCACTCTCGGTGACCCATCGGTCCCGGCCTATTCGGTCAGTAAGGGTGCCATCAGTACGCTTACGCGTGTGATGGCGGAGGAGATCGGGCAATGGGGAATTCGGGTGATGAGTAGCACGGGCGGCCGCCATCGATCCGTCGGTCTCACATAGCAGCGGCACGTCGCGCAGCAGACTCCCCAACGGCGAGTGGCAAATCCCGATGAGATCGCAAACGTCGTGACGTTCCTGGCGTCAGACGAAGCCTCGTTCGTCACCGGCGTTGTCCTACCGGTTGTGACGGAGGCCGGAGTGGTCTCACTCCGGGGACGATCGCACGACCTTGATGGAAGAGAAACTAGCACCCGCATATCGCAAAGTCGTCCCTGTATAGATAGTCTATTGGTAGAGTATATCAGTCAGCTGACTACTACCTAAGGGACTGAGCGATGGGTCGATTCGACGGAAAAGTAGCGTTCATCACCGGGGCGGCACGAGGGCAGGGCCGTAGCCACACCCTGACGATGGCCCGGGAGGGCGCCGACATCATCGCCATCGACCTTTGCGCGCCGATCGACTCGGTGACGTATCCGATGGCGGAGCAGGCAGACCTGGAAAGCGTTGCGAAAGAGGTCGAGGCGCTCGATCGCCGAATGAGTTGGCGAATCGCTGATGTGCGCGACTTCGACGCTGTGCAGTCTGCGGTTGACGCGGGCGTCGCCGAGCTCGGCAGGCTCGACATCGTTTGTGCCAATGCTGGAATCGGGGGTTTCGGGAAAGCGGAAGAGTTGACGGCCGAGGCGTGGGGTGACATGATCGGAATCAATCTAACCGGCGTGTGGCATACCGCCAAGGCTTCAATTCCACATCTGGCGGATCGCGGTGGCTCGATGATTCTGACGAGCTCGACCGCTGGTGTCCGGGGAATTCCGAATATTGCTCATTATTCAGCCGCGAAGCACGGAGTCATCGGCTTGGGCAAGACCCTCGCGTTGGAGCTTGCCGACCGGAATATCCGGGTCAACATGGTTGTGCCCACCAGCGTGGACACCCCACTGATACACAATCAGGCCGCATACGATCTGTTCGCCCCCGACATCGATATACCCACAAGGGCTGACGTCGCGAGCCGCTTCGCTGCGTTGAACGCGTTACCGGTGCCGTGGATCAATCCATCAGACGTCTCTGCGCTGGTGGCATTCCTGGCGTCCGAAGACGCCCGCTACATCACGGGTGCTGTGATGCCCGTGGACGCCGGACAGACGGCCACATAGGTGCCGAGAACAACTAGTGACGAATTGGTGAGTGCCGAGATGGATATGACGGAGTTGCTGGTCCGCGAGGCGGCCAGAGATCTCGTGGCGAGATACAACGCATACGGGGACATGGGAAAGATCGATATACAAACGCAATTGTTCGCGCCCACGGCTCAGTTCGAGTATCGCGACGGAAACGAGCAGTTGATCATCGAGGGCCGCAACGAGATCGCGGAGTTCATGCGCTCAATGCAGCGACGGTGGATCTCGGAATCGACGAGTGCGGGGAACTCCGCGTACGTGTTCCACAGCGCCACCACTCATATCATCGACGTCGAGGACGAATCCCATGCCAGCGGTCAGGCGTATGTCTCACTCCTGCGCGCGACCGGTCTGGCGGAATGGGGCATCTACCGTGATGAGTACGTGCGTCTCGATGAGGGCTGGCGATTTGCCCGACGGTCGGTAAAAGTAGTCGAGCGACTCGGGGCGGCATCCGGATGACAGTGTTTGGCATCTCGTTACTGCGCGCGAACCCTGCAATCTGGTCGGATCTGGCCCAAGAGGCCGAGCGAGTGGGTTTCGAATCCATCTGGATGTCAGACCACCTGGTACTACCCGTCGATCTGGACAGTGGTGACTACCCGGATGGAAAACTACCGATAGCGCCGAACACCCAGATCTTCGACGTGATGGTCTATCTCGCGGCCATCGCGGCGCGGACGAGCACAATCCGTCTGGGCACTTTCGTATACCAGCTCGGATTGCGAGATCCTTTCTCCGCGGCGAGGGCCGTGGCCACATTGGACGTCGTCTCCGGGGGAAGGGTCGAGCTGGGTGTCGGCGCTGGATGGTCCAGCGCCGAATGGCAGGTCGCAGGTCTCCCATTCGACAGTCGCGGTCGCCGTCTCGACGAAGTCTCTGCAGTCTGTCGACGGTTATGGACCGAGGAAACCGTCGCCCACGAGGGAGAATTCTACTCGTTCCCCGAGGTCGCTTTCGAGCCCAAACCGATCCAGGGAGCCGACCTGCCGCTACTCATCGGCGGTGAGTCGCCGCCCGCGCTGCGGAGAGCGGTTCGAACCGGAACTGGCTGGATTGGAATGCATCACACCCCGGAATCTGTAGCGCCGATCGTCGAAAAGTTGAACGAACTCTGCGCTGCCGCCGGTAGGGTGGAGCCGCTCAGCGTGACCGTGGCCGCACCGCCCGGCGAAGTCGATGTCGCGGGATGGCGAACATCCGGCGTGTCACGGGTAATTGTCGCGCCATGGGGCCGTACGAGCACAGCTATCGCCGATATCCGTGCCTTCTCGAGGGACTTCATCCAAGTGTCGTGACACGCGAAAGGTCGGCCGGCGTCGAGTGATCGAACGCCGGCCGGCCTGTGGCGCTACTTCAGGTCGAGATTGTAGATTCGAGCAGCGTTGTCCTGCAACAGTAGTCGGACTGTTTCTTCTGGAAGGTCTTTGAGTGCGCTCTTGAGGTATTCGCGGGGTGTGGTGGCAATCGACGCCGGCCCCGGGGACATGCTGGTGGGGTGGGGATAGTCGGTCTCATAGAGGAAGTTGCGCGCGCCGAGTTGTTCGATTGCGCTCATCGCGGTGTCACGTTCGAACCAGAAGCAGCCGTACACTTGGCGCAAGAAGTACTCACGAGGCGACAGTTCGTATTCGGGGTGCTCTTCGGGAACGCCGCAGTTGTACCACTGCCAGTCCAGTGCCTCGAGGATGAACGGAATCCAGCCCACGCCGCTCTCGACAGAGACGATGTTGAGGTCTGGGAAGCGGTGGCACACGCCGCCGCAGATGACGCGCACGATCGCCTGCGCGTTGTTGATGAAGTTGATGCAAGACAACGATGCGGAGTTGGCGTGCTTGCCCCCCGGATGCCTTGGGTAGTCACCGATGTCGCCGGACCCGATGTGGAAGTTGATCGGTAGGCCGGCCTCCTGCGCGGTGGCCCACAGACGGTCCCAGTGGGGATCTTCGATCATCGGCTGGCCCCAGTTCTGGGGCCCGGCGGTCATGATGACGCCCTTGTGTCCAGCATCGACGACGCGCTCAATTTCCTTGACCGCGGCGTCTAGGTCCCAGAAGGGGAGTGCACTGATCGGTATGAATCGACCGGGAGCGACGCTGGCATAGTCGGTCAGGAAGTCGTTGTACGCCCGAACGAGATCGAGCATGAGGTCCGGTTCTTTGACCGATGTGAAGTTGCCGCCGCCAAAGCCCGCCACATTCGGATACAGCACCTGAGCGTGGATTCCGTCACTGTCCATCCGCTTCAGACGCTCGACCGGGTCCCACGCCGAGCGCTCGGCTTCCGCGAGTGACAGTGGGTGATCCGGCTGATACTCCTTCCACCCGGCCATAGCGGCGGCCGCGATTCCGAGCATCCGGTTGCTGCCGGCATACCAAGCCGGATTTCCGTCATTGTCGGGCTTGATGTGAGGCACCAGATCGCCCCACTTCTTGACCGACACCCGCGACGTCCACAGGTCCGGGGGCTCGATGACGTGCGTGTCGGTATCAATGATCTTCAGTTCGTCGATCAGCGACGTATCCATAGTGTTCACCGTTCCGTAGTCGTTGGCTGTCAGGCCTTTTTGTACTAGGAGCCTCCAACACCCGCGGGTGTCGGCGCTCCCGCAGCGAGTGGATCCGCGGTGCACGTTGGGCATCTCGGCCGATTGCCAGTCGTTGCGATCAGTTCTTGTCTAGAACCAATACACGCATACTAGACTATTGAGCCAAAGAGTATTGGAGATCCGATCGATGCACTGTCTACAACTTCGACAAAGATTCGGAACCGCCGAGCAAGACGGCCAACCCAACGCCGACCGCGGTCACGCCCGTCATTATCAGCGCGACGGCCGCCGCAAGTGGATAGGTACCGGTATTCCAGAAGTCGAACAAAACCGTACCCATGACTTGGGTCGTGGACGAGCGGACCAGCAACGACGCGCTGAATTCGTGCGTCAGCAATACAAAGATGAGTGCGGCGGCACCTGCTAGAGACGACCGCATGAGGGGCAACAAGATCAGAATGTTTGTGCGCAGACGCCCCGCTCCGCTCACTCGTGATGCCTCGATATACTGGTCGCCGAGTGCAAGCATCGTGGACAGTTGCATCCGCGTCGCGAAGGGCACCATCAGAGCGACGTAGACGAGAATGAGCACCCACGGCGTCCCGTAGAGGACGAACGGTCCTTCGCTGTAAGTGAATAGGAACCCGATTCCGAAGATCACTGCCGGGACGCCGAGTGGGACCGCTACGACGAAATCCAAAATCGTACGCAATACCGGGAAGTCTTGTCCCCGCACGAGGACTTGAGCGACGATGAATCCTACGGGCAACGCGATGGCGACCGCGACGATCGAGTAGATCAGGCTGTTCTGGATCGCGGTCGGCACGACGCTGTCACTCATCACTGAGTCGAAGTTTGCGGTGGTCAGCTTCGTCAGATCGATCTTGCTGCTCCAGAATCGAGACAAGGACACGAACGTTAATGCCGCGATCGGAAGCGCCGTGGAGATGACGAAATACAGGACGATGAAGCTTGCGCCCAGCCAGGATGGCCGCCCGCTCGACCGGAATGCCTTGCCGCCGTGTGTGACGAATCGCTTTTGGTTCCCCAGCGCGAGCTTCTGGAACAACACGAGCAGCAGGCCGATGACCATCAGTGGGGAACCGAGAGCCGCCGCGGCTGCGGTCTGAACCGGTGTCTGAGTCGTCAGGAAGTACATCTCGGTCGTGATGACCGTGACGCCGCTGTTCGTACCCAGTAGCAGCGGTGCGGTGAACTGTCCGAGCCCCAACAGGAATGCCACACTTCCGCCGTAGATCAATGTCGGTCGCAAGAGCGGCAGCGTTACCTTGAAGAACACCTTGATCTGGGATGAACCGCTGACCTGCGCGGCTTCAAGTATCTCGGAATTGATGTTCTGAAAGCCGGCGCTGACGAACAAAAAGACAAACGAACTCAGCCCGATACCGGTGATGAAAACGATCCAGGGCAGCGTGTAGACATCTACCGGTCCCTCCGTGAGATCGGACCACCAAGGCAGTTTTCGCAAGAGCGCGTTCAAATATCCGGGGCGAGGCGAGAAGAGAAAAGCCCACCCTGCGACACTGGCTACCGCTGGAACGACGATGGGCAGAATCGGTACGATTCGCAGAAATCCGAGACCCGACGGTAGCCGGCTCGCGGACCAAGCGAGAGCAGTCCCGAGCACCAACGCGATGACCAACGAGCCGAGCGACAATCCAATTGTGTACCCGATGGTCCGACCGATCCGATCGGCACCGAATGCCTGCGAATATCCCGCTGCCCCATCCGAGAAGGCCTCTCGCTGAAGCTTTACCAGCGGAGTGATGATCAAGTACCCTAGGATCAGTATGAACACGATCAGGGCCGCACGGTTGAGGTTCCTGGGCTGCAGCGGGTTGGCGAACCGAGATGGTTCGACGGGACCGGACGCTGTCACCGGTCGTGCCTGAAGGACGGTCATGCGGCCACCGCCAGAGAGCTCTCGAGCTCGAAATACCTGGCATTTCGGAGTTCAAACGCGATGACTGTACGTTCCCCTGTCGCCCACCTGTCAAGTTGTCCGCCAGAGGATTTCGTCGAGACCTGGGCATTGACACGGGTATCGCTGCCGGTCAGTTGAACGGAGACATCGAGATGACGACCCCCGTAGGACACGTCCATCACCGTGGCTTCGAGCCCCAGTTCGTTGTCTCGCAAAAGGGAGAGGTCTTCGACGAGCCGGAGGTCGTCCGGACGTAGTCGCACCACTCCGGCGGGAGCTGATATTGGTACATGATTGCCGTTCGCCTCCAGCGCCTGGCCGTCGCACGACCATCCGTCTCCGTTACGGGTCAGCTCGAGCCGTTCGGACATGCCGATGAACTCGGCCACATAGTCGCTGACAGGGTGCTCGAAGACCTCGCGTGGGTTGCCGATTTGTTCGATTGTGCCGGTGCGCATGATGGCCATACGCTGTCCCAACGACAACGCCTCGGACTGATCGTGTGTCACGAACACCGCAGTGAACGGGCGGGTACGGTGCAGTTCGTGCAGTTCGGCCCGGACCTGCTGGCGTAGACGTGCGTCGAGATTGCTCAACGGCTCGTCGAAGAGCACCAGATCCGGTTCCGACACCAGCCCGCGTGCGAGGGCGACTCGCTGCTGCTGACCGCCGCTGAGTTGCGCGGGGTACCGATCGAGAAGGCCGCCGCAGTGGACGGCCTCCGCGATCCGCTCGACGCTACCGTCTTTGATCTTGTCCCGGAGATGGCGCGCGGCCAGTGGGTAGCGGATGTTCTTGCGTACTGTCATGTGCGGCCATAGTGCATATGACTGAAAGACCATGCCGATCGACCGCTTGTCGGGTGCGACATCTACGCGTCGCGCACTGTCGTACACAGTGGAGCTTCCGGCCACGATCCGCCCCTCGGCCGGCCGTTCCAGACCGGCGAGACAACGAAGGGTCGTTGTTTTGCCGCACCCACTCGGACCCAGGAGGACGAGAAACTCGCCCTCCTCGATCTCGAGGTGGAGATCGTCAACCGCGGTGGTGGGCGGATTGCCTTTGAAGTTCTTGGTCAGTCCCTCAATGGAAACGTACGCCACTGTGTACTCCTGAATTTCGGCGGATTCTGTTGTCTACGCGAGTGATGTCTCAGGTGAACAGTCGGTTGAACTTGTCTTTGAACGCCTGCACTTCTTCCGGGGTGAGTTCGCCATCGGCGGACGGGTCGATGATCTGATCCTTGGTCGCGAGAGTGCCCGGGATGTCGGGAAGAATCGCTGCTGCTCGGTTGGCGATGCACTGCTGACCAGCGGGAGTAATCATGAAATTGGCGAGCAGCTGCCCGGCATTAGGATGAGGGGCTTCTGCCAGAACTGCAGTATTGAAACGTGTGCCGAAGATCGGATCGGACAGTGCGAAGTCGACGGGTGCGCCCTGGGCCTTCTCGTTGACTACCGGAACCGAGAAAATGCTGGCTGCAATCTCGCCTGAAGTCACGGCCTGGGTAAGCGGGAAGGCGCTGGGGTACAGACGCGGCTTCTGGGCTGCCAGCTTCTCGATGAACCCGGGGCCGAATCGCTCTTCGAGATAGAGATAGAACTCGACTAGCACGGGCGCGCTCGGTTCGATGACCCCGATCTTGCCTCCGGCCAGCTCAGGGTCGAGGACGCCGTCGTAGTCCTTGAGCCCCTTGCTGTAGAGATCGGTGTTCCATACGAAAGTCGTCATACTTGCATCCGAAATGAACCAGCCACCCTCTTTGAGGTTCTCAGCGGCATTGAAGTCGGGGTTGTCGAACGCGGGGCCGGTCGGCGCAGCGAAGTCACCAGCATCGGCGTGAGGCACAGACCACGATGCTTCGGTTTGATCGATGACGTCCACGGTGACGTTGCCGGTCTGGAGTTCGGTGTCCACCTTGGTCTGATTGACCGCGTTGATGCCATTGGTCACGTTGACCGTGATCCCGTACGTGCTCTTGAAAGAGTCTGCGAGACACTTCAACGAGTCCGGAATGTTCCCCGAGTAGATATTGACCTGGCCTTCCTCTTTTGCGGCCTCGATCACGGTCTGCCAGGCCGCATCGCCCGACGGTCCGACGTCTCCTACCTCCTTGTCATCGGTCGACCCGCATGACGAGAGTGCCAACACTGCAACCAATGTCGCAGCGATCGAGGTTGCAGCACGAGCGGGATGAGGCAAAAGGGGTTTGACCGCCCTGAACGGATTGAAAACGGCTGACCGAACCATGTGGAAGCTCCCTCGGTGACGTCTCGGCGATAAAGTCGTGTTCCCTATTGTCGAGTAGTAGACCTTCGGATGTTGTCACTGTCACATCGAAGATGTCAAGTGCTCTGCATCACCTAGTTGGCCCGGGCGGCCATCTGATCTGAGCCGTGCTACTGGTCATGGCTCCTTCGGGAGTCCGAGCACGCGCTCGCCAATGATATTTCGCTGTATCTCGTCGGTCCCTCCGCCCAGGCGAAATCCGGGCACGCCCAGAACGAACTCACTCCATGCGTACGTGCCCCACTCGCCCGTATCGGCCAACAATCGGGGTCCGAGGGCCAAGCTCATCAAGTTCGACAGTGCGGCAAGGTTTTCGGTGAGAGCCAACTTTGACAATGACATCTCCGGTCCAAGTGCGTGGCCTGCTTTCGCGCCGGCCTCGGCGCGTGCTCGCATGTTTTTGGCGCACACCACCCCGGAATGGAGGCGTGCGTATGCTTCGCGGACGGCGGGATCGTCACCGCACTCGAGGTGGTTGAGCATTGCGGCGACTCGTTCCATCCGGAATAGCCCGCTTCCGCCGCCGGCCGATCCTCCGATGGCGCCGCGTTCGTGGACGAGCGTGGCGATTGCCACCTTCCATCCCTGGTCGACTGCACCAAGCCGGTTCTCGTCCGGGATCACGACTCTGTCGAGGAAGACCTCGTTGAAGTCTGCCCCACCTGTCATCTGTCGCAGCGGCTTTACCTGGACTCCTCGGGCCTGCATGTCGATCACAAAAGCGGTCAGGTTTCCGTGTCTCGGGCCGCTCGACGTACGCGCGAGCAGCAGTCCCACGTCAGAAAAATGCGCGCCGGAGGTCCAGACCTTCTGCCCGGTGATCGTCCAACTGTCACCGTTTGCCTCCGCTTTCGTTGAAACGGCCGCGAGGTCCGAACCGGCGCCGGGCTCGCTGAACAGCTGGCATCCGACCGAGTCGCCCCGGTACAGCGCTTTGAGACACTGTGTGCGGACCGATTCGCCCCCGAACTGCGCGATGGTGGGTGCCACCATTCCCAGGCTCACACCGAGGGGTGACCGCGAGGGAGTGTCGAACCCTCGCTCCACGGAGTCGTACAACCTTTCATAGCGCCTCGGTAGCCCGCGCCCACCGAGTTCTTCAGGGCCACTGATCCAGCCGAAACCCGCGTCGAAGACCGTCCGTCGCCACTGCCTTGCCTCTTCGGCCTCCGCCGCCGTGGCGCCACGAAACAGGCTGACGCGGTCGTCGCCGGTACCGAAGGCGGCCCCGGAGCGGTCTGCCTTCTGGCGTGGATGCACGTGGCCCCGGAGGAATTCTTCCGCCTCCTTGCGGAAGTCGTCCATGCTGATCAGGGTCGCGGGCGCGTTGGTCATTTCGTCTCCTAGGACGCGGAAAAGTCTAGCATCCGACAATGATGCTTCTGAATGATCGCCATCAGACGATCTGTCGAGAGGCGTTTGGCGGAGTCGAGTGCTATCCGGCGACTACCGGACTACCAAAATAACTCTACCCCTATACTAATTTCTAGCTTTCCGGCTATCGTGCAGGGAAGGTCTGGTCGAGCCAACACCGGTTCATATCGAAGGGTTGCCACGTGACGGAATTTCAGGTACTCGAGGTCATCAAGAACGGCCGGGTGGCCGAGCTCCGACTTTCCAGACCCGACGTCCAGAACCGCTTCGACGACGTGATGTTCCAGGAGCTGACGGACGCCCTCGACTTGGTGCGGGCGGACCAGGATGTTCGCGCGGTTGCCCTCTCATCCACCGGCAAACACTTCTCGGCCGGAGGCGACACCGAGACGATGATCAATGCGAACGAGGATCTACAGGTCCTCCTAGCGCAGATCGACGACGGACGCCGACTGTTCAAAGCCTTCGCGGACTTCTCCAAGCCTTTGATCGTCGCGCTGCACGGCCATGTGTTCGGCGTCGCGACAAGCCTCGTCCTGACCGGCGACGCGGTGGTATCAACCGCAGGAGTCAGGATTTCGGACCCGCACGTTCATCTGGGGCTCGTCGCTGGCGACGGTGGATGCGTGACGTGGCCTGCCAACCTGCCGCTGATCAGGGCAAAGCGTCACCTGCTGTGGGGCGAACCGATCCTTGCCGAGGACGCCTACCAACTCGGTATGGTCACGGATCTGGTCGATGGGCCCGATGAAGTGCGGACCACCGCGCTCGAACTGGCAGCACGGGTCGCCGAGTTGCCCCCCGTGGCGGTGCAACTTACGAAACGCGCACTGAACAAGGTCCTGGCGGCACGGACGGACGAGGTTTTCGACACCGCCTTTTACCTCGAAGCGATTAGCGCGTCCACCAGCGACTTGAGAGAGGCTGTCGCAGCATTCACCGAGAAGCGTCCAGGTGTCTGGACCGGACGATGAGAACAGGAGAGAAGGGCGCCGCGTTGTTGTCGGAGGTGTGGGGCCGGGACGTCGAACCCGGAGAGTACGCAGGACACGAAGGGCTGGTCCTCACCCCCCATCCGCGATCACTTGGCGCACTGTTGACCCGAGTCGAACGGTTCGCCGATCGGGAATATCTGATCCAGGGCGATCACCGGGTGACGGTGGGCGGGTTCTTCGGCGCGATAGGGCCCGGACGCAAAACGCTCGAAGAGCGAGGGGTCCGCGCCGGAGACAATGTGCTCCTGATCGGATACAACAGTCCGAGCTGGGTTGTCGCGCTCTGGTCGATATGGGCTGTCGGCGCGGTGCCCGTTCTCGGAAACCGTTGGTGGAGTGAGAAAGAGATTGCCCATGCCGTTGATGTGACGGCCCCAGCGATAGTGATCACCGACCTACCTAATGCATCGCGCACTGGACTCAATGATCCCCTCTCGTTGGAGGGGTTCGTATTCGAGGAGACAGCAGACGAAGGCCAGATCGCAAACATCTGCGGTTCGTTCCCTGTTCCGGATGAGGACTCACCGGCACTGGTGATCTTCACATCCGGTAGTTCCGGAGCCCCGAAAGGCGTCCTCCTGTCGCACCGTTCGGTGATCGCCAATCAGCACAACCTCCTGATGCGATCGGGACGCCTTCCGACCGACGACGATGACGGGACCGCGCCGCCGTCGGTGACGCTGGTGTGTACGCCCCTATTTCACATCGGCGGGATCTCGAATCTGCTCACTAATCTGATCACCGGGGGGAAGCTTGTCCTGAACAAGGGGCGGTTCGATGCCGGTCAGGTGCTCGACCTGATCGAGACCGAGAAGGTCCAGAGTTTCGGCGGCGTGCCCACGATGGCGATTCGTATACTCGAGGACCCGGGCTTCGGATCCAAGGATCTTTCGAGCCTGAGATCATGGCCCCTTGGTGGCGCACCACTCCCGCCTACACTCCTGGCGCTGATGCAGCGCAAGGTTCCGCAACTCGCGGCACGGGGCCTCGGAAACACCTGGGGGATGAGCGAATCCGGCGGATTCCTCACAGTGGCAGGCAATCGCGCGCTGCAGGAACGTCCGGGTACGGTCGGTCGGCCCTACCCGGTTGTCGAGATCGAGATCGACGCCGAGCAGGATGGCGAGAGTGGCGAGATCCTTGTCCGGAGCCCGACGGTGATGCTCGGATATCTCGGGATCGAGGGAGCCGTCAGCGAGGAAGGATGGCTGCACACCGGCGATCTGGGGCATCTCGACGCCGACGGCTATCTGTTCCTCGACGGCCGGAGCAAAGACATCGTCATCCGGGGCGGAGAAAACATCTCCTGTGCTCATGTCGAGATCACCTTGGCGGAGCATGAATCTGTGGTCGAGGTTGCGGTATTCGGTGTGCCGCATCCTGATCTGGGTGAAGAAGTCGCGGCCGTGATAGTCCATCGTGGTCAAGTGCCGCCCACGCCGGATGAGCTGAGCGGCTTTCTCAAAGGCAAGCTCGCCTACTTCGAAGTACCGACTCGGTGGCAGATCCAGCAGGAGCGGCTGCCCACGCTTGCCGGCGAGAAGACAGACAAAAAAACCTTGCGCGCGGCATTTGCCGACGCACCTGCAGATACGAAGTGAGGTCGACGACGTGGTCTTCCTGAGTCCGTCAGATGAATACTTTTCACACCAGATCTCACAGCCACACGCGTTGGTGGGATCGAGCGATCCGAGTTGGCGGGAAAGGTACTGGCTCAGTTTGCAAGACACGGTGGCAAGAGACACCGTGGTGAGTCTGGGCATCGGCCAGTACCCCAATCAGGACACCCAGGAGGCATTCGTCGTCCACTCGAAGTCGGGTGAGCAACGCAATATGCGCATGGCGCGGTCGTTGGGGCGTCGTCGTGACGAGATGGCCGTGGGCCCCCTCCGGATCGAGATCGTCGAGCCGATGAAGGACGTTCGGTTCATCCTCGCTGAGAATCCGTCCGGCGTGGAGTTCGATTTCCACTGGAAGAGTGAGCTCGAGCCCATCCTCGAGGGACGCCACTTCCAGGTGAGTCGAACGCGGGTGACCTACGATGCGATCCGGTATGTGCAGCTCGGGCGTATCGAGGGTGAGCTAAGCGTCGACGGAACTGCGACCACATTGACCCCCGATCGATGGTGGGGTGAACGAGACCACTCGTGGGGGACACGCACACTGCCCAGCACTCAAGGAACGCCTCCGGGAGTTCGACCAGAGTGGCGGATGCTGATGTTCTGCCCGATTCAGTTCGAGGATTTCGGCGTTCACTTCTACCTCTATGAAGCCGAACCCGGCCGGCCACTGCATCTGTCGGCAGCTTTCTCGCGTCGGGCCGGCGCGCCCGACGAAGAAGATCTGGTCGTCCACATCGATCACGATCTGGTCTGGGACAGTTCGGCCGCGGCACCGACACTGCGGAGTGGGACCATCACGCTTTTGCTGCACAGCGGCGACAAGATGAAGTTCGAAATCACTGCGCAGGAGGGGCGAGCGCATCTGCGCGGAGGCGGATACGAAGGGTGGAACGGTTGGTACCAAGGGCATTGGAAGGGCGACGACTCCTTTGAACACGATACGTGGGACCTCACCGACCGCAGCCAGATCTACCGGTATGCCAAGGCCGGCAGTGACCACATGATCGAAGTCCACTATGCAGGACAGACCGGGTTCGGAATCATGGAATACATGGTGCTGCCAGGATACCCGCGGTACCAAGATGCCATCCCGGCCAAGCCGGACTCGGGGGTCAACTCGTGAATCCAACAGTGGTGAGTGAGACCGACACCGTCACGGCAGCACTGCGCGAGTTCATCGCAAAGCGACTGAGCCCTGGCGCCGATCCCACAATCGACCGGATCTATCGAACTGGCCTAGGGAGCTCTCGAGAGAACTGGCCCTTCGATGCAACCTGGACAGTCGACGGTGCGAAGGAGGAGCATCATCTACTTCTACGCCGAGATCCACCCGCCGCAGTGGTCGAAACCGGTCGCGCGATGGAGTTCGAACTCCTGCGACGACTCGGAGAATTTGATGTCCCAACCCCCGACGTGCTTTGGCTCGACGACCAAGGTGGTGAACTGACGCGGCCGTCGATCGTTGTCAAACGCTATGTCGGCCAAGCACACCGAGCGGTTCTTCGTCACGCCGATCCTTTGGAACTCGGGATCGCACAACGGGAGCTACTTGCACGTGAGATCTGCACTACATTGACAGATCTACACAACATTGACACCGAAGCGGCCGGATTTCGAGGGATACTCCATCATCCAGGGCCCAACCCAGCTGCATATGAGCTCGAACACTGGCGTTCGGAGTTGGAGCGGTGCCAAATGGAGCCGCAGCCCGCTTTGCAGGCCGCCGCCGAATGGCTTCGTGATTCCCTACCAGGACCTGTTGATCGTCTAGTCGTGGTACACGGTGATTTCCGCCCTGCGAATCTCCTCATTCACGAGGGCCGCGTCGAAGTACTCCTCGATTGGGAACTTGCGCACCTCGGTGATCCACTTGACGACCTCGGTTGGTACACAGCACCGCTGTACCAGAAGGAACACTTCATCAAAGGATTCTGGGAGCAAGAAGATTTCCTCGAACTCTATACAGCACGGACCAATATCGAAGTTGATCCACACGCCCTGAGATTCTGGCAAGTCATGTCAACGTTCCGGCTGGCTGTCATGGCACTGGCGGGGATCAAGAACTTCTGCACGAAAGGCAGCGATCGCCCAGCTGCTCCCGCGCGATTCGTCATTGATCGGGTCATGGAAGCCGTAATAGAAGCACAAGGAGCTCGTGATGCGACCTAGTCCTGCTGATGTGATCACCGGTGTTCGTCGCATATTGAAAGACGTCGTCGGACCCGAAGTGGCATCGGAGTATGCCCGCAGTCGACTCGCGGAGGTAAGAGCTGTACTTGCTCAAGTGGACTGGAACGATGCCGCACTACGCCTTCGCCAGGACGTGCTCGTCCAACGTCAGCTACTAGCAGAGATCGATCGCTGGAGATCGGCATCACTAGACCGTGTCGAGCACTTCGCGGCTGTCGCTCCAGCGAACATTTGTACGGAGCTACCGGCAACTTACGACGAACTGGATGAAGTATATCGAAGTGAGGCCGCAAGCCTGGTCGAACTGAACCGCTCGCTCGCGATCTGGACCCGCGCGCATCCCCACGACGTGTCGGCGCGAGACCTGAGAACGACTATCCTTGCGGCACTCGCGGGCGCTCCCGCACCCCGGTGATCTCCGACCCGAGGACCTTGCTGGGCCTGTTGGACCTGGATCCCATCGCCGAGGACCGGTTTCTCGGAGCGCAGCCGTCGGATGCGTCCAGCCACGTCTTCGGGGGACAGATTGCTGCGCAGGCACTTGTGGCCGCCGGCAGAACGGTGGAGCACAAGGTACCGCACAGTCTGCACTCCTACTTCTTACGCGCGGGCGACACCGGGAGACCGACGGAATACTCCGTCCGTCGTGTTCGTGACGGTGGAGCTTTCGCTAATCGTCAGGTCACAGCAGAACAAGATGGCGTTGTCATTTTCGAGGCAATGATGTCCTTTTGCGTACGAAGGCAGGGCCCCGACTTTCACCGACCGATGCCCGAAACGACCGGCCCGGAGAGACTTCGGCGGATAGAAGAGGTGCTCGAACCGTATGCCGACGAGCAAGATGGCTGGTGGGTCCGGCCACGGGCCTTCGACATGCGGTATGTTCACGCACCGCCCAGGTTGGCCCTAGATGATCCGCACCCTCAGAAGGCGGAGAATCAGATCTGGATGCGGTCAAGTTCCGATTTTACTTCGGCTCCGGCGCTCAATGCAGCACTGGTCACCTACCTCACCGACATGACACTGCTCGACACGGTGATGCGGGTCGACCGGCGGACCAGCAGAGGCCCAGGCAAAGTCGCGTCGCTGGACCATTCGATATGGTTTCAGCGTCCGGCGGATTTCGCGGATTGGTTGCTGTACGACCAGATTTCGCCCGGCGCCGCGGACGGGCGGGGGTTGGCGACCGGTTACATCTATAACCGATCGGGGGATTTGGTTTGCATCGTCATGCAGGAGGGTTACCTCGGCAGCAAGGCTTGAACCGGCGACTATCCAGGGTGATCAAGGTCGAACGGTGGTTCAGGCCAAAGATGCGAGAATTCGGCCAGATCCTCACTGGGGCGGGATTCAAAGAGAGCTGGACGGCGTTCGAGGAACGCCGAAATTCCCTCTCTGGAATCGGGCTTGCGAGCCAAGGACCGGACTAGTGCTGTCTCCACGCGGTGGGCGTCCATCGGGTGTGATTGCGTGAGGCCATTCCACATCTGGCGACGGGTTGCCGACACCGAGAGCGGAGATGACTGCGAAGTCAGTTCGACCGCAATTCGATAGGCCTCGTCGAGTACCTGATCAGTCGGGTGCACCGATGTCAACAAGCCACCTTCGAGCGCTTCGGTGGCGCTGAGGATACGTCCACTCAACGTCCATTGCATGGCGCGTGAAATCCCTACGATGCGGGGTAGAAACCATGTGGAACAGGCTTCGGGAACAATACCGCGACGGCTGAACACGAAGCCGAATCGGGCTCTGTCAGAGGCGATCCGAACATCCATCGGCAACAACATGGTTGCCCCTAGACCCGCGGCGACGCCGTTGATCGCACCGATAATTGGTTTTGTGCACGAGTAGATTCGCAACGTCAGAATCCCACCGAAGTCTCGGCGCGTCTCTCGCACCACATCCGCATCTGACGAATTGACCAGACTCCCGCTCGAGAGATCCGCCCCAGAGCAGAACGAGTCCCCTGTACCAGTGAAGACAACAGCCCTGACCTCGTCGTCGGCATCAGCCTTGTCGAGTTCTGCACAGATCCGTTTGATCATGGGAGGCCCGATAGTGTTCTTCTTGTCGGGCTGATCGAAGCGAATGGTGAGGATCCCGGAATCCGTTGTGGTCGAGATGCTCTCCTGTTGGGCCTTCGTCATCTCAGATCGCCGACAGCGAAGGCATTTCGCCTGATCGAATTGTCGCCCCGAGCTCTGACCGGGCTTGGGCCGACGAACCGAGAAGTCGCTCGAGGATCAGTCCGCGGCGTAGGAAGGTGTGGAAGGGATGTTCCCACGTGAACCCCATGCCTCCGAGATACTGCTGGCAATTCTCAGCCGCGCTCCTGAAGAATCTACCTGCCAGCGATTTGGCCACGAGTGCTGCTTCTATGCCTGGATCTTCCGGTGCCGCATCGGAGGACAGGTCGGCGCACTCTTTCCACGCTCTGGTGTCGGCGAGGCCTTGCTTGACTGCCTGAAATGACCCTAGCGGACGACCGAATTGACTGCGGGAGGACACGTGTTCCACCGTAAGTTCCAGCATTCTGGCTCCGAGCGCGTTCAGCTCGAGGGATATCGCCAGCATGCTGTGTGCGCGGATGTCCAACCACTGTCTGCGGGCGTCGTCACCGGTGGAGACCACTGTGCACTCGGCCAATTCGGAGACCCGGAACCAGCCTGAGTCGGGGTCTATGCCGGCAACGTTTGTCATCAGGCTTCTGGAGTTGGCGACCCGGGCCAGCACGGGGGCGCCCTCGCGAAGGGCCGGGATGATCAGCGAACCAGGTTCCAGCGGACCGAAGTTGGCCGTCCCGCGTGCATCAACTCTTGTGCCATCGGCGCTCACGGTGCTCGTCGGCTGGTCCGATCCCAGAGCGGGATACAGGATTCGGATCGCCTGTTGCTTCGCTCCGGGTGCGGCGGACATCGACAGGATGAGGCGGTCAACAAAGGAGGCATTCGGTAGCAATCTGCCTTGCAGCGGTGCGATGATGCGGAGAGCATCGATCGGTTGGTGGGCGCACAGCTCGTCCCAGCCGAAGCGATCGAGTGCCGGTGACCAGTTGGTGGGTCCGGCAGCCTCGAGAATCTGTGAGACCGCTTCGTACACCTCGGACCGCTCGCTGTTGTCCATCACTTCTCCCGGGGCAGGCCGAGGATGCGCTCGGCGATGATGTTGCGTTGTATCTCTTTGGCGCCGCCGTAGATCGACGATGCGCGGGAATACAGGTAGTCGTTGCGCCAGTCCGCTGATTCCTGATCGTCACCCATCAGCAATCGCTCGGGCATGGACGTGAGAGCCGCGTCGAACAGGAACTTCTCTGCCGACGACATGAGGTATTTGTCGAATGAGGGGCGGACGCCAAGCTCTTCGCCTGCGGACAGCGCACGTAGTGTCCGGCGCGCGAGTAGCCTCAGCCCACTGATCAATTCGAACGCTTCGCCGATCGTCTCGTCTGACAGTGATGGGCTCTGGGTCACGAGTTGCTCCAGCTGCCACCGCATCCAGGCCTGCCGCTGCCAGGCGGCAGCACCGCGCTCGCAGCCCAGGATGAACATCGATACACCCCAGCCGCCGTTTACTTCTCCGACCACCCGCGACTTCGGTACAACGACGTTGGAGAAGTGCAAACTCGAGAAGTCGTCTTGGCCAGTGATCGCGCGCAGGGGGCTGCGGGTGATACCAGCGGTATCCATGTCGACGAAGAACGCCGTGATGCCGCGGTGGGCCGATTCCTGGGTGCCGGTACGCGCCAGGACAAAGCAACGGGAGGCGTACTGAGCCCAGCTCGTCCAGACCTTCTCGCCGCTGATCAACCAGTTGTCTCCCTGCTCGACGGCCTTGGTCCGCAATGAACCGAGATCGCTGCCGGCACCCGGTTCGGAGAACCCCTGACACCAGCTCTCCTGCCCGCGAAGCAGCCGCGGAACGAATTCGGTCCGTAGTTCGGGAGAGCCAAAACGTGCGAGCGCTGGACCCATTACTTCCTGCGTAGCGAATGAGAAGGGCGTGGGATAGCCGGCCAGGACCAATTCTTCGCCGATCAAGGCCCGATGTGCGATGGTGCCGCCGATCCCACCGACATCCGCGGGCCAACCGAGGCGAATCCAGCCGGCGTCGTAGAGAAGCTTCTGGAGTGCGGCGCCGTGTCCGCTGAAAATCTCCTCGACATCGGTCGGCAGCGTCCGGAACCGCTCGAGTTCGGACGCGTGATCGGTCAGCCAGGCACGGAACACTCCGCGCATGTCGTCGATGGAGAGATCTGGGTTCGATATCGCGGGCGCCGAATGCGCGGTGTCAACGGATGCCATCAGGACGCCCGAGCCTCGAGCACGTGAACCGCGCAGGCGGATGCGAGTCCGATGACGTGGGTCAGGCCGACGCGCGCCCCTTGGATCTGGCGCTCGCCCGCCTCGCCGCGGAGGTGGGTTGCGACCTCGTAGATGTTCGCGATTCCGGTCGCACCCAACGGGTGACCTTTAGACAACAACCCACCAGACACGTTCACCGGGGTTGTGCCGTCACGCCAGGGGGCGCCGGAGTCGAGGAAGTCGCCGGCGCCACCGGGCTCACACAGTCGCAGATTGTCGTAGTGGATCAGTTCTGCCGTGGCGAAGCAGTCGTGCAACTCGACCAGATCCAGGTCGCCCGGGCCGACTCCGGATTCCGCATAGGCGGCGTCGGCAGCCTGACGTGTCAGGGTGCTGACGTCCGGTTGGACCTGACCTCCTTCGACCCAGGGGTCGGAGGTCAGGGTCGACGCGGAAATTTTCACTGCTCGCCGTCGGACGTCCGGATCCATTCGGGCGAGGCGAGCATCGGAAACCACGACAATCGCGGCCGCGCCGTCAGTGTTGGGACAACACATCGGCAGAGTGTTGGGGTAGGCGATCACATCGGACGACAGAACTTCGTCCAACGAAAAACGCTTGCGGTAGTGGGCGAGTGGATTGAGGACGGAATGTTCGTGATTCTTGACGGCAACCTTCGCAAAGTGTTCTGCCGTCACGCCGTGAGCAAGTGCGTATTCGGTGCCCGCTTGTGCGAATACCCCCGGCATGATGCCGGTTCCGAGTACACCCTCTGTCTTCAGGACCGATCCGTATCGGCCGGAGGGCGCATATACCTTTCGTGCGTCGCGCTTTTTCGCCGCGCCTCCGATGAGCCCCATCTTGCCCATCTTCTCTACGCCGACGGCGAGGCCGATATCCGATTCGCCGGCCTTGATCGACATGATCGCAACCCTCGCGGCGGTGGCCCCAGTCGCGCACGCGTTCACGACGTTGTACACAGGTATGCCGGTCTGGCCGATCTGCTTCTGTAGGCGTTGCCCGTTGTGTGAGTTCGCCTCGTAGACGTTGCCCATGGCCAAGATGTTCACATCGGCGATGGAGATGGCAGCGTCACCCAGCGCATCCAACGCTGCGTCGGCGGCGAGGTCGATCAGATCTCGGTCCGGGAACCGACCGAACGGGCTCATCGAAGCGCCGATGATCCAGATGTCTCCACTACTCATTGTGTGTCCTCAATTTCGAATCCGAATGCCACGGCCTCGGTCTCGTCGTCATCGATACCGGCAACGAATGTCCGCAAACGCACGGGCAGGCCCGGCCGGATGTCGCTTAGTTCCGCGTCGAGCAGGTTGGCTTTGACCACACCGCCGCCGGCGAGATCGACCACGGCCGAGATGTACGGGACCTTCACACTCGGTCCAGCCCGGTGAACCTGGGTGTACGCCCGTAGCGTACCGGTGGCCGCGAGAGCCTTTTGCGCGAAATCGGTTCTACCGCAGTGCGCACAGGCGTTTCGCCGGTCGAAAAACAGGGCGTCGCAAGACGTGCACTGGTGCGCTCTGAGATGGGGAGCTGTGTCGAGGACCAGGTAGTCGACTACCGGTATCTGGTTCGCCATGGATGTCATCCGATCTGTGCGGGACTCTGACTTGCCGCACAACTCTAACACGCATTAGTCGCATGCTAGACTAAATAGGCCTTGGTCACGCCTGTAAGGCCTCGTAAATATCGAAATTCTGCACGAATTTCACCCTCGGGCGGCCGATGGTTTTTCCCGCGACGCGTTCAGCCTTGTCGATGGTGGCCCAATCGTTCATGGTCAAGTGTTCGGGAACTCGTTCTGACAGTAGTGAATCCAGCGACTCGAGGTCTCTGGTGGGCGAGGGTAATCGACCCTCCTCGTGATCGGCGAGAAGCAATGCGACCGTGTCGGCAGAGCACTTGCGGTTGGTGCCGATGACGCCGTTGGCTCCCCGCTTGATCCAGCCGACCGTGTACACGCCGGGCAGAACTTCGGCTGAATCGGAATCGATGACACGGCCATCGACATTCGGTATGACACCGTTGCTTTCGTCAAAGGGTATCCCTTTGATTCGGCGGCCTTCGAATCCAATGGAGCGAAGCACCAACCCGGCTGGAATCTCGACTGATTCGCTCGTTTGTTCGGCGTAGCGTGCACCGTCGGGCCCGACGCTGAGTCGGGTTCGTTTCACACGAATTCCCTCGGCCCGGTCGGTCCCGAGTACCGCCGCCGGTGCACAGAGGTATGTGAGGACGATGTTCTTCCCTGGTGAGGTTGCGGTGGCAAGAATCTCCTGCGTCAGTGCAACCTTGAGTCGGATATGGGGCTCCGACATGGAGGACTCGAGGATGTCGTCGACGGGGTCGTCCGCGATGCTATCGGCGTCGATGCTCAAGCCGATGTCAGGATGTTGGATGAGGGCGAGCAATTCAGGATTCGTATAGGCCGCCTGGGCGCGGCCGCGACGTCCGACGATCACCACTTCGCGGATGTTGCTGTCACGGAGAGCGGCCAGGGCATGTTCGGCAATGTCGGTCCGGGACTCCAAGAGCTTCGTGTCGGATAGCAGAATGCGTGCGAGATCTAGAGCCACGTTGCCGTTGCCGACCACAACTGCCCGCTCGTTGGAGAGGTCGAATTTGCGGTCGGCGTAATCAGGATGCCCGTTGTACCAGCCCACGAACTCCGCGGCGGAATGGCTTCCGGGCAGGTCTTCTCCTGGTATCTGCATGCGCCTGTCACCCGATGCGCCCACGGCGTAGACGACCGCGTGATGGTGGGCGAGAAGCTCATCGTGAGTGACCACTTCGCCGATCTCGACCCCCAGGTTGATCTTGAGGTTCTTTCGGGCTGCTGAGGACCTGAAGACATCGGCGACGGCTTTGGTTCCCTGATGATCGGGGGCTACGCCGCCGCGGACCAGCCCGTAGGGAGTCAGTAGGCGGTCGAACATGTTGACCTCGACACCTTTTTGGTCCGTTAGCTCCCTTGCTGCATAAAATGCGGAGGGTCCGGTTCCGATGATCGCAACCCGAAGGCCCGCGTGATCGGACGACGAGTGGACTGTCCGAGCGGGCTCGGGGTCGCCGTCAGAGGTGGGATGGTGTTCGAAATAGGTGGAGTTGATCTCGAGATAGCGTTCTTCGTTCTGGTCCAGTTCGTAATCGGGCTTGATGGCGTCGACGGGGCAGGCGTCGACGCATGCGCCGCAGTCGATGCATGTCGTCGGATCGATGTGCAGCGTCTCCGACCGCATGAAAGCCGGCTCTCCAGGTTTCGGGTGAATGCAGTCCACGGGGCACACGTCGACGCATGACGCCTCGTTGCAGCAGGGCTGAAGAATCACGAAGGTCATGCGAGCCTGCTTTCCTGCTGCGGCGAGATGGTCACCGCCAGTTTAGTCCAGCATTAGAGTTGTTTTTGCAGTTTCGTGAGTTCGCACCGGATTATGGGCGAGTGTGGACATGCAGGCCACCGTCGATGACGACTGTCGTTCCGGTGATGTAGTCCGCTTGGGGCGAGAGGAGAAAGGCGCACGCTCGGCCTACTTCGGCTGGTGCACCAAGGCGCCGAGCCGGGATGTGTTTGGTGACTGCCGCGATGTCGGCGGCGTCAGGCCGAGCCCGGCGCATTGCCTCTGTGTCGATTGACCCGGGCGCTATCGCATTGACCTGGACGTTGTGCCGTGCCCACTCGTCGGCTACCGACTCGGTGAAGCGTAGAAGCGCGCCCTTTGTCGCTGAGTACGCAGACATGCCCCGTCGGCCGGTGATTCCTGCCAGCGATGCGATGTTCACGACTTTTCCCCGACCTTGCCCGATGAAGCGAGTGCCCACCGACTGTGTGAGCAGCATCGGCGCTGTGATGTTCACTCGAAAGATCTGTTCCCAGTCGTCCAGCGTCTGATCCGCCAGGGGTGTGTTCGAGGCTTGCGCGGCGTTGTTCACCAGTGCATCGACTCTGCCGAACCGGGCTATCGCGAAGGCTGGGATCCCGGCGATGGCGTCGAGGTCGGAAATGTCGCACACGAAGGGTGCTATCGAGTCGGTTCGCTCAGTTGCCAGGCTTGTCAGCGCGGGTGTATCCCTGCCGACGGCAACAACCTTCATGCCCTCTTCGGCGAGAACATTCGCGATCGACCGGCCGAGTCCATGGCTGGCTCCCGTGACGATCACAACGTGCTCGGTGAGACGAAGGTCCATCGCTGGCGGTGTCCATCTGTGAAGTGCTGGGATCGCGACCGACCAGCTGATTGTCTATATATCTAGTATCTATTCATAGAGTACACAACCGTGTATCTCATCGATGGGAGTTGACGAACGCGTGATGCAGTAATTGTCGAAGCGGTCCGGACCGGCGTGGCACGTCTAAAAGGTAGCCTCGCCGAGATTCATCCGGTGGACGTATCCGCGCTGGTCCTGCAGGCCCTGGTGGAGAGGGCAGGAATTCCCGTTGACGTCATCGACGACGTCGTGTGAGGATGTGTGAGCCAAATCGGGGACCAGGGCGGGAACCTGGGGCGAAATGCGGTGCTCGCAGCCGGCTGGCCCGAGTCCGTCCCCGCGACGACCGTGGACCGCCAGTGTGGATCGAGCCAACAGGCCGTCCACTTCGCTGCAGCCGGAGTCGTGTCTGGGCAATATGACATCGCGATTGCCGGTGGCGTGGAATCGATGACTCGGGTACCCATGGGCTCCCCGGTCACGTCCGGTCACGGCTTCCCTATGTCGGATCGTTTGTCAGCTCGATACCAGACAACGTTCAACCAAGGTCTCGGCGCGGAAATGATTGCAGCCCATTGGGAGCTGAGCCGAACTCAACTGGACGAGTACGCATTGCAGTCTCATGAGCGCGCGGCCCCAGCCCGGGACGCTGGTGCGTCGGTGGCGCAGATTGTGGACGTCGCGGATGCTTCGGCGGTCTTCAAGGTGGACGAGTGCATCCGGGAGGGGTCCACGATCGAAAAGATGGCGATGCTGAAGCCGGCTTTCAAAGGAGAACGGAATGTTCACGGCAGGCAATTCGTCGCAGATAGCGGACGGTTCCGGCGCTGTTCTGGTTACCTCGAGTGAGAAGGCGCACGAGCTGGGACTGGCCCCGATCGTGCGGATTCACACGTCGGTGGTGGTTGGCAGCGATCCCGTGACGATGTTGACCGGGCCGATTCCTGCCACTGCGAGGGTGTTAGCGAAGTCCGGGCTCGAGTTGTCTGACATCGGTGCTTTCGAGGTGAACGAAGCATTCGCGTCGGTTCCTTTGGCCTGGATGGCAGAAACGTGCGCCGACCCCAAGCTCGTCAATCCCCTCGGTGGCGCGATCGCCGTTGGTCATCCACTCGGAGGATCCGGCGCAGTGTTGATGACCGGGCTGATCAACCACATGCGCGACAACGGTATCCGATACGGACTGCAGACCATGTGCGAAGGCGGCGGAATGGCGAACGCCACTATCCTCGAACTGCTCTGAAGTCGAGCCGCGGGGGTGACGTGCTGTCTCATGACACCCCCCCCCGGCGGTCTTCAGCTGATCGCGGCAGAACCGGTCAGCACGGTGGTGCCATCGTCGATGCGGGTCCGAAATTCAACGGTTCCATCCACATTTGGCCACGTCTCGATGTGAAGCGTGTCGCCCGGCATGACCGGATGAGCGAATCGACCGGAGAATGATCGAATCCTGGCTGGGTCACCGTCGGCAGCTGCGTCGAGCACAGCCCGTCCGGTGATGCCGTAGGTGCACAGCCCATGCAAGATGGGTCGCTCAAATCCGGCCTTCTCTGCGAACCAAGGATCAGAGTGCAACGGATTCCGATCCCCGGAGAGCCGGTACAGCAGTGCCTGGTCGGCGGTAGTCGCGTATGTTGTTGTGTTTTCGGGTTCGCCGAGTTCCTTGGTTGCTTTGCGCTCCGGTCCGCGTTCACCGCCGAAGCCGCCGGCGCCCTTGATGTAGACCGACGAGCGGGAAGTGAAGAGTTTCTTCCTGCTCGCGTCGTCTGTTGCCGTGGTCTCGGTGACTATGACGGCCGCTTTGCCCTTGTCCCACACGTTCGCGATTTTGGTTACTGCTGTTGCGGTGCCCTGCACCGGTAGCGGTTGGAAGAGATCGACGCCTTGCTCCGCGTGTACCAGACGGGTCCAGTCAATGGTTCCGAGGTTGGCCATCACGCTGAAGTCGACACCCAGTGTGACCGCCATCGTGGGGTATGCGACCTGCACCACGTCCTTGGTGTTTTCTGTGGTGAAGGCGAGATCATCTGTACCGGCCCCGATTCCAAGCGCATAGAGAATGCAGTCCTTGGAATCCCAACTGATCGTTGTGGGTTTGGACGTGGCTCCGACGGCCGAGAGATCAAACGTCATCGTGGTGACTCCTGGAGAGGTGCGTGCATGTCGATTTGGGCCTTCCGAAGGCTAACTTACTCGTAAGATCTATCATAGAGCCCACGACTAAATTACGATCATCAAATGGTGGAGTCGATCGCACGCCACCTTGGGGTCAACAGCTAGGGAGATACGATGGGGCCACTCAGCGGCTTGCGGGTCTTGGAGATTGCAAGCGCGGCGCCTGCGCCTTTTGCGTGCATGATGCTTGCGGACATGGGTGCGGACGTGTTGCGCGTTGATCGCCCGAACAAAAAAGTCTCTGTCGAGGGCTATCCCGATCCGGCGCTCGATCCATTGGGGCGTGGACGTCAGTCGATCGCGGTCGATTTGAAATCGCCAGAGGGGCGCGACCTCGTTCTGAGCCTTTGCGACCCGGCAGATGTGGTGGTGGAGGGGTTCAGGCCCGGCGTCATGGAGCGGCTGGGTCTCGACCCGGAGATGCTGATCGGCCGCAATCCGAGGCTGATCGTCGGACGTATGACGGGTTGGGGTCAAGCCGGCCCGTTGGCCGAGCGAGCTGGGCACGATATCAACTACGTTGCTGTCGCGGGCGCGCTTCATTCGACCGGTCGAACCGACTCGCCGCCAACGCCCGCCCTGAACCTCGTCGGGGACTTCGGCGGCGGCGGAATGCTGCTGACAGTTGGTATCCTATCGGCCTTGGTCGAGCGTAGCCTTTCCGGCCACGGCCAAATAGTCGACGCAGCGATGATCGACGGGGCCTCGCTGCTCATGGCCTCTGTTCGCGGCATGCGAGATGCAGGTAGCTGGAACGATGAACGGAGCAGCAACCTCCTCGACGGTGGTGCGCCGTTCTACGACACGTACAAGACCGCCGACGGCAAATACATGAGTGTCGGTGCCCTAGAACCGCAGTTCTACAAACTATTGCTCGAGGGACTCCGAATCGAGGCGTCTGAGTTCCCTCGCCGAATGGATCCGAAGTCGTGGCCGCAACAGCGAGCGCGTTTCGCGACCGAGTTCGCAAAGCGAAGCCGGGAAGAGTGGACCCGAATCTTCGAAGGGAGCGACGCGTGTGTCTTTCCGGTACTCGAAATGCACGAAGTGCCCCATTATCAGCAGGTTACTGCTAGGGCGGGTTTCGTCGACGTGGCCGGGCAGAGCCAGCCGGCGCCGGCGCCGCGTTTCTCACGGACGCCATCGGGGATTTCCGGTCCGTCGCCGCGGCCGGGAACGCATGACCCCGATGCGTTGGGTGAATGGGGACTGGACCAGAAGAAGCTGCAAGATCTGGCTAAATCCGGGGTGATCTGGCGGCCCGACCACGTCTCCTCTGGCGACATGAAGCTGCCGTCTGAGCCGATCCACGAACGGCCGAGTGATCAAGGTCAGAGTCGACCCAAGGTAGGGCAGAAGGCATGACCAGAACCGACTATCCCCACCTGTTCAGCCCGATCCGAGTGGGGACCATGCAGTTGCAGAATCGGATCATGGTGCCTACCCACGCCTTTGCCGATAGCAATCTGGTGGGAACGTCTGCAGAGGCGGACAGGTTCATTGCGTATTACCAGGCGAAGGCTCGCGGAGGTTCGTCGTGGGTATGCGGCGGCAGTATGCATCTGCGAACCCCGGTCGGGGTCGGTTTCGAGCCCAGTGGGATGGGTGCGTCCAAGGAGGGCATGTTCCGAAACGACCTCTTCGTACCGCGCGCGAGACTCTTCGCCGACGCGATGCACAGTGAAGGCGCGTACGCGTCGATGCAGATCGTGTTTATGGGAGGAACCCCGTTCGGACCCAGTCAGCGAGCCCACGGGTTCGCCAACAACCGGGTGCCACATGCGTTGACCACCGGAGAGATCGGCGAGATCGTTGCCGAGTACGCGTTCACGGCCGGCCGGATGCGGGAGGCCGGTCTCGACGGCGCGGAACTGCACGCCAACAACGACGATCTACTGCAATGGTTCATGTCGCCGATGACCAACGATCGCGACGACAGATACGGCGGATCCGTCGCCTCTCGATTGACCCTGCTGCACGAGGTTCTGTCCGTCATCCGTGGCGTCGTCGGGAAAGAGTTCACGCTCGGCGCGCGTATCTGCATGGACGAAAGGATCGCGGGCGGCTATGACAGTGATATCGCTCGGGAGTCCTTGGCGCTGATCGACAGTTGGGGGCTGGTCGACTATCTGCATCTCAACGTCGGGAACAACTGGGGCGAAACCACATACCTCCCGTTGCCGGACTTCGACACCGAGCATTGGATCGAGATGGCGGGAACGATGAAGGCGGTGGTCGGATGCCCGGTGATCTACACCGGTCGAGTGACGACTCCCGAGGCCGCCGAACACATCGTGGCATCTGGGCACGCCGACATCGTGGGCATCGTACGGTCGAACATCGCCGACCCCGAGTTTGCGAACAAGGCCGCAACCGGGCGGGTCGCCGAGATCCGGCCGTGTGTGGCGTCGAACGACTGCCTGAGTCGCGTCACTTTGGACGGCATCAGTTTTGGATGTGCCGTGAACCCCAGGGCTGGTATGGAACAACTGGTCGTCGACACTGCGGCCCGACCCAAGAATGTACTCGTCATCGGCGGCGGCCCGGCAGGTATCGAGGTTGCGGCCACAGCGGCAGAACGCGGTCATCGGGTTGCTCTATGGGAAGAAGGAGCCCAACTCGGAGGACAACTGTTGACCGCCGCCCGGATGCCTTACCAGGACGCCTTCGGCCGGTACCTCGACTACCAATCGACTCGGATCGAACGCGCGGGAGTCACAGTGGAGACGAGTTGCCGGGCAACCGCCGAGGCAGTTCTTGCTGCCGACGTCGACGAAGTCGTCGTGGCCACCGGGGCACGCGCGCACACACCGCTCGACATTCCTGGTATCACCTCCGCGCACGTCAAGGACGTACGCGACGTGCTGCGAAACCCGGCAGGTGTCGGTCACAGAGTCGTGATGGTCGTCGAAGACGACCACATGGCTCCGTTGGGCACTGCGGATCTGTTGTCGTCGCGCGGACACGATCTGACGATTGTGTACCGGACCGCTGAGTTCGCTCCCTTGGTTGGCCGGTACAACATTGGGCCGTCGATGGCACGCTTGTTCGCCGCTAGAACCGTACTACTACCCATGCATCGATTGGCCGCGATCGAAGACAGGACCGTGCACACGGAGGACGTCTACGGTGGCTCGCTCACGTCATTCGAGGACGTGGACAGCGTGGTACTCGCGTGTGGATCACGTTCGGATTCGCATCTGCATGCCGAGCTCGAGGGCAAAGTAGAGCATTTGCACTTGATCGGTGATGCGTACGCTTCGCGCCGCCTCACGTACGCGACTCGCCAGGGGGACGTTCTTGGCCGAATGCTGTGAGAAATCGGCGAACTATTGCCTGAATCACGTCGACAGGGGTAGATTAGTCGCAGACTAGAGTATCTGCACGCCAACATACTCGCTATCTACGTGCCTTGTGCTGAGGTGGGCGATACCTCTGTCTTCCAGCCGCGAGATGCCCATCATCTGGAGCATCAGAGATCTATTGATGTACAAGGAAGTTCACAACATGGATACTAAGTCCCCCGCCCAGACGGATCCGTCGGGACCGGCTCGCGAAGGGTTTCTGCACTCCACGCATCCGGCTCTGCAGGCAGATACCTGGAACGAAGTTAGTCGCCTTCGCGACGAAACACCAGTGTTCCGAAGTGACTTCGTGAATCCGGTCGACGAGAAATCCACCCTGTGGTACCTACTCGACTACGACTCGGTCTACAACGCGTTGCGCACACCGGACGTTTTCTCCAATGTTGGATCGGCGCATCCCTTATCCGAGGGAGACCCTTACAGCATGCTGCCAGGGGAGCTCGATCCGCCTGATCATACGAAGATGCGGCGCGCGTTGGATCCGTACTTCGCGCCTTCAGCCATCAAGAAACTGGAAGACGCGGTCCGGGAAACTGCGATCACGTTGATCAAAGGATTTCAGCCACACGGCGCGTGCGACTTCGTGACCGATTTCGCGTTGCAGTTCCCTACATCAGTGTTCATGGAGTTGATGGGATTACCCAAGGAGAATCGAGACCAGCTGATGGGTTGGGTGAACGCGTTCTCGGCCATGATGGGTAGCGAACAAGCGATCTCGGCAGCCGTACAAGCTGAACAAGAGGTGCTTGCCTTCCTGGCGGAGTCGCTGGTGGACCGCAAAGAGAACCCACAGGACGACTTCATGACCGCGGTCAGTCAGCTGGCTGTTGACGGCGAGGTGATTTCGCACAAAGAGCAGGTTGCGGTTGCGTACCTGTTCTTCCAGGCCGGTCTCGACACAGTGGCCAGCCAACTGGGATGGACGTTCAAACATCTGGCGGAAAACGATGAACTACGTCAGTCGATCGTCGAAGACCCGGATTTGATCTCCGGCACCGTCGAAGAGGCCCTCCGCTGTTTCAGTGTTCTTTCCCATACAATGATTGCCGCGAAAGACGCTGACGTGCAAGGCTGCCCGATCAAGAAGGATGATCGGGTCGTCACCCTCATCTCGGCCGCCAATCGCGATCCGCAGGAGTTTCCCGACGCCGACGAGTTCGATCCTACGCGTAAGCCCAATCGGCACATCGCCTTCGGAATCGGCCCCCATCGCTGCATCGGATCCCATCTTGCGCGGCTCGAGCTGAACGTCGCGCTCGAAGAGTGGCACAAGCGAATCCCGAACTACAGCATCGAGAAAGGCGCTGACCTGAATCCAAGTATGGGCTGGGCAGTGACGCGACTTTCATCGCTGCCGCTGCGCTGGGAGCCGTAGACATGATTGTCCGCGTAGACAGCAACTACTGCACGGGACATGGCCGCTGCGTTGCATTCGCGCCGGATTTGTTCGAGTTGGGGGACGAGGGCTTCCTCGACATCGAGGATCAGGTGGTGCCCGACAACCTCCTTGGGGCGGTCCGCGAAGCCGTCCAGAACTGCCCGGAGCGAGCAATCTCGCTCATCGATGACTGAGTTGTCCCAGTACTGCAGAACATGAGGAGAACGATTCCTTTGAGTGAGAAACGCTTTGACGGTCGGGTTGCCGTCATCACTGGGGCGGGAGGTGGGTTGGGATTCGAGCACGCAAGATTGTTCGCATCCCGAGGGGCACACGTAGTGATCAACGATATCGGCGGCTCGGTGACCGGTGATGGCAGCGACCGCGGTGCGGCTCAACGTGCCGCGGATGAGATCATCGCATTGGGGGGATCTGCAGTAGCGGATGCGAACTCGGTATCGACGCCCGCGGGTGCGGCGGAACTCATCGAGACCGCGCTGGAGGCGTTCGGTGGTGTTGACATCGTCGTGAACAACGCCGGCATTCTGCGCGACAAATCACTCCTCAAAGTGAAGCCGAACGACTTTCGCGCCGTTCTTGATGTACACCTGCTGGGAACCTTCCTCGTCACGCAAGCAGCTTTCGGCCACATGCGGGCGAAAGGGTACGGCCGGTTCGTCAACACGGCATCCCCTGCGGGACTGTATGGGAACTTCGGACAGGCGAACTACTCCGCGGCGAAGGCCGGAATAGTCGGGCTCACCAGAACGGTATCGATCGAGGGTGCCAAGTTTGGGATCTCGGCAAATGCAATCTCCCCGGCCGCGCATACCCGAATGACGGAAAACCTCCTCGGCCAACTGTTCGATGGTGCGAGCGCCGACGTCCTCGACGCCGCGAAAGTGTCACCTGTTGTCGCGTGGCTCTCCCACGAGGACACCGACGTGACGGGCCAGGTCTTTGGAACCGCTGGGGGCCTGGTCACCAAGGTGTTTATTGCCGAGACGAAAGGCATCTTCGAGGCGAACCCGACGATCGAGAACATCGCCGCCAGGGAAGCAGAAATTTTAGACGAGCAAGGTTACCTCGTCCCCGAGGACGTCGGGGCCAGCATGGCACCGCTCCTCGAGCACTATGCGAGCAATGTAGGACAGCTATGAACACCGAGTTGATGGCGCTCCTCGACGAGAAGGCGATTGTGGACGTAACCATCAGGTACGCCACAGCGCTGGACACCAAGGACTGGCAGCGGTTACGCGAGTGTTTCACGCCTGACGCGGTTGCCCGCTACGGGGTCATCGCGGACTGCACGGGCGTAGACGCCATCATCGAACAGGTGAGTGACGGAATGGACTACCTTGCCCAGACACAGCACATCCTCACCAATCACGTGGTCCTGCTCGACGGTGACTCGGCAACCTGTGTGTGTTACCTGCAGGCCCAACACCTCAGAGACAATGCGAAACCATCGTGGAACTTCATCCTGGCCGGCCAGTACTCGGACTCGCTGGTGCGAACCGGAGACGGATGGCGGATCAGTGAACGCTCACTCGAGCTCTGGTGGACGGCCGGCGACCCAGCTGTCATCGCGCGAGATTGAAGTGACTTTCGTAGCAATAGTTCATCTTGATCAGACCGTTCGTGGCGTCAGTCCCGTTGGGAGCGCTAGGTCAGACATACAAAGGAGTGGCAGTGGCACGGCAGGCAGTGATCATCGACGGCGTCAGAAGTCCGCGCGGAAAGGGCAAGGCGACCGGCGGGCTTCACGGTATCCATCCGCAAGAAGTTCTCGCGCAAGTACTCAACGCGCTCATCGAACAGTCCGGTGTCGCGGTGGAGGATGTCGAGGATGTCGTCATCGGCAATGGTGATCCGTCCGGCGATCATGCCAACGACATCGGCCGGTTGGCGGCCCTTGCGGCCGGGTGGCCGGTCACAGTCCCCGGCGTGACTCTGAACCGTTTCTGCGGGTCGGGACAACAGGCGATCATGTTCGCGGCCATGGGAATCAGGTCGGGGTGGCAAGACGTTGTCGTCGCAGGTGGCGTCGAATCGATGTCCCGATACCCCGGAGGGGTTGCTACCCCAACGGCCGCCGGGAACGGGCATTTGTTGGAGATCTATCCGCTGGTTCCGCAGGGGATCTCGGCTGACTTGATCGCGACGCGCGAGGGCTTTACACGGGCTGATGTGGATGCTTTTGCAGCACGCAGTCAAGACCTCACGGCCATCGCGCAAGCCGCCGGCAGGCACAAGCGCAGTATCGTTCCCATCTTGGACGCCGAAGGCAATGTCGCGATCGATCACGACGAACACCCCAGGGCCGGGACGACCGTCGACTCGCTGGCCTCTCTGAGCCCGTCATTTGCGAGACAGGGTTCGAAAGTACGCGATGGTGGCCTGACATACGACCAGATGTGTTCGCAGGTTTACCCGGAGGTCACCGCTGTCGACCACGTACACCACGCAGGAAACTCCTCGGGTGTCGTCGACGGCGCATCCGCCGTGCTCGTGACGTCCGATGACTACGCGAAAACCCACGGCCTCAATGCCCGCGCCCGTATTACGTCGGTCGCTGTCGCCGGCGCCGACCCAGTCATCATGCTGACAGCCCCGGGTCCTGCCTCGGAGGCAGTCCTCGCCAAAGCCGGCATGTCAGTATCCGACATCGACCTGTGGGAGATCAACGAAGCGTTCGCGGCCGTGCCACTGAAGGTGATCAAGGACCTGAAGATCGACGAAGACCGCGTGAACGTGAACGGCGGCGGAATCGCTCTCGGTCATCCGATCGGCGCAACCGGACCGATGTTGTTTCAGACGGTCCTCGATGAACTAGAGCGTCGTGGGCTGAGCACAGGACTGATTACCATGTGCACCGGCGGTGGCATGGCGACCGCCACCGTCATCGAGAGGATCTGAGGCGTCCAGCGATGACGGTCGATCCGATCACACCCAACCATCTGTCCGAATTGCGGGAGAGGATTCAGGAGCTGGCCGGATCCCGGCTGTCCGCGTTCGTCAACGAGACCGAGACGACCGGCATTATCCCATCGGCTGCCCTGGTGGCCATGTCGGAGACGGGTTGTTTTGGACGAGCCCTGCCCGCTGATTTCGGCGGAACCGGAGAAGGGCTGCGCGCGTTCTGCATTCAGCAGGAAGAGCTCGCCAGGGTATGGCCGACGGCAGCGGTGGCAGCGACATGGACAAATCTTAGCGGCATCTTGCTCACGAAGTTCGGCACTCCTGCCCAGCAGGCAGAGTTGCTCGCTGCCATCGCAACAGGTCGATCCATGGGTGCAGTTGCCTGGACCGAACCCCATGGTGGTTCAGATGCCGCGTCGCTGCGAACGACAGCCGTTCGGGTGGAGGGCGGCTGGCTCTTGTCGGGATCCAAGCGACTCATCGACAATGCGGCGAAGGCCGACTTCATCATCGTCGGCGCACGTAGCGACCTCGATGGACCACCGCGTCGCGCGATGTCGATGTTTGTTGTCAGGCGCGACAATCCCGGATTTCACTTCGGCGGCACCTACGAGACTCTCGGTCTCAAAGGTGCAGGGGTCGGTCATTTCACGCTCCAGAACTGCTTCATCCCCGATGCCGATGTCTTCGGTGACATCGGGCGGGGGTTCTATCAGATGATGGCGATGGTCGAGTTCGGACGCACTGGAGTTGCCGCTATGTGCGTGGGTATTGCCCAGCGCGCACTCGACTCGGCGGTTGAATTCTTGACTGAGCGAGTATCGTTCGGGCGGAAGCTGTCGGACAACGACGTGATTCTTGCCGCCATCGCCGACATGCGTATCAAGCTAGACGGCGCGCGTATGTTGACCGAACGTGCGGCGATCATGTTCGATGCAGGCGAGAGATGTACGGCCGAGGCGGCTATCGCGAAAGTCTTCGCATCTGAGGTCGCCATTGACACCACTGCCTGTGCGCTACATCTCCATGGTGGAATCGGATTCACGAGTGAGGTACCGATCGAACGGTTCTTCCGGGACTGTCAAGCTTTTACTATCGGTGAAGGCACCTCGGAAGTTCTAAGGATGGTCATTGGGCGTCACGAGTTCGCACGGAGCAGGTCGACGAAATGAACCACGTTCGTACGCAAGACTTCTCTGTTATACGGTGCGCTTCTGCTGACGGCATACGGCACATCCAGTTGTCCGACGCCGAACGTAACAATACGCTGGGGCCTCAGATGGTGATGGAACTGCGAACGGCCATCGAGAAGTCTACTGCGTCAGAAACTCTGCTGTTTTCAGCCGAAGGCCGGAACTTCTGCGCTGGCGGTGACCATGACGAACTGGCGAAGCTGTCGACGGACGAGTTCCGCGCTTACGTGACCGGTCTCAAGTCATTGTTTGGTGAGATTCTGACGGCTTCACCGTCTGTCGTCTGCGTTCAACGAGCGGCGGTGGGCGGGGGAGCCGAGCTCGCTCTGCGGGCAGATCTCATACTTGCGGGCGACGACGCCTATTTTCAGTTCCCGCAGTTGAGTGTGGGCGCCAGGGTCGGCGCCGAGACGCTCGCCTTGCTCATCAGCCGGGTGGGCCTGGGCAAGGCTCGTCGTTGGTGCTTGACGGGCGAACGGATCGATGCGCCCTCGGCACTAAAGGCCGGTCTCATCGATGACGTGGTGGAACCGTCGGAGTTACTCTCCGTAGGAACGGATCTGGCCAAGAAGCTCGCCGAACTCTCGGGTGCGGGGGTGTCGCGCTTCAAGAGCACCGTTAACTCCTTGATCGTACCCGCGGACCATTCAGGCATCGCTGTTCGCTAGCCAGGATTCTCGTCGGCTCGGAACTGTGGTGACCGCTTCTGTGCGAACGCCCGACCTGCCTCTCTGGCTTCAGAGGTGCCGAATGCCACCGTTTGATTCAGGGATTCGGAATCGATGGCCCTCTTGAACGAGCTCTCGAACGAGTTGTTCAGAGCCGATTTCATCATCGACAGAGCAAGTGTCGGACCATCGGCAAGGTCTTGTGCCCAGGAAGCAACAACGTTGTCGATCTCGGTCGCCGGCACCACTCGATTGATCAATCCGATTCGCTCCGCTTCGTCAGCCTCCACCCGGCGGCTGAAGAACACGAGTTCTTTCGCTTTCGCGATGCCGATCAAGCGTGGCAACGACCATGATGCGCCACCGTCGAGCGCGATGCCACGGTCGGCAAATATCTCGCCGAATATCGCATCCTGCGACGCCACGACCAAGTCGCAGCACAGAGCCAGGTTGCATCCAAATCCCATCGCCGCACCACTCACTTTGGCGATGACGGGTCGGGGGAGGTCGTGGATCACCGTACATAGCTGCCCGACCCTGGTCATGAATGTCAACGGGTCCGGAGACACTGGCTCGGACAAATCCATTCCCGAACAGAACGCACCACCCGCACCGGTCAATATCACCGCACGGTCGGCCGGGGTGCGCGCAATCTTCTCGAATGCGTATAACAGGTCTTCGACAACTGCGCCGGTGATGGCGTTGCGACGTTTCGGGCGATCTATCGTGACAGTGACGACGCCGAGTGATCTCTCGACCAACACCGTACTCATCGAGCACCGATCAATCCGGCCGTTGCCGCGACCGTTTCGCGGTACGCCGCAGGTGATCCGAACATCAACTCGGTAGCCTTTGCTCGTCGGAAGTAGAGATGGGAGTCGTGTTCCCATGTGAACCCGAGGCCACCGTATACGTGCAGGGTCTCGTCGGCCGCGAACATGAACGCATCCGAGCAGACCGACTTCGCGATCGCCGACAGCAGGTCCATTTGCTTCCTGGTCGCGGGCCCGGGGTCGATCAAATACTTGTCTACTGCCGCCACGGCTTCGGCGGCGGCGGATCGGGCGAATTCGACCCGCAACAGTACATTCACCAAGGTGTGTTTGATCGCTTGAAAGCTGCCGATCTTCCGGTCGAACTGGATTCGCTGCTTGGAATAGTCGACCGCGCCGTCGAGGCAACGCTGCGCTGCACCCACCTGCTCCGCGGCGAGCAGCGCAAGAGCCATGGCCCGAGCGATGTCGAACATCTCTGCCAAGTCGTCGGCAATCTCGACGACTTCGGCGCGGGCGCCATCGAGAGCAACGGAGCCGAAAGCTCGGGTTTTGTCGAGCGAGATACTCCAATCGACTGAGACATTCGCCGCGGCGGTTTCGACCGCGAACAGTCTCGGTCCGTCAGGGGTCGAGGCCGCCAGCAGGACAAGATCGCAGATCCCTGCATCCAGGACGAATCTCTTGCGTCCGGTCAGCGTCCAACCATCGGGTTCGCTGGTGGCGGACACGTCCCGCGACGATGCGTCCCATGACCCGGACGTGTCGAAACAGGCAACGGTTGCGATGGTGTCACCTTCACCGATCCGGCGGAGGAGGCCAGGGCCGTGTCCGTTGTTGTCGGTCAGGCGCAACACAGACGTGGCAAGTGCAACGGTCGAGAGAAACGGTACGGGCGACAGACTCGCCCCCAGCTCCGCTGCCACGATCGCAGCGTCGGCGAAGGTGCCCTCAGGTCCGTCATCCGATGCCGGTATCAACAAGCCGCTGACCCCGATCTCCTTGCTCAGCACCTGCCAGAGCTCAGGGTCGTGAGGAATGGTCCCTGATTCGCTGTCCTGCAGAAACATTCGAGAGCCGCTACTACCGTCGATCGCGCGACGAACTGCCGATCGCAACTCGAGCTGCTCGTCGGTCAAAGAGGTCACGACTTCACCCGCGCCCGACTCCCGGCCGGTGAGAGCTCCCTCTCACGCGACGGCAACGCAACGGTCGCATGGCCCGGCATTACGTCCCCACCGCGCTGATTGCGCGCGAACGTGGTGACGTGGACGACGTGTTCGCCGTCGGCGTCGATTTCCTTGCTGTCGACAACACCGCCCAACTCGATCACGTCAGAGAGGTAGACGAAACCGCGATATTGAGAATCGAGGTGCTTGACCCATCCCTTGTCTCCGACCCAGTGGGTGAGCAGTTGAATCTGCCAGCACTGGCGCTGGAAGCCGACGTCGTACTGATATGCCACACCCATCGCCTGGGCGGCGGAATTGTTGTAGTGAACAGCGTAGATGGGCTCTTGGGCGCCGGTCACGGGGTCGCGGAATGACCACGCGGGGTGGTCTGCGTAGTCCGCCAGTGCTGCGGCGTGCGCTTTCAATCGGGGAATCGGGGTTCCACCACCGGCGATGAATGCGACTTCGTCGGTCAAACCGATCGGTCCCTTGGTCAGCGACGAGATCGGATCACCCGGGTTGATGTCCTCCCACCATCGGGGTTCGGCGCCCTGCGGCTTCTCAGCAAGGACCCGAGCTTCTACGGCCTCTATTTCTTCGGTCCTCCATGGGTGCGGTAACACCAGCCGTTCACGCTTCGACTTCGATGCAGTTCGCGCCGTCGCTCGCTCATAGTTGACAACTTGCCAGCGTATTTCAGCGACCTTGTCGTCCCGTTGATTCGTGTAGGTGTTGGTGAACATGTCGGTCACCATCTGATTGGCGAAGGTCGACGGCCGGGGTCCAGTGAACCCGTCGTAGCGGCAGGTGGCTGTGATGACATCGCCCAGATAGATCGGCGCGAGCAGGTCCATGTCCGTCGACGAGTGGAACGAGCCCAGGCCCGGCCACCCGAACTGGATGCCCGAGAAGCATCCGATCACGAAGGATGGCGGAGCCACCGGCGCAAGGTAGTCCGAATTGGTGGCGTGCTCGCTGTCGGTCCACAACGGATTGATGTCGCCGATGCCGCCGGCGAATTTGGCCACCGCGATGCGGGTGACCTCTTCGTTGTTGATCGAGTGACTGATTCGCAGATCAACCCCAGCTTTTGCCTTCATTGATTCGATCATCGCGTCATCGATGACGGCCTCAGGCATATGGGCTTCGGTCGAGCGTGGTTCCTGGGTTGCCGACGTGCTCATTTCGACGCCTTGTTCGGGTTTGCCGTCCAACTCTGTCCGGTGGGGATGCCGGCGTCAGAGACAGCTTTTTCCAGTTCTGCAACGGTCCATCGTCCGCCGGTCTGCAACTTCCAATTGGGGTCGCGCTCCCAGGGTTTGACTCGTTGCACGCGGCTGCCGCCAACAACGAATACTTCTCCGCTCAATTGCGTTGTCGGAGAGGCGAGATAGGCTACAAACGGGGAAACATTTGCGGGGTCCCAGCGATCGAACTTGTTATCGCTCGCCGATAGGGAATCTCCGAAGGTAGCCTCTGTCAACCTTGTTCGAGCCTGCGGGAGAATCGCATTGACACGTACGCCGTAGCGCTCGAGTTCCTTGGCTGCCACCTGTGTCAACGATGCTACGGCGGCTTTGGCGGCTGCATAGTTGGCTTGCCCGGGATTGCCGAATACTCCGGATTCGCTGGAGGTGTTGATGACCGATGCGCTCACAGGCCGACCGGCTTTACTCTCGGCGCGCCAGTAGTTGGCGGCAGCACGGAGCACGGCGAACGTGCCGCGCGTGTTGACCTTGTTGACGAGATCCCAGTCGTCGTCGGTTAGATTGACCAGTACCCGGTCACGCAAGATCCCGGCATTGTTGACGACAATGTCGAGACGTCCGAACTCGTTTACCGCTGTGTCCACGATTCTCTGGGCACCCGCGGAATCCGAGACGTCATCATTGTTCGCGACCGCGCGGCCACCCGCCTTGGTGATCTCGTCCACGACGTCTTGAGCCGGTGACGACTCCGAACCAGTGCCGTCGCGACCACCACCGAGGTCATTGACGACGATCGCAGCTCCTTCACGCGCCAGAAGCAGGGCATGCTCGCGCCCAATTCCTCGCCCGGATCCGGTGACAACCGCTACGAGCTGGTCAAGACTACCCATGCTGCAACTCCTCCTTGACGAGCCAGCCCGGTCGGCGACCGCGAGACTGCCTCTGTGGGGTACGTCGATTCGGTGGATTCACTCCGAGGCGACATATATCAATAATAGTCGTGTACTAGAGTATTGGACTCAGGAATGTCCTGTCAACCTCCACTCGGGACCGCGGCCTGCCCTTGGCGACACACACGACAGCGCAGCAAATGGTGGCCATTTCGCGCGATCTGCCTGTTCGGGTTACCAAATAGACGGTGTCTATGCTCGACATGTCGCTTCCTCAACCTCGCTACCTGTATATTTTGTCCATAGACAGTTTGCGTCGACACGTGGCGCACGAGGTGTCCGAAGGGGGCAGGCATGGCAAAGCGGGCCAACAGCAAGGACGGCGACAGTTTCCACGACCCGGTCGACTGGGCGCGGCACTTTTGGCGAAGGCACGGAATGGGGGACTCCGAAGATGCGTTCATCGCAATGAGTTCGGTGTTGCGATTCCATCGACTGATGGCTGATGCCGTTGAAGCCGAATTGCGCAGTCACAAACTGAACATCACGGACTACATGCTTCTGATGACGCTTCTGCTGAGCGAGACCGGCACTCGGTTGATCAGCCAGCTCGCCAAGGCGTTGATGGTGCACGCGACGACGGCCACGCTCGCGACCGATCGGCTCGAGGGTCGTGGTCTCATCGCTCGAAACCCACACCCGACGGACCGCCGCGCAACGGTGGTCTCCATCACCAAGGAGGGGCGGGCGCTGGTTTCTGTCGTCACGGACTCGTTGAAGACCGTCGACTTCGGCTTCGCTGGAAGCACGCCTGACGATCAGCGTGAACTGGTGGACGTGCTCGGTCGCCTGCGTTCTGCAGCAGGTGACTCTGACGTTCCGCTCCGGACGGCCCCTGCGTAACCCGGCGATCAGGCGAGGGTGCGGTCGTGCACAACACAGGAAGGTCTTCTCCTCACTAGTCGTATTAACGACTAGTTCTTGCGGAATCCTGCACGTATCCACCAGGACTTGAGGAGACATATAGGTGTCACGGGGCGTGTAGAGGGCAAGGTCGCGTGATCTCCGGCGCGGCAGGGGGGCTCGGGCGGGCGTTCGCACTCCGCCTGTTCGAAGAAGGTGCCGACATGATCGCGCTCGACCTCTGCGCCGCCGTCGACTCCGCGCAATACGGAATGAGTACCAGCGCCGATTTGGAGCAGCCCGCCGCGGATCTCCGAGCGCTGGGGCCGACGGATAGTCACCGCTCGCGCCGATGTTCTGGATTATACGGCTCTCAACGAGGGAATCCGGCGGGGAGTGGATGAACTGGGTGGGCTGGATCTGTTGTGCGCCAATGCCGGATTGGCTTCTTACGGAGGCGTCCTTGACCTGACGCCCGAGCAGTGGGGCGATGTGATGGACGTCCATGTCACCGGATCTTGGAATACGGTGCGGGCAGCCGCCCCGTTTCTCAGCCGATCGGATGCTGGGTCGATTGTGTTGACGAGTTCTACCGGCAGCCTACGTGCCGAGGCCTATATCGCCCACTATGTCACGGCCAAACATGGCCAAGTCAGGCTGACAAAGAGTCTTGTGATTGAGTTGTCCCCCTTTGGTATTCGCGGAATTGCGATTTACCCGACCAGTGCGAATGCGCACATGATCACCAATGCGGTAACGCAACGCCTGATGAGTGAGAATGCCGGCGGCTCCGAGAAACTCGATCAAGCGGCACGGGCGAAGAATCTTCTCGGGGTTCCCTGGATCGACGCCATCGATGTCGCCAACGCCGTGTTGTTCGTGCACTTAGACGAGGCTCGGTACATCACGGAGTCAGCCTGGCCGTGGATGCGGGCGCCGTATTGGTCTGAGTTGACGTTCTGACGGCGCTCATCGAAATCCCGACTTATGTTCGTGTCACCGGTTCGGCTGCGGATTCGGTCCGTAGCGTTCGGTAGCAGACCAGAAGGGCTGACTCGCGAAATTCCTGTCACCCGTTGGTTGGGGTTGACCCTAGTGGGGTGTGTCCGCCCTTCCGGTCTACGTTCGCGGAGTGACTGAAGAGAGGCGTGACTGCAAGCTGCTGTGAGAGGTACTTGAAGTCGGATTGTCCTCCGCGGATTCCCCCGTCCGTGCAGAGAAGGGAACCCGACTTCCATGATCGTCATTGGTATCGATCCTCACAAGTCCAGCCACACCGCCACCGCGATCGATCCGGCTACCAACACCGACCTTGGCTCGATCCGCATCGACGCCACTGTCGCTGGCTACAAGGCGATGATCGCCTGGGCGAAGGCCTGGCCTGAGCGCAAGTGGGCACTGGAGAACGCAGAGGGATTGGGCCATCACCTGGCGCAGTGGTTGCTGGTCCTCGGTGAGGTGGTTCTCGACGTCCCGACCACCGCCACCGCCCGGGTTCGGCAACTCTCCCGCGGCGGACGCCGCAAGAACGACCGTATCGACGCCGCCGCAGCGGCCTGTGTCGCCGTACTGCAGGGCGATGCCCGCCCGGTGGACCCGGAGGGTTCCGCCGATGTCTTGGCTCTGCTCGATGAACGTCGAACCAATCTGTGTAACAGTCGCACTCGTTTGGTCAATCAACTGCACGCGCTGTTGCGGCAGCTGCTGGCCGGCGGTGCACCGACCTCGCTGACCGCGACCGCTGCCAGCTCGGTGCTGCGGGGTTTTCGTGCCCGCAGCGAGATCGACCGCATTCGTGTCGGGCTGTGTCGCGACCTGATCGCCGACATCGGTCGACTTGATGACCGGCTCACCGACAACGGCAAGCAGATGACGCGAGCACTCGACGAGCATGGCACAAGTTTGCGGGGGGTCGACGGGATCGGTCCAGTGTCCGCCGCCCGGTTGATCGGCCGCACCGGGCGCGCGAGCAGGTTCGCGACCGCTGCTGCGTTTGCGAACTACAACGGGACGGCACCCGTCCAGGTCGCCAGCGCCGACTCCAATCGGCACCGACTGTCCCGCTACGGCGACCGGCAGCTGAACTCAGCGCTGCACACCATCGCGATGGTCCAGATCCGGATGCCCGCCAGCGCTGGGCGCGCGTATTACGACAAGAAGGTCGCCGAGGGCAAGAGCCCCCGCGCGGCCAGGCGCAGCCTGAAACGACACCTGTCCGATCACGTCTGGCGCATCATGATCGCCGACGAAAAACGCAGTCACAGGCAACGCGCCAAGGAACCCGCCAGCGCCGCTTGACAAATAGAGAGGCACCCCAGTGATGCTCATCTGAATTCCCCACCCGTGTGGCTCCGCCAGAGTAGGCGGGCCTCCCCTGATGCTGATGGTCTCTGACCACTCACCAGCAACCTCGGGAGGCCCGCTTTCATGTTGACACGGGAGAGCGATTTGGAAGTACATGCACTGCACAAACGGGGGTGGACGATCTCGGCGATCGCCCGCCACACCGGTCACGATAGGAAGACGATCCGGGCCCACCTCAATGGTGAGCGCACCCCGGGCGAACGTAAGAAGCCGGCGGTTGATCCAGTATGTGTTCGAAGATGTCGAATACGGTGGCGTGACGTTCGAGGTGGGGCAGACGGGCATGTGCCTGTTGGGTTCTGCAAATCGAGACGAACTCGAATACGAGAATTCTGACGTGATCGACATACGACGGCAAGTGAATCGCGGTGTCGGGTTCGGAGGAGGCCCGCATCTCTGCCTTGGTGCGCCCTTGGCAAGAGTACAGCTCATGGAAGCACTTCCGCGATTGTTCCGAACCTTCCCGGGGATGGCGCTGGCCTCGGCCGAGCTCGAATACGAGATGCTCGTGGTGCGTTGGCGGAAAGAGTTGCAGTTGTCGCTCGGTCGTGATCGCTAACTGGTCAGCTAGTCGGTACCCCCTCCTCGGTCCGATCTTCAAACAGATCGGCCATCAGCTCCGAAACAGCGCCGTTGAATTGATCTGCTGGACGGCGCGCGGCACCAGCGGCACGGAAACAGCTCACCGCCGTCGCCGGCGTCGACATAGAATGCGACATAGAGGTAGAGGATAGTTCGGCCCTGTAAGGAGGAAAATTCGGAACTCGTCGTCAGCCCGAGATCTCGGTGAGTGCTACGTAGACTCGCCGACCAATTGAGCTGCAACGTGTCCCGCTGTTCCGTTCAGTTGAAGCGCAGAGCGCGGATCAGTTCCTGTGCAACGACATCAGTGGTGGCGAGTGTCCGGAGGTTCTCGTCTGGTGCGCCAGAGGATCAGACGACGCGGTGCCATGGCGTGGGATTCGGTCAGATGACGATCTCACCGAGGTAGCTCTGTTCGAGGAGGTGGCGGTCTCGCAAGAGGGCTTCTGCGGTGTCGGTTCGGTCGATCACGCCTTTACTCAGGACGTAGCCCCGATCGGCGACCTCGAGGGCGAGTTCGATGTGCTGCTCGACCAGCAGGATGCCTGCACCGGTGTCGACGGCCACCTGTTTGAGGACCGGGAGCAGCCGTTCCACGATGATCGGCGCCAGTCCAAGACTCATCTCGTCGACCATGATCAGCTTCGATCCGCTGATGGCGGCGCGGGCCGTTGCGAGCATCTGCTGTTCGCCGCCGGACAGGAGCCCGGCCTTACGGTTCGACAGTTTGGCCAGGGCGGGGAAGTAGTGGAAAACTCGGTCATAGTCGGGTTTGCCCCGTCGTGCACCGAGTATCAAGTTCTCTTTCACCGTGAGCTGGAAGAACAGCCCACGCTCTTCTGGAACGTGTGAGACCCCGCGACGTGCAACCAACCATGGCCGGTTCTTGAGTATCGGCGTTCCCATCACGGTGAGTGTTCCTTCGGAAATTGGCACGATGCCGGAAATCGTTCGGAGGGTGGTCGTCTTGCCCGCGCCGTTGGCGCCGAGAAGTGCCACGACCTCGCCGGGATTGACGATGAGGTCAATGCCGCGAATGACCGAGATGGTGTTGTACCCGCTGTGGACTCCCTTGAGTTCAACGACCGGTTCACTCATATCATGCCACCTCGTCTGGAATCTTGTTTTCACTCAACGCGATTGCGTCTTGTGCGATGTCGTCGGGAAGTTCCTGTTTACCGAGGTATGCGGCCACGACCTTGGGGTCGGTGCGTACTTGTGCGGGTGTTCCTTCGGCGATGATCTTTCCGAACTCGAGGACGTAGATGTAGTCGCAGGCATTGAGCACAAGACCCATATCATGATCGATTAGTAGCACCCCGATTCCCCTTGCCGCAATTCTGCGGAGTAGTGGACTCAGCTCCCCTGTTGCGTCGGTGTCGAGACCGGCAGCTGGTTCGTCCAACAGCAGGAATGCTGGTCGCGACACGACACTTCGCGCCACACTGACCAGCTTCTGCTGACCGAGTGAGAGTGAAGACGGCAATTCGTCGAGCAGATCTTCGAGTCCGAGTTCCGCAGCAACTGCGTCGATGTCAGAGGTGTCGACCTTGTAGGGGGGCAGCGCGATGTCGGCAATCATCGACCACCAGCGCGTTGTGCTCGACGCCACAGACAGGTTCTCTCGAACTGTCAAGTCATCGAAGAGTTCCTGCGCCTGGAATGTTCGGGAGACCCCGGACCGGAACCGACGGTATGCCGGTAGCCCTTTCAAGGAGTGCTCGTCCACCGCTATCGAACCTTTGGCGGAGACAAAGCCAGAAAGGGCGTCGATGCAGGTGGTCTTGCCGGCGCCGTTGGGACCGATGAGCCCGACCAACTTGCCAGTGGGAATCTCCAACGAGACGTTGTCGAGGGCGCGAACTCCGCCGAACGTTACGGTGACATTTTGTGCTACAAGGGATTGCATGCTAGCGCACACCTCCGGAATGGGGTTGGGGCTTGGCCATGTGTTTGCTGGCATATGATTCTGCGGTGGAGTCAGCGGGGACCTCCAGGGCGCTGGGCGCGTCTTCCTCAGACTGGTCCGTCGCTCCGTCCGTAGGAACCGCATTCGACGGCTTTGCGAACCGGCCGCGCACCAATCGGTCGACCGCTCGCGCGCCGTCCCGGGTCGCCCCGGAGATGCCTTCAGGGTTGAAGATCGCAGTCAGGATCAAGCCAAGTCCGGCGATGAGGTTGAAAATCACCACCGCGTTGTCGGCGTAGATGTAGCTCTCGTACACGTAGAACGAGAGGCCGCCAGCGGCAATCGCTCCGGCGGCCAGCGATCCCGAGATGCTGGTGATGCCCCCGACATACGCGATCGCGAGGATGCCTACCGACGACAGCGCGTCGAACGGACCGCTGACCTGGGTCTGCTGGTATGCCATGAGGCACCCTGCGAGCCCGGCCAGGAAGGCGGAGAACCCGAACGCCATGAACTTTGTCGATGCGATGTTGATTCCGGATGCGGCAGCCGACCGTTCGTTGGCGCGCATCGCGAGCATCCGCAAGCCTGTTTGCCGACGACGGAGGTTGGCGACGCCCAAAGCGGAGACTGCAAGCACGACGACGCACATGATGCCGAACTGCGGAGTACCGACGACCGCGCCTTGAACGAAACCGAGATTGAAGCCGAAGATTTCAGGCTGGGGGACCTTGGCGCCCGACGAACCACCGGTGTATTTGGGGTTGTTGAAGAAGAAGGTCTCGATGGCGTAACCGCCGGCCAGTGTGATGATAGCGAGGTTTACGCCCCGCACTCGAAGTGCGGGCGTAGCGGCAATGACGCCGACAACCGACGCAACCAGCGCTGCGATGATGGGGGCGAAGGGGAAGGGGATCCCGACCTTGGTGGCCAGGTAGGCGACCATGTAGGCGGCCACGCCCGCCATTGCGAGTTGGAACAACGAGATTTGTCCGACGTAGCCGGTCAGGACGACCAGTGACAGACAGACAAGAGCCGCGATGATGGAGTTGATCGCCGCAACGCGAAGTCCGCTGCCCATCACTAGAAACAGGAGGCCGAGGATGACGAAAAATGCTGCGCCGGAATATACGCCGATGCGACCCGGGGGTGGAGCGGACGGGAGTCGGGCCTCAAGCGACATGTCGCGGGTCGGAATCGATTTACCGACAAAGACGATCGCGATGATGATCACGATGAAGGGGAGCGCGTCCTGAGCACCGACGGCAGGGAACCAGGAGAGCTTGCTGGGCAACTCGACCAGAAGCCCCTGCGTCATCCCGATGAGGATTGCGGCCACTGCGGTGATGATGAACGATGTGAATCGGCCCAGAAGTGCAGCCGCAAGCGCCGGGATGATCAAGAGACTGAACGCGGTCGGGGTCAGTTGCGTCAGAGGCCCAATCAGAATTCCGGCGACGCCGGCGAGCACGGAAGCCATCACCCAGTTGACACCGGCCTGGAAGTCCGGGGAGAACCCAAGCAGGATCGCGCCCTGCTCGTTTTCGGCTGAAGCGCGGGTGGCGAGTCCGAATCGCGTGTATCGGAAGAAGGCTGCCAGCACCACTGCCAGGACAATGCTGATCGCGGCCAGGACGAACTGGTCGATACCGATCTGCGCGCCGAGCACTTCCACCGTGCCCGTGTCCGGCAAAAGCTTGGGAACCGACACAGTCGTGGTGCCGAACCGATAGCCGACCACTGCCTGAAGCAGCAACATGTACCCGATTGTTGCCACTACGCGCGCGAGCATCGGGGCTGTACGTAGCGGCCGCAAGATGAGGAAATGCAATATCAAACCAAGGGCCGCAGCAGTGAACAGCGAAAGTATCAGCGACACTGCAGTGTTGGCGCCGGTGGAGTCGCCGACCTGAATGCCGCTGGGCAACCCCGGGACGGGGAGCATGTAGATGCCTGTTGTCTTGAGTTGATACCAGACGTACGCGACGTACATCGCGATTGCGCCCTGGGAGAAGTTGACCACGCCGGAACCGCGGTAACCGAGCAGAACGCCGATCGCAAGCATGCCGAGCACTGCGCCCGAACCCATGCCGAGGAGGGCGAAGATTACATAATTGGACATCGTCAGTGACTTCCGATCGCAGAAGAGGGTCGACCGGCCGTGAACTCACCCGCCGCCGACAGATGCTATGCGGCGTGCGTGACGAGGAAAGGTCGTTGACCGATTACTCGGGACATAGACTAATTCCCTTCGTGTCCCGCTGTCTATGGGTTCGCGACATTGGGTGAGATCCAGATCACGTATGGATGCCCGGGCGACCGGCCGGCGGCAGCAGGGAGGTTGGAGGTTGCGGAACCTGCAGTTCAGTTACGCACACTGGACTCGTCGCGTTGTCGGGGGGTGTCCCTATGGTTCTTGTCAAGCGGCTGCTGGTGATGGTTGGCGGTAGGGTTCGCGGTTTCTGAGCATGGCGTGGAGGACGTCGCAGCGTCGGCGGGCGAGGCAGATGAGGGCGGCGTTGTGTTTCTTTTTTTCGGCGCGTTTGCGGTCGTAGTATGCGCGGCTGGTGGGGTCGTGCAGCGCGGCGAACGCGGAGAGGAGAAAGGCGCGTTTGAGTTTGCGGTTGCCGAAGCGGGCGGGGTGCTCGCCGCGGATGGAGGTGCCGGATCGGTGGGTGACTGGGGCGATGCCGGCGTAGGCGGCCAGGTGGCCGGCGGTGGCGAACGCTAAGCCCTCGCCGACTTCGAGGAGGATGCGGGCTGCGGTCCTGACGCCGATGCCGGGCATCGAGGTCAGGACTTCCGAAAGAGGGTGCGCATCAAGTATCCCCACCCAAACCATGGACCACGCTCGCTGTCACTTTGGCGCCGGTGCCAGTATCGCCCGGGTCTCGCCTGCTGGAAAGCGCATTGCAGCGAAAATTTCGAAACCTACTCCAACGTGCGCAGTCGCGTGGGACGCTGTAGCAAGACGGTCGCACCTCCGACTATCGAGTACGCGAGTACATATCGAGAGGGAGATCGTCTTTCCATCCCGTCGGTGCCGATCGGTGCCGCATAGAAAGAGTTGAGGACGGTCATGAGAACAGACCCGAGCAGTGCGCGGCGTCCTCGCCGACTACGCAAGGTACTGGGGATTGTCGCGTGTGTGACTGCACTGGTTGCAGTTACAGCGTGTAACGGCACCGAGAACGGGGGTTCGGCTGATTCCGGAGGGTCGGGAACGATCAAGGTTGGATTCATCAATCAGACCGCCGGGTCAGTCGGAACGTATCCAGAGGTGCAGGCGGCCTTCGAAGCCACTGTGCAATACATCAACGAAGAGCTCGATGGCGTTGGTGGAAAGAAGATCGAGCTAGATTCGTGCGCGGTGGACGGAACGCCGACCTCGTCGCAGCGATGCGCGCAGCAGATGGTAACGAACAAGCCGGCCTTCGTTTTCCTTGGAAACGACTACAACTCGGGCGTCACCTATCCGATACTCGACGGTGCTGGTCTGATGGTCATTGGTGAGGTTCCCCTGTCGCTTCCGGACTTCAACGCACCCAATGTCGCGTTCTTCAATTCAGGCACGGCGGGGTCAGGCCCCGTGATCCCCGCCTATTTGAAGCTCCATCCGACCCAGAACAAGTCTTTTGGCGCACTAGTGAGCCAGAACCCCGCCGCTCTGGCTGCGGCAACTCTGCTCGAAGTACCCCTCGAGCAGGCCGGATACAGCTTCCAGCAGACAGCGGTGAGCCCCACCGCCACCGACTACTCGTCGTCGCTGCTCTCGATCAACCCAGCCCAGCTCGGCGGGCTGACCGGCATTCTCGCGTCCAACGGATGCGTCGCGTTCGCGAACGCCTACGGCCAGCAGAACCTCAACACACCGGTGATCGCGAACCAGACCTGTTATGCCCCTGATGTTCTAGCTGCAGCAGGCGAGAACATGGTCGGGTGGAAGGTGACGCAATTGACGGCGGATCCAATGGGTGAGACCGAGGATGCCGTTCTGTATCGCAAGATCATGTCAACATACGCCAAGGGCACCGAGCCGGGCGCCGGTCAGGCAGCCTTGGCATTCTCGACAGTGATGACCACGTACAACAACATCCTCAAGCCGATGGGTTCGTCCGAGGTCACCTCGAAAGCTGTGAAGGATGCCCTCGCCGGGCCTGCAAAGACCGGAAAGGTCGCGCTCGGAGGCAACTACGAATGCGGTGGAACGGTCGCCGCGTTGCCGACCGTGTGTGGTTGGGGCATTTACATGTACGAGATCGGACCAGGACCTGACTTTGCTCAGCAGGTCATTCCCGATCAGGTAGACCCTATCGATGTGAGCGCGACCGTTGCCGAGGCATTCCCGAACGGATTGCCTTCCTGAACAAGAAGTTCGAGTAGGTCGACGATCGATCCGTGACTTCGCCGAGGGTCGGGATCCTCTCCTCGGCGAAGTCACGGCGCGGGTGTCGCGAATTCCAGCCGCGGCGAATTGCCGACGCACACCTCGAAGGCCTAGATGCAAGAACTCGAAGGGAAGACTGTATTCATCACGGGCGCAGCGCGGGGCCAAGGGCGTGCCCATGCGGTCGCCTTCGCCGGCGCCGGAGCCAATGTGATCGCGGTCGACATCGATGAGCAAATCGAAACGGTGGACTATCCGGTCGGTATCGCCAATGCCTGAATCGTTGGGTTTACTCCATTTTGGGAACTATCGGAAGACCAGTGGACGAAAATGGTCGACGTGAATCTGAGTGGCGTGTGGGCGCACGGTTAAGGCGGCGGCGCCTCAAATGATCGAGAACCGTTCCGGCTCTGTGATCATCACATCATCGATCAACGGTCTGGAAGGCGCGGCGAACTATGCGCACGATATTTCGTCGAGGCACGGATTGATCGGGCATACGCGTGCGATCGCACTTGAGTTGGGACCCTGTGGCATCTGATGCAACGCAGTGTGTCCCGGCGTGATCGATTCGCCCATGAATCACTGGCAAGGGATCTATGACGTGGTCAATGGCGGGCCGGGCGGGACTGTCGAGGTCCTCATCGGAGGCGCGCGTCACGCGGCGATCTTGGCCGGTCGTTTAGCCATTCCGCCGGAGCGGGTCAGCGATGTGATGTTGTCTCTGGCGTCAGATCGATCATCAGAGATCACCGGTGCGGCGATACCTGTAGATGCCGGGAAGCATTTGATTCCTGGGTTCAATCATGCGCCCGTATGCTGAATGGCAAACCTGACTTGTTCCGCTCGCGAATACGCGAGCGGAACAAGTCAACTCGACTGCACAGCCGCGATATCGTCCATTACTTCCAGCAATGATTTCTCGGGTGCGTCCTCGACGTGGAGGATCACCCTGCCCACACCGAGCGTGCGTGCCGTATCGCGGACTTGTGCGAGTTCGCTCCGTTTGCAGGGCGCTTCTATGACGGCGATCTGCAGGTCATCGGGATCTCGCCCATGACGGGCCCAGGTTGTTCTGAGGGAGATGAGATGCGCTGGGAAGTCGTCGGATGCCAACGTTGTGCCCATCGTCAGCCAGCCATCGGCCCAGGTCGCGATTCTCTCAAATGTCCGTTCGGTGGGCGGCGCACCGAGAAGCGATGGGATGGCTGGTCGGCGAGATGGTTTCGGCCAAGCCCAACTCGGCTCTAGAGTGACGAATTTGCCTTGGTAGCAGGCCTCATCGTCGGTCCATAAACTCCGCATCAGTTCGAGCTTCTCCTGGGTGACATCAGCCTTTGCGCTGATATCGGCGGAGTTGTGGGCGACGAACTCGGCGTTGTTCCAACCGAATCCAACCCCGAGGAACATTCGTCCGCCCGAGAGCATATCCACTGTGGCAATGGCTTTGGCAAGTGCGATCGGGTCGTGGTTCCCGATCAGACCGACACAGGTCCCCAGCTCCATCCCAGTTGTCAGCGCGGCCGCGTAGGCGAGCGTCGTGTACGGATCGACCAGCCGTTTGTAGCGGTCAGGCATGGTGCCGCCGCCGGGATACTGAGAACGTTCCCGGTCCACTGGCAGATGCGTGTGCTCCGGCAGGTAGAAGCCCCCGATTCTTCGGGCTTCCGCGGCGACCAGCAGGTCTCGGACCGGCATGGTCGTGTCGGTGACCGCGGGGTGGAGTCCGATGATCACATTGTCTTCGGAGTGTCCGGTATTTGTCATCGCGGTATGGAGAGCAGCGAGAGGAGGTCGTCCCTGCCGTTCGGATGGCGACCCGACGACGCGGACCAGCGGTGAGGGAGGTCCGTCGAACGTTGCAGCATTCCGAGCGTTTCGAGATGAATCAAATGTGCGAGTGTCTCACCGACAGCGGACCGCTTCATGAGGCTGTCGATGGTCTCCCATGTGCGGGACCATCGCATCATCGAAGCAATCGTCCAGGCCGTTCGATTGCCGGAAGAGGCGAGGTCATACACGTCCAGGAAACGGGCGCGGTGGTGTTTGATCAATTCGGCGATCCGCTCTTCGAGGCCACGAAACTCGTACTCGTGGGCCGGGAGAACTATGTCCGCGGGGACGCCGGCGAGACGGGTGAGTGACTGCAGGAAGTTGCCCAGCGGGTTGGCACCGGCACACGAGAACACGGAGACCCCGGGCGTTATCCGGGGAAGGACGTGATCGCCGGTCAAGAGAGCGGCCTGATCCGCGATGGCGAAACACAGGTGGCCCGGTGAATGGCCCGGTGTCCACAGTGCTTTCACCCCTCGCCCCGGGATCGGGAGCACCTGGCCATCGGCCACATCGAGATCTGGGATGACCTTGGTCACATAGCCGCTCTCGGGCAGTTCTTCACCCTGGACCTCGCCGAGATCCGAATCAGGAACGCCTGCCGCCATCAACTCGTTTGTCAGGTCGGGCTGTTGATCGGTCGGCAGCAGATAGTGCGCGTCAACCAGTTCGGCATCGGCGCTGTGCAGGCCGACCCACGCGCCGGAGACCTCTCGTATGCGTCCAGCGAGCCCGTAGTGATCGGGGTGGATGTGCGTTGCGACCACGCCACGCACATCGGTCACAGACCGTCCCAGCTCGGCGAGGCCGTCGGTGAGTGACCGCCAGGACTGCTCGTTGTTCCATCCGGTGTCGACGAGGTGTATCCCGTCGTCACCGTCGATGACGTACACGAGAACGTAGCCGAGCGACTTGATAGGAAGCTCGACTGGAATGACCGAAATACCATCTGCAACAACACGCACTCTCGGCGGCGTGTCGTAGGCCGCCACAGCTGCCACTGGTCACCGCCTCCGGGTTCGGTCGAGGTTGCGCATCTTCAGTGGATCCCGTTCAGATCGAGCAACTCAATCGCGCGCAACACCTGCGGACGCACCAATTCGCCTCGCTGCTTCATACGCGGATCGGTGGTCTCTCCGCGGTAGTAACGTGCTGCGAGCTGCTGCAGGATGACAGCCACACGGAACGACGCGAACGCCTGGTACCACCCGAACGCGCCGATGTCATAGCCCGTGGTCTTTGCGTACTGCTGTGTCATCTCGACGTGGCTCGGCAACCCGAGAGCGCCCACCTCGGGCAGGTATAGTCCGCTGCTTCCTTCGGAGTCTGACGGATCCGGCCAGTAATTGAGCAAGGTGGCAAAGTCGAGCAGCGGGTCACCGAGAGTAGCCATGTCCCAGTCGAACACCGAGTACACGGAATCGGGCTTGCCCGCAGCAAACTGGACGTTGCTCAACTGGTAGTCGTTGTGAAGGATCGACACAGTGGGGTTCTCCGGGATCGCGTTCGCGAGCCGCTTCGCCGCATCCGCCATCAGATCGGTCTCCCCGTCGGACGCCACCGCGTTCCACCGCTTCGTCCAACCACCGACCTGCCGTTGCAAGAAGCCTTGCGGGCGACCGAGATCGCCTAGGTCGCAGGCCTCAGGATCCACGAGGTGGAGATCGCCGAGAGCTTCTGCAACGGCCAGGCCGACACGGTGCGCGACGTTATCGCCGACCTGCAGAACCTGAGGAATTGTCCGCCACACGACGACGCCTGGCCGGTACTCCATCACGTCGAAGTCGGAACCGATGATCGACTTGTCGTCACAGAACAGCAGTGACAGGGGGGCTCTGGGGAACTCTTTGTTGAGGCGCGAGAGCACACGATGCTCGCGGCCCATGTCGTGGGCGCCGACGGCGATCTCGCCGAGTGGTGGTCGACGTATGACCACTTTTAGGTCATCACTCAGCGTGAGCAGGTACGTGAGATTCGCGGAGCCGTTGGGGAACTGCTGCACCGACCAGCCTTTCGGTGATACGTCCAGTCTGCCGCCCAGATACGCAACCAGCTTGTCCCAGTCGAGTTCTTCTCCGGGCCTGACCGGCGCCAGTTCTGGTGTCTCGTCGGGTGTTGTCATTTTGTCGCCTCCGCGATGATCGGGCCGAATCGCTCGAGGGCGGCGGCCTTGAGTGCCGGTAAATGACCGGACGGGAACAGGCCGGGTGCGGCCTCATGGCCGCGAAGCGTCTGCTTGGCGACTGTGATCTTGTGGATCTCGGTGGCGCCGTCGGCCAGACCCATTCGGTAGGACTCCATGATCATCTCGCCGAAGGGCATCTCGTCGGAGGCCCCCAGCGATCCGTGGAGTTGAAGAGCGCGGCCGCTGACGTCGGACAACACCTTGGGCATGGCTGCCTTGACGGCTGCGATGTCACGACGCACGACGCGATAGTCATCGAACTTGTCGATTTTCCATGCGGTCTGCAGGACCAGCAGGCGAAACTGCTCGAGCTGAATCCAGGAGTCCGCCAGCATCTCCTGGACCATTTGCTTGTCGGCGAGACGTTCTCCCTGGGTGTGCCGGGACAGTGCTCGCTCGCACATCTGGTCCAGAGCCTTCCGAACGAGACCCACGGTCCGCATCGCGTGGTGGATGCGGCCACCGCCCAGGCGGGTTTGCGCTACCGCGAACCCGTCACCTTCGCCGCCGAGCAAGTGGTCGCTGGGGATTCGAACATCGTTGTAGCGAAGGTAGGCGTGGGTTCCCTTGTGCTCGTGGTGTCCGAACACGCGCACATCGCGTACGTTCTCCAGGCCAGGCGTCCCAGCGGGTACCACGAACATGGACATCCGCTTGTGGGGTTCGGCGTCGGGTGCCGTCTTCGCCAACACGATGTTGAATGCTGCGAAGCGGGCATGAGAGGAGAACCATTTCGAACCGTTGATCACCCAATCGTCACCGTCGCGTGTGGCCGTGGTGTTGAACCCCGTCGGGTCGGAACCGCCCTCGGGTTCGGTCATCGAGTAGCACGAAACGACCTCGTTGTTGATAAGCGGTTGGAGGTACTTCTCTTTCAGACGTGGACTGCCGAAGTGAGCCAGGATCTCGGCATTACCCGAGTCTGGCGCCTGGCAACCGAAAACGATTGGGGCACACTTCGACTTGCCTAGAATCTCGTTCATCAGAGCTAACTTGACCTGACCGTAGCCCGGCCCACCGAGATTCGGGCCCAGATGACAGGCCCAGAGCTTTCGCTTGCGGACCTCTTCTTGCAGTGGGGGAATGAGGGCCTTGCGGACCGGGTCATTCAGATCAAACCCGTAGTCGGCCACGATGTGGTCGATCGGCTCGATCTCGTCTCGTACGAAGTCCTCAATCCAGTTGAGTTCTTTCTGAAATTCACCATCGGTTTCGAAGTTCCACGACACGTCATCGCTCCACTGGGTCTCGGCGTTAAAACAGAAAAATAGATACTCTAGTACTAGATAAATTTAGGTCGCTGCTGTTAAGAAGTCAATGCCGATTCGGTCTGATCGGTCAGTGAACTGAGGGTGTGGTCGTGAGATTGTTGACCAGTTCTCGGCGCAAGAGTTTCCCCGTCGCGCTATAGGGGAGTTCGGTCGCGAGGATGAACTGGTCGGGGGTTTTCGAGCTGCGGAGTCGGGTTCGGACGAAGTCGGTGAGCTCTTCCTCGGTGGTCCGCGCAGCTTCCGTGAGGACGACCACGGCGACTATCCGCTGACCCCACTCGTCGTCAGAGACTCCCACAACGGCTGCTTCCCGAACTTCGTTGTGGTCGAGGAGGACCGACTCGATCTCGTGTGGGGCGATATTCTCGCCGCCCCTGATGATTGTGTCGTCCAGCCTACCCAGGACGAAGAGGTATCCGGCCTTGTCAAGGTATCCGCCGTCCTTCGTCGGGAACCACCCACTGTCGTCGAGAACTGACCCCTGCTCGGTATATTCGCCGGATACCTGAGGTCCGCGTACCCAGATCAACCCCTGGGTACCTGTGGGTAGTGGGTTGTCGTCGGTGTCGCGGATCTCGACCTCGATCCCCGGCACCGGACGACCGACCGACCCGAGTCGGGCAAGGGCGTCGGGATCGCCGCTCTGGAGGGCGTCGCGGTGGTCTTGGGGGCCGAGCAGCGCGATTGTCGAACTCGTCTCCGTCAGGCCGTATGCGTTCACGAAGTCGGCTGTGGGGAACTTCTGCAGCGCCTTCTTCAGGACTCGCTGCGACACCTTCGCGCCGCCGTAGGCAAGTCCTCTCAGCTGTGGTAGCTCTGCATCCTGGTCTCCGAGCTCGTCGACGATCCGGCTGAGCATCGTCGGAACGACCATGGCATTTGTGACGGCCTCGTCTCGAGCGACCCGCAGCCATTCGTCGGCGCGGAAATCGGGAAGGTATACCACGCGGCGGCCTGCATAGAGATTGCTGATCACGGCGCCGATCGCGGCCACGTGGTACGGGGGGACGGTGGTCAGGGTTGCGTCGCTCTCGTCGGCCGATCCGAACTCGACAGTCTGCAGAACGTAGTTGACGAGGTTCTCGTGACGGAGCCGCACGCCTTTGGGCCTTGAGGTGGTTCCACTCGTGAACAGCACAACGGCGGTTGCGTCGTCTTCGATCTGCTTGTCCAGGAGTGGATTCATTTCGGTGATCTGGTGCAACCACTCGTCGGAACCGATCGCCTGGTCTCGCGAACCGAACTTCGCCAGATAGCGGGGGTCGGATATGAGCAGGGGACTTCCGAGCGCTTCGAGATGATCACGAAGTTGTTCGTCGGAGAGGCGGAAATTGAGGGGCGTGAACGGGACGCCCGCGAGCGCGCACGAAAACATCACCGTGGGCAGCATTGAACCATTCAGCCCCAGGTAGGCGACGTTAGTAGTGCCTCGGTCCACCAACCACGAGGCGCCTTGGCTTGCGCGCCGGTGCCATTGCTCGAAGGACGTTCGCTCGCCATTCGCATCGGTGAGGGCCTCTCGGGGGCCGTAGGCGCTTGCGGCCATCTCCAAGATCATTCCCAGGGGCATGATTCTCCTACGTCGTTGTGGCCTGCGTGCTGGCACAAGCTGGGTTGTGAAGTGGGTTACAACTAAACTACTCTACTGGTAGAGTAGTTGCGACAGCGGTTCAGTCAAACCTGATTGACCGAGCTGTCGCAGGTTACGGATGAGGTCGAATCGCGAAAGGTCTTCGCACACGGTCCGGTCCTTCTACGGTGACCCGAAGAGTGAATTGAATATTCAACGAGTAGATGATGGAGAAGTTGATGACGGATCAGACTGCGTCGGTCTTGAAAGCCGGTCAACGGTTGGCCAGCACGGTGTGTACGACCCAGGTGATCATCATCAAGGCCGCCGAGGAGTTCAGCCTCGAATGTGGTGGACACCCGATGTCAGCTGACCTGTCGGGTGGCGAGATCGGTACGCCGGCCGACGGATTGGACGCCGGAACACTTATCGGCAAGAGGTACGTGTTGCCCGAGAGTGAGGCTGTCGAGGTCATGGCTACGCGCGGGGGTTCTGGAAGTCTGAGTATTGACGGCGTCGTCCTGACGCTCAAAGACAGCAAGCCGCTGCCCGCTTCGGACTAACGGGCTCTCCACCGCCTGCACTTCCGAAAAAGCAGCGTAGTCAGGGAAGTCATGGCATTCGAAACCACAAGCTGTAAGGACTCTCAAGTGCAATTACGTGTGCCGGAAACCGGCCGATCCGCCGCTGCGCGGCGTGAGCGTGGAGAGGGGCCACTCGCGGGGATCCGGATCGCTGACTTTTGCTGGGTGGGAGTCGGAGCCCTCGCGACGCGATTCCTTGCGGACTTCGGCGCCGAGGTCATCAAGATCGAGGATCGCACCAGGCTCGACCTCACCAGGCGGATGCCTATCTACAAGGGCGACTCCAGTCGCGCCATGAGCCAAGAGGTCGCTGGTGCGAGCCCGAACATGAGCGGCCACTTCAACAATTACAACCGCAACAAGCTCGGCGTCACCATCAACATGAGGACCGAGGAGGGGCGTTCGCTGGTGCGACGGTTGATCGCGAGAAGCGATGTTGTGACGGAGAACTTCGCTCCGGGGATCATGGAGCGATGGGATCTCGCCTATGACGCGCTACGGGAGATCAAGTCGTCGATCATCTCAGCCCGAATGAGTGGCTTCGGGCATTCCGGACCCGACGAGTTCTACCGGAGCTATGGTCCGGTTGTGCAAGCTGTTGGTGGACTGACCTTTTCGAGCGGCCTGCCGAATCGGGAACCCTCTGGTTGGGGTATGTCCTATATGGACAACCAGGCGGCGTACAACGCCAGCGCCGCGATACTGATGGCTCTTTATCATCGGGCCCTGACAGGCGAGGGCACGGAGATCGACGTGTCCGCTCTCGAAGCGTCGGTCCATCTGATCGGACCGGCCCTCCTCGATGCGGAAGTGAACAACAGAACCTATCGGGATTCGGATTTCCCGCCTGGGAACCTGTTGGAGTTCTCAGATGCGGCACCACATGGGGTCTACCCGACTTGCGAACCAGACCGCTGGGTTGCGGTCGCGGTCTTCGATGATGCGGAGTGGGACAGGTTTGTCGATGCGCTCGGTCGGCCGCAGTGGGCCGCGGCGCCCGAGTTCGCCGATCAAGCCAGACGACGCGGTGCAGTGGCGAGCCTCGACCAGAAGGTGGCGGAGTGGACGGGGGCCCGCAGTGGCCGCGAAGTGGCAGGTCTTCTTCAACAGCACGGGGTTCGGGCTTCTCTGGTGCAAGACGCCGAGGACGTCGTTGATCGTGATCCTCAGTTGGCTCATCGCGGCGTGTTCGTGGAAATGGACCATCCCGAGATCGGGCCTGCACCGTTCGAAGGGACGCCATTCCTGGCGGATGCGAGCAAACCTGTTCACTGGCGGTCCTCTCCACTGTTGGGCGAGGACAATGAGTACGTTTTCAAGGAGCTGTTGCAGATGCCGTCGGAACAATTTTCCGATCTCCACGATAGTGGGGTGATCTGACGATGGCTTCACAGCGGCCGTACAGTGGCCTCAAAGTGGTCGAGTTCGCCAACAATGCTGCCGGTGAGCTGGTTGGCAAGTTGTTTGCCCAAATGGGTGCGGACGTCATCAAGATCGAGCCCCCGGGCGGATCGCCCAGCCGTCGGATCGGACCGTATCTCCGCGACCGAGAGGATCTCGAACACAGTCTCACCTATTGGCATTACAACGTGAGCAAGAAGAGCGTTGTGCTTGACGTACTTACGGAGTCCGGACGACACCGTTTGACCACATTGCTCGGAGATGCCGACATATTCGTCTTCAGCGGTCATCTTGCCGAGTTCCGTGAACTCGGACTCTCAAGTGAACTGCTGACGGGGCTGAACCCGAAGCTGATCAGCATCGTGATCACCCCGTTCGGCCTCACCGGTCCGTGGTCCGAGTTGAAGTCGTGTGACCTCGTCGCGTTCGCGGCCAGTGGAGTTCTCGCAAATTGCGGCTATGACGACCACTCCATCCCGCCCATCAGGCCGACCGGCAACCAGACCTTTCACACGGCCGCGAGTTTCGCGCATTCAGCGGCCCTGCTGGCGTTGATCCACAGACTCTCCACTGGCAGTGGAGACTTCATTGATCTGGCCGTTCACGATGCGATGGCCATTACCGTCGAGCTGGCGAATGCGTATTGGTTCTACCCCAGGGTCAAGATCGGACGCCAGACTGCTCGCCTTGCATCACCGACTCAGACCGCACCTGCTCAGTTCGTGTGCGCCGACGGCAGACATGTTGTGCTCGTTTTCATACTCAACGAACAGAAGGCGTGGATGATCATGCTCGAATGGCTGGATAGCCATGGGCTTTCGATGGACCTCGTGGACGAAGCGTTTCTGGACCCCGCATATCGCCAAGAGAACTTCGCGCACATCCACGAAGTGCTGGAGGTCTTCTTCTTGATGATCGATGCGGAGACGGCCTTCCGTGAAGGCCAGCAGCGCGGTATGCCAATCGGTGCGGTGTACTCCCCGGAGGAGGTGCTCGGAATCGAACACCTCCGCGTCCGTGAGTTCTTCAACGAAGTCGACTTCGCCGATGCCGCGAGCGCCCGAACACCGGGTGCGCCCTATCGGTTCTCGGCGTTTGATGAACGTCCGCCGGCGAGGTCGCCTCGCCTCGGCGAACACACTTCCGAGGTTCTGCCGACCGCGATATCCGTCAACCGTTAAATCCTTCACGCCCTCAGGGCCCAGACAAGGAGATCCACCCATGACAGATCCAGCACTTCCGAACTTCTCACTCGAGGGAAAGGTCGCACTGATCACCGGCGGCAGCAGAGGACTGGGTCAGGCCATGTCGCGCGGGTTCGCGGCGGCAGGGGCAGAGGTGATCGTGGCGAGCCGGAAGGCGGAGAACTGCGAAAAGCTGGCGAGCGAATTGACAGAGAAGTACGGACGTCGTGCACTGGGAGTCGGCTGCCACGTCGGCAAGTGGGACGACCTCAAGAACCTCGCCGACGTCGCGTACGCAGAGTTCGGCAGAGTCGATGTCCTTGTCAACAACGCCGGTGTGTCAGTGCCTTACGAATCGCTCGAGTCCATCACCGAGCAACTCTACGACAAGACACTGGACGTGAACCTCAAGAGCGTGTTCCGGCTCAGCACCTTGATTGCCAAACGAATGTCTGACGGTGATGGCGGGTCGATACTGAACATCAGTTCCATCGGTGCCATCCATCCGACGCCGATCGCGATGCCATACGTAGCAGCGAAAGCTGGGGTACTGAACATGACGCAGTCCCTGGCCCGGGCCTACGGGCCGAAGGTGCGTGTCAACTGCATCATGGCCGGAAGGTTCCGTACAGACATCAGCAAGGCCTGGGACATGGACCAAGTTCTCGAGGAAGTCAAGGGCACCACGCTGCAACGTCTCGGTGAACCAGAAGACGTGGTCGGCGCGGCGCTCTTCTTCGCAAGCGACGCATCCTCGTACGTGAGTGCAGCCAGCTTGAAGGTCGATGGGGGCGAAGTCTATCCGTGACGCCGATTTCTGATCCGAGAGTCTGCCTACCCAGAACAACCGCACTGAAAAGGTGATTGAGATGTATCAGCGAGACGAGTTCTACATCGACGGGAAATGGACCGCATCTCAGGGGACCGAGAATCTGACGATCAACAACTCGGCGACGCAGGAACCCATCGGAGTGGTGGCGCTGGGATCTTCGGCCGACGCCGGCGACGCTGTCGATGCTGCGGCCCGTGCCCAACCGGCCTGGGCCGCGTTGAGTCCGGACGAGCGTGCCGGTTACCTGTCGGCTGTGTCCGAACAACTCAACGCGCGGATGCCCGAACTCGTCGAGCTGTTCTGCCAGGAGGTCGGAATCATCCGCCCACAGGCCGAGGCCTTCCAAGGGCTGGCGGCGAGTCTCTACTCCAGCTACGGCGAGCGGGCAAGAGCGTTCGAATGGACACAGCAGCTCGAGCACTCGACGCTGGCGTTCGAACCGATCGGCGTCGTCGGTGCGATGACGCCGTGGAATTTCCCTTTGCTACTCATGTCGATCAAGGTGGCCCCGGCGCTTGCCGCCGGTAACACAATCGTTCTCAAGCCGGCCGAGATCGCACCCCTCACGGGGTACCTGCTCGCCGAGGCAATCGACGCGGCCGCCCTGCCGGCGGGAGTGTTCAATCTTGTCGTGGGTACCGGCGCCGAAGTAGGCGAAGCGCTCGTCACCAACCCGATGGTCGACATGGTCTCCTTCGTCGGATCGACCGCGGTGGGCAAGCGGATCAGTGCCCTCGCATCAGACACTGTCAAACGGGTCTCCCTCGAACTCGGCGGCAAATCGGCACTCGTCGCGCTCGACGATGCAGATCTCGACGCTGTGATCCGTGCCGGAATGGACTCGGTCACTACGGCCAATGGCCAAGGATGCGGCTGCCTCACCAGGGTGATCGTCCCGCGCGGGCAGCTCGAGGAAGCGGTGGGATTCGCCGAGAAATACCTAGCCGACATCAAGGTCGGTGATCCGCTCGACTCCGGATCGACTGTCGGACCGATGGCCTCGGAAGCTCACCGCAAGCGCGTCGAAGGCTATATCGAGACCGGAATCGCCGAGGGCGCTCGTCTCGTCGGCGGCGGGACCGGCCGTCCCGACGGAGTCCAAGCCGGAAATTTCGTGCGACCTACAGTGTTCGTGGTGGAAGACTCGAAAGCGACCATCGCGCAGGAAGAGATCTTCGGACCGGTTCAGGTGATCATTCCCCACGATGGTGAGTCAGACGCGATCCGCATCGCCAACGACTCTGTCTACGGGTTGGCGGGCGCCGTCTACGGTGAGGACATCGTCCGCGCCGAACGTGTGGCTCGGGCGCTCCGTACAGGCAAGGTCGACATCAATAGCGTCACCTTCGACCCGGACGCGCCCTTCGGCGGATATCGCCAATCAGGCAATGGAAAAATGTACGGACAGCAGGGATTCGAGGAGTTCCTTGAAATCAAGTCGCTGTCAAAGCTCCCCTGAACACTCGGTCCGGCAATCGTCCGGATCACTTCAACCACACGAGAACGGAAACGACATGGCGTCAATCTACAAGTCAGCCGATCTGTCGGTAACTCCCGAGCAGGCGTGGGACTTCATCGATAGGTTCACCAGGTCCGAGGTCCACGTGTTCTCCGGAGCTTCCGCCGAACGCCAAGAGGGTGACTACCGAGTCGTGACGGACTTGGAAGGCAACGAGGTCTGGGAACTGGGCGTTGCGGTCGACCCTGAGCACCGCCGCGCGACCTATACGGTTCCTAATCTGTTCGGCGCTACCTTCCACGCCGCCTCGATGCAGATATTCGAAACTGACGGCGCCGGATGCAGACTCGTATGGATCACGGACGTCCTGCCGAATTCCTTCGCCGAAGAGTACGGCGAGTTCTACGTGGGTTTGTTCGATGATCTTGTGACCGCGGTCGAAAAGAGTGTCCTGTGACCGCACCATCCGTCGTCGCCAAACCGGCTCCGTGGCCGGCATTCGAAAGTGTCGAGTTCTGGGCAGGCGCCAACGAACACAAGTTGAAGATCCAGCGCTGCAGCGAGACCCTCAATTACATCTATCCGCCGGACACGGTGTCGCCCTGGACTAGACGGGAAACCCTCGAATACGTCGAGGTCTCGGGGCGCGCGACCCTCTACAGCTATGCCGGCTTGAGCCAGGCCTTCCACGCCGGATTCGCCGATCATCTTCCGTATGTCATCGCCCTCGTCGAACTCGAAGAACAACCTGGCCTACGGATGATAACCAACATCGTCGGCACCCCGCTCGAAGAACTTTCGATCGGGCTTCCGCTCATCGTCGACTTCGACGACCGCGGCGAGCAGACCGTTCCGGTCTTCAGAGTGTCGAAGGAGCTGTGAACATGGGTTCTCTCTCGCGTGATGTTGCGATTGTCGGCGTGGGCTTTTCGCCCTTCAGTCGTCGAGGGCTCGACGACCCGAGAAAGCTGGCATACCTGTCGTGCACAGGGGCACTGGCAGATGCCGGCCTGCTCGCCGACGATATCGACGGCATGTACCACTATCGTTTCGAAGACGACATACCGACGCACGACGTCGCGCGAATGCTCGGCATGAGCGACCTGGCGGTGTGGGGTGATCTGTCGCCCAGTACGGGGCCCTCGGGGCTTGTCAGCGCGACAGAAGCAATCATGGCGGTTGCGTCCGGTGCCGCCGAGACCGTCCTCGCGCTGCGTTGTATGACCCGGTCGACCGGCTACGCCGGAGCGGTCTCCACCGACAGTGCTCCCGTTCGTGGTGCCGAGCAATATCTTGCGCCGTACGGCTGGGCAGGTGTCCTGATGGGCATCGGAATGCGGAAGCGGCGCCGTTTAGCCGAACTCGGCGGTAGTGAGGAGGATTACGGTCACGTTGTCCTGAACGCGCGAAAGTGGGCCGCACTCAATCCGCAGGCTGTGCTGCGCGAGCAGATCACGATGGACGACTACATGAACGGCCGGATGATCGCTGACCCGCTGAGGGTGTTCGACTGCGACTACCCGGTCAACGGGTCGGTCGCGGTGATCGTCACCACGGCAGAACGTGCCAGAGATCTGCAGCAGACGCCTGTGCTCGTTGACGCGATCGCGTATTCGAACGGGGGCAATCCGGATACCCGGTGGATCTTCGGCGACGACTTCTTGTATGGCGGCGCCAAGTTGTGTTCGGACCGACTCTGGTCGCGGTCTCAGTTCACGGCAGCAGATGTCGACACGGCCCAGCTCTATGACGGATTCACCTACTTGACCATCGCCTGGGCCGAGGCGCTCGGATTGTGCGGCGATGGTGAGTTCGGCGACTGGATCGACAGCGGAAAGACGATCGGCCCCGGCGGGAAGATGCCGATGAACACCAGCGGCGGGCACATCGCGGAGGGCAGAGTCCACGGATTGCAGTTCCTTGCCGAAGCGGTGGTCCAACTTCGTGGGCAGGCAGGGGAGCGACAGGTACCCGGGGCCAAGGTTGCTGCGGTGACGAATGCCGGTGGGCCGCAGAATGTTGCGATGGTCGTCAATGTCGCATGATCGAGCCGAGTGTCGGGGACACGTATGAGGGCCTGGCAGTTCACCGAAACGGGCACCCCTGTGGAATTGGTCGAGTGGCCTGACCCGGAGCCGGCACCGGGTGAGGCGTTGATTGCCATAAGGCATCCGGGTTGTGTCATTCGGATGTCTCGGCCGTCGACGACCCAGCGTGGTTGGGCTACTTCCCGCGACGGCCCATCGTGCTCGGGCACGAACCGGCTGGCGTGATCTCGAAGTTGGGTGTTGGGGTCACGGATTGGGCGATCGGAGACCGGGTCGGTGCATCTGTCACCAGGTTCACCGTCATCTCCGTGGCCACCTTCCAGCCAACAATCGTGCGGGCAAACACATCGATCACGAAAGCCGTATACGCCCAACCTGATTTGGTGCCACAGTAGGTGAAATCAGCCACGTACAACCGGTTGGGTGCCGCGGCACAGAACTGCCGGTCGACCAGATCCGCCGGCCGCTGCGCACCCGAGTCGGGCACGGTTGTGCGTACCCGCTTCTTCTTGCTCGCGCCACGCCATCCCATCTCCCGCATAACCCGTTCAACAGTGCATCGAGCAACATCTATACCTCTGCCACGCAACACTATCCAGGTATTACGTGAACCCAGGATCTGCGCCAGCGGTTGCTGCTTGCGCAGCGAGTGAATCGCGTCGATGACGTACGCATCGCGCAGCACACGGGCGCTCGGGCCGCGATTGATATGCTCGTAGTACGTGGACGGGGCGATGCGCCACCCATGCTCAGAGAGCACAGTACACATCGAATCGACACCCCAGACAAGACCATCCGCACCCACCCGATGTCCCTGGTCGGTGCGGATGAAGTCCTCGATTGCCGGTGTGGCCGGTCGATCTCGGCCGCGAAGAAAGCCGATGCCGCTTTCAGGATCCCATTCGCCCGTCTGGGCTTTCTCCCTTTAAGACGAACCTCCGGAAACACCGGGACGGATCGGTTTCTCCTGGGCAATCCGCACACGCTTACTGGGTGAGGGCAGGAAGTGTGTCCGATATCAGTGCTTGGGCCTCATCCATGATCGTGGCGACCACCCGGGCGCAGGAGTCGACTTCGAAGATCAGTCCCTGAGCTTGACTCGCCCACCACATGCCGCCATCCATGACGCCTTTATCCAGGACCTCCGACCGCCCACGTGCGCCTGAGGCGAGGTGGGCAATGTCTGCGAAGGTTGCGCCGGGACGACTCGAGATCTCGACGATCTCTTCGGAGACCGCGTTGCGAGCGACGCGGGCGGTGTTGCGGAACTGACGAAACACGATTTGTGTCGAGCGCTCGTCATTGGCCACGATCTGCTGTTTCACGTTGTCGTGGACGGGCGCTTCAGTAGTGGCCACAAATCTGGTGCCCATGTTGACCGCGGATGCACCCAACGCGAGTGCCGCAACGAGTCCGGCGCCGTTCGCGATCCCGCCAGAGGCAATGATTGGAATCGTCAGCTGCCGTGCTGCGGCATTGATCAGGACGAGGCCCGAGACATCATCTTCACCCGGGTGCCCTGCACACTCGAACCCGTCGATGCACACCGCGTCGACTCCGAGCTTCTCTGCCTTGACGGCGTGCCGAACTGAGACAGCCTTGTGGACAACTTTGACCCCGGCACCCTTGAGCGCCGGCAGATGTGGGGCGGGGTTGGCGCCGGCGGTCTCGACGATCTTGACCCCGCCGTCGATGATGGCATCCCGGTACTCGTCGTAGGGGACCGGTTCGATGGTAGGCAGAATTGTCAGATTCACGCCGAACGGCTTATCGGTCAGCGACTGTGTGCGGGCGATCTCTTTTGCCAGCGCTTCAGGGGTGGGTTGCGTGAGTGCTGTCAGAAAGCCGAGTGCTCCCGCGTTTGCCACAGCGCCGATCAGCTCGGCCGTTCCGACTGCGGTCATTCCACCGCAGACGATCGGATGGTCGATTTTGAATGTCTCGGTAAACGCGGTCTTCAACACTTCTTCCACTCCCTCGATGATGCGGACCTGCCGGGATTACATTGCGCGAGCGCGCTTGTTCGCACGGTTCGCGCTCATACCAGCAGCGGACCAGCGAGGTCGCCCCCGTCAGCGACGAAGTCCGCGCCAGTGGAATATGACGAATCGTCGCTCGCAAGGTTGACGACCAGATTAGAGATTTCAGATGGATCGCCCGCTCGACCAAGGGGCCGAAGTGGGAACTGAAATCACCCTCCGCCGTCATCGGTGTGGCGATGACGCCCGGGCAGATCGAGTTGACACGGGTGCCGCGGCCTCCTAATTCCAGTGCAGCCGAACGTGTGAAGCCTCTCAACGCCCACTTGCTCGCGGTATAGCCGTGCATGCCGGCTTGACCTCGAAAGCGGGCACCGGAGGCGATGTTGATCACCGACGACGGAGCCGCGTCGGTGAGTGCTTGCAGCGCAATCGTGGTTCCGATGAACGGTCCGGTGGTGTTGACGGCCAACATTCGATCCCAATCGGCCCGTGTGTACTTCCCGAGCCGGGCGTGCTGGACGATTCCCGCGTTGTGCACCAAAACGTTGAGTTTGCCGAAGTGACGGAGTGTTTCAGCGATCGCGTCTGTCCAACCGGCCTCGTCGGTGACGTCTAGGTGCACGTAATGCGCAGCGGGACCGAGGTCGGCTGCGAGTCGGCTACCGACGCCATCTTGAACATCTGCGACGACCAGGGCACCACCGTGAGCAACTACCGCCCGGCAGTGTGAAGCTCCCATCCCTTGCGCACCACCCGTGACGATGGCCACCTTACCCGCAAGCCGCGTCATGGATGCCTCCCTAGGGCGTTGCAGTAGTCGTTGTATCTATAGTCGTGAACGCACATATATGTCACCAGGGGGCATCGTTCGTAGGCATTTCGTGAATTGCTTTGAAGGTCGCGCTCGAAATCGATCTCAGGCTATCAACGTCCGTTGACGTTGACAAACTCTAGTACTAGAGTGATTCAAAGGGGCGACCAACCCATGACCACCCAGGCCAGACCGGCTGGTCAAACAGAATACGTGCCGGAGCGAAGGGTAATGAAGTGGGTCAGTTTCTTGGAAAGGTCGCACTGATAACTGGCGCCGGACGTGGCCAAGGACGGGCACATGCCGTCCGGCTGGCCGGAGAGGGTGCATCCATAGTCGCCCTCGACTTACCGGCGGAATCGGCTCTCTCGGTTGACTATCTGCTGTCGAAACAGTCGGATCTCGAGGAGACGGCTCGACTGGTCACGGAGACCGGCTCGAGGGTGCTGCCACTTGCTGTTGACGTACGAGACCAATCCGGTCTGGATGACGCCGTCGCATCTGCCATGTCCTCGTTCGGAAGTGTCGACGTGGTCTGTGCCAATGCTGGGATCGCGCAGCGACCTGGAAATGCTTGGGAGATAACCGATGAGACATGGCAGGACGTTCTCGACATCGACCTCACGGGGGTCTGGCGCACCCTCAAAGCGGTGATTCCGTCCATGATTGAACTCGATAAGGGCGGCTCGATCGTCATCGTCGGCTCTTCGCTCGGAATTAAAGCACAGCGCAACCTGGCGGCTTACATCGCCGCCAAACACGGAGTCACGGGTCTGATGAAGGCTTTCGCTCTCGAACTCGCTCCATATCGGATCCGAGTGAACTCGGTGAACCCATCGTCTGTTGCCACCGATATGTTGCTCAGCGACAGATTGTTTCGACTCTTCCGTCCTGATCTTGACAATCCTACTGCGGATGATTGTCTTGACGCTTTTCGCTCGCTAAATGCGTTGCCGGTCCCGTGGGCCGAGCCAGAGGACATCAGTGCAGTCGTCTCGTGGCTGGCTTCAGATGAATCCCGTCATGTGACCGGTGTCGCCTTGCCCGCTGATGCCGGGGCAACCCTGCTGTGAACTAAGCCCTCATGATGCGAGTAAACGGTTGAGTTCGGCCTTTGGCGAACTGCTGTCGAACATGTAGACGACCTTACGGTCCCCATGATCCGTCCCGGTGTTTCCGGAGAGCTCAGGTTGTGAGTGCCTCCTCCGGATTGAGGGTGGGGCTCCCCCGAAATAGTCGACACGGTTAGCTTGATTGTTGGCTTGTCGGTTCGGCGGTCTCGAAGTGGATAGGTGAGATCATTCCCAACGCCGTGTGTCTCCTGTCAGGATTGTAGAATCGGATGTAATTATCAAGTCCTGCAGTCAGATTCGAGATCGTGTCGTAGGCGTGGCGTTTGTAGTATTCGCGCTTGACCGTCGACCACAGCGCCTCCGCGCCGGCGTTGTCCCAGCACATCCCGGTCTCGCCCATAGAGCGTTTGAGGCCGTGCTTGGAGCATGCGGCAGCCATGTCGTGGCTGGTGAATTGGCTGGCTCGGTCGCTGTGCATCACGGTGCCGGCCACCGACCCGCCGCGGGTGTGCACCGCGGCGTCGACGGCGGCCACGACGAGCTCGGTGCGCATGTGGTCGGCCACCGCCCAGCCCAGTATCCGGCGCGAGTGCTCATCGCGGATCGCGCACAGATACACATCACCTTCCTCGCAGGTCAGGTACGTGATGTCCGAGGTCCACACGGCGTCGATCCGCCCCTGGTCGAACTGATGGCCTACCCGATCGGGCGGGAACGGCGCGTTCGGATCGACCTGAGTGGTGGTCTTGAACGTGCGTGGGCTGATGCCCTCGATGCACATCTCGGCCATGATCTTGGCCACGGTGTTCTCCGAGGCCGCCACGCCTTCGGCGTGCAGGTCAGCGGTGATCCGCGGCGAGCCGTAGGTGCGTTGCGACGCCTTCCAGTGCGCGGCGATCTTGACCTCGAGATCCCGACGCCACTGCTGACGTGCCGTCGGTTCGGTGTGGCGTTGCCGAGTCCCCCAGGCATAGAACCCGGAGCGTGAAACACCTTGCGAACCAGCCAGTTTCGAGGTGTCGTGGTCGGCGCACTCCGCGGTGATGAGCTCAAACTTGCTCACCGATGTTGTTGCGCCGCAAGGTGCGCCGATACGTTTTTCAGGAACGCGATGTCCCGATGCTTCTCGGTGACCTCCGCACGAAGTCGGGTCAACTCCGCGCGCCCGCTGCCCGAGAGCTCGCCATCGGGCGGGGCGTCACGCACCTGGTCGATGACACCGTCGCGAAGTCGTTCGGTACGAACCCATTTACCCAACAAGTTCTCATGCACGTTCAACTCACGTGCGATTTCAATGATCGGCCGGCCGCCGTCGTTCACCCGACGAGCAGCCTCCACCTTGAACTCAGGTGTGAACGACCGACGCGTCCTGGACATGGCGACATCCTTCCAGCAGGACCCCTCGCCCCGCTATCTCGGGTGTCCACTGAAACTGGGGATCCTCAGACCGCACTTGCGCACACGATCCTGAAGTGCCGGCGCTCCCGCCGTCTCCGGCCTCCAGGCTCCCCGTTACCTTTTTCGTAGCTCTTGACCAAGGGGCTACGGTCGCCAGATCCGGTATGACTTCCTGCCCCTGTCGCACGCATGATCCGGGGGTGGTGTCGCCGGATGTGGTGGACGTCGATGGACCGCTGATAGGGACAGGGCCGCTCGATCGTGGAGCAGGTCTCCTCGTAACGTGGGTGCCGGGCATGGACGTCGGATCGGCGACCGTTCTCGTTCGACGAGAAGGGACCTGATGAACACCGACTACGCCGTGTTCTGCGGCATTGACGTGGGGAAAAGCGAACATCACGCCGTCGCGTTGACCGCCGACGGCGCCCGAGTCTACGACAAGGCACTGCCCAACGACGATCGCCGATTGCGTGCGGTCTTCGACCGGCTCACCGGCCACGGACCGATGCTGATAGTCGTCGATCAGCCCAACACGATCGGCGCCCTACCGGTGACCGTCGCCCGCGCCTGTGGCCACGATGTCGGCTACCTGCCAGGCCTGTCAATGCGGCGAGTGGCCGACCTCTACCCAGGCCAGGCAAAAACCGATGCCCGCGACGCGTTCATCATCGCCGACACTGCCCGCACCATGCCCCACACCTTGCGCCACGTGGACACCGGCGACGAGACGCTGGCCGAACTCGGCGTCCTCGTCGGTTTCGACGACGACCTCGCCGGTGAAGCCACCCGGATCAGCAACCGCATCCGCGGACTGCTCACCAGCATCCATCCCGCCCTCGAACGTGTCCTGGGGCCACGCGTCACCCATCCGGCGGTGCTGGAGATGCTCTCCCGTCACGGCGGGCCACAAGGACTGCGCAAAGCTGGGCGCCGCAAACCGACCACTATCGCCACGAAGCACGCACCCCGCATGGGTGCCCGCCTCGTCGATGACATCTTCACCGCACTCGACACGCAGACAGTCACCGTGCCCGGCACCACCGCAGCCGACACCGTTCTACCGAAACTCGCCGACACCTTGAAAGAGACACTGCTGCAAAGAAAATCAATCGCCGACCAGATCGAGGAAATGCTTGATGCGCACCCTCTTTCGGAAGTCCTGACCTCGATGCCCGGCATCGGCGTCAGGACCGCAGCCCGCATCCTCCTCGAAGTCGGTGACGGCTCCGCGTTCGCCACCGCCGGCCACCTGGCCGCCTACGCCGGCATCGCCCCAGTCACCCACCGATCCGGCACCTCCATCCGCGGCGAGCACCCCGCCCGATTCGGCAACCGCAAACTCAAACGCGCCTTCTTCCTCTCCGCGTTCGCCGCGCTGCACGACCCCACCAGCCGCGCATACTACGACCGCAAACGCGCCGAAGGAAAGAAACACAACGCCGCCCTCATCTGCCTCGCCCGCCGACGCTGCGACGTCCTCCACGCCATGCTCAGAAACCGCGAACCCTACCGCCAACCATCACCAGCAGCCGCTTGACAAGAACCATAGGGACACCCCCCTACGGCCCTGCGCCTCCCGGCCTCCCGCTCCTGCGCGACCGTCGGGGCCCCACCCTCCGGGCACCCCACCGTCCGCGCTCCCGCTCCCAGCCTCCAGGCTCCGGTCCTGCGTTCCCGCCTTCCGGCCTCCACCGGCTCCCGCTCCGGCGAACTCCATTACGGGGAGCACGGACTCAAACGAATCTGCGCTGCCGCCGGACCCCTCCGGGGATCGGTTGCCACAGGAATCGTTCTTCCATGGCTTGTGCGCAGATCCGCTGTTAGGCGGAATCGACCGCATCTCGGCTCCCGTACCCTCGGCCAGTTGACGTAGGCATTCCGCGACTCGTGGACTCCGCGGAGTCGATGACCAGCAGCCGGACCGCCCATTGAGTTTCGGAGCGAGTGCGCGCCGAGATGGTGTTCCGTGACTGTTCCGAGACCGGCCATCTCGGTGCGGTATCACTGGTCTCCTGCGCGGGCGTGAATGTCGGCTCCCGTCGGTAGCTTGGAACCACCGGCGGGATGTGGCACAGAGCGCGTCCGTGACGGCGGACGAGTACCCCTGCGACGATCGGTGAATGCCATGACGATTGCTCCGTTCCACACTGATGACCAGCACGACACGATTGACGTCGTCGATGTCATCGGCTCAATGGAAAGCACTCGGCAACAATCGGTTCCGTTGTACGAGTGCACCATCGAGCAGCGCTCCGAAGGTAGCGTCCACGTGCACGTCGCCGGCGAGATCGACCTCGCGGCATGCGGTGACCTCCAGCGGGCGCTGAATCGCGCGAGTCTCGGGTCTGCTCGAGTGCTGGTCGATCTCTCCGACGTCACCTTCATGAGCCCGCGCGCGGTCGGCGCAATCGCCGAACACCCGATCGCGGGGACCGGCCGGATCACGGTCCTGGCGCCGACGCGCCCGACGCGATTGCTCTTCGACCTCTTCGGGGCCGGCGGCCTGCTCGAGGACGAACAACTCTGGTGAGTGTCGACATGGAGGCACCCCTGCCCTCCCGTGCGGGCACACGAGCGGAGAACCGCGTCTGAGCTGACCATTGCACCGACTCATCTGATCGCGTGAACGTGCCCGTCAGTGGTCATGATCGCGCAATACTGCGTCAATGACATCGCGACCGGTGACATCGCGAGCGACGCGCAATCGGGCGAACGCGGTGGTGGTCCGCAGCATCTACGGCACCACGTCGGTGGAATGGTTCCTCATCTTCGCGATCGGGACCATCCTGGTGACGCGGCTCTGCCTTCAGCTCACCGGGTATCCGCAGGTCGGCGGCGGGACGTTGCACATCGCGCACGCCCTGTGGGGTGGCGCGCTCATGATGCTGGCGTTGGTCATCAACTGGCTGTTCCTGGGGCCGGCCACCAGGATCACCACGATTGTGATGGGGGGCATCGGCTTCGGTCTGTTCCTGGACGAGATCGGCAAGTTCATCACGAAGGACAACGACTACTTCTATGGCCCCTCGGCCGAGATCATGTACATCCTCGTCGTCCTGGTTTTGCTCATCAGCCGTCTCGTCCGGGATGTCAAGACGCCGACGGTTGCCGAGGCGATGGCCAACGCGGCCACCATCGCAGCCGACGGAATCTCGCATGGTCTGCCAGCTCGCCGGCGTCGGCAGGCGGTCGGCTTCCTCGAGGTCGCGGCGGCACAAGGTGCCGACCCCACCGCGATCGGTCACATCCGGGGGTTGCTCGAGGCGAGCGCAGAGACGCCGGATCGGCTGATGCGGCTGCGTGATCAGGCGGCCGGACTGATACCCAGAGTGTTCCGCAGCCCGCACTGGGTATCGGTGGTGGGCTGGTTACTTGTTGCCAGTTCGGCCTACACCTTGGTGATCGGTGTGTTGGCCTGGATCTTCAACAGCCGGGGGACTGACGAGGTCGACCTCTACTTCGAGATCAGCCGAAATGCGACGGCGAGTTGGATTCTGTTCGTCAGCGGCATCGTCACCCTCGGGTTCTCGTTGCCGGCGATGCTCGCGCGCCGACGCATCGACAGGGCGTGGCCGCTACGGTCACTACGGATGGCGGCGTTGGTGTTCACCCTGACCAACGCGCTGGTCGATTTCGCCCTGGAAGGGTTCGGTGCCCTGCTCAATCTCGGTATCGGGCTGTTCGGGCTTGCCGTGATCAGCTATCACCTCGGGCGGCAGAACTCGGCCCGCAACCACATACGGATCTGACATTCACACACGAAACAACCACCGTGGATGACAGTTACCCATGTGGACACACCCAGCACCGGCGAGCGTGGTCATGGTCAACTGGGAGGGTGAGCACTCTCGACCGCGCCGCCGTCGCCGCGCGGCTCTCCGGATTCGAGCGCCGGGCGGTCGACCTGCCCGACGCACGCGCTGCTGCGGTCGCCATCACCATCGCCGAGCGGGACGGGCGGCACGGCATCTGGCTGACCAAACGTCCGGCCACGATGCGTCGCCATGCAGCGCAGTACGCGCTGCCCGGGGGGCGGCTCGATCCGGGTGAGGACCAGCCGACGGCGGCACTGCGGGAGTTGCACGAAGAGATCGGCGTGCAGTTGCCGGCCGGCAGCGTGCTCGGCATGCTCGACGATTATCCGACCCGATCCGGGTTCGTCATCACGCCGGTCGTGTGCTGGTCGGACGGGTCGCACGTACCCGCCCCCAACCCGGACGAGGTCGCTCAGCTGTTTTTCGTGACCTTCGACGAACTGATGGTGGAGCCTCGGTTCCTCACCATTCCGCAATCCGATCGCCCCGTCATCCAGCTGCCCATCGTCGGTGCGTTGGTCCACGCGCCCACCGCGGCCGTGATCTACCAGTTCGCCGAAGTGGTCCTGCGCGAACGTCATACCCGTGTAGACGGTTTCGAGCAGCCGGTATTCGCCTGGCGTTAGATTCGGCGGCCCCTGTTCGGATCGATCCGCCACGTGGTGGTACGAACAACATCATGACCATATATGTGATTTCCGACATGGCACGGTGTGGCCGATGAGCACTGTGACCGTCGAGCATCGCGGGCAGATCGCGATCGTCACGATGGACCGCCGCGACGCGATGAACACGCTCAACGCCGACATGGTGCGCGATCTCACGGCCGCACTCGACGACCTCGACGGTGACCAGGGGTGCCGCGTGGTGATCCTCGCCGGTGCCGGTCGGGCGTTCTGCGCCGGTTTGGATCTGCGCGGGTACGGCGACGACGGCGCGGACGAGCACCGCGGCGCCATGATCTCGAGTTTCGAACGGCAACAGGACATCGCCGGCCTGGCACGGCGAATCCACGGACTGCGCCAGCCGGTCATCGCCGCCGTCAACGGTGCGGCCGCCGGTGGCGGACTGGCGCTGGTCTGCGCCAGCGACATCCGGATCGGGTCGGCGGACAGCGTCTATGCGGTCGGGTTCATCCGGGCCGGATTCTCCGCCTGTGACATCGGGGTGTCCTGGCTGCTGCCGCGCCTGGTCGGCACCGGCCGGGCGCATGAGCTGATGTTGACCGGCCGGAAGTTCGATGCCGGCGACGCGTTGCGCTACGGCCTGCTCGTCGACGTCGTCGAGCAGGCCGACCTGCTGGCGACTGCGATCGCCACCGCCGAATCGATCCTGGCGAACCCGCCACTCTCGGTCGAGTTGACCAAAGTAGGGATGTGGGCGGCGGTCGAATCGAACTCGTTCTCCGCGACCGTGGAGTTCGAGAACCGGCAACAGATGATCACCGCGATGACCGACGACCGGAGCGAGGCGACCGCCGCGTTCCTCGAAAAACGACGACCGGAGTACCGACGACGATGACCGCAGACCTCTTCGACATCCGCGGAAAGACCGCACTCGTCACCGGCGGCACCAGCGGGATCGGCGCGATGATCGCGCACGGTCTGGCCGAACGCGGCGCGCGGGTGATCATCGCCGGACGCAAGGAGTCCGCGCTGGCCGACGCCAGAGCCGCCGGCCTCATCGCATTCCAGGCCAACCTGTCCACCCCGGAGGCCTGCCGGGAACTCGCGGCCCAGGTCGCCGGCGAGGTGGAGCAACTCGACGTTCTGGTGAACAACGCCGGAGCCACCTGGGGTGCTCCGATCGAGGAGTTCCCGGATGCCGCTTGGGACCGGGTCCTCGACCTCAACGTGCAGGCCCCCTTCGTCCTCACCCAGGCGCTGCTGCCGCAGTTGCTCGCCTCCGCAACCGCCGACGACCCCGCGCGAGTGATCATGATCGGCAGCATCGACGGCATTCGGGTACCGCAGACCGAGTCGTACTCCTACTCCGCCAGCAAGGCAGCTGTGCACCAGTTGACCCGGCACCTCGCCGGTCATCTCGGGTCGCGCAACATCACCGTCAACGCCATCGCGCCGGGCCCGTTCGAGTCGCGCATGATGGCGCACTTCCTGGCCGAACGTGGTGACGAGATCGCGGCGTCCTCGCCGCTGGGCCGCATCGGACGTGCCGACGACGTGATCGGCACGACGGTGTACCTGGTGAGCAGGGCCGGCAGCTACCTGACCGGTGCGGTCATCCCCGTGGACGGAGGGATTTCCACCACGCGCTGAGGTCGCCAGAAAAATTCTTTGCCGCCCCGGGAATGGAATCGGACCATGGTCCGTTTAGAGTGGTGTTGGGTCGAGAGGGCCCACAAGACCCACAGACCACTCACTGGAGGAATCACCATGACCACAGCCGTATCCGCACCGATCGCCACCGGCACCTGGACCATCGACCAGGCCCACTCGGCCGTCGCGTTCTCCGTCAAGCACCTGATGGTCAGCAAGGTGCGCGGCAACTTCGAGGCCTTCTCGGGCACCATCACCATTGCCGAAGACGGCACCCCGTCGGTGCAGGCCGAGATCGACGTCACCTCGATCACCACCGGCAACGACCAGCGCGACGGACACATCAAGTCCGCCGACTTCTTCGACGCCGAGCAGTTTCCGAAGGCGACCTTCGTCTCCACCGGTGTCGCACCCAAGGGCGACGACTACGTCCTGACCGGCGACTTCACCCTCAAGGGCGTCACCAAGTCGGTCGAGCTGGACCTCGAGTTCAACGGCACCAACCCCGGCATGGGCCACGGCGCGGTCGCCGGGTTCGAGGCCAGCACTGTCCTGAACCGCAAGGACTTCGGCATCGACATCGACATGCCGCTCGAGGGCGGCGGCGTCGTGGTGGGCGACAAGGTCACCATCACCCTCGAGATCGAGGCCAACCAGCCTGCCTGATTCGCCAGAGACTTCCGGCCTCACCGGCCGGCGCGTGCGGCCGGCTCCGCGGTCACCCTCATCCCCCGAGGCCGCGGAGCCGGCCCTTCTCCGTCTCGAGGGCCCGGACGTCTCGGACCGCTGTCCGCCGGTGAGGGTCATGGGTACCCTGCAGGTACCTACCGGCGCAGGAGGTGGCCGTCATGGCGCGACCACTCGGCCACGCCGCTCTGCAGCGGGCGTGGCCGTACATCCACGGCGAGGCGCTGCCGCGATACCTGTGGGGCCGCCATCGCCGGACCGACGTCCACGAGCTCGCCGAGATGCCGCGCGTACAGCGCGCCCGCATGTCGCGTCGGGCGACAGCGGCTGCGGCGATCGCGCTGATCGGCACGAACTGCGCGATCGGCATCGAGACCTTCTTACTGGTGCAGCTGGCCTACAACGGCAGCCAGCTCACCTTCGAGAGCACCGTCGGTGCCCCCAACTTCCCGGCGGTGGTCACCGGCATCATCGTCGGGACGATCACCAACATGCTGCTCGGTGTCCTGCTGATCAAACCGCAGGTGGATTGGTTCGTGAGTGGCTTACCCGCCGATCACGCCCGCCGCAAAGCCATCCGTCACATCCCGCGTAACCAGGTGATCGCGACGCTTGCCGCCTGGACCACCGCAGTTGGCTCGTATGCCGTGGTCGCCGACGATCCGTCGTCGTCGCGCACCGCCGGGGTGGCCGCCGCCTTTCTGCTCGCGGCGATGTCGAGCTCGTGTATCACCTACCTGTTCGCCGAGCGGGCCGCCCGGCCACTGGCCGTGGTCGCCTTCCGTGACTTCCCGGCGCGGCACGTCTTTCACGGTGTCCGCACCCGGATGATCGCCGTGTGGCTGGTGAGCTCGGCGGTGCCGATGCTCGGCCTGCTGCTGCTCAATCTCGGCCGGTGGTTGGATATGCTGCCGCCGGTCAGCGGCCCGGTCGACTGGACGATCGTCGTTCTCGGGGTGGTGGCGCTGACCGCCGGTATCCGGGTGATCACTCTCGTGGGCCGTTCGATCGCCGATCCGCTCAGCGACCTGCACCACGCGGTCACGCGGGTTGATGCCGCCGACTACACAGTGCGGGTGCCCGTGTACGACTCCTCCGAGCTCGGCGTGCTGCAGCACGGCTTCAACACGATGGTCACCGGACTCGAGGAGCGGGAGCGGATGCGGCGGCTGTTCGCCCGGCACGTCGGCGACACCGTCGCAGCGCAGGCCCTCGAACACGGCGAGGGTATGCATGGTGTCAATGCGGCGGTCGGCGTGTTGTTCGTCGACATCATCGACTCCACCGGTATTGCGGCACGCCAGGACCCGGGTGCCACCGCAGACCTGCTCAACGACTTCTTCACGATCGTCGCCGATGTGGTGGACAGCCACCACGGATTCGTCAACAAGTTCGAAGGCGATTCTGCCCTCGCCATCTTCGGCGCACCGGTGGAACTCGACGACCCGGCCACGGCGGTGCTGTCCGCGGCCCGCGAGCTCGCCGACCGGCTCGGTGCCGAGCTCGACATCGGCTGGGGGATGGGCATTTCGTACGGCACAGTGTTCGCCGGCAACATCGGTGCCGAGACCCGCTACGAGTACACGGTGATCGGCGATGCGGTGAACGAGAGTGCACGCCTGTCGGATCTGGCGAAACAGTCCGGCACGTTCGTGGTGGCGTCGGGTGCCGCGCTCGCCTGTGCGGCCGAAGGTGAGGCAGGCGAATGGATTCCGGTGGGGACGCGCTCTCTACGTGGCCGGACCGAACCGACCCAGGTCTTCGCGCCACGGTCGATCGCACGCCGCGCACCGGGGATCTCGATGGGCTCGGTCGTGGCCGGTCTGTTGCGGCCCGCGCGCCGGGTCACCGGACAGTTCATTGACGGCGGTGGCCCGAGGCCATAGCGTCGCCGGCAGGAAGTGCACAGCGTCAACGGGGAGGCTTGATGAGCAAGTGGACGACCGCGGACATCCCGGATCAGACGGGAAGGCGGTTCGTGGTGACCGGTGCCAACAGTGGTCTCGGGGCCGAGACGGCCAAGGCGTTGGCCAACGCCGGTGCCACCGTCACCATGGCGTGCCGCAACCTGAACAAGGCGCAGCCCGTGGCAACCGAAATAGGCCCGAATGCCACGGTGGCACAACTAGATTTGGCCGACCTCGCCTCCGTGCGAGCGTTCGCCGAGAACTTCGACGGCGCCGACGTGCTGATCAACAACGCCGGAGTGATGGCAGTTCCCATGCGGCGCACCGCGGATGGTTTCGAGATGCAGATGGGTACCAACCATCTCGGGCACTTTGCGCTGACCGCTCTGCTGCTGCCCACGATCACCGATCGGGTGGTGACATTGTCGTCCGGCATGCACCAGATCGGTCGCATCGATCTCGATGACCTGAACTGGGAGAAGCGCAAATACCGTCGCTGGCGTGCGTATGGGGACTCGAAGATGGCCAACCTCATGTTCGGCAAAGAACTGGCCGAGCGACTGGCCGCGGCCGGATCGTCGGCGACCTCGATGATCGCGCACCCCGGCTACGCAGCGACAGAGCTACAGGGTCGGTCGGAGACCGTCGAGGACGTCTTCATGAAGTTCGGCAACAAGATCTTTGCGCAGAGCGCCGCCGGCGGCGCTCTGCCCACACTGTATGCGGCCACCTCACCCGATGCCGCCAACGGCATGTTCTACGGTCCGACCGAGTTGTTCGGGAGTCGCGGCGCCCCCGGCGTCTCCGGCTATCGCAAGCGTGCCGACGACACGGCATTCCGTGGTGAGTTGTGGGCGCTCTCCGAACAACTCACGAAGACCGAGTTCGCAATCTGATCGGCCCCTACTGCACGTCGAAGGCAATCGCGTTCGAGGCACCGGAAATGGTGTCGGTGACGCTGATCGAGACATCCCTGAAGGTTTGATGTCAAGCCGCGGCGGGGGTTTGGTCCTTCCATGCGGTGGCGGGGTCGTAGGGGATACCGCGGGCCAGGCAGCCATGGAGTATGCCGACGAGGCGGTTGGCGAGTTGGCGTAGCGCGGCGTTGTGGTCGACGTCTCGGGCTCGTTGTTTGCGGTAGTAGGCGCGGGCGCCGTCGTCGTGCATGAAGGCTCCGTGGGCCTGGGCCATCAGGGCGTCGACGAGTCGGTCGTTGTGGACGTAGCGGGCGGAGACGATCCGCGATTTGCCCGACTGTTTCGTGATGGGGCTGGTGCCCGCCGCGTTGCGGCGGGCTTTGCTGTTGCGGAAACGTAACGGGTCGTCCCCGAACTCGGCGAGCACCCGGGGTCCCACGGTCGGCCCCATGCCGGGCTGGCTGAGGTAGATCTCATGGTCCGGGTGCTGGGAAAAATGGGCATCGACCTCGCCGGCGAGCTCGTCGATCTGCTCGATCACCACACCCAGCACCGCCACCGAGGCGCGCACCGAGGCCGCGTAGGCGTCGGTGACCCGATCAGGTTGGCCGAGGTGCTGTCCGCGTAGGATCTGTTGTATCTCAACAGCTTTGGTGTCTTTGTTGCGGCGACCCTTGAGGAGGGGCAGGATCTGGCTTTTGGTCAGCTTCGCCGCCCGCGCCGGGGTCGGCGCCTTGGTCAGCAAGCCCAGGATCGGCCGGCTCGTCAATTCCAGATCCAACGCCGAACACACCAGCAGGATCGCCGGGAAGTACTCGCGCAGCGCCGCACGCACCCGCAGCATGTGGCGCGTGCGTTCCCAGATCATCGTCTGATGCGCGCGGGCCACCACCTTGACCGCGTCCGCGATCTCGGAGTCCCCACCACTTTCCCGCAACTGGTGGCGACGACTCCGCAGCATCTCGGCCAGCGCATGCGCATCACCCTTGTCGCTCTTGGCGCCCGAACTGACCACGATCTCGCGGTAGCGATGGGCCTGTTTGGGATCGACTCCAAATACCCGATACCCCGCAGCGATCAACGCGTTGACCCACGGACCGCGATCGATCTCGATACACACCAGCACCTGGTCAGGCTGATCGCCCTCGTCGAGGAAGGTCGCCGCGATCTCCCCGAACCTCTCGATCCCGGCGATCCCCTCAGGCAACCGCGCCCGCCGCAACACCTGCCCACGCTCGTCTTGAAACTCGACATCGTGGTGGTCTTCGGCCCAATCATCCCCGACGAACAACACTGCCACTGCCGGTGCCTCCTCACAGCTACCAAGCCGTCGATTGTTCAACACGGCAGCTGGCCGGAGGACCCTCGCGAACTAATGGTTCAGTGCTCACACCCCGAAACCACATCGGAGCCGGCACGACATCCCAGCAGCAATCACACCCTCTTGGCCGACCACCAGGGGCACGGTCTCGATCCAGAACTCGCCATCAACGGTTCCGTAGGCACGAGTGCTCACCCAGCAGCAGCCACCAACACCAAGTCTGACCCAAACTCACGACCAGACCCAGTAGCTCCCATTAGTAGGCGCCCGGAGCGCGCAGTGTGTAGGGCTTCACCGACGTGCAGTCCTGTGTCTTGAACAGCTTGGCCTTTTCCGGCACCTTCGGGCCGGACAGCCGGACCTCCATTCGGCATTCGTCCCCATCGACCACGGGTCCGGCATCGATGGTCGAGTTGTAGCGGACACCGAGCTGTGAGTTCCGGGGATACACGCCCGGGCTGATGGGCTGCGCATAGGGCGCGTACACCCAGACGTTGATCGACCTCACCCCGTTGGGTGCGTTGTCGCGTCCCAGCTTGCCGTAGTGCTCGGGCTCGTTGCCGGACGAACCGAGCGCCGAACTGCCGGCGTCGAGGAGATCGGAGCTGCCCGATCCGGCGCTACCGGATCCAGCGCTACCGGAGTCCGAGCTGCCGGCGCTGCCGAAGACGGTGTCCAGCGGGCCGGCCACCGCCGGAGCGGCGCCGACGGCGATGATCGCCGCCGCGCCTGCGACGGCGAGAGCAGACGTGCGCGACCTGAGACTCATGGACAACCCCCCCGAGGCGTGGACTTCCCATCGATTGAATCACCACCGCCCGCGTGCCCATCCCGGCGGGGTCGTCGACGACGTGCCCTCCGCCCGGCTGGTGCGATCACCAGACGCCGGGCGGTCGGAATTGGATGCTGATGCGTGGACCGACCCCGGATACCTTCGGCACCGAGTGTTCCCAGGTGCGCTGGCAGCTTCCGCCCATCACCAACAGGTCGCCGGGGCCGACCTCGAACCGCAATGAGGAGCCGCCGGCGCGCGGTCGCAGCAGCAACGGGCGCGGAGACCCCAGCGACACGATCGCCACCATGGTGTCCTCGCGTGACCCGCGGCCGATCCGGTCCCCGTGCCAGGCGACGCTGTCGGAGCCGTCGCGGTACAGGCACAAACCGGCGGTGGCGAAACCTTCGGGCAACTCGTCGCGGTAGTGCCGCCCGAGCGCCTCGCGCGCTGCGGCCAGTAGCGGATCGGGGAACGTCTCGGCGGAATGGTAGGTGGCGACCAGCCGCGGAACGTCGACGACCCGGTCGTACATGCGCCGTCGCTCGGCGCGCCACGCGGCCCCCGCGTGTAGCCGGTCGAACAGTGCCGACGACCCCGAGATCCAGCCGGGTCGGACGTCGACCCACGCGCCGTCGGACAGGTGTCGTCGGGTGGTGACGTCCAGTGGAAGCAATTCCGCGTCCTCGGTCGCCTGATCGAAGAGCGACCACTGCATGCCGGCGGTCATGACCACGAGCTTACCGCAGCATGCGAACGCGTGTTCGATATAGCTTGCGTCACGCGCGGCGGTTCGGCGAGGCGTTGCCCACTCCACGCCCGGTCTCGCTGGCGAGATCGGGCGTTTCTTGTTATCCAGTACCAAGTGGTAGTCACTAACACTTTTGACTGCTTCGGCTGCCGATTCGATAGGGGAGACCATGGCGTCAGTGCTGTTCCGAGTCGGAAGGTTCTGCTTCCGACACAAATGGTGGGTAATTGCGACCTGGCTGCTCGCGGCGATCACAGTCGGTGGGCTCGTCGGCGCCCTGAGCCCGAAATTTGCCAAGGATTTCAGCCTGCCGGGGACTGACTCGGGAACCGCGACCTCGCAGATCGAGGAGTACTTCCCGCAGGTAATGGAACAGCAGTCGCAGGCGTCGACCAGTGTCCTGGTGGCCGCCGACGACGGTCTCGCCGCGCACACGGACCAGATCAACGCACTCGTGGACGACCTCACGACACTGCCCGAGCTGACCGATCCGTCGACCGTGGTGAATCCGGTCGTCGCCGCGCAGGCCAATCCGGCGATCGCCGGGTCGGTGCTCGGCGACGAAGGCCGCGTCGGACTGATCCAGATCCGTCAGAACATCGAGATCATGGATCTCACAGTCGAGGAGAAGGAGCAGCTGCAGGAGATCCTGGCCGAGCACCGCGGCGATGGCCTGCAGGTCGAGGCGACCGGTTCACTCATGCAGGTGATGGAGCCGGGTGGCACCGCCGAGCTGATCGGCTTCGCCGTGGCATTCGTGGTCATGATCGTGGCGTTCGGCGCGCTCGTCGCCGCCTTCATTCCGCTGATCACCGGTCTGGTGGGCGTGATGATCACCATCATGCTGCTGACGCTGTCCGCCGAGTTCCTCAACATCAACGAGACCGCGACAGCGATCGTCACGATGCTCGGCATCGCCGTCTCCATCGACTATGCCTTGTTCATCGTGTCGCGCTACCGGACCGAACGGATGCGCGGCGGAGATCCCGCCGACGCGGCGGGACGTGCGGTCGGCACAGCCGGCACCGCCGTCGTCTTCGCCGGGCTCACCGTCATCATCGCCGTCGCGGCACTGATGGTCATCGGCATCCCGCTGATCACCCAGATGGGTATGGGCGCGGCCGTCGCGGTCTTCATGGCGGTGCTCGCCGCGCTCACCCTGATCCCCGCGCTGCTGGGGGCGGTGGGCAGATTCGCCTTCACCCCGCGCATCCCGTGGATCAAACATGCCGCCGAGAGCCCCACCTACGACACCGTCGGCGTGAAGTTCGGCCGCACGGTGGTCAACCGGCCGATCCCGTTCATCGTCGCGGGCCTGGCGGTGCTGGCGCTGGCCGCCATCCCGATGTCCAAGATGGAACTCGGTATGTCGCTGACCAGCGATGATGAAGCGCAGGCGCAGACCCTGCTACAGCGCGGCTTCGGCGAGGGAATCAACGGTCCGCTGCTGGTGGTGCTGCACACCGAGGACGGCGACGTCAGCGCCGCTGCCGAGAGCGCCGTGGACCACATCGCCACCCTCGACGGTGTCGCCAATGCGGCTACTCTGACGTGGATGGGCAACGGCACCCCGCAGCCGCAGGTGGGTGCGGACACCGCACTCATCTCCGTGACCCCGATCAGCGCTCCGTCGGATGCCGCCACACACGATCTGATGGAGACGATCCGCGACTACACGCCGACCGCCGAGGCCGCGGGAGTGGAACTGCATGTCGGCGGCCAGACCGCGATCTTGTCGGACCTGTCGGCCAAGTTGGACAGCGCGCTGATCCCGTACCTCGTGGTGGTGGTGGGTCTGGCGTTCCTGATCATGATCGGTGTGTTCCGGTCGATCTGGGTGCCCCTGATCGGCACGCTCGGCTTCATCTTCTCGGTGCTCGCGACGTTCGGCATGACCGTGCTGTTCTTCCAGGAAGGTGCGCTCGGCCTGATCGACAACACCAAGCCGATCCTGTCGTTCCTGCCGATCTTCCTGATCGGTGTGGTCTTCGGCCTGGCGATGGACTACCAGGTGTTCCTGGTGACTCGGATGCGCGAGGAATACATACACGGGATGACCGCCAAGGACGCCATCGTCACCGGCTATCGGCACGGCGCCCGGGTAGTGACCTCGGCGGCGATCATCATGATCAGCGTGTTCGCGGCCTTCATGCTCGCGCCGGACACGACGGCCAAGATGCTCGGCTTCTCCCTGGCCGTGGCGGTGGCCTTCGACGCGTTCATCATCCGCATGATGGTGGTGCCCGCCATCATCGCGCTGCTGGGTGATCGAGCCTGGGGTCTGCCGAAGTGGTTGGATCGACTCGTGGTGGACTTCGACATCGAGGGCGGTGCCGTCCGCAACCGCGGACTCGAGCACCTCGACACCGACACGACACGGGACACGGTCGCGTCGGCGACCTGATCCGAGGAGGTCATGGGCATGGCCACACCGACGACGTCCCCGGGCTGCGGACCGGGGCGTCGCATCGGTTTGCGGGAGAAGAACAAGATCCGCACCCGCAAGGCGATCCGCGACGCGGCGATGACGTTGTTCGCCGAGAACGGCTACACGCATACGACGGTCGAGCAGATCGCGCGGGAGGCGGAGGTCTCGCACACCACGTTCTTCCGCTACTTCGCCTCCAAGGAGCAGGTCGTGATCTCCGACGATCTCGAGGAGGCGCGCGAGGAGGCGATCGCCGCGATTCCGTCCGGCCTGAGTCACTTCGACCTGTTGCGCAGGTTGATCACGGAGATGTTCCGCATCGGCACCGCCGACGAGTGGGCCAGCAGCACCGAACGCATGCGTCTGATCCAGGCGGAGCCCGCCCTACGGACCGCGTACCAGATCGAGAGTGACGGGGCGATCTCTAAGGCGACGGACTTCTTCGCCGAATACCTCGGTGTGCCACCTGATGACATGGGCTTGCGGGTGTTCATCGCGGCCGCGGGCGGGGTGATGTTCCACTTTGCGCAGACGGTCGATGATGCCCCCGACGATGACCTGCTGTCGACATTGCTCAACGCGGTGCATCTGCTCGAGCAGGGACTGCCGCTCTGAGACATCCGGTAGCCGTGGGGTAGGCGCTGAAACGAAAGGGCCTCCGGCCTTTCACTGTTGGGTGGAGTCGATGTCGTGGTCGCAGAACTTCTGACGGTTTCGCTGATCTCGACAATCCGTCGGCAACTCGCTGGTTGAGTAGCGACGAGCGAGCTTGCGAGCCCGACGCGTATCGAAACCACCCCACCCCGAGAAAAATTCTCTGCACTATGTTCAAGAAATTCCTTGACGTCGAACGGGCGTTCGAATACCTTGGAGTCATGGGAGCTTCGGGGGATCTCACCACCATCACTGATTCATTGCGTGAACTGCGTTTCGCCGACGACATGTCGGGGCGGGCGGCGTTCGACGCGATGACCGCGCTGGTCACGTTGCGCAATCTGATCGAGCATCACGCCGCGACGGTGGTCGGCCATCTCGACCGACTCGGCGTGGCCACCGATCACGGCCGCAAGGTGAGTGAGTTGTTGATCGTGATGGGGTTGGCCCCGGCAGTCGCCTCCCGGTTGATCCGGATCGCCGCCGCCCGCACGAAACTGCCGACCCTGGGCGCCCATGCCGCCGATGGGGCGATCTCGGCCGAACATGTCGACGCGGTCGGCAAAGGTGTCGAGCACGTCGCGACAAGATCGGCGGAACCGATCGACGACCCGGCGCGTCTGAACGTCGTGACCGACCTCCTCGCCCAATTCTTCTCCGGCGCCACCCCCGCCGAGATCGGAAAACACGCCCGCCGGCTGGGTAACCAGCAGGCCGAGGACACCGGTGGGCTACCCGCATCCGAGGACCGCAACCTCAACGCCCTCACCCACGACGTCGACGGTGACGGCCGCCTGCAGGTGCGCGCCGACCTCAACACCGAAGTCGGCGAAAAATTCAGTGCGGCGATGGAAGAGTTGGCGGCACCCCGCCCCGAACCCGACGGCTCACCCGATGCCCGCAGCCCGGAGCGCCGCCACGCCGACGCCCTCGAAGCGCTCTTGGATATCGCCGCCCGCAGCGGGGATGCCGCGTCCGCACCACGACACCAGATGCTTGTCTCCGTGCCCGCCGATACCCCGGACCTGGCCGAACTACCGTTCATGGGGTCACTCACCGAAGCCACGTTGCGCACCCTGACCTGCGACACCACCGCGACCGTCGCGATCGTCGACGGTGAGCAGGTGCCGATGGAGATGAGCAAGGAGAAACGCCTGTTCCCGCCCCACCTACGCAAAGCCTTGCACAAGCGGGATCAGTGCTGCATCAAATGCGGAGTAGCGGCCACCCGCTGCCAAGGGCATCATCTCGTGCATTGGGCTGACGGAGGAATCACAGTGTTGGACAACGGATGTCTGCTGTGCCCATCGTGTCACGCCGACATCCACCACAACGGATGGGAGGTGATCATGGGCCACGACCGCCATCCCTGGCTCATCCCACCCGTTTCGGTCGACCCCAAACGCCGACCGATACCCGCCTACAACCGACGCACCCTCAACCTCGACAACCTGCCCGCAGCCGCCTGAAGCCAGGCCCACCACTTCCCACGCACCCGGCCCCGGTCGGGACCGCAACCGTCCCTTGAGAACTCCACAGCGTAGACGGCGCCACCACGGTGTCGCGTACCCGACGGCCACAACGGTTGACACCCAACCCTCGTGGTGCGCGATATGCGACACCGCAGGCCGGCGCGAACCCAGCAACGAGCTAGCGAGCCTGCCGCCCTATCACTGGTTGACCCCGCCGCTGGATCAGTCGCCTCGGAGCCGCCAGCCGAGGCGGTGGGGAAAGGTGCCGCCATTGGGATGTTGAACAGGTCGACGACCGAACCGCGTGCGTCGCCCCCGATTCGTCGGGCGGCGGACCGGACCGCGTTGTGTCCCTCCGGGATCCATTTCGTGGCGAATCGCCGGCACCCGAACGATCCTCACCGAGCCAATGCAGTGGTGCCCTCGACGTGGCAAGCACTCGGCGGGGCGAACATGGGGTCGGTGTGCGGCGATGTCGGGTCGATCATCTGAGTCATTGCCTACGACGACGGATCGTCGGACGCCCCGGTGACCGGGGCCAGCCACATGCCGACCAGCGCGTCGACGATCTGATCGGAGACATCCGACCACGAGCGGGACGCGGCGCCGTCGGCGCAGGCTCGTTCGTGGTCGGCGATGGTCAGCAGGATCATGTTGCGTGCCATGGTGTCGCGGATCTCGAGGACGCGCGGCGGCAACGGCGGTAGCGACGAATACAGACCGGTGAGCAACGCGATCAGTTCGGCGGAGATGTCGGCCTGCTCGTACAGTGTGCGGCCATACCGCGGGTCTGTGGTGATCTGGGCGCAGAATCTCGCGAAATAGGTTGGTGCGCCCAGCGAGTCCAGATAGTCGGTCTGGGGGCGCACCAAGCAGCGAATCCAGTCACGGAGTTCCACCTCCGAGGTCAGATCGGCCAGCATCGCATGGCGAAGGGGTTCGATCGCCGCGTTGTGGTGCGCGAGGATCGACCGCACCAGTTCGACTTTGCCACCGAAGTGGTAGCCGACCGCAAAGTTGTTGCCCTGGCCGGCGGCCTCGCTGATCTGTCGGTTGGACACCGACGAGATGCCTTGCTCGGCAAACAGCCGTTCGGCGGTGCGGAGAAGAATCCCCCGCGTCATCGCCACCTGTTCGGTGCGGCCCTTTGCCATCGGTTTCGTTCTCCTGCCTGCCCCCGCCGACCCCGCCGTCGGACTCCCCGGTCATTTTAGGTCGTCCGGCGAGTCACGACGGTAGCGTGAGGACATGCGCTTCGGTCTCTTCATTCCCCAGGGGTGGCGGCTCGATCTCACCGGGATAGCCCCGGCCGACCAATGGTCGGTGATGTCGGGCCTGGCCGACCGCGCCGATACCGGCGACTGGGACTCGATCTGGGTCTACGACCACTTCCACACCGTGCCGATGCCGACCGACGAGGCGACCCACGAGGCGTGGACGCTGGTGTCGGCGTTCGCGGCCACCACCTCCCGCGTCGACATCGGGCAGATGTGCACGGCCATGAGCTATCGCAATCCGATGTACCTGGCGAAGGTCGCGGCCACCGCCGACCTGATCTCCGGTGGCCGGGTGCAGATGGGCATCGGTGGCGGTTGGTACGAGCACGAGTGGCGCGCCTACGGTTACGGTTTCCCTTCGGCCGGTGAGCGGCTCGGGCGGCTCGACGAGGGTGTGCAGATCATGAGACAGGCCTGGGAGCGCGGCCGTGCCACGCTCGACGGCAAGCACTATCGGGTCGACGACGCCATCTGCGCGCCGCGCCCGTCGGCCGGACGGATCCCGCTGTGGATCGCCGGCGGCGGCGAACGTAAGACGCTGCGCATCGCCGCGAAGTACGCCGACTTCACGAATTTCGACGGCACTCCCGAGGGGTTTGCGCACAAGTCTGCGGTGTTGCAGCAGCATTGCACCGACCTGGGTCGCGACTACGACTCGATCGTTCGCTCGGCCAACTACAACGTGATCGTCGGGGAGACGTCGGCAGAGGTGGACCGCCGACTGGATGCACTCGAACAGAAGCTCGCCACATACGTGCCGGCCGACGCCGCGAAGGCGACGATGGGTGCGTTCCGGGGCATGCCGGCGGTGGGTACGCCGCAACAGGTGATCGACAACCTCTCCGGCATGATCGACCGCGGGATGTCCTATGGCATCTTCTACTTCCCGGATATCGCGCACGACACCGCCGGTCTGGAACTCTTCGAGCAACAGGTGATGCCCGCGCTGCGCTGAACGACGACCCCGCAGCCAGTCGTTCATCGAACGCCGAAGACCCCCGACGAATTCACGGACAGGGCCACGAAGCCTCGTACCCGGTCCAGCCCGTACCGGGGTCAGAGCCGCCGAAGTCGCTGCGCTGCTTCGGCGATCACGTCCGCACGCTTGCTGAACGCGAATCGGACCAGATGCCGCCACGGAGCGGTGTCATCGACGAAGGTGCTGACCGGCACTGCTGCGACGCCGATCCGTTCGGGCAGCATCCGGCAGAACTCGACGCCGTCGAAGAAGCCCAGGGGGCGTGGGTCGGCGCACACGAAGTAGCCCGCCTCGCTGCGATGAACGCCGAATCCGGCATCGCTCAGTGCCGCCGACAGCAGGTCGCGTTTGGTGGCCAGTTCGATCGATGATGTGTGGACCCAGTCCATCTCGTGGTCGAGAGCGTGGGCGACCGCCGGCTGGAACGGGCCCGACCCGACGTAGGACATGAACTGCTTGGCCGCTCGGGCCGCCGCCACCAGGTCGGCGGGCCCGCTGACCCAGCCGACCTTCCAGCCGGTGCAATTGAACGTCTTTCCAGCACTGGAGATACGCAGGGTGCGTTCACGCATGCCCGGGAATGTGGCGAGCGGCCGGTGAAACCGATCATCGAACAACAGGTGTTCGTACACCTCGTCGGTCACGGCGACGACGTCGTGCTCGACGCAGAGCCGGGCGATCTCCGCGAGGTCGTCATCACCGAGCACGGTGCCGGTCGGGTTGTGCGGGGAGTTCACGATCATCAGCGACGTCTGCGGTGTGAACGCGGCGGCCAAGCGGTCTCGGTCGAGCCGGAACCCGTCCCCGTCACCGACGAGTGGGACGGTGCGCCGGATGCCGCCGGCCATTGCGACGGTGGCGGCGTAGCAGTCGTAGTAGGGCTCGATCATCACCACCTCGCTGCCGGGCTCCACCAATCCGATCACCGAACCGGCAATGGCTTCGGTGGCGCCGACGGTGATCAACACCTCGCTGTCCGGGTCGTACCGGAGGTCGTAGTGGTTCTCCTGGTGCCGGGCGACGGCCCGACGGAGCTCGGGAACGCCGAGGCCAGGCGGATACTGGTTGTGGCCGTCGGCAATCGCCCGCTGTGCGGTTTCCAGCATCGAGGTCGGTCCATCGGTGTCCGGGAAGCCCTGCCCGAGATTCACCGCGGAATGCTCCACGGCCAGCGCGGACATCTCGGCGAAGACCGTGGTGCCGAACGGGCGGAGGCGAGAAACGGTGCGCACGCAGTCCAGGCTGACATATGCGGTGTCGGACGCGCAGCTGTCGGTCATCGGGTTGACGGCATCGCCCCGACCGGCCGTCGACAGCGGTAGCATCTGCCACTATGACCACGCCGCCGGGACCACCCGATCCGGAGTCGACGAACGGACCGGAGCAGCAGGGCACCGAATCGAACGAGCCGTCGGCAGCGAGCGGCGCGCAATCGCAAGTAGGACCCGACTCCGGCACACCGGAGACGGGCGGACCGGTCGGGCAACAGGATGCCGGACCCCACCAGTATCCCGGTGGGCAACCGCACCCGGGAGCCCAGCAGTATCCGGCTGGGCAGCAGTATCCCGGTGGGCAGCAGTATCCCGGTGGTCAGCAGCAGGCTCCGGGTGTCCCGCAATATCCGGGCGGGCAACAGTATCCGGGCGCGGAACCGGTCGGCGGACAATACCCGTCGCCGGAGCAGCCCCAATATCCAGCAGGTCAGCAGTATCCAGCAGGTCAGTATCCGGCAGGGCAGCAGTATCCCGGAGGGCAGCAATACCCCGGTGCCGAGCAGTATCCCGGAGGGCAGCGGTATCCCGGTGCCCAGCAGTATCCCGGGGGCGAATCGGTAAGCCCGAGTGGCCAATCGCCGTACCCGGGGCCCCAACAGCCGTACGCCGCAGGTCAGCAGGCCTACCCCGGGTATCCGCCACCGCCGGACTCCGGCCAACAACCCTATCCCGGCCAGCCCTATCCGTCGGGGGCGTATCCGCCACCTGAATCGGGCAAGCGGTCGAGTAAGCGGTTGTGGTGGGTGATCGGGATCGTCGTGGTGCTGCTGGCGCTCATCGTCGCGCTGATCGCATTCGTCGCCCGCGACGCGGTGACCGACAGCGACGACGTTGCTGTCGGCGATTGTGTCACCATCAGCGGCAGCCAAGCCGAGGACAACATCAGCGCGGCCAAGGCGGACTGCGGATCGGACACCGACTTCACCTTCTATGTGGCGCAGAAGATCAGCGGTGGTTCGTGCCCCAACGACGACTACTCGCGGCTGTACTGGCTGCGCGACGGCGAGGAAACGGGGGAGCAGTTGTGCCTGGTCCCGAATCTGACCCAGGGCGAGTGCTACCAGATCCCGGTCGGCGGACTGCCGACGGCGAGCCTCTCGGACTACCAGCAGGTCGAGTGCGGGGCGATCAGGTCTGCCGGCACCGAGGTCTTGCGGGTCGACAGCCGGACACAGGGCCAGCCGACATGTAGCAGTGCCCAGTTGGGAGTGTTCTTCGCGTTGCCCAACCCGATCGGATACTGCCTCGGCGAACCCTGACCCCGGCGCGTACGGCCGATGCGGCCGTACGCCGCGGACGTGATCAGCTTGCGGATTCCTCGCCGATCGTCGGCCCGAGCAGGTCGTCGGCATCGGTGATCCGGTATGCGTACCCCTGTTCGGCCAGGAACCGCTGACGATGGGCCGCGTAGTCGGCATCGAGGGTGTCGCGAGAGACGACCGAGTAGAAGTGGGCCTGGCCGCCTCCCTTCTTCGGACGCAGGAGCCTACCGAGGCGCTGGGCCTCTTCCTGCCGGGAACCGAAGGTGCCCGAGACCTGGACGGCCACCGACGCCTCCGGCAGGTCGATCGAGAAGTTCGCCACCTTCGACACCACCAGCGTCTGCAGCTCGCCCGATCGGAAGCGGTCGAACAGGGCCTCGCGTTCCTTGTTCTTCGTCGACCCCTGGATGACCGGTGCGTCGAGTTCCCGGCCGAGTTCTTCCAGCTGGTCGATGTAGGCGCCGATGACCAGGGTCTGCGAGCCCTTGTGCCGGGCCAGGATCGACTTCACCACGTTCACCTTGGTGTGCGCGGTGGAACAGAGTTTGTACTTCTCGTCGGACTCGGCAACCGCATACTGCAGACGCTCCTCATCGGTGAGCGTGACACGCACCTCGATGCAGTCGGCGGGCGCGATCCAGCCCTGGGCCTCGATGTCCTTCCACGGGGCGTCGTAGCGCTTCGGGCCGATGAGGCTGAACACATCGCCCTCTCGACCGTCTTCGCGCACCAGAGTGGCGGTGAGCCCCAGGCGGCGACGCGACTGCAGGTCAGCGGTCATCCGGAAGACCGGTGCGGGCAGCAGGTGCACCTCGTCGTAGATGATCAGACCCCAGTCACGCGAGTCGAACAGATCGAGGTTCTTGTACTCACCCTTCGATTTGCGGGTCATCACCTGGTAGGTCGCGATGGTGACCGGGCGGATCTCCTTGCGCTCACCCGAGTACTCGCCGATCTCGTCCTCGGTCAACGTGGTACGGGCCACCAGCTCGCGCTTCCACTGCCGGCCCGCGACCGTGTTGGTCACCAGGATCAGCGTGGTCGCGCCGGCCTTCGCCATGGCGGCGGCGCCCACCATGGTCTTGCCCGCACCGCACGGCAGCACCACCACGCCGGAGCCACCGGCCCAGAACGAGTCGGCGGCCAGCTGCTGATAGTCACGCAGGTGCCAGCCGTCCTGCTGCAGGTCGATCGGATGTGCCTCGCCGTCGACGTAGCCGGCGAGATCCTCGGCGGGCCAGCCGACCTTCAGCAGGATCTGCTTGAGGCGTCCCCGTTCGGAGGGGTGCACGATCACCGTGTCGTCGTCGATGCGGTTGCCGAGCATCGGCGCGACCTTCTTGTGACGCATCACCTCCTCGAGGACCGCGCGGTCGAGGCTGACCAGCGTAAGTCCATGCGCCGGGTGTTTGACGAGCTGGAGTCGACCGAAGCGGCCCATGGTGTCCACGACGTCCATGAGCAGCGGCTGCGGCACCGCGTACCGCGAGTGGGTCACCAGTGCGTCCACCACCTGCTCGGCGTCGTGGCCGGCGGCGCGCGCGTTCCACAGCGCCAGCGGGGTCACGCGATAGGTATGCACATGCTCGGGCGCGCGCTCGAGCTCGGCGAAGGGCGCGATCGCCGCGCGCGCCGCCGGGGCGTCGGGATGATCCACCTCGAGCAGCAGCGTCTTGTCGGATTGCACGATCAAAGGTCCATCGGTCACCGGATCCATTGTCCAGATGGGTGCAAGTCCTGTCAGGCTGCCGGAAGCGCCTGCCCGGCGGCGATGCGGGGGACATCCTCCCGGACGCAGGTCAGCGGGCTGATCCCGGTCACTCGACCGCAGACAACCCGACGCACACGGGTGAGTTCCTCGACGCGTCGGTCCGGGCCTCGATCACCGATTCGACGTTGGTGGGTCGCCGGGATCTCATCGACCGCGCACCTCAGGCCTCCAGCAGTTCGACACTGGTGATCCGGTGCAGCGAGAAGCGTTGTTCTTCGTCACTTCCCGCGTCGACCGCGATGAGCTGCCCGGCTCCGAGGGTGCGCGGAGTGACCACATGGCGGCTCGCCGAGCCCTGGGCGTCGACGTAGTCGACGCGCAGGCGGCGGTTCACCCGTAGCGCCAATTGGATGAGCGCGGTGGCCGACTCACCACCGCCGGACGCGCGGACCGGCGCCGGCGAGGTGTCGGCGGCCGCGGGACGCGCCGATGCCGCGCGATCCGCCGAACGCATCCGCGAGATGACCGAGCGCAGTTGATCCGGCGACGCGGCCGGGCGCCGGGACTGGGGTTGGCGCCGCGCCCGCGTGACGCCGACCCGCGCGCCGCGTTCGCGCAAATCCACCAGGGTGCCGGTGGAATCCTCACCGGCGGGGGCGAATCCGGCCTCCCGCAGGCGATCGATCACGTCCCGGACCTCCGCCTGCGACACCGCCACGGTCGGCGCGAGCGCGCGCAGCGCGAGGTGTTCGGCAGCGTTGCTGCGCATCACCGCTGCCAGCGTGGCGGCGTCCTCACACCGGACGAACGCCGCGGCCACCCCGACACGTAGCTGACCGTGTTTTCGGGCGACGTCCTCGATCAGATAGGTCAGTGACTGGGGGACCGGTGTACTGGAGTGCGCAGTGAACATCGTGAGCAGCTCGCTGCTGGTGCGTCCGGCATCCAGCGCGCGGCGCACGCTGTTCTCCGACACGCGGTACACCGACGCTGCGCCGCCGGACTCCAGGTCGGCCACCAGATCGACCTGTTCGGCGAGTTCGGGGGTCATCGGCCCGGGTACGGTCAGGGTCAGGTCCGCCTGGGTGAGGAAGTGGTCGACGGGCTCGGGCAGGGCCAGACGCATCGCGGAGAGCAGCCGTGATTCCGCGTCTGCGGGTTCGCCGGGCCCGATCGCCGCGCGCCCGACCCCGGTCAGCGCCCCGTGGGCGACCACCCCGAGTTCGCGCGCCTCGCGCAGTGTCTGCTCGACGACACGACGCGAGTAGCGGCGCATCTGCCGCGGATGCCGCCAATGCAGCGCACTGACCAGTGCATCGGTGTCCACCGGGACCGATCGGGTGGCCGTCGCGAGGGTGTCGAGGATCGCGCGCCGCTGACGCGGGGCATAGGCGTCGTGGAGTTCGCCGGACAGCGCGGCGAGCGCATTGCCATCGCGGTCGGGTTCACCGATCTGCCATGCCCGGCGGGGCATCTCGAGCCAGGCGCCGAGTAGAGCCGCCCACTGCCGATCGGGAGAATGATGCAGCCACCCATCGACCGTCGCGGTCGGGGCGAAGGCGAGTTCGCCGTTGTCGTTGGCCGGCGGCGGGTCCGGGAATCCGGCGTCGATCAGCCGCAGGTAGGCGAGGAGTTCAACGATGAAGGCGACGCGCTGCTGCTCCAATCCGCTGACCTTCGCGAGCCTGCGCAATTCCCGCACGCCGAGCGCACCGCTGCGGAGCACCGTCGCCGGAGTGGCACCGAGCACCCGGATCACCGTGCTGGTGTGGCGGACCAGTTCGATCGCCTCACCGCCGGCTGCGGCGTCGATGGCGGAGTGCGAGAAGCGCTTCTTTGCCGTCGCGTCGTGCAGTGCGGGTGCACGCAGGTCGGTGGTGTGCAGCGGTGGTTCGCCCCGCAGGAGTTGCCCGACCATCGGCGGCAACTCGACGGTCTGGGCGTCGATGCGGGCGAGGAGCCCCTGCGCGATGAGACGTGCCACCGGTTGATTCGGATCGGCATCCGGGGCCGCGTCGCGGCTGCGTCCGAGCGCCGGCCCACGCGACAAGGTGTCGAGCAGCGAGCGTTCCCGTTCGTCGAGATCATCGAGTCGGGACTGCAGCTCCTGGGCCGAGTGCCGCGCCAGGGGCCCGGTGAGGTGGTGCGCCCGCCACGGGAGCGCGGCCGACGCGTGCGCACCGGACACGATCGCGTCGTCCGGTCCCCACACCAGGGCGCGGGTGCGCAGATGGTGCACACGCGCGATGATCTCATCATCGTCGGCACGTCCGGACAGGGCGGCGACGACGGCGTCGATCGAGGTCGGAGCGGGAATGCGTCCGGCGGACCCGGTGCCCAGCGCGATCACCTGTTCGAGCACCGCGATGTCGAGCAGATCCAAATCCTCGCCCACCAGCGCCGACGACGGGGCTGCCAGCGCACGGGAGGCCAGCACCCCGGTGCCGGCGGGTGGCGGCGACGCCAGATCCGGCCGCGCGGCGAGCAACTCGAAGAGATCGTCGTCGCTGCGCAGCGCCAGATCGTCGGCCAGGCTCACTCCCTGGTCATCCGCACTCATTCGGCCGATTCTACTGAGCATGGGCAGCCAGGCGGTTTCCCCGTCACGGCGCCCTGGGGCGCATGGCACAATGAGCGCGTGGCTGAGAAGAAGAAGTATGTCGACAACGGTTGGCCGAAGGACGGAAACGGCGACGCCGCCGAGCACGCGGTCTCCGAGTTCGCCACCCACATCTCGGGTGCGCTCTCCCCGTTCGGCGAGGTCGAATTCCCGATCCCGGTCGATGACCTTCCCTTCGTCCAGTCGAAGACCGTCATCAATCGCTGATCCTCGGGTGTCTGAACAGGACCGATCGTCGGGTCCGGCCGGTTTGAGTCACATCGACTCGACCGGCGCCGCGCGCATGGTCGATGTCGGTGGCAAGGCGGCGACGACGCGGCGCGCGGTGGCCGGCGGCACCTTCCGAACGACCGCCGAGGTCATCGGCCTGCTCAGCGACGGCAAATTGCCCAAGGGCGACGTCCTGGCGACCGCGCGAATTGCGGGGATCATGGCTGCCAAACGCACCGACGAACTCATCCCGTTGTGTCATCAACTGGCGTTGTCGTCGGTCGAGGTGGACTTCGCCATCGCCGACGACCACATCGACGTCACCGCGACCGTGTCCACCAGCGGTCAGACCGGCGTGGAGATGGAAGCCCTGACCGCCATCGCGGTCACCGGGCTCACTCTGCACGACATGGTCAAGGCGGTGGACCGCCGGGCCTGCATGACCGATATCCGACTTCTGGAGAAGACCGGTGGGAAATCCGGGCCGTGGCACCGTGACTGATCCCGCGCCGAGCGGTCATCCGAGAGTGGCGCGGATCGTGGTGGCGTCCACCCGCGCCAGCCGCGGCGAATATCCGGACCGTACCGGGCCGATCATCAGCGAATGGCTCACCGCGCGTCGTTTCGTGGTCGAGGAACTGATGGTGGTCTCCGACGGACCGCCGGTCGGCGCAGCTTTGCGCGCCGGTGTGGCCGCCCATGCCGACCTGATCATCACGACCGGTGGGACGGGGCTGACGCCGACCGATCACACCCCTGAGGAAACCCGCGAGGTCCTGGATCTGGAGGTTCCCGGGCTCGCCGACGCGATCCGCTCGGCAGGATTGCCGAGGGTTCCGACCGCGGTGTTGTCGCGTGGCCTGGCCGGGGTCGCCGGCGTGACCCTGATCGTCAACCTGCCGGGATCGACCGGTGGCGTGCGCGATGGTTTGACCGTGCTCGACGGGGTACTCGATCACGCACTCGACCAGATCCGAGGAGGCGATCACAGGTGAGTGACACCGCAGCGGTGCAGGTCGTGCGTAGTGCTTTGGCCGATGAGCCGATCGGGCTCAGCGAACACGAGGATCTCGTCGCCCGGGCGGCCGGCGGCCGTGCCGGGGCCGTGGTGGGTTTCGTCGGCGCCGTGCGCAATCACGACGATGGCCGGGAGGTGACCCGACTCGACTACTCGGCACATCCGACCGCGCCCGACGTGTTGCGGCAGGTGGTGGAGGCCGTGGTGTCGCATGCCGAGGGGGTTCGTGCTGTCGCGGTGTCCCATCGGGTGGGTGATCTGGCGATCGGCGATGCGGCGTTTGTCGTGGCGGTCGCCGCCGACCATCGTCGTGCCGCCTTCGAGATCTGCGCGGAACTGGTGGATCAGGTGAAGGCGCAGCTGCCTGTCTGGAAGCATCAGCACTTCGGTGACGGCACCGAGGAATGGGTGGGATCGGCGTGACCACCGACGACGAGCCTGCCGCATCGCCGCGCGACACCGAGCGCAACGAGACCCGCACCGAACGCCTGGACCGCAACTGGGCGAGTCTGCTGCAGGAATTGCGGGTGGTGCAGACCGGTGGCCAGATCCTGACCGGCCTGATGCTCACCGTCCCGTTTCAAGAGGGCTTCGAGGAACTCACGGCGCGCCAGCAGTACGTCTTCGTGGTCAGCCTGGTGTTCGCGGTGCTGTCCACCATCACCCTGATCTCACCGGTCGCACTGCATCGACTGTTGTTTCGCCGGCACGCGATCGATCGGCTGGTCAACCGTGCCCATCGACTGACCCTGATCGGCATCACATTCCTCGGGATGGCACTCACCGGCGTCCTCGCCGTGATCTTCGACATCGTGTTCGGCGGGTGGGCGGCATTGTCGGCGGCGGCGATGGCCGTGGTCGTCTTCGCCTGCATGTGGGTGGTGCTCCCGGTGAACGAGCGTCGGCGCCTGGGCGACGACTGAGCGGACGGCGCAGCAGCCCGAGCCCAGAAATTGGACAAGGGCCCCGCACGGGCTCACGAGCCATCGTGCGGGGCCCTTCGACGGGGGCCCGTGTGGGCGCGGTCGGCTGCCGCCGATCAGGGGTTGGGCAGCTGATCCTTGTGCTGGTTGAACAGCTCGATCTGTTCCGGGGTGAGCTCGTAGCCGCTCTGCTTGGCGGCCTTCCACAGGTCGCGCACCTCGGGGGTGATCTGGTTGTTGTCGATCGCCTGCCCCAGAGCCTGGTCGACCTGCTTGGTCACATCTGCGGTGCTCCCGGCGTCCGGAGTGGTGGCCCAGTCGAACGGAGCGGGCAGTTCGGGCAGCTTCGGCAACGCCGGGGCGGGCTTCGGTGCAGCCGGTGCGGAGCGCTGGGTGGGGCCCGACAGCACGGTGCCACAGGTCGGCCAGGCGCCCTTGCCCTGTCCGGCGAGTACGCGCTCGGCCACGACGATCTGCTGCTCCTTGGTGGCCTGGTCGGCGGTCGGGGCGAACTCGCCGCCGCCGTAGCCACTCCAGGTGCTGGGGCTGAACTGCAGGCCGCCGTGGTAGCCGTTGCCGGTGTTGATAGCCCAGTTGCCGCCGGATTCGCACTGGGCGACCTGGTTCCATTCGGCGTCGGTGGCCGCGTTGGCGGTACCGGTACCCAGCAGAGCGGCGCCGCCGCCCAGGACGGCCCCGGTCAGCGCGACCTTGGCGAAGGTCTTGGTGGTGGTGGCTGTCGTCGGTTTGCGATGACGTCCGGACATTGCTGTTTCCTCTCTCCACGCGCCTACGAAGTCAGCTGTCGGGTTCGGGCGAGAGGTGCCCGGCCCCGTCGGTGACGGTTGTCAACGCGGGACTTGACCCCAAGGACGTCGTGCGACGTCCGATTCCCTTGCGGGAGGTGGGTCCCCCGTCCTCGCTCCTAGATGTCGTTCTCGTGCGTCTCATCGGTGGAGCGAGGTTCGGCGCGGCCGATGCGACGTATGCATTTGGTTACGTTCTCGTGACCCCCAGGGGCGTCGTTCAGTCACACTACGACTTCTCGCATCGCTAATCACGTTGTTGGCAAGTGCATTTTCCGAGTCTGAGTGGGGCTTTCGACTCAGATTTCGCGTCCTGCCTGCTCACGGCCTGATGGTCGAGTCGTGTCCTAGCCGTGATCAATCCGTTATGTGATCAAGCTCACAAGCGGATGTGGCGTCAGCCACCGGCAAATGGCGGCAAGACGTCGACGGTCTCGCACCGACCGAGCTGGACGGTGCGGTCGCACAGGGCGATGGAATCCCGCAGATACGAACACCGTTCGAGCACTCGTTCGAGATCCGGGTTGTCCTTGGCGATCACGGCCTCCAGATCGCCCAGAGTCGCGTCGTCGGCCACTTCGAGAACCGTCGAGTCCGTACCGGCCGCCGCTCGTGCCGCAGCGAAATACCGAATGGTCAGCTGCACGTGTCAGCCTCCGATGGCCGACATCGGCCGGCTCGGTTGCAGGAACCCCGGGTCGTTCACACCGTGACCGGCCGACTTGACCCAGGTGTTGCCCCGCCAGCGTCGGGCGAGTGCGTCGTCGAGGTCTTGGCCGGTGAGCCCACTGCGTAACACGTTGCGCAGGTCGGTCTCGCCCTGCGCGAACAGACAATTGCGCAACGCGCCGTCGGCGGTCAGTCGGGTGCGGTCACAGTCGCCGCAGAACGGGCGGGTCACCGAGGCGATCACCCCGATCCGTGCCGGCGCACCGTCGACGTGGAAACCGTCGACGAGCCAGGTGGCCGCGGGCGCGCTGCCGCGCGGGCGGGGGTCGGGTCGCAACGGGAAGTGGTCGCGCAGGACCGCGAGGATCTCGTCTGCGGTCACCATGGATGCGCGGTCCCACCGATGATCGGCGTCGAGTGGCATCTGTTCGATGATGCGGAGTTGGTATCCGTGATCGAGGCAGTACCGGGCCAGCTCGGGAAGCCCGCCGAGGTCGGTGTGATCGGCGAGAACAGCATTCACCTTGACCGAACTCAGCCCGGAAGAACGGGCCGCGGCGAGACCGGCGAGCACGTCGTGCAGGCGGTCGCGCCGGGTGATCTCGGCGAATCGGGTCGCGTCCACCGTGTCCAACGAGATGTTCACCCGATCCAGGCCGGCCGCCACCAAACCGTCCATGCGGCGGGCGAGGCCCAGCCCGTTGGTGGTCATCGCGATCTCAGGACGCTCCGGTCGCGCCGACATCGCCGCGATCAGATCCTCCAGGTCCCGGCGCAACAGCGGCTCGCCGCCGGTGAATCGGATGGAACGGATGCCGAGATCACGAACCCCGACCGTCATCACTCTGATCAGTTCGTCGGTGGTGAGGACGGCGTCGGTCGGCAGCCAGTCGAGTCCCTCGGCGGGCATGCAGTAGGTGCACCGCAGATTGCAGCGGTCGGTCACCGACACCCGTAGGTCGGCTGCCACCCGCCCGAACCGGTCGCGCAGCGGCCCGGTGGTCGGGGCATCGGTGGGCTCCGCCCGGTCGGAGGGAGTGGTCGGCAGGCCGAGCGCGACGGTGCTCATCGGCCCTCCCTCAGTGCTTCCAGCGACCGGAATGTGCTGGCGTGAAAGACCAATGGCTCCACGCCCGGATCGAAGCGCAATGCCTCGATCCGCAACAGCACCAGGGTGTGGTCGCCGGCCGGGATCTCGTTGAACAACGAGCAGGACAGGCTCGCCGCCGCGTCCGGGATGAACACCGCGCCGTCGGCGGTCCGGATCGGTGTGATGCCGTCGAAGCGGGACTCCGCGGGGCCGGCGAGCTGGCGACAGAGCTCGGACTGGTCCTGGGCGAACACACTGACTCCGATGGCCGGCGCGGTACGCAGCCGCGGCCAGGTCGTCGAGGTGTTCTGGACGCACAATGACACCAGGGGTGGGTCCAGGGAGACGGTCGTGAATGCGCTCGCGGCCATGCCGGCCGCAGAGGCGGTGCCGTCGGCATCCGGGAGTCGGCAGGCCACGGCGACCACTCCGGACGGAAAGCAGCTGTAGGCGCGGCGCAGCGTCGCCGAGTCGGCGGCCGGGCTCAGATCCTCGGCGACGGGCATCACGGAATCGACGGTCACCGGGTCCTCCGCCCCGCCCGCAGCGCGAACGCGATCCCGAGGACGAATCCCAACGGTGCGCACATCGTCAGCAGATACACGAAGGTGGGCGCCGTGTCGCCGTCGGTGACCAGCGGCGTCACGAACAACGCGACGATCGCCGCAATCCCGATCGCGAAGACGACCCCGGCCGCCTGCAGAAGGCGGGGAGAGGAGTGGCTCTGCATATCCTCCACGGTAGAACACCGGGCCCTCCGGTGGCGGCGGCGTGCGTAGAGAAGACGCGCTCGAGGTGGTATTCGGCCTGGGGTGAGGTATTCCATGTGACCGCGCCCGCGCGGGTTGGCTAGACTGTGTGCTCATAGGCGCCTCTGCTCATCTGATGGAGGGCCGCGCCCGGACTCGGGCCGGCTGCTGGGTCAGGTGAGGGGCGCTTTTGTCATGACACGTCCGAAAACGCAGATGAGGGTGAGCACAGTGCCGACCGGCAAGGTGAAGTGGTACGACGCGGAGAAGGGCTTCGGCTTCCTGTCGCAAGAGAGCGGTGAGGACGTTTATGTCCGTTCGTCCGCACTTCCGGAGGGAGTGGAGACACTCAAGCCCGGTCAGCGCGTGGAATTCGGCATGGCCGCCGGTCGCCGTGGGCCACAGGCGCTCAAGGTCGCCGTGCTCGATCCTGCGCCCAGTGTGGCGAAGAATGCCCGTGAGGCCGCCCGCAAGGACACCAAGCGACACACCCCCGACGAACTGCACGGCATGGTCGCCGATCTGATCACCCTCCTCGAGGGGGCTGTCCAACCCGAACTGCGCAAGGGGCGCTACCCCGACCGCAAGACCTCACAGCGGATCTCCGAGGTGGTGCGCGCGGTCACCCGCGAGCTGGAGCGCTGAGGCCCGCGCCGCTCCCCGGCAATTCCATGCCCTCGGGGGACGTGTCGGCGGCAAGGTAACCGCGCATGCTGACGGTGTCGTCGCCGGCAGAGACGACCGACGGCAGCTGGACCTCTATCGCGATCAGGATGCGTTCCGGGGAGGAGTGTAGGACCGTGGTGTAGGTGGAGTTCGACCGCATCGGCACGACCGTGCCATCCGGACCCTCCGGGGTCAGGTACTGCACGACGAGATTCCACGGCCACTCCGCGATGTCCTGGGACACCGAGAGCATCATCGACTCGCCGACCGGCACCGGTACGCGCGCCACGTCGATGTCGGTGGGGTCCTCCGGCTCGCAGTTCTCCAGGAACACGTCACACATCCGGGTGGGTTCCACCTGTACCAGCCGATCACCCACCGCCAGGTGCAGATACGGTTCCTCGTCGGACCCATCGCCCGACCACGCGTCCCTGGTCAACACCGCGACGGTCCCGCCGACGATCACCACGAATGCGACGACCACCGCCGCGATGATGGTCAGGGCCTTCTTGTCCGCACTGCTGAGGTTCACCGTCTAGTGCCGTCCTGTGTGATGGGGTTTGGTCGGGGGCGTGGTCCGGCCGGGATCGAGATCGGGCCGGCGTGGGTCGTGGGCGGCCCGATGCGCACGGGTCGGCGCTGTCGACGGTGACCCGTGCGAACCCCGGCGCCAGGGTCGGTCGGTGTCGCCGACCGCCATGAACGCCACCGTCGGCTCGGCGTAGTCGGGTCGGCGGCCGCCGATACCCGGGACCAGCGAGGACCCGCGATTGGTCAGCACCGTCTGTACCAAACCGATGCCCAGCAGCACGGCGACCACGGTGAACCCGATCCACAGCGTCGTCGGCAACACCACACCGAGGGTCGCGCCGAAGACCCAACCCAGTTGCAGCACCGTCTCCGACCGGCCGAAGGCCGATGCCCGCGATTCGTCGGGCAGGTCGTCCTGAATCGAGGAGTCCAGGCACACCTTGCCGATCGCGCTGGTACCGGAGGCGACGAAGGCCGCAACGGTGGCGACGACGATGCTGCCGAAGATGGCGGCCAGGATCGCCACGACGAAACACGCCGCGGTGCACCACACCACGATGATCGGCCGATTCTTCAACTCCAGCCGGGTGCCGAGGCCGTTGCCGAGCATGTTGCCGACCGCCGCAGCGGCGCCGACCGCACCCAGCAGCACCAGCTGCGTCCAGTCGGAGTGCACATCCTGTTGGGCCTTGGCGTAGAACGCGATGTACAGCGTCAAGAACCCGGTGAGAATGCGGATGGTCGCGTTGCCCCACAACCCGGCCACCACCTTGCGGCCCAGGGGTTGCCGCATCTTCTGGGCGAGTTCGTTGGCCGTCTCCCGCGCACCCTTCAGCCCGCCGCCGGCGCCGGAATCGTGTTCGGGGGCGCGCGACATCGCCGGTTCGCCGTGATAGGTGAGGGTGGTCGGGATCTCGCCCTCGGTGACCTCCACCCACGACGGGATACGCATGCACAGCCAGGCGCCGATGACCGCGATGATGGCGAGCCACACCATGGCACCCGGAATGTGGAATGGCAGCACCTTGGCCAGCAGCAGCTCGAAGAAGGCGGCGACGGCACCGCCGACGAGCGTCCCCCCGATCAGGCCGAATGTGGTCAGCCGGGAGTTCACCCGGGGCAGATCGATCGACGGCGGCACCACGCGTGGGGTCACCGCCGACTTCAGCACACCGAACGACTTCGACAACACCAACAAGCCCAGCGCGCACGGGTACAGCACCCACGGGTCGTACTGCAATTGCTGCGCGGCCGAGTCCCACGAGGAGTTCGCCATGATCAGCAGCGCGAGCACGGCACGCAGACCGAAGGTGGTGGCCATCGCGATCCGGCGTCCGTGCTGGAGTCGGTCGAGCAGGGGGCCGATGAGCGGGGCGATCAGCGCGAACGGTGCGATTGTCAGGGCCAGGTACAGGCCGACATTCGTTTTCGACTCGCCCGTCGCCGCCGCGAAGAACAGTGTGTTGGCCAGGGCCACCGCCATCGCCGCGTCGACGGCGAAGTTCGCGATGACGGGCAGCGTCAACGCGGTCATACCCGACCGGTCGGCGCCATCGGCGGTGGCCGCCTGGTAGATCTTGCCCACCCCGCGCCCGGTCAGTTCGCGGCTGCGCATCGCCGCCACCCGGGCGACGGTGAGCTTCTTGGGCATCCGCGGATCGGTGGAGGCCGTCGACGGCATGGCGCGTGTTCCGCCGACTCGGTCGGTGGCCGCCGGATCGGCGGGATCGTCGTCGAGTGGGGGCAGGTGCGGATTGTGGGTGCGCGGCGGCAGGTACGCGTGATCGTTGGGGCCGCGGGCCGCCCCCCGGCCACCGGCGCGTCCGGAACGGCCCTCGTCGGCAGGGTAGTTCGCGGTACCTGGATGCTGTCGTGGGCTGCGCCGATCGTGGCCGCTGCCCACCGCGCCGTCGCGGCCTGGGAAGCGGGTCGGGTCACCGTCGTCCCGGCGGGGCGAGTGGGGACTGGGTCGGTTCACACCGACAATTGTTCCTCATGACGGCCGCCCGGTTGCGGATGGTCGGCACCAGCGAGGCGGGTCCGTGCCACGACCGCGCGCTCGTGTTGCACACTGGAGGGGTGACTCTAGTATTCGACGGTGACCGACTGCTCGCCGCCGCCGACGTGGCGCGCACAGCGCTCGTCGAGGACGGCCAGCGTCCGGGACGGCACCTGGAGAGCACCCCGGAGGGGGAGTGGGCGGTCGCCCACTATTTCGAGGCGGACCTGCCCGGCTATCGCGGGTGGCAATGGTGCGTCGTGGTCGCGGGTGCGCCTGGCCACGACGAGATCACCGTCAGCGAGATCGTCCTGCTGCCCGGCGAGGACTCGCTGTTGGCGCCCAACTGGGTGCCGTGGAACGAACGGATCGCCGCCGGTGACCTGACACCGGGCGACATGTTGGCGGCAGAACCCGACGACCACCGGTTGGTGCCCAACCAGATCGACACCGCCGACGAGTTCCGTTTCGACGACGACACCGCCGATCCCGACGACATCGGTCAGATCGCCGGTGAGATCGGTCTCGGACGTCGACGCCTGCTCAGCCCGGAGGGGCGTGAGGAGGCGGCCCAGCGGTGGCACGACGGCGATTTCGGTCCGCACAGCGACATGGCCACCGCGGCGCCCTTCAACTGCGCGACCTGTGGTTTCTACGTGCCGCTCGCCGGCGCCCTGCGGCCGGCGTTCGGTGTCTGCGCCAACGAGTACTCGGCCGACGGACATGTGGTGGCCGCCGGCTACGGCTGCGGCGCCCACTCCGACGTCGCCGCGCCCCGCGGCCAGGGGTCACCCGCCTACGACGCGTTCGATGACGGTGTCGTGGAGATCGTCGCGGTGACCGCGGACTCCGGCGGGGACGCGGTCTCCTGACCGACTGCGGGGCCGATGCCCCCGACCCGTTCGGAACCGGCGACCTGCGCGCCGCCACCGTGTCGTCGTGGCGGGCGTCGGCCAACCGCTATCGCGAGGACGCGACCACCGAAGACGATCTGGTCACCGTCGGCTACCGCGACCGGCTCTTCACCGAACTCATCGCCAACGCCGCCGACGCTGCGGGTGCGGCGGGCATCACGGGGCGGGTGAGCATCTGGGCGGGCGACAGCGGGACGGTGCACGTCGCCAACACGGGAGCGCCCGTCTCGGCTGATGGCCTTCGGTCCCTCCTCTCGCTACGGGTTTCGGCGAAATCGTCGGAATCGCACACGGTCGGGCGCTATGGCGTCGGTTTCACCGCCACCGCGGCGGTCGCCGATCGCGTGGAGGTGCGTTCGACGTCGGCCTCCTTCGTATTCGATCGGGACCGTACCGCGGCGACCCTCACTGCCGAGGGCATCGATCCCGCCGCCCGCCGCCCGCCGTTGCTGCGGCTGGCCTGGCCGGTGGCCGCCGTACCGTCTGGCGGTCACGACACGGAGATCGTGCTGCATCTCTGCGATGGCGTCGCGGCCGCCGACCTCCTCGCGACCGCCCGCCGCCAGGCGCCCGAGCTGTTGGTGGAGCTCGACGGACTCGGTGCGATCACGGTCGCCGACACCACGGTGAGAATCGAGCGCGCAGAGATGCCCCCGCTCGCCGAGGAGCGTGCGAGGAAGGGGAGCCTGTCGGCCGCGACGCAACTGCTCACCATCACCGCCTCGTCGCCGACCGACTGCGTGGTCCATCGATGGCTGCAGGCCGGGCGAGACACCCGATGGCTGATCGAGGTCGACGAGGGCGGTGCGGTGTGCGCGCGGCGCTCCGCGCTGACCGAGAACGTGCTGCGCGCCCCGACACCCACCGACGTCGAACTGTCGATGCCCGCCATCTGCATCACCGATCTCCCGCTCACCCCGGACCGGCGTCATCTCCATCCCGACGCCGACATCAGCTCGGCCGCACAGGGGTACGCGGAGCTACTGCATGCGTTGCCGTTGTCGGACCGGCCGGCGCTGATCCCGATCGCCGCACATGCCCGCAATCGTGACGACGCAGCTCTCGGCCACGCGGTAGTCGAGAACCTGTCCGAACGTGAGTGGTTGCCGGGTGCGGCCGGGAACGATCTGGTGCCGAGTCGGTCGGTGGTCTTCGGCGACCTCACCCCTGAACTCGCCGAGGTGCTCGCCCCGCTGATGGCCGACCTGGCCCATCCCGACATGTCCGAGCGGCGTCATCTGGCGCGGCTGCAATCGGTCGGGGTCACGGTGATCGGCCTCGCCGAGCTCGCCGAACGCCTGGTCGGTACCGAGCGTGACCCGTCCTGGTGGTGTGACCTGTACGCGGCGTTGTCCCCGCTGGTCACCACCGCGGCAGACGCGGAGGAACTGGGCGCCCTACCGATTCCGCGTTCCGACGAACGGCTCGGCATCGGCGCACGCGGCCTGTTTCTCGCCGACGGCATCGACACCGCGATGAGCTGGCTGCCCACCGTGCACACCCGGGCACGTCATCCCTTGATCGAACGACTCGGTGCCCGGACGGTGGCGGTGGCCGAGGCGGTGGCCGACCCGGCGCTGCAACAGCTGGTCGAACAGGCCGACGACGACGAACTGGGGCGGGTGGCCGATGAGGTCCTCGCCCTGCTGTGCGCGGATGCGGATGCGGCCGTGCCGAAATGGTTGGCAGGTCTGCCCCTGCCCGACGCGCAGGGTGAGCTCCGGGCGGCCGACGAACTGCTGTTACCCGACAGCCCGCTGGCGGCGGTGCTGGTCGACGACGCGCCGTTCGGGCAGGTGTCCCCGGATCTGGTCGGTCGGGTCGGCGGCGACGTACTGCGCCGCATCGGTGTCGGCTGGGGCTTTCTCACTCTCGTCGACGAACTGCCGGTGGCACCCGACCACGACCTACCCGACGAGGAGCGCTGGTGGTCGACGCTGGATGCGCCGCCGGACACCCTTGCGGCAGTCCGCGATCTGGACCTCGTCGACGATGGTTGTTGGGACGAGGCGTTGACGCTGCTGGCCGCCGACTCGACGACCGCGGTGATGCTCGACGACCCATCCGGCTACACCGCGTGGTGGTTGCGTCACCACGCGGTCATCGGTGGCCATCGGCTCGGGTGGTACCGCGCGCCCTCGGATCTGTCGATGGTGGGAGTCCGCGACGTGCTCGACCACCCCCACGCCGATGCGTTGGGGGCGGCGCTCGGCGGGATCGAGATCGAATCCGCCGACGACGCCGACACCGTGCTGACCCACCTAGGTGACCCCGACCGCCGCATCGCCCCCGGTATCGCGGCTGCCGTGCATGCCGCCGTGGTCCGGGCGGTGCGAATCGGCGTCTGCGATGCGGCAGAGCTCGCTGTGCCGCAACGGGTGCGCGCTGCCTCCGGCGAAGCGGTCACCGACGCCGTGGTGCTCGACCGGCCGTGGATGGTGCAGGTTTTCGGCTCCGGTGAGCTGGTCCTCGCCGGGGTGCGGCCCGACCGCGACGACGCTGCGGCGTTGGCCGAGATACTCGACCTGCCGATGGTGGACGACGAGGTGCGTGCGGAGGTGGTCGGCGAGGGAGTCGCCGCCACCCGTGACTGCCCGGAGGCCACGCTGTTTGCCGTGCAGTGGGGACACGACATCGGCCGGGCCGACGTACGGCTACACGAGGAACTCTGGGTTAGATTGTGGCGCAACGGAGATCGACGCGATAAACGCGTCGGTTGGTGGGTCGATGAGCACGGGGTCACGCACCTGCCGCGGCTATCCCGACCGTGAGGATCGAGGCCAGCTGCCGATAGGCGGACGCATCGTCGAGCCCGGTGGTCACCGCGACCTCCCGGCGCTGGATGCGGCTCATCATCGAGGCCGCGAGGTCGGCGGCGAAGGAGGCGTCCACATCGCGGAACTCGCCGGCGGCCACGCCGTCGGTTATGAGCTGCTGCACCCGGCGGGCGGCGGCGGCCGTGTTGTGTTCGTACAGCTGCCGCGTCGGCCCGAACGCGTGCAGATCGGTCATGAACGCATCCGATGCCGGGGCCAATGCATCGCCGACCGCGATGAGGTACGTGATCACCCTGTCTCGGGCGGTGTCGGCCCCGGCGACTGCCGACTCGACCTGCGTTGTGGCCGTGCGGAAGAACTGTGTCACGGTCTTGGCGACCAACTGTTCCTTGCTGTCGGCCAGGGTGTACAGGGTCGATTTGGAGCAGTGCAGCCGCTTGGCGAGATCGGCGACGCCGAGCTGTGCGAAACCCTCGGCCAACAGTAGGGCGAGCAGCCGGTCGAACAGGTCTTCGCGTCGGCGGGTGCCGAAGCCGATGGTGTCGTCCATGCCGAACATAGTACTATCGACAGTACTTAAGTACTGTTCTAGATCCCTCGGAGGTCCTGGTATGCCCGTCGATCGTCTACTGCCCAGCGATGAAGCACACGATCTCATCGCGCTGACCAGGGACTTCGCCGACAAGCGCCTCGCGGGCATCGTCGACGAGTACGAAAAGGCGGAGAAGTACCCCGAAGGGCTCTTCGCCGAGTTGGGGGAGGCCGGTCTGCTCGGCTTGCCCTACCCCGTCGAGTGGGACGGCGGCGGCCAGCCCTACGAGGTGTATCTGCAGGTCCTCGAAGAACTCGGTGCGCGCTGGGCGGCGGTTGCCGTGGCGGTCAGTGTGCACGGCCTCGCCTGCCACCCGCTGTTCAATTACGGCACCGAAGAACAGAAACAGCGCTGGCTACCGGATCTGCTCAACGGCACACTCGTCGGCGCCTACAGTCTGTCGGAGCCCCAGGCGGGATCCGACGCTGCGGCGCTGGCCTGCCGCGCGGCGGCCGTCGACGGCGGATATCGGGTGAACGGGGCGAAGGCGTGGATCACCCACGGCGGGATCGCCGACGTCTACAACCTCTTCGCCCGTACCGGCGAGGGGTCGAAGGGGGTCAGCTGCTTTCTCGTCGCACGCGACACCGAGGGGCTGACGTTCGGCAAACCCGAGGAGAAGATGGGCCTGCACGCGGTCCCCACCACATCGGCCACCTACGACGATGCCCTGGTGAGCACGGAACGTCGCCTGGGTGCCGAGGGCGAGGGGCTGTCGATCGCCTTCTCCGCGTTGGATTCCGGCCGCCTCGGCATCGCTGCGGTGGCGACCGGACTGGCGCAGGCGGCGCTCGACGCGGCGGTGGACTACGCGCAGGAGCGAACGGCGTTCGGACGTAAGATCATCGATCATCAGGGCCTGGGTTTCGTGCTGGCCGACATGGCGGCGGCCGTCGACACCGCGCGAGCCACCTACCTGGATGCCGCCCGCCGCCGGGATGCCGGCCGCCCGTACTCGCGGGCCGCCGCCACCGCCAAGCTCGTGGCCACCGACGCCGCGATGAACGTGACCACCGACGCCGTGCAGGTCTTCGGCGGCTACGGCTATACCCGGGACTTCCGGGTCGAGCGGTACATGCGCGAGGCCAAGATCACGCAGATCTTCGAGGGCACCAACCAGATTCAGCGCCTCGTGATCGCACGATCGTTGGCCGCGCGCTGACCACGTCGGCTCAGAGTGCGGCGTCGGGATCGTAGCGGAAGACGTGATGCATCAGGTCCGGGCGAGTTCGCGTTCGGTGGCCGGAGCGGTGACCGGCCGGTCGTCGTCGACCTCGACGTCGATGCGGGGCAGCACGCGGTCCAACCACGCGGGCAGCCACCAGTTGAACCGTCCCAGCAGCGACATCGTCGCGGGTACCAGGACCATCCGGATCAGGGTGGCGTCCAGCAGCACCGCGACCGCCATGCCGAGTCCGAGCATCTTGAGCACGATGTCGGTCTCGGTGGCGAAGCTGATGAAGACCGCGACCATGATCGCGGCGGCGGTGGTGATGACCCGTCCTGTCTTGGCCAGTCCACCGATCACTGCGGCGCGGGCGTCGCCGGTGGCCAGCCACTCCTCGCGGATGCGGGACAGCAGGAACACCTCATAGTCCATCGACAGCCCGAACAGCACGGCGAAGATCAGGATCGGTACCCAACTCGACACGGCCACCGGGTGATCCACGCCGAGCAGGGACAGACCCCAGCCCCACTGGAACACCATCGTGATCACCCCGTACGCGGCGGCGACCGACAGCAGATTCATCAGCGCCGCCTTCACCGGGACCACCACCGAACGGAACAGCACGGTCAGCAGCACCACCGACGCCGTCACCACGAATCCGATCACGACCCACAGGCGTTGCTGCAGCAGCGTGGAGATGTCGTCGAGGTAGGCGGTGTACCCGGTCAGGATCGCGCCGTCGGGAAGCTGTGCGCGGATCGCGTCGAGAACGTCGACGGTCGCCGCGTCGGCAGGGTCGTGGGCGATGGTGACACCGATGATCTCGAGGGCGCCATCGGGGGACTGGGCGATCGGGGCCACCGTGGTCACGCCGTCGACGCGTTCGGTCGCCGAACGCGCGGTGGTCAGCTGCGCGGTGGTGACCTGGTCGGTCGGCGCCACGATCATCACGTCGGCGTTGGCTCCGGCACCGTATTCGGCCGCCAGCAGATCGTGCGCCTTGCGGGTGGTCAGTTCGGCCGACTGGGCTCCGGAGTCCTGGGGCCACGTGCGCATCGAGATGGCGGGTGCCGCCAGCGCGAGCATCACGGTCATCGCGATCAGGACCGCTGCGACCGGACGGGCACCGACGCGTGTGGCCCAGCGGGCAGTCAGTGGCGGACGGGCGGTGATCGTGTCGGCGTCGGGTTCGGCCGACAGCGCCCGCGCCGTGCGCGGCACGATCCGCCGACCGGCCAGTCGGCACAGCGCCGGAACCAGCACCAGGGTCGCCACCAGCATGGCGACCACTGCGATCGCTGTGGCGAAACCGAACGACGAATAGGTCGGCAGTCCCGCCAACGGCAGGCCCATCAGGGACACCAGCACCGTGGTGGCGGCGAACACCGCCGAGCGGCCGGCAGTGGCCACCGAGCGGGCGGCGGCATCCACCGGGTCGTGGCCGCGGCGCAGGAACTCGACATGTCGACTCACCACCAACAACGCGTAGTCGATGCCGACGCCCAGGCCCACCATGCTGGCCACCATCGGAGCGGAGGGACTGACGTCGATGGCGGCGGCCAGTACCAGCACGCCGGCAGATCCGGCGATCAGGCCGGCGATCGCCGACAGGATTGGCAGTCCTGCCGCGACGACGGAACCGAATGCGAAGACCATGATCAACAGCGCCAAAGTGATGCCGATGATCTCCGCGTGGCCCTTGATGGGCGCCGCCGCGGTTTCCGGCAGTGAGCCGTTCATCTCCACCTGAAGACCGTCGGCACGGATCGGGTCGACGGCGTCGGTGAGCGCGCTCGCGTCGCCCATCAGATCGGGATCGGTCTCCGGGACGTCATAGCCGACCGAGACGATCGCGGTGTCACGATCGGCGCTGAACCGGGGTTGGGCGACCGTTGCGACATGGGGCATGCGTTCGAGACGTTCGCGCAGTTCGGTCGTGGTGGCCGCGGACAGCGCACCGTTCTCGGAATGGACGACGACATTGGCAAAGGCGTTGCCGGCTCCGGGCACGTGCTCGCGCAGCAGTTCGATGCCGCGGTGGGATTCGGTCCCGGCGACATCCCAGTCCTCCTGGGTCTGCCCGCCGAGAGCCGAGGACGCACCCAGCAGCACGGCGAGTGCCATCACGAAACCGACGAGGGCGCGGACCGGATGGGCTGCGCACGCCCTACCCAGTCGATACAGCAGTGTGGTGTTCATCGGGGATCTTCCTTCGGTGAGTGCTCCGGGAACCGTGGCGGGTGCGGTCAGCACCGGCGAGCAGGTGGGTGGACATCACTAGGGTGGGGTGCATGACTTGTGGACCGCTTGGGCCCGACTTGAGGCGGACCCGGCCGTCACAGGAGAGGCGCTGAGCAGGTGATTTACGCTGCCAACCCCGTCGACGACGCCGTCACCGACGCGGCGGTCGACCTCCGGGTTCCGGTGCTCACGGATCTCGCGTTCGTCGTCACCGCGATCGGCAACACGGTGGTGCTCGCGTTGGTGGTGACCATTGCGGCCGCAGGGTTGGCGCTGCGAGGCCAACGAGACGAGGCGATCCTGGTGGCCGCGGGATCGATCGGCGGCTACGTCCTCATGGTCGGGATCAAACAGCTCGTCGCCCGATCGCGTCCGCCGTTGCCGGACCGGCTGTTCGCCATCGACACCTACTCGTTTCCGTCCGGTCACGCGATGATCAGCATGGTGGTGTTCGGGCTCCTCGCCGTCGCCGCCCACCGCAGCAGTTCCTGGGTGCGCGCGCACCCGCTCGTGCTGCTCCTCGCGCCGGCCGCATCGATCGCCATCGGCTGTACGCGGGTGTACCTGGGGGTGCACTGGGCCAGCGACGTCGTCGCCGGGTGGGTGCTCGGCGCGCTGTGGGTCATGTTGTGTGCGTGGATTTCTCGACGCTGCGCCACCCGGCTTCGGCGGCATGGTCGGATTCCACCACGCGCGGCGAGACCGGCACGTTAACGTCGGGGCATGGATTTCGCCCCGTCGTCGCGATCGGCCGAACTCAGCGAACGGATCCGTGCCTTCACCGCCGAGCACATCGCGCCGGTGGAACCCGAGGTGCACCGTGACATCGCGCGCCGCCGAGAGCACGGCGAGGATCGTTGGACGCCACCGCCGGTACTCGCCGATCTCAAGGTCAGGGCGCGTGCTGCGGGGCTGTGGAATCTGTTCCTGCCCCGAGAGCACGCCGGGCGCTATGCGGCGGACTTCGGCACCGACCGGGGCGAGGGCCTGTCCAACATCGACTACGCCCCCGTGGCCGAGGCGATGGGGGCCTCGATGCTCGCCCCGCTGGTGTTCAACTGCAATGCGCCCGACACGGGAAACATGGAGGTGTTGCTCCGCTACGGGAGCGAGGACCAGCGTCAGGAGTGGCTCGAGCCGCTGTTGACCGGCGAGATCCGCAGCGCCTTCTGCATGACCGAACCCGACGTCGCGTCTTCGGATGCCACCAACATGGCCGCGACCGCCGTGCTCGACGGCGACGACGTGGTGATCAACGGGACCAAGTGGTTCTCCACCGGGGTGGGCAATCCGGAATGCCGCATCCTGGTGTTCATGGGCGTGACCGACCCGGACGCCGACCGACACAGCCGCCACACGATGGTGCTCGTCCCGATGGATACGCCCGGCGTCCGGGTCGATCGGATGCTGACCACGATGGGCTATTTCGACGAACCCCTCGGCCACGGTGAGGTCTCGTTCACCGACGTGCGGGTCCCCGCGACCAACATCCTGCTGGGTCCGGGGCGAGCCTTCGAGATCGCGCAGGGCCGGCTCGGCCCCGGCCGCGTACACCACTGCATGCGGGCGATCGGCCTTGCCGAACGCGCTCTCGAGTTGGGTGTGCGCCGCGCGATGGACCGCACGGCATTCGGTCGTCCGTTGGCCAAGCTCGGTGGCAACGGCGAGCGGATCGCCGACGCACGAATCGCGATCAACCGGTCCCGGCTGCTGGTGCTGCATGCCGCATGGCTGCTCGACCAGGGGATGTCCCGCGCGGCGCTGTCGGCGGTCAGCGAGATCAAGGTGGACGTGCCGAACATGGCACTCGACGTCATCGATCTGGCGATCCAACTGCACGGCGGGGCGGGACTCACCGACGACTTCCCGCTTGCCGCCGCATGGGTCGGGGCGCGTTCGCTACGGTTGGCCGATGGCCCCGACGAGGTCCACCGCGGGGTCGTCGCACGGCTCGAACTGGGGAAGTACCGATGAGGAGGCGACAGTGAGCAGTCAGGTGGCCGGTGCGCGCGAGGTGCGTACCGAGGACGCATTCGACGTCGAGGTTGTTGCCGGGTGGCTGCGTGATCACGCCGACGACCCGGCCGGTCTCGACGCGGTGCCGGCGGTCAAGCAGTTCTCCGGTGGAGCGTCGAACCTGACCTACCTGCTGACCTATCCGACCCGCGAAGTGATCCTGCGGCGGGCGCCCGCCGGCACCAAAGCCAAAGGCGCACACGACATGGGCCGCGAGTTCCGGATCCAGTCCAAGCTGTCGGCGGTATTGCCCTACATCGCTCCGATGATCGCATTCTGCGACGATCACTCGGTTCTCGGTTCGGACTTCTACGCGATGGGCAAGATCGACGGCGTGATCGCGGGCAAGGAATTCCCGCCCGAGGTGACGCTCTCGCCGGAGCAGGCGCGTGCGCTGTGTGTCAACTTCATCGACGTGCTCGTCGAGCTGCATTCGGTGGACCCGGAGCAGGCCGGCCTGTCCGACCTCGGCAAGGGGTACGGGTACGTGCGACGGCAGGTCGACGGCTGGTCGGCGCGCTTCCGCAACGCCCGCACCGACGACGTCCCCGACTACGAGGCGGTGATGGCGTGGCTGTCCGACAACCAGCCCGAGGACATCGCGAACTGCGTCATCCACAACGACTTCAAACTCGACAATGTGGTGTTCTCCCACGACGACATCACGCGCGTCATCGGCATCCTCGACTGGGAGATGGCCACCCTCGGCGACCCGCTCATGGATGTGGCCGGGTCGTTGGCCTACTGGGTACAGGCCGACGACGACGAGGCCACCCAGGCGATGCGCCGGGTCCCCACGAATCTGCCGGGCATGATCACCCGCGCCGAGTTCGTCGAACGCTATTGCGAGCGTATGGGTTTCGATATGACACCGGAGAAATGGCGGTGGTACGAGGCATTCGGGCATTTCCGCCTCGCGGTCATCGCCCAGCAGATCTACTACCGCTACTACCACGGACAGACCACCAATGAGCGCTTTGGTGCGCTCGGGCTCGCGGTGGGCATGGTCGAGGGCCGGCTCAACGAGTTGATCGCCGGCTCCTGACCGCGGCTCCTGATCCGCGGCTACTGACCGCTGATCGCCGCGGTCGTCGACGCGCAGCATTGCCCTCGTGGGACCATCGGTCGTATGTTCAGGTTTCATATATGAAACACGACACAGAATCGGGAGCTGTATGAGTGGCACGCAGATCATGTGGACGGTGATCGGGGTGATCCTCGCACTGGGTGTCATCGGACTGATCGGTTTGGCGATCCTGTACGCGCTGGCGAAGCGACCCGACCGTTTCCGGGTGCGGGCGATCGGTCTCGACGACGTCGACGCCTACGTCGCGAAACGCGCGTCGTTGGCCATCACGGTGGTGGAAACGACGCCGTTGTCGCGCCGCGAGGTGTGGGACCGCATTGCCGGGTCGGCATACCTGGGCAATCTCCCGCTGGTGCACGGACCGCACTGGACGACCGGCAGTGGCCCGGCCGACGCGTCATCCCCCGTGCGGTCGGGGCGGCGGCGGTGGATGTCGGGCACGTTCCTGGCGGTGAGTGAGCAGGTCATCGAGGTCGCCGATCGCGAGCGACTCACGCTCACCGGTGACGGTGTCTCGGTGCCGCTCGCGGTGAAGGGCTTCGTCGAGCGCTTCACCATCGCCGACGGTGAGCGTTCCGGTACGGTCGTCGTCACGTGGGAGATCGCGGGGTCGCCGCGGTGGATCGGGTTCCTCCCCTGGCGGTGGACTGCTCCGCTCCTCCGCCCGCTCCTCGGCTCCCTGCTTCGGCACATCCTGCGGCTCACACCGTTCCGGAGTTCCGACGTTCGGGACGGAACCGCGGCGTGACCCAGATCGCGCTGGTCACCTACCCGGGTCTGACCGCGCTCGACCTGATCGGTCCGTACGAGGTGTTGCGGATGTTGCCCGGTGCCGACGTCCGGTTCGTCTGGCACGAGATCGGGCCGATCACCGCAGATTCCGGGGTCCTCGTCATCGGCGCCACCCATACGTTTCGGGAGACTCCCCGCCCGGACATCGTGCTGGTTCCGGGCGGCAGCGCTTCGGTGATGATCCACGCCGACGATCCCGAACTGCGTAAGTGGTTGCGCGCCGTGCGTGAGCACGCGACCTGGACCGCGTCGGTCTGCGCCGGCTCGGTCATCCTCGGTGCCGCCGGGTTGCTGCGTGGCCGGCGGGCGACATCGCATTGGCAGGCCGTGGAAACCCTGCGTGCGTTCGGGGCCACACCCTGCGCCGATGAACGAATCGTGCACGACGGCGACGTCGTCACCGCGGCCGGCGTGTCCGCAGGCATCGACCTCGCCCTGTGGATCGCGGCGCAGATGGACGGCGAGGAGCGTGCCAAGGCCATCCAGCTGGCCATCGAGTACGACCCACGCCCGCCGTTCGACTCGGGCAGCGTGGCCACATCGTCGGCCGCGACAGTCGCCCGGGCCACTGCCATTCTCGCGCGCGACACGGTCACCCTCCCGCACGCATCGTCGGCGGCACGGGTGATGTGGAAGGCGGCCATTCGAAGGGCGAGGACAGGGCGGCGTCGCCGACGATCGGTGACGCCGACCGGATGATCGTCAGGACCGGCCGTCCTGCGCGGACGGGCGGCACGGGACGGCATAGTCCTTGACCGCATTCGGTCGGCCGCGGGTGCGTCGTCTTCCGTCGCCGCCGACGGCATCGGCAGGCCTCAGAGTGATCCCAGCGCTGAGTCGTAGTCGGGTTCCTGAGTGATCTCCGGGACCAACTCGGTGTAGACGACGTTGCCGTCGGCTCCGATCACCACGACCGCACGTGCCAGCAGCCCCTCCATGGGGCCGTCGACGATGGTGACGCCGTAGTCGTCACCAAAGCTGCTGCGGAACGCGGACCCCACCTCGACGTTGGTGATGTCCTCGGCACCGCAGAATCGCTGCTGGGCAAACGGGAGGTCGTTCGACACGCAGAGAACGGTCGCGCCGGTCGTGGCGGCACGCTCGTTGAATGTACGCACACTCGCTGCGCAGACGCCGGTGTCGATGGAAGGGAAAATGTTCAGCAGCAACGGCTTCGACTCGAACGTCGCGCTGCTCAGTGGGCTGAGATCCATCCCGGCCAGAGTGAAGGACGGTGCAGACGATCCGACTGCGGGCAACTCTCCGCTGGTGGTGGTGACGGTTCCTGCCAAATGTGTTTGTGCCATGAGTCAGATTGTGTCAGTGCTGCGGTGTGGCGACGAGTCGGACGTGCCGGAGCCCACGCCTCGGCTTCGGTGGCTGCTCCTGCATTCTCGAGTCGGTCTACTGACGTTGAGCGGCTGACCGGCGCCGACGTGTCATGGCGCTGTGGGTGGACTCCGAACTGAGTGCAGGCGCCGGTAACGGGGTGAATCCCCGGTCGTCGTTGCGGATGCCGTCCAAGAAGTACGTCAGGTAGCGCTGGTAGACCTCGGGCGCCACGTCGCGGGTGCTGTCCATGATCGGCGCCATAGCCGACTGGATGAACGTGACGTCGGTCGGTTCGAAGTCCTCGCGTACCACGCCGGCGTCCTTCGCGCGGCCGACCAGCTCGACGATCAATGGTGCGATGCGAAGCCGCACATCGTTGATCCGCGCGTCGCCGAGTGTGGGGTCGTCGAGGATCTGATGGAGACCGCGGTCGCCGAACTGCATGGCGAGTGCGCGTTTGAGGTAGTCGGTGAGCGCTGTCCAGGGGTCTGGCTCCTCGAGCGCTTCGCGAGCGACGGTCTCCACCGCCTGCAGTCGCTCCTCGAAGAGCGTGTCAATGATCTCTTCCTTGTTGGCAAAGCGGCGGTAAGCGGTGCCCACGCCGACGCCGGCGTGGTGGGCGATGTCGTTGAGCGTGACGCCGAGTCCCTTCACGGCAAACAATTCCCGAGCAGCATCGAGCAACCGGTCACGATTGAGCGATGCGTCCTTGCGCAGTGGTCGGGAGGATTGCGCCTTCGTCATGGCATCACCGTAGCAGCAAAGTGGATTGACAGTATCCGTTTATGTTCGTAGGGTGGCTTAAGTGGATGCGAGAGATCCGCTTAGCTTCTGAGGAGGACGGCATGAGATACACCAAGAGTGGCGGGCGGACCGCCCCCGGACCCGACACCTGGTTCACCGGGACCGTCCAGATCGACGGCGTCCGCAACCCCGACGAGCAGTCGGCCATCGGCTGCGCGCACGTTCGATTCTCGCCCGGTGCCCGCACCGCCTGGCACCACCACCCGAAGGGGCAAACCCTGTACGTCACCGACGGGATCGGCCTGGTTGCCACCCGTGCGGGCGGCGTGCAGGAGATCCGTCCCGGCGACGTCGTTTACATCGAGCCGGGCGAGGAACACTGGCACGGGGCCACCCCAGATCGCTTCATGGCGCATGTGGCGATGCAGGAAGCCGACGAGAACGGCGAGGTCGTCACGTGGCTCGACCAGGTGACAGACGACGAGTACACAGCCTGAGCGGGAGCGAAACATCATGGCATTCACCGAGACCTACACCCTGTCCAATAGTGTTCAGATCCCCAAGCTCGGCCTTGGCACCTGGTTCATCGACGACGACCAGGCCGCGCAAGCCGTCAGGTCGGCCGTCGACATCGGATACCGCAACATCGACACTGCACAGGCCTACGGCAACGAGCGCGGAGTCGGCGAAGGTGTGCGCACCAGCGGCGTCGCGCGCGACGACCTGTTCGTCTCCACCAAACTGGCCGCCGAGATCAAGAGCCGGCAGGATGCGACCGCAGCAATCGACGAGTCCCTGCGCACGATGGGCCTCGACCACATCGATCTCATGCTGATCCACAGCCCGCAGCCGTGGGCCGATTGGCGTGGCGGCGACTACGCCGAGGGCAACCTCGAGGCATGGCGCGCACTGGAAGAGGCCTACCAGGCAGGCAAACTCCGCTCCGTCGGCGTGTCCAACTTCCAGCAGAACGACCTCGACAACATCATCAGCGAGGGCACCGTCGCACCGCACGTCAACCAGATCCTCGTGCACGCCGGCAACACCCCGTCCGACCTCATCGCCTACTGCGAGAGCCACGACATCCTGGTCGAGGCCTACTCGCCCATCGGGCACGGCGCGGTCTTGAAGAATTCCGAGATCGCCGCGATGGCGCAGCGCTACGGCGTGAGTGTCCCGCAGCTCTGCATCCGCTACACGGTGCAACTCGGGGCGGTGTCGCTGCCGAAGACCGCCAATCCCGATCACATGCGCAGCAACGCGCAGATCGATTTCACGATCTCCGGCGAGGACATGACCGCCCTGCGCAGCCTGCGCATTGCCGACTACGGCGATGCGAGTGCGTTTCCGGTGTTCAGCGGCAAATAGCGCACCACGGTTCTGGCCGCAGCTTCAGATTCCGGCTTGGAGCGAGAACTGCGGCCAGAACCTGTAGCTGCGGCCAGAACCGTGCGGCGGCGCGGCGCCGGAGTCAGTCCAAACCCTGCTGCGCTGTCCGATCGCCGCGGCGCACTGCGGCGCGCTGGATCAGGACGATCGTGGTCCCCAGGACGCCGACCGCGAGGCCGACGAGGCACACCTGCATGGCACGGTCCTCGCCCCAACCCGTGACCCACACGACCACCGTGGCGATCAGCCAGGACACCATGCCGACGACGATGACCGGTTCGGGGGCGCGCAACGCGCGCGGGAGTTCGGGTACGTCCTGTGCGTCGGCCATGGCTTCAGAGTAACTTTCGACTGTGCCCACCGATCCGTCGAGCGAGCCCAGCAAAGCGTCGACAGAGCAAGGGTCGACCGAACCCGTATACCCGCCGGCAGCAGCTGACAATTCGCCGAGAGCACCCGAGAACGCGCCGAGAGCACCCGAGAACGCGCCGAGAGCATCGAATCCGGCAGCTGTGGTACCCGATCGGCCACCGCGCGCGCCCACCAATGGCGTCGACCGCTTCTTCAAGATCAGTCAGCGCGGCTCGTCACTGAACCGCGAGATCCGTGGCGGACTCGTCACGTTCTTCACGATGGCCTACATCATCGTGCTCAACCCGATCATCATCGGCGGCATCCCCGGCGAACCGAAGAACGCCGATGTCCTGGGCAATGTGCTGCCACTGGCGCAGGTCGCCGCGGTCACCGCGCTGGTCGCCGGCGTCATGTCGATCATCTTCGGGCTGGTCGCGAACTATCCGTTCGCCATCGCCACCGGCCTCGGCATCAACAGCCTGCTGGCGGTCAGCATCGCGCCCCAGGTCACCTGGCCGGAGGCGATGGGATTGGTCGTCATCGACGGCATCATCATCGTGCTGCTGGCGGTCACCGGATTCCGCACCGCGGTGTTCAATGCGGTGCCGCCCGAGCTCAAGGCCGCGATCGCCGCAGGTATCGGCGCCTTCATCGCCTTCATCGGCTTCGTGGACGCCGGCTTCGTCCGACGCGTCCCGGACGCGGCCAACACCACCGTGCCGGTCCAACTGGGCACCGACAACTCGATCAACACGATCCCCACCCTCATCTTCTGCATCGGCGTGCTGCTCATGGGGGTGCTCGTGGTCCGACGGGTGCCCGGCGGCCTGCTGATCGGCATCGTCATCACGACGATTCTGTCGATCATCCTGGAGGCCGCCCTCGACCTCGGGTCGAGTGCGGTCAATCCCGACGGCTGGAGCCTGTCGATCCCGCAGATCCCCGACGGTCTCGGTGGGATGCCCGACCTCGCGCTGGTCGGTGATGTCGACCTGTTCGGTGCGTTCACGCGCATCGGTGTCTTGGCCGCCTCGGTGTTGGTGTTCACGCTGGTCCTGTCGAACTTCTTCGACGCGATGGGCACGATGACGGGCCTCGGCAAGGAAGCCGGCCTCTCCGACGCCAAGGGCAACCTGCGCGGCGTGGGCAAGGCACTGGTCGTCGAGGGCACCGGCGCGATCGCCGGCGGTGTCGCCTCCTCATCGTCGAACACGGTGTTCGTGGAATCCGCATCCGGTATCGCCGAGGGCGCCCGCACCGGCCTGGCCAATGTGGTCACCGGTGGCCTGTTCCTGCTGGCCATGTTCCTGACGCCGCTGTATGAGATCGTGCCGCTCGAGGCCGTCGCGCCCGCGCTGGTGGTGGTCGGTGCCATGATGATCGGCCAGCTCACCACGGTCGACTTCACCAAGTTCTATTACGCGCTGCCGGCTTTCCTGACCGTGGTCATCATGCCGTTCACCTACTCCATCGCCAACGGCATCGGCGTCGGGTTCATCAGTTGGGTGGTCCTCAACGCGGCAGCCGGACGAGCGCGCTCGGTCCATCCGCTGCTGTGGATCATCGCCGCGGTGTTCCTCGCCTACTTCGCCCGCGGACCGATCTACGACCTCGTGGGCTGACCGCTCCCGTCGCTGTACGTCGTTGGGACGATATTGATGCTTCGCATTCGCAAAAACTGTCGTTAAGGCGTTGCATGATCGTGGAAGTGAATTACGCTTAGCATTGGAAACCACGTCGTCTCAGATTGTTGATTCTCTTCAGATGATTCGCTCAAATTTTGATTCGGTCGGAACGGACACAGCGGCATGACGCTCACACAGCTTGAACGCGAAGACATCACCCTCCCGGACGGGACGTTGTCCGGGGAACTGTCGCTGGCGGTGGTCCGACTCGCCAGACGCCTGCGAGGGCGACGTCCCAGTCGAGTGGTCTCGCTCACCCAGCTCTCGGCGTTGCACACCCTTCATCACGAAGGCCCCATGACGCCTGGGGCGCTGGCGCTGGCCGAACGGGTGCAGCCGCCCTCGATGACGCGGGTCATCGCCTCGCTCTCGGATCTGGGCATGGTGAAGCGGGAGCCGCACCCCACCGACGGCCGGCAGGCCATCGTGACGTTGTCGCAGAAGGGCAGCGAGGTGATCGCCGCCGAGCGCGACGCCCGCGAGGAGTGGCTCAGCGACCGTCTGGAGGAGCTGAGCCCGGAGGAGCGAGCGGCACTCGCGTCCGTCGTGCCGATCATCAACAAGATCATCACCAGCGACGATGACCGCTGAGTGAACCGCGACTAGTCTCATGCGTCGAATTTCCGACGCATGGGATCAGAAGAATGTGCCCGAGTACGGCGCCCGCTCCGTCGCGAAGGTGCGATCGAGGGCTCGCAGTGTCTGCTCATCCGCGGTCCACAGGCGCTCGGCTGCCGCGAATGTCCGCGCCGGGGTGCCGCCGAGGAACAAGGACCCCAGGACCGAGATGTCCATGCGGATCGTGGGTACCGACGTGCTCGGGGTCACGGTCGCCGCGCCCTCGCGCACGGAGAGGTCGAACACCCCGCCCCGGCCCCGGAACTCATCGGTGATCTCGAGGACCACATCCAGATCTGCGGAGTAGGCGCGCGACGTCAACGCCCGCGGCACATCGAGGATGCGCAGCCACATCTTGTCGCGCACGCCCGTCACCGAGACCGCCCGATGGTCGGTCAGCTTCAACGGCAACGGGTCGTCGACCGGGATCGACGCGGTCACCGACGACATCAGATCCAGGCCGACCAGGACGCGCCACAGGTCGGTGTGTGCCGCCTCGGTCACGGCGACCACCTCCGCGACATCGCCCCGCGACGGATCGACCGACGTGTTGATCCGGTAGCTCGCATACCCGTCGGCGTGCAGCAGGTAGTGCAGGCCGCTGGTCTGCGCGGGACGCTGCGATCGACGATCGGCGAGGATCGGCTCCCACCATGACGTCGGCCGGCTCAGCGCCCCGGGGCGCGTGGCCGCCCAACGCGCGTGGATCTCGGGGATCCGGCGGGCCACCTCGTCACCGGAGGCGAAGTTGACCGGCGAGACGTGTTTGTCGGCTCGATGCCGCATCTTCGCCGACCCGAGGTCGATGGAGACGTCGTGCGCGTGACACGCCGGCCCGAAGCCGAATCGTTCGTAGATGGTCGCTTCGCTGGCGGTGAGGATGGCGAACACCTGCTCCTCGGATTCCCACTGGTCGAACAACTCGGTGATCATCGTGCGCAGGATGCCGCGACGACGATGGGTCGCTGCGACCGACACCCACGACAAGCCTGCGGCGGGCTCCTGGGCGCCGCCGGGCACCGTCATCGTCATCCGATAGAACATCGAGACCCCGACCAGCGGGGACCCCACCAGGCCCTGCGGGTCGCGAACCAGCACGACGTCACTGTTGTCGACCTTGCCGCGCAGGTCTGCCTGCTCGGCCGCCGACAGCGGATCGGTCATCAGGAACGCGCGGGCATCCGTCGCGAAGATCTCGTCCCAATCGTCATCGGTGGCACGCGCCAGAGTGAGAGCGGACGAGGTGGCTTCCGAGATACGCACCGCTCAACCGTTTCACAACGGGCGAAGATGCGAGCGGTCAGCCCCGCCTTCGCGGCCCGGTGCGGGAGGGCCACCCCCACCGGTGACCGCCCGGGTTGGCACACTGACGACGTGCCCAGCCTCCGTGTCGACGTGATCGACATCGATGATCCCACCGACGCGCGCGTCGACGACTTCCGCGACCTCAACTCTGTCGACCGGCGCCCCGATCTCCCGGCTCTGCCAGGCGGGCGTATCGGCAAAGGTCTCGTGATCGCCGAGGGCGTGCTGGTGGCGCAACGGATGATCGCCTCACGATTCTCCCCGCACGCCTTTCTCGGGGTCGACAAGCGGCTGGCCGAACTCGCCGACGATCTTGCCGACCCCTCGGTGCAGGGGGTGCCCTTCTATCGGGCGTCCGCGGAGGTCATGGCCGAGGTGGTGGGGTTTCACCTCAACCGTGGGGTCCTGGGCGCGGCTCGGCGCCCGGACGCGCTGGCGGTGACCGAGGTGGTCGCGTCCGCGCGGACGATCGCCGTCCTCGAGGGAGTCAACGACCACGAGAACATCGGCAGCATCTTCCGCAACGCCGCCGGGCTCGGCGTGGACGCGGTGCTGTTCGGTGCCGGATGCGCGGACCCGCTGTACCGGCGCTGTGTGCGGGTCTCGATGGGCCACGCGCTGCTCGTGCCGTTCGCTCGATTCGACGACTGGCCGCGCGGGCTGTCGGTGCTGCGCGACAACTGCTTCCGGACCATCTCACTGACCCCGGGGGAGGGCTCGATGCCGCTGTCGGACACCGTCGACGCCGCCAAGGTCGCGTTCCTGGTGGGGGCGGAAGGGCCGGGTTTGTCCGAGACGGTGATGCGCGCCAGCGATGTGCGTGCGCGCATTCCGATGAGCCGCGGCACCGATTCACTCAACGTGGCGACAGCCGCGGCCATCGCGTTCTATGAACGCGCCCGCGCAGGGACCACCTGACCTGGTATCGAGCGGCCGGTGCTCAGGAGTGCGCCACCGGCCGATTCTCGGTACGCGTGGCATGCGGTTCGACGACGAGCACCGGAACCGCCGAGTGCGCGACCAGATCTGCGGATACGCTGCCCAGCAGCCTCTCCGACAGCCCGCGCCCGTGTCGACCGACCACGATCAGGTCGGCGTTCTGCTTGTCCGCGAACTCGCGCAATGCCTCGCCCGGTGGGCCGACGAGGACCTCGTACTCCGCGGGTACCGCATTGACCTGCGCGGTCACCTCCGCCAGCTTGCGCGTCGCGGTGTCGATCATCGGCGTCGAATCGCCCTCGACGACATCGTCGTAGGACAGAACCTCGGCCAGGGTCACCGTTCCTTGGCGGCCGGCCGCGATGTCGACGGCCATGTCCAGCGCGTGCTGGGATTCGGCCGAACCGTCGTGCCCCACCATCACCCGAGGTCCGCTACGACGACCGGGGGTATCGGGTGGCCCGCCCGCCACGAGCTCGGGATGCCGACTCGCCCGGTCGAGGGCGATGAGCACGAAGAACGGGCCGAGTACCAACCCGATGGGAATCCACAGCGGTGAGTGCCCGTGACGGGCCAGCCACAGCGCGGAGAGCAGCCCGGCGAGCAACCAGGCGATGACGAACAGGACCTCGAACGTGGCGTTCATGATTCGATCGTCGCGCGACGGCGCGAACGGCGATAGCGGCCAAGGTCACCGGTCGTGGGACCTATGACCTCAACCGCTACGGCGTGTTCGGGTCATCGTGCGTCGGGCACGATGACGACCGGGCATTGGGCCGAGTAGACCACGTTTCGGCTGGTCGAGCCCAGCAGCATGCCGGAGAAGCCGCCTCGGCCGCGACTGCCGACCACCACCATCTGCGCGGCCTGGGCGTGGTCCAACAACGCGCGGACGGGCCGGTCGCGCACCACCACCGAACGGATCGGTACGTCGGGATACTTGGCGCACAGGTCGGCGATCTCGGCGTCGAGCCGCGCCTTCTCCTCCTTACGTTGCGTCGGCCAATCCCACACCGGCAGACCCTGACTCGCGTGGACCAGGGCGAGATCGCCGTCCGCCCACGCATGCAGCACGGTGAGCCCGACCTTGCGGACACCGGCTTCCTCGAAGGCGAATTCCAGGGCCGGCCGATTCGCACGTGACCCGTCGGTGCCGACGACGATGGGTGCAGTCTCCGGCGCGCTGCGCGAGTCTCGGATCACCGCGAGCGGGCACCGGCAGTGCGCGGTCATCGCGGCGCTCACCGAACCCAGCAGAGCGCGACTGATGGCGCCGAGTCCGCGACTGCCCACAACGAGCATCTTCGCTGTCTCGGACCGGCTCAACAGTTCGGGAATGGCTGCGCCGGAAGCGACTTCGGTGCTGATGTCCAGCGTGTCGGGATCGTCGACGGCCGCCTGAGCGATGGTGCCGGCCTCGGCGACGTCACGTTCGGCCGTCGCTCGCAGGGTGTCCTCGTAGCTCTGCGGTACGCGGTCGCTGACCGGTGACGCGTACGACGACATGAGCTGCAGTCGGTAGCCGTGCAGCTCTGCTTCATGCGCGGCCCACGCCACAGCATGCTGGGCCGACGGTGAGCCGTCCACACCCACAACGATCTCGCTGACTGTCGACATCGTGATCTCCCATCATGCGATCGGTCCTGTGCTCAGGTCCTGTGATCACCAGTCAACCGCCCCGCTCCCGGGTCGCACAGCGGCCGTTGAGCATCGGGCGCAGGGACCAAAGGCCCCCGATCCAGGGCTGAAGTCCAGCATTGCCCGCAGGGGCGATGGCCGTACGGTCGAGATGATCCCCACCGAAAGGAGTCCACCGATGGCACACGGCGACAACGAACACGGTGACAACATTCCGGTGCTCGTGGGAGTCGACGGCTCACAGACCGCGCTCGGCGCGGTGCGGTGGGCGGCCGAACTCTGCACGCGCACCCGGTCGCCGATGCATCTGATCCACGGTGTGACGCACAGCAGGTGGTACGCGGCTCACGAAGGAGCCCTGCTCCTCGGCGATCAGAGCGTGCACGAGCGCCTTCGCGTGGTCGGCGAGAAGGCGCTGACCGAAGCGCAAGAAGTGGTGCACGACGCCGCGCCCGGCGTCGACGTCGTCACGTCGCTGCTCGACGGGTCGATCGTGGAACACCTGGAGAATCTCTCCGCTCGGGCCCGCATGGTGGTGATCGGCGCCGGCCATGGCGGACGGGTACGCGAGCTGGTACTGGGCAGTCACGTGATGCCGATCGTCCATGCGGCGCAGTGCCCGGTACTGGCCTGGCGCGAACCTGCGGCACAGCGCACCGAGGTCGGGCGCATCGTCATCGGGTACGACGGGTCCGCGGGATCGGAGGACGCGCTACTGGCGGCTCTCGACCATGCGCAGTCCACCGGCGCCCGCCTCACGGTCGCGTCGTTCTGGCCGGTGTCGGCGCTCGTGGGCGTCGGTTACGCCACGACTCTCGTCGACTGGGACACCATCCGCTCCGACGGAGAACGGTGGCTCGCCCGTCGCTGTGCGGCAGCATGCGAGAAATACCCCGACGTGGCAGTCGACTACGCCTATGAGGACAGCTCCCCAGGGCGCGGGTTGGTCAACCTCTCGGCATCCGCCGGCCTGGTCGTGGTGGGCTCCCGCGGCCGCGGCGAGGCCACCTCGACACTGCTGGGCTCGGTGGGGGAGAACCTCGTCCACCACGCCAGGTGTCCGGTACTCGTGGTCCAGTGACGCTAGACTCGGCGCAACCGATGCGAGACCACGGTTGGAGGGTCAGATGATCACAGTCTTTCTCGTCGATGATCACGAGATCGTCCGCCGCGGCCTGATCGAACTGATCGATTCCGATCCCGGCCTCACCGTTGTCGGCGAGGCCGGGTCGTATTCGCACGCGCTCGCGCGTATCCCCGCGTTGCGGCCCGACGTCGCCGTCCTCGACGTCCGACTGCCCGACGGCAACGGCATCGAGTTGTGTCGTGAACTCCTGGCCAAGGTCGACGGCCTGAAATGTCTGATGCTGACATCCTTCACCGAAGATCAGGCGATGCTCGATGCGATCTTGGCGGGTGCGAGTGGATATGTGGTCAAGGACATCACCGGGATGGAGTTGACCAAGGCCATCAATGACGTCGGTGCCGGCCGGTCGTTGCTCGACAATCGTGCCGCCGCGGCGTTGATGGAGAAGTTGCGCCACGAACGCGACACCGGCCCACTCGACGCGCTCACCCAGCAGGAGCGGATTCTGCTGTCGTTGCTGGGCGAAGGGTTGACCAACCGTCAGATCGCCGCCCGGATGAACCTGGCGGAGAAGACGGTGAAGAACTACGTGTCGCGACTGCTCGCGAAGCTCGGCATGGAGCGACGTACCCAGGCCGCGGTCTACGCGACAAAACTCGGCGGTCGCAAACCCTGACCGCAGCCGGCTGGTGTCCGCAGCACGCCCGGCGATGACCAAAGTCCCTGCAGAAGGTAACCAACGCCAGGCGAGTTGACCGCCGCCATTTGGCAACGTTCGACGTGAGGACAACACTTGTCGACTTCGGGAGCGATCATGCTCGGTTCGCTGGCTCGGCAGCTGCACTGGTGGCGCGTCATGCACCTGTCCAAGAACGGACTCATCCGGCCGGTCGATCGGATGGAGTCGATGACGCTGATCGCGTTGGCGGTGGCGGCGGCATTCGGGCTGATCGCCGCGTTGATGGTCGGGAGTACCGCATTCGCCCACGTCCAGGACGCTGCCGTACTCGAACAGCAGCAACGACATTCGGTGAGCGCAACCATCCTCCCGCGCGATCCGGGTGCACCCGTGATGGCTCGCTGGACCGACCCGGACGGCCGGGTGGTGACCGGCCCGATCGATCAGTCGCAGGCTCCGCCACCCGGCGCGATGAGCATCATGGTGGATGCGGACGGCGGGAGCGTACAGACGATCTGGCTCGACGATGAGGGTGCTGTGGTACCCGAGCCGAGGTCGGGAACCGATGCCGTCACCGCCGGCGTGGCCGCGGCGGCGATGTCGACGACAATCGTTGCCGCGTTCTGGTTCTTCGTGTCCCTGTGCGTGCGCCGCATCGCCGATCGGCGCCGGTTCCGGCTCTGGGATCAGGACTGGGCCGCTCTGGATTCGCCGAGCCGTCGCTGAGAACGGTCGCATGCCGGTGGGTGGGCAACTATCATCACGGCATGAGCGCGGGGTCGGGTGACGCCGGGGATCGATCGCGGGAGTTGCGAGATGCACTCTCGCAGATGCGGCTTCACGAATTGCTGGATGAGGTCTCCGAACGGATCGGTCGAATCGCCGAGATGCGCGACACCACCGACGGGTTGTTGGAGGCCATGCTCGTCGTCACCTCCGGGCTCGACCTGGAGGCGACGCTGCGGGCGATCGTGTCATCGGCGGTCGATCTGGTGGACGCCGGCTACGGCGCGCTCGGGGTGCGCGGCACCGGCCAGGAGCTCAGCGAGTTCATCCATCAGGGCATCGACGACGAGACCCGGATGCGCATCGGTCCACTGCCGACCGGCCGGGGGGTGCTCGGCGCGCTCACCGCTCAGCCCAAGGTGATGCGGCTCGACGACCTCTCCACACACCCCGACTCGGTCGGGTTCCCGCCGAACCACCCCACGATGAAGACCTTCCTGGGCGCTCCTATCCGGGTACGGGACGAGATCTTCGGCAACCTGTACCTCACCGAGAAGCGTGGCGGCGCGCTGTTCACCGAGGGTGACGAGCTCGTCATCCAGGCGCTGGCGTCGGCGGCCGGCATCGCCATCGACAACGCGCGGCTCTACACGGAGTCGCAGTCGCGTCTCATGTGGATCGAGGCGGCGCAGGATGTCCTCACGGAACTGTTGTCGGGCGCGGACAACGACGAGGTCCTGGAGATGATCGCACGGCAGGCGTTGGCGCTCACCGAGGCCGATCTGGTGTTCATCGCCACTCCGGATGACGCCGAGGTGCCGCCCGACGAGGTGGACGATCTGATCATCACGATCGCGGAAGGTGCCGACGGCACCGACGTTCTCGGCACGCGCATCCCCGTCGACGAATCGACATCCGGACATGCGTTCCGAACCCGTCGGCCGGTCCGATGTGATCAACTCGAGTTCACGCCGAGCGAGTACGCCGCCAAAGCGTACGGACCCGCCATGGTGGCGCCACTGCGCACCGCGGAGACCACCAAGGGTGTCCTTGTCGTGATGCGGAAACAGGACGCCGCGCCGTTTTCCGACGAGTTGTTCGCGTTGAGTTCGAATTTCGCCGGTCAAGCCGCGCTCGCGTTGGAACTGGCCGACACGTCGGCCCGCGCCCACGAGGTCGATGTCCTCGCCGACCGAGAGCGGATCGCCCGTGACCTGCACGACCATGTGATCCAACGGATATTCGCCGAAGGGATGTCGCTACAGGCGACGTTGCAGCGTGTGCGCGCGCCGGATGTCCGGGACCGGTTGACCCACTCGATCAACAGCCTGCAGGACATCGTCCAGGACATCCGGGCCGCCATCTTCGATCTCCAGCATGGCGGAGGCGAGGTGACGCGACTCCGGCAACGTATCCACGAGGTCGTCGACACCCAGGTGGGCGAGCAACAGCTGCGCACCCACGTGCGGGTGTCCGGCCCGTTGTCGGTGGTCGACGGTGATGCGGCCGAGCAGGTCGTGGCGGTCATTCGCGAAGCGGTGAGCAACGCTGTCCGGCACGCGCACGCCGACACCGTGACGGTGTCGGTGGCGGTCGGCGACGACATCACGGTCGAGGTCGTCGACGACGGGGTCGGGATGCCCGCCGACGTGACCGCCAGTGGGCTGGCGAATCTGCGTGCGCGGGCGGCCGCGTTCGGCGGCGAACTCGTGGTGACCACACCGCCCACCGGCGCCGGAACGCTGATCCGGTGGACGGTACCGTTCGACCTCGGCAAGACCGACCGTCACCCGCGGTGACGTCACATCACATGCGGGAGAACACTTCACCCACCGGACGACGCGGTGTGACCGGCGGCCGGTGACCCTCACCGACACCGACGCGCACGAGCACCTGCGCCGGATCGGCGGAGCTCAGCAGATTGTCGATCATCGTCGCGCTGGCCTCGATCTCCAACACGTGGGAGATGATGCAGGTGTCCAGTCCGGACGCGGTTGCCTCCAACAACAGGTCCGACAGCGTCTCACCGCAGGCGAGATGGTCGGCGGTGGTCTCTCCGGGGCCGGTGATCACCAGCACCGTGGCGTGATCCACCTCCACCGCAGGCCGACGGGAGTGGTCGGTGACCACGAGAGGGAAGTCCCGGGCGACCTCGACCCGGTCCGCCTCACTCGCTGAGGTCAGCGACGACGGCGGGATCCCTTCGCGTCGATCGGGGTCATCGGCGGTCCACCATGCCAACTCGTCGTGATAGGTCGCGTCGTAGCGCCGTTGGAACTCGCTGATCCGGGACGCGTGGGCCAGGGTGGGATGGGTGTCGGCAGGCAGCGTCACGATCCGCGTACGGGATCGAGCCGACACGGCATCGACCAGATCACCGAGTCGGTCGTCGGGTGCCGGACCCATGGGAAGGCGATCGGTGAACCGTTCGGTGATGGCGCGAGCGCGTTCCACATCGGCGGGCGTCGGTGTCTGTCCACCCACGAACTGCACCGTCGCGAGATGGTCCGGTCGAGGCGGGCTCGGCAGCCGGGTGAGCTCGATGCGCAGTCCGCGCGCTGCCGCCGCGACCCGGAGATGGTGCAGAGCCACGCCGAGGCTGATGATCAACTGCCGGTTGTCGGGGTCCGCGACCGGGACCGCCCGGTCGTAGTCTGCGTAGAGTCGCAACTCCGGCCCGTGTAACCGCCAGATCCAGGGCTGACTGTTGTGGATCGACGGCGCCCGGCAGGCCAATGTGACGATGTCCTGCAGCATTGCGTCGTCGGGGACTTCGGCGGGGACCCCGCCGGGAATCTCACCGGACATCGGTATCTCCATTCCTCTCCCTGCCATCATCGCTCGCCTCGGCGAGCGCCCCAAGGGCCGGTCGCAACCGGGGGAAGGGCCTTTGTCCTCTCTGCGGACGTGGGGATCGGGAAGAATGTCCTCATGCGATCGGCCGAGCATGACGATTCCTGGTGGGGTGGGCGGTTGCTCGTCCGCGGCCCGAGCGCGGACGAGCGGGCGGTCGGTGGGCCAGTTGACGAGCCGACGCCGTGGGCGTTGGGTCTGCTGGTGACCCTTGTCAGCGCGGTGTTCGCGACACTGCTGCTCGTCGGTGTCTACGAACTGATCGGATCACTGGTGACCTGGCTCGGGCTGGCTGCCGTGTTCGTGGTGTCGATCGGGCTCGGCTGGACGTTGTGGGACCTGCGAGACCGGCCGGTCTGGCGCTGGATCGTCTGGGGTGCGCTGATCGGATTGTTGGCCGGCCTCGGGTCGTCGATCGTGTTGCTCGCCTTGGGTCGATGACGGTCAGCGGTGGCGGCCGGGGCAGGTCAGCCGAAGCCGAAGTACCGCGCGAGGCGACCGCGACGCTTGGCCGGAGGTTCGCCGGTCTGCCCGGCGTCGCCGCCGTCGGGAGCCACGGCGCTCCCGGATACCGTGAGGTTGCCCTGGTAGGGAGCCCAGTCCTCTTCGGCGGGTACGTAGTCGGCGGGATGGATCGCGAATGCGGTGACCGGGATTCGGGTCGGATCGAGATCGGTGTCGGCCAGCGGGGTGGTGAACCGGAACCCCAGCCATTCCCGGTTGGCCTGTTCGGCGAGTTCCTGCGGATGGAACGGCAGTGCGAGTGGTTCGGCCGGCACGCCGGGCGCATAGCGGAGCGGGTGTTCGCCCGCCCAGAACGGCCGCTCGAACGGGTAGGGCAGTCCGGAGTCCTCGAAGATCGTCACCGGGTCGGCCGCGAACGACCGGCGTAGCTCGCCGTTCTCCCACCGGGCGAAGGCACCGACCGACCGGTCCGGGTCGGTGACCAGCAGCGAGGCAGCGGCACTCGGCCGGATGGACGCGAGGGTCCGTGTCAACGTGGATGGTTCGGTGGTGTCGAACAGCGAACAGCAGAGCACCGACAGCCGACCGTACCAGCCGGCATAGACGTGCGCGTCTCGGGCGGCGGCCGCCGTGGCGAGATCGGTGTCGGCGACGGGCACCAGCACCCGGTCGCCGTAGATCGTCGCGGCAAGCTTCTGCGCAGCCACCACGTCGTTGACGGGGTCGCCGGACAGCAGGGCGATGGGGTCGTCACTGTCGATGAACCACAGGGTGACTGCGCGGGCCGACACGTCAGCGATCAGCCGTTGCCGTTGCTGCGGACGCCGAGCAGAACATCCTCCCACGCGGGCACCGCAGGCTTGCGGGACCGACGACGCGGCTTGGCGGTCGTCGCCGAGTCGTCGGGGGCCTGCTCGCCGGACGCGGCGGGCACCGAGGAATCCGGTGCACGGTCCTCGTCGGTGGGGGATTCCTCGGCCGGCGCCGACCACATCGAGTCCGCCTCGGGGGTGCCGAAGTCGATCGCCACGGTGCCGTGCTCGTCATGGGACGGGGGCACCTTGCCGTTGCGGGTGCGCTGGGCGTCGATCAACCGGTCGGCGTCGAAGGTGACCTCGTCGTGGCCGTCGGGCTCGTGCTCGACCGCAGGCGGAGGTGCGAGGTCGGGGGTGGCGACCGGGGTCAGCCGGCGGCGAGGTGTGATCATCTCGGGGTGGGTCAGCTCGTCGGCCAGGTCGTCGAGCGGGTCGGCGGTACCGCCGTGGCTGCCCGGCTGAAAGCGCCAGTGCGCGTGGTTGTCGGTGCGTCCCACATGCCAGGACACCTGGACCACCCAGTAGCCGTCATCGCCCTTCCATGCGTCCCAGTCCACGTCCTGGTTGTTGTGGCCGAGTCCCGTCATGGCCTCACCGACGGTCTCGCCGAGCGTGGACACGGCGGGTCCGTCTTCGCGGATCGGGTGGGCCATCGAGGCGAGCTCGGCGGCCCGGGCGCGCTCGAGCAGGACGGGGTGGGCGAATCGTTCGATCTTGTCGACGGGGACACCGGCCAGGGCCGCGACCTCCGACACCGTGGCGCCTGCGCGGATGCGGGCCTGGATCTCCCGGGGCCGTAGTGTGCTTTCCATTTCGATCTCGATCTGCCCCAATCGTGAGATGTCGCCGCGAGCTGCGGCCCGGAGCCGTTCATCGGCAGCCATCCGGTACTTCTCACCCGACTCGGGATCCTGACAGATCACATGGGTGCCGTCGGCCTCCACGCCGACGACGCGAAGCTCACGCATCTGCTCCTCCTCCGGTGACCACGAGTGCGGGCATTGGGGTCAGGTTAATCCAGACGTCACCTGCCCAGGCGTCTGACACGCGGTAAAACCGCAGATCAGCAAGGTTGTGGCAGGTGTTACCCATGGGGCACAGGCTACAGGTGTGTCATGCGGCCTCGATAGGAGTCGCGAGTGTTCCACCCGCCACGGGAGCCGGATCGGTCTCGCGGGGTCCGGGAAACGCTCGCACGGGAGACGGGGTCAGAGCTTCTCGACGACGAAGTCGATGCACTTCGTCAGGTTGCTCACGTCGTCGGGGTCGATCGCCGGGAACATGCCGACGCGCAACTGGTTGCGGCCCAGCTTGCGGTACGGCTCGGTGTCGACGACGCCGTTGGCGCGCAACGTCTTGGCCACGGCCGCCGCGTCGACGTCATCGTCGAAGTCGATGGTGCCGACCACCTGGCTGCGCTGCGACGGATCGGCCACGAACGGTGTCGCGAACTCGCTCGCCTCGGCCCACTCGTAGAGGCGTGAGCTGGAGTCGGCGGTCCGGGAGACGCACCAGTCGAGGCCGCCCTGCCCCAGCATCCACTGCACCTGGTTGTCGAGCAGCAGCAGCGAGGCCACCGCCGGGGTGTTGTAGGTCTGGTTCTTGCTGCTGTTGTCGACCGCAGTCGGCAGCGAGAGGAACTCGGGGCACCACCGGTCGGTCTCGGCGATCTGCGAAATACGTTCCAGGGCACGCGGACTCATTAGCGCTATCCACAGGCCGCCGTCGGCGGCGAAGCACTTCTGCGGTGCGAAGTAGTAGACGTCGGCCTCGGTGAGGTTCACCGGGAGGCCGCCGGCCCCGGAGGTCGCGTCGATGGCGACCAGCGCATCGTCGGAGCCCGCAGGACGGGTCACCGGCACGGCCACCCCGGTGGAGGTCTCGTTGTGTGCCCAGCCGATCAGGTCGATGCCGCCGAAGTCGTCGGCGGTCAGCGCCGCGGGGTCCGGCGCGGTCCCGGGATCGGTGGAGATCACCGCGGGGGAATCGAGGAACGGGGCCTTCTTGGCGACGGTGGCGAACTTGGACGAGAACTCGCCATAGGTCAGGTGCAGCGAGCGCTGCTTGATCAGGCCGAACGCGGCGGCATCCCAGAAGGCGGTGGTGCCGCCGTTGGAGATCACCACCTCGTAGCCGTCGGGCAGGGCGAACAACTCGGACAGACCGGCCCGGATCGAGCCGACCACGTTCTTCACCGGCGCCTGTCGGTGGCTGGTGCCGAAGACCGCCGCTCCGGTGTCGACGAGGGACTGCAGCTGTTCCGGGCGCACCTTGGACGGACCGCAACCGAAGCGGCCGTCCGACGGCAGGAGGTCGGCGGGAATCGTGATCGGTGCGGTGGCGGTGTCACTCATGTCGCCAAGTCTAAGTGGTGCTGTCCGTGAAATCCCCAGGGGTCTTCGGCGTTCGATGAACGGCTGGCGGCGTTGTCGTCGGTCACGATGACGCCGTCATCGCTCCCTCCTCCGCCGCCTTGCCAATCGCCGATTGCGCCACCGAATACCCGGACGAATTCAGGAATGCCTTCGAGCCGTTGACGTGGATTGAACACACGTTTAAGATCTTGTACATGCGTTCAACGAACGCCGACGACCGCACCACCCGGGCTCGGGTCCGGGACGCTGCGATCGAGGTCTTTGCGCGCGATGGGTTCTCGGCGACCGTGCGCGCGATCGCCGATGCCGCCGGCGTGAGTCCGGGGCTGGTGATCCATCACTTCGGCAGCAAGGCCGACCTGCGGGCCGAATGTGACGCGCACGTGCTGCGCCGGACGCGTGAGGCCAATGAGCGCGGCCTCGACAACCACTCGGGCCCACATCCGTTCGCCGGATTCCTGGACCGGATGGACGATCTCGAATCCGACGGCCCGCGCATCGTCTACCTCATCCGCAGTCTGCAGGCCGGTGGCGAGCTGGCCCGCCGACTACTCGGCCAGCTGGCCGCCGACGCCGAGGCGACGTTCCGCGGAGGAGTGGCGGCCGGCACCATCCGGCCGTCGCACGACGAGGCCGCGCGGGCGAGATACATGGTGGCGCACTCGATGGGTGCGCTGTTGGTCGATGTGGTGATGAATCCGCCGGAGGACTGGTCGGATGCCGGCGCCATTCTGCGGTCCTATGTCGACCGGGTGGTGGTCCCCGCCACCGAGTTGGCCGTCCACGGTGTGATGGCCGACGAATCGTTGCTGGACGCGGTGCTGGCCCATCGGGAGGAGAACGATGCACAACACGACTGATCTGGTGGTCGACATCGCCGGCCTGCGCAAGAACTTCGGATCCTTCACCGCCCTCGACGGACTCGACCTGACTGTGCGGGCCGGGGAGATCGCCGGGTTCCTCGGTCCCAACGGATCCGGCAAGTCGACCACCATCCGCACACTGCTCGGCATGTACCGGCCCGACGGCGGTCGTGTCACGGTGTTCGGCGCAGACCCGCTCGCCGATGCCGTCGCGATCCATCAACGCCTCGCCTACGTCCCGGGCGACGTCAACCTGTGGCCACAGTTGTCCGGCGGGGAGTGCATCGACCTGCTGCTGTCACTGCGCGGCGTACGCCGTGAGGCCACCACGCGCCGAGCCGAACTGATCGACCGATTCGAGCTCGACCCGACCAAGAAGTCGGGCACGTACTCCACGGGTAACCGGCAGAAGGTCGCGTTGATCGCTGCGTTGTCGGCGCCGTCGGAGTTGCTGGTCCTCGACGAGCCGACCTCGGGCCTCGACCCGCTGATGACCCGTGAGTTCACCGACTGTGTGCGCGAGGCCGCGGCCGGCGGCGCGGCGGTGCTCATGTCGAGCCATCTGCTCGACGAGGTCGAGCAGCTGTGCGAGTCGGTCACCATCATCCGTGGCGGCCGCACCATCCGGTCGGGCTCACTCTCCGAGTTGCGGCACCTGCGGCGTTCCCGCGTGACCGCGACGATCGGTTCCGGGGCGAGCCAATTGCAGACCGTGCCGGGAGTGCACGACTTCGAAATGGACGGCGACCAGGTGACCTTCACGGTCGCCGACGACTGCTTGTCGGGCGTCACGCGCGTGTTGGCTCACCTGGAGGTGACCGGACTGGCGGTGGAGCCGCCAAGTCTCGAAGAACTCTTTCTGCACGTCTACGGCGACCGAACAGGGGTTCGGGTATGACGGCGACCAGCGCGGTGCCCCCGGTCGGGACCGGACCCCGTGCCGCGGCGGCGTCCCGGCATCTGACCCGCGTCGGCATCCTGCTGCGCCTGGGGCTGCGTCGGGAGCGGATCGTCGTCCCGGTCATCATCGCCGTGTTCGTCCTCATCACTCTCGCCACCGCGCAGGCGATCTCCGGTATGTACGCGACCCCGCAACAGCGACTGGGTCTGCAGTCGGGGCCGGGGGCCAACCCCGCGTTCCGCTTCCTGCTGGGCGACCTCGACCACATCGAGCCCTCCGCCGCCCTGGTCTCCTGGCGGGTCGGTCTGTTCCTGATCGCCGCGCTCGGCGTGTGCGCGGCAATGATGACGGTGCGTCAGACCCGGAGGGAAGAGGAACTCGGCCGTAGCGAACTCGTGCGCGCCGGCGCGGTCGGGTCCCTGGCGCCGGTGGCCGCAGCCGCATGCGTGGCGGTGTTCTTCACCGTCATCGTGGCGGGGTCCATGTCGCTGATCCTGATCCCGATGGGGGCGAGCGCAGGCGACGTCGTCGCCGTGTTCGCCCAGTACGCCGGCACCGGGCTGGCCGCCACCGCGGTGGCCCTGGTCGCCGCTCAGGTCGCCACCACCGCACACATCGCCAACCTGACCGCATGTTCGGTGGTCCTGCTGGGATTTCTGGTGCGCGGTGTGGCCGACTCGACGCAGGGGTGGGACTGGTTGCGGTGGACGAACCCGGTCGGCTGGGCCGAACAGGTCGACCCGTTCGGTGCCAACAACCTCGTGCCCGCGCTGATGTCGGTCGCAGTCTTCGTCGTCGGTGCGGGGGCCGCGGGATGGGTGGCGGCCCGACGCGACCTCGGCGCGGGACTGCTCGCTGCGCGACCCGGACCGGCCACGACCGCCAGGCTGTCGAGCATCGAGGCGTTCGCCGTACGGGCCTCGGGGCCGCTACTGATGTCCTGGGTCACCGGGGTGTTCGCGTACGCCCTCGTCATCGGTTTCATGCAGCCTTCTGTCGAGCAACTCACCCAGGGCAACGAACAGTTCGATCGGATCATGCGGGCGGTGCTCGGCGACGCCACGCTGAGCACCGTGTTCGGCATCACCATGCTGGGTTTTCTCGCCGTCGCCGCCGGTGCGTGGGGAGTGAACCTCACCGAGCGACTCCGCGCCGAAGAGACCGCCGGTCGCACGGAGATGGTGCTGGTGACACCGACGTCGCGCAGTCGGTACTTTCTCGCCCACGCCGGTGTGGCGACTGCCGGCGGCGTCGTCCTGATGGCGGTGGCGGCGATCGGCATGGTGCTCGGCTGCGGGTTCGCCGGCGGCGGCTGGGCGATCCCTGCCGCCCACGCCGCACAGTCTGCAGCAGCTCAGGTGCCGGCCGTCCTGGTGGTGATCACCCTGGCGTTGGCGCTCTACGCGATTCGTCCGGTGTTCGTGCACGTCGGCTGGATCGTGGTGGCCGGCGCACTCCTCCTGGGGCCGCTGGCCGGCATGTTCGATATGCCGCAGTGGGTGTCGGATCTCTCGCCCTACACCCACACGCCGCTGGTGCCCGTGGATCCGATGCGCCCGACACCGGTCCTCGTGATGCTCTGCGTCGCCGCAGCGCTCCTCACGACTGGCTTGGTGTCTTTTCGTCGTCGCCGGATCGGGTGAGCATGTGGTCGTCGGGACCGTCACCGTTCCCGTGACGCGCCAGCGGGTCCGCGCGTTCGTGGTACTCGCCCATCGAGAATGATCCGGTGTCCGGGTCGACGGTCACGGCATGGTGCGGTACCTCGTGGACCGCGACGATCAGCGCGCTGTCGGGCTGATCGGCGTCCTCGGGCAGACCGGCGAAGGTCGCCGAGATCGCTCGCCGGCGCCGTTCGTGGTGGTGCTCAGGTGCTGCCGCGGCACCTGCTGCCGGCTCATGACCGTCATTGAGGCTGAGATGCAGGAACCTCGGCCGGACGGCGAGGTCGTAGTGGAAGGCGCGGAGCAACGAGATACAGGCCAGGACCATGACGATGGAGAACGGCACGGCAGTGGCGATCGACATCGTCTGCAACGCCGTCAGCGAGTCGGTTCCGCCCACCAGCAGCAGTACTGCCGCGGCGAAGCCCTCCAGGCAGGCCCAGTAGACGCGGGTGACCACGGGGGTCTCGATTTTGCCGCCGGTGGCGAGCATGTCGATGACCAACGAGCCCGAGTCCGAGGAGGTCACGAAGAACATGACCACCACGATGATCGCGATGACGCTGGTGACCGCGGCCAACGGGAAGCCGTCGAGCAGTTGGAACAGCGAGGTGCTCGCGTTGACGCTGCCGTCGTCGAGCATGTTGCCCTCCTCCTGCTGACGCAGGATGCCGGAGTCGCCGAAGATGGTGAACCAGATGGCGCTGATGAAGGTCGGCAGCAGAAGCACGCCGGCGACGAACTCGCGGATGGTCCGTCCGCGCGAGATGCGGGCGATGAACATGCCGACGAACGGCGCCCAACTGATCCACCACCCCCAGTAAAAGATGGTCCACGACGCCATCCATCCGTCGTCGGCGAACGGCGCGGTGCGCAGCATCAGATCCGGCAGGCTGGCGATGTAGTTGCCCATGTTCTGCACCCACGACTGCAGCAGGAACAAGGTGGAGCCGAGGATGAGTACGAAAGCGGCCAGCATCGCGGCGACCGCCATGTTGATGTTCGACAGCCAGCGCAGACCCTTGGTCACACCGGTGACCACCGAGAAGGTGGCCAGGGCGGTGATGGCGATGATCATGATCACCACGACCCAGTTGTTCACCGTCAGCCAGCCGAGGTATTCCAGGCCCGCCGAGATCTGCTGGATGCCGAATCCGAGCGACGTGGCGACGCCGAACAGGGTGCCGACGATTGCGACCACATCGACGAGGTGACCGATCCAGCCCTCGACTCGTTCACGGCCGATCAGCGGCTCCAACAGCCAGCGCACCGCCAGCGGACGGCCCTTTCGGAAGGTCATGTAGGCCAGACCGAGTCCGACCACCACGTAGATGGCCCAAGCATGCAGGCCCCAGTGGAACAGTGTCAGTTCCATCGCCTGGTTGGCGGCGGCGTCGGTGGAGCCTTCGATGCCGCCGGCTTCGGGTGGCGAGACGTAGTGCGACAGCGGCTCGGCGACGCCGTAGAAGACCAAGCCGATGCCCATGCCCGCGGCGAACAGCATCGCGAACCAGGACAGCACCCCGAACTCGGGGTCCTCGTTGTCCTTGCCGAGTTTGATGGTGCCGATCCGACTGATCGCGCAGTACAGAGCGAAGATGACGAAGCCGGTGACGATGAGGATGTACCACCAGCCGACGCCGGAGGTGATCCAATCGTTCAGCTGTTGGAACGCGTCGGCCGCGGTACTCGCGTAGACCACGGAGAAGGCGATCAAGGCGAAGATGATCAGCGACGCGGTGACGAACACCGGTTTGTGCTGCTCTCGCCAGGCGGACCGGAACATATCTCGCTCCCTTTGCAACTCGTGCACACGGCGTGTGCAATCGACACGGCCGATGACGGGGCGGCAGATGTCCTGCCACTCCCGCGGCTTCGCCTGCGTCGGGCCCGAGTGAGCCAGGGTCCGAGAACGGCGCCGACGTGAATCGGACGACCCCACTCCGGACGCTACGCAGGTTTCATGTGTGCGGTCGGTGGAATTCGGGCAATCGTTATGTCTGGTTTATGACCCTACGACACCGGTGGGGTGCCCGCTGGGAACCGGGGTGAGCGCAGCTGCCTTCGCATCGCGGGGTGTCGACGGGTCTCTAGAGACCGGGTACGGGCTTCACCTCACCCCAGCCGGCGACGTCTTCGGGGCGCCGGGGCCCCGGTCCGGTGTAGATGGCGGCGGGCCGCACGAGCTTGCCGAGGCGCTTCTGTTCGAGGATGTGAGCACACCAGCCGGCGGTCCGTCCGCAGGTGAACATGGCGGGCATCATGTGCGGCGGGACCTCGGCGAAGTCGAGGATCACCGCCGCCCAGAACTCGACGTTGGTCTCGATCGCCCGATCCGGACGTCGTTCGCGGAGTTCGGTCAGCGCGGCCTGCTCGAGCGCGGCGGCCACCTCGTAGCGGGGGACGTCGAGTTCCTGGGCGGTGCGGCGTAACACCCGGGCACGCGGATCCTCGGCCCGGTAGACGCGGTGACCGAAGCCCATCAGTTTCTCTTTGCGGTCGAGGACACCGCGCACCAGGCCGCGGGCGTCGCCGGTGGTTTCGACCTCCTCGATCATCGGCAGCACGCGGGCCGGGGCGCCGCCGTGCAGCGGGCCCGACATCGCGCCGATCGCGCCGGAGAGTGCAGCCGCGACGTCGGCGCCGGTCGAGGCGATCACCCGCGCGGTGAAGGTCGAGGCATTGAGCCCGTGTTCGGCGGCACTGACCCAGTAGGCGTCGATCGCCCGGATGTGTTTCGGATCGGGGTCGCCCTTCCAGCGGGTCATGAAACGTGCGGTCACGGTGTCGCATTCATCGATGATGTGTTGTGGCACAGCGGGTTGATGGATGCCGCGCGCGGATTGTGCGACATAGGACAGCGCCATCACCGAAGCACGGGCGAGGTTGGCGCGCGCGGTGTCGTCGTCGATGTCGAGCAGCGGTCGGTAACCCCAGATCGGGGCCAGCATCGCCAGCGCTGCCTGCACGTCGACGCGCACGTCGCCGGTGTGGATGGGCAGGGGGAACGGCTCCGCCGGTGGCAGACCGTCGCCGAACCCGCCGTCCACCAGCAACGCCCACACGTCGGCGAAGGTCACGTGGTTCTCCACGAGATCCTCGATGTCGACACCGCGGTAGCGCAGATTGCCGCCGTCCTTGTCGGGTTCGGCGATCTCGGTGGTGAATGCCACCACACCCTCGAGACCGGCGACGAAATCGTCGGGAACCATGTTGGACATCGAAGACCGCCTCACCTCGACACTTCATCGTGGGGATCACGGACGTGGGGATGACGTCGCAACCCACTAGGACTGTAAGTCAGTCGAGCACGCGTGGCATACCGAGGAGTAACCGCGAGTCGCAGAGTAGCCTCACCACGTGGCCGATGATGCGATTGACCTCCCCAACATGCGGGTGGGCTACGGCGGCGGCATCCCGCCGAACATCGGCGAGGGTGACCGTGCTGCCGGCGCCGACGGCATCCGAGAGAACCTCGACCCCAGCTGGCTGCGTGGGGATCCGCCCTGGCTCGACCTGTTTCATGTGTGGCTGCGCGAGGCCATCGACTCCCACATCCCCGAGCCCAACGCGATGGTGCTCGGCACGGCCGACGCCGACGGCATCCCGTCCACCCGGACGGTCCTGTGCAAGGGGGCCGACGCCTCGGGCATCGTCTTCTTCACCGGCTACGATTCCGACAAAGGGCACGAATTGGCCGCGAATCCGTATGCGTCGGTGACCTTCCCGTGGATCGCGCTGGAGCGGCAGGTCCATTTCCGCGGCCCCGTCGAACACGTCACGATGGAGGAGACCCAGGAGTACTGGTACATGCGGCCGCGGGGCTCCCAGCTGTCGGCCTACGCATCCGCGCAGTCACAACCCATCGACACGCGCACCGCGTTGGAGGATCTGGCCGCGCGGGTGGCCGCACAGTTCGGCGGCTTCGACGCCGGCGCCGAGATCCCCGTTCCGCCGGCGTGGGGTGGCTACCGGCTCGTACCCACCACCGTGGAGTTCTGGCAGGGTCGCGCAAATCGCCTGCACAACCGTGTCCGACTCACCAGGTCCGACGCTGGGTGGGAGGCCGTGCGGCTGCAACCGTAGGCTCGCGGGGTGTCCCACGGCCCTCGGGTGAATCGTCTGCTCGCGGACACCACACCGCTGCGCAATGCCTACTTCCGGCGGCTGTGGACCGCGAACATCGTCACCGTGGTCGGTGCGCAGCTGACCGTCGTCGCGGTTCCGGCGCAGATCTATCAGATCACCGGCAGCTCTGCCTATGTCGGACTGACCGGTGTCTTCGGGCTGGTGCCCTTGCTCGTGTTCGGTCTGTGGGGAGGCGCCCTGGCCGACGTCTTCGACCGCCGACGCATCCTCATCGTGACGACACTCGGCCTGATCGGATGCAGCGCGCTGTTCTGGGTGCAGGCTGCACTCGGCATCGGAAATGTCTGGCTTCTGTTGAGCGTCTTCGCCGTTCAGCAGGCGTTCTTCGCCGTCAACCAGCCCACCCGCACCGCTGTGCTGCCGCGGCTGATGCCGCTGCGCGAACTGCCCGCCGCCAATTCGCTCAACATGACGGTCATGCAGGCGGGTGCCATCGCCGGGCCGCTCGTCGGTGGCGCACTGATCCCGGTGCTCGGATACTCCACGCTGTACCTGGCCGACACGGTGAGTCTGTTCACCACGCTCTGGGCGGTGCTGCGGTTGCCCACTCTGCGTCCCGAGCTCGCGCCCGGGCAGCAGCGTCCCGCGGCCGGATTGCGGTCGGTGCTCGACGGATTCCGCTACCTACGCGATCATCGGGTGTTGTTGGCCAGTTTCCTGGTGGATCTCATCGCGATGATCTTCGGCATGCCACGCGCGTTGTTTCCGCAGATGGCGCACGAGAGTTTCGGTGGACCCGAAGGTGGTGGCATCGCGTTCGCCCTGTTGTTCGCCGCGATCCCGCTCGGGTCGGTGCTCGGCGGGGTGTTCTCCGGGTGGGTCGGCGGGGTACGCCGCCAGGGCATGGCGGTGATCGTGTGCATTCTGATCTGGGGCGCCGCCATCACCGTCGCCGGGAGTGCGTTGTTCTTCGCGCACGGCACCGCGTTGCCGATCCTGCCGATCGTGGTGGTGGCGTTGATGGTCGGCGGCGCCGCCGACATGGCGTCGGCGGCATTCCGGCAGACGATGCTGCAGGCGGCGGCCACCGACGACGTCCGCGGCCGATTGCAGGGCGTGTTCATCGTCGTGGTGGCCGGCGGGCCCCGGATCGCCGACGTCGCGCACGGCGCCGCCGCCGCTGTGGTCGGCACTGCGGTGGCGACCGCAGGGGGTGGCATCGCGGTGATCGTGCTGACGATTGTTGCTGCGCTGGCAATTCCGGCGTTCATTCGATATCGGGCCGGGCAGTCGGCCTGATCGTTGGGCCGGCGGCCCCGACGCGGACGAATTGCCTGCTCAGCGAAGCCGCGAATTCGGTGCCACTATGGTGCTATGAGTGCGGTCGTCGACAACCCCACGGGCACCTTCGCCGTGCCGATCATCGACATCACGCCGTACACGGCCAACGGGAGCGCGGCGCAGCGTGCGGTTGTCGCCGCGCAGGTCGACGACGCCGCCAGCGCCGTCGGTTTCATCCAGATCGTCGGACATCAGATCCCCGCCGCGGTCATCGAAGAGTTCACCGCGGTCATGGACGACTTCTTCGCGCTACCGCTCGACGACAAGAAGGCCTACCGGACACCGCCGGAGATCAATCGCGGGTATTCGCCCCCGAAATCGGAGTCGTTGTCGCTGAGTCTGGGCGTGGAGCCGGCAGACCGCATGAACGACTTCTTCGAGGCGTACAACGTCGGTGTCGAGGCGGCCACCTACCCCGATCTCGAACTGCCGGCCGATCAGTACGCCACCAACACCTGGCCGACCGTCAATCACTTCGAGGCCGCCGTCTCCGCGTACTTCGCCGAGGCCTCGCGGGTCGCGCACACACTCACCCGGATCTTTGCCGAAGCCCTCGACCTGCCGCCGGACTTCTTTGACGGCTACACCGACCATTCCCTCGACGTGCTGCGGATGAACAACTATGCGCTGCCGCCCGGCCAGGTGGAGCTCGACGGTGACCTGACCGGGATGGGGGAACACACCGACTACGGGATCGTCACGGTGCTGTGGGCCGACCAGGTTCGTGGTCTGCAGGTACTCGACCGTGACGGCGAGTGGCACGATGTCGAGCCGGCCGATGGTGCGCTGCTGATCAATCTGGGCGATCTGATGGCGCGCTGGACGAACGAACGGTGGATGTCGACGCTGCACCGGGTCAAGCCGCCGGTGGTCGACGGAACCATCGAGCGTCGACGGTCGGCCGCGTTCTTCCACGACGGCAACATCGATGCGACCATCTCCACCCTGCCGTCGTGCGTCGGCGCGGGTAGTCGCTATTCGCCGATCACCGTCGGCGAACACATCGGCGCCAAGTTGGCGGGCTCCCGTGCCGGGCAGTCGAATCCGTACGCCCGCCGCGAAGCGCAACGCGTCCGCCAGGCCATGCGCCGCGGGCTCGGCCAGCAGTAGCCCGACCCATCACGTTCCCCCCCGGACTCTCGACGATCCTCCCGAAACGGTTGGGGAAATCGATGACACCGGGGGGACGAGTCGTGACGGCCCTCAGTCGGCGCTGACGACACCTGGATATGTAGCCCGGCGCGCAGCGTGCACCGGGCAGTAGTGCATCGGGTTGTCGCGCTCGGCCGCCGGCGGCAGGTTGCGGGCGGGGGTGTGCACCAGCGGGGCGTCGGCCGGGACGCGGCCGGCCACACGGTCCCACGCGTCGCGCGGTCGTGGGTGGCGCAGCACGCGCTTCGGCAGCAGTCGGTGCATCACCAGGTTCACCCCGCGGCCCAGTAGCCGGAATCGTCGTTCGTCCTTCTCGGTCCATGGCAGTCCGAGGATCTCGCGCACCGGCTCGTCGTAGAAGCCGGTCGTCAACCAGGTGAAGAACCGCTGATTCTGCTCGGCCATGAAGCGGAACCAGAACCACTCCGGGATGAACGACAGGAACGGTGGCGGCGGTAGCTTGCTGATGTCGAGCACGGTCCGGACGGCGGGATGGTCGCGAAGCTCGTTGCGGCACATGTAGTCCCAGTATTCGAGGAAGTCCTCGTAGGTGTCCGGGACGGGGCGCATCGAAACCCCGTACATGGCGTACCAGGCCTTGGACTCCTCGAACAGCTGCCGCTTGTCGTCGTCGCTGAGCCACGGACCGAAACGCTCGCAGAGTCGCACGTTCCCGTACCAGAACGTGGCGTGGGCCCAGTAGAACACGTCGGGGTCGAGCGCGTGGTAGCGCGAGCCGTCGTCCATCTGGCCCTTGATGTCGCGGTGGTAGTCGCGTACCTCCTGCCCGGTGGTGGGGCCCGATTCGGGGACGGGGTCGAACACCACGCCGCTGATCGGATACAGCGAGCGCATCAATCGCTGCCAGCGTTCACCGAAAAAGTCTGAGTGCTCCCAGACCGCCGCGCCGAGTTTGGGGTGCATGTTCTGCATCGAGCCGGCCCACAGTCCTTGGAACATGCCGGTCCAGGTGCCCCAGATCTGCCACGTCAGCGAGTCGGGTCCCAGTGGCGCATAGTCCTCGGCACGCATGGGGGCCGAGCGACGAGGCTCGATCGACATGTCCTCCGGAGAGTTCGTCAGTACCTCGGTCATGAGACGAAAGCTTAGAATCGTCTCACTGCGGTGTCAATGCGAATGGCGGTCGGGGCGGGGTTCGTCAGCGCGCGCGGAAACGCACCCGGTCGCCCGCCACGAGTTGCGCCGCGCGGTCCACGGCGTCCGCGGTGAGGACGGCGACGACAGGGTATCCGCCCGTCACCGGATGATCGGCAAGGAACAGCACGGGTCGGCCGCTGGGCGGGATCTGCACGGCGCCGTGCGGGATACCCTCGGAGGCCAGTTCGCCGGCACCGGAGCGGTGGACGACGAGCGGGTCGTCGCAGTCGGCGGGCCGGGACAGTCGCACACCCACCCGGTTGCTGTCGGCGCCGACCTCCCATACGCCACGGATGAGATGCCCCGGAGTCTGCACGTGGTCGCGGCGAGGTCCGTCGGTGACCTCGAGTTCGGTCACGTCGTCGTCGGCGGTTGCCCGAGGCGCCGACGACGCGGCCGGCCAATCGCCGGTCGGTTTCCCCACCGGCAGTTCCATGCCGGAGCGCAGTCCGGTGGGCCCCAACTCGGAGAGGACGTCGGTCGAGCGGGACCCGAGCACCGGTGGCACGCCGATGCCGCCCCGCACCGCGAGATAGTTGCGGCACCCGCGGGTCGGGCTCCCGATGATCACCTCGGACCCGTGGGACACGGGCAGTGCGGCGTCGGTGCCGACCGGGATGCCGTCCACGTGCACCTGCGCGCGGGCGCCGGTCACCGCGATCAGCACATCGCAGTGCAGCCGGATATGCAAGCCGCCCAACGTGGTTTCGATCACCGCGGCAGACTCGGGATTGCCGACGAGCCGGTTGGCCAACGTCAACGAACCCCGGTCGGCGCCACCGGATACCGGGACGCCGAGGTGGGCATACCCGGAGCGTCCGAGGTCCTGGACCGTGGCCAGTGGGCCGGTCTGGACGACGATGAGATGCCGGTGATGAGTCATTGCGCGACGAACCTGACCAGGGTGCCCGGAGCCAGCCGCGCCGGGGGGACCGCGGACTCGTCCCACATCGTCATCGATGTCCGGCCGAGCAGATGCCAGCCGCCGGGGCTGACCCTCGGATACACCGCGCTGTACCCTGCGGCGACCGCGACCGCGCCGCGCGGCACACGGGTGCGTGACTCTGGCCGACGGCCGACATCGCGCAACGGATGTTCCTCGTCACCGTCCGGAACGAGATAGCCGAAGCCGGGGGCGAAACCCATGAACTGCACTCGCCACAGGATGCCGGTGTGCAACTGGACGACGCGCTCGGTGCCGAGACCGAGGACTCGCGCCACGTCGGCGAGATCGGGTCCGTCGTAGACGACGGGAACCTCGAGCTGGGAGGATGCCGATCCGTGGGCCGCCGCGTCGGTCGGGTCGAGACGCAGCGCCCGGTGCACGCCGAGGGTGTCGATCCCGGCGCCTCGGTCGGCCTGGACGAGCACCGTGTGCGCGCTGGGCACGACATCGGCGATGTGCAACGTCCCCGCCTGCTGGGCGGCGCGCAGGGCGACCGTGGCCCGGGCGACCGCGTCGGCCGGCGCCGGGTCGCCGGAGAAATCGAGCATCACCGCGTCGTGACCTGCGGGCAACTCGCGCATATGTCCAACCTACCGGCCGTGCAGCGGCGATGATGGCTGCACAGAAACAGGGTCATCGACCACGGAAGGTGCTGATGCGCGAGATCGTGGTGTGTGGTGAAGCGCTGGTCGACGTGGTGCAGAAGTCGGCGAGTCCGGCCGCTTCCGGGGTTTTGGCACCACTTCAGCCGGCGCTCGGCGGCGGCCCGTTCAACGTCGCGGTCACCCTCGGCAGATTGGGGAGCGCGGTCTCGCTGTGTTCGGCGGTGTCCACCGACACCTACGGTGAGGCGATCGTGAGCGCGCTGCAATCGGCCGGTGTCGGCACAACCCTGCTGCAGCGGCGGTCCGAACCCACCTCGCTGGCCTTGGCGACCATCGGACCGGATGGCGGCGCCCACTACTCCTTCTATGTGGAGGGCACCGCCGATCGGCAGGTCGGCGATCCCGGCCCGTTCGCCAGTACGGTGGCCGCGGTGTGCTTCGGCACCCTGTCGATGGTGCTGGAACCCGGTGCGTCGGTATATGAGTCGCTGCTGCGTCGATCCCGCGACGAGGGGTGGCTGGTGGTGGTCGACCCGAATATCCGCCCCGTGGTGATCGCCGAGCCCGACGCCTACCGTCGTCGGTTCGCGTCCTGGATGTCCGCGGTCGACATCGTCAAACTCTCCGACGAGGACTCCGATTGGCTCTCGAGTGGACCGGATGCCACCACCGGCGATGACTGGCTGGCCGCCGGTGTGAGCGCGATCATAACCACCGCGGGTGCCGACGGCATCACGGTGCGCACCCGGCACGGCGAGGTGAGCGCGCCTGCCCCGCCCACGCAGGTCGCCGACACCATCGGTGCTGGTGACAGCGTTGTTGGCGGCGTTCTGCGGTACCTGGACAGGATCGGTGCCTTGTCGCCGGCGGCAGTATCGGAGCTCGACGCGGACCAGTGGCGTGCGGTGGCGGAATTTGCAGGTCAGGTCGCTGCGGTCACGGTTTCACGGCCCGGTGCCGACCCTCCGTGGGCGAGCGAGCTGACAAGCGACTAGGTTGTTAGCCAACAGCATCCTTATCCGGATCTGCAGAGAACATAAGCTCAAACCTGTGTAAAGGGGTTCGTGTGTCCGCTGAAACAGTCCCAGCTGACCAAGCATCCGATACGGCTTCAGCGACCTTTACCTACCCCGGTGGTCAGCTGGAACTCCCGATCCTGAAGGCCAGCGAGGGGTCGGACTCGGTCGGTCTCGGCAAGTTCCTGGCCGAGACGGGTCTGACGACCTTCGACGGTGGCTTCGTCAACACCGCTTCCACCAAGTCGGCGATCACCTACATCGACGGTGACGCGGGCATCCTGCGCTACCGCGGCATCCCGATCGACCAACTCGCGGAGCGCTCGACGTTCATCGAGGTCAGCTACTTGCTGATCTACGGCGAGCTGCCGTCGGCGTCACAGCTCGACGAGTTCACCGACAAGATCCGCCGGCACACCCTGCTGCACGAGGATCTCAAGCGGTTCTTCGACGGGTTCCCTCGCAATGCGCACCCGATGCCGGTGCTCTCCAGTGCGGTGAACGCCCTGTCGGCGTACTACCAGGACTCGCTGGATCCCAAGGATCCCGACCAGGTGGAACTCTCCACGATCCGGCTGCTGGCCAAGCTGCCGACCATCGCCGCCTATGCCTACAAGAAGTCGGCGGGCCAGCCGTTCCTCTATCCGGACAATTCGCTGAGCCTCGTCGAGAACTTCCTGCGGATGACCTTCGGCTTCCCGGCCGAGCCCTACGAGGTCAACCCCGAGGTCGCCAAGGCGCTCGACATGCTGTTCATCCTGCATGCCGACCACGAGCAGAACTGCTCGACATCCACCGTCAGACTGGTCGGTTCGTCGCAGGCCAACCTGTTCACCTCGATCTCCGGCGGTATCAACGCGCTGTGGGGTCCGCTGCACGGCGGCGCCAACCAGGCCGTCCTCGAGATGCTCGAGGAGATCAAGCAGTCCGGCGGGGACACCCAGGCCTTCATGAACAAGGTCAAGAACAAAGAGGCCGGCGTGAAGTTGATGGGCTTCGGGCACCGCGTCTACAAGAACTACGATCCGCGCGCCGCGATCGTCAAGAAGACCGCCGACTCGATCCTGGAATCGCTTGGCGTACAGGACGATCTGCTCGACATTGCGAAGGGTCTCGAAGACGTCGCACTGTCCGACGACTACTTCATCGAGCGCAGGCTCTACCCGAATGTGGACTTCTACACCGGGGTCATCTACCGTGCGATGGGCTTCCCGACCCGGATGTTCACCGTGCTGTTCGCGCTCGGCCGGCTGCCCGGCTGGATCGCGCATTGGCGCGAGATGCACGAGGATCCGACCGGCAAGATCGGCCGTCCGCGTCAGCTCTACACGGGCTACACCGAGCGCGACTACGTCGCCATGGACGGGCGCTGACCGACACCCGGGGAGCCGGCGGACGGCAACGAGTAGTCGTCCCGCCCGAGATTCCGACCGACGACTCAAAGGAGAGTCCCTGTTGACCAGCGCTGAGAAACCCGAAGTCGATTTCCCCGAAGGACCTGCTCCGTCCGAGCTCCAGATCACCGACCTGGTCGTCGGCGACGGGGCCGAGGCCCAGCGCGGCGGCGTCGTGGACGTGCACTACGTGGGTGTGGAGTTCGAGACCGGTGAGCAGTTCGACTCCTCATGGGACCGCGGGCAGTCGGCGAATTTCCCGCTCGACCGACTCATCCCCGGCTGGCAGGAGGGGATTCCCGGTATGAAGGTCGGTGGTCGGCGTCGGCTGACCGTCCCGCCGCAGCTCGCCTACGGCTCGGCCGGTGCGGGACATCGTCTCTCCGGTAAGACCCTGGTGTTCGTCATCGACCTGCTGGGTGTGGGGTAGCCGATTTCCGCTCAACCCTCGCTGCTGTGGCTGCGACGCGATCTGCGCCTGAGCGACCTGCCTCCGCTGATCGCGGCGAAGGAGTCCGGTGACGAGGTACTGATCTGTTTCGTCGTGGACCCGCGACTCGAGAAGTCGTCGGGTCCACGACGTTTGAGTTTTCTCTTCGACTCACTACGCGACCTCGACGATCAGCTGTCGGGGCGCCTGCTGGTGGTCCGAGGGCGACCCGACGAGGAGATACCGCGGCTCGCGCGGGCCATCGATGCGACGTCGGTACACGTCAGCGAGGATTACTCGCCGTTCGGGCGCAGACGCGATGCGGCGGTGGCCGACGCCTTGGGCGACACCCCGCTGGCGGCGGCGGGTTCGCCGTATCTGGTGTCGCCGGGACGGATCACCAAACCCGACGGCGACCCGTACAAGGTGTTCACGCCCTACTTCACACAGTGGCGGGCACACGGATGGCGAAAGCCCGCATCGTCGCCGGTGCCCGACGCGGATGTGGTGGACCCCAGCAGCATCACGCGCTCCGGCCGCATCTCAGTGCCCGCTGCGCCCACCGAACTGTCCCTGGCGGCGGGCGAGCGGGCCGCGACGCAGCGGTGGCGTGCCTTCGTCGACGACGACCTGTCCGGCTACGACAGTGACCGCGACCGCCCCGACCTCGACGTCACCAGCCGGATGTCGGCCCATCTCAAGTTCGGCAACATCCACCCGCGCACGATGGCCGCCGATCTCGGCAGATCGAAAGGCGCGCAAGCGTATCTGCGTGAGCTGGCGTTCCGGGACTTCTACGCCGACGTGCTGTACCACTGGCCGCGCAGCGCCTGGCACAACTGGAATGCGCAGTTCGACGACATCGAACTCGACAGCGACGAGGCGGCGTACCAGCGCTTCGATGCATGGAAAGAGGGGAGGACCGGGTTCGCGCTCGTCGACGCCGGGATGCGGCAACTGGCGCAGACCGGATTCATGCACAACCGGGTGCGCATGCTCACCGCGTCCTTCCTGGTGAAGGATCTGCACCTGCCGTGGTGGTGGGGCGCGCAGTGGTTTCTGGAGCAGCTGATCGACGGTGACATGGCCTCCAACCAGCACGGCTGGCAGTGGGCGGCGGGCACCGGAACCGATGCGGCACCGTACTTCCGGGTGTTCAACCCCGACACCCAAGCCAGCCGGTTCGATCCCGACAGCACGTACATCACGCGCTGGGTGCCGGAATACGGAACAGACGACTATCCCGAGCCGATGGTGGATCACCAGGCCGAACGCGCGGAGGCGCTGCGGCGTTTTCGGGAGATCTGACCGCCGGTCACCGCGCGAGGGACAGCGCTTCTCCCCACTTGATCCTGGTGCCGGTGCGCAGGATGGACCGCTGGTAGATCCGCGACGCGAACCAGGTGGCGGCGGCGCAGGCGAGGATCATCAGCACGAAGGTGACGACGATCTGCATCGTGGAGGTGTCGCCGGTCGCGATGCGAATCGGCATGAGGGCCGCGCTGAACGGCGGAATCCAGGTGAGGACCTGGATCAAGGTCGAATCCAGGGCTTGGATACCGAAGATGCCCGAGTACATCACCGCCATTGCCAGAATGGTCAACGGTGCCGAACTGGCGTTGAGTTCCTCCTGCCGGGAGACGAGCGCGCCGGTCGCGGCGTAGAGCGTCGCGAAGAACAGGAAGCCCAGGACGAACCACGCGATCACCGCGGCGAACATCCCGATGGCGGTGCCCTGGATGGTCAACAGCCCGGTGGCCATGCCGGCGATCAGCGCCGTGGCACCCAGCAGCAGCACCTGTGCCATCGCGATCGCGCCGATCCCGATGATCTTGCCCCACAGGAGATGGAGTGGCTTGATCGTGGCCAACAGCAATTCGACAACGCGAGAAGTCTTCTCCTCCACCACGCCGACGGCCACCATCGAGCCGCCCATCATGATCGCGGTGATGAGCAGGATCGTTCCGACGAGCGCGATGACGATGCGTTGTCCCTCGTCCGGGCGGTCGGCGGTCGTCTGTTCCACCGTGAGCGACGCGCGCGGCAGCGCCGATGGATCGACACCACGCTCGGCGAGGGCCTGGTCCAGTGCAGCCTGGTCGACCGCCGATCGCAGGATGCCGCCGAGCGTCGCAGTCAGCCCGCTGTCGGAGATCGCGACGAACTGCGCGTTCGGACCGACGACGAGCGCCGCGTCGAGGCCTCCGTCGGCCACCTGGCGTCGGGCATCGTCGGCTGTCGCCACCGGTTCCACGTCGACCGGATTGCCGGTCGCGTCGCCGAACTCCTCGATCATGCTCGACAACGCGGAGTCGCCGCCGACGACACCGACCCTGTCGGGTTCGGAATCGCCTGCCAGCGCCGACCATACGACGGCGCCGACGACGATCACCACCATCAGCAGCCCGGTGCTGATGAGAAACGATCGGGTCTTTGCACGGGTGACGATCTCACGCTCGGCGACCAGCCAGATCGATTGTGCGGCCGACGCCTGCGGGGCGGAGTTGGTCATGCGGAGACAGCCTCTCGGAACAGTTCGGTCAGGTCGGGAGTCGATTGGGCGAACCGGTGGACCGGTCCGGAACGCAGTGCGGCGGCGAGGATGGCCTGGTCGTCGGCGATCCCGGGATCGATACGCAACGACGTCAGGTTGTCGGCGATCCGGTAGTCGGCGGCCAGCACACCGGGCAGGCCGTCGGCCCACCGGGCGGAGGTCGGCGGTCCGGTGATCTCCAGGGTGATGCCGTCGCGGGCGCGCAGTTCGTCGACCCGCCCGAGTGCCCGCATCTGGCCGCGCGCCACGATGCCGACACGGTCGCACAGCCGTTGGACGAGGTCGAGCTGATGTGACGAGAAGATCACCGGTATCCCCTCGGCGGCTTTCTCTTTGAGGACGTCGCTCATCACGTCCACCGCCACCGGGTCGAGGCCCGAGAAGGGCTCGTCGAGGACGAGTACGCGAGGATCATGGACCAAGGCGGCGGCGAGCTGCACCCGTTGCTGGTTGCCCAGACTGAGGTCGCCCACATCGTCGCCGACCCGCTGGTCGACCCCGAGTCGGGTGGTCCAGCGTTCCACGCTCTCGCGTGCCGCCGTGGTGGACATGCCGTGGAGGCGAGCGAGGAAGACGAGTTGTTCGCCGACCTTCATCTTCGGATACAGGCCGCGTTCCTCCGGCATGTACCCGATCTGACGACGGGTGTGCAGATCGATCGGCTTGTCGCCGAGTGTCACCCTGCCTGCGTCGGCGGCGAGGACGCCCAGGACGATGCGCATCGTGGTGGACTTGCCGGCACCGTTGCTGCCGACGAATCCGAACAACTCGCCGGGCGACACCTGGAAGGTCATGTCCTGCAGGGCGACCAGGTCGCCGTAACGTTTGTGCAGTCCGTCGATGATCAACGGTTCGGTCATCGTGTGCTCCGTTCGGGGTCAGCAGAATCCGGGTAGCCGGTGAGGTCGAGGTCCGAGTTCCGTTGTGCCGCCTCGATCTCGTCGAGCGCCGACACTGTTGAATCGCAGGTGCCGCTTGGCGCGCCACAGATCGTAGCGGCGCCGGAGTTCCGGGGTGGCCTCCTGGGGGACGGCCGAGTTGGGGTCCCTCATCGTGCACCTCCCATGTCTGCACTCGTTGACTGTTCTGTCAAGAATTTGCGTCGGAGCGTTCGCTCGCGAGGATATCCGCGACATTGCGCGCGGCTTCTCGTCCAGCTCGATTCGCCCCGATCGTCGAGGCGGACGGTCCGTAGCCCAACAGCTGCACACGCGGTTCGTCGGCGACCGTGGTCGCCAGGCGGCCGGTCATGGTGATGCCGCCACCGGCGGACCGCAGACGCAGCGGAGCCAAGTGGTCCAACGAGCTGCGGAAGCCGGTGTTCCAGAAGATGACGTCGACGTCGAGATGATCGGTGCCGTCGGTGCCGCAGTCCCAACACACACCGGTGTCGGTGATCCGGGTGAACATCCGTCGCCACGCGAGGATGCCGTCGTCGCGGGCGGCCGCGATCGATGGGGTCAACGCCAACCCGGTCACCGACACCACCGATGTCGGCGGCAGACCGGCGCGCACCCGTTCCTCGACCCGGGCGACCGCGCGTCTGCCCTTCTCGGGGTCGAATGGAGTGTCGTCGAACACGGGTTCGCTGCGAGAACACCAGAACGTCTCGACACCGGGTGCGTTGCGGGCGATCTCGATCAGCAGCTGCACCGCCGAGATGCCGGCGCCCACCACCAGGACGCGGCGGCCGGCGAATTCGTCCGGCCCCACATAGTCATGGGTGTGGAGTTGTCGTCCGCGGAAGTCGGCGATGCCGGGCACATGCGGAACGAACGGCCGCTCCCAGGTGCCGGTGGCGTTGATGATGGCACGCGCGCCGATGACGGATCCGTCGTCGAGTGTCACGGTGAAGCCGTCGTCGGCGTAGTCGACCGTCCGCACGCTCACCGGGCGCCGGATGTTGAGCCCGAACCGCTGCTCGTATGTGCCGAAGTACTCGGGAACGGCGGTGGCGGCGGGGAAGGTGTCGCAGTCTCGACCGAGTGCCTCGATCAGGCCGAGACCGGGTAGATCGTGCACGCGGTTGGCCGAGGCGAGGGTCAGGGTGGGCCAACGAAACTGCCACGCACCGCCGGGGCCAGGCGCGTGATCGAGCAGCAGATACCGATCGCCGAGGCCGAATCGCTGCAGAAAGTAGGCAGCCGACAGGCCTGCCTGACCTCCTCCGATCACCACCACGTCGGTTCGGTCAGCCATGTCCACGGTGTTCAGTCTGGCATCGCGCTGCACCAGGCATCGGGCGTGGCCTGGCGTCGTATCCGGTGCCGTCCACCCGGATCGGATACCGGAGCATGGGTAGGCTTCGGCTCATGATCCACTCGTCTGCCACCGGGACCGTTGTGACCATCGAGTTGGACCGGATCGACAAACGCAACGCCCTCGACGAGCAGATGCTCACGGGACTGTCGGAGGCCTTCGCCGCGGCGGTCGATGCCGCGGCGCGGGCCATCGTGGTCACCGGGCGCGGAACGGTCTTCTGCGCGGGTGCCGATCTCTCCGGTCCCGTGTACGACCCCGGATTTCTGGACAAGCTGGTCGCCACGCTCCAGCAGATCGAGTCCACTCCGATCCCCGTCATCGCCGCGCTCAACGGCTCGGCGCTGGGAGCCGGTCTGCAACTCGCCATGGCAGCCGACCTGCGGGTAATGGCGCCCGACGCGATCGCCGGGATCCCGGCAGCCAAGCTCGGCGTCGCGGTCGACGAGTGGACCATCCGCCGTCTGGTGTCGCTGGTCGGCGCGGGTCAGGCGCGCGGCATGCTCATCGGGTGCGACCCGTTGTCGGCGGATAGGGCGCACGCCGTGGGGTTTGCCAACCGGATCGGTGATCTCACCGACGCTCAGCATTGGGCGTCGATCATCGCCGACCTCGCGCCGCTCACGCTGCAGCACTACAAGATGGTCCTCAACGCGGACGGTGCACGCACCGAGCCTGCCGCCGAACGACTCTCGGCGATGATGCGGGCATGGGAGAGCGCCGATCTCGCCGAAGGGCGCGCGGCACGTACCGAGAAACGCGCGCCGAAATTCTCCGGGCGGTAGTGGCGTGCGCCGAAGTCGCGCGCCCGTCAATCATTCGCGCGTGCGATATCACGCGCGAGTGATCGGTGACCGCGCGAACTCGGCGACGCCACCCCGCAATCCCCCCCACGACGGACATCCGGTGCGTCGAAGACCTTTCCGCGCCGCAGTTTTCACGGACGAAACATACCGATCAAGTGACCGAAACTGTCACTCCCTACGTTCAGCCAAGGCGTTGACCACTTCCGGTCGGTGCCGGGTCCGGTGAGGGAGAAGCATGTCGAGAGAATCGGAATTCACCGAGGACATCGGTGAGATCGAGAACGCGGAACACAGTATCGTCGCCACCGGCGCACAGGCGGCGGCCGCGCGCGAGACCCTGGAGGATTACACGCTTCGGTTCGCTCCACGCAGCTACCGCAAGTGGGGCCCCGGCGTCGTCGCGGTCTCCGCGCTCGGTGGCATCGCCTACCTCGCCGACTTCGCGATCGGCGCCACCGTCGGCATCGCCAACGGCACCGGCAACGCGCTGCTGGGCATCGGCTTCTTTGCGATTGTGATCATGCTGACCGGATTCCCGCTGTCCTACTACGCGGCACGGTTCAACATCGACCTCGACCTGGTCACCCGTGGAAGCGGATTCGGCTACTACGGGTCGGTGCTGACCAACGTGATCTTCGCGTCGTTCACCTTCATCTTCTTCGCACTCGAGGGTTCGATCATGGCCCAGGGCCTCGAACTCGGCCTGGGCATCCCGCTCTGGCTCGGGTACCTGTTGTCCTCGGTGCTGGTCATTCCGCTGGTCATCTACGGGATGAACACACTGGCCAAACTGCAGGTGTGGACCACCCCGCTGTGGTTGGTGATGATGGTCTTCCCGTTCGGCTACCTGGTGGTGCAGCACCCGGATGCGATCGACGACTTCCTGTCCTTCGGCGGAATGGACACCGCAACAGGGGAATCACTCAACCAGGGTGTCAACTTCGCCGGCGTGATGCTCACCGCCGGTGTATGTCTCTCGCTCATCGCGCAGATCGCCGAGCAGATCGACTACCTGCGCTTCATGCCACCCAAGACCCCGGAGAACAGCCGTCGCTGGTGGACCGCGGTGCTGACCGCCGGACCGGGCTGGGTGATCTTCGGTGCCATCAAGCAGGTCGTCGGTCTGTTCTTGGCGGTCTACCTCATGGTCTACCTGGCCGAGGAGGCCGGTGTGGCAAGCGAACCGGTGCACCAGTTCCTGGCGGTCTACGAAGAATTCATGCCGCACTGGCTGGCGATGACACTGGCGGTCATCCTGGTAGTGATCAGCCAGGTGAAGATCAACGTCACCAACGCCTACTCAGGATCGTTGGCCTGGACCAACAGCTTCACCCGCGTCACCAAGACCTACCCGGGTCGCCTGGTCTTCCTGGTGTTCAACGTCACCATCGCCATTGTGCTGATGGAGGCCAACATGTTCAGCTTCCTCGCCGAACTGCTGAACTTCTACGCCAACTGCGCGATCGCCTGGATCGTGACCGTCGCCACCGACATCGCGATCAACAAGTACCTGCTGAAGATCTCGCCGAAGAAACCCGAGTTCCGCCGCGGCATGCTCTACAACATCAACCCGGTCGGATTCGTCTCGGTGATCGTGTCGGCGACCGTCTCGATCATGGTGTACTTCCACGTCTTCGGCGACGCCATCCAGCCGTACTCCCCGCTGGTCGCATTGGTCCTGGCACTGGTGTTGCCGCCGATCATCGCCTTCGCCACGAAGGGTAAGTACTACCTGCGGCGCACCGACGACGGCATCGACATCCCGATGTACGACGAACACGGCAACCCGACCGACGTGAAACTCCTGTGCTGCGTCACCGGGATCGAGTTCGAGCGTCCGGACATGATCGCCTCGGCCGTGCCCGGACCCAACGGGGAGAAGCAGTACATCAGTTCGCTGGCGTTGTCGTGCGACAAGAGCGGCGAGCACGTGCTGCCGGCCCAACCGCCGGGAGTGCCCGCGCCGTCGGAGTCGGCGCGCCCGAGCTGAAACTGCCGCCGGACCGTCGGGTCGACGGTCCGGCGGCGGTCAGTCCTCGACGAAGTAGGCACTCATCGCGGTGACCATGAGTTCGATGATCTTCGCGATCGCGACGTCGTCCGAGGTGCTGAGATACGTCAGCGTGATGGTGTTCGTCGTCGCGATGATCACCGGACTGAGGTTGTCCACCGGTTCGGTCCAGCGGACCCCGGCGCGTTCGGCCGCGATCTCGAGGCCGCGAGCGGCCACCTCGTAGAGCCGCTGGTACATCTGCTTGCCCACGGCCTGCAGCTCGGCGTGATTGTGGGCGTAGATGCCGAGGGAGATCGTCGCCTGCATGCGCCCGGGGTCGGCCTTGAGCAACGAGTAGAAGGCCTCGAGGTGGGCTTGCATGTTCTTGCGCATCGCCTCGACGCCGCGGGCTTGGGGGTCGGCGGCCATCGGGAGGATCGCGTCGAGCATACGACTGATGTCCGACGGGACCGCGGTCTCCATCACCGCGCACAGCAGCGCCGTGCGGCTGTCGAACGCGTAGTGGAAACTCGCCAACGGCATGTTGGCGTGCGAACAGATCCGTCGGGTCGTCGCACCCTCCACGCCGTGGTCGGCGATGACCCGGTACGCGGCTTCGATCAACGCCGTCCGTCGTTGCTCGACTGACATCCGTGCCAAACCGCTAACCCCCCTGAGCGCCTGCGACCTGCGCATGCGCGGCGAACATATCCGACGAAGAATATCAGTGCAGATCGGACAGGGTGTGCCGGATGGTCCCAACAACGGGGGCCGGCGGGCTGTCCGCCGAACCCGGGACGGTGGTGGGCGGATCAACTCCATACACCGGGCGCGGCGGGATTACCCTGAGTCCGTGACCTCCACGATCGGCTCAGATCCTTCGGGCCTGGCGCGACGGGCCGCCACCACACTGTCCGCCGCCGGCCGATTCGCGGTGGAATCGGCGACCGGTTCGTTGGCCCGCAGCGGGCTGTCGGCAGCTCGGGCACTGGGTGCGGGCGCCGACGAGATCAGGGCGTTCACCCACGGCTCGCCGAATCTGCGTGACGGCGTGTTCCACAACCTCGACCACGAGCCGTCGCAGGTGGATGCCGATCTGCGCGTGGTGCTCGACATGGCGCGTCGTCCTGGTCGGCCGCGTCGTCCGGTTCCGGTGATGCCGCCCGACTTCGCTGACGATGTCACCGACCTGCAGATCACGTGGCTGGGCCACGCGTCGGTGCTCGTGGAACTCGACGGTGTGCGGGTGCTCACCGACCCCGTGCTGAGTCGCCGCTGCTCGCCGTCGCAGACCGTGGGCCCGGCCCGGATGCACTCGGCGCCGGTCACCGTCGCCGACCTCCCACCCATCGACGTGGTGCTGATCAGTCACGACCACTACGACCACCTCGACATGGCGACCGTCGTCGACCTCGCGCTCGCACACCCCGGCGCGCGGTTCGTCGCACCGATCGGGGTGGGCGCACACCTCATCGCCTGGGGTGTGTCCGCCGGCCGGATCGACCAGGCCGACTGGTGGGGTGAGGTCACGGTGTCGACGGCAGACCGCGACATCACCTTCACCTGCTGTCCGGCCCGGCACTTCTCCGGTCGTTCCCTGTCCCGCAACCTCGCGCTGTGGGGGAGTTGGGTGATGGCCGGCCCGGTGCACCGGGTCTTCTTCTCCGGTGACACCGGCTTCTCGGAGCACTTCGAGGAGGTCGCGGCCCGGCTCGGCCCGGTCGACGCCTCGCTGACCGCGGTCGGTGCCTACGACCCGGTGTGGCCCGACGTACATGTCACACCCGAGGAGGCGGTGGTGGTGCACCGGATGCTCGCCCGCGATCGTGAGTCGGTGATGATCCCGATCCACTGGGGCACCTTCAACCTGGCCCGCCATTCCTGGGTGGATCCGATCGCGCGGCTCCTGCCCGCGGCCGCCGCCAATCCCACCGACGTGCTGGTTCCACCGCCGGGCGGCACCGTCCACCTGGTGCACCGCACCGGATCCGGACTCGAGATGCCGCATTGGTGGGAGAAGACGGCGTGACGCAGGTCTCGACCGAGACCGCCGGCAACCCCGGCTTGACCGCTGCCGAGGTCGCGAGCCGGATCGCGGCCGGACAGGTCAACGACCGCCCCGACCGCTCCGGGCGCACAGTGGTCGACATCGTTCGAGCCAACGTCCTCACGCGCATCAACGCCATCCTCGGCGTGCTGTTCGTGATCGTGGCGTCGACCGGTTCGCTGATCAACGGCTTGTTCGGGCTGCTGATCGTGGCCAACAGCAGCGTCGGGATCATCCAGGAGCTCCGGGCCAAGCGGACGTTGGACAGATTGGCCATCGTCGGTCAGGCCCGGCCCGTCGTGCGACGTGACGGCGAATCGATCGACGTGCCCCCCGACGAGGTGGTGCTCGACGACATCATCGAGATCGGGCCCGGCGACCAGATCGTCGTCGACGGTGAAGTGGTCGAGGCGCTGGCGCTCGACGTCGACGAATCGCTGCTGACCGGGGAGGCCGATGCGGTGGACAAAGCATCCGGCGACACGATCCTGTCCGGCAGTTTCGTGGTGGCCGGCGCCGGCGCCTACCGCGCCACCAAGGTCGGCGCGGACGCATATGCGGCGCAATTGGCCGCAGAGGCGTCGAAGTTCACGTTGGTGTCCTCGGAACTGCGCTCGGGTATCGACCAGATTCTCAAGGTGATCACCTGGTTGTTGATCCCGGCCGGCGTCCTGACCATCATCAATCAGCTGTTCATCAGCGACAGCGGTATCCGTGCCTCACTGCTCGGCATGGTGGCCGCCCTCGTGCCGATGGTGCCCGAGGGACTGGTGCTGATGACGTCGATCGCCTTCGCGGTGGGCGTGGTCCGGCTCGGTCAACGGCAGTGCCTCGTCAACGAGTTGCCTGCGATCGAGGGCCTGGCCCGGGTGAACGTGGTCTGCGCCGACAAGACCGGCACGCTGACCGAGAACGGCATGCGGCTCGCCGGTGTCCAGCTCACCGGAGACGAGGCAGCCGCTGACGTCGACCGCGTCCTGGCCGCGCTTGCGGCACACGATCCGCGTCCCAACGCGAGTATCCAGGCCCTCGCCGAGGCCTACCCCGATCCACCGAACTGGTCGATGAGTGCGCTGGAACCGTTCACCTCGGCGAAGAAGTGGAGCGGGATGTCGTTTCGCGACGACGCCACGGACTCCGACATGGGCAACTGGCTGATCGGCGCGCCCGACGTGCTGCTCGACCCGGACAGCGCGGCCGCGACCGATGCCGCAGACCTCGGCGTGCAGGGCCTGCGTGTGCTGCTGTTGGCGCGCACCGACGTGGCCGTGACGACATCCCCGCCGAGCGGTCGGGTGGCGCCGGGAACCGTGACGCCGGTCGCGCTCGTGGTGCTCGAACAACGCGTCCGGTCCGATGCCCGAGACACACTCGAGTACTTTGCCGGGCAGCGGGTGCACGTGAAGGTGATCTCCGGCGACAACGCGGCATCGGTGGGTGCGGTCGCCGCCTCGCTCGGACTCGGCAGCCCGGAGACGTCGGTGGACGCACGATCGCTGCCCACCGACACCGACCAACTCGCCGACGTCGTCGAGCGCGGCGTCACCTTCGGGCGGGTACGGCCCGATCAGAAACGGGCGATGGTCGCTGCGTTGCAGTCGCGCGGGGACACCGTGGCCATGACCGGTGACGGTGTCAACGACGTGCTGGCGCTCAAGGACGCCGACATCGGCGTGGCGATGGGATCGGGGAGCTCGGCAGCGCGATCGGTCGCCCAGATCGTCCTGCTCGACAACAAGTTCGCCACCCTCCCGTACGTGGTGGCCGAGGGCCGGCGAGTGATCGGCAACATCGAACGCGTCTCCAATCTGTTTCTCACCAAGACGGTGTATGCCGTGCTGCTGGCCCTGTTCGTGGGATTGGCCGGTGTGTGTGGTGAGGTCTTCGGATTCGGGTCGATCAGCTACCCGTTCCAGCCGATCCACGTCACCATCTCGGCGTGGTTCACCATCGGGATACCGGCGTTCGTACTGTCGCTGGCACCCAACACCGAGCGCGCGCGGACCGGATTCGTCCGACGGGTCCTGGCGCAGGCGGTACCCAACGGGATCATCGTCGGAGTCGCCACCTTCACGACGTACATCATCGTCAATCCGGGTGGCAACGAGATGGCTGTCGGAGCCAAGGACTCGATCGACTTCACTCCAGAACAGACCCAGGCCGCCACCGCGGCACTGATCACCCTGCTGATCGTGGCCCTCTACGTCCTCGCGGTGGTGGCTCGCCCCTACAACTGGTGGAAGGTGGTGCTGCTGGCGGTGTCGGCGGGCGCCTACGTCGTGATCTTCACCTGGTCGTGGACGCAGGATCTCTTCCGGCTCGACTCGTCCAACCTGCAGATGGTCACCGTGGCGGTCGTGGTGGGCGCCGGCGGTGTCGCCGCCGTCGAAGCGGTGTCACGGGTGGTGCCCAGGTTCATCGTGGTTCGGGACGCACAGGCCTCGTATCCGGCAGTTGGTCATTAGTGTCCCGCTAGGGTGGGAAACATGGATCTCAAAGGACTCGTGGACAAGGCCAAGAACACGCTGCGGGGCAACCCGCATCTCATCGACAAGGGCGGCTCGTACGTCGACAAGGCGACCGGCGGAAAGTACGCCGGCCACGTCGACAAGGCGCAGGATGCGGTCAAGAAGGCCGTCGGCGCCGAGTCGTCGGACGCCCCGAAGACTCAGCAGCCCCAGCAGAATCCGGGCCAGCAGGAATCCGGCCGGCAGGGTGAGAATCCGCCGCAGACGTGAGAGCTGACTCCGTCGTGACGTCGGCGTCAGCGGCGCGCGGGTGGCGCCGGTAGGCCGACACCGATGGATCTCCGACGATCCAGAATCGCCATGCGACATCGGCGGCCAGCCGCACCCCAACCCGTGGACCGGCGGCGGTGTGGACGCCGCCGAGTTGCGGCGCCACGTCGAGGCAGACCGGTCGGGCGTCATCGAGATGGCTGTCGAGGTCGGCCATGGTGATCCCCAGGGCGCGGGTCAGATTGCCCGGCCCACGGCCCAGCGCGGCGTCGTTCTTGGCGGTGGGACGTCGCTCCCGCGCCGTGCGGAGGCCATCGATGATCTCCCCGGCGCGGATCAGCACCGCCGCCCCCTGCTCGGTGGGGCCGGTCACCACATTGGCGCAGAAATGGCCGTGGATGCGGTAGACGTACAAGCGTCCCGGCGGCCCGTACATGATCTCGGAGCGCGGCGTGCGCCGATAGCCGTGCGACGCCGGGTCGTCGCGGCCCCCGTACGCCTCGACCTCCGTGATGCGGGCCGCGGCTCCGTGGCCGATAAGAACGGTGCCCAGGAGGGCTCGGGCATTGCGGCTGACGCTAGGCTCACTGACCATGGCCAAGACGAGTGACTCCATCGAGTTGGACTTGTCCGTCGAGGATACCTGGGCGGCGGCATCGGATCTGTCGAGGTTTTCCGAGTGGATGCTGTTGCACGACGGATGGCGTTCACCATTGCCGAGCCCCGGCGAACTCGGTGCAGGCGTCAACCTCGCGTCGGTGGTGAAGGTCAAAGGCACCCGGGTCCGGTTCGATTGGCTCATCGAGACCTATCAGCCGTTCGAGCAGGTCCGGCTGAAAGGCAACGGCAAAGGTGGTGTGAAGGCCAAGCTCGATCTCGGCATCCTTCCCACCGATGCTGGTTCGGCAGTAACGTTCACAGTCGATCTGGGTGGTTTGCCGCTGATCGGTCCCGCAGGCAAGGCGGCGGCCATGGCGGTATCCGGGGATCTGCGCAAGTCGCTGATGACATTTCGCGCGGTTTTCGGCTGATCTGCCGCGTGTTCGGCTGATTGACAAAGGGGGGACGGCGTGGGTCGTCATAGTTCAGACGACGATGGACCTCGGTCGCAGGGGGCGGGCCGGCTGAACCAACTGTCTGCACCACGCACCGGTCCGATCGACATGCCGGCCAGCGGTCCGTTGCCGGCGTCCGACCGCCGACCGTCCGCCGACGACGGGTTCGGGTTCGAGCATCGACGGTCGTCGTCGGGACGTCGCGGGGGCTTGATCTGGGGGATCGCAGCGCTGGTCGTGGTGGTCGCGTTGGTCACCGGGTTCGTCCTGTGGCGCACCGGCGCGGTCGGGTGTGGGGACCGCACGTCGGTGGCGGTTGCCTCGGACCCGGCGATGACCAGCGCATTGCAGTCGGTCGCGCAGCAGGCATCGGAGAACTCCTGTTTCGACTATCAGGTCGACGGCGTGGCCGGTGCGGAGGTGCCCGGCCAGCTGACCAGTGGCGATCAAGCGCCCGACCTGTGGGTGGCGGATTCACAGATCCAGGCCCGCCGAGTGGTCACCCAGGTGCGGCGAGATCTGAATCTGGTCGCCCCGTCGATCGCCACCTCACCGACGGTCGTCGTCGGCAAGGACGTCCCCGAGTTGAACAACTGGGTCGACGTGATGAAACTCCCCGACCTGCGAACCGGTAGCCCCATCGACACCAGTACCGGTGACGCGCCCATCGTCGGCGCACTGACCGAGGTCGATGCAGGCGAGCTGACCGAGGACGAACTGACCTCGGCGATGACGGTGCTCGCGGTCCAGCAGAACAACGCACGCCTGGAGAACGACAGCGACGGTGCTCGACTGAACCTCGCAAACGCCACGGGTGTTCCGGTGGTCACCACCGAGCAGCAGTATCTGCTGTACATGCGGACGCACAGCGATGCGGGACTGTCGGCATCGGTGCCCTCGGACGGCACCGTGATGCTCGACTATCCGATGGTCAACACGGCGAGCGCCGCTCGGCAGGACACCGCTGCCGAGGCCGGTCAGGCCCTGCTGGACCGACTCTCCTCCGAGGATGGCCTCGCCGCTCTGAACGGGTCGGGCTATCGGAATCCGGAGGGCGACCCGCTGCCCGACGGTGCCGGGGTCGGTCAGGTGCAGCGGCTGCAACTCGATGACCCGTCGCAGGTCGACACGGCGATCCGGCAGTGGCAGGTGCTCGGTGTGCCGATCCGCACGCTGGTCGTGCAGGACACATCCGGATCGATGGCTGCGCCGGCCGGTGACACCACCCGGGCCGAACTGCTGATCGACGCGTCCATGACGGGCCTGAAGCTGTTCCCCAACAACGCCTCGATCGGTGGCTGGGCGTTCGGCATCGACAAGGGCGGACCCGACCAGGACTGGAAGTGGATGTCGCCGATTCGTCGGCTCGACGCCACCGCTGCCGGTGGCGGCACTCATCGCGACCAGTTGGGTCGCGCCGTGCAGCGAGGTCTCGCGCCATCCCAGCTCGGTGGCGGCACCGGACTCTACGACACCACGCTGGCCGCGTTCACCGAGGTGCAGAACACCTACGACCCGAACTACTCGAACTCGGTGATCATCATGACCGACGGTCAGAACGAGGACCCGAACAGCATCAGCCTCAACGAGCTGCTGGCGGAACTCAAGCGCCTCGAGGACCCGGCTCGACCCGTGCTGATCCTGACCATCGGCATCTCCGACGATGCCGACACCGACGCACTCGCGCAGATAGCCGAGGCGACTCCCGGCGGGTCCACCTACGTCGCCGAGACCCCCGAGGACATTCAGAACGTGTTCGTCGACGCCATTCAGGCGCGCGTGGCGGCCGCCGGACGCTGAATTCAGGCGCTGGGCACTGAACTCAGGCGCTGGTCGCGACGCGGCGGAGCACGGCGAGCGCGTGCTCGATGGCCGGGGACGGCTCGTCGGCGAGCCGGGCCACCGCCAGGTCCACGCTCGGCGCGTCGGGCTTCAGGGGGAGATAGCGGACACCGGCGATGCCCAACGCCGCCGTCGGTTCCGGGACCACCGCGACACCGAGTCCCGCTGCGACGAGGGTGACCAGCGTCGAGGTCTCGGCAACCTCGTGGCGGATGCGCGGCACGAATCCAGCGCCGGCGCAGATCGTCGCGAGGACCCCGTTCATCACCGATCGGCCATGACCGACGTGGGCGATGAACTCGGCGTCGCGCAGGTCCTCCGCGCGTACACCCTCGGCAGATCCGATCGGTGCACCCTCGGGCACCGCGACGAACAGCCGGTCCTGGCGGACGATGTCGACCACCAGGTCGGTGCTGCCGACGGGCGGTCGTAGGAGTGCGAGGTCGATCTCGCCGGTGGCCAGCGCCGCCAACTGGGCCGGTGCCAGCATCTCGCCGTGCACGCTGACCTCCAGGTCGGGCAGTTGTTCGCCCAGTGCCCGCACAAACCGCGGCAACAACGAATAGGTTGCCGACCCGACACAGCCGACAGCGAGGGTGCCCGCGCGGCCCTCCGCGACCCGTTGCGCCTGGATCCCGGCGACGTCAACGGCATCCAGGATCGACTCCACGCGTTCCAGATACGCCTGTCCGGCCGGGGTCAGTTCCACCCGCCGGGTAGACCGGACCAGCAACGTCACCCCGAGTTCGGCCTCGAGTTGCCTGATCTGTTGGGACAGCGGCGGCTGAGCGATGTGCAGGCGTTCTGCGGCACGGCCGAAGTGGAGTTCCTCGGCGACCGCGCGAAAGTACCGGAGATGGCGCAGCTCCATGATTAAGACTCTACGCATATCACTGGGCGCGAAATCGATACTTCTCAATATCGTCGCAGGTTCCTATCGTGGTCGTATGAGCTCCGGAACCGACATCGTCATCTGTTCGCCAGTGCGCACACCCGTCGGACGTATGGGCGGCGCCCTCGCCCCGCTGACGGTGACCGACCTGGCCACGGGGTTGTTGCGGGAACTCGCTGCGCGCACCGGACTCGGGGAAGGGGACATCGACGATGTGGTCCTGGGTCAGGGGTACGCCGGCGGCGAGTCCCCGGCAATCGGTCGGATCGCGGCGCTGGACGCCGGCCTGGGCGTCGGGGTGCCCGGTATGCAGGTCGACCGCCGATGCGGGTCCGGACTGCAGGCGGTGCTGAACGGGGCGTCGCAGATCGCCACCGGCGGCGCCCGGCTGGTGATCGCCGGCGGGGCCGAGTCGATGTCCAACGTCGAGCACTACGCGCTCGGTCTGCGCACCGGAGTGCGGCAGGGCGGCGTCGAGCTGATGGACCGTCTCGACCGGGGGCGGCTGACCGCCGGCGGGCACAGTCATCCGATACCCGGCGGCATGATCGAGACCGCCGAGAATCTTCGCCTGCGTTACGGACTCGGACGTGCTGAACAGGACGAACTCGCGGTGCGTTCGCATGAGCGCGCCATCGCTGCGCACGAGGCCGGCCGCTTCGCAGACGAACTCGTTTCCGTGACGGTGCCCGGCCGCCGGGGTAAGCCGGACGTCGTCGTCGACCGTGACGAGCATCCCCGCGCCGATGCCACCGTCGCATCAATGGCGAAGCTGCGGCCTATCCGGGCCAAGATCGATCCGGAGTCAACGGTCACCGCCGGCAACGCATCCGGCCAGAACGACGGCGCCGCCATGTGTGTCGTCACCACCCGGGACGAAGCGCTGCACCGCGGACTCGATCCGGTTCTCGCACTGCGTTCCTGGGCGGTCACCGGCTGCGAGCCGGAGGCGATGGGCATCGGCCCGGTGAGTGCCACCGCGGCCGCCCTCGACCGAGCCGGCCTCACCCTCGACGAGATCGACCTCATCGAACTCAACGAGGCGTTCGCCGCTCAGGTGCTCGCCGTGCTGGCCGAATGGAAACTCGACGCCGACGACGAGCGACTGAACCCCAACGGTTCCGGCATCTCGCTCGGACACCCGATCGGCGCCACCGGGGCGCGGATTCTCGCCACCGCAGCACACGAGGCGCGCCGCCGCGACGCGCGCCACGTACTGGAGACGATGTGTATCGGCGGCGGGCAGGGACTGGCAGCGATCTTCGAGGTGGTCAAGTGAGTGCGGTGGAGGTCGAACACGTCGTCACGGGGCGCGCCGACGGACCCGTCGTGGTGTTGTCCAACTCGCTGGGCGCCACCTATCGCATGTGGGATGCACAGCTGGCCGCACTCGAAGAGCGGTTCCGCGTCGTCCGCTACAACACGCGCGGACACGGCGCGTCGCCGGTTCCGGCCGGCCCCTACACCATCGACGATCTCGCCGATGATGTTGTCGCACTGCTGGACCGACTCGGCGTCGCGCGTGCACACCTCATCGGTCTGTCCCTCGGCGGGATGACCGCGATGCGTCTGGCGGTGCGCAACCCCGAACGGGTCGACCGGCTCGCGTTGCTGTGCACCGGAGCCCAGCTCACCCCGTCGTCGGCGTGGACCGACCGTGCGGACACCGTACGCGCACAGGGCACAGGCGCCGTCGCCGAAGCCGTTGTGCAACGGTGGTTCACCCCGGCCTACCTCGCTGCGAACCCGGACTCCCGCCACCACCACGAGGCGATGATCGCCGCCACGTCCGCCGACGGGTACGCCGGTTGCTGCGAGGCGATCGCGGTCATGGACCAGCGCGACGATCTGGCCACCATCACGGCGCCCACCCTGGCCGTCGCCGGCGCCGACGACCCGGCAACTCCGCCGCCGAAGCTCGCCGAGATCGCCGAGAACGTCAAGGACGGCCGACTGCTGGTCGTCGAGCACGCGGCGCACCTGGCCAACGCCGAACAACCCGAGATCATCACTCCCGCACTCATCGAACATCTGGAGCAGGCATGAGTATCGACAAGGTGGCCGCCTCGGCCGCAGCATCCGTCGCCGACATCCCCGACGGCGCCAGTCTCGCCGTCGGCGGATTCGGTCTCGCCGGAATCCCGTGGTTCCTGATCGAGGCACTGCTCGATCAGGGCGCCGGCAATCTCACCATCGTGTCCAACAACTGCGGCGTGGACGGCGCGGGACTCGGACTGCTGCTGGAGGCACGAAAGATCGACAAGGTCATCGCCTCCTACATCGGCGAGAACAAAGAGTTCGGCCGGCAGTTCCTCGCCGGCGAGGTGACCGTGGAACTCACGCCGCAGGGCACCTTGGCCGAACGGATGCGGGCCGGTGGCAGTGGGATCGGCGCCTTCTACACCCCGACCGGTGTCGGCACCCTCGTCGCCGAAGGTGGGTTGCCGTGGCGCTACCACCCTGACGGCAGCGTCGCACTGGCGTCACCGCCGAAGGAGGTGCGGACCTTCAACGGTCAGGACATGGTGCTCGAGGAGGCCATCGTCACCGACTACGCGCTGATTCGTGCCGCTGTTGTCGACAAGGCCGGCAATTGCAAGTTCCATGCCGCCGCAAGAAATTTCAACCCTCCGGCGGCGATGTCGGGGCGCACCACGATCGTCGAGGCCGAGAAGGTCGTCGAGGTCGGCGAGCTCGCGCCCGAGGACATTCATCTGCCGGGCATCTTCGTCAAGCGGGTCGTCGAGCTGACGCCGGAACAGGCTGCCCGCAAAGAGATCGAGCAGCGCACCACCCGTGTGCGGCCCACCGTCGACACCGAGCCGGCTCTCACCTAGGAGGAGCACCATGACCTGGACACGCCCTGAGATGGCTGCGCGAGCCGCACAGGAGTTGCGCCGCGGAGACTATGTGAACCTGGGGATCGGTCTCCCGACGATGATCCCCGACCATCTGCCGGATGACTCCGGCATCACCCTGCACGCCGAGAACGGCATCCTCGGCGTCGGGCCGTACCCCTACGACGACCAGGTGGACCCGGATCTCATCAATGCCGGCAAGCAGACGGTGACCGTGTTGCCGGGTGCCTCCTTCTTCGACTCCGCAACGAGTTTCGCGATGATCCGCGGCGGACACGTCGACGTCGCCGTCCTCGGCGGGATGCAGGTGGCCGCCAACGGCGACCTCGCCAACTGGATGGTGCCCGGCGCCATGGTCAAGGGCATCGGCGGTGCCATGGATCTGGTCAACGGGGCCGGCCAGGTGATCGTGCTGATGGAGCACACCACCAAGAAGGGCGACCCGAAACTCGTCGCCGAGTGCTCACTGCCGCTCACCGGTAGGTCCGTCGTCAGCCGGGTGATCACCGATCTCGGTGTATTCGACGTGACCGGAGCAGGTTTTGACGTGGTGGAGCTGGCCCCGGGCGTCACTCTCGCCGACGCCGAGGCCGTAACCGGCGCCCCGCTCGCCGACCGGACTGCCGCTCCCGTCGACTGACCGCAGCGCAGCATCCGCTGGTCGGGTGCGGGCAGTCAGGGCCGCGCCTCGAAGATCAGGTTGAAGGGTGTCTCGGTCGCGCGCCGGAAGGTCGTGAAACCGCCATCATCGACCATCACCTTCCGCAGGGCCTGCTCGCCGGCCTGCGCGCCCAGCGCCGGTCCACCCCGTGCCACCGACACCGGAACACAGACCATCGAGGATGCCGCGTACATGAGGCGGCCCACCGGATTCAGGTTCTCCGCTGTGCTGTCGCCCGCGAACGGTTCGACGAGCATGCAGTGGCCATCGGGTTTCAGCGCGGCTCTCGCATGTCGAGCTGCACCAGATGGATCGGCCATGTCATGCAAGCAGTCGAAGAACGCGATGAGGTCAAAGTCGTCTCCGCCGTACGTCGTGGCGTCGGCCACCTCGAAAGTCGTATTACCGACACCTGCTTCCGACGCCCGTTCCCGTGCGGTCTCGATCGACGGACCGTGGTAGTCGATGCCGACGAACTGAGAATTCGGGAAGGCCTGTGCCATGAGGACGGTACTTGCGCCGTGTCCACAGCCGACGTCCGCCACCCGAGCGCCGGCGGTGAGCTTGTCGACCACACCATCGAGGGCGGGGAGCCACGACGAGATCAGGTTCGCGTTGTATCCGCCCCTGAAAAATCGCTCGGTGCCGTCGAACAGACATTCATGGTGCTCACCCCACTCCGTCCCGGTGCCGGTTCGGAAGTTCTCCAGAGCACGCTCACGCACGTGGAAGAGATCTTGAACGACCTCATAGGCGCCGGGCAGATCGACCGGACCGTTCGGATCGGCGAGACACAGGGCCTGTTCCTCGTTCAAGAAGTACTCGTCGCTGGTCGCGTCGTACTCGACGTAGCCGCCGGCGGCCTGATTCGCCAACCACTCGCGTATATAGCGCTCGTTCGTCCCGGTCTTGATCGCGAGCTCCTCGGCTGACCATCGGTTCCCGGCGAGCGTCTTGTACAAACCGAGTTCGTCGCCGATCAACACCAGCACCGCACTCGCCGACGCGCCGAGGTCTCCGATTGCCTTGCCAAGAAATGCATTGAGTCTGTCTTCTGTAACTGTCATCGCCAGCTCCTTTTGCCCATCGCGGTATCCACAGCAGAGCTTGCGGGTCAGCCAGTGTCGATTGCACATTGGCGCGATCCGTGCTAGTGACCAAGTCTATTTCTTTTGGGCCCCCAGGCGCATATCGATTTCGTTGCTGTCGCCGAGTGTCGTCCTCCCGGACAGAGCCCTGCGGAGACGGGCAGCGCCCTCACTCGGCGCCGGAGTGGCGGCGCGACGCCGCGAGTTCGGACCGCGAGCGTAGGCCGAGCTTCGCGTAGATGCGGGTCAGGTGGTACTGGACGGTCTTGGGCGAGATGAACAGTTCCGCGGCCACCTCGCGGTTCGACAATCCACGGGCGACCAGGGTGGTCACTGCCTCCTCCTGCGGGGTCAACTCGACATCGCCGCGTTCGTTGCGGCTCAGATTCAGCCCGCCCGCCTTCAATTCTCGCTCGCACCGCTCGACGTAGGTGGACGCGCCAAGGGAGAGGAAGAGTTCGCGGGCGGTACCGATCACGGCGTCGGCGGCACGTCGCTTCCCGGCCCGGCGCAGCGTCTGACCGAAGGCGAAATTGACCCGGGCGCGGTCATAGCGCAGTGGCAGACCATCGAGCAGTTCGAGCCCCTCGGAGAACGTCCGCTTTGCCTGCTGGATATCGCCGACCGCGCCGAGATGTCGACCGCGCGCGTACTTCAGGCGCGCACTGGCCGAGCGGTGGCCGCGCTCGGCAGCGATTTCCTCGTAGGGGGTCAGCAGGGCATCAGCGGCATCGAGTTGGCCGCCGATGACCAGAGCGTTGGCCAGCACATCAACCCACGGCCACCAGCCGGGCTCGGCGAGGGCGGGCACCTCGGCGGCCATCGTCATCAGCGGTTCGAGGGTGCGGCGCACCTTCTCGTAGTCGGCCGAGGCCTCGGCGATCTGTGCACGCGCGAGCATTTCCGGGATCCGCATGATCTCGTAGTCGCCGACATGCGTCGCGGCTTGCTGCACGCTGCGCTCGGCGTCCTGCCAATCGCCGCGCAACGAATGGATCGCCGTGGCAGTCCAGTTCAGCAGCGGACTGGCCAACTCGATGCCGCTGGTCCGGGCCAGCGCCCGCCCCTGCTCGACATTGTGCAGTGCGGTGTCCCAATCGCCGGTCAGAAACTGTGTTCGGGCCAGCCACGCCAAGGCCCACAGCGAGATGCGGGTGGAGCCACCGAGATTCGCCATCGACACAGCGGTCTCCAGATTGCTGCGGGCAGCGCCGACATCATCGAGGCCCAGCTGCAGCCAGCCGCGGCCCATGGTGGCGCGCTGCGCCTGTGCCCCGAATCGGATTCGGTCGGTGAGCTCGGCGTACTCGGTGGTCGCCTCGGCCGGACGCCCCGACCACGCCAGCCCCAACCCGCGAATGGCCGCAGCCTCGACCCCCGCTGGTGATTGACTGCCCGCCATGGCGATTGCCCGATCCGCCCAGTCGACGAGTTCATCTCCCTGACAGCGCACCAGGTTGTGCAGCACATAGCGCTGGGCGATGAGTGCAGCGATGTCGGGTTCGCGGTCGAAGTTCACGATGTCCCAAGCGCGATCGAGCCGGACCCGGGCTTCGGCGGCGCGTCCGCGCAGGATGGCAAGGTAGGCGAGAGTGGCGTTGCGTAAGGGTGTTTCGCGTAGGCTCTCCACGAGTGGGACCAACGCTGCGGCGCCGACGCAGTCGCCCGCGGCGAGCAGGGCGTCGACGGCGAGGGTGACACGGGTGTCGCGCAGCACCGGGTCGGAGGTGAGCCGGGCGGCCTGGCGGAACAACCCCGCTGCCTCGGCCCACGCACCGTCGGCGGATCGGCGGCGGGCCAGGTCATCCAGATCGTCGGCCAGATCGGGATCGGTGGTGGGGGTGGCAGACACCTGGTGATGCATCCGTCGTGCCGGATCGCTCACCAACCCGGCGGCGCGTCGGTGTGCGGCGCCGACGGCCTCCATCCCCATGATCTCGAGGACCGCCCCGCGGATGAGCGGATCGGCCGGTCGCGCTTGCGCATCGGCTGGAGTCAGCGCCGACCCGAGAGTGATCAGCCCGCTGTCGGCCGCTTCGTCGAGCGCGGCCAGTGGGGTATCGAGCCCGGCCAGTGCCACCGCGGTCGACAGTGGTTCGGCGTCATCGAGAATCATCATCGACTCCACCAACGCACGGGCGGGTGCCGAGCACTTGTGCAGTCGGGTCCGGACGTCGTCGATGACGTAACTCGGCGCCGGGAGGGTGACGCCGGTGCGCGACCATGTTCCGGCGGGCAGGTCGTCGAGCAGGGTCACCACGTGGCGTGGGTTCCCGCCGGTGTGGCCGGTGAGGTTCTCCAGCATCGCGGGGTGCAACACGATGCCACGCCGCGCGGCGACCTCGGCGACGGCCGGGGCGGTGATGCCGGCGAGGCGGAACTCGTCGACGAGCAGACCCGACGGCCGACGGCCGACCGGCGGAGTCATCGACATCACCACCAGTGTCGGACGATCGCGGTGCTCGCGGGTGACCGTGAGCAGCGTGTGCATCGACTCCTCGTCGACGAACTCGGCGTCGTCGATCGCGATCAGGGTGGGTGCGCCGGTCTCGCCGAGCAACCCGGCCAGCGCAGAGTCGCCACCGTCGGGAGACTGCGTGAGCTGACGCAGGACCGCGCCTGCGCACTGCTGATCCCAGTCCGAGGCCTGTGCCCACAGCGTGTGCCCGACACCCGCAGACTCGGTGTGCCGGTGAGTCAGATGGGTGAGAAACGTCGTCTTACCGATGCCGTGCTCGCCGAGGATCACCACGAACTCGGTGTGCCGAACGGCGGCGGCACGGGCGAGGATGGTCTCGATCTCTCGTTCCCGCCCGACGCAGGCGGCGACCACCATCATCGTCCCATCGTAGGTCCGTACCCCATCTCGGTGGTGCCGATCACCGTCAGCCCGCGTCACCGCCCGCGACCGGCAGTACGGTTCCGGTGATGTAGGAGGCTTCCTCGGACGCCAAGAAGCAGATCGCCGCAGCCTGCTCATCGAGCGTGCCGTATCGGTGCATCAACGACGAGGCAAGCGTCTGATCGATGTGCGCCTGGAACCAGTCCTGTTCGGTCGCCGTGACCGGTTCCGGTGTGCCGCGAGAGACCCGGCGCTCAGGCGCCTGGGTCCCACCCGGTGCGGTGGCGACCACGCGGATACCCGAATCGGCATACTCCATGGCCAGCGACGCGGTGATCGCGTTGATGCCGCCCTTCGCGGCGGAGTAGGGAATGCGATTGACGCCTCGTGTGGCCGCCGACGACACGTTCACGATGACGCCGTCGCCGCGTGCCACCATCGACGGCAGCACCGCCCGGCACGCGAACAGCGTCGTCATGAGCGAACGGTCGATCTCGGCGCGGATCTGGTCGTCGGTGAACTCGGTGAACGGCTTGAAGTTGATGGCACCGCCGACGTTGTTGATCAGCACGTCGACCCGGTCGAATGCCGCCAACGCCGCAGCCACTACCGATTCGGCGCCACCGAAGCCCTCGAGGTCGGCGATGGCCGGCACCGCAGCGGCGCCGGAGGCGGTCAGTTCGTCGGCCAGCTCCGTCACCAGGTCCGAACGATCGGCGAGGACGAGTGTGCCGCCCTCGGCACCGATCCGTCGCGCCGTCGCCGCGCCGATGCCCTGGGCGGCCCCGGTCACCACGACGACCTTGCCGGCGAACCGGCCCGGAGTGACGAAACGCGGGCGGCGGGCGGCCATCTCATCGGCCATCGCGCGCCGCATCGTCTGCTTGGACCGGTCGGCGTGCGCCGAGATCAGCGCGCGAGCGGCGTCGCGGTCGCCGGATTCGAAGGCGGCGACGATGTCGACGTGGTCCTGGGCGCACAGCGGATGACACCAGGTGGCGTTGCGCAGCACCTCACTCATGCGTCCTTTCACCCCGAGCGCCTGATAGGCGTCGAGGAGATGGGTGTTGCCGGTGAGGGTGAACAGATAGTCGTGGAAGTTCGCGTTGGTCTCGGTGTATTCGGCCGCGTCGACGAAGCGATCGCCCTCGACGAACGGCACAGTGGTCTCGGCCAGCAGTCGATATCCGGCGAGCTGCTGACTGGTCAGTCGTCCGAAGGTCAGCTCCAGCGCACCGAGTTCGAGCGCGGCCCGAGCTTCGAAGATGGCGTCGGATTCGTGGATCTCCGGATGCTCCTCGCCGATCTGATAGCCCTCCGGCGTGATGGTCGTGGCATCCGGGGCAACGGCAACGGGCGTATCGGCGGCCACAGTGGCTGCGGCCGAGGCCGGTTGGGGTGTTGCCAGTGGTTCGATGTCGCGGGGTGAGAACACATTCTGACCCGCGATGCCGCGCGCATCGGCCGGGAGGAGCCGACCGTCATCGGGATCGACAATCCGGTCGTTTCCGGTCGAGTGCCACATCTGCTGGCCGGCGATCCGGAATCGACCGTCGTCGTCGGTGAGGTCGGCCATCGGCCCTCGCCACGGGGAGATGTCGGCGACCGGCAGGGTGATCTGTCCGGCGATCGCGCGTGCATCGGCGGCAGGAACAACGCTGTCCTCGAGGACAACCGGCAGCGTGGCCACGGCGCTCGGGGGTGCCGTGTCGGCCACCGTGCTGCTCGTCGCCGGAACCGCGAGCGCGAACTTCTCGTAGTAGAACCCGGTCGGGTCGATGCCGGCATCTGAGACATGCGTGCGAACCGCCTCGACCATCGGCGGGGGCCCACACAGGTAGATCGCGACGTCCCCGTCGTACAGGTGCTCGGGTGCGATCAGACTCATCACGTAGCCCTTGTTGACCGCTGTGCTGTCGGGATCGGATACGCAATGATTCCAGGTGAATCCGGGCAACTCACGAGCGAAGTACTCGATCTCGTCGAGCGCGACCAGATCGGTGTCGGTGGACACCCCGTAGATCAGGTGGACCTTGCGGCGACTGTCGTCGTCGTGCAGCTTGCGCAACATCGACAGGATGGGCGCCAACCCGGTGCCGCCGGCCAACAGCAGCACCGGCCGGGCCGCCTCGCGCAGGAAGAACGAACCGTGCGGCCCGGTGAAGCTGATCGACTCACCGCGCGTGGCACGTTCGGTCAGATAGGTCGACATCGCGCCACCCGGCGTCAGCTTCACGAGAAAGACGAGTCGCTCCTCATGCGGCCCGTTGGCGAACGAGTAGGACCGGGTGAGCAGACCGCCGTCTCCGTCGTCGGTGCCGGGCACGGCAATGTTGACGTACTGGCCGGGCAGGAATGCCAGATCGCCCCGGTTGGCGATCTCGATCGCTAGTCGCATCGTCGACTCCGAGAGCCGTTCGAGTTCGACAACCGTACCGGTGAAAGTCGCGGCCTGGGTCTTGGCGATGTCGGAGGTCGCCGAGATCTGCAGCACCAGATCGGATGTGGGCTTCATGCAGCAGGGCAGCGCGTAGCCCGCGGCGGATTCGTCGGCCGACAGCGCGTCGTCGATATAGGTGCCGCCGTCGTAGTCGCCGGATTCGCAGAATGCCTTGCAGGTTCCGCATGCGCCGTCGCGACAGTCGAGCGGGATGTTGATGCGCTGGCGGTAGGAGGCGTCGGCGACGGTCTGGTCCTCGCGGCAGGTGATGAACCGGGTGACGCCGTCCTCGAAGGCGAGAGCCACCTGATGGGACGGGGCGTCGGTGCCGGCGGGTGCGGCCGTGTCGCGGTCTGTGGTGACGGTCATCGGATGTGTCCTAGAAGTGATAAACGTCGACGACGTGGTGGATGTAGTCGTTCTTGAGCACGATCGTCTTGCGCCGGATCAGTGGACTCTCACCGGAGAAGTCGATCGTGTAGAACGAGGTGCCGTAGTACGGGTCGACGGTGTTGTACCGGAAGTACATGGTGTGCCAATTGAATCGGACATCGACGAGGTCGCCGCGCCGTTCGATCACCTCCACGTTGCTGATGTTGTGGCTGGTCCTGGGTTCGGGTAGCGACGTCGCCGACGACCGCTCGGTGCGAATGCGGAACACCCGGTCCTCCAGACCGCCCTTGTTGCCGTAGTAGATCAGCGAGATCTCGCGTTGCGGGTCCTCGGTCAAGCGGTCGGCGTCATCCCACGACGGCATCCAGTAGACGACGTCGTCGGCGTAGCAGTCGAGCCATTTCTCGAACTCACGGTCGTCGAGGTAGCGGGCCTCGCGGTAGAGGAACTGCTCGATCATGTTCTGGGTGATGAGCTTCTCGGACGTGGTGGCTGCGGAAGCGGGCTGGGTGGTGGTCATCGAATCATCCTGTCTGGGAGATGTCTTCGGTTGAGGTTTCCTGCTGATCGAGTGGCCGCGGTGTGTCCTGCGTCTGTTGCATGTCGCTGATCGAGTTGCCGTGAACGGAGTGAGTGGCTATCGAGATCGGGTGGCGTGGTCTCGATACGCCCTCGGCCAGGGCCTCGGGCTACTCGACCACCGGGTGGGGTGTCTCTTCCGCGGCGGCGGCCTTGCGCATCGTCTCCAGCCAGTAGCCGTGCTGGACCGGGTAGAGACCCTCGTCCTCGTTCTTCATGCCGGCCGAGATGACGCCGGTCATCCCGAGGGTCTCCGCGACGGGGTCGGGTCCGCTGAGCCAGTGCTCGGCGCCGCGGCTCATATCGTTCCACGGTGCCGCCTGCGCCCGGAAGGTCAGCTGGCACGACCGGAACTCCTCGAGATCGTCGGGGGTCGCCATGCCGGAGGCGTTGAAGAAGTCCTCGTACTGCCGGATACGGTGTGCGCGTGCGGCATCGCTCTCGCCTTTGGGGGCGATGCAGTAGATCGTCACCTCGGTCTTGTCCGGTGCGATGGGTCGAAAGTGCCGGATCTGCGTCGAGAACTGGTCCATCAGATAGACATTCGGATAGAGGCACAGGTTGCGGGAGCCCTTGACCATGAACTCGCCCTTGGCGTCACCGAACTTCTCCTTGAGCTCGTCCATCTTGTCCCAGAGCGGACGGTCCTGCGGGTTGGCGGCCCAGGTCCACAGGCACAGATGGCCGTTCGGGTACGACCAGTAGCCGCCGCCGGATTTGCCCCAGCCGCCGGCGTCGAGGGCCTTGGTCTCGTTCTTGGACTCGCCGGTGCTGCGGCGCGAGGTGGTGGCGGCATAGTTCCAGTGCGTGGCCGTCACGTGGTAGCCGTCGGCTCCGTTTTCCGCCTGCACCTTCCAGTTGCCGTCGAAGGTGTAGGTCGACGCACCGCGCAGCACTTCGAGACCGTCGGGCGACTGATCGACCAGCATGTCGATGATCAGGCGGGTGTCGCCGAGGTGCTCGTCGAGCGACACGACGTCGTCGTTGAGGCTGCCGAACAGAAAACCGCGATAGTTGTCGAAGCGCGCAACCTTGGTGAGATTGTGCGACCCGTTGACGTCGAAGGTGTCGGGGTATCCGGCGCCGTCGGGGTCCTTCACCTTGAGCAGCGTGCCGTCGTTGCGGAACGTCCAGCCGTGGAACGGGCAGGTCAGCGTCATTCGGTTGTCGGTCTTGCGCCGGCAGATCATCGCGCCACGGTGGGCGCACGCGTTGATCAGGCAGTGCAGCTCACCGGCCTTGTCGCGGGTGATCATGACCGGCTGCCGCCCGATGTAGGTGGTGAAGTAGTCACCCGGGTTCGGCAGCTGACTCTCGTGCGCCAGATAGATCCAGTTCCCCTCGAAGATGTGTTTCATCTCGAGTTCGAAGATGTCCTCATCGGTGAAGATGCGGCGGTTGGCCCGGTAGATGCCGGCCTCGCGGTCGTCGATCACGGCATCTTCGAGGACCGAGTGCACGTGCTGCAGGTTGTCGGTGATCGACGCGGTCATGTCCTACCTCCAAGAATGTGGGCTGTCCTCTGCACTGTCGCACTACGTGGCGCCTGTCACACCAGGGCAAACGCCAGTCCTGACCCAGTATCTGATTGATCGATAGAGATTATGAATCTGCGGAAACCATGTTCTTGTCAGGTATGGATCGTCGGCCTACCGTGGGTGATGGACGTGGTGCCGGTCACAATGGCGCCGCCGAGTGATGGACAGAAAGTCGCAGGACATGGAACTACGGCATCTTCGCTACTTTGCAGCTGTCGCCGACACCTGTCATTTCGGGCAGGCGGCGACGCAACTGCACGTGGCGCAGCCGGCTTTGTCGTACGCGATCCGGCAACTCGAGGCCGAACTCGACGTCACCCTGTTCACCCGGACCACCCGGCAGGTGGCGCTGACGCCGGCCGGCGAATATCTCCAGGCCGAGGCGGCGCGAATCCTGGCCGGCGTCGATGATGCCGTCGACGGCGTACGTCGAATCGCCGCCGGACGAAGTGGCGTCATCCGGCTGGGTCTGACGGGTATCGCCGCGTTCTCGCACCTGCCGCGCATCGCCCGGGTGGTCAAGCGGGAGCTGCCCGACGTGGACTTGCAGATCCAGTCGGACATGCTGACCCCGGTGCAATGCGACGGCCTGCGCGCCCTGTCGATCGACCTCGGCGTGCTGCGTCCGCCGGTGGTGGGAGACGGCATCGACATGCGACTGATCGACGTCGAACCGATGGTTCTCGCCGTGTCGGTGGACCACCGCCTGGCGGTGGAACCGGTGGTCGCAGTGGAGGATCTGCGCAACGAGATGTTCGTGATGTACGACAGTCAGGACTCCGCGGTGAACGACGCCGCGGTCCGCACCTGCCACCGTGCGGGGTTCGTCCCCCAACGAGCGCATCGGGCCCCCGGCACCGCCGTGCTGCTCGCCCTGGTGGCCGCCGGGATGGGAGTCGCGGTGGTGCCGGCTTCGGTTCGTGCGCTCCCCCTCGAGGGGCTGGTCATCCGAGACCTGGTGGACGCCGGCACCGTCGAACTCGCACTCGCCTGGCGCAGCGGGCAGGACAACCCGGTGGTCGACGCCGTATCCGAGGTCATCGCACAGGCTTTCGCCGCGGAGACGGCTTCCCCGCGGCGCACCCCGAACGACACCTACGTGGGAGAACAACTATGAAGATCACTGCCGTGGAGGCGATTCCGTTCGCGATACCGTATTCGAAACCGTTGCGGTTCGCGTCCGGCGAGGTGCATGCCGCCGAGCACGTGCTGGTGCGGGTGCACACCGATGACGGGATCGTCGGGGTGGCCGAAGCGCCACCACGTCCGTTCACCTACGGCGAGACCCAGGACGGCATCGTCGCGGTGATCGACAAGGTCTTCGCTCCGCAGGTGATCGGCCTGACGCTGCTCGAGCGCGAGGTGGTGACCGGCCGCCTGGCCCGGACGGTGGGTAACCCGACCGCGAAATCTGCGGTGGACATGGCGATCTGGGACGCGTTGGGCAAGTCGCTGGGACTTCCGGTCGCCGAACTGCTCGGCGGCTACACCGACCGCATGCGGGTCAGTCACATGCTGGGTTTCGACGACCCGGCCATCATGGTCGCCGAAGCCGAGAAGATGCGCGACACCTACGGGATCAGCACCTTCAAGGTGAAGGTGGGGCGTCGGCCGGTGCAACTCGACACCGCAGTGGTCCGTGCGCTGCGCGATCGGTTCGGTGCGGAGGTCGATCTCTACGTGGACGGTAACCGCGGCTGGTCGGCATCGGAGTCGGCTCGGGCGATGAAGGAGATGGCCGATCTGGGGCTGCTGTTCGCCGAGGAACTGTGCCCGGCCGACGACGTGATCGGCCGGCGGTGGTTGGTCGGTCAGCTCGACGTGCCGTTCATCGCCGACGAGTCGGTGCCGACCGCGGCCGACGTCACCCGGGAGATCCTCGCCGGTGCCGCCACCGCCATCAGCATCAAGACCGCACGCACCGGGTTCACCGCGTCGCGCCGCGTACATCATCTCGCCGAGGGACTCGGCCTCGAGGTGGTGATCGGCAATCAGATCGACGGGCAGGTCGGTACCGCGTGCGCGTTGACATTCGGGACGGCCTTCGAGTCGACCTCACGCAACGCCGGGGAGCTGTCGAACTTTCTGGACATGACCGATGATCTGCTCGCCACGCCGCTGCAGATCAGCGATGGTCACCTACACCGCGGCGCCGGTGCGGGAATCGGGATCGAGATCGACCCGGACAAACTTGCCCACTATCGAACCGATCGGAGCTGACGATGCTGTTCCACGTCCGCATGGACGTTCACATCCCCGACGACCTCGACCCCGAAGTGCGCGCCGAGATAGTGGCCCGCGAGAAGGGCTATTCGCAGGACCTGCAGCGCAGCGGCAAATGGCCGCACATCTGGCGCATCGTCGGCGAGTACTCCAACTTCTCGATCTTCGACGTGACCGACAACGACGAACTACACGAGATCCTGTCCGGACTTCCGTTGTTTCCCTACATGGACATCGTGGTGACCCCGCTGGCCACCCACCCATCCGATATCGCTGCGGGCTGAGCCGGCCCTCACCCGCATCGTCAGCCCTCAGGCCGATCACAGAAGGAGTTCCCACCATGACCGACATCAGCTTCGACACCGAAGTCACCGCGAAGGCCGCCGAATCCGGCGCCAATGCGTCCGCCCGATTCCGCGAACGCATGGAAACGGCCGGGCGCGCAGGCGTGGTCGACACCGCCCGCGTCGACCACCTCGCCTCCAAGGTCATCAAGGCGATCAACGACATCGTCATCGAGGACCAGGTCAGCTATGCCGAATACAACGCGCTCAAGGCGTGGCTGATCAAGGTCGGCGAGGACGGAGAATGGCCCCTGTTCCTCGACGTCTGGCTCGAGCACTCGGTCGAGGAGGTGGCCAGTGCGCACCGCGAGGGCAGTAAGGGCACCATCGAGGGCCCGTACTACCTCGACGGATCACCGGAGCTGGGTTGGAACGGCACCATCCCGATGCGTGACGACGAGCCTGGCACCCCGCTGTTGTTCTCGGGGCAGGTACGCGCCGTCGACGGCACCCCACTCACCGGCGCCAAGATCGAACTGTGGCACGCCGACGACCTCGGCTTCTACTCCCAGTTCGCGCCCGGTCTGCCCGAATGGAACCTGCGCGGCACCTGGATCGCCAACGAGGACGGCCGATTCGAGATCCACACACTGCGGCCGGCGCCCTACCAGATCCCGACCGACGGCGCCTGCGGCCAGTTGATCGCCGCCGCCGGATGGCACGCCTGGCGGCCGGCGCATCTGCACTTCAAGGTGAGCGCACCGGGCTACGAGCTGATCACCACCCAGCTGTACTTCCCCGGCGATCCGCACAACGACGACGACATCGCGTCGGCGGTGAAGCCGGAGCTCATGCTCGACCCGCGCGACAACCCGGCCGGCGAGGGCGTTGCGGTGGACTACGATTTCGTCCTCGACCCCGAGAGCTGATCCATGCTGGTCGCACCCACCGCTGTGGTCGCCGCCACGACCTCTCCGGACCTCGCCGCGCCCCGGCGGCAGGCCGAGACGTGGCGGTCACCAGAGCTGGCCATCGCCGATCGGGACCTCACCGATGCGGCGCTGGCCGACCTGGTGGCCACGGCGAAGGTGTCGGCTCCCTCCTTCGCCCGGGCCGCGGCCGCGATTGGGTCGGCACGCGCCGGCCGATTCCCCGTCATTCCGCATATCGACGCGGCGAGCGAGATCTTCCGCAGCTTCCTGTCGCACGACCTCATCGACGGATGGTTGTATGTGCGAGAGTCGGACGGTCACCTCCATCCCTACCTGGTCGCCGACATCACGATGGAGCACGCCGACCGCACGCATGGCCCTCGCATCAAGATCACCGCGGAGGCCGACAACGCCACGGTGAAACGACCCGCACGCAAACCCCGGGTGCTGACATTCGAGGAGACCGAGGTCGTCGGCAAGGTGCCGGCCGACGTTCTCGCTGCCGCCGGCGCCTACAAGGAGACGCCGGATCTCAAGGCCGCGTACGCGAGTCGCCGCGCCGAGTACGAGACGATCATCGCCGAGGGATTCGGCCACCAGTACCGCTACACCGGACGGGTGATCCGTACCGATGACCACCGCGCACCGAACAAGCGGGGCAATCGCAAGGTCGTCCACGACGTCGCCCCGAGCGAGGTCGCGGCTCTGCGGATGGTGGCGTCGTCGATCCTGTTCGATGCGGAGTCGTACGGACCGGTGCCGGTCATCACCGCCGTGCGCGTCTTCGACCTCGGGGCACAGGATTTCCTGGACGTCAACACGGCCGACCTGCGGCCCTATGTCTACGACACCCACCTGCGCGACAAGCTGGTGTTGCCCGACGAGCAGCGGGAACTGCTCAACATCCTGACCACCGACATCTCGGTGTTCACCGGCGACATCATCGACGGCAAGTCGGCCGGCAACGTGATCCTGGCCAAGGGGCGGCCCGGTGTGGGCAAGACACTGACCGCCGAGGTGTACGCGGAGGTGACCCACCGGCCCCTCTACTCCATCCACTCGGGTTCGCTCGGCACCACGCCAGAACTGGTCCGCAAGAACCTCGAGGTGATCTTCGACCGGGCCAAACGCTGGGACGCGGTGTTGCTGCTCGACGAGGCCGACGTGTTCGTGATGGAACGTGGTCTGGATCTGGCGCAGAACGCCATCGTGGCCGAATTCCTGCGCACCCTGGAGTATTTCGACGGACTGCTGTTCCTCACCACCAATCGCGTCGACGGCGTCGACGAGGCGATCCTCGCGCGGTGTGCCGCCGTCATCGAGTATCAACCGCCGGGGCCGAAGCATGCTCGGGAGATCTGGCAGATCCTCGCAGCGGGCAACGACGTGGTCCTCGGCGAGGCTCTGCTCGACGACCTCGTCGGCGGCTTCCCCGACATCACCCCGCGCGACATCAAGATGCTGCTGCGACTGGCGCTGCGGATGGCGCGCCACCGCGACGTCGACCTCGACGCCTCGGTTTTCGCGAGCAGTGCGGTATTCCGTGGACTGCACTACGTCCCGGTCGCCGAGCGCCGCTGACCTCTACCCTCGACGGGTGTGGAGTATCGCTTCTTGATCGTGTCGCTGCTGGTGTCGCCTCGGCACGCCTACTTCGGACGACCCAAGGACGGGCCGGCCGACGAGGTCATGACATCGACGCCTGATCAGGTCGAGATCGTGGCGGACAAGGGAATTCGCGGCGACCGCTTCTTCGGGGTGCGCGCCCACACGGAGGCTGCGGTGACCTTCCTCGCGCTCGAGGCCTGGCAGGCTGCGGCCGGGGACATCGATCCCGCTGTCGCGCGCCGCAACGTGGTCGTTCGTGGGCTCGAACTCGATCCATTGCGCGCCCAGGAGTTCACCGTCGACACCGGTGACGGACCGATCCGGTTTCGCGGTGGCCGTCCGGCGCACCCGTGCTCCTGGATGGACACCGTGGCGGGTGCGGGTGTGCGTAAAGCGTTGATCGGCCGGGGCGGACTGCGTGCGCAGCCGCTGACCTCCGGCATCCTGCGCGTTGGTCCGGCGGTGATCACCACGGATGTGGAGCTCGACGCAACTCGTGCCGCCGACCAGGTGAAGCGCGCTCAGCCGCTCGGTTGAGGGCTGCAGGGCGCGTGACATGGGGCGCTTTTCGCAGGTCAGCTGGCCAACGCTCGCAGAAAGAACCCGAGATTGGCCGGCTTCTCGGCCAGCCGCCGAACCAAGTAGCCGTACCATTCGCCTCCGTAGGGGATGTACACCCGCACTCGACGGCCCGCGGCCGTCAGACGCTGCTGTTCGTCGGTGCGGATCCCGTAGAGCATCTGGTGTTCCCAGGAATCCGGGGTGCGCTCGAACTCGTCGGCCATCGCCTGCGCCGCGTCGATGATGACCGGATCATGGCTGGCCACCATCGGGTACCCGTTGCCCTTCATGAGGATTCGCAGGCAGCGGAGGTACGCCTCATCGATGAGTTCCCGCGTGGGATAGGCGACCGACGGGGATTCGGCGTAGGCGCCTTTGCACAACCGGATACGGGCGCCGGATTCTGCGAACTCGGTGCAATCGTCCTCGGTCCGGCGCAGGTAGGCCTGCAGTACCGTGCCGACATCGCGGAAGTCGCGCCGCAGCGCACGCACGATCATCAACCGCTCGTCGGCGCTGGCATGGTCCTCGGCGTCCACGGTGACCAACACGCCTGCATCGTGGGCCGCCGCGGCGATGGTACGCGCGTTCTCCTCGGCGATCTTCGCACCATGCCGGGGCAACGCCTGCCCGAGTGCGGTGAGTTTGAGCGACACCTCCAGACGCCCTGCTGGAAGGCCGGTTTCGGGGATGTCGGCCATGGCGCCGACAAGGGCCAGGTAGGCGTCGACAGTACCGGTGGCCTGCGATTCGTCGGTGGTGTCCTCGCCGAGGAAGTCGATACTCACCGACATGCCGGCGTCGAGCGAGGTGCGCGTGGCGGCCAGCACATCGGTCTGCGTCTCGCCCGGTACGAAGCGCTCGACGACTCGCCGTGTCATCGCCGTGCGCTGCGAGGTCTGCCGAATCCGGTCGTTGCGTGCGGCTGCGAGGATCATCGGTCGCATCGTGGCGTCGAACAGGCTCATGAGGGATCGGTCTCCATGTGCGGGTACGCCGAGGACGTCGGCGGGACGAAGGTCTCCTTGATGGTCCTGGTCGAGGTCCAGCGCATCAGATTCGCCTTGGACCCGGCCTTGTCGTTGGTGCCCGACCCGCGGGCCCCACCGAACGGTTGTTGCCCGACGACGGCCCCGGTCGGCTTGTCGTTGATGTAGAAGTTGCCGGCGGCGTGCCGTAGAACCTGGTTTGCTTGGGCGGCGGCATCGAGGTCGGTGGCGATGATCGATCCGGTGAGCGCGTACTTCGCCGTCGTGTCCACCAGTCGCAGTGTGTCGTCGAACGATGCGTCGTCATAGACGTGCACGGCGAGGATGGGCCCGAAGTACTCGGTGGCGAAGGCCTCGTCGGTGGGATCATCCGAGAGCAGTACGGTCGGCCGGACGAAGTAGCCTGTGCTGTCGTCACATCCGCCACCGGTCGCCACGGTCATGTGGGCGACGGTCTTCGCCCGGTCGATCGCGGCCACGTTCTTGTCGAAGGCCCGACGATCGATCAGTGCGCCGCCGAAGTTCGACAGATCGCGGATGTCGCCGTACGCCAATTCGTTGGCCTCGGTGAGGAAGTCATCTCCCATGCGGTCCCACACCGAGCGCGCCACGTAGGCGCGTGACGCCGCCGAACACTTCTGTCCTTGATACTCGAACGCACCCCTGATCAGGGCGGTGCGCAACACCTCCGGGTCGGCCGACGCATGAGCGACGATGAAGTCCTTACCGCCGGTCTCGCCGACGAGCCGCGGATAATTGCGGTACCGATCGATATGACTGCCGACCTCCCGCCAGAGGTGCTGGAACGTCGCAGTGGAACCGGTGAAATGGATTCCGGCCAAGTTCGGATCGGCCAGCACGACATCGGAGAGATCCTTGCCGTCACCATGCACCAGATTGATGACCCCGTCGGGCAATCCGGCGGCGCGGAGCAACTCCATCGTCTGCGCGGCCGCGTATGCCTGCGTAGGTGACGGCTTCCAGATCACGGTGTTGCCCATCAGCATCGGTGCGGTGGGCAGGTTGGCGGCGATGGCGGTGAAGTTGAACGGGGTGATCGCGTAGACGAACCCGTCGAGCGGGCGGTGGTCGAGGCGGTTCCACACACCCGGTGAGGACATCGGTTGTTCGGCGAGGATCTCGCGGGCGAAGGCGACATTGAACCGCCAGAAGTCGACCAGCTCGCAGGGGGCGTCGATCTCGGCCTGCTGCACCGACTTCGATTGCCCGAGCATCGTCGCCGCCGCGATCCGCTCGCGCCACGGGCCGCTCATCAGATCGGCCGCGCGCAACAACACGGTGGCGCGCTCGTCGAAGGAGGTGGCCGCCCACTGCGGCGCGGCGGCGAGCGCGGCGTCCACGGCAGCGCGGGCGTCATCGTGGGTCGCGGTGCGGATGGTGCCGAGTACTTCGTGATGGGCGTGTGGCTGCACGACATCGACGAGTCGGCCGGTGCCGATGTGGTTGCGGCCGCCGATGACGTGCGGCAGGTGTTGCGCGGCGGTAGCCGATTGGCGGTTGAGTTCGGCGCGGATCAGGCTGCGTTCGGGTGTGCCCGGCGCGTAGGTGTGTACCGGTTCGTTGGTCGGTCGCGGGGGAGTGGTGACGGCATCCATATGCCCAGTCCACCGGGTGGTCGGTCACCGAGAACATGGATCATCGGCCAACACTTTGCGTACCGGTTTGTCGGATCAGACAATACCCAGGGTGCATACTGGGAGCATGACCGTAGCCGCCGGCGTCTCCCTCGGCCGGCTGTTGCTGGCGTTGGACCGCACGGTCGCGCAACTGGTCACTGCGCCCGCCGGTCTGGATGCCGTGGTCTCCTCCGCCGCCCTGCTAGACGTCGACGACGTGCGGCTCGGTCTGGGGCGCGCAGCACGGGGTGCGGACGTGTTCTTGTTCGTCGGAGTGCCCGACGAGGAGTTGCTCACCTGGCTGTGCGGTCTCGACACCCGCGAACCGGTGGCGGTGTTCTGCAAATCGCCATCGGCCCAGGTGGTGGCGCGTGCGGAGGTCACCCGGACGGCGGTCGTCGCCGTCGACCCGCATGCTCGCTGGGAGCGGATCTATCACCTGGTGATGCGGGTGCTGGAAGCCGATCCCGGTGGTGTGGCGGGCGAGTCGATGCGTACGGGTACGACCGGCGACCTCTTCGATCTGGCCGCCGAAGTCGCTCGCCGGACCCGCGGTCTGGTGAGTATCGAGGACGAACGATCGCACGTGCTGGCCTACAGTCGGGCCGGAGACGAGGCCGATGAATTGCGCAGGCTCTCCATCCTGGGCCGCGAGGGCCCGCCGGAGATGATGGCGTGGCTTCGGGACTGGGGTGTGATGGACGTACTGCGCAGGTCGTCGGAGGTGGTGCGGGTGGCCGAGCATACAGACCTCGGGGTCCGGGCTCGTCGCGCGGTGGCGATCCGGGTATCGGGGTCGGCGGTCGGCGAATTCGTCGGGGTCATCTGGCTTCAGCGCGGCGGCGTCGACTTCGCCGATGACACCGACGAGGTGTTGACCGGCGCGGCAGCGGTTGCCGCGCGGGTGATCTCGCGTGGACGTGCACGCGGAAACGACCATGCCGAGACCGTCCGTCGACTACTCGGTGCGCGCGGCGACATCGTCGACGCCGAATATCTCGGGGCGCAACTCGGATTGGCGACCGACGCATCCGTCGCCGTCGTCGGCCTCGCGGCGACCTCCGGCGCGCCGCACTCGCTCGGTGGCGCGGCCGAACTGTCCGCCGTGACCCTGCACGCCAGTGCCTTCAGCCCGTTGTCGGTGACCGCGACGCTGGGTTCGCGCATCTACGTCGTCCTGCCGGAGGTCACCGCACAGGCGACGGTGACGTGGGCGCGTGCCGTGCTGGGCGCGGCCGAACGGCAATTCGGGGCCCGGCTGCGGGCGGTCGTCGCGGGCCCCGACACCGGGCTGGGGTCGGTGCCGCGATTGCGCGGACAGGCCGATCGGGTTCTCGACGCCGCCGAGCGGGAAGGCGAGCTGATCGACGATGTCGCCACCGTGGAGGAATCGCAGACGGGAGTGCTGTTGGGCGAGATCGTTGCGCATCTGGCGGCCAACCCCGAGCTCGTGGACAGCCGGGTCGTCGAGCTGGTCGAGACCGACGAGCTCACCGGGAGCGAGTTCACGCTCTCCTTGCGCACCTACCTCGACCATTTCGGTGACGTCCGGGCAGCGGCGGCGGCTCTGCATGTGCATCCGAATACGTTGCGGTACCGGGTTCGTCGCCTGCAGGCGCTCACCGGCATGGACCTCGACGATCCGGCGACACGGCTCGTGGTGGCGCTGTCGCTGCGGGCGGTCCGAGGGTGAGGAGACCAGATGACCACGCACGACCCGGACCGGATTCACGACACACTGCACCGCGAGAGAAGTGAGACGGTGTCGTTGATCGACCAGCTGTCGGCCCGCCTGGACGCGGTGATCGAGGCGACCGCAGACTCCAGCTCCGACGACGAGCACGATCCAGAGGGGTCGACTCTCGCCGTGGAACGAGGCCATCTGGTGGCTCAGCTGGAGCGATCACGGGTCCGGCTCGATGAACTCGATGCCGCATCGATACGTGTCACCGCCGGGACCTACGGTCAGTGCGAGAACTGTGGGTCGCCGATCGCCGAGGCGCGACTCGAAGCGCTGCCGGCGGCACGGTTGTGCATCGACTGCGCGTCGCGCGGTTCCGCGCGCCGGTGGTGACCTGCTCGACCCCCGGCCAGAAGACGAAAAGCGCCCCAGAGAAGCACCCTCGTCAGCGTGGCCGACGACACCATGTCGACGGGCGCACTGTCTGGGGTTCTTCTCTGAGGCGCTTTCGGTGCTGGTCGGCCGGCTTGCGCCGGTCGAATCAGAGAATGGTGAGCATCTCATTATAGGTCGGCAGCGGCCACAGATCGTCGGCGACCAAGCTCTCGAGCATGTCGGAGACCTCCCGAACCTCGGTCATCGCCGGGATCAACGACTTCAGCGCGTATTCGGCCTCGGCCTCCACGGTGTCACCGTGGAACTCGTCGACGGCCTCCTCGAGGGTGGCCATCGCGGCGTAGAGATCCTTGAGGTTCTTGGTCATCGTCAGCATCACCGGATGATCGGTCTCGACACCCGCGGCCTTCAGGCTCGCGGCGGTCGCCGCCAGTTCTCCCTGGTAGCGGTTGGTGGCCGGCAGGATCATCGTCTTGGCGATCTCGAGGGTCTCCTTGGCCTCGACCAGCAGTGCGAGCGCGTACTGCTCGAGGACCACCTCTTTACGCGCTTCGAGTTCGCGATTGCTGAGGATGCCGTAGTCGCTCATCACCGACTTGATCGCCGGCTCATCGTACTGAGCCATCGCATCGACGGTGGTGCGCAGGTTCAGCAGGCCACGCGAGGCCGCTTCCTCCTGCCATTCGTCGGAGTACCCATTGCCGTTGAAGACCACCTTGCCGTGCTCCACGATGATGTCGGAGAGCAGCTTCTGGACCGCCGAATTGAATTCGGTGCCGTCGGAGATCTCCTTCTCCAGGAAGGTGGCGACGTAGTCGAGGGAATCGGCGAGCATCGCGTTGATGGCAATCATCGGGTCGGCGATCGACTGGTTGGAGCCGGGCGCACGGAACTCGAAACGGTTACCGGTGAAGGCGAACGGGCTGGTGCGGTTACGGTCACCGGCATCGGCCTTCAGCGGCGGCAGGGTGTCGACGCCCAGTTCGAGGACCCCGGTCTGCTTGCTCTCCTTGGCCCCGCCCTTGGCGATCTGGTCGAAGACGTCGGCGAGCTGATCGCCGAGGAAGATCGAGATGATCGCCGGTGGTGCCTCGTTGGCGCCGAGTCGGTGATCGTTGGACGCCGACGCGATCGAGGCGCGCAACAGACCGCCGAACTTGTGCACACCACGAATGATCGCGGCGCAGAACACCAGGAACTGCTCGTTTTCATGCGGGGTGTCGCCGGGGTTGAGGAGGTTGCCCTGGTTGCTGTTGCCCAGCGAGAAGTTCACGTGTTTGCCCGACCCGTTCACACCGGCGAACGGCTTCTCGTGCAGCAGGCAGACCATCCCGTAGCGCTCGGCGACCTTCTTCATCGTGGTCATCATGAGCTGCTGATGATCGTGGGCGAGGTTGGACTTCTCGAACACCGGGGCGAGCTCGAACTGTCCCGGCGCGACCTCGTTGTGACGGGTCTTGGCCGGGATGCCCTGCTTGAACAGCTCGCGGTCGAGCTCGATCATGAAGGCCAGCACGCGGTCGGGGATCGCGCCGAAGTAGTGGTCGTCGAACTCCTGGCCCTTCGACGGTTTGGCGCCGAACAGGGTGCGGTTCGTGGTCATCAGGTCGGGACGGGAGAAGTAGAAGTGGCGGTCGATCAGGAAGTACTCCTGCTCGGCACCGGCGTACGACACGACCGTGTCGATGTCTTCGTGGCCGAACAACTCCAGCACACGCATGGCCTGCTTGCTCATCGCCTGCTGACTGCGCAGCAATGGCGTCTTCTTGTCGAGCGCCTCACCGGTCCACGAGATGAAGATCGTGGGAATGCACAGGGTGTTGCCATTCGGGTTCTCCAGGATGTACGCCGGGCTGGTGACATCCCAGCCGGTGTAGCCGCGAGCCTCGAACGTGCCGCGCAGTCCGCCGTTGGGGAAGCTCGACGCATCCGGTTCGCCCTGCAACAGGGTCTTGCCCTGGAACTCGGCCAGCGACGCACCGGAGGAGTCGGGTTCGAGGAACGAGTCGTGCTTCTCGGCGGTGAAGCCGGTCAGCGGGTAGAAGACGTGTGCGTAGTGGGTGGCGCCCTTCTCGATGGCCCAGTCCTTCATCGCGACGGCGATGTAGTCGGCGAGGGCCGGATCGAGCGGAGCGCCCTTGTCGATGGTTGCCGAAACCGCCTTGAACACGTGCTTGGGCAGGCGATTCTTCATCACCGAGAGCGTGAAGACGTTACGCCCGAAGGTATCTGCCAAGGGTTCGGCGAAGCCGTCGGTCTCCACCTCGTAGGTCGTCACTGCTTCGATCGCCTGACGGCGAGACATGCTGCCACTCATGGTCACTCCTGGGTTCGTCGCTCGCCGGACCACAGACCCCGGCGAGCTCGTTGTGCAAGCGATACGACGCTATGGGCAGGAGATACCTGAGCCATTTCCCGGATGTGACGACCAGGAAAACTGGCGTCACTTGTGTGAATTCTGGACGTTTCGGTCGCGAGCGCGCAGCGGGATCCGCGACCGGGCGACGAGCCAGCGGCTCAGTGGCGTACGCAGCAGCAGATCGACGAGTAGCAACGACAGGACCAGCGTCGCCACGACCAGGATCACCGACCGGAGCGCAGCCGAGTTCGGGAACCACTCGAAAAGTCCCGACATGAAACCGAAACGACCCAAGAGGTCGAGGATCAGCGGGTGGACTGCAAAGACGCCGAAGGCGCGGACCGTCGCGGCGCTGACCGCGCGGGCGCCCACCGACCGGCCCGCGGCGCGCAGGTCGTTCCAGCCCATCGCCGCCAGCCACAGCATTGCCAGACCGCCCACCAGCCACGGGAGGGTGGCCGGGTTCCACGGGGTGTTGGACTGTAGTGGGACGTTGCCCGGCGAGGTTGCCAGCAGGTAGGCGCAGACGCTGAACGTCGTCGCGATCAGGCCCGCCGCGATCACCCACACCGCGTGGTCGCGTAGCCAACGTTCGACGGTCTCGTGGTGATGGGCGGCCAATGCGCCGATCGCCACGAACAGGGCATACATCGGCAGCGTCTTCCACAGGTTCTCGTACACGACGACCCAGCCGTCGCCCGGTGGCCGCGGCAGATATTGGTAGATCACGAACATCGTCATCTGGATTGCGCCGGCCGCGCCGAGCACCACCCAGTGGCGGTTCTCGGTACGGCGCAGCAGCCACGAGATGGCGGGAAAGGCCAGGTAGATCTGCATGGAGATCAGCAGGAAGTAGAGCTGATACTTGCCCTCACCGTTCACGATGTTCACACCGAGATCACCGATGAACTGTGACGGCGATCCGAACGGGTTGCCCGCGATGACGAGGTGGTCGGTGATCGCATAGATGACCGTCCACAGCAGGTACGGCCAGACGACCAGCCCGAAGCGGCGTCGCCAGAACGTGCCCGGCGACATCGGCCGGTCCCGGGTGCTGAGTACCAACACGAACAGGGTCACCGCGACGAATCCGTAGCGGGTCAGATGCAGCAGTGTGCCGACCAGGTTGCTCGACCGGATCACATCCGGCGTCGTGTTGATGCCGTTGATGCTGTGGGCCACCACCACGCCGGCGAACAGCAGGACCCGGACGAGGTCGGCGGTGTGGGCGCGGTCGGCCTTCGCGGTTGCACGTGCGGCGCCGTCCGGCGCAGCCCCGTGCGCGATGGTGGTGGTGCCGGGAGCAGTGACGCTGTCACGCGTCCCCGCCGGCGTCATATCGGCGCCGTTGTGCAACTCCACCCCTCCTGGTCATTCCGATGGCCATGCGTCGCGCAGTTTACGGGCTATTCCTGGCAGAAGAATCAGCGATTCGCGCGGCTGAGGGAGTTTGTGCTGGTCAGGGTCGCGGAGTCGTGCTTGTGTGTGGTTTGGGACACAGGCGACAACGCTCATTTGGGCGGTTTCGGTGGGGGCCCTCGCGCTGTGGTGCGAGTGGTGGGGCGGCCGTGCGGGTCCGCGGAGACGACCCACCGAGCCGCATCTGGGGTGCCGTACACTCCACTGTGGTCGGCCGGTCCGGCCGATCCGCTCTCGTAGCTCAGGGGATAGAGCACGGCTCTCCTAAAGCCGGTGTCGCAGGTTCGAATCCTGCCGGGAGCACAGTGACATCCTTGCCGCCCTCCGGTCGGTGTGCGCCCACTGTGTGGTTTGAAGGAGATTCACGCGGGCGCACAGTGACATCCCTGCCAGCCTCCGGCTGGTGTGCGCCCACTGTGTGGTTTGAAGGAGATTCACGCGGGCGCACGGTGACATCCCTGCCAGCCTCCGGCTGGTGTGCGCCCACTGTGTGGTTTGAAGGAGATTCACGCGGGCGCACGGTGACATCCCTGCCAGCCTCCGGCTGGTGTGCGCCCACTGCATGGTTTGAAAGAGATTCACGCGGGCGCACGGTGACATCCTTGCCGCCTCCGGGTGCGCGGGTCGTGTGTGACTGCGCGGTTCGTCGACGTCGGTTCGCGTGCGCCGACGGGAACCGTGAGAGCGGGCTGCCGCGTTACCGAAGTGGCAGGCAAGGCGTGGCGGCCCGAGATCGTCAGCGCGGCCACCACGATCCCGACCACCACCCCGATCAGCGTGTCGGCCACGCGGTCGACTGCTGCCTGCGGGCTGAGTCCGGCGCTCACCGCGATCAGCAGCATCGCCATCGGGGTCACCGCCAGCGAGGTGACCGCGTAGTTGACCGGCGCCCAGACCTCGGCGGTGATCTGGCAGATCACGATCGCGATCACCGCGCCCCAGTAGCCGAGGCCGACACCCAGCAATGCCGCTGCCACGACGCCGCCCACGACGTTGCCGAGTAGGCGCTGCACGCCGCGCTCGACGGTCAGGTGATACGACACGCCCTGCATGGCCGCGAGGGCGCCCATCGCTGCCCACACCGGATGCGAGAGACCGATAGCGGCCGCAATCGCTGCACTCGACGCCGTGGCGACCACGATCCGGCCACTGTTGGCGAGCAATTCGGGCCGGGGCCGACGACGCAGCATCTGCCGGAGCGGTTCGTATCGCAGCGCAGGCGGCTGGTCGAGAGTCCCGCGGCGGCGTGCCCGGTGACGGTGCCAGGCCCACGGTGCCAGGGATGCGCCGGCACCCACCACGGCACCCACTGCCGTGGCAGGCAGTGCCCGAGTGAGGTCTGTCGCGTCGTCGGTGAATCCGGTGGCGGCATTGGCGGCGAAGACGAAAACGATCGCACCGGGTCCGGTGATGTGGAGTGCGGCAACTCCGAGGGCGGCCGCGCCGCCCAGTAACGCGATCGCCGCGATCTCGACGGCCACCGGAGCGTCGGTGAGTCCCAGGACGGCGCCGAGCCCCACCGACCCGACGATTCCGATCGCGAGAACGGTGAGGCGGCCCACGCGCACCCGGTATGGATCGGCTCGGCAGAACGCGGCGATCAATGCGCCCAGTGCGGCGAGGCCCGCCACGTCGCGGTGTCCGGACGCCCCGCCGACGATCAGTGTGCAGGCGACCGCCAGCCCCACTCGCAATGGCGCGGCCACGGACAGTCGGTCGAGGTCGGCCGACATCGATCCCCACCACACCGACGGGCGAACGGCATGTGTGAGCGCGCCGCGGCGGGTGCGTGCGTGCTCGGCAAGGGAGATCGACACGACGGGTACTTTATCACTATTTTAGTAGTGAAATAAATGCAGCGTGGTGGTGAATCACATGGCGGGCGGGCGAGGAGGCCTACGATGACCTTTGTGACCGGCCCAGAAGTGCCCGATGTCGTCGATCGGATCCAAGCCGAGTGGGCCAAGGCGTATCCCGACCTCGACATGCGGCCGATCGGCATTCTGGGCCGTATCCAGCACATCGCCACCGCCGGCAACCATCGCCTCGACCGCCACCTCGAGCCGCACGGGGTTAGCCGCTCGGAGTACGACGTGCTCGGCGCGCTCGCACGCTCCCCGCGGCCGCTGCGTGCCAGCGAGGTCGTCTCGACGACCATGCTCAGCGGTGCCTCGATCACCAAGATCACCGAGAATCTCGCACGCCGCGGACTGCTGGTGCGCCGGAAGTCCGAGCGGGACGGTCGGGTGGTGCTGCTCGAGCCCACCGACGCCGGTCGCGAACTCGTCGACGCCGAACTGCCGCGCCGCCTCGCCGACGACGAGGCCGCGCTGGCGGGGCTGAGTCCCCACGAACGGGAGTCGTTGGCGGCGTTGTTGCGCAAGGTCTCGGTGGCGGTTCACGTCTGAGATGCGCTACGCCGCACGGCGCGCGGGGCATAGTGGACGCATGGAGCTCTACGACATCATGCGGACCACCTTCGCCGCACGGCAGTTCACCGACGATCCGTTGCCCGACGAGGTGCTGTGGCGCATCCTCGACAACGCGCGTTTTGCGCCCAGCGGCGGCAACCGGCAGGGGGCCCACATCGTCGTGGTCCGTGACGCCGACACCAAGCAGCGGCTCAGCGAACTGGGTGAGCCGACGGTCCGGCGATACGTGGCCCAGCGAAACGCCGGTGAGAACCCGTGGAATCCGGTGGCGCCGTCGGCAGTTCCGCAGGACGTCATCGACTCCACCGCCGTGCCGGGCAGTTTCGTCGAACCGATCCGTCGCGCGCCCGTGGTGCTGGTGGTCTCGGTGGATCTGGGTCGAGTCGCGGCGGTCGACCAGTACCTCGACCGGGTGGGCCTGGTCAGTGGCGCGAGTGTGTACCCACTGATCTGGAACATCCTGATGGGCGCCCGCGCAGAGGGGTTCGGCGGGAACATCACATCGATGGCCATCGCCCAGGAACCGGCCGTGCGTGAACTGCTCGGTCTCCCCGCCGACCATGCCGTCGCGGCCGTCGTGCCGATCGGAAAACCGGTGAAGCAGTTGACGAAGCTGCGTCGACAGCCGGTCGAAGACTTCGTCACGATCGATCGGTACGACGGCCCGGCCTTCGCGGGCTGACCCTCGCCGGCCGCACCGATGCCACCGCGGCGACCACGCCTGCCACCGCGACCGCCGCGAATCCGAATGTCAGGAACCGCGCCGACGTCACCGTCGGATCGTCCGTGCCGGCGCCGACGGTCGCGCCCACGCTCACCAGGAGTCCTGCCAGTGCGGAACCGAAGGTGTTGGCCACCATCTGCACCGTGTTGATGCCGGCCGACGCCCGCGCCGCCTCCGTCTCGTCCCGGGTGATCGTCATTGCGGCGGTCGCGATGTGCGGGAAAGCCATTCCGATGCCTGCGCCGGCGACGAAGAGGGCGAGAAACCAGGCCGCGACGACCGCCGGGGCGGAGGAGAACTGGAGAAGTCCGTACCCCGCGAGTCCGGCGGCCAGGAGTCCGGGACCCAGAATCCGGACCGTCGTGGCACGCCGACCGTTCGCCCACGTGGTGCTGGCCAGCTGCGCACTCGACCATCCCCAGGACAACGCCGCACCCAACATGCCGGCGACCAGAGGTGCCATCCCCGCGATCTGCTGGCCGAACAGCGGAACAAACCCCTCGGCGGTCGACCCGATGGCCAGTACCGCGATGGAGACGTAGATCCACTTGAGCGGGTTGCCGCCGGTATAGGTCAGCCGCGGCAGAAGTCCGACGACGGTGTGTCGGTCGACCAGGACGAAACCGGCCGACAGCACCACGGCCACCGCGACGAGGATCAGCGGTGTCCGCAGGCCGTCCACGATGCCGGCCACCGATACGCAGACGGTGGCCGCCACCAGCCAGCCCAGCGACGCCCACGGCAGAGCGGCGGCGTCGCGTGCCTCGCGCCGGCGGGACGGCAACGCTCGGACGAACCAGCTCATTGCCACGGACGCGACCACCAGCAGCCAGAACGATCCCCGCCAGAACCCGATCTGGGCAAAGAACCCACCCAGCAGTGGACCGATGAGGTTGCCGACACCCCACATCGCCGACGCGAACCCCACCGCCCGCACCCAGAGTCGTTCCGGCAGCGCCACCCGGATGACCGCGAACGAGAGGCCGGTCAACAATCCGCCGCCGAGACCCTGGAGTCCGCGGCCGACGAGCATGACCGGCATCGCCGGGCTGAGTGCGCATACCAGGGAGCCGGCACCGAAGAGGCCGAAAGCGATGACGTAGGCGCCGCGGGCACCCCACCGGGACAGCGTTCGGGTCACCAGCATTGACGAGAACACCGAGGTGATCAGGAAGACCGTCATCACCCATGCATAGAGCCGCTGGCCACCGATGTCGGCGACTGCCGTCGGCAGCGACGCGGCGGTCAGGTACGTGTTGATCGCGAAGACCGCGATCCCGCCGGCGAACACGGTGACCGCGGCGCGGTGGCCGCGGTCGAACAGTTCCCGCCAGGTTCCGGGTGTGGCAGAGTCGGGTGCGCCGGAACCGGGCGGTGACGAACGGTCCTGATCCGGCATGCTCCGACGGATATCTGACCGGCGGTGCGTGGTCAAGGGAAACCGGGAGGGAAACGACAATGGGGACGGTCCGCCACAGTTCATCGCTCGAGGTTCCGCGTCATCGAGTGTTCGCCTACATCAACGATCATCAGAATGTGCCGAACTTCTTCTTCGGCGTCAGCAGTTTCGTCCCGGTAACCGCGGCCACCGAGGGGCTCGGGTCGCAATTCGCGGTGACGATGAAAGTCGGTCCCAAGACCCTGAGGTCCACGGTGGAGACCGTGGATTGGGTCGAGAACGAACTCATCCGGCTCGAGTCCGTCGAAGGGTTCTCGGCCCACACCACCTGGAACTTCATCGACGTCGGCGTGGGGACGCAGGTCGATGTCGAATTCGTCTACACACTGCCCGGTGGCCTTGCCGGACGGGCGCTCGGCACCGTCGTGGAACCGTTTGCCGGCCAAGCCGTGCGCCAGACAGACAAGAATCTCGTCGAGCAGGTGTCCCGGCTCGCCTGACCGGGCTACGTGCGCGCCAGAAATGGCGCCGGAGAATGCATTTCCGAGGCAGGTCGACGAATGTCGACCTGCCTCGGGTGGTTCGATTGTCGGGGCCTTTCCCATGAAGCGAAAGGGCTTGCGCGCGCTTACCGGTTGTCACCGTCGTATCGGTGTATGTTCGATTGGCGAATTGAAAAGATTGATATCATGGGCGGTTTCATCCGCCGCGGATGACAGGATCGATCAACTTCGATGACAACGTGATCGGGGCGCCATGACGATGAGTACACGCAGAGCATGAGTACACACAGACGAACACGGTGGACGGCCGTCATAGCGCTGGGCCTGACGGCCGCAGCGAGTTGGGTGCTCCTCATGGGGTCGCAGGCACGTGCCGATCCAGCCGGAGTCGGTGCTTCCGGCGCCGATACGAACGCCGCCGACGAGACCGATGGCAGCGACTGGTGGTGGCTGCTGATCCCGTTTCTGCTCATTCTCGTGGGCCTACTGCTGATCTGGTTGTTCAGCACATTCCGTCAGAGGGCAGCCCGGCCCGAGGCCGTGGTGTCGGAGTATCCCGACCAGGACGCCGCCGCTACGGCCTTCCTCCCTCCGGACGAGGTCGGCCCCGAGGCCGCGACGTCGGCTGACGTGGCACCAACGGAGCAGGCAGAAGCCACAATCAGCGGGGATATGACGACGGATGAGCCGTCCGCCGAGGTGGCGGAAGTGGCTGAGGTGCCCGTGGCGCCGATACGCACAGAGGCCGGCGGCGATGGTCCTTCTGCAACCGTGTCGGAACTCGACGAAGCGTCGCCACCGGTGGGCCCGGCTGACGGGCCGACAACTGGCGTCAGCGATCTGACGATGCCACTGTCGCTCGAGGAACTGATGGCAGAGGACCTCTCCGAGGTGATGGCGCCGCCCGACGATGCCGAGCTCGGTATCGGTGCGGCACAGCCGGCATCCGGCGACGGCGTCGGATCTTACTACCGCGGTGGCGACAAGGTCCCGGTGCCGCTGGGCGCCCACCTGCCCCTCGACGAACCCGGGCGTGGACCCGACGGCTATCCGGTCAAGGCGGACGCCTCCTCCGGGACCTATCACGTGCCGGGCTCGCCCCAGTTCGACGCCGTGGTGGCCGACATCTGGTTCGCCAGCGAATCCGCGGCCGAATCGGCGCACTTTCGCAGGTCCGACGCCGACTGACCGACGAGGGCCCCCGACGCGCTACGGTGTTCGGTGTGAGTGCACAGTCCAAGGTCGTGCTGGTCACCGGGGCGTCGAGCGGTATCGGTGCCGAGGTCGCGCGACAGTTCGTCGAGCAGGGCCACACCGTCTACGGCACCAGCCGAAATCCCGAGACCGTGGCCGACCCGATCCGCGGCGTCCACTACGTCGCACTCGACAACGCCGACTACGACAGTGCCGTGGCCTGCGTCGAGCACGTCGGCATCGTCGACATCCTGGTCAACAACGCGGGCGAGAGTCAGGCCGGGGCACTCGAGGACACCTCGATGGACGCGATCGAGAATCTGTTCCGGGTCAACGTCTTCGGGCCCATCGCACTGACGAAGGCGGTGCTGCCGGGTATGCGGGAACGTGGCAGCGGCACCGTCATCATGGTCGGGTCGATGCTCTCGAGCTTTCCGGTGGCATTCCGATCCAACTACGCCGCAACAAAATCCGCTCTGAAGGCATTCGCGCTCGCCACCCGTCGCGAGGTCGCCCCGTACGGTGTCCGGATGATCTCGGTGGAACCCGGCACCATCGCCACCGGTATCGGCGAGCGGCGCAGTGTGCACATCGGCGACCGATCGCCGTATGCGGCCGAATACCAGACGCTGGCCGCCGCGACCCGCACGAACGAGGACGCCGGAATCGCCGCGTCCACGATGGCGCAGGTCATCGTCGACGCGGCGTTGGCCGAACATCCGAAGCCCTTCTACGCCAAAGGCAACCAAGCAGGGCTGGTGTTCGCGCTGCGGCGCCTGCTGCCAAGTCAGTTGATCCTGGACATCACCGCGCGCAAACACGGCCTGCGCAAGATCCGGAGCTGAGCGCCTGATGCGGATCGCCCTGCGGGTCATCGGTATCGGGCCCGGAAACCCCCGGCAGCTCACCCTGCAGGCCGTCGACGCGCTCGCCGACGTCGATGTCTTCCTGATGCTCGACAAGGGGCAGGCCAAGCAGACCCTGGCCGATGCCCGGCGCGAGATCCTGGCACGTCACGCCGCACCCACACACCGCGTCATCGAGGTCGCCGACCCACCGCGAGATCGCGCCCCCGACGACTACGACGCCGAGGTGAAACGCTGGCATCGGGCCCGCGCCACCGTCTTGACCGACGTCTTGACCGGGGAACTGGTCGACGGTGGGGTGGCCGCCTTCCTGGTCTGGGGTGACCCGGCGCTGTACGACAGCACGCTGCGCATCGTCGACGATCTGTGCGAGCACTCCGGCCTCGACATCGACGTGGAAGTGATTCCTGGTGTCACCAGCGCGAGTGCGCTCACCGCAGCGCACCGCATCACCGCCAATCGCATTGGCGAACCCATCCACATCACCACCGGGCGTCGCCTCGCCGAGACCCCGGCCGGTGCGGACGGCAACCAGATCGTGATGCTCGACGGCGATCTGACCTTCCGCCGCACGGCAGATCCCGACGACCACATCTGGTGGGGCGCCTACGTGGGCACCGACGACGAGATCCTGATCTCCGGTCGCGTCGCCGACGTCGCCGACCGCATCGTCGCCGTCCGTGCCCGAGCCCGCGAACGGGTCGGGTGGATCATGGACATCTACCTACTGCGCAAGTCCTGACTTCCGCAGAGGCCGGCATTCTGCTGGTTGAGTAGCGCGAGGCGCTAGTGTCCCGCGTCGGAAATTCGTTGATGATTTCGACGCCCAGGCGGCGCCTCGCTTCGTTGGCGTCGTCGCAGGTACATCCAGTACCTGCTTCCTCCGCCGCCTCGCGATGCATCCACCTGGACCGCCGAACTCATGAAACGAATTTCCGACGCGGGACACTAGCCGAAGGTCGTATCGAAACCAGCCGACCAACTCACCAGATCTCGTCGATGACGCCGAGCAGGTCGTCGCGGATCTCCTTGCGACAGATGACGAAATCCGGCATGTACGGCTGTGGTCGGTTGTAGACGATGGGTGTTCCGTCGAGACGGCTGCAGTGCAGGCCGGCGGCTTGTGCAACGCCCACCGGCGCGCAGTTGTCCCACTCGTACTGTCCGCCGGCATGCACGTAGGCGTCGACGTCGCCGCGGACCACCGCCATCGCCTTGGCACCCGCCGAACCGATCCCGACCATGCCCAACGACAGCCGTCGTGACACCCACGCGCTCTCGTACGATCCGCCGTAGCGCGAGGCCGCCATCCGTCCGGTGAGCGGACCGTCGGGAGGCACGACGGTGTCGGACCGGAAGACCTCGCCTACGGCCGGCAGCGCGACGGCGGCATCGGTCACCTCGCCGTCGTGGGTCAGTGCGACATGGACCGCCCAGTCGGCGGACCCGGCGGCGAACTCACGCGTGCCGTCGAGCGGATCGATGATCCACACGCGGTCGGTGGTGGATCGGTCGCCGATGTCGGCGCCCTCCTCCGACAGCACCGCGTCGTGTGGCCGGTGACGTACGACGACATTGGCGATCCACGCTTGGGCCATCGCGTCGCCGATGTCACCGAGGTGACGGCCGGTCAGCAGATCGCCGTGCCGGACGCCCAGAAGGATCTGCCCCGCGCCCTCGGCGATGTGAGCCGCCAGGTCGGCGTCGGAAAGGCGCGAGATCATCCGTCTACTAGAGCACACTGGGGACATGCCTGAGCTTCCTGAGGTGGCGGCGATCGCCGACTACGTCGACGGACGAGCCGCCGGACTGCCGATCCGCCGGGTCGACGTGGCCTCGCTCGCCGTGCTGAAGACCGCCGACCCGCCGTACAGCGCACTCGCCGGGCGCATCGTCGAATCGGTGAGCCGAATCGGCAAGTACCTGATCATGCGGACCATGCCGGGAGCGGATGCCGCGGACTCCGCCGACCCGACGATCGTCATGGTCATTCATCTGTCGCGCGCCGGTTGGCTGCGGTGGAGCGACCAACTCTCCCCGACGCCACCGCGGCCCGGCGGCAAGGGCCCGATCGCATTGCGCGTGCACTGCGGGCTGCCGGGTGAGGGTTTCGACGTCACCGAGGCCGGCACCCAGAAGCGTCTGGCGGTGTGGATCGTGCGGGACGTCGACGAGGTGGAGCGCATCGCCACGCTGGGACCCGACGTGCTCGCCATCGGCCGCGACGAGTTCGGTGCCATCCTGTCGGGCACGACCGGTCGGATCAAGAACGTGCTGACCGATCAGCGGGTGCTGGCCGGGGTCGGCAACGCCTACTCCGACGAGATCCTGCACACCGCCAGGCTGTCGCCGTTCGCGTCGGCCAAGTCACTGAGTCCCGAGCAGGTCGACGTTCTCCATGACGCGATGACCACGGTGCTGACCGATGCCATCGGCCGGCTCGAAGGCCAGACGGTGGCTCGACTCAAGTCCGAGAAACGCACCGGGTTGCGGGTGCACGCCCGCACCGGACTGCCCTGTCCGGTGTGCGGCGAGACGATCCGGGAGGTCTCATTCGCCGACCGATCGTTTCAGTACTGCCCCGGATGCCAGACCGGCGGAAAGGTGTTGGCCGACCGCCGGATGTCGCGGTTGCTGAAATGAGCCACGGTGCACGCGCTCGTCGTTGACGACGACTCGGGGGCCGCCGAAACCGTCCGCCGGATGCTCGTCACCGACGGTTGGGCGGTCACCGTCGCCCACGACGGGACCGACGGTCTGTGGCGTGCGTCGGAAGGTCATTTCGATGTGATCGTGCTCGACATCCTGATGCCGGGGATGAACGGATTCGCCGTGCTGCGGGAGTTGCGGACCCGCGACATCTGGACGCCGGTGCTGGTCCTGACCGCCAAGGACGGCGAGTACGACGAGGCCGAGGCGCTCGACTTCGGCGCAGACGACTACCTGGTCAAACCGTTCTCGGTGGTGGTCCTCAAGGCGCGGCTGCGTGCGCTGCTCCGACGAGGTGCACCGGAGCGCCCCGCCCAGCTCGTCGTCGACGACCTGGTGCTCGACCCCGCCGACCACACGGTGCGGCGCGGGAACAGTCCGATCTCCCTCACGCCACGGGAATTCGCCGTCCTGGAGTACCTCATCCGCAACACCGGCACCGTGGTGTCCAAAGCCGACATCCTGCATTCGGTGTGGGACCAGAACTTCGAAGGTGATCCCAACATCGTGGAGGTCTACATCGCCTATCTCCGCAAGCGTGTGGACGCGCCGTTCGGCGTGCGCAGCATAGTCACCGTGCGCGGCGCGGGCTACCGAATCGGTTGAGACGCGGCGTCAGCGGTTCGGTGGTGCGAGTTCGGTATCCGGTGGTGCCGGCGTCCGATGCGCGGACACCGCGGTGGTCGGCAGTGTGATCGCGAACGACGTCCCGGACCTGTGCCTCTCAGGTGGATCCTCGATACGGACGGTGCCGCCATGTGCTCGGATGATCTCCGCGACGATGGACAACCCGAGGCCCGAACCGCTCCGGTTCCGACGATCGATGTCGAGTCGGGTGAATCGGTCGAAGACGTCGGCCCGCTGGTCTGCGGGTATACCGGGACCGTCGTCGACGACCCGGATCGTCGCGGTGCCGGCATCGTCGTCGCGGTGCATGTCGAACCGCACCTGCGACCGGGCGTAGCGGGCGGCGTTGTCGGCGACATTGCGCAGCGCCCGGGCGAGTTTGTCGCGGTCACCGGTCACTCTGATGGGGACGATGGTGGTGGTCACCTGCGTCAGACCGAGCGCCCGCAGGCGACGCGCCTCGTCGACGACCAGGTCGTCGAGATCGACATCGTCGCTGCGCACGGCGAGTCCACGTTCGTCGGCCCGCGCCAGCAGCAACAGATCATCGATCATGTTCTGCATTCGCCGGGCTTCGGGCAGCAGAATGGTGCGAACCGTGTCCAGGTCGACATCGGAGTCGGTGTCGTCGGCCAGGTCGAGGATGCCGACGACGGTGGTCAGCGGGCTGCGCATCTCGTGGGACGCATCGCCGATGAAGCGCAACTGCGTCTGGCGGCCCTTCTCGAGGCGATCGAGCATCGCATTCATGGTCGTGGCCAGTCCGGTGATCTCGTCGTCGGAGGCCGGGACCGGAACCCGCAGCGACAGATCGTAGCTCGTGATCATGGTGGCTTGCCGAGTGATCTCGCCGACCGGACGCAGCGCGCGGCCCACGAAGTAGTGGATGACCACACCCGCGAGAGCGACCAGTAGCGGCAGACCCGCCGCCAGAATGACCGCGGTATGGAACAGTCCGTCGCGATAGGGGCCGCTGGCGACCGCCGCAACCACCGTGAAGCGGTCGCCCGCGTGCGCCGCGCCGACAATCGTCGCGCAGTACTCGTCCTCGTCGTCGGGAACCATGTGCTGCTCCGTGGTCACCGATGTCCAGGGAGCCGGTTGCCTATCGGTGATGGCCTCGCCGGGCGCGCCCGGCGAGGCGGCCACCACCCGACCGGCGGAGTCGATCACCTGGATGATGTCGACGCCGGTGCCGGCGACGAGTTCCTCGCTCGGTATCGCGGCGACGCCGGCATCACGGATGTAGTCCGCCGTCTCGTAGGCACGGTAGCTCGTCGAGTCGTACATCGATCGACTGTCGGCGCGGTGCAACATGACCAACATCGCGACTGCGCCGATCACGAGTGCGAGCGCCACCAGCAGCGTCCCGACCACGGTGGACTGCACCCTCAGCCCTTGGTGGCGCCGCAGAAATGCCGGTCGGCGTGACTCTGGACCAGACCATCGGATCATCGGCGCTCCTCACGGCGTCGACGATGGCCCGTGCCGTCGGCGATCACCGCACGTGTGTGCACATGGTAGGAGGTCGTCTGAATGCATGACAGGGCTTGCCCGCTCGTCGTCTTCAGCGGTTTTTCAGGTGCCGGGACGCACAGTTGGCCCATGACCGCCACCGTTCGTCGCAACCCGGCCACCGATCTGTCGGAGGCCGGACCTCGAGGTACGGTATCAGTCGCGGATTACATTGTGCAACAACTGTTGTCAGATTCGATCTCGGTGGTCTACGGGGTTCACGGCGCCAACGTCGAGGACCTCTACGACGCGGCAGTCCGGCTCCCGGGAATGACTCCGGTCGTGGCCAAACACGAGTTCGCCGCGGGGGCGATGGCCGATGGTGCCGCCCGGATCACCGGCCGCCCTGCCGCGGTGATGACCACATCTGGCGGCGGTGCGCTGAACGTCGTTGCCGCGCTGGCGGAATCCTACGACAGCCGAGTGCCGGTGCTCGCAATCATCGGCACCGCGCCATCGGCGCTGGTCGGACGCGGTGCGTTCCAGGACATGCTGTCGCCACCCGACACCATCGATGTCGCCGCGGTGATGTCGGCGGTGACCGGTTCGTGCTGTGTGGTCACCTCGGCCGAGGAGGTCCCGGCGGCGTTGGCGACCGCGCTGGCGACGCTGGACCGATCGCTGCCGGCCGCCATCCTATTGCCGAAGGACGTGCAGGCCTCGGTGATGCCCGAGTCCGGACGGCTCGTACACGTCGAAACAGGACACGACAACCAGGGATTCGTCATACCCGATCTGGACCGCCTCGCCGGGGAACTGTGCGCGGAGGTGGCCGGCTCTGCGGGCCGCGTGGCGATCTGGGCCGGTGACGAGGCGTCGGTCGCGGACCTGCGGGAGCCGGTCGACCGACTCGCGGACGCTCTGGGAGCGACGGTGGTGGCATCGCCCGGCGGCCGCGACATCCTGTGTGGTGGTCACGGATGCGCGGGCGTGACCGGGGTGATGGGACATCCCTCGGCCCGGCGGGCACTCGAACGGTCGTCGGTGTGCCTCGTCGTGGGCTGCCGGATGTCGATAACCGACCGTGCGGGCCTCGACGACGTGCTCACCGGCCGGCGGGTGATCCATCTCGGCGCACACGCACCGAGGTACCGCGACGTCGATCACCTGCCCTGCGGCGACCTCGGCGCAGCGCTCGGCTATCTGACCGAACGGGTGAGCGCGATCCTCGACCATCCGCCGGGTCGTTCCTCGGGTGAGATCGACGTACTTCCGGTACCGCCGACAGCCACGCCCGGGCCGACGATGCGAACCGTCGTCGAGACCGTCGGCGCGGCACTCGCACCCGGCACCACGGTGTTCGCCGATGCCGGCAACGCGGGAGCGGCTGCCATCCATCACCTTCCCTGGGGACACGGCAGATTCGTTGTGGCACTCGGCATGGGTGGCATGGGGTATGCGCTGGCGGCCGGCGTCGGCAATGCCATCCGGACGGCGATCGCCGGCACCGATGAGCGCACCGTGGTGATCGCCGGCGACGGTTCGTTCTTCATGCACGGTATGGAGATCCACACTGCGATCGAGTTCGACGCGTCGGTCACCTTCGTGATCCTCAACAACGATGCCCATGGGATGTGTATCACCCGGGAGCGGCAGTTCTTTCCGAGCACCCCCAGCATCAACAGATTTCGCCCCACCGACATCGCCGCGGGACTGGCCGCCATGTTCGCCGGGCTCACCGTGGCCCATCCAGCACACCTCACGGAGCTCCGCGAGGCGGCAGCCGACCTGCTGTCGCAGCCCGGACCGAACTGCCTGGTGGTCGACGTGGATCCCGACGAGATCCCGCCGTTTGCCCCCCTCATCCCGAAAGGATCCCCATGACAACTGTGCTACCGGCCCTTTCCGACCTCGGTGACGCGGCCGCGACCCTGGATGGGCTGACCCGCATCGAGTCACATCCGCGTCAGGTCGCCACCCCGATCCTGCTCGACCGGCTGCGCTCGGTCTATCCGCACGATCAGATCTACGGCGACTTCTGTCCGGTGCAGGGTTTCGTCGATGCGCCACCGCGGGAGCTCTACGACTGGCTCGCCGACACCCGATCACTCGAAGAATGGACATACAGCTTGCGTGGATTCACCCGCACCGATGAGGACGGGTTGTGGGTCGCCGAGGACCGGTTGGGATCGGACACCAGGATCTATGTGCGCACCATCGCCAACCCGGCGGCGATGACTGTCGACTACCACTGTGCCTGGGACCAGGGACGGCACCTGTGGATGATCTACCTGATGCGGGTGGTCGATGCCCAGGTGGTGCTCGACAAGCCGGGCTCGGTGGTGCTGTGGTGCAACTGTCGGCATCCGTTCTATGACGAGAATCCCTACCCCGAGACGGCGCCGCCCGAGCGGCCGGTCTGGGTGGGTGACTTCTGGGATACGTTCTCTGCCGGCCACCAACTCGAACTGGAGAACCTCACCGCGATCGCGGAGTACCGCCATCACCATCAGCTGCCCATCACCCCGGATTGGATGCGGTCATGACCATCGCCGACACCGATCTGACCCTCGTGGACCTGGCCGGCTACCTGCCGGAGAAGCGGGTCCCGGCAGACTATTTCGCGCAATACGCCGAAGATGACGATCTGACCGGGAACGCCATGTTCCGTGCGCCGTCCTTCCGGCATCATGCCGCCGACGGCGAGACATCCGCGGACATGATGATCGCGGCCGCGAAGACTCTCACCGAACGCAACGGCCCGGACTTCCTCGACGACATCGACGTCGTCCTCACTCACAGTCAGCTGCCCGAGGTCCCGATCCGCGGATGTGGCGGTGAGGTGGCACATCGCCTTGGACTGCGGCCGTCGACCGTCCTCGACGTGCACAACGGCGGGTGCGCGGCGTTCGTCCATATGATCGACCTCGCCGGCGCGCTGTTGCGTGCCAATGGAGGCCGCACGGCCTTGCTGGGGTTGGCGCAGAACAGTGCCGCCCAGGTTTTCACCCAACCACAGGTGCGCGGCAAACCGCAGGCGTCCATCCCAGGCGATGGTGCGGCGGTCGCGGTGATCGGTCTCGACCGCGGCCGGGGCAGTGAGGTCCTCGGGGTGACATGTCACTCGTTCGGTCAGTACTCCGGGGACATGACCGGGGTCGCCGATCCGCCGCGTAAGTACTGGGAGGCCGGTTCTGGACAGCTCCACATCGGATTCACCGAGGCCAAGATCGCGAAAGTGCTCGCGCGCGGCAACCGGATGGTGCCCGAAGTCGCCATCGAGGTCGCCGACACGATCGGGGTGGCGCCACGAGACCTCGACTGGTTCATCACGAACCAGCCGAATCGGATCTTCCTTCGCAACTGGCGCGAAGCGCTCGAACTGCCCTCCGAACGGCACCCGGACACCTTCGACGAGTGCGGCAATCTGTTCGCCGTCGGTATTCCGGTCACCCTCGACGCCGCGGTCGGCGACGGACGGATTCGGGTGGGCGACATCGTGATGACCGCTGCCTTCGCGCACGCCGGCGACTTCGCCGGGGCCGCGGCACTGCGGTGGGGTGGCCGCCCATGAGGTCGCGCTCGCGTCCGGCAGGCGGACCGCACGCGACGGTCCGGCTCGATCTCAACGAATCGGCCTACGGCCCGCTGCCGTCGGTCTCGGCGGCACTCCGGGAGGGCCTGGCCGACGTCCACCACTATCCGGATTTCCGTCCCGACCGCACGCGCGCCCAGATAGCCGACCACCTCGGGATCGCGGCGGATCAGGTCACCGTGGGTGCGGGGGCCACCGGCGTGGCGTTGGCCGTCTTCGGCGAGTGCCGACGCAGAGCGCGGGTATCGGATGTCCGGTCACCGTCGCTCGTGACGTCTGTGCCCACATTCGACGGCTATCCGATTCTCGCGCACAGCGCCGGGCTGCGCATCGATCCCGTCGGGCTCTCCGACGTCGGCGGCGTCGATCTACCCGCGCTGCGCGCGGCGGTCACGGCCGACACGATGGCCGTGGTCATCTGCACGCCGCACAATCCGACAGGTGCGGTGCTCACCACCGATGCGCTCCGCACATTCATCGAGGCGATCCCGCCGGGTGTGCTGATCGTGATCGACGAGGCCTACGTCGAGTTCTGCGACGACCCACCGGACGTGCTCACCCTCGTCGCCGACCATGATGACGTCCTGGTGCTGCGGACATTCTCCAAAGCGCATGGGCTGGCGGCGCTCCGAGTCGGGTACGCCTTCGGATCGGCACCGATCATCGAGTCGCTGCGTGGTGGTGAGATACCGTTCGCGGTCGGTTCGGCCGCCATCGCCGCCGTCCCTGCCGCATTGAACGCCCACGCCGAACTCGCACAGCGTGTTCGGGCAATGCGGCAGGAGCGCCGACGCCTGCAGGACATGTTGGCCGCGATCGGCTGCCCGACGTTGCCCAGTCAGGGCAACTTCCTGTTCGTACCCGGCGACGAGGGTGTGGAGATCGGTCGACTGCTGCGCAGTTGTGGTGTCCTGACCAAAGAAGTCGGCCGCGACGGCATCCGCATCACCGTCGGCGACGCGGACAGTACCGATCGCCTGATCCAGGCGTTGCGGGTGACCGCCATGACCGCCTGAGTTCGTCGCGGGTGCTCCGCGTGGGGCTTGGCACGGTCGGTAGGTTGGGGGCCGTGACCGCAACGACACGGCAGAAGATCCTGATCACCGGCGCGAGTTCCGGACTCGGCGAGGGCATGGCTCGCCGGTTCGCCGCCGACGGCCGCGCGCTGGCATTGTGTGCTCGGCGGCTCGATCGTCTCGATGCGCTGGCCGGCGAGCTGCGCCCGACCGCCGCCCAGGTCGCCACCGCGCGTCTCGATGTCACCGACACCGAATCCGTCGCACCGGTTTTCGCGCGGCTCGCCGAGGAGCTCGGTGGTCTGGATCGGGTCATCGTCAACGCCGGGCTGGGAAAGGGCGCGCCGATCGGGACGGGTAACGCCGCGGCGAACTTCGAGACCGTCCAGACGAACCTGGTCGGAGCGCTGGCGCAGACCGAGGCGGCTCTCGAGATCTTCCGGGCGCAGGGCCATGGCCACCTGGTACTGATCAGTTCGATGAGCGCGATACGCGGCCTGCCGAAAGCCCAGGCCGCCTATTCGGCGTCCAAGGCGGGACTCTCCGCGCTGGGACAGGGACTGCAGGCCGAGTTCGCCGGCTCGCCCATCTCCATCTCCGTGCTGTTGCCGGGGTACATCGAGACCGACATCAACCGCGGTGTGCAGACCGCACTGATGACCGACACTGACAAGGGGGTCGCCGCGATGGTCGCGGCCATCGAGAAGGAGTCGGCATGGGCGCCGGTCCCGGCATGGCCATGGCGGCCGATCGCCCTGGCGCTGCGTTACCTGCCGTCGGCTATCACCCGCCGAATGGTGTGACGCCGGCGGGGTCAACCCGCGGGCGCCGACGACGGTGCCGCCGACAGCCCTGGTGGCGCCCACACCACGGGTGCGCTCTTGTAATCCAGGGATGTGTCCGAACTCGTGTCGGCCCAGTAGATCACCCGCTCGAGCCGCTGCCCGGCATCGGACACCGAGATCAGACACGCGGTGTAGGACTCGCCGCGCCGCATCTGTTCCGGTGGTGCCGTGGCCGGGCAGCCCGTGAGATTCGGTGTGGGTGCACGGGTGAAGGTCGGCGTCCGACCGTCGGGACTGCCGCTCAGTCCGATGACCGACGGGGCTGCGATAGGCTGCCCCGCCAGCGAGGTGACCGTCACGTACAGGAAGTACGCCGTACCCCCGTTGCTGATGTCGTCGGGGACACCCTCGGCCGGGGTGATCCCGGTGACGGTGAACATGGCCCGCGGGCCGGTCGCGGCGAATGCGTTCGCGGGCAGCACCGCGGTGTCCCCGAACCCCAGCGCGGTGCTCGGCTCGGTGAGCTCGACCGGACCGGCCGGGACGGTCACCTCCGCACTGGTGGGTACCGACGTCGGTGTCGGTGTGTAGGTTGACGTCGAGGCGGCACAGCCGGCGATCAGCAGTACTGCCGCGGCGATCGCGGACACGACCACACGCCGCCGCAGCGGTGGCGCGATCGGGCGAGGCCTCACGTTGCGTAAGGTAGCCGATGTGTCGGCCAAGCAGGGACAGGTTGTGGCCCATGGCGCGTTCCAGTTGTTCGGGGAGCGACGCCGGGGCGAGGTCAGTGAGGTGTTGTCGGACGTCTTCGGGCGCGACGACGTCTCGGCGTTGGGCGCCGACTGGCGTGGCATCGTCTATTTCACCCTCGACGACGATGGCGAGATCCCGGCGGACACGGTCGTCGGCTTCGATCCGTCCAGCGGCAGCAGTGGCCCGCTCGCGTCGGTGGGCGAGGTACTCGCCGCGGTCCGCAACGGCGACATCGCCGATGCGGTCGATTCGATCAGTTTCGACGCGTGGCGCACCGCCACCGGGCAACGGTCGATCGACATGGGGGACTGCGTGCCGCCGTCGGTGCACGAGTTCATGGGCGGTGACCCGGCCGAGCGGTCCACCGATCCGCAGGATCTCGTCACCTTCATCGCCGTGGCCGCCGCACTGATGGGGCGACTCGAACAGCTCGGGGTGCAGCCGGGCGACGAGATCCCCGACGAGGTGTTCGACGAAACCCGTTGGCAGTAGCGTTCCCTGGTCCCTGAGGAGCGAGGCGCCAGCCGAGCGTCACGAAGGGCCTTGAAGGGCCCTCAGGCCGACCGGCCGCGGTGAGCGCGGTACCACCGCACCAGCTCGTCGGTCGACGAATCGCCCTGTGCCGCAGGGGATGCATCATCGACGATGACGCCGAGCAGTTCCTTTGCCTGGGTTTTGCCGAGTTCCACACCCCACTGATCGAACGGGTTGATGCCCCAGATCGCTCCCTCGACGAACACCTGATGCTCGTAGAGGGCCACGAGCTGGCCGATCACCGAAGGCGTCAGTTTCGGGGCGAGGATCGATGTGGACGGTCGGTTGCCCGGCATCACCTTGTGCGCCACCACATTCGGCGCAACCCCTTCGGCGGCGATCTCGTCGGCGGTCTTACCGAAGGCGAGCACCTTGGTCTGCGCGAAGTAGTTGCTCATCAGGAGGTCGTGCATCGACCCGGTGCCGTCGGCGGTGGGCAGATCGTCGGTGGGTTCGGCGAATCCGATGAAGTCCGAGGGCACCATGCGGGTGCCCTGGTGGAGTAGTTGGTAGAACGCGTGCTGTCCGTTCGTTCCGGGTTCTCCCCAGAAGATCTCGCCCGTCTCGGTGGTGACGTGATGCCCGTGGGCGGTGACGGACTTGCCGTTGGACTCCATGGTCAGCTGCTGCAGATACGCCGCGAAGCGTGCCATGTCGTTGGAGTAGGGGAGGACCGCTCGGGTCTGCGCATCCCAGAAGTTGCTGTACCAGAGGCCGATCAGCCCGAGCAGGACCGGAGCGTTCTGCTCCAGCGGGGCGGTCCGAAAGTGTTCGTCCACGATGTGGAAACCATCGAGGAATTCACCGAAACGCTCTTTGCCGATCGCCGCCATCACCGACAACCCGATCGCGGAGTCCACCGAGTAGCGCCCGCCCACCCAGTCCCAGAACCCGAACATGTTGGCCGTGTCGATGCCGAAGTTCGCCACCTCGTCGGCGTTGGTGCTGACCGCGACGAAGTGTTTGGCGACCGCATCCGGGCCGGCGCCGAGTTGATCGAGCAACCATGTGCGCGCGGCTGCCGCGTTGGTCAGCGTCTCCAGCGTGGTGAACGTCTTGGACGCGATGATGAACAGCGTTGTCTCCGCGTCGAGGTCGGCCAGCGTTCCGACCATGTCGGCGGGATCGACATTGGAGACGAAGTGGCAGCGGATGTCGCTGTCGACGTAGTGACGAAGCGACTGGTACACCATCACCGGTCCGAGATCGGACCCACCGATGCCGATGTTGACGACGTCGGTGATCGCCTTGCCGGTATGGCCCTGCCATTCACCGCTGCGCAGCCGGTCGGTGAATTCGCCCATTGCGGTGAGGACTTCGTGTACGTCGGCGACCACATCCTGGCCGTCCACGGTCAGTGCGGCATCGGCCGGCAGGCGCAGCGCGGTGTGCAGGACGGCTCGGTCCTCCGAGGTGTTGATGTGCACACCGGCGAACATCTCGTCGCGGCGTTCCTCGAGGCCGGCCTCGCGCGCGAGGCTGCACAGCAGCTCTATGGTCTCGCGCAGCACGCGATGCTTGGAGTAGTCGATGTGCAGGTCACCGACGTCGAGCGTGAGCTCCCGGCCGCGGTCGGGATCCACGGCGAACACCTCGCGCAGGTGCATGGCGAAGACGTGCGGCTGATGGGCCGCAAGGGCCTGCCAGGATTGGGTGGCGGTGATGTCGTCGTGGTCACTGATGTCGAGGTCGCTGCCGGAGACGTCACTCATGGGTCTCACCCTATGCTGTCGGGCCCCGGGCCGCGATCCTCATCACGACGGGAGCCGCCGACGGCAACGCCGCTATCGGCCGAGTGGGCCACGCCCCAGACGCAGCAACAGCATCGCGAGGGTGTGGCCCTCCTGTCCGAGTTCGGCGAACCGGTCGAGGACCTTCACCTCGCGACTGTGCACCAACCGCGGGCCGCCGGAGGCCATTCGGGCCGCCCCGATCTTCTTCGAGACCGCCGATCGCCGCTTGATGGCGGCCAGGATCATCGCATCGAGCCGGTCGATCTCCAGCCGCAGATCGTCGATGTCGTCGGCCAACGTCGACACGTCGTCGGAGAGGTCGTAGGCATCCGCGTCGAAGGGGGTGGCGGCGGAGGTCCGCTCGTCAGGGGTGTTGGCGTCGGTCACCCGGTCGATTTTGCCACGCGCCCACCACGCCGTGAGACTGGACCGCATGCTCAGCAGGCGGACGATCTGGTCGGTGGCGATCACCATGATCGTGGCACAACTGGTGGTCCGCGGTTGGCTCGCCGCGACCGGCAACTTCTACTGGGATGACCTCGTCCTGATCGGGCGTGCGTCGTCGAACCCGATTCTGAGCTGGGACTACCTCGGACACAGTCACGACGGGCATTTCATGCCCGCCGCATTTCTGGTGGCGGGGGTATCCACGGTGATCGCGCCGGTCAACTGGGTGGTCCCGGCCGTCACGCTGGTGGTCCTGCAGGCGCTCGCCTCGCTGGCGGTGTGGCGGATGATCCGGGTACTGGCACCTCAGGCGGGGATCGGTGCGCTCGCGGCGCTGGCGTTCTACCTGTTCAGCCCCATGACGGTGCCGGCCTTCGCATGGTGGGCGGCAGCGCTGAATTCGCTGCCACTGCAGGCCGCGATGGCGTGGATCGTGGCCGACGCGGTGCTGTTGGTGCGGTCGGGCGGCCGTCGGCACGATGCCCGGTTCATCGTGATCAGATCCACGGTGGTGTTCGTCGTGGCGCTGGCGTTCTTCGAGAAGTCGCTGTTCATCCTGCCGGTCGCGTTCGCCGCCGCGACGCTGAGTGCCCGCAGCGGTGTCCGCGGACGCCCCGATGACACCGCGGTCGGCAGCGACACTGATCGCCTCGACGCCTCGACGGAACCGACGGAAACCGCGCTGATCCGCGCCTTCACCGGGGCCCGCACCTTGTGGGTGGTGCTCGGCGGCGTCTTCGTGGTGTGGCTGCTGGTGTTCTTCTCCGTGTCCGACGCCACCGCCGGTGAGCACTCGATCAGCCAGACCCTGCGGCTGGTGTGGCGGTCGATCAACAACGCGGTGGTGCCGTCGTTCGTGGGCGGGCCATGGGAATGGGAGCGATGGGTGCCGAGCCCACCGATGGGATTCGCACCCGTCTGGATGATCGTGCTCGGGTGGCTGGTGCTCGCGGCCCTCGTCGTGTGGGCGGTGATGATGCGGCGCGGCGCACTCGCGGTCGTGGCCTGCGTGATCGTGTACGTGGTGGCCGCGCAGATCCCGGTGATGTGGAACCGCTCGAGCGCCAACACCGCGCTGGAACTCGCGCAGACGATGCGATACCTACCGGACACCGCGCTGGTCATCACCATCGCGATCGCGCTGATCATCTCATCGCCACCGTCGTGCCGCCACGCTCCGGGACGACACACCGGCGTTCGGCCCGAGCGGCGGCAGGCCGGCGTCCTGGCCGTGGCGCTCGTCGGTGCGCTCGCGGTGGCGTCGGCGATGATCTCGCTGGCGTCGTTCTCCTCGTCGTGGCGCGACGATCCCACCGGCGACTACCTCGCCAACGCCAAACGCTCGCTGGCCGACCACCAGGACCACACCATGTTCGATCAGGCGCTGCCGCTGGAGGTCCTGCTGCCGGTCGCCTACCCGAACAACCAGATCAGCCACACGTTCGGACGTCTGCGGGAGCGCCCCGAATTCGGGGTGACCACCGACCGGCTGCAGGTCCTCGACAGCAGCGGCCGCATGGTGGACGGAGCCGTGACCCCCGCCCGCACGATCGAGCCGGGCCGCGGTGCCTGTGACCGACCGGAGATCACCGGTCCCACCGAACTGTCGCTGTCCGGGCCGCTGCTGCAGTGGCGATGGACCATCGGGGTCGGCTACTGCGCGAACATCCCGGGGCAGATCGAGATGGCGCTTGACGACGGACCCGCACAGCAGGTGACGGTGCAAGCGGGTCTGCACGTCGCCTATGTCCAGCTCGAAGGCCGCGGACACGGCATCTCGATACGGCCGCTGACGCCCGGGCTGGCACTGCACACCGGGGAGGGCCGCGTCGGCGAGGTGGCCGAGGCCCGACTGGTCGGCTGACGGATCGGCTGCCGTGGTGGCCGTTCGTGGGTATCGGCGGACGCGGCTGGGACGCTCATCGGGTCTGTCTGCGGTCGGGGGTAGCCTTGTTTCCTGATGACAAGCTCTATCCGCGCGACGGCCGACGGCTCCCCGGGAGCCGGTGTCGAGGCCGCACCCGATGACCCCACCGCCCGCCTCCTCCTCGGTCTCAACCCCCAGCAGCGCGCGGCGGTGCTGCACGCCGGTCCGCCCCTGCTGATCGTCGCCGGCGCGGGTTCGGGCAAGACCGCGGTGCTCACCCGCCGGATCGCCTACCTGCTCGCCGCGCGAGACACGACGCCCGGGCAGGTCCTGGCGATCACGTTCACCAACAAGGCGGCTGCCGAGATGCGCGAGCGGGTCATCGACCTGGTGGGTCCCCGTGCGGCCTACATGTGGGTCTCGACCTTCCACTCGACGTGTGTGCGCATTCTGCGGGCCCAGTCGGCACTGCTGGGAAAGCGGAACTCGAACTTCTCGATCTACGACTCGGATGATTCGAAACGACTGCTGGGCATGATCATCCGGGACATGGATCTCGACCCCAAGAAGTTCAGCGCGCGTGGGGTCGCGGTCAGCATCTCGAATCTGAAGAACGAGCTGATCGGTCCGGACGAGGCGCTCGAGAAGGCGACCGACGCCGAGCCGGTGGTCGAGGTGATCGCACAGATATATGCGGAGTACCAGAGGCGGTTGCTGTCGGCGAACGCCTTCGACTTCGACGACCTCATCGGTGAGACGGTGGCGCTGCTGCAGCGCCACCCGGAGGTGGCCGAATATTATCGGCGGCGCTTCCGGCACGTGATGGTCGACGAGTACCAGGACACCAACCACGCCCAGTACGTGTTCGTCCGGGAGTTGGTGGGTCACGAGAATCCCGACTCGCCGGTCGGTCCGTCGGAACTGTGCGTGGTGGGCGACGCGGATCAGTCGATCTACGCCTTCCGCGGCGCCACCATCCGCAACATCGAGGAATTCGAACGCGACTTTCCGAACGCCGAGACGATCCTGCTGGAGCAGAACTATCGCTCCACCCAGACGATCCTGTCCGCGGCCAACGCGGTGATCGCCCGCAACGAGAACCGGCGCGACAAGCGCCTGTGGACCGATTCCGGTGATGGTGAGTTGATCGTCGGCTATGTGGCCGACTCCGACCGTGACGAGTCGCTGTTCATCGCCAAGGAGATCGAGGACCTCACCGACTATTCGATCGGCGGTTCGTCGAGTCACTCGTACTCCGACGTCGCGGTGTTCTACCGCACCAACACCGGCTCACGTCCGCTGGAGGAGGTGTTCGTCCGCCACGGCATCCCCTACAAGGTGGTCGGCGGCACCAAGTTCTACGAGCGCAAGGAAGTGCGCGACGTCGTCGCGTATCTGCGGGTGGTGGCCAACCCGGACGACGCGGTGAGCTTGCGTCGCATCCTCAACACCCCCCGACGCGGTATCGGGGACCGCGCCGAGGCGTGTGTCGCCGTGCATTCGGAGAATCTGGGGATCAGCTTCTACGAAGCGCTCGTGGAAGGCGCCGAGGGCAAGGTGCCCTTGTTGAACACGCGTGCGGTGAAGCAGATCGGCGGATTCGTCGAGTTGATCGAGGGTCTGCGCAACGATTTCGTGGCGACGTTCGGTGGTGCCGGGGAGAGCGGTGAGGACGTCGCCGTCGTCGACGCCACCGAGGAGGGCGCCGACATCGGCGAGCTGGTCGACGCCATCGTCGACCGCACCGGCTATCGCGCCGAACTCGAGGCCTCCCGTGATCCGCAGGACGGTGCGCGCCTCGACAACATCAACGAATTAGTCGCCGTGGCACGGGAATTCAGTGCCGATGCGGCCGGCCTGGCCGCCTCCGACGACGTCGACCTCGATGACATCGACGACGAGGCCGCCGACGCGAGAGAAGGTGAGCCCGAACCCGGATCGTTGGCAGCGTTCCTGGAGAAGGTGTCGCTCGTGGCCGACGCCGACCAGGTGCCCGACGAGGGTGACGGCGTGGTGACGCTGATGACATTGCACACGGCCAAGGGCCTCGAGTTCCCGGTCGTGTTCGTGACCGGCTGGGAAGACGGACACTTCCCGCACATGCGGGCGCTGGGTGATCCGGCTGAACTCAGCGAGGAGCGACGCCTCGCCTATGTGGGCATCACGCGCGCCAAGGAGCGGCTGTACCTCACCCGCTCGATGACGCGGGCATCCTGGGGTCAGCCGGTGTCCAACCCGGAATCCCGTTTCCTGCAAGAGATTCCGCAACACCTACTCGACTGGCGTCGCGCTGAGCCGCGTCGGTCGACGAGTCGGCATCTCGGGTCGACGGGTGGCGTGTTCGGGCGGGGTGACTCGGGTTTCGGCAGCGACCGCCTCGGTCGTTCCTCGTACTCGTCGGATCCGACCCGTGGCCGCAACAAACAGGTGCACTACGAGGTCGGTGACCGCATCAACCACCCCAAGTACGGGATGGGCAAGGCCGTGGAGAAGCAGGGCAGTGGCGCCACCGAACGCATCACCTTCGACTTCGGTGGCAACGTCGGGCGCGTCACGCTCCTGACCGCCGGCGGTCTCCCCGGCGACAAGCTCTAGCGGCCCGCGCCAACCGCACCCGAGCGCGCATCGCGCCCAGCACGGAGGCCGACAGAACCCGGTTTCGCGCCGACAGAACCCAAGAATTCGCCGACAAAACCCTCCCCGAGTTTCCAGCGAAAGTTTCGCCGGAACCTGAGGGTTCTGTCGGCGAATTCTTGGGTTCTGTCGGCTGCCGTGCTGGGCGCGTTGGGGAGCCGGGTGCGCGGTGGGGAGCGCGGTGGCTCTAGCCGCCGGTGTAGCCCGACAGCGTGATGCCGTGCTGCGCGAGCCAGGGGGCCGGGTCGATCTTGGTCGTACCGTCTTTCCACACCTCGAAGTGGAGATGGGGGCCGGTGGAGAAGCCCTCGTTGCCCACCAGGGCGATGGTGTCGCCGGCGGTCACGCGCTGACCCTGTTGCACCAGCACGCCGGAGGACGACATGTGCCCGTACATCGTGATGGTTCCGTCGTCGGCGCGGATCTGGACCCAGTTGCCGTAGCCCGACGCCGGGCCGGCCTCGACGACGACACCGTCGGTCACCGCGTGGATCGGCGTGCCCAGCGGAGCGGCCATGTCGATGCCGCCGTGGAAGCTGCCCCAGCGCATCGCGAACGCCGAGGTGAAGTCGTACTGGCCGAGCATCGGCGCGGCGAACAACGGTCGGCGCGCAGCGGCCTCTCGCTTTGCCTCCGCAACGGCCCGGGCCTCGCCGACGGCAAGCTGCTCGGTGAAGGTGCTCATGTCCTTCGTCGGCGTCGTGGCGGCCAGTCCGGGCCCCAGGTCGGGTGTCTGCCCGGTGGTGCCCACGTTGGCTGCGTTGGAGGGTGTGGGGGTGGTGGCGTTGTCGGACGATCCCACTTGCGCGACGGCGGCGACCGCTGCGCCGGCGGCCATGGCCACGAGTGCGGCACGACCACCCTGCAGTGCGGTCGGCGGGGCGCTGATGCGGTGCTTGCCGCGGCGGCGGGTGACTCCGGTGTCGGTGCGGGTGCGGAACGGCTTCGCATCGGGCCCGAGCGGCAGCGGGATCTCGCCGCTCTCGGTGCTCGTCAGGGAGAAGTCGTCGGGCCGCGCGCCCGCCATGTCGAGCGGCTCGTCGACCTCGTAGCCGTCGAACTCGCTCTCCGGGAGCAGGATGTCCTGGGTGATCTCCGAGCGGGTGGGCTGGTAGTAGCGGTCCCAGGAACTCGAGTCCCAGGTGTCGTCGCTGGATTCCCACGCAGGCGCGGCGTCGGCGAACTCATCGATCGGGATGATCGTGGTGACCTCGGTGCCGGTCTGGTCGTCGTCGCGGGCGGTGCGGCGCCCGGTGGTCGCGACCGGCGGGCTGGAGTGGCCACGTCCCGTCAAATCGTCCACCTCATCTCTGTACTAGCGAGGACTACCGCGTTACCGTCCGTAATCCTTTTGTGATCTGCCAGCCGACGGTAACGAAATGATTGCGGCAAGTCCAACGCTGGGACCGCAAAATCCGGGGTATGTGAGGCGGGTCACACGGTGCGGCAGCCCAACTCGGATGACGTGAACACGAAGTTCGCGATACCGCACCCGAAGTCCGTCTGTCGGCGGACGATCTATGAGAGCACGCAGGCGCGGTGGTGCTCCGTTCGGGGTGCTGGGCGGCTCTCGTGCGCTACCGACCGAGTGATCTGTCGCACAAGCGGTGGGTGCACTGACAAAGCCCATACGCGGCAGGTTTAGAGTCCGATATGGCCCGCACAACACCCCTGCGGTGTTACATCCTTCTGCGGACAAATCTACGAGATGGTGAGCTGAATGGATCTCTTCGAATACCAGGCGAAGGAACTTTTCGCCAAGCACGAGGTGCCCACCTCGGCCGGCCGCGTTACCGACACGGTCGCCGGGGCACGTGAGATTGCCGAGGAAATCGGCAAACCTGTGATGGTAAAAGCCCAGGTCAAGGTCGGCGGCCGCGGTAAGGCCGGCGGCGTGAAGTACTCCGCCGACGTCGACGCCGCGGTGGCCAACGCCGAGGCCATTCTGGGCCTCGACATCAAGGGGCATGTTGTCAAGAAGCTGCTGGTCGCAGAGGCGAGTGACATCGCCGAGGAGTACTACATCTCCTTCCTGCTCGACCGCACCAACCGCACCTACCTGGCCATGTGCTCGGTCGAGGGTGGCGTCGAGATCGAGGTCACCGCCGAGGAGAACCCCGACGCTCTCGCCAAGATCCCCGTCGACGCCGTCAAGGGCGTCGACCTCGCATTCGCGCGCAGCATCGCCGAGGCCGGCAAGCTGCCTGCCGAGGTGCTCGACGCCGCGGCTGTCACCATCCAGAAGCTCTGGGAGGTGTTCATCAACGAAGACGCTCTGCTCGTAGAGGTCAACCCGCTGGTCCGCACCCCCGACGATCAGATCCTCGCCCTCGACGGCAAGGTCAGCCTCGACGCCAACGCCGATTTCCGTCAGCCCGGTCACGAGGCGTTCGAGGACAAAGAGGCCACCGACCCGCTGGAGCTCAAGGCCAAGGAGAACGACCTCAACTACGTCAAGCTCGACGGACAGGTCGGCATCATCGGCAACGGTGCGGGTCTGGTCATGTCGACCCTCGACGTCGTCGCCTACGCGGGCGAAGCGCACCAGGGTGTCAAGCCGGCCAACTTCCTCGACATCGGCGGCGGCGCGTCGGCCGAGGTGATGGCCGCAGGCCTGGATGTCATCCTGGGTGACGAGCAGGTCAAGAGCGTGTTCGTCAACGTCTTCGGTGGCATCACCTCCTGCGATGCGGTCGCCAACGGCATCGTCGGCGCGCTGAACAAACTCGGGGACGAGGCGAACAAGCCTCTGGTCGTCCGCCTCGACGGCAACAAGGTCGAGGAGGGCCGCAAGATCCTGGCCGACGCGAACCATCCGCTGGTGACGCTGGCCGAGACCATGGACAGCGGCGCCGACAAGGCCGCCGAACTGGCGAGCAAGTAGGAGCAGCAGAATGTCCATCTTTCTGAACAAGAGCAACAAGGTCATCGTCCAGGGCATCACCGGTGGTGAGGGCACCAAGCACACCGCCCTGATGCTGAAAGCCGGCACCAACATCGTCGGCGGTGTCAACGCCCGCAAGGCCGGCACCACCGTCAGCCATGACGGTGGCGTGGAGCTGCCGGTGTTCGGTTCGGTGTCGGAGGCCATGACGGAGACCGGCGCCGACACCTCGATCGCCTTCGTGCCGCCGAAGTTCGCCAAGGACGCCATCATCGAGGCCATCGACGCGGAGATCCCGCTTCTCGTGGTCATCACCGAGGGAATCCCGGTACAGGACAGCGCGTACGCCTGGGCCTACAACCAGTCCAAGGGCAACAAGACGCGCATCATCGGCCCCAACTGCCCGGGCATCATCACCCCCGGCGAGTCGCTGGTCGGCATCACGCCGAACAACATCACCGGCACCGGTCCGATCGGCCTGGTGTCGAAGTCGGGCACGCTGACCTACCAGATGATGTACGAGCTGCGTGACATCGGATTCTCCACCGCGATCGGAATCGGTGGCGACCCGGTCATCGGCACCACGCACATCGACGCGATCGAGGCCTTCGAGAAGGACCCCGACACCAAGGTCATCGTGATGATCGGCGAGATCGGTGGTGACGCCGAGGAGCGTGCCGCCGACTACATCAAGGCCAACGTGTCCAAGCCGGTCGTCGGCTACGTCGCCGGTTTCACCGCGCCGGAGGGCAAGACGATGGGCCACGCCGGCGCCATCGTGTCGGGCAGCTCGGGCACGGCGCAGGCCAAGAAGGAGGCCCTCGAGGCCGCCGGCGTCAAGGTCGGCAAGACGCCGAGCGAGACCGCCAAGCTGGCCCGGGAGCTCTACCAGAGCCTCTGACCCGCACCTCGCACCGAAGGCAGCCGTCGTTCCCGCCACGGGAACGACGGCTGCGTCGTTGTTGCCGTGTTTCGACCTGTGCACGACTACGATTCATCCGTGGGTCGAGACAATGAGGTGCCGCGGGAGGCCATTCTGACGGTGGGCGCGATCGCCGTCGGCGCCCGCGCGGTGGTCGTGTCGGCGCGGGCATCGCGATCCGCCGCACGATTCGCGCTCGGCCTTCCGGTCGTCGGATCGTTGGGTCGTCGGGGATTGGTGCGGTTGGAGACCGAGGGTGAGCGTGTGCTGGCACTGGCGCCGGAAGTGGTCGACCGCGGCAAATCTCTCGTGGCCATCGTGGTCTCGGCGATCGTCGAGGAACTGGATCTCACGCGGTTGGTGCGCGACAACGTGGATTTGAACGAGGTCGCTGCCGGCCTCGATATCGAGGCGATTCTGGATCGGGTCGACCTCGACGCGGTGATCCGCGATCGGGTCGATCTCAACGGTGCCGTGGCCCTGGTCGACCTCGACGAGATCGCTCGCGCCATCGACATCGACGCCATCGCAGCCCGGATCGACATCGAGGCCATCCTCGGTCGCGTAGACATGATCGGTCTGGCCAATGACATCATCGACGGCGTGGACCTCACCGACATCATCCGGGAGGCCAGCACGTCGGTCACCGCCGACGTGATGACCGATGTCCGCAGCAGTGGCGAACGAGCCGATGATGCGGTCGCCAACATCGTGAGCCGGGTCCTTCGTCGGCGCGCCAACGGGACCGCCGAACAGCCTGACGCGGCGGCCCTCGATGACTGACGCGAGGGACGCAGATGCCCATCGGGTTTCCGACGCGCAAGGGCCGGCGCACCATGTTGTGCACGACACCGACAAGACGGCGGGGATCGTCAGCCGTGGCATCGCCGCCTTCATCGATCTGGCCACCGTCTGGGCGCTGCTGGGCAGCGCCTACATCGGGTTCGCCGTCGCGATGCTGGTTGTCAACGCCTCCTCGTTCTCCTTCCCCAACCCGGGCCCACTGTTCACCGCGGCCGGCCTGATCGTGGCGTCGATCGGCTACAACACGCTGTGCTGGGCGATCTCGGGTCGCACTCTGGGCTGTGTCGTGATGGGACTGCGGGTGCGCGGTCGGAAACGAGATGTCATGCGCCCCAGCATCGCCCTGATCCGCGCGGTCTTCTACACATTCTTCCCCATCGGCCTGGCCTGGGCCGCCGTCGACCTCAGACGACGGTCCATCCAAGACGTGATCCTGGGAACGCGCGTCATCTACTCACGCTGATCCGCCGGGTTAGTTTCGACGCGTTCAGGCCTCGGCCGCGGATTTCAGTGATGCCAAACCCTTTTCGAAGTCCTTGCCGAGCATCTTGTCGAAGATGCCCAGCGGTGCGGCGACGCGGGAGAACAACGAGTGCGGGCCGGTCATCGTCCAGGTCACCTCGGTCTGCGCGCCGCGTGGTGCGAGGGTGAAGACGCTGGTGCTGGTCGACTTCATCGGCTTCTCGAAGGCCACCTGCACGGCGACACGGGTGGGTTCGGTGACGTCGATGATCTGCATCGTGCCCTTACCGGCCTTGCGGTTTCCCGACCACGCGTACTTGGCGCCGACACCAGAATCCGCGCCCGAGTAGTCCCGGTTCAGGTCGGGATCGATGTCCTCCCAGGGTGACCATCGCCGCCATTCGTGCAGATCGACGATGAGTGGATAGATCTGCTCCGCAGCCGCTGCGATTGTCGCGGACCGGGTCACCTCGTAGTCGCCCATGGTCGGGTTCTCCTTTTCCCGTGAATGGTGTGCATGCAGTATGACCGACCGCAACCGGGTCACTCATCGGATGACTGAGTCCCACTACGCTGGCATCGTGACGGACCGGCGGCATCTCGACGCGCATAAGGTGATCGACCTGGTGGTCGACCGCGGCACCTGGGAGTCCTGGGGTGAGCCGAGCGATCGTCGTTCGGCTTCGCCCGCGTATCGCAGCGCCCTGGAGCGTGCGCGCGAGCGGACCGGCGTCGACGAGTCGGTGCTGACCGGACGTGGTTCGATCGGCGGCGTCGCCGTGGCCTTGGTGGTCAGCGAATTCGGCTTCCTCGGCGGGTCGATCGGCGAGGTCGCCGGTGGCCGGGTTGTCCGGGCGATCGAACGCGCCACCTCAGAACGCCTTCCGGTGCTCGCGTTGCCCGCATCCGGCGGCACCCGGATGCAGGAGGGTACCCCCGCATTCCTGGAGATGGTCGCGATCACCGGCGCGGTGCTCGCACACAAGGCGGCAGGCCTCACCTACCTGGTCTACCTGCGAGATCCGACGACCGGCGGTGTGTTCGCCTCCTGGGGATCGCTCGGCCATGTCACCTGGGCGCAGCCGTCGGCGCTCATCGGTTTTCTCGGTCCGCGGGTGTACGCGGGCCTGCATGGCGAGGCCTTTCCGGACGGTGTGCAGACCGCGGAGAATCTGCACCGTCGCGGATTGATCGACGCCGTCTTCCCCATCGAGCAACTCGCGGCGCGGATCTCGGACGTGCTGGGGGTGCTCGCCGACAGCGCCGACAGCGCCGACAGCGCCGACAGCGCCGACGGCGCCGACACATCCGGGGCCGGGCACGATGCCGAGCCGGTGAGCGACGCCTGGCACGCGGTGGTCACCAGCCGGTCGTCGGACCGTCCCGCCGTGTACGACGTCCTCGGTCGGACCGACGTCGCCATCCTGCGTGGTGATGGACCGATCTGCTTGGCGCTGTGCCGTTTCGGGACGCACGTCACCGTCGTCATCGGTCACGATCGCGCCCGTCAGGGGGCCGGAGAACTGATCACGCCCACCGACCTGCGATCGGTGCGGCGGGCGTTCGCCTTCGCCGCCGACCTGCGATTGCCGGTGGTGACCTTCATCGACACCCCGGGTGCCGAGCTCTCGGTGGCGGCCGAGGAGGGCGGTCTCGCAGGCGAGATCGCGCAGTGCACGGCCGAACTGATCCGGCTTCCCGTGCCGACGGTCTCGGTCCTGCTGGGACAGGGAGCCGGTGGCGCGGCACTGGCGTTGTTCCCGGCGGACTGGCGGATCGCCGCGGCCGACGCGTGGCTGTCGCCTCTCCCCCCGGAAGGTGCGAGCGTCATCGTGCATCACGACACCGACCATGCTGCCGCGCTGGCCGACGCACAGCGCATCGCGGCCGCAGCCCTGGTCGCGGACGGGACGGTCGACCGCGTGGTCGATCTCACCGCCACCGACGGACCCGCTCGATTGCGGGCGGTGATCGGCGAAGCGTTGGACGCCAGATCGCGCCCGTCGATGCGACGTCGGACCCGGACACCGGGCGGTGACCGATGACCCGCCGCATCGTCGGCGTCGGCGCGATCGTGTGGGACGACGCCGACCGGTTGCTGTTGGTGCAACGCGCCCATCCGCCGCAGGCAGGGCGCTGGACCGTGCCCGGCGGCAAGGTCGAGGCGGGAGAGTCCCTGGAGGCTGCGGTGGCCCGCGAAGTCCTGGAGGAGACCGGTCTGCACGTTGAGGTCGGGGAGAAGGCGTGGGTGGTCGACATACCCGCCGACGCTGTTGTCTTCGAGGTCCACGACTTCGTCGCCGAGGTGCGATCGGGGACGCTACGGGCGGGCGACGACGCCGCTGACGCGCGGTGGGTGCCGGTACCGGAACTCGGCGACCTCCCGTTGACCCACGGACTGCTTGCGCACCTGTCCCGATACGGCCTGATGCGCTGACGTGAGAGTCAGGAGTCGGGGACTGCTGCTCACTCCGACACGTATCGTTGCGTCCCGAGCCGCTGTGAGCCGTCGCCGCCCACGCCGTGTGCGGCCAGCATCTCCACCAGATCCTCGATGACCTGATCTCGGCTGACCGCGACGTCGCCGTTGAGCCAGGCCGCGATCGCCTGCCCGGCACCGCCGACGAGGAAGTGCGCGAGCAGCGGCGCCTGGCCGTGCTCGTCGAGTTGATACTCGCTGCGCAGATACTTGCTGAACACCTCGACGAAGGTCGCGGTCGACTCGAACCGTTTGCGAACGAGCGTGGCATTGAGCTGGTGGGGACTGAACAACAGCTGCCCGATTCGCTGGTCGTCGGCGATGGCCTCCACGACGCCGACGACACCGGCGCGGGCCGGATCGGGACCCTTCTGGGCGAACGCTGCCTTCGCGGCTTCGAGCAGTGTCGCGATACTCCAGTCGTAGACAGCGGCCGCGAACTCATCCTTGTCGGCGAAGCTCTCGTAGAAGTAGCGCTGCGCCAAGTGCGCCCGACCGCAGATCGTCCGCAACGTCAGTGATTCGGGCCCCTGGGGGTTTCCGAGGATCTCCAAGCCGGCATGCAGCAGTCGCTCTTTGCGCATCGCGACGCGCTTCTCGCTGTCCACCCCGTTGTAGGGCCTGTTCGGTAGATCACTCATGGCCCGTCAAGTTTGACAGACGAGGGTCACGAGGCAGTACTCTTGCCTGACTGAATACGGACGTATTCAGAAGCGCACACATTCAGAAGCAGACGTATCCAGAAGTTGAACGAGTCTCGACGTCGCGGCATCCGGTTTCCAGCGAGGTAACTCCTCGCCTCAGAGAAGGGCGCGCCAGCTGTGAGTCTGGTAACTGAAACGACGACTCCCACAATCGATTCGACCGCTGCGCATCTCGGCTCCGCCAGGGCGATGCTCGGCCGGGTCTTCGGCGGCATGGTGGAGGTCCGAAGTCGGGGATCTCGGCTCTGGACCGACACGGGCGAGGAGTACCTCAACTGCGGTGGATACGGGGTTTTTCTCCTCGGTGCCTGCCATCCCGTGGTTGTCGACGCGGTGAGTCGTCAGCTGCACCGACATCCCGTCGCGTCGAAGGTGCTGCTGGAATCCACGGTGGCCGAAGCGGCGGCGCGCCTCGCATCGGTCACCCCCGCCGGGTTGACCAAGGTCTATTTCGCCGGATCGGGTACCGAAGCTACCGAGGCTGCCCTGAAAATGGCTGTTGCGCAGGGAAAATCGCGATTCATTTCGATGGTCGGGGGATATCATGGCAAGACGATCGGTTCGCTGAGCGTCACCGGCAACGAGACATACCAGGGGCCGTTTCGAACGGTTCTGCCCGCGAGTCGCCTGGTGACCTACGGCGATGTGGGCGCGTTGCGGGACGCGCTGGCCCTTGCGGGCGACGCGTCGTGTGTGATCCTCGAGCCGATTCAGGGTGAGGCAGGGGCCATCGTGCCTCCATCTGGATATCTGCGGGGAGTCGCGGCGGCGTGCCGTGAATTCGGAGCGCTGCTCATCGTCGACGAGATCATGACCGGACTCGGCCGGACGGGTTCCTGGTGGGCCTCGGAGGCCGAGGGGGTGGTGCCCGACATCCTGCTGACGGGTAAGAGCCTTGGCGGTGGCGTGGTGCCGGCCTCGGCGGCGGTGACGACCGCGGAGATCTTCGCGCCGTTCGACGCCGACTTCTGTCTGCACACCTCGACGTTCTCCGGATCGCCGATGGCGATGGCGGCAGTATCCGCCGCTCTCGACGTGATCGAGGCGCAAGACCTGCCGGGGAGGGCCCAGGAACTCGGGCAGCGCCTGTTGCCCGCGGTCCGCGAGATCTGCGAGCGAGAGTGCCCCGGACTCGTGGCCGAGGTCCGCGGGCGCGGTCTGTTGATCGGCATCGAACTGACGCGGCCGGACGTCGCGGCGGAGATGCTCGGTGCGCTGATCGAGCAGCGGGTGCTCGTCAATCACTCGCTCAATTCGTCGACGGTGCTGCGGCTCACTCCGCCGGCGATCTTCTCGGCGGGCGACGAGGAATGGCTGCTTCGCTCGCTGGCCAATGCCTGCCGTGCTGTCCGAGACGCATGTGCCGCCGACGTGGAAGGGAACTCATGACCACCGTTCTGATCACCGGGGCGTCCGGTGTGTTGGGAACCGCCGTGCGCGAGCGGCTCGACGGCCCGGGGGTCATCGCGCTGGCCCATCGCCGGGCCGTGGAGGGCGTCGATTCGGTCACCGCGGACCTACGGCGGCCTCACCTCGGTCTGGCGCAGGCAGCGTGGGACGACCTGGCTGATCGGGTGGACGTCATCGTGCACTGCGCGGCCAACGTCGACTTCACGGCCGGCATCGACACCGTCGAGGAACTCAACGTCCGCGGCGTCGTGAACATCACCGAGTTCGCCAGGCGTGCAGAGGCCAGGGTGATCCATGTCAGCACGGCCTACGTCGATCGAGAGGCCCAGGCCGACATCACCGGCGGATATGCCACCATGCATCCCTCGCGTTATCTCGCCAGCAAGCGCCGCGGAGAGAAGATCGTGCAGCGCAGCGGAGTTCGCCATGTCATCGTCCGGCCGTCGGTCATCACCGGCCACTCGGTGACCGGGCAGATCAGTGAGTACCAGGGATTTCACAGCCTGACGAAGTCGGTTCTGACCCAGGGAATCCCGATGGCGATCGTGGACGCGGACGCCCGGGGCGATCTGGTGGCATGCGACGTCGTGGCCGACGCCATCGCAGCCCTCATCGACCATCCTGATGCCGAGGGAATCTTTTGGGCCACCGCCGGATCCGCCGCACTGCGAGCCGAGCGCGTGCTCGAGCTCATCGTCGACACCGCCGTCGAGTGCGGAGTCGACGTGAGCCCGATCCGCCGCGTGGACATGGACTTCTTCGACCGTCTGTTGCGACCGGCCTTCTTCGCCGATCTCGACGATCGCTCGAAGACGAAGGTGGCCAATCTGTTGGCGACCGTATCCTCGCTCTTCCCGGTGGACGAGTTCCCGACGTCGCTGGGAACGCTGCCCGACGGTCCACCGGCGATGACCACCGCCGATGCCGAGGACTTGCTGCGTACGTCCGTGCGCTATGTCGCACAGCAGCAACGCCGGTCACCGCTGGCAGTTCGATAGACCATCTCGCGTACGCCCACCCACGAGAACAGGAAATGACATGACCTCTCTCGCACGCCCGGTCGTCACCGAAAGCCATCCGCTCGACGGCTGCGACGCCGACGCCGCCTTCGCGCGGCTCTGCGACTTCGAAACCCTGGCCGGGCTGGTCGACGACGTCGAGCGCATCGAGATCACCCCGGTCGGCCCGGGCGAGCAGATCAGCTCGTGGGGGGTGATCTTTCGTCGAGGTGTGATGCAGTGGCGCGAACGTGACGTCATCGATCACGATGCCCGCACGATCTCGTTCTCGCTGATAGACGGCGATCTCGCGTACCTCGAAGGCCACTGGAGCGTCGAGAAACACGAGGCCGGATGCGTGATCACGTTCCGATCTGAGTTCGACTTCGGGATTCCGTCGATGGCCGCCATGCTCAACCCCCTCGCGGAACGGGAACTGCGACGGAACAACCGAGCGATCATCGCCGCGGTCGCCCACCCCACGACGCCGGTGCCGTCATGATGCCGCAGTCGGCGCTCTATCGCGCGCTGGTCGATGGGATGTCGCGGCATCCCCACGCAGAGGTCCATCATCTCGATCAGGTCGTCTCATTCGGCGCCCTACTCACCGATTCCGACCGCAAGCGCAGGGACTTTCGCCGTGTCGTCGAGCCACAGTCGCGGGTGCTGGTCACACTCCGCAATCATCCGGGCTACATCTCGACGCTGCTTGCATTGCTCGCCGACGGCCACTTCCCGATTCTGGCCGATCCGGCGCTCGGCGGCGGCGAGATCCGTCGTCTCATCGACGCCTGCGGAATCCGCCATCACGTCACCGCGACACCGACATCCGACAGCCTGGCCATCGATGACGTATCGGGGATCGCGCCCACCGGATTCGACGGCGTCGCGCCGGAACTCGCATCCGACTCGGTGCTCGGACGGCTGACCTCGGGTTCGACGCGCCTGCCGGCGTGCATCGAGTTCTCGGCGGATGCCGTCATCTCCGCGGCAACCACCTGGACCGCGGGAAGTGGCCTCACCGACGCCGACCGGACGCTGCTCGCAGCGGGTTTCGCGAACGGCCTCGCGTTCAACACCACGCTCATCCCGAGCCTGCTGACCGGCGCGGACATGGTTCTGATGGCTGGACTGCCGCGTGGTGGCACCGTCCTGCGGGAAACGCGACGGTTGCGTCCGACGGTGCTCACGGCCTTTCCCGCCCTGTACGACGCTCTCGCGCAGTTCGACATCGGGTCCATCGATGCCGAGGCCGCAGCGGCGATGCGGGGCCTTCGGCTGCGGCTGTCGTCGGCTGCACCGATGAACCCGGACAGCGCGCGTGCGCTGGCCGAGATGTCGGGACACGTGAATGACTACTACGGCATCGCCGAGACCGGACCGGTCACGTTCAACCCGGGCAGTACATACGGTTCGCAGGGACGGCCGTTGGCCGGTGTGACAATCGATTTCGACGACCAGACCGCAGCGCATCCGGGCCGAATGCGGGTGCGTACCCCGTCGATGGGCACCCGCTACCTCAACTATCCGGGTGAATTCGAGAAGCGGGTGAGCGCGTCCGGGGCGTATCTCACCTCGGACCGAGGCGAATTCGTCGATGGTGAACTACGACTGCACGGCCGGGTGGAGGAGCTGCTCAATGTCGGCGGAAACAAGTTCACCCCCGAATCCGTGGCAGCGCCCATCATGGATTTCGGCGGTGTGATCGATTGTCGTGTTGTCCAATTCGCCGGAACCGGGGACCGCAAGCTGCTCGGCGCGGTGGTGCAATCCGAGACCGGTTGTGACGAGCACGCACTGCGCGGACATCTCCGAAACCATCTGGCCGCCTTCAAGGTGCCGGAACTGATCGTCACCGTCGATCGTCTGCCGACGGGCCAGACCGGCAAGGTGCCGTCCGCGGCGGTGGAAGAACTTCTGCAGAACGCCCTGATGTCGAGGAGTGATGGACGTGAATGACACCATGCGCGATGAGCTGCTCGCCGATGTGGCGGTGATGGTGGAAGCGGCGACCGATGGGGTGATCACCGAGTCGTCTGCGCGCGCCATGCCGGGCACCTTCGCCGACGAAGGGATGAGTTCGCTGGCCTTTCTGCGCCTCATCGACGCCATCGAGATCAAGTTCGGCATCGAGTTGGGACTCGACGACCGCGGACTGGATCCCTACGATTCGGTCGAGCACATCGTCGATCAGCTCGTCCACATCGGTGCCGTGGTGTGAGTGGATCAGGTCGATGATGCGTAGTCGCGACCACACGATCCGGGTCGCCCTGATCGGGGCCGACGGACGCTTCGGGACCGCCATCCGCGCGGCGGCCCGGACAGCGCCCGATGTGGAACTGCTCGCGATCACGCGGGAGTCGTGGCCGGGGGGCGCGACACCCGACGTGATCATCGATGTCTCCGCACCTGACGTGCTCGACGCCACCGTGGAACTCAGTGCTGCGACCGGTGCAGCGGTGCTGTACGGGGTGTCGAATCCGGGTCCTGCGCGCACGCAGAGGCTGACCGAGCTCGGCAGCCGGGTCGCCGTCTGTCGCGCGACGAACCTGAATCCGCTGGCGCACGTGATGCTGCAATCGGTGCAGATGCTCGCGCGGGTCGCCGCCACCCTGCCGGAGCGGGGCCACACCGTGGTGTCCGAGCGGCACCCGGTCTCAAAGACTGATGCGCCGTCTGGCACCGCACGGCAAATGGCCGACGCGTTCGATTGGCCCGTGTCCACCCATGTCGAGCGTGCCGGGGGACCGGTATGCGACCACGGGGTCGAGTACGCCGTCGACGGCAACCGCATCCAGATCACCCACGCGGTGGCGGACCTCGGACTCTCCGCACGATCCGCAATCACCACGGCGGTCTGGCTCGCGCGGCAGCAGCCGGGCTTCTACACAGTGTCGGACGCCTTCTCCGCGATGAATTCGGCTGTCGCCGAGCCAGCGCCAGCGCCAGGGCCCGAGTCCGAGTTCTGGATCGGCGGTCGACGGTGAGCGGCGCCATGGGTCTGCTTGACCGCGTACACGCCGGCCTCGCCGGAGTGGAGGGCATCGATGCGGCCGAACAAGCCGGCGACCATCCGACGAAGGTGTTCCGCGAGCTACTGAGCTACGGGATTGCCGATCTGATGATCGACAAGGGCAACGGTTCCGGTGGAGCGCGGATATTCTGCGACGCCATCTCGACGATCGCCCGCACGTGGCTGTCGCTGGCTGAATCCGTACATCTGCAGTCGTTGGTGGCGGCCACCGTGGCAGCGGGTGCCGGACCGTCGGTCGGCGCCGATGTGCTCGACGATCTGCGATCCGGGCGCAAGATCGGTGCCAACTGCATCAGCGAGCCCACCGCGGGCTCCGACATGGGTGCAATCGCCCTGTGCGCAGAGCGAACCGAGGACGGCTACGTCCTCAACGGGACGAAGACCTGGGTCGGGCATGCCCCCATCGCGGACCTGCTCGTCGTCTACGCCCGGACCCGGGGCACCGGACTCACCGGCATCACCTGCTTTCTGATCGATGCCGACACCCCCGGAGTCGAGGTGGGACAGGTGCTGGACAAGCACGCCGCGGCGGCGCTGCCGTCGGCCGACATCGACTTCCGGGATGTTGCGGTGCCGACCGAGCGGTTGCTGTCCCGACCGGATCGCGGCGCTCGCCTCGCCGAGGTCATGCTGGTTCAAGGGCGACTGGGACTGGCTGCCGCGGCGGTGGGGCTTGCCGATGCCGCGGCCGCCCATGCCGTCCGTTACGCGAAGTCCCGAGTTCAGTTCGGGGTGCCGGTGATTCGGCACCAAGGCGTGGGCTTTCAGCTCGCCGACATGGCCACACAGATCGATGCCGCTCGCGCTCTGGTGCGCTCGGCGGCAGACGATTACGCGGCCGGTGCGCCGACGGCAGTGCAGTCGGCTGCCAAGGCGAAGCTGTTCGCCACCGACACCGCGGCGGCCGTCACCAGCAGCGCGGTCCAGGTGTTCGGGGCGGAGGCCTACCGGGCGGGCGTCCCAGCCGAGCGGCATATGCGTGAGGCCAAACTCTTGCAGATCCTGCAGGGGACCAATCACATTCAGCGGCTGGTCATTGCCGAGCGGCTGTGAGCATCAGTTCGTACACATCGTTGGAGGGATGAGATGTCGGTGGCAACCGCAGGGATCGGTCAGTCCCTGGTGACACAAGCATGTATCGGCGCGCGGGCGCTGTCGGAGGGTGGGCACGACGATTTCAACCAGGGCCAGGTGTCCTGTCGCGTTCCGGGTGCCGCAGAGTTCGCGATCAAGAACGCCATGGTGGGTTTCGACGAGGTCACACCCGCGGAGTTCGTCGAAGCCCAGGTCGATGCGACTGCACGACCACACCGGCTGGCGCCACCGGAGTTGCCGCTCCATCAGGCGATCTATGCGGCGCGGCCCGACGTCGGTGGCATTGTGCACAGTCACGCGCCGGACGGCCTGGTGTTCGGCGCATTGGACGAACCGATCGTGGCGCTGAGTCACGAGGGCGCCTTGCTGTCCGGGCAGGTGTCGCATTTCACCGACACCAGCAATACGGTCCTCACCATCGAGGTCGCCGACCGCATCGCCGAATCGTTGGGTGACGGCGTCGGGGTTTTCCTGGTGAATCACGGCAGCGTGGTGGTCGGCAAGAGCGTGCGGCATGCCGTGGTCCATGCGCTGATGCTCGAGCGTGCGTGTCGGCTCCAACTCACGGCGCTGTCGACCCGCCTTCCCTTCAGTGTGTCGTCGTCGAGTGATGTGGACGCCAAACGTAATTACATCTTCGCGGATCTTTCGGTGAAGTCCTACTGGAATCATCTGCGGCGCAGCGTCAGCCGTCGAAGCCCGGAGGTTCAGACGTGGACACCGTGACACCTCCGGAATCCGGTGGGCACACGATCAATTGGGATGACCTGGTTGCGTTGCCCCCGTACTCGTCGAGCCGTTCGGCCCCGATCGTGGGTGCGCTTGACCGGGCCATCGCCGAGATCGATGCTGCGGTGGGTCGCAACGGTGACACGGCGCGGCGTTTCGTTCCTTCGGCCGGTGCGTTGTATCCCTATGACGTCGTGATCACCGACCCCGAGTTCTGTTCGGCGGCCGTGCTCGATCCGGTGACCCGCAAGCTGCGCGTACCCGAGAACACCCCCCTGCCGACCGACGTAGATCACTACGGCTGGATGGTGATCGGTCGGCCCTGGCTGTCAATGCGCAAGTACGGACGCCGTGGCTACCTGTACCACCTGCTCGACATCGGGCATGCGCTGGTCAATCTGGGTATGCGATCGGGGCGAGATCCATTGAGCGCGAGACTGCGTGAGCGATCGGTCGGACTCTCCGAGCAACTCGGCGGCGTGCCGCGCGCGATCGGGGTGATCGCCCCATCGGCGTCTGGCGCGGCGTCGGGATGGGTCCTCGACATCGCCGACCCGGCGGCACCGCGGACTCGCAACGAGTTCGAACAGACCGCCGTGGCCATAGCGCCGGACCAGTCCCCGGAACCGCTCGACCTCGCTGGGATGAGATTCGATGACACCTGGCCCGCGGTGTCGCCGCGGCGCAAGTCGGCTCCGCGGTTCGGCGCACCCGGTTCGGTTGCCGAAGCCGAAGGTTGCTTGGATGCGGCGATCGCCTCGGGGCGGGAGAACCTCATGCGGCTGAACATCGCCGCACCCCATCTCACGATGGTTGGACGTGCGGAACTCGATCGGTACCTGCCACAGGATGAGTTGAGTGTCGCGCTGGCCGGCCAGCGGCATCTCTGCGGGCCGGACGCGGTGGTGGTGATGAGCGCAGAACAGCCGCATCAGAACTGTGTCGACCCGGACCGGCAACGCATGCTGTTGGCGGCAGGCGTCATTGGTCAGAGCATCTACCTGGAGGCGACCGCGCGACGGTTGGGTGTGACCGGCATCGGCGGGATCGACCCGCGCGCGTGGCGACCATTGCTGCCACCCGGGCATGTGGCGTTCTACGTGGTTGCTGTCGGCGCTGACATCGCCGCAGCGACGGAGGCCAAACTCGATGCACTGACAGCCGAGGGGCACCTTCGGAATCGGGAGTTGACGGGAAGCGGGGTACGGCGGTGACCGACGTGCTGAGTGATCGGCCGAGTGCATTGCAGACGAATGTCGCGGAATCGCGACGGGCGGAGGCCGCGCAGGTACTCGCCGATGCGTTCGCCGACGACAAGCTGTGGGCCAAAGTTCGTCCGTTCGACGCCGATCGCGCGGAACGGGCGCTGTACCAGTACTTCCGCGGCGAGGTGGAGATCTGCGCTCGTGCCGGTGGCTTCGTCCATGCCGCTTACGGCTCCGGTGGAAAGATCACCGGTGTGCTGCTGGCCTACCCGCCCGGGCGCTCACCCTTCCCGTGGTTCTCGGTGTTCCTGAGACTCAAGGCGATGTTCCTCATCGGTGTGCTGACCTCGTTGCGGATGGTCGCGATGCTCAGCAAGGCGAAGTCGCATCAGCTCAAAGAGCCACACCTGTACTGCTGGTACGTCGGATCGTCAGCGTTGGGCGGCGGCGGTCTGCTGTTCAAGCGTGCCATGGCGTACGCCCGTGAGCACCGCATCCCCTGCTACGGCGAAGCAAAAGGGGAGGGCGTCGCCGAGATGTGCGAGGTGCTGGGGTGGACCCTGGGACCCGACGTCGAACTCACCGACGGAGTTGCCATCACCCCGTTGACCTGGAGACCCCCGAGTGGCGCCGGCCCAGTCGGAGACCCACCACCGCAACCGAAGACAGGTCGCGTCACCGGAGTGTCGATCCGGCACCCGAAGCTGGTACTGGGCACCGTGGGCGTGCTGGCGTTGCTCTGCGCTCTCCTCGGTGGACTGGTTCAGGATCGCCTGTCCGCGGGCGGATTCGTGAATCCCTCATCGGAATCGTCGCGGGTGGCGAACATCCTCGCCGAGGACTACGACATCGGTGGCATGCAGCTGATCCTCACCGTGTCGGCGCCGGATGTGCGGTCCGGTGACGCCGCGGCACGCGCCGATGCGATCGAGCAGACGTTACGCGACGATCCGGCGGTGCGGGCCGTGGTGTCGCCATGGTCCGACCCCGGTAGCGCTGCCTCACTTTTCAGCGATGACGGCGAGCTCGGGGTGATCGTCGCGGCGATGGCCGGCGACGATGCCACGGCCCCCGCCGCCGCGCGAGCCATCGCCGACGATCTCACCGGCGAGTTCGGCGACGTCACGGTCGGTGCCACCGGACAGGCGGTGGTATTTCACGACGTGAATGCACAAGCAGCCGAGGATCTCACGCGGGCAGAGATGTTCGCACTCCCTATTGCCTTCCTTCTTCTTGTGCTCTTCCTGCGCAGCCTGGTGGGTGCCGCGATACCCGTTGTCATCGGTGGTATCGGGATCGTGATGACCAGTGCGGTGCTGTACCTGTTCACGTTGATCACCGACGTCTCGGTCTTCGCACTCAACATCGCCACCGCCCTCGGCCTGGCTTTGGCCATCGACTATTCGTTGCTGATCATCAGCCGCTACCGGGAAGAGTTGGGGCGAGGGCATGATCAGACCGGGGCCATCGCGGTCGCGTGCGCTCGCGCGGGACGAGCGGTGCGCTTTTCCGGTATCACCGTGGCCCTTGTCCTGGTGGGCACCCTGGTGTTCCCGATGCCGTTCCTTCGTTCGGTGGCGTACGCGGGCATCGCCGTGGTGATTCTCTCCGTTGTGCTGGCGACGGTGTGTGTGCCGGCGGCACTGACGTTGCTGGGAACCAGGATCAACAAGCGTGTGCCTGCGGATCCTCCGCCAGTGGAGTCCAGCCGGTTGTTCCGACTGGCACGGTCGGTGCAGGCCCGCCCCTGGACATTCGGACTGCCGGTGCTGGCGTTGCTGCTCGCGCTGGGTGCGCCGGCGCTCGGACTCAACGTGAGTCTGCCCGACGACCGGGTGCTGCCCGCGAGCGCACAGGCACATGTCGGAGGTGACCAGGTGCGCGACCACTTGAGTACGGATCCGACCGGCGCGGTGGATATCGTCCTTGTGGACGCCGACGGTGCCTCGACAGAGGCGGTCGACGGGTATGCGCGGGAGTTGTCGACAGCCGACGCCGTCACCGGGGTGGTGACACCCAGCGCGGCATTCGTCGACGGGACACGGGTCGGACCGGGGAACGCCGCGGCCGCGCAGGACGGTGCCGTACACCTACGCGTCAACACCACCGTGGACCCCTATTCGTCACAGGCGCGTGCACAACTCGATGCGTTGCGCGCAGTCCCCGCACCCGGTGACGTCCTGTTCGGCGGGCTCGCGCAGCAGACCCGGGACACCAAACGCGCGATCATGGACGGCTTCCCGCTCGCCGCGGTGTGGATCGCGGCGAGTATGTTCGTCCTGATCATGTTGCTGACGGGCAGCGTGATACTCCCGCTCAAAGCCCTTGTGCTCAACACGTTGTCACTACTGGCATCCTTCGGTGCAGTCGTGTGGATCTTCCAGGACGGACACCTCGGCGGGCTCGGCACCACGGTGACCGGCTACACCGTGGCGACCGTGCCGGTCCTGCTGTTCTGCTTCGCCTTCGGGATCTCCATGGACTACGAAGTGTTCCTGTTGGCGCGATTCCGGGAAGAATGGGACAGCTCCGCCAAGACGGCCGCGGACAACGATCGTGCGGTGGCGGTGGGTATCGCACGTTCGGGTCGGGTGATCACCGCCGCGGCGCTGATCATGGCGGTGGTGTTCGCCGGGATGATCACCAGCGAGGTCTCCCTGATGCGGATCTTCGGCGTGGTGCTCACCGTTGCGGTCCTCGTCGATGCGACTCTGCTCCGGATGGTTCTGGTACCGGCGTTCATGCGGATCGCCGGGGTCTGGAACTGGTGGGCTCCCGGATTCCTGAGGCCGGTCCTCGAGCGGGCTCAGCTGCGGGAGTAGTCGGGTCGGCGGAGGCCTGCGGGCTTGCCAGGACGCGCGGCCGGGCGGGAAGGTGTGATCATGACTGCCGACCTCCTGCCGCTCGATCCCGACGAACTGCTCACCACCACCCGCTCCGTCCGCAAGCGTCTCGACTTGGAGCGGCCGGTGCCGCTGGAGATCGTCAAAGAGGCGTTGGAGGTGGCGCTGCAGGCGCCGACCGGCAGCAACAGCCAGACGTGGCACTGGATCGTGCTGACCGACCCGGAGATCAAGCGGAAGGTCGCCGACCTGTACGCGAAGTCGTTCGCCGCGTACTCGGCCAATCAGCCGCGGCACGACGACACGGCCCGCCGGGTCGCGTCGAGTGCCCAGTACCTCGCCGACACGATGGCGCAGGTGCCGGTACTGGTGATCGGCGCCATCTACAGCGGGGGAGAGTTGCCGGCGGGCAACCAGGCGGGTTTGTGGGGGTCGCTGCTGCCGGGTGCCTGGAGTTTGCAGCTGGCTCTGCGGGCCCGCGGTCTCGGGTCGGCGTGGACCACGCTGCACCTGGTCTACGAGAAGGAGGTGGCCGAGATCCTCGGGATTCCGGCCAACATCCATCAGGGCGTCCTGCTGCCGGTTGCCTACTACACCGGCACCGACTTCAAGCCGGCCGGCCGCAAACCCCTCGATGACATCCTGCACATCAACGGGTGGTGACACGGCCGTCATGGTGCGCCGGGCGCGGTAGAGTCCGAGGTCACCATGACCACGTCTCCCTCGTCCGAACAGCCTCCGCGTACGCGCCGAGGCCAGGCGAAGGCCGCGCGCCGTGCCGAGCTCCTCGAGGCCGCGGCCCGGTTGATGGCCGAACGGGGATTCGCCGGCGTCACGTTGGAGGACATCGGTCGTGCCGTCGGCGTCAGCGGCCCGGCCATGTACCGGCACTTCTCGTCGAAGACCGACCTGCTCGATCAGATGTTGGTCGACATCAGTCAACGCCTGCACGACGGCGGGGCCGAGGTGGTGGGCCGGGACGCCGAGCCCGCCCAAACGCTACGTGACCTGATCGGATTTCACATCGACGTGCTGGTCACCAAGCCGGATCTGATCACCGTGCAGGATCGCGACCTGACGTCGATGACCGCCGCGGCCAATCATCAGGTGCGGTCATTGCAGCGCCGCTACGTCGAACAGTGGGTGGATGTGCTCCTGGCGCTCGCGCGCGATCGTGGCGTGGATCTGACCCGCGCTGAGGCGCGGGTACGAGTCCATGCGACGTTCGGGTTGCTGAACTCCTCGCCGCGGCTGCCCGCGTTCGGGGCCGACGATCTGCGCTCGGTGCTGACGACGATGGCATGGTCGGCGTTGTTGGCGTAGCGGCCAACCTGTTGCGGTAGGCCCCCGTATCAGGGCTGTGACTCTCGTCGGCGACGACCGGCACACGCTTGCCCTGTCGCAATATGAGACGACTGCGCGAATACAGCGCAGCATCCGAATCCGGGCGGGATCGTGAAAGGGCGTGTACCCCGCGCGCGACGACGACCACGGAGGAATCCCGACAATGAAGGCACTCGTGTATCACGGCCCTGGCGAGAGGGCCTGGGAAGACGTTCCGGACCCGGAGGTGATCGACCCGACCGACGCCATCGTTCGCATGGAGACCACCACGATCTGTGGCACCGATCTGCACATACTCAAGGGCGACGTCCCCGCGGTCACCGAAGGGCGCGTCCTGGGTCACGAGGGGGTCGGAGTGGTCACCGAGGTCGGTCCGGAGTGCACCAAGGTCGCCGTCGGTGACCGGGTGATCATCTCCTGCGTCACCAAATGTGGAACCTGTGAATACTGCAGAGCCGGGATGACCTCGCACTGCCAGACGGTGGGCGGGATCGGGTGGATCTTCGGCCACCTGATCGACGGCACGCAAGCAGAGTACGTCCGAGTTCCGTTCGCCGACAACGGACTGATCCCGTTGCCGGACGGCGTCTCGGCAGAACAGGGCACGATGCTCAGTGACATTCTGCCGACCGGATTCGAGATCGGTGTCCTGTACGGCGCGGTGAAAGAGGGCGACGTCGTCGCCGTCGTCGGTGTCGGTCCGGTGGGGCTGGCCGCGGTCATGACGGCAGCTGCGCAAGGCGCGTCCAAGGTGATCGCCGTGGACGGCAACAAGTTCCGTCTGGAACAGTCCCGCGAGTTCGGCGCCACCGACACCATCGACGTCAACGCCGGCGGAGATATCAGCGCAAAGCTCAAGGAACTCAGTCGAGACGGACTCGGCGTCGACGTCTCGATCGAGGCCGTCGGGATACCGGCGACGTTCACTCTTGCGCTCGACAGCGTCCGGCCGGGCGGCCACGTGGCCAACATCGGTGTTCACGGTGAGAGCGTCGAATTCCCCATCGAACGTGACTGGATCAACAACCTGACCATCACAACCGGCCTGGTGAACGCCACCACCGCTCCCGTATTGCTCGAGCGGATCCAACAGGGCGAGATCGCCCCGCAGAAATTCATCACTCATCGATTCACGTTCGACGAGATGGATGCGGCGTACGAGACCTTCGCCAATGCAGCCGACGAGCACGCCCTGAAGGTGATCATCTCGCGGACGTGAGCCGGTTGAGGTGGCCGCGTCGTCGTGGAGTCGGAGGAGTCGCCCGTCTGAATGATTCTTGCCCGGGGAAGCGGTCGGGCCGCGTCGATCGCTCCAGATTCTGGTAGGTTTTTGCCGGTGAATGGGCCGTTCGGGGTGGCCGATGGGGGATCACCGGTGGCACGATGCGCTGATCTCGTCAGCGAGATCGACGCGTTCCATCAGGGGTTCGGTCAGCCTGCGCAGCTGATTGCCGCACTGCGGACATCGGTGCTACTCGTGCCGCTGACCTCGGATGACCGCGTCTGGCGGGTTGTGGTGGGTGGCGTCGGCTGGGTTGGTGTCTTCACCAGCGAGGACGAATACGCAGCATTCATGTCGGCGCGCAGAGAATTCGGTGCCGCGAAGTATCACGCACTGTCGGGGTCTCGAATCCTCGACGACGTCACCACCAGCTTCGCAGACGCCACCGGGATCGTCGTCGATCCTTGCGGCGACCGTCCGATGCCGTTTCCGCCGGCAGTGGGGCAAGAGGTCGACTCATGGGCGATCTGAACGTCGATCCTCAGGTTCTCCACGAAGCGGCCGACGGCATCACCGGCATCATCGGCGGATTGTCGGGGCTGGGAGTCGGTCAGACCGGGGCGCTCGGTCGAGGCTTCTCATTGCTCGGCCTGTCACCGGAGGAAGCCGGTAAACAGGAGGTGCAGAAGAACTTCGAAGAATTCACCGAGCGATGGTCGTGGGGTGTGCGATACCTGGTGCAGGCCGCCAACGAGATCGCCGAGGTCCTCGACCTCTCGGCCGGTCGCTATCACATCATGGATGAGGAGTCGTCGGACACGTTCAAGACGGCGTGGACGCATCTTCTGGGCAACCCGCATCTGAGCGACGAGGAGATCTCCGAGCGAAGTTGGGGCGAAACGTTCGCCGACAATCCGATCAACAACGTGATGAATCCCGACTACAGCGGTGAATCGTTCGACGAGGCATTCGACCACTTCCAGACCAATAGCGCCGTGGTCGGTGCCGTGGGCGACCAGGCGCTGGCGAACCTGTCACCGGCAGCTGCAGCCATGGGAGTGGGCGACGGCGCGCACTACCACTCGGGTGCAGCAGCAGAGGCATCCGAGATCGTTGCCGGATCACAGGCGCCGGCGCCGGGGACCGGAGACTGATGGGCCTCTTCGACGGACTCGCCGATGGTGTCAACCGACTCGGCGACGCAGCCGGAGATGCTCTCGAGAGTGCCGCCGAGCACGCCGGTCAGGCGGTCGACGCAGGTTTGGATGCCGCTGCCGGTGTCGCACGCGGGGTGGGGGCCGACGGCGTCGCCGAAGCTCTCGACGATGCCGGCGACAAGGTCGCCAGCATCACCGGCGGCGCGGTCGACGAGCGCGAACTGGGTGAGACCGAGGACAAGCGTGAACTCATCCGCGGTGACAGCGGGAAGATCAACGAATCGGCGAGCACCTTGAACGGGATCGGAGCCGACGTCGGATCGACGGGATCGGCACTGCGACAGGTGGATGCAGCCGGTTGGACAGGCGAGGGGGCCGACGCCTTCAACGCGGTGTTCGATCAACAACCGGCATTGTGGAGCGAGGCCTCCGCAGCCATGGAAGCAAGCTCTGCTCAGCTCTCGGCGTGGGCCAGCACCGTCGAGTGGGCTCAGTCCCAGGCGCACGAGGCGATTGCCATCTGGAAAGAGGCAGAGAACGAGGAGCGAGCGAAGAAGGCCGCCTACAACGCACTGTCCGGCGAAGAGCGCGCGGCGACACCTCTCGTCGATTCCTGGACCGCCAAATATGAGGAAGCGCGGCGGATTCTGAAGTCTGCACGCACAGAACGGGACAACATCGCCGGTGACATCGCCGGCGCGATCGCCGCTCACACCGCGACCGCGCCGACCGAGCCGCCCTTCCTGAATCGGATGGCTGCCAACGTCTCTGACGCGACAGGCGTGGCCGAGCACGCACGTCTGACCTTCTCGTCCGGCGTCACCACCAGCCTCACCGGGATCGTCCAGTTCGCCCGACAACTCAGCCCCACCGACCCATACAACATCACCCATCCGGCCGAGTTCATCAAGGGCTCCAGTGACCTGGTCACCGGCATGATCGTCGCAGCGGCCGACCCCGGAGCGACTGTCGACGCAGTGTTGTCGGATGCGCGTGCGAATCCGTTCGAGACCATGGGCAGTCTCACCGGTGACGCAATCCTGACTGCGGCGACCGGTGGGGGTGGTGCCGCGGCCGCATTGGGGAAGAACGCCGCTCGTGTCGGTGGTATCGGACGCGACGCGCTGGGTGCGGCACGTGGGGCTGAACGTGCCGTCGATGCAGCACGTCCGACGGCACGACCGGGCGGGCATCCGGTATCGCCGGACGCAGCGTCCGGCGCGGAGTCGAAGGCCGCGGAGGCATCCGAGGGTTCGCGGTCCGAACAGCCGTCGGTGCATGCCAGCGAGCAGGACGCGCCCGATGATCGAGGCTCCGAACCGGATGGCCAGTCCGCGGAGAGAGAATCCGGAAGTGTTGCTCCGACCGGGAACGATGGCCCGTCGGCCGAACACGCGGCCCACGCCGATCATGGTGGCGATAGCCCTGGATCGATCGATGATTCAGCTGAAACACTCTCTGCGAAAACCGATTCGGGCGGCCAGAGTGATGTTCATTCCGCGTCGGGCCCGGCAGACATGGCCGTGCACGACCACGGCGCTGCGAGTGCCACAGACGAGGCGGGTGCAGCAAGCGACCAGACCTCTCACGAGGTCACTGCGGGCCGTGACCCCGTCGATCTGGCTACCGGCGAATTCCTGCTCCCGGAAACAGATCTCACACTTCCAAGCGTTCTACCACTGACAATCGGCCGGCGCCATCGCTCCGGATATCGATTCGGACGGTGGTTCGGGCCGACGTGGTCGAGCACCCTCGACATGCGGATCGTTGTCGAAGACAGCGGTGTCACACTGCTGGCAGAAGACGGCGTGATGCTGACGTACCCGCATCCGCGTGTCGACGAGCCGGTGACTGCGCGGCACTCCCAGCAGCGCTGGACGATGTCGCGGACAGACGGTGGCGGCTACCGGGTGACAGACCCAGATCGTGATCTCACCTGGCACTTCGCGCCCAAATCCGAACTCGTGGGTCTGGATGTAGCACTCGGAAATCTATCCATCAGCGCCATCACCGATCGTCACCACAATCGGATCCGTTTCCACTACAACGAACGCGGCGAGCCCGTGGAGATCAGGCATTCCGGCGGTTATCGAGTCCACGTCGAGGCGCATGGCGGACGAATTCGCTCTCTGGCTGTCGGTCTCGACGACGGTGCGACGCCGCGCGTCGTCCGCGAATTCCACTACGAATCCGGACAGTTGACCTCGGTGAGCTCCGCGTCGGGTGGGGCGACCACCTATGCGTACGACGAATATGGCCGGATGCTGTCGTGGCGCGACTCCAACGACAACGAGATGCGCAATACCTACGACGGCGACGGTCGGGTGGTGCGGCAAGACGGAACCGGCGGCATCATGTCAGCCGAATTCGAGTACCTCACCACTGGGACGGGATCGGTCACCGTTGTCACCGACTCCAGCGGAGCACGTTCTGCGCACGGCTTCGACGCGGACCTGCGACTCCGGGATCGGCAACTACCCAGTGGCGCACGCACGCATACAGATTTCAATCCGCGTCGCGCGCCACTCGAGGTCACCGCGCCCGATGGTGCAGTGACCCGATACCTCTACACACCGGACGGTGATGTCGCCGAACTGGTGAGGCCCGACGGTGCGGCAATCCGCGTCGACTACGCCGCGCCCGGGTGTCCATCCGCGGTCCACCATGCCGACGGGACCGTGACTCGCCAGGAGTGGGATACCGAGCGCAATCTGGTGGCAGTAACCGATCAACGCGGCGCTCGAACGGAATACACGTACCGATCAGACGGCACCATCGAAACGGTCGTCGACGCCGCCGGCGGCATTACCCGTGTCCTCTGTGACCCAGCTGGATTACCGGTCCAGGTCACCGATCCGGCAGGTGCGACCACACTGATCGACCGTGACGCATTCGGGCGCCCGAAAGCGGTGACCGATCCGCTGGGACGAGTCACTACGTACGAGTGGACTCCCGACGGGAAACTGCTGCGGCGCGGCAACCCGGATGCCACCGAGGACCTGTGGAGCTACGACGGCGAAGGCAACCTGCTGCGCCACATCGATCCGGCGGGTGCGCACACCGTTCACACATATGGCGCGTTCGATTTGCTGGCCAGTACAACTGCGCCGGACGGTACCGTGACCAGCTATACGTGGGACACCGAACGCCGTCTCGTCGGTGTGACAAACCCACTGGGCCAGACGTGGGCGTATACCTACGACGGCGACGGTCGACTGACCGCCGAAACCGACTTCTCGGGTGCGCGCACCGACTACACCCACGAGGCGACCGGACGGGTGACGTCGGTGACACCTGCGACCGGGGTGACGCGCCGACTCCGCTATGACGTCCTCGGACAACTGGTCGAAACCCGCGCCGACAGCGGCGAATTTCGGAACTACACATACGATCTGGCGGGCCGGTGCACGACGGCGGTCAGTGGTGTGGGCGACACCGTCACCCACACCGTGAATTTCCGGACCACGGCTACCGGGGTAACTTCTGCGGAATCGATCGACGGTGAATCCGTCGTTCGCATCTCCCATGACATCGCGGGCCGCCGCATCGAACGGCGCTCCTCCTCGGGGGCCGTGACGTCGTGGCAATGGGGTCCCGCCGGCGAACTGTCGGCGATGATCGTCGACGGCCGTCGCATCGGATTCGAGCACGACATCCGCGGTGCGTTGACCAAGTGGAGTGTCGGCGAGCTCGCGGTGTCACGGGCCTACGACGCGGGTGGCAAGCTGAGTGGACAGCGAGTGCTCACCCATCCAGAGCAACTTCTCGACCTGGGTCTGGGTGGCTCGACTCGACCAGAACCGCTGGTGATTCGGGCCGACACGTACGACTATCGTGCTGACGGCTTCCTCACGGGTCAGGCAACGACGACGCCACGAGAAGTGCGACAGCGGACTCTCGATCTCGATCCAGTCGGTCGGATCACGTGCGTCGTGGACAACGACGCGGTCACCGAGGAGTATGCCTACGACGCACTGAGCAACGTGGTGGGTCAACAGGTGGCTTCTGCCACATCGATCGATCGTGATTCGATGGGGCGTCGAGAGTTTCGCGGCAATCTGCTGGTGCGGGACGGACGTACCAGATACTCCTATGACGCGGCTGCCCGACTTGTGCGCAAGTCCGTGGGTCGATTGTCTCGGCCAACCGATGTCTGGCACTACCGCTACGACGCATTCGACCAATTGGCAGAGGTGACGACTCCGGACGGTGTTCGGTGGGTGTACACCTACGACGCTCTAGGCCGTCGCATCACCAAGGCGCGCCTCGATTCGGCGGGGAACATCACGGACCGTATGCGATTCGTCTGGGACGGCGAGACGGTCATTGAGCAGCACTCGGCCGATGAGGCGACGCGGTGGTCGTATCGGCCGGGTACTCATACGCCGCTCACGCAGACCTGTGCCCGGTTTGCACCTGATCAGGATGCGGTGGATGCCGAGTTCTTCGCGATTGTCACCGATTTGGTCGGGTCGCCGACCGAGTTGGTGGTGCCGGAGTCCGGTGAGGTGGTGGGCCACGCCGCGTCGACGGTGTGGGGTTCGACGACGTGGTCCGGTGCGCAGACGCCGATTCGGTTTCCCGGCCAGTACTTCGACGGCGAGACCGGCTGGCACTACAACCTGCATCGGTACTACAACCCAGAGACGGCCCGCTACGTGACCCAGGACCCGCTGGGTCTGGCGCCGTCACCGAATCCGGCCGGCTATCCGTTCAATCCGACGGCGTGGGTGGATCCGTTGGGGTTGGTGCCGGAACCGTGTCTGGAGGGCACCGCAATAGAGGGTGCGCGGCGCGTGAGCGGTAGATTCCCGGAGCTTGCTCAGCCGGGGGAAGTTCTGTACCGCTCGAACGGCCCGCAGGTCACTTCATATCAGGCTTACGACTCCGATGGCTCCCCACTCCAGCGAGTCGACGTCACGGGACGAGCGCACGGCGGTGTACCGACCCCGCACGTCATGGTTTTTGAACGGCATTTCGCGCCTGACGGAAACCTGTTTATTAAGGAGTCCAAAGAAGTAAGGCCGGCGACCCCTGAAGAGACGAGAGGATTGCGGTGATGGCAGACATCTGGCAGCAGATTCCGAAGATCAGTGAGTACGGCACGTGGATGGATCCCAAGACTTATCTACGTAATCTTGGCGATCCAGTCACGGCCGTAGCTATCGCGTTATTACAGAAACCACGGTTTGAGGAAGTTGAGGGCTGCGTGATCCTGGCAGGTTCGGACCACGACAACGTTCGCGACTGGCTCCGGCAGTTGCCGGATCGACAATCTGTTGAAGAAGTCGTTAACCATGTTCATTTGTGGGACATCCTTCCAGGACTGGATTCAATGCCGACCGTCGTCGCGCTCACCCTGGGTGAATGGTTGGCGTGGGGCTGGGAGCGCGCAGCTTCGGAGCAGTATCCCGATCGAGAGTTCCGAGCGGAGGCCAGAGAGGGGGACTACGGCGTCGAAGTCACGGTGTCGCAGGCCCACGCGGGTGGAAGTGTCTAGAGGAACACCTCGAGCGCCAGCGTTCGGCATGGTTTGCGCTTAGATATGAAGATTGGCGGCGTTCAGGGCAACAATCGCTGAACGTGAGCCTGGTAGTCGAACGGCAAGCACGCCGAAGCGTTCGTCCTTTCGGCGTGAGGCTTCGCCGAAACTTCGGAATTTTCAAGTCGATAGATGTCCTCTGGTGGTCCCGTGCCGGGTCCCGCGAGCTCATCTCGTCGAAAAGCCTGTCGGTTCGTGGTCTCGGCCGGGAGCGTCGAGACCTGTCTGCGGCTTCGGCCTACGTCCGGCCATCGCGAGAAGGCCAAACGCACGACAAGACCAAGTTTTCAAGAGCAGCCAGCCCCTGAGCCTCGACGCAAAGGTGTCTCCACACGACCACCCGCACTGTCGCCGATGTTGGGACAGCAAGGGTTGCGGGTTCGGCCATCATGGGTTACTCTCGAACATACGTTCGCAACGCGGTCTGTCGGGGGTGAGTATGGCCGGGTCTCATGAGTCTGATGCGGTCGATGCACCTGTATCGGATGTGTCGTTGTCTGAGGTGCCGGGTCTGCTGGCCGAGTTGCATGCTGTGGTGGATCGGTTGGCGTCGGCGGATCTGTCGAAGTGCAGTGATGCCGAGTTGGTGGCGGTGGCCACCGCGCAGGAACGGGCGATCAACCGGATGTTGTTCGAGGGCAACCGGCAGATCCTGGAGATCTCGGATCGTGATGTGCCCCGGTCGATGGGGTATCGCAGTCTGCCCAACTTCATGAACGCGGTGTTGCGGGTGTCGCACCCCGGTCGTCGCCGACAGCAGATGACCGCGACCGGTGAGTTCCGTCAACTCGACGGGCAGCCGGCCGAGCCGAAATATCCGACCCTGGCCGAGGCGTTCGCCGACGGCCGGGTCGGGCCCGCCCACATCGACACCACCGTGGAGTTCCTCGACGCGTTGCCGCACCGGGTGCCGCATGACAAGAAGGTGGCCGCCGAGGCGACCCTGGCCGGGTTGGCGTGCGAGCACACGCCCGCCGAGATCGGCGAACTCGGGCAGCGGTTGCTCGACAACCTCGACCCCGACGGCGAGTTGACCGACGACAGTGACCGTAAACGGCGTCGTAATGTGTGGGTCAACCGGCAAGACGCCCAGCAGATGTCGAAACTGACCGGCCACCTCGACCCGGAAACCCGGGCGTTGATCGAAACGTTGTGGGCGGTGTGGGCCAAACCCGGCCTCAATAATCCCGACGACCCGGACTCCCCACGCGGCGGGGTCGACGACGCCGACCCCAAGGCGTTGGAAGCAGCCGCCGCACGGGATCTGCGGTCCCCGGCGCAACGCAAACACGATGCGTTGGCGGCGTTGTTGCGGGCGGTGTTCGACGACGGCCTGCTCGGTAAGTCGCATCGTGGTCTGCCGGTGCAGTTGATCATCAAGGCCGACCTCAACGATCTGATCCGTGAATCCGGGGTCGGGATCACCGCGACCGGGTCGAGTCTGCCGATGTCTGATGTGATCCGGTTGGCCGCCCAAGCGCAACAGTATTTGGCGGTGTTCGCCGACAGCAGTCCGATACCGCTGTATTTCGGGCAGGCCAAACGACTGGCCACCCGCGCGCAACGGCTGGTGTCCTTCGCCCGCCCCGACGGGCACGTGTGTTCGGCACCCGACTGCGACCAGCCCGCCGCCCACGTGGAGATGCATCACGCCGTGCGTGATTTCGCCGACGGCGGCAAGACCGACATCGTCGACCTCGCCCCCGCGTGTGGCCCGCACAACCGGATGGTCGGCACAAACCCGGGCCAGTTCACCACCGGGGTGTACACCGACGGCCCCGACGCCGGGCGGGTGTGGTGGCGACGCAACAGCGAACCCGGCGCCCCACCGAATCCGAAACGCCACAACCGACGCCCCGACGTCGCCGCCCTGTTCTTGCGCAACCTCGAACAGGTACGCGCCCGCATCCACCCACCACCCACACCACCGCCACCACAGCGGCGCAACACATACGAACTCACCGAGATGATCGCCCCACCCATCTCGGTCGTCGAAGCCTGCCTCGCACTCCAACTGTTCAACAACGCACAGTGAATCCGAAGTCGCCACGTCCACGCGGTCATTGGCCGGGCGTCGATGAGGCTCGGTTCACGATCGGTAGCGCCCGTTCATCGTTGACTGAGCTGCCGGTCGACAGCATCCGATCGACCGGGTCGATCCTCCGCGAACCGAAGAGCGTCCAGCAAGGCGAGTTGTTCGTCGTCCAGGTCGATCGCCGTTGCGCGGCGGGCGTCGTCGAGATTCGACAACGCGCTGGTGCCCACGACGACACCCGCTACTCCCGGTCGCCTGAACAGCCAGGCCAGCGCGAGTGAGGAGGGGGTCACTCCCCAATCGTCGGCGAGGGATGCGAACCGCCGGGCTCGACCGATCTGATCGTCGCTGAACCCTCCTCCACCCCAACGTCTGTGGCCAACGTATGCGCGCTCGATAGCACCGCGTCCGGCCAGTAGACCCCCGGCCAAGGGGGAGTAGGCGAGCATCGGAATATCGAACTTCTGCGCCGCTGCGGTGACGCCGCTGTCTTCGACATCGCGTTCGGCCAGGCTGTAGCGGACCTGATGGGTGGCGGGTGGCCGCGCGCCCGACTCCGACACGACATGCATCAGCTGCTCGGTCTGGGCGCTGGAGTAGTTGGAGATACCCCATGCGCGGATCTTTCCCTGGGTGATCAGATCGTTGAAGGTCGCGACCGTCTCATCGAGCGGCGTGTGCAGATCGGGGAGATGGGCGTAGTAGAGATCGAGGCGATCGGTGCCCAGCCGGCGAAGACTCAGGTCCAGTTGCTCGACGATGTGGTCCCGGGTGAGCAATCCGACGAAGGGGCCGTCCACGCGCGACCGCCCGAGTGGTTCTCCCACCTTCGACGCCAGATGGACTTCGTCGCGTATGCCCCGCAGCGCACGCCCCAACAGTTCCTCCGACGAGGGACGAATCCGGTGTGACGGTACCGACGGCTGGTCGTACTCGGGCTGATTGCCATACGAATTGGCGGTGTCGAAGGAGGTGATCCCGCGCTCGAGCGCACCACGTACCAGTGCGGGGACATCGTCGGAGCGCGGAGCCACACCGAAGGTCGCGGTTCCGAGTACGAGTCCCGGAAATTGATTAGCATTCTGACACATAGGGATTCGCTTTCGGAAGGCACATTCGCAAACACCGATGTCTGGGTCGGGTTGGCCGAGGAATTGCATCTCAACACATCTCGGTGGATGAGATCGTATGGGGCGCCGACGATCCTCGTCCATACCTCCGATGCGGTATCTGTGCGGATACCACGGCGCAGCGATGGCGTCGTGGGCTCGCCAGCTGATGGACTGATCCGATGCCCAGTTCCCGCCGTGGCGGCGTTGCAGCGAGACGACGTTCCAGACGACACCAAGACATAGCCCCAGCAGGCGATGCCCGACGCGGATCGTATCGTGCGGGACTGTTCATCTTGTGCGGGTGCGGAATGCTCGCCTCATTTCTGGCCACCGCGTTGGTCCCGGCAGCCGGTATGATCGGCGCCTACCTCGGAGTCAGCGCCACCAGTGGGTCTTGGGCCCTGACCGCCACCTTCCTGGCCGCGGCGGCGAGTACGCCGATTGCGGGGCGCGCCGCGGACCTCGTCGGAGATCGACGGGTACTGACCATCCTGGTGGCGACGATCTCGGTCGGAACCGCCGTCTGTGCACTCACCGACGACCTCGTTCCGATGGTCATCGGGCGCACCCTGCAGGGATGCGGGGCCGGAGTGATCCCAGTGGGGATGAGCATCATCCGTCGCCTGCTGGGGCCGTCCCGGGCGGCCGTCGGCGCTTCCACGATGTCGGTGGCGGTCGGCCTCGGCGGCGGTGTGGGCCTACCGCTGGCAGCGTGGATCACCGAAGACCTCGGCATCTCGGCACTCTTCTGGATCGCCACCGCCGCCGGCGTCTCACTCGCGGTGGGCGTCCGCGCGCTGCTGCCGCCCGACCCGGCACGCTCGGGCGAGTCGTTCGACCCGGTCGGTGCGCTTGGTCTGGTCGCCGTCATGTTGTGTCTGCTCATACCCGTTTCGCAGGGACCCCGGTGGGGATGGACATCACCGGCACTGCTGAGCCTGCTCGGGGCAGGTGTGCTCGTGGCCGTCTTCTGGATGCGGTACGAGATGCGGCACCGGTGTCCACTCGTCGATCTACGTGCTGCTCGATCTCCGGTGATCGCGGTGGCGAACATCGCGTCGGGTCTGATCGGACTGATGTACATGCTCGCCACCCTGACGGCCGCGCAGCTGCTACAGACGGCGCCGGTGGGCCCGTATGCAGGCATGGGGGAGTCGATCCTGATCACCGGTATCCTCCTCACTCCCGGCGGCCTGGTGATTGTGGTGAGCACGCCTGTCGCCGCCCGGCTCATCCGAAGCAGCGGTGCAGCAACGGCTCTCGCCGTGGCCGCGGCGTTCGTCGCCGTCGGGTACCTGCTGCTCCTGCGATGGCACGACGCTCCGTGGCAGGTGTCTGTAGGCGTCACCGTCGTGGCGGCGGGAGTGGGCATGGGGATGACAGCGACCCCGGTGATGATCTCGGTGTCGACCCCGCCCACGCGGATGGCGGCAGCACAGGCGCTCAACGTGGTGGCCCGCTTCGCGGGAACAGCGGTTGCTTCCGCGCTCGTGGTGGCCGTGCTCGAGGCATTTGGTGACGATCACGGCGCTGTCGTGCCGTCCGAGGCCGCCTATCGCGCACTGTTCGTGATCGGTGGCGCGGTGGCGCTGCTCACATGCGCGCTCTCGATCGTGGCGGCCCGCCGCCGTCTTCGGCACGATGTCACTGCGGCGTAACAGGCCTACGCGATCCGACATGTGAACGTAACGAGCATGACGTCGTCGGCACACACGACGGGGCGACCCTGCGCCGCCTGACGCAAATGAGGTAGCCCAAAGGTTCACCGCGCAGCGGTATTCCAGATATGTCGGCCCGGTGTTTGACTCGTGTTCATGACCAGCCCCCACCCCATCGATCCGCACGACGTGGTCGTACACCTCGATGGAATCGCGAAGCGCTTCGGCAATGCCGTTGCACTGGAGAACGTGTCGCTGTCGTTTCGTCGCGGGACGGTGACGGCACTGACCGGAGAGAATGGATCAGGCAAATCGACGATCGCCAAGATCATCGGTGGGCTCATCAGCCCCGACTCCGGACAGATCGTCATCGACGGTGAAAGTTGCCGCCTCAACGATCCGAATGCGGCACGGCGCCAGGGCATCGCGCTGATCAGTCAGGAACTCACACTGGCTGCCGACCTCACCGTCGCCGAGAACATCTTCATGGGACGTCTCCCGGCGAGGGCACCGGCGGTGGTGTCGTGGCGGCGCATGCGATCCGAGGCGGTCACAGTTCTGGAGATGTGCGGAATCGATGCCGATCCGCGGGCACGCGTGGGCGACCTGCCCATCGAGACACAGCAGCAGATCGAAATCGCACGTGCGCTGTCGACACACCCGTCGGTACTCATCCTCGACGAGGCCACCAGCTCCCTGTCCGAGAAGGCAGCCGATCGGTTGCTGGAACTGGTCGAGGCGCAGCGTCGGGCCGGAACGACTGTCGTGATGATCACGCATCGGATGAACGAGATCTTCCGAGCCGCCGACACCGCCGCCGTACTGCGAGATGGGTGTATCGTCGCCGAACTCGATGTCGCGACAACCACCGAAGACGAGATCGTCCGGCAAATGGTTGGTCGCGAACTCGGTGACTACTACGGACAGCGCACGCACACAGCTGATCCGAATGACGTCGTGCTCGGTGTCAAAGCCGTTTCGGTCGAGTCCAAAGGGCTGCGGCCCGTCGACTTTGCGGTGGCTCGCGGAGAGATCCTCGGAGTAGCTGGTCTTGCCGGTTCAGGCAAGGAGGTCCTGGGCCACGCTCTGGGCGGTGCTGTGGTCGCCGACGGCGAGATCTGGGTGGATGGTGAATCAGTACCCAGTGGCCGACCGGACAAGGTGCTCGACGGAGGCATCGGGTTTGTTCCCGAGGACCGCAAGGCGATGGGGCTGATGCTGAACCGTTCCGTGGCGGAGAATTTTGCGCTCGCCTGGCGGTCGAGGATCTTCCGCAAGGGCCTGCGACGTTCCGCGTTGGAGAGTCGATACGTGACAGAAGCCGTGTCCCGCTTCGACGTACGGACCGCATCGGCTCGGTTGGCGGTGGGACTGCTCTCCGGCGGCAATCAACAGAAGATCATCATCGGGCGGCTGTTCGAACTGACGCTGCCCGTCTATGTGATGAGCGAACCGACCCGCGGCATCGATGTCGGTGCACGCAGCTCGATCTACCGGATGCTGCGAGAGCAGGCGGCTCGCGGGGCCGCGATCGTGATCATCTCCTCGGAACTCAACGAACTGTGCGGAATGTGTGACCGGGTTCTGACCATGCACCAAGGCGATGTGGTGGCCGAGTTCATCGGGCAGGAGATCACCGAGGACAACATCAACACGGCCATGGTGACCGGACGTGCACCACTCCTGCAGTCCTGACCGGTTCGGGCTGCTATCACCCTGACCGACAATCGATTCGACCTCCACGAGGAGAATGATGTGACCACACTCGAGCAACGCCCGGATGTCGCCGGGGATTCGCCGATCACGCAGCGCAGTAGACCATCGATGCCACACCTGGGTGACACCGGTGGCGTCCTGGTGGCATTCGCCGTCCTGGTCGTGGTTGCGGCGATCAGTCAGTCGAGCTTCCTGACCTGGTCCAACCTGATGAACATCGTCGGTGCCAACAGCGTGGCGTTGTCGTTGGCTCTCGGGTCGACATTCGTCATCATCGCCGGCGGGATCGATCTGTCGATCGTCTCCATGACCGCTGCGGCAGGCATGGGCTTCGGCCTTCTGCTCCAGTCAGGCGCACCCGCGCTGCTCTGCATCGCCGGGGCGCTGGCCAGCGGGGCAGTTCTCGGCGTCATCAACGGCATCCTGGTAGCGCGAGCGAACATCTCATTTCTCGTCGTCACCCTCGGCATGGCGTCCATCGCCGCCAGCATCGCGCTACTGGCCGACGACGGCTCCACCGTCAACGTGTTCGACATCCCGGCTTTCAGCGCAGTCAACACCTTTGCCACCGGTCGTATCGGTTCGATCCCGATCATCCTTCTCTTCGACATCGCGCTGGTTCTCGTCGCTGCGGGTGTGCTGGGCTACACGCGTTTCGGACGAGCGGTGTTCGCCGTGGGCTCCAATGCCGACGCCGCGCGGCTCAACGGCATCAACGTCAAGAACGTCAGGACCGGGGTGTACGCGCTGGCCGGGCTGTCCGCCGGCGTGGCCGCGATCGTGCAGGTGGGGCGATTGACAGGTGCGTCCCCCCAGGTCGATCCGGCGTTGTTGAACGGCGTCCTCGCGGCAGTCCTGATCGGCGGCACATCGTTCAAGGGTGGCAAGGGCAGCATCTGGGGCACCGTGATCGGCGTGCTGTTTCTCGGTGTGGTGCAGAACGTCATGACATTGGCCGACATCTCCAGCTTCTGGCGACAGGCAGTCAACGGCGTGCTGCTCATCGCTGCGGTGGGCGTCGGCGTTGCTCGGAGTTCGGGCGGTTTTGCACGGATGCAACGTGTGCTCTCGACACGCCAGACGGGGGTGACGACCAGTGTCTGACACCGACACATGGATTAGCGCCTGCAGCACCGCTGACCTCGAACCTGGTACCGGACTCAAAGTTCCGGGTACCTGTCCGCCGATCGCCGTGTTCAACATCGACGGAGAATATTTCGCGATCGACGACACGTGCTCGCACGCCGAGTACTCGCTAGCCGAGGGATATGTCGACGGTGACACCGTCGAGTGCGAATTGCACTACGCGGCCTTCTCGGTGAAGACGGGCGCAGCATTGACCGCTCCGGCCACAGAACCCGTCGGTACGTATTCGGTTCGCGTACATGACGACCAGATCCAGGTGGCGGCGACGCAACGATGCGTCATCGCGGAATCCCGGCTCTGACCATTGAGTGACAGAAGGAAAGACACCACGATGAAGATCACCAAACCATTGGTCACGGCAGCGTTGGCCGCCACTCTCGGAGTCGGCGTGGTCGCGTGCGGCGGCAGCTCTGATTCCGGCAGCGAGTTCTTCGGGTTCTCCTCCCCGGTGCTCTCGCAGGAAGGGCAGAAGTTCACGGCCGAGGGTGTGGAAGCCGCTGCGCAAGAGCTGGGTTGGGAAGCGCAAGTCTACGATGCGAACCTGTCGCCCGACACGCAGGTGTCGAACCTCCAGACAATGGTCGACCGTCCGGCCTCGGCGATCGGTGCATGGGCGCTGGACGAGGGGGCGATTTCGGGTGCCTATTCTCGTGCAGACGCCGCCGGCATCCCCGTCATCGGGATCAATTCGGGCGGTACCGGTGTGGACGCCTCGGTGTGGACGGAGAGCACCACCTGTGAGCCGGGTGGTGTCATCGATCGGCTCGCCGACTACTACGCCGAAGCCAAACCGAACGGCACGATCGCGATCATGTCCGGCCCGCCGGCGCCATCGATCGTCACCATGACCGACTGCTTCACTGAGGCGGCTGAGAACAAGGGTCTCAATATCGTTGTTCGACAGGACAACACCGCAGACACGTCGGCCAGTGCATCAGCGCTTGCACAGGACATGCTGTCGGCGAATCCCTCGATCGACGGGTTCTGGTCCTACAACGACGGTTCGGCACTCGGTATCGGTTCCGCCATGCAAGCCCGGGGTCTGACGGCATATTCGCCGAGCAACCCGGAGGGCATCGTGGTGACGGGCAACAACGGAGACGAGGCGGCCATCGCCGCGGTCCGCAACGGCACCATCTCTGCCACCATCGACACCGATCCGGTGTGCACCGGCTGGGCGATGGTCGCCGCCGCCCGCGATGCGATCGACGGGACAGCTCAGCCCGAGTACGTGGTCGCAGGGACCATCGTCGACGGCGAGACGATCACCGATTACGTGGCGCCGGCCGACCGCGATTGCTCGCTGGATGACCTCCCGCTCGTGGAGACCGACGGAAATAATTGAGAGAGAAGAACATGCGAGATATCCAGTTGACCGAACCCGAAGGCAAGCAGGTCCGCGCGGGGGATCACCTGATCCATTACATCGACATGGGGACCGGCCGGCCGACGGTCTTTCTGCACGGCGGCGGCCCGGGCTGCTCGAGTTGGACCGACTTCGGCACCGTGGCAGAAACATTCGCGGAATCCCGGCGCGTGCTGTTGATGGACATGTTGCACTACGGGCGCTCCAGCAAAGAACCGTTCCGCGCCCCACGCTGGAGTTACCACGCAGGGGTCATCGGCAAGGCGCTGGACGCGATCGGAATCGAGCAGGCCGACTTCGTCTGCAACTCTGTCGGCGGCTCCACCGCCATCGCGCTTGCGGCCGAACGTCCCGAGCTGGTCGGCCGGTTGATCGTCACCGGTAGTGAACCGGTGCCGGGTGCGCAGCCGCTCACCCCGGAACTCGGCCGCTTCGGACGTGAGGCCTGGGGCCGCTACTACGCCGACGGGGGCCCGACAAAGGAGAAGCTGTTCGACATCATGGCCGAGCTCGAATGGAAGGGCGGCGACGACATCCCCCGTTGGACCTTCGACCTGCGGTGGGAACTGAGCCTGATGCCTGACCTCCTCGAACTCGGTTCCGATTGGACGGCCGAGGGCGGCCGCGGGATCCCGCAGGATCTCAGTGCGCATCTGCCGCTCGTGACGTCCCCGACGCTGTTCCTGTGGGGCGACTCCGATGCCTTCGCGGTGCCCGAGTACGCCCTCGAACTCAGCCGACAGGTAGCGGACGGTTCGGTCTATGTGATGGCCGACGGGGCGCATCACATGGAGGAGCAGCGGCCCGACGAGTTCGCTGCCGTGGCGACGGCTTTCCTCGATTCCTGAACCGATTCCATTCACAGAGAGAAGAATCATGACGCGCGACATCAATGACCAGCTGCAGGAGCTGGTGGACTGGGAGAACGGTCTCATCGGTCCGGAGATCTTCATCAACGACGACATCTATCGACGAGAACTCGAGCAGGTGTTCGGGCGAGCATGGCTGTTCATCGCCCATGACTCGATGCTGCCGAAGCCGGGTGACTTCGTGAACACCTACATGGGTGGCGATCCCGTGCTGGCGATCCGCCAGAAGGACGGAAGCGTGCGCGTCTTCCTGAACGCATGTCGACATCGCGGCATGAAGATCTGCCGCGCCGAGGATGGCAATGCCCGGAATTTCATGTGCACGTATCACGGCTGGACCTACAACACCGCCGGCGAACTGATCAATGTGCCGAACCTGGATACGGCGTACTTCAACGACCTCGATCAGAAGCGCTGGGGTTTGGTTGAGGTCGCCCAGATCGACCAGTACAAGGGCATGTGGTTCGCCACCTTCGACGAGAATGCGGTGCCGCTGACGGACTTTCTCGGCGATATGACGTACTACATCGACAGCTGGGTCGACCGGACCCCGGGTGGCATCGAGATGCTGCCGGGCGTCATCAAATGGACGATTCACGGCAACTGGAAGCTCGGTGCCGAACAGTTCGGTGGAGATGGCTATCACGCGATCATCACCCACGCCTCGTCGCTGGGTACGTTTGATCCGGGCTTCCTGCGCGACATCCAGGGGATCGAGTTCGCCTCCCGCCAGGGCCACGGGTACTCGATGATCTTCGACCGGATGACGCGGTTCGCCGACGATCCGCTCGGGCGATACAACAGCGACCAGTTCGACGCCCGCCTCGAGCGCTTGGGTGAGGACCGCGCGAACACGGTCGGCAACTTCACGGTCTTTCCCAACCTGTCCGGGCTGCCCGGTTCGGCCAACCTCCGTGTGTGGCATCCGAAGGGCCCTAACGAGTTCGAGATCTGGTCGTGGACGATCGTCGATGCCGACGCCCCGGAGGAGGTCAAGCGCGCCCAACGGACCTCGGCCGCATTCACGGAGGGCGCCGCCGGTGTCGTCGAGACAGACGACGGGGAGAACTGGGATCTCATCGGACAGATGCTGGACCGGGGAACGCAAACGCGGAAGATGGCGTGGAACTACCAGATGGGCCACGGCCACGAGACCGACCACGACCCGGTGTACCCGGGCCGGGTCCTGCGCAACTACTTCGGCGAGGGGCCGCAGCGCACGTTCTATCGTCGCTGGCTCGAATTCATGACCAGTGAGGAGTGGCCTGTCGCTCCTGCGGTGGAACCAGAGCGACACGAGCACGAGGCCACCGCGATGGGCGCCGGTATCGGTCCACGTGCAGCCGCCATCATGAAGGGAGTGGCCAATGCTGACAACAGGTGAGCAGTCGACGAAGCAACGATCGGCGCCGATGTTCCGGTCATTGGGGATGACGTCGGTCAGCATCGATGAGCAGCATGCTGTGGAGCAGTTCTTGTACGCCGAGGCCGAGTTGATCGATGAGTGGCAGTGGCGGACCTGGTTCGATCTGTTCACTGACGATGCGCACTATCGGATGCCCATTCGGCGCAACCGGCTACGTCGCCAGCGCAAGACCGACGAGGCAGACGACCTCAACGGATTGGAGGTCGCGCACTTCGACGACGACAAAGCCTCGCTGGAGATGCGGATCGAGCAATTGGAGAGCGGCATGCACTGGGCCGAGGATCCACCCTCGCGCTCACGGCATCTGGTGACAAATGTCCGCGTCCAGCGAGCCGATGCGGAGGGCGAGTACTTCGTCCGGTCGAACTTCTTCATCTATCGCAACCGGTTGGAAGCCGAAGTCGATCTGTGGGCAGGTGAACGTCGGGATGTGCTGCGGTTGGTGGACGGGAGCTTCCGCATCGCCGATCGCATCATCCTGCTCGACCAGAACCTGATTCTGGCGAAGAACCTGAGTGTTTTCTTCTGACATCGAAGGGTGAGGCGACGTGGTGAACAAGAGATCGTACGTGATCGTCGGCGCTGGTATGGCCGGCGCTCGTGCGGCAGAATCGCTGCGGGCGAGGGGTTTCGACGATCGGATCTTCCTCGTCGGCGACGAGGGGCGGCTGCCCTACGAACGGCCGCCCCTGTCCAAGGAGTGTCTACAGGGGTCGCGTTCGCTGTTCTCCACGACGCTTCGGGAGTGGGATTCCTGGATGGAGCTGGCGGTCCACCTCGTGTTGGACGATCCGGTGACCGCGGTCGACACGGCAGCGGGTTCGGTCCGGCTCAACAGCGGGATCGACATCGTCGCCGACAAGGTGCTGCTGGCCACGGGCGGTGTATGCCGCACCCTCGAGGTCCCCGGCGCGAATCTGGCCGGGATTCATTCGCTGCGCACGGCGGATGACTGCGACGTCGTTGGTGACCGGTTGCGGCGGGGCCGGGCAAAGGTGGTGGTCGTCGGTGGAGGTCTGCTGGCAGTGGAGGCGGCATCAGCCGCGGCGGCGCTCGGCAACGACGTCGTTTGGTTGTGCCGGTCGCGACACCCGTTGACCGGTGCGGTGGGCGGCCACGCCGCCGCCCACCTCCGATCGCGCTATCGCGAGGCGGATTTCGATCTGATCGCCGGGGTCTCGGTGGTCGGGTTCGAAGGGACTGACCGGGTGCGCGGGGCCATCCTCGATGACGGACGGACGCTACCGGCCGACGTCGTCCTGACGGCGATAGGTCAGCGACCCGCACTGGATTTCCTCGATCCCACACAATTCGACACCCGGCACGGACTGTCCGTCGACGCGAGACTCGAAACCGAGGTACCCGGCATATTCGCGGCAGGCGACGTGGCCAACTTCGTCGATCCCTTCGTCGGTGGTCGCGTCCGCTACGGCATGTGGCTCAACGCGCAGAACCAGGGCCAGTTCGTGGCGGGGGCGATGATGGGTGACACGGCGGCCTATCGGCAGGTCCCGTGGTACTGGTCCGACCATCTCGGTCTGAATGTGCAGATGGCCGGTCACATCGACGAGACGGCCACGATCGTGACGCGCGAGCACACCGAGGACTCGGTCAGCTGGTTCTATGTCCGCAATGGCCGGGTGATCGGTGCCGTGGGTGTCAATATGCCACGAGACGTACGGGCAGCGATGATGCTGATGGACCGCGGCGTGGACGTCACCGACGCGGAGATCGCCGACACCGGTGCCGATCTGCGTGCGCTGGTGAAGAAGGTGGCCGCATGACCACCTCCGTGACAGAACTGCCCGCGCGGCTCGTCGACCCCACATGGTTGCGCTTCGTGTCGACCAGCGAGATGACCGTCGGTTACCACGACCGTGGAACCGGCCCGGTGCTGGTGATGATCGGTGCGTGGGGGCCGAGGCCCGGGGCGACCGCGTCACTCGCGTACCGGGCCGTGTGCGATGCACTGGCAGACAGGTATCGCTGCGTTGTGGTGGAACTGCCGAACTATGGGCTCACCGGTCCCGTCGAGTATCACGAACCCGTGCACGACGTCGCTGTGCGCGGCGTACTCGCGGTGATGGACCACCTCGACATCGAACACGCCCCGGTGATCGGCTCGTCGATGGGCGCGACGACGGCGATCGACCTGGCTCTCGCTCATCCTGGTCGCGTCGACTCCCTTGTGGTGGGTGCGTGTCACGCATCCACTGGTGGCGACCCCTACCTGCTCTCGCCGTTTCCTTCCGAGGTGTGGCGGCTGTCGACGGAACTCGACGAGGACCCCGACAGCACCGATCGGTTACGGAGGATGCTGCGCGCGTTGTGGTATGACGAGCGCCTCGTCACCGACGACATCGTGCGCGAGATGATTGACCTGCGGCGGTTGCGTGCGGATCATGGCCTGGCCGACCGGGCCTCGGTGAGTGTTCCGCACAGCAACATGGCAGCGCTCGCCGAGCTGGAATTGCCGGTCACCGTGGTTCATGGTCGAAACGACCGGATGGTGCCCTACGAGCAGGCACTCGCAATCGGGTCGTATATCGCCCACGCCGACATCCGGTTGCTCGGCAGGTGCGGGCACTGGCCGCCGTTCGAGCGTCCGGATGCGTTCGTGGACGCAGTGCTCTCCCATCTGCGGCGTGAGAGTCATCGATGATGCCTCAGATGTGATGCGGAACTCGTGGTCAGCGGGGCGCGTCCCCACGCAATAAAGTGGGAACACGCAATCGGTCGGGGGACACCGTACGCTCCGGCCGTGCAAGGACGGTCGGCCATGTCGCGCCCCGGCGAATTCCGTCTGGAGTGAGCGATTCGATGTCCCGCGCAATCGCGGTCAACCGGACAGCAATCGAGACGGAGTCTTTCTCGGGATGAGACCACCATCAAAAGTTCTGCCGACCACAACTTCGTGCGGGGGCGTTGATCGCTATTCGCCGGATGTGGGCACACGATATGCAGCACTGATCGGGTTGAGTGCGTCCATGGCCGAAGCCGACGATCTCGATGAGCTCAGCGCCACCTATTTCGATGGAATCGGCGCGGTGATGGACCTACCGATGAGCGCCATCTACCTGTTCGGTGACAAGGGGCCGTCACCGGACTGGTACGACTCGCGCAATGTCAGTGATCGCTTCATGGCGACCTACGAGCGCTGCGGTCGTCAAGTGGACGGAGAACTGCGGTCGTTGTTGGCGAACTCGGTTCCGGTGTACAACCTGGCAGACCAGTCATTGGCCGAATGGCGCCGTTCCGAGGTCTACCAGCGCGTCGACTGCCTCGAGAACATGGTCCACGTCGTCAAGGCGCCGATCCTGGATCACGGTTCGATCATCGGGACGGTGGACTTCGCGTCGGATTCGGTGGGAATGAAGGTCGAGACCGACGACATCAGGATGGCGTCCGCGATTGCTCAGACTGTCGGTAGCGCGGTCACCACGTTGCGTACGCGCCAGGACCTGCAGCACCAACTCGAGGTGTACCAACTCGCGATGGAAACGACCTCGGCCGCAGTGGTGTATTTCGCGGCCAACACAATCGAACCGGCGATCAGCCGTGGGGCCACCGAGTTGCTCCAGGACCTGCATGAGGGGCAGGACATCCTGTACCGCCTCCTGCGTGATGTCGGTGGCGCCGGCTCCGTGGTTCATCGCTCCTACCTGGTGCGGATGCGGAGCGGAGTCAAGGACGTCCTGGAATGCACGTCGCGTCCGGTACCCGGTGAGCCCGGCGCCCAGCTCTTCGAACTCGAGCTCGAGTCGTCGCGCGACCGTCCCGGCGTCGCCGGTCTCGATGTTCTGTCGACACGCGAGTACGACGTCGCCGGACTCGTCGCAGCCGGATTCACCGATCGGGAGATCGCCGATGAACTCGTGCTCAGTCTGCACACGGTGCGGCAGCACGTGAAGAACATCTACGGCAAGCTCGACATCAGCAGCCGGGTGCACCTGACCCGCGTCTATCACGGCATGTCGGCACGTTCGGACTCCACCCGGGGCTGATCGGCTGCGCAGGCCCGCGCCGATTCTGTCGCACATCCGTTGATCGCCGGCGCTTCGCGCACCAGCGTGTCGTCGGTCAAGGCGGCGACCATGAACAACGCGAAGTCGATGCGACGCGTCCGGTTGCTCGCGAGGATCGGATCGCCGACGTGCCGGCTCCACACCGGCAGGCCTTGGCTCTCGCCTTCCTCGAGGTCGCTGCCGCGCACCACGGTCCATCGGGTGTCGGAGTCGAAGATGAGCCGGGTGGCGCGGACCTGGTCGTCGATGTCGACGAACCGCGCCCATCGGGCAAGCGTGCTGACGATGGGCACCAGGTAGCGCAGACGCCACGAATACCGATCGAGGCCGTCGCGGGAGATGTGCCAGCCGCAGGAGAAGATGAGCCGGGCGTCCGGTTCGGCGTGATCCAGCACGGCTCTGGCGGTGCCCGAGGAGTAGTCGTGCACACCCCACGGCGCCAGCACGGTCAACACGCCGTCACAGCCGGCGACGGCCCGGGCGATCGTCTCGCGGTCGTCGGTGCGCCCGGGAATGATCTCGATGCGGTCGGCGACGTCGTCGAGTTTCGACACGCTCTCCGGTCGGCACACGCCGACCACCTGGTAGCCGCGATCCAGGCAGTGCTGAATCATGTAGCGCCCGAGCTTGCCGGAGGCGCCGACGATGCAGATCCGTAGCGGGTGTTCGGCAGGGGGATTGGGATTGTGGTCGGTGGCCATGGTGCGGTCCTCTCGATCAGCGGTACCTTACGATGTAAGTTCACCTTACGCGGTAAGGTGAAGTGATGTCCAGAGGAGGAGGGAAAGTGGCGACAACACGACAGGCCGAACGCAAGCCGGTGACCCGCACCGCGGTGGTGTCAACCGCAGTGCAGATGGCCGATGAGGGCGGGATCGGCGCGGTCACGATGCGCAAGATCGCCCAGCAACTCGGTGTCGAGGCGATGTCGCTCTATCACCACGTCCGCAACAAGGACGGGATCCTCGACATCATGGTCGACCATGTCTTCGCGGAGATCGAGATCCCGACGGGCGTGGCATGGCGGGAGGCGTTGCGGGTGCGCACCGAGTCCGCGCGCGACGCACTGGTGCGGCACCCGTGGGCACTGGGACTGATGGATTCCCGGCGCGACCCCGGCCCGGAGACGCTCCGGCATCACGATGCCGTGATCGGGGTGTTGCGCGGAGCCGGCTTCACGATCGGCGGTGCGGCCCATGCATTCTCCCTGCTGGACAGCTATCTGTACGGATTCGTGCTGCAGGAGACGACCATGCCGTTCGACTCCACCGACGAAGCCGACACACGGGAGGTCGCGGAGTCGATCCAGTCAGGTATCGACCCGACCGATCTCCCGCATCTCACCGAGTTGACCACGGCGCACGTCATGCAGCCGGGCTATTCGTACGCCGATGAGTTCGGCATCGGACTCGACGTGGTGCTCGACGGATTGGAGCGCAACCGCACCCTCTGGGAGTAAGGGCCGCCGGGACGGCCGGTCTGCGCGCATTCGATCCGCTCGCGCGCACGTCGCGACATGCGCGCGAGCGGGACTGGTGCGCGGTTGCGCAAGCGGAGGGCCCGCTGCGCCCTCAGATGCCGAGCGCCTGCCGTCGGCGCGCGACCTCCTCGCGGTAGCGCGCGACGTTGGCCATCTTGATGCTCTCGTAGCCGCGGATCATGTCGGGCAGGCCGGCCAACTCCACGGCCGAGCCCAGCCGGTCGGCGTTCACCCGGCCGTCGGCCAGCCCGCCGAGGAGATCTTCGACGAGCTCCCGGTATTCGCCGATCAATGTGCGCTCGGTCCGACGGATCTCGTTGTGGCCGAAGGGGTCGAGCTTGGTGCCGCGCAGGCGCTTCATCGTCGCCAGCGCCGACAACGGCCGGTCGGCCCAGGCGCCGAGCGACAGCTTCTCCTTCATCCCCATGCTGCGCAGCGTCGGCGGATGCAGACGCACCGCGACGTGCGCGTCGTCGCCGAACTGCTCGGCGATCTGGGCCGCGAATGTGGGATCCTGGGTCAACCGGGCCACTTCGTACTCGTCCTTGTAGGCCATCAGCTTGTACAGGTTGCGGGCAACCGCATCGGTGAACTCAGCACCGTGGCCGGCGTGATGAACCCGGGTCACGAACTCGAGGTACTCACGCGCATAACGCTCGTCGGCGTAGGCGATCAGCTCGTCATAGCGGATCGCGATGGTGCGAGCGAGGTCGGCGTCGAGTGAGTCGATGGCGGCCACCACGGACCGCGCGTACTCGGACGGCTCGATGTCGCCGGTGGCCGCTGCCCCGTGCAGGCCGGTGAGCGTGTGCGCCACCGCGTCCGGGTCGTCCACCACCTGACGTCCACGACGGAAGGCCTGGATGTTGGCCTCCACTGCGACGCCGTTGAGCTCGATGGCGTGCTCGATCGACTCGGCCGAGATCGACAAGGCCCCGGCCTGATAGGCCGCACCCACCATGAGCATGTTGGCGTACTGTTCGTCGCCGAACAGATCCGTCGACAGCTCCCCGGGATCGAGATAGACCGCGCGACGGACCTTGTCATCGATCGCCGAATGCACCTGGGCGTCCGCCGGGAAGCCGACGGTGGTGTCGATGACCATCGCGCCGGTCGGGATCTTGGTGGTCGACACCACGGCGACCGTCTTGTCGACATCGGCGACCTTCAGATTCACCGGATCGGTGCCCACGAGCGGGTCGCACACCAGGTACAGGCTGCAATCGTCGGAGGCCACCTTTCCGGCCTGCTCCACGATCTCCGGGGTGATCTTCACATCGCTGACCACCGCACCACCCTTCTGGGCCAGACCCGTCATGTCGACGGTGCGTGCGGCGTTTCCGTCGAGCACCGCGGCGGTGGCCAAGACCTGGGACACGGTGACGACGCCGGTGCCACCGATACCGGTCACCCGGATCGCGAATGAATCGCGCACGGCGGGTACCGACGGGGTGGGCATCAGCGACGCGGCGATGTCCTCGGCGCGGCGGCGCTGCCGCCCGGTACCCGGCGTCACGGTGACAAACGACGGGCAATCACCCTTCAGACATGAGAAGTCGAGGTTGCACGAACTCTGGTCGATGTGGGTCTTGCGGCCGAACTCGGTGTCCACCGGATGCACCGACAGGCAGTTGGACTTCTCGCCGCAATCACCACAGCCCTCGCAGATGCGTTCGTTGATCATCACGCGCTGGTTCGGCGTACTCATGGTGCCGCGCTTGCGCTTGCGACGCTTCTCGGCGGCGCAATGCTGGTCGTGCACGAGCACGGTGACGCCGGGGACGGCGGCCAGTTCGGTCTGCACGTCGAGCATGTCGTCGCGGTGGCGGATCGTGACGTCTTTGGGCAGTCCGAGCGCCTTGGTCCGAGCCACATCGTCGGAGGTGACGACGATCCGGGACACCCCCTCGTCGAGCAACAATGACGTCAATCGCGGCAAGCTCATCGCGCCCACCGGATCCTGGCCGCCGGTCATGGCGACCGTGCCGTTGTAGAGCAGCTTGTAGGTGATGTTCTCGCCGGAGGCGACCGCGGCGCGCAGCGCCAGCGAGCCGGAATGCATGAAGGTACCGTCGCCGACGTTCTGCACGAAGTGATTCGCGGTCACGAACGGAGCCATGCCGATCCACTGCGCACCCTCGCCGCCCATCTGGGTGACGCCGGCGATGTCGCCGACCTGACGTTCATCCATCAACAGCACCATCGCGTGGCAGCCGATGCCCGCGCCCACGAGCGTGTCATCGGAGACCTTGGTGGAACTGTTGTGCGGGCAGCCGGAGCAGAAGTACGGTGTGCGGACGGCCAGCGGAAGCTCGATTCGGCCGCGCCGCCTGGATTTCCGTTCGAGCCAGTCCTGTGCCGCATCGACATGATGGTGATGCGCCAGCCGGGTGGCCAGCCCCCGTGACACCGCATCCACGTCGAGTTCGCCGAACCTCGAGAAGAGTGTCGAACCGTCCTCGTTGGTCTTGCCGACGATGCGTGGGGCGCGCGGATGGCGGAACAGGATGTCGCGCATCATCGTCTCGATGAAGTCGCGCTTTTCCTCCACCACGATCACCTCGTCGAGGTCGCCGGTGGCAGTGTCGAACATGAACCGGTCGAGGATGTCGCGGTCGAGCGGGTAGACCATGCCGAGTTTGAGGATGCGGATACCCAGTCGATTGAGCTGCGCGTCGTCGATGCCGATGAGCCGCAACGACTCCCGTAGATCGAGGTAGGTCTTGCCGGCGGCGACGATGCCGATCCGGTCGTCCGGGCTCGAGGTGACGATCCGGTTGAGTCCGTTGAGCCGGGCATACTGCAGCGCCCGCGGAATGCGGGTGGTGAGCTGATTCTGCTCCAACTCCATCAGGCTGGCGCCCAGCAGCCGTCCACTCGGGACATGCGGGCTGCGGCCCAGGTCGCCGTAGACCGGCATGATCCGGTTGGGGTCGACCTCGGCGGTGGATGCGCCGTCGGCGACGTGCGCGGAGATCTTCATCGACGTCCACAAGCCGCTGATCCGGCTCATCACCGCGGCGTGCACACCGAGATCGAGGATGTCCTGAGAGTCGGCGGGGTACAGGATCGGCATGTACAAGTCGGCCAGCGCCATCTCCGACGCGCACGGGATGGTGGAGCTCTTCGCGCCCGGGTCGTCGCCGACGAGGGCCACCGCGCCGCCGCAGGGGTGGGTGCCGATCATGTTCGCGTGCCGTAGGGCGTCGGTGGCGCGGTCGAGGCCGGGAGCCTTGCCGTACCAGTAGCCGACCACGCCGTCACGAGCCGTCCCCTCGGCGTCGGGCGAGAGATCTGCGATCTGGCCGGCGACCTGCGACCCCATCACCGACGTCGCGGCGATCTCCTCGTTGAGTCCGGGGCGGTGGACGATGTCGAACGGTTCGAGGTAGTCCGACCGCCGGGCGATCTCGAGGTCGTAGCCGGCCAGCGGAGAACCTTCGTAGCCGGAGATGAAGGAGGCCGTACGCAGATTCTGTCGGCGGTCGATGCGGGCGCGGTCGCGGACCATGCGGACCAGCGCCTGGATGCCGGTCAGGTAGATGGTCCCGGTTTCGCGCGTGTAGCGGTCGTCGAGGGAGAACGAGGCCGCCGAGGACGAGCTCGGGGAGAACGTCGCGGTCTCGTCGGTGGGCGCACCGAGGCGGTGCGCGCGGTCGTCTGCGAGGGTCATGGGATTACCTGGCCTTCTTCTTATATCGGTCCGCTCGCACCCGTGGGTGTGGGGTGCTGCGGGCATCGGTTGTCGCGGCCCGAGGGGTGGTGGGCCTGCCTTTAACACTACGCAATAGGCGTGAGCTACGTCACGTTGGCTGCGACAATGTGATGGCGGATCGATCGACGCGTGACAACGCGGCAGGTTGTGCCGTACGATGAACTCAGTTAATGACCGCTAACTGAAAGGTCGATGGTGACCAGCACGTTCGATGCCGAGGTTCCCCGGGTGGACGGCAACGCGCCCGGTCCGCGGGCCACGCATGTCGCCAATGTCGCGACGTTGCGCGACCGACTTGCGCAGGCACGTCGTGGTGGCGGCGACAAAGCGCGCGAGCGGCACATCTCCCGCGGCAAACTCCTTCCTCGCGACCGCGTGGACCGCCTCCTCGACGTCGGTTCGCCGTTCCTCGAGGTGTCGCCGCTCGCCGCCCACGGCATGTACGACGGGCGAGTGCCGTCGGCGGGTGTGGTGGCCGGCGTCGGGCGGGTCGCCGGGCGTGAATGCATGATCATCGCCAACGATGCGACCGTCTCCGGCGGCACCTACTACCCGATGACGGTGAAGAAGCACCTGCGCGCACAAGAGATCGCGGCCGCCAACCGGCTGCCGTGCATCTACCTCGTGGACTCCGGCGGCGCGATGCTGCTGCAGCAGGACGAGGTGTTTCCCGACCGCGAACACTTCGGTCGCATCTTCTACAACCAGGCCACGATGAGTGCCGCGGGTATCCCGCAGATCGCGGCGGTGCTCGGGTCGTCGACCGCGGGTGGCGCCTACGTCCCGGCGATGAGCGACGAGACCGTGATCGTGCGCAACCAGGGCACCATCTTCCTGGCCGGCCCACCGCTGGTGAAGGCGGCGACCGGTGAGGATGTGACGGCGGAGGAACTCGGCGGCGGCGCGATGCACTCATCGGTCTCCGGCGTCACCGATCACCTCGTCGACAACGACGAGCAGGCCCTGGCCAAGGTGCGGGAGATCGTCGCCACCCTCGGCCCGCGGGAGCAACCGCAATGGGAGACGGTGCCGGCCCGCGAACCGCTGCGGCCGCAGACCGACCTCTACGACGTGGTGCCCACCGACTCGCGCACGCCCTACGACGTGCGTGAGGTGATCGAGATCATCAGCGACGGCGGCGAATACACCGAGTTCAAGGCCAACTACGGGACCACGCTGGTCACCGCGTTCGCCCACGTGCACGGCCACCCGGTCGGCTTCATCGGCAACAACGGCGTGCTGTTCAGCGAATCCGCGCTCAAGGGGGCGCATTTCATCGAACTGTGCGATCAGCGACGCATTCCGCTGGTGTTCCTGCAGAACATCACCGGCTTCATGGTCGGCCGTGCCTACGAAGAAGGCGGCATCGCCAAGAACGGCGCCAAGATGGTCAACGCCGTGGCCTGTGCGCGCGTACCGAAACTCACGGTGATGGTGGGCGGTTCCTTCGGTGCCGGCAACTATTCGATGTGTGGCCGCGCGTATTCGCCGCGCTACCTGTGGATGTGGCCGAACGCCCGGATCTCGGTGATGGGTGGACCGCAGGCCGCCGACACCCTTGCCACGGTGCGCCGCAACCAGATCGAACGATCCGGCAACGAGTGGCCGGCCGACGATGAGGAAGCCTTCAAGGCGCCGATCCGGGAACAGTTCGAGGAGCAGTCCGACGCCTATTACTCCACGGCCCGGCTCTGGGACGACGGCATCATCGACCCGGCGCAGACCCGCACGCTCCTCGGGCTGGCCTTGGAGACCTGCCGATACGCACCGTTGACCGAACCCCGCTACGGCGTCTTCCGGATGTGATTGACCATGAATCAGACCAGCCCCAACTCCTCCCGGCCGATCCGCAGCGTGCTGATCGCCAATCGCGGCGAGATCGCCTGCCGCGTCATCGACACCCTGCGCCGCATGGGCATCCGCAGCATCGCGATCTACTCCGACGCCGATTCCGACGCCCGGCACGTCCGTGAGGCGGACGTCGCCGTGCGGGTCGGCCCGGCCGCCGCGACCCAGAGCTATCTCGACATCGACGCGGTGGTGCGTGCCGCCCTCGACACCGGCGCCGACGCCGTCCACCCCGGTTACGGTTTCCTCTCGGAGAACCAGAAGTTCGCCGCCGCCCTCGACGACGCCGGGATCGTCTTCATCGGGCCGCCCGCCGAGGCGATCGCGACGATGGGTGACAAGATCACCGCACGCGCCGCAGTCACCGAACGGGATGTGCCGGTGGTGCCCGGTGTGTCACGGCCGGGCCTGTCCGACGGCGATCTCGTCGCCGCCGCCCCCGCCATCGGCTTCCCCGTCCTCATCAAGCCCAGCGCCGGTGGCGGCGGCAAGGGCATGCATCGGGTCACCGACGCCGCCGACCTGCCCGCGGCGCTGCAGCGCGCCCGCCGCGAGGCCGGTTCCGCATTCGGCGACGACAGCCTGTTCCTCGAACACTTCGTGGACACCCCACGTCACATCGAGGTGCAGATCCTCGCCGACGAGCACGGCAACGTCATCCATCTCGGCGAACGTGAGTGTTCCCTGCAGCGCCGCCACCAAAAGGTGATCGAGGAGGCGCCCTCGGCGCTACTCGACGCCGAGACCCGGGCCCGCATCGGCGAGGCGGCCTGCGACGCCGCCCGCAGTGTCGGCTATGCCGGCGCGGGCACGGTGGAGTTCATCGTCTCCGCACACCGGCCCGACCAGTTCTTCTTCATGGAGATGAACACCCGGCTGCAGGTCGAACACCCGGTCACCGAGTTGGTCACCGGCGTCGACCTGGTGGAACAGCAGATCCGGGTGGCGCGCGGTGAGATCCTCGCCCTGACCCAGGCCGACATCGCACTGACCGGTCACGCGATCGAGGCCCGGGTGTACGCCGAGGATCCCGCCAACGGTTTCCTGCCCACCGGCGGCACCATCACGCGCCTGGTTCATCCCGACACCGGGCCCGGCAGCGGCGTCCGTGTCGACTCGGCGATGGCCGAGGGGCTGGTGGTCGGCAGTGACTACGATCCCATGCTGGCGAAGGTGATCGCGCACGGTCGTGACCGCGAGGAGGCTCTGGAACGGCTCGATCAGGCGCTCGCACACACCCGGGTGCTGGGGGTGGTCACCAACGTCGACTTCTGCCGCTTCGTGTTGGCGCGTCCGGAGGTTCGCGACGCCGAACTCGACACCGAGTTGCTCGACCGGCTCGTCGTCGACTACACGGTCGCCGAACCGGAACCCGAAGCACTCGTGCTGGCGGCGGTCGCCCGGATAGGTAGCCGCGACCGCGGTGACGTGTGGCAGTCGGCGGTCGGCTGGCGGATCGGTGCAATCGAACCGGTGGTCACCCGGCTCACCTGGGGCGGGCAGCATTTCACGGTCGGCATCGCGGTGACCGCGGCGACCGAGGACGCGGTGTCCGGTCGGGCGCGGGTCACCTACGAGGAACAGGACCGTGGTGACTGGGACGCCGACGTCGAATACCGCCGGATACGGCGCGGCACAGCGGATGCCGACGGAACCCGCCGTCTGATCATCGACGGCGTGAGTCAGTCTTGGTCGAAAGCAGAGATCGACGGGACCTGGTGGGTGTCCGGGCCGCACGGTACGTGGCAACTCGAACTCGCGCGTCCGCTGCTCGACGAAGCGGCGGCCGACAACGCCGGGGAGATCCTGAGCCCGATGCCGGGCACCGTGGTCGCCGTACCCGCCACCGCCGGTGACACCGTCGCGGCAGGCAACCCGATCGTCGTGGTCGAGGCAATGAAGATGGAACACACGCTCACCGCACCGATCGACGGTGTCGTCGCGGTCTCTGTCCGCGTCGGAGACAAGGTCGCGGCCGGTCAGGCGCTGGCAGATGTGCAGAAGGAGAACTGATGGAACTCAGTCAGGACCACACCGATCTGATCCACACGGTGCGCGATTTCGCGCAGTCGGTGGTGGCGCCGGTGTCGGCGAAACACGATGAAGAACACAGCTTTCCGTACGAAGTCGTCTCCCAGATGGGCAAGATCGGCTTGTTCGGCCTGCCGTTCCCCGAGGAATACGGCGGCATGGGCGGCGACTACTTCGCTCTCGCCCTGGCGCTCGAAGAACTCGGCAAGGTGGACCAGTCGGTGGCCATCACACTGGAGGCCGGCGTCGGCCTCGGCGCCATGCCGATCTACAAGTTCGGTTCCGAAGAGCAGAAGCAGAAGTGGCTGCCGGACCTCACCTCGGGCCGGGCGTTGGCCGGATTCGGGCTCACCGAACCCGGTGCGGGTTCGGACGCCGGCGCCACGGCGACGACCGCCAAGCGGGATGGTGACAGCTGGATCATCAATGGCGCCAAGCAGTTCATCACCAACTCGGGCACCGACATCACGTCGCTGGTCACGGTCACCGCGGTGACCGGAGTGAAAGACAACGGGCGAAAAGAGATCTCGACGATCATCGTCCCCTCCGACACCCCGGGCTTCACCCCCGAACCCGCCTACAACAAGGTCGGCTGGAATGCCTCCGACACGCATCCGTTGAGTTTCGCCGACGCACGCGTGCCCGCGGAGAACCTGCTCGGCGAACGCGGACGCGGATACGGGAACTTTCTCTCCATCCTCGATGAAGGGCGCATCGCCATCGCCGCCCTGGCGACCGGGGCGGCGCAGGGGTGCGTCGACGAGAGCGTGAAGTACGCCAAAGAGCGGCAGTCCTTCGGCAAACCCATCGGCGAGTACCAGTCCATCTCCTTCGCCATCGCCCGGATGGAGGCCCGCGCTCACGTCGCGCGCGCCGCCTACTACGACGCGGCCGCGAAGATGTTGGCGGGCAAGCCGTTCAAGAAGGAGGCCGCCATCGCCAAGATGATCTCCAGCGAGGCCGCGATGGACAACGCGCGGACGGCCACCCAGATCCATGGCGGCTACGGATTCATGAACGAGTACCCGGTGGCGCGGCACTACCGCGACTCCAAGATCCTGGAGATCGGTGAGGGCACCACCGAGGTGCAGCTGATGCTCATCGCGCGCGAGTTGGGCTTCGCATGAGCGAATCGACTCGGATCGTCCAACGCGGACTCTGGTTCGAGGAGTTCACCGAGGACGCCATCTATGAGCACCGTCCGGGGCGCACCGTCACCGAGGCCGACAACGTCCTGTTCACCACGTTGACGATGAACACGCAGGCTTTGCACCTCGACGCCGCGTGGTCGGCGCAGCAACCCGGATTTGGTGGTCAACGACTGATCAACTCGATGTTCACGCTGTCGACGATCGTCGGGCTGTCGGTGTCACAGTTGACCCAGGGCACCCTGGTCGCCAACCTCGGGTTCAGCGAGGTCGCCTTCCCCGCGCCCCTGTTCGCCGGCGACACCCTCTACGCCGAGACCGAGTGCACCGGTAAACGTGAATCCCGATCGCGGCCCGGTGAAGGCGTGGTGAACTTGACTCACATCGGACGCAATCAGCACGGCGAGGTCGTTGCGCGCGCCGCTCGGGCCACGCTGGTGCGACGACAGCCAACGGAGTGATGATGCAATTCGCGAACGCCTGGACACCGCCCGGACCGGCACTGCTGTTCTGTCCGGCCGACCGTCCGGAGCGCTACCAGAAAGCCCTCGACCGCGCCGACGTGGTGATCCTGGACCTCGAGGATGCCGTCTCCCCGGAGAATCGGGTGACCGCCCGGGAGGCGCTGGTCGCGAACCCGATCGATCCCGACCGGACAATCGTGCGGATCAATCCGGCCGGTACCGGCGACTACCGGCGGGATCTGGCCGCCGTGGTGGAGACCAACTATCGGGTGGTGATGCAGGCCAAGGCCGAGGACGTCGATTCCATCATCGACACCGCGCTGCAGACGGTGGCGCTCATCGAGACACCCCTGGGCGCGACACGGGTCAACGAGATCGCCGCGGCGGTCAACTGCATCGGCCTGATGTGGGGTGCCGAGGATCTCGTGGCCGGGCTCGGTGGCAAATCGAGCCGGTTCGGACCGGGGGAGGAGCGGGCCGGTCAGTATCGCGACGTCGCACGGTGGGTGCGGTCCACGGTGCGCATCGCCGCGGCCGCGCATGGCAAGTTCGCAGTGGACTCGGTCCACCTCGACATCGACGACGTGTCCGGCCTGGTCGCCGAAGTGCGGGACGCCGTCGCCCTCGGCTACACCGCCACCGCCTGCATCCACCCCTCCCAGGTCGACCACATCCGCGCCGGGTACCGGCCCTCCGACGATGAGGTCGACTGGGCGCGGCGGGTGGTGGACGGATCGGCCGAGCACGCCGGCGGTGTGTTCAAGCTCGACGGACAGATGATCGACGGCCCGGTCCTGCGCCAGGCGGAGGTCGTGCTCACCCGCGCCGGAGCCGGCGGCGACGTGCCGGACCAATCAGAGTGACCACCCGCGAAGAATCGGAGCCCATCATGACGCTACCGGCGTATGCACGCGGAGAGAACACACCCGAACTGCTCACCGAGACCATCGGTGCCACGTTGGCACGTACCGTGGCGTCGTTCGGCGACAACGACGCCCTGATCGATGCGCCGACGTCGCGGCAGTGGACCTACACGGAGTTTCACCACGACGTGCGTGCACTCGCGGCCGGCATGCTGCGCCTCGGCGTCAACCCGGGTGACCGCGTGGGACTGTGGTCGCCCAACCGGTCGGAGTGGGTGCTGACCCAGTATGCAGCTGCCGAGATCGGCGCCGTACTGGTCAATCTCAATCCGGCCTATCGGCAGAACGAGATCGAGTACGCACTGACACAGTCGGGTACCTCGGTGGTGTTCGCCGCCGAGCGATTCAAGGATTCCGCCTACGCGTCGATGCTCGCCGAGGCGCGCCCGCGCTGCCCGGAGCTGCGCGAGGTGGTGCTCTTCGAGTCGCCGCAATGGACGCAGTTGCTCGACGATCCCACCGCCGAGGAAGCCGAGCGGCTGGCGCAGATCGCCGCGTCGCTCGACCCCGACGACCCGATCAACATCCAATACACTTCGGGCACAACGGGATTCCCGAAGGGGGCGACGCTGACTCATCGCAACATCGGCAACAATGGCTATCTCGTCGGCGAGCTGCTCGACTACACCGAGTCCGACCGCATCTGCTTGCCGGTGCCGTTCTACCACTGCTTCGGGATGGTGATGGGAAACCTGGCGGCGACCAGTCATGGTGCGGCCATGGTGATCCCGGCGCCGGCCTTCGACCCGCAGGCCACCCTCGCGGCGGTGTCGGACCATCGGTGCACGAGCCTCTACGGCGTGCCGACGATGTTCATCGCCGAACTCGCGCTGCTCGACGAACGCGGCGACGAGCACGGATTCGACCTGTCGAGTCTGCGCACCGGCATCATGGCCGGGTCGCCGTGCCCCGAGCACACCATGCGGCAGGTGGTGGACCGTATGCACATGGGTGAGGTGTCGATCTGTTACGGCATGACCGAGACCTCCCCGGTCTCCACGCAGACCCGGGTCGACGATCCGCTGGAACTGCGGGTCGGCACCGTCGGGCGGGTTGGTCCGCACCTGGAGATCAAGGTCATCGACCCGGTGACCGGCAACACGGTCGGACGCGGTGAGACCGGTGAGTTCTGCACCAAGGGTTACTCGGTGATGAAGGGTTACTGGAACGAGCCGGAGAAGACCGCCGAAGCACTCGACGACGAGGGCTGGATGCGCACCGGTGACCTGGCGGTGATGGACGACAACGGCTACGTGCGTATCACCGGCCGGATCAAGGACATGGTGATCCGCGGCGGCGAGAACATCTACCCGCGCGAGATCGAGGAATTCCTCTACACCCACCCCGACATCCTGGATGCCCAGGTCATCGGCGTACCCGATGAGAAATACGGCGAGGAACTCATGGCGTGGGTCCGCTTGCGGGACGACGCAACCGATTTCACCGCCGACGACCTTCGGGCGTTCGCCGACGGGAAGATCGCGCGACACAAGATCCCGCGGTATGTCCATGTGGTGAAGGAGTTCCCGATGACGGTGACGGGCAAGGTGCGCAAGGTCGAGATGCGCGCGGAGGCCGTCGAGATCCTCGGCATCGGGTCGGCGGCGGAGCGGCGCGGGTGACCGTGATCGACACCCGGGCCGGCCAGACGCAGATCCAGGCGTTCACCCGGTTCGTCGGTGATCGCACAGATCGCACGATCGACGACTACGCATCGCTGTGGCAGTGGTCGGTGGACGAGCCGGCGGCGTTCTGGCGGGCGGTGTGGGACTTCTACGACCTCGGCGCGATCGCCGTGGACGCGCCGCCGGTGACAACCGACGCCGACGTCCTGCAGGATGCGTCGATGCCCGGCGCGCAATGGTTTCCGCACATCTCGCTCAACTACGTGTCTGCCGTGCTGCGCCACCGCGAACGCCCCGGCGCCGCGGTCGTCGGCCTCGATGAGGACGGCCGACGTACCGAACTCACCTGGGCCGAACTGGCCGACGCCGCCGCCGGGTTCGCGCAGACCCTGACCGACCTCGGCGTAGGACGCGCAGATGTGGTCGCCGCCTACCTGCCGGACATCCCGGAGGCGGTGGTCGCCTTCCTGGGAACGGCACATGTCGGTGCCATCTGGTCGGGCTGTGGTCAGGACTATGCGCCCGAGGGGGCCGCCGGACGACTGGCGCAACTGCAGCCGAAGGTGCTGGTCAGCGCGGCCGGCTACCGCTACAGCGGCAAGGTGGTGGACAAGTCCGCCGACAGCGACGAACTCGCACGATTGCTCCCGGAACTGGTGGCCCACGTCGTGGTCGGCGCATCTCCGGTAGCGCGGTCTGCCGGCGGCATCCGGCGGATCGCCTACGCGGATGCCTGCGCTGCCGACGGCTCTGCCCTGCGACCGCAGCCGGTCCCGTTCGACCACCCACTCTGGGTGCTGTTCAGTTCCGGTACCACCGGCAAACCCAAGGGCATCGTGCACGGCCACGGCGGCGTCGTCGTCGAGCACCTCAAAGCGGCCGGTCTGCACGGCGATCTGGGCGCCGACGACGTCTTCTTCTGGCAGACGGCGCTGAGCTGGATGATGTGGAACTTCCAGGTCGCCGGTCTGCTCTGCGGGTCGCGCATCGTCTGTTACTCCGGATCACCGTTGTTTCCCGATGCCGACCGGTTGTGGCAGCTCGTCGAGTCCGAAGGCGTCACCTACTTCGGCACCAGCCCGGGCCAGTTGCAGGCATCCCGCAAGGCCGGCCTGGTCCCGGGCAAGGAACACGACCTCACGGCCCTGCGCACCGTGGGCAGTACGGGATCGACGCTCGCCGCCGACCTGTTCACCTGGGTGGACGAGAACGTCAAGGCGGGACTGCCGATCTCGTCGATCAGTGGGGGCACCGACGTCGTCACCGCGTTCGCCGGAGGGTCCACCGACGTGCCGGTCGTCGCCGGTGAGCTGTCGGTCCGCTACCTCGGTGTCGCGTTGGAGAGTTGGGCGCCCGATCGCACACCCCTGATCGACGAGGTGGGGGAGATGGTGGTGACCGCGCCGATGCCGTCGATGCCGGTGTCCTTCTGGGACGACCCGGACGGCGTGCGCTATCGCCGCGCGTACTTCGAGCACGAATGGGACTCCCCGGACGACGCGCCGGTGTGGCGCCACGGCGATTGGGTCACCGTCACCGATCGGGGCTCGCTGATCATGCACGGGCGCAGCGACGCCACCCTCAACCGCCACGGTATCCGCATGGGATCTGCCGACATCTACGAGGTGGTCGAGGGCATCGACGAGGTCGCCGAGGCGTTCGTGCTCGGTGTCGACGGCCCGGGCGGCGCGTATTGGATGCCGTTGTTCGTCACCCTGGTGCCCGGTGCCGCCCTCGACGACGATCTGCGCCGACGCATCGCGTCCGAGGTGCGGTCCCGACTGTCGCCACGACACGTCCCCGACGAGGTCATCGAGGCGCCGGGCATCCCACACACCCGTACCGGCAAGAAGCTCGAGGTACCGGTCACCGGCATCCTCGCCGGACGCGCCGAGGTCTCCATCGACCCGAAGTCGGTGGACGACTTCGGGCTGATCGACTGGTACGCCGACCAGGGCCGCGCCCACCGCTGGTAGCCGATCAGGGCTGATCGGCCGGAGGTGCGGCCAGGGAGTGAACACGCCGCCCGGTGACGGCTCGGGCATGTACTAGCGTGGGGCGCGACACGCGCTCACCGCGGGGGCGAAGACGACCGAGCAGGAGATGCGATGACCTACCAGCAAGGCGGCGGGTACGGCCAGCAGGGCCAGCAGCCGGGATACGGCCAGCAGGGATATCCGGGGTACTACGGCCAAGGCGCCACCGAGGGCCAGCCGGGGGGCGCGCCCGGTTACGGTCAGCAGGCGGGACAGTCGCAGCCGGGCTCCGGCCACCAGGGCTACGGGCAGCCTGGCTATGGCCAGCAGGGCTACGGCCAGCAGGGTTACGGCCAACAGGGGTATGGCCAGCAGGGGTACGGCCAGCAGGGATATGGGCAGCAGGGCTACGGGCAGGAACAATCCCCGTACGGCCGGCAATACGCGGGTCAGACCCAGCAGTATCCGCAGCAGGGCTACGGCCAGCAGTACCCCCAGGGATATGGCCGGCCCGGATACGGCGCGCCCACACCGGCGGGTCAGGGTCTGCCGGCCAACATCGGCCAGCTGCTCGCCGTCGCCATCGCTGCGGTCGCCGGCGTCGACGCCCTGGTCAGTTTCTGGAACCGAGGTTCCTACCTTCCGTACCTGGTGTTCATCGCGCTGCTCGCGCTGCTGACGTTGCTGCCCAAGGTGCAGGCCAAGGTCGTGGTCCCGGTGGTCGCGGCTGCGGCGGTCGCGACGGCGATCACCCAGATCTACGACGTCAGCTACACCGCCTCCGAGGGCGCCGGCATCATCACCAACTCAGGTGTCGACTACGCCCAGCTGACGCTGAGCATCATCGCCGCCGGGCTCGCGGTGTTCTGGCTGCTCGTCGCCGTGGAGATCATGAAGGTCGCGTCGTCCGACGCCTCCAGCGCCGCCGCCGCACAGCCGGCCGGGGCGCCCACGACCGGCCCGCAGACGTCTGCACCGCAGACCACGGCGTTCGGTGACGCCCAGGCCTCCGCATACGGCAGCGCGACTGCCGGCGCGAGCGCCGCCCCGCAGCCCACCTACGATCCGTCCGCCTACACGCAGAGCCCGTCGACACCCGCTCACGCAAGCGGGACCTCGCCCGGCGGCGCCGTGTCGGAGGCGAAGCCCTACACCCCGGCCGCCGGGGCCGCAGACGCCGGTGGCTCGTCGGCCGGCTACCCGCCGGCCGCGGAGGGCCCCGACGCGACGACAAAGATCAATCGACCCGAACAACACGGCGGCCACTGACCCGCCGGTCTCGTGAAGTGCGTGATGCCCCGTCCATCCGGCGGGGTATCACGTCGTTTCCGGTCTGAACACGTCGTTTCTGGTCACGACGATGCTGCGACGGCTGAGGCGTCTGTCGCTTTCTGAGGTTCACGCGGCGCGTCTGCTCGGCGTGCGTCTGGTCCCGTGTCAGGCTCATAGCCGATGCCACCGACAGCCGAGAGCCTAGCGTCGCGTCTGCGACAGATGCGGCAACTGAACCGTGCGCAAGGGTCGGTGACCGAAGGGTCGGCGCGGGAACTGATCGTGGTGGCGTTCGCGGTTCCGGTCGTCACCATGTTGACGATCGCGGTGGCCACCCTCACCGTTCTGCTGTTCGCGGGCAGCGGCCTCGAGGGCCTCGGCCCGGCGGTCGGCAGCATGTGGCTGGCGATTCATCAGGTGCCGGTGACGATCAGCGGGGTCACGATCGGTGTCCTACCGTTGCTGCCGACGATTCTCATCGCGGTGGGCACCGCGCGAATGGCAGCGTCGGCGTCGGGACCGCAACGGCCGACGAGCGAATTGATCGCGGTACTGTTCTCGGCACTCGGCGGACCGCTGCTGGTGACCGCATTGTCGCTGGCGGTCGTCATGGACGGAACGTCGGTGCTGCCGCTGCAGAGCCCGCCGGCGCTGGTCGCCTTCGCCGCCACCCTCGGCATCCATGGTGGCGCCGCGATCGCCGGCATCGGTTGGCGGCGTCGCACCGACATCTGCGATCGGCTCGCCGTCCCCGCGTCCGTGCGACGTGGGATGCGCTACGGCGCCGCCGGCGTGATCGCCCTGCTCACCGCTGCCGCCGCTGTAGTGGTGGTACGGCTGGCGATGCGCTGGGAGACCGTCGGCGACCTCATCGCCGGCGGCAACGATTTAGATGGTTACCTCGGACTGACCGTGTTGTCGTTGTTGTATCTGCCCAATGTGATCGTCGCCGCCGCCGCCGTGCTCATCGGTGCCGACGTGCATGTCGGCGCCGCGGCTGTCGATCTCGTCGACGTGCAGGGCGGTCCGGTCCCGCCCCTGCCGCTGCTCGGCGTCCTCCCCGACGCGGGCGTCGGCACAATGGGGTTGCTCGGGTTCGTGGTGCCGGCATCGATTGCCGTGGTGGTGGGCCTGCGCTGTCGTGACATCGACCCGCTGGCGAACCTGCGGTCGGTGGCACTGGCCGGCGCCGTGGCAGCCACCGCGATGGTCATCCTGTGTGCATTGGCCGGCGGCGAGCTCGGCGAGTTCGGCAGCACCGGCGTCACGATGCCGACGGTCGGTGTGTTCACCCTCGGCTGGTTCGTGGTGGTCGGTCTCGTGGTGGGATTGATCTACGCGGCGTTGCCGGGAACCCGCCACGCACGCCGCGCGGCCGCTCTCATCGGCCTCGATGAGTACGACCTCGACCAGGACGACGGCTACGACGACGAGTACCTCACCGACGAGTACCTCACCGACGACTACTACCCGGAGGAGTACGTCACCGAGGAATTCGGGACAGACGGGTATGTCGACGACGATGACCGCGGCGGTACGGCAGCCGACGGCGACGACATGGTCGAGTCGGCGACGATCGAGCACGACGCGGTCGGACGTCCCCCCGAGGAGTACGGCGTCGACGACTCCGACGTGTATTACGCCGACGAGTACTCGGCCGACCCCCGCTGACGATCTCCGCTCCGCGACGCGTCTGCTCCGAGAACCCCGGCCACCAGCGGATCGGTGCCGACCACTAGGCTCCCATGTGTGAACGCAGCTGCAGGGCCATCGGAGTCCGCAGTTCGCGTACCCTCCTCGGACCGTGTGCCGATCGTCGTGATGGCCTCGGGCGCCGGATCGTTGCTCGCCGCCCTGATCGGTCGGGCCGAAGGGCAAGCGCCCTACCGTATCGTCGGGATCGTCGTCGACCGGCAGTGTCCGGCCGCCGACATCGCCCACCGCCACGACATCCCTCTGGTCGACTGCCGGGTCGGTGACCATCCGGACCGAGCAGCCTGGGATACGGCATTGACCGAACAGGTGGCCGCGTTCGAGCCGGACTGGGTCGTCACCGCGGGCTTCATGAAGATCCTCGGGCCGGACTTCCTGTCCCGGTTCGGCGGACGAATCGTCAATTCGCATCCAGCACTGCTGCCCTCGTTTCCGGGTGCCCATGGTGTCGCCGACGCATTGGCCCACGGTGTGAAGGTCACCGGTACCACGGTGCATCTGGTCGACGCGGGCGTCGACACCGGCCCCATCCTGGCGCAGGAACCGGTGGCCGTCCGCCCGGACGACACCGAGGACACTCTTCACGAACGAATCAAATCGGTGGAGCGTGAGCTGCTCGCCGACGTGGTGACGAACCTGGTCACCAAAGGTGTAGTGATCGACGGACGAAAGGCCGACATCCCGTGAACCCACAGAGCCCCGCCGACGACACCCGCCGGCCCATCCGTCGCGCGCTGGTCAGCGTCTACGACAAGAGTGGCCTCGACGAACTCGCGACCGCGTTGCACGCAGCGGATGTCGAGATCGTCTCCACCGGTTCGACGGCCAAGAAGATCGCCGACGCGGGTGTCCCGGTGACCGAGGTGTCGGCGCTCACCGGGTTCCCGGAGTGCCTCGACGGCCGGGTGAAGACGTTGCACCCCAAGGTGCATGCGGGCATCCTGGCCGATTCCCGCAAGGCCGGCCACGTCGAGCAGCTGGCCGAACTGGGTGTCGCCGCGTTCGATCTCGTCGTCGTCAACCTCTACCCGTTCACCGAGACGGTCGCCTCGGGTGCCGCCCCGGACGAGTGCGTCGAACAGATCGACATCGGCGGCCCGTCGATGGTGCGCGGGGCGGCGAAGAATCACCCGTCGGTGGCGGTGGTCGTCGACCCCGCCGACTACGACCGGGTTCGCGACGCCGTCGGCGCCGGCGGATTCGATCTCACCGAGCGCAAGCAGTTCGCCGCAAAAGCCTTCCGCCACACCGCAGACTACGACGTGGCGGTTGCCTCCTGGATGTCGAGCGTGGTGGCGCCGGCCACCGATTCGTCGACCTTCCCCGACTGGGTCGGGGCGACCTGGGACCGGTCGGCCGTGCTGCGCTACGGCGAGAACCCGCACCAGGCGGCGGCACTCTACATCGCCGGCACCGGCGGCGGCCTGGCGTCCGCAGAGCAGTTGCACGGCAAGGAGATGAGCTACAACAACTACACCGACGCCGACGCCGCCTGGCGCAGCGCGCACGACTTCGACGCTCCGGCCGTCGCGATCATCAAGCACGCCAACCCGTGCGGCATCGCCGTCGGCGCCGACATCGCCGACGCGCATCGCAAGGCCCACGCCTGCGACCCGGTCAGCGCCTACGGCGGTGTGATCGCCGCCAACCGCGAGATCACCGTCGAGATGGCCGAGCAGGTCGCTGAGATCTTCACCGAGGTGATCATCGCGCCCGGCTTCGCCGACGGCGCCCTCTCGGTGTTGACGCGCAAGAAGAACATCCGTGTGCTCACCGCGACGGCGCCACCGCGCGCCGGGGTCGAGACCCGACCCATCTCGGGCGGCCTGCTGATGCAGCAGCGCGACGTGCTCGACGCCGAGGGCGACGATCCGGCGAACTGGACGCTGGCGGCCGGCGCGCCGGCCGACCCGGATACCCTCGCCGATCTGCTCTTCGCCTGGCGCGCATGCCGCTCGGTCAAGTCCAACGCCATCCTGCTCGCGCACGACGGCGCCTCGGTCGGAGTGGGTATGGGACAGGTGAACCGGGTCGACTCGGCCCACCTCGCCGTCAACCGGGCCGGCGATCGTGCGTCCGGCAGTGTCGCCGCCTCCGACGCGTTCTTCCCGTTCCCCGATGGTCTGCAGGTGCTGCTCAACGGCGGGGTACGTGCGGTGGTCCAGCCCGGCGGCTCGATCCGCGACAACGAGGTGATCGAGGCCGCGTCGGAGGCCGGGGTCACCCTGTACCTCACCGGTGCACGCCATTTCGCGCACTGAGTTCGTCGGCCGGTGAGCCCGGCCGACGTCGCCTTCCTGATCGTCGCCGGATTCGCGGCCGGTCTGATCGGCTACATCACCGGCCTCGCGTCGGTGGTGAGTTATCCCGCGCTGCTTGCCGTCGGGCTGAGCCCCATCGCGGCAAACGTCACCAACACGGTGTCGTTGGTCGCCGTCGGCATCGGCAGCACCGGCCAGTCCGGTCGGGTACTGCTCGACGGGGATCGTCGTCGCCTGATCGGGGGTGCGGTGGCGTCTCTGGTGGGCGGGGCGATCGGCGCGGTGACTCTGCTGCTGACCCCGGCCGACGCCTTTGAGGCCATCGTGCCGTTCCTGGTGGCGCTGGCCGCGCTGGCGTTGCTGGGACAACCGGTGTTGCGCCGTTGGGCGACACGTCATCAGGACCGGCCGGGTGTGTGGTTGCTCGGTCTGGTGCTGATCTCCATCTACGGCGGCTACTTCGGTGCGGGTGCCGGGATCATGGTGCTCGCCTTGATGCTGGTGCTGACCAGCGAACCGTTGTGGCGGGCAGCGCTGTCGAAGTCGCTGTTCCTGGGCATCGCGAACACCGTCGCCGCAGTGGGATTCATGATCTTCGGCCCGGTGCACTGGACCGCGGCACTGGCCATGGCCATCGGGTGTCTGGCCGGCGGTTGGTGCGGTCCGCCGGTGGTCAAACGCCTCCCCGCCGAACCGCTGCGGATCGTCGTCGGGATCGGTGGGCTCGGACTCGCCGTCTGGCTCGCGCTCGGCTGACGTCACCGTTCCGGCGCGACAGCAACCAGAATCCCGCCGATGGCAACCAGAATCCCGCCGATGACAACCAGAATCCCGCCGATGGCGCACAGAGCGTCCGGGATCGTATTCAACCAGGGGGTTGACAAAGCTTCCGCGACGGCGCACAGTCGTATTCAACCGAATGGTTGAGGAGGACGAGTGGCCGACGAGTTGTCCAGGGTGTTCGCCGCACTCGCGGATCCGACGCGACGCGACATGGTTGCGCGGCTGGCGGTCTCGGATGCGACGGTCAGTCAGCTCGCCGAGCCCTACGACGTGAGCATCCAGGCGGTGTCCAAACACCTCAAGGTGCTCGCGGACGCCGGCCTGGTGACCCGCACCAGGGAGGCGCAGACCCGTCCGGTCCACCTGGAAGCGGAGGTGTTCGACCTCATGACCAAGTGGATCGAGCGGTACCGCCGACAGGCGGAGGAGCGTTACCAGCGCCTCGACCGGCTGCTGGAGGAGATGAACGACGGACCCGCAATGCGCACCGGCGGGGACGACAACACCACCGAGAAAGGGAAGGCGTCATGAGCGCAGTACAGACCCGCTACCGCGAGGCGGCGATCGAAGCGGATCAGCAGGTCCCGATCATCCGGATCACCCGGGACTTCCGCGGCACACCGGCCCAGCTGATGAAGGCACACACCGATCCGGAGCTCTTCGTCCGATGGGTCGGGCCGGACTCCATCGACAACCGGATCATCGATTGGGACGTCCGCGACGGCGGAAGCTGGCGGTATGTGTCCTCGCGTGGCGACGAGGAATTCGGCTTCCGCGGCTGCTTCCACACCGTCTCCGACGACAAGATCGTGCAGACCTTCGCCTTCGAGGGGATGCCCGACCACGTGGCTCTGGAGACCCTGTGGCTCGAAGATCTCGGTGACGGCACGACGCGCCTGCACGCACAATCGCTCTGTGACAGTTTCGAAGCGCGCGACGGCTGGCTCGCCTCCGGGATGGACGTCGGAGTGAACGAGGGCTACGCCGCACTCGACGCACTGCTCGGTTCGGGCGAGGTCTGACCATGGCCATCTCCATCGGCGACCTCACCCCCGCCCAGCGGCACCGGGTCGTCGCCGCCGGCTTCGCCGACGAGATTGCCGCCGTGACGGACTGGGATGCGCCGACGCCGGTCGACGGCTGGGTGGCGCGCGACGTCGTCGCCCATCTGGTCGAGTGGTTCGGCGGCTTCCTCGCCGGTGGGGGAGTCCGACTGCCGCCGGCCCCGCCGGTGGCCGACGACCCGGCCGTGGCCTGGCGGGCGCACAGTGCGGCCGTGCAGGCCCTGCTCGACGGGCCTGCGGCCGACGACACGTTCCGCCATCCGATGGCCGGTGAGCATCGGCTCGCCGATGCTGTCGACCGCTTCTACACCGCCGACGTGTTCATGCACACGTGGGATCTCGCGGCGGCCTCCGGGCGCACGGCGGACCTCGACCCGGCGTTCGCCGAACAGTTGCTCGACGGCATGTCCGGCATCGAGGACCTGTTGCGATCGTCGGGACAGTACGGACCGGCGGTGCCGGTGGCCGCGGACGCCGACGCGGTCAGCAGACTGATCGGCTTCATCGGCCGCGACCCCGCCTGGCGGCCCGCGTCCTGAGCGCACGGGCGCGACAACCGCCCGTGCGCTCGGCGGCCACCGGAGTACCGTGGACAAGGTGCCAGAGGAGAACTTCACCGCCCACACCTCCCAGACCACCGAGACCCGCCACCCATCGCCCCGTACCCTGGGTGAACTGCGCGCGAGCGGTCACATCCAGCGCAGCGTGCGTGACGAGATCCGCAACAATCTGCTCACCGCCTTGCGCGAGGGCCGCGATCCGTGGCCGGGCATCGTCGGTTTCGAGGCGACGGTCATCCCGCAACTCGAGCGCGCCCTGATCGCCGGACACGACGTCGTGATGCTCGGGGAACGCGGACAGGGCAAGACGCGCATCCTGCGCACCCTCGTCGGACTTCTCGACGAGTGGACCCCGGTGATCGCGGGTGCCGACCTCGGTGAACATCCGTATGAGCCGATCACTCCGGCGTCGATCCGCAAGGCGGCCAACCTGCTCGACGACCTGCCCATCGAATGGCGTCATCGGAGCCAGCGCTACAGCGAGAAACTCGCGACGCCGGACACCTCGGTGGCCGACCTCGTCGGCGACATCGACCCGATGAAGGTCGCCGAGGGTCGCAGCCTCGGCGACCCGGAGACCATCCACTTCGGACTGATCCCCCGGGCGCACCGCGGGATCGTGGCCATCAACGAATTGCCCGACCTCGCCGAGCGCATCCAGGTGTCGATGCTGAACGTGATGGAGGAACGCGACATCCAGGTGCGCGGCTACACATTGCGGCTGCCGCTCGACGTCATGCTGATGGCCAGCGCCAACCCGGAGGACTACACCAACCGCGGCCGCATCATCACTCCGCTCAAGGACCGGTTCGGAGCGGAGATCCGCACCCACTACCCGCTCGAACTGGACGACGAGATCGCGGTCATCGAGCAGGAAGCCGACCTGACCGCGTCGGTGCCGACCTTTGTCACCGAGATCCTGGCCCGATTCACCCGGTATGCACGTGATCACCCGTCGATCGACCAGCGTTCCGGTGTGTCCGCCAGGTTCTCCATCGCGGGCGCCGAGACGGTGGCCGCTGCCGCGCTGCACCGCGCCACCGTCACCGGCGAGGACGTCCCGGTGGCGCGCGTGGTGGACCTCGAATCGGTGGTCGAGGTGCTGCGCGGCAAGATCGAATTCGAGTCCGGTGAGGAAGGCCGGGAACTCGAGATCCTCGAACACCTGATGCGCAAGTCGGTGGCCGACACCGTCCGCGCGCACCTCGGCGGTATCGACATGGCGGCGCTGGTCGAAGCGCTCGAGAGCGGCGAACCGGTGGTCACCGGTGACCGGGTCACCGCGCACGATTTCCTCGATTCCATCCCGGACCCCGACACCACCGCGGGAGTTCTCGACGAGATCGCCGACCGCCTCGACGCCGAGGCCGAGGGTGAGCGCGCCAGCGCCGTGGAGTTGGCGCTCGAGGGCCTGTTCCTGGCCCGTCGCATCGGCAAGGAAGCCGACGAATCCGGACAGACGATGTATGGGTGAGCCCCGGCGGCGATGCGTGCGGCGAAGTGCGCCGAACCGCCATCCGGGCGAGCGATCCCGACAACCCTGACCTAGGGGGCACAAGCCATGGCCCGCAGAACTTTTCATCGATCCCGATATCAGCGCTACGCGGGTGGACCGGATCCGCTCGCACCACCGGTCGACCTCCGCGAGGCGTTACGCGACATCGGCGACGACGTGATGGCCGGCGCGTCGCCGCAGCGCGCGTTGCGCGAGTTCCTGCGGCGGGGTTCGGAGGACATGCGGGGTCTGGACCGGTTGCGTGAGCAGGTCAACCGCCGACGCCAGGAGATGCTCAAGAAGCGCAATCTCGACGGCACATTCGGCGAGATCCGCGAACTGCTCGATCGGGCGGTTCTGGAGGAGCGCAAACAACTCGCGCGTGACCTCGACGACGACGCGCGCTTCGCCGAGATGCAGATCGGCAGCCTGCCGCCCTCGACCGCCCAGGCCGTCGAGGAACTGTCCGAATACAACTGGCGCAGCCCGCAGGCCCGCGAGGACTACGACAAGATCAAGGATCTGCTCGGCCGGGAACTGCTCGACCAGCGCTTCGCCGGGATGAAGGAAGCCCTCGAAGGGGCCGGTGAGCAAGATCGGCAGCGCATCTCCGAGATGCTCAAGGACCTCAACGAGTTGCTCGACGCGCACAACCGCGGTGCGGACACCACCGAGCAGTTCGACGATTTCATGCGCAAGCACGGCGAGTACTTCCCGGAGAACCCACGCAACACCGAGGAACTCATCGACTCGCTGGCGCAGCGTGCGGCCGCGGCACAGCAGTTCTACAACTCGCTGACTCCGGAGCAACGCGCCGAACTCGATCAGCTCGCCCAGCAGGCGTTCGGTTCGCCCGACCTCATGAGCCAACTGGCCCAGATGGATTCGGCGCTACGCCAAGCGCGTCCCGGGCTGGACTGGGACGATGCGCAGTCCTTCTCAGGCGACCAGCCGATGGGCCTCGGCGAAGGCGCGGCCGCGTTGCGCGACATCTCCGAACTCGAGGCGCTGAGCGAGCAGCTCTCCCAGCAGTATGCCGGTGCGCAGCTGGACGACATCGATATCGATGCGCTCGCACGGCAACTCGGTGATCAAGCTGCGGTCGACGTCCGCACGTTGCAGGAGCTCGAGAAGGCGTTGTCGGAGCAGGGGTTCTTCGATCGGACATCCGATGGGCAACTCCGGCTGAGCCCGAAGGCCATGCGGCAGCTGGGTCAATCGATCTTCCGCGACATCGCCGAGCAACTGTCGGGGCGGGGGGACCGTCAGACCCGGCGCAGCGGCGCACTCGGGGAGCCCACCGGCGCATCGCGGGAGTGGGAGTTCGGTGACACCGACCCCTGGGATGTGACCCGTACGGTGTCGAATGCGGTGCTGCGGACCATCTCGGAGACCGACGAGCCGACGCTGGCGGCCGGCGAGATGGCGCGCGCCGGAGTGCGGATCGATGTGCGCGACGTCGAGACCGCCGAGACCGAGGCACGTACCCAGGCCGCCGTCGTGTTGCTGGTGGACACCTCGTTCTCGATGGAGATGGAGGGCCGGTGGACACCGATGAAGCGCACCGCCATCGCGCTCAACCATCTCGTCTCCACCCGGTTCCGCAGCGACGAGTTGCATCTGATCGCGTTCGGTCGGTACGCGCGCTCGATCGACATCGCGGAACTGACCGGCCTGCAACCGCGGATGGAACAGGGCACCAACCTGCACCACGCACTTCTCCTGGCGCAGCGGCATCTGCGACGGTTCCCCAATGCCCAACCGGTGGTGCTGGTGGTCACCGACGGTGAACCCACCGCCCACCTCGACCCCAGTGGCGAGCCCTTCTTCTTCTACCCGCCGCATCCGCAGACCATCGCGTTGACGGTTCGCGAACTCGATCATGTCGCCCGGCTGGGCGCACAGGTCACATTCTTCCGGCTCGGCGAAGATCCCGGTCTCGCGCACTTCATGGACCAGATCGCGCGACGGATCGGCGGACGGGTGGTGGCTCCCGACATCGACGGACTCGGTGCCGCCGTGGTCGGCGACTACCTGAGTTCGCGGCGCGGTCGGCGCGCCTGAGCCGATCGAATCGGGGTCGTCCTCAGGGTTTTCCCTGTCGTCGGACCCGACGATGCACACTGAAGATCAGGGTGGTTGCGTGCTGCGATCGTCAGTAGGCTCTCCGGTGTGACCACTCCCGACGACCTTCCGGCGCCCGACGATGCGCGGGCGCGTCTGCGTGCGGCGGACGCCGATCGCGAACTGGTGCATCAGATCCTCTCCGCGGCGGTGGAGCGGGGCAGCCTGACGCTGAGCGAATACGAAGAGCGCGCCGGCCGGGCCGTCGCGGCGAAGACGTTCGGCGAGCTCGACGCCCTCACCGACGACCTACCGGTGGGACAACTCGGTGTGCCGATGCCCTTCGTCGGGGAGACGACGGTCAGCCGTGTCGCGCCGCCGTCGGGTCGTCGACCGATCCAACACAGGTTCGCGCTGATGTCGGGGACCGAGTTGCGCGGCAACGTCCCCGTCGGGGATGGCCTCACCGCCACCGCGGTGATGGGCGGTATCGACATCGACCTGCGTGAGGTCGAGTTCACCGCGCCCCAACTCACCATTCGCTGCACCGCACTGATGGGCGGTATCGACATCACCGTGCCTCCGGACGTGGGTGTCGATGTCAACGGTTGGGCCGTCATGGGCGGATTCGGCGGACGTGCGGCCGGTCCGGGAGCGCCCGGGGCGCCGACGGTGCGTGTCGTCGGTCTGGCGTTGATGGGAGCGGTCGAGGTCAAACGCAAGGACCGCGAGCCCCGCCGATAGTTCCGTGCGTGGGACGCGTGCGGGGATGGTCAGGCCAGTAGGAGCGCGATCACGGCGATCGCCGGGATCGACCCGAGGGTCGTGATCAGCGCGGTGTCGCGAGCGAGGATCTGGGCTCGTCGATACCGGGTCGAGTACACCAGCACGTTCTGTGCGGTGGGCAGTGCCGCGATCACCACCTGCGCGAAGAGGTCATGGCCGGTCTCACCGAAACCCCAGCGGGCGATGATGTACACCAGCACCGGCATGGCGACGATCTTCAACACGGTGGCCAGCGCAATGTCGCGGCGGGGACTCTCGCCCTTCTTGAACACCGCGACACCGGTCAGCGAGAGTCCGAAGGCCAGCAGCGCGCAGGGCACCGATGCATTGCCCAGCATTCTCATCGGTTCGAGGATCGCCGTCGGTGGCTGCCGCCCCAGCGCGGACACGGTGAGACCGGCGACGCCGCCGAGCACGATCGGATTGGTGAGCGGAGCGACGACCGCATCGCGCAACGTGGCGGACCGGGACGCGTGGCCGAGTGCGGGATCGGTGACGGTCAGGTCGAGGGTGATGAGCGCGATCGGCGAATAGATCAGGATCTGGAACAACAGCAGCGGAGCGATGAACGAGGCGTCGTCGAGCACGAAGATGGCGATCGGCAGGCCCAGGTTGACGCTGTTCACATAGGAGGCCGCCAGGCCGCCGATGGCGAGTTCGGGGATGTGACGGTGCAGCCAGAGCCGAGCGACCAGCACGTAGACCACCCCGATGACGAGTGCACTGCCGCCAGCGATGACCAGCGTTTTCGAGAAGATCACCGACAGGTCGGAGGTGACCAGCGAATGGAACAGCAGGGCCGGTGTGCAGACGAAGAACACCAGGCGGGACAACACCTCATGGGCGCTCTTGCCGAGGACCCGGGTCCGGCCGAGGAGGTAACCGACACCGACCACGATGAAGATGACGGTGAAACCGGAGACCACGCCAGACACCGGTCGAGTGTATTCACCGTGTGCCGACCGACCCGGCCGGCCACACTCGACATGCGACACGGCGGGCGGACCGTCGGCGCGTCGGGGGCAATTCACTACATTGGAACGACCACCTCGGCCGCACGCCCGGACTGAGGCCGCCGATCTTCACCGACGCCGGGGCGGCGCCCGGGGAAGGATGCATTGATGACCAACCCGAATGACGGCACCCCGAAACCCGAGGGCGAACCGTCGGGAGAGTCGGCCGGGCCGCCGTATGAGAGGCAGCAGGACGGAACCGAGCAAGCCTGGAGCCCGCACTACGGGACGCCACCCGATGGCGACCAGCAATCCGGGACCCAGCCCTACGGCGGCCAAACCTACGGCGGCCAAACCTACGGGGCTGCGCCATACGGCGAGCAGCACGGTGGAGCCCAGCAGTACGGGGGTCAACCATATGGCGATCCCCAATACGGGGCACAGCAGTACGGGGCACAGCAGTACGGGGACCAGCCCTACGGGGCGCAACCTCCATACGGGGCGCAACCTCCATACGGGGCGCAACCTCCATATGGGGCGCAACAGTACGGGGCCCAACCATACGGGTCCCCGCAATTCGGTGGGCCCTACGCGCAGGGTGGGTACCCGACCATGCGGCAGACCAACGCCAAGGCCATCGCCGCCCTGATCTGCGGCATCGGGTCCTTCCTCGCCTGTCCCGGCGTGCTCGGGGTGGTCGCGGTGATCCTCGGCAACTCGGCGCGCGACGAGATCGTCGCGTCGGCCGGCACCCAGGAGGGCGAAGGAATGGCCAAGGCCGGTGTCATCCTCGGGTGGATCTCGATCGCCCTGGTCGTCGTGGCCTTGCTCGTGGTGCTGATCGCGCTGATCATCGGCGCCGTTGCCTCGGTCTGACGACGGCCCCCGACGGCGTTTTGGAGGATACGGCTGCAGCCCGGTAGTCTAGTGAGGTTGTGTGCCGCGCCTGACCGGCCGAAGGCTGTGACAGACCGGGCGCACCGATCGGCGGTCCGACCGATGATATCGGCGGACCCAGCGGAATCATACGTAGGAGAAGGGCTCAACCATGGCTGTACCCAAGCGCCGGATGTCGCGGGCGAACACCCGCAGCCGTCGTTCGCAGTGGAAGGCGGACAACCCCGCTTTGCAAGAGGTGAAGGTGAACGGTGTCGCGCAGCGCATCCCGCGTCGCCTGGTGAAGGCGGCCAAGGCCGGCGTCATCGACCTGGATCGTCGCTGAGCGTTGCCTGCTGACTCCCGCACGGGAGCCACGGCACACCTCTGATCGGACTCGACGACCGCCTCGGACTTTCGAGGCGGTCGTTGTCATGCCCGGAGAGGTTGTGCGCTGAACAGATGGACGCGATGGCCCAATGCTGCAAGAGATCCTGAACGACGTCGGTATCGCGGTGTTCGCCGCCTCCGGCGCGCTGCTCGGTGTCCGCAAGGATTTCGACCTCTGGGGGATCGTCACCGTCGGCGCCCTCACCGGGGTGGGTGGGGGAATCCTGCGCGATGTCATGCTGGGAATCACCCCTCCCTCGTCCATTGAGAACTGGTTGCCGATCGTGATCGCGGCCGCCACCAGCGTCGTCGTGTTCTTCTTTCATCCCGCCTTCGCGCAGTTGCGGCGCAGCGTGTTGCTCTTCGACGCCGTCGGCATGGGTGTCTTCGCGACGAGTGGTGCGGCGATCGCGGTCGATCACCAGGTCAGCGCGTTTGCCGCCACGCTGGTGGGTCTGCTGACCGCCGTCGGTGGCGGCATCCTGCGTGACGTGCTCGCCAACGAGATCCCGTTGCTGCTGCAGCCGGCCGACCTCTACGCGGTACCTGCTCTGTTGGGTGCCGCGGTTGTTGCCCTCGGTGGCGGCCAAACGTCGGTACCGATCTGGATCTGGCTCGTCGCCGGCACGATCGTGGCGACCGGCCTCCGAGTGCTGGGACTCATCTTCGGCTGGCGCCTGCCGACGGCGCCCGCAGGGGTCCGTCGCCGCCGTCGAGAGGCGTGACCACCGCGACTCGGCGTGCCGTCGGCACCGCGGTACGCAGGATCGTGCGCACCTCCTCGAGGAACTCGCCCACCGTGGCGCGTCCGACCGCCGTGTCGGGGAATCGGCTCCGGACCGCCAGCCCGCGGCCGGTACGGGAAATCCAGAACTGTGCATCGTCGGCAGTGGTCACATTCGAGATGTGGTGCGCGTCGATCTCGTCGTGCAGGTCGGCGCCCGGCAGATTGCGGTAGTCGACGTAAGAGACCATGAAGATGTCGTTACGGATCGGCGTGAATCCGCCGAGTGCCGCGATCACCCGCGCGATGGGGACATCCCCGAGCCGCACTGCCCGACGCAATTCGGGTCCGGTCCGCTGGAGGCCTGTGCAGAGGTCGTCGGTACCGTCCACGCGGATGGGGGCGTTGGTGGTGAACCACCCGACGGCGTTGCGCCAGGGCTCGGTGCGGCGTGTGTGCATCGGGAACAGCAGTGACAGTTGCGGACCACCACCGAGTCGGTTGACCGCCTGTGCCATCGCCGACAACACGCCCGCGTAAACGCTGCCGCCGTTACGTCGGCAGAAGTCGGCGAACTCTTCGGTCTCGGACGGGCCGAGCAACGGCCGGACGTCGGCCCCCTGCGGGGCCGTCCCACCCTCACGCACACCGAGGTCGAGCGGAAATGTCGGCGGATGACCGTCGTGCTGGTCGAAGAAGTGCAGCCAGGAGAGCAGCCGGGAGTCCGAAGAGCTGATCTCGGTCGTCTCCGCTTCTGCCGCGCAGTAGTCGACGTAGCTTCCGATCATCGGGAGTTCTTCGGCGGCGAACAGTTCCGGAGAGCGCCGGAAGCCGTGATAGAGACGGTGCACGTCGTCGACGATGATCGACATCGAGTAGGCGTCCACATGCGAGTGGTCGAAACCGCACAGAATCGTGGAACTGTCGGGCCGGTCGATCGCACCCAACAGGTATGCGGGGAACCCGAAGGGATGGCAGGCAGCGTCGAGTGCTGCCCACAGGACTTGTTGGAGCGCCACATCCGACGTCACCCGTACGCCGGGGGTCGCCGCGAGCCGTAGTGCGAGCGGATCGAACTCCTCGCGCACGATGGTGTCGCCGCACTTCACGAACGAACTGTGCAAGGTTCCATGTCGCACGATCAGGGCGTGATAGGCGAGTCCGAGTGCGTGCCGGTCTATCGGGCCCTCGACCCGGAACGCGGCGGCGAGCCACGTGCTGTGTTCGCCTGCGCCGGCGAGATGAATGCCTTGATTGAATGACAGCGGTATCCGAGAGCGTTGCGGCGTCGCGTCTGACGAGTCCACCGACCACGTCAGCAGCTCACCCGATTCCGGGCGAAAACGGTCAATCGTGGTGACGTGCACGTGAGCGCCCCCGGAGTGCACCGATCGAGCGGTGGTGCGTGAGACGCACGACACCTGCCGACTCCGATGCCGGTGATCGCAAACCCGTGCGGATAGACGTCTCCCTCCACTCGAGGATCTCGGTGGAGCACACCGCACCGAGTCGCGAACTCATGCTCGAACACAGCGTAGTCGCCATGGTCGTCGGCCGCTGTGCGGGCGTGGCGGGGCCGTTCGGCCGAGCCGACCACGGGCTCGACAAGGGGCCTCGGCTACTGGGCGATCACCTTGTTGACGGCCCGGTTGAGGAAGTTGGGAATGAACTTCGACGCGTTGCCCAGGACCAGCGTCTGGGTGCCGACCGAGTAGCTGGTGCGGTGCAACAGTTTGTCTTGGCGGGTGGGATGCACGGATTCCCACACCTTGTCGGCGACCTGTTCGGGCGTGATCCGGACGCCGAGGGTCTTGGTCGACTTAGCCTCGTTCATGGCCAGGGCCGTCTTTGCCCAGAGCGGCCAGATGCCCACGACGCGAATGTCGTCGTTCTCCCATTCCAGCTCGAGTGCTTCGGTCAGGCCGGCGACGAAGAACTTGGTCGCGCTATAGGTCGCGATACCGGGCTGGCCGTAGATGGCCGAGGCGGAGGCGATGTTCACCAGGTGCGCCCCCGGCGTCTTCTTCAGGTACGGATAGGCGGCCTGCGCGCCCAACGCGACACCGAGCGCGTCGATGTCGATCTGGCGCCGGACGGCGTCGGGGGAGATCTCGTGCAGCGGGCCCTCGACCAGGATGCCGGCGTTGTTGTCGAGGACGTCCAGGGTGCCCCCGGTGTGGCTGGTGAACTCGGCCAGTGCGTTCTCCCACTGCTGCGGATCACGGACGTCGAGTGTCCCGGTGATGAACCCGGGATGGTTGGCCTTCACCTTCGCGAGCGCCTCGGCGTCCACGTCGAACACGCCAACCGTCCATCCTTCGCGCCCGAAGCGTTCCGCGGTCGCCAGTCCGATGCCTGCGGCGCCGCCCGTGATGAAGATCGATGACATGTGCTTCTCCTGCGTTTGACCTGCGTGTTCGTGTGCCCACGTGAAACTTACCGGCGAGTATATATCCGCCGCTGTTCACTTCCGCATGACCCGATGCTATCGTGACAACACGCATTGTCATAACAGTGCTCATTGTCATGAAAGAACAGTTGTTCACCAACTGCCCGGAGGTCGAGACCAGATGACTGCAGCGATGGACCGCACCCGCGACGACACGATCCGCGGGGGTGTCGCCGAGACCGACAACGTGGTCAGCATGCGTGACGAGGGGACCGACGAGGTCTCCGAACGTCTCCTGGCCTCGGCGGCCCGGCTGTCGCGCAACGCGATGACCGAGATCGACTGGTCTGCACCGATGGACCCGTCGAAGTACGGCTGCAGCCCGGAATGGTCATCGCTCTACGGCACCGACTACTGGGATGAGCTCACCGAGGAACAGCGCATATCCGTGACGCGCCATGAGTTCGCCTCGATCATGAACATCGGCATCTGGTTCGAGATGATCCTGCAGGAGATGGTGATCCGCGATCAGTATCTCGGCGAGTATCACAGTGCCGAGTTCCAGTTCGCGCTGACGGAGATCGCCGACGAGTGCCGGCATTCGATCATGTTCGCCAAGGCGTCGGAGAAGATGGTCGGCACCTCCTACAAGCCGACCAAGAAGGTCGGCCGACTCGGCAAACTGTTCAAGCGCACCGCAAAGAACGAGGTCGCCTACGCCGGCATTCTGGTCGCCGAGGAGGTGCTCGACGTCTTCCAGCGTGGCTGCATGCGCGACGATCGGGTGCTGCCGTTCATCCGGACGGTCAACGAGATCCATGTCCTCGAGGAATCGCGCCACATGCGCTTCGCCCGCGAGGAGGTGCGCGAGTCGATGGACGGGGTCGGCTGGGCGCGTCGCCAGTTCAGCGCCCTTTACGTGGCGTTGGGTGCCTACTTCATCGTCACCAGCCTGGTGCAGAAGACGGCCTTCGCCGACGCCGGGCTCGATGCCGACCGCGCCGTGGCCGAGATGCGATCGAACTCGCACTTTCAGTCGATGATCCGCAGCAGCTGTGCACACCTCATGGACTTCCTCGACGAGGTCGGGCTGCTCACCCGGCCGGCCATGTACTACTACCGGAAAGCGAACATGCTCTGATGTTCGTCATCACCCAGTCCTGCTGCAGCGACGCAGCCTGTGTGTCGGTCTGCCCGGTCAACTGCATCCATCCGACGCCGGAGGAACGCGGCTTCGGCAGTTCCGACATCCTGCACATCGACCCCGAGGCCTGCATCGATTGCGGGGCCTGCGCAGACGCCTGCCCGGTGGACGCGATCTACCCGGCCGACAAACTCGGCACCCGCGACAAGGTCTTCATCGACATTAACGCCGACTACTACAAGAACAACCCGGACGTGACCTCCGGGTGGTCGTCGGTCACCTATCCGGACATCCCGAAACTCCCTGCCGGCCTTCGCGTTGCGCTGGTCGGCACCGGACCGTCGGGTGGCTATGCGCTGCGGACGATCCTGGATCGCACCGAGGCGTTGGTGACCGTCATCGACAAGCTCCCGACTCCGGGCGGGCTCGTGCGTGCGGGCGTCGCTCCAGACCATCCCGGCACGAAGGGAGTTCTGCGCGGTTTCGACCTGCTCTACCGTGATCCGCGTGTGACCATGGCGACCAACGTCGAGGTCGGTACCGGTCCGGGTCAGATCACGCCCGACGAACTGGCCGAGCATTTCGATGCGGTGTTCTATGCGGTCGGTGCCAATGAGTCACGTCGCCTCGGGATCCCCGGGGAATCGCTGCCGGGCTCGACGTCCGCGACCGAGTTGGTCGCCTGGTACAACGCGGTGCCCGGCATCGAGGCGCCACCGATCCCGCGCGACGGGACCGGTCGCGCGGTGGTGGTGGGCACCGGCAACGTTGCCCTCGACGTTGCGCGCATCCTGGTGTCGCCGCCCGAGATGCTGGCCACCACCGATATCGCCGATCGCGCACTACGCATCCTGGAGCAGCAGAACATCCACGAGGTGGCGGTGCTCGGCCGCCGTGATCAGGCCCACGCGGCATACACATCCGCCGAATACCGGGCGTTGTCGACCATCCCGGGTGTCGAGGTGGTGGTCCACGACGATCCCGCCGCCGCGCTGCCCGACTTCGATTCGTCGGCAGATCCGAACAATCGCCGCATCATCTTCCTGTTCCACAGTGCTCCCGAAGAGATTCTCGGCCAGTCGCGGGTCGACGGGGTCACGGTGCGGACCGGCGAGCACCGTCACACCATCGCGACCGACCTGATGGTCCGCTCGATCGGGTACCGATCCACGCCGATCGACGGCCTGCCGTTCGACGGCGACCGCGGGGTCTTTCCGAATACCGACGGCCGAATGACCACGGTGAGTGGCGATGTCATCCCCGGTGCCTACGTGTTGGGCTGGGCGAAACGCGGCCCGAGCGGCGGGATCGGCACCAACAAGGTCTGCGCCGAGGCGACCGTCGAGCACTTCATCCGAGACGCCGCCGAGGGACGCTTGCCGCGCACCGGTCGGTCGTCGAAGGCGTTCGGTGCGTTGCTGCGGCGCCGCACCCGAAACGTGATCGGTTATCGGGGCGTGCGCGCGATCGACGCCGGCGAACGGCGCCGCGGTGTCACGCAGGGCCGTCCACGCGTCAAGTACACCGAGGTGTCGGACATGGTCGGTGCCGCCGGGTGGCGCAAGAGGTAGATCCCTCGGGCTGGGCACATCCGCCCGAACTCTCGACATCCACCTTCGTCACGACACGAAGGTGGATGTCGCTTTCCGGGGAGGGCACAATCACATCACTCGTGCGGGGACCGTCGGTGAGGTCCTGACAATCGCCTTGTAACACCCAGGCAAGAAGCGATTCACGAGCGATGGCGATAGTGGCCGTATGTCCAGCACACCGCGATTTCTGCAAGGCGTCTACGCGTTCACCGGCACGGGGCTGACCAAGCCCGCTCCGATCGATCCGTCGCTGACCTTCGTGGTTCCGGCCGGCATGACGGCGCAGCCCCTCTACTTCCGCGGCGGCAACAGTTCGGGCGAGCTGATCTATGTGACGCTCCTGCGCGACGGACAGCCCATGCGGATCTTCCCGATGGGCGCGAAGTCCTCGGTCAACGTGCCGCTGCGAGTCGTCGAGGACGTCGATCCCGACACCACGCTCGAACTGGTGCTCGCAGCTCCGGAGGCCACCACGGGCGAGGTCGTCATCGACTTCGGGATGGTCATCTTCTGATGCCCGTCGATGTGACGCCCGTCCGAGAAGAGCCGGGCCGAAAGCGCAGCCTGGTTGTCGTGGGCAACGGCATGGCCGGGGCCCGCACGGTCGAGGAGATCCTCTCGCGCGGCGGCGGCGAGTTGTTCGACGTCACGATGATCGGCGACGAACCGTACGGCAACTACAACCGGATCATGCTCAGTCACGTGTTGTCGGGTGAGGCGACCCTCGACGACGACGACCTGATGCTCAACCCGATGGCGTGGTATCGGGAGAACGGCGTCACCCTCTACTCCGGGGACAGCGCCGAGGGCATCGATCGTTTCGCCAAGACGGTCACCTGTGCCAGTGGACGCGTCATCGATTTCGACATCCTCATCATCGCCACCGGCTCCAACACGTTCTTCCCCAACATGGATGGACTGCGCGAGCCGGACGGACGCCTTGCACGCGGGGTGTTCGGCTTCCGGACCATTGAGGACACCAACGGCATGTTGCAGATGGCGACCGCCCGCGACGGTGTGCGGGCCGTCGTGATCGGTGGTGGCCTGCTCGGTCTCGAGGCGGCGTACGGGCTCAAGACCCAGGGCGTCGATGTCGACGTCGTCCACTCGCCGGGCCATCTGATGAACCAGCAGCTCGACGAACGTGGCGGAAAAGTGCTCCGCAACAAGATCGAGGAACTCGGCGTCGGCGTGCACACCGGCCAGCGCACCACCGCCGTGCTCCGCAACGACGACGGGACCGTCAGCGGAGTCGGGTTCGCCGACGGCGAGTCGCTCCCGGCAGACATGATCGTGGTCACCGCCGGTATCCGGCCGAATGTCGAACTCGCGCGCAGTGCCGGACTCATCGTCGAACGCGGCATCGTCGTCGACGACCAGATGCGGTGCGAGGACGAGGGTTCCATCTACGCAGTCGGGGAATGCTGCCAGCACCGCAGTGAGGTGTACGGGCTCGTCGCGCCGCTGTGGGAGCAGGCGGTGGTGCTCGCCGACGTGATCACCGGTGCGAATCCTGCGGCGGAGTACCACGGTTCGCGGCTGACCACCAAGCTCAAGGTCGCCGGGGTCGACGTCGCCGCGATGGGTGTCAAGGGACCCGAACGCGAGGACGACGAATTCGTCCAGTTCTACGAACCGCGCAGCGGGATCTACAAGAGCGTGGTGGTCCGCGACAACAAGTTGATCGGCGCCATGCTGCTCGGGGACATCTCCAAGGCCAACTTCCTCACCCAGGCTTTCGACGAGAAGGTCCCACTGCCCGACGAACGCATCTCGATGCTGTTCGACATGGGCGCACCCAGCGCCGAGACGGGCGCCGCCGAACTCGCCGACGACGTGCAGGTGTGCAACTGCAACGGTGTCACCAAGGGTGACATCGTGGCCTGCGTGCAGTCCGGCTGCACCAGCATCGGTGATGTCTGCGCGAAGACACGGGCCGGCAAGGGCTGCGGCTCGTGCAAACCGTTGGTCGCCGACATCGTGGAGTTCGCGGCGGGCGACGCACTCACCGTCGACAAGTCGGCGGACTGGTACGTGCCGTGTATCCCGTTGACCAAGCCGGAGCTGATCGACGCCATCAAACGCCAGAATCTGCGCTCGGTGTCGGAGGTCTTCGCGAACCTCGCTCCCGAGGGTGAGGACGCAACGGCCAAGATGCCGCTGTCGTCGCTGCTGCGGGTGATCTGGGGAACCGGCTGGAACCGGGAGCCCGGAGCGTTGTTCGTCAACGACCGCGTACATGCCAACATCCAACGTGACGGCACGTTCTCGGTGGTGCCGCAGATGAAGGGCGGGGTCACCTCGCCCCAGCAGCTGCGCAAGATCGCCGACGTGGCCGAGAAGTACGACATCCCGATGATCAAGGCGACCGGTGGTCAGCGCATCGACCTGTTGGGTGTGAAAAAGGAGGATCTGCCCAAGGTGTGGGCAGACCTGGACATGCCGTCGGGATATGCGTACGGAAAGTCGTTCAGGACCGTGAAAACCTGTGTCGGAACCGACTATTGCCGGTTCGGGCTGGGTGACTCCACCGCTTTGGGCATCGCGATCGAGACCCGCTATCAGGGTTTGGAATCGCCGGCCAAACTCAAGCTGGCGGTCACCGGCTGTCCCCGCAACTGCGCAGAGGCGTTGTGCAAGGACTTCGGTGTCGTGGCGATCGGTGACGGCAAGTGGGAGATCCTCGTCGGTGGTGCCGCCGGTGCGCACATCCGCAAGGGTGATTTGCTCGCCACGGTCGACTCGCCCGAGGAGGTCATTCGGCTGTGCGGCATCTTCATCCAGTACTACCGGGAGCAGGCCAAATGGCTCGAGCGCACCTACGCGTGGGTGCCTCGGGTCGGGATCGAGGAACTGCGGGCGATCCTCGTCGAGGATCGTGATGGCATCGTCGCGGGCCTACAGGAACGTATCGACGAGGCCGTCGCCGACTACGTGGACCCGTGGCTCGACCGCGAGGAGCCGCGCTCGCCCGCACAGTTCACCCCCGCGTTGCCACTGCTCCCATTGCCGCAGGTGCCGGTCCGATGACCAGCGTCGAGACAGGCGTCCCGGTCGGCCCCACCGATGATCTGCTCCCCGGCGAAGGGCGCGCCTACGCGGTCGACGGCCGACAGGTGGCGGTGTTCCGGATGACCGACGGCAGCCTACGGGCCACCGACGCGGTCTGCCCCCATCGGGGAGGTCCGATCGCCGACGGCCAGTTCGATCTCGGCCACGTCGTGTGTCCGCTGCACCAGTACGTGTTCCGCTTCGCCGACGGCGGCTGTACCGCCGACGGGATCGGCTCGCTGAGCGTGTACCGCGTGGAGGATCGCGACGGGCGGATCGTCGTCTGGCCGTGAGGTTGTCCCAGATGACACCTCAGCGCCGCGCGGTCGTCTCAGCAGCGATCGTGTCGCGCTCCGGTGTCATCTGAGACGAGTTCCCTGGTGGGCATCAGTGGCTTGAGGTGTTCGCGCCGACGCACGAGGTCCATGATCGTCTCTTCGGCGGCCGGCCACTCGTGCACCACTTGGTGATACGTCAGTCTGATGACCAGGTATCCGAGTTCGACAGCTGTGCGGTCGCGCTCGCGGTCCTTCTCGAATTGTTCTTTGCTGCTGTGGAATTCGTATCCATCCACCTCGATGATCAAGCGAGTGCCGACCACCAGGTCGACGATGCCCACTCCCGGGATGTCGACCTGTGAGCGCACACCGATACCGCGTGATCGGAGCCGGAATCGGCTCATCGATTCGGTACCGGACTGAGAACTGCCGTCGCATCGGTCCAGCAGGCGGCGGATCCGCGCGGGTGCGGACCGGAACACGACCCGGAGGTCGGAGAGTTCGAGCAGCCCCAGATTCATGATGGAGTCGCAGACCACCACGATGCCTTCGTCGTCCAGGCATTTCAGTGCGTGCCGCAGCGCGACTGCCAGTTCGTCGACGGACGTGATCTCCGATTCCGGTCGGCCGTACTGTTCGCAGAACGTCGCGCCGGGCGTGCGGTGCGCACAGGCGCGGGCCCGGATGTGAACGGTATCGGATGTACCGGGAACCCAGACCTTGAGCAGTCGTAGTGCCGACAGGCAACTCAGCACGCCGCCACCGGCCACTGCCGACACCACAGTACTGTCGGCCCACGGTGTGGCGTACCACCCTCGCCGCAGACATCGCAGTGTGCCGTTCTTGAGGGCGGCCCGGAGTTCGGTTCGCGTCATGCCGGCCTCACGCAGTTGTTTCCACGAAGCGACGCCGAACCCAGCAGCGAGGACCTCGGAGTAGTCGGGTTGATCCATGGGGTGCAGCCTGACATCCGGTGAGGCGCGGACGAGGTGGTCGGCTGGTTCCCGGACGATATCTGTGGACAGATCCGAGAATGTGCAGAGCGCACCCATAACCCCTGTCCCAGATGACACCTCAGCAGCCCGGCAGACCTCCACTGCCCGGTGGTGGGCGGCTGGCGTGTCATCTGGGACACGTGGTCAGTTGACGGTGGCGTCCGGCACGATGTATCGCTCGGGCCCGAAGGTGAGGGTTGGCCTCTCCGATCGGGATCGACAGGATGGTGAGCCGGTGCCGGACGGTGCAAGGGATGCCGGGACGGCCGGCTGCGCCGATGCGCTCGTCGCGGGTGAGGCGTACGCGCTCGCGGAGGAAGAGCTCGCGCCCCTCGCTGGAGGTCGAACTCGATGCCACCTCACTGGTGCTACCGTGGCCCGCGCGCCCTGCCGGACACCTGGGCAGCGCGTGTCCCGACGACGCCTCAGTACACGTCGCGGACGTACCGCTTGTCGGCGGCGAGTGCCTTGACGTAGGATTCCGCGCCCGCCGGTGAGCGGCGACCGTGGTGGGCGACGATCTCCTTGAGGGTGGCATCGACGTCCTTGGCCATCCGGGTGGCGTCGCCGCACACGTAGACGTGGGCGCCCTCATGTAGCCAGCGGTAGAGCTCCTCGCCGTGTTCGCGCATGCGGTCCTGGACATAGATCTTGCGGTCCTGGTCGCGCGAGAATGCGACGTCGAGGCGAGTGAGCAGACCGTCGGACAACATCGAGGTCAGTTCGTCGCGGTAGTAGAAGTCCGTGGCCGAATACTGTTCACCGAAGAACAGCCAGTTCTTCCCCTCGTGGCCCATGGCCTCCCGCTCCCGAAGGAAGCCGCGGAAGGGTGCCACGCCGGTACCCGGCCCGATCATGATCATCGGGGTGTCGGGGTCGGACGGTGGACGGAAATGCGTTGTCGACGTGACGAACACCCCGATGTCCTGGCCGTCGCAGTGGTCGGCGAGGAAAGTCGAACACACGCCACCACGCTGCTTGCCATGCAGGTTGTAACGCACGGCCGAGACGGTGAGTTCCACTTCCTCCGGGTTGTGCAGGGGACTCGAGGAGATCGAATACGACCGTGGCTGAAGAGTTTTCAGCACCGATACCCATTCGTCGGGGTCGGCCTTCACCGGGTACTCGGTCAGGACGTCCACCGACTGCCGACCCCAGGTCCACGCTTCGAGCTCCTGCTTGTTGCCCGCCGCCGCCAGCGAGTGCAGATGAGCAGAACCGTTGCGGTCGGCGACGAATCGCATGAAGTCCGGGGTGACCTTGGCGAACTCGAGGCGTTCACGAAGCGCGCGGCGCAACGGCATCTCGTCGCCGCCCGGAGCGTTCACGATCTCGCTCCCGTCGAGACCGGTCACGTCCAGCCATTCGTCGACGAGCGTATTGCTGTTGAGCGGCCAGACGCCCAGCGCATCTCCGGCCTTGTAGCTCAGGGTGTCGCCGGGAAGATGAAAGCCGAAGTTGCGCACATCCTTCGCCGACCCTTCGCCGTTGAGCTTGATGTTGCGCGACAGGTGGGTGACCAACGGATTCTTCTTCGAGAAGGCCGGTGCCGAACGCACCGAGGGCTGTGCGGACGAGTCGGCCGGCTCGCTGAGCACAGTGACCCGGCCGTCCGTCGACGCGTCGGACGGCTGGTCCGTGGTGATGACGGTGTCCACCTGATCGAGCCATTGGCCGGCCGGTTCCTCGAAATCCGGCTCGCAGTCGACGCGCTCGAGTATTCGCTGGGCGCCGAGTTCGCCCAACCGCTCGTCGAGGTTGCGTCCGTGTCCGCAGAAGTTGTCGTAGCTGGAATCGCCGAAGGCGAGCACGGCATACCGCAGCCCCGACAGGTCCGGAGCCGCGTCGCCACTGAGCGCATCCCAGAACGCCGAGCCGTTGTCCGGCGGCTCCCCGTCGCCTGTCGTGGAGCTGACGAACAGGGCGGTCCCGCCCAGCGCCCCGACATCGACGGCATCCATCTCGGTGACATTGACGTCGTATCCCTTGGCCCGGATGTGATCCGCGGTCTCTGTCGCGAACTCCTCGGCATTGCCCATCTGTGACGCCCAGAGAACGGTGATCGTCTCCCGGACCGCCTCGACCGCCTCGTCGGTTCCGGTGGTGACCGGAGTGCCGCCGACCGGATGAGCGGCCCGGGCGAAGATGCCGTCGAGAAGTCCCGACGCCCACGCGTGGACCTCGCTGCGTAGGGGTGCACCGGTCGGCAGGTAGGGCCGGTCGTCGACCGGTGGCTGTGCGCGAAGCCCGGCGACCAGTCCGGCGAGATAGGTGCGCTCGGTATCAGAGGGGATGATGTCGACCGCGGTGACCCCGAGGGCCGACGCGAGCGCGTCGACGGGGTCGGCGTCGCGCCGGGCCGTCGAGGACAGGTTGTCGGAGTCCTCTGTGGTCGGCGCTGCGTCCGTCTGCGGCCGAGCGACCTTCGTCAGCGTCACCGCACACACTTTGAACTCGGGTTGCTGCGACATCGGGTCGACCGCGTCGGAGGTCACCGCATTGATCGTCAGATGCTCGCCGAAGACGTCATTCCAGTGGAAGGGTACGAAACAGTTACCGGGCCGGACCCGGTCGGACACGGTGGCCGGGAGCACGGCGCGACCTCGTCGCGAGGCGACCTCCACGTGGTCGCCCGAGCCGATCCCGTACCGCTGCGCGTCCTCGGGGTGGATCTCCACGAACGGCCCCGGGTTGAGCTTGTTGAGTTTGGTGACGCGACCGGTCTTGGTCATGGTGTGCCACTGATGAGGCAGCCGGCCGGTGTTCAGCAGGATCGGATAGGCATCGTCGGGCATCTCGGCGGGATCGACGTGCGGTCGGGCGAAGAACTGGGCACGACGGTTCGGGGTCGCGAACGCGAACGCGGGCACGGTCCCGTCGTCGGTGGTGTGCAACGTCTGGCTCACACCGTTGTTGAGATAGCGGATGGGATTGCGGCCTCGATCAGCCGGGTCCGCGGTGGCGTCGGTCGGTGGGCACGGCCACTGCATCGGGGTGCGCCGCAGCCCGTCGTAGGTCATTCCGCGCAGGTCGTAGCCGGTGCGGGGATTGGCGAATCGGCGGATCTCGTCGAAGATCTGCTCGGCGTCGGTGTAGGAGAACGCCTCGGCATACCCCATCTCGCAGGCGATCCGCGCGATGATCTCCCAGTCCGGTAGCGCCTGACCGGGTGCGTCGAGTGCGGGCTCGAACAAGGTCACGTTGCGTTCCGAGTTGACCATGGTGCCGGTGGATTCGGTCCACAAGGCGGCGGGCAGCGCGACGTCGGCGTAGGCGTTGGTCTCGGTCTCGGCGAAGGCATCCTGGGTGATGACGAGATCCGCGCGCTCGAGTCCGGAGATGACCGTCGACCGATTGGCCACCGACGCGACCGGATTCGTGCAGATGATCCAACACGCCTTGATCTCGCCGTCGGCCATCCGTTCGAACATGTCGATGGTGCCGCCGCCGACCTCGGTGCGCACGGTATCGGGCGCCAGACCCCACACCTGCTCGACGAACGCGCGGTCGTCGTCGGACATCACCGCCCGCTGCCCTGGCAGACCGGGACCCATGTACCCCATCTCGCGGCCGCCCATCGCGTTGGGTTGCCCGGTCAACGAGAACGGTCCGCTGCCGGGTCGGCAGATCGCTCCGGTGGCCAGGTGCAGATTGACCAGGGCGTTGGTGTTCCAGGTGCCGTGTGTGGACTGGTTGAGCCCCATGGTCCAGCAGCTCATCCAGTTGCCCGCCGAGCCGATCATCTCCGCCGCCCGCCGGATGTCGTCGGCCGGGATACCGGTGATCTCACTGACCACTTCCGGGGGGTACTGTGCGACGAATTCCGGCATCTGCTCGAAACCGTCGGTGAACGACGCGATGAAGTCGTCGTCGGTGTGGCCACCGGCGATCAGCAGGTGCAACAGCCCGTTGAGCAGGGCCAGGTCGGTGCCGGGCTTGATCTGCAGGAACAGGTCGGCCTTGTCGGCGCTGGCCGTGCGGCGCGGGTCCACCACGATCAGCTTGGCGCCCGCCTTGATCCGGTCCATCATGCGCAGATGCAGGATCGGGTGACAGTCGGCGATGTTGGATCCGATCACGAAGAACACGTCCGCGTGGTCGAAGTCCTCATAGGAACCGGGCGGACCGTCGGCGCCGAGGGACTGTTTGTAGCCGGTGCCGGCGCTGGCCATGCACAGCCGCGAGTTCGATTCGATCTGGGTGGTCCGGAGGTAGCCCTTGGCGAGCTTGGTCGCGAGGTACTGCGCCTCCATCGACATCTGCCCCGACACATAGAGGGCGACGGCATCCGGGCCGTGTTCGTCGACGATGGCGCGCAGCCGCGCCGCGGTGTCGGTGATCACCTGATCCATGTCGGCGGGCTGGGGCGGGGCGCCGCGTTCGTCGCGCACCATCGGTGCGGCCAGGCGCCCACCCGCCGACAGCATGTCGGCGGTGGTCGAACCCTTGGTGCACAACCGGCCGAAGTTGGTCGGATGGTCCTTGCGGCCCACGGTCTTGGCGACCTGGCCGTCGGCGCCGAGCGCCAGATCCATCCCACAGCCCACTCCGCAGTAGGCGCACAGCGAATGCACGATGTCGACGGACTTCACGATCTCCAGCGTCGGCGGGGTGTGTTTCCTGATGCGAATCGTCCAGTTACACGCCTATCAACTTGACCTCACAGGGGCCGGCAACCGATGTGCGTACCGGATCGGGGGCGAGGCGATACCCGACCCGCAATACCGCAGACCTGCGGCGATCGGTTCCGTGACACGGTGGCCGTCCTCAGACACATCTCAGCCCCACGCGATAAGACTGTAGGCATGCGCATCCTTGTGGTCGACGACGATCGGGCGGTACGCGAGTCGCTGCGTCGGTCGCTGTCGTTCAACGGTTACACCGTCGACATCGCCGCCGACGGTCTCGAGGCACTGGAGAAGATCGTCGCCGAGCGGCCGGACGTGGCCATTCTCGACGTCATGATGCCGCGCTTGGACGGTCTGGAGGTGTGTCGCCGGTTGCGCTCGGCCGGTGATGACCTGCCCATCCTGGTGCTCACCGCCCGCGACACCGTGTCCGAACGGGTCTCGGGACTGGACGCCGGCGCCGACGACTATCTGCCCAAACCCTTCGCACTGGAGGAGCTGTTGGCGCGGCTGCGCGCGCTGCTGCGTCGGGCCAGTCCCGACGACGAGGCCGAGAGCGAGGCGCTGTCCTTCGCCGATCTGACCCTGGATCCGGTGACCCGCGACGTGTCGCGCGGTGAGCGCAGCATCAGTCTCACCCGTACCGAGTTCGCGTTGCTGGAAATGCTGATGGCCAATCCGCGTCGGGTGCTCTCCCGCAGTCGCATCCTCGAGGAGGTGTGGGGTTACGACTTCCCGACCTCCGGCAACGCCCTGGAGGTCTACGTCGGCTATCTGCGACGCAAGACCGAGGCCGACGGCGAACCCCGGCTCATTCACACGGTGCGCGGGGTGGGCTACGTGCTGCGGGAGACCCCGCCCTAGTGGTCACCGATACCCCGGAGTCGGCGCCGCAGTCGGGATCGGCGGCGGCGCGTCGACGGTCCGTCTTTCGTGTGCGTCGGCATGATCCGAAGGAGATGCGGGCGCCGATGCCGCTGACCCGTGCGGTGTCGTTGACGACCCGGGTGACCTTGCTGTCGGCGACTGTGGTGCTGGTGTCGGTCAGTCTGATGGCGGCCGCCGCCTACTTCGTCGTCTACCGGGCGATGTACAACGAGGTGGACTCGCAACTGGAGAGCCGTGCCGACGGCATGACCGCGCTGGCCAAGACGGGTCTGCTGAACGAACGACCCGAGTCGCTGGTCACCGGGACGGTCTTCTCCACGAACATCTCCCTGGCCCTGGTGCACCCGGACGGCAGTACCTATCTCATCGGCGATGTGCCCTTCGAGGACGTGGAACGCACCATCGCCCGCTCCACACCGCGGCCGGTCAACAACATGCAGAGTCTGCGAACGGTCGACAACCAGCGGGTCCTCGCCCGGAAACTGGCCGACGGCAACACTCTCGTGCTCGCGCAGAGCCTGTTGCACACCGACCGCGTACTCAAGCGTCTGGCGTGGGTGCTGCTCGTCGTCGGCGGTGGGGGAGTCGCACTGGCCGCGCTGGCCGGCACCACCGTCGCGCGCGCCGGTCTACGCCCGGTCGCCCGATTGACGCGGGCCGCGGAGCGGGTCGCGCGCACGCAGGACCTGACGCCGATCCCGGTGTCGGGCAACGACGAATTGGCGCGGCTGACCGAGAGTTTCAACACGATGCTGCGTGCCCTGGCCGACTCGCGCGATCGCCAGGCCCGGCTCGTGGCCGATGCCGGTCATGAGTTGCGGACACCGCTCACCTCGTTGCGCACCAATCTCGAGTTGCTGATCGCCGCCGGTGAGCCGGGTGCGCCCGCGATGCCGCCGCAGGACATGATCGAGTTGCGCTCGGATGTGATGGCGCAGATCGAGGAATTGTCGACGCTGGTCGGCGATCTCGTCGACCTCGCGCGCGAGGATGCGCCGGAGGTGGTGCACGAGGAGGTGGACCTCGTGGAGGTGATCACCCGATCGCTGGACCGGGTGCGTCGGCGACGAACCGATGTCGATTTCCACACCACGGTGACGCCGTGGTTCACCTTCGGTGAGGAGCACGGGCTCAATCGGGCGGTGCTCAATGTGCTGGACAACGCGGCCAAATGGAGCCCACGGGGGCGGCCGGTGCTGGTGACGCTGAGTCAGATCGATGCAGGCACTGCCGAACTCACGGTGGCCGACGCCGGACCCGGTATCCCGGAGGAGGATCGGGAGTTGGTGTTCGAACGGTTCTACCGATCGACGCAGTCGCGGTCGATGCCCGGCTCCGGTCTGGGCCTGGCGATCGTGCGACAAGTGGTGACGCGCAACGGTGGCACCGTCCGGGCCGAGCAGTCCGATCTGGGGGGAACGCTGATCCGGATGACGCTGCCGGGCAGTCCCAGCCCTGAGGAACCTTCGCCGCAGGTCGTTCGTCAATAGGATGTCGGCCGCTGCTGCGCAGGCCGACCCGCATTCGGCCATTAACCTGCCGCCTCGATCACTTAGGGTTGAGGACCAGGGTCGGCGCGAGTCGAGGCCTGCACATCGATCGGGACACCCGCCATGGTGGCGGGGTTCGGGAAAGCTGAGGACGAGGACATGACCAGTGGCGGTTCGCACGGCGATCCGTATGGCACCGGCAGCGGTTCGGGGCAGGGATCGCACGCTGCTGCGGGCCAGTATCGGGCGCCGGACTACGGCGCGGGCCCGAATACGTCGCCGTCGCCGTACGCGCCGCCCGCCCAGGACTTCGGCTACGGCCAACACGCCGCGGCCACCCCGCAGCCGAACCCCTATGAGCCGAACCCCTATGGTCAACCCCCATCCGGTCCGCCCCAGTACGGCCCGCCGACCACCGGACAGCTGCCCGCGCATGCGTATCCCGGTCCCGGCTACGGCGGTCCCTCGCCGGCCGGACCCGCTCCCCGTAAGAAGTCGGGCGGCAAGACGGGGCTGATCATCGGCGCCCTGATTCTTGCCCTGGTCGCCGGTGGGATCGGTGGTGTGGTCGGTGCCAACCTCGTCGACGCCGGTTCGTCGTCGTCGCTCAACGGCCCGCTCGGCGGGGATCCGAACAGCAGCGGTCAGGACGTGGTGCAGGCGCCGGCCGGTTCGGTTCAGGAAGTCGCGGCCAACGTGCTGCCGTCGGTGGTCTCGATCATCGTGCGCTCCGGCAACGCCGAGGGCGGCGGCTCCGGGGTCATTCTGTCCGAGGACGGCGTCATCATGACCAACAACCACGTGGTCTCCGAGGCCGGGGCAGCGACCGCGAGTCAGGTGCTGGTGATCTTCTCCGACGGTTCGCGCGCACCTGCCCGCGTTCTCGGTGCCGACCCCATCTCCGACATCGCGGTCATCAAGGTGGACAAGGGCGGTCTCAAGCCGATCACGGTGGGCACGTCCGACAACCTCGCCGTGGGTCAGGACGTGATCGCGATCGGTGCTCCGCTCGGACTGGAGGGCACTGTGACGACGGGCATCATCAGTGCGCTCAATCGACCGGTGTCGACCTCGCGCGAATCGGGTACCACATCGGTGATCGACGCGATCCAGACAGACGCGGCCATCAACCCGGGCAACTCCGGTGGCGCGCTGGTCAACGCCAAGGGGGCACTCATCGGCATCAACACCGCCATCGCCACCCTGGGGGCGTCCGCCGAACAGCAGGGCGGCAGTATCGGCCTGGGCTTCGCCATCCCCATAGACCAGGCCAAACGGGTCGCCGACGAGCTGACCGAGACGGGCCAGGCCACTCAGGCAGGCCTGGGTGTATCGGTGCGGGCCAATACCGAGGTCGACCAGCCCGGCGCCTATATCTCGGACGTGACCGCCGGTGGCCCGGCCGACAAGGCCGGAATTCCGCAGGGCGCGGTGGTGACCAAGGTCGACGACCGCACCATCTCCAGCGGAGACGCGCTGGTGGCTGCCGTGCGGTCCCACGCCCCCGGTGACACGGTCACCATCACCTACGTCATCAACGGGCAGACCAAGACGACCCAGGTCACCTTCGAGACCTTGCAGGTCGGCTGACGCCCGGAGCACGATTCTCCTGAACGGGAGCAGAAAGGCAGACAATGAGCGACACCGGATCCACCGCCATCGACCCCGACGACGTGGTGGCCGCCGACGCGGCCGCCCGTGAGTTCGTCGCCCGACATCGCGACGACGACATCCGGCCCGCCGAGAGCGGCGACGAGATCGGTCGTGCACTGGTCGTGGTCGTCGACGATCGGGCGGCACACGGAGAAGAACAGAGCCTGTTGGGCCCCCTGGTGGGTGAGTTGCTCGGCGAGGCCGGCTTCCACGTGGATGCCACTGTCGCCGTCTCGGGTGACGAGGTGGAGATCCGCAACGCGCTGAACACCGCGGTCATCGGTGGCGTGGATCTCGTCGTGTCCGTCGGCGGCGTAGGTGTCGGCGCGCGTGACGTCACACCGGAAGCCACTGAACCGTTGCTGGATCGCAGGCTGCGCGGGATCGAGGAGGCCGTACGCAGTTCCGGCCTGGCGGCGGGCTCCGCCGACGGTGGACTCTCCCGCGGGCTCGCCGGCATCTCCGGTCAGACCCTGGTGGTCAATCTGTCCAACACCCGCGCTGCGGTGCGCGACGGGATGGCGACTGTCGCCCCGCTCGCCAAGCATGTGATCGAGGAGATCAGCGAGTTCTGAGTCGCGCATCGATTCGCCCGTTGTCCGACCGATGAGCGCCGACGCGGATCATCCGCCGGAACCGCAGCAGAGCGGCGGTTCCGGCGCTGAGACGCGTGGTCGTACCGACTGGCGCGCTCGGCGCAGGATCGACGAAGTGTTCGGCTCGGACCTTCCGGACGTGACCGCCGACGAGTGTGAGCAAGGTCACAAAGGCGTAACGCGCGACTGGTATGAGGCGAACCGGCCGCCGCATTACGAATGAACAGGCGTCCTGCGACATGGCCGACCCAGCGTGTTTTCTCTCCGTTAACATTCACTCATCTAGCGATGGCGAATGTGAAGTTCAATATCGACAGTGTCCAACCTGAGACACGGCTGAACGTATCTGTTGCCCCGCTGGATATCGCTCCGATAACGTTCGCAACGACGAAGCGCGCGGTGCACTCGAGGGGGCACCGACGGGGAGTCCTGCGATCTGTCGCGAGTGGCAACGCAGCAGTGACCAGGGGTGTGCGGAAGGTGACTTCCAGCGAACCGAAACCGGCATGGGTTCGGTTGCGGGGCGGGGGTCCGCAGCCCACGAGGGTCGACCCGCGCGTACAGAGGTGTGCGCGTGGGGCAACAACCGAATCCTGTGAGAGGGAACGAATGAGCAAGTTCAGCAAGCTTGGGCTGCGTCGCGCGGCCGGCGCATGCGCAGTTGCCGCAGCGGCGGCTGTCGGCCTGGCCGGTATGGGGGCGGGCACTGCAGCAGCAGCTCCGCTGGCCAACGGATACAAGTCCGCCAGCGGTGTCGACGGTGAGACGCTCCAGACCTGGCGGAAGGCCGAGTCGCAGTACTCGGTCAAGCGGGTGGCCTACAACGGCGGCCTCGGCCGCACCGCGCTGCTCTCCGGTCTCTACCAGGCAAAGGCCTCCGAAGGTGTCTCCGGCAGCCTCGCCGTCTCGATCCTGGCCGGCTGCCAGATCGACGTCGCGGGCATCTCGCTCGACGGTGGCGCCGGTATCTCGCTCGGCGACTTCAGCAACCCGGTGCCCGGTATCTCACTCGACGGCGGCATCAGCATCCCGCTCGCACCGGGTCAGGCTGCGATCTACTCGGTGACCGACAAGGACATCCCGGAGGGCGGTACCTCCGCGATCCAGCTGTCCGACTACGAGATCAACTTCCCCAACTGCGGTGGCTATGCAACCGCGCGCACGGTGGTCAAGACCATCGCGGCCCAGGGCTACGAGATCGAGGACGACGGCGAAACGGTCACCGGTGAAGGCTCGCTCATCAAGTCCACCCTGTACGGCCAGCCCTTCTTTGTGAGCTGACGGCAGCAGATAACCAGCAACTCTGAGACTTATCTGCGACTGAGCAGATCTACTTTCCACGAAGGGGAATCATGAAGAAGATCATCTCGCGCCGCGTGGCCGCGGCTGCCGGCGCCGCCGGTGTCGCGGTGATGGGCCTGACCAGCCTCGGCGCCGGTGGCGCCGCGGCCGGCCCGCTACCGGGTGGCTACCTGACCAAGACGCTGGTCGACGGAACTCCGGTCTCCGTCCGGCTGTTCGATGAGGCCGTGAACGTGCAGCGCCCGCTCATCGCCTTCCCGACCACCCGTGAGGCATGGGTCACCGGCAAGGTCAAGGTGACCGTCGGCGGTGAGGCCGAGGGCGGCACCATCGCAGCCGGCTACATCGTCGGCTGCCAGGTCAACGTCGGCATCGGCGCCGACCTCGGTGGCGGCATCGGCTTCGACGCCGCGCCGAGCCCTGATGGTGGTGTCGATTCCGCGCCTCGCTGGGGCGGCAACTACGGCAACCCGGGTGGCGGTTCGAGCCTGGACCTCGGGCCGGGTGACGTCGCCTTCCTGCCGGTCATCACCGAGGAGAATGGCGACGGCGATGCTGTCAACGCGTTCACCTTCTCCGGCAACAGCGGTGGCGTGGCCTACAGCCAGGAAGCCCTGCCGCGCGTCGACTGCGGCGGCTTCGCCGAGGCCAAGGCCAAGATCACCGTCACGGTGAACACCGACGCGGTGAAGGGTGTTGTGACCCTGTACGGCCAGCCGTTCAGCCTGGGCTGATCGCATCGGAGCCTGCTACCGCGGGCGCCTGAACACACCACCGCAAGGGGCGGGATCGGAGTTCCGATCCCGCCCCTTCGGCGTCGCTGGTGCCGTGACCGGCGTGGATCAGCTCCCGAAGAACGGGAACGGGAAGAACGGCTGCGGCTGCTGACGGCGACGCGGCTGAGGGCTCGGCGTACGGCGAGTGGTGCGATTGTTGGTGCGGGTGTTCGGGCTCTGCTTCTGCGGCATTGCTGATGCAACCTCCGTGTCGTTTGATTCTCGTGGTGCCGGCGGATCTCTCCGTCGACTTCTGCGACGGTAAGAGGGCAACCTTGTCGTTGCCTGCCTGGCCCGCTGTCAATGGGCTGGGAGCCCGACTGAACGCCGATACGGATGCCCCTCAACGACTTCGGGCCGCGCTCGTGATGAGCGCGGCCCGAAGTCGTTGACGGTCAGCGGGAATGACGTCCCGGTGTGTCCGACGGCGGGTATTCGCCGGGGAATTGTCCTTGCTGCGGATAGCTTCCCGGGGGATAGGTGCCCTGCGGGTAACCGCTCGGGGGATAGGTCCCCTGGGGGTAACTGCCCGGCGGTGGATACGACCCCGGCGCGGGCTGCGGTGTGGGGTAGGGCGGGTTGGCGGCGGAACGGGTCTGAGCTTCCACGGCCGCGGGCGGGGGAGTGGTAAGGCGTTGCGTCGCACCCGATTCTGTGTGGTCAGACGGTGTGCCCGGCTCGCGCAGGTGATCGGGGAGGTCGCTTTGGGCTTCTTCCTTGGCCTTCGACGTGCCCTCCGGGTCGAGCAGATCACGGATCTCGGTGAGCAGCGAGACCTCGCTCACCTCAGCCTTCTTCCCGAAACCGCCGAGTTCGGAGAGTTTGTTGTACGGCACGATGATCAGGAAGTAGACGACCGCCGCGATGATCAGGAAGTTGATGATCGCGGTGATCAGGGCGCCGATGTCGACGAATGTCGACGGGTTGTCGGTGATCTGGAAGCCGAGCCCTTCTGCCGCGTCGGTGCCGATCGGAATCGCATTGATCAGCGGCTGGATGATCTGATCGGTGAATGCGGTGACGATGGCGGTGAACGCTGCACCGATGATGACCGCGGTGGCCAACTCGACGACATTGCCCTTGAGTATGAATTCCTTGAAGCCCTTGAGCACGGTGTGCGGTCCTCTCGCAATCAGTTGCCGCTCGGTTCCGGTATTCGCTTCTGTTGCAGGTCAACGCTGATGAGTACGCCAGACGCGCGCCGCGCTCGGCAAACCTATCCAGGATCGTAAACGACCTTTGCACTGTTTCGCCGGAAGCGCGCCGTTTTACCAGGTCAGTGCACGACGACCGTGAGCGGGCCGTCCAGGCCGGCCGCTGCGACGCGATGGGCATCGACCTCGGCCATGGCCAGCAACACGGGCCGGCGGGCTGCGCCCGACGGTGACAGCGCATTGTCGCGACCCGATCCGACCGTCAGCGCCACGATGGCTGCGCGAGCGAGTACCGCGCTTGGCGCAGACTCGCCGCCACGCACGGTCAGAATGTCCACGACGTCGCCTTCGCGCAGCAGTGACGCAACCGTGTCGTCGGCGAGCTGGACCGGGACGAGCCGTGCCTCCCGCCGTCCCGTCAGCTGCGCTGGCAGGTGCGAGGACAGGAGTCGGACATCGGTGAGGATCTCGCCGGTGCGCACACGGCCGACCAACGTGCGTCCCGTGGCATCGGCGGTCATGCGCAGGGCGCCAGTCGGGATCAGCCCGCCCGGTACGCTGACGACGGACAGATCGTCGGGAGCAACCGTCTGACCGGGTCGCAGATCGTGCGCGGCCACCACCACCGAACGCGACTCGTCGTTGCGATGGCCCACCACGGTGGTGACGACCGCGGCGAGGACAAGTGCTCCCGACACCACCCGGCGCACGACGATCGACCGGGCCCACCCTGGACGCGCGAGATGACGGACACGGTCGACGAGGCGTGGAGACAACTCACCGCGGAACAAGGCCGGCATACGGCGAACGTAGGCGCTGCGACCCGGCGTGACGGGCCCGCAGCGGATCTGTGGACACGTGGGTGGACCACTCACAACCCGCCACACACCGCGTCGTCGTCCGCTCAGTTGTCCACGTGCCGATTGGACCGCGCCGGAGGCATCGGGGAGAATGGACCAACGGTGCGCCGGGAAGTCTGGTCGGCCCCTGCCGTCGACTGGGCAGGGATGTACTGTACGCACGTCCGTCCTGCGGCCGATGACCAGGAGACTTGATGTCAACAGTTGACCGACAGCCGTCTGCCCGTGACCGTTTCCGTCGGTGGATCTCCCTCGACACCCCCAGCGGCGCACTGCTGCTGATCGCGGCCGTCCTCGCGGTGGTCTGGGCGAACTCGCCGTGGGAAGCGGCCTACCACTCCCTGGCCGGTTTCGAGTTCGGGCCCGAGGCTCTCCACCTGCATCTGTCGCTGGAGGAGTGGGCCGCGGACGGACTGCTCGCGATCTTCTTCTTCGTGGTCGGTGTGGAACTCAAGCAAGAGTTCGTGATGGGCAGCCTCCGGCAGCCGAAACAGGCCGGCGTGCCGATCGCGGCGGCCCTCGGCGGCATGGTCGTCCCCGCGCTGTTCTACGTGGTGATCGTCGGAATCGGCGACCCCGATGCACTGAACGGTTGGGCGATCCCCACCGCCACCGACATCGCCTTCGCGCTCGCGGTGCTCGCGATCTTCGGACGTGGTCTGCCGTTGGCTCTGCGTACCTTCTTGCTCACCCTGGCCGTTGTGGACGACCTGCTGGGCATCACGATCATCGCGACCTTCTACACCGAATCCATCGACTTCCTGATGCTGGTGATCGCACTGGCGCTGATCGTGGTGTTCGCCTTCCTCGTCCGGATGCGCAAGACGCACTGGTGGATGCTCATCCCGGTCGCCGTGGCCGCGTGGGGTTTCATGCACGCCTCCGGCGTGCACTCGACGGTCGCCGGTGTCCTGCTCGGCTTCGTGGTGCCGGCCAAGCTGATGTACGACGAGAAGGAATCGCGCACGCACCACTTCGACGACGCGGTCCGGCCGGTGTCCTCGGCGGTGGCGCTGCCGATCTTCGCCTTCCTGGCCGCGGGTGTCACCGTGGTGGGTACCGACGCCGAGCTGATCCAACCGGTGTCGATCGGGATCTTCCTCGGCCTCGTGGCGGGCAAGCTGATCGGTGCGATGAGCGTGACCGCGCTGATGACCCGGTTCACGCCGCTGCGCCTGCCCGACGCCATCGGCGTGCGGGACCTGCTGCCGGTCGGCTTCCTCACCGGAATCGGTTTCACCGTCGCGTTGCTGATCGACGAGTTGTCGTTCACGGACGCCGACGCGCATGCCGAGGCCTCCAAGACCGCGATCCTGGTGGGCTCGTTGGTCGCTGCGATCCTCGCCGCTCTCTGGCTGCGGTGGGATGCGCGTCAGGCCCGCGCCGCGGACATGAACCGCGACAACGTGCCGGACCGCAACATCGACGTCATCGGCGGCTGAGGCCCTCGGCCTCGTGCGGACGTAAGCCCCGCTTCGTCGCCGACAGAACCCGCTTTGTTGCCGACAGAACCCGCTTTGTTGCCGACAGAACCCGCTTTGTTGCCGACGGAACCCGCTTTGTCGCCGACTGAACCCACTTTGTCGCCGACGGAACCCGCTTTGTCGCCGACTGAACCCAGATCGCTGCCGACCGAACCCAGATTCCCGCCGACAACAGCGGTCTTCCACTGGTGAACCCCGGCGATTCCCGCCGTGTCAGCAACGACAGCGGCCACCTACCGGGCAGGTAGGTGGCCGCGTGAAACGTCGGTCGAGGACCGCTGGGCTCGCCGGTCAGGGAGCGTCGACGGCCTCCCGGGTCTTGCCGGTGACCGGATCGTAGTTCTCCCAGAAGGTCGCGCCCATGATGCCGAGCGCCTTCGGATCGAAGGTCGGGTCCTTGCCCAGCTTCTGCTGGCGCTCGTAATCGCGCAGCGCCTTGAAGGCGGGCTGTTGCAGGATGATGATGCCCACGATGTTGAGCCAGGCCATCAACCCGACACCGATGTCGCCGAGGGTCCAGGCCTCCGAGGCGGTGGACACGCATCCGATGACCACCGACACCAGGATCAGGGCCTGGAGCAGCAGGGTGAGGTTGGCGCCGAGCGTGCTGCGCAGCGGGCGGATCTCGATGGTGGCTGCCTTGCCCATCAGGAACCGGAGGTTGGTTTCGGCCATGTAGTAGTAGGCGATGATCGTGGTGATGCAGAAGAACAGCAGGGAGATCGCGACGAACGACGACCCGGCGCCACTCCAGAAGGAGTCGAACCCGGTCTGCACGAACGTCGGTCCCACCGCCACGTCGGCCGGCAGGATGCCGCCCTCGGCGATGACCGAGCCGTCCGCGGATTCACCCTCGAACACCCGGTAGGCGCCGGTGGACAGGATCAGGAATCCGGTGGCGGTGCAGACGAACAGGGTGTCGATGTAGACGGCGAACGCCTGGACCAGGCCCTGCTTGGCCGGGTGGGAGACCTCGGCGGCCGCGGCCGCGTGCGGTCCGGTGCCCTGACCGGCCTCGTTGGAGTAGATGCCGCGCTTGACCCCCCACATGATCGCCGATCCGACGATGGCGCCGAAGGCCGCGTCGGCGCCGAAGGCGCTGGAGAAGATCGTGCCGATCACGTTGGGCACCTCGGAGGCGTTCAGTGCCACGATGATGATGGCGAGCGCGATGTAGACGACGGCCATGAACGGCACGACGATCGAGGCGAAGGTGGCGATGCGCTTGACGCCGCCGATGATCACGAAGGACAGCACGATGACCGAGCCGACCGCCACGACCCATTCGGAGATGCCCCAGGCCTCGTTCATCGCCAGCGCCATCGAGTTCGACTGGACGCTGGGCAGCAGCAGGCCGCAGGCGAGGACGGTCACCGCGGCGAAGATCAGGCCGTAGACCTTGAACGCCCCGCTCGCGTTGGTGTGGGCCATCGCCCGGCTGAAGTAATAGGCCGGTCCGCCGCGGTACTCACCGGTGAGTCGGTCCTTGGTCTTGTAGATCTGGCCGAGGGTGCATTCGACAAAGGATGTGGACGCACCCAGGAAGGCGACCACCCACATCCAGAACAGGGCACCCGGACCGCCGAAGGCGATGGCCGTGGCGACGCCGGCGATATTGCCGGTACCCACTCGGCCGGCCAGTGAGATCGTCAGTGCCTGGAACGAGGAGACACCCGACGGCGACTTCTCACCGCGGAACATCAGCCGGACCATTTCGGGGATCTGGCGCACCTGCAGCAGTCGCGTACGTATCGAGAAGAAGACACCCGCGGCCAGGCACAGAAACACGAGTGCATTGCTCCAGATGTACCCATTGATGTCGCTCAGGAAGTCGCTCATCGGCGGAATCCGCCCTCTCGGAGTCAGATGGGTCCCAGGTCCCCGACGCCTGGATTGATGTGCGTAACACAATCGCATGTCCGCCCGCGAACCGCACGGCGAACGATGATCGTTGGCACTCGGAATGGTGGAGTGCCAAAATCGGTTACACTGTGCAACGATCACAAGTCTTCCGGAGGTTATCGGTGCCCACTTACTCGTATGCGTGCACGGAGTGCGACAACAAGTTCGACATCGTGCAGTCGTTCTCCGACGATGCACTCACCGAGTGCCCCCAGTGCACCGGCCGGCTCCGCAAGCTATTCAACTCGGTCGGCATCGTGTTCAAGGGCAGCGGCTTCTACCGCACCGATTCGCGGAAGTCGTCGTCGTCGAGCGAGTCGTCGTCCTCGGACTCCTCATCGGGTGGCTCCTCATCGGGTGGCTCGACGTCGGGTAGCTCGTCGTCGGATTCGTCGAGCAGCTCGTCGTCGAAATCCGACAGCACGTCGGCCACGGCGTCCGCCGCGTCCTGATCCGAACCCCGGCGGCCCCAACCCGGCTGCCCTGCGCGCGGACGTCGTTCAGCCCAGTTCGCGGAACCCGCCGTCGGGCGTCAACGCCCATCGCACCCGGACGTCGTGTGGTGCGGTGGGCAGTGAATCCACGAGTTCCTCGTCGTAGACCACCGCGACGATGTCGGCGGTCAGCCCGGTGAGGGTTCGGTCGTAGTAGCCGGCGCCCCGCCCGAGCCGATTGCCCGCCCTGTCCACCGCGTAGGCGGGGACGAAGATGATCGACGCCGCCTCGATGGCGTCGGCACCCAGGCGATGGCCGGTGGGCTCCAGCAACCCCCAGCGCCCCCGCGCCAGCGACTCGGCGCCGTCGTAGCGCACCCAGTCGAGTGCCGCGGGCTCGCCCGCGGGTACCGCCGGCACGATGACGGTTACGCCGCGGTCGGTCAACGCGTCGAGCAGGGCGGGCGATCCGGGCTCCGCGCCGAAGGGGACATACGCGGCGACGGTGACGTCGTACTCGAGCCGAAACGGTGCCGAGGACACCCATCCGGCGAGGTTGTCGGCCGCCGTCTTGCGTGCCGCGAACGGTCGCGCCACCCGCCGCTGCTCGAGTTCGGCACGTAATCGTCTCTTGGTGGACCGCACCCGACCGCCCTCTCCTCGTCGCATCTCGCCGTACGCCATCACACCCGGGAATTGACTGGCTTCACGGGAGGATCTTGCCAGCAATCAGCACTAGGGTGGTCGCATGAGCACCAGTGACGTGAGCCAGAATACCGACGTGTTCACCGAATACGAATCCGTGCCCAACACCCCGCCGATCCCGCGCACCGCGGTCGTTCCCGCTGCGGGTCTGGGTACGCGTTTTCTGCCGGCCACCAAGACGGTTCCCAAGGAACTGCTGCCGGTGGTGGACACCCCAGGCATCGAACTCGTTGCCGAGGAGGCGAAATCGGCGGGCGCCGAGCGGCTCCTGATCGTCACCTCGCCGGGCAAGGACGGCGTGGTCGCGCATTTCGTGGAAGACCTGGTGCTGGAGAACACCCTCGCCACCCGGGGGAAGGCGGCCATGCTGGCGAAGGTGCGCAAGGCGCCGTCGCTGCTCGAGGTGGCCTCGGTGGTCCAGGAGAAGCCGCTCGGACTCGGGCACGCGGTCGGTTGCGTCGAGCAGTATCTCGACGACGACGAGGACGCGATCGCGGTGCTGCTGCCCGATGACCTGGTGCTGCCCGGTGGAGTGCTCGAGGTGATGTCGCGCACCCGGCAGCGCCGTGGTGGCTCGGTGTTGTGTGCGATCGAGGTGCCCGAGGATCGCATCAGCGCCTACGGCGTCTTCGAGGTGGAGGAATTGCCCGACGCCAACAACCCGAACGTCAAGCGACTCAAGGGCATGGTCGAGAAGCCCGCCGCGAAGGATGCGCCGTCGAACCTGGCGGCGGCCGGGCGATACATCCTGGATCGCAAGATCTTCGACGCGTTGCGTCGCATCGAGCCGGGCGCGGGCGGTGAGTTGCAGCTGACCGACGCGATCGCGTTGCTGATCGCCGAGGGCGAGCCGGTTCACGTCGTGGTGCATCACGGTACGCGGCATGATCTGGGCAATCCCGGCGGATACCTGAAGGCGGCAGTCGACTTCGCGCTCGACCGCGACGACTACGGGCCCGACCTGCGCGAGTGGCTCGGTAAGCGCCTCGCCGAGGGCTGACCGGCGACCTGGCCAGCGCGCCTGCGACACCCGGCGGCCACCTCCGGCTAATGTCTGGTCAAGTCTGTCAGCCGAGATGGGGCGAGAGGTGAGATGCGTTCGGTCGAAGATCATCTGACCCGGGTGACCGCTGCCGCGGTGGCACCACGGCCGGTGCGTGTCGCGATCTCCGAGGCGCAGGGCCTGATGTGCGCCGAGGAGGTCGTCACCGAGCGGCCGATGCCGGGTTTCGACCATGCCGCGATCGACGGATACGCGGTGCGGGCGGTCGATGTGGACCTGGCCGGCACCATCGCGCCCGACGACGTCGAGGACTTCGACCCGGGTGGCGCCGAATTGGTGGACCTCGAACCCGGCGCGGAGATGATCGTGTCGTTGCCGGTGGTCGGTTCGGTGGAACCGGGTGCGCGAACACCCACGCGGTTGCAGCCGCGACAGGCGGTCCGCGTCGAGACCGGAGCGCCGATGCCCACGCTGGCCGACGCGGTGGTGCCGCTGAGGTGGACCGACGGTGGCGAGCAGAAGGTCAAGGTCGGCCACGCCGTGGAAAGCGGTGACTATGTGCGTCGAGTCGGCGACGACGTGCAGCCGGGCGATGTCGCGGTACGCGCGGGTTCCATCATCGGGCCCGCGCAGGTCGGCTTGCTCGCCGCGGTGGGGCAGGCCCGGGTGATGGTTCATCCGCGGCCGCGACTGTCGGTGATCTCGATCGGCAGCGAACTCGTCGACATAGACCGATCCCCGGGTCCGGGGCAGATCTACGACGTCAACAGCTATGCGTTGGCAGCTGCCGCACGTGACGCCGGTGCCGATGTCAACCGGGTGGGCATCGCCGAACGCGAGACCTCGCGGATGCGGGAAGTGGTTGAGGCGCAGCTCATCCGATCCGAGATCGTGGTGATCTGCGGGGCGGTCGGCGGGAGTGCATCGCGGGCCATCGCGGAGGCGCTGAGCGACCTCGGTGAGCTCGAGATCCTCCGTGTGGCCATGCATCCGGGCTCGGTCCAGGGATTCGGCCGGCTCGGCCGCGACGAGGTACCGACCTTCCTGCTGCCGGCGAACCCGGTCAGTGCATTGGTGACGTTCGAGGTGATGGTGCGACCGCTGATCCGGATCGCGTTGGGTAAGCGTCAGCCGATGCGCCGGGTCATCACCGCCCGCACCATCGGCCCGATCGCCTCCGTCCAGGGCCGCAAAGGCTATCTGCGCGGACAGCTGATGCGCGACGAACGCTCCGGCGAATACCTGGTGCAGGTGATCGGCGCCTCGCCGACGGGGAGTTCCCACCTGCTCGCCGAACTCGCCGAGGCGAACTGCCTGATCATCGTCGAACCCGACGTGGAGGAGCTGGCCACCGGCGACGAGGTCGAGGTGGCGTTCCTGGCGCAGCGGGGTTGACGCGGACATAAACTCACTCTCGTGTTGAGGTGGTTGTCGGGGGCGCAGATCAATCCTGGCTGGCCCGCGACACTGGGTCCCCTGCACACGCAGGCGGGTGCGGTGACGTTGCGCCCGGTCAGGATGCGCGACGCCAAGGCCTGGAGCACCCTGCGCATCCGCAACCAGAACACGCTGATGCCGTGGGAACCCACCGGGATCGGGTCGTGGGCCGAGCGCCACCAGCCGAGTGCCTGGCCGCCGCTGTACTCGGTGCTCCGGTCGGAGGCCAAACGCGGGACCGTGCTGCCCTTTGTCATCGAACTCGACGGCGTTTACATCGGTCAGCTCACCATCGGTAACGTGCAGCGCGGAGCAGTGCGCAGCGCCTGGATCGGCTATTGGATCGACGCGACACACGTGGGTCAGGGAATCGCCACCGCGGCAGTCGCACTCGGCGTGGACCACTGCTTCGGTCAGGTCGGCCTGCATCGGCTCGACGCCACCGTTCAGCCCGCCAATGTCGCCTCTCAGGCGGTGTTGACCAAGGTCGGGTTCCGCCGCGAGGGACTTCTCGAACGGTATATGGACGTCAACAAGCGGTGGCGTGATCACATCCTGTTCGCGCTCACCGTCGAAGAGGTCACCGGCAGTGCCGCAGCGACGCTGGTCCGCGCGGGCCGCGCCTCCTTCGACTGACACCACCCGATCCGGCGGTGCTGAGAACGCCCTGTGAATCCGTGAAAGTGAGCGGGCCTCGGCGCGTCTGCGCTGGGTCGACCGCCCGCGCACCTAGATTGTGAGGTGGCCTCGTGTAACCAGAGTGAAAGAAGGGAGAGTCGCATGCCGAACTCAGTCTTGTGGGTCTGCCTCGTGGCCGTATGGCTTTTCGTACTGGTTCCGATGGTCATCAAGGGCCGCCCGCAGATGCGGAAGTCCACGGTGGCAGCCAAGGAGACGCGTCTGCTGCACCGAGGTGGTACGCGTGCCCGGGGCACTCGGCGGCGTTCCGCCGGCTCCCACCCGCACGATCCGTCCTGGACGTCGCGGCGCGCGAAGTCCGGTGCCGACTCGGCCACCGCAGTTCTCGACGACGAGGACGACCGCGACGCCGAGGGCGTCGAGGGCGACGCCGAGAACGTCACGGACGCCATCGATTCGGACGCCGCCACCGATGACAACGCGACGCCGATGCGGCGCGCCATGGATGCCGAGGCCGCGGCGCCGACGGCCGACGACGATGAGATCGACATCGACGCCGACACCGCAACCGCGCATGAGACGAGCGCCGACGACGACGAGGAGATCACCCTCGATGGCGAGTTCGTCGACGCCGACCGCGACGCGGTCGACGAGGAACTCGAGGACGTCGAGGACGCGGAGATCGCGTCGGCGGAGGAGATGGCCGCCGAGGAAGCCGCAGCACAGTCTGCCGACGGCGTCGACGACAATCACGGCCACGGCCACCACGACTCCGCGTTCGTGGTCGACGACGACGTCGAAGACGCCTACGACGACGCCTACGACGACGACGATGACAACCTCGACGACGAGTACGACGCCGAGGAGGAGTACGACGCCGAGGAGGAGTACGACACCGACGAGTACGACACCGACGACGAGTACGAGGACGTGTACGACGACCTCGACGAGGACATCGAGCAGGTGTCGGAGGCGCCCGCGGCGGGGACTGGGTCTGGTCGTCGGAAGGCCGACCGGCCCGACCCGTCACGGCGACGAAGTGTCTACTCGCCGGACGCCCGCCAGTCCGAACTTCGCTACCGGGAACGCCAACGCGTCCTGATCGGGTTGCTCGCACTCCTCGTGATCGCCGGGGCGGTCGGCTTCTTCGTCGGGCTACCAGGCTGGATCGCCACCGGTGTCGTCGGCGTGATGCTGGTGGCGTATCTCGGCTACCTGCGACGTACTGTCGCGATGGAACAGAAGATCCGGGCTCAGCGCGCGGCGCGGGCGCGTCGGTCCGAACGCGACCAAGCCCAGCGTCGGCGTCGGGCCGACGCCGCGGCGAGATTCGAGTCCGCTCCACCGCCGCCGCGTTTGCGGCGACCGGGCGGTGCGACCGTGCTCGAGATCGACGACGAGGACCCGGTGTTCGATCACCTGCCGCCGTTCCAGCGTCGGCGTCTCATGCGAGAGGACGACGGTCTCAGGAGGGTCGCCGGCTGACCGCCGCGGGGTGATCGGCAATCCACCGCCGGCCCCGCCGAGTGGCCTGCGACAGCGCGAGCCGTTCACCGATGTAGGTCACCGGCGCCCCGACCACCGGGATGTAGGCGAGCATGCGCAACGGCAACAGGGGTTGTGGCCGGCGATCGAACTCGTCGGACAATCCACGCATGATCTTGGCGATGTCCCAGATCGCGCCGATCAAGGTGGTGCCCTCGCGCTGGTCGGGTTCGAGGTCCTCGGCGTCGCCGTCGACAACCGCCGCCGGCACATCTCGGCCGCACAACACCGACGCCAGCAACTGCACCTGATGTCCACGATCGGTCACGCCGTATTCCCGGGCGATCGCAACCAGCACGATGGCCTGATTGGCGAATCCGAGTAGTGAGGCCAACGGGAGTCGACGGGTCCAGCCGCCGAATACACCGGGGTACGCGACGGCCACGGTGTTGATCGTCCCGATCCGGCTGATCCACCAATCCGCGCGGCTGTTCATCGACCGCTGAGTCCAGCCCAGCGTGCCGGGCCAGTCGGTGACGTCGAGGCCCTGGGCGAGCAGATGCAGGACCCGCTGGAGCCGCGAATCGGTGTGCTCATCCTCGTGGAAGGTGTGCCTCTTGAGTCCCAGCGGATCGCGCTGGGCCAACGCCTCGAGGACCGGGTTGATGCCGGCCACGGCCCGATCGAGCACCGCTGCGACCTGTTCATCGGACATCTTCGCCATGCCGCGAGATTATCCCGGTCGGGTTCCGGCAAACCTCTCGTCGCGTTGCGCAGCGGTTTGGGTTCATCGGGGTGTGGGCTGCTAGAGTGGCCAACGGCCGGTCACGCGACCGCCCGGGGCTATGGCGCAGTTGGTAGCGCGACTCGTTCGCATCGAGTAGGTCAGGGGTTCGATTCCCCTTAGCTCCACGCCGACAACCCGTCTCGATCGATGATCGGGGCGGGTTCTGTCATCGGAGAATCATCCCGCACACGTATCCCGCACATCCGCCCTGGGTACGCGCGACGTCGAACCCGACGTATATTCTCGGATGTGTTGGGTGAACAGCGTGCTCCGAGCGGGGAGTGATCCTGGATGTCAGACGGTCGGGGCGATCACGCCGATCGGGGTGATGAACAGGCCGGCCGTCGAGCGGCGCATGTGCTTGCGGCCATGCCGCAACCGGTGATCCTCGTCGGGGCGGACGGGCGCGTGGCGATGGCGAACCCCGCCGCGCTCCATGTGTTGAATCTACGGTCCGCATCAGTGCCGGGAATTCCGCTGGAGGACGTCGGCATCGACTTCGCCGCCACCGAATCCTCGCCGATCGCCGTGTGTGCGCGGACCGGCGAGGCATTCGACGATCAGGTCGCGACGATCGTCGCGTCGCAGGGCCGGCGATGGCTGTCGTGCAATGGTCGCCCCATTGCCGACGACGGCGCGGCCGCGGTGGTGGTCACCATCACCGACATCACCGAACGTCACCGGGAAACCGCGCGACTCGAGTGGGACGCGAACCGCTTCGAATGGCAGGCGTTTCACGACGACCTGACCGATCTGTTGAACCGGGCGGGCACCCTCACCGCCATCGGTGAGCACCTGCAGAAGCTGTCCGCACCCGAGGACTGTGTGGCGGTGCACTACGTGGACCTCGACGGTTTCGGCATGATCAATGACGGGCTGGGTCGGGCGGTCGGTGACGACATCCTCACCACGATCGGCGGCAGGTTGCGCGATGCGCTGGGCCACACCGCCGCCGTCGGTCGGCTCGGTGGCGACGACTTCGTGGTGGTGGAGCTGATCCGCGACGACCTGCGCGATCGGCTCGACCATCAGGCGGCTCGCATTCGTGACGCGATCGACCAGCCGATAGCTCTCGACGGCCGCACCGAACGGGTCTCCGCCTCCATCGGGGTGGCCGTCGCGCGCCACGGTGCGGATCATCCTGCGCCGCTGGACTTGTTGCGCGATGCGGAGATCGCCCTGTATGAGGCCCGGACGAACACGACGGTCCGGCCGTATGCGTGGTTTCGTCCGCACTACCGGTCGGATCGACTGCGCCGGCAACGCATCGAGTACGAATTGCGGAACTCGGTGAAATCTGACCCCGGCCAGCTGTACTTCGACTATCACCCGGTGGTGGATGTCGGACGTGGCCACGAGCGGGTCGCGCTGGAGGCGCTGATGCGTTGGCGGCATCCGAAGTTGGGGCAGGTGTCGCCTGGCGAGTTCATCACCATCGCCCGGCGTAGCGACTTGATCGAGCAATTGGGGGCACACCTTGTGGACACCACGATGCGTGAGTTCGTCGACAACCAGGCGACGACGGACGGGCTGGTGCTGAGCCTGAACTTCACGCGCCGTGAACTGGCGGACCGTCACTTCGTGCCCCGTCTGCAATTGGCGCTCGGTGACTCCGGATTGGTGCCCAGCCGCTTGTGTGTGGAGATATCCGAGCGTGACCTCGCGGCCGGTGACGCCAAGGGCATCAAGGCGACGATGACGTCGATTCGCGACCTCGGGTGCGAGATAGCGGTCGACGACTTTGGCACGGGCGGAATGGGTTTGAGTGACCTCTACCAAATGCCTATCACCACGGTCAAGACGGCCAAGGCGTTTGTCGACGAGATGGAGGACGGTGCGGCCGACGAGGCCGACCGCGCCGAACTGATGGTGACGGGCATCGCAAGCGCTGCGCACGCGCTCGGCATCACAGTCGTCGCCGAAGGTGTGGAGACGTCTCGGCAGGCCGCGGCGATCGAGCGGGCCGGATGCGACTTCGCCCAAGGCTTCTTCTATGCCTTCCCGCAGCGCCTCGTCGATATCGACTGAGGCGAGCGTGCCGATTTCCGCGGCGTTCACCTCACGCGGTACGCGGCCCCTGGCCACATGACGGTCATCACGATGATTTGGCCGGGCTGACCGGCCTCGCGTAGCCTGAAGTCATTGATGCACCCATGGAGGTGCGGTCAACGCGTCGTAGAACGCTTCTTCGACAGGCTGCAAGCGCCTGCTCTTTGACTTCATACGGCGAACGAACACGCACAGATGCGTCTTCGCCATCCGACCCCGACCTGCGGTCTGACGCTGCTCGGTGTCCACAGAGAAAGACGGACCTTGTCCACTACCTTCGCTTCCCTCGGCGTACCTGCCGAGATCGTCCGAGTCCTCGCCGCCGAGGGCAAGACCGAACCGTTCCCGATCCAGGCCGAGACCCTCGGCGACACCCTGGCCGGCAACGATGTGATCGGTTCCGGTAAGACCGGTTCCGGTAAGACCCTCGCCTTCGCCATCCCGATGGTTGCCGGGTTGGCCGAGATGGGCGTGACCCGGCGCCCCGGTTCTCCCACCGGCCTGGTGCTGGCGCCCACCCGCGAACTGGCCACCCAGATCGCCGCCGTGCTCACCCCGTTGGCCAAGGCGCTGAACCTCACCGTGACCACCGTGTTCGGCGGTGTCCGACAGAACCGGCAGGAGGAGGCCTTCCGCCGCGGGGTCGACATCGTGGTCGCCTGCCCGGGACGACTCGAAGACCTGATGGGCCAGGGCATCGTGCGGCTCGCCGACGTCGAGATCACCGTGCTCGACGAGGCCGATCACATGGCCGATCTCGGCTTCCTGCCCGGTGTCACGCGCATTCTTGCCGCCACCCCGCGCGACGGGCAGCGCATGCTGTTCACCGCCACGCTCGACAACGGGGTCGACAAGGTGGCCAAGCGTTTCCTCGACAACCCGACGGTGCACTCCACCGAGAAGACCACGGCTCCGGTCCAGATGACCCACCACGTCTTCGAGGTCGATCCCGGCGCCAAGAACGATCTGGTCCGTGAGCTGGCCGCCGGCCGCGGTCGACGGATCCTGTTCACCCGTACCAAGCATCAGGCCAAGAAGCTGGCCAAGAAACTCACCGATGGCGGCATCCCGGCCGTCGACCTGCACGGCAACCTCAGCCAGGCTCAACGGGACCGCAACCTCAAGGCGTTCGGCGGCGATGATGTGCGTGTCCTGGTGGCGACCGACGTCGCGGCCCGCGGAGTCCACGTCGACGGTGTGGAACTCGTGGTCCACGTGGACCCGCCTGCCGAGCACAAGGCCTATCTGCATCGCTCGGGACGTACCGCACGCGCGGGCAGCAGCGGTGACGTCGTCACCGTATGCCTGCCGGATCAGCGACGCGACGTCGCGGGTCTGTTGCGCAAGGCGAACATCAAGGTGGCGCCGACCCGCGTCGTGGCGGCCTCCGCCGAGGTCGACGACCTCGTCGGTCCCCGTGCCGAGTTCGTGGCACCGCAGCCGAAGCCGGCGCAGAACCAGCCGCGGAGCGGGGCGCCGCGTGGGCAGCGCGGCAACGCCGGTCGCGGTCGCGGCCACGACGCACGTCGTCCGAGTGACGGACAACGGCGTCGTGGCGGCGCCGCGCGCCGTGGCCGTGGCGCGGCCGGCTCGGGTAGCCGTGTTGCTTCGGGCAACCGCGGCGGCGCCGGAGCGCGACAGACCGCCGGCCGATAGTCGCGTCGGCGGCCGGTCCTCGGTGCGGCGTGGCGATCAGGCAACGCCGCAGGCCCGCAGACCGGCCGTGACGCCCGCGGCGAGCACGATCACAACAATCAGGGGCGCCCGCCACACCGCGGCGACGATGCCGACGGCCACGCCGGCCGGTCGGGCCCAGCCGGCAATCTCCTGACCGGCGAATACTGCGCCGGTCAATGCCACGCCGACGAGCAGCACGATCGCCGCGCGATCCATCAACTCCGCGGCACCCGGGCTCACCTCATATCGGCTGCGCAGGGCGGGGCCGGTCACCCGGATCAGATACGTCCCGACGGCCAGCACCGCGACGCCCGTCATGAGTTGGGCTGTGGTCATCGTGTGTACTCCCGTGGTCGGTGGTCGAGGGGTTCGGCATGCGCGCCCGATGCGCGAGGTGTGCGGGCGGGCCTTCGTGCCACCACGGCCAGGCCGGTCAGTGTGCACAGGATTGGCAGTCCGGGCGGCAGGAACGGGGTGGCCGCGATGGCCGCCGTTCCGCCGATCAGCGCGGCGCACAGCGTCTTTCGGTCGCGTAGGGCGCCCACGGCGAGAGCAACCAGCAGTGCCGGGAAGGCTGCGTCGAGGCCCAGGGATGCCGGGTCGGCCACGACCTCGCCGATCGCCACCCCGATGGCCGACCCGAGCGGCCAGCTGATCAGCACCCCTGCACCGCAGAGGAGGAACGTGGCCCGGGCCCGCCGGGGATCGGACTCGGCAGCCGTCATCGCGGCGGTCTCGTCGTTGATCAGGTGGGCACCGAGTGCCATCGACCATCCCCGTGGCAGGAATCGCCCGACCGACAGGCCGTAGCCGAAGTTGCGCGTGTTGACCACCAGGCCGGCGAGGGCGGCGAGCAGGGGAGCGCCACCGGCGGCGAGGATGCCGACGAACACGAATTCCGACGATCCGGCGAGTACCACCGTCGCGATGACGACGACATGCCACCACGCCAAACCCGCCGAGTGGGCCGTCACGCCATATGACGCGCCGATGACCAGCACGGACATGCTCATCACCAGGACGGTGCGCACTGTCGACCAGGTGAGTGTTCCTCGAATCGAACGCATGGCTACTATAGTGAACACTATGGTTGATGTTCGTCAAGATGGACGATCGTCCGATGAATCGAACGGTTCCGGGATGGCCGAGACATTGGATCCCAAACGGGTCGTGGCAGCCGCACTGAAACGCGAGCGGACCCGGGCCGGTCTGTCGATCGGCGAATTGGCCCGCCGCGCCGGGATCGGCAAGTCGACGTTGTCGCAGTTGGAGTCAGGCGAGGGCAACCCCAGCGTGGAGACGCTGTGGGCCCTGTCCACGGCGCTGGGGGTGCAGTTCTCGGCGTTGCTCGACTCTCCGGCGCGCTCGGTGGAGGTGATCAGGTTCGGCGATGGTCCGGTCATCCCGGCGGCCGCCGCCGACTACTCGGCAACACTGCTGTCCACCGCGCGGCCGGGGACACGTCGCGACCTGTATCTCATCCGGGCTCAGCCGGGGGAGCCGCGGATCTCGGCGCCGCACGCCCGCGGGGTCGTGGAGTTGGTGGTGATCAGCAGCGGGCGGGCACGGGTCGGCCCCACCGGCAGCGAGGTGGAACTGGCTGCGGGTGACTATGTCTCGTATGCGGGCGATGTCGAGCACGTGTTCGCGGCGCTCGAGCCCGACACGGTGGCCGTCATGGTCAGCGAATCGACCTGATCAGGCCGGCGCGAATCGTTGGCAGAGGCCGGCTGCCAGCCACGGTCGTGCGCCCCAGGCGAATGCCCGTCCGGTCAGTGCCGCCCAGGTGGGCGACATCCGACCGTAGGCGGTCAGCATGGCGACCACCGGGTCCACGCTGATGTGCACGTCGGGATGCCGGCAGTCTGGCGGGTCGATCACCAGTCGGCCGTCGGTGAACTCGTAGACATACCGCTCGTCGGATCCACGCAGGCGGATGTCATAGGTGGCCGTGTGGCCACCGCATGTCGACTCCATCAGCCACCGGGGAAGCACCTGGTGTCGCCCGCGCGCCACGAGCGGGGCCACTCGTGGATCGATCTGCCACGAGGCGCCGACGGCTCTCGCCACGTCATGTCCGTGCACGACGAACTCGCCGATAAGGATGCCCAGCGCCGCGTCGGACCGGACCCGTGAATCGGCGTCGAAGTTCATCACCGGTACCCGAGCGCCGAAGTGCGAGACGGTGTCCAGCAGGCGTTCGAGGTCGTCCAGGAATCGTTCGGTGAGCCGGTGCACGTCACGCGTCGACATGTTCGCGATCTGCTTGGCGTTGAAGTCGGGCAGATCGCCCGGCCGGTGGGGCCACGAACCCGCGCCCTCGATCAGTTCGAGGTAGCGGCCCGGGGCGGTCGCCACATGGCCCAGGCAGTCCACGACGGTCCATCCCGGAGTGCCTGCGAGGCGTACGTCGGGCTCGGCGACGGTACGTACCAGGTCGACGAAGCGCTTCCCGGTATCGCGTGCGGTGTCAATGTAGTCGAAGCGCGAGTACATGGTTCGCATCCGTGGTACCCCCCTGGCCAAGTGTCTGTCAGGATATCGCGGAACCGTTTGGCGGACAGGGAAATCGCAATGGCCCGGCCTGGATGCGCGGTGCTGAATCCAATTGCGGTCAGTGCGCGGCCGGTCGCACCGTCTGGGACGGTTGTCCCAGACGGTGGTCCGAGTGTCGGCGTCAGATCACCGGTTCCTCGCCCCGTGTCGACGCCTCGCCGGACCGGACGACGATCACACCGACGACGATCAGCCCACCACCGAGAAGTTGCCCGGAGGTGGGTAGTTCGGCGAGTGCGGCCCACGCGAAGAGGACCGCGAACAACACCTCGGAGAGTCCGACGAAACTCATCACCCGTGACCCCAGGCGCCGCCCGGCGGCGATGCCCAGCGAGTATGCGAGAGCTGCGGTCACCACCCCCAACAGGGCGGCCGGGACCCACCACGCCATGGACCGGCCGGCGAGCGTCACGGCATCGGTGGTTGCCGCCATCGGTAGCAGCCCGACCAGACCTGCCAGCGACAGGCCGACGGCGCCGATCGTGAGTCCGCCGGCCGCCAGCGTCAGCGGTGGCAGATCGATCCGGTCGTCCGCGGAGATCACGAAATAGGCCGCCGCGCCCACCATCGCGATCAGTGCCCACACCACACCGAGGGCGTCGATGCCGACACCTCCGCGCAGGTCGAGGACGAGCGCCAGGCCCGCCAGCGCCACCGCCGCGCCCAGGATCGTGAGCCGTCCCGGTCGTTGCCGGTGACGCAGCCACATCCAGCCGATGACGGCGACCGGCGCGGTGTACTCGATGAGCAGCGCCACCCCGACCTGCAGATAGGTGACCGCGTAGAAGTAGGCGAGCTGGCAGGTGGCCACGGCGAGGACTCCGTAGGCGAGCACAAACGACCACGATCGGCGTAGTGCATTCCAGTTGCCGCGGAGGGCTATGATCCCGGGGACCACCAGTAGCGCCGCACCCAAGGTGATCCGGAGCGTCACGGTGGCTCCGGCGGTCCACCCGGAGTCGATCATCGCGCGGGCGAGTACGCCGGACAGCGCGAATGCGGCCGAGGAGGCCAGTCCGAGTAGCAGTCCCGTCGACGTGCGGGTTCGGGTGTTCACGATGCCGATGGCCTCGCGTCGTACGTGTCGGCTCGGCGCAGGTCATGCATCGGCACAATCTATCCGTGCCGGCGCTGGTGAGCCCAGCGGTTTACGCCGTCCGGTCAGTCGAGCGGTCCCGGCATCCCGGACACCGCCGATCGGGCCGACAGCTTCCCTGACTCGTGGTCGCTCAGCAGCGAGGCGACGGTCTCGGCGGAGTCGGTTTTGTTCGTGCCGATGAACCCCGAGGGTCCGCGCTTGATCCAACCGGTCACGTACATGCCGGGTCGGAGCCCACCGTCGTCGAGTATGCGTCCGGCATCATGCGGGATGACGCCGCGGGCGTCGTCGAAGGGCAGACCCGGGACGGCGACTCCGCGGTACCCGATCGATGTGAGCACCAGCGAGGTGTCGATCGTCTCGGCGGTGCCCATGGGCTCTATCGCGCCGGTGGGGCCGACTCGGGTGTGGTCGGTGACCAGCCCGACGACCCGGCCGTCGGGACCGAGGCGGATCGCCGACGGGGAACGGTGGAAGGCCAGCCGGATGCGCGGGCCGTCACCGGGGGTGCGTCGGGACGCCTCGCCGAGCAGTTCCAGCTTCGCTTGTGTGGTGGCATCATCGATGACAAGGTCGGATGCCGAGTCGAGGTCGGCGGGGTCGACGACCACGTTGATCCCGGTGTCGACCAGGCCCACCAACTCGGGCAGGGTGAATGCGGCGTGCGCGGCGCTGCGGCGTCCGAGCACGATCACCTCGTCGATGGCGGAGCGTCGGAGTGCATTCAGTGCTTGCCGCGAGATCGAGGTGTCGGCAAGTGATTTGGGGTCTGTGGTGAGGATTCTGGCTACGTCCAGCGCTACATTGCCATTGCCGATGACCACTGCCCGCAGGCCCGACAGGTCCACGTCGAGGTCGGCGTGGTCGGGGTGGCCGTTGTACCAGCCGACCAGTGCAGTGGCGCTGAGAACACCTGGTGCGTCGGCGTTCTCGAGGTCGAGCCGTCGGTCGATTTGGGCGCCGCCCGCCCAGATGACCGCTTGATGCCGGCGTCGCAGCGCGTCCAGCGAGACGTCGGCGCCCACGGTGACGTTCAGGCGGATGTCGCATCGCGGTTCGCGGGCGATGTCGTCGAACAGCCGCATCACCGAGCGGGTGGCGAGGTGGTCGGGGGCGACCCCGAAGCGGGCCAGACCGAACGGACGGTCCAGCCGCTCGTAGATGGTGACTGTGGCCTGTGGATGCCGCAGCAGCTCATCGGCGGCGTACATCGCCGACGGCCCGGAGCCCACGATCCCCACCGACAACGGTTCATCGACGGCGAGTCGTCGCGGCTTGTCGATCGGCGCCAACGGAAGTCGGCGTCCGGCGTCGACCGGGAACCGGACCGTGCCCGACGTCGCGGGATCGAAGTGGGCGGCGTTGATGTCGGCGAAGCGGGCCTGATCCTCGGGGAGGCGATGGCCGGGCATGATGGCGCCGACCGGGCATGCGCTCACGCAGGCGCCGCAGTCGACGCAGGTCGACGGGTCGATGTAGAGCATCTCCGAGGTGCCGAAGTCGGGCTCGGAGGGGGTGGGGTGAATACAGTTGACCGGGCATGCGTACACGCACGACGCGTCTCCGCAGCACGCCTGGGTGACGACGTGGGGCATAGGCTTCCGTTACGGCTGTGGGTGAATGCGCTCAGGCGGCGGTGTAGGTGGGTTCGCTGCGGAACCGGGACGGGCGGCCGCCGATACCGAGCAACTTCCACAGCAGTCGCGAGACCGGATTCATCAGGCCGCATTGCTCACCGAGCATCCGGACATCACCGAACACGTTGCGCAGGAACTTTTTCGACTCCGGTGAACGCCAGAAGATGTCGCGCATCACGTCGTCGGGGATGTCGAATCGTTTCTGGAACGATTTCGGCGGTACCACGATGGCGCCGCACAGGATGCGCATGGTGAGCGGAAACATCAGCGACAGCAGGAACCGCTGGATTCGACCCTTGCGCGGAACGGTCTCGCGCAGCAGGTGATGCGCGAACGAGATGTGGCGGGCCTCCTCGGCCACGTGCAGTTGCATCACCGCGGCCATGGTCGGATGCAGATTGGCGCGCGTGCGCAGGAAGTCCTTCTGGATGTGGTCGATCGGCTCCTCGCCGCCGAGTACCCCGAAGAAGAAGACGGTCGGGAAGATCGTCGATGCCAGTGGCACCAGAGGGGAGATCACTCGGTAGCCGACCTTGGCGCCCGGGACGTCCATGCCGGAGCGGTTCACGAACTCCTGGAACATCAGCGTGTGGTTGCACTCCTCCTTGGATTCGTGCGTGGTGTAGCGGAACTCCTTGGCGCCGTTGGGCAGCTTGAAGCTGTACTGCATGAGTCCGCGGATCAGCACCGATTCGAACTGCAGGCCGACCTTGGCGACGTTGGCCTGCCGCCACATGCCGATCTCGATCTGCTTGTCGCGGGGGAGTTGCCGATACCAGGGGTGCCGGCCGACCGGGTCGACCTCGGGCGACAGAATCCACCGGTCGTCGTCGGGCACGATCGCCATTTTCGGGTCGTCCCAGTCGATGTCGAGGTAGGGGTCGAAATTGCGGTGCACGGATGCGGCCGACAGGTCGTCGAGGACCTGCGGGTAGTCGTCGGCCGACGTTTCCGGTCGCTCGGGAACATACGGCGCACCGAGGCGTTCGATGGCGTTGGTCATGATGGTGCGGGTCCTTCTGCGCTCAGAGTCCTGCTGTCCAGGTCGATTGACCGAGGGGCGTGCCGACGGATGGTCGATGGATGTCGAAAGTAGTTCGGTGGCCACCTATATGTCAACAGTCAATGTCACAATTTGTGATGGCACGGCGTGGCGCCAATGGTCGCCACGCGTGCGACAGGATGGTCGGCATGGAGAAGATCCTGTTCGTCGTCATCGCGGTCCTCGGGATAGCCGCCGCGCATGTCATCGGACCCCGTATCCGGGTTGCCGCACCGTTGTTGCTGGTCGTCGTCGGCGCCGTCGTGGGTGTGCTGCCGTTCGTGCCGGAGGTCACGGTCGATCCGGAGTGGATTCTCATCGGAGTCCTCCCGCCGCTGCTCTATTCGGCGGCGGTGTCGATGCCGACGATGGAATTCCGTCGAGATTTCACCGCCATCGGCGCGATGTCCGTGGCCTTGGTCGTCATCAGCTCGGTGCTGTTGGGATTGTTCTTCGACCAGGTTCTTCCCGGCGTCGATCTCGCCACGGGTATCGCGCTGGGGGCGATCGTCTCGCCCACCGACGCCGTCGCGACGTCGATCGCCAAACGGCTCGGCGTCCCGGGTCGGGTGATCGCAATCCTGGAAGGCGAGAGCCTGCTGAACGACGCGACCGCGCTGGTGCTGCTGCGGGCGGCGGTCGCCGCGACCGCCGCCGGATTCTCGTTCGGCCACGTGGCGGCCAGCTTTCTCTGGGCTGTGGTCGCCGCGGTGGCCATCGGCGCGGTGGTCGGGTGGGGCAACCTCTGGATTCGGCGCCGCATCGGTGACGCGACCGTCAACACCGCCATCTCGTTCACAGTGCCGTATCTTGCCTATCTCCCCGCGGAGGAGCTCGGGGCCTCGGGACTGGTTGCCGCGGTCACCGCCGGGTTGATCACCGGCGCCGGCGCAGTCCGGTATCTGTCCCCGCGCCATCGCGTCTCTGATGCGCAGAACTGGCGAACGGTGGAGTTTCTCGCCGAGGGCGGGGTGTTCCTGCTGATGGGATTGGAACTGTGGGGTCTGCTGGTGGCCGTCCGCGACGACCACGGTGGCATCGTGACGGCCGTCTGGATCGGCCTGTCGGCGCTGGCGCTCACCGTGGCCGTGCGTGCGCTGTATGTGACCCCGCTGATCCTCCTGCTCGACCGCGTCGCGCGCCGGCGCACCGCGATGCGTCCGTATCTGGCGGGCATGGACGCCACCATCGTCGAGAAGTCCCGCAAGGCCGCCGTAGCGGCTGATCGCCCCGGAGCCGGCCCCGACCGCGGGCGACCACGTCGCCCGCTTCGGCTCCGTCGCGCCACCCGGAACGACGGCGGCGACGAGCAGTTGTCGACGGCGGCATTCGCCGCCGATCCTCAATCGGCGCAGCGGGTGCGCGATCGCATCACCCGAAGGATGGCCGACATCGACTACTACACGGCCGCGCCCATGGGGCCGAAGGAGGGCGCCATCATCGTCTGGGCCGGGATGCGTGGCGTCGTCACCCTCGCGGCGGCCCAGACGTTGCCGGCCGACACCCCGTCGCGCGAACTGCTGGTGCTCCTCGCGTTTGTGGTCGCCGCGGCCTCGCTGATCGTGCAGGGAGGCACGCTCGGCTGGTTGATCCGGGTGCTGCGGCTGGCCGATGTCTCCGATGACCGCGCGGCCGAGCGTGCCCGACTGCACGCCGCCCTGTCGCGAACCGCGTCGGAGACCCTCGCGGCCTCCGACGTCGCGGCTCGCTATCCCTGGATTCGCGAGCGGATCCAGCGGATGGAACGCCAGGCCGACAGCGACGACACCGTGATCGGCACCAATCTCGCGTTCCGGGCGGCGTTCGAGGAGACCCGGCGGGCGGTGATCGACGCCCAGCGAGACCTGCTGCTACGGATGCGGGCCACCGGCAGCTATCATTCGTCGCTGTTGAGTCACGAACTGGCACAACTCGATGCCGAGGAGATCAGTCTCGACATGCGGGTCGACGACGGGTGACCCCGGAGCGTCTTGGACTGGTGTCAGCGACGGGAATCGTAGGGGAGCAAAGCCATTTCCCGCGCATTGCGGATGGCGGTGGCGACCTGTCGTTGTTCCTGAGGTGACAGACCGGTCACCCGGCGGCTGCGGATGCGTCCCTTGTCGGACAGGAACTGTCGCAGTAGCGCCACATCCTTGTAGTCGATCGGGTTGCGCCCGTCGACGTACACGCCCTGGCTGTGCAACAGGTTGCGGGCGCGCTTCGTGGAATCCTCTCGGCGAAGTCGAGTCGGCTTGCGGGTCATGGGATCACCTCTATCTCGGGTGGCGTGTCACCAACTGGATTTCTGAATGCCCGGGAGTTCGCTCCGGTGAGCGAGTTCGCGGAACCGGACGCGGGACAGGCCGGCCTTACCGATGTAGCCACGGGGGCGACCGTCGACGACGTCCCGGTTGCGCAGGCGTGTCGGGCTGGCGTCGCGGGGTAGTTGCCGCAACCTGCGTTGGGCGTCGGCGCGTTCCTGATCGGACGATGTCGGCGCGGCGATGACTCGTTTGAGTTCGGCGCGGACCTCGGCATACCGCGCCACGGTCTCGCGTCGTCGCTCGTTGCGGATGATCTTGGATTTCTTCGCCATCAGCGATCCTCTCGGAAGTCGACATGCTTGCGGACGACCGGGTCGTATTTGCGCAGCACCATTCGGTCGGGGTCGTTGCGTCTGTTCTTGCGCGTGACGTACGTGAAGCCGGTACCGGCCGTCGATCGGAGCTTGATGATCGGCCGGATCTCGTTGCGAGCCATCAGACTTCCTCTCCGCGTGCGCGCATCGTGGCCAGTGCCGACTCGATGCCGATCTTGTCGATGGTCTTGATCCCCTTGGCGCTCACGCGCAGCGTGATGTGACGTCCCTCGCTCGGGACGAAGTAGCGGCGCCGTTGGATGTTGGGGTTCCACCGACGTGAGGTGCGTTTGTGGGAATGCGAGACCTGTTTGCCGAATCCGGGTTCGCGGCCGGTCACCTGACACCGTCGGGACACGGTGCCTCCTCTCGTGTTTGGTCGTCAGAAATGGGTTATTGACAATGATTGGCGTTAGCCCGACTGTCACGGTACCGTCGAGCCGAGGTAAATGGAAATTGTTGTCAACAAGGTGGTGGACGGTGAACGACAGAGGGTCGGCTCAGGAGCAGGGCGCAGAAGCGACGAGCGACGGCCGGACGCCGGTCGTCCTGGTGACCGGCCTGGATTCGGAAGTGGTGTCCCGGGTCGGCGATGCGCTCACGGCCGATGAGCCGGGGGTCGCCGCCGGGACCGTTCTGGTGCATCACGACCTCTCCGACGTGAGTGATGGCCGGGTGGCGCGGCGGATGAGTTGGGTCGATCCCGACGGGCGTCGGCGCGAGCGGACGGTCGGCGTCAAGCTCGCGCACGGGTGCGTGTCCTGCACGCTGAGAGAGGATCTGCTGCCCCTGTTGCGGCGTCTGCATCGGCGCAGCGCGGTGCGGCGGATCGTGCTCACCCTGGACCCGATCCTCGAGCCCGAGCGCATCGCCTGGGCGGTGGCGGAGGTCGTGGTCGAGGGAATGCCTGGCTTCGTCGACGGACCGGCCTCCCGCGACGTCCGGATCGAGGCGACCATTGCGTGTGTCGCCGAGCAGGATTGGCTCGAGTCCGCGACCGGCGACACCACCCTTGCCGAGGCGGGGTTCGGGCCCGTCGACGATGAGCGAACCCTGGCCCAGGTGGCGGTCGGTCAGGTGGCCTTCGCCGATGCGCTGGTGGTGGCCGGTTGCGACCCGGCGATGCGCGACGCGTGGGAGTCGGCACGTCTGACCGCCGTCCTGAAACGACTCGCGCCGCATGCGCCGATCATGATGGAACTGCCACAACGGCCGGCGACGCCGCTCCTCGTCGCGCGGCTGCTCGCGCATGTGAGTCCGACGTCGCGGCGCGGTCGGGTGGATGCGCCACACGATCCGCTCCTGCGTGGCGAGCCGCCACTCGACGCCGACTGCGGAGTGCGCTGGATGGAATTTCACGCCGACCGACCGATGCATCCGGCACGTCTGCACGACGCCATCGACGCACTGCTCGACGGTGTGGTGACCGCCCGCGGGCGCATCTGGCTCGCCACGCAGTCCGACGAGGCACTATGGCTGGAATCGGCCGGGGGTGCACTGCAGGTGGCTCACGGCGGTCGGTGGCTGGCCGCCATGAGCGACGAGGACATCAACTCGGTCTCCCTCGAACGCCGCGCGATGGGAGCGCTGCGCTGGGATGCGGACCACGGCGACCGGCACACCTCGCTGGTGGCCCTGGTTCATCGCGCCGACGTCAACGAGATCCATGCCGCGCTTCGCAGCGCCTGCCTCAATGAAGTGGAATTCGCTGCCGGACAAGATTTCTGGGCGACGTTTGACGACCCCTTCGGCGGGTTCCATGCCGACCCCTGCGACGACCTCGACCCGCCGGTGGGCGACGTCGTCGACGCTGTGACGATCATCGACCACATCGACCCGCGAGAGGCCTGACCCATGAAACGAGACATCCACCCCGACTACCATCCCGTCGTCATCCGCGATGCGTCGACGGGATCGCAATTCCTCACCCGGTCCACCGCGACGTCCGACGATCACGTCGAGTGGACCGACGGCAACACCTACCCGCGGATCACCGTGGATGTCACCAATGAGTCCCATCCCTTCTACACCGGCGTGGCACGTGTCCGCGACGTCGCCGGACGAGTCGAGAAGTTCCATCGTCGCTACCCGGGCCTGCGCCGATGATCGGCGCCCTCAGCTGACCAGTGCCGGTCCGGTCCCGAAGAGGAAGAAGATGAACATCGCCAGCAGGAACCACGAGGCGCCTTGCCACACCTGCCATCGGCCCCCCGCCCGCCAATTGCGGTAGGTGCGCCAGAGTGCGGCGACGGCGCCCACGAGGACGACAATCGGTGCCGTAACGATCAAGGCCGTGCGCGCAGTTCCGTCGGTCAACCCTGCGGCGACGAGTACGAGAAGTGCCAATCCGATTGTCACCGAACCATGTACGAGTGCCTGGCGGAACTCGTCACGTGATCGCCGCGGTCCTCGCCGGTCACCTGCGTCCGGATTCTGATCGGTCATTCGTGCCCTCGGTTCCTCGGTACCCGGTGACGAATTCTACTGTGACCGGGACTTTTTGCCCTTTTCGATCCGCTGTCTTGTTGGCAGGATGGAAGATGAGGACACCAGCGTAGACCAGTGAGGAGTGAGGACCGAAAATGAGTGCGATTCTCGTCGGTGTGGACGGGTCGGATGCCTCGGACACCGCAGTACGGTGGGCTGCGAAGGCCGCCACCACCGAAGATGTGGAGTTGAAGCTGGTCGGTGTCTACGACATCAGCACCAGCAACTACGCGCCGGGCCTGATCATCCCGCAAGATGTCGTCGACGCGATCAGGCAGGACGCCACCGACGCGGTGCATGCGGCCGCCGAACTCGCCAAGCAGACCGCTCCTGGCGTGACCTTGCAGACGTCCACCGCCGAAGGTGACGCGGCGCGCGTGTTGCTCGAGCTCGGACAGGATGCGGGCACCATCGTGCTCGGCACCCGCGGACTCGGTTCCATCAAGGGCTTGTTCCTGGGGTCGGTCAGCGTCAGCGTCGCCGCGCACTTCCACGGTCGGGTCGTGGTGGTGGCCGGCCCCGGCGGTGACGGCCCCATCGTGGTGGGCGTCGACGATTCGCCGGTCAGTGATGTGGCGGTGTCCGAGGCGTTCCGGCAGGCTTCGCTGCGCAACGCCAAGCTCGTGGCCGTGCACACCTGGACTCCCCTCGACGTCGACGCACTGCACGGCTACGGCATCGAACCGGCGGAGATCACCCGCATGTCGGGTGAAGCGGTCGAGGCCGTCGCCGAACGCCTCGCCGGCTACGCCGCCGACTATCCCGACGTCGTCGTGGAACGGGTGGTGATCCCGGAGGAACCCGCCAAGGCGGTGCTCGATGCAGCCGGCGACGCCCAGTTGATCGTGGTCGGCAGCCGGGGCCGCGGTGGGTTCGCCGGGCTGCTGCTCGGATCGACCAGCCAGAAGATCCTGCATCAGGCGGAGCGCCCGGTCATGGTCGTTCGCGAGTGACCCGGTCTCGAGGGTTGCCCCAGCACGGCAACCCTCGGGGGTGGCGGCGACCTACCATGGTGGCGTGTCGCTGAAGAAGCTCGAGCTGTCGGTGGGCGAGTTGGCGCAGCGGGCCGGCATCGCGCCGTCCGCGGTGCGCTTCTACGAGGATCAGGGGCTGATCTTCAGTCGCCGAACCTCGGGTAACCAGCGCCGATATCATCGCGCGATGCTGCGCCGCGTCGCCTTCATCCGCGCCTCGCAGACCGCCGGTATCCCACTGTCCGTGATCGCCGATGTGCTCGCCGAACTCGGCGATCACGAATCGCCGCCGAAGTCGATGTGGGAGGCCGCATCGAAGCGGTGGATCGACGACATCAACAATCGCATCGCGCTTCTGGAGAACATGCGCGACATGATCGGTTCCTGCGTGGGTTGCGGCTGTCTGTCGCTGGGCGAATGTCATCTGCTCAATCCTGGCGACGAGATGAACAAACTCGGTCCCGGTCCGCGGCGCCTGATGCGCGACTGAGCGACGGGTCGATTCGCCGGTGCCGCGGCCGCCGGTCGGCGCGTGGTCGATAGGCTCATGATCACCATGGGTGCAGCATTCGACACGACCAGACCGGCATCGTGAGACAGATCCCCCGCGGAATCTGGGTTCTGCTCGCCGCCAATGTCGTCATCGCACTCGGCTACGGGCTCATCGCGCCGGCGTTGCCGGCCTTCGCCCGCAGCTTCAACGTCAGCTTCACCGCGGCCTCGGCAGTCGTCTCCGCATTCGCGGTGATGCGCCTGCTGTTCGCGCCCACCACCGGCCGACTTGTCACGGTGTTCGGGGAGCGTCGGATCTATCTCATCGGACTGCTCATCGTGGCGGGCAGTACTTTTGCATGCGCATTCGCCCAGGGCTATTGGCAACTGCTGTTGTTTCGCGCGGCCGGCGGCGTGGGTTCCACCATGTTCACCGTCTCGGCGATGGCGCTGCTGATCCGGATGGCGCCCGGGGAGATCCGGGGACGGGTCTCGGGGTATTTCTCGGCGGGATTCCTCATCGGCAACATCACCGGTCCGCTGATCGGGAGCGCACTGGTCGGTTTCGGACTGCGCATGCCGTTCGTCGTGTACTCGATCGCCCTGATGATCGCGGCGGCTGTGGTGGCCACCCAGCTGCGCGACCAGGGTGGTCGACCTGCGTCGTCGTCGACTCCACAACCCGGTGTGATCGCGTTGCGGACTGCGCTGCGCAACAGCACCTACCGGGCGATCCTGACGTCGAACTTCGCCCAGGGGTGGGCGTCCATGGGCGTTCGGGTCGCGGTGGTGCCGCTGTTCATCACCGAAGGCCTCGACGAGGGCCCCGCAATGGCCGGTGTCGCACTCGCCATCTACGCCGCCGGCAATGTGGCCGCCATCGTGGTGGCCGGACGACTGTCGGACACCTTCGGCCGCCGCCCGGTCATGCTGCCCGGCCTCGCGACCGCCACGATCGCCACCGGCCTGCTCGGTCTGGCCCCGAACCTGTTGGCGGCGCTGGGGCTCTGTCTCGTCGCGGGCGTGGGCTCCGGACTGTTCGCACCGACACACCAGGCGGCGCTGGCCGACGTGCTGGGTAATCGGCAGCAGGGCGGGTCGGCGCTGGCCGCTTACGGCATGTCCTCGGATCTCGGCGCGGTCAGCGGACCGGTGGTGGTGGGCTTTGTCGCCGACCGGGCCGGCTTCGGGCCGGCGTTCGTGCTCACCGGGGTGGTGACGGCGGTGGCGTTCGTGTTGTGGTCCTTCGCCGGCGAGACGGCTCCCGCGGTGGTCGGCACCGGCCCGCACCTGACCGAGGCGGACCGCGACACGACTGATTCGTGATGTCGGGTGAGATCGCGCGTGACGAACTACCGTTGATCCATGAGCATGACGGCTGCGAATTATCCGCTGGGATCACGATCCGAGGTCGGTAGGCTGCGCGCGGTGATGCTGCATCGCCCCGGCGACGAACTGCTTCGGCTCACCCCGCGTAACAACGATCAGCTGCTCTTCGACGGCCTGCCCTGGGTGGCGCGGGCTCAGGAAGAGCACGATGCGTTCGCCGACGTGCTGCGCGCCAACGGCGTCGACGTATACCTCCTCGGTGACCTGCTGACCGAGACGATCGAGCACAGCGGGGCCGCGCGCATCCAGGGCATCAGCTCGGCGGTGAGCCCGCGACGCCTGGGGACCCACCTCGCCGAGGATCTGGCCGCCCATCTGCGCTCCCTGCCGGCCATGGATCTCGCGCATGTGCTCACCGCCGGGATGACCTTCGACGAACTGCCGGTCACCCCCGCGGCCGCGTCGTCGTCGTTGGTGCGGCGGATGCACCACGGACCCGAGTTCGCCATCGAGCCGTTGCCGAATCTGCTGTTCACCCGCGACAGCTCGTTCTGGATCGGTGCGCGATTCGCCATCACCTCCCTGGCACTGCCCGCACGGGTACGCGAGACCTCGCTGACCGACATCATCTACGCGCACCACCCGCGGTTCCTCGGCGCGCGGCGGGCCTACGAATCGCAGGTGGCGCCCGTCGAGGGTGGCGATGTGCTGTTGCTCGCGCCGGGAATCGTGGCGGTAGGGGTGGGGGAGCGAACCACTCCGGCCGGTGCGGAGGCGCTGGCCCGCAGCCTCTTCGACGACGGGCTGGCGCACACCGTGCTCGCCGTCCCGATCGAACAGGCCCGCGCTTTCATGCACCTCGACACCGTCTGCACGATGGTCGACGTGGATGCGGTGGTCATGTACCCGAACATCGCCGAGACCATGGCGGCATACACACTCCGATCGGTCGGCGACACGGTGGTCGTGTCCGGCCCCCGCCCCTTCGTGGATGCGGCCGCCGAGGCGATGGGCATCGAGAAGTTGCGGGTGATCGACACCGGACTCGACCCGGTCACCGCCGAACGCGAACAGTGGGACGACGGGAACAACACGCTCGCGCTGGCACCAGGGGTCGTGGTCTCCTACAACCGGAACGTGGAGACCAATCGCCGCCTGCGGGATTCGGGAATCGAAGTCCTCGAGATCGAGGGCCGTGAGCTGGGCTCCGGACGTGGCGGACCGCGTTGTATGTCCTGTCCGCTGGCACGCGACGAGCTGTGACGAGGACCGCCGATGGACCTGGCCGACCGGCTCGCTCTCGACCCCGACGGGCCACCGCCGTTCGAGCAGGTGCGCAGCGGCATCATCGATCTCATTCGTCGCGGTGATCTCCTGGTGGGCCAGCGCATCCCGACGGTCCGCCGGCCGGCGGCCGATCTGGACCTGGCGCCCAATACGGTAGCCAAGAGCTACCGCGAGCTCGAATCGGCCGGGATCATCGAGACCCGTGGCCGCCACGGCTCGTTCATCAAGGCCGGCGGCGACACCGCTCGCGACCGTGCCCAGCAGGCGACCGTCGATCATGTGGCCGCGTTGCGCCAGCTGGGCATCGACGACGACATGATCGTCGCCATGGTGCGGCAGGTCATCCAGGGCTGACCGGCCCTCGACATCGACGCGCCCGGCCGCAACCCGTCCGGCCGACCCGTCCAACTCAGCCCCAACTGGGCAGCCAGATCTGTTGCTGCCACTGTGCCGGTGAGATCGGACTCGCGGTGAGAATCGGCCACAACCAGATGAAGTTGACCACCACCAGCCCGACGTACACGGCCACGAGGAGCACCGCCAGCGTGCGGCGTTCGGGACGGGACTGCGCCGTCCGCCCGGCCGTGCGGAGGAGGTCGCCGCAGGCCAAGGCGAGTCCCATCACCAGGAACGGCGCCATCACCGTGGCGTAGAAGAAGTACATCTGGCGGTCCAGATCGGCGAACCAGGGCAGCACGCCGGCCAGGTAGCCGGTGAGCACCGCGGCATATCGCCAGTCGCGGCGCACGATCCACGACCACAGCCCCCACAGCACCATCGGTAGTGCCAGCCACCACATCGCCGGTGAACCGATCAGCATCTGCGCGCGGACGCACTCTCCGGCGCCGCACTGGTCTGGACCGTTCTCGATGGCGTACAGCATCGGGCGCAGGCTCATCGGCCACGTCCACGGCTTCGATTCCCACGGGTGGTGGTTCCCCGCCGAGTTCGTGAGCCCGGCGTGGAACTCCAGAATGCCCGATTCGTAGAACCAGAAGGACCGCCACGCACCCGGTACCCACGCGAAGGAGCCCCCGACCCCGATCTGGTTGCCCACCTCGTATCGGTACACCGCGGTCTCGCTGGTGAACCAGGGGATGAAGGTGACGAAGTACAGGATCACCGGCAACACCGCGAGGCTCATGCCCGCAGGGACCAGATCGCGTCGTAGCACCCCCAGCCACGGCCGGCGGACGTGATATGCCTTGCGCGCCGCCACGTCGAACCCGATGGCGAGCAGCGCGAAGAACAGCACGAAGTAGGCGCCGGACCATTTGGTGCCGCAGGCCAGGCCGAGCATGACGCCGGCGGTGAAGCGGTACCAGCGGAAACCCAGCCGGGGGCCGTAGTCGCTGGCGGCGATCCGGCCTTCCACGTGGACCCGATGCATCCGGGCGCGGACCTGGTCGCGGTCGGCGATCAGGGCGGCGAACGCGGCCACGACAAACGCTGCCTGGAAGATGTCGAGCATCCCCATGCGGGATTGGACGAACAGCACCCCATCGCAGATCGCGAACACTCCGGCAATCGCACCGACCAGCGTTGATCGCGACATGCGGCGCACCGCGCAGTAGACCATCACGACGATCGCGATGCCGGCGATCGCCGGCGCGATCCGCCAGCCGACGGGCCCATAGCCGAAGAGCGCTTCCCCGGCCGCCAGCAGCCATTTGCCCACCGGTGGGTGGACGACGAGGCCGTAGGCGGGGTTGTCCTCGATCCAGTTGCCGCCGGTCAACACCTGCCAGGCCTGCGGCACATAGTGCTTCTCGTCGAACACCGGCGTGCCCTGATCGGTGGGCCGGGCCAGCCCCCAGAGCCGGGTGATGGCCGCCACAGCCGCCAGCACCACTCCGACGAGCAGTCCCCGCCACCGATCGGGTGCCCCGAAGACCGGGGCCGGGAGCGGCGGACCGGGGGCGGTGCCCAGGTCCTCGGCGCGGCCGCGATCGACAGGAGTGGGATGGTCGCCGTCGGCCGGCCGGTCTCGATCGAGGACGGCGGAGTCTGTCACCCGATCGATCGTAGTGCGCCCTCGTAAGCTGACTGTTGATGAATGCAGCACCACACTCCGCCGGCGCACCCACACCGCACGTCGACGACGACGGCGTGGGCTGCCTGCTGCTGGCGGCGACCCCGATGGGGCAGGTCGACGACGCCTCGCCGCGCCTACGCGCAGCACTTGCCAGTGCCGACATCGTCGCCGCGGAGGACACCCGCCGCGCGCGTGCACTGGCCGCCGCGCTGGAGGTGGTGATCGGCGGGAAGCTGGTGAGCTACTACGACCAGGTGGAGGCCTCCCGTACGCCCGCACTGGCCGAGGCCGTCCGCGGCGGCTCGACGGTACTGCTGATCACCGATGCCGGCATGCCCTCGGTCAGTGATCCGGGTTATCGGATCGTCGCCGCATGCGCCGAGGCGGGGCTGCGGGTCACCTGCCTTCCGGGCCCGTCGGCGGTCACGACCGCGTTGGCGGTGTCGGCGTTGCCGTCGGAGCGGTTCTGCTTCGACGGTTTCGCGCCCCGACGTCCCGGGGCCCGACGGGACTGGCTGGCCGGATTGACCGACCAACCCCGCACCACTGTCTTCTTCGAGTCACCGCATCGGCTCGCCGACACGCTGGCCGACGCCGTCGAGGTGCTGGGGCCGGACCGTCGGGCCGCGGTGTGCCGGGAACTCACCAAGACCTACGAGGAGATCCGCCGCGGCACTCTGGCAGAACTCGCCGGCTGGGCCGCCGACGGCGTGCGTGGCGAGATCACCGTGGTCGTCGAGGGTGCCGTCGCCCGGAAGACCGACGCCGCGGATCTCGTCGACGAGGTGGAGCGGCTCGTCGAGGGCGGCATGCGACTCAAGGATGCATGTGCGCAGGTGACGCAGGGCGGCGGTGTTTCCCGACGTGAGGTGTATCAAGCGGTACTGGAGCGGCGTCGGCAGGAGCGGGATCGATGACGCCGCGGGTGTCGGTGCTCGGATCCTCGGTCGCGACATGGAGGGTGACCCCGGCGGCGAGCCGATAGGGCCGGCTGGTGATGAGGGCGCCCACCGCGCGCCGCAACCGCGACATCTCGGCGCGCACCGTCACCACATGACCGGTGTCGCCGAAGATCAGGCGACTGAGCCGAGCCGACGTCAGCCCGGAATCGGCGGCCTCGGCGAGTAGGAGCAGTATCTGCGCGTGGCGCCGGGTCAGCACCGTGCGCCACTCGTCCCCGTCGCCGTCGACGGTCAACGACGGTTCGCCGCGCAGGTCGAGTGAGGCCACGATCGGGCTGGCCGGACCGACGCGGCGCAGCAGCCAGCCGGTGCCGACCGCTTGTGCGACACAACTACCGATGCCCGGGACGAACTGGGGGGCGTCTTCGGCGGGCACCGCGACAGCGGACGGCGCGGTACACCCCCGACTGTCGGCGACCCAGCCGTCGCGGTCCACCAGCAGGGCGGGTCCGCGCACCCCGGCGAGGCGGGCCCCCGCTGTCCGGCGCAGGTCCGCCAGGGATCGCGCGTGCGCGGCAGCGATCTCGTGTTCGGCCAGAGCGGCCAGACTCGTCGCGAACGCCGTCGACGACGGCTGGACGGCATCGGCAGGTCCGGCGAGCCCGACGATCCCGGACAACGCGCCGGTCCGGGGATCGTGCATCGGGGCGGCCGCGCAGTACAGCGACTGCAACGCGTGGTTGTAGTGCTCGGTACCGACCACCCGGGTCGCGCGGTGCTCGGCCATCACCAGCGAGACCGCGGTGGTGGCGGTGGACCGCTCGTCCCAGCGGCTGCCCTCCACCAACTCGAGGGTGTCGGCGACACTGAGCCATCGCTGGGTTCCGCCGCGCCACAGCAGAACCCCTTCGGCGTCGAACACGCCCATCATCAACTCGGCGTCGTCGATGCTGTCGACGAAGATCCGCTGCAGCCGTGCGGCACCACCGGCCAGCGGGCTGGTCGCCTGTCGGCTGTCGACGTCGGACGCCGCGAGATGGACGGGCGCGTGCCGATCCGCCCGCGCGCCGGCCGCATTCGCGCGCCCCCAGGACGCGACCACCTCGGTACGTTCGGTCGGCACCGGCAGTTCGGCAGTGACCTCGATCGTTGATTCATCACCCCGACTGCGAGCCGACCCCGCACCTCCCGTACTGGGAAGTATGGAACCCCGCATGTTCGAATATTACCCCAGCAGCGTCGGTCAGCCGGATCGGCGGTCGACATCACCGACGATGCTGGCAGCCTTGTCCAGACATTCCTGCCATTCCCGGTGCGGGTCGGAATCGATGGTGATCCCGCCTCCGACGCCGAGGGTGGCAGACCCGTCGGGAGTCACGGCCACGGTTCTGATGGCGACGTTGAGATCGAGCGCGTGGCCCGGCCCGGCCATCCCGACGGCGCCGCAGTAGACCCCGCGCGGATCGGTTTCCCAGCCGGCGATCAACTCCATGGCCCGCAGCTTGGGGGTACCGGTGACCGATGCCGGCGGGAAGGTCGCCCGCAACAACTCGGTGTTGCCGACCCCGGGATCGACGAGTGCCTCGACCCGGGAGACCAGATGCCACACCCCGGGTGCCGCCACCACCGACAGCAGGTCGGCGACGCGGACCGATCCGGTGCGGGCCAGCCGGCCGAGATCGTTGCGGACCAGGTCGACGATCATCACGTTCTCCGCGACGTCTTTCGCCGAGCGCGCCAGCGATTCCGGGTCGGCCGACGCCGGGCGGGTTCCCTTGATGGGGGATGACGTGACGAGATGGCCGGTACGGCGGAGGAAGGACTCCGGTGAGAAGCTCGCCACGGTCCCCCACGTGCCCTGCAGGAAAGCGGCTTTCGCGGGGAGGGTGGCTGCGGTGATGTCACCGAACAACTCGAGCGGTTCGCCGCTGACGACGCCGGTGAAGCGGGTGCACACACACGCCTGGTAGACCTCGCCGGCCCGGATCGCCTCGAGACACTCGTCGATGGCGGCCAGGTGGGGTTCGGGTGTCGGTTGCTGCCACTGTGCCGTCCAGGTGCCGGCGGCGGTTGATGCGCGGGCGGTCAGTGTGGCGGCGACCCAGGGGGCACATGCGGCCCCGTCGACGTGGTGGTGGGTCCACCGACCGTCACGCAGGATCAGGATCTCGTCGGTCATCCCGCCCACGGCCGGGGGCAATGCCGACTCGGTGGCACCCACCGGGAATCCGAGGTAGCCGAACCAGAATCGGTCCGGATCGTCCGGTGGGGCGAATCCCGGCCGCAGCCGGACCGACGGCGCGATGACGGCATCGGCGTCCCACCAGTCGCCGATCAGCGCGGCCGGCGGCGGCATCCCGGCCGCGCGGGTGTGCGCGTGCAGCGCACGCAGGACGTCGAGCGCCGGGGTCGTCACGCCTCGTGACGGGGGAAGACCGGCGCCGGCTTGGGCAGAGCCGTTCCTGCCACGAGCTGCTCGTCGATCGCGGTGAACTGCCGCCGATCGGGATCGACGGCGAGCAGATCGAGCATGCGCGCGGTGGAGGTCGGCATCACCGGTTGGGCGAGCAGCGCCACCACCCGGACCACTTCCGCGCACACATAGAGGACGGTCGCGGTGCGTTCGAGATCGGTTTTGGCGAGCTTCCACGGCTCCTGTGCGGAGATGTAGCGATTGGTCTCGGCCAACGCCGACCACAGCGCCTCGATACCCAGGTGAATGGCCTGCGCGTCGAAATGGTCGCGGACCCGGGGGAGCAACTGGGAGACGCGGTCCAGCAGCGCCACGTCCTCGTCGGTGCGTGCGCCCGGGGCGGGTACCGCGCCGTCGAAGTATTTGCCGATCATCGACAGCGTGCGCTGGGCCAGATTGCCGAACTCGTTGGCGAGGTCGGCGTTGATCCGGCTGATGATCGCCTCGGTCGAGTACGAGCCGTCCTGGCCATAGGAGAACTCGCGCAGAAAGAAGTAGCGGACCGGGTCGAGCCCGAACTCGTCGATCAACACATCCGGGTCCACCACGTTGCCGACGGATTTGCTCATCTTCTCGCCGCGGTTGAACAGGAAACCATGGGCGAACACACGTTTGGGCAGGTCGATCCCGGCGCTCATCAGGAACGCCGGCCAATACACACAATGGAACCGGATGATGTCCTTGCCGATGACGTGGAGGTCGGCAGGCCAGTACCGGTTGAACGCCGCCATGTCGTCGGGGAATCCGACACCGGTCAGGTAGTTGGTGAGTGCGTCGACCCAGACGTACATCACGTGCTCGGGATGTCCCGGCACCGGCACACCCCAGTCGAAGGTGGTGCGGGAGATGGACAGATCGGTCAGCCCGCCCTTGATGAAGCTGACGATCTCGTTGCGGCGGACCTCGGGTCCGAGGAACTCCGGGTTGGTCGCGAACAGATCGAGCAGCTTGTCCTGATATGCCGACAGTCGGAAGAAGTAGGTCTGTTCCTCGGTCCAGGTCAGGAGGTGTCCGTTGTCGGTGGCGACCCGGCTGCCATCGGCGGCAACCGTCGTGTCGGCGTCGCTGTAGAACAACTCGTCGCGGATGTCATACCACCCGGAGTAGGTGTCGAGGTAGATGTCGCCCGCGTCGGTCATGCGCTGCCAAATGGCCTCCGAGGCCCGCTTGTGGTCGGCGTCGGAGGTGCGGATGAAGCGGTCGAAACTCGATCCGAGTCGCTCCTGCAAGGCTTGGAACCGATCGGAGTTCCGGTCGGCGAGCTCTGCGGTGGCGATCCCCTCGGCGACTGCGGTCTGCTGCATCTTCTGGCCGTGGACGTCGGTGCCGGTGAGAAAACGGACGTCGAAGCCGTCGAGGCGCTTGAACCGGGCCAGGGCATCGGCCGAGATGTACTCGTAGGCGTGGCCGATGTGCGGGACGCCGTTGGGATAGGCGATGGCCGTGGTGATGTAGTACGGGCGGCCGGCGCCGTGGGAGGCGTGATCAGCGGATTCGGTGCGGGTCGGGTCGGTCATGGTGTCGTCAGAATACTTGGTGGCCGACCCCGCGCATCGCCCGTCCCGTCATCGACGGTACGGGCGATGCGGGCTCACTCGTTACGACGATACGGTTCGCAGCCCGGCGGGGCCTTCGGCGGCTCGCGCTTGACCAGTTCCGGGATGCCCTTGGTGACCGGATGACGCTCCTGCAGGGTGAACTTGTCCCCGTGGTGGGCGAGGTCGATCGGAGGTCCCGACAGCAACCGGTAGGTGGCGCTGTCGCGATCCACCGCGACGACGAACTTGGAATCGCCGACCGCCATCCGGAAGGAGAGGTAGGTGAGACGGCTCGGCAGCCGCGGCGCGAAGGTGATGTTGCCGCCGAAGTCGCGCATACCACCGAACCCGGCGACACAGTCGGTCCACGCGCCGGCGAGCGCCGCGATGTGCAGTCCGCTCGAGACGTTGCTGTGGAGGTCGTGCAGGTCGGTGAACACCGATTCGCACATCAGGTCATACGACAGATCGAGGTAGCCGACCTCGGCCGCGACCACCGCCTCACAACACGCCGACAACGACGAATCCCGCACGGTCAGCGGGTAGTAGTAGTCGAAGTTGCGCACCTTCTGCTCGGGGGTGAACGCCGACCCGAAGCTGTACATCGCGAACACCAGGTCGGCCTGCTTGACCACCTGCTTGCGATAGAGGTCGTAGTACGGGTAATTCAACAGGAGCGGATAGCGCCCGACAGACGCCTCGAAATCCCACGCCCCCAGCAATGTGAACGACTCGCACTGCTGATGCACGCCAAGAGCCTCGTCGAACGGGATCGACATGTCATCGGCGCAGGACTCCCAGTGCGCGGCCTCGGCGTCGGTGACACCGAACTCGCGAGCGAGATCGGGTCGACGGTGCACCGCTGCGACTGCATCTCGAAGATTTTGCTGCGCAGCGAGATTGGTGAACACATTGTTGTTGACGACGGCGGTGTACTCATCCGGGCCGGTGACCCCGTCGATGCGGAACTTGCCGTTCACGTCGTGATGCCCGAGGCCGGCGAAGAGGCGGGCGGTCTCCACGAGCAGTTCGACGCCGCATTCGGTCTCGAACTGTTCGTCGTCGGTGGCGCGCAGGTACCGGGCCGTCGCGTTGGCGATGTCGGCACTCACATGCACACCGGCGGTGCCGGCCGGCCAATACCCGGAGCACTCGTCGCCGTTGATCGAACGCCAGGGGAACATCGCGCCGCGCTGTCCGAGTTCGGCGGCGCGGCTCTTGGCCTTGTCCATCGTCGAGTGTCGCCAGCGCAGCTCCTCGCCGGCCGCCGCGGGCACCGTGTAGGTCAGCATCGGCAAGATGAAACTCTCGGTGTCCCAGAAAGTGTGGCCGTCGTAGCCGGGGCCGGACAGTCCCTTGGCCGGGATCGCGCGGGACTGACCACGCGCACCCGCCTGCAGCACGTGGAAGAGCGCGAACCGCACCGCCTGCTGCAGTTCGGGGTCGCCGTCGAGCTCCACATCGGCGTCTCGCCAGAAGTCCTCGAGGTATTCGATCTGGTCGGCTTTCAGCGCCTCCCAACCGGTTTCCATCGCCATCGCCAAAGCCGCGTCGACCTGTGCGCGCAGCGCCGGGACCGATCGACGCGCCGACCAGCCGTATCCCATGTACTTGGTCAGCGACAGTTTGGTGCCCTGCGGAACGTTGGCGGCAACGGTCAGACGTGCCAGGTCGTCGTCGGCGCGGATGAAGGCGTCGGCCCGGTCCGGGAAGTCGATCTCGTGATCCATCCCGGCAGCGATGTGTAGACCGGACTGCTTGGTGTGATGCACCAGCATGCCCCAGTAGTTGCGGCAGGCCGAGAGATCGGAGATCAACGGCGACTCCAGCGCGGCAGCGAGGCGGGGGTCGTTGCCGGGCGCCGGCACCGGCTCGTTGGCGAGCAGATCTGACTGCAGCACCAACTTCATGTCCTCGTCGACCGGTTCCACCTCATAGTGGATGGCCGCGATGGTCCGCTTGGTGAAGGAGACGAGCCGCTCGGAGCGAATCCGTACGGTGCGACCGGTCGGCGACGTCCACAACGTATGGCGACGCAGCGTACCGGTCCGGAAATCCAGGGTGCGTTCGTGCTCGACGGTGCGGCCGTAGCGCAGATCCATCGGCTCGTCCTCGACGAGCAGTCGGATGATCTTGCCGTCGGTCACGTTCACCACGGTCTGCCCGGATTCCGGGTAGCCGTAGCCACTTTCGGCATACGGCAGACCGCGCAACTCATAGAAGCCGTTCAGGTACGTCCCCGGATGGTCGACCGGCTCGCCCTCCTCGAATGTGCCGCGCAGGCCGATGTGGCCGTTGGACAGTGCGAACAGCGTTTCGGTCCGGCCCAGCACATCGACGTCGATACCACGCCAGCGCAGCTGCCAGGGGTGGACGTCGAATCCGTGCTCCATGGCGCCCGGGCTCACGCGGAGACCAACTCGTCGAGATCGTTCACGACCCGATCGGCACCGGCCGAGCGCATCGCCGCGGCCTGGCCGCCGCCCACCCGGTCGATCGCGACGACATAGCCGAACTTGCCGGCCACCGCCGCCTCCACCCCGGAGATCGCATCCTCGAACACCACGGCCTTGTCGGGTGTCACGCCCATGAGTTCGGCACCGAGCAGGAAGGAATCGGGAGCCGGCTTACCGCGCAGTCCTTTCGCGACGATGTCGAGTCCGTCCACTCTCACCTCCACGAACTTCGTCAGGTCGGCGGCATCCAACACTGCTGCTCCGTTCTTCGACGACGTCACCACGGCGATCCGCAGGCCGGCAGCCCGCGCTGCTTCGAGGTAGCGCACCGAACCGGGGTAGGGATCGACACCGTTGGTCTCCAGGGTCGACACGAACTCGGCGTTCTTGCCGGTCCCGATCGCGGCGACGGTCTCCTCGTCGACATCGTCGATCTGCCGTGAATGCAGGAACGCGCGCACGCCGTCGTCACGGGGTCGGCCGTCGACGTGGTCGAGATAGTCCTGCTCGGTGAACGGTACCCAGTTCTCGGGATCCCGTTCGGAGAGGAAGGCATCGAACGCCTGCTTCCAGGCGTTGCGATGAAGGACCGCTGTGGACGTCAGCACACCGTCGAGATCGAACAGTGCGACCGAGGTGCTTTCTGGCAAACCCAACACTCCCCGAACGCTACCCGCCCGAGCGGGTACTCCGCGCGCCATGCGCGGGTATTCGCCGCCGACCTGTGGTGCCGGCGTCGGCTCACGCCGACGAGGCAGCGGTGTCCGCGGCCGCGTCGTCCCAGAATCCGATCGACTCGAGCCGCTGCACCAGTCGATCTCGGGCGTCGGCGAACTGCGTGTGGATCTCGTCGCGGATCGCGCGCGAATCCCCGGAGCGCAGATAGCCGATCAGGCGTCGATGACTGGCGACCGCCTCACGGCCCCACTCGGAGTCCCGGGCGTACAGGTCGTAGGGGTTGTACTTGCTGGCGGAGAAGACGAACCAGGCGAGCTTCTTGCTGTTGGCGGCGAGATTGACCTGACGATGGAACGCGTACTCCCGATTGAGTACTTGCGCATCGTCACCCGCATCCACCGCCAGCTCGAGCTGGTCGACGATGGTCTGCATCTCGGCCAGATGGATGCCGAGGTCGGGGTTGTCCACGGCATGGCAGGCCAGCCGTGCGGAGAGTTCGGCCTGGATCCAGAAGATGTCGGTGATGTCGCCACGATTGAGTGGTTCGACGATGAAACCGCGATGCGGTGACGATCGGACCAGACCCTCACCGCGCAGCGTCACCAGCGCCTCACGCACCGGGGTGACACTGCAGCCGAGCGCCGACGCGGTGTCATCGAGCCGGATGTACTCACCGGGCCGCAGGTTGCCGGTCATGATGCGGTTGCGCAGGTGATCGGCCACCTCGTCGGTGAGCTGCGTGCGGCGCAGCGACATGCGACTCATGCCGTCTGCTCCCCGTCGCGGTGATCGTGATCCACGAACTTCTCTTTCACTCGTGATGCTGCTGTCGTGCATCGCCGTTGCGCCCCTCGCCGGCGACAGTGATGGGGCTCACCGTCAACGGTACGTTTTCCGGCGCGAGCGTGGGGATCGTGGGCGCTGCGACACGACGATCCCGCGAGGCGACCCTGGTCAGACCAGCGACCAGTCGTGCTTCATGCGGAAGCGCAGGTCGCGCATCAGCAGGCGGTTCCCGCCGAATCGGATCGGTTTGGGCAGTGCCCGGTTGGCCGTGGAGACCGACGCGAACAGACGGTTGAACCGCCGCTGATCTCGTTTGGTCCACTCGAGTCCCAACTGCTCGCGGAACAGCGGCGGCAGGGTCCCGATCGTCAGGAAACGCAGCAGCGGTGCGAACGGAACCCGCAGCGCCGGACTGATCATGCGCAGGTCGACCAGGTCGTTGAGGAACGCCTTGGTGGTCTCGTCGATGGCGACACGGCCGGCGGCAACATTCCAGTAGCGATCGAACTCGACGCGGGTTGCCGGCCACATGTCGTCGGGCACCTGCAGTGTGGTGCCCAATGTCTTGGCAGACTGATAGAACTCCTCGGCATCTGCGGGACCCATGATCCCGTGCAGCAGCTGATGGGTGTCCTCGATGCCCACGAACAGGCAAGCGGCGACCCACATCTGGAGTTCGCGATCGAACGCGTTGTACTTGACCGGGCTCTTGTCGTCGGAGCGGACATGCCGATGGGCGGCGTTGACCGCCTCCCGGAAGGCCGCCTTCTCCTCGTCGTTGCCCAGAATCGCCACGGTCAGATACTGCGCGGTGGTGCGTGCGCGTTTCCATGGGTGCTTCATCAGCGATCCGGATTCGACCTTGCTCTCCATCACGCCGTAGGCCACCTCCGGCCACCCCAGCTGCATGACCACATTGGCCGCGGCGCCGGCGAAGGCCCAGAAGTCGATCGCCTCCTGAATCCGGGCCGGCTTGCGGCTGGTGGCCACGCGCTGTCTGCGCGCGGGGATCGTGATCCGGGTCTGTGCGTTCGTCAGCTCCGGTGTGGTCTCCTCGATTGACGCTAGGTATCGCCCGGCCATGATGCGGCCCCCCTGTTCTTCGTTGCGCACTCGATTTCTGGCACAGCCACCCCGAACGTGACTGTGATCTGTGTCGCGCACTGAGCACGGTATCGCACCAGGTTTCATATATGAAACCTGAAACCGCGCGGAATGGTGCCTCGGCCGGAGAAATTCGATTGGACGGGTGACCCCGGATGGAGAGGATGGAGCGATGACGACCCGACGCTTTGCTCAGGTGGATGTCTTCTCGGGTGTGCCCGTGGGTGGCAACCCGGTTGCGGTTGTGCTCGACGCGGACGGGATCACCGACGACGAGATGGCATCGTTCGCGCGCTGGACGAACCTCTCGGAGACGACGTTCGTGCTGCCGTCGGACGATCCCGCGGCCGACTACCGCCTGCGCATCTTCACCCCTGCCGGGGAACTACCGTTTGCCGGCCATCCCACCCTCGGTTCGGCCCATGCCTGGTTGGAGGCCGGGGGATCGGCGGGCGGGGGGTCGACGGACGGGGGGTCGACGGACGGGGGCCGCATCGTGCAGGAATGTGGCGTCGGGCTCGTGCCCATCCGGACCGAGCGGGGCCGGCTGTCGTTCGCGGCTCCGCCACGAGTCCGCTCGGGCCCGGTCGACGAGGAGACGGTGCAGTCGGTGGCCGACGCGCTCGGCCTGGACCGTGCCGAGGTCGTCGCCGCCGAATGGGTGGCCAACGGTCCGGATTGGATGGCGTTGCTGCTCGCCTCGGGCGATCGGGTGCTGGAGGTGGAGCCCGACATGGCGGCGCTGGGCATGCACGAGGTGGGATTGATCGGCCCGTATTCCGGTGGCTTGCCCGGTGAGCCCGGCGTGCTGTTCGAGGTCCGCGCCTTCGCTCCCGGGTACGGAATCGCCGAGGACCCGGTGACCGGGAGTCTGAATGCGGGTCTGGCCGTCTGGCTGCGGCAGGACGGTCGTGCACCCGCCGCCTACGTCGCTGCGCAGGGTGGCGCACTGGGTCGATCCGGTCGCGTGCACGTCGCCGACGACGGCACCGACATCTGGGTGGGCGGTGTGGCGACCACCGTCATCGCTGGCACAGTGGTGCTGTGAGCGAGACAGCCGGGATCGTCGGGTCGGGTGCCGACAGCCAGGACACCTCGACCTCGGAGAGCAACAAGGCCGCGCGCAAACGTCGTCGCAAAGAGCCGCCGCCGGAGCCGACGCCGCTGCCGGGGCTGGTCGACGCGCACACCCATCTGGCCGCCTGCGGTGGACGGGACCCGGATACGGTGCGCGCGATCCTCGATCGCGCCGAACGCGCGGGTGTCGGTCAGGTGGTCACGGTCGCCGACGACATGATCGATGCGCGCTGGGCACTCGAGGCCAGTCGCTGGGACCACCGGGCCTTCGCCGCGGTCGCATTGCACCCGACCCATGCCGCCGAACTCGACGACGCCGCGAAGTCCGAACTCGAGCAGATGGTCGCCGACCCGAGGGTCGTCGCCGTGGGGGAGACCGGGTTGGACCACTACTGGCCGAGCCGCTCGGACAGCTGTGCCACCCCCGCGGTTCAGGCGGAGGCATTCCGCTGGCATATCGACCTGGCCAAGCGGATCGGCAAGCCGCTGATGATCCACAACCGCGAGGCCGACGACGACCTGCTGGCCGTCCTCGCCGCCGAGGGTGCGCCGGACACCGTGATCATGCACTGCTTCTCCGGTGACCGAACCGTTGCACAGGAATGTGTCGAACGCGGCTATGTGCTCAGTTTCGCCGGCACGGTCAGTTTCGCCAACGCCGCCGAACTGCGGTTCGCCGCCGAACTGGTGCCCGACGAGCAGATCCTGGTGGAGACCGACGCACCGTTCCTGACTCCGCATCCCTATCGTGGCCAGCCGAATCAGTCCTATTGCCTGCCGTACACGGCCCGCGCGCTGGCGGAGGTCCGGGGCGTCGATGACGCGACGATGGCGCGCATCCTCGGCGACAACGCGCGCCGCGTCTACCGGTTGCCTTTGCAGTAATCACGCCTGTTCGTTATCGTATTGTGATCCCGCTGCCTGGGGGCAGCGATTCCGGCCAGAGAGGGCTGTGCCGTCCGGGGGTTTCGGGGTCGCTGATGAGCGCAGTGCGGACGCAATTGTCCCCGACCAGGATGTTCCCTCTTGTCTGTTCTCGCCCACATCAACAACTCGAAGTCCACCCGTGCGCGGGTAGCCGTCGGCGCTGTGCTGACGACCCTGACCGCAGGCGGCGTCATGGGCATCGCCATGCACAAGGACGTCGAGCTCAACGTCGACGGCCAGGTGCGCAACGTCTCGACCATGTCGATGTCGGTCGATTCGGTGCTGCGTTCGCAGGGGTTCGACCCGGATGCCGGCGACCACGTCTCCCCGCCGCTCGACGCCGGGGTCGGTGACGGCCAGACCATCACGTTCAACAGGCTCAAGGAAGTGGCCCTCGACGTCGACGGCCAACGGCAGATGGTCGAGACGACCGCTGCCGACCTGCACGGTCTGCTCAGCGAGCACGGCCTCACCGACACCGCCACCGAGACCAACTTCCCGAGCGGGAATTCCCTGCCGGTCGACGGCGCCGTGGTGGACGTCACCACGCCCAAACAGGTGCGACTCACCGACGGCGTGACGACATTCCGGCCGGTCGTCGCGGCCAAGACGGTGGGTGACCTGCTGACCGAGACCGGCAAGCCGCTCTCCGGTGACGACGAGGTGGTGCCCGCCGCCGACACCCCGGTCACCGAGAACATGAAGATCGCGGTGACGCGGATCCGCACCGTGGACTCGACGGTCACCGAAGACGTCGCCCCACCGGAGATCGAGAAAGAGGATCCCAACCTGGTCCGCGACCGCAAGGTCGTGGTGAATCCGGGCAAGCCGGGCGAGGCCAAGGTCACCTATGCGGTCACCACGGTCAACGGCAAGGTCGTCAAGCGGGAGAAGCTGGACTCCGTAGTGCTCACCGAACCACTGGCCGCCACGGTCCGCATCGGCACCAAACCCGGTGCACCGTTCGTCCCGCCGGGATCGGTCTGGGACGCGCTGGCGCAATGTGAGGCCACCGGCAACTGGGCGATCAACACCGGCAACGGCTTCTACGGGGGCGTGCAGTTCGACCAGAACACCTGGGAGCGGTGGGGCGGCACCGAGTATGCGCCGCGCGCCGACCTCGCCACCCGCGAGGAACAGATCGCCATCGCGAAGAAGACCCAGGCCGCCCAGGGTTGGGGCGCATGGCCGTCCTGCTCGTCGAGGCTGGGACTGCGCTGAGCGACTCACCACGTCTCCTGGGGCCCGCCCAGATCCGCGCACTGGCCGCTGAACTCGGTGTGCGACCCACCAAGACGTTGGGGCAGAACTTCGTCCATGACGCCAATACGGTGCGGCGCATCGTCGCCACCTCCGGCGTGGGCGCCGACGACACGGTCCTCGAAGTGGGCCCCGGACTGGGATCGTTGACCCTGGCGCTGCTCGGAGCGGCGGGACGGGTGATCGCGGTGGAGATCGATCCCGTCCTGGCCACCCGTCTGCCCGCCACCATCGACGAGTTCGCGCCGGCGCAGGCAGATCGCTTCGCGGTTCTCACCGCGGATGCGATGGCGGTCACCGGCGCCGACCTCCCGGGCTCGCCGACCGCGCTGGTCGCGAACCTGCCCTACAACGTCGCCGTTCCGGTGCTGCTTCATCTGCTCGCCGAATGTCCCACCATCGCAACAGCGCTGGTGATGGTGCAGGCGGAGGTGGCCGACCGTCTCGCCGCCGAACCGGGTGGCCGGGTCTACGGTGTGCCGAGTGTCAAGGCGCGCTACTTCGGCACGGTCCGTCGTGCCGGGGCCGTCGGGCGCAACGTCTTCTGGCCCGAGCCCAAGGTCGAATCCGGCCTCGTCAGGGTCGACCGTACGGCAACATTTCCCGACGACCCGGCGGTGCGTCGCGACGTGTTCACGGTGATCGACGCGGCGTTCGCCCAACGCCGCAAGACCATGCGTTCGGCGCTGGCCGGCTGGGCGGGCAGCCCGGCCGAGGCCGAGCGACGGTTGCGGGCCGCGGGTATCGATCCCGGCGTCCGCGGCGAACGTCTGCACATCGACGATTTCGTCCGGCTGGCAGCGGTGGCGGCGTCCTGATCGACGCTTGCGGTGCGCGACCCGTGGTCCACTCTCGATTATCCTGAATAGCTGTGTCTCGAGCGTCGTTATCGGTGGTGTCCGATGCGGTCACGGTACGGGTGCCGGCCAAGGTCAATCTCCACCTGGGTGTGGGCCCGTTGCGCGACGACGGATTCCACGATCTGGTCACGGTGTATCAGGCCTTGTCGCTCTACGACGATGTCCGGCTGAGCCCGTCGAGCGAATTGCGGGTGACCACGCGCGGTGACGGCGCTGCCGACGTTCCAGGCGACAGCACCAACCTCGCGGCCCGCGCGGTCGCCGAGGTCGCGCGGCGCGCCGATCGGAGCCCGCGTGTCGCGATCGACATCGACAAACGGATACCGGTGGCCGGGGGCATGGCCGGCGGGAGCGCGGACGCCGCCGGTGCGCTGGTGGGTGCCGTGAACCTGTGGGGCCTCGACATCGGCCGCGACGAATTGACCGAGATCGCTGCCGGGCTCGGGAGCGACGTGCCCTTCGCGCTGCACGGGGCGACGGCGTTGGGAACCGGTCGGGGTGAGCAGTTGATGCCGATCCTCGCGCGCGGAGAGTTCCACTGGGTCCTCGCCATCGCACGGTCCGGGCTGTCCACGCCGGCCGTCTACGGTGAGTTGGATCGCCTCCGGGGCAACCGATCCGTCTCTGATGTCGAGGCCCGACGGCCCGACGATCTGATGGCCGCGCTCACCTCGGGCGACCCGCGGACCGTGGCGCCGTTGCTGCACAACGACCTCCAGCCCGCCGCGCTGAGTCTGCAGCCCGTGCTGCGCCGTACGCTGCGTGCGGGTATCGATGCGGGAGCGCTCAACGGCATCGTCTCCGGGTCCGGCCCGACGTGTGCCTTCCTGTGTGCCGACGAGACGTCGGCGGTCAATGTCGCCGCCGAGTTGTCGGGTGCCGGGGTGGCCCGCGCGGTGCGCACGGCCACCGGGCCGGTTCCGGGCGCTCGGTTGTTGTCGGCGTGAGAGCGCTCAGCTGCCGAACACGTTGATCGCGTTGCCGTAGGCGCGCAGACCGGCGACAGATCCGTTGTAGCGGTTGAGGTCCACCGGAGTGGACACGCCGGGGAGACGGCCCGAGCTGGTGAACTGCCAGAACGTCCACGTGCGCCAACCGCCCCGAGGCATCTGCGGCACCGCGCCACCGTTGTAGGAGGCGATCCACAACGGGTGATCGGCGAACTCCCGAGTGGCGCCCATCGCGGTGTTCCAGAAGTTCGGATAGGTGTAGAGGATCGTTTTTCGTCCGGTCAACGGCTCGAGGACGGCGAAGAACTCACGCACCCAGGCGGCCAGGGCGCGGGGGCCGAGGCCACCGGAGTGTTCCAGATCGAGGACAGGCGGCAGATCGAGGATGCCGTTCTGGCCGAGCACGATCGTGGCGTAGAAGATCGCCTGTTGGGTGGCCGATCGGCTCGGGTCGGCGTAGTGGTAGGTGCCGCGGACGAGCCCGGCGGCGCGCATCGCCAGGCTGTCGGGCACGAAGTGTGGATTCACGTACCAGGTGGACTCGGTGGCCTTGACCATGGCCATGTGCTGGCCGGACGCGCGTACCGCGAACCAGTTGATGCTCGCGCCGCCGGGATGCTGATGGCTGGACACATCCGGCCCGACCTGCGGAGCGGCGCCGGCCTGGGGCGGATCTGTCATCGCTCCCGCAAGCCCGACGGTGGCCACCGTGGCCGAGGTCATCATCAGTCGCCGGAGGATCACGGCTCCACGCTATTGCACCGATCCAGAATCGCGCAGAAGGTTTGCCGACCCCGCCCGTGTCGCTGCCCGTGCCCCTGCCTCGACCTCGCCGACCGTGCCCGGCATCCCGCCGACCGTGCCCGGCGTGGCGCCGACCGTGCCCGGCGGTGACGGCGGTCACGTGACGATCCGTTGCTAGGGTCATGCGGGTGGCACCCGCAAACCCCGTCGCGCTGATCAACGTGGACCGGATCAGCAAGAGCTATGGCATCAAGCCGTTGCTCGACTCGGTGTCCCTCGGCGTCCACGAGGGGCAGCGGATCGGCGTCGTCGGTCTCAACGGTGGCGGCAAGACGACGTTGCTCGAGATCCTGGGCGGCATCACCGAACCGGACAGCGGACGGGTGTCGCGCGCCGGCGACATCCGGGTCGCGACGGTGACCCAACGCGGTGAGTTGCCCGCCGGCGCCAGCGTGGCCGATGTGGTGGTCGGCGGACCGGACGTCGCAGTACACGAGTGGGCCGGCGATCCCCGGATCCGGGGCATCCTCGCCGGTATCGGTGTGGACCAACTGCTCGATTCCCGGGTCGACGAACTGTCCGGTGGGCAGCGCCGCCGGGTCGGACTCGCGACCGCGTTGATCTCGGACGCCGATCTGCTGATCCTCGACGAACCGACGAACCATCTCGATGTCGAAGGCGTGCAGTGGCTCGCCCAACATCTCGTGTCACGGCGCAGCGCTCTGGTGGTCGTCACCCACGACCGGTGGTTCCTCGACACCGTCGCCACCCGTACCTGGGAGGTGCATTCGGGTGTCGTCGACGAGTACGAGGGCGGCTACAACGACTGGATCTTCGCGCGGGCCGAACGGTCCCGGCTGGCCGATGCCGCCGAAGAGCGACGACGCAACCTGGCCCGCAAGGAGCTCGCCTGGCTACGTCGTGGGCCGCCGGCACGGACGTCCAAGCCGCGGTACCGGATCGAGGCCGCCGAACGTCTCATCGCCGACGTCCCGCCGCCCCGCGACACGGTGACCTTGTCGGCCTTCGCCAAGCGTCGGCTCGGTCGTGTGGTGGTGGAGCTGGAGGATGCGCGCATCGCCACGCCCGCCGGAGATGTGCTGGTGGACGATCTGACCTGGCGGTTGGCGCCTGGCGAACGCATCGGTCTGGTCGGGGTCAACGGTTCGGGCAAGACCACCTTGCTGCGTGCGCTGGCCGGCGGGGTCGACGTGTCGCCGGGGCGTCGGATCGAGGGCACCACGGTCACGATCGGTTGGCTGCGTCAAGAACTCGACGACCTCGACGAGGACCAGCGGGTTCTCGACGCGGTGGAGGAAGTTGCGACGCGGATCATGGTGGGCGACAAAGAGATGTCGGCGTCGCAGCTCGCCGAGCGGCTCGGGTTCAGCCCGGCCCGCCAGCGCACTCCGGTCGGGGATCTCTCCGGTGGCGAGCGCCGGCGTCTGCAGATGACCCGGGTGCTGATGGCCGAGCCCAACGTCCTGCTCCTCGACGAGCCCACCAACGACCTCGACATCGACACCCTGCAACAGCTCGAGGACCTGCTCGACAGCTGGGCGGGCACGCTGGTCGTCATCAGCCACGACCGCTATCTCATCGAACGGATCTGCGACAGTACGTGGGCGCTGTTCGGCGACGGAGATCTCACCAACCTGCCCGGCGGGATCGAGCAGTACCTGCAGCGTCGCCGCGAGATGAGGTCGGGCCCAGCGCGTCCGAAGAAGACGGCGTCGTCGGAGGCCGCTTCGGCCGATCGGGCGGCCACCGACGCTGCGCCCGCGCCCGAGACCACCACACCGACCGTCAGTGCCGCCGAACACCGGGAGGCGCGCAAAGCAATGAATCGGCTCGAGCGTCAGATGGACCAGCTCGCCGAGCGCGCGGAACAACTGCACGCCTCACTCGTCGAGGCGGCAACCGACCCCGACCGCCTTCAGACGCTCAACACCGAACTGCGGCAGGTGGTCACCGACAAGGAGGCCGCCGAGGCCGCCTGGCTGGAAGCCGCCGAGAAGGTCGAGTGAGCGGCGGGGGTCACCGACGGATCGCGCCGTTGACCATCGACGCGATGGCCACGGCCCCCTGCTGGTTGATGTGGTAGGGGTAGGCCAGACTGCCGTTGGACAGTGAGCTCTCGTACCACGGCGCGACCAGGTTGCAGGGGTCGTGACCGGCCGATCGGCGGTTGGCGTCGACGAATGTCGCGCCCACCTTGCCGGTGGCGCGCCGTAGCGCGTCACCGGCACGGTCGAAGACCCGGTTCATCCAGCGGACGTCGGCGTCGCTGACGGGCACCATCGGCCAGCACCCATGGCTGCCCATGAAGCCGCCGATGCCGACGACGATGATCTGTGCGCGTGGCGCCCGAGCGCGGATGGCGCGGAGCGCCGGGGTCACCCGGTTCTCCATTCTGGCGATCCGCCAGCGCACCTCCTGCTCGAGGCGCGGATTGTGCCGACACCGACGATCGGTCAGCGGAGCTGTGTTGCATTGGGCCAGAATGGCGCCCCACCGCATGTCGTTGCCGCCGATGCTGACCGTGATGACCTGGGCATCTCGCGGAACCAGGGTCAGCTGCGGGGGCTTGACACCTCGATTGGTGCGCTGGCCGGTGCGGTAGAGATCCGGGGCCTGCGCCCCGGCGCATGAGGTGTCGATGAAGCGGCGCGGCAACGTCATGACCGCGACGATCGACGGATAGTTGAGCGCCGAGCGTTTGCAGCCCAGAAAGTACTCGGGCGTGGGGGAGAAGAAGCCGCCCGACGCCCGCGAGTCACCCATTGCGACATACACCCCGCCGGTGTAGCGCGCCGGGGTTGCCTCCGGAGCCGCCTCGGCGGGCGGTGCCACTGCGGTGGTGATCGCGGTCAGCACGATGAATGCGAACACCGCTACGTTGACCCGCGTCCGGCCCGGACCGGTGGACGAGCGACGAAAGACCATATGCGGTGCATCCCCCCTGAATGTTCTTTGGGATTGTAGGGGACATCTCCTCGGGCGTGTGGGGCGAATCGGCGGGTCAATCCGGCTCACACAGTTCGTAGTGCGTCACATCGGCGGGCGAACCGCGTGATCATCGTGGCTGTCTCGGCGGGCTGGATCAGCGGGAACAGGTGGCTGGCCCGCGGGATCACCTGTACCTGCGCCAACGGTGAGGCGGAGGCGAAACGCTGCTCGTGGATCCGGAACTGATCCCAACCGCCGTTGAGGAATTCGATCGGGCCCGGATAGCGCGCGACCTCGGCCAGCGCGTCGAGGTCGGCCAGTTCGTTGACCACGTCGCGAATGGAGTGCAGCGCAAGGCCGCCGGCCTCCATGTCCCGGGCGACCTGGCCGCCGACCGCCATCCGGGTGAGGCCCTTGCTGATCGCCGCGGCTTGGCGGGGCAGGACGCTGGTCGCCGCACCGAAGGCGCGAAACGGGGCGGCGAGCAGGCGGCTGGGTTGCGCAGTCGCGCACATGACCAGCAGCCCGGCGACGGCGTCGGGGTGACGGCCCGCCGTGGCCATCGCCACGTAGCCGCCGAGCGACATGCCGGCGACCACCGCAGGCCTGCCGAGCGCGTCGATCGCATCGAGCACCGCCCGTACGGCCCCGTCGATGTCGAAGTGCTCGGCAGACCGCTCTCCGTGTCCGGGGAGATCGGGGGTGCCCACCGGCCGGTCGGTGATGCCTGCGGCGATGCGATGTAGGGCCGCGCCACTGACTCGGAGTCCGTGGACGAGGACGACGGGAGTGGGTGAGACTTCCTGCGCTGCGCTCATCGCGCGCAATTATGACTCATCAGAGGCCAGTACGCCGTGAGCGTCAGGCCTTGTCGCGGCCGGCCGATGGGTCGACGCTGCGGTCGATGCCGATCCGGTCGGGGAACCCGTGGTCGTGCGACACCACCAGCAGCGCACCCTGTCACTGCCGCAGAGCTGTGACGAGCTTCTCGGTGGTGTCGAGGTCGAGGTTTCATGTCGGCGACGGCGGAAATGCTTGTGCGTGCACCATAGCGCCGCCCACCCATATGGTGCCAACGCTTTTCTGACGCGTGAGGCGCTAACGTGGCCGGTATGTCGTTCATCCGCACCTCGATCGTCAACGGGGTCGGCGAGATCGTTCTCGATCGTTCCGCCGCCCTCAACGCACTGGATCAGACCATGATCGATGACATGTATCGGGTGCTGTCGGAATGGGGAGATGACGACGGTATCGACACCGTCCTGGTGACGTCGGCGAGTGAGCGCGCCTTCTGCGCGGGCGGCGACATCCGCGCGATCCGCGACCATGCGCTCGCCGGTGACACCCACGCGGTGAGTCACTACTTCGCCAGCGAGTACCGACTCGATCAGCTCGTGGCCGACTATCCGAAGCCCTATGTGAGTGTCATCGACGGTGCGGCCATGGGCGGCGGTCTTGGCATCAGCGTGCACGGCGAGGTGCGGGTCGTGAGCCAGAACGCGGTGATCGCCATGCCGGAGACCGCGATCGGCTTCGTCCCGGATGTCGGCTCCACCTACTTCCTGCCTCGCCTCCCTGATGGCGTCGGTATGTGGATGGGCCTGACCGGCTCGCGCATCCGCGGTGCCGATGCCGTGGAGATCGGTATGGCAACGCATTTCGTCGACTCGACCGAGATCGGTGAGGTCGCCGAGCAGATCCGCGCCGGGGTTCCGCTCGTCGACGTGCTCGGCGACCGGCAGGATCGCCCGGCCGCCGAGTTGCCGCTGGCCAAGATCAAGGAGTACTTCGCCGACGACAATGTCACCGGGATCGTCGGCGGGCTGCGCGGTGCGGTCGGCGACCCCTGGGCCGAGCAGATGGTGGATCTGATCGAACAGGCCTCACCCACCAGTCTCTGGGTGACCGCGGCGATGCTCACGGCGGGCGCACGGTCGGTGCTCGACGAATGCCTGGAACGCGAACTCCATGCCGCCGAACAGATCACCACCACCGGCGATTTCGCCGAAGGGGTGCGCGCGGTCCTGGTGGACAAGGATCGCCGGCCCCGCTTCGATCCGGCCTCCATCGATGACGTCGACCCCGACGTCGTCGCGCGGATCGTGGGAGCCTGAAACCACCGACGCGCTCGGTCAGGGGGTCGTCTCGAACCAACCCGCCAGTGTCACATCTGTTTCGGTGGAGGTGATCTCGGTGGGGGCCGCATCGTCATCGATGTTGTCGTCGGGGGCGAACGGGTTGCTCTCCGAACGTGTGACGGCCGAGCACGTGAAGGTTCCGGCGACCCGCTCCGATGACACCGCGGTCAGTGTCACGGGACATGTCGTCGAATGGTGGTAGGTACCTCCCACCGAAACCCCGACGGACGAATTGATCGGCCCGTCCAGCGGACCCACCCGTGGGCGAACCCCACCGATCGGCGGCAGTACACCACCGGTCAGATCTCCCACCAGGAACTCCAGTTGCGCGCCGTCGGCGCCGGGTCCGGTGAACACGAACAGCAGGCTGTCCGGCGGTACCGACGGATCGGCATTGCCCGACTTCGTGAACCCGTAACACATAGATCCGGCCGCGTTTCTTGAATCCGCCCGATCGATGGCGACATGCATGCTGCCGGAACGGAATTCGAGAGCGTGACCGGCGCGATCGATGCGCCCCCGGCTGGGTGTCTCGCGGCACGCGTCGGCGTCGAGAGGGGCCGCTCCGGCTGTCGCAGAAGCCGTACTCGACGGTCCGGTGCCGGCGCTGTCGGTGGGCCCGCAGCCGGCTAGCAGAGCAAGCGCTGCCACCGTGGCCGGCACGGCGGCCCACCCTGCGACACCTCGTACCGGAAGCTCAGTCTGCCGCGGCGACAAGGGGTTCGAGCATCAGGTCGGGATGCTCCTTCTCGATGAACTGCAATCGCCACTTGTCGCTGAACAGCGCCAGCAGTGCCCCGTCGGTGCGGGTGAACACCTCCACACCGCGCTGCCGGCCGAGTTCGGTTGCGCTGTCGGGGTCGGTGCGCCGAGCCAACGAGTAGCCGAGCGGTTCGATCGTGGTGTCGACGTTGAATTCGGACTTCATCCGGGCCGTGACCACCTCGAACTGCATCGGACCCACTGCGGCCAGCACCGGTGAGGCGTCGCCGCGCAGATCATTGCGCAGCACCTGCACCACGCCCTCGCTGTCCATCTGTTCCATGGCCTTGCGGAACTGCTTGTACTTGTCGGCGGTGTTCACCCGGATCGCCGAGAAGTGTTCGGGCGCAAACGACGGGATCGGGGGATACTGCACCTTCGCGTCGATGTACAGCGTGTCGCCGGGGGCCAGGGCCATCGCGTTCACCAGACCGACCACATCACCCGGATAGGCCCGGTCGACGGTGGAACGGTCGCGGCCGAACACCGCCTGGGCGTATTTGGTGGCGAACGGTTTCCCGGTCTGTGCATGGGTCACCACCATGCCGCGTTCGAACTCGCCGGACACGATGCGCATGTAGGCCAGGCGATCCCGATGGCTGGTGTCCATCCCCGCCTGCACCTTGAACACGACGGCGCTGAACGGATCGGTGACCTCGCGTACCGCACCGTCGATGTCCTCGCGGCCGGCCGGGGCGGGTGCGAGCTCGACCAGCGTCTCGAGGAGTTGGCGCACACCGAAATTGAGCATGGCGGAAGCAAAGATCATCGGCGATGTCTGACCGGCGAGGAACATCTCCTGGTCGTGGTCTTGGCCCATCTCCGCGAGCAGGTCGCTCTCCTCGACCGCGGCCGTCCACTCGTCGCCTTCGCGTTCCTGTGCTGCGTCGGCGTCGAGCATCTCCTCCGGTGCGACCTTGGCGCCGCCGGCGGTGCGGGTGAAGCGGATGTACTCGCCGGTGCGTCGGTCGAGCAGGCCGCGGAAGTCGCCGGCGATGCCGACCGGGAAATAGAGCGGCGTCGGGATGAGGCCGATACGTTCGGTGATCTCGTCGATCAGTTCCAGCGGGGTCTGGCCGGGGCGGTCCCACTTGTTGATCACGGTGATCACCGGGATGCCGCGGTGGCGACAGACCTGGAAGAGCTTGAGGGTCTGCGGTTCGAGGCCCTTGGCGGCGTCGATGAGCATGACCGCGGCGTCGACCGCGGTGAGCACCCGGTAGGTGTCCTCCGAGAAGTCGGCGTGGCCGGGGGTGTCCACCAGGTTGATCACGTTGGGGGTGTCATCGTCGGAGCGCTCGGCCGCGTAGTTGAATTGCAGCGCGGTGGAGCTGACCGAGATGCCGCGCGCCTTCTCCATCTCCATCCAGTCGGAGACGGTCGACTTGCGGCCGGCCTTGCCGTGGATCGCACCCGCCTCGCTGATCATGCGTGCATGCAGCGCGAGCGCCTCGGTCATCGTCGACTTGCCGGCGTCGGGATGGCTGATGATGGCGAAGGTTCGGCGACGCTTGACCTCTTGGGCCACGGTGGCAGCATCGGAACTCACCCGACGAGGCTACCGTCCGGCGCGCTCACCGGGCAAAACCGTGCCGCCGCGGCGGGACGTTCTCGCGCGTGTACCGTGCTCTCGCGCGTGAGGCGGCGCGCGCGAACGGTGAGTGGACGCGCGAGAGCGGTGGCCGGACGCGCGAGAGCGGCAAGCGGTGGGCTACTCGAACGGCACCGGAGGCATCTTGACGACCTGCGAGGCATAGCTGAGCCCGGCGCCGTAGCCGAGTAGCAGTGCGGTGTCGCCGGGTTTGGCCTTGCCGGTCGACAGCAGATCTTCCATGGCCAGCGGGATCGAGGCCGCCGAGGTGTTGCCGGTGTGCTCGATGTCGTTGGCGACCACGGCGTCGTCGCGCAGCTTGAGGTTCTTGGCGAGCAGGTCGTTGATCCGCGAGTTCGCCTGATGCGGCACGAAGACGTCGAGTTGCTCCGCACCGATTTTCGCGGCCTCGAGGGCCCGCTGAGCGACCTTGCCCATCTCGAAGGCGGCCCACCGGAACACTGCGGTGCCCTCCATGCGCAGGTAGGGGCGCTGGGTGCGGTCGCTGTCAAGGAAGGTGACCCAGTCGATGTCCTGGGCGATCGCGTTGAACTGGGAGCCGTCGCTACCCCAGATGACCGGTCCGAGTTGCTGATCGTCGGTGGGACCGACCACCACCGCGCCGGCGCCGTCGCCGAAGATGAAGCAGTTGGTGCGGTCGGTCATATCCATGGTGACCGACAGCTGCTCGGCGCCGATGACCAGCACGTTGGTGGCACTGCCGCCGCGGATCATGTCCGAGGCGACCGCCATGCCGTAGCCGAATCCGGCGCATCCGACGGTGATGTCGAACGCCGGGACGCCGTTGGCGCCCAGGTCGGTGGCGACCTTGACCGCGCCGGCGGGGGTCAGCAGCAGGTGGGTGTTGGTGGCCAGGATGACGGCGTCGATGTCGGAGCCGGACAGCAGCGCGTTGGCAATGGCCTTGCGGCCTGCGTTGACCGCCATCTCCATGACGTTCTCGTCGCGGCGCGCGAAGCGTCGGGTCTTGATCCCGGTCCGCGTGTAGATCCACTCGTCCGACGATTCGATCTGCTCACAGATCTCGTCGTTGGTGACGACCCGCTCCGGCCGGTAGGCACCGATGCCGAGCATGCCGATGTTGTTTATCCCGGCGGTGTCCGCGATGACAGCCATGCGTGTCCCTTTCACTATGCGACCCGCCATAGACGGTCTCACATCTGGGCTCTACTCGGAAGTAGCCCCCACCGCGACAACCGCTCCGCTCAGCCGCCGCTCGTCTCGGTCGGCGCCGGCGGCAGCGTGACGACCGCTCCGGCATAGCTGAGCCCGGCGCCGAATCCGAGGAGCAACGCGGTCTGCCCGCCCGTGGCCTTGCCGGTCGCGAGCATCTCTTCCATGGCCAACGGGATCGAGGCCGCCGACGTGTTGCCGGTGTTCTCGATGTCGTTGGCCATCGGGATCTCGTCGGCGAGGCCGAGGTTCTTCTTCATCAGCTCGTTGATCCGGGCGTTGGCCTGATGCGGCACGAACACCTCGATGTCGTCGATCCCGACCCCGGAGGTCTCCAGCACCGTGGTCAATGCCTTGGGCAGTGTGATGGCGGCCCACCGGAACACCCGCGGTCCCTGCATGGTCACCACCATCCGGCCGACCGGATCGGTGTCGGGCTCCTTGTGCTGGAACTCCTGCGCACGGTCCATGTATTCGGGGATGTCGTAGTTCTGGCCGATGGCCTCGGCGTTCTCGCCGTCGCTGCCCCAGACGGTCGGCGAGATACCGTTCTCCTCGCTCGGCCCGACGACGACCGCGCCGGCTCCGTCACCGAAGATGAAGGCGGTGTTGCGATCGGTGGGTTCCATCACCACCGACATCGTCTCCACCCCGACGACGAGGACGTATTCGGCAGAACCGGCCCGCACGGTGTCGGCGGCGATACCCAGGCCGTACCCGAAGCCACCGCAGCCGGCCGCCACGTCGTAGGCAGGGATGCCGTTGAGTCCGATGTCGAAGGCGACGATCGGGCCGCCGTGCGGGATCTTGGTCTTCCAGCTGTTGGTGGCCAGGATCAGTGCGCCGATCCTCTCCTTGGGTATCCCGGAGTTCCGGATCGCCCGCTCCGCGGCCGCAGCAGCCATCGACCGCGCGGACTCGCCGCCGCTGATCCAGCGACGATTGCGGATACCGCTGCGCTCGAAGATCCACTCGTCGGAGGAGTCGAGGACCTCGCACACCTCGTCATTGGAGACCAGTCGGCGCGGTCGGTAGGCGCCGATGCCCAGCATTGCCACGTTCTGGTGGCCGGTGTTCGCCGCAATCCCCACGCTGACTCCGTTCTCCGTCGATCGGACGCTGCGATTGTAGGCACGTGTTTACCTGGAAGTAACCCAGTGACCTCCGGCGTTTCCTCTCTTGGGGAGTCAGAGCGGCCAGAACACCGGAACCAGCGCCAGCGCGATGACCAGCCAGCACGCCATCACGACGATGCCCAGCCGCCAGTAGTCGCCGAACCGGTAACCGCCGGGATTCATCACGATCATGTTCGCCGGAGTCGCGATCGGGGTGAGGACCGCCGCGGCGGCCGCTGTGCACACCAACATGAGGACCGGCTGCGGGTCGACGCCGATGTCGGCAGCGGCGGCGAGTGCGATGGGGATGACGATGAGTGTGGTGGCCGCGTTGCTGATGAACTGGCCCAGCATGGCCGTCAGCAGGAACAACACGACCAGCAGCAGATACGTGCTGCGATCGGCGACGAGATCGACGATGGGCGCGGCGATCAGCTCGGCCCCGCCGCTGTCGGTGATCGCCGCCGACATCGGGATCAGCGCCGCGATCAGCACCACGGTCGGCCACGACACCGCACGGTAGGCCTGCTCGGAGGTGATGACCTTGGTGACGATCATGGCCAGCGCGCCGAGCAGACCGGCCACCACCGGCGGCACGACGCCCGAGGCCAACAGCGCGATCATGGCGACCAGGATGGCGGCGGCCCGTGGTGCGCTGCGGCCCAGCGGCACGGTCTGGCGACGAAGTTGCTCCGACGATCCGACGACGAGTACCTGCTGGTTGTCGGCCAGGGCTTCGATGGCTCGCCACGGGCCGTGGACCAGCATCGTGTCGCCCTCCACCAGCTCCACCGAACGCGGCCCGACGTCCTTGTTGCGACGTCGGATCGACATCACCAGCAGCCCGTCTTCCGGCCGCACCATGCCTGGGCACACCGTGGCACCGATCCACTCCGAGCGTGGTGGGATGACGATCTCACTGACGCCGGCATCGCGGTCGATCAGACGGCCGGAGGTGGCGTGGCGTCCGGCGATGTCCTCCACGGTCAGCTCGTGGCGGCGGGCGAGTTCCTCGACGGCCGGACCCGGTCCGGACACCACCAGGACGTCGCCCTCGCGCAGTTTGTGGCCGGAATCCACCAATCCCGCACCCAGACTTCCCTGTGTGGCGATCGGCGCCACCTCCGGGTAGTCCAGCGCGACCGCGTCGTCCGCGGATTCGCCCAGACATGTCGATTCCGCTTCAACGTGCAGCCGATAGACCCGCTCGCCGAGGCCATAGTGGTCCACGACCGTGCCGAGATAATTGCTGAAGTCCGCCGGCAGCGTGGTGGACTGCCGGTCGGGCAGCAGCCGGTCACCGAGCAGCGCGATCACCACGAAGGTGACGATGACCAGCGGGAGACCGATCAGGCCGAACTCGAAATAGGAGAAACCGTCCCCGGTGGCGGTGCGCGCCGCATCGTTGACGATGACGTTCACCGGACTGCCGCTCAGCGTGAGCATCGATCCGGCGCTACACGCGTAGGCGAGCGGGATGAGCACCTTGGAAGGCAGCATCAGCGCGTGCCGCGCCACCGAGACGGTCACGGGTACCAGAGCCGCGGCGGCGCCGTTGATGGTGATGAGGGCCGACAGTATCGCCGACAGGACGGTGATCGCGCCGAGTACTCGCGTCCGATCGGTGCCGGCGGCGCGGGTCAGCAGACGACCCGCCCATGCGGTGATGCCGGACGCCTCGAGGCCTTCGCTCACCACGAACAAGGCGGCGATGAACACGATGACGTTGTCGCCGAGCCCCGAGGTCAGTCCGGCCAGGTCGACCAGCCCGGCGAAGTAGAGGGCCAGGGCAGACGCGATCGCGACCACACCGACCGGCAGGCGGTTCCAGACGAACAAGACGATGGTGACGGCGAGGATCACCAGGCTCAACGTGGCGTCGGACACCGTCTCATCGTTGCATCACGTCGGTCACCCTGCAGTCGATGTCGCGGAGCCGAGAGCCGATTACCAGGCGTGCACGGTGTTCTGTGCGGGCTCGAGGCCTTGCGAGATCAGCAATTCGGTGGCGTCGACCCCGTGGCCGATGAGTAGGTCCACGTCGGTTCGGGCCGAGGACGGAAAAGGTTTGAGGACGTAGTCGGCCGGGTCCTGACGTCCCGGCGGGCGGCCGATGCCGAGTCGGACCCGGAGGTAGTCGCGGGAACCGATGGCCTGGCTGATCGAGCGCAGACCGTTGTGCCCGCCTTCGCCGCCACCCTGCTTGAGCCGCACCAGCCCGAAATCGATGTCGAGTTCGTCGTGGAGCACCACGATGTCGCAGGGCGCGATCGAGTAGAACTTGGCCAACGGTCCGATCTGCCGGCCGCATTCGTTCATGAAGTTGCGGGGTCTGGCGATGAGTGCCTGCCGACCGGCGAGGGTGATCGGGGCGACCTGCGCGCCCGACTTCTTGTGCAGTTTCCACCGCTCGCCGGCCGAGGCGACGAGGCCATCGGCGACCATCGCGCCGATGTTGTGCCTCGTCTTCTCGTACTTCGGGCCGGGGTTACCCAGCCCGACAACCAATTTCACTTGTCGTGGACCGGAGACTACTCGGCCGCTTCGTCGGTGCCGGGGGTCTCGGCGCTGGCCTCTTCGGCCTCTTCCTCGAGCTCGGAGGACGACGGGGCGGCGTTGATGGCGACGATCAGCGTGTCCGGGTCGCTGATCAGGGTGACACCCTCGGGCAGCGCCAGATCCGATGCGTGCACGGCGTTGCCGGCCTCCACACCCTCGACGTCGACGGTGATCTGCTCCGGGATCGACAGCGCGTCGGCCTCGATCTCGACGGTGCTCGCGTCCTGGGTCACCAGGGTGCCCGGAGCAGCCTCGCCCTCGACGACCACGTAGACCTCGACGGTGACCTTCTCGCCGCGGCGGATGACGAGCAGGTCGGCGTGCTCGATGTAGTTGCGGATCGGGTGGACGTCGACCTGCTTGGTCAGCGCCAGCTGGCTGCTGCCGTCGATGTCGAGGTCGACGACCGCGTTGACGCCGTTCGCGCGCAGGATCGCAGCGAACTCGAGAGCCGGCAGGCTCAAGTGCTGCGGGTCGGTGCCGTGGCCGTACAGCACGGCGGGAACCTTGCCCTCGCGGCGGGCGCGACGGGCAGCGCCCTTGCCCTTTTCGGTGCGCACGGTGACAGCCAGTTTGGAAGCCTGAGTTGCCATTGTTCTTCTCCTCGTTCGGCGGTTCGGTGATGAACCGCGGTGGTTGGTCTCGGTCGCGGCGAGTGACGACGACCGGGAACCAGCCGGCGGGCGCCCCAGAGGCCCGCAAGAGGATTCACGATGGTCGCGCCGATTACGGTGGATGTCCACCCTCGCCGTGACAACGTCGGCAAGGATAGCCGATGGCCAGGGCGGATGTCACATTCGCCGGCTCGGACCTGTTCGTCGATTGCGGCCCACCTTCTCGCGCGGCTACCTCGCTCTCGCGCGGCCGCCGTGCTCTCGCGCGCGCAACTTCACGCGCGGGAGGGAAGTGGGCGCGCGGGCCGGCGGAACCTATCCGCAACCCGCCGTCACAGGCATACTGGCCCCATGACATCGCAGACACCGATCGACATCGTCACGACCTTCCTCGACGATCTCGCCCGTTCGGACACGGCGGCAGCTCTGGACAACGTCGACGACAACATCGCCTACACCAACGTCTCACTGCCGACGGTGCACGGGAAACGCAAGGTCGCGGGGATCTTCTCCGGGATGGACAAGTACTCCTGGGCCGGCTTCAACTATCGGATGGTCAACGTCACCGCCGACGGTCCGGTCGTGCTCACCGAACGCGTCGACGAGCTCCGGTTCGGGCCGGTCGTCATGCAGTTCTGGGTCTGCGGTCGCTTCGAGATCCGCGAGGGGCGAATCGCGGTGTGGCGGGACTATTTCGACTACTACGACATGACCAAGGCCCTTGTGCGCGGGCTGCTGGGTGCGGTCATCCCGGCACTGCGCAAGCCGCTGCCGCCGAAAGTCGTGGCCGTATAGCGCGTCGGCTCAGAGGATCTCGTCGATCGACTCCAGCGGTCGTCCCAGTCGGGTCCCCTTGTCGGTCACCACGAACGGCCGTTCGACGAGAACGGGATGTTCGACCATGGCATTGAGCACCGCGTCCTCGGACGCGTCGGCGAGTGCCAGTTCCTTGTAGAGGGCTTCGCGCTTGCGGGCAGCCTGGTGTGCGGTGACACCCGCGTCGGCGAACATCGTCCTCAACTGGTCGCGGGTGTACGGCCGATCCAGGTACTTGACGATCGTCGGTTCGACGCCCGCCTCCCGCAGCTTCTCCAGCGCCTTACGGGAGGTCGAACATTTCGGGTTGTGATAGATCGTCGCGTCCACGCAGCACACCATACCTGGTGTGGCCGCAGGCAAATCGCGTGTCCGAGGACTACGCGCTGCCGTTGAACAGACTCGTCACCGAGCCGTTCTCGAACACCTCGCGGATCGTCTGAGCCAGCAGCGGAGCGATCGAAAGCACCGTCAGGTTCTCGAACTGCTTGTCCTCGCCGATCGGCAGGGTGTCGGTGGCGATGACCTCCCTGGCGCCGCAGCTCGCGAGCCGCTCGGCGGCCGGGTCGGAGAACACACCATGGGTGGTGGCGATGATCACGTCGCCGGCGCCGGCATCCTTGAGGACCCGGACGGCGCCGGCGATGGTGCCGCCGGTGTCGATCATGTCGTCGATCAGCACACAGGTGCGGCCCTCGACCTCACCGACCACCCGGTTGGACTTCACCTGGTTGGGCACCAGCGGGTCACGGGTCTTGTGGATGAAGGCCAACGGTGCCCCGTTGAGGGCGTCGGCCCACTTCTCCGCCACCCGCACACGGCCGGAGTCGGGGGAGACGACGGTGATGTTCTCGGTGCCGTAGGTGTCGCGCACGTACTCGGCGAGCTGGCCCTGTGCGTGCATGTGGTCGACCGGGCCGTCAAAGAAGCCCTGGATCTGATCGGTGTGCAGGTCGACAGTGATGATGCGGTCGGCGCCGGCGGCCTTGAGCAGGTCGGCGATCAGTCGCGCCGAGATGGGCTCACGGCCGCGGTGCTTCTTGTCCTGGCGGGCATACGGATAGAAGGGGAGGATGACGCTGATGCGCTTGGCCGATCCACGCTTGAGGGCGTCGATCATGACGAGCGCCTCCATCACCCACTGGTTCAACGGGTAGGGGCAGCTCTGCAGCACGAAGGCGTCGGAGCCACGGACCGACTCCTCGAAACGAACGAAGATCTCGCCATTGGCGAAGTCGCGCGCGGTCTGCGGGGTCACCTTGATACCGAGTTCATCGGCGACGGCCTTGGCGAGATCGGGGTGCGCGCGGCCAGAGAACAGCATCAAGTTCTTCTGGTTGTCCGTTGTCCAGGTCATGAAAACTCTTCTGCTAGAAGTCTTGCTGCGGTCAGGCGCCGGTGTGGCGGTCTGCCGGGCGGTCGGTCTGTTGGGCATCGAGCGCCGCACGGGCCGACTCGGTGTCCGGGCGCTTGCGCACCACCCAATTCTCGATATTCCGTTGTTGTCCTGCCGACACCGCCAGCGCGCCGGGCGGGACATCGTCCCGCAAAACCGTACCTGCTCCCGTGTAGGCGCCGTCCCCGACCTGTACGGGCGCGACAAACATGTTGTCAGACCCGGTGCGGCAGTGGGACCCGATCACCGTACGGTGTTTCGCCACGCCGTCATAATTCACGAACACGCTCGACGCGCCGATGTTGGTGTGTTCGCCGATCGTCGCGTCCCCGACGTAGGTGAGGTGCGGAATCTTGGACCCCGCGCCGATGTCCGCTTTCTTCGTTTCCACGAACGTGCCGATCTTGCCGCCGACGCCGAGGCGGGTGCCCGGTCGCAGGTAGGCGAACGGTCCCACGTGTGCTCCCGCGCCGATCTCCGACTCGCTGCCGTGGGTCCGGATCACCGAGGCGCCGGGCCCGACGGTGACGTCACTCAGAGTCGTGTCGGGACCGATGACCGCGTCGTCGTGGACGGTCGTCGCGCCGTGCAACTGGGTGCCGGGCTCCACCCGGACATCGGTGCCCAGGACCACACCGACGTCTATCCAGGTGCTGGTCGGATCGGCGACGGTCACACCCGCGAGTTGATGTCGGCGGATGATGCGCCGGTTGAGTTCCGCGCCGAGGTCGGCGAGTTGCACTCGGTCGTTGCAGCCGGCGACCAGTGTCGGGTCGTCGACGGTCAGGGCGTGAATCGACTGATCTGCGTCGCGCGCGATCTCGATCACGTCGGTGAGATAGTACTCGCCCTGCACGTTGTCGGTGGAGAGCTGTCCCAGCGCTGAACGGAGGAAGACCGCGTCGAACGCATATACCCCGGCGTTGACCTCGGTGATCGCGCGCTGCCGGTCGGTGGCGTCCTTGTGTTCGACGATGGCCTGCACCATCGAGTCGTTGGTGCGGATGATCCGGCCGTATCCAGTGGGGTCGGGAGCGCGGAAGCTGGTCAGAGTCACGGCAGCGCCGCCGTGGGAGGTGTGGGCCGTGACCAGCGCGTCGAGGGTGGCGCTATCGAGAAGTGGCAGGTCGGCGGCCATCACCACGACAGTCCCTGCGAAATCTTCTGGCAGCGCGGACAGGCCCGCGCGCGCGGCATGGCCGGTGCCGTGCGGCTGATCCTGGATGGCGATCGCGATCTCGCGGTCGAGGCCGTCGGCGATGTCGGCGATCGCGGCGCTCACTCGTTCGCGTTCGTGACCGACGACGGCGATCAAATCCGATGGGTCGATTCCTGCGGCGGCATGCAGCGCGTGCCCGACGAGTGGTCGCCCGGCCAGGCTGTGCAGGATTTTCGGTGTCTTCGACTTCATCCGCGTGCCGGCGCCGGCGGCGAGAACGATGACAGCGGTCGAGGGCGTGGACGTCTCCGTCATGTGGCCCGATAGTACGCAGTTGCCGCACCGTGGAGCCCCTGACCCGCCACGTGGTACCGAGCGATTGTTCGGGCCTGATAGAAACAGTGAGGCGACAGACCGCCCCAGACCAACGGAGGTACACCCATGACCACTCAAAAAGTCGCGATCGTCACCGGAGCCGCCCGCGGCATCGGCGCGGGCGTCGCCAAGCGCCTCGCGTCCGATGGACTCGCCGTCGCGGTCCTCGACCTGAACGAGGATTCGTGCGCCGATGTCGTCAAGGCGATCACCGACGCCGGCGGCAAGGCCATCGCGGTCGGCGCCGACGTGTCCAGCGAGGAGTCGGTGGCCGCGGCGGTCGCCAAGGTGACCGAGGAGCTCGGCCCGCCGACGGTGCTGATCAACAACGCCGGCATCATCCGCGACAACATGCTGTTCAAGATGACCGTCGACGACTGGGACGCGGTCATGGGGGTGCACCTGCGCGGCGCGTTCAACATGAGCAAGGCCTGCCAGAAGCACATGGTCGATGCCGGCTGGGGCCGTATCGTCAACCTGTCGAGTACTTCGGCTCTGGGCAACCGCGGGCAGGCCAACTACTCGGCCGCCAAGGCCGGCATGCAGGGCTTCACCAAGACCCTGGCGATCGAGCTGGGCAAGTTCGGCGTCACCGCCAACGCCATCGCCCCCGGCTTCATCGCCACCGAGATGACCGCCGCGACCGCCGACCGCATGAAGGTGTCGTTCGAGGACTTCAAGGCCGCCGCCGCCAAGGAGATCCCGGTGAACCGCGTCGGCACCCCGGAGGACATCGCACACCTGGCCTCGTTCTACGTCAGCGAGGGCGCCGGCTTCATCTCCGGCCAGGTCGTCTACGCCGCGGGCGGGCCGAAGGACTGATCGCGTTCCGGCCGCACCTGCGGGTTCCGGCTTGCGGTGGAGACTGCGACCAGACCCTGCAGGTGCGGCCAGAAGCGTGGGCGGTGCCTGTGGCACAATCGTCTGCGCGCAATCCCCCATGGTGTAATCGGCAACACTTCTGATTTTGGTTCAGGCATTCCAGGTTCGAGTCCTGGTGGGGGAGCACTGAATCTCGTCGCGCCAATCGGCTTCCCGGTGGGAACGGTCCACAGCGGAATCCGGCATTTGTCGGAATACTGAGAGACCTCACACCGCACATCTGTGGTCGTCGGCCCTCCGATGACCGCGCACACCCTGGACTCAGGGTGAGAAGTAGGGAGCATCGTGACCGAGGTCATCGCCGTCTATCTCGTCGTCACCTTCGGTCTGGGTGGCCTCGCCATGGCGTTGCGCCTGCCTCCGTTGGTCGGGTTCCTGGCGGCCGGGTTCGTCCTCAACGCGATGGACGTCGAAGAGTTGCCCCAGCTGGAGGTACTCGCCGATCTGGGCGTCACGCTGCTGCTGTTCGCGATCGGACTCAAACTCAACGTCCGCATCCTGCTGCGCCGCGAGGTGTGGTTGACGACGTCGGTGCACATGATCATCAGCGTGGTCCTCGGTGCCATCGTGCTGTGGCTGGCCGCGGTGGCCGGGATGGCGATGCTGGCCGGCCAGAGCGTGCAGACGATCGCTCTGCTCGCGTTTGCGCTGTCGTTCTCCAGCACGGTGTTCGTGGTGAAGATCCTCGAGGAGCGTGGCGAATCCCACTCGCTCTACGGCCGCATCGCCATCGGCATCCTGGTGATGCAGGACATCGTCGCGGTGGTCTTCCTGACGGTCAGCGGCGGGCATCCGCCGAGTCCGTGGGCGTTGACGCTGGTGGCCTTGTGGCCGCTGACCCGCGTGCTGCGGCAGATCTGGGGCCGGCTCGGCCACGGCGAGATGCAGTCGTTGTTCGGCATCGTCATGGCGCTGGTTCCCGGCTACGCCTGGTTCACCGCCGTCGGCCTCAAAGGTGACCTCGGCGCGCTGATCGTCGGTGTCCTGCTGGCGTCTCATCCCGCGTCGTCGGAACTGGCACGCTCGCTGTTCCATCTCAAGGAGCTGTTGCTCGTCGCGTTCTTCGTGTCGATCGGCCTGACCGGTCTGCCCGACCTGCCCACCATCGCTGTCGCGGTCCTGATGGTGTTGCTGTTGCCGTTGAAGGCGGCGTGGTACGTCGCGCTGCTGTCATTTCTCAAGTTGCGCTACCGCACGGCGATCCTCGCCGGGCTGGGCCTGATGAACTACTCCGAATTCGGGCTGATCGTGGTGTCGGTCGGGGTCACCTCCGGTCTGCTGGCCGAGGCGTGGCTGGTGGAGATGTCCATCGCGGTGGCTCTGAGCTTCGTCGTCTCGGCATTGGTCAACGGCCGCGGGCACCTGATGGTGGAGAAGATCGCCGCGCGGCTACCAGCTCAGGACGAACAGACGCTGCATCCCGAGGAGCGTCCCGGGGACGCCGGCGACGCCGAGGTCGTGGTGATCGGTATGGGCCGCGTCGGTTTCGCCGCCTATCAGCGGCTCACCGACCACTACGGGCTCCGCGTGGTGGGTGTCGATTACGACGGCCCACGCATCGGGCGGCTCAAAGATCAGGGTCTGCGCGTCATCGAGGGTGACGCCACCGACCTGGACTTCTGGAATCAGCTGCGCCGGTCGGGTTCGGTGAGCATCGCCGTGCTGGCCATGCCGCGTCACGGCGCCAATGTGACCGCACTCGAATGCCTGCGCGAGTCCGGATTCAGCGGCAAGGTGGCGTCGGTCGCGCGCTACGACGACGAGGTGCAGTGGGCCAAGGACCACGGCGTGGGGATCGCCTTCAACGTGTACGCCGGTGCCGGTCTGGAGTTGGCCGATCAGGTGGCCGGCGGTGATACCGCGCACGGTGATGAACCGCCCGATCAGCCCCCGACAGAACGAACCGGCGGCAATTCATGACGTGAGAGTCTCGAGGACGCAAGTCGGCCGAGTTCGGAGAATTGCACCGGCTGCTACAGAATCGCATCACCAAGCCGGAGGCCACTTTCCGATGTACCTGGCAGATGGGCGATGTGGTGCTCTTGGGGCAATCGGGTGACCCAGCACTACGGGATCTGACCAAGCTTGCGAGCACGCATCCTCCGACCCATGAGGAGGGCAGCGAGAATCGGGCGAATCGTCACGAAGAGCCCTCCACTGCAACTGTTCTCGGCCAGGAAAGTTGTCGTACCGCGCCGTTGTCCTGAACCCGCAACTCATCGCAATGACTCATCCACACCCCACCCGCAGCGCGCCAAAGTTGTCAGACCCACCCGATACTCTGATAGCAGTTCGATTCCTCACCAACCAATCCCGCGAATCCACCCTCTGGTGGTCGAGTAGTCCGAGGCGCTAGCCGAGGTCGTATCGAGACAACCATCACCCGGGGCAGAGCCGCCGCAAGCATTGTCCCGCAGGCAATGTCACCCCGAACGGAATTGTCACACCCCACCTGCAGCCCACCGAAACTGTCGGACCCGCCCGATAGTCTGACAGCAGTTCGATTCCCCACCAACCAATCCCGCGACGACACCTCCGGTGGTCGAGTAGGCCGAGGCGCCAGCCGAGGACGTATCGAGACCACCACCACCCGAGACAGACAGTCCACGAGCATTGTCCCGCAGGCTATGTCACCCGAACGGAATTGTCACACCCCGCCGATATCCTGAACCCAACAGCTCAACGACCAATCAATCCACACCCCACCTGCAGCCCACCGAAACTGTCGGACCCACCCGATGCTCTGGTAGCAGTTCGATTCCCCACCAACCAAACCCGATCCCGATCTCGCTGTCGTCGCCGGAAAGGAGCGTGTCGTGTTCACCTTCACCGACCGTGCCGCCGACGACGCCCTGCTGGCCACCAGCAGCCTCGACGAGTTGGCCCAATACGGCCGCGACGCCCTCCGGCTGAGCAACCAAGCCCAAGCCATCGCCATGCAGATCGCCCGCCAAATCGGCCAATCCACCTACAACGAGCGCCTCACCGGATACAACGACTACGCCCCGAACCGAATCCGCAACGCCGCCGACAAAGCCGCCATAGGCGAAATCTCGCTGCAACTGGGCATCGCCCGAACCAAAGCCGGCGAATGGGTCCACCTCGACGAACTCCTCGACGAACACCCCAAGATCCGTGACGCCTTCCGCGCCGGCGACCTGAGCCCCCACCGCCTGGGCGTGGCCATCCGCGCCGCCGCCACCGGCCCCACCGGCGACCTGCGAGCACGACTGGCCGAACTCACCGACAACACCGACACCGCCGACACCGACGACGATGACGATGACGAGGAACTCACCCTCGACTTCGACGACGACACTGATGCTGGCACCGACGGTGACGGCACCGATGACACCGGTGATGCCGGTGACGCCGGTGATGCCGGTGATGCCGGTGATGGTGCGGCCGACACCGATCCCACCGACGATGAGCCGTGGGATTTCGACGATGTGGTGCTCGATCTGGCCAGCCGCCCGACCACCGACACCGCGCTGCAGGCCGATCTCGACGCCATCATCATCACCCTCGACCCCGACCGGGCTGTCGAGGCCCACGACGACGTCGCCGACCTGTTCGGCGATGTGAAAATCGGTAGCGAAGCGTTCGGACACATGACCGTCGACGCCTGCATTCCCGCCGAACACGGTGTGCACCTGCGCGAGCGGATCAGCGCGTTGATCGGTCGGCGGGTGTGCCGTCGGGATGGGCGCGGTATCAAAGCCCAACGTGTGGCGGCGTTCGCGGAGATCATCAAGGCTCCCGGGGCGAAGTTGCGCTGCCACTGCGGCGACGACACCTGCCCGGCCACGCAAACCCGCACCAGCAACCCAGCATCGGCCACCACCCCGAGTGTGGGTGGCAGCAGTGTCCGCGACTCGTCGGTCGACACCAGCACGGGCGGCGACGCCACTGCACCCGTCGACACCGCCGACGAACCCGCAGTGGGTGGGCCTGACGCGGCCGAAGAACAGCCGATCACCCTCGCCGACCTCGATGATGACCGTGACATCGCGATCGAGGTTGACGGCGAACAGTCGGGCACCGGAATCGATGCCGATGCCGATGACGAGGCTGAGGACGTCGAGCCCACCGCGGAATCCCGACGAGAGTTCATCACCGCACCTCGCGCCGAGCACGACACCGACGGGGCCGATACGGAGCCGACCGACGCCCCCGACTCAGACGACGCAGACACTGAAGTCACCACGGCCGCAGAGGTCGAACTCACCACCGATAACGAACACGCCGAGGACACAGCAGACGCCGCGGTAGCCGATGACTCTGACAACGACCCCGCCGACACCGACCCGGACTCCGACACCGATTCCGACACCAACAAAGGCCTCGTCGTCCCCGGCCTGACCCTGCTGCACGACCCCACCGGCCTCGACCCCACCCGCCTGATGGGCTACGGCGCCATCGACCCCGCCCACGCCGCACGGATCGCACCCCACGCCACCACCATCACCGCCCCACCGAGTGAAACCCGCACCGCCAGCGGCCTGATCATCTTCGGCAACCGCACACCGGCCCCGCCGATCGACCCCACCGGGCACGGCGGCTTCGCCACCCCACCACCCGGGGCACTGACCTACGCACCCTCAGCAGCCTTACGCGCCGAGATCATCCAACTCGACCGACGCTGCCGCTACCCCTACTGCGGCCGCCCCTCCGAAGAGTGCGAACTCGACCACCTACACAAATTCCTCCACGCCGACCCGCTGGCCGGCGGCTGGACCGTGGCCTTCAACCTCGCACCCCTATGCCGACCCGACCACGACCGCAAACACGACGGCCCGTGGCTCCCCACCATGCACACCGACCGCACCATCACCTGGCGCAACGCCCGCACCGGTCAGTGCATCGTCACTTACCCGCGCTGACCCCTGTGTTGGGTGAGTGTGTTCGGCCGGGGGTAGCGATAGGTGAGACCCTCTCCACAGAGAGCGGGGGTGTCGTTCGGAACTCTGTGCGCCATGTCCGCACTGTCGACCTTCGCCAATCGCGATGAACTCATTGTCGGTGCGTTCGCCCAGGACCTTTCCGAGGTCGCCGAACGTGGCCGCGCGACCCTCGACGAGGAGGTCGCGGCGACCGCTCACCCCTACTCGATCACTCCTTCGTCCCTGAGCCACTCGTAGGCGACATCGGAGGGATCATCCCGGTGAGGATCACCGGCCAGGCAATGGGAAGTTCCACCGACAACAGGATGCGCCAGCGCGGAAGTCCGATCCCGCGTGCGGATTCGATCACCGTCGGCGGTACCGAGCGAAGGCCCACGATGGCATTGCCGATGATCGGCTGTGAACGCCGAGAAGAACGGTGCCCGGTAGACCAGCACCGCAATCTCGACCGCGACCACTGTGCCGACCAGGACGGTCTGGAACGCCAGTGACGCATGCCGATACGTCAGAAACGTCAGATTTGCCGCGTGACCCTGAACGTAGTCCCACAGCTGCACATCGAACCCGCTCGCAGTCACGGCCCCGACGGCTGTCGCCGGCCACGCACCGAGGTGCACAGCCGGACCGTTCTCACACCAACGCGGAAAGGCCATGACCCGAGGGTATTACGAATGGTCGACGCGCAGATATGTGATGTGCGAACGCATGTCGACTTCGGCTGAGCTGTGTTGATACCCGACACTACGATTGTCACGAGAATCGGCCGCTTGGCCGCGAAAAGATCACAGCTGCTTGTCGAAACACTTCTCCAGAGTGCGTTCGGCGATGCGCCAACCCTGCTCGCAACGGCGCCAAGTGTCGCGGTACCAGAGACCGAGCAGAAATGTTGTGTCGTCGGGTGTTTGCATCGGGTTCAGGCACAGCGTGCGACTTCTCGCGGTGTCTCCGTCGACACGGATGTCGTGGTTGCCGAGCAGGTGACAGTAGGTGGAGAACGCCGGGAGGACCTGCGCGAGCCACGCTTTGACCGTGGTGAGGTCACCGGTGATCCCGCCCATCGCGCGGTAGTCGATGGTGGCATCGTGGGTGAAGACGTCGTCGAGGTCGTCGAAGCGCCCCGCATCGACGGCAGTCGAGTAGTCAGTGAGTACCTGCTGGATCTCGAGCCGTGCGGAGATCTCGTCAACGGTCATCATCTCTATTGATTACCCCATGTGCGGTGGTCGTCGTTAGGGTTATGGGTATGGCAGTTGGCCGTCCCACCGACCCCTCCGAAGAGGTGCAGCGTGCGCCCCGGGCCCGGATGACCGGTGCACAGCGTCGGCTGCAGCTGATCGAGGTGGCGCGCGGGCTCTTCGCGGAGCGGGGCTTCGAGGGCACATCCGTCGAGGAGATCGCCCAACGCGCGGGGGTGTCCAAACCCATCGTCTACGAACACTTCGGCGGCAAAGAGGGTCTGTACGCCGTTGTGGTGGATCGAGAGATGGAGACACTGCTGGAGATGGTGACGTCGTCGCTGTCGAAGAACCGGTCGCTCTATCGCATCCAGCAGGTCGCCCTCGCCTTGTTGACGTACATGGAGGAACGCACCGACGGGTTCCGCATCCTGGTGCGCGGCGACCGCACCGACGCCACCGACACGATGACGTACTCGAGCCTGCTCAACGACGCGATCAGCCAGGTCGAACACATCCTCGCCGGCGACTTCGAACGTCGGGGATTCGATCCGGCGTTGGCGCCGCTGTACGCGCAGGCCCTGGTGGGGATGGTGTCGGTGACCGCGCAATGGTGGCTCGACGTGCGCGAACCCTCCAAGGAGGTCGTCGCAGCGCATCTGGTCAACCTGTGCTGGAACGGACTGACCCGACTCGATCCGTCCCCGCAACTCGTCGGCCCCGACTACATCGAGGCCCGCGAGCGGACCACCGCTGACGACGAGCAGGGTTGACCGCCCGCACCGCCGCCCCCGGGGCATCATCGTCGCCATGGTCACCATCCGTCCCGCCGCCGACCCCGACTGCGCGGCCATCGCCGACATCTATCGCCACTATGTCGACAACACGGTCGCCACATTCGACTACGAGGCGCCGACGTCGTCGGACTGGGCAGCCAAGATCTCCCGCATCACCTCGGCGGGGCGGCCCTTCCTCGTCGTGGCGGACCGTGACGACGTCCTGGGGTTCGCCTATCTCGGTCCGTTCCGCGACAAACGAGCCTACGACCGGACTGCCGAGGACACGATCTACCTGCGGCCGGGCGCCGGCGGGCGCGGACTGGGGACGAGGTTGCTCGCCGCCCTCGTCTCCGCCGCCGACCCCGCGAACGTGCGCCAGATCATCGCGGTGATCGCCGCCACCGGGGGAGAGGCCTCGATCGCCGTGCACCTGACGAACGGCTTCGTCGAGGTGGGTCGCACACCCGCGGTCGGATACAAATTCGACCAGTGGATCGATTGCGTCTACCTCCAGCGGTCGGTGGGCTGATCCCGGCCACAGGCGGGTCCGGTGGGGCCAGACGCCGTCGTTAGAATCGCAGGAGTGTCGACTACCCCCGCCCTGCACGGGCTCGCCGCAATGACATGTGCCGACAAGGCGATCGCGGACCTGCTCGGGCGTCGTGGCCAGGATCGCCTCGACATCACCGCGCCGGACGCGGCCCGGCCGTTCGTGGTTGCCTGCCTCGCGTCCGCGACCCCCGGTGAATCCGCACCCGCGCCGCTGCTCGTGGTGTCGGCCAACGGTCGCGAAGCCGACGATCTGACCGCCGAACTGGCCGAACTGCTCGACGACCCGTCCGCCGTCGCGCAGTTCCCGTCCTGGGAGACGTTGCCGCATGAGCGGCTCTCGCCCAGCGCCGACACCGTCGGACAGCGACTGGCCGTGCTGCACCGACTCGCCGAGCCCGATGACGCCGCGCCGCTGCGCGTGGTGGTCACCACGGTGCGTTCGCTGGTCCAGCCGATGGCGCCGGGCCTGGGATCGGTCCGCACCATCCTGCTGCGCGAGGGCCTGGAACTGGACTTCGAGCAGTTGCTCACCGATCTGGTGGAGATGGCCTACGAACGCGTCGACATGGTGGGGCGCCGCGGCGAGTTCGCCGTGCGCGGCGGCATCCTGGACGTGTTCCCCACCACCGCCGACTACCCGGTCCGCGTCGAGTTCTGGGGCGACGAGATCACCGAGATGCGGGCGTTCTCGGTCGCCGATCAACGCAGTCAGCCCGAGATCGACGCATCGACGGTGCGCATCCACCCGGGACGCGAGCTGATCCTGTCCACCGAGGTGCGCGCCCGGGCCGCCGACCTCGCCGTCGAGCACGCCGGGGAGAAGGTACTCGCCGACATGCTCGCCAAGCTCGCCGAGGGCATCCCCGTGGAGGGGATGGAGGCCCTCATCCCGATGCTGGTGGACGGGCAGATGCAGATGCTGACCGAGGTCATGCCCGACGGTACCGGGGTGTTGCTGCTGGACCCGGAGAAGATCCGCACCCGCGCCGCAGATCTCGCGCAGACCGGTGCGGAGTTCCTGGAGGCGTCCTGGACGGCGGCGGCGCTGGGCGCCGACGCCCCGCTCGACGGCCGGGATGCCGGCAGCGCTGGGATCGACTTGCAGGCCAGCGCATATCGGTCCATGGGCGACGTCGAGAAGACCACGGTCGCGGCCGGTCGCTCGTGGTGGACGATGAGTCCGCTGGCCACCGGCAGCGACGACGAAGTCGCGCTCGATCTGGCCGCAGGGCCGGCTCCGCGCGGCAACGACGACGAGATCGCCGCCACATTCGCGAGTCTGCGTGCGCACGTGACCACCGGCGGGTCCGCCGCCATCGTCGTGGCGGGCAAGGGCACGGCGCAGCGCGTCGGCGAGCGGCTGGCCGAGGCCGAGGTGCCCGCCGTGATCGTCGAGCCCGGGGCCCGGCCCGAACCCGGCCAGGTGTCGGTGTTTCACGGCACGTTGCGTGCCGGATTGGTCTGTCCAGCTGCAGGACTCGTCATCGTCACCGAGAGCGATCTGACCGGCAACCGGGTCGCCGGCGTACGGGACGGCCGCCGGCTGCCGGCCAAACGTCGCAACCAGGTCGACCCGCTGGCGCTGAGCGCCGGCGACCTCGTGGTGCACGATCAGCACGGCATCGGCAAGTTCGTCGAGATGATCGAGCGGACCGTCTCGGGTGCTCGCCGGGAGTATCTCGTGCTGGAGTACGCGGCGAGCAAGCGTGGTCAGCCCGGTGATCGGCTGTTCGTTCCGATGGATGCGCTGGACCAACTCTCGCGCTACGTCGGCGGCGAACAGCCGTCGCTGTCCAAACTCGGCGGCTCGGATTGGCAGAACACGAAACGCAAGGCGCGCAAGGCCGTTCGGGAGATCGCCGGCGAGCTCGTGCAACTCTACGCCGCGCGCCACGCGGCCCCCGGGCATGCCTTCAGCCCGGATTCACCCTGGCAGCGGGAGATGGAAGACGCCTTCGACTTCACCGAGACCGTCGATCAACTGACGGTCATCGCCGAGGTGAAGGCCGACATGGAACGACCCGTCCCGATGGACCGCGTCATCGTCGGCGACGTGGGGTACGGCAAGACCGAGATCGCCGTCCGGGCGGCGTTCAAAGCGGTGCAGGACGGCAAGCAGGTCGCCGTACTGGTTCCGACAACTATTCTCGCGCAACAACATCTGCAGACCTTCACCGAGCGCATGGCCGGGTTTCCGGTGCGCGTGCGCGGGTTGTCGCGCTTCACCGACGTCAAGGAGTCCAAGGAGATCGTCGACGCGATGGCGGCGGGTGACGTCGACGTCGTCATCGGTACCCACCGGCTGCTGCAGACCGGGGTGACCTGGAAAGACCTCGGGCTGGTCATCGTCGACGAAGAACAGCGCTTCGGTGTGGAGCACAAGGAGCACATCAAATCGCTGCGGACACATGTCGACGTGCTGACGATGTCGGCGACGCCGATCCCGCGCACTCTGGAGATGTCGATGGCCGGTATCCGCGAGATGTCGACAATCCTGACCCCGCCAGAGGAGCGGCATCCGGTGCTCACCTACGTCGGCGGCTACTCGGCGAAACAGGTCGCGGCGGCCATCCGGCGTGAACTGCTCCGCGACGGCCAGGTGTTCTATGTGCACAACCGTGTCTCGACCATCGACAAGACCGCCCGCGACATCGCGGCGATGGTGCCGGAGGCGCGGGTCGTGGTGGCGCACGGGCAGATGAACGAGGATCAGCTGGAGCGGACCGTCGCCGGGTTCTGGAATCGCGAGTACGACGTCCTGGTCTGCACCACGATCATCGAGACCGGACTCGACATCTCCAACGCCAACACCCTGATCGTCGACCGCGCCGAGAATCTCGGGCTCTCGCAGCTGCATCAGCTCCGAGGCCGGGTCGGGCGCAGCCGCGAACGCGGCTACGCGTACCTGCTCTACAGTCCGGATCGTCCGCTCACCGAGACCGCCTACGACCGGCTCGCCACCATTGCGCAGAACAACGAACTGGGTGCCGGCATGGCTGTGGCGCTCAAGGACCTGGAGCTCCGCGGCGCCGGAAACGTCTTGGGCGGTGAGCAATCCGGACACGTCGCCGGGGTCGGTTTCGACCTGTATGTGCGGCTGGTCGGAGAGGCGGTCGAGGCCTATCGCGCCGCCGCCGACGGCAAACCCGTCGAAACCAGCGAACCGACCGAGGTGCGCATCGACCTGCCGGTCGACGCCCACATCCCCGTCGAATACGTCGACTCCGACCGTCTGCGGCTCGAGGCGTACCGCAAACTCGCCGGGGCCACCGACGACGCGGCCGTGGACGGTGTGCTCGCCGAACTCGCCGACCGCTACGGCGAGCCACCTGAGGAGACCCGTCGGTTGGCCGCCATCGCACGTTTCCGGCTGCGGTGCCGCGAGCGTGGCGTCGCCGAGGTGGGCCTGGCCGGCACGGGCGTGAAGATCTCGCCGATGACCCTCCTCGACAGCGAGCAGGTCCGGCTCAAGCGCCTGTACCCGTCGGCGGGCTATCGCGCCACGACGTCGGTCATCACCCTGCCGATCCCACGCACCGGGGGTGTCGGATCGGCCCGAGTGCGCGACGAAGAGCTGATCGACTACCTGACGACGTTCCTACTGGCCCTGCGCGCCGACCCCGCCTGACCGCCAACGCGCTCGGGGCGGCGGGTCATGACCTCCGATCCGCGGAGTCTGGGATACGTTCGAGCCACCTGCGTTCGAAGGGAATGGATCGTCGATGACCGTCATCCTGCTCGATCCGCTACGGCCGGACACGATCCCGACGCGTGCGGTGCCACTGCTGTCCGGGCCGCTGGCCGTCACGGAGGACATTCATCCGACGACCCTGTGGGGCCTCGGCATCACCGGGGCATCCTGGGCCGAACACGACGACCCCGGGGCCACTCTGCTCAGCAGTGACCGCGCACACCGCTTCGTGCTCGCCCGGATGGCGCGGGGCGAGGATGTCATCGGCGCGGCGCCGGTCCCCGGCGACGCCTTGCTCGAGTCGGTGGCCCTGATGGACACACTGCGTCGTAACGGGCCGTGGGAGAGTACACAGACGCACGCATCGCTGCGCCGGTACCTGCTCGAGGAATGCTACGAACTGCTCGATGCGATCGACGACGGCGACCATGACCTGCTCCGCGAAGAACTCGGCGATCTGCTGCTGCAGGTGCTGTTCCACGCTCGCATCGCCGCCGATCACCCCGACCACCCGTTCGACATCGATGACGTGGCACGCAGTTTCACCGCGAAGGTGCGTGGTCGCACGCCCGGCATCTTGTCCGGTGCACATGCCGATCTCGACACCCAGATCAGGGAGTGGGAGGAACGCAAGGCCGCCGAGAAGGCCCGCGGTTCGGTGCTCGACGGGGTCGCGACGACGGCGCCGGCGCTGGCTCTGGCGCAGAAGGTGCTGGAGCGGCTCGACGCCGCCGGTTTCCCGATGGACCGTGTCGATCCGGACCTGACCCGGGTGTCGGTGCAGCCCGGGGGTGACAGTGCCGAGGAGATCGCTCGACAACGCGTCCGGCGACTGATGTCGCAGATCCGCTGTGCGGAGCAACGGGCGCAGGCCGAGGGGCTGACGCTCGCCGACCGCGACAGCTGGCTGTCGGTGTTTCACGAGGCGGGCGAGACCGGTGCCCAGTCGACAGTGACCAGTGCCCAGGTCGACGGTGACCACGCCTGAATGGAACCAAAAGTGCTGTCGCAAAGTTGTCATGGAGAATGGGGCCAATCCGCCCTGCGACGAAACGACCGGGTGGCGATGTGACTGGAGGGACCGAGGATGGCACGGCGCCGAGCCGGTAGGCGACTGGTGGTCGCGCCGTTGACGTTGGTGGTGACCGCCCTGGCGGCATCGGCATGTCTGGACCTGCCGTCGCTCAATCGGCCCGACATCCCCGACGGCATCCCACCCGGCGCGGGTGTGCCGACCCCGTATATCGACATCAACGCCCCTGGCCGGACCGCCGACCTGCTGGGCGAGTGGGCTGCCCCCATCGCGGAGTCGACCCGGATCCCGGCGATCGCGTTGGAGGCCTACGGCAACGCCGCGGAGATCCAGCGTCAGCAGCACCCCGAGTGCGGGTTGGCCTGGACGACGTTGGCCGGGGTCGCCGCGGTGGAGAGCAAGCACGGCACCCATCGCGGCACCGACATCGCCGCCAATGGGGACACGTCACCGCCGATCCGCGGCGTCGCGCTCGACGGCACCCGCGGCAACATGCAGATCCACGACACCGACGGCGGCACGATGGACGGCGACTCCGTCCACGATCGCGCGATGGGGCCGTTCCAGTTCATCCCGGAGACGTGGAGTCGCTATGGCGTCGACGCCAACGGTGACGGGCGGGCCGACCCGGACAACATCGACGACGCCGCATTGTCGGCCGCACGCTACCTCTGCGTGTCCTCCGGCGGAGACATGACCACCCCCGAGGGCTGGGAGAAGGCTGTCAAGGTCTACAACAACTCGACACCGTACGTCCTGGATGTGCGTGATCGCGCCAACGCGTATTCGATCAACGTCCGCTACTGACCCGGACCCGGCACCACTACCGAAGAGTAGGCAAACGACTCCGGCCCTTGCCGCGTGGGCGCTGCGTCCAGCGATTAGGCTTTGACCCGTACCTGGCGGCGCCGACGTGGCGTCGTTCCGTCGAGGACAAAGGGGCTAGAACTGTGGCAATGATCGAGCAGGTCGGTGCACGCGAGATCCTGGATTCGCGGGGCAATCCGACCGTCGAGGTCGAAGTTGTTCTGGATGATGGCACCTTCACCCGCGCCGCGGTTCCCTCCGGCGCGTCGACCGGCGAACACGAGGCGGTCGAGCTGCGTGACGGCGGCGACCGGTATGTCGGTAAGGGTGTCACGAAAGCGGTCGAGGGTGTGCTGGGCGAACTCGCACCGGCGGTCATCGGTCTGGAGGCCGAAGAGCAGCGGCTCGTCGACCAGGCGTTGCTCGACTGCGACGGCACGCCGGACAAGGGTCGCATCGGCGCCAACGCCATCCTCGGTGTGTCGCTGGCAGTCGCCAAGGGCGCCGCGGAATCGGCCGGACTGCCGCTGTTCCGCTACATCGGCGGCCCGAATGCGCACATTCTGCCCGTGCCGTGCATGAACATCATCAACGGTGGTGAGCACGCCGACAACGGCATCGACTTCCAGGAGTTCATGATCTCTCCGATCGGCGCCCCCACCTTCAAGGAGGCGCTGCGGTGTGGCGCCGAGGTGTATCACGCGCTGAAGTCGGTGCTCGCCAAGCAGGGACTGGCGACCGCGCTGGGCGACGAGGGCGGTTTCGCCCCGGATCTGCCGAACACCGACGCCGCGATCAGTGTGATCGGTGAGGCGGTCGAGAAGGCCGGGTATTCGTTCGGCAAGGACGTCGTGATCGCACTGGATGCCGCGGCGACCGAGTTCTATCGCGACGGTGTCTACAAGCTCGAGGGACGTGACTACTCGACCGACGAGATGGTGCCGTTCTACGAGAAGCTCGTCAACGACTTCCCGATCGTGTCGATCGAGGACGGGTTGGCCGAGGACGACTGGACCGGTTGGGCGAAGCTCACCGAAGCCGTCGGCGACAAGGTCCAGCTCGTCGGCGACGACCTGTTCGTCACCAACCCGGAGCGTTTGGAACGCGGCATCTCCGAGGACGTCGCCAACGCCCTGCTGGTGAAGGTCAACCAGATCGGTTCGCTCACCGAGACCCTCGACGCCGTCGCGTTGTCGCACAACAACGGCTACAAGACGATGATGAGCCACCGGTCCGGTGAGACCGAGGACACCACGATCGCCGACCTCGCCGTGGCCTGCGCGTGCGGACAGATCAAGACCGGCGCACCCGCCCGCAGCGAGCGCGTCGCCAAGTACAACCAGCTGCTGCGTATCGAGGAAGGCCTCGGCGATGCGGCACGCTACGCGGGTGACCTCGCCTTCCCACGATTCTCGTTTGGTTCGTGATTAGCTGGACCCCATGACATCAGGCGGACGCCGAGGGCGTGGTGAGCGGCGACCCCAGGCGTCCGGGCGCCGGGGCCGGCGTGCCACGACCACACGCGGTCCCGCCCGTCCCAGCGCTGCCTCAGCGCGGTCAGGGTCGGCTCGTGCGCAGCCGCTCGCGGTCACCGAGACGGGTGAACAAGAGCTGCATGGGGAGCAAGAGCCGCAGGAGGAATTCGATTCGGCGCCGGTCGAGGACGCCGATGAATCGCCACCACCACGATCGCCGCGTGCGTCGGGCCGGTCACGACCGGCCCGACGCCGCGTCGATCGGGCCGCGTTGCTGGCCCGGTGGGAGGGGCTCGACGCAAAGCGTGCCATCGTGCTCGCGCTCGTGGTGAGTGTCGTCGCGTTGACGCTGGCGATGCCGGTGCGTACGTACTTCTCGCAGCGGGCGGAGTTCGAGCAGCTGCGTGCGAGCAACGACCAGCTCCGGTCCGAGGTCAGCGACTATCAGCAGAAGGTCAACGAACAGAGTGATCCGGCCTATATCGAGGCGGAGGCGCGAGAGCGCCTGCAGTTCGTCCGGCCGGGGGAGAAGGCGCTGGTGATGATGTTCCCCGGCGACGACGCGCGGATCGCGGCCCAGAAGCAGGCCGAGGAACGTGCGCGGAGTCCGTGGTACGGCAACCTGTGGGAGTCGGTGGCGACCCCGCCGACCATCAAGTGAGTGTGTCGGAGGCCGATCTCGCCACCATCGCGGTTCAGCTCGGTCGTGAACCGCGTGGCGTGATCGAGGTGAGCTACTACACGCCCGACGGCCAGCCGGCGGTGATCAAGACATCGCCCCGCCTGCCCGACGGCACCCCCTTCCCGACGCTGTACTACCTCACTGACCCACGGCTGACCGCCGAGGCGAGTCGACAGGAGTCCGCGGGGGTGATGAAGGCGATGACGGCGCGTCTGGTCACCGACTCCGCATTGGCCGCGGCCTACCGCCGGGCGCACGAGTCGTATCTGACCGAACGTGACGAGCTCGATTCGCTGGGGACCGACTTCTCCGGCGGCGGAATGCCCGACCGGGTCAAATGTCTGCACGTGTTGATGGCTCACTCGTTGGCGAAGGGCCCGGGGGTCAACCCGCTCGGCGACGAGGCCGTCGCGCTGGCCGCCGAAGGCGAACTGCGTGGCACCGCCATCCCGGCGGACTGGCCACGCGCCACCGCGGAGCCGGACGGCGGCGACGAGGAGGGGCGATGACAGTCGTCGGGGCCGTGGACTGCGGCACCAACTCGATTCGCCTGCTGGTGGCGCGAACCGACGACACCGGTCGTCTGGTGGATCTGCATCGGGAGATGCGTGTCGTCCGGCTCGGGCAGGGTGTCGACGCCACCGGCCGTTTTGCCGCCGAGGCCATCGAGCGGACGCGCGTCGCGCTGGCCGACTACGCGGCGACGATGGCGTCGCTGACCACCGAACGCGTCCGCATGGTGGCCACGTCGGCGACCCGGGACGCGGCCAATCGGGACGAATTCTTCGGGATGACCGCGGAGTTGCTCGGTTCGGTGGTCGCGGGTGCCCGCGCGGAGGTGATCACCGGTGACGAGGAGGCCCGCCTGTCGTTTGCCGGTGCGGTGGGCGAACTGGACTCTGCCCGTGGCCCGTTCGTGGTGACCGATCTCGGCGGGGGGTCCACCGAGGTCGTCGTCGGCGATGCGGCAGGTGTGCATGCCGCGCATTCCGCCGACATCGGGTGCGTTCGGCTCACCGAGCGCTGCCTGCCGTCGGATCCACCCACCGAATCGGAGATCGCGGCCGCGCGTGACCTCGCGCGCGGGCGCCTGGCCCCGGCCTTCGACGCGGTGGCCGTCGACGGCGTGCACACCTGGGTCGGTGTCGCCGGCACCATGACGACCCTGGCCGCGGTGGGTGCCGGGCTGGCCGAGTACGACCCCGAGGCGATTCACCTGTCCCGGATCTCCTTCGCCGATCTCGCCGACGTGTGTGAGCGGCTGGTACACATGCCGCGGGCGCAGCGCGCCGCGCTGGGTCCGATGCACCCGGGACGGGTCGACGTGATCGGCGGTGGCGCACTGGTGACCATGGAATTGGCGAGGGTGATTGCCGACCGGTCCGACGTCGACGAGCTGGTGGTGAGTGAACACGACATCCTCGACGGGATCGCGATGGGACTGCTGACATGATTCGCCCAACATTTTTGTTGGGTAGGATGGTGGCATGACCTCTGCACGTGTGCGCGACATGCCCGGCTCGCGACGTCCCCGCGGTACCGATCCCGCCGATCCGCTGGCGCCTGCGCGGGTCAGCTACCTCGCCGATAGTTTCGGCAAGGCTCGTCTCGCCGAGCTCATCGGTGTCAGCCGATCACAGCCGACCCGATGGATCTCCGGTGAGGAGTACCCGGGCCCGATCGCGGGACCACTGCTGATCGACCTCGAGCACATCTTCGCCCGTGCCCGGCTGATCTGGGGCGAACGAGCAGCGCAGACGTGGCTGATCAGTCAGAATGTGCACCTCGGTGGTGCTCGCCCGATCGATGCCCTGCGCTTGTCCGGCGCAGCGGCGGTGCTCACCGCGCTCGACGCCGAGGCATGGGGAGGGGCGGCCTGATTGCTGGTCTACCGGGTCTTTCCCTACCTCGACTCGGCGGCACCCGGACGGCCCGGTCACCCGCTGTATGAGCACCGGCCGCAGATCGGCGGCCGCATCGACCACCCCGACCGGCACGTCTGGTACCTGTCCCGCCACGCGGAGGCAGCCTGCGGCGAGACCTTCGGCAATCTCCGGGCCTGGGTGGACGACATGTTCGAGTTCCCGCAGGTGCCGGGAGCCCGTCGTGCGCTCGGCACGTTCCGGCTGCCCGACGACCTGCGCATCCTGGACCTCGACGATCCCACCCAGCTGGTGCGTCTCGGCCTGCGACCGTCGCAGGTCGTCGTCCGGAATCTCACCGTCACCCAGCGGTGGGGCGAGCACATCCACGCCGAGACCGATGCGCGCGGTGAGCGGGCGTGGGACGCGGTGTCGTGGTGGTCGTTTCACCGGCCGCAGTGGAGTGTGCTGGCGTCGTGGATGCGGCCGGAGGTGGTGGCCGTCGACAACCTCGACCTCGACCATCCGGCGATCGTCGACGCCGCCGAAGCGCTGCTCCGGCCGGTGGAGCGCTGAGCAGCCGGCTCAGTCGGCCGCCACCGCGGGCATCCGGAGTGAGAGGTTGTTGCAGGCTTCGCACACCTCTTCCGGAATGATGCCGCGGCGCTGCAGGAAGCCGAAGGCGACGCAGCCGAGGCACAGCCCGAAGGCGAACTCCAGCGTGGCCGCGACGACGAGGCCGGCGGTGACGATCTGTGCCGCGAGACCGAGGCCGAGCAACGACAGCACCAGTGCGCTGCCGCTGAAGACGAGTCCGATGGTCTGGGCGAACCGCTTGGGCGGGCCGGGGACGAGCTTGGTCTTGCGCCAGATCTTCGGGGCGATGACCCGCACCGACAGTTGCCCGAACGGCGAGAACCGGGGACCGGCCATCACGCGGAGGAGGAATCCGAGTGCCAGCAGCGCATACAGCACCGGGTGGTCGACGACGATCGCGACGACCGCGAGCGCGATCACCAGACCGGCGGTCGAGCGAGCCGCGTAGTCATTGACCGGATTGGGGAACGTCAGCGCCGATGGCAACGTTGGGGACACGCAATACCTCCTGAACAACAGCTGTGCCGAAGGTAGACAACGTCGCGACCCCGGGCAATGATTCCGCTCACGCCGGTTCGGATTCCGAATCGAACCCGGAAATGGCGGCGAGCACGTCCTCACCGTACTGTTCGAGTTTCGCGTCGCCGATACCGGATACCGACCGCAACTGCGATTCCGTGGCGGGTCGCATGGTGGCGAGTTCACGCAGAGTGGCGTCGTTGAACACCACATACGGTGGCACACCACGTCGCGATGCCTCGGACTTGCGCCAGACGCGCAGGTGCTCGAAGAGCCCGCGGTCGGCGTCGGCCAGGTCGGGTGCCGAGCGCGAACTCCGGGTGCTGCGGGTGGCCGACCGCGCCGGATCGGTGCGCAACATCACGGTGGTCTCGCCACGCAGGACCGGCCCGCTCTTGTCGGTCAGGGTGAGCACCCCATAGTCGCCCTGGGGCGCGATGATCCCGGATGCCACCAGCTGCCGGATCACGCTGCGCCACCCGGCGGCGTCGAGATCGGTGCCGATGCCGTAGGTGGTCAGCCGGCTGTGTCCGCGATCGCGGATGCGGGCGGTGTCGGCGCCCCGCAGGATGTCGATGAGGTGGCCCGCACCATAGGGCGGATCACCGAGATCGCGGTGCAGTCGCACCATTGTCGAGAGCAGCTTCTGCGCCGGTACGGTGCCATCCCAGGTGTTCGGCGGGCTCAGGCAGGTGTCGCAGTTTCCGCACGGCTGCGCGTCCTGCCCGAAATACCGCAGCAGCTGAGCGCGCCGACAGTCCACGGTCTCGCACAGTGCGAGCATGGCGTCGAGATGCTGCTGCTGCACCCGCCGATGGTTCGCGTCGCCGTCGGACTGGTCGATCAGCCGCCGCTGCTGCATCACATCGGCCAGTCCGTAGGTCATCCACGCCACCGACGGCAGGCCGTCTCGGCCGGCCCGACCGGTCTCCTGGTAGTAGCCCTCGACGCTCTTGGGCAGGTCGATGTGGGCGACGAATCGCACGTCGGGCTTGTCGATACCCATGCCGAAGGCGATGGTGGCCACCACCACCACGCCGTCGGCGCGCAGGAAACGCTCGAGGGTGTCGTGCCGGACGGTGCGGTCGAGGCCGGCGTGATACGGCATCGCGTCCACCCCGTTGGCCACCAGGAAGTCCGCAGTCTTCTCCACCGACGCGCGGCTGAGCGCATAGACGATACCGGTGGCGGGTTGCCCGTCGACGACACCGTCGGTGCGGATGAAGTCGAGCAGCTGTTTGCGCGGCTCGGACTTGGTGACGATGCGGTAGGTGATGTTGGGCCGGTCGAAGTCCGCGACGAAGTGGCGAGCCCCGCCGAGGTGGAGACGTTCGGTGATCTCCGCGTGGGTGCGGCGGGTGGCGGTCGCGGTCAATGCGATGCGCGGGACATCCGGCCACAGTTCGGCGAGTTCGCCGAGCGCGAGATAGTCCGGCCGGAAGTCGTGTCCCCACTGCGACACGCAGTGCGCCTCGTCGATCGCGAACAGGGAGATCTCGCCGCGCTGCAGCAGTGCGCGGCAGCCGGCGGTGTTGAGTCGTTCCGGCGCGACGTAGAGCAGGTCGAGCTCGCCGTCGCGAAAAGCCGCTTCCACCTCAGCGCGCTGGTCGGGGTTCTGTGTGGAGTTCAGATACGCGGCGCGCACCCCGAGCTCGCGCAGGGCAGCCACCTGATCGGACATCAACGCGATCAGCGGAGAGACGACGACCCCGCAGCCGTCCCGCACGAGCGCGGGCACCTGATAGCACAGGCTTTTGCCGCCCCCGGTGGGCATCAGGACAACCGCGTCACCGCCGGCGACCACATGCTCGACGATCTGTTCCTGATCCCCGCGAAACGACTCGTAGCCGAATGTCGACGCCAGTACCTGCCACATGTCCGCCACAGGGCACAACGATACTGGCGGGAACCGACCGACCCGAGTGGGCAGTCCTCAGGGGGCCTCGCCGGGGATCTCGCCGAGGTCGACCGGCTCTTCCGGAACGGCCTCGGCGCTACCGAGTTCGGCTTCGTTGATCTCGCCGAGATCGACCGGGTCACCGGGTAGATCGTCGTCGGCGACCTCACCCGACTCGGCGTCGACTGCGGTTTCGGCCGTGCTGGGGGCAACGCCTTCCGGGTCGCCGACGTCGGGGTCGGTGGCCTCGAGTTGGGCCTGTTCGAGCTCGACCGCCTCGAGAACGGTGGGTTCGTCGTCGTCGCGTGCCCGCCGCGCGGCGTCGCGCATCTCGAAGCCATCGGTGACGAGGTCGCCGATCTCGCGCGCGACGTCGGCGACAGCGCCGGTGATGATGGTGGCGATCCGGCCGACGTGCGTGGCCGTCGATTCCACGAGTTCCTGGACGAGATCCTTGTTGCGTTCGATGCTGTCGACCATGCCTCGTATTCTGCCACCCGCACCGGCCGCCGGTGTCTCACGCAACTGCCGACGGAGCGCGTTCGACGGTCACCACCAGGTCATTGTCATCGCGGGTCATGAAGTTCGGTAGCGAGAGTTTGGCAATCTTTCTCCATGTCGAGGCCAATTGGTGGCGCAGCGACCCCGTGTTGTACGGCAGCCCGTAACGTTCGCAGATCTGTTGCACCTCGCCGGCGATCTCCGGGTACCGGGCGGCCGGGAGGTCGGGGAACAGGTGATGCTCGATCTGATGCGACAGGTTCCCGCTCATGATGTGGAACAGCGGGCTGCCGGTGATGTTCGCCGAACCCAGCATCTGGCGCAGATACCACTGGCCGCGGGTCTCGTCGGTGCATTCTTCGGGGGTGAATGTCTGGGCGCCGCTGGGGAAGTGGCCACAGAAGATGATCGAGAAGGTCCACAGGTTGCGGACGAGGTTGGCCGACGCGTTGCCCAGCAGGGTGCTGACGAACAGCGGCCCGGTAAGTGCGGGGAACACCACATAGTCCTTGAGGACCTGGCGGCCGGCCTTCCGCCACATGCCTGTCACGAGCCCCTTGACGTCATACCATTTGCGTTTGCCGGCGAGGATGTTCTCGACCTCGAGGTCGTGGAGCATCACGCCCCACTCGAACAACACCATGAGCGCGGTCGCGTAGCCCAGGTTGCCGAGGTAGTAGGGGTTCCACTTCTGGTCCCGGTCCATGCGGAGGATGCCGTAACCGATGTCGCGGTCCTCGCCGACGATGTTGGTGAAGGTGTGGTGCATGTAGTTGTGGCTGTGGCGCCACTGATCGGCCGGGCACACGGTGTCCCACTCGAATTCGCGTGAGTTGTAGGTGTCCTCCCGCATCCAGTCGTACTGGCCGTGCATCACGTTGTGGCCGATCTCCATGTTGTCCAGGATCTTCGACACCGACAGCGCGCCGACCGCGGCGATCCAGGCGGGCGGGAAGAAGCCGAGGTACATCAGTGCGCGGCCGGTGATCTCGAAACCGCGCTGGGCTCGGATGATGGAGTACAGGTACTCGCGGTCCTTCTCGCCGAGGTCGGCGACGACGCGGGCCTTGAGCTCGTCGAGCTCGCGGCCGAGCGCTTCCACCTGCTCGTAGCTGAGCACGATGTGTTTCGGGTCGCGGCCGTCGGTGGCGTCGGCCGGGGCGATCGGCACGAGCTCGGCGCCGGTGGTGGGCTGGTCGATGGTGGTCATGTCAAACCTCGATTTCCACGTCGCCGACGGGTGCGTTGATACAGAGTTGGATCTGCGTGTCGGCTTCGCTGTCGGTGTCTCCGGTCAGCACGTTGCGGGTGCATCCGGATTTCTTGATTGCGGTACAGGAGAAGCAGATCCCCATCCGGCAGCCGGAATCCGGACGCAGTCCGGCGGATTCCGCCTGATCGAGAATGGTGCGGCCGTCGTTGGTCGCCGATCTGCCGGAGCGAAGAAATGTCAGTTCGCCGTCGACGGGTGCGTCGGGGTCGACGGCGATCGGTGCGGCGAGGGTGAAGGCCTCCCGGTGTAGCGGCTGGGTCAGGCCGGCCTCGTCGTGATGCCGCTCGACGGCGTCCATCAGCGCGCCCGGTCCGCAGACGAACAGTTCGGCATCCGCGAAGTCGACGATGCCGGCGAGATGTTCTCCCGTGAAATGCTCGGCCGCAGCTCCGCGTGTGTAGTGCAGACGCAGGTCGATACTCGGATGGGTCGCGGTCAGTGCGGCGAGTTCCGCGGAATACGCCACATCGGCGGGAGTCCGGGCGTAGTGCAGGAACGTGATGGCTCCACCGTAGCCCTCGGCTACGAGCGTTCGCAGCATCGAGAGTACAGGTGTAACGCCGCTGCCGCCGCTGATGAAGACCATGGACCGAGGTCTGTCCGCGGGCAGGACGAATTCTCCGGACGCCGGTGACAGGCCAACGACCATGCCGACGTGGGCGTTCTCTTGCAGGTGCCGGGAGACGAACCCGTCGTCGTGGGCGGTCACGGTCAACTCGAGGTCGCCGCGCTCGCCGGCGGCGTTGGCGGGGGAGAAGCACCGGGTGTGTCGAACGCCGTCGATCACCGTGCTGAACTGGACGTATTGTCCGGCCAGATGTCCGGTCCACTGACGTGTCGGGCGCAGTTGCAGGCGGACCGTTCGGCTGGTCGGACGGTCCACCGCGACGACCTTGGCGCGCAGGTCGCGCCAGGTCATCATCGGATCGATCAGTTCGAGATAGCGGTCGACGGGATGCGGAGAGAGGGCGCTCTCGACGATGGACCCCAGGACCGAGGGGAGGCGGATGCTCATGGGCTGGCTCCGTTCGGTGTGCTCACTTGAGTGAACAGATGTACACGAATCAGTGTGGCATGGTCACACGCCGTATCGTCAAGCACTTTCTGTGTGACGACTGTCACCGGCGGTGCGTGGCGTGGGGCGGCGCCGCCATCCTGGCCGCCAGGGAGACCTAGACTCACACCGTGACCAGGTCTCGACACACCGCGCGGCAACGGCCGTCGCGCGGCGCCGGTGAGTCGGAGGGGCGGACGTCGGAGAGCCGGGCCGAGCGCAAGAGTCGCACCCGGCAGGCGTTGCTGGACGCCACGATGGAACTCGTCGCCGAGCGCAGTTTCGGCAGTATCAGCCTTCGTGAGGTGGCGCGCGGTGCGGGCATCGTGCCGACCGCCTTCTATCGGCACTTCGCCTCCATGGAGGATCTGGGCGTCACCCTGGTGGAGGATTCCATGCGGGTGTTGCGGCGCACGCTGCGCGAAGGTCGCCGCGACCTCGCGGCGCGTCAGGCGCTGCCGACAGCGCAGAACTCCCTGGCGATACTGCTACGCCACGTGCACGATAACGAGGCGCAGTTCCGCTTCCTGGTACGTGAGCAGCATGGCGGCATCGCCGAGATCCGCCGTGCCATCGACACCGAACTGCGGCTGTTCTCGAGAGAGCTCGCCATCGATCTGTCGCGGCTCCCGGATCTCGCTCAGTGGTCGCCCGAGGATCTCGAACTGGCTGCCGAACTCATCGTCACCATCATGCTGACGGCGGTTGCCGACCTGCTCGACAATGAGTATCGGGGTCAAGAGGCAGAGCGGGAGATCGTCGCCCGAACGGAGCGTCAGCTCGTGATGGTGTTCCTCGGCATGGGACAGTGGCGGGTCTCGCCAGAGTAGGCTGCCGTTCCCTCTGCACCCGCTGCTCCCTGATTGCTACAACTTCGCATCGTGGCTGGGCGTCGTGTGATAGATGCAGCTAGTCTCCCTGTTACTGATGTGACCAGGGAGACGCAAGTGACTCGTGTTAAGTGGATCGTCGCGGTGACGGCCGTGACGATCGCCGGTTCGCTGATGATCGGATCGGCGTCTGCCGCGGCCTCACCGTCGTGGTGGCCGCCACAACTCCCGCCGCTGCCTCCGCAGATCGCCACGTTCCTGGAGCCGCCGGTGCCCACGGAGAAGAAACTGATCACGAGCTTTGCGAAGATGCAGAAGGGGATGCGCAAGTCGATGCCGGGCAAGGTCGGCCTGGCCATGGTGGCCGTCGGATCAGACCGGGTGATCACCATGGGGGACCTCACCACCGGTCGCGCGTGGTCGACGCTGAAGGTGCCGGTCTCGCTCGCTGCGCAACGCCGTTTCGGTGCCGCGGTGGCCGCGGAGGAGGACAAGGCGATCACGTTCTCCGACAACGACGCCGCTGGCGAACTCTGGGGTGCGCTGGGTGGTGGTCGGAGTTCGGTGGACGCCGTGACCGCCGTGCTGCGCGAAGGGCATGACATCCGTACGCAGGTCAGTTCGGAGGCCGACGACCCGCCGTCCTATCCCGGATACACGCCGTGGGCACTGGCAGATCAGGCGCGTTTCGGGGCGCATCTGCCGTGTATGCCGGGCAGCGCGGATGTGATCCGGCTGATGAGCAATGTGGCGGCCAATCAGCAGTGGGGTGTCGCGACGATGGGACGCAAGCAGGGTGCGGTGACCGCGGTGAAGGGTGGCTGGGGGCCGGCGACATCGCGTTCGGCGGGCTACCTGGTGCGCCAGCTCGCGGTGATCACCACGCGCCGAGGCGACGTCGCGGTCTCGATGGCCGCGATACCGCGCAACGGCTCGTTCACCACCGGCACCCGGATGCTCAATCGAGTCGGGGACTGGTTGGAGCGCAACCTCGCACAGCTTCCGACCGGGCGGTGCTGACCGGCCGGACCGAACGCCGCGGCCGCGCAGTCGCGAACGGTCAGGCGTCCGGACGTGAGTGTCGGCCGCCCGACGGTGGTGACGCCGCCGGTGGCGGGGAGGCCGATGATTCCGTGCCGATGGGTGCGGCGCCGGCCGGTCGGGCGAGTGCTGCCGCGATGACCGTGGTGAGTGGGACCGACAGCGCGATGGCGATGCCGCCGACGAACGATCGGGCCAGTTCCACCGCAAGCGCATCGGTGGTGACCAGCGACCCGAAAGGCTGCTGGGCCACCGAGAACAACAGCAGCAGGGGCAGGGCACTGCCCGCGTAGGCGAACACCAATGTGTAGACCGTGCTGGCGATGTGGTCGCGGCCCACGCGCATGGCGGCGCGGAATGTCGCGAGTCGGGTGGGTTCACCGGCGGCCGCGAGCTCGAACGCTGCCGACGCCTGGGTGATCGTGACGTCGTTGAGCACACCGAGGGTGCCGATGATGAAGCCGGCGAGCAGCAGGCCGCTGATCGAGATGCTGCTCTGGTAGACCTGCAGATTGACGGTCTGATCCCCGGACAGGCCGGTCAGGTGCATCGTCTCGATGGCCAGCCAGCTCAGGACTCCTGCCATCACCAGCGACATCAGCGTGCCCAGCAGCGCCGAACTGGTCCGCAGACTGACCCCGTGCGCCAGGTAGAGCACCACGAACAGGATCGCCGCCGACGACACCACCGCGACGGCCACCGGCGACTTGCCGTCCAGGATGGCCGGCAGGGTGAAGACGCCGAGGACCAGGAAGGCGAAAACGAGCCCGATGATCGACCGAAGTCCGCGCCAGGCCGCGACGAGCACCACGGCGGCGACGAACAACAGCGCCCAGATGATGGTTGGAACCGTGCGCTGGAAGTCGAAGAAGGTGTACCGGGTGTTGCCGTCCGGTCCGGGGACAACGGCGAGGCGAATCTTGTCACCCACGGTCAGCGACGGCTGTCCGGCCTGGGGCTGATCGAGTTGTTCGGCGCTCGGGGCGACCGATCCGGGCCCGGAGCCCGCCTGGGCGCGATTGGTGGGGATCTCCAGCAGCGTGTGTCGCCCCGTGTCGTCGCCGCTGTCGATCTGGGCGGTCGCCGCGACACAGGGGCCCTCGGGCGCCGCACCCTCGATCTGGAATACGGCACTGTCCTGCACGGTGCCGGTCAGCGGGTTGAGGCAGTCGGCCCGCTGCAGATCCACGACGTGGGCATCGACGGTCTGGATCGATCCGCCGTCGGCCGAGCGGAACTGCATGGGAATGGTGTGTTCGCTGTCCGAGGGCCACAGCACGGCGGCGCCGATCACCACCCCGACACCGATCACGCTCAGCGTCACGATCACGAACCACCGCGCGAATGGTGACAATACGGCGGGGATCTCCGACAGGTTGTGCGAATGACCGTGCCCGCGACCTGGATGACTCACGCCGATACCTTAGCGGTGGGTCGTAGCCCGCGGCCCTCGCAGACGGCCATGCGGGCGTGAATCGAGGAGTAGAAGTGGAAGTATGCGCTCTACAGACATCTTGATCGATGGTTTCGGCCGCGTCTCGGAGAACGTTCACGCAGTCCTCGACGGCATCACGGCCGAGCAACTCGTCGCCCGGATCGCGCCGGAGGCGAACACGATCGCCTGGCTGATCTGGCACATCTCCCGGGTTCAGGATGCGCAGGTGGCCGATGTGGCGGGAACCGACGAGGTGTGGACGGCACGCGGTTTCTACGACCGATTCGCGCTGCCGTTCGACCGTTCCGCATCCGGCTACGGTCAGTCCCCGGACGAGGTGGCCGAGGTCGTCGTCGAGCCCGCGTTGCTGGCGGAGTACCACGACGCGTCGCATGCCGCGACCGTCGACTATCTGGGCACGCTGTCCGACGATGACCTCGACCGGGTGATCGACGAGAACTGGGATCCGCCGGTGACCCTCGGCGTGCGCCTGGTCAGCGTCCTCGACGACGACGCGCAGCACATCGGGCAGGCCGCCTACATCCGGGGACTGATGGGCTGAGTCGACAGTTCGGCGCACCCCGAGCGGTTGCGACACGCAGCCCCGGAAGGTCTGGAAGTCACCGGCGGACGCGGGGCCACCCGGCATAGACCACCAGGTGGCGCGGTCTCGTCGGGACGCCGCGTCGAAGCGCGACAACGCGGGTCACATCCTGAGATGCCACCATCTGCGTGAGACGATCGGCGCATGACCGAGCCGCCCACGCCACCGTCGGAGCAGTCGGGACCGGAGTCCGAACCGGCTGTCGACCACTCGCCGGGTGGCTCGAGCGAATCGATGCTGACCGTGCTCATCGCCTTCGTGATGAATGTCCTCATCGCGGTGGCGAAGACGGTCGCGGCGGCCATCACCGGGTCGGCGTCGATGCTGGCGGAGTCCGCGCACTCGTGGGCCGACGCCGGCAACGAGGTGTTCCTGCTCATCGCCGAACGCCGCGGTTCGCGGGGCCGCGACGAACGCCATCCCTTCGGTTACGGACGCGAGACCTACATCTGGTCGATGTTCGCCGGGTTCGGCCTGTTCGCTGTCGGTGCGGCGGTCTCGGTCATGCACGGCATCACATCGCTGACCGAGCCGGAGCCCGACACGGACTACCTCATCGGCTACGTGGTGCTGGCGATATCTGCTGTGCTGGAGAGTGTCTCGTTCGCGCAGTCGATCCGACAGGCACGGGCGGCGGGTGAGCGATTCGCCATCCATCCGCTCCGCTTCCTCAACAGGACATCGAACACGACCCTGCGGGCGGTGTTCTTCGAGGACGCCGCGGCGTTGACCGGGTTGGCCATCGCGGCGCTCGGCATGGCGCTGCACCAGATCACCGGATCGGCGGTGTGGGATGCGATCGGGTCGATTCTCGTCGGCATCCTCCTGGGCGTGATCGCGCTATTCCTGATCAAGCGCAACAGCGAATTTCTGTTGGGCCAGACCGCGATGCCGCGCACCCGCTCGGCGATCCTGCGGAAGATGCTGGCGCATCCCGACATCGAGCGGGTCACCTACCTGCACATCGAATACGTCGGACCGCTGCAGTACTACCTGGTCGCCGCCGTCGACATGGTCGGCGACCTCGCCGAGCACGAACTCGCCGAACGGCTGCGGCGGGTGGAACGCGAGATCGAGGCGCACGACCCGATCGTCGAGGCGGTCCTGACCCTGTCCACCGCCGCCGAACCGTCGCTGACGCCGTGAGTCCTTCGGGGCGTAGGTTGGCTCCCGTGGATCTACGCATCTTCACCGAACCTCAGCAGGGCGCAACCTACGTCGATCTCCTCCGCGTGGCGCGGGCGACCGAGGAGTTGGGTTTCGACGGATTCTTCCGCTCCGACCACTATGTCGCGATGAATGTCGACGGACTGCCGGGCCCCACCGATGCCTGGCTGACCCTGGCCGGGCTGGCGCGCGAGACGTCGCGCATCCGGCTCGGAACACTGGTCACCTCGGCGACCTTCCGCCTGCCCGGGCCGTTGGCGGTCTCCGTCGCACAGGCGGATCAGATGTCCGGCGGACGAGTTGAACTGGGGCTGGGCGCCGGCTGGTTCGAGGCCGAACATGCCGCCTACGGCATCCCGTTCCCGCCGCTGGGCGAACGCTTCGACCGGCTCGAGGAATCGCTCGAGATCATCACCGGGCTGTGGGGGACACCGGTAGGGCGCCACTTCGACCATCTCGGTAAACACTTTCAGCTGTCCGATTCGCCCGCGCTGCCCAAAACGGCGCAGCAGCCACGGCCACCGATCATCATCGGCGGCGCCGGCAAGAAGCGCACCCCAGCGCTCGCCGCACGCTTCGCCGACGAGTTCAATGTGGCCTTCGCTCCAATCGATGTCGCGTCCGCGCAGATCGGGCGGGTGCGGGCGGCGTGCGCCAAGGCCGGCCGCCGGCCCGAGACGATGACCTTCTCCACCGCACTCGTACTCTGCTGCGGCCGAACCGAAGCCGAAGTGGCCTGCCGCGCCGAAGCCATCGGGCGCGAGGTCGGCGAACTTCGCGAGAACGGTGCGGCCGGAACCCCGGACGAAGTCGTCGAGAAGATCGAACGTTATCGGGAGGCCGGCGTGGACCGGATCTATCTCCAGACGCTCGACCTGAGCGATCTCGACCACCTGGAGGTCGTCGCGGCCGACGTCGCATCGCGCCTCGGCTGAGGTGCGGATTCCGCTGCGCCAGGTCACCGAGGCGAGTAACCCATTGAAGCTGGTGGCCCGCGGATGCCCGAAGCACACCGTGGGCGACTCCTTGCGCACCCGCAACGGCGTCATAACCGATGACCGCGGCGTGGCTCGTCCAGCCGGGAAAAGGGCGACTCATCAGCGGCAATTCATCCGACTCAGGCGCCGGCACTTCTCAATAGCCGACGATGAGAAGGACGATCACAAAGGTGACGTAGCAGACAATTCCAGCCACCACCAACACCACCAATCCAGCTGCGAGGCTTTGAGTTCGACGTCCAACTACTCCGCCGACCGCCAACACCACAGCAGCGAGGAAAGCGATCAAGAGCCACACCCACCACATCATTTGTCCAACAGACCTTCCAGTCAACTAGACGGGTGCTCACGACAGCCCGCCAGGGTGAGCCGCTGCTTCGCAGGTGCCGCAACTGGGGCTCCCCCGAGTGTTTCGGCCCGGTGTCAACATGCCAGCCATTCGCCGCCTTGCCGAATGACGATGATCTCTTCGGTGTGAGTGGCGCCGGTGGGCTCGTCAGCGTAGTGGAACCACACTTACCTGCGCGGAGCCCTCTGTGCGGCTCTTGACGACGACCCCGATGACTTGCAGGCGTGACATCTTCTTGGCCAGTTCTGGGTCGATGGGTGTCTGAACGCTGCTGACGGCATTGCAGGGCGTTGTAGCGGTCTCAGTCGTTGCGCGACATCGCTTCGAACAACTCAACCGCGGTGGTGCGGATATCGGTCTGCGTCGCGTAGTCCTCTTCCATGAGGTCATTGCGGTCATCCGGAGTCCCGCACGCCCCCGTCGCTGCGGGTGCGGACAGGGCGATCGCGGCGGCCCACCCGAAGCACATCGCGCCGGTTGCACCCCTGGACCGGGACCGGTTGCCCTCTACAGGGATTGCGGATCGACCGCGATGGCGGAGATCAACTCGCCAGGCATGCCCCTTGTGCGAGATTGCGGGCACGAGCGGGAGAATCGGCGTAGTAGTCTGCGGTCCCGCCATCGGGCAGCGCGACCTGGCACACCCAGGTCGCGTGAATGGCCTCGAATTCTTCCTGGGTGATCACGTCCCCGGCAACACATGGTCCACCGGTCGGATCACCGACGACCACCGCCCAGTACATGTGCTGGTAGACCGGAGACACTGCACACCACACGATTTCGTCGCCGTTGGCAGTGTGTTGAATTCCTGATGGCAGTGCCGCGGTACTGCTCGACACCGAAGCCGGCTCAGTGCTGCCCGGCGTGCAGGCGGAGACCGAGAACGCTGAAACAGCGCCCACCAGCACCGCGATGATCCCCCGACTCATCGTCATAGGGCAAACCCTACGGTTCAGAGCAGCCGATCCGGTGGTGCGTGGCACAAGTGGGATGCGACTCGCAAAACCAGGCAGAAGTGACGCAAGCCATCACAGATGGCGTCTTCTGATGCTCTGAGTGGTGCTGTCCGAAGATCCTCTACGAATTTGCAAGTGATCGCCGAGGCCGCTGCCCACCCGGGCGGGCGCGTGGTGCTCGCGGTCTACACCGACCGCTCCCAGAGCAGATGCGGACAACCTCTATGGCCCGGCCTCCCCGATCCTACCCTCGCCAATCGAACCTCGGCCGGCATCGTATGACGTCCTTGCGTCCCTTCCCATGTAGACACCGAGAGGGGCTCGTCATTGACCGGGTGGTGTCAGCGGAAGCCCCTCTCGGACAGATGGTCCGACAGACGCGTCATCATCTCGAGCAGCACCGCACCGTCGTCGACGGAGAGTGCGTCGAAGAACAGGTCCTGTACGCACCGTGCGTGATCTGTTGCGGCGCAACGGAAGGCCGCAGCGCCGTCGTCGGTGAGTACCGCGTAGCTGCCACGCCGGTCCTCGTCGGCGCGTTCGCGGCACAACCAGCCGCGCCGGACGAGCGTGTCGATCTGATACGACAGCCGCGAGGTGGAGAACACCAGACGATCCGAGAGCTCCCGCATGCGCAGCCGGCGTTGCGGCGCGTCGTACAGCAACATCAGGAGCTGATAGTCGGCCAGCGACAAGCCCGCATTGTTCTTCAGGTCGTCGTCGAGGACGGTCTGCAGCCGGGCGCTGGTCTCGATGAAGATCCGCCAGGCGGTCGGTCTGGGATCGGTGCTCACCGGCCGGTGTGTGGCATCAGCGCGTCGGGTGGGATGACACCGAGCCGGCCCGCCTGGAAGTCCTCGATGGCCTCCACCAACTGTTGACGGGTGTTCATGACGAACGGGCCGTACTGCACGACGGGCTCGCGGATCGGGCGTCCCCCGAGCACCAGCACTTCCAGCGCGGGACGGTTCGAATCCTGCCCGGCGTCGGCCGTCGCGGTGATCCGGTCACCTGCGCCGAACACGGCGAGTTGGCCTTGCCGCACCGGACGTGCCGCGGCGCCGACCGTGCCGCGACCGGACAGCACGTACACCAGCGCGTTGAAATCGGGGCGCCACGGGATGGAGAGTCGGGCACCCGGCGAGATGGTGGCGTGCGCGAACGTGATCGGGGTATGGGTCGCACCGGGCCCGCCCTGCCCGTCGATGTCACCGGCGACGACCCTGATCAACGCACCGCCGTCCGCCGAAGCGAGCAGGCCCACCTGGTCGCCTTCCAGATTCTGGTACTTCGGTGCCAAGAACTTGTCGGCCGCCGGCAGGTTCACCCACAACTGGATGCCGTGGAACAGTCCGCCGGAGTCGACCAGTTCCGCCGGCGGTGTCTCGATGTGCAGGATGCCCGAACCCGCGGTCATCCACTGGGTCGCGCCGTTCTCGATGAGTCCACCGCCGCCGGTCGAATCCTGATGCTGGAAGCGTCCGTCGATCATGTAGGTGACCGTCTCGAAACCGCGATGCGGGTGCCACGATGTTCCTCGGGGCTCGCCCGGTTCGTAGTCGACCTCGCCCATCTGATCCATGTGGACGAAGGGGTCGAGGTCGGCCGGCGAGACACCGGCGAACGCTCGGACGACGGGAAATCCTTCGCCCTCGTAGCCGCGGGGACCGGTGGTGATGGACTTCACCGGGCGCTCGATCTCGTCGGGGCTTGCCGTGCGCACCCGGGGCAGGCGGAGCGTATCGGCGGTGACAGCGGGCATGGCGGGCTCCTCTCGATTAGCTCAAATCTGAGCGATACCCGGCTCAACCGGGCGGCCTCCCGAGATATTCCGGCCGGATCGCTCACACGCGTTCATATGGTCTCGCCCGCGGGTCCGAGCATGAATAATTGAGGATATGGCCGACAAAGGACTGGGCAATCGGGATATCGGGAGCAGGGGAACCGACGCGCGCGGACCGGAACGTCAGCGGTTCAAGAAACTCGCGCAGGCGGCGCTCAACGCGGATATGACCGTCGACCAGGTCGAGGGCATACTCGCCGACGTCGGGGAGACACTCGTCGACATGAACAAGACCATGACCGGCCTCGACGGCGCGATCGACACCATGGACGCCACCCTGTCCAAGCTGTCGGGAACCCTCGACCAGGTGGACACCACCATCGCCACGATGGGTGACATCGTCGAGCGACTCGAACAGGTGGTCAGCAGAGTGGAGGTGCTCGTCGGCATCGGCGAGGCGGCGTTGCGTCCGCTCGGTGCGATCGAATCGGCGGGACGCACAGTCGCGTCGCGGCTCGGATTGATGAACTGAGGGAGAGCGTATGCAGCGCAGCGAGAACACTTTCGTGGGCGGGCACGGCGAGACGATCACCTACGACATCGTCGACCCGGTCGACGAACCGCGGGCGGTGGTGGTCATCGCGCACGGTCTGGGCGAACACGGTCGCCGCTACGCCCACGTCGTCGAGCGGCTGGTGGGTGCGGGCTTCCGAACCGTGGTGCCCGACCATCTCGGGCACGGTCGCTCAGGCGGCAAACGACTGCGGGTGCGGCGATTCTCCGATTTCACCGACGATCTCGACCGGGTGATCACCGAGACGATCCTCGACGATCGGCCGACATTCCTGATCGGCCACAGCATGGGAGGTTGTATCGCGCTCGACTACGCCCTCGGCCATCAGGAACGGTTGGCGGGGCTGGTGCTGTCGGGGGCGGCGGTCGTCCCGGGCGACGACATGTCGCCGATCGCGATGAAGCTCGCGCCGCTGCTCGCGCGGGTCGCACCGGGACTGCCGACCGCGGCGCTCGATGCGAGCGCGATCTCGCGCGATGAGCAGGTGGTCGCCGACTACAACGCCGATCCGCTGGTCACGCGCAGCAAGATCCCGGCCGACCTCGGGGCGGCGATGCTGGCCACGATGCAGTCGTTCCCGCGTCGACTGCCGCAGCTGCGGGTGCCGCTACTGGTTCTGCACGGCGGCGACGATGTACTGACCAACCCGGCCGGCAGTGAGATGGTCGATGACCTGGCGGGATCGCCGGACAAGACCCTCACCATCTACGACGGTCTCTATCACGAGATCTTCAACGAACCCGAGCGCGATCAGGTCATCTCCGACGTCGTCGACTGGCTGGGTGCGCACACGTCGAACTGAGCACCGCTCGGCAATCGTCAGGTCAGGGCACCGGCGTCGTCGTCGGGATCGACGACTGCGCCGGGATCGAGACCGGGGGGACACTCGACGAGGTCGTCGGCGCATCCGTATCGGCAACCGCGGGCGATTCCGACGCCGCGACCGACCTGCTCGGCTGGCTGTCGGCGGTGGATGAGGTCGGGACCTCGCCGGATGTTCCGGAGGTCGCCGACGTCGAGTCGGTGGCCGAGCTCGATTCCGCGGGGGTGCTCGATTCGCCGGGCTTCGATTCCACCGGGGTGCTCGATTCCGCCGATACGGCGGAGGAACTCGGGTCGGCCGAGAGCTCGACGCTGTCGAGCACCGGCGTGGACTTCGCCGCGACGAGTGCGGCCTGGGTGGCCTTGGTGGATCCCTCGGGGTCCGGCGTGCCGGAGGCGTCGACGACCTGCACCTTCTCCGTGACGGGAGGATTGTTGCGCAGCGCCTCCAGGACGTGATCCTTGCCGTCGGCGAGCCCTCGGCCCCAGTTCTCCCAGGTGTGACCGCCGTAGTTCGGCAATGAGATCACCGACGCGCCGCTCTGTGCGGCCTGCAGTTGCATCAGGACGGTCGAGACCGCCGAGAGCATCTCGAGCGCCATGGCACTGATCTGATCCTCTTGGGAGAGCTTGGCCATCTCGCTCGAGGTGAGGAATCCGTTGCCGGACGAGATGATCAGCACCTGTCCGTTCTCGTTGAGCTTGTTGACGTTCTTCGACGGATCGTTGTCGGTCCAGCGCTGGCTGCCCGGCTCACCCCACATGTTGACGATGCCGTTGGTGTAGTTCGACACGATCGTCTGGCTGGCGAACACGCCGAGCGCGCCGATCGGGTTGTCGGTCTGGTAGTAGCCCGACATCGCCTGAACCACCTTGAACTGGTCGGGATGCCGCTCGGCCAGGGTCACCGCGGGACCGCCGGACATGGACAGACCGACGATCGCGTTGTTGTTCTTGCTGACCCCGAAGTTCTCGGCCAGATAGTCCGGCAGTTCCTCGGTCAGGAAGGTCTCTTGCTGGATGGTGGTGTTGTCGGCGCCGGCTCCGGCGTCCCAGTCGGTGTAGAAGGACGACGCCCCGCCGACCGGCATCACCAGGGTGGTGTCGGTGCTGCCGTCGTAGACCTCGGCTGCCTGGACGTCTTTGGTCCACGCGGAGCGGTCCTCCTGCGCGCGCATCCCGTCGAGCAGGTAGACACCCTGGTCGCTGCCGTTGGAAGCCCGGATCTGCACGATCACGTACTTGTTCTGCGACTCCGACCACACCTTGCAGTTCTGCACATAGTTGCCCGACGAGTCCCAGGTGCAGCCCTCGCGCAGTACTTCGGGGTGACCGGCCATCGCCGACGCCGTGTTGCCGCCGGAGAGCAGCGAACCCACGCCGAACAGTCCCAGACTCAGCACCACCACGGTGGCGAGACCTGCGATGCGACGTCGCGCGCTGCGCCGGGGCGTCGCGCCGGCGACGTCCGGGATCACCTGCCAACCATCGGCGATCGCGGTCTGATCCGGCTGCTGCGGTTGGTTGGGCATGCGACTCCTGACGTCAACGACTTCCCCCGACGCACGACGCCTCTGCTGCGGAGGTCGTCCGTGCTGCCCCGTGTGTCGTCGGGGCGCATCGACGCGTTACAGCTTCGCACGGTCGCATCACCTGTGAAACCGCTGTGAGACGGGCGATTTCGCGGCTGAGTGTGGGTTCGGCCACAGATGCACGACGACCGCCCTCGTCGGGTGCACGAGAGCGGTCGTCGGGTGAACACCCGGCTGTGAGAGGAGAAGCGGGGTGGTTAGGGCGGTGTGGTCAGGCGTCGTAGCCCAGCAGCGACTTCACCTCGAGGAACTCGTCGAAGGCGTAGTCGCCCCACTCGCGGCCGTTGCCGCTCTGCTTGTAGCCGCCGAACGGAGCGACGGGATCGAGCTGCGCGCCGTTGAGTGAGATCGACCCGGCGCGGATACGGGAACCGACCTTGCGCACCTCGTCGACGTCCTTGCCGGACACGTAGCCTGCCAGACCGTACTCGGTGTCGTTGGCGATCTCGATCGCGTCGTCGAGCGAGTCGTAGCCGATCATCACGAGCACCGGGCCGAAGATCTCGGTGCGCGCGATCTCCATGTCGTTGGTGACATCCGAGAACACGGTGGGGCGCACGTAGTAGCCGGTGGGCAGGTCGTCAGGACGGCCCGGACCGCCGAACACGACCTTGGCGCCTTCGTCGACACCACGTTCGATGAGCCCCTGGATCTTGGTGAACTGCGGCTCGGACACCACCGGTCCCAGCCGCACGTCGCCGCTCGGATCGCCAACCGTGAGGGTGGCCTCGACGGACTTCGCAGACTCCTCGGCCTCGGCCATCCGGGTCTTGGGCACCAGCATCCGCGTGGGTGCGTTGCACGACTGGCCGGAGTTCATCATCATCGCCGCGACACCGCCGGCCACGTTGGCCGCGAAGTCCTCGTCGTCGAGGATGATGTTCGGGCTCTTGCCGCCGAGTTCCTGTGCGACGCGCTTGACGGTCGGTGCGGCGTTCTTGGCGACCTCGATGCCGGCGCGGGTGCTGCCGGTGAACGACACCATGTCGATACCCGGATGGGCGGCCAGCGCGGTGCCGACGCCCGGGCCGTCGCCGTTGACGAGGTTGAACACACCTGCCGGAACCCCGGCGGTGTCGAAGATCTCGGCGACGATCGCCGCGCTGAACGGTGCGACCTCCGACGGCTTGAGCACCATGGTGCACCCGGTCGCCAGGGCCGGCGCCACCTTGCACATGACCTGGTTGAGCGGCCAGTTCCACGGAGTGATGAAGCCGCACACACCGATCGGCTCCTTGACGATGCGTGAGCTGCCGCGATCCTCGCTGAAGCTGAAGGTGGGTAGCTGGGCCGCTGCGGTCATCAGGTGGGCGAGTCCGATCGGGACCTGGACGTTGTTGGCCAGCCCGTTCGGTGCACCCATCTCCTCGGTGACCGCCGCCGCGAGATCGGGCATCCGCTTCTGGTACTCGGCGACCACGGCGTTGAGGATGCTCACCCGTTCGTCGACGGACGTCTGGCTCCAGGTGACGAACGCCTTGCGGGCGGCGTCGACGGCCTTGTCGACGTCGGCCGCGGTGCCCAATGCGACGTGTCCAGCGGCCTTCTCGGTGGCCGGGTTGATCACGTCGATGAGGTTGAGTTCGGCCGGTTCGGTCCATGAACCGTCGATGTAGAACTTGGTGATCTCGCGCATGTAGTACCTCCGACTCGACACGTGTTGTCTCCACCACACTATGCCGGGTATGCGATGCGACCGACAAGGCTTTGGGGCAACGCCGGTTGTCAGATGCGCAGGTTCTCTGATTGAGACGCCGGGGAGCCCGCTGAAGAGCTCAAGATCATTAGAGTGGAGCCATGATATTCATCGTGGCAAAGTGGCCCATCAAGCCCGAATTCGCTGACGAGTGGCCCGATCTGGTGCGGGACTTCACCGAGGCCACCCGCGCCGAACCGGGCAATCGGTTCTTCGACTGGGCGCGGAGTCTCGACGATCCGCACACCTACGTGCTCACCGAGGCCTTCGATGACGACGCTGCCGAAGCGCATGTGACCAGCCCGCATTTCCAGGTCGCGACGACCGAGCTGCCGAAGTATCTGCAGCGCACACCGGACATCATCAACGTCTCGCTCGATCAGGACGGTTGGTCCGAGCTGGGGGAGATGTCGGTCGACTGAGCCGAACGGTCGAGTTGCCCGACGTCGGTGCGCAGGTTCCGGCACAACCGCGGTCGGTGGGCAGTCACAATCGGTCGTTGTGACCACACAAGATCGCGACCTCTCCCGTAGGCGCCGCGGCTGCTCGACAGTGGAGGCATGACCGCCACGCTTGAGGGAACCGCCGGTGCCCGTCGTCGCCTTCTCGCCGATCTCGACCATCCGCGTCAGGTGTTCGAGCACCTGACCCCGAACTGGTTCGCCGCCGTGATGGGCACCGGCATCGTGGCGAACGCAGCGATGGTGCTGCCGGTACAGTCCCCGCTGATCACCGCATTCGCGACCGCGATCTGGCTGCTGGCAGCGCTGTTGCTCATCGGGATCGGCGCGGCCTTCGTGGTGCACTGGCGCAGACACAGCGCCACGGCCCGCCGCTATGCCGCCGACCCCGTGATGTCGCAGTTCTACGGCGCGGTGCCCATGGCGCTGCTCACGGTGGGTGCCGGCACCCTGCACATCGGGGAGCCGATGCTGGGCGAGACGGTCGCATTGGCGACCAGCGCAGTGCTCTGGGTATCGGGCACCACGATCGGGGTGGTCACCGCGATCTGGGTGCCGTTCGCGATGATGACCGCTGCACGGCAATCGGAGAACGCGGCTCTACCCGCCTGGCTGATGCCGGTCGTGCCGCCGATGGTGTCGGCATCCACAGGTGCCGCGCTGGTGGCCCACCTACCGGCGGGGCAACCGCGACTGGCGTTGCTGGCGGGCTGCTATGCGCTGTTCGGGATGAGCCTCCTGCTCGGATTGATGACGATGACGGTGATCTATGCGCGATTGATCCACGGTGGGGTGCCGGAGTCCCGGTTGGCGCCCACGATCTGGATCACGCTCGGGATGGTCGGACAATCGATCACCGCGGCCAACCTGCTGGCGGCCGAGTCGCATCTGGTCTTCCTCGGCGAACGCGCCCCGATTGCCGGCGGCCTCACCATCTTCGGCATCGTCTACGGCCTGGTGATGGGTGGTTTCGGGGTTGCGATGTTCGCGCTTGCCACGGCGGTCACCGTGCGAACCGCGCGGCGCGGCCTGCCGTTCGCCCTCACGTGGTGGAGCTTCACCTTCCCCGTCGGTACCTGTGTGACGGGCATGTGCGCATTGGGTGTCGCGGTGGACAGCGCCCCGATTCGCGGTCTGGGAGCCGTGCTCTACGTCGTGCTGGTGGCGGCCTGGGCGACCGTGGCGACGCGGACCGTAGGGGCCGTCGTCCGTGGACGAGTCTTTCTGCCGGCCTGACGTCAGGCGTGGCGCAGACGTACCGCTCGGGACAGGGAGGCGGCTGCGGCGGCGAGAGCCAGGACGAGCAGCGGTGCGACGACACCGACCGACGGCCGGATGCTGGTGAGCAGGACCGGCAAGCCGAATCCCAGGTAACAGGCCACATAGAACATTCCGGTCACCCGGCCGCGATGGTCGGCCGGTGTCATCGTCTCGACGTCCATCAGTCCGTCGCGCAGACACAGACCGTAGGCGAGACCGAGCACGATGGCGGTGATCACGAACACCGCCATGCTCGGATGCGCCCCTCCGGCGGCCGCCAGCAGAAACCCCGCTGCGGCCAGGCCGGCGCCCGCCACGCCGGCGAAGGGGCCGCTGTGCAGCCGGCGCACCGCGAACTGCACGATCACCCCGGACCCCAGACTCAGCGCAGCCGCCAGACCAGGCACCCACGCACCGTCGTAGCGGTCGGCGATGCGTTCGGCCATCACGACCACCGCCACGGTCACCGACGAGAACACCCACAGGGCCATCGGCACCGACCACGACAGCGCGGCGCGCACCGAGCGGTGGCCCGGGTCGTCGGCGGCGGCGCCGCGCGGGGATGGCGGCGGCGATGCAGGCGTGAGGACGACCGCGGCCGCGGCAACGCCGATCGACGCGATCCCGGACACCGCGAACGGCATCTCCAGTCGATGGGGAACGAACTCGGCGAGCAGACCGGTGATGACCGGGCCCAGGGCGAATCCGGTGGTCAGGACGGCGCCGGCGAGCGTCGCCCCGGACCGTCCGCGCAGGTCGGCGGCCCAGGCGGTGCCCGCGCCGATCGTGAGTCCGGCGCCGAGGCCGACGACCAGGCGGCCGATGAGCACACCGGCCTGGTCGTGCCAGACGACCATCATCAGGTTGCCGATCCCGGCGAGGACCGCGCCGGTCAGCACCACCGGTCGTCGGCCGGTCCGGTCCGACAGGGTCCCGCCGCCGAACAGGCCCGGCAGCAGTCCGAGCGCGTAGATGCCGAACGCACCGGTGAGAACCGTCGACGACAGTCCCTCGTCGGCCTTGAGGACCGGGATCATCGACGCGAAATGATTGGCCCCCCACCCGGTGGTGAAGAGGACCAACAGAACCGCAGGGAGGGCGAAGCGTTTTCTGCCGATCTCGTCGATGTTCATCGGGCGAGATTCTGCCGCGTTATACCTGGATCCAACCAATCGCAGTGAAAGGTGAGACGGCGATGACCACAGCGCACCGTGATTACCATCCCGACCTGGCGCGTGCGGCGCGTCTGCTGCCGCACGGACTGGCCGGCCCCCGAAGCCTGCGGATCGTCCGGGTCCTGCAGGCAGGGCTCACCCGTGTGCAGCGCGCTCGGGGTGTCGACGTCCGGACGCTCCCGTCCGGGGCATCGGTGCGCATCTTCGGACCGGCCGGTGCCTCTGCCGACGCGCCTGCGCTGGTGTGGATCCATGGCGGCGGATTTGTCCTCGGCGAGGCCGCGCAGGACGACCAGCTGTGTCAGCGCTTCGCTGCGGAACTCGGCGCGGTCGTCGTGTCGGTGGATTACCGACTTGCGCCGGAACATCCGTTTCCCGCCGCCCTCGACGACTGCCATGAAGCTCTCGCCCTCGCGCGCGACCTCGACGGTGTGGACCCGATGCGGGTGGCGATCGGTGGGGCGAGCGCAGGCGGTGGGCTGGCGGCCCAGCTGGCGCTTCGGGTGAAGGAACGCGGCGAGACCGCCCCGGTCCTGCAACTGCTCGCGTATCCGATGCTCGACGACCGCACCGCAGCCGATGGGCCGTCGCCAATGGAGAGCCGATTGCGGATGTGGAACAGCAGCTCCAACCGGTTCGGCTGGAGTTCATACCTGGGTGGGGCCGCGCCGGAGATCGTCGCGCCCGCACGTCGCGAGGATCTGGCCGGCCTCGCGCCGGCGTGGATCGGGGTGGGCGACCTGGACCTCTTCCACGACGAGGACGTGGCGTACGCGAAGCAGCTACGCGAGTCGGGGGTCGACTGCGATCTGGAGGTGATCCCCGGCGCCTACCACGCGTTCGACCTGATGCAGACGAAGGCGCCCGTCTCCAGAGAGTTCTTCCGGATGCAGACGGCGGCGTTGCGCACGGCGTTCGCCTCCCCGGGCCGGGATGGGACCTAACCGATGCTGCTGGCGATCGCGATCACCACACCGGCGAGGGTGAGGACCGCCACGACTGCCCAGGCGATCACCGCCCGCCGCCGACGCCCCTGGATGAGAGCGTTGACGCCGACGCCGAGGCCGATCAGGATCGCTGCGGCGTAGACGGCGATGCCGAGAGTGAGTGCGGCAGCGTTCGAGTCCGCCATCGCCAACGGGGCCAGGGTCACGGGAGCGGGCAACGTCGTCGTCATGGCATGAGTACACCACGCGCGGTCGGTGGGTCCTCCGGGCGCGCGGCCGGCGCGGAGTCACATCTGTGCGATGAGCCAACGGGCGATCTCGCTCGCCGCCGCCGGCTCGGTGGCGACACCCGCATGGCCGACCGGGTGGTCGGCGTAAGTCACCGACATGCCGTGCCGACGGTAGGTGTCGGCCAACCGCGACACCAACGGCTGGGCGGCCACGGTGTCGACCCACCCCGCGTCCAGACGCACCGGAACCGCTTCGGGGATGCGCACGTTCGCCACGTCATTGTGTTCCAGGATCTGCACCAGTTGCGCCTTCATCTCGGCGCCGCGAGGACCGAAGAACTCCGCCGGGGCGAGCCCGCCGAACGAGTCGGGTTCGGTGAGCTCGGCATAGCAGCGGTCCTCGATGTGTCCCAACAGCGCGGCGGCGGGTCGACTCAGGCCGCCGCCGCGCAACAGGTCGTCGAAATCCGGGTCCGCTGCGGCTGCACCGCTGCCCAGCAGAGCCGCGAGACCGACCAACTCGTTGATCGCCGGTCCGGCCACCGGGACCCCGGACAGTGCGTCGAGGATGGTGGCCACCTGCGTCGGCGGAGCGAGGGCAGCCACGGCACGTAGTCGCATGCCGTGCCACTGATCTGCGCTCTGGGCGCCGGCGGCCAGCGCGGCGACCGACCCTTCGGAATGGCCGGCGACGACGACGTCCCGGCCGATCCGCGCGTCGTATCGGGCGACCGCCACCGCGGCGTCGATCGCCGACCGCGCCAGCGAGTCCCCGATGAGATACGGGTGGGCGCCGGGCCCGCCAATTCCCTCGAAATCGGGCCGTACCACCGCGAACCCGCCGTGGAGTAGGTGCGTGATCAGTCGGTCGCCGGATGTCATCCGCGACAACTCCGGATGGGTCGGCGTCGCGGTGGACGGTGCGCACCGATCGGCGGCGCCGACGGTCATGTGATTCCACACCGCCAACGGCCAACCGCCGGCCGGCGCCCGTCCGGCGGGCAGCACCAGGGTCCCGGTCATCTCTGTGGGAGCGCCGCGCACCGAGGTGGAGCTGTACCGGAGGCGGTATGTCGTGCCGGCGTCGACGGCGACGGGAGGTTCGGCGACGATCTCGGCCGCGAGGACAGCAGGCGTGTCCGACCCGGGACCGGCACCCGCCGGTGCCGACGGACCGGCTCCCGCCGGGACGGCCGGCACACCGATCGCCACGACGGCAAGCACGCTCGCCAGTGTTCGACAGATGGTTCGGCAGACCGACACGGTCACGACATTCCCCCGCTCAACTGCTGGTCAGGGCGCAGTTTCGCCACGGAGGTTACCAGTCTGCCGGACAGTTCGCGCCCGGCCGATCGCCGTCACACGCAGCCGCCGACGCCGCGTCCGAATCAGCTCCGCAATCGGCGCACCAGCAGGAACACGATCGCACCCAGGAGCACCGCGCCCACGATCGGCGCGACGCGTTTGGCCACCGACCCCCCGGCATACTGCATGAGATCGAGCGCCTCGGCTTCTTCCTCCGGGGGCGCCGCGGACGGCTGCGTGGGGGCGGTGGCCGCCGGTGCCGCGCCGGTGGCCTCGGTCTTCGCAGGTTCCGCGGCGGGTTCCGGTTCGCCCAGTTTCTTCGACAGGCAGGAGGCGAACTGGCCGATGATCTTGCCACCGACGTCGGAGAGCATGCCGCGGCCGAACTGGGCGGGCTTGCCGGTGATCGCCAGGTCGGTCACGACCGTTCCTGTGGTCGTGGCGCCGTCTTCGGACAGCGTCATCGTGACGGTGGCCTTGGCGGTGCCCTGACCCCGGGACTCCTTCGCGTTGCCTTCGATGACGGCTCGGTGTGCGTCCTCATCTTTCTCGATGAACTTGCCGACGCCCTTGTACACCAGGGCGACCGGACCGATCTTGACCTTGATCTGCCCGGTGAAGGTGTCGCCGTCGACCTCGGTCAGGGTGGCCCCGGGCATACAGCCCGCCACTCGTTCCGGGTTGGTCAGCGCCTGCCAGACGTCGGCCATCGGGGCATCAACCGAAAATGTGTGCTGCAGTTCCATGGTCAGACTCCCGCCGCGGTCACCACGGCCCGGCGCGTGAGCACTTTCGCCAGGTGGGTGCGGTATTCGGCGTCGGCGTTCGCGTCGCTCATCGGGTCGGTGCCCTCTGCGGCGTGCTCGGCCGCCGCGCGGATCACATCGATATCGGCCGACTGTCCGACCAGCGCCTCCTCCACGGCGCGCGCTCGTACCGGCACCGCACCCATGTTGGTCAGGGCGACCGCGGCTTTGCCGATCGTGCCGCCGTCGACGGCGACGGTTGCCGCCACGGCCACCATCGACCAACTCTGCGCCACCCGATGGAACTTCTCGTAGTGCGCCGTCCAGTCGGTGTGCTTGGGGATGCGCACGGCGACCAGGATCTCGTCGGGTTCGAGTGCGGTGGTGAAGAAATCGGTGAAGAAGTCGGCCGCGTCGATGGTGCGTCGCCCGTTGGGTCCGGCGACGATCAGCTCGGCGTCCAGCGCAACCGCCACCGCACCCAGGTCGCCCGCCGGATCGGCGTGGGCGAGCGAACCGCCGAAGGTCCCGCGGTGGCGGATCTGCGGGTCGGCCACCGTCGTGGTCGCCTCGGCGAGCAGCGCGGCATGCCGGCCCACGAGGTCGTCGGTCATCACATCGTGATGGGTGGTCATCGCGCCGACGACGATCGCGTCGCCGTCCTCGCGGACCCCGCGGAGTTCCTCGATCCGGCCGAGGTCGATGATCGTGCTCGGCGAATTGAGCCGGAGCCGCAGGACCGGCATCAGACTCTGCCCACCCGCGATCACCTTGGCGTCCTCGCCGGCGTCGGACAGTGCGGACACCGCCTCATCGAGGGTGGTCGGGGCGACGTAGTCGAATTCGGATGGAATCACTGGGCACCTCCGTGTGTGGACGAGGACTGGGCTGCCTGGATGGCTTTCCACACCCGCATCGGACTGCACGGCATCTCGACCTCCCGGACGCCGAGGTGGCGCAGCGCGTCGAGGACGGAGTTGACCACCGCAGGGGTGGAAGCGATGGTGCCGGCCTCGCCGACGCCCTTGACGCCGAGCGCGTTTCCGGTTGCCGGTGTCTCGGTGCGGTCGGTGATGAACGTCGGCAGATCGGGGCTGCCCGGGACGAGATATTCCGCGAACGAGCCGGTGAGCAGCGTGCCGGCCTCGTCGTAGATGGCGTCCTCGTACAGCGCCTGCGCGATGCCCTGGGCAAGGCCGCCGTGCACCTGCCCTTCCACGATCAGCGGATTGACCACGTGGCCGACGTCGTCGACACACACGTATTTGTGGATCTTCACGAATCCGGTCTCGGTGTCCACGTCGACCGCACACAGGTGGGTGCCGTGCGGGAAGGAGAAGTTCTCCGGGTCGTAGGTCGCCTCGGAGTCGAGGTTCGGTTCGACCCCGTCGGGTAGATCGTGCGCCGCGAACACCGCGAGCGCGACGTCGGCGATGCCGACGGCCTTCTCCGTCCCCGTCACCGCGAACCTGCCGTCGGTGAACTCGAGGTCATCCTCGGCCGCCTCCAGCAGATGGGCCGCGATCGGGCGTGCCTTGTCGATGACTTTGTCGGCTGCCATGACCACCGCCATGCCGCCCACGGCGAGTGACCGTGAACCGTAGGTGTCCAGGCCGCGCGGCGAAGACTGGGTGTCGCCGTGGAGCACTTCGACGTCTTCGAACGCGACGCCGAGGCGGTCGGCGACGATCTGACTCCAGGCCGTCTCGTGGCCCTGGCCGTGCGCCGAGCTTCCGGTGACCACCTCGACCTTCCCCGTGGGCAGCATTCGGACTGCCGCGTGCTCCCAGCCGCCGGCGCCGTAGGCCAGGGCGCCGAGGGCGCGCGACGGGGCGAGTCCGCACATCTCGGTGAAGGTCGAGACGCCGATGCCGAGTTGCACGGTGTCGCCGCGTTCGCGGCGTGCGGCCTGTTCGCGCCGCAGCCCTTCGTAGTCGAACAGTTCGGTGGCCCTGGCCGTGGCCGCCTCGTAGTCACCGGAGTCGTAGGTCAAGCCGCAGACGGTGTCGAACGGGAACTCCTCGTGCTTGATCCAGTTCTTCTCGCGCAGTTCCAGGGGATCCATCTCGAGCTCGGTGGCGAGTTCGTCCATGATCCGTTCGATCGCGAAGGTCGCCTCGGGTCGTCCGGCGCCGCGGTAGGCGTCGGTGGGCACCTTGTTGGTGAAGACGTTGGTACACGCGAAGTGATAGGCGGGGAACTTGTAGATGGAGTTGTACATGAACGCGCCGAGAATCGGCACCCCCGATGTCACCAACCGCAGATAGGCGCCCATGTCCGCGAGCAGTTCGACCTTGAGCCCGGTGACCGTGCCGTCGCGGCGGGCCGCCAGCGTGAGCTTCTGGATCTGATCGCGGCCATGGTGGGCGGCCTGCATCGACTCGCTGCGGGATTCGGTGTACTTCACCGGCTTTCCCAGCCGTCGGGCGGCGAGCAGGGTGAGCAGCTCCTCGGGGCAGACCTGCAGTTTGCCGCCGAAGCCGCCGCCGACGTCGGGGGCGATGACCCGGAGTTTGTGTTCGGGGATACCGAGGGTCATCGCCAGCATCAGCTTGAGGATGTGTGGCACCTGCGTGGCCGACCACATGGTGATCTGCGATGCGGTGGGATCGACGACCACCGAGCGGGGTTCCATGAACGCGGGGATCAGCCGTTGCTGCCGGAAGGTGCGTTCGACGAGCACCTCCGCATCCCGGATGGCGTTTTCGACATCGCTGCCGGTCCCGGCCTCCGCGGAGTCGAACTTCCACACCGCGCTGACGTTGGTGCCCAGGTCGGTATGCACCAGGTCTGCACCGTCGGCGGCCGCGGCGGCCAGGTCCAGGACGACGGGCAGGTCCTCGTAGTCGACGTCGATCGCCTCGGTGGCGTCATGCGCCTCGGCGGCGGTGCGGGCGATCACCATCGCGACGGCCTCGCCCGCGAAACGGACCGCGTCCACCGCCAGCGATGGTGCGGACGGGGCCTTCATGTCCTCGGTGATCTGCCATGCGTTGGGCAGGCTGCCCTGCTCCTCGGCGAGGTCGGCGCCGGTGTACACGGCGACGACGCCCGGCATCTGGCGGGCTTGGTCGACGTTGATGCTCGCGATCCGCGCATGTGCCATCGGGCTGCGCAGCATCGCGGCGTGCAGCATGCCCGGCAACACGAAGTTGTCGGTCCACCGGGTGCGCCCGGTGACGAGGTGTTCGTCTTCCTTGCGGACCCGGGCCCGGCCGACCTCGTGTTCGGCGGCGGCGCTCGGTTCGACGGTTGCGGTCATTGCGTGCCTCCCGCACCTTGCATCCGGTCGGCCGCGTCGAGTACGGCCGCGACGATGTTCTGATAGCCGGTGCACCGGCAGAGGTTGCCCTCGAGGCCTTCGCGCACGGCATGCTCGTCGGGACGGGGATCGTCGCCGAGCAGGTCGATGGTCGACATGATCATGCCGGGGGTGCAGTATCCGCACTGCAGGCCGTGATTGTCGCGGAACGCCTCCTGAACCGGATGTAAAGTGCCATCTCTGGCGAGACCTTCCACGGTGGTGATATCGGCGCCGTCGGCCTGGACGGCGAGCACCGAACAGGACTTCACGCTGTGGCCGTTCAGGAGCACCGTGCAGGCGCCGCAGTTGCTCGTGTCGCATCCGACGACGGTGCCGACCTTGCCGAGTCGTTCCCGTAGGTGATGGACGAGCAGGGTGCGGGGCTCGACGTCGTCGCTGTAGTTGGTTCCGTCGACAGTGACTGTGATTCGCATATGGTCTCCAATTGCGATCGCCAATCGGTGGGCTGGGTGCTTGGCGGGCACTCCCGAATCACTGTGCTCCACGAGCGCTCGCCAGACATGCGAAACGCTGGAATACGTTTGTGACAAATCGGATTCGCCGGGCCGGCCGGCGTGGATTGTCAGGCCTCGGACACGGTCTGGAGCAGCTGCTGCAGGGTGGCCAGCGAATGGCCGGCGAGCAGCCGGTCCACGTGGGGGAGGGCTGCGGCGATCCCGCCCTGCACCGGGCGGTAGCCTTCCGCGCCGGCGTGCGGGTTCACCCAGATCACGGCGTGGGCGAGGCGATGCAAGTGGGCCATCTGCGTTCCGAGCAGCGTCGGGTCGCCGCGTTCCCAGCCGTCGGAGAAGATCACCACCACCGCTCCGCGGGCCAGACCGCGCCGCCCCCACCGGTCGAGAAACGCCTGCAGCGTCTCACCGAGTCTGGTGCCGCCGGCCCAATCCGGCACGGCCCGCCCGGCTGCGGCGAGCGCCAGTTCCGCATCGCGGGCGCGCAGGGCCCGCGACAGTCGGGTCAGCCGGGTCCCGAGCGAGAACACCTCGGTCCCGCTCGGATCGGCGCGCGTCACCACATGCGCGAACCGCAGGAGTGCATCGGCGTATGGGCTCATCGAACCGGAGACATCGATGAGCAGCACCACCCGGCGGGGGCGGGTCGCCGGCCGGTGATGGCTCGGGCGCACCGGTTCGCCACCGGCGGCGAGCATCTCGCGCACGGTGCGGCGCGGATCGACCCGACCTCGTCGCGACGGGGCTCGGCGCAGTGCGGCACGGCTGGGTGGTCGCGGTGTCAGCGCAGCGATCAGTTCGGCCAGGTGTGCGCGCTCGGCGGCCGAGAGCGACGCGATGTCGCGGTGGCGCAACACCTCGGTGTCGTCGGCGGCCACCGCCAGCTGTGGGCCCGGCCCGGTCGTGGTCTGCTCGCCGGAGGTACGCAGCGCCGCGATCCGGCTCGGTTTCGGCTGCGCGGGACGACGGGCCGCGCGCGGCATCCGGCCCCCGAACCAGGCGTCGAAGGCCAGGTCGTAGCGCGGGTGATCGTCCGGGTCGCGACACAACGTCGACCGGCCCGCCCAATACACCTGGTCGACGTCGCCGAGGTCGATCTCGCGCAAAGCGCGGACGAACGCGTCGACGGAGTCGGTCGCGACCGGCAGCCCCGCATGGGTCAGGCTGCGTGCGAATCCGGCGAGGCCCACCAACTCGTCGCTCACGTCACCAGCCGGTCCAGGCCCTCGCGGGTGACACGGTCGAGGTCTTCGCGGTACTTCAGCACCGCGCCCAGCGTCGCCGCGGCGATCTCGGCATCGAGCACGTCACGATCGAGTTCGCGCAGCGCGCGCGCCCAGTCCAGGGTCTCGGCGACACCCGGCGGTTTGAGCAATTCCAGGCGCCGAAGTGCGTGGATGGCGTGGGCCACCTGTGCGGCGAGGTCGCCACCGATACCCGGGATGCGGCGGTGCAGAATGGCGATCTCGCGGTCCAGCGCGGGGTGCTCGAGCCAGTGGTAGAGGCAGCGCCGCTTGAGGGCGTCGTGTACCTCGCGGGTGCGGTTGGAGGTCAGGATCGTCAGGGGCGGTGTGGTGGCCCGGATGTGTCCGAGCTCAGCGATCGTGACCGCGTTCTCATCCAGCAGTTCCAGCAGGAAGGCCTCGAATTCGTCGTCGGCGCGGTCGATCTCGTCGACCAGCAGCACGCAGGGCGCCTCGGTGAGGGCGCGCAGCAATGGCCGGGCGAGCAGGAATCGTTCGGTGTAGAGAGAACTCTCGGCAGCTTCGGCATCGAGGGAGCCTGCGCTTGCCGCCTCGAGTGTGCGCAGGTGCAGCAGCTGCCGGGGAAAGTCCCAGTCGTAGAGCGCTTGTGAGGCATCGATGCCCTCGTGGCATTGCAGCCGGATCAGTGGCAATTCGAGTGCCTGGGCCAGGCCCACCGCGAGGGAGGTCTTGCCGGTTCCGGGTTCGCCCTCGCAGAACAGCGGGCGGCCCATCCGCAGTGCGAGGAAGGCGGCCATGGCCAGCCCGCTATCGGCGAGGTAGCCGGTCGATTCGAGGGCCTCCGCCAGGTCACCCGGTGAGCGCGGGACGTGTGCATCGGTCACGCCGCGAGCCTATGCCCACGCGTCGACCCAGATGGCCGAGACGGCCGACTTCGTCGGTTCGGTCGTCGTACCTGCCGGGCGGCGACGCGCTGGGGAATCCGTTGCTCCGGGTGTGCGGAGCCCCGACCTTTGGCACGATGAACGCAGATCATGCGAGCCCATCCACAGCCCGGGAGAAACATGAGCAACGCCAACATCCCCACCGGTATCGGACGACGCAAGGTGCTCGGAGGTGCGGCGGCTGCTGTCGCCGGCGCGGCCGCACTCGCGGCGTGCGGCTCCGACGACAGCAGCGAGTCCTCCACGACGGCCTCGGCCGCCGAATCGTCCGGCGATGGTGGGGTTCTGCCCGACGCGGCGTCGATCGCCGTCGGCGGAGGTGTGGTGATGGATCTGGTGAAGACCGTCGTCACCCACCCTGCGGATGGCGAGTACAAGGCGTTCTCGGCGGTGTGCACCCACAAGGGCTGCACGGTCAGCGATGTCACCGACAACGAGATCATCTGCCCCTGCCACAACAGCAAGTTCTCCGCCTCCGACGGCAGTGTCATCGAGGGGCCGGCCACCGAACCGCTGGCGTCGCGGCCGGTCAGTGTCGCTGACGGGAAGATCACGCTCGGCTGATCAGCCAACCGCAGCCCGGCTCCGTGGCGGGTCGGCCGTGCCGGAGCCGAAGGTCAGCTGCCGGACTGTCCGGACGCGCCGGCGTCACCCTCGGACGAGGTGGTCTCACCTGTGTCCTCGTCGGACGACGGCCCCGCGTCGTCTGAGGTGTCGGAGGTGATGGCGCCACCGGACTCGGCCTCGCCACCGGACTCGGCCTGGCCACCGGACTCCGACTCGGCCGCCGGCTTCGTTGCCTCGCCAGAGGGGGCGGTGGTGGAGCCCGCCTCGGACGTCGGGTCGACCGATTGGCTGTCGGCGGTTGGTGCGGAATCGTCCGTACCAGAGTTCGGGGCCGGCTCGCGCTCCACTTCCTCGGTGGGGGTCGGTGCGGTCGGACCACCCGGAGTGGACTCGGCCGGTGCGCCGCCCGTCGGCTCGGGTGTCGTGGTTGTCGGGTCGCTGCCGGTTTTCGGTGCGGTGCGTGTTGTCGGTGTGGGGTCGAGGTTGTCGGCGTCGTCCACCGCCGGCGCCGCAGCGCCGGTTGCCGCCGCCGCGGACATCGTCACGCGGTACGACGGGGAGGGTGGCGCGGGCGGCTCTTCGACGACCGGGACGCTCGCATTGCCGACCTCGGGTCGTTGCAGCGGGTAGAAGATCTCGGCCTGCCGATTCCAGTTCTCGATGTCGTCGTCGGTGTAGGAGATGCCCAGTTCGTCGTACACCCACTGGGTGGCCACCGCGAGCGGGTGTCCGACGTCGTACACCTCGTATCGCGTGTCGCCGTCGACACTGTGGTAGATCGTTGGCGCATCGTAATTGTCGATGTCGGCGTAGGTGCTGGGGCCATTGCCGGTGTGGATGGTGAGAAAGCCTGCAGCATCGACGATCAACGACGACACGGGGCGGCACCAGACCCATTGGAAGTTCGCGACCGGGTCGCCGACGATGATCACCGAGGTCACGGGGGTGTCCCCGGTTGCCCCGGGGTCGCGGGCGCCGTCGGACTCGATACCGATAACGGTCGCGACCTGAGGCAGGATCGGCATGTCTGCCAGCCACGGTTTGATTCCCCAGGGGCTCCGCGGATCCGAGACCAGAACGACGCGGGTCTGCGAAGGATCGAGGTAGCCTTCCTGGTGGGCGATCTCGGCGGCGTTCCCGACCGCATCAGCGCCCTGTGAATACCCGGTGTACACGACAAGGGGAGGACCGCCCGAAGCGGCCGCGTCGAATGCCCGCATCACCTCGAGGTTGCGGTCGATGGCGACCGTTTTCGAGTCGTCGTACAGCGGGGCGAGGAAGGGCAACTGTCCGGACTTGCCGGCGATGATGGGCCCGAAGGATTCGGGATAGTTCACCACCAGGGTCGTCCGGCTGCCCATCAGCGGATAGATCCGGGGGAAGAGAGTGGCGTCATCGGTTCCCGGCGTCACGACAATGATCGCGTTTCCGGGAACGTCGTCGAAGAAGTCGAGGCCGTTCTGGTCGTCGGTCGCGTCGTAGACGACGCCATCGTCGATCAGGTCATCAACGACGGCTGTGGCGCCCGCCGCCGCGGGTCCGAGGGGGCCGAGCGTCGCGATACAGATGGCGCCGGCGACAGCCGAGATCGCCGTGGCACGCGTCGACGTACTCCGGAATCGGCTCGCTGACCACTGTGGGGGTCGGCGATGCTTACCCCGATGCGCCAAGGTCGTTATCTCCGTCAGTAGGTGGCGGTGGGCTGTGCAGGACAGATGAGTGCCGTGCGATGCCCGATACTTCTGATCACGTTACGGAGATTCGACATAGCAAATCCATCGATCAAATGAATGAAACTGAATTGACGATTTGGGTAGCTGAACCTGTCATGGGCGCGCGTAGTCGGATTGTGGGACCTCAGATGGCACGTTTCGGCGACCGGCCGGACCGGTCGGTTAGGGGCGTCGTGCATGGTTCCGGCCTCGCGTGCGAGGCGCCGCGCAGCGCCACTACGGGTGTCGGCAGCGATAGTCGCGGTAGCGGAAGATCCGGTGTACCCGCGGGGTCGCTGCGCAGAGGGTCTCGCGCACCGTGGGTGCGGGTGCGACAACCGCAGGTGCCGGTCCGACGCCGCGCACCCGCCTCACGTCGACTGGGCTTTCACCACCCTCCGTGCGTTCGCCGACGACGAGGTGTTCGAGCCGGCTCACGTTGGCGGGGCCGTGTGCCGACCCGGCGTTGCCGGCGCAGGCGTGTGACGAAGGGTGGGCGGGTGACGAAGGGCTGTCGTGGGGTGGGGGTGCGTCGCAACGTGCGGTCCGCGGTGGTGGTGTCGATTCGCCATCGTCGCCGGACTCGTCCGCAGGCGTCTGGTCGGGGGAGGAGTCTGCCGTATCCGAGTGTGCAGCAGCCGGTTCGGTGGGCTCGGTGGGCTCGGCGGGGCGGGTGTATCCCCCGGTCTCTGTGACGGGTTCGGCAGGCCGCCGGTGGGTCTCGGGGATGTCTTGGTCGACGGGTTCGGTTTGCGTGGTCGTGCGGGTGCGGGCGGTGCAGGTGTCGTAACCGCATTCGCATTGCAGGCGCACGTCGGGGACGCCGTGGATTTCGGCGAGGGCGATGGCGCGGCGGTGTCCGACGCGGCGGGGGTCGCGGCGGCAGACGCGTTCGTCGAGGAGGTCGGCGATGCGGTGTTGTAGGTGGATGGCGTGTTCGGCGCTCAGGCAGGCCGACATCTCCATGTGGCCGAAGGCTTCTTTGGCGAAGGTGACGTTCTGGAAGGCTCGAGCCACGTCCTCGCGGGCTTGGGCGTGGGCGTCGGGGTCCAGGCTGATCAGTGCGCTGTCGAGTTCGTCGCGTAGCACGGTGTCGGGGGTGGGCCGGTAGGCCAGTTCCAGCGCGATGTCCTCGAAATCGATGGGCGCCTGGGCCGGGTCCTCGAGTGCCTCGTCTGCGACTGGGTCGTCCGGGGAGTCCGGGTGGTCGTCGGTGCCGAGGTTGGGTCGGGGGCCGAGCGCTGCGTCGATGATCTCGTTGATGCGTTCGCGCAGATTGCCTGTGGGCGCGATTTGGGAGCTCTTGGCCAGCTCGGTGACGCGGTGGGTGCTGAAGTCCCCGGCGAGGTAGGCCAACCGGATCTTGGGCAGGTGCGCCAGCATCTGCGCGAGCGAGGACCATTCGCCGGCTTTGCCGCGGGTGATACCCAGTTGCAGGGAGATCTCGCCGATGGCGTATTTGTGGGCCTTGGTGTGGGAGCGGGAGGTGGCGTGCGGGCCTTGGCCGTTCATGCGGTCGTTGTAGGCGCGGTCGCCGATCATGCCGGCGCCGAGCACGGCTCGTGCCTCGGACTGGCGGCTCAGGCGCAGCATGTCGCGCACGCCGTCGGTGTAGGCCATCTCCTCGGCGACACCGTCGAGCGGCGCCGACAACACCGTGTCGTCGGCGTCATGATCGGTGAAGGAGAACACGAAACGACCTCTCGGCGCAGGCATGCGGGTGGGAAACAGGAACTACGGTCAGGCTAACGGGTGGGTACGACAAGAATCGTCGGCTGTGGTCAGGCGGAGAAACCGTGGCGGGCAGATCGGACACATTCAGAGTATCGACGGGGTCTGACAAGATCAGATCGGCGCCAACGGCATTCGCGAGCACGTTCGGAGCATGTCGACAGGGTAGCCATCCCCATGGACAACTTCAGGTCTGACAACGCCGCAATCGTCGGTGGCCATCGGTGTGAATCAGGCTGGAAAAGCAACGAATTCAGGATACCGGTCGGCGCCGACAAGCGTCCCTCGAAGTATGTTGTGCCGCAGAAGTCTTAGGGAGCCGGCTAGAGTGTCGACGAGTTTCGTTCGCCACGTTCGCCCACGAATCGTGTGACGAGGTCACCCACCAACTCAGCGTTGCGGAACCACGGGGCGTGACCGCTGGGCACCAGATGCAGCTGCGCATCGGTCAGGTACGTGGCCGCTCGGCGAGCCACCTCCGGCGAGCCAAACGGATCGTTGTCGCCCCAGATCATCAGCACGGGATGATCCACCTGTGCCAGTTGTGGTTCGGTCAGACTGATCTCGGGGCGCACCCGGCCCAGCCGCATCACCGCACGCATCAGTCCGAGGAAGCTGTCGGCGTAGGCGGGCAGGCGCTCGCAGGTAACCAGGACATCGCGGATCTCGTCGAGCCCGGACACATCCTCGTGGACCGACGCGAACACCCGGCCGGCCTGGCGGGCCGACGGTGGCTGCATCCTCAGCATCGCCCGCCCGATCCCGGGCACCGACATCAGGCGCATCGGTGCGGGCGCGGTAGTGCCGAGTATGTGTGCCGGACATCCCACCATGACCTGCGCGACCACAGTCCCGGGGTGATCCAGCGAGAGCCAGGTCGACCAGAGCGACCCCTGTGACTGGGTCACGAACTGGGCGTTTCGGCACCCGATGCCGTCGAGAAGTTGCGCCAGGAACCCGACGACCAGCGGGCGCAGCGGCTGGTGTGGGTAGTCCACGGGATCAGTCAGACCGAAGCCCGGCAGATCAACGGCATAGAGGGTGTGGCCCCGGAGCTCTGGCATCAAGGGCACCCAGAAGGCAGCGGGGATCAGACCGCCGATCACCATGATCAGTGGTGGGCCGTGGCCGGCGACCAGGACGTGTGCCCGACCGCTGATGGCCGGTATGTCGATGAACCGCGACTGCGCCCGTACCCCGAAGCGGTCGAGCAGCCGTTGCTGGGCGTCGAGGAACTCGCCGACGGCGATGGTGGAGTGGCGGTCGTGTGGCGTTGAGCTGGTCATATATCGACGGTATGAGCCGTTCGACGAGCCGTCATCGGTCGAATTCCCCATTGTCGCGCCGACCGCTGTGGGTGGACCTTCGTATGCCGGTCGGCCGACGCTGCGAGTAGATGCCCAGCCACCGGAACCCCCGGTCGGACTCGAATCGGCCGGGAGGAAACCCAGCCGAATCCAGCTGAGTGGATTAGCGTAAGTGCTGGTACACGCCCCGTGACCCTTGCGCGTCGGGTCCGAGGGCAACGTCACGTCGCAGTACGGGCCTTGCGTTTCGTTCCGTCTGCCACCATGCGAATGGGAGCGATCGGACATGGCCGACGAGAACTCCGAGCGACGGGAACGCGTACTGCGGCCACCAAGGTTCTGGCAGGCACTGATCCCCTTGGTGTTCCTCGTCGTGGCGCTGGCACTGGCCATCACGCTGTACGGCGAGGACGCCGTCTACGGCCCGGTGCAGGTCGCGCTGCTCCTGTCCGCCGCCCTGGCCGCCCAGGTCGGCTACTTCAACGGGCACACCATCTCCGACCTGACCAAGGCCGCGGTCGACAGCGTCGCTTCCGCGATGGGCGCGATCTTCATCCTCTTCTCGGTGGGCGCGCTGATCGGCACATGGAACATGTCCGGGACCATCGCCACGTTGGCCGACTGGGGGATTCGGGTCCTGAACCCGGATTTCTTCTACGTCGCCGCCACCATCCTGTGCGCGGTCATCGCGGTGTCGGTCGGCAGCTCATGGACGGTGATGGGCACGATCGGGGTGGCACTGGTCGCGGTGGCCGAAGGGCTTGGTCTGAGCACGGCCATGGCTGCCGGAGCGGTCATCTCCGGCGCGTACTTCGGCGACAAGATGTCGCCGCTGTCGGAGACGACGAACCTGGCCGCGGGCATCGCCGGGGCCGATCTGTTCAAACATATCCGGTCGATGATGGCCACCACCGTCCCATCCATCCTGATCACCCTGGGCATCTATCTGATCCTGGGGTTCCGGGCCAATCCCGCCGGGGGGATCGACACCCCGGAGGAACTCAACGACATCGAGGCCCTGTTCAACATCAACGTCGCGACCCTCATCCCGCTGCTCGTGGTGGTCGTCCTGGCGCTGCGCAAGATTCCGCCGATGTTCGCGATCCTCGGCGGGGCACTGGCCGGTGGGCTGCTGGCGATCATCCTGCAGCCCGATGTGGTCCGCGCCTTCGTCGACGACGACTCGCTGGGCACACCGTTGGTGATGCTCAAGGGTGTCTGGGACGCGATGGCGACCGGCTACGTCGCCGACACCGGCGTGGAGGCCGTGGACGACCTGCTCAGCGGCGGTGGCATGGAGAGCATGCTGAACACCGTCTGGTTGATCATCACGGCGCTCGCGTTCGGCGGAATCATGAACCACACCGGGTTCCTGGGCAAACTGATCGAACCGTTGCGCAAGCGCACCAAGAGCCCGCGGGGCGCGATGGCCTCGACCGGCAGTACCGCGATCGGACTCAACGTGGTCGCCGGTGACCAGTACCTGGCCCTGGTGCTGACCGGGAACGTGTTCAAGGAGGAGTTCCGCAAGCGGGGCATCGCACCGCAGACACTGTCCCGGCAGATGGAGGACACCGCGACGGTCACCTCTGTGCTGGTTCCGTGGAACTCCTGCGGCGCCTACGCCTCTGGGGTCCTGAACGTGACGACGATCGCCTACCTGCCGTTCGCGTTCTTCAACTGGATCAACCCGCTGATCTCGTTCATCTACGCGGCCTTCGGCATCGCCATCCAGAAGACCGAACCGGGTGAGGGCGCTGCGCCGCAGCTGGCGGAGGCGTCGTTCTACGGCGTGTCCGGCCAGGATGCCGAGGAGGTCCCCGAGGATGGTTCGAAGCCCTGAGGTGTCGCTCACCCGTGCCCCCAGTCGGACTCGAACCGACACTGGGCGGATTTTAAGTCCGCTGCCTCTGCCAATTGGGCTATAGGGGCGTGATCGACAACCAGCATGGCACGGGCCCGCTCGCGCTCGGTCGCCGACCTATGCCGTTTCGGTGTACTCGGCGAACCCGTACTGCTCGTGCGGGCCGATCGCCGCGAATTCGAACAGACCGCCGCGAAGCAGTTCGCCACCCCGAGGTTGGGGTAGACCCCCAGGCCGATGCTGGGCTATGGCGAATCAGATTCCGGCCCATGACAGTTGAAGTAGCACCGGTTGTAGCAGTTTCGGTCGGAGGCCTCCACGTGTTCCGATGACCTCGGCGATCTGGTGGATGGGGTGGTCGGCCATCGGCGACAGAGTCATCGGATGTGCTCCCAGTAGGTTCCGGCCAGCATCGATTCGAGAGTGGCGCGGTGCATGATCATGTCGTCGGTGTACGCGGGTTGTTCGGCCTGGCCGAAATGGATGGCGCGGCACTGGATGCGGAACATGACGACCGCGTGGATGAGGGCGGCGTAGGTGAGATAGAAGTCCAGATCGCGAAGTTCGTGGCCGCTGATCCGTTCATACGTACGCACTACGTCGTCGCGGCGGAGGAAGGTCGGCAGCCCCGGCAGGCCGGCCATCTCGGTGAGGTCCTGAAAAAAGCGGTGTAAGAAGATCAACCACGCGACGTCGAGCTCGCGCGGTCCATAGGCGGCCATCTCCCAGTCGAGCACCGCGACCGGCACGAAGTCGCGGTAGATGATGTTGCCGATCCGGGCATCGCCCCACGTCAACACCGGAGTGGACTCGTCGGGCAGATGCTCTGCCACCCAGCGGAAACCACGCTCGATCAGCGGCGAACCCGGGCGTCCGGCCGAGGTCCATCGGTAGAAATCCCGCAGTCGGCGGACATGCGCCTGCAACGGCGTCTCACCGGGGGAGGGTGGGTCGAGTACATTGTCGGGCACGTCGGCGGCGTGGATCATGGCCAGCGTCTCGAGCGTCTTCCCGGTCAGTAGCGCGCGCTGTGCATCATCGGCCTCGGTGAGCCACGACCCGAAGGTGTAGGGCATCACGTCGGGTGGCACGAGGCCTTCGACGCGACCCATGACGAAGAACGGTGCGCCCAACGCGGCGGGGTCGGGTTCGGACCAGTACAGCTGAGGTAGCGCCGTGTCGGTGGTGGCGCTCAGGTGCTCGATGATTCGGAACTGCCGGTCGAGGTCATAGGCCGGGAACACCGGGTCGCTCTCCGGCAGCGGGGCCACGCGCACGACGAGCTGATGTACGTCGCCATCCCAGTCGGCATCGAGCACAAGCGTCTCGCTCGACATGCCGTTGGCGGACGGGACCTCGAGGTGACGTACGGTCGCCGGACCTCCGACCGCCTGCGGAAGCCATTCGGCCAGGCGCGTGCGCAACCATTTCGGGTCACGGCGTGAGGCGGTGGGACGCGCGACCTCGCTGTCGCGAGTCGACTCGGTTTCCGGCATCGGGGGCATCCATCCGACGATTGGGGGGAGGAGTGAATTAGAACACGTTCCAATCGGACGGTGGGGCGAGTCGGCTGGATTCGCCTACCGGCCTCGATTTCGTCCGATGGAACGATTGACCCTGATCGGTTAATGCTGATAACTTAACGACGGTAACCAAGGTTCGGGGGTAGTGATGTTGGCGAAGACGACCGCGCTTGTCCTGCGCGCCCCGCGAGCAGTGCTCGCCGGGGCGGTACTGCTGCTCGTGCTCGCGGGGCTCTACGGGGCGACCGCCGCCCAGCACCTGCTGTCCGGGGGCTACAGCGATCCCCAGTCGGCCTCGGCCCGCGCCGACGAGATCCTGGTGGACACCTTCGGCCGCGGTGGCATGCAGGTCGTCGTGAAACTCGATGGCCCGCCGGGTACGAACATGGCCACCGACCCGGCAGCGCGCGAAGTGGGCAACTCGATCGTTGCCGAACTCGGCACCAACAGCCACGTCCAGCGACCGATCCTGTCGGTCTGGGACAACCCCGAACTGGCGCCGTCGCTGGTCAGTGAGGACTCGTCGTCGGCGCTCGTGATCGTCACGCTGGAGGGTGGTGAGGAGGACGCGCCCCAATACGCCAGTGAGATAGAAGAGCAGTTCACCGGCGAGCGGGACGGCATCTCCCTCCGCGTGGGCGGGCAGGGGTTGGTGTTCAACCAGGTCAACGAACAGACGACGAAGGACCTGGCGGTGGCCGAAGGTATCGCCATCCCGATCAGCTTCCTGGTGCTGATCGTGGTGTTCGGTGGTCTGGTCGCGGCGGCGTTGCCGGTGATCATCGGCATCGTGGCGATCGTCGGGACGTTCGCGATGCTGCGGGTCATCGCCGAGTTCACCGACGTGTCGATCTTCGCGCTCAACCTCACCACAGCCCTCGGTCTGGCCCTGGCCATCGACTACACACTGCTCATCGTGACCCGATATCGCGAGGAGGTGACTCGGGGTTCGCAGCGTCGCGCCGCGATCGTGACGACGATGGCAACTGCCGGACGGACTGTGGCGTTCTCCGCGGTGACCGTCGCGCTGTCGCTCGCCGCGCTGGCGATCTTCCCCATGTACTTCCTGCGCTCGTTCGCCTATGCCGGTGTCGGGGTGGTGGCGGTCGCAGCATGCGCGGCGCTCATCCTGACCCCTGCATTGTTGATGGTGCTGGGGGATCGGGTGGATGCCCTCGATGTGCGTCGGCCGATCCGGCGGTTGTTCCGCCGTCCGACGCCTCGGCCGCTGCCGATAGAGCAGACCCGCTGGTACCGGATGGTGCAGTTCGTGCTGCGCCACGCACTGCCGGTGGCGTTGACGGTGACTGCGATTCTGCTCGTCCTCGGGGCCCCGTTCCTGGGCATCCGGTTCGGTTTCCCCGACGACCGGGTGTTGCCCGAGTCGGCGTCGGCGCACACCATCGCGCAGGAGATCCGTGACGACTTCGCCCAGGATCTGGCCTCCACGGTGACGATCGTGGCCACCGGCGTCGGCGACCCGCACTCGTTGTCGGGATACGCGGGCGAACTCTCCCGCGTCGACGGGGTCGACTCCGTCTCGACGCCGACGGGCACCTTCGTCGACGGCGATGTCGTGGGACCTGGCTCGAGCGGCGACCAACGCGGTGACGTGGCCATCGTGTCGGTCGGATCGAGCGTCGAACCCATGCGCGACGACGGGCAGGAACAACTCGACGCCCTGCGCGCGGTCGAGCCTCCGGATGGGGTCGACGTGCTCTTCACCGGTCTCGCGGCGACCAACGCCGACACCGTCGACTCGATCTACGCGCACCTGCCGTGGGTCCTCGGTTCCATCGCGGTGGCGACCTTCGTGCTGTTGTTCCTGTTCACCGGCAGTGTCGTGCTGCCGTTGAAGGCCCTGGTCCTCAACATCTTGTCGCTGTCGGCGACGTTCGGCGCGATGGTCTGGTTCTTCCAGGAAGGTCATGCCGGCGGGCTGGGTACCACCGCGACCGGATATCTGGTGGCGACGATGCCGGTGCTGATGTTCTGCATCGCCTTCGGTCTGTCGATGGACTACGAGGTGTTCCTGCTCGGCCGGATTCGTGAGGAGTGGCTCACCTCGGACCGGTCTCGCGCCGCCAGCGATCATGCGGTGGCGGTGGGTATCGCCCGCACCGGGCGGGTGGTGACCGCTGCCGCCCTGCTGATGAGCATCGTCTTCGCTGGGATCGCGGCCTCCGAGGTGTCGTTCATGCGTATGTTCGGTGTGGGCTTGACGCTCGCGGTGCTGATGGACGCCACCATCATCCGCATGCTGCTGGTGCCCGCATTCATGCGTCTGGCCGGCCGTGCGAACTGGTGGGCGCCGCGACCGCTGCGACAGCTGCACGACAGGATCGGCCTGTCGGAAGGACCCGCGCCGGATGCGCTCGCCGCGCGCCGACCATCGACACAGGAGAACAGTGCAGAGCATTCCGAAGAGGAGCAGATCACCCCGCGGATCGGGTGAGCTGCTGGCCGAGGAGATCATCTCCGCGGCCAGTGAGCTCTTGCTGGAGCACGGTGACGACACCGCCGTGTCGATCCGCGCGGTCGCGTCCCGGGTCGGAGTGACGCCGCCGTCGATCTACCTGCATTTCGAAGACAAGGACGCGCTGCTCGACGCGGTGTGTGCTCGCTATTTCGAGCAGCTCGACGGTGAGTTCGCCGCGGTCGCCGACGGGGTCGACGACCCGCTGGAACGGGCGTTGCAGATGGGGATTGCCTATGTGCGCTTCGCCACCTCGACCCCGGTCCTCTATCGGATCGCTTTCCGCCAGTCGGCGCCCGGGCCGTCGAAGGTCGACGAGGTGCTCTCGGCGTCGGCCTTCACCCGGATCGCGACGACGGTGGCCGAACTCGCCGCCGAGGGCTTCTACCCGGAATCCGATGTCGGCGAGGTGGTCCTGGAGCTCTGGGCCGCGGCGCACGGGGTGGCATCACTGATGTTGGCCAAGCCGGAGCTGCCCTGGGGTGAGGACTTCCGATTGGCAGAGACGCTGTTGCGAGCGGTGTGTCTGGGGCGGACCACGTTGGGCATGCTCGGCCTGGACACCGAGTGTGATGACCTCCGCACTTGGCTGCATGCGCAACATCGATCACCGGACGGAAGCGACGGTGGGTGAGACGGTGCCGACGACCAGGGTCAAGAGAAGGTAAAGTCGGAACTCGACGGCAGCTGTACACGTTGTCACTGCAAGACGTCACCGCAGACCATCAAGCACGAAGGAGCACGTAGGTGCGAGAGAGCAGCAATCCGGTTATGCGCGGGGTGGTCCGCGATAACCAGACCGGCCCTGCCGGGTTCGGTGCCGGAGCGGCGGCCGCCGGGCAAGGTGCCATGTGGAATCAGTACGGGCAGCAGACCGACCCGTACACGCAGCGGGCCCCATCGGTCAGCCGTCAGCTGACCATCGACGATGTGGTCACCAAGACCGCCATGACACTGGGAGTGCTGACGATCTCCGCGATCGTCGCGTACTTCCTGGTCGACTCCAACGAAGCGCTCGCCACGCCGCTGATGCTGGTCGGCGCGCTCGGCGGCCTGGCCTTGGTCCTTGTCGCGACCTTCGGCCGCAAGCAGGACAACCCGGCGATCGTCCTGGCCTACGCCGCCCTCGAGGGACTGTTCGTGGGTTCCATCTCGTTCGTGTTCGCGAACTGGATGGTCTCCGGCGACACCTCGGCCGGAGCTCTGATCGGTCAGGCGGTGCTCGGCACGTTCGGCGTGTTCTTCGGGATGTTGCTGGTCTACAAGGTCGGTGCCATCCGTGTCACACCGCGCTTCACCCGGATGCTGTTCGCGGGCATGATCGGCGTCATCGTCTTGATGCTGGGCAACCTGGTGATCGGGTTCTTCAACGGCGGTGAGGGCTTCGGCCTCCGCGACGGCGGACCGCTCGCGATCATCTTCTCGCTGGTGTGCATCGCGCTGGCGGCCTTCAGCTTCCTGCTCGACTTCGACGCCGCCGACCGCCTCATCCGTGCCGGCGCACCGGAACGCGCCGCATGGGGTGTCGCGTTGGGCCTGACCGTCACGCTGGTGTGGCTCTACGTCGAGATCCTGCGCCTGCTGAGCTACTTCAACTCCGAGTAGGTCGACCCCGACCGGTTCGACATCCGGGCCCCGCACCGTATCCGGTGCGGGGCCCGGACGCGTCGGAGGCCACCGGCGTTCGGTGCCGGCTACTCACACCCTGCCGGCACGCCGCGGGTCCTCCCCCTGGTATCGCCAGAGTCTCCACACACTCGTGGAGGGGTCGACGACTCCAGGGGGGAAGAACTTCTCAGCTGAGCCGCTCGAGCACCATCGCCATGCCCTGACCGCCGCCCACACACATCGACTCGATGCCGAAGGTCTTGTCGTGGGTCTGCAGGTTGTTGAGCAGAGTGGTGGTGATGCGGGCGCCGGTCATACCGAACGGATGGCCCAGGGCGATCGCGCCACCGGACACGTTCAACTTGTCATGGTCGATGCCGAGTTCGTCGGCCGACCCGAGTACCTGCACCGCGAACGCCTCGTTGATCTCGACGAGGTCGATGTCGGAGATCGACATCCCGGAGATGCGCAGCACCTTGCGGATCGCCTCGATCGGACCCAGACCCATGATCTCCGGCGAGAGGCCGGTGGCGGCGGTCGCCACCACGCGCGCGAGCGGCGTCAGGCCGAGTTCATTGGCCTTGGTGTCACTCATGATCACCAGTGCGGCCGCACCGTCGTTGAGCGGGCACGCGTTGCCGGCGGTGATGGTGCCGTCGGGACGGAACACCGGCTTGAGCTGGCTCACCTTCTCGTAGGTGGTGCCCGCGCGCGGGCCGTCGTCGGTGGTCACCGACGTACCGTCGACCAGAGTGACCGGGTCGATCTCCCGCTCGAAGAAGCCTGCCTTGATGGCCTCCTCGGCGCGGTTCTGGCTCAGCACGCCCCAGCGGTCCTGGTCCTCACGGGAGATGCCGGTGAAGCTGGCGACGTTCTCGGCGGTCTGCCCCATCGCGATGTAGACGTCCGGGATCAATCCGTCCTGGCGCGGATCGTGCCAGGTGCCGGCACCACCCTCGGCGGCCTTCTCGGTGCGCGCGATGGCCTCGTCGAAGACCGGGTTCATGGAGTTCGGCGCACCGTCGGCACCGCCGGAGACCCCGAAACTCGAGACGCTTTCCACACCACCGGAGATCAGCACGTCGGCCTCGCCGGCCTTGATGGCGTGCAGCGCCATCCGGGTGGTCTGCAGCGACGACGAGCAGTAACGATTCACCGACACACCAGGAATGTGGTCGTAGCCCAGTTCGACGGCGATGACGCGGGCGATGTTGTTGCCACCCTGACCGCCGGGCTGCCCGATGCCCCAGTGGATGTCCTCGATGTCCTTCGGATCGAGCTCGGGCACCTTGGCCAGGGCCGCGGCGACCATCTGGCGGGACAGTTCGTCCGGGCGGACATCCTTGAGGGAACCCTTTCCGGCGCGGCCGATGGGGGAGCGGGCGTGGGCGACGATGACTGCTTCAGGCATGTGCGTCACGTTACTCCCCGGCCGAGACCTGGTCCCGGGTCCGGCCGAGCAGCCGCCGCATCCGGGTGACGACCCGTCTCTGTTCCACCGCCTCGGACACCTCGGGCGGCTGTGGTAGCGGGGTCGGGCCCCACTCGTCGATGGCCGCGAGGACCTCGGGCAGCAGGATGTCGGCGGCCAGCGCGTATCCGGCCGCCGACGGGTGGTACTGGTCGGGTGAGAACATGTGCTCGGGTTTGGCCAGGAACTCACTGGCGAGCAGGTCGGCCATCGGCACCGCCCGCCCGCCCGCCGCGCGCACGGCTCCCCGCTGGGCTGCGGCCAGCGACAGTCCCCAGCGGCGCAACACGGTGCGCAACGGTTGCGGGATCGCGGTGATGACGCCCAGATCGGGACACGTGCCCACCACGACCTCCGCCTCCTGCGCCACCAGGAGCGACACCGCCTCGCCGAGGCGGCGCGCCGAGGTACGGATGCCGTTGCGGGCGGTGACGTCGTTGGCGCCGACGAGGACGACCGCGAGATCGGGACGCTCGCCCGTGATGAACATCGCGTCGATCTGCGCCGCCAGCCCCTTGGACGTGGCCCCCACGATCGCCTTGTTCGCGTACCGGACGATCTTGCCGGTCTCGGCGGCGACCCGTCGTGCCACCTGCACCCCCGGGGTCTCCTCGGCGACGTCGGCGCCGAGCCCGGCGGCGGTGGAGTCCCCGAAGACGACGAGGAACACATCGACCGCGGTACCGCGTGTGTACCGGTGCGGGCCGGTGCCGTCGGGGAAGTAGATACCGTCGCCGTTGGGTGCGTCGTCGGTGCGGTGCGGGATCACCGTACGCGCATGGGTTGCTTGACCATTGAGGTAGTTGTAGGCAGCCCACGAGGCGCCGGCGCTGGCCGCGGTCGCCGCCACGGTCGCGCCCACATCACGCAGGATTCGATTGCTGTCCATACTGACCTGACTTGCCGGTGAGCCGGCCAGTTGACCGGCGGCCTGACCGATGACACCTGCGCGACACGGCAGCCAGCTTAGTCCGAGTTCGAGTCGTTCCCACGCCTCTGGGACCATGGACACATGCGTATCGCTGATCACGTCGTGGATCTGGTGGGCGACACCCCGCTGGTCAAACTCAACTCGGTGACCAAACCCGGATCGGGACTGGTTGCTGCCAAGCTCGAATACCTCAACCCAGGCGGCAGCAGCAAGGACCGCATCGCCGTGCGGATGGTGGACGCGGCCGAGCAGTCCGGCGCACTCGAGCCGGGCGGGACCATCGTCGAGCCGACCTCGGGCAACACCGGCGTCGGTCTGGCCCTGGTGGCTCAGCAACGCGGCTACAAGTGCGTGTTCGTGTGCCCGGACAAGGTCGGTGAGGACAAGCGCAACGTACTGCGTGCCTACGGCGCCGAGGTGGTGGTGTGTCCGACCGCCGTGCCGCCCGAGCATCCCGACAGCTACTACTCGGTGTCCGACCGACTGGTCCGCGAGATCGACGGCGCCTGGAAGCCCAACCAGTATTCGAACCCCGCGGGACCGCAGAGCCACTACGAGACCACCGGCCCGGAGATCTGGGCCGACACCGAGGGCAAGGTGACCCACTTCGTCGCCGGCGTGGGCACCGGCGGCACCATCACCGGCACCGGCCGCTACCTCAAAGAGGTGTCCGACGGGTCGGTGCAGATCGTCGGCGTCGACCCCGAGGGGTCGGTCTACTCCGGGGGCACCGGTCGGCCGTATCTCGTCGAAGGTGTCGGCGAGGACTTCTGGCCGAGTGCCTATGACCCGACCGTGCCCGACGAGATCATCGCCGTCTCCGACGCCGACTCGTTCGACATGACCCGACGCCTCGCCCGGGAGGAAGGCCTGTTGGTCGGCGGCTCCTGCGGCATGGCCGTGGTTGCGGCGCTGCAGGTGGCCGAGCGCGAAGGTCCGGACGCGGTCGTCGTGGTGCTGCTGCCCGACGGCGGCCGTGGATACCTCGGCAAGATCTTCAACGACGAGTGGATGAGCAGCTACGGCTTCCTGCGTACCCCGCTGGACGGCAAGACCAAGGAGTCGCTGGTCGGCGACGTCTTGCGGGGCAAGACGGGCGCGCTGCCCGACCTGGTGCACACCCATCCGCAGGAGACGCTGCGCGATGCCATCGAGATCCTGCGCGAGTACGGCGTCTCCCAGATGCCCGTCGTCGGCGCCGAGCCACCCGTGATGGCGGGCGAGGTGGCCGGCGCGGTCACCGAACGCGACCTGCTCAGCGCGGTCTTCGAGGGCCGCGCCAACCTTGCCGATCCGGTCTCCGAGCACATGGGCAACCCGTTCCCGCTGATCGGTTCGGGTGAACCGCTGTCAGCTGCCACCAAGGCGCTGTCGGAGAGCGACGCGCTCATGGTGGTCGAAGAGGGCAAGCCGATCGGCGTCATCACCCGGCACGACCTGCTGGCCTTCGTCAGCAGCCATCCCACCGTCGGCTGAGCCGGCCGGCACGCGACCCGAGGAGCATCGAAGTGAGTGAACAGCGCAGCGCTGCGGATTCGTCTCGCTGGCAGGGGTTCTCCACCCAGGCCATCCACGCCGGGTACGACCCGGACCCGCAGACCGGGGCGGTCAACGTCCCGATCTACGCCAGTTCCACGTTCGCACAGGACGGGGTCGGCGGGTTGCGGGACGGATTCGAGTACGCCCGGACCGGCAATCCCACGCGGCGGGTGCTGGAAGCCAACATCGCCGCCCTCGAACGCGGCACCTACGGGCGTGGTTTCGCCAGCGGTATGGCGGCGACCGACGCGCTGCTGCGTGCCACGCTGCGGCCCGGTGATCACCTGGTCATCCCGAATGACGCCTACGGCGGCACCTTCCGGTTGATCGACAAGGTGTTCAGCCAGTGGGGCATCACCTACTCCGCGGCGCCGGTCACCGACGTCGACGCGGTGCGCGCGGCGATCACCCCGGCGACCAAACTCGTGTGGATCGAGACGCCCACCAATCCGCTGCTCAATGTCGGCGACATCGAGGCGCTGGCCGCGGTGGCGCACGAGGCCGACGCGAAACTGGTGGTAGACAACACCTTCGCCTCACCGTATCTGCAACAGCCGCTCGCCCTGGGTGCCGATGTGGTGCTGCATTCGACCACCAAGTATCTCGGTGGCCACTCCGATGTCGTCGGCGGCGCGTTGGTCACCAACAGCGAGGAACTCGACGAGGCGGTGGCCTTCCTGCAGAACGGTGCGGGTGCGGTGCCCGGGCCGTTCGACGCCTACCTGACCATGCGCGGCATCAAGACGCTCGCGGTTCGGATGGACCGACACTGCGACAACGCCGAAAAAGTCGTCGACTTCTTGTCGTCGCATCCGAAGATCGACAGCGTGCTCTACCCGGGTATCGCAACGCATCCAGGACACGATGTGGCCGCCAAACAGATGCGGCGTTTCGGCGGCATGGTTTCGGTCCGGCTGACGGGCGGACAGGTTGCGGCGCAGGAGTTCTGCGCACGCACCGAGGTGTTCACCCTCGCCGAGTCGTTGGGTGGGATCGAATCGCTCATCGAACACCCGGGAGCGATGACGCATGCGTCGACCGCGGGTTCGCTGTTGGAGGTGCCTGCCGACCTGGTGCGGCTGTCGGTCGGTATCGAGGACATCGCCGACCTGCTCGGCGACCTCGAGAACGCGCTGGGGTGAGGCGAGGGCCGCGGCCATGTTGACCGGTGCCGACGTCGACGACGCGGTGCGCGCGCTGTCCACGGTGATGCGACGCACGCCGCTGGTCGCCTCGCGGGTGCTGTCCGAACGGATCGGCTGCGACGTCTGGCTCAAGTGCGAGAACCTCCAGCGCACCGGGTCGTTCAAACCACGCGGGGCCTACTTGAGGATCTCCCGATTGTCGGCGGAGGAACGCGCCCGCGGCGTCGTCGCGGCCAGCGCCGGCAATCACGCACAGGGGGTGGCCTGGTCGGCCGCCGAACTCGGTATCCGTGCGCGCGTCTACATGCCGACCGGTGCCGCGCTGCCGAAAATCGCCGCGACCAAGGCCTATGGAGCCGAGGTCATCCTCGAGGGTTCGACCGTCGACGAGGCACTCGAGTCGGCCCGCCGGTACGCCGACGAGACCGGTGCGATTTTGATCCACCCCTTCGATCACCGTGACATCGTGGCCGGTCAGTCCACCGTCGGAGCCGAGATTTTGCAGCAGATGCCCGACGTGGATGCCATCGTCGTGCCGACCGGAGGGGGCGGGCTGCTCGCGGGGATCGCCTCGGCGGTCAAGGCGCGACGCCCCGAGACCACCGTCATCGGCGTGCAGGCGGCGCAGGCGGCGGCATGGCCGCAGTCGCTGGCCGCCGGCCACCCACTGGCGTTGGCGGCGATGAACACCATGGCCGACGGCATCGCGGTGGCCCGACCGGGCGACGTGCCGTTCGAGCACATCACCCAACTGGTCGACTCCATCGTCACCGTCAGCGAGGAATCGCTCAGCACCGCATTGCTGCTGATGCTCGAGCGCGCCAAACTCGTGGTGGAACCGGCCGGCGCCGCGGGCGTCGCCGCACTGGCCGCCGGGACCCTCGACCTGTCGGGCAAGGTGTGTGTGGTCGTCTCGGGCGGCAACATCGACCCGTTGCTGCTCAGCCACGTGACCACCCACGGACTGACCGCTGCCGGACGATTCCTCACGGTCACGGCCACGGTGTCGGATCGGCCCGGTGGTCTGATCGCCCTGCTCGAACTGCTCCGCGACCGCGGTGCCAGCGTCGTCGACGTCGTTCACTCCCGCGTCGCCGATGACCTCTACCTCGACGAGGTGCAAGTGACCGTCAGTGTGGAGACCCGCGGCCCCGAACATCAGCGTGAGGTGAAACGGGCACTGGCCGGCGCGGGTTTCCTGCGGGGGTGACACCGACCGTCGCCGCGCACTTCAGATCTGCGGAGACAGGGTTGCGAAGTGGCGGATCGTGTCGGTTTCGACGGTCTTGAAGACGGTGGCCGCGGTGGGGCCGGAGAACGCGGTGACCGCCTTCGCAGAACTGGACAGCTCCAGTGCGAAGGACCAGACGAGGTGGCAGCCGACATCGGCCGGCGAGATCTCGGTGAGTTCGCCGAACCGCTTGAGCCCGGGGGTGGATGCGTTCTCGGCGTAGAAGGCGTTGCGGTACTCACCGGTGTCGGGGTTCTCGTCCCACACGAAGAAGTGTTCGGACAGTCCGGCGAATCCGGGCCCGAGGGACGCCTTGCGTTTGGTGCCGACGCCGTAGGGCGGGGGTGAGACGAACTCGATCGATTTGATCGCCCGGCACCAATCCAGGGTGTGCTGCCGGGTCAGTTCGGCCCAGGCACGTTGAGGACTGACGGGCAGATGCACGTCGATGCGATAGGTGACGGGGGCGGTGTCGAAGAAGTCGAGATCGATGGACTCGAGTGGGTAGCTACGCGCCATGGCATTCATTCATACACGGCACCTCGGAACGTCGTGGGTGCTCGGCCATTCGGGGCGGACATCGGCGTCCGTACCGATCGCGGGCGGCTGTCTGTCCGGATGTCGCCCGTCACGCTAATCTCTCAGGGTTTACTCTGAGGTATTGCTTAGTTGTAGCTAGCAACAACCGCTGTTGGTCGAACGTTCACCGATGGGGAGGCCATGACCACAACGGCGCAGGAAGACGTGACCACAGAACGGTCGGTACCGGCCGGCCTGTGGTTTCGCATATATCCGTCGCTGGCCCGGACCCGGGGCTTTTTTGCGCAACCACGATGGTGGATCGAGGTCGCGCTGGTCTGGGTGATCTACCAGACGTACTCATTTGTCCGGAACCTCGGCGGCAAGGACGTCGCACCCGCCTTCGCCAACGGCACCGCCATCGAGGACCTCGAAGAGCGCCTCTACATCGCCATCGAACAACCCATCAATCAGTGGGTCAACGAGAACCGGTGGATCGCCGACATCAGTGCGTTGCACTATCACACGCTGCACTGGTGGGTCACCATCGGCGTCGCGGTCTGGCTGTACTGGACGAATCGACCCGGCTACCGGAGAGCATCGCTGGTCCTCGCCATGACCACGCTGATCGCACTGGCCGGGTTCTACCTGATTCCGACGGCGCCCCCGCGGATGTACGACGGCTATCACGACGTGATGGCCCAGACGGCGACCTGGGGATGGTGGGAGACGTCGGGATCGCCCGGACCGGAGTCGATGACCAATCAGTTCGCGGCGATGCCATCGCTGCACTGCGGGTGGGCCATCTGGGCCGGTCTGATGATCGTGCTCTACGCGCGGCGCAGCTGGGTGCGGGTCCTCGGTGCGGTGTACCCGTTCACCACATTCTTCGTCGTGGTGGGGACCGCGAACCACTACATCCTCGACATCGTCGCCATCGCCGCGGTCATCGCGGTCGCGATGGTGATCATCTACCTGCCGTGGCGTCAGGCGGCCGGCGCGGCGCCGCCCCTGCCGGCCCCGTCGATCGAGCCGGCCCCGTCAATTGCTGCGGTACCGCCGGGCAGATCCGACGCGTAGCGGATCACCGCACCCACCGGACCCAGGCGGCGTTCGGTCGCGACGATCGCCTCGGCGAGCTGATCCGGGTCGTCGACGTCGGCCACGAGCGCGACCGTGTGGCCGTTGTTGCCGAGCATGAACGGCACCACCGCCGAGTAGTGGCCGCTGACCACGCCGAACGGGATGTCGTGTGCGAACAGGGTGCGAGCATGGTCTCTGACGGCGGGATCGTCGTCGACGACGACCAGTGCGACATGGGGACTGCGTGTGTTCTTCCTCATGATCCAAGGATGATGCCGCGGGTTGGGGACCATCTTGGGCGTTGCTGTGGGGACGCTGTGGATGCCTCGGCGGCCTGTGGATCGTTTCGCGGCGCCTGTGTCGATGACGGCTAGCTTTCCGGTTCATGGGACGTAACCGGACACCAACACCGCAGTGGGCACCACAGGACGTCCCCCGGCTCTGGGCGACCTTCGACCTGTTCAGGCTCGACGTGACCGACGTCGGTGTGGACGGTGTGCTGTGGTGGGGATATGCCGACGATGAACCGGACGAGGAGGACGGTGGAGCCTGCGACCGTGGCGAGTTGCGGGCCGATGCATTGATCCTGCACGTCCTGACCCGGATTCGCCCGTCCGAACGGGTCGACTTTCTGAGTCCGTGGCGGTCATCGACGTTGGCCGATGCCGCGCGGGTCGTCGTGCCGCTCACGCGCGATCTGAAGGTGACGCAAGCCGATGACATCGAGCCGGTTATCACGGTGCTGCAGACTCGGCACAGCAGTCGAAAGAAGCCGGCTCCGGTTGAATCAGGTCGCCATCCCGAAGAACAAGTACGAGTATGTGAAGCCTGGTTGGCCGGAACTGCCCGGAATGACGTCGGTGTCCGTGCTGGCCGCATGACCGGGGTGGACGGGTGCGGCGCGCGATGCTCCGGATGGTTCGAATTCTGGTCTATAACTGGTCTGTTAACAGGTCTATGATGGGCGACGTGCGTATTCTTCCGCTGTCGGTCGCCAAGGCCAAGCTCAGTGAGCTGGTGGACGAGGTGATGCGTACGCATGAACACGTCACCGTGACGCGTAATGGATCAGCGGCGGTCGTCCTGGTCAGCGCCGACGAGTGGGACGCCGTGCAGGAAACCCTCTACTGGCAGAGTCGGCCCGGGCTGGCAGACGATATCCGTGAGGCGCGCGAGGCGCTTGCTGATGAGTCGACCCTCGACGAAGCTGCGGTTCGTGCTCGATACGCGCGCTGATGATGTACCGCGTGCAGCTCGCGCCGAGCGCTGTGCGATCGCTCGACAGACTCTCACCACGTTACGTTCACGCTGTGATCGATTTCATCTACGGTCCACTCGCGCAGAATCCGCGGCGTGTCGGCAAACCGCTCGGCGGCAATTTGCTGGGCTTCTACTCGGCTCGTCGGGGCGCATACCGGGTGATCTATGAATTGCCCGATGATGCAACGGTTCTGGTGATCCGGGTGGATCATCGAGCCCATGTCTACCGGCAGCGGTAGGTGAGGGCGGCGCATCGTGAATTGGTCCAGCGTCGCAGGTGTGTCCGAGTTGACCGAGCACCAGCGACGAGGGCAGCTGTCAGTTGGTTCGGAAGTTGGGTAGGTGGGGTCCGATGTAACCGACGTAGATCTTGCCGGTGCCGGTTGCGTCGTTGTAGTAGTGCATCCGCGGGCTGATGCTCCCGAATTTGGCGATCTTAACGTGCGCACCCATGAAGAGCGTGCCGCCGGCGTCGACCGCCACCGGTACGGGAAAGGTCCTGGCCTTTCCGTATTGCTTGTGGTTTTCGGTGGCACCCGTCTCGTCCCTGGCGTGGCTGTTCGGCGGGATCGACACGCACCCTGGAGGCGTCTGGATGATGTAGTCGTCCACGCTTCCCGTGAACTCGGAGGATGTCCGCACACGGCAATAGTCGTTCAGGGCGCGCAGCGCATTCCATGTCTTTCTGGCCCACGAGTCGAGAGGGTTCTTTTCGTCGAGCTCAAGCGCATACTTCTCCTGACCGGTGAATTCGACAAAGACCAGCTCGTCGAGACGCTCAAGAAGTTCCTGAAAGCTACCCGGCGGCATGTCGAGTGAATTCTCGGGCGGTTGCCAGTCGGCCTGGTCTCGCCCCACGCGCGCGAGCTCGCCGCGAAGGTGACGGAGCTCGCGGTTCGCCGTGTCGAGGTCACTGAGCGCTTCAGCGAGGTCGATGAGGCCATCATCCACGGTGCGTGTCAGTTCGGTGTTCTGGTCTTCAAGTGCACTGCGCTCGGACTCGATCGTCTGAATACGAGATCGAACGAGGCGAACGCTGTCCTGTTGTCGAAGGGCCTCGGAGGCGAGCTGCCCGAGGCGGCTGACAGCTTCTGTGGTCACCTCTGCGGTGCCGATAACAGATCGCACCACTGTGCGAAGGGTGTCGAGGATTCCGCTGGATGCGCGGTCTGGTGCAGGGCCTGCGGTGTCGACCGGGGGAGTGTCGATGAGCGGTGGCTCGGCAACCTCTCGCGGCGTTTCACTGGACGCCTGCGGGACCTGTGTCGTGACCACGACTCGGTCGACGATGGTCTCGTCCAACAATTCGCGCAGCCTGCGGTCTATTCGGATGAGCTCCGAAGGCAGAGCAAAGGTTGTCGAATGTCTGCACGCTGACCGGCCCAGCAGATCTCGCAACCGGTACTGGGAGTCATCGATGATGCGCGCTGTCGTCAGCATGCGGTGTCGAGTGGAGTCGCGCGGATCGTTCAGTTCCGGATGCGGCAGGTATGTCCGAATCGACCATGGCCGAAGCCGATGAGACTCTGGCAGGCGTGAGTTGAGCGCGAGCGTCGTCTCCGCATCGAGCGCATACGCGCTCGCGATGCCGCGGGTCCGCGACAGCAACTTGGCGACGAAGTCGGCCCACTCCGGAAGTGGGACGGTGACGTTGTCGTCTGCCCCGGCCAGAAACAGGTATCCACGACGTTGCGGGTCGAGTAATGCGTCGTACAGGTAGTCGACATCATCGATGTGTGCGCGAAAGGGCTCAGCAGTGAGACGATGACGGCCATCCAGACCGTCAGCGACCTCGAGGATGTTGCTCACCAGCCGCGGAACACTCGCGTCAGCACCGGAAGGTCTGAGAACGTCTGTCCATACCCAGCCGTCGTCGTTGCGGTCCACCAAGGTGGTCAACTGGGTGATCCACACACCGTGGCCTTCGTCTTGGTGAAAGCGCCACCGCTCGATTGTGCTGCCGTCCTGGCGGTCATCTCGGACGAGTGAGGCTGTTACGCCTGGTGCAACCTCGGCAACGCCGGGGCCACTGAGCTTGTCGGCATCCCAGTTCTTGCGTGGATTCTTGCACCATGCGTAGAGCTGCTGGTGGACCTTGGTTGTGATGTCCGAGTCGTTCTCGACCCGGAACAACGATCGACACCCGAGTTCTGTCCCCGCCACAAATCACTCCATTTCGAACCCTGACTGCTCGAACCCAAGGGTGTTCGAGTTCTCGCGAACCGTCCGTTGCACCGCGTCGTCGAAGCCCTCCGGCGACGCGGCATCGATCTCGATCCGTACTTCGACAGTTGTACCCGGCGCCCCCGACAAGAACTGCAGAATCTCCTGTTGGATAGTCGAAAAATCTCGGGCCGGAAAGTCCCCGTCGAGGGTCGTCGATGCCCAGAAGCGGGTCGCTCGAGGTGTCTGTCTCGTCGCGCTGGAGTCTTCCGAATCGGTGTCAGTCCGCCGGGTGTCGTCGTTCGCGCTGGCCTCACCACCATCGTTGTCGGAGGTTTCGGCGACCTCGGCGACCTCTCGATCGCGTTGTGCTTGGGCTATATCCGGCTTGACGACAAGGACTGTGTCCGAGAGCTGCGGCGTCGCGGAGTCGGTCGGAAGGTGGAGGTCGACGTACTTCTGCTCGGTCTCGTCCCAGGCGTAGGCGAATGCGAAGCCTTCGGCTTGCCAAGCCATGTCGTTGTAGACCGTGAGAAGGCCCTCGACGAGCGCGTCTCGGTTCCGGAGTCGAGCAAGGTAGGGGTAGGTGGCATAGAAGCCGTGGAGTTCGCCGACGCTGATATGCCCTGGCCGCCATGCCGACTCCAGTGGGCCCGTGAGATCCATGCTCAGCAATCGAGATGAACGTGTCGTCGACAGCAGGTTGCTGTCGGCAAGCTTCTTCCCGGTTCGTGCGATCAGGTCATCTGTGGTGCCGCCTGCGTTGACGGCACCCAGTGAGTATGTCGCCTGATCGACCGGTTGCTCCGGCAGGATTGCCCAGATGAAGGTGTCGAGGAGTCGGTCGGCAACCACTGCATCGGCCTTGTTCATGCGCGACTCGGACTGTCGGGTTTGCTGACCGCCGAGGCCAAGAGAATCGGCGTTCGTGTGCACGTATCGCCAAGCGAGGAACTCGCGGACCGCCTCTTCGAGTTCCCGGGCTCGTTTGTCGTCGGCAGCAAGCACGACCAGGGAATTCTTATATGAGCGGTTTCCCGCGCCGCGATGTTCGAGGACGTCCGCCGCCCAGGACATTGCTGATGAACTCGTCGACTTGTTCACGTGCGTGACCTCGGGGGACGCGATGACGAGTCGGGTCGACGGTTCATCTGGTATGTCGGCTGAGTTCGATGGGCACACGTGGATGCCGACAAAGCTGGTGTCGCGGGATGCGCGTCGGGCAGCGTCGAGCCGAGCCTCGACCTCTGCCCATACATCAGCCTTGGGGAGTCCCGCGGCATGATCTCGGGCGGCACGGGTGGTGTTGGCGTGGGTGTCGTACCAATAGCGCGCGGCATCGGTGTAGAGGTAGGTCGCCTTGTTTGCCAGATGGTCGAGCGCCGAGTGGAAGTTGCCAGGGACGTCGCCGGGGATTGCGGTGCCGAGAAAGATCCTTGGCTTGTCGACTCCCTTGTGCGCAGTGTGCAGACTCGGTGTCGCTGCGATGAAGATCGAGCGTGCGAGCCGTTGGGTGACGCTGCGCTTGCCGAAGAGATCGTGGTCGTTGTCCAGGTTGTAGGGCACCGAGTGGTCACCGGCGACATCGCTGGTCAGGATCGGTCGCCAGTTGTCGTCGAGGTACTGGCTGATCTCGGTGACCACCGAATCCTTCTCGAGCGGGACGGAACCCGGCATGATCAAGGGTGCAGGGTTCGCGCTGCGCCAGAGCGTGCCGACGATTTTGTTCATCATCCGGAGCACACCGCGTGTGCGCTGGAAGCGATCGAGGGTCGACCAATCCTCGTAGAGCCGATCGAACAGTTCCGGGTGAATCGGATATGACCGCCGGATGCGGTCTACGTAGGCAGGTTCGAGCGCCTCGCTGGGGAACTCGGTGGCATGCTTGCGGTAATACTCGACCAGCGTCTTGGCGATTGAGCTGATCTTAGCCAGCGTCTCCCCGTCGGGAGCGGTGAAGATGCGCCGGCGGACGATCTCGAAGCTCTCTTGCGGGTTGGCCGGCAGCCAGTGATCGGCGGTGCGGCCGACGATTGATTTGAGTCTCTCCAGTGCGGCTCGCCCATGTTCGCCGCCGACTTCTTCGTCGTTGATGTCATCGGCATCGGTGCGGTTGTCATACGACGCCGGAATCGAGATGACGACCTGCACGCCCGCGGTGGCCTTGGCGGCTTCGGTCAGTGTCTGCGCGAACGTGAACTGCGTGTCGAAGTCACCGGCTACCACATTTGCCGCGGGGTTCACGAGTTGGCGAGCATAGGCCACCCACTCGTCGATCAAGATGACAGCGGGCGAGTAGAGCTCGAACAGCTCACGAAGTGAGGCGCCGGGGTTGGTCCCGGCGCGGTCCGCCTCGGCGACGATCTCGTAAGCGTCCTGGCCGCCGAGCTGCCACGCGAGTTCACCCCACATGGTCCGGATGCCGGGGCGGCCGTCGTCGGTGTTGATCCGCGCCGGCTCCATCTGATTGCCGACGATCGCGACGCGCCTTACGCCCTGAGGCACGCTGTCGAGCGGAGCCGCCAATGCAGCGACGTCGTCGGGGTATGCGGTGCTGGGCCGGCCCGACGCCAGATGCCATAGGGCGAGCATCGAGTGCGTCTTGCCGCCACCGAAGTTGGTCTGCAGGTTGACGACCGGGGAAGCGTTGAGGTCGCCGGTCAGCCGCCGGACGTTCCGCTCGATGAGGTCGCGCAGCCCTTGAGTGAGGTAGGTGCGCTCGAAGAACTGCACCGGGTCGGAGTATTCGCCCGCCTCCTTGCCCTGCGCCACCGTGTACAGGTCGGCGGCGAACTCGGCGGCGTTGAAGTTGTCGCTCGCGACGTCCGGGTGGGGGCTCAGAATCTCGCGCCACGCCGGAAGGTTGTCGGCCCCCACAGACGCGAGATCAAGCTTGCGGGCGGCCTGGGTGTCCTCTCGTTCCGACGCCACGCGACGCAGGTCCAGCCGCAGCCTGCGGACCTCGTCAGCCTCCTTCGGTGCACCGATCGCCTTGAGGAAGCGCTCGCAGGTGTCGAGCGCGCGCTGGGCCTCTTCGTTGTCGAAGGGCTTCATGTGGGCGAAGTCGTGTCGGTAGTCGCGAAGCTCGGTGGCGTAGCTCTTCTGCGTCCGCGAGAGGCGGTCGTCGAATGGGTACCACCCGCGACGCACAGTGTTCGGGATGTTGTCGATGATCATCCGCAGGCCGTCGGAGGGGTCGTTCGGGTCGTAGTGACGGTTGTTCGACGACCCGCTGCCGCGGCTCTGATCGCGGAGCTGCATCAGCTGGATCCAGGTGTGACCATTTGGCATCTCGGGTTCGAGGACCGAGGTGATGAACCGATCCAACGCAGGCCCGAGTAACTCCATCGCTCGGTTGATCCGGTCCCGGTTGCTGAGCGCCATGCTCGCCTCACTTCGCAGTTTGCACATCATGTTGTGAACAACTGCGACTCTATCGGGCAGATCGACCGCGTGAACTCAGTCCACGAGGGACGGCTGGTAGGACGATTCGGGAGCCTGCCGAGCGATGTCGTTCCAGGCGGCGCCGAGGTCGTTGAAGTCCACGGCGAGCTTGGTCTGCTTCTTGTTTTCGGCGAGCTTGAACATCAGCGTCGCGAGCTCCTTGCACAGATCCCAGTCGACGTTCCGCGGAACGCGGCCGAGCAACGACGCCGCTGCCGGCACGCCGTGGTTGGCGAGCGCCCGGGTGAGGTGCATGACGACCTCCCACTGGGAGATGGCAGTGTCCGACGACGGGTCATAATCGGCCGGCATGTTCGGTGGCGGGATGAGCTGGACCTTGCCGCCGCCCTTGGTCAGAATCCCGGCGCGTTCGAGGGCATCGAGCGAGACGCCGCGTGCGTTCGACACCGATTCGGCCTCGCCGAACTTGCCGCTGTCGAATCCGGCCTGACGGAACCATGTGAGCGCAAACCGCGTCTCGTTGTCGAAGTCGTTCTCGAGCTCGGTGAGCACCTCGTCGAGGATGGCGTTGATCCGTTGGAGTGCCGATCGGACGGTCATCTTCGAGCCGTCGTCTTCGAGGACCGCGCTGTAGCGGGAGAAGACGGCCATACCCGGTCCGATCGCGGCCTGGGGGAGGTCGACCGGGGCGATGGCGCCCTGCTGGAGTTCGCGGAGCTTGTCGGGTAGTTCGGATCGGAGCGTCGAAATGAAGCCCCGGCGGTCGGTGCGCGGCGCGTTTTCTGGACGGGGGCGGCAGGCTAGGACTATGGATGAGGCGAGTGCGTTGGTGCCACTGGCCAGCATCCGATTGCTCAGTTCTGATCGCATCGGCCACGTGGCCGTAATCACCCAACCGGAGCGGATCATGCCCTCAAGCAGGGTTTCCCAGCCAGTGGAAGACTCGCCTCCGAGTGCCGATTCCTGTTGTTTGAATGCGTAGTAGACCGTGATCGGAAAGTCAGGCATCGCGGTTTCGCGTGCCCGCCGGAACACTTCGCGGAATCCGTCCTCGAAGAAGCGCTGTGCGCCCTCCCTGCCGTCATGTCTGTAGGGATTGGCGACGAGCTCCTCCGCCTTCGGTACCAGCATCGTCGAGAGAATGCTCGGGTGGATTTTGTGAAGGGACCGTCGCAACCAGACGTAGAAGAAGTCTGATAGATCCGAGTAGCCGATATTGTCGTAATACGGAGGGTCAGTCGATATCAGATAGCCGAGATCAGCTACGGATGCCGATTCCTGACGTGTGACAGCCGGGGTGGGGCCGACTGCGCGAATTCCCTTGATGATGCTGCCGAGGCTCACGGAGTATGATCCCGCAGCCGTTCCGAAAGGCGTAGTGTCCGGGTAGTCCCAGATCATTGGAATGGCTTGACGTGCGAAGAGATTTCGGACCTGCTCTTTCGTATTCTCCCAGCGGCAGAGTGAGTTCGAGATGTCGGCTAGTCGACTGACACCGAGCCCCAAATAGGTCGCCACCGCATCCGCGTACGCTTCGGCGCCACCCCCGTCGGCATCAAGCCGATCGCCGCTTGGCAGTCCCGCGGTAAGCGCGTCCTGAACTACGGCTTCGCGTGCTTCGCCCACTAGATCGCTAAAGGTGGTCAGCGCGGTGAGCTGGCGTGGGGTGAAGAGAGACGCGAATGTCGTCATCCCATAGTTGGGCGTCTTGAAGTCTCGAGGGTTTTTGGGTAACACCCCCGTGGGTGCCGAGGCCGGGATCTCAACGTCGGCGGCGTGCGCGTGCTCGGCCGTGGGCTCCAGGTAGATCCGGGTGCGCTTGCCTGCGGCGACGGTCGCCATCAACTGCGCGCCCATCCGGCCCGCTTGACCCTCGGCGCGGATGTATTTGAGTGAGACTGCATCCCCGCACCGCACACACGCCGCCCCGGTTCGGCCGACCGTGCCATCGGTCTCCGCAGTCGGCGCGTTCTTCAGATCGTGACCGATCTCGAATCGCACTGCCTTGTCCTCGACCATGGGCACAACGTAGGCCTCTTTGCCCTTCTTCTTGCCTAGCCACCACGAACGGACCAATGGCATCTCAATCCCGCAGTTCGGGTTCGGGCACTGGACCGTACGCGCCCAGATCCACGCAATGACAGTTGCCTTCGATCCATTCGGCAGTGTCGCCTTCGGGTAGAGGTGCCCGATCCGCTTCTCAGCTTCGTCGCGCATCCATTGGCCGTACCGGCGGACATCCTCGGCGAGACCTGTTGCACGAGGCCAGGACTGAATTGTCTCCGCTGCGGCGCCGGGGTACACGGGTGGTTGTCCCGCGAACTTTGGCGGGATCTCGATGAGAGCCTTGTTGATGAGCACCGCAACAGGATTCAAATCCGAGGCATGCGCTTCCAGACCGAGTCGTTGGGCTTCGAGCGGGATAGTGCCACCGCCGGCGAACGGGTCCAGGATGGGCGGGGGGTTGCCATCTGTCGATTCGAGGATTCTCTGGTTCGCTTCGCGGAGCAGATCCTCGTCGTTGGAGTTCTCCCAGACGACGAGACGTTCGATCAGCCTGTGCAGCTCCTTGCGTGCGGTGGTCTGCTCCTCCTCGGTCGGGTAGAGGTCTGGACGTGAGCCAGGGTCGTCGACGAGTTGCGCGAAGAGGACGGCGCGGGCGGCCGCCAGAGGTCGCCGAGCCCACCACAGGTGCAGCGTCGACGGATGCCCGTGCCGGATTGACTTCTCGCGGGCCGACTCCTTGTTGATCGCCTCCAGCGGCAGGCTGACCTCGATCAGCTTGCGTTTACCAACATGTTGTGTAGCGACGGACATGGCCACCTCTCGCGTACCGAACAGAGCCGGTAAACGTAGCACAACATGTTGGTGGTTCACGAGCTGGTTCGCAGCGGTTGCTCCACTTGTCGGCGTTCCGCGGAACGCGGGGTTCGCCGTTTTTGTCAGACCGTTGGTGCAGTATCTCCGGCCATGACGAATACACCAGAGAATGGCCCGGTGAATCCGGGTGAACCACAGCACCTGAACGCTCCGCAGGGAGCGCCCCAGTATAGTCAGGAGTACCCGTCTCAGCAGCCGTATGCCCAACAGCCGTACTCCCAGTGGGGCTACGGGCAACCGCCGGTCCCGCCGGCGCAGTCGCCGAAGAAACAGCGCAAGTGGCCGTGGATCGTCGGCGGCATCGTTGTGATCTTCATGGTGATCGCGGCACTGTCCGGTGGTGGGTCCGACGAACCCGCAGATGAGGTCAGCGCTGGTGCGGCGAATCCTGTCGCGGAGACACCAGCGCCGCCGGCCGCGGAAGTAGGAGCCGATGACGAAGGAGCCGACGACGCAGTCGCCGCGATCAATACCCCGGTACGCGACGGCAAGTTCGAGTTCGTCGTCACAGAAGTCCAGCAAGGCCTGCAGAGCGTTGGCGACAACCCCTACCTCGCACAAAAGGCGCAGGGACAGTTCGTGATCGTGACGATGACGGTCACGAACATCGGTGATGAAGCGAAGGGATTCTCGCCGAGCAATCAGAAGCTCATTGACGCGCAGGAGCGCAGCTTCGAGTCAGACACGTCCGCGCAGATCGCCCTGGACAGCGACAGCAACGATATCGCTGTGTGGGACAACATCAATCCCGGAAATGCTGTCGACGTCCAGGTCATCTATGACATGCCGGTTGACGCTGTCCCTGCGAGCATCGAACTGCACGATTCGATGTTCTCGGGTGGTGTGGCGGTGTCGCTGAGATAGCCACCCGCGTTCCGCGGAACGTCGATGACGGCGTTCCGCGGAACGTCAGTGCGGAGGCCTTCCCTTCGACCACACCTTGTGCCAATCGAGCTGCACACCCGATACGTCCGTGCTGCCCATGTCGAAGTCCCGGAAGTAGTCGGTGACATATCGGATTCGATCATGCTCGGGTCCCGCGTCGCTGACCGAGACCAGCGCCAATCGGTGCTGTTCACCCGTATTGCGGGCATGCAGGACCTCGTTGTAGGTGACGAAGAAGTCTTCGGCGCCCTCGACGCGGCCCTTCACCTCGAGAAACACCGTTGGCCGCGCGGCGCCCAAGGAGTCGCGTGGCGGTACCGACCGAATGTCGTAACCCTTGTTGTTGTGCGGCATCTCCTCGGGTTGCCGGCCGAGAGCGGTCTCCGCGGCGAGTATCGCGTCGACTGCCCGTCGCTCGGTAACCGCTGTGTCGCGGGCGAGCGTTGCCAGCGAACCACCGACCATCCCGGCCGGGACGACCAGCATGGCAGCGGTCAACGTCGGCGGCCGTGCAACGAGGGCTGCGTCTTTCGAGAGCTCATCGGTCCGAACCGCCAACCTGCGCTCCAGTTCTCGAGCACGCGCTTCCAGGCGATCTGGACTTTGCGTGTTGCGCGGTTTCCGTGTCCGTCCGGTGGCATCGCTCTCGCGCCGGCGGGCTGCCTCGCCGTCCAGATAGTTCACCTGGCTGATCAGGCGAGTGCGCACAGCCGCTGTGGTCTTCTCGATCGTTGGGAGAAGTCTCGACCGCGCATCCGCCAGGTGGTGCGGTGCGGCGATGCTCGCGGCCCAACCCATCGCGCGGTCAACGAGTCCCGCATCGAGCAAGCGATGCTCCCGAGCGCGGTCGACAGCGTCTGCTGCGCTCGATGGTGGCGGCGCGAGATCGAGATGAGGTGCAGGCCCCGCATCCACGACCGATCCATCGGCCCGCAGTTCGACAAAGGCGAACCGTTTGCTCACGACGTGCTGGTGCCCATCGAGCACCTCACTGGAGATCGCCAGCAACACATAGGGTTCCGTGGCGCTGTCGAGCGGATCGAACAGAGTGGTACCTCGCTGGAGGTCGGGAAGGTGCTTTTCGATCGTTGCATCGAGCACCGCATCAAGGAGCGGGTGACCCGGCGCCAACAGTTCAGCCCGCATTGTGTCCCGGCCGCCGAGCGCATTGGGTTCGAATGTGACCCGCTCATACGCGGCCACCACGGGCTTGCCGAAATGCTCCCGGCGTCCAGGACGATGTCGTAGCGGCCCAGGAACGTTGGTGATCTGGTAGCGACGTTTCTCGCGGCGGGACAGTCGGCCCCCCAACTCGCTGAACGCATCGACGAAGAACTTCTCGATGTAGTATGGCTGCAGACGGCGGGCGGAGGCCTCGTCCATTTCACGACGAAGTCTGTCGAGTTCGAGCGGATTCAACGTCTCCTTGGCCAACGCGCGTTCGCGCACGAGGTCGCCGCAGCCCTCTGCGATCTGGCTGTCCACCACACGTTCGATCTCGTCGATTCGTGCTGGGTCGTCACCGTATCGGATCGCATCCATCAGTAGTGTCCTGAGCGGCTTCTCCGCGAACGCGTCGCCGAGTATGTCGAAGAGTTTGCCGCCGTATGCATTTCGCTGTTGCTCCATCTTCTCCAGCAATCGGGCGTAGACGTGACCCTCGCGGGTTTCGTCGGCGACGATGTTCCACAGTCGGCAGACGTGACTCTGGCCGATGCGGTGAATCCGGCCGAATCGTTGTTCTAGACGGTTGGGGTTCCAGGGCAGGTCATAGTTGATCATGAGGTGAGCGGCCTGCAGATTCAGTCCTTCGCCTGCGGCGTCGGTCGCGACCAGCACCTGCCGGGCCGGGTCCTGAGTGAACCGCTCGCGGACTGACTTGCGTTCGCTGCGCCGCGTGCCGCCATGGATGGTCACAACGGCCTCATCGTTTCCGAGCACATTGCGGATCTGCCGCGTCAAGTACTCCAGTGTGTCCCGATGCTCGGTGAAGACGATCAACTTCCGCCGCTCGCCGTCGGGTGCACTGAGAAGGTCATGATCGGTCAGGAGGTTGCGGAGTTCGGCCCACTTACGGTCGACACCGCTGTCGCGAACCTGGCGGGCGAGCGCGACGAGGTCATCGAGAATTGCGATTTCGACGTCGAGTTCCGCGACGGTGCGAGCCGCAGTCGCTGCATCGACGACTTCTTCCTCGAGTCGCTCGTACTCCTCGGCATTGAACTGGTCAGGATCATCGAAATCGTCCGGATTCGGCAACCGGAGCCCCGGTTCTGAGATCGGGTGCTGTCCAGAGGCCATCTCAGCGCGCTTCGTTGTGAGACGTATGCGTCGCCGCTCCAGACTGCGCACGATGGCATGCGTGCTGGACGCCAGCCGGCGCTGAAGCACGGTGAGTGCAAACCCGACAGTCCGTCGGTGAGGCGAATCGCTGTGCTGTTCAGCACGGTTCATCTCTTCGCGGACATAGTGCGTCACTGCGTCGTACAGTTGCCGCTCGCCAGGTGAGAGCCGGTACGGCACGGTTTCGGCGATACGTTCGGGAAAGAGCCGTCTGCCGTCGAAGGTGAGCAGTTCCTCCTTGACCATGCGCCGCATGAGCCCGGCGGTCTCGGTGGCATGGGCGCCGGGACGAAACTGACCTTCAAAGCGATCCGGATCGAGCAGGCTGAGGAAGGCCTGAAAGTTCTCTTCACTGCCGGAATGCGGCGTCGCCGTCATGAGGAGGAGATGCCGAGTGATGGAGCCCATAAGCTGACCAAGAGCGAACCTCTTGGTCTTCCTGAGCTCGCCGCCCCACCAGTTCGCCGACATCCGGTGGGCCTCGTCAACCACGACGAGGTCCCATTCGCTGCGTCCGAGCCGTTCGGCGATCTCCTCGTCCCGTGCGAGCTGATCCATGCGTGCGATGAGGAAGGGATGGGTCCTGAACGGGTCTGAGTCAATACTTGCATTGATCACTTCGCGCGTGAGAAGCGTAGCGGTGATGCCGAACTTGCTGTCCAATTCATCCTGCCACTGCTCGACCAGGCCGCCGGGCGCGACGATGAGCATGCGTGTCAGGTCGCCCCGAAGGATCAGCTCCTTGGCGTAGAGCCCGGCCATGATCGTCTTGCCGGCACCCGGGTCGTCTGCCAGGAGGAAGCGTAACGGTGTGCGCGGCAGCAGTTCTCCGTACACCGCACGTATCTGGTGGGGAAGCGGAGATATGTCGCTGGTGGCGACTGCGACCATCGGGTCGTGTACGCCGGCCATTCTGATGCGCAGTGCCTCGGTGGCCAGCTTGAATTGGCCAGGTGCAGCAGAAAATGTCCAGTCGACGGTTGTGTCGTCGACCGTCGTCAGGCTCGTCACGTCTGCGGCGAACACCATTTCTTCGGCGAATGTGCCATCAGCGTAGCGAAGTACGAGTGACGCCGCGTCGTCGCCGTGGTGGGCCACCGACACGACCGTTACGGCTTGCGGCCACCGTCCCGCAATGGAGATGCCGGGCGACAGATCACTCAGCTTCACGGGATTCTCCCAGCGCATCGACGCACATCATGTTGTGCAGACAATACGTTGTGTGTCGGACAGATTGGGATTGTGCCTGCCCGCGAACGAGGATCCCTGGATTGGGGAACCTACGGCGACTCGTTCGGGCATAGGCTCAGAGTGATCCGGCAGATTCGCGGACTGTCTCAACAAGAGGTCGCTCAGTTGTGCGGCATGCATCACAACCAGGTGTCGAACCTCGAGCGCAACAGGAGTAACCGCGACCCTTTCATCGCGGACCCGCAGTTGTCGACTGTGTACCGGCTGGCGCGGGCGTTGGAGGTCCCACCTGCCTACCTATTACCTGATCTCGACCACCTGGTTCGCCGTCGGTCTCCTGAGCAGGCGACGGTTCGTGAACTCTCTCGCGTCGAGGACGCTTTGCGGCGACTTCTCGCCGAGCAGACGACGTAGCGGCCGGTGTCGAGACATCGCCTCGACACCGGCCGCCGTGTTGTGGACCGGTACTGCGCCCGGTCAGCTGTGGTACGGCTCGGCGCTCAGCAGCGTGACCTTGACGACCGCGCCGCTGGGCACGGTGTACTCGCGCGTCTCGCCGACCTTGGCGTCGATCAGGGCGGCACCCAGCGGTGAGCTGGGCGAATAGGTCTCGATGGAGCCGTCCTTGGCGCTCTCCTCGCGGGTGGCGATCAGGAAGGTCTCGGTGTCGCTCTCGTCGCCGTCGTAGTAGACCTTGACCACCGAACCGGGCAGCGCCACACCGGACTGGGTGGGGGCCTCGCCGACCTTGGCGTTGTTCAGCAGTTCCTGGAGCTGGCGGATACGCGCCTCCTGCTGGCCCTGCTCTTCGCGGGCCGCGTGGTATCCACCGTTCTCCTTGAGGTCGCCCTCTTCGCGACGTTCATTGATCTCGGCAGCAATGACCGGTCGGTTGGCGATCAGGGAATCGAGTTCGCCCTTGAGGCGGTCATGCGACTCCTGGGTCAGCCACGTCACCTGTGTGTCGGTCATCGGTTACTCCTTTGTGTTGTCCGCGCCCTCGGCACATTGTTGGACCTGGGCATATGGACTGCTCTAAATGCAGCAACACGACCCCTCGCGGAGCCGTGTATTTACCGAGGATACCAGTCGCTGAGAGCTAAAGCACATCCGATGTTTGCGAACGTGTCTCGTTCAGCGCTTGCTGATAGCTCGGTTCGCGCTTCTTCAACCACCCCACGACGAGGTAGGTCAGCGGCATGATCACGATCTCCACCAACGTCTTCCAGACAAATCCGACGATGGTGTAGTTGATGAAATCACCCCAGGTGGAAATGCCCAGCGCCGAGGCTGCGATCGAGCAGAACACCAGCGTGTCGGCGAACTCGCCGACCACCGTGGAACCGATCAGGCGCGCCCACAGGTGACGCTCACCTGCTCGCTCCTTCATCTTCACCAGCACGAACGAGTTGAGGAATTCGCCGGCGAGGTAGCCGGCCAGCCCGGCGAGGAGGAACTGGGGCACCACCCCGGCCACTGTCCGGAAGGCCTCCTGACCTTCGTAGAACTCCGCGGCGGGCAGTTCGATCGTGAGCCAGAAGCAGATCGACGCGATCGCCAGCACCACGAAACCGGCCAGGATGGCCCTGCGCATGGCGCGAAATCCGTACACCTCGCTGATGACGTCACCGAGCACATAGGCCAGCGGAAACAGGTAGAACGCACCGTCGGTGACCAGGCCGTCCATCTGGATGGGGCCCAGCGAGACATGCAGCCAGTCGTCGAAGAGGATGACGCCCTTGGTGCCGGTGATGTTGCTGATGAGCATCACGCCGACGAACAGGGCCAGCAGATAGGCGTAGTACGGGCTGGACAGCGTAGCGAACACGGCCCTGTCCCGGTGCTTCTGCGTCACGGTGTCGATTCTGTTAGGTAGGCGGGAACGTCTGCAGTGCAGCCGAAGACCTCACCGATGACCGGCGGTTTGGACGTGGCGACCTCGGTCCGGATGCCGACCTGGGTCTGCGAGCCGGCCGGGATCAGGATCTCGCGCCGGCCGGTCTCGTCACCGTCGATCGACCGGCCGCGCACCACGCACGCCACCGGCCGTCCCGGATCCGCACGGGTCACCGTGAACTGGACGACCACAGTCGACTGGTCGACGATGTCGTAGCCGGTCGCCTCCCCGGACACGTCGGGACTGGCGAATCTCGAGTAGCCGAGGACGGCGAGCCCGATACCTGCGGCCACGACCAGCACAGACAGCGCGATGAACCAGTTCCGACGGCTCCTCGCCGATTGTGCCGCCGGATAGGTGGCGCGTGGTCCGCTGCGCGGACCTTCGCCGTCACCTGCGCCGGTGCCCCCGACTGAACTGTTCACGGGTCAATACCTACCATGGGAGGAGTAACGATCCGAAGGTGAGGAAGCGTGACCGAATCTCACACTGGTGGACCCCACGCCGGTCTTCGTCTGATGGCGGTGCATGCACACCCGGACGACGAGTCGAGCAAGGGTGCCGCCACGTCCGCCAAGTATGCGGCGGAGGGACATGAGGTGCTCGTCGTCACCCTCACCGGTGGCGAGCGCGGCGACATCCTGAACCCGGCGATGGATCGCCCGGGCATCAAGGAGCGCATGAGCGAGGTCCGCGAGGAAGAAATGGCGAACGCGGCCGCCGCGCTGGGCGTCGCACAGACCTGGTTGGGCTTCGTCGACTCCGGGCTTCCCGAGGGGGACCCGCTTCCGCCGGTCCCGGAGGGATCGTTCGCCGACATCGACATCGAAGAGCCGATCGAGGCCCTCGTCCGTGTGGTCCGGGAGTTCCGGCCGCACGTGATGATCACCTACGACGAGCACGGCGGCTATCCGCACCCGGACCACATCCGTGACCACGAGGTGTCGGTCGCAGCGTTCGAGCGTGCCGGGGACCCCGACGCCCATCCGGGCACCGGGGAACCGTGGACCGTCTCGAAGCTGTACTACACGCACGGCTTCATCAAGGACCGCATGGTCTTGTTCTCCGACGAGTTCGAGCGCCACGGCCAGGAGAGTCCGTTCACCGAATGGCTCGAACGGTGGGAGCGCGACCCGAGTCGCGGAGACCTGATGGGTCGGGTGACCACGCAGGTGGAGTGCGCAAAGTACTTCCCGCAGCGTGACGACGCGTTGCGTGCCCACGCCACCCAGATCGATCCCAACGGGGTGTTCTTCGCCGTGCCGCTCGAGTGGCAGCAGCGACTGTGGCCCACCGAGGAGTTCGAGCTCGCCAAGACGCGGGTGAAGACGTCGATCCCGGAGACCGACCTGTTCGCCGGAATCGAGGAGCCGTGAGCGCGATGGACCCGACGATCTGGACCGCAGGTGTGCAGTTCCTGGCTGCGGTGGAGGAACCCGAGGGGCCCGAGTTCGGCAAGGCGTCGCCACTGGGATTGCTGGTCATCATCGTTCTGCTCGTCGCCACCGCATTCCTGATCAGGTCGATGAACACTCAGCTCAAGAAGCTGCCGAAGAAGTTCGACGCCGACCATCCGGAACCGGATCAGGCGTTCGACGACGGCACCGACTCCGTCGACACCGACGACGACGGCACATCGGACACAACAGATGGGGTGCAGGCCGATGAGCGAAGGAAAGCCGACACCTAACCTGCTCGGCAATTCGACCAGCCCGTACCTACGGCAGCATGCCGACAATCCGGTCGCCTGGCAGGAGTGGGGCGACTCGGCACTGGCAGAGGCCGCGCAGCGTGATGTGCCGATCCTGCTGTCGGTCGGCTACGCGGCGTGTCACTGGTGCCATGTGATGGCACACGAGTCGTTCGAGAACGACGTTGTCGCCGCCCAGATGAACCGAGACTTCGTCTGTGTCAAGGTCGACCGGGAAGAACGGCCCGACATCGACGCCATCTACATGAATGCGACGGTGGCGATGACCGGCCAGGGCGGCTGGCCGATGACCTCTTTCCTGACGCCGACGGGTGAACCGTTCTACTGCGGCACCTACTTTCCCGTCACCGCCCGTGGCGGAATGCCGTCGTTTCCGCAGATCATGAGTGCCGTCACCGACGCCTGGGTCCACCGTCGCGACGAGATCGACGAGATGGGCCGCCGGGTCCGCGACCATGTGCACGCGAACAGTTCCGCCTTGCCCGTCGCCGACGTGGACCTCGACGACCGTCTGCTGGACCATATCGTGGCCACCTCGCTGGGTGACGAGGACCGGGCAGCCGGCGGATTCGGCGGGGCACCCAAGTTCCCGCCCTCAGCGCTGCTCGAAGGGTTGCTGCGCGCGTCGGAACGCAACGGCGACACCGCCGCGCTCGACGCGGTACACCGGACGTGTGTCGCGATGGCGCGCGGTGGCATCTACGACCAACTCGCCGGCGGTTTCGCCCGCTACTCGGTCGACAATGACTGGGTGGTGCCACATTTCGAGAAGATGCTGTACGACAACGCGCAGCTGATCCGCGCCTACGCCCACCTCGCGCGCCGCACGGGTGATGCGTTCGCGCGGCGCATCACCACCGAGACCGTCGAGTTCCTTCGCCGCGACCTCGGTGTCCGCGGCGGTTTCGCCTCGTCGCTGGATGCCGACGCCGACGGTGTGGAGGGTTCCACCTACGTCTGGTCGCCGCAACAACTCGTCGACGTCCTCGGGCCCGATGACGGCCCGTGGGCGGCAGGGGTGTTCGGCGTGACCGAGGCCGGGACGTTCGAACACGGGACGTCGACGCTGCAGTTGAGACGCGACGCCGATGATGCCGACCGACTCGCCTCGGTGCGGTCCCGGCTGCTCGCGGCACGCGCGCAGCGGCCACAGCCTGCCCGCGACGACAAGGTGGTCACCGCCTGGAATGCGATGGCGGTGACCGCACTCGCCGAGGCGGGCGCGACGCTGGGCCGCACCGATTGGATCGATCTCGCCGCCCGGTGTGCCCGAGCGCTCCTCGACACCCATCTCGTCGACGGCACACTACGACGGTCTTCGCTCGACGGGCACGTCGGTGCGCCCGTCGCGGCGCTCGACGATCATGCGGCGCTGGTCACCGCTCTCCTCACCCTGCATCAGGTGACCGGCGAAACATCCTGGTGTGATGAGGGATTGGCGATCCTCGACGCTGCGATAGAGCTGTTCTCCGACGACGCCGAGCCGGGCGCCTGGTATGACGCGACAGGCAACGATCTCATGACCCGCCCTCGCGACCCCGTCGACGGGGCGACCCCGGCCGGCGCCTCACTCATGGCCGAGGCGTTGTTGGCGGCCTCCGCGCTGGCGAAATTCGGTCCGGCCAATCGCTATGCCGAGCTGCTCGATCAGACACTTGCGCGGTCGATCGTGCTGTTGGCGAAGATGCCCCGGTCTGCGGGCCATTGGCTGGCCGTCGCGGTGGCTCGACTGCACGGTCCGTTGCAGATCGCGGTCGCGCAAAGCCATCGAAGTGCGGGTGAGCTTGCCACATCGGCCCGTGCTATGGCTCCGGGTGGGGCGATCGTGGTTGCGGGCGAGCGGGATTCGATCCCGCTACTGCATGGTCGGGGCCCCATTGACGGCGCCGATGCCGCCTACGTCTGCCGCGGAACGGTGTGCGATCTCCCGGTTACCGATCGGGATGCGCTGGCTGCCGCAATCGGATGACGCCATGGACGAGCACACGGAATTCGGGGTGCGGGTGGCCGAAACCGACGACGCCCGGGACCGCGGAACGCACAAGGTGGTCCTGGAGGTGTGGCCGCACAATTATGCGGCCATCGCGCTCTACGAACGGCACGGCTTCGTTCGTGAGGGGCTGCGTCCCGGCCAGTATCGGCGACGCAACGGTGAACTCTGGGACTCGCTCGAGATGGGGCTGCGGCTGGAGTAGATCGGGTGACGGTCGGGGTCGACTGTCACAACGCGGCGTGCGTGGCGGCGGCCCCCTCCGGCCCGACGAGCGTGCACAGGCGGCGGTCGGCGCCGAGTTGCATCATCATCGCCGCGCCGGCCGGACGCAGATCGATCGCCGAACCCTGTCCGATCGGCCAGCCGAGGAAGCGGCAGATGAACGAGCGGGAGAAGTGTCCGTGCGACACGACGATGACGTCGGTGTCGGCCAGCCGCTGCTCGACGGCATCAACGGCCCCGTCGACCCGCCGGGTCATGTCCTCGACCGACTCACCGTGCGGTCCGCCCTCTGTCCAGATGGTCCATGCCGGATCCCCGGCGGCGTGGATCTGCGCCCGGGTCAGCCCCTCGTAGTCGCCGTAATCCCATTCGGCGAATCTGTCGTCGACCTCGTCGACGGTGAGACCGGCCAGTTGGGCGGTACGCCGTGCCCGGGTGCGCGGGGAGGCGAACACATACGGGTTGGTCAGTCCGAGCCGGTCGGTGATGCCGACCAGCGCGCGGGCGTCCTCCTCGCCGCGCGGCGTCAGATCGATGTCGGTGCGACCGGTGTGGCGGTCGGTCAGCGACCATTCGGTCTGGCCGTGCCGGATGAGCAGGACGCGGCGGGTGACGGGCGGCGACGGGCTGGTGCTGGGATCGGTCACGAGGATGAGCGTACGGCCTCGGCCAACTGATCCACCGCCCAATCGATCTCCTCGGTGGTGATCACCAGTGGCGGAGCCAGGCGCAGCGTCGACCCGTGGGTGTCCTTGGCCAGCACGCCCCGTTCGGCAAGTCGCAGGCAGACATCCTTACCGGTGCCGACCCCGGGCTCGAGGTCGATGCCGGCCCACAGGCCGAGCCCACGGACCGCGATGACGCCATTGCCGACGAGTTCACCCAACCGAGTGTGCAGGTGCGCACCGAGGTCGGCGGCCCGACGCTGCCACGAACCGTCGGCGAGCATGTCGACCACGGTGTGGCCCACCGCCGCCGCGAGCGGGTTGCCGCCGAATGTCGACCCGTGCTCGCCGGGATGCAGAACCCCGAGGACGTCGGAGTCGGCGACGACCGCCGACACCGGCAGGATGCCACCGCCGAGTGCCTTGCCCAGGGTGTAGACATCCGGCTCGACACCCCAATGCGCGCAGGCGAAGGTGGTTCCGGTGCGCCCGAGCCCGGACTGGATCTCGTCGGCGATCATCAGCACGTTGTGGTTGGTACACAGTGCACGCACACGCGGCAGGTAGTCGTCGGAGGGCACGATGATGCCGGCCTCGCCTTGGATCGGTTCGAGGAGCACGGCCACCGTCTCGTCGTCGATTGCGGCCGCGATCGCGTCCGCATCGCCGTAGGGCACCTGAACGAATCCCGGTGTGTACGGACCGAATCCGGTGCGGGCATCGGGGTCGTCGCTGAAGCTGACGATACTGATGGTCCGGCCGTGGAAGTTGCCGCCCGCCACGATGACCTTCGCTCGACCGTCGGCGACACCCTTGACGTCGTAACCCCATTTGCGGGCGACCTTGATCGCGGACTCGACGGCCTCGGCGCCCGTGTTCATCGGCAGCACCATGTCCTTGCCGCACAGCGTCGCCAGTGCGGCGCAGAAGGGTTCGAGTTCCGTGGAGCGAAATGCGCGGCTGGTCAGAGTGACCCGCCCGATCTGATCGAGCGCGGCTGCGACGATCCGCGGATGGCGATGTCCGAAGTTGACCGCGGAGTACGCGCCGAGGCAGTCCAGGTAGCGACGTCCGTCGACGTCGGTGATCCACGCGCCTTCGGCGGTGGCCGCGGTCACCGGCAGTGGCGAATAATTATGCGCCACATGTGGTTCAGCGGCTGACGACACGTCGACCTCCTCGTCGGTGCCCCTCAATTCTAGGGTGCAGCACTTCACTCCGCCGCCGCCTTTGAGTAGTTCGGACAACTCCACACAGACCGGTTCGAAGCCGGCCGTGCGCAGCGCATCCGCGAGTGCCGGCGCCGCATCGGTCATCACGACGTGATGGCCGTCGGAGACGAAGTTCAGGCCCAGTGCGGACGCGTCGGCGTCGGTCGCGATGACCGCGGTCGGGAAGAGTTCCGCGAGCACCGCCTGCGAGTGCGGTGAGAACGCGGGCGGGTAGTAGGCGATCAGGTCGTCATCGAGCACGCCGAGCGCGGTGTCGAGGTGATAGAAGCGTGGGTCGACGAGTTCGAGGGTGATCACCGGTCTCCCGGTCAGCGCGGCGATCTCGGCATGGGTGTCGCGGTGCGTGCGGAACCCGGTGCCGGCGAGGATGCGATCACCGACGACCAGGAAGTCGCCTTCGCCCTCCTGGATGCCGTCGGTGCGGTGCACCGGTCCGAGGCCGTTGGCGGAGAACCAGTCGGCATAGTGATCGCCTTCCGGTCCGCGTTCGGGGAACGCGAACCGCGCGGCGATCGTCGCGCCGGCGACGCTCAGTCCCCCGTTGGCCGCGTAGACCATGTCCGGCAGGCCCGGTTGCGGGTCCACCGCGTGCACCGTGTGCCCGAGTGCCTCGTAGACCTCGCGGAGGCGTAGCCACTGAGCGATCGCGCGATCGGTATCCACCGGCGTCGTGGGGTCCATCCATGGGTTGATCGCGTACTGGACGGTGAAGTGCACCGGTGGGGTCATCGCATAGGTGCGTACCCGGGGAACCCGGGTGATCGCGGGCACGCGGGCAGGGCTGGTGATCGTCATGAATCGACGTTAATCTGGACCGGTGATGCAATCAATCTACGAAACTTGCTCACTTGTGCAATGGATTCGCAATATTGATATCTGAAATGGAGATACGTTGCGTGTTCTCGATGAGTTGGACGAGAAGGTGCTCGCCTGCCTGACCCGCGACGCCCGGGCCACCTTCGCCCAGATCGGTGACGTGGTGGGATTGTCGGCGCCGGCGGTGAAGCGGCGGGTGGATCGGCTGGTCGACGACGGGGTGATCAAGGGCTTCACCGCAGTGATCGATCCGTATGCGATGCAGTGGACGACCGAGGCCTATGTGCAGGTCTCCTGTCGTGGCAACATCTCGCCGCAGGTGCTGAAGGAGGCGTGGGAGCCGATTCCCGAGGTGGTCAGCGCCGCCACCATCACCGGGCAGGCCGACGCCATCCTGCGGGTGCGCGCCCGGGACGTGCAGCATCTGGAGCAGGCCCTCGAGCGGATTCGCAGCGCCGGTCCGGTCGAGCACTCCGAATCGATCATCGTGTTGAGTCAGTTGATCGACCGAGGTCATCCGTAACCGCGATTGGGGGCCACCTGGTGCGTCGTGCTAGCGTGGTCGCCGTGATGAACACCGCACGCGTCTATTGGCGCTTTATCGAGGCTCCGGGTGGGGCCACGATGAAGCGCTGAATCGCCGCGCGCGTACACACCCGGAGCCCCGAGCAGCGACCGTCAGGTTGCTGCTTTTGTCATTTCCAGGCCTCCGGTGACGCACGAACGACCAGGGGCCACCCGATACGACCGGGCCAGACCCCGAAAGGCATGACGTGACCACCATCTCGGACTTGACCGCCGCCGAATCCACCTCGGACCGCCGGATCAAGTCGTTCCGCTCCATCCCGTCCCCGGACACCATCCGCACCGAGTTGCCGCTGACCTCGCGCCGCGCACTGACCGTGCAGCGTGACCGCGAGGAGATCGCCGACATCCTGGCCGGTCGCGACGACCGGCTGCTCGTGGTGGTCGGTCCGTGTTCGGTCCACGACCCGATCGCGGCAATCGACTACGCACGCCGACTGGCGCCGTTGGCCGCCGACCACGCGGACCGGCTCAAGATCGTGATGCGGGTGTACTTCGAGAAGCCGCGCACCACCGTCGGGTGGAAGGGCCTCATCAACGACCCGGGCATGGACGGCTCGTTCGACGTCGAGCGTGGTTTGCGGACCGCGCGGTCGCTGCTGCTCGACATCATCGACCTCGGTCTTCCGGTGGGGTGTGAGTTCCTCGAGCCCACGAGTCCGCAGTACATCGCCGACGCCGTGGCCTGGGGTGCGATCGGGGCCCGTACCACCGAGTCGCAGGTGCACCGCCAACTCGCGTCGGGCCTGTCGATGCCGATCGGTTTCAAGAACGGCACCGACGGCAACGTGCAGGTGGCCATCGACGGCGTGAAGGCCGCGGCGGCCCAGCACGTGTTCTTCGGCGTCGACGATTTCGGTCACGGCGCGGTGGTCGAGACCGCCGGCAACGACGAGTGCCACGTGATCCTGCGCGGCGGCACCGCCGGCCCGAATCACGATGCCGACTCGGTCGCGTCGGCGGTCGCCGCGCTGGCGAAGGCCGGACTCCCGGAACGGATCATGATCGACTGCTCGCATGCGAACTCGGGCAAGGACCACATCCGCCAGGCCGAGGTCGCCGAGGAGATCGCCACGGCCATCCGGGCGACGCGTGCGTCGGGTACGCCGGTGACGATCAGCGGCGTCATGCTGGAGAGCTTCCTGGAGCCGGGAGCGCAGTCGCCGGATGCCGAATCGTTGACCTACGGACAGTCGGTCACCGACAAGTGCATGGGCTGGGAGGCCAGCGCCGCCGTGCTGGCGACGCTGGCCCGGGCCTGAGCTCGCGGATCTACTGTCGGGCGGTCCGCATCCTGCCGATGACGCCGATCACGACGTCGACGAGCAGGAATGCGGCCAGGCTGATGCCGAGCAGCGGTACGAACCAGCCCACGGCCACCGCCACGAGCACCACGCCGACCGCGGTCGCGGGCGGCAGCGACCACAGTGCGCCACGCACCGGGGCCCGGCCGACGCGTCGCGATCCGTCGCGTGGGCGCCGCTGCCACCACATCTGGTAGCCCCGCATGATCACGGCGACCAGGCCGACGGCGAGCAGAAGTAGCAGGAACTGGCTGAGCAGCCCGAACAGCAGTCCCATGTGCAGAGCGATACCCCAGTTGGTGAGTTTGGCGGCGAGCGGCCAGTCGGCAAACCACGACGTGTCGACCACCCGAGAGTCGGCGGCGTCCACGGCCACCGAGTTCGGCGACAACTGCCACGCCTCGCGCGTCTCGGTCACCTTGTAGGTCGTCTGCGCGTCCGCGGGAACGGCGATCTCGACCTTGTCGGTGACGCCGGCGTCGCGAGCGATCGCCAGCACCTCATCGAGCTGCGCCGCCTGCTCGGCCGCCGGCATCGCCGGAGCTGCCGTGGCGTCGCCGGCGGTGGTGCTGTGACCGCCATGGCCGGCGTGATCACCGCTGCCGTCTGGTGCTGTGCCGGTCAGGTCGGTGTCGACGGCCGGGGTGGTCCAGTGCAGCGTGGTCCGCAGCTCCGAGACGTTCTCACCAGCAAACCGCGACCAGGTCAGGCCCGTCGCCGACAGGAACACCAGGCCGACGATGAGCCACACACCCATTGCGCCGTGCCAGTTCAGCGTTCTGTTGCGGCCGCGGGCGGTGCGGTCGATGGTGGCCAGCCGCAGTTTGCCGCGGCCCTTGCGGTAGCGGGCGATCCACAACACCAGCCCGCCGAGCGCGATCACCCACAGCCAGGACGCGGCGAGTTCGCTGTAGATGCGGCCGGGTTCGCCCAGATGCAGATGCCGATGCAGCTGGCTGATCCAGGTGCGCAGCGGCAGTGCGCCGCTGCTGCCGTAGGCCACAAGTTCACCGACCGGTTGTGCGGTGACCGGATCGACGAAGACGGCGAGACGTTCGGATTTTCCGAGGGTCGGGTCGTCGAACAGCACCCGGGTGGTGTCGCCGGGCTGCGTCGAGGGTCGCACCGCGGACAGTTCGAGGTCGGGGCGTGCGTCGAGGGCGGCCGAGACCTGGTCGGCCAGCGGTTGTGGCGTGCCGGTGGACTCGGTGTGCAGGTATCCGCGGTAGACGATGTTCTCCATCGTCGGCGCGACGGCATAGAGCGCACCGCTCACGGCGGCGATGAGCAGAAACGGTGCGACGAGGATGCCGGCGTAGAAGTGCAGGCGACGCAGCAGCAGTCGCCCGCTGCGGTCCCGGGTGGGTCGCGGGTCGGCGGGTGGTGAGGAAGACGTGGCGGTCGGATCGTGGGTCAGGGACATACGGGATCGGCCTTTCGACGGCTCGCGCGAATGCCACCGGCGCACCGGTGGTCGGATCGCGACAGTGAGGTGCCCGACCCGCGCGGTCAGGCGTCTCGGGTCAGGCCGGGGTGAGGTGAGAAGTGCGCCGACGACACGGAGGTCCCCGCGTCCCACAGGTGCGGGCAGCGGTGATCTCGGTGCGATGGTCGATGCCGTAGGACGTGCGCACCGCCCACGTCGGACGTGGCACCACCGGCACCGACAGCATTACGCGGATGACGCGGGTCAGCGCCGTGAGCAGCACGGTCAGCGCGGACTCGAGGGCGCGGCAGACGGCGGCGGTGAGCACGGCGGCGACACTGTGTGCCGCACCCATCTGCGGTGACAACATCATCCCGTGGCCACCAGCGAGGGCAGCGAGCGCGAGATGCGCAGCCACCTGGCCGCCGGCCAGGATTCCGGTGAGGACGCCGAGACCCCCGGCGCCGGAGTTGCGCCACGCGGACACGAGCCATCCCAGGGCAGCGCACACTCCCACCAGGAATGTCAGCGCGGACGAACCGGGCAGACTGCCGTGGGCGGCGGTATGCGCGACGATGGCGCTGCCGCCCGACGCGGCGCCGACGACGCAGCCGCGCAGGCGGCGCACGGTGGGCTGCGTCGTGATCACCGCCGAAGCATAGCGGGCGACGGTATGCCGACCGGTGCCTGATGACCGCACTGCGTGCCCGTGCTGCCCTGCGTGGCACCGCGCTGCTGTGAGCAGGCCGGGTTGCAGTACAGCTCAGACGATGTCGACGTCGGGGCGCCCGGCCGCGATCGTCACCACGGCGCGGGTGTGCAGCCGGTCGGATGCGGACCCGATCGAGTCGGCCACCCGGAATTCGGCCTCCCACCGGTCGCGAGACAGCCGGTTGAGGACGTAGCCACGTTGGGCGCTGCCGAAGCGGACGTGCGGCGATGCGGCCTTGAGGGCCCGGTCGGAGTCGTCGCTGTCCTCGCCGTCTGCGCCCGACGAGATCGACGTCCCCGCCAATTCCACACCGAGGGTGTCGGATTCGCGGCGATAGGTGGTGCGCAGGTCGGCGACCACGTTGCGGTGGATGTCGCCCACCACGGACACCAGATTGGTCGCACCGCGGGCGCGGGCGCCCTCGAGCACCCGGGTGCGGCAGGCCTCGTACCCGCTCCATCCGTCCATGCTGACCGCGCGCTGCCCGTCGTCGTCGCGGGCGAGGTCGGCGATCGGCGTCTGATGGGCGAGAACATTCCACCGCGCCCGGCTGGAATCCAGACCGTCGAGCAGCCAGCGTTCTTGCGTCGCGCCCAGGATGCTGCGACGCGGGTCGGCCGTCGCAGCGTTCTGCGGGACGTCCGTGTCGCCGTTCACCTGGTCACTGCGGTGACTGCGGGTGTCGAGCACCGCGAAGTCGGCGAGCGTGCCGAAGCGCAAGCGGCGGTAGGCGCTGATGTCGCCGCCGCGAGGCTGTTGGGCGCGCCGTACCGGCGTGTTCTCCCACCACGCGCGCAGGGCGTGAGCGCGGCGCACCAGGAACTCCGGTACGGGCGTCCCGTCTTCGGGGATCGTGGCGGCCCAGTTGTTGTCCACCTCGTGGTCGTCGAAGGTCGTGACGAACGGGCTGGTCCGGTGGATCTCCTGCAGGTGCGGGTCGAGTCTGTAGAGGGCATATCGTTCGCGATAGTCGTCGAGGTCGAGGCATTCCCGTGCCGCCGATTCCGGCATGGCCATGGTGTGCCGGCGTCCGCCTCCGCGGTGGATCGGTTTCTCGTAGATGTAGTCGCCGAGGTGGAACACGAGGTCCGGGGCGCGTATGGCCATGTCGGCGTAGGCGACGTAGAAACCGTCGGCCCACGACTGACACGAGGCGAGCGCGAAGGTCATCGGTGCTTCGGCGCCCGGGGCGGGTGCGGTGACGGTTCGACCGACCGCGGATCGTTCGCCGCGTGCGGTGAAGCGATAGAAGTACTCGCGACCGGGTGCAAGGCCGCGGACGTCGACGTGCACGGTGTGACCGTTGTCCACGTCGGCGAACGCGCGTCCGCGGCGCACGGGTCGGGTCATCGCCTCATCGGCGGCCACCTCCCAATTCACTTCGACCGACTGGTTGCCCATTCCGCCGCCGCGGGCCAGCGGTCGGGGTGCCAGACGCGTCCAGAGCACTACTCCGTCGGGCAGGGGGTCACCGGACGCCACCCCGAGGGCGAACAGCGGGCTGTCGGCGGCGGATGCGCCCGACGACGGAGCTGCACCGCCCAGCAGGCCCGGGGTGAACGCGAGTGCCGCGACGACGCCACCCCAACTGAGGAACCGGCGTCGGCTCATACCGACACGCAGACTGTGGTCGCGGAAGAGCTCGATGTTCGGCGCGCCGCGGGGCATGCCGTCACCCGATCAGGCGTGACTGGACGGACTGCGACCCTCACTTGGCCGGCGGGTGATGGGGCGGTGAAGAGACGCCGGGGCGGCGCCGGGCGGCCGGGAGGCTCAGGCGGCCAATACCAGCCAGATGGCGGCGTAATGCAGCGCGGCGGCGATCGCTGTGCAGGCGTGGAAGACCTCGTGGTGGCCGAATGTCGACGGCCACGGGTTGGGCCAGCGGGCGGCGTACAGGATTCCGCCGACGGTGTAGAACACGCCGCCGGTGGCGAGCAGGATGATCACGGTCCAGCCGACCTCGGTGACCAGGGCCGGCGCCACCACGATGATGACCCAGCCGAGCAGGACATAGAGCGAGACGCCGAGCCAGCGGGGTGCCGTCGGCCAGGCGAGTTTGAGGATGACGCCGGCGATGGCGCCCAGCCAGACGATGCCGAGCACCCACCATCGCACGTTCGCGGGGAGGGCCAATGCGCAAAACGGCGTGTAGGTGCCGGCGATGAAGACAAAGATCATCGAATGATCAGCGCGTTTCATCCGGACTTGGGCCCGCGGTGTTCGCCAAGCGATGCGGTGATAACTCGCGCTGACCGCGAACACGCCGAAGGTGGTCAGTGCATATACCGCGCACATCGCGGCGGCGAAGGGTCCGCGCAGGGCCGCCGCGCCGATTACGACCGCGACCCCGGCGCAGATGGCGGCCCACGCCGCGTACTGGTGGATCACACCCCGCAGTCGTGGCGGAGTGTCCGCGGAGGTCTCATGCGCCAGGATCGTCACGGAACCTACGCTACCGTAACTTTTGGAGCGGATAAGATCGGGCAGCGATGAAACTTCTTCCCGATCGGCTCCGGCGCCCCATGCTCAGCGTGTACGAGCGTCGGCTCATTCAGCTGATGGACACCACCCGGTTGCCGCGGCATGTCGCAATCATCTGCGACGGGAACCGTCGGTGGGCCCGGGAGGCCGGATTCGAGGACGTCAGTCACGGTCACCGGGTCGGTGCGCAACGGATCGCCGAGATGCTGACGTGGTGTGCCGAGCTCGATATCTCCACGGTCACCATCTACCTGTTGTCCACGGAGAACCTGCAGCGTGCCTCGGATGAGCTCGATGCGCTGATGGAGATCGTGCCCGACATCGTCGACGAGATCTCCGGTCCCGAGGGCAAGTGGCGTGTGCGGATTGTCGGGAATCTGGCCGGGCTGCCCGATCCGGTCGCCGAGCGGCTCCGACAGGCGTCGGGGCGGACGCTGGACCGGGTGGGCATGAACGTCAACGTCGCTGTGGGCTACGGCGGCCGGCAGGAAATCGTCGACGCTGTGCAGTCGTTGCTTGCGGGCCGTCTCGCGGCGGGGGCGCAGCCGGCGGACATGATCGACGCGGTGACCGTGGATGCGATCGACAAGCACCTCTACACCAAGGGGCAGCCGGACCCCGATCTGGTGATCCGCACCTCGGGTGAGCAGCGATTGTCGGGCTTCCTGTTGTGGCAGAGCGCCTATTCGGAGATCTGGTTCACCGACGCGTACTGGCCCGAGTTCCGTCGGGTCGACTTCCTGCGTGCGCTGCGCGACTACGCGGCACGCAGTCGACGATTCGGGAAGTGACCTGACGGGCGGCAGCGGGCATCGTCACCTGGGGTAGGTGATGATGGTCTGGCCGGTGCGGGCGTTGCGCCAGGTGATGGTGCGGTCGGTGTGCATGGTGGGGATCCACGGGCCGTCGTGTTTGCGGTCGTGGTCGGGTCGGCATAGGGGTGCGAGGTTGAAGGCCACGGTCCAGCCGCCGGCCAGCGGGTCGGCGTGGAGGAATTTGTGTAGGTGGTCGAGTTCGCACTGTTCGGACGGGCGCCCGCAGTAGGGGTAGCGGCAGCGTCGGTCGAGTTGGATGATCTCGGCACGTAGTGCTGCCGAGGGTGCGTAGGTCAATGCCCCGGGTGGTGGGGCGGCGAAACCGCCGTGCCCAGAGGGGTCGATGGGTGGTGCCGGTGTCCGGTTGCCGAAGATGATCAGGCCGCTGGCGGTGCGGGTTTCACTCGGTGGGGCGGTGATGGTGGTGGCGTGGAGTGCCAGGCGTGCGGCGTGGGCAGGGTCGATCGCGCCGTAGCCCATCAGGCGGGTGGGGTCGAGGCCGCTGGGGTCGCGCAGCAGGGTCAGGCCGGGGACGACGAGGGCGGAATCGGAGTCGGATTCGGAGTCGATGTCGGAGTCTGTGTCCGTGGTGTCTTCGGCGTCCGCACTGTTTGCTTCGGAGTCGTCGGCCGGATCATGATCGGCCACCTCGGCGTCGGCGCGAGGTGCGGTGATGAAGTCTCGTCGGGGTTCCGGGGAGGGCTGGACGTCATCGGTGTCGGCGCCATCGCTTCCGGTGCCGGACTGTTCACTCTCACCGTCATTGTCGACGTCCCCGTCGATGTCACGGTCATCGTCGAGGTCGGCGAGGGTGATCGGCTGTTCTTCGGCCGCGTCGGGTCCGCCCATTGCGGGTTCGTCGGCGGTGTCGACGGGTGCAGTGGCGTCGCCGCCCGTGCTGGTGTCGACCGACGAGTCGCGGACACTGCCGGTGACCGACGACTCGCGGTCACTGTCGGTGACCGAACTCGGGGTGGTGGCGGGCGTCGGGTTGCTGGTGCGGGTCTGTTTGGCCGGGCAGGTGTCGTCGCCGCAGTGGCAGCGCAACGTCGCGCCGGGGGCCTTGATGATCTCGGCGAACGCCGCCACACGTTGGGCTTTGATGCTGCGCCCATCCCGATGGCACACCCGCCGACCGATCAACGCGCTGATCCGGTCGCGTAGGTGCACGCCGTGTTCGGCGGGGATGCAGGCGTCGACGGTCATGTGTCCGAACGCTTCGGCACCGATTTTCACATCGCCGAACAGGTCGGCGATGTCGTCGTGGGCTTGGACGGCCCGGTCGGGGTCGAGGGTGATGATGATGGCGTCGAGATCGGCTTGCAGCGCGGTGTCGGTGGTCGGGCGGCTGGCCAGATCGAGCACCACATCGTCGAAATCCCACGGCTCATCGTCGGCAGGGTCGGTCTCGGCCGCACCATCACCGGCATCACCGGCATCGTCGGTGCCGTCATTGTCGGTGTCGTCGTCGAAGTCGAGGGTGAGGTCCTCGTCATCGGTGTCGGCGGTGTCGGTGGTGTCGGCGGTGTCGGCGGTGTCGGTGAGTTCGGCCAGTCGGGCTCGGAGGTCGCCGGTGGGGCCGGTGGCGGCGGCGCGGATGGCCACGCCCAGGCGGTGGGGGCTCAGGTCACCGGCGCGGAAGGCGTCACGGATCTTGGGGTGTTCGTCGAGGAGTTCGTCGAGGTGGACCCATTCGCCGGCTTTGGTTCGGGCCAGGCCCAGTTGCAGCGAGATTTCGCCTATGGCAGCTTTGTCGGCGGCGTTGCGGATTCGGTTCGGGACGTAGTCGTTGTATCCGGTGATGCGCTCGTTGTAGGTGGATTGGCCGATTTGGCGGGCGATCTGCATGGCGACGGCTTGGGCTTGGTTGCTCAGCCGGAGGGCGTCGCGGCCGTACTGGGCCAGCTCGTCGAGGCTGCTGGTGGCCAGCAGGGCGTCGTCGGCGGCACGGTCGGTGAAGGTGAACACGACACGCTCCTTTCCGGCGACGACAGCGAGATCGGGTCCGGGTTTGGTTGGTGGGGAATCGAACTGCTGTCAGAGTATCGGGTGGCTCCGACAGTTTTGGTGGGCTGCGGGTGGGGTGTGGATTGATTGGTCGTTGAGCTGTTGGGTTCAGGATATCGGTGGGGTGTGACAATTCCGTTCGGGGTGACATAGCCTGCGGGCCAGTGCTTGCGGCGGCTCTGTCTCGGCTGGTGATGGTCTCGATACGTCCTCGGCTGGCGCCTCGGCCTACTCGACCACCGGGAGGGCTGGCGCCTCGGTCTACTCGACCACGAGAGGGTGCCGTCGTGGGATTGGTTGGTGGGGAATCGAACTGCTATCAGAGTATCGGGTGGGTCCGACAGTTTCGGTGGGCTGTGGGTGGGTGTGGATGAGTTGTTCGATCGATGTGGGGTTCAGGATATCGGTGGGGTGTGACAATCTTGTCCGGGTGACATTGCCTGGGAGGCAGGGATTGTGGTGAGTCTGTCTCGGGTGGTGGTGGTCTCGATACGACCTCGGCTGGCGCCTCGGCCTACTCGACCACCAGATAGGCCGGCGCCTCGGTCTACTCGACCACCAGAAAGGCTGGCGCCTCGGTCTACTCGAACACCAGAGGGTTCGGCATCGGGTTCGGTTGGTGGGGAACTGAACTGCTGTCAGACATTCGGATGCGTCCGACAACTTCGGTTCGTTGCGGGCCGGGAGTGGATGGATTGTCTGCAATGAGTTGTGAGTTCAGGATAACGGTCAGGTGTGACAATGTGACCGAGAATAGTTGGGGTGGTGGGCTCTTCGTGACGATGCCGCCCAGGCTCGGCGAGCGGTTCACCAGTGGTTCACGGGTTCGGTGCGTCCTCGGCGACAAGCGAGACCAGCGCGCTGACGTCGGCGTGGTAGGTCGATGCTGCCGGTGTGCCGAAGCCGACGACGAGGCCGGGCGGCACGACGCTGCCGCCGTCGGCGTGCGGATGGCGGTACTGCGACATTGCGGCCAGGGCGTACCGCCGCCGGGCGGCGGCCTCGAACACCACGTGTTCGGTCTCGGCGGAAAGGGGGATCACCGCGTGAAGCCCCGCAGCGATGCCGGGGATCGTGACGCCGGCACGGGCGAATGCGTCGGTGAGGTGATCGCGTCGTCGCCGGTAGTACTGCCGACTGCGGCGGATGTGCCGATCGTAGGCGCCGGAGTCGATGAGCTCGGCCAGGACCAGCTGATCGATGATGCTGGCATCCGGCTCCCGCGGCCCCTTCGCCGCCCGCACCCTGTCCACCAGGCGAGGGGGTAGTACCAGCCAGGCGATACGCACCGCGGGGGAGAGGCTTTTGCTGACGGAGCCGGTGTAGATGACCGCGTCGGGGTTCAGGGCCTGCAGCGCGCCGACCGGCTCGCGGTCGTAGCGCAGCTCGCCATCGTAGTCGTCCTCGACGATCAATCCGTCGTGGTCGCCGGCCCACTCGATGGCTGCGGCACGACGCGGTGGGGACAGGGCCACTCCCGTCGGGAACTGGTGGCTCGGGGTCAGCAGCACCGCCGACACGTCGGTGGGCAGCTGGTCGATGTCCGCGCCGTCATTGTCGATCGGGACGGGCGTGGTCACCGTCCCGCCACGTTCGATGACCGCACGATGAAACGGCAAGCCGTGGCTCTCCACGGCGAGCACGTCGCCGAACACGCTGCGCGACAGCAGGTCCAGCGCATGCATCACCGAAGTGGTCAGCACGATGTCGTCGGGATGGGTACGCACGCCCCGGGCGCGTGCCAGATACCCGGCCAAGGAGACGCGCAACCGTTCACTGCCCTGGGGATCGCCGGGGCCGAAGGCCCGATCGGGGGCGGCGGTGATCGCCCGACGGGTTGCGGCGATCCACTCGGTACGTGGAAACAACGACGAATTCGGTTGGCCAAGACCGAAATCATGCACGGTGTCCGGCGTCTTACGTTGTCGCGTCATCGGCTTCGGCAGGTCTGGTCGCGGAGTGTCCGCGACGTGGGTGCCCGACCCCTGGCGTGCCACCAGCCACCCCTCGGCGATCAGTTCCTGGTAGACGGCGGCGACCGTCCCGCGTGCGAGCCCGAGATCGGCCGCCAGGGACCGGTACGGAGGCAACCGGGTGCCCGGCGCCAGCCGTCCGTCGCTGATGGACGCACGTAGCGCCGTGGCGAGCGACTGGCGGCGACGTGCGCCTCGCCAGCGGGCACTGCCGCTCGGATCGGGCTGCAGATCGAGGTAGAGATCGACTCCGAGGTGCTGTGCCACCTGCTCCCACGGGTCGAGATTGACGCTCTTGATCACCCTTTAATTGAACCAGTTTTGTGGTGCAATTCCCTCCTACTGTGGAGATCAACACCGCGAGACGAGAGGAAATGATCATGAAGGTTGTCGTGCTGGGTGCCAGCGGCGAGATCGGTACCGAACTGGTGAAACGCCTGCGAGGGCAGGGGATCGAGGTGAGCGAGGCGCACCGGTCGACTGGTGTCGACGCCTACGCCGGCACCGGACTCGACGCGGCGTTGACCGGCGCCGACGTGGTGGTCGACTGCGTCAATGTGACCACCACCAGCGCGCGCAAGGCGGTCGACTTCTTCGGCACGGTGGCGCGCAATGTCTCGGCAGCGGCGACGACTGCCGGCGTGCGGCGGGTCGTGTGTCTGTCGATCATCAACGCCGCCGACCCGGCGGTCAACGCCAAGTTCGGCTACTACCAGGGCAAGGCGGAGCAGGAGAGGGTCTACGCGGAGACGCTCCCCGGCCACCGACTGACGTTCGTCCGGTCGGCGCAGTGGTACGAACTCGCCCGACAGATGATGAGCAGTCTGCGCCTCGGCCCGGTGGCGGCCGTCCCGCATATGCGGTGTCGGCCGCTATCGGCCGCGGATGCCGCAGCGGCGCTCGCCGACGCGGTGACGGCCGAGTCGAATGACGATGTGGAGGTCGCGGGTCCCGACGTGCTGGATCTCGCCGACATCGGCAAGGCCATCGCGCAGCGGTCCGGGTCGCCCCGCTGGGTGGTGGGCATTCGATTCGGCGGTGCGGCCGTCCGCGACGGGGGTCTGGTCCCCGAACGGCCGAACGTGGTCGCCACCACGACCTTCGACCAGTGGTTGGACGCGGAGTTCGCGGCGTGAACGCGATGACGGCCGACGTGCCGGACACCCGCCGGATGTGGATTCCGCAGAGCAACCCGGCGGTGTACAAGGCGCTGGTGGCGTTGCAGCGTGCATCGGCCGAGGGGGTGACACAGCGACTGGCCGAACTCATCCGGATTCGGGTGTCGCAGATCAACGGCTGCGGCTATTGCCTGCACATGCATCTGTCCGATGCCCGGTCCGCCGAGCTCGAGCCGCAAGCGGTGGGGATGGTGGCCCTGTGGGCGGACGCGCCGCACCTCTTTTCCGACCGTGAACGAGCGGCGCTCGACCTGGCGGAGCACGTCACACGGCTGGGCGATTCCGGTGTGCCGGATCGCGTGTTCGATCGTGCTGCAGCACTTTTCGATGATGTCGAACTCGGTCAGGTGATGGCCACTATCGTGATGATCAACGCGTGGAACCGGATCGCGATCTCCGGCCGTTATCCGGCTGGTCTCGACGAACGCCGGCTCCGGTGAGCCCGACGGCACGCGCACGACGCGGGGTCACAGCTTGCGCAGGCGCACCCGGTTGATGGAGTGGTCGGAATCCTTGCGTAACACCAGCGTCGCGCGTGGTCTGGTCGGCAGGATGTTCTCGTTCAGATTCGGCAGGTTGATCGAGGTCCACAGGTCGCGCGCGGCGATCTTGGCCTGTTCGTCGGTCAGGGTCGAATAGAAGTGGAAGTGCGACTCCGGATTGGCGAATGCGGTCGTCCGCATCTTCAGGAATCGCGAGATGTACCACTGTTCGATGTCGGCTGTCTTGGCGTCGACGTAGACCGAGAAGTCGAACAGATCCGACACCATGAGTGTCTCGCCGGTCTGTAGCACGTTCAGTCCCTCGAGGATGAGGATGTCGGGTTGCCGGACATAGTGTTTGACGTCGGGGACGATGTCGTAAGCGATGTGCGAGTACACCGGCGCGGTCACCTCCCGCGCTCCCGATTTGACCTCGGTGACGAATCGGAGCAGCCCGCGCCGGTCGTATGACTCGGGAAAGCCCTTGCGGTGCATGATGCCTCGCCGCTCGAGTTCTGCGGTCGGCAGGAGGAAACCGTCTGTGGTGACGAGGTCGACCTTCGGGTGTGACTCCCAGCGGGCGAGCAGGGCCGCGAGAACGCGGGCGGTTGTCGACTTACCCACGGCCACGCTGCCGGCGATGCCGATGATGAACGGCACCTGCCGGTTGGTCTGCCGCTCGCCGAGGAATGTGGAGGTGGCGGCGAACAGACGTTGGCGTGCCGCTATCTGCAGATGGATCAGACGCGACAGCGGCAGGTACACGTCGGCGACCTCGTCGAGGTCGACCTGTTCGCCGAGGCCCACCAGCTGTTGCAGCTCGGCATCGGTGAGGACCATGGGCATCGACTCGCGCAGGTCACGCCATTGGCGACGATCGAGCTCCAGATACAGACTGGGATCGCGCCCGGTCGTGTCGCGTGCCATGGTCCTACAGCTTAGGGCGGACGGAATCGCTCACCACCGGTAGCCTCCGGTCATGACGATTGCCGCGTCCGCACCGATCACGGACTACCTGCGTCTGGGTCTGGCCTTCGACCGGTTGGAGGAAGGGTTCGTCGACGCCTACACCGGAGACCCGGCGCTGCGGGCCGATGTCGCCGCCGGGCCCGCTCCCGACCCCGCCGAGCTCGCCGATCGGGCGCGTGGGCTGCGGACCGAACTGCCGGCCGAACTGGGTGCGGCGCGCGTGGAGTTCCTGCGCTCCCACCTCGCGGCCATGGAGTGCTCGGCGCGCAAGTTCGCCGGTCAGGAGATCGCCTTCGTAGACGAGGTGCGGGCCTACTTCGACGTGGACATCGACCTCGGTGACCAGCAGACATACCGCGAGGCCCATGCGGCGATGGCCGCCGAACTCGACGTGCCGGGCGCGTCGGGAACCGCGCTCGCCGAGGCATATGCCGCCTACCGGCGCGCCGACGAGATCCCGCCGGACCGCGTCGACGAATGCGTCCAGGCCTTCGCCGGAGCACTGCGCGAGCGCGTGCGGTCGACCCATCCGCTGCCGGACCGCGAGATCGTGGAGTTCGACGTCGTCACCGACAAGCCGTGGTCGGGGTTCAACTACTACCTCGGCGACTACCGGTCGCGAGTTGCGATCAACGTCGATCTGACCCAGTACATGTCGACGCTGCCACATCTCATCGCGCACGAGGCATACCCCGGCCATCACACCGAACACTGTCGCAAGGAGGAGATCCTGGTGGGTGGCGGCCAGCAGGAGCAGACGCTGTTCCTGGTCAACACCCCGCAATGCCTGATGGCGGAGGGGCTCGCCGACCACGCGCTGCACGCCGCGATGGGCCCGGACTGGGGCGAGTGGGCGCAGGAGATCTACGCCGATCTCGGACTGCGCTTCGATGGTGCGCGCGCCGCGCGGATGGCGCGTGCGTCGAGCGGGTTGCTGGGCGTTCGGCAGGACGCGGCGCTGCTCCTGCACGATCGGGGGGCCGATCAGGACTCGGTCGCCGAGTTCTTGCAGCAGTGGCTGCTCGCACCACCCGAGCGGGCGCGTCAGATGTTGAGATTCCTGACCTCGCCGCTGTGGCGCGCCTACATCTCCACCTACGTCGAGGGCTACCGACTGCTCGGGGAGTGGCTCGATGCCGCACCCGCGCTGCAGCGGCTGGAACGCTTCGGACGCCTCCTCGACGAACCCCTCACCCCCGCCCAGCTGAGAGCCGAACTCCGGGACGTGAGGGCGGGACAATAGACTTGTCTGCCATGAGCCTGAATTCGATGTCCCTGGCCGAACTCGACCCGGATGTGGCTGCGGCGATGAACGGCGAGCTGAGCCGGCAGCGCGACACCCTCGAGATGATCGCGTCCGAGAACTTCGTGCCACGCGCGGTGCTGCAGGCGCAGGGCAGCGTGCTCACCAACAAGTACGCGGAGGGATACCCGGGCCGTCGCTACTACGGCGGCTGCGAGTACGTCGACGTCGTCGAGGATATCGCGCGTGACCGGGCCAAGCAGCTGTTCGGCGCCGACTTCGCCAACGTCCAGCCACACTCGGGCGCGCAGGCCAACGCCGCGGTGCTGATGGCGCTGATGACGCCCGGCGAGAAGATGCTGGGACTCGACCTGGCCCACGGCGGGCACCTCACCCACGGGATGCGCCTGAACTTCTCGGGCAAGCTCTACGAGATCGAGTCCTACGGCGTGAGCAAAGAGGACTTCCGCATCGACATGGACGAGGTCCGCAAGATCGCGCTGGCGGCCAAGCCGAAGGTGATCTGCGCGGGCTGGTCGGCGTACCCACGCACCCTGGATTTCGAGGCATTCCGGTCCATCGCCGACGAGGTCGGTGCCTACCTGTGGACCGACATGGCGCATTTCGCGGGCCTCGTGGCCGCCGGACTGCATCCGTCGCCGGTGCCGCACTCCGATGTCGTCTCCTCGACTGTGCACAAGACGCTGGGTGGGCCCCGCTCGGGCATCATTCTGGCCAAGCAGGAATGGGCCAAGAAGCTCAACTCGGCAGTGTTCCCCGGGCAGCAGGGCGGACCGCTGATGCACGCCATCGCGGGCAAGGCCGTCGCATTGAAGATCGCCGGTACCGACGAGTTCGTCGAGCGGCAACAGCGCACGCTGTCGGGCGCGAAGATCCTGGCCGACCGGCTCACCGGCGCCGACGTCGACAAGGCCGGCATCTCGGTGCTGACCGGCGGCACCGACGTCCACCTGGTGCTGGTGGATCTGCGCAACAGCCGGCTCGACGGCCAGCAGGCCGAGGATCTGCTGCATCAGGTCGGCATCACGGTGAACCGCAATGCGGTGCCGTTCGATCCCCGCCCGCCGATGGTGACCTCGGGGCTGCGGATCGGTACGCCGGCGCTGGCCACCCGCGGATTCGGCGACACCGAGTTCGCCGAGGTCGCCGACATCATCGCGACCGCGCTGGCGGCCGGCGCGGACGCCGACGTCTCGGCCCTGCGTGGCCGTGTGTCGCGCCTGGCCCTGGACTTCCCGCTCTACGAGGGGCTCGAGGACTGGGGCCTGATGAGTCGAGGGTGAATCCCGCCCGAGGACGCAGCTCCGGAACCGGAGGCAACGGCCGCAGACCCAGGGTGGCCAGACCGCCGGACGGTTCTCTATTGTTGCTCCGGTGAATGCATTGACCACCGATGAGCTGATCATCGCGCTCTCCAAGGCGCTGCCGGAGATCGCCGAGGACCATCAGGCGGCTGCCAGTCCCTGGAAACCGCACGACTGGGTGCCGTGGGACCAGGGCCGCAACTTCGCCTTCCTCGGTGGTGAGGACTGGGATGCGTCGCAGGCGACGATCTCCGACGAGGCGCGCGCGGGTGTCCTGGCGCTGCTGCTGACCAAGGACAACCTGCCGTCGTATCACCGCGTGCTGGCCCTGCACTTCCCGGCTTTCTCCGACTGGCGCCAACTGGTCGGCGTGTGGACTGCCGAGGACAACCGGCACGCCATCGTCCTGCGCGACTTTCTGGTCGTGACCCGGGCGATCGATCCGGTCGACGCCGAAGAGCGCCGTCGGATCCATGTGACCGCCGGCTACCGGCAGCGTCCCGAATCGATCGAGAACCTGGGACCGCTCGACGTCCTGGCCCTGATGGCAGTGCACGAGAATCAATGTGTCGGCTTCATCGAGAAGCTGCGCGGCACGGTCACCGACGACGTCTTCACCCAGATCCTCGACAAGATCGCCGCCGACGACGCCGTGCAGGCCGCCACATTCGGTGCCTTCCTCAACGCCGGCCTCGTCGCCGATCCGGCGGGCACGGTGGTTGCCGTGGACCGCGCGCTGGCCCGGCTGGACACCGAGCCGATCGGCTCCGACATTGCCGACTTCGATGCCGAGCGTGCCCTGATCACCGGTTTCGAAGACGACGAGAGCCGTGCCCGCGTGGCCGCGGCGATCGTCGCCGCGATGAAGCTCGGCTCGGTGTCGGGCCTCGACGGGGAGGCCGAAGCGGCCCGCGTCCGCATCCTCGAACGCGCCGGTGCCGCCAGCGCGACGTAGCCGCCAGGCAACTTGCGTTAACGCATAATTCACGCCGACACACCCCTGTCCGCCGAGCCGGGTAGGGGTGTTTCGGCGTACGTTGGCCATGACGGACCGCGGGGAAGCGGTTCGTCCGGGAGGTTCAATTCGTGGTTTGCACCAGCAACGCGAGAGGGCCGGCCCCGGTCCTCGTCCACCTTGGCTGACCAGCCGAGAAGGGCAAGAACCAGCCGGTCGTCGCTACTGGTTTGTGCGGGGCCCGCACAAACGTAGGAGCCCTACGTGACCACACGCACCTACGTCCTCGACACCTCCGTCCTGCTGTCCGATCCCTGGGCGGTCACGCGTTTCGCTGAACACCATGTGGTCCTGCCGCTGGTCGTCATCGGCGAACTCGAGGGCAAACGTCACCACCACGAACTCGGCTGGTTCGCCCGCGAGGCACTCCGGTTGCTCGATGACCTCCGGCTCGAACACGGCAGGCTCGACATCCCGCTCCCGATCGGTGACGAGGGCGGCACGCTGCAGGTGGAGCTCAACCACACCGACCCGGCGGTGCTTCCGGCCGGTTTCCGCACCGAGACCAACGATTCTCGAATTCTCGCCTGCGCGTTGAATCTTCGTGCCGAGGGTAGCGACGTAACGCTGGTCTCCAAGGACACCCCGCTGCGGGTCAAGGCCGGTGCGGTCGGCCTTTCCGCCGATGAATACCACGCACAGGACGTGGTGGTCTCCGGGTGGTCCGGGATGACCGAGTTGGACGTCGAGAGCATGAGCATCGACACCCTGTTCGCCGAGGGCGCCGTGGATATCGACGAGGCGCGGGAACTGCCGTGCCACACCGGAATTCGCCTCCTCGGGCACTCGTCGAGTGCGCTCGGTCGGGTCAATGCGGACAAGCAGGTGCAACTTGTCCGCGGCGATCGTGAGGCGTTCGGTCTGCATGGCCGTTCGGCCGAACAGCGGGTCGCCCTCGATCTGCTCCTCGACGACAGCGTCGGCATCGTGTCACTGGGCGGCAAGGCGGGCACCGGTAAGTCGGCGCTGGCGCTGTGCGCCGGACTCGAGGCGGTCCTGGAGCGTCGTACCCAACGCAAGGTGGTCGTCTTCCGACCGCTGTACGCGGTCGGCGGCCAACAGCTCGGATACCTGCCCGGCGGCGAGGCCGAGAAGATGGGCCCCTGGGCGCAGGCGGTCTTCGACACCCTCGAAGGACTCGCGTCGCCCGAGGTGATCGAGGAGGTGCTCAGCCGGGGCATGCTGGAGGTACTCCCGCTCACCCACATCCGCGGCCGCTCGCTGCACGACTCCTTCGTGATCGTCGACGAGGCGCAGTCGCTGGAACGCAACGTGCTGCTGACCGTGCTGTCGAGGCTCGGTGCCGGATCGCGCGTGGTGCTCACCCACGACGTCGCCCAACGCGACAACCTGCGGGTCGGACGCCACGACGGCGTCGCTGCGGTCATCGAGAAGCTGAAGGGCCATCCGCTGTTCGCCCACGTCACGCTGACGCGCAGTGAGCGGTCGCCGATCGCGGCGCTGGTCACCGACATGCTCGAGGAGTTCGCCCCCGGCGCCTAGTCCGGAACCCCTTCGCCAACCGCGCACTCGTCGCGTTCGCGCGCATGTCCCGACATGCGCGCGAGCGTGACGGGTGCTCGGTTGGCGTCTATACCTCGTCCACCCGTGACCAAGACCGGCGAGTGATCCGATCACAATCGCACCGTGACCGGCACGAGACTCACGACTTCTCGCATACTGGCACACTGGTGTGGTGCTGATGTTACTGATGAGGCGAATGAGGCTATTGGGACTTCTGGTGATTGCGGTCGTCGCCGCTGTCGCCGGAGGTGCCGGTAGCGCACTCGCCGCACCCGCAACGACGACACCGTCGACGACGCCCACGCCGGCCGCTCCCTCGGGATCGCCGGTCCCGGAGACCGGCATCCCGATGCTCGACGAGGTGCTGAACACCCTGGCCGGCAACCTCGGGCTCGGCGGTACCGGCAGCTCAGAGGTCGACAGCAGCCAGATGATCGTCGTCACCGCACCTGAGGCGAACGACACCACCGCGACGCTGACCGCCTTCGAACGAGGCACCGACGATGCCTGGAAACCGGTCATCGGCCCCACCGAGGCATTTCTCGGTTCCCTCGGGATGGGCGAGCCGGAGGACAACGTCTACCGCACCCCGGAGGGCACCTTCGACCTCGACCAGGCCTTCGGTCGGCTGCCGAACCCGGGCACGAAGATGCCCTACAAGCAGGTGGATCGGCAGGATTGGTGGGACTCGAACATGAAGTCACCCACCTACAACACGATGGTCCGACAGGTCCAGAGCCCCGGGGGTGACAGCGAGAACCTCTACGACTCCGGTCCGGTGTACGACTATGCGGTCAACATCGCGCACAACCCGGAGCGGATTCCGGGCAAGGCGTCGGCGATGTTCCTGCACGTGACCAACAATCAGCCGACCATGGGCTGTATCGCCATCGAGAAGGATTTGATGCGCCAGGTGCTCACGTGGCTGGACCCGGCCAAGCACCCGAAGATCGCGATCGGCGTGAATCAGGCCGGACCTTCGGGATCGGAATCCTCCACACCCCAGACCTCCACACCCCAGTCGTCCACACCCCAGTCGGCGGTGCCGGAATCGGCGACACCCCAGTCGACCCTGCCGAGCACCAGCCCGTCGACGATCCCCGGCGCGGATTCGTTGACCCAGTTGCTCAATCAGCTCGTCAGCCTGCTGCCGTCGCTGTTCGAAACCACTGCGGGCCCCTGAGTGCCCGCACACCAGAGGCGGGGATCGGCGACTGGCCGGTCCCCGTTTCGCTGTCCACAGCCGCAGCGAACTCGCCGGCGGCCGGGCTCGGTCAGGAGTGCGAACGTTTGAGTTCGAAGCCGCAGAATCCGTCGCCAGTGACCATGTCGATCTGGCGGCGGGCCTGCTCGACGACCGGGGTGTCGGGGTCGAGAACCGAGAGGTACTGCTGGTGTGCGGCCAGTGACCGCACCGCGACGTCGATCTGGTCGCTGACGTCGACCCGGTGGGTGGCCGCGGGACCGTTCTCGAAGAGCCACCGAGGTCGCTCGCCGTCGAAGGTGTCATAGGCCTCGAGCACCGCGGCGGCAAACTCCATGTGATCACGCTGATTCGGCATCCCCGGTGCCCATTCGGGTCCGCCGTAGAGCGACAGGATCACGTCGGGACGCACCCGGGCGATGGTGGTGCGGATGCGGTCGCGGAGTTCGGCCGTGTTGCTTATCTCACTGTCGGGGAAGCCCCAGAACTCCACCTCGTCGACCCCGACGATCGCCGCCGACGTGCGCTGCTCCTCTTCGCGGATCGGACCGGCCGTCGCCGGGTCCATCCCTTCGATACCGGCCTCACCGCTCGAAGCAAGCGCGTACACGATGTGTTTGCCCGACGCCGTCCAGCGCGCAACGGCCGCAGCCATCCCGTACTCGGGGTCGTCGGGGTGTGCCACCAGTACCAGCGCTGTCTGCCAGTCCTCCGGGAAGCGTTCCACGGCGGGCTCAGCGCTCGCGGTCGAGGTTGGCCATCTTCAGCACGTCGAGTCGCGCGTCGAGTTCGGCCTCCGACAGTTTGTCGCCGATCAGGCCACGGTCCACTACGGTCTGGCGAATTGTCTTGCCCTCCTTGAGGGCCTGCTTGGCCACCGCGGCCGCCTCCTCGTAGCCGATCGCACTGTTGAGTGGGGTCACGATGGACGGAGAACTCTCCGCTAGCGTGCGCAACCGATCTTCGTTGGCGACCAGACCGCTGATGCAGCGGTCGGCGAACAGCCGAGACACGTTGGCCAGCAGCTTGAGTGACTCGAGCACGTTGCGGGCCATCATCGGGATGTAGACGTTCAACTCGAATGCGCCGTTGCCGCCGCCCCAGGTCACCGCGGCATCGTTGCCGATGACCTGCGCGGCCACCTGGGTGACCGCCTCGGGGAGAACGGGATTGACCTTTCCGGGCATGATCGAACTACCAGGCTGTAGGTCGGGGAGCAGGATCTCACCGAGCCCGGTGAGCGGACCCGATCCCATCCACCGAACGTCGTTGGCGATCTTGGTCAGCGAGACGGCGATGGTTTTCAGCGCTCCGGACAGCTCGACGAGACCGTCGCGTGCCGCCTGCGCCTCGAAGTTGTCGGTGGCCAGCGAGAGCGCGTCGACGCCGGTGAGTCGGCGCAGTTCGGCGACGACCTTCGTCCCGAACGCACTGGGCGCGTTGAGTCCCGTGCCGACCGCGGTGCCGCCGATGGGCAGTTCACCGACGCGAGGCAGGGTCGCGGTGACCCGCTCGATGCCGGCCTCCACCTGGCGCGCGTAACCGCCGAACTCCTGGCCGAGGGTCACCGGCACCGCATCCATCAGGTGGGTGCGGCCGCTCTTGACCACTTCGCGCCACTGTGTCGACTTGTCCAGCAGGGCCAGGCGCAGGTGGTCGAGCGCCGGGACGAGGTCGGTCACAACGGCTTCGGTCGCCGCGACGTGGGTTGCGGTGGGGAACGTGTCGTTCGATGACTGCGACATGTTCACGTGATCGTTGGGATGTATCTCGACACCGTCGGCCTTGGCGATCGAGGCGATGACCTCGTTGGAGTTCATGTTAGAGCTGGTGCCCGACCCGGTCTGGAACACGTCGATGGGGAACTGGTCGTCGTGCGCCCCGTCGGCGATCTCCTTGGCAGCCGCGATGATCGCGTCGGCCTTGCGTTCATCCAGCAGTCCGAGATCCTTGTTGACCTGGGCGCACGCCGCCTTGAGCAAGCCCATCGCGCGAATCTGGGTGCGCTCCAACGGTCGATGGCTGATCGGGAAGTTCTCCACTGCCCGCTGGGTCTGCGCGCGCCAGAGCGCATCGATCGGGACCTTGACCTCGCCCATCGTGTCGTGCTCGATGCGGTACTGCTGTTCGGTCATTCGTGTTCCTCCGAAAGGGTCACGGGAAGTAAGGGTCTCCTCACGACCGTACTCCGGGCCGGAGGTCGCCCGGGAGAGTGCCGCGGATTTGTGCCACCTGGTGACCCGAAATCATGGCACTCTCTGCATGCTTTCGGCATTGTCCACAGATGTGCGCGACGGCGTTCATCGAGTGTGCGCGGTCGACACAATGGTGGCCATGACGGTCTCACCGGCGGCAGAGGTGCCCGACCAGGAGGCGCTCGATGAACTGCTCGGTGACCAGCACGGCGTCGTTGCGCGTCGCCAAGTCATCGAGCTGGGATTCACTGCTTCGTACATACGACGCAAGGTGCGTCGGCGAGATTGGGTCCCCGTGTATCCGGGGGTGTACGTGAACCACACGGGACCACTGACGTGGCACCAACGAGCCTGGAGCGCAGTACTTGATGCCCAACCCGCTGCGTTGAGTCGCCAGTCGGCAATCCTCGACGCGTCGACACCTCCAACAGTCGGGAGCGACGGACCGATCCATATCGTCATCGACCGTAAGCGCGACGTGGTCCGACGACCGGGCGTTGTGGTCCACCGTGGATCGTCTCTCGACGACAGGGTGCTGTGGCATGCCAACCCGCCACGAGTCCGTTTCGAGGATGCGGTGCTCGATGTCGCCGCGGAGGCAGCGTCGGAGATCCGGGCGATTGCAGCGTTGGCCGATGCCGTCGGGTCGCGGCGAACCACCGCGTCGCGACTGCTGTCGGCGTCGAAGAATCGCCGCTGGATGCGCCGACGCGCGTTCATCGAGCACGTACTTGCCGATGTCCACGACGGGACGTGCTCGGTCCTCGAACACGGATACCTGACGAGAGTCGAACGCCCACACGGCCTTCCGACTCCGTCCCGGCAGGAGCCCACCGGTGTCGGGCGACATGGATTCCGCGACGTCGACTATGCCGATCTTCGCGTCATCGTCGAACTCGACGGCCGAATGGGTCACGACGGGTCGACTTCTCGGGATCTCGACATGGAACGAGACCTCGACGCTGCGCTCGATATCGAGAAGGTCACGCTGAGGATCGGCTGGGGACAGGTCTTCGATCGCCCCTGCGTTACGGCATCAAAGGTGGCGCACGTGCTGCGGAGGCGAGGTTGGGCCGGTTCGGTCAGATTCTGCCCGGAGTGCCCGGATCTGCCGTGAGTTCGAGTCACTGAATGACCCGAATCCAAGGCAGTTCCGGCAGCCATTCACGACCGGACGCGGACCCCCAGCGGAACGGTGACCGCACCGCCCGGATCGGTGAAGAAGTCGTTGCCCTTGTCGTCGACGACGATGAAGGCCGGGAAGTTCTCCACCTCGATCTTCCAGACCGCTTCCATACCCAGTTCGGGGTATTCGATGATCTCCTGGCTCTTGATGCAGTCCAGGGCGAGCCGCGCGGCCGGTCCGCCGATGGATCCGAGATAGAAGCCGCCGTGGGTGCCGCACGCCTGTGTCACCTGCTTGGACCGGTTGCCCTTGGCCAGCATCACCATCGAGCCACCGGCGGCCTGGAACTGCTCGACGTAGCTGTCCATTCGCCCGGCCGTGGTGGGACCGAAGGAGCCCGACGCCATGCCCTCGGGGGTCTTCGCGGGACCGGCGTAGTACACCGGATGATCGCGCAGGTACTCGGGCATGGGTTCGCCGGCGTCGAGACGCTCTTGGATCTTGGCGTGCGCGATGTCGCGGGCGACCACCAGCGGGCCCGTCAGCGACAGGCGGGTCTTGACCGGGTGCTTCGACAGTTCGGCGAGAATCTCGGGCATCGGCCGATTGAGGTCGATGTCGACGACCTCGCCGCCCTCGATGTCCTCGGTGACACCCGCCTCGGGCATGTAGTGCGCCGGATCGGTTTCCAGCTGTTCGAGGAAGACTCCGTCTGCGGTGATCTTGCCGAGCGCCTGGCGGTCGGCCGAGCAGGAGACGGCGATCGCCACCGGGCAGGAGGCGCCGTGGCGGGGCAGCCGGACCACGCGGACGTCGTGACAGAAGTACTTGCCGCCAAACTGTGCGCCGATCCCGAACGACTGGGTGAGCTTGAAGACCTCGTCCTCGAGTTCGGTGTCGCGGAATCCGTGCGCCGCCATCGAGCCCTCGGTCGGCAATGTGTCGAGATAGTGTGCCGACGCGTATTTTGCTGTCTTCAAGGCGAATTCGGCCGACGTCCCACCGATCACCACAGCCAGGTGATAGGGCGGGCAGGCGGCGGTGCCCAGCGAGCGGATCTTCTCGTCCAGAAACTCCAGCAGACGCTTCGGGTTCAGGATCGCCTTGGTCTCCTGGAAGAGGAACGACTTGTTCGCCGAACCGCCGCCCTTGGCCATGAACAGGAACTTGTACTCGGGTCCCTTGGGGCCCTGTTCGGTCGCGTAGATCTCCACCTGCGCAGGCAGATTGGTGCCCGTGTTCTTCTCGTCGTAGGTGGTGAGCGGAGCGAGCTGCGAGTAACGCAGATTCAGCTTCGTATACGCGTCGAAGACCCCGCGGGAGATCCACTCGGCGTCGTCGGAGCCGGTCAGCACACCCTCCGACTTCTTGCCCATGACGATGGCGGTGCCGGTGTCCTGACACATCGGCAGGACGCCGCCGGCCGAGATGTTGACGTTCTTGAGCAGGTCGAGCGCCACGAACCGGTCGTTGCCCGACGCCTCCGGGTCGTCGATGATCTTGCGTAGCTGGGCGAGATGCGCGGGCCGGAGGTAGTGGCTGATGTCGTGCATCGCCTCGGCGGTCAGTTGCTGGATGGCCTCGGGGGCGACCTTCAGGAAACGCTGTCCGTCGACCTCGACGGTGGACACACCTTCGGTGGTGATCAGCCGGTAGGGGGTGTCGTCGGGGCCGGCGGGCAACAGATCGCTGTAGCGGAACTCGGGAGTGGGGGCTGTACTCACCCGGGAATCGTATCGTGGCCGGTCAGCGCGATTGTCCGCTGCCGGGTCGACGGTGTCCTGGGTCACATGGGCCGCACGCTCGGGGGCGCCGCACTCGCGGGAAGGCTCCCGCCGAGCGGGGTACTACACGTCGAGGCGCGCGTACTCGCGCAGCTTGGTGACCTGGTGTACAGCTTCGATGCGGCGGATGGTGCCCGACTTGGAGCGCATCACGAGCGATCGCGTGGTGGCGCCGTTGGGTCGGTAGGTGACCCCGCGGAGCATGTCACCGTTGGTGACGCCGGTGGCGCAGAAGAATGAGTTCTCGCCGCGCACCAGGATGTCGTTGGTCAGCACCTGGTCCAGGTCGTGACCGGCGTCGACGGCCTTCTGGCGCTCGGCGTCGTCGCGCGGCCACAGTTTGCCCTGGATCTCCCCGCCCATGCACTTCATGGCGACGGCGGTGATGATGCCTTCCGGGGTGCCACCCACACCCATCAGCATGTCGACGGTGCTGTAGTTGTCCGCGGCGGCGATCGCGCCGGCCACATCGCCGTCGGAGATCAGCCGGATCTTCGCGCCGGCCTGCCGGATCTCGGTGATCAGATCCGCGTGGCGGGGGCGGTCGAGAACGACGACGGTCAGGTCGGCGATGTCGATGCCCTTGGCCTTCGCGACCGAGTTGATGTTCCACTCGACCGATTCCTCGATGTTGATCGCACCCTTGGCTTCCGGGCCGACGGCGATCTTGTCCATGTAGAACACGGCGGACGGGTCATACATCGTGCCGCGCTCGCTGACCGCGATGACCGCGATCGAGTTGGGCCGGCCCTCGGCCATCAGGGTGGTGCCGTCGATCGGGTCGACGGCCACATCGCATTCCGGTCCCTGGCCGTTGCCGACCTCTTCGCCGTTGAACAACATGGGCGCCTCGTCCTTCTCGCCCTCGCCGATCACCACGACACCGCGCATCGACACCGTCGACAGCAACTCGCGCATCGCGTCGACGGCCGCCCCGTCGCCCTTCTTCTTCTCGCCGCGACCCACCCAGCGGCCGGCCGCGAGGGCAGCGGCCTCGGTCACACGGACCAATTCCATCGCGAGGTTACGGTCGGGGGCCTGGGGGGAAGGGGACATGTCGGACTCCTCGGCGTGGCGGCGGTGACACTTCGACAACAAAGCGATTGTCCTCATCCTTGCATGTCACACCCGACGTTTGAGCAGGCACCCCGCCTGGTTTACTGGCCGTCATGGCCGACAAACCCCGCATCCTGCACAGCAGCAAGGACATGATCTGGTCCTTGATCCCGCTGCTGATCATCTGCGCGTTCGTGGCGATCGCGTCCGGGAATTGCTCGGTGGGGTTGACCGGCCAGGCCTCCGACGACCAGACACCCGAGTTCGATGTGGCGAGCGCACTGCAGGCCGACGCGCGCGACCTGCCGTTCCCGATCCGCCTGCCCGACACTCCCGACGGGTGGAAACCGAACTCCGGTTCGACCCTTCCAGTGGGCGGGACGACGGTCAGCAACGTCGGCTGGATCTCCGATGCGGGCGCCTACGTGCAGCTGAGCCAGACGAACGCCGCAGAGGACGACCTCGTGGTGTTCCTCGGCGACGGCGAGGCGCTCGGTACGGGTACCCGCACCGAAGGCGGTCGCGAGTGGGTGACCTACGCGAACGGTGACAAGAAGTTCTGGATCACCGACCTCGGGGATGTGCGCATCGCGGTGCTCTCACGTGGACCCGACGAGGACATGTCCGAGATCGCGAGCGGCGTGCTGGCCAAGCAACCGTTGCCGACGAGCTGACGCGGGGGATCAGTCCTCGGATTCGCCCTCGCTGAGCGCGGCCTCGATCCGTTCGCGGGCACCGGCGAGATGCTCTTCGCATCGCTTCGCCAACGCCTCCCCGCGCTCCCACAGCGCCAGCGACGCATCCAGGTCGAGTCCACCGTGTTCGAGAGTCGTGACGACCTCGACGAGCTCGTCGCGGGCCGCCTCGTAGCCCAACTCCGACACCGGCGTCAGATCCTCCGGCGTATCCGAACTCTGCGGGCTCATCCGTCCGTCATCCCTTCGTCGCGTTCGTCGGTTCCGCCGCCGGTGCATCCGCGGTGGTCACCTCGGCCATGGCGGACCCGTCGGCGACGCGGATACGTAGCTGCGCACCGGCCGGCATCTGCGCGGCGGTTCCCACCACATGCGCAGGGGCCACGTCGGTGCGCTGCACCACCGCATACCCGCGGGCCAGCGTCTGCGCCGGACCCAGGGTTGCCAGCCGCGCCGACAGATGGTCACGGCGGCGGTCCTCGGCGTCCACCTGGCGGCGGATGTCGCGGCGGATGTCACGGCGCATCCGATCGATGCCCTCGGCATGCGCGTCGAGCATCGTCAGCGGGCGGGCGAGGACCGGACGAGCGCGCAACCCGTCCACCACATGTTCTTCGCGGCGCACCCAGTTGCGCAGCGCATGCGCGCTGCGGCGGCGCAGTTCGTCGATGCCGCCGAGTTCGGCGGCGACATCGGGCACCACTCGCTTGGCCGCATCGGTTGGCGTCGCCGCCCGCAGGTCGGCCACGAGGTCGAGCAGCGGGGTGTCCGGTTCGTGGCCGATGGCGCTGATCACCGGTGTCCGGCAGGCGGCCACCGCCCGCAACAGCGCCTCGTCGGAAAAGGGCAGCAGATCTTCGACGCTGCCGCCGCCGCGGGCGATGATGATGACCTCCACGTCCGGTTCGGCGTCGAGGTCGCCGAGATGCGACAGGATGCGGGGCACCGCCGTCGGTCCCTGTACGGGGGCGTCGCGGACCACGAAACGCGCCGCAGCCCACCGCTGCGCGGCCACGCTCATCACATCTCGCTGAGCGGCGCTGGCACGCCCGCTGATCAGACCGATCGACCGCGGCAGGAACGGCAGTGGGCGTTTGAGGCGCGTGTCGAACAACCCCTCGGCCGCCAGCAACTGGCGCAGGCGTTCGATCCTCAGCAGCAGTTCACCGATGCCCACCGGGCGGATGTCGGTGACGCGCAACGAGACCGTGCCGCGCCCCGTGAAGTACGTCGGCCGACCCAGCATGACGACCCGACTGCCCTCGGTGAGGGGAACCTCGGTGCGGTACAGGAGATCTGGGCTGCAGGTCACCGAGATCGAGATGTCTGCGGCAGGGTCGCGCAGCGTCAGGAAGGCGACCCGGGTGCCAGGACGACGGTTGATCTGGGTGACCTGGCCCTCCACCCAGATCTGCCCGAGTCGGTGAATCCAGTCGGCGATCTTGGTGTTGACGGTGCGGACCGGCCACGGGTTATCGGCCGAATTCGGGTCGGTCACAAGTCGGGCGTCACGTGGTCGGTTGCCGCTTGCTGTGCTGAGCGGCGATCCGGTTGTCGATCATCGTGACGAACGGGGCCCGCGACTTGGTGGCACGCTCATAGGTCGCCAGGGTCTGGAGTTCGTCGACGCCGACTCCACGCAGCTTGGCACGCAGCTGCGCCAGGGTCAGATTGTCGTACTCGAGGTATTCGACGATCTCCGGAACCTCTCCGGCGTCTGCCGCGCTGTCGGACGACTGCTCGCCGTCGCGACCCACCAGCTCCTCTGGCGGGGCACTGTAGAGGGCGAAGCGACCGGTGGACGTGTCCGGCGAGGATGCCGGTCCGTCGTCGGCCGGATTTGTCGCGACCGGCGTCTTCATCGGCTGTGTGGCCGGCGCCGTACGGGCCGGTTTCTTCTTCGGCGGGGCGGCCTTGCTCTCGATGGGTGTGCGGTCGGCCTCGGCGTCGGCACCTGCGTCTTCGTCCTCGTCGAATCGTGCCCACTCCGGTTCCTCGACGGGACGATCGAAGATCGTCTCCAGGGCGAGGTCACCCTTGATCGCGAGTTCGGCGATGTTCTGCTGCAGCCGCATGCCGGCCTGCACGGTCTGGCTCACCGCCGTCATCGGCAGGGTGATGACCAGCGTGGGTAGTTTCCGGGTCTCTTCGATCGCGGTGACGACGAGTCCGGCGGCGATGCGGGCCGGGTAGGGTGCGCGAACCATGCCCACACTCTGCCATTCCTGGTGGTACGGGTCCACCGGCGCGGTGGGCACGCCCGGCGCGTCGAGCGGCCCGGGTCGGGGACCGAACCGACCGCTGCCGAACCCGTACCCTGGGAGGCATGTCTGAACGCAAACGTGTCCTGCTGGCCGAACCGCGCGGCTATTGCGCCGGGGTGGACCGTGCCGTCGAGACCGTCGAGCGTGCGCTCGACAAGCATGGTGCACCGGTGTACGTGCGCAAGGAGATCGTGCACAACCGGCATGTGGTGGAGACCCTGAGTGAGCGCGGGGCGATCTTCGTCGGCGAGACCGACGAGGTGCCCGAGGGGGCGCTGGTGGTGTTCTCCGCGCACGGGGTGTCGCCGGAGGTCCATCGCAGTGCCGCCGAACGCAGCCTCAAGACGATCGACGCCACCTGTCCGTTGGTCACCAAGGTGCACCAGGAGGCCAAGCGGTTCGCGCGCGACGACTACGACATCCTGCTCATCGGGCACGAAGGCCATGAGGAGGTGGAGGGCACCGCAGGTGAGGCCCCCCAACATGTGCAGCTCGTCGACGGACCCGACAGCGTGGACGACGTGACGGTGCGCGACGAGTCGAAGATCGTGTGGTTGTCGCAGACCACGTTGTCGGTCGACGAGACGATGGAGACGGTCAACCGGCTGCGCCAGAAGTTCCCGCTGCTCAACGACCCGCCCAGCGACGACATCTGCTACGCGACGCAGAACCGTCAGGTCGCGGTGAAGGCGATGGCGCCGCGCTGCGACCTGGTCATCGTCGTCGGCTCGAAGAACTCGTCGAACTCGGTGCGGCTGGTCGAGGTGGCGCTGCAGGCCGGGGCGAGCGCCGCGCACCTCGTCGACTACGCCCGGGATATCGACCTCGACTGGCTCGAGGGCGTGGACACCGTGGGAATCACGTCGGGCGCCTCGGTGCCCGAGGTGTTGGTGCGCGGTGTGGTCGACCTGCTGGCCGAGCACGGTTTCGACAGTGTGGAGTCGGTGACGACCGCCAACGAGACGGTCACCTTCGCATTGCCGCGCGAGCTGCGGCCCGCACGGACCGCGCGGTAGGCCGCACCTGCCTGTTCAGTACTCGTCGGGATGTCAGAACTCGTCGGGGTCGAGTCGTTTCACCCGGCGATGGGGTAGGGCGATGGCCAGCACCGCCGCGATGAGTGCGGCCGACAACCCGGAGCCGATCAGCGCCACGTTGCGCGCGGTGTGATCCGGTGCGGCCTCGGGTGCCGGGGCGGCGATCTCCTTCGACTCGGTGGCGTTCGGCATGTCCTGCGGAATCTGATTCGTCAACGCCGCGACCGGGTCGATGACCCCGTAGCCGATCGCGGTGTCGTGGCCGGTCCCGGGGCCGTGCGCGGTGCGCACGATGCGCTGCATGACCTCCTTCGCGTCGAGTTCGGGGTATCGGGCCCGCACCAACGCCACGGTGCCCGCGACGTAGGGAGTGGCGAAGCTGGTCCCACCGACCGGCACCGGCCCGTCCTGGCCTTGCTGTGCGTCCACCAGTTTCGCGGAGCCACGCGTGCTGTCGAGACTGACGATGTCGGTGCCGGGGGCGGCCACCGACACCCACGGACCGTGCAGACTGAAGCCACTGGGGGCACCGGTGCCGGCGTCCACCGATCCGACAGCCAGCACGTACGGGGTGAACCACGCCGGACTGGCGACCGTGGACACCGATCCCCACCCACCGTTGCCGCCCGGTGTCGGTTCCGCATTCTGCTGTTGGCAACCGGAGTTCTGGGACAGGTTGCCGGCCGCGACGACCACCACCACGTCGCGGTCGTAGGCATACTTGACCGCCGCACCCAGGGATGCGTCGTTGAGCCGGGTACCTGCCGAGGCGCAGGCGACCTCGGAGATGTTGATCACCGTCGCGCCGAGGTCGACGGCGCGGACCACGGCGCTGGCCAGGGTGCGCACCGACCCGTACCCGGAGCCGACGGTGGGGTCCGCATCGTCGGCGCTGCGGCGGTCCTTGGCCGAGTAGGCGCCACTGGACTGTCGGATCGAGATGAGCGATGCCTCCGGGGCCACACCGGCGAAGGCGTCGCGACTGCTCGGCTTCGCCGCGATGATTCCGGCGACCAGGGTGCCGTGGGCGTCGCAGTCGACCAGACCGGTGCCCGACGACACGTAGTCGCCACCACCCTGTACCCGCCCCAGCCGGGGATGCGGGGTCACGCCGGTGTCGATCACCGCCACCTTCTGGCCTTTGCCGCGACTGAACCGCCACGCCTCCGGCAGGTTCATCATCTTCTGTGCTGCGGTGGGTTTGGAGATGTCGTGGGCGCCGGTCGCCAGGGGTTTGGCGCACAGCGTGCGTTGTTCGGTCGGCTCCGGCGGGGCGACCGGTGCCGAACGCACCAGCGCCGAGGGATCGACCGTCGGTGGGGTGATCGCCCCCGCGGGGGCACCCGAGAGGGTGAGGGTGAGGGCGGCGGTGGAGGCCAACGCTCCGGCGATCGAGGTGTACCGGTGTCGAATCCGAGGACCGCGAGACGTGTGCCGCGTCCGACCGCGCACGTCAGATCTCCCGGACGATCCGGTACAGATCGAGAATCCACAGCAGCAGCGGCACGATGACCGCGACGAGCAGGTACTCGACGATCTCGGCGGTCCGTCGCATGACCGGCGAGAACTCCTGGGTCGGTGCCACCACACCGAGTACCAACGCCGCGACCGCGATGACCATCGCGATGACGAACGCGATGATCGGCCAGTTGCCCGCGCCGAACGCCAGGCCGGTGGCCAGTCCGAGCAGCGAGAGTGATCCGGCGCCGATCAGGAAGGCGGCCTGGCCCAGATCGCTGTGCGAGCGGCCGCGGAGGCACAGGACCACGGCGACGATGGCGGCATAGGCCGCCGATTTCGGGGCGAATCCGGCCAGCGGGGCGGCGGCGAGGAACGCCGACACCGCGGTGATGAGCGATGTCCCGGCCACGATGCCGGTGAGGTAGGCATTGGCCACGAACGACCGCCGCTCCAGTGCGTCGGCCTTGGGCAACGCCATGGCACCGATCGCGCCGATACCTTCGATCGCCGGTTTCGGTTCGACATCCTCGACGTCGATCGGCGCGCCCGCGGTCGGCACCGGAGGCAGCGGCAGCTTGGCCAACACGATGGTCGCGCGCGGCGCCAAGGCCACCAGGAGCAGCCCGACGGCGGCGACCACGGCGGCGACGTCACTGATCTCGGCGTCGAGGAGCAGCGCGGCGGTGCATCCGCCGCCGGCCAGCAGCGCTGCGGTGGTGATCGCGCTGTGCACGGCGGCGCCGACCGCGGTGAGTCGATAGGAGATGACCGTCGCGACCAACGTCAGCGCGCAGCCGAGCGTCAGATGCGCGGCACCGAAGCCGCCCGGCGTCACCAGCATGCCGGTGACGAAGACGAGGGGAGTGGCCGATGCGACGAGCACCGTGGCGCTGAGCTCGTCACGGTAGTACCGCGCGACGATGGTGCCCGCGGTGATCAGTCCGATCGCGCCCAGCGCACCGAGAGCCGCCACCCACACCGCGCCACTGGTGGATCGGTAGGCACCGAGTGCGACGGCAGCCGCGATCGCGGCGAGCACGGCGACCGCATAGCCCGCGACCCGGGCAGAGGTCGCCGACCAACTGGCGAAACGAGATTCATTCAAACGAGCGACAGCGTCGACGACGTCGTCGAACAGCGCGGGGGCCTCGCCGGTCCGGGTGGAACGAAGAACCAGCAGGTCACCGTCGCGCACACCGGACTCCGAGAGCGAGCGGTTCGGGGCGATCGGTTCCTGACCGACCAATGCCAGGGTCCACCGCTGCTGACGGTCATGGGGACGGTCGTCACCGCCGTCGGGATCGTCGGGGTCCCGCCGCGCCGGATTGCGCGACTCGATCTGCGCAATGAGGTCGGGGATGAGTCCCGCGATCGGCATCGCCGCAGGTAAAGCCACATCCAGCTGGGTGTTGCCGCCGAGGATCGACACCCGGACCAGCTCCGGTTCGATACCTGAATCGCTGCGTCCGCCTCCGGTCGGCCCGAAGCTCGGCGCGTGCGACATCCTCGTGTGCGCATCCAGAGTCGACATCTGGTGGATCCTCCCCGCCCTGTTCGCAGTTACCATTGCGAACCGCGTCAATTGTGTACCAGTGGCACCCGGGTGGACGAACTCGGGCAGCCGGATCGGGGTCGGGGGGAGATCGCGTGGTGACGACTACGGAGGGGTTCGTCCGCCGCCCGCGGATCACCCCGCCGCGGATGCCCGGTGGCGAGCTCAACCTGCAACCGCCGCCGGATGTGCCACGGGTGGTGCCGGGCAACATGCTGCTCAAGCTGCTGCCGGTGGTCATGGTGGTCGCGGTCGTCGGGATGATCGCGCTGATGTTCGTCACCGGCGGGCGCAACATCCTGACCAACCCGCTGTTCATGATGTTCCCGCTGATGATGCTGATGTCGATGTTCGGCATGTTCGCCGCCGGCGGGCGCGGTGGCGGCAAACGGGCCGCCGAGCTGAACGAGGAGCGCAAGGACTACTTCCGCTACCTCGGTCAGACCCGGCAGCAGGTGCTCGAGACGGTGGCCGCCCAACGGGCCGCGGCGACCTGGAGTCACCCCGACCCGACCGCACTGCTCGACGTGATCGGCACCCGGCGGATGTGGGAACGACGCCCCACCGACAGCGACTTCGCACGCGCCCGGATCGGCCTCGGCACGCAGCGGCTCGCCACCCGGTTGATGCCGCCGGAGACCGGCCCGCTCGAGGACATCGAACCGGTGTCGATGGTGGCGCTGCGGCGTTTCTCGCGGACCTACTCGTCGGTGCATCGACTGCCGACGACCGTGTCGCTGCGCGGATTCCCGGCCGTCAACATCGAGGGCGCGCGACAGGAGACGCGGGACCTCGTGCGCGCGATGATCGTGGAGCTGTGCGCATTCCACGGTCCCGATCACCTGCAGGTCGCGATCATCACCGGTGACCCGGCCGGCGAGGCCTGGGACTGGGCGAAATGGCTGCCCCACGTGGGTCATCCCACTCTCCGCGACGGGGTGGGTGCGATGCGGATGATCTATCCGACGCTCGCCGACTTCGAGAACTCGATGGCCACCGACCTGCTCGAACGCGGCCGGTTCAGCCGTTCGGCACCCCCGACCCCCGGACGCGCACATCTCGTGGTGGTGCTCGACGACGGCCACGTCGCCGGCGACGAGCGATTGATCAACGACGCCGGGATGGAGGGCGTCACCGTGCTCGATCTCACCGCACCACCGGACGGGCTGGCCGCCCGACGGGGGCTGCAGTTGGTGGTCCGCAACCGGAAGGTCTGCGCGCGCAGTGCAGCCGGCGTCGAGGAGATCGCCGACATGGACTCGCTGACCATCCCCGAGGCCGAGACCCTGGCGCGTCGGATGGCGCGGTACCGGCTGGCGACGGCCGCGGCATTGGCCAACCTGGAGAGCGAGGCCACCTCGAGCGATCCCGGGTTGCCCGCACTGATCGGCATCCACGACGCCACCCGCTTCGATCCGGCCGTCGGCTGGCGGGGCCGGACCGGCCGTGACCGGCTGCGGGTGCCGATCGGCATCACGCCCGACGGCGTGCCGGTGGATCTCGACATCAAGGAGAGCGCGCACGGCGGCATGGGCCCGCACGGACTCTGTATCGGTGCCACCGGCTCCGGCAAATCCGAGTTCCTGCGCACCCTGGTGTTGGCGATGCTGGCCACCCACTCGCCATCCGAGTTGAACTTCGTGCTCGTCGACTTCAAGGGCGGCGCAACGTTCCTGGGTCTCGAGTCGGCACCGCACGTCGCGGCCATCATCACCAACCTCGAACAGGAACTGTCGATGGTGGACCGCATGAAGGACGCGCTGTCGGGGGAGATGAACCGGCGCCAGGAACTGCTGCGGTCGGCGGGCAATTTCGCCAACGTGAGTGAGTACGAGCGTGCCCGCGCGTCGGGGGTGCGGCTCGAACCGCTGCCCGCATTGTTCATCGTCGTCGACGAGTTCTCCGAACTGCTCGCACAGAAGCCGGATTTCGCCGAACTCTTCGTCGCCATCGGCCGGTTGGGGCGGTCGCTGCACATCCACCTGCTGCTCGCCTCGCAGCGTCTCGAGGAGGGCAAGCTGCGCGGCCTGGACAGTCACCTGTCGTACCGCATCGGACTGAAGACCTTCTCCGCCAACGAATCCCGTTCTGTGCTGGGTGTTCCGGACGCCTATCACCTGCCGAGTGTGCCGGGATCGGCCTATCTCAAATGCGATTCGGCCGAGCCGGTGCGGTTCAACACGTCGTATGTCTCCGGTCCCTACCATCCGCCGCCGGCCGCCGACGGCGTCATCGACGACGGACCGGTGTACACCGGTCCGCGGGGTCGGATGAAGGTCTTCACCGCGCTACCGGTTCCGCTCGACGACGGCGCCACCAGCGCCTCGGTCCTGGATCAGGCGCAGGCGCTGCTGGACGAGGAACCGCCGAAGGAATCCGAGACCCCGTCCTACGATGACCCGGCGGCCGCTTCCGTGCCGACCCTGCTGGACACGCTGGTCGGTCGGATGGTCGGGCACGGTCCGCCGGCCCACGAGGTGTGGCTCCCGCCGCTCGAGGCGTCGCCGACGGTCGATCAGCTCGTCGGGCGTCGGGACTGGTCGACACCGGGGGGAATCGGCAACCTGCGGCTCGCGGTGGGCCACGTCGACCGGCCCTACGATCAGCGCCGCGATGTGCAGGTCCTCGATCTGTCCGGTGCGGCGGGCAACGTCGCGGTGGTCGGCGGACCGCAGTCGGGCAAGTCGACCGCGGTGCGCACCATCATCATGTCCGCCGCCGTCACCCACACCCCCGAGCAGGTGCAGTTCTACTGTCTGGACTTCGGCGGCGGCGCCCTGTCGACCATCGCGGGTCTGCCGCACGTGGGTTCGGTGGCCTCGCGCGGTGACATGGATGCGGTGCGCCGCACGGTCGCCGAGGTCGCGGCCATCGTCCGCAACCGGGAGTTGCTGTTCTCCCGGCTCGGGATCGAGTCGATGCGCGACTATCGCGCACGCCGCCAGGAGTGGTTCGCCGGGGGAGGCACGGATGGTCCGCTGGCCGCCGACCGCCACGGTGATGTGTTTCTGGTCATCGACGGTATCGGCGTGCTGCGCAATGAGCTCGACTTCCTGGAGGAGCAGGTCACCGCGATCGTGCAGCAGGGCCTGTCCTACGGTGTGCACGTCATCGTGACTGCGGCCCGATGGGCCGAGGTGCGCCCGGCGATCAAGGATCTGATGGGCAGCCGCGTCGAGCTCAAACTCGGCGATGCGATGGATTCGGAGATGGGCCGTCGCGCCGCTGCGCTCGTGCCGCACAACCGGCCCGGGCGCGGTCTGACGCCCGACGAGCTGCACATGTTGATCGCGTTGCCGCGGCTCGACGGGGTGAGCGTCGCCGAGTCGTTGCCCGCGGGTGTGCAGAGCGCGGTCGACAAGCTCGCCGCGGCCTACCGCGGTCGGGAGGCGATGGCCGTGCGCAAGCTCGGTGCCGAGATCGCGCAACGCGACGTCGACGCACTGGTGGCGGGCGCAGGTATCGGACTGACCCCCAATCAGGTCGCGGTGGGCGTGGGTGAACTGGAGCTGGCGCCGGTGGTCCTGGATTTCACCGCGCAACCGCACTTCATGGTGTTCGCGGACGTGGAGCACGGCAAGACGACCTTGCTGCGCAACATCGTCGGCGGGCTGGTGCGCAACGCGACCCCGGACGAGGTCAAGATCGTGTTCGTCGACTACCGCCGCACCATGCTCGGCATCATCGACAGCGACCACCTCGGCGGTTACGCGAGTTCGGCCACCAAGGCCGGTCCGATGATGACCCAGCTGGCGGAGATCCTGACCGCGCGGCTCCCACCCGAGGACGTCACACCGCAACAGTTGCGGGACCGCTCGTACTACACGGGAGCCGACGTCTACCTCGTCATCGACGACTACGACATGGTCGCCACGGCGTCGGGCAACCCGCTGTTCCCGATCGTCGAGCTCGCCGCGCACGCGCGCGACATCGGCTTCCACATCATCCTCGCGCGGCGCTCCGGTGGCGTGGGACGGGCGATGTTCGATCCACTGATCGGACGGCTGAAGGATCTGTCCTGCGACATGCTGCTCATGAGCGGCGATCGAGACGAGGGCTACATCACCGGCCGGGTGCGGATGCAGCAGCTCATCCCCGGACGTGGCGAACTCATCTCCCGCACTCGCCCACAGGAGATGATCCAGGTCGGCTACGTCGAACCCCAGGAGTGACGTCTCGTGACCGCCGAGCCGCGTCCTACCGTGGTCGATCTCGCCTACGGCGGGCTCCGACTGTCGGACGGGCGCAGCGCCGACGTCGATGACCTGCTCGACGCGGTCGACTCCGCAACGGTCGAGATCGGCGGCCGCCGGGTGTTCGGCGACCAGGCGTGGCGTGACGTGTGGCACCACCTGGGACTGCCCGATCGGGGGCCCGAGGGGCCGGTGCCGTTCGTCATCGGACATCCGAGTACCTGGGGCCGGCTGCGTACCGCGGCGCTGGCGCGGTCGGTCGCCCAGCTGGGGGTACCCGTCGAGGTGATCCCGCGTGCGGTGCTGATCGCCCGCAGCCACTCCGACGGCGCGATGCAGCGCTGCGCGGTGGTGGAGACCACCCATCTGCCGACAGTGCCGCACGATCCGGCCCGTACGCCCGCCGAGACCTGGGATGTCGCGCGGTTGCGGCGGACCGCCGGTGGGTGGCAGATCGAGGCGACCGATGTGCTCACCCCCGGCGCCGACGACATCGCCCGCCAGACCGAGTCGATCGTCGACGACTCGGTGGAGGCGGTGTTCGTCGACGGAGCCGACCCCGCTGCCCGGAGTCGCGCCCGCGACGTCGTCGGCGCACATGTGGTGGCGGGCAGAGTGGTGGACGTCGATCGTGCACTCGTTCGTCGGTACGGATGGCGGACCGGCCGGCACCTCTCGGAGGCCGAGCGATTCGGGGTGCACGGCCCGACCCCCTCGGTACCCGGCCCCACGCGTGGCGACAACCGGACATCGCGGCGGGCCGTATGGGCCGCCGGTGTGGTGGCGGTGCTGATCGCGGTGGTCGCCGTCGTCGTCGGTGTGGCGCAGGTGCAGCCCGATCCGGCCGAGCAGACGGCCGTCGTGGGTCGGACGACGGTGGTCGTCCCCGCCGACTGGCGGCGCAGCGAGTTGGATCCCCCCGACGGTCAGAACGGGACACAGACCAGCCGGACGGTGTTCGCCGACCCGGACACCGGCCGGCGCCTGCTGCTGGTGCAGAGCGAGGTGCGTGCGGACTCGACGCTGGCGTCGGTGGCGCGCAGCCTGGGCAACCGTATCCGCCAGCGCGGCGACGAGGTGGTGACCGAGTTCTCGCCCTCGACGCGGTTCATGGGTCGTGAGGTGATCAGCTATCGGGAGGCGCCGGCATCGGGGAGCGCCATCCGCTGGTACGTGCAGGTCGCCGACGGGCTGCAGGTGTCGGTCGGATGTCAGGACGGCAGTGCCGGGGAATCGGTGGACGCCGAGTGCGCCCGCGCGGTCTCCTCGGTCCGCATCGGGCCGCGATAGTGGCCTCGTCACCGCGTTTTGACCCTGACCTGCGCGGTCGCGTAACCTGGATCGCTGGTGCGTGGCATCTCGGTCCCGAGTCGGGGCGAGATAGTCGAGGCCCGGGTCCCCACTGGTCGCCGGGAACAACCTCTGTCATCGTGCCGGACCAGCATCCACATCGACAGAGTTGAGGACAACTGTGCCTACCTACACCCCGAAGGCCGGTGACATCACGCGTGCGTGGCATGTCATCGACGCCACCGACGTGGTGCTCGGCCGCCTCGCCGTGCAGAGCGCGAACCTGCTCCGCGGCAAGCACAAGCCGACCTATGCACCCCACGTCGATGGTGGTGACTACGTCATCATCATCAACGCCGAGAAGGTCGTGCTGACCAGCAACAAGGCCGACCGCAAGCTGAACTACCGCCACTCCGGGCATCCGGGTGGGCTCAAGGTCCAGACGACTACCGAGCTCCTGGAGACCCACCCCGAGCGGGTTGTCGAGAAGGCGATCAAGGGCATGCTGCCCCACACCAAGCTGGGACGCGCCATGGCGTCGAAGCTGAAGGTGTACGCCGGACCGAACCATCCCCACGAGGCCCAGCGCCCCGTGTCCTTCGAGATCAAGCAGGTGGCCCAGTGAGCAACGAGAACATCAACGAACCGGTCACCGAGATCGACGACGAGGTGCAGGCCGCTGCCGCCGACACCGAGGTCGCCGAATCCGTGGAGCAGGCCGCTGACGACTACGACACCGACGTCGCCGTGGTGGCCGAGGACGCACGCGAGACGGTCGTCCTCGATCGCCCGATCCAGACCGTCGGTCGCCGCAAGGAAGCGGTCGTGCGCGTCCGCCTCGTCCCGGGCAGCGGGCAGTTCGATCTGAACGGCCGCAGCCTCGAGGACTACTTCCCGAACAAGGTGCACCAGCAGCTCATCAAGGCACCGCTGGTCACCGTCGAGCGCGCCGAGTCGTTCGACATCTTCGCCAAGCTCGTCGGCGGCGGCCCCTCGGGTCAGGCCGGCGCGCTGCGTCTGGGCATCGCCCGCGCGCTGATCGAGGTCACCCCCGAGGATCGTCCGGCGCTGAAGAAGGCCGGCTTCCTCACCCGTGACCCGCGCGCCGTGGAGCGCAAGAAGTACGGCCTCAAGAAGGCCCGCAAGGCGTCGCAGTACTCCAAGCGCTGACCTTGGCACGCCTTTTCGGAACCGACGGCGTCCGGGGCCTGGCCAACGACGAGCTCACGCCCGAGCTCGCGTTGCGCCTGGCCTCGGCCGCCGCGGTCGTCTTCGAGCATCAGTCCACCGCCGACGCCCGGCCGCGTGCCGTCGTCGGTCGTGACCCCCGTGCATCCGGTGAGATGCTGGAGGCCGCCGTCTGCGCGGGCCTCGCTGCCACCGGGGTGGACGCCATCCGCGTCGGCGTGGTGCCGACGCCCGCCGTCGCCTTCCTCACCGCCGACTACGGCGCCGACTTCGGTGTGATGATCTCCGCATCGCACAATCCGATGCCCGACAACGGCATCAAGTTCTTCTCCGGAGGCGGTCACAAGCTCGAGGATGCGGTCGAGGATCGCATCGAGGCCGCCATGGCCGACGACGAGTTCGCCCGCCCGATCGGTGCCGCCGTCGGACGTGTCGTCGACGCCACCGACGCCGGTGATCGATACCTGGCCCACCTCGCCGCCACGATCGAGCAGCGACTCAACGGACTCACCGTCGTCGTCGACTGCGCGCACGGCGCTGCGTCGGAGCTCGCGCCGCGGGCCTACGCCGACGCCGGCGCGAACGTCATCGCGATCCATGCCGAACCCGACGGTCTCAACATCAACGACGGTTGCGGCTCCACCCACATGGGCAAACTGCAGGCGGCGGTGCTCGAGCATGGTGCCGATCTCGGGCTGGCCCACGACGGCGACGCCGATCGGTGCCTGGCTGTGGACGCATCGGGTCAGATCGTCGACGGCGATGCCATCATGGCGATCCTCGCGACCTCGCTGCGCGATCGGAATCGGCTGCGCGACAACGTTCTCGTCGCCACGGTGATGAGCAACCTCGGCTTGCACATCGCCATGCGCGAGACCGGTATCACGCTGCGCACCACCGCGGTCGGCGACCGCTATGTGCTCGAAGAGCTTCGCCGCGGCGGGTATTCGCTGGGCGGCGAGCAATCCGGGCACATCGTGATCCCCGGGTCGGGTACCACCGGCGACGGAATTCTCACCGGCCTGCTGTTGATGGAGCAGGTCGCCTCGACCGGCCGTCGGCTCGACGAGCTCGCCGCGATCATGACGGTGCTGCCGCAGGAACTGATCAACGTGCGTGTCGCCGACAAGCACATGGTGGCGCAGTCGGAGAAGGTTCGGCAGTCGGTGGTCGACGCCGAGACCGAACTCGGCGGAGACGGGCGGGTGCTGTTGCGTCCGTCCGGAACCGAGCAGCTCGTGCGGGTCATGGTGGAGGCGCCGACGGCCACCGCGGCCCAGGCAATCGCGCGGCGCATCGCCGCAGTGGTGGAGGCGGCCGGCGCATGAGTCGTCCACAGGCGGTGTTGTTCGACTTCTCGGGCACCCTGTTCCGGTTCGAGGCCCGCGACGAATGGTTCGAAGGCCTGCACGACGCCGACGGCAATGCGTTGCACCTCGACCATCAGGCGGAACTGATCCGCCGGATGACGCAGCCGGTCGGCATCCCCGCCGCGCTGGCCGACGAGGACCGGATCGCCTGGGAACAGCGTGATCTCGATCCCGCTCAACATCGTCGCGCCTACCTGTCGATGCTGCGGTCCTCCGGTTTGAGCGTGGCCGATCACGCCGAGCGGCTGTATGCGCGGGTGCTGGACCCGCACTCCTGGCGGATCTTCGACGACACCCGTGCCGTGCTCGAAGGTGTTCGCGCCGCGGGTATCCGGGTCGGCGTGGTGAGCAACATCGCCTTCGATCTCCGCGAGGTGCTGGCACTACACGGTATCGCCGATCTCGTCGAGGCGTATGCGCTGTCCTACGAGGTCGGCGCGATCAAGCCCAGCCCGAAGATCTTCCACGCCGCGCTCGACCCGCTGGGGATCGAGCCGACGGCGGCCCTGATGGTCGGCGACAGCGACCACGCCGACGGTGGCGCCCGGGACCTCGGATGTGACTTCGCCCTGGTCCACGATGTCCCGCCGGCCGAGCGGTCGACGGCCCTGCTCGACGCTGTGCGAGCCCGCGGCGTCGAGCTGCCACACTGATCTCGCCGCCACCCGGAACCCGATCGGGTCGTCGCGCGTCTAAGTGACAGGACCACCAAGTGGTGCTGTTCGAAAATTCGTCCCCGACGAACTTGCGGGCAGGACCACTAAGGTTCTGAGTGGAACACGATGCGAGGGGGTCGGGATGTTCGATGCGCAGACATCAGTCGACGTCGACGAGATCAGTGGCGTGATCGCGTTCTATCGGTCCGCGGCCGATGTGGTGGGTGGGACCGCATCCGACCTGCGTGGCCATGATCTCGGTGCGTGGGCGGTGGGTGAGGATTACCACGACCTCGGCGAGCGCTACCGCGAGATGGGGCGGATCATCTCGGGGCGACTCGACGAGCAGGCGCGCGCCGCCGACCGCCTGGCCGGGGCCCTGCACCAGGCCATGACGGCGTTGGTGCTGGCCGACCAAGAGATCGCCGACGGCGCAACCGGCGACCGGTTCGCCGGACGAGGTGACCGATGACGCGGTCACCCGATTCGTTGCCCGCTCTGCGCGATCATGCCGTCAGCGGCCTCGAACATCTCGGTGAGCTGTTGGCGCTGGCCACCGGACTGGGGGCCGCGGTGGCCGACCCCGATGACGTCCACCGTCCATTCCGCCAGGTAGGCGGGGTGGACCCGGCGTTGCTCGCCGCAGATGGGCGGCGATTGTCCGCCGCGCACCGAGCGGTCGCCGAGCGACTTCACCGACTTCCCGAGCAGCAGGTCCGGATCGGCCGAGGATGGACCGGTGAGACCGGTTCGCGCGCGGTGATCGCGGTGATCGAACATCAGCGGCGGGCGGAAGCCGACCTGCACGTCCTGCGGACGCTGACCGAGGCGACCACAGCTGCCGCCGCCGGCATCGATCAACTGCTGCGCACCTGGTATCTCACGGTCGCGCGGCTGGCGGTGCCACTGGTCGCGGGGGTGCCGATCGTCGACGTGCCGGGCGCCATCGCGAGCGGTCGGATACGACTCGACATGGTCGTCGACGACATCGTCTCGCGTGCCACCCTGTACTTCACCACGGCGGAGGCGACGATCTCCGGGATCGATGCGATCCTCGAACACCTCGATCGTGCGACCGCCGACGTGGAGGTCGAACCATACCCGGGGGACGTCACGGGCTCGGCCCCGACGGTGGTCGGCCGGCACACCGCGGAGACGATCCCCGCCACCGGTTCGGGCGGTCCGGCTCCGTCGCGGGGTCCCGATGCTGTGGTGGGCTCCGACGAGTCGTACGGCGGCCGCGAATCGACCGACTCGTCCGCGACCCGGCAGCACGATCCGCCAGACCGCGATATCCCAGACCGCGATATCCCAGACCGCGACGCCGACGTGCCGTTGCGGTTGCAGCCGTCGCCGGGGGAGTCCGCTGACCAGGACGAACAGCAGTCGCCCGGCTCGGCGGCCCCGGCCGATCCCGCGCCCGCGACCTCACCGTGGTCGGTCGAGTCGCCCCGGGCGACAACCGAGGAGGCGGCGACGCATCCGGCGACGCCACACCCTCGGCCGTCCGGCCCCGAATCACGGGATCCGGCGTCGTCGGCGCCTGAATCCCGGCCGCCGGCATCGTCGTCGGGCGGCGAGCTCGCACTGGCAGGGGAGCAATGACCGACACCGGACCACTGCGATGAATCTGGCCGATCAGATCGACGCGATCGCGCGGCGGGCCACGGCTCGCGTCGTTGCCGCGTCCAATGAGTTCTCCGCCACCCAGCGCGGCCTGGTGGCCGAGCTCGCCGAACACCGTGCGGCCGTCGCGACACCCGGGGAGCGACTTCGCGGGGAACTGCACCGCGAGGCCGAGGTCGCCGAGGTCGCCACACCCCGGATACTGCTGCCCGCCGACCGGGCCGAGTCCAGCCCCCACACCCCGGTCCGGGACGAGACCGTGTCGGACGAATAGGCTGTCGGTGTGCCGGCAACCAAACCAGTACCGTCCAGGTCAGCGTCACGTTCGCCTCGTCCCCTACCGAAGGGGTCGCCGGGCAAGGTGATGTCGGAATTGGGCCGCCGCGGCCCCTACCGGGTGCTGCGCGGCGACCTCGGGATCGCCGGGATGCGGGGGCAGGTGTTCGCGCCGGAGAGCGGGCAGCGGTTACCCGCCATCGCCATGGGACACACCTGGATGGCGGACAGCCGGCGCTACCGGGATCTGCTGTACCACTTCGCGTCCTGGGGCTTCGTCACGGTTGCGCCCGACGCAAACAGCGGCTTCTTCGCCTCCGACGTCGGTTTGGCCGGCGATCTGCGGGCCGCCCTCGACATCGTCGCCCATGTACCCCTCGGGTATGGCACGGTCACCGTCGACCCCGACCGCCTCGGACTGGTCGGCCACGGATTCGGCGCGTCGGCGGCGGTGCTGGCCGCCGCCGATCAGCCGTTGCGCGGTCATGCGGCTCCGAAGGTCGCGGCGGTCGTCGCGATGTTCCCGTCGCCCACCACGTCGGCGTTGCTGCCCGCCGCAGCCCTGGTGCGCGCGCCGGGGCTGATCATCGCCGGTGCGGGCGAACTCGACACCATGGACGGAAATGCCCTTCCGCTGGCGCAGGCCTACGGCGGGGATGTGGTCTTGCGCACCGTGGCTCGGGGCAACCCACGCGACCTACTCGAGCGCCGCACCATCAAATCCCTGGTGGGGATGAACGGTTCCGACCGTGCGTTGCATGCCCTGATCCGCTCGGCATGCACCGGATATCTGCTGTACAGCGTGGCCGGCGAGAAGGGGTTCGCCGGATTCGCCGAGGCGACCGGGACGCTGGGCAAGTTGAGTGCCGTCGACCTCACGGACCCGCCTGTGCAGGCCGTCGACGCCGTGTCACACCTGTTCGGTGCCAAGCCACGGAAGCGGCGGCTCAAGAAGCGTTGAATTCACAGGTACGCTGACTGACTATGTGTGGAATCGTCGGATACGTCGGCCAGCGGGATGCGCTCGGCATCGTGGTCGAGGCGCTGCGGCGGATGGAGTATCGCGGATACGACTCGGCCGGAGTGGCCATCCTCGACGGCAAGGGCGGTACGGCGGTCGAGAAGAGGGCCGGTCGCCTGGAGAACCTGGACAAACAGATCGCCACTGTGGGGCCGCAGAATTTGGGTGGCACCACCGGGATGGGACACACCCGGTGGGCCACGCACGGCAAGCCCACAGATCGCAATGCGCACCCGCATGTGAGTACCGACGGGCGGCTCGCCGTGGTGCACAACGGCATCATCGAGAACTACGCCACCCTGCGCGACGAACTCGAGGCCGACGGCATCGAATTCTCGTCCGAGACCGACACCGAGACCGCCGTCCATCTCGTCGAGAGCTTCTACGCCACCGGCCCCACCGCCGGTGACTTCGTGTCGAGCGCGTATGCCGCGCTGCGGCGCCTCGAAGGCGCGTTCACGCTGGTGTTCACGCATTCCGACCACCCGGACACCATCGTCGCCGCTCGCCGTTCCACCCCGCTGGTGGTCGGTGTGGGCGAGGGGGAGATGTTCGTCAGCTCCGATGTCACGGCGTTCATCGAACACACTCGGGACGCGGTCGAACTCGGCCAGGACGAGGTCGTGGTGATCACCGCCGAGGAGTACCGGATCACCGACTTCGACGGCGACCCGCGCGCCGGGAAGCCCTTCCACATCGACTGGGATCTCGCCGCTGCCGAGAAGAGCGGCTACGACTTCTTCATGCTCAAGGAGATCGCCGAGCAACCGGCCGCGCTGGCCGACACCCTGCTCGGCCACCTCGACGGTGGTCGTATCGTCCTCGACGAACAACGCCTCACCGACGATGACCTGCGCGACATCGACAAGGTCTTCGTCGTGGCCTGCGGCACCGCTTACCACGCGGGTCTGCTCGCGAAGTACGCGATCGAGCACTGGACCCGTTTGCCGGTCGAGGTGGAGCTGGCCAGCGAATTCCGTTACCGCGACCCCGTGCTGGACCGCTCGACGCTGGTGGTGGCCATCTCCCAGTCGGGCGAGACCGCCGACACACTCGAAGCCGTCCGCCACGCGAAGGATCAGAAGGCGCGGGTGTTGGCGATCTGCAACACCAACGGCGCCCAGATTCCCCGCGAGTCCGACGCAGTGCTCTACACCCACGCAGGGCCGGAGATCGGGGTGGCCTCCACCAAGTGCTTCCTGGCGCAGATCGTCGCCGCCTATCTGGTGGGTCTCGCCCTGGCACAGGCGCGGGGCACCAAGTACGCCGACGAGGTCTCGCGGGAGTTCGCGGCGATGGAGGCGATGGCCGGGGCGGTGACCGAGGTCCTCGAGACGATGGAACCGGTCCAGCAGCTCGCGCGCTCGCTCGCCGACCACGACACGGTCCTGTTCATCGGTCGCCATGTCGGATACCCGGTGGCACTCGAAGGCGCCCTCAAGCTCAAGGAACTCGCCTACATGCACGCCGAGGGTTTCGCGGCGGGTGAGCTCAAGCACGGACCGATCGCGCTGATCGAGGACGGGTTGCCGGTCATCATCGTGATGCCGTCGGCCGACGGCCGGGCGGTGCTGCATTCCAAGATGGTCAGCAACATCCGCGAGATCCAGGCGCGCGGTGCCCGCACCATCGTGATCGCCGAACGCGACGACACCGCCGCCATGGTGGTCGCCGACCACTTCATCCCGATCCCCAAGACACCGACACTGCTGCAGCCGCTGGTGTCCACGGTGCCGTTGCAGGTGTTCGCGGCCACTGTGGCGCAGGCCCGCGGCTACGACGTCGACAAACCCCGCAACCTGGCCAAGTCGGTCACCGTCGAATAGTCCGGGCCCGCAGGAGGAGCACACCACCGATGCCGATCCGCCACCTCACCGCCGACGCCGTCCGTGCCGCCGAGCACGCGGCCGGTGATCTGCTGGCCAACGGTACGTTGATGCGTCGCGCGTCGCGGGGTGTGGCGTCCGTGGTGATCGAGGAGTTGCGCCGCACCGGTGGCTGCTATGGACGTCGGGTCGGCATCGTCGTGGGAGCCGGCGACAACGGCGGCGACGCGTTGTACGCGGGCGCGGTGCTCGCCCGACGCGGTGTCGCGTGTGTGGCACTGCTGCTGGCGCCGGAGAAGGCCCACGCCGGCGGGCTCGAGGGGTTCCGGCGTGCGGGCGGACACGTCGTCGGCGACCTGCCCGACGCACTCGATGTGGTGATCGACGGAGTCGTCGGCATCGGGGGTCGTGGGCCCTTGCGTCCGGCGGCGGCCGCGGTGTTCGGGGCGCTCACCCCGCCCGAGGACGGCGGCCCGATCATCGTCGCGGTCGATCTGCCGTCCGGCGTGGACGCCGACACCGGTGAGGTGCACGATCCGGCGGTCCGCGCCGACATCACCGTCACATTCGGTGTGCGCCGCAACGTTCATCTGCTGGCCGCGCCGCAGTGTGGCCGGGTTCGGCTCGTCGACATCGGTATCGACACGACGGGCGCCGCCGAGGCGGACACGTTGTGGACGCTCACCGATGCCGAGGTCGGCCGGATGTGGCCGGTTCCCGGGCCGGCCGATGACAAGTACAGCCAGGGGGTGGTCGGGGTGATCGCGGGATCGGCCCGGTATCCCGGGGCCGCGATCCTCGCCTCCGGTGCCGCGGTGGCCGCGACCTCCGGGATGACCCGGTTCATCGGATCGGCCGCCGAGGAGGTCGTCTCGCACCACCCCGAGGTGGTCGCCGTCCACACCCATGCCGACGCCGGACGGGTGCAGGCCTGGGCGGTCGGCCCCGGTATGGGCACCGACGACGACGCGCTGGCCCTGCTACGCGACATCCTGGCCACCGATCTCCCGGTCCTCGTCGACGCCGACGGCCTCACCATGGTGGCCGCGCACCCGGACCTCGTGGCCGACCGCGCCGCGCCGACGCTGCTCACGCCGCACGCCGGCGAGTTCGCCCGGCTGGCCGGGTCCGAGGTCGGGCCCGACCGGCTCACGGCCGTCCGCGAACTGGCCCACCGCTGGCAGGTGACCGTACTGCTCAAGGGGCGGATCACGCTGATCGCCGATCCCACCGGCGCTGTCCTCGGCAATGACGCCGGGGCATCGTGGGCATCGACGGCCGGCGCCGGCGACGTGCTGTCCGGGATGGCCGGTTCGCTGCTCGCCGCTGGGCTCTCGCCACAACTCGCCGGTGCCGCCGCAGCCCGGGCACATGCACATGCCGCAGTGCTCGCCGCCCGTGGTGCGCCGATCGGTGCGAGCGATCTGCTGGCCGCGGTGCGACCGGCGATCCGGGAACTGCGTGGCGTCGACGCGTCGTGACACACGTACGATCCCGCTTTCGCGCACCGCGCGGCAACGCGCCTCTCGCGCCACCGTCGGCCGTGATCGATGCCACCGAAACCGGCGAGGCGCAGGTGAAAGCACTCGCGCCGGTCTGGGAGAATGGTCGCGATGACCATTGACGCCCTGACCGCCACCATCGATCTCGGTGCGATCGCCCACAACATCGACGTCCTACGCACTGCTGCGGGCGCCGATGTGCTGGCAGTGGTGAAGGCCGATGCCTACGGGCATGGGGCCGTCCCGGTCGCCCGGGCCGCGCTCGCGGCCGGCGCCGCCGAACTCGGGGTGGCGCACATCACCGAGGCACTCAGCCTCCGCCGCGCGGGGATCGATGCCCATCTCACCGCGTGGCTGCACGCACCTGACGCCGACTTCGAGGCCGCGATCGCGGCAGACATCGACATCGCGGTGTCCTCGACGCGCCAACTCGACTCCGTGGTGGCGGCCGCCGAACGCCGGTCGCAGCCGGCCACCGTGACGGTCAAGGTCGACACCGGACTCAATCGCAGTGGGGTGGCCGCCGACGAATGGCCGGATTTCAGCGAGTCGCTCGCCAAGGCGCGTGCCGCAGGATCGGTGACGGTGCGGGCGATCATGTGCCACCTGGCCCGCGGTGACGAGCCGGAGCATCCACTCAACTCCGAACAGGCGCAACGCCTCGACGACGCCACGGCCGATCTGCGTCGTCTGGGTGCCGGACCCGAGGTGACGCATATCGCGAACTCGCCTGCGGCACTGACCCGGCCGGACCTCGCCCGCGACCTGGTGCGTCCCGGCATCGCCCTCTACGGCCGTACCCCGGTCCCCGAACGTGGTGACTTCGGGCTGGTCCCGGCGATGACGCTGACCGCGCAGGTGGCGCTGATCAAGAAGCTCGCTGCCGGGCAGGGCGTTTCCTATGGTCACACCTTCGTGGCCGGCGGCGACACGATGATCGCGGTGCTGCCGGCGGGCTATGCGGACGGGGTCCCGCGTCTGCTGTCCGGTCGGTTCACGGTGGCGATCAACGGCCGACTCTTCCCCGGGATCGGACGGATCTGCATGGATCAGTTGGTGATCGACCTCGGCCCGGACGGCGGTGGGGTCCGGGAGGGAGACCGGGCCGAGCTGTTCGGTACCGGACGTGCCGGTGGGCCGACCGCCCGCGACTGGGCCGACGCGATCGGCACCATCGACTACGAGATCGTCAGTGGCATCGGGTCACGCGCAGCGCGCCGCTATGTGGGTGATGTCGATGGGTAGATCCGAGCGGTTCGGATGGCTCGCCGGGGTCACCGGCGTCGGTGCGATCGGTGCGGTCGCAGCCAGTGGGGTGGCCCGCAACGCGGCGCGCCGGCGTTCGACCGGCCGGGTGGATCCGTTCGCCGGCGTGGATTTCACCACGATCTACGACGATGACGCGACAACGGTGACCGCCGACGACGGGGTGTCCCTGGCGGTGCGGACGGTGGTCACCGGCCCGGGTGGCCGTGACCCGTCGGTCGAACCCGACCTCACCGTCGTGTTCGTGCACGGCTTCAGCCTGCGCATGGCGAGTTGGCATTTCCAGCGTTACGCACTCGAGGCGTGGTGGTCACAGCGGACGGTCCGGATGGTGTTCTTCGATCATCGGGGCCACGGGCGCAGCGATCCGGCGCCGTCGGACACCTGCACCATCTCCCAGCTCGCCGACGACACCGCCGCGGTGATCCGATCGGTGGCACCGGACGGACCCCTTGTGCTGGTGGGACATTCGATGGGCGGTATGTCGCTGATGGGACTGGCGCGCCGCGACCCGGCACTGTTCGGGCCGCAGGGCCGGGTGACCGGGGTGGCGCTGGTCGCGACCGCGGCGCGCGGGATCGCCGAGGCAGGACTCGGGGAGGGCCTGCACAATCCGCTCGTCGACGCCTTCCGGTTGTCGGTGCGTCACGTCCCCGCGCTGGTCCGGGCGGGGCGGGGTATCACCCGGCAGGCGCTCGAGCCGGTGCTGGTGGCCGCGAGCTTCGGCACGGACTTCTACAGTCCCAACGCCGGACGTGCGGTGGAGAAGATGATCCAGAACACCCCGATCGAGACGCTCGTGGACTTCTTGCACACCCTGGAGGACCACGACGAGACCACGGCGTTGCCGATCCTGGCGCAGGTTCCCTCGGTGGTGGTGTGCGGCAACCAGGATCGTCTCACCCCGCTGCCACGTTCGGTGCGTATGTACTCCGAGCTGGGTGCCGATTCCCGGCTCGTCGTCGTGGACGGGGCCGGACACATGGTGCCCATGGAGCGGCCGGAGGAGGTCACCGAGGCGATCGCCGATCTGGTGGATCGTGCCCGGGTCGCGGCCGGTCAACCGCATCGCCGGTGGTGGCGGAAGTTGGTGGCGCGATGAGCGAATCGACCCGACCGGCCACCGCCGGCTCGCGGACACTCCCCGAGGTCGACGACACCGAGGCGCTCGGTCGCGAACTCGCGGCGCAATTGCAGGCCGGCGATCTGGTGATCCTGGACGGTCCGCTGGGGGCCGGCAAGACGGCGATGACCCGGGGCATCGCCGACGGGCTCGGGGTGACCGGGCGGGTGTCGTCGCCGACATTCATCATCGCCCGCGAACACCGGTCCGCATTGCCGGGGCGGCCGGGGATGATCCACGTCGACGCCTACCGGCTCGGCGGTCTGGACGAACTCGACGCCCTCGACCTCGACACCGATCTGGCGGATTCGGTGGTGGTGGTCGAATGGGGCGAGGGGGTGGCCGAACATCTGGCGGAGCGTCATCTCCGGGTGCGTCTGCGCCGCGAACCGGAGTCCGAGCTGCGCAGCGCCGCATGGGAATGGGTGGAGCTCTGATGGATGTTCTCGCGATCGACACCTCGACCGACGCGGTCGTCGCCGGCGTCGCGGCGGTGCATGCCGCCGATGGTGTCCCGGAGGTTCTCGCCGAACAGCGGGTGACCGACGGTCGGCGCCATGCCGAGGTTCTCACCAGCCTCATCGAGGAGGGCCTGCAGGCGGCCGCCGTGACGCGCGGCGACCTCGATGCGGTGGTGGTCGGTTGCGGTCCGGGCCCGTTCACGGGGCTGCGGGTCGGGATGGCCACCGCGGCGGCGTTCGGTGATGCGCTGGGTCTCCCGGTGTACGGGGTGTGTTCGCTGGATGCGATCGCGGCCCAGGAGCGTTCGGTTGCCGTTGCCGCGTCGTCGCTGTTGGTGGTCACCGACGCCCGACGACGTGAGATCTACTGGGCCACATACGACAAAGGGGCACGCACCGCGGGGCCGGCGGTGGGCGCACCCGGCGACGTGGTCGCCGACCTCACCGACGTGCCGATCGACGTGGTGGTCGGTTCGCCCGCACATACCGACCTCTTCGACCGACCGGTGGGCACCGCGTCCGTGCCGACCGTCGCCGGCCTGGTGACGGCCGCGCACGCCGATCTTCGTGACGGCGCGCCGTCGGCAGCGCTGGTGCCCCTCTACCTGCGTCGTCCGGACGCGGTGGAACCCAAGCGCCGCCGCCCCGCCGGTCCACAGCATCAGGAGGTGGCCCGGTGACGACCTCGGAACTGATCGTCGACGCCCTCGAGCACTCGGACATCCCGCGGTGCGCGGCGTTGGAGATAGTGATGTTCGCCGACGACTCCCCCTGGCCGGTCACGGCTTTCCGCGCCGAGTTGAACGCCCCGTACAACACCTACGTCGCCGCACGTGAACAACCGGGTGGACCGGTCGTGGGCTATGCGGGCATCTCCACGCTCGGATCGACCGGCGACCTCGAATGTGAGATCCACACCATCGCGGTCGCGCCGACCCATCGCGGCCGCGGATACGGTCGTGCGCTGCTCGCGGCATTGCTCGCCGTGGCCGACGACTGCGGTGCCCCGGTGTACCTGGAGGTGCGTACCGACAACGACACCGCGATCGCGCTCTACGAACGCAACGGGTTCGTCCGCTCGGGGGTTCGCCGAAACTACTACCAGCCGTCCGGCGCCGACGCGTACACCATGATCCGACCGGCGACCACGCCGCAGCAGCCGGGGGAGACGCCATGATCGTGATGGGTATCGAGAGCTCCTGCGACGAGACCGGTGTCGGCATCGTCCGGTGGGAACCGGACAACATCGGTGACGGCGGGCGCTCAACCGCGACCCTGCTGGCCGACGAGGTGGCCTCCAGTGTCGACGAACACGCACGGTTCGGCGGCGTGGTCCCCGAGATCGCGTCGCGGGCCCACCTGGAGGCGATCGTCCCGACGATGCAACGGGCCCGCGCAGCCGCCGACATCGACCGGCCGGACGCGATTGCGGTGACCATCGGCCCGGGGCTGGCCGGGGCACTGCTGGTCGGGGTGGCCGCGGCCAAGGCGTATGCGCTCGCCTGGGACGTTCCGTTGTTCGCGATGAATCATCTCGGCGGGCACGTCGCGGTGGACACCCTCGAACACGGGCCGATGCCCGAATGTGTGGCGCTGCTGGTCTCGGGTGGGCACACCCACCTGCTGCACGTCACCGACCTCGCCCGCCCCATCACCGAACTGGGCACCACGGTCGACGACGCGGCCGGTGAGGCCTTCGACAAGGTCGCCCGACTACTCGATCTGGGATTTCCCGGCGGACCCGCACTCGACCGGGCGGCCGCCGAGGGAGATGCGCAGGCCATCGCGTTTCCGCGCGGGATGACCGGACCGCGCGACGCGCGTCATGACTTCTCGTTCAGCGGGCTGAAGACCGCCGTCGCCCGCCATGTGGAGAAGTGCGAGCGGCAGGGGGTCGCGGTGTCGATCCCGGACGTCGCCGCATCGTTTCAGGAGGCGGTCGCCGACGTGTTGACGATGAAGGCGGTCCGGGCGTGCACCGATCTCGACGTCGACACCCTCGTCCTCGGCGGTGGCGCCACCGCGAACTCCCGCATCCGGTCGATGGCCCAGGAGCGCTGTGCGGCCGCCGGGATCACGCTGCGCGTGCCCCGGCCGCGCCTGTGTACCGACAACGGCGTCATGATCGCCACCCTCGGTGCACACGTGATCGGTGGTGGGGCCGAGCCCTCACCGCTGACCGTGGCCACCGACCCCGGGATGTCGGTGCAGGTCAGTCAGCTCTGAGCGATCAGATCCGACTTTCGCAGCCTCCGCCCTTGAGTGCTGGCACTCTCGTGTATAGAGTGCTAGTGGCACTGTGATGAAGCCTCGTACACCCGCGACGGCGGGGTTTCGGCCCAGGGCCATGAACGTGCAATTCGATTCATCGTTCAACAACTCAGTACGAAAGTTGAGGAACCACATCGTGGCGAGCGTGAACATCAAGCCGCTTGAGGACAAGATCCTGGTGCAGGCCGTGGAGGCAGAGACGACCACCGCGTCCGGTCTGGTCATCCCGGACACCGCCAAGGAGAAGCCGCAGGAAGGCACCGTCATCGCCGTGGGCGAGGGCCGGGTCACCGAGCAGGGTAACCGCGTCCCCGTCGACGTCAAGGAAGGCGACACCGTCATCTACAGCAAGTACGGGGGCACCGAGATCAAGTACGCCGGCGAGGAGTACCTGATCCTCTCGGCGCGCGACGTGCTGGCCGTCATCGGCAAGTAAGACCCACGAGCATTCCCCGTGAGTCTCCCGCCCCGGTGCCCTCGTCGGGCGCCGGGGCGGAGCCATTTCTCCCGCGATATCGGTAAGCGAGAAAGAAATCCATGCCCAAACAGATTGAATTCGACGATGTAGCGCGCCGCGCACTCGAACGCGGCATCAACCAACTGGCCGACACGGTCAAGGTCACCCTCGGTCCGCGCGGCCGGCACGTGGTGCTGGCCAAGGCGTTCGGCGGACCCAACGTCACCAATGACGGTGTCACCATCGCCCGTGACGTGGACCTCGAGGATCCCTTCGAGAACCTCGGTGCCCAGCTGGTGAAGTCGGTGGCCACCAAGACCAACGACGTCGCCGGTGACGGCACCACCACCGCGACGGTGCTGGCCCAGGCGATGGTGACCGCCGGGCTGCGCAACGTGGCCGCCGGTGCCAACCCGATAGCGCTCGGTGCCGGCATCGGCAAGGCCGCCGACGCGATCAGCGCCGAACTGGTCCGGCTCTCCACGCCGGTCGACGGCGAGAAGGCCATCTCCCAGGTCGCCACCGTCTCCTCGCGCGACGGCGAGGTCGGCGAGATGGTTGCCAAGGCCATGACGCGGGTCGGCGCCGACGGCGTCGTCACCGTCGAAGAGGGATCGGGTCTGTCCACCGATCTCGACGTGACCGAAGGCGTCCAGTTCGACAAGGGCTACCTGTCGCCGTACTTCGTGACCGACGCCGACAGCCAGGAGGCCGTCCTCGAAGACGCGCTCGTGCTGCTCTACCGCGACAAGATCAGCTCGCTGCCGGAGTTCCTTCCGCTGCTGGAGAAGGTCGCCGCCGACGGCAAGTCGCTGCTGATCATCGCCGAGGACGTCGAAGGCGAGCCGCTGTCGACCCTGGTCGTCAACTCGATCCGCAAGACCATCAAGGCCGTCGCCGTGAAGGCGCCGTTCTTCGGTGATCGCCGCAAGGCGTTCCTGGAGGACCTGGCTGTGGTCACCGGCGGAACCGTCATCTCCTCGGACATCGGCGTCAGCCTGTCCGACGCCGGCCTCGAACTGCTCGGTTCGGTGCGTCGCGCGGTGGTCACCAAGGACACGACGACCCTGGTCGAGGGTGCCGGCACCTCGGAGGAGATCGCGCAGCGTTCCGAGCAGCTGCGCCGCGAGATCGAGCGCAGCGACTCCGACTGGGATCGCGAGAAGCTCGCCGAGCGACTGGCCAAGCTGGCCGGCGGCGTTGCGGTGATCCGGGTGGGTGCGGCCACCGAGACCGCGCTCAAGGAGCGCAAGCATCGCGTCGAGGACGCGGTTGCGGCCGCCAAGGCAGCCGTCGAGGAGGGCATCATCGCCGGTGGCGGTACCGCCATCCTGCAGGCCGCCAAGGTGCTCGACGACCTGGCCGCAGACCTGACCGACGACGAGGCACTCGGCGTGCGGGTCGTCCGCGACGCGGCTCGGGCCCCGCTGTTCTGGATCGCGTCGAACGCCGGTGTCGACGGCTCGGTCGTCGCCACCCGGGTGGCCGACTCGGATGCGGGGATCGGTTTCAACGCCGCGACGCTCGAGTACGGCGATCTGCTCGTCGACGGCATCATCGACCCGGTCAAGGTGACCCGCTCGGCTGTCGTCAACGCCGCCTCGGTGGCTCGCATGGTGCTCACCACCGAGACCGCCATCACCGATCAGCCGGACGAGGGTGCGGCAGACGCGCACGGACACGGACACGCACACTGATGCGGTGAGACCGGCGGTGTCGCCGGGCCCTGAATGCACTGATGGGGGCATCGATCAGCAGATCGATGCCCCCATCGGCGTTGGACCAGGAAAACCGAGGAGCGTGGTCAGCTCGCGATGCGGCGGCCGACGCCCCGCTTCATCAGCATGCTGCGCTCGGACTCCGAGAGGCCGCCCCAGATGCCATAGGGTTCGGCCACCGCGAGTGCGTGTTCGCGGCACTGCGCGATCACCGGGCACTGGTGGCACATCTCCTTCGCGCGGCGCTCACGCTGAGCGCGGGCGCGCCCGCGCTCGCCGTCCGGGTGGAAGAACATCGATGAGTCCACACCGCGGCACAGGCCCTGCATTTGCCAGTCCCAGATATCGGCATTCGGACCAGGGAGGTGATTCGGCTGAGGCATGACAGCGACTCCTTGTCTGCGAGTGGCACTCGTTTGATCGGCGCAAACACACAGTAGGCAAGCAGCAGAAATGCAGTCAATCCCGCCAAATAAGGGGTCAACGATGGTGAAATTTCCAGAATTGTTAACGCTGCGTTGACTATGCGTCGGCGACTACCATACCGATGGGGTGTGTGTGATCGACCCCGGTAGAGTGCCGTCCCCGCGGGCATTGACCTGCTGTTTTTGTTGTCCTCGAAGGTGTTCGATGGCGTTGTGAACCGAGTGACGACGACGTGACAGGACAACTGTTGAGTAACACCGACGAAACTCAGCGACTATTCGGGCGTGATCTGGAAGTCGAATTAATGTTTATGACACCAGGTTAATTTCATGCAAACTAGAACAGGTTACACTCGACCGAAACGAATGTCGGATCACAAAAACAGGGTGTGAAATGGGGGAATGCGCCGACGTCCAGGCGATCCATGCGATGTGGCGTGAGGCCGTCGAGCAGGGAGGTATAGGTCACACTGCCGGCGCATTCGCGATCCTGGAAGAGGTGGCGCGCTCGGGTCGCCGATTCGGCGCGCCGGCGCTGGAGTCCTTGGCGCTGTCGACGCGGGCCTCGCTCCTGCGGCAGGCGGGCAGGCATCGTGACGCCGCGGCCATCGACGGGCGTGCCCTGCTCGTGGTGAGCCCAACCCCGCCATCGAGCACAGCGGCCCGGCGGGTGACCCACCGGGCGGCGGTGCTCGATGCCATCGTCGGTCTGGCCGCCGATCACCTGGGACAGCTGCACCTCGATGCCACGCGTCGCCTGCTGGCACGCGCACGCAGCGTCGTGGACGTCGACGACGCCGGCTGGCCGGCCGGGCGGCGTCCGCGGCTGCGCATCGAGTGGGTCAGTGCCGAGCTCGCCATGTACTCGGATGACGCTGCCGCCGCGCTCGAGCATGCCGAGCGCGGGCTGCATCTGTGTGCGATCGCCGATACACCACGTCGGCATCGGGTCAAGACGGAGCTCGTCGCGGCGGCGGCGCATGCGGCGGCGGGGCAGTCGCAGGTGGCGGCCCGGGCTGCGGCGAAAGTCACCGACGACGCCCGCGCGGGCGGACTGCTCCCCCTGGAATGGGCCGCACTGGCATTGCGGCATGGCCTCGATCCCGCCGATCACGACGTGTCCGCAGCCCTCCTTCGCGCGCGCAGGTTACTGACGGGTCACGGTGTGCCGTTCACAGACGGACGGACGGCCGGTGGGTGACTCGACACCACCTGGCAATCGCTAAGGTGACGTGGGTACACAGCGCACGGGCAACACCACCACACACATGTAACACAGGGATCCCAACTGACGATGAAACTGACGGGTGTTGAGCTGGACGAGGCCGTCCGCGCCGCAGGGCAGGGCGATCGAACAGCGCTCACGTCGGTTCTCGAAAGTGTGCAGGATCCGATCCTGCGCTACTGCCGAGGGCGGATTGGAGTCGGAGAACGTCATCTGTTCTCCGCCGACGATATCGCGCAGGAGGCGTTGATGGCAGTGATGACCGCGCTGCCCCGGTACCAGGACCAGGGCAGGCCGTTCATGGCCTTTGTGTACGGCATTGCCGCACACAAGGTGGCCGATGCCATGCGAGTGGCCGGGCGGGTCAAGTCCGATCCGGTCGAGACGCTTCCCGAGACGGTGTCGTTCGTCGGTGGTCCCGAACAGTTGGCGCTGGACTCCGACGCGAGCCGCAGAATGCGGTCGCTGCTGAACATCCTGCCGGACAAGCAACGTGAGGTCCTCGTCCTGCGGTTGGTGGTCGGGCTGTCGGCCGAGGAGACCGCGGACGCGATCGACAGCACCCCCGGCGCCGTGCGGGTCGCCCAACACCGCGCATTGGCCAAGTTGCGGACCGAGCTGAGGAAGGCGGGTGAGGTCGATGAACGACGAGCGTGAGCCTGCCGACCAACGGTGGGATGTGAACGAACCCATCGACATGACCTCGGTCCACATCGACGACCAGTTCATCGAATCGCTGGCCCAGGACCGACCCGTGCCGACGCGGGATCAGGCGGAGTACGAACTCGCCGAGCTGTTGTCGGGCTGGCGTCACGAGGTCATCGCCGAGCCGCCGCCGGAGCTGCCCACTGTCGACGAGGTCGAGTCCGCCATCGCCGCATCCGAGCGTGCCGAGCGTGGCCGTGGTGTCATCCGGCATTTGCGCATCGCATCCGGGGTGGCCGCGGTCGTCGTCATCGCCTGTGCGGGTCTCACCGTGCTGGCCGAGGGCTCCTCGCCGGGGGACCCGCTCTGGGGAGTCAAGAAGGTGGTCTTCGCCGAGGCGGCCAGCGAAACCCAGGCGGCGATGGACATCCAATCAGATCTGGAGAAGGCCGAGGCCGCGATGGCCGCCGGTGATGCCGACCAGGCGGCCGCGTTGATCACGAAGGCCGAGAAGCAGATGGGCCCGGTCCGTGACGACGACACCCGCAACCGGATGAACGAGTGGATGCAGCGACTGCGCGCCGACACCGACTCGGCCCTGTCGTCGGCATCGTCGGCCGCGGTTCCGGGCGGATCGAGCAGCGCAGGTGGATCGGCCGGTCCCAGCACGCCACCGCGAGACCTCGATCGCCAGAGTGGCAGCAGTTCGGTGACCGTCACGGTGCCGAGTTCGGGTAACCCGCCGGCCACGTCGGCACCGGACAGCCCGACCGGTCAGCCCGACACCACACAGCCCGAGCAACCGCCGACTCCGACGACCACGACACCCACGCCGACGGCCGCCCCCGAGAACCCGCCGACGTCGACGCGACCCCCGAGCACCACCACGACCACCACGACGACGACGCCATGGTTCTTCTGGTGACGGGGACAGACGTGATGAGTCGCTCGGTGGCGATCGGCGGCTGAGGCCGGTCACCGATTGACGGGGTGTAGGCCGCGCTGCCGGGTTGACGCGCCTAAGTGGACAGGGCCACCAAGTCTCAGCGGTCGTCGTCCATGTGGCCACGCGCGTCTGCGTAGCCGCGGCAATAGTCCCAGGTGACGTAGGATTCCGGGCGCGGATCGACCGCCGGTTCGTGGGGCCGGACGGTGCCGTCGATGAGTAGTTGCAGCAGGTTGGCGCGGAGCATGTCCCAGTCGTGGTAATGATCCTCGTGGCAGTCCTCGCAGACCACCACCAGGCCGCGGACACCGCGGTGCGCCAACAGCGCCTCGTAGACCGCGAGATCGGCGAGATCCTCTTCGACGGCGACCCGCTCGTTCTCGTCGAGGGGGACGCCGGGTTCCACCGAGTCCAGTGCCGACGCCGGGTCGCTGGGGTCGTCGGCGAACGGATCGGGCGGCAGTCCGGGTGGAAGATGGTCACGCACAACACCACGGTAACCGATGATCGGACCCGGGTGGAGTGAGGCGTCCACAGGTCGATCGACCCGGTTCGGTGTTTCGCACGATGGCTCGGCGCAGGGTGAGCCCGGACACGCCGGTGGTGCCGATACCATGGTGCAATGACTGCAGTGCGCACCGGTGGAGACGACCCCGGCAAGGTCGCGATGCTCGGCCTCACCTTCGACGACGTCCTGTTGCTGCCCTCGGCCTCCGACGTCATCCCGAGCAATGTGGACACCTCGTCGCGGGTGACCAAGGACATCACCCTCAAGGTCCCGCTGGTGAGTTCGGCGATGGACACGGTGACCGAGGCCCGGATGGCCATCGCGATGGCACGTGCCGGTGGCATGGGCGTGTTGCACCGCAACCTGTCGATCGAGGATCAGGCCGGTCAGGTGGAGACGGTGAAGCGCTCGGAGGCCGGCATGGTCACCGACCCGGTCACGTGCTCTCCCACGCACACGCTCGCCGACGTCGACGCGATGTGTGCGCGGTATCGGATCTCGGGCCTGCCGGTGGTCGACGACGCAGGTGAACTCGTCGGCATCATCACCAACCGCGACATGCGTTTCGAGGTCGATCAATCCCGCCCGGTGGCCGAGGTGATGACCAAGGCCCCGCTGATCACCGCGCAGGAGGGCGTCTCCGCCGAGGCGGCGCTCGGTCTGCTGCGCCGCAACAAGGTGGAGAAGTTGCCGATCGTCGACGGCAACGGCAAGCTCACCGGGCTGATCACGGTGAAGGACTTCGTCAAGACCGAGCAGCACCCGCTGGCGACGAAGGACGCCGACGGCCGTCTGCTCGTCGGTGCCGCGGTCGGAACCGGTGACCCGCAGTGGGATCGCGCGATGGCGCTGGCCGATGCGGGGGCCGACGTGATCATCGTGGACACCGCGCACGCCCACAACCGTCTCGTTCTCGACATGGTGGCCAAGCTCAAGGCCGAGGTCGGTGACCGCGTGCAGGTCGTCGGTGGCAACGTCGCGACGCGCGAGGCGGCGCTGGCCCTCGTCGAGGCCGGCGCCGACGCCGTGAAGGTCGGTGTGGGACCGGGCTCGATCTGCACCACCCGGGTCGTCGCCGGTGTCGGCGCGCCACAGATCACCGCGATCCTCGAAGCGGTGGCCGTCTGCAAGCAGCACGACGTGCCGGTCATCGCCGATGGCGGTCTGCAGTACTCGGGCGATATCGCCAAGGCGTTGGCCGCCGGAGCGTCCACCGCGATGCTCGGCTCGCTGCTGGCCGGTACGGCCGAGGCGCCGGGTGAGCTGATCCTGGTGAACGGCAAGCAGTTCAAGAGCTACCGGGGGATGGGTTCGCTCGGGGCGATGCAGGGGCGCGGCCAGGCCAAGTCCTATTCCAAGGACCGCTACTTCCAGGACGACGTGCTCGCCGAGGAGAAGCTCGTACCCGAGGGCATCGAGGGGCGGGTTCCGTTCCGCGGGCCGCTCGGGCAGGTGATCCATCAGCTCGTCGGTGGGCTGCGCGCCGCGATGGGCTACACCGGGTCGTCGAGCATCACCGATCTGCATGACGCCCGGTTCGTCCAGATCACCGCGGCCGGCCTGAAGGAATCGCACCCGCACGACATCACCCTCACCACCGAAGCGCCCAACTACTATTCCCGCTGAAGCGCGTTCTGCCCCGGTCTCTGCGGGGTGAACCGCGACCTGAAACGCGTAGCAGAAAGGCGCAACGGTGCGTGACCTCGTCGACATCGGCATGGGACGGACGGCCCGACGGACGTTCGAACTCGATGACATCAGTATCGTCCCGTCGCGACGGACCCGGTCGTCCAAAGACGTGTCGACCGCATGGCAGATCGACGCCTACCGCTTCGACTCACCGATCCTGAGTCATCCCACCGACGCCCTGGTGTCGCCGTCGGCCGCCGTCGAACTGGGCCGCCTCGGTGCACTCGGGGTGATCAACGGGGAGGGACTGTGGGCCCGGCACCGTGACGTCGACGCCAAGCTCGACGAACTGGTCGCAGCGGCCACCGGCAACGCCGACCCGTTCGCCGCGGTTCGGCTGCTGCAGCAACTCCATGCCGCGCCGCTCGATCCCGATCTGCTCGGTGCGGCGGTCGCGACGGTGCGCGAGGCCGGGGTGACGACAGCCGTTCGGGTCAGCCCTCAACACGCGCCGGAATTGACGCCGGCGCTGTTGCAGGCGGGGGTCGAGATCCTCGTCGTCCACGGCACCATCATCTCCGCCGAGCATGTGGCCCAAGCGGATCCGAGCGACGGAGCGGTTCGCGAGCCGCTGAACCTGAAGACCTTCATCGCCGAACTGGACATCCCGGTGATCGCCGGTGGTGTGCACGACCACCGGACCGCGCTGCACCTGATGCGCACCGGCGCGGCCGGCGTCATCGTCGGGTACGGGTCCGCGGCGGGCGCCACCACGACCGGTGAGGTCCTCGGTATCGGTGTGCCGATGGCCACCGCGATCGCCGACGCGGCCGCCGCGCGCCGCGAGTATCTCGACGAGACCGGCGGCCGGTATGTGCACGTGATCGCCGACGGCGACATCCACACCTCCGGAGACCTCGCCAAGGCCATCGCCTGCGGTGCCGATGCGGCGGTGCTCGGTACGCCGTTGGCGGCCGCGGCCGAGGCACCCGGCCGCGGGTGGTATTGGCCGTCGGCCGCGGCCCACCCGGACACGCCGCGCGGGGCACTGTTGCAGGTCGCGACCGACGAGAATCGCCCCAGCCTGGCACGCGTGCTGAACGGCCCATCGCAGGATCCCTTCGGTGAACTCAATCTGGTGGGTGCGCTGCGCCGGTCGATGGCGAAGGCAGGCTACAGCGACCTCAAGGAATTCCAGAAGGTCGGCCTGACCGTCCACGTCTGAGCAGCACGCCACAGCGGGTCCGCGCGCACCCACCATGCTCGCGCGCATGTCGCGACGTGCGCGGATGCGTGGCCGCTGCGCGGTTGGCTCGTCAGTCGAGGCCGCGGGCGATCAGCGTGTCGGCGAAACCATCCGCGGTGCGGAGTGCGGCGATCACCACCGGCGCCACCAGAATCCTTGCGCCGGGTCGCAGTCCGCGTGCCTTGCGGGCCTCGTCGACCTGACCCACCACGTCCACCATCAACGGGATCGACCGGATGGCCAGGGCGAGGGCGAGCGCGATGTGATCGACCCGCACACCCAGGCGGCTGAGCGGGCGCAGGCCGGCGATGATCGCATCCAGGATCGCCGACGTGCGGGTGGTGAGGGTGACCGCCGCGGCCAGCGCCACCGACGCCGCGAGCACGGCGCAGACGATCAGCGCCCGCTGCCAGTCGGTGAAGATCACCTGGAAGGCGAACACGAACACCACCACCCAACCGACCGGACGCATCTGACGCCATGCCTCGCGCGGCGAGATGCCACCGAGCGCGAAGACGCAGGCCACCCCGAGCGCCAGGATCCCGACCGCGACGGGCGTGCGCACCATGATGCTGATCGCCAGGATCGCCGCCCCCAGAGCGAGCAGTTTGACGCCGGCGGGAATCCGATGCAGGGGAGAGTTGCCCGGCCGGTAGACCCCCAGGGCCGTCATGCCATCAGCCGGCGGTAGGCGGCGACGGCTGCGGCAGGCTCGTCGTCGGCGACGACGCGGCCCTCGTCGAGCACGATGACCCGGTCGTAGTCGGCGACCATGTCCAGGTCGTGGGTCAACACCACCAACTGCTCGTCGAGAGTCGCGAACACACTGCGCAGCATCGAACTGTTCCGGAGGTCCAGCAGCGTGGTCGGTTCGTCGGCGACCAGTACCGATGGGCCGGTCACCATCACCGACGCCAGCGCGAGCAACTGCTTCTGCCCACCGGAGAGCCGGTGGGCGGGGTGGTCGGCGTGATCGGCCAGCCCGAACTGCGCCAGCACCGCTGCGGCGCGCGCCGTTCGCTCGGCTCGGTCGCGCATCGTGCGCGTGAGGGAGAGCTCGATGTCCTCGATGACGGTGGGCATGATGATCTGCCGATCGGGGTCGCTGAAGATGAACCCGACCTCTTTGCGGACCCGGCGCTTGTGTCGGGCCGCGTCGATCCCGTTGACCGTCACCGAACCGCGGTCGGGGACGACCAGGGCGTTGATCATCCGGGCCAGTGTCGACTTGCCGCTGCCGTTGGCCCCGATGATCCCGATGCGCCGTTCGCCGAGTGTGAGGTCGATGTCGGCGAGCACGACCCGATCCTCGTAGGCATGGCCGACACCGCGGAACTCGATCATCGATCTGATTCGCTCACCGGGAAGAGTCAGCGGCCCCGGCGCAGCCGGATCGGGGTGATCAGCCCCGGGTAGGCACGATGGACCTGCGCGGCCACCAGTGCCGCGACGACGGCCTTCGCGATGTCGCCGGGGATGTAGATGCCGTTGGTGGAGATGGCCGCCCACAGCGACAGGTCCGTGCGCAACAGCAGTCCGATGACCCCGCACGCATAGATGATCACCATGCCGCCGACGATGTTGATCCCGATGCCCCACACGATCCGATAGCGCGGCATCATCGCCGCGGTGGCCAGCCCGATCGCCAGCACGGCCGGCAGGAAACCCACGAAGAACCCGGCGGTCGGTGAGGCGAGCGCGACCAGGCCGCTGCGTCCGCCGGCGAGGATGGGCAGCCCGGCGATCGCGAGCACGGCGAAGATGATCACCGCGAGAGTGCCCTTGCGTGGGCCGAGGATCGAGCCCGCCAGCATCACGCCGAGTGTCTGCAGGGTGATGGGGACACCGGAGGAGCCGATGTTGATGGTGCCGGGCAGGCCGAGGGCGGCGATCAGCGCGGCGAACACGGCGGCCTGCGTGAGATCGGCCACCGACAGCGAGAAACGGCGCGAGGACGACGGCGCACCGGTGGTCGAAGACATGCCTGCATTATGTCTGGCGCGGTGTATCACTAAACTCCCTGGGGTGACAGATTCTTCTTCCACGCCGATCCCCGACGGCCCCCGCCCGGTGCTCGTGATCGACTTCGGCGCGCAATACGCGCAGCTGATCGCCCGGCGGGTGCGGGAGGCGCGGATCTACTCGGAGGTCATCTCCCACGACGCGCCGTTCGCGGAGTTCGAGGCCCGCAAGCCGGTGGCGCTCATCCTCTCGGGCGGACCGGCATCGGTGTACGCCGAGGATGCGCCGACCCTCGATCCGGCCGTCTTCGATCTCGGCGTCCCGGTGTTCGGCATCTGCTACGGCTTTCAGGCGATGGCCCGCCAACTCGGTGGCGAGGTGGCCAACACCGGTGGACGTGAGTTCGGCCGGACCACGCTGACGGTGACCGGCGACGGAGTGCTGCATGAGGGACTGACCGAGACCCAGCCGGTGTGGATGAGCCACAACGATGCGGTGCAGCGTCCCCCGGAGGGCTTCATCGTCACCGGATCGACCCCCGGTGCGCCGGTCGCGGCATTCGAGTGTGTCGACCGCCGGATGGCCGGTGTCCAGTATCACCCCGAGGTGCTGCACACCCCGCACGGTCAACAGGTGCTCACCCGCTTCCTCTATGAGATCGCCGGCCTCGAGGCGACCTGGACGCCGGCCAATATCGCCGATGCGCTCATCGATGCGGTGGCCGATCAGATCGGCGACGGCCTGGCCATCTGTGGGCTGTCCGGCGGAGTCGACTCGGCGGTGGCCGCGGCGTTGGTGCAGCGGGCCATCGGCGACCGGCTGACCTGCGTGTTCGTCGACCACGGCCTGCTGCGCGCCGGTGAGCGTGAGCAGGTGCAGCACGACTTCGTCGGCGCGACCGGCGCGAAGCTCGTCACCGTGGATGCGGCCGAGACCTTCCTGTCCGAGCTCGCCGGGGTCAGCGACCCGGAGACGAAGCGCAAGATCATCGGCCGCGAGTTCATCCGATCCTTCGAAGGTGCGGTGACCGACGTGCTCGGTGATCATGCGTCCGATGGGGACAAAGTCGACTACCTGGTCCAGGGCACCTTGTATCCCGACGTCGTCGAGTCCGGCGGCGGGAGCGGGACGGCCAACATCAAGAGCCACCACAACGTCGGCGGTCTGCCCGAGGATCTGGAGTTCTCGCTCGTCGAACCGTTGCGCCTGCTGTTCAAGGATGAGGTCCGGGCGGTCGGCCGCGAACTCGGGCTGCCCGAGGAGATCGTGGCGCGACAGCCCTTCCCCGGCCCGGGGCTGGCCATCCGGATCGTCGGTGAGGTCACCGCGGACCGGCTGGCCATGTTGCGCAAGGCCGACCTGATCGCCCGGGAGGAACTCACCGCCGCCGGGCTCGACAGCCAGATCTGGCAGTGCCCGGTGGTATTGCTGGCCGACGTGCGCAGCGTCGGGGTGCAGGGCGACGGGCGTACCTACGGTCATCCGATCGTGCTGCGACCGGTGTCGAGTGAGGACGCGATGACCGCGGACTGGACCCGCGTGCCCTACGAGGTGCTCGAACTCATCTCGACCCGCATCACCAACGAGGTGCCCGACGTCAACCGCGTCGTCCTCGACGTGACGAGCAAGCCGCCGGGCACCATCGAATGGGAATGACGGGCTGAGGCGACGATCACCGCCGCCGCGACGACCGGGCGCCGGTGACGATGAGCAGCAGGCCGATCGCCAAACCGACAGCGACCGCGATCCAGCCGAGGTCGCCGGCCGGCGGCAGATCCGGTCCACCTGCCAGGCCCCACCCCGCGACCAGCAGTGCGGCGATCCCGAGCAGGATCAGCCCCGGCGAGCGGTGACGGGTGTCCGGCGTGCCGGCGTCGGTGTCGTCGTCGATCATCGGGTCACCTCCACATGCCCCACAGTGGTGTACGCATCGATCGTGAGCACGGGTCCCTCGGTGCCGTCGCGGCCACCGTCGAGACCGTCGGGACAGTCGTGGTCGCCCACGTTGACATCGCAGTTCGCGCGGATGTTGGTGTTCTCGCCGACGAGGACCTGGATCTCGCCGATCCCGTTACGCAGATCCACGGTGCGATCGGCGGTGATGTCCACGCCGCGCAGATCGAGCACCATCGTGCCCATCGTGAGGGCGTACTCATCGGTGATGTCGCTCTCGGAGACCGGTGTCCAGGTGCGTTCGCCGACCCCGCCGGGGGGGAGGTTCAACTGTCCGACGGCGGTGATCGCGACCGCGGCGACACCCAGGATCAGCGCGATCGGCACCAACCCGGCACTGTGTCCGCCGCTGCTGCGTCGACGCAGACCCGCATAGACCAGACCGCCGCCCACCACCGCCAGCGCCAGCGACACGATGCGAGCCGGGGTGAACCAGTCGACACCGACCTGATGGAGCGCGGCACCGGCCGCGGCGACGATCACCGCGAGCCCGATCACGATCAGGGTCAGCGGGGAACGGCGTTGCGATCGATGGTCGATCGCCGTTTCGGCGGTGGGTTCGGGCAGGTCCCAGGCGAACCGGGCGGTGCCCAGCGGATCCCAGGCCGGCGGGGTGCGGCGTATCTCGTCGGAGGCGAGGACGTCGGTGGGTGGGCCGGTCGGCGCGCTCGGTCCTGCAGGGTGTCCGGGAGCGCGCTCGTAGGCCGCCCCGGACGCAGATGCGCCGAGCGCAGATGGGTCCAGCGCAGCGGGGCCAGGGGAGGGCGCCGGCGGTCGGGCAGCGGATGCCGTTGGTCCGGCACTCGGTGCCGACTGAGTCGGTGAACTCGGGCCGGACGTGGTTGCGGTGCCGGTTGGCCCGGCCATCATCGCGCGTGGAATCCACGGCTGCAATGGGCCTTCCGTCCGGGCCGCGACGACCTCGTCGGCGGCCGGCTGGTGGGTGTCGACGCTGGTGCCGGTCGGAGGTTCCGGTGTGCGCTGGTAGAGCAGCCACCACCCGAGCAGCATCATCGCGGCACCGAGCAGGCCACCCGAACTCCAGGTGGCGTTGGGGCCGAAGGAGGTGAGGATGATGATCGCGAGGACGATCAGCAGGATCAGTTGCGGATTGCGATGTCGCCGCTGTCGGGGGTGTTGGCCCGGCGCGGTCCCCTCCGAGAAACCGCCGTGCCGGATGGAGCCGAGTTCGTCGTGCCGCTTGTTCTCACTCGGCATCGCCACCCACGCGGCGATGTACAGAACCAGTCCGCTGCCGCCGAACAACGTCGCGACCACGAAAGCGATCTTGACCAGTGTCGGGTCCACGCGATACCGCGCGCCGAAGCCGGCGCACACACCGGCCACGGTCCGGTTCGCGCTCGGTCGAATCGGCCGCGTCGCCCACAACCCCTCGAACTGCTTGGTGTCCATGGTCTCCATCGTGGCGGCTCGGTCGTGTCGCCACATCGGGGTAGCACCCTGAGAAAGTCCCTGATGTGCGGAGCGGGTCGACCGTGCCACTATCGAGATGTGAGTGGTGGTCCCCCCGTGCCCGCGACGCCGGCCCGGTCGACGTCGGTGCAGTCGACGGCGCCCCGGTTGGTGCGCCGCGACGGCGGTCGTGTCATCGCGGGGGTGGCCGGCGGCATCGCCGATCATCTCGGCGTGGACGCCTTCCGTGTCCGGGTGGTGTTCGTGGTGCTCGCGGCCCTCGCGGGCGCGGGTGTGCTCGCCTACGGTTTGCTGTGGTTCTTCTGCCCGCCCGGCCACGACACCGCGCCGCCGCGCCCGGGTGAGCGTCGGCAGGCCTACGGCCTCGCGTTGGTCGGACTGGTCGCGATGTCGGTCGTCGGGTTCGCCACATCCGGGACACCTGCGGCGTATCTGATTCCGTTCGTCTTCGTCGTGATCGGTGCCAGCCTGGTCTGGCGGGAGTTCGACACCTCACACAGCACCCCGCGTACGCCGTTGTTGACCTGGACGCGCTTCATCGGCGGTGCGCTCCTGGTGATCGGTGGACTGGTGGTGATCGTGCTGGCCGGCGACCGCTCATTCGGCGGTTTGTCCACAACGCTGCTCGCCGTGGTCGCCACCCTGATCGGGGTGGTGCTGCTGACCGTACCGCTGTGGATGCGGATGTGGCGTGCGCTCAACGAGGAACGAGCGGCGCGCATCCGCAACGCCGAGCGCGAGGAGATCGCCTCGCATCTGCACGATTCGGTGTTGCAGACGCTCGCGTTGATCCAGAAGCAGGCGGGCAGACCGGAGGAGGTGGCCCGCCTGGCGCGCAGTCAGGAGCGGGAACTGCGGGGCTGGTTGTTCGGTGATCCCGCCCAGCGGGCCGGATCGTTGGCGGCGAGCCTCCAGGAGGTCGGCGCGGAGGTCGAGGACCACTACGGCATCGAGGTCGACGTGATCACGGTGGGTGACCTGCGCCCGGAGGACGAACCCGCGGCGCAGCGGCGTCGCTGGGCGGCGCTGGTGGCGGCGACCCGGGAGGCGTTGATCAACGCCGCCAAGCACTCCGGGGAGCGCAAGGTGGATGTCTACGGCGAGGTGACCGACGAGCAGGTCGAGGTGTTCGTCCGTGACCGCGGAGTCGGTTTCGACCCGGAACTCGTCGACGGCGATCGGCACGGCATCACCCGTTCGATCACCGCCCGGATGCAACGCGCCGACGGCACGGCCGCCGTCGACTCGGCGCCCGGACGAGGCACCAACGTCAGGCTCGTGATGCCACGAGAACCGAGCCGGGGGCACGTCGAGACCGACGCGGCGGACAAGGCTGCCGGGCAGGCCGGTTCGTCTGATACACCGGACGGGACGAGTCGGGAGGGTACGAGTCGCGAAGGGGCACAATCGCAACTCGACGCAGAACCGAGCGACGCAGAACCGAGCGACGCAGAACCGAGCGACGCAGAACCGAGAAGGGAAGCATCGTGACGGCAGACCCGACGGACTCGGCGCAGTGTCGAATCTTCCTCGTCGACGACCACGCGGTGTTCCGTTCCGGCGTGCGGGCCGAGTTGGCCTCCGAGCCGGGTATCGCGATCGCCGGCGAGGCAGGCACGGTGGCCGAGGCGGTGGAGGGCATCCTGGCCCTGCGTCCCGACGTCGTCCTACTCGATGTGCACATGCCCGCCGGCGGTGGGGCGGCGGTACTACGGGGGGTCAGCGACGCGATCACCGACGGTCCGGTGCCGGTGTTCTTGGCGCTCAGCGTCTCCGACGCAGCCGAGGACGTGATCGCGACGATCCGAGCGGGCGCGCGCGGGTACGTCACCAAGACCATCGACGGTGCGGCGCTGGCCGACGCCGTGCGACGGGTGGCCGACGGGGATGCGGTGTTCAGCCCGCGACTGGCCGGCTTCGTGCTCGACTCGTTCACCGGGAAATCCGCCGCACCCGAACCGCCGCTCGATCCGGAACTGGACTCGCTGACCAAGCGGGAACTCGAGGTGTTGCGGTTGTTGGCGCGCGGATACACCTACCGGGAGATCGCCGACGAGCTGTTCATCTCGATCAAGACCGTCGAGACCCACGCCTCCAACGTGTTGCGCAAGACCCAACAGTCCAATCGCAACGCGCTGACCCGATGGGCCGCCACCCGCCACATCGGCTGACGAATCAGCCTGCCACGACGATCGCTACGATCACGAGGATCACCAGGACGACGGCGCCGAGGGCAAGTGCCAGCATCGTCGGTGACAGCCCCGCCAACCCGAAACCGTCTCGCGTCGCGGGCCGGTGGGTGGCCGACTCGGTGGCGGTCGCCACCGTCGACGGCCGGTCGTCGACGCCCTGGGGCGGAGCCGGCGGTCGGGCGGGCAGCGGCCCCCCGACCGGGAGATGGGTGCCCGTCGGATGCGTGCGTGGCGGACGCGGCGACCGCTGTGCCCAGGTGGGCAATCCGCCGTCAGGAGTGGTGATGGGGCTGGTCAGCACCTGATGGATCGAGCCGCGTTCACCCGCAGCGACGTCGGCGAGCAGGTCGCGCGCCTGCGCCATGGTGGGTCGCCGTGCCGGGCTCGGCTCCAGGAGTCGCAGCAGTACCGGCTCGAGTGCGCCGGCTCGGGTCATCGGATTGATGCGGGCGCGGGCCACTTTGTGCAGCAAGGCGAGTGAATCGTCGTCCACCCCGAATGGTGGTCGTCCTTCGACCAGGGTGTAGACCGTGGCGCCGAGTGAGTACACATCGGATGCCTCGGTCGGTTCGGCGCCGCGGGCGACCTCCGGCGCGAAATATGCCGGTGTTCCGGTGATCACACCCGAACTGTGCAGACTGACCTCGTCCTTGAGGCGGGAGATGCCGAAGTCGGTGATCTTGACCAGACCGGCGGTGCGGCCGGTGGTCGTCACAAGCAGGTTGCCCGGTTTGATGTCGCGGTGGATGATGCCCGCGGTGTGTGCGGTGGTCATCGCGTCGGCCACCTGGGCGCCGATCTGCGCGGCCTGTCGCGCATCGAGAGTCTTTGTGGTGTGCAGGATCTGGGCAACACTGCGGGATGGGAGATACTCCATCACCAGCCACGGCTCCCCGCTGTCGAGGGCCACGTCGTGCATCGCGATGGCGTTGCGGTGCACGAGTTTGGCGGCGATGCGTCCCTCGCGCATCGCGCGTTGCCGGATGCTGTCGGCGGTCTCGTCGCTCAGTCCCTCGGTGGAGACCACCTGCTTGACCGCGACGTCGCGGTCGAACAGCTGATCACGGGCCAGCCAGACCGATCCCATGCCGCCGCCGCCGATGCGCGATCGCAATCGGTACCGCCCGGCGACCAGGTACTGGGGACCGGGCGTGCGACGGTGGTCGGGGGTGGTCGGCATAGGCTGCATGATAGTCGTGCCGCGGATGTCCGGTGCGACGCTTGACAGGTTCCTCGCACATATGTTCGACTTCGGGTATGCGGTGGTCCGATCAGGGGGTCGGGGTCGACGACGGTGCTCTGCCCGGTTTGGGAAAGGCGGGCCTGGTGCGGTCGGTGCAGACCCCCGAGTTCGAGGGAGTCACGTTCCACGAGGTGCTCGCCAAGAGTGCGCTCAACCAGGTGCCGGACGCCGCCAATCTGCCGTTCCGGTTCACGGTCAACACCTTTCGCGGCTGCACCCATGCCTGTCGGTACTGTTTTGCCCGACCGACCCATGAGTATCTGGATCTCGATGCCGGCCGTGACTTCGACAGTCAGGTGGTGGTGAAGCTCAATGTCGCCGCGGTGTTGCGCAAGGAGCTGCGGCGACGGTCGTGGACTCGGGAGACGGTGGCGCTGGGGACCAACACCGACCCCTATCAGCGGGCCGAGGGGCGCTATCGACTGATGCCGGGGGTGATCTCGGCGCTGGCGGAATCGGCGACGCCGTTCTCGATCCTCACCAAGGGCACCTTGTTGCGCCGTGATCTGCCGTTGTTGCGACAGGCTGCGCAGCAGGTGCCGGTGAGCATCGGGATCTCGCTGGCCTTCCATGACCCCGAGCTGCAGAAGGCGATAGAACCGGGAACGCCCTCGCCCAAGGCGCGGCTGGAGCTGATCCGGGCGGTGGCCGAGGCGGGGTTCGCGCCGCATGTGATGGTCGCACCGGTGATCCCGTATCTGACGGACTCGTCGGTGCACCTCGAGAGTCTGATCGCCGCGTTGGCCGAGGCCGGTGCGGCCGGCGTCACCGCGTTCCCGATGCATCTGCGCGGCGCGACCAAGCCGTGGTTCCTGGAATGGCTGGCCGCCGAGCATCCGGCGCTGGTGCGCCGATACCGGGGCCTCTATGGGCGGGGTGCCTACGTCACGCCGGAGTACTCGGCGTGGTTGGCCGGTCGCATGCGTCCCCTCGTCGAGCGGCATGGGTTGGCGGGGTCGCCGGGGCTGCGGGCCGCGACGGCGACCGACGTGCCGGCCCCGCAACCCGCCGCCCAGGAGTCGCTCACCCTCTTCTGAGGGGTCGTTGCTGAGGGTGACGCGTCGGTTCGTCCCCCTGGTGTTGACTCGTTCCCCGCGTGCATGTGGGGGAGGTTCGCAGACAAGGGGGACGAACCGTCCGGGCGCATGCCGCTGACCTCGCGCGTTGCGGTTGTCGGTGGCTCGCCCTAGTATCGAAATCACTCGAAAATATGTTCGAACGCACGCATCTTCCCGGCGCGCTGATTGCGGAAAGTCGCTGGTAGGAGGCTGCATGAGTGCATCGTTGGAAGTGTCCGAGAGAGGTTCGGAGAACCCTGGGGATCACCGCTCGGCGGACAGCGAGTTGGACCGTCTCCGGCGTCGGATCGCGGCGATGTCGGGCCGGCCGGACCGTCCGGTGATGGAGGTGGCCGATCCGGCGGACGAGGTCCTCCCGGTTCCGGCTGCGATGGCGGATCTGCTGCCGCGTGGCGGCCTGGTGCGTGGAGGTGTCCTCACGATCGACGGTGCCCGGTCCGTGCTGCTGGCGGTGATCGCATCGGTGAGCGCTGCGGGTCATCAGGTGGGTCTGGTGGGGATGCCGAACCTCAACCTGGGTGCGGTGGCCGAACTCGGCGGCGACCTCGCTCGAATCGCCACGGTGCCGGATCCGGGGGTCGATCCGGTCGAGGTGGCCGGTGTGCTGCTCGACGGGATGGACCTGGTGGTCCTGGACCTGGCCGGTGCCGCGGTACCGCCCTCGCGGACCCGGGTGATGATGGGACGGTTGCGCAAACAGAAGTCGGCGCTGATGATCACCGGCGGTTCCTGGCCGGGGGCGCATCTGCGTCTGGCGACCGAGATCGTCACCTACCGGCATCTGCCGGGCGCCGACTGCACTGACCTGGCAACGGCGCGGCCCGGGGTCGGCCGGATCGGTGGGATGACACTGCGACTGACGGTCGCCGACCGCGGACATCGCCACGTGGTCGGTGAGATCGATCTGCGGACAAGTGGATTCGGTGCCGGTCGGCAGGTGGAACTGGTCGCATCGACGACCCGGCCGCGCTTGGCGGTGGCGAACTGATGGTCGAGCGCACGGTGTCGTCGGAATTCAGGTCGTCGGAATTCAGGTCGGTGGAATCGCCATCGGCGGAGAAACGCATCCTCGCCCTCTGGTGCCCGGACTGGCCGGCGACAGCTGCGGCGATCGCCGCGGATCTGCCGCCGCATCACCCGGTCTCCGTCCTGTATGCCAACCGGGTGGTGGCCTGTTCGGCGCCGGCACGGATGGCCGGGGTGCGGCGCGGCATGCGCAAGCGACAGGCGCAGTCGGCCTGCCCGGAGATGACGGTGGTCGCCACCGACGATCACCGGGACGGGCGGGTCTTCGAGCCGGTGGTCGCGGTGGTGGCAGATCTGGTGCCCGTCGTGGAAGTGTTGCGGCCGGGGCTGGTGGTGGTGCCCGCGGGCAGGGCTGCCCGGTATTTCGGGGGTGAGCATGTGTTGGCGGAGAAACTGATCGATGCGGTGGCCGCGTGCGGGGTGGAGGTCCAGGGCGGGGTCGCCGATGAGTTGTTCACCGCAGTGCTGGCCGCGCGTGGCGGGCATCATGTACCGCCGGGGGGCGATGTCGCGTATCTGGCCGATCGGCCGGTCGGTGACCTCGCGGTGGAACCGAGTCTGAGTGACCCGGGTCGGACCGAGTTGGCCGAACTGCTACGCCGACTGGGGATCACCACCATCGGGGCATTCGCTCAGATGTCCGTCCGGGATGTCGCCACCCGGTTCGCCGCCGATGCGGTGGTGGCGCATCGGCTGGCCAACGCCGCGCCCGGCAGGCCACCCTCGGGTCAGGCGACTCCGGTCGATCTGATCATCGAACACCGGTGTGACCCGCCGATCGATCGGGTGGATTCGGCCGCCTTCCTCGGGCGCCGCCTGGCAGACGAACTTGCCGGCGCTCTGGCGGCCGCATCGGCGGCGTGTACCCGGCTCACCGTCGAAGCGGTCACCGAGCGCGGACAGCGTCACGCGCGGACCTGGCGATGCGCGCGACCGCTGACCCCGGAGGCCACCGCCGATCGGATCCGGTGGCAGCTCGAAGGGTGGTTGACCGGCGGACGTCCCGGTGCCGAAGACCGACCGGATTCCCCGGTGGTCATGCTCCGCCTCGAACCCATCGAGGTCGTCGGGGCGGGCACGTTGCAATACTCGTTGAGCGGCAACGGCCTACCCGAGGACCCGGAGATCGGTGAACGGGCGCGCCGTTGCCTCGTGCGGGTGCAGGGGCTGCTGGGTGGCGATGCCGTGCAGCTTCCCATCACGAGCGGCGGTCGGGGTCCGGCGGACCAGATCACCATGGTGGCGCTCGGTGACGAGCGGATCCCGGCGCGGAATCCGGCGGCGCCGTGGCCGGGCCGATTGCCCCAGCCGACCCCGGCGGTGCTGGTGGAGACCCCGATCCTGGTGCTGGACATGACGGGTACCCCGGTGGAGGTCACCGGCCGGGGATGTTTCTCCGCCGAGCCCACCACAGTGCAGATGCATTCTGCGGGAAGGCGCCGACGGAGCTGGGAACTGCGGTGGTGGGCCGGGCCATGGCCGACCGGCCTCGACGACGACGGTGCCGGCGGACTGATCGCCCGAGCCCAGGTGCTGCTCGATGATTCGCGTGCCCTGCTCCTGTGTTATCGGGCACGGAGCTGGGTGGTGGAGGGGGTCTACGAGTGACCCGGTCAGCTGTTGGCGCCGCGAGCGACCACCGGCCAGCGTGCTGCCGACCCGTCGTCGCGCGGCACGATGAGTTCGTCGACCAGATTGACCGCGGTGCACACATGATTGGGCACCATGTGCACGGTGGCACCCGGATCGGGGATCGACGTGACCGGGTGGCCGGCGGGGTACTCGATCACCGCGTGATGCTCCGACAAGGACGTGACGACCGCATCCGGGGCGTCGAGCAGACGACCGAACCCCGACACCCAGGGCGGCCGGTCCGCACCCAGGATCTTGCTGCCCGCGTCGGTGACGATCCGGGTCCCGCTGCGATGCACCACGGTGGCCACCGCGGTCAATGCGATGTCGTCGGCGGTACACGATCCGAGTTCCCACTGCTGGGCGTCGTTGAACGGGTACACGCCGGGCCGGATCTCGGTGAGCACGCCGGAACCACTGAACTCGATCGTCGGCGTAGAGCCGCCGCTGCGCACAATCGGGTCGAACCCGTTGTCGCGCAGCCGCTGTGCAGCCGCCGACAGAGCCTCGATCTCCTGCTCGGCGGCGCGCCGGCGCGCATCACCCGGGCCGTATCCGTGCCCGGGAAAGGTGAACACCCCCACCACCTGCAGCCCGGCGTCGGCGGCGGCGGTCGCCACCACCCCGGCATCGTCGGGAGCGACCCCGGTGCGATGCTGACCGGAATCGACCTCCACCACGACCTCCACCTCGCTGCCACCCAGTCCGGCGGCGAGTTGCTGCGCCCCGACGACGGAGTCGACCGCGAGGCGCAGTCGGGTCTGCTGTGCCAACGCCTGCAACCGATCACCTTTGGTCGCCGTCACCCACAGTGGGTAGGCGATGAACAGGTCGACCGGGGCCGAGTCGGTCCGGGAGGAGGTGAGCGCCGCCGCGAACATCTCCGCCTCGCCGATGGTCGCGACGGTCAATCCGACCGCGCCGGCATCGAGTTGACGCCGGGCGATCTGGGCGCACTTGTGGGTCTTGGTGTGGGGCCGCAGATCGAGTCCCGACGTGCGCGCCTGGGTGGCGACCGCATCGATGTTGCGATCGAGTCGGTCGACATCGACCGCCAGATAAGGGGTGTCGATCATGCCTCGATCATGCCCTGCCGTAGTCGGATAGCACGGCCAGGCCGGCTCGGTGGCGCGACTCAGCGCTCGGCATCGGAGGAATTGCCCAGCGCGGCAGCCGATTCGCCGATCATCAGGTACTCCTGGTGCATCACCCGGGTGGTGAGTCGCCCGGCGAACAGATGGCCCACCTCGGCGAGGACACCGATGGGTGAGTTCACCGTGTAGGGCCGTTCGGTGATCGCGTGCAGGACGCGCGAAGCTGCCTTGTCGACACCCCAGATGCCGGCCTGATTGTCGTAGGCGTGGGTGGGGGCGATCATCCGAGTACGGACAAGGGGTAGCCGGACGTTGCTGAAGGTCACATGATCGGAGAGTGTTTCGGTCCTGGTCGCCTCGCTGAACGCCTCCAGTGCCGCCTTCGACGCCGCGTACGCACCGAACCGCGGCCCGCGCGACTGCACCGCCACCGAAGAGACGTTCACGACATGTCCCGACTGCCGCGCCACCATATGCGGCAGCAGGGCGAGGGTCAGCGTGACCGCGCCGAAGTAGTTGACGGCCATCAACCGGTGATGGTCGTGGAGACGGTCGGTGGAGTTGACCGCGGCGCGACGTATGGACCGGCCCGCATTGTTGACCAGGACGTCGACGTGATCATGTTCGGCCAGAACGGTCTTGACCAGACCGGCCACGGCCTCCTCGTCGGTGATGTCGCACGGATAGGCGAACACGCGACCCGGCGGCACCCCCTCCTTGCTGCCGGTCGCCGACAACTCGGCGACCGCGGCATCGAGCGCATCGCGATCACGCGCCACGATGAACACGTCGGCGCCGCGCGCCACGCACATGCGGGCGGTGGCCTTGCCGATACCCGTCGATCCGCCGGTGATCAGGACATGCTTGCCCACCAGCGGTCCGCGGGGATCGGTCCGGCGGTGTCGAGCCGGATCGAGATGGCGGGACCAGTAGGTCCACAGCCGTGGCCCGTAGTCGTCGAGGTCGGGGAGTTCGATGCCCCGGTCGCGCAGCGCAGCCACGGAGTCGTCGGAACGGAAGTCGGCGGTCAGCGACATGCCGTCGAGCAGCGCGGGTGGGATGCCCTGCTGGGTGGCGACGAGGTCGCGGGCCACGCGCAGCACACCGGAACCGGCCACGGTCACCAGCGGCTCCACCAGGGCGCGGGGGATGACGTTGTGTCCGCGCGGACCGCGGAATCCAGGCGCGATCGCGTTGTACATGTCGGTGATGGTGCGTCGTCGGGGATCGGCGAGGTGAAACACCTGTCCGCTGCGCCCGGGCTGCGTGGAGCACAGGGCGACGATGCCGTTGGCGACATAGTCGACCGGCACGATGTTCACATGGCCGAGGTCGGGCATCGGCAGCGGAAGGCTGTGCGGGAGCGCCCCGAGCAGCCGGAGATGTCCGAAGAAGTAGTACGGTCCGTCGATCTTGTCCATCTCGCCCGTGTGCGAATCGCCGACGACCACCGAGGGTCGATATATCCGCCAGCGCAGCCCTTCTCGCTCGCGCACGAGCTTCTCTGCCGCGAACTTCGTGCGGTGGTACGGAGTCGGGAAACCCTGGCCGCAGTCGAAGTCGTGTTCGGTGAAGGTGCCGCGATGATCGCCCGAGACCGCGATCGAGGACACGTGGTGCAGCATCGCGTCCACCTGTTGTGCGAAGTCGGCGACGCGTGCCGTGCCCTCCACATTGGCGGCGTGTTGGGCGTCGGCGTCGGCGGTCATGTCGTAGATCGCGGCGAGGTGGATGACGTGGTCGATGTCGGGAAGGTCGGCGGCGCCGAGCCCGAGTCCGGGAGCGGTGAGGTTCCCGACGACCGGGGTGATCTGGTCGAGTTCGGGCGCCGACGCGAGGTACCGGCTGAATCGGGGCAGGGTGTTCTCCCGAACCAGGACGAGGATCGTGGCGTCGGGCTCGACGACGCGGAGGCGTTCGATGATGCGGCGTCCGATGAAGCCGGAGCCGCCGGTGATGAAGTAGGTGGTCATGGGTGTCGTGAATCCGATCTCGTGGGTGAGGTGGATCAGCCGGCGACTTCTTACTTGGCGGTAAGAAGTGGAATGCAACCAGACTGACACTTACATTGGCGAATGGCAACATCGGGTCGTGTGGAGCGCCGGCGGCGTATTCCGCCACGCTGTGGCGGTCGCGGCGGCAGAATCGTCTCGAGCAGCGCGTCCGGTTCCGGTGCGAGAGAAGGTGGTCACGATGGATGGTCGCGACCAGGTCGTATGCCGACCGGAGGTGCCTGCCGACATCGAGGGGATTCGTGCTCTGGTCACCGCCGCATTCGGACAACCCGACGAGGCGGACCTGGTCGACGCGCTTCGGGCGGACGGCGAGGCATGGATTCCTGAGCTCTCGGTCGTCGCGACGGACGTCGACGATCGGATCGTGGGGTACGCGTTGGTGACCCGATGCCGGGTCGGCGGTGAGCCGGCGCTCGCGTTGGCGCCGTGTGCGGTGACGCCGCGGCTGCAGAACCGTGGTGTCGGCACGGCGGTGACCGCCGACGTGCTTCGTCGGGCGCGGGTGACGGTCGGCGTCCCGGATCTCGTCGTGGTGCTGGGCCATCCGGGGTTCTATCCGCGATTCGGCTTCCGTCGCGCCTCGGATCAGGGGATCTCGGTCTCCTTCGAGGTGTCCGACGAGGCGCTGATGTATCTCGATCTCGATCCGGGCCATCCGATTGCCTCCGGCGAGATCACCTACCCCGCCGCTTTCGGGGTGTGATCGACTCCGTGTCGGTCTGTGGGTGTCGGCCACACCTTGAGGTATCGAACAAATGTTCGATACCCTTGACCGGTGGGCTGGGATCAGGGACCACCGACATGGTCGGAGATGGAACGGGTGCTCTCCGGCCGCGCGCCGGGCGGAGGACGTCCGGGCGAGGCGTTCGGTCCCGGCGACAACACCGGCGACGGCAACGACAGTCCGGCATGGTCACGCAAACGGGGGGCCTACCGCGCCGAGGGGGTGGAGCGCGGGCGCTCGGCGGTGCCGTTCGCGGAGCTGCACGCACACAGTGCCTACAGCTTTCTCGACGGTGCCTCGATGCCCGAGGAGATGGTGGAGGAGGCGCAACGCCTGGGCTTGTCCGCGTTGGCCCTGACCGACCACGATGGTTTCTACGGGATCGTGCGATTCGCCGAGGCGGCACGCGAGTTCGAGATGCCGACGGTGTTCGGGGCCGAACTCTCCCTGGAACCCGATGCCGCGCGTACGGGTGTCGCCGATCCACCGGGTGAACATCTGCTGGTCCTCGCCCGCGACAGCGAAGGATATCGACGACTGTCGCGGACCATCGCCGACGCACACATGCTCGGCGGGGAGAAGGGACTGCTGCGCTATGACCGCGACATCTTGCCCGAGATGGCCGGTGGGCACTGGCTGATCCTCACCGGATGCCGGAAAGGGGCGGTGCGTAGGGCGCTCGACCGCGGCGGCCCGCCGGCGGCGCGCGAGGCACTCGCCGGGTTGGTCGAGCGATACGGCGCCGAGGACGTCGTCGTGGAACTCACCGCGCAGGGGCTGCCCGATGATGACGAACGCAACGCGGTCCTGGCCGCACTGGCCGGCGAGTTCGGGCTGGCGACGGTGGCCACCACCGGTGCGCATTTCGCCGGACCGCGACGGCGCCGACTGGCCACGGCCGTCGCAGCGGTCCGCGCCCGGACCGACATCGAGACCATCGACGGATGGCTGCCGGGGGTCGGCGGTGCGCATCTGCGCAGCGGTGACGAGATGGCCAGGCTGCTGCCCGGACACCCCGAGGCCATCGACAACGCGGTCGGTCTGGCAGCCGACTGCGCCTTCCGGCTCGGTCTCATCGCGCCGCAGTTGCCGCCGTTCGACGTGCCCGACGGCCACACCGAGAACAGCTGGCTGAGGGAGAAGACGATGGCCGGGGCGCTGCGTCGGTATGGACCACCGAGTGCCCATCCGCAGGCCTATCGGCAGATCGAACACGAACTGGCCATCATCGAGACACTCACCTTCCCGGGCTATTTCCTGGTGGTCGCCGACATCGTCGATTTCTGCAAGGCCAACGACATCCTGTGTCAGGGCCGGGGCAGCGCAGCGAACTCCGCGGTCTGTTACGCCCTCGGGATCACCAATGTCGATCCGGTGGCCAACAAGTTGTTGTTCGAACGCTTCCTCGCGCCGGAGCGGGACGGCCCGCCGGATATCGACGTGGACATCGAATCCGACCGCCGGGAGGAGGCGATCCAGTACGTCTACCGCCGATACGGTCGCGACTACAGCGCGCAGGTTGCCAACGTCATCACCTATCGCGGCAAGTCGGCGGTTCGGGACATGGCCCGGGCGCTGGGGTACGCCACCGGCCAGCAGGACGCCTGGAGCCGGACGCCTGACGAGGCACCCGCGGACGTCACCCATCTCGCCGGCGAGATCCTGGGTATGCCGAGGCATCTGGGCATCCACTCGGGTGGGATGGTGATCTGCGACCGGCCGATCGCCGACGTGTGCCCGACCGAATGGGCACGGATGGCCGATCGCAGCGTCCTGCAGTGGGACAAGGACGACTGCGCCGCCATCGGTCTGGTGAAATTCGATCTCCTCGGTCTGGGCATGCTGTCGGCATTGCACTACGCGATCGATCTGGTGGCCGAACACAAGGGGATCGAGGTCGATCTCGCCACCCTCGACCTCACCGAACCCGCGGTCTACGAGATGCTCTGTCGCGCCGACTCGGTCGGCGTCTTCCAGGTGGAGTCGCGTGCGCAGATGGCCACCCTGCCGCGGCTGCGACCGCGCACCTTCTATGACCTGGTGGTGGAGGTGGCCCTCATCCGCCCCGGCCCCATCCAGGGTGGATCGGTGCACCCCTACATCCGTCGCCGCAACGGGGTCGAGGAGCCTGCCGTCGAGCACCCGTCGATGCACAAGGCGCTCGACCGGACGCTCGGGGTGCCGTTGTTCCAGGAACAGTTGATGCAGCTCGCGGTCGACGTGGCCGGATTCGATGCCTCCGAGGCCGATCAATTGCGGCGTGCGATGGGATCCAAACGTTCGCCGGAACGGATGGAGCGGCTCCGTCGGCGCTTCTACGCCGGAATGGAGAAACTGCACGGGATCACCGGCGAGATGGCCGATCGCATCTTCGAGAAGATGGCGGCGTTCGCGAATTTCGGTTTCCCGGAGAGCCATTCCCAGAGTTTCGCGTCGCTGGTGTTCTATTCGTCATGGTTCAAGCTGCACCATCCGGCCGCGTTCTGCGCTGCCCTGCTGCGGGCACAGCCGATGGGTTTCTACTCGCCGCAGTCCCTGGTCGCCGATGCCCGGCGCCACGGCGTGCGGGTCCATCGCCCCGACATCAACAGATCATTGGCGCACGCGACTCTGGAGAATGAGGGTCTCGAGGTGCGGCTCGGTCTCGGTGGTGTGCGTGGTGTCGGCGCCGACGTTGCCGAGAAGATCGTCGAATCCCGGACTCGGGAAGGCGATTTCACCGACATCGCGGATGTGTCCCGGCGGGCCGGCCTGACGGTCGGCCAACTCGAGGGCCTGGCCGGTGCCGATGCGTTCGCGTGTTTCGGGGTGAGCCGTCGGCAGGCGCTCTGGGAGGCCGGAGCCGCCGCGACGGTGCGTTCGGACCAACTGCCGCTCGAAGCGGCTGCGCACGCGCCGACGCTTCCGGGGCTCTCCGATGTGGAACTCGCGGCCACCGATGCCTGGGCCACCGGGATCACCCCGACGTCGTATCCCACTCAGTTCCTGCGGCCGCGACTGGATGCGATGGGGGTGATCCCCGCAGACGGGTTGTTGGCGGTGGCCGATGGTTCGCGTGTGCTGGTGGCCGGGGCGGTCACCCATCGACAGCGGCCGGCGACCGCATCCGGTGTGACATTTATCAACCTGGAGGACGAAACCGGAATGGTGAACGTGGTGTGTTCGGTCGGGTTGTGGACGCGTCACCGAAATCTGGCACACTCAGCCTCGGCATTGCTGATCCGGGGCACCGTGCAAAACGCCGAGGGGGCGGTGACGGTGGTGGCAGAGCGTTTGCAGCGCTTGGATCTTCGTGTGGGAACACGTTCCCGTGACTGGCACTGAGCAGATACTGGCCCGAGGACGAAAGTGGGGACCGCCATGGCGAGGCAGATCGTGGTGACCGTGAAGCCGAGCAGCCGCAAAGGACCACTGGTGGAGACGACTCCGGCGGGCTCGATGACCATCTACGTGCGTGAGCCGGCCACGGAAGGACGGGCGAACAAGGCGGTGGCGGAGATCTTGGCCGATCACCTCGGTGTGCCCAAGAGCCGTGTCGCACTCGTGGGTGGTGCGACCGCGCGGACCAAACGATTCCGCATCGACTGACCGGGTGACATCTCCCGGCCGCGTTGTTCACACCGCGCCGCTGAACCCGTTCTGACGCCACGCCTCGTAGACGACGATGCTGGCGGCGTTGGCGAGGTTGTGTGACCGGCGGCCCGCGAGCATCGGAATCCGGACACGGTCGGTGATCTGCGGTTGGTCGAGAACCTCGTCGGGCAGACCCGTCGGCTCCGGGCCGAACAGCAGCACATCGCCCGGCCGGTAGGTGATGTCGGTGTGATAGCGCGAGGCGTGTGCGGTGAAGGCGAACACCCGCTCCGGCCGCAGCGCCGCCCACGCCGTCGTCAGATCGGGATGTACTGTCACGGTGGCCATCTCGTGGTAGTCGAGACCGGCGCGTTTCACCTGCGCATCGGACATGTCGAAGCCCAACGGCTCGATCAGGTGCAGCTCACAGCCGGTGTTGGCGGCCAGCCGGATCGCGTTGCCCGTATTCGGCGGAATACACGGCTGATAGAACATGATGCGGAACACGAGGGGTAAGTCTAGGACTGCCGGCCGCAACTCCCGGTTCTGGCTGCAGTTGGGTTCCCCAGCCGGACCCCGGAACTGCGGCCGGAACGGTGGCTACGAATCGAGCGTCAGGGGAGTGTTGGCGCCGCAGAGGACAACACAGAGGGTGGTGCCCGGCGCTGCGCGGACCTTGCCGGTGCACACGGCGGCGACCGCGCTCGCCGTGCCGTGTTCGACCAGGATGCGGTAGTCGGTCCACAACAACTGCCGCGCCGCGATCAGGTCGGCGTCGGACACCGTAACGCTGGTCACCTCGCGGTCGGCGATCGTCGCCCAGCAGATGTCACCCAGGCGGGTGGCGCCCAGCGAGTCGGCTGCCACGCTGTCCAATTCCACCGGCACCGGCCGGCCGGCGTCCAGCGCCGATCGCAGACAGGACGCCCCGATCGGTTCGACGCCGACCATCCGGTCGCCGGCCCGCATGGCCGCCGTCATGCCGCCGAGCAGTCCACCGCCACCGACACACACCACCGTGGTCAGCGGCCCGTCGACGTCCTCGGCGAGTTCGAGGCCGATGGTCCCGGCGCCCGCGACGATGTCGGGCAGATCGTAGGCGTGCAGCGCCAACGCCCCCGAGCGCTCGGCCATCTGCGTGGCGGCATCGGCCGCGTCCTGGTAGCGCCGGCCGATCAGATGGACGTCGGCGCCCAGCGCGCGCAGACTCTCCACCTTCACTGCCGGCGCGGTCTCCGGAACGACGACGGTGCACCGGCACCCGGCGATTCTGCCCGCCCACGCGGCGCCGATCGCGGCGTTGCCGCCTGATGCCACCAGGATGCCGGCGTCGTCGAGCTGACCGTTGTCGGCGGCGTGCAGTACGGCGTTGAGGCTGCCACGTGCTTTGAAGCAGCCGCCGAGTTGTAGGTACTCCTGTTTGAAGACCACCTCGATCGGTCCGGACACCGTGGCCAACGATGCCCGGAAAGGCGGTGTGTGCCGTACGCGCCCAGCGGTCCGGTCCTGCGCGTCGGCGACGTCGGCGCGGGTCACGGGATCGGGCGACATCCGAAGAGTGTCCACGTCAGATCACGGTAGTCGGGGTGGAACAATGGTCTCCCGTGAGCGCGATACGACTAGACGGCAAGGCCACTCGCGACGAGATCTTCACCGACCTCGGCGCCCGCGTGGAGAAGTTGCGGGCCGCCGGCATCACGCCGGGTCTCGGTACGGTCCTGGTCGGCGACGATCCGGGGTCGCAGTCGTATGTGAAGGGCAAGCATGCCGACTGCGCGCGGATCGGGGTGGCCTCGATCCGTAAGGATCTGCCCGCCGACGCGACGACGGCGGAACTGAACGCCGCGATCGACGATCTCAATGCCGACCCGGCGTGCACCGGTTACATCGTGCAACTGCCGTTGCCACGGCATCTCGACGAGAACGCGGCCCTCGAACGGATCGATCCGGACAAGGACGCCGACGGACTGCATCCCATCAATCTCGGCCGCCTGGTACTGGGCAAGGAGGCGACGCTGCCGTGTACGCCGCGCGGCGTGGTGCATCTGCTGCGTCGATACGACATCCCGATCGCCGGCGCGCGCGTCACGGTGATCGGTCGCGGTGTCACCATCGGTCGGCCGATCGGACTGTTGCTGACCCGGCGCAGTGAGAACGCGACCGTCACGCTGTGCCACACCGGTACCCGCGACCTCGCGGCGGAGGTGGCGCGGGCCGACATCGTCGTGGCCGCGGCCGGTGTGCCGCACCTGATCACCGCCGACATGGTGAAGCCGGGAGCCGCCGTCCTCGATGTGGGCGTGAGTCGCACGGATGCCGGGCTGACCGGCGACGTGGCGCCCGATGTGTGGGATGTCGCCGGCCATGTGTCGCCGAACCCGGGCGGCGTTGGCCCCCTCACGCGTGCGTTCCTGCTGGTCAACGTGGTGGAGCGGGCCGAAGCGCAGTTGGCCGGGCACAACCGGGCGGGAACGTCCGGGTGAGCCCGACGGGCCGCGACGGCACGTCCTCCGGGGGACCGGTCATCCGGCCCGGACAGCGCAGCGCAGCGCAGCGGGTGCGTCGGTACGTGGTGCAGATCCCGTACTTCGTCGTGCTGCTCGGTTTGCTCGTCGCGGCGGTGCTCGTGTTGTTCGATCGCTGGCGCCGAGGTGCCTTCGTCTTCGGTTCCGTATTGCTGCTCGGTGCTGTGTTGCGAGCGTTCATACCCACCTCGAGAGTGGGATTGTTGCAGGTCAGAAGCAAGTTTTTCGACGTCGCGGTGATGGCGTCGGTGGGGTCGCTCATCCTGTGGTTGGCGACGTCCATCGATCCGTTGGGCACAGATTGATTACAATAGAGACCAACATGTGACCTTACGGGCCCCGACCGGGGACAACGCTGCTGGAGAACCGCATCACTTCGACGATCACCACCGACAACTCGACCACTTCCGACGGCTACACGTCGATGGGTGTGTCCGCAGGCGAGGGCATGATCCACTACGTCCTGCTCACCCGCGACGACGTCGGGCGCAGTGTGGTCGACACGCGGGTCATCGACGTCGATCGAAGTGACGGCCTCGACATGGCCGGACGGGTGAACGCCGGCATCGATCTGATGCTCGGGGCCGCCCGCGACGCCGATCGGCGCGTCGGACCGATCGGTGTCGCAGCCCGTACCGCCAAGCAGCGCCGCGAGTTGGCCTCACGGGGCAGCGGTCCGCGCCGTCAGATCCACCTCGTCGACGAGGGCGACGCAGTGGTGGCCTATCTCGCGGCCACCGGCCGCATCGACCGCTTCGCATCGGTCGTGGTCGCCGACTGCGGCGACACGGGGATGTCGCTCTACACGGTGGACCCCGCATCCCAGCGCATCTCGGCGCCGATGCGATCGCGCGCGCTGGCCGGGCGCGACGTGGACCGGGCGATCGTGGCGGAGCTGATCGCCGACGATCCCAGCCGGGACAGCAACGTGGCGCGAGGGCGTCGCAGCGCACTCCTGTCCGCCTGCCGGGCCGCCAAGGAGGAGGTCACCCCGCTCGGTGACGACTCGGTGGTGCTCACGGACGGTCGCGGTCATCCCCGGCTGACCAATGCCGTCGTCGAACGCGCGCTCGCGCCGATGGTCGACGAAGCGCGTGCGGTGATCACGCGTTATCTGTCGGAGAGTGCGGTCCGCGACACCCGCCCCGATGCGGTGGTGCTGGTCGGCGGTATCGCGAATCTTCCTGCGGTGCGGGCCATGCTGGACACCACCGCGGTCGAGGTGGTGGTGCCGGAAACGCCGGAACTCGCGGCGTCGGTCGGCGCAGCGATCCTCGCCCGGGCGCAGACCTCGGCGGCGACCTCACGGCTGGCGTTCATCGGTGGGCGTCGCAACCGGGAGTGGCTGTCGGCCACCCCGCTGGCGGTCGTGGGTGCGATTCTCGCCGCAGCGACGATGACGATCTATGCGGTGAGTTCCTCCCTGGCCGGCCACAATGCCCCGGTACCCTCGCCGATACCACCGGCCGCGACATCATCGGTCGAGTCGGAGACCTCCTCCACGACCGCGGAATCGTCCACCACCACGACCACCGTCGTCGCACCGCAGCCGCAGGCGCCGCAGGCTCAACCCGAGCCGATGCTGCCTACCACGCAGCACATGTCACCGCGGTGGGACGAGTCGCCGGGGTGGGCGACGACCGAACTACCGCCGACCACCGAGTCGGATCCGTCGACGTCGGCTCCGACGCGCACGTTGCTGCCATATCCGTTGCCATCGCTGCCGTGGCCGCCGGGTACCCGCCCCACCCCGCCGATTCCGGAGTTCATCCCGCCGGGTCTGCTGCCGGAATCGTCCGTACCGACGACACCTGTCCCACAACGGTCCGCGGCCCCGACGACGACACCGCCGGCCCCCAGGCTCGCGGCTCCGTCGGACGCCGCCCCGGTGTCCAGCGATCCGCCGGCCACAAACCCTCCGCTGATCACGACGCCGACCCGATAGCGGTAACGACATCGGCCGGACCCGCCAACGGGTGGTGCGACGGCGCGCGGGCCGTGGCGTGGGTCAGGCGCGGGCGATTTCCGCGGTGCGTTTGAGCAGATCGCTGATCGCGTCGAACTCGGTCAGGAATCCGTCGTGTCCATTGCCGGAGTGCAGCACCTGCAGCCCGTCGACGCAGTTCCCGAGCTGATCGGCGAGTTCCTCCTGCAGCCGGATCGGATACAGCCGGTCCGACGCGATGCCACCGACGATCACCGGAACCCGGCAGGCCCGCAGGACGTCCTCGACGTCCCCGCGATTGCGGCCGACGTCGTGATGGTTGAGCACCTCGCTGAGCACCACATAGCTGCCGGCGTCGAATCGTTGGGTCAGTTTGTCGGCCTGGTGCTGCAGGTAGCTGTCGGCGGAGTAGCGGCCTCCGTTCAGCGGTTGTTCGTCGGCCTGCGGGATGTTGGCGAAGCGCCGGTCGAGTTCCACCTCGCCCCGGTAGGTGAGGTGGGCGATCCGCCGGGCCACACCCAATCCTGCGGTGGGCGTGCGACCGGTCCCGTGATAGTCGCCGTTCTGCCACGCGGGGTCGGCCTGGATGGCGGCGATCTGGGTGGTCTGGGTGCCGATCTGGTCGGCGGTGGCCCGCGCCCCGACGGCGAGCACCAGCGCGCTGCGGACCATCTCGGGATACTCGATGGCCCACTCGAGTGCCCGAGCGCCGCCCATCGAGCCGCCGACCACCGCGCCGATCCCGGCGATGCCGAGGTGATCCATCAGAATCCGTTCGGCGCGAACCTGATCGAGCACCGTGATCTGCGGAAACCGCGAACCCCACGGCCGGCCGGCCGGATCCAACGAGGCCGGTCCGGTGGATCCGCGGCATCCGCCGAGCACGTTGGCCGAGATGACACACCACTCGTCGGTGTCGATCGCGCACCCGGGGCCGATGAGCCCGTCCCACCATCCGGCGGTCGGGTGCTCGTCGTCGGCCGGGCCGGTGACGTGCGAGTCGCCGGTCAGTGCGTGCAGGGTGAGAATGACGTTGTCCCGCGACGGCGACAACGTCCCCCAGCGCTGGAACGCCAGGGTGACGTCATCGATCCGTTGGCCGTTGTCGAGTGAGACCGCGCCGATGCGGACACTGGACATCGCCCCGTCCGGCATCTGCTCCCAGTCGGGGCGATCAGCGGGCTGGGTCTGCGGTTCGATACTCACCGACACAATTCACTCACTCTTCGTCTCTTCACCTGTTGTCACGCCAAGACTGCTGTCCCACCGACTACTTCGCCGCCGCGAACCCCTGTTCCAGGTCGGCGAGGATGTCGTCGATCCCTTCGATGCCCACTGCCAGGCGGACCAGACCCGGGGTGACACCGGCCCCGACCTGCTCCTCGGGAGCCAGCTGGCTGTGGGTGGTCGACGCGGGATGGATCACCAGCGACCGCACATCGCCGATGTTGGCGACATGACTGTGCAACGTCAACGCGTCCACGAACTTCTTGCCGGCATCCACGCCGCCGGTGATCTCGAAGCTGACGATGGCGCCCTGTCCCTTCGGCAGGAGCTTCTGGCCACGGTCGTACCAGCGCGACGACGTCAGGCCGGCGTAGGCGACCGATTCCACCTGGGCGTGGCCGTTGAGGTGGTCGGCCACACGCTGCGCGTTGGCGACGTGACGTTCGATCCGCAGGCTCAGGGTCTCCAGGCCCTGCGCCAGCAGGAAGGCATTGAACGGGGAGATCGCCGCACCGGTGTCGCGCAGCCACTGCACGCGCGCCTTCAGGGCGAACGCGGGCGCACCGAGGTCGGCGAAGACCGCGCCGTGGTAGCTGGGGTCCGGTGTGGTGAAGCCGGGAAAGAGGTCCTTGCCGTCACGCTGGACTCGCCAGTCGAAGGTGCCGCCGTCCACGATGACACCGCCGATCGCGGTGCCATGACCACCGATGTACTTGGTGGCCGAGTGCACCACGATGTCGGCGCCGTGGGCGAGGGGGTTCAGCAGATAGGGAGTCGCCACCGTGTTGTCCACGATCAGCGGGAGGTTGTTGCGATGTGCGACCTCGGCGACGCCCTCGATGTCGAGGATCTCGTTGTTGGGGTTGGAGATCGTCTCGCCGAAGACCGCCCGGGTGTTGTCCCTGATGGCCGACTGCCAGGAATCCAGGTCTTCGGGGTCCTCGACGAAGGACACCTCGACACCGAGCTTGGGCAATGTGTAGTGGAACAGGTTGAACGTTCCGCCGTACAGGCGCGGACTGGAGACCACGTGGCCGCCGGTCTCGACGATGTTCAGGATCGAATAGGTCTCGGCAGCCTGGCCCGACGCGAGGAGCAGAGCGGCCACGCCGCCCTCGAGGGCGGCGATGCGCTGCTCCACCGCATCCTGGGTGGGGTTCATGATCCGGGTGTAGATGTTGCCCGGCTCGGCGAGCCCGAAGAGGTTCTCGGCGTGCTGAGTGTCGTTGAAGACGTACGACGTCGTCTGATAGACGGGCAGTGCCCGCGCATTGGTGGTGGGATCCGCGGTCTGGCCGGCATGGATCTGCTTGGTCTCGAAGCTCCAGTTGGCCGCTGGATCGATCGCCCCGGTATCGGTCGATTCGGAATTGGCGTCAGACATGACCATGTCCTACTTTCTACGGTCGGCAGGGTGCAACGACCCTGGTGGGGTCCGACCTTCGGACCCGCGCTTGCCTCGGAACGCGTCGGCATTCCTCAACCCGGTCATCACCCGGAGCACCCCACCGCGGTTGGAGGGTTGCCGATCAGCAAGCCGGGGCTTCGCGCTGATGCTCATGACCTGGCGTCAAGGATATAGCACGCCCCTTCGACGGTGAGAACCGTGTTGATCAGGGTGATCCGAAGTCGTCCACGCGAGGTGCTCGAAAACTGGAAACGGCTGTAGTCCGAAAGGATGAACTTCGGGCCTCCGGAAGCCGAAATACCAGGTCAGAATCGTTCGCCTAACGAAAGGTGACGCGGGATTTGCGATCGTGGACCAGGCTGTCGCCAGCCCAGACGACTGCGACGAGACGAGACCTGATGCCCGCTCGATTCCGGTCGGCACACCGGACGACGGCCGTGCTGATCGCGATCTCCGCCTCCTGCGCGGTGATCGCTGCCTTCTGCCTTCCCGGTGCCCCGATCGCGCGCGCCGATGACTGCGGTGCGGGGGCGGTGGTCATCGTCGGCGGAACGAATGACCCCGACGCGGCGAACATGATCGGGGTGAAGCAACGGTTCACCGGCACCGGTATCGACGGAGAACTCGGTACCGACGACGACTCGGACTACGCGGACGCTCCGTACGTGGTGGTCAGGACCGACTATCCGACGACGCTGTGGCCGCTCGGCGCGGCGGGCTACGACGACAGCGTCGCGCAGGGCAATGCCGCGACGAAGCAGGCGATCGCGCGTTACCAACATGATTGTCCGGGCAACCCGGTGGTCGTCGCCGGCTACTCGCAGGGTGCGCGGGTGGCCGGCGACGTCCTCTCCGACATCGGCAACGACCGCGACGACAAGGTCGTGCTGCTCGACGAGCACGGGAACCCGGAGCTCGACGACGAGGGCGAACCGATCGTCGTCGACATCAGTACCGACGACCTGTCCGGCGAGCTCTACACCGATCCCCGGCGGGTCGGGGACAAGACCGGCCGCGGCCTCGAACTCTCACTGATCGGCGTGATCCCCGGCCTGACCATGACCGGCGCCCGAGAGGGCGATGGCAACCGGGGTTTCGGTGAGCTCGAGGACTCGGTGGTCTCGGTCTGCGTCGAGGGCGACCCCATCTGCGACCTGCCCGACCCGCTGTACGACCCCATCGGGACCGTCGACGGCCTGGTCGGCTACTTCACCAAGCACGGTCTGTACAACTGGCAGATGTATCGCGATCCCTCCGAACCGGTATGGAACACGGGACGCGTCGTCGATTGCGGCGCCGACCAGACCGACTGCATCGCCGAGGCGGACTCGGCCATCATCGGCGTCATCCGCGATGGTGCCGAGACGATCGGACTCGACGGTACGAGGATCCGCGATGTCCTCGCCGATCGGTGGACCGTCGATCTGCCCTATGGGATCGAATTGTCCAACCTGCAGCCCGCCGTCCGGCTGGTGCAGGACGTTCTGCCGCCCCTGCCGAACCTCGGTTATGGCGGATATCTTGCCGATCTGTTGGTGTTCGAGAAGATCCTCAATGGGGTGGTCGACCGGGCACCCGACGATGTCAAGGAGGGCGTCGCCGCCCTGGCCGCCAGCGCCAAGAGCATCGTGCTGATCCCCGCCAACTTCGTGAAGTACTGGGCCGGCGAGATCATCGGACTGCTGCCGACACGCAGCACGGTCGTGGGCCCGCACGTCCCGGAAGGCAGCGACGAGGATGCACCCCGGCGGGTCACCTTCTTGCGGGCGATGTCGCAGGTGACGGACATCGAGTCCGAGGCGGTGGGCACCGAATCCAAAACGCCCTCCGAGCCCGGGGCCGTTTCGGCGGCCGCATCGACGGCCGACTCGGGGACTGAATCGTCGCCGAGCACTACGTCACCGAGCGCTACGCCACCGAGCCCGCCGACGGCGGCCGCCGGCACCTCGACCACCACCTCGGTCCGCCCCACGCCGACGAGTCCGTCCACGACGGCCGACACCTCGCCCCCGTCGTCGCCGACGACACCGCCCGCCTCCTCGTCGGGCACGTCTTCCTCGACGGCCGAGGTGCCGGCACCGATCGAGACGGACACGACCGACCCGGACGCCCCGACCGAGGAGAACACCGATCCAGACGACGATGGCGAGGGCGACAGCGGAACCGAGCCCGGCCCCGCGACGGTGACCGGCGCCGGATCGGGCTCCGGCTCGTCCAAGGTCGGTACGTCGGACGGCGACAATCCGGAGGACGACGAGTAGCCGCGCACCCGTGTGAACGAACTCACGCCCGGCTCGGGGAATCACGTCCGGGGAGGCCGTGGTTGGTGACGGAGTGTCTTCAGCCCCTGCCGATTCCACAGCCCTGACCGTCGCCCACCGCGCGCCGGTTCCCCCGTCGGTGCGGCGCTGGGCGATCATCGCGCTGGCACTGGGCGGCTTCGGGATCGGTACCACCGAGTTCGTGGCGATGGGATTGTTGCCCAACATCGCCGGCTCCATGGGGATCAGTGAGCCCACCGCGAGTCACGTCATCTCGGCGTATGCCCTCGGAGTGGTGGCCGGGGCCCCGTTGATCGCTGCGCTCACTGCCCGTGTCCCGCGCCGGACCTTGCTCATCGGTCTCATGGTCGCGTTCACCGTCGGCAATCTCGTCACGGTGCTGGCACCGAGTTACGGCCTGCTGATGGCCGCGCGCTTTGTCGCCGGTCTCCCGCACGGCGCCTACTTCGGGGTGGCGGCTCTGGTCGCCGCGCACCTGGCCGGCCCGCGAGATCGTGCCAAGGCAGTGGGCAAGGTGATGCTCGGGTTGTCGGTGGCCAATGTCGCGGGTGTGCCGATGGCCACCTGGCTCGGTGAGTCGCTGGGCTGGCGTTCGGCGTTCGCGCTGGTGGTGGTCATCGGCCTGGCGACGATCGTGGCGCTGACGCGCAGCCTGCCGCCGCTGGCCGACATGCGGGTGACCAATCCGATGACCGAATTGGGCGCACTGGCCCGGCCGCAGGTCTGGTTCACCCTGCTGATCGGCGTGGTCGGGTTCGGCGGCATGTTCGCCTACTACACGTATTTGAACTCGGCGCTGACCACGGTGACCGGTGTCTCGGTGACGCTCGTGCCGGTGGCGATGATGTTGTTCGGCCTGGGCATGGTGAGCGGCAACATCGTCGGTGGCGTACTCGCCGACCGCAGCGTCCCGTTCGGCATCCTGGCCGGTCTCATCGCCACCGGAGTCTCGTTGGCATTGTTCGCGTTGACATTGCAGAACGCCTGGGCGGCAATGATCTTGAGCTATGCGATCGGTCTGTCGGGCGCGTCGACGCTCCCGGCGCTACAGACTCGCCTGATGGATGTCGCCGACGACGCACAGACGCTGGCCGCGGCGTTGAACCATTCGGCCCTCAACATCGCCAATGCGGCCGGCGCCTGGCTCGGTGGGGTCGTCATCGCGGCCGGCCACGGCTACCGCGCGCCCTCGATGCTGGGCGCGCTGCTCGCGGTGGCCGGGATCGCGGTCCTGGGCGCAGCGTTGCTGGCCGGCCGACGCGGCCGGAGATCTCAGTCGATCGTCGGGGGAGTGGCGACCGTCTTGGACAGGTAGAGCTGCTCGCCGATCCGGTCCATCAGCTCGAGCTGGGTTTCGAGATAGTCGATGTGGTGTTCCTCGTCGGCGAGGATGTCCTCGAGGATCTTCGCGCTGGTGATGTCGCCCTTGCTGCGGCACATCGCGACGCCGGGACGGAGTCGGTCGACGACCTCCATCTCGATGGCGAGGTCGGACTCGAATTGCTCGCGCAGCGTCTGGCCGATCCGCAGCGGGAGGATCTTTTGATAGTTCGGCAGTGCCTCGAGGAACAGGATGCGGTCGGTGAGGATCTCGGCGTGTTGCATCTCCTCGATCGACTCGGCGCGGGTCTTGCTCGCGATCTCGGTCAGGCCCCAGTTCGCCTGCATCTTGGAATGCAGAAAGTACTGATTGATCGCGGTCAGCTCGCTGGTGAGCTGTTCGTTGAGCAGTGCGATCACTTCATCGTCGCCGCGCATGACCGATCCTCCGTTCACAGTGGTGAAGCGAACGTAGCACGCAAAACGCCCCCACGTCTGTAGGTGAACGTGGGGTTGTGGAATCGGCCGTCAGGAGACGGTGATCATGCTGCGGTGGTCGCGGTGGCGGTCCTCTCGGAGACGATCTGTTGAAGCCGTTCGAGGCAGGTTCCGCATCCTTCGCCGGCACCGCATCGGTCGCTGATCGCGTCGACGGACATCGCGCCCGTGGAGCAGTGCTCGTGGACTTCGTCCTCGGTCACTGCGCGGCAGATGCAAACGAACATCGGTGTCACCTCGAATCGGTTCAGTTAGGCAAGGATTACATAAAGCCGCTGCCCTGACAAGGGTTGCCTTACCTTTGGTACGGGCGCGCCACACCCGCCGGTACCCTCATGGCCGTGTCACTCGCCATCACCACCGTCAATGTCAACGGCATCCGCGCAGCCGTGAAACACCGCTCGGACGCCAACCGGGGCCTGCACGCCTGGCTGTCCGGCACGGAGTCGGACATCGTCCTGATGCAGGAGATCCGTGCCGACGCCGACCAGGCCCACGAGGCGCTCGCCCCGGCGCTCGCCGACGGCTGGCAGCTGGCGATGACCGACTCGGTGGTCAAGGGGCACGCGGGGGTGGGCATCCTCAGTCGGCTTCCGCTGGGTGAGGTCCGCGTCGGTTTCGGCGACGCCGAGTTCGATCCCACCGGCCGCTACCTCGAGGTCGATCTGGACGGCCCGCTCGGCCCGATGACCGTCGCCAGTCTCTATCTGCCCAAAGGGGCGGCGGCGACATCGGAAGTCAAGGACGTGCTGAAATACGACGAGAAGGTCCGTTTCCTGGACGGGTTCGGTGGCCACCTCGACCGGTTGGCCCGTCGGCGCCGCCACGTGGTGGTGGGCGGCGACTGGAACATCGCGCACTCCGAGGCCGACATCAAGAACTGGAAGGGAAACCGCAAGAGTCCGGGTTTCCTGCCGCACGAGCGTTCCTGGGTGGGTGATCGTCTCGCCACGGGATGGTCGGACGTGATGCGCGATCTGGCGCCCGGGCAGACCGGTCCCTACACGTGGTGGTCGTGGCGGGGCAAAGCCTTCGACAACGACTCGGGGTGGCGCATCGACTATCAACTGGCCAATCGGCGGCTGGCGGGGCGCGCGGTGAAGGCGTGGGTGGACCGCGCCGACGCCTACGACCTGCGCTGGTCGGATCATGCGCCGATGACCGTCGTCTACGACTGACCGGCCGTCTGCGACACTGGACGGCATGAGCAGTGACGTCTCCGGGGCCGGCGCGGTCCGGCCACGCGTGCTGTCGGGTATCCAGCCGACCAGCGATTCCTTCCATCTGGGCAACTATCTCGGGGCCGTTCGGCAATGGGTTGCGCTGCAGGACGATTTCGAGGCGTTCTACTTCATCCCGGACATGCACGCGATCACCGTGGCCTATGAGCCGGCGGTGCTGGCCGAGCGGACCCGCCGCAGCGTCGCGCAGCTGCTCGCCGTCGGGGTGGATCCGGCGCGCTCGACGATCTACGTGCAGTCCCACATTCCCGAGATCGCTCAACTGACCTGGGTGCTGTCGTGTATCACCGGTTTCGGCGAGGCCAGCCGGATGACCCAGTTCAAGGACAAGTCCGCCAAACAGGGCGTGGACGCCGCCGGGGTGGGATTGTTCACCTATCCGATCCTGATGGCCGCCGACATCCTGGCCTTCGACGTAGACCGGGTTCCGGTCGGCGAGGACCAGCGTCAGCACCTCGAACTGGCACGAAACCTGGCCCAGCGCTTCAATTCCCGCTTCGGCACGGTGCTGAAGGTGCCCGAGGCGCACATCGTGCGGGAGTTCGCCAAGATCTACGATCTGCAGAATCCGACCGCGAAGATGAGCAAGTCCGCGGAGTCCGACCGCGGCCTGATCAACCTGCTCGACGATCCCAAGCGCTCGGCGAAGAAGATCCGGTCGGCGGTCACCGACACCGACACCGAGATCCGGTTCGATCCCGAGACCAAGCCCGGCGTGAGCAACCTGCTCACCATCCAGTCGGCACTCGGTGGCACACCGGTCGATGTCCTGGTCGACAAGTATCAGGGCAAGGGGTACGGCGACCTCAAGGTCGACACGGCCGAGGTGCTGACGGAGTTCGTGACCCCGTTGCGGGGTCGGGTGGACGAGTACATGGACGATCCGGCGGAACTCGACGCGGTCCTCGCGCGTGGCGCCGAACGCGCCAGGTCGGTCGCCTCGGCGACACTTGCGGCGGTCTATGACAAAGTGGGTTTCCTGGCACCCGGCGGGTGATCGGTCACCATCGGGCTGACCCCGCGACCCGACCGAGGAGGCGGCACAGGTGAGTTCGGTGGTTGATTCGGCCAAGGGAACCGCGGAGCGCGCGAAATCGGGATTCGCGACCGCCCGCGAGCGGTGGACATGGCTCGAGCACCTCATCCAGACGGTGCAACGCTACAACGACCGACGAGGCAACCTGTATGCGGCCAGCATCAGCTTCAACGGCATCCTCGCGCTCGTCCCCATCGTCATGGTGGCGTTCGCCATCGCCGGCTTCGTGCTGGCCAACCAGCCCGAGATCCTCGACCAGATCCAAGACGCAGTCGTCGAGAACATGCCGGGACAACTCGGTGACCAGGTCGGTGACCTGATCGATTCCGCGATCGCTTCCCGTACCACCGTCGGCATCGTCGGCCTGGTCGGCGCCGCATTCACCGGGATCGGGTGGATCTCCGGTGTCCGTGCGGGCATGACGGAGATGTGGGGCGGCCGGGTCACCCGCAACCTGGTGATGTCCAAGGTGTGGGATCTGCTCACCTTCGCGGTGCTCGGGGTGGCGTTCACCCTGACGATGGCGCTGACCACCCTGGGTAATTCGGATCTACCCAACACGATTCTGTCCTGGGTCGGGCTCGACGACGCCTCGTGGGCGCCGACCGTGATCCGCGCGGTGTCGATCACCGTGTCCGTCTTCGCCTCCTGGCTGCTGTTCACCATTGTGATGGCCCGGCTCCCGCTGGTGCAGTTGCCGCTGCGGAACACCCTCAAGGCCGGGTTGGTCACCGCAATCGCCTTCGAGATCGTCAAGACCGTCGGCGGCATCTACCTGAAGTCGGTGCTCAGCAGCCCCGCGGGGGTCGCGTTCGGCCCGATTCTCGGCATCATGGTGTTCGCCTACCTGGCCTCGCGCATCGTGTTGTACGCGGCCGCGTGGTGCGCAACGGATGTGGCCAACGAGCAGTATCAGGTGGAAGAGGAGGAGCAGACGCCGCCGCCGGTGCTGGTCTCGCCGAACTATCAGGTCAGCCCCGCGCCCCGCCCGGCGACGTTGGTGGCGGTGGCCGGGATCGGCGCGGCCGCGAGCGCCGTGGTCGGGTGGCTGCTGCGGCGCTGAGTGGTGTCACCGCTTGGCGAACAGCCGTAGCGCGACCAACAGCAAGATCACTGCCGCCAACGCGGCGATCAGACCGATGAGGATACGGATCGACCAGCCGGTGGGTTGATCGGTGCCGGCGGCCGCGACCGTTCGTGCCGCGGCGGTCGGGGTCGTCGTCGGGGCGGAGGACGCGGGAGAGGTCGTGACGGCTGCGGTGCGCGTGGCCAGCTTGCCGACCGCGGCACTCGAGGGTGTCCGGAATCCGTAGTCGAACAATGCTTTCGTCTGATCCCAATACGAATTGGTCCCGACGGTCAGACCGAACATCTCCACGACCAGAATTCGTCGGCCGTCCCGCTCGGTCACGCCCACGTAGGTCTTGCGGGCGTCATCGGTGTAGCCCGTCTTTCCGCCGACCATGCCCGGATATCCCTCCAGCAGAAGGTGATTGGAGGAATGCATCAGATAGGGGGGATGGTCTTCGTCACCGGGGACGTCGGATCGTCGTGGATATCCCGGAAACCGGTAGTTCTCGAGCGCGAGGATGGAACGGAATATGCTGTCGCTCATCGCTTCTCGGAAGATCAATGCCAGGTCGTAGGGTGACGAGGACATCCCCGGCGCATCCAATCCGGAGGGTGACGCCGCGCGGGTGTCGAGCGCCCCGAGCGACCGGGCCGTGGTGTTCATCTTCGCCAGCGTCGCCTCCACCCCGCCGAGTTGGCGGGCAAGCGCGCCGGCGCAGTCGTTGCCCGAGACGACGAGTAGGCCGGTGAGCAGGTCGCGATTCGAGTAGCGGCCGCCGGGACCCATTCCGCAGGAGTCGCCCTCGGTACTCCATTCCTCGACCGTCGGCGTGATGACGGTGTCGAGGCCGAGCTCGTCGAGCACGACAAGAGCCAACAGCACCTTGACCGTGGAGGCCGGTCGGTAGCGGCCGTGCGGATCCTTGGCGGCGAGGACCGCGCCCGAGTCGAGATCGGCGACCAGCCAACCGGCCGACGTCAGCGCGGGTGGGACGGGTCCTGCCGTCGGGTCGACGACGACCCCGCAGTCGGCGAGTTGCGCACCTCCGACGGGGGGTGCCGGCACCGGCAGTGGTGTGGGTGTGGGTGACCCGGGCGCCACGACCTCGGACTCGTCCACCGCGGGTGGCGTGTGCACGCGATGCGGGCAGTGGTCGGTGACGGGAGTCGTCGGCGGCATCGGAGCGGCCGCTGCCGGGGGTGTCGACGGCCCGAACACTCCGGTCGACACCGCCAGACACAGCGTCGCGAGAACCCCAGCGACCAGACGTTTGCCGACTCCGGGCGGCCTCCCCACCGTCACCGGACGGAGCCTACCAGCGACCCGCGTCGCCGCCGGTTGAGCGTGGCCGAGGCTGGTGAGGTGGTGTCGGGAGTCCACGGACCCGAGACCTGATCTACAGGAGGGTATATGCCTGTGTGAGCACCGAGCGCAGAATGTGCTCCATCTCGTCGAACTCCGCCTGCCCGGCGATCAACGGGGGAGCGAGCTGAACCACCGGGTCGCCGCGGTCGTCGGCGCGGCAGTAGAGTCCGGCGTCGAACAACGCAGTGGACAGGAAACCGCGCAGGATGCGTTCGGATTCGGCAGTGGTGAAGGTCTCCTTGGTGGCCTTGTCCTTGACGAGTTCGATGCCGTAGAAATAGCCCGCGCCGCGGACGTCGCCGACGATCGGCAGATCATGCAGCCGGTCGAGAGTCGCGCGGAACGCGGCGGCATTGTGTTTGACGTGGTCGTTGAGTGCTTCCCGCTCGAAAATATCCAGGTTGGCCAGCGCCACCGCGGCCGACACGGGGTGACCGCCGAAGGTGTAGCCGTGCGGGAAGCTGGTGGTGCCGTCGCGGAAGGGTTCGAACAATCGGTCGGTGGCGATCATCGCGCCGATGGGCGAGTACCCCGACGTCATTCCCTTGGCGCAGGTGATGATGTCGGGCACGTAGCCGAAGTCCGTACACGCGAACATCGACCCGATCCGTCCGAACGCGCAGATCACCTCGTCGGAGACCAGCAGCACGTCGTACTCGTCGCAGATCTCGCGGACTCGCTCGAAGTATCCCGGCGGTGGCGGGAAGCATCCGCCGGCGTTCTGCACCGGCTCCAGGAACACCGCCGCCACGGTGTCCGGACCTTCGAACTCGATCGCCTCGGCGATACGGTCGGCCGCCCAGCGCCCGAACTTCTTCGGGTCCGCTGCCAGATCGCCGGTACCGAAGGGGTCGGGGGCGCGGTAGAGGTTGGTGTTCGGAACCCGGAACGCGCCGGGCGTCAGTGGTTCGAACGGCTCCTTCAACGCCGGCACACCGGTGATCGCCAACGCGCCTTGCGGAGTGCCATGGTAAGCGATCGAACGCGATATGACCTTGTGTTTACCGGGCTTTCCGGTGAGTTTGAAGTAGTGCTTGGCCAGTTTCCAGGCACTTTCCACGGCCTCGCCGCCACCGGTGGTGAAGAAGACGCGGTTGAGGTCGCCGGGTGCGTACGCCGCGAGTCGTTCGGCAAGTTCGATCGCCGGTGGGGTCGCATAGGACCAGAGCGGGAAGAACGCCAGGTCCTTGGCCTGCCGCGCCGCGGCCTCGGCCAGTTCGACGCGACCATGTCCGACCTGGACGACGAACAGACCGGCGAGGCCGTCGAGGTAGCTGCGACCGCGGTCATCGAAGATCCGCATGCCCTCACCGCGGATGATGACCGGCGGGCGGATCGCGTCGCCGTGCCGGGCGAAGTGGCCCCACAGGTGGGCTGCACTGCGCTCGCCGAGCGAGAGGTCGGCGGCGGACTCACCGGCAGCGCGCTCGGCGGGAAGGCTCATCGGGTACCCCAATTGTATTGTTGCTTGACGAGTTTCAGATAGACGAGGGTTTCGGTCGCAGTGACTTCGGGGTGGGTGCGCACGTTGTGGTTGAGTATCCGTAGCAGGTGGTCATCGTCTTCGCAGACCACCTCGATGAGGATGTCGAACGATCCGGCGGTCAGCACCACGTAGTCGATCTCCGCGCAGATGGCGAGTTGTTCGGCCAAGGCCTCGGTGTTGCCGGTGCACCGTATTCCGATCAGGGCCTGCCGGGAGAATCCCAACTTGAGTGGGTCGGTGACGGCGACGATCTGTAGCAGTCCGCTGTCGCCGAGCTTCTGGACTCGGTTGCGCACCGCGGCCTCCGACAGCCCCACGGCCTTGCCGATCGACGCGTACGATGCGCGGCCGTCGGCCTGCAGTTCCTCGATGATCTGCTTGGCGGTGCCGTCGAGAGTGGTGGTGGTGGCTGGTTCGCTCACGGCACCGATCGTGGCGGAATCGGCACCGACATGCAACCTGTGACTACGGAATCAGTTGTGCAATCGTTTCTCGACGCGCGACTTCGTCGATGTCTGGATAGTCTGAGGCGCATGCGCACTCCGGCGGACATGCCCACCGCGTGGATCGACGGCGCCGCCCATCGTGGCGACGGGCCCAGCCGCACGGTGTGCAACCCGGCGACCGGTGGTCCGGTGGCAGCGGTCGCACTCGCCGGATCGGGCGACGTGCAGATCGCGATCGCATCGGCACGCGCGGCGCAGTCGGAATGGGGTGGCGCGGCTCCCGCGGAGCGTTCGGAGGTCATGCGGGCCTTCGCCGATCTGCTGCGCACCCACAGCGACGAGTTGGCGGCGCAGGAGGTGGCCCAGACCGGGCGCACCATCCGGCTGGCCACCGAGTTCGACGTGCCCGGCAGCATCGACAACGTCGACTTCTTTGCCGGCGTGGCGCGCAACCTGGACGGCAAGGCCAGCGCTGAGTATTCCGGCGACCACACCTCGTCGATCCGTCGCGAGCCGGTGGGTGTCGTCGGCTCGATCGCGCCGTGGAACTACCCGCTGCAGATGGCGGCGTGGAAGGTGTTGCCGGCCATCGCCGCCGGCTGCACGGTGGTGCTGAAACCGGCCGAGATCACGCCAATGACCACGCTGACGATGGCGCGACTCGCCACCGAGGCCGGATTGCCCGACGGCGTGTTCAACGTGCTCGTCGGCACGGGTGCCGACGTGGGCGCGGTCCTGGCCGGCCATCCGGGGCTCGACCTGGTGACGTTCACCGGATCGACGGCGGTCGGCCGGACCGTGATGGCGCAGGCCGCGCGCAACGGCACGCGGGTTCAGCTCGAGTTGGGCGGCAAGGCGCCGTTCGTCGTCTTCGACGATGCCGATCTCACCGCGGCGATCCACGGTGCGGTCGCCGGTTCGTTGATCAATGCGGGTCAGGACTGTACTGCCGCTACCCGCGCGATCGTCGCCGCCGACCTCCACGACGACTTCGTCGCCGGCGTCGCGGAACTGATGGAGAAACTCGTCGTCGGCGACCCGACGGATCCGGCCACCGATATGGGGTCGCTGAGCTCGCGGGCGCACCGCGCCACGGTGGCCGGGATGGTCGATCGAGCGGTGGCCGACGGTGCGCGTCTGGTGACCGGTGGGCGCGTGCCCGAGGGGCCGGGCGCCTTCTATCCGCCGACCCTGCTCGCCGACGTATCGGAATCGGCCGAGGTCTACCGTGACGAGGTGTTCGGGCCGGTGCTGACCGTCAATTCCTTCACCGACGACGCCGATGCGATCCGGCGGGCCAACGACACCGTCTACGGACTCGCGGCCTCGGCCTGGACGCGGGATGTGTACCGCGCCCAGCGCGCCGCGCGACAGATCCGCGCGGGTTGCGTGTGGATCAACGATCACATCCCGATCGTGAGCGAGATGCCACACGGTGGGGTCGGTGCATCCGGTTTCGGCAAGGACATGTCGACCTATTCCCTCGACGAGTACCTGGCCGTCAAGCACGTGATGAGCGACATCACCGCAATTGCCCAGAAGCCCTGGCACCGAACGGTGTTCGCCAATCCGTGAGCTGGTTCATGGACCCTACCGGCAGGACGCGGTGGCATAGCGTTGTCCGCGTACCGTCTTCTCTCGGACTTTGACCGTGTTCACCCAGACGGTGCACCGGGCGAACGCGCCGGCTGACTGGAAGACGGTGTCCACCTTCTGATTCCGTGCCCTGCTGGTGTACACCAGAGATGCGGACCAGGTCTTGGACGTCGGGTGATAGCGGTCGAGCGGGACACGGGTCTGGCTGCGCAGCCGGTTGTGGCCGTCGTACCAGGACACCCCACTGTTGATCTTCCGGTCCGAGGTCAGGACCACGGTGATCCGGTCGCCATCGCCCGGATGGCGCGGGGATGCCAGAGCATACGGCGACCCGGCGGTGGTGATTGCCAGCGCGACGATCAGACCGATGGCGGCGACGAGAGCGCGGGTGGTCAGCGCGTCGACGGCGAGAACATGGATGCGGCTCATGATGGTTGGACGCATCAGATGGGCGACCGGTTCCACCACGCGACGATGCCCCTCCGCGAACAATCGGGGAGGGGCATCGTCGGGGCTGCAGAGCGAAGATCTGCCGATGGCGGCCGCTCCGGCCGCCGCACTGTCAGCGCGAGAACATCAACGCGCGCTTGACCTCCTGGATGGCCTGGGTGACCTGGATGCCACGCGGGCAGGACTCGGTGCAGTTGAAGGTGGTGCGGCAGCGCCACACCCCGTCGACATCGTTGAGGATGTCGAGGCGCTCGACGGCGCCCTCGTCGCGGCTGTCGAAGATGAATCGGTGGGCGTTGACGATGGCGGCGGGCCCGAAGTAGCTTCCCTCGGTCCAGAACACCGGGCAACTCGTGGTGCAGCAGGCGCACAGGATGCACTTGGTGGTGTCGTCGAACCGCGCGCGATCGTGCTGGCTCTGGATGCGTTCGCGTGTCGGCTCATTGCCCGAGGTGATGAGGAACGGCTTGATCGCGCGGTAGGCGTCGAAGAACGGTTCCATGTTCACCACGAGGTCCTTCTCGACCGGCAGGCCCTTGATGGGCTCGACGGTGATGGTGAGTTCCTTGGACTTGTCCTTCGGCAGCATGTCCTTCATCAGCAGCTTGCAGGCCAGCCGGTTCACGCCGTTGATCCGCATCGCATCAGAACCGCAGACGCCGTGGGCACAGCTGCGACGGAAGGTGAGGGTGCCGTCGAGGTATCCCTTCACGTACAGCAGCAGATTCAGCAGCCGGTCGGTCGGCAGCGCCGGCACCCGGAAGCTCTCGAAACCCTGGGCATCCGGGTTCTCCGGATTGAACCGGTAAATCTTCAACGTGACCATGGTGGCCTCGTCGGGCACCGGGGGCAGCGGCGGCTCGTCGGCGGACGGGGTGGGATTTTCCATGATCGCTGTCATCAGTACTTACGCTCCATCGGCTCGTAGCGGGTCTGCACGACGGGCTTGTAGTCCAGCTCGATGTCCGCGAGAAGGCCCTCGCCCTTCTTGTACGCCATCGTGTGGCGCATGTAGTTGGTGTCGTCGCGATCCGGGTAGTCCTCGCGGGCGTGACCGCCGCGGGACTCCTTGCGATTGAGCGCACCGACCACGGTGACCTCGGCCATCTCCAGCAGGAAGCCGAGCTCGATCGCCTCGAGCAGGTCGCTGTTGAAGCGCTTGCCCTTGTCGTGGACGCGGATCTGGTTGTAGCGCTCCTTGAGTGCGTGCACGTCGGTCAGCGCCTGCTTGAGCGTTTCCTCGGTGCGGAACACCGAGGCGTTGTTGTCCATCGTCGCCTGCAGCTCGGTGCGGATGTCGGCGACGCGTTCGTGTCCGCGCTCGCTGAGCAGCACCTCGAGCCAGTCGTCGACCATCTTGGTCGGTGTCTCGGGCAGCTCGACGAAGTCGGCTGAGGTCGCGTAGTCGGCCGCGGCGATGCCGGCCCGGCGTCCGAAGACGTTGATGTCGAGCAGCGAGTTGGTGCCCAGGCGGTTGGCGCCGTGTACCGACACGCAGGCGCATTCGCCGGCCGCGTAGAGGCCGTGCACCACGGTGTCGTTGTCGCGCAGCACCTGGCCGTCGATGTTGGTGGGGATGCCGCCCATTACGTAGTGACACGTCGGGTACACCGGCACGTACTCGGTGACCGGGTCGACACCGAGGTAGGTGCGGGCGAATTCGGTGATGTCGGGCAGCTTCTCGTTGAGCACGTCCTCACCGAGGTGGGTTACGTCGATGTAGACGTAGTCCTTGTTCGGGCCGGCGCCACGACCTTCGAGAACCTCGAGAACCATCGACCGGGCGACGATGTCGCGGGGCGCGAGATCCTTGATGGTGGGGGCATAACGCTCCATGAAGCGTTCGCCGTCGGCGTTGCGGAGGATGCCGCCCTCACCGCGGACGGCTTCCGAGATCAGGATGCCGAGTCCGGCCAGGCCGGTCGGGTGGAACTGGTGGAACTCCATGTCTTCGAGCGGCAGGCCCTTGCGGAAGACGATCCCCATGCCGTCACCGGTGAGCGTGTGGGCATTGGAGGTGGTCTTGTACATGCGACCGGAGCCGCCGGTGGCGAAGACGATCGACTTGGCGTGGAACACGTGGATCTCGCCGGTGGCCAACTCGTAGGCGACCACACCGTTGGCGACCATCTCGCCGTCCTCGTTCTCGCCGAGGCTGATGTCGAGGGCATAGAACTCGTTGAAGAATTCCACGTCGTGCTTGACGCAGTTCTGATACAGCGTCTGCAGGATCATGTGGCCGGTGCGGTCGGCGGCGTAGCAGGCGCGCCGCACCGGTGATTTGCCGTGGTCACGCGTGTGCCCGCCGAAGCGGCGCTGATCGATCTTGCCCTCGGGTGTGCGGTTGAACGGCAGCCCCATCTTCTCCAGATCGAGAACCGCGTCGATGGCCTCCTTGGCCATCACCTCGACGGCGTCCTGGTCGGCGAGGTAGTCGCCGCCCTTGACGGTGTCGAAGGTGTGCCACTCCCAGTTGTCTTCCTCGACGTTGGCCAGCGCGGCGCACATGCCGCCCTGGGCGGCACCGGTGTGGCTGCGGGTGGGGTAGAGCTTGGTCAGCACCGCGGTCCGCGCTCGGGGAGCGGCTTCGATGGCGGCGCGCATGCCGGCCCCGCCGGCACCCACGATGACTACGTCGTAGCGATGTTCCTGCATGTGTTCGTCAGTCTCCTCAGCCGACGCTGTTCACGTCGAAGGTCAGCAGTGCATAGGTGCCCAGCACCAGCACCAGGATCATCGAGATGCCCAGCAGGACGTTCAGCCAGAACCGGGTGGAGTCCTTGCGCGAGTAGTCGGCGATGACGGTGCGCACACCATTGCCGCCGTGCAGCTGCGCCAGCCACAGCATGGTGAGGTCCCAGACCTGCCAGAAGGGCTCCTTCCAGCGGGCGGCCACGAACGATGCGTCGATGCGATGCACACCGTCGTCCCAAGCGAGCATGATGAACATGTGACCGATGGTCAGGATGATCAGCGCGAGGCCGGAGAAGCGCATGAACAGCCATGCGTACTTCTCGAAGTTGCCGCCCCGGCGGGCCCGCGGCGAGCGCGGGTTGTCCAGGCTGGCCGGACGATCGTATTCGGTGCCCAGGGTCTTGGCGGCACCCGGAGTTGCTTGCGATGCAGTCATCAGGTGCCTCCTAGAACGAGTGGGTGATCAGGATCTGCAGCAGACGGATCGCACCCGCGCCGAAGACGATGACGAACAGGGTGAGGATGACCCAGAGCATCTGCCGCTGGTACTTCGGCCCCTTGGCCCAGAAGTCCACCAGGATGATCCGCACGCCATTGAGCGCGTGATACAGCACGCAGCCGACGAGAGCGATCTCCATCAGGCCGATGATCGGCGTCTTGTACGTCTCGATGATCTCGGAGTACTTGTTGGGATCGATGCGGATCACCGCGGTGTCCAGGACGTGGACAAAGAGGAAGAAGAAGATGGTGACACCGGTGATGCGGTGCAACACCCACGACCACATACCTGGGTCGCCTCGATACAGGGAGCGTTTGCGCACCGGCTCTGGTGCTACCTCGGTCGGGGTGCTCATCGCGAAATTGGCCTCCAACAGCGTCGATGGATGTGCCGAGTCGGCATTATCAGGCTCGGCCGTGGACCCATGCAAGAGACTCTAAACCTATGCTGAGGCCGGGCGTGAATTGCCCGAACAGATCTGGGCGACAACTGATCTCGAATTAGGTATGCCTTACCAAGGTTATCTGCCGTATCTGGGGTCACATCCTGCTCGCCCGTACCGATTGTGAGGAGCCTGTCATGACTGCCGACGTGGACTGGAATCTGTTGCGGGACAACGCTCGAAGCATGATCGAACGGGCCTATGCGCCCTACTCGGGCTTCCCGGTCGGTGCCGCCGGTCTGACGGCGGACGGACGGGTGGTGGTCGGCTGCAATGTGGAAAATGTCTCATATGGGCTCGGTATCTGCGCCGAGGTCGCTCTGATCGCCCACCTGATCGGGTCCGGTGGGCAACGGCTCACCGCGGTCTCGGTGTGTGATGCCCGCGCGGCGATATTGATGCCGTGCGGTCGGTGCCGTCAGGTCCTGCTCGAACACGGTGGCGCGGAACTCGCGGTGGATCACCCGGACGGGGCGAAACGGCTCGCGGACCTGCTGCCGGATGCATTCGGGCCCGAGGATCTGGAGGCCGGACGATGAGTCACGACGTCGGAACGAGCGACCAGGTCGAGGAGGCGGCCGTGATCGACGCGATCTCGGTCATCCGGACCAAACGCGATGGCGGCGAGTTGTCCGACGCCCAGATCGACTGGGTCATCGACCGCTACGCCCACGAGCACGGCAACGTGGCCGACGAGCAGATGTCGGCACTGTTGATGGCGATCCTGATCCGGGGGATGTCGCGCCGCGAGATCGCCCGCTGGACCCACGCGATGGTCGACAGCGGCCGCCGGATGGACTTCTCCGGGCTGCGCCGCGGGGGCCGCCCGTTGGTCACCGTCGACAAACACTCCACCGGCGGAGTCGGGGACAAGATCACGTTGCCGCTGGCACCCCTGGTGGCGTCCTACGGCGTGGCCGTCCCCCAGCTGTCCGGACGTGGGCTCGGCCACACGGGCGGCACGCTGGACAAGCTGGAGTCCGTCGCCGGGTGGCGTGCCGACATCGGACCGGACGAGATGGTCGAGCAGCTCGAGCGTGTCGGCGCCGTGATCTGCGCGGCGGGCCGCGACCTTGCGCCCGCCGACCGCAAGCTCTATGCGCTGCGCGACGTCACGGGCACGGTCGAGTCGATTCCGCTGCTGGCGAGTTCGATCATGTCGAAGAAGATCGCCGAAGGCACCGGTGCGCTGATCCTCGACGTGAAGTTCGGCAGTGGCGCGTTTCTCAAGACCGAGGATCTCAGCCGGGAGCTCGCCGAGACGATGGTGGAACTCGGCGAGTCGGCGGGAGTGATCACCCGCGCGCTGCTGACCGACATGAACACACCTCTTGGGCGGACGGCGGGCAATGCGCTGGAAGTGGCCGAGTCGGTGGAGGTGCTCGCCGGTGGCGGCCCGGATGACGTGGTGGAGCTGACGCTGGCGCTGGCCCGGGAGATGCTCGACGCTGCCGGACTCGGCCACGTGGATCCCGCGGACAATCTCTGCAACGGCAAGGCCATGGACACGTGGCGGGCGATGGTGTCGGCCCAGGGGGGCGATCCCGAGGCGCCGCTCCCAGTGGCTGCCCACACCGACACCGTGGTGGCCGAGGAGTCGGGCGTCATCGTCGGACTCGATGCGTGGGATGTCGGTATCGCCGCCTGGCGTCTGGGCGCCGGACGCGCGGTGCCCGGTGCCGCAGTCCAGGCCGAGGCCGGCGTCCGCATCCACGCGAAGCCCGGGGATCGGGTGCGGCGTGGTGACCCCCTGTTCACCCTGCACACCCAGACCGCCGAACGATTCGCGACGGCGCGTGCGGCACTGCGCACGGCCATCACGCTGGGCGACGCGCCGGGCATCCGCCCACCGCTGATCGTCGATCGCGTTACCGTCGGTGCATGACGACCGCCGATGTGACCGGTTCGGCCGGGCCCGCCGACGCGGGGCCGGGTCGGCCGCTGGATCTGCCCAACATCACGCTGGCGCCCAAGGTCCTGTTGCACGATCATCTGGACGGCGGACTGCGCCCGAGTACCGTGCTCGAGCTGGCCCACGAGACCGGGTACGCCGACCTGCCCGCCGACGACCCGGACGAACTCGCGGATTGGTTTCGCGATGCGGCCGACAGCGGCTCCCTGGAGCGCTATCTGGAAACCTTCGCCCACACCGTCGCCGTGATGCAGACGCCGGCGGCGCTGGCCCGGGTGGCTCGCGAGTGTGTCGAGGATCTGGCCGCCGACGGCGTGGTGTATGCCGAGGTGCGGTACGCGCCCGAACAGCACCTCGAACAGGGCCTCACCCTGGACGAGGTCGTCGAGGCGGTGCTCGAGGGATTCGCGCAGGGGCAGCGCGACGCGGCCGAGGCCGGACGGCCGATCATCGTGCGATGTCTGGTCACCGCCATGCGCCATGCGGCCCGGTCACGCGAGATCGCCGAATTGGCGGTGCGTTTCCGGGACGCCGGCGTGGTGGGCTTCGACATCGCCGGCGCCGAGGCGGGCAATCCGCCGACGCGGCACCTGGACGCCTTCGAGTTCATGCGGGCCAACAACGCGCACTTCACCATTCACGCCGGTGAGGCATTCGGTCTGCCGTCGATACACGAGGCGATCGCGTTCTGCGGTACCGACCGGCTCGGACACGGGGTGCGGGTCATCGACGACATCACGCTGCCCACCGGTGCGGACCTCACCGCCGAGAGCTTTACGGGTGCCGAACTGGGGCAGGTGGCGAACATCGTGCGGGACAAGCGCATCCCCCTGGAGTTGTGTCCCAGTTCGAACGTGCAGACCGGCGCCGTCGCATCGATGGCCGATCATCCGTTCAACGTGCTCGCCCGCCTTCGCTTTCGGGTGACCGTGAACACCGACAACCGGCTGATGAGCGACACCACTATGAGCAAGGAGTTCCTCCGACTCTCCGAGCAGTTCGGTTACGGCTGGGCCGATTTCGAGCGGTTCACGGTCAACGCGATGAAGTCGGCGTTCATCCATTTCGACGAGCGGCTGGCGCTGATCGACGACGTGATCAAGCCGGGGTACGCGGTGCTGTTGGGGTGATGGTCATCAGGTGACGCTCGCGGGTGTGCTCCTCTGGGGGCAGGGGAGGGGCTCGAGCCGTGCCTCGCGGTCGCTCAGCCCTTCTTGACCAGGCGGCCCTCGAAGTCGTGCACCAGCGCACGCCATGCCTCGGACTCGTTGTCGAATGGCGGGCTCGGCGCCATGCGCTTCGGGTCGGGGTTGATCGCGTAGTCCACGAACCATCCCAGCGGGGTGGTGGAGCCGAGGGCTTCGCTCACCGAGTCGTCGTCGGCGTAGTCGGCTGCGTCGCTCAGCAGTTCCACCGCGAGGTCGAGTTGGTTGCGGTCCATCCGCCGAGGCCCGTCGGAGATGTCGTCGGCGAGGCCGGGTAACACATAGACGTTGTCGTCGATGACGTCGAACTCCAGGGACCCGTCGGTGGCCTGAGCCCGCACGTTGTCGAACGTCGACAGATCGGAGAGGTCGTGGTCATCGGAGTCGGCGAGGAAGCGGATCAGCGATCGCGGCGAGGTGAACACGAAGATCTTGCCGTTCGCGCCGAGGAACACCGGGTCATCGCCGAGATAGCAACGCAGCGATAGATATTCGTCGGCATCGGTGACGATCCGGATCGGATCGATGCCGACACCCGCCCAGAAGTCGTCCTGGTCGACCTCGTCGTCGATCTCGTCGTCGGCGCTGTCCTCGTCGTCGGCGTCGTCGGATTCCTCGTCGGATTCCTCACTCGAGTCGTCGTCGTTGTCGCCGGACTCGACGAGGTCGAGCTCATCGTCGGCGGGTTCGTCCTCGTCCTCGGCGGAGGCGGCCGCCTCGAGTTCGGCTTCGGCGGTCTCCACCGCCGCGGCGTCGACCTTGGGGGTCGTGATCACGTAGTCGATGGCGTCGATGACGTCATCCCAGTGTTTGGCGATGAGCCGGCCGATGCGTACCCACAGATCCACGCCCTCGCGGCCCTCGAAGTTGCGGGTACCGGTGGTCACCGCACCGAGGATCGGGTTGCCGTTGAAGAACTTGGTGATGACGGTGAGTTCGCACACCTCGCCCAGGATGCGGACGATCTCGAGTGAATCCTCCAGTTCGGCGATGACCTCGGGGTTGGGGTCCTCGGCGGCCAGTTCCGGCACACCGACGAGGTCGTAGGTGTTTCGGTCGTCGGGAACGAGTTCGTCGGCCTGCAGGCCCGCGACGGTCTCCCACGCCGGATGGTCGACGAGGTCGTTGTCGTCGTCGGTCCGGATGAAGGCGGCCAGTTCGGCGACACCGGGGAATCCGTAGAGGTCCTCGTCGAGCCCGAGGAAGGCCTCCCACTCGTCGTCACCCTCACGCCACCGGGGTGCCCAGAGGGTGTAACTGTTTCCGTTTGTGAGTCCGAGCTCGATGGGGACGATGTCTCCGGCCATGAGGACACAGCGTAGCGATCGGACCTGTGAACTCGGGTGGCGCCCCCGCATCATCTCGGTGAACGTGGGTCCATCGGCGGCCGCTCACCGGGGACGAAAGAACCCCTGGAAGCCCTGGCCGGCGTTCGTGGTGCGCAGCGGTGATGTCTGGACCGGGTCTCCGGCCTCGACGAGTTGGTTGTTGCCCACGTACATCGCGACATGTCCGTCCCACACGGCCAGGTCACCGGGCTGGAGTTCGGACTGACTGACCGCGATGCCGGCCGTGTCCTGATCCTGGGCCAGGCGGGGCAGTTCGACGCCGGCCTGCCGATAGGCCCACTGGGTGAAGCCGCTGCAGTCGAATCCGTCCGGGGTGGTGCCGCCCCACACGTACGGCACACCGCGCTGGCTCAGCGCCGCCCGCACCGCCTTCGCCGCTCGGTCGTTCGGTGCGTGCGCGATCGATCCGTCCGGCAGTCGGATGGCCACACCATCGCCGCCCCCGACAGGCATTGCAGACAGCGCGGCGGGGGCCTCGGTCCGGCCGATCGCCACCATCGAGTCGGTGTCCGACCGCAGGTCGGCCTGCGTGCGCGCGACGATCTGCATGCCGCGCTGGATGTGGTCGAGGGCCACCGGCAGGATCATCGCGATGCCCTGCGGACTGAACAGTGCGGGTCCGAGCGCTGCGGCCAGCGTGTGGAAGGAGTCGATCAACGCATTCAGCTGGTCGGCGGCGACCTTGACCTTGGCGCCGGCCTGCTCGATCAGGGCGGCGATCTCTGCGCTGTCGTCGGCGGTATCGACCATCGTCCGGTGGTTGCGGCCGGCCGCGGCGACGGCGCCGTCGCCACCCGTGCCGACCCAGTCCGGGGCGACCCTGGCGGTCGAGGCAGCCGACTCGCTGCGTATGCGGTCGAGCGAGCCGACGGAGGTGCGCAGCCGATCGGCGGGATTGTCGGGTGGCAGGACTCCCGTGCCGAGGGCGGTGATCAGGATCCGCAGCGGTTCGATGACGATGTCGATGGTCAGCATCAGAGATACAGCCCCTCGTCGTGGTGCCCGGTGTGATGCGCCCGGCCGGTGGGTGGTCGCGACAGTCGTCGACCGGACCGCACGTCGGCAGAGCCGTACGCGGTCGCGGCGTTGTCCGTGATGCGACCCTGGTCGTCGTGCCGCGTTGCGAGCGTGTCGAGCCGACGCGCCCGGGCGTCGAGGGTGTAGCCGGCCGCGACGAGGAAATCGGCGCCGATGACGCCGAAGGTGTCGGTGAGGTCGCCCACCTCACCGCGCTGGGCGTCGGCGTGCGCTCGAACCACATCGGCGGCGGTGCGCCGGCCACGGGCATACTCGGCCAACGAGGAATTCTGGACGGTGACGTCGGTCATGTTTCTTTGACGCGCGGCCGGGGCGTTCGGTTCCACCCATGCCCGGGATACCGCATTAGGGTGATCGGCATGGAGGTACAGATCGTCGACCATCCGCTGGCGGCCGCCCGACTGACCACGATGCGCGACAAGAACACCGACAACGCGGCCTTCCGCGGGGCACTGTCGGACCTGACCCAGATGCTCGTGTACGAAGCGCTGGCCGGCGCCCCGACCGCCACGGTGCCGATCGAGACGCCGTTGACCGCCTGCGACGGCTCGCGGCTCGCGACTCCGCCGCTGCTCGTGCCGGTGTTGCGTGCCGGTCTCGGCATGGTGGAGCAGGCGCACGCGATGGTGCCCGAGGCCCACGTCGGCTTCGTCGGGGTGGCCCGTGACGAGACCACCGCGCAACCGGTGCCGTATCTGGAATCCCTGCCCGACGATCTGTCCGGGCTTCCGGTGTTCGTGCTCGATCCGATGCTCGCCACGGGTGGCTCGATGCTGCACACCATCGAACTCCTGGTGGCGCGCAAGGCCAGCGACATCACCGCGGTGTGCGTGGTGGCGGCACCGGAAGGGGTGGACGCGCTCGAGACATCGGGCCACCCGGTGCGTCTGGTGGTCGCGGCGGTCGACGAGGGGCTCAACGACGTCGCCTACATCGTGCCCGGCCTCGGCGATGCCGGGGACCGGCAGTTCGGTCCGCGCTGACGCCTGCGACGGACCGGGGGTCCTGATGTGTCGCTCAGGCGGCGACGGCCGCCCACCGGCCGGCGGCGCGGCGCACCACCACGTCGTGTTCGAAGCAGGTGCTGATGGTCGTCGAGGTCAAGGCCTCGTCGACGGGGCCGGCGGCGACCACCTCCCCGTCCCGCAGGAGCATTGCGTGACTTGTGCTGGCCGGCAGATCCTCGAGGTGATGGGTGACCAGCACGCTGGCCAGCCCCGGCACCTCGGAACGGAGCTGATCGATCCCGGTGAGCAGCTTCTCCCGTGCCGCGAGGTCGAGACCGGTGGCGGGCTCGTCGAGCAAGAGCAGTGCTGGGCGGGGCATCAGTGCCCGCGCGATGAGGGTCCGTCCACGCTCGCCGTGACTCATCACCGGCCACCGCGATTCGCGCCGGGCGGACATGCCGAGGAGGTCGAGGAGTTCGTCGGCGTGGCGATGCTCGCCGGCCGTGTAGTCGTGTCGACGGTCGAGTTCGGGCGTGTTGGTCAGCCCGGTGAGCACCACCTCGTGGGCGGTGAGCGGTATGTCGATCCGCCAGCGCGGATCGACATGGCCGATGTGGGTGCGCAGTTCCCGCATGTCCACCCGGCCGAGCCGCCGGCCCAGGACGTCGACGGTGCCCGAGGTCGGGTGGCCGCGCGCGCCCAGGATCGTCATCAGCGTGGACTTGCCCGCCCCGTTGGGTCCGAGCAACGCCCAGTGTTCGCCGTGGGCCACGTGCAGGCTCACATCGTGCAGTAGCGGGCGCCCGCTGCGGATCACGTCGATGTGCGCGGCGTCGAGGAGGGAGTCGGGAGAGGGCACCACACCACCGTAGCCAGCGGCCGGGATGTGGCTCATCGCGGGAGATCGGCGATGACCTCGGCGGCCAGTGCGTGCAGTCGCGCCGACGTGGCGGCCACCCCGGACCCACCAGGTCCGGACTCATCCGGCCCGGCGACCACCTCGAGGTAGTACTTGAGTTTCGGTTCGGTGCCCGACGGTCGGGCCATGACCCGCACGGAAACCGCGGAATCGGCTGCCGCCCCGGACAATGCGACCGCATTGGTTCGTAGCTCGTCATCTCGGGACACGAAATCGTCTGCGGTGACGGCGATCCCGGCGAGAGTCGCCGGCGGATTCGCGCGCAGACCCGACATGATGTCGGTGATTCGATCCAGGTCGCTGACCCGGATCGAGTGTTGGGTCGTCACATGCACCCCGTGGTCGACGAACAGTTCCCGCAGCGCTGCGGCGAGGTCGGAACCGGCACGCACGCGATGGTGGGTCAGCAGCGCCGCGACCACCGATGCACTGATCCCGTCCTTGTCGCGGACGGCGACCGGATCGACGCAGTGACCGATGGCCTCCTCGTATGCGTACAGCAGCGGTTCACCCGCGCGGACAAGCCATTTGAATCCGGTCAGGGTGGTCACATACCGTGCACCCGCGGCGCCGGCCACCGCACGCAACAGCGACCCGGAGACGATGGTGCCCGCCACGACCGGTGTGTCCAGATCGGTGCTGCCGAGCAGATACCTGCCGAGCAGGGCGCCGGTCTCGTCGCCGGTGAGCATCCGCCAGGTGCCGTCGACACGGGCGCCGACTGCGCACCGGTCGGCGTCGGGGTCCAGGGCGATGGCGAGGTCGGCGTCGATATCCGCGGCGAGCGCGAGGAGTCGATCGGATGCGCCGGGTTCCTCGGGGTTGGGGAAGCGAACGGTGGGGAAATCCGGGTCCGGGGCGAACTGGTCGGCGACCACGTGCACATCGGCGAAACCGGCTCGGCGCAGCGCGGTGAGTGCATGAGCGCCACCCACGCCGTGCATCGGCGTGAGCGCGATGCGGACCGGCGATGCGGACGCCCGGCCGAATCTCGTCGTCAGTCGGGCCAGATAGCGCTCGGTGTTGGCGGCCGAGCGAGGATCATCCGCCGACACGGCGCGTCGTGGCACGGTGTCGGCCGGTGCCGCGGTGGCGATGAGTCGCTCGATTTCGGTGTCTCCCGGCGGGATGAGCTGGGCGCCACCGGCCACATAGACCTTGTAGCCGTTGTCGGCCGGCGGATTGTGTGACGCGGTCACGGCGACCGCCGCCTGCGCACCCAGATCGCGGCAGGCGAACGCGATGAGTGGGGTGGGGCTGGTGCCCGGCAGCCGGACGACATCGAACCCCTGGGCGGCCAGCACTTCGGCGCAGGCCTCGGCGAACTCGGCCGACCCGTGCCGGGCGTCGCGGCCCACCACGACGGTTGCCCCGGCGTGGCCGGCGTCGATGAGCCAGTGCCCGAGTGCGGATGTGGTGCGTACGACCACCGCGACATTCATCCCGGATGGGCCGGCGCGCACCGGTCCACGTAGGCCGGCGGTACCGAAATGCAGTGTGTGGGAGAACCGTTCGGTCAGTTGCTCCGGTGTCAGCGCACGCAGTTCGGCGCGGGTGCGCGGATCCGGGTCGGCCGCGATCCAATCCTGCGGATCGGGCACCGACCGAGGTTCCGGCGCAGACACGGCGACGTCAGAGCTCGGCGATGATCGACGCCAGCAGCTCGCCCATCCGGGTGGCCGAGGCACGTCCCACCTCGAGCACCTCGGCGTGGCTGAGCGGTTCGCCGGTGATACCCGCGGCCAGGTTGGTCACCAGCGACATACCCAGGACCTGCAGTCCGGCGGCGCGCGCCGCGATCGTCTCGTGCACGGTCGACATGCCGACGAGGTCGGCGCCGAGAGTGCGCAACATCCGGATTTCCGCAGGCGTCTCGTAGTGCGGACCGGGCAGTCCGGCGTACACGCCCTCTGCCAGTGACGCGTCGGTTCGTCGGGCGATCTCACGCAACCGCGGCGCGTAGGCGTCCACCAGGTCCACGAACTGCGCGCCGGCCAGCGGTGAACGGGCGGTCAGGTTGAGGTGATCGGCGATGAGGACCGGTTGTCCGACCGACATGTCGTCGCGCAATCCGCCGGCCGCATTGGTCAACACGATGGTGCGCGCGCCTGCTGCCGCCGCAGTGCGCACCGGATGGACCACGCGGGCCAGGTCATGTCCCTCGTAGGCGTGTATCCGGCCGAGCAGGATCATGACCCGGCGATCACCGAGATGTACCGAGTGCACCACGCCGCCGTGTCCGGCTGCACGTGGCGTGGTGAAACCGGGGATCGAGGCCATCGGCACACTCGCGATCGGACGCCCGAAGGCGTCGGCGGCGGGCGCCCAGCCCGAACCGAGGACCACCGCGACGTCATGGGCGGCGCAATCGGTCTCGGCGGCGATGGTCGCGGCCGCGGCGACCGCGGCCGCGTCGGCGTCGGCTGTGGGGTCCATGGACCCAACCCTAGTGCCCGACGATAAAGTCCCTACATGCCGTTTCTCAGTTCTGTAGGCGATGTCACCGAGCTCTATCTCGGTACCGAAGGCGTCGAACTCGACGAGTCGAACCCGGAGAACCGCTTCCGTCTCGACTGGCTGACGACGGTCGAGGAGGCTCTCGACGAGGTCGCCGCGGAACCGACCCGGCCGCTGGTCATCACCGCCACCGGCAAGTTCTTCACCAACGGACTCGACACCGACCACATCCTGGCCGCGCCCAAGGCGTTGCCCGAGTACCTCGATCGGGTGCACGCACTGTTCAGCAAGGTGCTCACGTTGCCGGTCCCGACCGTGGCCGCGATCAACGGTCACGCCTTCGGCGCGGGCGCAATGCTCGCGTTGTGCGCCGACTACCGGCTGATGCGCGCCGAGCGCGGGTTCTGGTCGCTGCCCGAGGTGGCGCTGGGCATGCCGTTTCCGCTGGGCATGAGTTCGCTGCTGCGCACCCGCCTCCCCGACCAGGTGGCGACCGAGGCGATGCTGACCGCGCGGCGCTATTCCGCAGCGGACGCCCACGCCGGTGGCATCGTCGAAGAAGCCGTCGGTATCGACTCGCTGCTCGCCCGCGCGCGCGAGGTGGCCGCCGAGCGGGCCCCGCTCGCGGGACCCAACCTCGGCGAGGTCAAACGGAACCTGCGTCAGCCGCTGATCGCCGACCTGCAGATCGCATACCCGAGGACCGTGCTGTGAGGACCGCAGATGGCCGTGAGTGAACGCGGAATCCGGCCGGCGGCACCGCGTGACGTGATCGATGCGTGGTGGGCCGCGCACCGCGACGATGTGGTGCGGTGGCGTCGGCAGATCCATGCGCATCCGGAGTTGTCGCGCCAAGAGGTGCACACCACCGAATTGGTGATGGCCGAGTTGACCGCGGTCGGACTGACGCCCCGTCGGCTGCCGCTGGGCACGGGCGTGGTCTGCGACATCGGCGGGGACGACCTACCGCGGATCGCGCTGCGTGCCGACATGGATGCGCTGCCGATCACCGAGCACACCGGACTGGCCTTCAGTTCGACGGTGGAGGGTGTGTCGCACGCGTGCGGCCACGACGCACACACCGCGATCCTGGTGGGGGTCGCCAAGCTGCTCGCCAGTGTCGACGACCTGCCGGTCGGGGTGCGGCTGATCTTCCAGGCGGCCGAGGAGGTCATGCCCGGCGGTGCGCTCGATGCGGTGGCGGCCGGGGTGATGACCGGAGTGGGCCGGATCTTCGCGCTGCATTGTGATCCGAAACTGCCGGTCGGCTCGGTGGGCCTGCGATCGGGGGCTCTGACGTCGGCGGCCGACCACATCGACCTGCAACTGCACTCTTCCGGTGGGCACACGTCACGGCCGCATCTGACCGGCGACCTGGTGTACGCGATGGGGACCGTGATCACCGGACTGCCGGGAATCCTGTCGCGACGCCTGGACCCGCGCTCGGGCACCGTGATGGTGTGGGGCGCGGCGAACGCGGGCAGCGCGCCCAACGCCATCCCACAGGAGGGACGGCTGCTGGGCACGGTGCGCACCGGCGACCACGACACCTGGGCGCAGCTCGAACCGCTCGTGCGCAGCGTGATCGGCGAACTGCTGGCGCCGCTCGGCGTGCGGTATGACCTGTCCTATTTCCGCGGAGTGCCGCCCGTGGTGAATGACGAGCAGTCGATCGCCGCGATGCGCGCGTCGGTGGCGCAGATCGGCCCGAGCGCGGTCGCCGACACCCCGCAGTCACCTGGCGGCGAGGACTTCTCCTGGTATCTCGAGCATGTGCCCGGCGCGATGGGGCGACTCGGTGTGTGGGACGGCATCAGCCCGCTCGTCGATCTACACCAACCCAACTTCGACCTCGATGAGCGCGCCCTGGAGATCGGGGTTCGCACATTGGCCGGCATCGCGCTCGGTGAGGTGTGAGCCCCCTGCGGTGTCGGGTGGCCGGGGTTCAGGGCTCGAGTGGTCCCGGACCGGGGCCCACGTTGCGCGACTCGCGTAGCCGGAGGTCCTGCACGTAGTCGGCCGGTGCGCCGGCGATCTCGGCGGCCTCCGCCATCACCCCCAGGTATCGGGCCGACGGCAGCCCGCCCTCGTAGGCGTCGAGGACGTAGAGCCAGGCCAGCACCGGGCCGTCGGCGGTGTCCACCCGAACGCGGATCTTCACATGGATCCCAAGCTCCGAACCCTCCCACCGGTCGAGGTTCTCCTCGTCTTCGGGGGTGACGTCGTAGAGCACGATGAAGACCTTGGCGTCGGGGTCGTCGCGGTCCTCGGTGACCGTCGCCAGCGAACCCTCCCAGCCGATGTCGCCGCCGCCGAACGTCAGCCGCCAGCCGTGCAGCCATCCGGTCCCCGCCATCGGGGAGTGCGGCGCTCGCTCGGCCATCTGCTCGGGGTGCATGTTGGAGCCGTAGGCTGCATAGATGGGCATTTAGGCCTTTGACCTGCACTTTCTCCGCGTGGCGGATGCCTGGGCGCTCCGCGCGATCATCGAAATCGTCTCAACTCCCGATTGATCGTATTACGCGGCCGACGTGGATACGTGCGCGAGATGTGACCTGCACCCGCACGGCGCGGGCGCAGTGGGCGGCCCGCGGGGGACATGCCCTAGGTTGGTAGGCGACCCGCGGCGAACAGGAGTGGCTTGTGACCAAGATCGTGATCATCGGCGGCGGACCCGCGGGGTACGAGGCGGCGCTGGCGGCCGCCGCATACGGTGCCGACATCACGGTGATCGATTCCGACGGCGTCGGCGGTGCCTGCGTGCTGTGGGACTGTGTTCCGTCGAAGACGTTCATCGCCTCGACCGGCATCCGGACCGAGGTCCGTCGTGCGGTCGACCTGGGCATCAAGCTGAGCACCGACGACGCGCTGGTCACCCTCCCGCAGATCCATCAGCGGGTGCGTGATCTGGCGTTCGCGCAATCCGCCGACATCCGGTCCCGACTGATCAGCGAGGGCGTGAACTTGGTCTCGGCGCGGGCCACACTGGAGGAACGTCAGATCGGTGTCTCCACCCATGGCGTCGTGGCCACCCTGCCCGACGGTTCCACCGAGCGCTACGAGGGTGATGTGGTGCTGGTGGCCACCGGGGCGTCGCCGCGGATTCTGCCCGACGCGCAGCCCGACGGGGAACGGATCCTCACCTGGCGCCAACTCTACGACCTCCACGAGCTTCCCGAACACCTCGTCGTCATCGGTTCCGGTGTGACCGGCGCCGAGTTCGTCCACGCGTACACCGAACTCGGTGTGCGGGTGACCCTGGTGTCCAGCCGTGACCGGGTGTTGCCCGGAGAGGACGAGGACGCGGCCCTCGTGCTGGAGGACGCCCTGGCCGAACGCGGCGTCGAACTGATCAAGCACGCCCGCGCCGACAAGGTCGAGCGCAACGGCGACTCGGTGACCGCGCACCTCGCCGACGGCCGCACGGTGACCGGCTCGCACGTGTTGATGACGGTCGGCTCCATCCCCAACACCACCGACCTGGGTCTCGACCGGGCCGGGGTGGAGGTGGACCGGAGTGGATACATCACCGTCGATCGCGTCTCGCGCACGTCGGTGCCCGGGGTCTATGCGGCGGGGGACTGCACCGGCCTGTTGCCGTTGGCGTCGGTGGCCGCGATGCAGGGCCGCATCGCCATGTACCACTCGCTGGGTGAGGGGGTCAGCCCGATCAAACTGAAAACCGTTGCGTCGGCGATTTTCACCCGACCCGAGATCGCCACCGTCGGCGTGTCGCAGCAGGCCATCGACAACGGCGACTATCCGGCGCGGACGGTGATGCTGCCGTTGGCCACTAACCCGCGCGCCAAGATGAGCGGGTTGCGGCGCGGTTTCGTGAAGATCTTCTGCCGCCCGGCGACCGGTGTGGTGATCGGAGGCGTGGTGGTAGCGCCCACCGCCTCCGAACTGATCCTGCCGCTGGCGCTGGCGGTACAGAACAAACTGACGGTGTCCGACCTGGCGCAGACCTTCTCGGTGTATCCGTCGTTGACCGGTTCGGTCACCGAGGCCGCACGCCAACTCGTCCGCCACGACGACCTCGACTGACCTCACCGCCACCTTCCGCGATTTTGTAGTACCAACCGGCGAAAAACCGCGCGTTCGTACTACGAGATCGAGGGATCAGGCGAGGTCGAGGGAGTGCTCGACTGCGCGGTTCCAACCGGCGTAGAGGCTGTCGCGGGTGGTGGCGGGCATCTGCGGTTCCCAGCGACGGTCCTCGGCCCAGTTCGCGCGGATCTCGTCCTCGGACTCCCAGTAGCCGACCGCGAGTCCGGCGGCGTAGGCGGCACCGAGCGCGGTCGTCTCGTTGACCACCGGCCGGACCACGGGGACGTCGAGGATGTCGGCCTGGAACTGCATCAACAGGTCGTTGACGACCATGCCGCCGTCGACTTTCAGCGTCGACAACTCGACACCCGAATCGGCCTGCATCGCCTCGATTACTTCACGGGTCTGGAAAGCGCTGGCCTCCAGCGCAGCTCGGGCAAGATGGCCCTTGTTCACGAACCTCGTCAGTCCGACGATGACCCCACGCGCGTCGGGCCGCCAGCGGGGTGCGAACAGCCCGGAGAAGGCGGGCACGAAGTAGGCGCCGCCGTTGTCGTCCACGGTGGTGGCCAGCGCCTCGATGTCGGCGGCGTGGGCGAACAGACCCAGGTTGTCGCGCAGCCACTGCACGAGTGATCCGGTCACCGCGATGGAACCCTCGAGCGCATATCGGGCCCGCTGGTCACCGATGCGGTAGCACACTGTCGTCAGCAGGCCGTGATCGCTGAACACGGGTTCGGTGCCGGTGTTGAGCAACAGGAAGTTGCCGGTGCCGTAGGTGTTCTTGGCCTCTCCCGGGCTCAGGCACGCCTGGCCGAAGGTGGCAGCCTGCTGATCGCCCAGAATGCCCGCCAGCCGAACTCCGGGTAGCGAACCGTGCTCGCGCAGTGGGCCGTAGACCTCCGACGAACTGCGGATCTCCGGCAGCAGCGCAGTCGGTACACCCATCTCGGCGCAGATCTGTTCATCCCACTGCAGTGAGCGCAGATCCATCAGCATGGTGCGCGACGCATTGGTGACGTCGGTGATGTGCAGCCCGCCGTCCCGCCCGCCGGTCATATTCCACGCGGTCCACGAATCCATTGTGCCGAAGCAGAGTTCACCTGCCTCGGCACGCGCACGCGCACCCTCGACGTGGTCGAGCAACCAGCGGATCTTGGGTCCGGCGAAGTACGTCGACAGCGGTAGCCCGGTGCGCTCCCGGTAACGGTCGGTGCCCTCGTCGCCGGCGAGCTCGCGGCACAGGTGGTTGGTGCGGGTGTCCTGCCAGACGATCGCGTTGTGGATCGGCTCGCCGGTCTCGCGGTCCCAGATGAGGGTCGTCTCACGTTGGTTGGTGAGGCCGCAGGTGGCGATGTCGTCGTGCTTGAGGTCGGCCGAGGCGAGCGCGGCCGCCATCACTCGCCGCGTGTTGCGCCAGATCTCGGCGGCATCGTGTTCGATCCATCCGGCCTGCGGAAAGATCTGTTCGTGTTCGATCTGCTCGCTGCTCACCACCCGGCCACCACGATCGAAGATCATCGCTCGGGTGGATGTGGTGCCCTGGTCGACGGCGGCGACGTACGTGTTTGCGCTACCCACGCGGTCAGTGTCGCACGCGGTGGCATCCGGTGAGATCAATTAGGCTGGGCAAGCATGAACACCGAGTTCAACCCGGACCGCCCCGCGGACATGGGACCGCTCTACCGCGCGGAGGCGTGGCGGCGGCTCGGGAGTGAACAGTTCGACATCGTGGTGATCGGCGGTGGGATCGTCGGGGTGGGTGCCGCGCTCGACGCGGCAACGCGTGGCCTACGTGTTGCACTGGTGGAGGCCCGTGACATCGCATCCGGTACGTCGAGTCGCTCCTCGAAGATGTTCCACGGCGGCCTCCGGTATCTCGAGCAACTCGAATTCGGGCTGGTCCGTGAGGCGTTGCGTGAGCGCGAACTGTCGTTGCGTCTACTCGCGCCGCACCTGGTGAAACCGCTGCCGTTCCTGTACCCGCTCACCCAGCGCGTCTGGGAGCGGCCATATGTCGCGGCCGGGCTGTTCCTCTATGACCGGATGGGTGGCGCGCAGTCCGTGCCCGGGCAGCATCACGTCACCCGCTCCGGCGCACTGCGGGTCGCGCCGGCACTCAAACGCAGCTCGTTGATCGGTGGAATCCGTTATCACGACACGGTTGTCGACGACGCCCGACACAGCCTCACGGTCGCCCGCACGGCCGCCAACTACGGTGCGGTCATCCGCACCTCCACGCAGGTGGTCGGGTTCCTACGCGAATCAGACCGGGTTCTCGGTGTGCGCGTGCGGGATTCGGAGAGCGGCGAGGTCACCGAGATCCGTGGGCACTGTGTGATCAACGCCGCCGGGGTGTGGACCGACGAGGTGCAGGCATTGTCCAAGCAGCGCGGCCATTTCCGGGTACGTGCGTCCAAAGGCGTGCACATCGTGGTGCCTCGGGACCGGATCGTCAGCGAGACCGCGATCATCCTGCGGACCGCGAACTCGGTGTTGTTCGTGATTCCCTGGGAGACGCACTGGATCATCGGCACCACCGACACCGATTGGAATCTCGACCTCGCGCATCCGGCGGCGACCCGAGCCGACATCGAGTACATCCTCGAGCGGGTCAACGAGGTGCTGGTGACCAAGCTCACCCACGACGACATCGAAGGTGTCTACGCGGGTCTGCGGCCGCTGCTGGCGGGCGAGGACGATCAGACCTCGAAGTTGTCGCGCGAGCACGCGGTGGCGACGGTGGCGCCGGGTCTGGTGTCCATCGCGGGCGGCAAGTACACGACGTATCGCGTGATGGCCGCCGACGCCGTGGACGCGTGTACCGATTTCATCCCGACCCGCGTGGCACCCTCGATCACCGAACGGGTCCCGCTGCTCGGTGCCGACGGGTACTTCGCCCTCATCAATCAGTGTGAACACCTGGGCCAACGATTCGGGTTGCATCCGTATCGAATTCGTCGCCTGCTCAATCGGTACGGCTCGTTGATCGACGACGTCCTCTACTATGCAGACGCCGACCCGTCGCTGCTGCGCCCGCTGGCCGCGGCGCCACAGTATCTGCGGGTGGAAGTGGTCTATGCCGCGATCGACGAGGCCGCGCTGCATCTCGAGGACGTGCTCGCCCGCCGCACGCGTATCGCGATCGAGTACCCACACCGCGGCGTCGACTGCGCCCAGGAGGTGGCCGAGCTGCTCGCGCCGATCCTCGGATGGACCCCGGAACATACGGCATTCGAAGTGGCCACCTACGTCGCGCGGGTCGAGGCCGAGGTCGCCTCACAGCGCCAGCCGGATGACGATTCCGCCGACGCGCTGCGCGCCGCGGCACCCGAAGCACGTCCGGAGATCCTGGAACCGGTTCCGGTGCCGGAGTGACCACGTGGTGACGGTCACCCGGGAGAGGGGACCTTTGACTCTGCCGGGCACCTTCCGGTGGTCGGAAAATGAAAAATGGCAGAAGGACAGGACATGGTCGACAATGCGGTGCAGGAACTCAGCGTCGAGGAAGCCTGGGAGTTACTCGGCAGTGCCGAACTCGGGCGGATCGCGTTGAGCGTCGATGGTCACCCCGACATCTACCCGGTGAACTACTTCGCCGGGGACGGGCGGATCACGCTACGGACCGGCGAGGGAACCAAACTCACCGAGATCGTGCTCAACGAGAACGTCGCCTTCGAGGCCGACGACCACAGCGAGCAAGACGCGTGGAGTGTCGTCGCCAAAGGCACAGCGCGGGTGCTTGTTTCGATGAGTGAGATCAACGCCGCCGACGAATTGCCGCTTCGTCCGTGGATTCCCACGATGAAGTACAACTACGTGGAGATCTCGGTTTCCGAGATCTCCGGTCGACGTTACCTGTTCGGTCCCGAGCCGGAACGGTACCCGGTCTGATTCGGGGGCGGGTATCGCCTCGTTTCGGGCTGCCGTCGCGACACTTCTTGTCTCTCAGCGACTCAGGGCTGACAGGCGGTCACCACTGAGATGGTGACGGGTCCGGTCGGGCCTCAGGTCTGACAGTGCGGACAGAAGTAGATCACGCGATCCTCGCCGATCGAGCCGAGCTGGTCTCGCTCGATCGGCGATCCGCATCTGCGGCACAGTTGGCCGCGCCGACCGTAGACCCACATGCGCGCGTTGGGTGCGCTCTGTCCGGTGGTGGTCCGTGCGGTTCGCAGGCGATTGGCCCACAGCAGTCGGCGCGACAGATCCACCACACCGGGGACGTCGACGTCTCTCACCGGGCGTGTCGGCAACACCTTTCGGAGAAAACAGATCTCGCTTCGGTAGACGTTGCCGATGCCGGCGACGAGTCGCTGGTCGAGCAGTGCGAGCCCGATCGGCTCGTCGGGCCGGGCCTCGATCCGGCCGATGGCCTCGGTGGGCTCCCAGTCCTCGGCGAGGAGATCCGGGCCCAGATACGCGAGGTCCGCGTCGGGAGAATCGGTGAGCTCCAGGATGCCGAGGTCGAAGCCGACGGCTTCGTGAGTTGCGGTGCGCAACACGATCCGGGCCTGGTAGCCGGGACGGCGCCATCGCGTGCCGATCGGGTGCACATGCCAGGCGCCCTCCATCTTCAGGTGCGAGTGCACACTCGCGCCTCCGGCATCCGGTTGATCGTCGTCGGGCCCGCCGACGTCGATGAGCAGGTGCTTGCCCACCGAACGCACCGAACCGACGGTGCGACCGGTGAGGTCGACGGTGGCCAGCGACGGCACGCGGAACTGCGTCCACTCCAGGCGCCGGCCGTCGAGAGCCGCGCGCAACCGGGCAGCGGTGGCGAACACGGTGTCTCCCTCAGGCATGCCGGCCGTAGCGCATCCGGACCCCGCGAGGTGTGGTCGCGAATCCGGCCTCGATCAGGATTCGGCCGAATTCCGAGGTCAACACAGGCTGGGAGTCGACCTGATCGATCATCAGCCGCGCCACGCGGCCCGACCTGACGAGCTCGGCGAGGGCGCCCGCCGCGGCCTGTAGTGCCGCTGACGATTCCGTGAACGTGAGGATCGTTTTCCCGCCTCGTTCGACATACACCACGAGTTCGCCGCCCACCAGGACGACCACGGCGCCCGGTTTGCGACCGGGCCGGTGGCCGCGGTCCTCGGCGCGGGTTGCCGGCCAGCCCAGCGCGGCGCCGAACGGGTTGGCCGGATCGGTGGCCGCCAGCACGATCCCCGGCGGGGTGCGGCGATCGTCGAGGGCGTGGTGACGCAATTCGTCGATCGTCGCCGTCGAGGCGAACTGTGCGCCGCCGAGGCCTTCCACGAAGTAACCCCGACGCACCTGACCGTTGTCCTCGAACACGTTGAGGGCCTTGTAGATCCGGGCGAACCCGCCGTCGATGTCCTCGGCGACGACACTGCCGCGGGTGATGACCCCGTAGCGTGCGAGCAACTGGTCGCACAGTGCCTGGGTGGCGACCGTGGGGTCGGCGTCGATGCGGTCGGGCACCACCCATCGCCCGCCGGCGGTGGATGAAACGTTCTGAGTCGCACCGTGCTCGGCGAGATAGCGGGTCGAAAGTCGTTGCGCGCGTAGGCGCGGAGCCCGTCCCCGCGCCCGATGGGCGGGTGTCGATCGCGGGGATGACGACGAGCGTCGCGGTGCGAGTAGTGCCCGCACCGGCGCGAACGAGTCATTGCTGACCCGGCCCGCCCAGACCAGATCCCAGAGTGCTGCCTCGATGTCGGCGGCCGAGACGGTGACGTCGGCCCCGACCAGTTCGGTGAGCTTGCCGAAACGCAGCGCGCCGCCGGGCGCCAGCGCCGCGGTGAGTCCCTCGTGTAGCCCGGTGGTGTCGATGTCGTCGGCGGGCGCCAGGGTCAGCGGTGCGACATCGGACGGGTGCAGGGCGATCCACCCGTCCGACCCGCCGATCCGGCCGTGCCCGGACCAGATGACCTCGCCCGCGCTGAGCAGCTCGTCGAGCATCGCCGGGCTGTAGTCGGCGACACGGGCCGGCAGTATCAGGGATTCCCAGGCGGAGGCGGGCAGTGGGTAGCCGGCCAACTGGTCGATGACCGTCGCGACGCCGTCGACGCCGCGGAGTTGTTCGTCGGGTGTCACGTGCTGCCAGGATGCGGTGAACCGGGTGAGGGTCTCATGGTCGACCGGCGCGATCTCGGCACGGCTCGCGGCCAGCGAACCGCGGCGGATCTGGCCGAGTACATCGGCGTGGCACCACTGGGTCGTCCGCGGTGCGCCGGTGGGCATCTCCGCGGCGGTGTGGTCGGTCCCATGGCCCTCGGGCAGGAAGTCCCCTTCGATGACCCGGCGGTCGGCAGCGAGTCTGACCAGCGTGTCGCGGATGACCCCGACCGCCATACCCAGCGCTTCGGCCGCGTCGAGGACCGTGAACGGACCGTGCGTACGTGCGTACCGGTGCACCAGATCTCCCACCGGATCCGGCACCGGTTCCAGGTAGGTCGCCGGGATACCCGGCGGGGCGGGCACACCGAGGCCGTCGCGCAGCCGGGCGGTGTCGTCGACCGAGGCCCACAGGGGGTGACCACGGTGGGTGACGGAGATGATCTGACCGGTGCGGTGCAGTTCGGTGAGGTGATCGAGCGCGGGCACCTCGCCGCGGTAGCGTGCGTCGACCGCACCGGTCTCGAGGGGACCGAGCCAGCGCAACAGGTCGACGATGTCCTCTGCGTCGCGGGCGTGTCGTTCGGGTGCGGTCCGTTGCAGTCGTGCGACCACCTCGGCGATCACGCCGGGGTCGAGCAGTTCGCGCAGATCGACCCGCCCGAGTAGTTGGGCGAGCAGGCTGGTGTCCAGGGACAGTGCGGCGGCGCGGCGTTCGGCCAGCGGGGCGTCGTCGGCGTACAGGAACGCGCCGACGTAGCCGAACAGCATCGACGCGGCGAACGGTGACGGACTCGCGGTCTCGGTCTCGACGACGCGGACCCGCCGCTGCCGGATACGGGTCAGCAGATCGGTGAGGGCCGGCAGGTCGTAGACGTCCTGCAGACACTCCCGCACCGTCTCCAGGATGATCGGGAAGTCGGGAAATCTCGACGCGACCGACAGCAGCTGCGCGCTGCGCTGGCGTTGCTGCCACAGCGGCGCTCGACGGCCTGGATCGCGTTTGGGCAGCAGCAGGGCTCGCGCCGCGCACTCGCGGAATCGCGAGGCGAACATCGACGAGTCGGCGAGGGCGTCGGTGACCAGTTGTTCGATCTCATCGGGGTCGACGACGAAGACCGATGCGCCGGGCGGGTCGTCGTCGGTGTCCGGCAGGCGGACGATGATGCCGTCGTCGGAGGCAGTGGTCGCCCCTTCGAGGCCGAGTGTCTGCAACAGCCGAGCCGAGATCGCACTGGCCCATGGTGCGTGTACCCGCAACCCGTAGGGCGAGTGCAGGATCAGGCGCCAGTCGCCGAGTTCGTCGCGGAACCGCTCCACCACCAGGGTGCGGTCGGTGGGGAGGTGGCCGGTGGCCTCCTGTTGCTCGGCGACGAGGGCGGCCAGGTTGAGCCGGGCGTTGTCGGTGAGCCCGAGCCGGCGCGCATGGTCGGCCAGCGTGTCGGGATCGGCGACCGCGCCGGTGAACTTGCCGATTGCCGCGCCGAGTTCGGCGGGGCGTCCGATGGTGTCGCCGATCCAGAACGGCAGACGACCGGGCTGGCCGTAGGCCGGGGACACCAGCACCCGGTCGTGGGTGATGTCCTCGATGCGCCAGCTGGTGGCACCGAGGGCGAAGACATCGCCGACGCGGGACTCGTAGACCATCTCCTCGTCCAACTCGCCGACCCGGGTCGATTTCTCGCCGACCATGAATACGCCGAACAGACCTCGATCGGGGATCGAGCCGCCGGAGGTGACCGCCAACCGTTGCGCTCCGCGGCGCCCGACCAGGGTCCCGGCGTCGCGGTCCCAGATGACCCGCGGACGCAGTTCGGCGAATTCATCGGACGGGAATCGACCGGCGATCAGGTCCAGGGTGGCCTCGAACACCTGCCGCCCGAGCTCGCGATACGGCGCGGCGCGGCGGACCACCTCGAACCACCGGTCCACGTCGAGGTCGTCCACGGCGGCGGCCGCGATGGTCTGCTGAGCGAGGATGTCGAGTGGGTTCTGGGGTACCCGGAGTTCTTCGATGGCACCGTCGAGCATCCGTTCCACGGTGACCGTGCAGTGGATCAGGTCGGTGCGGTGTTTCGGGTAGAGCACACCCTGCGAGATCTCGCCGACCTGATGCCCGGCACGGCCGATGCGTTGGAGTCCGCCGGCCACCGACGGCGGCGCCTCGACCTGCACCACGAGATCCACTGCGCCCATGTCGATGCCGAGTTCCAGCGAACTGGTCGCCACCACACACGGCAGGCGACCGGCCTTGAGGTCGTCCTCGATCTGTGCGCGCTGCTCCTTGCTGACCGAACCGTGATGGGCGCGTGCGAGGATCGGCTCGGCGCCGCCGCTGGCGCCGCTGGCCATGATGTGGGCGGGAGCCCCGCCGGCGACCGTGGGATTGCGGGTGGCGGTCGCCCCGGTGCCGGTGCGGTCGGCGTGGATCTCGTTGAGGCGTGCGGTGAGTCGTTCGGCCAGTCGCCGCGAGTTGGCGAACACGATGGTCGCGCGGTTCTTCTCGATGAGGTCCACGATGGACGACTCCACATGGGGCCACAGCGACCCGGCGGTGGGGGAGAAGGCGTCGTCGAGCTCCTCGCCACCGGGCGCATCGGGCGGCGGTGGGATGTTGGCCATATCCTCGACGGGCACATCCACCCGCAGATCGAAGGTCTTGGCCGCCTTGGGGCGAACCACCCTGCACGGCGCGCTTCCGCTGAGGAACTCGGCCACGACCTCCGGCGGCCGCACGGTTGCCGACAGGCCGACGCGCTGCGCCGGCCGATCGAGGAGTTCGTCGAGTCGTTCCAGCGTGAGCGCCAGATGGGTTCCGCGCTTGGTCGCCGCGACGGCGTGGACCTCGTCGACGATCACCACCTCGACGTCGGTCAGCGTCTCCCGTGCGGCCGAGGTGAGCATCAGATACAGCGACTCGGGGGTGGTGATCAGGATGTCGGGGGGCGACTTGACCAGGGCGCGGCGCTGGGCGGCCGGGGTGTCACCGGAACGCACGCCGACGGTGATCGCCGGTTCCGGTTCGTCGAGCTCTTGGGCGGCACGGGTGATGCCGGTCAGCGGGGCGCGCAGGTTGCGTTCGACGTCGACCGCGAGCGCCTTCAGCGGGGAGATGTAGACGACCCGCGTCCCGCGTGTCCGGTCCGGCCGGGCGGCGAGCCGATCGAGCGCCCAGAGGAAAGCCGACAGGGTCTTACCGGACCCCGTCGGTGCGATGACCAGCGTGTTGTTGCCGTCGGCAATCGAGGCCCACGCGCCGGTCTGCGCCGCAGTCGGTTGTTCGAACGCACCGTCGAACCACCGCCGGGTTCCGGCGGTGAAGCGGTCGAGGACGGAAGCCTTGCGTGGCACCCTGTCATCATCCCGCACGCCTCCGACAACCGGAGACGGCCACGTGCCACCGATCGGCTCCGCTGGTCACACGTCGTCGGGTCGGAGCACGGTGCGGTTCAGCCGGCGGGACACCGCCGCACCCCACCCGACGGCGAGATGTGCCCCGGTGAGCAGTTCGTCGTCGGTCAGCAGATCGTGTGTGTACCCGCGTCGTACGGCCTGGCCGTTGAGGACGATCGCCTCCTGCGACCAGGTCCACGCGATGTCGACGCTGTGGGTGGCCAGCACCACCGTGGTCCCCGTGGTGGAGAGCGCGGTGAGCGTGTCCAGCAGGTCCTCGACGGCTCGGGGGTCGAGTCCGGCCGTCGCCTCGTCGAGGAGCAGGACCTGCGGGCGCATGGCCACCGCACCGGCGATCGTCACCCGCTTGCGCTGACCGAAGGACAGGTGGTTGGGGATGCGGTCGGCGAGTTCGGTGACGCCCAGCGCGGCCATCGCCTCGTCGACACGGGCCACCACCTCCGCCCGGTCCAGGCCGAGGTTGGACGGTCCGAATGACACGTCCGCGCGTACGGTCGCGCCGACGATCTGGTCGTCCGGCTCCTGGAGCACCATCTGCACTCGGGTCCGAAGACGGGTGCGGTCGTCCCGAGTGCCGGTGAGCGTCGAGCCGTCGAGGTGCACGGTCCCCGTCATCGGCTTCGCGAGACCGACCAGTATCCGCAGCAAGGTTGTCTTGCCCGAACCGTTGGCACCCAGGAGCGCGATCCGCTGCCCGGGTCGTAACGACAGGTCCACGTGGTCGAAGACGCTCGATCCGCGAGGGTAGGCGAACGACACCCCTCTCAGCTCGAGGACACTCGGCTCCACGTCACCCACCATTCCAGAACATCCAACTCGACACGGACGCGGCCGCGATCAGGCCGAGCGCCACGGCGGTGGCGACGAGCCGGGCCGGGCGCGCCGGCCGGCTCTCGGTGAGCACCGCGGTCATTCCCGGTTCCGCGCGCAGCGACATGGCCTCCGACATGGACCGGGCACGATCGGTGGCGCGGACGAAGATGAGCGCGAACTGGGTGCCGATCACGGCGATGGCGGTTCGCGGGTTCTGCAACCCCAGCCGGAGCCCGGCCGCTTCCCGCGCCGCGCGGGCCGAATTGATGAGGATTCCGATCAATCGGTAGGTCAGGTCGGCGACATGGCACAGCGAAGCCGGGACACCGGACCGCCGGGCCAGGTCGAGAAGATCGGCCATCGATGTCGTGACCGCCAGTCCGATCGTGGCGGCCGAGGCGGCGATGGCTCGCAGGGAGGTGTCGACAGCGATCGCCACGCCGCCCGCCTCCAGGTGCGGCCCGCCGCGCAGGCTCACGGCGATGGGCAGCGAACCGAGCGCGATGAACAGGGCAGGCCCCAGCATTGCCAGCAGGAACAGACGTACCCGCACCCGGGCGAGGGCGAGGGTTGCGACCATCACCGCGGCGAGCACGAGGGGCGCCCCCGTGCGCGGTGGCAGGACCATCGCGCACACGAGCAGCCCCCCGTACAGCGCGACCTTCTCGACGACCGGGTGGCCCGACCACCGGTTGTGGGCCGCGCTGATGTCGAGCGGATTCACGTGTACAGCGACATCGAAGAGGGCGACTCAGTCACTCCCACGGTGTCCACTCTCACGGTGTCCTTCCGCGGGGTCGGGACCCGACGCAGCCGCGGATGTGGCCGGTGGCGGCGCCTCGCTCCGCCCCCGTCTGCGGCCGGCGTACCAGCCGACCGCACCGCCGAGGACGATCCCGCCCAGCCCGGCCTGGAGGGCGAAGAGCCCCGACTCGACCTCTCCGGGTAGCTCGCCGATCGGAGCCGAGAACCACGGCTCGTAGCTGTCGTCGATCTCGGTGATCACCTCTTCGGCCTGTCCATCGGCTCCACCGAACTCGGCCTCGGAGTCCTGCGCGTAGCCATAGATCAGAGAGCCGACCGCGATCGCGACCGCGAGCGCGATCAGCGCGACCGACAGCCAGACAACTGAACGTCCGCTCGAGCTGGGATTGTCGCCAGGGGTGCTCATGCCGAGGTCTCCTCGCGGTCGGTCCGGTGGTCATCGACGGCACCGGTCGGCGCGTTCTTGCCCTTGAGGAAGCCCAGGCCAACGAGCTCGGACGAGGCCACCTGGATGAGAACCCGGACGATGACGACGGTGATGAGTCCTTCGACGATCGCAAGCGGCACCTGCGTCACCGCGAAGACACCCATGAATTCGGCGAAGCTCTCCCAGAATCCGCCCTCCGATGACGGGAAGGCCAGCGAGAGTTGGAAGCTGGTGACCACGTAGGTGACGAGGTCGGCGACGAAGGCGAGTGCGAACACCGATGTCAGCAGGCCCACCCCGGCCTTGCGGAGTGCGAGGAACACCGCGAAACCCGCCCATGGTCCGGCGATGGCCATCGAGAAGACGTTCGCACCCAGTGTGGTGATGCCGCCGTGTGCCAGGAGCAGTGCCTGGAACACCAGGACGATCGTTCCCAGGAAGGCCATGACAGGCGGTTTGAATATCGCGGTCCCGAGTCCGGTTCCGGTGGGGTGCGAGCTCGATCCCGTCACGGACGGGAGTTTGATCGCCGACATGACGAACGAGAACGCCCCGACCGCCGCGAGCAGCGGACCCGATGACGGATGCTGTTTGACGGTGATGACGACCTGCCTGGCCCCGTAGGCGACGAAGGGTGCCGCCGCGATGGTCCAGGCAACCGCATGTGCCGGGGGCAGGAACCCCTCTGCGATGTGCATGATTTGCGTGTGTCCTTCCTGCCCAGCACCTCGTGGGCATCTGTACCGGTGCTGCGGCCGGTCTCCTGGCTCACGGGTACACCGGACCGGCTCGTTGGCCGGCCGGATCGTCGCAATCCCGCCTTCCCACTCGCGCGACATGCGCAAGCAGTGGCACGAAGGACACCGACTTCCCGTTCACAGTGGCGAGGGCCGCCCCGGTTTCGCACCGGGTTCCCGTACACCGCAGCGGATCGAGCGTACCCCGAAGGCCTGCAGGGAGGTCGTTGGTCTCAATGGAACGCCAGTCGAGAACCGTGTCTTTACATCGGCAGTGACTCCTGACACAGTTGTCTGCGAGATGACTGCAACGTGTTCTGGTTGAACACCGGCCCCGGGGAGAATGACGATGTTCGAGTGGTCCGACGAAGACCTGATGGTCCGAGATGCCTTGCGCGCGTTCATCGACAAGGAGATCAGGCCGCACATCGACGAACTCGAGACCGGTGTGCTCCCGCCCTACGACATCACCCGCAAGCTGCTGTCGACCTTCGGTGTCGATGCGATGGCCAAGGATGCCCTCGAAAAGGAACTCGCCGCCGAGGCCGCCGGTGAGAAGCCGTCAGGTGGTGGCGGTGGCGGAGGCATGTCGGGATCGATGTTCATGATCGTCAACATCGAGCTGGCCGGCGTGTGTCTGGGCCTGGTCGGTTCGATGGGCGTGAGCATGGGTTTGACCACCTCGACGATCCGTGGCAAGGGCACCCTCGCGCAGAAGAAGCGGTGGCTGCCGGAGCTGGTCACGATGGAGAAGGTCGGCGCGTGGGCGATCACCGAACCCGAGTCCGGTTCGGATGCGTTGGGCGGCATGAAGACCACGGTGCGCCGCGACGGCGACGAGTATGTGCTCAACGGCCAGAAGACCTTCATCACCAACGGGCCCTACGCCGACACCATCGTCGTGTTCGCGAAGCTCGACGACGGCAGCGACACCCCGATGCGCGATCGCAAGGTGCTCTCCTTCGTCCTCGACAAGGGCATGCCCGGTCTCACCCAGGGCAAACCCTTCAAGAAGATGGGGATGACGAGCTCGCCGACCGGTGAACTGTTCTTCGACAACGTGCGTCTGGGCAAGGACCGGCTGCTCGGTGAGACCGAGGACACCGGCGACGACACCCGCGGCGGCGAGGGCGCGAAGGCGGGATTCACCGCCGAGCGCGTCGGCATCGCCGCGCTGTCGCTGGGCATCATCAACGAGGCGCAGCGGCTGTCGATCGACTACGCCAAGACCCGCACGCTCTGGGGCCAGGAGATCGGCCAGTTCCAGCTCATCCAGCTCAAGCTCGCCGAGATGGAGGTGGCGCGCATCAACGTGCAGAACATGTTGTTCAGCGCGATCGAACGCGGCCAGGCCGGCAAACCGCTGAGCCTCGCCGAGGCCTCGGCGATGAAGCTGTATTCGTCCAGGGCGGCCACCGAGGTCGCGATGGAGGCGGTGCAGCTGTTCGGCGGCAACGGTTACATGGCCGAGTATCGGGTGGAGCAGCTTGCGCGGGATGCCAAGTCGCTGATGATCTACGCGGGCAGCAACGAGATCCAGGTGACCCACGTCGCCAAAGGTCTGCTGCGGGGCTGATCAGGCGCCGGTCACCACCAGCCCGATCAGCGTCAGGTTGAGCAGCACGATCAACACCGACGCGATGCCCGCGGTCAGCCGCAGCGGCCATCCGTCGGTGAACTCACCCATCAGCGACCGGTCGGCGGTGAACCGTCCCAGCGGAATCACCGCGAACGGGATGCCGAAGCTCAGCACCACCTGACTGATGACCAGGGCCCAGGTGGGGTCGACGCCGAGCGCCAGTACCGCCAGCGCCGGGATGACCGTGATCACGCGACGGACGAACAGTGGGATGTGTCTGTGCAGGAGGCCGCCCATGATGGCCGCCCCGGCCGACGATCCGACGGATGTGGACGCCAATCCGCTGGCCAGCAGTCCGATGGCGAAGGCGGTTGCCATCGCCGGGCCGAGGGCGTCGGCGACCGCGTCGTAGGCGCCCTCGATGGTGTCGGTGCCCTCTTTGCCGCGCAGGTTCTGGGCGGCCAGCAACAACAACGCGATGTTCACCGCGCCGGCGACGATCAGCGCCACCACCACGTCCCAGCGCGTGACCCGCACCAGCTTTCGCTTACGGTCCGCCGACCGGGTGACCCCGTGTCGGTCGATCACCATCGCCGAGTGCACGTAGATCGCGTGGGGCATCACGGTCGCCCCCAACATGCCGGCGGCCAGCAGCACGGTCTCCGGTCCGTCCAGTCGCGGAACGAGCCCACCGAGGACCGCGTCCACCGGCGGTGGGTTGACCACCAGACCGGCCAGGAAACCGATGACGATGATCGCCAACAGCCCCAGAATGACGCGCTCGAAGGTGCGTTCCTGCCGAGGATTCTGCAGAAGCAGCAGGGCCAGCGAGACCGCGCCCACGATCACCCCGCCGAGCACCAGCGGCAGACCGAACAACAACTGCACGGCGACGGCCCCACCGAGCACCTCGGCCAGATCGGTGGCGATCGCCACCACCTCCGCCTGCACCCAGAACGCCAGCCGCGGCCGGGTGCTCAGACGATCACCCAGCAGCGCGGGCAGGCTCTTGCCGGTGACGATGCCGAGTTTGGCCGACTGGTACTGGATCAGCATCGCGATCACATTCGCCAGCACCAGAACCCAGACCAGCAGAAAGCCATACCGGGCGCCGGCGGTGATGTTGGCCGCGACGTTGCCGGGATCGACGTAGGCGATCGCGGCGACGAACGCCGGCCCGAACAGGGCGAGATTGCGGACGAGACCGCTGCGGGCGTCCGACACCCGTCGACGCGTGGTGCCATCCCTGCCGCTACGCGTGCCGACCAGTGTCACCCACCCCACGGTTGATCAGCCGCCACACCCGGTCCCGCGACATCGGTTGTGCGAAGGGGCGCACGCCGATCGCCCGGCGAATCGCATTGGCCAGCGCCGGCGCCACCGGGTTGTAGGGGGACTCGCTCATCGATTTCGCGCCGAACGGTCCCAGCTCGTCGGATGTCTCGGCGAAGTAGACCTCCGTCGGCGGCACGTCGGCCATCTGGGGCACTCGGTAGGTGCGGAAGACGCCGGTCAGCGGCACGCCGTCGGCGAGCATGATCTCCTCGTAGAGCGACGATCCGATGGCCTGCGCCACGCCGCCCTCGATCTGTCCGCGGCACTGCTGCGGGTTCATCACCGTCCCGGCGTCGGCCGCCTGGACCGATTGCAGAATGCGCACCACGCCGGTCCGAGTATCCACCGCGACCCGGAATGCGTGGACGTTGAAGGCGATCGAACGCACGTCGCCGGTCTCCTCGCCGGTGGCCGTCACGCGGTCCGAGTCGGGTTCGAGGACGTCGATCATCTCGCCGAAGGAGACCATCCGGTCACCCACGAGCGCGCCGTCGGCGGTCAGCACCACCCGGTCCGGTTCCGCCTCGGCAACGGTGGCGGCGGCACCGATCAGCTTCTCCTGCAGGCAGATACAGGCACGATGGAGGGCCTTGCCGGCCACCGTCGTCCCGGCGGAGGCGAAGGCCCCGGTGTCGTATTCGGCGGCGTCGGTGTCACCGTGGTGGAGCCGGATCCGGTCGGGGGTGGTCTGCAACGTTGCGGCGGCGATCTGGGTGTGCACCGTCGTGGTGCCGTTGCCGAACTCGGCTGTTCCGATACCGACGTGGTAGTCGCCGGCCCGGTCGAGCGTCACGTGCACCCGGGAGATGTGTCCACGCGGGGCCATCGTCGCGATCGCCGCGAGCGCCATGCCCTCACCGACCCGCCAGTGCGGGCCGGGCGGCGGCTCGGCGCCGTTGCCGCGCGCCAGCGCCGCCTGCGCCAGATCGAGGCATTGGTCGAGGCCGTAGCTGCCGTAGACGAGATCCGGTTCGGGCTCCGGATGCGCGGCGAGGAGGGGGTCGCCATCGGCGACGGCGTTGCGGCGACGGATCTCGAACGGGTCGACGTCGAGTTCGGCCGCCAATTCGTCGAGCGCGGACTCGATCGCGAATATCACCTGGCCCAAGCCGTAACCGCGGAAGGCACCCGACGGGGGATTGTTCGTGTAGACGACCTCGGCGTCGACCCGCTTGACCGGGCAGTTGTACACCGAGATCGACTCGGCACACGCGTGGAACATCACCCCGATGGCGTGGTTGCCGTACGCGCCGGTGTCCGACAGCACGTCGATCTTCATCGCGGTGAGTACGCCGTCCGCATCGGCGCCGAGAGCCACGTCGACGCGGAACGGATGACGGTAGGTGGTGCGCGTCATCTCGTCGGTGCGCGTCATCTCGTAGGCACACGGCCGGCCGGTCCGCAGCACCGCCAACGCCACCAGATCCTCGGTCAGTAGTTCCTGTTTGCCGCCGAAACCGCCGCCGACGCGGGCGGCGAACACGCGGACCCGATCCGGCGCGAGGTCGAGGATGTGCGCGAGTTCGTCGCGGACCAGGAAGGGCACCTGGGTGCTGGTCCGGATGGCCAGTCGTCCGTCGTCGTCGAGCCATCCGATGCTGCCGTGCGTTTCGAGTTGGGCATGTGAGACCCGCGCGGTCGACCAGGTACCCGACACCGTGACCGTCGAATCCGCCAGCGCCGTGTCGATGTCGCCGCCGAACCCGTGGTGGAAGTCGGCGATCACGTTGCGGTCGGCATGATTCACTCGATCGAGCGCAGTGCGATCCGGGTGGATCGCCGGCGCACCCGGCTGCCGGGCCTCCTCGGGGTCGAACACCGCGGGCAGGACCTCGTAGGAGACCTCGATCAGTCGGCAGGCCCGCTCGGCGGCCGCCGCGGTCTCGGCGACCACCGCCGCCACCCGCTGGCCGACGAACCGGACGACGGAATCGAGGATCAGCGTGTCGTCGGGGTCATCCTCACGGTACTCATGGCGGGCCGTGGAAAACCGCGTCTGCGGTACGTTCTCGTGCGTGAGCACCAGCACGACGCCGTCCACCTGTTCGGCGGCGGCGGTGTCGATGGACACGATCCGTGCGTGCGCATGCGGGGAAGCGAGCACGCGCAGATAGGTCAGACCGTCGACCGCGACGTCGAAGGTGTAGGGCTCGGTGCCGGTGACGACGCGGCGGGCGGCCGGCGGGTTGACCGATCGCCCGATGCTGCTGTCCGGGCCATCCGGGACCCGATGTCCGGTCGGGGGTGGTGTCGGCGTGACGGCCCCGGTGATCGCGTCCCGGATCGAGCGGTAGCCGGTGCAGCGACAGATGTTGCCCTTCATCTTCCGGGGCAGATCGTCGAGGTCATCGGCGTCGAGAGTGGACGCGGTGACGATCATGCCGGCGGTGCAGAATCCGCACTGGAAGCCGAAGTTGTCGACAAAGGACTGCTGCATCGGGTGCAGGTCGCCCGGGGTGCCCAAACCGGCGACCGTCGTCACCTCGCGTCCCTCGATGCGCTGGGCGGGGAAGATGCACGAGTGGACCGGCGCGTCGTCCACCAGCACCGAGCACGCGCCGCAGTCGCCGGCGTCGCAGCCCTTCTTCACCTCGAAGTGTGCGGTGTCGCGCAACAGGGTTCGCAGGCACTGACCGGGACGCGGGGTGGCCTCGTGCGGGTCGCCGTTGACGGAGAATCTCATGATCCGGCCCTCTCGGCGAGTTCGGTACGGACCTCCTCGGCCAGCACGGCCGAGGTGGCCTGGCGCCAGTCCGCCGACCCGAGTGGGTCGGTGTAGAAGTCGTCGGCGGACACGACGCGCTCGTGGAGATCATCGGCGGTGGGGATGGTGTCGAAGCGCATCACATGCGGCCGCCGGGTGGCGGCGGTGACGGCGACCACCAGCGACCCGCTCTCCTCCAGGCGGCCGGTGACCACTGCCCCTGAGCGGCCGAGCTCGGCCAGGGCGATCTTGCGGAATGCGGTCGTCGACCGCATCGAGGTGCCCGGGATGTCGATGGCGCGCAGGATCTCTGCGTCGGCGAGCGAGTTGGCGCCGTTGTCGGTGATCAACTCGGCCACCGGGGATCGGCGTTCGCTGCCGTCCGGACACCAGATGACGGCCGAGGCGTCGAGGCCCGCCGCCAGCGAGACCATCGACGCCGCCGCGAATGACCGGCAGATGTTGCCGCCGACGGTCGCCACGTTCCAGATCTTGAACGAGGCCAACAGTGCGTTCGCACACGCACCGAACAATGGCTGCGCACGCCACGCCGGTCGCGGCGGCATCGTGGCGATCACCGAGATGGGGCACGTCGCGCCGATGCGCAGTCCGTCGTCGGGTAGATCCTCGAGCGCGGGCCATCCCATGGTGGTGAGGTCGACGATGCCGTCGACCTCGACCTGCGGCTCGGAGAAGAACCAGGTGCCGCCGGCCACCACGCGCTCGCCCGGCTCGAGCCGCAGATCCCCACGTGTTCGGGCGTAGCGATACCGTTCGATGGTGTTGAGGTCCATCAACCCGCCTTCTCGATCAGTCGCCGATGTTCGCGCGCGACGTCGGCGGCGACGCGCTCGGTGTCGACGGTCAGCAGGGTTCCCGCGTCGACGACGCGGCGCCCATTGACCCAACTCGCGGCGATCGGGGGGATCGCGCCGAGCACCAGTGCGGCGACCGGGTCGTCGATCCCGCTGTGGGCCACCGACGTCAGATCCCACAGGACCAGGTCGGCGAGCTTTCCCGGTTCGATCGAACCGGTGTCGGCGGCGCGGCCGAGTACCCGTGCGCCGCCGATCGTGGCGAGTTCGATGGCCGTGCGGGTGGTGAGTGCGGTGGGACCGCCACGGGCCCGGGCCATCAGCACCGCCTGGTGGGCCTCCTCGAGGAGCCGGCACGACTCGTTGGACGCCGCGCCGTCCACGCCGAGTCCGACGGGGACGCCTGCGTCGACGAGATCGCGGGTGCGGCAGATCCGGTTGCCCAGCCGCGCATTGGAGGTGGGGCAATGGGCCACACCGGTGGATGTTGCGGCGAGTCGGCCGATCTCGTCGTCGTCGAACTCGATGCCGTGGGCGAACCACACGTCGTCGCCGACCCAACCGACCGACTCCATGTACTGCAGCGGAGTGCACCCGAAGTGCTCGTCGCAGTAGGTGTTCTCATCGAGTGACTCGGCCAGATGGGTGTGCATCCGGACATCGAGGTCGCGAGCCAGCGTGGCAGATTCGCGCAACAGGTCGGTGGTCACCGAGAACGGAGAACAGGGCGCCAACGCGATCCGCAACATCGAGTCATCGGCGGGGTCGTGCCAGCGCGACACCGCGTCGGAGCTGGCGGCCAGGATCTCGTCGATGCTCTGCACCACCGAGTCCGGGGGCAGACCGCCGTCCTTCTCCGAGAGATCCATCGATCCGCGGGTGGGGTGAAAGCGCAGCCCGATCGTGGCCGCGGCGTCGATCTCGGCGCCGAGCAGATCGCCGCCCTCGGCGGGGAAGACGTAGTGGTGGTCGGTGGTGGTGGTGCAGCCCGACAGCGCCAGCTGGGCGAGTCCGCCGAGAGCGGCGGTGCGGACCGCCGTCTCGTCGATGCCGGCCCAGATCGGATACAGGGTGGTGAGCCACTGGAACAGCGTGTGGTCGGCGGCGAGGCCGCGGGTGATCCACTGATAGAGGTGATGGTGGGTGTTGATCAACCCCGGGGTGAGAACGCAACCTGTTCCGTCCACCCGGACCGCTCCGGCCGGCAGATCCGCCGGTGCGGCGCCGACCGAGACGATTCGTGTCCCGTCGATCACCACCGTGGTGTTCGACAGTTCGCGCCGCTGCTGATCGACGGTCACCACGAAGGCGTTGTCGATCACCGTCAGGGCGGATGTGGAATCGGCACCGGATGACGAGACACTGGAGGACACCCGCGTCACGCTACGACGATCTCGTTACAGATTCGTTTCGGTCGATGCCCGGGCGGTTAGACGTCCTGCACGGAGATCGGCCGGCGCGGTGGAATCGCGAGCGCCAGGACGATTGCCAGGACGCATGCGCCCAGCGAGATCGCCGACGCCCACAGATACCCCGACTCGGCGGGCGCGCCGACCGGTGCGCCGTCGGCGGAGTCGACCGTGACCATCGACCAGGTGAGAATCATGCCCACGACGGCCGCCGAGGTGGATGTACCGACCACCCGCATCAGAGCGTTGACGCCGTTGGCCTCGCCGGTCTGCTCCACGCGCACCGAACTCATGATCAGGGCGGGCATCGCGGAGTAGGCGACGCCCAGGCCGGCGCCGATCAGGCAGGCAACCGCGAGCATGATCCCCCAATTCATCGCCCACGGCCCGCTGAGGGCCACGACGAACACCACGTATCCGCCGGCGATCACCGCCCCGCCCACGGCCAGCGACACCCGGGGACCGAATGCCGCGGTCAGTCGCGCGGAGACGTGGGAGAAGAAGAACATCAGGATGCCGCTGGGCGCCAGCACCAGGCTGGCCGTGACCATGTCCAGGCCGAGGCCGTTGGGCGCGGCCGTCGGAGCCATCAGCAGCTGGATCGGGATCAGCTGCATCGAGTAGAACGCGAACCCGGTGGCGATCGAGGCGATATTGGTGAGCAGCACCGGTCGTTCGGTGGCGACGTCGAGATCGACGAGCGGGTTGGTGCCGCGCCGCTCGACGAACCACCAGACGATGGCGACCACGATGAACGCAGCGAACAGCCCGAGTGTGATCGGCGCAGCCCATCCCCATTCCGACCCCTTCGAGAGCGGCAGGAGGAGGAAGACCAGCATCGCCGCCAGGCCGATGGCGCCCAGAAGGTCGAAACGTCCGCCGCTGCGCGACGAACTCTGTGGCACGGTGAGCGCGATACCGGCGGCGCCGGCCAGCGCTGCCGCCGCACACGCCCAGAACAGTGCGTGCCAGCTGACATGTTGGGCGATGGCCGCAGCGAAGGGCAGACCCAGGGCGCCGCCGATACCGAGGGAGGCGCTCATGGTGCCCACCGACGAACCGAGATGTCGCGGCGGGACGATATCGCGCATGACGCTGATGCCGAGCGCGATCGTGCCGAATCCGAGACCCTGCAGGGCACGCCCGACCAGGAACGGCGGCAGCGATGTGGACAGCGCACACACGGCGGAACCGGTCGCCACACATCCCATGCTTGCCACCAGCATGAGCCGTTTGCCGTACATGTCGCCGAGCCGTCCACCGATGGGCGTGATGACCGCACCGGCGAGCAGGGTGATGGTCAGCGCCCAGGTCGTGTCACCGGGGTCGGCATTCAGCAGTGTGGGCAGCTGCGGAATCAGCGGCACGATGATCGTCTGCATCAACGCCACGACGATGCCCGCGGCGGACAGGATGGTGACGGCGAGGCGGGGGTGGCGGTCGGGGATGTCGAGCGCGCCAGAATCCTCGTCCACCGGCCGCCGTATCGCACTCACTACTCACACACCTCCGATCGTCCACGCTATCGAGGAGGCGTGGGGGCGGCGTCGGCGGTCCCCTACATTCATCGGTCGGGACACGACGTACCTCGCGTTGCGGTCTCGGGACTTCGGGGCACCGCGCACCGAGCGCTCGGTCGGTGATGTTTCCGGAAACGCACAGGTAAACCCCACGATTGTGAGAATCCCACGACCCAGGCGTATTCTCGGAGGTTTCTCTCGGGCGCCGTCGGTCGTCGAACACCGGCGCAGTACTCTGGGATATCCAGCGTGGATTGAATGCGGTACCGGGTGCGCCCCGACAGCGTCGTCGCGGGTGCGTTCCTTCGCACTGACGAGAGAGAGACGCGTGTTCGACAAAGTTCTGGTGGCCAACCGCGGAGAGATCGCCATCCGCGCCTTCCGAGCGTCGTATGAGCTCGGCGCCCGTACGGTGGCGATCTTTCCCTACGAGGACCGGAACTCGGTGCACCGGCTGAAGGCCGACGAGTCGTATCAGATCGGTACTCCCGGTCATCCGGTGCGCGCGTATCTGTCGGTCGACGAGGTGATTGCGGCAGCGGAACGATGTGGCGCCGACGCCATCTATCCCGGCTACGGCTTCCTGTCGGAGAACCAGGGTTTGGCGCAGGCGTGTGCCGATCATGGGATCACGTTCGTGGGTCCGTCGGCGGATGTGTTGGAGTTGACGGGCAACAAGGCGACGGCGGTGGCCGCGGCGAAAGCGGCCGGGTTGCCCGTGTTGGCGTCGTCAGAGCCGTCGGCCGATGTCGACGAGCTGTTGTCGGCGGCGGCGTCCATGCAGTTCCCGGTATTCGTCAAGGCGGTCGCCGGTGGTGGCGGTCGCGGGATGCGGCGGGTGGAAAAGATCGCCGATCTCGGCGACGCCATCGCGGCGGCCTCGCGGGAGGCCGATGCGGCGTTCGGTGATCCGACGGTGTTCCTGGAGCAGGCGGTGGTCAACCCCCGCCACATCGAGGTGCAGATCCTGGCCGACACCCACGGCAACGTGATGCACCTGTTCGAGCGTGATTGCTCGGTGCAGCGTCGCCATCAGAAAGTGATCGAGTTGGCGCCCGCGCCGAACTTGCCGCCGGAGTTGCGGGAGACGATCTGCTCGGATGCCGTCGCCTTCGCCCGCCACATCGGCTACACCTGTGCGGGCACCGTCGAGTTCCTGCTCGACGAGAACGGTCAACATGTGTTCATCGAGATGAACCCGCGGATCCAGGTCGAACACACGGTGACCGAGGAGATCACCGATGTGGACCTGGTGGGTTCGCAGTTGCGCATCGCGTCGGGTGAATCCCTGGACGATCTGGGTTTGTCGCAGGACAAGGTGCAGATTCGGGGCGCCGCGATGCAGTGCCGGATCACCACCGAGGACCCGGCCAACGGGTTCCGCCCCGATGTCGGGCGGATCACCGCCTATCGCAGTCCTGGTGGCGCCGGAGTGCGCCTGGACGGCGGCGCGGTCCTCGGTGCCGAGGTGACCGGTCACTTCGACTCCATGCTGGTCAAACTCACTTGTCGCGGAAGAGATTTCGCGACCGCCGCGCGCCGGGCGCGTCGCGCGGTGGCCGAGTTCCGGATTCGTGGTGTGGCCACCAACATCCCATTCCTGCAGGCGGTACTCGACGATGTCGACTTCCGCGAGGGGCGGGTCACCACGTCGTTCATCGAGGACCGCCCGTGGCTGCTCACCTCGCGGTCCTCGGCCGATCGTGGCACCAAGATCCTGTCGTATCTGGCCGACGTCACGGTCAACAAGCCGCACGGCGAGCGGCCCACCAAGGTGTACCCGCGCGACAAGCTCCCGACGCTGGATCGGGCCACCCTGAAGTCGCCGCCGGACGGTTCGCGGCAGCGGTTGCTGGCGCTGGGACCCGAAGGGTTCGCCGCGGATCTGCGTGACTCCACGCGGCTCGGCGTCACCGACACCACCTTCCGCGATGCGCATCAGTCGCTGCTGGCCACCCGCGTCCGTACCACCGGGCTGATGATGGTGGCCCCGTACGTGGCCGCGATGACTCCGCAGCTGCTGTCGCTGGAGTGCTGGGGTGGTGCCACCTACGACGTGGCATTGCGGTTCCTCAAAGAGGATCCGTGGGATCGGTTGGCGCAGCTGCGCGAAGCGGTACCCAACATTTGCCTGCAGATGCTGCTGCGCGGCGCGAACACCGTCGGCTACACGCCGTATCCGACCAAGGTGACCACGGCGTTCGTCGCCGAGGCCACCGCCACCGGTATCGACATCTTCCGTATCTTCGATGCGCTCAACAACATCGAGCAGATGCGCCCGGCCATCGACGCGGTGCGCGAGACCGGCACCGCCGTCGCCGAGGTCGCCATGTCCTACACCGGTGACCTGGCCAACCCGAACGAGGACCTCTACACCCTCGACTACTACTTGCGGCTGGCCGAGCAGATCGTCGACGCCGGTGCCCACGTGCTGGCAATCAAGGACATGGCCGGGTTGCTGCGGGCCCCGGCGGCGACGAAGCTGGTGTCGGCGCTGCGCCGCGAGTTCGATCTGCCGGTGCATGTGCACACCCACGACACCCCCGGCGGGCAGTTGGCGACCTATCTGGCCGCCTGGCAGGCCGGAGCGTCGGCAGTCGATGGCGCCAGTGCCGCACTGGCCGGCACCACGAGTCAGCCCGCGTTGTCGGCGATCGTGGCCGCGGCCGCGCACACCGACCGTGATACGGGCCTCGACTTGGCGGCCGTGTGCGATCTCGAGCCGTACTGGGAGGCGCTGCGCAAGGTGTATGCGCCGTTCGAGTCGGGACTGCCGGCCCCGACGGGACGTGTCTACACCCACGAGATCCCCGGCGGTCAGCTGTCGAATCTGCGTCAGCAGGCGATAGCGCTCGGGCTCGGCAATCGGTTCGAGGCCGTCGAGGAGGCCTACGCTGCCGCCGACCGCATGCTGGGCCGGTTGATCAAGGTGACCCCGTCATCGAAGGTCGTCGGTGATCTGGCGTTGGCGTTGGTCGGCCGCGGTATCACCGCCGACGAATTCGCCGCCAACCCGCAGGGCTACGACATCCCGGACTCGGTGATCGGGTTCCTGCGTGGCGAACTCGGTGACCCGGCGGGTGGCTGGCCCGAACCGCTGCGGTCCCTCGCGCTGGAGGGACGTGCCGAGGCGCCGGCCACGACCGAGTTGTCGGCCGACGATTCCCACGCGCTCGACACCCCGGGCCAGAAGCGGCAGCAGACGCTCAACCGGTTGCTGTTCCCCGGCCCCACCAAGGAGTTCGACGATCACCAGGAGACCTACGGCGACACGTCCCGGTTGTCGGCGAACCAGTTCTTCTATGGGCTGCGCTACGGCGAGGAGCACCGGGTGGAACTCGAGCCCGGCGTGGATCTGCTGATCGGGCTCGAGGCGATCAGCGAACCCGACGAGAAGGGGATGCGCACCGTGATGTGCATCCTCAACGGACAGCTCCGGCCGGTGCAGGTGCGGGACCGCTCGGTCGATGCCGAGGTGGCTGCCGCGGAGAAGGCCGACCGCGGCAACCCGCATCACATCGGTGCACCGTTCGCCGGTGTCGTGTCGCTGAGCGTCGACGTCGGTGACGAGGTCGCCGCCGGAGCCGCCATCGGCACCATCGAGGCGATGAAGATGGAGGCCACCATCACCGCCCCCGTCGGCGGCAAGGTGGCCCGCGTCGCCATCGGCCAGGTCACCCAGGTGGCCCCCGGCGATCTGCTCATCGAGATCGGGTAGCCGGCCCCGGTTCGCGACAGTTCCCCATGTGGATCGGCATCCACATGGGGAACTGTCACTCACGGGGGTGATTTCCGGAGTATCTGTCAGTTCTCCGTGTGGTTGGCTTGGCCGATGACGACGAGCGTTCGTCGATCAGCGCGACGCTAGCTCGACCGACCGAACCAGCTGACGTCGTCGTTGCCGATGAGGTCGGGGACTGTCCAGCCGTCCAGGTCGTATTCGGACAGACACTGTTCGGCGAGACCTTTCATGGACTCCACGCCACCGCGGTTCTGCGCGGCGAACAGCAACTCGGCCTTCACGTTCTCGTGGTTGCCGGAGTAGTTGCGCTCGTAGAGTTCGTGCCGGCCGCCGAACTCCGAGCCGATGGAATCCCACAGTGCTTTCATCACCTTGACGCGGTCGACCGCGGTGATGCCGTTGGAGCCGCGGACGTATTTGTCGAGGTAGGGCCGTACGTCGGGGCTCTTGAAGTCGGCGGCGCTCGAGGGTAGGTAGATCAGCCCGGAGGCGACGTCCTGTTCGATGATCTCCTTGATGCGCGGGTAGCCCTGCATCATGAACATCCGGTAGGTGAGGCCGTACTCGAGGCGCGGGATCACGGTGTCACCGATCCACGGTTCGGGGTTGTGGGCCATCGCGTCGGTGAGCGTCCAGAACAGGTTGCGCCAGCCGATGACCTCGCCGACGCGGGTCTGCACCCCGCGGAAACCGCCGGAACCGGTGGCGTCGAGGGCCTTCATCAGCAGGCCGGCGATGAAGTCGAGTTTCACCGCCAGACGGGTGCAGCCCTGGAAGGTGAACCTCGGCAGGAAACCGGATTGCGGGAAGAAGGCGTTGATGCGCTCGACGTCGCCGTACATGAAGACGTTCTCCCAGGGCACGAGCACCTTGTCGAAGACGAAGATGGTGTCGTTCTCGTCCATCCGGCTCGACAGCGGGTAGTCGTATGGGCTGCCCATCACCGCGGCTTGCTCGGTATACGAGGTCCGGCAGATCAGTTTGATGCCCGGTGCGTCCATCGGCACGGTGCAGATGAGCGCGAATTCCTTCTTGCGGATGGGCAGGCCGTAGTGGGCGATGAAGTTGTAGTTGGTGATGGCCGATCCGGTGGCGACGACCTTGGCGCCGGAGACGATCAGGCCGGCGTCGGTTTCCTTCTCCACCTTCATGAACACGTCGCCGACCTCGTCGGGCGGCAGCTGCCGGTCGACGGGCGGGTTGATGATGGCGTGGTTCCAGTAGAGGACCTTCTCCTGCGATTCGCGGTACCAGCGTTCGGCGTTGGCCTCGAAGGGCGCGTAGAGGTCCTTGTTGGCGTGCAGGGTGCCCAGGAAGCTGGCCTTGTAGTCGGGGGAGCGACCCATCCAGCCGTAGGTCATCCGCGCCCATTCGGCGATCGCATCGCGTTCCTTGATCAGGTCCGCCGAGCTGGTCGGCGCCTTGAAGAACGGCATCGTGACGCCACCGTTGCCGGTGTCGGTCGGCGCGGTCACCTTGTCCTTGGTCTCCGGGTCGTGCATCGAGTCGTAGAGGCGCGCGGTCATCCGGATCGGGTTGCGGAAGGCCGGATGGGTGGTGACGTCGGTGACACGTTCCCCGTGCAGCCAGATCTCGCGACCGTCCTTGAGTGACTCGATGTACTCGTCCCCGGTCATGGGGCGGGACGCGAAGTTGCGGGTCTGGTTGGCTGCGCTGTCGGCGGCGGGGTTGGTGGTCGGTGCGTCGGTGTCGGGCCGCTCGTCGAGAGTGGTCATGATTGATACCTCTTTCTGATCGATCGATCGTGTCTGGCTATGAAAATGACTCAGGCGGTGCGGGTTCCGGCCAGATGAAACGGAGTGAAGGTGGTGGTCGAGTCGAACCATCCGGAATGCGGATCGTCGGCGCACAACGTCCACAGCGAGTTCACACTCGGCTCGCCGAGATCGTGAAAGGTGCTGCGGTAGTACAACAGTGGTGACTTTCCGCTTGACGATGCGTCGACGATCTCGCCGATGAAGATGATGTGGTCACCGCCGTCGTAACTGCGCCACGGCAGACAGCTCAGTGTGGCGGCGGCGCCCTGCAGGACCGGTGCGGTCGGCCCGTCGTCCCACCGTGGACCCGGGTCCGCCGGCCGACCGGCGAAATGCATTGCGATGTCGAGCTGATCGGCTGCCATGATGTTCACCGCGAAGGGCGCATCGGTCAGATATCCGCAGGCCTTGGACTTGCGCGTCAGTGTCACCTGGCACAGGCGTGGTTCGAGCGACACGGCCGTGAATGCGGTGACGGTTGCGCCGTGCGGCTCGCCGTCGGCGTTTGTGCAGGTGATCACCGTGACGCCGCTGGCGAACTGGCCGAAGACGTTCTGCAGCGCCGTGCGTTCCATGTGACTGCTCCTTTCGATGATCGCTAATGTGAGGTAGAACATATTTCGACGTGAGCCCCTTGACGATCCGCTGAACGCGACAGCGATCCGGAATGCGCGGCGAGGTCGTGAGGAGTGTCGATGAGTCAGCTGCAACAGCTTCGAATCCCGGGTGATCCGGATTGGGATGCAGCGTCGGATGCGGTGTCCGCGGCCTACTTCCCGCACGTGCTGCGGCCCCACGTCGCCCGCAGCACGGCGACCGAGGCCGACGTCACCGTCACGGTGCTCGGCCCGCTGCGTATCGCGCGGATCGGATGGGGCGCCGAGGTGTCGATCCACTCCGATCATCCCGGCGCCTATGGCATCAATGTGCCGCTCGGAGGCGTACTCGAGACGTCGGTCGCCGGGCATTCGGTGGTGTCGACCAGCGGATTGGCGACCGTCAATCCACCCGACACCCCGACCGACATCACCCGCTGGTCGAGTACCTGCACCATCGTCGGCGTCAAGATCGACCGCGACTTCCTGCACCGCGAATTGTGTCGGGTGACCGGACTGCCCGATGCGCCCATACCCGATCAGATCGACCTGCGTTCACCTGAAGGCGCGAGTTGGTTCCGCCTGGTGCAGTCGATCGCCGGACAGCCCGACGACGACCCGTTGCTGGCCAACCCGTTGATCGCCGAACAGCTCGCCGGGTCGTTGACCGACGCGTTCCTGCTCGCCGCGATCACCGACGACGCCGACGATCACTGCGTACCACGCCCACGGATCGTGACCCGGGTGCTCGACGCCCTGCGCGCCGACCCGGCCCGTCCGTGGACGGCGGCCGACATGGCCGAGTCCGCCGGGGTGAGCGTGCGCCGGCTACAGGAGGGTTTCCGGGAATACGTGGGGAAGACGCCCCGCGAGTGCCTGACCGAGATCCGGCTCGCCGCCGTCCACGACGACCTGATGCGCGGCACCGCGTCGTCGGTGACCGACGCCGCGATGAAGGCGGGCTTCACCCACACCGGACGGTTCGCCGCCGCGTTTCGTCAACGCTACGGTGTGCCGCCGTCCGAGGTGCTGCGCGAGCGCTGAAACGGTTCTGGCCGCACTTGCGGGTTCCGGCCAGGAGTCGAAGGTGCGGCCAGAAGCTGTGGCTGCGGCGAGAACCTGCCGAGTCGTCGATTGCGCCTGTGGTGTGCAAGGATGGAGGCGCGGGCGCCGTCTGGCGCCCATCTGCATATAGAGAGAAGTACCAGCATCATGGCGCAAGGAACCGTCAAATGGTTCAACAGCGAAAAGGGCTTCGGCTTCATCGCTCCCGACGACAGCACCGACGGTGACGTCTTCGTTCACTACTCGGCGATCCAGGGCGGCGGATACCGCAGCCTCGAGGAACAGCAGCGTGTCCAGTTCGAGGTCGAGCAGGGTCCCAAGGGGCCGCAGGCGACCACGGTGACCGGCATCTGATCCGATTCAGGTCTTCTGACGCCGCCCGGGTGATCCCGGGCGGCGTTTGTCGTCTACGACAGCGGTTTTCGGTGTGCGGCGACCGATGATCAACGCTGGGTGGGGTTGGCGGCGGTGTCGGCGTCGGAGAACTCGAGTTCGGCTGTGGCGAGTGTCGGGTGCACCGCCGTGTCGGTGGTGTCTGCGCAGTGGGAGAAGACGGGGTTCTCGCTGGACATGGGAATCCGTTCGACGTGGGGATCGAGTGGTGTGCGACTCGAGCGAGTCGGTCCACTGCCGACGTGGCCGCGAGTGCGCGGAACGATAGGACGTCGGCTTGTCCTCGACCCTACGCTCCATCGCCACCGGCGCGACGGATGCGGTGTGGTGCCGTGTCGGCAGGACGGGCTCTGTGGCCCGCCCCGAGCGGTCGATCGGGACCCCGACGCGTCAGCTCCCGCGGTAGGTGGAGTAAGAGAACGGACTGAGTAGCAGCGGGACGTGATAGTGGCGCTCGGGATCGGGGATCTCGAAGCAGATGTCGACCTCCGGATAGAAGGCGGCGACCGCATGGTCGGCGAACCAGCTGCCGGTGTCGAAGACCAGGTGGTAGGTGCCGGCCACGAGGGGCTCGCCAATCACCTGCCCGATGCGGCCGTCGTCGTCGGTCACGCCGGCCGCGAGCTCGGTGCCGCTCGCGTCCTGCAGTGACACGGCGACACCCGTTGCCGGGGAGCCGGTCACGGCATCGAGCACATGGGTCGAGAGTCCGGTCACGCCGGCTCCTTCCGGGTAGAGGTGTCGTCGACGTCGTCGGGACCCAGCAGTCGCTCGAGTCGTAGGCGGTTGATCTTGGTCAGCTCGGACCGCATCACGCGTCGCTCGGTTTCCGGGTCGTTCTTGAGTCGTTCGGTCAGGATCCCGAGTAGCTCGTCGGCGGACTTGCCACTCGCACACACCAGATAGACGTAGCCGAACTTCTCCTCGTAGGCACGATTGCCGTCGGCAAGCGCAGTCAGGACCGCGGAGTCGGCGCCGCTGACCCCGGCCTGCTCGCGTTCGGACGACTTGTTGTCGACCTGGCCGCCGATCCGCGGGTGACCGTCGAGGGCTGCGTCGATCTCCGCCTCGGGGAGTTCTGCCAGCACCCGGTCCGCGCGATCGAGCAGCGATGCCCTGCTCTCGAACGGTTTGCCCGCCAACACACGGCGCGCCCAGATCGAGGAGGAACAGCATTCGAACAGGGCGTGCATGGCCTGTCGGTCCGACAGACGATGGAACCCTTCCAGGCCGATGCCTTCGTTGCGCACGTCAGATATCCCATCACGAGTGGGTGGCCGCAGGCCGGAACCGGTGCCTGCCTGCGACCACCGTAGTTGTCAGCAGATGAGCCCGCGAATCATGGGCCGGTTGTTCACGGGGTCGAGGAGTTCACCAACGACGAGGTGATCGGGTTGGCGTCGGCCACCAGATCGCTGAAGCGGTAGTTGGTGATCTTGGCGATCTCCACCATCGCGAAGGATCGTTCGGCGTCGGGCGGATTCTCCATCCGTGACCATCCGGCCGCCAGCACGCTGTCGAAGCGGTCGGCCTCACGCGCGCAGATGACCAGGGGGAACCCGAAGTGCTCGCGATAGGACTGTGCGAGGTTGACCACACCCGAGTGTTCGGCGTCGTCCAGGTGGGCCAGCGACTCGTGGTCGCCCGCGGTGATGGCACCCGTCTCGTCCTCGTCGCCGAGGGTCGGGAACGATCGGATCAGGTCCAGTTGTTCCTGCTCGGTGCCCGCGAGTAGCGATTCCTGGAAGGCGCTGCGGAGGTCGTGTGCGTCGGTGAACGGCCGGGAATCGTAAGCGCGGTTGATCACCCAGTCCACGTTGTTGACCAGACCGCCGAACGCGGTGGCGAACTCCTCACGTGACATCTTGTTGACGTCGTCCAGGCGGATGCGACCGCCACCGGCGACCGCCTGGCCCCGTCCGCCGACGTGGAAGAAGAGCAGGTTGAGCACGATCGCGGTGATGGCACCCATCGTGATGCCCGCGCCGAAGGGGATCTGCAGCAGTCCGGGGACGGCATCGGCGATGCCCGGTGCGGAGACCGACACCTCACCGTCGGCGACGACGTTGCCGGCGGCATCGGTGACGGTGGCGCCTGAGAACGTGCTGGTACCGCCCTGCGAATCCTCCACGTAGAGGCCCAACGCGAGCGACGTGGAGACGATGATCAGGTTGCGATGGTCGGTGAAGTCGACCTTCGCCAGGGTCTGGATACCCACGACGGCGACCGTGGCGAACAGGGTCATCGCCGCGCCACCGAGCACCGGTGCGGGGATGGCCTCGACGACCCGCGCGGCCTTGGGGAACAGACCCAGCAGGATCATGATCCCGCCGGCCGCGGCCACCACCCAGCGACTCTTGACCCCCGTCAGCCGCACGAGGCCGACGTTCTCGGAGAACGCCGTGTACGGAAACGAATTGAAGGTGCCGCCGACCATCGTGGCCAGGCCATCGGCCCGGACGGTTGCGGCGACGTCCTCCTGCTTGATGCGTTTGCCGACGATCTCACCGACCGCGAAGACGCTGCCGGTCGACTCGACGGCGATGATCAGCATGACGATGATCATCGAGATGATCGCGATGGCGCTGAACTGCGGCCAGCCGAAGGCGAACGGCGGGACGAAGCCGACCCAGCCGGCGCCGCCCACGTTGTCGAAGCTGGTGTCCCCGAGCGCCCAGGCGACGCCGGTGCCGATCACCAGTCCGAGCAGCACTGCAATGGTGCTGAGGAATCCGCGCAGGAAGCGCTGCATCAGCACGATCACGGCGATGGTGCCCAGGGCGTAGAGCATCCAGCGCGGGTTGTCCGGCTCGTGGACATGGGTGTGGGGATTGGAGATTGCATCGCCGATCCCGACCGGCAACAGTGCGATGCCGATGATGGTGATGAGCGTTCCGGTGACCACCGGCGGGAAGAACCGGATCAGCTTGGAGAAGTACGGGGCGATCAGGAAAGTGACCGCGCCGGCGACGATCACCGCACCGAAGACCACCAGCAGGCCTTCGCGGCCACCACCGTTGGAGTTGGCGATCTGGATGATCGGGGCGAGGCCGGCGAAGGTGATGCCCTGCAACAGGGGAAGTCGGACGCCGATCTTCCAGATGCCGACCGCCTGCATGATCGAGGCGATCCCACAGGTGAACAGGTCGACCATGATCAGCATCGTGAGCGCCTCGCCGTCGAGGCCGATGGCGCGGGCGATGAGGATCGGCACCAGCACGGCACCGGCGTAGAACGCGACGACATGCTGGAAGCCCAGGACGGCGAGCTTTCCGGCTGGCGGGACCTCATCGACGGGGTGTCGGCGTTTGGGAATGCGGGACGCGGATGACGATGACGACATGAACGTGGGACCTCGGCGATCGTGGCGAGACAGACAGGGATGACTAGCGCGACGCTGCGCCGACGTGCTCAAATATCGCCCACTCGCCGCAGTTGTGCCACCGCGGGAGATACGAAAGCTCGCGATCACCCATCGCCGCGGTTTGTGCGATCCTCCAAAGGTGGCCCAAACGACTGCCGGAGAGAGCCGGCGGTCGCCTCGGCGCCGCACAGGCCACAGCGAGGGGAGACCGGATGCGGCTGGGCGATCTGCTCGATGATCCCGACCTGCGCCTTGACCTGGTCCACGACCCCGGATCGGCGCGCGACGTGGAGGTGGATCGGGTGTTCACCACCGACCAGCCGGACCCGGGGCGCTACCTGTTCGGCGGCGAGTTGGTGCTGTCCGGGCTGATCTTCCACTCCGGCGCACCGGCCGAATCCGATGTCTTCGTCGATGCGCTCGTGCGCAACGGGGTCGTTGCCTTCGGAGTCGGCGAAGAACGGTTCGGATGCGTCCCCGACCACATCGTCGACGCGTGCCGTCGCGGCGGCATACCGGTCTTCGGGGTGCCCGAGGACGTCGCGTTCAGTCGGGTCACCGACCACATCGTCGCCCGCTACGCCTCCGATCGCACCCAGGCACTCACCGCGAGCCTCGCGCGGCAGCGCCGCCTGCTCGATGCGGTGTCCTCGGGACGCGCACTCGACGAGATGGCTGCCGAACTCGTCGCGACGACGGGTATCCGATGCTGGGTGATCACCACGACCGGCCGACCGGTGGTGGCCGCCCGCGGTGGCGGACGCACCTTGGACGACGAGACGATCGACGAGCTCACCGAGAAGTCCCTGCAGACCGGTGCCTTCCCGATCGCCGTCGGGGAACTCACAATCCTCAAGGTCGGGCTTCCGCCGGCCCGTCGCGCCGGCTCTTGGCTGCTGGTCGTCGGTGGGCACCTCACCGACCTGCCCCGAGACGTGCTGTCGGCCTTCGAGGAGTTCGCGGCCATCTGTGCACTGGTACGCGGGCGCGAACACGATGCATGGCGTGCCGCCGCCCGCACGGGTGATCGGCTCGCCGAATGTCTGGTTGCCGAGGCAGCTCCACCGCAGATGCAGGAGGCGCTCGAGGAGGCCGGGTTCGCGTCGGCCGGCGGCTTCAACGTGCTGTCCGCCGAACTGACCGACCCGGCCGATCAGCATCCGACGGTTCGTGCGGCACTGCGGGATGCGCTGCTCGAAGTCGGCCATGCCGCCATCGGTCACCCGCGTGGCGCGGACGTGATTGCGGTGGTCGACGCGGGCGGTGGCGGCCAGGCGCTGGAGGCGGCCCTGCGCGCTCACCTCGGCCGGTTGTCGCCGATCCTGCGTGGTGCACTGCACGTCGGCGTCAGCGACGCCACGGAGCGAAACCATCTCGCGGGTGCGCTGGCGCTGGCCCGGCGAGCGCGAACACTGTCCGAGCAGACGTCGATCGCCGACAGCGACCGAGGCCACGGGAGAGTGTGGGTGGTCGGCAGCGGGCCGCTCGCGTCGGGGCCATCCATTCTGTCGATGCTGCCCGACCCGGTGCGTCGCACGTTCGCCGAACTCGTGCTCGGACCGTTGTCCGACGGCGACGACCGCGCGGGCACAGATCTGCTCGACACGTTGGCGGCCTTCCTGGCGGAGAACGGCTCCTGGAATCGAACTGCTGCGCGCCTGCACGTGCACGTCAACACCGTTCGGTACCGGATGTCGCGGATCGAGGCGCTGACCGGCCGGGATCTGTCGACCACGGCTGATCGCAGCGATCTGCACCTCGCTCTCGCCGTTCGTGCCGGAGGGTAGAGCGGTGACTGAGCACAGCGGCGACCGCGCCGCGCAGGGTATGCCCGCCGGTGGTGCCGGTGCGGTGTGTGGAGTGGTGTTGGCGGCCGGCGCCGGACGACGGTATGGGATGCCGAAAATCCTTGCCCATGAAGGAAAGTGGTTGACGACATCGGTCGACGCGCTACGTGACGGCGGGTGCGACGAGGTCGTCGTCGCGATGGGGGCGAGCGTTGTCGAGCCCCCCGTCAACACCTCGATGCTCTACGTCGACGACTGGGCTGCGGGGTTGTCGGCGTCGGTGCGCGCGGCCACCCACCGAGTGGCCGCGGAACCGGATTTCGTCGGCATGGTCTTACATGTTGTCGACACGCCTGACGTGGGTCCGGAGGTCACTCGGCGGGTGATCGGCGCGGCCGGTCGCCGCCGGGATGCGGTGGCGCGCGCGGTGTTCGACGGTCGACCAGGGCATCCGGTGTATATCGGCGCGGATCATTTCGCTGCGCTGCGCACCCATCTACGCGGGGACAGCGGCGCCGGACGGTATCTGGCGGCAGTCCCCGGTTTGCGCTCCGTGGAATGTGGTGACCTGGCCACGGGGCGCGACCGGGACCTGCCGGAGTGACGGATCGCCGGAGTTGTCAGGCAAGCGCCTCGATCTCCTTCCTGATCTTCTCGAGACCCTCGTCGACATGACGGTCCGTGTGGTAGAACACTGCGTCGATCATTTTCATCAGCCTCGATGAATCCCAGGCGTAGGTCAGCGTGGTGCCCGTGTCATCGGGTGCGACGGTGAACATGTGCTCCATGCCGAGGGAGGCGTGGTCGACCAGGCGCTCGTTGGGGACACACTCCTCCCGGGTGATGGTGGTGGTCAGGTGCATACCCAGTTCGCGGTGCTTGACCTCGTAGCCGGTCACTCCGCCATTGGGCGTGCGATCCACCTCGCCCAGCACGATGTCGCTGTCGGCAGTCATCGTCGACATGGCATCGACGAAATGTGCCGGGTCCGCGACATAGTCGAAGACCGTCTCGACCGGTGCGTCGACATGAATGCTGTGGGTGTGCTTGGCCGAAGTCGTCATCGTCGTCGCCTCCATGACACCGCGGCGCCGGGCCCGGATCGGCCGAACGTCGGTGTACCGGGGGTCGACGTCGGTGTCGACGCTGTCGCCGCGCTACCCCTATTGTCATCCGTCGACGCGCCGCACCGATCGGGTACATGGCCCGTTTCGGTGGGACCTTGGACCCCAATTCGACGTCGAAAGTGCTCGGTCGCCGGGGATCAGGAGATGTCGTCGACGAGTTCTGTGGGCATCGTGAGCCCGAGTGCACCCTCGGCGAAGCGGCGGACCGGAGCCCGGGCGGCCTCGAGTGCGTCGCCGCGGCCGGGGCGCGCCCGCCCGACGAGGCGGCTCGGCGCGGTCCGCACACCGATCAGGGCGACGAGCTCACCCGTCGTCGGCTCGCATACTGCCCACACGTAACCGGATTCGCTCGCCCACATCCGGTTTGCGCCGGCGATGTACTCCGTGGGGTCGTCGACCCCCAGATCGGACAACGCCGGGACGTCGGTGACCCGATCGTCCGCGCGAAGCGCACGTAGGTACCACGTCCCGGCGTTGATCTCTACCGGTTGCATGCCCGGCGAGTGACTACTTCAGTTCCAGCAGCACGGTGCCCTGGGTGACCGCCGCGCCGGCCTCGATGGACAGTCCGGTGACCACGCCGTCCTTGTGCGCGGTGACCGGGTTCTCCATCTTCATGGCCTCGAGCACGACGACGAGTTCGCCGGCGGAGACCTGCTGGCCCTCCTCGACGGCGACCTTCACGACGGTGCCCTGCATCGGCGCCGCCACGGCGTCGCCGGAGACGGCGGCGTTGCCACCCTTCTTGCGGGAGCGTGCCTTCGGCTTCTTGCGGACGACACCATTGGCGCCGCCGCCACCAAGAGTGAGGTCACCGGGCAATGACACCTCGACGCGCCGGCCGCCGACCTCGACCACCACGTTCTGGCGCGGCAGCGATTCGTCGTCCTCGATCGGCTCGCCACCGGTGTACGGCTCGATCGGGTTGTCCCAGTCGGTCTCGATCCACTTGGTGTAGACGTCGAACTTCTCCACCCCGTTCTCGTCGGTGTGGCCGTGGAACGCGGGGTTCTCGACGATGTGGCGGTGGAACGGGATGACCGTGGCCAGACCCTCGACCTGGAACTCGGCCAGCGCACGCTTGGACCGCTCGAGCGCCTGCTCGCGGGTCTCCCCGGTCACGATGAGCTTGGCGAGCATCGAGTCGAACTGGCCGCCGATGACGTCGCCGGCGACAACACCGGAGTCGACGCGTACACCGGGACCGGTCGGCTCCTTGTACACGGTGACCGGGCCCGGGGCGGGCAGGAAGTTGCGGCCGGCGTCCTCGCCGTTGATGCGGAACTCGAACGAGTGTCCGCGCGGCGCCGGGTCCTCGGAGATCTCGAGCTTCTCGCCGTTGGCGATGCGGAACTGCTGGCGAACCAGGTCGATGCCGGAGGTCTCTTCGGTGACCGGGTGCTCCACCTGCAGGCGCGTGTTGACCTCGAGGAAGGACACGAGCCCGTCGCTGCCGACCAGGAACTCGACGGTGCCGGCGCCGTAGTAGCCGGCTTCGCGGCAGATGGCCTTGGCCGACTCGTGGATCTTGGTGCGCTGTTCGTCGGTGAGGAATGGTGCCGGCGCCTCCTCGACGAGCTTCTGGAAGCGGCGCTGCAGCGAGCAGTCGCGGGTACCGGCGACGATGACGTTGCCGTGCTGGTCGGCGATGACCTGAGCCTCGACGTGGCGCGCCTTGTCGAGGTAGCGCTCCACGAAGCACTCACCGCGACCGAAGGCGGCGACGGCCTCACGGGTGGCCGATTCGAAGAGGTGCGGGATCTCGTCGATGGTGTAGGCGACCTTCATGCCGCGTCCACCACCGCCGAAGGCCGCCTTGATGGCGACCGGCACGCCGTGCTCCTTCGCGAACGCGACGACCTCGTCGGCATCCTTGACCGGGTCCTTGGTGCCCGGGGCCATCGGTGCGTCGGCCTTGAGCGCGATGTGGCGGGCGGTGACCTTGTCGCCGAGGTCGCGGATGGACTGCGGTGACGGTCCGATCCAGATCAGCCCGGCGTCGAGGACTGCCTGGGCGAAGTCGGCGTTCTCGGAGAGGAAGCCGTACCCGGGGTGGATGGCGTCGGCGCCGGACTTGGCCGCGGCGTCGAGGATCTTGTCGAAGACGAGGTAGGACTCGGCCGACGTCTGACCACCGAGGGCGAACGCTTCGTCGGCGAGTTTGACGAACAGCGCGTCGGCGTCGGGTTCGGCGTAGACGGCCACGCTGGCGAGGCCGGCGTCACGAGCGGCCCGGATCACTCGCACCGCGATCTCGCCGCGGTTGGCGATGAGGACCTTGGAAATACTGTTCGCAGAGCTACTTGGCACTTGTTCTCCTGGGCGTCGTGACGCTCGGTGGAGCGACACTGGTCGTTATGACTTACTTCACGCGTCTGGGTTGTCACCCGTCCGACCGATCGTGGTGACCTTCGGAGTGAGGCACGACACGAGTCTAGTGTCACGCGTTCAGGGCAATACCCTAACTCACCGATCAATTGATCGGTCGCCCCCTCCGGGTTACTGGCCGGTACGGAAAGTGCTCGCGTCACCGAGGTCTCGGATCAACTGGGAAAAATCCTGCAGGTAGGCCTGTACCGGGCCGGAGGAGCCTGCGTCCGGTTCGCCCGGATCGGTCACCGGAGTGGGATAATTCACGTCGGCTCCGGGGACATCCTGGCCGGCCCCACCGGGTATCGGCTCGACCGGGAATCGGGCGGACACGCGCATGCCGCCGGGCGTCCGATTGATCCAGATGTACACCTCGTGGGGCGCGTAGCTATGGCTTCGCAGCACTGTCGCCCGACCCGCGTCGGCCTCGGCGGCACCCGGGGCGTAGCGGGTGTCGATGAACGAGATCACGAACAACGGCTCTCCGCTGTGGTCGATCAGTTCGGCCACCCGCAGGAAGGGGAGTCCGGCGCCTTGCCGCGACCGTTTGAGCTCGGCGGTCGCGCGCGCCACCGCTTGATCGAAGGTCGGCGAGTCGGACACGTCGATGGTGAACGGGGCCACCGCGACGAACCAGCCCAGCGAGGTGAGCCAGCGAGCGTCGTCGCGGGTGTGGCGGGGCAGGACGCAGCGGAATTCGGGGTCACCGGTCCGGTTGCGGTGAACCAACGCGAACGCGGCGAGCACTCCGGCGGTAATGGTGCCGCCCGCCTGCGAACACACTGCGGTGAATCGGTTGGCGGCCGCATCGTCGAGGATCAGGCCGTAGAGCGACTGCTGGGCGACGGCCGATTCGTCGCTCGGATCGGGTGCAGGGGCCTCGAGCTCGGCGCGATCGAGGGGCTCGGCGCCGGGACCGGCGGTGAACGCGGGCATCCCGCCGCGCCCGGCGCGTAGGAAGTCCGTCCAGGTCCGGACCGCGGGATGGTCTGCGCCGGTCTGGTCGGCCATCCGGCGTTCCTGCGCGCTGAAGTCGACGTAGCTGCCGACCGGGGGCAACTCCGCTTGCTTCTGCCGGCGTGCGGCGCGGTAGAGGGTGACGAGTTCGTGCTGCGCCATGATCAGCGAGTACCCGTCGACGAGTGAATGATCGGCAGCGAACAGCAGGGTGAAGGACTTCTCCCGGCCGACGGTGGCGAACATGTAGGCCGGCCAGTGCAGCGGTGCCGTCGCCCGGTCGAAGGCGCCGGCGATCTGTTCGACCAGCGGACCGGACTCGGTGTACCAGCCGATACGGCCCATCTTGAGCTTGACGGTTCCCGGCCCGGTGCTCAGCCGCTGCAGGCCGTCCCCGCGGATGATGACGTGGCTGCGCAGCACCTCATGGCGATCGATCCACCGCAACAGCGTGGTCCGGATGGCCGGGATCGACAGCGGCTCATCGAATTCGATGGCGAGTCCGAGCCAGGATTCGCGTCCGCCCTCACGGCGGGTGCGCAGGCGGTACTCGAATGCCGAGCGTAGATGCTGCTCGTGATTGTGCGACGTCAGCCGAGAGTCACGACTCCACGAGCCGAGGCCGCCCTCGACATACGGCGTCCACTCGACGAGTCCACCCGGTTCCACGGACTCGTCGCGGATCTGGACGAACTTCATGTCGGGGTGGCCGGGGTTCCGGGGTCACCCCCGGTTTGCGTCCGCACCTGACTCTTGATCCGGGCGAGCATTCCCGCCATCCCACGCAGGCGCAGCGGGCTGACCGCCGAGCCTAGCCCGAGTTCGTGATAGAAGTCCGCGGGCACCGCGAGGATGTCGGCTGCCGCCGCGCCGTCGAGCCCCTGGTGCAGGATCGAGGCGAAACCGCGGGTGGTGGGCGCCTCGGCGGGTGCGGTGAGGTACAGCCGCACCCGGTCGGTGTCGGCCGCATCCACGGCGAGGAACACCGGTGACTGACATTCCGGCACCGGCTCCATGGCATCTTCCTGGAGATGGTCTGGCAGTTCGGGCAACTCACGCGAGAACTCGAGCAACAGGGTCACCTTGTCGGAGTCGCCGAGCGCACCGAAGTCGTCGACGATCTCCGCGAGGGCAGTCGGCAGGGTCATGTCGACGCCGGGGCGGCGCCCGGCTCGGGGCCGATGGCGATCGGGACCCGAACCGCGTTGCCCCACTCCGTCCACGAGCCGTCGTAGTTGCGCACCTTGTCGAAGCCGAGGAGGTGGGTCAGGACGAACCACGTGTGGCTCGACCTTTCGCCGATCCGGCAGTACGCGATGGTCGGGGTGGCCGGGTCGAGGTCGGCGTAGACCTCCTCGAGTTCCTTGCGGCGGCGGAATCGGCTGTCCGGGGCGGCCGCCTTGGCCCACGGGATGGACACCGCCGTCGGGATGTGACCGCCGCGCAGCGCACCCTCTTCCGGGTAGTCGGGCATGTGGGTGCGTTCGCCCGTGTACTCCTGCGGCGACCGCACATCGACCAAGGGCTGGGTGCCGAGCGCCGCGAGCACCTCCGGGGCGAACGCACGGATCCGGGAGTCGTCCCGCTCGACGACGGGGTAGTCCGAACGCGGGTACTCGGGCACGTCGAAGGACGTGTCGCGGTCCTCCGACATCCAGGCGTCGCGGCCACCGTCGAGCAGTCGGACGTCTTCGTGGCCGAACAAGGTGAAGACCCACATCGCGTACGCGGCCCACCAGTTGCTCTTGTCGCCGTAGATCACCACGGTGTCGTCGCGTTCGATGCCCTTGCTGCGCATCAGTTCGGCGAACTGTTCACCGTTGATGTAGTCGCGGGTCACCGGATCGTTGAGATGAAGGTGCCAGTCGATCTTCTGTGCGGTCGGGATGTGTCCGATGTCGAAGAGCAGGACATCTTCGTCTGACTCGACGATCTTGAGTCCCTTCGCGCCCAGATGCGCCGACAGCCACTGGGTACTGACCAGACGCTCCGGATGCGCATAATCGGCGAACGCCGGATTCGGATCGGTCTCCACGCTCAACTGCGGTCCCTTCATCTGTGTTCGCCGGGTCGGCGCGGACTCGCCGACCCGGTGTCTCGCACAGAAGCCTACCCACTGTCGTGATCGCGCGACGTGCCGACTCACGGGCTCGTCGAAGTGCTGCGAGTTCAGCCGACGCGCTGGCCGTCGGCGGACAACTCGCGCAGTCGATCCGACAGGGCGCCCAGTACATCGTCGATGGTGCGGGCTGCGGTCGATGTGTCTGGATGGCGGGTACGCAGGTGTATGCCATCGTGATCTCGCCAGAACCAGAGCTGTGCGGTGTCGGTGGCTCGGGTGGCCGATATCTGCTGTGTCACTGCGCATTTCGGGAGGTCTGTGCGCCGGTAATCCAGGTACGAGATCATGAAGACATCGTGGCGTGACGGGCGGATGAGGTCGGCGTAGGCCGCGTACACCGGGGTCAGGCCGATCTCTGCAAGCGGAAGCGCCGCCGCGAGGCGTGCTGAGTTGATCGTCAGGTCATCGCCCGGAAGTGCGCTCGCGCCGAGCAGTCGGATCGGGACATTGGCGACCATCCACCCGACGGTTCTGCGTGCCCCGGGGGCGTGCCGGGTGTGTACCGGCAGGATCGTGGGCAGTTCGTCGGGGCCGCCGACATCACGCACCGCCTGTGCCAACGAGGTGAGCAACAACGGGTAGATACGCGCTCCACGAGCGTGGATGGCTTGGTCGAACCGATCGGTCTCCCGCCCCGACACAAGCGTGCGAACATCGGTGCGGACCGGTGCCGTCTCTCCGGCGCCCAGACCGAGGTCGAGCGGGAATGCCGGGACGTGCCAGTCGTTGGCCGCGAGAAACTCGCCCCATGCGCGGACGTGCTCGTCGCTGCTGTCGACCCGGGGTGTCGACGACTCCTCGATCCGTCGGACATCCAGATAGCTGAGCGGTGCCTCGACCGCTCGTTCGCGCAGGTCGTCGACGAAATCCTTCGCGATGACCGCCAGCGAGTAGGCGTCGACGAAGCAGTGGTCGAAGCCGAGTACGACGGTGGTCGACGACACCCGTCGAACGGCGGCGACGAAGTGGCCCAACACGGTCAGTGGTGAACACGTGGCGTCGATCCCGGCGAGGACGTGCTCGGTCAGGTCCGCCGTTTGGGTGACGATGTGGGGGACCGCGTCGAATGCGTCGGGTGCGAGTCGTCGCCGACGCCAGCCCTGCTCCCCGTCGTCGAAATGGCAGCGCAGGACTTCATGCCGGTCGATCATCGAGCGTATGGCGCGGGTCAGCTCGTCGACGGCGATGTTCTCGGCGAGGTCGATGGTCAGGGCCAGCCATCCGGCCCTTCCGTCACGCCGAGTCGCGTCGAGATGGAACTTCTCGTTTTCTGACGTGTTGACGTCGGCGGTGCAATCCGCCGCGGTCGGCGCGAGGTTCCACCGGATCAGCTCGCCGGGTGCGATGTCGACGGTGTCGACGCCGGAGAGCTTCACGTCGACTGACCGGCCAGTCCGGGTGCTTCAGCGGAACCGATCATCGTTTCGTCACCACAGGCATAGCTTGTCAGCCAGCGGCGGATCGCCTCGACATATGCGGTGAAGGTCGACTTCGCCACGGGGTTGTCGGGGATGTGGGCGATCAGTGTCATCGCGTCCGCGCGGCGCGTGAGCCACATGTTCGCGTTGCGGGTGCGCCCGGCCGCCTGGAAGCTCGTGACGTTGCGGAGTACGGCGTCGTCGTTGCCGGGGATTCGGCGGAAGTCGATGTAGGACACCATTTGCGGTGATCCTGGATCGGGGATGTAGGCGCCTGCGGCCGCGAGCGCACCGAGGGAGGCGTGCACCGGGAGGGTGGCGAGCCGGCGCGCGCGGGCCACGGCTTCGGTGGCCGCGACCGTCAACTCGGCGAACGACATCGACCCGGTGACATCGAAGGCAATGGGCGCGAAGTTGCACAGCCACCCCTGGGTCTGCGCCTGGTGGGGCGCACGTGCGGCGAGCACCGTCGCGGTGAAGAAGTGCTCCACACCGGTCAACTCATGCTGGGCAGCCGCCAGAGCCGCATAGACGATCCCGGCACCCGACGCGGTGTCGCCGCGCCGCGCGTCACATGCCTCGAGCACGTCGCCGGCGACGAGCGAGAGTCGCAGAGGTGCCGCCGGTGCGGGCTCGCTGTCGGAGAGTCCCAGATCGAGGGGGAACCGTGGAATCCGCTTGTCGTGCACGGCGAGTATGGCGCGCCATTCGGCGATGCGCGGGTCCGCCGGAGTCAAGGAGGCAACGGTCTGCTTCTCCGCGGCGATGTAGTCGCCGAAGCTGCCCACCGGCCCGGAGTCCGGCGTCTGTCCCGCGCGTATGGCGCGGTAGGTTCGCGCGATCTCGAGGAGCCCCGCGAATTGCGAGAAGCCGTCGGTGTGTGAGTGGTCGTATCCGGCGTAAAAGGTGAATCGGTCGCCGCCGTCTATCGCGCCGAATACGAAGCCCGGAAGGCGGTCGAACACGGCCTCGGCATTGATCCGTTGCTGCACGAGACCGATGACGGCGTCGGCGTCGACGTGATCGTCGGAGGACACGGTGACGAACTCGATGGTCTCGGGGGGCGCGACCCGACGAGATGGCCCGGTGTCGTCGACCGGATAGACCGCTCGGAGCTCATCATGGCGTCGACAGAAAGCAGTGAGCGCGGCGGCCATGGCATCGCGATCGAGGGGTTCGTCGAACACGGTCACGCTCGACGCCGTGCCGGTGTGTGGTTCGCCGGACTCTCGCTTGGCCAGCGCGGCGTTCACATGGTCGATTTGCAGAAAGGTCAAGCCGTCGGGCGTGCGCTCGGCGGCGGCGCGCGCGCCGTCGGGATCGGTGAGGTGCCATTCCACCGGGGTGCCACCCACCAGTGGTGCACGAAGTACGGGGGTGCGGGTCATGGATATCTACACGGCCTTCGCGCTGTCCGCGAACGCGTAGGCGAGGTCGCCCTCGGCGATGACCGTTGTGAGAATGCGGTGGAAGGTCGAGATGAACCGGTGCACCTCGTCGGCCCGGGCGCCGGTGGGGAACCGGGCCGAGATGTTGGTGCCCGCCGGGACACGGTTGATCCAGAAGTAGACCTCGTCGGCGTTGCGGGTGGAGCTGCGCAACACGCGCGCTCTGCGGCGATCCCAGTCCGCGGCGCCCTCTGCATGTCGGAGGTCGATGTAGGAGACGACGAACCCCGGAGGTGTGGTGTCGCCGCCGATCAGGTCTGCGATGGGTGCAAACGGTGCCGCACCGACCTGCTTGTATTCCTGCGAGCTCGCCGCGATCGCGGTCAGCGCGCCGCGGAAGGTGCGGGCACCTTGCGGGCGCAGATGGACCGGGATGATGCCGACGAACCATCCCGCGGCCTCGCCCCATTTCATTTCGTTTCTGGTGTGGATCGGGTTGAGGAAGCGCAGATCTGCGGAACCGCTGAGAGCTGCGCTGGTCATCGACAAGGCGGTGTAGATGCCCGCCTGCATGTTGGCGCCGGACTCCTTGCACAGGGCGTTGAACGCCGCAGTCTGTGACGTGTCGAGCAACCAGGACGACAAGGTGGCCTGAAAGCCTTGCTCGGGAGACCGCTCGGAGACGATCGACGGCGGATCGCCGTGAGGTGAGGCAGACATGAGGGGGAAGGTCGGCATCGGCGCCGGCTGCGGTGACAACTCGTCAGCCGCGCCGAAAAAGGTGCTCCAGCCGGCAACGGCGTCGTCGGTGTGGCAGATTTGGTCACCGAGCGCACGTTCGGCGTCGGAGAAGTCGACGTAACTGCCGAAGTCGACCAGGCCGTCGGGCTCGCCGGTAACCACCGACTCGTAGATGGCAGTGAGCTCCTTGATGGCGAACACCTGGGTGTAGGCATCCATCACCGTGTGGTCGGCAGCGAAAACCAGGAGAAAGGCGTCGTCGCGGTCGGTGATTTCGACGGTCACCGCGATGCAGTGCGGCCACCGCAGGGGACTCACCGTGGTGTTGAAGTACTCGTTCATCCGCTCGAACACCTCGGTGCTGGAGAGGTCGGTACCCATCGGTTGCTCGTCGACCGTCACGGACTGGGCCGGTAAGGTGTGGCGCTTGAGCTGCCGGTCAGCGGCGGTCACCGATGTTCGGAAAGCCTCGTGCCGCGCATACCAGCGGGTCATGGTCTGTGCCATGGAGTCGCGGTCGAGGGGGCGCTCGATGAGGAATGCGGTCCCGATCCACTGGCTGTACCAGTCGTCTCCCTCGGCCCCTGCGCGCAGTGCGTGTTCGACGTGCATGTACGAGAGGCGACGCGGGTCCTCGGTCCAGGCGTCGGGGTCGGCCCGAGGGATCCAGGCCGACATCGAACCGCCGGGTAGCGGGTAATCGGCGAGCTCCGTGTACTCCATCACAACTCCTACGTCGTCGAACTGATGTTGCGGGTCGATCCGGCACTCGGTTCACCTTGTCGGCTGAGGCTACCGGGTCGTTGGGTGTGTTGCGTCCGGGACAAGTGATCAGGTGTCAAGCCTCACAACCGTTTACAACGGTCGTTGAGGGAGATTTGTCCTGATCTCGGGATCGATCTGCAGCCGCCGGGCATTGTGGTCAACGTACGCCGGCGAGGCCGCGGGCCAGGAATGGCCAGCTCTGGTGCAGCCGGTCCACCCAGTACGGCCACGAGTGTGTTCCCGGGTCGTCGTAGTGGAAAGTCGCTGGGATCTGTTGTGCGGCGAGTTGTGCCTGGAGGTTTCTGGTGCACCACAATGAGCCGAGTTCGATGGCTCCGCCGACAACCTGTCGATCGGTGGGGTCGGTGTTGCCGGGATACCCCGGCGCGTCGTAGCGGCCGGCGCGGCCGGTGCCGGTCGAGACGTAGACGGCGCTGCCCCGCAGGCCGGACGACCGCCGCAGGACGTCATGTGCGGCCCAGTCCGGATCGTTCGGTGGTCCCCACATGTTGTTCGCGTCGCCGCCGAACGCGGACACAATGCCACGCGGATAGAACTGTCCCGCGGGCCCGGTGGTGGTGTAACAGCCGCTGTAGGCGGCCACCGCGCGGTAGAAGCCGGGATTTCGAGCCGCGAGCATCAGAGCTGATCCCGCACCCATCGACAACCCGCCGATACCGCGACTGCCGTTGCCGTCGAAACGGGCTTCCAGCAGCGGCGGCAGTTCCTTGGTCAGGAACGTCTCCCATCGGTAGCGACCGAGTTCGGGATCGTCGCGCTGCCAGTCGGTGTAGAAGCTGCCGTTGCCCGCGAGCGGCAGGGCCACCGAGACGTTCTTGTCGGCGAAGAACCTGACCGCGTCGGTCTTCAGCAACCAGATGCTGTTCTCCGGGTCTTCTTCGCCCAGCCCGCTGAGCAGGTACATCATCGGACGGGGGCCGGCGGGGTGCCGCGGCCGCAGAACCTGCACCTTGATCGTCTTGTTCATCGACGCCGAATACACGTATGCGGCGAACTGGGTGGGGCCCTCTTGCACGACGCGGGTGATGTGAGAGACCGGTGATGGTGCGGCTGACGCGATCACGGGGGTGCTCAGGATGGTCATCACGGTGGCCGTCAATACGGTGAACAGCGTGGCCGTGCGGGTGGTGCGCCGACGGGGGCGGCGCATGCGCTCGCCGGCCGGGCCGGTGCAGAAAATCCTCATCGACATCCTTGCAGCTGTGGTGGTTGGGGCGATCGGCAGCAGGTCGTGGAGCACAAACCGTCGCCGGGATCGCGCTGCGTCATCGTAGCGGGGTGGTCGATGATTGTCACCACGGAGAGGTGGTCAATCCCCAACGGGCGCATTCCTTTTGCACCTTTTCGGAAAGGACCTCCGAGGTGGGGAAGGCGGCCGGGTCCAATCCGGACACCGACAGGGTGGCCGTCGCGCCGGTGTCGTTGAACCAGGTGGCGAGCCCTCCGCGCAAGCGGGTGAGTCGTTCGCGGCTGACTCCTTGGGTGGTGGCCCGGGAGGCGAAGGCGCCGACCCGACTCGGGTCGCCGAGCCCCGCGAACGTCGGGTCGACCGCGCCGCCGCTGGAGGCCAACGCGAGTGGTGTCGCGCCACTGCGGCTCAGCCGGGTCATCAGGCCGTCAGGCAGTGCCTGCATGAGTGGTTGCAGACGCGACAGTCGGCTGGTGGTGGCCGCCGACTCCTGATAGGTGGCCTTGGCCAGGGTGCGGATGGCGGCCAGATCGCGTTCGCGACTCCACGCCGCCGGAATGTCCAGGGTCAGGCCCGTCGTCGAGTTCGCCCGGGTGTCATCGCCCGATCGCATCGACATCGGGACCGACACGCGGACGGTGTCGTCCCATGTGGCGCGACCGGCGTCGACGATGAGGCCGACGACGATCGCCATGAAGAGCGCGTTGGCCGACCCTTGGTGAGCATCCACCACGCTGCGCCAGTCGTCGCCGGGCATGGCGACGATCGCGAGGGGCGCGCGGATCGGTTCCTCGCGTGCGAGAACATCGTCCTCCGGGGTGGGAGGCCGAGGTATCGACCGTGACGTGACCGGTTGCGGTCCGGCGGTCTCGGTGGAGCCACGGGCCGCCCAGCGGTCACCGATCAGACCGGTGATGCCGCGCCCGATCGTGGTCGCCTGGCCGAGGGCATCACGGGCATCGGCGAGCAGGTTCGGTGGTGTGGGGCGGTATGGCACGGACAGATCGTCGGTCGAGGTTGCCTGGTAGATCGCGCGCGCGCCGAGCCATCCGTCGCCGACCGCGTGTGATGAGCACATCGTCACCATCCCGCCCCCCGATTTCAGTGGCGCCGCACGCAATTCCCACACCGGCCCCGCTTCGAGATCGAACTCCACTTCGGCGGCACGGTCGAGCCAGTCGACGATCTCGTCATCGGCCAACGGTGGATCGTTGTGGCTGCGTCCGGCGGTGCCGGGTGCAGCGAGCCAGTAGTCGCGGGCCAGCGGCATTCGGCTGGTGTGGAGACGACGGCTGATCGGGGTGTCCAGCAATCGCCGACCCAGCCGTTCGAGTTCGTCGGCGGACAATGGCTCGGTCAGCCGCCAGATCGCCTGACTGAGCACCGGCACACCGAAAGCGCGGTCCATCCGGATGAACAGGTCGTCGTCGTGCGTCGTGCGTTCGATGTGAGCGGTCACGTCGATGACCCTAGACATTGCCGATGCGATGCGCGCAGTTACCACCGCGGCCGGGTGCGTCATCCCAGATCAACTGTGCTTTCGCGGTGAGCTCGCCTGCCACAGCACTGTCACCGACACCCCCACCTCGCCGAGCAGTCGCCGAACGGTCGGCAGACCGATTCCCAGTACCGATGACGGATCGCCGTCGACATAATCCACGAGCCATCCGCCGAGCCCGTCGAGGGTGAACGCGCCGGCCACCGTCAGCGGTTCGCCGGTGTCGACGTAGGCGTCGATCGTGGCGTCGTCGACATCGGCGAAACCGATCGTCGTCGACGCCGCCGCGTGGGCCGAACCGGCCACCAGACCGTCGCGGATACGGGTCACACAGTGCCCGGTGATGAGTTCGGCCGAGCGCCCGCGCATGGTGCGCCATTGTGCGCGCGCGACGTCTGCGGTGTGCGGCTTGCCGGTCAGCTGACCGTTGCACAGCAGCATCGAATCGCACGTCAGCACCACCACATCGGCGGCATCGCCCTCGGCGAGGACATCGGCGAGGACATCGGCGACCACGGCGTCGGCCTTGGCCTGCGCGAGCCGGATGACGATGTCGTCCGGCGGGAACGCCGCCATGGTGCTCAGCAGGGCGTCCTCATCGATGTCTGCGACGATCACCCGAGGATCGAGCCCGGCATCGCGCAGCACCCGAAGGCGAGCCGGCGACGCCGACCCGAGCACCACCGCCGGCGCGCTCACCACCTCAGATTCGTGAAGCTGCCCGGCGCGCCCCAGATCGGCCGGAGCCGGTCCTCGGGTCGTCCCCAGTCGTCGCGCGGGCCGGCATCGGCCGTGGTGCCGCCGGATGTTCCGGCGGCCGAGGCCACGACCGCGACGAGCGCGGCGAGTTCCTCGTCGCTCGGGTTACCCCGGACGACGCGCAGGAACGGTGCGGACTGTGTCGGCGCCTCGGTGTCGGCGGCGCTGGCCTCGATGTCGCTCACAGCGGGATGTTCCCATGCTTCTTCGGCGGCAGGGTGACCATCTTGCGTTCGAGCAGTCGCAGGGCGGTCGCGACCTGGCCGCGGGTGTGGCTCGGCGGGATCACCGCGTCGACGTAGCCGCGTTCGGCCGCGACATAGGGGTTGACGAGCGTGTCCTCGTACTCCTGCTGCAGCTCGAGGCGCAGCGCGTCAACATCCTCGCCGTTCGCGGCGGCCTCCTTGAGCTTGCCGCGGTACACGAAGCCCACCGCGCCGGAGGCGCCCATGACGGCGATCTGCGCGGTCGGCCACGCGAGATTGACGTCGGCGCCCATGTGCTTGGACCCCATGACGTCGTAGGCGCCGCCGTAGGCCTTGCGGGTGATGATGGTGATCTTGCCGACCGTGGCCTCGCCGTAGGCGTAGAGCAGTTTGGCGCCGCGACGGATGATGCCGTTGTACTCCTGGTCGGTGCCGGGTAGGAAGCCGGGCACGTCGACGAGAGTGACGATCGGGATGTTGAAGGCGTCGCAGGTGCGGACGAAGCGCGCGGCTTTCTCCGAGCCCTTGATGTCGAGGCAGCCGGCGAACTGGGTGGGCTGGTTGGCGACGATGCCGACGCTGCGGCCGTCGACGCGTCCGTAGCCGACGAGGACGTTGGTGGCGTATTCGGCCTGCACCTCGAGGAATTCGTCGTCGTCGAGGATGCGCCGGATGACCTCGTGCATGTCGTAGGGCTGGTTCGGCGAATCCGGGATGAGGGTGTCGAGTTCGAGGTCCTCGTCGGTGAGGGTGTCCTCGATCGACCCGGCGGCCGGCTGATCGACCGGCAGGCGGGGCGCCTCGGCGCGGTTGTTGCTGGGCAGGTACCCGAGCAGTTCCTTCACGTATTCGAGGGCGTCTTCCTCGTCGGACGCCACATAGCTGGCGGTGCCCGACTTCGTCATGTGCGTGTTCGCGCCGCCGAGATCCTCCATCGTGACGTCCTCGCCGGTGACGGTCTTGATGACGTCGGGGCCGGTGATGAACATCTGGCTGGTCTTGTCGACCATCACCACGAAGTCGGTGAGTGCGGGGGAGTAGACGTGACCGCCGGCCGCGGCGCCGAGGATGAGCGAGATCTGCGGGATCACGCCGGAGGCGCGGACATTGCGGTGGAAGATCTCCCCGTAGAGGCCCAGCGACACCACACCCTCTTGGATGCGGGCGCCGGCGCCGTCGTTGATGCCGATCAGCGGACGGCCGGTCTTGATGGCCAGGTCCATCACCTTGACGATCTTCTCGCCGTAGACCTCACCGAGGCTGCCGCCGAAGACGGTGACGTCCTGGGAGAAGATGCAGACCTCGCGGCCGTCGATGGTGCCGTAGCCGGTCACCACGCCATCACCCAGCGGGCGGCGCTCGGCCAGCCCGAAGTTGGTGCTGCGGTGACGGGCCAGCGCGTCGAGTTCTACGAAAGAGCCCTCGTCGAGCAGGTGGGTGATCCGTTCCCGGGCGGTGAGCTTGCCCCGGTCATGGATCTTCTCGACCGCGGCCTCACCCACCGGGTGCTTGGCCTCCTCGAGGCGGTTACGCAGGTCGGCGAGTTTTCCCGCCGTCGTGTGGATGTCGGGGGCGGAGCCGTCCTCGCGCGAAGCAGTCGTCATGGACACCGATGCTAACGACCCCGGTGTGAGCCACGTCAAGCGGATCAACGTGAGATATGCCTCAGGTTCCCGAGCGATCGGTCGGGGATCTCGGATCCGGCGGTGACCTGCGGCTGCGGGGCGGTAGCGTCATCACCTATGACCAACCACGCCACCGATCTCGATGCCGACCGACTCCACGGACTGTTGTCCGGAACGCGATGGCGCTCGGTGGAGGTGGTGGCGTCCACCGGGTCGACCAACGCCGACCTCGTCACCCGCGCGGGATCCGAGGATGTCGACGGCACGGTGCGGTTGACGACCGACCAGACCGCGGGCCGCGGCCGGCACTCGCGGGTGTGGTCCGCGCCGGCCGGCAGTCAGCTGGCCATGTCTGCCGCGGTCGCCGTGGGAGAGGAGACCGAGCATCTGGGCTGGTTGTCGCTGCTGGCCGGACTCGCGGCGGCCGACGCGATCGACGAGGTGGCCGGGCGGCGGCCGACCCTGAAGTGGCCGAACGACGTGCTGATCGACGACCGGAAGGTGGCCGGCATCCTGGCCGAATACACCCGCGCACCCGCCGGTGGTGTCGCAGTGATCGGTATCGGCATCAACACCGTCATGACCCCCGACGAGTTGCCTGTGCCGACGGCGACGTCTCTGCAGATCAGCACCGGCAGTGCGGTGTCGGATACCGAGCTGGCGGCCGCGTTTCTGCGCGGGCTCGCGGATCTGCTGACCCATTGGCCCGACGACCTCGACCGACTCAGCGCGGCCTACCGCGAGCGCAGCGACACGGTCGGCCAACGGGTGCGGCTGGTGCTGCCCGGTGATCAGACGGTGACCGGCACCGCCGTCGGTGTGGACGCGATGGGGCGGATCGTTCTGGACGCCGACGGCCGCGAGGTGGTGGCCGCGGCGGGCGATGTCACCCACCTGCGGCCACTCGACGCGTGATCGCCGCGGCGTCGATCGTGCCGCGGCAGCTCGGGTGCGGGTCGACCGCGCTGGGTGTCAGGTGTCGCGGATGCTCTTGTGTCCCATGGCCGGTATGAGCGAGATGATCGGCAGCCCGATGATCAGGTGCACGACGGCGGTGGCGATACCCACCGACACCTCCGCGGACAACACCAGCGGGATGATCACGGACGCGGCGATGAGCAGCCCGACGATCCAGCGGAAGAACTGATCCGGCGATGGCGTGATCAGCTGCAGCACGTACCACAGCGCGCCGGCGGCGAGCGCACACAGGAATCCGACCACGGCGAACCAGAACTCGTCGCGTGCCAGCGGATTCCACACCCCGAATCGGCCTGCTTCGTTGACCCGCTGCACGATCGCCCGGATGACCCAGGCGGCCAGCCACGCGGCGAGGCCGGTCACCACGCCGGTCATCACCACGCCGCCGACGAACATCGTCGGATTGATGTCGGGTCCGCGCCGCGGTTTCGATCGTCCGGCCTCGGTGTGCTGATACGGATCGGCCGCATACGAGTACGTCGGATCCGAGTGATCGGATCGCGGCGTGGATGGCCGACTGTACGCCCGGGAATCGGGATACCCGGGTTCATAGCGCGCGGTCCGTGGATCGCGCGGGTCACGTGGATCGTTGTAGCTCATGTCTGTCGGACCTCGAGACTTGTCGTCACCTGCACGGCTTCACCGGCAGTGTACCCACGCCTGCACACCGAACGGCCGCTCCGGCGAACAGCACCACTAAGCTGACAGCCATGTCCTATCCACGGGAGAACCTCGCCCCGGGCGAGGAGATCGTGCTGCATCGGCATCCCCACTGGAAATGTCTGGTCGGCCCGTTCCTGCTCTTCGTGGTGTTCACCGCCGCGGCCGGCTTGTTGGCTGGCGTGATCACCGGTGCCGACCTCGGCTCCACCACGCGACTGGTGCTGCTGGGCATCGTCGGCGTTTTGTGGCTCGTCGCGTTCGGCTGGTTCTTCATCCGGCCGCTGGTCTCGTGGGGTACGACGCATTTCGTCCTCACCGACCGCCGGGTGATCTTCCGCAACGGCATCATCACCCGTTCCGGCATCGACATCCCGATCCGCCGGATCAGCACCGTCGAGTTCCGGCACGGTCTGATCGACCGGTTGCTGCGCACCGGCACACTGATCATCGAGTCCGCGTCGGATGAGCCCCTGGCCTTCGACGACATCCCGCAGGTCGAACGCGTACATGCGCTGCTCTACCACGAGGTGCTCGATGAGGCCGAGAACGAGCCGCTCGGCGCCGACAGGTACGACGACCTGTCCGATGACACACCGGGTCGGCGTCACGACGAGGGCAGCAGGCGATGACCGACGTCCTGTTGGCCGAGGACGATGCCGCCATCGCGGAGCCGCTGGCTCGCGCGCTCATTCGGGAGGGCTACGGCTGCCAGGTCGTCACCGACGGCGCGCAGGCTCTCGACCACGCCCTCGACAGTCGTTTCGAGTTGCTGATCCTCGACCTCGGTCTGCCCGAGATCGACGGGCTCGAGGTGTGCCGACGGGTACGGTCGCAACGACCCTCGCTGGCGGTGCTGATGCTGACCGCGCGCACCGACGAGGTCGACTTCGTGGTGGGCCTCGATGCCGGGGCCGACGATTATGTCGGCAAACCGTTCCGCCTCGCCGAGTTGCTCGCGCGAGTGCGGGCATTGCTGCGGCGTCAGCAGAGTTCCGACGTGGTGCTCGACGGCGGCGACATCCAACTCGACACCCGCGGGCGGCGGGTGCTGGCCAAGGGCGCCGACATCGTGCTGGCCAATCGCGAGTTCGATCTGTTGCGTTTTCTGATGGAACGCGCCGGGCAGGTCGTGAGCCGCGACGAGATTCTCACCGAGGTGTGGGGCTCGGCGGATCTGCGCTCATCGAAGACCTTGGACATGCACATCTCCTGGTTGCGGAAGAAGATCGGCGACGACCAGTACGACCGCCCCCGGCACATCGTGACGGTGCGCGGCGTCGGATTCCGATTCGATCCCTGACCGGACGACATCGCGATGCGCCGCCGGATCCTGAACACGATGATCGCCATGTGCCTGGCGGTCGGCCTGTTGCTGGGCGTGCCGCTGAGCGTGATCGCATGGTGGTGGGTGTCGGACAACGCCCATCAGACGCTCGACACTCGCCTCAAACTGATCTCCGATCAGCTGATCCGGCAGGAGGGGGAGGCGGGCAGTCTCCCGCCGGGACAGCTCGACGTCGACGCCTTCCGTCTGCTGATCCCCGAGAACGGCCGGCTGACGCTGCGCTACCCGGTGGACGGCGGTGCGGACGCGATGGTGGTGATCGGCGATCCGATCGACGGCGCGACACTGGGCGAGTCGCTCGGCCTCGGCAATGCCGGGTCGCTGCTGCTCCAGATCCCGCTCGATCAGGTCCGTGACGATCAGCTCGTCGCCGTCGGCATCGTGCTGCTGGTGGTCGCCAGTTCGATCGCGGCCGGCACGATCGTCGCGGCCGTGACCGCCGGCCGGATCGCCGATCCGCTCATCGACCTCGCCGACCGGGCCGCGGCCATGGCGCGGGGCGACTTCCGTTCGGAATGGAAGTCTTACGGCATCGGTGAGCTCGACCGCGTGTCCCGGGCTCTGGGCGATGCCAATGCCGAGATCGCGCTCCGTCTGGAACGGGAAGGTGAGATCGTCGGCGATGTCTCACATCAGTTGCGAAGTCGTCTCACTGCCATCCAGTTGCGGCTGGATGAATTGTCGTTGCATCCCGACGCGTCGGTCGTCGGCGAGGCCGAGGCGGCCCTCGAACAGGTGGAGCGGCTCTCCCGAGAACTCGACGAGATGGTCGCCGCCTCGCGCAACGACCCCGCGGTACCCGATGACATCGATGTCGAGGAGATGGTGACCACGCTGATCGGCGACTTCCGTGCGTCTTTCGAGGCCGCCGGCCGCTCCATCTCGGCGGGTTTCGACGGCCGGGCGACCGCGGTGAGCGCGCGGCCCGGGCGGTTGCGCGAGGCGTTGAGCGTCCTGGTGGACAATGCGCTGCAGCATGGTGGCGGGACATGCCACATTCAGGTCGACGACCTGCCATCGGGTGACATGGTGCGGGTGTCGGTCTCCGACCAGGGTGACGGGGTGCCCGACGAACTCGTCGGCCACATTTTTCGGCGCGGGTTCTCCGCCGGGCGGGGCAACGGGGTGGGACTGTCGCTGGCGCGCGCGCTGGTGGAGGCCGACGGCGGACGGCTCGACCTCACCTCGCGCCGACCGGCGGTGTTCTCGCTGGTGATCCCGTCGACGTATGGGAGCAGGTTGAGTGGCGGGACCGATGCGGGGGCGCCCACCGGCCGATCCGAGATCAGGCGTGACCGAGTTCCTCATCGATGAGTTCGGCGTCGGTCGGATGCAGATCGGTGGAGCCGGCGTCCCCACCGCGCAACTGTTCGACCGGGAAGGCGAACTTGCGCAGCGCCCAGAATCGGAACCCCATCTGCAGCAGATTGCCGATGAGGAAGCCCAAGATGAAGTCGAGCACCACCAGCTCGGTGGTGGAGACGTTGCTGCGCAGGTCGAAGACGTTGTTGGCCACCCACAGTGGCGCCGCGGCCAGGATCACGCCGATACCGCTGATCGCGAAGAACAGCAGCGCCTCGTGATGGCGTTCGCGACCGCCGCGGTTCTTGAAAGCCCACTCGCGGTTGAGGATGTAGCTCAGGATCGTGGCGAGCGTGCCCGAGATGATGCGCGCCACCACCGGCTTCGGTTCCAGCACGGTGAAGGTCAACGCGTAGAAGATCGCCAGGTCGAAGACGAAGGTGGTGCCGCCGACGAGAGCGAACTTGATCAGTTCGTGGTGTTGCATCGCGAGACGACGGATCGGCTCGGGGAGTCGAGCCACGAGCTCGTCGATGAAGGGCACAAGATCCGAGTGTACGAAATCAAACCGAGCAGTAACTTCGCCGGTCGGTCATGCGCATGACGTGGCGGACATGCCACGATGATCGGCGTGACATCCAGCATGCCAACCGTGACGATGATCGGCGGTGGTCAGCTCGCCCGTATGACCCATCAGGCGGCCATCGCGCTCGGACAGTGTCTGCGCGTGCTGGCGTCGAGCAGAGCCGATCCGGCCGCCCAGGTCAGTGCCGACGTCGTGCTCGGGTCCCACGACGAGCTCGCCGACCTCCGTCGTGCCGCCGAGGGGGCCGTGGCCCTGACCTTCGACCACGAGGGTGTGCCGTTGGCGCATCTACAGGCGCTGGAGGCCGAGGGCGTGGCGGTGCGTCCGCCGTCGGCGGCCCTGCACTTTGCCCAGGACAAACTCGCGATGCGGGTGCGGCTCGCGGAGCTCGGCCTCCCGGTGCCCGATTTCGCCGAACTCACCGACACCCGCGAGGACGCGCGGGCTCGCTTCATCGAGTTCGGACAGACCCACGGCTGGGCGATCGTGCTCAAGGCGATCCGCGGCGGCTACGACGGCCGAGGCGTCTGGCTGCTCGACAACCGCGACGAGGCGGTCACGGTGTTCGATGAGCAATTCGGTGCCGGCGTAGGCCTCATCGCAGAGCAGAAGGTCGCGATGCGCCGCGAGTTGTCGGCAATGATCGGTCGATCCCCATACGGGCAGGGTGCCGCGTGGCCGGTGGTCGAGACGATTCAACGCAAGGGGCAGTGCGCGGTGGTGCTGGCCCCTGCGCCGGATCTGTCCGACGACGTGGCCGAACAGGCCCAACAGATGGCGCTGCGGCTCGCCGATGCCCTCGGTGTCGTCGGGGTGATGGCGATGGAACTCTTCGAGACCGTCGACGGTGAACTGCTGGTCAACGAACTGGCGATGCGACCGCACAACAGCGGGCACTGGACCATGGACGGTGCGGTGACATCGCAGTTCGAGCAGCACCTGCGCGCCGTGCTCGACTACCCGCTCGGCGACACCGCCGCGCGGGCGCCGGTGGTTGTGATGGCCAACATCCTGGGCGCCGACACCGCCCCGGAGATGTCGATGGATGAGCGTCTGCACCACCTGCTGGCCCGCATGCCGGATGCCAAGGTGCATCTGTACGGTAAGGGCGAACGTCCCGATCGCAAGGTCGGTCACGTCAACATTGTGGGTGGCGAGGCGGATACGCCGGCGACGGTCCGGGAGCGTGCGGAACGTGCGGCGCACTGGATGTCGCACGCCGAGTGGACCGATGGATGGGATGCGCACGCATGACCGAGACGGACTCCCGCGACGCGGGGCACCACGAACCGACCCGCCCACGCGTGGGATTGATCATGGGCAGCGACTCCGACTGGCCCACCATGGAAGCCGCCGCCGAAGCGCTTGCCGAGTTCGAGGTGCCCTTCGAGGTCGGCGTCGTGTCGGCGCACCGCACACCGCAGCGGATGCTCGATTACGCCTCGGGCGCAGCAGATCGCGGTATCTCGGTGATCATCGCCGGGGCCGGCGGCGCGGCGCATCTGCCCGGGATGGTGGCCTCGGCGACACCGCTGCCGGTGATCGGCGTGCCGGTGCAACTGCGCACCCTCGACGGCCTGGACTCGTTGCTGTCGATCGTGCAGATGCCGGCGGGGGTTCCGGTGGCCACCGTGTCCATCGGCGGCGCGCGCAACGCGGGTCTGCTCGCGGTGCGGATCCTGGCGTCGTCGGACGCCGAACTGCGCTCGCGTATGGTCGATTTCCAGCAGGGACTGGAGGCGATGGTGCTGGAGAAGGACGAGGCATTGCGCAAGCGGCTGCTCGGGGTGGACTGACGCGGCCACAAGTGCCGTAGATCTGTACCACCAGGTGACTCAGATCTACGGCACATTCATGGCCGGACCCTGGCGGCGCAACTTCGCCACGAAGAAGTCGAGGACCTGCTCGCGTGCGTCGTACGTCGGCTGGCCCGGCTGGTCGATGAGGTCTTCGGTCAGTGCCGAATGTGGCTGCGGCAACATGGAATCCGGGTTGGCCGAGGAGTCGGGTAGCTCGACGGCGAGGAACGCGTCACCGAGTTGTTCCCGGAGGAAGTCGAAGCGCGACCGCGGGGCCAGACGATCACCCTCGAACCGCAGACCCATCACCTGAAGACCGGCAGCGCAACGACTCTGGACGCGCGCGAGATCGGCATCGCTGATATCGATGGACCGGTTCCGTGCGGGGATCACGCCGAACGGCAGCGACGGCTGGGACAGCACCGGCGCCAGCAGTCGATCGTCGGTGGCCATCGCCAGTGCGAACCCTCCGGTGAAGCACATCCCGACGGCGCCGACGCCGGGTCCGCCGCAGCGTTCGTGCTCCTCGGCGGCCAACCCTCGCAACCAGTCGGCCACCGGGGAGGTCTTGCCGGTGGCCAGTACGGTGAACTCCCGGCTGATGCACGCGCGGGTGATCGTCTCCGTCATGTACCGGGCAGATCCCACGCGGCCCAGCACATCCGGCCGCGGGTCCCGGCCGTCGACACCGAACAGCGACGGCATCACCGCGGTCAGCCCGCGCGCGGCCACCTTCCGCGCGAAGTCGGCGACTTTCGGGGTGATACCGGGCATCTCGGCGATCACGATGACCGCCGGACCCTCGCCCTTCGAGTACACCGCCCGTGTGGTCGTCCCGACGGTGACCTCGCGGCGGGTGAAGTCGTCGAGCGCGTCATCGGCCACCGCGTTCACCCGTCGACGATGGTGCCGATGAGGACCGACTCGAACATTCGTGCCGGGATGCGTGCGCCCGACGCCACGTCGGGCGAATCCGACGGGATGATGCGTGGCCGAACAACCTTGAAATGCTTGGACTTGCGCACCAAACCGAACTCGCCGGCGGCCTGCACATTGCGCACCCAGTCCGTGTGGCGGCCGTAGGTCAGCACGATCGACAGCCGGTCGTCATCGACCCAGGCGAGCACCGGGATCGAATACTTCTTTCCCGACTTGCGACCCACGTGCTCGATCATCGCCCATGGCGCCAGGCGTGGAGCCCACTGGCGCTGGATCGGGTTTGTCACCTTCTTGTTCATTCGCGCAACAGCCCTGGGGATCTTCATGCCTACGAGGATGCCGCACGAAGGCGTGTTTGAGGAGACCCGTTCGGACGATTCGTCGTGTCAGCGCAGCGTGAGGTCCGCGCGTTCGGTGTCGGCGAGCGCGGACAACCGTTCCTCGTCGGGATGCGACACGGTGACCAGTGACGCCCCGACGGCCAGCGGTGCAACGAGATTGCCGATGACGCGGCGCGCATCGTGCCACGGGCGGACCGTGAGGACTCGTGTCCCGGCCGAGATGCCATCATCAGCTGCGGCGCGACGCGCGGTGGCCAGAACCGTGGCGGTGTCCTCGTCGTCGAGCACGGGTCCGGTGGGCGCGCCGATGGGGGAGTACTGATCGCCGTGCACGCGCACCGCGCTCGCGAAATCGGTGACGCCCACGGGCAGGTCACGCACGCCCATGGCGAACGGGTCCAGCGAGGCGACCAGCAGCTCGTCGACGTCGCCATACGCGTCGATGCGCTCGGCCGACGTCACCGCGGTACCGACGCCGGTGATGTCGGTACCGGGAAATCGGACGCGTGCCCCGGCCCACCACGCGCCGAGCAGGATGGCCGCGGTCTGCCAGTGCTCCGGCAGATCGACCAGGATCTCGTCGCCGGGTACGAAGCCGAGTTCGTCGACGAAGAAGTTCGCCGACTTCGCGGCCCAATTGCCCAGGGTGGCGCCGGAGAGCTCGGTGCGCTCACCGCTGCGGTGGTCGTAGTAGGTCAGCAGCGGCTGCGACCAGTCGGTGACAGCGCCGAAGACGACTGCGGTGATGGTGGAGTCGGTCATCAGTTCACACAGGTCGGGCCGTCGGTGCCGGCGGTGATCGGGGGACGGTTGTTGCCGACACGCTCGCTGGCCGGGATGTTGTCGACCTGCGTGCCGGTGTCGAGGATCGATCCCGGACCCTCGTAGGTGTTGGTGAGAACGGCCTTCAACCGGTTCTCCGGCAACGAGGAATCGACGCGGACCTCGGCGCCGCCGAGATCGGTGGCGAGTTGTCGGGCCCCGGCGTCCTCGGCGTGGGTGTACACCACGGTGTCACGGTCGTCGGCGCTGCCGCTGACCGTCTCACCGGATTGGAAACCCTTGGTGGTCAAGATGTTGGCGACATTCGCCGCGAGACCGTCGATCGTGCCGGCGTTGACCACGTCGACAGTGTAGTCGGCGCGCTCGGCGGTTCCGGCCTCCTGCTTGCGGTTGAGCAGGTTGTCGGTGAAGGTGCGCACCTCTGTCGGATCGACCTCGACGACGCTCTGCTGGCCGTCTTCGCTCCACCCCTGCTCGGTCACCACCGGGATGGTGGCGAACTTGACACGGCCGCCGCTGAGATCCTTGAGCTGTTCGGCGAGTTTCACGACGTCCCAGTTGTCGTCGATCACCACCGAGCGGGATACCGCGCGCTGCAGTTCGGCCAGTTTGCCGGGGTCGGCGAGCATGTTCGCCGACAGCATCTTGTTGGCCAGGGACGCCATGAACACCTGCTGGCGGGTGATGCGGTCGAGGTCGCCGCGCGGCAGCCCGTGACGTTGGCGCACGAAGCTGAGCGCCTTGGGTCCGTTGAGTGTCTGCTCGCCGGCCCGGAACCGCGCCCCCGAATACGGGTCGTTGACCGCGTCCGTCAAACACACGTCGACACCACCCACGGCGTTGGTCAGCAGCACGAATCCGAGCAGGCCGACCTCGGCGTAGTGATCGACGTGCACGCCGGTCAGGCCGGCGACACTGTCGATGAGTGCCTTCCGCCCCGCCTGGGTGCCTTCCTCCTCGGCGGCGGCGGCCGACTCGCCGGACTCCACCGCGCGCTGCCGCACCCCCTCTTTGGTGGTGCCGTAGGCGGCGTTGATCTTCGACATCCCGATACCGGGAACCTCGACGTAGGAGTCGCGGGGGACCGAGATCGCCGTCGCCGACGATCCGTCGTTGGGGATCCGGATCAGCAGGATGGTGTCGGTGTTGGTGGCCACTTCCTGGCCGGAGCGCAACAGTCTGAGCTCGTCCGCGGACAACGGATTGCCCTTCGCGTCGGTGCGGGAGTCGGTGCCGACGAGCAGGATGTCGACCGCGCCGTCGTCGGCGCCGCCGAGTTCCAGCCCGCCCAACTGCGTGATGTTGGAATTCAGATTGTTGACGTTGTTCCACGCATAGCCGGTGCACAGGAGCACCGACGCCGACAACAGTGCGACCAGCCCGCGACCGATTCCGGCGCGGCTGGTCCTCGGCCGCCAGGACAGGCGGGATCGCCCGGTCGTGCCGGCCGCCCCGGGTCGAGATGCACGGGGGCGCTCATCGGGGTCGGCCGCGCCTCCCGGACGTGATCCGCGATCCGGCTGCGCCCGCCGATCCGAACCTGCCCGGCGGCGGGGCTTGCCCGGATCGGACGGGTCTCGGCCCGCGTCGCCGGCAGGTCGGCGGCGCCGAGGTGGCGCACCGTTGCGGCGATCACTGGTGTGGATCTCATCGGAAGCCGTCGAGGCGGTGTCCGGCCGTCGGCGGCCGGACGCGCCGCGAGCGGCGGTGGGCGGTGAGGTGGCAGGCCTGCGTCGTGGGGGCGGGGTATCCGTGTCGTCGGGAGTCGGTCGGCGGCGCGGCGGCGGTGTGGATCCGGGAGAGCCGGCACGGTCGTCCGGCGCCGGGCGGCGTGGTCGACGGCGTTGCCCGGCGCCCGGTCCCTGCTCCGGCGGACGACGGCGGGGCGGGCGCGGTTGGTCGCGGCCACCGGTCGCCTCCGGGGGACGGGGTGTGGGCTCGTCGGGGCGTGCGCGACCACCGTGACGTCGGCGTGCATCACCAGGTCGAGACTCCACGAGCGGGTCATCACCTTTCGTCGTCGGTCACCACGGTTCTGCCGGCGTCACCTCACGGGTCGCGGTGTGACACAAGTGTGTGCAGATATCTATGATGTTGGCGTTTCGGATGTTGCAGTTCTGACGTCAGGCTATTGAAGTGACCAACGAAATCCGGGAACGCCACGCCGTAGCGGTGCGCCGAGACCCACATCACCGACCGTCATCGCGTCCGCGCGGCCCGCGTGGGGCACGATGACAGCCATGAGTCCGACGATCTTCGTCATCGGTGCGACCGGACAGCTCGGCACCGCACTGCAGGCCGAACCGGCGGCGCCCGACGGTCTGCGTGCGCTGGGGTCGGCCGATATCGACATCGCAGACGCGGCATCGGTGCCCACGGCGTTGGCGGACCTGGGTCCCGGCGACGTGGTGCTCAACTGTGCGGCCTACACCGACGTCGACGGGGCGGAGTCGGACTCCGCCGGTGCCTATGCGGTCAACCGAGACGGGCCGGGCAACCTTGCGCGGGCGACACGCGCGGCGGGGGCCTGGCTGATCCACGTCTCCACGGACTACGTCTTCGCCGGTGCGGCGGCCACCACCACGGGTCCGCGACGGCAGGTCGCATATGAACCCGACGACGTCTCGGGTACACCGGAGACGGTGTACGGCGCGTCCAAGCTCGCCGGGGAGGATCTTGCCCGCGAACTCGACCCGGCCGCGACGATCGTCCGTACCGCGTGGGTCTACACGGGTGGTCCCGACAGCCGTGACTTCGTCGGCACCATGCGGCGGCTGGAGGCGTCCCGCGACACGGTGTCAGTGGTCGACGACCAGACCGGATCGCCCACCTATGCGGCGGATCTCGCGGCCGGTCTCTGGGAGCTGGTGGCCCGTGGTCACGATCCCCGCGTCGCCGGTGGCGTGCTGCACGCCACGAACTCCGGCAGCGTCACCTGGTTTGCCGTCGCACGCGCGGTGTTCGCCGAGCTGGGTGCCGATCCCGAGCGGGTGCATCCGTGTACGACCGCCGATTTCCCGCGCCCGGCGCCGCGACCTGCGTATTCGGTGTTGTCCGGAGACGCGTGGGTGCAGGCCGGCCTCACCCCGCTGCGCGACTGGCGTTCCGCACTGCATGCGGCTGTGGCGCTCGATCACGCCTCGGTGGACTGACACGTGGTGCAACCGCAGGGGACACCATCCCGGGTTGGTTACCCTTGTCCGATGTCCGCTGAGTTGGCCGTCGTGACGGTGACGTATTCGTCGGGGAAACACCTCACGACGTTCCTGGAAAGCCTGACGAAGGCCACGTCGGCGTCGCCGCCGCGGGTCGTCATCGCCGACAACGGATCCACCGACGGCGCTCCCGAGGCCGCGGCGCGTGAGCACGACAACGTGACCCTGGTCCACACCGGCGGCAACATCGGCTACGGCGGTGGCATCAATCGGGCCGTCGCCGAACTGGACCCGACAGTCGAGTTCATCGCGGTGGCCAACCCCGACGTCGAGTGGTCGCCGGGGTCACTCGACGAACTGCTTGCGGCTGCCCGTCGCTGGCCACGTGCCGGTTCGCTCGGGCCGCTGATCCGCGAGCCGGACGGTTCGGTCTACCCGTCCGCCCGTCGGGTACCCGACCTCGTCTCCGGCGCCGGCCACGCTCTCTTCGGGTCGATCTGGACATCGAACCCCTGGACTACGGCGTATCGCGCCGACAACGCCGAGCCCAGCGAACGGCCCGTCGGCTGGCTGTCGGGTTCGTGCCTGCTGGTCCGCCGAGCGGCGTTCGATTCGGTGCAGGGCTTCGACGCCCGCTACTTCATGTACATGGAGGACGTGGATCTCGGTGACCGGCTCGGCCGGGCCGGCTGGCTGAACGTCTACGTGCCCGACGCGGAGGTCGTGCACACCAAGGGGCATGCGGCCGGACGTGATCCGGACGCCATGCTCCCCGCCCATCACCGCAGTGCGTACCGCTTCCAGGCAGACCGACACCCCGGGGTGTGGCGGGCGCCGGTGCGGCTCGCCTTGCGCATCGGACTCGCGCTACGTTCGCGGGTCGCGGTCATCGCGGCCCGCAGGTCTGGGGAACGACACCGAGGAGGAAGCCATGACCAGTGACAACCTTGCCGATACGCCGCCGGGAGCAGACGGCGTGCAGGCTGTGGTCCTCGTCGGAGGAAAGGGCACCCGGCTACGGCCGTTGACCCTCTCGGCCCCCAAGCCGATGCTGCCGACAGCCGGAGTGCCGTTTCTTACGCATCTGCTCTCCCGCATCCGGGAGGCGGGCATCGTCGATGTGGTGTTGGGGACGTCCTTTCAGGCCCATGTGTTCGCCGAGTACTACGGGGACGGCTCGAAGCTCGGACTGAATCTGACCTATGTCACCGAGACCGAGCCGCTCGGTACCGGCGGCGCCATTCGCAACGTGCTCGGCGAACTGACCGCGGACACCATCCTCGTGTTCAACGGAGATGTGCTCGGTGGCACCGATGTGCGCGAGGTACTCGCCACGCATCGACGCAGTGGCGCCGACGTCACGATGCACCTGGTGTCGGTGAGCGATCCGCGCGCCTTCGGCTGCGTACCCACCGACGAGACCGGCCGGGTCACCGACTTCCTGGAGAAGACCCAGGATCCCCCGACGGATCAGATCAACGCCGGAACCTACGTCTTCCGGCGTTCGGTGATCGAGGAGATCGAAGCCGGCCGGCCCGTGTCGGTGGAGCGCGAGGTGTTCCCCAAGTTGCTTGCCGACGGCCGGCACATCCAGGCCCACGCCGATCACGCCTACTGGCGCGACATGGGCACTCCGGAGGACTTCGTGCGCGGGTCCGCCGACCTCGTCCGCGGAATCGCCCCGTCGCCGGCGCTCGGTGACCGCCGTGGCGAATCGCTGGTGCACGAGGGTGCCGGGGTGGGGCCGGGTGCGGTGCTGATCGGTGGGACCGTGGTCGGCCGCGGCGCCGAGATCGGTCCGCGCGCCCGGCTCGACGGCGCCGTGATCTTCGACGGAGCGGTCGTCGAGGCCGGGGCGGTGGTGGAACGCAGCATCATCGGCTTCGGCGCCCGACTGGGCCCGCGCGCACTCGTCCGGGACACCGTGATCGGCGACGGAGCCGACGTCGGTGCCCGCTGTGAACTACTCCGTGGTGCCCGGGTATGGCCGGGTGTCCAGTTGCCCGACAACGGGATTCGGTTCTCCACCGACGTCTGAGCCCCGCGTCTCGGACCCGGCTCCCGCGGCTCAGCGAGCCTTCGCGGCAGCCAGCACACCGGCCCCGAGCGGGATCACCACCGGCAGCAGGCGCTCATCGTCGGCGATGAGCAGCGCCGCCTCCCGCGCGGCCACGGTGGCCGGGTCCGTCCGGCTCGGGTCGGCGACGGCTCCGCCGGCGGTGGCGTTGTGGACCACCACCACGCCACCGGGCCGGAGCATGCGCACCGCCTCGGTCACGTGGCGGGGATGGTCGATCAAGGGTCCGTCCACGAAGACCAGATCATAGGATTCGTCGGCGAGGCGCGGGAGGACGTCGCGGGGTGTGCCGTTGATCAGGCGCGTGCGGCCCGAGGCGATGTCCGCGCCGGCGAACGACTGCCGCGCGGCGCGATGGTGCTCCGGTTCGGGGTCGATGGTGGTCAGGACACCATCGGTGGCCATCCCGTTGAGCAGCCACAATCCGCTGACGCCGACTCCGGTACCGATCTCCACCACGGCATGGGCGTCGCAACTGCGGGCCAACAACGCCAGCAACGCACCCACCGCCGGAGCGACGGCCGCGGCGCCCAATTCCTCGGCCCGGGCGCGCGCTGCCAGCAAGGCGTCGTCCTCGACGATGGCCGATTCGGCGTAGTCGATCGCTGTGTTGCCCGCCGAGGCGGCCGTACCGTCGGCGCCTCCTTCTGAATCCGTCACCCCTCGAGGTTATGTCCCGACGTCGCCAATACGTGCGCGGCGCGCCATCCGGGTGCAGAACCACGTGGTCAGGCGCGGTTTGGCGGGTCCCGCGACATCCTCAGCGAAACCTCAGGTCTCTCATACGGCGACCACAACACGATGGGAGAGGGTTTCCTCAGCGATATCCCTCGTCCGGCGGAATAGTTTGGCGAGGGTCCTGGTTTACCATCGTGAACATCCGTCATCCGATGTGATGACCGGGGAAGGGAACTGGCCACTCAACATGACTGATCCCCTGGGGTCTGCAGACGTCGTCCCCGCCGGCACCGCCGGCTTCGACGCCACCGGCGACGGCAATCTGATGCCGTCTTGGGACGAATTGGTGCGCGAACACGCCGATCGCGTGTACCGCCTCGCCTACCGGCTGTCCGGCAATCAGCATGATGCCGAGGATCTCACCCAGGAGACATTCATCCGGGTGTTCCGGTCGTTGTCCAATTACAAGCCCGGCACCTTCGAGGGCTGGCTCCATCGCATCACCACCAACCTGTTCCTCGACATGGTTCGGCGACGCAGCAAGATCCGGATGGAGGCGCTTCCCGAGGAGTACGACCGGGTCCCCGCCGACACACCCGATCCGCAGCAGATCTTCCACGACGCCAACCTGGATCCCGATCTCCAGGACGCGCTCGACACGCTGCCACCCGAGTTCCGTGCGGCCGTCGTGCTATGCGACATCGAGGGTCTGTCCTACGAAGAGATCTCCGCGACGCTCGGTGTGAAACTGGGCACCGTGCGCAGCCGCATCCATCGTGGTCGTCAGGCCATCCGTGACCACCTCAATGCCCGCGGTCACACCGACAGTCGCTCGGTCGCGGTGGGTTCGTTTCGCTAGAGCGTTCGTGCCCGGGAACCGCAGGCGCCCCGGCGTCGTTGTCATCTTCGGATAGGCTGGGTGGCCGCGCGTCGTCACGCGCGGTGCAACCCGCACCGGTGCGACGCGACATCCGCACAGAGGTGGACGTGGCGCTACGGCGAAAGAGGTGAACGTCAGATGGAGATGAGCCGAGGAAGGCCCACCTCGGGGCAACCGGACTCGCGACAACCGGGCCTCGACGGTCCGCTTCCCGCATCCAACCTCCGACGCCGCCGACGGTCGTCCTGGAATCCCGCGACCTGGACGCCGGTGACCGCCTCCTTCGCGCCGAATCGCAGCTATCGCGCGCCCGGCACGGCCGGCGGACGGGGCTTCGCCTCCACCGAACACCTCGCCGCCGAAGCGGTTGCCGCCTTCGTCGATGCTGAGCTCGGGATGACCGCTCACCTGCGTGCAACCCAGCATCTCGCGCAGTGCCCGGAATGTATGGGCGCGGTCGATGCGCAGGTGACCGCGCGTACGCGGCTGAGGTCAGCCGGCGACGTGTCGATGCCGGCCGGTCTGCTGGGCCAGCTGAGTCAGATCCCCACCCGCGAGATCGACGTGACCGGACTGTCGTCGGACATCCCGACCGACCGCCACCCCGGCGATCGGCTGGGCCTCGGCGACGAGACCGGCCCGGTGCGGCCGAGTGCGCCGACCGAGGAGTTCGAGGCGGGCTCGACCCGGGCGCGGATGAGCCGGTGGCGGAGCCGCTGACCGGTGGACGGTAGTAGGGACGACGCACTCGATCAGGCGAACCGGACCGCCGACGACGCCATGACCGAGGAGGCGGCAGCCGCGCAGGTCGGTGACGACGCCGAGCAGGTGGGTGCGGAGCCCGCCGACAACCGCGATGTCGCCGCCGGTCCACATCGTGGCGCGGTCTCGCCGCAGACCGCCGCGGTGTTCGGCCGCCCCGACGGCGTGGCCGGATCGTTCGCGCAGTCAACCCACCCGACCGACCGACCGGCGCCGGAGATCTCCCCGCCGGACCCGGTGCTCGCCGAGGCGTTCGGCCGGCCGGCCGGCGAGACCGCGACCCTGCAGCGCGACCCCCTCGCGGGCTACGGCCACGACGACGCCCCGGCGGCGCCGGCCGACCCGTGGCGGGACCCGGAGAGCATGGCAGCGCTCGCGGATCCGGCACTGACCGCACCGTCGAGCGCCGAACCGACCGAATCCGGTCCCAGACTGGGCATCCGGGACATCCTGTTCGGTGGTCGGGTGAGCTGGCACGCATTGGCGACACTGGCGGTGCTGGCGCTGCTGGTGGGGCTGTTCGGTGGCCTGATGGGCCGGTGGACGGCGGAGGTCGTCTCGCCGCTCAACTCGGATTCCGTGCAGCTGGCCACCGGGGAGGCCGACGACGACGCCGCACCACGTTCACCGGTCGCGAATGTGGCACGGTCGGTGGAGAAGTCGGTGGTGGCCCTCGATGTGCGCACCTCGACTTCGGTGGGCACAGGGTCGGGCTTCGTCATCGACGAGAACGGCTACATCGTCACCAACAACCACGTCATCGCGATGGCCGCCAACGACCGCAACGCCAAGCTCGAAGCCGTCTTCTTCGACCGGCAACGGGTACCCGCACGCATCGTCGGCCGCGACACGAAGACCGACCTGGCGGTCGTCAAGGTGGACAACGTCGACAATCTGACGGTGTCCAAGATCGGCAACTCCGACGATCTGCAGATCGGCCAGGAAGTCGTCGCCTTCGGCTCCCCGCTCGGTCTCGACCGCACCGTGACCAGCGGCATCGTCAGCGCACTGCACCGTCCTGTCCCGCTCCGACCGGACGCGGAATCCGACACCGACGCCGTGATCGACGCCATCCAGACCGACGCCGCGATCAACCCGGGCAATTCCGGCGGCCCGCTCGTCGACGACGATGCCGAGGTGGTGGGGATCAACACCGCCGGGCTGGTTCCCGGCGGCGGATCGATCGGTCTCGGTTTCGCAATCCCGATCAACCAGGTGGTGCCGATCGCGCAGACGTTGATCCGCAACGGTGAGGTGCGACATCCGCAGATCGGTGTCAACGCCAGTTCGGTGCGCAACGACCGGGTGTTGGGTGCACAGGTGCGCAATGTGGTCGCCGGTGGGCCGGCCGATCAGGCCGGTGTCCGGGAGGACGACGTGATCACCTCGTTCAACGACCGGACCATCGAGAGCGCAGACGAGTTGACCGTGGCAGTCCGCACCGCGAAGATCGATGACACGGTGCCCTTCACGTACTGGCGAAACGGACGCACCTTCACCGGTACGATGACGCCGGCCAGTGATTGACACGTCCGGCTGAGGGCGCGGCAGTGGGATCGAGCGATGGGGAAGTGCAATGTTCAGCAGCATCGGTTGGGGTGAGATCGCCGTACTGCTCGCTGCCGGTCTGATCATCCTCGGCCCGGAACGACTGCCCGGCGCCGTCTCGTGGACGATGAAGTCGCTGCGGCAGGTACGCGACTATGCGACCGGCGCCACCGATCAGCTCAAGAACGAACTCGGCCCCGAATTCGACGAGTTGCGCAAGCCGCTGTCCGACCTGAACGAACTGCGTGGCATGACCCCGCGGGCCGTGGTCACCAAACATCTGCTCGACGGTGACGACTCGGTGTTCAACGTAGGACTCGACGCGACCACCGTCGACCGCAGCACCACTGACACCCCGGAGATCAAACCTGTCTCGCGGCCGCTCCCGGACCCCGGACCCGCCGCCGACGCACCGGCAGACGTCGCGGAGGCGGCTACATCGGCGACGCCGACGGTCCGAGGTCACCGGGTCAGCGACTGGGACGCCACCTGAGTCGTCGCCCAGGTCCGGCCCGTCAGCCCCGTCAGGCGTGCCGAGTGGTGTCGATACCCAGGCTCATACCGGCCAGACCCCGCCGCCGGACCGCCAGTTTCTCGGCGATCGCACGCAACGCCGCCCCCGACGCGGACTCCGGTGCCGACTGCACCACCGGGACGCCGGAATCGCCACCCTCGCGCAGCGTCGTCTCCAGGGGCACCTGACCCAGGAGCTCGACCTCTGCGCCCACTGCCCGGGTGAGCCGCTCGGCGACCTTCTCGCCGCCCCCGGACCCGAAGGGCTCCATCCGGGAGCCGTCGGGCAGTTCCATCCAGGACATGTTCTCCACGACCCCCAGGATCTTCTGCCGGGTCTGCAAGGCGATGGCGCCGGCGCGTTCGGCGACCTCCGCGGCCGCCTGTTGCGGTGTCGTCACCACCAGGATCTCCGCGCCGGGGATGAGCTGGGCGATCGAGATGGCCACGTCACCGGTACCGGGTGGCAGATCGAGCAGCAAGACATCGAGGTCGCCCCAGTAGACGTCGGCGAGGAACTGCTGCAGAGCGCGGTGCAGCATCGGGCCGCGCCAGGTCACCGGGGTGTTGCCGTCGGTGAACTGGCCGATCGAGATGAACCGCACCCCATGGCTCTGCGGCGGCATGATCATCCGTTCGACCTGCGTCGGCTTGGCGTCACTGCCGAGCATCCGGGGCACCGAATGCCCGTAGATGTCGGCGTCGAGTACGCCCACACTCAGGCCGCGCTCGGCCAGCGCGACGGCGAGATTGACCGTGACACTCGACTTGCCGACCCCGCCCTTGCCGGAGGCGACCGCGTAGACGCGGGTCAGCGAGCCGGGCTGAGCGAACGGGATCACCGGTTCGGCCTTGTCGCCGCGCAGCTTCTTGCGCAGTTCGGTGCGCTGCTCGTCGTCCATCACGTCGAGTTCGACGCGGACCGCGCCGACACCCGGCACGTCGGCGACCGCGCGCTCCACCCGGCCACTGATCTCGGTGCGCATCGGGCAGCCCGAGGTGGTCAGCAGGACGACGATGTCGACACTCGCATCGTCGTTGACAGCGACGGACTCGACCATCCCCAGCTCGGTGATGGGTTTGCCGATCTCGGGATCATTGACCTTGCTGAGCGCGGCGCGGACCGCTGATTCGGTGGGTACAACTCCGGTAGTCATCACCTGCCAGCTTAACCGTCGGCGTCGGACGTCTCGGCAGGTGCGTTGGGGCCGCAGGCGGGCGGGCGATGTGCTCGCGCTCAGCGGCCGCGGATCATCGTCCCGCGCCCGGGGCCGGCGTCGTGGTGCTCGGGGCGGCCGCGGCGCCGGGCTTCTTCGGCGTGGTGGGCTGCGGCTTCGGGGCGGTCTTCGGGCGGAGTTCCGGCGGCAGCATTTCCGGCGGTATCAGACCCGGCGGCAGGCACAACTGGCCGAGGCAGGTAGGCGCCGGAGTGGTGGTGGATTCGGGGGTCGAGGGCGCCGACGAACTGTCCCCCGAGGTCGTCGGTGTCGACGACGTGCTCGACGACGACTTCTTCGGCTTGCGCTTGGGTTCGGGGATCGGGTCGGTCGGCATCACGCCCGTCGCGTATGCGCCCGCCCAGCCCAGCACGTTGGCCACGTACTCCATCGAATGGTTGTAGCGCAGCACCGCCGATACCTTGTTCTTCTCGGCCATGATGTCGGTGACGCCGGCGCACAGATAGCGGCCGGCCGAATACGTGGCGTCGAAGACGTTGTTCGGGTCCGACTTGCCGTCGCCGTTGGCGTCGGAGCCCCAACTCGCCCAGGTGCTGGGGATGAACTGCATCGGTCCCATCGCGCGGTCGTGTGCCGTATCGCCGTCGATGGCGCCGCCGTCGGTGTCGCGGATGACCGCATTCCCGGCCAGCGACCCGTCCAGGATGGGCCCGGCGATCGGGTTGATCGTGGTGCCGTACTCGTCGACGGAACCATTGGACGCGTGGTTCGACTCGATGCGCCCGATGCCCGCGAGGAGGAACCAGGGGAGTTTGCACTGTGGCGATTCCGCGGCGACCCGGTTGGCGGCCAACTTGTATGCCTGCAGGACCACTCCGGGAATGCCGAGTGGTCCGCTCGGGAGTGCGGCGCTGATGCGGAATTGCGGAGCGACCGCGGGTTCGACCGTCTTGGGTGGTGGGGCGAAACCGAGCAGTGTCACCGGCGCACCGGGGACGATCTCGGCGGTCATGGTGGGCGCTGCTTCGACAACTGTCTCCGGTCGGGGAGACATCGAACCGCCCGTCGCGCTCGACGTTGCCGCGCCGAGCAGCATCGCCCCCATCAGCACGCCACCGGCACCGACAGCGAGCGCGCGACGTGGCACATGGGTCCGGCGCGGGCCGCGGGCCCGGCGGAAGACGCGCGGGCTCACCAGTACGTCCTCGAGGACGTCGCTCGGCCCCTGACCGATGTCCCCCGCATCTGCGTCACCGCTGTCGACTGACTGTCCACACCCACTCCGATGATCCACCACTCAAACATGTCCGCCCCGAATTCTCGCGGATCGACGTCCGAACCGACCCCGTGTGATCCGGCCGTACCGGACGCCTCCCCGGGTCGGTCGGCGTGTGACCCACGATACATATGGGTCGACCGCCCCAGAACAGGAACCAGACAATTCTTGGCCACACGCATCTGATCGGTGGGTGAACGGTCGAGTGTTACCGCCGAGCGTCGTCCCGCTCGTCACCTGGGCGCTCGGATCGGTCGCTGTCATCGTCGGCTGACGGGCCGAGCCGTTCGGTGAGTTCGGTCAACAGGTCGTCGAGTTCGCGGCGCAGGTAGTCGCGCGTGACGGTGTCGCCGACCGCGAGACGTACCGCGGCGAGTTCGCGTGCGAGAAATTCGGTGTCGGCCTTGGTCTGCGCCGCGCGCATGCGGTCCTCGTCGAGGGCTACCTTGTCGCGGTTCTCCTGGCGATTCTGCGCGAGCAGGATCAATGGCGCCGCATAGGCCGCCTGGGTGGAGAACGCCAGATTGAGCAGGATGAACGGATACGGATCCCAGCGCCAGGACACCGCTACCAGATTGAGTGCGATCCACACGATCACGATCACGGTCTGGATCGCCAGATAGCGCCCGGTGCCGAGGAACCGCGCGATGCGTTCGGCGTGAATGCCGACCACGTCGGAGTCCATATTGAACGAGAATCGCCGGCCTCCGCGGGGGGTGTCGAGGCGACGGCCGCTCTGGTCGGCGCTCACGCACCGGCTCCTGCGATGTCGGCGCCGGTGATCCGGGGGATGGGACCGGTGTCATCGGAGTCGGATTCGCGCCAGTCGCGGGGCAGGATCTCGTCGAGCAGGTCGTCGACGCTGACGGCGCCCACCAGATGGCCCTGGTCGTCGACGACGGGTCCGCACACCATGTTGTAGGTCGCGAAGTACCGGGTCACCGCTTCCAGCGAGTCCTCGGGGTGCAGTCGGGAGAGATCGGTGTCGACGATTCCGCCGACCAGATGGGCGGGCGGCTCGCGCAGCAGCGCCTGCAGGTGTGCGCAGCCGAGATATTTGCCGGTCGGGGTGGCCGTCGGTGGACGGACCACGAACACCAGGCTTGCCGCAGCGGGTGTGACGTCCGGATCACGCACGCGGGCAAGTGCTTCGGCGACGGTCGTGGACGCGGTGACGATGATCGGCTCGGGGGTCATCAGTCCGCCGGCGGTATCGGGTGAGTGCGACAGGAGTCGACGGACGGGTTCGGAGTCCTCCGGGTCCATGCGCTCGAGCAGGGATTCGGCCTCCGCGTCGGGTAGCTCGCCGAGGAGGTCGGCGGCGTCGTCGGGGTCCATGGCCTCGAGTACGTCGGCAGCGCGTTCCGGTGCGAGTTTCTTCAGCACGTCGGTCTGGTCGTCGGGTGGGAGTTCCTGGAGCACGTCGGCGAGTCGTTCGTCGTCGAGCGCGGTGGCGATCTCGTCGCGGCGTTTGGCGGGAAGCTCGCGCAGTGCGTTGGCCACGTCGGCGGCCCGCATACCCTCGAACTGCTGGAGTGCCTGGGCGACCCCCTGGCCGGGCAGGTTGAGGTCGGTCGGGGTGAGGCCGTGTACGTGGGTCCAGTCCACCACGTGGGTCTCCCCGCGCCGCCGAAGGCCGCGGCGTCCGGTGCGGACCGCTACCCGCGAGATCACCCAGTCCCGGGTGCGGGTGCGTTCGATCCCCAGGTCGACCACGGTCACGTCGACGCCGGCGAGGTCCGCTAGGTCCGGATCGTCGATGCGGACACGGGAATCCAGAATCTGCCCGATCGCCAACGCTTCACCCGGTCGCAGGTGGAGCCGACGCAGGCTGACCGTACCGGTGTTGAGGGTGACCGCCTGGGGCTCGATGGTCGTGACCCGCAGCATGGGCACAAAGATCCGCCGGCGGGTGGTGAGCTCCACCGCCAGGCCGAGCGCGCGGGGCTGCTGCCCGGTGAGGCGGACCGCAACCACGACGTCACGCACGCGACCGATCGACTCGCCGTCCGGTCCGAGCACGGCCAATCCGGCCAACCTGGCCACGTACACCTTGCTCACCACCGCCATGAGAGTAAGGGTAGTGGTAGCGGGATGCGCACTGCGTGTATCCCGATCCGCCGTAGTGCCTGGCGGCGGGCCCCGATGGTGTCCACGCCGCCGGCGCCTGACGAACACGCGCCCCGGGCGCCCGACGACATGAAGGACTCGAGATGACGAACCCGTTGCGCCCCGGCCGCGAGACGCCGGGCCTCCCGACGCCGCCGACGGGATGGCCCATCGGATCCTATGGCACCTACGCCGAGGCGCAGCGCGCCGTCGATCACCTCTCCGACCAGAACTTCACGGTGCAGGATGTGACGATCGTCGGCGTGGATCTGATGCAGGTGGAGCGCGTCATCGGCCGGTTGACCTGGGGTAAGGTGATCGGCGGCGGCATCGTGTCCGGCGCCTGGCTGGGCCTGTTCTTCGGTCTGCTCGTCTCGCTGGTGGTGACCGGCGCGGGCTTTGCGCCCATCGTGTTCGGCCTGGTCGGCGGCATCATCTTCGGCGTGATCTCGACGACGATCCCGTATGCCGCGACCCGGGGTCAGCGTGACTTCGCGTCCACCATGCAGCTCGTCGCGGGGCGCTACGACGTGCTCTGCGATCCACGCACCGCCGAGAAGGCGCGGGACATGCTCAGTCGGCTGTCCAACTAGTGCCCCTCGCGGGACCGTGGCTGCGATCGCGCCCGCGATCAGATCACGATTCCCCTACGTTCTGGGACGCCCTTACCGAATGTGTTGCATGTCACGAAGTGTGACGGCTAACGTAACGCCTCAGACGCTGACCGGTGCGGCCTCGAAGTCTTGCACCGCGAACGACATCGAGGAGGCTGCGTGCGGTTCCGGGCTGGCAGTTCCGAATCCGGTCGATCCACAACGAATCCGAGACGACATCGCGGCCTGAGGCGAAAATTCGTGGTGGCTGCGGCTGCCCTGGCGACCGCGTTGCCCATCGTCACCGCCTGCGGATCGGGCTATACGCCGCGGGTGATCAACATCTATCCACCGGCCGACGGCGCCGCGTTCATCGACCGGGTCGGGCAGCAGTGCTCGGCAGAATCCGACGGCGCGTACACGATCGTCACCACGCCGTTGCCCAAATCGGCCGACGACCAGCGCTTGCAATTGGCGCGGCGGCTCGCCGGCAACGACCACGGTCTGGACCTGATGGGCATGGACGTCGTATGGACGGCCGAGTTCGCCGACGCGGGCTGGATGGTCCCGGTGCCCGACGATCTCGCGGCCGAGGTCGAACGCGACACCCTGGGCGGACCGCTCGAGACCGCGATGTGGAAGACCGACGACGACGCCGAGAAGCGGCTCTACGGCATCCCCACCTGGACCAACACCCAGTTGCTCTGGTATCGCCCGGACATCTTGCGCGAGTACCTGAACAAGACCCGTCCGCCGACCACATGGGACGAGATGCTGGCCGACACCCAGGAGGTGCTGGCGCAGGGCGGACCGAGCTACATCATGGTCCAGGGCCGCCAGTACGAGGGCCTGATGGTGTGGTTCAACTCGGTGCTCGCCAGTGCCGGTGGTGCAGTGGTGGATCCCGACGATCCGAGCAAGCAGACGCTCAACGACACCCCGGAGCACCGGGAGGCCACGCTGCGGGCCCTGCAGACGTTGAAGGCGGTGGCGACCGCGCCGGGCCACGATCCGTCGCTGACCAACTCCGACGAGTCGGCGGCGCGTCTCGGCATGGAGAGCGGCAACGCCCTCTACCAGGTCAACTGGCCATTCGTGTTCTCCTCCATGCGCAGCAACGCGGCTGCCGGCGATGTGCCGTACTTCCCGGAGATGACCGAGTTCGGCCCGATGTTCGCCGATCCGGACAATCCGCCGGCGGACAGCGAGTTGGCCCCGGTCAATCGGGTCGTGCGGACGAAGTTCAACTTCGCGCCCTATCCCGGTGTCAGTCCCGACATGCAGACCAAGACGACCCTCGGCGGTATCAACATCGCGGTGGCGAGTACGTCGCAGCAGCAGGATCTGGCCTTCGAGGCCGCGGCCTGCCTGACCAATCGCGATGCGCAGCGGGTGTATTCGATCGAGGGCGGTACGCCACCGACGATTGCGTCCATCTACGACGACCCGGATTTCCAGGCGGCGTACCCGATGGGCAACGACATCCGTGACCAACTCGGGGACGAGACCGCGGCGCTGCGGCCGGCATCGCCGGACTACCAGGCGATCTCGACTCTGGTCACCGCGACATTGAGTCCGGTCGGGGCGTGGGACCCCGAGACGATGGTCGACGAACTCGCCGACCAGGTCCAGCGCGCGATCGACGGGGAGGGGCTGATCCCATGACCACGGGAGACAACGACGATCCACGGACCCGTCCGGGCCGTCACTCGATGCCCGACGACGGCGCGACCCCTCGGGAACCGTCGGTCCGACCACCCGAGGTGACCCACCGTCCGGGCGGTGACGCCCGATCGTCCGGAGCCTGGGTCCCGCCGGAATCCGGCGCGGCGGCAGGCAAAGCGCCCGAGTTCCCCGCGGCTGCGTCCACGGCCCCGCCGGGTGCGGTCGCGACCGCGACGCGTGCCCCGGCGCAACCGTCGAGAAGCAAGAACGCGATCAGCGAAGGCAAATCCGCAGAACGCCGACTGGCGTTCTGGTTGGTGGCTCCCGCCGCGCTGATGATGTTGCTGGTGACCGGATACCCGATCGCCTACGCATTCTGGTTGTCGCTGAACAAGATGAGCCTGTCGGCTCCGGGCCAACGAGAGTTCGTGTGGTTCAGCAACTACGCGACGGTGCTCAGCTCGGAATACTGGTGGATATCGTTCTTCGTGACGCTGGGCATCACGATCGTGTCGGTGGCCATCGAACTGGTACTCGGTATGGCGATCGCACTTGTCATGCACCGCACCCTTTTCGGCCGCGGCACGATTCGTACCGTGGTCCTGATCCCGTACGGGATCGTCACGGTCGCGGCGGCTTTCTCGTGGTACTACGCGTGGACCCCGGAGACCGGCTACCTCGCCAACCTGTTGCCCGACGGCAGTGCGCCGCTGACCGAACAATGGCCGTCGCTGGCCATCATCGTGCTGGCCGAGGTGTGGAAGACCACCCCGTTCATGGCGCTGCTGCTGCTGGCCGGTCTGGCGCTGGTACCCGATGACCTGCTCAAGGCAGCCCAGGTCGACGGAGCCGGAGCCTGGACCCGCCTGTGGCGCATCATCATCCCGTTGATGAAGCCGGCCATCCTGGTGGCCCTGCTGTTCCGCACACTCGATGCGTTCCGGATCTTTGACAACATCTACGTGCTGACGCGAGGGTCCAACAACACATACTCGGTCTCGATGTTGGGCTATGACAACTTGTTCAAGGCGTTCAACCTCGGCATAGGCTCGGCGATCAGCATCCTGATCTTCCTCTGCGTCGCCATCATCGCGTTCATCTTCGTCAAGGGCTTCGGCACCGCCGCGCCCGGCTCCGAGACCGAGGGGAGGTAGGGCCGCACATGTCACAGACTGTGTCGAAACGGGTCTGGTGGACCATCGCGAACGTGCTGGTGGTGTTGTACGCCGTCATTCCATTGCTGTGGATCATCAGCCTGTCGTTCAAGCCGCCGGGCAGCATCAAGGACGGCAATTTCATCCCGCAGCAGTGGACCTGGGAGAACTACCAGGGGATCTTCGAGACGAGCGCGGTCACCAGCGCGCTGCGCAACTCCATCGGCATCGGCCTGATCACCACGCTGATCGCCGTGATCCTCGGGACCATGGCCGCCTATGCCGTGGCACGTCTGGATTTCCCGGGTAAGCGACTGCTGATCGGCGCCGCGTTGCTGATCGCGATGTTCCCACAGATCTCGCTGGTCACCCCACTGTTCAACATCGAGCGCAGCATCGGCCTGTTCGACACCTGGCCCGGCCTGATCCTGCCCTACATCACCTTCGCGCTCCCGCTGGCGATCTACACGCTGTCGGCCTTCTTCCGGGAGATCCCCTGGGAGCTGGAGAAGGCGGCGAAGATGGACGGTGCCACTCCATTTCAGGCGTTCCGTAAGGTGATCGCACCGTTGGCCGCCCCAGGCGTGGTCACCGCCGCCATCCTGGTGTTCATCTTCGCCTGGAACGACCTGCTGCTGGCGCTGTCGCTGACGTCGACCGAGCGTGCGATCACCGCACCGGTCGCGATCGCGAACTTCACCGGTGACTCACAGTTCGAGGAACCGACCGGATCGATCGCCGCGGCGGCGGTGGTCATCACGATCCCGATCATCATCTTCGTCCTGTTCTTCCAACGTCGAATCGTGGCCGGCCTGACCTCCGGCGCCGTGAAGGGATAACCCATGGCCGAGATCACCCTGGACAAGGTAACCAAGCAGTATCCCGACGGGTCGACGGCGGTCCACGGGGTCGACATCGACATCGCCGACGGCGAGTTCATCATCCTGGTCGGACCCTCCGGGTGTGGAAAGTCGACCACGCTCAACATGATCGCCGGGCTCGAGGACATCACCTCCGGAGAGCTGCGGATCGGCGGGGAGCGGGTCAACGAGCGCGCTCCCAAGGACCGCGACATCGCCATGGTGTTCCAGAGCTATGCGCTCTACCCCCACATGTCGGTGCGGGAGAACATCGCCTTCCCGCTCACCCTGGCCAAGATGAACAAGTCCGAGATCGCCGCCAAGGTCGACGAGGCCGCCAAGATCCTCGACCTCGGTCCCTACCTCGATCGCAAGCCGGCCAACCTCTCCGGCGGCCAGCGCCAGCGGGTGGCGATGGGACGTGCGATCGTCCGCTCGCCCAAGGTGTTCCTGATGGACGAGCCGTTGTCGAACCTCGACGCCAAGCTGCGCGTGCAGATGCGCACCGAGATCGCCCGCCTGCAGAACCGGCTGAACACCACCACGATCTACGTGACCCACGATCAGACCGAGGCGATGACCCTCGGCGACCGGGTGGTGGTGCTGCGCGGTGGGCACGTGCAGCAGATCGGCACGCCCCAGGAGTTGTACAACGAACCGGCGAATCTGTTCGTCGCCGGATTCATCGGTTCGCCCGCGATGAACTTCCTGCCCGGACGGCTCGGCTCCGACGGGATCGAGACGCCGATCGGGTCGATCACCGTTCCCGATCATCAGCAGGTCGTCGCCAATGCCCAACGCGCGCAGAGCAACGGCGAGGTACTCATCGGTATCCGTCCCGAACACCTCGAGGACGCCGCTCTCGTGGAGACCTCGGCCCGCGAACACGGAGCGACGTTCACCGCAGCAGTCGACGTGATCGAGAACATGGGCTCGGACAACTACGTCTACTTCTCGGTGGATACGCCCCACGCCACGAGTGACGCGCTCAGCGAGTTGTCCGCGGACGCGGGCGGCGTGGACATCGGCGGCGGACAGATGATCGCGCGCGTGTCGCCGGAATCGTCGATCACTCGGGGCAGCAATGCCGAACTCTATTACGACACATCACGTGTCGCGGTGTTCGACCAGTCGTCGGGAGCCAATCTGCGTCTCGCATGACGAACCTCCGCACGGGTGCGCTCACCGTCGGCGTCGATGCCCCTGATCGTGCAGTCTGCGAATGATCTCATCATCCCAGATGTGCTTGCGCACCAAGCGATATCGTTCGCAGGAGAGCCACATGTAGAGTTCGGCGTCGCTGGTGAGGTCGGTACGGATCTCGGCGCGCCGCGCCATGCGCACCACCGGAAGGAACTCCTCGCCGAACCACCGGCGTGCCACATCGGCCCGGCTGAGGTACTCGCCGAGTTCCTGGCTGAGGCGAAAACCCCACGCCTCCACGTTCTCCGCGAGTTCTGCGTAGTCGAACGGGTCAGCCAGCCGGATCGCGTCCGCCTGCGCCAGTGGCAGTGGCACCCGCGACAGGAACAGCCGCCGATGATCCTTGAGCAGCAGGTCGGAGGTGACATTGATGCCGTCCGGCGAGATGCGGGTGTGGATCTCGGTCACGTAGGCATCGATGGTGCGGAAGTGTCGTGCGATCGCGATGGACACCCGGTGGTGACCGTCCAGGACGAAATGCATCGAGCCCACCCGATACAGCTGCACCGGCGGCACCGACTCGCCGCGCCGCTGCGCAGCGGCCAGGCGCTGCCACCGCTCTCGTATCCGAGAGGAGGTCGGACGGAAATAGCGATCGAAATCCCGGGTGCGGTCCACGCTTCCGACGATCGTATTCACCTCGACCTGCTGGAGACCGAGCGATGTCTCACCCACGCGGCCGAGTGCGGCGACGACCTCGTCGAACGGCAGAACGGTATTGACATCGGCCGGCTGCCGGGTGAACCACCCCAGCAGCCGCGACATCTCGGCCTGCCTGCGCATCCGGGTGAAGTCGTTCTCGGCGTCGGCGTCCGGGAACCCCGTGTCACGAGCCATGACGCCGCCTCACCACCCGGAACTCCCGACTGTTCGGCTCGATGTCGAACTCGCAGTAGCCCACCACGTTCATGGAGATCGTGTCGTCGCCGATCATCTTGTCCGCCGGACGCATTCCATACGGATGGACATGCCCGTGCACGAGCAACGTGGGCCGCAACGACCGGACGAGACCGTGATAGCAGTCGAATCCGCGGTGGGGTGCGTCGTCCCCGTCGCCGACCCCACGCGCCGGACTGTGGGTCAGCAGGATGTCGGGTGCGGGTCGAGCACAGGTCAGCCGCCAGGAGCGGACGCGTTGGTGGACGTCGGTGTACTGGTTGGGTCCCGAATTGTAGCGTCGGCAGCCGCCGAGACCGCTGATCCGCAGACCGGCCACCGTCGCCGTTCGCCCGTCCACGTTGATCGCCCCGCGGGGCCCGGGTTCGGCGGCCGGTAATCCCGCTCGGACCCAGCCGGCCCGAGCACGCCGATATCCCGACAGGTCACGATCGTGGTTGCCGGGTACGAACACGCAGGGCGCATCGCACAGTGTCGCGAGCACCTCGAGATACTCGAACGGCAGATCGCCGGCACCGAGGATGACGTCGGGACGGCCGTCGATACCCACGCCGAAGGTCAGCGAGTCCACGACCTCGTCGGCGACCGCCAGCACACGAACCACACCTGTCAGGTTACGGGGCGGCTGGACCCGCCGACTACGGTTGGAGCCGTGAGCGACGCAGTCACCGACCGGATCAGTGAGTTCCTCGCCGAGCAGATGTCCGCGCAGCCGCAGCGGGCGTCGGTCACCTTCCTCGGGGTGGAACCCGTCGAGGTGCTGCGGTTTGTGAGCGGCGACGACGTCGTCTTCGTGACCCTCGGGTGCGCCCGCCACCCGATGTCGGAGCCGACCGACCTGCACGCCGACCCGGTGCGGGGGCCGCGTGCCGAACTCGTGGTGCGGTTGCACGTATCCGTGCCGTTGCCCGGCCTGCACAAGCGGATGGCGACCGTGGCCGCTGCACCGGCCGTCGAAGGCCTCATCCTGGCGCCCGACGCGCTGGTTGACCTGTCGGAACCGATCTGGGACGGTGCCGCCCCGACGGCGCTGCTGCTCGAGGCCGACGACCTCGGCGACTTGGCACTGCCGGAGCCGATGGACCCGGTCCGGTTCCTTCGTGCGGTCCCGATCACCGCCAACGAGGCGGCGTGGGTGCGACTCAAGGGCGCCGATGCCCTGCGGGAGGCGTGGCGCGAGGCGGGTATCGACGTGATGTCGCCGGAGCGCTCGGCGGCGCAGCTGTGAGAGCGCCGCGGCCTACTGCGCCGGGCCGGACATCTACAGCCAGTGGTGGCGGCGGAAGATCACCCACAGCGTGGAACATGTGATGAGCAGCCCGAGGATGACCGCCGGGTAGCCCCATCGTTCGTCGAGTTCCGGCATGTATTCGAAGTTCATGCCGTAGATCCCGGCGACCAGGGTCGGCACGGCGGCGATCGCCACCCACGACGAGATCTTGCGCATGTCGGTGTTCTGCTGGATGCCGACCTTGGCCGCGGCGGCACCCAACAGTGAGGTGAGCACCTCGTCGTATTCGACGACGCGTTCGATGACCGTGGTGAGATGGTCGGCGACGTCGCGGAAGTGTCGGCGGATCTCTTTGGGGACCATCGGGTTGTCCGCGGTGAGTCGGGCCAGCGGTCCGGTCAGCGGGGTGACCGCGCGGCGCAGTTCCAAGACCTCGCGTTTGAGCAGGTAAACCGGGTCGATGTTGAGGGAGCGGTCGGGGCCGAAGACCGAACTCTCGATCGCGACGATGTCGGTTTCCATCCGATCGGTGACCGCGAGATAGCTGTCCACGACCAGGTCGGAGATCGCGTGCATCACCGCCGTCGGACCCTGTGCGAGCCGTTTGGGCCGGGCCTCGAGACGCCGGCGCAACCCGGACAGATGAGTGTGGTCGCCGTGGCGGACGGTGATGACGAAGTCCGGGCCGACGAACATCATGATCTCGCCGGTCTCCACGACTTCACTGGCCTGGTCCATCGACTCGTGTTCGACGTACTTCACCGTACGCAACACCAGGAACTGCGTGTCGTCGTAGACCTCCAGCTTGGGGCGCTGGTGGGCGTTGACGGCGTCCTCCACGACCAGCTCGTGGAGCCCGAAGACCCGCCCGACATCTTCCATCTGTTCGTCGTCGGGGGAATGCAGGCCCAGCCACACGAATCCCTCGGCGTTCGACCGCACCTCGTGCAGCGCGTCACGATAGGACACCCGCCCGGGGCGGCGTTCACCGTTGACATAGACCGCGCAGTCGACCACCGCCCGGGCCGTGGGCACCGGGATCCGCGGCAGCGGCCTTTTGTCGCGGCGCGGCGTGACGAATCCGCCGGGCCGTCGATGCGGCATCGAGGGCACGTGGTGGATGGTACTCGTAGGATCACCGGGTGCCCTTTGACGTGACCGTCTACACCACTACCCTGATCACCTTGGTCGTGATCATGGACCCGCCCGGCCAGGTGCCGGTGTTCCTCAGCCTGGTGGGGCACCGATCGGCCGAATACCGACATCGCGCCGCATGGCAGGCCCCGTTGGTCAGCCTGCTGGTGATCAGTGTGTTCGCGCTCGGCGGCAAGGCCATCCTGAACTATCTGCACATCGGTATCCCCGCCCTGCAGGGCGCTGGCGGCCTGTTGTTGCTGCTGGTGGCGCTGCAGTTGCTGACCGGACTGGGGGCGGCGAACAGACCCGAGGCCAGTGACGACGTCAACGTGGCGCTGGTACCGCTCGGTACGCCGTTGCTGGCCGGCCCCGGTGCCATCGCCGCGGTCATCGTGGCCGTGAGCGCCGAAGCGGGTAACGCCGGCGGCTATGTGGCGATCGCCGCAGCCATCGTCAGCGTTCATCTCATCGTGATGATCGTGCTGCGCTTCTCGACGGTCCTGATCCGAGTGCTCGGCATCGGCGGTATCACCTTGTTGGCGAAGATCGCCGGTCTGCTGCTCGCGGCCATCGCCGTGCAACTGATCGCCGACTCCGTCGCGGGCTTCATCGCCACGGGCGGCTAACGTGGGGCGCGTGATCAAGCGCGCACTGACGGCGGTCCTGACGGTCTGCGCCCTCGCGATGACCCTCCTCGCCTGCGCGGAGGACACCGCGCCCAGCCGTGAGCTGACCGTGGGGGCGCCCGACTCCGCGGTGATGGCCGTGATGGCACAGGTCTACGCCGGCGCGCTACGACACGCGGGCAGCAGCGTGTCCGCAGAGGTGAACAGCGGCGACTACCGGCAATTGCTCGACGAGATGGACACGCTCGACGTCGACCTGTTTCCGGCGTTCAGTGGCCGGCTGCTCACCCAGCTCGCGCCGCAGCTCGATCCCCGAACCGCCGATGAGGTCTACACCGACCTGAATCGCTCACTCCCGCAGGGAGTCTCGGTGGGCGACGCGACGATGGTGACCGGGACTCCACAGGTCTTCGTCGCCGCGTCGGTGGCCGACGACGGGCAGGTGACCGATCTGGCCGACTGCGACCGCCTCCCGGCCGGTCTACCGCTGGTGATGATCGGCGCGCCGGACAGCGGCGTGATCGAGGCGTTCAACGCTGCCGGGTGCCGATTCGGGCCGGTGGAGTCGGTGGACTCGGTGTCGGCCGCCGCCGATCGCATCGCCGCCGCACAGGCGGTCGGCATCCTGACCCCCCTCGACGTCGCGGGCGATGACGCGGAGGGTTCGATCGGCGACATCCGGGCGCTGCGCGTGGCCACGGCCGATCCCGCCGCCTCGGCCACTCCCTCGGCCGGACCGTCGGCGACCGCGGTGATCGCCGCGGGACCTCGTCCCGAAGAACTCGTGCCGGTCTACCGCAGCGCCGCCCTCTCGCTCGACGAGGTCAAGACGATCAACGTCGTCGCCGGTGAGATGACCACGGCGGATCTGGCGACGCTGGCCCGCCGGGCCGATGCGGGCGCGGACCCGGCCGACCTCGCCGCCGAGTGGCTGGCCGAACACGGCCTGTGAAACCTGCCCGGCCGCCGAGGTCCCGGTACCCGACCTATCTCACTGCGCCTTGGACAGTGCCCAGCCGGTGACCCGCGCGACGATGCCCTGATAGCCGGACGCGACGATACGCACCCAGAGATCGAGCAGTTTGGCGTCGGTGCCGACGAGCACCCGTGCCCGGTCGCGGCGCACCCCGTTGATGATGATGTCGGCGGCGTCCGCGGAGGTCGTCCGGGCGAGATACCGGTCGAAGAACTCGGCGGTGGACTCCTGGTTGTGGTCGCCGGAGGTGGTGGCGTTACGCGCGATCGCGGTCTTGATGCCACCGGGGTGCACGCACGTCACCTTGACCGGGTGCTTGGCGACGATCATCTCCTGGTTGAGCGCCTCGGTGAAGCCGCGAACCGCGAACTTCGCCGAGTTGTAGGCGGCCTGCCCGGGTTCGGCGAGCAGACCGAACAGCGAGGACGTGTTCACGATGTGGCCGTCTCCGGAGGCGATGATATGCGGCAGAAAAGCCTTGGTGCCGTTGACGACTCCCCAGTAGTCGACGTCCATCACACGCTCGATGTCCTTGAACTCGGTGCGTTCGATCTCGCCGTGATGGGCGATGCCGGCGTTGTTGAAGATGACGTTGACCGTGCCGTAGTGGGCCACCACGGTGTCCGCGTACTCCAGCACCGCCTCCCGCTCGGCGACGTTGAGCAGCTGGGCGTGCACCGGCGCCCCGGTTTCGGCGACCAGCTGCTCGGTGACGGCCAGCCCGTCGGGGTTCAGGTCGGAGATGGCGAGTTTGGCGCCCATCCGGCCCAGCTTCACCGCGAGGTCGCGGCCCATACCCGAACCGGCACCGGTGATCACGACGACCTTGTCACGGAAGTCTTTCATGGTCTCTCCTTCGGCGGCGTTGAGGTTCCGGGTGTTCAGGCGGTGACCGACGCGGGCCGCTTCTCGGTGGTGGCGGACGTGGCCGACGCGCTTGCTCCGCGCTCCACATCGTAGGCCGCGATGTCGAAATGCTTCGTGATACGTCGGAAGTTGAACGTGAAGCCCGGCCAGAGAGTGGTGATGTTGCCGTGGTGGTCCTTGTACCACGATGCACAGCCGCCGTTGACCCACACGCTGTTGCGCAAGCTGTGCTGGATCTCCGCGTTGTAGGCGCGCTGGGCGTCGAACTTGACGTCGGCGCGTGTGATGCCCTGCGCCCGTACTGTTGTGATGTAGTCGACCAGATAGTTCAGCTGCGACTCGATCATGTAGACCATCGAGGTGTGGCCCAGTCCGGTCGACGGCCCGATCATCAGCATCATGTTCGGGAAGCCGTTGACGAACGATCCCTTGTAGCCCTGCATACCGATCTCCTCCCACACCCCGGCCAGGCTACGGCCGTCGGTGCCGACGATCTTGTCGAAGACCGGTGAGTCGGTCACATGGAAGCCGGTTGCCACCACGATGACGTCGACGTCGCGGGCGGTGCCGTCCTGGGTCACGATCCCGGTCTCGGTGATGCCCGCGATGGGATCGGTGACGAGGGCGACGTTGGACCGGGCGATCGCCGGGTACCAGTCGTTGGAGCGGAGGATTCGCTTACAGCCGACCTGGAAGGTGGGGGTCACCTTCCGTTTGAGCTCCCGGTCGCGGATCGATCGGGCGATGTTCGCGCGGCAGATGAGTTCGACCGGTTTGAGTGACTTGGGGGAGTAGGTGAGTCCGAACGCGGTGATCTCGTTGGCGGCGTAGACCACGCCGCGCATCGCCGTCTGGAACCCCGGGACGTTCTCGAAGGCCCAGTGCTCGGCAGGGGTGTAGGGGCGTTCGGTCCTCGGCACGATCCAAGGCGCGGTGCGCTGGTAGACGTCGAGTCGGGCGGCGGCCTTCGCCACCTCGGGGACGAGCTGGATGGCTGATGCACCGGTCCCGATGACCGCCACTCGCTTGCCGGTGAAGTCGTAGTCGTTGTCCCACCGGGCCGAATGCACGATCTTGCCGCCGAAGTCGTCGAATCCGTCGATGTCGGGCAGATTCGGTTCGCACAGCGGGCCGACCGCGCCGACCATGATCTCGGCGCGCACCTGCTCGTGCCGGCCGTCGCGGACGACGTCGAGAATCCAGCGCCGCTGGTCGTCGTGCCACTCGGCTCGCTCGACCTCGGTGCCGAACCGGGTGTGGGCGCGCACCCCGTGTTCGTCGGCGACGTCGTTGATGTAGCGGTGGATCTCCGGCTGATGCGAGTACGACCGCGACCAGCGCGGATTGTGCGCGAACGAGTAGGAGTACAGCTGCGACGGCACATCGCAGGCGGCGCCGGGATAGGTGTTGTCGCGCCAGGTGCCGCCGAAGTCGGCGCCGCGATCGAGGATCACGAAGTCGTCGACCCCGTTCTGCTTGAGCTTGATGGCTGCGCCCAGGCCGGAGAAGCCTGCCCCGACGATGGCGATCTGTACATCGTTCATTGTCATGGTCTCACCGTAGCGGTCTACTGAATAAGCGTCAATAGTCTGTTGAACTCTGATCAATAGAGTCATACGGTGGATAGGACCAGCACGAACGCCACGCAAGTATGCACGGGAGGACAACGTAAGCTGTGACGGTGACCCGAGGTTCTGCGCCCAGTGCCAAGCGGACCCGGATGAGTCCCGAGGCCCGGCGGGACCAGTTCATCGGGCTGGGCCTGGCGATGGTTCGGGACCGCCCACTCGAGCAGGTGTCGATTGACGCCATCGCTGAGGCCGCCGGCGTCTCCCGTGCCCTGCTGTTCCACTACTTCGCGTCCAAGCAGGACTTTCATGTCGCGATCGCACGGGCGCAGGCCGACGAGATGCTCGAGTGCACTGCTCCCGATGAGTCCCTTGGCGATCCACTGGCGATGCTCTCGGAATCGATGTCGGCGTTCGTCGACTACGTCAGTGCCAATCGTGAGGCGTACACGGCGTTCATGCGCGGCTCGTCGAGTGCCGACCCGGCCATGCGTGAGGTGTTCGACCGGACCCGCGCGGTGATGGCGACCCGGATCTTCGACCACGCGCCCGCGTTGGGTATCGAGGTCACGCCGGTGGTGGAGATGACCGTGCAGGGGTGGATCTCGTTCGTGGAGGAGACCACCATCAGCTGGCTCACCGACCCGGTCGTCACGCGCGACGAATTGCTGGGCGTCATCACCGCCTCGCTCCCGGCGCTGGCCGCCGTCGTCCAGCGCTGACCCCGACATTCGCCGACAGAACCCCAAACCTCGCCGACAGAACCCAGGTTTGCGCCGACAGAACCCAGATTTGCGCCGACAGAACCCTCCGACCTTCCGCGGGCTGTGGATAGCGGCGTGAATTGTCCACAGGCGCTCGGCTCTCGTCGTCGATGCGGCGCCGGTGCCCTGCAATGGTCCCCATGGCACGCAGATCACCGGATGGCGACAAGCACCTTGTTCGACGCAAGAAGGCCGTGGCCCTCACCGACATGTCGGCAGAGCAGTTCGCGGTCGCGTTCACACGACTACACGGCGACACGTACGTGGATCGAGCGGCTGTTCTCGCGCCCCGTGAGAGGATCATCGCGACTTCGCAGACGGCGCCCGACGGCGTGGTCGTGGGCGGAATCGCCGCCAAGATCATGCACGGCGGCACCTGGCATGACGGGGATTTCACTGTCGAGCTGATCCGTGCTCCCGACGCCGGCAACAAACGCGGGCGCGGGCGAGCAGTTCATCGCACCGACCTCGAGCCCGACGATGTCGTGGATATCGAGGGCGTGAAGGTCACCTCGGTGCTTCGGACGGCCTTCGACATCGGTCGGGTACCACCCGAGTGGCGCGCTCTCGGTCATCTCGACGACCTCGCGTCGGCGACCGGCCTCTGCCCCGAGGACCTGGTCGACTACGTCAAGAAGTTCCCAGCGCGCCGCGGGATCCGGCAACTGCGTGCGCTGATACCGATGGTCGACGGCAGATCGGAATCACCGCCCGAGAGTTGGCTTCGACTCTTGATGTTCCGAGCCGATCTTCCGACACCGGATCTGCAGGTCGAGGTGGCCGATCCGATTGACGGGCATGTCTTCGCGCGTATCGATCTCGCGTACGAGCAACTCAAGATAGCGATCGAGTACGACGGTGAGGACTTTCACTCGACGCCCGAACAGAAGGCCCATGACGAAGCGCGTGACGCCAAGCTGAGGGCACTCGGATGGATCGTCATCCGTATCAATGCTGAACGGATGCGGACCGATCGGTGAGGAATCGTCATGGAGATCGAGGAGGCGCTGCGCGTGCGCGGCGGGTACTTCTGACACCAGCCTCGGCGAGCGATTCCGTCGCCGGAATTGTGGGTTCTGTCGGCGAAAAGCAGGGTTCTGTCGGCGAGATTCTGGGTTCTGTCGGCGAGAAAGCAGCCACCCCACTTCGGTGACATCACCGTGGTTTCGGTCCAAGGTGATTCCGGCGAAGTGGGGTGGCGCTCGGTCGGGAACCGCTCGGCGGCTCGGTCAGATCAGGAGAAGCACTCGTCGAGGATCTCCTGCTGCTCGACGGCGTGCACCTTGCTCGAGCCCGACGAGGGTGCCGACATCGCGCGACGCGAGATCCGGCGCAGTCCGCTCAGGACGTCCGGCAGCACCTCGGGCAGCCACAGGCCGAGGAACGGCCACGGACCCTGGTTGGCCGGCTCCTCCTGCACCCAGCGGAAGTCCTCGGCGTTGGGATACTGCTCGAGGGTGTTGCGCAGTCGCCGGTGCGGCACCGGGTAGAGCTGCTCGATGCGCACGACGGCGATGTCCTCGCGCTTCTCCTTGTCGCGTCGCGCAGCGAGTTCGTAGTACAGCTTGCCGCTGACCAACAGCACCCGCTTGACCTTGCTGCGGTCGGCGCCGCCCAAGAACATCGGGTCGTCGAGGACCGAACGGAACTTGTCGTCGGTGAACTCCTCGATCGGGCTGACGGCCTTCTTGTTGCGCAGCATCGACTTCGGGGTGAACACGATCAGTGGCCGGCTGATGCCGTCGAGGACATGCCGGCGCAGCAGGTGGAAGTAGCTCGACGGAGTGGACGGCAGCGCCACCGTCATCGACCCCTCGGCGCACAACTGCAGGAAGCGCTCGATCCGGCCAGACGTGTGGTCGGGGCCCTGTCCCTCGTGACCGTGCGGCAGCATCAGCACGACGTCGGAGAGCTGACCCCACTTGGCCTCACCCGAGGAGATGAACTCGTCGATGATCGACTGGGCGCCGTTGACGAAGTCGCCGAACTGGGCTTCCCACATGACCAGCGCGTCCGGGTTGCCCACCGAGTAGCCGTACTCGAAGCCGACCACCGCGAATTCCGACAGCGGGGAGTCGTACACCATGAACCGGCCCTCGGCGCTGTCGCCGGCGACGGTCTTGAGGTTGTTGAGCGGTGTGTACTCCGAGCCCCTGTCCCGGTCGATGAGCACCGAGTGCCGCTGGGTGAACGTGCCGCGTCGGGAGTCCTGTCCGGACAGCCGCACGGTGCGGCCTTCGAGGACGAGGGATCCGAAGGCGAGCAACTCGGCGAAGGCCCAGTCCACGTTGCCGTGGCGCGACATCTCGTGGCGACGTTCGAGAACCGGCTTCACCCGTGGATGCGGATCGAATCCGTCGGGGGTGTGGAAGAACGCGTCGCCGATGGCCTCGAGGACCTCCTTGTCGACGGCGGTGACCAGCTTGGTCGGCAGGGTCTGATCGGCCTGGATCGAGGGGCTCGGTTCGGCGTGGTATTTCTCGAGCTCCTTGACCTCGTTGAACACCCGCTCCAACTGGCCCTGGTAGTCGCGCAGGGCGTCCTCGGCCTCCTTGGTCGAGATGTCACCACGGCCGATGAGGGCTTCGGTGTAGCTCTTTCGGACGCCACGCTTGGTGTCGATCACGTCGTACATGGCCGGCTGGGTCATCGAGGGGTCGTCGCCCTCGTTGTGGCCGCGGCGGCGGAAGCACACGAGATCGATGACGACGTCCTTGCCGAAGGCCTGGCGGTAGTCGACGGCCAGCTTGGCCACCCAGACGCATGCCTCCGGGTCGTCGCCGTTGACGTGGAAGATCGGCGCACCGATCATCTTGGCGACGTCGGTGCAGTACTCGGTCGAGCGTGAGTGCTCCGGTGCCGTGGTGAAACCGACCTGGTTGTTGACCACGATGTGGATCGTGCCGCCGGTGCGATAGCCGGGCAGCATCGCCATGTTCAGCGTTTCGGCGACCACACCCTGACCGGCGAACGCGGCGTCGCCGTGCAGCATCAGCGGCAGCACGGAGAACTGGTCGTCGTCGTCGAGCTGATCCTGTTTGGCGCGCACCAGCCCTTCGAGGACCGGGTCGACCGCCTCGAGATGACTCGGGTTGGCGGTCAGCGACACGTTGATCTCGTTGTCGCCGAACATCTGGTAGTACTTGCCCTCGGCGCCGAGGTGGTACTTCACGTCGCCCGACCCGTGCGCCTGCGACGGATTCAGGTTGCCCTCGAACTCGGTGAAGATCTTCGAGTACGGCTTGCCGACGATGTTGGCGAGCACGTTGAGCCGGCCACGGTGCGGCATGCCGATGACGACCTCGTTGAGGCTGTGCTCGGCACCCTGGTCGATGACGGCGTCCATCATCGGGATGACGGCCTCGGCGCCCTCGAGGGAGAAGCGCTTCTGGCCGACGTACTTGGTCTGCAGGAAGGTCTCGAACGCCTCGGCGGCGTTCAGCTTCGACAGGATGTACTTCTGCTCGGCGACCGGCGGCTTGACGTGCTTGATCTCGACGCGGTCCTGCACCCAGCGCTGTTGCTCGGGCTCGAGGATGTGGGTGTACTCGACGCCGACGTGCCGGCAATACGCGTCGCGCAGGATCGACAGCACATCGCGGAGCTTCATCTTCTCCTGGCCGTGGAAGCCGCCGACCTTGAAGCTGCGGTCCAGGTCCCAGAGGGTGAGGCCGTAGGTGAGTACATCGAGGTCCGGATGGCTGGCGCGCGCGTCGCTGTCCATCATGAGCGGGTCGATGTCGGCCATCAGGTGGCCCCGGTTGCGGTAGGCCGCAATGAGTTCCAGGACTCGAGTGCTCTTGTCGACCAGGCCGGCCGGGATGTCGCGCCGCCAGCGGACCGGCTCGTAGGGGATGTGGAATGCGGTGAAGATCTCGTCGTAGAAGGCGTCGTCGAGCAGCAGCTGGTGGATCGTGCGCAGGAAGTCGCCCGACTCGGCACCCTGGATGATGCGGTGGTCGTAGGTCGAGGTCAGCGTCATCAGCTTGCCGACGCCGAGGTCGGCGATCTGCTCGTCGCTGGCGCCCTGGAACTCCGCCGGGTACTCCATCGCGCCGGCACCGACGATCGCGCCCTGCCCCTTCATCAGGCGCGGCACCGAGTGCACCGTGCCGATGGTGCCGGGGTTGGTCAGCGAGATGGTGACACCGGAGAAATCCTCACCGGTCAGTTTGCCGTCACGGGCGCGCCGGACGATGTCCTGGTACGCGGTGTAGAACTCGGCGAAACCCATGGTTTCGCAGTTCTTGATCGCGGCGACGACCAGCGTGCGGTTACCGTCCTTGCCGACCAGGTCGATGGCCAGACCGAGGTTGGTGTGTGCCGGGGTGACTGCGTTGGGCTTGCCGTCGACCTCGGCGAAGTGGCGGTTCATGTTCGGGAACGCCTTGATCGCCTGCACGATGGCATAGCCGAGGATGTGGGTGAAGCTGATCTTGCCGCCGCGGGTGCGGGCGAGATGGTTGTTGATGACGATGCGGTTGTCGATCATCAGTTTCGCCGGGACGGCGCGCACGCTGGTGGCGGTGGGGATCTCCAGCGATGCGGACATGTTCTTGGCGATCGCGGCCGCCGGGCCGCGCAACACCTTGTTCTCGTCTTCGCTGGGTGACGCGGATGAGGCTTTCACCGGTCCCTTGGCCTTTTGTGAGCGGGCGGACCCGTCGCGGCTCGCGGTGCTCTGGCCGGAGGCGGCCTTGGTTGCGGTCGATTCCTTGGCCGGGGCGGCCTTGCGAGCAGCGGCCTTGGTCGGCTGCTGATCGAGGGTCACCTGCTTGCTCTGCTTGGCCTGCGCAGGCTTCGAGGTGGACTCGTTCTTCTGGGCGGACTCGGGCTTGGCGGTGGACTCGGGCTTGGCGGGGGTCGCGGTGGTCTTCGCAGCGGAGGGGGTCGCTGCGGACGCGGTGTCGTCACCGGCAGCCGAGTCGGACGAGCCGTTCGCGCTCGGGTCGTAGTCGGCCAGGAAGTCATGCCAACTGGGATCGACCGACTTCGGGTCCTTCTTGTATTGCTGGTACATCTCCTCGACCAGCCAGGTGTTCTGTCCGAAATCTGAAATCGAACTGCTCACAGCGTCTACTCGCCTCAATTCCCTCTGGTGTCGGGTCGCTTGTCACCATGCAAGTCCCTTGTGAAGACTATCGGTGAACCACCTGCTGATGGTACGCGTGCCGAGTCGGCGCTGTGCGTCTGACCTCACCGAACACATCATCTGAGGCGCATGTCACCAGCGGTGGCGATACCGTCGGCGTCCGGGGCGACACCCGCATCCCAGAACGCGCGGTACCTCCCGTCCAACGACAGCAACTCGCGGTGTGTTCCCAGCTCGACGATGCGGCCCTGATCGACCACGGCGATCAGGTCTGCACGTGCCGCGGTGGCCAGGCGATGGGCGACGATGACCGACGTCCGCCGGTGGGTGAGTGCCTCGCCGGCGGCCAGCACGAGGGCTTCGGTCGCCTGGTCCAGCGTGGCGGTGGCCTCGTCGAGCAGCAACAGATCGGGGTGCACGAGTTCGGCGCGCGCCAGCGCGATCAGTTGGCGTTGGCCCGACGACAGGCCTTGTCCTCGTTCGCCGATCGGATGGTTCATCGCACCCGGCAGGTCGGCGATCATGCCCGCGGCGCCCACCGCCGCCGCGGCCGCCGCGATCTCTGCACGATCGGCGTCGGGTCGGCCGTAGGCGATGTTGTCGGCGACGGTGCCGGTGAACAGGTGGGGCTCCTGCGGCACCACCCCGATGCGCGCGCGGTAGTCCTCGAGCGCATGGTCGCGGATGTCGCGGCCGTCCATCCGGACCGCACCCGAGCTGGGGTCGTAGTAGCGGGCGAGCAATTTGACGATGGTGGACTTGCCCGCGCCGGTCTTGCCGACCAGCGCCAGCGATGTTCCCGCCGGGACCGTGAGGTCGACCTCGGTCAGGGCGTCGCGGTCGGCGCCGGAGTACCGGAACGTGACGTCGTCGAGTTCCACGCGGCCATCGAAACCCGTTGTCGGGACCGCGATGTGGGTGTCGCGGTGCTGTAGCGAGCTCGGGGTGCGGATGAGGTCGCCGATACGTCGCAGGCCGACGGAGGCCTGTTGGTACCCGTCGAACACCTGGGAGAGCTGCTGCACCGGACCGAACAGCATCGAGAGGTAGAGGACGAAGGCGACCAGTGTGCCCGCCGACAGCGATCCCTGGGAGATCTGCTGTGCGCCGACCGCGATGGCCACCGCGGTCGCGAGGTCCGACATGAATGTGATGAACGGGAAGTAGATCGAGATCGCGACCTGGGAGACCATTCGGGCACGCAGCCACTCGTCGGTCCGACGGGTGAACCGCGCCGTCGCGGTGGGAGTGTGTCGATAGGTCTGTGTGGTCTTGATGCCGGCGATGTTCTCCTGGAAATCGGCGTTGACCAGGCTCACCAGCTCCCGTGAGCGCGTGTAGGCGACCGCTGAGATCCGCCGGAACACCACGGTGGCGATGATCAGGACGGGAAAGACGGGCAGGATCAGTGCGCCGAGCAACGGGTCGGTGATCACCAACGCCACGGTGACACCGATCAGGGTGAGCGCCGCGACGACCGCGGTGGAGAGACCGGTCTGCAGGAATGTCGACAGCGCGTCGACGTCGGTGGTCATCCGGGTCATGATGCGCCCGGACAGCTCGCGTTCGTAGTAGTCGAGACCCAGCCGTTGCAGGTGGGCGTAGCTACGCACCCGCAGGCCGAACAGGACGCGTTCGCCGGCCCGGGTGGCGGTGATCGTCATGGTGGCGGCGGCCAGCCATCCGATTCCCACCAACCCCACGCCCACCGCGGTGGCCCACCACAGGGTCGATTCGTCGGCGTCCGTGGCGGCATCGATGACGGTGCGGGCCAGCGTGGGGAAGGCCAGCCCGACGAGCGTGTCGATCGCGATGGTGACGATCGCGATGCCGAGCAGCCAGCGCACCGGCCGCAGCAGCTGTGTCAGGGAGAACTCACGGTTGTCCGAGCGGGCCGCCCCGACGTCGACGGCGGGCTCTTCGTCGGCGGGCGGGAGGGTGTCGACCGCGGCCTCGAGCTCGGGTGTCGCGGGCATGGAGCCGAGTGCACCGCCCATGCCCCCGCCGCCTCGGGCACCCCCGCCGCCCGGACCCCGCGTGGGTGTGGCCGGCGGCCGGATCGGCCGGTCCGGTGCGGCGACGGGTGCGGTGGCCGGCCACAGTTCGTTCAGCTCCGGGCCACGCGGGACCTCGGGGGTGGCGATACGTCCCACCTGTTCGGGGTCGGCCGACGCCATCAGACTGCGGAACAGTTCGCAGCGGCCGTCCAACTCCTCGACCGTCCCCATGTCGACGATGCGCCCGCCGTCGAGCACCGCGACGCGGTCGGCCAGCGCCAGCGTCGACCGGCGGTGTGCCAGCAGCAGCATCGTTCGGTGTCGGTTGCGTAGTCCACGCAGGATGCGGACCTCGGTGGAGGCGTCCACCGCTGACGTCGCGTCGTCGAGCACGAGCACGCGGGACCCGCCGTAGAGCGCCCGGGCCAGGGCTACGCGTTGCCGTTGACCGCCGGACAGTGTGAGCCCGCGTTCGCCGACCACGGTGTCGAATCCGTCGGTGAGCGTGTCGATGAACTCGAGGGCGTCGGCGCGGTCGGCGGCCGCCACCAGTCGGGGGCTGGGGGCCGCACCGCCGAGCCGGGCCTCGCCGGCCGCCGGACCCAGGACGATGTTGGCCGCGATGGTGTCGGAATACAGGAACGGCTCGTCGAAGACCACCGAGACCGCGTCGTGGAGGGCATCCGACGCCAGCTCGTCGACCGGGTGGACGGTGTCGCCCACCAGGAGCTCGACGGCCCCGGAATCGGTCCGGTAGTAGCGTCCGGCCAGGTCGGCGAGTGTGGACTTCCCCGACCCGGGGCGGCCCACCACGGCGACGCATTCTCCGGGTCCCACGGTGAGGTCGACCCCGTCGAGCACTTGCCGATCACCGAACGCGAACCGTACGTCGCGCATCCGCAATCCGACCGGGCCGTCGGGCAGTGTCGCGGTGTTGTGCTCGGCCGGGTCGCGCGGGTGATCGATGACGTCGTAGACCCGGTCCACCGCGGCCCGCGCCAACTGGGCGCTCACCACGAGGTTGGTGAGCAGTCGGGCCAGCGCCGTCATGGAGGCGATGTAGGTGGCGAAGGCGAGGAAGGTGCCTGCGGTGATGTGACCGGTCATGGTGAGATAACCGCCGAGCGCGATCACCGCGACCATGCCGAGTTGCGGGATGGCGGCCATCGTCGGGGTGAAGCGCGCGTTGATCCGTCCCGCGCGCAATCGCAGGGAGTACAGGCGGGCGCCCAGCCCCACCAGTTCGTCGACCGCGCGGCGTTCCTGGCCGAATCCCTTCACCACGCGCACGCCGGTGACGGTCTCCTCGACGTGCTGTGCGACGTCGGCCGCCGCCTGCTGGGCAGACCAGGTGGCCGCGAAGAGCTTGCGGCGGGTCCGGAACACCACCAGGGCGACCAGCGGGAAGATCGACAAGGCGACGCAGGTGAGCAGAGGCGACAGATACGCCATGATGCCGATGGCGACGACCACCTGGACCGCTGCCCCCAGCGACAGCGGTGCCATCGCCAGCAGTCCCTGCACGATCTGCAGATCCGAGATGGACCGCGACACGATCTGGCCGGTGCGGATCTGGTTCTGGGCGTTGCCGTCGAGGTGCAGCAACGTGTCGAGCAGCTTGCGGCGCAGCCCGTTTTGCACGCTCACCGACAGGCGTCCGGCCGTCAGCCGACGTCCGAACTGGCATCCGTAGCGCACCACCGCCAGCACCACGAGGGCGGTGACGATGAGTCGGATCGACCACCCGTCTGTGGCGGCGCCCGTCGCGTGGTCGATCGCGGCCTTGGCGAGCAACGGCGCGATCAGGTCGACCGCGACCGCCACCGCGGTCACCGTCAGGGTGATCGTGACCAATGCGCGGTGATGTCCGCACTCGGCGGCGAGCCGGCGGATCCAGCCGCGCCGGGTTGGGGCGTCGTCGGTTGCCGACGGCGTCGCGTCGGCGCTGTGCCGCACTCGGGATTGGAGCGCGGCGATCACCGACGTCCCGGCGGAAGTCCGGTACCGGCGACGATATCGCCGTCGATCGTCCAGGTGGCGGGCGGCGGGCCGAATGCCTCGCGCGCGTTGGAGATGACGCGTCGGCCCAGGGCTCGGTTGCCGACGCCGCCGATCATGGCGCCGATACCGGCCGGCATCAGCTTGCCGAACAGCAGCGGCGCGCGCTTGAACGCGTACTTCTTGGTCAGTTTGTTCACGAGTGTCTTGTTGAGCTTCGCCAGGCCGCCGCCGGGGATGCTCGCCCCGCCCAGTCGCCGCAGCGCACCGCCCCGGGTGCCGACGAGGCGGCCCAATGCGACCACACCTTCCTCACCCAGCGCGACGGCGAGGACGAGGGTTTTGCGGCGCTCGGAATCGTGCACCGGGATGCCGTGCACCTCGGCGACCGACAGTGCGAGCAGAGCCGATGCCTCGAGGAAGAACGCGGTCTCACCGGTCATCGCGCCCAATGCGGTCATCGTGCCGACGCCGGGGACCGCGGCCGTGGCGCCCACCGCGCCGCCGGAACCGGTGACGGCGGTCAGGTAGAGCTTCTCCAACCGGGCGATGATCTGCTTCGGGCTCTCCTCTGGGTGTGCGGTGCGCAGAGTGCGCACGTATCGGGCGACTGCAGGCGCCTGCAGACGCTGCGCGCGATCGAGCAGACCGCCGGTCATCTCGACGGCCTTGCCGGGCGGACGCTGCTCGTTGCCCGCGCCGTTGCCGGAGCTGTTGCGTTCAGCCATGTGTGGGTACTCCGTCTGCTGCGGGCACGACCTCGTCGGTCGGTGGTGGTCCGGGCGGCGTGCCGTCGCCGAAGGGTCGGCCGCCGAGCTCCGCACGGTGGTGCGGGGTCAGCCAGTTGCCCAGATCCGGCCCCGCCGGCACCACCCCGGTCGGATTGATGTCGCGATGGACGACGTAGTAGTGGCGTTTGATCTGGGTGAAGTCGATGGTGTCGCCGAACCCGGGCGTCTGGAACAGATCGCGGGCGTAGGCCCACAACACCGGCATCTCCGCGAGTTTGCTGCGATTGCACTTGAAATGGCCATGGTAGACGGGGTCGAAGCGCGCCAGCGTCGTGAACAGCCGGATGTCGGCCTCGGTGATGGTGTCGCCGACCAGATAGCGGCGAGTCGACAACCGCTCGGAGAGTTCGTCGAGTTTGGTGAAGAGCCGGTGGTAGGCCTTCTCGTAGGACTCCTGGTCTCCGGCGAAACCGCAGCGGTAGACCCCGTTGTTGACCTCGGTGTACACCCCCCGGCTGACCTCGTCGATTTCGTCGCGCAGATGTTCGGGATACAGGTCGGGCGCCCCCGGGCGGTGGTGGTCGGTCCATTCGAGTTCGAAGTCGACGGTGATCTGGGGGTAGTTGTTGGTCACCACCGCACCGGTCGGGATGTCGACCACCGCGGGCACGGTGATGCCCTTGGGGTAGCCCGGGAACCTCTTCTCGTATGCATCCTTCAGGCGCGGTATCTGCAGTACCGGATCGAGACCACCGGGATCGAGGTCGAAGGTCCAGGAATCGGCGTCATGCGTGGGACCGCACATGCCCATCGACAGGGCGCCTTCGAGTCCGAGGAGGCGACGCACGATGATCGTCCGATTCGCCCACGGACACGCCCGCGCGACGATGAGGCGGTAGCGGCCGGCCTCGACCGGGTAGCCGTCGCGGCCGTCCCGGGTGATCCGGGTGTCGATGTAGTTCGTATCCCGCACGAACTCCTGTCCGGTGGTCACGTAGACGCCCTGCTCGGTCGCCGCCCCTTCGGTGGGTGGCTTCGCCGCGGTGCGCGGGCTGTTCGTCGTCATGCGGTCCACAGTAATGATCTGCTCTGACGGTTGGCAGGCGATGTTCGAGACGGTATATTCCATCTGGAATATTTGACTTCGAATAACCACCCTCGACTCTCAAGGACGGACCATGTCGGCAAACGGGACATTGCCGCCGCTGGCGGTGCTCGTGCTCGGACTCGTGGCCGAGCGGCCCATGCATCCCTACGAGATGTTCCAGACCACCATCGAGCGGCGCGAGGACCGACTCGTCAAATTTCGGCCCGGCACGCTCTACCACACCGTCGATCGACTGGCCGGCAAGGAGCTGATCGAGGTCCACGACGTGGAGCGTGAGGGCAACCGACCCGAGCGGACTATCTACCGGATCACCGCCGGCGGCCGCGCCGCCCTGGCGCGCAGCCTGGAGGAATTGCTCGCCGGCCACCCGACGGAATACCCACAGCTCTATCTCGCCCTCTCAGAGGCCCACGGGCTGCCACGGGCGCGTGTCATCGAACTGCTCGCCACCCGACTCACACAGATGCGCGCCGAACTCCAGACCCTCCGTGCGGGTGCCGCCGACGCCGACGCGGCCGGCAAGGCGGAGATGTTCTACCTCGACATCGGTTGCCGTATAACCACATTGGTTGCGCAGATCGGCTGGCTCGACGACCTTGTCAAACGTCTGACCACCCACACCATCGCCTGGCTCGACGACCCGGATTTCCGTGCCGCTGCCGTCCCCACCGGGCTGCACGAGAAGGACACAAAAGCATGACCTCCCCATCAACCCCCTCGACCGCGCCCGCGCCGGTCACCACTCGGCCGTGGGCGGCGATGCTGGCGCTGTGCGTCGGCTTCTTCATGATCCTCGTGGACATGACGATCGTCGCGGTGGCGCAACCGCAGATCCAGACCGCACTGGACACCGATGTGAACGGCGTCGTCTGGGTGACCAGCGCCTACCTGCTCACCTACGCGGTCCCACTGCTCATCACCGGCCGACTCGGCGACAAATACGGGCCGAAGAAGGTCTATCAGCTCGGCTTGCTGCTGTTCACGATCGCCAGCGTGTGGTGTGGATTCGCCGACACCATCGGTGAACTCGTCGCCGCACGCGCCCTCCAGGGTGTGGGCGCGGCCCTGATCACCCCGCAGACCATGGCCCTCATCACGCGTATCTTCCCGCCGGAGAAGCGTGGTGCGGCCATGGGGGTCTGGGGCACGGTGGCCGGCGTCGCGACATTGGTGGGCCCGCTGCTCGGCGGCATCCTGACCGACGGTCTCGGCTGGGAGTGGATCTTCTTCGTGAACCTGCCGGTCGGCGTGGTCGGTCTGGTCTTGGCCGCAATACTGGTTCCTGACGTCGATACCCACGATCACCACTTCGACTGGCTCGGGGTCGCGCTGTCGGCGGTGGGCATGTTCGCTCTCGTCTTCGGCATCCAGGACGGGGAGAAATACGGCTGGAATACGTGGATCTGGACACTGATCATCGGCGGCCTGGTCTGCATGGCGCTGTTCGTCTGGTGGCAGTCGCGGATCAATGGTGAGCCGCTGGTCCCGTTGTCACTGTTCGCCGACCGCAACTTCTCGCTGGCCAACATCGGCATCGCGTCGATGGGTTTCGCGATCTCCGGCCTGATGATCCCCACGATGTTCTTCTTGCAGTTGGTCGGCGGGATGACGCCCACCCGGGCTGCGGTGATGATGGTCCCGATGGCGGTGTTGACCGGTGTGCTCGCGCCGATCGTCGGTCGCGTGCTCGACCGGGTGCATCCGCGCACCATCATCGCCTCGGCGCTACTGCTCAACGCGATCGCGGTGGGTTGGTTGGGCATGATCGCCCGCCCGGCCACCCCGGTGTGGCAGCTGATCATCCCGCTGTGTCTGATGGGTGTCGCATCAGCCGGGATCTGGGCGCCGCTGGCGGCCACCGCGACCCGCAACCTGCCCTGGCATCAGGCCGGCGCCGGCGCCGGCGTGTACAACACGACCCGGATGATCGGTTCGGTGCTCGGCAGTGCGGCGGTGGGTGCGCTGATGCAGACGCGTCTGGCCACGTTGCTTCCCGGTGTCGACACCGAGCACCACAGCGCGGGCGGCCAGCTGCCGGACGAGGTCCGGGACGGATTCGCCACCGCCATGGGGCAGTCCCTCTATCTGCCCGCCGCTGTGTTGCTCATCGGCGTCGCGGCGGCGCTGTTCTTCGTCAAACCCCGCCACCAGCTACCGGTGGCGGCCCCTGGCGGAGGACCCACTCAGGCCGGCGACAGCGCGGCGCCCGGACGGGTCGCACCGGCCTGATCCGCGCATCCCCGGCACCCGACGTCGGCTTCGCCTCCCACAGTGTGTCGGTCGACGCTCGTAGGATGCGGCTCGAGAGTGGGAGGTGAGACATGACCGTGCCGTTGTTCGAGTTGCCGGGGTTCGCGCCACCGGGAGACGCGTCGCCCGCGCACGGGTCGTCGGCGCCGGTGGGCGAGACCGCGCACGAGGTGACGTTCCTGCACACGGCCGACTGGCAGTTGGGGATGACGCGCCACTATCTCGACGCCGACGCCGCCCATGCCTACACCGCGGCCCGCCACGAGGCCGTCGAACGCATCGGCACCCTCGCGGCCGAGGTGGATGCGGAGTTCGTCGTGGTGTCCGGTGACGTCTTCGAGGACCATCGGGTGTCGTCCAAGATCGTCCGCCGCACCCTCGATGCCCTCGCCGGCTATGGAATTCCGGTCTACCTCTTGCCGGGCAACCACGATCCCTTCGACGCGGCGGGGATCTACCGGTCGCGCACCTTCGCGCAGTCCTGCCCGGACAATGTCACCGTGCTGTCGGGTGCCGGGGTGCATCGCGTGCGCGGGGGTGTCGAACTGGTAGCGGCCCCCTGGTCGCACAAGCAGCCCGGCGCAGACCTGGTCGCCGCCCAGGTGGCCGGCCTGCCGCCCGCCGACACCATCCGGATCATGGTGGGCCACGGCGGCGTCGACGCGTTGACGCCCGGCGGCGACGAGGCCCTCATCGGGCTGTCCACCCTCGAGAACGCGGTCAACGACGGACTGCTCGACTACGTCGCCCTCGGCGACCGCCACTCGGTCACCTCGGTCGGAGCCACCGGCCGGGTCTGGTATCCGGGTGCCCACGAGGTCACCAACTTCGACCACATCGAACAGCAGCCCGGCCACGTCCTCGCCGTCACCCTGCGCCGCACCGGCTCCTCGCGCGAGGTCGACGTCGTGCCGCATCGGGTGGGGCAGTGGTCATTTCAGACGATCTCCGCCGACATCGCGGGCCGTGCCGACATCGAGGCCTTGCGCACACGGCTCGATGACATCCCCGACAAACCGCGCGTGGTGCTCCGGTTGCGGCTCGTCGGGTCGGTGTCGGTCACCGAAGGTGCGGTCCTCGACGAGTTGCTCGACGAATGTGCCGACCGGTTCGCCTCGGTGACCCGCCCGGACGGTCCCGACGATCTCGTGGTGGTCGCCGATGATGCCGACCTCGACGACCTCGGCGTCGGCGGATACGTCCGGGAAGCGGCCGAAGAACTCTTCGAGCGCACCGGCTGCACCGACGTCGACGAAGCGCGCACCGCGCGCGATGCGCTGGCCCTGCTGCATCGCCTCACCGGGAGGACCCGATGAGAATCCATCGGATGCGACTGCGCGACTACCGAGGTGTCGCCGATCGCGACATCCGCTTCGCCGAACGCGGGGTGACCGTCGTGGAGGGTGCCAACGAGGCGGGCAAGTCGTCGATGATCGAGGCCCTCGAACTGCTCATCGACACCCGCGCCGACAGCAAAGCTGCGAAGGTGCGCGCGATCATGCCCGCAGGCCGCGATGTCGGCACCGAGGTCGAGGCCGAGATATCCTGCGGAGCCTGGCATTTCACCTACTTCAAACGGTTCAACCGGCAGCCGGCGACCAGTCTGAGCGTCCACACCCCGAGTCCCGAGCACGTCACCGGCCGCGACGCCCACGAGCGCGCGATGGAGATCCTCGGTCAGCACGCCGATCTCACGCTGTTCCGCGCCCTTCGGTTGTTGCAGTCGGATGAGGCGGCGGGCCGTCCGGTCGGGGATAGCGCCGCCCTGGCCCGCGCCCTGGACCGAGCCTCCGAATCCGTCGACGCCGCAGCGGATTCCGCCGCCACCGTCGAGGAACAGGCGCTCATCGACGCGGCCGAAGCCGAGTACCGGCGCTACCGGACCGCGGGTCACGGCCGTCCCACCGGGGAGTTGGCCGCGGCGCTGCGGGACGTCGACGAACTCGAGGAGCGTTGTCATACCCTCAGCGCGGCCCGGGACTCGGTGGACGCAGATGCCCGGCGTCTTCGCCACCTGCTCGATCGTCGTTCCGAGCTCGCCCGCACGCGGGAGCTACGGGAGGTGGAGCGGGACGAACTCGCCGTCAGCTGGTCCGAGATCGAGCGCCTGCAGTCCGAGATCTCCGCAGCCGGCGTCGAAGCGCGGCATCTGCTCGCGGTCAGTCAACTCGCGCAGCGAGACCTGGCCGACCGAGACCGGGTGGCGACCCAGATCGCCGCGGCGACCGCCGACACCGAACGGCTGGACGGCGACATCGCCACCCGCGATGCACTGGCCGAACAGGCCGAGGCCTCGGCGCAGCAACTCGACGACGAACTGCGGGCCGTCCGTGATCGGTGGCAGACGGCCCGGACCGCGCTGTCGGCCGCACAGGTGGCGCAGCGCATCCGGGACCACCGTCGCGCCCTGCACGATCTCGACGAGCGTCTCACCGAGCTCGATCGCATCGCGACGGACTCGTCGGTGGTGGACGAGTCCTTGCGGGGCAACACGGTTGACGCGCAGGCCGTGCGCACCGCAGTCGATCTGGCCCGCCGTCGAGCGGTGGCACAGGCGAGGTTGGAGGCGGTCACGGCGCGTCTCACCGTCGAGCCCACCGGCGCGGTGCCGGTCACCGTGGACGGCGAGATCGTCGCCGCCACCACCGATCGGGTTGCGGTGACCGACACGGTCATCGAGGTCGCCGGGGTGGTCGCCGTCACGGTACGGCCCGGCGCCGACGCCGCCGGCCCGGCCGACGAGCTCGCGACCGTGGACAACGACATCGCGGCGTTCTGCAGGCGGCACGACCTCGCCGTCCTCGACGACCATGCGCAGCGGGCGCGTGAGCGGGCAGATCTGGTCGAGCGGCAGTCAGGGTTGCAGCGCCGGACCCGCGAGCTCATCGGCGACCGGGGCCACCGGGCGATGCTCGACGAACGCGACGAATTGCGTGCTCTCCTCGCCGAGGAACCGGCGGGCCCCGACCCGGAACCCGACGACATCGCATCGCTGGCCGCGACCGAGCGTGAGCTCGCCGAATCGGTGATGTCGGCCGAACGCGCGGTCACCGAGCAGCACTCGGCCGCCCGCGAGGCGCGCGCCCGGGCCCGGATGGGCCGCGAACAGCGCGATCACCTGGCGGAGCAGTTGGCCGACCTACGCACCCGGCGCGCGGACCTGTGCGCCGCTCTCACCGACGACGATGCCCGTCGGACGGTCGAGGCCGCGGCCGGCCGACTGCACGACGCGCGCGACCGGCTCGCCCGGCTCGAGGCTCAGCTCGCTCGCCTCGACGTCGCCGAGATCGGATTCCGGCGTGACCGGGTGGCGGCCGATCTGGCTGCGCTCGCGCGTGAACACGCCGACCTCGAACGCACCTCGACGGAACTACGCACACGGATCGAGCTCTACCGCGACGAGTCGCGGCTGGACATCCTGCAGGACGCCTCGGCAGAACTCGAGGCTGCCAAGGCGCTCCGGGACCGCGTGCAGCGGCGCGCCGACGCCGCCGAATTGCTGTACCGCACCCTCGTCGACAAGCGCCGACAGGCGCGCACACGCTACGCCGATCCGTTCGCCCGTCGGCTGGAGGAACTGGGTGCGCACGTCTTCGGGGAGGGGGTTCGCTTCGATGTCGACGACAACCTGGATGTGGTGTCGCGCACCGTCGATGGCGTCACCATCGGACACGAGGCGTTGTCCGGCGGTGCGCGCGAGCAATTGGCGCTGCTCACCCGGCTGGCCTGCGCCACGCTCGTCGACGAGGCCGACGGGGTGCCGGTGCTGGTCGACGATGCGCTCGGATACAGCGATCCGCGCCGGATCGCCGCCATGGCGCAGGTACTCACCGCAGCGGGTCGCGATGCCCAGGTCATCGTGCTGACCTGCAGCCCCGACCGATATCGGGGTGTCGACGACGCCGAGATCGTCGCCGTCTGAGGACCGGCGGCAGATTCGACGCGCCGCGGCGGTTTTGGGATCACCGTGACGGGTGCGCTACGCTAACCCTCGCCCGATGAGCCCCCGTAGCTCAGGGGATAGAGCGTCTGCCTCCGGAGCAGAAGGCCATAGGTTCGAATCCTATCGGGGGCACAGTGACATCCCGGCCACCCGGCCGACACGCCAAAGACCTCACCTCTCGCCACCGACCTTCCGCACGACGAAGGTCGGTGCCGACAGGTGAGGTTTCTGCATTTGGCAGGAGGCGATTATCCCCACGAGGACGTGGGCCAATAGGATGGTCTCCTGTGACTCCCGCCGACCTCGCTGCGCTGCTGCGCACGGTGACCATGACCGTCGTCCGCGACCATGGGCTCGATGACACCGTGGTGCCCGAAACCGTCGTCGTCGAGCGTCCGCGCCATGCCGACCACGGCGACTATGCGACCAACATCGCCCTGCGGATCGGCAAGAAGCTGGGAGTGGCGCCGCGTGATCTCGCCGACTGGCTCGCCGACGCGTTCGCGGCCACCGACGGCATCGCGAAGGCCGAGGTCGCCGGACCGGGCTTCGTCAACATCTGGCTGGCCGCGGCCGCGCAGAACTCGGTGGTCGCCACCGTGCTGGAGCGCGCTGCCGACTATGGGCGAGGTGACGACTTCGCCGGGCGCAAGATCAACCTCGAGTTCGTCTCGGCCAACCCGACCGGGCCCATTCACCTGGGTGGGACGCGGTGGGCGGCCGTGGGCGACGCACTCGGCCGGGTGCTCGCGGCACGCGGAGCGCAGGTCACCCGCGAGTACTACTTCAACGACCACGGAACCCAGATCGACCGGTTCGCTCGTTCGCTCGAGGCGTCGGCACGCGGGGAGGCCACGCCGGAGGACGGATACGCCGGCGACTACATCGCCGAGATCGCGGCCCACGTCGTCGCGCAGGTGCCCGACGTGCTCGACCAGCCCGACGCGCAGCGGCTGGAGACCTTCCGGTCCATCGGTGTCGACTCGATGTTCGATCACATCAAGACCAGCCTGCACGACTTCGGCACCGACTTCGACGTCTACACCCACGAGAACAAGATGTTCACCTCCGGACTGGTCGAGGAGTGCATCGGCGAGCTCAAGGCCAACGGCAACCTGTACGAGGCCGACGGGGCGTGGTGGCTGCGGTCGAGCAACTTCGGCGACGACAAAGACCGCGTGGTCATCAAGAGTGACGGCGACGCGGCCTACATCGCGGGCGACATCGCCTACTACAAGGACAAACGCAACCGTGGATACGATCTGTGCATCTACATGCTCGGCGCCGACCACCACGGCTACATCAGCCGGTTGAAGGCGGCCGCCGCAGCTCTCGGCGACGATCCGGCCAGCGTCGAGGTGCTCATCGGGCAGATGGTCAACCTGGTGCGCGACGGTAAACCGGTCCGCATGAGCAAGCGCGCGGGCACCGTCATCACCCTCGACGACCTCGTCGACGCGGTAGGTGTCGACGCGGCACGGTATGCCCTGATCCGGTCCTCGGTCGACGTCAACATCGACATCGACCTCGACCTGCTGCGCAAACAATCCAACGACAACCCGGTGTACTACGTGCAGTACGCCCATGCCCGGTTGTCGGCGTTGTCGCGTAACGCGGTCGATCTGGGGCTGACGATGTCGACCGCGCACCTCGACCTGCTCGACGACCCGGCCGAAGGCGAACTCATCCGGACGATCGGCGATTTCGACGAAGTGGTGGACACGGCAGCGGAACTGCGTGAGCCACACCGGATCTGCCGGTACCTGGAGGGGCTCGCCGGTGCGTACCACCGGTTCTATGCCCGATGTCGGGTGCTTCCGCAGGGGGACGAGCCCGCCGGCGACATCCATGCCGCGCGGCTCGCGCTGTGTGATGCGACCCGGCAGGTCATCGCCAACGGTCTCGACCTGGTCGGCGTCAACGCACCGGAGCGGATGTGAACGCGCATCCCGCCGGGCCCCGGCACGCCGACATGCTGGCTGCCCCGCATCTCGCCGAACGCCCCAGCGATCCCGCCGAACTCGCGATGATCCCGGCGAACGTGTGGCCGCGCAATGCCGTGCGGCGGGACTCCGGTGAGGTCGAGATCGCCGGGGTCGGACTCACCGAGCTCGCCGAGACCTACGGCACCCCGCTCTTCGTGGTGGACGAGGCGGACTTCCGGTCACGGTGCGCCGACATGCTTGCGGCGTTCGGCCCGTACGGGCGCGTGCACTACGCGTCGAAGGCGTTCCTGAGTACACAGGTCGCCCGATGGGTGGACGAGGAGGGGCTGTCGCTGGACGTCTGCACCGGCGGCGAGTTGGCCATCGCCCGGCACGTGGGCTTCCCGCCGGAGCGGATCGCGCTGCACGGCAACAACAAGAGCGTCGACGAACTCGCCATGGCCCTCGACATGGGTGTCGGACACATCGTCCTCGACTCCATGATCGAGATCGAGCGCCTCGACGAACTCGCCGGTGCGCGCGGGGTGGTCGCCGACGTCCTGGTCCGGGTCACCGTGGGGGTGGAGGCACACACCCACGAGTTCATCTCGACGGCGCACGACGACCAGAAGTTCGGGTTCGCCCTGGCCGGAGGTGTGGCGATGGACGCCGTGCGCCGGGTTTTCGCGACCGACAATCTGCGCCTGGTCGGTCTGCACAGTCACATCGGCTCGCAGATCTTCGACATGGACGGGTTCGAGGTCGCCGCCCACCGCGTGCTGGGTCTGCTCAAAGAGATCGTGGCCGAATTCGGCGTCGACAAGACCGCGCAGCTCTCCGTGGTGGATCTTGGTGGGGGGCTGGGTATCTCGTATCTACCGGAGGATGATCCACTACCGATCGGCGACGTCGCGGAGACCCTCGCGGACATCGTGCGGCGCGAATCGGCCGCCGTCGGCCTCCCGATGCCGACCCTCGCGGTGGAACCGGGACGGGCGGTCGCCGGGCCCGGAACGGTCACCCTGTACCGGGTGGGGACGGTCAAGGTCGTGACCGTCGGCAAGAACCTCACCCGGCGATACGTATCCGTCGACGGCGGGATGAGCGACAACATCCGCACCGGTCTGTATCAGGCCGAATACGACATCCGCCTGGTATCACGGGTGTCGCAGACGCCGGCGGTGGTCAGCCGGGTGGTCGGCAAACACTGCGAGAGCGGCGATATCGTGATCAAGGACTGCTGGCTACCGGGCGATGTCGGCCCGGGTGACCTCGTCGCGGTCGCCGCGACCGGCGCATACTGCTATTCGATGTCGAGCCGCTACAACATGGTGCTTCGACCGGCGGTGGCCGCCGTGCGCGCCGGCTCGGCACGCATGATGCTGCGCCGCGAGACCATTGACGATTTCCTCGCCCTGGAGGTGACCGAATGAACCCGACCCCGAATCGCACCATCGGCGTGGCCGTGCTCGGCATGGGCAACGTGGGGGCCGAGGTGGTCCGCATCATCTCCGACAGCGCCGACGACCTGCGCTCACGGGTCGGCGCGCCGCTGGAGTTGCGTGGTGTGGCGGTGCGCGACCTGGCCAAACCCCGCAAGATCGCCCAAGAACTGCTGACCGACGACCCCGAAGCGCTCGTCGCCCGCGACGACGTGGACATCGTCGTGGAACTCATGGGCGGGATCGACCCGGCGCGCGGACTCATCCGCACGGCGCTCGAGCACGGCAAGTCGGTGGTCACCGCCAACAAGGCGCTGCTGGCCGAGTACACCGGCGAACTCGCCACCGCGGCAGCCGATGCCAAGGTGGATCTGTACTTCGAGGCCGCCGTCGCCGGTGCCATCCCGGTGGTGCGTCCCCTGATGCAGTCACTGGCGGGTGACACCGTCGAGCGGGTTGCCGGAATCGTCAACGGCACCACCAACTTCATCCTCAGTGCCATGGACGAGACGGGCGCCGACTACGCGGAGACGCTGGCCGAGGCCGGACGGCTCGGGTACGCCGAGGCGGACCCGACGGCGGATGTGGAGGGCTACGACGCCGCCGCCAAGGCCGCGATCCTCGCGTCGATCGCCTTCCATACCCGCGTCACCGCGGCCGACGTGCACCGCGAGGGCATCACGGCGGTGACACCCGCCGACCTGGCGGCGGCCAAGAAGTTCGATTGCACTGTCAAGCTGTTGTCGATCTGTGAGCGCGTGCACGACGCGGACGGGCGGCAACGGATCTCGGCGCGTGTCTATCCGGCACTGATTCCACTGAGCCACCCGCTGGCCTCGGTGAACGGCGCCTTCAACGCCGTCGTCGTGGAAGCCGACAATGCCGGCCGTCTGATGTTCTACGGGCAGGGGGCCGGTGGCTCGCCCACCGCGTCGGCCGTGCTGGGCGACACGGTGATGGCGGCGCGCAACAAGGTGCACGGTGGCCGGGGGCCGCTGGAGTCGACCTACGCATCGCTACCCATCGCGCCGATCGACGATGTGCCGACCCGCTACTACATCTCGATGAAGGTGGCCGATCGCGCCGGCGTGCTCGCGCAGGTCGCCGGTGAGTTCACCAAGCGCTCCGTCTCGATCGCCGCGGTCCGGCAGGAGGGTGCGGGCGACGATGCACGGCTGATCCTGGTGACCCACCGCGCACCTGATCGCGCGCAGTCGGAATGCGTTGCCGCACTGGAAGACATGGATGCAGTGATCAAGGTGTCGAGCGTCCTGCGATTGGAAGGAACCGATGACTGACCTGACCCCGGTGCACCGGCAGTGGCCCGGACTGATCGAGGCCTATCGTGACCGGCTGCCGGTCGGTGACGACTGGCGGGTCGTCACCCTGTTGGAGGGCGGAACCCCGCTCATCGCCGCGCCGCATCTGTCGGAGATCACCGACTGTGAGGTGTATCTGAAGGTCGAGGGGCTCAACCCGACCGGATCGTTCAAGGACCGCGGTATGACGATGGCCGTCAGCACCGCGGTGAACAACGGCAAGACGGCAGTGCTGTGTGCGTCGACCGGCAACACGTCGGCGTCGGCCGCGGCATATGCCACCCGGGCCGGCATCACCTGCGCGGTGCTGATCCCGGAGGGCAAGATCGCCATGGGCAAGCTCGCCCAGGCCGTCATGCACGGTGCGAAGATCATCCAGGTCCAGGGAAACTTCGACGACTGCCTGGAACTGGCCCGCAAGGCGACAGCGGAGTTCGGTGAGATCGAACTGGTCAACTCGGTCAACCCGTCCCGTATCGAGGGCCAGAAGACCGCGGCGTTCGAGATCGTCGACGTGCTCGGTCGCGCTCCCGATGTCCATGCGCTACCGGTGGGCAACGCGGGCAACATCACCGCCTACTGGAAGGGCTACACCGAGTATCACCGTGATGGGGTGAGTTCGACGCTGCCGCGCATGCTGGGCGTACAGGCGGCCGGCGCCGCACCGCTGGTCAACGGCGCGCCCGTCAAGGAACCCGAGACCATCGCGACCGCCATCCGGATCGGGTCTCCGGCGAGCTGGAATCAGGCGGTCGCCGCCAAGGACGAGTCGTCCGGGCAGTTCCGCGCCGCCACCGACGAGAAGCTGCTCGAGGCCTATCGCCTCATCGCGGGGCGCGAGGGCGTCTTCGTCGAACCGGCATCGGCGGCCGGCGTCGCCGGACTGCTCGCCGCGCGCGCCGACGGCTGGGTGGCCGCAGGCTCGACGGTGGTGTGCACGGTCACCGGTAACGGACTCAAGGATCCGGACACCGCGTTGGCGGGTATGCCGGAGGTGGAGGCGATCCCGGTGGATCCGGTGGCGGTGGCCGATGCGCTCGGCGTCCGCTGAGCTCGCGGGTCTGAGTACCACGATGACCGATGAGATGGCCGTCAGCGACACGAGAGTTGTGATCCCCGAAGGGGTTTCGGTTCGTGTCCGGGTTCCGGCGTCGAGCGCCAACCTGGGGCCCGGATTCGACTGCCTCGGGGTGGCCCTCGGGATCTACGACGAACTGCTGGTGGAGACCACCGCGTCGGGAGTCGAGGTCGAGGTGATCGGGGAGGCCGCCGACGAGGTCCCACGCGATGCGTCACATCTGGTGGCCCGGGCCATCTTCCGCGGTCTCGATGCGGCCGGTGCCGTGACCGGCGGCCTGAGACTCCGGTGCGTCAACGCCATTCCACACTCGCGCGGGCTGGGTTCGTCGGCGGCGGCGGCCGTCTCCGGGCTGGCCGCTGCGTCGGGTCTGCTGGAAGGCGCCGGTGTGCGCGACGCCTTCGACGCCGACGAGATGGTGCAGTTGTCATCGGAATTCGAAGGGCACCCGGACAACGCGGCCGCGAGCGTGCTGGGCTCTGCGGTGGTGACCTGGATCGAGGACGGACCCCAGGGGAATCGCTACCGTGCACGACGACTGGTGGTTCACCCGGACATCACCGCCACCGTGTTCGTCCCCGACACCGAGTCGTCGACGTCGGTCACCCGCGGGTTGCTGCCGGAATCGGTGCCTCGGCGCGACGCGGTCTTCAACGTGAGCCGGTCGGCGCTCGCAGTCGTGGCGCTGACCGCCGATCCCACGGCGCTGTTCGCTGCCACCGAGGATCGCCTGCACCAGGGCTACCGGGCCGACGCGATGGCGCCCACCGCCGGCCTCGTGTCCGAACTGCGGTCACGGGGGCTGGCCGCGACGGTATCCGGCGCCGGACCCACGGTCCTGGTGCTGTCGGCCGGTCCGGTACCCGCCGACGCACGTGACATCGCTCTTGCCTCCGGCTATGTCCCGTCGACGGTGGCCATCGCCGGGGGAGTCGAGATCACGCGGCCCTCGCGCTGACCGGGCCAGCAGTGGGGCCGCACTGGACGACGCCGCAGCCGCGCCGGACCGGGTGGTGGTACCCGGTCTCGGGAAGAAATGGAGTTGCGGGCGTGTTGCCCGTATTATCTGGACGAGCTACCATAAACTGGTCTAGCCGCGCAGGCTTGTCTTGCCGTGCTCCTCTCCGATCTACGATCCAGGCTGCTGGCCCGGTGCCGGTCGCACGATCTTCCGTCAGGAGTCGCCGAGCACGTCCATCGGACACACCGGAGCGGACCACATTTCTTCTGACCGTCCTCTGAGGAGATTCCCAGAGACATCTCTGACGGGGACGAAGCCCGCCGCACGCGGCGGGGTGACAAAGGAACCCCGATCGGCCCAGCTCTGCTCGGGGGAACGAAAGGACATCCGTGACGGATACGGACCTGATCACCGCACCAGCTACGAGCAGCGACGATTCCTCGCCCGCGGTGAGTTCGGCCACACGTGGCTCCTCGACCCGCGCCCGTACGGGGCTGTCCGGGATGGTGCTCACGGAGCTGCGGGCGCTCGCCGGCGAGCTCGGCATCAAGGGCACCTCCGGCATGCGCAAGGGTGATTTGATCGCCGCCATCAAGGAACGTCAGGCCGGTTCCGGACCCGCCCCGAAGGACGACGCGGGGCAGATGAGTCTGTCCGAGGCGGAATCCGCCCCGGCCAAGGGCAAAGGTCGCCGTCCGAAGGCCGAGACGTCGGCCGAGGGCGGTGCCGAGCAGTCGTCCGCGCCCGCGACCGCGACCGCGACCTCGGGCGCCGAGAACGTACAGGTCGGCGAGGGGGACGAGGCCGGGGCTCGTGGGCGTCGGCGAGCTCGCGGTGCGGCCGGCGAATCGGGCGAGTCCGGTTCCTCGGCGCCGGCAAGTGCGGACAGCGGTGAGGTCGCGACCACATCCACCGAGGCCGACGCGACGAGGACCAAGGGTTCCGACACCGCGGCCACGAAGGGTTCGGACGAATCCGGCGACGGTACCGACCAGCGCAACCGCGGCCGCAATCGCAACCAGAACGGCCAGGGCCGCAACCAGAACCGCGACGGTCAGGGTGGCCGGGACAACCAGCGCGGTGACAACCAACGCGGCGACAACCAGCGTGACAACCGGGACGGCCAGGGCAACCAAGGCGGTCAGAACAACCGTGACCAGCGCAACCAGCGCGACGATGACGGCGACGGTGACGGCGGCGGCCGCGGTCGGCGGGGACGCCGGTTCCGCGAGCGCCGTCGGGGCCGCGACCGCGATTCGTCCGGTGGGGGAGAACCGCAGGTCTCCGAGGACGATGTCCTGCAGCCCGTCGCCGGCATCCTCGATGTGCTCGACAACTACGCCTTCGTGCGTACGTCGGGTTACCTCGCCGGGCCGAACGACGTCTATGTCTCGATGAACATGGTCCGCAAGAACGGGCTGCGCCGCGGCGACGCCATCACCGGTGCGGTCAAGGTCCCGCGCGAGGGTGAGCAGCCCAATCAGCGGCAGAAGTTCAATCCGCTCGTGCGGCTGGACTCGGTCAACGGCACCGATGTCGACACCGCCAAGAAACGCCCCGAATTCGGCAAGCTGACCCCGCTGTATCCCAACCAGCGACTTCGCCTGGAAACCTCGCCCGAGCGGCTCGACACCCGGGTCATCGACCTGATCATGCCGATCGGCAAGGGTCAGCGTGCCCTGATCGTCTCGCCGCCGAAGGCGGGTAAGACCACCATCCTGCAGGATGTCGCGAACGCGATCACCATCAACAACCCGGAATGCCACCTGATGGTGGTGCTCGTCGACGAGCGTCCGGAAGAGGTCACCGACATGCAGCGGTCGGTGAAGGGTGAGGTCATCGCGTCGACGTTCGACCGTCCGCCGTCAGACCACACCTCGGTCGCCGAACTCGCGATCGAGCGTGCGAAGCGACTGGTGGAGAACGGCAAAGACGTGGTGGTGCTGCTCGACTCGATCACCCGACTGGGTCGTGCGTACAACAACGCGTCCCCGGCTTCCGGCCGGATCCTCTCCGGCGGTGTCGATTCCACTGCGCTCTACCCGCCGAAGCGCTTCCTCGGCGCGGCGCGCAACATCGAGCACGGTGGTTCGCTCACCATCATCGCGACCGCGATGGTCGAGACCGGATCGACCGGTGACACCGTCATCTTCGAGGAGTTCAAGGGCACCGGCAACGCCGAGTTGAAGCTCGACCGCAAGATCGCCGAACGCCGGGTGTTCCCCGCGGTCGACGTCAACCCGTCGGGCACCCGCAAGGACGAGCTGCTGCTGTCGCCGGAGGAATTCCAGATCGTGCACAAGCTGCGCCGGGTGCTGTCCGGTCTGGACTCCCAGCAGGCCATCGACCTGCTGATCAGCCAACTCAAGAAGACCAAGTCGAATGTCGAGTTCCTGATGCAGGTGCAGAAGACCGCACCGGGAGCGATGAACGACGACTAGTCGCCCTGACTCGAACTGTCATGCGACGACGCGCGGGGAGGGGAATGAACCCGGCGGTGCCGACGTTGATGCGATGGTCCGCGGGAGGTCTGCGCGTCCGGCGCGGATTTCGGTGGTAGGGCCTCCGCGTGGCATACTGATCGGTCGAGTCCGGTTCCGGTTCACACCGTCGATCCCCGACGGTGACCCGGCGACCACAGAAAGGGACAACCAGAATGAAGCAGGGAATTCACCCCGAGTACGCGACGACCACGGTCGTCTGCGGTTGCGGCAACACCTTCGAGACCCGCAGTACCGCCGACAACGGACGGATCAACGTCGAGGTCTGCTCGCAGTGCCACCCGTTCTACACCGGTAAGCAGAAGATCCTCGACACCGGCGGCCGCGTGGCCCGGTTCGAGAAGCGCTACGGCAAGCGGTCCAAGAGCGCCGACGCCAAGTAGCCGGACCGACGACGCCCACCGCGCGCGTGCGATGCACGCCCGGGTGGGCGTCGTTGTCATTTCGGCGTCCGGCCCGCAGTATCGGAACTTTCATCGCTGGATCCTTCAGCGTTTCATCTCAGGGAGAAGTGAGGTCCCGTGACCACGCAGAGTCCGTCGGCGATCGACGACATCCTCGCCGAGCATGCGGGCCTGGAGGCGCAACTCGCTGACCCGTCATTGCACGACGATCCCACCGCCGCGCGCCGCGTCGGCAAACGGTTCGCCGAACTCGCGCCGATCATGGCGACCTACCGCCGGCTCGAGGCGGCCCGCGACGACCTCGCCGCCGCCCGTGAGCTCGCCGCCGACGACGCCTCCTTCGCCGAGGAACTCCCCGCACTCGAGCACAGTGTGGCCGAATTGGACGCCACGCTGACCGACCTGCTCGCCCCACGCGACCCGCACGACAGCGACGACGTGGTCCTCGAGATCAAGTCCGGCGCCGGTGGTGAGGAATCGGCATTGTTCGCCTCCGACCTCGCCCGGATGTACCTCAAGTACTGCGAGCGACGCGGATACAAGGCGCAGGTGCTCGGTGTCACCGAGAGCGATCTGGGTGGCTACAAAGAGGCGACGATCTCGATCAAGGCGAAGGAACAACTGCGCGACGGGGTCTGGTCCCGACTGAAATTCGAGGGCGGCGTGCACCGCGTTCAGCGGGTGCCGGTCACCGAGTCGCAGGGTCGTATCCACACCTCTGCGGCCGGGGTGCTGATCTATCCCGAACCCGAAGAGGTCGAACGGGTCCAGATCGACGAGAACGATCTGCGCGTCGACGTCTACCGGTCCTCGGGCAAGGGCGGTCAGGGGGTCAACACCACCGACTCCGCGGTCCGGCTCACCCATCTGCCGACCGGCATCGTGGTGACCTGCCAGAATGAGCGGTCCCAGCTGCAGAACAAAGCGCGTGCGATGCGGGTGCTCGCCGCGCGGCTGCAACTCGCCGCCGAAGAGGAGGCGGACGCGGCCGCAGCGGAGGGCCGTGCCGCCCAGATTCGCACCGTGGACCGCTCCGAGCGCATCCGCACCTACAACTTCCCGGAGAATCGCATCTCCGATCACCGCATCGGTTACAAGGCCAACAATCTCGACGCCGTACTCGCCGGGGACATGGACGCGTTGCTCGACGCCCTGATCGCCGCCGACCGTCAGGCACGACTCGAAGCCGAGTGACCCGATGAATCACTCGGCCGGCGGCTCGGCCCCCGGCCACCGGGTGGATGTCGAGATCCGTTGGGCGGCAAATCATCTGTCTGCGGCCGGAGTGGAGAGTCCGCGCGTCGACGCCGAATGGCTGTTGGCAGACGCACTGGGCGTCGATCGCGGTCGACTGCTGCTCGTCGACGCCGTGCCCGACGACGTCCGCGCCCGCTTTCGCCGGGCCGTCGCGCAGCGGGCTGAGCGAATCCCGTTGCAGCACATCACCGGAACCGCGGCCTTCGGTCCCGCCGAATTGGCCGTGGGGCCGGGTGTCTTCACGCCTCGGCCCGAGACCGAGTTCTTGGCGCAGTGGGCGGTCGCCGCGCTCTCGGGCGGTTCAGTGACCCACGTCGTCGATCTGTGCAGCGGCAGTGGTGCGCTGGCAATCGCGGTGGCGTTGCTGGTTCCGAGTGTGCGGGTGACCGCGGTGGAGCGCTCCCCGCAGGCGGTGGAGTGGTTGAGCCGCAACGTCGATGAGGCCGGAGCCGACGTCGCCGGGCGGGTGTCGGTGGTCCGCGCCGACGTCACCGACGCCGAGCTGATGCGTGAGCTCATCGTCCCGGCAACCGTCGACGTGGTGGTGGCCAATCCGCCCTACGTCCCCGAGGGCAGCACGATCTCGCCGGAGGTCACCCACGATCCGCACGACGCGGTCTTCGGTGGTGCCGACGGGATGGCGGTGATCGTTCCGATGCTGCCGGTCATCGCCGAGATGTTGCGGCCCGGTGGACTGGTCGGGATCGAGCACGACGAGACGACCTCGGTGTCGGTGCTGACCGCGATGGCGTCGACCGGGCAGTTCGTCGACGTGCGGGCGCACGACGACCTCACCGGTCGACCGCGCTTCGCCACGGCACGGCGGGCCGACGGCCGGGCCTGTGACACCCGTGGGAAGATGGCCGGGTGAGCACGGTATTCGATTGCGGTGAACCGGACACCAGGGCGGCAGGTATCCGCGCGGCCGTCGGCGCGGCGAAGGCCGGTCGCCTGGTGGTGTTGCCGACGGACACCCTCTACGGGATCGGCTGCGACGCGTTCGACTCGGAGGCGGTTGCCTCGCTCCTGGCGGCCAAGGGCCGCGGTCGGGACATGCCGGTGCCGGTCCTCGTCGGCTCGTGGCACACGATCGACGGTCTGGTGTTGTCGGTGTCCACCGCGGCACGTGACCTCGTGGAGGCGTTCTGGCCGGGCGGTCTGAGTCTCGTGGTGGCGCAGGCGCCGTCGCTGGCCTGGGACTTGGGGGACACCGACGGCACGGTGATGCTGCGGATGCCACTGCACCCGGTCGCGATCGAACTGCTCCGCGAGGTCGGCCCCATGGCCGTGTCGAGTGCCAACGTCTCCGGCCGGTCGCCGGCGACCACGGTGGACGAGGCACGCGAACAGCTCGGCGAGTCCGTCTCGATCTACCTCGACGGTGGGCCGGCGGCTGCGGCACAGGCATCCACCATTGTCGACCTGTCCGGCAGCACGCCACGGATCCTGCGGGAAGGTGCAGTGTCCACCGAGGCGATCGCCGAGGTACTCGACCTCGACGCCGATGCGCTGACCGCCCACTGACACGATGCCGGGCCCGTTGTCCGATCCGCAGGTCGCGGATCTGCTCGACCGTGAGACTCGCCGTCGGGACACCACCCTGCAACTGCTCGCGAGCGAGACGCCGGCGAGCGCGGCGGTGCGGGCCACACTCACCTCCGACCTCGGCACCAAATACGCCGAGGGCTATCCGGGAGCCCGCTATCACGGTGGGTGCGAGGTCGCCGACGAGGTGGAGAACCTCGCGATCGGGCGTGCGGCGGAACTCTTCGGGGCCGACTACGTCAACGTGCAACCGCTGTCCGGCAGTGTCGCCGGACTGGCCGTGTACGCGGCCTTCGCTCAGCCGGGCGATCCGATCCTGGCGCTCGGGCTGCGCCACGGCGGCCACCAGACCCACGGGTCGCGGGCCAACTTCTCCGGTCGCTGGTTCGCGCCCATCCACTATGGGGTACGACGCTCCGACGAGCGGGTCGACTACGCGGAACTGCGTGACCTCGCGCTGCTCCACCGGCCGCGGATCATCGTCGTCGGTGGCGCCGCCTACGCACGGTCGTTCGACTTCGCCGCGTTGCGCACCATCGCCGACGAGGCCGAGGCGATCCTCTGGGTCGACGCCGCCCACCTGGCCGGTCTGGTCGCCGGCGGCGTCATCGACTCCCCGGTCCCGCATGCCGATGTCGTGACGCTGGCGACGCACAAGGTGCTGCAGGGTCCGCGCGGGGGCATGATCCTCGCCCGAGCCGAGCATCGCGCCGTCTTGCAGAAGGCGGTGCACCCGTTCGTCCAGGGCGGGCCCTCGATGCATTCGATCGCGGCGAAGGCGGTGTGCATGCGTGAGGCCCGGACTGCCGCATTCGCCGCATATGCGTCGGACGCGGTCGCGGCCGCACAGCGACTCGGCGCCGAGTTGGCCGGCCACGGTCTGCGCATCGTCAGCGGTGACACCGATCTGCACTTCGCCGTCGTCGACGTGTCCGGGCTCGGTATGTCCGGGGCGCAGGCCCAACGTCGACTCGACTCGGCGGGGATCGTGGTGGACCGCTCCGTGATCCCGTTCGACAGCAGACCGGTGAGCGAGGGCTCCGCGATCAGGTTCGGCACGCCCTGCGCCGTACTCGCCGGCCTCGGGCCTACTGCGATGCCGGATGTGGCCGACTGGATGGTACGAGCACTCGCGGCCGAGGCCGGAGCCACGCAACACGCCGATATCCGCCGGGAAATCCGGCTCCGGCTGGGCGGGTAGCGTGAAAACGGTGTTCGATACCGTCACCGGCCTGACGTCGGGCGCCCCGGGTGCCGACGTGGGGCTGCTGGCGGCATCGGTCGTCGACACCGGTGGGGCCGGCGTGCCGCTGCGCGAGCTGGCGTTGGTCGCGTTGACGGCGGCCGCTGTCACCTATCTGCTGACCTCCCTGGTCCGCGTGTTCGCGATCCGCGTCGGCGCGGTGGCGGTGCCCCGGGTCCGCGACGTCCACGTGATCCCGACTCCCCGACTGGGTGGACTCGGGATGTTTGCCGGCGTGGTGGCGGCCATCGCGCTGGCGGCCAACCTGCCCGCACTCACCCGTGGCTTCGCCTACACCAGCGACATGAGTGCGGTCATCGTCTCCGGCACCGTGATCGTGCTGGTGGGCGTCATCGACGACCGATGGGGGCTCGATGCCCTCACCAAGTTCGCGGGTCAGCTCACCGCCGCCGGGGTGCTCGTGATCATGGGGGTGAGCTGGTATCTGCTCTACGTCCCCTTTGCCGACATCGGCACCGTCGTCCTCGACCCGTTGCAGGCGGGGCTGCTCACCGTCGCCATCACGGTGGCGACCATCAATGCGGTCAACTTCATCGACGGACTGGATGGGTTGGCGGCGGGGCTGGGCCTGATCGCCGCGTCGGCGATCGCCATGTTCTCCCTCGGTCTGCTCAACGACCAGGGCGGGGATGTGAGCTATTACCCACCCGCGCTGATCTCGACCGTGCTGGCCGGCGCCTGCCTGGGCTTCCTGCCGCACAACTTCTCACCCGCCCGGATCTTCATGGGGGATTCGGGGGCGATGCTGATCGGACTGATGCTCGCCGCGGCATCGACGAGCGCGTCGGGCCGCATCGCGATGAACGCCTACGGTCCGGCCGACGTGTTCACCCTGCTGTCGCCGTTGATCCTGGTCGCCGCGGTTGTGTTCGTGCCCATGCTCGACATGTTGATGGCGGTGGTGCGGCGTACGCGTGCGGGTGTCGGCTTCTACACGCCGGACAAGATGCATCTGCACCATCGACTGCTCGAACTCGGGCACTCTCAGCGCCGGGTCGCGCTGATCATCTACCTATGGGTCGGTGTGCTGGCGTTTTCCGCCGCAGCCAGTACGCTGTTCCCGATCTCGGTTGTGGCGCCGATGTTCGGTGGGGGACTCATCGTCGCGTTGCTGGCCACCATGGCGCCGCGCCTGCATCGCCGCTACGCCGAGTTCCGCACGAGCGGCCGGGCCGAGCGTGCCGGGTCCGACGGACCGGTCACCCCGCGCACCTGACGGCACCACGGGTGCGCCCGGGGCCCCGGAGGTAAGGCTTTGGTAAAAACATGTACTATCACTCGTAGTAGGTAGCCACCGACGCGCTGCGCGCCCCAACCGGACGATATGCCGGTCTGTTGGCCCGCAGAGTCGCGAGACCTGCTCCGGGCCGTGCATACCCCCCGGTGAGCGCGCGCGCCGGTGTTGGTAGTGTCACAGAAAACCGCGAGCTTACGTCCGGCGACGATGGTCGCCGATCGCACGCGCGCTGTCCCGTGCCCACGGGCAGGGGAGGAGTTGAGGAGAGGCGAATGAGCACAGCTGCCCCTGACTCGACGTCGTATTACCCCGCCGCACCGACCGGTCTGCGCCGTCCGGCGATCATTGCCGCGATCGTCGCCGCCATCGTCATCGGCATCAGCATCGCCGTCGGACACATCTGGTTCGCGGTCTTCTTCGTCGCCGGCACGGTTGCGATCTTCGTGAACGCGATCCTGGTCCGTCGAGCGGTCGAGGTCGTGGCCGCGCAAGAACACCCTCGCAAGCAAGCTCTTGCCGTCAACTCAGCCGTCCGCCTCGGGGCGATCACCGTCCTCGCACTGGTGGCGGCTTTCCTGGTCCGGCCCGATGGGCTGGGCGCGATGTTCGGACTCGCCATCGGCCAGGTCGTTCTGGTGCTCAACACGGTGATTCCGGTGATGAAAGGACTGCGTAAGCAGCTATGACCTCATTGTTCTTCCTGGCCGAGACAGAGCGAGAAGCCGAGGACGAGGCCGCTATCGAGGTGGGCCACCACATCCAGGTCGACTGGTTCGGGATGACCGTCAACCTCGACACGGTGATCGGTAGCAGCGTGGCCGCGGTCATCGTGCTGGCGATGGCGTTCTTCGTGCGCAACCGGATGACCTCCAAGAAGCCGAACTCGGTTCAGCTGTACTTCGAGGTCATCACCGTCCAGATGCGCAACCAGATCGAGAGTGCGATCGGGATGAAGATCGCCGGCTTCGTCTTGCCGCTGGCGGTCACCCTGTTCACCTACATCCTCGTGGCCAACTGGCTTGCGATCGTGCCGTCGCAGTACGGCACCAGCACCGGGTCCACCAGCGAATGGCTCAAGCCGCCGGCCAGCGACGCGAACTTCGCCTACGCGCTGGCCATCTTCGTGTTCGTCTGGTACCACGCTGCGGGCGTGAAGCGCCGCGGCATCATCGGCCACCCGGTCAAACTGGTCAAGGGTCACGCGGTCGGTATCGCCCCGGTGAACATCATCGAGGAGATCGCCAAGCCGGTCTCGCTGTCTCTCCGACTTTTCGGCAACCTGTTCGCGGGCACCATCATGCTCGGACTGATCGCGCTGATGCCGATCTACGTGATGTGGGCGCCGAACGCACTGTGGAAATCGTTCGACCTGTTCGTCGGTCTGATCCAGGCCTTCATCTTCGCGCTGCTGACCGTCCTGTACTTCAGCCAGGCGATGGAGCTCGACGAAGACCACCACTAGTACGACCCGGACGGCGACTGCCGGCCGGAGCAAAGACCTGGCACTGAAGTGCCAGTTTCACCCGAAAGGAAAGTTCTCAATGGATCCCAATCTGATCGGTATGGGCGCGTTGATCGGCGGCGGCATCATCATGGGTGGCGGCGCGATCGGTGCCGGTGTCGGTGACGGCATCGCCGGCTCGCAGCTGATCGCCGGCATCGCCCGGCAGCCGGAGGCCCAGGGACGTCTGTTCACCCCGTTCTTCATCACCGTGGGTCTGGTCGAGGCCGCGTACTTCATCAACTTGGCGTTCATGGCCCTGTTCGTGTTCGCAACGCCGATCTCCGGCCAGTCCTGATCTCGGTCTGACGACCGGATCCTCCAAGGATCAAGGGAAATATCCGCATCATGAATCTCGCCGCAGAGAACTTCCTCATCCCCAATGGCACATTCTTCGTGTGTCTGCTGATCTTCGTCATCGTCTTCCTCGTGATCAGGACGATGGTCGTGCCGCCGATCCTCAAGGTGCTCGACGAACGTGATGCCAGGGTCGCCAAGACCGTTGAGGACAACCGGGCGGCTGCGGCGAGCTACTCCGACGCCGAGACCGAATACCGGGCAGCGCTCAAGGACGCCCGGGGTGACGCCACCGGTATTCGGGACAAGGCCCGAGCCGACGGCAATGAGCAGTTGTCCGAGGCCAAGAAGCGTGCCACCGACGAGGCGGACGCGGTGCTGGCCGACAGCGTTGCACAATTGAAGTCGGATGGCGACGAGGCGGCCGCGACGGCTCGCTCCGAGGTGGACCGGCTTTCGGCGGTCCTCGCCAGCCGCGTGCTGGGCACCGAGGTGGCGCCGTCGGCTGCCACGGCATCCGAGTCGACAGGAACGGTCAAGTAGTGGACATCGTCATTGGGAACCTGATCGGGTTCGGGCTCATCATCTTCCTGTTCTGGAAGTACGTGCGCCCACCGCTGTCGCGGATGGTGGATGCGCAAAAAGAGGTGATCGCCCAGCAGGTCACCGACAGCGCCGCCGCCGAGTCGCGGTTCGCCGACGCGCAGGCCGCCCACGAGCGTGCCCTCGCCGAGGCCAAGGCCGAGGCCAAGGAGATGCACGAGAACGCACTCGCCGATGCGAAGAGCATCTCCGAGGACTTCTCCGTGCAGGTGGACTCCGAGGTGAAGCGGATCAGCGAACACGGTAAGGCGCAGGTCGCGCTCAACCGGGCCACCCTGATCCGTGAGCTGCGCGGCGATCTCGGTCTGACCGCCGTGGATGGCGCCGGCAAGCTGGTCCGTGACCACCTGTCCGATCCCGGTGCGCAATCCGACAGCATCGACCGCGTCATCGACGAGCTCGAGAGCATGGCCGCGGGCGGTCCGAGTGGTCAGGTCGTGCACACCGCCGACCTGATCGGTCTGCACTCGATGCGCGCCTCGAGCCGCGACGCCGCGCTGGCGGTGGCGGCCGACTTCGATTCCGCATCCCAGTCGCTGGATTCGGCGGCGCTGACCACGGCGGCCACCGAGATGACCGAGGTCATCCGGGTCATCGACGGCAACCCGGTGTTGCGCAAGCGGCTCACCGAGGACGAGGACAACATCGACGGACAGGTCGCGCTGGTGCAGAACCTGTTCGGCGGAAAGGTCTCGCCCATCGTCGTCGAGATTCTCAGCGCCGCGGTCAAGCAGCGGTGGTCGACGTCGACCGACTTCACCACCGCACTGCGTCGGCAGAACGCGCTGGTCGTACTCACCGCAGCCGAGCGGGACGGCAGCATCGAGCAGGTGGAGACCGAGTTGTTCGCGGTCGGGCGCCTGCTCGACCAGAATCCCCAGCTCGCGTCGCTGCTGTCCTATCACACCCACGACGGTGCGAGTCGGGTCGAACTCCTGCGATCGCTGGTGGGCGACAAGGTCGGTCCGCACACCTGGTATCTGCTCTCGCACCTGATCGTGCTCCTGCACGGGCAGCCGTCCGAGGTGGCCGTCGATCACCTGGCCGAGTTGGCCGCGGCGCGCCGAGGGGAGTCGGTGGCCCACGTCGTATCGGCCGCACCGCTGACCGACGCGCAGAGCGCCCGCCTGTCGACCGTGCTCGGCAAGATCTACCACCGGACCATTTCGGTGCAGACCGAGATCGAGCCGGAGATCATCGGCGGACTGCGCATCGGTGTCGGTGACGAGGTGATCGACGCCGACGTCGCGACCAGGTTGGCCAAGGCGGCCGAGAGCCTGCCCCGCTGACCCCCTCCGAACCCAACCCAGCAACAGACAAACCACCAGCCGGACTGAGCAAGAAAGACGAAAATCCATGGCGGAGTTGACGATCTCACCAGACGAAATCAAGGGAGCGATCGAGCAGTATGTCTCGTCGTTCGAAGCCGATGCCTCCCGTGACGAGGTGGGCATCGTCACCGACACCTCGGACGGCATCGCCCACGTGAGCGGGCTGCCCGGCGCGATGGCCAACGAGCTGTTGCAGTTCGAGGGCGGCGTGCTCGGCGTGGCCCTGAACCTCGACGAGGACGAGATCGGCGCGGTCATCCTCGGTGACTACGAGTCGCTCGAAGAGGGTCAGCAGGTCAGCCGTACCGGTGAGGTCCTGTCGGTCCCGGTCGGCGACAAGTTCCTCGGTCGCGTCGTCGACCCGCTCGGCGCCCCGATCGACGGCCTCGGCGACATCGAGGCCGACGAGCAGCGTGTGCTCGAGTTGCAGGCCGCCTCGGTGCTCGAACGACAGCCCGTCGAGGAGTCCCTCGCCACCGGCATCAAGGCCATCGACGCGATGACCGCGATCGGCCGCGGACAGCGTCAGCTCGTCATCGGCGACCGCAAGACCGGCAAGACCGCGGTCTGCATCGACGCCATCCTGAACCAGAAGGCCAACTGGGAGTCCGGCGATCCCGCCAAGCAGGTTCGCTGCATCTACGTCGCGATCGGCCAGAAGGGCTCCACCATCGCGGGCGTCAAGACCGCCCTCGAAGAGGCCGGCGCGATGGAGTACACCACCATCGTGGCGGCTCCTGCATCGGACTCGGCCGGCTTCAAGTGGCTCGCGCCGTACACCGGCTCGGCCATCGGCCAGCATTGGATGTACCAGGGCAAGCACGTGCTGATCGTGTTCGACGACCTCACCAAGCAGGCCGAGGCCTACCGCGCCATCTCGCTGCTGCTGCGCCGTCCGCCGGGCCGCGAGGCATACCCGGGTGACGTCTTCTACCTGCACTCCCGCCTGCTGGAGCGTTGCGCGAAGCTGTCCGACGAGATGGGTGGCGGCTCGATGACCGGTCTGCCGATCATCGAGACCAAGGCCAACGACGTCTCGGCGTTCATCCCGACCAACGTCATCTCGATCACCGACGGCCAGGTGTTCCTCGAGTCGGACCTGTTCAACAAGGGTGTCCGTCCGGCCATCAACGTCGGTACCTCGGTGTCGCGCGTCGGTGGTGCCGCCCAGACCAAGGGCCTGAAGAAGGTCTCCGGTTCGCTGCGTCTGGAACTGGCCCAGTTCCGTGAGCTCGAGGCGTTCTCGGCGTTCGCCTCCGACCTCGACGACGCGTCCAAGGCGCAGCTCGAGCGCGGCGCACGCTGGGTCGAGATGCTCAAGCAGGACCAGTACAGCCCGTTCTCGGTCGAGGACGAGATCGTGTCCATCTACCTCTGCGGTGAGGGCCACTACGACTCGGTCCCGGTCGACGATGTGCGCAACTTCGAGACGCAGCTGCTCAGCCATCTGCATCACGAGGCCAAGGGCGTCTACGACTCGATCGCCGGCGGCAAGGTGCTCTCCGAGGACCAGGCCGAGGCGCTGGTCGACGAGACCAACAAGTTCAAGAACAGCTACCTCACCCACGACGGCAAGCGCGTCGTGAACGAGGCCGAGGCCAAGGCGATGGACTCGGAGAGCGTCGAACACGAGCAGATCAAAGTCCGCAAGTGATGACGTCGTCCGGTAATCGTCCGAAGGAAGGGGTGAGGGCTCATGGCCAGCATTCGTGAGCTGCGCTCGCGCATCCGGTCGGTGAACTCGACGAAGAAGATCACCAAGGCCCAGGAGCTGATCGCGACCTCGCGCATCACCAAGGCGCAGGCGCGGGTGGCGGCGGCCAAGCCGTACTCCCACGAGATGACCGAGGTCCTCTCGGAGCTCGCCAGCAATGCCGGTTCGCTCGAGCATCCGTTGCTCGTCGAACGTGACGAGCCCAAACGTGCGGCGATCCTGATCGTCACCAGCGACCGCGGTATGTGCGGTGGCTACAACGCGAACGTGCTGCGCGCCGCGCGCGAGCTCATGGCGCTCGTGCGGGACGAGGGCAAGGAGCCGGTGCTGTTCGTGATGGGGCAGAAGGGCGTCGGGTTCTTCAGCTTCCGCGGTACCGAGATCGCCGATTCGTGGACCGGGTTCTCCCAGGCGCCCGACTACACCGACGCCGCCGCCGCCACCGGCTTCCTGGTGGATCTGTTCCTGGCCGGCTCCGGTGAGCAGGTGGACCGGCCCGACGGCGAGGGCACCCTCGAAGGCGTCGACGAACTGCACCTGGTGTACACGCGTTTCGTCTCGATGCTGACCCAGGCACCCGAGGTGCGCCGGGTGGCGCCGCTGGTGGTGTCGGAGGCCGACGCCGAGCAGGACGCCGAGATCCACACGCCGTCGCGCAACTACTCTTTCGAGCCGGCGCCGGAGGCTCTGCTCGACGCGTTGTTGCCCAAGTACGTGGCCACCCGCGTGTTTGCCGCGCTGCTGGACTCGGCGGCGTCGGAGTCGGCCGCGCGACGGACCGCGATGAAGGCGGCCACCGACAACGCCGAGGAACTGGCCACGTCGCTCTCCCGCGAGGCCAACCAGCTCCGCCAGGCGCAGATCACGCAGGAGATCAGCGAGATCGTCGGCGGCTCCAGCGCCCTGGCCAACTGACCTATCGACCCAAAGAGGAAGTGACCCAACGACAATGACTGCAGCAGTAACCTCTCCCACGGGGGCCGAGACGGGTTCGGCCGACGGCCGGGTCGTCCGCATCATCGGCCCCGTCGTCGACGTCGAGTTCCCGCGCGGCTCGATCCCAGATCTGTTCAACGCCCTGCACGCCGAGATCAAACTCGAAGCGGTGGCCAAGACGCTGACCCTCGAGGTCGCCCAGCACCTCGGTGACAACCTGGTCCGCACGATCTCCATGCAGCCGACCGACGGTCTGGTGCGTGGGGCCACGGTCAGCGACACCGGCAAGTCGATCGTCGTGCCTGTCGGCGACGTCGTGAAGGGTCACGTCTTCAACGCGCTCGGTGACTGCCTCGACACGCCGGGACTCGGCCGCGACGGCGAACAGTGGAGCATCCACCGCAAGCCGCCGGCCTTCGACGAACTCGAGGGCAAGACCGAGATCCTCGAGACCGGCATCAAGGTCATCGACCTGCTGACCCCGTACGTCAAGGGTGGCAAGATCGGTCTGTTCGGTGGCGCCGGTGTGGGCAAGACGGTGCTCATCCAGGAGATGATCACCCGTATCGCCCGCGAGTTCTCCGGCACATCGGTGTTCGCCGGCGTCGGTGAGCGCACCCGTGAGGGCACCGACCTCCACCTCGAGATGGAGGAGATGGGCGTTCTGCAGGACACCGCCCTGGTGTTCGGTCAGATGGACGAGCCGCCGGGCACCCGTATGCGCGTGGCCCTGTCGGCGCTGACCATGGCGGAGTACTTCCGCGATGTGAAGCACCAGGACGTGCTGCTGTTCATCGACAACATCTTCCGGTTCACCCAGGCCGGTTCGGAGGTCTCCACCCTGCTCGGCCGCATGCCGTCCGCGGTGGGTTACCAGCCGACCCTGGCCGACGAGATGGGTGAGCTGCAGGAGCGGATCACCTCGACCAGGGGTCGTTCGATCACCTCGCTGCAGGCCATCTACGTGCCCGCCGACGACTACACCGACCCGGCGCCGGCCACCACGTTCGCGCACCTCGATGCGACCACCGAGCTCTCGCGTCCGATTTCGCAGCTGGGTATCTACCCGGCGGTGGATCCGCTGACGTCGACCTCGCGCATCCTGGAGGCCTCGATCGTGGGTGACGAGCACTTCCGCGTCGCCAACGAGGTCAAGCGCATCCTGCAGAAGTACAAGGAACTGCAGGACATCATCGCCATCCTCGGTATGGATGAGCTCTCCGAAGAGGACAAGGTCACGGTGCAGCGCGCGCGCCGTATCCAGAAGTTCCTCGGACAGAACTTCCTGGTCGCGGAGAAGTTCACGGGACAGAAGGGCTCGGTCGTTCCGCTCGCCGACACCATCGAGGCCTTCGACCGGGTCTGCAAGGGTGAGTTCGATCACCTGCCCGAGCAGGCGTTCAACAGCTGCGGTGGCCTCGACGACGTGGAGGCAGCCGCCGCCAAGATCAGCGGAAAGTAGCGGACCACCATGGCAGAGAAGTCCTTTCACGTCGAGGTCGTCGCCGCCGACGACAGGCTCTACTCGGGTGAGGCGACCTTCGTCATCGCGCAGACCACCTCTGGTGAGCTGGGCGTGATGGCGAACCACGAACCACTGTTGGGCCAGCTGGTGCCCGGTGGTTTCGTGGTGGTCGTCGAGGAGGGCGGCAACCGCCGTTCGCTGGCCGTGCAGGGCGGTTTCCTGTCGGTGACGGGTGAGTCCGTGACGATCCTCGCTGAGTCGGCGCAGTGGTCCGACGGCATCGACGCCGCCGCCGAGCGTGCGGCGATGGAAGCCGCCGAACCGGGCACCGACGAGTACAACCGTGCTCATTCCCGCTTGGCCGCAGTCGAACACGCGGCCAAGTAGATCGATCGGTTCGACGGCCGGTCACCGCCTTGTGGCGGTGACCGGCCGTCGTCGTTCGAGCCGGATCGATCTGGCATGCTGGAAGCAGGAACAGGTCGCGATCGAGTCTCTCGACTCGTCGCCGGTGCGTGACAGCCCACGTGCCGGTCACAGCCCATGTCGGCCGTTTCCCGGAGGTTCGCCTGGTGTCGTTGGTTGCGGTCTTGCTCGGTGTCCTGTTGGTCGTCGCGCTGATCGTGTGTGTCCTGCTGGCCTATCGGTTGAGTCAACTGCGCAGGATGGGCACACCGGTGCTGCTGCGGCAGATTCCGGCTGCCGACGATGAGGGGTGGCGCCACGGGACCGTCCACTACAGTGACGACGCGCTGCGCTACTTTCGGCTCACCTCGCTACGGCCCGGTCCGACGCGCACGCTCGTGCGGCAGGCGATCGAGATCACCGATCGCCGACGGCCCTTCGGCTCCGAGGCAGACATCCTGGAGGGCATGATCGTCCTCGAGCTCGCTGCCGGAGCAGACGACCACGGCGGCGCATATGAGGTGGCGATGGCGCCCGGCGCGGTGACGGCGTTCCAGTCCTGGCTGGAATCGCGGCAGAACGAGCGATCCCAGCGGCGGCGCAGCGCCTGACCCCACACCGCCGACTGCCGACGGGCTAGATTCGGACCATGGCAGTTCATCTCACGCGCATCTACACGCGTACCGGAGACGACGGCACAACGGGTCTCAGCGATTTCTCCCGGGTGCCGAAAACCGACGTCCGGGTCGCCGCATACGCCGATTGCGACGAGGCCAACGCGGTGATCGGGATGGCGCTCGCGTTGGCCGACGAGGTTCCCGAGGAGATCGCGGTGGTGCTGGCGACCGTGCAGAACGACCTCTTCGACGCGGGGGCGGACCTGTCGACGCCGGTGGTCGAGAAGCCGGAGTATCCGCCGCTGCGGATCGAGCAGGGTTACATCGACGCAGTGGAGACGTGGTGCGACCGCTTCGGTGACGATCTGCCCGCGCTGGATTCCTTCATCCTGCCCGGCGGCTCGCAACTCAGCGCCGCGCTGCACCATGCCCGTACTGTCGCCCGTCGGGCCGAGCGCTCGGCCTGGGCAGCCGTCGACGCCGACCCGGATGCGACCAGCGTGCTGCCGGCGCGCTATCTCAACCGCCTGTCGGACCTACTGTTCATCCTGGCCCGGGTGGCGAACCGGCCGCCGTCGGGAACCGGCGACGTGAAGTGGGTGCCGGGCGGCGATCGTCCCCGTCCGCAGGCAGCACACCGGGTCCGCGGTCCGGGCGGAGTCACCGACCGCGACCGCTAAGGTGGCACCGTGAGTGATCGCTTTCTGGTGACCGGCGGTGCCCGCCTGTCCGGTGAGGTGTCCGTCGGTGGGGCCAAGAACAGTGTGCTGAAACTGATGGCCGCCGCGTTGCTGGCCGAGGGCACCACCACCCTGACCAATTCACCGGAGATCGCCGACGTGCCACTGATGGCCGACGTGTTGCGGGGGCTGGGTGCGGTGGTGTCGATCGACGGGGACACCGTGGTGATCGATGCACCGGCCGAACCGAAGTTCCACGCCGACTTCGATGCCGTCAAACAATTCCGCGCCTCGGTCTGCGTCCTCGGCCCGTTGATGGCGCGCTGTCATCGCGCGGTGGTGGCCCTGCCCGGTGGCGACGCGATCGGCTCCCGGCCCCTGGACATGCACCAGGCAGGTCTGCGTGCTCTCGGGGCGCACAGCTCCATCGAACACGGCTGCGTGGTGGCCGAGGCCGACGCCCTGGTGGGCGCTCCGGTGGCGCTGGAGTTCCCTTCGGTGGGGGCCACGGAGAACATCCTGATGGCGGCGGTGCTCGCCGAGGGGATCACCGTCATCGACAACGCCGCGCGCGAGCCGGAGATCGTGGATCTGTGCGTGATGCTCCAACAGATGGGCGCCCGGATCGACGGTGCGGGGACCTCCACTCTGACCGTGACCGGTGTGGAGCGACTCCACCCCACCACGCACCGGGTCGTCGGCGACCGGATCGTCGGCGCGACGTGGGGGATCGCCGCGGTGATGACGCGCGGTGACGTCACCGTGCATGGTGTGGCACCCGGCCACCTGCAGTTGGTGCTCAACAAGTTGCGCGATGCCGGTGCGACGGTGGAGGCGTTCGACACAGGTTTCCGGGTTCGTCAGGATCGTCGGCCGACCGCGGTGAATGTGTCGACGCTTCCGTTCCCCGGTTTCCCGACCGACCTGCAGCCGATGGCGATCGGTATGGCCGCGATCGCCGACGGGATGTCGGTGATCACCGAGAACGTGTTCGAGGCCCGTTTCCGATTCGTCGAGGAGATGGTGCGGCTCGGCGCCGACGCCCGTACCGACGGTCACCACGCGGTGCTGCGGGGTATCGATCAGCTCTCCAGCGCCCCGGTCTGGTGTTCGGACATTCGTGCGGGCGCCGGCCTGGTGCTGGCCGGACTGGTCGCCGACGGGGTGACCGAGGTGCACGATGTCGAGCACATCGATCGTGGCTATCCGCGTTTCGTGGAGAACCTGCGGCGACTCGGCGGGGAAATCGAGCGAGTGGGCGAGTGAGGTGACCTCGGACCACGGTCATCGCCCGCGGACCGATGACTCCGCGCGTACCGCACCGCCGGCTCCCGTCGACGTGGACATCGCTGCATGGTCGACGAGGTTCGACCTGCTGTCCGATCCGCATCGCCTCGAGATCCTCGTCGTCCTGCATCGGCGGCCGGGCATCATCGTGGGCGACCTCGCCGCGGCGGTGGGACGCACGGAGACCGCGGTATCCCAGGCACTGCGGGTCCTCCGACATCAGGGGTGGGTCAGCTCGACGCGACAGGGCCGGTCGGTGAGTTACCGACTCGATGACGAAACCGTCCATCAACTGTTGCATTGGATGGGTGCCGGCCACTCGTAGGGCAGCACCCCACCTGACCGAACGGCCAGTCTGTCCACTCGAACATCTGAATAAGTAGACAGATGTCATGGGTGTGCTTACGGTTCGACCATGTCCACGATGACACCCTCGTCCACGCCGGTGGCGATGCACATGAGCGACGGCATCATCGATGCGCCGACGTCTGCCCTGTTCGTGGTGATCGCGGTGGTCGGGTTGGCGCTGTGCGCCTGGCGTGCCCGCGCCGACCTCGATGAGAAGACCGTGCCGATGGCCGGCCTCGTCGCCGCGTTCATCTTCGCGGTCCAGATGATCAACTTCCCGATCCTGCCGGGGGTCAGTGGGCATCTGCTCGGTGGCGCGTTGGCCGCGATCCTGGTCGGGCCGTTCACCGGTGCGCTGTGTGTCGCCATCGTGCTGATCGTGCAGGCGCTGCTCTTCGCCGACGGTGGGGTCACGGCGCTGGGCGCGAACATCACGAACATGGCGCTGATCTCCACCGCGGTCGGCTACCTGGTGGCGGTCGGGATGGGCCTGCTGATCGCTCGCCCGTCCTGGACCGTCGGTCGTCTGGGAGTGGTGGCGTTCATCGCCGCACTCTGCGGAACACTCGCGGCCGCAACGGGATTCCTCGTCGAATACGCACTCGGCGGGGCCGCGACGCAATCGCTGACAGCCGTGGCGGGCTACATGTGGGGCACCCACGCCCTCATCGGGGTGGGGGAGGGACTCATCACGGCCGTCACCGTGATGGCGGTCGCCCGCGCCCGCCCCGATCTGGTGTATCTGCTCCGGCACCGGAGCCGGCCGGCGGTCGCGGACAGTGCGACGACGGGAGTCCACGCATGACCACCGCCGACCGTCCCCATCGCTCGAACCGGAAACTGTTCCTGGTGGCCTTCGGCCTGGTGCCACTCGTCATCGCCGGGGTCGTCTCCTACGCCGCGAGTTCCGCACCCGACGGCCTCGACTCGACGACGCTGCGCGGATGCGACACAACGGTCGTCGACGGAGCCGAAGAGCTGACCGGCACCTGCATCGCCCAGCACGCGACCGACCACGCGTTGGCCTCGTCGCCGCTGGCCGACTACTCGGTCGGTGGGATCGGGTACTCCAACGGGATCGCGGGCGTCATCGGTGTGCTGGTGACCCTCGCGGTGGCGGTCGGACTGTTCGTGCTGATCGGTAGGAGCCGAACCCGCCGACCCGCCACGACCCACGTCACCGGCGAGCGCTGATCCGAACGGCCTGACACCATGGGCGCCGGTCACACACATCCGCTCTACCGATCTGCCACGTCGGCGGTGCACCGGGCGCCGGTCGAGGTCAAGTTGGTATCGCTGGTGGTCTTCGTGTTCGCCGTGGTGGCGACGCCACGAGAACTGTTCTGGCCCTACGTTCTCTACGCGGCGATCCTGCTCGCGATCTGGCGGGTCGGCGCGATCCCGGTTCGGTGGATCCTGCCCCGGATGCTCATCGAGGTACCGTTCGTGGTGCTCGCGGTGTTGTTGCCCTTCTCCGAAGGTGGCGAACGCGTCGACGTGGCGGGTGTGTCCCTGTCGGTGGCGGGGCTGTATGCGGCGTGGGGGATCGTCATCAAGGGCACCCTCGGGGTGGCGGCGTCGTTGACCTTCGCATCCACCACCCCGGCCAGCGCCCTGCCGCTGGCGCTGACCCGGCTCGGTATGCCGGCCACCCTGACACCGGTGATCGTCATGATGTTGCGCTACGCGGATCTGTTGTCCGCGGAGATCCGCCGCATGCACATCGCGCGGCTGGCGCGCGGCGACTCGCCGCACACCCTCCATCAGGCCGGAGCGATCGCACGGGGGGTGGGGGCGCTGTTCCTGCGGTCCTACGAACGCGGCGAACGCGTGCATCTGGCCATGATGTCGCGCGGTTTCACCGGCGCGATACCGGAGATGCCCGGGGTCGCCGGATCGCCACGCGGCACCGCGCGCCAGTGGGTGGCGGTGACCTCGCCCGCGATGTGCGCTGTCATCATCGCCGTGATCTCTTGGGGGACAACATGATGAGCCGCTCGACGAAGCGTCCCGAGAATGGGCCGCCCACCGATATGGCGGTAGAGGTCGCCGGCGTCCGGTACACCTATCCGGACGGCCACCCGGCGCTCGACGGGGTGGACCTGACGATCCGCGCCGGTGAGCGGGTCGCGCTGCTCGGACCCAACGGTGCCGGCAAGACGACGCTGATGCTGCACCTCAACGGCGTGTTGACGCCGTCCGAGGGCAGCGTGTACATCCACGGGACCGGCGTCGACAAGAAGTCGTTGCGCGATGTCCGGCGACGGGTGGGCGTGGTCTTCCAGGACCCCGACGATCAACTCTTCATGCCGACCCTCGCCGAGGACGTGGCCTTCGGGCCCGCCAACTTCGGCGTCAGCGGACCCGCGCTGGCCGAACGGGTCGACGAGGCGCTGACCGTGGTCGGGATGTCCGAGCAGGCGGGGCGCAGTCCACATCATCTCTCCGGCGGCCAGCGTCGACGCGGGGCGCTGGCGTCGGTGCTGGCGTGCCGGCCCGACATCCTGGTGCTCGACGAGCCGTCGGCCAATCTCGACCCCGTGGCGCGTCGCGAACTCGCCGAGACGCTGATGGGTCTGGACACCACCATGATCGTGGTCACCCACGACCTGCCCTACGCCGCCCAGCTCTGCGAGCGCGCGGTGATCGTCGACGACGGCCGAATCGTCGCCGACGGCGCCATCCTCGACGTACTGGCCGACGCGGAGACACTCGCCCGGCATCGTCTGGAATTGCCGTGGGGTTTCGACGTCGCCACCATGCGTGCCCTGTCCGAACGGACAGGGGGCAGTGTGCCGACCGGATAGCCGGCCGGTGCCAACGGAGGGTTTGGTCTCGGAGACCTGTTGTCCGCCAGTGTGACGCGCGTAACGTCGCCGGTGCTCTCACCACCGATGTCGAAATCGCGCACGCGCAGGAGGACAGTCATCATGCAGGTCGACGAACTACTCAAACCGTTCCCCATCAAGGAGTTCCACCCCTTCCCGCGGGCGATGATGGGCCCAGGTGCCCACGAGATGATCGGTCCGGAGGCGCTCAAGCTGGGCTTCAAGCGCACCCTGGTGATGACCACCGGTCTGCGGGGCAGCGACACCGTCCACAAGATCGTCGAATCGTGCAAATACCACGGCCTCGAAGTGGTGCTGTTCGATCAGGTGGAGTCCAATCCCAAGGACTACAACGTGATGGACGCGGTATCGCTCTACAACTCCGAACAGTGCGACTCGTTCATCTCCATCGGCGGTGGATCGGCCCACGACGCCTGCAAGGGCGCGCGCATCTCCGTCGCGCACGACGGCCGCAACATCAACGAGTTCGAGGGCTTCAACAAGAGCGAGAACCCGAAGAACCCACCCCATATCGCGGTGTCCACGACCGCGGGCACGGGCTCGGAGACCTCCTGGGCCTACGTCATCACCGACACCACCACCGACCCGGACAAGCCGCACAAGTACGTGGCCTTCGACGACGCCTCGGTGACCACCCTCGCGATCGACGACCCGGTGCTCTACTACGACTGCCCGGTCGCGTTCACCGCCCAGTGCGGCTTCGACGTGCTCGCGCACGCCTCCGAACCGTACGTCTCGCGGTTGAACTTCCCGCCGTCGATGGGCAATGCGCTGCACGCGGTGCGCCTGACCGCCCGCCACCTGCGGGAGGCCACGTGGAATCCGACCGAGCTGGCCGGCCGCGAGGGCATGATGTACGCGCAGTACATCGCTGCGCAGGCCTTCAACTCCGGTGGGCTGGGCATCATCCACTCGATCAGCCACGCCGTCTCGGCCTTCTACGACACCCACCACGGGCTCAACAACGCGATCGCACTGCCGCGCGTGTGGGCATTCAACATGCCGGTGCTCTACGACCGCTTCGCCGATCTCGCCGAGGCGATGGGCGTCGACACCCACGGCATGACCAAGGTCCAGGCAGCCGATCAGGCGCTCAACGCCGCGATCCGACTGCTGCGCGACGTGGGTATCCCGGAGAAGTTCACCGACGTCACCCAGGACTCGCACATCAAGAACCGGCTCGGTCAGGGGCCCACCAAGTTCTACGAGAACCGCAAGGAGATCTCGGGTGCGTCGGACTCGATCGACGCGATCACCAATCACGTCCTCGGTGACGCCTGCACGCCGGGTAACCCGAAGGAGTGCACCTTCGAGACCGTCCGACCCGTCGTCGACCACGCCTTCAACGGCGATCTCGACGACCTGATCTCGTAGGGGTTCGCCAACCACTACGACGCAGGCGGGTGGCGAACCCACTGCCCCCGAACAGGGTTCGCCACCCGCCCGCATTCCACCGACCACCCCTGATCAGCGACACCCGTCCAAGAGAACCGGAGACACAGATGTCCGTGCAGTTCGCCGACGAGCCCGAGGAGTTCGAAGCGATGGGCCCAGATCCTTCGCGGTCCCTGCGGAGCGCACGAGGAACGAGCGAGCGTCACGAGGCACCGCCCTTCGCCGATGTCGCCGATGTGATCGAGAAGTTCTCCGCAGCAGGCTATCTCGCTGATCAGCGACTCGCCACGACGGTTTTCCTGCAGAGCCGACTGGACAAGCCGATTCTGCTCGAGGGACCCGCCGGCGTCGGCAAGACCCAGCTGGCCAAGACGCTCGCGGAGGTGACCGGGCGAGAACTGTTGCGGCTGCAGTGTTACGAGGGCCAGGACGAGACCACGGCACTCTACGAATGGGACTACGGCAAGCAGTTGCTGTACACCCAGGTGCTGCGCGAGAAGATCAGTCAGGTCGTCGAGGATGCCGCGACGCTGTCGGAGGCGGTCGACCGGATCGGTGCCGAGGAGAGTGTGTTCTTCTCCGAACGGTTTCTCGCGCCGCGTCCGCTACTGGAGGCCGTACGGTCCGAACGTCCGGTGGTGCTGCTCGTCGACGAGGTCGACCGTGCCGACGAAGCGTTGGAGGCGGTGCTGCTGGAGTTGCTGGCGGAGTATCAGGTCTCCGTCCCGGAGATCGGCACCTTCGTCGCCACCCATCAACCGATGATCGTGTTGACGTCCAACAACACTCGAGACCTGTCGGCCGCCCTCAAGCGGCGGTGCCTGCACCTGTCGCTGGACTATCCCGATGCCCCGCGGGAACTCGAGATCATCAAGTCCAAGGACACGGGGTTGCCGGAGACGTTGGCCACCCAGCTCGTGCAGATCGTGCGCGGGCTACGTGAGCTGGATCTACGCAAGGCGCCCAGCATCTCCGAGGCGATCGACTGGGCGCGGACCCTCGCCGTACTCGGCGCCGACGATCTCACCGCCGAGATACTCGCCGACACCGCCAACGTCGTCGTCAAGTACGACCGCGATCTGACCCGGGCGATCGATGCCATCCCGCGACTGGTCGATCCCAACGCCGAGGTGCCCGAGCATCTGCACGGCCACTCGCATGATCACGGGCACTCGCATGACCACGGCCACTCCCATGACCACTCACATGACCACGATGAGAACTCCGGACCGGCCCGCCGCGCCGCCAAGGATCAGCCGGGGCGCCACGGCGAGGACTATTACGGATCGCCGGGTGCGCGCAGCGAGGCCGGCACCAAGGGGGGCGTGAGTCCGGGGCAGGGCAGCCGGTCGTTCCAGCGTCGAGGCGGCACCGGCAAGCGGCCGTTCTAGGCGGGCGCGATGGAAGGAGCACTGCACCGGTTCGTCCGGTTGCTACGACTGCACGGGATACGCATCGGCGTGTCCGAGGCGATGGATGCCATGCGGGCCACCGCGACCCCGGAGATCCTCGCCGATCGTGAACTATTGCGGTCGGCACTCGAGGTGTGCCTGGTCAAGGACCGCCGCGACGAGGACACCTTCAACGAGGTCTTCGACCGGTTCTTCGGGTTGCGCGCCGTGGTCGACCGCGATGACGGACACGGACACTCGCACAGCCACGATGATCTCAGTGACACCGGTGAACTCGAGGAGTACACGCTGTCCGAGGACGTCAGCGAGACGCCGCAGCAGGGGCACAGTCACGGACCGCCATCCAACATCCGGCAGTACTTCGACCCCGAGGATCTCGCCGAGCAGTACAACCTGCATCAGGAGGCCAACAAACTCGACATGGCCTCGTTGACCGACGAGATCGTGCTGTCTGCCGACGAGGTGCCCAACTCGGAGGCCGCTGCGCGCGTACAACTCACGGTGTCCCGGCTGCACAACCCCGGCCGTCCGGGCGATCTCGTCGCCGGCACGCCGACCGAGCTGGATGCGGAGCTGTCGGTCGCCCAGGAGATGGCGCTGCTGGACTGGCTCGACAGCGACGAACCCGCCGGTGGGCAACCCGACGCCGAGGAACTGGCCGCGCTGCGGCGCGCGTTGGCCGGTCTGCTCGACGGATTGCCGGAGAAGTTGCGTGACCACCTCGAGCAACTGATGGCCACCGATCACGAGCTGGAGAGCCGCGAGATCAAGGCGTCGGTGCGTGAGGTGATCCACGAACAGGAGCGCGCCAGCCTGGAGGAGTCGATCCGGCGCCTGATCCGCAGCCTGCACGGAGCGCCGCGCGCTCGCCGCACACTCGCCGCACGCGGCACCGTCGACGCGGCGCGCACCATGCGGGCGAATCTGCGTTACGACGGGGTGCCGTTCCGGCCCATCACCGTCGCCAAGGTCACCGACCGGCCGAGCCTGCTGGTCCTGGCCGATGTGTCGCTGTCGGTGCGTACGGCCGCGCGCTTCACGCTGCAGCTCGTGCACGGGTTGCAGAGCATGGTCGCCCACGTGCGATCATTCGCGTTCGTCGCCGACCTCGTCGAGATCACCGACCTGTTCGCCGAGCACCCGCCGGAAGAGGCGTTGTCGCTTGTGGTGTCGGGCCTACCCGCCGGGGGTGTGCTCGACACCGACGCCGATTCCGACTACGGGCATGCGCTGGCCACCTTCCTCGAGGAGTTCGGCGGCGCGGTCAACCGACGGACCACCGTGATCATCCTCGGGGACGGCCGGACCAACGGCCGGGACCCGAACCTGGCCGCGTTCGAGGAGATCACCCGGCGTGCGCGCGAGACGATCTGGATCACGCCCGAGCCCAGCTATTCCTGGGGCCTGGGCTCGTGTGATCTGCCCGCCTACGCAACGATGTGCGACCGGGTCCACGTCGTCCATGACCTGTCCGAGTTGGAACAGGTGTCGGTCGACGCGAGCGGTGCCTGAACGGTGATCGCCCGCGTAGGATCGCGATCAGACAACCGGCGTTGGGACGGGTGAGGTGACGTGGCAACCGAGGCTGGCGCGATGATGACGCGCACCGGCGTGCGGATCGCCAAGTTCCATACCCCGGAGATCATCATCGGACACGGGTCGTTGGCCGAGGTGCCGCGTGCCGCCGAAGGTCTGGGCGTCCGGCGCCTGATGATCGTCTCCGATCGACCCCTGATGGCCACGCCCTGGTACTCAGAACTCTGTGATCGCCTGCGATCCTCGGGACAGCAGGTGTACTCGTTCACCGGGGTGTCGCCGAATCCGCGTGCACCGGAGGTGTCCGCTGCGCTCGAGCACTACGAATCGGCTCGCTGCGAAGGCATTGTCGCCCTCGGCGGGGGATCGGTGATCGACGCGGCCAAAGGCGTGGCCGTCCTCGCCGCGAACGGCGGACACATCCTGGAGTACGAGGGCATCGACCGGGCGCGCCGTCCGTTGCCTCCGCTGGTCGCCGCCCCTACCACGGCCGGCAGCGGGTCGGACGTCTCCCAGTTCTGCATCATCAACGACGTCGACCGGCGGACCAAGGTCACCATCGTCGGTCGGGGGTTGGTTCCCGACGTCTCGGTCATCGACCCGAGGGTGCTGGCGACGCTACCGCCGCGGGTCGTCGCGCAATCGGGGATGGATGCGATCACCCACTGCATCGAGGCCTACGCATCGGTTGCGCACAATCGCCTGACCGACATCGCCGCGCGGTCGGCGATCGGCACGGCCTGGCGCAGCCTCGAGCGACTGGTGGACGACCCGGGTGACAGCCAGGCGGGGCTGGACATGGCCTACGCCGCACTCGAAGCCGGAATGGCGTTCACCAACGCCATTCTCGGCGCCACCCACGCGATGAGCCATCCGGTCGGCGGACTGTGCGACGCACCGCACGGCGCGATCAACGCGGTGCTGCTGCCGCACGTGATCCGCTACAACGCCGATGCCGACCCGCAACCGTATGTCGAACTCGCCGAAGCGGTGGGAATCGCCGCCGCGTCGTCGGCGCATGCGACCGCCGAGCGGTTCGCCACGCGGGTCGCCGACCTCGCCGCGCGCGTGGGCCTGCCCGGGGCGCTGGCACCGCTCGGCGTTCGCCGCGAGCACCTTGCCGTGCTCACAACCCATGCGTTGGCCGACGCGTGCATGACCACCAACCCGCGGACACCGACCGCCGACGACGTCGAGCGGATGTACGAGGACGCGTTGTGATGGCCGGTTACCGGGCCCCCGCATCGAACTCGGTCGATCCACTGATCGACGGACACTCCGGCCGCGACACCGCCGGCGGTCCCGACGACCGACTCGACTCCCTGGTCGGACTGCATTCGGTCAAAGGGTCGCATTACGCCCAGTTCCGGGGAGTGGAACAACGCCTGTCGCGGGTCGTCGACGCGCTGGACCGCATCTCGCGGGCCCTCGTGCAGACGGCCGAGGGACCCGAGAACCTGGTGCTGTCGGTCGTCCGTGCAGCCCAAGAACATCTGGATGCGGAGTGGGTCGTGTTCGCGCTCTGTGACGGTGAGCTGGACCGGACCGGACCCCGGCACCTGATGATGACGCACGACGGCACGATCCTCGCCTTCGAGGGTGTGCAGGTGGCGCGAACGCCGAGTCACCTGCCCGACGACGTGCTGAACCGACTCAACGACATACTGCGCAACCAGATGGACCGGCTGATGCGCCCGGTGGTCGACGATCACCACCTGCATGTGCCGATGCACCTCGACGGGCGGGTCGTCGGGGGACTGTCGGCGTGGACACCGGCCGACAAGCCGGTGGATTCCTCGGACCTGGTCGTGATGCGGATCCTGGCACGCCAGGCGGCCGTCGCATTGCTGAACGCCGCGCTGCTCGAAGAGAGTCGCCACCAGCTCACACGTGCCGAACACGCCTACGCCAAGGCCTCGGAACAGGCTCGCGATCTCGCCGCGCGCAATCTGGAGCTCGAGCGCACCCAGCGTGAGCTCTCGGCCGCCATGCGACAGCGTCTCATCGTGGAGGAACGTGAGCGCATCGCTCGGGAACTGCATGACTCGGTGACCCAGTCCGTGCTGTCGGCAGGTATGCAGATCGAGGTGTGCCGAATCGACGCCGAACCGCGCACGGCGGAGCGCCTCGAAGTGGCCGGTCGACTCACCCGTGATGCGGTCGAACAGCTGCGTTCGGTGATCTATGCACTCAACCAGTCGCCGACGGTCAACGAGCTGAGTCTCGGCGAGGTGCTCGACGGACTGTGCTCGATGCACATGCCCGCCGATCTGGAGACCGAGGTGCGGGTGGTGGGGCGGCCGCGGGACCTGCCCGATGAGATCCAGCACGCCATCCTGCGAATCGCCGGCGAGGCGCTGTTCAACACCGCGGTCCACGCCGAGGCGGCGTCGGCGCGGCTGACGCTCACCTATGGGGACGACCGGATCTCGCTGAGCATCGACGACGACGGTGCCGGGGACCCGGCACACATGCGCAAGGTGTTGCGCGCTGCCACGCTCGGCGACCTGGCGGGACGTCATCGTGGACTGGCCAACATGGCCACCCGGGCGGAGGAACTCGACGGCAGCCTGCGCATCCGGCGTTCGCGGCTCGGTGGCGTCCGTATCGGCGTCGAGATCCCGGTGACCGGCACGGCGAGCACCGGCGCGGGCACGAAGGAGGCACCATGACAGCACCGGAAACCACGGCGGTCCGCACCATGCTGGTCGACGATCATGCGCTGCTTCGCGAAGGTATCCGATCGCTGCTCGATCGGGAGTCATCGATCGCGGTGGTGGGTGAGGCGGATTCGTACGAGAACGCACTGGCCGAGGTCGCCAGGTGCCGCCCGGATGTGGTGGTCGTCGATCTCAAGCTCACCGCCGGAACGGAATACGAGGGTTTGCGACTGATCGGCGAGATCGCGCAGCGCCACCCGGGGGTGGCCGCGCTGGTGTTGACCACCTTTCTGGACGACGACCTGGTGGTCCGCGCGGTCAAGGCCGGGGCGCGGGGATATGTGGTCAAGGATGTAGACACCACCGAACTGGTCCGCGCGATTCAAGCGGTATCCGGAGGCGGCAGCGCCTTCGACCCGCGTAGCGCCGCAATCGTGCTCCGGACGGTGTCCGGGGAGGGCGGCGTCTCGGAGGGGTTGACCGAGCGGGAGCGGGAGGTGCTGCGGCTGCTCGCCGACGGGATGTCGAACAAACGCATCGGGCAGACGCTCTACATCTCCGAGTCGACGGTGAAGTTCCACATCCGCAATATCATTCGCAAACTCGGGGTCACCAAACGGACCGACGCGGTGTACATCGCCAGCAAGCGGGGTCTGATCTGATCACTCGGCGGCCCGGCCCGGGGTCAGGACCATCCAGCCGCCGTGATCGTCGAAGAACTCGGCACCCGAGTGATTCACGCGGCTGGACCACTGCCGCAGGTGGTGTTCGGTCAACTGCTGTCGATGCCCGAAATGCTCGCTGGGCCGCTCCTCGTAGGGCACCGCGACGACGACACGTCGTCGCGCGACCCGCAACGCTTCGGTGAGCGCGTCGCGGACGCTGTCGTCCTCGAGGTGTTCGAGCAGGTGGATGAGCGTCACCGTGTCGACCGATCCGGTGTCGAACGGCAGGGCGGTCGCGTCCCCGACAACCGCGGTGACGGCGTCACCCCGTCTGCGCGCGGCCGAGCGCAGCAGGGAGATCGCGCCGGAAGAGATGTCGCAGGCGTGCACTCGGTGCCCGTCGCCCGCGCACTGGAGTGCGAAGAATCCGAAGCACGACCCGACCTCGAGCACGCTGGCGCCGACCACCAGTGACCTGGCCCGACGATGGATCGGCGCAAAGGGCGAGCGCCCGCCGGCCAGCTCCGCGAGCGAATTGTCGTAGAACGCCGCCCAGGCGCGGTCCTCGTCGGGTGCCGATGTGCGAATGACTCCGAGAGCGGCTTCCTCGAAGTCGTGCTGCCCGGCGAGTACCCCGCGATCGACGAGACACTGCAGGCCGTCGATCATCGCTGCGTCGCTGATCGACGACGTATCCAGCCGATGGATGATCTCGACACCGTCGACACACGGTCGCCAGGCGAACCGACCACACGCGATGAAGCCGGCGGGGATGCAACTGACGCGGCGTACCGCCACGCGAGACCGCGGCGGGTCGACGCAATCGAGCAAAGTCATGTCCTCACGCTAGAAACGGACGTGACCTGCGGTAACTGCCCATCAAGGTCCGATGACTGTCCAAAAGGACGGGATTGATGGCGCAGATCACACTTGGGTACGGGCGTCCCATACGGCGGTAAAGGGGCGCCGACGCGATCGGCGGCAACGCAGTGACCTGCGGTGATTGTGGAACGACAGTCCGCTGACCAGGCGATTTGGATCTCGCTACGAATGTGCGTAACTTTCTTCGGGTCAGAGCGACACGGCGCCGCCCGGGCCGGCCGAGAGGTTGGTGGGGAAGGGAAACCGGTTTTTGCTCTGGCCGCCCCGAAGAATCTGTTGTTGGTTGTGTGATGCGCTGACAGGGGTTTTGTGGGTTGCCAGTCATTCTGGTTCGGACCGCGACGCATGGTTGCGGGCTGGCGATGGTGTCTGGTAGGTTGGAAGAGTTGCCCCGGAGACGGGTGGCGAATCCAATCAGGACCGAAGCTTGCTGGTGAGCGCCTCGTTGGGGGTGGTGCCGGTGGGTGTGTGTTCTTTGAGAACTCGATAGTGTGTTGATGAATTGTCTGATGCCATTTGTTTGGCATCGTGTGTCCAAGTGTTTTTGGATATGAGATGAATTATTTTTTGTGGCACCTGCCCTGTGGGGTGGGTGTTGCTAGTTTTTGTTTGGTCAGGTTTTTGTCTCTCTGGCTGAGATTGTGTTGAAAGTGCTGGTTTGCCGGCATTTTTCGATAGGTTTTCATGGAGAGTTTGATCCTGGCTCAGGACGAACGCTGGCGGCGTGCTTAACACATGCAAGTCGAACGGAAAGGCCCAGCTTGCTGGGTACTCGAGTGGCGAACGGGTGAGTAACACGTGGGTGATCTGCCCCTGACTTTGGGATAAGCCTGGGAAACTGGGTCTAATACCGGATAGGACCCCTGGTTGCATGACTGGGGGTGGAAAGCTTTTGCGGTTGGGGATGGGCCCGCGGCCTATCAGCTTGTTGGTGGGGTAATGGCCTACCAAGGCGACGACGGGTAGCCGACCTGAGAGGGTGATCGGCCACACTGGGACTGAGACACGGCCCAGACTCCTACGGGAGGCAGCAGTGGGGAATATTGCACAATGGGCGCAAGCCTGATGCAGCGACGCCGCGTGAGGGATGACGGCCTTCGGGTTGTAAACCTCTTTCACCAGGGACGAAGCTTTTGTGACGGTACCTGGAGAAGAAGCACCGGCCAACTACGTGCCAGCAGCCGCGGTAATACGTAGGGTGCGAGCGTTGTCCGGAATTACTGGGCGTAAAGAGCTCGTAGGCGGTTTGTCGCGTCGTCTGTGAAATTCTGCAGCTTAACTGCAGGCGTGCAGGCGATACGGGCAGACTTGAGTACTACAGGGGAGACTGGAATTCCTGGTGTAGCGGTGAAATGCGCAGATATCAGGAGGAACACCGGTGGCGAAGGCGGGTCTCTGGGTAGTAACTGACGCTGAGGAGCGAAAGCGTGGGTAGCGAACAGGATTAGATACCCTGGTAGTCCACGCCGTAAACGGTGGGTACTAGGTGTGGGGCTCATTTCACGAGTTCCGTGCCGTAGCTAACGCATTAAGTACCCCGCCTGGGGAGTACGGCCGCAAGGCTAAAACTCAAAGGAATTGACGGGGGCCCGCACAAGCGGCGGAGCATGTGGATTAATTCGATGCAACGCGAAGAACCTTACCTGGGTTTGACATACACCAGACGCGGCTAGAGATAGTCGTTCCCTTGTGGTTGGTGTACAGGTGGTGCATGGCTGTCGTCAGCTCGTGTCGTGAGATGTTGGGTTAAGTCCCGCAACGAGCGCAACCCTTGTCCTGTATTGCCAGCGGGTTATGCCGGGGACTTGCAGGAGACTGCCGGGGTCAACTCGGAGGAAGGTGGGGATGACGTCAAGTCATCATGCCCCTTATGTCCAGGGCTTCACACATGCTACAATGGCCGGTACAGAGGGCTGCGATACCGTGAGGTGGAGCGAATCCCTTAAAGCCGGTCTCAGTTCGGATCGGGGTCTGCAACTCGACCCCGTGAAGTCGGAGTCGCTAGTAATCGCAGATCAGCAACGCTGCGGTGAATACGTTCCCGGGCCTTGTACACACCGCCCGTCACGTCATGAAAGTCGGTAACACCCGAAGCCGGTGGCCTAACCCCTCGTGGGAGGGAGCCGTCGAAGGTGGGATCGGCGATTGGGACGAAGTCGTAACAAGGTAGCCGTACCGGAAGGTGCGGCTGGATCACCTCCTTTCTAAGGAGCAACGTATGGGGGCGCTGCCCCCATAGGCCCCCGGTTGTGGCCGAGTGTGCTGCACGGGGAGCTCGAGGGTGAAACATCAGACTCATCGCTGTGGTGCCGGCTGTCGTGCTGGTATCGGGTGGTGTTCACGTTGGGTGACCGGCGTGATGTCATCAATGCACTATCGGGGTTCTGAGGGAACACACGTTTCTTCTGGGCCGGTCGTTGCGCTGCCGTGTTGATGCTTCCTGTGGTGGGGGGTGGAGTGGTGTGTGGGTGGCTGGTGTGTGTTGTTTGAGAAGTGCATAGTGGATGCGAGCATCTTTATTTTGCAATGCATGACGAATCATTTTTTGGTTTGTGTGTTTTGTTCGAGTTTTTGTTGTTTTTTCTACACTCGTGGGGGGTGTTGTTTGCCTGTGTGTCCCTTGTTGTGGGGGTGCATGGGGGCGGAGCCCCTGTGGGTGTAGGTGTTGTTGTAAGTGTTTTAGGGCGTTCGGTGGATGCCTTGGTACCAGGAGCCGATGAAGGACGTGGTAGGCCGCGATAGTCCTCGGGGAGTTGTCAAACGAGCTGTGATCCGAGGGTGTCCGAATGGGGAAACCCAGCACGAGTGATGTCGTGTTACCACCCAGTGAATGTATAGCTGGTGTGGGGGGAACGTGGGGAAGTGAAACATCTCAGTACCCATAGGAAGAGAAAACAATTGTGATTCCGTGAGTAGTGGCGAGCGAAAGCGGAGGAGGCTAAACCATGCGCATGTGTGACCGGGTAGGGGTTGTGTGTGTGGGGTTGTGGGGTTCATCTTCCCGGATCTACCTGTCTGGGCGTGAGTGATAAAACCAGAGGTTAGGTGAAGTGGCCTGGAATGGTCTGCCGTAGTCGGTGAGAGTCCGGTAGCTGAAAGCCTGTGGTCTTGCGTGATGTTCTCCCAAGTAGCAGCGGGCTCGTGGAATCTGCTGTGAATCTGCCGGGACCACCCGGTAAGCCTGAATACTTCCTGGTGACCGATAGCGGACGAGTACCGTGAGGGAAAGGTGAAAAGTACCCCGGGAGGGGAGTGAAATAGTACCTGAAACCGGACGCTTACAATCCGTCAAAGCCTGTGCACCCTTTGGTGGGTGGTGGGTGATGGCGTGCCTTTTGAAGAATGAGCCTGCGAGTTAGTGCTCGGTGGCGAGGTTAACCCGTGTGGGGTAGCCGTAGCGAAAGCGAGTCTGAATAGGGCGTGGAGTCGCCGGGTCTAGACCCGAAGCGGAGTGATCTACCCATGGCCAGGGTGAAGCGTCGGTAAGACGTCGTGGAGGCCCGAACCCACTTCAGTTGAAAATGGAGGGGATGAGTTGTGGGTAGGGGTGAAAGGCCAATCAAACTCCGTGATAGCTGGTTCTCCCCGAAATGCATTTAGGTGCAGCGTGGTGTGTTTCTTACTGGAGGTAGAGCTACTGGATGGCCGATGGGCCCTACTAGGTTACTGACGTCAGCCAAACTCCGAATGCCGGTAAGTGAGAGCACTGCAGTGAGACTGCGGGCGATAAGGTTCGTAGTCGAGAGGGAAACAGCCCAGATCGCCGGCTAAGGCCCCTAAGCGTGTACTAAGTGGAAAAGGATGTGGGGTCGCGAAGACAACCAGGAGGTTGGCTTAGAAGCAGCCACCCTTGAAAGAGTGCGTAATAGCTCACTGGTCAAGTGATCCTGCGCCGACAATGTAGCGGGGCTCAAGTACACCGCCGAAGCCGCGGCACTCCACCATGACATCCACAGTCGTCTACGGATGGCTGTGTAGTGGGTGGGGTGGGTAGGGGAGCGTCCTGCATCCGTGGAAGCGCCCGTGTGAACGAGGTGTGGAGGGTGTGGGAGTGAGAATGCAGGCATGAGTAGCGAAAGCAGAGTGAGAAACTCTGCCGCCGGATGACCAAGGGTTCCTGGGCCAGGCTATTCCGCCCAGGGTGAGTCGGGACCTAAGGCGAGGCCGACAGGCGTAGTCGATGGACAACGGGTTGATATTCCCGTACCCGTGTATCCGCGTCCATGCTGAATCAACTGTACTAACCATCCAAAACCAGATGGATCACCTTCGGGTGACCGGATGGGGCTGCATGGGACCTTGGTTGGTAGTAGGCAAGCGATGGGGTGACGCAGGAAGGTAGTGGGGCCAGTCAGTGGTTGTACTGGTGTAAGCCTGTAGGACGAACGGTAGGCAAATCCGCCGTTCATGTGTCTGAGAGGTGATGCGTAGCCGTTGCGGTGAATTCCATGATCCTATGCTGCCGAGAAAAGCCTCTAGTGAGTTGGTACACGGCCCGTACCCCAAACCAACACAGGTGGTCAGGTAGAGAATACTAAGGCGATCGAGAGAACTGTGGTTAAGGAACTCGGCAAAATGCCCCCGTAACTTCGGGAGAAGGGGGACCCATCCCGGTGACCGCCCTCGCGGTGTGAGCTGGTGTGGGTCGCAGAGACCAGAGAGAAGCGACTGTTTACTAAAAACACAGGTCCGTGCGAAGTCGTAAGACGATGTATACGGACTGACGCCTGCCCGGTGCTGGAAGGTTAAGAGGACCGGTTAATCCACTTTTGGTGGGTGAAGCTGAGAATTTAAGCCCCAGTAAACGGCGGTGGTAACTATAACCATCCTAAGGTAGCGAAATTCCTTGTCGGGTAAGTTCCGACCTGCACGAATGGCGTAACGACTTCTCTGCTGTCTCAACCACAGACTCGGCGAAATTGCAGTACGAGTAAAGATGCTCGTTACGCGCGGCAGGACGAAAAGACCCCGGGACCTTCACTATAGCTTGGTATTGGTGTTCGGTTCGGTTTGTGTAGGATAGGTGGGAGACTGTGAAGTGGGCACGCCAGTGTTCATGGAGTCGTTGTTGAAATACCACTCTGATCGTATTGGACTTCTAACCTCGGACCCTGATCGGGTTCAGGGACAGTGCCTGGTGGGTAGTTTAACTGGGGCGGTTGCCTCCCAAAATGTAACGGAGGCGCCCAAAGGTTCCCTCAGCCTGGTTGGCAATCAGGTGTTGAGTGTAAGTGCACAAGGGAGCTTGACTGTGAGACGTACATGTCGAGCAGGGACGAAAGTCGGGACTAGTGATCCGGCACCAACGTGTGGAAGTGGTGTCGCTCAACGGATAAAAGGTACCCCGGGGATAACAGGCTGATCTTCCCCAAGAGTCCATATCGACGGGATGGTTTGGCACCTCGATGTCGGCTCGTCGCATCCTGGGGCTGGAGTAGGTCCCAAGGGTTGGGCTGTTCGCCCATTAAAGCGGCACGCGAGCTGGGTTTAGAACGTCGTGAGACAGTTCGGTCTCTATCCGCCGCGCGCGTCTAGAAACTTGAGGAAACCTGTCCCTAGTACGAGAGGACCGGGACGGACGAACCTCTGGTGTGCCAGTTGTCCTACCAAGGGCACTGCTGGTTAGCTACGTTCGGAAGGGATAACCGCTGAAAGCATCTAAGCGGGAAGCCTGTTCCAAGATGAGGTTTCTCACCACCTTCGAGTGGTTAAGGCCCCCTACAGACCATGGGGTTGATAGGCCAGAACTGTACGCCTAGTAATAGGTTCAGGTGACTGGTACTAATCGGCCGAGGACTTACCAACAACACTCAACACCAAAAACAGTGTTAAATAGAGCTCTGCTCGCATCCACTATGCACCTTCTGAAACAACACACGAACAAACAAACCCGTGTGGGTTTCACAATGTTTCGGCGGCCATAGCGGAGGGGAAACGCCCGGTCCCATTCCGAACCCGGAAGCTAAGCCCTCCAGCGCCAATGGTACTGCACCCTAACCAGTGTGGGAGAGTAGGACACCGCCGAACCACACATCACCGAAGGCCCCCAACACCGTTGGGGGCCTTCGGCATACCCGCTATACCCACACCACCCGAAATCACCAACACCACCCTGCAACCGAAGCAAGGTGATGTCGATGATCGGGGGTGTTTGCCGACGGCAGTCGTGTTCGCTCCGGGTGTGCGGGCCCATTCTGCGCCACCATAGTTCGGCAATCCGACCAAAAGCGTGGTTCCGATGTTCTAGCGTTGGCTCGTCAAGAGCACCCGAAATGATCTGTCGAGATGAGGCAGGCCCGCGATGAACGTGCGTGACGTCACCCATCAGCTGCTCCGCGAACTCGGCCTCACGACCGTGTTCGGCAATCCGGGTTCCACTGAAGAGACGTTCCTCAAGAACTTCCCGTCCGATTTCCGGTTCGTCCTGGCGCTGCAAGAGGCCTCAGCCCTGGCGATCGCCGACGGCTACAGCCAGGGCGTCCGGCGCCCGGTCCTGGTGAACGTGCACACCGCGGCCGGCCTGGGAAATGCGATGGGCAACCTGATCACCGCATCGATGAACCGGACCCCGCTGATCGTGACCGCCGGCCAACAGACACGCGAGATGCTGCTGCTCGAACCGTGGCTGACCAACGTGGAACCGGAGTTGCTGCCGAGGCCCTGGGTCAAGTGGGCTTACCAGCCGGTGCGCGCCGAGGACGTGCCGGCGGCGTTCATGCGGGCCTACGCGGCGGCCGTTCAGCCCCCGGCGGGTCCGGTGTTCCTCTCGTTGCCACTCGATGATTGGGAGAAGCCGGCGATCGGGCCGGCGGTGGTGCGCTCGTGCGCCGGCCAGGTGGCGGCCGAGCCCGCGAGACTTCGGGAATTCGCATCGGCCATCGACCGCTCGGAGCGTCCGGTGCTCATCTACGGTGCAGCCGTCGCGCGTGATCAGGCGTGGGATGTCGCGGTGGAGTTGGCCGAGAAGGTCGGCGCACCGGTGTGGGCTGCGCCGGCATCGGAGCGGGCACCGTTTCCCGAAGACCATCCGCTGTACGTGGGTGGTCTGCCGTTCGCGACGGGACCACTCGCCGAACGATTGCGCGGCCACGATCTCGCGGTGATCATCGGGGCCCCGGTCTTCCGCTACTACCCGTACGTACCCGGCCCTTATCTGCCCGACGGTCTGCGTCTCCTGCACATCACCGACGACCCCGGCGAGGCGGCACGCGCTCCGGTCGGCGACAGTCTCGTGTCGAGCGCGGGCGTCGCGATCGAGATGCTCATCGGTGCGCTGAAACGGGGTCGACGCGAGGTGGAGCCGTTGACCCCGCAGGAACATCGGATGGCGCCGCATCCACCGGCGCCCGCGACCGCACACGGCGACGCGATGAGCGCACGGCAACTCTTCCGGACGCTGCGCGGTGCCTGTGCCGCGGACACGGTGGTGGTGGAGGAGTCGCCGTCGAACCTGTCCGACCTCCACGCGGAATGGCCGATCACATCACCGGACTCCTTCTACACCTTTGCCAGTGGGGGCCTGGGGTGGAATCTGCCCGCGAGTGTCGGGATAGCGCTCGCGGAGGCCGACACCGGGCGACATCGCCCGGTGCTGGCCATCGTCGGTGACGGTTCGTTTCAGTATTCGGTGCAGTCGATCTGGACCGCGGCGCAGCACCGGTTGGACATCCTGTTCGTGGTGCCGCGCAACGGGGAGTACGCGATCCTCAAATCGTTCGCCGAGTTGGAGGACACTCCCGGCGTGCCGGGCCTCGACGTACCCGGCATCGACTTCGTCGCCCTGGCCAGGGCGTACGGGTGCCATGGTGTACGAGCGTTGACTCCGGAGGAGGTGGCCGCGGAGGTCTCCGCGGCACGGGATCGGTCCGGGCCGACGCTGCTGGAAGTGCCGATCACCGCCGCCGTCCCGTCGTTGCTCTGATCTGAGCGACGCGGCGTGACGGCCGTGCTGCTGGTGTCGTGCGCGGAGGTCACCCGCGATCGGGTCCGGGTACCACCAACAGCGGCACCGCCAGGACGGTGAGCATCTTGGCGGCGGTGGCGCCCAGAAACAGCCGGCCCGGGGCGGCCAGTCTGCTCGAACCGACCATGATCATGTCACCGTCGTTCCACTCGACGCCGCCGACCGCTTCTTCGATGTTGCGTCCCTGCGCGACGGTGGAGCTGATCTGCGTCTGATCGGGCAGACGTTGGTGCGCGGTCTGCAGCGATGTGTTCGCGAGATCCACCGCACGGGCAACCGCCTCGTCGTCGGTCGTGCGCGCGGCGATGTCATCGTGGGACACGAGAGACAGCAGGCGCAACGGCACGTCGCCGCGAGCGCTGAGTGCGAGTGCGGTGTCGAGCAGGATCTCGGCGCCCGGACGACTGCCGATCGCTGTGGTGATCTCACGAATCCGTTCCGGTCCGGTGTGGCTGAAGCCTCGGGGTGCGAGCGCGACGGGAACCGGTGATGAGTGCAGCAGGTCGTTGACGACCGTCCCGAGGGAGTGCCGTCCGGTGATACCGCCCCCGGACCCCCCGACGACGAGCATGGTCGCGCCGACCCGGTCGATCTCGCCGATCAGGCCGTGGGCGACGTGTTCGTCGACCACGACCTGGATGTCGGCCGCGACATCATCGGGCACCACGTCTTCGGCACCGGCGACCCATTCCTTGGCCGCCTCGTCGAGCGCCTCGGTGAACTCCGCCTCGCTCGTGGTGACATCCGGTGGGTCCGGCGGTATGACGATCGCGATGTCCAGGGAAGCAGCGAAGGTTCGGGCGAGGCAGGCGCCGAAGGCGACAGCGTCCTCCCCGCCGGGCGTGGCGAGGTAGGCGACGAGCAACTTCATCGTGTACTCCGATCGTGGGCCGCGCTGAAATCCTACGGTGCGACCACCGTGCCCCGCAGCGCTGTCGGGCGCATACCCGTCGTGGACCGCGGGGCACGCGACCGATCGAGAGATCAACTGAGGTGATGGACCTCCGGCAGGCCGTACACCGGCGTCGGAATGCCCTCGTAGCGGGCTTTGAGCTGTAGCGCGAGGTACAGCGAGTAGTGCCGCGACTGATGCAGATTGCCGCCGTGGAACCACAGACCGGGCTGCCGGGTGGGCTTCCACATGTTGCGCTGCTCGCCCTCCCAGGGGCCCGGATCCTTGGTGGTCGCCGACCCGAGGCCCCACACCTTGCCGACCCGGTCGGCCACCTCCTGGCCCATCAGGTCGGCGGCCCAGCCGTTCATGGATCCGTATCCGGTCGCGTAGACCACCACGTCGGCGGGGAGTTCGGTTCCGTCGGCGAGGACCACAGAGTGCTCGGTGAGGTGGTCGATCTGGCCGTGTTCGAGCTTGATCGAACCGTCGGCGATCAGTTCGCATGCGCCGACGTCGATGTAGTAGCCGGAGCCGCGACGCAGATACTTCATGAACAGGCCGGAGTCGTCGTCGCCGAAGTCGAGATCGAAGCCGGCGGCCTCGAGGCGAGCGTAGAACTCCTTGTCCCGTTCGCGGATCTGGTCGTAGAGCGGGATCTGGAATTCGTGCATGATCCGGTACGGCAGCGACGCAAAGGTCAGATCGGCCTTCTTGGTGGTCATACCGGAGGCCACCGCTTCCTCGCTGTACAGCGCACCGAGACCGATCTCCATCAGCGAGTCCGACCGCACGATGTGAGTCGACGACCGCTGCACCATGGTCGTGTCGATCCCGTTCTCCACCAGGGCTTTGCAGATGTCATGTGCGGAGTTGTTGGAACCGATCACCACCACCCTCTTGCCCGCGTATCCGTCCGGTCCCGGGTGTTGGCTGGAATGGTGCTGTTCGCCGGCGAAGGTGTCCTGACCGGGGATGGTCGGCACGTTGGCCTTGCCGGACATCCCGGTCGCGAGCACCAGCTGGGTGGGGTGCAGGGTCATCGGTTCGCCGTCGCGGTCGAGTTCGACGGTCCACTGCTGGGCGGCCTCGTCGTACGACGCCGAGGTGCAGGTGGTCTTGCTCCAGTACGGCACCTCCATCACCTTGGTGTAGAACTCCAGCCAGTCGCCGATCTTGTCCTTGGGCGCGAACACCGGCCAGTTGTCCGGAAACGGTAGGTAGGGCAGGTGGTCGTACCAGACCGGGTCGTGCAGGCACAGCGACTTGTACCGCTTGCGCCACTGATCGCCGGGCCGGTCGTGGCGGTCGACGACGATGGACGGAACCCCGAGCTGACGCAGCCGCGCCCCCAGCGCGATACCGCCCTGTCCGCCACCGATCACCAGGACGTAGGGCTCGACGGTCCGGCCCAGCGCGGCCTCTTCGTCGTCGCGCTTCTGCGCCCACGAGCGGCGGTCCGGGTCGGAGCCGTGTACTGCACCCAACACCCGAGTTGGCCCGGCCGGTTCCTCGTGGCCCTTGAGTTCTTGGAGGGTCGTGAGCAGGGTCCACGCCGCGTCTGTTCCAGACGCGTCGTCGGGCTTGATGCGTAGGTGCCCCACACCACGGCCGGTGGCGGTCTCGAATTCGATGAAGGCGGTGACCACCCCGGCCTCGTCGTCGGTCGGTGGCTCGCTGGTCCGGAATGTGTGCGGAGCGGTGTCGTCGAGGCGCGCCTGCAGCATGTCGCCGATCTGCTCGCGACCCTCGACGGTCGTGAGATTCCAGGTGAAGGACACCAGGTCGCGCCAGAAGCTGTCGGTGGCGAACAGGCCGGTCGTACGGGACACGTCGCGCGCGGCGAGTGCGGCCTCGAAGTCGGCGAGCCAGGCGTCGATGCGCTGCTGTGGGTCTGCCGTGGTCCGGGCGGCCGGCGGCTCCAAGGTCTGGGTCATGGGTATCTCTCCTCGGGTGTGTGCTTGTGTGAGCCACAGCACACCTCGGTCCACGCCTCGGGCGAAAGGGTTGCATCGGGTTGCGACCGGGCCGCGGGCGGCTGCAACCCCCTGCAACTCCGGACGACCTTTGCGGCCGCGGTGTGATGCGGAGCACAATCGGGGTGTGTCGACATCAGACGGTCATGCCGGACCAGAGCCCGCAGTGTCTGCGGGCGACGACCCGCGGCACTATGCACACCTGTTGGCGCAGGTCTACGACGCGGCCATGGCGGGCGAGAAGATGCCTGCTCGCCCCCGGTCGGTGATCGGCGAGTCGTGGGACCGGGTTCTGCAGGCCGGCGTCGATCCCGACCTCGGGGCTCTCGACGAGGGTCTCGACATGTCGGAACTGGAAGCCCGACGCCTCGAATCGGGTCTGTCGGTGGTTCTGGACGATCTCACCCGTGGCCTCGACTCGGTGATCGCCGACGGCGACAACATCCTCGTCGTGGCCGATGCCCGGGGACGGGTGCTGTGGCGCAGCGGCGCCCCGCGGGTGCTGCAGCGCGCAGATCGACTGGGTTTCGTGGAGGGCGCCGACTGGGGTGAGAACACCGTGGGCACCAATGCGATCGGCACCGCGCTCATGTCGGGGCGCGCGGTGCAGGTGTTCTCCGCCGAGCATTTCGTGCGCACCCACCATTCGTGGACGTGCGCCGGCGCCCCCATCCACGATCCGCGCAGTGGGGCACTGCTGGGCGTCGTGGATGTCAGCGGTCCGGCGGCGACGATTCACCCGACCACGGTGGCTCTGGTGGATGTCGTCGCGAAGCTCGCGGAGTCGCGTCTGCGCGATCACCACCGTCGTTCACTGGACCAGTTGAGGTCGGTGGCCGCGCCGATGTTGGCCCGCTTCGGCGGCCCGGCGCTGGCGATCGACGACGACGGCTGGGTGGCGGCGCTCGACGGCGTCAGTCCCCGTTCGCGACTGACGCTGCCCAAGCAGACCTCGCCGGGGCGGCTGTGGCTGCACAGTCTGGGGGAGTGTGACATCGAACCACTGCCCGGCGGATGGCTGGTTCGGGTGGCCGACCACCGACGCCCGTCCTCGGCGACCGTCATCGACCTCGACCTCACCGACCCGCATCATCCGCGGGTCGAGGTGTCGGGCGGATCGGGACGATGGACGATGCAGCCATCACCACGCCATGCCGAGATCCTGGCGCTGCTGGCCGGTCACCGCGATGGGCTCAGCGCGGCCGACTTGTCCACGAGACTGTTCGGCGTCGCCGATCGGACCGTCACGGTGCGGGCCGAGATCTCGCGGCTGCGCAAACATCTCGGCGGGATGTTGGCGGCCAATCCCTATCGGTTCGCCGACGGCGTGACCGTGCGGGTGAACCGCGCACTCGCCGACGTTCCGACCGCCTGATCGTCGCTCCTGCTCCACCGCATCGGCCGCGGTTCGCCTACATTCTCAGTGTGGGAACCCCCGTTGACGGATACCTCCGCCACATCATGACCATGTGCGCCGTCGAGCGCTCCGGTGCGGTCGCCGACTACATTCCCGAACTCACCCGAGTGGCGCCGGACGGGTATGGGCTCTCGTTGTGTATGCACGACGGCCATGTCTACTCGCACGGCGACAGCGCGGCCTCGTTCACGATCCAGTCGATCGCCAAGGCACTGACCTACGCGATGGTGCTCACCCGTCTCGGCCCCCGCGAGGTCGACAGGCGAATAGGTGTCGAACCGTCGGGGGAGGCATTCAACGAGATCAGTGTCGACCGGGCCCGCCGACCCAAGAACCCGATGATCAACGCGGGGGCGATCACGGCCGCGTCGCTGCTGTTGCCGCAGGTCCGGGACCTCGACGACGGTGCCGTGGACGCTGCGTTCGACGAACTCGTCGCGTTCTACAGCGCGTGTGCCGGCCGGCGGTTGACGCTCGACGAAGCCGTGTACCGGTCCGAGGCGCGAACCGGTGCGCGCAACCGGGCGATCGCCTACATGCTGGACAGCTTCGGGGGGATGGGCGCCGAGCCGGAGGCCGCGCTGGACCTCTACCTGCGGCAGTGCTCGCTGCGAGTGACCACCGACGACCTCGCGGTGATCGGCTGCACGCTGGCCACCGGTGGGGTCAACCCGCGCACCGGCCGCCAGGTCGTCTCTCCGGAGGTCGCTCAGCGCGTGCTGTCGGTGATGACCACCTGCGGTATGTACGACGGGGCCGGGGACTGGGTCTCGTCGGTGGGGTTGCCGGCCAAGAGTGGCGTGGGTGGCGGGATTCTGGCCATCCTGCCCGGGCAGTTGGGCATCGGGGTCTACTCGCCGCGCCTGGACGCCCACGGCAACAGCGTGCGCGGGATCGAGACCTGTCGTCACCTGTCCACCGATCTCGGCCTGCACATGTTCAATGTCACCCGGGAAAGCCGGGTGACGATGCGCGCCACCTACGACATCGGCGAGTTCGGGGTCGGTGCGGACTGGAGCGAGCGGGAGCGTGGCTACCTGCGGACCTGCCGTGATCGGGTGCGGGTCTACGAACTGCAGGGCGACCTGACGTTCTCCGGTGCCGAGTCGGCGATGCGCCGCCTCGAAGCCGATGCCGATGACTACGACGTCGCGGTCGTCGACATCTCGCGTACCGGGGTCATCGACGCCGTGGCCCGCACCATGGTGCTGACGTTCAAGCACTCACTCGAGGGGCGGGGTCTGAAAGCGATTGTCGTCGACCCCGACGGCGTTCTCCGGGCCAGTGTGGAGCGGCATCGCTACGACCAGATCGTCCCCGATATTGTTGCGCCGGAGGCACTTCGAGGCTTCGATCCGACGTTGCCGCATGTTCACGGCACCATGGAGGATGCCGTGACCGACGCCGAGGCGTTCCAACTGAAGCAACGATATGGGCGCGGTGAGATGTTCGGTGGGGGCTGAGCTGCCCACCGCCGGTGACCGTTAAGCTGACCCCCGTGCGTCTGGTTATCGCGGAGTGCCAAGTGGATTATGTCGGACGATTGACCGCACATCTGCCGATGGCGAAGAGGTTGCTGCTGATCAAGTCCGACGGGTCGGTCAGTGTGCACGCCGACGACCGTGCCTACAAGCCGCTGAACTGGATGAGCCCGCCGTGCTGGATGACCGAGGGGCCGGTCCCCGAGGGCATCGAGGCGCAGGCCTATTGGGTGGTCACCAACAAGACCGGGGAAGAGCTCCGCATCACCATCGCGTCGATCGAACACGACTCGGCGCACGAACTCGGTGTGGATCCGGGCCTGGTGAAGGACGGCGTCGAGGCGCATCTGCAGGAACTGCTGGCCGAGCACGTGGAGACCCTGGGCGTCGGGCACACGTTGATCCGGCGCGAGTACATGACCGCGATCGGTCCGGTGGATCTGCTGTGTCGGAACTCCGAGGGTGCGACGGTGGCGGTCGAGATCAAGCGTCGGGGCGAGATCGACGGTGTCGAGCAGCTCACCCGTTACCTGGAGCTGCTCAACCGGGACCCCATTCTGGCGCCGGTCACCGGCGTCTTCGCCGCTCAGCAGATCAAACCCCAGGCTCGCACACTGGCCGAGGACCGCGGAATTCGCTGCCTGGTCTTGGATTACGACAACCTGCGCGGCGCCGAGAGCACCGAGTTCCGGCTCTTCTGACCGGGCGGTCGAGTCGGGCCGTCGGCCCCCGTCAGCGCGACGCCCCTGGGCTGCCGGAACCGACTGCGGAAGAACTCGACGCAGTGTTCGTGCCGTTGGAGCCCGACCGTTTGATCTGCGACTGCGAGGAGAGGGCGCGGTTGAGCAGTTCCACGTCGTCGTTCTCGGTCAGCTCGGCGAGATCCTGATGCCGTTCGGACAGTTGCACCGGAAGCTTGGCCACCTCGTCGCGCACCCGACCGAGTTGCTCGACGACCTGCTTGCGCGCCCGGTCGGCCTGCGCGGCGAGTTCCCGCGACCGCGCCAGCCGTTCGGTGGCGATCTCCTGCGCGGTGTCCTTCATCCGCTGCGCCTCGTGGCGGGCGCGTTCCCGCTGTGCGGCGAGTTCGGCGTCATGCCGTTCGCGCTCGGACTGTCGGGCACGCGTGCTCTGCAACTCGAGCTCGGCGGCTTCGCCCTTGGCCTTGGTGACGATGCGCCGCGCCTCGTCGTGTGCCGCGGACATCGTCTCCTTGTGCTCGGCCTCCATCGCGGCGGTGCGCTCGGCGATGAGCTGCGCCGCCTCTTCTGCCTCCTCGGCGGACCGGGCCGCCAGCGCGTCGGCGTCCGCGCGGACCTTGCGGGCCCGCTCGTCGGCGTCGGCGATGGTCTTGCGGGCGGCCTCCTGTGCTTCCTCCCGGATGCGTTTCGCGTCGGCCTCGGCGTCGTCGCGGGCCATCGCCGCCTCCTGCCGGGCGATCGAGGTCACCTCGGCAGCCTCGGCCGCGGCGTCCGCGCGGATCTCCGAGGCCTCGTCGGAGGCCAGCTGCAGCATGCGGCCGAGCCGTTCGCTCATCCCCTGCGCGGTGGTCGGCGGCACCGAGAGTTTGTCCACCTCGCGACGCAACTCCTCGATCTCGTCGCGGGCCTCCTCGAGGTGTGCGGCGAGTTCATGGGCGTTGGCCGTCGCGGCGTCGCGGTCGGCCGCGAGCACACGCAGCTCGGCATCCACGCGTTGCAGGTGTTCGGTCACCTGCTCACGGTCGAAACCGCGCATGACGACTGCGAAGGGGACGTTCCGCGGTGCCGGAGCTGACATGCGGCACAGTCTAACTCAGGGGCCCGCGCCGGTGACCTCGGGAATCGGTCAACCGCGCGGTCAGTGAGCGGTGGCGTCGCCCGCGGGTTCGACCAGTTCGAGCAGCACGCCGCCGGCGTCCTTCGGGTGAACGAAGTTGATCCGCGAGTCCGCGGTACCGCGGCGTGGCTGGGGGTACAGCACGCGCACACCCGCCGCGGTGAGGCGTTCGGTGACGGCGTCGACGTCGGTGACCCGCACCGCGAGCTGCTGCAGTCCCGGACCGTTGCGGTCGAGGAATTTCGCGATCGTCGATTCGTCGTTGAGCGGGGCGAGGAGCTGGATCACCGCTCCGCCCGCGGCACTCGCGGACACGGGACCGACCATCGCCTCGACGACCCCCTGTTCGGTGTTCGTCTCCTCGTGGAGCGTCTCGAAGCCGAGGTGGTCGAGATACCACTTCTTGGCCGCCTCGAGATCGGGGACGGCGATCCCGACATGGTCGATGGCGGTGACGAGGTCGGCGATGACGGCGGTCGCCGAGGTGGCGGGGTCTGTTGCTGAGGTGCTCATGTCCTAACGGTAGCGTTGAGGGTAGAAGCTCACAGAGCGGGCGCTCGGTCTGCCTGCTCGGCCGATGTTGGAGGTCCCCACATGTCCACGTCCACCGATCAGTTCTCGACGGTCATCGTCGCGGGGGCGCGGACGCCCTTCGGCCGCCTGCAGGGCTCGCTCAAGGGATTCAGCGCCGTCGATCTCGGCGCCGTCGCCATCGAGGGCGCGTTGGAGCGTTCAGGCGTGCCCGCCTCGGCGGTGGAGTACGTGATCATGGGGCAGGTGCTGACCGCCGGCGCCGGCCAGATGCCGGCGCGCCAGACCGCGGTCAAGGCGGGTATCGGCTGGGACGTGCCGACGCTGACCATCAACAAGATGTGCCTGTCGGGTATCGACGCGATCGCGCTGGCCGATCAGGTGATCCGTGCCGGGGAGTTCGACTGCGTGGTCGCGGGCGGCCAGGAGTCGATGACGCAGGCACCGCATCTGCTGCCGGGCAGCCGCAGCGGTTTCAAGTACGGCAACACCGAACTCGTCGATCACATGGCCTACGACGGCCTGTGGGATGCGTTCACCGACCAGCCGATGGGGGCACTGACCGAGCAGGGCAACGACACCGACGGTTTCACCCGCGCCGAGCAGGACGAATTCGCTGCGGTCAGCCACCAGCGGGCGGCGATCGCCTGGAAGAACGGTGTCTTCGCCGACGAGGTGGTTCCGGTCAGCATCCCGCAGCGCAAGGGCGACCCGATCTCGTTCGCCGAGGACGAGGGTGTGCGCCCCGACACCACCGCGGACTCACTCGGTGGGCTGCGTCCGGCCTTCCGCAAGGACGGCACCATCACCGCCGGCAACTCATCGCAGATCTCCGACGGCGCGGCTGCGGTGATCGTGATGAGCAAGGCGAAGGCCACCGAGCTGGGGGTGACCTGGCTGGCCGAGATCGGTGCGCACGGTGTGGTGGCCGGACCGGACTCCTCACTGCAGGCGCAGCCGGCGAACGCGATCGAGAAGGCGTGTGCGCGCGCCGGGATCGCGCCGGCCGATCTCGACCTCGTCGAGATCAACGAGGCCTTCGCCGCGGTCGGACTCGCCTCGACCAAGCAACTCGGGATCGATCCGGAGATCGTCAACGTCAACGGCGGTGCCATCGCGGTCGGACATCCGATCGGTACATCCGGTGCACGGATCACGCTGCATCTGGCGCTGGAACTGCAGCGTCGTGGCGGTGGCATCGGCGCCGCCGCTCTGTGCGGGGCCGGCGGTCAGGGCGATGCCCTGATCGTGCGGGTGCCCAAGAACTGACGCGAACCGTCGTCCCGCAGGAGACTTCTACTACACCTTGTCGTAGAAGTCTCGGCGGTTCGGCACAATGGAAGCCATGTCGCAATTCTTCGATCTCACCACCCCGGCCAAACGCTTCCGGTTCGTCGCCGTGCTGGAAGCCGTCACCTGGCTGGCCCTGCTGATCGCCATGTTCTTCAAGTGGGTGCTCGGTCACGAGGAGGCGGTCGCGATCCCCGGGATGGTGCACGGGATCGTCTTTGTCGTCTTTGTCCTGGTCTCGCTCATCACGGCCGTACAGCTGCGCTGGAGCTTGACGGTCACCGCGCTGGCGCTCGTGTCCTCCATCCCGCCGTTCGGCACGCTGGTGTTCGAATGGTGGGCGCAGCGCAACGGTCATCTCGCCGAACTGTCCGCAGACCCCGCGCCGCAGCGCGTGGCGGCCTGAGCGCCCGCCGATGATCGTCGCGTTCAGCCTCAGTCCGTCGGGCGGAGACGCCGTGGACGCGGACGGCGGGATGAGCGCAGCGGTCGCCGAGGCCGTCCGCGTGGTGCGTGAGTCCGGGCTACCCCATCAGACCACCGCGATGTTCACCTATCTCGAGGGTGACTGGGATGAGGTGATGGCCGTGGTCAAGCGTGCTGCCGACGCCGTGGCAGCCCATGCACCGCGGGTGGGTCTGGTGCTCAAGGCAGACATCCGGCCCGGTCACTCCGACGAGCTCACCGGCAAGGTGGAGCGCGTCGACCGGCTGTTGGACTGACCCGACCGGCTGCTGGAATGACCCGAGTGGCGGCCTGACACCATGGCGCCATGACGCGTCCCCGAATTGCCGTGGCGACCACCGATCGCCGTGCGCGGGTGGCTGTGGTCGCGGTGTTCGCACTGAACGGCTTCCTCGCCGCGATGTGGGTGGCCCACATTCCGGTGATCGTGGCACGGACCGGTGTGTCCGCCGACCAACTCGGGGCGCTGCTGCTGTTGCTCGGCGGCAGCGCCTTTGTCGGCATGCAACTGTGCGGGCCCATCATCGACCGCTGGGGATCGCGGCCGACCACGGTGCTCGCGGCTGGGCTGCTCTCGCTGGTCATCATCGGTCCCGTCCTCGCCGACGGGCTCGTGTCGCTGGCGCTGGCGCTGGCGGCGTTCGGTTTCGCCAACGGCGCCCTCGACGTGTCGATGAACGCGCAGGCCGTGGCCGTCGAGCGGCGCTATCGGCGCCCGATCATGTCGTCGTTTCACGGATTCTTCTCGGTGGGGAGCCTGCTCGGGTCCGGGATCGTGGCGTTGACCCTCTGGCTCGATGTCGGCGTGATCGCGACGGTGGCGGCATCGGCCGTGTTCGGTCTGTTCGTGGCGCTGGCGGTCTCCCGAGATCTGTTGGTGCCCGGCGTCGACGAGGACGCCGCCACCGCTGCTCCGATCGGTGACCGGCCGAGCCGGTGGTGGCATGCCATCGATCGGCGGCGATTGCTCACCCTGGCCGCCGTGGCGTTCGCGTTGATGCTCGCCGAGGGCACGGCCTACGACTGGAGTGCGCTCCACGTCGTCGAGACGTTCGGGACACCGGAGTCTGTCGGCGCGCTGACCTTCGGTGCATTCAGCGCGGCGATGACCCTGGCCCGGTTCGGCATCGATCCGATCGCGGCCGCGGTGGGCCCGATGGTGGTGGTGCGGGCGGGCGCGCTGATCGGACTCGCTGGGATGACGGTGGCCGTGCTGGCACCCGCCGCCGGCTGGGCGATCGCGGGCTGGACCATTTTCGGCATCGGGCTCGCCGGACTCATCCCGCAGATCTTCACCGCTGCGGGCAACCTCACTCAGGAGGCGAGCGGCCGGGCGATCTCGTTGGTCGTCGGGTGCGGATATCTGGGCATGCTGGCCGGCCCGGCGGTCGTCGGGTTCATCGGCAGCCGCAGCAGTCTGGGCGTCGGCCTGGTCGTGGCGATCGCCGCGCTGGTGTTCGCGGCGTGCGCGGCCGGCGTGGTTCGGCCGAGCGCGGATGCCGCAGATCGGCAATCGCGCGGCATGCCACACTAGAGAGGTGACTCGACCAACGAATCGGCAGCAGGCGGCAGCGGCCGCCCGTCAGCAGGCGGCAGCGGTAGCGATGTCGGGCGCGGTCGACCTGACCGCCCTCAAAGAACGTGCCGACGCGCAGCGGCAACAGGGTTCTCGACCGGCACCGTCGGCACCGCCGGCGGGTCCGGACGGTGCGCCGGCGGGTGCAAGCGGCGCCGGCTCGGGCGGTGGTGTCCTCGACGTCACCGAGGCCACCTTCGAAACCGAGGTGCTCGCGCGGTCTCAGCAGCAACTCGTGCTCGTCGATCTCTGGGCCGATTGGTGCGGACCGTGCAAGCAGCTGTCGCCGGTGCTGGAGAAGCTTGCGGGGCAGGCGCAGGGCGCGTGGGTGCTCGCCAAGATCGACGTCGACGCCAACCCGCGCATCGCGCAGGCCTTCCGTGCGCAGTCCATCCCGATGGTCGTCGCCATCGCCCAGGGACAGCCGGTGGCGGCGTTCAACGGTGTGCGGTCCGAGGCGGAGATCTCGCAGTGGGTGGGGGAGATTCTCTCGCAGCTCGCCGACGTGTTGCCCGGGGCGGCCCCGGCCGATGCCGAACCCGAGCAGGACGACCCCCGAATGGTGGCCGCCGAGGAGAAACTCAACGGTGGAGACTTCGCGGGCGCGCTGGCCGACTACCGGGCCATCGCCGAGGCCGAGCCGCAGAACGTGGAAGCCGCATCGGCCGCCAGCAACCTCGAATTCGTCCTGCGCGCGCAGGCCCACGATCCGGCCATCGTCGACACCGCCGCACCTGCCGACGTGGACGCCCAACTCGCGGCGGCCGATGTCTTGCTCCTCGGGCAGCAGCCCGAGGCGGCGTTCGACCGCATCATCAACGTGGTGAAGACCAGCGCCGGCGACGACCGCACCCGGGCGCGTACCCGACTGCTCGAACTGTTCGAGCTGTTCGACCCGGCCGAACCGTTCGTCGTGGCCGCGCGCCGCAAGCTGGCCACCGCGCTCTACTGACCGCTCGTCCGACCCCGCCCGTCGACTGGGCGCTGTTTCGCGTCGACTGGGGCCGACGGTCTATCCCCGGACGACGGGGTTCGGGGGTGGCTGCTCAGGGCTGGTCGGCGGGGGCGAGGAAAACCGCCGAGTTGGCGGGAATCGTCACCTGCGCCGACGTCTCGCGGCCGTGCCAGCCCGGGCCGTCGGCGACGACACTGCCGAGGTTGCCCTTGCCGGCTCCGCTGTAGGCGACCGAATCGGTGTTGAGGACCTCGTTCCAGGTACCCGAGCGGGGCAACCCGACGCGGTGATCGGCGCGCTCGCTGCCGGAGAAGTTGAACAGGCACGCCATTACCGATCCGTCCCGGCCGAACCGCAAGAAGCTGATCACGTTGTTGGCGGTGTCGTTGGCGTCAATCCACTCGTAGCCGTTGGGTGTGGTGTCCTGACTGTAGAGAGCCGGGCTGCTGCGATAGACCCGGTTCAGGTCGGTGACCAGGGCCGAGATGCCTGCGTGCAGTTCGCCTTCCCACCCCTCCATCTGGAACCAGTCGAGGCTGCGGTTGTCGGCCCACTCGCCGGTCTGACCGAACTCCTGACCCATGAACAGCAACTGCTTGCCGGGATGCGCCCACATATAGGCCAACAGCACGCGGACGCCACACGCCTTGGTGAACGAGTCGCCCGGCATCCGGCTCCACAGGGTGCCCTTGCCGTGCACCACCTCGTCGTGCGAGATGGGCAGCACGAAATTCTCACTCCATGCATACATCAGCGAGAACGTGATCTCGTGGTGGTGGAAGCTGCGATGCACCTGGTCGCGACCGAGGTAACCGAGCGTGTCGTGCATCCACCCCATGTTCCACTTGAACGTGAATCCCAGTCCGCCGAGATTGGTCATCTGGGTCACGCCAGGCCACGCGGTGGACTCCTCGGCGACGGTGACGGCACCCGGAAAATGCTTGTGCACCGTCGCGTTGGTCTCCTGCAGGAACTGTACGGCCTCGAGATTCTCGCGGCCGCCGTAGATGTTGGGACGCCACTGACCGGCCGGTCGGGAGTAGTCGAGATACAGCATCGAGGCCACCGCATCCACGCGCAGTCCATCGATGTGGAACTGGTCGAACCAGTACAGGGCGTTGGCGACCAGGAAGTTGCGCACCTCGCGGCGGCCGAAGTTGAAGACGTAGGTGCCCCAGTCCAGTTGCTCACCGCGCATGGGATCGCCGTCTTCGTACAACGCGGTGCCGTCGAAGCGGGCCAGTGCCCAGTCGTCCTTCGGGAAGTGGGCCGGCACCCAGTCGACGATCACACCGATCCCCAGCGAATGCAGATGGTCGATGAGGAACCGCAGGTCGTCTGGCGAGCCGAAACGCGCCGTCGGCGCAAAGTAGGAGGTGACCTGGTAGCCCCAGGATCCCCCGAAGGGGTGCTCGGCGACCGGCAGGAACTCGACGTGGGTGAATCCCTTCTCGACGAGGTAGTCGCCGAGTTCATGGGCCAGTTCCCGATACGACAGACCCGCACGCCACGAGGCGATGTGCACCTCGTACACGCTCATCGGTTCGGCCGCGACGTCGGCGGCTTCGCGTCGGGCGATCCAGTCGTCATCGGTCCAGGTGAACGAGGACTCGCTGACCACCGAGACCGTCGAGGGCGGGGGCAACGTCTGCCGGGCCATCGGGTCGGCCTTCTCGCGGATGATCCCGTCCGCGCCGTGGATGCGGAACTTGTACCGCGTGCCGGCGGCGACATCCGGGAGGAACACCTCCCAGACGCCGCTGCTGCCGATCATCCGCATGGGTGCCTGACGTCCGGTCCAGTTGTCGAAATCGCCGATCACCGCGACGCCGTGGGCGTTGGGTGCCCACACCGCGAAGGCGGTGCCGCGCACCTCGCCATCCGGCGTCGTGTAGGAGACGATCCGAGCGCCGAGGATGTCCCACAGCGATTCGTGACGCCCTTCGGAGAACAGGTGGACGTCGATGTCTCCCAGACTCGGCAGGAACCGGTAGCCGTCGGCGACGACGTACTCGTCGGTGCCACCGCCCGCATTGGGGTATGTCACCCGCAGTCGGTAATCGATCAGGCCGGCGAACGGCACCGCGACGACCCAGAGGTCGTCACTCTGCCGCGCCATCGGGTGATCGACGCCGCCGATCACCGCGACGACGGCCACCGCATCGGGCCGCAGAGTCCGCAGAATGGTCCATCCTCCCGACGCCTCGTGCGCGCCCAGGAAGGCGTGCGGGTCGGGATGGGTCAGGCTGAACAGTCGGCGCAGATCGTGGTCGGAGGCCGATGGTTCGGGGCGGGGGCCGTTGTCGGTTCTGGTCACGTCAACCTCACTGCATCCGGTAGGCGAGTCGTCGGGCGGCGGCTGCGTCCAGGGGCGGCAGCGCCAGAATGTGCGCCACTGCATGCCAGGGTTCCAGCGCGACGTAATTGGCCTGTCCCCAATGGAACTCCTGACCGGATACCTCGTCGATGACGGTGAACCGGTCCTGCCATTCGAAGCCGAGGGCCGGCATGTCCAGCCAGACCGTCGAGCTCTCGGTCCCGAAGGGGTTGAGGTTGATCACCACGATGACCCGGTCACCGCTGACCGGATCGAACTTCGAATAGGCGATGAGTGCCGGATTGTCGATGTGATGGAACGTGATGTGGCGCAGTTGCTGCAACGCGGGATGCCGACGCCGGATCTCGTTGAGGCTGGTGATCCACGGATCCAGTGATTCGCCACGACTGGTGGCGGCCTTGTGATCGCGCGGACGCAACTCGTACTTCTCCGAGTGCAGGTACTCTTCGCTGCCCTCGGCGACGGCCACGTGTTCGTAGAGTTCGTAGCCGCTGTAGACACCCCAGGTCGGGGCCATCGTCGCCGCCAGCGCCGCGCGCAGTGCGAACATCCCCGGCCCGCCGTGCTGCAGGCTGGCGTGCAGGATGTCGGGAGTGTTGACGAACAGGTTCGGCCGGGCCTCGTCCGCATGGCCGGCGATCTCGCGGCCGAATTGTTCGAGCTCCCACTTCTCGGTCTTCCAGGTGAAGTAGGTGTAGGACTGCGTGAACCCGATGCGGGCCAACCCGTACAGGCGCGCGGGACGGGTGAACGCCTCGGAGAGGAACAACACATCCGGGTCGCGCTTCTTCACCTCGGTGATCAGCCATTCCCAGAAGTTGGGTGGTTTCGTGTGCGGGTTGTCGACCCGGAAGATCTTGACGCCCATGGCCACCCAGCCCTGCACCATCGTCAGCACCGCGCGGTAGAGACCGTTGCGGTCGTTGTCGAAGTTCAGCGGATAGATGTCCTGGTACTTCTTGGGCGGGTTCTCCGCGTACGCGATCGTCCCGTCGGGCTGGGTGGTGAACCACTCGGGGTGTTCGCGGGCCCACGGGTGGTCGGGGGCGCACTGCAGCGCCAGATCGATGGCCACCTCCAACCCCAGTTCGCCGGCCCGCGCGATGAAGTACGCGAAGTCCTCCCGCGAACCGAGCTCGGGATGGATGGCGTCGTGTCCGCCCTCGTCGGAACCGATCGCCCACGGCGAGCCGACGTCGTCGGGGCCCGCGACGAGCGTGTTGTTGGGGCCCTTGCGGTTGACCTTGCCGATCGGGTGGATCGGTGGGAGGTAGACGATGTCGAATCCCATCCCGGCGATACGTGGCAGGTCGTGGACGGCGGTGAGGAACGTGCCGTGTACGGGGTTGCCCTCGTGGTCCCACCCGCCGGTCGACCGCGGGAAGAACTCGTACCAGGAACCGAACAGCGCCCGACGTCGATCAACCCACACCCGGTAGGACCGGGACTTGGTCACCAGTTCGCGGACCGGATACGTGGTCAGCAGCTCGGCCACCTCGTCGGAGACCGCCAGATTGATCCGGTTCTCCACCCGGCGGCGGCGGGCGCGCAGTTGTTCGATGGCGTCATCGAGGATCTCGAGAGCATCGACGGGCACCACGTCTCGGCCGGCGGTGAGGATCTGCGCGCCGGTCTCGAGGTCGTTGGCGAGATCGCCGACGCCCTGACCGGCGTCGACCTTCTTGAGCACCCCGGATCGCCACGTCGCATACGGGTCGCTCCAGGCCTCGATCCGGAACACCCAGTACCCGACGGCGTCGGGGACGAAGGCCGCGTTGAACACATCGGGTTCGGTCGCCGGTTCCATCCGCACATCCAGGCGGCGTTGGTCGGGACCGTCGATGTGCACGGTCACGCCGATCGCGTCATGACCTTCCCGCCACGCTGTGGTGGATATCGGGATCAGCTCACCGACAACAGCTTTCGCCGGTACCTGCCCGGCGGACACCAGAGGCGCGATATCGTCGATCCCCATCCGCCCGATCACCGGCGGCCTCCTCTCATCCAACCCCTGACATGACCCATGTGCGGCGGTGCTCGGTGGCGCCGGCGTCCCTGCCCGCCTCAACCGTAGGGGATCTCGGCCAGTCTGCCCAACGCAGAACGAACCAGATCACCATCGGTCGTCCGCCAGAACGGCGGAAGCGACGCGAGCAGGTACCCACCGTATCCGGCCGTCGCGAGCCGGGAGTCGAGAACCGCGACGACACCGCGGTCGTCGGTGGAACGCAACAACCGTCCCGCGCCCTGCGCCAGCAACAGCGCCGCGTGGTTGGCGGCGACGGTGAGGAAGCCGTTGCCGCCACGAGCCTCCACAGCGCGCTGCCGGGCGGTGAGCAGCGGGTCATCCGGGCGGGGGAAGGGGATGCGGTCGATCACCACGAGACTGCAGGACGGGCCCGGGACGTCGACGCCCTGCCACAGCGACAGCGTGCCGAACAGGCAGGTCTGCGGGTCGTCGGCGAACTTCCGGACCAGCGCGGCGGTGGTGTCCTCGCCCTGGCAGAGCACCGGGTGATCGACGCGATCCCGGATCGCATCGGCGGCCTCGCGGGCCGCACGCATTGACGAGAACAGCCCGAGCGTGCGCCCGTCGGCGGCGGCGACCAGACCGGCCAGCTCGTCGAGTGTCTGTTCGGCGATCGCGTCACGCCCCGGCCGCGGCAGGTGGCGGGCGACGTAGAGGATCGCCGACTTCGGGTAGTCGAAGGGGGAGCCGGCGTCGACGCCGCGCCAGCGTGGCGGAGTGTTGTCGGCGGGTGCGGCGGCGCCGTGCGCCATGGCACCGATGTCGGCGACCGGTGGGTCCTCCGACTGCGGGTCGGCGCCGTCGGTGTCGCGTCGGCCCGCCGCGGGCAGACCCCAGGTCGCCGCGAGTGCATCGAAGTTGCCGCCGATGGTCAGCGTGGCCGAGGTGAGGACGACGGTGGCGTCGGCGAACAACGACGCCCGCAGCAGCCCGCCCACCGACAGCGGCGCGATCCGCAGCACCGCCCGGGTGTCACTGCCGACCTTGTCGTGTGCGAGCCAGACGACGTCGCGCCGCGTGGACTCGTCGGGGCTGTCGAACGCGCCGAGGAGTCGGACGACGGTGTCGTGGGCGTCCTCCAGCGAGGTGAGTGCTGCCGAGCGGGCCGCCGCCGAGTCATCGGTACCGCTGCTGCCGGGCATCCGCACCGGACCGATCTCGTTGCGCGCAAGCCACAACCGGTCCCGCAAGCTCGCCAAGGCCGCCGGAACGCCGGAAGGCAACCGCGTCCACTCCCGTGCCGGCATCTCGGCGAGCAGGCCGTCGAACATCTCCGCCGCACCGAGCAGCGCATCGGTGGTCTCGTCGTCGAGCAACTTGCCGCAGCGTCGGGCGACCAGCGTGATGCCCGCTCCCGACAACTCGGCGGTGGCCACCGACGTGATGCGATCGACCAACTCGTGCGCCTCGTCGATCACCACGACGTCGTGCTCGGGCAGGATGTTGGCCGGACTCGTCGCGTCGATGGCCAGCAGTGCGTGATTGGTGACCACGACGTCGACCTGACCCGAGGCACGGCGCGCACGTTCGGCGAAGCAGTCCTCTGCGTAGCTGCAGTTGCCGGCCCCCAGGCACTCCCGCGCCGAGACGCTCACCTGGCGCCAGGACCGGTCGGAGACCCCCGGGCTCAGATCGTCGCGATCGCCGCTCTCGGTGTCGGAGGTCCACTCCCGTAGGCGGGTCACCTCGCGTCCGGTGCGCGACAACTCGAATGCGTCGAACAGTTCGCTCGCCGGCTCCTCGGCCGTTCCGCTGTGGATCTTGTTCAGACACAGGTAATTGCCGCGACCCTTGAGAATCGCGAAGGTGGGTTCGCGGCCGAGTGGACCGGCCAACGCGGCCGCCACGCGCGGCAGATCACGCTCGATCAGTTGTCGCTGCAGTGCGATCGTCGCAGTCGAGACCACCACGGTGCGGCCGGACACGACGGCATGACGGATCGACGGGACCAGATAGGCCAACGATTTTCCGGTGCCGGTGCCGGCCTGGACGGCCAGGTGTTCGCCGGTGTCGATGGCGTGGGCGACCGCCGAGGCCATGCGCAGCTGGCCCTCGCGTCGGCGTCCGCCGAGCGCGGTGACCGCGCTGTCGAGCAGGGAGATCACCGAAGGGGTAGAGGTCATGCGGAGGTCGTCACCCGTTGCCGGACGAACCGTCGTAGATCAGATCACCGTCGAGTTCCACGCCGGCGTCCCGCATCTCTTTGAGTGCCTTCTTCGCGGTTTGGGCGGACACGGCAGCGGTGAAGTTCAGCAGCACCCGCGTGTCGAACCCCTCGCGGACCGCGTCGAGCGCGGTTGCGCGCACGCAGTGGTCAGTGGCGATCCCGACAACATCGACATGGGTGATGCCCCGATCGCGCAGCCACTCGGCGAGAGTGACGCCGTCGGCGGCACCTTCGAAGCCCGAGTAGGCGGCGCTGTAGTGGCCCTTGTCGAACACCTGGTGCGCGACGGCGTCAGCGAAGTCGGGATGGAACGCGACGCCGTCGGTGCCCACCCGGCAATGCGGCGGCCAGGAGTCCACGTAGTCGGGCTTCTCGGAGAAGTGATCGCCTGGATCGATGTGATAGTCGCGCGTCGCGACCACGGTGCGGTAGTCGCCCAGGATCTGGTTGACGGCGTGCGCGACCGCCGCGCCGCCGTTCACGCCCAGCGCACCGCCCTCGCAGAAGTCGTTCTGGACATCGACGACGATCAGGGCGTGGTCCTTGGGGGCATGTTCTGCCATGACTGTGGTGTGAGTCCTTCCTGGCTAACCGAGTACGTAGCGGGTGGGGACGGCGGGATCTCCGTGGGACAGGCCCAAACCCTCCCATGGCAGGCTCACGAGCGCATCCGCGAGGTGTGTGCGTCCGTTCTCGAGAGTCGGTAGGCCGTCGACCGGATCGCCGCCGCGTACCAGCGGGATCTGCAACGGTCGCAGCGTCAATCCATCCGACGATGGCGGATCGTCGACGGTGCGGTAGAGGATTTCCTCGACGATCGTGCCCGAGGCCCGAGCTGCCCGCACCGCCCGCTTGGCGCCGCCTTTGGACTCCTTGTGGCTGGCCCGTTTCGCGACGGGCAGACCATCGACCTCGACGAGCTTGTAGATCATGCCGGCGGTGGGTGCGCCGCTGCCGGTGACCAACGACGTGCCCACCCCGTAGGTGTCGACGGGTTCGGCCCGCAGCGAGGCGATGGCGTACTCGTCGAGGTCGCCCGACACCACGATCTTGGTGTCGGTGGCGCCCAGCGAGTCGAGCTGGTCGCGTACCTGACGGGCGAGTACGCCCAGATCGCCGGAGTCGATCCGGACCCCGCCCAGTCCGGTCCCGGCGACGTCGATCGCGTTGCGGACACCCTGGGTGATGTCGTAGGTGTCGACGAGCAGCGTGGTGCCGATCGCCAGTGCCTCGATCTGCGCGGCGAAAGCGGCTTTCTCGTCCGGGCCGTCCGGGCCGGTGAAGCCGAGCGTGAATGCGTGGGCCGCGGTGCCCGCGCTGGGCACCCCATAGGTACGTGCCGCTTCGAGATTCGACGTGGCGGCGACGCCGGCCAGATATGCGGCCCGCGCACTCGCCACCGCCGCACGTTCGTGTGTGCGGCGCGAACCCATCTCGATGATCGGCCGCCCGGCCGCGGCGCTGACCATCCGGGCCGCCGCCGACGCGATCGCACTGTCGTGATTGAGGATGGACAGGATCAATGTCTCCAGCAGCACGCCCTCGGCGAACGTCGTACGCACGGACAGGATGGGGGAGCCGGGGAAGTACAGCTCACCTTCGCGGTAGCCGTCGATGTCGCCGGTGAACCGGTAGTCGCGCAGCCAGCGGACCGTGTCGTCGTCGAGGAATCGACTGACCGATGCCAGCTCCTCCTCGCCGAAGCGGAAGCGGGCGAGTTCGTCGATCAGCCGTCCGGTGCCCGCCACGACGCCGTATCGGCGACCATCGGGCAGGCGGCGCGCGAACACCTCGAACACGCATGGGCGGTGCGCCATCGGATGACGCAACGCGGCCGAGACCATGGTCAGCTCGTACTGATCGGTCAGCAGGGCGGTGTTGTCGATGGTCACAATCGCTTACCCTATGTCGTATGGCGCCTGACGAGACTAGTGCGCACGAGGCTACCTTCCAGGGCGAGCGAAGCGACGGGAGATTCCAGGGCGAGCGAAGCGACGGGAGATTCCAGGGCGAGCGAAGCGACGGGAGATTCCAGGGCGAGCGAAGCGACGGGAGATTCCAGGGCGAGCGAAGCGACGGGAGATTCCAGGGCGAGCGAAGCGACGGGAGATTCCAGGGCGAGCGAAGCGACGGGAGATTCCAGGGCGAGCGAAGCGACGGGAGATTCCAGGGCGAGCGAAGCGACGGGAGATTCCAGGGCGAGCGAAGCGACGGGAGATTCCAGGGCGAGCGAAGCGACGGGAGATTCCAGGGCGAGCGAAGCGACGGGAGATTCCAGGGCGAGCGAAGCGACGGGAGATTCCAGGGCGAGCGAAGCGACGGGAGATTCCAGGGCGAGCGAAGCGACGGGAGATTCCAGGGCGAGCGAAGCGACGGGAGATTCCAGGGCGAGCGAAGCGACGGGAGATTCCAGGGCGAGCGAAGCGACGGGAGATTCCAGGGCGAGCGAAGCGACGGGAGATTCCACAGCGAGCGAAGCGACGTGGGTTGTCGCAGCGAGCGGAGCGACGATGGTGGGCCCGGTGGTACGACCGTCGTCGAACCGGAGCTCGCCGAGAACGCCGCCGCGCTGGACCGGCCGTGGGTCACCATCGTCTGGGATGACCCGGTCAATCTGATGCGCTACGTCACCTTCGTGTTCCAGAAGGTCTTCGGCTACTCCGAATCGCACGCGAACCAGCTGATGATGCAGGTCCACACCGAGGGCAAGGCCGTGGTGTCGGCCGGGGAGCGCGACAAGATGGAGGGCGACGTCCGAAAGCTGCATGCGGCCGGTCTGTGGGCCACCATGCAGCGGGACAGTTGAACGGAGAATCGGCAACACGTGCGTACCTGGAAACGCAAGGGCCGCGGCTCGTCGCTGCGCATCTGCTCACAACTCGACCCGCACGAGGTCGAACTGTTGGCGTCGATGATCGGCTCGATGCAGGAACTGTTGACCGAACGCGACGCCTCGGCACCTCGCGACGAGTTGTCGGAGCTCACCGGTATCCGGGTGGGCCACACCGAAGCTCCGTCCGATGTGACACTGGGCCGATTGCTGCCGGATTTCCATCGGCCCGACCAGGATCGTGAGCTGGCCGCCGACGTCGTCAACGGCGACGTGAACAGCGCACTACGCAGTGTGCACGAGCCGCACATCATCGAGGCCAAACTGACCGCCGCCCGGGTGGTGCTGGACACGCTTCCGCGTGGTGGGGGCGACTTGGCGCTCACCGAGGCACAGGCGATGGAGTGGCTGACCGCGCTCAACGACGTGCGTCTGGCGCTGGGCGCGATGCTCGGCATCTCCGAGGACACACCGGATCAACTTCCGCCCGAGCATCCGCATGCGGCGCACCTCGATGTGTACCACTGGTTGACGGTGATGCAGGAACTGCTCGTCGAGTCGTTGATGTGACCGGCGCATCGCAGATGCCCGGCGCGACGGCTCCGGCGGGTGACCGGATCACGGAGGTGGCGGGTATCTCGGTGGGCCATGCGACTCGGATCGATGACGCCGTGACGGTGGCTGCCGCGGATGGCACCGTGGATGGTCGGGGGTGGGCGACCGGGACAACGGTGGTGCGGATCGACGCGCCGGATGCGGTGTGTGCGGTCGATGTTCGCGGTGGCGGCCCCGGCACCCGGGAAACCGATCTGCTCGACCCGTCGAACACCGTGCAGACCGCCCACGCGATCGTGCTCACCGGCGGCAGTGCATTCGGCCTGGCCGCCGCGGACGGCGTGATGGCCGGTCTCGAGCAGGCGGGTGTCGGCCTCGTCATGGATGAGCACGGTCATGTGGTGCCGATCGTGCCGGCCGCGGTCATCTTCGACCTGCCGGTCGGCGCCTGGGACCGTCGGCCGGACGCCGAGTTCGGTAGAGAAGCGCTCGCGTCGGCGACGCCGGAGTTCGCCGTCGGGAGCGTCGGTGCCGGTGCCGGTGCACGGGCAGGCGCGATGAAAGGTGGCGTGGGAACGGCGTCGACCACCCTCACCGACGGGCCGGCCGCCGGGATCACCGTCGGCGCGGTGATGGTCGCCAACCCGGTCGGCGCCGTGATCGACCCCACGACCGGTCTGCCGTGGTCGGCGACCGCCGACGATCTCGCGCACCATGGTCTGGCGTCACCAGATCCCGCCGAGATCGCCCACCATGCCGAATTGACGGCGAAGCAGACCGTGCTGAACACCACCATCGGGGTGGTCGCCACCGATGCGTCGCTGGACGCGGCCTCGGTGAAGCGGGTGGCGATGGCCGGCCACGATGGGCTGGCCCGGGCGATCGTGCCTGCGCACTCGCCGCTCGACGGTGACACCATCTTCGCGGTGGCCACCGCGAAGCGTCGTCCGGACGCGATTCCCGAGGTGCCGCGGGGGATGAACCCCGACGTCGCGGTGCTGGCCGAGGTGTGCCGCGCATCCGCGCTTGTCGTGCAGCGGGCCATCGTCAATGCGGTGATCAGTGCGCGGCCGGTGGCCGGTATCCCGTCCTTTGGCGAGGTGTTGGCGTCGGCGTTGCGTTGAGCGGTTCCCACCTGTCGCGATCGTGATCGCCCCGGGGCGTTGGCGTCAGCCGTCGAGGAATAGCGTGGTCGGCAGCGACGTTGTGGTTGACCGTTGAGTTTCGCGCCGGCGGCGCGGTGCCCCAAACGTCGTGACCGATGTCAGGAGGAGACGAGTGCTGAGGATCAGCCAGGAGCTGGTTGATGCGATGGTCGCGCACGCACGCGCCGACCACCCGGATGAGGCCTGCGGGGTGATCGCCGGTCCCGAGGGGTCCGATCGTCCGGATCGGTTCATCGCGATGATCAACGCCGAGCGCTCACCGACTTTCTATCGTTTCGACTCGGCCGAGCAGTTGAAGGTGTGGCGGGAGATGGACCGACTCGACGAGGAACCCGTCGTGATCTACCACTCGCACACCGCGACCGAGGCATACCCGAGCCGCACCGACATCTCGTATGCAAGCGAGCCCAACGCCCACTATGTCCTGGTGTCCACCCGGGACGCCGAGACCGCGGAGACCCGCAGCTATCGCATTGTCGATGGTGTGGTGACCGAAGAGCCGATCGAGATCAGGAGCTGACCCAGCATGGCCGTAACCGTGTCCATCCCGACCATCTTGCGCACCCACACCGGGGGTGAGAAGCGGGTCGAGGCAAGCGGTTCCACGTTGTCGGAGGTCATCGACAACCTCGAGTCGGCCAATCCGGGCATCAAGGAACGCCTGGTGGCGGAAGGCAAACTGCATCGCTTCGTCAACGTCTATGTCAACGACGAGGATGTCCGCTTCTCCGGTGGACTCGGTACCTCGATCGACGACGGCGACGATGTGACCATCCTGCCCGCCGTCGCCGGCGGACAGTAGGCCGTGGCGCGCTACTCCTCGCTGATCGAGTCGGTGGGGCACACCCCGCTGATCGGTCTACAGCGTCTGTCGCCCAGATGGGACGACTCGGACCCGAGTGATCCCGACGGCGGCCCGCACGTACGGCTGTGGGCCAAGCTCGAGGACCGCAATCCCACCGGTTCGATCAAGGATCGGCCCGCACTGCGGATGATCGAGCAGGCCGAGCGCGACGGCGCACTGTCGCCCGGCTCCATCATCCTGGAGCCGACGAGCGGCAACACCGGGATCTCGCTGGCGATGGCCGCCAAACTCAAGGGTTATCAGCTGATCTGCGTGATGCCCGAGAACACCTCGGAAGAACGCCGGTCGCTGTTGACGATGTTCGGCGCGCAGGTCATCTCGTCGCCGGCGGCGGGTGGCTCCAACACCGCCGTCGCCATGGCCAAGGAACTCGCCGCCGAACACCCCGACTGGGTGATGCTCTATCAGTACGGCAACGAGGCCAACATGCTCGCCCACTATGAGGGCACCGGCCCCGAGCTGTACGCGGATCTGCCCGAGATCACCCATTTCGTCGCGGGGCTCGGCACCACCGGAACCCTGATGGGCGTAGGTCGCTACCTGCGTGAGCAGAACCCCGACATCGAGATCGTCGCGGCCGAACCCCGCTACGGCGATGAGGTCTACGGTCTGCGCAACATCGACGAGGGCTTTGTCCCCGAGCTCTACGACGACACGGTGCTGACCCGCCGGTTCTCCGTGCAGGGCGTCGACGCCGTGGCCCGGGTGCGTGAACTCATCGACACCGAGGGCATCTTCGCGGGCATCTCGACCGGAGCCATCCTGCAGGCCGCACGCGGCATCGGCCGCAAGGCGATGAAGAACGGTCAGCGCGCCGACATCGGGCTGGTCATCCCCGACGCGGGGTGGAAGTATCTGTCGACCGGCGCCTACGAAGGTAGCCTGGAGCAAGCAGAGCAGGCTCTCGAGGGCCAGCTCTGGGCGTGACCGCACCGACAGGAAGAGCCATGACCGTCAACCCCGCGCCGCCTGGATCGCCGACCACGGGCGCCCGCCCGCTGTGGCAGCGGTCGGTGATCATCATGGCCGCGATCACCGCGTTGCTGTTCGTCGTCGAGGCCGTGGACGCGGCGACGAACTACGATCTCGATCAGGCGGGGATCGAGCCGCGTCAGATCGACGGACTCGACGGCATTCTCTGGGCCCCGTTCCTGCACGACGACTGGGCGCACCTGTTCGCCAATCTGCTGCCGGGGTTGGTGCTCGGCTTCCTGGTGTTGATGACCCGACGGTTCGTCATCGTCACCGCCATCGTCTGGCTGGTCTCGGGTCTCGGTGTGTGGTTCTTCGCGCCGCCGTACACGGTGACCGTCGGCGCGTCGGGCATCATCTTCGGCTGGCTGACCTATCTGTTGGTGCGTGGGCTGTTCAACCGCGACATCTGGCAGATTCTCGGGGGCGTCGTCCTGTTCCTCATCTATGGGTCGATCTTGTGGGGAGTGCTCCCGACGAACCCGACCGTGTCCTGGCAGGGACACCTCTTCGGCGCCATCGGTGGTGTGCTAGCGGCCTGGTACCTCGCCGACCGTGACCGGCGCAAGGCCGCGAAGAGCGGCAGCCCGCAGGCCCCGGGGGTGCGGCCATAACAGCCCAGGACGCACCCATCGGGATCTTCGACTCCGGTGTGGGGGGGCTGACGGTGGCCCGCGCCATCATCGACCTCTTGCCCGACGAGGACGTCGTCTACATCGGCGACACCGCCAACGGCCCCTACGGCCCGCTGCCGATCCCCGACATCCGGCGGCACGCCCTGGCGATCGGCGACGACCTGGCCGCGCGGCAGGTGAAAGCGATTGTGATCGCATGCAACACCGCATCGGCTGCCTGCCTGCGGGATGCGCGGGAACGCTACGCCCCGATCCCGGTGGTGGAGGTGATCCTGCCGGCGGTGCGGCGTGCCGTGGTGGCCACCAAGACCGGCCGCATCGGCGTGATCGGGACCCGGGCGACAATCGCCTCGCGTGCCTATCAGGATTCGTTCGCCGCGGCCCGCGACGCCGAGATCACCGCCGTGGCCTGCCCCCGCTTTGTCGACTTCGTGGAGCGCGGCATCACCAGCGGGCGACAGATTCTCGGCCTCGCGCAGGGCTATCTCGAACCGCTGCAGCAGGCCGACGTGGATACGGTGGTCCTCGGCTGCACCCATTACCCGCTGCTGTCGGGGGTGATCCAACTCGCGATGGGCGATCAGGTCACACTCGTGTCCAGTGCCGAGGAGACCGCGAAGGACCTCTTTCGCGTGCTCACCGAACTCGATCTGCTGCACCCGCACGGCGATCGCGATGCGGTGCGGGAGTTCCGCGCCACCGGCGATCCGGAGTTCTTCGCCCGGCTGTCGACCCGCTTCCTCGGTCCCACGATCGGACAGGTGCAGCACCTGTAATACGTGAGCAGATTCTCAGCTCGCGCCCAGACCATCGTTGGACACTTGTGACCCGTAGCCGGACAGGGCGGCGCCGCGGCGTGGCACAGTAGGGCGTATGCGCCTCACCGTCCTCGGCTGTTCCGGAAGTGTGGGCGGGCCCGGCAGCGCCTGCTCGGGATACCTCCTGGCGGTCGACGGACAGCGGCCGGTGCTGATGGATTGCGGTCCGGGGGTCCTCGGTGAATTGCAGAGTCGCACCGATCCGGCCGATGTCGACGTGATGCTCAGTCACCTGCACGCCGATCACTGTCTGGATCTGCCGGCGATGCTGGTGTGGCGGCGATATGCGCCCAATCCGGCTGCCCAGCGGGCTCGCCTGTACGGTCCGCCGGGCACTGCGGTGCGCGTCGGGGCGGCTTCTGCCGAGGTCGCCGGCGAGGTCGACGACATCTCCGACACGTTCGACGCCATCGAGTGGCAGGACCGGGTGGATGTGGAACTGCACGGGATGACGGTGACACCGGTCCGGGTGAATCATCCACCGGAGACCTACGGGTTGCGGGTGACCGGACCCGACGGCCAGGTGGTGGCCTTCAGCGGCGACACCGGCGTCTGCGACGAGGTGGTGGAGGTCGCCGAGGGGGCCGACGTGTTCCTCTGCGAGGCCACCTGGACCCACGCGCCCGAGGAACGACCGCCCGACCTGCACCTGTCCGGATACGAGGCCGGTCAGATCGCGACAAAGGCCGGCGCCCGAGCCCTGGCACTGACCCATCTCGCGCCCTGGTTCGATGCCGAGGAGATTCTGGCCGAGGCGTGCTCGACCTTTTCCGGGCCCGTGGATCTGGTCCGACCGGGACAGGTGTTCGACCTCGTCCCGTGACGCCGCTCCCGCCTCGATCGGCGCGACGGGCCGGTCGTTACAGTTGGATCCGTGACCACACGAGCTGACGGCAGGGCCGACGACGAACTGCGACCGATCACCTTCACCCGCGGGTTCACCTCGCATCCGGCGGGGTCGGTCTTGGTCGAATTCGGTGACACCCGGGTGATGTGTACGGCCAGCGTCACCGAGGGCGTCCCGCCATGGCGGCGCGGTTCCGGATTGGGCTGGCTGACCGCCGAGTACGCGATGCTGCCGTCGTCCACTCATGAGCGCTCGAGCCGCGAGTCGGTGAAGGGACGGGTGGGTGGCCGCACCCACGAGATCAGTCGCCTGGTCGGTCGTTCGCTGCGCGCCTGCATCGACCTGGCTGCCCTCGGTGAGAACACCATCGCCGTCGACTGCGACGTGCTACAGGCCGACGGCGGAACCCGTACCGCGGCGATCACCGGCGCCTACATCGCGCTCGCCGACGCGGTCACCTACTTGAAGGCGGCCGGCCGCCTCAAAGACCCACAGCCGCTGTCGTGCATGATCGCCGCGGTGAGCGTCGGCGTGGTGGACGGCCGCGTCCGACTCGACCTGCCTTACGAGGAGGACTCGCGCGCCGAGGTCGACATGAACGTGGTCGCCACCGACGCCGGCACCCTGGTCGAGGTGCAGGGCACCGGAGAGGGCGCCACCTTCCCGCGTGCCACCCTCGACAAGCTGCTCGACATCGCGATGGTCGGCACCGACAAGCTCTTCGAGGCGCAGCGCGAGGTGCTGGCCGAGCCGTATCCCGGCACGCTGCCCACCGGGTCCTGATGTCGACTGTGCTCGTCGCGAGCCGAAACGCCAAGAAGCTCGCCGAACTGCGTCGCGTCCTCGCCGGTGCCGGCATCACCGGCGTGGAGGTGGTGGGCCTCGATGCGGTGGCCGACTATCCAGAGGAACCCGAGACCGGCGCCACCTTCGAGGACAATGCGTTGATCAAAGCCGTAGCCGGTGCGCGGGCTACCGGGATGGCCTGTCTGGCAGATGATTCGGGATTGACGGTGGACGCGCTGAACGGCATGCCGGGCGTCCTCTCGGCGCGCTGGAGCGGTCGCCACGGCGATGATCGGGCCAACAACGATCTGTTGCTCGCCCAGATCGGCGACGTCCCCGACGAGCGCCGTGGCGCCGCCTTCGTGTCGGCGTGCGCGCTCGTCGTGCCGAACGGGCAGCAGACCGTGGTCCGCGGCGAATGGCGTGGCACCCTGTTGCGGGCGCCGCAGGGCGACAACGGCTTCGGCTACGACCCGCTGTTCGTTCCCGACGACGAGGTCGCCGCCGGCCGGTCCTCGGCGCAACTGTCCGCCGAGGAGAAGGACGTGCTCAGTCACCGCGGCAAGGCGCTGGCGCAACTCGTGCCGTCGCTACGGTCGCTGGCCGACTGACACCGCGCCGCCGTCGGCTCCGTGGTGGATCGCCAACATCCGGGCGACCGAGTCCGGCCACCGAAAGCAGCTGGCGCGGCGGCGCGCCGCCGATTCCCGTTCCGGCCGCGGCATTTCGAGCACCTGCTGGATCGCCTCGGCGAAGCCGGCGGCGTTGTTGTGGGCCAGCGCGCCGCAGGTCGGATCGACCAGTCCCGCCACCGCCGACGATCGGGATGCGACGACCGGCGTACCCGACGCCAACGACTCCAGCGCCGACAGGCAAAACGTCTCGTGTGGTCCTGGCGCGAGGGATATCTCGGTGGTCGCCAGGAGCGCAGCCACCTGCCTGCGGTCGGCGACATGCCCGAGGAAGGTCACCGGCAGGCCTCTCGCCGCGCGCTCCAGCGCGCCGCGGCGAGGGCCGTCGCCGGCGACGACCAGGTGTACGCGGCGCCGCGCGGAGTGCAGCTCGGCGATGGCCGCGATGCTCCGGTCGGCACGCTTCTCCGGCGACAAGCGGCCACAGTGGGTGATCAGTGTGGTGGTCTCGTCGGCGAAGCGTGCGCCGACGGTGGGGTCGGCGTGTTGCGGATCGAACATCTCGAGGTCCACGCCGAGCGGGGCATGCCGGACATTGGTCGCGCCGATCCGGCTGAACTCGGCGGCGGCGAAATCGGTGGTGCAGACCACGGTGTCGAAGGAGCGTGCCGTTCGCCGGTTGGCCTCGTCGGCCATCGTGCGCGCCGCGCTGCGGGGCAGCGCTATGCCGAGCAATCGGTCGAGGCGTTCGTGCGACACCATCGTGGAGTGGATGTCGCGGGCGCGCGCCCACTGCCCGAAGCCGCGTAGGGTCAGCCGATCCGACACCTCGAGGGCGTCGGGGCGCAGATGGCGCAGGATGTCGGCGACGCGCCCGGGCGACGCCACCCGATAGCCACCCGACAGTGGCAGCCGGGGAGCGCGTACCGATATCCGGTGCACACCGGTCGGCAGTGTTTCCGCACCGTCGTGGTGGCCCGGCACCACGAGGATCACCTCGTGTCCGGCCGCCACATAGCCGGCACCCCAGCGATCGACCGCGGTTCGGATTCCGCCGGAGCGGGCGCCGTAGAAGTTGGCGAGTTGCACGATGCGCACGCGCTCAGTGTTGTCCGGGAAGCGTGAACGGACGACGACGCCGGGGTCACGCGGTGGCGATCACCTCATGAAGCTCTGGGTGCGGTCGGTCGATCGGAGGTGCCGACGAGCTCGCGCGTCGGATGATCAAGCGCGCGTGAAACTGCATGCGCGAAAGGGAACCGGACGCGCGAGAACGTCACAACCCGTACTGAGCCTTCACTTCCTTGGTCCGGACGTGTTCGAACCAGAAGGACAGGAACGGGATGGTGCCCGCGATGCAGGTGAGGATGATCTTGCCGAGCGGCCACCGCACCTTGATGGCGAGGTCGATGGTGAAGATGAGGTAGACGAAGTAGACCCATCCGTGCACGATCGGCACGAAGTCCAGTGCGTCGACGTCGAAGCCGTATTTGAGCACCAGTTCGGCGACCAGCAGCAGCAACCACAGACCGGTGATCCAGGCCAGAATGCGGTAGCGCAGCAGCGCACCACGCACCTTGGCCACGGGCGTTCCGGTGGTGGGGTCGGTCGTCTCGGTCACCTCGGGCGTTCCTCACTGCTCTTCTCGGATGTGTCAGACCTGTCCAGGTCGGCCAGATAACTGTTGTACTCGGCCAGCGTGGCGTCGTCTCCCGCCGACGATGCACCGGTCAGCGACGACGCGCTCGGGGTCGAGGGCCGATCCGGGAGGATTCCCGCCGGGATCTCGGTCGGTCCGCTCGCCTCGTTGGCCGCCTTGCGTCGTTCCTCGGGGTCAACCTCCAACACGACGAAGCGCCGGTACGCCCACAGCACCGCGACGGCGAACGCCGGCCACTGCAACGCATAGCCGAGGTTCTGCGCCGTGCCCGACGACGACTCGTATCGATCCCACTGCCACCACGCGAGCACCAGGCACGCGGTGGCCGCGACGACCACCAGCGCGATCAGCGCCGGACGATGTCGGCGTCCGGCGGTGGAGGAACCAGATGACATACCCTCGACGGTACCTGGCCAGCACAGATCGGCCCGCGGGCGGTAGGCTGTCCCGGGCGCCGGTGTGGCCGGCGACACGCGCGAGTGGCGGAATTGGCAGACGCGCTGGATTTAGGTTCCAGTGTCTTCGGACGTGGGGGTTCAAGTCCCCCCTCGCGCACCACCGGATGTGCGACGTCACCACACTCTCCGCGACGTCATCGGTTTCGCCGGCCGCGCGGGTGGGCACAACCACTGCATTGGGTTTCGCCGATGCAAGGAGGCACTGGTGTCCGATGATCTCGACAAGCTGTGTGAGGACATCGCCGGCAAGGCGTCGCAGCGACGCATCGGTGTCGCCGAATCGCTGAGCGGAGGCAACATCGCCGCGCGGCTCAGTCGTGCGCCGTCGTCGGGCGACTGGTTCTCGGGCGGGATCATCGCGTACCGACCCGAGGTCAAACATCACTTGCTGCAGGTCCCCGACGGGCCGGTGGTGTGCGCCGCGGCGGCCGAAGCGATGGTCACGAGTTCGGCGCGGCTGCTCGAGGCCGATCTGGTGGTCGCGGTGACCGGTGAGGCCGGTCCGCAGAGTCAGGAGGACGATCCCGGCACTGTGTGGTTCGGCACTTTCGACGGCGGGGAGGTGACCAGCTCCTGCCGACTGTTCGACGGCGAGCCCGCCGAGATCGTGACGGCCACCATCACGTTCGCGCTCACCCTGCTGCACGAACGACTGCAGTCCTGAGGTGACGACGCGCCCGAGGTCAGGGCTTCGCGCGTCCCTCCACGTAGTGTCGACGACACAGCGCGCGGTACATGACCGGTCCGTCGCCGGTGTCGCCGACGGCGACCACCGCTCCGGTGCGCGCGATCTGCCCGTCGACGATGCGGGCGTTCAGGAATGCCGGCCGGCCGCACCAGCACAGCACGATCGCCTGCATCCGATGCACCTCGTCGGCGATCTCGACGAGGCACGCCGAACCGGGGAAGAGCGCCGACCGGAAATCGGTGAGCAAGCCGAAGGCGAACGCGTCGACGCCGCAGTCGTCGACGACCCGGGCCAGCTGCTCCACCTGCTCCGGCGTCAGGAACTGGGCTTCGTCGCACACAAGGTAGTCGAGCGGGTCGTAGTGGTGCCGATCGGTGACGATGGCGTACACGTCGTCCTCGGCCCCGAGTGCCAGTGCCTGCGCGCGCAGGCCGATGCGGCTGGTCACCACCGGTTCTGCGCTGCGGTCCATCGTGGTCAACAGCAGGCCCGATCGTCCCTGCTGCCCCTGGTTGAAGTGGGTCTGCAAGGCGAAAGTGGACTTCCCGGCGCCCATCGGCCCGTGATAGAAGATCAGCTCCGCGTCACTCGCCGTCATCGACACGATGATGCCGTACACACCGCCGGCGTGCGCGGCATCATCGTGTACGAAGTCATCTGCCGGTCACCGTCGTGGTCGTGCGGGTCACGTACCACAGGCCGCCGAGCGCCCACAGGTGCGCCAGGCGGATACGAGCGCGGTGATCAGTTGCCGTGCCCGTGGCAGTGTTTGGCGGCGGTCGGCGGCACATTCATCACCGGGCTGGCGTCGCTGAAGTTGTAGGGCTTCAACGTGAATCCGGCATAGTCGGTCGGCATGATCGGCCAGTCCTCGGTGCGGGGGAAATGGGTGAGCCCGAAGGTGTGCCACACCACGATGTCCTCGCCGTCGAGCGGGCGGTCTGCCTGCTGATAGGCGGGCAGTCCGTTGCCCAATGCGCTCTGGTTCACGAAATCACCGGCCGCGTAGCGCTCGGTGGCGTCGTAGCGGGTCACCCACAGTTGCCTGGTGGTGAATGCCGCACGTCCGGCGATCGACGACGCTGGATCGGCCAGCAACATCGGCGTCTGCTCGGCGTGCAGCGCATACGCCGGATGATGGCCCATCCGGCCGGTCTTCTCGGTGTTGAGGATGTGCCAGGTCCGTCCGGTGGCCGCGTTCGCGTCGCGGGCGGCATCGGCTTCCGATCCGATCCGGGTCCTGGCGAGCGTGAATGCGTTGCCCCACGGATTGTCCGGACCCATGGGGATTCTTGCCGCCTCGACCTCTTCGACGGCGTTGGACACCCCGTCGACGGTCATGTCCAGCCGGGCACTGAACAGGTGCTGGTGGTACGGCAGTCCCAGTCCGGGTGCGACCAGGCTCTGGTAGTCGGAGCCCTCCTCGGGGTAGGCGGCGGTGAACGCCACACCGGTCAGCTTCGCCTCGAGTTCGATGGTGCCGTCGAGGTATAGGTACCAGTAGAAGCCGTAGTCATAGTTGCCGACAGTGGTGAAGAAGCTGATCACCAGTCGTCGCTGCCGCCGCACCTCGCTCATCCCGGTGAAGATGTCGCTGTGCTTCCACAGGGTGCCGTAATCCTCCTCGTGCATGCACACCGCGTTGTTGATGGTTCGCGGGCTGCCCTGTTCATCGGCGAGGGTGGCGTCGAAGTAGTAGATCTCGCCGAGGCAGTCGCAGCCGAGTGTCAGTTCGTTGGCGTAACGCCCGAACACATACTCGCCGGTGTCGAAATAGTTCTGCCAGTAGCGGTTCGGTGACGGGTCCGCGTAGGGGACCACCATCTCGTTGATGGATGCGCGGTACATGACGTCCCGGCCCTGGAATCTGAGCTTGCGCAGAATGAGACCTTCGCGCTGGTCGTAGGAGATGTCGAGGCTCCAGTTGGTCCATTCGACGTGCTCACCATCGACGGTGAAGCTCGGACCGTCGGGTTGGGTGATCTCGATCGGTTTGAGGCCCTCCAACGGCGGTCCGGCGACTTCCGGGGTGTCGAAGTTGCCGGATTCGGCCGGCACGTCGAAGACCCGGTAGTCCACCAGATCGACGATCTCGCGGTTGATGATGTCGACATAGGCGCACAGTCCGTCGACCGGATGTGCCCACGGCAGGTCCTTCTCGTGCTCCTGGACGAAGGCGAAGGATCGGATGATGCGCCGACCGGCCTCGTTCGGGTTGTCGTAGGTGCCCGCCGACAGCGGCACCGCGACGGTCTTCGCCGGATCGATGCCGCGCTTGCCCAGCGCCGCATTCCACTGCGGCTCGCCCGCGAGGAATTCGGCCACGATCTCGAACTCGGCGTCGAGGATGGGCAACTGCCCGACCGCCGCGTCGACGTCCTCGACGCTCACCACGGCCGCGTCGGTCAGCGAGACGATCGCGTCGGTGGCCGCACCGGAGACCATGTCGATCATCATCACCCGGGCCCGGCGCTCGGGTGCGGGTCCGTTGCCGGCGTCGTGGGCGAGAATGTCGGCCTTGTCGGGCTCTTCGAGTCCGACGTAGACGAAGCGGGTGGTGGTGACCACCCGGCCGGATTCGGTGAGAACGGCGCGGGCCGAGGTGATCTCATCGGCGGTGAGGCTGGACAGCGGACGGGTGACGGAGGCGGGTGTGTTGTCGAGTGCGGTCATGGTTCGGGTTTCCTTTCGCTCGGGGCTCGCCCGACTCCCCGGCACACCTGGCGATGCGGGCGGCATCGAGCGAAGCCAGGGATTCTCCGAGGTGTTCGGGCCGAGGAGGCATGGACTGGGACGGGACCGACCGAAGTTGTGGCGGGCAGCGTTGCGCGCCGGGCTGAGCATCCAGGCCCGGTCGCAGGCCCACTCGACGTCGCGGCGCCACTCGTCGATATTCGTGCTCGAGGCCGGCGCGTCGCTGGTGTGGAGTGCGCTCGGGGCAGTCGCGATGGTCGCTTCCGTCGCCATCGTATTGCGCGAGTTCGCCTCGCGCATGGTGGCGCCCGGTGGGCTGTCCACGGTCTTCGCCCTGAGTCAGACGGCGTTGTTCACCCTCGAATCGGGTGGGCGTGGATCATCCGTCGTCGCTCCCGATCCGCTCCGCAGACGTGACGATCGGGCTGCCCGCCGATGACGGCGAACAGCCCGATGACCCGCAATCACGCAGCGACCGCGACCTTCGCGAACCGGTCGGTGTGGTCGGACTCGAGACGTTCCTCGAGCTCTTCCAGTGTGGTGCCCTTGGTTTCCGGCACGGTGCGGAAGACGAAGATCCACGACGCGATGTTGACCAGCACGAACAACCCGAAGGTTCCGGTGGAACCCAGGGCCGAGTTGAGCAACGGGAACACGAACGAAATCAGTGCGTTGGTGCACCACAGCACGAATACGGCGATCCCCATGGCGAACCCGCGGACGCTGAGGGGGAAGATCTCCGACAGCAGCAGCCAGACGCAGGTCCCGATGAACATCTGCACGAAGGCGACGAATGCCACCATGCAGGCCAGGATGACGTAGCTGCGCATCGTTGTCTCCGGCAGCAGGAAGGTCGTCGCGAGGGCGGCCTGCGACGCGGCGACGCCGGCGAAGCCGGTGAGCAGCATGGCGCGGCGACCGATGTAGCCGAGCAGGATGATGCCGATGATCGTGGTGATCACCGAGGTGACGCCGACGGCGATCGTCGCGACGAGTGCGGCACTCACGCCCAGGCCGCTCTGTTCGAGAATCGTCGGTGCGTAGTAGTTGACGGTGTTGATGCCGGTGGCCTGCTGGACGATGGCCAGGCCGCAGCCGATCAGCACGATGCGCCGAATCCACGGCACGTCCCGGATCACCGACAGTGGGGTGCGGTTCGAGGAGAGCATGTGATGGGTGTGGTCGGCGATGATGTCGTATTCCGCTGCGGCCTCCGCGGGAGTGCGGCTCAAACCGAGCACCGTGCGCGCATCGTCCATGCGGCCCTTGAACGCATACCAACGCGGTGAGTCCGGCAGTGCGAGCATGCCGACCAGCAGCGCGATCGCGGGGATGGACGCGACGGCGAGCATGATGCGCCAGACGTGCGGGTCCTGGATGAGGTGGTCGAGGGCGGCGTTGGTGGCGAAGGCGAGCATCTGCCCGGTGACGATCATCAGTTCATTGATGGTGACCATGCGGCCGCGACGATCTGCCGGTGCCATCTCGGCCAGGTACAGGGGGCAGGTGACCGCGGCGGCGCCGACGCCGAAGCCCAGGATGATGCGCGCGACGACCATGGCCGAGACCGATGGGGCGAGCGCGCATGCCAACGCGCCGACCAGGAAGATCGCCCCGCACAGCAGGAGAGTGCGCTTGCGACCGAGGCGATCGGCGATACGTCCGCCGAACAGCGCGCCGAAGGCGGCGCCGGGGAACAGCAACGAGCTGACCACCATCGCCTCGGTGAAGGAGGTGAGTGCCAGGTCATCCTTCATGTAGAGCAGGGCGCCGGAGATGACGCCCGTGTCATAGCCGAACAACAGCCCGCCCAGCGTTGCGATGACGGTCAGCTTGGTCAAGAAGCGCCTGTTCGACGCTGTTCCCGCTGTGGTGGTCATGGGGAGTACCTCAACTCTTCGGGGATCTAACGCGCGTTAGTAACGCGCGTAAGTACTATGATGTGAGATCTGGGCCACTGTGTCAACAGTCACAGTGAAGAAAGGGAGTGAAGGATGGCGCAGAAGAGCGCGAATCGACGTCCGACGATGGCCGATGTGGCGGCTCGGGCCGGGGTGTCACGAACGCTGGTGTCCTTCATCCTGGACGGCAAACCCGGTGCGAGCGAGGACACGCGGCGACGCGTGTTGGAGATCGCCGACGAGCTCGGCTATCGCCCGGATGCGGCGGCCCGGCTGCTCGCGCTCGGGAAGAGCCGGACCCTCGGCGTCTTGATAGATGTGTCGCAGCTCTTCGAGGCCGAACTGGTGACCGGCATCTACCCGGCGGCCGAGAAGTCCGGCTACGACGTGTTGTTGACCGCGAATCTTCCTGGGCGCGACGAGGCTGCCTCCGTCGAGGCGCTGGTGGACCATCGGTGTGGTGCGGTGATACTGCTCGGCCCGATGGCGTCGCCGGCAGAACTCAGCGCCCTGGGCACACGCGCCCCGCTGGTCGTGGTCGGGCGGCGGTTGCCGGATGACGTGATCGGGGACCGCGTGGCGACGGTGCGGACCGATGACGCCAAGGGCGTCGCGCTGGCCGTCGACTACCTGGTGCAACTCGGGCACCGTGACATCCTGCATGTCGACGGCGGCCAGGACCCGGCGTCGGACGACCGTCGGGCCGCGTATCGATCGTCGATGCGGCGGCACGGGCTCGAGAGCTGGATTCGCGTGGTGCCGGGGGCGCACAACGAGGCCGCAGGCGCCGATGCGGCACATGTGATCCTGGCCGGGAGTCGTTTGCCCACAGCTATTCTGGCCGGGAACGATCGATGTGCCCTCGGGCTGCTCGACGTGTTCACCCGCGCCGGTGTCGACATCCCCGGCGAGGTCTCGTTGATGGGCTACGACGACAGCCGATTGTCCGACAACCCGCGTATCGCCCTCACCACGATCCACCAGGACGCGCAAGGCCTTGCGGAGCAGTCGGTGGCACTCGCCGTCGATCTGCTCACCGGGGCGGACATCGCCGAACCCGATGTGGTGCTCGAGCCGTCGTTGAGGGTGCGTGGCACGACGGCGGCGCCGCGGGGTTGATCGGGATCCGAGGATCTCGATACGCACGCTCGCCTGGCGGCTCGCGGGCTACTCGATCAGCGAGAGTTTGCGGGCTACTCGATCCGCGAACGGAGCGTCCATTCGGCATTCCGGTGGTCGAGTAGGGGTCGAGCCGCCAGGCGAGAGCCCGTATCGAGACCATCACCACCACAACATCATTCACCGGGAAAAGCGATCCCGACCTGCGCTCTGATGCGATCCATGACGTCGAGCGTCCCGATCACGTCGGCAGGTGGGTGGACCTCGGAGTCGACTGCTCCCGCGGCGATCTGTCGGGCAGCGTCCACCGCGGAGAAATGCAGCCCGTCTGTGTGGGTACCCGGCTCCTCGTCGTGCACGAGCACGTCGCCGGTCCGCGGCACGAGCCGGAACGGCCCGGGCTGATAGAAGGGCCCAGGCAGATCCAGGTATGCGTCCTCGCCGGCGACGAATGCCGTCGTCGGCGTGTTGGACAGAATCGTCGTGTGCACCAACGACTGACTGCCCCCGACGTGTCCCAGGGTCGCCGAGACCTGGCCGTTGAGTTCGTCGTTCGCCGGTTGACCGATGGCCGACACGGCAGCGACGTGACCGAGCGTCCAGTAGGCGAAGGCGATCGGATAGGTGCCGAGGTCGAGCATCGGTCCACCGGCCAATGCGGTGTCGTAGATGCGGTGGTCGGTGGTGAAGAACTCGCCGTGATCGGCCGCGACCGTGCGGATCTCGCCGAGCAGGCCGTTGGCGAGGATCTGACCGAGCACGTCGAACTTGGGTAGGAAGCGGGTCCACATCGCCTCACCGGCGAAGACGCCGGCGTTCTGGGCGGCCGTGAACACCTCGCGCGCCTGATTGGCGTTGATACCCAGGGGCTTCTCGATCAGCACGTGCTTTCCTGCGGCAATCGCGTCCAGTGCGCAGCGATGGTGCTGTGGATGCGGGGTGCTGACATAGACGATCTCGACGAGGGGGTCGGCAAGCAACGACTCGTACGAGCCGTGCGCCGCCTCGACCCCCATTCGCCTGGCGAACTCATCGGCGCGCTGGGCGGAACGCGATCCGACCGCGACGACCTGCTGGGTGGTGTTCTTATTGAGGGCTTCGACGAAGCGCTGCGCGATCCACCCCGGACCCATGACACCCCAACGTAGTTCCGGGGCGGTCATGGGATCGAGGGTGCGAGGTGCGGGCAACCGTGTCAGCACGTCAGCCCCGGTACTTGGCGACGTAGTCGGTCATCGTGGACAACTGGTAGCGCGAGACCTCGTGGGCATTCTCGTTCTCCGCGAACACACTCGAGACCATGACCGTGTCGTCGCGATCGTAGAAGCCGATCTCGCCCAAGGTGCCGAAGAATTCGTCCCAGTTGACGTCACCATCGCCGATCTTGAGGTGCTGATGTACGCGCACCGCATTTCCGGGCGGATTGGTGATGTAGCGAAGACCATGAGAGGCATGATGATCCATGGTGTCGGCGACATGCACCAGGCGCAGCATGTCACCGGCGGTGGTCATGATCTCGGCCATGTTCCCACCCATGTGGAAGCTGTGGCAAGCGACGTACACCAGCCCGACGTTCTTCGAGTTGATGCCCCGGATCATCCGGATGGCGGCCAGGCCGTCCTCGACGAAATCGTCGGGGTGCGGATCGATCCGGACGTCGATGCCTTCGCGCTCGATGATCGGCACGAGTTCTTCCATCGACCGGAAGAAGGCCCGTTCGGACTCCTCGGACTTCTCGGGACGGCCGGAGAACTCGGTGTTCATCACGGTGACGCCGAGGTCGACGGTGATCTGAATCGCCCGTTTCCAGTAGCGGACCGCGGCCTCGCGGGCGTCCTCGTCGGGCCCCGACCAGCGCAGCACCGGCAGCACCGAGGCGATGCCGACGCCCGCGTCGGCACAGGCCTTGCGGAACTTCGCCACCAGGGCGTCGTCGGCCTTGGGGTGGTTGAAGAAGGGGATCATGTCCACCTGCGGCGTCAACTGCAGGTACTCGTAGCCGAGATCGGCGACGACACCGGGCAATTCGAGCAGTGAATGGCTGTGGTGGAACGGGGTGGGGTCGAGTGCAACCTTCATCGTCGGGACTCCTCAGCGTGGTCAGCGGAAGCGGACGGCCGGAACACCGCAGGAGCCGAGGTACTTCTGGGTCCGCTGGGCGATGGGCAACGGGGCATCCGGGGAGCAGGGGTACATGTCCTGCTCGACGATCGCGAAGATGTCGACGTCGAGGTCGGCGACCGCCTCGAGCAGCGGCGGCATCTCCGGGATGCCACGTGGCGGCTCGGTCATCGCGCCCAGGCGCACGGCCTCACCGAACGGCAGGTCGTCGGCGGCCACCTTGGCGCGCACCGCTTCGTCGACCTGCTTGAGGTGCAGGTAGCCGATCCGCTCGGGGTGGTTGCGGATGATGGCGAGATTGTCACCGCCGCAATAGCTCACGTGACCGGTGTCGAGGCAGAGGTTGACGAACTCGCCGTCGGTGTTCTCGAGGAACCGGTAGATGTTCTCCTCGGTGTCCACGTGACTGTCGGCGTGCGGATGATACTGCGCACGCACGCCGTACTTCTCGAACATCGCCTTGCCGAGTTCGTCCATGCCCTCGGTCTTCTTGCGCCACTGCTCATCGGTCAGGTCGCGGTCCTCGAGGACGTCACCGGTCGCGGGATCGCGCCACATCTCCGGGATCACCACGACGTGCTTGCCCCCGACCGCCGCCGTGAGTTTGGCGACGTCCTCGATCTGGGTCCATACCGCGTCCCACGAATTGTCCTGGTGCAGGTGCTCGAAGACGGTGCCGGCCGACAGCTGCAGTCCACGCTCGCCGAGTTCGTCGAGCAGTTGTGTCGGGTCGGTGGGCAGGTAGCCGAACGGGCCCAGCTCGATCCACTCGTAACCCGATGCCGCGACCTCGTCCAGGAATCGGGTGTACGGGGTCTGCTGCGGATCGTCCGGAAACCAGACGCCCCAGGAGTCCGGTGCGGAGCCGACGACGATGTTGCTCATGTGTTCTATCCCTTCGGTAGGTCGTGATCAGTGCGTGGTGACTGCGCTGGGCGTCACCGGGTAGGTGATGGTTTCGCGATTGCCGGTCCGCAGCGAACGCGCGGCGGCCTCGGCGATGGCCTGCGCCTTGAGCGCCTCGTCGAGCGTGGGGCCGATGTCTGCGCCGGTGGTGAGGGCCGCGAGGAAGTGGTCGAGTGCGGCGCGGTAGGTCGGCGCGACACGCTCGAACCAACCGGCGTGCAGCCCGTCGCCGACGATGCGGCCGGGCCCGTACCGGGATACCGATCCGATTGGTCGGCGGCCGGATTCGATCATGCCGTCCGAACCGAGAACCTCGATACGTTCGTCGTAGCCGTACCCCGTTCGCCGCGCACTGTCGATCTGCACGAGTGCGCCGCTGGGCATCCGCAGCGTGACGACCGAGGTGTCGACGTCGCCGAGTTGCGCCATTCGGGGGTCGGTGAACACGGATCCCGCAGCGAACACATCGACCGGATCCTCGCCCGTGATCCATCGGGCGAGGTCGAAGAAGTGCACGGTCTGATCGCGCATCTGACCGCCGGAGGTCGCGATGTAGTCCAGTGGCGGAAGCGACGGGCCGCGGGAGGTCAACTGGATGAGCTCCACTCCGCCGATCTCGCCGGCACGGACCGACCGATGCAACTCGCGGTGGTCGCGATCGAAGCGCCGGTTGAAGTCCACCATGGTCGCCACGCCGGCCGCGGTCACCTGCGCCACGGTGTCGATTGCATGTGCCAGATCCAGATCGATCGGCTTCTCGCAGAAGGTGGGCAGTCCCGCTGCGGCCGCGCGCCGCAGGTGGTCGGCGTGGGTATCGGTCGACGATGCGATCAGAACCGCGTCGACGTGGTCGGAGTCGTAGATGTCGGTGTCGGTGAGGGGTTGGGTTCCCATCCGGTCGGCGAGGTCACCGGCCCGGGCGGCATCGATGTCTGCGACACCCACAAACCGCACCTCGGGGTGCTCGGCGAGGTTCCGCGCATGCACCGAGCCGATGAAGCCGGCGCCGACGAGAGCGATGCGTACCAATTCGGACTCCTGTGTGAGACAGTTATGGGACATGACTGGGACCGGTCCCAGTCACCATACGTGGTGTGGATCACGGAGGCAATAGGATGATCGATCGTGAGTGAGAACGAAGCGGGGATCGACCTCGTCGGCAACCGGCGACCGGCGACGATCCGGGATGTCGCCGCTCATGCGGGGGTGTCGAAGTCAGTGGTGTCACGCGTGCTGCGCGATGAGCCGAATGTCAGTGCGGAGCGGCGGGCGCGGGTCCGCGACGCGATGGCCGAACTCGGGTACCGGCCCAACACCATCGCCCGCGGACTGTCGGAGTCGCGTAGTGGCACGGTCGGCGTGGTCATCAACGATTTGCGTAACCCGTGGTACGTGAGTCTTCTCGAGGGCTTGGCAACGACCTTCGACGCCGTCGACATCGCGCCGTTGCTGGTCGACAGTCGTCTGGACCACCAGGTCGGCCGCGACACCGTGGAGACGCTGCTGTCGCGGCAGGTCGACGGGCTGGTCGTGGTCGGCACCACCGACGCGCGCGTCGACGTGGAGCGTGCGGCGCAATCGATCCCGGTGGTGCTGGCGGGCACGCTGGAGCCCGACCTGCCGACCGTGGACATCGCGGTCGACGACGATCGGGTCGGTGCGCGCCTGGCGACCGAACATCTGCTGGCACTGGGACATCGCCGGCTGGGCCACATCCAGGGGCCCGGAATGGTCGGCCGGCTGCGCCGCGAAGGCTTCGAGGAGACGATCGCCGCGGCGGGTGCTGCCGACAAGTGCGTTGTGGAATACGGCGGGACCACCGAGGAGGGGGGATATGCGGCAACGGTTCGCCTACTCGACTCGTCGCTGCCGCCGTCGGCGATCCTGGCGTTCAATGACATGGCCTCGCTGGGGGCGATGTCGGCCGCCGACGATCGCGGATTGTCGATACCGCGCGATCTGTCGTTGATCGGCTACGACGACACGCAATTGGCCAGTTTGCGGCACATCTCGTTGACCTCGGTGGACAACGGCAACTTCACGGTCGGCGCGCAAGCGGCGAAGTTCTTGCTGCGGCGGATGGGTCGGCTCGACGCGCCGCAGCAGATCTATCGGCACACACCGCAACTGGTGGTGCGACGGACCACGGCCGAGCCGCGGTGAATTGCGACTCGGCCGTGACGTCGATTGGTCAGCCGCGAGCGTGCCAGGCGGCGGCGACCAGGGCGGGCTGGCCGAACAAGCGGATGAATCGCTTGCGATCGGTGTCCAGCCCGAAGGCATCGATCTTGTTGCGGTACTGATGGATGTTCCCGGGGAACACAGCGACGAAGAATGCGGCCGCGACGGTGCCGATCGTCCGGCGGTGCTTCGGGAGCGCGATCAGGCCGGTGCCCAGCGCGATCTCGGCAACCCCGGAGCCGACGACCGTCAGATCTGGGTCGACGGGAACGAAATCGGGTACCTGCGCCTGGAATTCCTTGCGCTGGAACGTGAGATGTCCAATGCCCGCGGTGGTCAGGATGGTACCCAGAGCCAGGCGGGCGACTCGCCGCGATGTCGGTTCATCGCTCGGCAGGAGGGAGGTCATGATGTCCTTTCCGGTGCGACGTGGGTTGGCGATCAGTCCTCGGCGACGGTGAGATTCACCTCGATGTTGCCGCGGGTGGCGTTCGAATACGGGCATACCTCATGTGCCATGTTCACCAGCTGGTGTGCCGCGTCCTCGGCGACGGCCGGGAGGGTGACCTCGAGTTCCACGGCGAGCTGGAATCCGCCGGAATCGGTGGACCCCAGAGACACCCGTGCACCGACCGAGGAGTCGGTGACGTCGGCGCCGGCCTGTCCGGCGACCAGACGCAGTGCACTGTGGAAACACGCCGCATACCCGGCGGCGAACAGTTGCTCGGGATTGGTGCCCACCCCCGACCCGCCCAGCTCCTTGGGCATGTCCAGGTCGAGATCGACTTTGCCATCCGATGTCCGTGCGTGACCGTTGCGGCCGTCTCCGGTGGCGAGTGCCTCCGCGGTGTAGATCGGGGTCATGTGGTGCGTCCTTTCGTGGGTTCGTCGAGATGTCGACGGAGCTCGTCGGTGAGGTGGTGCAGGGTCGAGCGCAGTTGGGTGAGATCGTCTATGTCAAAGGTGAATTCGTCGTCTCGCTGGTGCTCGGATGTCTCCGCGATGGCCGCGGTCAGCGAGTCGTAGACGCAATCCGCGCGGGCTCCGAGCGCGACGCCCTCGGGGGTGAGGGCGACGGTGACCGAACGCTCGTCCGACGACGACCGGCGACGGGTCAGGTATCCGAGTGTCTCGAGCCTGCGGAGCAGCGGGGAGACGGTCCCGGAATCCAACTGCAGTCGACGGCACAACCGGGACACGGTGATCTCGTCCTCCTCCCACAGCACCAGCATCGCCAGGTACTGCGGGTAGGTGAGACCCAGTTCGGCGAGCCCTGGCCGTTGCGCCGCGATCACGGCACGAGACGCGGAGTAGAGCGCGAAGCACAGTTGCTCGTCGAGTCGGATATCGGTCACGAATCCGACCGTACACGATTTAAGTTGTGCACAACATAGTTGTGGGAGATCTCGGCCCGGTGTCAATCAATGTTGACGATCGACGGTGGGTGGTGCAGGGTGCTGGAGTGTTCACGCAGGCGATGCGCAAGAAGTATCGGAGATTCGGATGACCGGGCCACACCCACTGGTCGACCACGCCGTCGTCGATCGTCTCGGTCAGGACCTGCGGGCCGCCGGCTACACATCCGATGGCGTCGGTGAACTGATCGGCGCATCCGCCAACGAGGCACTGGGCCGCGGCGTCTGGTGGCCGGCACTTGCCGTCACCCGGGCGGCCGCCGACCACGGCGCATCGCTGGCCACCATCGTCCGGCTGTTCCTGCTCGGTGCCGACGAACCTGCCGATGTTGTGGCACAGGCCTTTCCGTCGGTGCGTCCCGAGGCGCTCGTCGACGCCGGTGTGTTGACGGTCGGCGCCGACGGTTCCGTGCGCGCCGCTCTGGACATCCGCCCCCACGCCGACGATGTCCGCGAATACCTGGTGGTGTCCGATCAGGACTCCGCCATGCGCGCCGGTCCGGTCGCAACCGATCATGTCCTCGGGATCGGCGGAGCGTCGGTGTCGTTGGCACGGGCGGTGATCCGCACGCCGGCGCGCCGCGCGCTCGACATCGGCACAGGCTGCGGCATCCAGGCGCTGCATCTGGACAACCACTGTGACGAGATCGTGGCGACCGACACCAACCCGCGGGCTCTCGCGTTGGCCGCGGCGACCGCGCGTCTGAATCAGATGAGCTGGGATCTGCGTGCAGGCAGCCTGTTCGAGCCGGTGGCGGGGGAGCGGTTCGACCTCATCGTCTCCAACCCGCCGTTCGTGGTGGGTGCCGGAGGGCAGGACTACATCTACCGCGATTCGGGGATTGCCGGAGATGGGCTGTGTGCGGACTTGATCCGTCAGATTCCCGATCACCTGAATCCGGGTGGGACCGCACAGATCCTGGCCAACTGGGTCGTGCCGCACGATACCGACTGGCGCGATCGGGTGCGCGGCTGGCTGGCCGGCACCGGCCTGGATGCCTGGGTGGTACAACGCGAGTTCGCCGATCCCATCACCTACATCTCGTTATGGCTCTCGGACGCCGGGGAATCGGCACAGCAGGCGGCCGACCGGGGTGCGCGATGGTTGGACTGGTTCGCGGCCAACGGTATCGACGGAATCGGCATGGGCTCGATCACGTTGCGCAGGCGCTCCCGGGACGGCGGTGAGCCCGATCAGACGATCGAGGAGATCACCGGCGCCGGCGAGGAGGTGACGGGCGTCGAGGCCGAGGCCTTTTTTGCCCGCCGTCACTACTTGCGCGACATCTCCGACGAACGGTTGCTCGCCACTCGGTTGTCGACCTCGCCGGTGTTTCTGGAGGAACAGTCGTTACCCGGGAGCGAGGGGTGGCAACAGGTCTCGGCGACGGTGCGACGCCCGGGCGGTCCGGGTGCGGTCCTCGCGGTGGATGAGGTCTCGCGGGCGTTGCTGGCCGGGTGCCGGGGACAGGTGCCGCTGGGCGCGCTGCTCGAACTGCTGGCAGGCTTCCACGGAGTGGAGCCCGATGCCCTCGCCGCAGCCGCTCTGCCGGTGGTTCGCGAAGCCATCGGTCGGGGGATTCTCTACGAGGCGACCTGAGTCGACCACGCCCTTCGTGACGTTCGCAAGCTCGCTCCTCAGGGATCGGGGGTGACAGTCGCCGGCCGGCTCACCTCCGGGATTTCGATGGGCGCTGCCGGTTTTCGGGCTGTCGACAGCCGATCCCGAACCACCGTCGGTAGCCGGTGGAGTTTGTCGATACCGAACTCCTGGCGGAACTCCGCCCAGGCCCAGCACATCCCGAACACCAGAACCACGACGCACAGCGAGGTGGCGGTGTTCCATGGTCGGTGGGCTATGTGGATGGGCGCAATGACCAGCGCGAGCGCCTGCAGGACATAGGAATCCAGACTGCGCGTGCCGGTCATCACCAGTGGACGCAACCAGTTCCGGTGCCAGTGGCGCAGCAGGAGCCGGAAGACGCCGTAGACCGCCGGCACCGCCAGCCATGCACCGACGGCGCGCGCAGGGCGGAAGTCGAGTTTGTCGGCGAGCGCGGGTTCGAACCTGATCCATGGTCCGGTATCCACGCCGAGATGGAGAACGACGGCGAACCCCACGGCCACCATGACGATCGGTGCGAGATGGCGGTCGACGAAACCCGCGACATCCCAGTCGCGCCACTTCCAGCCGACGATGACCGCCGGGACGAACATGATCTGCCAGGCCGCCCAGTTCTGAATGCGGTGTCCGGCCGTGAACGAGGTGACGTAGAACCAGTCCGGTGACCACATCAGCGAGATGGCGTATGCGAGAACCGAACCGGTGAGGATGAGCTGCCACCGGTTGCGCATCAGCAGCGGGAACAGCAGATAGGCCGATGCCATCAGCAGCATGTACAGCAGCAGGATGTTGCCGCCGCTGGGCAGATATCGCATGGTGATCGCGAGTTCCAGCCCGTGCCACCAATCATCGACCGGCAACAGCAGGGTGAGCCATCGATGACCCGCCATCCCCGCAGCGACCGCGGTGAGCGCGATCGTCAACTGACACAGATAGAGCACCACGATCCGCCGCGTGAGGCGTCGGTAGGCGAAATCCAACGAGTGCCGCTCGATCCACCGCCGATAGACCAGGCCCAGAACGAGGCCGGACAACAGGACGAACGCCGACATCCCGTCGACGTACGGGTAGACGTGGGTGGGCGCGGCGATACGCGTACCGGCGGCGAAATGTAGCGAGATCATGCTCCAGATCGCGAGCCCCCGCGTCGCGTCGATGGCGAGATCTCGATTCATTTGCGAGCAGAATACCGGCCCGCACCGTGGGTCTCGTCATCGTGCGAAGGTGATGTCGGCGACGACGTCCACCACGTGGCCGAAGACAATCAAACGCCCGGTCCCCACCTCGGGCAAGGTACGGGAACCGGGCGTCGCGTCAGCTGTCGATCAGGTGTACAGGTCCGCGATGGCTACCTTGTGTGCGTCGTGGATCACGTTGCGCTTCAGCTTCATCGTCGGCGTCAGCTCCCCGGACTCGATCGTGAAATCGTCGTCCAGGATGGCGAACTTCTTGATCGCCTCGGCGTTGGACACCGTCGTGTTGGCGTTCTTCACGGCTTCGTCGATCTCGGCCAGGAGTTTCTCGTTTGTCGCGAGATCCGACATCGACGTGTCGGCGGGCAGATGATGGCGTTCCAGCCATCCCGGCGCGGCCTCCGCGTCGATGGTGATCAACGCCGCGATGAACGGCTTGTTGTCACCCACGACGAGGCACTGACTGACCATCGGGTGGGCCCGGATGGTGTCCTCGAGCTGTGCCGGTGAGACGTTCTTGCCGCCGGCGGTGACGATGAGTTCCTTTTTGCGGCCGGTGATGTAGAGGAAACCGTCCTCGAGATGGCCGATGTCGCCGGTGTGGAACCAGCCGTCGACGATCGCGTCGGCGCTGGCCTTCTCGTTCTTCCAGTAGCCGCCGAACACCACCGGCCCCTGCAGGAGCACCTCTCCGTCGTCGGCGATGGCCACCGAGACGCCCGGGATGGGTCGTCCGACCGAGCCGACGCGCTGATGCTCTTCGTTGTTCGCGGTCACCGCTGCGGTCGTCTCGGACAGCCCGTAGCCCTCGTAGACCGGGATGCCGACGCCGCGGAAGAAGTGTCCGAGCCGGGCGCCGAGCGGGGCTCCGCCGGAGATGGCGCCCTCGCAGTTGCCGCCGAGCGCGGCACGCAACTTGCCGTACACGAGCAGGTCGAACAGTGCGTGCTTGAGCCTGAGGCCCAGGCCGGGGCCACCGTTCTCCAGGGCCTTGCTGTACTCGATGGCGGTGTCGGCGGCCCGATCGAAGATCGAGCCCTTGCCCCCGTCGTAGGCTTTCTGCTTGGCGGAGTTGTAGACCTTCTCGAAGACGCGCGGAACCGACAGCACGTAGTTCGGCTTGAACTTGCCCAGGTCCTCGATGAGGTTCGGGATGTCGTTGGTGTGCCCGAGGATCACGCCGTTCTCGATACAGCCGACCGCGACGACGCGGGCGAACACATGCGCCAACGGCAGGAACAGCAGAGTCGATTTGCCCTCGACCATGCCCGCACCGACGGCATTGCGCGTGGCCGCACATTCGGCGAGGAAGTTGGCATGGGTCAACACCACGCCCTTCGGCTTGCCCGTGGTGCCCGAGGTGTAGATCAGTGTTGCTGCGTCGGTGGCCAGTGCGTCGGCGTGGCGGGTGTCGAGTTCGCTGGTGTCGACCTTGGCGCCGCGCTTGGTCACGGTGGCCAACGCGTGGTCGTCGATGATCAGCGTCTCGCGCAGCTCCGGCGCTTCCTCGATGACCCGGATGTGGCGGGTGTAGTGGGCGTGCGCCTCGACGAACAGCAGTGAGGTACCGGAGTCCTCGAGAATCCACTTCACCTGATCAGGTGCCGACGTCTCGTAGATCGCCACCGTCGTGGCACCGGCCCGCCAGATGGCGTAGTCGAGGACCGTCCACTCGAAACGTGTCGAGGAGAGAATCGCGACGCGGTCGCCCTGTTTGACACCCGACGCGATCAGCCCCTTGGCCACCGCGTCGACCTCATCGGCGAACTGCTTCGCGGTGACGTTGATCCACTGATTGCCCGAACGTCGCCTCAGCAGCGGCATCGTCGGCCGCTCCGCCCGGTAGCGGAGGATGCTGTCGACGGTGGTCGCCTTGTCCTCGATGGCGAGATCCGACGGAGTTGTGTACTGCTGCATGGCGGCTCCCCTACGCGCACATAACCGGTCATAACGGACAACCGTGAGATCCGTGACGACAGGTCACTTCTGTTGAGTGAGACTGACGGTACCAGTATCCGTGGCGACGATCACAGAACGGTGACCGTGGAGCGTACCGCCGATCACAGGGTGTCGCGCGGCGTTGCCGAGGATTCCTCCCGTGGGGCCTCGGGCCACTAGAGTTGTCAGGGTGAACAGGACTGGACGCGCATGAGTGGCAACGAGGACGCGGCGAGCGCCGATGCAGTGGGCGGCGGCGTCTCCTTCGACGACCTCGACATCGCGCCGAAGGTCCGCCAGGCGATCGTCGACGTCGGCTATGAGACGCCGTCACCGATCCAGGCGGCCACGATCCCGCCCCTGATGAGTGGCCGCGACGTGGTGGGCCTCGCCCAGACGGGTACCGGTAAGACCGCCGCCTTCGCCATCCCGATCCTGTCGCGGTTGGACACCTCCGCACGCCGGCCGCAGGCGCTGGTTCTCGCGCCCACCCGTGAGCTGGCACTACAGGTCGCCGAGGCGTTCGGCCGCTACTCCGCGCATCTGCCCGAGGTGCGGGTTCTGCCGATCTACGGCGGGCAGAGCTACGGCGTCCAGTTGTCCGGTTTGCGGCGCGGGGCGCAGGTCATCGTGGGTACACCCGGCCGCGTGATCGACCATCTCGACAAGGGCACCCTCGACATCTCTGAACTCGACTTCCTCGTGCTCGACGAGGCCGATGAGATGCTGACCATGGGTTTCGCCGAGGATGTGGAACGCATCCTGTCGGAGACGCCCGACGACAAGCAGGTGGCGCTGTTCTCGGCCACCATGCCCAGCGCCATCCGTCGTCTGGCGCAGCGCTACCTGAACGACCCGCAGGAGATCACGGTCAAGGCGCGGACCGCGACGGCGCAGAACATCACCCAGCGGTATCTGCAGGTCTCCCACCAGCGCAAGCTGGATGCCCTGACCCGATTTCTCGAGGTCGAGACCTTCGACGCGATGATCGTCTTCGTCCGCACGAAGTCGGCCACGGAGGAACTCGCGGAGAAGCTGCGGGCGCGTGGGTTCTCGGCGGTCGCCATCAACGGCGATATGGTGCAGGCGCAGCGTGAACGCACCATCAATCAGCTCAAGGGCGGCAGCATCGACATCCTGGTGGCGACCGATGTGGCCGCTCGTGGACTCGATGTCGACCGGATCTCGCACGTCGTCAACTACGACATCCCGCACGACACCGAGTCCTACGTGCACCGGATCGGCCGCACCGGTCGCGCCGGCCGCTCCGGTAACGCGCTGCTGTTCGTCTCTCCGCGTGAGCGGCACCTCCTGCGCGCCATCGAACGCGCGACCCGCTCGACGCTGACGGAGATCGGGCTGCCGAGCGTCGAGGACGTGAACGCACAGCGGGTGGCGAAGTTCGCCGACTCGATCACCGAGAATCTGTCGTCGGACCATCTCGATCTGTTCCGCAAGTTGGTGGAGGACTACGCCGGCGAGCACGATGTCGCGCTGGCGGACGTGGCCGCCGCGCTGGCACTCGAGACGCGCGATGGGGGGTTCCTGATGGCTCCGGACCCACCCGAGGGGCAGCGTCCGGAGCGCCGCGAGCGCGGCCCGCGCCGATCCGACGGGCAATTCGCCACGTACCGCATCGCGGTGGGACGCCGGCACAAGGTCTCGCCGGGCGCGATCGTCGGCGCGATCGCCAATGAGGGAGGCCTCACGCGCGGCGACTTCGGGAACATCAGCATCCGGGACGACTTCTCGCTGGTGGAGCTGCCGGAGAACCTCGACAACGAGACCCTGGCCTCCCTGCGGCACACCAGGATCGGCAAGAACCCCATCGACATCCGTCGTGACTTCGGGCCGCCCCGCACGCGCGGCGGTGCCAAACGCGCCCAGGGCGGCCAGCGTGGTGGCCAAGGCCGCGACGGATACGGCAAGCGGTCCGAGAGCTGGGGCAAACGCGGACCCCGCCACGTCGCAGGTCGAGGGCGAAACTGAGCAGATCCCTTGGAATCGCTGAGAATTCGGCGATGCGTGGTGCGGAACTTGCCTGATCGAAATATATCCGTAATCTTTTGGGAGGGGTTTTGTTCACCGAGGACTGCTCCGACAATTCGACAACGAGATACACATAGGAACGGTGAGTCACCAGTGTCAGTGGTGAATTCGATAACAGCAGCCGACGCACGGGAGCACTGCGAGCACGAGCGCGCGGTACTCGTGGATGCCCGTCCGCAGGTGATGCGCCACCAGGGAAGTCTGCCCGGGGCAGTGGTGGTGGATCCGGCGGATGTGCGTGAGCGGTTCACGCCCACCCCGTCGGGCACGTTCCCCGTGGTACGCAATCCCGACACCGAGATCGCTGTGGTGTCGGTCAGCTCACAGGCGCCTGTCATCGCCGAGGAGATCGCCGAGCTCGGCTACACCAACGTCCGGTACGTCGACGGCGGCTACCGCGCGCTGCGGTCCCACTTCTCCCAATAGGCGTAACCTTCGCCGCACTCGTGACTTGGTAGCGTTCTGCAGGTACCTGCGCCCGTGAATCCAGCCGACGACGCCGGACCCGGCGCACCGAGGAGGGATCGAGCATCCATGGCGGACGAGGGAGCCGACACGCAGGTGGCGGACCGGGCCGATCAGGTCCGTCGACTGCTCGGCTACCTGCGTGAACTCGTCCGGGCCCGTTTCGAGGTTGCGTCCGATGTCGAAGGCCATCCCGAACTGCTGTGGGTCGGCACATCGACCTCCGTCGCCGTCCGTCCGGGCGCGGTCTCGGGGCAGACGGTGCTCGAGATCGCCCCGGACGACCCCGCCCACGCCGACATCGAGCGCATCGTCGACCAGCTCCGCGACAACCCGGAGGAACTGGAGTTGGTCGTGGCCAACGTTCTGGTCACCGTCAACGATGTTGCCGCCGGCGACGTCGCCGGCGACGATGAGGACGGTCCGACGCAGGACGACGACCAGAGCGCCGGATCGGGCCGGCGAGTGCGGGACCACCTCGTCACCCAGCAGGTCGTCGCCGAGCGAGACGACACGACCGGTGTCGTTCGGGTGGCACTCGGTGCCGGGGCTGCGCCGGCGGTGCACGACGCCGCCCTGCTGGCCACCATCGACGGTGTCGACCTGTCCGGAGCGCTGAAGGCACGTGCCAAGCTGACCGAACTTCCCAACCCGGTCGGTTCCCGGGTCGGTGCCGCGGTCGACCTCTGGCGAAGGCAGATCTCGGTGGACACCGACAAGGTGACGCTGAGTGTCGAATTGCGTCCCGCGCTGGTGCTGCGCCGTCGTGGTGTCGCCGCCGTGCTCGACTTCTATGACGCCGTCCTCGCCGAGCTGCGCGAGTCCTCGGACGATCTGCCGGTGGGTCTGGCCCAACTCGTCGAGCCCATCGAGGCCGCCGAACGGGTGGCCGCGCTCGACGTTGCCGGGGCGCTCGCGCCCGACGAACTCGTCCGCGACGCCCTGTACCCGTTGCCCGCGAACGTCGAGCAACGCGACGTCCTGGCGCAACTCGGACTCGACAGTGGTGTGGTGGTGGAGGGGCCGCCCGGGACCGGAAAGACCCACACGATCGCGAATCTCACCGCCGCGTTGCTCGCCAAGGGGCAGCGCGTGTTGGTGACCAGTGAGAAGGCGCACGCGCTGCAGGTGCTGCGCGACATGCTGCCGCCCGAGCTCCGGGATCTGACGGTGTCGATCGCCGACGTGGGCACCGACGATTTCGCGGCGACCGTGTCGAGCGTGGAGTCCATCGCCGACCGCAAGTCGCGACACCAGCCTCGTGTCGTCGCGGCGGAGATCACGGACCTGATGGGCAAACGCGACCAGGCGGTGCGTCGCCGCGAGCGGGTGCTCCGCGATCTCTGGGCGGCCCGGGAATCCGAGACCGAGGTGCACGAGTGGGTGGCCGGCGACTATCGCGGGACACCCGCCGAAGTGGTACGGCAGTGCAGGTCGGACGCGTCGCGGTACGAATGGCTGCCCGGTCCGGTCGAGGGGGTGACGCCACCGCTGGACGTCGATGAGTTCGAGTTGCTGCGCGCGTTGCTCACCACCACCGCAGTGGGATCGGGATCACGCTTCGGCCAACGACTTCCGGATCTCTCCGGCTACCTTCCCGAACCGGCGGCGCTGGATGACATCTGCGCGCGGATAGCCCAGCGGCCCAGCGAACCCATGGTCGGCAGCGGTTCGCTGCTGTCGATTCTCGCCGGTGTCGGCAGCGCCCGGCTGGTGCGGATCAAAAAGGTGTGCGAGCGGCTGGCGGTGGCGGCGAGTGAGGTCGCGGCCTTCCCGCCGACGATGGTCGACATGGCCGATCGCCTCCTCGACGGCCAGGCCGCCCACCTCTGGTCGCGGGTCGTCGGTCTCTCTGCGGTGATCGCGGACGCCGCCGACCGCGACCGCGCGATCGGCGGCCACGTCGTCGTCGTCGAGAATGCGCGTCCCGGCGACGACGCGGTGTTCGCCGCGGCCGCCGAGTACCTCGACGACGGCGGCCACTGGCGTGGCCGGCTGCGGAGGTCGCCGCAGCAGCGGGCGGTCGAGGAGTCGGGGGTGCGGGCCACCGTCGACGGTCGCGAACCCGTTGATGCGCGTTCGCTGCAGCTGGTGGCCGACCATCTCGCCGTCCTCGACGCGGTCGGTAGGGTGCAGCGAGTTCTTGCCGATCTACATGTGCCGGTGGATAATTCGGGAACCCGCTCGGCGCAGTTGAACACGCTGGTGCGGCTCGACAACCAGCTGGCGTGGATCTCGGAGCTGATGGCCGGACGCGACCAGCTGGTCCGCGAACTCGAGGCGATCAGTCCCGGTGGACCCCGCCCACGTAGCGTCGCCGCAGTCACCGAGGTCGCGGTGCAGGCCGGAGCGATCGCCGCGACCAACGACGCGGTGATCGCCGAACACGAACTCGCCGACTGTGCCTACCGGCTGTCCGTCGAGGTCGAACAGGGTCCGTCGCCGGAGGGCGACGCATTGCTGTCGGCGATGGCCGGCGCCGACGCCGAGAAGATCCGCGTGGCGCGGCGCGCGTGGAACACGGCTCGGGAGGAGCTCGACGCACAGACCACCCTCGATCTCTTGACGTTGCGACTGCGCAGCAAGGCCCCGGAGTTCTTCGCGCGGTTCGCCGAATCGGCCGAAGATCCGGTGTGGCACACCCGCCTTCGCGACCTGGGCGGGGCCTGGTCCTGGCGTCGGGCACAGACCTGGGTGGCCGAGCGCAGTGATCCCACACTCGAGACCAGGCTGCAGGCAGAACTCGACGAGATCGAGGCGGATATCGCCGGCCTCACCGTGCGGGTGACCGCTGCCCGTGCCTGGCAGGCGTGTCTCGAGCGGATGACGGTGGCCGAGGTCCAGGCGCTACAGTCCTATCGCGATCACATGATCAACCTGGGCAAGGGTTCGGGTAAGCACGCCAACCGGTTCCGCGTCGCCGCCCGAGCGGCGATGGAACAGGCACAGGGCGCGGTGCCCGCCTGGATCATGTCCCTGGCGCAGGTCGCCGAAACGGTGGACCCCCGTCGCGACGCCTTCGACGTCGTCATCGTCGACGAGGCCAGTCAGGCCGACATCACGAGCTCGTTCCTGCTCTGGTTGGCGCCCCGGGTGATCGTGGTCGGCGACGATCGCCAGTGCGCTCCCACCGGACTGTCCGGCACCACCCTCGACGATGCGTTCGCCAAGCTCGATGCCCACCTACCGGACCTTCCGCACTATCTGCGCGACGGACTCACCCCGCGTTCGAGTCTGTTCGCGCTGCTGCGCAGTCGATTCGGACATCTGATCCGACTGCGGGAACACTTCCGGTCGATGCCCGAGATCATCGAGTTCTCCTCGCGTCAGTTCTATGCCGGTGCGCCGCTGAACCCGGTCCGGCAGTTCGGTGCGGACCGATTGCCGCCGTTGCGGTCGGTCCACGTCGAGAACGGCGTGGCGACCGGCCAGGGTGCATCGCTGGTGAACGAACGCGAAGCCGAGGCGATCGCCGAGACGCTCGCGCAGTGTCTGCTCGACCCCGCCTACGACACTGCCGATTTCGGCGTCATCGTGCTGCAGGGCACGAAGCAGGTCGACGAGATCACGCGTCGCCTCCGAGAGGTCGTATCCGACGAGCAGTGGCGGTCTCGACGCATCCGGGTCGGAACTCCGCCGGACTTCCAGGGTGATGAGCGACGGGTGATCTTCTTGTCGATGGTGGTGTCGGACCCGGCGGCCATCGCGGCGCTGACCCGGGCCGAGTCACAGCGTCGGATCAACGTGGCGGCGTCCCGGGCGATGGATCAGATGTGGTTGTTCAGGTCCATCGAGGTCGATCAACTCAAACCCAACGATCTGCGCCGTTCGCTCAGTGCGTACGTCGAGTCGACGCAGGGTCCCACGCTGCCGGCCATGCCGGAGGAAGTATCGGACACCGAACGCCGACAACCGTTTTCGAGCCTCTTCGAGCAGCGGGTGTTCAACCGGCTGGTCCAGCGCGGCTATCATGTGCTCCCGGGCGTGACCGTCAACAACCGGGTCATCGACCTGGTCGTCACCGGGGCGGATGCCCGGATGGCGGTGGAATGCGACGGCGACACGTTCCGGACCACCGGTGAGCAGGCACGGTCGGATATGGAACGCGAGCGCGAACTGCGCCGGTGCGGGTGGGAGTTCTGGCGCGTGCGGGAATCGGAGTTCGAACTCGATCCGGATGTCGCACTGGCCGGCCTGTGGGAGGCCCTCGACCGTCGTGGCGTGAAGCCGGGATCGGTTGCCGCACGTGACGGCGGCACACCGACCTCGACTCCGCAGCCGGTCTGGACGCCGATCGACCTCAGCTCCGGGGACTGACCTGCGGCGTCGACCGACGATCCTGGGTCATCCCGAAGCGCCGAGCGCGTCGAGCATTGCTGACAGGCCGACCGCTGCGGAGGCGCGGATGCTATGGGTGGCGATCCCGGTCAACGCCGACGGTTCCGGATTGAACTCGATGACCGGGATGCCGCGCGCGGCCGCCCGTTCGGGTAGGCCGGCGGCGGGATAGACCACGCCGCTGGTGCCCACGACGAGCACGACGTCGGCGAAGGTGAACGCGCTCGCTGCCGAGCGCCAGGCGTCGTCGGGCAGCCCCTCGCCGAACCATACGACGCCGGGGCGGACCGGGGACAGGCATGCCGGGCAGGCCGGCGGCTCGACCCGCAGTTCGTGCACCGCCTGCTCGGGCTCGGCATCGATCCCCTGATACGGCCGCGCACAGTTGCTGCACCGTGGGGCGAACAGGCTGCCGTGTAAGTGACTGACCGAGCTGCTGCCGGCCCGTTCGTGCAGGTCGTCGACATTTTGAGTGGCGATCAGCACGGTGTGGGTGCGCTCGAGGTCGGCCAGCGCGCGGTGGCCGCGGTTCGGGGCCGCCTCGTGGACTATGTGTGCGCGCCACTGATACCACGCCCACACCAGCCCGGGGTCTGACGCCCATGCCTCCGGGGTGGCGATCTGCGCCGGGTCGAACCGCTGCCACAACCCGGTCTCGACGTCGCGGAAAGTGGCGACACCGCTCTCGGCGGACATGCCCGCGCCGGTGAACACGGTGACCACCTCGGCGCGTCGCATTGCCTCCACTGCGTCGTCGGGCAGTTCGGCACCCATCGATGTCGTGCGGTTGCTGTCGGTCACCGAGGATCGCTTTCGAGAGCCGACCGCAGCATCTCGGCGGTGGTGTCGGGGTCCGGGTCGCGTCGGACGACGAGCCCCTTGGCGAAACTGAGCTTGTCACCGTTGTGGCGGGGGACCACGTGCAGGTGGGTGTGAAAGACCGTCTGGAATGCGGCGCGGCCGTCGTTGACCACCAGGTTCACCCCGTCAGCGGACAGTTCGCCGCTCTTCATCGCGGCCGACAATCGCTGCCCGGCGGCGAACAGACGGCCACCCAGATGAGGTTCGAGATCATCGAGTCCCGACGAGTGCTGCCGGGGCACGACCAGCGTGTGGCCACGGGTGACCGGACGGATGTCGAGGAAGCCGATGACCGCGTCGTCACGGTAGACGATCCGCGACGGTGCGGTGCCGTCGACGATGGCGCAGAACACGCAGGATGACATGACCATTGAGCGTACTTTTCGGCGGCTGCCGGCGGCGATCGCCGCCCGCTCGGAAGCGCCCGCCACCTGGAGTGGAACACATCACATAACGATTTTATAACGGCGTCGGAGCAGGCCTCTGTGGGCCGATCGAGCGCTCGGGCGCCGCGCCCCATCTGCGTCGATGTGCCGGCACCGCATAAGGCGTTCGGTGAACACCTGTCCTACTCGCGGGGTTACCCGCGGGTATACCGACGGGTCACAACGGAACATGAGGAAAGCCTCATTTTTGTGTGTCATCATTGGGTCACGTTCACGTCGGCGATGGCTCGGAGCCGAGCTTCGCAGGCCGCGAAACCTTTTGCGCGGCAGGCGTGTACACCAGTGTGCCAGAGAGCGCCGCACTGGACGTGACCAGGCCATCCGACGACCGACCGCGCGAACCCACCGAGTCTCCGCGACCCGCCGCGAACAACCAGCCCGAACCCGTGACCCGACACCGCCGTGTCGAGACAAGAGGAGTGCCCGTGACCGTCGACCAATACCGCTCCGGAGCGCAGGGTGCATCGCACTCGAACCGCCCCACCGCGACTCTGATCGATCGTCTCGCCGACGGCGAGCCCTACGCCATCAGTTTCGGTGGTCAGGGTTCCCCGTGGCTGCCCACGCTGGCCGAGCTCGTCGTCGACGCCGACCTCGAGCACCGCATCGCCAAGATCGTCGACGCGGCCGAGCGCATCATCGACCCGGTGGCCGACCAGGTCACCATCGCCCTGGCCGACGGCTTCCACCCGCTGACCTGGGTCCGCGCCCTCGATGCCGAGGAATCGGTCCCGAGTGACACCGAGTTGGCCGACTTCACCTTGTCGGGGCCGGGTGTACTGCTCACACAGCTCGCCGCCATCGAGGCGCTCAAGAAGCAGGGCCTCGACACCTCGGCCATCGCCCCGCGCGCCGTCATCGGCCACTCGCAGGGCGCCATCGCCACCGACGCGATCGGTGCCGAGGGACACGTCGCCGAGACCGGGCAGGGGCTGCTGCTGGCGATTGCGCAGCTGATCGGTGCGGCGGGCACCTTGATCGCGCGTCGGCGCGGTCTCGCGACCACCACCGACGGCACCCCGATGCTCGCGGTCAGCGGTGTCGCCCCCGAACGGGTCTCGGAGATCCTCGTCGAGTACCGCGCCGGCCTGAGCGACGCCGAACTGGCCGGCGCGCCGGTGCTGGCCATCAACAACGGCCGTCGCTCTGTCGCGCTCTCGGGTGCCCCGCGTCATCTCGCCGCGTTCACCGCCTTCTGTGAGCGCGTCGCCGCCGCCGAGGCCGATGAGCGCAAGCGCAAGGTCACCGGCGGTGCACCCTTCTCCCCGAAGTTCGACCACCTCAACGTCAGCGTGGCGTTCCACCACCCGACGATGGAGCCGGCCGTCGATCTGGTGGCGCAGTGGGCAGAGGTCTGCGGCATCGACGTCGACACAGCGGTCCGGCATGCGCGTGCGGTGCTCGTGGACCCGGTCGACTGGGTCGCCACGGTGGACGGCGTCGTGGCCTCCGGTGCCAAGTGGGTGCTGGACTTCGGTCCCGGCGATCTGGCCACCCGACTGACCTCGACCCTGGTTCGCGGGCAGGGCGTGGGCCTCGTGCCCGCGGCGTTGCGCCAAGGACAGCGCAACCTCTTCAGTCCCGGCGGCATCCCGGAGATCGCCCGTCCGTGGCAGCAATTCGCACCGCAGCTGATCACCCTGCCGAACGGTCGAACCGCGGTCGACACGGCCTTCACCCGGCTCACCGGTCGTTCGCCGATGCTGCTGGCCGGCATGACCCCGACCACGGTCGACCCGGCGATCGTCGCTGCGGCTGCCAACGCGGGACACTGGGCCGAACTCGCCGGCGGCGGTCAGGTCACCGAACAGATCTTCGCCGACAACGTCGACCGGCTCACCGACCTGCTCGACGACGGCCGGCAGGCGCAGTTCAACGCACTGTTCCTCGACCCGTACCTGTGGAAGCTGCAGCTCGGCGGCAAGCGCCTGGTGCAGAAGGCCCGCGCCCAGGGCGCCCCGATCGACGGAGTCGTGGTCTCGGCCGGCATCCCCGAACTCGAGGACGCGGTCGCACTCGTCGACGAGTTCGTCGAGGCCGGTCTGCACTACGTCGCCTTCAAGCCGGGCACGGTCGAGCAGATCCGCGCGGTCGTGCGGATCGCCGCCGAGGTGCCCCATCACCCCGTGATCGTCCAGATCGAGGGTGGGCGCGCCGGTGGGCACCACTCGTGGGAGGACCTCGACGACCTGCTGCTGGCCACCTACGGCGAGCTCCGCGCCCGCGACAACGTCATCATCTGCGTCGGCGGCGGAATCGGGACCCCTGAGCGGGCCAGCGAATACCTCACCGGCGCATGGTCGGCCGCCTACGGATACCCGGCGATGCCGCTCGACGGCATCCTGGTCGGCACCGCGGCGATGGCCGCCAAGGAAGCCACCACCGCGCCCGAGGTCAAACAACTGCTGGTCGACACCGTCGGCTGCGAGGAGTGGATCGGCGCGGGGTATGCCACCGCCGGAATGGCATCGGGGCGGAGTCAACTCGGCGCCGACATCCACGAGATCGACAACACCGCGTCCCAATGCGGCCGCCTGCTCGACGAGGTGGCCGGTGACGCCGACGCCGTCGCCGAACGCCGTGACGAGATCATCGCCGCGATGGCGGGTACCGCCAAGCCCTACTTCGGCGACGTCGCCGAGATGACCTACCGCGAGTGGCTCGACCGCTACGCGACCCTCGCGGTCGGCGACGACAGCGCCGATCAGTACCCGTGGGCCGACATCACCTGGCAGCAGCGATTCGTCGACATGCTGCAACGGACCGAGGCGCGGATGAACCCGGCCGACTCCGGGGACATCCCGACCATGTTCGCCGAACTGGGCTCCACCGACGACCCGCACGCCGCCATCGACGCGATCGGCAGCGTCTACCCGCAGATCGAGCGCGACGTGCTGCACCCCGCCGATGTCGCCTTCTTCCTGCAGCTCTGCCGCACCCCGGGCAAGCCGGTCAACTTCGTGCCGGTCATCGACAAGGACGTGCGGCGCTGGTGGCGGAGCGACTCCCTGTGGCAGGCCCACGACGCGCGCTATCCCGCCGACGCGGTCTGTGTGATCCCCGGCCCGGTCGCGGTATCCGGCATCACCCGCGTCGACGAGCCGGTCGGCGAGCTGCTGGACCGGTTCGAGGCGCAGGTCGTCACCGACCTGCAGGGGACCGGTGTCGAGGCGCTCGAGGCCGACACCCGGAAGAACGCCGGACTGGTGAGCGGCGAGGGCGAGATCGTCACCGTCCTGGAGGCCGACGACGTGGAGTGGGTCGGCCGCATGGTGCCGAGCCCGATCGCACTGCTCGGTGACGTCGACCGCTGGCAGGTCGTCGACCCTGAGCGCGCCGAGCACGAGCCGACCGGCTCGGTCCTCGAGCGCGTCGCGGACGCTTCCGACGGGCTGCGTTTCGACCTGATCACCCCGATCTCCGGTGCGTCCGTGCGCATTCCGCTGCACATCGACGAGACGATCCGCGATGGCGGTACCCCGCGCGTCGGTGTCGACGAGGCCGCGACCGCGATGACGGAGATCCTCACCGTGGCGGCCGGTGGTTCGCTGGCCGTGGTGTCCGACGGCGCGTCGGTCACCACCGTCGGCTGGAATCCCGACGACGTCGCCGATCATGCCGCCGTCACCGGCTACACGATGCCGGCCCAGCTCCGTCCGACGACGCCCACCGAACCGTTCGGATTCGCCGTCCCCGACACCCTGGTCGGTTCCTCGTGGCCGAGCGTGTTCAGCGTCATCGGTGCGGCCCGTACCGCGACGGGCGCGCCGGTGGTGGAGGGTCTGCTCGACCTGGTCCACCTCGATCACGCGATTGAGCTCGTCGGCGACATCCCCACCACCGCAGCCGAGCTGACCGTCACCGCACGGAGCACCGACATCCACGACACCGAGGTCGGCCGGGTGGTCGAGGTCGGTGTCGAGATCGCCGGGCCGTCCGGTCCGATCGCGCGTCTGCACGAGCGCTTCGCCATTCGCGGCCGCCTGGGGTCGGAGCAGCTGACCGATCCGGCCCGCGCCGGCGGTGCCGCCGACGGCGAACAGTCGGCCACCCGCAAGCTGATGCGACAGGCCACCATCACCGCGCCGAGCAAGATGACCGGATTCGCCGCGGTCTCCGGTGACCGTAACCCGATCCACACCGATGCCAATGCGGCTCGCCTGGCCGGTCTGGGCGATCCGATCGTGCACGGCATGTGGCTGTCGGCCGCCGCCCAGCAGGTCGTCACCGCCACCGACGGCAAGAACCCGATCCCGTCGCCGCGCCCGCTGGTCGGTTGGACCGCACGCTATCTGGGCATGGTGCGCACCGGCGACCCGATCACGGTCCGCGTCGACCGGGTCGGACTCGATGCCGGCCGTGAGGTCGTCGAGGTCACCGCCAAGGTCGGCGACAACCTGGTGATGAGCGCCACCGGCCTGCTCGCCGCACCGCGCACCGTCTACGCGTTCCCGGGGCAGGGCATCCAGAGCAAGGGCATGGGCCTCGACGCCCGGTCGCGGTCGAAGGCAGCCCGCGAGGTCTGGGATCGTGCCGACAAGCACACCCGCGCCGCTCTCGGGTTCTCCATCCTCGCGGTGGTCCGCGACAACCCGACCACCCTGGTGGCCAACGGAACCACCTACAACCACCCCGACGGTGTGCTGTATTTGACGCAGTTCACCCAGGTCGCCATGGCGACCCTCGGTGTCGCGCAGATCGCCGAACTCAAGGAGTCGGGCGGATTTGTCGAGGGCGCCATCACCTGCGGTCACTCCGTGGGTGAGTACAACGCGCTGGCCGCCTGCGCCGGCGTGCTGCCACTGGAGGCCGTCCTGGAGGTCGTCTTCCAGCGTGGCGAGGCCATGCATCACCTCGTGCCGCGAGACGAGTTGGGGCGCAGCGACTACCGGATGGCCGCGATTCGCCCGAGCCAGTTCGGTCTGGCCGACTCCGACGTCACCGGTTTCGTGGCGGACGTCGGTGCCTCGATCGGAGAGTTCCTGGAGGTGGTGAACCTCAACCTGCTCGGCTCGCAGTACGCAATCGCCGGCACGGTGCGCGGACTCGAGCACCTGGAGAACGAGATCGAGCGTCGTCGTCTCGAATTCGGCGGCAAGAAGTCGTTCATCCTGGTGCCCGGTATCGACGTGCCGTTCCACTCCAGCGTGTTGCGCGCCGGTGTGCCGGAGTTCCGCGCCAAGCTCGAGGACCTGTTGCCGGAGCACTTCGACCCGGCGATCCTGGTCGGCCACTACATCCCGAACCTGGTGCCGCGGCTGTTCAACCTCGAGCGTCCGTTCGTCGAGGAGATCGCCGCACTGGTGGACTCCGATCCGCTCGATGCCGTTCTCGCCGATTGGGATTCGTGGGCGGCCAAGCCGAGTGACCTGGCTCGTGTCATCCTGATCGAACTGTTGGCCTGGCAATTCGCCAGCCCGGTGCGCTGGATCGAGACCCAGGAGCTGCTGTTCGCGGGGACCGAACGCGATGGGCTGGGCATCCAGCGCTTCGTCGAGATCGGTCTCAAGGGCGCACCGACGCTCGCCGGTCTGGCGTCCAACACCCTCAAACTCGATGACTACGCCTCGGCGACCACCGAGGTCGTCAACGTCGAGCGCGACTCCGACGTCATCCTCGCGAAGGACTCCGGGCCCGAACCGGAACCCGAGGCCGACGAGCCCGCTCCGGCTGCCGAAGCCACCCCGGAGGCTGCTGCCGCACCTGCGGCGGCTCCCGCGGCGGCTCCGGCTCCCGCAGCCGCCGCCGGCCCGCGGCCCGACGACATCGCGTTCGGGCCGGCCGACGCGGTCCGCTCGGTGATCGCCCTGTGGACCAAGATGCGGACCGATCAGATCGGTTCGGCCGACACCATCGAGGCGCTGTGCGACGGTGTCTCGTCACGCCGCAACCAGTTGCTGCTCGACATCGGTGGCGAACTCGGACTCGGCGCCATCGACGGTGCCGCCGAAGCGGACATGAACGCGCTCGCGTCGACGGTCGACACCCTGGCCCGCGGCTACCGCCCGCTCGGCCCGGTGCTCACCGACGCGGTGGGCGACCAGATCCGCAAGGTGCTCGGACCGGTCGGCAAACGTCAGTCCTACATCACCGATCGCGTGTCGGGCGTGTGGCAGCTCGGCCCCGGCTGGGGCCTGCACGCCACCGTGGCCGTCGCGCTCGGCACCCGCGAGGGCGCCAGCGTTCGCGGTGAGGACCTCGGCAACCTGCTCGACGGACCGCTGGCCAACGCCGATGCGCTCGACGCCCTGATCGACCGCGCCGTCACCGCCGTCGGTGCCCAGCGCGGCATCTCGGTGGCCAAGCCGGCCGCCGAGGGCGGCGGCGGGGCCACCGTCGACGCGGCGGCGCTCGGGGAGTTCACCGAACAGCTCACCGGACGGTCCGGCGCGCTGGCCTCGGCCGCGTACACCGTCCTCGCCAAGCTCGGTCTGGCCGACGAGTCGTCGACCGCCGAAATCGTCGACGACCCGAATGCTGCTGTGGCCGAACGCGTCAGCGCCGAACTCGGCTCCGACTGGGCACGCACCGTCGCGCCGGCCTTCGACGCCGCGAAGGTGGTTCTGGTCGACGACCGATGGGCCACCAGCCGTGAGGACCTGGTGCGTCTGTGGCTGACCGACGAGAGCGAGCTCGACGCCGACCACGACTCGGTCATCGCGCGCTTCGCCGGGGCCGGCGACACCGTCGCGCAGCACGCCACCTGGTGGCAGGGCAAGGCGCTGGCCGGTGGAAACGCCGTCCACGCACGGATCTTCGCCGACATCGCGAATGTCGCCGAGGCCCCGGGTGTCGGTCAGTACGCCGGCGAGATCGCTGTGGTCACCGGTGCCGGCAAGGGATCGATCGCTGCCGGTGTGATCGGCGGACTGCTGGCCGGTGGTGCGACCGTGGTCGCCACCACGTCGCGCCTGGACTCGGCCAAGCTCGCGTTCTACAAGAAGCTCTACCGGGAGAACGCCCGCTACGACGCCGCCCTGTGGGTGGCACCGGCAAACATGGCCTCCTACACCGATGTCGACGACCTCGTCGAGTGGATCGGCGCGGAGCAGACCGAGAACCTCGGGGGCACCACGGCGGTCGTCAAGCCGGCGATGAAGCCCAGCCTGCTGTTCCCGTTCGCCGCGCCGCGTGTCGCCGGGGATCTGACCGACGCCGGTGCTCGCGCCGAGTTGGAGATGAAGGTGCTGCTGTGGTCGGTCGAGCGACTCATCGCCGGGCTCGCCGACATCCACGCCGATCACGACATCGCGGCTCGTGTGCATGTGGTGCTGCCGGGCTCGCCCAACCGCGGGATGTTCGGTGGTGACGGCGCCTACGGCGAGAGCAAGGCCGCCCTGGACGCCCTCGTCACCCGATGGGGCGCCGAGGATTCGTGGAACCAGAAGACGACCATCGCGCATGCGCTGATCGGCTGGGTCCGCGGCACCGGCCTGATGGGTCACAACGACGGCATGGTCGACGCGGTGGAGGCCGCCGGTGTCCGTACCTGGAGCACCGACGAGATGGCCACCAACCTGCTGAGTCTGTGCACCCCCGAGCAGCGCGAGAGTGCGCGCAGTGCAGCCATCGTCGCCGACTTCACCGGTGGCCTCGACCCGTCGATCGACCTCAAGGCACTCGCCTCGGCGGCCGCTGAGGCGGCGGCCGAGGAGGATCAGGCCGACCGGTCCGAGGTGGCGACGGTCGCGGCGCTGCCCGCGCCGGCCCGCGCACCGAAGTCGATGACCCCGCAGTGGCCGTCGATCGACGCCCGACCCGAAGACCTCGTGGTCATCGTCGGCGCCGGTGAGCTCGGACCTTACGGTTCGGCCCGTACCCGGTTCGAGATGGAGGTCGACGAGAAGCTCTCGGCCGCAGGCGTCGTCGAGCTCGCGTGGAATACCGGCCTGATCCACTGGGACACCGCACCGAAGCCGGGCTGGTACGACACCGAATCCGGTGACCCGGTGCCGGAGAGTGAGATCTTCGAGCGCTATCACGACGAGGTCGTCTCGCGGTGCGGAATCCGCCGCTACGCCGACGAGGGCGCGATGGTGGACAACACCTCGCCACTGCTCACCTCGGTCTACCTCGACGAGGACCTCACCTTCACGGTGAGCTCCGAGGCGGAGGCCCGGGCGTTCGCGTCGGCGAACCCGGACAAGACCAAGGTGGCCGAGAACGCGGAGACCGGTGACTGGCAGGTCACCCGGCTGGCCGGCACGGAAATCCGTGTCCCGCGCCAGTTCTCGCTGAGCCGTACCGTCGGCGGTCAGATCCCGACCGGATTCGACCCCACCCGATGGGGCGTCACGCCGGACATGGCGGAGTCGATCGACCGGGTAGCGCTGTGGAACCTGGTGGCGACCGTCGATGCGTTCCTCTCCTCGGGCTTCACCCCGTCGGAACTGATGCGGTGGGTGCACCCCGGCCTGGTGGCCAACACCCAGGGCACCGGTATGGGCGGCATGACGTCGATGCGCGAGCTGTACATCAACACCCTGCTCGGCGAGTCGAAGGCCAACGACATCCTGCAGGAGGCCCTGCCGAACATCGTTGCCGCACACGTCGTCCAGTCCTACGTGGGCAGCTACGGCGCGATGATCCATCCGGTGGCGGCCTGCGCCACGGCCGCGGTGTCTGTCGAGGAGGGCGTGGACAAGATCCGCGTCGGCAAGGCGCTGTTCGCGGTGGCCGGCGGCTTCGACGACCTCGGCATCGAGGGCATCGTCGGATTCGGCGACATGTCCGCGACCGCGGAGTCGGCCAAGATGTCGGCACGCGGGATCGACGAGCGCCGATTCTCCCGGGCCAACGATCGTCGTCGCGGTGGATTCGTCGAATCCGCCGGCGGCGGAACGATCCTGCTGGCCCGTGGTGATGTGGCCGCACAGATGGGCCTGCCGGTCCTCGGTGTGGTCGGGTGGGCGCAGAGCTTCGGCGACGGTGTGCACACATCGATCCCGGCTCCCGGTCTCGGTGCGCTGGGCGCGGCCCGCGGCAACCTGTCCTCGCCGCTGGCCAACGCACTCAACGCGCTCGGCGTCAGCGCCGACGACATCGCGGTGATCTCCAAGCACGACACCTCGACCAAGGCCAACGACCCCAACGAGTCCGAACTGCACGAGCGCATCGCATCGGCGATCGGTCGCGGTGACGGGGCCCCGTTGTTCGTCGTCTCGCAGAAGTCGCTGACCGGTCACGCCAAGGGCGGTGCCGCCGCCTTCCAGCTGATCGGGCTGTGCCAGCTGCTGCGCGACGGCGTGATCCCGCCCAACCGGAGTCTCGACTGTGTCGATGAGCAGATGAAGGAGTACCCGCACCTGGTGTGGGCGCGCGAAACCCTGCACCTGGGGGAGCGGTTCCCGCTCAAGGCCGGTCTGCTGACCAGTCTCGGGTTCGGGCACGTGTCCGGCCTCATCGCCGTCGTCCACCCGGAGGCATTCATCGCCACCCTGGACGCCGAGCAGGCCGCACAGTACCGGCAGGTGGCCGCCGAGCGTGCACGCAAGGGCAATCATCGTCTGCTCGAGGCGATGTGCGGCGTCGAGCCGGCCTACCAGCGGCCGCCGAACCGGCGCTTCGACGAGGCTCTCGACGAGCACGACGCCGAAGCCGGTCTGCTGCTGAACCCGTCGGTCCGCCTGGACGTCGACGGCAGCTACGGTCGCGCCGGCGAGGCGGTGTGACCGCGGGGTCGGATGCGGCGATGAGTGTGCTGGGTGTGGGCATCGACATCGTGTCGATCCCGGAGTTCGCCGAGCAGCTACGCCAGCCCGGTACGACGTTCGCGGATCGGTTCACGGTCCGCGAACGTCGGGATGCCGCCGCCGGAACCGGAGACGAAGCCCGACATCTCGCCGCCCGCTGGGCCGCGAAAGAAGCCGTGGTGAAGGCGTGGTCGGTGAGCCGGTTCTCCCGGCAGCCGCTGCTGCCGTTGATCCGCCACAGCGACATCGAGGTGGTCACCGACAACTGGGGCCGACCGGCGATCCGCCTCGGCGGTGAGATCGGCGACCTGCTGGCCGACACCCGCGTGCACATCTCGTTGACCCACGACGGCGACACCGCAGCCGCGGTCGCCATCCTCGAGGGCGTCTGACGGTTTCGCGCGGCCGTTGATCACCCGCGCGCGATATTTCACGCGCGGGTGGTCGGCGGCCGCGCGAGGTCACGCAGCCACAAGGTTCAGCCGGGTGAGCCATGTTCGTGCTTGGGCTGCGACGACTCCGTTTTCGAGGTCCTTCCAGGTCCACCGGATCACCATGACGCCCAGCTTGCGTAGGGCGTCCTCCCGGACCTTCTCCCGCTTCATCACCTGAAAGGGCGTCTCGCCGGGCTTCAGGTGCTTTCGATACTTGACGTCACCGTCGAACTCGGCGACGAGCAACCCGGCCCAGTCGAAGTCGGTACGCGCGACGAACTCGCCCTTCTCGTCGTGGAATTCATGCTGTAGCCGCGGAATCGGTAACCCGGCCTCGATGAGCTGAGCCCTGGTCCACGATTCGCCGGGGTTCTCGGACGCACCGTCCGCGTGATGCAGTGCGCGTCGCGCGTGCCCGACGCCATGGCGGCGACGCCGGAGCATCGCGCGCATCACCTCACTATCGGCGCCTGCTCGCAACGCTGAGTCGAACACGCTCAGCGCTCCGGCGAACCCGTGCGGCGTCGTACACGCGACATCGACCGCGGTGCGTTCCAGCGACGTCACCCGGACGCCGTCCACAACGACGACCTCGGACTCGGTCAACGTTCCGGTGTGCTCGTGCCGGGTCGAGCTGCGATGCGCGCCATGACTTCTGCCGGTCGTGGTGTGGACGCGCCGGAAGTTGGGTTTGAGCATCGCCAGCTGGTGCAGTGTCGCTGCGCTCTGATGACTGAGCGTGATCGGCTTGGTCGCCTGCTTACTCGCAGCGATCGCCGACAGCTGATGCAACTGCTCGGGTGTACGTTCGGCAGGTGTCACCGAGGCACCCGAACCGACGGATACCAGGTCGCCGCGTCGACGCGCTCGGGTCAGTTCGTTGTCGGTGTATCCGGCGGCGAGGGCTGTGGAACGAAAGATGAGGCCGTGCTCATCGGTGGGATAGGTGGTCATACCCATTGGACGCACGACCGACCGCCGCGGTGCCATCGAATTTTTGTCGCGCGCCTGCTGCTCTGCCGCGCGTGCAGCTTCACGCGCGGGAAGTTGCCGGGCGCGCGGGAACTTTCTGGACCCGCGTCGCCGGCCGGATACCCGGCCGGTCAGTCCTCGGCGGTGGTCTCCTCGAGGAGGAGGTAGCCGGCCAGCATGCGTTTGAGCTCGGCGACCGTCTGATCGTGATCGTGGCCGTCCTGGACCGAGAAGCTGAGCACCGAATACGCGGTGTGCACCAGCACCTGTGACATCATCTCGCGGCGGTTGCGCTGGGTGGGGGTCAACGGCGCCAGGATGCGGGCGACCTGATCGGCCAGAGCCCGTTCGTTCTCCGAGGCGGTCGCGCGGGTGGCCGGCGTGGACTGCACGGCGAGCCATACGGCCCGGCGCGAGGGGTCGTCGCGCCACAGGGCGGCGAGATGGTCGAGGAACCTCTCGAGGAGGTGCGGCCACTCCAGGGACGGGATCTCGGTGGAGAAGGCGGCGAGCTCCTCCTGGACGCCCACGGTGTCCTGCCGATCGAGTTCGCACACGATCACGTACTTGTTCGCGAAGTACTGATAGAGCGTCCCGATCGGCACCTCGGCCCGCGAGGCGATCTCCTCGCACGTGAGCGACTCGAAACCGACCTCGATGAGCAGATCGCGCGCTGCGGAGAGCATCGCGGAGAACTTCTTCTTGCTCCGCTCCTGCGTGGGGCGCTTACGCGGGAGGAGCTGCTCGGCGAGTGGAATGGACATCGTCGTCGGTCCTGCAGGCGACCGTCACACCGACAGGTCGCGACGGAGCTTGGCGACGTGTCCGGTGGCGCGGACGTTGTACTGGGCAGCGGCGATCTTTCCGTCCTCGTCGACCAGGAAAGTCGATCGGATGACCCCGGTGACAGTCTTGCCGTACATCTTCTTCTCCCCGAAGGCGCCCCATGCGGCGAGAACGGTCTTGTCCGGATCGGACAGGAGCGGGAAGGTCAACTCCTCGGCGGCGACGAACTTCGCCAGCTTCGCAGGCTTGTCCGGGGAGATGCCGATGACGTCGATCCCGGACTCGTTCAGCTCGGCAAGATTGTCGCGAAAATCACATGCCTGCTTGGTGCAGCCAGGAGTCGAGGCCGCGGGGTAGAAGTAGACGATGACCTTGCGGCCGGCGTAGTCGGCCAGGGATACCGGGTCGTCCTGGGAGTCGGGGAGGGTGAACGCGGGGGCGGGGTCGCCGACGGACAGCCGCGTGGATGCTGACATATATGTCAGGCTAGTCGATCGCTCGTGGAGACCACCTGGGACCGTATTGGCGGGTTGTCGCGATCGTCCGGATCGCGGGCCACCACCGCGCCGGTTGATCGGGCCGTCTGCCGGGGCGCGGCGCCCCGGATGCCGTACCCTCGAAAAGTCGAGTGCGACGCGCGGCGACCTGGGTCAAAAGGACGCACGGCCGCGTGACTCGAGCCCGTCGTGAACTGGTGAACGTCACCGCATTGCCGTCGACCATTGGGAGGAATCACGTGTCCGGGGATACCGAACGTATCGAGCAGGAGATCGCGCAGGCACGAGAAGATCTCGCCAAGACCCTGGACACACTCGCCGAGCGGACGAGTCCGCAGCGACTGGCCGCCGACGCCAAGGAGAAAGCGGTGGCCACCCTGAACTCGCCGGCGGTCAAATACGCGCTCGCCGGTGTCGGTGCAGTCGTCGTCGTCCTGGTGGTGCGCAAACTCGTGAAGTGAGTGTGGTCGTGGCGATGCGCCGCGGCCCATGAGTTCTCCTGGCTGACCGACCGCGTGGTGCGGTGGCGGCCGGCGTGTGTGCGGAACCGTTCGAGTTGACGATCGTGGTCGACGCCAAGGGATCCGGGTGTCGCGAGGAGGCGATTTCACTTCTGTCGCGCCGACATGTAAGGTTCCATCTCGCACCGGCAAGCGCCATTAGCTCAATTGGCAGAGCAGCTGACTCTTAATCAGCGGGTTCGGGGTTCGAGTCCCTGATGGCGCACCAGATACTCAGGACGCCCCGCCCAGCGCGGGGCGTCTTTTGTGTCGAGTCGACAGCGAGTCGGACACCCGGACGACACGGTCAATCCGGTCCCGGATTGTCTCGTACACTAGAGGTCGACCGTGCTCTCGAGGGGGAGATCCTGGCGTCGTCGACGTCGCACGGCGAGTTCGTAGGTGTTCCAGGAGGAGAAACATGCGGATCGGTCGTACCCGCACCGGCCGGCGGTCGCCGCTTGCCCTTTTCGGCGTTCTCATCGCCGTCATCGCCATCGTGTCCGCGTGCTCGCAGGACGCCACCTACTCGTCTGATGTCAGCAGCTCCAACCTGTTCGACGACATGCTGAGGCCGGGTATGACCGTCACCGAGCTGGCCAACCGGCCGCTGGCCGATCAGTCGGTCGGTATCCAGCCGGGTGCGCCGATCACCGTCGCCGCCAGCGAAGGATCGATCACCGATGTGCGTATCGACAAGTCCGATGGGTCGCCGGTGAAGGGTGTTCTCTCCGACGACGGCACCACCTGGACCAGCGCCGAGCCGCTCGGCTACAACCGGACTTACACGTTGCAGGCAGATGCCGTGGGCATCGGTGGTCGTACCACCAAGCGGGTGTCGTTCACCACGCAGGCCCCGAACAATTTGACACTGCCGTACCTGACGCCATCGCCCGGCGAGACCGTCGGCGTCGGCCAGCCGGTCGCGATCAAGTTCGACGAACCCATCCCGAACCGCAAGGCCGCCCAGGACGCCATCAGGATCACGACCAACCCGCCGGTGGAGGGCGCCTTCTACTGGATCAGCGACTCCGAGGTTCGGTGGCGCCCGCAGGACTACTGGGCGAGCGGTACCAAGGTCGACGTCGCGGTGAATACCTATGGCATCAACCTCGGCGACGGACTCTTCGGCCAACAGAACGTGAAGACGAACTTCACGATCGGGCGGTCGATGGTCATCACCGCCGACGACAACACCAAACAGGTCACCTTCGCGCGTGACGGCAATGTCATCCGGTCGATGCCGACGTCGATGGGTAAGCCCGGTCACGACACACCCAACGGCGTGTACCTGGTGTCGGACAAGCACGAGCACATCATCATGGACTCGTCGACCTACGGCGTTCCGATCGACGCGGCCGAGGGCTACCGCACGCCGGTCGATTACGCGACCCGGATGTCCTACAGCGGCATCTTCTTCCACTCGGCCCCGTGGTCGGTGTGGGCGCAGGGCAACACCAACACCAGCCACGGTTGCCTCAACCTCAGCCCCGATGACGCCCTGTGGGTCATGCAGAACACGCTGCGCGGCGATCCGGTGATCGTGAAGAACACCGAGGGAGAGATCCTGTCCGGAGTCGACGGACTCGGTGACTGGAACATCCCATGGACCCAGTGGTCGAAGGGCAACGCCGACGTCTGACACCTCTGGACTGTTCTTCGACATGTCGCTGTAGCGCGCCATCCGATCTGACGTGACCGGTGTTACATTCTCTCCTGACCTGCGGTGCGGTCGAGGAGGGGCAGATGATGCGGTGTGCACGCTCGGTGGGAGTGCTGAGCGTGTGCGCGGGTCTGGCCGCGGCCACGTTCATCGCGACGCCGGCGGTCGCCGAGGGCTCACCGACGCCGTTGCCCAGTTCGGGCTGTGAGTCCGACCTGCCACCCACACCGTCACCCTTCGATCCCCGCGACCTGATCCCCGATCGGATCGGCATCCCGCTGCCGTATCCGCGCATCGTGCCGGTGCCGGAGCCGGAGTCGGCCGACGAACCGCCGGTCCGGATCCCGTCGCAGCCACCTCCGAAGGACCCGTGCACCGACCCGTGTCCGGACATCACCGATCCACCCACGCCGATCGACGTCGGGCCGGCGCTGTCCATCGAGTTCCCCAAGATCACCCTCGATCCCGCTCCGCAGGACATCCCGATCCCGGTGCCCAACCCGGACCCGGCACCGCTCCCACCACCCCCGCCGGTCATGTACCCGAAGGAGGCGTCCGCGCCGGTGAGTGCCAAACCGGTGGTGCCCCGGGTGGCCGACGTCGACCTCGTCTCGACGCTCACCGGCAGAGGATCGACGAGTCGCACCGACAAGCGATGGCAGGTCAACGGCACCGACCTCGGCATCATGTGGGAGTCCACACCGGATCAGATCGCGATCGTCTTCGGCGACACCTTCGGCCGGGGTTTCACCCCGCCGGGCGCCAACGGCGGGGATTGGCGCAGCAATGTGCTGGGCTTCAGTTCGGACCGCCGTCTGGATGACGGGATGTCGATCGACACGATGGTGCAGGACAGCCGCTGTCACGCGGCGCAGGTGCTGAGCGCCCGGCACGTGAACCGCTACGAGATCACCACCATCCCGACGTCGGGGTTCGCGCTCGGCGACCGGCAGTACCTGAGCTACATGTCGGTACGCACGTGGGGGCCGATCCCGGGGGTGTGGCTGACCAATCACGGTGGGTTGGCCTACTCCGACGACGGTGGCTCCACCTGGATCAAGGACCCGTATGCCCGCTGGGACAACCTGTTCGGCACCAGCCGATTCCAGGTCTCGTCGATGGTCCCGCACGACGGCTACGTCTACATGTTCGGCACGCCCAATTCACGCATCGGTACGGTCGGGTTGGCCCGCGTGCCGGCCGAGCACGTGCTGAACAAGACGGCGTACCAGTACTGGCGGGACGGTCGCTGGGTGGCGGCACGGGATGGGGATGTGGCGTCGCCACTGTTCTTCGGGCCGGCCGGCGAGGTGTCGGCACGGTACGACGCGGCCTCGCAGCGGTGGCAACTGAGTTATCTCGACGCGCTGCGCGGGTCGATCGTGTTGCGTACGGCGCGCTCACCTCAGGGTCTCTGGTCCGAGCCGGCGGATCTGGTGCACTCCAGCCGCTACGCCCAGCTCTACGGTGGGTTCCTGCATCCGTGGTCCAGTGGCCGCGACCTTTACTTCACCATGTCGACCTGGACGGAGTACAACGTCTCGCTGATGCGTGCCACGCTGCGGTGACACGCACCAGCCAGGGCGTTACGGCGTGTTGATCCAGGTCAGGATGGCCTGGCCGGCCTGGCGGTCGCCGTTGTTGATACCGACGACAGCACCGATCGCGGCGCCCACACCGGCACCCCAGATGCAGCCGACCAACACCAGGCATCCCACGATGAGCCCGACGATCGCCCCGACCGCAGTGGCGACGCCGCCGCCGCGATTCCATCCGTTGTTGATGTGCCAGATCATCTTCTGATATGCCCGGTCCTTCTTGGCCGACACCGGATGCATGCCGGATGCGATCGCGGCGCGCATTTCCGCGGTGAGCTGGGGAGTGAGCGTCGCGGTCGTCCGGTCGGCGCTGACCGCCGCGCGCAGCGGGACGTCGATCCCGTTGAGCGGGATGGTCAGATCGACCCGGTCGATGGTGTCGCCGTTCCGGTCGAGCACCGTCAGCGCGTTCGCGTCCTGGTGTCCGAATGTCGCATTGGTCAAGACAGAGGTGATCGACGAGCCGTCCGCTGACGCCGACGTGTGATGGCTCGCCGCGAGCGACGTCGGCGCGCCGTGTGCGGTGGCGGTGGCCACGGTGAGCAATGCCGTGACCACGCCGGCGAGGGTCAGGATGACGATTCTGAAGAGCTTCATACGGTGCCGTCCCCGGTTCATGAGTGGTGTGCGGTACGAGGTGAATCCCGGTGTGGACCGGTGAATCCTGTCGACACTATCGCGGTGGCCCGGGTCGGCCGACGGGACGGTGAACATTGCACCGATCAGCCGACGACGAAGCCCGACGACACGGCGTCGATCGGTCGGGTCCTGCCGTCGGCGCCGCGGCTGTCACCGCGATAGCGGATGCGGAAGCGGCCCGAGGTCGCTGCCGGGATGGTCCACTCGACCCGGATCACCGACGCGTCGCTGTCGCCGGGCGGCCGCCGCCAGTGCAATTCGGTCTCCCAGTCGTTGTCGTCGGCGACGGTCCGCCATCCGGTCGCCGTCTTTCGTTGCACCTCCAGATAGGTGTCCCCGGTACGCAGGTTGTTGTTGGGGTGTGCGCCGACGAATTCGACGGCCGCCACCTGGCCGGGACGGTAGCGGGACCGCGGTGCGGTCACTACGTCGCCGTAGGAGTGCCCGGTCACGGGACGGTCGGGAGGTATCGGCGCAACGAGATCGGGCTGGAAGCCGGATTTGTCGAGCGGTGCCGGACCTCGGCCCGGAGCCGTGCCCGACGCCATGGCGGTGGCCAGCGCGTGGAACTCCTGCAGGTAGGCAGACAGTGTCCATCGCCCGTACTGGGTCGCGCCGCCTTCGTACTGTTGTGCGTCGTATTCCTCCGGCGTCGTCACATACTGCGTATAGGCGTTCGAGTAACCCTGGATGAGGACGTTGTCGATGTCGACCCGCAGCGCATCGGCGACGACGCTCCGTAGCCGCAGGCCGGCGACGATGGTCACCTCGGCCGGGATGGCGACCAACACGAGGTCGCCGATGCGCAGGATCTGCAGCGGGACGACGTGCGGGATCCACGGGGCCGGCGGCAGTAGACCGAGCGGAAAAGCGATGAGCTTGGGTGCCTGCATGTCTCGCATCCACGGGGCGATGGGCGGTTGCCTGTCACCGCCGAGCGCGGTGACCAACGGATTGGTGGTGCCCTCCTGCAGGAAACCCAACTGCGAACGCCAGTTGTCCTCGGTGCTGGTGGCCGCGGCTGCGGCGCCCATCATGGCCGGTGTCGTCGCCGTCGGCCGGCCTTCCGGCGTGTACATTCCGTCGATCTGGACCGCCGACATGTCGACGTAGCGCACGATCGAGTCGACTCCGCCTCGCGCCATCGGCCGGGCTGCGTCGAACCCGCTGCGGCCGGCCCGATACTGGCGTTCGCCGATGACCTCGCAGTTGCGTTTGTTGTCGTCGGTTGGACCGGTCGGACGCATCTTGATCAGGTTGAGATTCGGCGTCATGTCGCCGCTGTTGGTCTGGGGAAACGCGGCGATGACGCCGGGGGAGGTGCTCTCCCAGCGGTAGCTCGCATAACCCTTGTTGTCACCGGCGATCAGCTTGTTGCGGTCGGTCAGCGACGTGCCGTGCGTCGAGAACCAGGTGATGGCACCCACGTCGGTGGCGCCCTGACGCAGACGCAGCACGGTGACGGCCGGGTCGATCGCGCCGGGGAACTGCCGGCGCTCGGCAGCCGGGTTGAGATCGAAGGCCACCCGAGAGCGGTTGCGACTCGCCTCGTGCAACTCGCCGCGACCCAGTGAGATGGTTCCCGGTGCGAGATTCTCATGGGCACGGGCGATGGCGGTGACGATGCCGCGGATCTCGGCATCGTAAGAGTTCTTCTTGAATCCGTAGGCGGCCAGCGAGTATGCGAAGTCCCACGCGGTGCCGCCACAGGACGCGTGGGTGTGGGTGGCGTTGAGATTCACGTTGCGTTCGGTGTAGAGGTTGCCGAAACGCTTGCGCAGCAAGGGCAGCACACCCATGTGGTGCGACTGGAACAGGCAGGCGATATCGCTCGTCACGAACACCACGCGGTCGCCTGTGCGGCGGTCGACGACGATGTATGCGCGCGCCCAGCATCGTTGCAGGAGGCCGGCGGCTACCTGATCGGCATCGGAGTAGCCCATCATGCCCTGGCCGGCGATCGCCCCGGTCATGTCGGCGATTCCGCATCCGACCAGATAGCCGGAGGTGTCGTTCGCACCGCCCGGTGTCGCACTCGCCGCCGGTTCCCCGGCAACGAGTGCGACACCGCCCCCGACTGCGGTCGCTGCTGCCCCCGCGAGCAGCGTCCGTCGCGTCACATCCATCGCCGTCCCCCTTGATGGTTCCGTTGTGGCTGCGACAGCGTTGTCGCGGTCGACACCGTCCGGTCTATCGCCGGACGACGTGGCCGAGCATCAGGATCACGGTCGCCTCGGCGATCCGGTCGCAGATCGATCGGTCACGTGTGTTCAGGTATGCCAGCGTGATTCCGTCAGTGGCCGCCACCAGCAGAGGTGCCAACTCGGTGACCGGACGGTCCCACTCGACACGAGCCTGGACGGCCGCGAGGGTCAATCCGTCGGCGATGGCCGCGTAGTACCTGCGGTACATGTCGGCGCCGAGCCATTCGAGGCCGGTGGTCTGACGTGCGTACTGGTTGAGTGAGATCATCGCCTGCTCTCGCTCTGGATCGGCCACCACGCCGTCGATATAGCCGATCAGGCTCTCCCGCAACATCAGCCGAATCCCGTCGTACCCCTCGACGAGATCGTCGGCAGCAGCCGTCAACGCCTCGGCGATCACCGAGATCTCGCTGTCGGTGCCGCGTTGGACGAGCGCGGCGAGCAGATCGTCGCGTGAATCGAACACGTAGTGAAAGGTCGACAGCGTCATCTCGGCTTCGGCGCTGATCGCGCGCGTCGTGGCCCTGTCGACACCGTCGCGTGCGATGACCCGAAAGGCGGCCTCGAGCAGCAGTTCTCGTCGCTTCTCGACAGACATGCGAGCCATGATGGGGTCCTTCTGTGGATTGAGTGGGCAGGTCTAGGCAAGCGAGCCGAGCACCTCGCGGGCGGCGCGCTCACCGGAACGGACGGCACCGTCCATGTAACCGGTCCAGTAGTCGGCGGTCTCCGTACCCGCCCAGTGAATCGGACCAACCGGTGCCCGCAGTGCCGGTCCGTAGGCGGTGAGGGTGCCCGGCGACGAGACCGCGACCGGACCACCCTGTGCCCACGGATCGAGATCCCACTTGTAGATGCCATGATCGATGAAGTCGCGGGCCTCGGGACCGAAGTAGTCGACGAAATTGTCGATGCACTCGCGGACGATCTGCGACTCGGGCGCTCGATCGAGTCGTCGCATCGCGTCCGCCGAGATGAATCCCATCAGGATGTGCCGATCCTCCGCGTAGCTCTCGAAGGTGACGTCGATCGGTCGGCCGTTGCCGTATACCTGCCCGGACAGACCCTTGGCACGCCAGAACGGACGTCGGTACAACGCCGCGAATTTGCTGACCGCGCCCATGTGGTAGCCCTCGGTGAGGCCGATGCGGGTCGCCGGCAGGCCGGGGGAGTAGCGGATCTGGTCGCTGATGGCCGGAGACATCGCCACGATCACCTTGCGGGCGTGGAAGGTTCCGGCGGCGCTGGTGACCGTGGCCGTCGGGCCGGACCAGTCGATGGACCGCACCGGGGCGTTGTAGACCATCCGGGTGCCCAGGGCCCGTGCCATCCGCAACGGGATCAGGGCGGCACCACCCTCGAAGAGGCTCTCTTGAGCGCCGTCGTCGGTACTCAACAGCCGGATCAGCGTACCCGGGTTGTTCTCGTCGCCGGACGCAGCGATGTAGTTGAGGAAGTAGAGCGCCGAGACCTCGTCCGGACGGACCGACAGCGGCGCAGACATCGCGACCTGCATCAATGCCCGGGCGGTCGGAGTGGTCGCGATCTGGTGGCTGTACTGCTCCCAGGTCAACGAATCGAGGTAGCGCGCGTTGGGGTGCTTCCACGGCTCGCCGACCGGGAACCCGGCCAAGGCTTCCGCCTGCGCTCTGGCCAGGCCCGCGCCGGCCTGCAGCGTGTCGGCCTGCAGCGGCAGAGGCAACGCCGCCGGCATGCGCGAAGTCTCCCCGCTGTTCCAGAAGATGCTGTCGCCCTGGTTGTAGGTGGGGATGGTCCGCACGTCGTACTCACGGGCGAGGGCAGCGATGTGATTCTGTGTAGGGCCGATGAACTCGGCTCCGGCGTCCAGGGTCGCCCCGACCTTCGGAGAGGTGATGTTGTGGACGCGGCCGCCCGCCCGCCCGCGGGCCTCGAGCACCACGACCGACGCACCACCGGCGGCGAGGGACTTGGCGGCGGCCAGCCCGGAGAGTCCGCCGCCGACGACCACGGCGTCGACAGCGTCGCCGGGAGCGGAACTCGCTCGTCCGGCGCCCAGTGCGACCGAACCGGCCGCAACACCCGCGACGGCGAGCGTGGTACCGAGCAGACGCCGGCGCGAAATGTCCTGGTTCATGGAAACCGTCCGATCCGGGCCGCGGACCCGCAGGTCCTGGTGTGCGTGAAACGCTAACGACGCAATGTATAGGTCATTTGACCTTAAGTAACGGCATGGTAACAGCCGTGTGTGACGCTCGTCGCACATTGGCATGGTCGAGTGGTCGGACCCGGGGAAGGCAAAGATCCACCCTCCGGTGCCGAGGCCGGGCGTCCTGGCGACGCGATCGACCGGGGCGGGGAGGGTGGATCTGGTGGGTCGTGCGGGAGTGGGCCCGGAGATCTCAGGAGTGGTCGGAGATGATGGACGCGGCCTCGTCCGCGTCGACGTTCTTGGCGATCAACTTGGCGTTCTTCGTCTTCCGGATGGAGTACAGTCCATCCTTCTTGGCGTTCGCGACATGGAGTCCGGCCTTCTTTGCTGCCTTGTTCAGGTCCTCGAGCATGCGGGCGATGGTACGGCATGAACGTGAACGTCTCGCGCTGGCGGATCGGCGGGGTCTCCCGACCAGAAGGTCGGGCCTCTGTGATCGTAAGCTGTTGTGCTGCAATGGTTCTGGTTGTATTTCGGACGAAAGGCTGCCATCTCACACGCCAGGTGCCGTCGTGTGCGGGCACCTTGATGGCCGTGTAACCGAACGATGCGCGTCCCGTAACGAACCGTTCATACATTCATCGCGTAGTTCTCGGGCAGCGTCGCCCAGTCCACTGTCGCCAATTCTCTGACGAAAGTATCTGAGATGACCACAACCCAGGAATCCACTCGCACCTCCGACGAGGCACTGCTCGACCAACACGGGCACTGGATTCGCCACTGGCAACCAGATGATGAGACCTTCTGGAACAAGATAGGCAAGAAGGTCGCGTTCAAGAACCTCTGCTTCTCGATCTTTGCCGAGCACATCGGGTTTTCGGTGTGGTTACTGTGGAGCATCGTCGTGGTGCAGATGACCGCCAACTCCGACGGCACCGCGGCCGCCTCCGGATTCGCGCTTTCCACCACCGAGGCCCTGTGGCTGGTGGCCGTGCCCAGTGGCGTGGGCGCCTTCCTGCGGCTGCCCTACACGTTCGCGGTGCCGGTCTTCGGCGGCCGGAACTGGACCGTGATCTCGGCACTGTTGCTGCTGATCCCGTGCCTCGGACTCTCCTGGGCGGTGTCCAACCCCGATATTCCGTTCGGACTGCTGTTGGTGATCGCCGCGACGGCGGGTTTCGGTGGCGGCAACTTCGCGTCGTCGATGGCCAACATCTCCTTCTTCTACCCGGAGAAGGAGAAGGGCTGGGCGCTCGGCCTGAATGCGGCCGGCGGCAACATCGGTGTCGCGGTTGCGCAGAAGATCATCCCGAGCATCGTCGTGATCGGCGGCGGAGTCACCCTGTCGTACGCCGGCTTGTTCTATGCGCCGCTGGCCGTGGCAGCTGCGGTACTCGCGTTCTTGTTCATGAACAACCTGTCGGAGGCGAAGGCCGATGTGAAGCCCGTCTGGGAGTCGCTGCGCCACCGGGAGACCTGGGTGATGTCGCTGCTGTACATCGGCACCTTCGGTTCGTTCATCGGTTACTCGGCCGCGTTCCCCAGCCTGCTCAAGGCGGTCTTCGACCGCGGTGACATCGCGCTGGCCTGGGCGTTCCTGGGTGCCGGTATCGGTTCGATCGCCCGGCCGCTCGGCGGTAAGCTCTCCGACGTGATCGGTGGCGCCCGCATCACCGCGTTCAGCTTCGTCGCGCTGGCGGTGGGCGCGGCCATCGCACTCTGGTCGGTCAAGGCCGAGAATCTGCCGGTGTTCTTCGCCGCGTTCATGTTGCTGTTCGTCGCGACCGGCGTCGGCAACGGCTCCACCTACCGGATGATCTCCAAGATCTTCCGTGTCAAGGGCGAGGACGCCGGCGGTACCCCGGAGATCATGACCAACATGCGCCGACAGGCTGCCGGTGCGCTGGGCATCATCTCGTCGGTGGGCGCATTCGGCGGCTTCATCGTCCCGCTGGCCTACGCCTGGTCCAAGAGCGCCTTCGGCAACATCGAACCCGCCCTGTGGTTCTACGTGTTCTTCTTCATCGCGCTGCTCGGTGTGACCTGGTACAACTACATCCGCCCGAGCACCCGGATGGCTCAGGCCGGGGTCTGACCTCGTACTGACACACGACAATGGCCCCTGTCCCGCATCGAGCGGGACAGGGGCCATCGTGTCGGGGTGGATGACGGGACTCGAACCCGCGACAGCCAGGATCACAACCTGGTGCTCTACCAACTGAACTACATCCACCATCGGCGTCCGTCACCCAGGGTTTTTCACCGGGTCCCAGAGCCAGGGACTTACTCTAGCGGGTCGAGGCGCCCGAACTCCAATCGGTATCGCGGCCCGCGTGTTCATGCAGGTCCGAGGTCCTTCACGATAGCTGCGAGGTCGTCGGCCTCCGGACCGGGCGCGGCCACGAACGCAGCGGCCCGGTAGTACTTCAACTCCCGGATCGACTCGCGGATGTCGGCGAGTGCCCGGTGCGCCAGACCTTTCTCCGGCTGACCGAAGTAGATCTTCGGGTACCAGCGCCGGCACAGCTCTTTGATCGAGCTCACGTCGACCATCCGATAGTGCAGGTAGGCATCGAGTTCGGGCATGTCGCGGGCGAGGAATCCACGGTCGGTGGCGATCGAGTTGCCGGCAAGTGGCACCGCACCGGCGGTGCTCACCTGGGTGCGGATGTAGTCGAGGACCTGCTTCTCGGCTTCGGCAATCGTGGTGGTCGATGCTCGGACCTCGTCGGTGAGTCCGGACGCGGCGTGCATCTTCCGGACCACGTCCGGCATCGCGGCCAGGTCCTCGTCGGATGCGTGGATCACGATGTCCACGCCGTCGCCGAGCACGTTGAGCTCGCTGTCGGTGACAAGCGCGGCGATCTCGATCAATTTGTCGGACTCGATCCGCAGACCCGTCATCTCGCAGTCGATCCACACCAATTTGTCCTGCACGCGGTCAACCATAGCCGTCGGCAGACGCGGTGCATCGCGTCACCGGTGTCGACCGTTCCGGCCGCACCGGCCCCGAAACGTCAGAACGGCGGCGGGTTCTCCTTGTTCCAGCGTTCCATCGCGCGGGTGTCGGCGCGCTTGACCGACCTCGAGCGTCGGTCGCGGATGGTGTCGATGCGTTGTCGGGCCGGATCGTCGGGTGGCCGGGTGCTGCGGGTCAGCGACCCGAACAGATCACGCCCGGTGAACGCGTTACCCAGGTAGGTATGACCGGTCGGTGATTGGAAGAACACCGTGCCCAACGGATCCTGATAGTCGCGCCACCCGGTCGCGAACGTTTTGATCCTGTGATGAAACCTGCACAGCGGCTTGAGGTTTCGCGCATCGGTCGCGCCACCTTCGCCGTGCGGAACCGAATGGTCGACATCGGCGTGATAGGCACGGTTGTTGCAGCCGGGAAAGCTGCAACACAATTCGCCCGCCCGGATCAGGTCGGCGAGCTTCTTCGACGGTGCATACCGGTCGGCCTGTGCGAGATTGGTGGTGTCGGGGGTGACGTAGCAGCGCTTGGCCTCGGCCAGCAAGGCGCGGGCGGTGTCGGCGTCGATGACGCCCTGGCCGTCGAGGAAGGCCGGATCGTCGTCGTGGCCGAGCAGGGTGCTCAGGTTGACCACGATGTGGAAGGTCGGACGCGGCGCACAGTCCGATGTGATGGCATCGGCACCGGTCTCGGCATCGGTAGGAGCGGCGCTGTGCCCGTCGCTGACCTCGGCCTCACCACTCACGTCGGTGTCGGACGCGGTCACGTCGGAGGCGTCGGCGTCGGCGTCGGCGTCGGTATCGATATCCGCGTCGATGCCGGTGCCGGGTGATGCGTCGGCTGCGTCGAGCTCCTCGCCGGCGGCGCTGTCATCGTCGCCGGGGTCGGTGGTGCAGGCCTCGCAACCGCAGTCCAAGCGGGCGACGCCGGCGGCCAAGGCGACCAACGCGTCGGCGCGGCGTTGGGCGGCGGTGCGAGGGTCGTCGGAATGTACCGAGGCGGCCATCGCATTGAGTCGGGCGTCGATGGCGGCGGCCTGCTCGGCGGGCAACGCACCCCCGATACGGGACTGACCCGGGGTGTGGCGGTCGGGGCGCACATTGATGTTGCGGTCGGTGTCGACCTGTTCACGCCGGCGGCGTACCGCGGCCGGATCGATCTTCGCGATGATCTTGTCGATCATCGTGGTGAACCGGGTCATCGACATCGGCTCCCGCGATTCGATGGCCGCGGCGATCTCTTTGTCGAGCACGTCGAACTTCGCGGAGTCGACCAGCGCGGTACGGCGCACCACCACCAGAAACCGCGGCAGATCGATACGCCCGGAAACAAGGGTGGCGCCGGTGAACGGCAACTGATGACGCAACACGCTGCCGGCCTCGATCAATTCCCGCGCCCGAGCAGGTGGCACCGTCAACGCGGCACCGACCTCGGCGATCGCCATCTCCAATCCGGTCGGTCCGTACTGGGCGCGTGGATCCTCTCCGGCCGCCGCCCGCTTGGCCAGAAGTTCCAGATCCGCCAGCGACGTCGACTGTTCACCCAACGCCGCAGCCAACCGCACCAGATGGTCTTGTTCACGTTCCTCGTGGATCAGGCTGGCCGCCTGCAACATCCGATAATCGGCAGCTGCGCGCACCGCGTTGCAATGATGGAGCACCTCGACCAACTCGGTGGCCGAGTGCTGCTCATCGTCGCCCATCTGGGCCAACGCCGGTGCGCTCGATTGCATGACACCAAACTATCGGCACCCACCGACAAGTTTTGTCGACGCAGGTCAGACTATGAAAGTGGCGGTGGATGAGTCAGCCGTCGTCGCCGAGTTTCCGATAGAACGTGCCGACGATCGGCGCGACGACCGCGCGTGGGCTGTATCCGCCGGCGACCGACATCGCTTTCGACAGCGTGCCCGGCACCACGCGCATCTTGTTGTGCGCGAGTGCGTCCAGGCTCATCTCGGCGACCTTGTCACTGGAGTGCCAGAGGAAGTCGGGAACGAGCCGGTCCACCACCGACGCCTCTTCCGGCGCGGGTGTCTCGGTCCGAACCGGTCCCGGCGCGAGCAGGGTGATGTGGACGCCTCGACTCGACACTTCGCCGCGCACCGACTCGCTGAAGGTGTTCACGAACGCCTTCGTGGCGGCGTACGTGGCGTTGTGGGGGATCGGCATGTTGCCGGCGGCCGAACCCACCATCAGGATTCCGCCGGAACCGCGCGCGACCATCTGTGGCAGCACTGCCAGGGTCAGGTCGTGGACGGCGTTGACGTTCAACCGCACCTGCGCGCGTTCGTACTCCGGGTCGAGGTCATGGACCGGGCCGAAGGTGGCGATGCCGGCGTTGTTGCACAGGATGGATATGTCGCGGCCGGCGAGTTCGGCGCTCAACACCTCCACCGCACCAGGGTCGGACAGATCGACCGCACGCACTTCGGCCACCACGCCGTGGCCGGTGCGCAGTTCGGCGGCAAGCTCCTCGAGGATGTCGCCGCGCCGGGCCACCAGAATCACGGAGTATCCGCGAGCCGCCAGCGCCCGGGCGAGCTCCATGCCGATGCCGGAAGATGCGCCGGTCACCACGGCGCGAGCGGACTCGGTTGGCGCAGGGATACCCATGTCCGAGATCCTAGTCGGCCCGCAAACGACGACGCCGCGAGTGTTCTCCGTGCGCAGCGAGCCGGATCGGACTCGCGGTTGACACAAGACACTCGCGGCGTCGTGCGAGATGAGGATCAGGCGATGCCTGCGGCCACCTCGGTGCCCTGGCGGATCGCCCGCTTGGCGTCGAGCTCGGCGGCCAGGTCCGCGCCGCCGATGACGTGGGTGGTCACCCCGGCCACGGTCAACGGGTCGACGAGCTCGCGCACCGATTCCTGCCCGGCACACACGACCACGTTGTCGACTTCCAGAATGCGGGTGTCGGTGACCTTGCCCTCGTCGTCGTGGAAGCTCAGGTGCAGACCCTGGTCGTCGATCTTGTCGTAGGTCGCGCCCGAGATCTGTTCCACGCCCTTCATCTTCACCGTCGCGCGGTGCACCCAGCCGCTGGTCTTGCCGAGTGTCTTGCCCTGCTTGCCCGGCTTGCGCTGCACGAGGTAGACCTGCCGGATCGCCGGCAGCGGGCGGGGTTTGGTGACGAAGCCGGGCTTGTCGCCGTCCTCGGTGACGCCCCACTCCTGCTCCCATTCCTTGAGATTCAGGGACGGCGACTCATCGGTGACCAGGAATTCGCTGACGTCGAAGCCGATTCCGCCGGCGCCGATCACCGCGACCCGCTTGCCGATCTCGCGGCGCCCGAGGACGGCGTCGGCGTAGGACATGACCATCGGATGATCGACCCCGGGAATGCTCGGGATGCGCGGGGTGACGCCGGTGGCCACGATGACGTCGTCGTAGGTGCCCTCGATGATCTCCTCGGCGGTCACCCGCTTGTTCAGCAGCACGTTCACGCCGTGGATCTCGAGTTGCCGGGTGTAGTAGCGGATCGTCTCGTTGAATTCTTCCTTGCCCGGGATCCGGGAAGCGATGGAGAACTGGCCGCCGATGCTGGGGCCGCCCTCGTAGAGGTCGACCTTGTGACCGCGCTGGGCCGACGCCACGGCGGCAGAGAGCCCGGCAGGTCCGGCACCCACGACAGCCACTCGCTTGGCGCGGCGGGTCGGTCCGAGGAGCAGTGTCGTCTCGCGGCCGGCCTGCGGATTGACCAGGCAGGACACGTGCTTGCCGACGAACGCATGGTCGAGGCAGGCCTGGTTGCAGCCGATGCAGGTGTTGATCTCGTCGGAACGGTTCTCGCGCGCCTTGTTGGCGAGCTCGGGATCGGCGAGGAACGGCCGAGCCATCTGCACGGCGTCGACGCGTCCGCGCTCGAGGATCTCCTCGGCGAGTTCTGCGGTGTTGATGCGGTTGGCGGCGATGAGTGGAATCGACACCTCGTCGCGAAGACGTTCGGTGAACTTCACGAACGCGCCGCGGGGCACCGAGGTGACGATGGTGGGCACCTGCGCCTCGTGCCAGCCGATGTCGGTGTTGATGGCATCGACCCCATGCTGTTCGGCCTTGCGCGCCATGAGGGCGACCTCGTCCCAGGTCTGTCCGTTGCGGATGAGGTCGGCGATGGACTGGCGCAGGATGATCGGGAAATCGCGCGGCACCTGGCGGCGCATCTCCTTGATGACCTCGACCAGGAACCGCTGGCGGTTCTCGGTGGAGCCGCCCCACTTGTCGGTGCGGTCGTTGGTGTGCGGGCAGAGGAACTGATTGATCAGGTAGCCCTCGCCGCCCATGATCTCGACCGCGTCGTAGCCGGCCTGGCGAGCCAGTTTCGCCGACCGTCCGAAGCTGCGGATCACGTGCCGGATGATCGGCTCGTTCATCTTCAGGTGTTTGAACGGGTGGATCGGCGACGGCTCGGAGCCGGCGGCCACCTTGAATGGGTTGTACCCGTAGCGGCCGGCGTGGATGAGCTGCATCGCGATCTTGCCGCCCTCGTCGTGCACGGCCTTGGTGACGCGCTGATGGCGCTTGACCTCGAGGACGTTGGTCATCTTCCCGCCGGCGATGGAGAGCACGCCGGTCCGGCTGGTGGCGAATCCGCCGGTGATGATCAGTCCGGCGCCGCCCCTGGCCCGCGCGGCGAAGTAGGCCGCGAGCTTGTCGATATCCCACACCCGATCCTCGAGGCCGGTGTGCATCGACCCCATGATGAGACGGTTCGGGATGGTCATCCCGCCGATCTGGAGCGGTTCGAACAGGTTGGGGAACTGCGGATTTCGCTCGGCCGTGTGGGCTGACATGGCGTTGCCTTTCGTGTCGGGGATCGGGGGAGTGGCCAGTGATTCGAACTACTGGCGTTGAGCGGACAATTCGCGTTCGAGGGCGGCGATGACCTCGTCACACCAGTCGACGAAGCTCTTCTCGGACCGGATGCCGCCACGGAGCACCAGGTACTGGTGGAGCTTGCGGCCGGTGAGGGTTTCCGGCGATGGGTAGTAGGCCGTCTGGAAACCCGTGAACAGTGTCAGTTGGGCGAGGTGCTCGTCGCGGTGGGCCTTGAGCTCCCCGATGATGGTGGTCAGGTCGCCGAATTCGGCGGCGCGCAGCTTGACTCCGAGATCGTTGCGGAGCGGCTGCAGCGGCGTCGGGCTGGTGGCCCACTCCGCCACGACCTGTCGGCCGGCGTCGGAGACGGTGTAGACCTTCTTGTCGGGTCGGCCGTCCTGCGGAATCGATTCGAAGCTCACCAGGCCGTCGGCGTGCAGCTTCTTCAGCGTGCGGTAGATCTGCTGGTGGGTTGCCGACCAGAAGTATCCGATGGATCGATCGAACTGCTGGCCGATCTCATAGCCCGTTCCGGGCCGTTCGGCCAGCGACACCAAGATCGCATGTTCGAGCGCCACGATCCGAACCTAACACTGCACCTACGCACTATGCAACAAAGTTCATATGTGCGCGGAGTCGGCCCGCGTGCAGCTCCACCACGTCGTCGGCGATCTCGGTGACCCGTGGGTCGTGGGTGACGAGCAGGGTGGAACGGCCGGCGACCAGTTGCTGCAACGGTTCGAGGATGCGTCGGGCGGTGGCGTCGTCGAGTCCTGACGTCGGTTCATCGAGGATGAGGATCGGTGTATCGCGCAGAAACGCGCGTGCCATCGCGATCCGCTGGCGCTGTCCACCGGACAGGGTCAACCCGTCCTCGTCGAGCAGCGAGTCATATCCCTGGGGCAGGGCACTGATGAAGGAATCCGCGTCGGCAGCGATCGCGGCGGAGATGATGGCGGCACGGTCGGCGTCGGGACACCCGTAGGCGATGTTGTCGGCGACGGTGGCGGCCTTGATGACCGGTTGCTGGGGCAGCAGCGTGATGTGGTCACGGATGGACCGGCCGGTCAGTGCGGTCAGGTCCCGGCCGCCCAGGGTGATGCGTCCGCCGTCGGGCCGTTCGAAGCGGCACAACAGCGACGCGAGGGTGGATTTGCCGGCTCCGCTGGCGCCGACCAGGGCGGTGATCCGACCGGGGGCCAGGTCCAGGGACACCCGGTCGAGGACCGTCGCGCCGTCGCGGTGCAGGGTCACCTCACGCACCGACACCGCATGGTCGGGACCCCGGTGGGGGATGGCGTCGGGGTGGTCCGCGTCGGTCGGCTCGAGATCGAGCAGTTCGCAGAGGCGTTCGGCACTGACCGTCGCCGAGGCGAGGGCCAGTCGGATCTCGGCGAGTTCCTGCATCTTGGGATACAGCATGCCGAGGTAGCCGGTCAGCGCCAGCAGTGCACCGACGCTGAGCGTGCCCTGGCGGACCTGCCAGACGCCGGCGACGGCGATCGCCAAGGTCACCACCACCTGGCCGAAACCCATCACCGCACCGAATCCGGCCTCGATCCGGGTCTGGGTCATGCGGGTGCCGAGCCAGGTGATGCCGGCCCGGTGCAACCGGGCGTGTTCCCGATCCTGCTGGTTGTAGGCGACCGCCGTCTCGTGACCGCTGATGGCGGTCGACACGGCCAGCGCGATATCGGCGTTGGCGACGCGTTCGTCACGGGTGATCAGCCGCTGGCGTCGCGAGTAGAGCGCCGACAGCGCCCACAGGACCGGTACGGCCGCCAGCGCGACCATCGCCACCTGCCAACTCATGATGAGTGCTGCGATGACCAGGCCGGTCGTGTTCACCGCGGCGATGACGAATTGCATCAGACCGGACCCGACCAGGTATTCCACTGCCTCCAGGTCCCCGGTGTGCCGGGTGACGAGGTCACCCACGCCGAAGCGGCGGTGGATGACCGGATTGAGGCGTTGCACGTGGGCGAACAGGCGGTCACGCAGCCGCAACACCACCCGCTCGGAGATGCCGATCGCGGCGACCTGCCCGTAGTAGTCGGCGCCGGTGGACACGGCGGTCACCAACAACCAGAGGGCGGCCAGCGCACCGAACTGCAGGACGTCCGTCGCGGTCAGCGCGCCATCGATCACATCGGACAACACGAAGATGCCGATGATCTCACATCCGGTGGCCAGCAACAGGAGTGCCGCGGCCATCGCGAATCGGGGACCCTCTGAGGTCAGCGCGGACGAGAATCGGCGAAATGTGTCGCGCGCGGTCATCAGTATGCGGCCCTCCCGTTGGTGCTCGGCCGACGGCGCTGCCGGCTCGAAGACAACCTAGGGGGACTTGCTTCGGGCCGGCTTGCGCGACACTGGGAGAACGCTGTCAGCGCCTCCGCGGCAGGCGGCATTGGCCGGGGTCAGGACAAGGTCAGCACACCAAGACAGACGAGCGCCGCCACCTTGATCACCTCGACGCCCACGTAGACGAGGTGCGCGTGGCTGCGGGGGCCGGTGTATCCGGCCAGAACGGCGTCGGAGCGACGAGTCAGTCGCGGCCGCACCGCCGCCAGCTGGAGGGCGAGCGCCCCCACCGCGACACCCGCTGCGATGGGGATTGCCGCACCCGGCCATTCGCCAACGGCCACCGCTACGACGATGGCGGCCGCCCACACCGATTCCACCGCGTTCAGCGCGCGGAACACCAGTCGACCGATCCCCAACCCGATCGGCAGGGTGACGCCGGGGGCGCGGAACTTCAGTGGCGCCTCGAGGAACGAGATCGCCAGCACCATCCCCAGCCAGAGGAACGTGCACGCGGCTACGACTGCGGCGGCCATCAGGACTTCGATCGCAGCAGCTCGGGGCCGAATGTCTCGTAGTGCAGCCGGTTCTCGTCGATACCGTGGGAGAGGAATTCCTCGCGCATCGCCGACAGGAACCCGCCGGGGCCGCAGAGCATCACGTGGGCCGAGCGGTCCACCGACAGGTCCTGCAGTGACATCTGGCCGGTCCGTACCGAGTCGGAGAGAACGTGTGGCGAGGCGTTCTCGTACCACTGGACCAACCGAGCGTCGGGCAGTGAGTCCACCAGGGCGGCCAACCGGCCGCGGTGCGGTTGCCGATCGCGCGACCGGTCCGCGTGCAGGACGGTCACCGGTCGCGGGTCACGCGCGTCCGACATCGCCTCGAGCAGGCCGATCACCGGGGTGCAACCGATGCCGGCGGAGGCGAGGACCATCGGCGCGTCGCCGTCGGGCAGCACCAGATCACCGAACGGGGTGCTCACCCGCAGTGAATCGCCCTCGAACACCTCGGCGTGCAGGTGGCCGGAAACCTCGCCCGCCAGCTTCACGCTGATCCGCCACGCGGGTGCATTCGGCGCACCGGTCAGGCTGTACTGACGGATCTGCCGGGCGCCGTCGGCAAGAGCGACCTGCACCGAGATGTACTGTCCAGGAGTGAACTCCGGCAACGGCTGATCGCCGGAGGAGACGAGCTCCAAGGCGATCGTGTCCGGCGACACCTGGGTGCGTTCGATGACACGGACGTCGCGCCATACCTGACCCGGTGCGACACCGGCGTTCTCGTAGAGGCCGTGCTCGGTGGCGATGAGCAGATCGGCCATATCCCAGTAGAGCTGATCCCATACGTCGGCGACCTCGGGGGTCACGGCGTCGCCCAGCACCGCCACGATGGCTGCGAACAGATGCTCGTGCACGACCGCATACTGGTCGCGGGTCACGCCCAGTGAGGCGTGCTTGTGCGCGATCCGGTCGAGAATGAAGCGTTGCCGACGGATGTCGGGTTCGAGTTGCAGCCGGGCGAATGCGGCCACCGATCCGGCCAGCGCCTGGGGCTGTTCGCCGGTCTCCTGATGCGTCCGGTTGAACAGGTTGTCGCGGAGCTCCGGATGGGCGGTGAACAGTCCTTGATAGAAGCGGGTGGTGATCTCGCCGAGTGCCGCCTGCACCGCCGGCAGAGTGGCGGCGAGGGTGCGCCGCTGGGTGTCGGACAACATGGTGACTCCTGTTCCTCGGTGACGGTGTCCGTCAGGGTTTCTGGGGCGCTCGTCAGGTCTGGGCGCGCGCGGGATCGGCGGCGGCCTCGGGCGGGTGCGGGGTCAGCGACAGTAGCACCGCAGTGGTCGGTTCCCGGACGAGGTCGGCCACCGTCTGTTCGTCGAGGCTGGTGAAGAAGGCGGTCCTGGCCCGGGCCAGTGCGCCACGTAGCCGGCAGGCGCGGCGCAGTGGGCAGGGTTGGGGCCCTTCGCAATCCACCACCTCGCCGGTGCCCTCGAGGCTCGATGCCAACCAGCCGACGCGTGCGCCTTGACCGAGGTCGGTGATCGCCAGTCCGCCGCTGCGGCCGCGGCGGGCATGCACCACGCCCATCTCGGAGAGTCGGCCCACCACCTTCGCGACATGCGTGTACGGCACGGCGAGCTCGGCGGCCAACGTCTTGGTGGTGAGGACTGTTGTGTCCGCATCGTTTTCGCCGGCGACGGCGAGGCGCATCACCACCCGGAGGCCGATGTCGGTGAAGCGGGTCAGCTGCATGGGATCGAGTAGATCATAATTGGAATCTGAAATGCATAATAAAGCGGGGTGATGCCCGTCACGTTCTCGGCCGTCGCGTCGTGCGTTGCGGCAGCGGGTCGACCCGCCATGCGCCACACTGTGTCCCATGGCGACACCGCGCACGCGACCGAGGGATCTGCTGTCCTGGCGACAGGTCGAGGGTGGCGGGGTGATCGGCCCGGATGAACGCCTCGGTTGGTCGAAGACCGTCGGGATCGGTCTACAGCATGTGGTCGCGATGTTCGGCGCCACATTCCTGGTGCCGGTACTCACCGGGTTCCCACCGTCGACGACACTGCTGTTCTCCGGCATCGGCACGCTGTTGTTCCTGCTCATCACCCGCAACCGACTGCCGAGCTACCTCGGGTCGAGTTTCGCCATCATCGCCCCCGTGCTCGCGGCGACCGCGTCGAACGGCCAGTCGGCCGCGCTCGGCGGGATCGTGGTGGTCGGTGCGCTGCTCCTGATGATCGGCGTGATCGCACATTTCGCGGGCATCGGCTGGATCGAGGTGTTGATGCCGCCGGTGGTCACCGGGACCATCGTCGCGCTCATCGGACTGAACCTCGCACCCACCGCGAAGACGAACTACGAGCAGGACCCGGTCATCGCCACCGTGGTACTCGTGTTGTTGGTCGCCTCGGTGGTGCTGTTTCGCGGAATGCTCGGCCGGCTGGCCATCTTCCTGAGTGTCATTCTCGGCTACGTGATCTCACTGATCTTCGACAAGGTCGACACCACCGGGATCGGCGAGGCCGCATGGGTCGGGTTGCCGGAGTTCCAGGCGCCGAGTTTCCACCTGTCGGTGATTCCGATGTTCCTGCCGGTGGTGCTGGTATTGCTGGTGGAGAACATCGGCCACGTGAAATCGGTCGCGACGATGACCGGCATCAACTACGACCGCCGGATCGGCCGCGCACTGGCGGCCGACGGGCTGGCCACCGTGCTGGCCGGCAGCGGAGGCGGATCGGCCACCACGACCTACGCCGAGAACATCGGCGTCATGGCGGCGACCAAGGTGTACTCGACGGCCGCGTACTGGGTGGCCGGTACGGCGGCGATCCTGCTGGGCCTGTCGCCGAAAGTCGGCGCGGTGATCGCCGCGGTTCCGCCGGGTGTGCTCGGTGGTGTGACAACGGCGCTCTACGGCCTGGTCGGCATCCTGGGCGTGCACATCTGGGTCACCAACCGGGTGGATTTCGGTCGTCCGATCAATCAGTTCACCGCCGCGATTCCACTCGTGATCGGCATCGCCGATTTCACCTGGGTGGTCGGTGACCTGAACTTCGGCGGCATCGCACTGGGCGCCGCGGCCGCCCTGGCCATCTATCACTCGATGGCGCTGATCGGCCGGTGGCGCGGGACGGTCACCGCCTGACCCAGTGGACCCTGGGTTCACGCAGCCGGTTCGACTCAGTCCTTGCTGCCGGGTATCCCCACCACGAACCCGATCCCGATGATCACGCACGAGACGAACGCCACGGCCGGCATCACCCACATGTAATCCATGTGAGCGATGTTACGAGCGAACGGGTGTGCCCGCGCGGTTTCCGGGGGACAACAGGACCTTGGTCCACACCGGCCGTGATCCGACTGTGCCCCCGGCAGGATTCGAACCTGCGACCTAGGGATTAGAAGGCCCTTGCTCTATCCACCTGAGCTACGGAGGCTGATGCCGCGGAGGCGGCAGCGTGGGCGAGTATAGCCCGTCCTACAGTTGTCTCATGACCAGCGCACCGCCGACAGTTCCGGCCACCCCCGGCCGGGACTCGATGCGCGAGCAGCGCAGCGTCGTCGCGGGACTCGCCTGGGCGCTGGGGTGGACGGCCGGGCTCGTGGCGATCGTGGTGACGGCCCTGTCGGCGGCGTCGGCCGTGAAACTGGCGGGCGTGCCCGATCCGGGCTGGATCACCACCTACGGACTTCCGGCGGTCACCGCGATCGGCGAGGTGGCGGCAGCCATTGCGGTCGGGTCCGCGGTCTTCGCGGCGTTCTTCGTGCCGCCGCAGGCCGACGGTGTACTCGACGTCGGTGGGTACCGGGCAATCCGGCTCGCCGCGTCCGCGTCGCTGGTGTGGGCCGTCTGCGCGGTCCTGATGATCCCGCTGTCCATTTCCAATGTGAGTGGTCAGCCACTCTCGGAGACCTTGCAGCCGACCAACCTCCTCACCGCCTACTCGCAGGTCGCCGACGCGCGCACCTGGCTGTGGACGGCTATTTTCGCGGTGGCCGCGGCCGCGCTGGCCCGTGTCGTCCTCCGATGGGGCTGGACCGTGGCCGTGCTCGCGATCACCGTGCTGAGCCTGATGCCGGTCGCATTGGCCGGGCATTCCTCGACCGGCGGCAACCACGACCTCGCCACCAACAGTCTGATCCTGCACATCGTCGCGGCGTCGGTGTGGATGGGTGGACTCTTCGCGGTGCTGCTCTACGCCTTCGCAGGTGGCCGGTGGCGTGTGCTGGCGGTCTCGCGGTTCTCCCGCGTCGCGTTCTGGTCGATCCTCGTCGTCGGGGTCAGCGGCGTGATCAACGCGTTGGTGCGGATGTCGCCTGCGGATCTGTTCACCGACGTCTACGGCGCCCTGGTGTTGGCAAAGGTCACGGCACTGGTGATCCTCGGTGCGCTCGGGGCCTGGCATCGGCGGGTGACGATCGCGCGGTTGACCGATGAACCCGCCGAACGTTCTGTGTTCGTGCGATTCGGGCTCATCGAGATCGTGGTGTTCGCGATCACGTTCGGATTGGCGGTCGGATTGTCGCGCACGCCGCCACCGATCGGGGAGATCGCCGACATCAGCGCAGTCGAGAACCAGATCGGCTATCGCATCGACGGTCCGCCGACACTCGCGCGCATCGCAGTCGACTGGCGGTTCGACCTGCTGTTCGGCACGTTGGCCATCGTGCTCGCGGTGGTCTACCTGCGCGGGGTGGTGCGTCTGCATCGACGTGGTGACCAATGGCCGGTAGGCCGCACCGTCGCCTGGATTCTGGGTTGTGCGCTGCTGCTGTTCACCACCTCGTCGGGCCTGGGCAGGTACTCGCCCGCGATGTTCAGCGTGCACATGATCGCGCACATGTCGATGTCGATGATGATCCCGGTGCTGTTGGTGCTGGGTGGTCCGGTCACCCTGGCGCTGCGTGCCCTTCCACCGGCCGGCCGGGGCAATCCGCCGGGTCCGCGCGAGTGGATTCAGTCGGCCATCCACAGCCCGCCCTCGCGGTTCCTGACCCACCCGGCGATCTCCGCGGTCATCTTCGTCGGCAGCTTCTATCTCCTGTATCTCAGCGGACTCTTCGAGACGATCGTCCCGTATCACGCGGCCCACCTGCTGATGAACGTCCACTTCATCGTCAGCGGATACCTGTTCTACTGGCTGGTGATCGGCATCGATCCGGCGCCGCGGCAGGTGACGCCGGTGGCCAAACTCGGCATAGTGATGGGGTCGTTGCCGTTCCATGCGTTCTTCGGTGTGGCGTTGATGATGACCGGCACCGTGATCGCGGAGAGCTACTACCGGGGGCTCAACCTGCCCTGGGACTACACGCTGTTCGATGACCAACGCGTCGGCGGCGGGATCGCTTGGGCCACCGGCGAGATCCCGTTGGTGGTGATCATGCTGGCCTTGCTGGTGCAGTGGCGGCGGCAGGACGAGCGGCAGGCACGCCGCTACGACCGTCGGGCGGCGCGCGACCACGATGCAGACCTCACCAGCTACAACGAGATGCTCTCGGAGCTCAACAAGCGCAAATGATCTGCTGCGGAGTATCCGCGCAGTTGTCCACAAATGTCGTCGCGACCCCGGTGCGGGGCGATTCCTGGTCGATGCTTGCTGCAGCCACGCGAAGCCGTGGCGAGCATCGAACGGAGGAGTCGAACATGTACGAGACCTACACGACCGTCATCGGGACCGTGGTGTCCGATCCGCGCCATCGGCAGACCTCGACGGGGGAGCCGGTGATCTCGTTCCGGGTCGCCTGCAACTCGCGGCGAATCGACAAGCGGACCCAGGAGTGGATCGACGGCCCGACGCTGTACCTCACCGTGAGTTGCTGGCGGCGCCTGTTGACCGGGGTGTCCCAGGCGGTGGCCAAAGGTCGGCCGGTGATCGCACACGGTCAGATCAAGACCAACGAGTACGTCACCGCAGACGGTGAGCGACGAGCAGACCTGGAGATGACCGCCACCGCCGTCGGACTGGACCTCAGCAGGTGTGTGGTGAGTTTCGAGGGCGCTCCGGGGCGGGAACCGTCGGTCGCGGGCACCACGACGCGACCGGTCGGGTCCGAGGTCGAGGGTGCGGGAGCGGACGCGCAGACGCCGACCGCGGCCTGAGTCACTCGCCGGTCGGTCATACCTGCAAGCCGCGGCGCCGCGGGGTGTGCGCGACCGGGCGGGCGTCGGCCCACTAGGCTGGAGCCAGTTGTGGCATCCGCCGGAAGGGCCGGATCGGCCCAGGAGATTTGCTCACCGTGCCCGGCTGTGGCACCGAGATCGAGGTCTGAAGGAGACGCTGTAAGTGGCTGAGTTCATCTACACCATGAAGAAGGTGCGTAAGGCGCACGGCGACAAGGTCATCCTCGACGACGTCACCATGTCCTTCTACCCGGGCGCCAAGATCGGCGTCGTCGGCCCCAACGGCGCGGGTAAGTCGTCGATCCTCAAGATCATGGCCGGACTCGATCAGCCGTCCAACGGTGAGGCGTTCCTGGACCCCGAGGCCACCGTCGGCATCCTGCTCCAGGAGCCTCCGCTCAACGAGGAGAAGACGGTCAAGGAGAACGTCGAAGAGGGGATGGGCGAGATCAAGGTCAAGCTCGACCGCTTCAACGAGATCGCCGAGCAGTTGGCCACCGACTATTCCGACGACCTGATGGAAGAGATGGGCAAGCTGCAGGAGGATCTCGACAACGCCGACGCGTGGGATCTCGACTCGCAACTCGAACAGGCGATGGACGCCTTGCGCTGCCCGCCCGCTGACTCGCCCGTGACCCATCTGTCCGGTGGTGAGCGTCGTCGTGTCGCGCTGTGCAAGCTGCTGCTGCAGAAGCCCGACCTGCTGCTGCTCGACGAGCCCACCAACCATCTCGACGCCGAGAGCGTGTTGTGGCTCGAACAGTTCCTCGCCGCCTACCCGGGAGCCGTGCTGGCGGTGACCCACGACCGGTACTTCCTCGATCACGTCGCGGGCTGGATCTGTGAGGTCGACCGCGGCAAGCTGCACCCCTACGAGGGCAACTACTCCACCTACCTGGAGAAGAAGGCCGAGCGCCTCGAGGTGCAGGGCAAAAAGGATCAGAAGCTGCAGCGCCGCCTCAAGGAAGAACTCGCCTGGGTGCGTTCGGGGGCCAAGGCCCGCCAGACCAAGAACAAGGCCCGGCTCGCCCGCTACGAGGAAATGGCCGCCGAGGCGGAGAAGACCCGCAAGCTCGACTTCGAGGAGATCCAGATCCCCACCCCGCCGCGGCTGGGTGACGTGGTGGTGGAGGTCTCACACCTCGACAAGGGCTTCGACGGGCGGGTGCTGATCAAGGACCTGTCGTTCACCCTGCCGCGCAACGGCATCGTCGGCGTCATCGGTCCGAACGGTGTCGGTAAGACCACCCTGTTCAAGACCATCGTCGGGCTCGAGGAACCGGACTCCGGCAACGTCAAGGTGGGCGAGACGGTCAAGCTCAGCTACGTCGACCAGGGCCGCGCCAGCATCGACCCCAAGAAGACCGTGTGGGAGGTGGTCTCCGACGGACTCGACTTCATCGAGGTCGGTCAGAACGAGATGCCGTCGCGCGCCTACGTGAGTGCCTTCGGGTTCAAGGGCCCCGATCAGCAGAAGCGCTCCGAGGTGCTCTCCGGCGGTGAGCGCAACCGTCTGAACCTGGCGTTGACTCTCAAAGAGGGCGGCAATCTGATCCTGCTGGACGAACCCACCAACGACCTGGACGTGGAGACCCTCGGTTCGCTGGAGAACGCGCTCGAACAGTTCCCCGGCTGCGCCGTGGTCATCTCCCACGACCGGTGGTTCCTCGACCGCACCTGCACCCACATCCTGGCGTGGGAGGGCAACGTCGAAGAAGGCCAGTGGTTCTGGTTCGAGGGCAACTTCGAGGCCTACGAGGCCAACAAGATCGAGCGTCTCGGCGCCGACGCCGCCCGCCCGCATCGAGTGACCCACCGCCGCCTCACCCGCGACTGAGAACTGCGATCGGCCGGATCGGCAGGTAGGCGATCCGGCCGACCGTGTCGGGTCCCGACGGCGTCGAGGCTCGGTCAGTCCATGGACAGCCAGGCCCTGATCTGTGCCTCGTGATCGGCGAATCTCTCGCCCGTCACATCGACCACCACCTTGTCGATGGTGCCACCACTGAACTCGAACGTGCCCCGGTCGGCATAGTCGGGGGTGACCGGCGATGCGCTGTCACGCCCGACGCTGATCCCGTCCCCCACGAGACAGAAATACCCGGGCTGGGTGACCAGCTCAGCGGAGCCGACCGCGCGGTCGTCGACATAAAGCGTCAGGATACCGGCGAATCCGGGCATCGACGGATCGGTGTGTGGGCCCGACATCTGGAACTCGGCGGTCATGACGTGTCGGCCCGGAGTGATCTCGGTCTGCGAGGTCACGGTCTGCAGATGCGTTCCCACCCAGTTGAAGGCGTAGCGCAGCGTGCGGTCTTTGAGGTAGAGGCTGTGGCCGCCGGCGACACCTCCGTGGGCGAACAGCACCCCCTCGGCGTCGGGTGTCTCGATCTCGACGCCGGCGACGATCGTGTACGACCGTCCGTTGATCGCCGGGCCCGCAGACTCCGGAACGTCAGCGATATTCGGGAAGAACTCGTATCGGTCCCGGGGCGGCGCAACCCTCGGTCGCTCGGCGAGCGTCTGCTCGAGGGCCGTTCGGTCATCGAGCGGGAGGCCGTTGAAGATGCCGGCGTAGTAGAACCACAGCTGTTTGAGCTGTTCGGTGCGCTCGGGATGGTCTGCGGCGACGTTGTGACACTGCGAACGGTCGGTCTCCAGATGGTAGAGCTCCCATTCGTCTTTCTCGAAGCTGCCCCAGCCCGACAGCGGTGGGTGCACCGTGCATGCCAGCCACCCGTCGTGGTAGAGCGATCGCTGCCCGAGCATGGTGTAGAACTGCGTCTTCTTGCCCGGCGCGTCGGCGTCGGTGAGGGCGGCCGCGAAGCTCTCGCCCTCGATCGGCGACTGCTGGTATCCCTTCAGTGACGCCGGTGGCTCGATGTCGAGCAGGTCGTACACCGTGGGGACCACATCGACGGCGTGGATGTACTGCTGGCGCGGCGTCGGCGACGGGCCGAACCGCGCCGGCCAGGACACCAGACAGGTGTCGGCGATACCGCCCTCGGCACCCGCCCAGCGTTTCCAATAAGGGAACGGGGTGTCCAGCGCCCAGGCCCAGCCGGTGTTGTAGTGGTTGTAGGAGGCCGGGCCACCCAGTTCGTCGATACGCTCCACGGTGGCCTGTGGGTCGCTGGGCAGACCGTTGAAGAAGCGCCACTCGTTGAACTCGCCGTTGGGTCCGCCCTCGCCGCTGGCACCGTTGTCGGAGATCACCACGATCAGCGTGTTGTCGAGTTGCCCGGTCTCCTCGAGATGATCGAGCACCCGGCCCATGTGGTGATCCCAATACGAGATGTACCCGGCGAAGACCTCCGCCATCCGGGAGAACAGGTGCTTCTCGTCGTCGTCGAGCGATTCCCACGGTCGCACGGTGTCCAGCATCGGCCACGGTTTGCCGTCCGGGCTGGTCCGATCGGGCTCACCGTGTGGGTTGATCTGTGAGAGTTCGGTGCCTTCGGGTAGCAGGCCGAGTTCGATCTGCCGGTCCAGAATCCCTTGGCGAATCTCTTCGTAGCCCATGTCGAAGCGGCCCCGATAGCGGTCGACCCACTCGCTCGGCACCTGGTGGGGTGCATGCCCGGCCTGGGGTGCCAGATAGAGGAAAAACGGCTTGTCGGGGTCGATGACCTTGGCGTCCTTGATGAACGCGATGGCCTGGTCGGCCAGATCCGGTGCGAGGTGGTACCCGTCCTCGGGACGCCCGGGCGCATCGATCTGGTGATTGTCGTGCACCAGATCGGGGTACCAGTTGTTGGTCTCGCCGCCGAGCCAGCCGTAGAAGCGTTCGAAGCCGCGCCCGAGCGGCCAGCGTCCCTTGTAGGAGGCGGAGTTGCACTCCTCGCCCGGTGTGAGGTGCCACTTGCCGACGCAGTATGTGTTGTACCCGCGCTCGGCGAGGACCTCGGAGATGAAACCGTTTTCGAACGGGATGCGCGTCGAGATGCCGGGGAAGCCCGAGGAGAACTCGGCGATCGTGGCCATCCCATTGCTGGTCGCGTTGCGTCCGGTCAGCAACGAGGCACGGGTGGGGGAACAGAGGGCCGTGGTGTGGAAGTTCGCGAACTTCACCCCGCTGTCGGCGATGCGGGCCATGTTCGGCGTCTCGACAGGGCCACCGAAGATGTCCATCGTGGCGTACCCGAGGTCGTCCCACGCCAGGAAGAGCACATTCGGCGCTCCGTCGGCGGCTCTGGGCGGAAGATACGGGTCCCAATCGGGAGTGGAGTCGCGGATGTCGAGTTCGATCTGGGCCTTGCTCGGGCGGGCCATGGGAAGCTCCTTTGGGGAGAACCGCACGCAACGACTGAGGCGTGTCGGTTTCACGATGGCGCGACACCCGTTCGAAGTCGTCACCCACATCGGGTGAAGTCGGCCTCGTCTGCGGTGCTGACACGCTGCGCCGAACGCGCATCGGCCACGTCGCGGCATCACTACCATCACAGGAAGAAGGGGCACAGCCGGAGACGCCGGTTTCCTGCCTCTGCAGTGATGTGGGGTGAGCGCCGGTGACGAATGTGACATCGCTTCTACCGCAGGCGATCGCACGCTATTTCAGTTCGTCGTCGGGGGCCGACGACACGCAGCTGCCCGACCCGGACACCTTCGACGACGAGGATGTGGCGCGAGTGCGTCGCCACCTCGAGATCGCCGAACGGCGGGGCGAGGAGGAGCGGCTGGTCGAGGTCGCCGGCACCGAATCGGGCGGGTTCGAGGTCGTGGTCGTCAACGACGACATGCCCTTGCTGGTCGAGGCGGTGCTGGCCTCGGTCGAGGCACACGATCTGGTGGTCAGCCGGATCGACCATCCGGTCGTCCAGGTGGTGCGGTCCGCGGACGGAGTGCTGGCGGACTTCGTGTCCGAGGACCCCACCGCGGTGGAGTCGTGGATCTTCGTCGTGGCACTCTCGCGCCAACCCGACTTCGATGCCGAGGCATTGCGCCGTGATCTCGTCGAGGTGATCGGCCGGGTCGCCGACGTGGACCGGGATGCGGCGACGATGCGTGAGACCCTCACTCGGTTGGCCGCCGAGTGTGCCGCGGCGCCCGTCGGTGCCGAGGGCGGGCTGCTCGTCGGTGACCGCCAGGAGTATGCGCACCTGCTGGAATGGTTTTCCGGCAATCACTTCCTCCCGCTCGGCTACGCGCAAGTGAGTATCGACGGCAGCGATATCGGCCGGCCGATGGGTATCTGGTGCACCGACACCGTCGCGTCCGATTTCCCGGTGGCCACCCGGCAGCCACTGCTTCCGGTGGTCTCGCGCGTCTACCTCGAGACGGGTATCCAACGGTCCGATTTCCCGACCCTGTTGCAGATCCCGGCCTTCGACAACGACGGCGTGCACACCGGCGAACACCGCTTCGTCGGCACGTTCACCCCCTCGGGTCTGCACCAGACGGTCCTCGACGTGCCGGTGTTGCGGGCCAAGGTGAACGGCGTGCTCAGCCGCGCACGGGTCGACGAGGACTCCTACGCCGGTCAGGCGATGCTCGAGCTGCTCCAGAACTATCCGATTGTGGAGATGTTCGCCTCCACCGACTCCGAACTCAGCCGGCGCATCGACGAGATGCTGGACGCGGTCGCCACGCGTTCGCTGCGGCTGTTCGTGCGCACCGACCCGGGTGGCGGCATGGCATCGGCGCTGGTGTACCTGCCGCGCGACCGCTACAACACCCAGACCCGACTGCAGTTGCAGTCGGAGCTGCTGCGAGCACTCGGCGGTACCGCGATCGAGTACACGGCGCGGGTCAGCGAGATGCCCCTGGCGCTGCTGCAGGTGCTGGTGCGCGTCGACGCCGACATCGTCCGATCGATCGGCTCGGTGGACACCGGCAGCGAGCAGCACCTGCGCATGCAGGCTCGCCTCGCCGACATCATCCGCAGCTGGGATGAGCGGGTGCGCGAACTCGGGCGCGACGCCGCGGAGTCGACCGACACGTCGTGGCCGGACGGCGGTGTCGATGCGGTGTTGCGCATGTTGCCGTCGCTGCCGGACGACTACAAGGAACAGCGAAATCCGCGCGAGGCCCTGGCCGATCTCATTCACGTGACGCAGTTGGCTCCGGGTGACGTCACCGTGACCCTGGGCCGGGTACTCGACGACCCCGACGCCGACGTCGACGAGTCGGAGGTGACACTCGCCGGCGGGGCATCCGAGGGGCGCGACCTGCGTACCGAACGCTGGACGTTCACGCTGTACCTGTGCGACGAGACCGCCACGCTCACCGACGTCCTGCCGGTGCTGCACAGCCTCGGCCTCGATGTGCTCGACGAGCATCCCTATCACCTGGTCCGCGGCGACGGATCATCGTGCTGGGCCTATGAGTTCGGGGTCCGGCTCACCGAGGGCATGACCATCGACATGAGTTCGCTGGCCGACCTCGAGAGTCGGTTCACCGAGGCCTTCGGTCAGCTGTGGCGACGCAACGCCGAGGTCGATGCGATCAACGAACTGGTCATCCGATGTGGTCTCGACTGGCGGTCGGCGGCGATGCTGCGTGCCTACGGCCGGTATCTGCGCCAGTGCGGATTCGCCTACACCACCACGCATGTCGCCGCGGTCCTCGGTGACCACCCGGCGGTCGCGCGCGGGTTGGTCGAGTTGTTCGCGGCGTCCTTCGACCCGGACTCGGCCGACGACGATCGCCGCCAGGTTGCCCTCACCGCGTTGCGTCGCGAGGTCGGTTCCGTGATCAGCCTCGACGCCGACCGCATCCTGTCGGCATTCGCCGCCGTGGTGACGGCCACCTCACGCACCAACTTCTACGTGCCCGGCGACGACGGTGGCCATCGGGCGGTGATGTCGTTCAAGTTGCGGCCGCGCGAGATTCCGCAGGCACCGCAACCGCGGCCGATGCACGAGATCTTCGTCTACTCGCCGCGCGTCGAGGGGGTTCATCTGCGGTTCGGCATGGTGGCCCGCGGCGGGCTGCGCTGGTCGGACCGCCGCGAGGACTTCCGTACCGAGATCCTCGGCCTGGTCAAGGCCCAGGCAGTCAAGAACGCGGTCATCGTCCCGGTCGGCGCCAAGGGCGGTTTCGTGGTGAAGCGCCCGCCCGCCGCCACCGACGACGCCACCACCGATCGCGAGGCGCAGCGCTCGGAGGGGATCGCTTGCTACCGCGCGTTCATCGCCGGACTGCTCGACGTGACCGACAACATCGACCGGCAGCGCGGCACGGTCCTGCCCGCCCGGTCGGTGGTGCGTCGCGACGGCGACGATCCGTATCTGGTGGTCGCCGCCGACAAGGGCACCGCGTCATTCTCGGACATCGCCAACGACGTCGCCGCCGACTACGGCTTCTGGCTCGGCGACGGCTTCGCGTCGGGGGGATCGGCGGGCTACGACCACAAGGAGATGGGCATCACCGCCCGGGGTGCCTGGGAGTCGGTCAAACGGCATTTCCGGGAGATGGGTGTCGACACCCAATCACAGGACTTCACAGTGGTCGGGGTCGGCGACATGAGTGGCGATGTCTTCGGCAACGGGATGTTGCTGTCCGACCACATCCGGCTCGTCGCCGCATTCGACCATCGACACGTGTTCGTCGACCCGACACCCGACGCGGCAACCTCGTTCGGCGAACGGGCCCGGCTGTTCGATCTGCCCCGCTCCTCATGGGCCGACTACGACCCCGCACTCATCAGTCGTGGCGGCGGGGTGTGGTCGCGGCATCAGAAATCCATTCCCGTCAGCGACGAGATGCGTGACGCGCTGGGACTCGACGGTGGTGTCACCGAGTTGTCGCCCCCGGAACTCATCCGTGCGGTGCTGCTCGCGCCGGTGGACCTGTTGTGGAACGGCGGGATCGGCACGTACATCAAGGCGTCGAGCGAGTCGGACGCCGACGTCGGGGACAAGGCGAATGATGCGATCCGCGTCAACGGTGACGAACTGCGGGTCAAGGTGATCGGGGAGGGCGGCAACCTCGGCGTCACCGAGCTCGGCCGGGTCGAGTTCGATCTGTGCGGCGGACACGTCAACACCGACGCGATGGACAACTCCGCCGGTGTCGATTGCTCCGACCATGAGGTGAACATCAAGATCCTGCTCGACGCCGCGGTGTCGTCAGGTGACCTCGACGCCGATCACCGCACCGACCTGCTCGACTCGATGACCGGTGAGGTGGCCGACCTCGTTCTCGCCGACAACATCTCGCAGAACTCCGAACTCGGTTTCTGCCGCACCTACTCTCAGGAACGGGTCGACGTCCACGTACGCCAGCTCGCCGATCTCGCCGACACCTATGACGTCGATCTGCACCTCGAGGCGCTGCCCGAACCGGCGGAGCTGCGCAAGCGGTTCGCCGGTGATCTCCACCGGGGTCTGACGTCGCCGGAGCTCGCGACGCTGATGGCGCACGTCAAGCTGGCCACCAAGTCGGACCTGCTCGTCACCGACCTGCCGGACAACGACGTGTTCGACGAGCGGTTGGCGCGCTACTTCCCGGTGCCGCTGCGCACACGGTTCGGCACCGGCATCCGAGCCCACCGTCTGCGGCGTGAGATCGTGACCACGACGCTGGTCAACGACGTCGTCGACAAAGCGGGCACCACGCACCTGTTCCGCCTACGCGAGGGGGCCGGCGCGTCCACCGAGGAAGGGGTGCGTGCCTACGTCGTGGCCAGTGCCGTGTTCGGTCTCGACGAACTGTTCGAACGGGTGGTACACGCCGCCGCGCCGGTCACCATGATCGACGAGATGACCTTGTACGCGCGGCGCCTGCTGTTCCGGGCGTCGCGCTGGCTGCTCGCGTTCCGGCCGCAGCCTCTCGCGATGGCCGCCGAGATCACGCGTTACCGCACCCGGGTCACCGAACTGTCGGCATTGCTCGACAGCTGGATGGGAGCGAGTTCGGCGCTCGACGTCGACCAGCGGGTGGAGCACTATCAGCAGGCCGGAGTACCGCAGGATCTCGCCCACGACGTCGCCATCGGCCTGCACCGGTTCTGCCTGCTCGACATCATCGATGCCGCCGAGATCGCCGACTACGACCCGGTGGAGGTCGGCGAGGTGTACTTCGCCGTGATGGAACACTTCGGCATCGAGGAACTGTTGACGTCGGTCTCCGACCTCGAATACGGCGACCGTTGGCATGCGTTGGCGCGCTTGGCACTTCGTGATGACATGCACGGTGCGCTACGCGCGATCACCCTGAAGATCCTGGAGATCGGTGAACCCGACGAGTCGGCGGGGGAGATGATCGCCGAGTGGGAGTCGTCGCAGTCGTCGCGGTTGTCGCGGATGCGCACGATGCTGACCGACATCAACGACCTCGCCGACCCCGACCTCGCCACCCTGTCGGTCGCCGCCCGGCAGTTGCGCAGTGTGATCCGCTAGGGGCTCATTTCGCGCAGGGATGACCACGCGGCCCGCCGGTCGGTTTATCGTGAGGCATGGGTCGGACCGCGTTGAGAATCTGTCCGTTGTGCGAGGCAACCTGTGGCCTCACGGTGACCGTCGGCGACGACGGGCGGCTGCTGTCCGCGCGTGGTGACGCCGAGGATGTGTTCAGCCACGGCTATATCTGTCCGAAGGGCGCGAGCCTTCCCGAACTCGACAACGACCCGGACCGGCTCAGCCGGCCGCTGATCCGCCGCGACGGTGAACTCGTCGAAGCAGACTGGTCCGACGCCCTGCAGACCGTCGTGGACCGGGTGGGCGCGATCCGCGCCGACCACGGTGCATCAGCAGTGGGTGTGTACCTGGGCAATCCCACCGCACATACCGTCGCCGGCGCATTGCACGCACCGATGCTGGCGCGCACCCTGGGCACCCCCAACGTGTTCAGTGCCAGCACGTTGGATCAGATGCCCAAGCAGATCGCGCTGGGCTACCTGTTCGGCAATCCGTTCGCCTTCTGTGTTCCCGATCTCGATCGCACCGATCACCTGGTCATCATCGGCGCCAATCCGGTGGTCTCCAACGGGAGTGTCACCACCGCCGCGGATTTCCCGGGGAAGTTGGCCGCGCTGCGCAAACGTGGTGGTCACCTCACCGTGATCGATCCGGCCCGGACCCGGACCGCGAAGCTCGCCGACACCCATCTGGCGCCGCGGCCCGGCACCGATGCCGCCCTCCTGTTCGGGGTGGTGCACACCCTGTTCGACGAGGACCTGATCGCCGCCGACCTGGGCGGGATCGCCCAGTACGTCAGCGGTGTGCAGGAGCTGCGTGACCGGTCGGGCGACTTCGCGCCAGAACGGGTCGCAGCCCACTGCGGCGTGTCGGCCGCCGAGATCCGCGAACTCGCACGCGGGATCGCCGCGGCACCGTCGGCAGCCGTCTACGGGCGGATGGGCACCACCACCGTCGAATTCGGCACCGTCACCAGCTGGCTCATCGATGCCGTCAACATCCTCACCGGCAATCTCGACCGGCCGGGCGGCGTGATGTTCCCGACCCCGCCCACGGCGCCGGCGCCGCGTCCGCCCCGGCCGGGACGCCCGTTCCGCACCGGCCGGTGGCGAAGCCGGGTATCGGGCCACCCCGAGGTGGCCGGCGAACTGCCGTCGGCTGCGCTGGCGGAGGAACTCGACACACCTGGCGACGGGCAGATCCGCGCGCTGTTCACCATCGGTGGCAACCCCGTGCTGTCGGCTCCCGACGGCGAGCGCCTCTCCCGCGCCCTCGACGCCGCCGACCTCATCGTCTGTGTCGATCCCTACCTCAACGAGACCACCCGGCACGCCGATGTCATCCTTCCGCCGCCCCCGTCCTCGGCCAGCCCCCACTTCGACTTCCTCCTCAACAATCTCGCGGTACGTGCGACGGCGCGCTACTCGCGACCGGTCAGCCCACTCGGCGACGGCCGGCCCGGCGAGTCGGAGATCCTGTGCAGGCTCATCCTGGGGTTGAGCGGCGCCGGCATCGATGCCGACCCGATGCTGGTCGACGAGCAGGCGATCGTCGCGACCCTCGGCAAGGAGGTGGCCGATCCGTACTCGCCTGTCGCCGGCCGTGACACCGGCGACATGGTGGCGATGTTGCCCGACGCCCCCGGATATGAGCGGCGTCTGGACATGATGTTGCGCCTCGGTGCCTATGGCGACGCCTTCGGGAGCCGGCCGGACGGGATCACTCTCGCCGATGTGCTGGCCGCACCCCACGGCATCGACCTCGGGCCGATGCGGCCGCGATTGCCCGGGGTCTTGCGTACGGAGTCGGGGACCATCGAACTCGCTGCCGACGACCTGATCGCCGACGTGGACCGGCTGCGCGAGACCCTCGATCGCTCCACGGCGGGATTGGTGCTGATCGGGCGCCGCAACCTACGGTCCAACAACAGCTGGATGCACAACCTGACCGCCTTGTCGGGCGGCAGCAATCGCTGCACCCTCTATGTGCACCCCGACGACGCGAACCGGTACGGCATCGACGACATCGCCGTCGTCCGAGGTCCCGGAGGTGAGCTGAAGGTGCCGGTGGAGATCAGCACCGACATCCTGCCCGGCGTCGTGTCGCTGCCGCACGGCTGGGGCCACGACCTCGCCGGCACCCGATTGTCGGTCGCCGCGGGCGCACCGGGTGCCAATGTGAATCAGCTCAACGACGGCACGCTGATGGATCCGCTGTCGGGGACGGTCACCCTCAACGGCCTGCCGGTGGAGATCGCCCCGGCCTGAACGGCGCTGCCTGAACTGCACTCGAGGTCCACGTCGCCGGGTGCGTAGGGTTGGGGCGCAGCCGGAACAGGACCGGTGCCGTCGGGAATGCGGTCGTATCGACGTCAGGGAGGAGTCGCGTGCTCTACGAGGACGAGGGAACCACAACCGAGGCCGGCTATGTGGTGCGAGTGCCCGTCCGCTGGTCGGACATGGATGTCTTTGCGCACATCAACCACGCGCGGATGGTGACATTGCTCGAGGAGGCACGAATCCCGTGGTTGTTCTACGACGAGCGACCGACCGCGGCCCTGCGCGAGGGATGCGTGGTGGCCGACCTCCATGTCCGATACCGCGAGCAGGTGCGTCACGACGAGGGACCGATCGTGGTCACTATGTTCGTCGAGCAGCTGCGGGCCGTCGACTTCACCGTCGGCTACGAGGTCCGGCGTGGCACCGACGGGCCCGACGCCAAACCGGCGGTCACCGCCACCACGCAGCTGGTGGCCTTCGACGTCGACGCGCAACGTCTGCGTCGGCTGACCGCCGCGGAGAAGGCCCATCTGGGGTCGTTCCGGCGCGATCATCAGGTGAATCGATGAGTGAGCCCGAACGGCACATCACGCTGGCCGGCGTCGCCGACCGCGCCGATGCCGTGGCGTTTCTGGGGCGCGCACTCCGACTCGACGACGCCGCTGTGGTCCGGTTGGCCGCGCGGTCCGACGGACTCATCGGCCTATGGGTCACCACTGGCTTCGACGTACTCGCCGCCAGGTCGGTGTTCGGTCGGCAGCGGCCCGGCGACATCGTTTGTGACGCAGCCTCATTGCGCACATCGCTGCTGGCGGCCTCACCTGGGGACCAGGTCGACCCTGGCTTCGCGATGGAGAGTGCCTGGCGTGGGGCGCTGCCCGCAACCGGCGGCTTCACCCAGCTCGACGACGTCCCTGCGCGAACGGTCGTCGAGTTGTCGCGTGGCGGTGCGCATCTGGCCCGAAACGAGGGCAGCGCGCACGGGCCGGCGACCGGTCTGCTGGATCAGGACGTTCTCGAGGTCTCCGCCGCAGATTCCGAACGCCGCGCGTCGGTGTCGATGCGATCTCTGTTCGCGCTCACCGCAATGGGATTCATCCGGGATGCGCAGGGTGGTGAGGTCACCGAGACATCGCCGATCGACCTCATCGATGCCGCCGAGCCGGTCCGAATCCGGTTGTCCGGCGCGTGGATTCGTATCGATGCCCGCTTCGGTTCGGTGTTCCAGCGTCGCGAACGGCTCTCGATGACACCTCGGTAGGCGCGCTGCTCACACCAGCCAGGCGGCCGAGTTCGGTGCGAGCTGCCCGTCGATCAGCGGGTAACTCGACAGCAGTACCTCGCCGGGTGGCAGCGGGACCGGCACGTCGGAGGTGTTGAGCGCGCACACCAGATGACCCACCGAGCGGCGGAAGGCCAGACAACCCTCGGGTGCCCCGTACCATTCGACGGTCTCGCCATCGAATTCTGGTCGCTGATAGCGCATCTCGATCGCCTGTCGATACAGCGACAGCGTCGAGCCGACGTCCTCCAATTGCGCCTCGACCGTGAAACGCGTCCATGAGTCGGGGATCGGCAGCCAGGTGTCCGGGGTGGTGCTGAATCCGTAGGGCGGCTCAAATCCTTCCCAGGGCAACGGAACCCGGCATGCGTCACGTCCCCGCTCGGTGTGGCCGGAACGTTCCCACACGGGGTCCTGCAACGCCTCGTCGGGTAGATCGGCGTTCGGCAGGCCCAACTCGGCGCCGTTGTAGATGAACACGGTACCCGGCAAAGCCAGTTCCACCAGGAGCATGGCCCGCGCGCGGAGGATGCCCAGATCGACATCCACCGAACCGGACTCGCCGTCGGAGTCGGTGTCGGCGTCGTCGGTGTCGGCGTCGGCTGGGGTCAGACGGCCGTAGCGGGTCACCTCGCGGTCCACGTCGTGATTGGACAGGGTCCAGGTGGGCGTTCCGCCCACCGACAGCACCGATTCCAGCGAGTTCTCGATGGCGTCGCGGATCGACACCGGGTCGAATGTCGCCTTCGCGAGGCGGAAGTTGAATCCGAGATGCAGTTCATCCGGCCGGAGGTATTCGGCGAATCGCTCGTTGTCGTCGACCCAGATCTCGCCGACATTCGCCGCGCCCGGATACTCGTCGAGCACCGTGCGGATCTTGCGGTGGATGTCGTGCACCGCATAGTTGTTGAACCGCGGGTCATCATCGGAGTTCTGTAGCAACCCGGCGGATTCGACATCCATGTCGGGCAGATCTGCCGGCTTGGCCATGCCGTGGGCGACATCGATGCGGAACCCGTCGACGCCACGGTCGAGCCAGAACCGCAGGGTCTTCTCCAGATCGACGAAGACCTCCGGGTTCTCCCAGTTCAGATCGGGCTGCTCGGCGGCGAAGATGTGCAGGTACCACTGCCCGGGGGAACCGTCCGGGTCGGGCACCCGGGTCCAGGCCGGACCGCCGAACACGCTGTGCCAGTTGTTCGGCGGCTCCTCGCCGTTCTCGCCGCGGCCGTCGCGGAAGATGTAGCGGGCGCGGGCTGCGCTGCCGGGTTCGGCGGCCAATGCCTCGACGAACCACTCGTGCTGGTCGCTGGTGTGGTTGGGGACCAGATCCATCGTCACGCGGATGTCGCGGTCGTGGGCCTCGGCGATCAATTCGTCGAACAGTGCGATGTCACCGAACAGCGGGTCGATGTCGCGCGGATCGGCGACGTCGTAACCATGGTCGGCCATCGGGGAACGCATGATGGGACTCAGCCAGATCGCGTCGATGCCGAGCAGTTCGAGATAGCCGAGTTTGTCGATGACACCGGCGAGATCGCCGACCCCGTCGCCGTTCAGATCGGAGAACGATCTCGGATAGATCTGGTAAAAGATCGCCGATGTCCACCAGGTCGTATCGGACGGATCGAGCTGGGTGGCCTCGGATGGCGGTACCGCGACGACGGTGGATGCCGATGTGTCGTCGGCGACATCCCCCTCGGTGGTGTCATCCTCTTCGGTGGCATCCGCATCAGCGGTGTCGTCGGCGTCGACAGCATCGGCATCGGTGTGCTCGGGCTCTGCCTCGTCGGTCACCTCGTCATCGACCTTCGCACCCTCTTCGGGGGTGTCGGTGTCGTCGGCGTCGTCGGACTCGGCGTCTTCTTCGCCCGTCTCGTCGGGTTCCTGTTCGGAGTCGGCGGAGCCCGCGTCGTCCGCAGCGGTCTCGCCTTCTGCCGTCTCGGGATCTGCGCCGTCTGGATCTGCGCTGTCTGGATCTGCGCTGTGTGGATCTGCGCTGTGTGGATCTGCGCTGTGTGGATCTGGGGCTTCGGGATCCGTCGGACTCGCGGCGGCGGTGTCGGTCTCGCCCTGCGATGCCTGGTCCGCACCGTCTGATTCCGGTGCGGCGGGGCCATCCTTCGATGTCTCGTCGCTCACCGTCGTCATTGTGCCTTACCTGTGTTTTCGGTGAGACGTCCAGGTCGGGTCGGCGCGTCGTGCGATACGCGCCGCGTGTCGCCCGTACGCGAGGCCGTATTACACAGGCGAGTTCATCATCGAGTTCGCGGCCATCTCCATGTAGTCGACGAGTGCCCGGCGGTGTGCGTCGTCGAGAGTCTCGGCGTCGATCGAGGCGATGGCGATGTGCATACAGCGCAGCCATGCGTCGCGCTCCATCGGACCGACCCGGAACGGGTGATGACGCATGCGCAGCCGCGGGTGGCCACGCTCGTCGGAGTAGGTCCGCGGGCCGCCCCAATACTGCTCGAGGAACATCCGCAGGCGGCGTTCGGCCGGACCCAGATCCTCCTCCGGATACAGCGGCCGCAGAACTTCGTCGGCGGCCACCTCCTCGTAGAACTTGGCGGTCAGCTTGCGAAATGTCTCTGCGCCGCCGACCTCCTCATAGAAGGTTCGCTGCGTCGCGGGTGTGCTCGGTTGAATACCGCCGGGGACCTGACTGCTCACGGACCCCATTGTCCTGACCACCCGGGCACTCATCAACATCGCGAGTCGGCGCGGGCTCGCGTCATCGGTTGTTCACGTTGCCGACCTGCATGGACACGCAGAATTGTCGTGCAAACGGGTCTGTTCCGTGGTCAACTTGACCTCGTCGGTGTTGAGGTGGGAGACGCGTATGAAGTCCAGGAACGCAACGAAGGTGACCTCGGTCGAAGGCGCCCAGTCGCGTGTCCGCGCACTCACCACCGTGCCGGGGGGTCGTGATGCCGATGCGGTGGCCCATATCGGCCCACCGATAGCCTCGTCTCCCGCCGGTACATCGTTATGGGGACGTCGCCGCGTCCTGTTGCTCAACGCAACCTACGAGCCGCTCACCGCGGTCTCCCTGCGCAGGGCGATTGTCCTGGTCTTGCGGGAACGGGCCGATGTGGTGCACGCCGACGACACCGGCCTGCTGGTCCACTCGGCCGACCTCTCGGTGCCGGTGCCCTCGGTCATCCGGCTGCGCTCCTATGTGAAGGTCCCGTATCGGGCGGTCATCCCCATGACCCGCGCCGCGCTGATGCATCGCGACCGGTTCCGCTGCGGCTACTGTTCGGCCAAGGCGACCACCATCGACCACGTGGTGCCGCGCAGCCGCGGCGGGGCGCACTCCTGGGACAATTGCGTGGCCTGCTGTGCGGGTTGCAACCACCGCAAGGCCGACCGCCTGCTCAGCGAGTTGGGGTGGAAGTTGCGCACCACCCCGTCGGCCCCGAAGGGACGTCACTGGCGGCTGCTCGCCACGATCAAGGACATCGATCCGGTGTGGACGCAGTACATCGATGCCGGTGCCGCCTGATCGCCTCCGCGCATCTACGACGCGCTGTAGGGGTCGGTGCCCGCGTCGTCACCCGGTGGGCTAGATTGATCACACGACCTGCACCGCAGTCGGCTGCAGGTGCCGGCAACAGCCCTCAGCATCAACTGATCGAAAGGGTGGCATGAACAACCTGATCGTCGCCATCGGAGTGCCCGTCACGATCATCTGTGTTCTGTTCGTCATCGGCTGCGTCGTCGCGATGGCCGTCCCGAACGACGTGAAGTACCCGAAGGTGCAGAACTACACCCTCGACCAGCAGTGGGAGCATGATCCGCTGTTGTTCAGTGCCACTGACATCGAGCCGATGGCGCTGGCACATCATGCAGAAGCGACCGACGCGGACGGAGGTTCGGCCAGTGGCAAGTGGTGAGGTGGTATCCGGACAGCACGGTGACGTCGCTGTCGCCTCGGAGGCGACGAGTGCACTGCCGATCGGCACGGTGGTCACCAACGGCGGACGGGTGTCGGCGACCCGCTTCCCGGGGCAGGCGCCCACGACGCCGCCGTTCACCCGGGAGGAACTCATCGGCCTCGACGACGCCCTGAAGGCGGCGAGCGAGAAGGCCCATGTGCGGTTCTCGGTGTTCATCGGCGAACTCGGCGCCGACGCCGTCGCCGACGCCCGCGCCGTGTTGCTGAGCGCCCCCGAGCCGGCCCACGGCGCATTGATCGCGGTGTCGCCGAACAGCCATGACGTCGTGGTGGTGTCCGGTGTGGACGTTGCCGACCGCGTCAACGACCGCGTCGCCCAGCTGGGCGTCACCGCGGCGGTCACCAGCTTCCGCCAGGGCGACCTGATCGACGGTCTGATCGCAGCGCTGCGCGTGATGTCCACCGCAGCCGCAGCTTCCTGACCCGCACGCACGATTTCGGCCCGCTCACCTTCTGGTGAGCGGGCCGAAGTGATTTCTGGCCGGAACCGCTAGTGCGTGAGGGCGGCGGGTGCGCGTGGTGCGGTGTCGTCCGGGAGTTGGTCGACGGGGTCGTCATCGACCATGTCGGCCTCATTGAATGGTGCGCGCCCGCTCAACACATCGCCGACCCGATCGCGATTGATCGTCGACGTCCAGGAGCCGACGAGCAGGGTGGCCACCGCGTTGCCGGAGAAGTTGGTGACCGCGCGGGCCTCGGACATGAACCGGTCGATGCCGACGATGAGGCCGACGCCGTCGAGCATCTCCGGGCGATGCGCCTGCAGGCCACCGGCGAGGGTGGCCAATCCGGCGCCACTGACCCCCGCAGCACCCTTGGAGGCGATGATCATGAATGCCAGCAGGCCGATCTGTTCGCCGAGGGACAGCGGTGCGCCCATCGCGTCGGCGATGAAGATCGACGCCATCGTCAGGTAGATCGCCGTGCCGTCGAGGTTGAACGAGTAGCCGGTGGGCACCACGACCCCGACGGTGGTCTTCTCGACGCCGAGGTGCTCCATTTTCGCGATCAGACGTGGCAGCGCCGACTCCGACGACGAGGTGGCAAAGATCAGCAGATATTCGCGGGCCAGGTACCGCACGAGGCGGAAGATGGACACCCCGGCAACGGTACGCAGCAGGACGCCGAGTACCCCGAAGACGAACACCACGCACGTGAGGTAGAACGCGAGCATCAGGATCAGCAGTTGTTGGACAGCAGCCCAGCCCGTCTGGCCGACGACGTTGGCGATCGCGCCGAAGGCGCCGATCGGTGCGATCCACAGGATCATCGACAGCACCTTGAAGACCAGCTTCTGGAAGTAGGAGATCGCCGTCAGGATCGGTTCACCGGTGCGGCCCATGGCCTGGATCGCGAAGCCCACCAGTAGTGCCACGAACAGCGCCTGCAACACGTTGCCCGCGGTGAGTGACGAGAGCATCGAGGTCGGGATGATGCTTTCGATGAAGGCCATCGTGCCGCCCGACTCGTGTGCCTTGGCCGCTTGTTCGGCGCCGACGCCGGCGGTTGCGGTGATGTCGAGACCTCCGCCCGGTTGGATCATGTTGCCGACCGCCAGCCCGATGGCCAACGCGATTGTCGACATCGCGAGGAAGTAGACGAATGCCAGCCCGCCGACCTTGCCGACGGTGGCTGCCTTGCGCACCGAACCGATGCCGAGAACGATCGTGCAGAAGATGACCGGCGCGATCATCATCTTGATGAGGCTGACGAACATCGTCCCCAGCACGCCGAGCTCCTGACCGACCTCGGGCCAGACCATCCCGACGACCACACCTGCCACGACCGCGGCGATGACCGCGATGTAGAGCCAATGCGTACGATCTCGCTTCCTGGAGAGCACTGGTAGGTCGGCTGTGCTCGGCTGGTCGTCGGGCAGCGGACCCGACCGCGGGCGGAGGTTCATCGGCGATTCCTTTCGTCGTGCGCTGCAGGGAGCGTCTGGTGTGTGGTGTAGGAATTGTTTCCAGGGCCGGTGACCTGGGTCACGATTGATTTCATTACGTTCAGCGATGCCGAGTTCGGCGGGAGGGCAGCTCGTGAGACGCCTGATTCCCCGTACGCTCGCCGGTCAGGCGGTCGCGTGGCTGTTGGCGCTGGTCGCGGTGATCGTGGCGGCCGGCAGCGTGCTGGCCGCCATCGACGCGCGGATCGACGGAGACCGCGCCGCGCGACAAGAGGTGACGGCGGTGGCGGTGAGTCTCGCCGATGCACCGTCGACCGCCGCCGCGTTGACATCCGACGACCCGGCGGCGGCCCTGCAACCGGTCACCGAACAGGTCCGCGGTGCCACCGGCGTCGCATTCATCACGATCATGGCGCCCGACGGCACCCGCTACACCCACACCGACCCGGAGATGATCGGTGGCACGTACCTCGGGACGCGCAGCGAGGCACTTCGTGGCGAGGTGTTCACGGAGACCTACCCGGGCACATTGGGGCCGTCGATCCGGACGATCGTGCCGGTCTACGACGATGCCGGGAACATCGTCGGGTTGGTTGCGTCCGGGATCACCCAGCAGTCGCTGTCGGTCGGGTGGCGGGCGCAGCTACCGTTGATCATCTCGATTGCCTCGATCGCCCTGGCGACCGCGGGTGTGGGGCTGTGGTTGATCCGACGACGGCTCCTGCGTCAGACCGGTGGGCTGGCGCCCGAGGAGCTACGGGTTATGTACGAGCATCACGATGCCGTGCTGCATGCGATGCGAGAGGGACTGGTGGTGACCGAGGGCGGACGGTTGGCATTGGTCAACGACGAGGCGCGCCGCCTACTCGACCTGGACGCCGACCGTGACGGCGACGTGACCGATCTGGACGACCGACCCGAGTTCCTGGACGGTGACGACTCCCCGATGGTCGACGTCTCGTATGTGCAGGGTGGTCGGACCCTGGTGGTCAGCCGGTCCCCGGTCCCGGGCGGGCGGGGCTCGGCGGTGGTGACAGTGCGCGACCGGACGGAACTGTCCGCGGCGGTGGGTGAATTGGACTCGATGACACGTTTCGCCGAAGCGCTGCGCTCACAGGCACACGAGTCCGCCAATCGGCTGCACACGATCGTCGCGATGATCGAGATGGGCCGCAGCGAGGACGCGGCGCGACTGGCGACGTCAGAGCTACAGCTGTCCCAACGACTCGTAGACGAGATGTCCGACGCCGTCGGGGAACCGGCGCTGGCCGCCCTGCTGTTGGGCAAGGTGGCGCAGGCATCCGAGCGCGGGATCGCGTTCGCGTTGACCGAGGATTCCCAACTGCACGACGACGCGACACAGCTGCTGGCGGTCGGCGAGATGATCACCGTGGTCGGCAATCTCATCGACAACGCACTCGACGCGGTGGACCCGGACGATCCGTGGGTGGAGGTGACGGTGATCGGTGATGCATCGTCTCTGCGGGTCGTGGTGGCCGACAGCGGGCCGGGGATGGACCCGCAACTCTTTCGGGCCGCGCAGGCCCGGGGCTACTCGACGAAGACCGGTGGGGATGCGGCCGGACGGGGTCTGGGGCTGGCACTGGTGGCGCAGGTCGTGGCGCGGCACGGTGGATCGCTGACGGCCGAGAACTCCTATGGCTCGGTGGTCGCGGTGACGATCGGAGAGCCTGGCGAGCGAACAGGCAGGAGCCCGGGATGATTCGTGTGCTGATCGTCGAGGACGAACCACTGATCGCCGCGGCTCACCGTGAATATCTCACCCGCATGGGCGGATTCGAGATCGTGGCGACCACGCCGACCGCACAGGAGGCGTTGCGGGCGGCGCGGTCGGCGACCGCCGACGGTGCACCGGTGCAGTTGGTGCTGCTGGACCTCGGGTTGCCGGACGCGCAGGGGGTCGACCTGGCCTCGGCGCTGTCGGGGATCCGGCCCGATCCCGACATCATTGCGATCACCGCTCAGCGTGACCTCGCGACGGTCCGTAGTGCGATGGCACGCGGTGTGCTGTTGTATCTGCTCAAACCGTTCGCGTTTGCGGCGTTTCGTGCGAAGGTGCAGCAGTATCTCGACTATCGCGAGGCGTTGGGGGGCGGTGGGGACGCGGTCAGTCAGCGGGACGTCGATCGTGCGGTGGCCGCACTGCGTACCGCCGATGTGCGCGCCACCGCGTCAAAGGGCGCCGCCCCGCAGACCTTCGATGCGGTCGGTCGGGCGGTGCGGGATAGTGAAGCGGGCTTGACCGCGTCCGAAGCGGCTGCCGCACTGGGCAGTTCGCGGGTCACGGCCTGGCGATATCTGGAGCGGCTGGCCGACGACGGTGTGGTGGAACGGATCACCGAGTACGGCAATACCGGCCGGCCCCAGGTGCGCTACCGCTGGCGGTCGCGCACCTGAACCGGGTCGGCGTGGGTCGGTTCGCCGTCAGGACGCCGATTCGGCGTCGTAACGGCGGGCCCGCAGCGAGCGGGCCACGGTGTCGCGGCCCTCCGAGATCAACCGCTTCAGGGCGGGGGGATGATCGGCCCCGAGGAATTGGTCGGCGGCCGACAGCGCGCTCTCGTCGATGGCCCAGTGCGGGTAGAGCCCGATGACGGCGGTCTGCGCGACCTCACTCGAGCGCCGGGCCCAGATCTCCGGCACGGCGGCGAAGTACTTGGCCACGTAGTCGGTCAGCAGATCGCCCTGTCCCGGCCGCGCGAAGCCCTCGATCATGGTGCGGGTGTAGATGTTCGACAGCGAGTCATCCTCGGTGGCCTGCCGCCACGCCTCGGCCTTGGCCTCGGCGAGCGGTCGTGATGAGCGGGCCGCGGCGGCCTGCCGCTGGCCGGTGGCCGTGTTGTCCCGGGCTGCCTCCGCGTCGATCACCGGGGAGGCGCTCGCATCGGCGTCGATCGCACCGACGGTCGCCAGCGCACGCACCAGTTTCCACCGCATGTCGGTGTCCACCACCAGCCCGGTCAGGCCGTGGTCGGCCGGCTCGGCGCCGTCGAGAAGTGCTTGCACCACCGGGACCTGGTCATCGTTGAGCCGGCCGGCCAGCAGGGTGTTGACGAAGGCGAGTTGGTGATCGGAGCCGTCGTCGGCGCCACGGGCCAGTTCGAGGAGGCGGGCGCTGAAGGTGGGCCTGCCCACCGACGTGACCCACTCCGGATCGGCATAGGCCTCCAGCGCACTGGTGGCCTGCATGAGGACCCGCTGCACCACACCGATCTCGGATTCGGCGGCGATGCCGCGGGAGACGAGTTCGATGAAGTCGCGGGCGGCCATCTCGGCCTGGCGCGTCATCTCCCAGGCGGCCGACCACACCAGCGTCCGCGGCATCGGATCGGCGATGTCACCGATGCGGGCGGTCGCGGTCGCCAGCGACTCGGGATCGAGGCGCACCGATGCGTAGGTGAGGTCGTCGTCGTTGAGTAGCACCAGCGCACCGCGGCCGACCCCGACGAGTTCGGCGACGTCGGTACGCTCGCCCTCCACGTCGAGTTCCGCGCCGGCCGTGCGGACCAGCGAACCGGATCCGTCGTCCTCGTACACACCCACGCGCAGGCGGTGTACCCGGGTCTCACCGGCGCCGGGGGCAGCGCCGCCCTGGAGGATGGTGAACCGGGTGAACTTCCCGTCGCCGTCGACCTCGAAGTCCGGTCGCATCACATTGATGCCGGTCGTCTTGAGCCACTGGGTGCCCCAATCGGACAGGTCGCGCCCCGACGACTTCTCCAGTGCCGACAGCAGATCGGAGAAGGTGGCATTGCCGAACTGGTGCGCGGCGAAGTAGTCCCGCAGACCGGCGAGGAAGTCCTCCAGACCCACATAGGCGACCAGCTGCTTGAGGACCGATGCCCCCTTGGCATAGGTGATCCCGTCGAAGTTCACCTCGACGGCCGCGATGTCGGGGATGTCGGCGGCCACGGGATGGGTCGAGGACAACTGGTCCTGCCGGTAGGCCCACGACTTCTCGACGTTGGCGAAGGTGGTCCATGCGTTGGCGTACTCGGTGGCCTCCGACTGGCACAGCACCGACGCGAAGGTGGCGAAGGATTCATTGAGCCACAGGTCGTCCCACCAACCCATGGTGACCAGGTCGCCGAACCACATGTGCGCCATCTCGTGCAGCACGGTTTCGGCGCGACGTTCGTAGAGGTACTTGGTGACACGCGACCGGAAGACGTAGTCCTCGAGGAAGGTGACCGCGCCGGCATTCTCCATGGCGCCGGCATTGAACTCCGGCACGAACAGCTGATCGTACTTGCCGAATGCGTAGGGAATGCCGAAGTTCTTGTGGTAGAAACCGAATCCCTGTTTGGTCTCGGTGAACAGGCGGTCGGCGTCCATGTGCTCGGCGAGCGAGGAGCGGCAGTAGATGCCCAGCGGGATGGTGCCGTGATCGTCGCTGTAGGTGTCGGTCCACTCCGCGTAGGGGCCGGCGATCAGCGCGACGAGATAGGTACTCATCAGCGGTGTCTCGCGGAACCGATGGACGCGCTCTCCGTTCGGTCCGATCTCGGCCTGCAGCGTGTTCACCACGGCCGCGTTCGAGATCACCTTCCAGTCCTCGGGTGCGGTGACGGTGATGGTGTAGGTGGCCTTGAGATCGGGCTGGTCGAAGCAGGCGAACATGCGCTTCGCGTCGGCGGTCTCGAACTGCGAGTACAGGTAGACCGAGTCGTCGGTGGGATCGACGAAGCGGTGCAGACCCTCACCGGTGTTCGAATACGCACAATCGGCCACCACGGTCAGGGTGTTCTCGGCAGCGAGCGACGCCAACCGGATTCCGACGGATTCGTCGAAGTCGGAGACGTCGAGGTCGGTGCCGTTGAGCGTCGCCGAGATGAGGGTCGGGGCGACCAGGTCGATGAAGCTGTCGGCACCCGGGGTTGCGGTGAAAGTCACGGTCGTCACCGACCGGAACGTCCCGGCACCGGGTTTGCCGGCGCCGTCGGTCAGGTCGAGTTCGATCGCGTAGTTGCCGACGTCGACCGTCGCCGCGCGCTCGCGTGCTTGGTCTCTGGTCAGGTTCGGAGCAGTCACAGTCGGGTCCATCCACCTCTCGAATCGCGGTCCGCTGGCCAGCTTAACGGGAATGATCCGCGCGTCAGGTGGTTGGAGTCGGGGAGAGGCTTTGTCCACGACACCGAAAGGCGCAGTCGATGACAGCGGAAACGCACACACCAGGTCAGCAGCGGGATCGAGTGGACTTCTGGTTCGACCCGTTGTGCCCGTGGTGCTGGATCACCTCGCGATGGATCCTGGAGGCCGAGCAGGTACGCCCGATCGAGGTGAATTTCCACCTGATGAGCCTGGCCGTGCTCAACGAGAACAAGGACATTCCCGCGGAGTACCGCGAGAAGCTCAAGGACGCCTGGCGTCCCGTGCGGGTGATCGCGGCGGCGGTCGCCGAGCAGGGTGAGGAGATCCTCGCGCCGATCTACACCGCGATGGGCACTCGGCTGCACAACAAGGGCATCTCCGATCTCGACCAGGTGATCGCCGAATCGCTGGCCGAGGTGGGTCAGGACGGATCGCTCGCCGCGGCGGTGGAGTCCGATGAGTTCGACGACTACATCCGCACCAGTCATCACGAGGGGATGGACAAGGTCGGCGACGACGTCGGCACGCCCACCATCCATGTCAACGGCACCGCATTCTTCGGGCCGGTGCTCTCGCGTATCCCGCGGGGCGACACCGCGGGCACCGTGTGGGACGGGGCGGTCGCGCTGGCGTCTTATCCGCACTTCTTCGAGCTCAAGCGCTCCCGGCACGAGTCGCCCGAGTTCGACTGAGCCCGGGGCGCCGCAGGCGGGTGTCAGAGTCGGGGCGGCATCTGGAGGCCGTTGGGCAGCGAACCGCCGGCGACCGCGGCGGGATGGGGTGGAGGTGGCACCGCGGCGACGTTGCCGCTGCCCACCCCGCGCACGATTCGGCGAGGGCGCAACAGCATGGCTCCCGGCCGGGTGCGGTCCCGCAGTGCGGCCGCCCGCCAGGTGAGCACCGGATGGGTCGACAGTGCGTTGCTCGCCCAGGTGAAGAAGCCGTGCTCATGGGTGGCGCGATCGGCGAACTGGTCGAAATCCACCGCTGACAGCATGTACTTGCCCGCCGACAGGACTCCGATGACACCGGGCGCCCCGGCAGGCCGGGTGTAGTAGCCGTAGTTGTCGGCGGTGTACTCCTGTGCCCGGGACAACGCGGAGCCGACGATGGGGATGTTCATCCCGACGCTGGTGGCCAATTGCCGCCAGTACGACGTGTGTCCCGCGGCGATGTGGCCCACCTCGTGGCCGATGATGAACTCCAGGGCCTGCGGGTCGCGGGCGCGTCCGCCCACCTCGAACAGGTCGGAATACACCACCACGAAACGGCGGAATCCGTGTCCAGAGGCGAACGCGTTGATCATGCCGTTGCCCAGCACCACATACGCGTCGGGGACGTATTCCATGCCGTATCGAGCGGCGGCCTCCACCACCATCCGGTGCCCCTCGGCGAACTGGGTGGGCGTCATCTGTACGCCGTTGACCCGAGGCTGCGCGTAGGTCAGACCGCGGATCAGCAGCAGGACCAGTGGGAGCGCCAACAGGAAGAGGAAGTAGTCGCTGAAGGTCCCCAGGACCACCAGCCAGACAATGGCGAGATACGCCAGCAGGGTCACCGAGATGACGGCGATGAGCATGGGTATCTCCCATGGATGCAGACGTGGACGTCCCGCATACCGGGCCGGTGGCAGCCAGTACCCGCTGCGGGCGGCCGCACCCGCGGTGGTCGGGTGGTCGCCGCCGAACCCGGTGATCTGACCGGGGGAGGCATCGGCGACGCCGGGAACATTGGGGATCGGCGATTGTGCGTCCACGCGACCAATCTATAGTGGCGCCATGCGTGTCTACCTCGGTGCCGATCATGCCGGATTCGAACTGAAGAACCTCATAGCCGATCATCTGCGGTCGGCCGGCCACGAGGTCGTGGACTGTGGGGCGCACGTCTACGATGCGCTCGACGACTACCCGGCATTCTGCATCGAGGCGGCGAGCCGCACCGTCGCCGATCCCGGCAGCCTGGGAATCGTGTTGGGCGGCAGCGGCAACGGCGAGCAGATCGCGGCGAACAAGGTTCCGGGGGCGCGGTGCGCATTGGCCTGGAGCGTGGAGACCGCACAGCTGGCCCGACAGCACAACAATGCCCAGCTCATCGGGATCGGTGGGCGGATGCACAGCACCGACGAGGCGTTCGCGATCGTGGACGCCTTCATCGCGACCGCCTGGTCGTCCGAACCCCGGCATCAGCGTCGGATCGATATTCTCGCCGACTACGAACGCAGCGGTGAGGCGCCGCCGGTTCCCGGCGCCAACTGATCGAAACGACCGCGGCACAGCTCGTATGCCCGAGGGTCACACCCTGCATCGGCTGGCGCGGCGCCAGCAGCGGGTCTTCGGCGGTGCACCGGTGCGTGTGTCCAGTCCGCAGGGCCGGTTCGTCGAGGGTGCCGCCGACGTCGACGGCATGGTCTTCGCCAAGGCGGAGGCGTGGGGCAAGCATCTGATCCAGCACTTTCGTCCGGTCGGCACGACCGCGCGGACGGGCCGACGGATGATTCACGTGCACCTGGGTCTGTACGGGAGTTTCACCGAGGCGCCGGCGCCCCTGCCGCCCCCGGTGGGCCAGGTGCGCCTACGTATCGAGGGCCACCAGGTCGGCACCGATCTACGTGGGCCCACGGCATGTGAGCTGTTCACCGCGGCCGACCTCGACGACCTGATCGCTCGGCTGGGACCCGACCCGCTGCGCCGCGATGTCGATCCCGCTCGCATGCTCGCGGCCATCGCACGTTCGCGCCGACCCATCGGCGCACTGCTGATGGACCAGAAGGTCATCGCCGGGATCGGCAACGTCTACCGTGCAGAGGTGTTGTTCCGCGCCCGGATCGATCCGTATCGCGAGGGGCGGTCCCTGCCGGGCGCCGACGTCGCGGCGATCTGGGAAGACCTGGTGGCGCTGATGCGGATCGGCGTGCGACGCGGCCGCATCCACGTGGTCCGGGCCGAGGACGACCACGGGCCGGGATCATATGCGCCCGACCGTCCGCGCACCTACGTGTATCGGCGTGCCGGCGACCCGTGCCGGATCTGTGCGACGACCGTGCGAACAGCCGAGATGGACGGGCGCAACCTCTACTGGTGTCCGAACTGTCAGGTCTGACGGTTGCGTGCTGGAGAGTGTTGGAGTTCAGCGCAATTCGGCGCGCTGGGCCATGATGAGCAACTCTTCGCGCTGGGTGCGGCTGCCGACGGCGTTGATGCGGTCGTACAGCTTCCGGTTGGTGATGTGGACGAAACGGGCACGCAGACGTGCGATGGACATGCCGGTACAACTTCCTGAATTGACTGTGCTGCTGTGTAGCCATCCTCCGCGTTACGAATGTGTTAATCAACCTGACCGGGCGTGATGTGCCTTACTGCGGTCACGTGCTCACAGGTGCTCCTCAGTGTCGCTCATGCACTTTCACATCGACACGGACAATCATGGGGATATGGGTGGGTTGACTGACGAGATCGGCCGTACCGAGCGCCGCGTGACCCTGTTGGTGGTCGGCGGCACCGGGGAGTCGTTCGCGGACGATCCGCGGACCGAGGTCAGCGGCCTGCTGGCGGGCGTGACCGCCGGCCTCGACGAGCGGTTCCGCAGTCGCTGGGTCGGCTACCCGGCCAGCTATGGCCCCGCGCCCGAACTCGGCGGAATCAGCTACCAACGGAGCGTGCGTACCGGCATCGACAATCTGTCGGCGGTGGTCACCCATACCGACGGCCCGGTGGCCCTCATCGGTTATTCGCAAGGGGCGGTGGTCATTCGACACACCTTGCGAGCACTCGCCGACGCCGGCCACCCGGTGATGGAACGCGTGCTCGCAGTGGGGCTGGTGGCAGATCCACACCAGCCCCCGGGTGCGGTGCCCGGCTGCGACGGCTGGGGAGTAGCCGGGCCGGGACCGGAACTGCCCCGCGGCGTCGACGCCTTCTGGGTCGGTGCGCCCGAGGACATGATCTGCAATGCGTCGGCGGACTCCTTCGTGCGTGACGTGGCCGACATCACTCCCGCCTTCGCGATTGGGCACTGGCATGAGTGGCTTTCGCAGGTCTGGAGGATGCTGCGGAACAACGCATTTCAAAATGCGCAACGGACATCGCCGGGGCTGCGGCAGAGTGTGCGCGACTGTGCGCGATTGGTCGCCGCGGTGCGCGAGGTCCTCGGGTACCTGCCGAGCACCATGCGCTGGGGTGCGTTCGTGGTGCGTAACCGGCGCGGTGGGCGACACACCTCGTACGCACGTGAACCGTATCGTCGGCACTCGCTGACCGACCCGTTCACCACCGGATGCGAGGCGCTGGCGGCGTGGTTGCAGGTGTGCGCCACCTTCTCCGCGGTCGGCGAGGCGTACGAGGCCGGACTCCGCGACCGGGTCGCCTGATCCAGGATCAGCGACACCATTGCTTCGTCGGTGTTAAATCCCGCCGAACGAGTCGCTTTCAGGTCGTGAGCCGCGCCCCGCTGAGCGAGACTGATCGGTGATCAGTTGCGCCGTGAGCCACGTCTTCCGGTGCGTCGAGTACACCCTGACTGGAGACCAAAATCGTGGATCACTTCGACGTCGTCGTCATCGGCTCCGGTCCGGCGGGCCAGAAGGCGGCGATCGCGGCCGCCAAACTGGGTAAGCGGGCGGCGATCGTGGAACGGCGCCACATGGTCGGCGGCGTATGCATCAACACCGGGACGATCCCGTCGAAGACGTTGCGTGAGGCCGTGTTGTATCTGTCCGGGCTCAATCAGCGAGAACTCTACGGTGAGTCCTACCGGCTCAAATCCGACATCACCGTCGCCGATCTCTCCGCCCGCACCATGCACGTGGTGGGCAAGGAGATCGACGTCATCCAGAGTCAGCTGTCCCGCAACTCGGTCACGATGCTCATCGGCAACGCCTACTTCGTCGACCCACACGAGATCGCGATCGAAGACGCCACAGGAGATCTCAAGCGGGTCACCGCAGACCATTTCGTCATCGCGGTGGGCACCCGTCCCGCCCGTCCCTCGACGGTCGAGTTCGACGGGATCACCGTGGTCGACTCCGACCAGATACTGGCCATGGACCGCGTGCCCGGGTCGATGGTGGTGGTGGGTGCCGGGGTCATCGGGATCGAATATGCCTCCATGTTCGCCGCGCTCGGCACCAAGGTGACCGTCATCGAGCAGCGGCCGACGATGATGGACTTCTGCGATCGCGAGATCGTCGAGGCGCTGCAGTACCAGTTGCGCGAGCGCGGCGTGACATTCCGGTTCAGCGAGCACGTGAAGACGGTGGAGAACCATCCGTCCGGCACGCTCACAATTCTGGAGTCGGGCAAGAAGATCCCTGCCGACACGGTGCTCTACTCGGCCGGCCGACAGGGGGTCTCCGACGAACTGCGGGTCGAGGCGGCAGGCCTCACCGCCGATGCCCGGGGCCGGCTGAAGGTCGACGAACACTTCCGTACGACCGTCGATCACATCTATGCGGTCGGCGACATCATCGGCTTCCCCGCGCTGGCCGCGACCTCGATGGAGCAGGGACGGCGGGCCGCCTATCACGCCTTCGACGAACCGGTCGGCGCCACCGACGCCGATCTGCAGCCGATCGGCATCTACGCGATCCCCGAGATCAGCTTCGTCGGCCGCACCGAGGATCAGCTGACCACCGCGAACATCCCGTTCGAGGTGGGCGTGGCCCGATACCGGGAACTGGCACGCGGCGCGATCATGGGCGATTCGTACGGGTTGCTGAAGCTGTTGGTGCATGCCGAGGAACGAACCCTGCTGGGTGTGCATGCATTCGGTAGCAATGCCGCCGAACTGGTCCACATCGGCCAGACGGTGATGGGTCTGTCCGGCACCGTGGACTACCTGGTCGATGCCGTGTTCAACTATCCGACGCTTGCCGAGGGCTACAAGGTGGCCGCTCTGGACGCGGTCAACAAGATGCGTGCGATTGCGCGGGTGCGCTCGGAGGGACACCGCCTTGATCTCGACGCCGGGTCACCCCTACCCGATTGACCCCGCCCGATTGACGCCGCCCGATTGACGCTGCCCGATCGAGGAGACAACGAGAAAGGTCAGGCCCGGACGTCTGTCCGGGCCTGACCTGTGAACGTGCGCTCAGCTGCCGGGGATGTAATCCGGGCCGATGGTGCCGCGGACCACGATCGGGGTGTTGCGCGGAATCGTGTCGAACACCCACTTGCCGTTCGCGGTGCTGATGTTGATGCAGCCGTGGCTCACGTTGCTGCGGCCCTGCTGCTCCACCGACCACGGTGCGGCGTGGATGAAGATGCCATCCCAGGACATGCGGGTCGCGTACTCAACGTAGGTGCGGTAGCCCTCGGCCGAATCGACCGGGACGCCGTACGTGGACGAATCCATGTACATGTCGCGGTAGCTCTCCTTGGTGTAATACACGCCATTGGGAGTCGGGTGCTTGTCGGATCCCATCGAGATCGGCATCGTCTTGACCTGATTGCCGTTGTGCCACCAGGTGATCTGGTGCGTGGCATCGTCGGCGAGCGCAATCCAGCCGGTCGACGTCTGCACGTTGGGAATGGCCGGGCCCTTGGGCGTCTCCGGGGTCGACGGCGTCGGTTTCGGCGTCGTCGGTTCCGGAGTCGGGGTGGTGGTCTCCGGGGTCGACGGGGTGCCGGGCAGCGGCGGGACGCCCGGGATGCTCGGGATCTCCACCGGGGGCAGCCCCGGGATCACGGTGACCGGCGCGGCACCTGCCGTCATCGGCAACATGAGCATCACCGCGACGGCGCCGATCACGGCGGCCACCACACGTCGGGCCGTGCCGCGACGGGCACGACGAGAAGGCTTAGTTGTCAACACAGAGAGACCTTTGCAGTTTGAGGTACTGAAGCGCATCCCCCGGAGCGCGCAACCATCGTTACACAAACGTTGCCATCCGGCCAAAGCCTGGCAGGGTAACAGTCGTCGAACGGTGGACGTCACGGTGGGTGCGCGGGTGAACCGCGTGGTGAGCGGGCCGGGCGGCTATGCAATTGTGATGACCGTCACGTCAGCAGGAACTCGGCGCCGGTACGCCCGCGAACCTGTCCTGCAGATAGCGAAAGGCCGGGAGCAATCCGAGGAGCGCGGCCGACAGATGATCGGGGGACGGCGTCGACAGGCGCTCGACCGGGACGCCCGCACGGCAATACCGGGCGAGTGTGTGGTCGATGGAGGACACCGGGATCAAGGCATCGGTGGGACTGTGCCACTCGAAGATCGGCGTGCGCGGGGTGCCGGGGTAGAGCGACAGACTGTTCTGTTCGACGACCCTGCGCGCCGCGGGGTCGTCGAAGATGGCACGCCCGCCGACAGTGACCTGCTGGGCGTCGTGGCCGGCACCCAGGCGCAGGATGTCGTTCGTGCAGGCGTTGCGCATCCCCAGGTACATCTGCTTGCCCAGCGGCGACAGGTGCTGCCACATCGGGATCTGCTTCGGGTACTCGCGCGACACCCCGATGGCGGCGGCGAAGGCCAGACCGAAGGCCGGGTGCGGGGTGGAGTACCCGAGGCCCTCGGCCATCTCGAGCAGATTCATCGGCACACCGCCGTAGGCGGCACCGGCGATGTCGAGGTCGGGAGCGTAGGTCGGCGCCAACGCGGCCGCCCACGCGGTCGCCATCCCACCTCCGGAGTACCCGGCCAACCCGATCCGTCCATCGGCCACCCCAGCGGGGCGGAATTGTTTCACCGCGCGGATGTTGTCCAGCGTGATCTGGCCGCCGAGCTTCGCGGCGCCATAGGCGCTGCGGGGTCCGAGGTGATCGGGGATGGCGACCGTCCACCCCTGCTGCAGGGCGACATTGAGGCCGGGTGCCTCCCGGATCGCCAGGTTCGGGTCCTGCGTCCAGAGCGCCTGCGACGGTGCGCACTCCAGGCCGGTCGCATTGATGATGTGCTGAAACGACAGCAGTGGACCGTTGACCCGCTTGTGGGTGGGGACCAGGACGGTCGTCACCGCGGCGATCGGCCGGCCCTGGCTGTCCGAGGAACGGAATTTGAGCTGGTAGGTGCGGGCATCGAAGAACGCCGGCGGGTTCGGGCGATCTCGTGCCGCGATGAGAGCACCGGGCGCGAAGGATGCGATGTTGGGTGGCGTGTCGTAGAAGCGGTCGCGCAGCGGGGTGGGCAGGGCGACGTTGTCGGCGCCGGCGTTCGGGGCGCCGATCACCAGCCCGACGACGGTCATGACCGTGGCTGCCAGGATCAGTGCGGCGCGAGGCGCGAAGGGGCCGGAGCGGTTGACGGCACACGGGTGACCGCGACGCTGTTCGAACAAGGTTCCCCCCAGGGACAATGCGGTGTCAGTTCGCGACGGACACCGACCCCCTGGGAACCATCGTCAGACCATCATGGGCCATCGGGCCGCAAAACTGAATGCCCGGGTCCGGAAAATGCGCAGAAACCATCTGCACGCGAGGCTGGTTCGCGTGCAGCGCGGCGAATTTATCAGGCCGGCTGCGGATGCTCGGTGCGCAGGTGACGGGCCGGTTCTGCGCATGACTCGTCACGGCAGACGAGCATCACATCCACTCGAGCGGGGCCGGAACCCGACTGCACCACATCCTTGCGGACGTAGAGGTTGGCTCCACAGCTCGGACACTTGCGCTGGCTCTTGACGTGGCTGGAAGACATACCCCAACCCTACGCCCACAGTGATGCCGATCACAGTTCCGCCGGCTGCGGCGCGCCGTGTCACCACAAAGGGCCGGCGGCCGCAGTGTCTCCGGCCCGGTGGAGCGGGTGACGGGAATCGAACCCGCGTAGCTAGTTTGGAAGACTAGGGCTCTACCATTGAGCTACACCCGCGTGCCGCGCCACCTGGTGGGATCGCCACCGGCGTCGCGTGCGTCCAAGACTGTACCCAATGTGATGTCGGAACCAGAAATCGCGCTCCGGCGCGTCGCTGATGGCCGTGGCATCGGCCACCCGTTTGGGTGGCCGCAAACGCGACACGTACTATCTTCTGTTGGCCCTGCTCTACGTCTCATCGGTCGATCGATCGATCGCGTCGTGACCCAGGGCTGCCGGGATGTGGCGCAGCTTGGTAGCGCATCCGCTTTGGGAGCGGAGGGTCGCAGGTTCAAATCCTGTCATCCCGACCGATGTGGTGGCGGCACGCCCGCAACAGACCCGCACAGACCAATGACACCGACGCAGAAATGCAGATGTAAGGAGCAGGCGTGAAGAGCACCGTCGAGCAGCTCGGCCCGACCCGGGTGAAGCTCAATGTCGAAGTCCCGTTCGAGGAGCTCTCCGGTGAGTTCGACCGGACCTACCGTTCGCTGGCCCAACAGGTCCGCATTCCGGGCTTCCGGCCGGGTAAGGCGCCCGCAAAGCTGATCGAGGCCCGCGTCGGCCGCGATTCGATCCTGGCCCAGGTCGTCAACGACGCGCTGCCGGGTAAGTACTCGCAGGCCGTGGCCGAGACCGAGACCAAAGCGATCGGCCAGCCCGAGATCGACCTCGCCGAGCTGGTCTACGGCAGCCCGATCACCTTCACCGCCGAAGTCGACGTCCGCCCGGAGATCGAGCTGCCCGACTACGCGACTCTCGCGGTCGAGGTCGACGCGATCGAGATCGACGACGCCGAGGTGGAGGAGCAGGTCGAGGGTCTGCGCGCCCGCTTCGGCACCCTTCAGGGTGTTGACCGCGGTGCCCAGGACGGGGACTTCGTGTCGATCGATCTGGCGGCGACCGTCGACGGCGAGGCGGTCGACGAGGCGTCGACCGAGGGGCTGTCGCACGAGGTCGGCTCGGGTCAGCTCATCGACGGTCTCGACGAGGCGCTGATCGGTGTGAAGGCCGGCGAGACCAAGGACTTCACCACCAAGCTCGTCGCCGGCGACCACGCCGGGGAAGAGGCGCAGGTCACGGTCACCGTCAACTCGGTGAAGGAACGTGAATTGCCCGAGCTCGACGACGAGTTCGCCCAGATGGCCAGCGAATTCGATACCGTCGCCGAGCTGCGCGAGAGCCTGGTCGACCGGGTCAAGCAGTCCAAGAAGCTCGAGCAGGCCAACGCCATCCGGGACAAGGTTCTCGAAGAGCTGCTGGCCAAGGTCGAGATCCCGCTGCCGGAGAAGGTCGTGGCCGAAGAGGTCGAAGGTCAGCAGCATCAGATCGTGCACGCTCTCGGGCACGACGACGAGCAGGTCGCGAAGTTCCTCGAGGCGCAGGGCAAGACCCGCGAGGAGTGGGACGCCGAGGCCCGCGAGGAGGCCGAGAAGTCGGTCAAGACCCAGCTGCTGCTCGATGCGATCGCCGATCAGCAGGAGACCGAGGTGGACCAGGACGAGCTCACCCAGCAGATCCTGTTCCAGGCTCAGCGCTACGGCATGCAGCCGCAGGAGTTCATTCAGCAGTTGCAGAGCGCCGGCCAGGTCGGTGCCGTCTATGCCGACGTCCGCCGTGGCAAGGCGCTCGCCGGGATCGTGTCGGAGGTGACCGTCACCGACAGCAGCGGCGCAGCCGTGGACACCGACGAGTTCTTCGGCGGGTCCGATGAGGACGACGCCGCCCCAGATGAGAGCAACACAGACGAGAACGACGAGAGCTGACACGTCGCACGACGAGTTGGCAGGGCAGCCGGAGCCGGGTCGATGTACCCGGTCGCCGGCTGTTCTGCTCTCAGCGAATAGCGTGCTCATCGGGACTGACGCTGCGGCGCCATTGGTTAGTGTCGGTGAGGACCTCGCGATGAACCCGCTCGCGATGACCCGGCGTCATCGCAGGAACGGGTCAGCGCGGACAAGCTGGACCGAGGAAACCGGTGGACGCGGTCGATGACCGCACGTCACCACGACAGGCAAAGGTAGGAACAGTGAGTGAGCCGACGATCCACACGCCGACCCTGAGTTCGGGAGTGGCCGGGCTGAATCTGACCGATTCGGTGTTCGAACGACTGCTGCGTGAGCGCATCATCTTCCTCGGCACCCAGGTCGACGATGACATCGCCAACCGGCTGTGCGCCCAGATCCTGCTGCTCTCGGCGGAGGACCCGACCCGCGACATCAACCTGTACATCAACTCGCCCGGCGGTTCGGTGACCGCGGGTATGGCCATCTTCGACACGATGCAGCTCGCCGAATGCGATGTCGCCACCTACGCGATGGGCATGGCCGCGTCGATGGGTCAGTTCCTGCTGGCCGCCGGTACGCCGGGCAAACGTCATGCCCTGCCGCATTCGCGCATCATGATGCACCAGCCGTCGGCCGGAATCGGTGGTACCGCGGCCGACATCGCCATCCAGGCCGAGCAGTTCGCCGCCACCAAGAAGGAGATGAACCGGCTCAACGCCGAGTTCACCGGGCAGCCGCTGGAGAAGATCGAGGCCGACTCGGACCGCGACAAGTGGTTCACCGCGCAGCAGGCGCTCGAGTACGGACTCGTCGACCACGTGGTCACCCGCGCCGGTTCGGTGACCCCGTCCTGATCGCCGACCACGCACCGCACGCACGAGGCCACATCTCACCAACGGAGCAGAAGATGACCAATTCACGCATCCTCGACGCACTGCCCGCCGACGTCGCCGCCGGGATCCCCTCGTCAGCTCTTGCGATCAAGAGCATCGAGGCGCGCTACATCCTGCCGCAGTTCATCGAGCACACCCCCAACGGCCAGCGGCAATACGATCCGTACGCGAAGCTGTTCGAAGAGCGCATCGTGTTCGTCGGTACGCCGATCGATCAGACCGTCGCCAATGACGTGATGGCGCAGCTGCTGGTGCTCGAGTCCCAGGACCCCGACCGCGACATCACGATGTACATCAACTCGCCGGGCGGCAGCGTTCCCGACATGCTGGCGATCTACGACACCATGCAGTACGTCCACTGCGACATCGTGACGGTCTGTCTGGGCGAGGCCGCCTCGGCCGCAGCCATCCTGCTCGCCGGCGGCACCCCCGGCAAGCGCGCCGCGCTGCCCAACGCCACCATCCTGATCCATCAGCCACGGACCGGCGGTGCTTATCAGGGCCAGGTCTCCGACCTGGAGATCCAGGCCGCCGAGATCGAACGGATCCGCAACCGGCTCGACGAGATCCTGTCCCGCCACACGGGTCAGGACAAGGACAAGATCCGCAAGGACACCGACCGCGACAACATCCTCTCGGCCGATCAGGCCAAGGAGTACGGCATCGTCGACGAAGTGTTCGAGTACCGCAAGAAGTCGATGAAGAAGGCCTGAGCCTGATCGCTTGGCACGCACCTCGTCTCCGACACGCCGGGACGTGGTGCGTGCCGAAGGCGGGCATCGACAGTCATCCTGGACGTCTGCGCGGGTGTTCGTCCACCGCGCAGAACGTGCAGACGAGAAGGCCCAGACAGCCGGCCCCGAAGACCGGCACAGGACCAGGACGAGCAGGACAACCAGATAGCGGACGACGGCCGAAACTTCCGGGACGACATTTGGCGTTATCGGTCGAAGTTCGAGCGGCGCGCGGGTACCGTCGGGTTATTGGGCGATCCGCATGCCGCACGGTCACCCATGCCCGGCTGCGCACGGTGAAGGTCCGTCGAATCGACCGGAGCAAGAGGAAGGTACGTACACGAGATGGCACGAATCGGAGACGGTGGCGACCTGCTGAAGTGCTCGTTCTGTGGAAAGAGTCAGAAGCAGGTCAAGAAGCTGATCGCCGGGCCCGGCGTGTACATCTGTGACGAGTGCATCGATCTCTGCAACGAGATCATCGAAGAGGAACTCGCCGAGAACGGCGACGTGAAGCTCGACGAGTTGCCCAAGCCCGCGGAGATCCGCGACTTCCTCGAGAACTACGTCATCGGTCAGGACACCGCCAAGCGCACACTCGCCGTGGCGGTCTACAACCACTACAAGCGCATTCAGGCCGGCGAGAAGAAGGATTCGCGCACCGGTGAGTCGGTGGAGATCGCGAAGTCCAACATTCTGATGCTCGGTCCCACCGGCTGCGGCAAGACCTACCTCGCCCAGACCTTGGCGAAGATGCTGAACGTGCCGTTCGCGATCGCCGACGCGACGGCGCTGACCGAGGCGGGATATGTCGGCGAGGATGTCGAGAACATCCTGCTGAAACTCATCCAGGCGGCCGACTACGACGTGAAGCGCGCCGAGACCGGCATCATCTACATCGATGAGGTCGACAAGGTCGCGCGCAAGAGCGAGAATCCCTCGATCACGCGGGACGTGTCGGGTGAGGGTGTGCAGCAGGCCCTGCTGAAGATCTTGGAGGGGACGCAGGCGTCGGTGCCGCCGCAAGGTGGCCGCAAGCACCCGCACCAGGAGTTCATCCAGATCGATACGACCAATGTGTTGTTCATCGTCGCCGGCGCGTTCGCCGGTCTGGAGAAGATCGTCTCGGAGCGAATCGGCAAGCGTGGCATCGGCTTCGGCAACGAGGTGACAAGCCGGGACGAGATCGACACCACCGATCACTTCGCCGAGGTGATGCCGGAGGATCTGATCAAGTTCGGTCTGATCCCGGAGTTCATCGGCCGCCTGCCGATCGTCGCGTCGGTGACCAACCTGGACAAGGACTCGCTCGTCAGCATTCTGTCCGAGCCGAAGAACGCCCTGGTGAAGCAGTACACCAAGCTGTTCGAGATGGACAACGTGGAACTCGAGTTCAGCAAGGACGCGCTCGAGGCCGTGGCCGACCAGGCCATTCATCGCGGCACCGGTGCGCGCGGGCTGCGCGCGATCATGGAAGAAGTGCTGCTACCGGTGATGTACGACATCCCGAGCCGTGACGACGTCGAGAAGGTCGTCGTGACGGGCGAGACCGTCCGCGACAACGTACTCCCCACGATCGTGCCGCGTAAGACCGGACGCGACGAGCGTCGCGACAAGAGCGCCTGACCCGAATCGACTTCGCCGCAGCCCCCGCGAGCCCAGAGCTCCCGGGGGCTGCGGCGTGCCGGGCCGCGGCGGGCCCCACGGTGGTCAGCTCGCGGTGACGCTGGGTTCGAGCCGGATCACGACCGCCTTGGAGACCGGGGTGTTCGATTCCCGCGCGACCGATCCGAGTGGGACGAGGGGATTGGTCTCGGGGTAGTAGGCGGCCGCGTTGCCGCGCGGGGTGGAGTACGCGACCAGTTCGAATCCGTCGACGCGACGTTCCTCGACGATGCCGTCCTCGCCCGCATGCTCGGAGATGATGTCGACGTGGTCCCCGGCACGCAGGCCGGCAGCCGCGATGTCGTCGGGATGGCACATGATGACCCGCCGATTGCCCTTGATGCCGCGGTAGCGATCGTCATGTCCGTAGATGGTGGTGTTGTACTGGTCGTGGCTGCGCAGCGTCTGCAGGATCAGCCGCCCCTCGGGCACCGGCACCCAGTCGAGTGGATGGACCGCGAAATGGGCCCGACCGTCGGGAGTGTCGAATTCGCGGCGATCGCGCGGGGGATGGGGTAGCACGAATCCGTCGGAGAGTCGGACGCGGATGTTGAAGTCCTCGAAGCCGGGGATGACGCGGGAGATGTGGTCGCGGATCAGGTTGTAGTCGCGGCGCATCTGCTGCCACTCCACCGGATGGTCGGCGCCCAGCGCGGTGGTGGCGAGATCGCAGACGATGGCGACCTCGCTGTGCAGTTCGGCCGACGCCGGTGCCAGCGAACCACGCGACAGATGGACCACCGACATCGAGTCCTCGACCGAAACCTGCTGGGCCACACCGTCGACAAGGTCCTTGTCGGTGCGGCCGAGGGTGGGCAGGATGAGCGCGGCACGGCCGGTGGCCAGGTGCGATTCGTTGAGTTTCGTACTCACCTGCACGGTGAGCGAGCAACGAGCCAGGGCCGTGCGGGTGAACTCGGTGTCCGGCGCCGCGGAGACGAAGTTGCCGCCCATCGCGAAGAACACGCGGACCTCGCCGCGCGCCATGGCGCCGATGGCGGCCACCGTGTCATAACCGTGGTCGCGCGGGGAGACGATCCCGAACTCGGCGTCCTGCGCCGCGAGGAACGACTCGGGCATCTTCTCGAAGATGCCCATCGTGCGATCGCCCTGCACATTGGAGTGTCCGCGCACCGGGCACAGGCCGGCTCCCGGCTTGCCGATCATGCCGCGCAGCAACAACACGTTGGTGCCCTCGCCGATGGTGGCCACCGAATGTCGATGCTGGGTCAGACCCATCGCCCAGCACAAGATGACGCGGTCTGCGGAGGCCACGGCATCGGCCAGGTCGGCGATCTGGGCCTGCGTCAGCCCGGTGGCCGCGATGATCTCGTCGATATCGACGTCGTCGAGCGAGCTGAGGTAGTCGTCGACCCCGGCGCAGTGCGCGTCGAGGAATTCGTGGTCGAAGACGGTGCCGGGCGCGGCGCGTTCGGCGTCGAGCAGCAGCCGCGCGACCCCGCGGAACAGCGCCATGTCGCCGCCGAGGCGGATCTGCAGGAAATCATCGGCGAGCTTCACGCCGTGCCCCACGACGCCACCGATCTTCTGCGGATCCTTGAACCGCATCAGGCCGGCTTCGGGCAGCGGGTTGATCGCGACGATCCGGGCGCCGTTGTGTTTGGCCTTCTCCAGGGTGGACAGCATGCGCGGATGGTTGGTGCCCGGATTCTGGCCGGCGATGATGATGAGGTCGGCCGACTCGATGTCGGGCACGGTGACCGACCCCTTGCCGATGCCGATCGATGCGCCGAGTGCGGAGCCGGACGATTCGTGGCACATGTTGGAGCAGTCCGGCAGGTTGTTGGTGCCCAGACTGCGCGCGAACAGCTGATACACGAAGGCCGCTTCGTTGCTGGTGCGGCCGGAAGTGTAGAAAACGGCTTCGTGTGGTGAGGACATCGCGGCGAGTTCGTCGGCGATGAGCTGGTTGGCCTGCTCCCAGGAGACGGGTCGGTAGTGCGAATCGCCCGGTGCGAGGTACATCGGGTGGGTCAGCCGCCCCTGCTGCGACAGCCAGTAGCCCGAGCGCTCCCGCAGGTCGTCCACCGAATGAGCGGCGAAGAAATCCGGTGTCACCCGGCGCCGCGTGGCTTCCTCGGCGACCGCCTTGGCGCCGTTCTCGCAGAACTCCGCGTGTTTGCGGTGTCCGGGCGTCTCCGGCCAGGCACACCCAGGGCAGTCGAACCCCTCGCGTTGATTGAGCTTGGCCAGCGTGCGCGCCGTGCGAACCGGACCCATCTGCTCGAGTCCCCGCGCCAGGGCCACCGCGACCGCCGGAACCCCGGCCGCGTGATCCTTGATCGCCCCGGTGTGGATGTCGTCGGGTTCGGTGACGGCGATGTCCGCGGGCTGGCTTCGACGGTTCATATCCTCATCTTGCCCCGAGCCGGCCGCGCTGTCGGCACACTGGTCCCATGGCGCAACAGGATGTGGATCGGGTGGCGGGAATCGTGCTGGCCGGCGGTCGTTCCCGACGGATGGGTCGCGACAAGGCGGCACTCGACTGGGCGGGTGAGCCGATGCTCGCGCGCGTGGTCCGGACCGTCGGGGAACGCTGCGATCCGGTCCTCGTCGTGGCGCCCGAGGAGTCCGCGGCCTATCAGGGCTTGTACGGGACCGGCGGGCCGGAGGCGCAGTGGGTGACCGATGAGACACCCGGTGGCGGGCCGCTCGCGGGTCTCGCGGTGGGGTTGGCCCGCGCGGCGGACGCGGGCGCGACGTGGGCGTTCGTGTGTGCAACCGACATGCCGCTGATCGAGCCGGAGTTGATCGATGAGCTGGTGCGCGGGATCACCGCGTCGACCCAGGCGGTCATCGCCACCGACGCGCAGCGCGATCATCCGATGGCCGGCCTGTACCGGACCGATGCGGCGCGGGTGATCGCCGAGCTGACCGCCGGCGGCGAACGGCGCATGCTCGCCGCCCTCGACGCGTTGACCACTCATCGCATCGCCGTGGGTACCCCGGAATGGCTCACCAACGTCAACGCTCCCGAAGACCTGCACCGGCTCCACGTCTAGTACGCGGCGTTTCCTAAGATTGTGGGGTGAGCACACCCGATCCGAGCCGCGAGCTGCCGAAGTCCTGGGACCCCGCCGAACACGAGGCGCAGCTGTACCAGGGCTGGGTGGACGCCGGTTACTTCACAGCAGACGCGACAAGTGACCGGCCGGCGTTCTCGATCGTCATCCCGCCACCGAATGTCAACGGGTCGCTGCACATGGGGCATGCCTACGAGCATGTGCTGATGGATGCGCTGGCCCGTCGGCGCCGCATGCAGGGCTACGAGGTGCTGTGGCTGCCCGGCATGGACCACGCGGCGATCGCGATGCAGACGATGGTGGAACGCAAGATCGCCGCCGAAGAGGGACTCACCCGTGACGACCTCGGCCGTGACGCGTTCATCGAGCGGGTCTGGGCGGAGAAGGCCGAGATCGGCGGCAACATCGGCAACCAGATGCGCCGGCTCGGCGACGGCGTGGACTGGAGCCGGGAACGCTTCACCATGGACGACGGCCTGTCGCGCGCGGTGCAGACGGTGTTCAAGCAGATGTACGACGACGGGCTGATCTACCGCGCCGAGCGGTTGGTGAACTGGTCGCCGGTGCTCAAGACGGCGATCAGTGACATCGAGGTGAGCTACGCCGACGTCGAGGGTGAGCTCGTCAGCTTCCGCTACGGCAGCCTCGACGACGGCGAGCCGCACATCGTGGTCGCCACCACGCGGCTGGAGACGATGCTCGGCGACACCGCGATCGCCGTGCATCCCGAGGACGAGCGCTACGCCCATCTGATCGGCACCGAACTCGACCATCCGTTCGTCGACCGGCGCATCCCGGTCATCGCCGACGACTACGTGGACCCCGAGTTCGGCAGTGGCGCGGTCAAGATCACTCCCGCACACGACCCCAACGACTTCGCGATCGGGCAACGCCACGACCTGCCGATGCCGACGATCATGGACGCCGAGGCACGCATCGCCGACACCGGCACGGTGTTCGACGGGATGGACCGTTTCGAGGCACGCGTCAAGGTGCGCGAAGCGCTCGCCGAGCAGGGGCGCATCGTCACCGAGGTCCGGCCGTACCTGCACAGCGTCGGACATTCCGAACGGACCGGCGAGCCCATCGAACCGCGGTTGTCCATGCAGTGGTGGGTGCGCGTCGAGTCCTTGGCCAAGGCGGCCGGCGACGCGGTTCGCAACGGTGACACCGTGATCCACCCGACCTCGATGGAGCCGCGCTGGTTCGGCTGGGTCGACAACATGTACGACTGGTGTATCTCTCGTCAGCTGTGGTGGGGTCACCGCATCCCGATCTTCTACGGCCCCGAGGGGGAGGTCGTCTGTGTGGGGCCCGACGAGCAGGCACCCGACGGCTATGTCCAGGAGACCGACGTCCTCGACACCTGGTTCTCGTCGGGCCTGTGGCCGTTCTCCACCATGGGCTGGCCCGACAACACTGCCGACCTCGAGAAGTTCTATCCCACTTCGGTTCTCGTCACCGGCTACGACATCCTGTTCTTCTGGGTGGCCCGGATGATGATGTTCGGTACCTACGTCGGTGACCGGCTCGGCGACGGCAACGCGGTGCCGTTTCACAACCTGTTCCTGCATGGTCTGGTGCGCGACGAGCACGGCCGCAAGATGTCGAAGTCGAAGGGCAACGGCATCGATCCGCTCGACTGGGTGGAGCGCTTCGGCGCCGACGCGTTGCGCTTCACGCTCGCTCGTGGCGCCAACCCGGGTAGCGACATCTCGGTCGGCGAGGACCACGCACAGTCCTCGCGCAACTTCGCGACGAAACTGTTCAACGCCACCAAGTTCGCGCTGATGAACGGCGCCACGGTGGGTGAACTACCCGATCGCGCAACGCTGACCGAAGCCGACCGGTGGATTCTGGACCGACTCGAGCAGGTCCGGGCCGAGGCCGATGCCGGCTTCGAGGCATACGAGTTCTCCAAAGCCTGTGAGGCGCTGTACCACTTCGCCTGGGACGAGGTCTGTGACTGGTACCTCGAACTGGCCAAGGTGCAGTATGCGCAGAACGACGACGCACGATCCGCGTCCACCTCGGTGGTGCTCGGCACGGTGCTCGACAGCCTGCTGAGATTGCTGCATCCGGTGATGCCGTTCGTCACCGAGATGTTGTGGAAGTCGCTCACCGGAAAAGAATCCGTGGTGATCGCGGACTGGCCCGCAGCGAGTGAGGTGGCGGCCGATACCGTTGCGGCACAACACATCGACGACCTGCAGCGCCTGATCACCGAGGTCCGGCGCTTCCGCAGCGACCAGGGGCTGCGCCCGGGACAGCGAGTGGCAGCCGAGATCGACGGCCTGGACACGGCGGCGCTCGCCGACTCCCGCGGGTACCTCGACTCGCTGGCGCGCCTGGAGGCCGCCGCCGACGGCTTCGCGGCCACCGCCACCATCGACGTGCGCCTCTCGTCGGCGACGGTCACCGTCCGGATCGATACGTCCGGCACCGTCGACGTGGCGGCCGAACGCAAGCGCCTGACCAAGGATCTGGCGGCCGCGGAGAAGGAACTCGCCTCCACCACCGGCAAACTCGGCAATGAACAGTTCCTCGCCAAGGCGCCCGAACACGTCGTCGCGAAGATCCGGGAACGGCAGAAGGTGGCGACCGAAGAGGTGGAACGCCTCGGCGGTGCGCTCGCCGCATTGGGTGGCGCGTGAGTTCCCACGACGATCACGACCCCCGCGACGACCAGGACCCTCGCGACGACCAGGACCACGGTGCGGACGCCGACGACTGGGACGACGACCTGGACCGCGATCACCTCGGACCGGACGGGCCCGTGTCGCAGGATCTCGGCGCCCTGCTCGACGAGATCGATGCCCGCGACGGCGATCAAGGCGACCCGGACGAGGCCGACTCCGAATCGGTCGACGATGGTGACGAGCCCCGTCGCCCGGCCGGCCCGGTCGACGATGCCGCGACACTCGCCGAACTCGCCGAGGTCGAGGCCGAACTGGACACCCGCTGGCCCGAGACCAAGATCGAGCCGTCGCTGACGCGTATCTCGGCGTTGATGGATCTGCTCGGGTCCCCCCAACACGGCTATCCGGCGATTCACGTCGCCGGCACGAACGGCAAGACGTCGGTGGCCCGGATGATCGATGCCCTGCTGATCGCCCTGCACCGGCGGACCGGGCGGGTCACCAGTCCGCATCTACAGCGGGTCACCGAACGAATCTCGGTCGACGGGGCACCGATCCCTGCCCGCACCTATATCGACACCTACCGCGAACTCGAGCCCTACATCACGATGGTCGACGACTCGTCCACCGCCTCCGGCGGCCCGCGGATGAGCAAGTTCGAGGTGCTGACCGCGATCTCCTATGCCGTGTTCGCCGAGGCGCCGGTGGACGTCGCGGTGGTGGAGACCGGGATGGGCGGACGGTGGGACGCCACCAACGTCGTCGACGCGACGGTCGCCGTCATCACCCCGATCGCGATGGATCATGCCGACTATCTGGGCGACACGCTGGCGGCCATCGCGGGGGAGAAGGCCGGCATCATCAAGAAGGCCGCCGACGATCTGGTGCCGACCGATCCCGTCACCGTCATCGCACCGCAGGCACCGGAGGTGATGGATGTCCTGCTGCGTCAGACGGTCGAATCCGGGACCATCGTCGCCCGCCAGGACTCCGAGTTCGCCGTCCTGGAGTCGATCACGGCCGTCGGTGGTCAGCTGCTGCGGTTGCAGGGGCTCGGCGGTGTGTACGACGAGGTCTATCTTCCGTTGCACGGCGCCCATCAGGCGGCCAACGCCGCACTGGCGTTGGCGGCGGTCGAGGCATTCTTCGGGGCCGGCCCCGATCGCCAACTCGACATCGACGCAGTGCGTGCAGGTTTCGCGGCCGTTGCGAGCCCGGGCCGGCTGGAGCGCGTGCGCTCGGCGCCGACCGTGTTCGTCGACGCCGCTCACAACCCACACGGGGGTGATGCGTTGGCGCGGGCGTTGACCGAAGAGTTCGACTTCCGCCGACTCGTCGGCGTGATCGGCATGCTCGGTGACAAGGATGCGGAAGGATTCCTGGAGGCCCTCGAGCCCGTCCTGGACAGCGTGGTGCTGACGAACAACGGATCGCCGCGGGCGCTGGACACCGAGGCACTCGCCGAGATCGCGCTGCCGATCTTCGGTGAGGAGCGCGTGGTGGTGAAGCCGTTCCTGCCCGACGCGGTGGAGACCGCGATCGGACTCGCCGAGGAATCCGACGGCGAACCGGTCGCCGGTGCCGGTGTGGTGATCACCGGATCGGTGGTCACCGCCGGGGCGGCCCGCACATTGTTCGGTAAGGAGCCCTCATGACCGACCCGGTGCGTTTCACCCCGCCGACGACGGATCCGTGGAAAGGCCTGCGCGGGGTGATGGCGGGCACCCTGATCCTCGAAGTGATCGTGCTGGGCCTGGCCTTTCCGATTGTCGCCAATCTCGGTCCGGGCCTGACCTGGTTGTCCGTCGGGTACCTCGGCTTCGTGGTGGCGGCGCACATAGTGGCCGCCGGGTTGCAGGGCAGATCGTATGCGATACGCCTCGATCTGGGGCTTCAGGCCCTGGTGATCGCCGGTGGCTTCCTACAGTGGTCGGTCGCCGTGATCGGGGTGATCTTCCTGTGTGTGTGGGTGTACATCGCCTACGTCAAGCACGACGTCGAGGTGCGGATGGCCAAGGGCATGCTGCCGGGACAGCGACCCATCGACGAGTGATCTGCCGGGCGGTACTCCTGCCCGGAGCGGTGATTCGTCTCCTGCAACTCCTGTTGCCCGACTGTGACCTTTCGCCCCTCGCCCTGAGGCGCTCACACCTGTGAGAATGTCGCTGCCGGGGGTGAGCCGTCTCGAAGCCGCGTCCCCGCAACATCCGCTGACGATTCATGACGTGAGGAACAGCTTGACACTCATCTCCAGCCTTCGCCGCCCCTGGGCCACCGCCGCACTGGCGCTGATGGTGATCGGAACGTCGCTGGGTGGCGGGGTCGCGGCCGCCGAGCCGGCGATCGCGCCGGAGGACCTCCCGGTGGCCGGTGAGCCCATGCCGGTGGGGGAGGGTGAATACAGCTATCTCGCCACCCACGAGATCACCGACCGAGCCTCGTCGATGGATCTGCCCGAGGCGATCGCTGCACTTCCCGTCCCGCAGCAGTACCGTCCGGCGAACCTGGGTCTGGCGGCCCAGTTCGACATGGCCCTCACGAGCGCACTGAACTCACCCGGCGGTTGTGTGCAGGTCGTGGTGGACCCACGTGCCCGGTCCGGAAGCCTGTTCAACTACGGCTTCTTCCCGGTTGCCGGCGAATACTGCTCCTGACGGCGGCCGTCGCCGACCCGCGTTCTCGCTTCTCGCTAAGGTGTGCTCGTGACTGAACGGACTCTGGTACTCATCAAGCCCGACGGCGTGGCCCGGTCGCTGGTCGGCGACATCATCAGCCGGATCGAGCGCAAGGGCCTCACGCTCGTCGCGCTGGAACTCAAGACGGTGAGCGACGACGTGGCCCGCGGCCACTACGCCGAACACGAGGGCAAGCCCTTCTACCCGTCGCTGCTGGAATTCATCACCTCCGGCCCGTTGGTCGCCGCCGTCCTGGAGGGTCCGCGGGCAGTGGCGGCGTTCCGGCAGATCGCCGGTGGGACCGACCCGGTCGAGAAGGCCGTCCCGGGGACCATCCGCGGAGACTTCGCGCTGAGCACGCAGACCAACCTGGTGCACGGCTCGGACTCGCCCGAGTCGGCGGAGCGAGAGATCGCGCTGTGGTTTCCTGACCTGGGCATCTGACCCGAATTCCGTCTCTTCGTTCCCCGCCACACACACCGTCGGAACCGCCAAACGTGCGTAGTGTGCGGGGAACGACTCGTCGTGTGGGATACTTGCACAGTTGTGGGCGACACACTTTGCCGTCGACAACCGGATGACGCATCCGGCATCGGACACCCCGATTCGCGCGTCTTCCCCATCGGTGTTGACGATGGCGTGGAAGGCGTCGGCCGGTTGAGGTCATCGACAACGCAAGGCGCCGCCTCGCGAGCCGGGATTCCCGGTGTGCAGAGAAGGCGCGAAGACCACACAACACCGGTCCACAGCCGACCGGGACAGACAGTGAAGCCCTCGCGTGGCCGCGTCAGCCCGACGCGCCCGGGGGCTCTAGGAGATGTGAGTGACCGACAACGGGTCGCCGGCTGACGCGAACGCAGCGTCAGCACCGGCGGAGGAGTTCCCCAGCAGGCTTCGTGTGCATGCCCTCGCCAGGGCGTTGGGCCTGACCAGCCGCGAGGTGTTGGCGCACCTCGCCGAGCTGGGCATCGAGACACGCAGCCCCCAATCCAGCATCGACCGCGAGACCGCCGAGGCGGTCGCCGCGAAGGTGCGCGGCGACGCGGCGGGCGACCAATCGGCCGACACGCCCGCCGAGGCAGCGCCCGGAGTGGTTGAGGCGGCGCCGCCGACCGAACCGGCCGCTGAGCAACCGGCCGGCACAACCGACGATCAGGCGACCACGCAGTCGACGTCCGAACCGGAGCCGGAACCGGCAGAGCCCGCTCAGGATGAGTCCGCTCCGCCGAGCGAGTCGGTGACCGCGGAGAGCGAGGAATCGCCGACGCTGTTCTCGGCAGTCGAGCAGACCCAGCACCAGCCCGTGCGGCCGACGACCGAGGACGTCATGGCACAGCCGCTGTTCCTGTCGCCGCAGGCGGCCGAGCCGACCCGTCGTCCGGGCCGTGCGGCCGACGACGACAGGACTCGGTCCGACGACTCCGAGTCCGCCGATGACTCGTCCGATGATGGCGATTCCTCGGGAGACGGTGAGCGCGGCTCACGTCGCCGTCGCCGGGGCCGCCGCGGCCGCGGTCGTGGTCGCGGCGACCAGTCCGACAACGGCGGCGACGAGTCGCAGTCGGGGACCGAGAATTCGTCTGTCGCGACCGACGGGGCCGATGAGGACAAGGACTCCGGACGCCCTTCGGGCAAAAAGGGCAAGAAGGGCAAGAACAAGGGCGACCGGGCCGAGGGCGGCAAGGCCGACAAGTCGGGCACGCAGGGCAAGAACGGCGATGCCGCCAGCGCCGGCATGACGGAGCGGGCCGACGAGGACGGCGGCACGGACCGCCCGGACAAGGACCGCCCCGACAAGGATCGCCCGGACAAGGACCGCTCGGACAAGGACCGCTCGGACAAGGCCAAGCAGTCCGAGTCCGACGAGGGCGCTGCATCCGATGCCGACTCCTCGGACTCCGATTCATCGCGCGGCGAGGACGGCGAGCAGGGGTCGTCGAAGCGTCGCCGTCGCCGCCGTCGCCGCAAGGGGGGTGCCGACGCCGAGGACAGCTCGCCCGACGATCCGCCGAACACCGTGGTGCACGAGCGTGAACCGCGCAGCAAGAAGGCACGCGACGAGGTCCAGGGCATTTCCGGCTCCACCCGTCTCGAGGCCAAGCGTCAGCGCCGCCGAGACGGGCGCGATGCCGGGCGTCGCCGACCGCCCATCCTCAGCGAATCGGAGTTCCTGGCCCGGCGGGAAGCGGTCGATCGAGTCATGGTCGTCCGCGAGCGCAGCGCCAACAGCGCGATCAACGGCAATGGTTCGGGCGGCAACGACCAGCTGGTGCCGATCGAGGACTACACCCAGGTGGCCGTGCTCGAGGACGGCGTGCTCGTCGAGCATTTCGTCACCACCGAGACCTCGTCGTCGATGGTCGGCAACATCTACCTGGGTCGCGTGCAGAACGTGTTACCCGGCATGGAGGCGGCGTTCGTCGACATCGGACGTGGTCGCAACGGCGTGCTCTACGCCGGCGAGGTCAACTGGGATGCGGCCGGACTGGACGGCGGATCCCGGAAGATCGAGCAGGCACTCAAGCCCGGCGACAACGTGTTGGTCCAGGTCAGCAAGGACCCGGTCGGGCACAAGGGTGCGCGGCTCACCACCCAGATCTCCCTGGCCGGTCGCTTCCTCGTCTACGTGCCCGGAGGTTCGTCGACGGGGATCAGCCGCAAACTGCCCGACGTCGAACGCAAGCGACTGAAGAGCATCCTCGGCAAGCTGGTCCCCGACGATGCGGGCGTGATCATCCGCACCGCGTCCGAAGGTGTCAGCGCCGACGAGCTCGCCGCCGACATCGCGCGCCTGGAAACGCAGTGGAAGGACATCGACGCCGCGGTCGGCAAGGCGAAGAAGGGCTCGGGCGCCAGCGCCCCGCAGGCCCTCTACGAAGAGCCCGATCTGCTGGTCCGAGTGGTCCGCGACCTGTTCAACGAGGACTTCAAGAAGTTGGTCATCGAGGGCGGCAAGGCCTGGAACCTCGTCGAGCGCTATATCAATGCGGTGGCCCCTGACCTGATGGAACGGGTGGAGCGGTTCGAGAAGCCACACGCCGACGCGCCGGATTCGTTCGTGGTGCACCGCATCGACGAGCAACTCGCCAAGGCCCTCGACCGCAAGGTGTGGTTGCCGTCGGGTGGCACGTTGATCATCGAGCACACCGAGGCGATGACTGTCGTCGATGTCAACACCGGCAAGTTCACCGGTTCCGGCGGCAATCTGGAGGAGACGGTCACCCGCAACAACCTCGAGGCGGCCGAGGAGATCGTGCGGCAGATGCGCCTGCGCGACATCGGCGGCATGATCATCGTCGACTTCATCGACATGGTGCTCGAATCCAACCGCGATCTGGTGTTGCGGCGGCTCACCGAGGCCCTCGCCCGAGACCGCACGCGTCATCAGGTGTCCGAAGTGACCTCGCTCGGCCTGGTGCAGATGACCCGCAAACGCCTGGGCACCGGTCTGCTGGAAGCGTTCTCGACCCCGTGCAGCCATTGCGGCGGCCGGGGGATCGTGGTGCACGCCAACCCCGTCGAGGCCCGTCCCGACGAGTCGAGTGGGAATGACGGTGGCGGTTCGAAGCGCTCCCGGCGCAATCGGCGCAAGTCCGAACCGGCACCGGAACAGCAGAAGCCGGCGCACAATCCGGCCGAGCACCCGATGTTCCGGGCCATGGCCGCCCACGCGCACGATCACGATCACGACGCCGAGGGTGCGGACGGTGCGAAGGACGCCGGCGAGGGTGCCGAGCGCACCCAGGCCACCGGCGGTGCGCGGTCCGGTACGGACGACACACAGCCCGACACGAGCGCTGCCGATCAGCCGGTGACCGGTGGCGACGGCGACCGCGCCGCCCGAAGCGACGCGGACGAGGCGCAACCCGCCAGGTCGACTCCGGCCGAGACGCCCGCGCCCGAAGCGGGCGGCATCGAGGCGCCGGAGACATCCGGCCCGACGTCCGAACCGCGGGCGCGGCGCCGTCGGCGGGTGGTCCGACAGGCGGCGGCGCCGGCGGCGTCCGAACCGATCGTGATCTCGGCCGACGAGAACGTCGACTCGACGCCGGTGACGACCTTCGGACCCGCCGGCTCGAGTGCCACCGCGGAGACGGCGGTCGCGGTACGGCGCCGTCCACGTCGCCGCACCGCCGGACGACCCGCGGGGCCGCCGCCGACCGAGCAGTGACCATCCGAGGCGACCGGCAGATCGGGGCCCGTGGTCGAGTTTGACCCGGCACACGGCGTTCCCGTAATCTTGATTGGTCGCCTTCGGCGGAGGGTCCGCGCTGTGCCCGGAACGTTCAGGTTCGCCTGAGACGCACCGATCAGCCGCGCGGAACCGCCGACAGGCCCTCTGGAGTGATCCACAGTGACCCCGGTTCCGTCCGTGGGTTCACCCGCGGATCGCACCAGGATGACGCACCACCCACCCACCCGGTGCGCGAACCAGCGCCCAGGGTCCGACAGACGAGTTAAAGAGGACAGCTTCGATGGCAACGTACGCGATCGTCAAGACCGGCGGTAAGCAGTACAAGGTCGCAGAGGGCGACATTGTCAAGGTCGAGAAGATCGACAGCGCGCCGGGTAGCAGCGTGAGCCTGCCGGTGGCGCTGGTCGTCGACGGCTCGACCCTCACCACCGATGCGGACAAGCTGGCGAAGATCTCGGTGACCGGTGAGGTCGTCGAGCACGTCAAGGGTCCCAAGATCCGCATCCACAAGTTCAAGAACAAGACCGGCTACCACAAGCGCCAGGGTCACCGTCAGAACCTGACGGTCCTCAAGGTCACCGGTATCAAGTAACTCGATTCCCGCACCTACCTCAGGAGGACTGCAGAGATGGCACACAAGAAGGGCGCGTCCAGCTCGCGCAACGGTCGTGATTCCAACGCCAAGCGCCTCGGCGTGAAGCGTTTCGGTGGTCAGCAGGTCAGCGCCGGCGAGATCCTGGTCCGCCAGCGCGGCACCAAGTTCCACCCCGGCGTCAACGTCGGTCGCGGTGGCGACGACACCCTGTTCGCCCTCGAGTCGGGCGCCGTGGAGTTCGGCACCAAGCGCGGCCGCAAGACCGTGAACATCGTGCCGGAGACCGCTTCGGTCTGACCGGTCGTAGCACAGCTCTACAGCAGGGCGGGCAGGGTCATCGTGTACCCGGCCCGTCCTGTTTCGTTTGCCAGAGCCCATCCCATCTGAGAGAGGATGTATCCGATGTCCCGGTTCGTCGACCGCGTGACGATCCACGTCGCAGCGGGTAACGGCGGTCACGGCTGTTCGTCGGTGCACCGCGAGAAGTTCAAACCGCTCGGCGGCCCCGACGGCGGCAACGGTGGCAATGGCGGCTCGGTGCGCCTGGTGGTGGATCCTCAGGTGCACACGTTGCTCGACTTCCACTTCCGGCCGCATGCCAAGGGCTCCAACGGAAAGCCGGGCATGGGCGACAACCGAGACGGCGCCACCGGCGACGATCTGGTCCTGAAGGTGCCCGACGGTACCGTGGTGCTGGACTCGAACGGCACCATCCTGGCCGACCTGATCGGTGAGGGCACCACGTTCGAGGCCGCCCAGGGCGGCCGCGGCGGACTCGGCAACGCGGCGTTGGCCTCCAAGGCGCGTAAGGCCCCGGGGTTCGCGTTGCTCGGGGAGGAAGGTCAGCATCGTGACCTCGTCCTCGAACTGAAATCCGTCGCCGACGTCGGCCTGGTGGGCTTTCCCTCTGCCGGCAAATCGTCACTGGTGTCGGTGTTGTCGGCAGCCAAGCCGAAGATCGCCGACTACCCGTTCACCACCCTGGCACCGAACCTCGGCGTCGTGCAGGTGGCCGGTGACGTGTTCACCGTCGCCGACGTCCCGGGCCTGATCCCCGGTGCCTCCACCGGCCGTGGCCTGGGCCTGGAGTTTCTCCGTCACCTCGAGCGGTGTGCGGTGCTGGCCCATGTGGTGGACTGCGCCACCCTCGAGCCCGGTCGCGACCCCGTCTCCGACATCGATGCGCTGGAGGCCGAACTCGCGGCCTACCGTCCCGCGCTCGACGCCGACCACGGACTGGGGGACCTGGCCACCCGGCCGCGGGTGATCATCCTCAACAAGATCGACATCCCCGACGCCGCCGATCTGGCCGATCTCGTCGAACCCGAACTGGCCAAGCGCGGCTGGCCGATCTTCCGCATCTCGGCGGTCAGCCACGACGGTCTCCGAGAACTGACCTTCGCGCTGGCACGGCTGGTCGCGGAGTACCGGGCGAGCCAGCCCACCCCGAAGCCGCGCCGACAGATCATCCGCCCCAAGGCGGTCGACGAGGCCGAGTTCAGTGTCGTCGCCGACCCCGACGTCGACGGCGGCTTCATCGTGCGTGGCACGCGCCCCGAGCGGTGGATCGCCCAGACCCAGTTCGACAACGACGAAGCGGTGGGCTACCTGGCCGACCGCCTCAACCGACTCGGCGTCGAAGACGAGCTGGTGCGCCTCGGCGCACAGCCCGGTGCACCGGTGACCATCGGCGACATGACATTCGACTGGGAGCCGACCACCCCGATGGGCGACGAGGTCCCCATCACCGGGCGTGGCACCGACATCCGGCTCGACCGCAACGAACGGGTCGGGGCCGCGGAACGCAAGCAGGCGCGACGGCTTCGTCGTGGCCTGCCCGACGGTGACGAGGATGTCGAACGGGACACCCCGTGAGCGACGTCCGCGAACACATCGCCCGTGCGCGCAGCATTGTGGTGAAGATCGGGTCGTCGGCGCTCACCGACCTGCATGACGGGCTCGATCGCACTCGCCTCGACCGTCTCGCCGACGCCCTGGAGGCGCGCATGCGCGCCGGCTCGGATGTGATCGTGGTGTCCTCGGGTGCCATCGGCGCCGGTATCGCGCCGCTCGGGCTCAAGCGGCGGCCCACCGACCTCGCCACCAAACAGGCCGCCGCCAGCGTGGGACAGCTGGCGCTGGCCCACGCCTGGGGTACGTCGTTTCATCGGTACGGGCGCACCGTCGGCCAGGTGCTGCTGACCGCCGATGACGTCTCCAACCGCTCGCATCACGCCAACGCCCAGCGCACGCTGGACCGGTTGCGTTCGCTCGGTGCGGTGGCCGTGGTCAACGAGAACGACACCGTCGCGACCACGGAGATCCGGTTCGGCGACAACGATCGCCTCGCCGCGCTGGTCGCGCATCTGGCGGGTGCCGACGCGTTGGTGCTGCTATCCGACGTCGACGGACTCTACGACGGCGATCCCCGTAAGGTCGGTGCCGACGGCAGCCGCGCCCGGCTGATCGCCGAGGTCAACGGGCCAGAAGATCTGGACGGCGTCATCGCCGGATCCGGCGGTGCGCTGGGCACCGGCGGCATGGCATCCAAGCTCGCGGCCGCCCGGCTGTCGGCCGACGCCGGGGTGCCCGTGCTGTTGGCCGCCGCGGATCAAGCCGCGCAGGCGCTGGCCGATGCATCGGTGGGCACCGTGTTCGCGGCGCGTGACGAGCGGCTGTCGGCACGGCGATTCTGGGTGCGCCACGCGGCCGACGCACGGGGGCAACTCGTTCTGGACGACGGCGCCATCGCCGCCGTCGCACGTCGCCGACGGTCGCTGCTGGCGGCCGGCGTCGTGGGTGTCAACGGTCGCTTCTCCGACGGCGACGTGGTCGAGTTGGTCGATACCAGCGGTGCCGTGTGCGCTCGCGGCGTCACCGCCTATGCCTCCGACGACGTGGCACTGATGGTCGGCCGTTCCACCGGCGACCTACCGGCGGAACTACGCCGGCCGGTTGTGCACGCGGACGATCTGGTCGCGCTCTGATCCCAAACGGTGGATGGGTGGCCGCCCGTTCAGGCGGCGAGGGCCGGTAGCACCACCGACGCCAGGTGGTCGATCTTGAGGTCGGCGAGGTCGTCGGCACGCGTCGCACCGCGGTTCACGATGACGAGCCTCTTGCCGGTGCGGTGCGCGTGACGGGCGAAGCGCAGACCACTCATGACGGTCAGCGACGATCCGACGACCAACAGCGCATCAGCATCGTCGAGCATCGAGAATGCTTGCTCGACAGTCGGTTTCGGCACGCTCTCGCCGAAATACACGATGTCGGGTTTCACGATGCCACCGCAGTTCGGGCAGTCGATCATGGTGAAGTCGCTGGTGTCGTCGACGGCGGCGTCGGCGTCCGGGGCCACTTCGATGGCTCCGCGCCCACGCACGCGCTCGCTGAACCGGTCGTTGAGGCCCTCGAGGTGTTCGGCGAGTCGGTGCCGCGAGATCAGCCAGTCGCAGCCGAGGCACCGCACCCGGCCGTAGCAGCCGTGCAGCTCCAGGACCCGTCGGGTGCCCGCCTTCGTGTGCAACATGTCGACGTTCTGGGTGATCACCCCGGTCAACCGCCCCTGCCGCTGCAGATCGGTGAGCGCACGGTGCGCGATATTGGGCTCGGCACCGTCCATATGTCGCCATCCGAGATGATTGCGGGCCCAATAGTGGCGGCGGAATTCGGGGGACGACAAGAACATCTCCAGCGTCATCGGCGTCCGCGTCGGTGCGCCCGGACTGCGGTAGTCGGGGATGCCGGAGTCGGTGGAGATGCCCGCCCCGGTCAGCGCGACGATGCGGCACCCCTCGAGGAGCGCCCGGGCACGTCGGATCTGATCATCGACAGCCTCGTCGAGGGGAGTCGGTTCGGCCGGAGTCCAACCGATCTGCAACCGCGTGCGCACCCTGTCCAGGATAGCGATCCCGCAGATACGACCGGCCCGGCAGAACACGAGGTTCTGCCGGGCCGGTGTTCACCGTCGACGGTGGCCGGTCAGTCGGCGGCCACGGCCTCCGGGGAATGTTTCCCGGTCGTCTCCGGAACGGTGACCAGCGGGTACACACCGTTCTCGTCATGCACCTCGGTGCCGACGACGGGAGGATTGAAGACGCAGAGCATCCGGAGCTGAGTCTCGGCGGTCACCTGGTGACGCTCGTGACCGTTGAGGAGGTACATCGTGCCCGGTGCGAGCGGGTAGGTCTCGCCGGTCTCCTTGTCGAGCAGGGTTCCGGTGCCTTCCACCAGCCACACCGCTTCGATGTGATTGGCGTAATGGAAGTTGTTCACCGAACCGGCGTTGATGGTGGTCTCGTGAAACGAGAATCCGACGCGGTCGCCGCCGAGGATGATGCGCTTGGACACCCAGTTGCCGAGCGGATCCTTGACATCGCGATCGGTACCGGTGATTTCTTCTGTGGTACGGACGATCATCCGATCACCTCCTTGACGGATTCAGCGAGAATATCGAGGCCGCGGTCCAGGTCCTCATTCGAAATGGTCAGCGGCGGAAGCAGTTTGACGACCTCGTCGGACGGACCGGAGGTCTCGACCAGAAGTCCGGCGCCGAAGGCCGACGCACTGACCTTGCCTGCCGCAGCGGCCTCCTCGAAGACCAGACCCTGAGCCATCCCGCGGCCGCGGGTGGAGATACCGCTGAACGTGTCGCACAACTCGCTGAAGCGAGTGTGGATGCGGTCGCCCTTGGCATGCACGTCGCGGGTCAGCGCGTCGTCGCTCCAGTAGTGGTCGATGGTCGTGGCGCCGGTCACGAACGCGGGGTTGTTGCCGCGGAAGGTGCCGTTGTGCTCGCCCGGGCTCCAGACGTCGAGGTCGGACCGGAACAGGGTCAGGGCCAGTGGCAGGCCGTAGCCGCTGATCGACTTTGACAGGGTGACGATGTCGGGCTTGATGCCGGCAGCCTCGAAGGAGAAGAACTCGCCGGTGCGGCCGCAACCCATCTGCACATCGTCGACGATGAGCAGGATGTCGCGCCGCTGGCACAACTCCGAGAGTGCCTGCAGCCATTCCGCGCGGGCGACGTTGATGCCGCCCTCGCCCTGCACGGTCTCGACGATGACGGCGGCCGGGCGATTGAGCCCACTGCCGGAGTCGTCGAGCACGCGCTCGAACCATTGGAAGTCCTCCACGACACCGCCGAAATAATTGTCGAACGGCATCGGGGTCGCGTGCACCAGGGGGATGCCGGCGCCCGCGCGCTTCATCGAATTGCCGGTGACCGAGAGCGATCCCAGGGTCATGCCGTGGAACGCGTTGGTGAAGCTGATGATCGACTCGCGGCCGGTGACCTTGCGGGCCAGCTTGAGCGCGGCCTCGACGGCGTTGGTGCCGGTGGGGCCGGGGAACTGGATCTTGTAGTCGAGGCGTCGCGGCTGCAGGATCTTGCCGTGGAAGGCCTCGATGAACTTGCCCTTGGCAACGGTGGCCATGTCGAGTCCGTGGGTGATTCCGTCATCCGCGATGTAGTCCAGCAGAGCCGACTTCATCACCGGATTGTTGTGGCCGTAGTTCAGCGAGCCGGCGCCGGCGAAGAAGTCGAGGAACTGTCGGCCGGTCTGATCGGTGATGTGCGAACCGCTCGCGCGGGTGAACACCGTAGGCCAGCTACGGCAGTAGCTGCGGACCTCGGACTCGTGCTGGGTGAAAACGGAATCGTCGATTGACTGATCGAGAAGTTGCATGGGTAACTTCCCCCTTTACTTATTGACGATTGAAGTGGTGACCGGTCGCACACGGCGTGCGCCGACATCGACGATGTCGGCGCAACTGCCGGTGAAACGGTCGAGAACTCAGTTGTGTCCAGAGATGTTGTGTCTAGAAATGGTTGTTGTGGATGTGGCGATCAGGGTTCGACGAGCTCGGGCTCGAGGAGATAGAGATCCTCGGGCTCGTGCGCGTCCGGGAACTGATCGGCGGCGAACAGGTCGCGACGCTCGAAGCGCAGTCCGCGCGCGTTCGCGACCGATTCGAACAGTCGCTGCGATGCGACATTGTCCGGACTGATCGTGGTGTGCATCGCCACCACGCCGAGCCGCTGGCAGCGGTCGAACAGGCGATGCAACATGGTGCCGGCGATACCGTGGCCACGGCAGGAGTCGTCGACCGCGACCTGCCACACCATGAGGGTGGACGGGTCGGTCTGGCGTCGATAGCCGGTGACGAATCCGACCGGGCGCCCATCGACTTCGGCGACGATCGAAGTGGTAGCGAAATCATGGCACCACAGGACGTAGGAGTAACTCGAGTTGACGTCGAGAACCTTTGAGTCCGAGGCGATTTCCCACAATCGTTCGCCGTCGTCGGCGGTGGGCTGCCGGTAATCGACAGCAAGGGCAGTGGTTGGGGCCGTACTTGTTTGGACTGGGCTCATGACGTCTTCGACGTTAACAACGTGGTTACCTGAAGTCACCCGTCCGCAAGAATCGGACACCAAATGTCCCCACAATCCCCTGCTCAGCCCCGGTTTGTGAAGTCGGTCACAAACTATTGCACCAGCTCGACTTAAGTGGGACAAGGGGGTCGTTTCCCCGCACCTCGCATGCCGCACAATGGTGGGCGATGACCAGGATAATCGCGGGTGAACTGCGTGGACGCAGACTGACGGTACCCGACAGCGGAACGCGGCCGACGTCGGATCGGGTCCGCGAGGCCATCTTCAGCATCCTCCTGGCCCGGACCGAGCTGGACGGCGCGTCGGTGCTGGACCTCTACGCCGGTTCCGGTGCGCTGGGTCTCGAGGCGCTGTCGAGGGGGGCGGCGCGAGCCGTCTTCGTCGACTCACGCCGCCGGGCCACCACCGTCATCGACGCCAACGTGCGGGCCTGCGATGTCGCATCGCGGGCGACGGTGGTCACCCGGTCGGTCTCGGCCCAGCTCGCTGCGGCCGGCAGCGGTGATGTTGATGTCGCCTTCCTCGATCCGCCCTATGACCTCGACAACGACGCCCTGACCGCCGACCTCGTCGCACTGGGCGCGGACTGGATGGCCGAGGACGGCATCGTGGTCGTCGAACGCGCCATACGCGTGCCCGAGACGCACTGGCCCGATGGGTTCACGGTGCTGGTGCACAAGCGCTATGGCGATACGCGTGTGGAGGTGGCAGCCCTTGACCGACCCGGGCGGCGCGAGCCCGACGAGGGGGACTCCGACGAGGGTGAATTCGACGGGGGCTGACCCCGGCGATGCGACACGGTCGTCACGCGCGCCTTCTCGGGCCGGTCGGGGCGATCGTGCTCGCGTAGATTTCGGGCATGACCTCAGCTGTCTTTCCCGGTTCCTTCGACCCGTTCACCGTCGGTCACCGCTACATTGTCGAGCGTGCCGCCGCCCGCTTCGATTCATTGGTTGTCACCGTGGTGGTCAATCCGAACAAGAGGGGCATGTTCGGCGTCGACGAACGCATCGCCCTGATCCGCGAGGACTGTGCCGACCTGCCCAATGTGCGGGTCGACCGTTGGACTGGTCTGCTCGTCGACTATCTGCGCCACGAGGGGATCGACACGATCGTCAAGGGGCTGCGCTCGGGCACCGACTTCGACTATGAGGTGCCGATGGCGCAGATGAACCGCGAACTCGCCGACGTCGAGTCGATGTTCCTGCTCACCGATCCCCGCTACGCGCACGTTTCGAGCTCGCTGGTCAAGGAAGTGGCCAAACTCGGCGGTGACATCACACCCTTCCTCTCCCCGGCGATCCACGAGCGGCTGCAGGCGCGGTTGGCGGGGGAGCAGCGGATCTGACCTACTGTCCCGCGCGACACACCCCGTCCGCCTCACTAATCACAGGCACACCATTCGGCACAATAGTCACAGTTGTTTCATGCCAACCGAAGGCAACCAGCCGGATTGGGGTAGCTGTGTACCGGGTTTTTGAAGCGCTCGACGAACTCGCCGCGATCGTCGAGGAAGCACGAAGCGTCCCGATGACTGCGGGTTGTGTCGTGCCGCGGGGGGATGTCCTCGAACTCATCGACGACATCAAGGACTCGATTCCGGGTGAACTCGACGACGCCCAGGACGTGCTGGACCAGCGCGACTCGCTGGTCGGCAACGCCCGCGAGCACGCCGAGACGGTGATCGGCAAGGCCGACTCGGAATCGGAGGCGGTGGTCGCGCACGCACGAGCGGAGGCCGATCGCATTCTGTCCGAGGCCAAGGCGCAGGCCGACCGGATGGTTGACGAGGCCGGCGCACACGGCCGTCAGATGGTCGAGGAGGCCACCGCCGACGCGCACCGTCTGTCGACGAGTGCCGCGCGCGAGTTCGAAGCGGTCACCGGTCGCGCCCGGGCGGAGGCCCAGCGCACCATCGACTCCGCGAACAACACCTACGACAAGTCTGTTGCCGACGGCATCGCCGAGCAGCAGCGTCTGGTGTCCGAAGCCGAGGTCGTCGCCGCCGCGAAGTCGGAGGCCGAGCGGATCATCGACGCCGCCCACGCCGAGGCCGATCGGTTGCGCGGAGACTGCGATGTCTACGTGGACGAGAAACTTGCCCAGTTCGAGGAGGTCCTCACCGGCACCTTGCGGTCGGTCAACCGCGGACGTCATCAGCTCCGGACCGGCGCCGGGATGCACGACTACGTCGAGTATCCGCGCAGCGTCGACGAAGCGCCCGCGCCGCGCGGGGCGGCACAGACCCACGACCGCGTCGACAATCAGGGCTCACCGCTGGCCGTCTGAGCCGCGCCGGGACCATTCGAAGACTCTGCAGGTCGGGCGTATCGTGCAACTGTGGCAGATCGAGCAATGAGCCGGAGTGTCGCGTCTGACGGTGCGAAGTCCGGCGGCAAGCAATCCGATCCCTTCGTCCTCGACGTCCGCTCGCTGGGACGTCGCGCGGGGTCGATGTCGGAGGTGCACCGGACCGTCATCGCCCCGGAGCGTCTGGGACTGGACATGGTCGCGATCCCCGCCGACTCCGAGGTCGATCTCGATCTACGACTGGAGGCGGTCACCGAAGGTGTACTGGTCACCGGGACGGTGAGTGGCGAGACCGAAGGGCAGTGTTCACGCTGTCTGGAGCCCATCGACGACACCGTCACGGTGTTCCTCACCGAACTGTTCGCCTATCCCGACAGCGCGACGGAGCAGACGACCGACGCCGATGACGTGCATCGGGTGGTGGACGACCGGTTGGATCTCGAACAGTCCATCATCGACGCGATCGCCCTCGAGTTGCCCATGTCCCCGTTGTGTTCGGAGGATTGTGAGGGCCTGTGCCCGGAATGCGGGGTCCGTCTCGCGGTCGCGGAACCGGGACACGCGCACGAGCAGATCGACCCGCGCTGGGCCGCTCTACGCGACAAGTTCGGTTCGCCCGGCGAGGACTCCCCGAAGGACAAAGGTGGTGACTGACCCCGACGTGGCCGGTGACAACGGCGTGACCGACGAGACGACTGCGCCGGCCCCGGCCGATCCGGCGCAGGAAAGGTTCGCAGACCTCCTGAACGCGCTGGATGCGAAGCTGTCCACCGAGCTGTTGACGCTGGCGCTGACCCACCGCTCCTACGCCTACGAGAACGGTGGGCTGCCCACCAACGAGCGTCTGGAGTTCCTCGGCGACTCGGTGCTCGGAGTCATCATCACCGAGCGGCTCTACCTGCGGTATCCGAATCGTTCCGAAGGTGAGCTGGCCAAGATCCGCGCCAGCGTGGTCAACATGCACGCCCTCGCCGACGTGGCGCGCGGCCTCGGCGAGGGTGGCCTCGGACGCCACCTCTACCTCGGGCGCGGTGAAGAGCTGACCGGCGGCCGCGACAAGGACAGCATCCTCGCCGACGGCCTCGAGTCGGTGTTCGGCGCGTTGTACCTGCAGCACGGCCTCGCGGCCTGCAAGGACATCATCCTCGGATTGTTCGACGAGATCATCGGACGCGCGGGGCATCTCGGCGCGGGTCTGGACTGGAAGACGTCGCTGCAGGAGCTGTCCGCAGAAGGTGGCCATGGGCCGCCGCACTATCAGATCACCTCGACCGGACCCGACCACAACAAAGAGTTCACCGCGGTCGCAGTGGTGGCCGGGGAGAGCCTGGGCGAGGGGAGTGGACGCACCAAGAAGGAGGCCGAGCAGAAGGCCGCCGCCTTGGCCTGGCAGGCGCTCACCGACCGCGCCGCCGCGAACTGACCGGGACCCAGCGTGCCCGAACTGCCAGAGGTGGAGACCGTGCGTCGCGGTCTGGCCGATCATGTCGAAGGCCGTGTCATCACGTCCGTGGAGGTCCTGCACCCGCGGTCGGTGCGGCGGCATCTCGGTGGCGGTGCCGACCTGATCGGGCGGCTGGTTGGCCATCGAGTCGCCGGAGTGCACCGCCGGGGGAAGTATCTGTGGCTCGACGTCGTCAAGTCGGGAGACAGCTTCCCGCTCGTGGTGCACCTGGGCATGAGCGGACAGATGCTCATCGGGGAGGTCGGCGCCGAGGACCACGTGCACCTGCGCATCCGCGCCACCCTGGACGACGGGAACGAACTCAGGTTCGTCGACCAGCGCACTTTCGGTGGCTGGCACGTCGACGAGTACGTCGAGACCCCCGACGAACTCGGCCGGTGGCTCCCGGAATCCATCGCGCACATCGCGCCGGATCCCTTCGACCCGGTCTTCGACCCCCACCGGGTGGCCGCGGTGATCCGATCGCGCCACACCGAGATCAAGCGGGCCCTGCTCGACCAGACGGTGATCTCCGGGGTGGGCAACATCTACGCCGACGAGGCGTTGTGGCGTAGCCGGGTGCACGGAACCCGCCTCACCGACGGACTCAGCCGGGCCAAGGTGATCGACCTGCTCGCGTCGGTCACCGATGTCATGGGGGATGCGCTCGTCGTCGGAGGCACCTCTTTCGACTCGCTGTATGTGAATGTCAACGGGGAATCGGGGTACTTCGAGCGGTCGCTGAACGCCTACGGGCAGGCCGGCGAACCGTGCCGGCGGTGCGGTGCGATCATGCGTCGAGAGCAGTTCATGAACCGAAGCTCGTACTATTGCCCTCGGTGTCAGCGGAAGCGCTGAGTCGGCAGAGTGCCCAGTCGATGAAATTCAGTACCCACTCGACGAAGTTCAGCGCCCACTCGACATCGTCAGCGTGCGGCCGGCTACGGAAGCAATCCGGAGTTCCCGGTGTTGTGGGGACCGAGTCCCGAATCGACGGAGAGAATCGAACGAAAGCGATCATGACCACCGAGCAACAGGTATCCCAGAACGCCGCAGAAGCCGCCCGTTCGCACACCGAGCTCTGGGTGGAACGCACCGGAACGCGCCGCTACACGGGCCGCAGCTCGCGCGGTGCCGAGGTGCTGGTCGGTTCCGAGGATGTCGAGGGCGTCTTCACCCCCGGCGAGCTGCTCAAGATCGCGCTCGCCGCCTGCACCGGCATGTCCTCGGACCGCCCACTGTCCCGGCGCCTCGGCGACGACTACGACGCCACGGTCCGGGTCAGCGGTGCCGCCGACCGGGAGAACGAGGTGTACCCGGTTCTCGACGAGGTGCTCGAGGTCGACCTGTCCGAACTCGACCCCGACGCCGCGCAGCGACTCCTGGTGGTGGTCGAACGCGCCGTCGACGCCGTCTGCACGGTCGGACGCACCATCAAGTCCGGTGCGACGGTCAACCTGAGTATCGAGACGGACTGAGCACGATGACCGACTCCGAGGCGACTCGACTCACCGCACACGTCCACGGACTGGTCCAAGGTGTGGGCTTCCGGTGGTGGACACGGTCGCGCGCGCTGGAACTCGGTCTGGTCGGCTACGCGGCCAACCTCGCTGACGGCCGGGTACTGGTCGTCGCGGAGGGGCCGCGAGCCGACACCGAGGCGTTGCTCGCGGCGCTGCGCTCGGGCGACACACCCGGGTCGGTCGACGTGGTGGTGGAGCGGTTCGACCCGCCACGTGGTGACCTGCAGGGTTTCGTCGAGAAATAGCAGAGCGACAACAGCTCCACACAGGCAGCGCGTGCCGGCGCCACCACCGCGCGATGGTGAGTATTCTGTACCGTCGTGCACCTCAAGAGCCTGACCCTGAAGGGCTTCAAGTCGTTTGCGTCGTCGACGACGCTGCGCTTCGAGCCCGGCATCACCTGTGTGGTGGGCCCCAACGGGTCGGGCAAGTCGAACGTCGTCGACGCCCTGACCTGGGTGATGGGCGAGCAGGGCGCCAAGGCGCTGCGCGGCGGCAAGATGGAAGACGTCATCTTCGCCGGGACCTCCGGGCGTCCGCCGCTGGGCCGGGCCGAGGTGACTCTCACCATCGACAACTCCGACGGTGCGCTGCCCATCGAGTACTCCGAGGTGTCGGTCACCCGCCGCATGTTCCGCGACGGTGCCGGCGAATACGAGATCAACGGCAACTCGTGCCGGCTGATGGATGTCCAGGAACTGCTCAGCGACTCCGGCATCGGCCGGGAGATGCACGTCATCGTCGGGCAGGGCCGGCTCGCGGCGATCCTGGAGGCGAGACCCGAAGAGCGACGCGCTTTCATCGAGGAGGCCGCGGGCGTCCTCAAACACCGCAAGCGCAAAGAAAAGGCGGTCCGCAAACTCGACTCGATGCAGGCCAACCTCGCGCGGCTGACCGACCTCACCGGCGAACTGCGTCGGCAACTCAAGCCGCTGGGCCGACAGGCCGAGGTCGCCCGCAGAGCGCAGACCGTGCAGGCCGACCTGCGTGACGCCCGCCTGCGACTGGCCGCCGACGATCTGGTGACCCGGCGCGCCGAGATGGCCGAACACACCGCGGTCGAGGACGAGGTGCGGGCCCAGCAGGACGAGGTGACCGAACTGCTCGACCGGGCCACCGAGGAACTCGGTGAACACGAGCGTCACCTGGCCGAGGTCGCGCCCGCCGCGACCGCTGCCGGGCAGACCTGGTTTCGGCTGTCGGCGCTGGCCGAGCGGGTGGACGCCACGTCTCGCGTGGCCGCCGAGCGCACCCGCTATCTCAGCGAACCCGTCGCCACCAGCAGCGGCCCCGATCCCGAGGAACTCGACCGACAAGCCGAACAGGCCGCCGCCACCGAGGCCGAACTCGGCGCGACGGTCGCGGCCGCCGCCGAGTATCTGGAGTCGACGCAGGAGGAACTGGCCCGGTACGAAGAGGCCGCCGCGGAGGCCGAGCGCGCCCACATGGCTGCGGTGCGTGCCATCGCCGACCGGCGCGAAGGCCTGGCCCGCCTCGAAGGTCAGGTCGGCAACCTGCGCACCAAATCCGAGTCGGTGGATGCCGAGGCGGCCCGATTGACGGCGGCCATCGCCGCCGCCAACGAACGGGCGGAGGCCGCGCAGGCCCGGCAGGACGCCACCGCCACCGTCCTCGCGGAACACGAGGCGGCCGAGCACGGGCTCGACGAACACCACGAACGGTCGGTCACCGCGCTCAACCAGGCCAACGAACGGGTCGCGTCCCTGCAGGCCGAGCAGCGCGAGACCGAACAACGCATCGCATCCCTCACCGCTCGGATCGAGGCCCTCGAGCTCGGGCTGGAACGCAACGACGGCGGCGCCTGGCTGCTGGAGTACGCACCCGACGGGCTGCTGGCACCGATGTCGGAACTGGTGACCGTGGACGCCGGATTCGAGACGGCCATCGCCGGCGCGCTGGGCAACGCGGTCGACGCCATCGCGACGGTGGACGCGCTCGCCGCCGTCCGAGCCCTCGAGGCCCTGAAATCCGGCGATGGCGGCCGGGCCTCGTTGATCCTGGGTGGTCTACCGGCCGTCGGACCGTCCTCCGACATCGACCTGCCCGTCGGCGCACGCTGGGCAGCCTCGGTGGTGACGTGTCCGGAGTCCATCCGCGGCGCAGTGGACCTCGTTCTGGGTGACACGGTCGTGGTCGAGAACGCCGAACAAGGTCTGGACATCGCTGAGCGCCACCGGCTGCGGACGGTGACCCGGGACGGCGACCGGGTCGGCCCGGGCTCGGTCGAGGGCGGGTCGTCGCACCGCCCGTCGACGCTGGAGGTCCAGTCGTCCATCGACGCCGCGGCCGAGCAGCTCGTGGGGGCCCGCCGCCGGCACGAGGAGATCGAGGCGGCGCTCGACGGTGCGCTCGCCGAACAGCTCACCCGCCGCGAATCCGCCGAAGAAGCGCTGGCCGCACTGCATGAGTCCGACGCGAACGTCGGCGGGACCTACGAGGAGATGGCGCGGCTCGGCCACGAGATCCGGGCCGCGCACGCGGAGGCCGATCGCCTGACGCGTCAGCGCGCGTACGCCGAACAGGGCCGGGCCGAGATGGTGGAGAACCTGCGGGAGCTCGAGGAGCGCCTGCGGTACGCCCAGGACGAATCGGAGACCGCGCCGGCGCAGGTCGGTGACGAGGAGCCGCGGGCGGCGGCGGCCGAGGCCGTGGCGACCGCGCGGGCCGCCGAGATGGAATCGCGGCTGCAGCTGCGCACCGCCGAGGAACGGTTGGCCTCGGTGCGCGGACGTGCCGATTCCCTGCGTCGTGCGGCCGTCCGCGAACGCGAGGCGCGGGTGCGCGCCGAGCGTCAGGACCGGGCCCGCCGTCAGGCCGCCGCCGTGGCCGAGGCCGTCGCGGCGTCCGCGCGCGACGTCTCGGAACGTCTCCAGGTGTCGGTGGCGGCTGCGCAGGCCGGCCGGGACGAACTCGAACAGATGCGGATCGAGCGAACCACCGCCGTGGACGAGCTGAAACGTCGGGTCAACGAGCTCACCGCGCAGCTGAGCAGCCTCAAGGACGCCGTTCACCGTGACGAGGTGGCACGCGCGCAGGCGGCGCTGCGCATCGAACAACTCGAAGAGCAGATCCTGGAGACGTTCGCTATTGCACCTGACGACCTGATCGCCGAGTACGGTCCCGACGTCCCGATGCCTCCGTCCGCGCTCGAGATGCAGGAGTACGAACAGGCGAGAGAACGCGGCGAATCGGTGGTGGCACCGGCGCCGATGCCGTTCGACCGCAAGGCGCAGGAGGCGCGTGCGAAGAAGGCCCAGAAGGACCTGAACACGCTGGGCAAGGTGAATCCGCTCGCACTCGAGGAGTTCGCGGCACTCGAGGAGCGCTACAACTTCCTGTCGGCTCAACTCGAGGACGTCAAAGCTGCCCGGCGTGATCTGCTCGCGGTCGTGGAGGAAGTCGATGCTCGCATCCTGCAGGTGTTCACCGAGGCCTACGCCGACGTCGAACGTGAGTTCAGCGAGGTGTTCCGTACCCTGTTCCCCGGCGGTGAGGGCCGCCTCGTCCTCACCGAGCCGGGCGACATGCTGACGACGGGTATCGAAGTGGAAGCGCGGCCACCGGGCAAGAAGGTGAAACGGCTGTCGTTGCTGTCCGGCGGTGAGAAGTCGCTGACCGCCGTCGCGATGCTGGTGGCGATCTTCCGGGCGCGGCCGTCGCCCTTCTATGTGATGGACGAGGTGGAGGCGGCTCTCGACGACACCAATCTGCGTCGCCTCATCTCGCTGTTCGAGCAACTGCGCGAACGGTCGCAGCTGATCGTCATCACCCATCAGAAACCGACCATGGAGGTCGCCGACGCGCTGTACGGCGTGAGTATGCGCGGCGACGGCATCACCGCGGTGATCTCGCAGCGTCTGCGCGGGGTCGACGTCCCGGTGAGCCGGCAGACCCAGGAGCCATGAGCATCACGTGAGCTGCACCGTCAGCGTTCACCCGACCGACAACCAACGGAAAGCGAATCGCCAGTGAACACCCCCATCATCATCGGCATCGTCATCGCCGTCCTCGTGCTCATCGCGCTGGTCGCGGGCGGGGTGGCGTTGTCGCGGCGCCGACGGATCTCGCTGTCGGACGACTCCGGAGCGCAGGGAGCGGTCGACGGCACCACCCGTCAGGTCGACAAGTCCGGTGGATACAAGGCCGGTTCCGGGTTCAGTTTCAGCCAGGGCGGTGGGGTCGGGCTCGCCGAGCCACCCGAGCCGACGGCACCCACCGAACCGGCCACGCCCGCGGCACCCGTACCACCGACCGAGCGGACCGAGGTCGATGGACAGCCCGGCGTCGGCGACGACGCGTCGGTGCCCCGCGACTCGGCACAACGCGGCATCCAGGACGTCGCACTGCCCGCCGACGAGGACACGGCAGTTGTTGACGACCCCGCTGCAGTTGATGACACGGCGGTTGCGGATGACACGGCAGTTGTGGATGACACGGCTGTCGAGACGCCCGAGGCTGCCCAAGCCCCGGCGGCGACACCCCGGACGCCCGACACCGTCGAGGTTCCCGAATCGCCGGCCGAGCTCTTCGAGGCGCCCGCGCCCGATGCCGACACCCTGCCCGACACCATCCCGGCCGAGGCCGAACCCGAGACCGAGACCGAATCCGCACCCGCAGCCGAACCGGATGTGGCGCCGACCCCGGCGACGACGGAGGAGATCGCGCCGACCGCCGGGCGTCTCAACCGACTGCGCGGCCGACTGTCGCGGTCGCAGGGTGCGATCGGCAAGAGCATGCTCGGACTCCTCGGCGCCGGCGACCTCGACGAGGACAGCTGGGAGGAGATCGAGGACACGCTGCTGATGGCCGACCTCGGCACCACGGCCACGATGGCCGTCGTCGAACGCCTGCGCACCGAACTCGCCGCCAACAACGTGCGCACCGCCGACGAGGCGCGCGCGACCCTGCGCCGCGTGCTCGTCGATCAACTCTGGCCCGAGCTGGACCGATCGGTCCGGGCACTGCCGCATGCCGGCGGACCGGCCGTCATCCTCGTCGTGGGTGTCAACGGCACCGGTAAGACCACCACCACCGGCAAGCTCGCGCGCGTGCTGGTGGCCGACGGGCGCCGCGTGTTGCTCGGTGCCGCCGACACCTTCCGCGCCGCCGCCGCCGACCAGCTGCAGACCTGGGGTGAACGGGTCGGCGCCGATGTGGTGCGTGGCAAGGAACAGGCCGACCCCGCGTCGGTGGCCTTCGACGCGGTCGCCAAGGGTATCGACACCGGCGTCGACGTGGTCATGATCGACACTGCCGGTCGCCTGCACACCAAGACGGGGCTGATGGACGAACTCGGCAAGGTCAAGCGTGTCGTGGAGAAGAAGGCGCCCGTCGACGAGGTGCTGCTGGTACTCGACGCGACCGTCGGGCAGAACGGACTCACCCAGGCGCGGGTGTTCGCCGAGGTGGTCGACATCTCCGGTGTGGTGCTCACCAAGCTCGACGGGACAGCAAAGGGTGGCATCGTCTTCCATGTGCAAGAGGAACTCGGCGTGCCGGTGAAGCTGGTCGGCCTGGGGGAGGGCGCCGACGACCTGGCGCCGTTTGAACCGGAGGCCTTCGTCGACGCTTTGCTGTAGTCACAATCCTGATCCGACAACGCGAAAGTGTTGTCGGACATCCTTCGACAAGGCTGAGAAGCAGCTGAGCCACGAACAGGGCTGTTACACGCAGGAAATATAAAAGGGTCACGGGTTCACACGCCCGAAACCTCAGGGCACCACGGCGGAAACCGTGTGCCGACAGAGTCTCTGTGCAGGCGTCGAGCCGTCGGCGCACTCTGAGGGAGGTTTCACAAAGTGGTTTTGGCACTGCCAGAAGAGGTTTTTGGCGAAGTCAACCCCGGTGATACGGCGTGGATGCTCGCCGCAGCGGGTTTGGTGTTGCTGATGACGCCCGGACTCGCCTTTTTCTACGGGGGGCTGGCTCGGGGCAAATCTGTCCTGAACATGATGATGATGTCGTTCGGCTCGCTGGCCACGGTCAGTGTGGTCTATGTGCTGTGGGGATTCTCGATGTCGTTCTCCGACGGCATCACCGGCAACAGCGACATCGCCGGTATCTTCGCCAACCCGTTCGCGTTGTTCGGCTCCGACCAGCTGACGGCCACCGCGGGTACTGAAGATGCGACGACCTACGTGACTGCCGGAATGTCCATCCCGGCAATCGTGTTCCTCGGCTTCCAGCTGACCTTCGCGGTCATCACCGTCGCCCTGATCAGCGGCGCGCTGGCCGAACGCGTGAAGTTCTCGACCTGGCTGATCTTCACCGTGCTGTGGTCGACCATCGTCTACTTCCCGCTGTCGCACATGGTGTGGGGCGGTCTCGTCGGTGGCGGCGGCATCATGGGTGGCGGCGAAGACGGCTTCGCGGCATGGATGTTCGGCAGCACTGACGGTGAGGCCGACGTCGCGCCGATCGACTTCGCCGGTGGCACCGTGGTGCACATCAACGCCGGTATGGCTGCGCTCGTGCTCGCGCTGATCATCGGTGCTCGTTCCGGCTTTGGTCGTACCGCCTACCGTCCGCACAACATCCCGTTCGTGATGCTCGGTGCAGCCCTGCTGTGGTTCGGGTGGTTCGGCTTCAACGCGGGCTCCGAGCTCGCGGCCGACATGACCGCCGGTCTGGTGTGGGTGAACACCACCGCCGCGACCGCGGCCGCGATCATCGGCTGGCTCGCCGTGGAAATCATCCGCGACAAGCACGCCACCAGCGTGGGTGCCGCGTCGGGTATCGTCGCCGGCCTCGTCGCGATCACCCCGGCCTGTGGTTCGCTGACCCCGGTCGGCTCGCTGATCCTCGGCGTCATCGCCGGCGCGCTGGCCGCCCTCGCGATCGGTCTGAAGAACAAGTTCGGATACGACGACTCGCTCGACGTCGTCGGTGTCCACCTCGTTGCCGGTCTGTGGGGCACCGTCGGTGTCGGACTGCTCGCCAAGGACGTCGGCCTGTTCTGGGGCGGCGACTACAAGCAGGTCGTCGTGCAGATCGTCATCGCCGCATTCGCGCTGGTCTTCACCGGTGTGCTGACCACTCTCATCGCCCTCGCTCTCAAGCCGCTCGGCTGGAAGATCAGCCAGGAGGACGAGCACAACGGCATCGACGAGGCAGAACATGCGGAGACGGCCTATGAACTGGCATGAATCCCTGCACGTTCGCAACTACGCTGATTCCTGTGGAGAGGGATAACTCATGAAGCTGATCACCGCAATCGTGAAGCCGTTCACACTCGAGGACGTCAAGGCCGGCCTCGAGCAGGCCGGGATCCTGGGCATGACCGTCAGTGAGGTCCAGGGTTACGGCCGGCAGAAGGGCCACACCGAGGTCTATCGCGGCGCCGAATACTCGGTGGACTTCGTTCCCAAGGTCCGCGTCGAGGTGGTCGTGGACGACGCGGCCGTCGACAAGGTCGTCGACGTGATCGTCGAGGCGGCGCGTACGGGCAAGATCGGAGACGGAAAGGTGTGGGTCTCGCCGGTCGAATCGGTCGTCCGAGTTCGGACCGGGGAGCGCGGCGGCGACGCGCTCTGATCGAGGGCACCCGCCCTTTTCGACAACATTCACGACCCCGCGTCTGGCGTTTCAGGCGCGGGGTCGTGTCCATCACGAAGGAAGTGCAAGAACCCCGTGGCAGCAACAGATCTCGCGGCGACCCGTCGGCAACTCCTGCAGTCGGGACAGGCGGGCAAGCTCGATGCCCCCGGTCTCCGGCAGGTGCTCGTCGACCTCCACGAGTTCTGGTTGACCAGCAAAGGGGCCGAGCTCGGTGTGCGCCCGCAGAGTGGCTACGCCATCGTCGCCGTCGGTGGTCTCGGTCGCGGTGAGTTGCTGCCGTTCTCCGATCTGGACCTGATCCTGTTGCACGACGGTATGCCTCCCGACGAGGTTGCCGAGGTCGCCGACGGACTCTGGTATCCGTTGTGGGACGCCAACATTGCGCTGGACCACAGCGTGCGCACCGTGCCGCAGGCGCTGCAGGTCGCCGCCGAGGACGTCAGTGCGGCCATGGGTCTGCTCGAGGCCCGCCACATCGCCGGCGACGAGGACCTGTCCAACCTGCTGATCAGCGGCGTCCGCCAGCAGTGGCGCACCGAGATCCGGGACCGGTTCCCCGCCGTGGTGTCCCACGCACAGGACCGGTGGCGACGAGCCGGGGACATCGCCCATCGGGCCGAGCCCGACCTGAAGAACGGGCGTGGCGGGCTGCGGGATGTGCAGCTGCTGGGAGCGCTGGCGATCGCGCAGCTCACCGACGGCATGGCCAGTCTGCGTCCGGACTCCCCGGGCGCGGGTCCGCAGGTGGCGTATGCACGGTTGCTGGACATCCGAACCGAGTTGCACCGCATCGCCGGACGCCCACGCGAGCAGGTCCGTGCCCAGGATGCCGACGAGATCGGGGCGGCGCTGCGCATCGGTGACCGTTTCGACCTCGCCCGGGTGATCAGCGATGCCGCACGAACCATCAGCTACTCCATCGACGTCGGTTTGCGTACCGCCGGTAACGCTTTGCCGCGCCGCGGACTGGCGAAACTGCGGCGGTCGCCGATCCGACGACCCCTGGACGAGGGCGTGGTGGAGCACAACGGCGAAATCGTGTTGGCGCGCAACGCGATCCCGAGTAAAGACCCCGGTCTGATCCTGCGTGTCGCGTCGGCGTCGGCGCGCACGGGTCTGCCGATCAGCGCGTCGACACTGAGTCGGTTGGCCGACTACGCGCCCGAACTGCGTGAGCCCTGGCCCGCCGAGGCGCTCAGCGATCTGCTGGTGCTGCTCGGGGCCGGACACCATATGGTCGACCCCATCGAAGCACTTGACCGCACCGGTCTGTGGGGCCGTTTGCTGCCCGAATGGGGTGCGGTGCGCGATCTTCCACCACGCGATGCCATCCACACCTGGACCGTTGACCGGCATCTGGTGGAGACCGCCGCACATGCCGGCTCGATGACCACCCGGGTGTCGCGTCCCGATCTGCTGGTGCTCGGGGCGTTGCTACACGACATCGGCAAGGGCCGGGGGGCCGACCACAGCATCGTCGGCGCGGACCTCGCCATCCAGATCGGCAACCGGTTCGGGCTGTGGCCGCAGGACGTCACGGTGCTCTCGGAGATGGTGCGACATCACCTGCTGCTGCCGAGTATCGCCACGCGACGCGATCTCGACGATCCGGCCACCGCCGAATTCGTCGCCGAGACAATCGGATACAACCGGGTGCTGCTGGAGTTGCTGTCGGCTCTCGCGGAGGCCGACTCGCTGGCCACCGGCCCCGGGGTCTGGGGGGAGTGGAAGGCGTCACTGATCAACGAACTCGTGCGACGCGCGTTCCGCCTCATCGACGGCGATGTGCTGGCCCGTCCGGAGGCGCTCTCCGCGGAGCAGGTCGCCCTGGCCGAGGCGGGTGGCTTCTCGGTCGACATCGAGCAGGCCGACGGGCCGCACACCTTCCGCGTCACCATGGTGGCGCCGGATGCGGCCGGTCTGTTGTCGAAGATGGCCGGTGTGTTGAGCCTCAACGGCCTGCGTTCACATTCGGCGACGGTGCAGAGCCACGCGGGCAGCGCCGTGAACACCTTCGTGGTGGTGCCGATGTTCGGCAGTCCACCCGAGGCCGGCCTGATCCGGCAGCAACTCATGGCCGCGGTGGACGGCAAGATCGACGTGCTCAAGCGCCTCGATGCGCGCGAGGCAGAATCGCCGATCCCGACGATCGGTTCGGTGTCGGCAGCACTCGGTGCCGCGACGACGGCCGGCAGCACCGATCCGGCCGTCGACGGTGCCGGCCATCCCAAGAATGCGGTACCGGCGTTGTTCGCGGTGGCGCCGCCGCGGGTGCTGTGGGTCCACCATGACGCCGACGCGTCGGGCCCGGACCCGGGTCCCGACGCCGGCGAGGTGATCCTCGAGCTGCGCACCGACGACCGGCTCGGGTTGCTGAGTCGGGTCAGCGCGGTGATCGAGCGGCACGGGGCGCAGGTCCGCTGGGCAAAGGTCACCACGCTGGGTAGCACGGTCGTCGATACCTTCTGTCTGCAGTTGCCCGAGGACGGGGACGAGGCCCGCACGGCGCTGGCCGACGAGATCATCGCCGTATGCCCGCCGCCCCGACCGCGTTCCGACGACGACGGCAAAGGTCCCGACGCCTATGGTGGTACCGCCCGGTCCGGCGTGCCCATCAGTTGACGCCGACCCGGCCAACGAGTTGGGGCCACGCCCGGAGTGCCGCATGACGAGCATGGAAGACTAGAAGAATGTTCGATTCGCTTTCCGATCGGTTGGGCAGTGCGCTCAAGGACCTGCGCGGCAAGGGACGACTGTCCGATGCCGACATCGACCGCACCGCCCGGGAGATCCGGTTGGCCCTGCTGGAGGCCGACGTCTCGCTGCCGGTGGTGCGTGGCTTCATCGCGAAGGTGAAGGAGCGCGCCAAGGGCGCGGAGGTCTCCGGGGCCCTGAATCCGGCGCAGCAGGTCGTCAAGATCGTCAACGACGAACTCGTCGGCATCCTGGGCGGGGAGACCCGCCGCATCGAGTACGCCAAGAAGCCGCCGACGGTCATCATGCTGGCCGGTCTGCAGGGCGCGGGTAAGACCACCTTGGCCGGCAAGCTCGGTCACTGGCTCAAGAAGCAGGGGCATCAGCCGTTGCTGGTGGCCTGCGACCTGCAGCGTCCCGGTGCGGTCTCGCAGCTGCAGATCGTCGGGGAACGCGCCGGGGTCAAGGTGTTCGCACCCGACCCCGGCACCAGCATCGGCCAGACCGGCGAATTGGGCACCGTCAGCTCGGGCGATCCGGTCGCGGTGGCCCGCGACGGCGTGGCGGAGGCGACGGCGCAGCACTACGACGTGGTCGTCATCGACACCGCCGGCCGACTCGGTATCGACGAGGAACTGATGCGGCAGGCCTCCGACATCCGGCAGGCCACCGAACCCGACGAGGTGCTCTTCGTCGTCGACGCCATGATCGGTCAGGACGCCGTCACCACCGCAGAGGCGTTCCAGTCGGGAGTGGGATTCACCGGCGTGGTGCTCACCAAGCTCGACGGCGATGCCCGCGGCGGCGCGGCGTTGTCGGTGCGCGAGGTGACCGGCCGGCCGATCATGTTCGCCTCGTCGGGGGAGAAGCTCGACGACTTCGACGTCTTCCACCCCGACCGGATGGCCAGCCGCATCCTCGGCATGGGCGACGTGCTCTCGCTCATCGAGCAGGCCGAACAGCACTGGGACGCCCAGCAGGCCGAGGCGGCAGCCGCCAAGATCAGCCAGGGCGAGCTCACCCTCGAGGACTTCCTCGACCAGATGCTGATGATTCGCAAGATGGGTCCGATCGGCAACATCCTGGGCATGTTGCCCGGCGCCGGACAGATGAAGGACGCACTCTCGCAGGTCGACGACAAACAGCTCGACCGGGTGCAGGCGATCATCCGCGGCATGACCCCGGCCGAGCGGGACAACCCGAAAATCATCAACGCCTCGCGGCGGTTGCGGATCGCCAACGGCTCCGGCGTCACCGTCAGTGAGGTCAACCAGCTCGTCGACCGGTTCTTCGAGGCGCGCAAGATGATGGCGCAGATGTCCGGCCGGATGGGTATGGGCGGTGGCCGCAAGGTCAACCGCAAAAAGGGCAAGGGCAAGAAGGGCAAGGGCAAGAACCGCGGTCCCACCCCGCCGAAGGTGCGCGGAGGCTTTCCGGGGATGGCCGGTATGCCCGGCATGCCGGGTGGGTTCCCCGACCTGTCCAACATGCCGGCCGGTCTCGATGAACTGCCACCCGGGCTCGAGGGCATCGACGTCTCACAGTTCCAGAACCCCAAGAAGAAGTGACCGGGGCCGTGCCGACCCAGGACGCACGTCACTACCGCGGCATCGACCCGTTCACCGATGATCAGATCGACCTGTGGGTGGTGGACGGCTTCATCACCCGGGAACCGGTCCACGGCGCCGAGACCGCTGTCGACGGTGGCTGGATCATCCCGGGGCTGGTGGATGCGCACAACCACGTCGGTATCGCACCGGGGCTCGGCGTGACCATCGAGCAGGCGCGCGAGTACGCGCGCGCCGACGTACGTGCGGGCACCCTGCTCATCCGTGAGGTCGGCTCGCCGCTGGACACCCATCCGCTCGATGGCGATCCGGGCTCCCCCCGGTTCATCCGGTCGGGCAAGCACATCGCGCGGCCCAAACGGTATCTGCGGGACTACGGCGTGGACCTGGAAAATCCCGACGAGCTGGCAGCCGAGGTGACCCGACAGGCCCGCGACGGCGACGGCTGGGTCAAGATCGTCGGCGACTGGATCGACCGTGAGGTCGGCGACCTCGCCCCGCTGTGGACACGCGGTCAGCTCGACGCCGCGGTGGCCGCGGCCCATGCCGAGGACGCGCGGATCACGGCGCACGTGTTCGGGGCGGACGCCCTGCCCGATCTCATCGCCGCCGGGGTCGACTGCATCGAGCACGGCACGGGGCTCACCACCGATCTGATGGACGCGATGGTGGACCGCTCGATCGCGTTGGTGCCCACCTTGATCCAGGTGGAGAACTTCCCCGGCATCGCCGACGGCGCCGACCGGTTCCCGACCTACCAGGCCAACATGCGCAAGCTGTACGAGAACGCCGGGGCGGTCTTCGCGGCGGCACGGGAGGCGGGTGTGCCGATGTTCGCCGGCACCGATGCCGGCGGCTTCGTCGAGCACGGCCGCATCGTCGACGAGATCGACGCGATGGCCGCGGTCGGCTTCGGTGCACGCGACGCGCTGTACGCCGCATCCGTTGCGCCGCGCGAGTGGCTGGGCGCGGGTGTGCTCGATGACGGGGACCCCGCGGACTTCCTGGTGCTCGATGACGACCCGCGCGTCGACCTGACCACGCTGCGACGGCCCCGGGAGATCGTTTGCTCCGGGCTAACGGTGTGATAGCGCCCGGTTCTGGGTAACTGCAGGTCATGGCGACACTGTGACGTATTCGTGTGATCCAACACACGCATTGTCGGCTGGTGACGCTAACTTACCGGCTGGTAAAGTAAGCGCTGCGCAACAGGGTTCGCGACGTCGGAGCCGGCATTCAGCTCGCGGTTCGGGAACGGTCGGGGGAGGCCGCCGAGTCGGGCGGGATGAGGGGCTCGACGCTCGAATGCGTGACATGTGGTTACCTTCAGCGGGGTGGGTAACCACATGTCGAACCCGCTCGCGCGATTTCCGATCTGCCCCTCTCATCTGGCAGAATTGCACGCTGGTTCGCCGGATCCGGTTACGTACCGACCGGCGGTCACACCGAAACAGAACGCAAAACCGGGCCCGTCACTCCGGGCGGGCCGCTGAATTGCGCAGTGACCACTGGAAGAAGAAGACATGTCTGTCAAGATCAAGCTCACGCGGCTCGGCAAGATCCGCAACCCGCAGTACCGCATCGTCGTCGCCGACTCTCGGACCCGCCGCAACGGCCGGGCGATCGAGACCATCGGCAAGTACCACCCGAAGGAAGAGCCGAGCCTGATCGAGGTCGACTCCGAGCGCGCACAGTACTGGCTCGGCGTCGGCGCGCAGCCGACCGAGCCCGTCGCGGCCATCCTGAAGGTCACCGGTGACTGGCAGAAGTTCAAGGGTCTGCCGGGCGCCGAGGGCACCCTGAAGACGCCGGCCGAGAAGCCGTCCAAGCTGGACCTGTTCAACGCCGCCCTCGCCGCTGCCGACAGCGAGCCGGTCGCCGAGGCGACCACTCCGAAGAAGAAGGCCGCCAAGAAGGCCGACGCCGACGACGCGGCCGCAGAAGTCCGCCCCGCCGAGGCTCCCGCCGACCAGGCTCCGGCAGACCAGGTCCCGGCCGCCCAGGGTGACGCGTGAGCGCTGTCGTCGCCGACGCGGTCGAGCATCTCGTCCGCGGTATCGTTGCCAACCCCGATGACGTCCGCGTGGAGATGATCACCGGACGTCGCGGCCGGCTGGTCGAGGTGCACGTCAATCCCGAGGATCTGGGCAAGGTGATCGGCCGCAACGGCCGCACGGCCACCGCGCTGCGGACCCTCGTCAGCGGCATCGGTGGCCGCGGGATGCGTGTGGACATCGTCGACACCGACCGCTGACCGAGACACCTCCACGATGGATCTCGTGATTGGCCGCGTGGCCAAGTCGCACGGTGTCCGCGGCGAAGTCGTCGTCGACATCCGCACCGATGATCCGGAGGCCCGATTCGCGCCCGGCACCGTCCTGCACGGACGGCGGCCGCGTGGCGGTGGCGAGCAGAATTTCACCGTGACAGCCGCCCGGCAGCATGCCGGGCGGCTGTTGCTGTCGCTGGATGAGGTGTCCGACCGGACGGCCGCTGATGCCCTGCGCGGGGTGCTGTTCGTGATCGACAGCTCCGCGGTCGATTCGGGCGATGACCCCGACGAGTTCTACGACCACGAGATCGAGGGTCTGCCGGTCACGACGGTCGACGGTGCCGAGGTCGGTGTCCTCGCCTCCGTCCTGCATCTGCCGGGCAGCGATGTACTCGCGGTCCGGACCCCTGATGACCGGGAAGTGCTCATACCGTTCGTGCGCGAGATCGTCCCGACCGTGTCCCGGAACGGCATCGTCATCGACCCGCCCGCCGGCCTCATCGACGACCTCGACGACCTCGAGCCGTGACGATGCGCATCGACGTCGTCTCCATCTTTCCCGAGTATCTCGACCCGCTGCGGGTGGCCCTGCTGGGCAAGGCGATCGACGCCGGCCGGATCAGCGTCGACGTCCACGACCTGCGCGAGTGGACCCACGATGTCCACCGCAGCGTCGACGATTCACCGTACGGCGGCGGCCCCGGCATGGTGATGAAACCCCAGGTGTGGGGGCCATGCCTGGACGACGTGTGTCCCGACGACGCCCTACTGGTGGTGCCCACACCGGCCGGTGTGCCGTTCACCCAGGCGACGGCCCAGCGTTGGAGCCGCGAATCGCATCTGGTCTTCGCCTGTGGCCGCTACGAGGGCATCGACCAGCGTGTCTTTGACGACGCGGGTCGGCGGGTGCGCGTCGAAGAGGTGTCGCTGGGAGATTTCGTCCTCATCGGCGGCGAGGTCGCGTCCATGGCGATGATCGAGGCCACCGTGCGACTGCTCGACGGGGTACTCGGTAATCCCCAATCGCACCAAGAGGATTCGTTCTCCGACGGCTTGCTCGAAGGGCCCAGCTATACCCGCCCGGTGTCCTGGCGCGGCCTCGAGGTCCCACCGGTGCTGCTCAGCGGGGACCACGCGAAAGTGGCGGCATGGCGCCATGAACAGGCGCTCGAACGCACTCGCGAACGTCGCCCGGACCTGTTGCCCGCCGACGAGGCGAGCAGTGTCCCGCCCAGCGACGAACCGCGCTGAGCCGATGGCGGTTCTCGGGCCGCCGATGCTGCCGATACGATCGATCACACCGGGGAGGGGGTCACGTGTCTGATCGGTGGTCGGTCATGCTCGACGAACTCGACCGTCAGCGTGCCGAGCTGACCCGCGTGGGCGAGGCCGTCGCGCGGGTGACCGCGCACGCCACGAGCGCCGACAAGTTGGTGTCGGTGACGGTCGACGCCCGCGGGCTGCTGGTGGATCTGAGCATCGACCCGCGTGCCATGCGGCGCTACCGAGCCGAACAGTTGTCGGCACAGATCACCACTCTCGTTGCCGAGGCCGACCAGCGGCTTCACCATCAGCGGAACCAGATCCTGTCGGCAGCCGTCCAACCATCACCGGACTATGCCGACATCCGCGAGGATCATCAGAGCTGACACGACAGACGGGGGAGCAGTCATGTCCAACCAAGCGGCCGCAGGGTCGGGCGGCGGTCGGTTGCAGGCCGACCTGGCGGAGCTGGCCGAGCTGTCCGAGCGGGTGGGTGCCGCCCACCTGCACATCGGCCGCCTGATGAGTGAGCTGGACTCGGCGTTGAGTGACGCGGATGCGGCGATCGGTGTCGATGAGGCAGCCCGTGCGTTCCGGTCCGGCTTCGCGTCTCAGGCCGACGCGATCCGGCGCGAGGTGCAATCGGCCGCCATTGAGCTGGACCGACATCGTGCGCTGATCCGCCGCGGCATCCGCGACCTCGACACGGCCGACCACGACGTCGCGCTGAGTCTCACGAGGGACGACCGGTGACGGCTGCGGTCACACCGGTGCCGGTGCCGCCGGAGATCCGCGCCCTGGCCGACGAGCTCACACCCGGCCGGTGGCCGTCCGCCGATGTGGCGGCGCTGCGTGACTCCGCGGCACGCTGTCGTCGGCTGGCCGCGCAGATCAGCTCCGTAGCCGCCGAGCTGGACACGGCCCACCGGCGTAGCGTGAGCGGGGCCGGTGTGTTTCATGACGGCATCGTTGCCGGGCACCGCGCCCTCGTCGCCTCGCCGGACACCGCGCTGCCACGCACCGTGGCCCGTCTGGAGTCCGCCGCCGACGCTCTCGATCGGTATGCGACCGCCGCGGTCACCACTCACAACGACATGGCCGTGATCGCGTCGGTAGCCGATCGCGAACGACTGCGCGGTGACCTCCTGTCGTCGCTCGGTGACGAGTCCTCCGCCCGGGTGATGGCCGCCGGAGCGGGACGCATGGCGCTCACCGCAGCCGGTGACGACTACACCGAGCAGGCGGCCGATGCCGGCCGGCACGACGGGGCACATCCGCCCGCGGCGACCAGCGGCATGATGCCCTTCTCCGCGTTGGGCCCGATCGCGGCCGGTGCCGGTGTGCTCGCCGGGACGCACGCGGCCACCGGCGTCGCCGAGTCCGCGGACATCAGCGCAACCGATACCGAATGGCTGCAGCGACGCGCGGCCGCGCTGCAGTCCGCGTTGCCCGCCTCGGTGACCGGATCGGTGCGGCTGGCCGTCGGCGTCGGCCGTGGACCCGACGGCTCACGCACGCTCGTGGTCGGCACCGACGAGTGTTACCCGTATGAGCGCGACGGTGTCGGGATCGCCGCAGGCGAGACCCTCGTCGGTGACGGTCAGGCCGCCGAGCTCGCCATCGTCGAGCACATGGCCCGCCACGGCATCCGTCCGCAAGCGATCGCCGCCGCGACCCCGATGGACGCCGACACCGTCGCGTCCATCGCCGATTCCGACACACAGTTGTTCGCGCCCAGCGCGCACGGCTACGACGACGTCGGGTCGGAGTTCGCCGACGATCCGCAGGTGGATCAGGCATGAGCCATCGCATCGACCGCGTGGATGCGGAGCTCGCCGATCTGGTGGAGCGGGTGGGCGACGACGATCTGACCCCATGTCTGTACTTCCTCGCCATCACAGTGATGTCGGCAGTCGACGCGGGCGACGACACCGAGGTGACGGCGGCGCTCACCGAGCTGCGGGAACGCGGGTCCGTGGCGCCGAGTGCTCGACTTCAGGTCAACAGTCTGCTGTCGCAGTACGAGCAACGCGCGTTCGCCGCGCGCCGGCGCGGTGATCACGCCGCCCGGGAGCGCGCGTTCTTCCAGGCCCGGGCGATCAACTGCGTCGCGCACGTGATCGGGGCAGATCGTGGCGGGCGGCCCGCGCGAGACCGGCTGCGCGATGCCGCCTACGAGGGGGCTGTCGCGTGCCGTGGCCCCGTCGCGGTGCGCAGCGTGCTCACCCGTTACGCCGGCTGAGTTACGCCACTAACCTGGGCTTGTGCACGATTGGCTCACCCGAGGGGCCTCGGACTGGTTGAACCACGACATCATCGATCGTGGGCGGTTGCCCCTGCTGGTGTTCTTTCTCGGGTTGATCGTCGGGTTCGTGGGGATCCGGATCAGTGTGCGCCTGATCCGCGCCGACGTGCGGTGGTGGTTCTCGAACGTCACCGCAGGTGACACCCACATCCATCACATGGTGTTCGGTGTGGTGCTCACGTTGCTGTCGGGGCTCGGATTGATCGCGTTCGCGGTGAGCGGCGAACAGCCGGTCATGACGGTGCTGGCGGGGTTGTTCGGTGTGGGCGCGGCACTCATCCTCGACGAGTTCGCGCTCATCTTCTATCTGCGCGACGTGTACTGGTCCCACGAGGGACGGACGTCGGTCGACGCGGTCTTCATCGCGCTGGCGGCGACCGGCATGATCCTGCTCGGTTTCCGGCCGCTGGACCTCTACTTCGACGCGCTCGATGGCCTTCGCGTGGGCCGCACCGCGGTCGTCGACGTGGCGGCCGCTGTGCTGAATCTGGGTCTGGCTGCGCTCGTCGTGCTCAAGGGGAAGGTGTGGACCGGGGTCATCGGCGTGTTCGCGTGGCCGCTGCTGATCGTCGGGGTGGTGCGGTTGGCCCGACCGACCTCACCGTGGGCGCGGTGGCGGTACCTGTCCCGGCCGCGCAAACTCGAACGGGCGATCGCCCGGGAGCGGACCCTGCGCCGGCCGTTCGTCCGGGCGAAGATCCTGGTGCAGGATCTCATCGCCGGTCGGCCCGACGTGTTGCCGCATGTGCGCGCGGCCACCGAGGACCGGCTGAACCAGATGGTGCATCCGGCACCCCCGCCACCGGCGATTTCACCTCACCGGGGTCTCTCTGGCACAATAGTCGGGTTGCCTGGCGACGATGTCCCGGCTCGGAGCGAACCTCCGGACGGACCCGGCCCGGGCGCACCCAACGACTCGGAGCACGAACCGGTCGAACCTCACAGATGATCCCCGACGTCTCGGGAGTTCATGTGCGGGGCCGCCAGGTTCCTCTGTTCAGCGCACACGCCAGATTGGACCAACCACGATGAACACCCTCGACTTCCTCGACAAGCAGTCGCTTCGCGACGACATCCCCGAATTCGCACCCGGCGATACCCTCGACGTCCACGTCAAGGTCATCGAGGGCACCAAGGAGCGTGTCCAGGTGTTCAAGGGCGTCGTGATCCGCCGCCAGGGTGGCGGAATCCGCGAGACGTTCACCGTGCGCAAGGTGTCCTTCGGCGTCGGCGTTGAGCGCACCTTCCCGGTGCACAGCCCCAACCTCGCCAAGATCGACGTGGTCACCCGCGGTGACGTGCGTCGCGCGAAGCTGTACTACCTGCGCGATCTGCGCGGCAAGGCAGCCAAGATCAAGGAAAAGCGCTGACGCGTCTACCCTGACGACGTGGCCGACTCTCACTCCACCGGTAACGAATCCGATCCCGGCGGGCAGCGGTCGTCTGCCGATCGGTCCTCGCACCCCGAGGACTACGGCTGGGATGGCGACGGTCAGCACCCGGACGAGCGCCCCTGGCGCAGCAAGAAGGACGAGCCGGAGAAGCGTGGCTCGCTTCTGCGGGAAGCCGTCATCATCATCGGCTGTGTTCTGCTGCTCACCTGGTTGCTGCAGACCTTCGTCGGCCGGCAGTACGTGATTCCGTCCGAATCGATGGAACCGACGTTGCATGGTTGTACGGGATGCACCAACGACCGGATCGTCATCGACAAGCTGTCGTATCGCTTCGGCGAGCCGGAACCCGGTGACGTGGTGGTGTTCAAGGCTCCGACCGAATCATGGGATGGGGCCTGGCTGTCACCGCGCTCGGATAATCCGGTGGTGCACAAGATCCAGGACGGTCTGTCATGGTTCGGGTTCGCCCCGCCGGACGAGAACAATCTCGTCAAGCGGGTGATCGCCACCGGCGGCCAGACCGTCGAGTGTCGCAATGCCGACAATGTGGGTGTCACCGTCGACGGCCAGCCGCTCGACGAGCCGTATGTGGACAAGCAGTTGCAGGCCCAGGACGTGGCCGCGGGCAACGAGTTCGCAGCGAATCCGGACGGTCAGCCCAACGCCTGCTACGGCCCCGACTTCGGCCCGATCGAGGTTCCGGAGGGCAACGTGTGGGTGATGGGCGACAACCGGGCAAATTCCGCGGACTCCCGGTTCCACATGGAGGACGAGTACCGGGGCACCGTTCCGGTCGACGACATCCGTGGCAAGGTGCAATTCATCATCTATCCCTTCTCGAGGATCGGTGGTGTGTCCTCGGACAACCCGCAGTCATGAGAGCGCAGTTGTGATGTGGGAGCCTGACCGATGAGCCGGTGGCCGCCGAGATTCCCGATCCGACGGGCAGCGAGCCTGCGCACCTACGAGTTCGCCTTGCATCGCAACGGGCTCGGCCCGGTGGCCGGTGTCGACGAGGCCGGCCGAGGTGCGTGTGCGGGGCCGCTGGTGGTTGCCGCCTGCGTCCTCAAGCCCACCCAGCTGACGTCGTTGGCCGACCTCGACGACTCCAAGCGGCTGAGCGAGGCCACCCGCGAGCAGCTCTACAAGGCGGTCACGAAGTACGCGCTGAGTTGGCATGCGGTGGTGATCCCGGCCGAGGAGATCGACCGGATCGGCATCCATGTCGCCAACATCGAGGGGATGCGCCGGGCGATCGCCGGACTCGACGTGACGCCCGGCTACGTCCTCTCCGACGGTTTCGTGGTGCCGGGGCTGACCGTTCCGTCGCTGCCGGTGATCGGCGGTGACGGCGCCGCGGCGTGTATCGCCGCCGCCAGCATCATCGCGAAGGTGACCCGCGACCGGCTGATGGTGGCGATGGATCAGGACCTGCCCGGCTACGATTTCGCCGTTCACAAGGGCTACAGCACGTCGCATCACATGGCGTGCCTGGACCGCCACGGACCGTCGCCACAACACCGAATGTCCTACCGAAATGTCGCCTCTCGCGCGACCTCCGACCCCGACCCGACCACGATAGGCTTGACGAATGAGTGCTGAGGATCTCGAGAAGTACGAAACCGAGATGGAACTCTCCTTGTATCGGGAGTACAAGGACATCGTCGGACAGTTCACCTACGTGGTCGAGACCGAGCGGCGCTTTTACCTCGCCAACTCCGTGGACATGGTGCCGCGCAACACCGAAGGCGAGATCTACTTCGAACTCCGCATGTCCGACGCCTGGGTCTGGGACATGTACCGCCCCGCCCGCTTCGTCAAGCAGGTCCGCGTCATCACCTTCAAGGACGTCAACATCGAGGAACTCGAGAAGCCCGAACTCCGCCTCCCCGACGAACCGTGACCTTTCGTGCCGCGTGAGTAGAACGTTCCGATTTCCGGCACGTTCACCTCACTCGGGTCGGGTCACTCCGGGATCTTGTCGATTGTTGCCTCGGTGAGGTCGATTGCGCGCTGGCAGATTTCGGCGAGTGGGGGATTGGGGAGCCCGGCATAACCCACCCCGCTGACGACCCCGGAATCGAGGGACTGCACGTACGTGAAACATTGCCCAGAGTTCAGTGAGGCAACTCCCACGCTACGCGACTCGAGGTTCTGGCTCTCTAGCCAATTGAATGTCGGGTTCAAGTTCTTATAGTCGGCAAGGCTGTCATAGTCTGCCACCATTTGGTAGGCAGACCATGACCACTCCTCGGGGTCTATGTATCGCCATTCGCACCCCCTCAACGTTTGCCCGTCGACTTTGGCAGCGTCCTTCACAGAGCCAGGGTCTAAGCCTAGTTCCGCGGCCGTACTCTCATCCATTGCCGTGCACGGTTCATACGGCGAGCCATCGTTTGAGGAGTTCCATCGCTTCGCCATTTTGTTCACGAACGGGAGGGGGAGACCATGTGAGTCCGTCTGTCGAACGTATGACTCAGTGGGTCTAGTCGAATCCATTTGGGCAGATTCAGGTGTCAGATCTCCCGGTTGTGAGCAGCTGGCGGAGAATGCGGCAAGTGCAACTAGCGCTGCAAACAGTCCACGATTTCCCATTCGCGACGATCTACTTCTTCTCTGCAAAGTTGGCCGCTGACGAGCGGTCCTGTGATTCCAGGGTTTCTGCTGCTTCTGCGCACTTCCGTGCGAGTTCCATCAGTTCGCTAATTTGCCGGTCTATCGCGCCAGCCCATCCGGCGTCACTGGCGATACTCGATCTGAGGCGGTCCCTCAGGAACCCGCCTTCCTCGCAGTCTCGCCCGAAGTAGTTTGCCGCCGCGATCTGCGACGCGGTGTTGAGGCAATCGCGAAGCTTGTCCGCCGCCACCTCCGCCGCCTTCGCCCTTGCTTCCCACATCCCCTTCTCGGAGAGCACGACGATCCCATCAACCGGCTGCCCCCAGTCGCGCTGATCCGGCGCAGGCTTGATCTCGGGCATCGCGACACAGGGTTCCAGGACATAGTCGGACGCCTTCTGTCCGCCGCTCACGGTTTCCTCCCCACGTTGGTTTGGACGCACAGACCCCCGATGTGGTTCCAAGCGTCAACGCTTGCGAGCGGTGTGGCGTGATCCGCTCGAAGTGTCTGTAGCATAGCGGTCCAGATCCGGTGGCACGGATGTCCGTGGGTCGAGTCGGGGAGTGAGTAGAGCGTTCCGGTTTCCGGCACGTCCACCTCACTCGGATCGGGTCACTCTGGGATTTTGTCGATGGTTGCCTTGGTGAGATCGATTGCGCGTTGGCAGATTTCGGTCAGTGGGGGTTTGGGGAGGGAGCCGACTGTGATTCCAGTTATGACGCCAGAACCCATCGACTGAACATACGTGAAGCAGTCGCCAGCGTTTAGTGATGCAATGCCAACGGTGCGACCCGATATCTGGCTGTCTGGAAACCATTCGAAGAAACTGTTGTCTCGACGGTATTGCTCTAGACCGCTGAAGTCGGCCACCATTTGATGGGCAGACCAGTTCCTCATCTCGGGATCAGCGAACTTCCAGGCGCACCCTCTAAGTGTTTGTCCATTAACCGTTGCTGCGTCTTTTACTGAAGCCGGATCAAGTCCTTGTGAGATCGCCGTGGACTCGGTCACTGACGTGCATGATTCGTACGTGGTGCCGTCGTTCGAACTGTTCCAGCGCTTGCCGAACTTGTTTGTAAATGGCAATGGCTTACCATTATCGTCGGTTTGTCGGATTTGAGTAGTATTGTCGCTATTATTAATTGAAGACGGGCTGTCCTCTGCGCTAGACACGTCCTGATCGGAGCAGCCAAGGGTGACAGAAATTAGCGCGCAGACGAGTATGCCGACGAGTCGCTTCACTTCCAGTTTCCCTTTTATCCGTTTGGGAAATTTTGAGTCGCCGTGGTTTGGTCGGCGTCCTGAAGCTTCGCTGCCGCCTCTCTGCACTGTTCAGCGAGGTTCTGCAGAGCATGAACCTGTTTGTCCAGACTGCCGAACCAGCCCTGGGGCTCAGCAATCGCTCGTAGCAGGCCTGCCCGCAGCTTCTTGCCCTCTTCGCAACCTTCACCGAGGTAGTTGGCTTGAGCAATGCGGGATGCAGTCTCTTGGCACGTGCGCAATCGGTCCGCCGCCTCCTCCGCCGCCTTCGCCCTTGCTTCCCACATCCCCTTCTCGGAGAGCACGCCGATCCCATCAACCGGCTGCCCCCAGTCGCGCTGATCCGGCGCAGGCTTGATTCGGGCATCGCGACACAGGGTTCCAGGACATAGTCGGACGCCTTTTGTCCGCCGCTCACGGTTTCCTCCCCACGTTGGTTTGGACGCACAGACCCCCGATGTGGTTCCAAGCGTCAACGCTTGCGAGTGGTGTGGCGTGATCCGCTCGAAGTGTCTGTAGCATAGCGGGCCAGATCCGGTGACACGGATGTCCGTGGGGCGAGTCGGGGACGGAGGGACGATGACGGGGGCGGTCGGGGGCGGCAACACCAATTGGTTTGTCGCGATTCAGCAGATCCTCTCTCGTCTGGAATCCATGGGTCCGGAATCGGCGGCCGCCGATGCGCAAGCGCTGGCTCAGGCCATCACCGGAGCAAACGAGGCGGCACAGAGCCTGTTCCGCTTTGGTGGCGACAGCCTGCAGGGCGTCGCGGCGTCATCCAGCGAAGACGCCGCCCGGCAGATCTCCAGCGAGATCGTGTCGGCGGCGGCCAAGGCCCAGCCCGGCATCGACGCGCTGGTGAATGCGCAATCTGTCCTGCTGGCCTCGCAGGCCCAGCGCGGACCGCTCATGGAACTGCAGGGCGAGCTCATGAACCCGTTGGGCGACGCGTTCGGCGCGATGACCCGGGCCGGACTGCTGATGACCGAGACCTACAACGGCCCGATGAGCTCGGCCGGTGACGGTCTTGGGCCGGCCGGTATGGTCGGCGGCGAGGGTCTGCTTGCCGGCACCGGGGGTGGCGGGTCCGGCGGCAGCAGTGGGACCAGCGCGGCGGCGCGGTCGTCCGCGGCTGCGGCCACCGACATGGGTGACTACGGCGCGCCCCCCGCCACGACGCCGACGACGCCCCCCGCCGGCGGGACCTCGGCCGAGCCGGCAACGTCAGCCGGCGCAACGGCCGGCGGCGACACCCCACTGTCCTTGGGCGAGGCCAGCAGCACCGGCGGCGGTGGGGGAGAGGGCCTCGACAGCTTGTCCCGCGGCGGCCTCGGCAGCCCCGACTCGTCGAGCAGCACGGTGTCGCCGGCGGCGATGATGATGCCCGGAAGTGCAGCGGCCGGTGCCGGTGGCGCAAAACTCGCTGGTGGCGGAGCCGGAGGCTCGTCGGCCGGTGGATCGGGGGGCTCGAGCGGAGCGAACCCCTCAGCCCTGTCGCGACGTCTGTCCGCGGCGCTGCCCGGCGCCGTCGCGCCCGCGTCTGGCACACCGCCGACGACACCGGTCGGTGCCGGTCCGAGTCGGGCGGGAGCAGCGCCGATGGGTGCGCCCCATGGCGGCGGTCGCGGCCGCGGCTCCAACGACACCGAGCACAAATCCGCTCACTATCTGCACACCACCGACAACGGCGCGGAGATCGTCGGCACCCTGCCGTTGGTCGGCCCGCCGGTGATCGGCGACTGGGCCCCACCGCAACCGGTCACACCGGCCACACCCGATGCCGCTGAGCCTGCCCGCGACGCCGACGACAACCCGGACCGCGACCTCAAGCTCTGACCCGCCGGCCCCCGCGGCCGGTTTGTCCACAGGCGTGCGGTGTCCACAAATTCACATCGCGCATCGTCGGGCGGGCTGATTCGCGGCCTGACGCGACGATGCTGTTCTCATGAGCGAGAACCCATCCCGGCCGCCCGATGCCACATCCCCGATATACTCGTCTCGGACTCGACCCAGCACCGCCGAGATCGGCCGTTGCGGTGAGGATCTGGCCGCCGACTTCGTGGTGGAACTCGGTTGGCAGGTTCTGGATCGTAACTGGCGCAACCGGTTCGGGGAGATCGACCTCATCGCCGCCGACGGCGACGAGTTGGTGGTGGTCGAGGTCAAGACACGGGCCTCACGGGTCTTCGACGACCCGGTCGCCGCGGTCACACCGCTCAAGTTCGCACGCATGCGCCGACTCGCCCGAGAATGGCTCGCCGACAACCGCGACCGCTGGTGGTCGCGCATCCGGTTCGACATCATCAGCGTGCAACTCGATCCGCGTGACCCGTTGGCACTCGACCGGGCGACGATGCGCCATCATCGGGGTGTGTTCGAATGACCGACGACCCGCGGTTGACGACCGGTCTGGGTTCGATCCAGTCGGTGGGACTCAACGCCTTCGAGGCCAATCAGATCGAGATCCAGGCCAATGTCGGTCACGGCTTGCCGAGCTTCGTGGTCAACGGAAAGGTCGACGCGTCGCTCCGGGAGGCCAAGGATCGGGTGCGCGCCGCGATCACCAACAGCGAACTGAAATTCCCCGACCTGAAGGTGACCGTGTCGCTGGCACCGGCAGATCTTCCGAAAGCCGGGTCCTCGTTCGATCTCGGTATGGCACTGGCGATCCTGGCCGCGACCGAGCAGGTCATGACAACTCGCACCACCCGGACGGTGTTTCTGGGCGAACTCGGTCTCGATGGCGGGCTCCGTACGGTGCGCGGTGTGCTGCCGGCCCTCAAACACGCTCGCGACCAGGGATTCACCCACGCGGTCGTGCCGATGCCCAACGTCGCGGAGGCCGCGCTGGTCGCCGATCTGGAGATCGGCGGTGCCCGGTGCCTCAAAGAGGTGGTGCGGTGGCTGGCCGGCGACCATGTGCTCGACACCGTGACCGAAGGTGACGCGATCCCACCGCCGACCGAACATCACGACATGTCCGACGTGGTCGGCCAGGCCGAGGCGCGCCACGCCCTCGAGATCGCCGCCGCCGGAGCACATCACGTCCTGATGACCGGCCCGCCGGGCATCGGGAAGACGATGCTCGCACGACGGCTACCGGGCATCCTGCCGCCGCTCGGATCCGAGGAATCGCTCGAGGTGACCGCCATCCACAGCATTGCCGGCACGCTGCGCGCCGGGCACCCGCTTGTCAGCGAGGCGCCGTTCATCGCGCCCCACCACACGACGTCGACGACTGCGCTGCTCGGTGGTGGTACCGGACTTGCCAGGCCCGGCGCGGTGTCCCGGGCGCATCGTGGCGTGCTGTTCCTCGACGAGTGCGCCGAGATGGGCCCCAAGGTGTTGGACGCGTTGCGCCAACCGCTCGAAGAAGGGGAGGTGCGCGTCTCCCGCCGCGACGGGGTGGCCACCTACCCGGCGCGCTTCCAACTCATCATGGCCGCGAACCCGTGTCCTTGTGCTCCGGCACACGACATCGACTGCATCTGTTCGGCGGTCGCCCGCCGGCGTTACCTCGGCAAACTGTCCGGGCCGTTGATGGATCGCGTCGACATCCGGGTGCGGATGGACCCGCCGGGCAACACCGCCCTGATGTCGGACGCCGAGGAATCCAGTGCAGCCGTCCGGGATCGCGTCACGGCGGCCCGCAATGCCGCCCTCGACCGGTGGGGTGCACACGGTTGGCTGACCAATGCCGAGGTTCCCGGTTCGGCTCTGCGGCAACGTTTCCGGCTCGAACCGTCGGCGCTGCGGCCGATCGAATTGTTCCTGAGGGACGGGCGGGTGACTGCGCGTGGCGCCGATCGGGCCATCCGCCTGGCCTGGACACTCGGTGACCTGAAAGGCCTGGCCCAGCCCGGTGAGACCGAGGTCGCCGAGGCGTTGCTCTACCGCGATCGGGGCGGCCACTGATGCCAGACGACACCGAACTACAGGCGTGGGCCTACCTCGCCCGGGTCGTCGAGCCACCGAACGCCCCGCTGCTGTCGCTGTGTGATCATCTCGGGCCGGTCGAGGCCGCCGCGGCCATCCGTGCACGATCGGTGCCGCGCGGCTACGACGACGTGCTGACCGCAACCACCGCACGAGCCGACACCGAGATGGCGGAGCAGGATCTGGAACTCGCCGCGCGGATCGGAGCCCGCCTGGTCACCCGCGACGACGCGGAGTGGCCGGCCTGGCCGTTGTTGGCGCTCGGGCAGGCCGACACCGCATCTCGCGGGGGAGAGCCGTTGGCGTTGTGGGTTCGCGGCAGCGGTCGCCTCGATGAGGCGGCGTCGACCGGCATCGCCCTGATCGGCTCACGAGCGGCGTCGCGCTACGGCGAACAGGTCACCTCCACACTGGCCGGCGGCCTGGCCGCGGACAACTGGACGGTGACCTCCGGCGGCGCCTTCGGAGTCGACGGTGCGGCGCACCGCGCGGCCCTGGCCTGCGGCGGGCAGACGATGGCCGTCATGGCCTGCGGAATCGATCGCGACTACCCCGCGGGCCATGCCCGACTGTTCGATCAGATCGCCGACACCGGGCTCGTGGTCTCCGAATACCCGCCGGGCACCACTGCTGCGAAACACCGCTTCCTCACCCGCAATCGGCTGGTCGCAGCGATGTCGAACGCGGTGGTGGTGGTCGAGGCCGGGCGCCGGTCCGGAGCCGCGAACACGGCTGCCTGGGCGCGCAAACTGGGCCGTCCGCTGGGTGCGGTGCCCGGGCCGGTCACCTCGGCCACCTCGATCGGATGTCATCGAATGATTGCCGACGGACTCGCCACACTGGTCATCGACGCCGCATCGGTGATCGCGTTGGCCGCCCCGGACGGCGGCGGCGACATCGGCCCGGGACCCACCCGGCCCACCGACGCGTTGTCGCCGGAGGCCAAGCGGGTGCACGACGCGATACCGGCGCGCGGCTCGGTCACGATCGAAGAGATCGCGTTCTCGGCAGCTCTCGACATCGCCGCTGTGCGATCGGCATTGGCGCGGATGGATGTCAGCGGCCATGTCGTCAACATCGACGGTGCCTGGCGGTTGGCGTGACGTACCACTTCTCCAGAAGCGCCGCCACCGCCTACATACGGGTGAGCATCTCCACGAAGATGCGCTTGTCGTCCTCGGTGGGGGCCTCGACGCGTTCGCCGCCCTGCATGTAGCCGATCCCGACGTAGACGAGTGCGGTGGCGCGCGCATGTGCGTCCACCGGCGAGAATCCCAACTCCAGGAAGGTGTCCTGTGCGACGTCGAATGTCGTGTGATCGAGTGCGACCACGGACGCCTCGAGCTCGGGATCGGTCTCGGCCCACGCGCGCACCGCTGCTTCCACCGATCGTCGGCGGGTGTCGCTGACCAGTTCGCCCATCCGCTGAATCCGCTCGAGTGGCGGCAACTCCTGCAGGTTGGCCAGCGTTCGACTGGCCGTCTCCTCGATCGCCCGGCAGTGATCCGACAGCGCCGACATCAGCGCTGAGATGTCGGTGAAATGCCAGTAGAAGCTACCCTTGGTGACGCCCAGCCGGTCGCACAGGCGGGAGATCTTGATGGCGCCGACGCCGTCGCTCATCAGCACCTGCATCGCTGCGTCGAGCCAATCGTCCACGGTGAGGCGGGACCCTCGTCTCGGCGACGACGATTCCGGCATGACTACCCTCGCTCGGACTGGTGGGACACAGACATTCAACGACCTGAAGCCCAAGATTAGAGCACTTCAGTCAGATGATGCGCAGGGTCCTCTTTACTTAGGTTTACCTAACGAGGCGTACTGTGGTCGCCGAGAGGAGGCTTGATGGCCAAGAATCTGAATGTGATGACCGTGCTGCGCCGCGAACAGCTGACCCCGCATATGGTGCGGTTGTACCTCGGCGGCCAGGGATTCGACGACTTCATCCCGGCGGGAGAGCAAGCGAGCTGGGACACCGACATCTACATCAAACTCGCTTTCGGTCCGGACGGTTCGCCGTACGGCGGGGGCGACTTCGACCGGAAGCTGATCCGGCTGCTCCCACCCCGTGAGCAACCCGTGTTGCGGACCTACACCGTGCGGTCGATCGATCTCGGTGCCCGCGAGATCGCCGTCGACTTCGTCGTGCACGGCGACGAGGGCATCGCCGGACCGTGGGCGGCGCGAGTCGAACCGGGCACCACCATCCGCTTCCTCGGCCCGGGCAGCGGCTACCGTCCGCGCGCCGACGCGCCCTGGCATCTGCTGGCCGCCGACGAAGCGGGTCTCCCCGCACTTGCCGCCGCACTCGAGGCCCTGCCGGCCGATGCCATCGCGAAGGTCTTCATCGAGGTCGCCGGCCCCGAGGACGAGATCGCACTGACCGCCCCGACGGGCGCCGACATCGTGTGGGTGCACCGTGGCGGGGCCGCCGGTGAGGTGTCCGACGACAAGGCCGGCGACAACGCGCCGCTGATCGACGCCGTCCGTGACGCCGACTGGCTCGACGGTGAACCGCAGGTGTTCATCCATGGCGAGGCGCAGGCGGTGATGCACAACCTCCGTGCCTACATACGCAAAGAACGTGGGGTCAGCGCCGCGAACGCCTCGATCTCCGGATATTGGCGCCGCGGCCGGACCGAAGAGGGCTTCCGCGAGTGGAAATCCGAACTCCGCGCCACCGAGGAAGCAGCCGGCGCACCCGCCTGAACCCGACGTTCGAAGTGTCGGGCACGATCCGGCAACGACCCGCGTGCCCGGTTGCACCGGACTCGCACACCCGGTTGTGTCGAACCATGACCGATCGGTCCGAGTCCCCGCAGCCGCGGTCGTCCACCACGCTGGGCGACGGACTACTCGACGACTTCACCACCCACCTGCGCTACGAGAAGGGTCTGAGCGAGCACACTGTGCGCGCCTACGTCGGTGACGCTCGTGGTCTCGTCTCGTTCGCTGGAGCGCGGGGGGTCGCGATCACCTCGATCGATCTGGCGCTGTTGCGTGCATGGCTGGCCGAACACACCCGCCGCGGAGCGGCACGGACCACGGTCGCGCGGCAGGTCTCGTCGGCGAAGACGTTCTGCGCGTGGGCTGCTCGCGAAGGTGTGGTGGCGAGCGACCCGGCCACCCGGTTGCAGGCGCCGAAGGCGCACCGGACGTTGCCCACCGTGCTCGCGCCAGACCAGGCAGCGGCGGCCCTGACCGCCGCGTCGGCCGTCACCGGCGACGCCGACGCCGACGCCGAACCAATCGACTCGGCCGTCGCGATGCGCGACACGCTCATCCTGGAATTGCTGTACGCCAGCGGTATCCGCGTCGGCGAGTTGTGCGGACTCGACATCGGTGACGTCGACACCGCTCGCAGGGTGCTGCGGGTGATCGGCAAAGGTGACAAGCAACGATCGGTGCCTTACGGCGACCCGGCGGCCCGCGCCGTACAACAGTGGCTACGCCATGGACGTTCGGTGCTCGCGGGTGCGCGATCCGGCGACGCCTTGCTGCTCGGCGTCAAAGGCGGCCGCCTCAATCAGCGCATGGCGCGGAGCGTTGTGCATCGCGCAGTGCAGGCCGCGGGGGCGCCCGACATCGGCCCGCACGGCCTGCGGCACAGCGCGGCCACGCATCTGCTCGAGGGCGGAGCCGACCTGCGCGTCGTTCAGGAACTCCTCGGCCACTCGTCGTTGGCGACCACCCAGATCTACACCCACGTCAGCGTGGAACGGTTACGGGCGGTCCATCGGCAAGCCCACCCGCGGGCCTGAGCGCACCTGCCTCGACCGGCTTGAGCCGCACCCGCACCGCACCGAGCAACGCCATCGGATTGAGGTACACCGCCGCGTGTCCGCTGCCGCGCCGCGCACCCCAGTGCAGGCACGCCACCGCCGGACACCCCGGGTGGCCCGCCACCACGACACCGATCACGGTGCCCCGACGCACCGACTGGCCTTCGCGTACCGACGCCCGCACCGGCTCGTAGGTGGTGATCATGTCGTCGGTGTGCCGGATCGAGACGACCGGACGCCCGGCGACCTCCCCGGCGAACCGGACGCGCCCGTCACCGGCCGCGCGCACCGCAACCCCCGGCGCCGCGCTCAGATCCACTCCGCGATGGCCGGGTAGCCAGCGTTGCGCCGGTGGGTCGTAGCCGCGGACCACTGCCGCCGGGGTGAGTGGTGCGACAAAGCGCGTGTCGTCGCCGAATGCAACCGCAGGCAGCAGCCACACCAGCAGGGTGACCACACAGAGTTCACCGACGGCCGCGATCAGCAGTCGCGTGGCGGGCGACCATCGGAATCGGGGCGACGTGGGTGTCATGTCTTTCAGACGCACGAGCGTCGCGGTTGGATCCACCTCTATCTGCGCGGCGCCGGCAATGACCGGTTCCGCCTACCGAGGGATCTGCGGCCGCAGATCCGGCAGGTCGTGTCCGCCGGCATCACGTCTGCGCGGACTCGAATGGATAATCCGTCCCGCACCCGTCTCCGGTGATGTCGGCGGACAACGTTCGGGGTGGCCGGCCCGGTGGCGGGTTGCCGCGACAGCGTCGATCCCTGGTTGTCGGGGCGGCGGTCCGGCCTGGGAGCGGCGCCGGATTTTGGTTTTCCGCAGGTGACCGGCGTAAACTCGCTGACGCACCTCATCGCAGATCGATGGGGTGACTTCGCGCGCCTGCGTAGCGACGCTTCGTCACCTGTGACGACGCGATCCACACCGCCGGGTGGGCGGTCCCGGGAGCGGCTCCGCTGCCATCGGGTCCACCACGGCTGCAGGCGCCAGGGTCGGCATCAACCGGTGTCGACATCAACTGCACACAAAGGATAGTGACGACATGGCTGTCGTGACCATGAAGCAGCTGCTGGACAGCGGCGCACACTTCGGGCATCAGACCCGCCGTTGGAACCCGAAGATGAAGCGGTTCATCTTCACCGACCGCAACGGCATCTACATCATCGACCTGCAGCAGACGCTGACCTACATCGACAAGGCGTACGAGTTCGTCAAGGAGACCGTCGCCCACGGTGGGACCGTGCTGTTCGTCGGCACCAAGAAGCAGGCGCAGGAATCGATCGCCGCAGAAGCGACCCGCGTCGGGATGCCGTACGTCAACCAGCGCTGGCTGGGCGGCATGCTCACCAACTTCTCGACCGTTCACAAGCGCCTGCAGCGCCTGAAGGAACTCGAGACCATGGAGCAGACCGGCGGTTTCGAAGGTCGCACCAAGAAGGAAATCCTCATGCTCACGCGTGAGAAGAACAAGCTCGAGCGCACCCTCGGTGGTATCCGAGATATGGCCAAGGTGCCTTCTGCTGTTTGGGTGGTGGACACCAACAAGGAGCACATTGCTGTCGGTGAGGCACGCAAGCTCAACATCCCGGTCATCGCGATCCTCGACACCAACTGCGATCCCGATCTCGTCGACTACCCGATCCCGGGCAACGACGACGCGATCCGCAGTGCCGCGCTGCTGACCCGCGTGGTCGCCTCCGCGGTCGCCGAGGGCGTGCAGGCCCGTGCCGGCCAGTCGTCGGACGACTCCAAGCCGGAGGCGGGCGGCGGCGAGCCGCTGGCCGAGTGGGAGCAGGAACTGCTCACCCAGGCCACCGCTCCGGCAGGTGGCGACGCCGGTTCCGCGCCGGCCGCCCAGTAACCGGTCGCATCATCTCACCCGGTCCTGATGCCGGTCGGGTTGCGACCCGACCGGCATCGACCCACTCTCTCTAAGGAGGCTCGCCAACGATGGCGAACTACACCGCAGCCGATGTGAAGCGTCTCCGTGAGCTCACCGGCTCAGGAATGCTGGACTGCAAGAACGCGCTGGCGAACAACGACGGCGACTTCGACAAGGCCGTCGAGGAACTGCGCATCAAGGGTGCCAAGGACGTCGGCAAGCGCGCCGAGCGGTCCACCGCCGAAGGCCTCGTGGCCGCCAAGGACGGCGCCCTGGTCGAGATCAACTCCGAGACCGACTTCGTCGCGAAGAACGCCGAGTTCCAGGAACTCGCCGACAAGATCGTCGCCGTCGCCGCCTCCGCGAAGGCCACCGACATCGACTCGCTGAAGGCCGCGAAACTCGACGACGGCACCGTCGACGACGCCGTGCAGGCCCTGTCGGCCAAGATCGGTGAGAAGCTCGAACTGCGTCGCGTCGCCTACTACGACGGACCGGTCGCGGTGTACCTGCACAAGCGGGCCTCCGACCTGCCGCCCGCCGTGGGTGTGCTGGTGTCCTACACCGGTGAGGGCGACGACGCGGCCGAGGCTGCGCGTGGTGCCGCCATGCAGGTCGCCGCATTGCGGGCGAAGTACGCCACGCGCGACGAGGTCCCGGCCGACATCGTGGAGAACGAGCGTCGCATCGCCGAGCAGACCGCGAAGGAAGAGGGCAAGCCGGAGCAGGCGCTGCCCAAGATCGTCGAAGGCCGCGTCAACGGCTTCTACAAGGACGTTGTGCTGCTCGACCAGCCGTCGGTGCAGGACTCGAAGAAGACCGTCAAGGCTCTGCTCGACGAAGCCGGTGTGACCGTCAACGGCTTCACCCGCTTCGAGGTCGGTCAGGCCTGATCCGATCCCGAGCCACAAGAACCCCGCATCACCGTTCGGTGATGCGGGGTTCTTGTCATGTCTGATGCACCGCATGTGGTCGATCACGTCATGCCGGGAAGTACGATGTTCAGCGAATCGAACAGTGGAGGAAGTTGGATGAGCGAAACGCCCGCCCTGCCCGAGTCCGAGCGTCACGGTTTCACCCGGGTGCTGCTCAAACTCGGCGGTGAGATGTTCGGCGGTGGCGGGGTCGGACTCGACCCGGACGTCGTGGCCACGGTCGCCGACCAGATCGCCGAAGTGGTCGCGTCGGGTGTGCAGGTGGCCGTGGTCATCGGCGGTGGCAACTTCTTCCGTGGGGCCGAACTGCAGCAACGCGGCCTCGATCGCGCCCGGTCGGACTACATGGGCATGCTCGGCACCGTGATGAATTGTCTGGCCCTGCAGGATTTCCTGGAGAAGCGCGGCGTCACCACGCGCGTGCAGACCGCGATCACCATGGGCCAGGTCGCCGAACCGTACCTGCCCTTGCGGGCGCAGCGGCACCTGGAGAAGGGCCGAGTGGTCATCTTCGGCGCCGGCATGGGTATGCCGTTCTTCTCCACCGACACCACGGCGGCACAGCGGGCGCTGGAGATCAAGGCCGAGGTGGTGTTGATGGCGAAGGGAGTCGACGGGGTCTTCGACGCGGACCCACGCACCGTGCCCGACGCGAAGATGTTCACCGAGATCACTCACCGCGAGGTGCTCGACAAGGAACTCAAGGTCGCCGATGCGACGGCGTTCAGTCTGTGTATGGACAACAAGATGCCGATCCTCGTGTTCAATCTGCTGGAGGAGGGCAACATCGCCCGTGCCGTCGCCGGTGAACGGATCGGCACCTTGGTCGCCACCTGAGCGCAGTTGCATCATGAGCGCAGTTGCATCATGACCACGATGGCCCGACGGCACAGCGCAGGCACGCTCACCGCAAGTAAACTCTCGTCACACCCACACCGCGCACATACGGACCGAGTAGATATAGGACGACGATGATCGACGATGCCCTCCTGGATGCCGAAGAGAAGATGGAGAAGGCGGTCAATGTCGCCAAGGACGACATGGGTTCGATCCGCACCGGCCGAGCCAACCCGGCGATGTTCAACAAGGTGCACATCGAGTACTACGGCGCACTGACCCCGATCACCCAGGTGGCCGGCATCAACACCCCGGAGGCGCGGCTGGTGGTGATCAAGCCCTACGAGGCGTCGACGTTGCGCGACATCGAGACCGCTATCCGCAACTCGGATCTCGGCGTGAACCCCACCAACGACGGCCATGTCATCCGGGTGGCGATCCCGCAGCTCACCGAGGATCGGCGCAGGGAACTGGTGAAGCAGGCGAAGAGCAAAGGCGAGGATGCGAAAGTCGCCATCCGCAACGTGCGCCGCAAGGCCGTCGACGAACTCAAGCGTATCCAGAAGGACGGCGAGGCCGGGGAGGACGAGGTGACGCGCGCGGAGAAAGAGCTCGACAAGACGACGGCCGGCTACGTCGCCCAGGTCGATGAACTGGTGAAGCACAAAGAGAACGAATTGCTCGAGGTGTGAGCACCGACCGCTCGCGCGCGTCGTCACCGAAACCGATGGCCGCCGAATCCGCCGAGAGCCCGGACACCCCGGACGCGCCGACGACCAAGAAGTCGCGTGCCGGGCGTGACCTCCCGGCGGCACTCGCGGTCGGGTTCTCGCTCGGGATCTCGATCATCCTGATCCTGATCTTTGCGCCCAAGATCTGGTACGGGGTGGTCGCGGTGGCGTTCGCGATCGCCACCTGGGAGGTGTTCAAACGCCTCCGCGACGGCGGCTACCAGATCGCGTTCTGGCCGCTCGTGATCGGTGGTCAGGCCATCATCTGGTCTGGCTGGCCCTGGGGTACCACCGGGGTGCTGACCGCATTCGTCGCCACCGTACTGGTGCTGATGGTGTGGATGCTGCTGGCCCAGGGCATCCATCACGCACCGGAACACTATCTCCGCAACCTGGCCGCCAGCGTGTTCGTCCTCGCCTGGCTGCCGCTGCTGGCGTCGTTCGGCGCGCAGCTCGTGGTGCAGGATGACGGTGCCGCGCGGGTGGCCACGTTGATGGTGGTGGTGGTCTGCTCCGACGTCGGCGGCTACGGGTTCGGCGTGCTGTTCGGCAAGCATCCGATGGTGCCGGCCATCAGCCCCAAGAAGAGTTGGGAAGGCCTGATCGGTTCGCTTCTGGTGGGCACCGGCGGGGCGGTCGGCTGCGGGGTGCTGCTCCTCGACACCCATTGGTGGGTCGGGATGATCCTCGGCCCGGTACTGGTCGTCTGCGCCACCCTGGGCGACCTGGTCGAATCCCAGGTCAAACGGGATCTCGGCATCAAGGACATGGGCACCTTGCTGCCCGGGCACGGCGGCATCATGGATCGCCTCGACTCGCTGCTGCCGTCCGCTTTCATCGTCTGGGCGGTCCTGACCGCGCTGCTGTGACCAGCGCCGACGTCAGCGTTTCGCCCTCTTCAATGCCCGGCTGAGCTGCCACATCCGCAGACCGCCCGCAAAGGCGACGATCAACGCACCGGCTATCGCGGCAATCAGGAGACTGACCCCGAGCGGCAGGTTCACCTCCCAGAACAGCAACATGATGGTCTGGGACTCCAGGTTCTGCAGAATGAACACCAACAGCAGAATCGTGATCAGCGCACCGATCACCAGACCGTAGAACGTCGCCCGGGTCCGCGTGTGCTCGACCTTTTTGATCTTGGTGCGCAGGTCGTCGCGCTCGGCCAGCAACGCCTGATGGTCGGTGTCCGCCTGGGGCTCCCCGTCTGCCTGATTCTCACCGAAGGGTTCCGGTGTATGCGATTGCCCGAGCGGGTCGCCCCCGCCGACCGGCTGATGCGGCTGCGGATCCGGATTCGTCATACAACCATCATGACATGCGACAATGGCGCCATGCCGTCATTGCCGCTCGTGTTCGATGCGCCCAAGCGCGGGCGTCCGCCCACCCACTTCGCCGACCTGGATCCCGAGGGAAGGGTGGCGGCGCTGGCAACGCTCGGTCTGCCGAAGTTCCGGGCCAATCAGCTGGCGCGGCAGTATTTCGGCCGGCTCAACGGGGACGTGGCCGAGATGACCGATCTGCCCTCGTCGGCGCGTGATGCCGTCGGCGAGACGCTCTTCCCGCCGCTGCTGTCGCCGGTCCGCCACATCGCCTGCGACGACGGGGACACCCGCAAGACCCTCTGGCGACTGCACGACGGCACGCTGCTCGAAAGCGTGCTGATGCGCTACACCGATCGCAACACCCTGTGCATCTCGAGCCAGGCGGGCTGCGGCATGGCCTGTCCGTTCTGCGCGACCGGTCAGGGCGGTCTGGACCGCAATCTGTCGGCCGCCGAGATCGTCGACCAGGTGCGGGCAGCGGCGCGTGCACTGCGCGATGGTGAATTCGGCGAGCCGGGCCGGTTGTCGAACATCGTCTTCATGGGGATGGGCGAGCCGCTGGCCAACTACAAGCGCGTGGTCAGTGCGGTGCGGCAGATCACCGCACCGGTGCCCGACGGTCTCGGGATCTCCGCGCGATCGGTCACCGTCTCCACCGTCGGATTGGCCCCATCGATCCGACGCCTGGCCGACGAGGGACTCGCCGTGACGCTCGCGGTGTCGTTGCACACCCCCGACGACGAGCTGCGCGACACCCTGGTGCCGGTGAACAACCGGTGGTCGGTGGCCGAGGTGTTGGACGCGGCCCGCTACTACGCCGACACCACCGGCCGTCGGGTGTCGATCGAGTATGCGTTGATCCGGGACGTCAACGACCAGCCGTGGCGCGCGGACATGCTGGGGGAGAAGCTGCGTCGGGCGCTGGGATCGCTGGTCCACGTGAATCTGATCCCGCTGAATCCGACACCGGGCTCGGAATGGGACGCGAGCCCGAAGCCGGTGGAACGTGAATTCGTCAGACGGGTACGCGAACAAGGTGTGTCGTGCACCGTCCGGGACACCCGCGGCCAGGAGATCGCCGCGGCCTGCGGACAATTGGCCGCGGAGGAACGCTGAGCGAAGGTCAGTTCTTCCAGCGGCCGCGGCTGGTCCAGATCGGCTTCAGCAGGAAGAACGCGAGCACAGCGGCGAATCCGATGAGGTAGAGGTCCTCGATGTGGCCGGTGTGGTTGCCGATCATCATCGCCAGCAGCGCGAACACGCAGAACCAGCCGGCGATCATGAACGACTTGCGGGCCTGACCATGCCACCCGAAGCGGGCCGACGGCGCATCCGCGGGCTCGCGAACCCAGCCGGTGTCGATCTGCTCAACCTCGGTGCTTGCCACGGTGGCTCCTCACTGTGCGTGCCGGTTACTGCGTGCCGGAGGCCAGAAGTCTGACGACCGGTAGTAGTTCGTGACAAGCATAACCGTAGGGCCTCGCGGGTGGCGCGGTGCCACCACGCGCGGACATCGCCGGGGTGACACAATGCCGCCATGTCCGACACCCCGCACCGATCCCTGGCTGATTACCGCAGCGAGAACTACCCCCGCGACATGATCGGCTACGGTGCGACACCACCGGATCCGCAGTGGCCGGGTAATGCGAAGATCGCCGTGCAGTTCGTCCTCAACTACGAGGAGGGCTCGGAGAACAATGTCCTCGAGAACGACCGCGGCAGTGAGACCTTCCTGTCGGAGATGATCGGTGCGCAGGCGTTCCCGAACCGGCACATGAGCATGGAGTCGCTCTACGAGTATGGATCGCGGGCCGGGGTGTGGCGCATCCTGCGTGCGTTCTCCCGCCGTGGGTTGCCGCTGACGATCTTCGCGGTCGCCCAGGCGATGGCCCGCAACCCGGAGGCCGCCGCAGCATTCGTCGAACGGGGCGATGAGATCGCCTGCCACGGGTATCGCTGGCTGAGCTATCAACTCGTCGACACCCACATCGAACGCGAACACATGCAGGCCGGTATCGAGTTGCTCACCGAGATCACCGGACAGCGCCCGCTCGGCTGGTACACCGGCCGCGATTCCCCCAATACCCGCCAACTCGTGGTCGAACAGGGCGGATTCGTCTACGACTCCGACAGCTACGCCGATGACCTGCCGTTCTGGGTGCAGGTCCGGCGCGGCGCCGACTTCGTCGACCATCTCGTGGTGCCCTACACCCTGGACACCAATGACATGCGGTTCGCCTCACCGGGCGGATTCCCGTCGGGTGAGCAGTTCTTCACCCACCTGCGCGATGCCTTCGATGTGCTCTACCGCGAGGGCCTCGAGGGCGCACCCAAGATGCTGTCGGTCGGGCTGCACTGCCGTCTGGTGGGCCGGCCCGCCCGGCTGGCCGCGCTGGAACGGTTCCTCGACCACATCCAGTCGCACGACGGTGTCTGGATCACCCGACGCATCGACATCGCCGAGCATTGGCGGTCGGTGCATCCGCCGAGCTGACATGGCCGCCCGGCACGATGGGCGAGACCTTGGGCACGATGGGCGAGATCTGGGCACGGTCGGCGAGATTTGGGTGACGGTCGGCGCAGGCGGGACAATGGCGAAGTGACGACGCGCGTACTCATCCTCGGTTCGACCGGGTCGATCGGGGTCCAGGCCCTCGAAGTGATCGCCGAACACCCCGAACGGTTCGAGGCGGTGGGTCTCGGTGCCGGCGGCGGGAATCTCGATCTCCTCCACGACCAGGCCCGCACGTTCGGCATCGCCGCCGATCGCCTGGCCGTCGCCGATCCGGATGCGGCGCGCAGATTGTCCGACGACCTCGGATCGACCGTGTTCGGCGGGCCCGACGCGATGTGCGACCTCATCGACGCGGTCGAGGCCGACGTGGTGCTCAACGCCGTGGTGGGCTCCATCGGGCTGCGACCCAGCCTGGCCGCCCTACGGTCCGGTGCACGCCTGGCGCTGGCCAACAAGGAGTCGCTGGTGGCCGGCGGCTCGCTGGTCCTCGATGCCGCGGCCCCCGGACAGATCGTCCCCGTCGACTCCGAGCACTCCGCCATCGCCCAATGCCTGCGCGGCGGCAGCGCCGAGGAGGTGGACCGCCTGGTGCTCACCGCCTCCGGTGGTCCGTTCCGCGGCTGGACCAGTGCGGCCCTCGACGACGTGACACCCGAGCAGGCCGGGCATCATCCCACCTGGTCGATGGGGCCGATGATCACCCTGAACTCCGCGACGCTGGTCAACAAGGCGCTCGAGGTCATCGAGGCACACCTGTTGTTCGGCGTCGACTACGACCGGATCGACGTGACCGTGCACCCGCAGTCGATCGTGCACTCGATGGTCACCTTCGTCGACGGCGCCACCATCGCCAAGGCGTCACCACCGTCGATGAAACTGCCGATCGCGCTCGCACTGGGTTGGCCGGACCGGGTGCCGGGCTCCTCGTCGGCGTGCGACTTCTCCACCGCATCGGCCTGGACGTTCGAACCCGTCGACAACAAGGTCTTTCCGGCCATCGACCTGGCCCGCGAGGCCGGGCGGGGCGGCGGCTCACTGACCGCGGTGTACAACGCGGCCAACGAGGCGGCCGCGGACGGCTTCTTCGCCGGTGCGATCCGGTTCCCACACATCGTCGAGATCATCGGTGAGGTGCTCGGCGAGGCCGATCAGTGGCGTGCGCAGCCAGGTACTGTGGAGGACGTCTTGGCCGCCGACCAGTGGGCACGCGCACAGGCATCGCGTCTGGTCACGGCATATTCGGATGGAGTGAATCAGTGAGTTTCGCCCTCGGCGTGGTGCTGTTCGCCGCGGCGCTGCTGTTGTCGGTGGCCTGGCATGAATGCGGTCACATGTGGGCGGCGCAGGCGACCGGCATGAAGGTGCGCCGCTACTTCGTCGGCTTCGGGCCCACGGTGTGGTCGACCCGCAAGGGCGAGACCGAGTACGGGCTCAAAGCGCTGCCGCTGGGCGGTTTCTGCGACATCGCCGGCATGACCCCGTACGACGAGATCGCCGACGAGGACCGGCCACGCGCCATGTATTTGCAGAAGCCGTGGAAACGACTGGTCGTGCTCTTCGCCGGACCGGCCCAGAACTTCATCCTCGGGTTCGCCCTGGTCATCGTGGTCGGATCGATCTGGGGCCTGCCCAACATCAGTCAGGACCCGGTGCCGGCGACCGTGTCACAGGTGACCTGCGTGCCCGGCCAGACCACTTACTCGGCCGATGCCGAACCCGTCTCGACGCCCTGCTCGGGTACGGGACCGGCCGGCGCCGCAGGTATGCAACCCGGCGACACCATCGTCGCGGTCAACGGTCAGTCCGTCTCCGACTACTCCGAGGTGTCGACGCTCATCACCGAGGCGTCGGGGCCGGTCGCCCTCACGGTGGACCGCGCCGGTCAGCGGATCGACCTCACCCTGACGCCGCAACCGTCGACGGTTGTGATCAACCAGACCGACGGGACCACCAGCACCGAGCAGACCCGCAAGGTCGGCATCACGTTCTCGCCGCCGCCCGCGATCACCCAGTACGACGGTCTCGCCATCGTTCCGGGGGCGTTCGTCTTCACCGGCGACCTGTTCGTGGCCACTTGGGACGCTCTGCTGTCCTTGCCGTCGAAGGTCAGCGCACTGTGGACCGCTGTGACCGGCGGCGAACGCGCGGCCGACACCCCGGTCAGTGTCTACGGTGCGTCGGTGATGGGTGGACAGGCCGCCGAACGCGGCGCCTGGAGCCTGTTCCTGATGCTGCTGATCAGCATCAACTTCTTCCTCGGCTTGTTCAACCTGGTGCCGCTACTACCGTTGGACGGCGGACACATGGCCATCGTCGGCTATGAGAAGGCGCGTAACACCGTGCGTGGCTGGTTCGGCCGCGCGGCCGCCGGACCGGTCGATTACCTGAAACTGATGCCGGTCACCTACGCGGTCGTGGTCGTCATGGGCGGTTTCATGGTGCTGACACTCACCGCCGACATCATCAATCCCATCAAGATCTTCTGAGCTCACACACAGCCCCATCAAGATCTCCTTACAGACGAGGTGAACGAGATGAACGCCCCCACATCGCCCGACGCGCTCCAGGTGGGACTCGGCATGCCCGCCCCACCGCCCCCGGTGCTCGCCCCGCGGCGCACGACTCGCCAGATCCAGGTCGGCTCGGTCGGGGTGGGCAGCGACCACCCGATCTCGGTGCAGTCGATGACCACCACCAAGACCCATGACATCAACGCCACCCTGCAGCAGATCGCCGAGCTGACCGCGTCGGGCTGCGACATCGTGCGCGTCGCCTGCCCGCGCCCGGAGGATGCCGAGGCGCTGCCGGTCATCGCCAAGAAGTCGAAGATCCCGGTGATCGCCGACATCCATTTCCAGCCGAAGTACATTTTCGCGGCGATCGATGCCGGCTGTGCGGCCGTGCGCGTCAATCCGGGCAACATCAAGGAGTTCGACGGCCGGGTCAAGGAGGTGGCGAAGGCAGCCGGGGCGGCGGGCATTCCCATCCGCATTGGCGTCAACGCCGGCTCGCTGGACAAGCGCATCATGCAGAAGTACGGCAAGGCCACCCCGGAAGCCCTGGTGGAGTCGGCACTGTGGGAGGCGGGTCTCTTCGAGGAGCACGGCTTCGGCGACATCAAGATCTCGGTCAAGCACAACGACCCGGTCATCATGGTGGAGGCCTACCGCCAACTCGCCGCACAGTGCGACTATCCGCTGCACCTCGGCGTGACCGAGGCAGGTCCGGCATTCCAGGGCACCATCAAATCCTCGGTCGCCTTCGGCGCGCTGCTGGCCGAGGGCATCGGCGACACCATCCGGGTGTCGCTGTCGGCGCCGCCGGCGGAGGAGATCAAGGTCGGTGACGCGATCCTGCAGTCGCTCAACCTCCGTCCGCGCAAGCTGGAGATCGTGTCCTGTCCATCGTGCGGACGCGCGCAGGTCGACGTCTACAAACTCGCCGACGAGGTGACTGCCGGGCTCGAGGGCATGGAGGTACCGCTGCGAGTGGCGGTCATGGGTTGCGTCGTCAACGGTCCCGGTGAGGCCCGCGAGGCCGATCTCGGGGTGGCGTCCGGCAACGGCAAGGGGCAGATCTTCGTCAAGGGCGAGGTCATCAAGACCGTCCCGGAGGCCCAGATCGTGGAGACGTTGATCGAAGAAGCGCTGCGGATCGCCGGTGAATCGGGTGACACTGATGACAGGGAAGCGGGTTCGCCGGTCGTCACGGTCAGCTGATCGCGGCGCCGGTGGCCTCCGACGGCTGAGCGGTCGCGGGTCGCATCCCGCCCGAACGGCAAAGGGAGCGGTGGTGCTGAAGCTACTGGGTGATCGCCCGCTGGGCGCACGGGATGCGCCCGCGGTCGAGCATGTGCTCTCCTCGGACCCGGTGGCGATGTGCATGGTCGCCGCCCGCTTCGAGTCACACGGCATCAATCCACGTCTGCTCGGCGGCGAGCTGTGGACGGTCGACGACCCCACCACCTCGCTGTGCTTCTCGGGTGCCAACCTCATCCCGCTGGTCGGATCGAGCGAGAGCATGGAGGTCTTCGCCGACCGCGCCGCCGCCGCACCCCGGGTGTGTTCCTCGATCGTCGGACGCGCCGAGATGGTGCTGGCGTTCTGGGACCGCGTCGCCGGATGCTGGGGCCCGGCGCGCGAGGTGCGGGACAACCAGCCCCTGATGGCCCTGACCGATGCGCCCGCCATCGCACCCGATCCGCTCGTGCGCCTGGTGACCCTTGACGATCTCGACGCCTATCTGCCGGCCGCGGTCGACATGTTCATCGGCGAGGTGGGCGTGGACCCGTGCGCCGGTGACGGCGGTCGTTCGTATCGCCGGCGGCTCGCCTCGCTGATCACCGCCCAGCGTGTGTTCGCGCGCTTCGACCGCGGCGAGGTCGTGTTCAAGGCCGAGATCGGTTCGCTGTCGCGCCGGGTCGGACAGATCCAGGGCGTCTGGGTGGCGCCACATCGGCGTGGTGAGGGCCTCGGTGCCGCCGGCACCGCCGCCGTCGCCGCCGGCGTCATGGCGCTGGGTCGCACACCGAGTCTCTATGTCAACAGTTTCAACCTCCCCGCGCGAGAGGTGTACCGCCAGATCGGCTTCCGCGAGGTCGGCACCTTCGCGACGATCTTGGTCGACTGAATTCGCTTACCCGCGGCCACCGCGTGGCGCATCGGTTTTCAACGGTCCCGCCCATATGATCGAAACCGATGTTGCGGATGAGACGACGAGCAATCAGTGTGGCGTGTGTGTCGCTGAGTGCTGCACTGACGGTCGGGGTGGCCGGCTGCGCCACCGTCGAGGACGGGCCGCGGCAGGCCGTCGAACGTTTCCTGGCCGCCTACGGCGCCCGCGACACCGCCACGGCCGCTGCTCTCACCGACAATCCGCAGGGTGCCCGCGACAACCTCGACGCCGCGTGGGATGGGCTCGCGGCCGAGGAGCTCACCGCGAGCACCGGCAAGGCGCGGGTCACCGGTGACACCGCCGACATCGATGTCACCTACCACTGGGATCTGCCGGGTGACCGCGAGTGGAGCTATCCCGCCCGGGTGAAACTCGCCCGTGGCGATGCCGGCTGGTCGGTTCGCTGGACATCGACCGACATCCACCCCGACCTCGGTGCCGACCAACGACTCTCGCTGCGCCTCGTGCGGGCGCCGCGGGCCACGGTCAACGAGTCCGACGGGTCGGAGGTGATGGTCAACGGCACCGTCATCGGTATCAACTTCGACGCCACCGAGGCCGCGGCGAAAGGGTCGGTCGCCGATTCGGTGACCCGGCTGGTGTCGGTACTACGACCGTACGCGCCGTCGCTGTCGGCGCAGAAGATCGCCGAGGAGTCCACCGCGAGCGGCGGGGAGTACCCGATCACCCGGCTGTCCGAACGCGACTTCGACCGGCTGCGCGATCAACTCGCGATCCCCGGGGTGGTCCACAATGAGCAGGCCGAACTGGTCGCCACGAACCCGGATTTCGCGCCCGCGATGCTGACCGAGGTGAAGAAGGTCGTCGACAGCGAGGTCGATGGCCGCGCGGGCTGGCGGATCGTCACGGTCAACCCCAACGGACTCGACGCCGACGTCCTCGCCGATCATGCTCCCGAGCCCGCGCCGGCGATCTCGCTGAGCCTGTCACGGCGGGTGCAGAATGCCGCGCAGCGTGCCGTCGACGCCACCAACCGGTTCCAGATCGCCATGGTGGTTCTCCAGCCGTCCACCGGCAAGGTGCTCGCCGTCGCGCAGAACAAGGCGGCCGACCGGGACGGGCCCATCGCCACCACCGGTCTGTACCCGCCCGGATCGACGTTCAAGATGGTCACCGCGGCGTCGGCGATCAGCCGGGATCTCGCTCACCCGGGATCGATGGTGCCCTGTCCCGGCGAGATCGAGATCGGGCCGCGCCGCATCCCCAACTACAACGGATTCTCGCTGGGCACCGTCTCGATGCTGAAGGCCTTCGCCAGTTCGTGCAACACCACCTTCGCCTTCCTCGCCAGCAAGATGGGGCCGTCGGATCTGGCGCACACCGCCGCGGCGATGGGCATCGGCCAGCACTATGACATCGCCGGTCTCGATGTGGTGTCCGGGTCGGTGCCGATCGCACCAGAGTTGGTGGCGCGCACCGAGGACGGGTTCGGTCAGGGCAAGGTGCTGGTGAGTCCGTTCGGGTTGGCAACGGTGGCCGCGACGGTGGCCAACAACGGCACTGCGCCGGTGCCGCAGCTGATCCTGGGCAAGGAGACCACGGTGGAGGGGCCACAACCCAAGCTCGACCCCAAGGTGGTCGGGGAATTGCGGCCGATGATGCGGGCGGTGGTCACCCAGGGCACGGCGACGGTGATCGACGGCGAAGGCGAAGTCCTCGGCAAGACCGGTGAGGCGGAGTTCGCCGGCGGTTCACACGCCTGGTTCGCCGGCTACCGCGGCGATCTCGCGTTCGCCACTCTCGTCGTGCGTGGTGGGGACTCCAACAACGCGGTGGGTGTGACTCGTGACTTCTTCGCCGCGTTGCCGCCGGGGTACGCGGTCGGCAAGCGATCCTGACCCCTGGTGACACCGCCCGTATCCAGTTGCGGTCTGGGTGAGTGACGCCGACAACTATTGACGCCCAATACCTCTGGCACCGCGGTCGGATACGGCCGTCAGTTGCGGCCGGAGGTGATGCTGGGCCGCTGCTCACGTCCGGCGTGGCACGATGATCGGCTGACCCGACGCCGGGTGATCCCAGATCTCCACCGGATGGTCATAGGTGTCCGACAGCAACTCGGCCGTCATCACCTCGCGGGTCGGGCCGTCGGCCAGGAGATGGCCGTCCTTCATCAGCGCGACACGATCGGCATAGGCGGCGGCCAGCGAGAGGTCGTGGACCACCAGCAGGATCGCCGACCCGTCGTCGCGGGCGGCGCGCAGGATGTCGAGGACGGACTCCTGATGGTGGATGTCGAGGGCGGCGGTCGGTTCGTCGAGCAGCATCACCGGTGTCTGCTGGGCCAGGGCCCGGGCGATGGACACCCGGGCCTGCTGCCCGCCGGACAACTGAGCGAATGGGCGGTAGGTGATGTCGTGCAGGTCGCAGGCGCGGATGGCGTCGTCGATGATCTCCGGCGACCGACGTGCCTGCGGGGTGCGCAACCAGGGGAAGCGTCCCATCTCGATGACCTCGATCACCGAGAACGGGGTGTCCGTGCGATTGTGCTGGGTCACGAACGACCGCAGCCGCGCGAGTTCTCGTGCCGACACCTTCGCGATGGGACGGTCATCGATGTGCACGGTGCCGTGGTCCGGCGTGCGCAGCCCGGCCAGCACCGACAGCAACGTCGACTTGCCGCAGCCGTTGGGCCCGACGAGTGCGAGCAGCGAACCCGGTTCGACGCGCAGCGAGACGTCGCGCACCACGTCGCGCTCGCCGAGGGTGACCGTGATGTGCTCGGCGACGACACCGGCCGACCCGGTCACCAGCCGGCCCCGGCCCGCCGGCTGCGCCGTAGCAGCAGGAAGAACACCGGTCCGCCGATGAGCGACGTGAACATCCCCAAGGGGAGGTCGGCGTCACCGAGCAGGGTGCGCGCGGCGAGGTCGGCGGCCGTGATGACCAGCGCACCGCCCACGACGCTGGCGGGCAACAGGATCGCGTGACGCGGACCCACGATGAGCCGCAACACGTGCGGCACGACCAGACCGACGAACATGATGATTCCGGAGAACGCGACCGCGGCACCGGTCAGGATGGACACGAGCACGATCACCTGACGGCGCACGATCTCGACGTTGACCCCCAGCGAGGCGGCCTGGATCTCGCCGAGCGCGAGCAGATCGAGTTTGTGCACCAGGACCAGTGCCGCGGCGAGTGCGGCGATGATCAGCGGGGCGGCGACCCACACCTCGTCCCAGGTGGTACCCGCCAGCGAACCCAACTGCCAGAACACGATCTGTTCGCGAGCCGCGGTGGACGCCACGAAGGTCAGATAGGCGATGATGCCGAGCGCAAACGCGTTCACCGCGATACCGGTGAGCACCAGCATGATCGCCGACGTCGAGCCATCGCGCAACGACAACACGTACACCGAGGCCGCGGTGAACAGGGCGAACACGAAGGCCGCGCCCGCCAGTGCCCAGTCATTGGTGGAGCCGCCGCCGAGCACGATCATCAGGCACGCGCCGACCGCCGCCCCCGACGACACCCCGATGATGCCGGGTTCGGCGAGCGGATTGGCCAGGACACCCTGCAGCAGGCACCCACCCGCGCCGAGCGCCGCACCCACCAGCAGGCCCAGCACGATCCGCGGGAAGCGGACGTTCCACAGTGCCGCTTCGCCGTTGGGGTGCGAGGGGAGGGGACCGATGTCGAGGTGGAAATGATGGGCGAGGCTGCCGAGCACCTCGATGGGTGGGACCCCGACCCGGCCCAGGCCGGCCGACAGCACGACGAGTGCAGCGGTCGCGACGAGCAGGATCGCCAGCACGACGATGGTGCGCGTGCGATGGCGGCTGCGGTGCTCGACGGCCGTCGGCGTCGTGCGTTCGGAGGTCGGGGTGCTCATGTGTAGATCGCTTCCGCCAGAGACCCGAGCACCTTGCCGACGTCGGGGCCGAAGGCCAGGATCTCCGTCTCGTCCATCTGCACGATGCGCCGGTTGCGGCCCGCGTCGGTCTCGGCGATCCCCGGCAGTGCGAGAACCCCGTCGAGCCCGCCGACCGTGTCGGCGCCCTGCGTCATCACCAGCAGCACGTTGGGATCGGCCTCGATCATCGCCTCGGCACTGACCGCGGTGAACGCCCCGCTGAGGTCGGCCTCGCGGCCGGCGTCCCGACCACCGAGGTTCTCGATGAGATCGTCGGCGCCGGAGCCGGGGCCCGCCAGCAGGATCAGGTTGCGACCCCGGATGTAGACGAAGGCCATCACCGGGTCCCCGGACGGGGACGGGACCAGATCGCGGGCCGCGGCGACCTCGCGATCGGTACGGGCCACCAGCTGCTCGCCCTGCTCGGGCACCCCGAGTGCTTCCGCGACCGAGCGCATGAGGGCGTCGTTGCCGTCGAGGCCGCGGATGCCCGGGAACACGACGACCGGGATGCCGGAGTCCCGGATCTGATCGACCGCGGCGGCCGGGACGGTGTTCTCGTTGACGAGGACGACGGTGGGGGCAAGTGCCAGCACCGCCTCGGCGTTGAGGCTGTGCCCGCGGTTGGTGACCACCGGCAGATCCACGGCGCTCGGAAAGGCGGTCGAGGTGTCCCGGCCGACCACGTGGGAGCCCAGGCCCAGCGCGAACACGGTGGTGCCGAGGGTGCCGTTGATGTCGACCGCGATGATCCGGTCGACGTCGCGAACCGTGACCGGCTCCTGACCTTCGGAGTCGACCGTGACCGGCAGCGTCGGAATCGGATCCGTCGCGATCGGTGTCACATCTGGGTCGGGCAACAATGCGGTCTGCGGCCCGTCACGCAGATGCGCGGTGGGCGCCACCGACGGTGCCGGTTGTTCGATGGGCTCGACGAAACAGGCGGACACGGTCGCCGCCAGCACCGCCACGAGCGCCGCGAGCACACGACGGCGCGGCCTGCCGAGTCTGCTCACGCGCTCACCTGCGCCACGATTCCTCCCACGCCGACGTGATCGGTGCCTGCGTCATTCCTTAGTCTCACCTTAGTTGCGCGCCACCGGTGTGCCCACGCCGCCTCCGGCCCGAGAGCGGACTGGATAAGCTGGGTGCATGACCGTTCGTGATGCCCTGCGGCCCGGCACAGTGTCGCCGACGCGCCCCGTCCCCGACTCCATCGAACGGCCGGAGTACGCATGGCGGGACACCGTCGACGAGGGACATGAACCGTGGGTGCAGGCCCCGGAGACCATCGAGAAGATGCGCGTCGCGAGCAAGATCGCGGCCAATGCCCTTGCCGAGGCCGGCAAGGCGGTCGCACCCGGCGTCACCACCGACGAGCTCGACCGGATCGCACACGAGTACATGGTCGACCACGGCGCCTACCCGTCGACCCTGGGCTACAAAGGCTTTCCGAAGTCGTGCTGTACCTCGCTGAACGAGGTCATCTGTCACGGCATCCCGGACTCGACCGTGATTGCCGACGGGGACATCGTCAACATCGATGTCACCGCCTACATCGACGGGGTGCACGGCGACACCAACGCCACCTTCCTGGCCGGTGACGTGTCGACCGAAGCCGCCGACCTCGTCGAACGCACCCGCATCGCCACCGAACGCGCCATCAAGGCGGTCAAGCCGGGCCGGGAGCTGAACGTCATCGGACGGGTCATCGAGGCCTACGCCAACCGCTTCGGATACACCGTGGTCCGGGACTTCACCGGCCACGGCATCGGTGAGACATTTCACAACGGTCTGGTGATCCTGCACTACGACCAGCCCAACGTCGACACGGTCATCGAGCCGGGCATGGTGTTCACCATCGAACCGATGATCAACCTCGGTGGGCTCGGCTACGAGATCTGGGACGACGGGTGGACCGTCGTGACCACCGACAAGAAGTGGACCGCCCAGTTCGAGCACACCCTGGTCGTGACCGACGACGGCGCCGAGATCCTCACCCTGCCCGACAGCTGACCGGTCGATGGTCGGCGGAGCTCCGTCCGCCGACCGGAGGAACCGGGTGTGCCGCGCCCGACCGGGCCCGGTCGATGTCGCCTATCCTGAGCCCGTGGACACGCAACAGCGCGCCGTTCAGGTCGGCGAGCACACCTTCGACACCCGGATCAGCGGCCCCGAAGACGGAAAATGGGTGCTGCTGCTGCACGGATTCCCCGTGAACGGTTCCTGCTATGACACGGTGGTGCCGCGCCTCCATGAAAGTGGATTGCGCACAATTGTTTTCGACCAGCGCGGATACAGTCCCGGAGCGCGGCCCGACGGTGTGGACGCCTACCGGCTGGAGTTGCTCGTCGACGACGCGATCGGGCTCCTCGACGCCCTCGGCGTCCAGTACTCGATGCTCGTCGGTCACGACTGGGGTGGCATCGTCGCCTGGCATCTCGCGGGCAAACACCCCGACCGCTTCACCGGCCTGGTGGCCGCGAGCACCGGACATCCGTCCGCAATGCGCGATGCGCTGGAATCCTCGGATCAGCGTGAACGCTCGCTCTACATCAAGGATTTCGTCGCCGACGACGCGGAGGAGAAACTGCTCGCCGACGACGGCGCCGTGCTGCGTGCCGCCGGGGTCACGGCCGAGGAGCTGCTGCCGCTCACCGAACCCGGGGCATTGACCGGGCCGTTGAACTGGTACCGCGCCAACTTCACCGGTGACATCGCGACGAAACTGGCGTGTCCGCCGGTGGAGATCCCGACCACCATGGTGTGGGGTGACGCCGACGATTCGCTCGGCCGCGAACAGGCACAGCTCAGCGGACGCTACGCGTACTCCGACTTCCGCTTCTGTGAGTTGCCCGGCGTCGACCACTGGATACCCCAGCACGCCGGTGCCGCGCTCGCCTCGGAGATCGCACTGCGCTCGACGGTGTTCTGACCCCGCCGTTCTGACACCACTCAGCCGAATCGCTCGGTCCGGATCCGTTCGTGCCGATGACCGGCACCGACCATCGCTGCCGCACAATGCTCCACGAAGGCGGTGGGACCGCAGATGAACACGGTGGGTGCCCGGTCGGGATGGATGGCGAGCTCGGTGAGTTCGGATGTGCCGAGTCGCCCGGTCGGCCGGTCGCCGGTGCCGATGCCACGTCGGGTGAAGGCCAGCCGGACGGGTAGCCGGCGGTGATCGATGAGCTGGCGCAGCTCGTCGCCGAACAGGATGCGATCGGGCGATCGCAACGAGTAGACCAGGTTGAACGGCACGGTCGGAGCGGCGATCTCGCGGTGACGGATCATCGACATCAGCGGGCCGAGCCCCGATCCGCCGGCGATCAGCTGTATCGGACCGGGGCTGGTGCCGTCCCAGGTGAACCACCCACCGTGCGGCCTGGTCACCTCGAGCGGTTCACCCACCTCCACGACGTCGACGAGGTATGGCGACACCTCCCCGTCGTCGGCGCGTTCGACCGTCACCTCCACAGTGCGCCGCTCCCGGGTGTCCGACAAGGAGTAGGTACGGGCGGTCGAATAGCCGTCTTCGGCGGTGAGGCGGATGTCGAGGTGCTGGCCGGGTAGCGCGGTGAACGGCTCGGACAGAGCGAGTCGCAGCGAGCGTGCGCTGTCGCTGTGCCGGGTCTGTGAGATGACCGTCGTGACCTGCCATTCGCTCATGAACGGCCCTGCTCGGTCATGAATACCGCTGCTCGGTCCAGGGATCGCCGTGCATGTGGTAGCCGTTGCTCTCCCAGAATCCGGGGGTGTCGGTGGACATGAACCGCAGTCGGCACACCCATTTGGCGCTCTTCCAGAAGTAGAGATGCGGTACCAGCAGCCGTGCCGGACCGCCGTGCTCGGCGGCCAGGGGCTCGCCGTCATAGGAGTCGGCGATCCAGCCGCGACCACCGACGAGGTCGGCGAGCGCGACATTGGTGGTGTATCCGCCGTGGCAATGTGCCATCACGAAGTCGTCGGCCGCCCAAGGTAACTCGGCCAGGATGGTATCGAATGACACACCACGCCAACGGGTCTCGAACTTCGACCAGCGCGTCACACAGTGGATGTCGGTGACGATGTCCTCATGCGGAAGTTCCTGGAACTGTGCCCAATTCCACTTGTGGACACGGTGCCTCGACGACTGGACGGCCAACGTCCAGTTCTCGAGGGTCACCGTCGGCGTCGGTTCCGCCGACAGCACCGGGAAGTCGAAGGTCCGGTACTGCCCGGGTGGCAGACGCGCCGCATCGCGGTCGCGCCTCCCGACGAATCCGCGGTTCACGATCGCCATTGCAGCGATGCTACCGGCGGGACGACGATGGTGGCCGGTCGATCAGATCTCCAGACCGAGCAGTGCGTTCTCGAGGACCTCGGGCATCGCCGGATGAATCCAGTACTGGCCGCGGGCGACATCATGTGCGGTCTGTCCGAACGACATGGCCTGGATGATCGGCTGGATCACCGTGGGCGCCTGAGGGCCGAGGATATGGCAGCCGAGCAGTCGTCCGGTGCCGCGCTCGGCGATCACCTTGCAGAAACCGGTGGTGTCCTCCATGGCCCACCCGTAGGCGACATCGCCATAGGCCTGCACCTTGACCGTGATGTCGAGGTCCATGTCGCGCGCCTCGTCTTCGGTGAGGCCCACCGTGGCGATCTGCGGATGGGTGAAGACCGCGGCCGGGACGTGGCGATGGTCGAACCAGAGCAGGTCGTCGGACTCCCAGCCCTTGAGGAGGTTCGCCTGCACCACACGTTGTTCGTGGTTGGCGACGTGTTTGAGCTGGTATGGGGAACTCACATCCCCGAGGGCCCACACATGCGACGCCGCGGTCCGCCCGTGTGGGTCGCACACGACGCGACCGTGATCGTCGAGTTCCACACCGATCGACCCGAGATTGAGTCGATCGCCGTTGGGGCGGCGCCCGGTGGCGACCAACAGCGCGTCACCGTCGATGTGGGTGCCGTCGCCGAGACTGACCCGGATGCCGCCCTCGTCGAGCTCGACCACATTCGTCACATCGGTGTTCAGCCGCACATCCCACTTCTCCTTCTCCTGGGCCACCGCGGTGAAGCGCGTCGAGATGTCGGAGTCGAGTTTGCGCAGCAGCGCGGGGCCGCGCGCGATGATCGACACCGCACTGCCCAATCCGCCGAAGACGTGCGCGAATTCGGTCGCGATGTAGCCGCCGCCGACGACGATCAGGCGGTCCGGGAGGCGCTCGAGACGCATCACGTCGTTGTTGGTGTAGTACGGCGCACCGCATTCGCTGATCGCCGGCGGCACCGTCGCCCGTGAGCCCGCGGCGATCACGACCTCGTCGGCGAGAACCAGTGCGTCGGCGGTGACCAGTCGGTAGCGGCCGTCGGCATCGCGGCCGTCGAATTCGACGTGCGCGGAGTACACGGTGATGTTGGCGCAGCGTTCCTCGCGGTATTCCCGACCACCCGCGGAGATCGGGTCGATACGACCGAACACCCGCTGCACGATCGCAGGCCAGTCCACCGAGTCGACTCGGCTGTTGACGCCCAGTCGGTGTCCGTGTCGGGCGCCCTCGGCCACCTCTGCGGCGTAGACGAACATCTTGGTGGGAATACAGCCGACGTTGAGGCAGGTCCCGCCGTAGACGTTCTCTTCGAAGACCGCGATCGACTTGTCGTCGAAGCGCTCGTCGGGGATCGAGTTCCCACTCCCGGTGCCGATGATCGCCAGGTCGACGATCTGCGTCGCGGTCATGCCGGATCCGTGGTCGCTGCCGACTGCGCGGATGTCGCGACATCTGTCGCGCCGCCGAGCGTGCCCTGCAGCCAACTGTCGATCTCGCGATACGCGTGCTCACGTGCATGACGTACTGAAAGGAACACATCGTGGCGGGCGTCGGCGATCGGGACCACCGTCACCCGGTCGCCCAGATATCCACTCCACCGTGACATGTGACGCACATCGAGAACCACGTCGGCGTCGTCGACCGAGCCGGGGCGCGACCGGTCGAACAGTGTCTTGTCCGAGCGCAGCACCAGCGACGGGACACCGACGTCGACGCCGCGATGCAGCCGCGCCTGCCCGCGACGGACCGCGTTGAGGAACCCGAAGGTGACCGGGAACCCGCCCAGCGGCTTCAGCGCGAGGTCGTAGGCCCATTCACCACCGGTGGTCTCATGGATGCTGCGACCGTATCCGTCGGAGAGTTCCTGGGGGAGCACCGCCTTGGGGCGGACCGCGGCGAGGGCACGCAACAGCAGTGAGACCGGTGGCGTTCGCAGGATCGGGCTGCCCTGCAGGTCGAACCAGGGGCTGTTCAACAGGAGGCCGCAGACCTTGTCGTGCAGGTCGGGCGAGGTGGACCGCAGTCGGTCCAACCACAACGGGGTGATGATGCCTCCGGTGGAGTGTGCCGCGACGATCACCCGTTCGGGCCCCCCGCCGGCGGCCGTCTCGGCAGCGACCACGTCGAGTGCATGGCCGAGTTCCTCGTCGTACCGGCGGAGGTCGGTCGCGAAGTGCGCGGTGTGCTGCGGCTGCAGGGAACGTCCGCATTTGCGCAGATCGAGGGCATAGAAGGCGTAGCCGCGTTCGTGAAAGTAGTCGGCGAGCGGCTCGTGGAAGAAGTAGTCGGTGAAGCCGTGCACGTACAGGACGGCACCGTTCACGGCCGGCTCGGGGCCGGCCTTGCGGACCAGGGTCGCGGTGATCGGGTCCTCGCCGTCCGGGTCGGGTCCCAGGGGCAGGGTGAGCACTTCGTAGCGATCCAACAGGTGGTCGGGTTGCCAGGTGGCAGCGGGTTCGCCGGCGCGGGCGGCGCTCGAGGATGCGGTCACGGGTTCCACTCTAGATATCCTGTGTGCGGGTGGGCGTGGCGGTGACTGTCGCCCAGCCCACACTTTGGCCCAGGCGATTCCGTTGTTTGCGCCGGAATGGGGAACAATGGCCGTTGACAGGGACGACCGACGGCGGCAGACCCTCGCGGCTCACCGCGACAGCCCCGATCGTCCAACCCGTGCGAAGGAGAGCTCCTCGTGTCTCACTCGGTGATCAAGACGGACGTCGCGTTGGTCGGCGCCGGAATCATGAGCGCCACCCTCGGCGCATTGATCCGTCGACTCGAGCCGAACTGGTCGATCAGTGTTTTCGAACGTCTCGACGCCGCGGCCGCGGAGAGCAGCGATCCGTGGAACAACGCCGGCACGGGGCACTCCGCGTTGTGCGAGCTGAACTACACCCCGAAGACCGCCGACGGCGATGTCAACATCGACAAGGCGATCAACATCAACGAGCAGTTCCAGGTGTCCCGGCAGTTCTGGTCCTACTCGGTGGACAACGGCATCCTCGGCGATCCCAGCGAGTTCATCAACCCGATCCCGCACGTGGCCTTCACCCATGGGCGTGACGGAGTCGACTACCTGCGCAAGCGCTACGACCGACTGGCCGGCCAGGTGCTGTTCGAGGGTATGGAGTTCATCGACGACGAGGCGACCTTCAGCAAGCGTCTGCCGCTGATGTCGGCCGGGCGTGACTTCTCCGACCCGGTGGCGTTGAACTGGTTCACCGAGGGCACCGACGTCGACTTCGGTGCGCTGACCCAGCAACTGATCAACCACATCGGCGAGACCGGTGCCGACGTCTACTTCGGCCATTCGGTGACGAATCTGTCCAAGCAGTCCGACGGCAGCTGGATCATGAAGGTCCGCAACCTGCGGACCAAACAGAAACTCACCATCCACGCGAAGTTCGTGTTCGTCGGAGCGGGCGGCGGCGCGCTGCATCTGCTGCAGAAGTCGGGCATCGCCGAGGCCAAGGGATTCGGTGGGTTCCCGGTGTCCGGTGAGTTCTTCCGGTGCACCAATCCCGAGCTCGTGGCCGACCACCAGGCGAAGGTGTACGGGCAGGCCGCGGTCGGCGCCCCGCCGATGTCGGTCCCGCACCTCGACACCCGTGTCATCAACCACCAGCCCGGCCTGCTGTTCGGGCCGTACGCCGGGTGGTCGCCGAAGTTCCTCAAGAGCGGCAAGATCACCGATCTCCCGTCCTCGGTCACACCGAACAACCTGCTGCCGATGCTGTCCATCGCGCCTCAGGAGTTCGGACTCCTCAAGTACCTGATCAGCGAGCTGGCCGCCAGCCGCGCCGACCGGGTGAACACGCTCAGCGAGTTCGTCCCACGCGCCGACGGCGGTGACTGGGAGATCATCACCGCCGGCCAGCGTGTCCAGGTGATCCGCAAGACCGGTGTCGGCGGCTCGCTGGAATTCGGTACCGCAGTGGTGGCCGCCGAGGACGGCACCATCGCCGGCCTGCTGGGTGCCTCGCCGGGCGCATCGACCGCGGTGCCGGCGATGCTCAGTGTGTTGGAGAAGTGCTTCCCGAAGGAGTACGCCGGATGGAAGCCTGCGCTCACCGAGATGATCCCGTCGTTCGGGCAGAAGCTCTCCGACAACCGCGACCTGTTCCGTCAGGTGTGGGATTGGACCAGCGCGAGCCTGCAGCTCAAGGGCGACGCCACCGCACCGCAGGCGGCCGCCGACCGTACGCCGGCGTCCGCCCTCTGATCGGTCACCTGGTGCAGGCGCACGCCCGTGTGATAGTCACGACACCATGACTTCGGCAGGGCAGTTGCACCACAGTCCGGCCGACCAGATCGACGCGGCCACCCTGTATCAGATCCTGCGGTTGCGGGTGGACGTGTTCGTGGTCGAGCAGGCGTGTCCCTATCCCGAGCTCGACGGGCGCGACCTGGAGCCGGGCACCCGTCAGTTCTGGATCGTCGACGACGACGTGGTGGTCTCCACCCTGCGGCTGCTCACCGAGCCCGCTGCTGCCGACGGGGAGCCGACGTATCGCATCGGGCGCGTGTGTACCGAACGCGGCCACCGTGGTCAGGGACTGACGGCGCGGCTGATCGATGCCGCCCTCGCCGAGATCGGCGATCATGTCTGCCTGATCGAGGCGCAGGCGTATCTCGTCGAGATGTATGCGAAGTTCGGTTTCGTCGTCGAAGGCGACGGATATCTGGAGGATGGCATCCCGCATGTGACCATGCGTCGCGATCCGGCCGATGTGTCCGCGGCAACCGCCGACGGGCCCCGATGAGCGGCCGTCAACACCACCCCGCCGACATCGAGGGTCCGGTCCGTTACCCGTTCAGCGCGGTGGTCGGGCAGGAACGCCTCAAGCTCGCGCTGATCCTGTCGGCGATCGCGCCGGGGATCGGTGGCGTGCTGATCCGCGGGGAGAAGGGCACCGCCAAATCGACCATCGTGCGTGGACTCGGGCCCCTGCTCGCGGCCGGCCACGAACCGGTGCAGTCGCAACCGGGAGAGGCCGGCCGGGTGCGCGGCCGGGTGGTGGAGTTGCCGATCGGCGCGACCGAAGACCGGGTCATCGGCTCTCTCGACCTCACCGCGGTACTCAGCGAAGGTCGCGCACGATTCACTCCCGGGCTGCTGGCGCTGGCCGACGGCGGGGTGCTCTACATCGACGAGGTCAATCTGCTGGCCGACCACCTCGTCGACGTGTTGCTCGACGCCGCCGCGAGCGGACGGGTCACCGTCGAGCGGGACGGGGTCTCGCACACCCAGTCCGCCGACTTCGTCCTGGTCGGCACGATGAACCCGGAAGAGGGTGAGCTGCGTCCGCAACTGTTGGACCGGTTCGGGCTGGCCGTCGACGTCACCGCCGGCCGCGACATCGAGGAGCGGGTGGCGATCGTGTCGCGGCGGATGGCCTTCGACGCCGACCCCGAGGCCTTCATCGTCGATCACGCGGCCGCCGAGGCCGAGCTGACCCGTCGGATCGCCGAGGCCCGCGCGCACCTCGCGCAGGTCGCCATCCCGCCGGCCGAACTTCGCCGAATCGCAGGGGTCTGTGCACATCTGGAGGTCGACGGTCTGCGCGGCGACATCGTGGTGGCCCGCACCGCGGCGGCGCACGCGGCCTGGCGGCTGGCCGATTCGGTCACCGCCGACGACGTGCGTGTCGCCGTCGAACTCGCCCTCCCACACCGGCGGCGGCGCAACCCGTTCGACGAGTCCGGGCTCACCGAGCAGCAGATCGACGACGCGATGGGCGCCGGTGACGACGCCGCCGGCAGCGAGGCACCAGACCCGACCGACCCCGACCCGACCGACCCCGACCCGACCGACCCCGACCCGACCGACCCGGGCGGCGGTGGTGGCGTGCCGGAGAGCGGCAGCAGCGAACGAGAACCCGGCGACACCGCCACATCGGACGACGATCCGCAGACCGACGACGCGGCCCCGGACGGCGGTCAACCGTCCGAATCACTGCCGGGACCACGCTTCGGCACCGTACCGTCCACCTCGATGTCACCGCGGATGACACAACTGCGGGTGCACGGCATCGGCGAGGGCGAACCGGGCCGTCGATCGCGTGCGCGATCACGTCGCGGACAGATCACGCGTGCAATCGATTTCAGCCACGGCGCGCCGGTACATCTGTTCGGCACGGTGCTGTCGGCGGCGGATCGGGCGGCGGCGGATCGGGCGGCGGCGGATCGGGCCGGTGGCGGCGCCGTGCGCGTGGCGGCCGACGATCTGCGCAGCGCCGAACGCATCGGCCAGGAGGGCAACCTCGTGGTGTTCGTCGTCGATCTCTCCGGCTCGATGACAGCCCGGCGGCGACTGACGGCGGTGACCGGGATCTGCGTCGATCTGCTGCGGGATTCCTACACCCGCCGCGATCGGGTCGCGGTGGTCGTCGCGCGTGGATCGACCGCGCAGGTGGCGGTGCCGCCCACCAAGTCGGTGGACATCGCGGTGCGCCGCCTCGCCGATATCCGGACCGGGGGACGGACGCCGCTGGCCGAGGGCCTCATCGCAGCCACCGACCTGATCGACCGTGCCGCTCGCCGCGAGCCGCATCGGCGACCGCTGCTGGTGGTGCTGACCGACGGTCGGGCCACCGCGGGCCGCGACGCCACCGCCCGGGCCCGAGCAGTGGCCCGCACCATCGGCCGGCGCGGGATCGATTCCGTCGTGGTGGATTGCGAGCAGGGGATGATCCGCCTCGGACTGGCCGCCGAACTCGCTGCGACGATGGGGGCGCGGTGTCTGCCGATGGACGAGCTGACGGCGGGTGTGCTGCGTGGCGACGGCCGAGCCGCCTGAGACACTGTTCGCACCAGACCGCGACCGGCAGGAGGCAGCGTGCCGCAAGGAGTGCCCGACACCATCCCCGACGATGGGCTGACCACCCGACAGCGGCGCAATCTGCCGGTGCTCGCGGTGCACACCGGCGACGGCAAGGGAAAGTCGACCGCGGCCTTCGGCATGGCGATGCGCGCCTGGAACGCCGGCATGCGGGTCGCGGTCTTCCAGTTCGTGAAGAGCGCCAAGTGGCGGGTCGGCGAGGAGAGCGCGCTGACCGCCCTCGGTGACGTGCACGAGCAGACCGGCCGCGGCGGTCCGGTCGAGTGGCACAAGATGGGGCAGGGCTGGTCGTGGTTGCGCGCCAACGCCGACCACGATGCCGACCACGCCGACGCAGCGCGCGCGGGCTGGGCGGAGATCGCCCGGCGCCTCGCCGACGAGCAGCACGATTTCTACGTCCTCGACGAGTTCACCTATCCGCTGCATTGGGGTTGGGTGGACACCGACGCGGTGGTGTCGACCCTGTGCGCGCGGCCCGGGCGTCAGCACGTGGTGATCACCGGCCGCCGCGCGCCGACCGCGTTGCTCGACGCCGCCGACCTGGTCACCGAGATGCACAAGATCGCGCATCCGATGGACGCCGGTCGCAAAGGACAGAAGGGCATCGAATGGTGACCCGGTGCTGAACCGTGGCGGGACCCCATGAGTGCAGTCCCGGCCGTCGTGATCGCCGCGCCCGCCTCGGGCAGTGGCAAGACGACGGTGTCCACCGGACTCATCGGCGCATTGCGAGCCGCGGGACATCGGGTGGCGCCGTTCAAGGTCGGACCCGACTACATCGATCCCGGATACCATGCGGTCGCCGCCGGCACGGTGGGTCGCAACCTCGATCCGAACCTGGTCGGGCCGGATCTCGTGGGACCGCTGTTCGCCGCTGGTTCCGCCGGTGCCGACATCGCAGTCGTCGAAGGCGTGATGGGTCTGTTCGACGGCCGCATCCTGCCCGACCCCGCCGACTCGACCGATCCCGCCGGTTTCGGCTCGACCGCGCATGTGGCGCGACTCATCGGCGCGCCCGTGGTGCTCGTCGTCGACGCGGCCGGTCACAGCCAGTCGCTGGCCGCGTTGTTGCACGGGTTCCTCGGCTACGACCCGTCGATCCGCATCGTCGGCGTGATCCTGAACCGGGTCGGCTCCGATCGCCACGAATCCGTGCTGCGGCAGGCGTGTGGGCGGGTCGGACTCGCGGTGCTCGGTGTGCTGCGCAGAGATCCCGGACTGCAGGTGCCCTCACGGCACCTCGGCCTCATCCCGGCGGCCGAACGACGCGCCGACGCGGTGCGGGCGGTGGCCGCGATGACCGCCACTCTCGGTGCGGCACTGGACATTCCCGCAATCGTGGCGTCGGCGCAGAGCAGTCGTCGGACCGCGGTGACGCCGTGGTCGGCCGACGACGCGGTGGCCCCCCACCGCCAGGATCCGGTTGCCGGCGCGCGTCCGCGGGTGGCCGTCGCCGGCGGGGCGGCGTTCACCTTCGGTTACGCCGAGCACCGTGAACTGCTGACCGCCGCCGGCGCCGAGGTCGTCGGGTTCGATCCGCTCGGCGATCCGCTCCCGCCGGACACCGACGCGGTGGTGATCGGCGGCGGGTTCCCGGAGGAGCACGCGGAGGCGCTGTCGGCGAATGAACCGCTGCGCACCGGGCTCGCGGAGCACGCCCGCTCCGGGCGCCCGATCGTTGCCGAATGTGCCGGATTGCTCTATCTCGCACGCGAACTCGACGGATATCCGATGGCCGGGGTGCTCGACGTGGTCGGTCGGTTCGGGCCGACGCTGACGCTGGGCTATCGCGACGCGGTGGCGGTCACGGATTCCGTCGCGTTCGCCGCCGGTGCACGGGTGACCGGCCACGAATTCCATCGCTCGACCGTCGTGGCCGGGGTGCGGGCACCCGATCCGGCGTGGGCGTGGCGCGACCCTGTCGGCCACCCGTCGACGCACGGGTTCGCCTCCGACGCGGTCCACGCGTCCTATCTGCACGTGCATCCGGCCGGCTCACCCGAGGCGGTCGTGCGGTTGGTGGAACACGCCCGGTCGCGTGCCGAATGTGAAGAGCGGGCCGGGTGAATCGCGGGCTGAGCGAGGCGCTCGACGCGCTGGCACGGCACGGCGTCGATGACCCGGCGGTGCTCAGCGACCTGCTCGAGGCGGTGCTCGTCGTCGGTCGCGGCCTGGACCTCGATCGCGCGTTGCAACGCATCGTCGACGTCGCGTCGCAGGTCGTCGGCGCCCGCTACGGCGCGCTCGGCGTCCGGGGTCCCGACGGCGGCCTCAGCGCCTTCGTCTACACCGGGATCACCCCGGCCCAGCGATCGCAGATGGATCATCTGCCGGTGGGTCGGGGAGTGCTCGGCCTGCTCATCGAGGAGCCGCAGGTGTTGCGGATTCCGGCGCTCGGTGATCACCCGGCATCGGTCGGTTTCCCGGCCGGCCACCCGCCGATGTCCACGTTTCTGGGCGCTCCGATCATCATCCGCGGCTCGGTCTTCGGCAGCATCTACCTCACCGAGAAACGATCGGCTCCGGAGTTCACCGAGATCGACGAGACGTTGGTGGCGGTACTGGCGGTGGCCGCCGGTGTCGCCGTGGACAACGCCCGGCTGTTCGAGCAGGCCCGCACGCGCCACCGCTGGATGCAGGTCATCGCCCGTCGCGGTTCGGAACCGATGGCGGGTATCGCGCTCGAGGACACCCTGTCGCGGCTGTGCGACGACGTTCGTGAACTCGCCGACGCCGTCGACGTCTACCTGCTGACCGGTGTTCCCGGCGGGGTGGCGGTGCCCGGGCACACCGGGGGAGCGGTCCCGGCCGGTGACCTCGGGGTGGCCGCGTTCCCGACGCGGACCGTGGTGCCCGCGAACGAGATCGGTTCGGAACTCATTCGGCGCAATGCGCAGTGGGTGACCGTGCAGCCGCTTCAGCGGGCTTCCGGGACCTTCGGTCGGCTCGTGATCACCCACGCGGACCGACCACGATGGGACGACGAGGACGCGGCGGGTCTGGCCGGCGTCGCCGAGGTGGCCTCGCTCGCGGTGGCCTATGCCGAACAACAGCAGGTGGCCCGCGATCTCGAGGTTCTCGAGGATCGTCATCGAATCGCGCGTGATCTGCACGATCACGTCATCCAGCGCCTGTTCGCCATCGGCATGTCGGTGCAGACGATGCTGGCCGGCTCCGACGCCGACGACACCTCCCGCGCCCGGATGGAACAGGTGGTGGCCGACCTGGACCGCACCATCGCCCAGATCCGCACGTCCATCTTCGATCTACAGACGATCCCGGGCCACCACGACACCGCGACCCTGCGTCGGCGCGTCCTCGACATCGTGTCCGAACTCGCCACACAGGCACCCATCGCGCCGGGCGTCGCATTCGCCGGGCCCGTCGACACGGTGGTCCCCGAACGACTCGCTCCGCACATCGATGCCGTTCTGCGCGAAGGACTGTCGAATGCGCTGCGGCACGCGAACGCCGACCACATCGACGTGTCGGTGACCGCCGACGATGATGTGCTCACCGTCGAGATCAGCGACGACGGGATCGGCATCGGAGCCGACGTCGTCTATCGAGGACTCGACAACCTGACACGTCGCGCCGAGGACTGTGACGGTGTGTTCGAGGTGGCGACGGCGTCGGGCGGTGCGGCCGGCCGGGGCGGCACCACCCTCACCTGGACGGTGCCGCTCACCGGCTGAGCCCTGGTCGCGTCAGGGCGTCCGGCCGTCACGCAGCTTGGTCGCCATGACCGCCACCTGGGTGCGGCGTTGCATATCCAACTTGGTCAGAATGCGCGAGACGTAGTTCTTGATCGTCTTCTCCGCCAGATACATGCGCTCGGCGATCTGCCGATTCGTGAGTCCGTCGCCGATCAGGTTGAACACCTCCCGCTCCTGATGCGTCAGGTCCGCGAGGGGATCCTGGGCGGGGGCGTTGCCGGTGCGGAGTTTGGTCAGCAGGGCCGCGGTGCTGCGGTCGTCGAGCAGTGAGCCGCCGGCGCCGACGGTGCGGACCGCCTCGATGAGGTTGTGGCCGAGGATCTGCTTGAGCACGAAACCGGAGGCTCCGGCGAGGACCGCCGCCAACAGTGCGTCGTCGTCGGCGTAGCTGGTCAGCATCAGGCACGCGATCGACGATTCGGCGGCCCGGATGTCGCGGCAGAGTTCCACGCCACTGCCGTCGGGGAGGCGGACGTCGAGGACCGCCACATCGGGGACCGCGGCGAGAATGCCGACCTTCGCCTCACCCACCGACGCCGCCTCACCGATCACCTCGAGGTCGGGCGCGGTGCTCAACAGATCGCGCAGTCCGCGACGCACCAGTTCGTGGTCGTCGACCAGGTACACGCGCGTCGGCTGGGCGGCGTCTTCTGTCGGGACCTCGGCAGGCATGGTGTGACGGTACCGCAGCGCCCTGAGTGCAGCAGTCGGGCGATCCGGCGACCAGCGACTCATCACAAACGGGACTTTCGGCCCACGAGACGCCCGGGGCGACCGAGCATCGTGGATCGCGACGTCATATCCGTGCGACACGAGGAGAGCGATGACCAGCCTGATCGACCCACCCGCGGTGACCGACAACCGGATGTCCGGGTCGGACCTGCTCCGCGAGTTGCTGCCGGTGTGTGAGACCGAGGTCGACCGGCACATGAAGATGACCAAGGACTGGCATCCGCATGACTACGTGCCGTGGGACGACGGCCGCAACTTCGCCGCGCTCGGCGGTGTGGACTGGGATCCGTCCCAGTCGCAGCTGTCGGAGACCGCCAAGGCCGCGATGATCACCAACCTGCTCACCGAAGACAATCTGCCGTCGTATCACCGCGTCATCGCCGAGAACTTCAGCCTCGACGACGCGTGGGGCTTCTGGGTGGGCCGTTGGACCGCCGAGGAGATGCGGCATTCGGTCGTGATGCGCGACTACCTGGTGGTGACCCGCGGTGTGGATCCGGTGGAGTTGGAGAACATCCGGATGGCGCACATGACCCACGGTTTCAACCCGCTGCCGGAGGACGACGGTCAGCGCGACCACAGCTTCGACATGCTCTACGCGGTCAGCTATGTCAGCTTCCAGGAACTCGCGACGCGCGTGTCGCACCGCAACACCGGCAAGGCGTGCGGGGACCCGATCGCCGACCGCATGCTGCAGCGAGTGGCCGCCGACGAGAACCTGCACATGCTCTTCTACCGCAACATCGTCGCCGGAGCGCTCGACCTGGTGCCGGACCAGACCATGGCCGCGATCTACGGCATCGTCGCCAACTTCCAGATGCCCGGCGCGACGATGCCCAACTTCCGGCGCAACGCCGTGCTCATCGCCAAGGGCGGGATCTACGACCTGCCGCAGCATCTCTCCGAGGTGGTGATGCCGGTGCTGCGCAAGTGGCGGATCTTCGAACGCGACGATTTCGGTCCGCTCGGAGAGCACTATCGCGACCTGCTCGGACAATTCCTCGAACAGATGGACGTGAAGGTCCGCAAGTTCGAGGAATCGCGGGAACGGGCGCTACTCCGGCAGCGCGCACGCGGTGTCGATTCGGCGACGCGGTCATGACCGTCATCGACCAGACCGGCGCCTCGACGTTTGACGCCGCACCCGACGCACCGATCACCGGCTTCGACACCGCCATCGCCATGGCCGAGGCGGCCAGCTGCGGCAATGTGAGCTGGTGGAACACGATCCGCAGCCACGCCGACGACCCGGCCGCCGGGGAGTACGCCACGTCGGTCCTGCTCGCGCAGCTGCTGGTGTCGACGGCCCATCGTCTGGGCATCCCGGTCGCCGACGTGTGGGAGCGCACCCGGCGCACCGGTCGACTTCCGGACTGAGTGCGGCCGGGCCTCTCGACCGGCACCGGCACGCGACGCGTCGAGGGGTCGGTAGGCTCGTGGGTCATGTCCTCAGGCGTGTCCGACGGTGAAGAACGTGCCCGTCCCGCAACCGAAGCGTCCCCGTCCGCACAATCACCGACCGATGACCCACGTGGTCACTACCTGGTCGGTCTCGACCTGGCCGGGCGCCGCGTGGTGGTCGTGGGCGGCGGGTCGGTGGCCCAGCGCCGATTGCCGAATCTCATCGCCGCCGGCGCCGACATCCATGTGATCGCGCTCGACCCCACCCCGGCGGTCGAGTCCACGGTCGGTATCTCGGTGTCGCATCGGGCCTATCAGGACGGTGATCTCGACGGGGCCTGGTACGTGATGGCCTGCACCGATGACCCTGCGGTCAACGCGCAGGTGGTTGCCGACGCCGAGGCCCGACACACCTTCTGTGTCCGCGCCGACGACGCGCGCTACGGCACGGCGGTGACCCCCGCGTCCGGACGGCACCGGGATCTGCAGTTCGGGGTGCTCGCCGGTGGTGACCACCGGATGTCGGCGGCCCTGCGTGCCGCGATCGGTCGGGCGCTGGCCGAGGGATCGCTGCGGGTCGACGACGACGCGCCGCACGCCCCGGGAGTGGCGCTGGTCGGCGGTGGCCCCGGCGACCCCGACCTGATCACCGTGCGCGGCCAGAAGCTGTTGGCTCAGGCCGACGTCGTCGTCGCCGACCGGTTGGCGCCACCGCAGTTGCTCGCCGAACTCGGCCCGCAGGTGGAGATCATCGACGCGGCGAAGGTGCCCTACGGCCGCGCGATGAAGCAGGACGCGATCAACGCCGTCCTGGTGGAGCGCGCGCAGGCGGGCAAGTTCGTGGTGCGGCTCAAGGGTGGCGATCCCTATGTGTACGGTCGCGGTTTCGAAGAGGTGCAGGCCTGCGTCGAGGCCGGCGTGCCGGTGACGGTGGTGCCCGGCATCAGCAGCCCGATCGCCGCGCCGGCCTCGGCCGGTATCCCGGTCACCCATCGTGGGGTGACCCATGAGGTGGTCATCGCCTCGGGTCACGTCGCCCCGGATCATCCCGATTCGCTGATCGACTGGCCGTCGATCGCGAGATTGCGCGGGACATTGGTGTTGATGATGGCGGTCGAGCGGGTCGACGTGTTCGCCGATGCCCTGCTGGCCGGTGGCAAGCCGCCCGCGACGCCGGTGGCGATGATCGAGAACGGATCCTTGCCGACGCAGCGGGTTCTGCGTAGCGATCTCGAGCATGCCGCGGCCACCGCCGACGAGCAGGGGCTGCGGCCGCCGGCGATCGTCGTCATCGGCGAGGTCGCCGGATTCACGGACTTGGCGATGTGACATCAGGGACCGTGACACCAATGGTGTGACGCCCGAAACGCCGGCCGCGCACCAGAGCCGGAACTGCCCAACGGGGATTGGCATATTCGGGTCGCCGGACGGTACCGTCGACCTTTATGTCAGCCCCCGAGACGTCGAGCCCCGTGCACGCCGCCGTGCCGGCCTATCGCAACGTCTTCGGGCCCGCGATCCTGGTGCTGAGCGGGATGCAGCTGCTGATGGTGCTCGACGGCACCGTGGCGGCCCTCGCACTACCCAGGATCCGCGACGCGCTGGCGCTCTCGGAGTCCGGCGCCAACTGGATCATCAGCAGCTACGTTCTCGCGTTCGGCGGACTCATGCTGCTGGGCGGACGCCTGGGCGACGCGTTCGGGCGCAAACGCATGTTCGTCGTCGGCGTGGTGGCCTTCACGGTCACCTCGCTGCTGTGCGGCATCGCCTGGAACGAGGCGAGCCTGATCATCGGACGAGCCCTACAGGGGGCGTCGGCCGCGATCGCCGCCCCGACCGCGATGGCGTTGGTCGCGACGACGTTCGCGCCCGGAAAAGCGCGCAGCCAGGCGTTCGCCATCTACGCCGCGATGACCGGTGTGGGTTCGGTCGCCGGGCTCATCCTGGGTGGCGTCCTCACGCAGGTGTCGTGGCGCCTGGTGTTCTTGATCAACGTCCCGATCGGGGCGCTCGTCGCGGTCGGCGCGATCGCGGTATTGCGTGAGTCGCAGGGAGAGCGGCTGTCGTTGGACATCCCCGGTGCGATCCTCGGGACACTCGGCTGCACGCTGTTGGTGCTGGCGGTCAACGAGGGACCCGACGGGTGGGCGCGTCCACTGGTCGTGGGGTCGTTCATTCTCGGCGGTCTGGCCTTGATCGCGTTCGTCATCGTCGAACGGCAGGCCGCGAACCCGATCCTGCCGTTCGTCCTGTTCGACAACCGCAGCCGCGTCGCTGCCCTGGTCGCCATCTTCCTCGCCAGCATGATCATGATGTGTATGGCGGTGTTCATCTCGCTGTACCTGCAGGGGATTCTGAAATACTCACCGATCCAGAGCGGGATGGCCGTGGTGCCGTTCGCGTTCGGGTTGGGTATCGCGGCCGCCATCGCGTCGAAACTCGCGCTGATCATCCAGCCGCGCTGGCTGGTGCTGGTCGGCGGCACCATCATCCTGGCCGGCTGCCTCTACGCATCGTCGATCGCCACCGGCAGCCCCGGATACTTCCCGAGCATCGCGCTGCCCGTGGTGGTGATCGGTTTCGGTGTCGGATTCGCCGTCATCCCGCTCACGCTGTCGGTGGTCGCCGGTGTCGGCCCCACCGAGATCGGCCCACTCACCGCGCTGGCCCAGGTCGCACAGAACCTCGGTGGCGCGATCGGACTGGTGGCCGTGGGAGCCGCGGTCACCTCCCGGGCCTTGTCCGAAGGCGGAACCACCGAGCCGGTGGAACGGATGAACCCGACCGAGCTCGCCGCGCAGGCCAGCGGTTACGGGCTCGCCTTCGCCTGCTGCGCCGGTATCGCGGTGCTCGCTGCCGTCGTGGTGCTGTTCATGCGGTTCACCCCGGCGGAAGTCGCGGAAGGCCAGGCGGCGCAGGAAGCGGCGAATGCCAATCTCGACGTCGACGACCACGGCGCACACTGACGGCCGCGCACTCACTCGAGCCGAGTCCTCACCTCGTGGATGACACGATCTCGGCGAGCTCGCCACGCGAGCGGATGCCGAGTTTCCGGTAGACCTTGCGCAGGTGGTATTCGACGGTTTTCGGACTAAGGAACAAGGCCGCGGCGGCCTCCCGGGTGGTGCGCCCGTCGGAGAGCAGCAGCGCCACCTGCAATTCCTGCGGCGTGAGCGCCGCGACACCGCCGAGGGGGCGGGTCGTCACCCGCTCTCCGGTGAGGTCGAGTTCGGTGGCCGCGCGGTCGGCCCACGGTTCGGCGCCGAGTTCGGTGAAGATCGACAGCGCACGACGCAGATGCCCGCGGGCCTCCACACGGCGGGCGGCCCGGCGCAGGCGCTCGCCATAGGCGAGCTCGGTCCGGGCGGTCTCGAAGGTGTCCGGGGTGTTGTGATGCAACGCCAGTGCCTCGGTGAAGGGCTGGTCGAAATCATCGGCGACCAGCGCGCACGCCCTGCGCGCGCGGGCCCGCGACCACGGCCGGCCTTTGGCGTCGGCGACGGCCAGGAAGCGCCCGGCCATGGTGGCCGCCTCCTCGGAGCGGCCGAGACGCAGAAGGGTTTCGACCAGATCCGGACGCGGCGAGAGGTCGGGGTCGCCCACGGACCGTTCGGCCAGCATCTGGTCCACCGCGAGCTGCCGACGCATCGTCTCGTCCGCGTCGTCGCCGCACACGGCGAGGTCGGCGAGCGCGAGCAGGGCCCAGATCTCCGCGGTGCGGATCTCCCGATCACGGCCCAAGGTGATCGCCTCGTGCGCGTGGGACCGGCAGTCGATCGCCTGCCCGGTGTGTGACTGCAGCCAGGCCAGGCCGGCCAGATTCATGGCCAGCTCGGTGGTCTGCCCGGTATCGCGGGCCAGGCGGATCCCCTCGGTGTAGTCCGCGGCGGCCCGCCGCCAGGAATCGGAGGTCGCACCATCCCGGGCCACCTGGAACAACAGGCCCGGCAAGACGCCCACTCCGGCTCGCGTGCGGGCCTGTTCGATCCGTTCGCGCAGGACGCGCCCGGTGTCGGCGTCACGGAGAAACAGCGGGGCGTACAGCAGCCACGACACGCTGTCCTCGTCATCGCGGAGATCCGGGCTGTCGGTCAACAACGGCATGGCGTCCTGCAACTCGGTGATGCCACCGGTACCCGCCAACACCTGGGCCATGCCGGACGCGACCGTTCCCATCGCCCGCGCGCGGGTGGTGGTGGCCGCGGCGACCGCCGCACCCAGGGGCGCCACGAGTCGGCGCGCCACCGCACCGTCGGCCAGGAAGGCGCTTGCGTGCACCGCCTCGGCCAGTAGCCGAGCCCGCAGATCCGCCGATTCGCTGGCCATCGCCGCCTGTTCCAGCAGGGTGATGCCCACTCGCAGCGAACCACTGCGCGCCGCGATCACTGCCCGCAGCTCGAGCGCCGGCAGCGGCGTCGCGTGTCCGGGCGACCCGTCCGGCCGGTCGAGGTCCAACTCGTCGAGCAGGGCAAGCGCACGTGCACTGAGTCCGGCCGACCAGGCGCTCGCGGCCGCGGTCAGCAAGCGGTCGGTGGCGTCGGCCGAGTCCGGACTCAGCCGGGCGGCACGCTCGTAGGCGGCCGACGCCACCGCCCACGCGGACCGCTCCGCGGCCCGCTCGCCGGCACTGTGCAGCAGCGCCGCGGCTTCGGCATCGGGCGCCCACAGTGCCTCGGCGAGGTGCCACGCCCGACGGTCGACGTCTTCGTCAGGAAGGGCGGCGGCCACTGCGGCGTGCACGGTTCGGCGCCGCTGCGGTGGCGAGTCGCGATAGACGGCCGAGCGCAACAGCGGGTGTCGGAAGGTGATCTCACCGCCGACCACCTGGGCGAGGCCGGCGTCGGCAGCGCAGGCGAGCTGCGCGACGTCCAGTTCCAGCGCGGTGCAGACCTGTCCGGTGAGCCGGAGATCACCGTTGCAGACCACCGCGACGAGCAGCACCGAGCGCGCGGTCTCGTCAAGGGGACGGAGTCGGCGGACGAACGCGTCGACCAGGTGAGCCGACAGCGCGGCCGGGACACCTGACGGTGGTGGGGGAAGGGCTTCAGGACTCTCGGCGAGTTCGGCGACGGCCAGCGGATTTCCGTCGGTCAGTTCGTACAGGCGCAGCACCCAGTCCTCGTTCACCGGCGTCGTCAGAAGGTCGTCGACGAGGCCACGGACCCCGGCCAGGTCGAGTCCGGTCAGGTGCAGGGTGTCCACGCCGGACACCAGATCGTCCACCTCCCCCTCCCGGCCGGCCACCAGGACCGCGATCGGGTCCGCACTGAGTCGGCGGGCCGCGAACAGCAGGGCGTCCACCGACGGTGCGTCGATCAGTTGCAGATCGTCGAGCAACACCGCGACCGGGCCATTGTCGGCGTAGCGGCACAACAGGCTCAGCGTGGCCGCGCCGATCGCGAAGCGGTCACCGGCCCCGCCCTCCTCGAGCGCGAGTGCCGAGGCGAGCGCGCGGGCCTGCGGTGCGGCGATGGTGTCGAGCAGGTCGAGCGTCGGTCGCAGCACGGTGAGCAACGCCGCGAACGGGACCTCGCGTTCGGGTTCGGTGCCGGTGGCCCGCAAGACCCGGAAGCCGTCGAGCCGACTCTCCGTCCACCCCAGCAGTGCGGTCTTGCCGACGCCCGGCTCGCCGGTGAGCGCGAGCACACCGCTGGTGCCGATCCGAGCGGCCGACACCAGCCGATCGATCACCTGTTGCTCGTGTTCGCGGCCTATCACCAACCACCCAGTCTAGGTCCCGATGCACGACCAGGGGGGTCACCGGACGCGGTCGGGCACCCGGGCTTCGTAGGTTCGAGAAACCATCGATCCAGAGGAGAACAGACATGACCACGACAGACGACTCGACCGGCACGATCGCCGAGATCGACCCCGACGCACTCATGCAGTTCGTGTTCCGGGCGGTGGGCGAGGTGGGTGCCACCCTGAACACCGCTCTCGTGGTGGCGGGCGACAAGCTCGGCTACTACCGCGACCTCGCCGCCCACGGTCCGAGTACCCCAGCCGGGCTCGCCGAGCGAACCGGCACCGGCGAGCCCTACGCGCGCGAGTGGCTCAACGCCCAGGCGGCGGGAGGCTTCGTCACCTACGACCCGGACACCGCGACCTACACGCTGCCGGCCGAGCACGCCGTCGCCCTCACCGACGAGAGCAGCCCCGCATTCCTGCCCGGGCTCTTCCAGATCGCGCTCGGCACCGTGCACGACACGTCCGACGTGATCGCGGCCGCCCGCGACGGCGCCGGTGTCGGCTGGCACGAACACAACACCGACGTCCACCACGGGTGCGAGCGATTCTTCCGGCCCAGCTACCACGCGTACCTCGTCACCGAATGGCTGCCCGCGCTGACCGGGGTGGTCGACCGACTCACCTCGGGTACCACTGTCGCCGACGTGGGATGCGGGCACGGCGCGTCCACCATCCTGATGGCCCAGACCTTTCCCGCCTCGACGTTCGTCGGCATCGACTATCACCCCCAGTCGATCGCGATCGCCCGCGACCGTGCCGAGGAGGCCGGCGTCGGTGATCGGGTGCGCTTCGAGGTCGCCGCGGCCGACAAGTTCACCGGTCGCGATTATGGCCTGGTGACGATGTTCGACTGCCTGCACGACATGGGCGATCCGGTCGGCGCGGCGACGCATGTGCGGGAGGCCCTGGCCGCAGATGGCACCTGGATGGTCGTCGAACCACTCTCCGGAGATCATGTCGAGGACAACCTGAACCCGGTCGGGCGCGCCTATTACGGATTCTCGACCCTGCTGTGCACACCGGCATCGCTGTCACAGGACGTCGGGCTCGCGCTCGGCACCCAGGCCGGACCCGCCCGAATCCGAGCGGTCACCACCGCAGCGGGGTTCACCCGGTTCGACCGGGTCGCGCAGACGCCGTTCCACCAGGTGTTCGAGGTCAGGCCGTGACCCGGAGGCCGTGACGTCCGGGCCGCACGGGTGGACACTGAGAAGACGGCGAACACGACGAACGCGACATCGCTCTGGTGCGACGAGAGATCGGAAGCGATGCCGGCAGGAGGTGGGACGATGTCGATGCAGGCAGGAGATTGTCCTCCGGCCGGGCATCCGCCCGGAGTGGCCCGGCATCGTCCTCGCCCCGCCGACCGGACGGGGACGGTGGATCGCGGCGGTGTCCGGCTGGCCTACGACGTCTTCGAGGCCGACCGTCCCACCGTCCTGCTGATGCCCACCTGGTCGATCATCGATTCGCGCGTGTGGAAGTTCCAGGTGCCCTACCTGGCCCGGCACTACCGCGTGGTGACCTTCGATGGCCGGGGGTCGGGACGGTCCGACCGGCCGGCCGGCGCCGCGGCCTACGCCGATACCGAGTTCGCCGCGGACGCCATCGCGGTGATGAATGCCACCGGCACCGATCAGGCTTTGCTGGTGGGCTTCTCGTGCGGGGTGGCGTGGTCGCTGCACGTGGCCGCGGACCAACCCGACCGGGTCACCGGCATCGTCGCGATCGGCGCGTCGTGCGGGCTCTACGATCTGCCTCCGGAGCTGCGGTTCTCCGTCCGCGGGGAACGTGGCGAACCGGTGCGGGGATGGGCGAGGTACAACGAGCACTACTGGCGCGAGGGTGGGTTGCCGGATTACATCCGGTTCTTCGCGCGGTCGGTATACCACGAGCCCCACTCCACCAAGCAGCGGGAAGATTTCGTCGCCTGGGCCGCCGACAACACCCCGGACGGACTCGCCGACACCGTCGCGGGCCGACTCGGCCTGCACGGGTCCACCGCGACTGCGCTCGAGCCGCTCTGCGCGGGGGTGAGCTGTCCGGTGCTCGTGGTGCACGGCAGCGAGGACCGGATTCGTCCACCGGAGTTCGGCCGGGTGGTGGCCGAGCTGACCGGGGGATCGTTGGAGGTGCTCGACGGCGTCGGGCACGGGGTGCCGAACCGTGAGCCGGTCCGCACCAACCACCTGATCCGCGAGTTCGCCGACCGGCTGCAGCCGCCGCAGCGAACTGCCGCCCCCACCACGTGGACACGTTCGCGACAGCGTCCCCGCCGCGCGCTGTACCTGTCCTCACCGATCGGGCTGGGCCACGTGCGGCGGGACCTCGCGATCGCCACGGAGATGCGTGCGCGTCACCCGGACCTGCAGATCGATTGGCTGGCCCAGGACCCGGTCACTCGGGTCCTCCGGGCTGCCGGCGAAACGGTGCACCCGGCCTCGCGATGGCTGGCCAGCGAGTCACGCCACATCGAGGACGAGTGCGCCGACCACGACCTCAACGCATTTCAGGCGATCCGTCGGATGGACGAGACGCTGGTGCAGAACTTCATGGTGTTCGACGAGGTCGCCACCGAGACGCCCTACGACGTGGTGATCGGGGACGAGGCGTGGGATGTCGACTACTTCATGCACGAGAATCCTGAACTCAAGCGGTTCTCGTTCGCGTGGCTGACCGACTTCGTCGGCTGGTTGCCGATGGCCTCGGGCGGGGAGGACGAGGCGGCCCTGACCGCCGACTACAACGCCGAGATGATCGAGCAGCGCGCACGGTACCGGCGGATGCGTGACCGGTCGATCTTCGTGGGCAACCCCGATGACGTGGTGGATGCATCGTTCGGCCCCGGGCTGCCGGGGATCCGGGAGTGGACGGTGCAGAACTTCGATTTCTCCGGCTACGTCTCGGGTTTCACGCCTCCGGCCGAGGAGGAGTCGGCACGGCTGCGGGCAGACCTGGGTCTGGGTGCCGATGACCTGCTCTGTGTGGTCACCGTCGGCGGCTCGGGAGTCGGCACGACGCTGCTGAAACGGGTGATCGAGGCGGTGCCGTGCGCCCGCCGCCTGGCCCCCGCACTGCACTTTCTGGTGGTGTGCGGGCCGCGGATCGATCCCGACACGCTCCTCCGGCACCCGGAGAAGGGCAACCCCGGTCTACGCATTCGCGGCTATCTGCCGAACCTGCATCGCTACCTCGCCGCCTGCGACCTCGCCGTCGTCCAGGGTGGTCTGACCACCTGCATGGAACTGACCGCAACCGGCCGGCCGTTCATCTACGTGCCGCTGCGCAACCACTTCGAGCAGAACTTCCACGTTCCACACCGCCTGGACCGCTATGGGGCGGGCCGATGCATGTCGTATGAGGATGCGTGCGAACCCGAACTCCTGGCCGCGGCGATCGTCGAGACCGCGCATGCGCAGGTCCGCTACCGTCCGGTGGAGACCGACGGGGCGGCCCGCGCCGCCGATCTGATCGCCGACCTGCTTTGACGCGCCTCCGACCTGGCGCGCTCTCAGTCGGTCAGTACGACGATCTGGTCCGGGGCGGCGATCTCGACCCGCTGCCCCGCATCGGCCAACACCGCGGCCAGCGCGTTGATGTCGCGAACGTTTCGCCGGGTGCGGACGAACTCCCGGGCCATCCGCCCCTTGTAGTGCTTGTTGAAGTGGCTCACCACTTTTCGTGATCCGTCCGGGCCCTCGGTCACCACCGTCGCGGTCACCGCTCCGCGCACCGGACCCAGTTGCTGATAGACACCCGAGCGGAGGTCGACGACGAAATCGTCGACGGCGTCGAGGCTGTTCGAGAGTTCCGGTTTCCATATCGACGCCAGCGTCGGCATCCCGGGCAACTTGGAACCACCGGACAACCGGTACGCCGGGATCATGTCGCCGGCCCGGACCACGCCGAACAGCGCCGATCCGATGGCGAGCCGCTCGGTCGCCTTGGTCTTCTGGGCATGTGTCATGCCGGCATGGTCGAGGGCGTCATACAGCACGCCGGTGTAGCGCTCGATCGCCGGCCGGGTGGGCGCGAGCCACAGGTCGGCGTTGCGGTCCACCTCCGCCAGTTGGGTCCGGCCCAACCCGAGTGCGGTGCGGCTGGCGTCGAGATCGGCGGCGAGTTCCACGAGCGACTCGGCGATGCGTTTGCGGATGGGATTGAGCTCCGGAAACGCCAGGGTGTCCATGTCGAGGGGGGCGCCCCGGCCGCCGTCGGATTTGGTCTCGGAGGGAGGCAGGATGACGAGCACCGCAACACCATAACGAGCCTCAGCATGGCACGTCTAAGCTGGTCACCTGTGATCACTCGCATGTCGACGCTGTTCCTGCGCACTCTCCGTGACGATCCTGCCGACGCGGAGGTCCCCAGCCACAAGCTCCTCGTCCGGGCCGGCTATGTCCGCCGTGCAGCACCCGGCGTCTACAGCTGGTTGCCGCTGGGTCTGCGTGTGTTGCGTGCCGTCGAGCAGGTGGTCCGCGAAGAGATGGACGCGATCGGCGCCCAGGAGATCCTGCTCCCGGCGTTGCTGCCGCGCGATCCCTACGAGTCCACCGGGCGATGGACCGAATACGGCGACAACCTGTTCCGACTCAAGGACCGCAAGGGTGCCGACATGTTGCTCGGACCCACGCACGAGGAACTGTTCGCACAGCTGGTGAAGGGGGAGTACTCCTCCTACAAGGACCTGCCGGTGATCCTGTATCAGGTGCAGACGAAGTACCGCGACGAGGAGCGCCCGCGTGCCGGCATTCTGCGAGGCCGCGAATTCGTGATGAAGGACGCCTACTCGTTCGACCTCGACGACGAGGGTCTGAAGAAGGCCTACAACGCCCATCGTGAGGCGTATCAGCAGATCTTCCGGCGCCTCGAGGTCGACTATGTGATCGTCGCGGCAACGTCCGGGGCGATGGGCGGCAGCGCCTCGGAGGAGTTCCTCGCCGAGAGCGAGGTGGGCGAGGACACCTTCGTTCGGTGCGTCGAATCCGGCTACGCCGCCAACGTGGAAGCGGTGATCACCCCAGCACCCGAGCCGATCCCGTTCGACGGTCTGCCGGAGGCGCAGGTCCACGACACCCCGAACACCCCGACCATCGACACCCTCGTGCAGTGGGCCAACGACACCTTGGACGGCACCTTCGGTGGCCACGACACGCTGAAGAACGTGATGGTCAAGGTGCGTCAGCCGGGCGGCGACTGGGAGATCACCGGGATCGGTGTCCCCGGCGACCGCGAAGTCGACATGAAGCGACTCGAGGCATCGCTCGAGCCCGCCGAGATCGAGGTGCTGACCGAGGAGGACTTTGCCGCGAATCCGTTCCTGGTGAAGGGATACATCGGTCCGCGCGGCCTCGCCGCCAACGGCGTTCGCTACCTCGTCGACCCGCGGGTCGTCGACGGAACCTCCTGGATCACCGGTGCCGACGAACCCGGCCGACATGTGGTGAACCTCGTCGCCGGACGCGACTTCACCCCGGACGGCACCATCGAGGCGGCCGAGGTCCGCGACGGCGACCCGTCCCCAGACGGCAAGGGTTCATTGGTGTCGGCCAAGGGCATCGAGATCGGTCACATCTTCCAGCTCGGCCAGAAGTACACCGACGCCTTCGAGGTCGACGTGCTGGGCGAGAGCGGCAAGCCGGTGCGCCTCACCATGGGCTCCTACGGCGTCGGTGTCTCACGACTGGTCGCCGTGATCGCCGAGCAGTGCCACGACGAGAAGGGTCTGCGGTGGCCGCGGTCGGTCGCGCCGTATTCGGTCCACCTCGTCATCGCCAACAAGGACGAGGCCGCCATCGCGGGCGCCCATCAGCTGGCCGACGACCTCGACGCAGCCGGACTGTCGGTGCTGCTCGATGACCGCAAGGCATCACCCGGTGTCAAGTTCAAGGACGCCGAACTACTCGGCATGCCCGTCGTGGTGGTGGTCGGTCGTGGATATGCCAACGGCACCATCGAGATCCGGGATCGCTTCACCGGTGAGGCCACCGAGGTGCCTGTCGACGACGCGGTGGCACGGGTGACGGACGCCGCGCGGTAGGTGGTCGGCGTGGTCGCCGGGTCAGGTGATCGCCGACGACGGATCGATCCGCGCACGCGATCGGCGTCCGCGCACGTCGCGACATGCGCGGATGCGCAGCGGGTGCGCGTCATGGGTGGCCGGCGCGCCCGGGGAAGGCGACGGTGACTGGTGAGTCGCGCAATGCCACACGCCAATTGGCGGCGCGCACCGACGATTCGGTGAGGCCGTCGAGTCCCGCGCGACGCGCTGTGGCGTCATCGGCCTGCTCGATGAGCGCGCGATAGGCGACCGTGCAGTCGACTTCGGCCGCCAGCAGAGCGCGGACCGCGGTCACCGAATCGTCGACATCGACGGGCAGGGTGTATCCGGCGGCCGCCTCCGGTGCGGCCACTCCCGCAGCGGTCAGCGCGGCCACCAGTGCATTGCGGCGAACTCGGTGAGCAGCAACATATTCCGCCACGGTCGGGCGCCGTGCGGCGGATACGAACGCGGTCGACACGCCATAGGTGAAGATCGCTGCGTTCTCGGTGTCGACGGCGGCGGCCAGCGCGTCGGTGGTCGCGGTCATCCGAGTTGTACCTCCGCCATGCTGGTCACCGCGGCGCTGATCGCCCCGGCGAGCCCGGCGGGGTAGCCGCTCAGCGACACCGTCGCGTCCGCGGCGGTGCGTGCGGATTGCTGTAACAGACCGCGCATCCCGGCCACCGTGGACACCGTGGGGGTGGGTGCGGCCGGCGTCGACGTGGCCGCGGGCGACGGTGTCGTCGACCCCGAATCTCCCGCGGCGCCGATGCGTGCGGCCGTGCGCTCGTCGAGTCGGGTGATCTCCTCGCGCAGAACCTGTGCGTGCTCGCCGCGCTGGTCCGCCACCACGCCGAGAGCGTTGGTGTACTCCGGCACCTGCGGGGCCAGCGCCCGCGCAGCAGCCTGATCGGCCAGCGCTGCATCGGCAAGGGGTGCCAGTGCGGCCGCGGTGATCTGGTCCGGTGTCGGCCCCCGGTCGCAGGCAGCAACCGCGGACGCCGCGACGCCGCCGGCCACGACGACCAGGCTGCCGCGCAGGACCGTACGGCGGGGGAGGGGTGTGGTCACGCGAGACATGATGCCAGCAGATGCGCCGCGTGCGAGCATGCGCCGGTCAGCCGCTCCTCGTCTGGGCCGCAATGGTCTACGATGGTCCACTGCACACGAGCGGTCGGTGACCGCCGTGCTCATGTCCACCGCATTCGTCGCGACAACTGAAGACCAGGAGGCGCTCGTGCCGCTCACCGCCGACCAGGTGCGCCGACTCGTCGAACCGGTCGTGGCCGCCCAGGGCTTCGACCTCGAGGACGTACACCTCACCCACTCCGCCGGCCGGACCGACCTCAGCATCGTCGTCGACCGCGACGGCGGTGGCGAGCTCGACGTCCTCGCCGGTCTCAGCCGGCAGCTCTCCGACATCCTCGACCAGGCGCCGGAGACCGCCGATGCCGCCTACGTGCTGGAGGTCACCTCACCCGGCGTGGATCGTCCGCTCACGCTGCCTCGCCACTGGCGCCGCGCCGCGGGCCGCAAGGTGACCGTCGACTTCGCCGACGCCGACAATGCGGCGGCGCACCTGCGCGGCCGGGTCGGTGCGGTCGACGACGACGCGGTCGAGATCGTCGTCAACAACCGTGGACGCCTGAGCAGCACCCGGGTGGTGCTGACATCGGTGACCAACGCCGTGGTGGGCGTCGATTTCTCCCGCCCGAGTGTCGCCGAGCTCGAGTTGTGCGGCCTCGATGCCGACGAGATCGCACGTCGTCGCGCGGCGTCCTGACCGAACATCCGCCACCGGCGCATTCACAAATCGCATGGAACTACGCACAATCAACACTGCGCACAATCAAAACTGCGCACAATCAAATCGGACAAGTGAATATGGCCCGACAAGTGAATAGGAGCCACAAATGAATAGGAGAACCGCCAGATGAACATCGACATCAACGCGCTGCGGATGATCGAGGCCGACAAGGGCATCTCCATCGAGACGGTGATCACCGCGATCGAGACCGCCCTGCTGACGGCCTACCGGCACACCGACGGCTTCGCACCGCACGCCCGCATCGACGTGAACCGCAAGAGCGGTGCGGTGCGAGTGCTCGCGCAGGAACTCGACGACAACGGCGTCGTTGTCCACGAGTGGGACGACACCCCGGAGGGCTTCGGCCGGATCGCCGCCACGACGGCACGCCAGGTGATCTTGCAGCGCCTCCGCGATGCGGAGAACGAGAAGAATTTCGGTGACTTCGCCACCCACGAGGGTGAGATCGTCGGCGGCGTCGTGCAGGCCGACGCCCGGGCCAACGCACGCGGGATGATCGTGGTGCAGATCGGCAGCGACGCCAACAGCGCCGAGGGGGTCATTCCGCCCGCCGAGCAAGTGCCGGGCGAAACCTACGAGCACGGTGATCGCATCAAGTGCTACGTCGTGGGGGTCTCGCGGGGATCTCGAGGGCCGCAGATCACCCTGTCGCGTACCCATCCGAATCTCGTGCGCAAGCTGTTCTCGCTCGAGGTGCCCGAGATCGAGGACGGGTCCGTGGAGATCGTCGCCGTCGCCCGCGAGGCCGGACACCGCTCCAAGATCGCCGTGCACACCGGAGTGAGCGGACTCAACGCCAAGGGTGCGTGCATCGGTCCGATGGGACAGCGAGTGCGCAATGTGATGAGCGAACTGGCGGGCGAGAAGATCGACATCATCGATTACGACACCGATCCCGGGGTGTTCGTCGGGAATGCACTGTCGCCGGCGAAGGTTGTCTCTGTGGAGGTCGTCGATCTCGCCGGGAAGGCGGCACGCGTCGTGGTCCCTGACTATCAGCTGTCGTTGGCGATCGGCAAGGAAGGCCAGAACGCCCGGCTCGCCGCCCGGCTGACCGGCTGGCGGATCGATATCCGCTCCGATGCCGATCCGGCGCCGCCGGCCGCGCACAGCGGCCGGTCGGGCGTCTCGCACGCCGACTGAGCAGCCGGTTGTCCGAGAACACCTATGGCGCGCTAGACTGATCGATGGTTCAGCGAAGACTGTTGACACCACCCCAGGACCGAACCCGGAACGACGGTTTCGCCCGCCCCGGGCCGGTCCGGATGTGTGTCGGCTGTCGGCAGCGCGCCGAAGCAACCGACTTGGTTCGGGTTGCCGTCCGACAGGGCGACGATCCACCACAGGTGGTTGTGGACACCGCGCGAACCATGCCGGGACGAGGCGCCTGGTTGCACCCGCGGCGGGACTGTGTGTCCGCGGCGGTGCGACGAAAGGCGTTCGGATCGGCACTGCGGGTGCCCGGTCTGACCGTGGACCCCGACGACCTCGCCGAAGCGATCGGTGAGATCACCGAAGAAGATGGCCGTAACGGCCGGAACAGGTAGCAGAAGACATGAGCACACCGTGAAGAACCCACGATGAGCGCGTATCGGACGTAAACCGAGGTCGTAGCGGGCAGCCCGCTCGACCTCCAAGTGAGGAGAGCAGTGGCAGGCAAGGCCCGCGTGCATGAACTGGCCAAAGAACTCGGCGTGACGAGCAAGCAGGTGCTCGAGCGTCTGAAGGAGCAGGGCGAGTTCGTCAAATCCGCGTCGTCGACGGTGGAGGCCCCCGTGGCTCGTCGACTCCGCGAATCATTCCCCAAGTCTTCCGGGGCCAAGGACGGCGGCAAGTCGGCGCCCAAACCCGGCGGTGCCCCCAAACCCGGAGCCAACGGCTCCGGCGCGAAGCCCGGGCCGGCTCGGCCCGGCCCCAAGCCCGGTGCACCCGCTCCGGGGCCGACTCCGGCGACGGCGGCCAACGCCACTCCGGCGCCGGCTCCGACACCCGCGCCGACGCCGTCCCCGGCAAAGCAGAAGCCCGCGCCGGCACCCAAGCCGACGGCGCCTGCCGCGCAGGACACCGGCAGCGCCCCCGCCGCCCGGCCCGGACCGCGTCCCGGCCCCAAGCCCGGCCCACGTGCGCCGCGGGTCGGCAACAACCCGTACTCGTCTGCACCGACGCCCGCTCCGCGGCCGCAGGGACCCCGCCCCGGACCGGGGCAGGGTGGCCCGCGACCCGGCGGTGGTCGTCCCGGGGCCGGTGGACGCCCAGGTCAGGGTGGCGGTCGTCCCGCGCCCGGTCAGGGTGGACCTCGTCCTAGCCCCGGTAGCATGCCCCCGCGCCCCAGCCCCGGTGCGATGCCGAGCCGTGCCGCACGTCCGGACGCCGGACGTCCCGGCCGCGGCGGACCCGGTGGTGGCGGTGGCCGCGGTGGCGGCGGCGGAGGCGGCGGCTTCCGTGGCGGACCCGGCGGCGGAGCTCCCGGTGGCGGCTTCCGCGGTCGCCCCGGTGGCGGCGGCGGTCGTGGTCGCGGTGGCGCGGCCGGTGCCTTCGGTCGTCCCGGCGGCGCACCCCGCAAGGGCCGCAAGTCGAAGCGTCAGAAGCGCCAGGAATACGACTCGATGCAGGCACCGGCAGTCGGCGGTGTCCGGCTGCCGCGCGGCAACGGTGAGACCATCCGGCTCGCCCGTGGCGCCTCGCTGTCGGACTTCGCCGACAAGATCGACGCCAACCCGGCATCGCTGGTCCAGGCGTTGTTCAACCTCGGCGAGATGGTCACGGCCACCGAGTCGGTCAACGACGAGACGCTGGAGCTGCTCGGCTCGGAGATGAACTACACCGTCCATGTCGTCAGCCCGGAGGACGAGGATCGCGAGCTCCTGGAGAGCTTCGATCTGTCCTACGGCGAGGACGAGGGCGGCGAAGAGGATCTCGAGCAGCGGCCGCCGGTGGTCACCGTCATGGGTCACGTCGACCACGGCAAGACCCGATTGTTGGACACCGTCCGCAAGGCCAACGTCCGTGAGGCGGAGGCCGGCGGCATCACCCAGCACATCGGTGCCTACCAGGTGAACACCCACCTCAACGGCGACGACCGCCTGATCACGTTCATCGACACCCCGGGTCACGAGGCGTTCACCGCCATGCGTGCCCGCGGTGCGAAGGCCACCGACATCGCGATCCTCGTGGTCGCGGCCGACGACGGCGTCATGCCGCAGACGGTGGAGGCGGTCAACCACGCCCAGGCGGCCGACGTGCCGATCGTGGTCGCGGTGAACAAGATCGACAAGGAAGGCGCCGACCCGGCGAAGATCCGCGGTCAGCTGACCGAATACGGCCTGATCCCCGAGGAGTACGGCGGCGAGACCATGTTCGTCGACATCTCGGCCAAGCAGGGCGACAACATCGACGCACTGCTCGAAGCGGTGCTGCTGACCGCCGACGCCTCACTGGATCTGCGGGCCAACCCGGACATGGACGCCCAGGGTGTCGCGATCGAGGCCCACCTCGACCGCGGCCGTGGCCCGGTGGCCACGGTGCTGGTCCAGCGCGGAACGCTCAAGGTCGGCGACTCGATCGTCGCGGGCGACGCCTACGGTCGTGTCCGCCGCATGGTCGACGAACACGGCGACGACGTCGCCGAGGCGCTGCCATCGCGTCCGGTGCAGGTCATCGGCTTCACGTCGGTGCCCGGCGCAGGCGACAACCTGCTCGTCGTCGAGGAGGACCGCACCGCCCGGCAGATCGCCGACCGGCGCAACGCGCGCAAGCGCAACGCGTTGGCGGCTCGCAGCCGTAAGCGGATCAGCCTGGAAGACCTGGATTCGGCGCTCAAGGAGACCAGCCAGCTCAACCTCATCCTCAAGGGCGACAACTCGGGTACCGTCGAGGCGCTCGAAGAGGCTCTGCTCGGGATCGACATGGGCGACGAGGTCTCGCTGCGGGTCATCGACCGCGGTGTCGGTGGTGTCACCGAGACCAACGTCAACCTCGCCGCGGCGTCGGACGCGATCATCATCGGCTTCAACGTCCGTGCGGAGGGCAAGGCCACCGAGCTGGCCAACCGCGAGGGCGTCGACATCCGCTACTACTCGGTGATCTACCAGGCCATCGACGAGATCGAGAGCGCGCTCAAGGGCATGCTCAAGCCGGTCTACGAAGAGGTGGAGCTCGGCCGCGCCGAGATCCGGGCCATCTTCAAGTCGTCGAAGGTCGGCAACATCGCCGGCTGCCTGGTCCAGTCGGGCATCATGCGGCGTAACGCCAAGGCCCGCCTGCTCCGCGACAACGTGGTCGTTGCCGAGAACCTGTCGATCGCCTCGTTGCGGCGTGAGAAAGACGACGCCACCGAGGTCCGCGAAGGCTACGAATGTGGTCTCACGTTGACGTACAGCGACATCAAGGTCGACGACGTCATCGAGAGTTACGAATTGCAGGAAAAGCCGCGCGACTGACGATCGATGACGTCGTCGACGGACATCAAGGTCGACGACGTCATCGAGAGCTACGAACTGCAGGAGAAGCCGCGCGACTGAGTCCACCGCGACCACCCATCTCCCCTTCGGTCTGCGCGCCGCTGCGCATACAGACCGAAGGGGAGTAGTTTCCCAGTGGAAAGGACCAATCATGGCTGATTCGGCACGAGCCGCCCGCTTGGCGAAGCGCATCTCGTCCATCGTCGCCTCGGCGATCGGCACCGAGATCAAGGACCCCCGGCTCGCCCACGTCACCATCACCGACGCACGCGTCACCAACGATCTGCACGATGCGACGATCTTCTACACCGTGATGGGCGAATCCATCGACGCCGAACCGGATTACGATGCCGCCGCAGCCGGATTGGCAAAGGCCACCGGCATCCTCCGCTCCAAGGTGGGGGCCGGCACCGGGGTGCGGTTCACCCCGACGCTGACCTTCGTGCTCGACACCGTGCCCGATGCCGCGCGCCAGATGGAGGAACTCGTCGCCCGCGCCCGCGCCAACGACGAACTGGTGGCACGACAGGCGGCGACCGCCACCCCCGCGGGTGAGGCCGACCCCTACCGCAGCAGCGACGACGAACCCGCCGACGAGGACGGTTCCCAGGAGTGACGGCCGCGACCAGCAAGGCGGTCGCCGGCGCTCTGAGCGGTGCGCCCGCCGTGACCATCCTCTGCCACGTCCGCCCGGACGCGGACACCATCGGCAGCGGGCTGGCGCTCGGCTTGGCCTTGACCCGGCTCGGGGCCGAGGTGGAGGTGGCCTTCCCGGACACCGTCGCGTTGCCCGCGGTTCTCGGTGAACTGCCCGGCAGCAAGCTGCTGGTGCCGGCCGCCGAGGTGGTCGGGCACCCGGTGGTGGTGTCGGTGGATGCCGCCAGCCTGGGCCGGCTCGACGAGCTGGCGCCGGTGTTCTCGGCCGCCGACTGTTCGGTGACGATCGATCACCACGCGTCCAACGACGGGTTCGGTGACCACGATCTGATCGACCCGTCGGCCGACTGCACCGCCGTGCTGGTGTTGGCGGTGCTCGACGACCTCGGGATCGAGCTCGACGCCGACATCGCCACCTGCCTGTACGCCGGGGTGGTCACCGACACCGGTTCGTTCCGGTGGGCCCGCCCCGATTCGTTCCGGATCACCGCCCGACTGCTCGACGCCGGCGTCGACGGGCGGGCATGGAGCCGCGCGCTCATCGACAGCCACCCGTTCGCATGGTTCTCCATGGTGTCGACGGTGCTGGCCGGCGCACGCCTCGATCCGCACGCCTGCAACGGCGAGGGCATCGTCTACGCAGTTGTCTCCCACGACATCCTCTCGGCGATGAGTTGGGAGGAGTCGGAGAGCGTCATCGACCTCGTGCGCACCGCGGTGGAGGCCGAAGTCGCCGCGGTATTCAAGGAAACCGCGCCCGGCGAGTGGACGGTGTCGCTGCGCTCCAAGCGCACCGTCGACCTCGTGCCCATCGCAGCCGCCCGCGGCGGCGGCGGCCATCGGCATGCCTCGGGATACAGCGACACCGGCACCGCCGACGACGTCGTCGCGCGACTGGTGGAGTCCCTCTGAGCGAGGCGGAACTCTCCGGCGGGCCGGCGGTGAGTGGTCGGCGCATCGGTGTGCTCACCGTATCCGCGCTGGCCGTCCTCATCGCGCCGCCGCTGTATCTGCTCCTCGATCTCGCCGTGGTGGGACGGCTCGGCGGCAACGAACTCGCCGCGCTCGGCGTGGGCACGCTGGTGCTGTCGGTGATCAGTACGCAGCTGACCTTTCTCTCCTACGGCACCACCGCCCGCTCGGCCCGCCGATACGGCGCCGGCGACCGGAGCGGCGCGATATCCGAAGGGATACAGGCGAGTTGGATCGCGCTCGGCGTGGGCATCGCACTGGTCGCAGTGATGTATCCGTTGGCGCCGGTGGTCATGCGGGTGCTCGTCGGTACGGGTTCGGCCGACTCGCAACAGGTGGTCGACGATGCGACCGACTGGCTGCGAATCGCGATGTTCGGCGTTCCACTGATCCTGCTGTCGATGGCCGGCAATGGCTGGATGCGCGGGGTGCAGGACACCCGGCGCCCGGTCCTCTACGTGGTCGCGGGGTTGTCGGTGGCCGCGGTGCTCGTCGTCGGTCTCACCCACGGTGTCGGTTGGTTTCCCCGGCTGGGGCTGCCCGGTAGTGCGGTCGCAAATCTCGTGGGGCAGGGGCTGACCGGGTTGTTGTTCGCTGTGCGGGTGATCCGCGAGATACGCGGGTCGGCGACGCCGCGGATCGCTCCCGACCGAACGGTGATCGGCGCCCAGCTGGTGATGGCCCGCGACCTGGTATTGCGCAGCCTGTCGTTCCAGGTGTGCTTTCTGTCGGCCGCGGCGGTGGCGGCGCGGTTCGGTGTGCAGGCCGTCGCGGCCCATCAGGTGGTGCTGCAACTGTGGGAGTTCATGTCGTTGTTCCTCGACTCGCTGGCCATCGCCGCGCAGTCACTGGTCGGAGCCGCGCTCGGCGGCGGTGCCGTCGCCTCTGCGGTGGGGATCGCGCGGCGCGTGACCGTGGTGTCGGTGGTGGCGGCCGGAGCGGCGGCTGCGGTCTTCGCGCTCGGCGCGTCGCTGATCCCGCGCCTGTTCACCTCCGACCCGGAGATCCTGGACGCGATCGCGACGCCGTGGTGGTTCTTTGTCGCGATGCTGCCGATCGCCGGGATCGTGTTCGCGCTCGACGGTGTGCTGCTCGGCGCCGGCGACGCCCGATTCCTGCGCACCGCCACCCTGGCCGCGGCGTTGGGCGGGTTCCTGCCGCTGATCTGGTTGTCGCTCGTATTCGACTGGGGTCTCGCCGGTATCTGGACCGGCCTGGTGGTGTTCATGGTGTCACGGTTGGCCGCCGTCGTTGTTCGGGTGCGCTCGGGGCACTGGCGCCGCACCGGCACCCAGACCTGACGTGACGTCGCGGCCTGAGGTCGGGCGGGTCCGAGTGACCGCGCCCACATCGTTAGGCTGAGGAGATGGCGACGTTGTGGGCGATCAGTGACCTCCACGTCGCCCATCGGGGCAATGAGCACATCGTCGACCAGATCCGTCCGCAGAGCAGCGACGACTGGCTGATCGTCGCGGGCGACGTCGCCGAACGCACCGACGACATCATCGACACGTTGCGGCGCCTGCGGACACGGTTCCACACTGTGGTGTGGGTGCCGGGGAACCACGAGCTCTACACCACCGCGAAGGACCCGCTGCAGATCTTCGGGGTCGCGCGCTACGACTATCTCGTACAGGCCTGCCGCGACATCGGCGTCGTCACGCCGGAGGACATCTACCCGTTGTTCGACCCGGGCGACGGGTCACGCCCGGTGCGGGTCGTACCGATGTTCCTGCTCTACGACTACACGTTCCGCCCCGAGGGCACCACCACCACGCTGACCGCGCTGGCGCTGGCGCGTGAGCGCAACGTGGTCGCCACCGACGAGTTCTTGCTCTCGCCCGAGCCGTTCGGCACGCGCGACGCGTGGGGACGGGCGCGGATCGAGTCGACGTGTCAGCGTCTCGACGCGCTCGATCCCGCGGAACCCACTGTGTTGATCAATCATTGGCCGTTGCGTCGGGAACCCACCGATGCCCTGATGTACCCCGAGTTCGCGCTGTGGTGCGGCAGCGAACTGACCGCGGACTGGCACACCCGGTACAACGCGGCGTGCTGCGTCTACGGGCACCTGCACATCCCGCGAACCACCTGGTACGACGGCGTGCGCTTCGAAGAGGTGTCGGTGGGATACCCGCGGGAGTGGAAGCGCCGCGGACTCCCGGAACCTCTGCTGCGCGTGATCATCCCCGACCCCGGCCTGACCGCGGACGACCTGCCCGAGCACGGCGTCCGGTTCGAACTGCCGCCCGACTACGAGAAGCGCGCCGCCGAGTTCGCACGTCGCATCGCCGAACGCCGCGAACGACGCGCATCGCGACCGAGCACCCGTCCGCAGGAAGGCAACCGATGATCGAACAGCTCGTGCCGAGCGGGGTCGCCGCGGCCGAGGCGTTCGAGGATCCGCCCGGTATCGAGCCGCTGCCGGCCGAACGCTCCCTGATCGAACGTGCCGTGGACAAACGACGCCGCGAGTTCACCACCGCGCGATACTGCGCGCGGCAGGCCATGGGGCAGTTGGGCATCGACCCGTCCCCGATCATGCGCGGAGAACGTGGGATGCCCGTGTGGCCGGACCGGGTGGTCGGGAGCCTCACCCACTGCGACGGCTATCGGGCTGCCGTGGTCGCCTATGCACTGCAGGTTCGATCCCTGGGCATCGACGCCGAACCCCACGACCGCCTACCCGACGGAGTTCTCGAGCACACCAGTCTCGAGGCCGAGCGCACGGTGCTCGCCACCCGGCCGACCGGTCTGCACTGGGACCGACTGCTGTTCTGTGCCAAGGAGGCCACCTACAAGGCGTGGTTCCCGCTCACACAGCGATGGCTGGGTTTCGAAGACGCCCACATCAAGTTCGACCAGACCTCGGCGCAGGCAGGTTCGTTCACCTCCTCGATCCTCGTCGACGGTGCCGTGCTCGATGGTGGGGCGCCGTTGGCGGAGCTTCGGGGACGATGGATGATCGACCGGGGCCTCATCACGACGACGATCGCGCTGGTGTGACATGGCCGATGCATCGATCGAGAACGCAGGCCTGATCATCGTCGACAAGGACGCCGGGATGACCAGCCACGACGTCGTGTCGAGATGTCGAAAGCTGTTCAACACCAGGCGAGTCGGGCACGCCGGCACACTGGACCCGATGGCCACCGGGGTGCTGGTGGTGGGTATCGAGCGCGCCACCAAGCTGCTCGGACTGCTGTCGTTGACCACCAAGTCCTATGTGGCGACGATCCGGCTCGGCGCGGCCACCGACACCGACGACCGTGAGGGCCAGGTCATCTCGCGGGCCGATGCGGCACATCTCGGTGACGACGAGATCGTCGCCGGCGTGGCGGCGTTGACCGGCGACATCGAGCAGGTCCCGGCCCGGGTCAGTGCGATCAAGGTCGATGGTCGGCGCGCCCACGCCCTGGCACGTACCGGCGCCGAATTCGACCTCGCGGCACGGCCGGTGACGGTCAGCCGCTTCGACATCGCGGCCATCCGACGCACCGATGACGGGTGGGTCGACGTGGTCGTGGCGGTCGATTGTTCGGCCGGCACCTACATCCGTTCGCTCGCTCGCGATCTCGGCTCTGCGCTGCAGGTCGGCGGTCATCTGACTACGCTGCGCCGCACAGCCGTCGGGCCGTTCACGCTCGAGCATGCCCGCACACTGGAGGCGTTGCGCGAGCAGCCCGGTCTGTCGCTGACCATCGACGACGCGGCAAAACTGTCGTTCCCGCACCGCGACATCGACGCCGACGAAGCGGAGTCGATCAGCCAGGGGAGATGGCTGACCCCGATCGGCCGGAAAGAGACCTATGTGGTGATCGATCCCGACGGGCGGGCCATCGCACTCGTGCAGGAGAAGGGTCGCCGCGCCAGCTCGGTGATGGTGGTGCGGCCGGCCACCCTGCGCTGACCCGCGCCGCGACCGGGGCTCAGGGGGTCACCAGAAAGATCGCCCGGGCGGCGATGTCGCCGAGGTCGATCTGATCGCTGCCGTCCACCGAGATCGAGATCGTGCCGGCGAACGGCCGTTTCTCGACGACGGTGACCACGCGGTCCAGTGCCACCCCGACCTCGTCGAAGTAGCGCAGCATCTCCGGATCGTCGTCGGAGATGCGGGCGACCATGCCCGATTCGTCGACCTCGAGGTCGGCGAGCAGCCTGGCGTCCGGACTGGGCACCGAGCCGTCGAGAGCGGGGATCGGGTCGCCGTGTGGATCCCGGCTCGGGAAACCGAGTTTGGCGTCCAGCCGCGACATCAGCCGATCCGACACCGCGTGTTCGAGGACCTCCGCCTCGTCGTGCACCTCATCCCAGCCGTAGCCGAGTTCACGCACCAGAAAGGTCTCGATGAGGCGATGGCGGCGGACCATCAGCACCGCCGCGGCCTGCCCCTCCTCGGTGAGGGTGACCGCGCCGTAGCGTTCGTGCTCCACCAGGCCCTGATCGGCGAGCTTGCGAATCGCCTCCGACGCGGTCGACGCCGAGACGCTCAGGCGCTCGGCCAGCATTTTGGTGGTGACCTTGACCTCTGCCCATTCCTGCACTGTCCAGATCACTTTGAGGTAGTCCTGGGTGACGGTGGACAGTTCGGTGACCGGCCGGTCGGCCGACGTGGTTCGGGCGTCGTCATCTCCGCCGGAAGCGGACATGCCGGCTCGGGCCGCGCGGGACTGGGGCATGACCCGAGCTTAGGACGTGCCTCATCACATGGCGACAGCAGCCGTCGCGTGTTCGACAGTTCGCGCGGCGTTCACCGCCCGAGCTTCGGCGAAACACGCTGTTCACCACCGGCGGCCGGATGTGGTTTGTGGTCGCGGCGGGCCGTAGGCTGGTGCGCGTGTTGCGTTGGCGAGGTCTCGAGGACATCCCCGCGGACTGGGGTAGGTGTGTGGTCACGATCGGCGTGTTCGACGGAGTGCACCGCGGCCACGCCCAGTTGATCCATGCTGCGACGACAGCGGCGAAGGAGCGTGGCGTCCCCGCCGTGCTGATGACGTTCGACCCGCATCCGGCCGAGGTGGTGCGCCCCGGCACCCATCCGCCGCAGCTGACCACGTTGACCCGGCGTGCCGAGCTGGCCGAGCAGCTCGGCATCGACGTCTTCTGCGTCATGCCGTTCACCCCCGAACTCGCTTCGCGCTCTCCGAAGGATTTCGCCCACGACATCCTCGTCGAGACCCTGCACGCCGCCGACGTCGTGGTCGGCGACAATTTCACCTTCGGCAAGAAGGCCGCCGGGGACGTCACCAAACTCGCGGAACTGGGGCGCATGTTCGGCTTCGAGGTGCAGGCCATCTCACTGTTCGGTGAGCACGCGGTGACCTTCTCCTCGACCTACATCCGCTCCTGCGTCGCGGCGGGCGATGTCGAGGCCGCCGCCGAGGCGCTCGGACGCCCGCACCGGGTGGAAGGCGTGGTGGTGCGCGGTGACGGCCGTGGCCGCGAACTCGGCTATCCGACTGCCAACGTCGCGCCGCCGATGTACGCGGCGATACCCGCCGACGGGGTCTACGCGGCGTGGTTCTCGGTGTTGGGTGTCGGCCCCGTCGTCGGACAGGTCGAACCGGGGGAGCGCTATCAGGCCGCGGTGTCGGTCGGTACCAACCCGACGTTCTCCGGTCGGACCCGCACCGTCGAGGCGTTCGTCCTGGACACGAGTGCCGACCTCTACGGGCAGCACGTCGCCATCGATTTCGCGGGGCGACTGCGCGGAATGGTGAACTACCCCGACGTGGCAGACCTGATCACCGCGATCGCCGCCGACGTCGAGGACACACGACGGGTGCTGGCCGACTGGAGTTGACCGGCCGCGATTTGGGTCGCACCCGTTTGCGCTGGTAAAGTTGCCGATCGGCGTTGCTGCGGTCCGCGGTGGCGCGCCGACCGTCGAGACACCTGGGTGGGTGCCGGCGGGACCGAAGAACGCGGGACTGAGAATCCAGGAGTATCTCCATGGCACTGACTGCCGCCGAAAAGAAGGACATCCTCGCCGAATACGGGCTGCACGAAACCGACACCGGTTCGCCCGAGGCGCAGGTCGCGCTGCTGACCAAGCGCATCACCGATCTGACCGAGCACCTCAAGATGCACAAGCACGATCACCACAGCCGTCGTGGTCTGCTGCTGCTGGTGGGTCGCCGTCGTCGTCTGCTGAAGTACGTCGCGAAGGTGGACATCAACCGCTACCGCTCGCTGATCGAGCGCCTGGGTCTGCGTCGCTGATCCGGCAATTCTCTCAGGATCGGCCGCCCCCGCATCGCGGGGGCGGCCGAGTCGTTTCTGCAGGCCAGCCCGTGATGATAGGCTGGCAACTGATCGTTGCCGTGAAAGTCCTGCTGGACGTGACACTCGAGCAGATCGGTCCTCGGTAGTGGCCGCCGGAACCAGTTCCGACACAGGTTCCGGCCGCTTCGATCGAAGGCCGTCTGCAAACACCGGGATGCGCTTCGAACGCGTATCTCCCACGACCGGCACTTCTCTCATGGCTCCGTTCCGGGTCGGCTCTGCTGTCGCAGACGTCGCCACCTCTGCTGGGCGCAGACGTCACCGCAGAGCGTGGTGTGTTCGGCGAAGAGTTGATCCGCATCCGACCATTCGGCCACCGGACACCGGTGGCAACACGAAGGGATTCTTCCAACCACATGTCAGATGTGACCTCCACCGATGTCGCCGACTACGACGACACGATCACCGAGGCGACCGCCGTCATCGACAACGGCAGCTTCGGCACCCGCACCATCCGCTTCGAGACGGGCCGTCTCGCACTGCAGGCCGCCGGATCGGTGACCGCCTACCTCGACGACGAGACGATGCTGCTGTCGACGACCGCGGCGTCCAAGCAGCCGAAGGAGCACTTCGACTTCTTCCCGCTGACCGTTGACGTCGAGGAGCGCATGTACGCCGCGGGCCGCATCCCCGGCTCCTTCTTCCGTCGCGAGGGCCGCCCCTCCACCGACGCCATCCTGACCTGCCGCCTCATCGACCGTCCGCTGCGCCCGTCCTTCGTCGACGGCCTGCGCAACGAGATCCAGGTCGTCGTGACGGTCATGTCGCTCGATCCCAAGGACCTCTACGACGTCGTCGCGATCAACGCGGCGTCGGCATCCACCCAGCTCGCCGGGCTGCCGTTCTCCGGCCCCGTCGGCGGCGTGCGCGTCGCGCTCATCCCGACCGAGGAGAACAAGGCCGGCCAGTGGGTCGCGTTCCCGACCGTCGAACAGCTCGAAGGCGCCGTGTTCGACATGGTCGTCGCCGGCCGGATCGTGTCCGGTGAAGGCGATTCGGCCGACGTCGCCATCATGATGGTCGAGGCCGAGGCCACCGAGAACGTCATCGACATCGTCGCCGGCGGCGCACAGGCACCGACCGAGGCGATCGTCGCCGAGGGCCTCGAGGCCGCCAAGCCGTTCATCGCTCGCCTGTGCGAGGCACAGAAGTCCTTGGCGGCCGAGGCCGCCAAGGAGACCGGCGAGTTCCCGCTGTTCCCGCCGTACGAGTCCGACGCCTACGACGCCGTCGCCGGTGCTGCCTCCGAGCGGTTGGCGCAGGTGCTCACCATCGCCGGCAAGCAGGAGCGCGACGACAAGACCGACGAGCTCAAGTCCGACATCCTCGCCCAGCTCGGCGAGCAGTTCGAAGGCCGTGAGAAGGAGATCGGCGCCGCCTACCGCTCGCTCACCAAGAAGCTGGTACGCCAGCGCATCCTGACCGACCACTTCCGCATCGACGGCCGTGGCATCACCGACATCCGGTCGCTGTCGGCCGAGGTCGCCGTGATCCCGCGCGCCCACGGCAGTGCACTGTTCGAGCGTGGCGAGACCCAGATCCTCGGTGTCACCACGCTGGACATGGTCAAGATGGCTCAACAGATCGATTCGCTCGGACCCGAGACGTCCAAGCGGTACATGCACCATTACAACTTCCCGCCGTACTCGACCGGTGAGACCGGCCGCGTCGGTTCGCCCAAGCGCCGTGAGATCGGCCACGGTGCGCTCGCCGAGCGTGCCCTGGTGCCGGTGATCCCGAGCGTCGAGGAGTTCCCGTACGCGATCCGTCAGGTCTCGGAGGCGTTGGGCTCCAACGGTTCCACCTCGATGGGTTCGGTGTGCGCGTCGACCATGGCGCTGCTCAACGCCGGTGTGCCGCTGAAGGCGCCGGTCGCCGGTATCGCGATGGGTCTGGTGTCCGACACCGTCGACGGGGAGACCCGTTACGTGGCGCTGACCGACATCCTCGGTGCCGAGGATGCCTTCGGCGACATGGACTTCAAGGTCGCGGGCACCAAGGACTTCGTGACCGCGCTGCAGCTCGACACCAAGCTCGACGGAATCCCGAGCCAGGTGCTCGCGGGTGCGCTCAGCCAGGCAAAGGACGCCCGTCTGACCATCCTCGACGTGATGGCCGAGGCCATCGACGAGCCGGACGAGATGAGCCCGTACGCGCCGCGGATCACCACGATCAAGATCCCGATGGACAAGATCGGTGAACTGATCGGCCCGAAGGGCAAGACGATCAACGGCATCACCGAGGACACCGGCGCCAACATCTCCATCGAGGACGATGGCACCGTGTTCATCGGTGCTTCCGACGGCGAGTCCGCGCAGGCCGCGATCGACAAGGTCAACGCGATCGCGAACCCGCAGCTGCCCAAGGTGGGCGAGCGGTTCCTGGGCACGGTCGTCAAGACCACCGCCTTCGGTGCGTTCGTGTCGTTGCTGCCGGGTCGCGATGGGCTGGTGCACATCTCGAAGCTCGGCAAGGGCAAGCGGATCAACAAGGTCGAGGACGTCGTGAACGTCGGCTCCAAGCTCCGGGTGGAGATCGCCGACATCGACGACCGCGGCAAGATCAGCCTGGTGCCGGTCGACGACGAGGCCAAGAACGACGAGAAGGCCGGTTCCGACGACAAGGCAGAGGCGGCCACCGCCGACGCCTGATCTCCGGACACACCACGTGGCCCGTCACCCGATTCCGGGTGGCGGGCCACGTGCGTCTCGCGACTAACCTGGGCAGGAAACGTTCCGTCGAGTCAGCGAAGGGAGCCCTCTTGTCCGGTCCGGATCGTCCATCCGGCGACAAGCTCACCGTCGCCCGTCGGCGCGATCGCAGCGGTTCGGGCCCCGGGATCGTCGACGACCTGCTCGTCACCGCACCGGTCATCGGGTCGCCGGATATGACGGTCCGCGAGGCGGCGATGCTGATGACCGAACGCGGCCAGGATCACGTGGTGATCCCGTTGCCGGGCGGAGGCCATGGGCTGCTCACCGACGCGGATATCCGAGCCGGGGTCGTCGCGGCCGGACGCGACATCGACACAACCGTTCGCGAATTCGTCACCGGACCGGTGCCCGTGGTGCGCCGGGGGACCGCTGCGGTCGACGCGCTGACCGAACTGCTCGACCGCGACCTCACGGCCATGCCGGTGGTCGATCCGGCCGGGGCGGTGATCGGGGTGGTGGCCGCCGTCGACTTCGTCGCGGCGCCGGCCGGACCGGGTATGTCGTTGCGTGCACAGGTATCTCGCGCCGGCAGCGTCGACGATCTGCAGTCCCGGTCACGCCGCATCCCGTATCTGATGGCGGATATGGTGCGGCGCGAACAACCCGTGCACGAGATCACCGCTGTCGCGTCGCTGATCCACGACGCCGTGGTGCGTCGGGCACTGGAGTTGGTGCTCGATCATCATCCGGAGCTCGATCCCGGTTCGCTGACCTGGTTGTCGTTGGGCAGCAACGCTCGCCGTGAACCGGTGCTCACCTCCGACATCGACTCCGCGGTCGCGTTCGACGACGACGTTCCCGACGCCCAGATCACCGCCTATCGTGCCGCTTTCGGCGAGGTGGACGAGATCCTGGTCGGCGCGGGCCTCGCGATCGACCGCAACGGTGCCCTCGCCTCGAAACCGCTGTTCGCCCGCACGCATGCGCAGTGGCGACAGGCCGCCCGCGGGTGGCTGGACGCCCCGTTGGAGAACAAGGGCATGATCTTCACGTCGTTGCTGCTCGACGGTCGGCCGATCTGGGGAGATCAGGGGCTGACCGCGGTCGGCGAGGTTTTCGGCGAGCTTCGCGAGCACCGCGGGACACTGGGGGTGCTGCTGGCCGAGGCGCTGTCGTACAAGGCGCGGTTGCGATCGATGCGTGATGTGCTGACCCGCCGGGCCGACACATTCGAGATCAAGGAGCATGCGCTCACACCGCTGGTGAACATCGCGCGGTGGGCCGCACTCAGCGTCGGCTCCACCGCGCTCGACACCCGCTCGCGGCTGCGCGCTGCGGCGGGCAGCGCGATGCTCGGCGAAGCGCAGGCCGCCGAACTGATCGAGGTGTTCGACGTGTTGCAACGGGTTCGGCTGACCTACCAGGTGGCGCAGTTCGACCGTGGCGAGCAGGTGGGTGACACCCTGGACATGAAGCGGCTCTCGCCGCTGGATCGCAGCCTGGTTGCCCAGGCGATTCGCGAGATCGCCGGGGTGCAGCGCAGGATGGCCAACATGAGTCACTATCTACCGGTCACCGATCAGGGCGGCGACTGAATCGCATGTGTCTGATTCTGTTCGGCTGGAATGCCGTGCCCGGCCGCCGCCTCGTGGTCGCCGCCAACCGAGACGAGTTCCACGCGCGGCGCACGCGCGCACTGGCGCGCTGGCCGGACGTGCCGATCATCGGTGGCCGGGACCGGGAGGCCGGCGGCACCTGGATGGGTGTCCACGCCGACAACCCGTCGCGGGTTGCGATGGTCACCAACGTCCGCGATGGAACTCCCGCCGGAGCCGGTCAGCGCTCGCGCGGCGAGCTGCCGGTGGAGTTTCTGCTCGGCACCATGAGCCCGGCGGCGTTCGCCGAAGAACTCCGCACGCGCGCACAGGATTACGCACCGGTCAACGTCCTGGTCGCCGACGCCGACGAGTTCTGGTGGGCGACCAATTGGCCCCAGCCGCAGGTGCGGCGGGTTCCCGACGGTGTCCACGGTCTGTCCAACGGCGCCCTCGACAGTCAGTGGCCCAAGGTCGACCGTGGGCGAGCCGCGCTGTCCGACTTGCTGGTCGACGACGATCCCGACACCGTCGATCCGTACCTCGAGATGCTCGCCGACCGCCACCGCCCGGTCGACGACGCCCTACCCAGCACCGGTATCCCGCTTGATCGTGAACGCGACCTCTCGCCGATCTTCATCGACCTGCGCGGTTACGGAACGCGCGCGTCGACGGTGCTGCGCCTCGGCGACGACGGCCACGGCGACATCACCGAGCGGCGTTTCACCTACCGTGGACGTCGGCGCGGCACCACGACGATCCGGCTCTGACGAGCCCGTGGGTGCAGCTCGTGCCTACTCGACCAGCCGGTGGGCGCGTCTCAGAACGGAGCTGCGGCGACCGGGAGATCCAGCGCCTCGCCGACCTCGCGGGTGAACAGCTTGCCGTCGTGGGTGCTGAGGCCGGAGGCCAGGGCCGGGTCGGCGGCGCAGGCCTGCTCCCAACCCTGGTCGGCGAGACGCAGGACATAGGGGAGCGTCGCTCCGGTCAGTGCCAGAGTCGAGGTGCGCGCGACCGTGCCGGGCATGTTGGCGACGCAGTAGAACACGGCATCGTGCACGGTGAAGGTCGGGTCGTCGTGGGTGGTCGGACGCGAATCCTCGAAGCAGCCACCCTGATCGATGGCGATGTCGACGAGCACGGCGCCCGGCTTCATCTCGGCGACCAGGTTGTTGGACACCAGCACTGGGGCCTTGGCGCCGGGCACGAGCACCGCGCCGATGACGAGGTCGGCCTCGCGCACCGCCTCGGCGAGGGCCAGCGCCGTGCTGTAGCGGGTGTGCACGCGGCCGGCGAAGCGGGCGTCGATGGCGCGCAGCTTGGCGATGTCCACGTCGAACACGGTCACCTGCGCGCCCATCCCGACGGCGATCGTCGCCGCGTTGACCCCGCTCACGCCACCGCCGATCACGACGACGTTGGCCGGCTCGGTGCCGGGTACGCCACCCATCAGGACGCCACGCCCGCCCTCGGAGCGCATCAGGTGATAGGCGCCGACCTGTGGTGCCAGCCGTCCGGCCACCTCACTCATCGGGGCCAGCAGCGGCAGGGAGCCGTCGGCGGCGCGCACGGTCTCATAGGCGATCGACGTCGTCTTGGACTCCAGCAGCGCCTCGGTGCACGGGCGGCTCGCCGCAAGATGTAGGTAGGTGAACAGCGTCTGGCCTTCGCGCAGCAGCGGATACTCGGCGGCGATCGGCTCCTTCACCTTGAGCAGCAGGTCGGCCTGCTCCCACACCTGCTCGGCGGTCGACAGGATCTGGGCGCCGGCCGCTTTGAAATCGTTGTCGTGGATCGACGAGCCCTCGCCCGCGCCGGCCTGGATCACCACATCGTGACCGCGGTTGTGCAGCTCGGCCACACCGGCCGGGGTGATGGCAACGCGGTACTCGTTGTTCTTGATCTCGGTGGGGATGCCGACGCGCATGGGGATCTCCTGATGGTGGTAGGACTCGATCTGATGTGCCACAAGCGTGAAGGAACGTCGAAAATTGCGCAACAAATGTGTGGATAATTCTGTACTGTCGGGACAATAGCGTCAATTATCCGAAAAGAGGACCTATGGTGGCAGCGCAGCCGAAGAATGTTCGGGTCGGTGACCCCCAGCTCGACGACATCGACCGCACTCTGTTGCGACTTCTGCAGACCGACGCCCGCATGCCCAACAGCGAACTCGCCGTCCGGGCGGGGATTGCGGCGTCCACCTGCCACGGCCGCCTCCGTCGGCTGGTTGATCTCGGTGTGATCCGTGGCTTCTTCGCCGACGTGGACCCGGCCGCTGTGGGACGTCCGCTGCGAGCGATGGTCGCGGTGAGTCTGCAGTCGGACGCGCGCGGCGAGATCCGGCATTTCGTCGGAGAGATCGAACGGCACGACGAGGTGATCGACGTCTTCTTCCTCGCCGGTACCGACGACTACCTCCTGCATGTCGCGACCGCCGACACCGAGGCGCTGCGCCAGTTCGTGGAAATGCTCAACTCGCGCCGCGAGGTCGCCGGCACCACCACCTCACTCGTCTTCGAACACCGTCGCGGCGGTGCGCCGATCTTCTGATCGGTGCGGTTGACGGTCGCCGGGCGCCGCGAGGGCGACAACTACACTGACAGGTCGACGGACGACGAGAGGGACGAGATGGCAAGCGGAATCCGGGTCGGTGTGCTCGGCAGTGGGGGCAAGGTCGGACAGGCCATCGTGGCTGCGGTCGAGGCCGCCGACGACATGGATTTCACCGTGGGCGTCGACAAGGGTGACCCGCTGGAAGCCTTCACGGAGTCGAATACATCGGTGGTCGTCGACTTCACGCATCCGAGTGCGGTGATGGGGAACCTCGAGTTCCTCATCAACAACGGCATTCACGCCGTGGTGGGCACCACGGGATTCACCGAGGAACGCCTCGATCAGGTGCGCGGCTGGCTGGGCGACAATCCGGGTGTCGGCGTTCTCATCGCCCCGAACTTCGCGATCGGTGCGGTGCTGTCGATGCGCTTCGCAGCACAGGCGGCGCGGTTCTACGACTCGGTCGAGGTCATCGAGCTGCATCACCCGCACAAGGCGGATGCGCCGTCGGGCACTGCGTACCGCACGGCGAAGCTGATCGGTGAGGCGCGGGACAAGGCCGGTCTGGGGCCGAGTCCGGACGCCACCACCGACGAACTCGAGGGGGCCCGCGGGGGCGTGGTCGACGGCGTGCACGTGCATGCGGTCCGCCTGGCCGGTCTCGTCGCCCATCAGGAGGTGCTCCTCGGTACCGAGGGGGAGACGCTGACGATCCGGCATGACTCCATGGACCGCTCGTCCTTCGCGCCCGGCGTGCTGCTCGGGGTGCGAGAGATCGGCAGGCGTCCCGGGCTCACCGTGGGTCTGGAAGAACTGATGGATCTCTAGGACGGGTTCGTCATGGTTGCCGATCCCGCCCGCCGCGATGCCCGACCCATCGTCTGGATGATCGGGTTCCTCGTCGTCGCGCTCGTCGTCTATTTCGTCATCCTCGGTCAGCGCGGGTTCGACCTCATCTCGTCGGGCACCGTCGCCGGCGTCGGGGTGGGCATCGGCGTGCTGATCCTGCCGTTCATCGGTGCCTGGCTGATATTCGCGACGTTGCGCGCCGGCATCGAACACCAGCGGCTGGCCCGGATCATGGCCGACGAGGGCCGCGAGCTCGACGTCTCGGAGTTGCCCCGCATGCGGTCGGGCCGCATCGAGCGGGAGGCTGCCGACGACTTGTTCGCCGAGGTCAAGCAGGAGTGGGAAGCCGATCCGTCCGATTGGCACAACACGTACCGGATCGCCCGCGCCTACGACTACGCCGGGGACCGCAGTCGCGCCCGGCAGATGATGAAAAGAGCTGTCGCACAGTACAAGGGGGAGGAATGAGTACGCTCCTGATCGTCCACCACACCCCGTCGCCGCACTGTCAGGAGATGTTCGAGGCGGTGATCTCCGGCGCCACCGATCCGGCGATCGAAGGCGTGGAAGTCGTTCGGCGAGCGGCACTCTCGGTGACCGCAAGCGACATGCTGGCGGCCGACGGGTACATCCTCGGCACCCCGGCGAATCTCGGGTACATGAGCGGGGCGCTCAAGCACGCCTTCGACACCTGCTACTACCAGATCCTCGATTCGACGAAGGGGCGACCGTTCGGGTGCTACCTGCACGGCAACCAGGGAACCGAAGGTGCCGAGAAGGCGATCGAGTCGATCACCACCGGGCTCGGCTGGGTGAAGGCTGCCGAGACCGTGGTGGTGTCGGAGAAGCCCACGAAGGACGATCGTGAGGTGTGCTGGGAGCTGGGTGGCACGATCGCAGCGCAGCTGATGGAGTGATGCCGCCCATTGGGAACGGTATCAGAAAGAGCCCCTGACCTGCGCAGAGCAAACTTGTCGGTGCTGTGTCGTACCTTGGTTCCAGCAGGATGAGTTGAAGCGAAACGGGTGGGCGCGAACTTGCTGAAACCGGCCCCGGGGTCGGGTTCGTCACGGCGAGTGGCATATCGGAGAGATCCTGCGTTGTCGGTTGTGATCAATGTCGAGTCCGTGAAGGGTCCCTCGTGTCATCCGTGTTGTCCTCGCCGTCGCCGTGGCCGGAGTTGCCGCGTGACTATCTCGGTGGTGTGGATGCGGCATATCCGGATGAGGACCCGACCAACGAGATCCTGCTGGGGATGGCCGAGCTCGACCGTGGTCGCTCATATCTGGCGTATGCCGAGTATCAGTCGGTGGCAGCACTCTACGACCGCCTGGTCGCTGCGCGTGAAGATACCGACGGCTTCGTGGTGGACGGATTCGCCGACGCCGCAGCGCGAATCGCCAAACTCCGCGGGACCTCTCGTGGCGCCGCGGAAACACTGCTCAATGATGCGGTCGCGCTGCGAGACCGGCTGCCCGAGGTGTCGGAATGTTTGCGTGACGGCGTGATCGGACCGTGGCATGCCCAGAAAGCCATCAGCCGGACCGACCTGTTGGCCGAATCATCGGCAGCTCCGCTCGTCGACGCCGACATCGCGGAAACGTTGCGCAACAAGCGCGGCACATGGAGTAGGGCACGGTTCCGCGACATGATTGACCGCATCGTGTTTCGTCATGACCCGGACGCCGTGCGGGAACGTCGGGAGCAGGCGCTCGACGACCGCCGTATGTGGACGAACCCGCGGGAGGACGGTACCGCCGAGATCACTGGGGTGATGTCGGCGGAGAATGTGCGTATCGCCGCCGCGGCGGTGGCCGCACTGGCCGACAGCGTGTGTGAGCATGATCCGCGGACCAAGCCGCAACGGCAATCGGATGCCATGTTCGCGCTGTTGTCGGGCACCGCCTTCGAATGCGACTGCGGCCACGACGACTGCACTGCCGTCATCCCGGAGCCCGGGGTGGTGCCGCCGGTCGACAGCCGGGCGGTGCTGCATGTGGTCACCGACGAGGCCACGCTGAAGGGCACGGCCAACCATGTCGGCTACATGGACGGGCATGGTGTGATCTCGCCGGAGCATGTGCGAGATATCGCGGCTCGTGCCGACACGAAGGCGTCGTATCTGGTGCCGCCGAACACGGAACCGGAACCCGACGGCACGTTCACGCTGCCGGCGCATCTGCCGTCGGATCCGTATCGGCCGTCGGCCGCGTTGGACACCTTTATCCGGTTGCGGGACGGCTATTGCACCGAGCCCGGATGTCTGACGTCCGCGTGGCGCGGGGATCTCGATCATGTCGACGAGTACGACCATGCGTGTCCGCATCGTGGCGGACAGACCACCGAGGTGGGATTGAACGCCAAATGCCGCCCCGGACACCTGTTGAAGACCTTCGGTGACTGGATCGATGACCAATGGCGCGACGACGACGGGCGGCTGGTCACCGAGTACATCACCCCCGAAGGACTGGTGCTGCCCGGCGAGGCCGAAACCCAGGAAGATCTGTTTCCCGGACTACGCCGCATCCGCTTCACCGCACCCGCCCAAGCCCCACCCCGACACACCACCGGTCAGATCGAACCCCGCACCCGCGTCCGCACACGGGTGGCGAACAAACACGCCCGCAGACGCGCCGAACGCGCCCGCAACCGCAAACGCGTCACCGCCGCCGGCCCACCGCCGTTCTAGCGTCGCCCTCCCGCAGGGCCCTGCCACTCGTCCAGAACCGCTGTCACGTCTGTGCTTGTTGCAGCCAGCGGCGTCCGCATCGTCGAGCGAGAGAACCGTGGTGCCGGAGCGGGCTGCGTCATGCCCTCGACCTCGACATAGCTGGCACGCTCCGTGGCGTACGGATGCTTGGCGGATTCACCGAAGTCGAGAACCGGTGTGACGCAGGCATCGACGCCGTCGAACACCGACTCCCATTCGGCGCGGGTCCTGGACGCGAAACGCGCGGCGAGCGTCTGCGTGAGTCCGGGCCACGACGCACGATCCCACCGGTCCGGCGGATCGTCCACCTCGAGGGTGTCGATCAGCCTGTGCCAGAAGATGTCTTCCAGGGCGCCGACGGCGATGTATCCCCCGTCGGCGCAGGCGTAGGTGGTGTAGAAGGGTGCTGAACCGTCGAGCAGATTGCCGTCGGCCCGATCCGCCCAGCGGCCGGCGGCTTTCCACGACCACTGCAGTGCGCCGAGGACGCCGGCGCCATCGGTCATCGCCACGTCAATGACCTGTCCGCGGCCGGAGCTGTGCCGCTCATGCAGTGCGGCAAGCACTCCCACCACCAAGAACATCGAGCCACCACCGAAGTCGGCCACCAGTGACAGCGGTGGAACCGGTGGGCGGTCGGCCGGACCCATCGCATTCAACAGGCCGGTGACGGCCAGGTAGTTGATGTCGTGGCCCGCCGCCAGCGCGTACGAGCCGGACTGCCCCCAGCCGGTCATCCGGGCATAGATCAGCTGGGGTGCGGCTGCTGCCAGGGCGTCGGGCCCCAACCCCAACCGTTCCATCACACCCGGCCGATAGCCTTCGACGAGCACATCCGCCCCGGCGATCAGTTCCCGCACCCGCGAGATGTCGTCGGCGTCCTTGAGATCGGCCTCGACGACCCGTCGACCCCGCCACATGCCGGCGTCTGCGTCGGGGACACCGTCCGGCGACGCAGATCCTCCCGGCCGGCGGATCTGGACGACGTCGGCCCCGAGGTCGGCGAGCATCATGCACGAGTGCGGGGTCGGTCCGAGGCCGAGCATCTCGACGACCCGCACGCCGGTCAACGGTCCGCTCATCGAGCGTCCCCGCGGTGATGCAGGATGCCGCACACGGCGAAATCGACATAATCCGCGACGAGCTGATCGACATTCTGGTCGTCTCGTAGCCACCAGCTGATGCCGTTCATCAGGTCCAGCACCGCGATCGCCGACTGCCCGGCATCGCGCACCCTGAACTGCCCGGCGCGGGCTCCCGCGGCGATCACGTCGCGCACCCGCCGTTGGTAATACTTGCGGTAGTCGGTGACCACCGCGCGGTGCTCGGGCGACAACGCTGACAGCTCGCGCAAGCTCACCAGATGCTCCACCCGATGCGTGGCGAGATGACGGATGTGCACCTCGATCAACGCGGTCAACCGCTGCGCCGGCGAGCCCTCGGCGTCGAGGACCAGCAGGTGTTCTTGCGGGTCCTTCGTCATTTGCAGGGCAATCGCGTAGAGGATCTCCTCCTTCGAATGGAAGTGGTTGTACAGACTCGCGCCCTTGATCCCGACCGCCTGAGCGATGTCACGCATGCCGGCGTTGTTGTAGCCGTGCTCGGCGAAATACTCCGCAGCAGCGGTGATGATCTCGTCCCGACGCAGCCGGGTCCGGGTGCCACGCGGTGGTACCGATTCGGCGTCGTCGAGCGGCGCGGCCGACTCGGCCCCCGCATTCACATCCATCAACCCTTTCCGAACTGTTTCCGCAGCTCACGCTTGAGTAGCTTCCCCTGGGGATCGGTGGGCAGTTCCGACACCAGGTGCACCGTCTTGGGGATCTTGTACGAGGCCAGGTCGTTTCGACAGTACTGCCGCAGATCCTCGGCGGTGGGGCTCGCCCCGTCCTGCAGCACGACGAATGCCGTGACGGCCTCCGACCAGTAGTCGTCGGGCAGACCGACCACCGCCGCTCGCAACACGTCGGGATGGCTTTGCAGGGTGCGTTCGACCTCTTGTGACGAGACATTGAACCCGCCGGTCTTGATCATGTCTTTGCGACGATCGCGGAAGAACAGATTGCCGTCCTCGTCCACACGGACGATGTCCCCGGTGTGCACCCACCCGTCGGCCAGGACTTCGGCGGTCCGCTCGGGATCCTTGTGGTAGCCGAGCATCACCGACGGTGTCCGGCACAGCAGTTCACCCTCGGATGCATCCTCGCCATTGGCGTCCACCACGCGGATCTCCAGATGCCCGACGGGCTTGCCGATCCATGTCGGGTCGTGGTCGGGGACGTCCTCGAGCCGCGTGAACCAGCCGACCGAACCCAATTGGGTGAGCTCGGACTGGCCCCAGTAGGTGCCCCACACCGATGCGGGGCTGGCATTGGCCCATGCGTCGATGGCGAACGGGGACACCTGACCGCCGTAGGTGAGGCAGCGACGCACGGTGCCGACGGTGTCCGGTCCGAAGTCCTCGTGGTTGGCGAGCGCGATGAAGAATGTCGGGGTCTGCGCGAGCACCGAGATGGACTCGTCACGAATGAGCTTCAGCGACGTCCCCGGGTCGACCGAGGCAGGCAGCACCAACGTCGCGCCGAGCAACGTCAACGAGGTGAGCGACCCGATTCCGGCGATGGTGTGAAACGGCATGACATAGAGCCACACATCGTCGGGCAGACAGCGCAGCCCCCACGTGTAGGCCGGGGCAGTGGAGATCAGGTAGTTGCGGTGCGCGATCTCCACACCTTTGGGCGTCGACTCGGTGCCGGAGGTGTAGACGATCATGGCGAGGTCGTGTTCGTCGACGTCGGCGATCGGTTCATCCTCGGGGGCGTCGGCCACCAGTGCCTCGAATGCCCGCGATGCGGGATCGGGCGAGTCGCCGACGACGATCACCTGCGCACCGGCGCGTTCGGCCACCGGGCCGGCGACCGCAACATGTTCGGCCGCAACGACGAGGACCGCGGGCTGCAGATGATCGATCTGCTGGGCGATCTCCCGCTCACCGAACAGTGCACTGATGCCGGAGTAGAACGCGCCGACCTTGAGCGCGCCGTAGTAGGCGATCACCGATTCCACGCGGTTGCGGCTCATCACGGCCACCCCGTCGCCGCGCCTGACGCCCATGGCCTGCAGCACATGCGCGAAGCGGTTGGCCCGTCGGTTCAGCTCTCCGTAGGTGGTGGCCTGCCGAGATCCGTCCGCGCCATAGGAGATGATCGCCGTCTTGTTGCCCTGGGTCTGGGCCAGGCGGCGGAGCTGATCGCCGATGGTCGCCCGACCCAGCGTCGAACGCTGTACGTCGGTGAGCTGCCGCACGGTCTCGTCTCGCGTGGGTGCGCTCATGCGAACATCGGGGTGTCGAAGCGGTCCAGGAACGCGATCTGCTCGACCGGGGTACGGGTGAGTTTGCGCGGGAAGCCGTCCCGCGGGTAGCCGACCGCGATGTGGGCGGCGGTGATATAGCCGTCCGGAATGTTGAGCAGTTCCTTGACGGCGGGCTCCTCGGCGCACAGCAGGGTGGTCAATGCCGTCGCCACACCCTGTTCGCGCAGCGCAAGGGTGAGGTTTTGGACGGTTGGGTAGATCGATGCACCGCCGACGACCGACAGCCGACCCAGCTCGTGATCGGTCGGGTGCAGACCCTCGGACTCCGCGCACACCACGATCATCACCGGGACGTCGGCCAGGTTGTGGGCGAAGTTGTTGGCGGACTCGACGGTCTTGGGCACCGCCCCGACCGCCTTGCTGCCCTCGATCACCGCGGCGTAATAGCCCTCCCAGTAGGGGAGGTAGAGCTCGGCCAGGCGCTTCTTGGTCTCGGCATCACGCACCGCGACCCAGCGCACCGGCTGGCGATTTCCGCCCTGCGGCCCGAACCGCGCGTTGTCGAACGCCTGGTACAGGACCTCGTCGGACACGTACTCGTCGCTGAAATATCGGCAGGTACCGGTCGACCGCATTGCCTCACTGAGTTCCATCCGCAGCTCTCCTTGTTTTGATTGCACTAACCACAGTTAGCATGATGCGGATCACAGTTGCACGGCACTTGCAGGACTGTCAAGAGCAATAGCACGCATATTGATCGGTCTTGACGAAACGAAACTAACCATGGTTAGCATTGCTCATGTCGAGTGTCACCGAACGCAGCCTCGCTCCCGTCGACGTCGCCCGTCTGCGCGACGCCACGCGCGCCGGCAACATCCCCACCCTGATCGCCACGTTGGTCGAGATGACCGGGGATGAGCGGTGGCTGTCGGAGCGCTACCGTCCGACCCGGCCGCGGGGAATGGACGACAACCGAACAGGTGGGCTGGACCCGGAGATCCGCGATGAGATCTGCGATGCGGTCGTGAAAGCGGTGTGCGCGTGGCACGCCGCCGGTGCGCCGCCGCGCCGGGCGATGAGTGAGCCGGAGATCGCTGCCGTGCTGGACTTCACCGCCGGCGAGTCGGTGCCGCACGAATTCAGTCCGATGATGGCCGAGATCGTGCGAGGTGCGCGTGAATCGGACCCGGTCCCGCGGACCGTGCCGGCGGCCGAGGCGGGTCACCTCACCGCGATCGTGATCGGAGCCGGTGTCGCAGGCATGTTGATGTCGGTGCAGCTGAGCGAGGCCGGGGTCGAGCACGTGGTGCTGGAGAAGAACGACGACGTGGGTGGCTCCTGGTGGGAGAACCGCTATCCGGGTGCCGGCGTCGATACTCCCAGCTACCTGTATTCGATCTCGTCGTTCGAGCATCATTGGTCGACGCATTTCGGTAAGCGCGACGAGGTGCAGGGGTACCTGGCCGCCTACGCCGACGAACACCGGTTGCGCGAGCGCATCCGCTTCGGGGTCGAGGTCGAGTCGGCAGCCTATGACCCGGCCGACCAGCACTGGACGGTCACCGCGCGCGATCGCGCCGGCGCAACCGCAACGCTGCGGGCTCGGTTGGTGATCAGCGCAGTGGGGTTGCTCAATCGCCCCAAGATCCCGGCGTTGCCCGGCATGGACGAGTTCGGCGGACGCATCTTCCATTCTGCACAGTGGCCGGCCGAACTCGACGAACCCGGCGCGTTGACCGGCAAGCGCGTGGCGATCGTCGGCTCCGGTGCCAGCGCGATGCAGATCGGACCGGCCATCGTCGACGACGTCGAGTCGCTGACCGTCTTCCAGCGCTCACCGCAGTGGATCGCCCCGAACGGCGACTACTTCGCGCCGGTCGGTGACGACGTGCACTGGCTGATGGTTCACGTTCCGGGATACCGGGAATGGTATCGCGCGCGATTGTCCTGGATCTTCAACGACAAGGTTCATCCCACACTGCAGGTCGATCCGGAGTGGCCAGAGCAGACGGCGTCGATCAATGCGGCCAACCACGGTCACCGCGGGTTCTACCTCCGCTATCTGCGCGACCAACTCGGTGACCGCGAGGACCTGATCGAACTCTCGACTCCGGACTATCCCCCCTTCGGCAAGCGGATGCTGCTCGACAACGGGTGGTATGCGATGCTGCGCCGCGACAACGTCGAACTCGTGCCGCGCGCAGTCCGGGAGGTGACGCGGTCCGGGCTCGTCGACACCGATGGCACCGCACGCGATTTCGACATCATCGTGCTGGCCACCGGGTTCCACAGCGACCGGTTTCTGTATCCGATGGATGTGCGGGGCCGCAGTGGCCGCTCGACCGTCGAGGTGTGGGGAGAGAACGACGCGTTCGCCTACCTCGGTATCACGGCGCCCGACTTTCCCAACCTGTTCGTGCTGACCGGGCCCAACACGGCGCTCGGACACGGCGGGAGCTTCATCAGCATCCTCGAATACCAGGTCCGCTACGTGTCCGACGCGATAGCTCTGATGGCACACGAGCACCTCGGGGCCCTCGAGGTTCGCCACGATGTCACGGCCGACTACAACCGGGCCGTCGACGAGGCGCACGCCCGCATGGTGTGGACGCATCCGGCGATGACCAACTGGTACCGCAACGACGACGGCCGGGTGGTGGCGGTGTTGCCGTGGCGGATCATCGACTATTGGACGATGACCCGCGCGGTCGATCGCGAGGATTTCGTCAGCGAACCCGCAACCGATGTGCCGGCGGGCGCGGTCGGCTGACCGCTGGGGGCGGCGAACACGAGACGCCGAGGGTGCGTCTGCCCATTGTATTTCGGAAATATAGATGTTTGTTCTCACGCATTAACGTGCGCGAAACGCTCGACCGGTAACCGCGAAACACAGCCTTCTTAGCGTCTTTAGGGAGACGAAAGAACCCCGAATCGTCGAGGAGATGTGCATGGCAACCGATTCGTCCCAGTTGACCCCCGGGGTCCACACCGGGCCGGCAGGAACGTCGATCATCAAGAAGTCGTATCACCCACGGCTGACCAACGAGGACCTTGCGCCCCTCGTCGAGCAGAAGTGGAACTGGTACAACATCTTCGCCTTCTGGATGGCCGACGTGCACAGTGTCGGCGGCTACGTGACCGCGGGTGCCCTGTTCGCGCTCGGCCTGACCAGTTGGCAGGTCTTCGTCTGCCTGATCGTCGGCATTTGCATCGTGCAGGCCATGTGCAACCTGGTGGCCAAACCCAGCCAGGTGCACGGCCTGGCGTATCCGGTTGTCGCTCGCGTCGCATTCGGTGTGCTCGGGGCCAACATCGCGGCGATCATCCGCGGCAGCATCGCCATCGCGTGGTACGGCGTGCAGACGTTCCTGGCCGCGGGCGCCCTGACCATCATGATTCTCAAGCTGTTCCCGGGCCTCGGCGACTACGCGACCGACGCGCACACCTTCCTCGGCTTGTCCTATGTGGGCTACCTGAGCTTCGCCATCCTCTGGGTCCTGCAGGCGCTCGTCTTCTGGAAGGGCATGGAGATGGTGCGGTGGCTCTGTGACGTCAGTGGGCCGCTGATCTACGCCATGATGTTCATGCTGTGCATCTACATGATGGCCCGCGCCGACTGGCAGATCAGTCTCGACCTGACCATCAACGATTTGCAGTTGTCGGTCGGCCAACAGCTGGCCGCGATGGCCGGCGCGATCGCGCTGGTGGTCTCGTACTTCGCCGGGCCGATGCTCAACTTCGGCGACTTCTCCCGCTACGCGAAGTCGTACAAGCAGCTCAAACTGGGCAACTTCATCGGACTGCCGATCAACTTCATCGTCTTCTCGCTGCTGGTCGTGCTCACCGCCTCGGCGACCCTGCCGGTGTTCGGCGAGTTGATGACCAACCCCATCGACACGGTCGCCGCCATCGACACCTACTTCGCGGTGCTGCTGGGCGGGTTCGCCTTCGTGCTCGCCACCATCGGCATCAACATCGTGGCGAACTTCGTCGCACCGGCCTTCGACTTCTCCAACGTCAACCCGCAGAAGATCAGCTGGCGGACCGGCGGAATGATCGCCGCCTGCGGTTCGGTCATTCTCATGCCGTGGAATTGGTACAACAACGACGAGGCGATCCTGTGGACCCTCGGCATCCTGGGCGCACTCATCGGGCCGCTGTTCGGCATCCTGATCGCCGACTACTACCTGATCCGCAAGCAGCATGTGGTGGTCGATGACCTCTTCTCCATGGAGGAAGGCGGTACCTACTGGTACCAGAAGGGCTTCAACCCCGTCGCCGTCAAGTCGGTGATCGTCGGTGGCGCGGCCTCCATCAGTTCCGTCGTTCTGCCCGAACTCGTGTCCGCGGTGTCGTGGCTCGGTCAGTACAGCTGGTTCGTCGGCTGCATCGCCGCGTTCGTCGCGTACGTGTTGTTCGCACGGAGCGCAGGTATGCACCTGGCCGCGGCCGAGGAGATGGCACACGCGAAGGCCACCGCCGATATCGAGGTTTCCGCTGACGGCACCGTCGCACCGTCCGACGCTACCGAGGTGACCACCGCCAAGCCGGTCGAGTAGGCAATTCGGGCCTCACCACCCGGTGGTCTCTCCTCTGACGGGAGCCCCGGGTGGTGAAATCCGCTGGTCCGGCTCGGCGGGGGTCCGTTTCGACGTAGCGTGTCCGACATGGCGAATGATGAGTCGGGGACGTCGGCGGGCGACGGCGAGCGGATCCGTGCGATGGATGCCGTCTTCGTCGACGCCGAGGAGCCGGGGCCGTCGGTCGCCATCGGGTCGGTGATCGTGGCCGACGGCCCGGCGCCGACCCTGCAGGAGACACGCGATTTCGTCGCCTCCCGCATCGCATTGACTCCCCGGCTTCAGCAGCGAATCGTGCCGTCGTCGTTGCGGATCAGGCGGCCGGTGTGGGAGCACGCCGAAGCCGACCTGACCCATCACATCCGGGAGATCGACCTCGGCGGCGACGGCGGTGATGCCGCGCTCGAGCAGGCGGTGTCGCGCATCATGGAGATCCCGCTCGATTTCGAACGCCCGCTGTGGGACATGCATCTGCTCACCGGTCTGGCCGACGGCTTCGGAATGGTGACCAGGGTGCATCATGTGGTGGCCGACGGACAGGGCTCGGTGTTGATGTTGGGCCATTTGCTCGACACGGATGCCGCCGGGACCACCACACTCACCGATGCCCTCCTCGGCGCGGGCCGCGAGCTCGCGCCGAGCGTCGGTACGGGAGGGTCGCCGCGGGATCATCTGGTCGCCTCGGTCGCGGACGGTGGAGACCGGTTGATGCGTGCGCTGCGTACGTCGCTCCACCCGGGTGAGGCGGCCACGGCGGTGGTCGACGCCGGGCGCAGAGCGGGGGAACAGTTCGCCAGCGCCGCCGAGGCAGTCCGTACGTGGACCGCGCCGCGGTTCGGTTCGCTGATCGGCGGCTCACCCGGTGTCCGGCGCCATTGGCATATGGTGCGGATGCCGATCGCCGACGTGAAGGCGGTCAAGAACGCGTTCGGCTGCACGCTCAACGACGTCGTCATGGCGATGGTTTCCGGCGGATACGGGCTGATGATGCAACGCCGTGCGAAACCGACCGACGGGAAATACCTCAAGGTCGTGATCCCGGTCTCGGTCCGGGCACCCTTCGATGTGTCCTCGAACAACCAGGTGTCCGGGCTGCTCACCCAGCTGCCGGTGAGTGGGACGGCGGTCGAGCGACTGACCTGGATCACCGATCACATCAACAAGGTGAAGCATTCCGGTGAGGCCGAGTCGGTCAAGGTCATCACAGATATGTTCAACGTCGCTCCGGCCGCCATCCAGACGGTGGCGGTCCGCCACCGCGGACCACTGCCGGAGTGGATGGTCGACACACTCGTCACCAACGTCCCCGGTCCGCCCTTCCCGACCTACTACCAGGGCAGGCGGGTGCGGCAGATGCTGCCCATCGTCGCACTCGGCCGTCCGTTGTGGTGCCTTGTCGCCGTCCTGTCGTTCGACGGAGAACTGAGCTTCGGAATCTCGACCGGGGAAGGTGGGGAGCAGGCCGGTCGCGACATCCGTGAGGGCATCCGGCAGACCCTGGCGGAGCTGCAGACGGCGTCGGGGTGAAGGGCGTGTGGGGTGAATGCCGCAGTGTGCGTGCGGTCGAGTTGGGTTGTTCGCTCGATGTCCGAGCGGACGTGACGTCCTAGCGTCAGGGTCACGGGATCGACCGACCCGACGGAGGTGTGGACGATGGCCGGCGTAACGGCTCATGAGACCGAGACCCTGGTGATCGGCGGCGGTCAGGCGGGACTGGCGATGGCGCAGCAGCTGATACGTCGAGGTCGTCACTGTCTGGTCGTCGACCGGAACGATCGAGTGGGTGACGCATGGCGGCAGCGGTGGGATTCGCTGCAACTGTTCACGTCGAACCGCTACAACGGACTGCCGGGGATGCCGTTTCCCGGTTCGCGATCGTCGTATCCGAACAAGGATGAGGTGGCCGATTACCTGGAGGCATACGCTGCGCGATTCGCTGTGCCGATCCGGACCGGCGTCAACGTCGATCGTCTGTCCCACCGTGACTCGCGTTTCGCGGCCGTTGCCGGCGACGAGGTGTTCCTCGCCGACGCGGTGGTGGTGGCGACCGGTGCATATCGCACGCCACGCGTGCCCGATGTCGCACCCGAACTCCGTTCCGACATCACGCAACTGCACTCCAGTGGCTACCGCAATCCGTCGCAGCTGCGACCCGGCGGTGTGTTGGTGGTGGGTGCGGGCAATTCGGGAGCGGAAATCGCGCTCGAGTTGTCCCGCGGGACCCGCGTCTGGCTGTCCGGACGCGACACCGGCCATGAGCCAACGAGCAGGGGCACGATCCCCGACCGGATGATGATGCCGCTGATGTGGTTTGCCGCCACGCATGTGCTCACGGTCGGTACGCCGATCGGTCGCCGGGCGCGCGACCATTTCTTGCACCCGCCGAAGGGCATACCGTTGGGCGGCATTCGTCCCCGTGGGCTGGCCAAGGCGGGCATCGAGCGGGTCGCGCGGGTGGCCGGAGTGCGTGAAGGCCGGCCCGTTCTCGCCGACGGGACAGTGCTCGACGTCGCCAACGTCGTGTGGTGCACCGGCTTCGACCCGGACCTCTCGTGGATCGACCTGCAGGTGATCCTCGACGACGGGTATCCGAGACACGATCGCGGCGCGATCACGACCGAGCCGGGTCTGTACTTCATCGGCCTGCCGTTCATCCGGGCGCTGAGTTCCGCGCTTCTCGGTGGAGTCGGCCGCGATGCCGCCGACATCGCGGCTCGGATCGACGAGCTTCTCGGCTCGGTGCGCTCGACCGCACTGAGGTGACGTCCGGCGAAAGCCGGCGAGTCGGCGTACGCCGCGTTCCGGCAGACCGTACCGGGGACCTAGACTGGCATCGTGAGTACGGCCATCCGAGACATCACGCCGACCGGCGGTACCCCGACTCCGTACGAGGATCTGCTACAGCTGGTCCTCGACACCGGCACGCCCAAGGCGGATCGCACGGGCACGGGTACCCGGAGCCTGTTCGGACACCAGTTGCGCTACGACCTGTCGGCCGGCTTCCCGCTGATCACCACCAAGAAGGTGCATCTGAAGTCGATCATCTACGAGCTGCTGTGGTTCCTGCGGGGCGACTCAAACGTGCGGTGGCTGCAGGACCGCGGCGTCACCATCTGGGATGAATGGGCCGACGCCGATGGTGATCTCGGACCGGTCTACGGGGTGCAGTGGCGCAGCTGGCCGACGCCGTCCGGTGAGCACATCGACCAGATCTCGGCGGCGCTCGACCTCCTCCGGACCAACCCCGACTCACGTCGCAACATCGTGTCGGCCTGGAACGTCGGCGAGATCCCGCAGATGGCGCTGCCGCCGTGTCACGCGTTCTTCCAGTTCTACGTCGCCGACGGCAAGCTCTCCTGCCAGCTGTATCAGCGCAGCGCGGACCTGTTCCTCGGGGTTCCGTTCAACATCGCCTCCTACGCCCTGCTCACCCACATGATGGCGCAACAGGCCGACCTCGATGTCGGCGAGTTCGTGTGGACCGGCGGAGACTGCCACATCTACGACAACCACGTCGATCAGGTGCGGTTGCAGCTCTCGCGCGACCCCTATCCCTATCCGGCCCTCGAACTGCGGCGCGCGACGTCGATCTCCGACTACGAGTTCGACGACATCGCGGTGGTGGGTTACGAGTCGCATCCGGGCATCAAGGCGCCGGTGGCGGTCTGAGATGGCCACCTCCGTCACACTGCTCTGGGCGCAGGACCGCGTCGGCGCCATCGGTCGCGGCAACGACATCCCGTGGCACGTACCCGAGGACATGCGACGGTTCCGCGAGCTCACGGGCACCGCGCCTGTGGTGATGGGGCGTCGGACGTGGGAGTCGTTGCCGGACCGCTTCCGGCCGCTGCCCGGGCGCCGCAATGTGGTGATCACCCGCTCGACGACGTTGATCGCCGAGGGTGCAGACGTGGTCCACACCATCGACCAGGCTCTGGCGTCGGTCGACGGGCCGGTGACCGTGATCGGCGGTGGCCAGATCTACGAGGTCGCGATGGCCCATGCGTCCAATGTGCGCGTCACCGAGATCGACATGCTGGTGGAGTCGGCGGACACCTTCGCCCCGGAGATCGATCCCTATGTGTGGGACACGGTCGAGACCGGGGAGTGGCTGACGTCCTCGACCGGTACTCGGTACCGTTTCGTCGACTACGTCCGGCACGCGCTCGTGCACGGATGACACGGACCCTCTCGGTCGCGCAGGCGCGCCGAATCGCGCTGGCCGCACAAGGGTTCACCGATCGGCGGCCGTCGGGCGAGCCGACCATGGCGCATCTGCGGCGCGTCGTGGGCCGGACCCGGCTGATCCAGATGGATTCGGTCAACATCGCGGTCCGGGCGCACTACATGCCGCTGTTCAGTCGACTCGGCGGCTACGACCGTCAACTCCTGGACCGGGCGGCCTGGCAGCCGCGACGCGGTCAACGGCTGCTGACGGAGTACTGGGCGCACGAAGCGGCGTTGATCCCGATCGAGGACTGGCCGCTGTTCGGCTGGCGCAGAGACGAATTCCGCGACGGACGCTATCGCTTCACGCGCGAGGTGATGCGGGACAGTCGTGACCTCGCCCGCGACGTGCGCGACATCATCGCCGAGCACGGTCCGAGCACCCCCAAGCAGATCGAGGACCTGCTGGGGATCGAGCGTTCCGCGGGCCTGCCCGGCGGGTGGTGGCACCGCGGTGAGGTGAAACACGTGTGCGAGGCGATGTTCGCCGCCGGGGTGCTGTCGGCCGTGCGCAACGCGAACTTCGTACGCCACTACGACCTCGCCGAACGCGTCATCGGTGCGTCAGTCGACCAGCACGTGGATCGTGCCGACGCACACCGCGAGCTGACCGCGCGGGCCGCCCGGGCGCTCGGGGTCGCCACCGTGGCAGATCTGGCGGACTACTACCGAACCAAGACCGCCGATGTGCGGCCGGCCGTCGAGGATCTCGTCGACGCGGGCGTGTTGACGCCGGTCACCATCCCGGGTTGGCGCGATCCGGCGTATCTGCATGCCGACGCGCGGCTGCCACGGCGGGTGGACCGCAGCGCGATCCTGTCGCCGTTCGATCCGCTGGTCTTCTATCGGCCCCGTGCCGAGCGGCTCTTCGACTTCCACTACCGCATCGAGATCTACGTGCCCGAACACAAACGGGTGCACGGCTACTACGTTCTGCCGTATCTGATGGGCGACGACATCGTGGCACGCGTCGATCTCAAGGCGGACCGTCGGGAACGTGCCCTGCGGGTGCTCGGGGCGTTCGTCGAAGCCGATCATCCGAGAGCGGCTGTGGCGCAACGGCTGGCACACGACCTCGGTGAGATGGCGGGGTGGCTCGACCTGGACGCCGTCGTGGTGGGACGGCGCGGGGATCTGGCCGGTGCGCTGCGCGCCGAGGTCGCGCTCACCTGACAGGTCAGTTGATCCGGACGACCATCTTGCCGGTGTTCGCACCGCGCATCAGACCCAGGAAGGCGTCCACCGAGTTCTCGATCCCGTCCACGACGGTCTCGTCGTGGACCACCTCGCCGTCGGCGAACCAGGCGCCCATCTCGCGGTTGAAGTCGGCGGCCTGATCGAAGTAGTGGCCGATGGTGAAGCCGGTGAGCGTGAGGCCCCGGGTGATGATGTTGGCCATGTTCGACGGTCCGGGCGTGCGGCTGGTCGCGTTGTACTGGGCGATCGCGCCGCACAGCGCGGCACGTCCGCCGTCGTTGAACGAATCGAGCGCGGCTTCGAGGTGATCGCCTCCGACATTGTCGAAGTAGACGTCGATACCGTCGGGTGCCGCCTCGCGCAACTGTTTACGGACCGGACCGTCCTTGTAGTCGAACGCCGCGTCGAAGCCGTAGCGGTCGGTCAACAGCGCCACCTTCTCGGCCGACCCCGCTGACCCGATCACCCGCTTCGCGCCCTTGAGGTGCGCGATCTGGCCCACCGCGGTGCCCACGGCACCGGCCGCTCCGGAAACGAACACGGTGTCGCCGGGGGCCATCTTCGCAATCGTCAGCAGTCCGACATACGCGGTGAGGCCGGTCATGCCCAGCACGCCGAGATACACCGACGACGACGCGCCCGCCGGCGGCTCCGGGAGTGCCCGGAAGCCGGCGGCGTCTTCCTGGACGATGTCGCGCCATCCGTATTGATGGCTGACCAGCGTGCCGACCGGCAGTTCGTCGACAGTCGTCTCGACGACGCGTCCCACCGCACCGCCGGTCATCGTCTCGTCGAGCCGAAACGGCGGAATGTAGCTGCGGGTGTCGATCATCCGACCCCGCATATAGGGGTCGACCGAGATGAACTCGTTGCGCACGCGTACCTGCCCCGGCGCAAGGTCTCCGTACTCGACTGTCGCCGTGCGGAAATCGTCCGGTGTGGGCCACCCGTGTGGACGGCTGACGAGCTGGATCTGGGTACTGGTGTGCGACATCGGACGCCCTTCCCATGTTCTGTACTGACCATTCCACAATAGGGATAGACTCGTCGTCGGACAACCGAGGCGGTCACCGACAGGTGGGAGGTCGAGATGGGCAGAGCGCCGGGATACGACGCCGACGAGGTCATCGAGACTGCGCGGGATCTGTTCTGGACGAGGGGCTTCGACGATGTGTCGGTCAGCGACGTGGAAAAGGCCACCGGCCTGTCGAGATCGAGCATCTACCACGCGTTCGGCAGTATGCGCGGATTGTTCGACGCGGTCGTGCAGAACTATCTGGATGCCGTCGTCCGCCCCCGCTTGCGCGGGTTGCAGGCCGAGATCGTCGCCGATGACGCCTTGGCGGCCTATCTGCACGGGCTGGCCGATGCCATCGCGCGACGCGCGGATGCCGTCGGCGACGTCACCGGCGCGCCGACAGGATGTCTGCTGGTCGCCACCGCCGTCACCTCCCTCGGTGCCGACGGCGCGGTCCGCGAGGTGATCGCGGCCTATCACCACGAACTGCTCCAGGCGGTCACCGCGGGCCTCCGGGCCACCGGCGGCCAGGCTGCCGCCGACCTCGAGCAGCGCGCGAGGGTCGTTGCCGGTGCGGTGATCTCGGCCAATGTGCTGGCGCGCGTGAACGCCGCCGAGGCGGTGCGGTTGCTGCGCGCCACCGCGGATACGGTGGCCGTATCGGTGTGACGTCGGTCCGCCCGTGTGTACTCGGTCGGGCCGATGATGACATGCTGCAGGTCGACACTTGTCGCGCCGACACTCGGCGTCCGATCGGGAAGGTGGACGATGACGGTTTCGTACCAGGGGCAGGACTACTCGTTGGTCATGTTCGACCTCGACGACACCCTGGCCCCGTCCAAGAGTCCGTTACCCGATCAGATGGCGGCGGTGCTGGCCCGCATGCTCGACGACACCATGGGCTGCGTAATCTCCGGCGGTCGTTTCACCCAATTCGAGAAGCAGGTGATCGCCCGTCTGGGGGACTTCCGCGGCGCGGCCAACCTGCACCTGATGCCCACGTGCGGAACGCAGTACGTGCGGTGGTCGGGCACCGAATGGGAGACGGTGTACGCCGAATTCCTCAGCGACGACGAGAAGAAGCGCACGCTCGACGTCCTCGAAACCGGGGCCAGGGAACTCGGGCTGTGGGAGACGCAGACGTGGGGCCCGATCCTGGAGGACCGGGGCAGCCAGATCACCTTCAGCGCATTGGGGCAGACGGCGCCGGTCGACGCCAAGTCCGCCTGGGATCCCGACGGGGCGAAGAAGGAAGCCCTGCGCGCCTACGCCGCCGAGCGACTCCCGGATCTGGAGGTCCGCAGTGGCGGGTCGACATCGGTCGACGTGACCAAGAAGGGCATCGACAAGGCCTACGGTGCCCGCAAACTCATGGACATCCTGAACCTGGATATCGGCGACATCCTCTTCTTCGGCGACCGGCTCGACGAGGGCGGCAACGACCGTCCGGTGCAGGACCTCGGCATCACATCGATCGCCGTGGACGGCTGGGAGGACACCCACGCCAAACTGTCGGCGATCGTCGGCTGAACGGCCGCGTCAGTCTGTCGGCTGTGACACCGCCTGCACCCGCTGGGAACCCGCGGCCACCCGGAACGACCGCGCGTGATACCGGCCGGTGCGCGGATCGGTCTTCTCGTTGACGAAATACCAGTCCATCTGGGCCGCCGACGGCGTGACCGTGAGCACCGCATATCCATGCGCGTCGAAGTCGTTCCAGCGCACATGTCGATTCGCGGTCATGATCGCCGCGGGCACCGCGTTGCCGACGGTGTGTTCGGGCACCTCGAGGATGTCGTCGACATTCGACGACGTCACCGACGGCACCACCAGTTCGGTGGCGACGGTGCCGGCGGCGGGATAGCGGGCCGGGTCGACCGGGATGTCGCAGGCCCACGACGAGTGGATGTCTCCGGTGATGAACACCACGTTGTCGACATCGTTGCGTCGGATCGCCTCGAGCAGTCGGCTCCGGTCGGCGGTGTAACCGTCCCACTGATCGGCGTTGTAGGGCACGCCCTGCCGCGGCAGCCCGAGTACCTCGGTGAGAGCCGCGGCATTGCGTTCGTCGAGCGGCGGCACCAGGACGGGCGAGATCATCACCGGGTTGCCGACGATGCGCCATCGCGTCGTCGACGATGTCAGACTGTCTGTCAGCCAATTCATCTGGGCAGTACCCGTGATGCTGCGGGCCGGGTCGTCGACGCCGCGAGACGTGGGGGAGACCTGTTGATCGCGGTAGGTGCGCAGGTCCAGCATCGACAGCTCCAGCAACCGGCCGAAGCCGAGCCGGCGGTAGAGGTGGCGGCCGGTGCGGCCGGCCGCCGGCCGCACCGGCATCCACTCGTAGTAGGCCTTCTCGGAGGCCGCCTTACGCGCCGCCCAGGGGCCCTCGCTCGCGTCATGGTTCTCCGCGCCACCCTTCCACGAGTCGTTCGCGGACTCGTGGTCGTCCCAGGTGCAGATCCACGGCAGCGTGCGATGCAACTCGGCGAGGTCGGGGTCGGTCTTGTACTGCGCGTGCCGCATCCGGTAGTCGCGCAGGGTGATCGTCTCGTTGGTAGGGGAGACGGGCCGCACGACGCCGGATTTGCCGGTGTATCCGCCGCTCTCGTACTCGTAGAAGTAGTCGCCGAGATGCACGATGGCGGTGAGGTCGCGATGCGCCCGCAGATGGCGGTAGGCTCCGAAATAGCCTGCCTCCCAATTGGAACACGACACGACACCGAAGCGCACGCGGCTCACGTCGGCGTTGGGGGCGGGAGCGGTGCGCGTGTATCCGACGGGGGAGACCGTGCCCACCGCCGGGCCGGAGGTCACCCGGAACCGGTACGCATATCGGGTGTTCGCGCCCAGACCGGTGACATCGACCTTCACGGTGTGATCCGTGCCGGCCGAGGTGGTCACGGCACCGGAGGCGACGATCGCGGCGAACGAACCGTCGCGGGCGACCTCCCACGTGACCCCGGTGGCCGGGCCGAGACCCGAGCCCGGGCGGGCCGAGGGGGTCGGCGTCACCCTGGTCCACAGGATCACCCCGTCGGGCAGCGGGTCGCCGGAGGCCACGCCGTGGGCGAAGACGGACGTACCCACCGGAACCGCAGATGCCGTACCGGCCACAACGGGTAGCGCGGCGGCTCCGGTGACCACGGCACCGGTCCGGAGGAACGTGCGGCGTGAGGTACTCGCCCGGTCGACATTCGGACCGGATGGTTGATCGGACATCATCCCCCAATTCGGGCGCACGGGGTCCTGGCGATCAGCCAGGTGCCGGGCGCGGTTACATCGCCGAACATCATGCGCCATCACGCTCGGCGGAAGCGAGCGATCGGGAGAACCGGTCATGTGACCTGCTGGGCGTTTTGCCGCATGGTCGCCGAACGTTCACCTGACCGTTCGGCGGAGTGTGGCGCGGTGAACAGCGTATTCGGTGTGCCGACCTGGACCCGGTAGCGGCCTGTGCTGCCCGACGCCCGATACTGGGGGACAATCGACGACCCGTCCACGAGGAGGCCGGGTCGTGCCGACGTGGTGAGGAGAAGACGTGTCCGAGCTGGTACCGCTCCGGGTGCAGTTGGTGGCCGCGACCGAGTTCACCCCTCCGCCGGATGTCGACTGGAGCACCGACGCCGACGGTGGTGAGGCGCTGGTCGAGTTCTCCGGACGTGCCTGCTACGAGAGCTGGGACAAACCGAATCCCCGGACCGCCACGAACGCCGGCTATCTGCGGCACATCCTCGAGGTGGGGCACACCTCGCTGCTCGAGCACGCGTCGGTGACCTTTTACATCACCGGGATCTCGCGCTCATGCACCCATGAACTGATCCGGCACCGACATTTCTCCTACTCGCAGTTGTCGCAGCGGTTCGTGCCCGAACGTGACGCCAACGTCGTCGCCCCGCCCGCGATACGAGGGGATGCGGAACTGGAGGCCCTGTTCACCGAGGCCACCGACGCCTCGCGAAAGGCCTACAGCGAGCTGCTCGACGCCTTGGAAGCCAAGTTCGCCGACGTGCCCAACGCGATCCTGCGCCGCAAACAGGCGCGACAGGCGGCGCGATCGGTGCTGCCGAATGCCACCGAGACCAGGATTGTGGTGACCGGCAACTATCGGGCCTGGCGGCACTTCGTCGGGATGCGGGCCACCGAACACGCCGATGTCGAGATCCGGCAACTCGCCGTCGAATGCCTGCGCCACCTGATGCAGGTCGCGCCGACGGTCTTCGGTGACTTCGAGATCAGCACCCTGTCGGATGGCACCGAGGTAGCCACCTCGCCCTTCGTGCTCGAGGGCTGACCGACTCGGGTGAATGGTGTCGGTCTCACCCGCCGCTCAGCCGTGCTGTCCGGTTTGGCGCAGCGCCCGACGTCGCGAATGAAATCGGTACACGCCGCATGACGCGGCGGTGTCGATGGCGGCGGCATGTCTGGCCACACTCGCTGCTGCGGTGATTCCCGCGCCCGGCAATGCGGCTCCGGCCGTCCCGGTGGCACATCAGGCAACCGAGATGCCACCGTGTCCCCAACAGCTGCTGAGTATGAATCCGGACGACGGGAGTTTTCAGGCATACGCCCGGCAGCTGGTGTCGCAGGGCAACGGATTGACCCGGGGCCCGGATGGAAGCATCTACGCCTCCAACGATCTGGCGGCATCCCTCGACAAGATCCTGCCGAACGGCCACGTCATCAAGGGGTTCTACCAGGGTGGCGGTACCAACGGCGGCACGGTCAGCAAAGACGGGAAGACGCTGTACGTCACCGAGACCTTCACTCTCGACGCCAAGGTGCTCGCCATCGACACGACGACCGGGGAACCTGTATGTGGCCGCGTGGGGCGCGGGTCAGGTGTGGCGGATCTCGGCCGACGGCGAGTCGTCGTGCGTGCTGATGGCCGGTGAACTGCTTCCGGCGGGGCTCGTCGTCGGAAAGAAGGGCACCCGGTTCGCGCCGAACAGTCCGTTCGTGCTGACCCATGGCGGCCGCATACTGGAGATCCCGAACGCGGTCCCGACGCCGCGCTCGGCGACCTGAGCCGCGCCGCGACGGGGTGTCCGGCCCGTGGGTGCCGACGGTGCGACCTGACCACTTGGTACCTGCGGGCCGACCCGCTGCGACACAGTGCGCCCACACGCAGATGCGCACTGCGGAGAAGGTAGCCTTGAGCACCATGAACGCAGGCGCAGACCAGCCGCAGGACCACCCGTTCGGGACCATCGCCGTCGCGATGGTGACCCCGTTCACCCCCGATGGTGCGCTGGATCTGGACAAGGCCGCCGAGCTCGCCGACCACCTCGTGTCCAAGGGCTGTGACGGCCTGATCGTCTCGGGCACCACCGGCGAGTCGCCCACCACCACCGTGCCGGAGAAGCTCGACCTGCTGCGTGTCGTGCTCGACGCGGTCGGCGACCGTGCGCGCATCACCCAGGGTGCCGGTAGCTACGACACCGCCGAGAGCGTGCGTTTCTCGACCGAGGCGGAGAAGATCGGCGCACACGGACTTCTCGTCGTCACGCCGTACTACTCGAAACCGCCCCAGGCCGGGCTGTTGGCGCACTTCCGCACCATCGCCGACTGCACGGATCTGCCGGTGCTGCTCTACGACATCCCGCCTCGCTCGGTGGTCCCCATCGCCAACGAGACGATGCTCGCTCTCGCCGAGCACCCACGCATCAAGGGGGTCAAGGACGCCAAGGGCGACCTGCACTCCGCCGCCGGCATCATCGCCTCCACCGATCTCGAGTACCTGTCCGGTGAGGACGCGCTCAACCTGCCGTGGCTGTCGGTCGGCGCGACCGGCTTCGTCAGTGTCATCGGGCACCTGGTCGCGGATCGGTTGCGCGAGATGCAGATCGCCTTCGACAAGGGCGACGTCCGCACCGCCCGGGAGATCAACACGTCGATGCTGCCGCTGGTGAATGCGATGGGACGCCTCGGCGGCGTCACGATGGTCAAGGCGTCGCTGCGCATCCTGGGACTCGATGTGGGCCACCCGCGCCTCCCGCAGGTGCCGGCCGACGGTCCGCAGATCGAGGCGCTGATCGCGGATCTGCGCGCGGCGGGTGTACTGGACCGATGACCGAACCGACCCGTCGTCGCCGATCCGCACGTCGCCAGGCCGGGCCCCCGGCCCCGCCCGCTGATCCGCCGGCCCCCACCGCCGAGCCGACGAACTCAGAGCCCACGAACTCAGAGCCCACGAACTCAGAGCCCACGAACTCAGAGCCCACGAGCCGACAGTCCAAGAGCTCGAAGTCCAAGAGTCCAGAGCCGAAACACGCTGCCGCGCAGGCGGAACGGCCACAATCCGACGGCTTGCGGTCCGGCGGAGGTCGACACGAGCGTCGGGATCGCCGCGGAGACAACCGAAATCGCGGCCAGCAGAAGCAACAACCGGCCGTGGTGCCCGCCGTGGACCGGTTGGGCACTCCGCCGCGCGCGCCCCGCAACGGACTGCGGATCGTCGCGCTCGGCGGGATCGGCGAGATCGGTCGCAACATGACCGTATTCGAATACGGCGGCCGACTGCTGATCGTCGACTGCGGTGTCCTGTTTCCCGAAGACGCCCAGCCCGGGGTCGACCTGATCCTGCCGGACTTCACCTACATCGAGGACCGGATGGATGACGTGGACGCGATCATCCTCACCCACGGCCACGAGGATCACATCGGCGCCGTGCCGTTCCTGCTGCGTCTGCGCAGCGACATCCCCGTCATCGGCTCCACGTTCACCCTGGCCCTGGTCGAGGCCAAGTGTCGTGAGCACCGGCTGCGCCCGAAACTCGTGCGGGTCACCGAGGGCGAGCGCACCACCCACGGCCCGTTCGAGTGTGAGTACTTCGCGGTCAACCACTCCATCCCGGATGCGATCGCGGTCGCGATCCGCACCGGCGCCGGGGTGGCGCTGCACACCGGCGACATCAAACTCGACCAGCTCCCGCTCGACGGTCGGCTCACCGACCTCGCCGGGTTCAGCCGGCTCGGTGACGAAGGTGTCGACCTGTTCCTCGTCGATTCGACCAACGCCGAGGTGCCGGGATTCGTCACCCCGGAACGCGAGATCGGCGGGGTCCTCGACCAGGTGATCGGCCGGGCCAGGCAGCGGGTGATCGTCGCGTCGTTCGCCAGCCATGTGCACCGCATCCAGCAGATCGTCGACGTCGCGCACGCACACAACCGGCGCATCTGCTTTGTCGGGCGGTCGATGGTGCGCAACATGCAGATCGCCCAGGATCTCGGCTACCTGTCGGTGCCCGACGGCGTCCTGGTGGACCTCGACACCGCGGCCACGCTGCCCGATCACCGGCTGGTGTTGATCTCGACGGGCTCGCAGGGGGAACCGCTGTCCGCGCTGTCGCGGATGGCCCGGGGTGAGCACCGGCAGATCAACATCCGCGCCGACGACCTGGTGGTGCTGGCGTCCTCGCTGATCCCGGGCAACGAGAACTCGGTGTTCGCCGTGGTCAACGGGCTCGCCAAGCGTGGCGCCACCGTCATCACCCAACAGAGCGCCAAGGTGCACGTCTCGGGTCACGCGTCGGCAGGGGAACTGTTGTACCTGTACAACGCGGTTCGGCCGTCCAACGTGATGCCGGTGCACGGTGAATGGCGACACCTGCGGGCCAATTCGGCGCTGGCCGTGGCCACCGGTGTGGCCGAGGACCGAGTGGTTCTCGCCGAGGACGGTGTGGTGGTCGACCTGGTCGACGGCCGTGCATCGATCACCGGGCGCATCCCGGTCGGGCACGTGTACGTCGACGGATTGTCGGTCGGCGACGTCGGCGAGTCGACCCTGTCGGAGCGTCTGGTGCTGGGCGAAGGCGGGTTCATCTCGATCACCATCGCGATCGATGCCGCCAGTGGCCGGGCGGTCTCCGCCCCGGAGGTCTCCGGACGCGGCTTCTCCGACGACCCGGACGCCTTGAAGGCGGCCGCCGATCTCGTCGACCAGGCCCTCGACGCGCTCGCCGCGGAGGGCATCACCGATGCCCACCGGATCGCGCAAACCATCCGGCGCGCCGTCGGGCGGTGGGTTGCCGAGACCTATCGTCGACGGCCGATGATCGTGCCGACCGTGCTCGCCGTCGGTTCCTGAGCGTCCTCGGCGGTGTCGAGCGTTCGTTAGGGTGAACGGGTGACCTTCGCACAAGACGAACGCGCTGCCCTGGTCGATACGCTCCGGTCCGTCGGACCCGAGGCGCCCACGCTCTGCGCCGGATGGACGGCCAAAGATCTGCTGGCCCATCTGGTCGTGCGGGAGCGACGCCCGGACACCGCACCCGGCATCATGATCCCGGCCTTCGCCGGGCACACCGAGAAGGTGCGCGCCGGCGCGGCCGCAGGCTCCTGGGACACCATGCTCGAGCAGTTGGCCGGCGGGCCGCCGCTGTATTCGCCGCTCAAGGTGGTCGACCGATGGGCCAACCTCGCCGAGATGTTCGTCCACCACGAGGACGTCCTGCGTGGCGCCGCCCGGCCCGATCAGACCTGGACACCGCGTGAACTGTCTGCCGAACTCCAGGAGGCGCTGATCGCGCCGGCCAAATCCATGAGCAAGATGACGCTGAAGGGCTCGCCGGCCCGGGTCACGCTGCGGACCCGCGACGCCCGCGACCTGGTGACCGTCGGTACCGGGCCGGAGGTGATCGTCATCGGTCATCCGGGCGAGTTGCTGCTGTTCGCCTTCGGTCGTGCGCCCGTCGACGTCGTGTTCGACGGCGACGACCAGGCGGTTGCGGCGGTCCGTGCGGCCAAGCGGGGCCTCTGATCCCGACCGTCGACCCGGTCGGTTACGAATCCGACACGTGATCGCGTTACCAGTGTTGCCCATGTGACTGGCGGGGTGTCCGGCGACTAGTCTGTCGGCATGGCTTCGAAAGCAACCGCCGGTGCCCAGAAGAAGGGCGCAGCGAAGACGGGTGCGACCAAGGCGAGGTCGACCACGACGCGGGCCCGCGCGACCGCTGGAACTGCGAAGACAGGGGCACGGTCCGGCAGCTCCCGCCGCTCCTCGGGCACACGACCGGCCGGGACGTCGAAGCGCGGCGCAGCGTCGTCGCGTCAGGCCGACGCGTCGGCCGACATCCATCGGCGGTCGGTCGCGGCGAGCGGTGCGTCGGTGGTCGGCCGAGGCCTCGGAGCGGGATGGTCGTTGATGGCGCGCGGTGTCGGCAGCATCGCTCGCGCCGGTGGGGGCTCGCCATCGGGATCGCGCACCGACAGCGATTCCCCGGTCGACGACGATGTGCTCGACGGGTTGGCGGATTCCGACGACGAGATCGTCGACGACGGATTCGACCTCGACGGCCCGATCGTCGACGAGAACTCCGGCAGGCGCTCACCGGCGCGACGACGGCCGGTGCAGGGGACGGCGCGCGACCTCAGCGGGCACACCCACCGGCGCGACGGGGCCGCCCTCGCGGTGCTCGCGGGCGGGTTGCTCGTCGGTGCCAGCGTCTGGTTCGGCGCGGCCGGCCCGGTCGGGGCGTTCATCGAAGCATTGATCCGCGCCATCGTCGGTGGGGTGTCGGTCGTGGTGCCCTTGGCCCTGGTCGCTCTATCGGTCATGCTGATGAGGCGTCCACCGAATCCGCAGCAACGCGCGCGCTACCTGGGGGCCGGCTTGCTGATCGTGCTCCCGATACTCGGGCTCATCCATCTGGTCGCCGGCGCTCCCGAGGATCTGCCGGGTCGCTCGGCGGCCGGTGGCTTCCTGGGGTTCGCGGTGGGCACGCCGCTGACCAACGGTGTCACCGCGTGGATCTCGGTTCCGATCCTGGTGCTGTGCGTGTCGTTCGGGCTCCTGATCCTCAGCGGCAAGACCGTGCGCGAGGTCGCCGACGGGGTGGTCGGATATCTGGGACTGGGCGGCCAGCACACATTCGACGACCCTGCCCGCTACGACGATGTCGCTCCGTGGGACGACCTCGACGACGAGGGGTTCGACGCTCCGGCGGATCGTGACGACGACCGCGGGGACAGCCGGGATGGGGAGGTGACCGAGGTCCTCGACACCCGAGCGAGGTACTCCGCCGATCCCTACGACAACTATCCGCCCGATGCAGATCCGGCGCCGCGCAGTCGCCGGCGTCGGCGCCCGGCGGATCCCGACGTCGACGCCGCCGACTTCGCCGCGGCCACGACGGTTCCGTTCGACGACGAGGTCACCGAACAGATCGGCCGCCCGGACGAACCGGCGTCCGCGCCGGCCGGCGTCGGCAGCCGCGCTCGGGCGCAGGCCGATCGCGCCACCCCGAAGCCCACGCCGAGCGCCCCGACGCCTACCGAAGCCGACTCCGACGATCTGCCGGGCGCCGGCCTGGTCGAGCGGGTGCTCGACGGTGAATATCACCTACCCCCCTCGTCGTTGCTCATCGACGGCGATCCCCCGAAACAGGGCGGCCGGTCCAACGACGACATGATCGACCGCATCGGAGGTGTGCTCGAACAGTTCAAGATCAATGCCGCCGTCACCGGGTACACCCGCGGTCCGACGGTCACCCGGTACGAGGTCGAGCTCGGGCCGGGCGTCAAGGTCGAGAAGATCACCGCGCTGCAGCGCAACATCGCCTACGCCGTCGCCACCGACAACGTCCGGCTGCTGGCCCCGATCCCGGGCAAATCCGCGGTCGGTATCGAGGTGCCCAACACCGACCGAGAGATGGTGCGACTGGCCGATGTGCTCAAGGCGCCGAAGACCCGTAAGGACACCCATCCGTTGGTGATCGGCCTCGGCAAGGACATCGAGGGTGAGTTCGTCAGCGCGAATCTGGCGAAGATGCCCCACCTGCTGGTCGCCGGTTCCACCGGTTCGGGTAAGTCGAGCTTCGTCAACTCGATGCTGGTGTCGCTGCTGACCCGCGCCACCCCAGAAGACGTGCGGATGATCCTGATCGATCCCAAGATGGTGGAACTGACACCCTACGAGGGGATTCCGCATCTGATCACGCCGATCATCACGCAGCCGAAGAAGGCAGCCGCTGCGCTGGCGTGGCTGGTGGAGGAGATGGAGCAGCGCTATCAGGACATGAAGGCGTCCCGTGTGCGCCACATCGACGACTTCAACGCCAAGGTGCGGTCCGGCGAGATCACCACCCCGCTGGGCAGCGAACGCGTCTACAAGCCGTATCCCTACATCATGGCCATCGTCGACGAACTCGCCGACCTGATGATGACCGCCCCGCGCGACGTCGAGGACGCGATCGTCCGGATCACGCAGAAGGCGCGCGCCGCAGGCATCCATCTGGTGCTGGCCACCCAGCGCCCGTCGGTCGACGTCGTCACCGGGCTGATCAAGACCAACGTGCCATCGCGGCTGGCCTTCGCGACCTCGTCGCTCACCGACTCGCGCGTCATCCTCGACCAGCCGGGTGCGGAGAAACTCATCGGCATGGGCGACGGGCTGTTCTTGCCCATGGGTGCCAACAAGCCGATCCGTATGCAGGGCGCGTTCATCACCGACGAAGAAATCCAGGCGGTCGTCGACTACACCCGCGAGCAGAGCGAACCCGACTACACCGAGGGCGTGACCACGGCGAAGGCCGGCGACAAGAAGGAGATCGACGGCGACATCGGCAACGACCTCGACGACCTCCTGCAGGCCATCGAGTTGGTGGTGTCGAGCCAGTTCGGCTCCACCTCGATGCTGCAACGCAAACTGCGCGTGGGATTCGCCAAGGCGGGACGGTTGATGGACCTGATGGAGACCCGCGGCGTCGTCGGACCCAGCGAGGGCTCCAAGGCGCGCGAGGTGCTGGTCAAGCCGGAGGACCTCGCCGGGGTGATCACCTCGATCACCGGCGGTGCGGAGGCGGGTGACGAGGGCTGAGCGTCCGGTCGAGGAACCCTCACCCGAGCCCGTGCTCGGCAAGCCACGTGGCGGCCCGTCGTGCCGATGCACGGCTCAGCCAGGCGTCCTGGATGACCTCGACGAGTTCGTCGCGGGTGAGTTCGGCCACCCGTGAGATACGTAGCAGCACCGACAGGTGTCCGTCGAAGTGACCGGTGGTGAAGAACGGTGACCGCTCGTCCTGCACCAGGGCGAGCTTGTCGGCCTCCGAAGGAACCCAGATGACCACCACGTCGTCGTAGCGTTGCCCGGTGTCGGGATCGACAGCGTCCGGACGTGGCGTGCGGAAGAACACGAACGACTTGCCGCCGACCTGGTAGACCGGTCGGTCCGGATGTGTGCCGACGTCGGACACGTGCGGCATCCCACGGGCCGTCGAATGGATGTCCTCCACTGTCGCCGCGCGGTTCGGGAGCGGCATGGGTGCAACCGTACGCTCCGGTGTACTAGGCTGGGCGACGATCGAAGAGGGGAGTATCCCCGACCTCGCGACGTTTCCGTCAATACGGCCGAGTCCGGTGCACGATGCCGATCATCGTCATCCGGCCCGTCCCGGATTCGTCGGTCGGTGCCGGAGATGACCGTCGACAGGGCGGTGACCGGTAGCGGCGGGAGAGACCTCTGGCATCGCAACCGTAGTGCTGCGCGCTGGAGGAGATCGCTCGCATGGATGTTTCGTCAACCGTCTGGATCGTCACCTGTGTGGTGATCGCCGGGCTGTTCGTCTTCGACTTCTTCGCCCACGTCCGGGTACCCCACGCACCGTCGTTGAAGGAATCCGGTTCCTGGTCGGCGGTCTACATCGGCATCGCCATCCTGTTCGGCTTCTTCGTGTGGTGGCAATGGGGTGCCACCTACGGGGGTGAGTACTTCGCCGGCTATGTCACCGAGAAGGCACTGTCGGTCGACAACCTGTTCGTGTTCGTGATCATCATGTCGAAGTTCGCGGTGCCCAAGGAGTATCAGCAGAAGGTGCTGCTGCTCGGCATCGTGATGGCTCTGGTCCTGCGCGGTCTGTTCATCGCGGTGGGTGCCGCTGCGATCAACGCCTACGCATGGGTCTTCTATCTGTTCGGCGCGTTCCTGATCTACACCGCGATCAAGCTGGTCCGGGAGAGCGACGACCCGGTCGACCACGAGGAGCAGCGGGAAACGCGCCTGGAGCGCTTCGTCAAGCGCCGGCTGCGCACCACCGACGACTACGACCGCGACAAGTTGTTCACGCGCGTCAACGGCAAGCGGATGGCCACCCCGATGCTGATGGTGCTCATCGTCATCGGGTTCACCGACATCCTGTTCGCCCTGGATTCCATTCCCGCGATCTACGGCCTGACCCAGGAGCCCTACCTGGTGTTCACCGCGAACGCCTTCGCGCTCATGGGTCTTCGCCAGCTCTACTTCCTGCTCGGCGGGCTTCTCGACCGGCTGGTCTACCTGTCCTACGGGCTGTCGTTCATCCTGGCGTTCATCGGCGTGAAGCTGGTGCTGCACGCCCTGCACGAGAACACGCTGCCCTTCATCAACGGTGGTGAGCACGTCTCGGTGCCCGAGGTCTCCACTCCGGTATCGCTCGGCGTCATCGTGCTGACGTTGGTCATCACCACCGTCGCGAGCCTGATGAGTTCGAAGAACCGGACCCAGTCGGAATCCTCGGGGACCTGAGCGGACGGCTCACGCGCCGAACGGCCCGTACACCTGGGTCCACTCGACCACTCGCACGCCGTCCACCGCCTGATGGGCGTTGAACGGGTCGTTGGCCAGGAACGCCTCGGCGGCATCGAGTGAGTCGGCGCGGATGAGGATCAGTGCGCCGGTGCTGTCTGGATAAGGGCCACTGGTGAGCACGTTTCCGGCGCGGAACTCCTCGCCGAGCCACTCACGGTGCCGTGAACGGTATTCGTCGCGCACGGCGGCCTTGGCCGGTGTGTAGGTGTAGTGCACGGCGAAGATGGTCATCGTCGACTCCTGTCGGGATCAGTTCGGTCGGGTCAGTTCGGTCGGGTCAGTTGGGTCGGGTCAGTACAAGGTGGCGAGCATGCGTGTGTTGCCGAGCGTGTTGGGTTTCACGTAGCTCAGATCGAGGAACTCGGCGACGCCGGTGTCGTAAGAGCGGCACATCTCCTCGAACACCTCGCGGGTGACCGGCGTCCCCTCGATCTCGGCGAATCCGTGACGGGCGAAGAACGACGTCTCGAAGGTGAGCACGAACACCCGCGACAATTGCAGTTCGCGCGCGGCATCCATCAACCGGCCGACCAGTCGGTGGCCGATGCCCTGGCCGCCGTATCCGCTGTCGACGGCCACGGTGCGCACCTCGCCGAGGTCGGCCCACAGCACATGCAATGCGCCGCAGCCGACCACCACGCCGTCGATGTCGGCGACCCAGAACTCCTGGACCGATTCGTAGAGGGTGACCAGATTCTTCTCGAGCAGGATCCGGCCGGCGTACTGATCGATGAGTTCCTTGATCCGTGGGACGTCGGAGGTGCGTGCCCGCCGGATCACCGGCGTCCGGTCGCCACCGTCTCGGCCCGATTCCGGGCCGCCCGCACTCATTTCCGGCAATGTGGGGTCCGCGGGCGACGACGCCGGCTCGGGGGCGACAGGAGGCATGGCATCACAGAGTAGTCGCGAACGTGACCCGGGCGCACGGACCCGCGACGTGGGCCAGATAGGCTGTGACCGTGCGGGAGCAGTATCGCCGGGTCAGCGTGCGGCCACAACAGTCGCATGCACGACGGATCCGGGCATCATGACCGACCGCGTGCGTCGTGCGGTGGAGGAGAGCGGCGGTCTCGCGAACGCGGGCCGGGGTCCCGATCACATCACCGACCCGGTCGACCCGGTTCCCGTCGTCAACATCGCCAACGCGCTCACCGTGGTCCGGATCATTCTCGTCCCGGTCTTCATCGTCGCGCTGTTCATGGCCGGCGGCCACGACACCGGGTGGCGGATCGCCGCCGCGGTGATCTTCGGCATCGCGGCGATCACCGACCGCTACGACGGCCGGTTGGCCCGCGAGCGCGGTCTGGTCACCGACTTCGGGAAGCTGGCCGACCCGATCGCGGACAAGGCGCTCATCGGTTCGGCGTTGGTCGGGCTGTCGATTCTGGGGGATCTGTCGTGGTGGGTCACCGCGGTGATCTTGACACGTGAACTCGGGGTCACCGCCCTGCGCTTCTGGGTGCTGCGCCATGGGGTCATCCCGGCCAGCCGCGGCGGAAAGCTCAAGACGCTGCTGCAGGCCGTGGCCATCGGCCTGTACCTGTTGCCGCTGGCCGGTGTATGGCACGTGGTGGCCGCGGTCATCATGGGTGTCGCCGTGGTCGTCACCGTGCTCACCGGCGGTGACTACGTATGGCAGGCGCTGGTGCTGCGCCGGCGCTCGCTGCGGCAGACCGGACCGGGCCGCGTCACCGCTGGTGATTGACATGCCCGGCGTGTTCGCCCGTGGCGCAATCGGTGGTCGCCGCGCCGGGCGGCATCGGTCCCGATCTTCGACTACTGTCGTGGCACGGACGGCGGAGAGGTCGGGAACTCGCCCAGGGGTTCGAGCGTTGACATCGAGGATGCCCGGGTGTCGTGGCCGATCCGGCGTCATGATTCTCGTGGGTCACGATTTCCCTGGGTCACGATGTCAAGGCCGACGCCACGGACGGCAAGCAGTGAGGAGGACCTCGATGGCAGTGCTACTGCGTGAGGCGCTGGGAGACAGCCTGCGCCGGGTGCGAACCGCGCAGGGCCGTACCCTGCGTGAGGTGTCCACCGATGCCCGGGTCAGCCTCGGGTACCTCTCGGAGGTCGAGCGGGGTCAGAAGGAGGCGTCGAGCGAACTGCTGGCCGCCATCTGTGACGCGCTCGATGTCGAGATCGCCGAACTCCTGCTCGACGTGGGCCATGCGATGCTGCCCGCCGATCACGAACTCGTCGGCGCCGCCGACTCGGTGACGGCAGGCGAAGTGGGTGTGCTCGACGCGAAGGTCGTCATCCACGGCCCCGCCGGGCGTGCCGAAACCGCACTCGCCGCGGCCTGAGGTCAGCTGTCGAACCGACCCGACCCGTCGCCTCGCGTCGGTCACAACGGCTAGATTGGTAACACACCGCACCGAATACCGGACTATGGAGTTGACGCAAGTATGGCGAACCCGTTCGTGAAGTTGTGGCGCTATCTGATGGCACTCGGCAACGCGAAGATCGACGAGAACGCGGATCCGAAGGTCCAGATCCAGCAGGCGATCGAGGATGCTCAACGGCAGCATCAGGCGCTGTCGCAGCAGGCGGCCTCGGTGATCGGCAACCAGCGTCAGCTGGAGATGAAGCTCAACCGGCAACTCGAGGAGATCGAGAAGCTGCAGGCCAACACACGGCAGGCGCTGACGCTGGCCGACCAGGCCACCACTGCCGGTGACACGCAGAAGGCGCAGGAGTACACCAACGCCGCCGAGGCGTTCGCGGCGCAGCTCGTCACCGCGGAGCAGAGCGTCGAGGACCTCAAAGTGCTCCACGACCAGTCGCTGCAGGCTGCCGAGCAGGCCAAGAAGGCCGTCGAGCGGAACGCGATGGTGCTGCAGCAGAAGCTGGCCGAGCGCTCCAAGCTGCTCAGCCAACTCGAGCAGGCGAAGATGCAGGAGCAGGTCAGCGCGTCGCTCAACCAGATGAGTGAACTGTCTGTGCCGGGCAACACGCCGAACCTCGATCAGGTCCGTGACAAGATCGAACGTCGCTACGCCAACGCGCTCGGGCAGGCCGACCTCGCGCGCAACTCGGTTCAGGGACGCATGCACGAGGTCGAGCAGGCCGGCGTCCAGATGGCGGGCCACGCCCGTCTCGAGCAGATCCGCGCCAGCATGTCCGGCGGTGCGCTGCCGTCCTCGGGTTCGGCCGAGGCCGCTGCGCCGGCACAGCCGACCACCCAGCCCGCCACCGAACAGCCTCCCCAGACAGGCAACTGAGCAGACAGGCAACTGAGCAGACAGGCAACTGAGCATCACGAGACCGACGGCCTCCCACCGATGTGGGAGGCCGTCGTCGCGTCGTATCGCCATCGTCGCGGGACCTGATGCAGGACACGCCTTTCCCGCGTTCGCGCTCGCCGAACGGCTGACTTCCGCGGGTATCGAGACCGTCGTGTACACCGGCGAGCAGTGGCGTGCCACCGCCGGTACCCGGGGCGTATGTGTGGCAGCACTGCCGGGACTGGCCGCAATCACCGGTGACGACGACGCCGATGCCGGCGCCAAACTGAGCCGGCGCGCCGCGCGGATTGCGGTGGGGCTGGCGCCGATCCTCGCCACCACGCGTGTCGACCTGGTCATCTCGGATGTCATCACCGTCGGTGGGGCGTGGGCTGCCGAGCTGGCGGGCATCCCGTGGATCGAACTGTCGCCGCACCCGCTGTACCTGCCGTCGGCCGGCCGGCCGCCGATCGGCGCGGGGCTCGAACCGGGTGTGGGCCGGGCGGGTCGGCTGCGCGACGCCGCCCTGCGTACGGCGACCCGACGTTCGCTGCGAGCGGGCGAGCGACAGCGGGCCCGGGCGCGATCCACGATCGGGTTGTTCGGGCTCGGGGAGCCCGTCGCGCGACTGGTCGCCACGTTGCCCGGGCTCGAGGTGTGGCGACCGGACTGGCCCGCGGACACCCATCTGATCGGGCCGTTGTTGTGGGAACCCACCGACGCGGTCTTCGACCATCCCGCGGGCGATGGGCCGCTGGTGCTCATCGCGCCGTCCACCGCCGTCACCGGGGCGGCGGACATGGTGTCGACGACGCTGGCGGCGGTGACCGGCGAGCTCGCCGACTTGTCTGTGCGCGTGGTGGTCTCGGCGCTGCAGAGCCCGGACGGGATCGAATCGTCGGCTCGGGTGGTGGTGGGTACCGGCCGGCAGGACGAGGTGCTCACCCACGCCGCCCTGGTGATCTGCGGTGGCGGGCACGGGATGCTGGCCAAGTCGTTGATGGCCTCGGTGCCGGTGGTGACCGTACCCGGCGGTGGGGACCAGTGGGAACTGGCCAATCGGGTGCAGCGCCAGGGGAGCGGCGTGCTGGTGCGTCCGTTGACCGTCGACGCGGTGGCGGCCGCGGTCCGGGAGGTGCTGACCGATCCGGGATTCGCCGCAGCGGCTTCCCAGGTGTCGGTCTCGGCGCGCGAGGTCACCGATCCGGTCCGGATCGTGCAGTGGTTGCTCGATCGGTCGGGTCACCACCTCGCGTAGGCTGTCGGCGATGCGTCTCACCGAGTTCACCGAGCTGATGACCGAGCAATTCGGTACCCAATCGGCCGATTCGATCCTGGTCGACCACGTCCTGATCGACTTCGGGGGACGGACCGGGGCGCAGGCGATCGACGACGGAATCGACCCGCGCGACGTGTGGGTGGCCATCTGCCGGGATTTCGACGTCCCGCGCCACCGCTGGTGATCCTGGGCGTGTCACGCTTGCCATCGAACACATGTTCGTTCATTCTGAAATCACAAGGAACCGCGCTCGCCTCCGGTGCGTCATAACCACGGGACACGAGCAACCCGCGAGCAGAGGAACAGTCGCCGAGCCTGTTCGGCAAACCTGTCAGACCCCGTGGCTAGCGTGCACATCACGTCGGCAACACCGCAGACCACCACCCACGGCCGGTCACCGGCCCGAGTTCGGAGGAGAATCTCATGGCACCAGCACCGCAGGATCGGGAGAAGGCGCTCGATCTGGCTCTCGCGCAGATCGACAAGAACTTCGGCAAGGGTTCGGTCATGCGACTCGGCGAGGAGACCCGTCAGCCGATCGAGGTGATCCCCACCGGCTCCATCTCGCTCGATGTGGCGCTCGGTATCGGTGGTCTGCCGCGTGGCCGGATCATCGAGGTCTACGGACCGGAGTCGTCGGGTAAGACGACCGTGGCACTGCATGCGGTCGCCAACGCCCAAGCGCAGGGCGGGATCGCGGCATTCATCGACGCCGAGCACGCGCTCGATCCCGACTACGCCGCCAAGCTCGGGGTGGACACCGACGCGCTGCTGGTGTCGCAGCCCGATACCGGTGAGCAGGCACTCGAGATCGCCGACATGCTGATCCGCTCCGGCGCGCTGGACATCCTGGTCATCGACTCCGTGGCGGCGCTGGTGCCGCGTGCGGAGATCGAGGGCGAGATGGGTGACAGTCACGTGGGTCTGCAGGCACGGCTGATGAGCCAGGCCCTTCGCAAGATGACCTCTGCGCTGAGCAACTCGAAGACCACGGCCATCTTCATCAATCAGCTGCGCGAGAAGATCGGTGTGATGTTCGGTTCGCCGGAGACCACCACCGGCGGTAAGGCGTTGAAGTTCTACTCCTCGGTCCGTCTCGACGTACGACGGATCGAGACGCTCAAGGACGGCACCGATGCGGTGGGTAACCGTACGCGGGTGAAGATCGTCAAGAACAAGGTCGCCCCACCGTTCAAGCAGGCCGAGTTCGACATCCTCTACGGCCACGGCATCAGCAAGGAGGGTTCGCTGATCGACATGGGTGTGGCCGAGGGCTTCATCCGGAAGTCCGGGTCGTGGTTCACCTATGAGGGTGATCAGCTCGGTCAGGGCAAGGAGAATGCGCGCAAGTTCTTGATCGAGAACGACGACATCCGCGACGAGATCGAGAAGAAGATCAAGGAGAAGCTGGGGATCGGCGCGGTGGTCGACGCCGACGACGTCGCCCCGGCGCCGGTGGAGTTCTGATACCCCCGACGTTCTGATATCACCGATGACTACCACCTCAGACCCCGAGGAACGAACCGGACCCAGCGCCTGGGATGCGGCACTCCGTCTCCTCGGGGTCCGAGCTCGTTCCCGACAGGAGATGATCGAGCGCCTCGCGCGCAAGGGTTTCGACCCCGACACCGTCGATGAGGTGATGGCGCGCCTCGACAAACATCACCTCATCGACGACGAGGACTTCGCCGCCGAGTGGGTTCGCTCACGGCACGCGCATTCCGCCCGCGGGCGGGTCGCGTTGCGACAGGAGTTGCGGGCCAAGGGCATCGACCCCGGCATTGTCGAGTCCACACTCGCCGACCTCGATCCCGAGGACGAGCGTGCAGTGGCCGCCGAACTGGTCGACAAGAAACTCACGCCGGGTCAGGTCGATCGGCTGCGCGCCGACCCGGGTACGCGCGACGCCGTGTTCCGCCGGCTGGCCGGCATGCTGATGCGACGTGGGTACCCCCAGTCACTGGCCATCGAGGTGGTCACCGAATCGCTGGACGCGGCGACCACCCTCGACTGATGGATTGATCAGATCCCCGCCGGGTCGGCTGGGCTACTTCTTGCCGAACGACGGCATGTTCTCGGCGGCGGCCTGGTCGGCTTCGTCGTGGTCGGCGACCTTGGTCTTGCGACGCCCACTTCGCAGTCGGGCCTCGAGATAGGTCGCGAACGACGACAGTCCGAAGTTGATCAGGATCATCACGATGGCCACCACGACGAGCGCCGGCAGGTAGTTGCCGTAGTACGACGCGGACTGGATGCCGGAACGGACCACCTCGACGTAGCCGATGGCATACCCGAGCGCGCTGTCCTTGAGTGCGATCACCATCTGCGAGATCAGGGCGGGCAGCATCGCCGTGACCGCCTGGGGCAGCAGGATCACGCGCATCATCTGGCTCTTGCTCAAGCCCAACGCCTGCGAGGCCTCGGTCTGGCCCTTGGGCAACGAGTTGATACCCGAGCGGATGATCTCGGCGATGACCGAGCCGTTGTAGAGCGTCAGACCGGTGACCACGGCTGCGAAGGCCAACTGCGACGACGGGAAGATCGCGTAGTCGGCGAACAGATAGTAGGCGAAGATCATCAGGATCAGCACCGGGATGGCGCGGAACACCTCGACGATCAGGCCGGAGATCGCGCGTACCCAGGCGTGGTCGGAGAGCCGGCCGATACCCAGAACCGCACCGAACACCAGCGCGAGAACGATCGAGACCGCGGCCGCCTTCAACGTGCCCCACAACCCGGGCAAGATGTAGGTCGTCCACGTCGTCGATGTGATGAACGGGTCCCATTTCTCGGCCGTGAGCTGATCGTTGCCGGCGAGAACCCAGAGCACGTAGGCCGCGATCGCGACCAGGATCGCGATGAACACCACCGCGATGATGGCGTTGCGGCGCCGGGCCTTCGGGCCCGGAGCGTCGTAGAGGACGGTGGCGTTGGCGCTCATCGCTTCACCGCCAGTCGCTTGGCGAGGTAACCGAACACGAATCCCTCCGTCAGCGTGATGATCATGAATCCGATCGCGATGATCGCGAACACCGCGATGATCTGGTCGGAGAACGTCTCGATCTCCTCCTTCATCAGCAGCGACGCCTCGGCGACACCGATCACCGAGGCCACCGTGGTGTTCTTGGTGAGCGCGATGAGGACGCTGCCCATCGGCCCGATGACCGACCGAATCGCCTGGGGCAACACGACGATCCCGAACACCTGGGGAAACGTGAGGCCCAGCGAACGTGCTGCCTCGGCCTGCCCGAGCGGCACCGTGTTGAAGCCCGATCGCAGGGTCTCGCATACGAATGTCGCCGTGTAGAGGATGAAGGCCAGCACGGCGAGCCAGAAGTTGTTGTTCTCGATGAAGTTCTCGTTGTCGGGCGCGAGCGCGAGACCGAGGTTCTGATAGAGCCCGATCGAACAGAACAGCACGATCAAGGTCAGCGGGGTGTTGCGCACGATGTTGACATACACATCGGCGAAGCCGCGCATCACCGGGACCGGCGACACCCGCATCGCAGCCAGCACGGTGCCCCAGATGAGCGCGCCGATGGCAGAGAAGAAGGTGAGTTTCAGGGTCACCCAGAAGGCCGGCCACAACTGTGGCCCCATATCCGCCCAGAGTTCACTCATGTCGGTGCGCCACCTCCCTCGTCAGCTCAGGCCCGGCGGGCACGGTGTCGGCTCCGACTCCAGGAAATCGAGGTTCCCCGGGTCCGGAGTGAACATGTACTGCGAATCCGGTGCCTCGGCGCGGTCGATCATGCGGTCGACCTGTTCATCGCCGATGGCGTCACGCAGCGCCTCATCCCACGGCGACTGCCCGTCGGGTCCCGGCTGCATCATCGCGTCGAGCGCCTCGTTGATCGCGGTCACGACCTCCGGGTCGTCCTTGGCCACGCCGATCCCGTAGTACTCGGTGGAGAACGGGGTGCCCGCGGTCTTGAGTGCGTCCTTGACGCACGCGTCCTTCGGATAATTCATGTCGACGAGCTTGAACTCGTCGGGGAAGAAGTTCGCGTAGCCGGCGAGGATGACCTCGTCGGTGGTCAGCGCGTCGACCTTGCCGCGCCGCAACGCCTCGACACAGCTCGAATAGGAGTCGTACTCCTGGAGCTGAACCGACGGCAACTGTGCTTTCACGTTCTGCGCCGACGTGGAGCCGGTGACCGAGCAGAGCTTCTTGCCGTTGTTGAGGTCGGTCAGCGTGGTGATCGAATCGTCGTCGTCGCGGACCAGCAGGCCTTGGTAGTTGATCAGATACGGGCCGGCGAAATCGACCTCGTTGGCGCGCGAGGAGGTGATCGAATAGGTGGCCGCGATCATGTCGACCTCACCGTTCTTGATCAGGGTCTCGCGTTGCGCCGACGGAGTCTCCCGCCACCGGATCTCCGGGTGCTCGACGCCGAGCGAATCGGCGATGTGATTGACCACATAGGTCGAGACGGCCGGGTCGAACCCGGTCACGATCTTGTCGGGGTTGCGGATGCCCAGGCCCGGCTGATCGTATTTCGTGCCCAGCACCACGGTGCCGTCGCGGATCGAGTCGACGAGGTTGCGGGGCTCGGAACTGCCGCATGCCGCCATCGTCGCGACGACGAGGGCCGCGGCCACCGCCAACAGGCCGAGAGTGGACATGCGCGGTGGGCGTTTGGGCGACTTCACTGGTGCGCTGCCCATCTCAGTGGCCGAGGATCTTCCCGAGGAAATCCCGTGCGCGTTCGGATTCCGGTTGGGAGAAGAAGCTTTCTGGATCTGAGTCCTCCACGATCGCGCCGTCGGCCATGAAGATGACGCGATCGGCTGCTTTGCGGGCGAAGCCCATCTCGTGGGTCACCACGAGCATGGTCATCCCCTCCTTGGCGAGTGACACCATGACGTCGAGGACCTCGTTGACCATCTCGGGGTCCAGCGCCGAGGTCGGTTCGTCGAACAGCATGATCTTCGGGTCCATGGCCAGCGATCGGGCGATCGCCACACGCTGTTGCTGGCCACCGGAGAGTTGGGCGGGATACTTGTCCTTCTGGCTCGCGATGCCGACCCGGTCGAGCAGTTCCAGGGCACGGGCGTTCGCGTCGGCCTTGCTCTTCTTGCGCACCTTCATCGGGGCGAGCGTCACGTTCTCCAGGATGGTCTTGTGCGCGAAGAGGTTGAACGACTGGAAGACCATCCCGACGTCGGCGCGCAGACGCGCGAGATCGCGACCCTCGTCGGGCAGTGCGCGCCCCTCGACCTCGATCACGCCGCTGTCGACCGGTTCGAGGCGGTTGATGGTGCGGCACAGCGTCGATTTGCCCGAGCCCGACGGTCCCAGGACCACCACGACCTGTCCGGCAGGAACCTCGAGGTCGATGTCGCGCAGCACGTGCAGGTCCCCGAAGTGCTTCTGCACGTTCTTCATCACGATCATCGGCGGTGCCGGGGAGGTGCTCCCGGCCGTCGTGGAGTCGTCCGTAGGCGATGCGGTCATAGTCGATCACACTAGTGTGACGGATGCGACTCGTCCTGTTCATCGGCGAACCGCGTGAGTTCGGACCGATTTGCGCAGGCCCGTACCCTGGGATGCGTGAGTATCGAGTTGTCCGACCGGCCTGATGTCAACGGGGGTCGTGTCCCGGAATACCAGGTCGACGCCCCCGGCGCCGGTGGCCGCAGCTACCAGGTGCGGACCTACGGTTGCCAGATGAACGTGCACGATTCCGAACGCATCGCCGGACTCCTCGAAGACGCCGGCTACGTCAGGGCCGACGACGGGGACGACGCCGACCTGGTGGTGTTCAACACGTGTGCGATCCGGGAGAACGCGGACAACAAGCTCTACGGCAACCTCTCGCACCTCGCGCCGGTGAAATCCGACCGCCCGGGTATGCAGATCGCCGTCGGCGGTTGCCTGGCGCAGAAGGACAAGGACTCGGTGCTGCGCAAGGCGCCGTGGGTCGATGTGGTGTTCGGTACCCACAACATCGGATCGCTGCCGACGCTGCTCGAGCGAGCACGGCACAACGAATCGGCGCAGGTCGAGATCCTGGAGTCACTCGAACGATTCCCGTCGACGCTGCCGGCCAAGCGTGACTCGGCCTACTCCGGGTGGGTCTCGGTCTCGGTGGGCTGCAACAACACGTGCACCTTCTGCATCGTGCCGTCACTGCGCGGCAAAGAAGTCGACCGACGCCCCGGCGATGTCCTCGCCGAGGTGTCGGCGCTGGTCGAGCAGGGTGTGCTGGAGGTGACCCTGCTGGGTCAGAACGTGAACGCCTACGGTATGTCGTTCGCCGATCCGGACCAACCGCGTAACCGCGGTGCCTTCGCCGAACTGCTGCGGGCCTGCGGTGAGATCGATGGTCTCGAGCGCGTCAGGTTCACCTCGCCGCATCCGGCCGAGTTCACCGATGACGTCATCGACGCGATGGCCGAGACGCCCAACGTCTGTCCGCAACTGCACATGCCGTTGCAGTCCGGGTCCGACCGCATCCTGAAGTCGATGCGCCGTAGCTATCGGCAACGTAAGTTCCTCGGCATTCTCGAGAAGGTGCGCGCGGCGATGCCCCACGCGGCCATCACCACCGACATCATCGTCGGATTCCCCGGTGAGACCGAAGAGGACTTCCAACAGACACTCGATGTGGTTGCCGCAGCACGGTTCTCGAGTGCGTTCACCTTCCAGTACTCACCGCGGCCCGGTACCCCGGCCGCGACGATGGCCGACCAGGTTCCGCCCGAGGTCGTCGGAGAGCGGTATCGACGTCTCATCGAACTGCAGGAAAAGATCTGCCTCGAGGAGAATCAGCGGCTGCTCGGCACCGAGGTGGAATTGCTGGTGGTGGCCGACGAGGGCCGCAAGTCGGCCGACACCGGCCGCCGGACCGGGCGGGCCCGCGACGGTCGGCTCGTGCATTTCGCGCACCACGAGCAGGCCGGTGACGAGGCGATCCGTCCGGGTGACATCGTGACCACCCGGGTCACCGGTGCCGCCCCGCATCACCTGATCGCCGACGCCGGGGTGGACGGTCACCGGCGCACCCGGGCCGGTGATGCACACGCCGAGGCCCGGATGCCGACGACCCCACCGGTAGGGGTGGGACTGGGCATGCCCACCATCGGCGTGGCGCCCGTTGAACCGGTCACCGTGGGATGTTCAGGAGGATGTGGCTGATGAGTGCCGAGAAGGACCGACAGGTCGACGCCGACCGTGTTGCCGGCGGTTTCTCCGCCTACGAGGGCGATCTGCGCCGCGCCGAACGCAAGGTGGCCGGCGAGATCGATCCCGGGATGCGGGCCGTGGTCGTCGCGATAGCCGTGCTGGTCGCGATGCTGTCGATGGTATTGCCGCACACCGGGAGCGCCAGCGGTATCGAGGTGCTCACCTTCGCCCCGGATGCGGAGGCCGAACGCGTCACCATCACCTCCGAGGTGTTCGTGTATCTGTTGGTGATCTTCGGTATTGGTGCGTCGGCGCTGGCGCTGCTGACCCGGCGGTGGTTCGTGGCGTGGATCGCGTTGTGCGGCAACGCCATCGCCTGTGTCGCCGGAATGCTCGCCTGGTGGTCGCGCAACACCCCCGGGGTGGGCGGCGTCGAGCCGCCCTCGGGGGTCGGCATCGGACTGATCATCGGTTGGTTTGCCGTACTGGTGTTGACCTTCCACTGGGCGCGTGTCGTCTGGGCCCGCAGCACATATCACCTCGCGATCGAGGAGCAGCGGCGGCACGAGGCAGCCGGCCGCGATGCGCTGGCCCGGTCACTGCAGCACAAGCCCGATCAGGAAGCCTGAGGAGTGGGCGACGACAACCACACCGGCACCCCGCACGTCGAGGACTATCCCGCCCACGTCACCGAGAAGGTGCGCTACGCCGACACCGACCGTCAGGGACATGTCAACAACGCGGTGTTCGCCACGTTCCTGGAATCCGGACGCGTCGCGGTGCTCTACGATCCGCAGGCCCCGCTCGCCCAACCCGGCACCTCGTTCGTCATCGCGCGGCTCGAACTGGACTTCCGTGCGGAGATGACCTGGCCGGGCGACATCGTCGTCGGTACCCGGGTGGCATCGCTCGGGCGCAGCTCGATCGTGCTGGAGCAAGGCATCTTCCAGGGCGACACCTGTGTGGCGACCGCCAAGACCGTCATCGTCGCGTTCGACGAGAGCACTCGTCGGTCCCGGCCGCTTCCCGAATCCGCGGTGGCGATTCTCCGTGACCTGAGCGTCACGAAGGCCTGAGCACGTCACACGGGCTCAGCCGGCTCAGCTCAGCGGTCGGCGATCGCACTGGCCGCGGCATCGGCCCACTCGCGCCACTGGGCCGCCTGTTCGCGTAGCTTCGCGGCGTCCTTGGCCTTGCCGCGGTCGTCGGCCTTGCGGGCCTGGTCCTCGAGTTGTGCGGCGCGATCGGCGAACTGCGCTGCGCGTGCCTGTGCCTCGGGATCGGTCCGCTGCCACTGCGTCTCCTCCGCGTCACGGATCCGCTTCTCGAGTGCGCGGGCGCGCCCCTCCAGCGAACTCATCTGATCACGCGGAACCTTGCCGATCTCATCCCACTGGTCGCGGAAGGCCCGGAACTCGCGTCGTGCCGCATCGAGATCGGCCGCCGGATCGACCTTCTTCTCGGCCTGCTCCAACAGGGCGACCTTGGCTGCCGCATTGGCGGCGAACTCGCTGTCGCGCTCTGATGTGGCCGCGTTGCGGGCGGAGAAGAAGACGTCCTGGGCGGCTTTGAACCGCTGCCACAGGGCGTCGTCGGCGTCGCGTGGCGCGCGACCGGCCGCCTTCCACTCGGTGAGCAGCTCGCGGAACTGCGCCGAGGTCGGGCCCCAGTCGGTGGATGTCGACAACTCCTCGGCCCGCGCGATGAGCTCTTCCTTACGTGCCTTGGCACCGGCGCGTTCGCGGTCGAGTTCGGCGAAATGCGCACCCCGTCGCCGATTGAACGCGTCGCGCGCCTTGGCGTAGCGCTTCCACAGCGCATCGTCGGTCTTGCGGTCGACGCCTTTGATGGTCTTCCACTCGTCGAGAATCGCCCGCAGTCGGTCGCCGGCCACCTTCCACTGGGTGGACTCGGCACCGATCTGTTCGGCCTCGACGGCCAGCGTCTCCTTGCGTGCGATGGCGGCGGCACGCATGTGTTCGCGCTCGGCCTTGATCGAGTCGGCCACCTCGTCGGCGCTGCCCACGATCACCGTCAGGCGTTGCTCGAGCGCAGCCACGTCGCCGATCACCGCGGCGGTCGGCAATGCATCGAGCAGGTGACGGGCGGCGGTCTGCGCCTTGCGGGGATCGCCCGAGCGTGCCGCCAGGCGTTCTTCGAGGATCTCCACCTCGGTCGCCAGATCGTCGAACTTCCGGGAGAAATGGGCGAGGCCCTCCTCGACCGAACCGGCCTGCCATGACCCGATCTGCCGTTCTCCGCCGGCGGTCTTGAGCCACACCGCGCCCTCGGCGTCGATCCGGCCGAACTCATGCGGGTCGCCACCGGGTACGGGCGTGGGCACCGGGTGCACCTCGGCAGCGCGTGGTCGCGGTCCGGGCCGGGGTCCCGGCTTGGGCATCGGATGCGGCTTGGGGGGACCGGGATTCGGGGTCGGTGTCCCCGCGTCCGGGGCTCCCGGAGCGGCGGCCCCGGAACCGGAGGCGGCCGGGGGGTCGGTCTGATCGGTCATGTGCAGGTGCCCTCTCCCGCAGGTTGATGCCGCGCGCCACGGCTGCCGTCACGTCGAGGCCTGCGCCGACGCATGGACGTCGCAGGCTGACACCATTGAACCAGGTCAGACCCTGCCGTGTGAGCGCTGCGGCGACATTGCGGTCGGACTCGATGGGCTCGCGTCCACACCGGTCGGCTAGCGTCGTGTCCGTGTTGGCGTCCGTGGTCTTCGTCCCGAGTGCTCCGCTGCTGGTGCCGGAGGTCGCCGGACCGGGCGCCACCGACACCGAAGCGGTGCGTGCGGCGACGCGGGCGGCCGGACGGGAACTGGCCGGCGCGGCCACCTCCTGGGTGGCGATCGGTGCGGGCGACGACGATTCGACCGCCCCCGGCGGGCTCGCCGGCAGCTTCCGGCGGTACGGCGTGGACGTGGCGGTCTCGCTCGGCGTGCCGGGGCCTCGAACACGCGTACCCGAGCCCGAGCAGGCAGCCGCACAGCACCTGGACCTGCCGCTGTCGATGTTGATCGCCGGCTGGTTGCGCGCCGAATCCGGCGTGCCCCGCGTCGAACCCGTCACGACGGCGCCCGGATCCGCCGCGGCCGACTGTGCTCGACTGGGCGCCGAGCTGCGCACGGCGGTCGACTCCGATCCGGCCCGCGTGGGGGTGTTGGTGGTGGCCGACGGCGCCACCGCACTGTCGGCGCGATCCCCGGGCGGTGGGCTGCGACCGGCCGCGGTGGACCTGCAGCGACGCATCGATGAGGCGCTGGCGGACGCGGACACCGCGGCGCTGGCAGCGCTCGACCCCGAGGAATGTGCACACGCCGGTGTCGCGGGACGTCCGGCGTGGCAGGTCGCCGCCGCACTGTGCTCCGGGCGCCGATGGGTGTCGCGGGTCCTTTACCGCGATGCGCCGTTCGGGGTCGGCTACACCGTCGCCACCTGGACTCCCCGATGACGGGCGCGCGCGAGCCCACCCCCATCGCGATCGTGGGTCCGACGGCGAGTGGGAAATCCGACCTCGCCCTCGACCTCGCCGAACGGCTCGGCGGCGAGATCGTCAACCTCGACGCCATGCAGCAATACCGCGGCATGGACATCGGGACCGCCAAGCTGCCCGTCGCCGACCGGCGCGGCATCCCGCATCACCAGATCGACGTGCTCGACGTGACCGAGACCGCGACGGTCGCACGTCATCAACGCGCCGCCGGCGCCGATGTGGAACGCTTGCTGGCCGCCGGTCGGGTGCCGGTGCTGGTCGGCGGATCGATGATGTACATCCAGGGTCTGCTCGACGATTGGCGTTTTCCGGCGACCGATCCGAAGGTGCGCGCCAGGTACGAGACGCTGCTCGACCAGATCGGTGTCGCAGCGCTGCACCAACGTCTGGCCGCGGTCGATCCCGACGCCGCGGCGTCCATCCTCGCCACCGACGGACGGCGCATCGTGCGTGCCCTCGAGGTGGTCGAACTCACCGGTGCACCGTTCGCGGCGTCCGCGCCGACCATCGGTGAACCGAGGTGGCACACCCGCATCCTGGCACTGGACCGCCTCACCGTCGATCTCGACGAACGCATTCGGCTGCGTACCAGGCAGATGTTCGAGCTGGGGCTCGTCGAGGAAGTGCAGCACCTGTGCTCGGCCGGACTGCGCGAGGGCCGCACGGCGTCCCGTGCCATCGGTTACGCGCAGGTGTTGGCCGCGCTCGACGGTGAGTACGAGATGGCCACCGCCGAGGAACTGACCTTCATCGGCACCCGACGCTACGTTCGGCGGCAACGATCGTGGTTTCGTCGTGATCACCGCATCACCTGGCTCGACGCCGCCGACCCCGACCTGCTGTCGCAGGCACTGCGGATCATGGACCGCTGAGTCACCTCGTACGCTGGTGGGGTGACGGCCACAACATCGGGCGACAGCGCGCTCTCCGACGAGAAGGCATTCGCCCTGCATTTCGTGAAGGGCCACGGCACCCAGAACGACTTCGTGATCCTGACCGACCCGGCGGCGCACCTCGACCTGACCCGCTCACGTGTGGCGGCGTTGTGCGACCGGCAGCGGGGGATAGGCGCGGACGGGCTGCTGCGGGTCGTGCGGTCGGCCGCGCTGGTGGAACGCGGAGTTCTCGACACATTGCCCACCGGTGTCGCACCCGACGATTGGTTCATGGACTATCGCAACGCCGACGGGTCCATTGCGGAGATGTGTGGCAACGGAGTGCGGGTCTTCGCTCATCACCTGCGGGCCTCGGGTCTGATGGCGGCCGACCGATTCACCGTGGGTTCGCGCGCCGGCGCCCGGCCGGTCGTGGTCCACGACCACGACGCCGTGCACGCCGACGTCACCGTGCAGATGGGGCCGGTCCGACGCGACGGCGACTCGCTGGTGCGCATCGGCGACGACGTGTACCGCGGGGTGATGGTCGATGTCGGCAACCCGCATCTGGCATGTGTCGTACCGGACCTGACCGCGGCCGACCTGGCGGCGATCGACTTCTCCGCCGGGGTACGGCTCGAGGCCGAGGCGTTCCCCCACGGCGCGAATGTCGAGATCGTGACCACCCCCGGGACACCGGACGCCCAGGGCCGGTTCCCGGCGTCGATGCGGGTCTTCGAACGTGGCGTCGGAGAGACCCGTAGCTGCGGAACCGGCCTGGTGGCCGCCGGGGCCGCCCTCCTGGCGCACCGCGGCGAGAGCGAGGGCACGCTGTGCATCACGGTGCCGGGAGGTCGGGTGGAGGTGGGTATCCGGGCCGATGGTTCCCACTTGCGTGGGCCGTCGATGCTGGTGGCCGAAGGGCGGTTGCGAGCGGGCTGGGACCGTCCCGAGCGCTGAGTGTGTCGGCGGTGCCATTCTGCCCAGGGAAAAACGGGATGCCACCGGCATGTCGCGCGTGACATCATGGATGTCACCCATGACAGATTCAGCTTTCACAACATCTCATCCCGCCGACCCGGACACCGACCTGGCGGATCTGCCCGACGCCGATGGCACGAACGGGCACGACATCCTCGAGGGTCTGGCCCGACCGACCACTGGCGAACTCCAGCTCGAGGAGCGGGCGTCGCTCCAGCGAGTCGCAGGTCTGTCGACCGAACTCACCGACGTCACCGAGGTCGAGTACCGCCAGTTGCGCCTCGAGCGGGTCGTGCTGGTGGGGGTCTGGACCGAGGGCACCGCCGCGCAGGCCCGCGCCAGCATGGCCGAGCTGGCCGCATTGGCCGAGACTGCCGGGTCGCAGGTGCTCGACGCGCTGATCCAGCGCCGCTCGAAGCCGGATCCCGCCACCTACATCGGTTCCGGGAAGGCCGACGAACTGCGCGCCGCAGTCCTCGAGACCGGCGCCGACACCGTGATCTGTGACGGTGAACTCACCCCTGCGCAGCTGACCGCCCTGGAGAAGGTGGTCAAGGTGAAGGTCATCGACCGCACCGCGCTCATCCTCGACATCTTCGCGCAGCACGCCACCTCCCGCGAGGGCAAGGCCCAGGTGTCGCTGGCCCAGATGGAGTACATGCTGCCGCGTCTGCGCGGTTGGGGTCAGTCGATGTCGCGGCAGGCCGGCGGTCGGGCCGGCAGCAACGGTGGCGTCGGTCTGCGTGGTCCCGGTGAGACGAAGATCGAGACCGACCGCCGACGCATCCGCGAACGGATGGCCAAGTTGCGTCGGGAGATCCGTGCGATGAAGAAGTCCCGGACGGTGATGCGCGCGGCCCGCGAACGCAACTCGATCCCGCGGCTGACCGTGGCCGGGTACACCAATGCCGGCAAATCGAGCCTGGTCAACGCGATGACCGGGTCCGGTGTGCTGGTGCAGGATGCACTGTTCGCGACCCTGGACCCGACCACCCGCCGCGCCACCCTCGACGACGGGCGGGCTGTGGTGTTCACCGATACCGTCGGGTTCGTGCGTCACCTGCCCACCCAGTTGGTCGAGGCGTTCCGGTCGACACTGGAAGAGGTGGTGGACGCCGATCTGTTGCTGCATGTCGTCGACGGCTCCGATCCGTTCCCGGTCGAGCAGATCTCCGCGGTTCGGCGCGTCATCAACGAGGTCGTCGCCGAGGAGGGTGCCACCGCGCCGCCCGAACTGCTCGTGGTCAACAAGATCGATGCGATCGACGCGACCCGGATGGCCGAGCTGCGAGGTGCGCTCGGGGATGCGGCGTTCGTCTCGGCGCGCACGGGCGAAGGCCTGCCCGAATTGTTCGACCGTGTACGGGAGTTCGTCGGTCGGGCAGATGTCGAGTTGACCGTCGACGTGCCCTACACGCGCGGCGACCTGATCTCGCGCATCCACGAGGAGGGCGAAGTGCTGACCAGCGAGCACACCGCCGAGGGCACCACCATGCGGGTGCGGGTACCGTCCGCGTTCGCCGGAGTTCTCGAACCGCTGCGGTCCTGACCCGGACAGATGACGACCCCGCCGCGTGAACGCGACGGGGTCGTCATTGCTGTCGGTCGGCTCAGTCGGCGTCGAGATCTTTGGCGACCAGTGCGGCGATCGCGTCGAGGGTGCCCTGGTCGTCGGCGGTCACCACGACATCGGTGCCCTTCTCCGCCCCGAGGGTCATGATCATCAGGGCGGATCCGGCGTCCACCGGGTCGCCACCCTCGAGCGAGAGCGTGACGGTGGCGCCGGTGTCGGCGACCGCCTCGGCGATGATCGTCGCGGGACGGGCGTGCAGTCCGACGGCGGAGCCGACGGTGACTGTGGTGCTGGGCATGGGTGGTGCTCCTTCGGTTGCGGTGGGAGGGTTGGCGATGGAAATGGTTGTGTCGGTGGTTACTGCCCGTGTCGACTGAGTCTGCCCGAACATCGCTCAGGCGGGGACGGTTTGGACGTCGTCGAAGAGCGCGGCGTGTTGACGGTTCGCATGCCACTGCTTGGCGCCGATGACGGCGAACGCGCTGAGCACGGTGCCGGCTGCCAGCGCGACGAGGAACAGCACCCAGTTGTTCATGGCGAAGAACACGAAGATGCCGCCGTGCGGGGCGCGCAGTTCCACGCCGAACGCCATGATCAGGCCGCCGGCCAGTGCGCCACCGGCCATCATCGAGGGGATGACCCGGAACGGGTCGGTGGCCGCGAACGGGATGGCGCCCTCGGAGATGAACGACGCACCCAGCAGCCAGGCCGCCTTGCCGTTCTCCCGTTCGGGTTCGCTGAACAGCTGTGGACGCAGTACCGTGGCCAGCGCCATGGCCAGCGGTGGCACCATTCCGGCGCACATCACCGCCGCCATGATCTGCAGTTGGGCGGCCCCGCCGATGGCCAGGCCGGTGGTGGCGAACAGGTAGGCCGCCTTGTTCACGGGTCCACCGAGGTCGAAGCACATCATCAGGCCGAGCACCACACCGAGGACGACCGCGGAGCCACCCGACATGCTGTTGAGCGCATCGGTCATCTGCTCGGTGACCCAGGCCAGCGGCTTGCCCAACAGCATGTAGAGGAGCACGCCGATCACCATGCTGCCGAGCAGCGGGATGATGACCACCGGTTGCAGCCCGCGTGCCCATTGCGGCAACGGGATCCGGGCGATCCACAAGCACACGACGCCGGCGATGAGGCCGCCGACCAGGCCGCCGATGAAGCTCGCACCCACGGCGACCGAGACAAGTCCGGCCACGAAGCCCGGGGCGATGCCCGGACGGTCGGCGATGGCGAAGGAGATGTAGCCGGCCAACACCGGAACCAACATGCCCATGGCGAGTGAACCGACCGCGAACAGCACCGCGCCGATGTACTGGCCGAGGCCACCCGCAGGCAGGTCCCAGAGGCTGTAGTTCAAGGCGATGAACGCGCCGTCGGACATCGATCCGGCTTCGTCGAGGGTGCTGTTGGCGATCTCGTAGCCGCCGAGGAAGGGTAGGAAGCCCAGTGCGATGAGCAGGCCACCGGCCGCCACGAACGGGATCATGTAGCTCACACCGGTCATGAGGGCCTGTCGGACCTGCCCGCCGAGTCCGACGCCGGCGGCCGCCGCCGTCGCATCGGCCTCGCCACCGTCGTCTGCGCCGCTGACCACCGTTGCCGACGGATTCTTCGATGCGGCGACGGCTTCGGCGATCATCGCGTCGGGCTCGTTGATCGCACGTTTGACCCCCGAGGCGACCACGGGTTTGCCACGGAAACGGTCCTTGCCCTTCACCCCGACGTCGGTGGCGAAGATCACGGCGTCGGCATCGGCGATGACCTGCGGATCGAAGGAGGTGGTGGCCGATGATCCCTGGGTCTCCACATGGAAGTCGACCTCTGCGCGTTCGGCCGCGTACTTGAGGGCGTCGGCGGCCATGTAGGTGTGCGCGATACCGGTCGGGCATGCGGTGATTGCCACCACCGAGGGGCGTCGGTCGCCACCGCCGGCCTCCGTTGCGGCCGGCGGGGTCGCCGCAGGCGCGCTGGTCGCGGTTGCGGCCGACGCGGCCGCGGCCGATGTCTGCGCGGGCTGCGGGTTGATGGCCTCGTCGACGAGTTGGACGACGCGGTCGTCGCTGTCGGCCTCCCGCAACGAGTCGACGAACTCGGGCCGGACCAGAGACCGCGCCAGCGAGCTGAGCAACTTCATGTGTTCGGTGGCGCCACCTTCGGGTGCGGCGATCAGGAACACGAGGTCGGCGGGCCCGTCCGGGGCACCGAAGTCGACCTTTTTGGACAGCCGCGCCATGGCCAGGCTGGCCTCGGTCACCGACGCGGCGCGGGCGTGCGGGATCGCGATCCCGCCGGGCAATCCGGTGGCCGATTTGGCCTCACGATCGAGTGCGCCGCGTGCCAGCACGGTGGCATCGGTGGTGCGACCGGCCGTGGCCAGCGCGTCGGCGAGGTACCCGATCACGGCCGCCGGGTCGTCTCCGGCGTCCACGTCGAGGCTCACCGTCTGTGGGGTGATTATCTGTTCTGACATGGGATTTCCTTTGTGCGGTGCTCTGGTGCGGTGCTCTGGTGCGGTGCTTCGCAGTGCGGGGTTCAGAGGTGGGCGCCTGGTGTGGTCAACCTGCACTGGCGGCCCCGGTGAGGTCGGTGACGGTGACGTTGTCCAGATCGATCTGGTCGGGGTACGGCGGTTGGGTGCCCGCGAGTGCGGTGGCTGCCGAACCGTAGGCGACCGCCGTGCGCAGTCGTTCGGGCTCGTCGGCGCCGCGGCACTCCGCGATGAGATAGCCGGTCAGCGCGGCGTCGCCGGCGCCGACCGTACTGCGCGGCACGATCGGCGGCGGAGTCGCGAACCAAGCGCCGGTCCCGGTGACCAACAGGCCCCCGGTGGCGCCGAGCGTGGCCAGGATCGCCGCGCCGGTACGTTGCGCGAGCTCGGTCGCGGCCGTCACGATCCGAGCGTGATCACCCTGGGCCGACGCTGCCGCCAACTGTGCCGGGTCGGCGCCGGTCGCTTCGGCGAGTTCCTGTTCGTTGGGTTTGAGTAGATCGACCGGACCGGTGACCGCGGCCGCGAGCGGAGCGCCCGAGGTGTCCACGGCCACACGACATCCCGATCCCTGCAGGGCGTCGACGACCGTGCGGTACCAGGTGTGGGGCAGCCCGGGGGGCAGGGAGCCGCACAGCGCCACCCACCGGGCGCCGCGCGCGTTGCGGAGGACCAGTTCGGTCAACTCGGCCGCGATCGCGTCGTCGAGCACGAACCCGGGGGCATTGACCTTGGTGGTGGTGCCGTCCGGGTCGGCGATGGTGACGTTGGACCGTACCTCACCGTCGATCGCGAGGGTCAGATAGGGCAGCGCGACCGCATCGAGCGCGGCGAGTAGTGGATCGTCGGCGCGTGCGGGAAACAGTGCCCGGGTGTCGACACCGGCAGCCGATGCGACGCGGGCGACGTTGATGCCCTTGCCGCCGGGCTCGGCGCGAACGGCGCTCGCACGCTGCACGGCGCCGTGAACCAGGGGAGAGGTCAGTTCCAGCGTGCGGTCGAGACTCGGGTTCGCGGTCACGGTCAGAATTTCCGGAGGCAGGTCGGTCTCGGCGGGCACGGAGACATGTGGGGTGGGCATGGGCTCTCTTTCCGTGGGGTGGTCGGTGATCATGCGATCACCGTCTCGATGCCGTGGTCGGCGAGTATCGCCGCGAAGGCGGGTTCGATTCCGGTGTCGGTGATCAGGACGTCGATGTCCTCGAGTCCGGCGAACGATGCGAGGTCCTCGTGGCCGGTCTTCGACGAATCCGCCAGTACCACCACACGATTGGCGACTCGAACGATCGCGGATTTGATCGCTGCCTCGTCTGGGTCCGGGGTGGACAGGCCGTGCGCGACGCTGATGCCGTTGGTGCCGACGAAGGCCGTGGTGATCCGGAGCCGTTCGAGTGCGGCAACGGCGTCGGCGCCGACTGTCGCCTGCGTTAGTCCGCGTACCCGACCGCCGAGCACATGCAGGTCGTCGGCGCCCTGTGCGGCGAGGGCGCCGGCCACCGGGATGCTGTGCGTCACCACTGTCAGCCGTCGGTCGCGGGGGAGGGCGAGGGCGGCCTGGTAGGTGGTGGTGCCCGCGTCGATGAACACCGAACCGCCATCGGGCGGGAGGAATCGTGTCGCGGCTCTGCCGATCGCGAGCTTCTGGGCGGTATGCGACAGCAGGCGCTCGTCGATGCCCTGCTCACCGACCACCGGGGTCGCACCCGGCCGCACGGCGCCCCCGTGGACACGCTGCAGATGTCCGTTGCGCTCGAGGACGGCGAGGTCGCGGCGAACCGTTTCACTTGTCACGTCGAACAATGACGCCAATGCGGTGACCGAGGCGCGGCCGTTCTGCCGTACCTGGTTGGCGATCGCCTGTTGGCGTTCCTCCGCGTACACGAATGTCCTCGTCTGTTGATTTGAGTGGGGTCCAATGTGGGTATATCTGTGTTTACGCCTGTTTGTGTTGACAAGTCAAGGATTTCTTGTAACTTGAATCACAACGTGACCAGAGGCGTCCACGCGGCACATCGTGCCCATGCGATCGGACAAGTGAGGATTTCGATGGAGCACACACACGTACTGAACGGAACACCGGTGGTCGGCGGGCATGCCTACGGACCCGCGATCTGGCCTGGCGAACGTCCGGTCTACGACCCATCCGACGCCGCGTCCGTCGTCGAGGATGAACGTGAGGTCGAGATCAAGCGTTTCACCGACGCCGCCGCCGCAGTCGCCGGACGGTTGCGTGAGCGCGCGTCACACGCCTCGGGTGCCGCGGCGGAGGTGTTGTCGGCGACCGCGGGTCTGGCCGAGGATCGCGGCTGGATCGGCGCGGCATCGGGACTCATCAAGAAGGGGACGGCGGCCCCCGCCGCCGCAGTCGCCGCGACCGAACAGTTCGCGACGATGTTCACCAAACTCGGTGGGCTCATGGCCGAGCGGGTCACCGACCTCAACGATGTCCGGGACCGTGTGGTCGCCGAACTGCTGGGCGTCGCCGAACCGGGTGTACCGGAACCCGCCGAGCCGTCGGTGCTGCTGGCCGACGACCTGGCGCCGGCCGACACCGCCGGGCTGGATCCGAAGAAGGTCACCGCTCTGGTCACCCGGCTGGGCGGTCCGACGAGTCACACCGCGATCATCGCGCGACAGCTCGGTATTCCGTGCGTCGTGGCGGTGTCCGGGCTCGGCGCGGTGGCGGCCGGAACCGTGGTGCTGGTCGACGGGACCGCGGGCACATTGGAGGTCGATCCCGATGCCGGCGACGCGGCCGCCCGCGTCGAGGAGAGCCGCCGGATGGCGGAACTGGTGGCCGACTGGCGCGGGCCGGGTGTCACCGGTGACGGCCGACCGATCGCGGTGCTGGCCAACGTCGCCGACGGTAGGTCGGCTCGTTCGGCGACCGCCCATCCGGTGGAAGGTGTCGGGCTGTTCCGCACCGAGCTGGCGTTCCTCGATCGCGCGGACGAACCCTCGGTGGAGGAGCAGACGCGTCTCTATCGGGAGGTGCTCGATGCCTTCGAGGGCCAGAAGGTGGTGATCCGGACGCTCGATGCGGGTTCCGACAAGCCGCTGAAGTTCGTCACGCAAGTCGAGGAGACCAACCCCGCGTTGGGTGTGCGGGGCAATCGCATCGCCGACGAGCACCCGGAGATTCGTGCCGCCCAGCTCGACGCGATCGCAGCGGCCGCCGACGGTCATCAACCGACTCCCTGGGTGATGGCGCCGATGATCGCGTCGGCGACCGAAGCAGCCGAGTTCGCCGGTGAAGTGCGCCGCCGCGGACTGATCGCCGGTGTGATGATCGAGGTACCGGCGGCGGCAGTGCTCGCCGAATCGATCCTCGCCGAGGTCGACTTCGTGTCGATCGGCACCAACGATCTCACCCAGTACACGATGGCGGCCGACCGGATGTCGGCGGAACTCGCGTCCCTCACCGATCCGTGGCAACCCGCGGTGTTGACCTTGATCGGCGGAGTCGCTCGTGCCGGCGCCGTCGTCGACAAACCGGTCGGGGTCTGTGGCGAGGCTGCCGCCGACCCGCTGCTCGCCTGCGTACTGGTCGGATTGGGGGTGACGTCCTTGTCGACTGCGCCCGCGGCCGCTGCCGCGGTCGGCGCCAGGCTCGCCGAGGTGACCGTCGACCAGTGTCGGGCGGCTGCCGAAGCCGCACTCGCCACAGCGGATCCGGCCGCTGCGAGAGCGGCGGCGACTGCGGCACTCGCCGCGGCGCCGGGATCCTGAGGCGCGGCTCCGACGCTGCGGGATCAGACCCGGCGCATCACGGTGACCACCTTGCCGAGTACTGCGGCGTCGTCACCCGGGATGGGCTCGAACAGATCGTTGTGCGGCATCAGCCAGACGTGACCGTCCTTCCGCTTGAACGTCTTGACGGTGGCCTCGCCGTCGATCATCGCTGCCACGATGTCGCCGTTGTCGGCGACACTCTGCTGGCGCACCACCACCCAGTCCCCATCGCAGATCGCCGCGTCGATCATCGACTCGCCGACGACCCGCAGCAGGAACAGTGAACCCTCGCCGACGAGTTCCCGCGGCAACGGGAACACGTCCTCGACGGCTTCCTCGGCGAGGATCGGTCCGCCGGCGGCGATCCGGCCGAGCACGGGGACGAACGTCGGCGTCGGCAGCTCGCTCGCATCGCCGGACGCGGCGGACGCACCACCCGGCGGGATGTGCTGGTCCCCGTCTTGGATGTTGACCGCGCGAGGACGATTGTGGTCGCGCTTGAGCAGACCCTTGCGTTCCAGGGTCCGCAGCTGGTGGGCGACCGATGAGGTCGAGGTGAGGCCTACCGCGTCACCGATCTCCCGGATGCTCGGTGGATAGCCGCGCTCGCGCACCGACGCCCGGATGTACTCCAGCACGCCCCGCTGTCGCGGGGTCAGTGCGGCCTCCGCGGCCTCCGGGTCGGCGGCCGCGCCATCGGCTGCCGAACCCGCATCGGCCGCTGCCGACGTCTTGTCCGCAGGTGTCGTGGTTGTGTCGTCGTTCCCGCGGGAGGCGCCGCGCCGCCCGCCGGCCTTGTCGCTCATCGGTCGAGTCCTTCCTGTCGGGAATCCGGCATGGCCGGCTCCGGGTGGCTGGTCGAGATCGGGACCTGCTGGTCAGTGTCCATTGGCGGCCCATCGGCGCCCGTCACCATGCAGCCGACATTATCTGAACAACCCGACAGGTTCAAACATGTGTTCGACGTGTGTCGAGACATTGTCGGAGTGGCGTGCTACAAATCGAACATGCGTTCTCTCGAACACATGAGCGACGGTGTTCGAGGGTGTGCCGCCCGACCCCCACAGCACATTCCCCACAGCACATGCAGCCCCAGGAGGACACGATGAGCACAGCCACACTGCATCGCCCGATCCGATACGCCGATACCCCGATGGCAGCGACTTCGACCGTCACGAGCCCGAACGCCACGAAACCGGCCGCGCGGGCCCTCGACTCGCGCCGGCGCGAGCGGTACGACGCCACCGGCCCGGCGGGCCGTCGTCCGGGCGGGTCGGGCGCAGCGGCGTCGGCGCGCGTCGCGGGCACGCGCTGTGCGGCATCGGCGATCGATCGTCGGGTCGTCGCCCGGCGCCGCGCGACGGCGGCGGCCGTCATGCTCGGCGGGGCACTCGCCCTGCTGGTGTGGGTTGTCGCCATCATCGGTTCGAACTATGCCGCGTCGGTGCAGCCGGCCCCTACCGGAACCGAAATCGTCCATGTGCGACAGGGCGATTCATTGAGTTCCATCGCCGATAGGATTGCGCCGGAGGTTCCGCGCCAGGCGGTCATCGAGCAGATCGTCGAACGCAATCGGCTCGCGGATTCCGGCCTGCGGGTGGGTCAGGCTCTGGTTGCTCCCGCATACAGCTGAGCGCCTGACGGTATCCTCGATGGCACAGGGTCCGGCCGGGAACCGGCACGGCGTGGCGGGCGACCGGCGCGCCGGTGTGTCCCGAGATGTGCGTGAGGACGACATGCGCTGCCCGTTTTGCAAGAACGAAGACACCAAGGTCATCGACTCGCGTGTCGCCGACGAGGGGCAGGCGATCCGACGGCGCCGTGCATGTGCGGAGTGCGGTCGCCGATTCTCCACTGTCGAGAGTGCCGTGCTGTCGGTCGCCAAACGCAACGGTGTGACCGAACCGTTCAGCCGGGAGAAGGTGATGCGTGGGGTGCGTCGTGCCTGTCAGGGGCGCGATGTCGCCGAGGACGCGCTCGCCAAGCTCGCGCAGCAGGTCGAGGATGCGGTGCGCGCATCCGGGTCGGCCGAGATCCCCAGCAACGAGGTGGGCCTCGCGATCCTGGGACCGCTCCGCGATCTCGACGAGGTGGCGTACCTGAGGTTCGCTTCGGTGTACCGATCATTCGACTCGCTGGAAGACTTCCAACGCGAGATCGACGACCTCCAGGGCAACCTCACCCACGAGCGCTCCGCGGAATCGGCCGGGTCCGACGATCGCGTCAGTGCCACCGACGGGCTCAGCTGAACTGATCGAGGGCGCGCATCGCGCGCTTCTCCGAGATCGGCCGGGCGGTCCCGAGGCGCTGCGCGAACAGACCGACCCGCAATTCCTCGACGAGCCAGTGGGCATGCTCGTCGAGCGCCTCACGTCGGGCCGCAGGCAGCTGCGCGGCACGCTGATTCCACTGCGTCACCACGCGGTCGACCGCGGCCAACGACGCACTGTCGCGGGCGGCGGCGCCCGGTAACTCCGAGAGTCGGACGGTGGCCGCCTCCAGATAGCGCGGCACGTGGACGAGTTTCTCGTGTGGTGTCGCGGCGACGAAGCCGTCGAAGACCAGATTCTCGAGCTGCTCGGCGACGTCGTCGGCAGCCACTGATCCGCTGACCCGGTCGATCTGCGCCCGCAACGGTGCGACACGCCGCAGCACGTCGGTTGTCGTCGCGAAATAGTCCGGTGCGCGCTCGGCGACCCGGGGGCCGAGATCGTCGCGCAGCCGCCCGAATGCGGCCGTCGATCGGACGGCGATCAGGTTCTGGCCGGCTGCGAGGTCGCGGATGGCACGTCGGGTGCAGTCGGCGACGAGTCCGTCGACGTCGCGGTAGGGGCTCTGACTCAACGCCAGGCGTCCCGCTGCATCGAGGGTCGATGTGATCTTGCGCGACAGTGGTGCGATCGCGAGGTCGAGCAGCGTCACCACCGCTGCGGCGTGGCGGCGGTCGCGTTCGGCCTGTGTGCCGAACTCGCCACGGGCGACCCCGATCGGGCGACCGGTCCCGTCGGTCACCGTATCCAGACCCACGTGATGGGTGATCGACTGCCCGGCAACGGTTGTCGTGACCGTAGCAGGCAGGTCGCCGATCCCGGTGGTGGTCCATGCGGTGAACACCTCTGCGGGCTCGGACTGCTCGCCCACGTCGTCGAACTTCTTCTTGAGCGTCTGCAGCGACTTGTCGGTGGCGAGGACCGAGCCGTCTCGGTCGACCACGGCGAAATTCATGGTCAGGTGAGGCGGGATCTTCTCCGGCGCGAAGTCGCCGGGCGCCACGGTCATGGTCGTGATCGCACTCAACTCGCGGGCCAGACCCGCGAGCAGGGGTTCGGCGCGCGGCGTCAACCGGGACAGCGCGAGATCCGCGAAACGCGCAGCGGGCGCCATCGACTTGCGGAGCGCCTTGGGCAGTGACCGGACGAGTTCGGTCGCGAGCTCGCCGCGCAAACCGGGTACCGACCAGTCGAAGCCGGCCGGCCGCACATGGTCGAGCAACGCCCGCGGGATCACCACGGTCACACCGTCGTCGGGGGCACCCGGTTCGAAGCGGTAGCGCAGTTCCAAGCGGGTCTCGCCCTGCTGCCAGGCGCCGGGGAAATCGGTGTCGGCAACGGCGACGTCGGTGGCGACGTCCTCCGGGCGGAGATCGAGGAGGTCCGGCTGTGCGCGCCGAGCCTTCTTCCACCAGCTGTCGAAATGTCGCGCGGACACCACCTCGTCGCCGACGCGCGCATCGTAGAAGTCGAACAGCTGTTGTTCGCTGATCACCACGTCGCGGCGTCGCGCGCGGTGCTCGACGTCTGCCGCGGCCTCCAGTAGTGCGCGGTTGCTGTGGAAGAACGCGTGCTCGGTGCGCCAGTCGCCCTCGACGAGGGCATGTCTGATGAACATCTCCCGCCCGGTGGGCGGATCGATGGGGCCGAACCGCACCCGGCGGCGCGCCACCAGCGGGACACCGTAGAGCGTGACCCGCTCGTAGGCCATTGCCGCGCCGCGTTTCGCCGACCAATGCGGTTCGCTGTAGCTGCGGCGGACCAGGTCACCCGCGAGCTGCTCGACCCACAGCGGGTCGATCGCCGCCACCGTGTGGGCGAACAACCGTGAGGTCTCGACGAGTTCGGCCGCCATCAGGAACGGCGGCGGCTTGCGCGCCAGCGATGACCCCGGAAAGATCGCCAGCGTGGTGTTCCGTGCACCCAGGAACTCGCGCGAATCGCCCTGTCGGACAGCGATGTTGCCGAGCAGTCCGGCCAGGATCGCGCGGTGGATGGCGTCGGCGTCGCGTTCGGTGGCGCGCACCGTCCAGTCGAGATCGGTCACGACCCGGCTGAGCTGTCGATGCAGTTCCTGCCATTCCCGTATCCGCAGAAAATGGAGGAACTCACGCTCGCACAGCCGCCGGAACTGATTCCCCGACAGCTCGCGGCGGCGTTCGGCCAGGTACGACCAGAGCTCGAGATGAGCGAGGAACTCCGAGCCGGGTACGGCGAACCGGCGATGGGCGGCGTCGGCAGCCTCGCGGTGTTCGGCAGGGCGTTCCCGCACGTCGGGGATCGACAGGGCTGCGGCGATCACCAGGACATGGTCGAGACATCCGCCGTCCCGAGCGGCGATGAGCATGCGGGCCAGTCGTGGATCCACCGGGATGCGGGCCATCTGTCGGCCGACCTGGGTGAGCACCGGCTCGTGGTCGTCGCGCTGGGTGTCCCGGATCGCGCCGAGTTCGGTCAGGACGGCCATGCCATCGCGGATGGCGCGGGCATCGGGCGGTTGCACGAACGGGAACTGCGACACGTCACCGAGCCGCAGCGACGCCATCTGCAGGATGACCGCGGCCAGGTTGGTGCGCAGGATCTCCGGATCGGTGAACCCGGCACGGGCGTCGAAGTCCTCTTCCGCGTAGAGGCGGATGCACACGCCGGGCGCGACGCGGCCACAGCGTCCCGCGCGCTGGCGGGCGCTGGCCTGCGAGATCGGTTCCACCGGTAGACGATTCACCTTGGAACGGGTGGAGTAGCGGGAGATGCGCGCGGTGCCGGTGTCGATCACGTAGCGGATGCCCGGGACGGTCAGTGACGTCTCGGCGACATTGGTGGCCAGCACGATGCGGCGGCCGGAGGATGGCGCGAACACGCGCTGCTGGTCGGCGATGGACAGTCGGGCGAACAGGGGAACGATCTCGGCGCCGGCGGAGGCGCGGTGCCGCAACGCATCGGCGGTCTCGCGGATGTCACGTTCGGTGGGCAGGAACACCAGGATGTCGCCGGTGCGCCGATTCGACCACAACTCGCCGACCGCGGCGTCGATCGCCTGCGCCTGATCGAGGTCGCGGTGGTCGCTGTCGGGGTCGCGCGCGTCACCGTACGGGCGATAGCGGATCTCCACCGGGTAGGTGCGCCCGGAGACCTCGAGGATCGGCACCTGTCCGCCGTCGACGGCGTCGGCGAAGTGTCGGGCGAACCGATCCGGCTCGATCGTGGCGGAGGTGATGATCACCTTGAGGTCGCGGCGCTTGGGCAGCAGCCGGCGGAGGTAGCCGAGGATGAAGTCGATGTTGAGGCTGCGTTCGTGCGCCTCGTCGATGATGAGCGTGTCGTAATGGCGCAACAGCGGGTCGCTGGCGATCTCACGGAGCAGGATGCCGTCGGTCATCACCTTGACGAGGGTGTCGGCCCCCGCGCGGTCGGTGAACCGCACGGAGTAGCCGATCGCGTCGCCGATCTGCGATGCCGTCTCCTCGGCGATGCGGCGGGCGACCGAACTCGCCGCAATCCGCCGGGGCTGGGTGTGGCCGATGGCTCCGCGGACTCCGCGGCCGAGTTCCAGGCAGATCTTGGGTAGCTGGGTGGTCTTGCCCGAACCGGTCTCGCCGGCGACGACGACCACCTGATGATCGGTGATGGCGGCGGCGATTTCGGACCGCGCCTCGGAAACGGGCAGTTCCGGTGGAAACTCGGGCACCGGCACCGCTGCGCGGCGACGGTGCACGCGTGCCTGCGCCGACGACAGCTCGGAGGAGAGCCGTTGCCAGGCCGCGGCCTCGGGCTGGCGCCCGAGTTTGTCCAGCCGACGGCGCAGTCGATGCGCATCGACGATGGTCAGCTCATCGAGCGTGTCGAGCACTGCGCGACGGTCGGCGGAGGTCGGTGCGGGCATGATGCATCCAGGATATGGGGTCGTCGCGAGTGGGCCCGCGCACATCCACATCGCGGGCGATCGTCGGGACCGACGACCCGACTCCGATGACCTGGCTCAGACGAGACCCCCGGCGACCGGCATGATTGACCCATGGCAGGTTCACTTTGGCACGGCTTCGCCGACATGGGATCGGTCACCGCGAACGGACCGTTCGTGGTGACCCGCGGACAGGGTACCCGGATCTGGGATGCGGAAGGTCGCGAGTATCTGGACGCGACCGCCGGCTTGTGGTTCACCAACATCGGTCACGGGCGAGCCGAGGTTGCCCAGGCCGTCGCAGACCAGTTGGGCCGTCTCGCACACTATTCCGGCTTCGGCGACCTCACCGCCGACGTGACCGCCGAGCTGGCCGAGCGCTTGGCCGCGATCGCCCCGGTCGCCGGCAGCAAGATCTTCTTCACCTCGGGCGGCAGCGACTCGGTGGACACCGCGGCGAAACTCGCGCGGCGATATTGGCACGAGATGGGCAGACCCGAGAAGAACATCGTCGTCGGTCGCACCAAGGCCTACCACGGCATGCACGTGGCGGGGACCGCGCTCGCGGGGATACCGGTGAACCGTGAGGGCTACGGGGAGCTGATGCCGGACGCCGAGACGGTGGAGTGGGACAACGCCAAGAGCTTGCTCGGTCTGATCGAGCGCCTCGGGTCCGAGCGGATCGCGGCCTTCTTCTGTGAGCCGATCATCGGTGCGGGCGGGATCTATCTGCCGCCCGAGGGCTATCTCGCGGAGGTACGTCAGATCTGTCGCGATCACGACGTGTTGTTCGTCGCCGACGAGGTGGTCACCGGATTCGGACGCATCGGGGGTGAGTCGTGGTTCGCCTCGTCGCGGTTCGATCTGGCGCCGGACATGATGACCACCGCGAAAGGGCTGACGTCGGGGTACGTCCCGATGGGGGCGGTGTTCATCGCGCCGCACCTCGCCGAACCCTTCTACGCCGGTGGTACCTGGTGGCGACACGGGTACACCTACGGTGGGCACGCCGGTGCCGCGGCGGCGGCGATGGCCAACCTCGACATCATCGAGCGCGAAGGGCTGCTGGCCGAGGCGGCGCGCCTGGAGTCGGACCTGGCCGCCGCCTTGGGTCCGTTGGCACACCTCGATTCGGTCGCCGAGGTCCGTACCGGTCTGGGGGCGGTCACCGCGGTGCAACTGGCCGATCCGGCGCAGGCACAGCCGATGGTGGGGCGGCTGCGTGAGCACGGTGTCAGTGGACGCGCGGCCGGGCAGGGGGCGCTACAGATCTCCCCGGCCTTCGTGATGACCACCGACGAGGTCGGCGAGCTGGCCGGACGCATGCACGCCGCGCTGTCCTGACCCGGACCCCGGCCGGTCGACGATCAGGCGGGCGGGTGCGTGAGCTGTTCCCATTCGTCGACGAGGCTGGAATCCACCGAGCGGACCATCGCGCCCACGTGCTCGGTGATCTCGGCGATCTCGTCGGTGACAACCGTGTTCGGCAGGCCGTGGCGTAACACGCGATAACAATCCGACAGATACCGCAGGACCACGCCTTCGCTCCGGGCGAGGCCGTAGCCGGAGATGAGTTCGGTGAAGGTCATCGAGCGCTCGAGCATCTCGCGGAGCACGGATTTGGGTGACGGGGGAGACGAGGCCACCCACGGGTGTCCCCGGCGGTACACGGAGAACGCGAAATCGATCTCGTCGAGCAGTGGGCGGGGCCAGGTGATCTCTTCCAGCCGCGTCATGCGTTCCTCGTACTCGATGCCGTCGGCCTTCATCTCGGCGACCGCCGCGTCGCGGGCCACCTTGCGCTGCGCGAACAAGACCTGGCGCGGATCCTCCAGAGTGGATTCGAGGATCGAGATGACGTCGAGCGCGTAGGTCGACGAGTCGGGGTCCAGGATCTCGAATGCCGCCAGCGCGAACGACGACAGCGGGTTGGTGAGTGCGAAGTTCTCCGGCATGTCCACCGAGAGCGCGACGTTCTTGCCGTCGGCATCCGGGGCGTCGAGCTGCACGACGATGCCGGAGTCCCGCAGGCCCCGGAACAAGTCGATCGTGTGCCGGATCTGGCGCAGTTGGCGACTGCGTGGTTCGTGATTGTCCTCGAGCAGATGTCGCAGCGCGGCGAAACAATCACCCGGGCGGGCCAGCACCTCCATCAGGATGGCGGTGGTCATCCGGAAATGCGATCGCAATGGTTCGTCGGGCGCGTCGACGAGCTGGGTGAACGTCTTCTCGCCCCACGACACGAAACCTTCCGGCGGCTTCTTGCGGACCAGCTTGCGCCGCTTCTTCGGATCGTCGCCGGCCTTGGCGACGGCCCGTGCGTTCTCCACATCATGCTCGGGGGCCTGCACCACCACGTACCCGACGGTGTCGTAACCCGCCCGCCCGGCCCGGCCGGCGATCTGATGGAACTCCCGGGCGCGCAGCCGCCGGACCCGAGTGCCGTCGTACTTGCTGAGTCCGGCGAACAGCACGGTGCGGATGGGCACGTTGATGCCCACCCCGAGGGTGTCGGTACCCGCGATCACCTTCAGCAGGCCCTGTTGGGCGAGGCGCTCGACGAGCCGGCGGTAGCGCGGCAGCATGCCGGCGTGGTGCACGCCTATCCCGGCGCGCAGCAGTTTCGACAGCGTCGCGCCGAACCCGGTATGGAACCGGAAGTCGCCGATGGCGTCGGCGATCGCGGCGCGTTCGGTCTTGTCGGCGATCTTCACCGACATCAGCGCCTGCGCACGTTCGACCGCGGCGGCCTGGGTGAAGTGCACCACGTAGATCGGTGCACGTCCGGCCGCCACGAGGTCCTCGATGGTCTCGTGGATCGGCGTGATCGCATAGCTGTGCTCAAGGGGGACGGGTCGCTCGGTGCCGGTCACCGCGATGGTGTCGCGCCCGGTGCGTCGTTGCAGGTCGTCGACGAAGAACGAGGTGTCGCCGAGGGTGGCCGACATCAGCAGGAACTGGCTGTGGGGGAGCTCGACGAGCGGCACCTGCCAGGCCCAACCGCGGTCGGGCTCGCCGTAGTAGTGGAACTCGTCGGCGACCAACGTGCCGATGTCGCTGCGCTCGCCGTCGCGCAGCGCCAGATTGGCCACGATCTCGGCGGTCGCGCAGATGATCGGTGCATCCGCATTGACCGCGGCATCACCGGTCAGCAGCCCGACGGAATCGGCGCCGAAGGTCGCGCACAGATCGAAGAACTTCTCGCTGACCAGTGCCTTGATCGGCGCCGTGTAATAGGCCCGCTCGCCGCGGCAACGGGCGAAATAGATGGCGCCCGCGGCCACCAACGATTTCCCGGAACCGGTCGGTGTCGCGAGGATCACGTTGTTGCCCGAGATCAGCTCCAGCAGGGATTCCTCCTGGTGGGCATACAGCGCGATCCCGCGTGCGTCCCACCATCGGGTGAAGACCTCGAAAGCGGTGTCCTCGTCGTCGGCGGGTTCGAGGTACCGCGAAACCGTCTCGCTCAGATCGGCGATGGCGAACCGCCCGGTCCGTCGTCGCCGTGTCCCTCGTCGCCGCCGGACTCGTCGTCACCGCTCTGCTGGGCCAGGAAACGCTCCAACTCGGCGCCGAGTTCATCGCCGGTCGGCAGGTCTGCCTCGGCGGCCAGCAGGGAGGCGCGCTGGGCCTGGGCTTGGGCGAAGGTGTCGTACTGCGACTCCAAGGCCTGCACGACCCCTTCGATCTCGGCGTTGCCGTCGACTTCCTTGTCGACCTGTTCGCGCACCTTCGCGGCCGCATTGTCCAGTGCGGCGACGGGAATCTGCAGGCCGGTCAGTTCGCCGACGGCCGTCAACAGTCGGGCGGATGCGGCCGGGTAGTCCGTCTGGGACAGGTAATGCGGCACATGCACGGACAGGCCGGAGGCGCGATGGTCGTGCTGACTCATCCGTAATTCGAGCAGCATCGACGCGCTCGCCGGCAGCTTCATCTCCGATCCCCACCGGGGCAGGTCGCCGAGCTGGTCGGGGTCGTTGCCGTGCGCGGTGAGCGAGGCCGGGCGCGTGTGCGGCACCGCCATCGGGATCGCGTTCAGCCCGATGACGTCGGAGACCCCGAAGTGCTCCACCAGTCCGCGTACGGCCGCCACGAACTGTTCCCACCGCAGATCCGGCTCGGAACCGGCCAACAGCAGGAACGGACGCCCGTTGGTGTCGCGGATGGCGTGCATGGTGAGGCTGGGCATCTCGATGCCGGTGAAAGTGTTCCCGTCGAAGGTGACGGTGGGGCGCCGCGACCGGTAGTCGATCAGTTCGTCGGTCGAAAAGGTCGCGACGAGTTCGGAGTCCAGTGCGTCGCGCATATGGCGCGCGGCCAGAGCGACGGCGTGGCCGGCATCGGCGAAGCCCTCCAGGGCGTGGACCAGCACCGGCCCGGTGCCCTCGTCGTTCGAGACCTGGGGCGCGGGGAACTCCAGCGAGTACAGCGCGCTGTGCTCGGCGGGCCGCTCGTCCATGGTCGTGCCTCCTCGTGTCGGTTCTCTCAAGTGTCTCGCATCGGTGGTGTCCGGGGCCAATCCCGGGCGACCGGCATCCACTCCACATGGGTGGTGTTACCGCTTCCAACGCCGCGGGCAGGGCGAGGATTCCCGCGGACAACCGGGCGTTCGGGGTGTCGCGGCCGGGCCGGGGAGTCGTCGGTGGCACAGTTGTTCGGTGTGATGGGTTGCCTGGGCCGAGCGTCCTCTTCGCTGCGTGTCGCCTGGGGTGCGGTTGCCCTGGTGACGCTCGCGGTCCTCGCCGTGGGTTGTTCGGTGGACGGCGAGGCGACCGCTGGTGGGAGCGCCGACCTGTCCGCGCGTTCGGTCGCGCCGGTCGACTTCCCGGCGGACTCCGCGACCCGACTTCCGGCACCGGCGGTGCCGGGTGCCCTGGCCGATCTGACCGGACGACCGCTACACGGCAGCGTCACGCCGCCCGACTGCACACCCCGTGGCGTGTCCGCGGACGGGGCGGTGGTGCTGGTGGGCCCCGATCCGGCAACATCGACTGCCACGTTCACCTCGGCCGTCGCGTACGCCGATCGTCCGCTCGATCAGGTGACGGGCCTCGCGCGCCGATGCCCACGGACGATCACCGGATCCGCGCCCACCGCGGTCACGATCGTGATGACCGAGGTGTTGCCGGCGCCGCAGCGGTCGGGACTGGCCACTGCCGCGCTGCGTCGGACCATGACCACCGGCGGCTCCGAGTCGCCACTGGTCACCGGCACGACCAGTGTGATGGCGCAACGTGATGGTGTCCGGGTGATCGTCGAGTACCGGCACCAGGGGGCGGACCCGATGTCGGCCGACGCCGGCGCATCGCTGAACGCATTGTTCGACTCGGCGGTGGCGGCGGCCTTCGGCTGACCCGGGGCGCGCAAGCCGGTCGCCGGCAGACTCTCCCTGTGGAATACCGGCCCGGTTGTGCACAGCGGCACAATCCGGCCGCGGACTCGCATCGATGGGTTCGACGATGAGCACATGTCGACCTCTCAGCGCCCACGCCCGCTCACACCGTCGTCGCTCCTGACGGCACTGCCCGGCCTTCTCGGCTTCATTCCGGAACGATCGTTGATCGTCTTGGCCTTCGGATCCGATCCGCACACCGTGCAGACCACCATGCGTCACGATCTGGTGTTCGACGACACCGGCGATCTCGCCGGACCACTGGTGACGGTGCTCGACGGTCTCGCCGAGATCTGTGCGCGTGAGAAGGCACTCGCGGTTGTCGTCGTGATCGTCGACGACCGGCACCCGGTCGGTGCCGAACGATACCGGCGGGTGTGCGTGACCGCGGATCGGTGTTTCGCCGGAATCGGCGGTGTCGCCACCGGATTCGTCGTCGGGCAGTTCGCCGAGAACGCACCTTGGCAACGCGTGTGGGATGCACCGGAACCCACCTGGAGCACGCCACCGCTTGCGCGGACCGGCTCGTTGCGCGGCCGCCTGGGCGACCCGCACAGCAGTCCGACGGCCGTGCAGCGCGCGGTGGAGACCGGTCGGCGAGTGCTCGGGCGACGGTCGGAGATGGAAGAGATGTTGCGCCCGCTGCCGCATTGTGTGGGCCCGCACCACCAGTTCGGAGAGGTCGTGGACGGATTCGACGACGCCACGCTCCTGCGTGATCTGGTGAGCCAGGTGATCGCATACGCGTCGCCCGCGCACCCGCCGCAACTCGACTGCGCTGCGGTCACCCGACTCGGTGCGGCCTTGCTGCGCCTGCAGGTTCGGGATGCCGCACTCGTGTTGTCGGTCACCGATTTCCGACATGCCGCGGAGACGCTGTGGCGTGAACTGGCCCGCCGCCTGACCGGGTCGCGGCGCGCAAGCGCAGCCACCATGCTCGGGTACCTGCACTACGTCAACGGTGAGGGCGGATACGCGGGAGTGGCATTCGATCATGCACTGGCCGCCGACCCGCACTGGTCGCTGGCGGGTTTACTCGACACCGCCCTGCGGGGCGGAATACCTCCCACCACGATTCGGGAGATGATCCCGATGTGCTACGACGTCGCCGAGTCGCTCGGCGTCCCGATGCCCGGCCCCAGCCTCGACCGCGAGGTGAGCTGAGGATCCACGGATCGTTCAGCGGTGTTGGCCCCCGCGGGTGTTACCGACGTCAGACCTTCTCGACGAAGACCGCATGCGCCATGTCCTCGGCCAGTTCCAGGCCGTCGTGGCCAGGAGAGGTGACCGTGGCGCGGCCCGGGCCGATGGTCACGGTGACGCGGGCGTTGGGCACCACACCGGCCTCTCGGAGGTCGCTGATCAACGTGGCGTCGGACTGGGCGTGTTCGGACAGCCGTCGGACGATGACGACGACCGGGTCGCCCTGCGGAAGGTCGGACAGGCGCGTGGCGCCGTCGGTGGCCGGGGTGTTGTCCAAACCCAACTGGTCCAGGCCCGGGATCGGATTGCCGTACGGCGAGGTCGTCGGGTTGTCGAGCACGGCGAGCAGACGCCGTTCGACGTTCTCGCTCATCACGTGCTCCCAACGGCAGGCCTCCTCGTGGACCTGGTCCCAGGGCATTCCGATGACGTCGACCAGAAGTCGTTCGGCGAGTCGATGCTTGCGCATCACCGCCACGGCGAGTTCCCGGCCCTTCTCGGTGAGTTCCAGATGCCGATCGCCGGCCACGTGCAGCAATCCGTCGCGCTCCATGCGGGCGACCGTCTGCGACACGGTCGGGCCACTCTGCTCCAGCCGTTCAGCGATACGTGCACGCAGGGGGACGATTCCTTCCTCTTCGAGGTCGTAGATCGTCCGCAAGTACATCTCGGTGGTGTCAACCAGATCGTTCACGGTACGCAGTCCCTTCGTCGGTTCCAAGGGTACCTTGGCCCGTGCCGGTGAAGTGCGCCGGAGCGCACGGTGAGGCACTAGCCTGGGACCGTGACGCGGAGCACGAGCGACGAAGCGGCGGCGGTCATCTGGAGCGAGGACTTCCTGAGCTACAAATGGGCTCATACCCATCCGATGAATCCGGTGCGACTGGCCCTGACCATGACGCTGGCGCAGAGCCTCGGTGTCCTCGAGGGCGTCGACAGCCGCGCGCCGTTGGCGATCGACGACTCGGCGCTGACCGTGGTCCACTCCACGGAGTACATCGACGCCGTGCGCGCGGTGGGATCGGGAACCGCATCGCTGGCCGGCCCGCTGCTCGAGCGGCTGTTCGGCCTCGGCGACGCCGACAACCCGGTGTTCGAGGGGATGCATGAGGCCGCTCGTCTGCTGGTCGGCGGCACGTTGGCGGCCGCACAGGCGGTCGGCTCCGGCTCCGTCCGTCGCGCGGTCAACATCGGCGGCGGGATGCACCATGCGATGAAGGCGCGAGCCGCGGGGTTCTGTATCTACAACGACTGCGCGATCGCCATCCGCTGGCTGCTCGACAACGGGTTCGACCGGATCGCCTATGTCGACATCGACGCCCACCACGGCGACGGCGTGCAGGTGGAGTTCGCCGACGATCCCCGCGTGATGACGGTGTCGCTGCACCAACATCCGGCCACCCTGTGGCCCGGCACCGGCTGGCCCACCGAGGTCGGCGACGGTGCGGCGGCCGGCTCCGCCGTGAACGTCGCGCTGATGCCGGATGTGGCCGACCAGCTGTGGTTACGCGCCTTCCACGCAATCGTTCCGTCGGTGCTCGACGCGTTCCGGCCGCAGATCCTGATCAGCCAGTGCGGTGTGGACAGCCACCGGGCGGATCCGCTGACCGATCTGGCGCTGACCGTCGACGGCCAGCGCGCAGCGATGCAGGCGATGCGCGATCTCGCCGAGAAATACTGTGACGGCCGGTGGATCGCGGTCGGCGGTGGCGGATACGGAGTCGTCAACGTCGTCCCCCGCAGCTGGACGCACCTGCTGGCCGTGGTCCTCGACCGTGACGTCGACGTCGACACCACGATCAACGAATCCTGGTGTGCCACTGCCGAGCAAATTGCCGAGACCGTGCACTCGGATTACTCGCAACCGCCGGTCGGGGTGATGGGGGACGGCGGCAAGGTGAACTACGTCGCCTGGGACGGCGACACCGGGCAGGACCCACCCGAGGGAATCACCGGAGCCGCGCAGCGTCAGACCGATCGAGCCATCCTCGCCACCCGCCGCGCCGTGTACCCGCTGCACGGACTTGATCCGGAGGACCCGCGTGACTGAGCAGGACCAGACCGAACTGGCCGGGCCGACGAGCCCGGTACCACCGCCGACAGCCGCATCCGAATCCGCCGAACAGCCACGACCGCGCGACCCCTGGGACTACCCGCGGCACTGGATCGCCGACGTGCTGGCCTCCGACGGCGGCGTCGTGCACCTGCGGCCGATCGTGCCGGACGACGCCGACCGCGTGGTCCGCTTCCACGGCGGCCTCTCCGAGCGCACGCGCTACATGCGGTACTTCGGGCCCACGCCGACGCTGCCGCCGCGTGAGCTGGCGCGGATGACGACCGTCGACTACCAGAAGAGGGTGGCGCTGGTCGCCGTTCTGGGCGGCGAGATCATCGCGATCGGCGTCTACGAGGGGCTCGGTTTCGACGGCAAACCGGAATCGGCGGAAGTGGCGTTCGTCGTCGCAGACGACCACCAGGGTCGTGGCCTCGGTCCCATCCTGCTCGAACACCTCGCCGGTGCCGCCGCCGAGAACGGCTTCACCCGTTTCGAGGCCGAGGTGCTCAGCGAGAACCCGAACATGGTCGCGGTGTTCCGCGACGCCGGTTACCAGTTGTCGCGCAATTTCGACGGCAGCACCGTGCACGTGGAATTCCTCATCGATCCGACCGAGGCGCTGCTGTCGGTTCGCAACGCCCGCGAACGAGCCTCGGAGGCGCGCAGTGTCGCCAACCTGCTGCGGCCGTCCTCGGTGGCCGTGATCGGCGCGTCCACCGACCCCAAGAAAGTCGGCAATACGTTGCTGGCCAACATCATCGCCGGTGGCTTCACCGGCCCGGTGTTCCCGGTGAACGGGCCCGGCCCGGACACACAGTCGGAGTCGGAGCAGGGCACATCGGCGACCGGTCACGGCCGGCGCTCGCCGGGGCACCGGCACATCCGTCCCCGCCCACCCTCCGTGCGGGGTATCCGGGCCTATCCCACGGTCCGCGACGTGCCCGACCCGGTGGACCTCGCAGTGGTCGCGGTACCGGCGGCGGTCGTCGACGACGTGCTCGACGACTGCCTGGTCAAAGGTGTGCGCACGCTGGTGGTGGTGTCCTCGGGTTTCGGCGAGAGCGGCGCGGCAGGGCTGGAGAGCGAGCGGCGGCTCGTCGAGCAGGCGCGCGAACACGGGATGCGTCTGGTCGGCCCGAATGCGCTCGGGGTGGCCAACAACAGCGCCTCCATAGCCCTGAACGCCACACTGGCACCGCGGATTCCGGCGGCCGGTCGGGTGGGGTTCTTCTGCCAGTCCGGGGCCCTGGGTATCGCGATCCTCGACACCGCGGCGCGCCGGCAGATCGGGCTGTCGACGTTCGTCTCGGCGGGCAATCGCGCCGACGTCTCGGGCAACGACCTGTTGCAGTACTGGGACACCGACACCGATACCGATGTCGTGCTGCTCTATCTGGAGAGTTTCGGCAACCCGCGGAAGTTCTCCCGTATCGCCCGCCGGGTCTCCCGGTCCAAGCCGATCGTCGCGGTGAAGTCCGGCAAGGGAGCGATGACCGCCGCGCGTGCCGAACGGTCGTCGGCCGCCAGCCTCGACGACCGGATCGCGCAGATGGTGCTCGAACAGGCCGGCGTGATCCAGGTGCACTCGATCTCCGAACTCTTCGACTGCGCCACGCTCTTCGCCTACCAGCCGCTACCGCGGGGGCCACGCACCCGCATCATCGGGAATTCGTCGGTCCTGGGCAGCCTGGCAGCCGACACCGCCCGAGGTGGCGGACTGGAGGTGACCGACACGATCGACCTCGGCGCAGGCGCCAGTGAGGACGAATTCGAAGCAGCGGTCACCGACGCCATGCGCGACCCGGCCGTGGACGCGGTGATCGTGGTGTTCGTGCCGCCGGTGGCGGTGGACGCCGACTGGCACGCTCGTGCGCTGATGGCGGCGGCGAACACACCCGACGCCGACGGCCCGAAGCCGATCGTGACGACGTTCCTGGCGGTGGAAGGCATCCCGCCGGGGCTGATGAAGCCCGGTGGCAACGGACTGCCGGAATGCGGTTCGATCCCGTCGTACGGCAGTCCCGAACGTGCGGCCACTGCGCTGGTGCGGGCCTGGCAGTACGCGCGATGGCGGCAACGGCCGGAACCGGAGATCCACCGGCCGGACGGAACCGATCCCGAGGGAGCGCGGATGTACGTGCGGGAGGTGATGGACCGGCACGACCGGGATGACGGCGGCGAGCCGACGGACACCCTCGGGCCGGTCGAGTCGGCGACGCTGTTGCGGGCCTACGGCATCGAGGTGGTGCCCTTCGCAGAGGTCTCGACGATGCACGAGGCGGCGGGCGCCGCCGAACGGTTCGGTTTCCCGGTGGCGGTCAAGGCCACCTCGCCGGTGTGGCGTGGTCGACTGGACCGCGAGGGAGCGCGGCTCGACCTGCCCGACGCGACGGCGGTGATCACCGCGTTCTCGGAGCTGAGCCAGCTGACCGGCGACGACCTGTTGCATGTACAGAAGATGGCGCCGAAGGGAATCGGCACGACGATCCGGGTGCGCGACGACCGCTCCTTCGGCTCGCTGATCTCGTTCGGGTTGTCCGGCCGTACGTTCGATCTTCTCGGCGACCACGGCTATCGGGCGATACCGTTGACCCCGCTCGACGCCGAGGAGTTGCTCGACGAACCTCGGTCGGCGCCACTGTTGGGCGGTTACGCCGGAGAACCGCCGGTCGATCGGTCGGCGCTCACCGACCTGCTGATGCGCATCTCCACGCTGGTCGATGACATTCCCGAGGTGCGGGAGGTGCTCTGCGATCCGATCCTGGCCTCGCCCGACGGTGCGGCGGTGCTCAACGCCGTGATACGCGTCGGTCCGGTGCCCACACGTGCGGACACCGGACCCAGACGGTTGGCGTGAACCGGTTCCTGGCGGGAACGGTCGGGAGCTGATCAGCTGGCGTAGGCGCGCAGCCGTTCGGCGCGCTCACCCTGGCGCAGCTTGCCCATGACCTCGCGCTCGATCTGACGGACGCGTTCACGGGACAAACCGAACATCCGACCGATCTGATCGAGAGTGCGCGGCTGACCGTCGTCGAGGCCGTAGCGCATCCGGATGACCTGCTGCTCACGTTCGTCGAGAGTGGCCAGCACCGAACGGATGTCGGAGTGTAGCAACCCGGCGATCACCGCGTTCTCCGCCGAGGTGGCCTCGGCGTCCTCGATGAAGTCCCCGAGCGGTGCCTCTTCGTCGTTGCCGACGGGCATGTCGAGGCTCACCGGGTCACGGCTGTGGTCGAGGAGATCGGCGATCTTCTCCGCCGGAATACCCGACTCGTTGGCCAATTCCTCGTCGGTGGCCTCCCGGCCGAGCTGCTGATGCAACTCCCGCTTGATCCGGGCGAGCTTGTTCACCTGCTCGACCAGATGGACGGGCAGCCGGATCGTGCGGCTCTGATCGGCCATGCCGCGGGTGATCGCCTGTCGAATCCACCACGTCGCATACGTGGAGAACTTGAACCCCTTGGCGTAGTCGAACTTCTCCATCGCGCGGATCAGACCGAGGTTGCCCTCCTGGATCAGATCCAGCAGCGGCATCCCGCGTCCGGTGTAGCGCTTGGCCAGCGACACCACGAGGCGGAGGTTGGCCTCGAGCAAGTGTGCACGCGCATATTCGCCCTCCCGGACGATGACGGCGAGGTCACGCTTCTTGGTGGCCGAGAGGCGCTTCTTGGTGGCCAGCAGATGTTTCGCGTAGAGACCGGCCTCGATCTGCTTGGCCAGTTCGACCTCTTGCTCGGCGTTGAGCAGAGCGGTGCGGCCGATGCCGTTGAGATAGACGCGAACGAGGTCGGCTGCCGGGGACTGGGCGTCGAGATCCTGCTCCGTCATCGGGGGACGGATGGTGCGGGCGGGATCCTCGGCTACTCCAGTGGTCGTGGTCGCAGTGGTCGTGGTCGGGCGTGCAACTGTCGAGCGTGACATTCGGCCTCCTGACGTGAAGTGCGTACATCGGGTTCAACGCTGACCGGTGGGGGAAAGTTCCCGGGAGAACCGGGGCCCGACGGCCTCGCTGGTGACTTGACCAGCAGTTTTTCCCGGCGATGCAGCCGGGCACATGAGAACTTGCTGAGAGTGTGGGTCAGCGGGAACGTCGGTCGCGCTCGGCGCGTGAGGTCGTGTCCGACGGGTCGGCGGTGGAGTCGACGAGGCGCGAATCGAGGATCTGATGGGGTCCCTCGAGCGGTGCCGGCCCGATCACCGAGTGATCGACGCCGTATCGATACTGCGGCACCTCGCCGCGCTTGCGCGGAGGCCGGTCGTTGGCGATGAGCACGGCGATCCACGGAATCGGGATGGAGGCGGCGACGATGGCGAGCGCGAGCAAACCGTTTCCGGTGGCGCTGTAGACGATCCCGGCGATCACGAGAGCCGGTACCCGGAAGGCCATCAAGGTCAGGTACTTGCGCACACGCGCCCGGTGCTGGTCGTCGAGCGACTGTTGCGCACCGGTGATCAGAAAGGCCTGGGGCTCGGTTCCGTGCCCCGTCGATCCTTCTCTGCTCATATGTCCACCATCCCACTTTGCCGCCGCGGATGCACTCACGGGTCATCCGCATCGAGCTCGCCGGTCGAGGTCTCACATCGGTCATTCGTAGCCGCATCCCTTTCGGCGTTGTGGTGGCGCACAATGGTCGGTATGGGAACTGAGACAATCGAGCGGCCGGACCTCGACGAGCGGACCGACGTCGACGAACGGCCCGATGCCGACACCACCGATCACGGCGATGACGATCGCCCAAAGTTCTTCCACTACGTGAAGAAGGACAGGATCGCCGAGAGCGCCGTCATGGGTAATCACGTGGTGGCCTTGTGTGGAGAGACATTCCCCGTCACCCGCTCGGCCAAACCCGGATCGCCGGTCTGTCCGAAATGCAAGAAGATCTACAACCGCATGCGCAAGGAATGAGATCTGATGCGCAGGTGACCGAGGTCTCGCGCCGAGTGATGCAGCCCTCCGACGGAGCGCGGCCTCAGTCCGACGGGGTATCCGGCGGCGGGCGTCGCGACGGTGTCCGCCCCCGTCGGATCGGTCCCGAGGCCAATCGGTCCGGCAGTGTCTTGAGCTGACCGGTCATCTCCGCGGTCTGCGAGGAGACCCAGTCGCGCATCTGCGCCGAGACGGGCGGTTTCGCGGGCCAGAATTCCTGCACGGCGGCGTTGAATTCGGCCCCGATCACGATTGCGAACCCGAGGAAGAACGTGAACAGCAGGAACGCGACCGGCGTCGCCAGCGCGCCGTAGCTGTATCCGGCTCGGGTGAGTTCGGTCAGGTATATGCGGAGGATGTAGCTCGCCACCCAGAAGAAGATGCCGGCGACCACGGCGCCGCCGACCAGGCGGTGCCAAGGCAGCGGATTGGGCAGGGCCAGGTGGTACAGGGTGGTGAGCATGACCAGCAGCAGCACGGCCACGAACGGGAAGTAGCCGAAATCGATCAGCTGGGTGATGATCGGGTCCCACGAGTCGGGCACGATCTCGTGGAGGTAGTTGGGGCCGAGCGCGACCAGCGGCAACACGAACACCGACGCGATCAGAAACCCCATGTAGAGGAACAGCGCGAAGAAGCGTTGCCACACCGGGTTGCGCACCTCATGCTGACCGTGGGCGCGCACGATCGAGGCGACGAAACACGACACCGCCGACGAACCGGCCCACAGCGAGACGAGGAAACCCGCCGAGATGACGACCACCCGGCCACGGCCGAGCACGTTGTCGACCGTGGGACGGATGATCTCGTCGACGACATTGCCGGAGAACGTGCGGTCGGCGAAGGCGATGATGCGCTCGTAGATGACGTCGACCGTGTCCGGCCCGAACCAGCCGGCGATGTAGCCGACGCTGCCCAGCAGACCGAGCAGCAGCGGCGGCAGCGACAGGGCCTGCCAGAACGCTCCTTGTGCCGCCATCCCCACGATGCCGTCATCCCATGCCTTGACGATGGTGCGCCACACGACGCGGTGCAGGTTGCGCACGACTGGTCGACCCACCGTGGGCGGGGTCTTGGCGGCCGGGTGGTCGAGACCCCGGTCGGTCGGAGCGTCAGCGGCCGATCCCGGTGCGCGGGCTCCGGTGGCGTCGGATGGTTCGTCCTCGGGTCCGGTGCCCGCCGACGGGGTCGCGCTCAGTGGCCGAGCGGGTGGTCCGGGCGGCACTCCCGGCGTCGGCCGAGGTGCCAGCGGGCGGGTGGGGCTCGTGTCGTCGATCGGTGCGGTCGGTGATGTCGGAGTCGGTGATGTCGGGGGTGGGGACGGTGGGACGCGACGTCGACGCGCATCGCGGGGTACGCCGGGCGGCACCGGCGCAGCCGGGCCCGGATGTGCAGCACCGGCCGACGACTCGGGGTCCTCGGTGATCGGTACTGGGTTGCGGTGTCGACTGCTGATGGCTCTAGCATCCCTGATCGGCCACCGAAACGGGGCAACCGGTCCCCACCTGGTGTGCCGTCGCCGACCGTCGGTCGCCTCCGGGACCAACGCGCGTCAACCGGGAAGCCGGAGGGCGCTCCCGCTAGAATTGCTCGCGTCCCCTCCGTCGGTCTCGATCCGGTGAGGGGACATTTCATGCCCACCGAATGAGTCCGGTAGGGACAGTCCGGTCAGACCAGGTGTCAGGAGCAGTGCACGAGTGACTTCAGCAGCCGACGGCCCGGCAGCCGAGGAAACATCCATCCCCCCGGGACCGCCACTACGCGCGTGGCAGCGGCGGGCGTTGACCAAATACCTCACCCGCCGACCGGTCGACTTCATGGCGGTCGCGACGCCCGGAGCGGGGAAGACCACCTTTGGTCTGCGCGTGGCCCGCGAACTGCTCGACGATCGCACCGTCGAGCAGATCGCCGTGGTCGCCCCGACCGAACACCTCAAGCATCAGTGGGCCGAGGCGGCCGCTCGGGTGGGAATCGCCCTGGACTCGAACTTCCGCAACGCCACCGGCCAGACCAGCTCGGACTATCACGGCGTGGTGCTGACCTACGCCCAGGTGGCGGCCCATCCGTCGCGTCACCGGGTCCGCACCGAGAACCGTCGCACCCTGGTCATCCTCGACGAGATCCATCACGGCGGCGATGCGAAATCCTGGGGTGACGCGATCCGGGAGGCCTTCTCCGACGCCACCCGACGGCTGGCGCTCACCGGTACCCCGTTCCGTTCGGACGACTCGCCCATCCCGTTCGTGACCTACGAACCGGAGGCCGGCGGGGTGCTGCGATCGGTGGCCGATCACACCTACGGGTATGCCGATGCGCTGGCCGACGGCGTCGTCCGACCCGTCATGTTCCTCGCCTACAGCGGCCAGGCCAGCTGGCGAACGAGTGCCGGGGAGGAGTTCACCGCTCGCCTGGGTGAGCCGCTGTCGGCGGAGCACACCGCCCGAGCGTGGCGGACGGCGTTGGATCCGCACGGCGACTGGATTCCGTCGGTACTCGAGGCCGCCAGCACCCGGCTGCGTCAGCTTCGCGCGGGCGGCATGGCCGATGCCGGCGGGCTCGTGATCGCCACCGACCAGGCGGTCGCCCGCGACTACGCCGAGCTGCTCACGTCGATCACCGGGACCCGGCCCACGCTGGTGCTGTCCGACGATCCGAAGTCGTCGTCGCGCATCGCCGAGTTCGCGGCATCGCGCGATGAATGGATGGTCGCGGTGCGCATGGTGTCCGAAGGTGTCGACGTCCCGCGGCTCGCGGTGGGCGTGTACGCGACCAGTTCGTCGACGCCGCTGTTCTTCGCCCAGGCGATCGGCCGGTTCGTGCGCTCGCGGCGCCCGGGCGAGACCGCCAGCGTGTTCCTGCCGTCGGTTCCGGTGCTCCTCGATCTGGCCTCCAAGATGGAGGCCGAACGCGATCACGTCCTGGGAAAACCCCACCGGGAGAGCGACGGCCTCGACGATGGCCTGCTGATCGACGCCAACAAGCAGCAGGATGAACCGGGCGAGGAGGAGAAGGCGTTCCAGTCGTTGCACGCCGACGCCGAACTCGACCAGCTCATCTTCGACGGGGCCTCCTACGGTACGGCGACATTCTCGGGCAGCGACGAGGAGGAGGACTACCTGGGCCTACCGGGTCTGCTGGACGCCGAGCAGGTCCGTGAACTGTTGCGCAAGCGGCAGGCCGATCAGATGGCGCAACGGTCCGCGGCCGGGCCCGCCCAGGTGATCGAGACCTCAGCGCCCGCGCGCCCGGCCGGGGAGAATCTGCACGCGCTGCGCAAGGAACTCAACACACTCGTGGCGATGCATCACCACCGCACCGGCAAACCGCACGGCATGGTGCACAACGAACTGCGTGAGCGTCTGGGCGGCCCGCCGACGGCGATGGCGACCGCCGAGCAACTCCGAGAGCGGATCTCGGCGCTACGTACCTGGCGCTGAGGCGCGTCCGACGTCACGTGAAACGACAGCGACCCGGCCGGAACACTCCCGGGCCGGGTCGCGATGTCGTCTCGGACGATTCAGACCAATTCTTCGCTCGACTCCACGACTGCGGACAGCTCCACGAGCTTGGCCTCGTGCTCGTTGAAGTGGTGGCGGCAGAAGAGAAGCTCGCCACCGGCGGGCAGCACGGCCCGCACCTTGGCGGCCGCACCGCATCGATCACAGCGATCGGCGGCGGTCAGCGGCATGGAGATCGGGGCTGTGGTGGCTGTGTCTGACATAGTTCCTCCGTCCCGGTCCGGCGTTGGCGTCGTTGCCGGTCGCCTTTCCCTTCGTGAGCCGACACATCGGTCTGATGCGTCACCCTCACCCTTTCAGACGTATGGGCGTTTCGTATTGTTCCGCGGGTCGCCCGGGTGTGTCGTCACTCACCGTTAACACCCGCTGCGCCAGCGGCAACACGCCCTCAATCCGAGTTTACGTGTCCTGAGATGCGGCTCACACGACGTGGCCGGCGTCCGGCTTCTGCGTCTCCTGCTCCGCACGCAGTCGGCTGACGGCATCCGACGACTCGTTCTCGCGGTCGCGGAGGTACTCCCGCAGTGAGTAGCCGAAGGCGGCCACCCACAACACGACGATGGTGACGTAGACGCCTGTCTGCGCAGCTGCGGGAACGTCGACGAGATCGCTGCGCAGCAAACTGCGCGTGTTGGTCAGCACGATCAGCCCGCCCACCGAGGAGCCGAGCAGGCGCGGTGGGACATGCCGGACCAGCCAGGCGGCGATCGGCGCGGCGATGATCCCGCCGACCAGGATCGCACCGACCCAGGCGAAGTTGATCCCCTGCGAACCCAGACTCACCAGGAACCCGAGGCTCGCCGCCACCGCGATGATGAACTCACTGGTATCGATCGAACCGATCACCTTGCGCGGCTCGAGCCGTCCGCTCGCCAGGATGGCCGGAGTGCCCACCGGGCCCCAACCGCCACCACCGGTGGCATCGACGAAACCGGCGACGAGGCCCAGCGGCGACAGAAAGCGCTTGCGCAGCGGTTTGCCGAGGTGCTCACGCGGGATGCCCTGGAAGGTGAACCGAGCCAGGATGTACAGACCCAGCAGCAGCAGGATGACGGCCATCAGGGGAGCCGCGGCCTCGGTGGACAGATTCGACAACACGGTCGCGCCCAGGAACGCGCCGATTGCCCCGGGAAGGGCGATCCGCCGGACCACTTTCCAGTCGACATTGCCGAAGCGCCAATGCGACACTCCGGACACGAGCGTGGTCCCGATCTCGGCGAGGTGGACGGTGGCCGATGCGGCAGCGGGATTGGCCCCGATCGCCAGCAGCAGCGTGGTGGTGGTGACGCCGTAGGCCATGCCGAGGCTGCCGTCGACGAGTTGGGCGGACAGACCGACCAGGCCGATCAGAACGATGGTGCGCATGCGATGAGAACTTTCGGTTCACCGGGGTGACCCGGATGGGCGACTCGGGGAGCGGGACACGCACCAGCCGCCGGGGAACCCCGGCATTCGCTGGCGCGGTCAGAAACGCGCCGCGGCGATCTCGATCAGACGATCGGGCCGCGGCGCCGCAGACACAGCATCGACGCCACCCGCAGGAGGTCGACAGCACGTCGGGTCACCAGCATGCGGAGAATCGTAAGCGCAGCACTGGCGGATCCGTGCATTCGACGCGGTGGGGAGAATCTGATCGCGCACAACCCTTGACAAGGTGATGATCGGGTGGTTAGTGCATCGAACATGTCTGTCGACCCGGAACGTGTGCTGCTCCATCTGTGTGCCCGTGCCGAATGGGAGCGGTCGCGTCGGTCCGGATCTCATGAACCGCCGTCGCTCGCCGAGGTCGGTTTCATCCATCTGTCGGCGCCGGAGCAGGTCCACCTACCGGCCAACCGGCTGTTCGGTGGTCGCGACGACCTGGTGCTGCTCGTGATCGACCCGGAGCGGGTGTCGGCGCGGGTCGTCTGGGAGCCGGGGGTGCCGTCCGATCCGGACGGCATGCTCTTTCCTCATCTCTACGGCGCCCTGCCGCGTGATGCGGTCGTCGATGTTCGGCCGTACACGCCGAACGCGGACGGTGTGTTCACACCGCCCGCGTTCGTGACAGGGTTCTCAGACCGGTCGAGGCCGGATCAGTCCAGGTAGTCGCGCAGGACCTGCGACCGCGACGGATGCCGCAGCTTCGACATCGTCTTCGACTCGATCTGGCGGATACGCTCGCGGGTCACGCCGTAGACCTGACCGATCTCGTCGAGGGTCCGGGGCTGACCGTCGGTCAGCCCGAAGCGCAGACGGACGACACCGGCCTCACGCTCGGACAACGTCTCCAGAACCGACTGCAACTGGTCTTGCAGCAGGGTGAAGCTGACCGCATCGACGGCGACCACGGCTTCGGAGTCCTCGATGAAGTCTCCGAGCTGGCTGTCGCCCTCGTCGCCGATGGTCTGGTCCAGTGAGATCGGTTCACGCGCGTACTGCTGGATCTCCAGCACCTTCTCCGGCGTGATGTCCATCTCCTTGGCGAGTTCCTCCGGGGTCGGCTCGCGGCCGAGGTCCTGGAGCAGTTCGCGCTGGATGCGTCCGAGCTTGTTGATGACCTCCACCATGTGCACCGGGATGCGAATGGTGCGGGCCTGATCGGCCATCGCGCGGGTGATCGCCTGACGGATCCACCACGTCGCGTACGTGGAGAACTTGTAACCCTTGGTGTAGTCGAACTTCTCCACTGCACGGATCAGACCGAGGTTGCCCTCCTGGATCAGATCCAGGAACGCCATGCCGCGTCCGGTGTAGCGCTTGGCGAGCGACACCACGAGCCGCAGGTTCGCCTCGAGCAGGTGATTCTTCGCGCGATTGCCGTCGCGCGAGATCCAGTTCAGGTCGCGCTTGGAGGCGGTGCTGAGCTTCTCGCCGGAGTCGACGATCCGGCGCAGCCGCTCGGTCGCGAACAGGCCGGCCTCGATGCGTTTGGCCAGCTCGACCTCTTCCTCCGCGTTGAGCAGCGCGACTTTGCCGATCTGCTTGAGGTAAGCGCGGACAGAGTCGGCCGACGCGGTGAGCTCGGCATCCTTACGTGCCTGGCGCAGAGCCTCGGATTCCTCTTCATCCCAGACGAAATCGCCGGAGGTCTTCTCCTTGGTGTCGGCCTTGGCCGTGTCACCGGCGGGCTTCACCACCACCGCCGGGGTGGTGGCGGCGTCGGCCGTGTCGTCTTCGTCGTCGTCGGAGGCGTCCTCGTCGGAGGCGTCGTCATCCGAGGCCTCTTCCTCGTCGACCTCGATGTCGTCGTCGATCTCGACGTCGTCGGCGAGTTCGGTGTCCGGACCCTCGATGTCATCGATGGAGCCGCTCTCGTCGGGATCCTCCGTCGATTCGACGTCGTCGCCGTCGGCAGGCTTGGTCGCCTTCTTCGGGGCGCGTTTGCCGGTGGCCTTCTTGGCCGCCTTTTTCGCTGGTGCCTTGCGGGCGGTGGCCTTCTTGGCGGTCCGTTTGGCCGGCGCAGGCTCCGTGGCGGTAGTCGCGTCTGTCGATTCGTCGACGTCGGCCTGTCGGGTCTTGGTGGCTGCCACGTACAACCTTTCGGAACTGACTCGTGAATCCACCGACGGCGGCGCACGCCGACGCGGATCAGGGGCTTGATTTCTCGGTGCGCGATGACCGGTGTGGACCATTGTAACGACATCGCCTCGCACGATGTGGCAAAGGCCTGGTCAGGCCATGTCGTGATACACCACGATCAGCGCGGGAGTTGTCACGCCCGTAGTCCGGTGGACACTGCCATCGCCGCGCCGACGATACCCGCAGTGTTCTTCAGCGTCGCGGGAACGACGGGTGTCGAGTTGGTGAGGTACGGCAGCCACTTGTCGCTCTTGCGGCTGATACCCCCGCCGACCACGAAGACCTTGGGCCAGAACAGGACTTCGTAGGCCTCGAGCACCCGCGACAGTTTCTCGGCCCATTTCTCATACGGCCAGCCCTTGTCCTCTTTCACCTTGGAGGACGCCCGGTGTTCGGCTTCTTTGCCGTCGACGATCATGTGCCCGAGTTCGGTGTTGGGCACCAGTGTGCCGTCGATGAGGATGGCCGATCCGATACCGGTCCCGAGGGTCAGCAACACCACGACGCCGTCGACGTCGGCGGCCGCACCGTAGCGGTCCTCGGCCATGCCGGCGGCGTCGGCGTCGTTGAGCACCGACACCGGCCGGCCTCCCAGATGCGAGCTGAACAGTTCATAGACATCGGTACCGATCCAGTCCTTGTCGATGTTGGCCGCCGTGCGCATGACGCCGTCGGTGACGACGCCGGGCAGGGTGATGCCGACGGGGCCCGTCCAGTCGAAATGATCGACGACCTCGGCCACCCCACCTGCGACGGCTTCGGGGGTCGACGGCTGCGGCGTGAGCACTTTGAAGCGCTCGCCGACCAGCTCACCGGTGTCGAGATCGACGATGCCCCCCTTGATGCCGGACCCGCCGACGTCGACGCCGAATCCGAGGTTGGTCGGGGTGGCTGTTTCGGTGCTCGCTGCCTCGGCATCGCTCATGTCCGGGTCCTCTCTGGTCGAACCCCTGGGTTCGACGAGCTCGGGGAGATGGTGTGCGAACAAGGCTATCCAGCCTCGGCGCGCATCGCTGTGGTCGACACCAACTCGTCATCGTCGCCGGTCCCGCAGTTCACCGCCGTGCCCGACGCAGCACTCATCCCGGCGCAACGCCGACGACGCCGGTGTGCTGACATGGTGCTGTGACCGATGATCCCGGCTTCGACGAACTCGAACGTGTCGCAATCGATGTGGCACAGTGTGCCGCCGCCCACGTCCGGGCCCGGCGACCCGAGTTGTTCGGTGCGCGGCCGGGTCACGATCCGGGAGCGGTCGACGCCGGACCCGCCACGTCCGCACCGTCGGCGGTGAGTACGAAATCGACACCCACGGATCCGGTCACCCTCGCAGACACCGAGACCGAGCAGCTGATCCGAGCCGAACTCCGTGCCCGGCGACCCGACGACGAGGTGCTGGGGGAGGAGGCCGGCGGTTCGGTGGTGGTGCCGTCCGGGGTGCGCTGGGTGGTCGACCCGATCGACGGCACCGTCAACTTCATGTACGGCATCCCGGCGTACGCCGTGTCGGTCGCCGCCCAGGTCGACGGCCGCTCGGTTGCCGGCGCGGTGGTCGACGTGGCGCGTGGGATCACCTACTCCGCAGCCCTCGGCGGGGGCGCGCACCTCGATGCCGGCGCCGGCCGGATCGCGCTGGCCTGTAACCCGATCGACAGCGTGGAACTCGCCCTGGTGGCGACCGGCTTCTCCTACGACGCGCGTCGCCGGGCAGAGCAAGGGGCCATCGTGGCCGCGTTGCTGCCGCGCGTGCGCGATCTGCGACGGGTGGGGGCGGCCGCTCTCGATCTGTGCATGGTCGCCAGCGGTGCGGTCGACGCCCACTTCGAACACGGCCTGAGCCCGTGGGACTGGGCGGCGGGCGGTCTGATCGCCGCCGAGGCGGGCGCTGTGGTCCACACCCCGCCGCCGGATTCGAGGTCCTCGGACGGGCACGTCACCCTGGCGTGCGCACCCGGCATCGCCGACGGATTCGTCGAGTTGCTCGACGATCTCGGGGCACGCCGGATGATCCCTGGCTGACGGTGCTCGCGGACGCCGGCTGAGCCGTCGGCCGGATGGCCGAGCGGGGGTGGCTCAGCAGGACTGAGAATGCACCGCCTGCACGAGGCTGGGGTCGGCACCGGTCTGTGGGTTGTTGGGATCGGCCGAGCGCAGGGCCTCCAGCGCCGCCTGGGCGTCCTGGGACTGCTCGCGGGCCTCGTAGTACTCACCGAGGGCGACGTCGACGGAGTTGTCCGTGCGGCCGTCGACGACGAGCTGGGCGCAGGGCAGTGCCAACCACACCGCAGCCGCACTGGCCTCTCCGGTCGGCCCGAAGCGGATCTGGGCGTAGCAGGCCAGGTCACGGTTGGGGTACACGGTGTCGTCCGCGTACGGCGTGTCGGCGACCGGGATGAACCCTTGCGCGGTCAGGTCGTCGGATACCGACCGAGCGGCGCCGCGCTGTGACGATGCGTTCAGGACCCGCACCTGGAAGGTGGACAGAGCGGCCGGCGCGACGTCGAGCATCTCGTCCCGGTCGGCGGCGGCGAGTTCGGGCGGCTCGGGTGCCGGTGTCGCCGGGGCCGGAGCCGATGGATCGGCTGATGCGGGTGTCGGCTGATTGCAGGCGACGGGAATCGGGGTCGGCCCGGACTCGCTGAGCGCGACCGCCCAGGTGGCCATCGCGGCCGCCAGCAGCACCACAGCGGCGATGATCGCCGGGCGCGCCCGGCGTCGCCGGAACGGACGACCATTGACGTCGACCGATGTGCCCCCGGTAATCTGCGCCACCACCGCGAATCGGCTCCTTCTCACCTCGACCTGCGGCACCACTCTAAAGGGTGCGCCCCGCCAGGCTCGGTACGGACGGGCCCGTGGGTCGGCCGTGTCGCGGTGCCGGCTGGGTAATATCGGCCGGCGACCCGCCCGGGAATGATCGGGGCGGCCCAACCGTTGACCCAGCGGCACGGGTGCACTAGGCTTCGGGCGCCCGCCCTCCGAAGCAGACGGAAGGCATGTACATCGGATGTGACGAAAATCACGCCGATCTGCAGGGTCCTGGGTAACGAATTGCACCGGTCATGACGTTGAAGTGACGCCCGACGGCAAGACAATCCCGGCGGGTCCGCGCACCTACGTTTGTCCGGCCACAAGCCGGGGCAACCGAGAGCGCTCGCACACTCTCACATAGGTAAGGCACACAATGGCTACAGATTATGACGCGCCACGTCGCACAGACACCGAGGATCTGAACGAGGACTCGCTCGAGGAGCTGAAGGCCCGGCGCAGCGAGGCGCAGTCGTCTGCCGTCGACGTCGACGAGGGCGACACCGCGGAATCCTTCGAGCTCCCCGGGGCCGACCTCTCGGGTGAAGAGCTGTCGGTTCGGGTGATACCCAAGCAGGCTGATGAATTCACCTGCACCAGCTGCTTTCTCGTCTACCACCGCAGTCGGCTGGCACGCGAGAACGGCAATTCGCGGATCTGCGTGGACTGCGCCTGACACGGTGCGGGGCGGGTCGACCGACGTCGAGCCCGCCCCTTCGTACCTCCCGATCGGATCAGTCGGCGATACCGGCCTCGGCAGCCGCATCCGGGAGGTCGAGTGCCGCGAGCAGCGCGGCCGGGCGGCGAGTGGACACGAGCCAGTACGGGGTGGGGTCGTCCGGGTCGTCGAGGACCAGCAACACCATCGTCTTCACCCAGGCCCGGTGCATGAGGAACGCAGCCGGATCCAGCTGCCGACCCAGTGCCGCACTCTTGGCGGTGGCCGGCACGGTGGCCCCGCGTGCGATCACCGCGCGTGGCAGGCGTGCCCGGCCCGCCTGCAGCTCACGGTCGGCGGTGACCCGGATCGAGACGCGCCCCATCGACCAGAGGACTGCCGCACACAACACGGCCACCACGACGTAACCGACGATGCTCCATGCGGATCGGTGCGCGGAGAGCTGGATCTCGTAGCCGACGACACCGGTCACGACTGCGGCAGCCAACCACCACCACCACGGGACGGTCAAGCGTTCGGAGAACCGATCCGGCGTCGAGTTCCGTTCTGTCGCCGGGTGCTTTGCGTCACCCGTCGACCCGCCTGCGCCGTCGCCGGAGGGGCGACCGGCCGGATTCTCAGGTGATTCAGGGGGAGTCACGCGACCAGCGTAGTCTGCCCTCGTGGCGCAGAATTCTCCCACCGTGACAAACGACCGGGGCGACGCGAGCGAGCCGATCGCGGTCCGCCGACTCGACCCCGGCATCCCACTACCCACGCGCGCACATCCCGGTGACGCGGGGGTCGACCTCTGCTCGACGACCGATCTGGAACTGCCGCCCGGGCGGCGGCAGCTGGTGGGCACGGGGATCGCCGTGGCTCTGCCGATCGGCACCGTCGGACTCGTCCACCCCCGGTCGGGGCTCGCGGCGCGCGCCGGCCTGTCCATCGTGAACAGCCCCGGCACCATCGACGCGGGCTACCGCGGCGAGATCAAGGTGTGCCTGATCAACCTGGACCCCGACGAGCCGATCACCATCGCACGAGGCGACCGGATCGCGCAGTTGCTCGTTCAGCGCGTCGAGTTGCCGGACTTCGTCGAGGTCGCCGAGCTCGACGAGACCAGCCGTGGGGCCGGTGGATACGGCTCCAGCGGTGGACACGCGATCTTGGCCGCGGCCGCGCCCGACGTCGACGGCGGCCCCGACCATCCCACGACACGTCAGACCGAGGAGTAGACGACCATGGCAACCGACGACAGTGGATTCCGGGACGGTCGATCGCAGGACGGGGAATTGCGGATCGGTACCGCACAGGGCCCGTACGACATCGATGCGCTGACAACTCCGGCAGAGGAGTTGGGGAATTCGCATCTCGATCTGGGCTCGGTGCTCGTTCCGGTGGTCGAGGGTGGTCAGGTGACCGTCGAGATGTCGGCGGCGCATCAACCCGAAGCGGTGTACCTGGTGACACCGCATGGACGGATCAACGTCAGCGCGTTCGCGGCACCGAAGTCGCCCGGCCTGTGGCGTGAAGTGGTACGCGAACTCGCGGAGTCCCTGCGCGACGAGGGCGCATCGGTGGTGGTCGAGGACGGGCACTGGGGCAGGGAGGTGGTTGCCACCGTGCCCGGCGGCGTGCACCGCTTCCTGGGTGTGGACGGGCCGCGGTGGATGATCCGCTGCGTCGCCAGCGGACCCGACGACCGGGCCGATGAACTGGGCCGGTTGGCGCGCGCGGTGCTGGCCGAATCTGTGGTGCGCCGCGGCTCCGAACCGTTCCCACCGCGTGACCCACTGCCGGTGGTACTGCCGCCCGTGCTGGCCGAGCAGGTCGCGGCCGCCCAGCAGCAGATGGCTGAGCAAGAGGTGTCGGGGCACCAAGGAGCCGGGCCACAAGGGGCGGGGCAGCCGGGTGAGTCCGCGGCATCAGCCCCCGAGGCGTCGCCCGCCGCCCAGACGCCGGACGCGCAATCCGACGCCGACGCCGAGCAGCTGCCACGTTCCTCCGGGTCGGCGATGCAGCGTTTCCGACGGGACCGGCGCGGCTGATCGTCGCCGTGGCCGGTGTGGTCAGCGGATCGTCTGCCAGCCGCGTGCACAGCTGAAGCCGAGCGTGGACGGGTCGTCGCCCCAGTCGTCGAGAGTCAACTCGGTCACCGCCGAGCGTGGTGCCGCAGCCGCCCACGACCGGCCCACCGCCACGGGGTGCACCGGGTCGTCCACGGCCGCGGTCACGGCAAGCGGCGCCGTCAGTGTTGCGATCTCGGTAACCGTCGGCGCATGGAACCGAGCGGCTTGCGCCAGTTGCGAGCCGAGCGCCGGATACAGCGCGCGCCACGATCGGCTCAGTTCTGCCGCCAGCCACGGTGGGCTCGACGCCGACATGGTCGCGATCGTCGGCTCCAGTCCGTCGGTGGCCAGTGCGGCGGCAGTGGCCGCGGCGCTGAACGCGGCGGGTGCAAGCGCAGGGTCACCACTCCAGGCCGGCAGCGCGGCCCAGACACCCGCGCAGTCGTTGTCCAAGGCCCAGGCCAGCGCGATCGCTGCCCCGATGGAGACCCCACCGACCAGCGGCGGTCCCGACGTCGCGGCTATCTCGTCGAGGCGGCGGAGATGACCGTCGACCAGGTCCGCCGACGGGTCGAGAGCCACCAGAGTCAGTCCATGGTGGGCCGCGGCAGGGCCGAATGCGCGGTGGATGAAATCGGCGTCGGAGCCGGTTCCGGGGATCGCGACGAGCGTCCTCGATACCGCCGGATCCGACGGGCACGGCGCGGGCATGTCATGATCATGCCCGACGTTGTACCTGGCGTACGGACAGGATTACGCTGGCGACTGCAAGCAGGGGGCGGCGAATCCGCCCGATGTCTCACGAACGTCTCGACGAGAGACGAGTCACCCAACGGGAGGGTGCGATGCCTACCACCGGTTATCTGAAGCGGTTGACCCGCAGGTTGACCGAGGATCTCGGCGACGCCGACGCCGTGGAGATCGCCGAGGAATCGCGCGCCACCGGCGCCCAGCGCGCCGCGGAGTGTTGTCGCGGCGACGAGGTGACGATGCACGGCGAGTTGCGGTCGGTGGAGACCTGCTCGCGCACCGCGAAGGCCGGCGTCAAGGCGGAATTCTTTGACGGGTCGGACACTGTGGTGCTCAAATGGCTCGGCCGCAATCGGATCCCGGGCATCGAACCGGGCCGCAAGATGACCGTGCGGGGTCGGCTGGCCGAACACGACGGCACGAAGATCATCTACAACCCGTATTACGAACTCCAGAGTCCCGACGACGAATGATGTCGTCGCAGGACCCAGCGGGCCCCGCGCCGCAGCGTAGGTCCGATTCCTACGGACGTACGTCCATGTTGGACCAGATGGGTGGGGTATCCGGCCTCATCTACTCGACGGTGCCGATCATCGTCTTCGTACCCGTAAACTCCGCCTGGGGGCTGACCGCCGCGATCATCGCGGCGCTGGTCGCGGCCCTCGGGGTGTTCGTCGTCCGGCTGATCCGCCGCGAACCGCTGAATCCCGCGATCTCCGGCCTGATCGGCGTGGCGATCTGTGTCTTCATCGCCTATCGGACCGGTGACGCGAAGGGCTACTTTCTCTTCGGTATCTGGACCACCCTCGCTTACGCGATCGTGTTCGCGGCGTCGATTCTGGTGCGCTGGCCCCTGGTCGGCGTCATCTGGAATCTGATCAGTGGCGATGGGATGGCCTGGCGCAGCCACCGCAAGACTTTGCGCGCCTACGATCTCGCCACGGCATTCTGGGCGCTGGTCTTCGCGGCACGGTATCTGACCCAGTCCGAACTCTATGACCACGGCAGTACCGGCTGGCTGGCCGTCTCCCGTATCGCCATGGGCTGGCCGTTGACCGCGCTGGCGGTGTTGGCGACGGTGCTCCTCGTTCGCTGGGCGAGCAAGGAGGAAGACCGGATCGAGACCGACGCCGAGTCGAATCCGGCTGTCGCCGAGACCGACACCGGTCGGCACTGATCAGACCACCACCGGCGAGCCCCGGTCGACGTCTCCCGGTCAGGAACCGAGCCGCATCGCCTCGTAGAGAGCAGGTTCGGCCTCGGCCGGAGCGATGAAGACGAGTTCGTCGCCGCCCTCGATCGGGTCGTCGCTCTGGGGCACGATGACGCGACCGCCACGCAGGATGGTCACGAGGGCGGCATCGCGGGGCAGCGTGAGTTTGCGCACCGGTTTGCCCGCGAGTGGCGTGTTGGCCGGCAGGGTGAGTTCCACGAGGTTGGCCTGTCCCTGCCGAAAGGTCATCAGCCGCACCAGGTCTCCTACCGAAACCGCTTCTTCGACCAGGGACGCCAGGATGCGCGGAGTCGACACCGCGACGTCGACGCCCCAGTCCTCGTCGAACAACCACTCGTTGCGGGGATCGTTCACCCGTGCCACCACCCGGTTGACGGCGAACTCGGTCTTCGCGAGCAGGCTCACCACCAGGTTCGCCTTGTCGTCGCCGGTGGCCGCGACCATCACGTCGTAGCTCTGCAGCTCCGCGCGTTCGAGGTTACTGAGCTCACAGGCGTCGGCCTGTACCCAATTCGCGTCCGGTACCGCCGCCGGGTCGATGTGGGCCGGCTTGCGTTCGAACAGCGTCACCTCGTGCCTGTTGAGCAGCAGCTCCCGCGCGATCGAACGCCCCACCGCGCCCGCGCCGGCAATGGCAACCTTCATCGTGTTCTCCCTACGAGTGAGTCAGTCGGACGTGATCCGCGGGGATCGGGCGGTGGCACGGGTGGTGTCGAGCTGTTCGGCCGGGACCGCCGCATAGATGAGGTCATCCTGCTGCACAACGGTTTTCACATCCGGCAGGATCGGGTTGCCCAGACGGTTCAGGAAGGCGACCCGCCCCCCGGTCTCCTCCTGGAACTTGCCGACACTCACACCGATCCACGACTCGTCGACCTCGAGTTCGGCGATCACCAGCGATCCCGACGGATCTCGCCACTCGATGGTGGTGGAGGTCTCGCCGAGAGCGGAGACGAATCGTTCGGTGGTCCACGGCACGGTCGCGACAGTGGGGATGCCGAGCCGTTGGTAGACCTGCGCGCGTTTGGCGTCATAGATGCGTGCGACCACGCGGTCGATCCCGAAGGTCTCCCGGGCAACGCGGGCGGAGATGATGTTGGAGTTGTCGCCCGAGGACACCGCGGCGAATGCGTCGGCCTTCTCGATGCCCGCCCGGGTCAGCACATCCCGGTCGAATCCGACGCCGAGCACGGTGGTCCCGGTGAATTGCGGGCTGAGTCGGATGAACGATGACTCGTCGCGGTCGATCACCGCGACCTCGTGTCCCCGCTTCTGCATCGCCATCGCCAGCGATGATCCCACGCGACCGCACCCCATGATGACTACCTGCACGTGCACCCTTCCGACTGTGCGGACTCCCCGCGACGGCGCTGCGAGCGCTGTACGGCCTCATCGAACCTACCGTGCACGCCGTCGTATCGGGCGACGACGATACACATCCGCGATGGCCCGATCGGTGCGCCCCGTCCTTGTGGCCTTTGTCTACTACACGCTCTAGTGTTGCCTGGTGTCCACCGTGTCCAAGGTGTCCGTAGCGACCAAACGGATTCTGCTCGGCCGTCCTTTTCGGAGCGACAGACTGGGTCACACCCTGCTGCCCAAGCGCATCGCGCTGCCGGTGTTCGCATCCGACGCGATGTCGTCGGTGGCCTACGCCCCGCAGGAGATCTTCCTGGTGCTGTCCATCGCCGGACTCAGCGGTCTGGTCTTCACCCCCTGGGTGGCGGTCGCGGTCGCCGTCGTGATGGTCGTGGTGGTGGCCAGCTACCGGCAGAACGTGCACGCCTATCCGTCCGGTGGCGGCGACTACGAGGTCGCCACGGTGAATCTCGGCCCCAACGCCGGCCTCACGGTCGGCAGCGCCCTGCTGGTCGACTACATCCTCACCGTGGCGGTGTCGATCGCATCGGCAGCCGAGAACGTGGGTTCGGCCATCCCCTTCGTCTCCGAACACAAGGTGTGGTTCAGCGTCGCCGTGATCGCGCTGATCGCGGCGGTCAATCTGCGCGGGATCAAGGAGTCGGGTGCGGTGCTCGCAATACCGACGTATGCCTTCATCTTCGGTGTCTCCGCGATGCTCATCTGGGGATTCCTGGAGATCTTCGTGCTGGGCGAGGACGTCCGGTCCGAGACCGCGGACTTCGAGATCCGCGCCGAGGACAGCCACCTCGTCGGTATCGCTTTCGTGTTCCTCATCGCGCGGGCCTTCTCCTCCGGCTGTGCCGCGTTGACCGGTGTGGAGGCGATCAGCAACGGGGTTCCCGCCTTCCGCAAGCCCAAGTCCCGCAACGCGGCGACCACACTGCTGCTGCTCGGCACCTTCTCGATCACGCTGGTGATGGGCATTGTGCTGCTCGCCCAGCAGATCGGTGCCAAGTACGTGGAGAATCCGGAGCAGGATCTCATCGGCGCGCCGGAGGGCTATCAGCAGAAGGCGATGATCGCCCAGCTCGCACATGCGGTGTTCGACACGTTCACCCCGGGCTTCTATTTCGTCGCCACCGTCACGGCACTGATCCTCATCCTCGCCGCCAACACCGCCTTCAACGGCTTCCCGGTGCTCGGCTCGGTCCTGGCGCAAGACCGCTACCTGCCGCGTCAGCTGCACACCCGGGGCGATCGGCTCGCCTTCAGCAACGGGATCGTGTTCCTCGCGGTCGCCGCGATGATCTTCGTGATCTCGTTCGGCGCGCAGGTCACCTCGCTGATCCAGCTCTACATCGTCGGGGTGTTCGTGTCATTCACGCTCAGCCAGACCGGGATGGTCCGCCACTGGACGCGTCACCTGCGCACCGAGACCGACCCCCATGCGCGGCGACGTATGCAGCGTTCCCGGGTGATCAACTCGATCGGCCTGGTGATGACCGGGACCGTGTTGGTGGTGGTTCTGGTGACCAAGTTCACCCAGGGCGCCTGGATCGCGATCGTCGCGATGGTGGCACTGTTCGTCCTGATGAAGCTGATCCACCTGCACTATTCGACGGTGCAGCGCGAACTCGAACGCGCCGAGGAGGACTCGGTGCTCCCCAGCCGGACCCACTCGATCGTGCTGGTCTCCACGCTGCATCTGGCCACCCGCCGTGCGGTGCTCTACGCACGGGCCACTCGCCCCGACATGCTCGAGGCGATCACCGTCAACGTCGACGACCGCGACACCCGCAAGCTGGTGTCGCAGTGGGAGGCGAGCGAGATCTCGGTGCCCCTGAAGGTGATTGCGTCGCCCTACCGGGAGGTCACCCGTCCGGTCATCGAATACGTGCGCCGGGTACGGCGCGAATCCCCCCGCGACGTCATCACCATCTTCATCCCCGAATACGTGGTCGGACACTGGTGGGAACAGATCCTGCACAATCAGTCGGCGCTGCGCCTCAAGACGCGATTGCTGTTCGAACCGGGTGTGATGGTCACGTCGGTGCCGTGGCAGCTCAACTCGTCGGTCCGACTCAAGAATCGTGACCTGCAGTACACAGCACCGGGGGAGACCCGCCGTGCGCTCGGAAGCGACCTGGACGAGCGGTGACAGCGTGAGCGCTGCCGAGAACGACCGGCAAGAGATGATCCTGCGGCCCGATCGTCCGGCCAACGGCGGCGAGGCCGTCGGCAGGCTCGACGGTCGGGTCGTCTTCGTTCGCGACGCGATCCCGGGCGAACTGGTCCGCGCCCGGGTCGTCGACGACAGCCAGAAGCGGTTCGTCCGCGCCGAGGCCGTCGAGATCCTCGAACCCTCACCGCACCGAGTCGATCCGGTGTGCGACGCCGCCCGCCACGGCGCGGGATGTTGTGACCTGGTGTACGTATCGATCGAGCATGCACGGGAACTCAAGGCCGCGGTCATCGGTGATGCGCTGGCCCGGATCGGCGGGTTCGGCGCCGATGTTCTCGCCGACCTCGGCGTTGCGCGGGACATGGTCGCCGGCCTCGGTGACGCCGGCACCGGTTGGCGGGTACGGACCCGCCTCGGCATCGGTGCCGATGGCCGGGCCGGGATGCACGCCCGACACGGCTCGGGCATCATCGCGGGCCACGAATGCGCCGCCCCGGAAGCCGGCATGCTGTCCGGGCTCGATGACCTCGAGCTGACCCCCGGCGGCGATCTGGTGGTCGTAGCCGACATGAACGGTGACCGCCACATCACCGAACTCGCCCCACCCCGACCGGTCGGCCGCAGTGGCCGGCGTGGTGCCCGGGGAACCGCGCAGGCCGTCCGGCGTCGGCGTGCGGAGCCCCGGGCGCAGCGTGTGGTCGTGGGCGCGGCCGCTGCGGCGCATCGTGTCGGCGGGCGGGTCTGGCAGATCCCCGTGACCGGGTTCTGGCAGGCCCACCGCGAGGCGCCGGCGGTGTACGGGCAGACGGTCGTGGCCATGATCGCGGCCGCAGGGGGTGTCGGGCGTGGGCTGGTCTGGGATCTGTACGGCGGCGCCGGGGTGTTCGCCGGGGCGACGCTCGACGCGGCGGGGGCACAAGTCGGGGCGGTGGCCGCGGTGCACGTCGTCGACTCCGACGCGGCCGCCCTGGCCGCCGCCGAGGCGACCTTCGCCGATGAGCCCGTCGAGGTCCATCATGGCGAGGTGTCGGCTGCGGCCACGGGACTTCCGACCCCCGACGTGGTGATCCTCGACCCGCCCCGAACCGGTGCCGGTGCCGCGGTGATCGGTGTGGTCGCCGACGCCGATCCGGACGTGATCGTGCACGTCGGCTGCGACATCGGGCGGTTCGCGCGCGATCTGGCGCTGTTCGCCGATCACGGGTATCGAGTGCAGGAGATCCGCGCGTTCGATGCGTTCCCGCTGACCCATCACGTCGAGGCCGTCGCCGCGCTGGTGCCCGCGCATCGTCGACGATGACGAGTCCGGGGCCTGTGACCAATCCGACCGGCGGGCGCCGCTCGTCGTGAATCCGACCACGCCGGTCCGATCCGTAGACTGTTCGGAAAGCCACCGCGCCCGCAGCGGCTCGGCGGATCGCGCGCCATCAGCCCGGCGCGCTGACCTGACTCGACGGATGTGATGGAGGACTCGATGGGCGTGCTCGAGACAATCGGTTCGCCGGCCGATCTGCAAGCGCTGTCGCCGGAGGAGATGACCACCCTTGCGGCCGAGATCCGGGAGTTCCTCATCGACAAGGTGTCGGCCACCGGCGGACATCTCGGCCCCAATCTCGGGGTGGTGGAACTGACGCTGGCGCTGCATCGTGTCTTCGAGTCGCCGCACGACCCGGTCATCTTCGACACCGGTCACCAGAGCTATGTGCACAAGATCGTCACCGGCCGACAGGAGGGCTTCGACGGATTGCGACAGCAGGGAGGACTCACCGGCTATCAGGAGCGCGCCGAGAGCGAGCACGACTGGGTCGAGTCCTCACATGCGTCGGCGGCGTTGTCGTATGCCGACGGTCTGTCCAAATCCTTCGAGTTGACCGGACGTGGCGACCGCACCGTGGTGGCCGTGGTGGGTGACGGCGCACTGACCGGTGGCATGTGCTGGGAGGCGCTGAACAACATCGCGGGCGGCGACCGCCCGCTGGTGATCGTCGTCAACGACAACGGTCGCTCCTACGCCCCGACCATCGGCGGGCTGGCACGTCACCTCTCCGGCCTGCGTCTGCAGCCCGCATACGAACGTTTCCTCGACGAGAGCCGTCGCGCGGTCAAGCTGCTTCCCGTCGTCGGGGAGCCCGCCTACGCGGTGCTGCACGGGATGAAGAGCGGTCTGAAGGATCTGCTCGCACCGCAGGCGATGTTCACCGACCTCGGCATCAAGTATGTGGGCCCGGTCGACGGTCACGACATCTCCGCGCTGGAGTCGGCGTTCGGGCGTGCAAAAGCCTTCGGTGCGCCGGTCATCGTGCACACCGTCACCCGCAAGGGCATGGGATATGCGCCTGCGGAGAACCACGAGGCCGACCAGATGCACTCGACGGGCATCATCGACCCCCGGACCGGACTCGCCACCAGCGTGTCGCCGCAGGATTGGACGTCGGTGTTCTCGGCTGCGCTGGTCGAGGCCGGGTCGCGTCGCGACGACGTCGTCGCGATCACCGCAGCCATGCCCGGCCCCACCGGTCTGACGCCGTTCGGCGAGAGGTTCCCCGACCGGATGTTCGACGTGGGGATCGCCGAGCAGCATGCGGTGACCTCGGCGGCGGGGCTGGCCCTCGGGGGAATGCATCCGGTCGTCGCGATCTACTCGACCTTCCTCAACCGGGCGTTCGACCAGTTGCTGATGGATGTGGCGTTGCTGAAGCTGCCGGTGACCCTGGTCCTGGACCGTTCCGGTATCACCGGACCCGACGGCCCCAGCCATCACGGCATGTGGGATCTGTCGCTGATGTCGTTGGTGCCCGGTCTGCGGGTCGCGGCGCCGCGCGACGCCGTGCGGCTGCGGGAGGAGTTCGCCGAAGCCCTCGCCGTGAGCGATGGACCGACTGCCGTCCGATTCTCCAAAGGTGCTGTGCCGGAGGATATCCGGGCTGTCGAACGGCTCGACGACGGTGTCGACGTGTTGCATCGGGCGGCGCCGGGCGTGGGTGCGGCCGCCGGTGACGTGCTGATCGTCGCGGTCGGCGCCTTCTGTGGTCTCGCCGTGGACACCGCACAGCGCCTGGGTCGTCAGGGCATCGACGCGACGGTGGTCGACCCGCGCTGGGTCCTGCCGGTTCCGGATTCGATCGCCGACCTCGGCAGGCGGCATCGACTGGTGATCACCCTCGAGGACAGTGGGGTGCGTGGCGGAATCGGGTCTGCGGTCAGTGACGCGCTGGCCGAGGCCGGAGTCGCGGTCCCGGTGCACCATCACGGCATCCCGCAGCGGTTCGTCGAGCACGCCTCGCGCGGACAGTTGCTGGCCGGCTTCGGTCTCACCGCCCAGGATCTCGCGCGCACCATCACCGCGACCGTGGCGGAGATGCATTCCGCCGCCGATTCCGCCGGTCGCGAGCTGGACGAGGCCGACCTGTCCCAGTCCGACGTCTCGGCAGCACCCGAGACCGACGGCTGACGTCCGGCAGCGCCCCGGCTCAGGTCGGGGTGTCGGTGTTCGAGTCCGCTGCGGGTGGCTCGGCGTCGACGATGTTCAGTGCGTCGGCGATCGCGGGCGCGGTCAGTTCGACCTGCCATCGCCGGGCTCCCTCGGTCGCCAGGCGAGCGGCCACCGACTCCGCGTCGGCAGGCAGCGGCACACCCTCCCAGCACAGCTGCCGCACGACCTCGGGTGCGAGCAGATTCTCCGCGGGCAGCGAGTGGGTCTCGGCGATCTCCCGGATCACCGGGCGCACCCGAGCGGCCCGTGCGGCCGCGTCGGGATTGCGTTGGTCCCACCGGTTGATCGGGGGCAGGCCGGTCGTCGGTGAGCGGCGCGGTGGGAGCTCGGTGTCCGGCAGATCGCGGGCCCGCTCGAGCGCGCCGAGCCAGATCCGTGCCTGGCGCCGTTGGCGCGGACCGCCGAACACCGGTAGCCGGGTGAGCTCGGCGTGCGTCGTCGGGTTGGCGTTGGCGGCCGTGACGATGGCTGAATCGGGCAGTATCCGGCCCGGCGCGACGTCCCTGCGTTGCGCGAGTTCCTCTCGGGCGGTCCACAATTCACGGATAGCAGCCAGCGTGCGGACGTTCTTGATCGTGTGGATGTTCGACGTCTTGCGCCAACGGTCGGGGCGTGGCGGGGCCGGCGGACGTTCCAGGACGGCCTGGAACTCCTCGCGTGCCCACTGGTCTTTCCCGGCGGCGACGAGCGCCGCATCCATCGCCTCACGCAGTTCGATGAGGACCTCGACGTCGAGGGCGGCATAGTTGAGCCAGTCGTCAGGGAGCGGCCTGCGTGACCAGTCGGCGGCGCCGTGGCCCTTGACCAGCCCGAGTCCGAGGAACTCGGCCACCATGGCGGCCAGGTTCACCTTGCTCAGACCGAGCAGGCGCCCGGCGAGCTCGGTGTCGTAGAGCTCACGGCAGACGAAGCCGACCTCGCGCAGACACGGCAGGTCCTGGTCGGCGGCGTGGAGCACCCACTCGGGTCCGTCGAGCGCGTCGATGACCGGCGCGAGTGCGGCAGGATCCTCGATCGGGTCGAGCAGAAAGGTGCCCGCGCCGCTGCGACGGATCTGGATCAGGTAGGCCCGTTGGGAGTAGCGGTAGCCCGACGCACGCTCGGTGTCCACCGCGATGGGTCCACCGGCTCCGGCGATGGCCTCGGCGGCCGCGGCGAACTCGGTGGCCGTCGTGAGCACTGGCGGGACTCCGTCGGCCGGGTGCAACAGCGGCTCTGTCGTCGCCTCCGGCGGTGCCGGAGGCGATCCTCCCACTCCCTCGTCGCCGCTCGTCATGGGGCCGGCCACCGGCTCAGGCCGAGCCCAGTTCTGTGACGCCAGACGGCGGCAGGCCGGCGGCCGAGGACAGCACCTCACAGAACGCCTCGAGGTGTCCGGCCAGCTCCAGCCCACCCGCGGTCCACGACGCGCGCAGCTCGAGCTGATGCGCGCGCGGCGGACCGGCGATGTCGCCGTACCGGACCGAGGTCGTCGACGTCACCGTGCCGCCGAGTGCGGTCACCGCCACACCGCTGCCAGGCGCGTGCCCGGAGGTCTCCCCGGCGGGGACGCCGAGTGCGTCGGCCAGCCAGCTCCAGGCCACCTCGGGCAGCAGGGGGTCCATCGCCAGCGCGGCCTCCACCTCGGCCTGGACGTAGGCGACCAACCGCATCGTCCCGTTCCAGGCCTCCTGGCCGGCGGGGTCGTAGAGCAGGATCAGTCGGCCGAAAGAACTCCCGGTGGAGTCCACCGGCACGTCGTCGAGGTCGTCGACGCCACGCACCTCGGCGCCGACCGCGTAGCTGTACGGCGCCAGACGCTGTGGCGGACGGATCGGTCCGACCTCGATTTCCGGTCGGATCCGCGCGGCATGCAATGACGACACCGCGGTGCGGAAGTCAGCAGGCTCCGTCGGAGCTCCCGAAGAGGTCACGTCTCGACGGTAGGTCCGGCAACCCCACGGTGGTAGGAGGCGCGCCGAGACGTGGCAGAGTAGAGGCGATGTCCGAGACAACACGATCACGCGCCCGTCGCGCACACGATCTCCCCTTGGTGGCCGCGGCCCGCGGAGCCACTCCCGAGCGCCGGCCGGTGTGGTTCATGCGGCAGGCGGGCCGATCCCTCCCGGAGTATCGGGCCATCCGCGCCGACCACGGCATGTTGGAGTCGTGTTTCGACCCGGCGCTGGTCTGCGAGATCACCATGCAGCCGGTGCGCCGGCACGATGTGGACGCCGCGATCCTGTTCTCCGACATCGTGGTGCCGCTCAAGGCTGCGGGCATCGATCTCGACATCGTCGCCGGAACCGGGCCCGTCATCGCGGACCCGGTGCGTGACGCCGCCGATGTGGCGGCTCTGCCGCGTCTCGAGGAGCACTCGGTGGGTGCGATCGCCCACGCGATCGGCCTGATCCTCGACGAACTGCCGGCCAAGGCCGCGCTCATCGGTTTCGCGGGTGCGCCGTTCACGTTGGCCTCCTATCTGATCGAGGGTGGACCCAGCCGTCACTACGAGCGCACCAAGGCGCTCATGCACGGTGACCCGGACACCTGGCACGCCCTGATGGGACGCCTCGCCGACATCACGATCGCGTTCCTGCGCGTGCAGCTCGACGCGGGTATCGACGCGCTGCAGCTGTTCGACTCGTGGGCGGGCATGCTGTCGCTCGCCGACTACCAGACCTACGTCGCCCCGCACAGCGCTCGGGTCTTCGCCGAGGTCGCCGACCACGACGTCCCCCGCATCCACTTCGGTGTGGGCACCGGCGAGCTGCTCGGTGCGATGGCCGATGCCGGTGCCGACGTGATCGGGGTCGACTGGCGGGTTCCGCTCCACGAAGCGGTGCGCCGCGTCGGACCCGGCAAGGCGGTGCAGGGCAATCTCGACCCGACACTGCTGTTTGCGGGACCCGATGTGGTGGACCGGGAGGTCCGCCGTGTTGTCGCCGACGGCGACCGGGCGGTTCGCGCCGGGGCGGCGGGGCATGTGTTCAACCTCGGCCACGGGGTGTTGCCGAACACCGACCCCGAGGTCATCACCCGCGCCGTCGAACTGATCCACAGCCTCTGATGCCGGATCGCTCGCCGTGACCCGTCGCATCGCCATCGTGGGTGGCGGCATCTCCGGACTGACCGCGGCGTACCGGTTACGCCGTGCACTCGGCGACGACACGGAGATCGACCTGTTCGACTCGGGTGCGCACATGGGCGGTCTGCTCCGCACGGCGGACGTCGGCGGCCGAATGGTCGACGTGGGTGCCGAAGCGTTCGTCGTGCGGCGGCCCGAAGCGCTCGGTCTGGTGCGGGAGCTGGGGCTCGAGGACCGGATCGTCTCGCCGACGGCGCGTCGTCCGGCGGTGTGGTCCGATGACCGCCTGCATCCGCTTCCGGCGCCCGCAGTGATGGGCATTCCGGCGAGCGCCGAGGTGGTGGCCGGGCTCGCCGACGCCGGCGACCTCGCACGGATGGCCGACGAGGCCGATCGGCCGCTGTCGTGGCGGGTCGGCGAGGACCGGTCGATCGGCGATCTGGTCGCCGACCGCTTCGGCCCGTCGGTCGTCGCCCGCAGCGTGGACCCGATGCTCGGTGGCGTCTACGCCAGTCTGTCGCGCGACATCGGTGTGCGCGAAGCGGTTCCGGCGTTGGTGGATCAGCTCGACGGCGGTGCGGCATCGCTGACCGCTGCGGTGGATGCGGTGCAGGCCGCCGGGGCCGGGGCGACCGGTCCGGTGTTCGGGACATTGGTCGGCGGCTACCGGGTGCTGGTCGACGCGCTGATCGCGAGCGCGGGAATCGTGCCGCGAGCGGGAGCGACGGTGAACTCGGTTCACGAACGTGCCGACGGGTGGACCGTCGGTGTGTGCGATGAGACGCCGGTCGACTACGACGGTGTGGTCCTTGCCGTGCCGGCCGGGGTCGCCGGTGCGCTGCTGTCCGAGGAGCATCCCGACGTGGGCGGGGCACTCTGCGACGTCCCGCGGGCGTCGTCGATGGTCGTCTCCATCGCGCTGGAGCCGGGTACACCCCTGCCGGACCACTCGGGGGTGCTGGTGGCCACCGACGCGGGCCTGCGCGCCAAGGCGTTCACCTTCAGCTCGCAGAAGTGGGCGCACCTGTCGGGCGACGGCGGGCCGGTGTCGGTTCGTGCCTCGTTCGGGCGATATGGTGCGCCGGTCCCGACGCCGGCGGAAGAACCCGAGGTGGATCAACGTATTCGGGTTCAGGCGTGCGAGGACCTCGATCGGGTCTGTGCGGCGGCCGGAGTCGAGGCTCCGTCACGGAGAATTCTCGACGTCGAGACGTATCGCTGGAACGGCGGCCTGCCGGTGTACCGGCCGGGACATCTGGCCGCGATGTCGACGGTGCAGCGGGCGAGGCCGCGTCGGCTGGTGCTCGCGGGATCCGCCTACGCCGGGGTGGGTGTGCCGGCCTGTATCGGACAGGCGGGCAGAGCCGCCGCCGACTTGATCGACGAGCTGACCTGAGTCATCGGTCCCGAGCCGCCGGTGGCACGATGTGGGTATGAGCCGCCTGGACTATGCAGAACTCAACTCCACCATCCGCTACCTGATGTTCTCGGTGTTCGCCGTGCGGCCGGGTGAGCTGGGTGCCGATCGCGATCAGGCCAAGGCCGACGCCACCGACTTCGTCAAATCATTGGAGGATTCCGGCGTCGTGGTCCGCGGTGTCTACGACGTCGCGGGCCTGCGCGCCGATGCCGACTTCATGATCTGGTGGCACGCCGAGGAGGTCGAACAGCTGCAGGCCGCCTACGCGCGGTTCCGTCGCGAGACGATCCTCGGTCGTGCCTGCGACGCCGTATGGAGCAACGTTGCGCTGCACCGCCCCGCCGAGTTCAACAAGAGCCACATCCCCGCGTTCCTGGCCGGGGAGGAGCCCGGCAACTACATCTGCGTCTACCCGTTCGTGCGGTCCTACGAGTGGTATCTGCTGCCCGACGAGGAGCGGCGCAAGATGCTCGCCGACCACGGCAAGGCGGCGCGTGCCTACAAAGACGTGCGCGCCAACACCGTGTCGTCCTTCGCGCTCGGCGACTACGAGTGGCTGCTCGCCTTCGAGGCGCCCGAACTGCATCGCATCGTCGACCTCATGCGCGACCTCCGCGCCACCGAGGCGCGGCTGCACGTCCGCGAGGAGACGCCGTTCTTCACCGGCCCGCGCGTCGAGCCGACTGCGCTGATCGACGCCCTGCCCTGACGCCACCTCACCCCTGCGTTCTTCCCCCGGGTATCACTTCCTCGGCCGGTTGCTGCAGGGGGAGGAGATGAGATCAGGGGGACGAACGTCCCGGGGCGGTCGCGCTCACTCCTCGGCCGGCTTTAACGTCAGGCTGATCGAGTTGATGCAGTACCGCAGATCGGTGGGGGTGTCGTAGCCCTCGCCGGAGAAGACGTGCCCGAGGTGGCTGCCGCAGGTGGCGCACAACACCTCCACCCGGCGCATGCCGAGGGAGTCGTCGGCGCGCTCGATGATGGCGTCGCCGGCCAGCGGTGAGAAGAAGGACGGCCACCCGCAGTGGGACTCGAACTTCTGCTCGCTACGGAACAACTCCGCATCGCAGGCCCGGCACCGATACACGCCGACCGTGGTGGTGTCGGTGTACTCGCCGGTGAACGGAGCCTCGGTGCCGGCCTGCCTGAGCACGCGGTACTCGGCCGGTGTCAGTCGCTGCCGCCACTGCTCGTCGGTGACCTGACCGGCGTCCACGGACTCGGATTCGGTGCGGGAGTTCGGACTCATTTCTCCACGGTAGCCACTGCGTCGGCGCCCTCGCCACCGTCGCGGCCACCGCCGGTCAACGCGGGGTCGGCCGACGGTGAGCCGGCGTCGTCGATCACCGAGGTGACCCCGTCGCGCCGCATGTCGAGGTAGCGGAACAGCAGCGAGCAGAAGACGGCGATCATCAGCAGCGACCAGCCCCAGGTGACCTTGTTGAACTCCAGCATCCGTCCGAAGGCGCTCCACTCCTCGGAGTAATACGAGTCGAAGGTCATACAGCCGTACACACCCAGCCAGGCGGGCCAGTTGCGCATCGTCGATCCGGGCAGGAAGACGGTCATCAGCAGCGGGAACAGCAGCATCGAGTAGTAGCCCTGACCGAGTGCGCCGACCAGGAACTCGGTGACCAACAGGACGCCCGTCGATGTCGCCAGCCAGAGCAGTTCGTCGGTACGCCGGTAGTAGCGATAGAGGAACCAGAGGCTGAAGACCGCCATGAGGACGAATGCGATGCGCAGGAGCAGCACCAGCCAGTCGGCCACCCCGAAGTACGCGCCGTTGCCGGCGATCGAACTGTTGTAGTAGTCGCGGGCCTCGCCGAGGTAGGGCACTGTGCGGGTGACGAACGAGTTCGGGTCGGCGATCAGTGGCCACGCGATGATGTTGAGGATCACCGGGGTGCCTATCCCGGTCACCAGAACTCGCCACTGGCGGTTGAGCAGCGGCAGCAGCAACAACGGGATCAGCACCGGTTTGACCGCGACGGTCAAGCCGATCGCGAGACCGGCCCACCAGTCGTGTCGCCGCAGCATGAGCAGCATGAAGGCGAGCATCCCGAGCAGCACGAACGAGTTGAAGTTCGTGAAGATCAGGGTGTGGGAGACGGTTTCGGTGCTGAAGAAGAAGAACAGGATCACCGGGACGACCCAGGAGCGCCCAGCGAACCCGAACAGTTTGGCCAGCAGGAAGGCCGAGGCGATCAGTGCCAGCACACTCAGCACGATGAACACCCACCGTGAGCGCTCCGGATCGATCACCGCGATCGGCGCCATGAGCAGGGTGCCCGACGGCGGATACAGATAGTGGGGGTCGACCGTGTCGAGGTTCTCGGCGTAGACGGGTTGGCCGTTGAGGAACTGCAGTGCCGCCTGGTAGACGGGCCGGAAGTCGTCGGTCCGGTCGCCGTTTCCCGCGAGGATCACCGACCGTTGGAAGATCATCATGATGGAGATCGGCCAGAGCACCATCGGGATGATCCGGTCAAAGGTCATCTGTGGATGGAGGTACCTGTCGAGAATCGCCACTCGCGAACCGTACTACGTGATGAGCACCGCAACGGCATGCCCTGCGACGTTTCGCCCCAGCGTTACCGTGTTGCCGAGTGGCCGCGGTCAGCTCGGGCAGCCGCGGTCGGTGGGCGGACCGAGCGGCTCGTCGCCGAGATACGTCGCCACGATGTCGGCGGCGCAGGCACTGCGGGCGAGGACGGAATATCCCAGGCCGTCCCAGCTCACCGTCGTCGGCGTGGTGCCGGCCGTGATGAACAGACCGCCCAGCGCCTCGGCGCCCCCGCCGCCGTTGATCGGGTCGTTGGCGCCGTCGAGCAGGAGCGGATCGACCGGCAACGCGCTCGGCGGGTTCACCGGAGTCGAGGACGCCCAGCCGTTGCACCGCATCAGCGACAGGGCGCTGTCAGAGCCGGTGAGCGGGTTCTGTTTCGTCCAGGCGTCGATGAGTCCGGGAATCTCGTTCTGGCCGACGGGGCCGCTCACGTCGTTGCAGCGGGCGACCAGCTGACCGTCGGCGAGGCGCAGCGTGGCGGCACGGTCGGCCAGCGTCTGCAGCGCGCGGGTGTCGCCGCGGTTCGCGGCGGCGATGGCCGCAGCGGTCTCGGTCGTGGCGGCCGGCCGATCGGGAGCCAGCGCCACCGCGGTGGTGATCGCCGACAGTGCCGCGGTGTCGGACAGCCCGCCGAGGTCCCCGGCGCGGCCCTTCGCGAGGACATCGGCGATGGTCGCCGTGCCGTCCGCGCCGAGTGGACACGACCCGTTGGCGTTGCATCGCTGGGTGAAGGTGCGCAGTGCGGCCTGCACCCCCGTCGCGCGGGCCGCCGCACGGTCGCGGGCATTCGCGCCGAACGGGGTCGGTGTGTCGAGAATGATGCGTCCGGCCCGGCCGGAGAAGTTCCCGGCATAGGCGAGGACCACGTCGGAGCCCTCACCGACACCCACCAGCGCCAGCTGGTCGACGCCCCACCGGATGCGCAGCGCCTCGATGTCGGCGGCCGCGAAGGCCTCGCCGAAGTCGAGTTGATGTGGCTCGAGAGTCTCGGTACAGCCGCCGGCGGCCGACGATGCCGACCCCGCGAGGCGGTCGATCCGTTGTTGTTGAGAAACCGCCGCGTCGCCGGCCAGACCGTTGCTGCGCATCGCCGCCCGCTCTTCGCGGGTCATGCAGTCCAGTTCCCCGCTCGTCGGCGCCCCGCGCCGGTCGATCGCGACCACCGGGTGCTCGGCGAGGAGAGCGCGACCCGGGCCGGCGGCGAGCATCATCAGCGTGCGTGACGACGGCAGATCCGACCCTGAGGTCAACACCACGGGCACCGCATCGGCGGGTGTGTCGGCGACCGCGGCCCGGGTGAGCGCAACCGTGAGGGTGTCACCGGTCGGGCGGTAGGGGTTGACCGGGACCGTCAGATCTGCGCATTGCACGCTGACCCCGTCCGGCCGGTCGACATTCCACCGATTCGCGGTCTGGGGTGCGCAGTCACTCCAGTCGAGTTCATTGCGCGGTGCCTCGATCGGCGGAAGGCCGGTGGGCGCTTCTGATGATGACGGCGCCTGGGCCCCACCACCTCCGCCGTGCACCACCTCCGGACCGGTATCCGGCCCGACGGCGCACGAACTGACACCGACGACGGTCACGGTCGCCGCCGCCAATGCCAGCATCGCCGCACGCCGAGGTCCGTGACCGCGGGCCTGCCGCCGGGGTGCTCGTCGCATGACCGCGAGCCTAGTCAACGGTCTTCGCGGCGTGCGGTCACGCCTCATCGGCGGGTGTGCGAGCCCATCTGGTGAACACGAAGCCGTCGTCGTCGGTGATGATCGACACCGGCCGCATCTGCCGCGCGGCCACCGGATCGGCATGGCCGACGATTCGCCCGGCATCGCCGCCGACAAGGACGGGAGCGGTGGTGACGCACAGTTCGTCGAGGGCGTCCGCCTGCGCCAACGCGCCGAGCAACGACGGGCCGCCCTCGGTCAGTACATGGACCCAGCCGCGTTCGGCACAGACATCGAGGACGGCCTGCGGGTCGACGGTGTCGTCGCCGCAGTCGATCAGTGTGGCGCCCACGCCGGCCAGCGCGGAGCGACGGTCGGTGGGTGCCGACCGGCAGGTCAGGATCACGGTGTCCGGGTGTGCGACCGGCGCGAAGTCGTCGGGGACAGAGAGCGACCGCGACAGCAACGCGAGCGCGGGCGCGGGCATCTGATCGCGCGCAGCGCGGTCGGCGGCGAACTCGTCGTCCGCCGACGGCTGACCGTACCCCTCGGTGACCGCCGTGCTCGCGCCGACGAGAACGACGTCGGCGAGCCCTCGCAGCACGCGAAAGACCGCCTTGTCGCCCGGTCCACCCAGCCCGCCCGACCGTCCGTCCACGGTGACCGCGCCGTCGATGGAGGCGACCATGTTCGCCCGCACATAGGGCCGGGGCAGACAGGGCGGTGAGGAGGGGCGAGGCGGATACGCGTACTGCTCGGCGAGCCAATGCAGGGTGGTGGCCTGGTCGTCTGCGGGTGTGAGCTGGGTCGCTTTCTGTAGACCGAACATGACTCCATGATGGCCGAGGTCGTTAGGCTCCCCATATGACGGCACGACTCTGCGACCGCAATCCGACGGTCGCACCCGAGGCACTGATCGACGAGATGGTGCCCCCGTCGACGTTCGACTCGGTCAGCTTCGACTCCTACATCCCCGACCCGGCCGAGCCCTCGCAGGCCGAGGCGGTATCCAAGGGCCGCGACTTCGTGGCCCGGGCCGGCAAGGTTCGCGGCGGCAGAGGCGGCTTGTTCTCCCGCAAGAAGACCGGGCAGGGTGTCGGCCTCTACCTCGACGGTGGGTTCGGTGTCGGCAAGACCCACCTGCTGGCATCGATCTATCACTCGCTGCCCGAGCCGAAGGCCTTCGCCACCTTCGTCGAGGTGACTCATGTGGTGGGCGCGCTCGGATTCGTCAACGCCGTGGAACGGCTGTCGCAACACACCGTGCTGTGCATCGACGAATTCGAACTCGACGACCCGGGTGACACCATGCTGGTGTCGCGGCTGCTCACCGAACTGACGGCGAACGGGGTGTCCATCGCGGCGACCTCCAACACCTTGCCCGGGCAGCTCGGCGAGGGCCGGTTCGCCGCCCAGGACTTCCTGCGCGAGATCCGGAAACTGTCGTCGGTGTTCGAGACGATCCGCGTGGACGGGCCCGACTACCGGCACCGTGACCTGCCGCCGGCACCCGATCCGCGCTCGGACACCGAGCTCGAGGAGATCGCCGAATCGACCGACGGTGCCACCCTCGACGACTTCGACGAACTGTGTGATCACCTGAGCACCCTGCACCCGTCGAAGTACAAGGATCTCGTCAACGACGTCTCGCTGGTCTGCATCCGCAATGTGCACGCCGCCCGTGACCAGTCGGTGGCCCTGCGCATGGTGGTGCTCGCCGACCGGCTCTACGACGCCAACATCCCGGTCACCGTGTCCGGCAGCAAACTCGACGAGATCTTCACCGACGAGATGCTCAACGGCGGATACCGCAAGAAGTATCTGCGCGCGACGTCTCGGTTGCTGGCGTTGTCGCGGTTCGCCGAGAGTGCGGTCTGACGACACGCGTCGCAGATCTCACAGCTGGTGGACAAAGATGAAGTCATGTTCGACCGAGCCGTGGAGATCGAACGTCTTGACCCCGGCCCGAACAAACCCCATCTTCGTGTAAAAGCGTTGTGCGCGTACGTTTTCCTGGTTGACACCGAGCCACGCGAGCATGCTGCCGCGGCCCCGCGCGATCTCGAGTGCCGTGTGCATCAGGGCGTGTGACGGCGGTGTCTGCTGTCCGGAGGCGTGATGCTCCGGCGCCACATACATCTTCGAGATCTCGGTGACCGGTCGCTGGGTCACGACCGCGGCGACGTCGGGGTGCTCGGGGGCGGTGTGCACCGCCAGTGCGTACCCGACGATCCGGCCCCCGATGCCCGCCCGCGCCACCAGGACGTCGCTCTCGGTGCTCTCGATGTGGTGCGCAAACACCTCCGGTCGCAGGTTGTCGCGGATGTGCCCGGCGATGTCCTCGGGACGTGAATGCGGTGGGCAGGCGAGGGGGAACGTCGCCGCGGCGATTGCGGCGACGTCCGCGGCATGCGCCGCATCAGAGACGACCTCGACGAGCACGGGCTGGGGCACATGCGCAGCCTACGCCTCGGGTCAGCTGCCGCCGCGGCGCGTCACTCGCCGGCGAGATCGGCCGACAGATCGGCCACCGCAACGCCTTCGGGGATCTCGACCTCGCTGATGCGTTCGTCGACGTCGTCGAATTCCAACCGCAGTGCCTTCGACATCGTGGCGTGCATGTCATACATCGCGGTGATGTAGGTGAGCTCGAGGATCTGGTCGGCCGGCAGATGTTCGGTCAGCGCATCGAACACGCCGTCGGGAACTCGTCCGCCGTCGAGCACCAGGCCGTCGGTGTAGGCGAGGACCGCACGCTCCAGCGGCGTGAACAGGTCGCTCACCTGCCAGGCGGGTATCGCGGCGATCTTCGCCTCGGTCATCCCCAGCGAACGCATCTGTTTGCAGTGCTGGGAGAACACGAACTGGCTGCCGCGCGCGTATCCAGCGCGGGCCTGACCCAATTCCCGCAGCAGCGGATCGATCGTCGCATTGCGGTAGAGCGTGAAGCCGCGGACGGCATGGCGGAACACCTGCGGGGAGTTGGCGAAGACGGTCCACCAGTCGCCGTGGGTTGCATGGATCGTCCCGTGCTCGACAGCGGGGTCCTTGTCGGGGCCGAAGAGCCGATCGTAGAAGTACAGGATCTTCTCATCGGTGACGTCGGCGCGACGTACCTCGGGAAGGCGGGGCATGAATTCCTCTCGGTGGCATTCGGGTTGCTCAGGAGGTGGGCGGGCTCAGGAGGAGGTGGCCACGCGGCGGTCCGCTGCGGTCTTCGGCTCGTGGGCCACGTCTGCATCGGTGAACTCGCGTGTCCAGCAGGCGAACTCCAGCAACACCCCGTCGGGATCCTGGAAGTAGAACGATCGCACGAACGTTCCGGGGTGGACGTGCCGCGAGACCCCGCCGGGGCTGTCGTCGTGGTTGAGCACCGGGCTGACCGCGACGCCGGCATCCTCCAGTCGGCTTCGGTAGCTGTCGAACTGCTCTGGCGGCACCGCGAAGGCGACGTGATTCATCGATCCGATGGCGCTGGCCAGTTCGCCTTCGTCGGGGCGGCCCTTGGGGGCCGCGACCCCGGGGGCGGCGTCGGGGGAGTCGGCGAGCCAGAAGAAGGCGACCGTGTTGCCGCCGCCGCAGTCGAAGAAGAAGTGCTGTCCGAGACCGCCGGGGAGATCGAGGGTCTTCACCAGCGGCATGCCGAGGACACCGGAGTAGAAGTCGATGGTCCTGCGCATGTCGGCGCAGACGAGCGCGAGATGGTTGATGCCGCGGAGTTCGAAGATGGGGTTGCTGGGCATGTCGACCGTCCTTTCGCGAGCCAATCACCCCGCGCATGTGTCGGGGCAAACATGACTTGACTGTCATGTCAGCTTGGGGAAGAGTCTTGTGCGTGGCCCGGTCCGCTGTCAACAAGTCCGCCGGAAATGCTCCCGGCGTGCCGGCGCCGGTCGACTCCTTGTCGCCGCGGGGGATGGCCACGCGCGACGCGGTCCTCGACGCCGCGCAGCGGGTTTTCGAGCGCATCGGGTTCGTCGACGCGCGGGTGGAACTGATCGCCCGGGAGGCCGGCGTGTCCTACGGGACGTTCTATCGATACTTCGCATCGAAGGAAGACGTCTTCCGGGAGCTGAGCACGCGCCTGTTCACCGAAGTGCATCACCGGGAGCCGTCCGCACATGACATGACCCCGGCGCAACGCCTCATCGCCGCGAATCGTTCCTACTACCAGGCATATCGGCGTCACGCGCGCATGATGGCGATTGTGGAACAGGTCGCGACCTTCAACGAGGAGTTCCGCCAACTGCGTCACGAGCATCGTGCGTCGTTGATCGACAAGACGGCCGGGGCCATCGCGCACTGGCAGGAGCAGGGCCGGGTTCGTGCGTCGTTGGATCCGGTGATGGCGGCCCGGGCGATGGCGGCGATGGTCGATCACACGCTGTACCTCTGGCTCGTGCAGGGCGAGGATGCCGACGAGGATGCCCTGCTCGACACCCTCGATCTCATGTGCGTCGGCGCCCTGGGGCTGGAGATGCCCGAGCGTGCTAGCCAGACATTTCGTTGATCGTCAGCCGTCGGTCCCGGTGTGCTGCACCGCGCTCATCGGATGGCCAGCGGATTGATCGGCGACCCGACTCCGCGGGTGAACTTCAACGGAGGCCCGGCGAAGAAGAAGTCGTAGCGGCCGTCGTCCGCGCAGGCGGCGGCGAGTTCCTCGAAATCGAGCATCTCGGCCAGGGTGACGCCCATGTCGCGGATCAGCACCATGTGCAATTCGAAGACGGCGCCGGGGTTCTCGCCGGGGAGGACCTCGACGGCCCAGTTGTCGGACCCGACCACTGCGACGTCGCGGTCCCGCAACCAGCCGGCACTGCGTAGCGACAGGCCGGGTTCGCCGGCCATGAAACTCTGCGGATCGTGTTCGGCGAGGAACTTCGCCCGCCAGCCGGTCCGGAACAACAGGATGTCGCCTGGGCCCACGTCGACGCCCTGGGCTTGAGCGACGGCGTCGAGTTCGTCGGGGTCGATGGCCTCACCGGCGTCGAGCCAGTCGACCCCGCGATGGGCGGCGATGTCGAGTAGCACCCCGCGACCCGCAATTCCCTTGGCCTGTGTGTGGATTCCGCATTTGTCGGCACCCTTGATCGTCACGCCGTCGCCGGGATGCCCGTTGTAGAGCTGGCCGTCGTAGTGCACATGGGACAGCGAGTCGTACTGTGACCCGGCCTGGAGCGGCATGAACACGTAGTCGTCGGCCCATTTGAACCCTCCGGGCAGGACCTGTTCCTGGCCGTTCTCGGACATGAGCCGGATCGGGTTGATCCGGGTGCCACCGGGCTGCGGGCCGTCGGCGTCGAGGGGAATACCCAACTCGAAGACCTCGCCGGTACGGATGAGCCCGGCCGCTGCGGCCACTCGTTCGGGGGTGATCAGGTTCGTGGTGCCGCGTTCGTCGTCATCACCCCATCGTCCCCAATTGCGTACCTGTGCACCGAGTTCCCGCATGTCATTGGTGGATGTGGTCACACTGCCTCCCGCAGTTGTCGTCAACTTGACAGTCGTGTCAAGCTCGGTGCAAGTGTGACGTGGATTACTGATCGATGTCAACGGTGTGGGCAATCTCCGGATGCACCGGGCCATCGACGACGGAGCACACCCGAGTCAACGGTGGCGCGCGACGTACTCCACGATGTCGTCGATGGTCCGCAGGGCGGAGTAGTCGGATTCGGGGATGTCGACCCCGAGCGCTTTCTTGACGCCGATCAGGAAGTTCAGCCAGTCCATCGAATCCAGGTCGGCCTGGTCACGCAGTGCTTCGTCGGCGACGAGTTCCTCGTCCGATAGTTCCGGTGCCACCTCGTAGAGCGCGGCGAAGACCGTACTCCTGATCTCGTCGGTGGTCAGTGTCTTGTCGGAGTTCATGGTGTCCCTCAGAGTTTCTCGGGGCGCTGCAGCAGTTCTCGGATCGCGGTGAGAAACAATGCCCCCCGGCGTCCGTCGCTCACCCGATGGTCGGCGGCGAGACTGGCGACGACGACCGGCACCGGCCGGATGTCGTCGCCGACGACCCAGGGGCGTACGACCGGTGTGCCGAAACCGACCAGCGCCACCTGCGGTGGGTAGATCACCCCGAACACCGACTCGACACCCTTGTCGCCGAGATTGGTCACCGTCAGCGTCGGGTCCGACACCTCCGAACTGCGGAGCTTGCCGGCCCGTGTCCGTTTCACCAGGTCGGTCAGATCGGCCTGAATCCGGTCCAGCGATTTGTCGGGCACGTCGTGGATCGCGGGGGCGATCAGTCCGCCGCGGCGCAGCGAGACCGCCACGCCGACATGTACGGCCGATTGCTGATGGAACTCGTCGTCGATCCAGAACCCGTTCATCTCGGGGTATCGGCCGGCGGCCACGGCCACCGCCTTGAGCAGCAGCACGGCGGGCAGGATGCGCTCGGTGACCGAGCGTTGTGCGTTGCGTTCGGACAGCCACGCCTGCGCGGCGGCCAGCGGTATGGACTCCGACAGGTAGTAGTGCGGGATCTCGCGTTTGGACCGGCTCATCGCCGCCCCGATCGTCCGGCGCATCTCAGAGGCGCGGTCGGCCGCAGTTGTTTGTGCGGGGGTCGCCGACGGCGCGGGTGTCTGTGTGGTGGCCGCCGCGTCCGCGGCGCGGTCGATGTCGGCGAGGGTGATCGCGCCACCGGGCCCGGTGCCGGAGACCGGATCGAGGTCGATGCCGCGCTCGCGCGCCCGACGACGTGCCGCGGGGGAGATGCGGGTACGGGTGGTCGGTGCGGCGCCGGAATCGGCCGTCGGCGCCGGGGTCGGGGCAGTTGTGGTCGGCGCCGGCGCAGCGGTCGGTGCCGGTGCGGGCGGAGTTGGTGATGATGGTGGAGTCGGTGCGGGCGAGGTCGGTGCCGGCGTCTCGCCGGGTTCGAGGAACAACGCCATCACCGTGCCCACCGGGATGGTCTGGCCCACCTCGACGATGAGTTCGGCGACCGTGCCCTCGTGCCACGCTTCGACGTCGATGGCCGACTTGGTGGTCTCCACCTCGGCGACCACCTGGCCCTTCTCCACGGGGTCACCCGGCTTGATCATCCACTCGTTGAGTCGCGCCTCGTCCATGTCGGCGCCCAGCGACGGCAGCCTGAACTCGATCACCGGCGCCCACCTACTCCGCGCCGAGGACGGAATGCACTGCGGCCACGATCTTTTCGGGCTGGGGGACCGCGGCCTCCTCGAGATGCCGCGCGTAGGGAATGGGCACCTCCGCGCTGCACACCCGCGCGGGCGGCGCGTCGAGTTCGTAGAACGCCTCCTCGACGATGCGGGCCATCACCTCGCCGGCGAGGCTGCCGCTGCGCCAGCCCTCGTCCACCACGACCGCGCGGTGGGTCTTGGTCACCGACGACACGATCGTGGGCATGTCGAGGGGACGCAGCACGCGCAGGTCGATGACCTCGCAGCCGACCCCTTCCAGGGCGAGCATCTCCGCGGCGCGCAGCGTCTTGTGCAGCGACCCGCCGTAGGTGATCAGCGTGACGTCGCCGCCCTCCCGCCGGATCGCCGCCGAGGAGATGTCGACCTCGACCGGGCCCTCGAGGTCCTCGGCGTCGTTGTAGAGCGTGGCGTGCTCGAAGATGATGACCGGATCCGGATCGGCGAGCGCTGGCGCGAGCATGCCGCGGGCGTCTTCGACGGTGGCCGGCGCCAGCACCGTGATGCCGGGGATGTGGGCATACCAGTTCTCCAGGCTGTGCGAGTGCTGCGCCGCCAGTTGTCGGCCGGCGCCGGTGGCCATCCGGATCACGATGGGCACGGAGAACTGCCCGCCGGACATATGCCGCAGGGCCGCGGCGGTGTTCACCACCTGATCGAGTGAGAGCAGACTGAAGTTGACCGTCATCACCTCGACGATCGGGCGCATGCCGCCCAGCGCGGCGCCGATACCCACGCCGACAAAACCCAGTTCCGACAGCGGGGTGTCCCGGACACGTTCGGGTCCGAACTCCTCGAGCAACCCCTTGGACACGGCATAGGTGCCGCCGTAGCGGCCCACGTCCTCACCCATCAGGAACACCCGTTCGTCGGCGAGCATCGCCGCACGGATGGCATCGCGCAGCGCGCCGCGATAGGTCGTCTTCATCGGAGCTCCTCGACCGGGGTGGTGGCAGCCGGGGTGGTGACGTCGCGTTCGAGTTCCTCGACCGGCTCGAAACTGCCCTGCTCGGCGAAGGCGACCGCGGCGTCGACCTCGGCCTCGGCGCGTGCGTCGATCTCACCGGATTCGTCGTCGGTGAGCAGCCCCGCCTCACGGAGCCGGTCGGTGAACATCGTGATCGGATCGCGCTGCTTCCAGGCCTCCACCTCGGCCTTGTCGCGGTAGAGCTCCGGGTCGAACATCGAGTGCGCACGGAAACGGTAGGTGAGGAACTCGATGAAGTAGGGTCCGCCGGTGTCGCGGATGTGCTGCGCGCCGAGGCTGGCCGCCTCGTGGGTGGCGATCACGTCCATCCCGTCCACCTGCACCGTCGGTACCTTGTACGCGGCGGCCTTGGCTGCCAGGTCGGTCTGCGACTGCGCCCGTTCCAGCGCGGTGCCCATCGCGTAGCGGTTGTTCTCGCAGCAGAACAGGATCGGCAGATTCCACAGGGCCGCCATGTTCACCGATTCGTGGAAGGCACCCTCGGCGACCGCCCCGTCGCCGAAGAAACAGGCCGTCACCCGTCGTCGTCCCTGCATGGCGTCGGCCAATGCGATACCGACCGCCAGCGGCAGACCGCCGGCGACGATCGCGTTGCCGCCGTAGAAGCGGGAGTCGGCGTCGAACAGGTGCATCGATCCGCCCCGTCCGCGTGAGCAGCCCTCCTGTTTGCCGAACATCTCGGCCATGATGGACGTCATCGGCACCCCGCGGATCAGCGCGTGACCGTGCTCTCGGTAGGTGGCGACCACCGCGTCGTCGTCGGTGAGTGCCCCCAGCGCCCCCACGGCCACCGCCTCCTCACCGACGTAGAGGTGCAGGAACCCGCGGATCTTGGTGGCCCCGTACAGTTCTGCGGCGCGTTCCTCCATCCGGCGGATGCGCACCATGTCGCCGAGCAACTCCTGCAGGAACTCCCGGCGGTAGGGCAGGGTCGTCGTCGCGGTATTCATGAGCCCGACTCCAGCGTCGAGATGTCGCCCTCGGGCAGGCCGAGTTCGCGGGCCTTCAACAGCCGGCGCATGATCTTGCCGCTGCGGGTGTGCGGGAGGTGGGTGGCATGGTCGATCTCCTTCGGCGCCACCGCGGCGCCCAGCTTCTTGCGGGCATGTCCGAGCAGTTCGCGGCGTAGCTTGTCGTCGAACTCGTAACCGCGGCGCAGCGTGACGAAGGCCTTCACCACCTCGCCGACGATCGGATCGGGTGTGCCGATCACGGCCGCCTCGGCGACGGCGGGATGCTCCATCAGCACGTTCTCCACCTCGAACGGCCCGATCAGATGGCCCGCGGACTTGATCACGTCGTCGGCCCGTCCGACGAACCAGAAGTAGCCGTCCTCGTCACGTTTGGCCAGATCACCCGACAGGTAGAGATCGTCGACGAAGCACTTGTGGTAGCGCTCCTCGTTGTTCAGATAGGCGCGGAACATCGACGGCCAGCCGACCCGCAGCGCGAGTTCGCCCTCGTCGTCGGGGGTGTCGATCACGGTCACGCTGTGGTCGGGGTTGTGCCGCACGAGGACGGCGTCGATGCCGGGCAGCGGCCGGCCCATCGAGCCGGGCTTGATGTCGAAGGCGGGCGTGTTGGCGATCATGATGCCGCCGGTCTCGGTCTGCCACCAGTTGTCGTGGATGGGCAGACCCAGCACGTCGCGTCCCCACAGCACCGCCTCCGGGTTCAACGGCTCGCCGACGCTGGCGATGAACCGTAGGTGCGGACGCGGGAACTTGTGTGCCAGTTCGCTTCCGGCTTTCATCAGCATGCGGATCGCGGTGGGCGCGGTGTACCACACCGAGACGTCTTGCTGCTCGAGAATCCGGTACCACCGTTCCGCATCGAAGTCGGCCGGATCGATGATCGAGGTGACCCCGTGCAGCAGGGGAGCGATGATCCCGTAGGACGTGCCGGTGACCCAGCCGGGGTCGGCCGTGCACCAGAACGTGTCGTCGGGGTGCAGATCGAGGGCGTACAGACCGGTCGTGTAGTGCGTGGTGACCGCACCGTGCACGTGGACGGCACCCTTCGGGGTTCCCGTCGTCCCGCTCGTGAAGTGCAGCAGCGCCGGGTCGTCGGCGGTGGTCTCGGTGATCTCGGCGTCGTCGGAGGCGTCTGCCATCAGGGCGCGGAGGTCCTCGGTGCCCGGAATGTCGGTGGGCGCACCGGATTCGTCGACGAGCAGAACGTGGCGCAGGGTCGGCATCTCCGCGCGCATCTTGGCGATCTTGCGTCGGTACAGCGACTTGGTGGTCAGTAGCACCGACCCGCCGCCGAGCTGTACGCGCATCGCGATCGGTTCGGGGCCGAACGCCGAGAACAGCGGCGAGACGACGGTGCCGTTGCGCAACGCCCCCAGCACGCCGGCATACAGTTCCGGGATACGCGGCGAGACGACGAACATGGTGTCGCCCTTGCCGATTCCCAGCCGGCGCAGCACGTTGGTGAACCGTCGTGCCAAGGTCGCGAGTTCGTCGTAGGAGACGTCGCGGGCGGTGATGTTGCCGTCGGGACCGGTGTCGCCGAGGAAGCGCAGGGCGGTGGTGGTGCCCGTGGGGCCGCCGACATGGCGGTCCACCGCGGAGTAGGCGATGTTGCAGCCTCCGCCGGGCATCAGCAATCCATCGGCGGCACGCGCCCAACTGAAGTCTCTGCGGGACGCGTCGTAGTCGGCGAGATTCGGTGGTATCCGTAGGTCGTCGTCGGTCTTGTGGATGACCTCCATGATGTGGACGCTACCGCGCAGCGTCGCCACCGAGCAGGGCCTTTCGGCCCCGGTTCGGATGCCCATGGCCGTTTCGTCCAGGCCGGGTCAGTACCCCAGATCGCGCCGGTTGAGTCCGACGAAGCCGGCCACGAGCAGGACCGCGGCGATGACGAGCAGCGTGATGATCGCGGTCGCGGTGACCGGCTCCAGCGGTGCCTGCGGGAGGTGGGTGAACGGCGAGGCATCACGGGTCCAGTCCGGCAGTCGGAACGAGTCTGCGAACATCACGATCACCGCGCAATAGCCGAACACCACCCACCCGAGGATCGTCGCGAGCCGCGGCACCCAACCGATGGCGAGTACCGCGACCGCGATGATCAGCCAGACCGCAGGCACATACACCAGCGAGTAGGCGATCAGCCGGATCGACTGGGACAGTTCGGAGATGCTGATGCCGTAGGCGAGACCATCGCCGAAGGCGCCTGCCACCAGAACCGCTGCGCTTCCGCCGAGTGCCATGGTGACGTGCCCGCCCAGCCAGGCCCGGCGACTGTTGCCGGCGGCCAGTAGCGATTCGAGCCGCACAGCGGTTTCCTCCCGTCGCGCCCGCAGCGCACTGTTGACTCCGTAGGCGGCCGCCAACAACGCCGCGATCTGGAGGGTGAGCGCCAGGTAGGCGTCCACCGCGTCGGCGGCCCCGCCGGGCAGGTAGTCGGCGATCTGTGGGTTGTCGGCGATGAAGTCGGCGATGCTCTCGGCGAACGAACCGTAGGCCGCGGACAGTATGAACACTCCGGCTGCCCAGGCTGCCATCGATCCCCGGTGCAGGCGCCAGGCCAGTCCCACCGATGAACTCAGCAACGGCGACGCGGTTGCCCGGCCGGCGCGGTACCCCAGGAGGCCGGCCCCGAAGTCGCGGTGCTCCAACACGACGGCCGCGGCGAGGAGGGACAGGGCCCCGGCAGCGAGTGGAAGCACCAACGGCCACCAGCGGTCGTCGACGTAGGGGAGCGTCCGTTGTCCCCAGCCGATCGGCGAGAGCCACGACAGTGTGCCGTCGCCGACGTCGCCGGCCGCACGCAACACGTAGGCGATGCCGATCGCCGCCGTCACCGCGCCGTAGACGCTGCGCGGGTTCTCAAAGACCTGCGCAGCCAGCGCGGTGAATCCGGCGAAGGCGAAACCCACACCGGCCAGCGCCGCGCCCAGCAGCACAGATCCGGCGAACGGCAGGCCGCTCACCACGGCGGTGAGGAACACCGCTGCGCCCGCCGCCACGTCGGCCAGGGTCGCGAGCATGATGGCGGCGACGACCGGTGCCCGACGCCCGACACGCGCGGAGCGGATCAATTCGGCGCGGCCGTTCTCCTCGTCGGATCGGGTGCGTCGCGCAACGAGGAACATGTTCATGAGTGCGAGCACGATCGCCGCGTACCCGAAGATCTCGAAGACCACTTCACCGCCGACGGTGGCGAGCAGTTCCTGCGGGCCGCTGAGTGCCACGAGCGCCGGACTGCCGCCGACCGTTTCACGCAGCGCCGCGAGTTGTTCCGGCGTGCTGTACAGATTCTGGCTGCCCCAGGCCTGAAATCCGACCAGGGCGGCGGTACCCACGATCCATGCCACCAGACCGACGCGCTCGCGGCGCAGTCCGAACCGCAGCAGCGTCCCGGAACCGGCGATGCCGACACCGTGCCGGTCCGCCACGTCGACCGTGTCGGTTGTGCTCGCCGCGTGTGTCGCGTTCATCGCGCCGTGCTCGTTTCACCGAGGTCGCCGGATGCATTCGCGGCAGAACCGGCACCGGAACCGGCACCGGAACCGTCGTAGTGATGCAAGAAGATGTCCTCCAACGTCGGCGGCGCACTCGTGAGGCTCCGTACGCCCAGTGCCGCGAGCGCGCGCATGACCTCGTCGAGTTCGCCGGCGTCGACCTCGAACCTGACCTGATTGCCGTCGCGAGTCGCATTGTGGACACCCGGCATCTGGATCAGGTCATCGGGTGATTGTCGTGTTTCCGCGGTCACGGCGAGCCGGCCGAGATGACGGAGTTCGGCCAGGGTGCCGCTGTCGACGGTGCTGCCCAGTCGGATCAGGCTGACGCGGTCGCACAAGGCTTCGACCTGGGCGAGGATGTGGCTCGACAGCAACACCGTCCGTCCGCGGCGTCGCTCGTCGGCGATGCAGTCCTGGAACTCTGCCTCCATCAGCGGGTCGAGTCCGGCGGTCGGCTCATCGAGGAGTAGGAGTTCGGCGTCTGATGCCAGGGCGGCGATCAGGGCGACCTTCTGCCGGTTGCCCTTCGAGTAGGTGCGTGCCTTCTTTCGCGGGTCGAGGTCGAAGCGTTCGAGCAGTTCGTCGCGGCGCTGCTGGTTCGCATCGCCGCGCAGGCGTCCCATCAGGTCGATCACCTCGCCGCCGGTGATGCCGGGCCAGAGGTTGACCTCGCCCGGCACGTAGGCGAGTCGGCCGTGCAGGGTGACCGCGTCGCGCCACGGGTCCTCACCGAGCACCCGGACATCTCCGGAATCCGCACGCAGCAGACCGAGCAGGACGCGGATGGTGGTGGTCTTTCCCGAACCGTTCGGGCCGAGGAAGCCGTGCACCTCGCCCTGCCGCACGCTGAGGTCCAGACTGTCGAGCGCGGTGACGTGCCCGAAGCGTTTGGTCAACCCTGATATCGATATCGCGTCCATGCCGTCGTTGCCTCCATCTGTCCGGCCGATCACGACCGAGGTTCGGTGACGTCGAGATGCTCGTGGAAGAACGATTCGATACGGGCGCGCGCATCGACCGCGGACGGATCGTGGTATCCGGCGCGGGCGAATCGCGCGGGCAGCGCAGCCCACCAGGGCATCTCGCCGGATGGGTGGTCGTTGAGGAATGAGTGCCCGGCGTCGGGGTATACGCGGATGTCGTACGAGATGTCATTCGCGTCGAGGGCGTGTTCGAGCCGTTGCGGTGCGTCACCCACCGACCGATCCAGTCCGCCATACCCGGCGACCACCGGGCAGGCGTCGGCGAGCAGTCCGTCGGCATCGTCGGGGACCGCGCCGTAGTTGACCGAGGCCGCCTGGTAGTTGCCACCGGCCGCCAGCAGCACTGCGAACCCACCGCCGAGGCAGAACCCGATGACCCCGATTCGGCCGGTACATTCCGGTCGCGCGACCAGCCACGTCCGCGCGGATTCGATCTCGTCGAAGGGGCGTCCGCGGCCCGCGGCCAGCGCTCGCATCGCGGCGACGACACAGCGCGGCCGCCATCCCCAGTGGAGTAGGTCCGGAGCCAGTGACACGAATCCGGCACCGGCCAACCAGTCGGCCTGGCGATGCAGATCGGTCGTCATCCCGAGTGCATCGTGGATGATCACCACGCCCGGTCGGCTGTCACCGCCATCGGGAACCGCCAGGTAGGCGGGCAGCGACGCGTCGGCGCGAGGTATCTCGACCTCGGGCATCACACCTCCTTGCGCCGAACTCCCGTCCGCATCTGTCGGTGACGACAGCGAGCCGGATTCGGTTGGTCTCCTGCTTGTGCACCATCGCGATACACCAAGCATGCGCCCGCCTGCGTCAAGGCGCGTCCGAAACGCGGCTAGAGAGGACTTTGGTCAACATCTCATCGCCGTCGGGACACCGCGCCGACCCGGAGGTCGGTCTCACCCGAACCGCAGGACACCACCCGGTCCGAGCGTGCGGACGTCGTCGCGGCATTGGACGGTGATCGGCTCGACCGTGCGCCGCTCCGAGGAGATGCGGACTCCGCTACCGCTGATGCGCAGTTGCAGCCGGTGCCCGCGATAGAAGATCCGGAACGACAACGTGCCCAGCGAGGTGGGCCAGGCGGGGTTGAGGATCAACCGGTCGGCGCGCATCTCGAGTCCGGTGAAGCAGCGCTGCAACAGGTCGATGCTGCCGGCCATCGCGGCCAGATGAATACCCTCCGAGGTGGTGCCGCCCTGGATGTCGGCGACGTCGGAGAGGAGCACGCGCTCGAAGAAGTCCACCGCGCGGGCGCGCTGTGATCGGGCGAGCACCCACGCGTGCACCACCGAACTCAACGTCGAGCCGTGCGACGTGCGGGCCATGTAGTAGTCGATGGTGTGCGGGATCGCCTCGGCGGCAAACTCGTAGCCGAGGTGTCCGAGCAGGTCTCGTAGTTCGTCGGCCGACATCAGATAGAACAGCATCAGCACGTCGGCCTGCTTGGATGCGCGGTATGCGCTCACGTCGTCGCCCTCGGCCTCCAGGATCCGGTCGAGTCGCTGGATATTGCCGTAGCGCGCTCGGTAGGCGTCCCAATCGAGTTCGGCGAGTTTCTCGTAGCCCTCGAACTGGCTGATCGTGCCGTCGTGGAACGGGACGAACATGCGACACGACAGTTCCCGCCAATGCTCGAGTTCCGGTTCGCGCAAACCGATCTCGTCGAGCAGGTTGACGCGATCACGCTGCGGGATCGTCCGTAGCGCGTCCAGCGCCCGACGAATCACCCAGACCACCATGACGTTGGTGAACGCGTTGTTGTCGATCCCGTCGTAGGGTGCGCCGGGGTAGCCGGCGTGGAATTCGTCGGGCCCGATCACCCCGCGGATCACGTAGCGGTCGTGCGCTGGGTCATACGTCGCCAGACTCGTCCAGAACCGCGCGATCTCGACCAGCAGTTCGGTACCGGACTCCACCAGGAACTCGAGGTCGCTGGTGACCTGGAAGTACTGCCACACGTTGTAGGCGACGGCGAGACCGATGTGATGCTGTCGGGCGCTCGGGTCCGGATTCCAGTGGCCCGACCGCGGATTGAGGTGCAGCTTCTGGCTCTCCTCGCGGCCGTCGCTGCCGGACTGCCACGGGAACATCGCGCCCCGGTAGCCGGCCTCGACGGCGAGTCGGCGTGCCTCGGGCAGCCTCCGGTAGCGATAGCGTAACAACGCCTTGGTGAGTGCCGGCAACCGCGGATTCAGCACCGGTAGGACGAACAGTTCGTCCCAGAAGATGTGCCCGCGATAGGCCTCGCCGTGCAGCCCGCGGGCCGGCACACCGACGTCGAGTTCGGCGGTGTGGTCGGAGACCACCACCAGCAGATGCAGCAGGTGCACCCGGATGACGCGCTGCGCCTCGGCGTGGCCGTCGACGTCGATGCAGAACAGATCCCATAGCTTCACGAATGCGCGCGCATGATCGGCGAAGAGCTCGCGAAACCGCCCGGTGCGCGACAACAATCGGGATGCGGCCTCACCCGGCTCGGCGATGCCGTGATCACGGGCGGTGTAGAACGTCACGACCTTCTCGACGGTGACGCTCTGGCCGGCGGTCACGTCGATCGCCAGCAGGTGGCCGATTCGGCCTGCCTCGTCGATGAGGTCGGAGCGGGCCGGCAGCCGCTCGTCGCCGCGCCACAGCGTGGTCCGGGCCGCCATCGCGACTCCGATGCGCGACTGATTGGTCTGCACCCGCAGCAGGACCGAATCCGGTGAGAGTACCGAGATCTCGTGTGCGGTGAGGTGATCGCCGGCCAGCTCCCGGTAGCGTTCGACCAGGCTGTTGCGGACGTTGCCGTCGATGCTCGAGCGGAACTCGATCGTCCCCGACCAGTCCACGGCAACAATTGTGGTCTCCAGCGCACACACATGGGGCTGGGCCATGGACACGAACCGGCGCTGACGCAACGTCGACGTATGGTCCTGCGCGTCGCGGAAGGTGATGGTGCGGGTCAGCACCGCGCGACGCAGATCCAGTGACTGCTGGTAGGACAACAGCTCGACGTCGTCGATGTCGAACCATGGTCCGCCGTCGATCCGGAATGTGAGCGGTAGCCAGTTGGGCAGGTTGACCATGCTCTCGTTGTCGATGTCGGCGTCGCCGATCCGGTCGATCAACCGGTTGAAGACCCCGGCAGCGTAGGTGCCCGGGTAGTGCACCTGTCCCGCGTCGCTTTCCGGGGCGCAGCCCCGGGTGGCCAGGTAGCCGTTGCCGACCGTGCAGAGTGCCTCGCGCAGTTTCTCCTCGTGCGGGTCGTAGGCGTCGTAGGTCAGTGACCACGCGCTGCTGGGTTCGCGCGACTCCTCGAGGAGGTCGGCGATGCGACCGAGCAGGCGCGGCACGGCGTCGGGGGAGTCGACGGCGAATTGCGCGGCCGAGCGGCGGTCGGCATTCTCGGTGGCCCGCACCACGATCCCGAGTCCTGTGGTCGCCACCTGATCGAATGCGTCCTCGTCGGTGAGGTCGTCGCCGAAATAGATCGGGACCGAGTCGGCGGGCACGTGCATCCGGTCGAGAATCCAGCGCAGGGCCTGGCCCTTGTCCCAGTCCACGTCCGGGCGCAGTTCGATGACCATGCGGCCGTGCATGATGCGCAGGCCCTGTTGTGTGCCCGCCCGGTGGGCTGCCGAGGTGATCTCGTCCACCCGGCCCGGATCGGCGTTGCGATAGTGGACGGCCAGACTGAACTGCTTGTGCTCCAACAGGAGTCCGGGGATCGCGCCGAGCCGCCCGCGCAGCTCGGTGGCTGCTGCGTCGACCTGGGCCGTCGATCCCTGCGCCACATCGTTGATGTGGTGTTCGCCGGCCGGTCCGACGAGTTCCACCCCGTGACTGCCGGCGTACCAGATCCCGGACAGACCGACGCGGTCACGGACGTCGGGTACGTCGCGGCCGCTGATGACCGCGACCGGGCAGAGGCCGGCCAGCCGCGTCAGGACGTCTGCCGCGCCGTCGACCAGGGTTGCGGCGGCCGGATCACCGACGATGTTCGACAAGGTGCCGTCGAAGTCGAAGAACAACGCCGGCGTACGGGTCGCCGCGATGGCATGGAGATGATCGAGGTAGGTCCGGGCATCGGGTTTCGTCGAGATGTGCGCACCGCCGAGTCGCACCCGGATCTCGACGAGGTCGCCGACCACGGCATCCGCGCCGCGGCTACGCAGCGTGGCCGCATGCGCACTGTCCTCGACCCCGATCACCTGCGCAAACCCGCCCCTGCGCGCCGCCTCGACACCCACGTCGGCGGCCTCGATCACCACGCACCGGCTCGGTCTCGTGCCGAGTCGGGTGGCGCATTCGAGCAGGGGGGCCGGATCGGGTGTGCCCTGCAGCCCGAGTTCCTCGGCCACCACACCGTCGATCCGCGCGGCGAACAGATCCCCGACTCCAGCGGCATCGAGCACATGTGCGCAGTGTCGGCTCGACGACACGACCCCGCAGGTGATGCCGAAGGCGCGCAGTCGGTGGATGAGCGCGATAGCGGACTCGATCGGCCGCACCCCGTCCCGCTCGAGCAACTCGCGGAACCGTTGTGCCTTGCGGTTGGCAAGGCCCCATACGGAATCGGTCGCGGGCGGATCGTCGCGGTGGCCGCGTTCGATGGTGATGCCGCGGTAGCCGAGGAAGTCGGTCACCCCGGCATCCACCGGCTTGCCGTCGACGAGGGTGCGGTAATCGTCGTCGGTGAAGGAACCACAGTCGGCGCCGGCACGATCGGCGTGACGGAGCAGTAAGTCGTCGAACACCTCCTGCCACGCGGCCGCATGTACGGCGGCGGTGTCGGCGACGACGCCGTCGAGGTCGAGGATCACGGCATCGTGGAGGCGGGCATCGATGATGACAGTTCGGCGGGTGGTGTGCTCGACCGGCGCCGCTTCCTCGGACATGGTCATGCCACCAGCATCACCCGCGCTGACCGGTGTGACAACGGAATCGCGACTTCGGGGACTTTGGTAACAGGATGCGCGGCCGCTCGGTCCCAATGCAGCCGGGTCCGTGCTGTCGGTTCGGCCTACCTCTGGCGCGTCTCGTCATCGTCGGTCATCGTCTACGTTGTGAACCGAGCCCAGAATCGCCCGACCGGCGACGCCGACACGTGGCCCGCGGGGGAAACGGACGGTCAGATCTGCGCGGGGTTCAGTGCTCCGCTCGGTGCCACCGTGCGCGACGATGGGGTCAACTTCAGCGTGTTCGCCAAGGACGCGACCGAACTCGACATCCTGCTGTTCGACGACGAGCAGTCGACCGCACCCACGAGAGTGATCCGGCTCGATCCCTACCGGCACCGGACCTACCACTACTGGCATGCCTTCGTGCCCGGCATCGGGCCGGGTCAGGTCTACGCCTACCGGGCACACGGGCCCGTGGCGCCCGAGCGGGGGGTGTGGTTCGATCGCGACAAGGTGCTGCTCGATCCTTACGGTAAAGCCGTCGTCGTGCCCACGACCTACGATCGCCGCTGCGCCGCGCTTCCCGGCGACAACGTCGCCACCGCGATGCGAAGCGTGGTCGTCGATCCGGAGGCCTACGACTGGGAAGGCGACACACCGCTACGACGGCCGGCAGCCGAGACGGTCATCTACGAGATGCACGTACGCGGCTTCACCCGCAATCCGAACTCCGGAGTCGCCGAGGTCAAGCGCGGAACCTACGCGGGACTCATCGACAAGATCCCGTACCTGTGCGACCTCGGCATCAACGCGGTCGAGTTGTTGCCGGTGTTCCAGTTCGACCCGCAGGGCGCCCCCGATGAACTGGTGAACCACTGGGGATACCAACCGGTGTCGTTCTTCGCGCCGCACCACGCCTACGCGTCGGCCCCAGGGGCGCTGGCCGTGCTCGACGAGTTCCGCGACATGGTCAAGGCGCTGCATCGCGCAGACATCGAAGTCATCCTCGACGTCGTCTTCAACCACACCGCCGAAGGTCGACCCGACGAACCGACGTTCTGCTACCGCGGCCTGGCCAACGACTTCTACTACCTCCTGGAACCAGACAAGTCCCGCTATGCCGACTTCAGCGGCTGTGGCAACGCACTCAATGCCAATCAGCCGATCGTGCGGCGGCTGATCCTGGACAGTCTGCGCTACTGGGTGTCGGAGATGCACGTCGACGGGTTCCGCTTCGACCTGGCCTCGATCTTGGCGCGCGACGAGACGGGGCGTCCTCGGTCGAGTCCACCGGTGCTGTGGGACATCGAGAGTGATCCCGTCCTCGCGGGTACGAAGCTGATCGCCGAGGCCTGGGATGCCGCCGGGCTCTATCAGGTGGGAACTTTCGTCGGCGACGCGTGGCTGGAATGGAACGGCCGATTCCGGGACGACGTGCGGCGCTTCATCAAGGGCGAACGCGGAGCCGTGAAAGGGCTGGCCGCACGTTTGGTGGGCAGCCCGGACATCTACGGTCAGCAGAACCGGGAGGCCGAGCAGAGCGTCAATTTCGTGACGTCACACGACGGCTTCACGCTCAACGACCTGGTCTCCTACAACGAGAAGCACAACGACGCCAACGGCGAGAACAACCGCGACGGAGCCGACGACAACCACAGTTGGAACTGCGGGATCGAGGGTCCCACCACCGATCCGGAGGTTGAGGCGTTGCGCACCCGACAGATCAAGAATCTGTTGACACTGAATCTGCTTGCGGCCGGCATGCCGATGCTGGTCATGGGTGATGAGGTCCGCCGAACGCAGCGAGGCAACAACAATGCGTACTGCCAGGACAACATGATCAGCTGGTTCGACTGGGACCTCGTCGAACGCCATGCCGACATTCACCGCTTCGCCGCTCGACTCATCAGGTATCACACGTACCCGATGGGCGACGGGCTCCCACTCGTGTTGAACGAACTGCTCGAACGCGCCGAGATCGAGTGGCATGGGGTGTGGCTGTATCGCCCGGACTGGTCGGACGACTCCCATTCCCTGGCCATCTCGCTGCGGAGCCTGCGTGCCGAGGTGTGCCTGCACGGGATGGTGAACGCGTACTGGGAACCGCTGAGCTTCGAGATTCCGTCGACGCTGTCGTCGACGGGGGAATCGTCGCCCTGGCGGCGCTGGGTCGACACGGCTCTGCCGTCGCCCGATGACGTGGGGCCCTGGCATACCGCGCCGCCGGTGGACGGGTCCGAGTACACCGTGCAACCCCGGTCGGTGGTGGTGCTGATCCGAGACGGCTCTCCAGGAATCGCCCACGCGCGCCGATAGCCGGTGCTTCGGTGCATCGGCGTCACCGCTGCCGGCCCGCCGGCCGGGTCTGCACCATCGGGCAACTCGTCGTCACCACGGTGCATCGTCGGGCACGAGGGCAGTCGCGGTGAACCCTCGGGCCATCAACCAGATGGCCATGAAGACCTCGTTGCCGATCATCAGCACCAACGTCGCGTCCAACCACGGACTGCCGTAGTCGAACCACGACAGCACCGTGGTGAGCACGAGGAAGCCGACTGCCACGAAGCCCCAGATGGCGATGAACCGCGGGACCAGCGCGGTCTGGTACAGCAAGTAGTACAGGAAAGCCGCGCCGATGATGAAGCAGTAGATGTGGACGTGCTCGTACAGGTCGCTGCGGACGCCGGTTTGCCCGGCCAGGAAGAGCGTCCCCGCCGCGATCATGATCGCGCCCTCGAGGACCCTGGCCCCAAGATAGATGCCCGATGCGATCGGCGACGACGGCCGGAACATCGGATACAACAGGACCGCGATCCCGATGACCGACAATCCGCTGACCGCGTCGACGAGAAAGACCACCGCGGCCGAGTCGGTCGCCTCGGCGATGAGCATGAGATACGCGGTGAGGATGAACACTCCCGCGAGCGTCGCCCTCGTCCTGGACGAGAGGCCGGCCGTCACTCGGGTTATCGCGGTTCTTCCGCTCATACCTCTGTGCTACCCGGCGCGTCGGCGTGTCGGGCAGTGCCAAAGGTCATCGAGTCGCCGACCTCGCCGCGACTGTCGGGGCGAGCTTCGCGTCTGATAGCGCAGAAACAGGTAGACCCCGGCAAGAAACCGGGGTCTACCTGTACAAACGCTGGTGCGCGATACTGGGATTGAACCAGTGACCTCTTCCGTGTCAGGGAAGCGCTCTCCCACTGAGCTAATCGCGCGGGATATGCAATTGGTGTGGAGGTGGCGACGGGAATCGAACCCGTGTACACGGCTTTGCAGGCCGTTGCCTCACCACTCGGCCACACCACCAGATGCGAGAGGACTCGCCTCGAGCGGATGACGGGATTCGAACCCGCGACCCTCACCTTGGCAAGGTGATGCGCTACCAGCTGCGCTACATCCGCGTGGTCGGGAGCGATCTTGTGGATCTTTTGTTGCTCTCGACGCGATGCAGAACATTATCTGACGTACTCGCGCTTCGCCAAATCGCCTGGTCACAGGCATTGAGGTGAAGAATCCGCGCCGCAGGGGTGAACGGCGTGCGGTATGCGGCGCGCCGGATGAGGCGATTTGGGATGCGCGTGGTCAGCGTGTAATCTTCTGCCTCGTGCACAGGCGCCGACGGCGTCTCGCGCGGTCCCGTGGCTCAGTGGAAGAGCGTCCCGTTCACACCGGGAAGGTCGCTGGTTCGATCCCAGCCGGGACCACAACGATAAGCTCGCTGGTGACGGCATGGTCTCGGTGAGCATGCGCTGAACTCTCAATTCGTCCAGGTCGACCGTCTGGCTCAGCCCGTCGGGAACGGCTGTGCCCTGTGCGTGCTCATCTACGACCCGGTTTCGAATGGCGGAGCGATCTCCCTGGCGAATTTTGGGGCGGCCGCGCTTCCACGCACCGCGGCCGCCACGACGTGGCGATCGTTCGGATCAGGTAACCCTCGGATGCCATCCTCCAGGGGCTCCCAGCCCTCGATGAGCGCGTCCTCGAACGCGTCGTTCATTGTGCACACCCTATTGATCGGCACCAGTACACACGCGTCGAGTACGCGGAATCCCGTCACTGCGCTTTGCGCTCCCCGGCAATCTCCTTGCGGGCGGCGCGAATCGCGTCCTGATAGTCCTCGGCGGGAACGTCGTAGAGACCCGTCTCCTCGGCGTCCTCCACGAGCGATTGGAGCGCGGCGCGATGCTCAGCGGATCGCTTGGACTGGTAGTCGATGAGGTCTCCCAGCACGAGTCTGCGGTGACGGCTGCCGTCCACCATCTCGCAGGGAATCTTCTTCTGCTCGATCAACTTGATCAGCGTCGGCCGGCTGATCCCCAGGTAGTCGGCGGCAGCCTGGGTGGTCAGCTTCTGGTCGATCGGGGCGACGGTGACCGCGCGGTGGTGCTTCATCGCGTCGACGATCTGAGTCAGCGTCTCGTAGACCTCCAAGGGAAGCGGGATCTGCTCGCCGTCCGGGCCGAGCAGCATCGCCGGTTCGGTGTGGTGTTCAAGGAACTTGGACAAATCTAAGAGGGCGTCGAAGTCTGATGGTGACGGTGGCAGAAAGGTGCGTGATCGGGTATGAACCGTGCCACCGGCGATTGCTGGGGCGCATGTTACGCGCGGACAAGCGGCGGTGGCACCTCACTCTCGACGCGGACTTACCGGCCGAATCTCACTCGATCGGCGCCACACTCTCGATCAACGAAGATCCGTGATGATCCGGCATTACCCTCGCAGGGTGACCCTTGCGCCGAATCTGACCCCGATAGCCTCCCTCGTCGGCACCTGGACCGGTACCGGCAGCGGTGAGTATCCGACGATCGACCCGTTCGACTACACCGAGACGATCACCTTCGAGGACATCGGTAAACCGTTTCTGGCCTACCAGCAGCGCACTCGCTCGCCTGAGGGCGTACCGATGCACACCGAAACCGGATTCCTCCGGTTGCCGGCCGAGGGTGTCGCGGAATTCACCATCGCGCAGCCGACCGGACACACCGAACTGTGCGCAGGTGTCCTGGAGATCGTCGACGGCGTCATCGAACTCAGGATGTCGGGTGTCGTGGCAGGAACGGCCACGGCCAAGTCGGTGGAGGCCACCGAGCGTCGATACCGCCTGGACGGAGACAACCTGCGCACCGACTTCGCGATGGCGGCGGTCGGTGTGCCGATGACCCATCACCTCACCTCGGAGCTGGGCCGCGCCTGATCCCGGACCGGTGAGATCGGCGACCGGCCACCGAGTCAACGACCGGGCGACTCCAGCCCATAGGCACGGATCTGGGAAATCACCCAGCGTCCGTCGCGCCGCACGAGTACGTCGATGAAGCCGTGGACGACGACTGCTGCCTCGCCGCCGAGCGAGGGCGCCACCCCGGTCACGCGCGCCCGGCCGTCGACAACCGCGACGTCGTCGGTGACGAATTCGACACGGTCGATGGTGCTTTCGTGTAGCGACCCGGCGGCCTCACCGTCGAGTAGTCGGCCCAACACCGTCCGAATCTCACGGTGTCCGCGGGCCGCCTCACCACGCGGGCTCACCAGTACGGCGGCAGGGTGGAGACACGCGAGGATGCCGTCCAGGTCACCCTCGCTGCCAGGCCTCGTCGTAGCGTTGCTCGACGTCACGCACGGCAGCGGTCGGGTCGGTCATCGCGCCTCCGTTCACCCCTGGAGCGGGATCGTTGCCTATCTCGGAATCCCTTGTGCGGCACCACTCACAGTCGAGTCAGCCTTCGCTGTTCCGGCGTCTCCCGTCGGGTGGGATGGTGTGCGGTTGCGCCGCACATTGCTGAGCGGCGCAACCGGCCCTCAGGCACGGGGATCGGTTCCGTCCCGCCACGATTCCCGCATGATCACGTCCCCGGCCAGGGAGCCCTCGAAGCGGTCGGTGGGCAGGCTGTTCTCGAGGACCCAGCGGGTCAGTTCCTCCTTGACCACCGTGAGCAGACGCTGCGGGTCCCACGGTTTGCTCACGTAGCGGTCGAGTTGAGCGGCGTTGATCGCCTCAATCGTGTCCTGTTGGGTGGCCATCCCGGTCAGCAGGATGCTGTGCACACCGCGAAAGCGGAAGTCCGACCGCACCCGGGTCAGGAAGGCCACCCCGGTCTCCACCGGCATCAGGTGGTCGCAGATCAGCAGCGCGACCGGCCGGCCGCGGCTGTCGGCCTCCTCCAGCTCCTCCCAGGCCTCGGCCGCGGAGGTGCAGTCCACGACGGTGAAGTGGGAGGTCAGCGGCTCCAGGTCGCGCAGCAGCGCGCTCCCGACCTCACGCTGGTCGTCCACGCACACGATCAGGGGCGTCGTGCTCACGATGGTGCTCCGTTCGTCGGGTTCGGCGCGGGCCGATCGCCTGTCGGCTGCGCCAAGGGAAGGCGCACCTCGAGTTGCGCCCCGTGTGGGCTGACGTTGGACGCCCCGATCATGCCGCCATATGCGGTGACGACCGACCGGGCGAGGCTCAGCCCGAGGCCCAGCCCCATGCTGGTCCGGCCGGGCGCGTCGGTCACCTGGGGGGAGAAGATCTCCGGCAGGATCTCGGGATCGATCCCGGGTCCGTTGTCGGTCATCCGCACCCTGGCCATCCCCGTGGCGATGTCGCACTCGATGCGCAGCCGCGGCGGCTCCGTCAGCCCCGGGGCGCGTAGGGCGTTCGCGGCGTTGCGGGCCAGGTTCGCCCAGACCTGGTCGAGTTGCAGGCGGTCGCAGTGGACCAGGATCTCCGGCTCCGAGATCACCTCGACGTCCACGCCCGACAGCAGATGCCGGACCAGTCCCAGTCCGGCGTCCACCGACGTGGCGATGTCGAAGGTGCTGGTGTGCTGCTGCCGCCGTTGGCCGAGTGCGTGCATCTGGTCCAGCACGTGCCGAGTGTGGCCGATGGCCGAGGTGGCGTCGGCCAGTGCCTCACCGATCTCGAAGAACTCCAGCATGTCGGCGGTGTTCTGACCGGCCTCCGGGGCAGGCAGGCCGGCGCGGGCCCAGCGGCGGGCGAAGCTCTCGCCCCACCCGTACCGGCCGGCCAGTTCCCGGGCGCGTCGACGCACCTGCGCCGAGGACGGGTGTGGGTGCTCGGCACGGCCGGCAGTAAAGGCGTCGACGACCTCGGCGCTGCGGCCCTGCAGCAGCCGCTGGCTCACCACCCGGTCGAGCCACGACCAGCCCTGCAACGCGACGGCCAGGGTGTTGTTGAGTTCATGCGCGATCCCGGCGCCGAACTGTGCGACGCCGAGCATTCGCTCGAGCTCACTTCGCTGCACATCCCGCCGATGGAGGGCGTGCACCACCAGGGGCACCAGACTTGCGTCCACCGACTCCTTGCGCTCGGGCGGGATCTCGACCCGGTCCAGGTAGGCCACGGACACCTCACTCATCGCCACCATGTCGTAGACGGAGGTGTGCGGCCTGCCGAAGAAGCTGGTGACCCCGGCCAGATCGCCGCTGCGCAGCACGAACAACTCGCGCCACACGCCCTGTTCGTCCTCGCCCTCACAGCGCAGTTCACCCCGGAGTACCAGATAGAGACGGGTGTTGGGCTCACCCGCTCGCATCAGGGCCTCGCCCGGGGCGAGCCGCTGAGTGCGGGCGTCGTCGCCGAAGAACTGCTCGGCCAGGCCCAGATGCTTTTCCGGGCGGCTCACGTCGCCACCAGGACCGTGACGAGGACCGCCGTCGCGGCCAGACCGATCACGCCGAGCAGCACACCGGGGCGAGCCATGTCCCGCGTCTGGAGTTCACCGGTGGCGTGCGCCATCGAGTTCGGTGGCGTGCTCACCGGCAGGGCCATCGCCAGCGAACAGGCGAAGGTCGTCATGATCAGCGCGGGCATCGCCCCGCCGAGCGACTCCAGCGCGGGGCTGTCGACACCGAGTGCGGCGACCAACGGCAGCAGCAGCGCCGCGGTGGCGGTGTTGGAGATGAACGTGCTCATCAGGATCGCCACCAGGCCGAGGACGCCGATGATCACCACACCGCTGAACGACTCGAACGGCACCTGGTCGACGAACCACTGGCTCAGACCGGTCGAGAACATCGCGTTGCCCAGCGCCACACCGCCGGCGACCAGCCACAGCACCTCCCAGCTCAGCGAGCGCAGGTCCTTGGCGTTCATCACCCCGGTCACCAGGAACACCGCGATCGGGATCATCGCGATCATGTTGGACGGCACCCCGTGCCACGAACTGGTCAGCCAGAGCAGCACGGTGATCACAAAGGTGACGTAGACGATGATCGCCCCGGGCGAGATCAGCCACCGGGAGTCGATCTCCAGCCGCACATGGGTGGTCTGCGAGCGGTAGAGCCGGCCGATCAGCAGCCAGGCGATCGCGAGCAGGACCACGACGAAAGGGACCGCGAACAGCATCCACTGCGCGAAGTTGATCGGGGAGATCCCGAGTTCGTTGCCCGGACCGAGATAGTTGATGGCCACCGCGTTCGGCGGGGTGCCGATCGGGGTGCCGATGCCACCGATGTTCGCACCGATGGGAATGGCCAGCACCAGGGCCCGCCGGGCCGGGTCGTCGGGTTCCAGACTCGCGATGACCGGCGCGGCGACCGCCAGCATCATCGCGGCGGTGGCGGTGTTCGACATGAACATCGAGAAGAGTGCGGTGATGCTCAGCAACGCCAGGACCACCATCGGTGTTCGGGTTCCGAACGGTGCCAGGATGACCCGCGCGAGGTTGCGGTCCAGGCGGTACTTGGTGGCCGCAGCAGCCAGGAAGAAGCCACCGAGGAACAGGATGATGATCGGGTCGGCGAAGGCCGCCAGGATCCCGGCGTAGGGCAGCGGGTCACCGGATCCCTCGGGCAGCGCCCACAGCGACGGGACCTTGTCGGAGATCAGGAACAGTTCCGCGGTGATGACCACGACCGAGGTGGCGAAGATCGGAATCGGTTCCAGCACCCAGGCCAGCACGGCGAAGATGAAGATCGCCAGCAACCGGTGCTGCACCTCGTCGAGGCCACCGAAGGAGGGCGCGAGCAGAACGGCGACGGGAACACCCACGACGACGATCCCACGCCAGGACGCTGTCACCGTGTTCCCCAGAGCCGTCACGCCATGAGGCTAGCCAACGATGCCCGTTCTCACATGCGGACCGCGGCGGCCATGGCTGTCGCGTAGCGTCGGTCGGTATGACTCGTGCTGACGCGGAAGCCCCCGCGGTGATCACCTCCGGTGGTCGGGTGTCCGGCCTGCTTGTCGATGGGGTCTTCGCCTATCTCGGAATCCCTTATGCGGCACCGCCCATCGGTGAGTCGGCCTTCGCCGCCCCGGCGCCTGCCATTGCGTGGGACGGCGTCCGGCCGGCCACGCAGTACGGGCCGACGGTGCCACAGGTCGGCTACCCCGGCCCGATCGCGGCACTGCTCGACAACCCGATCGTGCTCGGCGACGACTACCTCAATCTCAACGTGTGGACCCCGGACCCGAGCGCGAGCGGACTGCCGGTGATGGTCTGGATACACGGGGGCGCATTCACGCGTGGCTCCAATCGCATCGAGATCTATGCCGGGGACACGTTCGCGCGCGACGGCGTCGTCTGCGTCGGGATCAACTATCGGCTCGGCACAGCCGGTTTCGCCTCGATCGAGGGGGCGCCCGACAACCGCGGGCTGCTCGATCAGATCGCCGCGTTGGCGTGGGTGCGCGACAATATCGCGGTGTTCGGAGGCGACCCCGACAACGTGACCGTCTTCGGCGAGTCCGCGGGTGCCATGAGTGTGGCGTCGCTGCTGGCATCACCGCTCGCCGCGGGCCTGTTCCGACGCGCAGTCATGCAGAGTGGCAACGGTTCTGCCGCCGCCGATCCCGCCGACGCACGCAAGGTCACCGCTCGGATGGCGCAGATCCTCTCGGTCGATGCGACCGCCGAAGCATTCGGCCGCATCAGCGTCGAAGACATGCTGCGCGCCCAAACGCAGGTGGCGCTGGAGTTGATGCTCGATCCGGACCCGGAGGTGTGGGGACCGACGGTCGTCGACGTCGGCATGGGGATCATGTCGCAGTTCCCGGTCGTGGACGGGGAGGTCCTCACCGCGATTCCGCAGGAGGCCATCGCGGCCGGCGCCGGGGTCGACATACCATTGCTCGCGGGCTGGAACGCTGACGAGTTCCGATTCTTCATGGTCGCGACCGGCGGGGCGCAGGCCGTCACCGAGGAGGCAGCGGCGGCCATCCTGGGGCGTCGTCCCGGCGGCGTCGATCATCTCCGCCGTCGGCTCGACGCCGGGGCGAGCGCCGGTGATGTGGTCAGCGAGGCGCTCACCGCGCGGGCGTTCTCGTCCCCGACGACCGCGATCGCCGAGTCTCGACCGGCCGGTGCGACACACCTGTACGAGTTCGGGTACCGCAGCCCGCAGGCCGATATCCGGGCCGGCCACGCGGTGGAGATCCCGTTCGTCTTCGACCATCTCGCCGAAGCCCATGCGTTGACCGGACCCGAACCCGATCAACGCATCGCCGACGAGATGCATCGTGCGTGGGTGGGGTTCGCGACCACCGGTGATCCGGGGTGGTCGGCGTACTGCGATGCGAACGACCTGCGGCGTTTCGTCTGATCCTCGAGCGGGCGGACAAGAACCGGCAGGCCTCTGCGAAATAGGCCGTTGCCCCGATTCCCCCGGTCAGGCGTAGGCCCGCAGAACCCGCAGGGCGATCAACGTCACCCACGGATTGGGTTCGCCCGGTGGCGGATAGGTCAGGTGGGTCTTCCCGGGATAGCCGCGCTGAGCTACCCACCGCCCGTCGGACCGTCGGCGCTTCTCGAGCACCGAGCATGCATCGCGCATCCGCTCGTCGTAGTCGATGCCGGCTGCGCGCAGCGCGTCGAGTCCGCGAAGCACATCGAAGTACCACCGTGCCGGGTAGTGCAGCCGGGTGAAGTCGGGGCGGATCGGCTTGCCGGTGCGTTCACTACGAAATAACCTGTGCCGCAATAGGAATTCCACTGCCGAGGTGCGCGCATCGCGCAGTTCCGCACGGCGGTGGGAGTAGCCGGCCTGCTCATAGGCGGTGATACCTTCGATCACCGAGGTGCTGGTGTGCACCGAGGAATGGGTCGCGCCGGTCCGACTCGTACGGCAATTGAACCCACCGTCGGGCATCTGCTCGGCGAGGATGACATCGACGATGCTCGCCAATTGATCGGCGTCGCTGCCAAACCACGACAGGTAGTTCAGTGCCATGCCGTTGACGCAGACGTCGCTGTGGCGGGTCGTCGGGCGCGGGTCGACTCCACCGTCGCGGACCTTGTGATCGCGCAGCACGAGTGCGCACGCGTCACGCGCGACGGGGTGGGTGGGGGCCAGACCGAGCCCGCGCAGCTCGAGCAGCGTGTAGTGCGTCGAGGTCCACTTCGGGTTGTAGAAGCCCGCGCCCCAGTGCCCGTCCGGTCCGCGTGCGGCCAGGAGGGTGGCGCCCGCGCCCTCGTCCGCGATGCGGACCTGCAGCCGGGCATCGTCGACGCCGAGGAGATCGCGGGTGGCCTGATAGGCCACGGCCGGATCGCCGTCCAGTAGCCATGTCAGATTCGCCGTCGTTGTGGCACCGATCCCGCGCCAACACCCCGTGTCGGGCAGTGCATCGGATTCGTGCATGCCTAGCTCCTTCGACCATTGGGGTGACCCGCCAGTGGCTGATCTGCCGGTTGTCACGGGGTGACGACCACCTTGCCAAGGGCCTGACCCGCACCGACGCAGCCGAGGGCCGCCGCGGTCTCCTCGAGCGAATAGGTGCGATCGACGCGCGTGTCGATCTCGCCGGCGAGGCACAGGTCGGCCACGGGTGAGAAGTGGGCGGGGCCCTCCTTGACCGCCAACATGCCCAGCCGGCGGCCGGTGACGGCGCCGACGACGGCACCGGCGGTGAGGACCCGCAACAGCGTCGGAACGGTACCGCCGACGCAGCGGTAGCGGCCGCCGCGATTGAGCGCCCGGCGGTAGGCGAAGACCGAACGGTGGGCCACCATGTCGAGGATCAGGTCGTAGCGCTGACGGGTGAAGTCGTCCTGCCGGTAGTCGATGGCCTCGTCCGCGCCGAGTGAGCGCATGAAGTCGAGCTTCGCCGCGGTGTCCACGCCGGTGACGTGGGCACCCGCCCGTTTGGCGAGCTGGATCGCGAACACGCCGGAACCGCCGCCGCCGCCGTTGATCAGCACCCGCGTGCCCGGTGCCGCACCGTGGGTGCCCTGCAGCGCGATCGCGCCCGACTGGGGGATCGCCGAGGCCGCGACGAAATCCAGGTCGGTCGGTTTGTGCGTCAGCGCCGTCTCGACCGCGACGGCGTACTCGGCGAATCCACCCTTGAGGAACAGGTTGTCGCCGTAGACAGCGTCACCGATACGAAACCGGGTCACTCCCTCGCCGATCGCGTCGACCCACCCGGCGATGTCGGAGCCCGGTGTCGGGTGCTTCGGTCTGCGCAGACCGCCGATCCGGGCGTAGGCCGGGCGGCCGCGGAGATTCTCCCAGTCACTCAGGTTGACCGACGTCGCGACCACCTTGACCCGCACCTGCCCGGATCGGGGTTGCGGGAGCGGCAACTCCTCGACACGCAAGATGTCGGGCGTGCCGTAGCGGTCCTGGACAACGGCCTTCACGAGTCTCCATGGTATTGCGAACGGACCGTCGATCCGGGCGATTTGATCGTGGCAGACCCCTCGGTGACGATCGTCCTCACACCGGTACGCCGGAGCGTGACTGGTGGGCCCACAGCACCTCCAACTCGTTGAGATGTGCCGCGGTCCACAGCAGATCGGAGCCGGCTTGCTCACCATCGAGCGCATCGAGCAGTTCGGCGCCGACGGAGGGCGAGTCGCGGCGCCCGCCGCCGTCGGTGAGCCATCGGGTGATCGCAATCGCGTGTCGTTCGAGTACCTCGTCGGCGGCGGTGTTGCGGGGGACGGACCGATCGGGAGAGATCCGCCCGATTGCCTCGGCAGCCAGCACCGTCCGCACCACCCGCGTCGAGGCCTGCAGTATCCGCGTGAGGCCCTCGGGCTCGCCACCGCTCTCGGCGAGATACTGGCGGACGTCGTCGTCGAATGTCCGTGCCGCGGCGTAGGCGTCGGCGCCGATCGTCGCGTCGAGTGACTGCCGGTGAGTGACATGACGAACCGCGGCCAGCAGGAACCGAGTCCCGGCGGCGACTGCGGCATCGTCGCCGATTCGCATCGCGGAGGCGACATTGCGCGGCCACAGCACCAGGGCGACAACCGCGGCCACCGCCGAACCGATGACCACATCCTCGATCCGGATCAACCCGACACGGAAACCCACCGGGTCGATCACGTTGAACAGCAGCAGGACCGTCAGTGTGAAGGCGGCCTGCCCCGCGGTGAACGACACCACCTCCGGGACGAAGGCGGCCAGGAAGATCGCCACCGGCAATGCGAGCCACAACGCCACCGGACCCGTGCCCAGCACCGCGAGCAATGCGGCGCCGACCGCGAATCCGAGAACGGTACCGATGATGGCCCGCAGCACCGAGGAGCCGGTGGTGAGTGCCGAACTGCGCAGCACCGACAACGTGCCGAGCACGACCCAGAAACCGTGTTGCACCGAGACGAACTCGGTGACCGCGACCGCGGCGGCCAGGCCCAGACCGCCACGAAGACTGTTCTGCAGGGTCACCGACCGCGACCGGACGTAGCCCCGCGTGTAGTGCGGGGACACCAGCGGAGCCGGGATGGCGCGGCCATCGGCACCGTGGCCGGCCAGCCCACGACCGAGGAGTCGGTTGATCACCGGCCGCGCGTCGGCGGCGCCCGACCAGGCGACGATGCGTCCGACGGCGGCCACGGCCGAGTCCAGCGCGTGCGAGGCCAGTGCGGCGGTTGCCGCGCGGTGGTCGGTCGCTGCCGCGAAGTCACCGAAGGCGCGGTCGCGCTCGGAGTCGAGTTCTGCCACCAGGCCTTCGAGCGTGACCACCGCCGCCCGGATGTCGGCGCCGCCGGCGTCGAGGGTCGTCGCTGCCGCGCGGAGGACCCGCGCCGACGTCTCGGGCGATGAGCCGCTCGCCGCCGTGGTTGACGGTTGCAGCGTCAGGCGGTCGGTGAGCCATTCCAGTTCACCCACCACGCGGACCAGCGCCCTGCTTCCCGCAGACAGACCGACCGGGCGGCACGCGGTCGCCTGGAAACTCGTGCGCAGATCGCGCATCGTCGCCCTGGCCTCGCCGGGATCGCCGTCACCGGTCACCAGATCGGCGAGCAGACGACACGTCTGGGCGGCTTGCCGACGCAGACGGTCGTGATGATGCGGTGCGAGCAGATACAGCGCCGCGGGAACACCACACGCCAGCGCGATCGCCCAGCCCAGCAATCGGTCCGGGATGGCGCTCGGCGGCGCCGGCGTCGCGACGGGCAGCACGAACGTCAGCAGCACCGAGCGCTGTGCCGCAGCAAGTGCGGCGCTGAGCACGCCCACAAAGATGACCACGGCGCCGATCACGAACATCGCGGTGACCGACAGCCACGCGAACTGGGAGACCACCGTTGCCACGGTGATCATCGCGGTGCCGACGACGCCCAGACCGAGGTAACTCGTCGCTCGCGCACGACGGTCGCCGGGGAAATCGGCGAAGACCAACACGGCGAAGGAACCGAATGCGGCAAACAACGGTGTCTGTGCACCCCCGACAGCCAGTCCGAGCGCGAATGCCAACGGAATGACCAATCCGGCGCGCAGGGCCCGGCGCAGCGCGTCGTGCTCGGGATCATGCAATCGGAGGTGGTCGCGCACCGTGGCCGGCAGGGTCGGGAACACCGGTCACCGCCCGGCGGGCAGATCTGAACGCCCGAGCAGGTCAGATTCGGTCTGCATCATGGCCACCCATTGATCACCCGGAGACGTGGGGCAACTGTCATAGGTTAACGCCGCCATGACGGGTTCATGGCGTGTCGGCCAACTCGGGTCGTGCCGACGCAGCGACGCTCGATGCGCCCGGGGGCATCGGTGGGTGGCCACGTATTCTGGATGCCGTGATCCGCCGGGGTACCCAACCGTCCGAAGCCATTGAAGTCGTCGAGGCTACGGGCACCGGCGGATCGATCGTGTCACGGGGAGGGCGGGCCGCGACGGTCCGGCGGGTGAGGGAATGGAGTGGCGTGGCGACCAGGATGCGAGTGTGGGCGCGCCAACGCCGATATGTGATCCGTCGGAATCCGACGTTGAACCTCGGCTACCGGGTGGCCATCGGGGTCGTGGGCGCCCTGGTGCTCGCCGGCGGCATCGTCGCCATCCCGTACCCGGGCCCGGGATGGCTGATCGTCTTCATCGGGCTGGGCATCCTCGCCTCGGAGTTCGCGTGGGCGCACCGGCTGCTCACCTTCGCTCGCGGCAAATACGACGCCTGGATGGTGTGGATGGGCCGGCAGCATTGGTCGGTCCAGGGCGTTTTCTGGCTGGGCACGGCCGCTGTGGTGGTGGCGACATTGTGGTTGCTCGGTGTCATCGGCATGGTGGCCGGGTGGTTCAACATCCACGCCGACTGGCTGGCCAGCCCGATCTTGTCCTGATCGCCTGACGCGATCCGAACGGTGGACGCCTTCGGGTGGTTCCTCGTGGTCGGACACCGCGCAGATACGATCTGTGGAGTAACCACGACAATCGACACATTTCACGTGTCATGACCGCTGAGGAGCGTCCCGTGCCCGACGATCTGCAGGTGACCGCCCCCGCCACCATCCGTGTGCCGGCCGGGACCACCGCGGGCACGGCGTTGCGCGACCACGACCTGCCCAACAAGGGACCCGAGGCCGTCGTCGTGGTCCGTGATGCCGGTGGTCAGCTGCGGGATCTGTCCTGGACGCCCGACCTCGACACCGAGGTCGAGCCGGTTGCGGCCAACACCGAGCCCGGCCGCAGCGTCATCCGGCATTCGACTGCGCACGTGCTGGCGCAGGCCGTGCAGGAGCTGTTCCCGGACGCCAAGCTCGGCATCGGTCCGCCCATCAAGGATGGCTTCTACTACGACTTCGACGTCGCCGAGCCGTTCACCCCGGAGGACCTCGCCGCCCTCGAGAAGAAGATGAAGCAGATCATCAAATCGGGGCAGCGCTTCTCGCGGCGGGTCTACCCGTCCAAGGATGCTGCGCGGATCGAACTGGCAGCCGAGCCCTACAAGCTCGAGCTGATCGACGACAAGGGCGCCGCGGCCGACAGCGAGGTGATGGAGGTCGGTGGTGCCGAGCTCACGGCCTACGACAACCTCAATCCTCGTACCGGCGAGGTGATCTGGTGCGACCTGTGTCGTGGCCCGCATGTGCCGACCACGAAGTACATCAGTGCATTCAAGCTCACGCGTTCGTCGGCCGCCTACTGGCGTGGAGATCAGGACAACGCCGACCTGCAGCGCATCTACGGGACGGCCTGGGAGTCGACCGAAGCCCTCGACCACCACCTGGATCTGCTCGCCGAGGCCGAACGCCGTGATCACCGTCGCCTCGGCGCCGAGCTCGATCTGTTCAGCTTCCCCGACGAACTCGGATCGGGTCTGCCCGTCTTCCACCCCCGCGGCGGCATCATCCGCAAGGAGATGGAGGACTTCTCGCGCGCCCGGCACGTGGCGGCCGGCTATGAGTTCGTCAATACGCCGCATCTGTCGAAGGGACACCTGTTCGAGGTCTCCAAACACCTCGACTGGTATGCCGATGGCATGTTCCCGGCGATGCATCTCGACGCCGAGTACAACGACGACGGAACGATTCGCAAGCCCGGCCAGGACTACTACGTCAAGCCGATGAACTGCCCGATGCACAATCTGATCTATCGCTCGCGCGGTCGCTCCTACCGCGAACTGCCGTTGCGGCTTTTCGAGTTCGGGTCGGTCTACCGCTATGAGAAGTCCGGTGTGGTGCACGGCCTTACCCGGGCCCGCGGCTTCACACAGGACGATGCGCACATCTACTGCACGCAGGAACAGGTCATCGACGAGCTGACCAGCACCCTGCAGTTCGTATTGCAGCTGCTCTCCGACTACGGACTCGACGACTTCTACCTCGAGCTGTCCACCAAGGACCCGAAGAAGTTCGTGGGCACCGACGAGGTGTGGGCACAGGCCACCGAGACGTTGCGCAAGGTGGGCGAGGCGTCGGGCCTCGAGCTGGTCCCGGACCCCGGAGGCGCCGCGTTCTACGGGCCCAAGATCTCCGTGCAGGCCAAGGACGCCCTCGGCCGTACCTGGCAGATGTCCACGTTGCAGCTCGACTTCTTCGAGCCGGAACTGTTCGAACTCGAGTACACGGCCCCGGACGGTACGAAGAAGCGACCGGTGATGGTGCATCGGGCTCTCTTCGGATCGATCGAACGATTCTTCGGCGTCCTCACCGAGCACTATGCCGGGGCGTTCCCCGCCTGGCTGGCTCCGGTTCAAGTGGTCGGCATCCCGGTCGCCGAGGCCTTCGCCGATCATCTGCAGGGCGTGGTGTCGCGGCTCAAGTCCGCCGGCATCCGCGCGGAGGTCGACTACTCCGACGACCGGATGCAGAAGAAGATCCGCACCCACACCAAGGCCAAGGTGCCGTTCATGCTGCTGGCCGGTGAACGCGACGTCACCGCCGATGCGGTGAGCTTCCGGTTCCGGGACGGATCGCAGGTCAACGGGGTTTCGGTGGACGCCGCCGTATCCCTCATCGCCGATTGGGTGCACCAGCGGCGCAACGATTCCCCGTCCGAGGACGCCATCGGTACCACGGACCGGGCGGGCACCGCCGATGGCTGACGACGATCGCACGATCCGCGACTGCGGCACCGGTGATCCCGATCGCCTGCAGCGGTTGTGGAGTCCTCATCGGATGACCTACATCACCGCGGACCCACCGCCGTCGGAGAAGGCGACCGACGCCGGGAGCGAAGCGAGCGGGTCGACGGCCAGCAGTCATCCGTTCCTCGACATCCCGATGATGTCGGACGAGGAAGGCCTGATCGTCGCGCGTGGGAAGACCGTGTACGCGGTGCTCAACCTGTACCCGTACAACCCGGGTCACACGATGATCGTCCCGTACCGGCAGGTCGCCGACCTCGAGGCACTGACCGCCGACGAATCTGCCGAACTGATGGCGTTCACCCAGCGGATGCTGACGACGATCAAGTCGGTCTCCAACCCCAACGCGTTCAACGTGGGACTCAACCTCGGGTACGCGGCAGGCGGCTCGCTCGCCGAACATCTGCATCAGCACATCGTGCCCCGCTGGATCGGCGACGCGAACTTCATCACGGTTGTCGGCGAGACGAAAGTCATGCCACAGTTGCTGCGCGACACCCGTTCGCTGCTCGCCGCGGCGTGGCACGAACAGTCGTGACGCACGCCGGTCGGGGGAGGAAAGGAGCGGTCAGATGCTGAGCATCCGAGGCCGGGCCTCGGTGTCGAAGGTCACCCTGCCGCTGGGCCGGGCCCTCCTGCGCACCGGTCTGACCCCCGACATCATGACCCTGATCGGCACCACGGCCACCATCGCCGCGGCCCTGACCTTGTTCCCGATGGGCCACCTGTTCATCGGCGCGCTGGTCATCTGGCTGTTCGTCATGTTCGACATGCTCGACGGCGCGATGGCCCGCGCCCGAGGGGGCGGCACCCGTTTCGGGGCGGTCCTCGACGCCACCTGCGACCGGATCGCCGACGGCGCGATCTTCGCCGGTCTCGCCTGGTGGTGCGCCATCACCGAACCCCACCGGTTGCTGCTGGTCGCCACACTGATAGCCCTGGTCACCTCCCAGGTCATCTCGTATGCAAAGGCTCGCGCGGAGGCCAGCGGCCTCAACGGTGACGGCGGATGGATCGAGCGGCCCGATCGGCTCATCATCGTGCTCGTGGGCGCCGGCTTCACCGGTCTGGGCATCGGGTGGGCCATTCACGTCGCGATGTGGGTGCTCGCCGTGTTGTCGGTGATCACGGTGGGCCAGCGGATGTGGTCGATCCACTCGTCGCCGGGTGCGCGCGACCTGATTCCGCTGGCGGCACAAGAATCCGACGACGCCGAGGACTCCGACGAAGAACCGCCGACCGACACACAGCGTCAGGCGGGGGCACACTGACACCCATGGGCGACGGCCACAACGCTTCGACGTCGCTGACCGCACGGCTGTCGGATCTGGGATACGCAGCCGGGTGGGCAGCCGTCCGATATGCGCCCGAGGCAGTGGCGCGCAGCGCCTTCGACGGTGCGGCCGGACTCGTCGGCCGCCGACGCGGCGGCCCGGACCAACTGCGGCGCAACCTCTCCCGGGTTCTGGGAGTGGCCCCGGCCGATGTACCGGACGACCTGGTGGCCGCGGCGGTGCGTTCCTACGCCCGATACTGGTGTGAAGCGTTCCGACTACCGGCACAGGACTTGGCCGACACCGCGGCGACGGTCACCGTCCCGGCAGCGGACCGCGCACATCTGGACGCGGCCCTCGCGCGGGGCAAAGGTGTGATCCTGGCGCTGCCGCACACCGGTAACTGGGATATGGCCGGGGTGTGGCTGGTGCAGAACTACGGCCGGTTCGCCACCGTCGCCGAACGTCTGGAACCCGAGTCGCTGTTCACCCGATTCGTCGGATATCGGGAATCGTTGGGCTTCGAGATCTTTCCCCTCAGCGGCGGAGAACAGCCGCCGTTCGGCCTACTCGCAGAACGGTTGCGGGACAACGGCATCATCTGTCTGCTCGGCGAGCGCGACCTGGCACGCCACGGAGTGCCGGTCAGCTTCTTCGGGGAGAAGACCAGGATGCCGGCCGGGTCGGCACGGCTGGCCATCGAGACCGGCGCCGCCCTGCTGCCGGTGCACCACTGGTTCACCGAGCCGCCCACGTCCCGGATCTTCTGTGGCGCCCCGATCGATGTCTCCGGCGGCGTCGAGGCGGCCACCCAGGCGCTGGCGGATGTGTTCGCCCACAACATCGCCGCCCACCCGCAGGATTGGCACATGCTGCAGCCGCTGTGGGAAGCGGACTGGTCGGTGGCCCGGCGGGCGCGTATCGAGGTCGGCGACGACGGGACCACCGGACCCGGGCGCGAGGAGTCGCCGCGATGAGGATCGGCATGATCTGCCCGTACTCATTCGACGTCCCCGGCGGGGTGCAGGCCCACGTCGTCGAACTCGCGCAGGTGTTCATCGAACGTGGCCACGAGGTCAGCGTGCTCGCCCCGTCGGCGCCGCAGACCCGCCTTCCCGACTATGTCGTGTCGGCCGGACCGGCTCTCGCGATCCCGTACAACGGGTCGGTGTCGCGGGTGAATTTCAGCCCGACCGGGTACCTGCGACTGCGGGCCTGGATCGATGAGAACTCCTTCGACGTGCTGCACGTCCACGAACCGAATGCACCGAGCATCTCGATGCTCTCGTTGATGGTTGCGTCCGGTCCGATAGTGACCACCTTCCACACCTCCACCACCCGGTCGATGTGGTTGTCGGTGTTCCAGGGCATTCTGCGGCCCTATCACGAACGCATCGCCGGCAAGATCGCCGTCTCCGAACTGGCCCGGCGCTGGCAGATGGAATCACTCGGTTCCGACGCGGTGGAGATTCCGAACGGCATCGACGCCGCCTTCTTCGCCGACGCCGAACCCCTCGACGGCTATCCGTGGCCGGGCCGCACCGTCCTGTTCCTGGGCCGCTATGACGAGCCGCGCAAGGGCATCGACATCCTGATGCGAGCGCTGCCGGCTGTCGTCGCGCAATTCCCGGACATCCGGGTGCTCATCGTCGGCGGCGGCAACGAGCGAGCGCTGCGCCGTCGCGCCGGTTCACTCGCGGACCGGTTGGTCTTCCTCGGGCAGGTCGATGACGACACCAAGGCCCGGGCCCTGCGGTCGGCGGATGTGTACTGTGCGCCCAACCTGGGTGGGGAGAGCTTCGGGATCGTGCTGGTCGAGGCGATGGCCGCCGGTGCCGCGGTACTTGCCAGCGATCTGAACGCCTTCCGGCGCGTCCTCGACGACGGCCGGGCCGGACGCCTCGTCCCCACTGGTTCGGCCGACGAACTCGGCTCCGCGCTGATCGACATGCTCGCCGATGATAAGGCCCGCGCCGAACTGGTCGCGGCCGGCCGCCGCCGTGCCGATCGCTACGACTGGTCGCGGGTGGCCGATCAGATCCTGCGGGTGTACGAGACGGTGACCGTGGGGGCCGGGGCCGTCGTGGTGGCCGAATAGGGAGGGCACATGATCATCTCGGGGTGGACCGTCGCGCTGATCGCGGTGATCGTCCTGCTCGTCGTCCTCGCGGCCGGCTGGGCCTTCCAGACCGCGAATCGGCTCGACCGGCTCAACGTGCGGGTCGATCTGGCCCGCCAGGCCCTCGACGCCGCGCTGGCCCGACGTGCGGTCGTGGCGCGCTCCATCGCCGCCGGCATGATCGCCGGCTACGACGAGGAGGCGCGGGCGGTGGGCCAGGATCTGGCCGCCGCCGCAGATCTGGCCGAGCACGCCGCACCGGCGTCTCGAGAGCAGGCCGAGAACGCGGTCTCCACGTTGCTCGCGCAACTCGACGCCGGATCGCGTCCACCGGGACTCGTCGTCGAACTCGCCGATGCCGAGACGCGCATCATGATGGCGCGCCGGTTCTACAACGACGCCGTCCGCGACACCCGCAATCTCGCCGAGCGCCGGTTGGTGGTGTGGCTGCATCTGGGCGGGACCGCCGAACTCCCGGAATTCTTCGAGATCGTCGAACGGGTCACCCCGCCGAGCACTTCCTGACCTCGCCTAGACTTGTGGGACAGCCCGCCCCACGCGGACCCGGCACACGATGCCGGAATGACGACATCAGGAGACATCAGTGAGTCAATTCCAGTCAGGGAACACTCCCGGACCGGACGCCCCGAACACCGTCAACGGCCACGGCGGGCACGACCCGGCGCCGACCGTCGGGCAGGGTACCGCCCGGGTGAAGCGCGGCATGGCCGAGATGCTCAAGGGTGGCGTCATCATGGACGTGGTCACCCCGGACCAGGCCAAGATCGCCGAGGATGCCGGCGCGGTGGCGGTGATGGCGCTCGAGCGTGTGCCGGCCGATATCCGCGCGCAGGGCGGTGTCTCGCGGATGAGCGATCCCGACATGATCGACGGGATCATCTCGGCGGTGTCGATCCCGGTGATGGCCAAGGCCCGGATCGGGCACTTCGTCGAGGCGCAGGTGTTGCAGAGCCTCGGCGTGGACTACGTCGACGAGTCCGAGGTGCTGACTCCGGCCGACTACGCCAACCACATCGACAAGTGGGCGTTCACCGTGCCGTTCGTGTGCGGCGCCACCAACCTCGGTGAGGCGCTGCGCCGGATCACCGAGGGGGCGGCGATGATCCGCTCCAAGGGCGAGGCCGGCACCGGTGACGTCTCGAACGCGACCACGCACATGCGCAAGATCCGCGACGAGATCCGCCGACTGACCTCGCTGCCGACCGACGAACTGTATGTGGCGGCCAAAGAACTGCAGGCACCCTATGACCTGGTGGCCGAGGTCGCGCAGGCCGGCAAGCTGCCGGTCACACTGTTCACCGCCGGTGGTATCGCCACCCCGGCCGATGCGGCGATGATGATGCAGCTCGGTGCCGAAGGTGTGTTCGTCGGGTCGGGCATCTTCAAGTCCGGCAACCCGGCTCAGCGGGCGGCGGCGATCGTACAGGCCACCACCTTCCACGACGATCCCGACGTGCTGGCCAAGGTGTCGCGCGGACTCGGTGAGGCGATGGTCGGCATCAACGTCGATGACATTCCGCAGCCGCACCGCCTCGCCGAACGAGGTTGGTAGTCGATCTGCCGTAGGATCTGCTGATCATGGACGCGGCGACCATCGTGCGGGACGAGTCCCGCTTCGGCACCGACACCCTGGCCGGCCTACAACTCGAGTGGGCCGCGGTGTGCAACGTGGGTCGGGTCCGTGAGGCCAACGAGGACGCCGCGCTCGTCGCACCGGGAAAGTACCTGCTCGCCGATGGGATGGGTGGCCATGACAGCGGTGAGGTCGCCAGCGAGACGGCACTGCTCGCGCTGGCCGACGTCCACAGTCTGCACGATCAGACGCAGACCCAACTCGAGCTGATCGAATCCCTCACCCAGGCGCAGGATCGCATCGGTGAGATCGCGACCGAGACCGAGCGTCGCGCCGGAACCACGGCCACCGGTGCGGTGCTCGTGACACACCAGGGCACACCGCACTGGCTGGTCCTGAACATCGGCGATTCACGGACCTACCGGTTGCAGGGTGGGGTGCTGACCCAACTCACCGTGGACCACTCGCAGGTGCAGGAGTTCGTGGACGCCGGTTTCCTGACCCCGGAACAGGCTCGGGTCGATCCTCGCCGCAACGTGATCACACGCGCGCTCGGTGCGGGCATGGTGGAGCCCGAAGCCGACTTCTTCTCGATGCCGGCGTTGCCCGGCGACACGATCCTGGTGTGTTCGGACGGTCTGACCGGCGAGTTGCCCGACGAGGAGATCGCCGACATCCTGGCCGATGCGAACGGAGCCGAGAAGGCCGCGGAGGCATTGGTGGCCGCCGCTCTGGCACTCGGTGCGCACGACAACGTCACCGTGGTGGTCGTGACGGTCCGTGCCGCGTCGGCCGATGACAGCACAGAACCGTCCGATCCCGAAAATTGACGGGAACCTCACAGCGAGCTGCCGCGTCTAACTCACGACAGCGGGCCAGACACGTCGTCTGCCCCCCGAGGAGTGAGGACAATCATGTTAGGCATCGCCGATCACGTCGCGCCGCGTCACGCAGCTGTTCGCCCCGCTACTCATCGCACACCCCGGGTCGCCGATCGCATCGGCGCCGCACGTGAGGCCCGTCGTGAGGCCGAAGCCCAGCGCCGTCGGCAGGAGGCGCTCGCGCGTCTGGCCCAACGTCGGATGCCCTTGCCCGGTGCGGCAGAGGCCAAGGGCTCCGACGACCTGCACCGCAGGTCACGAGCGGATGCCGGCATGACCCTGGTCACCGACACTCCGGCGATGCGCGGGCCGGCGAAGTGTGCATGTGGCGCCGGTGGCCCCGAACTCGAGAGTCCCGTGCTGACCGTCCGAGAGATCGAAGTGCTCCGGACGTGGCTGGTGTTGGAGACGAAACCCGCTGTGGCGCAGGAGTTGTACATCTCACTGGGCACGGTGAACACGCACCTGACGCGAATTCGGGCGAAGTATGCCGACGTCGGTCGGCCCGCGCCGACAAAAGCTGCTCTGGTGGCGCGGGCCGTGCAGGACGGTCTGATCACCCTCGACGAACTCTGACGACGCCCGCCACAGCGAACAGACATCGGTGCTGCGCGCGATAGTGTTCTCCCGTGGCAACCATCGAGGAGATTCTTCAGGTCGAGGCGATCGAGACCGACATCTACCGCGGGCCGGCCTTCCGTAGCCATCTGCAGCGGACCTTCGGCGGACAGGTCGCCGGTCAGGCACTCATGTCGGCGACGCGCACAGTCGACGACGATTTCGCGGTGCACTCGCTGCACGGCTATTTCCTGCGTCCGGGGAACCCGGATCTACCCGCAGTGTTCCTTGTCGACAGAATTCGGGACGGCCGCTCGTTCACGACTCGCCGCGTGACCGGAATCCAGCAGGGCGAGGCCATCTTCACCATGTCGGCGTCGTTCCATGTGCGGACCGACCACGGCATCGAGCATCAGGATCGGATGCCGCCGGCTCCGTCGCCCGACGATCTGCCCGACCAGATGAACGAACTGTCCGACGAGGCGAAGGCGGTCTTCAAGGAATGGCAGGAGTTCGACCTGCGCCTGGTGCCGCGCGAGCAGATGCCGACCTCGAACTACTTCGCCGCTCAGCAGCGCGTGTGGTTCCGGCATCGTCGTCGCCTTCCCGATGACCAGGTGTTCCATGTGGGCACGCTCGCCTATATGAGCGACATGACCTTGTTGGGGTCATCGAAGGTGCCGCATCCGGGTGTGGAACCGCAGGCTGCATCATTGGATCATGCGATGTGGTTCATGCGTCCGTTCCGTGCCGACGAGTGGCTGCTCTACGATCAGACCTCGCCATCCGCCGACGCCGGTCGAGCCCTGACCCAGGGGCGGATCTTCGACCTCGATGGTCGCATGGTGGCCGCCGTGACCCAGGAGGGCCTGAGTCGTACCGGGCGCGATATGCCGGCCGACCAGCACGCGCGGCGGGAGCAATGAACGCCGCGCACAACCCGCGGATCGGCGTGCTCGCACTGCAGGGTGATGTGCGTGAACACCTGGCCGCCCTGGCCGATGCCGGCGCCGAGCCGGCGACGGTCCGGCGGCCGTCCGAACTCGCCGATGTGGACGGGCTCGTCATCCCCGGCGGTGAATCCACCACCATGAGCAACCTGCTCGGTGTGCTCGATCTGTACGATCCGCTGCGCGAACGCTTGGCCGCCGGGATGCCCGCTTATGGTTCGTGTGCCGGAATGATCATGCTGGCCACCACCATCCTCGACACCAGACCCGACGCACGGCACCTGGATGCATTGGATATCACCGTGCGGCGCAACGCTTTCGGGCGGCAGGTGGAGAGCTTCGAAACCGATCTCCAGTTCCGTGGTGTCACCGACCGCGCGGGCGACCCGCCGATGCGGGCGGTGTTCATCCGCGCTCCGTGGGTGGAGTCCATCACGCCCGATGTGCAGGTACTCGCCCGGGTGCCCGAAGGGCCCGCGAAGGATCGCATCGTCGCGGTCCGGCAGAACAATGTGCTCGCCACCTCGTTTCACCCGGAGGTCACCGGCGATCGCCGGGTGCACCGGTACTTCGTGGAGATGGTGCGCGAGTCGGGAGTGTGAGCCGGCACAACACGCACCGGTAAGATCGGGGAGTTGGGCGGATCGTCATCGGATGGTCACGTCCGTCATTGACGTCTACACGGATGCGGGAGTGTCATGAGCGGCCATTCCAAATGGGCCACCACCAAGCACAAGAAGGCGGCCATCGACGCCAAGCGCGGGAAGATGTTCGCCAAACTGGTCAAGAACATCGAGGTCGCGGCGAGGACCGGCGGCGGAGACCCGGCCGGTAACCCGACCCTCTACGACGCCATCCAGAAGGCGAAGAAGACCTCGGTGCCCAACGACAACATCGAGCGCGCTCGCAAACGCGGTGCGGGTGAAGAGGCCGGTGGCGCCGACTGGCAGACCATCATGTACGAGGGCTACGGGCCCAACGGGGTGGCGATCCTCATCGAGTGTCTCACCGACAACCGCAATCGCGCGGCCGGCGAGGTGCGGACCGCGATGACCCGCAACGGCGGCAACATGGCCGATCCGGGCTCGGTCGCGTATCTGTTCACGCGCAAGGGTGTGGTCACCCTGGAGAAGAACGGCCAGTCCGAGGACGACGTCCTGCTGGCCGTCCTCGATGCCGGCGCCGAAGAGGTCAATGACCTCGGTGAATCCTTCGAGGTGATCAGCGAGCCGACCGACCTGGTCGCGGTACGCACCGCCCTGGTCGATGCCGGTATCGACTACGACTCCGCCGAGGCCGCATTCCGCGCATCGGTCGACGTTCCGGTGGACGCCGACGGCGCGCGCAAGGTCTTCAAGCTCATCGACGCCCTCGAAGACTCCGACGACGTCCAGAATGTCTACAGCAACATCGACATCAGCGACGAGGTCCTCGCCGAACTCGACGCCTGAGTCCGAAAAATCAGCCGGCCCGACCCCGGATGCAGAGTGCCGGCCGGTCCGGATGGTCGTAGCGCACCTCGATATCCGCGGCCGGTGCGTCCTCGGCGGCGGCCACCAATGCAGCAATCGTCCAGGCCGCGGCGGGCGGAGTGTGTCTGCGCAGCGCGCCCGCACTCATGACGAGTGCCACGGTCACGTCGACGTCGAGACCGGAACCGAGCAACAGGGGGCCGGCGAGCAGGATCACCTGGTCGGCGGGGGCCGGCGGTGGCCGGTCGCGGAAGGATCGGTCGCGATCGGCATCCCAGAGCCGCGGCAACCAGCTGTTGCGTTCGTCGATGGCGTCGATCACCTCGCGCTGCACGGCATCGTGGTCGAACCAGAGGGTGCGATAGCTCTCGGCGTCGGTGTGCCCGTACTCCAGCCGCAGCGACGCGGGGCGCAGGAAGTCGGCCATCGCCACCACCGACGCCGCGCGACCACGCGCGGCGAGGCGGGCGGCCACCTGGTCGGCGAGGTCGACCGGCCGCGCCGCGTCGGCACCGTCGACGGCGACGAAGCGGGTGCCCGCACCGCGTTCGGCGACGTCCGCGCACACCTCCACCAAGCGCTCCGGGGTGATCGGGTCGTAGTTCGCCATGACGTCGGCCATTGTGTCGTGTTCATCTGTCGGCCGCACCAGGCGTGTGGATCTGCGGACACCATCAGATGTCGTCCAGGTGTGCATCAGCGCGTGTTGTTCGCCGAACCCGGCGGACCCGCCCGATAGAATCTCGAACAACTGTTCGGACTCGTGGCGGAGGTGCATGTGCGGGTGATGGGAGTCGACCCCGGATTGACCCGGTGCGGCATCGCGCTGGTCGAATCGGGGCGGGGGCGCTCGGTCACCGCGCTCGACGTCGACGTCGTGCGTACCTCCGCCGACATGGAACTCGCCGACCGACTGATCACGGTGTACACCGCGGCGTGCCATTGGCTCGACGTCCACCAGCCGGACGTGGTGGCGATCGAGCGGGTCTTCGCGCAGAACCAGGTGTCGACCGCGATGGGCACCGCGCAAGCGGGCGGGGTCATCGCGCTGGCCGCCGGACAGCGCGACGTGCCGGTGCGGTTTCACACGCCATCCGAGGTCAAAGCCGCAGTCACCGGAAGTGGTCGCGCCGACAAAGCGCAGGTCACCGCGATGGTGACCCGAATCCTGGGCATGCAGACCAAGCCGCGCCCCGCCGATGCCGCGGATGCGTTGGCGCTGGCGATCTGCCATTGCTGGCGTGGACCGATGACGGAGAAGATGGTCGAGGCGCAGCGCCGTGCCGACGAGATGGCCCGCCGGCACCGCGCACGGATCGCCGAGGCAGGTCGCCATCGCCCGGCCCAGGGCGGGGCGGCGCAGGGCACAAGGACCGGGAAGGGGGGAGCGGCATGATCGCGTCGGTGCGCGGCCCCGTGCTGGATGTGGCCCTCGATCACGTCGTCATCGACTGTGGCGGTGTGGGCTACCGGGTGTTGGTGACCCCGGCGACGGTCGGCGCGTTGCGCCGCGGTGAGGAAGCGACCTTGCTCACATCGATGATCGTGCGCGAGGACTCGATGACGCTCTACGGGTTCACCGATGCCGACGCCCGGGCGCTGTTCACCCTGCTGCAGACCGTCACCGGGGTCGGGCCGCGCCTGGCGATGGCGATCCTGGCGGTGCTCGAACCGGCTTCGCTGCGTCGTGCGCTCGCCGAGTCCGATGTGAAGGCCCTGACGGCGGTGCCGGGTGTGGGCAAAAGGGTCGGCGAACGCCTGGTGGTGGAACTGCGTGACAAGGTGGACGCGCCGACGTCGGGAGGGCCGGGGCTGGTCGCGTCGCCTTCCGCCGGCTCGGTGCGTGACCAGGTCGCCGAGGCCCTGGTGGGGTTGGGATTCACGGCCGGGCCCGCAGATAAGGCGGTCACCACCGTGCTCTCCGACGAACCCGACGCCGACGCCTCCACCGTGCTGCGCAAGTCACTGGCTTTGATGGGAAAGACCGCATGAAAGTGGGGAAGCCCGCGTGACCGACACCTCACCCGACCCCGACGACCGACCGGTCAACCCTGCCGAGCTGCATTCCGACGGTGACTTCGACGCCGGACTGCGGCCGCGCTCGCTGGCCGATTTCATCGGTCAACCCCGGGTGTGCGAGCAACTCGAGCTGGTGCTGCACGGAGCGAAGGGGCGAGGCAGCACGCCCGATCACATCCTGCTGTCGGGGCCGCCCGGTCTGGGCAAGACCTCGCTGGCGATGATCATCGCCGCCGAGATGGGCGCAGCGATCCGCGTCACCTCGGGGCCGGCACTCGAGCGGGCGGGCGACCTGGCCGCGATGCTGTCGAACCTGGTCGAGGGCGACGTGCTGTTCATCGACGAGATCCACCGCATCGCGCGTCCCGCCGAGGAGATGCTGTATCTGGCCATGGAGGACTTCCGCGTCGACGTGGTCGTCGGCAAGGGACCCGGGGCGACCTCGATCCCGTTGGACGTCGCGCCGTTCACGCTCGTCGGCGCCACCACGCGCTCGGGTTCGCTGACGGGCCCGCTGCGTGATCGGTTCGGGTTCACCGCGCACATGGAGTTCTACGAGACCGACGAGCTCGTTCGGGTGCTGCGCCGCTCGGCGGGCATCCTCGGCATTCGACTACGCGACGACGCGGCGAGCGAGGTGGCGCGGCGCTCACGGGGCACACCGCGCATCGCCAACCGGCTGTTGCGCCGCGTCCGCGACTACGCCGAGGTCCGCAGCGACGGCGTGATCACGGTGGACATCGCCCGCGCCGCGCTCGCCGTGTACGACGTCGACGACCTGGGCTTCGACCGTCTCGACCGGGCCGTGCTGGGATCGCTCGTGCGGGGCTTCGGCGGAGGACCGGTCGGCGTGTCGACCTTGGCGGTGGCCGTCGGAGAGGAACCCGCCACCGTCGAGGAGGTCTGTGAGCCGTTCCTGGTGCGGGCCGGGATGATGGCGCGGACGCCGCGCGGGCGGGTGGCGACGGCGGCGGCCTGGCATCACCTCGGGCTCACCCCGCCGGCGGGCGCGATGAACGCCACGTTCGGGGTGCGCAGTCGCGACGTCATCACCGACAGTCTCTTCGACGACCTCTGACCGCCGCGCAGGACCACGCCGCGCGGGACCACTCGGCGCGGGACCACTCTGCGGGACGTGGCACACTGGTTGGAGCCGCCGGATGAGTTGGTGTATCCGAGCGTGCCTGCGATCGGCCGTCACATGAGCGGTCGAAACGGGCAAAAGCCCCCAAATCACCACGACCGAACCGACAAGGATTGTTGCCGTCATGGAGTCCCTCTTCTTCCCCCTTCTGCTGGCCCTGTTGGCCGGATTCATGTTCCTGAGCATCCGTAAGCAGAAGAAGCGCATGTCCGAGATGCAGGACATGCAGAACTCCGTGGCCACCGGTGCGCGCGTGCAGCTGACGGCCGGCATGTTCGCGACCGTCGTCGAGTCGACGCCGGACTTCGTCGACCTGGAGATCGCGACCGGCGTGGTGACCCGATTCAGCCGCCAGGCGATCGTGCGCGTGGTTCCCACCGACGAGGCCGCCGAGACCTACCCGGGCGCGTTCACTGCTCGCCCCGAGGAACTCGACGACGAGGACGGTTCCGGCCAGATCGACGCGCCGGGCACCGAGTCCCGCCCCGACGACTCCTCGTTCGCCGATCGGCCGGGCGACGGTACCACCGAGGACAAGTGACCGCGTGCGGATCGCCCGGACGGCGATCCGCACCGTCCGAATGACAGTGACCACCGGGGACCCGGTGGTTACCGCGCAGTCAGTAGAGTGAGCGACCGACCGGATCGTGCGCGCGTGCCGACCGGTCGTGTTCGCACGCGCTTTCCTAGGAGATCAGAGCACCAGTGACCACACCGCGCCGGGCGTCGGCGAAGCGGTCGGGACCTCCACGTGAGATTCCGCCGTGGAGACCCCTGACCGTTTTCTTTGTGTTGTTGGCCATCGTTTACGGGCTGGTCTTCTTCACCGGCGGTGGATCGCCGACCCCGAAGCTCGGTATCGACCTGCAGGGCGGTACGCGGGTCACACTGACCGCGCGTACCCCCGACGGCCAGCCGCCGTCGCGGGAACAGCTCGACCAGGCCAAACAGATCATCGAGCAGCGCGTCAACGGGCTCGGTGTCTCGGGTTCCGAGGTGGTCGTGAACGGCGACAACCTGGTCATCACCGTTCCCGGTGACGACGGTGCCCAGGCCCGCACGCTCGGCCAGACAGCGCGTCTGTTCGTGCGTCCGGTGGAGAACGTGGCGCCCGCGATGCCGCAGCCGGACTCGGGCGATCAGAACTCCGAAGGTCAGAACGGTGACGGGCAGAACACCGCCGCCCAGGACTCGCCCGAGGATGACGCCACCCAGGCCTCCGCCATTGCCGAACAGCGCGAGCTGCGCCAGGCGCCCGAGGGCGCCGATCTCGACGCGCTGACCGCGCAGATGGCGCAGATGGACTGTTCGCCGGATTTCTACGATCCGCTGCAGGGCAACGATCTGCCCGACCAGTACCTCGTGGCCTGTTCGGAGGACGGCAGCGAGGTATATCTGCTCGGTCCCGAGATCATCGACGGCCGTGACATCGCCAACGCTTCGGCGGGTACCACACAGCAGGCCGGTTCGTGGGTCGTGCAGGTGGAGTTCAAGAACGAGGCGAGGGACTTCTGGCCGACGTACACCGCCCAGAACATCGGCAAGCAAACCGCCTTCACACTCGACACCAAGGTGGTGTCGGCGCCGCAGATCCAGGGTGCGATCACGACACCGCAGACCGAGATCAGCGGTGACTTCAGCCAGCAGGAGGCCAAAGACCTCGCCAACGTCCTCAAATACGGTTCGCTGCCGTTGTCGTTCGAGGCGTCCGACGCGGAGACGGTGTCGGCGACACTCGGATTGTCGTCGTTGAAGGCCGGCTTGATCGCCGGTGCGGTCGGCATGATCGCGGTGCTGATCTACGCACTGCTCTACTACCGGATGCTCGGCATTCTCACGATGCTGTCGCTGATCCTGTCGGGTGCGATGGTCTACGGGATCATCGTGTTGCTCGGCCGGTGGATCGGCTTCACCCTCGACCTCGCCGGCATCGCCGGCCTCATCATCGGTATCGGCATGACCGCCGACTCGTTCGTCGTCTACTTCGAGCGGATCAAGGACGAGATGCGGGAGGGACGAAGTTTCCGCTCCGCGGTGCCTCGCGGTTGGGCCAGCGCCCGGCGCACCATCTGGTCGGGTAACGCGGTCAGTTTCATCGCCGCGGCAGTCATTTATGTGCTGGCGATCGGCGAGGTCCGCGGCTTCGCCTTCACCCTCGGGTTGACCACCATCCTCGACGTGGTGGTGGTGTTCCTGGTGACCCATCCGCTGGTGGTGTTGGCGAGTCGGTCGGAGTTCCTGTCGCGGCCGAAGGTCAACGGTCTCGGCGCAGTCAGTGAGGTGGCCCGCCGACGTCGCGCGGCCGAGCGGGCTGAGCGCGTCGTGGCCACGGAAGGATCGGCGAAATGACCAATGCGCAACGCCCCAACTCCGGGCGCGATGGCGGGGGACGCAGCGCCGTGATCGGCGACACCGTCCCCGACGAGGCCGTCGAACAGGGCCCGGCGGGTCCTTCCGACGCCAATTACGTGGCCGAGAAAGACCGTTCGTTCCTCTCGCGGCTGTACACCGGAACGGGCGCGTTCGGCATCATCCCGGCGCGACGCACCTGGTACATCGTCACCGCCGTGATCCTGGTCATCTGTATCGCCTCGATCGCCATCCGAGGTTTCACCCTGGGCATCGACTTCGAGGGCGGCACCCAGGTGTCCATCCCGGTGACCGCCGGGGTCACCGTCGACTCCGTCGACCAGGTGTTCGCCGAGACGCTCGGCGAGGAGCCGGAGTCGGTGCAGACCGCCGGCTCCGGATCGGCCGAGACGGTGCAGGTGCGTACCGAAACGCTGACCGCCGCCGAGACCGAACAGATCACGCGGGCGTTGGCCGACCGGTTCGGGCCCGAACTGACCACCTCGGATGTGAGTTCGTCGGACGTCAGCTCGACCTGGGGCGGCGAGATCACCGAGAAGATGTTGATCGCCCTCGTGGTGTTCCTGGTGATCGTGTTCATCTACATCACGATCCGGTTCGACCGGGAGATGTCGGTGGCGGCCCTCACCTCACTGTTCTTCGATATCGTCGTCACCGCCGGCATCTATTCGCTGGTCGGGTGGGAGGTGACGCCCGCGACCGTCATCGGTCTGCTCACCATCCTCGGTTTCTCGATCTACGACACCGTCGTGGTGTTCGACAAGGTCTCGGAGAACACCCGATCGGTGCTGCAAACCACCCGACGGACCTACGCCGAACAGGCCAATCTCGCGGTGAACCAGACACTGATGCGGTCGATCAACACCACGGTCATCTCCGTGCTGCCGATCATCGCCCTGATGGTGATCGCGGTGTGGATGCTCGGCGTCGGCACGCTGAAGGATCTCGGTCTCATCCAGCTGGTGGGTGTCGTGGTCGGCGCCTACTCGTCGATCTTCCTGGCCTCCCCGCTGCTGGTGACGCTGAAGGAACGGCGCGCCGACATCGCGCGGCACACCACGCGGGTACTCGATCGTCGCGCCCGCGTCGAGGCGGGCGACGACCTCGCAGACGACCCACGTCCGGTCCGTGGCCGGCCGTCGGGCCGTCGGCGTGCGAAAGCAGCGGAAGCCGACGCGCCCCAGACCCCGACCGGGAAAGCACGCCGGGCGCGTTAATGTACGGGTCGTGACTGTGCCGAGCGGGTCGGGCGCCCGCCGACGAAACGGCCTGCCCGTGACGATGTCCACGTGCGTGGCCGTGTTGCTGTTGCTGACGGCCGTGGTGACCGCGTGCGGCGACGACGGCCCGCCCACGATCGACTACGTGCTCGATGCGCGGATCGACACCTACAACGCGAACACCGTCGACGGCAACGCCGCCGGCGTCCTGATGGCGACCACGCGGATGCTGCCGGGTTTCAGCTATCTCGGTGCGCAAGGCCAGGTGACCCCGGACCGCGACATCGGTACCGTGACGCCGGTGCCCGGCACGGGGCTCACGCTGCGCTACGACTTCTCGCCGGCCGCCGGCTTCTCCGACGAGACGGCGCTCGACTGCGACGATCTGGTCCTGGCCTGGGCGGCGATGAGCGGTCGGTTCCCGGGCTTCCGGCCCGCGACGACCGCCGGCTACCGCGACATCGAGACGGTCGACTGTGATCTCGGCTCCAGGACGGCGACCGCTCGGTTCGCACAGGGACGGGACTACCGGGACTGGTTGTCGCTGTTCGGTGCGGGAACGATGCTGCCCGCACACGTGGTGGCGCGTCTGGCCGGCGTCGGCGACGTCGTGCGGCCGATCCGTGACGGTGACCGCGCTGCCATCGCCGAGATCGCCGACGCCTGGAACACCGGCTTCGACCTGACGCCGGGCCCCGTCGACCCGGCTCGGTTCCCGGCGTCGGGGCCGTACCGAATCCAGGAGTACTCGCAGTCGGGTGGTCTGGAGTTGGTGTCCAACGAGTCGTGGTGGGGAGACGCCCCCGCCACGTCGCGGGTCGTGTTGTGGGGGAGAGGTACCGATGCCGAACGTCGACTGTCGGAGGGGGCATTCGACGTCGCCGACGTGAGTTCCGGCATCGTCGCCGGCGATGTGGTGGCCTCGGGTTCCGAAGAGGCCCGGCTGCCGATCCCCAAACCCAATCGGGCGCTCGCGGTCGAGGAGTTGGTGCTCGCCCAGCGCGGCGTGTTCGCCGAACTCCCGGCCCGACGGGCATTCGCGTCGTGCCTACCACGTGATGGGCTCGCACGGGAGTTCGGGCAGGGCGCCCAGATCTGGAATCTGCGGGTCCTCGCGCCCGCCGACAACCTGGCCGGACAGCTCAACGGGGCGTTCGGCCGCGCCTATGCACGACCCAATCTGCCCCGAGCGCGCACTCTCAGCGCCGATGCCTCGGGCGACGCGCCGATGACCGTGCGGATCGGATATCTGGCGCCGATGCAGCGTCGGGCACAGATGGTGGCCGCCATCGCCGAATCCTGTCGGCAGGTGGGTATCGAGGTGGTCGACGCGGGCTCGCCCGACATCACCCCGGCGGCGTTGGCCGATGATGTCGACGCGCTGATCGTGGCCAACGGAGCCTCGTTCGCCGCAGCGGGGGCAGCGAACCCATCGCGGGACGCCTTTGCCCTGCGCGGTGGTGATCCGCTCAACATCAACAACTACCGCAACCCCCGGGTCAGTGGCGCGATCGATCGCCTGGTGGCCTCCGACCTGGCAGCCGACCGCCTCGATCTGGTGCGCACGATCGAGAACACGGCGTGGGCGACGCTGCCGTCGATCCCGCTGTTCGCGGCGCCGCGGATGCAGGTCCTCGGCCCCCGGGTCGATAATGTTGTTTCGGGTCTGGGCCGCAATGGGACCGGGTGGAACATGGATCGGTGGACGGTACGTGACTGACGCAGAGCACTTGCCCGGAAACGACGAGACGACTGCGCAGGCGGTGGCCCGCGCTCGGCAGGCGATCGTCGATCACGCCCGCCTCGTCCCGGACTTCCCGCAGCCGGGCATCGCGTTCAAAGACCTCACCCCCGTGCTGGCCGACCCGGTCGGGCTGGCCGCGGTGGTCACCGCGTTGACGCACGGCTGCACCGACGTCGACCTGGTGGCCGGGATCGATGCCCGCGGGTTCCTGCTGGGTGGAGCCGTGGCCCGCGAACTCGGCGTCGGTGTGCTTGCGGTACGCAAGGGTGGCAAACTCCCGCCGCCGGTACACAGTGTCACCTACTCACTCGAGTACGGCACGGCGACGCTGGAGATCCCCGCGAGTGCCGTCGACGTCGCCAGCCGGCGGATTCTGCTGGTCGACGACGTGTTGGCGACCGGCGGAACAGCGGTGGCGGCTGCGGAGTTGTTGGGTCGCGCCGGGGGTGTGGTCGTCGGTGTGGCCGTCATCATGGAATTGGACGGGCTCGACGGGCGGGCGACCATCGCTCGTGGCCTGGGCGCACACCTGCCGGTGCATGCGGTGACGACGGGGTGATCGCGGCGGACGCGGCGGACGTCGGGTGACCGATGGCGCGCGGTCTGTGCCGTCGAGCGGACTAGACTCGCCTCATCCGGTGTTCATGGACCGGCGACGTCACCGAAAGGAGGTCAGGATGCACGACGAGGTCGACACCGATGCCCGCCACGAGCAGACGGGGACGTCGCGTGCGGATGCCCGGCCTCCGGGCGCGACCGCGGATGCCGAACCGAATCGAGGATCCACCCCGCCACGTGCCGAGGGTGCGCCCGCCGGCGCCGAGGGATCGGCCGCCGGCGACTCGAATCCCGACGACGCTGCCCGCGCGGCGCGGACCGAGACGTTGGCGCCACACTCCACCTCGGCGTCCCGGCGCGTCCGGGCGCGTCTGGCCAGGCGGATGACCGCCACCCGCAGCCCGGTGCGGCCCGTCCTCGAACCGCTCGCGACCCTGCACCGGGAGATCTATCCGAAGGCCGACGTCGCCTTGCTGCAACACGCCTACGACGTCGCCGACGAGCGCCACACCGGTCAGAAGCGCAAATCCGGCGACCCCTACATCACCCACCCGCTGGCCGTGGCGACCATTCTGGCGGATCTGGGCATGGACACGACGACACTGGTGGCGGCGCTGCTGCACGACACCGTCGAGGACACCGGTTACACGCTGGAACAGTTGGAGAAGGATTTCGGCGCCGAGGTCGCGCACCTGGTCGACGGGGTGACCAAGCTGGACAAGGTGGCACTGGGCAGTGCCGCCGAGGCGGAGACGATCCGCAAGATGATCATCGCGATGGCGCGCGACCCGCGGGTGCTGGTCATCAAGGTCGCCGACCGGCTGCACAACATGCGCACGATGCGGTTTCTGCCGCCGGAGAAGCAGGCGCGTAAGGCCCGCGAGACCCTTGAGGTGATCGCGCCGTTGGCGCATCGTCTGGGGATGGCCACGGTGAAGTGGGAGCTGGAGGATCTGTCGTTCGCGATCCTGCACCCCAAGCGGTATGAGGAGATCGTCCGGCTGGTCGCCGACCGGGCGCCGTCGCGGGACACCTATCTGGCGCGGGTACGTGCCGACATCAACAACGCGCTCGGTGGCGCCCGGATCTCCGCGACCGTCGAGGGACGCCCCAAGCACTACTGGTCGATCTATCAGAAGATGATCGTCAAGGGCCGCGACTTCGACGACATCCACGACCTGGTGGGCATCCGCATCCTGTGTGATGAGGTCCGCGACTGCTACGCCGCGGTCGGCGTGGTGCACTCGCTGTGGCAACCGATGGCGGGCCGGTTCAAGGACTACATCGCGCAACCCCGGTTCGGCGTCTACCAGTCGTTGCACACCACGGTGATCGGGCCGGAGGGCAAGCCCCTCGAAGTGCAGATCCGCACCCACGAGATGCACCGCACCGCCGAATTCGGCATCGCCGCCCATTGGCGCTACAAGGAGAGCCGGGGGAAGGGCAAGGGACCCCGCAAGTCCGACGCCACCGAGATCGACGACATGGCGTGGATGCGTCAGCTGCTGGACTGGCAACGTGAGGCGGCCGACCCGGGCGAGTTCCTCGAGTCGCTGCGCTATGACCTCGCGGTGCAGGAGATCTTCGTGTTCACGCCCAAGGGCGATGTGATCACGTTGCCCGCGGGATCGACTCCGGTCGATTTCGCCTATGCCGTGCACACCGAGGTCGGGCATCGGTGTATCGGCGCCCGCGTCAACGGCCGGCTGGTCGCGCTGGAGCGCAAACTCGAGAACGGCGAAGTGGTGGAGGTCTTCACGTCGAAGGCGCCCAACGCCGGGCCGTCGAAGGACTGGCAGAACTTCGTTGTCTCCCCGCGGGCGCGGGCCAAGATCCGACAGTGGTTCGCCAAGGAGCGGCGTGAGGAAGCGCTCGAGGCCGGCAAGGATGCTATCGCCAAGGAGGTCCGTCGCGGGGGACTTCCGTTGCAGCGCTTGATGAGTGCCGACTCGCTGGCGGCAATTGCCAAAGAACTCCGCTACCAGGACGTGACCGCGCTGTACACCGCGGTCGGTGAGAATCATGTGTCCGCACGACACGTGGTGAATCGGTTGGTGGCATCGCTGGGCGGCCTCGACGACGCGGTCGACGAGATCGCCGAGCGGTCGACACCGTCGACACTGCCCACCCGCACGCGCCACGGCGGGGATGCCGGGGTCATCGTGGAGGGCCTCGACAACGTGTTGGCGAAGCTCGCCAAGTGTTGTACGCCGGTGCCGGGCGACGAGATCATGGGCTTCGTCACCCGCGGCGGCGGCATCAGCGTGCACCGCACCGATTGCACCAACGCCGCTTCGCTGAAAGAGCAGTCCGAACGCATCATCGGCGTGTCGTGGGCACCGTCACCGTCCTCGGTGTTCCTGGTGGCCATTCAGGTGGAGGCGCTCGACCGACATCGCCTGCTGTCGGATGTCACCAAGGTTCTCGCCGACGAACGGGTCAACATCCTCTCGGCGTCGGTCACCACCAGCCGTGACCGGGTGGCGATCAGCAAGTTCACCTTCGAGATGGGCGACCCGAAGCATCTCGGGCACGTGCTGAACGTCGTGCGCAACGTCGAGGGTGTCTACGACGTCTACCGGGTGACGTCCGCCGCCTGAGATCGGGCACCAACCCTGTTCCCTGCGGGGCGCTACCACCTGGTCGCTGAGGAGCGAGCTTGCGAGCGTTACGAAGGGTCAGTCCTGATTGCCCGAATCCACAGTCGCGGAGGTGATCTCCACCGGCTGCGTGGGCTTGCCGTCTTCCGCACTACCGTTCGGGCCCGGGGTCAGGCCGTTCTCCGCGATCTTGTCGAGCACCGTGAGCCCGGCAGGGTCGACCTGGCCGACCACGGAGTAGTTGGGCGCGAGCTGGCTGTCCTGGATGACCAGGAAGAACTGGCTCGCACCGGTGTCGGTCTGACCGCTCTGTGGGTTGTTGCTGTTGGCGATCGCCACCGTGCCACGCGGATAGGTGACCGGTGCGGCCCCCGACATGGGATCGGGTTCGCCGGCCGGGGCGAGGTCGGTGGGCAGCTCGTCGGGGCTCGACCATCCTGGGCCGCCCGCCCCCGTACCGGTCGGATCACCGCACTGCAGCACCTGGAGTGACTCGCTGCTGGTCAGTCGATGGCAGGGGGTGTCGTTGTAGAAGTCGTTCTCCGCCAGCGAGATCACCGCAGCGGTGTTGCACGGCGCCCCGCTGCGTTCGAGGGTGATCGGAATCTCGCCCTGGTTGGTGTCGAGCAGCAGGTTCGCGGTGCCCTCTTTGAGCTGCTTCTCGTCGGGCTTGGGAGCGGTCCGCTGCTTGGCCTCGCCGGCCCGCATCTCGTCCAGGTAGGCCTGTGCCTGTGCTCGCTGCTCGGCGGGAACCTCCGCCGGCACTTCCTCGGGGAGTTCGTCGAACCGACTCGGCTGGTCGACGTACGAGCACGCTGTCCAGCGGGCGGCCTCACGATCGTCGAGCACCTTCTTGACGATCAGCGTGGTCGCGGTGGCCACGATGGCGACGACGACCACGGTCGAGACGGAGGCGATGATGATCTTGCGGCGGCGCTTCTCCTGGCGCTCCCGCTCGAGGCGCTCTTCGAGCTTGCGCTTGGCGGCCTCGCGACGTTCCTCGTTGCTGGACACGCGGTTGGATCCTCCTGAACTCGTGTGCCGTGGCTCCCCCGGGGGATGGCATGCGTTACGTGCGGTCGGGCGGCACGTGAATCGGCGCTGATGCTACATCGACAGGTCAGTGTGCCAGCTGAACCTGAGAGTTCCATGGTCGGGGCGGGATCGCCGCGCGCGGCCTGTCGGTTGGGGCAACGGGGCGTTTGTCACAATGGACAGATGCTGATCACCGGATTCCCGGCCGGGATGTTCCAGACGAACTGCTACCTCCTCGCCAACGGAGCGGGGTCGGAGGCGGTCATCATCGATCCGGGCCAGGATGCCGCGGCCCGGGTGCGTGAACTGCTCGCCGAGTACGACCTGACGCCGGTGGCCGTGCTGCTGACGCACGGGCACCTCGACCACACCTGGAATGTGACCGAGCTGTGCGATGAGTTCTCCATTCCCGCCTACATCCATCCGGAGGACCGGCCGATGCTCGCCGACCCGGGGGTGGGGCTGGGGCAGGCACTGGGCGGTCTGATCGGGTCGATGGAGTTCCGCGAGCCGGAAAAGGTGGTCGAGTTCTCCGACGGTGAGGACGTGGAGCTGGCCGGCATCCGGATCTCGGTGGACCTCGCGCCGGGCCACACCAAGGGTTCGGTGCTGCTGGGAATCGAGGTACCGGTCGGTCTCGACGAGGAGGAGCGGGCGGAGGCGGCCGATGCCGACGACTCGGTGCCCGAATTCGTTCCGGTCTGCTTCTCCGGCGATGTCCTGTTCGCCGGATCGATCGGGCGCACTGATCTCCCCGGCGGTAGCCACCAGCAACTGCTGGACTCGATCGCTGCCAAGCTGATGCCGTTGCCCGATCACACCCAGGTACTGCCGGGGCACGGGCCGCAGACCTCGATCGGCGCCGAGCGCGCCGGCAACCCTTTCCTCGTCGACCTGCCCGGGCGCGGGGATTCCACACCCAAGAAGGGACGTTTCGGACTGTGAGCGCCGAGTTTGCCGCTCCGCGGGGAGTGCCGGACTACTGCCCCCCGGACTCCGCGGATTTCCGTCGGGTCCGTGACACGTTGACCGACGCCGCTCGGCGAGCGGGCTACGGACACATCGAGCTACCGATCTTCGAGGACACCGCTTTGTTCGCCCGCGGTGTCGGCGAGTCCACCGACGTGGTGAGCAAGGAGATGTACACCTTCGCCGATCGTGGCGATCGGTCGGTGACGTTGCGTCCCGAGGGCACGGCCGGTGTCATGCGCGCGGTCATCCAGCATGGGCTCGACCGCGGACAGCTGCCGGTGAAGCTCTGCTATGCCGGCCCGTTCTTCCGCTACGAGAAGCCGCAGACCGGACGGTATCGACAACTGCAGCAGGTCGGTGTCGAAGCCATCGGAGTCGACGACCCGGCGCTCGATGCCGAGGTGATCGCGGTCGCCGATGAGGGCTACCGCCGATTGGGGCTCTCGGGCTTCCGTCTGGAGATCACCTCTCTCGGTGATGCCGCCAGCCGCGGTCCGTATCGGGAAGCCCTCCAGCAGTTCCTGTTCGGTCTCGACCTGGACGAGGCGACCCGTCGCCGGGCGGAGATCAACCCGCTGCGGGTGCTCGACGACAAACGTCCCGAGGTCAAGGAGGCCACGGCGTCGGCGCCGCTGCTGATCGACCATCTGTCCGAGGACGCGCGTGCACATTTCGATCTGGTCCTCACGCACCTGAAGCGGCTGGGTGTGCCGTACGAACTCAATCCACGTCTCGTGCGCGGGCTCGACTACTACACGAAGACCACCTTCGAGTTCGTCCACGACGGATTGGGTGCGCAGTCGGGGATCGGTGGGGGAGGCCGCTACGACGGTCTCATGCAGCAGATCGGTGGCAAGCAGGATCTGTCCGGGATCGGTTTCGGCCTCGGCGTCGACCGCACCATGCTGGCAATGGAGGCCGAAGGGGTGGCGCACGCCGACGTCGCCCGCTGCCAGGTGTTCGGGGTCCCCATGGGCGCCGATGCGAAGGCCGAGTTGGTCGGTGTCGCGGGCCAACTGCGGGCCGCCGGGATCGCGGTCGATCTCGCTTACGGCGACCGGGGATTGAAGGGCGCGATGAAGGCTGCCGATCGCTCCGGCGCCCGCCTCGCCCTTGTTCTCGGCGACCGCGAACTGGCCGATCGCCAGGTCGAGGTGAAGGATCTGACCAACGGGGAGCAGCACCAGGTCTCGCTGGATTCCATTGTCGACGAGGTGCTTTCGATCCTCGGCTGATCTCTGCCGTCGACACGGGCCATGTGTGCGGGAGTAGGCGGATTTGTGGGAAGCGGCCACTTTGACGAGTGGGTGCCTTCAGGTGGTCGTCGTCCACAAGCGCTGTCGCGCAGACGGTCTCACCCGCACCGAGCGCTTCACCCAACACCCACTCGCGGCCCCAAGCGACTGAAGTGAGAACCGATCCACGCGTCACTCCTGATCCCTGAGGGGTGGCCGAGCTTGTGCGGGAGTGTCACGAAGGGTCTTCCACCGCAACCATTCTCACCGCCGAAAGTTGTCGTAGCCCACCGGTATCCTGAGCCCACCACCGATCGAACAACTCATCCACACCCCACCCGCAGCCCACCAAAGTTGTCGGACCCACCCGATACTCTGATAGCAGTTCGATTCCCCAACAACCAATCCCACGACGACCCCCTCTCGTGCTCGAGTAGACCGAGGCGCCGCCCTTCTGGTGGTCGAGTAGGACGAGGCGCTAGCCGAGGTCGTATCGAGACCATCACCAGCCGAGGCAGAGCCGCCGCAAGCATTGTCCCGCAGGCTATGTCACCCCGAACGGAATTGTCACACCCCGCCGATATCCTGAGCCCAACACCGATCAAACAGCTCATCCACACCCCACCTGCAGCCCACCAAAGTTGTCGGACCCACCCGATACTCTGGTAGCAGTTCGATTCCCCACCAACCCGATCCCGATCTCGCTGTCGTCGCCGGAAAGGAGCGTGTCGTGTTCACCTTCACCGATCGTGCCGCTGACGACGCCCTGCTGGCCAGCAGCAGCCTCGACGAGTTGGCCCAGTACGGCCGCGACGCCCTCCGGCTGAGTAACCAAGCCCAGGCCGTGGCCATGCAGATCGCCCGCCAGATCGGTCAATCCACCTACAACGAGCGCATCACCGGATACAACGACTACGCCCCGAACCGAATCCGCAACGCCGCCGACAAAGCCGCCATAGGCGAAATCTCGCTGCAACTGGGCATCGCCCGAACCAAAGCCGGCGAATGGGTCCACCTCGACGAACTCCTCGACGAACACCCCAAGATCCGTGACGCCTTCCGCGCCGGTGACCTGAGCCCCCACCGCCTGGGTGTGGCCATCCGCGCCGCCGCCACCGGCCCCACCGGCGACCTGCGAGCCCGACTGGCCGAACTCACCGACAACACCGACACCACCGACACCGACACCGATGACGAGGACCTCACCCTCGACTTCGACGACGACACCGACAATGCTGGCACCGACGATGCTGGTACCGACGATGCCGGGACCGACGATGACGGCACCGACGATGACGCCGGTGATGGTGCGGCCGAGACCGACCCTGCCGACGATGAGCCGTGGGATTTCGACGATGTCGTGCTCGACCTGGCCAGCCGCCCCACCACCGACACCGCGCTGCAAGCCGATCTCGACGCCATCATCATCACCCTCGACCCCGACCGGGCCGTCCAATCCCACGACGACATCGCCGACCTGTTCGGCGATGTGAAAATCGGTGCCGAAGCGTTCGGACACATGACCGTCGACGCCTGCATCCCCGCCGAACACGGCGTACACCTACGCGACCGGATCAGCGCGTTGATCAGCCGGCGGGTGTGCCGTCGCGACGGCCGCAGCATCAAAGCCCAACGCGTCGCCGCATTCGCCGAGATCATCAAGGCCCCCGGCGCGACACTGCGCTGCCACTGCGGCGACGACACCTGCCCCGCCACGCAAACCCGCACCAGCAACCCGACGCCCGCCACCACCCCGAGTTCGGTCGCCGACAGTGAGCGCGAGTCGTCGGTCACCGGCAGAGACCGCGACTCGTCGGTCGACACCAGCAGGGCCGGCGACTCCAACGCACCCGTCGACACCGCCGACGAACCCGCAGTGGGTGGGCCTGACGCGGCCGAAGAACAGCCGATCACCCTTGCCGACCTCGATGATGACAGTGACATCGACTCGGACGTCGAGCCCACCGCGGAATCCCGACGAGACTTCATCACCGCACCTCGCGCCGAGCACGACACCGACGGGGCCGATGCGGAAGCGACCGACGCCTCCGACGCAGACGACGCAGACGACGCAGACACTGAAGTCACCACGGCCGCAGAGGTCGAACTCACAACCGATGACGAACACGCCGAGGACACAGCAGACGCCGCGGTAGCCGATGACTCTGACAACGACCCCGCCGACACCGACCCGGACTCCGACACCGATTCCGACACCAACGAAGGCCTCGTCGTCCCCGGCCTGACCCTGCTGCGCGACCCCACCGGCCTCGATCCGACCCGCCTGATGGGCTACGGCGCCATCGACCCCGCCCACGCCGCACGCCTGGCACCCCACGCCACCACCATCACCGCCCCACCGAGCGAAACCCGCACCGCCAGCGGCCTGACCATCTTCGGCAACCAGACACCGGCACCACCCATCGACCCCACCGGGCACGGCGGCTTCGCCACCCCACCACCCGGGGCACTGACCTACGCACCCTCAGCAGCCTTACGTGCCGAAATCATCCAACTCGACCGACGCTGCCGCTACCCGTACTGCGGCCGACCCTCCGAAGAGTGCGAACTCGACCACCTACACAAATTCCTGCACGCCGACCCGCTGGCCGGCGGCTGGACCGTGGCCTTCAACCTCGCACCCCTATGCCGACCCGACCACGACCGCAAACACGACGGCCCGTGGCTCCCCACCATGCACACCGACCGCACCATCACCTGGCGCAACGCCCGCACCGGACAAACCATCGTCACCTACCCCAGGTGACGACGGACGCTCACGTCGACGTGAGTTCCCCGGCCAGCACATCGAGGGAAACCCCGCCGAGTGCGAGTGCGCGAGTGTGGAAGTCCTTCAGCGTCCAGTCGCGGTGGGTGGCGAGCGCTGCGGTCCGGGTCTCCTCCCACACCCGCTGCCCGAGCGCATACGAGGGTGCCTGACCGGGCCATCCGAGATAGCGATTCAGCTCAAAACGCAGCACCGCACGGTCCATCGCCACCGAATCGGTGAGGAACTGCCAGGCCTTCTCGGCATCCCAGGTCCCGCCACCCAGCGCGGCGGGTGCGCGGAGCTTGCAGTGCACCCCGATATCCACCACCACGCGCGCGGCCCGCAGACGCTGTGAGTCGAGCATGCCCATCCGGTCGCCGGGATCATCCAGCCAACCGAGTTCTGCCATCAAGCGCTCCGCGTAGAGCGCCCACCCTTCGCCGTGGCCCGAGGTGAACGACGCCAGTTTCCGCCATGCGTTGAGCTCGTCACTGACGATCGCTGCGCCGAGCTGCAGATGATGGCCGGGCACTCCCTCGTGGAACACGGTGGTCTTCTCCTGCCAGGTGTGAAAGACCTTCTGCTCGGGCGGCACCGACCACCACATCCGTCCCGGCCGGGACAGATCCGCGCTCGGCTGGGTGTAGTAGATGATCCCGGTTGACGACGGCGCCAAGCGGCACTCCAGGCGAGTCAGCTTTGCCGGTATGTCGAAGTGTGTGCCGGCCAGACCCTCCACCGCGCGGTCCGACAGCTCCTGCATCCAGGCGACGAACTCGTGACGATCGTGGACTGCGTAGCGCGGCAACGAGTCCAGGTGGGCCATCGCCTCGGCAACCGACGCGCCGGGCAACACCTCATCAGCGAGTGCCGCCTGCTCGGTGACGATCGCCGAGAGCCGGTCGGTGGCCCACGCATACGCCTCGTCCGGATCCACATCGGCACCGAGATAGGCGGGCAGGAAACGTATATATCGTTCGCGCCCCACCGCGTCGACGTCGGTGGCCACAGGTGCCGCCTCCGCCCGCAACACCGCGTCGAGGGCTTCGAAGGCAACCCGCACGTCGCGCTGTGCGACATCGAGCCCATCGCGCAGGGAGGCGTCCTCGGCGAGGGGGCCGGTGTTGGCGGCGATCGCGTCGGCGGCGGTGGCCGCCTGCGCGGCAACGAGTTCCACCTGCCGCTGCACCAACGGGGGCCCATGCGCGATCCGATGGCGCAGGCCGTCGATGATCGTGTCGACACATTCCGGAACGACGCGCAGGCGGTGCAGGAACACCTCGCGTTGGGCAGCCGACTCGGTGGGCATCAGGTCGAAGATGTCGCGGACCGCCTGCAGCGGTGATGCGATCACGTTGCACTCGCCCACGCGTTCGCCGGACTCGGCGAGCGCGATTTCCCGGCGCAGTGAGGCGGTCATCGTGGCCACCGTGACACGATCGACGTCGTCGACCGGATGGGACTCGGCCAAGGCGTGCACCGTGGCACGCGCCGACACGGTGCGCGCAGTACAGGCGGCAGGGGAGAAGTCGGTCAGCAAATGGTCGTGGCCCGGCACGCCGACCTCGGTGGCGAACAACGGATCCTGGACGGCCTGGTCGGCCAGGTACGACTCGGCGATCTGGTCGATGACGCTCGGTTCCCGTGGCACCGATTCGGTCGGCCCGCTCATAGGTCGTTGGTCGCGAACGTGTCGCACCGGCGCGGGTCACCGGAGTCGTAGCCGATGGTGAACCAGCGGGCGCGCTGCTCCGACGACCCGTGAGTCCAGCCCTCGGGATTCGAATTGGCGCCCTGGATGGTGTCGTCACCGATCGCCTTGGCCGTCTGGATCACCGTGTCGATCTGATCGGAGGTCAACGGTTCGAGCATCGCATCCGGGCCGTTGTCGGCGTGGTAGGCCCACACACCCGCCAGGCAGTCCGCCTGCAACTCGACGCGGACCGACCCCGAACGCGGCCCCTGCGAGCCCATCCGATTGCCCCGCTGCAGCACCCCGGTCAGGTTCTCGATGTGGTGGCCGTACTCGTGGGCGACCACATACTCCTGCGCCAACGGGCCGTCGCTGCCGCCCATCTGTTCCAGCTGAGCGAAGAAGGTCGGGTCGAAGTAGGCGGTCTCATCGGCGGGACAGTAGAACGGGCCGGTCGCCGAGGTCGCCGGCCCACACCCGGTGCTCACCGAACCGGTGAAGATCTTGGTGCTCGGCGGCGTGTACCCGGGCATCAGATCCGACCACACGTCGTCGAGGCTGTTGGTGGTCGCGACGATGCGGCAGATCGTGTCGACGTTGGCCTTCTCGATCGTGCAGGACCGGATGTGGTCGTTGATCTCGGCGACATCCCGGCTGTTGGCCGTGCCGCCGCCGTACGACGATGAACCACCGGTGAGGGAGCCGGTGTCGATACCGAAGAACAGGGCGACGATGGTGATGATCAGTCCGGCTCCGCCCCCGACGGCGATTCGGCCCACCCCGCCGCCACCGCCACCACCGGAGACCGACCCGGTGTCGAGCGGCCCGTCGCCCTGAAAAACCATCCCGCTCCTCGACCTCTCCGCCACATCCGACCGTCCCGCGCCGTCGCCCGGCGTCGGCAGGGTCGAGCATATTCGCAGACCCGCCCGGGTGCGGGTCGGTCCTGGTCACGACAGTAGGATGAGCCGAGATTGGACCTCGAAAACCATTGGGAAGGACTCCTGAGTGCTCCGCACGCATCTCGCCGGCTCGCTTCGTCGCGCCGACGCCTCGCAGACCGTCACCGTCGCCGGGTGGGTTGCGCGCCGCCGTGATCATGGCGGCGTGGTGTTCATCGATCTGCGCGACAGCTCGGGCCTGGTCCAGGTGGTGTTCCGCGACGAGGCCGTCGCCGAGGCCGCACACCGGCTGCGTGCCGAGTTCTGCGTCGCCGTGACCGGTGTCGTCGAGGTGCGCCCCGAGGGCAGCGAGAACCCGAACCTGGCGTCCGGCGAGATCGAGATCAACGCCGTCTCCCTCGAGGTGCTCAACGCCGCGGCGCCGCTGCCGTTCCAGCTCGACGAGAACCCCGGCGAGGAAGCGCGACTGCACTACCGCTACCTGGATCTGCGTCGCGAAGGGCCGGCGCGCGCCCTGCGGCTTCGTTCCAAGGTGAACGCGGCGGCGCGCGGTGTGCTCGCCGACCACGACTTCGTCGAGGTGGAAACCCCGACGCTGACCCGATCGACACCCGAGGGGGCGCGTGACTTCCTGGTGCCCGCACGCCTGCAGCCCGGCACCTTCTACGCGCTGCCGCAGAGTCCGCAGCTGTTCAAACAGCTGCTGATGGTCGCCGGCATGGAGCGCTACTACCAGATCGCGCGCTGCTACCGCGACGAGGACTTCCGGGCCGACCGCCAGCCCGAATTCACCCAGCTCGACATCGAGATGAGCTTCGTCGACCAGGACGATGTGATCACCCTGGCCGAGGATGTCCTGCGTGCCCTATGGCAGCTGATCGGCGTCGAACTCCCCACCCCGATCCCGCGGATCACCTACGCCGACGCCATGCGCCGCTTCGGCACCGACAAGCCCGACCTCCGCTTCGACATCGAACTCGTCGAATGCACCGACTACTTCGCCGACACCCCGTTCCGGGTGTTCCAGGCGCCCTACGTCGGTGCGGTCGTCATGCCCGGCGGCGCCTCGCAGCCGCGCCGGCAACTCGACGCCTGGCAGGAATGGGCCAAGCAGCGCGGCGCCAAGGGACTGGCGTACGTCCTCGTGGGTGAGGACGGTGAACTCAGCGGACCGGTCGCCAAGAACTTGTCCGACGCCGAACGCGTCGGGCTGGTCGCCCACGTCGGCGCCAACCCCGGCGACTGCGTCTTCTTCGGTGCCGGCGCGGTCAAGTCGTCGCGCGCGCTGCTCGGTGCCGCGCGTGGGGAGATCGCCGACCGCCTCGGCCTGATCAAGGACGGCGACTGGGCGTTCACCTGGGTGGTCGACGCCCCGCTGTTCGAACCCGCCGACGACGCCACCGCATCGGGCGACGTCGCCGTCGGATCGGGCGCCTGGACCGCGGTCCACCACGCGTTCACTGCGCCCAAGCCGGAGTCGCTCGACGCCCTCGAATCCGATCCGGGCTCCGCGCTGGCCTACGCCTACGACATCGTGTGCAACGGCAACGAGATCGGCGGTGGCTCGATCCGTATCCACGAGCGTGACGTGCAGGAGCGGGTGTTCGAGATCATGGGCATCGGCCACGACGAGGCGCAGGAGAAGTTCGGCTTCCTGCTCGACGCGTTCGCCTACGGCGCGCCGCCGCACGGCGGCATCGCCTTCGGCTGGGACCGCATCACCGCCCTGCTGGCCGGGGAGAGCTCCATCCGCGAGGTCATCGCGTTCCCCAAGTCCGGCGGCGGTGTGGACCCGCTCACCGACGCGCCGGCGGCGATCACCCCGCAGCAGCGCAAGGAGTCGGGTATCGACGCCAAGCCGATTCTGCGCAAACAGGGCGGCAGCGCCGACTCGTCAGCGGACGGCAAGCCGGGCACCGCCGAATCGGCCGCGACCGCAGATCACACCGTCGGGGGCGCCTGAAGGCCACCACAGCGGTCGGTCCTCCTCCGACGCGCGGGATCGGCCGGCGGTGGCGATTTTCACGGGTGATACCCACCGCAAACCCGGCATCGGATCGCGAATTGTGATGTGATTTCTGACCATGACGATCAAGGTGGCCCTCGAGCACCGCACGAGTTACGCATTCGATCGCCCGGTCAAGATATTCCCGCATGTGGTGCGGCTGCGACCCGCGCCGCACTCGCGGACGCCCATCGAGGCGTACTCGCTCAAAGTCGAACCGGCACAACATTTTCTGAACTGGCAGCAGGATGCGTTCAGCAACTATCAGGCGCGGCTGGTGTTCCCCGAACCGTCCTCGGTGCTGTCGATCGCGGTGAGTCTGATCGCCGACCTCACCGCGATCAACCCCTTCGATTTCTTCATCGAGGACTGGGCGGAGAACTACGGCTTCGAATACCCCGAGGAACTGCGCAACGACCTGGAGATCTTCCTGCGCCCCGTAGGCGTCGGCGAGGGCGAGTTCGCGGGAGCGCCGGTGCACCCGTCGATCGCCGAGTTCGCCGCTCGGCACAAGCCCACCGGCAAGATCCGGATCATCGACTTCCTGGTCGCGCTCAACCAGGCCGTCCAGGAGGCCGTCGGCTACACCGTGCGGCTCGAAGCCGGCGTCCAGACACCCGAGTACACCCTGGCCAGCGCGATCGGTTCGTGTCGTGACTCGGCGTGGCTGCTGGTGGCGATCCTGCGGGAGCTCGGGCTGGCGGCACGGTTCGTCTCGGGCTACCTGGTGCAGCTGACCTCCGACGTCAAATCGCTCGACGGACCGTCGGGACCGGACGCCGACTTCACCGACCTGCACGCCTGGACCGAGGTCTACCTTCCGGGTGCCGGCTGGGTGGGTATGGACCCGACCTCGGGGCTGTTCGCCGGTGAGGGCCACATCCCGCTCGCGGCCACCCCCAACCCGGGCGGCGCCGCACCCATCACCGGCGCGACGGGCCCGTGCCACGCCACCCTCGACTTCTCCAACACGGTCACCCGATTCCACGAGGACCCGCGCGTCACCCTGCCCTACACCGCGTCGCAGTGGAAGCGGGTACAGGAGCTCGGTACCGCCCTCGACGAGAAGATGGCGGCCAACGACGTCCGCCTCACCATGGGTGGTGAGCCGACGTTCGTCTCCATCGACAATCAGACCGATCCCGAGTGGAACACCGCCGCCGACGGCCCGCACAAGCGGACGCTGGCCTCCGATCTGGCCGGCCGTCTCAAGGATGCCTACGCGCCGACCGGTCTGGTGCAGCGCAGCCAGGGCAAGTGGTATCCGGGTGAGCCGTTGCCGCGATGGCAGATCGCACTGATGTGGCGCGCCGACGGCCAGCCGATCTGGCGTCGCCCGGAACTGCTGGCCGACCCGTGGAGCAACGGTGCTGCGTCGCGGGCGAGTATCGACGTCGAGACCAGCGGCCCGCCCGCGGGTAGCCGCGGCGCGTCGGAAACCGCCGAGAAGCTGCTCACCGCCTTCGCCGGTCGCCTCGGCCTCCCGTTGTCGCAGGTCATGCCTGCCTTCGAAGACCCCCTGGTGCGAATGCGGGAGCTCTCCGCGTTGCCGCCCGGCGACCCCGGCGAGGACCCGACGCTGCGTACGGTCATCACCACCAAACTCGCCGAAGCCGCGGTCGAAGCGGCCGACTCCGACGAGGACCTCGAACCGCCGGCCGACACCACCCCGGCGCGGCGGGCGCTGTTGGCCAAGCTCGACGAAGCGGTCAGCGCGCCGACGGCCTACGTGTTGCCGCTGAGCCGCTCCGAAGACGAGACCGCATGGCACAGCGCCCGCTGGACCACCCGACGCGGCCGGCTGGTCCTCACCCCGGGCACCTCCCCGGCAGGTTTGCGGCTGCCCCTGGACTCTCTGTCCTGGGGTCCGGCCCCGACCCTGTTCGAGTCCGATCCGTCGGCCAGGCCCGCCCCGCTGCCCGACGACCCGGCCGACGCGTTGGGCTGGACCGTTCGGGAGATGGATCCCGCCGCCTTCGTTCCGCGCAGTGCCGTGGTGGCCGAGATGCGCGGGGGAGTCCTGTATGTGTTTCTGCCGCCCACCGGGACGCTGGAGGAATACCTCGCCATCGTCGAGATGGTGGAGGCGGCGGCCGCCGCGATCGACACGCCCGTGGTGGTCGAGGGGTACGGACCGCCCGCCGACGGTCGCCTCACCACGTTGACCGTGACCCCTGATCCGGGCGTGATCGAGGTCAACATCCAGCCCACCAACAGCTTCGCCGAACAGTCGGAACTTCTCGAGTCGCTCTACGACCACGCCCGGCGCGCACGTCTGGGCACCGAGACGTTCGACCTCGATGGCAGCCACGGCGGCACCGGCGGCGGCAACCACATCACCCTCGGTGGCCCCACGCCCGCCGATTCGCCGATGCTGCGCCGGCCCGACCTGCTGGCGTCGATGCTGACGTTCTGGCAGCGGCATCCGTCCTTGTCGTACCTGTTCTCCGGGCGCTTCGTCGGCACCACATCGCAGGCGCCCCGCGTCGACGAGGGCCGTGAGTCGTCGCTCTACGAACTCGAGATCGCTTTCGCGGAGATCGACCGACTCGCCGTCAAGGCCGCCGCCGCCGAGGGGGTCGACGCGCCACCCAATCCGTGGGTGACCGACCGGGCACTGCGCCATCTGCTCACCGACATCACCGGCAACACCCACCGCGCGGAGTTCTGCATCGACAAGCTGTACAGCCCCGATTCGCCGCGCGGACGTCTGGGCCTGTTGGAACTGCGCGCATTCGAGATGCCGCCGCACCACCAGATGGCGATGGTGCAGTCGCTACTCGTGCGCTCGCTCGTGTCGTGGTTCTGGGAACAGCCCTACCGCGGCCGGCTGATCCGGCACGGCGCGGACCTGCACGGCAAGCACCTGCTCCCGCATTACGTGATCGCCGACATCGCCGCGGTCGCCGAGGAACTGCGCGAGGCCGGCTACGCCTTCGACACCGCGTGGCTCGACCCCTTCACCGAGTTCCGCTTCCCGCGGCTGGGCACCGTGCAGATCCGCGACCACGAGGTGGAACTGCGCGGCGCGATCGAGCCGTGGAACACCCTCGGTGAAGAGTCAACCGGCGCCGGCACCGCCCGCTACGTCGACTCATCGATCGAGCGGGTCCAGGTGCGTGTTCTCGGCGGCGACGACGACCGCTTCATGCTCACCTGCAACGGCTACCCGATCCCGCTGCGACCCACCGGGCGCACCGGCGAACAGGTGGGCGGGATCCGCTTCCGCGCCTGGCAGCCGCCCAGTTCGCTGCATCCGACGATCACCGTCGACACGCCGCTGACCTTCGATCTGGTCGACACGGTCTCCGAACGTTCCGTCGGGGGCGCCACCTACCACGTGGTGCACCCGGGTGGCCGTGCCTACGACCGCCCGCCGGTCAACGCGGTGGAAGCCGAATCGCGGCGCAACGGCCGCTTCGAGGCATCCGGACACACCAGCGGCTCCGTCGACGTCGGGCTGCTGCGGGAGCGGCAGGCTCGCATCGCCACCGACACCGGGGTCCCGGCAATCCTGGACCTGCGGCGGGCACGTACAGTTCTCCGGTGACTGTTTCGTCGGACAACCCTGCCGGCGTCGGCCTGCCCGCGGTGTTCGACCGGTACCGTCCCGACGGTTCCGCCCTGTTCGACGTCTCGCGACTCACAGCGCCGACCGCTTCGCCGAGTGGCGCGGCCGCCCCGTACGACGAGATGTTGCACGCCGACGGTCGGGTACGCACGGCATGGACGGACCTGGTGGCCGGATACGGGTTGCGCGGAGATGCGCGGCTGCGGTCGGCTGCCGCGCGTCTGGCCACCGCGATCGGGGACGAGGGTGTCGTCTACAACCAGGTGGTCGGCGGCACCACCGTGGCACGCGACTGGCAGGTCGACCCGGTGCCATTGCTGATCGACGGGGTCGATTGGTCGGATCTGGAGAAGTCGATCATCCAACGATCGACAGTGCTCGACCTGCTGTTGCGCGACCTCTATCGAGATCAGAAGACCATCCGCTCCGGACTGGTCCCGCCGGAGATGGTGTTCGGTCACCCCGGCTACATCCGCAAGGCGGTGCGCCTCGAGCTGCCCGGACCACATGCGCTGTTCCTGCACGCGATAGACCTGGGACGCGCTCCGGACGGCCGGTTCGAGGTCTATGCCGATCGCACCCAGGCGCCGTCGGGTATCGGTTTCGCGATGATCGACCGCCACGTGCTCTCGCGGACGTTCCCACAGCTGTTCCAGACCTGCGCGCCGCGTCCGGTCACCAACTTCGCCGGCACGGTCCGGCTGGCCCTGTTCGACTACGCGCCCCCCGGCGTGGACGATCCCACCGTGGCGGTGCTGAGTCCCGGTAGCATGTCCGAGACCGCCTACGACCAGGCATATCTGGCGGCCGTGCTCGGCTTTCCGCTCGTCGAGGGCAGCGACCTCACCGTGCGTGACGGGGTCGTCTACATGCGTTCGCTGGGCAAGTTCAAACGGGTCGACGTCCTGCTGCGCCGGATCGACGCGGAGTACGCCGACCCGCTGGATCTGCGCACCGACTCACGACTGGGTGTCGCCGGTCTGGTGGAGGCCATCTCACGGGGCACGGTGACCGTGGTCAACACCCTCGGCAGCGGCGTGGTGGAGAATCCCGCCATCCACACCATCCTGGACTCGTTGGCCCCCGTGCTGATCGACGAGGAACTGGCCCTGCCGTCGGTGCCCACCTACTGGGCCGGCGACGACGTACAGCGCAGCAAGATCCGCGCCGACCTCGACCACCTCGTGCTGACCAACTTCCGCACCGGCGAGGAGGTGGTGGCGCCGCTGGCCGATGCCGCCGCTCGCACCGAACTGGCCGCTCGCGTCGAGGCCGAGACGTGGCAGTGGGTGGGCCGGGAACTGCGGCCCTACTCGGTGGCGCCGACGATGACCCCCGGACGAAACGACGTGCCCGGCACCGGTGCGGTCCGCGCCGCGCCGGTCGGCATCCGGGCCTTCAGCGTCGCCCAGGGCCCCACGTACGCGGTGATGCCCGGCGGCCTGGGCGCCGTGCTGGCCGACGGTCCGGCCGGGGCCGCGCAACACACGGTCGCCGCCAAGGACATCTGGGTCACCAGTGCCGACATCGGCGGCCATGTGTCGCGGCGGTCGACGACCACTGCGACGGCGGCCGTCGACGACGCCGTGTCGAGGGGAGCGGTGCGGCACGCCCGCGCGCTGGAGTACTCCGACATCGCGGCGGCGGCCAGCCCCCGCGTCCTGGCCGACCTGTTCTGGTTCGGCCGCTACGGCGAACGCACCGAGGCCACCACCCGGTTGGCGAAGGTCGCGCGCGAGCGGTACCAGGAGGTCCAGTACCGGCCATGGATGAGCGGCACCGCGGCCGTCCCGCTGGTACTGCACGCCGCCGCCACGGTGACCGGCACGGCCGCCTACCTGCAGACGGCGGAGCTCATCACCGAAGGCGACGACGGCACGCCGAGTCCGCAGCGGGTCCTCGACGCGATCGCGAAACTCACCGACCTCACCGTGGCGCGGATGGTGCCGGGGACCATCGCACATTCGGTGGACCGGCTCGTGTCGACGGCGCGCGCGATACGCGATCAGATGTCGACGAGCACCTGGATGGTCCTGGCGCCGGTGGAACGCGCGATCGACCAGCTGACCGACCAGATCCGAGCGGCCCGCGACGCGGGCGCCGATCCGGCCACCGATGCCGGACTCGACCTCGGTTCCGAACTGGGTCACACGCACGACGAGGTGTTGCACGGTGTCCTGGCCCTGGCCGGTCTGCAGGCCGACTCGATGGTGCACGATGCCGGCTGGCGGTACCTGGACATCGGCCGCCGAATCGAACGTGCGGTGAATCTCGCCGAGTTGACGCGCGCGCTGTTCGTCCGACATCGAGACCGAGAGGTGGAACAGGCGCTGCTGGAGTCCTTCCTGGTGGCCAACGAGTCGTCGGTCATCTACCGCCGCCGCAACCGCGGGCTCTACCAGCTCGACGCCGTGGCCGAACTGCTGTTCTTCGACGAGGCGAACCCGCGGTCGATGGTCTTCCAGTTCAACCGGCTGCAGGAGAACCTGGGAGCCATGCCGGAAGCGCTGCGGTCGGCGGCCGCCGACCGGATCGTCGAAGATCTCATCGCCGAGCTGCGGCGCTCGGACCCCGACGACCTCGCCACCGTCGACACCGCCGGTCACCGGGCCGATCTCGCGGAGTTGATGACCGCCATCGGTACCGGGGTGCGTGAGCTCTCCGACGTCCTCAACCGGACCCGGTTCGCGCCGCCGCGCGAGGCCCAGCCGATCTGGGGTGGGGGTGGTGAGCTGTGACGAGCAGCCCTGAGCCGGCAGGGACCGTCGAATCCGGGCACACCCGCCGCTACCGGGTGATGCATCGAACCCGCTACACCTACGACGACGTCGTGTCATCGTCCTATGGGCGGTGTTACCTGACGCCGCGCGACCTGCCCGGCCAGCGCGTGCTCGATGCCGAGGTCCGGATCGATCCCGAGCCCGATGACTGGTCCACGGGCGTGGATGTCTACGGCAACAGCGACTCCTACTTCCACGTGCGCAGCACCCATGAGGCCCTGACGGTCACCGCCACCTCCGTCGTCGAGGTCGACCCAACCGATGCCGGCGTGTTGCTGTCTCCGGCGGCACTCGGTCCCTGGGAGCAGGCGCGTCCGGCGGCAGTCGGGATCGAGGGGGCGGCCGCCACCGAGTACGTCCTGGATCTGTATCCGCCGGAGATCACCGCAGCAGTACGGGAGTACGCGGGCGATGTGTTCACACCCGGACGGCCGATGATCGAGGCGGTCACCGACCTGACCGCGCGAATCCATCGGGACTTCGACTACAAGTCGGGATCCACCGCGATCAGCACGCGGGTCGACACCGTGATGGAGCGGCGGATGGGCGTGTGTCAGGACTTCGCGCGGGTCGCGATCGCCTGCCTGCGCTCGGTCGGTCTGGCCGCCCGGTACGAGTCGGGCTATCTCGCGACGGACCCGCCGCCGGGCCGCGAACGCATCTTCGGTGCCGACGCGAGTCACGCGTGGGCGGCGGTGTGGCTGCCCGGCGATCATTGGGTGGCGTTCGATCCCACCAACGACAAACTCGTCGACGAGCGGCATGTGACGGTCGCGTGGGGGCGTGACTATGACGACATACCGCCGTTGCGCGGGGTCATCTACACGGAGTCGAAGAAGAGTCGGATCGACGTCTCCGTCGACGTGAGTCCCATCGGGGACACGCCGGGGCCGGAACCGGAGACACCGATCGGCGTCACCGACTGATCCCGCGCAGGTCACGGGTCCGCGGCGGTGGTGGTCCGAACGGATGACAACTCGTGACCTTCGACCCTTGAAGGCGCGATCCTTGTTGTGCGAGACAGGATCTGGTGGTCCGGCGGGTCTGGGGGTGGCAACTCGGTTGCAGATGGATGAAGACGACGACACCGCGATCGCGGATTGGGTAGGTTGGTTGACGACATGACGGTAATCACTGAGAGTCGCATCGCCGGTGTGGTGCGCGCAGCCGAGGCGGTGCTCTCGCACCGGGCCGGTGCCCCCGTCACCCTCGCCGATCCGGAGGACCTCGGCGGCAGTGGCCGCACGGTCGTGGTCCGGGCGCGGGTGCTGGCCAATCCCTTGTCCATGGATCGCACCCTGGTCATCAAGGTGCTCCCCGCCGACGAGGATCCGCGCGCCTTTCATCGCGAACTCGCCTCCTACAAGTACGCCAACGCGTTGCCGAACGAGTCCCGGCCGGGACCGCAGCTGATCGCGTCGGATCCCGAGTCCCGCGTGCTGGTTCTCACCGACCTGGGCCACGGCCGTTCGATGAACTCGCTGTTGGCCGGGACCGATGCGGTCGAGGCCTCCCACGGGGTCAGCGCATGGGGACAGGCGCTGGGTCGAATGCACGCCGCGACGGTCGGTGGTGAGATCGACTTCCTGGCCATCCTGCGTCGTGACGCTGCGGGTTCGGAGGATGTCGACATCCTCGCCGAGTCCGCCGGTCGCGCCGTCGCCGACGCGCCTGCGCAGATGACGCGTCTCGGTGTACAACTCCCCGACGATGTGCGTACTCGTCTGGCCGCGGGATGTGACCTCTTCTCGGACGGGGACCACCGCGCCTTCAGTCCCTCCGACGTCGGTCCGGAGAACATCCTGCTCAACGACGACGGTGTCCAGTTCATGGACTACGAATGGGGCGGTTTCCGCGACGCCACCCTCGATATCGCCTACGCCCTGGTGACCTGCGGCGCACAGCTCTCGCCGGTGAACGCCGGGCATCGGGCCGATCTGGAGGTCGCGCTGGTCGACGCCTGGCGATCCGAGGTGCACGCGATCTGGCCGGCCCTGCGTCGGGACGTCGACTGTGCCCGCAAGATCCTGACCGCGCGACTGCTCTGGACCTGGTTGTCCACCACCTGGATGCTGCCCGCGCAGGACCTGGCCGCCGTGGCGGAGATCCGTCAGATCAACCGGGCCGGCTTCGTGGTCAGCCCGGCCGGCTACACCCACGACTGGGCGTTGCACACCAATGACCCGCGAGTGGTGGTGGCCCGGTGGACCGACCTGTCTGCGGCGGCGGTACGCGGCGGGGATCCGACGATCGCCGAATTCGCCGCGGAACTCGGGGCGGCTCTGCAGCGCACCTGGCTGACCTGACGCCGGACATGGATGGGCTCTTCGACCCACCTGCCGGTACGCGCGCCGAGCCAGGTGGTGCTGTGCCCGGGGGTCTGGTGTCCGGCGCGTCGTCGGCGCTGACCGGCGAGCCGTCGTCCACGGCGCCGCTCGCGGTCCGGATGCGGCCGCGGTCGCTCGACGAGATCGTCGGCCAGCAGCACCTGCTCGGCGCCGGATCGCCGCTGCGTCGCCTGATCAACGGGTCGGGTGCGGCCTCGGTGATGCTCTACGGACCCCCGGGCACCGGCAAGACCACGATGGCCGCGCTGATCTCGCGTGCCACCGGCGGCCGGTTCGAAGCCCTGTCCGCGTTGTCGGCGGGGGTCAAGGAGGTGCGGGCCGTCATCGACGTGGCGAGACGGCGGCTGGTCGACGGCCAGCAGACCGTCCTGTTCATCGACGAGGTCCACCGGTTCTCCAAGACGCAGCAGGACGCGCTGCTCGATGCGGTGGAGAACCGGATCGTGCTGCTGGTCGCCGCGACCACGGAGAATCCGTCGTTCTCGGTGGTCGCGCCGTTGCTGTCCCGGTCGCTGGTGCTGCAACTGCGTTCGCTGACCGACGCCGACATCCGCGAGGTGCTCGGCCGGGCGCTGTCCGACCCGCGCGGCCTCGACGCCCGCGTCGAGGTGACCGACGCAGCGCTCGATCACCTCGTCGCGGTGGCCGGCGGAGACGCCCGCCGCGCCCTGACCGCGCTGGAGGCCAGCGCGGATGCCGCACTACGGGCCGAAGACCAGGACGGGGACTCCATCGGTGAGGACGGCGAGGCCGGCGACGCGGCCACACCGGCGGTGCCCCTGATCGACGTCGCCGATGTCGAGGCGGCGATCGACCGAGCCGCCGTGCGCTACGACCGTGACGGTGACCAGCACTACGACGTGACCAGCGCGTTCATCAAATCGATCCGTGGTTCCGACGTCGACGCCGCGCTGCACTATCTGGCCCGGATGATCGCCGCGGGGGAGGACCCACGCTTCATCGCCCGTCGGCTGATGATCCACGCCAGCGAAGACATCGGTATGGCCGATCCGATGGCACTGCAGACCGCCGTCGCCGCAGCGCAGGTGGTCGCCCTGGTGGGCATGCCGGAAGCCCGCCTGGCACTGACCCAGGCGACCATCCACCTGGCGACCGCACCGAAATCGGCCGGGGTGGTCTCCGCCATCGGCGCCGCGATCGCCGATATCGAGGCCGGGAAGTCGGGCGCGGTGCCGGCACATCTGCGCGACAGCCACTATGCCGGTGCGAAGGGCCTGGGCAGTGGCATCGGCTATCGCTACCCCCACGACGACCCCGACGGCGTCCTGGCACAGCAGTACCCGCCCGACGATCTCGTGGGCGTCGACTACTACCACCCCACCGACCACGGCCACGAGCGCGAGATCAGCGCACGGCTGGGCAAGTTGCGCTCCATCGTGCGGGGTGTCACCGGGCGGGCGCGTCGACGGTAGGCTGGTGTGTCGACCAGCCCGGACGCGGCGATCGCGCGGGCAGCGGCCCACGTCGACCGCGTGACCGACCACCACCTCAAGGACGAACTCAGTGCAGACGCATGACATCAGGCAGCGCTTCCTGGATCACTTCATCAAGGCGGGACACACCGAGGTGCCCAGCGCCTCGCTGGTCCTCGACGATCCGAACCTGCTGTTCGTCAACGCGGGCATGGTGCCGTTCAAGCCGTACTTCCTCGGCGAGCAGACGCCGCCGTTCGACCGCGCCACCAGCGTGCAGAAGTGCGTGCGCACCCTCGACATCGACGAGGTCGGCATCACCACCCGACACAACACCTTCTTCCAGATGGCCGGCAACTTCTCGTTCGGCGACTACTTCAAGCGCGAGGCGATCGAATTCGCCTGGACGCTACTGACCAACAGTGTCGAAGAGGGTGGCTACGGGATCGACCCGCAGAAGCTGTGGCCGACGGTCTACCTCGACGACGACGAGGCCGAGGCGATCTGGCGCGACGAGATCGGGGTGCCCGCCGAACGCATCCAACGACGTGGACTCAAGGACAACTACTGGTCGATGGGTGTGCCCGGCCCCTGCGGGCCGTGCTCGGAGATCTTCTACGACCGCGGACCGGCCTACGGCGTCGAAGGCGGACCCGAAGCCGACGAGGACCGCTACATCGAGATCTGGAATCTCGTGTTCATGCAGAACGTCCGCGGCCCGGGCGGCGGTAAGGACAACTACGAGATCCTGGGCCCGCTGCCGAAGAAGAACATCGACACCGGGATGGGGATCGAACGCGTCGCGTGCATTCTGCAGGGTGTCGACAACGTTTACGAGACCGACCTGCTCAAGCCGATCATCGACCTCGCGTCGCGGCTGACCGGTCGTGCCTACGGCGCCGGAAACCACGACGATGACGTGCGGTTCCGGGTGATCGCCGACCATGCCCGGACCGCGGCGCTGCTCATCGGCGACGGTGTGCTGCCCGGCAACGACGGTCGCGGCTACGTGCTGCGGCGCCTGCTGCGGCGGGTGGTGCGGTCGGTCCGGCTGCTGACCGCCGGGAGTGAAGCGAGCGGGGTGGTCCCGACAGCCGCCGAACAGCCCACGATGGACGATTTCATCTCGCTGGTCGTCGACACCATGTCACCGTCGTATCCGAACCTGGCCGAACAGCGCGACCACATCATCGACGTCGCCGTCGCCGAGGAGGCGTCGTTCAGCAAGACCCTCGCCGCCGGCTCGAAGCTGTTCGCCGACGCCGCGACAGCGACCAAGGCTGCCGACCGCACCACCATCAGCGGGGACGACGCATTCACCCTGCACGACACGTACGGGTTCCCGATCGACCTCACCCTGGAGATGGCCGCCGAAGCCGGCCTCGCCGTCGATCGCGAGGGTTTCACCGCGCTGATGGCCGAGCAGAAGCAGCGCGCCAAGGCCGATGCGACCGCTCGCAAGTCCGGCCACGCGGACCTGTCGGTGTACCGCGAGTTCCTCGACCGGGGTCCGACGATGTTCACCGGTTTCGACGAACTGGTGTCCGAGGCGAAGGTGCTCGGCCTGGTCTCCGACGGTGCGCGCGTGCAGAGCGCCGCGCCCGGCCAGGAACTCGTGGTGGTGCTCGACCGGAGTCCGCTCTATGCCGAATCCGGGGGTCAGATGGCCGATGTCGGCACCATCACCACCGGTGACGGTGTCCGGCTGCGGGTCACCGACGTACAGAAGGCCGGAAAGTCCGTGTGGCTGCACAAGGTCACCGTCGACGAGGGAGAGATCGCCGAGGGCGACGAGGTCATCGCCGCGGTGGATCAGTCCTGGCGCCACGGCGCGACGCAGGGGCACTCCGGAACCCACATGGTGCACGCTGCGCTGCGTGAGGTCCTCGGGCCCACCGCGACCCAGGCCGGGTCGCTCAACCGCCCGGGTTATCTGCGGTTCGACTTCCATTCCGGAAAACCGTTGTCGGAGAGTCAGCGACGCGAGATCGAGGAGATCAGCAACGCCGCGGTCGAGGCCAACCATCCGGTGCACACCTTCGAGACCGGACTGACCGAGGCCAAGCAGATGGGCGCGATCGCGCTGTTCGGCGAGAACTACGGTGACGTCGTGCGGGTGGTCGAGATCGGCGGACCGTTCTCGATGGAGCTGTGCGGCGGCACCCATGTCGCGTCGTCGGCCCAGATCGGCCCGGTCACCGTCATCGGCGAATCGTCGGTGGGCTCCGGTATCCGGCGTGTCGAGGCCTATGTCGGGATGGATTCCTTCCGGTATCTGTCCAAGGAACGCGCCTTGATGGCCGGACTCGCGTCGTCGCTGAAGGTGCCGTCCGACGAGGTGCCGGGACGCGTCGAGCAACTGGTGACGCGCCTCAAAGACGCTGAACGTGAGGTCGAGCGGTTGCGCGCGGACTCCGCTCGCTCCGCCGCCGGAGGCCTGATCGACTCGGCGACCGCCTCGGGAGACACCCTGCTCGTGGGCGGTCTCGTGCCGGGCGGACTCGACGCCAACGGCTTGCGTGGGCTGGCGACCGATCTGCGTGGCAAGGTGGGTGATCGGCTCGCGGTGATCGCACTGTTCGCGCCGAGCGCCGACGGCGCCAAGGTCCCGTTCGTGGTCGCCACCACCGAGGCCGCGCGCGGCCGGGGCATCAAGGCCGGAGACCTCGTGAAGGAGGTCGCTCCGCTGGTCGGCGGGCGCGGCGGCGGCAAACCCGATCTGGCCCAGGGCGCGGGCTCGGACCCGGCCGGCATCGACTCCGCGATGGCGCGGGTGCGCGAACTCGTGCGGGATCGATGAGCTGGACTCGCGGGCGGCGTCTGGGGGTCGACGTCGGTTCCGTGCGGGTCGGGGTCGCCGTCTGTGATCCCGATGGCATTCTCGCCACCCCGGTCGAAACGGTGCAGCGCACGCCGCGTACCGACGCCGACCTCGCGCGGATCGCCGCGCTGGTCGAGGAGTACGAAGCGGTCGGCGTCGTGGTGGGACTGCCGAAGACGCTGCGCAACGAGAGCGACACCGCAGCCGGATTGGCCCGCGACTTCGGTGACCGCCTCGCCGAGCGGATCGCACCCGTGTCGGTGGAGTATCACGACGAACGGCTGACGACCGTCACCGCGACCCAGGCGTTGCGGGCCAGCGGAGTCAATGCCAAGTCCTCGCGCGCCGTCATTGATCAGGCGGCTGCGGTCGCTATCCTGCAGGGGTGGCTGGATACGCGACGATGACTTCTGCATGCGCCCGGCCAGCCGGCACAACGCAATTCGCGATCGCAAAGAGTGTGTTTCCGACGATCGAATCATGCCAGATCCGGGGAGGAATCGCTCGGTGACCGACGAACGCCACCGACCGAGGCGGCACGATCTGTCCGATCAGCCCACCGAACAACTCGAGCTCGACCGGCTGCGGTACTTCACGCAGCCAACCGACGGCAAGCCGACCACCCGACACCGACGGCGCCGCGCGGTCACGGGAGAACCGTCGCCGACCGGTCCGCAGCCGGTGGTAGAGCAGTCGGCGACACCGCCCTCCCGTGACCCGTATGGGACCGATCCGCACCGAGCCGACGCAGCGGCAGGCACCGGAAGGTGGCCCGCGCCGCCCGCCCAAGGCCGGCCGATCCGACCGCAACCCGAACCGGTGGCGCCGCCGGCCGGGCACATCCACGATTCCGACGAAGCGATCCGGATCCGTGCCGGTGAGTTCGACGACCCCATGCGGCGCGCGGTACCGCACCGGGTCCCGCCCCGCTCCGTCGCCGCCACACCCACGTCGCCCGCCGCAGACCCGGTCGTCGCCGGCGACCGCGCCGAAGGTGTGCTCGACCTGTGGGACGAGCCCGACGACGTCGACCACCGGGAGCCCCGTCGCACCGGCCGATCGGCCAAGGGTCCACGGCGGTCAGGTCCGGCCACACCCGGCCGGCTACGTAAACGCGTCGTATTGGCCATCGTGCTCACCTGCATGCTGATCCTCGTCGTCGGAGTCGGATTCGTGGGTCTGCGGGCGTTCGGAGCGTTCGAGAACACGAAGGACTACACCAACACGGCAGGTACCGCCGATGTGGTGGTGGACATTCCGCAGAACTCGACGCTGATGGACTTCGGTCAGATTCTGCAGGATAACGATGTGGTCGCCAGCGTCCAGGCCTTCATCGACGCCGCCGACGGACAGCCGATGTCCGGCGGGTTCTACAAAATGCGCACGCAGATCCCGGCGGCGACCGCGGTGGAGATGATGACCGACGGCAACGCGCATCGGGTCGGGCGCATGGTGGTTCCCGAGGGTCTGCAGTTGGACAACAAGGAAGGCGTGGACGGCAAGATCACGCCGGGCATCTTTCAGATGATCGAGAACGCGACAGCGGTGACCGTGAACGGACAGCGGATCGGGACCGACGTGGCCGCGCTGGAAACGGCCGCCGCCGAGGACACTCCCGAACAACTCGGCGTACCGGATTGGGCGCGTCCGACGGTGCAGGATCTCACCGGCGATCATCGGCGGATCGAGGGTCTCATCGCACCCGGAACATGGGAGACCATCGACCCCGAACACACGCCGACGCAGATCCTGCGCGAGCTCATCACCGCCAGTGCCGCCCGCTTCGAGCAGTGGGGTCTGCTCGAACCGCACGACTCCGGCCTGACCCCGTACGAAACGCTGGTCACGGCGTCGATAGTGGAACGTGAGGTCACCAACCCCGACGACTATGCAAAGGTCGCCCGGGTGATCCTGAATCGGTTGGACAAGGGGCAGCGGCTGGAGATGGACTCCACCGCGAATTACACCGCCGCGGTCACCAACATCGACGTCTACGGCGAGGCGTACCGCGCGGACAACGAATGGAACACCTACCGGATCGAGGGGTTGCCGGCCACTCCGATCGGCGCGGTCGGGGAGCGGGCGCTGACCGCCGTCGAGTACCCCACCCCTGGTGACTGGCTGTACTTCGTCACCATCGACCAAGACGGCACCACCCTGTTCGCCGACACCTTCGCCCAACACCAGCGCAACCGGGACAGGGCCTGCGACAACGAGTTGCTGACCACCGGGTGCAGCTGAGCGCCATGACACCCACAGCACGACGGGCCGCGGTGCTCGGATCGCCGGTCGGTCATTCGCGCTCACCGGACCTGCACCTGGCGGCGTACCGCGCGCTCGGGCTCGTCGACTGGACCTATGACCGCATCGAGTGCACCGCCGAACAACTACCAGAGCTGGTGTCGGGGCTGGGGCCGGAATTCGTCGGTTTGTCGGTGACGATGCCGGCGAAACTGGCCGCCCTGGCGTTCGCGGATGAACGCACTGCGCGCGCCGAGTTGGTCGGCTCGGCCAACACACTCGTGCGCACCGACCGCGGCTGGCGGGCGGACTGCACCGACATCGACGGCATGACCGGGGCACTGCGAGCGGTCGGCGTGGACCCCACCGAAAACCCGACCGCGGTGCTGGTGGGCGCCGGTGGGACGGCGTTGCCGACAGTCGCCGCCCTGCATGACACCGGATTCACCGAGCTGACCATCGTCGCCCGCGACCCGGCACGGGCCGCGCCGGTCGTCGAGGTCGCCACCGAGGTGGGGATGGCTGCCGAGGTGATCGGCTTCGTCGACGGACCCGAACTCGCCCGGCACGCCGGCACGTGCGGGGTCGTGGTGTCGACAGTGCCCGCAGACGCCGCGACGGGCCTCGTCGCTTCGCTCTCGGCGGCCGCGCGGTTGGTCGACGTGATCTATCACCCGTGGCCGACGCCGTTGGCAGCAGCCGTGTCGGCGGCCGGCGGACGCGTCGTCGGCGGTCTGGTCATGCTGCTCAACCAGGCCTACAGCCAGGTGGAGCAGTTCACCGGGCGGCCGGCCCCGCGGGAGGCGATGGCCGCGGCGCTCGACACCGGCTGAGCCCCGCCGCGGGCCGGTCGCCTGTGGATGGAATTCCGGCGCGGCGTGGGTTCTGGACCACGATCGACGGATGTGTCTGTGGATCGTGCTGATGTGGCTGTCCCGCATCGCCGAGGTCGACCTGAACACCCGTCGCATCCCGACGTCGTCGCTCTGGCCGGCGATCGCCGCGACGCTCGCGTTCACCGGGGCCCAACCGACGGTCGGCCTCGCGGCACTCGTGACCGCAGCGCCCTATGCCCTCGCCGCCGCCGCGGGCCTCTGCGGCGGTGGCGATGTGAAGTTGGCGTTCGTCCTCGGCGGCCTGCTCGCCGACGTCGCGGCCGGTCTGCTCGTGGTGCTTCTCGCCGCGGTGCTCGGGCTCGCCGCGCATGTCGTCACCCGGAGGCGTGACGGGCTCCCGCACGCCCCGGCACTGGTGGCCGCGACGGTATGTGTGCTGGCGTCGGGTGGGTGGGCCATCTGATGTCGAGGCATCACACGCTGTGACCCGGGGGGTGCGTACCGAGGGCCCCGGACGCCACATGGAACAATTGATCCTTGTGTTGCGCTGGATAACTGCCGGAGAATCGCATGGCCCGGCCCTGGTCGCCCTTGTCGAGGGGATGGTGGCCGGTGTCGAGGTCACCTCGTCCGACATCGCCGAACAACTCGCCCGTCGTCGCCTCGGCTACGGCCGTGGCGCCCGGATGAAGTTCGAGGCGGACAAGATCACCATCGTCGGTGGTCTTCGGCACGGCCGCACCATGGGCGGCCCGGTGGCCGTGGAGATCGGCAACACCGAGTGGCCCAAGTGGGAGACCGTGATGGCGGCCGATCCGGTGGATCCGGCCGAACTCGAGGGCAGCGCCCGCAACGCGCCGCTGACCCGGCCTCGCCCGGGACACGCCGACTACTCCGGCATGCTGAAGTACGGATTCGACGATGCCCGGCCGGTCCTGGAGCGCGCCAGCGCACGCGAGACGGCGGCGCGGGTCGCCGCCGGGACCGTGGCCCGCAACTTCCTGCGCCAGGTGCTGGGCATCGAGGTGCTCTCACACGTCATCTCGATCGGCGCCAGCGAACCCTACGACGGTCCCGCACCGCACTACGCCGACCTCCCCGCGATCGACGAGAGCCCCGTGCGTGCTTTCGACCCCGGATCGGCCGACCTGATGATCGCGGAGATCGAGTCGGCGAAGAAAGACGGCGACACCCTCGGCGGCGTCGTGGAGGTGGTCGCCACCGGAGTGCCGGTGGGGCTGGGCTCGCACGTCAGTGGCGAGACGCGACTCGACGCGCGGCTGGCCGGTGCGCTGATGGGCATCCAGGCCATCAAGGGCGTCGAGGTCGGTGACGGTTTCACCACGGCGCGCCGCCGCGGCAGCCAGGCGCACGACGAGATGGTGCCCGGCCCGGACGGCGTGCTCCGTTCGACCAACCGTGCCGGCGGTCTCGAAGGCGGAATGACCAACGGCGAGGATCTGCGGGTGCGGGTCGCGATGAAGCCGATCTCGACGGTTCCGCGGGCGTTGTCCACCGTCGACATGGAGACCGGAGACGAGGCCGTCGCCATCCATCAGCGCTCTGATGTCTGTGCGGTACCGGCGGCCGGCGTGGTCGCCGAGGCGATGGTCGCGTTGGTGCTCGCGCAGGCGGCGCTGGAGAAATTCGGTGGCGACTCGGTCGCCGAGACCGGCGACAATGTCGCCGCCTATCGCAAACGGGTGGACTCGCGCCCGCCTCGCTCATGACCGGCGACCGCGTCGACCGCGCTCCGTCGGCGGTACTGATCGGCTTCATGGGCGCCGGGAAGTCGACGGTCGGCCGTATCCTCGCCGATCGACTGGGTGTCGACTTCATCGACACCGACACCGAGATCGTGCGCACCACCGGCCGCAGCATCCCGGACATCTTCACCACCGACGGACCGCAACGCTTCCGCGAGATCGAATGCGACGTGGTGCTCGGCGTGCTGCGCACCCATCGGGGTGTGATCGCGCTGGGTGGCGGGGCCGTGATGACGCCCGCCATCGAGTCGGCGCTGGCGGGCCACCGCGTGATCTACCTGCGCATCGACGCCGACGCCGGCTTCGCCCGGGTGGCCGACAGCGACCGGCCACTCATCGTCGGTGACGATCCGCAGACGCGGTACGCGGACCTGCTCGCCGAGCGTGACGCCACCTATACGCGTGCAGCGGTGTTCACCGTGGACGCCGCCGCCGGTGACGCCGGCACGGTGGCCGACGAGATCCTGACCGAACTGGCCCACGCCCTGGTGGGAGAACGAGTGGGAGAAAGAGCCGTGAACTCATGAGTGGGGACCACCCGACCGAACCGACGGCGATCACCGTCAACGCCGGATCGCCCTATGACGTGATCATCGGCCGCGGCCTGCTCGACGACGTCGCGGTCGCCGCCACCGGGGCCGACCGGATCGCCATCCTGTATCAGCCCACGCTGGCCCAGACCGCGGAGCAGATCCGGGCCTTCTTGGCCGACAAGGGATTCGACGCGCACCGCGTCGAGATTCCCGATGCCGAGGCGGGCAAGGACCTCTCGGTGGCGGCATTCTGTTGGGATGTCTTCGGTCGGATCGGGCTCAAACGCAACGACAAGGTGATCAGCCTCGGTGGAGGTGCGGCGACCGACCTGGCCGGGTTCGTCGCGGCCACCTGGATGCGCGGCATCGGCGTGATCCACATCCCCACGACCTTGCTGGCGATGGTCGACGCCGCGGTCGGCGGAAAGACCGGCATCAACACCGACGCCGGCAAGAATCTGGTCGGTTCATTCCACGAACCCGATGCGGTGCTGATCGACACCGCCACCCTCGAGACCGTCCCGCACAACGAGGTGGTCGCCGGACTCGCCGAGGTGATCAAGACCGGCTTCATCGCCGACCCGGTGATCCTCGACCTCATCGAGGCCGATCCGGTCGCCGCCGTCGACACCGCCGGCACCGTGCTGCCCGAACTGATCCGGCGTTCGGTGCAGGTGAAGGCCGACGTGGTGTCCGCGGACCTCAAGGAATCCTCGCTGCGCGAGATCCTCAACTACGGGCACACGCTGGGCCATGCGATCGAACGTCGGGAGCGGTATCGATGGCGCCACGGGGCCGCCGTCTCGGTCGGCCTGGTGTTCGCGGCCGAACTCGCCCGTCTGGCCGGACGTCTGGACGACGAGACCGCCGATCGCCACCGGGCGGTCCTCGACCTGGTGGGTCTGCCGACGACCTACGATCCCGATGCCCTGCCGGACCTCCTGGAGACGATGTCGGGAGACAAGAAGAACCGATCGGGTGTGCTGCGGTTCGTCGTCCTCGACGGCCTCGCCAAGCCGGGCCGGCTCGAGGGCCCCGACCCGGGACTCATCGCCGCCGCGTACTCCGCGATCGCCGGTCAGGCCCCCGCATCCGGCGGCGTCCTGCTCTGAGCCGTGCGAGGCGCCGGTAGGGAAGGGGGCGGCGCGCGCCTCAGCTCGCGGCGTGCTCCGGATCGCGCTCCGCGTGCACCGACCAGTCCTCGTCGGCATCGGCTCTGCGCTGATCGCGACGGACGATCCAGCGGCCGACCGCCGCACCGGTGAAGGCGGGCACGAACACCAACAGGGCGGTGAACGACCCGCCGGCGATCAACTCGATGAACAAACTGCCCTCGCCGATCCCGGCGAAGACGTAGCGGCCGAGAATCCAGCTGATGAGACCGGCCACGACACCGGCGAGCAGTCCGGCCTGCAGCCAGCGCACCGTCAGGTCCTCGTAGTCGTCGGGGTCGGGATTGGCCCGGGCGTCGGCGACGCCGTCGACCCCGCCCCACAGCAGCGCGACGAGCACGACCGCCGCGATGGCGATGGTCTTCCACACGGTCGTGTGCAGGGGTGCATTGACCACTGCCACACCGAGGAGCACACGGGCGACGACGTGTACGGCGGTCATCACCAGACCGCGGGGCAACCACGAAGACATAGCGGACAGGGTACGCAACCTGGAACGTGTTCGAAAACACATCCCGGTCAACGGGCCCGGCGGTGGCGCCGGCACCGGGGCCCCGGTGCCGGCGCGGTAGCGTGAAGGGATGTCCGCCACAGCCATGACCAGTGACTATCGGGCCCGCCGCGACCGCTTTCGTGACCAACTCGCCGGATCGGACCAGCCGGTGGATGCCTTCGTCGTCAGCGATCTGGTCAACGTCGGCTACCTGACCGGATTCACCGGCTCGAATGCTGCGCTGCTCATCGGCGCCTCGGCCGATGCCGACCGCATCTGCACCGACGGCCGCTACCGAACCCAGGTCGGCGAACAGTCGGGTGATCTCGAGGCCGTCATCGCGCGCGACTGCCTCACCGAACTCGCCCGGCAGGCCCGCGCAGCGGGCGCCGCCACCATCGGCTTCGAAGGCGACGCCGTCACCGTCGCAGCACATCGCGCACTCATCTCCGCACTCGACGATGCGAGCGGCCCGGTGCCCGAGCTGGTCGCCCACACCGGCGCGGTCCAACGACTCCGTATCGTCAAGGACGCTGGTGAGGTCGACCTGCTGCGGGCGGCCTGCACGATCGGCGACAAGGCACTGGCGACGATCATCGAACGGGGCGTGATCCGCCCGGGAGCCACCGAGCGTGACGTGGCCCGATCGCTCGAGTGGGAGATGTACGCCCTCGGTGCCGACGACATCGCGTTCGAGACCATCGTCGCGGCCGGTGCCAACTCCGCGATCCCACATCATCGGCCCACGCAGGCGGTGCTCGCCGACGGCGACTTCGTCAAGATCGACTTCGGCGCCGTGGTCGGTGGCTACCACTCGGATATGACCCGCACCTACGTGCTCGGTCGTGCGGCCGACTGGCAACGCGAGATCTACGACCTCGTCGCGCAGGCACAGGCGGCCGGCCGGGCGGCGTTGCGGCCGGACGCCGAGCTGCGTGAGGTCGACGCCGCCGCCCGATCGGTCATCGCCGACGCCGGGCACGCCGAGCACTATGTCCACGGACTGGGCCATGGTGTCGGACTGCAGATCCACGAAGCGCCCGGAATCGGCGCGCTGGCGACGGGTACACTGCCATGCGGCGCGGCGGTGACCGTGGAGCCCGGCGTCTACCTCCCCGGCCGAGGTGGCGTCAGGATCGAGGACACCCTGATCGTCACCGACGATGCACCGGAGCTGCTGACCGCCACCGACAAGACATTCACCGTCATCTGACGGGTTGTCCGCGACATTCATCGACGACTGCAAGGGAAGAACACCACATGGCGACCACCGCCGACTTCAAGAACGGCCTCGTGCTGCGCATGGACGACCAGCTTTGGCAGATCCAGGAGTTCCAGCACGTCAAGCCCGGCAAGGGGCCGGCCTTCGTGCGTACCAAGATCAAGAACGTGATGTCGGGCAAGATCGTCGACAAGACCTTCAATGCCGGCGTGAAGGTGGAGACCGCGACCGTCGACCGCCGCGACATGACCTACCTCTACAACGACGGCACCGACTTCGTGTTCATGGACGGCGAGACCTTCGAGCAGATCTCCATCACGCCGGAGACCCTGGGTGACGGTGCGCGCTTCATGCTGGAGAACATGACCGTGCAGGTGTCGATGCACGAGGGCAATCCGCTGTTCGTCGAACTGCCGGTCACCGTCGAGTTGCTCGTCGAGCAGACCGATCCGGGTCTGCAGGGTGATCGCTCCACCGGCGGCACCAAGCCCGCGACCATGGAGACCGGCGCCGAGATCCAGGTTCCGCTGTTCATCAACACCGGCGACAAGCTGAAAGTCGACTCGCGCGACGGCAGCTACCTCGGTCGCGTGAACGCCTGACCGAGCCCGACCCGTGAAACAACCCGGTACCCGACACAAGGCCCGTCGCCGCGCGGTCGACCTGCTGTTCGAGGCGGAGGCCAAGAAGGTCACCGCGACGCAGCTGGTCGCCGAGCGCCGCGAGTACGTCCGCGACGACGAGAGCGTGGGGACGATCCACGACTACACCGCGACCGTCATCGAGGGATTGGCCGCCGATCTGCCGCAGGTGGACGCGGTGGTCTCCTCACACCTGAAGGGGTGGACCCTGCAGCGTCTGCCCGCGGTCGATCGGGCGATTCTGCGCCTGGCGACGTGGGAGCTGTTCAACTCGACCGACGTCGATCCGATCGTCGTCGTCGACGAGGCGGTGGAACTGGCCAAGGAGCTGTCCACCGACGATTCGCCGGCGTTCGTCAACGGAGTCCTGGCGCAGATCGCGGAGCTGGCGCCCCAGGTGCGTGCGGCCGCCGCAGCCGACGAGACACATCGCCGGGATTGACCCCCGAACGGCACGCAACGGGTCGCGAGTGACGACGCAGAGACGCTCGCGCGAGGACGAAGTGTAAAGTCTTCCGAGACAGACATCCTTTAACGATCCGTCCCGCGAGGCGGAGAAGGAGGTCGGCTTGGTCATGTCAACAGACAGCGCCCCGCCAACCGATGGTTCCCGCCCGCCCGGTCGGGTGTTGCTCGATGATTCCGACGTCGCCCGCACCATCGCGCGGGTGGCCCACGAGATCATCGAGAAGACCGCGCTCGACTCCGCGGACGGCCCGCGCGTCGTCATCATCGGCATCCCCACCCGAGGCACCTACCTCGCCTCCCGGTTGGCCGCCCGCATCAACGAGTTCGCGGGCACCGATGTGCCGGTCGGCTACCTGGACATCACGCTCTACCGCGACGATCTGCGGGCCCAACCGCATCGCCCGCTGGAACGGACGGTGGTTCCGTCCGGCGGCGTCGACAACGCCATCGTCATCCTGGTCGACGACGTGCTGTACTCCGGCCGCACCGTGCGGGCCGCACTGGACGCGTTGCGCGATCTCGGACGACCGGCCGCGGTGCAGCTGGCAGTACTGGTCGACCGGGGGCATCGAGAACTGCCTCTGCGCGCCGACTACGTCGGCAAGAACATTCCCACCTCGCGGGACGAGAACGTCTCGGTTCATCTCGAGGAACACGACGGTGTCGACGAAGTCGTGCTCAGCGCTGCCAAGTCACCGCAGATTCCGCACCCCGGAGGCGGCGACTGATGCGCCACCTGCTGACCACGCAAGATCTGTCGCGCGACGAGGCGACCGGACTGCTCGACGAGGCCGAACGATTCGAGCAAGCACTCACCGGCCGCGAGGTCCGCAAACTGCCGACCCTGCGTGGCCGCACCGTGATGACGGTGTTCTACGAGAACTCCACGCGTACCCGGGTGTCGTTCGAGGTGGCCGGGAAGTGGATGAGCGCCGACGTCATCAACGTCAGTGCCTCGAGCAGTTCGGCCGGCAAGGGTGAGTCGCTGCGCGACACGGTCAAGACCCTGCACGCCGCCGGCGCCGACGCGCTGATCGTGCGACATCCGGCCAGCGGCGCGGCTCATCAGATCGCGGCGTGGACCGCCGATGACGACGGTGCGGGACCGGCGATCATCAACGCCGGCGACGGGACCCATGAACATCCGACGCAGGCGCTGCTCGACGCCCTGACCTTGCGGCAGCGTCTCGGCTCGCTCGACGGTCGACGTATCGGCATCGTCGGCGACGTCCTGCATTCCCGGGTGGCCCGGTCCAACGCCCACCTGTTGGCCACCCTCGGCGCCGAGGTGGTGCTGATCGCGCCGCAGACGCTGCTGCCGGTCGGAGTCGATCAGTGGCCGGTGACCGTCTCCCACCATCTCGACGCCGAATTGCCCACGCTCGACGCGGTGATGATGCTGCGCGTACAGGCCGAGCGGATGAACGGCGGCTTCTTCCCGAGTTCGCGCGAGTACTCGGTCCGCTACGGCCTCAACGATCGACGGCTGGCCCTGCTCGACGACGACGCGGTGGTGCTGCACCCCGGGCCCATGCTGCGCGGTATGGAGATCGGCTATTCGGTGGCGGACTCGCCGCGGGCGACGGTGCTCGAGCAGGTACGCAACGGAGTGCACGTACGGATGGCGGTGCTGTTCCGGCTGTTGGTCGGCACGGGCAGCCCAGGAACTCAATGATGAGGAGATCGCAGTCAGTGGAGACGGCGCAATGAGCATCCCGGCAACCGGATCGGTACTGATCGCCGATGTCCGTCCCTACGGTGAGGGCGACCCGGTCGACGTACTCGTCGTCGACGGCCGGATCGCGCAGATCGGCGCCGACCTGTCCGCACCCGACGGCGCCGACCGGATCGACGGCGGCGGCGCGGTCCTGCTGCCGGGGTTCGTCGACCTGCACACCCATCTGCGGGAGCCGGGACGCGAGGACACCGAGACCATCCGCACCGGTTCGGCCGCGGCCGCGCTCGGCGGCTACACCGCGGTGTTCGCCATGGCCAACACCGATCCCGTCGCCGACAACTCGACGATCACCGACAACGTCTGGCGCACCGGTCGCGACATCGGCCTGGTCGACGTTCACCCGGTGGGGGCGGTCACGGTGGGACTGGCCGGCACACAGCTGGCCGAGATGGGCATGATGGCCGCCGGCGTCGCCGGCGTCCGCATGTTCAGCGACGACGGCAAATGCGTCGACGACCCGCTGTTGATGCGCCGTGCGCTGGAGTACGCGAAGAGCCTCGACGTGCTGATCGCGCAGCACGCCGAGGAGCCCAGGCTCACCGTCGGCGCGATCGCACATGAGGGCCCCAACGCCGCTCGGCTCGGGCTGACGGGCTGGCCTCGGGCCGCCGAGGAGTCGATCGTCATCCGCGACGCACTGCTCGCCCGCGATGCCGGGACCCGGGTGCACATCTGCCATGCCTCGACCGAAGGCACCGTCGAACTGCTCCGGTGGGCACGGGAGCAGGGCATCGCGATCAGCGCGGAGGTCACCCCACATCACCTGTTGCTCGACGATTCCCGACTGGCCACGTACGACCCGGTGAACAAGGTGAACCCGCCGCTGCGCGAGACCCGCGACAACGACGCGCTCCGCCGCGCCCTGGCCGACGGCGTCATCGACTGTGTGGCCACTGATCACGCGCCGCATGCCGCACAGGAGAAGGCCTGCGAGTTCGCCCAGGCCCGTCCCGGCATGCTGGGTCTGGAGACCGCGCTGCCGATCGTCGTCGACACCATGGTGAACCCCGGTCTGCTCGACTGGCGCGGTGTTGCCCGGGTGATGAGCGAACGCCCGGCGCAGATCGTCGGGCTCGCCGACCAGGGCCGTCCGATCGAGGTCGGCGAGCCCGGATCGCTCACCCTCGTCGATCCGGACCGTTCCTGGGTGGTACGCCCGGACGAACTCGCGAGTCTGTCGCGTAACACGCCGTATGAGGCGATGACCATGCCGGCGACGGTGACCGCGACCGTGCTGCGGGGTGTGGTGACCGCCCGCGACGGTGAGGTCACCCGATGAGCGGTCTCGAGGTCGTCGTGGTGGTGGTCGTCATCGTGGTGTGGCTCGGTCTGGTCGCCCTCGCCCTGCGCGGGTGGCGCAACCGCGGACGCCGTCAGGCAGACGCCATCGGCACGCCGCCGGCGGTACCCGAGGGGCTCACTCCGGCCACCCGCGGGCCGGACACCGGCCTGTACGTCGGTAGCACCATCGCACCGAGCTGGCAGGACCGCGTCGCCGTCGGCGACCTGGGGGACCGTGCCGCCGCCGAGATCTCGGCCCACGCCGACGGCATCCTCATCGGACGACAGGGAGCCTCCGACATCTGGATTCCACGGTCGTCGATCACCGCCGTCCGGACCGAACGTGGACTCGCCGGCAAGGTGATGACCGCCGACGGCGTGCTGGTGATCCGCTGGGTCCTGCCCAGCGGGACCGAGATCGACTCCGGCCTGCGAGCCGATGACAAGACCATCTATCCGGGGTGGGTGAACGAGTTCGCCGACGCCGGAAGCGCACCCGGAGCAGCCGGGCCCGAAGACACCGAACAGGGGAATGATCAATGAGCACAGCAGTCCTGGTGCTGGAGAACGGACAGGTGTTCCGCGGGCTGCCCTACGGCGCGGTCGGCGAGACCCTGGGTGAGGCGGTGTTCTGCACCGCGATGACGGGGTACCAGGAGACCCTCACCGATCCGAGCTATCACCGGCAGATCGTGGTCGCCACGGCGCCGCAGATCGGCAACACCGGATGGAACGACGAGGACGGGGAGAGCACCGGCAGCGCCGGCAGTGACTCGGCCACCGGTGATTCCGGCAAGATCTGGGTTGCCGGGTACGCGATCCGCAACCCCACCCGACGGGTGTCGAACTGGCGGGCAACCACCTCGCTGGAGGACGAACTGCGCCGCCAGCAGATCGTGGGCATCGCCGGTATCGACACCCGCACGGTGGTGCGCATCCTGCGTGACCACGGCTCGATGCGGGCCGGCGTGTTCTCCGGGGCTGCGCTGGCCCCCGACGACGAACTCGTTGCGCGGGTGCGCAATCAGCCGCCGATGAAGGGTGCCGACCTCGCCGGTGAGGTCACCACCGAAGCGTCCTACGAGGTGAGCCCGAGCTCCGCCGACCGTGAGACACGATTCACCGTGGCGGCCATCGATCTCGGAATCAAGACGAATACGCCGCGGATGTTCGCCCAGCGGGGGGTGCGAGTACATGTCCTGCCGTCGAATTCGGGACTCGACGCGATCACCGCGCTCAACCCCGACGGGGTGTTCCTCTCCAACGGACCCGGGGACCCGGCCACCGCGGACACCGCGGTGGAATTGACCAGGGGAGTGCTGGGCGAAGGGTTGCCGCTGTTCGGCATCTGCTTCGGCAACCAGATCCTCGGCCGGGCGCTGGGCCGCGACACGTACAAGATGAAGTTCGGTCACCGGGGCATCAACATCCCGGTCATCGACCACACCACCGGCAAGGTGTCGATCACCGCGCAAAACCACGGCTTCGCCCTCGAAGGCGAGGCCGGCGAGGAATTCGACACCGATTTCGGCCGCGCCCGTGTGAGCCACGTCTGCGCCAACGACGGGACCGTCGAGGGTGTGGAATTGCTGTCGGGACAAGCATTCTCGGTTCAATACCATCCGGAGGCGGCGGCCGGACCGCATGACGCCGCCTACCTGTTCGACAAGTTCGTCACCCTACTCGAGGGCGACCGTGCACGAGGAACGAGTGCCTGATGCCACGCCGCGAAGACATCTCCCACGTATTGGTCATCGGCTCCGGGCCGATCGTCATCGGCCAGGCCTGCGAGTTCGACTACTCGGGCACCCAGGCCTGCCGGGTGCTCAAGGCCGAGGGGCTGCGGGTCAGTCTGGTGAACTCCAACCCGGCGACCATCATGACCGACCCCGAGTTCGCCGACGCCACCTACATCGAGCCGATCACGGCCGAGTATGTCGAGAAGGTGATCGAGGCCGAACGCGACGCCGGCCATCCGATCGACGCGGTGCTGGCCACGCTCGGCGGGCAGACCGCACTGAACACCGCAGTGGCGCTGCACGACCGCGGTTCGCTGGACAAGTACGGGATCGAACTGATCGGTGCCGACTTCGATGCCATCCAGCGTGGTGAGGACCGGCAGATGTTCAAGGACATCGTCGCCCGGGTCGGCGGGGAGAGCGCGCGGTCGGCCGTCTGCCACACCATGGACGAGGTGTACGACACCGTCGAGGATCTCGGTTACCCGGTGGTGGTGCGGCCGTCGTTCACCATGGGCGGACTCGGGTCGGGTATGGCGTATGACCGCAACGACCTCGAGCGAATCGCCGGCGGCGGACTGGCCGCCTCGCCCACGGCGAATGTGCTGATCGAGGAATCCATCCTCGGGTGGAAGGAATACGAACTCGAGCTGATGCGTGACAACCGCGACAACGTCGTGGTGGTGTGTTCGATCGAGAACGTGGATCCGGTCGGCGTGCACACCGGCGATTCGGTGACCGTCGCGCCGGCGATGACCCTGACCGACCGCGAGTACCAGATCATGCGTGACCTCTCGATCGCCATCCTGCGTGAGGTCGGCGTCGACACCGGCGGCTGCAACATCCAGTTCGCACAGGACCCCCGCGACGGCCGTCTGGTCGTCATCGAGATGAATCCGCGTGTGTCGCGGTCGTCGGCGCTGGCATCGAAGGCCACCGGCTTCCCGATCGCCAAGATCGCCGCGAAGCTGGCCATCGGCTACAGCCTCGACGAGATCGTCAACGACATCACCAAGGAGACGCCGGCCTGCTTCGAGCCGACCCTGGACTACGTGGTCGTGAAGGCGCCGCGGTTCGCCTTCGAGAAGTTCCCCGGCGCCGACGACACGCTGACCACCACCATGAAGTCGGTGGGTGAGGCGATGAGCCTGGGTCGTAGCTTCGCCGAGTCGCTCGGCAAGGTGATGCGGTCGCTGGAGACCAAGGCGGGCGGCTTCTGGACCGAGCCGAATCGGCCCGACCCGGCGACGCTGGACCTCGATGCCCTGCTGGACTCGCTGAAGACACCGAAGGACGGGCGGCTCTACGGCCTGATGCTGGCGTTCGAGGCGGGTGCCTCGATCGAGCAGCTCTACGAGGCCACCGGGATCGACCCGTGGTTCCTCGCCGAGATCGGCGGCGTCGCCGCACTCGGCGCCGATCTCCGGGATGCCGACACCCTCGACGAGTCGCTGCTGCGCCAGGCCAAGAGCACCGGCTTCTCCGACCGCCAGATCGCGGCGCTGCGCAGCGATTTCGCGGACGAGGCGGCGGTGCGGGAATTCCGTCTCGGGCTCGGTGTGCATCCGGTCTACAAGACCGTCGATACCTGCGCGGCCGAGTTCGAGGCCAAGACGCCGTACCACTACTCGACCTATGAGCTCGACCCATCCGCCACGAGTGAGGTCGCGCCGCAGCCGGACCGGCCCAAGGTGCTGATCCTCGGGTCGGGTCCCAACCGGATCGGTCAGGGCATCGAATTCGACTATTCGTGTGTGCACGCCGCGCTGACGTTGTCCGAGGCCGGCTACGAGACCGTGATGGTCAACTGCAACCCGGAGACGGTCTCCACCGACTACGACACCGCTGACCGCCTGTACTTCGAGCCGCTCACGTTCGAGGACGTCCTGGAGGTCTACCGGGCGGAATCCGAGTCGGGCACCGTCGCCGGTGTCATCGTCCAACTGGGCGGGCAGACCCCGCTCGGCCTGGCCCACCGGCTGGCCGCGGCGGGTGTGCCCATCGTCGGGACCAGTCCCGAGGCGATCGATCTGGCCGAGCACCGCGGCGAGTTCGGCAAGGTGCTGACCGCGGCCGGACTCCCGGCGCCCGCCTTCGGTACCGCCACCAGTTTCGACGAGGCCCGCGCGACCGCGGCGCGGATCGGATACCCGGTGTTGGTGCGGCCCTCCTATGTGCTCGGTGGCCGGGGCATGGAGATCGTGTACGACGAGAAGTCCCTGGAGGACTACATCTCCCGTGCCACCGAACTGACCGAGGACCATCCGGTGCTCGTCGACCGTTTCCTCGAGGATGCCGTCGAGATCGACGTCGACGCGCTGTGTGACGGCAACGAGGTCTACATCGGCGGCGTGATGGAACACATCGAAGAAGCCGGAATCCACTCCGGCGACTCGGCGTGCGCGCTGCCGCCGGTGACCCTCGGACGGTCCGATCTCGCCATGGTCCGGGCCTCCACCGAGGCACTGGCCAAGGGCATCGGGGTACGGGGGTTGCTCAACGTGCAGTACGCCCTGAAGGACGACATCCTCTACGTCCTCGAGGCGAACCCCCGCGCGAGCCGTACCGTGCCGTTCGTCTCGAAGGCGACGGCGGTGCCGCTGGCCAAGGCCTGTGCCCGGGTGATGCTGGGCGAGACCATCGCCGAGCTGCGCAACCAGCGGGTGCTGCCCGCCGACGGTGACGGCGGCGATTCGCCGGTGCACGCACCGATCTCGGTGAAGGAGGCGGTGCTGCCGTTCAACCGGTTCCGGCGCCACGACGGCACCGGGGTCGATTCGTTGCTGAGCCCGGAGATGAAATCGACCGGCGAGGTGATGGGGATCGACGCCGACTTCGGTCAGGCCTTCGCCAAGTCGCAGACCGCCGCGTACGGGTCGCTGCCCACCAGCGGTGCGATCTTCGTGTCCGTCGCCAACAAGGACAAGCGAGCGCTCATCTTCCCGGTGAAGCACCTCGCCGACCTCGGTTTCGACATTCTGGCGACCGAGGGCACGGCAGATGTGCTGCGGCGCAACGGGATCGAATGCCGCACCGTCCGTAAGCATTTCGAGGCGGCCGACGGTGTGCAGACCATCGTCGACATCATCCGCGCCGGGGAGGTCGCGATGGTGATCAACACCCCGTTCGGCAACTCCGGACCGCGTGTGGACGGCTACGAGATCCGCAGCGCCGCGGTGTCGGTGAACATCCCGTGCATCACCACGGTGCAGGGTGCGAGCGCCGCGGTGCAGGGCATCGAAGCCGCCATCAACGGTCAGATGGGTGTGCAGTCGCTGCAGCGACGGCATGCGGTGCTGGTGAATCGATGACGACGTCGGCACCCCACGGCTACGCGTCGCGCCATCGCGCGGCGGTCGGGCAGCGCGGTCGGCTGTGCGCCGGGATCGATCCGCACACCGAGTTGCTCGAGCAGTGGGGACTGCCGGTCTCTGCCGCCGGGCTGGCGCAGTTCGCCGACATCTGTGTGGAGGCGCTCGCGCCGGTGGCCGCGGTCATCAAACCGCAGGTCGCGTTCTTCGAGGTGTTCGGGGCCGCCGGTTTCACGGTCCTCGAACGCGTCATCCGGGATTGTCGGCAGGCGGGTGCGCTGGTGCTCGCCGACGCCAAACGCGGCGATATCGGCACCACCATGGCGGCCTACGCATCGGCGTGGCTCGACGACGGTGCGCCGCTGTGTGCCGACGCCGTCACCATCTCGCCGTACCTCGGGTTCGAAGCGCTCCGGCCGGCCCTGGACGCGGCGAGCGCCGCGCAGCGGTGTGCCTTCGTCCTGGCCCGGACCTCCAATCCGGATGGGGCCGAAATCCAGCTCGCCGACGCGGGCGGTCGCGCGGTGGGGCAGACGATCGTCGACGCCGCGACCGCCGAGAACGCGGACGGCAGCGGATCGGTCGGGCTCGTCGTCGGCGCGACACGCGCACACGGTCTGGACCTCGCGTCCCTGCAGGGGCCGATCCTCGCACCCGGGCTGGGAGCGCAGGGGGCCACCCCGGAGGACCTACCCGAGGTCTTCGCCGGCGCCGACACCCGCTGGCTGGTCCCCGCGAGCAGCCGGGGAGTGTTGCGCGCCGGGCCCGACGTCACCGCCCTGCGCGATGCGTTCACGCACACGCGGGACGCGGTGGAGAAGTCACTCGGCTGACCACCAGGTTCTTCCCCCGGGTGTCGTTTCGTCCTCCGCGAGCAGGTGGGGGAGGAAACGACACCCGGGGGAAGAACTTCGCCATCTCCGACTCCGGGCCCGTCGTGCACACAGCCGCGACACGCGCGACGCGGAGCCGAATCCGAGAAACACCTTGATTGCCACTCGCGTCACACACGTATCACCGCAGGCCGGCGCGTGTATCGGCGTCCATCGGTGCGGTCGCATGACGGCGCTCAGCCCACCCGGGTCTGACCTGCGGATTCAGGGCAAAATGCGTAGTCAGCCGCCTGCTGCGCGGATGTGTCGTGGAAGTGCGTTAGATTCGGGGAGCGAGCACGCTACAACACCGGTTTTCCCTGGGTTTGCAGGGGGTGGCACTCGCAAATGCCTGCTCACGTGGGTACGGTCGCTTTCGCCGCACCATTGCGCGGCGATGGCAGGCCTGCCCATGGCGACCGCCATGGTCGCGTGGGCGACCAACCGCCATCAGGAGCATCGCGCGACTGATGACAGTCCAATCGAAGACACGAAAGACGGAGGAACCCGTGGCCCTTCCGCAGTTGACAGACGAGCAGCGCGCTGCCGCGTTGGAGAAGGCAGCTGCCGCTCGGCGGGCCCGCGCCGAGCTCAAGGAGCGCTTGAAGCGCGGCGGCACCAACCTCGAGCAGGTGCTCAAGGATGCCGAGAACGACGAGATCCTGGGCAAGATGAAGGTCTCGGCTCTGCTCGAGGCGCTGCCCAAGGTGGGCAAGGTCAAGGCGCAGGAGATCATGACCGAACTCGAGATCGCCCCGACCCGCCGCCTGCGTGGCCTCGGCGATCGTCAGCGCAAGGCGCTGCTCGAGAAGTTCAGCTCCTGACCGAGCGTGTGAACGACACGAGCGTGACGACGGCACAGGTTCGGCGGTGAACCGCCCGACACCGGGAGAGCCGCGATCCACGCCCCCGAGGGGCCGACTGGTTGTTCTGGTCGGCCCCTCGGCCGTGGGTAAGTCGACCGTGGTCGCCCGCGTGCGGCAGCTGCTACCCGAACTGTTCTTCAGCGTGTCCGCGACCACCCGGGCACCGCGGCCCGGTGAGGTGGGGGGACGCGACTACCACTTCGTCGACCGAGCCGAGTTCGACCGGATGATCGCCGACGACGAACTGCTGGAGTGGGCAGAGATCCACGGCGGCCTACAGCGCTCGGGCACACCCCGCCGGCCGGTCCTCGACGCCATGGAGCGCGGCGAGCCCGTACTGGTGGAAGTCGACCTCGTCGGGGCGCGCAACGTGCTGCGCCGGATTCCCGAGGCGACCGGCGTGTTCCTGGCGCCGCCGAGCTGGGAGGACCTCGTCGCGCGGTTGACCGGACGGGGCACCGAATCGGCCGACGCCGTGGCCCGACGCCTCGAGACCGCGCGCACCGAGATGGCCGCCCAGGGCGAGTTCGAACACGTCCTGGTGAACCACGAAGTCGACCAGGTGGCGTCCGAGTTGGTATCCTTGCTGGTCGGGTCCGACGATTCGACACCCGACCCGTCGAAAGCCGATGGATCGACCCCGGCGCCGCCGCCCACCCGACAGTCGACCTGAAGACGTTTGAATCGCCACCACCTGCCGAATCCCGGCAGGCCGGCGCCACCAGAGCACCACCGATGCAGGAGTTTGCGTGAGCACCCCGACGAATTTCGACCTGACCGAAGTTGCCGACGCACCGGCCTACGACACCCCGCTGGGCATCACCAACCCGCCCATCGACGAACTCCTCGAGCGTGCGTCGTCGAAGTACGCGCTCGTCATCTACGCCGCCAAGCGCGCGCGTCAGATCAACGACTACTACAACCAGCTCGGTGACGGCATCCTCGAATACGTCGGACCGCTCGTCGAGCCGGGCCTGCAGGAGAAGCCGCTGTCGATCGCGATGCGCGAGATCCACTCCGACCTGCTCGAGCACACCGAAGGCGAATAAGGGCCCCGGACGCTCGGATGGCCACCACGCGCACAGCCGCATCCGGCACCACTCGCCGGATTCTCATCGGTGTGGGCGGCGGGATCGCCGCCTACAAGGTCTGCTCGGTGATCCGGCACTTCACCGAAGCCGGCCACGACGTCCGAGTGGTGCCGACCGAGGCCGCCCTGAGGTTCGTCGGGGCCGCCACGTTCGAGGCGCTCACCGGCAATCCGGTCAGCACCGACGTGTTCGACGACGTGGACCAGGTGGCGCACGTCCGGCTCGGCCAGGGCGCCGATCTCGTGATCGTGGCGCCGGCCACCGCCGATCTCATGGCGCGGGCCGCCGCGGGGCGCGCCGACGATCTGCTGACCGCCTCGTTGCTCACCGTGCGGTGCCCGGTGCTGTTCGTGCCGGCGATGCACACCGAGATGTGGGAGCACCCCGCCACCCAGGCCAACGTCACCACCTTGCGCACCCACGGCAGCACGGTGATGGTCCCGGCGTCGGGCCGACTCACCGGCACCGACAGCGGACGTGGTCGCCTGCCCGACCCGCAGGAGATCGCGATGATCGGCGAGCTCCTCCTCGAACGCCCCGACGCGCTGCCGCACGATCTGGCCGGCGTGCGCGTGGTGATCAGCGCCGGCGGAACCCGCGAACCGCTCGACCCGGTGCGTTTCCTGGGGAACCACAGCTCGGGCAAACAAGGGTTCGCACTCGCCCGCGCCGCGGCGCAGCGCGGCGCCATCGTCACGGTGGTGGCCGGGTCGACCGCCGACCCGGGCGACCCGGCAGGCGTCGGCATCGTCCGAGTCTCGGACGCCCAGCATCTCGCCGAGGAGATGACCAAACGCGCCGCGGAAGCCGACGTGGTGATCATGGCGGCCGCCGTCGCCGACTTCCGGCCGGTGGCATTCGCCGAATCGAAGATCAAGAAATCCGACACCGGACCGGCACCGATCGAACTCACCACCAATCCCGACATCCTGCGCGGACTCGTCACCGACCGCGAGGCCGGCCGCATCCCGCCCGAGACCGTCATCGTGGGATTCGCCGCCGAAACCGGGGACGAGACCGGCGGCGTGCTCGATCACGGCCGGGCCAAGCTACGTCGCAAGGGCTGCGATCTGCTGGTGGTGAACGCGGTGGGGGACGGCAAGGCGTTCGGCACCGAGGACAACACCGGCTGGCTGCTGTCGGCCACCGGTACCGAGACGGCACTGCCGCTGGGGTCGAAGACGCTGATGTCGAGTCGAATCCTCGACGAGGTCCGGGCGTTGGTGCCCGGCTCCGATGACGTGGCCTGACGGCGCAACCGTCGGAGGCGATGTGTAGGTTGGAACGCGTTCACAGCCGGGTGTCACCCGGACTGCGAGAATGCTCGGTAGAAGAGACAATCGACGACACCCGCCGCCGGGACACGCGCCCGCGGCGGGCCCGGAAAGAGCCTGAGAGGATCAGATGACCACCTCTGCGTCACGCCTGTTCACCAGCGAATCCGTCACCGAGGGGCATCCCGACAAGATCTGTGACGCGATCAGTGACTCGATCCTCGACGCGATGCTCGCCGACGATCCCACCGCGCGGGTGGCCGTGGAGACCTTGGTGACCACCGGGCAGGTTCATGTGGCCGGCGAGGTCACCACGTCGGCCTACGTCGACATCCCCGGCATCGTGCGGTCCAAGATCCTCAACATCGGCTACGACTCGTCGACCAAGGGCTTCGACGGCGCCTCCTGCGGAGTGAACGTCGCCATCGGTGCACAGTCCCCGGACATCGCCGGCGGTGTGTTCACCTCGCACGAGAGCCGCAGCGGCATCTCCGAGGACGAGATCGACAGCCAGGGCGCCGGGGACCAGGGCCTGATGTTCGGGTACGCGACCGACGAGACCCCGGAGTACATGCCGGTCCCGATCGCGCTGGCGCATCGGCTGTCGCGCCGACTCACCGAGGTCCGCAAAACCGGCGTGCTGCCGTACCTGCGTCCCGACGGCAAGACCCAGGTCACCATCGAATACGACAAGGACAAGCCGGTACGCCTCGACACGGTCGTGCTGTCCACCCAGCACGCCGCCGACATCGACCTCGACAACATGCTGGCCCCCGACATCCGCGCCAAGGTCGTCGACACGGTCCTCGCCGAGCTCGCCCTGCCGAGCCTCGACACCTCCGAGGTCCGGCTGCTGGTGAATCCGACCGGCAAGTTCGTGCTCGGCGGACCGATGGGCGATGCCGGCCTGACCGGCCGCAAGATCATCGTCGACACCTACGGCGGCATGGCCCGCCACGGCGGTGGCGCATTCTCCGGCAAGGATCCGTCGAAGGTCGATCGCAGCGCCGCCTACGCGATGCGGTGGGTGGCGAAGAACGCGGTGGCCGCCGGCCTCGCCGGGCGGATCGAGGTGCAGGTCGCCTACGCGATCGGCAAAGCCGCGCCGGTCGGTCTGTTCGTGGAGACCTTCGGCACCGAGCGGGTCGACCCGGCGGTGATCGAAAAGGTCATCTCCGAGGAGTTCGACCTGCGTCCGCTCGCGATCATCCGTGACCTCGACCTGCTGCGCCCGATCTACGCACCCACCGCCGCCTACGGACACTTCGGTCGTACCGACGTCGATCTGCCGTGGGAGCGCACCGACCGCGCCGAGAAGCTCCGCGCCGCGGCCGGCCTCTGATCGCGCTCACCGTCTGACCGCAGTGTCCGCTCGCGGTGGATCCCGTGTGCCCGCACCGCGCAAGCCCATCGGCAAGGTGCTGCCGATGCTCGGTCTCGCACATCTCGACCGCGAGTTCGACTACCTCATCGACGAGCACCAGGACGAGCTCGCGACTCCGGGCGTGCGCGTGCGGGTGCGATTCTCCGGGCGGCTGATCGACGGATTCCTGCTCGATCGGGTCGACGAGACCGAACACCCCGGCCGGCTCGGCTGGCTGGAACGTGTCGTGTCGGGAGAACCGGTGCTCGACCCGGCGCTCACCCAGGTCTGCCGTGCGGTGGCAGACCGGTACGCCGGCACCCTGTCGGATGTGCTGCGCCTGGCGGTCCCGCCGCGCCACGCCCGCACCGAACAGGAAGACCCACCGGGTGTCGGGAGCCCGGTGGCGACCATCCCGGATCTGACCGCGTGGCACTCGTACACCGCGTCCGCATCATTCATCGACCTCTTGGCCGCGGGCCATCCCCGCGCGGTCTGGCAGGCCACCGCCGGCGAGGACTGGCCGGCCCGCCTGGCCGAACTGGCCGCCGTCACCGCATCCGCGGGACGCGGGTCGCTGATCGTGGTGCCCGATCAGCGTGATCTCGATCGGCTCGAACAGGCCTGCACACCGCTGTTCGGCGACCGGTGCGTGACATTGGCGGCCGGGCTGGGGCCGACCGCACGCTATCGGCGTTGGCTCGCGGTCCGGCGTGGTGCGGCCGACGTCGTCCTCGGTACCCGCAGCGCGATCTTCGCGCCCGTCCACGATCTCGGGCTCATCGTGGTGTGGGACGACGGCGACGACAGCCTCAACGAGCCCCGCGCACCGTATCCGCATCCCCGGGAGGTCGCGGTCATCCGGTCGCATCAACAACGCAGCGCGCTGGTGATCGGTGGAGTCGCCCGCACCACCGAGGCCCAGTCGCTGGTGGCCGCGGGCTGGGCGCACGATCTGCTCGCCGATCGCCCCACCGTCCGGTCGCGAACTGCCCGCGTGCTCGCGTTGAGCGCCGAGGATCGACGCGTCGCCGGCGACCCCCTGGCGCGGTCGGCCCGCATCCCGGGAGTCGCGTTCGATGCCGCCCGTCGCGCGGTCGCCGCCGACCGCCCGGTGCTGTTCAGCGTTCCGCGCCGCGGATACATCCCGTCGCTGGCGTGTGCCCGGTGCCGGGCCCACGCCCGATGTCGGGTCTGCCATGGCCCGCTGCAACTCGACGCCCGTGAGCAGATCTCGTGCCGTTGGTGCGGGCGCGGCGAACCGGCGTTCCGATGCGCGGAATGTGGCGGCACCGAGGTGCGTGCCCTGACCACCGGGGCCGGACGCACGGCCGAGGAACTCGGCCGGGCCTTCGCCGGAGTGCCGATCACCACCTCGGGCGGATCCAGCGTCACGGCATCGGTACCCGACGGTGCCCGCATCGTGGTCGCCACGCCGGGTGCCGAACCCGACGCCGACCACGGCTACGGGGCGGCGATCCTGCTCGACACCTGGGCCCAACTCGATCGGGCCGATCTACGGGCCGCCGAGGACGCCGTCCGGCACTGGATGTCGGTGGGGTCGATGGTCCGACCACACACCGACGGCGGCACCCTCGTCATCGTCGCGGATGCCGGACTGTCGCCGGTGCAGGCGGTGATCCGTTGGGACCCGGTGGGTTTCGCCGATGAGGAACTCCGGCAACGGAACGAACTCGGGTTTCCCCCGGCCGTCACCATGGCGTCGGTCGACGGCACTCGGGCCACGGTGTCGGCATTCGTCGACGCGGTGGCACTGCCACCGACCGGTGAACTGCTCGGCCCGGTCCCGCTACCTGCCGGGGTGCGTCCGCCGGCCGGTTCGGGCGACACCTTCGACGGCGCCGTCGAACGCATCCTGCTGCGCGTGCCACGCCGCAACGGCCGGCAATTGAGCGCAGCGCTGACAGCAGCGCAGATCCACCGCAACACGCAGCACGAGACCGGTCCGATCCGGGTCCAGGTCGACCCGCCTACGATCGGATGAGCGCGGACAACGTCGTCGTCCGGCACGAATGCGAGGGCGTCCGCCACCCGGGTGACCTCGACGAACGTCGCGAACGCCGGGAAAGGGTCACATGAGGGTCGTATTCGCCGGAACTCCGGAGGTCGCGGTACCGACGCTGCGCCTGCTGCTCGACGCCCCACAACACGAGGTCGTCGGGGTGATCTCGCGTCCCGATGCCGCCGCCGGGCGCGGCCGCAAGTCGGCCCGATCGCCGGTCGCGACGCTTGCCGACGAGCACGGCATCGAGGTGATCACGCCCCGCCGACTCACCGACGCGGGCGTACTCGATCGGCTGCGCTCCTGGCGTCCCGACTGCGGGGCAGTGGTCGCCTACGGTGGGTTGGTACCGCCCGGTCTGTTGACCCTGCCGACACACGGATGGATCAACCTGCACTTCTCCGTGCTACCGGCGTGGCGTGGGGCCGCACCGGTCCAGCACGCGATCGCCGCCGGCGACGAGGTGACCGGCGCCAGCACGTTCGCGCTCGAGGAGGGACTCGACACCGGACCCGTCTACGGCGTCATCACCGAGACCATCACCGACTCCGACACCAGCGGAGATCTGCTCGAACGGCTCGCCGGTGCCGGGGCGCATCTGCTCCTGTCCACCCTCGACGGCATCGAGGACGGATCGCTGACCCCGGTCGCCCAGTCTCCGGCGGGCATCAGTCACGCCCCGAAGGTGGACGTGGACGACGCACGCATCCGGTGGGATCTGCCCGCGCACATCATCGACCGACGCATCCGGGCACACACCCCCGCTCCCGGCGCCTGGTCGACGCTCGACGGCGCGCGCATCAAGTTCGGCCCCGTCGAGGTGCTCGCCGGTTCCGGTGGGGAGGCCGAATCCGGCGCTGCCGCAGGTTCGCTGCGAGTGGCGAAGAAGTGGGTCGACGTCGAGACGGCGACGGGGCCGGTGCGGTTGTCGTGGGTACAACCGCCCGGCAAGAAGGCGATGCCCGCGGCCGACTGGGCGCGCGGCGCGCGACTGGCCGACGGGATGGTGCTGGAATGAGCGATGCGCATCGGCGTCCCCACGGGGCGCGACGGGATCGGGCGCGATCGGGAGACGGTGGACGGATGAAAAAGGCGGCGCTGCGCGACAAGCCGGTCGACCCTGCGCGCGAGGCAGCCCGCGACACGCTGCGCGCCGTCCGCGAACGTGACGCGTACGCGAATCTCGTGCTGCCGAAGATGCTGCGGGAACGACGGGTCACCGGGCGCGACGCCGCCCTGGCCACCGAGCTCACCTACGGTGCCGCTCGTGCGCAGGGACTGCTCGACGCTGTCATCAGCGCGGCGGCGAACCGACCGGTCGACGAGATCGACGGGGCGGTGCTCGATGTGCTGCGCCTGGGCACATATCAGCTGCTGCGCACCCGAATCGGTTCCCACGCGGCGGTATCGACCTCGGTGGACCTCATCCGCTCCGAGATGGGGATGGGGCCGGCCGGTTTCGTCAACGCGGTACTGCGCAAGGTCTCACAACGGGACGAGGACCTGTGGATCGACGACCTCGCCCCGTCGATGGCCGACGATCTCGTCGGTAACCTCGCCTTCCGCTATGCCCACCCGCGATGGATCGCCGAGGTGTTCTCCGATGCGCTCGGTGGTTCGGCAGGGCAACTGCAGGCCGCGCTGGCCGCAGACGACGAACGGCCGCCCGTGCATCTGGTGGCCCGACCCGGCCTGATCACGGCCGAAGAACTCGCGCTCGTCAGCGGTGGCGAGGTGGGCCGGTACTCGCCGTACTGCGTGTACCTGCCCGGCGGCGATCCCGGTGAGCTGGACGCGATCCGCGACGGTTACGCCGGAGTGCAGGACGAGGGCAGCCAGCTGGTGGGACGGGCGCTGACCGTCGTCGAGGTCGCCGACGACACCGGCCGGTGGCTGGACATGTGCGCCGGTCCCGGCGGCAAGGCGGCACTCGTCGCGGCGATCGCCGACATCGACGGTGCCCATCTCGACGCGGTGGAGGTGTCCGAGCACCGGGCCGATCTCATCCGCAAGGTCGTGCGGGATCTGCCCGTCGACGTGCATGTGGCCGATGCCCGATCGGCCGGGCTGACTCCGGGATTCGATCGGATCCTGCTCGATGCGCCGTGCAGTGGTCTCGGCTCACTGCGCCGACGACCCGAGGCGCGGTGGCGCCGCGGACCCGATGACCTTCCCGGACTGGTCACGTTGCAGCGTCAATTGCTCACCGAGGCCGTGCGATTGCTGCGTCCGGGCGGCGTCGTCGTGTACTCGACCTGCTCGCCGCACCCGGACGAGACCGTCGGGGTGGTCGCCGCCGTCCTCGCCGATCATCCCGAGGTCGAGCAGATCGACGCCCGGTCGCTGGTGCCCGCCGACCATCTCGGCGACGGCCCCCACGTCCAGCTGTGGCCGCACATCCATGGCACCGATGCGATGTTCCTGGCCGCGCTGCGACGCTGAGAGTCGGCGCCGCCGGGCGGCGCCCTACAATCGGTGCTCATGTGTGCCACCGGTACCCCGATGATCGCCCCCTCCATCCTGTCTGCGGATTTCGCCAACCTCGCCGCCGAGGCCCAGGCGGTCGCCGGGCCGGGCGCCGGTCGCGCCGACTGGCTGCACGTGGACGTGATGGACGCCCACTTCGTGCCCAACCTCACGCTGGGCCTGCCCGTGGTGGAGAGCCTGCTCAAGGCCACCGACATCCCACTCGACTGCCATCTGATGATCGAGAACCCGGAGCGTTGGGCGCCGCCGTACGCGGAGGCCGGTGCCTACAACGTGACCTTCCACGCCGAGGCGACCGACGACCCGCTCGCGGTGGCCCGCGACATCCGCGCGGCCGGCGCCAAGGCAGGTCTGAGTGTCAAACCGGGGACGGCGCTCGAGCCGTACCTGCAGATCATCCGCGACTTCGACACGTTGCTCATCATGAGTGTGGAACCCGGCTTCGGTGGACAGAAGTTCATGCCCGAGGTGCTCGCCAAGGCACGCACCATCCGGGAGGTGATCGACGCCCAGGACCTGCGCCTGCTCGTCGAGATCGACGGCGGGATCAACGCCGACACGATCGAGCAGGCCGCCGAGGCGGGCATCGACTGCTTCGTCGCCGGCTCGGCGGTCTACGGCGCCGACGATCCCGGCTCGGCGGTGGCGGCGCTCCGTGACCAGGCGGCCGCGGCGCGCACCGCGAGTGCCTGACGTCGTGTCCGGCGATCGTCGGCCGATCGGCGTCGACATGGCGCGGGCGATGCGACTGGCGATCGACGAATCGGCGGCCGCCCAGGGGTTCAGTTCGCCGAATCCGCCGGTCGGCGCGGTCATCGTGTCCCCCGACGGCGACATCGTCGGACGTGGCCACACCCAACCCCCCGGCGGGCTGCACGCGGAGGTGATGGCGCTGCGCGCGGCCGGTGCCGACGCGGTCGGCGCCACCGCGGTGGTCACGCTGGAGCCCTGCGATCACACCGGACGCACCGGGCCCTGCACCGCCGCGCTGATCGATGCGGGCATCACCACGGTCTGCTTCGCGGTCGAGGATCCCAACCCGGCCGCCGCCGGCGGGGCCACCACTTTGCGCTCGGCGGGTCTCACCGTGGTCGACGGCGTCGAGCGTGCCGCCGCCGAGTCGGGACCGTTGCGGGCGTGGCTGTTTCGGCAACGCCACGGTCGACCTCTGGTCACCGTCAAACTTGCCTCCACCATCGACGGTCGGATCGCTGCGCCGGACAAGACGAGTCGCTGGATCACGGGGCCGCAGAGTCGATCGCGTGTGCACCGCCAGCGCGCGCTGCTCGACGCCATCGTCGTCGGGACCGGCACAGTGCTCGCCGACGACCCGGCGCTGACGGCCCGCACCGACGACGGAGACCTGCGTCCGCACCAGCCGAGCCGAGTCGTGATGGGCCACCGCGCCATCCCGCCCGGTGCGCGGGTGGCCGACGGCACCGCGCCGCTGCAGCACATCCGCAGCCACGACCCGGCGGCCGTGCTCGACGCGCTCGACGAAGCGCTGTGGGTGCTGGTGGAGGGCGGTCCGTCGATCATCGGCGCATTCCTCGCGGCCGGACTCGTCGACGAGATCGACGCCTATCTGGCCCCCATGGTGCTCGGAGCGGGCGCCGCCTCGGTGGACATACCCCAGATCACCACGCTGACCGACGCGCACCGGTTCACGCTCACCGCGGTCGACGCGCTCGGCGACGACGTGCTGCTGCGGCTGTCCCGCTGAGATCCCACCGTCGCCGCGATCCGTCGACGTGGTCGAGCTCTCACCATCCGGAGGGGCACCCGGTGCCGTCGCGGGTGCGTGCGTGCTAATTTCGATGACAGAGTTCTCGGGGCGGGGTGAGATTCCCCACCGGCGGTGATGGCGTACTCACACACCCGTGAGGAAGCCGAGCCCGCGAGCGCCTGCCACCGGCAGGGACAGCAGATCCGGTGTGAATCCGGAGCCGACGGTCATAGTCCGGATGTGAGAGAACCGGGTGGGCCATGGCCTGCCCTCCTTCTCACATCGCCGTATGCGCCGAGCGAGTTGTGAGGAGTGCGCACCGTGTTCACCGGTATCGTCGAGGAGCTCGGCACGATCGTCCGACGTGACGATCTGACCGACGCGGCCCGACTCACCGTTCGTGGCCCCCTGGTGACCAGTGATGCCGGGTTCGGCGACTCCATCGCGGTCAACGGCGTATGCCTGACCGTCGTGGAACACGGGCCCGATGAGTTCACCGTCGATGTGATGGCCGAAACCCTGCAGCGCAGTTCCCTCGCCGACCTGACAGCCGGAAGCCGGGTCAACCTCGAACGCGCGATGGCCGCCGGTGGACGCTTCGGCGGTCACATCGTGCAGGGCCATGTCGACGGGGTGGGGCGAATCCTGGCGGTGACCCCCTCGGAGAACTGGACCGTCGTGCGGATCGCGGTGCCTCCGCGGCTCGAGCGCTACATCGTCGAGAAGGGGTCGATCACCGTCGACGGTGTCTCGCTGACCGTCTCGGCGATCTCCGGGTCCACGGCGATCCCGGGCACCGCAGGAGAGGTCTGGTTCGAGATCTCACTGATCCCCACCACCTTGCACGAGACCAATCTCGGGGCGGCAGGTGTCGGTACCCCGGTGAATCTCGAGGTCGATGTGATCGCCAAGTACGTCGAACGTCTCCATCCCGCCCTGCGGGAGGCGCACTCGCCGCCGGGTGAACCGGTGGGCGACAGTGGTGGACGCGACGGATCGGCGGCGGAGTAGACATGATGAGCAGTGCAACGGTAGGTGGTGAGGACATGACGGGTCCGGCAGATCCGGCGGTGCGGGAGAAGGTGCGGTTCGATTCGGTCGAACGGGCGATCGCCGACATCGCCGCCGGCAAGGCGGTCGTCGTGGTCGACGATGAAGACCGCGAGAACGAGGGCGACCTCATCTTCGCCGCCGAGAAGGCCACCCCTGAACTCGTCGCCTTCATGGTTCGCTACACCTCGGGATACCTGTGCGTGCCCCTCGCCGGTGACGACTGTGACCGGCTCGGGCTGCCGCCCATGTACTCCATGAATCAGGACAAGCACGGCACGGCCTACACGGTGACCGTCGACGCCCGCGAAGGAATCGGCACCGGCATCAGCGCGGCCGACCGCGCCACCACCATGCGGTTGCTCGCCGAACCGGGCAGCAGCGCCGTGGACTTCACCCGCCCCGGGCATGTGGTGCCGCTGCGCGCCAAAGAGGGTGGCGTGCTGCGTCGGCCGGGTCACACCGAGGCCGCTGTGGACCTGTCGCGGCTCGCCGGACTCGCCCCGGCCGGAGTGATCTGCGAGATCGTGAGCCAGAAAGACGAAGGGTCGATGGCGCAGACCGACGAACTGCGGGTCTTCGCCGACGACCACGATCTGGCGCTCATCTCGATCGCCGACCTGATCGCCTGGCGTCGGCGCCACGAGAAGCACGTCGTCCGCGTCGCCGAGGCCCGCATCCCCACCCGGCACGGCGATTTCCGCGCCGTCGGCTACTCCAGCATCTACGACGACGTCGAACACGTCGCGCTGGTGAAGGGCGACATCGCGGGCGCCGACGGGGCCGGCCACGACGTACTGGTGCGGGTGCATTCGGAATGCCTGACCGGCGACGTGTTCGGATCACTGCGCTGCGACTGCGGTCCGCAGCTCGACGCCGCCATGGAGATGGTCTCCGCCGAAGGTCGCGGGGTGGTCCTCTACATGCGCGGTCACGAAGGCCGTGGCATCGGACTGCTGCACAAACTGCAGGCCTACCAGCTCCAGGACTCCGGCGCCGACACCGTGGACGCGAACCTGCAGCTGGGACTACCCGCCGACTCACGCGACTACGGACTCGGCGCGCAGATCCTGGTGGACCTGGGCGTGAGCTCGATGCGCTTGCTCACCAACAACCCGGCCAAGCGCGTCGGCCTGGACGGCTACGGTCTGCAGATCGTGGACCGGGTGCCGATGCCGGTTCGCGCGAACTCCGAGAACCTGCACTATCTGCGCACCAAACGGGACCGGATGGGCCACGACCTGGTGGGTCTGGAGGACTGGGTGGAACGCAACGGAGAGGCGGACCCGGCGTGAGCGGACACGGCGAACCGACGCTCGACCTGGCCGACGCGAGTGGGCTGCGGCTGGCGATCGTCTCATCGCAGTGGCACGACACCATCTGCACCGCGCTGCTCGACGGCGCCCTGCGGGTGGCCGACACCCATCACGTCGTCGACCCCACCGTGGTGCGGGTGGCCGGCGCCATCGAACTCCCGGTCATCGTGCAGGCGCTGGCACGCACACACGACGCCGTGGTGGCGCTGGGCGTGGTGATCAAGGGGGAGACCCCACACTTCGAATACGTCTGCGACGCGGTCACCGCGGGACTGACGCGGGTGTCCCTGGATGAGGGCACCCCGGTCGGCAACGGCGTGCTGACCACACTCACCGAGGAACAGGCGTTGGCCCGCGCGGGCCTGCCGGACTCGAAGGAGGACAAGGGAGCACAGGCCACGACGGCCGCCCTGGCGTCGGCCCTGACACTGCGGGCACTGGCCCGCGGCGAGTCCCTCGGATGAGCACGGGGACGGCCGTGCAGTGGGACCTGACCTACCGTCCCCGGCGCATGCCCCGCATCGCGATCGCGGTCGCGGCGGTGGTGCTCGCCATCCACATCCTGTTCGCCGCCCTGCTGACCATCTCCGACACCGGAGTGCAGATCGGTGGTTCCGACCAGATCGGTCTGGCGCTGATCGGGGTCGTGGAGGCCGCCGCGATCCTGCTGTTCACCCAGCCCCGTCTGCGCGTCGGCCCGTCTGGCGTCGCGGTGCGCAACCTGATGGGTGAGCGTCTGTTCGGCTGGGACCGGGTACGCGGGATGACCTATCCGGACAAAGGCTTCTCCGCACGGGTGTTGCTGCCCGACGACGAGCATGTGCCGGTCCTCGCGGTGCAGGCGTGGGACGCCGATCGCGCGGTGTCGGCGATGAATTCGTTCCGCGAGTTGGCCCAGCGCTACGGCTCGAATCCCGACGGCGAGACGGGTCCGGTGGAGCAGTCGTAGTCACCGATTAGCCTGGACTGTGTGGCAGACCCGTCAACCTATCGTCCCGCCGCGGGCAGCATCCCGACCGAACCCGGGGTCTACAAATTCCGTGACGCACACGGCCGGGTCATCTACGTCGGCAAGGCCAAGAACCTGCGGTCGCGCCTGACGTCATATTTCGCGGACCTGGCCGGGCTGCATCCCCGCACCCGCCAGATGGTGACCACCGCCGCGGCGGTCGAGTGGACCGTGGTGGGCACCGAGGTGGAGGCCCTGCAACTCGAATACAACTGGATCAAGGAATTCGACCCCCGATTCAACGTCCGCTACCGCGATGACAAGAGCTACCCGGTGCTCGCGGTGACCCTCAACGAGGAGTATCCGCGGCTGTTCGTCTACCGCGGGCCCCGGCGGCGGGGAGTCCGCTACTTCGGCCCCTACTCGCATGCCTGGGCCATTCGAGAGACCGTCGACCTGTTGACCCGGGTCTTCCCGGCCCGCACCTGCTCGACCGGCGTCTTCAAGAGGCACCGACAGATCGACCGGCCCTGTCTGCTCGGCTACATCGACAAGTGTGCGGCACCGTGTGTCGGGCGGGTCACCGCCGAGGAGCACCGAGAGATCGTGGACGACTTCTGCGACTTCCTGGCCGGCCGCACCGATCAGATGATCCGCCGGCTCGAGCGCGAGATGAACACGGCCGCCGAGGAACTCGATTTCGAGCGGGCCGCCAGGCTGCGCGACGATGTGGGTGCCATGCGGCGCGCGATGGAGAAGCAGGCAGTGGTGCTCGGCGATGGCACCGACGCCGATGTGGTCGGCATGACCGGGGATCAACTCGAGGTGTCGGTGCAGGTCTTCCATGTTCGCGACGGCCGGGTCCGCGGTCAACGGGGCTGGGTGGTCGAGCGGTCCGACGACGATTCGGTGGGCGAGGAGGTCGCCGGGTTCCTCACCCAGTTCTACGGCGCGCAGGTCGACCTCGATGCCACCGTGCAGATCGACGACGACCGCGCGCACGGCGAGTCGATCCCGCGTGAGGTGCTGGTCCCGGCACTGCCCGATGATCACGCGGACCTACAGCAGTGGCTGTCGGATCTGCGGGGGAGTCGGGTCGCGCTGCGCGTTCCGCAACGCGGCGACAAGAAGGCGTTGTTCGACACGGTGACCCGCAACTCCGCCGAGGCACTGGCCCAGCACAAGCTGCGCCGGGCCGGCGACCTGACGACGCGTTCGGCGGCGCTGACCGAACTGCAGGAGACACTCGGCCTCGATCAGGCGCCGCTGCGGATCGAATGTGTGGACATCTCACACGTACAGGGCACCGACGTGGTGGCGTCGCTGGTGGTGTTCGAAGACGGTCTCGCCCGCAAATCCGACTACCGGCACTACTCGATCCGGCACGCCGCCGGCGACGGCCGCTCCGATGACGTCGCCTCGATCGCCGAGGTGACCCGACGTCGCTTCCTGCGGCACCGGCAGGATCAGAAGAGCCCGATCACTTCCGCCGTGGACCCCGATACCGGTCGCGCCCGCAAGTTCGCATACCCACCAAACCTTTTCGTGGTCGACGGCGGCGCGCCACAGGCACACGCCGCCGCCACGGTGCTCGACGAGCTGGGCGTGACCGACGTCGCGGTCGTCGGACTGGCCAAACGGCTGGAAGAGGTGTGGATTCCGGGTGATGATGAACCGGTGATCCTGCCGCGGACGAGCGAGGCGCTGTTCTTGCTGCAACGAGTCCGGGACGAGGCGCACCGCTTCGCGATCACCTTCCATCGCAGCAAGCGGAGCAAGCGGATGACCGAATCCGTGCTCGACGGCGTGCCCGGGCTAGGTCGAACCCGTCGCACGGCGCTCGTCACCCATTTCGGGTCGGTCGCCCGGCTGCGCGAGGCGTCCCTGGAGGAGATCTCGGCTGTCCCCGGCATCGGGATGGCGACCGCACGCGCCGTCCGCGACGCACTGGCCGACGACTCGGCGCCCGACCCCGCACCATCGGACCTCGCCGTCGGCGCGCCCGTCGGTCCGACACCCGCCGGTCCCGGGTCCGACGACCGAACGAGTGGAGGAGAAGACCGGTGATCGACCGACCTGATGCCGAACCGACCGCCGAGACCGGCGCCGCGGCCGACCTCACCGTGCTGTTCGTCGCCGGTATGTCCGGGGCCGGCCGTTCCACCGCCGCGAATGTGCTCGAGGACGACGGATGGTATGTCGCCGACAACGTCCCACCATCGCTGATCGCGACGATGGTGGAGATGGTGCGCGAGAGCGACCCCGACATCGCGCGCCTGGCGATGGTGATCCGTGCGTCCGACGACGAGATCGGCGGCCAACTCGACGATCTCCGCAAGTCGCTGGAATCGTCGGGTGCGCGTACCAAGGTGCTCTTCCTCGACGCCAGCGACCATGTTCTGGTGCGTCGCTTCGAACAGGTGCGGCGACGGCATCCCCTGCAGGGGCGCGAGACACTTGTCGACGGTATCGCCCGCGAGCGTGCCATTCTGGCGCCGATCAAGAACTCCGCCGACCTCGTCGTCGAGACGTCGGCGCTGACCGCGGCGAAGCTGCGCGAGGTGGTGGAGGGCGTGTACCCGCACGACACCGACAACCGGCTCAGCGTTGCCGTGCAATCGTTCGGATTCAAGTACGGTCTGCCGATCGACTCCGACTACGTCGCCGACGTCCGGTTTCTGCCGAATCCGTACTGGATCGCCGACCTGCGCGCCCAGAACGGTCGCGACGAGGAGGTCCGCGAGTATGTGCTCGGACAGGACGGCGCCGGGCGGTTCGTGGACCTGCATCTGCAGACCGTCGCGGTCGTGGCCCCCGGGTATCTGCGGGAAGGCAAGCGCTACATGACGATCAGCATCGGCTGCACCGGCGGCAAACATCGCAGTGTGGCGATCTCCGAGGAAGTCGGCCGCAGACTCGCCGCGGTGACCGACGAGCAGGGTGTGCCCTGCTACGACGTTCGGGTGATCCATCGCGATCTGGGGCGCGAATGAGCGCCCCGCAGGAGTCCGCGGACGGGCACATGCGGATCGTCGCGCTCGGCGGGGGGCACGGCTTGTACGCGACGCTCACCGCGATGCGCTACCTCAGCCCCGACGTCACGGCGGTGGTCACCGTGGCCGACGACGGTGGCTCGTCCGGACGGTTGCGGGCCGAACTGGGCGTCATCCCGCCGGGTGATCTGCGGATGGCGCTGTCGGCGTTGATGTCCGCACCGGCGGCGCTCGCGGCTCGGTCCGACGGGCCGACCCCGCACGGCCCCTCGGCGCACGAACTGTGGGCGAGCATCTTTCAGCACCGGTTCGGCGGTCGGGGCGCGCTGGCCGGTCACCCCATCGGCAACCTGCTGCTGGCCGGCCTGACCGAGGTCACCGGCGATCCCGTGGCAGCGCTTGACGAACTCGTCGCCGTCTTCGACATCGATGGCCGGGTGCTGCCCATGTCGGCGGTGCCCCTCGACATCGAAGCCGACGTCTCCGGACTGGAGAGCGACCCGCGGATCAGCCGCTGCATCCGCGGTCAGGTGGCGGTGGCGACCACCCCGGGCAAGGTTCGTCGGGTCCGGCTGCTGCCGAACGACCCGCCGGCAACGCCCGAGGCACTCCAAGCGATCCGGTCGGCCGACCTGGTGGTGCTGGGGCCGGGTTCGTGGTTCTCCAGCGTCATCCCGCACGTTCTGGTGCCCGAGCAACTCGCGGCGTTGCGGGAGACCAACGGACGGCGGGTGCTGTTCGTCAATCTGGCCCCCGAACCCGGTGAGACGACGGGTTTCTCAGTGGAACGACATCTGCACGTGCTGCACGCGCACGCCGATGTCCTTCGGGTGGATGACATCGTCGTCGATGCGGCGTCGGTGCCCGCCGGACGTGAGCGGGATCACCTCATCCGGGCGGCTGAGTTGTTCGGCGCACGTCTGCATGCGGGTGACCTCGCAATACCCGGTCGGCACGTGCACGACCCGGAGAAAGTCGCCACTCTGGTGAAGCAACTGTGCGAAGGTGAATTGAGTCGATACGCTGTCCGGGCGCAAGAATCGTGAGCGAGTCGTGTGCACCGGCGACGGCGGCCCGTCGCCGACGTGGTGATCATCGGGAAGCAGGGGAGGCCACGGCGCGGACGATCGCGACCGGACCCGCGGTGAGTTCCACACGGTGTGGCACTCGCGGACGGTTGCGCGACCGGGACGGGTTCGGTGCTCCTGGCGTGGTGCGGCGACCCGGACAGGAGGACCGTGACAGGAGGGCAGGGACCGGTGGCGATGACCGCGGCGGTGAAGGATGAGCTTTCACGACTGACCGTGACCCAGGTGAGTTGCCGCAAGGCCGAGGTGTCGGCGCTGTTGCGATTCGCCGGCGGACTGCACATCGTGGCGGGACGGGTGGTGGTCGAGGCGGAGGTCGACCTCGGCAACGTCGCGCGACGGCTGCGGCGTGAGATCTTCGACCTGTACGGCTACAACTCCGACGTCCACGTGTTGCGTAGCGGCGGTCTTCGAAAAGGTGCCCGCTACATCGTGCGGGTCACCAAAGACGGTGAGGGTCTGGCGCGCCAGACCGGACTGCTCGACCTGCGTGGCCGACCGGTCCGGGGCCTCCCGGCTCAGGTCGTCGGCGGCAGCGTCGCCGACGCCGAGGCCGCGTGGCGCGGTGCCTTCCTGGCCCACGGTTCGTTGACCGAGCCGGGTCGCTCCTCGGCACTCGAGGTCAGCTGCCCCGGCCCCGAAGCGGCCCTCGCGCTGGTCGGCGCGGCCCGCCGGCTCGGTGTGTCCGCGAAGGCACGTGAGGTGCGCGGAGCCGACCGGGTGGTCATCCGGGACGGGGAGGCCATCGGTGCGTTGTTGACCCGCATGGGTGCCAACGACACCCGGCTGGTGTGGGAGGAGCGGCGCATGCGTCGCGAGGTCCGCGCAACCGCCAACCGCCTCGCCAACTTCGACGATGCCAACCTGCGTCGTTCGGCTCGGGCCGCGGTGGCGGCGGCCGCACGGGTCGAGCGGGCCCTCGACATCCTGGGCGACGAGGTGCCCGATCACTTGGTGGCCGCCGGTCAGCTGCGCATCACCCACCGCCAGGCCTCGCTGGAAGAACTCGGCCAGCTCGCCGATCCGCCGATGACCAAGGACGCGGTCGCCGGACGTATCCGCCGGCTGCTGTCGATGGCGGACAAGAAAGCCCGTACCGACGGGATCCCCGACACCGAGTCGGCCGTCACCTCGGATCTGCTCGACGAGGCCTGAGTCGCGTCGGACGCGGTGGGCAGGCGATTCCCACCCATCGCATGCTCATCGGTGAACCTCCTACTAGGCTGAGGTGGGCCACGGGTGATGTTCACCATCGTGAATGTCGCCCGGTTCCCGGCCGCAGGCCTTGATGATGAATACCGCTAAGGAGCACAACAGTGACTGTTCGGGTAGGCGTAAACGGATTCGGCCGGATCGGCCGCAACTTCTTCCGCGCCGTGGAAGCACAGAAGGCTTTGGGTACCACCGACATCGAGATCGTCGCCGTCAACGATCTGACCGACAATGCAACGCTCGCCCACCTGCTCAAGTTCGACTCGATCCTCGGCCGCCTGCCGGAGGATGTGAGCCTCGAGGGTGAGGACACCATCGTCGTCGGCGACAAGAAGATCAAGGCGATGGCGATCAAGGAGGGCCCGTCGGCGCTGCCGTGGGGTGATCTCGGCGTCGATGTCGTCGTCGAGTCGACCGGCATCTTCACCGACGGCACCAAGGCGAAGGGGCATCTCGACGCCGGCGCCAAGAAGGTGATCATCTCGGCGCCCGCCAAGAACGAGGACATCACCATCGTGATGGGCGTCAACGACGACAAGTACGACGGCAGCCAGAACATCATCTCCAACGCCTCGTGCACCACCAACTGCCTCGGCCCGTTCGCCAAGGTGCTCAACGACGAATTCGGCATCGTCTCCGGCCTGATGACCACCGTGCACGCCTACACCCAGGACCAGAACCTGCAGGACGGCCCGCATGGTGATCTGCGCCGTGCCCGCGCCGCTGCGCTCAACGTGGTGCCGACCTCCACCGGCGCCGCCAAGGCCATCGGCCTGGTGCTGCCGGAACTGCTCGGCAAGCTCGACGGCTACGCACTGCGCGTGCCGATCCCCACCGGCTCGGTCACCGACCTCACCGCCATCCTGGAGAAGTCGCCGTCGGCCGACGAGGTCAACGCCGCGATGAAGGCCGCTGCCGAGGGGCCGCTCAAGGGCATCCTGAAGTACTACGACGCCCCGATCGTCTCCAGCGACATCGTCACCGATCCGCACTCGTCGCTCTACGACGCCGGGCTCACCAAGGTCATCGGCAACCAGGTCAAGGCCGTCTCCTGGTACGACAACGAGTGGGGTTACTCCAACCGTCTCGTCGACCTGACCGGACTGGTCAGCAAGTCGCTCTGACCGTATCCAACGAACCGCGAGGAGTAACGCCACCATGGGCGTACCCACACTGAAAGACCTTCTGGACGAAGGCGTTTCGGGTCGGGGCGTGCTGGTCCGGTCGGATTTCAATGTTCCGCTCGACGGAACGACGATCACCGATCCGGGCCGCATCCTGGCCTCGCTGCCCACGCTGTCGGCGCTCGTCGGGGCCGGTGCCAAGGTGATCATCACCGCCCACCTCGGCCGCCCCAAGGGCGAGCCGGACCCGAAGTACTCGCTGGCGCCCGTCGCGGCGCGGCTCGGGGAGGAACTCGGACGCAACGTGCAACTGGCCGGTGACGTCGTCGGCACCGACGCGCTCGCGCGCGCCGAGGGACTGACCGACGGCGATGTCCTGCTGCTGGAGAATGTGCGGTTCGATCCCCGCGAGACCTCCAAGGACGAGGCCGAACGGGAGGCGCTGGCCAAGGCGCTCGTCGAACTCGTCGGCGACGACGGTGCCTTCGTCTCCGACGGGTTCGGGGTGGTGCACCGCAAGCAGGCCTCGGTCTACGATGTCGCCAAGTTGCTGCCGCACTACGCCGGTGACCTCGTCGCCGCGGAGGTCGATGTGCTGTCCAAGCTCACCGACGAGGTCTCCCGACCGTATGCGGTGGTGCTCGGCGGTTCCAAGGTGTCGGACAAGCTCGGCGTGATCGAGGCGCTGGCGCCGAAGGTGGACACGCTCGTCATCGGTGGCGGCATGGCCTTCACCTTCCTTGCCGCGCAGGGTCATTCGGTCGGAACGTCGTTGCTGCAGGAAGACCAGATCGGCGTCTGCAAGGACCTGCTGGAGCGATTCGGTGACGTGATCCGGCTGCCGGTCGACGTGGTGGTGGCCGACAAGTTCGCCGCCGACGCGGAGGCGAAGACGGTGCCTGTCGAGGAGATCGGCGAGGGCTGGATGGGCCTCGACATCGGGCCCGAGTCGGTCAAGCGGTTCGCCGCGGTGCTCTCGGGCGCCGAGACGATCTTCTGGAACGGCCCGTCGGGTGTCTTCGAGTTCGAGAAGTTCTCCGCCGGGACCCGTGGGGTGGCCGAGGCGATCGCGGCGACCACCAAGGGTGGCGCGTTCACCGTGGTCGGCGGCGGCGACTCCGCCGCAGCGGTGCGGACCCTGGGTCTGCCGGACTCGGACTTCTCGCACATATCGACCGGTGGCGGGGCGTCGCTGGAGTATCTGGAGGGCAAAGAGCTGCCCGGACTGAAAGTGCTGGAGAGCTGATGGCGCGTAAACCGCTGATCGCGGGCAACTGGAAGATGAACCTGAATCATCTGGAGGCGATCGCGCTCGTCCAGAAGATCGCGTTCGCGCTGCCCGCGAAGTACTTCGACAAGGTCGACGTGACGGTCATCCCGCCGTTCACCGACATCCGCAGCGTGCAGACGGTGGTCGACGGCGACAAGTTGCTGCTCACCTACGGTGCACAGGATCTGTCAGCGCACGACTCGGGCGCCTACACCGGCGAGATCAGTGGTGCGTTCCTGGCCAAGCTGGGGTGCACCTACGTCGTCGTCGGCCACTCGGAGCGTCGCACCATGCACGCCGAGACCGACGAACTGGTGCTCGCCAAGACCAAGGCCGCGCTCAAGCACGGACTGACCCCGATCGTGTGTATCGGCGAGGGGCTCGACATCCGTGAGGCCGGCGATCACGTGGCGTACAACGTCACCCAGCTGAAGGGCTCGTTGGCGGGCCTGTCGGCCGAGGAGATCGCGAAGGTCGTCATCGCCTACGAGCCGGTCTGGGCGATCGGCACCGGCCGCGTGGCCAGCGCCGACGACGCACAGGAGGTGTGCGCGGCGGTGCGCGGTGCGCTGGCGGAGATCTCCGACGGTGCGACCGCGGAGGCGGTGCGGGTGCTCTACGGCGGTTCGGTGAATGCCAAGAATGTCGGCGACATCGTCGGACAGACGGATGTCGACGGTGCACTCGTCGGCGGCGCTTCACTGAAATCCGACGAATTCGCGACGTTGTCGGCCATCGCGGCCGGCGGGCCGCTGCCCTGACAGTCGGTTCCCGAGGAGGGCCTGCGCTCCTCGGGCTCCCATCGCTCCCCAGGGGTGCGATGGGAGCGCTGGGTTCGAACGCGTAGACTGTGGCAGGTTGTGCTCGGGCGGCTTCTCGCCGTCGGCGCGACCTGCCACAGTTGCATGCACCGACCGAACAGGACTGACTACACGTGAAGCTCGCACTCGACATCGGATTGGTCATCACCAGCGTGATGATGGTGGTGCTGGTGTTGCTGCACCGCGGCAAGGGCGGCGGCCTCTCGTCGCTGTTCGGTGGCGGTGTGCAGTCAAGCCTCTCGGGTTCCAGTGTGGTCGAGCGCAATCTCGACCGGCTGACCGTCTTCGTCGGCATCATCTGGTTCATCTTCATCATCGGCATCGGAGTCGACATCAAACTCTCCTGACGCGCGATCGGCGTCCGGCGTCACTTCGGCGACCTGTTTGTCCGCGGCAGTGCGGATGACCGGGTCGCCGTTGTCATGTGTGGCGTCGGCGCCGGATCACGCAATTCGGGGATTCTGCTCCCGCCGCCCCGAGATGACGCACCGCGTGAATACCGGGATACTGACCTCATGAGCGAATCGATCTCGTCTGGGTCCACTCGGTCCGCCGGCGCGCCCGCTTGGCGCCCCACCATGACGATTGCCGACCACATCATCATCGACGACGAGGGCCGCGCGCTCACCGAACCGCTCCGTGAGGACATCCGCCTACTCGGTGGTCTGCTCGGCGACATGGTGCGCGAACACTCGGGCGACGAGGTGTTCGATCTCGTCGAGAACGCGCGGATCGCCGCATTCCGAATCCGTCGCGCCGAGATCGATCGCGACACGCTCGCCGACATGTTCGCCGACGTCGACCTGTCGGTCGCCATGCCGGTGATCCGCGCCTTCTGCAACTTCGCGCTGCTGGCCAATCTGGCCGAGGACATCCATCGCGAACGCCGCCGCGCCCTCCACGTCCGAGCCGGCGATCCGCCGCAGGACAGCACCTTGGCTGCGACCTACGCCAAGCTGGCCGATGCCGGACTGACCGATGCGGAGGTGGGGCAGGCGCTGGCCGATGCGACGGTCGTTCCGGTGATCACCGCCCACCCGACCGAGACGCGCCGGCGCACGGTTTTCGAGGCCCAGAATCGGATAACCGAACTGATGCGCTTCCGCAGCCGCACGGAACTGACGCCGGCCGAGGAGGCCGAGGTTCTCGAAGGCCTGCGTCGGCAGATCCTGACGCTGTGGCAGACCGCATTGATCCGACTGGAGCGGCTCAACATCAAGGATGAAATCCGTTCCGGGCTGCGCTATTACGACGCTGCCTTCTTCGAGGTGGTGCCGAAGATCAACACGGGTGTACGTGCGGCGCTCCGGAGTGCGTACCCGAATGCGGAACTCGACGACGACCCGATGCTGCGGATGGGGTCATGGATCGGTGGCGATCGGGACGGCAACCCGTTCGTGACCGATGAGATCGTCGAGATGGCCACCACGCTCGCGGCGCGCACGGCGATCGGCCACCATCTGTCCGAGTTGCGGCTGCTCGCCGAGGAATTGAGCATGTCCAGCCGCCTGATGTCGCCGGACGAGGCCATCTATGAACTCGGGGGAGTGGACCGCGAGGACCCCGCAGCCGACGAGCCGTTCCGCGTCGCGCTGGGCAAGATCCGGTCGCGGCTGGTCGCCACCGCGGCCGACATGTTCGGTGAAGAAGTCATGAAGGCGTCGGATCTGCTCGAGGTCGACGGCGCCGAACCGTATTCCGACGCGGCTGCCTTGCTGGCAGACCTGGACATCGTCGATGCAAGTCTCCGATCAACGCATGACGACATCATCGCCGACGATCGTCTGCTGATGCTGCGAGAAGCGGTCCGTACCTTCGGTTTCAACCTGTCCGGACTGGACATGCGACAGAACTCGGACATGCACGAGGAGGTGGTCGCCGAATTGCTCGCATGGGCCGGCGTCCATCCCGACTACGCGTCGCTCGACGAAGCCGAACGCGTGGAGATCCTGACCAGCGAGCTGACCGCACGGCGTCCGCTCACCCGTCCGGACGCCGAACTGAGCGAGCTCGCGACCAAGGAACTGAACATCGTGCGTGCCGCTGCCAAGGCCGTGCGCACCTTCGGCGCCGAATCGGTACCGAACTACGTGATCAGCATGTGTACCTCGGTGAGTGACATGTTCGAGCCGATGATCTTGCTCAAGGAAGCCGGTCTGATCGACATCGATGCGGAGACCGGGAAGTTGTCGTCGTCGGTGCGTATCGTGCCGCTGTTCGAAACGATCGAGGACCTGCAGCAGGGCGCCGAGACGCTGCTGGCGGCGCTGGACATCCCGCTGTACCGCGATCTCGTCGATGGGCAGGCCGGCATGCAGGAGGTCATGCTCGGCTACTCCGACTCGAACAAGGACGGCGGCTACATGGCCGCCAACTGGGCCCTGTACCGCGGCGAGCTCGACCTGGTCGAGGCTGCCAAGAAGGCCGGGATCCGACTGCGCCTGTTCCACGGTCGCGGTGGCACCGTGGGCCGTGGCGGTGGACCGAGCTACGACGCGATCCTCGCGCAGCCGCCGGGCGCCGTGCAGGGATCGCTGCGGATCACCGAGCAGGGCGAGATCATCGCGGCGAAGTACGCCGAACCGGTGGTCGCCGAACGGAACCTGGAGACGCTGCTGGCCGCGACCATCGAGTCGTCGCTGCTCGACGTGGAAGGTCTCGGCGACGAATCCGAGGACGCCTACGGCAACATGGACGAGATCGCGACCCTTGCTCGGTCGGCCTACAGCAAGCTGGTGCACGAGACCCCCGGATTCGTGGAGTACTTCACCACCTCCACGCCGCTGTCGGAGATCGGCGCGCTCAACATCGGCAGCCGGCCCGCATCGCGTAAGCAGACCGAGAAGATCTCCGACCTGCGAGCCATCCCGTGGGTGCTGTCGTGGACGCAGTCCCGGGTGATGTTGCCCGGCTGGTACGGGACCGGTTCGGCCTTCGAGCAGTGGGTGGGTGATGACGAGCAGCGACTCGATACCCTGCGGCGCTACTACGAGAAGTGGCCGTTCTTCCGCACCGTGATGTCGAACATGGCGCAGGTGCTCGCCAAGTCGGATATGGGACTTGCCCACCGCTATGCGCAACTGGTGCCCGATGAGACGCTGCGCGACACCGTCTTCGGCATGATCGTCGACGAGCACGAGCGCACCATCGACATGTACTCGAAGATCACCGGCACCGACGATCTGCTGTCGGACAACGCCGCGCTCAAACGGTCGGTCTACAACCGTTTCCCTTACCTGGAGCCGCTCAATCTGCTGCAGGTCGAGTTGCTGCGGCGATTCCGTGCCGGCGACGACGAGCCGCGCGTGCGGCGCGGTATCCAGCTGACGATGAACGGCCTGGCCACGGCGCTGCGCAACTCGGGCTAGCCGACCGTCGACCGGGCGCCGATTCGCATCGACGGGGTCCCGCTTCTCGTTGACTCGGTGTTGGTACCGGTACTGCGAGCGGAATGCGAGCATCGTGCGGCGGCGTTGCACGCACCATGAAGGCTTTGTGGGTGGTCGCACATCCGGATCCGAACTCTCTGAACCGGCATCTGCATCGACTCGGCGCGCAGGTGCTTCGCGACGAGGGCTGGCAGGTTCTCGAGTCCGATCTGTATGCGATGCAGTGGGATCCGGTGCTGCGCGAGGAAGGCGGGGCCGACGTCGAGGCCGAGCAACAGAAGTTGCGCGATGCCGACCTGGTCGTGCTGCAGTTCCCGCTCTGGTGGTACGGGATGCCCGCGATCATGAAGGGCTGGGTTGACCGCGTCTTCGAGCGCGGGTTCGCCTACGACGTGATCGATCCCGCCACGGGTCGGGCCCGCAAGTACGGCGACGGAGGACTCGTCGGACGCCGCGCGCTGACCATCGTCACCGCCGGTGACCGTCCCGGCAGCCTGGGTCCGAGGGGAATCAGCGGCGACATCGAGGACGTGCTGTGGACGACGCTGCACGGAACGCTCTGGTACACGGGGATGGAAACCTTGCGGCCACACCTCGTCACCCGTGCGCGCGACGTCGACGAGTCAACCATCGTGGAGATCGAGCGTGATCTCGCCGATCGGCTTCGCGGTGTCACGGACGAGTCGCCGATTCCGTTCCTTCCGCTCGACGAACGGTTCTACGATCACTCGATCGCGCTGTGCCCAGACGTCGCACCCGACGTGTCGGGCAACGCCGCCCACCGATTCGCCACCTGACTCAAGTGAGGCGTGACGCGGCGCCGCGGTCCAGGAACCACACGGTCTCGTCGGTGCCGTGTGCGCCGGCGCACGGCCAGTCTGCGGCGTGGGCACCGGTGTGGGCGGCCGCGACCGCCTCGGCCTTGTCCTCGCCGGCCACCAAGAACCAGACCGCCTTACTGCGGTTGACCACCGGCAGAGTCAGCGTGATCCGCCGCGGTGGCGGCTTCGGTGAGTCCTCCACCGCGACAACCGTCTTTTCGGCTTCCGCGGTGGCCGCGGTGTGTGGGAACAGCGAGTTGATGTGTCCCTCCCCGCCCATGCCGAGCAGATGCAGATCGAAATGCGGCACCCGTCCGGCACTGGTTCGCGCCAGCACCGTCGCATACGCCGCGGCAGCGGCGTCGATGTCGTCGCCGAATTCACCGTCCGACGGCGCCATCGCATGGACCCGCGCCGAGTCGACCGGGACGTGGTCGAGCAATGCGTCACACGCCTGGCCGTAGTTGCGTTCGGGATCGTCGGCGGGCACGAACCGGTCGTCACCCCAGAACAGTTCCACGCGAGACCAGTCGATGTCGCCGCTGTCTGCCGCGAGGGCGCGCAGGACCGCGATCCCGTTGCTGCCGCCGGTCAACACCACCGAGGCGACGCCGTGGTCTGCCTGGGCCTTGGTCACCAGATCCACGAAACGGCTGGCCGCGGTCGCGACCAGATCGTTCTTGTGGTCGAACACCAGTGTTTCCGGGATCATCAGGCCACCGCCTGCCCCTCGAATTCCACATCCACGACGCCCTGCAACGCGAGAGCGTATACGTCGTCGGTGTCGAGTCGGCGCAGTTCCTCGGCCAGCAGGAGGGGGAGTTCGCGGCGCGTCATCGCGACGCGGCCGTCGGGTTTGCCGGGCATGCTCAGGACCGCATTGTTGTTCATGTCGAGCGAGAGGACGGTCGGGCCGTCCTCGCGCACCAGACGAACCTCGAAGCTGCCCACGGTCCGCCGCGTCGGCACCGACAGCGCCGACCGCAACCAGCCCGCCAACAGGTCGATGCCGGGGGAGTCGCTGGGGCCGGCCACCTGGACCTCGGTGATGGGGGTGTGTGGTGGGCGGTCGGCTGCCGACGCCAACAGGGCCCGCCAGTGGGTGATCTGGGTCCAGGCGAGGTCGGTGTCACCGGCCGCGTACGTGGCGAGTCGGCGGGCGAGCACCGTCTTCGGATTGGCGCATCGGTTGGCGTCGAGGATCCGGCGTCGGCCGAGTGATCCCATCGGGTCGCTCGCCGGCGCTGTCGGCGCCTCGCCGGGCCACCACACGACGACCGGTGTGTCGGGCAACAGGAACGGGGTCACCACCGACCGCGGATGATCGGCGAGATCGCCCTGCAGCGACAGCAGCACCACCTCCGACGCCCCGGCGTCACCACCGACCCGGATCTCGGCATCGAGCCGCGAGTCGGCCGACCGGTCGCCACGGGTCACCACGATCACGCGACTCGGGTGCTCGCTACTGGCGCCGATCGCCGCCTCGATCGCGCCTTCGGTGGGTTCGCCGTGCTCGGCGCAGACCACGAGGGTCAGCACACGACCGAGGCTGATGGCGCCGCCGGACTCGCGAACCTCGACGATCTTCTTGGCGACATCGGTGGTGGAGGTGTTGGGCAACTCGACGATCATCGTCAGCACTCCTGTCGTTGGGCGACCGGTGGGCGCGGGGGAGTCATGGGCGGCGCCAGGACCGTCCGACGCGCGACATCATCTCGTCGGCGGATGTCGGGCCCCAGGTCCCGGACTCGTAGGTGTCGGGTGTGCCCGCCTGGGCCCAGTGCTCGATGACGGGATCGAGGATCTCCCAGGAGAGCTCGACCTCCTCGTTGACCGGGAACAGCGACGGCTCGCCGAGCAGTACATCGAGGATGAGGCGTTCGTAGGCCTCGGGGGATGCCTCGGTGAACGCGGTGCCGTAACTGAAGTCCATGTTGACGTCGCGGACCTCCATGCTCGACGCCGGGACCTTGGACCCGAACCGCAGGGTGATCCCCTCGTCCGGCTGCACCCGGATGACCAGAGCGTTTTGACTGAGTTCCTCGGTCATGGTCTTGTCGAACGGCAGATGGGGCGCGCGTTTGAACACCAGGGCGATCTCGGTGACCCGTCGGCCGAGCCGCTTGCCGGTGCGGAGGTAGAACGGCACGCCGGCCCAGCGTCGGGAGTCGACCTCCAGCGCGATCGCGGCGAAGGTCTCCGTGGTGGAGTCCTTGGCGAACCCCGCCTCGTCGAGCAGTCCCGGCACCTTCTCGCTGCCCTGCCAGCCCGGACCGTACTGACCGCGGGCGGTGTTGTCGTCGAGCGGCTCGATGTTGCGGGTCGCTGCGAGCACCTTGATCTTCTCGTCCTGCAGTTGCTTGGGCTCGAACGAGATCGGCTCCTCCATCGCAACCAACGCCATCAGCTGCAGCAGATGATTCTGGATCACGTCGCGTGCTGCGCCGATCCCGTCGTAGTAGCCGGCCCGGCCGCCGAGTCCGATGTCCTCGGCCATGGTGATCTGCACGTGATCGACGTAATGCGAACTCCACAGCGGATCGAACATCTGATTGGCGAAGCGCAACGCCAAGATGTTCTGCACCGTCTCCTTGCCGAGATAGTGGTCGATCCGGAAGACCGACGACTCGGGGAACACCCCGTTGACGATCGCGTTGAGCTCTTTGGCCGATTCCAGGTTGTGCCCGAACGGCTTCTCGATCACGACGCGGCGCCAGTGGTCGCCGTCCTCCTTGGCCAGGCCGCTGCGGTCGAGTTGCTCACAGACGGTGGGGAAGGCCTTGGGCGGGATCGACAGGTAGAACGCATGGTTGCCGTCGGTGCCGCGTTCCTTGTCGAGGCCTTCCAGGGTTTCCTTGAGCCGGTCGAACGCGCTGTCGTCGTCGAAGGCGCCCTGGACGAACCGGAAGCCTTCGGCGAGTCGTTCCCACACCTCCTCGCGGAACCCTGTGCGTGCGTGATCGCGCACCGCGTCGTGGACGATCTTGGCGAAGTCCTCGTGGTCCCAGTCGCGCCGGGCGAAACCGACGAGCGCGAACGACGGCGGCAACAGACCCCGGTTGGCGAGGTCGTAGACCGCCGGCATCAGCTTCTTGCGGGCGAGGTCGCCCGTCACGCCGAAGATGATCAGGCTGCACGGGCCCGCGATCCGTGGCAGCCGCTTATCCCGGGGATCGCGGAGCGGGTTGTTCCAGGTGGTACCGCCGCCGGGCACTCGGGTCAGCCCTTCGCGGCCGTGAGCTGCTCGGCGGTGGCGTCGAGCAATTCGTTCCACGACACCTCGAACTTCTGCACGCCCTCGTCCTCGAGGACCGTGAACACGTCGGCGAGGTCGATGCCGACAGCAGCGAGCTTGTCGAAGACCTCCTGTGACTCGTTCGCCAGGCCGACGATCGACCCGGTGTTGACCCAGCCGTGGTCGGCGAAGGCGTCCATCGTCTTGCCCGGCATGGTGTTCACCGTGTTGGGGGCGACGAGTTCGCTGACATACAGGGTGTCGGGGTAGTCGGGATTCTTCACCCCTGTCGACGCCCACAGTGCTCGCTGCGGACGGGCGCCCTGGGCGAGGAGATCGGGGAATCGGGACTCGACCTCGAAGATCTCCTGATAGGCCTGGTATGCCAGCCGTGCGTTGGCCAGCGCCGCCTTGCCCTTCAGTTCGGTGGCCTCCGGGGTACCGATCGCATCGAGACGCTTGTCGATCTCGGTGTCCACGCGGGAGACGAAGAACGACGCGACCGAGTGGATGGTGGACAGGTCATGGCCGGCCGCGGCGGCCGCGTCGAGGCCGTCCAGGTAGGCGTCCATCACCTCTTTGTACCGGTCCACCGAGAAGATCAGCGTCACGTTCACGCTGATGCCCTCGGCCAGCGTGCGGGTGATCGCGGGCAGCCCCGCCTTGGTGGCGGGGATCTTGATCAGCAGGTTGGGCCGATCGACGATCTTCCACAGTTCGACGGCCTGTGCGACGGTGGCGTCGGTCTCATGTGCCAGCCGGGGATCCACCTCGATCGAGACGCGTCCGTCGACGCCGTCGGACTCCTCGAACACCGGCGCGAGGACATCGCAGGCATTGCGCACGTCGTCGGTGGTGACGGTCCGGATGGTCGCGTCCACGTCGGCTCCGCGCGCGGCCAACTCGTTGACCTGGTCGTCGTAGGCGGTCCCCTTCGACAGGGCCGCCTGGAAGATCGACGGATTCGTGGTGACGCCGACCACGGACTTGGTCTCGACCAGTTCCTTGAGGTCGCCGGATTTGATCAGTTCTCTCGACAGATCGTCGAGCCACACCGAGACGCCTGCCTCGGACAGTTCTGCCAGCTTTGCGTTCTGCGTCATGCTGCTATCCCTTCACGTTGGCGATCGAGCGTTGTGCGGCGGCGACGGTGGCGTCGGGCGTGATGCCGAACTCCGCGTAGAGCGTCTTGTAGTCGGCGGACTCCCCGTAGTGCTCGAGGGAGACGCATTCGCCGAATCCGCCCACGATCTTGTGCCAGGACATGGCGATGCCGGCCTCCACCGAGACGCGTGCCTTGACGGTCGGTGGCAGCACCTGATCACGGTAGTTCTGATCCTGGCTCTCGAACCACTCCACACACGGCATGGAGACCACGCGCGCGCCGATGCCCTGCGCCTCGAGTTTCTCACCGGCGGCCACGGCGATCTCGACCTCCGAGCCGGTGGCGATCAGGATCACGTCCGGCACCGGGGTGGATGCCTCCACGAGCACGTAGCCACCCTTCGCGACACCGGCCGCCGACGAGTTCTCCAGGACGGCGACCTTCTGGCGGGTCAGGCACAGTCCCACCGGACCGCTGCTGCTGGATTTGCCGAGAACGGTCTGCCACGCGTAGGCGGTCTCGTTCGCGTCGGCCGGCCGGACGACGCTGAGGTTCGGGATGGCCCGCAGTGCCGAGAGGTGCTCGATCGGCTGGTGGGTGGGGCCGTCCTCACCGAGACCGATGGAATCGTGGGTCCACACATAGATCGGGTCGATGTCCATCAACGAGGCGAGACGGACCGCGGGCCGCATGTAGTCGCTGAACTGCAGGAAGGTGCCGCCGTACGCGCGAGTCGGGCCGTGCAGCACGATGCCCGACAGGATCGCGGCCATCGCGTGCTCGCGGATGCCGAAATGCAGTGTCCGCCCATAGGGTTCGGCGTCCCAGTCCTCGTTGGAGATCGAGGTCGGTCCGAACGACTTGGCGTCCTTCATGGTCGTGTTGTTGCTGCCGGCCAGGTCGGCCGAACCGCCCCACAGCTCGGGCAGCACGGGACCGACGGCGCTGAGCACGTCACCCGAGGCGGACCGGGTGGCGACGGACGTTCCCGGCTCCCAACTGGGCAACGCATCGGTCCAGCCGGCGGGGAGACGGTCCTGGCTGACGCGGTCGAACAGTTCCTTGCGTGTCGGTTCGCGCTCCACCCACGCGTTGAACGACGATTCCCACTCCTGATGGGCCGCCCGGCCGCGGTCGACCAGCGAGCGGGTGTGGGCGATGACCTCGTCGCTCACCTCGAAGGTCTTGTCGGGATCGAATCCGAGAATCTTCTTGGTCGCCGCGACCTCGTCATCGCCGAGCGCCGAGCCGTGCACGCCGCCGGTGTTCATCTTTGTGGGTGCCGGATATCCGATGATGGTGCGCAGCAGGATGATCGAGGGCCGGTCGGTGATCGATTTGGCCTCGGCGACAGCGGCCTCGATGGCCGCGACGTCTTCGCCGCCTTCCACGACCTGGACGTGCCAGCCGTACGCCTCGTAGCGCTTGGCGGTGTCCTCCGAGAGCGCGATGCTGGTGCCGTGCTCGATCGAGATCTTGTTGTCGTCGTAGAACAGGATCAGGTTGCCCAACTGCTGGGTGCCCGCCAGGGATGATGCCTCCGACGTGATGCCCTCCTCGATGTCACCGTCGGAGGCGACCACGTAGATGTAGTGGTCGAACGGGCTGTCGCCCCAGGCCGGTTCGGGGTCGAACAGACCCCTCTCGCGGCGGGCCGCCATCGCCATGCCGACCGCCGAGGCCAGTCCCTGGCCGAGCGGGCCGGTGGTGATCTCGACTCCCCGGGTATGCCGGAACTCCGGGTGCCCGGGGGTCTTGGAGCCGAAGGTGCGCAGTGCCTCCAGGTCGGACAGCTCGAGCCCGAAGCCACCCAGGTAGAGCTGGATGTAGAGGGTGAGGCTGGAATGCCCGCACGACAGGATGAACCGGTCTCGGCCGACCCAGGCGGTGTCGGCGGGATCGTGTCTCATCACACGCTGGAACAGCGTGTAGGCGAGCGGAGCAAGGCTCATCGCGGTACCGGGGTGGCCGCTGCCGCACTTCTGGACGGCGTCGGCAGCGAGGACGCGCACGGTGTCGACCGCGCGTGTGTCCAGGTCCGACCAGTCGTCGGGGTAGCTCGGCTGGGTCAACGCGCGAATGTCGTCTGTGAGCGCCACGGTCGTACTGTCTCCTGTGCGTAGTCGGTGCGATGCGATCGCAGGCATCTGCTCGTGCATGTCAACTGTATGTGCAAGTCCACAGTGTGCTCGACGGTGTGATCCACGTGGCCGTCGGCTCTCGACGGCGGGTGGTGAAGCCGGCTGATCACACCGGCCGCGATTGCGGCGGCTACGGCGTCCAGCGTAGTCGCCCCCGCCCGCCCATGGCGCGCCGAGTGACCCGATCGGAGGCGGGACTCGATTCTTTGATCGCCGAACCCACCGTCTACCATGCTCTGTAGTAGCCCCTCGTCGAGTCTCGCGCCGCAGTATCCGATCCGCCGTGCTCCGACGTAGTCGGGGCAGACGAGGAGAGGCCGTGAGGATTGGGGAACGTGTGAGCGGAGAACTGTCCGCCGCATCCCACGGGTCGGATGGGTCGGTCACGCCGGCTCCCGCCGCCGCGGGTGACTCGTTCCTGGCGCGGTCGAAGGCGACGGTGTTCGCCTACGTCGCGCTGACCAAACCGCGAGTCATCGAACTGCTGTTGGTCGCCACGATCCCGGTGATGTTGCAGGCCGACCGCGGACACGTCGACATCGCGCTGATCGCCGCGACGCTGCTCGGCGGCTGGCTCGGCGCCGGCAGTGCCAACACCCTGAACATGGTGGCCGACGCCGACATCGACCAGAAGATGAAACGGACTGCGCGTCGACCGCTGGCACGTCACGCGGTCTCGACCCGCAACGCACTGATCTTCGGAATCGCGCTCTGGATCGGGTCGTTCGCGGTGCTCTGGTCGGCTGCCAATCTGCTCAGCGCCCTGCTGGTGACCGCGACCATCGCCTTCTACGTCGGCGTGTACACGATGATCCTGAAGCGTCGCACGTGGCAGAACGTCGTGTGGGGTGGCGCTGCGGGTTGTATGCCCACCCTGGTGGGCTGGGCCGCGGTGACCGGTTCCATCGGGTGGCAGCCGATCGTGCTGTTCCTGGTCATCTTCTTCTGGACGCCGCCGCACACCTGGGCGCTGGCGATGCGCTACAAGGAGGATTATCGGGCGGCCGGGGTGCCGATGCTGCCGGTGATCGCCACCGAAGAACGCGTCACGCGTCAGATGGTCATCTACACCTGGGCCACGGTGCTCAGCTCGCTGGTGCTGATCGCCGGCACGAGTTGGATCTACGCGGCCGTGGCGATCCTGTCCGGAGGCTGGTTCGCGAGCCGTGTGCACAAGCTCTACAAGGAGACCCGCGCCGGTGCCGAGGTGGCCCCGCTGAAGATCTTTCTGCAGTCCAATGAGTATCTGGCGATCCTGTTCTGCGGTCTCGCCATCGACGCGGTGGTGAACCTACCGCTGATCACCAGCTACTTCTGACGCATCGCCCCGCGGCCGGGAAGGCAGTCACCGGCGCTGCCGTCGAGAGGTCGGCGTCAGCCCGGGATGAGCACGGTCGTGCCGGTCGTGGCCCGGGACTCGAGCGCGATGTGCGCCTCGGCGGCGTCGGCCAGTCGGTTCCGTTGACCCACGCGGATGTCGATGTCCCCACCGGCCACGGCATCGAGGAAGGCTCCCGCACGCCAGCGCAGCTCCTCGGTGTCGGCGATGAAGTGCCCGAGTGTGGGCCGGGTGACCGACAGCGAACCCGCCGGGTTGAGGCGCTGCAGATCGAACGGCGGGACCGGTCCGGAGGCCGCTCCGAACAGCACGATGATGCCGCGCACGGCGGTCGACGCCAGCGACTGTTCGAACGTGTCGGCTCCGACGCCGTCGTAGGCCACCGCGACCCCGCGGCCGTCGGTGAGCGACCGCACCTCCTCGGCGAGAGCGTCGCCGTACCGCAGGACGTGGTCGGCGCCGGCCGCGGTCGACAATTCCTCCTTGTCGTCCGACGAGACCGTCGTGATCACGCGCAGGCCACGAAGCTTCGCCAACTGCGTCAGGATGAGGCCGACGCCGCCGGCGCCGGCATGGATCAACACGGTGTCGCCAACCCCGGGATGAGCGCTGCCGTCGAGTAGATAGTGCGCGGTGAGTCCGCGCAGCATCGCCGATCCGGCGATGTCGTCGGCGACCTCGTCGGGGATCGGGACAGCCCGCGCAGCGGGCACGGCGACCAGTTCCGCGTAGCTGCCCGGCGCGTCCACCCAGCACACCCGCTGTCCGACGGACACGTCTGTGACGTCGGCGCCCACCGAGATCACCTCGCCGGCACCTTCGCTACCCGGCACGTACGGCGGCACCGACGGGTAGAGGCCACGCCGCAGATAGGTGTCGATGAAGTTGACACCGATTGCGGTGGTGCGCACGATCACTTCCCCGGGTGCGGGAATGGGGTCGTCGACGGTGCCGAAATCGAGGACGTCCGGACCGCCGTGGCGGATCACCTGAATAGCGCGCATGGCACTGTTCTACCTCATCGGCCGACGGCGTCCGGGCGCGTCGGGCGTCGCGTCCGCCGGCGTCGGTGGGCCGTATCGCGGCGATCCGCCCCCGGTATGCTCAAGCACCATGAGCGATCAGTCCGCAACCGAGACCGTCGACACCTCCGCCTCGAACGTCGAGGTGCCCAAGGATGTCGTCTCCTCCATCCAGGACTTCGTGGGACGCGAGGGTGGTTCGGCGAAGGTGGTGCTGCAGCCGATCGGGGACGCCGGCGTGCGCATCACACTGGTCGGCGAGCGCGGGGGCATCCTCGGTGACCGAGTGGTGTCCGACATGGCGGTCGCCCACGCCGTGGTGTCGGCGGTCGACGGCCTCGAGATGGCCGAGTGGGATCGTGATCTCACGTCGGCGGCGAATGTGTCGCCAGCGCACTACAAGCAGATGGCGGGCTGGGTGGCCAAGCAGTCGCGCTTCCCCAAGCCGCGCAACCGGTCGATCCTCTGATCGCCCGCATCCGCCCGACGTAGCCGAGCGGCGGAGCCGGCGTCGGTCAACCGGCGCTTGGTCGACGATCGGTACGCAGTGTGCCGGCGGTGGCCGAGACCTCGGTGTCATCGTCCATCGGTGCCGCGCCCGCCGGTCCCGAGGTCATCGGTCCGGTGGTCATGGGTCCGGTGGTCACCGGGCGCCGGCGGTCGCCGAATTGCAGGATCATCCAGGTGGCCGCGATCAGCAGCAGTGCGCTGACGGTCATGTGGGCGATAACCAGCGCGATGGGCAGGCCCGTGTTGTACTGCACGACGCCCAGTACGCCCTGCACGGCGATCAACGCCAAGGCGACGTCGGCGGTCCGGCGTTCGGGTTGGCGCATCAGATGGGTGACGACCGCGAGCGCGACCGCGAGGCCGACGAGGACGAACACCCCGTCGGCGTGCAGCTGTGTCGCGTTGTCGGGCGCCAGTCCGTTGCGCGGGGCGTCGGCATCACCGGCGTGCGGCCCGGACCCGGTGACCACCGTGCCCAGATAGATCACCGCCCAGGTCACCACATACTGCAGCCATGCCAGGCGTTGCCCCAGCCGGGACACGAGGTCGGCTGCCGGAGCCGTGGCCGGCTGCGGACGCAATCGGTGCACCAGCACCGTCGCACCCGATACCAACACCATCGACAGCACGAAGTGCAGTGACACCACCCATGGGTTGAGCTGGGTCAGCACGGTGATGCCGCCGATGACGCCCTGGAACGGGATACCGAGCCCGAGCAGTGCGGCGAGCCAGCGGTCCCGGCGCGTCGCATGCGCGTATCGATACACCGCGGTGAAGGTGGCGATCGCGACCGCGACCAGTACCCACGTCAGCATGCGGTTCCCGAACTCGATCACACCGTGCAGGCCCAACTCGCCGTGCGGAACGAAGGAGTCGTCGGTGCAGCGGGGCCAGGTGGGGCAGCCCAGGCCGGAACCGGTGAGCCGCACGGCCCCGCCGGTGGCGACGATGCCGACGTTCGCGACGAGCAACGCGATGCTCCACAGCCACACGAAACGAGCGGTCGGAACCCCGAAACCCGGCACGCGCGTGAACCTGCCCGAGCGGACCCGCGGCGCATCGGATGTCGCCGTCGAGGCCGACGGCTCCGACGCCGGAACGTCGGCCGCCGAGCCTTCTGAGTGAACTTTGGACGTTGTCATTCGAACCGGAACCACCTCACCGCGAGCACAGCGGCCACCACCGCCCATGCGAGCAACACACCTATGCCGAAGAAATCGATCGAACCCGCGGTCGCTTGACCGAGGGCCTCGGTCAGCGCGCCGGACGGGACGGCGCGGGCGATCCACTGCATCGCTTCGGGGACCCGATCGCCCATCACCACCAGGCTGCCGACGCCGACCATCGCGAACCACAGCAGGTTGCCCAGCGCCAGCACCACCTCGGCCTTCAGCGTGCCGCCGAGCAGCAGTCCCAGAGCCGAGAAGGTGATGGTCCCGACCGCGATGACGAGCGCTCCGAGGAGGATACCGAGCGCCGATGGTCGCCAGCCGAACGCGAGACCGATCGCCCCGAGGATGACGGCCTGCAGGGCGACCACGAGTACGACCGCGATCGACTTGCCCGCGATGATGCCCCAACGCGGGATCGGGGTGGCACCCAGTCGTTTGAGCGCCCCGTACCTCCGGTCGAACCCCAGGGCGATGGCCTGCCCGGTGAATGCCGTCGACATCACCGCGACCGTCATGATGGCCGGGACGAAAGTGGTCGCGCGTTCGGCGGTGGACGCGCCGAGATCGGTGTCCAGTGGCAGCAGACACAGACCGATCAGCAGAGTGATCGGGATGAACATGGTGAGCAGCAACTGCTCGCCGTTGCGCAACAGCAGCGTGAGCTCCAACCGCGACTGTGCGACGAGGATCGTCGGCAACGACGCCGCTTGGGGGCGGGGCGCGAACGTGCCGGGGGCAAACCGGTTGGCAGCTGTGGTCATGAGCGCAGGGCCCGCCCGGTGAGATCGAGGAACACGTCGGACAGGCTGCGGGTCTCCACCCGCAGGTCGGTGGCGAGCACGTCGATCTTGGCGAACCATGCGGTCACGGTGGCCAGCACCTGAGGAGTCACCGGGCCGTGCACCAGATAGCTGCCCGGGGCGGTCTCTGTGCATCGGTAGCCCTCGGGCAAGGCCAGCAGCAGTAGCGCGACGTCGAGACCGCGAGGTGCGGAGAACCGTAATTCGTTCTCGGCGCCGCGGCTGGTGAGGTCGGCCGGTGTGCCCGCGGCCACGACCCGGCCGTGGTCGATGATCACCACGTCGTCGGCGAGTTCTTCGGCCTCATCCATCAGATGTGTGGTCAACAGCACCGACACCCCATCGCCGCGCAGACGGTCGATCAGCTCCCACACCAGGATCCGGGCGTGGGCGTCGAGACCGGCGGTGGGTTCGTCGAGGAATACCAGCTCGGGACGCCCGACGATGGCGCAGGCCAGCGACAGCCGCTGCTGTTGACCGCCGGACAGCCGGCGGAATGAGGTACGCGCACAGTCGGCGAGGCCGAGAACGTCGAGCAGCCAACCCGGATCGATGGGGTCGGCGCTGTAGGACGCGCACAGCCGGAGCATCTCCTCGGCCCGCGCGCCCGGATAGGCGCCGCCGCCCTGCAGCATGACCCCGATGCGACGGCGTAGCGCGTCGTTGTCGGCGATCGGGTCGAGACCCAGCACCCGCACACAACCGGCGTCGGCGGTCAGGAAGCCCTCACAGATCTCCACGGTGGTGGTCTTGCCCGCTCCGTTGGGACCGAGCAACGCCAGGATCGAGCCCGGTTCGAGCCGCAGATCGAGACCATCGACGGCGGTGTGTTCGTCGTAGCGTTTGACGAGGCCGGTGACGTGCAGGGCCGGGCGGGTGGTCGCCCCGCGGTCGGTGCTCACTGCGTTGTCGGTGCTCATCGGGCGACCGTCGGTCGATTTTTGACCATCTCGCCGATCATCGCCGTGGTACCGCTCCCGCATCGTCGTGCCATGCACACCAGCCAGAGTATGCGGAGGGGCCCGTCGGCCAAAAATTGCGCGCGGGCGTGAACTCGAGCCGGTCAGCCGCTGTGCGCATCGTCGGGCGCCGGTTCCGGGTCTCGGTGCTCGGTGCGCCACGTGCGCCACCAGCGCTGAATCGGCAGATCCTCGAAGAACAGGGCAGTCATCACCGCGACCATGATCACTCCGGCGAGAAGTCCTTGTGCCAGAACCACTCCACTGGTGTTGGAGCTGGTGGGCATCACGACGATGGCGATGATCGCCGAGATGGCGATGGTGGTGATGCGAAACCACGGGCGGGTCGCCCACGCGGCCAGTGGGATGACTGCCCACAGGAGATACCAGGCCTGCACGAACGGGAAGAAGACGACCACTGTGGCCATTGACACACCGAGTGCGCCGAGTGGATGCAGCCGTCCGCCGAGGCAGGCGAGCATCCATCGGACGATGAACCCGGCGGCGATGAGCTGGCCCAGCGGTCGTCCGACCTCCAGAATCGCCTGTGTCTGATCACCGAGGCCCAGCGCGACGCCGAGCCGTCCGGTGGTGACCGACAGCAGTGTCGGCATCGACATCCACGAGCGCACTACGTCACCGGTGGACAGGGTGCTGGTCCAACCGAAGCCGAGGCCGGTGCCGACGCAGATGCCCACCATCACCACCACGAGCACACCGGCCAGAGTGGCTGCCGAGGCGGCGAGAGCGGCGATGGATCGACGTGACCGATCCCACCACTGGCGCACCGGGGCGTGGCGCAGGGCGGGTAGGTAGGCACCCCAGCGTTGGGCCAGCGCGATGCCGACGAACCCGAGCGCCAGCATCGACGTCACCTTCACCATGGCCGATGCGGAGATCACCGCGGTGCCCGCGATCAGGATCCATCCCGCCGACGACGGCCAGACCGAGCCGGGTCTGCGTAATCGTTCGCTCCCGTAGATGGCGCGGAAACACAGCTCGAGGCCCACCAGCATCATGCCGAGCATCAGGGCTTCGTTGTGGATGCCGCCGACCAGATGCAGGATCAGCAGTGGGTTCATCGCGCCCAGCCACAACGCGGCCACCGACGACACGCCGCAGCGTCGCGCGAGCCGCGGCAGCGCCCACACGATCAGCGCGATGCCCACCAACGCCAGCAGTCGGTGCGCGAAGATGGCTGCGGTGATGTTCTCACCGGTCACCGCGGTGATGCCCTTGCCGAGCCACAGGAACAGCGGGCCGTAGGGCGCCGGGGTGTCGCGCCACAGGTTGGGCACCGATCGGGTCAGCACGTGATCGACGCCGAGGCCGCGGACCGGACTGATGACGTAGGGATCCATGCCGCGATGGGCAATCGCACTCTGCGCCAGATACGAGTAGATGTCTTTGGACAGCAGCGGGGGCGCCACGATGATCGGCGCGATCCACAGCATCAGGGTGCGATCGGCCTGCCGGCGGGTCATCCGACGGTCGGGGCTGCGTCCGTGCAGGACTTCGACACCGAAGCGTCCGACGGCGAATCGGCCGATCAACAGCCACGCCACCACGAGCATGATGGTGCCGCCGATCGACAAGGTCAGCGCCGTGCTCCACATGCGAGAGGGCAGCGAGAGCACTCGCATCCCGGCCACCGGGTTCTGCAGCACGGGGATCGCGCCGGTGCCGAGCGAGCCGATCAGCAGCAGCACCGACCCGGTGGCACCGAACAACTTGATGCGTAGCAGCCGCCGGTTCTCGGCGTCGTTGAGTGGGCCGACTTCGCGCTCGTCGTCGTGGAGCCGGGCAACCGTCTTGCCGTAGTCGCCGCGCCGTTCGGTGGCGTCGTCGGCGGCGCCGTTGTCTCGGCGGGGACGGGGCCGGCGCAGGCCGAGGTAGTCCACCGCCCCCCGCAGGCGCGGACCCAGCGAGCGGGCCCGACCACCCGTCACTGTGGTGTCTGGCACGCCGACGACTCTAATGCCCCGAATCGCCACAGCGGATCCGCCACGGGGACGTCCCTCGCGAACGGATTCGGATTCGTCGCCGTCAACCGACCGGATCGACAAGACTAAGGCCACCCTTGGTGGCACCGGGGAAGCAATTACGTCACACTTGTGTTGTGAAAACCATGAGGAGCGATACAACGCTGCCATCCGCAGCGCATGCCGCCTCTGTGGACGGCGGATTGGCCGCCCCAGGCCATCCCGACGGACAGACCCGTGCGGCCGTGGTTTCACTGCTGGTGGAAGACGGACCGCTGACCGCGTCGGAGATCGCCGAGCGGTTGGGGATCAGCGCCGCGGGTGTCCGCCGCCATCTGGAGGCACTGACCGAGGCCGGTGACGTGGAAACGTCGTCGTCGGGCTTCGGCCGGGCTCACCGCGGTCGCGGCCGCCCGGCGAAGTGGTTCCAGCTCACGGCCACCGGCCGGGGCAAGTTGCGCCACGCCTACGACGATCTGGCGGGCGCGGCGATGCGCCGGCTGCGTGCCGTCGGCGGGGAGGCCGCGGTCGAGGCGTTCGCGCGCGATCGGGTGGAGGAGATCGTGGCCGACGTGGTACCCGCACAGGATTCGGGTTCGGTCGCCGACACGGTCAACGAGATCGCCGACGCTCTCACCAGCGCCGGATTCTCGGCCAACACCCGGAACGTGGGGACCGGGATGCAGATCTGTCAGCACCACTGCCCGGTCGCGCACGTCGCCACCGAGTTCCCCGAACTGTGTGAAGCCGAGACCGCGGTGTTCACCGAACTCCTCGGCACGCACGTGCAGCGCCTGGCGACCATCGCCAACGGCGACTGTGCCTGCACCACCCATGTGCCACTGCATCCTCCGCCGGAGGGTGCCACGGTCCCGACGGGGACCACCACGACGCAAGCGAGCGATGCACAGCCCGCATCCGCTCACGTGAAGAAGACGAGTCGAAAGGCCTCGCGATGACAGTGACCGATCCGACCGCAACCGATACCGGAACACCGACGAAGCCTGCTCCGCTGACCCAAGAGGAGACCATCGCGTCGCTCGGCAACTACGGCTACGGCTGGGCCGATTCGGACGTCGCCGGCGCCAGCGCGCAGCGCGGTCTGTCCGATGCGGTCGTCGCCGACATCTCCGGCAAGAAGAACGAGCCGGAGTGGATGCTCGAGCAGCGGCTCAAGGCGCTGCGGATCTTCGATCGCAAGCCGATGCCGCATTGGGGTGGCGACCTCGACGGGATCGACTTCGACAACATCAAGTACTTCGTCCGATCCACCGAGAAGCAGGCGGCGAGCTGGGACGACCTGCCCGAGGACATCAAGAACACCTACGACAGGCTGGGCATCCCGGAGGCGGAGAAGCAGCGCCTGGTCGCCGGTGTCGCCGCGCAGTACGAGTCCGAGGTGGTCTATCACCAGATCCGCGAGGACCTGGAGGAGCAGGGCGTCATCTTCATGGACACCGACACCGGACTGCGTGAGCATCCGGAGATCTTCCAGGAGTACTTCGGCTCGGTCATCCCGGCCGGGGACAACAAGTTCTCCGCGCTGAACACCGCGGTGTGGTCGGGCGGCTCGTTCATCTACGTGCCGCCGGGCGTGCACGTCGACATCCCGCTGCAGGCCTACTTCCGCATCAACACCGAGAACATGGGTCAGTTCGAGCGGACCCTCATCATCGTCGACGAGGGTGCTTACGTGCACTACGTCGAGGGCTGCACTGCGCCGATCTACAAGACCGACTCGCTGCACTCGGCGGTCGTCGAGATCGTGGTGAAGAAGGGCGGCCGCTGCCGCTACACTACCATCCAGAACTGGTCGAACAACGTCTACAACCTGGTCACCAAGCGCGCCAAGGCCGAGGCCGGCGCCACCATGGAGTGGATCGACGGCAACATCGGCTCGAAGGTCACCATGAAGTACCCGGCTGTGTGGCTGACCGGTGAGCACGCCAAGGGCGAGGTGCTCTCGGTCGCGTTCGCCGGCGAGGGACAGCACCAGGACACCGGTTCGAAGATGGTGCACCTGGCGCCGAACACGTCGAGCAACATCGTGTCCAAGTCCGTGGCACGCGGCGGCGGGCGTGCGTCCTACCGTGGCCTGATCAAGGTCAACAACGGTGCGCACGGCAGTCGCTCCACGGTGAAATGCGATGCGCTGCTGGTCGACACCATCTCGCGTAGCGACACCTACCCGTACGTCGACATCCGCGAGGACGACGTGACGATGGGACACGAGGCGACCGTCTCCAAGGTCAGCGACGATCAGTTGTTCTATCTGATGAGCCGCGGCCTCACCGAGGACGAGGCGATGGCCATGGTGGTGCGCGGCTTCGTGGAGCCCATCGCCAAGGAACTCCCGATGGAGTACGCACTCGAACTCAACCGCCTGATCGAACTGCAGATGGAAGGAGCCGTCGGCTGATGGCCGATCCGACTATTCCGACGACCGGCAGCCCGGCAACCAACAGCACTGCCGGCACCCCGGGCCTCACCGCAACGGCGGTCAACAAGGGTGAGATGTTCACCTCGTTCGACGTCGACGCGTTCGAGGTCCCCAGCCCGCGCGAGGAGGTGTGGCGGTTCACCCCGTTCCGTCGCCTGCGTGGCCTGCACGACGGCAAGGCCACCCGCACGGCCGAGGCCGAGATCTCGGTCGAGGGCGCCGGTGACGGGGTCGCGGTCGAAACCGTCGGGCGCGACGATTCGCGGCTGGGTGACGGCGGCGTTCCCTTCGACCGCATCGCCGCCCAGGCGTACACGTCGTTCACCCAGGCGACCGTGGTCACGGTCGGCAAAGAGGTCGATCACACCGACCCGATCACCCTGACCGTCACCGGTCCCGGGGTCGACGAGGTCGCGTTCGGTCACATTCAGATCCGGCTCGAACCGTTCGCCCGCGCCGTCGTGGTGCTCGACCAGAAGGGCAGCGGCACGTACGCGGAGAACGTTGAGTTCGTCGTGGGCGACCAGGCCTCGCTGACCGTGGTCAACGTGCACGACTGGGCCGATGACGCAGTCCATGTGGCCGCTCATCACGTGCGTGCCGGCCGCGACTCGGTGATCCGTCACTTCGCGTTCAGCTTCGGCGGCAACCTGGTTCGCCTGTCTCCGGTGGTGCACTACGACGCGCCGGGCGGCGACGTCGAGTTGTGGGGCCTGTACTTCGCCGACGCCGGACAGCACCTCGAGCAGCGACTCCTCGTCGACCACAGCCAGCCGCACTGCCGGTCCAATGTGGTCTACAAGGGCGCACTGCAGGGCGACACTACCGGTGACCGGACCCGCGAGGCCCACACCGTGTGGATCGGTGACGTGTTGATCCGCCCGGAAGCCGAGGGCACCGACACCTTCGAGCTCAACCGCAACCTGGTGCTGACCGACAATGCCCGCGCCGATTCGGTGCCGAACCTCGAGATCGAGACCGGCGAGATCGTCGGCGCCGGACACGCCAGCGCCACCGGCCGCTTCGACGACGAGCAGCTGTTCTATCTGCAGGCCCGCGGCATCCCGGAGGACCAGGCGCGGCGCTTGGTGATCCGGGGCTTCTTCCGCGAGGTCATCGCCAAGATCGGCGTCCCGGATCTGCGCGAACGCCTCGAAGCCGCCATCGAGCACGAACTCCAGATCTCCGGCGCCTGACTTTTTCCGGTGATAGCAATGCCGACCCGGCCGACGCCACACCCGCTGATCGAGTAGTCCGAGGCGCCAGCCGAGGACGTATCGAGATCACACAGCCCGAAACAAGGAATCACATGACCACACTGGAAATCCGCGACCTGCACGTCGACGTCGCCCAGAGCGACACCGACGCCGAACCGATCCACATCCTCAAGGGTGTCGACCTCACCGTCTCCTCCGACGAGACGCACGCGATCATGGGCCCCAACGGCTCCGGCAAGTCGACCCTGTCCTATGCCATCGCCGGGCACCCCAAGTACCAGGTGACGCAGGGATCGATCACCCTCGACGGCGAGGACGTCCTGGAGATGAGTGTCGACGAGCGTGCTCGCGCGGGATTGTTCCTCGCGATGCAGTATCCGGTCGAGGTCCCCGGCGTCTCGATGTCGAACTTCCTGCGCACCGCCGCCACCTCCGTCCGGGGTGAGGCCCCCAAGCTGCGTCACTGGGTCAAGGAGACCAAGGAGGCGATGACCGCGCTCGAGATCGATCCGTCGTTCGGTGAGCGCAGCGTCAACGAAGGCTTCTCCGGAGGCGAGAAGAAGCGCCATGAGATCCTGCAGCTCGATCTGCTCAAGCCGCGTATCGCGATCCTCGACGAGACCGACTCCGGTCTCGACGTGGACGCACTGCGTGTGGTGAGCGAGGGAGTCAACCGGTACAAGGCGCAAGAGCACGGTGGCATCCTGCTGATCACCCACTACACGCGGATCCTGCGCTACATCAAACCCGACTACGTACACGTGTTCGTCAACGGGCGGGTGGTGGAATCCGCCGGTCCCGAACTCGCCGACGAACTCGAAGAGAACGGCTACGTGCGGTTCACCTCGGCAGCGGCCGCGGGCTGAGCCTTCTCGAAGGAGGTGCAGACGTGACGATCTCACCCGATGTGGTGTCACGGCCGATCGACGTGGACCGGCTGAGGGCCGACTTCCCGATCCTGTCGCGGACGGTGCGCGACGGCAAGCGGTTGGTCTACCTCGATTCCGGCGCGACATCACAACGGCCGGTGCAAGTTCTCGACGCCGAGCGCGACTTCCTCACCAGCCACAACGCGGCGGTGCACCGTGGTGCCCATCAGCTGGCGGAGGAGGCGACCGACGCCTACGAGGCCGCCCGCGCCAAGATCGCCGGATTCGTGGGTGCGACATCGGAGACGATCGTGTTCACCAAGAACGCGACCGAGGCGATCAACCTCGTCGCCTACACCCTCGGCGACGATCGATCGGCTGCGCTGATGGGCGGTCGCCGACTCGGTCCGGGCGACACCGTGGTCGTCACCGAACTCGAGCATCACGCCAACCTGGTGCCGTGGCAGGAGCTCTGCCGCCGGACCGGTGCCACCCTCAAGTGGTACGGGGTGACCGAGGACGGTCGGATCGACCTGGACTCGCTGGAGCTCGACGACACGGTCAAGATCGTCTCGATCACACATCAGTCCAATGTCACCGGCGCGGTCACCGACGTCGCCGAACTCGTTCGGCGTGCCCGTGCGGTGGATGCGCGGGTGGTCCTCGACGCCTGCCAGTCGGTGCCGCATGCGCCGGTCGATCTCGCGGAGCTCGACGTCGACTTCGCCGCGTTCTCCGGGCACAAGATGTTCGGCCCGTCGGGTGTCGGCGTGCTCTACGGCAAGTCGGAACTGCTCGAGTCGCTGCCGCCCTTCATCACGGGCGGGTCGATGATCGAGATGGTCACGATGGAGACGTCGACCTATGCGCCTGCACCTCAACGGTTCGAGGCCGGCGTGCCGATGACCTCACAGGTGGTCGGATTGGGTGCCGCGGTCGACTACCTCACCGGCATCGGCATGGAAGCCATTGCCGCACATGAACATCACCTCACCGAGTACGCGCTCGAGCGCCTCGCCGCGATCGATGGCGTGCGGATCATCGGGCCCGAGACGGCCACGGATCGCGGGGGAGCGGTTGCGTTCCTGACCGACGGGGTGCACGCCCATGATCTCGGCCAGATCCTCGACGACGAGGGTGTCGCCATCCGCGTAGGACATCACTGCGCGTGGCCTCTGCATCGGCGCTTCGGGGTGGCCGCCACCGCACGCGCGTCGTTCGCCGCGTACAACACCACGTCCGAGGTGGATGCACTCGCCGACGCGATCGTCAAGGCGCAGAGATTCTTCGGGGTCCGCTGATGCGGATGGAGCAGATGTACCAGGAAGTGATCCTGGACCACTACAAGCATCCGCATGGCCGCGGTCTGCGTGAACCGTTCGGCGCCGAAGTGCACCACGTCAATCCGACGTGTGGCGACGAGGTCACGCTGCGCGTCTCGGTCTCGGCGGACGGTTCGACGGTCGAGGACATCTCATACGACGGTCAGGGTTGTTCGATCTCGCAGGCCTCCACCTCGGTGCTCTACGACCAGCTCGTCGGGCAGCCGGTGACCGAGGCGTTGGCCACCGTGGAGTCGTTCAACACGATGATGACCTCGCGCGGCGCGGACGAGGGTGATGAAGAACTGATCGGCGACGGCATCGCATTCGCCGGCGTCAGCAAGTACCCGGCGCGCGTGAAATGTGCGCTGCTGGGATGGATGGCCTTCAAGGACGCGTTGTCACAGACGGTCGACGCAAAGGAGTCAGCATGAGTGAGGAAACCACCACACCCGAGGCACCGAACACGTCGCTGCCTCAACTCGAGGACGTCGAAGAGGCGATGCGCGACGTCGTCGACCCGGAATTGGGCATCAACGTCGTCGACCTCGGTCTGGTCTACGGCATCGAGGTCACCGACGAGGCGGTCGCCAAGATCGACATGACCCTGACCTCGGCTGCCTGCCCGTTGACCGACGTCATCGAGGACCAATCGCGCGGCGCGCTGGTCACCAGCGGATTGTGCACCGATCTCGAGATCAACTGGGTGTGGATCCCACCGTGGGGCCCGGACAAGATCACCGACGACGGCCGCGAGCAGCTGCGGGCGCTCGGGTTCACCGTCTAGGTTGGGCTCGGCTACCGCATACTCTCGAACGGTGTAGAACTGCACACGTGGGCGATCCGTCGGACGAGCGTGCGACATCCGACGGGCGGTTTCGGCGCGTGCGGCGTTGGCAGCCGCCCGTCTACGAGTCGCGCGTGGAGAAGATGATTCGGGAGGCCACCGAGCGCGGCGAGTTCGACAACGTGCCCGGCATGGGAAAGCCGTTGGACCTCAGTGACGCCGATGACCCCGACTGGTGGGTCAAACGCAAGATTCGTGACGAGAACCTGGACTCCTCGGCACTGCTTCCGATGCCGCTGCAACTCCGGAAAGAGGCGCAGGGCTTTCCGGACTCGCTGGGCAACATCGCCGACGAGGCCGCAGTGCGCCAGATCCTGGGCGATTTCAATCGTCGTGTGCGCGAGGCCCACCTGGGCAGTCGGGCCGGATTGCCGACGCTGATCACCGTGCACACGGTCGACGTGGACGACATGGTGCTGCAGTGGCGGGAGCTGCGCCGGCGCTGACATCGTCTCGGTCGCCGGCCGACGACGTTGCTAGGCTGGTGGCGTACGGACCAACGCGAGTTTCGAAAGAGGTGCGCGATGACCGTGAACGATCCGATCCCGTCGGCCGATGACGCCGATCTCATCGAACAGTCGATCGATGTCGATGCCGGTGACGACGAATACCCGGCCACCAGCCATGACAGCGTGAGTGACGAGGACGAAGCCATTGCGCCGGTGAGTCCGGACCAGCGGCACTGACATCCCGCGTCGATCGGGCGAGCCGCGTCGATCCGGCAACCTCCACCGGGCTCCACCCGGGTTAGGCGTCGGGCTGCGGAACGCCCAGACATCCGCGGGCGACCGCCGTGCGCATGGACATGTCGAGTCCGGCGAATACCCGGGCCATTGCCTCCAGTGTCGCGGCCAGGTCGCCGCGATCGCTGAGATAGCCGCGCTGGGCGGACAACGGCATCGCGAAGAAGGCGTCGAAGAACCGCAGGGTCTGGTCCGCATCGAGCTTGAGCAGCACGCCGAGACCGCGCAGCCGGAGGCGATACACGGCCCGGGCGGCCCGCGGCCACAGCGCGGACGCGGGATCGGTGCCGGCGGAGATCGCGGCGACGACCTCATCGGCGCCGCGCAGTGCCGCCGCGACACTGTATCCGGTGGTGGGATGCAGGAAACCGCCCGCAGCCCCGTACCGGAACGGGTGCTGACGCCAGGGTCGCGCGGAGGCCGCCAGCAGCGGGAACGACACCCGTTCGGTTCGCCGCACGTCGGCGGGGAGACCGCCGAGCCGATCGCACAGCCGACGCTCGAGCACGTCGAGCGGCAGCGCGGGCCGGCCGGCGAGGCATGTCTCTTCGAGCAGAAACTCGTTGTCGCCGAGAGGGATCGCATACAGGAACGACGGCAGCAGTGCCCGGTCGCCGCCGGAGGTACGCCAATCCATCAGCAGAGCGGCACCGCCATCGAGGTGGCGCCGGGCCGTGGCCTCGTCGACGACGATGCCGAAAGCAGTCTGGCGGGGAGCGTGGCGCGCTGCCGTTCCGCGACAGTCAACCACCACATCGGCGGCGACGGTGGTGCCGTCGGTCAGGTGGACGAGTCCGCCGTCGACCTCCCCGACACGCCCGCCGACGACGTGTCCGTCCTCGAGCGTGAGGGATCGTTGCAGGGCCACGGTGTCGAACACGCTGTAGCCGCGTGCGAGTTCGGTTGCCGTGTGGCCGATCACCCCGACCGTGTCCACCTGGGCCGCCAGCGCGGTCTGCGCCACCCAGTCGGGCAGTTCATCGGACCAGCAGGCGTACGTCGCCCGCCACGGCCGGGTCGGGTGCGCCTCCACGACGGTGACGTCGAACCCGGCGACCAGGAGGCGATGGGCGAGACCGCGGCCGGCCGGGCCCGCTCCGAGCACCGCGACGTGGGGTGTCACGCGGGTGTCACGCCCTCACGCGCCGCCGGTGGCCATCATGCCGCCGTCGACACGGATGGTCTCCCCGGTGATCCAGGAGGACTCCTCACCGGCGAGGAAGGCGACCGCACGCGCGACGTCGTCGGGTTCGCCGATGCGCCCCATCGGGTAGCCGGCGGCGATCTGCGCCTCGTTGTCACCGGCGATGAGGCCGGACGCGAATTTCGTCCGCACCACCGACGGGGCGATCGCATTCACCCGGATCCGGGGCCCCAATTCCCAGGCGAGTTCTTCGGTCATCCGGATCAATGCGGCCTTCGACGCGCCGTAGGCGGCGATGGCTCCGGTGGACCGCAGTCCGGCAACCGAGGAGATGTTGACGATGGAACCGCCGTGTTCGCGCATCCCGGCGCGGTAGGCCTCCTGGATGAAGCCGAGGGTGCCCGCGACGTTGACATCGAAGATCTTGCGGACCGCGCTCAGGTCGGCGTCCATCAGCGGGCCCATGATGGGGTTGATGCCGGTGTTGTTCACCAGAATGTCGATTCCGCCGAGTTCGACGGCGGCGGCGACCGCCTCGGCGCGGTGAGATTCGTCACCGGCATTTCCGGGCGACACCACGACGGTCGCACCGTCCACGGCGGCGCGGATCTCGTCGGCCGCGGCCGACAGGGGTTCGGGTTTGCGCGCAGTGATCACCACCGATGCGCCGCGTCGTGCCAGTTCGGTGGCGATGGCCAGGCCGATACCGCGGCTGGCGCCGGTCACGACGGCCGACTTCCCGGTCAGATCACTGGTGGGGTTGTTGAGGGTGGAGGTGCGTTGCGGTTCGCTCACGCCCCCACCGTATCCGGCCTATCGATCGTTCGGGCAGAGTCGGCCGGATAGGTCTGAGCCGCCCCGCAGGTAGACTGGTTCGCCGTGATCACCGCGACTGACCTGGAAGTTCGAGCGGGCGCGCGGACCCTGTTGGCGGCGCCCGGCGATGCGCTGCGCATTCAGCCCGGAGACCGGATCGGTCTGGTCGGCCGCAACGGTGCCGGCAAGACGACGACGCTGCGCATCCTGGCCGGCGAAACCGAACCGTACGCGGGCAGCATCATGCGCAGCGGCGAGCTCGGCTACCTACCGCAGGACCCGAAGGAGGGCGACCTCGACGTCCTCGCCAAGGACCGGGTGCTCTCGGCTCGCGGGCTCGACGCGATCCTGCGGCAGATGGAGAAGCAGCAGGCGTTGATGGCCGAGGCCGCCGACGATCGCGTCCGCGACAAGGCCGTCCGCAAATACGGGCAACTCGAGGAGCGCTTCGCCGCACTCGGCGGTTACGTGGCCGAGTCGGATGCAGCGCGCATCTGCCACAGCCTGGGCTTGCCGGACCGCGTCCTGGGCCAGCCCCTGCGGACCCTCTCCGGCGGGCAGCGCCGGCGCATCGAACTGGCGCGGATTCTGTTCGCCGCCTCCGATGACGCCGGCAAGTCCGACACCACACTGTTGCTGGACGAGCCGACCAACCACCTCGACGCCGATTCGATCACTTGGCTGCGCGGTTTCCTGCAGAACCACGACGGCGGACTCGTCGTGATCAGCCACGACGTCGACCTGCTGGCCGATGTGGTGAATCGGGTGTGGTTCCTCGACGCCGTGCGCGGTGAGGCCGACATCTACAACATGGGGTGGAAGCGCTACCTCGACGCCCGGGCGACCGACGAACAGCGTCGCAAACGCGAACGTGCCAACGCGGAGAAGAAGGCGGGCGCGTTGCGTGCGCAGGCCGCAAAGCTCGGCGCCAAGGCGACCAAGGCGACGGCTGCGCAGAACATGCTCAAACGCGCCGACCGCATGCTCGACGCGCTCGACGAGGAGCGCGTGTCCGACCGCACCGCACGCATCCGGTTCCCGGAGCCGGCGACCTGCGGCAAAACCCCGCTGATGGCCAGCGGTCTGACGAAAACCTATGGGTCGCTGGAGATCTTCACCGGCGTCGACCTGGCCATCGACAAGGGCAGCCGGGTGGTGGTGCTCGGCCTCAACGGTGCGGGCAAGACCACCCTGCTCAAGCTGCTGGCCGGTGTGGAGAAGGCCGACATCGGGACGATCGAACCCGGCTATGGCCTGAAGATGGGGTACTTCGCGCAGGAGCACGACACCATCGACGACATGGCCACGGTGTGGGAGAACATCCGCCACGCCGCCCCCGACGCGGGTGAGCAGGACCTACGCGGACTGTTGGGTGCCTTCATGTTCAGCGGCGCGCAACTCGACCAGCCGGCCGGCACGTTGTCCGGCGGCGAGAAGACACGACTGACCCTGGCCGGGTTGGTCTCCTCGTCGGCCAACGTCCTGCTGCTCGACGAACCGACCAACAACCTGGACCCGATCTCGCGTGAACAGGTGCTCGATGCGCTGCGCAGCTACACCGGTGCGGTGGTGCTGGTGACCCACGACCCCGGCGCCGCGGCCGCACTGGACCCGCAGCGCGTGATCCTGCTCCCGGACGGCACCGAGGATCACTGGTCCGACGAGTACCAGGAACTCATCGAACTCGCCTGACCCACGCGATCTCGTAGTACGAACCGGCGGATTCCGCGCGGTTCGTACTACGAAATGGCGGGCGGGTCAGTGCACCTTCTCGGGCCAGTACTGCTTGCGCAGTTCACCTTTCACCAGTTTGCCGGTGGGTGTGCGCGGCAGGTCGTCGACGAAGTCCACGGAACGAGGCGCCTTGTACGCCGCGATGGATTCCTTGGTGTAGTCGAGCAGTTCCTCGGCGAGCTGCGGCGAGGGTGCGTAACCCGGTGCGAGTTGGACACAGGCCTTCGCGACTTCACCGAGCTCCTCGTCGGGGACCCCGATGACACCGACGTCGAACACAGCCGGGTGATTGACCAGCACGTTCTCCGCTTCCTGTGGGTAGATGTTGACCCCGCCGGAGATGATCATGAACGCCTTGCGGTCGGTGAGGTACAGATAGCCCTCCTCGTCGACGTATCCCATGTCGCCGGTGGTCGCCCAGTTCGGGTGCTCGGGGTGTTGTGCGCTGCGGGTCTTCTCCGGGTCGTTGTGGTACTCGAAGGCGGGTTCGTCGCGTTCGAAGTAGACGAGGCCGACCTCGCCGGTGGGTAGGTCCTTACCGTCCTCGTCGCAGATGTGGACGATGCCGAGCAACGGCTTGCCGACCGAGCCGGGGTGGTCGAGCGCCTCCTGCGGGCCGATGAAGGTGGCGCCGGCGGCCTCGGTGGAGGCGTAGTACTCGTGGATGACCGGACCCCACCACTCGATCATCGCGCGCTTGACCTCGACCGGGCACGGTGCGGCGGCGTGGATGGCGAGTTTGATGCTGCTCACGTCATACTTCTCGCGGACCTCCACCGGGAGCTTGAGCATGCGGATGAACATGGTCGGCACCCACTGGCTGTGGGTGATCCGGAACCTCTCGATCGCGCTCAGCGCCGTCTCGGGATCGAATCGATCCAGGAACACCACGGTGCCGCCCACCGAGTTCGTCATGCCGCAGTAGCGCAGCGGCGCCGCGTGATAGAGCGGTGCGGGGGAGAGGTAGACGGCAGTGTCGTCGTAGCCGTACATGGGGGCGAAGATCGCCGTGTAGGCGTCGGGGATCTCGTCGACCTGTCCCTGTGGCAGCGGGGTCTGAATCCCTTTGGGGCGGCCGGTGGTCCCGGAGGAGTACAGCATGTCGGTGCCGCGGGGCTGGTCGGTGCGCGGTGCATCCGACGCGGTCGCGAGAGCGGTCTCGTACGAATCGAATCCGGTGATCTCGCCACCCCAGGCCAGGCGATGACCGGATTCGGCCAGGGCCGGGATCTGGTCGGTCTCGGCGACCGCATCGGCCACCGAGGCACCGGCGAACACCACCTTCGCGTTGCAGTCGGTGAGTATGTAATTGGTCTCCGCGGCGGTGAGGTGGTGGTTGATCGCGGTCACGTAGAGGCCGCTGCGCAGCGCGGCCCAATAGACCTCGAACATGTGCAGGTCGTTCGGCGAGATCATCGCAATGGTGTCACCGGGCCGAACACCCAGCGATTCCAGGTGATTGGCGAGTCGGGTGGAGTTCTCGTCGAGTTGCCGGTAGGTCAGCTGCTCGCCGGTGGCGGCGCGGATGACGGCGGGCTTGTCCGGGGTGGATCGGGCGAAGACTCCGGGGAACACGTGGTACTCCTCTGACGAAGGGACAACTATACAAACGTGTCGACCGTTACCGAACGATCGATAGGGGTGTCGTGCATCACAGTACCCCACGCGGTCGGGCCGCGACCGTCAGAGGGTGGCGAGGAATCGGTCCATGGTGCGTTCGGCCATCGCCAGGATGGTGAGCGACGGGTTGACCAGGCCGACCGCACCCGGCGCGAAGGCCCCGTCGACGACGTAGAGGTTGTCGTATCCGCGTACCGATCCGTCGGGTCGGGCGGCGCGGCCGATCGTGACCCCGCCGAGTCCGTGATAGGTGCTGCCCGATCCGAAGCCGAACGCCCGGCTGTACACCGGGATTCCGTTCTGTGGGTAGCCGTGACGCGCTTCGGTCATCTGATGGAAATGCCCCGCGAACGCTGCGGCCCGTCGATCGAGGACGCTCGTCCCTTCCGCGAACGGGTAGGTGAGACGTGTCCCGCCGGTGGAATGATCGAAGTCGATCGTCCCGCGCTCGTCGGTGTGGACCTGAATGAGGTGAGTCGTGGCCACGCCGCCCAACGGCGACGGGAACGGGCTGGCCTGGTAGACGATCGCGGCCGGTCCGCCGGGCAGCCGCTCATCCCGGATCCGCCCGTAGCCCGGTCCGCCCTGTATGGGACCGTACGGATCGCGAAGCGCGGTGCGCAGGATGACGAAGTCTCCGTTCGCGCCCCAGCCGTCGCCGATCCGAGGCGATAGTCGAGGTAGGTGACCGAGCGCGCGGGCGCGGACGAGCATGGATGTGGTGTGGTAAGAACCGGCTGCCATGAACAGGTAGTCGGCCTCCGCGGTGACGATCCGTAGAGTGTTGCGACGGTCATCGATGAGCCGGGCCCGGACGATGAAACCCGGCCGGCGGCTGCGGGGCCGGATCTCGAAGACCTCGTGCATCGGTTTGATGGTGACGTGCCCGGTCGCCTCGGCGGCCGGGAGGTAATTGTGATCGACGGACGTCTTGGCGCCGCTGTTGACGCCATAGGACAAGTCCCCGTTGCTGATTCCCGGTGGAGCCGCGCCGGCGAGTTCCTTGCGGACGATGTCCCAGTCGACCGAGTAGTCGATGAAGCTCGGCGTCACGCCGTAGCGGGCGACCGTCCGGATCCACGAACGGGCACCCACGTAGTTGGGATGGGCCAGGATGTCCGGGGGCAGCGGCGTGGCGCGGATCATCCGCCGCGCGCGTGGGTAATACGTCCGTGCCAATTCGTCGTAGTCTGTGCCGCCGGGGAACACCAGGTCGAAATCCGGCTTGTCCGGCTGCGCGGAGAACGCTCCGAACACCAGCGATCCGCCGCCGACGCCGGCACCGTAGACCGCTTCGATCCCGTTGCCCTGCACCTTCTCCAACACGCCCGGGTATGGCTCGACCGGCACCTGCACGAGGCCGGAGATGCCCGCCGTGGGACTGAACCAGGCGGCGCGCTTGTCGGGGCTCGCGAAGGTGGCGAAGGTGTTGCCGTCCGAGCGAATCGGCCAGCGCCGACCGCGTTCGAAGACGGTGGTGCGGATGCCGGCCTGCCCCAGGCGGAGCGCTGCGACCGCACCGCCGAAGCCGCTGCCGATCACGATGGCCGATCCGGCCGGTGCGGCGGCTGCCCGCGACGATACGGCCGACAATGCGCCGAGGGCACCAAGACCTGCAGAGCCGCGGATCAGGGCTCTGCGAGTGATCGGTGTGCGTTCCGGCGTCACACGGTCCACCCCGAGCATTCTACGAGGGAGCAGGGGTTTTCCGCAGGAACGAGCAGCAATTCGCCGGCGTCCCGCAGCCGATCCGAGCTCAGCGCTTGCTTCGGACGGACTCCTCGACGAGGTCCAGGACGGCATGCAGGTCGTCGGTGGGCCGCCCCGACGCGATCCGCGTGATCAGGCCGTCGAGCACCAGATCGAGGTACTTCACGAGCACCTCGATGGGCACGTCGTCGCGAAGGCGGCCGGCCTCGCGACCCTCTTCCAGCCGGCGCAGGGTGGCCTTCTCGACATCGGCCGAGCGGGCCAGCCATGCCGACCGGAACGAGGTGTCGGTGCGCAGCTTACGCGCGATCTCCAGCCGGGTCCCGAGCCAGTTGAAATCCTGCGGCCGGGCGAGCATGTCCCGCATGACCTGCACGAGGCCCTGTTCGGCTGCGACGTCGGCCATCCGTTCGGCATCCTCCTGCGCGAGGGCGAGGAACAGGCCTTCCTTGTCGCGGTAGTGATGAAAGATGGCACCGCGGGACAGTCCGGTCGATTCCTCGATGCGTTTGACCGTCGCGCCGTCGTAACCGAATTCGGCGAAGCAATGCCGCGCGCCGTCGAGAATCTCTCGACGACGCGCGGCAAGCCGGTCATCGCTGACCTTGGGCACTTCTGCCGCTCCTGATCAGCTCTTGATCATGTTGCGCAGCACGTACTGCAGGATGCCTCCGTTGCGGTAGTAGTCGGCCTCGCCGGGCGTGTCGATGCGCACCTTGGCGTCGAACTCGACGGTCGAGCCGTCCTCCTTGGTGGCGGTGACGTGCACGGTCGACGGGGTCGTCCCGGCGTTGAGCTCCTCGATACCGATGATGTCGAAGGTCTCGGTGCCGTCGAGACCCAACGACTTGTGCGATTCACCCTCGGGGAACTGCAGCGGGATGACGCCCATACCGATGAGGTTCGATCGGTGGATGCGCTCGAAGCTCTCGGTGATGACCGCCTTGACGCCCAGCAGGCGGGTGCCCTTGGCCGCCCAGTCACGCGAGGACCCGGTGCCGTACTCCTTGCCACCGAGCACGACCAGCGGAACGTCGTTGGCAGCGTAGTTCTGTGCCGCGTCGTAGATGAACGACTGCGGGCCGCCGTCCTGGGTGAAGTCGCGGGTATAGCCACCGGTGACATCGACGAGCTGGTTGGCCATGCGGATGTTGCCGAACGTCGACCGGATCATCACCTCGTGGTTGCCGCGACGGGCACCCAGCGAGTTGTAGTCCTTGCGGGCGACGCCGTGCGAGTCGAGATATTGCGCGGCCGGGGTACCCGGCTTGATCGTCGACGCGGGGGAGATGTGGTCGGTGGTGACCGAATCGCCCAGCTTGGCGAGCACGCGGGCGCCCTTGATGTCGGAGACCGGCTCCGGCTCCTGGGTCATCCCCTCGAAGTACGGAGGCTTGCGCACGTAGGTCGACTCGTCATCCCACTCGAAGGTCTTGCCCGCCGGCGTCGGCAGGTTCTGCCAGCGATCGTCGCCCTTGAACACGTCGGCATAGTCCTGCGCATACTGCTCGGCCGAGATGGAGTCGGCGATCGTCTGCTGGATCTCCTCGTTCGACGGCCAGATGTCCTTCAGGAACACGTCGTTGCCGTCGGAGTCCTGGCCGAGCGGGTCGGACTCGAAGTCGAAGTCCATCGTCCCGGCCAGGGCGTAGGCGATGACCAGCGGCGGCGACGCGAGGTAGTTCATCTTCACGTCGGGGTTGATGCGGCCCTCGAAGTTGCGGTTACCCGACAGCACGGCCGTGGCGGTGAGATCGTTGTCGTTGATCGCCTTGCTGATCTCCTCGGGCAGCGGACCCGAGTTGCCGATGCACGTCGTGCAGCCGTAGCCGACGAGGTAGAAGCCGAGCTTCTCCAGGTACGGCCAGAGCCCGGACTTGTCGTAGTAACCGGTCACGACCTGGGAACCCGGAGCCATGGAGGTCTTCACCCACGGCTTGGAGGTGAGTCCCTTCTCGACGGCCTTCTTGGCCAGTAGACCGGCACCCAGCATCACCGACGGGTTCGAGGTGTTGGTGCAACTGGTGATCGAGGCGATGGTGACGATGCCGTGGTCGAGGATCATGTCGCCGCGTTCGGTCGAGGTGACCTTGACCGGCTTGGACGGACGCCCCTCGGCACCGTTAGCCGCGGAGTGGACCGGCTCGGCTCCGTCGTCGGCGAAGGACAGTGCGGCCGGATCCGAGGCCGGGAAGCTCTCCTCGACGGCCTCGTCGACCTTGGTGTGCTCCGGGGTGTTGCCCTCTTCGACGTAGTTGTGGATGTCCTTGCGGAAGGCGTTTTTCGCGTCCCACAGTTCGATGCGGTCCTGCGGACGCTTGGGGCCGGCAATCGACGGCACGACCTCGGCGAGGTCGAGTTCCAGGTACTCCGAGTACTGGGCCTCCTCGGCGTCGTGCTCCAGCCACATGCCCTGTTCCTTGGCGTACGCCTCGACGAGATCGAGGGTCTCCGTGGAGCGGCCGGTGAGCTCGAGGTACTTGATGGTCTCGCCGTCAATCGGGAAGATCGCGCAGGTCGAGCCGAATTCGGGGCTCATGTTGCCGATGGTGGCGCGGTTGGCGAGCGGCACCTCGGCGACGCCGTTGCCGTAGAACTCGACGAATTTCCCGACGACGCCGTGCTTACGGAGCATGTCGGTGATCGTCAGCACGACGTCGGTGGCGGTGACGCCCGGCTTGGCGGCGCCGGTCAGCTTGAAGCCGACGACACGCGGGATGAGCATCGAGACGGGCTGGCCGAGCATCGCGGCCTCGGCCTCGATGCCGCCGACGCCCCAGCCGAGCACGCCGAGGCCGTTCTCCATGGTGGTGTGCGAGTCGGTTCCGATGCACGTGTCGGGGTAGGCCACACCGTCGCGCACCATGACCGAGCGTGCGAGGTGCTCGATGTTGACCTGGTGCACGATGCCCGTGCCGGGCGGCACGACGCGGAAGTCGTCGAAGGCTCCCTGACCCCAGCGAAGGAACTTGTAGCGCTCTTCGTTGCGCTGGTATTCGATCTCGACGTTGCGCTCGAAGGCCTGGGCGTTGCCGAACGCCTCGATGATCACGGAGTGGTCGATGACCATCTCGGCGGGGGCCAGCGGGTTCACCTTGTCGGGATCCCCGCCGAGTTGTTTGACGGCATCGCGCATGGTTGCGAGGTCGACGATGCACGGCACGCCGGTGAAGTCCTGCATGATCACCCGGGCGGGGGTGAACTGGATCTCGATGCTCGGCTCGGCACTCGGGTCCCAGTTCGCGATCGCCTCGATGTGCTCAGAGGTGATGTTGGCGCCGTCCTCGGTGCGCAAGAGGTTCTCGGCGAGGACCTTGAGCGCATAGGGGAGTTTGCCGGTGCCTTCGACGGCATTCAGTCGGTAGATCTCGTACGAATTGTCGCCCACCTCAAGGGTGCCCTTGGCGCCAAAGGAATCGATACTCACGTCTTGTCCACTCTCCTCAACGTGCCGGCGGGCTGCGCCGGCCTGCTCTTCCGACGGGCTGCGTCGGTGGTTCCAGCAACGTGTGACCTCGCTGCGGTGGCTGCCACCGTCCGGTGTCCGAGCAGCGCTGACGCTCTTCGTCGGCAGGTGGCTACAGCCACAATGTTAACAGTACGCACGTACTGTTAACAAGCCGTCTCGCTCGTCGCGTGTCGGATCGGGACGCACGAAGCGGACCCGGGATTCTCCGGACGCTCCCATTCTGTCGTACGGTGCTGCAGGAGGTTTGGTGGGCCACCGCTGTCCGTGCGAATTTAATGCTCGCGAAACCTTGCCGGCGAGCCGAGACACGCTGTGTGTGCGGTGCCGGACCACGGTGCGGATGGATGTGAGGATGGCCAGATGAGTCCGGATGCGGTGACGCAGCTTGGGTCGGCGCCCGAAGGGCAGCAGGTGCTCGCGCTGCCGCCCTCGGGGCTGTCGATGCCGTCGATCATTCCCGAGGTGGTGGACATGCCGGCGATCCTGGCGGACATCCGCGACGACGGTGTGGCCGCCCCGGCCGAGCAGGTCGCGGGGTTGCGTGCGGTGGTCGCCGAGGCCGCCGAGGACGGGCAGGAAGTCAGTTTCGTGGTCATCGAGCGGCCGCTGAAGTTCGAGTACTACCGCGATATCGCCACTGATCTCCAGCCCGACGTCGGCGGAACGGTGATCGTGCTCGGTCCGCAATCGGTCGGTAGTGCATCGCCGCACTTCAGCCGGGTGCAACAAGAAGAGGCCACCGACAATCTGACTCTGACCGATCCGCCGCTCGCGGCCCGGCAGATGTGGGATCAGATGAACGAGCCGTCGCTGAACTGGACGGTCATCAGCGTGCTTCTCATCCTGGTCGTGGTGGTCGGTGCGACCATCGCGCGTCTTCGGTCGATCCGCGCGAGTCGGGGCGCCGGCAGCGGCGACGCATCGGACTCGAACGCCAACGCATCGGGTACCACCGACCTCTCCCGCGACCTTCCGTGAGTCGGCCGCCTTTCGTCGTGCGTCGCTGACGGTCACCGCATCGGTTTCGCCCGCATTTACACCCATCGCCGCGCAGAAGGTCGGCACGGCACGCCCGGACCCGATCTTCGTTGCAGATTCGAGACCTTCGCAGAAGTGCGGTCTTTGGGCAGTTCACAGCATTTTGCCTGGTAATCACGCCAATGTAATTCGTGACTCCTGTTTTCCGATGTGTTGGATGTGACGTACGGTTCTGTTGTCACGAGTGGTGCCCAAGTGATGAAGGGCATCACGAGTGGTGCATGGTGCACGTCGCGACGTGGGTCGGGATCGCGCGGGCATCCACCACGCCACCAGGCATGGGCCGCGACGGTCCGCGTCTGCAGTGGCGGGTGAGCCGCGGACGACGAGGGAGAACTGGTGAGGCGAGCTACAACCGGTGTGGCGCGCGGTTTGCCACCGGCGCCGGGCGCACGACAGGACCGACGAGGACATTTGGCGGTCCGGGTCGGCGCACTGCTGGCGATCGCGGTGCTCGGTTTCGTGGGAGCCGGGCAGGCCCAGGCGGCCCCGAAAACCGGGCAACCCTCGCAGATCTCCGGACTGATCAATCAGATCGCCAAGGCCAACCAGAACCTCGCCGACCTCGACAATGCGGTCGCGGTGCGACAGGAGAACGTCAACCGGGCGCTGGTCGACTACCAGAATTCGGTGGCCGCCGAGCAGTTGGCGAGTATGGCGGCCAAGTCCGCGAAACGGTCGCTGACCGAGGCCCGCCGTAAGGTCGCCGAGGCGCAGAAGGCGTTCGACGAGTTCGCGCGTGACGTGTACCGGCAGGGGAGCGCCCGCAGTTCGATGGCCGAGTATGTCTCGTCGGACGATCCAGGTGCGGTGCTGGACCGGATGACCGTCATCGACCGGCTCGGCAAGCAGCAGCGCGACACCATCGAGCGGCTCGAGGTGGCCCGCAACCAGCAGGCGAACCGCGTGGCGGCGGTGCAGGCGACCCAACGGCAGGCGGCGTTCGCCACCCAGAGTGCCGCCGGCCGCAAGGACGACGCCCTCGCCGCGGTCGCCCAGGCGCGCTCGGCGGTCGCATCCGAGCAGCAGCGTCGGTCCCAGCTCATCGACCAACGCGACAAGGTGCAGCAGTCGCTCGACAAGATCCGCGGGATCGCCCCGCGACGTACGGTGGAGGGCCCCACGGCAGGCGACCTGCTGCAGAATCTCTTCCCGGACTCGCCCACGTCGCCGGCCGCGCCCGGTGTGGCGGCCGAGACCGGCGGCGACAACGAGGCACTTGCCGTGGCGGCCACGGCCGCGGCGAAACTCGCCCTCGACGTCGGTCAGAAGGTGCTCGCCGAACTCGTCGGTCAACAGCAGATGCCGCATTCGGAACTGCTCGACGAGCTTGGCGTCGGCGGGTCCGACATGACGGGCAGCGGCCCGGATTCGCTGAGCTCGGTCATCGGCAACGGCAGCCTGGGCGCCCTGTTCGGCAGCTCGTCGGGCGGCGGCGGCATGGTGCGGCCCGGTCTGCGCGGTCCGCAGGCCGTGGAGATCGTGGTGAACCGTGCGCTGTCGCAGCTCAACGTGCCGTACGCGTGGGGCGGCGGCGATGCGAACGGCCCGACGCGGGGTATCCGCGACGGTGGTGTCGCCGACAGCTACGGCGACTACAACAAGATCGGCTACGACTGCTCGGGCCTGATGATCTACGCCTTCGCCGGGGTCGGCATCGAGTTGCCCCACTACACCGGCTACCAGTACACCTCCGGACCCCAGTATCCGCTGTCGCAGATGCAGCGCGGCGACATGATCTTCTATGGCCCCAACGCCAGCCAGCACGTGGCGCTCTATCTCGGGGACAACAAGATGGTGGAAGCGAAGCAGTCGGGGACCAACGTGATGGTGTCTCCGCTACGGACCGCGGGCGCGATGCCCATGGTCGTGCGTCTGGTCTGACCGAGTCGGGGCCCTGCGCGCCGAGCCCTTCTTGGCCGCAGTTCAGCCAACGCGACTACGCTGGCAGCGATAGGCCGCCCGGACAGGGCCGGCTCGACTGAGGCACAGCGCACGTGATCGAGAGTGCGCAGGCAGATGGAACAGGAGTACCGGTTTGACCTCATCGCATCCCCCGGCCGATTCCGCGGGCGGAGCCGGTCCCGACGGATCGGTCATGCTGTCCGAGAGTGACGTCAAACTGCTCGAACGGGCGATCTACGAGGTGAAACGGGTCATCGTCGGGCAGGACCAGCTCGTCGAGCGCATCCTCGTCGGACTGCTCGCGCGTGGGCATATTCTCCTCGAGGGCGTCCCGGGTGTCGCGAAGACCCTGGCCGTGGAGACCTTTGCGACCGTGGTGGGTGGATCCTTCTCCCGCGTCCAGTTCACCCCCGACCTGGTGCCGACCGACCTCATCGGTACCCGGATCTACCGGCAGGGCAAAGAAGAGTTCGACACCGAACTCGGTCCGGTCGTGGCCAACTTCCTGCTCGCCGACGAGATCAACCGAGCTCCCGCCAAGGTGCAGTCCGCGCTGCTCGAGGTCATGGCCGAGCGGCACGTGTCCATCGGCGGGACCACCTATCCGATGCCGGATCCCTTCCTGGTGATGGCCACCCAGAATCCTATCGAGAACGAGGGCGTCTATCCGCTGCCGGAGGCGCAGCGCGACCGCTTCCTGTTCAAGGTGCTCGTCGACTACCCCTCGGTCGAGGAAGAACGCGAGATCGTCTACCGGATGGGCAACGTCGCACCGACCGCGACGCAGGTCCTCGATCCGGAGACGATGATCCGGCTGCAGCGCACGGCCGCCAACGTCTTCGTGCATCACGCACTCGTCGACTATGTCGTCCGGGTCATCAACGCCACCCGGCGTCCTGCCGAGCTCGGCCTGAGCGAGGTCGCGGCATGGCTGTCCTACGGTGCCTCGCCGCGTGCGACCCTGGGCATCGTCGCCGCCGCCCGCGCCCTGGCACTGGTGCGAGGCCGCGACTACGTGGTCCCGCAGGACGTCGTCGAGATCGTGCCCGACGTGCTCAGGCACCGCCTGGTCCTCAGCTACGACGCCCTCGCCGACGAGGTCGACGCAGATCAGGTGATCACCCGAGTCCTGCAGACCGTGGGGCTGCCGCAGGTCGGTGCACAGCCGGTCACGCCTGGGCCGGTACCCGGACAGCAGCCGACAACTCCTGCGCCGCAACAGTATCCGGGACACCCCAACGGCGCCGCGGTGAACCAGACGCCACGGTATGCCGGCCAATAGCGATCTGCCGTCGCTCGGTGCCGGCCTGTTGTCCGAACCGCAGCTGACCGCTGCGCTGAAGACACTCGAGCTGACCGTGCGGCGCAAGTTGGACGGCGTCCTGCAGGGCGAACATCTCGGTCTCATCCCCGGTCCCGGCTCCGAGCCGGGCGAGGCGCGTGCGTATCAACCCGGCGACGACATCCGGCGGATGGAATGGTCGGTCACCGCGCGGACCACCCACCCCCACGTGCGGCAGATGATCGCCGACCGCGAACTCGAGACGTGGCTGGTGGTGGACGCGTCTGCCAGCCTCGACTTCGGCACGGTGAACTGCACCAAGCGCGACCTCGCAGTCGCTGCTGCCGCCGCGATCGTCCACCTCACCTCCGGTGGAGGAAATCGACACGGTGCCATCGTCGTGACCGGCGACCAGCTGGTGCGGATACCGGCCCGCGCCGGCCGCGCCCATGCCCAGAACCTGCTGAAGGCGCTCGCGACCACCACCCGCTCGTCGAGCGGTGTGCGCGGTGACCTGCACGCGGGTATCGAAGCGCTGCGGCGACCACAACGCCGCCGCGGACTCGCGGTGGTCATCAGCGACTTTCTCGGACCGATCGACTGGGAGCGGTCTCTGCGGGCCATCGGCGCGCACCACGAGTTGCTCGGCGTCGAGGTCCTCGATCCGCGCGACCTGACGCTGCCGGATGTGGGTGAGGTGAGTCTGGCCGACGCGGAATCCGGTGAGGTGCGCGACATCACGGTCACCCCCGCGGTGCGGCGCGATTTCGCCGCTGCGGCCCGCGATCATCAGCTGAAGGTGCATCGCACCATCCGCGGTTGCGGTGGTCCGGTCTTGAGTCTGCGGACCGATCGGGACTGGATCACCGACACCGTCAAGTTCGTCGCGCAACGTCGGCGCGGTCTGGCCGCCGGGGTCGGGTGAGGCGCGGGTGTCGATTCTCGCCAGCCCGTGGTGGCTGCTGCTGCTGCTCGTCGTGGCCGGACTGGCCGCCGCCTACGTCTACGTCCAGCGATTGCGCCGCAAGCGTGCACTGAGGTTCGCCAACCTCGACCTGCTCAATCAGGTGGCGCCGGCCCAACGCAACCGCTGGCGTCACGTACCGATCGCGCTTCTGCTGGTGGCGCTCACCCTGCTCGTCGTCGCGGTGGCCGCACCACAGGCCGACCGCCGGGTGCCGCGCAACAAGGCGACGGTGATCCTGGTGATGGACGTGTCGCGGTCCATGAACGCGACAGATGTCGCACCGTCGCGTATACGTGCCGCGCAGGACGCCGCCCGGACGTTCGCCGACGAACTCACCGACGGCATCAATCTCGGTCTCATCTCTTACGCGGGTACCGCCTCGACCCTGGTGTCCCCGACACCGGACCACAACGCGACGAAGGCCGCGGTGGACAAACTGCGCCTCGATGACCGCACGGCGACCGGCGAGGGGATCTTCGCGGCCATCCAGCAGATCAAGACGCTCAACGCCGTGCTCGGCGGAGACGAGGCGGCGCCGCCCGCGCGGATCGTGCTGCTGTCCGACGGCAAGGAAACCGTTCCCGACGACCCCGACGACCCGCGCGGTGCGTTCACCGCCGCGCGCAAGGCGAAGGAGGAGAAGATCCCGATCTCGACGATCTCCTTCGGCACCATGAACGGAACCGTCGATCTGGAGGGTGATCAGGTGCCGGTGCCCGTCGACGACGACTCGCTGCGCAAGATCGCGAACCTTTCGAGCGGCCAGTTCTTCACCGCGGCCAGCCTCGACGAGCTCAACAAGGTCTACGAAACGCTGCAGCAGCAGATCGGATATGAGAAACGCCGTGGCGACAACTCCCGACCGTGGTTGATCGCCGGTACCTTGTTGGCGCTGCTGTCGGCGTTTGCGGCATTGGCCATCAACCGGCGTCTGCCCTGAGCTCCGACGCGGCGAAATCCATCCCACGGTCCGCCCGGCGAAGACGAACGGATAAGTTGGCCACCATGGCAGACAGCAACGAAGCTCGGCAGGTCTCACGATCGGTCCTCGTGACCGGCGGAAATCGCGGTATCGGTCTCGCGGTCGCGCGGCGTCTGGCCGCCGACGGACACAAGGTGGCGGTCACCCATCGCGGGTCGGGTGCCCCCGACGGCCTGTTCGGCGTGCAGTGCGATGTCACCGACAACGACTCGGTCGAGCGGGCCTTCGACGAGGTCGCCGAACACCAGGGTCCGGTCGAGGTGCTGGTCGCCAACGCCGGCATCACCGACAACATGCTGCTGATGCGTCTGTCGGAGGACTCCTTCGAGAAGGTCATCGACGCGAACCTCACCGGTGCGTTCCGCTGTGCCAAGCGTGCGACCAAGGGTATGCAACGCGCGAAGTGGGGCCGGATGATCTTCCTCGGTTCGGTCGTCGCCACCTCGGGCATTCCCGGTCAGGCGAACTACGCGGCCTCCAAGGCGGGGTTGATCGGCCTGGCCCGATCCATCGCTCGGGAGGTCGGCTCGCGCAACATCACCGCGAATGTGGTGGCGCCCGGGTTCATCGACACCGACATGACCGCGTCGATGGAGGATCGCTACATCGAGATGGCCAAGCAGGCCATCCCGCTCGGCCGGACCGGCAAGCCGGAGGACGTCGCGGCGGCGATCAGCTTCCTCGCCTCCGACGAGGGCGGATACATCACCGGTGCGGTGCTGCCCGTCGACGGCGGTATGGGCATGGGCAACTGAGCGCATTGTGCGCCTTGCGTCGCCGACCACATCCACCAATCACCAGGAGCGAACCGTGACAGGAATTCTCGACGGCAAGACCGTCCTCATCACCGGCATCATCACCGACGCCTCGATCGCCTTCCACGCCGCGGCGATGGCCCAGGAACAGGGTGCGAAGGTCATCATCACCGGTATCCCGGAGCGGCTACGGCTCATCGACCGGATCGCCAAGCGGCTGCCGCAGGAGGTGCCGCCGGCCATCGGACTCGACATCACCAGCGAAGACGACCTCGCGGCGCTCGCCGGTCGCATCTCCGAACACGCACCCGAGGGCATCGACGGGGTGATGCACTCCATCGCGTTCGCGCCGCGCACGCTGATGGGACCCGATGCCAAGCCGTTCCTGGAGGGGCCGGGTCCCGACGCCGCGAAGGCCTTCGAGATCTCGGCATGGAGCTATGCCTCGCTGGCCCGTGCGGTGCTGCCGGTCATGAACGAGGGTGGCTCGATTGTCGGGATGGACTTCGATCCGCGGACCGCGCTGCCGTACTACAACTGGATGGGTGTCGCAAAGGCCGCTCTCGAATCGGTCAATCGGTATGTCGCGCGCGAGATGGGCACGGCCAAGCGCATCCGGTCCAATCTCGTTGCGGCGGGCCCGATCAAGACGCTGGCCGCGAAGGCCATAGCCGGCACGGCGACCGACGACGCCAAACAGCTGAACATGTTGAACACCTACTGGGACGGCGCCTCGCCGATCGGGTGGGACGTCGAGGATCCGACCGTGGTCGCCAAATCCGTCTGCGCATTGATGTCCGATTGGCTCCCGGGTACCACCGGCTCGATCGTCTACGTCGACGGTGGCGCCAGCCACAACACGTGGTTCCCGGAGAATTTCACCGGCCAGTGACGACACCGGCAGGCGCTTTCGACGCCGTCCTGTTTCTCAGTTTCGGGGGACCGAACGGTCCCGACGACGTGATGCCGTTCCTGGAGAACGTCACCCGTGGCCGCGGTGTGCCCCGGGAGCGGCTGGCGGAGGTGGCCGAGCACTACCTGCACTTCGGCGGGGTGTCGCCGATCAACCGACTCAACCTCGACATGATCGAGGCGCTGGGCGAAGCGCTGGCGGCGCGCGGGTTTTCGCTGCCGGTGTACTTCGGCAATCGCAACTGGCATCCGTTGGCGGAGGACGCCGTCGAGGCGATGTATCGCGCCGGCCACCGTCGGGTGCTGGTGTTCCCGACGTCGGCCTGGGCGGGATACTCGGGCTGCCGCCAGTACCACGAGGACATCGCCCGCGCGATCGACGCGCTCGCGCAGCGCGTGCCGGCGAGTGTCGCCGACGACCCGATCCTGCTGCGCAAGATTCCGCAGTACTGGGACAACGACGCGATGGTGGCGGCGGGGGCGGATGCGATACGTCGCGCCCGCACCGCACTGCCCACAGCCGATGTGGCACCGCGACTGGTGTTCACGGCCCACTCGATCCCGTTGTCGGCGGACCGGGCGGCAGGCCCGGCTGCCGACGGAGGCGGTCTGTACTCGCGACAGGTCGCCGCCGCCGCGCACGCGGTCGCCGCACGTGCCGGCTATCAGCAGTTCGACCAGGTCTGGCAGTCGCGTTCGGGTCCACCGCAGGTGCCGTGGCTCGAGCCCGACATCTGTGATCACCTGGAAACCCTGCCTGCGCAAGGGGTTCGCCAGGTGATCGTGCAACCGGTGGGCTTTGTGTCGGATCACCTCGAGGTGGTCTGGGACCTCGACAACGAGGCCGCCGAGACGGCGCAGCGTCTCGGATTGGCCTATGTCCGTGCCGATACGGTCGGCACCGACCCGCGTTTCATCGAGATGATCGCCGATCTGGTGGCGCGATATGCCGACGGCGGAGGGGATCTCACCGCTCTCGGGTGCGCGGACAACGGCCGGACATGTCGGCCGGAGTGCTGTGTGCCGGCCACGCGGCCGATGTCGCCGGCTCCCTGAGCGGCGGCGCGGTGGGGAATCCCGCCGGACTACCCGGGGGCCACGTATTCGCCGATCACCTGATTGACCGCGGCTGCCCGGGCCGATCGGGCCATCGCGGCGAGGCGGCGCAGGCCGGCGTCGGCCAGCTCGACATGTCCTGCGGTCACACCGAATGTGGGAGCCTGCGCCCCGGCGAGGGTGACGATCGCCTCCACCCGTGCTGCCGAGTCGATCACCCTGCTCGCCCGCGCGTCATCGTGGGGTGGCAGGGCGATCTGGTGTCGCGCGGTGAGCGTGGCCAAGGCCGAGCGCAGAGCTGCCGGACTCAGCTTCAGCCCGCCACTGCCCAGTGCGCCGACGATGTCGGTGGTCTCTCGGATCGCTTCGCGCAGATCGTATTCGATCTGCCCCAGGGATTCGGTCGAGGCTGCCGTCACGAGGCACTCGTAGCGGTACATCGACCATCGGCACGTGTCGCCGACCAACTCTGGTACCAGGCCGAGCGTGGTGCCCTCGGCCCGGTCGACCAGCAGGATCTCCCCGGCGGACAGGGCAGCGGCGGTGGCCGGCGCCGGCGGCAGTCCTTGCGGGTCACCGGCGGTCGGCAGCCGGACGGAGAATCGCTCGCCGCGGCGAAGCAGCGCCAGGAGTCCGAGGCGCGCGTGTTCGTCGTCGGCCCGCGCGGCGTCCGTGGTGTCGACGACGTCGTGGCGATCAGCGAAGTCGCTGAGGGTGTCGGTGACATCGTCGGGTGCGCAGCGGCCCGCCAACCACGCCGCGGTCCACGAGCCCAGCGCACAGCCGGGCCACGCGGGTGGTCCCGGGGCGATGAGGTCGGTACTGGTCATGGCTTCTCCACGATAGGCGAGTCACGGCTTGGCAGCGGACCCGGCGTGCCCGCACCGAATCGGCGGCGCGGGGTTCTACGGTGGCTCATCGTGAGCGAAGACCGATATGGACGTGATGTGCTGGCGAACCCGCGCCGCACCAGGCCCCGGGCCCCGGAAGTCGCCGCCGACCGCGACCTCGTCGTCGAGGACGCGGCGTCCGGATTCTGCGGTGCGATCGTGGGACTGGAGAAGAGCTACTCCGGCGACCTCGTGCGGCTGGAAGACCGACACGGCGCGACCCGCGTGTTCCTGATGCATCCGGCGGCGTTCCTGATCGACGGTCGGCCGGTGACCCTGGTACGGCCGCGCACCCGCGGGCCGCAGACCGCGGCCAGGACCGCGTCCGGGTCGCGTTCGGCTCCGCGAATGCGGGCGCGGACCGCACGGGCCAGTCGGATCTTCGTCGAGGGCGTGCACGATGCCACTCTGCTCGAACGGGTCTGGGGCGACGATCTGCGCGCCGAGGGCGTGGTGGTCGAGAGCCTGGATGGGCTCGACAATCTCGCGGCGACGCTCGACGAGTTCGGTCCCGCGTCGCATCGCCGCGCGGGAGTGCTCGTCGATCACCTGGTGGCCGGTTCGAAGGAGATGCGTCTGACCGGCGACGTGGGTGCCCACGTGCTGGTGTGTGGCCATCCGTTCATCGACGTCTGGGAAGCGGTGAAGCCCAGTTCGGTCGGCATCAGCGCCTGGCCGCAGATACCTCGCGGAGTCGACTGGAAGACCGGCATCTGCACCCGGTTGCGGTGGGGGACGCCGCAGGACGGGTGGCGTCGGGTGTTGTCCGGGGTCCGGGACTATCGCGACCTGGAGGTGGACCTCCTGCGGTCGGTCGAAGAACTCATCGACTTCGTGACTGCAGCCGACGGCGACCGCTGAGTCACGACCCGATTCGGACAAACTGGACAAAGTGCGGTGTCTGGCACACTGGAGACATGACCGCACTGCTGTGGTTGGTGGCCGCGATGCTCCTCGTGATCGCCGAGATGTTCGTCGGCGATCTGGTTCTTCTCATGCTCGGGGGAGGTGCGCTGGCCACGGCGGGTGTGAGCTTCGCGTTCGACACGCCGATCTGGGTGGACGGCGTCGTGTTCGCGGTCACCTCGGTTTTGCTGCTGGGGGTGGTTCGTCCGGTCGCGCGGCGGCACATGCTCAATCGACCCGCGGTGCTGACCAACACCGAGGCCCTCGAGGGGCGACATGCGGTGGTCACCGAACGCGTCGACGAACACGATGGCCGGGTCAAGATCGGCGGTGACGTGTGGTCCGCCCGCACACTCGATCCGGGCGAGGTCATCGAACCGGGTATGGAGGTCACCGTGGTGCAGATCGACGGTGCCACCGCAGTCGTATGGAAGGGTTGACATAGCTCATGGAGTACATCGGACTGATCGTGCTGGCCGTGCTGGTGCTGCTCGTGGTGGTGGTGCTCGCGAAGTCGGTGGCGCTGATCCCGCAGGCCGAGGCGGCCGTCATCGAACGCCTCGGCCGGTACACCCGAACCGTGTCCGGCCAGCTGACGCTGCTGCTGCCGTTCATCGACCGCATCCGGGCCCGGGTGGACATCCGCGAACGTGTCGTGTCGTTTCCGCCGCAGCCGGTGATCACCGAAGACAACCTCACCCTGTCCATCGACACCGTCGTCTACTTCCAGGTGACCAATCCGCGGTCGGCGGTCTACGAGATCGACGACTACATCGCCGGCGTGGAGCAGCTGACCATCACGACGCTGCGCAACGTGGTCGGCGGCATGACACTCGAGGAGACCCTCACCTCCCGCGACTCCATCAACGGCCAACTGCGCGGCGTCCTCGACGAGGCGACCGGCCGTTGGGGGCTCCGGGTGGCCCGCGTGGAACTGAAGAGCATCATGCCGCCGCCGTCGATTCAGGAATCGATGGAGAAGCAGATGAAGGCCGACCGGGAGAAGCGCGCGACGATTCTCTCGGCAGAAGGCCAGCGGGAATCGGCCATCAAGACCGCAGAAGGTAACAAGCAAAGCCAGATCCTGGCGGCCGAGGGTGCCAAGCAGGCCGCGATCCTCGGTGCCGAGGCCGACCGCCAGTCGACGATCCTGCGGGCGCAGGGCGACCGGGCCGCGTCGTATCTGAAGGCACAGGGTGAGGCGAAGGCGATCGAGAAGACCTTCGCCGCGGTGAAGTCCGCCAAACCCACGCCGGAGCTGCTCGCATATCAGTACCTGCAGCAGCTGCCCGAGATGGCCAAGGGTGAGGGCAGCAAGGTGTGGGTTGTCCCAACGGACTTCGGCTCGGCCCTGCAGGGGTTCGCGAAGTCTTTCGGAGCCCGGGGCGAGGACGGTGTGTTCCGCTACGAGCCCACCGCCGACGAGCCATCGCCGATCGACGAATCCGAGACCGAGGACTGGTTCTCGCTGGCGTCGGACCCGAAGGTGGCGCAGGCGGTCGCCGAGGCCGAGGCCGTGGCACGCAAGCCGGTGGCACCCGAGGTGACCGCGCGTGCGACGCGTGCGCTGTCCTATGAGACGGACCGACAGTCGGGCGCCGCGACGCCCGCCACCTCCGATGGTGGCGCAGCAGGTTCCTAAACCGCCCGCAAGGGGCCGCGAGCCGGATGAGACCCCCGGTGGCCGACAATCACTCGCGTCGATCGGGCTCCGGAGGGTCCGACACCGGCAGCCGGGCGTCGAGGATCAGTCCGGTGATGCCCACGGCGAAGAAACAGGCGCTGAGCGCAAGCAGCAACGGGTTGCGTTGTCCGGCCATCGCGTCGCCGAGCAGGACCACGGCCGCGGTGCCGGGTGCCATGCCGACGACGGTGGCCAGTAGGTAGGGGACGGCGCGCACCGACGACAACGCCGAGCAGTAGTTCGCCACCGAGAACGGGCAGGCGGCGATGAGGCGCAGTGAGCCCACGGCCAGCCAGCCCCGCCTGCTCAACCGATATTCCACCGAGCGAACCACCGGCTTGGTGAGGTAGGGCCGCACCCGCTCGCGTCCGATCGTCCGCACCAGCCAGAACGAGACCAATGCCGACACGGTCGAGGCGATCATCGCGCCGGTGATCCCGACGACCGGGCCGAAGAGGATTCCCGACATCACGGTGAACGGGGACCGGGGGATCGGTGCGATGGTGATGACCGCGTAGGCGCCGAAGAACGCCCACACGAAAGCCGGCCCGAGGCCATCGCCCCATGTCCGTACCGCGGCGATCGAGGGGATCGGAATGAGATAGGAACTCACCAGGACCACCGCAACGATCGCGGTCAGGGTGAGCGCGGGACGCACCACACGCGGATCGATACGGCGACGACGTGCCGAGCCCACTGCCACGTCGTCGTCGGGCGGGCGCCGGTTGGCGGCGGTGACAGGCTCGGGAGGCACCGGGACACTCTACCCGCGACCTGGGCGTGTGCCTTGTCACAACAGACCACCCGTGTGGGCCGAGCGAGCGTTCGGCTAAAGTCGGGTACGCGCTCGACCCGAGCATCACGGAGGTGCCACGCCCCATGTCGCAGACCACTGCGTCGACATCCGACCGGCCCGACCGGCCGCTCGATGAGGTCTATCAGTCCTGGTCGGAGGCCGCTGCCGCGGTGGTGGCCAAGTCTCGACGGAGCACCGTCGAGGAGTTGCCGGCCACCGCTGAGGAACTGCTGTCCACCGACACCATCGACGGATTGCGCATCCGTCCGCTCTACACCCGCAAGGACGAGACCGCGGAGGCCGGCCTGCCGGGCGGGTTCCCGTTCGTCCGCGGCGCCGACCCGGATCGCGACGTCACCCTCGGCTGGCGTGTCACCGAGCGCTTCGGCGACGACGACACCCCGGCGGCCGAGGTCAACCAGCAGATCCTCGAAGCGCTGGAGAACGGCACCAGCGGACTGTGGCTGCGCATCGGTGGTGCGCTGAACGCCGACGACCTCGCGACCGTGCTCGATGGCGTCTACCTCGACCTGATCCCGGTGACCCTGGACGCCGGCGCCGACGGCCTCGCCGCCGCCCGGGCCCTGCTCGCGCAGCGTGCGCGGGCAGTGGCCGCACCGCAGGCCGCGGCACCCACCGCCGCCACCGTCACCTCGCTCGGTCTCTCGCCGCTGACCGCCGGGTTCTCCGGTCGGCCAGACGTGGACACCGCCGACGCCACCGCCCTCGCCGCCGAGGTCGGCGCCGGTGTCCGTACCTTCCGTGTCGACGGCACCGACTTCGCCACCGCAGGTGCGGACAACGGACTCGAGCTCGCGCTGGTCGTCGCCGCTGCGGTCACCCACCTGCGTGACCTGACCGCGGCCGGAATGTCGGCGTCAGACGCGCTGGGACAGATCACCTTCGCGGTCTCTGCAGGCGATGACCAGTTCGCGACGATCGCGAAATTCCGTGCCCTGCGCAAGATCTGGTCGCGGATCGCCGATGTCGTCGGCGCGCCCGATGCCGGTGCGGCGCTGACCCACGGTGTCACCGATCTGTCCATGCAGACCCAGCGTGATCCGTGGGTGAACATGCTGCGCACCACGATCGCCGCATTCGGCGCGGGTGTCGGCGGCGCCGACCAGGTGACCGTGCTGGGCTTCGACGCCGCGATCCCCGCCGACCGGCGTACCTCGAGCGCCACGTTCTCGCGACGGATCGCCCGCAACACCCAACTGCTCCTGCTCGAGGAGTCCAGCATCGGCCGGGTACTCGACCCCGCCGGTGGGTCCTGGTTCGTCGAGTCCCTGACCGACGAGATGGCGGCCAACGCATGGGCGGTCTTCGGCGAGATCGAGACCGCCGGCGGCTATCGCAGCGTCCTCGAATCCGGCTGGATCGGCGACCGCGTCGGCGCCTCGCTGGCCCGCCGCGACGACTCCGTCGCCCACCGCACCATCGCCGTGACCGGTGTCAACGAGTTCCCGAACCTGGACGAGAAGCCCCTGGGCGCACCGTCCGCGGACGCCGCCGACGTCCCGCTGGGCACCCCGCGACTCGCCCGCGTCGGACGGGTGTTCGAGGAGTTGCGGGATCGCTCGGATGCGGTCCTGGCCGAGACAGGCGCGCGACCGGCGGTGTTGCTGCTCCCGCTCGGATCGGTCGCCGAGCACAACGCGCGGACCACCTTCGTCGCCAATCTGTTGGCGGCCGGCGGGATCTCGGCGATCAACCCGGGACCGCTCACCGCCGATGGGATCGCGGATGTGGTTCGCGAGCACAGGACCCCAATCGCGGTGCTGTGCGCGAGCAAACAGCGCTACACCGACGACGGCGCAGCCGCACTGGCCGCCGCGCGAGCCACCGACCTGTCGTCGGTGCTGATGGCCGGACCGGACAAGGAATGGCCCGACGGCGACCGACCAGATGGCGCGCTACGCATCGGCATCGATGCCGTCGCCACCCTGCGCGGACTTCTCGATCAGCTGACCCACGCATCGGCGGGAGCAACGTCATGACCCAGACCGAACCGACCAGTGCCGCCGAGGACTTCGGTGGGGTCCCCAGCTTCGCCGGCGTCGACCTCGACTCGGCCGCTGCGCACGCCGACACCTCCGCGGTGTCCGCGATCGAACGCCTCGCGCAGGCCCACGGGCAGTCCGTCGACGAGATCACCTGGAGCACTCCGGAACAGATCGATGTGGCGCCGGTCTACACGCGTGCCGACCGGGATTCGGTGACCACCGACGCGGAGCATCCCTACCCACTGGACTCCGTGCCCGGTGAGGCGCCGTTCATCCGTGGCCCGTACCCGACGATGTACGTCAACCAGCCGTGGACCATCCGGCAGTACGCGGGCTTCTCGACCGCCGCAGAGTCCAACGCCTTCTACCGCCGCAACCTGGCCGCCGGCCAGAAGGGGTTGTCGGTGGCGTTCGACCTGGCCACCCACCGCGGCTACGACTCCGACCATCCGCGCGTCGCGGGCGATGTCGGTATGGCCGGTGTCGCCATCGACTCGATCCTCGACATGCGTCAGCTGTTCGACGGTATCGACCTCGGCTCGGTGTCGGTGTCGATGACCATGAACGGTGCGGTGCTGCCGATCCTGGCGCTGTATGTCGTTGCGGCAGAGGAACAAGGGGTGCCGCCGGAGAAGCTCGCCGGGACCATCCAGAACGACATCCTCAAAGAATTCATGGTCCGCAACACGTATATCTATCCGCCGAAGCCCTCGATGCGGATCATCTCGAACATCTTCGAATACACCAGTCAGAAGATGCCGAAGTTCAACTCGATCTCCATCTCGGGCTACCACATCCAGGAGGCCGGTGCGACCGCCGACCTCGAGTTGGCCTACACGCTGGCCGACGGCGTCGAGTACATCCGTGCCGGACTCGAGGCCGGACTCGACATCGACAAGTTCGCACCGCGGCTGTCCTTCTTCTGGGGCATCGGCATGAACTTCTTCATGGAGGTTGCCAAGCTGCGCGCGGCGCGTCTGCTGTGGAGCGAGTTGGTTGCCGAGTTCTCTCCGAAGAATCCGAAATCGCTGTCGCTGCGCACACATTCGCAGACCTCCGGCTGGTCGCTGACCGCGCAGGACGTCTTCAACAACGTGGCGCGCACCTGCGTCGAGGCGATGGCCGCAACCCAGGGCCACACCCAGTCGCTGCACACCAACGCCCTTGACGAGGCCATCGCGCTGCCCACCGATTTCTCGGCCCGGATCGCGCGCAACACCCAGCTGCTGCTGCAGCAGGAATCGGGCACCACCCGCTCCATCGACCCGTGGGCCGGCTCGAACTACGTCGAGTGGTTGACCCATCAGCTGGCGCAGAAGGCCCGCGCGCACATCCGTGAGGTCGAGGAGACCGGCGGGATGACGCAGGCGATCAACGAGGGCCTGCCCAAGCTGCGCATCGAGGAAGCAGCTGCCCGCACCCAGGCGCGGATCGACTCCGGTCGTCAGCCCCTGGTCGGAGTGAACAAGTACCAGGTCGCCGACGACGAGGAGATCGAGGTCCTCAAGGTCGAGAACTCGAAGGTGCGCGCCGAACAGTTGGAGAAGCTGCAGCGGTTGCGTGCCGACCGCGACGAGGCGGCCGTGCAGGCCGCGCTGGCCGACCTGACCCGGGCCGCGGCATCCGACGAGGGTGGGCTGGAGAACAACCTGATGGCCCTGGCGATCGAGGCCGCCCGCCACCAGGCGACGGTCGGCGAGATCTCCGAGGCGATGGAAAAGGTCTATGGTCGCCACCAGGCGGAGATCAAGACCATCAGCGGGGTGTATCGACATGAGGCGGGCGAGGTGAAGAGCGTCGACGCGGCGACCGAGGTCGTCCGGCAGTTCGCCGATGCGGAGGGCCGTCGGCCTCGTGTGCTGGTCGCCAAGATGGGTCAGGACGGCCACGACCGCGGCCAGAAGGTGATCGCGACCGCGTTCGCCGACCTGGGTTTCGACGTCGACGTGGGCCCACTGTTCGCCACCCCCGAGGAGGTCGCCGCCCAAGCCGCGGACAATGACGTACACGTCGTCGGCGTCTCCTCGCTCGCTGCCGGTCATCTGACCCTGGTGCCGGCCCTCAAGCAGGCGCTGGCCGACGTCGGCCGCCCCGACATCATGATCGTGGTCGGCGGCGTCATCCCGCCCGGCGACTTCGATGAGCTGTACTCGGCCGGAGCGTCGGCGATCTTCCCGCCGGGCACTGTGATCGCCGACTCCGCGGTGGAGCTCGTCACCAAGCTGGCGGCCGGTCTGGGACACGAGCTGGCCGGGGTCGCCGCCGAGTGACGTCCGACGGTAACGGCGCTACGGCAGCGGCACGGCGGCGTATCGACGTCGATGCGCTCGAGAAGGGTGTCCTCGAGGACCGGCGTGCCGATCTGGCACGGGCGATCACGTTGGTGGAGTCCACCCGAGCCGATCACCGTGCGGCCGCGCAGGAATTGCTGTTGCGGCTGACGCCGCGGTCGGGGCAGTCGTTTCGGGTCGGCATCACCGGTGTGCCGGGGGTGGGCAAGTCCACCACCATCGAGGCGCTCGGCATGCACCTGATCGAGCAGGGACACAAGGTCGCGGTGCTCGCCGTCGACCCGTCGTCGACACGCACGGGAGGGTCGATCCTCGGCGACAAGACGCGCATGGGGCGGCTGTCGACGAGCCCGAACGCCTACATCCGGCCGTCGCCGACATCGGGCACCCTGGGCGGGGTCGCCAAGGCCACGCGGGAGACGATCGTGCTGGTCGAGGCCGCCGGTTTCGACGTGGTGCTCGTCGAGACCGTCGGGGTCGGTCAGTCCGAGGTGACCGTGGCCAACATGGTCGACACGTTCACCTTCCTGACGTTGGCGCGCACCGGGGACTCGCTGCAGGGCATCAAGAAAGGTGTCCTGGAACTCGCCGACGTCGTGGTGGTCAACAAGGCCGACGGCAAGCATCTCAACGAGGCCAAGGGTGCGGCGCGCGAACTGAAGAACGCGCTCAAGCTGATCCATCCACACGACGCCCTGTGGGTACCTCCGGTGCTGACGATGAGCGCGCTGGAACAGACCGGCGTGCGGGAGTATTGGAACGCGGTCTGTGACCACCGGCAGACGCTGTCGGACGCGGGCGAGTTCGCCGCCCGGCGCAACCAGCAGCAGATCGACTGGACCTGGGCGATGGTCCACGACATCGTGCTGTCCCGTCTTGCCGACAGCCCACACGTCCGGGCGATCCGGAGCGGCGTCGAGCAGCGGGTGCGCAGTGGCGACCTGACCCCGGCGTTGGCGGCCCAGCAGATCGTCGACGCATTCGACCAGCGCGACCACTGACGCCGCAGCGTCGACCGTGCGCCGTTCCTCGAACCCCCGGTCCACTGGGCGACATTCCCCGTCGACTGGAAACGGCACCAGCGACGGCCATCGGGTGAGCCGCCGTCAGGCGATCAACGGCGCGAGGGTCTGGCCGAGCACCGACACCCGGCCGGGGATGTGGCCGTTGGCCGGGGCGTTGACGGTGAATCCGTCGACGCCGGTGGTCAAGAGTTCGGCGTAGCGAGCACCGACCTCGTCCGGGTCGCCGACCACCACCGAACCCCGACGTACTCCCGCCGCCGGATTGCGTTCCAGATACGCCTCGTACTCGGCCACCGCCTCGTCGTGCGTGGGCGCCACACAGGCCGAGGTCTGCAGGCTGACCGTGATCTCCGATCGGTCGCGGCCCAGTCGGTCGCAGTGGCCGGCCAACGCCTCCAGTTTCCGGCCGATGTCCTTGACGGCGCAGATCAGGTTCGATTCGTCGGCGTACTGGGCGACCATCCGCAGCGTCTTGCGTTCGCCACCGCCTCCGATCATCACCGGGACCTTCGACAGCGGAGCGGGCACATTGACGGCCTCCCGTGCGCGGTACCACTTTCCGTCGAGACTCGGCCTGGTTCCGTCGAGCATGCCGAGCACGATCTGCAGGGACTCCTCGAGCTTCTCGAAGCGGTCGGTGAAACTGCCGAACTCGAATCCGAGAGAGTCATGTTCGAGCTCGAACCAGCCGGCGCCGATGCCGAGTTGGCCTCGACCACCGGAGACGATGTCCAGCGCGGTGATCGTCTTCGCCAGCAACGCCGGGTTGCGGTAGGTGTTGCCGGTGACCAGCGACGACAGGCGGACCGTCGACGTGTGCTGCGCGAGTGCCGAGAGTAGGGTGTAGCACTCGAACATCGGTTCGTCGGGCTCCCCGAGAATGGGCAACTGGTAGAAGTGGTCCATCACCAGGACGGTGTCGAAGCCGGATGTCTCCGCTTCGGCCGCCTGTGCGACGACGGTTCCGAACAGCTGGGCCGGCGCCACGTCGGGGTAGGTGAAGTTGGGGATCTGGTAGCCGAGTCTGGTCACACCCCGACGCTACGCCCGCACCGGGTCTCAGGGCACCGAGTCGTCCCGCAGACGGTCGATGATGCCCGGATTGTCTGATCGGGCAACGATTCTGGCGAACCCGCCGACCGTCTCGATCAGGTCGTCGAACACCGCGTCGACGTCGGTCGCCGTGGCGATGCGGGCATTGGGCTCACCCGTCATCGACCGCTCGTCGGCGACGGTCATCCCACGCGTGAATCGTCCGGTCAATTCCACGTCGACACGTGCCGGTACCGTCTCCACGATGTCGGGCGCCAACGCGACCATCACCGCGAACGGATCGTGCAGGTGGGCGAGGTAGCCCTCATCGTGCGCGTGGTGGAACTCGAAGTAGAAGCGCAGGGCATCGACCAGGTGCCGGATCACCACGTTGTCGGCCACCGAGCGCAGCCCCGGATCGTCGGTCGGGTCGGGGCATTCCACCGGATTGCTGCCGGCCGCTGCGGCGAGCAGGACGAGGTGATCGGGGGACAGCGCCACGGACTCGGTCAGATCCAGCGGGCAGACGATGGGCGGTCCGACCGCCTCGCCACCGAAGGCCGCGAACACCTCCGCGGCGGCCTCCGGATCCACCGCGACATTCCATTCCGACGTCGGGGTGGTGTTGCCGTGCACATGGAAGGCGCCGCCCATGATCACCAGACGGGCGAGTCGACCGGGTAGCGCCGGATCGCGACGGATGGCGGTCGCCAAGGACGTCAATGGTCCGGTCACCACGCCGATCAGCTCGCCCGGATGAGCGGCCGAGGCCTCGATCCATGCGTCCGCGGCGTCGACCGCACTCGGGGAAACGGTGGCCGCCGGCAGCTCGGCGTACCCGACGCCGAGCGGACCGTGGGTGTCCTCGGTCGTCATGAGCTCGGCCTCCAGCGGTGTCGGCGAACCGACATGGACCGGGACATCGGTCCGTCCGCACAGCTCGAGCCACGCCAGATTGTTGGACGTCACCACGTCGACGGGGACGTTGCCGGCGGTTGAGGCGATCCCGACGACGTCGACGTCGCGGCGGGCGAGCAGATAGAGCAGCGCAACCGAATCGTCGATGCCGGTGTCACAGTCGAAGAACAAGCGGATCACCCGTCCATTGTCGCGTGTCCGCGCCGTCGGCCACCACGAGGTGCGATGCGCCCCCGCGACCGAGATCGTGAGATTCGCCTCATCTCGTCCGGTTACGGCGAGATCACGTCGGTGGGCCGCGCGGCCGCGCTGGACATGCGGTGTTCCATCCGTACGGTCGTTGCCATGACGCCTGAACTCATCGCTTTCGAATGGACGGAGACAAATCGCGAGTGGCTGATCGAGAACCCGATTCGGATCGCCGCCTACGTCGTGGTGGGGCTGATCCTGCGCTTCGTGTTGCACCGGGTCATCGACCGGACGACGAAGCGGCCCAAACCGGCCGGCGGCGATATCGCGGTCGAATCACGCAAACCGGCGCTGATCCGACACCTGCGTGACCGCACGCCCACCGGTGCGCGGGGTGGTGCGGCGGCTGCCGAACGTCGTGCGCAGCGTGCGCAGACGATTGGCTCGGTGCTCAAGTCGACCGTCTCCATCATCCTGCTCGTCTGGGTGGTGCTGTCGATCCTCAGCGTGCTCGGCGTCAACATCGCACCGTTCATCGCGTCCGCCGGCGTCGTCGGGCTGGCGATCGGATTCGGCGCGCAGAATCTGGTCCGGGATTTCGTGTCCGGGGTGTTCATGCTCTTGGAGGATCAATACGGTGTCGGTGACATCGTCGACCTCGGTGAGGCGATCGGGGAAGTCGAGACCGTCGGGCTGCGCATCACCACGCTGCGCGACATCGACGGCACGCTCTGGTACGTCCGCAACGGGGAGATCCTGCGCGTGGGCAACATGAGCCAGGAATATGCCGTTGCGCGCATCGAGGTGCCCGTCTCGCTGTCCGCCGACATCGACCTCGCCCAGCAGGTGGCGCTGGAGGCGGCCACCGAATCCGTGGCGGCGCCGGAGGTGGCCGACGACGTCCTCGGCGAGCCCGAGATGCTCGGTGTGCAGGAGGTGTCGCCGGACATGGTGACCCTGCGGATGACACTGAAGACCAAGGCCAACTCGCAGTGGGCCCTGCAGCGGCGCATCCGCAAGGACATCCTGCGCGCCTACGAGGAGCACGGCATCGAGTTGCCCTATCCAAAGGGGCGGCTCGCCGGTCTGCTCGGCAACGGGAACGGGACCCCCTGACCCGTCGGTCGTGCGGGACGGCGACCATCCAGAGAAATGAGGGAACCCCGGTCATCGACCGGGGTTCTCTTGGTGTCCGAGGGGGGACTTGAACCCCCACGCCCGTTAATAGGGCACTAGCACCTCAAGCTAGCGCGTCTGCCATTCCGCCACTCGGACCTGCTTTCGTAGCGGGCACAACCTTAACCGAGGTTGCCCGACTATCCCAAATCCCGTAGGAGTGGGATGTGACTTCCCAGCGTGCGGGTGCCCGTGCAGTCGACGAAGTGGTCGACATCGTCAGTCAACTCATCCGATTCGACACCACCAACACCGGCGAGCCGGACACCACACGCGGCGAGGAGGAGTGCGCCAAGTGGGTGGCGCAGCAACTCGAGGAGGTCGGCTACACGACCCAGTACGTCGAGTCGGGTCGTCCCGGGCGTGGCAACGTGTTCGCCCGCCTGGCCGGGCCGCCCGATGCCGAGCGCGGGGCCCTGCTGATCCACGGGCATCTCGACGTGGTGCCCGCCGAGCCGGCGGACTGGAGCGTCCACCCGTTCTCCGGCTCGATCTCCGACGGCTACATCTGGGGCCGCGGCGCCGTCGACATGAAGGACATGGTCGGGATGGCGCTGGCGTTGGCCCGACAGTTCAAACGCGACGGGACGGTGCCGCCGCGTGAACTCGTGTTCCTGTTCACCGCCGACGAGGAGGCCGGCGGTCAATGGGGTGCACACTGGCTCGTCGACAATCGTCCCGACCTCTTCGAGGGGATCACCGAGGCGGTCGGCGAGGTCGGTGGTTTCTCGTTGACCGTGGACCGGCCCGACGGTGAGCAGCGTCGGCTCTACCTGGTGGAGACGGCCGAGAAGGGGCTGTCGTGGATGCGGCTGACAGCCACCGCGAAAGCCGGCCACGGGTCGTTCCTGCACGACGACAATGCGGTCACCGAGGTCGCCGACGCGGTGGCGCGCATCGGGCGCCACACCTTCCCGTTGGTGATGACCGAGTCGGTGAGCGAATTCCTCGCGGCCGTGGCCGACGAGACCGGACTCGACCTGCGCCCCGACGCACCGGACCTCGACACCACGCTGTTCAAGATCGGCAACATCGCCCGCATCATCGGAGCGACGTTGCGTGACACCGCGAACCCGACGATGCTCAAAGCCGGCTACAAGGCGAACGTGATCCCGCAGAAGGCGGAGGCCGTCGTGGACTGCCGGGTGCTTCCGGGGCGACAGGCCGCCTTCGAGAAGGAGATCGACGAACTGATCGGTCCCAACGTCACCCGGGAGTGGGTCACCCATCTCGACTCCTACGAGACGACGTTCGACGGCCATCTCGTCGACGCGATGAACAATGCGATCCTCGCCCACGACCCGGCGGGAAAGACGGTGCCGTACATGTTGTCCGGCGGCACGGACGCGAAGGCCTTCGCGAAGCTGGGGGTTCGATGCTTCGGTTTCGCCCCGCTACAACTGCCGCCGGAGCTCGACTTCGCCGCGTTGTTCCACGGCGTCGACGAGCGGGTGCCGGTCGACGCGGTTCTGTTCGGAACCAGAGTGTTCGAACATTTCTTGATGCACAGTTGACGAGTCGCACAGATGAGCGTGCCGCGCTCACGTGAGAAAGGTGATCCATGTCGTTCAACCCGTACGAATCACTTCCGAGTCTCCCCGGTTTCACGTTGACCTCCGAGAGCATGACCGACGGCCAACCGTTGCGGAATCAGCAGGTCAGTGGCCTCATGGGGGCCGGCGGTGACGATCTGTCGCCACAGCTGAGCTGGTCCGGATTCCCTTCGGGTACCAAGAGTTTCGCCGTCACCGTCTACGACCCCGATGCCCCGACCGCGTCCGGATTCTGGCACTGGGCGGTGGCCGACATCCCGGCGTCGGTGACCTCGCTGAGCGAGGGGGCCGGCGACGAGGGCGGGAGCGGACTTCCCGAGGGTGCGGTCACGCTGGCCAACGACGCGTCGATGAAGCGGTTCGTCGGCGCCGCACCACCACCCGGACACGGTCCGCACCGCTATTACGTGGTGGTGCACGCCGTCGATGTCGAGTCGCTGGGGCTGCCCGAGGCGGCCACCCCCGCCTATCTCGGGTTCAACCTGTTCTCGCACGCGATCGCGCGTGCCACCTTGCTCGGCACCTACGAGCAGCCCTCTGAAAACGTCTGACGCACTGCCGATTTCGTAGTACGGACCGGCGAAATTCGCCGGTCCGTACTACGAAATCGGGGATCAGGGGTTGCGAGCGGCGCTACCGACGGCGTCGGCCAGCGATGCGAAGCCTCCGGCGCGGACGCGGTGGGCGATTCCGTCGTGGATTTCTTTGGCCCACATCGGTCCTCCGTAGATGAAGCCGGTGTAGCCCTGCAGCAGACTGGCGCCGGCGCAGATGCGTTCCCACGCCTGATCGACGGTCTCGATGCCGCCGACGCTCACCAGAGTCACCTGCGAACCCACCCGTGCGTACAGACGCCGCAGGACGGCCAGGGAGCGGTCGGCCAGCGGTGCCCCGGACAAGCCGCCGGCGCCCATCGCGGCAACCTCGTCGGCCGGTGTCGTCAGACCGTCGCGGGCGATCGTGGTGTTGGTGGCCACGATGCCCGCGAGTCCCAACTCGACCGCCAGATCGGCCACGGCGTCGACGTCCTCGTCGGCGAGGTCGGGAGCGATCTTGACCAACACCGGAACCGTGACCTCGTCGAGCACGGCCTGCAGGATCGGGCGCAGCGAATCGACGGCCTGCAGATCACGCAGTCCCGGGGTGTTGGGAGAACTCACATTGACCACGACGAAGTCGGCCAGCGGGCCCAAGGTGCGGGCACTGAACCGATAGTCGTCGACGGCGTCGGCCACCGGGACGGCCTTGGTCTTGCCGATGTTCGCGCCGATGGGCACCGCAACGGGCCCCGGCCGCGGTCCGGCCAGGTGCGCGGCGGCGACCGTGGCGCCCGGATTGTTGAAGCCCATCCGGTTGATCAGGGCGCGGTCGGTGGGCAGACGGAACAGCCGGGGCGCCGGGTTACCCGGCTGGGGTCGGCCGGTGATGGTGCCGATCTCGGCGTAGCCGAATCCGAGTTGTCCCCACGCGTTCACCGTCGATGCCGACTTGTCGAAGCCGGCCGCCAACCCGAGCGGCGCGGGGAAGTCGACACCGAACACCCGCTGGCGCAACAGTGGGTCGTGGGTCGCGAGCAGTTTCGCAGTCACATCCCGAAGTCCCGGGGTGCGTCCGGTGATACCGATGAGACGGGCCGCGATGCCGTGGATACGTTCCGGGGACAGCAGGAACATCGCCTGCAACACCAGTGGGTACAGGACACGATTGACGCGACTCAGCATGCGGCCGCATCCGCGTCGGGATAGCCGGGGCCGCCGACGTCCAGCGCCCGCGCCCGGCCGTTCGGCTCTGTGTGATCGCCGCGCGACCGCGGGGGCTTGCGCCGCCGCAGCAGCACCTTGCGGGTGCCGTCGGAGTAGCGGCGGACCCGTTTGAGTTCCCAACCGCCGAACTCGGCCTCGATGGACAATCGCATCGACGCGGTCACCCGGGTCACGTCGGGCGGCAGCGTCAGCAACACGCATTCGTGTTCGTCGGTGGACACCTCCCAGCCGCGTGGGTGGCGAGATCCGAACCGGGCCTCACGCGACATGATCACCCACCGTTGTCGACGATCTGGAGACCGCCGCGCCGGGAGAGTACGTAGAGCGTGCCGGAGGTGTCGTCGACGACGATGCTGTCCGGTTGCGCGACTGCCTGGACCCGTCGCTTCTCCACGGGTTCCCCACCGGACAGGTCATAGGCCACCACCTCGTTGTTCGCCGTCGTCGACACCCACATCAGGTTGCGTTCGTCGTCGTAGTCTACGGCGTAGGGTCCGCCGGGTACCGGATACCGGAATCGCATGACCAGCGGGGATCCGAAGAATCCGATGATCTCGCCATCGCGGGTGTTGGCCACCAGCACACGACCGAAGTGATCGACCGCGGAATTGGTGGCCCCGTTGCCGGCGCGTAGGGCCGGCCCGAGGTCGCCGTCGGCGACATCGACGGGTGTGACCGACGACTGCGCGCGATCGAGGACCACCACCTGTTCGGCCGACAGATCGGCGCCGTCCGGGGACACGGTGATGTCGTCGACGCGGACGAAGCCGTCGATCTCCCGCAACGGTGACAGTTCGCCGTCGAGCACCAGGACGCGCCCGTCGGCGGTGCCGATCAGCACCTCGCCGGTCGCCGTCTGCGCCAGCGCGGTCGGATCGTCGACATCGACCTCGGTGGTCGTGACCGTGCCGTCCCCGGTGATCCGGACGGCGACGCCCGGCCCCACACCGAGGAAGGCGCCCCCGCCGGAGCCGATGAGCTGGGTGAGTTCCGGTGTGGTGGCGGGCTGGGGGTCGGCGCCGGGGTCGTCCGCCCGATAGCGCACCACGGTGGTGCCCGCCCGATCGAGTACCGCGATCAGGTCACCGGAGAGTGCGAGGCCCCGGCCGTCCGCGGGCGTGGGCACCACCAGCCCGGCGGCCGAGGTGGCCGGCCCGACAGGTGCCGGGGACGCGGTCGCCGGTGTGACAGTGGGCACATCGGGCGTCGACGGGCCGTCGGAGTTGCCGCACCCGGCCAGGATCGCGGCGGCGGCGACCAGACACAGCGCCCCGACGCGCATGCGGGGCCGGTGCACCTGCGGAGATGATCGGGGCACAGGTGTGGATCTCGGCAGACGCATGCCACCATCTTGCGTGACACCCCGGCCGACCGACGATCGGGGTCGGTGCCCCTGGTGCGCCGGATCCGCCGGTGATGCCGGGATTCGTCTCGTGTCGGCGACGTGGCGCGGTCCGAGGTTTCCCGTAGCATCTGCGGCCGTGAGCGACACCATGACGTGGACCCAGGCGATCGTGCTCGGCGCGCTGCAGGGTGTCACCGAGTTTCTGCCGATCTCGTCGTCGGGGCATCTGCGGATCGCCTCGGAGTTGATGTTCGGTGACGACGCCGGGGCCTCGTTCACCGCCGTCAGTCAGTTGGGCACCGAGGCCGCGGTGTTGGTGTACTTCGCCCGCGACATCATCCGCATCGTGGCGGCCTGGTTCCGCGGTCTCGCCGATCGCGCCGAACGCGGGCTCGACTACCGGATCGGCTGGTACGTGATCTTCGCGACGATCCCGATCGGCGTGCTCGGATTCCTGTTGAAAGACCAGATCCGCACCGTCGGCCGCAACCTGTGGCTCGTGGCCACGGTGCTGATCGTGTTCGCCGGTGTCATCTGGCTGGCCGAGCGTTACGGCACCAAGCAGCGATCCATGCAGCAATTGACGTTGCGCGACGGCCTGGTGATGGGACTGGCCCAATGTCTCGCCCTGGTCCCCGGGGTGTCGCGGTCGGGCGCGACCGCCAGCGCCGGGCTGTTCCTCGGTCTCGAACGTGAGGCCGCGTTCCGGTTCTCGTTCCTGCTCGCCATCCCGGCGGTCACCGCATCCGGGCTGTTCAGTCTCCCCGATGCCTTCAATCCGAGTGGCGAGGGTATGGAGGCGACCGGTCCGCAGTTGTTCGTCGCGACGCTCATCGCGTTCGTGATCGGGTACGCATCCATCGCGTGGCTGCTGCGGTTCGTCAGTGCCCACTCGATGAACTGGTTCGGTGCATACCGGGTGATCCTCGGACTCACCGTGATGGGCCTGCTGTCGGCCGGCGTGATCAGCGCGACCTGACACACGACCGATACCGGTCGGATGTGACGCCTATGGTTGAGACATGACCGTGATTCTGGTGCGACACGGGCGTTCGACCGCCAACACCTCCGGGGTGCTCGCCGGCCGGACACCGGGCGTCGGCCTCGACGACACCGGACGCGAGCAGGCGCGCGCACTCGTCGATCGTCTCGGCGGATGTATCGGCAACATCGCTGCGGTCGCGCGGTCGCCGCTGGAGCGCTGCGCGCAGACGATGACGCCGTTGCTCGCGGCATTGCAGGCGGATCGGGACCGTGATGTCCCCGAAGTGGTGGTGCACGACCTCGCCGAGGTCGACTACGGGTCGTGGACGAACCGGCCACTCAAGGAACTCGTCAGCGAACCGCTGTGGAAGACGGTGCAGCAACAGCCGTCGGCGGCGGTGTTCCCCGAGGGCGAGGGTCTCGCGGCCGTCCAGTCGCGCGCGGTGGCCGCCGTCCGCGAGCTCGACCGGCGCTACGGTGGAGAGGACGGCAGCGGTCTGTGGGTCGCCTGTTCACACGGCGACGTGATCAAGGCGATCATCGCCGACGCGATGGGCACACATCTCGATGCGTTCCAGCGCATCGTCGTCGAACCCGCATCGATCAGCGTCATCCGATACGGCTCCACGCGGCCCTATGTGCACACCGTCAACTCCACCGCCGTCCTCTCGGTGCCCGTACCACCGAAGCCGGCAGCCGAATCGGCGGCGGACAGCCGATCGGCCGGGGCCGTCGCCGAGGAGGACGCCGTGGTGGGTGGCGCCACCGGCGTCGACGGCCACGACCGCGGCGCTCACGCTGCCGCCGCCCCGCTGGCACGCGGATAATGGACCAGACAGTCAAGGAGGTGTGATGTCACGCGCGATTCACGTGTTCCGCAGCCCGGATCGTTTTGTCGCCGGCACCATCGGTCAGCCGGGGGACCGCACGTTCTACCTCCAGGCCATACACGAGAGCCGGATCATCAGTGTGCTGCTCGAGAAGCAGCAGGTGGCGATTCTCGCGGACCGGATAGGTGCGCTTCTCGACGAGATCCACCGGCGATTCGGGACTCCGGTGCCGCCGGAGATCGAGCGGGTCGGTGATCTGAGCCCGCTGGTGATGCCGGTCGACGCCGAATTCCGGGTGGGCACGATGGGGCTCGGCTGGGATGCCGAGTCCGAAGCCGTCGTGGTGGAGCTGTTGGCGATCACCGAGGGGGAGTTCGACGAGAGCGTGGTCCTCGACGACACCGATGAGGGACCCGACGCGGTGCGCGTGTTCCTGACCACCGAGGCCGCCCGGGAGTTCGCCGCGCGGTCCTCGAAGGTCATCTCGGCGGGCCGTCAGCCGTGCCCGCTGTGTCACGAGCCGCTGGATCCGGACGGGCATCTCTGTGTTCGCACCAACGGATACAAACGGGGGGCCGAGTTGTCCAAGTCGCTGGACTTCGTCGATCCCGACGTGTTCCGCAACCTGGCGATGCAGGATGAGTCCGACTACCTGGAGACCGACCCCGACGACGAGACCGACCCCGGGTCGGGCAACCAGGACTGATGTGACCGTCGGCGAACCGACAGATCCGGGTCGCGGCCCGTCGGAGACGTCCCATCCCGGCCCGTCGGAGACGCCCCGTCCCGCGCTGCCGGGCGACGAGCCGCCCACGCCCGGCGCGGCCGACCCGCTACGCGACGGCGAGCTCGTGATCCTCGGGCGTATCCCGACCGCGAGCAATGCGACCCTGGTGTGTGACGCGGTCCTCGACGGCGCCGAGGTGCGGTGCGTCTACAAGCCGGTGCGCGGCGAGGTGCCGCTGTGGGATTTCCCCGACGGCACCCTCGCTGGGCGGGAGGTGGCCTCCTACCTGATCTCGGAGGCGCTCGGCTGGCAGGTGATCCCCACGACGGTGTTCCGCGACGGCCCGCTGGGACGTGGGATGGTGCAACGGTGGGTGCTCACCGCCGACAACGACGATCCCGACACCCGCCACGAGGCGGCCTCGGAGTTGCCGACACCCAAGGTCGACCTGGTGGACCTGTGCCCGGCCGACACCGTTCCGGTCGGCTACCGGCCGATCCTGCGGGCGCTCGACGCGATGGGGGAGGCGGTGGTGTTGGTCCACGCCGACGACCCGCGACTGCAACGGATGGCCGTCCTCGACGTCATACTCAACAACGCAGACCGCAAGGGTGGGCATGTGCTGGAGGGACTCGACGGCGGGGTGTACGGCGTCGACCACGGCATCTGCCTGCACAGCGACGACAAACTGCGGACCGTGTTGTGGGGCTGGGCGGGGGAGAACATTCCCGGTCACCTGGTCGCCGGACTCGCCGAACTCGCCGACCACCTGGCCTCTTCCGATCACCCGTTGACCGAGGAACTCGCCGAACACATCACCGAATTCGAGGTGCTCGCACTCGCCGAGCGGTCGGCCGAACTCGCGACCCGCGCGACGATGCCTCATCCACCGGGCCACCGACCGATACCGTGGCCGCCGTTCTGAACCCTGCCTCCGCGACGATCAGGCCGGGATGACGGCCGGATTTCGTGGGCCAATACAGTGGAGCCATGCAGTCTTGGCCTGATCCCGCCCTTCCGGTCATCCCGGGTACCGGGCCGGCGCTCCGTCTCCACGACACCTCCGATGCCCAGGTCCGTCCGGTCAGTCCCGGCGCCACCGCGACGATGTACGTGTGTGGGATCACCCCGTACGACGCAACCCATCTCGGGCACGCCGCCACCTACGTCACCTTCGACGTGGTGAACCGGGTCCTGCGCGATCTCGGTCACGAGGTGCACTACGTGCAGAACGTGACCGACGTCGACGACCCGCTGTTCGAGCGTGCCGATCGCGACGGAGTCGACTGGCGTGATCTCGGTGCGCGGGAAACCCAGTTGTTCCGCGAGGACATGACGGCACTTCGCGTGCTGCCGCCCCGCGACTACATCGGCGCGGTCGAATCCATCGACGAAGTCGTCGAGGTGGTCGGCAAGCTCCTGGCGTCGGGCGCCGCCTACGTCGTGGACGACGCCGAGTACCCCGACATCTATTTCCGGGTCGACGCGACCGAGCAGTTCGGATATGAATCCGGCTACGACCGGGCCACGATGGACCGGTTCTTCGCCGAACGCGGCGGCGACCCCGATCGGCCCGGCAAACGCGACCCGCTCGACGCCTTGCTGTGGCGGGCCGCCCGTGCCGGGGAACCGTCGTGGGACTCGCCGCACGGCCCCGGCCGGCCCGGCTGGCACATCGAGTGTTCGGCCATCGCGTTGAACCGTCTCGGGGTCGAGTTCGACATCCAGGGTGGTGGCAACGACCTGATCTTCCCGCACCACGAGTTCTCCGCCGCCCACGGTGAGGCGCTGACCGATTCCCGCCGGTTCGCCCGGCACTACGTGCACACCGGCATGGTCGGTCTCGACGGCGAGAAGATGTCGAAGAGTCGCGGCAACCTGGTGTTCGTCTCGCACCTGCGGCGGGACGGGGTGGATCCGGCCGCCGTGCGGCTGGCCTTGTTGTCCGAGCACTATCGCGGCGATCGGATGTGGACCGACGCGGTGCTCGACACGGCCCGCGAGCGCCTGCGTCGCTGGCGGGCAGCGGCCGCGGCACCGAGCGGACCCGATGCCGGACCGACTGTCGATCGCGTTCGGCAACATCTCGCCGATGATCTCGACACCCCGAAGGCGCTTACCGCCGTCGATGCCTGGTGCAGCGACGTCGAGCTCGGACTCGGCGGCTCGGAGCAGGCGCCGGCCGACATCGCGCGGGCGGTCGACGCCCTGCTCGGCGTCGACCTCGCGTAGAAGATCGGTCGTGAATTGTGCCCTGGATCTGGGTCACCTGGTGACTCGGATCCAGGAAACTTTCGTCTCGGGTGGGTGAACACCCGCAGCGAATCGGTCGACGTTGCCTTGTAAGGTTCTCCCGTGGCACGTACGAAGGAGATCGCACCCGAGACGACCACCGGCGTCTGGACGGTGGTGACCCGTACCTCGACCTATCTGCTGGACTTCGAGGAGATGACGCTCCTGCGTGCACCCGGAGTCGGCGGCACCGACAGCGAGGAGTGGGCGGTCAGCCGCCTGCGCCGCGACTCCGAGGACATCCCGCTGCTGGGCGTGAAGTCCTGCCGGGTGGGCGAGTCCGCTCAGTTCTGGGTCCGCGCCGCCGATGACCCGGACGTCCGTACCTGGCGGATCACCACGCCGGTGGTGTCCATCGAGCGCATCGGCTGAACGCCGGCTGGCTCACCCGCCAAACGACCCCTGCCCACGGCCCTGGCCGCCGGGACCACGCCGTTTCAGATACCGTTCGAACTCGGCGGCCAGCGCGTCGCCGTCGATCTTCGCCATCACCTCGTCGGTGTCCATCTCGGCGTCACCGCGCTCTTCGAGGCCCCGCACATATTCGGCGATGTCCTCGTCGTCGTCGGTCATCTCGGTGACCGCCTGTTCCCACTCCTCGGCCTGCTCGGGCAGCGTGCCCAGGGGTACTTCGATGTCGAGGACCTCTTCGACCCGGTTGAGCAGCGCCACCGTCGCCTTGGGATTGGGTGGTGTCGAGACGTAGTGCGGGACGGCGGCCCAGAACGACACCGCCGGCAGCCCCGCCTGCACGAACAGATCCTGCAGCACGCCGGTGATGCCGGTGGGACCCTCGTAGCGGCTCTCCGCGAGGTTGAACCGGGCAGCCGATTCACTGCTGTATGCGGCGCCGGTGACCGGCACCGGGCGCGTATGCGGAGTGTCGGCGAGCAGCGCACCGAGCATGACCGTCGTCTCCACCCCGAGGTCGCGGGCGAGGTCGACGATCTCGGCGCAGAAGCCGCGCCAACGCATATTCGGTTCGATCCCGCGAACGAGTACGATGTCACGATCCGCACCCTGGGGGGTGCAATAGGAGACGGACGTGGTGGGCCAGTCGATCCGGCGGGTCACCCCATCGATCTGTTTGACAATCGGCCGATTGACCTGGAAATCGTAGTAGTCGTCGGAATCGATGTCGGCCAGGGCGACGGCATCCCAGGTCAGCGCCAGATGCTCGATGGCGCTGCTCGCGGCGTCCCCGGCGTCGTTCCACCCCTCGAATGCGGCCAACAGAACAGGCCTGCGCAGCTGGGGAAGGTTCGACCTCTGCTCAGCGTTCACTGAACCAGCCTACGACCGAACCCCGAGAGAGGGCGAACTACGCTGTCAACCATGTCGACCCGCACCACCGACCCGGACAGTCGGGCCAGCTCGCCGCGCCCGTCCGAATACGACACGACATTGCTCACCGCCATGTCGCGCCGAGTGCTGATCGGCGACGGGGCGATGGGCACCATGCTGCAGGCCGCGGATCTGACGCTGGACGACTTCAACGGCCTCGAGGGCTGCAATGAGATCCTCAACGACACCCGCCCCGACGTGCTGGCCGACATCCATCGGGCCTACTTCGAGGCCGGGGCCGACGCCGTCGAGACCAACACCTTCGGCTGCAACCTGTCCAATCTCGGCGACTACGACATCGCCGACCGCATCCGTGAACTCGCCTACAAGGGCACCGGTATCGCCCGCGGTGTGGCCGACGAGATGGGTCCGTCGGCAGACGGGACCGCACGGTTCGTCCTGGGATCGATCGGGCCTGGTACCAAACTGCCCAGCCTGGGTCACACCACCTTCGACGTCATCCGCGACGCCTACCACGAGTGTGTCACCGGGATGCTCGAGGGCGGCGCCGACGCCATCCTCGTGGAGACCTCGCAAGACCTGCTGCAGGTGAAGGCCGCGGTTGTCGCGGCGCGGCGCGCCATGAGCGACATGGGCCGCCACATCCCGATCATCAGCCACGTGACCGTGGAGACCACCGGCACGATGCTGCTCGGCTCGGAGATCGGGGCGGCGCTCGCGGCCATCGAGCCACTCGGCGTCGACATCATCGGCCTCAACTGTGCGACCGGGCCCGCCGAGATGAGCGAACACCTGCGCTACCTCTCCCAGCACGCACGCATTCCGGTGTCGGTGATGCCCAACGCCGGCCTGCCGGTGCTGGGCGCCAACGGGGCCGAGTACCCGCTGCAGCCCGACGAACTCGCCACCGCGTTGGGCGACTTCGTCACCGACTACGGGCTGTCGTTCGTCGGCGGCTGCTGCGGCACCACACCCGAGCACATCCGACAGGTCGCCGAACGCGTGGCCCAGGTGACGCCCGGTCGTCGCGAGCCCGACCACACCTCGGAGACGTCGTCGCTGTACTCCGCGGTCCCGTTCGATCAGGACGCCAGCTTCCTGGTCATCGGCGAGCGGACGAACTCCAACGGCTCCAAGGCCTTCCGCGAGGCGATGATCGCCGAGGACTATCAGAAGTGCCTCGACATCGCGAAGGACCAGACCCGCGACGGCGCCCACATGCTCGACCTCAACGTCGACTATGTCGGCCGCGACGGCGCGGCGGACATGACCGCGCTCGCGGGACGCTTCGCGACATCGTCGACCCTGCCGATCATGCTCGACTCGACCGAACCCGAGGTGATTCGGGCCGGCCTGGAATCCCTCGGCGGTCGCTGCGCGGTCAACTCGGTGAACTACGAGGACGGGGACGGTCCCGAGTCGCGGTTCAGCCGCATCATGGAGTTGGTGGTGGAACACGGCGCGGCCGTCGTCGCGCTGACCATCGACGAGGAGGGGCAGGCCCGTACCGCCGACTGGAAGGTGCGCGTCGCCGAGCGGCTCATCGCCGACATCACCGGCAACTGGGGGCTCGCCGAAGAGGACATCATCATCGATGCCCTCACCTTCCCGATCTCCACCGGGCAGGAAGAGGTGCGCCGCGACGGTATCGAGACCATCGAGGCCATCCGGCGGCTGCACGAGTCGCACCCGGAGGTGCACTTCACCCTCGGCATCTCGAACATCTCGTTCGGTCTGAACCCGGCCGCCCGTCAGGTGTTGAACTCGGTGTTCCTGCACGAGTGTGTGCAGGCCGGTCTCGACACCGCGATCGTGCACGCGTCGAAGATCCTGCCGATGGCGCGGATCCCCGAGGAGCAGCGCGAGGTCGCCCTGGACCTCGTCTATGACCGTCGTACCCCCGACTACGACCCGCTGCAGAAATTGATGGAGTTGTTCGAGGGTGTGTCGGCGGCGTCTGCGCGCGAGTCGCGCGCCGCGGAACTGGCGAAACTGCCGCTGTTCGACCGACTCGAGCGGCGCATCGTCGATGGCGAACGCAACGGCCTCACCGACGACCTCGACGAGGCGATGACCCAGAAGCCGCCGCTGGCCATCATCAACGAGACGTTGCTGGCCGGGATGAAGACCGTCGGCGAGCTGTTCGGCTCCGGACAGATGCAGTTGCCGTTCGTGCTGCAGTCGGCAGAGGTGATGAAAACCGCTGTTGCGCACCTGGAACCGCATATGGAGTCCACCGGAGAGGACGGCAAGGGCCGCATCGTGCTCGCCACGGTCAAGGGCGATGTGCACGACATCGGCAAGAACCTCGTCGACATCATCTTGTCGAACAACGGCTACGAGGTGGTCAACCTCGGCATCAAGCAGCCGATCAACACGATCCTGGAGGCGGCCGCGGACAAGCGGGCCGATGTGATCGGCATGTCGGGTCTGCTGGTGAAGTCGACCGTGGTGATGAAGGAGAACCTCGAGGAGATCAACGGTCGCGGGGTCGCCGACAGCTATCCGGTGCTGCTCGGTGGCGCCGCGCTCACCCGGACCTACGTCGAAAACGACCTGGCCGAGATCTACGAGGGCGACGTCCACTACGCCCGCGACGCCTTCGAGGGTCTGCGGCTGATGGACGAGATCATGGCGACCAAGCGGGGGGAGGGGCCCGATCCCGACAGCCCGGAGGCGCTGGCGGCGAAGAAGAAGGCGCAGGAGCGCAAGGCGCGCCACGAACGGTCCAAGCGGATCGCGGCGAAGCGCAAGGCGGCAGAGGCGCCGGTGGAGGTGCCGACACGGTCGGATGTGGCCGCCGACAACGCCATTCCCACGCCTCCGTTCTGGGGGACCCGGATCGTCAAGGGTGTGCCGGTGGCCGACTACCTGCAATTGCTCGACGAGCGGGCGTTGTTCCTGGGGCAGTGGGGGCTGCGCGGGGTGCGCGGCGGCGACGGTCCGTCCTACGAGGAACTTGTCGAGTCCGAGGGTCGCCCTCGGCTGCGCTACTGGATCGATCGGCTGTCGACCGAGGGGATTCTGCAACATGCCGCGGTCGTCTACGGGTACTTCCCGGCCGTCAGCGACGGCGACACGGTGCACGTGTTGACCGAGCCGCGCGCGGATGCGCCGGTGCGTCACAGTTTCACCTTCCCGCGCCAGCAACGCCCCCGGTTCCTGTGTGTGGCCGACTTCATCCGGTCCCGCGAGGACTGCGTGGCGGCCGGCCACGTGGATGTGTTGCCATTCCAGTTGGTCACGATGGGACAGCCGATCGCCGACTTCGCCAACAAGCTGTTCGCCGACGACGCCTACCGCGACTACCTCGAGGTGCACGGCATCGGCGTGCAGCTGACCGAGGCGCTGGCCGAATACTGGCATCAGCGGGTACGTGGTGAGTTGACGGTGGGCGGTGCCTCGTTCGCGGGCGAGGACCCCGACGATGCGCAGGGCTTCTTCGATCTCGAATACCGCGGTGCCCGTTTCTCCTTCGGCTACGGCGCCTGCCCCGATCTGGAGGATCGGGCGAAGATGATCGACCTGCTCGAACCGGGCCGTATCGGTGTCGAGCTGTCGGAGGAACTGCAGCTGCATCCCGAGCAGTCGACCGACGCCTTCGTGCTGCATCACCCGGAGGCCAAGTACTTCAACACGTGAGGCACGTCATCCGAGATCGCCCAGCGCGACGGAGATCGGGCAGCGCGTGCGGACGGGTCAGCCGAGAATCAGCCGGCGATACACCTGGCCATGTGGATGCCGGGTCAAGGCCTCGGGATCGATGAAGGACACCGTGGCCCAGATGTCGCACCAGACGAGATCGGGTCCGGTGACGGTCACCGAGCCCGGATGGTCGACGGTGCCGCCATCGCGCGGGTCGACGATGTGGGCGCCGCGGGCACTGGCGCCCGAGGTCGCCACGGCACCGTCGACCACCTCCACGGTTGCGGCGACAGTGTGCGGGTCGGCGGGGTCCTGAATGCCGATCCGCCACGGTTGGGCCGGAGTCCGCGGCCCCCGGCCGCACAGGATGTCGCCGCCGGCGTTGATCGAGAACGATGCTCCCGGTACGTGCCGGAGGTGACGAGCCGCCACCGTCACCGCCCAGCCCTTGACGAGCCCGGTCGGATCCCAACCACGTGATCCGTCGGGACCGATCAGGTCTGTGGTGAACAGTCCATCGGTCGTCTCGGCGGCCGACACACACCAGTCGGCGACTTCGTCGCGCCACGGATCGCACACGGCGGTCTCGGTGCCCGCGCGCGCGAGCATGAGCGCACTGTTCGGATTCCAGGTACTGAACAGGTCATCGGCCCGACGTAGATCTGCGAACGCGGTGGCAACAGCCGCTTCGACATCGGTGCGCCGGGGATCGTCGGCGCGCACGTGGACGGAGATCGGCATACCCATGATGTGTTCGACCCAGGCCCGGGTGGTGGGCGCGGCGTCGTGATGCCGGGCCGAAACCGCATTTGGTGAGATCGTGGTCATGACTGACGTGCCTGGTCGATGGCCTCCTGCAGGCTCTGGATGTAGCCCTGAGAGGTGACGGTGGCTCCGGAGACCATGTCGATCTGCGCGCTCTGCGCCGACGTCGTCTCCTCGATGAGGATCGGTAGCGCCTGTTGGTTGATCTCCACGTCGCGGTGATTGTTCACCGGATACACCGGCACCGTCACGTCGGTGATCGTGCCGTCGGCGACGACGATCTGTACCTGCACCGGACCCCAGCGGGTGTCGACGGCAGAGCCGGTGAAGGTGCCGTCCGACAGCGACGAGCCGGTCGAATCGGTGGTCGTCTGTGAATCGGTCTCATCAGAGCCGATCTGAGGGTCGGGTCCGGACGCCGACGCGGCGCCGGCGGACGATGTCGGGGCTGGGGCGCTGCGCTCCAGAGCGACCGGGGGAGTGGTGGTTTCGCCGGTGGACGTGTGGTAGCTGAACAGCAGCACCACGATCGTGATCGTTGTCAGTAGCCAGAAGGTGATGCGTCGCATGGTCTCTCAGATCTCGAAGTATTCGCAGTGCAGGGAATCCGGCGCTGCTCCGGCCTGTCGCGCGGCCGAGCGCACCGCGGCCATCCACTCCGGGGGACCGCAGATGTAGACGTCGCGCTCGGCGATGTCGGGGCAGAGATGGCGCAGGGCTTGCGCATCGCCCCAGTTCGCCGCGCGCGCCGGGAGCCAGCTTGCGCGTTCGGTGTTGCGATGACCGTCCACGGTCACATAGCCGGCACCGCGGCGGTGTGCCAGTGCACCCAGTTCGTTGTGCAGGACGGCGCGGTCGGCGCGACGCGTGCGATAGATCACGGTGATGTCGCCCGGGTCGGCCTCGAGTCCCTCGAGGAGCGCGCGGATGGGGGCGATTCCGATGCCGGCGCCCATCAGCAGCGCCTTGCGGTGGCGGCGCACTCCGGGGTGCAATCGGCCGTAGGGTCCTTCGACGAGGACCCGCGTGCCGGGGCGCACCGTGGTCAGTTCGCGGGTGCCGTCGCCGACGATCTCGGCGGTGAAGCGCAGGGTGTGTGCGGTGGGTGCTGCCGAGAGCGAGAACGGATGCGCGCGACTTGCACCAGACGGCGTGCACAACCGCCACCAGAAGAACTGCCCCGGCTGTGCCCGTAGCGACCCGACGCGCGGTCCGTGGACGGTCACCGTCAGCGTGGTCGGTCCTTCCCACCGCACCCCGGCCACTCGCAGGTGGCTGCGCATCGAGCGCCACAGGGGCACACCGATCCGGTAGATCAGCACCGCGGCCGCGCAGAGGATCCACAGCGCCCACCAGAACACGGTTGCCGCCGACGATTGCAGGAATTCCTGTCCGGTCCAGAGCTGATGTGGCAACACGAGTCCGGCGCCCAGATAACCGTAGAGATGGATCAGATGCCAGGACTCGTAGCGCAGACGACGACGAGCGGCGCGAAACGATGTCACGACCACCAGAACCAGACACACGGTCCCGGCGACGGCCAACAGCACTCCCGGATAGTCGAGGGTGAGGTCGACGATCGTATGCCACAGCAGCCCGGGATCGGCGTCTGCATAACCGATCGTGATCGTCACGATGTGCGTCAGGAGCAGTGCGAAGGACGTGAATCCGACCCATCGGTGCAGCCGGGTCAACCCGTCCTGGCCCCAGGCGCGTTCGATGACGGGTACCCGCGCCATCAGGATGACCTGGGCAAGCATCAGCGCCGACGCCCATAGCCCGGTGAGGCGACCGGCGGAGGTGAACATCGCGCCCGGGGAGCCCACATCGGTGACACCACCATCGTGAACCCACAACCCGGTGACCGCGAGAACGAGTCCCCACAACGACGCAGCGGTGGCGTCGCGCCACCAGCGTGGCACCGGGCGCGGCCGAGGCGGCAGCGGTGGTGGAGGGGGCGCCGAAGATGCCACGGCGGATGGCGGTGGTAGCCCGGGGCAGTAGATCTTGGACGATGTCACGAGGCAATACTGCGCGCCCAACCCGGTGGTTGGCTGACATCGTCCTGGGAGGTTGCTGTGTGGCCTTCATCGAGCTCGAAACCGCGCACGGGTTGCGCAGGACACTTGTAGTCATACAATAGTTGTATGAATACAAGCGAAGCGTCGACGCAACGGACCGCCGAGACGCCGCCGGCCGCGCCCACCGGCACCGAGCTGTGGTTTGCGATGAACAGCCTGGTCCGCGACCACGCGGCGGAACCGCGCAGTCGGATCGACGCGCGCATCGACATGCCGTTCAGCCGGTTCCGTGCCTTGCGTCGGGTCGTCGCGCGCGATCTCACGCAGTCCGATCTGGCGCGGCGCCTCGGAATCGACGCGCCCGCCGCGAGTGTCATCGTCAACGATCTCGTCGATCGCGGTCTGGTGTCGCGAGAGCCCCATCCCGACGATCGCCGTTTCAAGGTCGTCACCATCACCGAGGCGGGACGCCGGGTCGTCGATTCGGTGGTGAGCGATCCCGCCATCGCCCCGGACATGTTCGACGTTCTCGACGGCACGCAGCGTCGCCAACTCGGCCGTCTGCTCGATCTGTTGCGGACGCGAGCCGACGCATGAGTGAGGTCGTCGTCGCCCGGGGTGCTCCGGAAGTCGACGAAATGAGCCGACGACGACAGATGGCGATTCTGGCGACCTGTTGTCTGAGTCTGTTCATCATCGGCATCGACACGTCCGGTGTGAACGTGGCGATCCCGGCCATCGGGTCGGCCCTCGGCGCGTCGTCGTCGCAGCTGCAGTGGGTCATCGACTCCTACACGCTGGTCCTGGCCAGTCTGCTGATGCTTGGCGGCTCCCTCGGCGACCGGCTCGGCCGCAAACGGGTGTTCCAGGTCGGCCTCACCGTCTTCGGCGTCGGATCCGTGCTGTGCTCACTGGCCGGGACACCCGAGATGCTGATCGGCGCCCGCATGCTGCAGGCAGTCGGGGGAGCGATGATGAATCCCGTCGCGATGTCGATCATCACCAACATCTTCACCGAACCCAGGGAACGGGCACGCGCCATCGGCCTGTGGGGTGCCGCGATCGGGGTGAGTATGGCCCTCGGTCCGCTGGTCGGCGGAGCCCTCGTCGACGGGATCGGTTGGGAGGCCATCTTCTGGCTCAACGTCCCGGTATGTATCACAGCGATCGTCGCGACCGCTGTGCTCGTGCCGGAGTCGAGAGCAACACACACCCGACGTCCCGATCCGGCTGGTCAGATCCTCATCCTGGTGTTCCTGGCCACGCTCACCTACGGCATCATCGAAGGCCGGACTCTGGGCTGGTCGTCGGTCCCGGTGGCCGGCGCATTCGCGATGGCCGCAGCCGCGCTGATCGGATTGCTCGTGGTCGAGTCACGCAGGCGCGAACCGCTGCTCGATCTGCGATTCTTCGGTAGCGTCCCGTTCAGCAGCTCGGTCATCGGGGCCGTCATCGCGTTCAGCGCGATGGGCGGGTTCCTGTTCCTGAACACTCTCTACCTCCAGCAGGTCCGTGGACTGTCCCCGCTGCAAGCAGGATTGATGACCCTGCCCATGGCCGTGGCCAACGCGGCGTTCTCCCCGCTGTCCGGCCGACTCGTCGGCGACCGCGGTGCGCGCCTGCCGATGGTCGGCGCCGGGATGATGGTGCTGTTCAGCGGCCTGATGTTGACCCGGGCGGGCACCGACACGAGCATGTGGTACCTCGGTGTGGCCTACCTGGCACTCGGGATCGGGATGGGTCTGGTCAACGCCCCCATCACCAACGCCGCGGTCTCGGGAATGCCGCGATCACAGGCCGGAGTCGCCTCGGCCATCGCCTCGACGAGTCGGCAGGTCGGAATCTCGCTGGGGGTGGCCGTGTTCGGGGCCATCGCCTTCGCCGGTGTCGGTGGATCGGTTGCCGACGATCTCGCCGAGGCCGCGCACCCCGCATGGGTGCTGATGGCCTTCTGCGGGGTGGCACTGGTGGCCGTCGGACTGGTGTCGACGACGACGTGGGCGAGGGCGACCGCCGAACGGACCCGCACCCGCATCCAAGGCGGAGCCGCCGTGACGCGGCACACGGTTTGACGCCGGTCCCGCCTGGCTACTCGGCGAGCATGTCGTTCACAACATCATGGCTTGGTGACAAGGAAGCACGACGCGTCGTGGAGATCTTGCAGGAGCGCCTGAGTGCCCTGAACGATCTTCACCTCACGCTCAAACACATCCACTGGAACGTGGTCGGCCCCAACTTCATCGGCGTCCACGAGATGATCGATCCGCAGGTGACGCTGGTGCGCGGCTACGCGGACACGATCGCCGAGCGCATCGCCACCCTCGGTGGCTCACCTCGCGGTACCGCGCACGCCATCGAGACCGACCGCTCATGGGACGACTACTCCCTGGGGCGCGACACCGCGCAGGCGCACCTCGCCGCCCTCGACGTCGTCTACGACGGCTTCATCTCCACACAGCGCGCGGGGATCACCGAGACCGAGGAGATCGATCCGGTGACCCAGGACATTCTCATCGGCCAGTCCGCCGAACTCGAGAAGTTCCAGTGGTTCGTGCGGGCCCACCTCGAGAACGCCGCGGGTGAACTCACCCACGCCGGGCAGCACACCGAGACCGGAGCCGCCGACCAGGCGCGCTGAAGCCCGGCACACCTCGCTCGGATGCGAACCGCGCCGACCCGGCGGCGGACCATCCGGGCCCACTCGCGCATCAGCGTCCGGGCAGCGGGCCGCCGAAACCTGCGGCCGGCCAATAACCCAGCATCCCGGTGACGGGTGGGACGGCACCTGCGATCAGGGAATCGATGTCATCGCGCCGGCCTCCTAGGATGAGCCCATGACGGCGGCTGTGGGGAGCATGTTGCGGCAGTGGCGATCGCAACGATCGATGAGTCAACTCGATCTCGCCTACGAGGTGGGTGTGTCGCCCAAACACCTCAGCTTTGTCGAGACCGGCAAGTCCACCCCCAGTGCGGGCCTCATCGAGGCGTTGTCGGTCCGTCTGGAGATACCGCTACGGGAACGCAACGCACTGCTGCTCGCCGCCGGACACGCGCCAAGGTACTCCGAACAATCGCTCGACGCGGCCGCGATGGTCCGGGTGCGGGCGTCGCTGCAACGGGTCCTCGACGCGCACCACCCGTTTCCCGGCCTCGCGCTGGACCGCGCCTGGAATGTGGTGGTGGCCAACGAGTCTGCACGAACCCTGGCCGCGATGCTGCCGCCACATCTGACGGGTCCGCCGTTCAACCTCTTCCGGGCGTCACTGCACCCCGACGGTTTCGCCCGGATCACCGCCAATTTCGACATCTGGGCGTCGTATCTGCTCACCACGTTGCGACGGCTGGTGGGCGTCACCGGGGATCCGCGTCTCATCGGCCTCGAACACGAAGTGGCCGCGTACCCGACCGTGAGCGACCTCGATCAGCGCGGTGTTCCCCGGGGCGCGCCGGAACCGGACCTGCTCGTACCGTTCTCGATCCGGGTCGGCGACGACGTGCTGTCGTTCTTCACGACGTTGACCACCTTCGGTTCGCCCCGCGACATCACCCTGGAGGAGATGACCATCGAGCTGTTCTATCCGGCCGACGAGGTCACCGAACGAGCGGTCGCGCGCCGGCATCGTTGACCCGCGCCACTGTCCGAAGACTCATTCGTCGGCCGCTGTGCGCGGGGCGTATCGCAGCAGCGCCGCGATTCCGTCCTTGGGGGCGAGCCGTTCGTCGAGCCTGACCAGATCGGAATCGGTGGACACCGCGAGCATCGGCAGCGCCTCGTCCGCTCGGACGACGGCGGTGGGCGACGCGCCAAGTTCGGACAGATTCTCCGCCGTCGGCGCCACGATCGACGGGTCCTCACCGACCACCACCGTCGCGTCCTCGAGGTCGCCGATCAACAGGGTCCGAACCTCTCCGTTGCGCAGCGCCCCGCACACCGCGGTCAGGCCCTCCACGGCACGGCCCGAGGACCGGCCCTGCTCGGCGCGAAAACGGTCGGTGACATCGGCGAGGACGGTGTTGCGCCGACGCAACATCTCGGCGGCGACGGCCTCGGAGGTCACGTTCTCGGCGACACTTCCGCGTGCGCCCAGGCCGAGATCGACGTGCCGGTGCTCGACCCGGTCCGGCAACTGGGCCGCGAGGTCGCTCACCGAACGCGACTCACCCACCACGAAGACCAGTTCCGGTCGCTCTGCGTCGACGAGAGCGGTCAGTCGTTGCGCCACCTCACGGATGTTGTGTCGCGCCTGCTCCTCGGTATGTGGCTGCAGATCACCATATCCGGGGGTTTCGGCCCCGGCGGCCTTGTGCACCGGATAGCCCTCACCGGCGACCGTCTCGGAGTGGCGGACGTCGGCGCCGTCCGACACGCGGATGTCGGCGCCCCGGTGGTCGACCTCGGCAATGATGTGCCGCGATTGTTCGCGGGCGTGGGCAACGATCGGGACCAGATAGGGCAGTCTCGAATAGCGGGCAATCGGTGTGACCGGCGGCCGGATGAGCTGTTCGTCGAGCAGAATCCGCTCGGGGTCGGCGATCAACGCACGGCCACTCTGGCCGATCGGACGTTTGCCGCCCAGTACCGCCGACTCGATGCGGTCGAGCGCAGTCGGCGGTGCATCGGCGGCCGTGAGCTGTTCACGCAGTCCCCGCCACCGCAGTTCCAGACCGTGGCCCGCATCCTCGGTGTGGTGGGAGTCATCGATGTACACAGAGATGAACGGTCCCGGGTTGGCCGTCAGCTGCCGGAAGGTCTCGGCGCGCATGGTCATCCTCCTCCAGTCGCGTTGTCCGGGGTATCGGGTTGCCACCGGTCTGTTCGACCAAACATCGGCTCGACGGAGATGGCGGCTCGCGGTTTCACCGAAAGGAGCTGGGGGTAGCCGAATGACATGACCGAAGATCCCTCTGCAACGCCGGCAGACCGGGCCGGCCGTCCCGACGTCGAGAAGCGCTGGGACGATCCGGGTGCGTTTCGGAAGGCGGCGCTCTATGTCGCCGGCGTGGTCGTCCTGGCCGCGGTTGCCGTTGCGGCATTCCTGGCGACGGGACGCGACAGCATGGGCTGGGCGCTGGCACCGCCTGCGGTGCTACTCCTCGGTGGAGTGGCCGCCCTCGTCATCGCCTACCGGGTATACCGGCGCGGGGGAACCTGGCCGATATGGCACGGCGCCGCGTGGTTCCTGTTTGCGCTGATGCTGCTCGCGCTCGGTTTTCCGTTGACTCTCGCCTGACTCCGCAGCACATCCTGTCGCGGCCGTGGCGAAGCGGCCGCCGGCGAATGGGATGATGCACCGGTGACCGAACCGACGCCCGCTACCTCGACCTCGAACCCGGACGGTCCGGCCCCATCCGGTCGAGCCCAGACCGGACCGGCAGCTGTCCTGTGGGACATGGACGGGACGCTGCTGGACTCCGAACCGCTTTGGGATGTCGCGATGGCCGACCTCGCGTTGCGGCACGGGATCGCGATGAGCCCGGCGCTGCGCGAGTCCACACTGGGCAACGCGCTACCGGACGCACTGAGCAAGGTGTACGCCGCGGCTCGGGTCGCACCGGAGGACCAGGATCGTGCGGGCGACGAGCGGTGGCTGCTCGATCACGTGGCCGAGATGTTCGTCGGGGGCCTGCCGTGGCGGCCGGGCGCCGCCGCTGCGCTGGATCTCGTCCGGTCTACGGGTGTGCCCATGGTGTTGGTCACCAACACGGTGCGAGAACTGACCGATGTCGCTCTCGAGACGCTCGGCGCGACCCGTTTCGTCGCGACCGTGTGTGGGGACGAGGTGGCCGTCGGCAAACCCCATCCGGATCCGTACCTGCGTGCGGCACAGCTGGTCGGCCTGCACCCCGGCCAGTGCCTCGCGGTCGAGGACTCACCGGCGGGCACCGCGGCCGCGACAGCAGCGGGTTGCCCGACGCTGGTGGTCCCGTCGGCTGCTCCGGTTCCGCACGGCAGCCTGCGCAGCTTTCGGCAGTCTCTGGTCGGCCTCACGATCGACGACGTCGTCGACGCCTGGACCGGGCAGCACCCCGGGCACCTTCGGGCCGGGCGTGACATGCAAGGATGAGGGATCGTGAAGACATTCGAGGAGCTGTTCGCCGAGCTGAGCGACAAGGCACAGACTCGCCCCCCCGGCAGCGGGACGGTCGCCGCCCTCGACTCCGGTGTTCACACGCTGGGCAAGAAGATCATCGAGGAGGCCGGTGAGGTCTGGCTCGCCGCCGAGCACGAATCCGACGAGTCTCTGGGCGAGGAGATCTCGCAGCTCGTCTACTGGCTGCAGGTGATGATGATCAAGCGAGGACTGACGCTGGCCGACGTGTACCGACATCTGTGACCGGACGCCCCGGACACCGACGCCGTCAGACACCCATCGACACCTCTCCCAGTCCCTCACCGAACCCAGAAGGAACCCGACATGCTGCGTGTGGCCGTGCCCAACAAGGGGGCACTCTCCGAGTCCGGGGCCGCCGTCCTCGCCGAGGCCGGCTACCGGAAACGTACCGACGCCAAAGACCTCACGGTGCTCGACAACAACAATGATGTCGAGTTCTTCTTCCTGCGCCCGAAGGACATCGCGATCTACGTCGGCGCCGGCACACTCGACCTCGGCATCACCGGCCGCGACCTGGCGCGCGACTCCGGGGCTGCGGTCGACGAACAACTCTCCATGGGCTTCGGTTCGTCGTCCTTCCGTTATGCGGCACCTGCGGATCAGGACTGGTCGGTCGAGTCGCTGGCGGGCAAGCGGATCGCCACCTCGTACCCGAATCTGGTACGCGACGACCTCGCCGGCCGCGGTATCGAGGCCACCATCATCCGCCTCGACGGCGCGGTGGAGATCTCCATCCAACTCGGGGTCGCCGACGCGATCGCCGATGTCGTCGGCTCGGGCCGCACGTTGCGCGCGCACGGCCTGGTCGCCTTCGGTGACTCACTGTGCGACTCGGAGGCCGTGCTGATCTCTCAGGCCGGTGTGGAGCAGTCGAAGGCCGCTCGCCAGTTCATCGCCCGCGTGCAGGGTGTGGTGTTCGGCCAGCAGTACGTGATGATCGACTACGACTGCCCGCGAACACTTCTCGCCGAGGCATCGAAACTCACGCCCGGTCTGGAATCGCCGACCGTGGCACCGATGGCCGACCCCGAGTGGGTGGCGGTGCGGGCCATGGTGCCGCGCAAGATCCATCAGACCCTCATGGACGAACTCTCCGAACTCGGGGCCAAGGCGATCCTCGCCACCGATATCCGTTCCTGCCGGTTCTGACGGCTGCTGATTGACGGCTTCTGGGGGTCACCCTCAGGTGGGTGTCCGATTCAGCAGCACCGTCTGCGCTGATCGGCCGATGAAACCCTGGTGGTCGTAGAGGTCGCCGAAGGTTGCGCCGAAGCCTTCGGGACCCTGCACCATGTCGGCGTCGATGCCGACCCACGGCCCGGACGGGGTTCGCGTGAGGTGAACTGTGGTGTCGGTGTTCATCCACGTCCACTGATCGGTGCGCAGCCGGGTGCCCAGACCGTTGGCGATGTCGATCACGGTGAACATCGACTCGAGATCCGAGGTCTCTTCGCCACCCACCAGCGGGATCGCCGGTCGGACCCACACCGCCGGGGTGTCCCCGTTGCGGCCGGTGATCGTCGCCGACTCGATGGAGCCGATGAAACCGATTGTGCCCCAGTCCACCCCGAGCTCTGAGTTGTCGGTGACCCCGTGCACGGGAACCAGGTCGGCGGGGATCGGTGTCAGTGGATCGGGAACCTCGACGACCTCGGCGGTGTCGGCGGTCCGGAGCCGCCAGCCCACCGATCGGGCGGCGAGCCGGAACGAGCCGTCGGCCTGCTGGACCTCGAGATCGGTGCTCACCAGGCTGATCTGGCGCCCCGGCCGGATCACCTCCGCGCGGATACGGTTCACGCCGAGGCCGATCGGCCCGAGGATCTCGGTGGTCACGCGGGTGAACCGCTGGGCGGGGTCGGCGGCGCAGCGCAACAGCGACCGCATCATCAGACCCGACGGCGGGCCGCCGTGCTGCATCGTCGCCGCCCAGACACTCTGGGTGGCCTCGGTCGGCTGGAAATACTCGTGGTCGGCGCCGTCGCTCTCGGACTGCGGCGGGTCGATCGGCACGTAGTAGCAGGTCTCCACAACATGCACAGTATGCCTACCGTCATAGCGGTGCAGCCCGGGGGTCGGCGGCGGGCGGCGATCAGGGAACGAAGCCGGGTGGAGGACCCGGGTACGGCGGGATCTCACCGCCGAACTCCGGACATCTGTCGCGGTGTTCGCACATGGAGCACAGCCGGGAGCGGCGTGGCCGGAAGTCGCCGGTGGCCACCGCGGCGCGGATGGCCGTCCAGATGGCCTTGAGCGTGCGCGCAAAACGTTCGAGCTCCTCGCGGTCGGGCGTGTAGGTCAGCTGCTGGCCGTCCGACAGGTACATCAGCTGCAGCCGGGCCGGCACCACACCGCGGATGCGCAGCACGGCCAGCGCGTAGAACTTCATCTGGAACAACGCCTTGGCCTCATACGCCTCGCCCGGCGACCGGCCGGTCTTGTAATCGACCACCCGGATCTCCCCGGTCGGCGCGACATCGATCCGGTCGATGAAACCGCGCATCGCGACATCGTCGGCGGTGATCTCGACATGCTCCTCGCAGGCGTCGGCCTCGAAGGCAGTCGGGTTCTCCATCGTGTAATACGTCGCGATCAGCTTCTGCGCCTCGGCGACGAATCGGTCGGCGCCGACGTCACCGATGATCTCGGCGAGCGTGGGATCGGCCTCGCACAGCGCTGCCCAGGCGCCTTCGACCAACAGGTCTGCCGACTCCTGGGTGCGCAGCTCGGCCGGCATGTCGAAGAGATTCTCGAGCGCGGCGTGCACCACGGTTCCGCGCGTCTGCGCGGGGGTGGGGGTCTCGGGGAAGCGGTCGATGGCGCGATACCGATACAACAGCGGGCACTGCTTGAAATCCGCCGCCCGCGACGGCGACAGTGCCAACGGTCGCTGCACCAGACCCGTCGTGTCGGTCGCGGCGTCGTCGCCATCGGTCCTCTGCGGTGCCCCAGCGTCCATCGTCATACTCACATTTGGCAGGGTAGGTCGCGACAGTGACAGGTTCGCGAAACGACACCCGTGCGACCAGCCGGAAGGACTCCAGCCCGATGCCGACGACCGGCCCCTTCGCCGTGGGTGACCGCGTGCAGCTGACCGACGCCAAAGGTCGCAAGTTCACCGTTCACCTCGAGGAGGGCAAACTCTTCCACACCCATCGGGGTGCCATCGCCCACGACGATCTGATCGGGGCGCCGGAGGGCAGCATCGTCGCGGCCACCAGCGGCACGCAGTACCTGGCGCTGCGTCCCCTGCTGGTCGACTACGTCCTGTCGATGCCGCGCGGTGCGCAGGTCATCTATCCGAAAGACGCCGCGCAGATCGTCACCGAGGGTGACATCTTTCCGGGTGCCCGGGTTCTCGAGGCCGGTGCCGGGTCCGGGGCGTTGACGTGCTCGCTGCTCCGGGCGGTCGGGGAGCGGGGCAGTGTCACGTCCTACGAAGTGCGCGCGGACCACGCCGAACACGCGATCCGCAACGTCGAGACCTTCTTCGGTGATCGGCCGGAGAACTGGGAGATCGTCATCGACGACCTCGCCGCATTGGATGCCGACGCGCTGGCACCCGACCAGCGGTTCGACCGCGTGATTCTCGACATGCTGGCGCCCTGGGAGCCCCTCGACGTGGTTCGTCGGGCCGTCCAGCCGGGTGGAGTCCTGGTGATTTATGTGGCAACTGTCACACAATTGTCGCGCGTGATGGAAGCACTGCGTGACCAGGAGTGTTGGACCGAGCCGCGGGCGTGGGAATCGATGGTCCGGGAGTGGAGCGCGGTGGGCCTCGCCGTGCGTCCGGAGCACAAAATGCAGGGCCACACGGCGTTTCTGATAACGACGCGCCGCCTTGCCGACGGTGTCACCACCCTGCGTCCACAGCGTCGGCCGACCCGCGGATGACGACTTCTCGGGCCTGATCGGGTGGATCGGCGGGCCCTGTCGGAACGTCGCGAATACGTTGCGAAGACGTAGATTTAACACGTCGTCAACACCGTGTGTTGCGCGGTGCGGGGCGATTTCCGGCCCACACCGGTAGCGTGGTGTTACGGCGCAAACACTCCATGAGAACGCCATGAGAGAAGTGTTTGCCGGGGAGAGGAGTCAGCAATGACCGAATCTGACCGTCACGGCGCCAGCGGCGCCGACCACCTCGGGTCTTCGGGTGCACACGGCCACGGGCGCGAGCAGGACGACGCCGGCCAGATGCCCGAGGAGAACTTCGTCCCTGCCTACACGGCGCCACTCGCACGTCCGGATTCGCCACGCACCGGTGCTCGCCCCGGTGCAGGCCGTCCAGGAGACGTCACCGAACTCCAGGAGCGGGTCGAGAACCTGACCACCCGCAACGCCAAACTGCTCGACACCCTCAAGGAGGCTCGTCAGCAGTTGGTGGCCCTGCGCGAAGAGGTCGATCGGCTCGGACAGCCGCCCAGTGGCTACGGCGTACTGCTCGAGATCTACCCCGACAGCACGGTCGACGTGTTCACCTCCGGCCGCAAGATGCGGTTGACGTGCTCACCGAACATCGATGTCGACACCCTGCACAAGGGCCAGACGCTGCGTCTCAACGAGGCGCTGACCATCGTGGAGGCCTGCGAGTTCGATTCCGTCGGTGAGATCAGCACGCTGCGTGAGGTGCTCGGGGACGGCCACCGCGCGCTCGTGGTCGGTCACGCCGACGAGGAACGGGTGGTGTGGCTCGCCGAACCTCTCCTCGGAGAGGTCGACGGAGAAGACGGCAATAAGCGCACGCTGCGTCCGGGCGATTCGCTGCTCATCGACACCAAGGCCGGATTCGCCTTCGAGCGGGTCCCGAAGGCCGAGGTCGAGGACCTCGTGCTCGAAGAGGTGCCCGACGTCGGCTACGAGGACATCGGCGGTCTGGGTCGCCAGATCGAGCAGATCCGCGACGCCGTCGAACTCCCGTTCCTGCACAAGGACCTGTTCCGCGACTACGCGCTGCGTCCCCCCAAGGGGGTGCTGCTCTACGGTCCGCCCGGTTGCGGCAAGACGCTGATCGCCAAGGCCGTCGCCAACTCGCTGGCCAAGAAGATCGCCCAGGTGCGCGGCGACGATGCCAAGGAAGCCAAGTCGTACTTCCTCAACATCAAGGGCCCCGAGCTGCTCAACAAGTTCGTCGGTGAGACCGAGCGGCACATCCGGTTGATCTTCCAGCGGGCTCGTGAGAAGGCATCCGAGGGCACGCCGGTGATCGTGTTCTTCGACGAGATGGACTCGATCTTCCGTACCCGCGGGTCCGGTGTCTCCTCGGACGTGGAGACCACGGTCGTGCCGCAGCTCCTCAGCGAGATCGACGGCGTCGAGGGGCTGGAGAACGTCATCGTGATCGGCGCGTCGAACCGCGAGGACATGATCGACCCGGCGATCCTGCGGCCCGGACGTCTCGACGTGAAGATCAAGATCGAGCGTCCCGACGCAGAGTCCGCGATGGACATCTTCTCCAAGTACCTCACCGAGCAGCTGCCGGTGCACGCCGACGATCTGGGCGAGTTCGGCGGCGACCGGACGGCCTGCGTCAACGCCATGATCGAGAAGGTCGTGGAACGGATGTACGCCGAAAGTGATGACAACCGCTTCCTCGAGGTCACCTACGCCAACGGCGACAAGGAGATCATGTACTTCAAGGACTTCAACTCGGGTGCGATGATCCAGAACGTCGTCGACCGTTCCAAGAAGTACGCGATCAAGTCGCAGCTCGACACGGGTCAGCCCGGTCTGCGAGTGCAGCACCTGTTCGACTCGATCCTCGACGAGTTCGCCGAGAACGAGGACCTGCCGAACACCACCAACCCGGACGACTGGGCACGCATCTCGGGCAAGAAGGGGGAGCGGATCGTCTACATCCGCACCCTGGTCACCGGCAAGAGCGCGGGCGCGAGCCGAGCCATCGACACGGAGACCAACACCGGGCAATACCTGTAGGTCACGGGCTCCTCAGAGATCGGGGCGGTCGCACCACTGGTGTGACCGCCCCGATCTCTGAGGTCCGTAGGCGGGTCAAGCAGGCTCGGGCAGCGAGCCGGAGCTGCTCCCCGGACCCACGTCCTCGGCCGTGCCCACCGGATAGCGCACCAACCCAAGTTCGGCATCGTCGGAAAGCTGCGGGTGGCGCGGGAGAACCCGTGCGGTATAGCCGTGGCGACCAGAACGCGTGGGCACGACGGTGGCCCGGAACAGTGTGCGGCCAGACGGATCGGTCTCCGACGTCGGCGACATCTCCGCGATCTCCGGGTCGATGATCTCGCCGTCGCTGTCGACACGCCCCACCAACGCCTGCACACACACGCGTTCCGGACTCAGCTCGCCCAGCGCCACGTGTGCGGTGAACGTCAGATTGACGCGTTGCGGGCTGTCGGCGTCGAGTGAGTCGCCCGAACCGGATTCGTCGATGCCGGCGATCTGTACCGCCGGCCACGAGCGCTCGAGCTGATGACGGTAGTCGGCCAGATCCCGGGCGGGCGCGAAATCGTCGGCACAGATGGAGGCGAACTGGTCGGCGGCCGGTACATAGAGGGCCGTCGTGTAGTCGCGGACCATCCGGCCGGCCTGCACCTGCGGCCCCAGCCGGGTCAGCGTGTGCCGCACCATCTCCACCCACCGATCCGGAACCCCGGTCGCCGAGCGGGTGTAGAACAGCGGGATGACGGTCTCCTCGAGCAGCGTGTAGAGCGCCTCGGCCTCCAGGTCGTCTCGTCGGTTCTCGTCGCCGACACCTTCGGCAGACGGGATCGCCCAGCCGTTCTCGCCGTCGGCCATCTCATCCCACCAGCCGTCGAGAATCGAGAGGTTCAGGCCGCCGTTCATCGCCGACTTCATCCCGGACGTGCCGCAGGCCTCCATGGGGCGGACCGGATTGTTCAGCCAGACGTCGCAGCCGGCGTAGATGTCGCGGGCCATCGAGATGTCGTAGTCGGGCAGGAACACGATCCGCATCCGCAACTCGGGGTCCTCGGTGAACCGCACGACCTGCTGGATGAGTGCCTTGCCGCCATCGTCGGCCGGATGTGCCTTGCCGGCGATGACGAGTTGGACCGGTCGTTGCGGGTCGGTGAGGATTCGGCGCATCCGATCGGGATCACGCAGCATCAGGGTCAACCGCTTGTAGGTCGCCGCACGCCGGGCGAAGCCGATCGTGAGTGCCTCCGGATCGAAGATGTCGGCCGTCCAGCCGAGCTCGGCCTCGGTGAATCCGCGGTCCCGCGCGCTGGCGTGGGCGCGGCGCCGGACCTCGTCGACCAGACCTGCGCGCAGCGTGGACCGCACCTGCCAGATGTCGTCGGTGGACATCGCCGTGACGGCTGCGGCCTGGGCGACCTCGTCGTCGGCCGACAGATCCAGCCAGGTCCGGGCCGTCCACGTCGGTCCGTGCACTCCGTTGGTCACCGCGCCGATCGGCACTTCGTCCGGGTCGAAGCCGGGCCACAGATCGGCGAACATCTCCCGGCTCACCACACCGTGCAACTGGGACACGCCGTTGCTTCGTTGGCCGAGTCGAAATCCCATGTGCGCCATGTTGAAGACGCCGGGATCGGCTTCGTCCCCGAGGTCGAGCACGGTGGTGACCGGCAGGCCGGGCAGCAACCGCGAGTTCCCGCTCTGGTCGGCATCGAGGTAGTAGTTCACCATGTCCCGCGGAAACCGGTCGATCCCGGCGGGTACCGGCGTGTGTGTGGTGAAGACGTTCGACGCTCGCACCACGGCCTCGGCGGTGTCGAAATCCAGCGCTGCCGCGCCGGGGCGGCCGACCATCTCGCGGATTCGCTCGACACCGAGGAAGCCGGCGTGGCCCTCGTTCATGTGGAAGACCGTCGGTTCGGGCCGGCCGGTGACCCGCACGTACTCACGAACGGCCCGGACGCCGCCGATGCCGAGGAGGATCTCCTGCTTGATCCGATGGTCTTGGTCGCCGCCGTAGAGACGGTCGGTGACGCCGCGTAGTTCCTCGTCGTTGCTGGGCACGTCGGAGTCGAGCAACAGCAGCGGAATCCGTCCGACGGTGGCCACCCAGATCCGGGCGTTCAGCACCCGGCCGCCGGGCATGGAGATGGTCACGATCACCGGCTCGTCGGCGTCGGTGAGCAGCTCGAGGGGCAGCGACGTCGGGTCGTTGACCGGATACCGCTCGACCTGCCACCCGTCATGGGACAGACCCTGGTGGAAGTACCCCGATCGGTAGAACAGCCCGACGCCGACCAACGGTAGACCCAGATCCGACGCGGCCTTGAGATGGTCGCCGGCGAGGATGCCGAGGCCTCCGGAATAGATCGGGAGCACCTCGGAGATGCCGAACTCCATCGAGAAGTAGGCGATCCCGGTGGCGGCCAGATGCGTCGAGCCGTGCTCGGCGGTGGTGTCGCCGAACCACCGTGACCCGGTCAGATAGCGATCGAGATCGTCGCGGGCGGCGGCGAGACGTTCCCGGAAACCGGCGTCGGTGGCGAGCTGCAGGAAGCGCTCGGGCTCCACGTCGGCCAGCAGCCGCAGCGGGTCACCGGTGGCGTGCCACAGTGCCGGGTCGATGGTGGCGAACAGATCCTGGGTGGGTTCATGCCACACCCACCGCAGATTGTGCGCGAGAACGGTGAGGTCGGCGAGTTCGGTGGGCAGCGGCACCCGAACGGTGAACCGGCGGAAGGCTTTCACCCCAGTAGACGCTACCCAGGACGGGGTGACGGTGCGACCGCTGCGAGATGAACATCTAGGCTCGTGGCATGCAGCGAATCATCGGCACCGAGGTCGAGTACGGGATCTCCGCGCCCGGGGACCCGACCGCGAACCCGATCATGACGTCCACCCAGGCCGTGTTGGCCTATGCCGCGGCCGCCGGGGTGCCCCGCGCCAAGCGCACCCGATGGGACTACGAGGTGGAATCACCGCTGCGCGATGCGCGCGGCTTCGATCTCGGACGGGGCAGCGGCCCGGCACCGATCATCGACGCCGACGAGATCGGTGCGGCGAACATGATCCTCACCAACGGCGCGCGCCTCTACGTCGACCACGCCCACCCGGAGTACTCGGCTCCCGAGGTGACCGATCCGATGGACGCGGTGATCTGGGACAAGGCCGGTGAACGGGTGATGGAGGCGGCCGCACGTCATGTTGCGAGCGTGCCCGGCGCACCCCGCCTGCAGCTCTACAAGAACAACATCGACGGCAAGGGCGCCTCGTACGGCACCCACGAGAACTACCTGATGAACCGGGAGACGCCGTTCACCGCGGTCATCGCGGGCCTGACGACGTTCTTCGCCTCCCGGCAGGTGATCACCGGCGCCGGGCGGGTCGGCATCGGCCAGTCCGGCGACGAGGCGGGTTATCAGCTGTCGCAGCGGTCGGACTACATCGAGGTCGAGGTCGGCCTGGAGACCACGCTCAAGCGCGGGATCATCAACACGCGCGACGAACCCCACGCCGACCCTGAGCGGTATCGACGACTGCACGTGATCATCGGCGATGCGAACCTGGCCGAGACGGCCACCTATCTGAAGGTGGGCACCACCGCGCTGGTACTGGACCTCATCGAGGCGGGCGTGGACTTCTCCGACATCGAGTTGGCCCGGCCGGTGCAGGCGGTGCACGCCATCTCGCACGATCCGAGCCTGGCCGCGACGGTCGCGCTCACCGACGGCCGCGAGGTCACCGCGTTGGCGCTGCAGCGCGAGTACCTCGAACGCTGCATGAAATTCCACGAATCCGAGCACCGCGATGACACCCGCGCCGCGCATGTGCTGGAGACCTGGGCCGACGTCCTCGACCGTCTCGAGCGCGACCCGATGGAATGCGCCGACATCCTGGACTGGCCGGCCAAGCTGCGGCTGCTGGAGGGCTTCCGGCAACGCGAAGGACTCGGCTGGTCGGCACCGCGGCTGCATCTGATCGACCTGCAGTACTCGGACGTGCGGCTCGACAAGGGCCTGTACAACCGGTTGGTCGCCCGCGGCTCGATGAAGCGCCTCGTGGACGAGAGCGACGTCACCCGCGCCATCAGCGAGCCACCCCAGAACACCCGCGCCTACTTCCGAGGGGAGTGTCTGCGCCGATTCGGCGCCGATGTGGCCGCGGCGAGCTGGGACTCGGTCATCTTCGACCTGGGCGGCGATTCGCTGGTCCGGATTCCCACCCTCGAACCGTTGCGCGGCAGCCGGGCGCATGTCGGCAGGTTGCTCGACTCGGTGGACTCGGCGGCCGAACTCGTCGATCAACTGACCACCACCACCTGACCCGGGTGGCGCCCCGGCCGAGATCCACCGGCGGTCGCTTCCGCCCGTGGGGGCTCGCACACCGGTAGTGTGTGTCATACGCGGTTTTTCAGATCCGGGGACACCAAGCCGGATCGGCGCCCGTCAGGGTGGATCGGGCCGGGCTCGCACTATGTGGGTCCGGCGAGATGAAGGAGGCAGCAGATGGCGCAGGAACAGACCAAGCGTGGTGGCGGCGACGACGATGGGGACATCGGTTCGGATGGCGGCGCCGGTCAGGAACGCCGGGAGAAGCTCGCCGAGGACACCGATGACCTGCTCGACGAGATCGACGACGTGCTCGAGGAGAACGCCGAGGACTTCGTACGCGCGTACGTGCAGAAGGGTGGCCAGTGAGCGATCGGTTCGGTTCACTGCATCCCCACCACCCATCCGCACGACCCACCCCGTCCACCGCGTCGTCGCTGGGCGCCGACATCTCGTCGTTCACCGACTACCTGCGGGCACACGCACCTGAGCAGCTGCCGCAGCATCGGATGGAGTGCATGAGCGCGCGCGCCACCGACGAGATCCCGCACGGCACAACCATCGTCGCGGTGTCCTACCCCGGCGGCGTGGTGCTCGCCGGTGATCGACGGGCCACGGCGGGCAACCTCATCGCCACCCGCGATGTGCAGAAGGTCTACATCACCGACGAGTATTCCGCGTGCGGTATCGCCGGCACCGCGGGGATCGCCATCGAGATGGTGCGCCTGTTCGCGGTGGAGCTCGAACACTACGAGAAGATCGAGGGCGTCCCGCTGACGTTGGACGGCAAGGTCAGCCGTCTGGCATCGATGGTGCGCGGCAACCTCGGCGCCGCGATGCAGGGTCTGGCCGCGATTCCGCTGCTGGTCGGCTACGACATCGACCACGACGACCCGACCGAGCGGGGTCGCATCTTCTCCTTCGACGTCGCCGGCGACCGGCACGAGGAGTTCGGCGGCTACCAGGCCATCGGCTCCGGATCGGTCTTCGCGAAGTCGTCGCTGAAGAAGCTCTACCGTCCCGACCTCGACACCGGGACGGCGCTGGCGATCGCCATCGAGTCGCTCTACGACGCCGCCGACGACGACTCGGCCACCGGCGGTCCGGACCTGGTGCGCAAGATCTTCCCGATGGCGGTGGTCGTCACCGCCGAGGGGGCGCGCGACGTGGATGCCGGCGAGATCGAGACGGCGGCCCGTGCCATCATCGAACGCCGCGCCGCAGAGCACGAAGGGGGCTCGCGATGACGTTCCCGTATTACGCCAGTGCCGAACAGATCATGCGCGATCGGTCGGAACTGGCGCGCAAAGGTATCGCCCGAGGACGCAGCGTCATCGCGCTGACCTACGCCGACGGTGTGCTGTTCGTCGCGGAGAACCCGTCGAACACCCTGCGCAAGACCAGCGAGATCTACGATCGGGTCGGGTTCGCCGCGGTCGGGAAGTACAACGAGTTCGAGAGCCTGCGCAAGGCCGGCATTCAGCTCGCCGACATGCGTGGGTACAGCTATGACCGGGCCGACGTCACGGCGTTGTCGCTGGCCAACACCTACGCCAACGCGCTCGGCTCGGTGTTCACCGAACAGCCGAAGCCCTACGAGGTCGAATTGTGCGTCGCGGAGGTGGCCAAGTACGGAAAGCCGCGGCCGTCGCAGCTGTACCGCATCTCCTACGACGGATCCATCGCCGACGAGACGCGTTTTCTGGTGATGGGTGGTGCGAACGAGGCGATCACGGCCGCGCTGCGCGAGAGCTACGAACCGGATCTCGACCTGCCGGCGGCGCTGGCGTTGGCGGTGGCCGCCCTGACGGCTCCCGCCGAGGCGAACGGATCGTCGGGCGGATCGACCACGTCGTCGGCGCCCGCGGCACCCCGCGAACTCGCCGCCACCGATCTCGAGGTCGCGATCCTCGACCGCAATCGGCCGCGCCGCGCGTTCCGGCGGCTCAGTGCCGCGGCCGTCGAGGACCTGATGCCGGCGGCGGCGCAACCCGATGGTGCCCAGACCGATGGCGCCGGGTCCACCGGCACTCCCGCCACCGATGGGGACCCCACATCGAATCCCGATTCCTGAGCCGAACCCGGACAACGCCGCAGACCCGGCCTCGCGAGCACCCGTCGCGTCGCCGGGTCTGCGGCGTTGTTCGCGGGTAGGGTTGACCGTGTGCAGCGTCGAATCATGGGTATCGAGACCGAATTCGGTGTCACGTGTACCTTCCATGGCCATCGCCGACTGAGCCCGGACGAGGTCGCCCGATATCTGTTCCGCCGGGTGGTCTCGTGGGGCAGGTCGTCGAACGTCTTCCTGCAGAACGGCGCGCGGCTGTATCTCGACGTCGGATCGCACCCGGAGTACGCGACCGCCGAATGTGACAGCCTCATCCAGCTGATCAATCACGATCGAGCCGGCGAGTTGGTCCTCGAGGACCTGCTCGTCGATGCCGAGCAGCGCCTGGCCGACGAGGGGATCGGCGGCGACATCTACCTGTTCAAGAACAACACCGACTCGGCGGGCAACTCCTACGGCTGCCACGAGAACTATCTCGTGGTGCGCGCCGGCGAGTTCTCCCGGATCTCCGACGTGCTGCTCCCGTTCCTGGTGACCCGGCAGCTGATCTGCGGCGCGGGCAAGGTCTTGCAGACCCCGAAGGCGGCCACGTTCTGTCTGTCGCAGCGTGCCGAGCACATCTGGGAAGGAGTGTCGTCGGCGACCACCCGCTCGCGGCCGATCATCAACACCCGCGACGAACCGCATGCCGACGCCGAGAAGTACCGCCGTCTGCACGTCATCGTCGGCGACTCGAACATGTCGGAGATGACGACCCTGCTCAAGGTCGGCTCGGCGGCGCTGGTGCTCGAGATGATCGAGGCCGGCGTGGTGTTCCGCGACTTCGCACTCGACAACCCGATCCGGGCCATCCGTGAGGTCAGCCACGATCCGACCGGGCGTCGGCCCGTTCGGCTGGCCGGTGGTCGGCAGGCCAGCGCGTTGGACATCCAACGCGAGTACCACGCGCGGGCGGTCGAGCACATGGCCAACCGCCGCCCTGACCCCGAGATGGATCAGGTCGTGGATCTATGGGGACGGATGCTCGACGCGGTGGAGAGCGGCGACTTCTCCGGGGTGGACACCGAGGTCGACTGGGTGATCAAGCGCAAGCTGTTCCAGCGCTATCAGGATCGGTACTCGATGGACCTGTCGGACCCGAAGATCGCGCAACTCGACCTCGCTTTCCACGACATCAAGCGCGGGCGGGGCGTATTCGACGTCATGCTGCGCAAGGGGCTCGTCGCGCGCGCGACCACCGACGAGGCGATCAAGACGGCGGTCAACGAGCCGCCGCAGACCACCCGCGCCAAGCTCCGCGGCGACTTCATCTCGGCCGCGCAGAAGGCGGGCCGCGATTTCACCGTGGACTGGGTTCACCTCAAGCTCAACGACCAGGCGCAGCGCACCGTCTTGTGCAAGGACCCGTTCCGCAGCGTCGATGAGCGAGTCGATCGGCTGATCGCGTCCATGTGATCGTAAGCTGGCGGGGTGGCAACGCAGAAAGTCGAGCGCCTGCTCAACCTGGTGATCTGCCTCCTGTCGACCCGCCAGTTCCTGACCGCCGACTACATTCGCCGACATGTCGCCGGTTACCACGACGATGGCCAGTCCGACGAGGCGTTCAACCGGATGTTCGAGCGCGACAAGAACCAGCTCCGCGATCTCGGGATACCGCTGATCACCGGCCGCGACCGGATGTCGGGCAACGCGGAGGGCTACCGGATCAACCGCGACGTCTACGAGCTGCCCGACATTGCACTCGATCGGGCCGAGGCCGCGGTGGTGGCGATGGCCGCAGCGCTGTGGGAGGCCCCCGAGATCGCCGCCACCGCACAGAATGCCGTCCTCAAGCTGCGGGCCGCCGGACTCGACGTGCGCGCCGACGACGAATTGGTGGTGCCCGCGAGCCTGTCGCCCAAGACCGTGGGGTCGGAGGCCGCCCTGGCCACACTGCTGACCGCGATCGACGCCGCGACACCGGTGACCTTCGACTACCGTCCCGGGGCGGCGGCCTCGACCACGAGACGGACGCTGGAACCGTGGGGCATCGTCACCCACCGCGGCCGGTGGTATGTCACCGGCCACGACCGGGACCGCGCCGACATCCGCACCTTCCGGCTGTCGCGGATCTCCGCGGTGGCCCCGACCGGATCGTCCGGGGAGGTGGTCGTGCCCGACGGCACCGACATCCAGCAGATCGTGGCCACCGCGGTCGACACCGCGGCCGGCGCCGACACCGGTGCCGGTACCGCCCGCATCTGGCTGGCCCGTGACCGAGCAGCCGGGTTGCGCCGGGTCGCCACCCACACCGAGTCCGAGATGCTCGACGGCGAGCCGGGCGATGTGGTCAGCATCGAGATCCGCTCACTGACGACGCTGGCCCGGATGGTGCTCGCTGCCGGGGCCGACGCGGTGGTCCTGTCGCCACCCGAGCTGCGGGACACGGTGATCGGCGCCCTCGACGAGTTGATCGGGGTGACCACCCGATGACGCCACGACCGGACCGGTTGAGCCGGCTGCTCGCCCTGGTGCCGTATTTCGCGACTCGTGACGGCATCGCACTCGACCAGGCCGCCCGCGACCTGGGCATCACCCAGGCGCAGCTCACCAAGGATCTCGAGCTGCTGTTCGTCTGCGGTCTGCCGGGCTATTTTCCGCATCAACTGATCGACCTGCAGTTCGAGCACGGCTTCGTCGACGTTATCTTCACCGCCGGGATGGATCGACCGCTGCGTTTGACCAGCGCGGAGGCCAGCACCATGCTGGTCGCGCTGCAGGCGCTGTTGGACCTGCCAGGCGCGGTCGACCAGGAGGCGGCTCGTCGCGCGATCGCGAAGATCGAGGCCGCGGTCGGGTCGTCGGACACCGCGGTGCGCACGCCGGCCGGCCCCGGTGAATCCGACAATCCGACCTACACGACGATTCGGGACGCCGTCACCGCCCGGCGTGCCCTGCGGATCCGGTACTACTCGGCGACCCGGGACAACGTCAGCGAACGTGTCGTCGACCCGATCGGACTGCAGACGATGGACAACCACACCTATCTCGAGGCGTGGTGCCGGGTGAGTGAGGGCGTGCGGCTGTTCCGGTTCGACCGGGTCGAGGAGGCCGAGAAACTCGACGACGCCGCGGCGCCGCCGGAGGAGGCCAAGGCGCAACCGCAGTACGCGGTGCTGTCGGAGAATCCGGACCTGCCGTCGGTGGAGATCGAGATCGATCCGAGTGAACTGTGGATTCTGGACTACTACCTCGTCGAGCCGCTGGAATCACTCGAGGAACGGGTCGACCGCGGGGCGCCCGTGCGTGCCCGACTCGTGTACGGTTCGCCCGAATGGCTGCTCCGGTTCCTGCTCGGCTTCGGTGGTCGGGTGCGCGTGATCTCTGACGTGGCGATCGCCGATTCGGTCAACTCCGCAGCGGCTACGGCCCGGGCACGGTATACCTGAGGGCGCCCGGTGGGCGCTGCCGCTACGTGCGGGGCGCCCGGTGGACGCTGCCGTCGGGGTGGCTCGGGTAGCATTGGCAACGTCGCAATTCGGAGGTGGAGAATATGGGTGCTCTGTCCTGGTGGCACTGGGTGATCGTCCTGCTCGTCGTGGTGATCCTGTTCGGCTCCAAGAAGCTCCCCGACGCAGCTCGGGGGCTCGGTCAGTCGCTGCGGATCTTCAAGAGCGAGGTCAAGGAGATGCAGAACGACGGCAAGGAGTCCGCACCGGCCGACGAGCCGGCCAAGCGCGAACTGCCGCCCGGTGATGCGTCCCCGACGTCCACGCCGACCTCGAACGACGACGTCAAGAAGTCTGCCTGATCATCTGTCGTCAACCTGAGGCCAGGCTCACGCGTGCGCATTTCTCTGGACCCGAGGCGCCGTAAGCGCAAGGTCAATCCCGACGGCACCATGTCGTTGGTCGAGCATCTCTACGAGCTGCGGACCCGGGTGGTGATCTCGGCGATCGCCATCGTCGTGACGACCATCTTCGGGTTCATCTGGTACACCCACGGGTTTCTGGGTATTCCGTCATTGGGTGATCTGCTCCGCGGTCCCTACTGCGACCTGCCACCGGAATCGCGGGCGGTGTTGACCGAGGACGACTCGTGTCGCCTCCTCGCCACCGGTCCCTTCGACCAGTTCATGTTGCGTTTGAAGGTGGCGCTCACCGCCGGTGTGGTGTTCGCCTGTCCGGTGTGGCTCTACCAACTGTGGCAGTTCATCACTCCCGGACTGCACTCCAACGAACGGCGATATGCGGTCGGCTTCGTCTCCAGCGCAGCGGTGCTGTTCGTCGGCGGCGCGGTGCTCGCCTACGTGGTGGTCGCCAAGGCATTCCACTTCCTGCTCACCGTCGGCAACGACGTGCAGGTGACCGCGCTGGCCGGCGATCAGTATTTCAACTTCATGTTGCACCTGCTGATCATCTTCGGTGTCAGCTTCGAACTGCCGTTGCTGATCGTGGCGCTCAACATCATCGGCGTGCTCACCTACGAGAAGCTCAAGAACTGGCGGCGTGGCCTGATCTTCGCGTTGTTCGTGTTCTGCGCCATCGTCACCCCCGGCCAGGACCCGTTCACCATGCTCGCGTTGGCGCTGGCCCTGACGGTGTTGATGGAACTGGCGATCCAGTTCGCTCGATTCAACGATCGCCGTCGCAAGCGCGACAAGCCCGACTGGGCGGCCATCCCCGACGATCAGGCCAGTCCGTTGCCCGGCGCCGGTCCGGCGCCGACGGCATCGCAGCTCGATCAGACCCGACCGTCCCCGAGTACCGCGGCTACCGCCGGCCAGGGCTCGTCGGCGCGGACCTCCGTCCGTGAACGCGACACCTTCGACGACATCCTGTGACTCGATTCGACGAGTTCACCGGTCGGCTGGCATTCGCCCTCGATGAGTTCCAGCGTCGGGCCTGTGTCGCGCTCGAAGCCGGCCACGGCGTGCTGGTGTGCGCGCCGACCGGCGCCGGTAAGACCATCGTCGGCGAGTTCGCGGTCCATCTCGCGCTGACGTCGGGAACGAAGTGCTTCTACACGACTCCGATCAAGGCGTTGTCCAATCAGAAGTACGCCGATCTCGTCGCCGTGCACGGAGCCGACTCCGTCGGACTGCTCACCGGTGACAACTCCATCAATCCGGACGCACCCGTCGTCGTGATGACCACCGAGGTCGTGCGGAACATGATCTATGCGAACTCGCGGGCGCTCGACGGGCTGTCCTACGTGGTCATGGACGAGGTGCACTTTCTGGCCGACCGATTCCGCGGCGCGGTCTGGGAAGAGGTGATCCTGCATCTCGAGCCGTCGGTGCGGGTGGTGAGTTTGTCGGCCACGGTGAGCAACGCCGAGGAGTTCGGCGACTGGATACAGGCGGTGCGCGGTGACACCACCGTCATCGTCGACGAGCATCGACCGGTGCCGCTGTCGCAGCACATGTTGGTCGGTTCCCGGATGTTCGATCTGTTCGACCCGGCGCACCGCACCGTCACGCCCCGGCCCGAAGCCGGGCAGCGGCGCCGTCCCGAGGTCAATCCCGAGCTCAAACGCTATATCCGACATCGCATCCTGCTGTCCGACGACAGTGACGCACGCGCTCGGGGCGGTGGGCGTCGCGGTGGTGGACCGCGCGCGCACCGGCGGGGTGGCGCCCGGCCGCCGTCGCGGCCGGAACTCGTGTCGCGACTCGACCGCGAAGGGCTGTTGCCGGCGATCGGGTTCATCTTCTCCCGGGTGGGATGCGACGCCGCGCTGGCCCAATGCCTGCGGTCCGGCATCCACCTGTTGACCCCCGACGAGGCGGTGACAGTGGATGCGGTCGTCGATCGTCACCTCGCGGAACTGTCGCCCGCCGACGAGGAGATCCTCGGTGTCGAGGAATGGCGCGCCGGTCTGCGCCGCGGTTTCGCCGCGCACCACGCCGGTCTGCTACCGACGTTTCGGCATGCGGTCGAAGAGCTCTTCGTGCACGGGCTGGTCAAGATGGTGTTCGCTACCGAGACCCTGGCACTGGGCATCAACATGCCGGCCCGCACGGTGGTCCTCGAACGGCTGGTGAAGTTCAACGGCGAGGCCCATGTCGACCTCACCCCCGGAGAATTCACCCAGCTGACCGGTCGAGCCGGCCGCCGCGGCATCGACGTCGAAGGACACGCGGTGGTGGTGTGGACACCGGATACGGTTCCGGATCAGGTCGCCGGGCTCGCCGGCGCCCGGACGTTCCCGTTGCGTAGCTCATTCCAGCCGGAATACAACATGGCCGTGAATCTGCTCGGTCGGCTCGGGCTCGACGGTTCGCGTGAACTGCTGAACCGGTCGTTCGCCCAGTTCCAGGCCGACCGGTCAGTGGTGGGACAGGCCCGCAAGGTCGATGACGCGCAGCGGCGGCTGCGCAAACTCGATGTCGAACTGATCCGTGCCGCGGAGAACCGCGGCCTCGAACCGGGCGGGATTCTCGACGACGACACGCCCGCTGCCACAGAACGTCCCGACGACAGCGGCGCGCGCGGCGCACCTTCCTACGAGGGGTTCCTCGGGTATGTGCAACTTCGCGAGGACATCCGGCGCCGCGAACGGGACCTCAAGTTCGAGCGGCGGGCCGCGAACAACGAGTCGACCGTCGCCGACCTGGCCGCCCTCAAACGGGGACATGTGATCGGACTGCACGGCGGCAGACACCGAGGTATCGCCGTGGTCCTCGAACCGGCCGCCCAGTCGGTCGATCCCAAGCCGCTCGTGCTCGCACAGGACGCCTGGTGTGGCCGTGTCGGCACCCGTGACTTCGTCAACCCGCCGCAGGTGTTGGGCAACATGCGCCTGCCCAAACACGCCGACCGCCGCACCGGCCGGGGTCGTCGGGACCTGGCGTCGGCGCTGCGGTCCACCGGGATCGAGATGCCGCGGGGTCGGTCCAAGAAGCGTGCCGCCGCCGCCGACGACCGCGAACTCGGCAGACTTCGTTCGGCGCTGCGGGCCCATCCGGCACACCGACTCGACGGCTCGGACGAACTGTTCCGGCTGGCCGAACGACGGAACCGGGTGGTGCGTGAGATCGTTTCGGCCGAACGGGTCATTGCCGATCGGACCTCCACCCTCGGCGTGCAGTTCGACCGCATCGTCGCCGTCCTGGCCGAACTCGGATACGTGGAGGTCGCGGCCGACCGGTCCGGGGCCGAACAGGTGACGGTCACCGCCTCCGGTGCACTGCTCAGCAGGATCTACAGCGAGAGCGATCTGTTGGTGATCGAGTGCATCCGAGCCGGGGTGTGGGACGGGTTGGCGCCGCACGAGCTCGCGGCCGTGGTCGCCGCGATGGTGTTCGAGACCCGTCGGGAGAGCTTCGCCGCTGTGGACGCGATGCCGGGGAACGCCGCGCTGCGTGGTGCGCTGGCAGACACGATCGACATCTGGCGGGATCTGACCATCGTCGAATCACGTCATCGGGTCGACGCGACGCGTGAGCCCGACACCGGTTTCTCGGTCGCGGTCTCGTTGTGGGCCTCGGGGCGCACCCTGACCGAATCGCTCGCCGCGGCCGGTGAGCGAGGGCAGCTGCTGTCGCCGGGAGATTTCGTGCGGTGGAACCGGCAGGTGGTGGACCTGCTCGAACAAATCCGTCTGTGCGTCGGTCCGGGAACTCGTCTTGCCGATTCCGCGCGTGCCGCCGTCGCCGGTATCCGTCGCGGGGTGGTGGCAGCCGAACTCGCTTGAGGAGGGCGGGATCGCGCGACGACCGCGCCGCACCCGGCGGGCGGGTTGGGTGATCCGGCTCGCGGCGTGCGGTAACGTTCACGACGCGGTTATGAAGCGGGGCGGACCGTTCCGGATCGATCCCGATGAGCTGCGGGAACATGCGGGGGCGGCCCGCTTCGGCGGACCGGTGTCCTGGCGTTGCGGTGCCCCTGTCGCGGGCGGAGCGGGAGATCGAAAATGAGCGAGCCGAACGATCCGAATCGTCCCGACCCACAGCCGTCGGACCACGTCGGCCCGGCACAGTCCGAGCCCCAGCCGACGACCCCGCCGGCCCGACAGATGCCGGACTACGGACAACCCGCGGGTGGCGGCTACTCGCCTCCGCCCGCGTACGGCGCACCGAACCAGCCTGGCGGATATGGCACTCCGCCACAGGGCGCACCGGGCGGATACGGCTCACCGCAGTACGGGTCACCCCAGTACGGCTCACCGCAGTACGGGTCACCCCAGTACGGGTCACCCCAGTACGGGGCGCCCGGACAATACGCGCAGCCCGATCAGTACGGACCCGGCCAGTACGGGGCGGGACAGTATGGGGCTCAGCAGTTCGGACCCGGACAGTACGGGGCGGGACAGTACGGTCCTCCCCAGCAAGAGACCCCATACGGACCCGGTCCGTACGGGGCCGAACAACCGGGGGCCGCACCGCAGCCGGGCTTCTACGGGGCGCCCCCGGCGAACCAATACCCGACTACGGCCGAGCAACCGACTCCGTCCGGCGGTGGACAGTTCGACGGTGGCCAGTTCGGTGGTGGGGACCAGTTCAGCGCGATGGCCACCCCCCGTGGCAAGTCCGGTCGGCGCACCTTCCTGCTCATCGGCGGTGGCGTTGTGCTGCTCGTCGCCGCGATCCTGCTGTTCACCGCATTCGTGATCCCCGGCTGGGCACCCAAGACGATCTCCCAGGACGCGGTGCAGGATGGCGTCCGGACGGTGCTGACCGAGGAGTACGCGGCCAGCGACGTCACGGCCGTCTCCTGCCCGTCCGGTCAGCGCGTGCGGGAGGGCAGCTCCTTCGAATGCACTGTCACCATCGGCGGACAGGAGCAAACCGTCACGATCACCTTCGTCGATGACGACGGCACCTACGAGGTGTCACGCCCCACCAACTGAGCATCGCCGACGCGGAACATCGGCTGATCCTGCGCGCGATCAGTCCGGACCGGCGGCGGGCCAGCCCAGCGCCGTGGCCAACCTGGACACCGAGGCCCCGATGCCGAGTTCGTCGACGAGGTCGGCGAGCCCGCCCGGGTCGGCCGGTTCGGTGGGCAGGCGGTCGTCGCCGCTGTCGATGGTCTCGGCGTCGGTGCGCACCAGCACCACTGTCCGCGCGGCACCGAGATAGTCCGCAGCGGCGGTCATCGCCTTGCGATTGCGGGGTGTCAGCGAGGACTCCGCGTCGCCGACCGCAGCCTCGAGCGCGTCGAGCGAACCGAACTCGGTGATCAGTTTGGCTGCCGTTTTCTCACCGATCCCGCGCACGCCGGGCAGACCGTCGGAGGGATCGCCCCGCAGCATCGACATCTCGGCATAGGCCATCCCCGCGCGGTCGACGGGCAACGCATACTTCTCGGCCACCTCGGCCGGGCCCATCATCTCCGCCTTCGCCAGGCCTCGTCCGACGTAGAGCACCCGCACCGCGACCGGGTCGTCGGCGACCACCTGCAACAGATCGCGGTCCCCGCTGACGACGACGACCGGATCCACCGACTCGTCGTACGCCAGCGTCCCGATCACGTCGTCGGCCTCGCAGCCGGGAGCCCCCGATGTCGCGATCCCCGCGCACCGCAACACATCGAGGATCATGTCGACCTGCGGGGTGAGAGTGTCCGGCACCTCTTCCACGTCTATGGTCGGTTCACCCGTTTCGTCACCCGCGGGCCCGGTGTGCGGGGCCTCCTCGGCGACCCGATGCGCCTTGTAGGACGGGATGAGATCGGTGCGAAAAGCCGGCCGCCAATCCAGATCGAGGCAGACCACCAGGCGCGTCGGCTGCTCTCGTGTGACCAGCGCCGCGATGGTGTCCACGAATCCACGGACGGCGTTGACGGGTCGACCGTCCGGTGACGTCATCTTCTCCGGCAGGGCGAAGAAGGAGCGGAACCACAGACTCGCGCCGTCGAGGAGCATCAGAGAACCGGCCATGTCTCAACTCTGTCATGGCGCTGTACCGGCCCGCCGGTAGGCTGCGCACATGGCCTACCGCTTTGCCTCGGATGTGTATCGCCACCGGCTCGAGCGTGCCCGCGCCCTGACCCGGGCCGCCGGTCTCGACGCGCTGGTGGTGTCCACCGGACCGGATCTGCGTTATCTCACCGGTTCTCGTGCCGACACGTTCGAACGCCTCACCGCGCTGGTGATACCGGCCGACGCGGACCCCCGGCTCGTCGTCGCGCGCCTCGAGCTGGCCTCGGTTCGCGATTCGGCGCTCGACGACCTCGACGTCGAGATGTCGGCGTGGGTCGACGGTGAGGACCCGTATGCGATCGCGCTGTCCGGGCTTGCCACCACCGCGCGCATCGCGGTCTGTGACACGATGCCCGCCTTGCACGTGGTGCCGATCGCCGCACGCACCGGCGCGACGCCCGCCCTGGCCACCGACGTGCTGCGTGAGCTCCGGATGACCAAGGACCGCAGCGAGATCGACGCGCTGCGGCAGGCGGGCGCCGCCATCGACCGAGTGCACGCACGGATGGGGGAGTGGCTCACACCGGGTCGCACCGAACGGGCGGTCGCCGACGACATCCGCACCGCGATCCTCGACGAGGGACACACCGAGGCGGCGTTCATCATCGTCGGCTCCGGACCGCATGGCGCCGATCCGCATCACGAGTTCTCCGACCGGGTGATCGAGGCCGACGACATCGTGGTCATCGACATCGGCGGGCCGGTCGACCCGGGTTACCACTCGGACTCCACCCGTACCTATTGTTTCGCCGAACCGCCCGCCGATGTCGCGGAGGCCTATGCGGCGCTCGAGGAGGCGCAGCGGATGGCGGTCGAGGCGGTCCGCCCCGGGGTCACCGCCGAATCGGTGGATGCCGTCGCCCGCGACCATCTGCGTGAGCACGGACTCGCCGATGCGTTCATCCACCGGACGGGTCACGGCATCGGCTTGTCGGTGCACGAGGAGCCGTACATCGTGAGCGGAAACAAGATCGAGCTGCAACCGGGGATGGCGTTCAGCGTGGAGCCGGGCGTCTATTTCGACCGACGATGGGGTGCCCGCATCGAGGACATCGTGGTGGTGACCGAGGGCGGCTGCGAGCCGATGAACACCCGGCCGCACGACCTGCAGGTGTTGTGAGGAATTCGGAGCCGACCGCTCACCAGAACGGTCTGCTCACGCGAACATCCGTGACGACCCGAGCACCTTGGTGACCGTGATCTCGATGACCACACGGCGTGGGTTGGGTTTCGGTTGGCGGTACCTGCCGGCATAGCGTTGCTCGGCCTCGCGGATGCGCTCCGGTTCGCGCCGCACCACCGCGTCGCCCTCCAACGTGAGCCAGCGCGGCCCCTCGATGTTGGTCACCGCGGCCCGACCGGCACGTTCCACGTTGCGCACCTTCTGGTTGCCGTCGGAGGTGATCACTCGCGCCAGCCCGTGCTCGCCATCCCAGGTGAACCCGACGGCCACCACATGGGGTGAGCCGTCGGCACGCAGCGTCGCCAAGGTCGCGAGATGGCGTTCGGCAAGGAACTCGGCAGCGGCGGTGCCCAGGTCGGCGGCGGTGCGGGTCATGACTGCCACGCTAGCGGGCGATGCGATACTGGCAGCCATGGCCCCGACATCGACGCCCGCCACCATCGTGCTGTTCGGCGGTCGCAGCGAGATCGGCATCGCGCTGACCCGCAAACTCGCGGACGGACGGCAGATCGTCCTCGCCGCCCGACGGCCCGACGATCTCGAAACCGAGACAGCACAACTGCTCGCCGCCGGCGCCGCGACCGTCCACACCGTCGCCTTCGACGCCGACGACACCGACAGTCATCCCCGGTTGGTCCGGGACATCGCCGACCGATTCGGACCGATCGAGGCCGCCATCGTCGCATTCGGCATCCTCGGCGATCAGACACGCGCCGAGACCGATACCGCGCATGCACTGCAGATCGCGCACACCGATTATCTTGCACAGATCAGTGTGCTCACCCCGCTCGCGCAGGTGCTGCGCGCGCAGGGGTCCGGGACCATCATCGTGTTCTCCTCGGTCGCCGGAATCCGCGTCCGGCGCGCCAACTATGTGTACGGCTCCACCAAGGCCGGCCTCGACGGATTTGCCAACGGTCTCGCAGATGCGTTGCACGGCACCGGCGCCCGGCTGCTGCTGGCCCGGCCCGGCTTCGTCGTCGGGGAGATGACCAAAGATCTGATGGCCGGCGGCGTCAAGCCCGCACCGTTCTCCGTCGACGCCGAACGCGTCGCCGACGACGTGGCCCGCGCCTACCGCCGCGGACGCGGCGAGGTGTGGATTCCGGCCGTTTTGCGCCCGCTGTTCATCGGCATGCGTCTGCTGCCACGCGCGGTCTGGCGGAGGTTGCCACGGTGACCGGTACTTTTGTGGTCGTCGGGATCGGCGCGGATGGCTGGGACGGTCTCGGTCGGCGCGCCCGCGACGAACTCACGGGTGCCGAGTTCATCATCGGGTCGCGTCGGCAGCTGGACTTGTTGCCCGACCTGCCGGCCCGACGGGAGGCGTGGTCGTCACCGATGAGTGCCCATCTGCAACGGCTGCTCACCGACGATCACGACGGCGTGCGCCACATCCTGGCAAGCGGCGACCCGATGTTTCACGGCGTCGGTACCACCATCGTGCGCGCCGTCGGGGCCGACCGCGTCCGCGTCCTGCCCACCGTGTCGAGTGCCGCCCTGGCCTGCGCGCGTCTGGGCTGGGATCTGACCGATGTGCGGGTGGTCAGCCTGGTCACCCACGACGTGTCGACGCTGAGCGACGAACTCGATGACGATCGCGACCTGCTGATCCTCAGCCGCGACGAATCCACGCCGAGCGATGTGGCGAAACTGCTGATCGCCAACGGTTTCGGCTGGTCGGCGATGACGGTGCTGGAACAACTCGGCGGAACCGACGAACGTGTCGTCCGCGGTGTCGCACGCACCTGGACCGAACCGCCCGGAGATCCGCTCAACCTCATCGCTGTCGGCTGTGTGGGTCCGCATAGGTCACGGGCACCCGGACGTCCGGACGACGGTTATGCACACGACGGACAGATCACCAAACAGCCGATTCGTGCCGTCACGGTGTCGGCGCTCGCACCGAGTCGGCGACAGCTGTTGTGGGACATCGGTTCGGGGTCGGGCAGTGTGGTCATCGAATGGCTCCGGGCCGAACCGACCGGGCGTGCGGTCTCCTTCGAGATCGACCCGGACAGGCGAGACCGACTCCACGACAATGCCGTTCGACATGGTGTGCACGAGCGGCTGACGACGCTCGGGGCTGCGCCGGACGATTGCGCGATGGCGCCGGAACCCGACGCGGTCTTCATCGGCGGCGGGCTCGACGACGCGCTGCTCACCGCGGTCTGGGATCTGATCCCGGCCGGCGGCCGGCTCGTCGCCAACGCCGTCACCCTCGAGAACCAGACCCTGCTCACCGAATGGTATGCGCAACACGGCGGCTCGTTGCGACGCCACATGGTGGAGACGGCCGCCCCGTTGGGTTCGATGACCACATGGCGACCCGCCCTGCCGATCGTGCAATGGGTGGTGGAACGCCCATGACCGTCTACGTGATCGGTGCCGGCCCGGGCGCTGCCGACCTCATCACCGTGCGCGGCGCCGAGATCCTCGCCCGCTGCCAGACCTGTCTGTACGCCGGATCTCTCGTGCCCACCGAACTGCTCGACCGCTGCCCGCCGGATGCGGAGCTCATCGACACCGCCCGAATGCCGCTCTCGCAGATCGTGTCCTACATGGTCGACGCGCACGCGGCCGGTCACGACATTGCCCGCCTGCACTCCGGGGACCCGTCGCTGTACTCGGCGATGACCGAACAGCGCCGCCGACTCGCTGCGCTCGGAATTCCGGTGGAGGTGGTGCCGGGGGTTCCCGCCTTCGCCGCTGCGGCCGCCGCCCTCGACGGAGAACTGACGGTCCCCGGAGTCGGCCAGAGCCTGTTGATCACCCGGGTCTCGACCCTGTCCACCGACATGCCGCCAGGGGAGGATCTGGCCCGGCTGGCCGGCAGCGGCGTCACCCTCGCACTGCATCTGGCGGCGCATCGTGCCGACGACATCGTGAAAGCTCTACTGCCGCATTACGGAGCTCACTGTCCGACGGCCACCGTCGCATTCGCCAGCAGACCGGTTCAGCAGATCGTGCGCTGTCCGCTCGCGGATCTGCCCGGGGCCTTGGCCGATGCCGGAATCCGCCGGACGGCCGTCATCTTCGTCGGCCGCGTGCTCGATCCCGACAACCATGCGGCGGTGACCGACAGTTATCTCTACTCCGAGGCGCGCATGACCAAATTGCGTTCCGATGGCTGAACGTCGTGTCCTGGTCCTCGGTGGCACCGGCGAGGCCCGCGACCTTGCCGCCCGGCTGAGCGCCGCCGACATCCCGGTGATCAGCTCACTTGCGGGCCGCGTGCGGGACCCGAGGCTGCCGGTCGGCGATGTGCGTATCGGCGGCTTCGGCGGAGTGGACGGGCTCGCCGCGTGGGTCCGCGACAACGACATCGCGGTCATCGTCGATGCGACGCATCCGTTCGCACGCACCATGTCCGAGCACGCCGCCGCAGCAGTACTGAGAGTCGGGACTCCGCTCGTCCGCCTGCGACGTCCGGCCTGGGAACCGGGAACCGACGACAGCTGGGAAACGGTGCGGGACATGGGTGACGCCGCGCGCGCGGTGACAGCTCGCAGCGTCGCCCATCGGATATCTGCCGGACTGCGGGTGTTCCTCACCACCGGACGCCAGGATGTCGGCGTCTTCGCCGACAACGCCGACGCGTGGTTCCTCATCCGTGTGGTCGATCCGCCGACCTGCCCGCTGCCGCCGCGTCACCACATCCTCCGCTCCCGCGGACCGTACGATCTGTCCGGTGAACGGAATCTGTTGCGCGAGAACTCCATCGACGTCCTGGTCACCAAGAACAGCGGCGGCGATCTGACCCGCGCGAAGCTCACCGCGGCCGCCGAGCTCGGTGTCCCGGTCGTGATGGTGCAGCGACCACCCGAACCGACGATCGGTACCGCGGTGGACACGGTACCAAAAGCCATGGAGTGGATCTCGACCCTCGGCGCGTGATCCACGCTGTGCGCGGGAATGGTTGTGGACGGTATCGGCGCCACGCCCACTGGAAACGGCGCCCAGTCAACCCAGGACGATGCCCAGTCGAGGGGACGGGGTCAGGCGTCGTGGTGGCGCGGGGTGTAGACCAGGGTGCCGCCGGCGCGGGGCACGACCGTGGTGGCCGACGACCCGATGATCAGCAGGGTGCGCATGTCGACGGCCGCCGGATCGAAGGCGCCGACCGTGGTGGTGCGCAACGATTGCTCTCCTCCGCCGACGTCGCGGCCGAGGACGATCGTGCGGTCGTGGTCGACCATCTCCAGCAGGATCTCGCGTAGCCGCGCGACCTGCCAGGTGCGGCTGGCCGAGCCCGGGTTGTAGATCGCGACGACGAGGTCGGCGGCCACCGCGTGGCGAATCCGCTCCTCGATCACCTCCCACGGCTTGAGACGATCGGACAGGGAGATCACCGCGTAGTCGTGACCGAGCGGGGCACCCACCGCCGCCGCGACCGCGTTGGCGGCCGTGACACCCGGTTGGACGCGGACGGGCACATCGTGCCAGCGGGACTCGGCTGCGACCTCCGCGACGGCGCTGGCCATCGCGAAGACCCCGGGGTCGCCCGACGAGACCACCGCGACGCGCGCACCCCGGGCGGCCAGATCCAGCGCGAACTCCGCGCGTTCGGCCTCCACCCGGTTGTCGCTGGCGTGGATCCGCTGGCCCGGCCGCGGGGTGACCCGGGCGAGATAGGTCTTGTAGCCGACCAGGTCGGTGGCCATGGCGAGTTCGGCCTGCACGGCCGGGGTGGTGTGCTCGTCGGCACCGGGGCCCAGCCCCACCACCACGACCTCGCCGCGCCCCGACACCGGGTCGCGCCGCGGGTTGTTGCGGGGTCCGGGCACCACGATCATCGAGAAGTACGGCACCTCTTCGGGATTCACCTCGCTGACCGGCAGCACCCGCTGGACCGCCGTGGAGGCCCGTTCCACGTACCAGGCCTCCTCGATCCGACCGGCCACCTCCAGCGCATCGCGGACCCGGGTGAACGTCCGGCCCAGTTTCAGCACCGCAATCGCCTCGGCGGTCCGGAACCGCGAGACCAGCGCCGGCGCCGGCAGGGTCCCCGGCACCACGGTCAGTGTCTCCTCGCCTTCGACCAGCGGGATTCCGATGGCCGCCGACGATGCGCTCACCGACGTCACGCCGGGGATGATCTCGGCCGCGAACTCGTCGGCGAGTCGCTTGTGCATGTGCATGTACGAGCTGAAGAACAGCGGGTCGCCCTCAGCGAGCAACACCACATCGCGACCGGCGCGCAGGTGCTCGGCGAGCCGCTCGGCGCTCGCGGTGTAGAAGTCGCGCAGCGCCCCGTCATAGCCGCCCGGATGGTCGGTGCCCTCGGTGGTCACCGGGTACATCAGGCGTTCCTCGATCTGCCCGTCGCGCAGATAGGGTTCGGCGACCGAGCGCGCGATGCTGTTGCCGTGACGTGCGCAGTGATAGGCGACGACATCCGCGGATTCGATGACCCGGGCGGCCTTCACCGTCACCAGGTCGCTGTCGCCGGGGCCGAGCCCGACGCCCCAGAGCTTTCCGCTCATCATCACTCCTCCGGACTCGCGAGCGCATTGACCGCCGCGGCGGTGATCGCCGACCCACCGCGCCGGCCGGTGACCGTGATGAATTCGAGGTCCTCCCGCGCCGCCAGCGCCGCGCAGGATTCGGCGGCGCCGACGAAACCGACCGGCGCACCCACGATCGCGGCCGGCCGGGGCGCACCGGCGTCGATCATGTCGAGCAATGCGAACAGTGCGGTGGGCGCATTGCCGATCGCAACCACCGCGCCGGCCAGGCTGGGCCGCCAGAACTCCAGGGCGGCTGCGGTTCGGGTGGTCCCGAGCCGGTCGGCGAGACTCGGCAGCGTCGGTTCGGACAGATGGCACCGCACTTCGTTGTCGGCGGGCAGACGCTTGCGGGTGATCCCGGAGGCGACCATCGACGCGTCACAGAGGATGGGCGCCCCACCGCGCAACGCCGTGCGCGCCGCGCGGACCACGCCGTCGGTCGCGACCACGTCGGCGGTGAGGTCGGTCTGGCCGCAGGCATGGATCATCCGGACCACCACTCCCGCCACGTCGGGTGCGAACGCGGACAGATCCGACTCCGCACGAATGGTGGCAAAGGACTGGCGATAGATCGCGGGGCCGTCACGCAGGTAGTCGGTCATGGTGCGCTAGAGCCTATCGACGGGCCGAGCGGTACTCGCCGTCGGGACCGGCCTGCACGAACCGGTGCGGCCCCGCCGGTGAACCGCAGCCGCGCGAGCAGCCCACCCAGTGCTCCCGGTCCTCGACGGGGTCGCCGGACCGCACCCGGACCAGCAGGTCATCCCGCACCGGGGCGTGCGACTTCGCGCAACCCGGCGCACCCACACAGCAGGTCACCCGCACCCAGGGCGACGACGAATCGAAGATGAGTCCCATCGGGGCGAGCACCCGCACCACCGTCTCGGCGACGCCCTCACCCAGATCGCACAGCAGGATCTCGCGGTCGGGGGTGAGCACGATCGGGGCGTCGACCGCGGCGAGGAATTCGGCGAGCCGGGCGGGCAGCCGGGCCAGTTCCACCACCGCGCCGAGCAGGACGCGCCCGTCGTCCTGCTCGAACCACCCGACGATCGGTGCCGTCGGCTCGGCAACGAGGGCGGCGCCGACCGCGGGCCTCAGGCGGGCGCGCACGCCGGATTCGAGCCGGGCGCGCTGCTCGTCGGCGAGGTCCGCGACGCGCCAGGCCGTCGGGTCGATCTCGAGCAGATCGAGTGCGGTGTCACACATCGCCGTCGCGATGGCCTCGACCCCGCGCGCCGAACCGAGACGCACACCGTCGACGACCACGTCGGCGACGATCGGATGATCCAGGCTCTGGTCATCGGGCGGCGCGTCGGGTGGCTCGACCTCGCGCGCGACCGCGCAGACGTCGGGTCGACGGGCGAGGACATCGCCGCGGCCGTCGTCGATGCCGAACAGGAAACGACCCGACAGGTTCGTGATGTGCGCGTCGGCGCGCAACCGGTCATCGAGGGCATCGGCCAGTGGGGACACGTCGTTCACCCCGCCGATCCGCCCGGTCAGCGGACTCACCTCGATGTTGCGGATCCGGTCGTGGGCGCTACTGGGTGCCAGCCCTGCCTCCACCACCGCCGCGGCGACCTTGTCGACGTCGCTGATACCCCGGATCTGCAGGTTCGCGCGCGCGGTCAGCTCGAGGAAGCCGTCAGCGTGATCGCCCGCGACCTGCGCCAGACGCTGCAACTGGTCGGGTCGCAGCCGCCCGCCGGGCAACCGGATGCGGGCCACCGCCCCGTCGGCGGCGGCATGGGTGCGCAACACCCCGGGACAGCGGTCGGTGGTGGTGCGACGGTCGGGTTCGGACACGTCGTCCAGGGTAGGCGCCCGCCGACACCGATCCGCCCGTGACTAGGCTGAACGCACCGAGGGCGGCAGAAGCCGGTGGGAGTCCGGCACGGTCGCGCCACTGTGACGGCTCGGTGAAGATGTCAGAGCCGAAGTCAGACCTGCACCCCTCGCCACCGCACACCGATCCACGCGGAGCCGCGACGGCTCCATGACGCACACCGGGCGCGCCTCCCGGCGAGGAGATCTGATGATCCTGCTGCTCTCGACCTCGGACACCGACCTCATCACCGCCGCTGCGAGTGGCGCGGACCTGCGTGGCGCCAATCCGTCCCGCATCCTCGTCGACGACGTCGATCAGTTGGCAACCGACGCGGACCTGATCGTCGTCCGCATCCTCGGTGGGGTGCGGGCCTGGGAGGAGGGGCTGGCCGCGGTTGCGGCGACAGGTAAACCGCTGGTGGTGTGCTCCGGTGAACAGCAGCCCGACCCCGACCTGATGGCGCGCTCGACGGTACCTGCGGGCGTGGTCGCCGAGGCCCACAACTATCTCGCGGCCGGCGGGGTGGAGAACTTCGTCAACCTGCACAACTTCCTGTCCGACACCGTCTTGTTGACCGGATGGGGTTTCGAACCGCCCCGGCAGACACCGGCCTGGGGTGTGCTGGACCGCGCCGCGGCGACGCACGCCGGTGACGAGCCGACGGTTGCGGTGCTCTACTACCGCGCCCAGCACCTGGCCGGCAACACCCGCTACGTCGAGGCCCTCTGCGACGCCCTGGAGGCGTACGGCGCGCGGGCGCTGCCGATCTTCTGCGCCTCGCTGCGCACCGCACCCGACGACCTGATCGAACTGCTCGGTACGGCCGACGCGCTCATCGTGACGGTCCTCGCGGCGGGCGGCGCGACCCCGGCCACGGCATCGGCCGGCGGCGACGACGACGCGTGGAACATCGAGCGACTGGCCGCACTGGACGTACCGATCCTGCAAGGCCTGTGCCTGACCGGTTCGCGTGCGGACTGGGCGGCCACCGACGACGGTTTGTCGCCGCTGGACGTGGCCACCCAGGTCGCGGTTCCGGAGTTCGACGGCCGCATCATCACCGTGCCGTTCTCGTTCAAGGAGTTCGACGACAACGGTCTGCCCTGGTATCAGCCCGACACCGAAAGGTGTGCGCGGGTGGCCGGTATCGCCGTGGCCCATGCCCGCCTGCGCCACACCGCACCCGGCGATCGCCGGGTCGCCCTGATGCTGTCGGCGTATCCGACCAAACACGCCCGCATCGGCAACGCGGTAGGACTCGACACCCCGCGCAGTCTGCTGCATCTGCTGGACGCCTTGCGCTCCGCGGGCTACGACATCGGGCCGGCCGACGGACCCGACGCCATCCCGGGCCTGGCCGAGGCCGACTCCGACGCACTGATCCACGCGATCATCGAGGCCGGGGGACAGGATTCGGACTGGCTCACCGAGGAAACACTGGCCGCCAACCCGATCCGGGTGTCGGCCGCGGACTATCGCCGGTGGTTCACCACGCTCCCGGCGGCGTTGCGTGCCGCCGTCGAGGGACACTGGGGTCCCGCCCCGGGCGAGTTGTTCGTGGACCGCTCGGCCAATCCAGACGGCGACATCGTGGTCGCGGCGATGCGGTTCGGCAACATCGTGCTGATGGTGCAGCCGCCGCGCGGCTTCGGGGAGAATCCGGTGGCGATCTACCACGATCCGGATCTGCCGCCGTCGCATCATTATCTGGCGTCCTACCGGTGGCTCACCGGCCGAGCACCCGGCGAGATCGACGGCTTCGGCACAGACGCGATCGTGCACGTGGGTAAGCACGGCAACCTGGAGTGGCTGCCCGGCAAGACGCTGGGCATGTCTGCCGAATGCGGTACCGACGCCGCGCTCGGTGATGTCCCGATGATCTATCCGTTCCTGGTCAACGATCCGGGGGAGGGCACCCAGGCCAAGCGTCGCGCGCACGCCGTCCTCGTCGACCACCTCATCCCGCCGATGGCGCGCGCCGAGTCCTATGGCGACATCTCCCGGCTCGAGCAGCTCCTCGACGAGCACGCCAACATCTCCGCACTGGATCCGGCCAAACTGCCGGCGATCCGCCAGCAGATCTGGACGCTGCTCACCGCGGCGAAGATGGATCACGATCTGGGTCTGACCGAACGCCCAGACGAGGACGTCTTCGACGACATGCTGCTGCACGTCGACGGCTGGTTGTGCGAGATCAAGGACGTCCAGATACGCGACGGGCTGCATGTGCTGGGGCAGGCGCCCGCCGACGACAACGAGGTCGATCTCGTCCTGGCGATGTTGCGCGCCCGGCAGTTGTGGGGTGGCAGCCAGGCGCTGCCAGGTCTGCGCGAGGCCCTCGGACTGACCGAGGACGGTTCGGCCGCGCGCGGCACGGTCGACGACATCGAGGCCACAGCTCGTGGCCTGGTCGCCACCTGCGCCAAGGGTGACTGGACTCCCGAGTCGATCGCCGCCGCCACCACCGATCATCCGGCCGCCGTCGCCGACATCCTCTCGTTCGCCGCGACCGAGGTGGTCCCGCGCCTGCGGCAGACCTCACGCGAGATCGACCAGGTCCTGCGCGCCCTCGACGGTCGGTTCATCGAGGCCGGTCCGAGCGGTTCGCCGCTGCGGGGCCTGATCAACGTGCTGCCGACCGGCCGGAACTTCTATTCGGTCGATCCCAAGGCGGTGCCGTCGCGGCTGGCCTGGGAGACCGGCCGGGCGCTGGCCGACTCCCTGCTGCAGCGCTACCTCGACGACCACGGCAGCTATCCCGCGTCGGTGGGCCTGTCGGTGTGGGGGACCAGCGCGATGCGCACCTCCGGCGACGACATCGCCGAGGTGCTCGCGTTGCTCGGCGTGATGCCGGTGTGGGATGAGGCCTCCCGGCGGGTGTCCGACCTGGAACTGATCCCGCTCGACGAACTGGACCGCCCGCGTATCGACGTCACCGTCCGTATCTCCGGGTTCTTCCGCGACGCCTTCCCGCACGTCGTCACGATGCTCGATGACGCAGTCGCGCTGGCCGCGTCCGCCGACGAGTCCGACGAGCAGAACTTCGTCGCCGCCCACGTACGGTCGGCGACCGCCGAGCACGGCGACCGGCGGCGGGCGCAGACCCGCATCTTCGGCTCCAAACCCGGCACCTACGGCGCCGGACTGCTCCAGTTGATCGACTCGCGCGAATGGCGCAGCGACGCCGATCTCGCCCAGGTGTACACCGAGTGGGGCGGGTACGCCTACGGCCGCGACCTCGCCGGAGTCCCGGCCGTCGATGACATGCGGGCGGCCTACCGACGGATTGCGGTCGCCGCGAAGAACACCGACACCCGCGAACACGACATTGCCGACTCCGACGACTATTTCCAGTATCACGGCGGTATGGTCGCCACGGTCCGCGCTTTGACCGGTAAGGATCCCGACGCCTACATCGGTGACAGCACCCGGCCGGACTCGGTGCGGACCCGCACATTGTCCGAGGAGACCAGCCGGGTGTTCCGGGCCCGGGTGGTCAATCCGCGTTGGATCGCCGCGATGCAACGGCACGGCTACAAGGGGGCATTCGAGATGGCGGCCACCGTGGATTATCTGTTCGGCTACGACGCCACCACCAATGTGGTGGCCGACTGGATGTACGAGAAGCTCACCGAGTCCTATGTCCTCGACGAGCGCAACCAGCAGTTCATGCAGCAATCCAACCCGTGGGCGCTGCACGGCATCGCCGAACGGTTACTCGAGGCGGTCGAACGCGACCTCTGGGAGCAGCCGCCCACCGAGATGCTCGATCAACTGCGGCAGGTGTACCTCCAGACCGAGGGCGACATCGAAGGGCGCGACAGCTGACAGCCGACGGCATCTGGAGATTTTCGACCGAATCGGGAGAAATCCGGCGCTCTGCGTCGTTGTACTGATCAGAGAGACCCACCGATCGACGATCGGAGCACGGATCGAGTCCCGGGAAGGCAGTGCTGAAGATGCGGATGCTGTATGTGATCGCCTACCTCGCGATCGAGATCGGCGCGTTCGTTGCGATGACCCACTTCCTCGGTCTCGGCTGGGCGGTGCTGATCACGCTCGGCGCGGTGGTCGCCGGTTTCGCGTTGCTGCAGCAGCAGGGACGCAAGGTGTTCGCCGAGCTGCGTCGCGCGTCGCGCAACGAGGTCGACCCGCGGGGACCGCTGACCGACACCGCGCTGCTGGCGGCCGCGACCCTGCTCATGGTGCTGCCGGGCGTCGTGTCCACGACGGTGGGTCTGATCCTGCTCGTCCCGCCGGTGCGGCGTGCCCTGCGGCCCGTGGTGGCCGCTGCCGGGGCGAAGAGTTTCGCCGCGAGCATGGACCGCGCCGGCCTGTATGCATCGGGCATCTACGTCCGCGGCGGCACCGTCGTCGACGGAACCGTGGTGGAGTCCGATGGCACCACCTGGACGCCGCCGTCGTCGAACGCAGGTGATCGCCGACTGCCGCGGGGCCACTGACCGAACATCGCCCGCGGCAGGGCACACTGGACCACCGTGACCACGGAATTGCTCCTCGGCGGGGCTGTCTATTCGCCATCCGCCCCCGACGCGACCGCGATGGCAGTGACCGACGGCGTCGTCGTCTGGGTGGGCAGTGACGACGTCGGCCGTGCCCTGCATCCGGATGCCCAGGTCATCGACCTCGGTGGCCGCTTCGTCGCTCCCGGATTCGTCGACTCACATGTCCATCTGACCTCCACCGGCCTCGCGCTGGCCGGGCTCACCCTCAACGACACCACCGACCGGTCGGATTGTCTGCGCCGCGTCGCCGAATACGCTGCGGGCACCGATGCGGGCGAACTGATCTGGGGCCTGGGCTGGGACGACTCGTCGTGGTCGGGGAACGATCCCGACGATCGTCGGTTTCCGACGACCAGCGAGATCGACGCCGTCGTGGGCAATCTGCCCACGTATCTGGCGCGGATCGATGAACACTCGGCGGTGGCGTCGAGCGCGCTCCGTCGTCTGGTGCCCGATCTTGCCGACGCCGTCGGCCATCACCCCGAGGAGCCGTTGGTCGCCGAGGCGCATCACCTGGTCCGGGGTGCGGCCCGCCAACTCGTCACCGCGGCACAGCGCGCGCGGGCCCAGCGCCGGGCGCTGGATCACGCTGCCGCCCACGGTGTGGTGGCGGTCCACGAGAACGGCGGACCCGACATCAGTGGACTCGACGATTTCCTCGCGCTCGGCGACCTCGGCCACCCGATGGAGGTCCGCCGCTACTGGGGTCAACCGGTGAGCAGCGCCGAACATGCACGCGAACTACTCGCCATCAGCCGCGCCGATGCGTTGGCCGGCGACTTGTTCATCGACGGCGCCTTCGGATCGCACACGGCGTGGCTGACCGAACCCTACGCCGACGAACCCGGCCATTGCGGGATCAGCTACCTGGATTACGAGACGATTCGCGACCACATCCGGGCCTGCACCGAGATCGGGGTCCAGGCCGGCTTCCATGTCATCGGCGACGGCGCCACCGCGTCGGTGGTGGCCGCCTTCGACGAGCTGGCCGCCGAACTCGGCACCCCCGCGCTGGCGCGGTGCGCGCACCGTCTGGAGCATGCGGAGATGGTGTCCGATGACCAGGCGGCCGTCCTCGCCCGCTGCGGCGTCATCGCCAGCATGCAACCGCTGTTCGACGCCGCCTGGGGCGGAAGTGGCGACCTCTACGAGCAGCGTCTGGGCCCCCAGCGGGCGGCGGGATTGAACGATTTCGCCGGCCATGCTCGGCACGGGGTCATCCTGGCGTTCTCGTCGGACGCTCCGGTCACCCCCATCGACCCGTGGTCATCGATCCGGGCGGCCGTCCATCACCATCAGCCGCGCAACGCGATCTCGGCCCGCGGTGCGTTCGCCGCCGCGACCCGGGGTGGATGGCGTGCGGCAGGCGTCAACGACGGGCTCACCGGCACCCTCGTGCCCGGCGCCCCGGCGAGCTACGCGGTGTGGGACATCGACGATCTGGTCGTCGCCGGGTCGCATGAGAGTGTGCAACGCTGGTCCACCGACCCGCGTTCGCGGGTCCCGGCGTTGCCCGACATCGCGCCCGAGGCCCGACTGCCCCGGTGCGTTCGCACGGTGCACCGCCACGAGGTGCTCTTCGACATCGGAGTCCTCGACGGCGGCGGCACGTGACGGCCGTCCGCGGATGGCAGCTCCGCTCCGATCGGGTGATCCTGCTGCTGCGGACATGCGTCGCCGCACTTGCCGGGATCGCCATGTGGGCGGCGTTCCCACCGCGCAATCTCTGGTTCCTGGCGGTGGTCTCCCTCGGCCTGCTGGCCGCGGTACTGGGTGGCGGACGTCCTCGCGCCCGCACCGGACTCTGGCTCGGGTTCGTGTTCGGGTTGGCGTTCTTCGTGCCGCTGCTGCCCTGGATCGGGGTCTACGTCGGGCCGTTGCCGTGGCTCGCCCTGGCCGGTGCGCTCTCGGTGTACACCGCGCTGTTCGGGTTGGTGGCGGTGATCAGCATGCGCCTACCGGTGCCGCCGATCTGGTTCACCCTGTCGTGGTTGTTGGTCGAGGCGGTGCGTTCGGCGTTTCCGTTCGGCGGTTTCCCCTGGGGACGGGCTGCGTTCAGCCAGGTCGACGGCCCGCTGTTGCCGCTGGCCTCGGTCGCGGGCGCCCCGGGACTCTCGGCTGCGGTCGCACTGTTGGGGGCGTCGACGGCATGGCTGTGTCAGGTGATGATCCGTGCGATCCGCGATGGCGAGCATCACGGTCGGCGAACCGTACGCACCGCGGCGATCGCCGTGGTGCTGGCCCTGATCGGTCCGGTGGCCGCCATCGCGCTGACACCGGACACCGTCGACCGCAATGTCGCGTCGTCGTCGGTGCGGGTGGCCGCCGTCCAGGGCAACGTCCCACGTCTCGGGCTGGACTTCAACGCCCAGCGCCGCGCCGTTCTCGACAATCATGTGCGTCAGACCGAACTCCTCGCGGCCGCGGTGCGGGCCGGTACCGCCGACCAACCCGATTTCGTGGCCTGGCCGGAGAACGCCTCGGACATCTCGCCGCTCACCAACCCGGACGCGGCGGCCGAGATCACCGCGGCATCGGTGTCGGTGGGCGCACCCATCCTGGTCGGCACCCTGGTGATGAATCCGGACGGCCGCCACACCAACACGGTGCTGGTGTGGGATCAGCAGCGCGGCCCCGTGGATCGGTATGACAAGCACATCATCCAGCCGTTCGGCGAGTATCTGCCGTGGCGTGGATTCTTCCGCCTGTTCTCGTCCTATGCGGATCTGGCGGGCGATTTCCGGCCGGGTTCGGGGTCCTCGACCCTCACCGTGCCGGGACGATCGGGCCCGGTCCAGGTCGGTGTGTCGACGTGTTGGGAGGTGGCCTTCGACCGGTCGGCGCGCAAGGCCGTCGACGACGGTGCCCAGATCCTCTATATCCCGACCAACAACGCGACGTTCGGCCGCACGGAGATGACATATCAACAGCTGGCGATGTCACAGGTACGCGCGGTTGAACACGGCCGGGCAACTGTGGTGGCCGCGACGAGCGGCGTCAGCGCGATCATCGACCCCGATGGGATGATCACCCAGGAGAGCGGGATTTTCACCCCCGCCGTGCTCTCGAGTCAACTACCGTTGCACGACGACCGCACCCTGGCGACCCGGTTGGGGGACTGGCCGATGACCGTGGCCGTGGTGATCTCGGTCATCGGGTTTTTGTTCGCACTGACGCGGCATACTAGGTTCTCTCTGAGGTCGTTGTCGCGCGTGTCGACAGACGGCGGCGCTGATCGGACGGCCCCGGCGCGGACGGCCCAGAATTGGACGGCGCAGGATTGAACCCCGCAGGATCGAACGCTGCGGGATCGAACGCTGCAAGATCGAACGCTTGCAGGATCGAACGCTGCAGGATTGGACGAGGAGCTCGGTGGCATTGGGTGAACCGGCAGCCGGTGACGAACGACCGGCAGAGAGCGCGGACGCGGCGGCGTCCGGCGTCGTCGGCAAGCGCGGCGAACGCGCACTGGTGGTGATCCCGACGTTCAACGAGCGGGAGAATCTGCCCGTCATCGTCGGACGCTTGCACGTGGCACTTCCCGGAAGCCATGTCCTCGTCGTCGACGACTCCAGTCCCGACGGCACCGGCGAGGTGGCCGACGGACTCGCCGCCGAGGACGCCGACGGCCGCATTCATGTGCTGCACCGGACCGAGAAGGACGGTCTCGGCAAGGCCTACCTGGCCGGCTTTGCGTGGGGACTCGATCGCGAATACGCCACGATCATCGAGATGGACGCCGACGGGAGTCACGCGCCCGAGCAGCTGCACCGCCTGCTCGACGCCGTCAACGCCGGGGCCGACCTGGTGATCGGTTCACGCTATGTTCCCGGCGGCCGCCTGGTGAACTGGCCGAGGCATCGCGAGCTGCTGTCTCGCGGAGCCAATACCTACGCCCGTCTTGCGCTGGGTGCCCGGGTCCACGACATCACCGCCGGCTTCCGTGCCTACCGCCGTGAGGTGTTGGACAAGATCGAACTCGACACGGTCGAGTCGGCGGGCTACTGCTTCCAGATCGATCTCGCGTGGCGGGCCGTGCGCGCCGGGTTCGACGTCCGCGAGGTACCGATCACCTTCACCGAACGCGAGATCGGGGAGTCGAAGATGAGCGGCGGCGTGATGACCGAGGCATTTCTGATGGTGGCACGGTGGGGACTCCAGAGCCGTCTGGAACGATTCGGTCGTCGGAGCCGTTGACGTACGACGACGGCCGGGTGAGATATCACCCGGCCGTCGGTCACATCTGCGGTGCCCCGATCAGTTCGTGACGCCCTTCCGTCGCTGCTTGAGCAACTCCAGACGCTCGTTGAGCAGCACTTCGAGTTCTTCCTCCGAACGGCGCTCGAGCAACATGTCCCAGTGGGTGCGGGGCGGCTTGGTCTTCTTCTCTTCGGGCTCGGCACCTTCGAGGATGGTGCCCTCCATACCGTTCTTGCACGGCCACTTCGACGGCACCTCGGCGTCGTCGGCGAACGGGACGTCGAAGATCTCACCGTTGTCGGTGCGGTACTGGACGATCCGTCGTGGTGCGAGGTCGTGATCGCGATCGGTCTCGTAGCTCACCGCACCGAGTCGGCTACCTCGTAGCACTCGATCTGCCATTGACTTTCCTCTCAACATCTCGTCGGGCGTCGGTCACAACCCAGGCGCCGACGGCCACATCGGTGGACGCCGCCCCGAACTGATCCGGCGCTGAACACGGCTATTCTACGCGTCCCGTCGCAATCGGCCGGGACGCCACATCCCACACCCTGCGGTCACGTCCCACAACCTGGTGGGGGCACCGGTACGGTCTAGTCCGTGGACGACCCCCGCAGACGGCCGTATTCGTGTGCTTGGTGCGGACGCAGCATGATCGACTCCGATCTCGGTCGGCGCCGGAAGTACTGCAAGCGGTCATGTCGGCAACGCGCCTATGAGCAACGAGCGCTCACCCAGGGTACTTCTATTCCCCACGACGCGGTGATCCTCACCGCAGCCGAGGCCGATGCCTTCGGCGACCGCATGTTCGCGCTCCGCTGCGCCGCCGAGGACCTGGTCACGGCGGTGGCCGAGCGTGCCGACACCCCGACGCTGCAATCGCTGACCGACGATCTGCTCGGTCTGGCGCGCGAAGCCGAGCGACTGCGGTGATCGTCCGCGTCTTCGGGTTCTCGGTGATCGTCAGCCTGTCCGCCCTGGCCGTCGCGTTCCTGTACCGAGGCTGGACGGGCCTGGCACTGTGCGCGATCCTCGGCATCCTCGAGGTGTCGTTGTCGTTCGACAACGCGGTGATCAACGCGACCGTGCTCGAGCGGATGAGTCGCTTCTGGCAACAGATGTTCCTGACGGTCGGCATCGTGATCGCGGTGTTCGGCATGCGCCTGCTGTTTCCCCTGGCCATCGTCTGGATCACCGGCGGGCTCGCCCCGGTCGAGGCCTTTCGGCTCGCAATGAATCCGCCGCCCGACGGTGCCGACCACTTCGCCGACGGCAGACCGAGTTACGAGGCGATCCTGTTGGCGGCCCATCCGCAGATCGCCGCCTTCGGCGGCATGTTCCTGCTGCTGCTGTTCCTCAATTTCGTGCTCGGCAATCGCGGCCTGACGTGGCTGTCGTGGATCGAGCGGCCGCTGGGTCAGTTGGGTCGCCTCGATCAGCTTGCCGTGGTGATCGCGCTGGTGATCCTGGTGGTCGCGGCCGAATACCTGACACCGGACAGCACCCGGGCCACAGTGTTGATCTCCGGCATCCTCGGCGCCGTCACCTATCTGCTCGTCGATGGGCTCAGCTCGTTGTTTCAGCGCCGGCAGCCGGGTGGTCCCGACACTTCGTCGGTTCCCGGGCCGCCCGACGGGGATTGCGCGGATCGCACGGACATGCAACACGGTGAGATCCGGAGCGGCGAACCCGCCCGCGCGCGCCACCGTCCGGCTCCCATCGCTGCGGCGGTGGGGAAGGCGGGGTTCTTCCTGTTCCTCTACCTCGAAGTGCTCGACGCGTCGTTCTCCTTCGACGGCGTCATCGGCGCATTCGCCATCACCCCGGATCCGATCCTGATCGCGCTCGGTTTGGGTTTCATCGGCGCCATCTTCGTCCGCTCGATCACCATCTATCTCGTCCGCCAGGGCACGTTGGGTCAGTACCGCTACCTGGAGCACGGCGCCCACTGGGCGATCGGGGCACTCGCGGTCATCCTCCTGGTGAGCATCCGGGTCGAGATCAACGAGGTCGTCACGGGGCTGATCGGGGTGGCGTTCATCGGTGCATCGCTGGCGAGCAGTGTGCGCGCCAACCGTCGCGACGGACGCCACGCGCACCACGAGGCCGTACGGACACACTGACCGATCGGGACCGGCAGCGATGAATAGACTGGGCGGCGTGACGCGGACCGATGACGCCGGCGACAAGGACCGCGATGGGGCCGCGGCTGCGGATTCTGTCAGGCCCGAAGCGGCCACGTCCCGGCCGCGCAGCTCCGGCCCCGCGCGCCGGGCCGCGGATGCGTTGGCCCGCTCCGACGCCAACACCGGAGCGGTACGGGCCGCGCGGGCAGCACGCGGGCTTCTCCCCACCTCACCGCCGCGCTCCGGTGACCGGACCTCGGATCGACTGACCCGCCTGATCAACGAGTCACGGCCGGAACAGCCCAGTGTCATCCGGGAACTCGGCCTGGGCGCGCTGCAGGTGTGGCAGACGTTGCTGGCCCGGCGCGGCAGCCCGGTCAGGGACACAGCGCGGTACCCGCCACCATCCTGTTCACCGATCTGGTCGGGTTCTCCACCTGGGCGCTCGACGCCGGTGACGATCAGGTCCTGCGGCTGCTGGCCGACGTGAACTCGGTGACCGAATCGGTTGTGACCGCCCGTGGCGGCAGCGTGGTGAAATACCTCGGCGACGGCACGATGGCGGTGTTCCTGGACGGGACCGAGGCCATCGAAGCCGACTACGAGGCCATCTGCGCGGTGAGTGCACTGACAATCGACGGCTACCGACCCCAACTGCGCGCCGGATTGCACACCGGTAACCCGCGAGCGGTCGGTGACGATTTCATCGGGGTCGACGTCAACATCGCGGCGCGGGTGGCCGATGCTGCCGGCCCCGGGGAGCTGCTCGTCAGCGACGCGACCCTGACGGCTGCCGACGCAGGTCGCCATCACCATCGCAGGCGGCGGTTCAAGGCCAAGGGGGTACCACGTGATCTCGTGGTGTTCGCCGCTGTGCCGCGCTACGAGAAGTGAGTGACGTTAACGAAATATCTCGCGCCGCCGCACTTTTGGACGTTTCGGCGGGTATGTCCGATTGACCCGGGGCCACCATGCGACATTAACGTCCCGTTTGTACGAGGTGGTGGCACAGGACGCAAACCGAGGGCACAATATTGGCGACAGCCGTCGGGCGGCCTGGTGTTGAACAGTCAGCGCACGGACGGATTCCTCGACAGTTCCGAGCACGATTCCCCAGGGGCAGAGTGACCAGTGCACAACAAGCAGCAACGCGACACCCAGCATGACAAGCGGCAGCAGATGATCGACTTCGAGACGTCCTGGTACCAGCTCGGCGGCGGATCCTCGAGTGCGATCTCCGAACGTTTCGGGCTCTCCGATCGGGAGTTCTTCGGCGAGGTCGACCGTATCGTCACAGATGACCCGCCCGCGACGCTGACCTCCGGTGAACTTCGCCGCATGCGAGGCGTGATCCGCCGGCGACTGTGGATGGCCCGCTGAATCGACTCCTCGGTCGATTTTCACCCGAGGGTGTCGACGTGGTCGCTGTCACACGCTAATCTGACTACGCAAGTCCTCAGAATGGGGGCACTCGTCGTGAGACGAGTCAGAACGCGTGGAGGTCCGACATGACAATCACCCAGCCGTCCCCAGTGGTGGCCGACGAACCGGTGATATCGCACGGCGACGACGAGATCGAACTCATCTCCCCGGATTCGCTCACCGCCGAACTCGTCGGCCGGTATACCTTCCTGCCGGTCAACGGTGCGGCATTCGTGATGCAGGTGATGCATCCGGTCATCGGTGACGTCGTGGGCAAGTACTCCGTGTTCCGTACCGACCCGATGGGGCGGGCCGTCCGGTCGATCGACTCGGTCATGCGCTGGGTGTACGGCGGGCAGGAGGCAATCGAAGAGGGCAAACGACTGCGACGGATGCATCAACCGCTGCAGATGCGCAACGCCGAGGGCAAGCACATCAGCGCGCTCAACCCCGAGGCCTATCAATGGGTGATCGGCACCGCCTTCCCGACGTCGGTCGCAGCGGCACCACTCGTCCTGGGTCGTGAGTTCACATCCGCAGAGGAAGAGGAGGTGTACCGCGACAACGTCCGGATCGCCAAGATCGTGCAGGTGCCGATGAAGGGGTTCCCGCAGACGATCGAGGAGTTCACGCCCTACTTCGACAACATGATCGACAATGTCCTGGTCGCTCACCCGACTGCGTTGGAACTGGTCCGGCAGATGCAGACGGCGCCGCGGCTCGACAGGGCCGTCCCGAAGCCCATGGTCCGGTTTGCGAACACCGTCGCGCGGTACGCCTCGGTTCCCGCGCAGAAACTCAACTATCTGACGACCGTCGGAGTGATGGACCCGCGCATCCGCGAGATCCTCGGCATCACCTGGACCGACGGTGAACAGCGTGAGTTGGAACGCATCCACACCGCGATCCGTGCCGCGTATCGTGTTCTGCCCGAGCGCCTGACGTACTTCCCGTTGGCCTACCATGCGCGCCGCCAGCACGACCAGATCATGAAGATGAAGGCTCGGGAGGGCTCCGGGGCGGCCTACAAGGTGGCCGGCGCCGCACACTGATTGCGCCGGCGGGCCTCTACACTTGCAGGGTGCCGTTCTCCGACGACGACCTCGAGGCGTTCTATCGCGAGATCGAGAAGCGCACCGACGCACGCGGTTCGGGCCGTCGGACACGGCCTGAACCGCCGGCGACCGGTGCCGGCGGCGAGCCGTCGGACACCTCGGCGTTCACGGACTCGGCGTTCACGGACTCGGAACTCGAGAGTTTCTACCGGGAGGTCGAGGCCCGCACGGCGGCGACGCCGCGACGGCGTCCCCGGCGGACCGCAGAGTCGAAGCGGTCGTCGAAGTCCTGTCCCACCCCGGACAAGGTCGCCTTCGCCTCGGATGTGCTGGCCCGTCAGGGCATCGTCGCCGTGCGCCGTCACGCCGGCCCCGGACCGACGTTGCGATGCTATGAATGTGTCTGCGGCGCATGGCACATCACCAGCAGGCAGCGGCCGTGAGTGGCTCACCGCCGCGTGGCGTCGAGATCGACCTCGCCACCTCGGACGTCGATGCGACCTGCGCTGCCTACCTGCGGCTCTTGGGCCGGGCGACGGGCGATGCGCTCGTATTCGGCAACGGATCGCTCCGCGTCCGCGCCGGTGGAGATCACCGCGTGTCCTTCGGCGTCGACGACCTCATCGCCGCGCAGCGACTGATGGGGCGACGGGGCCTCGACCCGGGCGAGCCGGTCGGGGTGAGCTCCGGTGTCGGCTCCCGACCGACCCCGCACTCCGACCTCGACGCGATCGACCACCTCGTGTTCACGGCACCTACGCGTGATCGTGCGCTCGCCCTCTTCGGCGCCACCCTGGGTCTCGACTTCCGCCTCGACCGCGCCATCGGCGGTGACGCTCGTCAACTGTTCTTCCGCGCCACCGATCTCGTCGTCGAGGTGGTGGTGGGGCCCGACCCGCAGCCGGCCGCGCAGTGTGTGCTGTGGGGTCTGGCGTGGTCGGCTCCGGACATCGAGGCCACCCACCACCGGCTCACCGCCGCAGGGATGCCGGTCAGCGAGATCAGGGTCGGCCGAAAGCCGGGCACCCGCGTGTTCACCGTCCGCGAGCCCGAACTGGCGACGCGCACCGTGGTGATCGGCCCGACCTGACGGCGCCGCGACGAGCACCGCCCGGGAGATGGACGGCCGAACCGACGACCAGCGAGCCCGGTTCCGCTGGTCCACGCCTGACTCGCGTCGCTGCGTGCAGCCCAGACCTCCTGAAGCCCAGACCTCCTGAAGCCCAGACCTCCTGAAGCCCAGACCTCCTAGATGCCAGACCTCCTAGTTGCCAGACCAACCGGTGTCGTCCGCGGTCGCTGACGCGGGATCGCGGATGCCTCGATAGATCCCGCGGCGCACGATCCACGGCTGCAGGAGCGTGTCGATCGACCATGTGGGGAAGCGGAACGGCCGCCCGCCGGGGGTGAAGACCTCCAGGCCGTCGCGCTGGACCCCGAGGACCGACCCCCAGCGGCGATGGCGAGGTCGATAGTGGCGCCGGTGCCCCCCGCGCAGCGTGGCCCGCACGTTGTGCGCCATCAGCCGGTCGGCCCGATTGCGCGCCGAATTGCGCAGCGGATCGGTCGCCGCGACGTCGCCGACGGCGAAGATCCGGTCCTGGCCGACGACGCGGAGGTCGGATTCGACACGAACGAATCCGTGTTCGTCGAGCAGATCGCCAGGAAGCCACTCGGTGTTCGGGCGTACCGCTCCGATGGCCCACACGACGGCATCGGCGGATGCGGGTGGCTGCCCGGTGGTCCAGTGCACCGGGCCGGTGCCGATCCGGTCGATACCGGAGTCGCAGGGGAGTTCGGCCCGATGGCCGGAATGCATCTCCACACCGAGCCCGTCGAGCCGTGACCGCACATGCTGCCAGACCCGGGGATGATGGGCGGGTAGCGCTCGCGCCCCCGGGAAGTACAGTCGCACGTTCTTGGCGGGCCACACCGCCGCGATGTTGGCGGCGCTGCTGACCGCGGCCGCACCACCGCCGATCACCGCCACGCTGGTCGCGCCGTCGAGACTGGTGTGTGTCTCGCCGAGCTCGCGGTCGATGTCCGTCGTGGTCTGCAGCGTCGGTTGCCGCCAGAATCCGTTACGCACACCCGTCGAGATCACCAGTACGTCGTAGGGTTCGGCGACAACCGAACCGTCGCCGAGCGCGACGTCCACGCGGGCGCGCGCGGTGTCGAGGCCGACGAGGCTGCCGTGGACGGTGCGCACCCGGTCCAGCCCGCGGAAGCGGTCGAACGAGATCCAATGGTCGCGGACCCACGCGTCGGGTCGGGAGATCCGGGTGCCCAGTTCCTGCCCGCTCAGCAGCCCGGGTTTCGACGAGATGCCGACCACATCGCAGTGCGGCCGGGAACCCAACCAGGGCAGCGGGATCGGTGATCGGCCCCGCGCGAGGTGGATCGCGGTCAGCAGCCCGCTGTCACCCATACCGGCGATCACGACACGCGGACGGGCCCGGTGGTCGGTCACCGGCGGCTCCGCACGGAGCCGCCCGCGCGCGGCGGCCGTAGCACGAATCGCGGAACCCGGTCGATCACCGCCTGATATCCGGGTCGGCGGGCGAGGCTGCGCCGCTCCATCAGCGGGATGCTCGCACCCTCGAAGAGTGCGAGCATCGCCGCGGCACCGATGAACAGCCACCAGGCATCCGCCGGGGAGGCCGCCACCCCGAACAGCGCGATCGCGAACCAGAACGAGAACTCACCGAAGTAGTTCGGATGACGCGACCATCCCCAGACACCGTGATCCATCACCTCGCCGGCACGAGCCGACCGGACGAATCGGCGCAACTGCCCGTCGGCGATCGTCTCGAGGGTGATGGCGGCCATCCCGACCAGAAACGCCACGACGACCAGCCACATCGGCCCCGCAGCGGGACGTGTCACGGCCACGTAGGCAGGGATCATCCCGGCGAACACCTGCAGCGTCGGGATCACGTGGATGGCGAAGAGATCCACCGGCAGTTCCCACCGACCGGCATCATCCCGCAGCTGTGCGTAGCGCCAGTCCTCGTGGTGCAGACCGGGAAACGTGCTCACCCAGTTGGCGGTGAGCCGGATCGCCCACACCGACACCATCGCGAACAGCAGCCAGGTGCGCACATCGTCGATGCCGAAGTCACCACGGCACCACCAGTACACGAGCAGCAGCGGCGGGATCACGCTCCAGTACGCGTCGTAGAAGCTGCTGTTGTGGTGATACCGGCTGAACCCGAAGATGACCACGGTGGCCAGCAGGTCGGCGATCAGCGTGTCGAGCCACAGCGCGTCGGTGGCGGGACCCCAGGCCAACCAGAGCGCGGCCACCGCTACCGCCACCAGGTAGGCGATCGCGACGCGGGCGAGTCCGGCGACCCGACGCGACGGTGTGTGCGTGGACATCGACGATCTCAGATGAGCGTCGCCAGTTGCTCGATCTCGGCCACACTGCCCGGGGACACCAGCATCATGGTGACACCGGCGGCCGCCCACCGCTTGACCTCCGAACGCACGTGGTCGAGGTCACCGACGATCGCGGAATCCGCCACCACCTCGTCGGGTATCACCTGCGCGGCCTGATCCTTGCGGTTGCTGCGGAACAGGGCGGTTACCTCGTCGACCACGTCGGCATAGCCCATCCGCCGATACACCTCGGCATGGAAGTTGGTGTCCTCGCTGCCCATCCCGCCCATGTAGAGCGCGAGAAACGGTTTGATGGCCTCGTAGGTGGCGGCGCGGTCGTCGGTGACGACGATCTGGGCAGTGGCGCAGATCTCGAAGTCCGCGCGGGAGCGGCGCGCCCCGGGCCGTGCGAACCCCTCGTCGAGCCACTCGTTGTAGGTGTCGGCGAGACGCGGTGTGTAGAACAGCGGCAGCCACCCGTCGGCGATCTCGGCGGCCAGGGCGATGTTCTTGGGCCCTTCGGCGCCCAGCATCACCGGGATGTCGGGACGCAGCGGATGGGTGATCGGCTTGAGCGGCTTACCCAATCCGCTGCTGTCCGCGCCGGTCAGTGGCAGTGGGTAGTGCGGTCCGCTGCTGGTGACCGGTGCCTCGCGGGCCCACACCTGGCGCATGATGTCGATGTACTCCCGGGTGCGCGCGAGCGGTTTGGCGAATCGTTGGCCGTACCATCCTTCGACGACCTGGGGACCGGACACCCCGAGCCCGACGATGTGGCGGCCGCCGGACAGGTGATCGAGAGTCAGTGCGGCCATGGCGCACGCGGTCGGGGTGCGAGCTGACAGTTGCAGCACCGATGTGCCCAGCCGGACCCGTTCGGTGGCCGAGCCCCACCACGCCAGTGGGGTGTACGCATCCGACCCCCACGCCTCGGCGGTGAAGATGCTGTCGAATCCGGCGGCCTCGGCGGCGGCGACCAATTCGGCGTGGTTGGTCGCCGGCTGTGCACCCCAATATCCCAGCTGTAGCCCGAGTTTCATGCTGCTCCCCACATCACACGGCCGACGGTACGGCTCCCGTGCAGTTCACCGTAGCGGGTCGCCGTCGATCGCCGCGGCGACATGGGCGGCCAGAGCAAAGCAGGACGTGAGACCGGGACTTTCGATGCCGAAGAGATTGACGACGCCGGCGACGCCATGGTCGGCCGGCCCCTGCACCAGGAAGTCGGCGGCCGGTTCGCCCGGTCCGGTCAGCTTCGGTCGGATGCCGGCGAAGTCGGGCTGCAAGGCGTCGTCGGGCAGTCCGGGCCAGTAGCGCCGGATGGCGGCGTAGAACGCGTCGGCCCGGGTCGGATCGACGAGGTGCTCAGGTCGATCGACCCACTGCACGTCGGGACCGAAACGAGCGGCGCCACCGAGGTCGAAGGTGAGATGGACCCCGAGGCCACCGTCCACCGGGACCGGGTAGATCAACCGCTCGAAGGGGGCCCGGCCCGAGCGCAGGCCGAAGTAGTTGCCCTTGGCGAGGTGACGCCGCGGCACGTGTGCGGTCGGGAACCCGGTCAGCGATGACGCGAGAGCCCACGCACCCAGACCGGCACAGTTGACCACTGCCCGACAGGCAATCTCCCCGATGTCGGCGACCGTCAGCTCGATCGGGTGACCGGGTCGGATCCGGCCGGTGGTCACCGCGCTCCGCAGCGACACCACGGCGCCGGACTGCTCCGCATCGCGCCGCAGTGCCCGCATCAGCCCATGCGCATCGACGATGCCGGTCGAGGGCGACCACAGCGCGGCCACGCCGCTCACCTCGGGTTCCAGCTCGGCCAGTTCGTCACGGTCGATCCGGCGGAGATCACCCACCCCGTTGGCGTGGGCACGATCGGCGATGCGGTCGAGCGCGGCGAGTTGATCGCGGTCGGTGGCGACGATGAGTTTGCCGGTTCTGCGGTGCGCGATCGTGTTGTCGGCGCAATAGCGGTACAGCAGGGCGCGGCCGGTCACGCACATCCGCGCCTTGAGACTGCCGGGCGGGTAGTAGATCCCGGCGTGGATGATCTCGGAATTGCGTGAACTCGTCTGGGTGCCGACCGCGTCCTCGCGCTCGAGGACCACCACGCTGCGGCCTTCGATCGCGAGATGGCGCGCGACGGCCAGACCGACCACACCCGCGCCGACCACCACGACGTCGACGGACTCCATCACGGTGTCCGAGCGTAGCCGCCCGATGGCCCCCGATGGAACCGACGGACAGAACGAGCGATAGTAGGGTCGCCGTGGACGGGTGGTCGACGAAGGGATGGCGATGAACCGATTTCAACGGATGGCGGCGATGGTCAACGGCGCCGTCGTTCCGGTACTGCGTATGCCCGGGATTCGCACGGTGGTGGGCGGCTCGATCACCCTGATCAGCTATACCGGGCGGAAATCGGGGAACCGGTTCGAATTACCCGTCGGCTATCGGCGATCCGGCGACACCGTCACCATCGGTGTCGCGATGCCCGACAAGAAGGGCTGGTGGCGCAACTTCACCGGCGCCGGCGCGCCCATCTCATTGACTCTCGACGGCACGACCCGCACCGGCCACGCAGTGAGCCGGCGCGATGATCAGGGAGCCGTCAGCGTCCGGGTCGACCTCGACCCTGCCCCGTGACTTCGACCATCGGGCAGCACGGGTGTCCACCACCGCTGCCTGTGGAGCGCCGTGAGAAGCGCGTGGGGCGTCACGAAGGGGACTGCCCGTCGAGCTCTTTCGATCAGGCGTTGTCCCAGACGATCCTCGCCAGGGCGTCGCGATCCGCGACGTCGAGTTTGATGCAGGCACGGTAGATGTGACCTTCGACGGTTCGGATCGACACGGTGAGGCGTTCGGCGATCTCGCGGTTGCTGAGCCCCTGCGCAACCAGCGCCGTGATCTCCCGCTCACGCGCGGTCACCGGTAGCGGTCGGGCCGCGGCGCGGAGGGCCGGGGTGGTCGCTCCGTCACATCGTGCGGCCAGACGCGCGGCGCGCGCGCTGGATTCGGCACACTCACGCCGTCGGCCGGCCCGGTCATACAGCGGGACGGCCTGGGCGGCTGCATCGGCAGCCGACAGCGTCAGGCCGATCCGTTCGAACGGCTCGCTCACCGCGCACAGTGCGGCGGGCTCGGCGTCGGCGACGGCAGCGGCATGCTGCGCGTAGAGATCGACCACCGGCCCCTGGACGAACCGCCGGATCTCGTCGAGGCGGCCGGCCACGCCGCGGTCACCGAATCTCGCCGCGTGATGCAGCGCCTCGGCGCAGACCGCCAACTGCCCGGACGAGGACGCCATATCTGCTGATTCGTAACATAATTCGACAGCGTGTCGTGGGCTTCCGGCGGACGCCGCGATCCACGCCCGGGACAGGATTCGCTGGGGCTCGTGCAATCGCAGATGCGGCCCGGAATGCTCCTCGGCGTCCTCGATCACCTGCTGGGCCTTGTCGACCTCGCCGAGTGCCGCATACGCCCGGACCAGGATCAACCGGGCGGGCAGTCGCCATGGCAGCGAGGACTCGGCGTTGAGGGCGGCCAATGCCTGCTCGATCGCCATCGCGCCCTCCCGGAAGGCGCCGCGGTAGGTCGCCACGAGGCCCACCATGATCTTGGCGATCGCCCAACCGACGAACTGCCCCGACGAGAAGAACTCGGCGTATTCGGTGGCGCGGCGGTGCGCCTGATCGAGATCGCCGACCGTCGTCAGCGCGAGCACATCCCCGTAGCGGATCATCACCTTGATCATGCCGTCGGTGGCCTTCTGCTCCGGCCGGCAGCGTGCCGCGATCGGCTCGAAATCGAACCCTCGGCCGGCCACCGGCATCGCCAGCCCCGCGGCGAAGGCCGCGAAATCTATGGCCTGGGAGGGCGATTCAGGGTCGTTGAGCACTTTCTCGGCTGCCTCGATGCCGTCGTCGATGCGATTCTCGTGCACCGCCATCGCTGCACCGGCGGCATCGACGACCAAGCGCAGCGCAGGGTGGTCGACCCGGTCGCGCATCAGGTGCAGCAGCCGCGTGCTCTGCGTGACGTCGCCCAGCGACCAGAAGAGCCCACTCATCCTGGGCACACCCCACTGCACCAGCTGGAGTTCGTCGAGATCGTCCGGATCGTAGGCCGCCAGCACCCCGTCGGACTCGGCGATCCGTCCTTGCCAGAGCAGGGCGCGCGACAACAACTCCGCGGCGGCGACCCCACCACCGCGGTCCTGGGCGGCACGCGCCAGCCGCTCGCCGAGCGGGAGGTTGGTCAGCGCGACCGCGTCCTTGGCCGCCGAGATCAGCAGCTTGACATCGATGTCCTGGTCGCCGTCGACACAGAGTCTGGCGAGCCGGATCCGATCGGCAGCCGACGCGATCGGACGATCACGGAGCACCGCGACGATCCGAGATCGCAGGGTTCGGCCGGCCATGGTGCCGATACGCAGGCGGATCACGTCACCGTAGACGGGGTGGCTGAAGCGCGCATTCACTGTCTCACCGTCGCGGGTGATCCGGATCAGGCCCTGCACCTCGGCGGCGTCGACCGCCTGTTCACCCGCGAGTTCGACAATCGTGTCGAGGTCGAGCGGTTCGTACAGTGCGAGCAGTTTCAAGGCATCGATCACCGCCTCACCTGCACGGTCGAGACGATCGTCGATCAGTGCCGCGAGGCCCGACGGGACCGCGGTGGGGCCACGGAGTTGCCACACGTCGTTGATCTCCGAGAGCGTGCCGGCCTCCAGAGCGCCTTCGACCATGTTGCGCAGGAACAGGGGATTGCCGCCCGACGACTCCCAGATCACGTCGGCGCTGAGGCCCTCCAGGGTTCCACCGAGCACCATCTCGACCAGCTCCGTGCATTGATCCTTGGTCAGCGGTTCGAGTTCGATCCGCGTGAGGTACCCGTCTTTCCACAGCGTCGTGACGGCATCCGGAACGGTCTCGCCGATGCGTGCGGTGGCCACGATACGGGCCGAATGCTCGATGGTGATCTGGTGCAGCAGGGTTGCCGAGAGTTGGTCGAGCTGATGAGCGTCGTCGACGCCGATGACGGTGTCGGCCTCGGCGACCATCGCCTCGCGGGCCGACACCAGTGCGGCGATCGGATCGCGGGAGATACGCGGCGACAGACGGACCCAGGGCGCGAACGCACCCAGCGGGATCGCCCGGGAGGACTCGGTACAGGCCGCCCAGTGCACCGGCGCGTGCAAGGAGTCGGTCACTGCGCGAGCCGCTGTGGTCTTGCCGACCCCCGGGGGCCCGACGAGCACGACGCCGCCTCCCTCGTCGGTCAGCGCGGATAGTATCGCCTGATGTTCGGAGGGCCGGCCGAGCAGCTGCCAACCGCCGTCCATGCGTCCTGAGTATAGGTGCCCCACGCCGTTGCGGCGGAGCGAACGAAGCGTGGCGGTGTGCCCATCGGTGCTGTTGGATGGGGTGCGCCGACGGCCGGCGGGTCGTGTCGGGGTGCTCATCGCTCGATGTTGGTCATGGGGTCACGGTTTCGTGGCCGGTGCGACACCGACCGGTCAGGTCGGCAGCTCGGATTCGTCGGCGGGTTCGAGCATGGGCGCGTGGTTCACCCGGTGCCGGTACTGGCTCGACGCGTCGTACACGCGCCGCTTGAGTCGGTTGATCGAGCCGAGTGGTCGGTGTGCATCGAGTCCTCGCCACGAGTTGAACGACAACACCTCGTCGCCGAATGCCCGACGCTGCGGGGTGTAGGTCTCCTGCTTCGGGTAGCGGATGATCGCGACGGTGCGGTAGGGCGACAGCGCGTCGTCCCATTCCTTCGTGGCGTCCTCGATCGGCATCGCCGCCAGATCCGTGCACAACTGCACCTGCAGCTCATACTCCGCGGCGTGGCACGCGAAGAAGTCGATCACCGACTCCGCGAACGCGTTGACCTCGCCGTCGGCCGGCATGCGCTCGCCGGCGAGCGCACACACCTCCGGTGAGCGCGGGACCAGACGCATCTTGACGATGTGGTCACCGTGCCGCAGCGGTGCCGACGAGTGGAAGGTGTCACCCAGGATGTGCGTATTCGGTTCCACGAACACCGCGAGGGTGTCGGGCAGCTTCGTGCCGAGGATCGGCAGTACACGGGCGTTCAGTGCGTCGAGTGCCTCACTACCGAACTTGAGCGCGCGGTCCGAGAGGCGGGCCAAAGCCCAGGCGGTCACCATCCCGGTGCGGCTGTAGGCATGCGCGTCGGCGAACAGGAATTCCCGATGGGTCACCATGATGAAGTCCTGGGTGTTCGCGGTGTCGTCGGGCAACGCGCGGGGTCCGGTGACCCCGATGACCTTGAGCCCGAGTCCCCGCACACCGCGCAGCTGGTCGCTGCGGATGGCGCCCGAGGTGCTCGACAATCGGGCGATGACCGGGAAGGTTCCCGGCGCCGCGAACATGCCCTGGGCGAGTTCGGGGGCGAGGCCGTCGAGCACCTCCAACTCGCCCCGCAGGATCCCGTGGCCCTTGGCGTGCGCGTCACGCAACCCGCGCTTGTTGGTGCGGTAGGCGCGTTCGTTGTTCGAGCGCAACACCCGGACGATCCTCTCGATGTCGTCGGCCTCGTCGTCGCGCGGGGATTCGATGTTCTCGTGGAAACGCACGTAGGTCCGGCCGCCGGCGACGGTCTCGGTCATGGGTATGGGTCCTCTCTCGATGCTGGGGCGGGTGTCCAGGGGGCGAACGGATTGGCGACCCCGCGCAGCGCGGGCGTCAGGGTGGGGTGATGGCGCAGCAGCACCGATCGCATCGATGTGTGACGCACCCACGCCATGCCGACCTCGGTGTACACCTCGGGGCGGAAGTCGGCGGTGAAGAAGCGATCGCAGGACAGTCGCCGCGACGCCATCAGGATGAAGATCCGGAACGCGGTGTCGCTGAAGCCGAAACCCGGCGGCTTGGGTTCGGCGTAGAGCCCGACCATCAGGTCCAGTCGCTCGATGTCCCCGTAGACCTCCGCGAGTTCGGCGGCCGTCTCGTCGTCACCGGTGAGATCGCGGAATGTGGTCACCGGCGCGAGTCGCAGCGCGCGCCGGAACTCGTTGTAGCGCGGTACGCCGCGTTCGCGGACCCGCATGATGTCCACGGTCGCCAGATCGATCGGGGTTCCGTCGGGACGCGCCAGGTTCTGCATGGCGGCGGGGAAGTTGTGCAGCGACAATGCCCCCGGGTGGGCACGACCGAACGAGTAGAGGAGGTCGGCGGCGCTCTGCGCGGCGAGATGCCGCCGGACGTCGGTGGCGAGCAGATCCGCCATCGGATGCTCGGCCACGACGTGGTCATCGTCGCCGCTGCGGAACTCGACGGTGTCGGGCAGGAGCGGATGCATGCGATAGACGGCCACGAACTCCTCGGTGAGGGCGAACGGGACCCCGCCGTCATGGGTCGGGGAGCCGGGGATGCCGGAGAGGATGTCGTTGTCGGTGAAGCGGCCGAGACGTCCGGACAGGCGCTCCCCGAGCAGTCCGAACCAGTTGCCGCGCATCGCGGCGACGGTGGTCGGATGGGCGATGATCGCCGGTGTCCAGTCGACGGTGTGGATCTTGGCCATCGACGCCGCGTTCACGAGTCGGGCCGTGTCGTAGAGTGCCTGGTCGGTCATGGCCGGATAGGCCGAGGCCAGCCGGTCGGCGATCGCGTTGTGTTCACGCAGGAACAGCGAGTGCAGCAGGGCCAGACCCACCCAGAAATTGGCCGCCTGACCGTTGGGGTCGAGCAATTCCTCGGTCTCGATCGGCGGCAACCCGACATCGTCGAGGCCGATCCGGCCACCCTCGTGAGTGCGGATCCGGTCCGCGTATTCGGCCGTCTCGCCATACATCTGAGATCCGTCCCACCAGTGCGACACCGTCGAGGCATACACGGGCGGTGCATCCGCGGACCCGGTGGCATCGGCCGCGGTGCGCGGGAACCTCATCGGATCCTCCGGCCAATCGTCGCCGTCGGGCAGCCCGATGCGCCACGGATCCGTCGGCTCGGGCGCATGGTTGAACCAGTCGTGCACCTCGAACTGGATCCACGCGGCCGCAAGGAGGTTGAGTGTGGTGGCCGGCCGGAACTCGCGGCGGGTCAACAGGCGGCGGCTGACCAGTCGGGGATTGGGTTCGCAGATGCTGTCATCGTCCTCCGGTGCGGTCAGCTCGACGGGCACGTTGCGGCCGAAGCGACTGCCGGCAGAGCCCGCGCGCGGTTCACGCAGATCGTTGTAGGTTCCGTCGACGGCGCGCACCCGATGCTCGTCTGCCACACCCGGCGGCAACACGGTGCCCGGCCGGCCGGTGTCGACGAGATTGTGTGCGCGCAGCTGGCTGCGCAGTCCCACCAGCACAGCGAGCCCGGCCGGTGACCACAAGCGGGACCACCCGACCAGGCCATCGATGCGCTCGGCGGTGTGCGCGAGGACCCGGACGGCCCGGGGACGCCGGTCGGGGGACGGCTGCGCACGACGAGCGGGTCGCACTGGTTTCCGTACCGATCGCATCATCCCGACCATGACCACCTCCGGCTCGTCGGGTACGAGTATGCGGGTTGCGTCCACCGAACGGCATGAGTAATCGACTACTCGATCTACTCGGATCCGCCCCGCAGGTCGGTGCCGTACTGAGGTAGCGGCGTACTCGTGTCATGGCCGACGCCGCCGACGACGATGAAGACGGTGGTGGCGGGGTCTGCGACCACCTCCTGCTACGAGAAAGGTGCCCTGGTGATCGCACCCGTCGAGATCAAGGTCAACATCGCGACGTCGGTGACCGATGCGCTCGCGGCGCTGGGCTGCGCCGGCACCCCACCGGTTCGCCGTGACATGTGGTTCGCCGAGGCCCGCGCACGGGGCGATCACGATCGGCTACCGCTGCTGGCCGGACACCTCACGATTCGACTGCGCAGCGGAGATCGCGACGACGTCACCGTCGCCGTGCGGCCGTGTGACACCGACCTCCTGGTCGGACGATGGCGTGCGCCGTTCGACGAGCCCGACTTCTCGTACCGTCTCGAATGGAACTGGTGCGGTGAGCGCCGCGAGGTCGCGTCCTGCGCCATCAGCCGTCGACCACCGGGGTCGGTCGCGGCATCGGTCGTCGCCGGCGAGGATCCGGCGCACATCCTCGACGCGGCACAGCGGCAGTTCGTCGTCACCTGCACGCCGGGCGGTGTGCCCATCGACCATCTGATGACGCTGGGGCCGGTGGCCTGCCAGACGTGGCCCGAGATCGACCTCGACGGCTGCCCGGTGCATGTCGAGCGATGGTCGGTGGGCGCGGTCGACGTCCTCGACCTCGCCGCCCACATCCAGCCGCGGTCCGGCGAATCCCAGACACAGTTCGACGCACGCTGCGCGGCCGGTCACCGGGCGTTGTGCACGGCGGTGGCCGACCGGGGGCTGTCGATCGCGGCCACGGACGGGCCCACCACCACCCACCGCGTGATGTCGGCGCTGGCGTACGCCCCGTGACCCACGACGGGTGGTGCGGCACCCTTGTGCCGCACCACCCGTTCGTCCAGCACTGGCATCGCGCAGGGCCGGGGTCGTCAGAGCACGCTCCACGACGACGCTCGGCTCAGCGCAGCCGACCTCAGACCTTGGCCTGCATCGAGCTGCGGGCGGGGTTGCCCTGATCGTCGACCTTCGGGTCCGGCTCATCCTTCTTTTCGGTCACCCCGGACTTGATGCGCGCACCGATGTCGGGATCGATCCGCGTCCAGTACTCGAACGCACGCGCCAGGACAGGCTCGGACACCCCGTTGAGCAGATGACCGACGACGTTGTCCACCAGACGTTCCCGCGCCTCGTCGTCTAGCACCTCGCGGACCATCGTGCCGGCCTGACCCCAGTCGTCGTCCTGCGGATGGTCGACGTAGGCGCTGCGCACGATGTCGCCGTCGGCGGCCCACTGCGGTTCGCCCTGGCCCGCGTAGCTCGCCGCGGGCCCGCCCTTCGAGTTCGGCGCGTACACCGGATCGGTCACCGGGGTGATCCGCATGTGCCCGTCCTTGGTGTAGCTGTGCACCTCGTTGCGCGGACGGTTGACCGGGATCTCCTTGTAGTTGCCGCCCAGGCGTGCGCGATGTGCGTCGGCGTAGGAGAAGACCCGGCCCAGCAGCATGCGGTCGGGGCTGAAACCGATTCCGGGCACCACATTGTTCGGTTCGAAGGCGACCTGCTCGATCTGCGCGTGGTTGTCGGTGGGGTTGGTGTGCAAGGTCATCTTGCCCACCTCATGCAGCGGATAGTCGCCGTGCGGCCACACCTTCGTCAGGTCGAACGGGTTGAAGCGATAGCTGGTGGCGTCCTCATACGGCATCAGCTGTACCTTGAGTGTCCAACTCGGATGGTCGCCGGCGGCGATCGACTCGAACAGGTCCCGGGTGTGGAAGTCGGTGTCGGCCGCGGCCATCTGATCGCCCTCGTGCTGCGTGAAGAACTCCACACCCTGATCGGTGATGAAGTGGTACTTCACCCAGGTCTTGACACCCTCGGCGTTCACCCACAGATAGGTGTGCGACGAGTAGCCGTTCATATGCCGCCACGTCTTGGGGATGCCACGGTCACCCATCAGCCAGGTGACCTGATGGGCCGACTCCGGCGACAACGTCCAGAAATCCCACTGCATGTCATGATCGCGCAGGTTGTTGTCGGCGCGTCGCTTCTGTGAGCGGATGAAGTGCTGGAACTTCATCGGGTCCTTGACGAAGAAGATCGGCGTGTTGTTGCCGACCATGTCGTAGATGCCTTCGTCGGTGTAGAACTTCAGCGCGAACCCGCGCGGATCACGCCAGGTGTCGGGGCTGCCCCGTTCGCCGGCGACGGTGGAGAACCGGGCCACCATCTCGGTCTTGACGCCGGGCTGGAACAACCCGGCGCAGGTGTACTGCGACACGTCGGCGGTGGTCTCGAATGTGCCGAACGCCCCGCTGCCCTTGGCATGCGGCTGCCGTTCCGGAATGCGCTCTCGGTTGAACTGCGCCATCTGCTCGATCAGATAGTGATCGTGCAGCACTATGGGGCCACCGGCGCCGACGGTGAGCGAATGTTCGTCGCTGCCGGCGGGCGCCCCGGAATCGCGTGTCGTGTAGATCGATGTGTTGTCGTCGGACATATCGCCTCCGAAAAGGTCTGATCCGTCAATGGGCTGCCAGGGACCCGAGCTGTTTGAGGTCCTTGTCGCGATGTTACTCCGGCCGATCCCACGCGGCCGCGAGTCGGCGAGACCAGCGACGGACTGCGGATGAATGACATTGCCATGAAACATGTTTGGAGGCTGTTGTGTGATCAACCTCCCGATGCCGCGGAACGCAGCCTGTCCAGCAACGGTTTTGCCGTCGCGTCGAGAAACTCGTGCTGCGATCCGCCGCCGATCTGCACCAGGGCGACGTCGGTGAATCCCGCCTCCCAGTAGGGCCGTACCGCATCCACGATCGCGTCGAGGTCGGGGCCGCACGGGATCGATTCGGCCACATCCTCCGGGCGCACGTACTGTGTCGCGGCGGCGAATCCGGCGGTGGTACGGAGGTCGGCGTTCACATCCCACCCGCCGCTGAACCAGCGGAACTGATCGTGCGCCCGGGCGACGGCTGCGTCGCGGTCGCGGTCCCAGCAGATCGGTATCTGGGCGATCGCGCGTCCGCCGACCCCGATCGTCGACGTATCCGCGTGGCCGTTCCAGTGGTCGACGAGATCACGATTGGGTTCGACCGCGATCATGTGCTCGGCGTGCGGCCCGAATCGTTCGATGCCCTGCGTTCCGGACACCGCGACCCCGATGGGCACGGTGTCGGGTAGATCCCAGATGCGTGCGGCGTCCACCTGGAAATACTCGCCACGGAAATCGACCAGGTCACCGGTGTGCAGAGCCCGGATGATCTCGATCGCCTCGGCGAGCATCGCCTGTCGGTCGGCGACCGCCGGCCAGCCCTCGCCGACGACGTGCTCGTTGAGGTTCTCGCCTGCGCCCAGTCCGAGGGTGAACCGCCCGTCCGCCAACAGCTGCATGGTGGCGGCCTTCTGCGCGATGATGGCGGGGTGGTAACGGATGGTCGGGCACGTCACGTAGGTCATCAGATCGACGCGTTCGGTGGCATGCGCAACCGCTCCGAGCACACTCCACGCATACGGCGCGTGGCCCTGCGCCGACAGCCACGGGAAGTAGTGGTCGCTGGACACCTCGAAGTCGAAGCCGACTTCCTCGGCGCCGACCGCATACCGGACGAGTTCCTTCGGACCGGCCTGCTCGGTCATCAGGGTGTAGCCGAAGCGCGTGGGCATGGAGTGAACTCCTTTGCTGGGCATCGGGTGGGATTGCCATCGCCGCGGACGGGGTACCACTTGCCGCCGGCAGCCAAACTCTCGAAGGGAGACCACGGTGAACCAATCCGTCGCCCACGGGCCAGATGACCGCGATGACACCGCAGGTGTCGGGGCTGTCGACACGGTGCTGCTCGACGTCGACGGCACGCTCATCGATTCGACGTACTTTCATGCTCTGGCCTGGATGCGTGCGTTTGCGACCCACGACCTGACCCCGGACTGGTGGCGGGTGCACCGCACCGTCGGCATGGGCGGTGACCTGCTGGTCGGCGAGGTGTGCGGCGACGAGGTGGAACACGAGCTCGGCGACGACCTGCGGGCCGCATGGTCCGATTGTTACCGCCGGCTGCTGGGCGAGGTGCGGGCCTTCGACGGGGCGGTCGAACTCATCGAGGATCTGCGGTCCGCCGGGCTCGGCGTGGCGCTGGCCTCCTCGGGTGCTGCCGAGTTCACCGACGCGGCCCTGCAGATCCTGGGACTCTCGGCGGACACGTTCGTGGCGGTGACCTCAGCCGAAGACGTGGACCACGCCAAGCCCGAGCCGGACATCCTCGACACCGCGCTGGCCCGGGCCGGCGGCGAGCGGGCGGTGGTGATCGGCGACACCGTGTGGGATGTGGAGTCCGCGAAGCGGCTCGGGGTGCCATGCCTGGCGGTCCGCAGCGGCGGCTTCGGTGAGGCCGAACTCATCGATGCGGGAGCGGTTCGCGTCGTCGACGACGTCGGCGCGCTGGCCCGGGAGGGTTGGCGGCCGTGAGCCCGACGTGCCGCCGGCTTCACCGATCCCGCAGCTCCAGTGCCCGGCAGACTGCGGCACGGGTCTCGGTCGGGTCGATCACGGCATCGATCTCACACACGCTGGCGACGTTGAGGGCCTTGCCACGTTCGTAGTGCATTGCCACGAGATCGGCGTACCGCCGCTGTCGTTCGGCGGGGTCGGCGATCGCCGCCAACTGGTCGCGATAACCCAGACGCACGGCACCCTCGAGACCCATGCCGCCGAACTCGCCTGTCGGCCAGGACAGGGTGATCAGCCGCGCATGCAGGTCGCCACCGGCCATGGCCATGGCGCCCAGTCCGTACGCCTTGCGCACGACGACCAGCACCAGCGGGCTGCGCAGCGTCGCGCCGGCGCGGAACATCGCGCTGAAGCGTCGCACCGTGGCCGTTCGCTCAGCCGCCGGTCCCACCATGAATCCCGGTGTGTCGCACAGGGAGACGACCGGAAGATGGTGCGAGTCGCACAGCCGGAGGAAGCCGACGGCCTTGTCCGCGCCGTCTCCGTCGATGGCGCCGCCGAGATGGGCCGGATTGTTGGCGATGACCCCCACCGTGCGTCCCTCGAGGCGGGCCAGCGCGGTGACGATGCCCTCCCCGAAGCCGCGTCGCACCTCGAACATCGAATCGCTGTCGAACAGGGCCTCCAGCACGGGACGGATGGGATAGGCACGCAGCCGGTTCTCCGGCACGAGGTGGCGTAGGAGTCGCTGATCGCCGGCCGCGCCGGCCGCGACGCGCGGTGCGGCGAAGAAGTGCAGATAGCGACGGGCATCGTCGACTGCGGCGTGGTCGTCGGGTACCAGTCGGTCCACCACCCCGTTGGCGACCTGGACGTCCATCGGACCCACCTCGGCAGGGGCGAACCGCCCCAGGCCCCCTCCCTCGATCATGGCCGGGCCGCCCATCCCGAGGCTGGATCCCTCGGTGGCGATGATGGTGTCGCAGGTCCCGGCAAGTGCGGCGTTTCCGGCGAAGCAGTACCCGGACACCACCGCAAGGGTCGGCACCGTCCGCGACAACTCCGCCAACAGCCGGAAGGTCGGCACGTCGAGTTGGGCCACCGCCGACGTGTCGGTGTCCCCGGGCCGGCCACCACCGCCTTCGGCAAAGACGATGACGGGCAACCGTTCCCGGCGCGCGAGCTCGAGAAGTCGGTCGGTCTTGCGGTGGTTGTGCAGGCCCTGGGTGCCGGCGAGCACGGTGTAGTCGTAGGCCATGATCGCCACGGGCATCGCATGCACTCGGCCGGTGCCCGTGATGAGACCGTCGGCCGGGGTCCGGGCGATCAGCTCGTCGACGTCGCGTCGCTGACGCTGCGCCGCGATCGCGAGTGCGCCGTATTCGAGGAAGGTGTCGGTGTCCAGAACCCCGGCCACGCTCTCGCGGGCGGTCAGCCGCCCCTTCGCGTGGCGTTTCGCCACGACCTCGACACGGCCCTCGTCGCGGGTGCGACGCAGGCGCTCGTGCACCTCGGCCAGATCGGGCCGGACATGAGCCGGATCGGCGGTGACGACGGAATCGTCGGTGTCCGATGCCGACGACGACTCGGCGAGCACGCTCACCACGGTGCTCTCGTCGACGTCGTCGCCCTCGGTGACCGGAATCTCCAGGACCGTGCCCGTGACCGGTGCGCGGACGACGTGCTCCATCTTCATCGATTCGATGATCGCCAGCTCGGCACCGGGGGTGACCCGATCGCCGACGGTAACCGGCAGCGCCACCACCACGCCGGCTACCGGTGCGGACACCCTGGTCGACTCGGGGTCGGTGGCGTGCGGCGGCTCGGTCGTCGGCTCGGCCTCGTGGGTTCCGGTGGGGAGGTGGTCGGACAGAGTCCGGTCGACGAAGCCGGTGTCGACCCGTCCGTCGGCCAGTCCGTCGACGGTGAGCAGGTTGCGCAACAGCTCGAGGTTGACCGGCACACCTTCGATGTCGAAACGCTCCAGCGCTCGGGTCACGCCGCGCGCGGCCGCCGCGGTGTCGGGTCCGGTCACGATGACCTTGGCGAGTAGCGAGTCGTAGCGCGGTCGGACGGCGTAGTCCACCCGCCCGTGGGTGTCGACCCGAATACCCCTGCCGGTCGGCGGCTGAAATCGGGTGAGCGTTCCGGTCCCCGGGGTGATGCTGCCGTCAGGCTGCAGGTGTTCGGCGTTGACCCGCGCCTGAACCGCCGCGCCGCGTGGCGCCGGGCTGTCGGTGAGGCCGAGCGCGCTCAGCGACTCTCCCGAGGCCACCCGGATCGCGAGTTCGACCAGGTCGAGACCGGTGGTCTCCTCGGTGACGGTGTGCTCGACCTGAATCCGTGGGTTCACCTCGAGGAAGACGACGTCGTCGCCGGCCACCAGGAACTCGACGGTCGCCAGCCCGTGATGGCCACCCGCCACCGCGATCGCCGCGTGGTGGAGCCGCTGCCGCAGTGGAGCCGACACGCCGGGTGCCGGGGCGATCTCGATGAGTTTCTGACGCCGCCGCTGCACCGAGCAGTCCCGATCACCCAGCACGATCGTTGTCGAGCCGTCACCGATCACCTGCACCTCGATGTGGCGTGCTGCCGGGCGGTACTGCTCCACATACAGCGCAGCGTCACCGAAGGCGCCGCGGGCCTCGGATGCGCACCGGGCCATCGCCGCCTCCACCTCGTCTGTGCGCGAGACCATCTGCATTCCACGCCCACCGCCGCCGGCCACGGCCTTGATCATCACCGACGCGCCGGGACCCAGATCGCCGAGGAAGGTGCGGGCGGCCGCGGGGTCGGTCGGCGCTGTGGTCGCGGGTAGCACCGGCACACCACGCTCGCGGGCCAGGTCTCGGGCGGCGCCCTTGTGCCCGAACAATTCCAGCGTCTTGGCTGTGGGGCCGACGAAGCCGATCCCGTGGTCGGCGCAGGCGCGGGCGAGCTCGGGGTTCTCGGCGAGGAACCCGTACCCGGGGTGTAGCAGTGTGCAGTCGGTGGCGATGGCGGCGGCGATGATCTGCCGCAGATCGAGATAGGCGGCCACTCCGGTGCCCTCGAGTTGTACGGCCTCGTCGGCCATCCGCACATGTGCGCAGTCGGCGTCGTCGGTGGGATGAACGGCGACCGTGGGGATTCCGAGCGCGGCTGCGGTGGAGATCACCCGCACCGCGATCTCACCGCGATTCGCGATCAGGATCTTCATCGGATGTCACCTCGGCGACACCGCGAGGTACGGGAGGATGTGAGCGCGCACACCCGGCCGACGCTACTTCACCCGACCCGACCCGGCGGCATGTTGCCGAAGCCCATCGCGGCTCAGCAGTGTTCCGGTGTGCTGGGCAACATCGGGCCGGCCTGGCACCATGGCGAATGTGTCCTCCCCTGATGACGACCGGCGCCTTCACGACCTCATGCGGCTGCGTCGCGTCCGAGATCGGATCGACCGGGACTACGCGGAGCCGCTCGATGTGGCGGCGCTCGCGCGCGGGGCACACATGTCGGCGGGTCACCTCAGTCGGGAGTTCCGCCGGGTGTACGGGGAGTCGCCGTATTCGTACCTGATGACACGCCGCATCGAACGAGCCATGACGTTGCTGCGTCGTGGCGATCTCAGTGTCACCGATGTGTGTTTCGCCGTGGGATTCTCGTCGTTGGGCACGTTCAGCACCCGGTTCACCGAGCTCGTCGGCACCCCACCCAGTGAGTATCGCCGCCACCACGGCGACGCCATCGCGGGCATTCCGCCCTGTCTGGCCAAACAGGTCACCAGACCGGTCAGGAATCGAGAAGCGACACCGCCGCGGTGAGTTCTAGCGTGATGACCATGAACATCACCATTCACTACGCCTTCCTCCCGCAGACCGACCCGGAGGCCGCGCTGGGCTTCTATCGCGACACCCTCGGGTTCGAGGTGCGCAACGACGTCGGATATCAGGGCATGCGCTGGCTCACCGTGGGCCCGCCCGACCAGCCGGAGACCTCGATCGTGCTCCATCCGCCCGCGGCCGATCCGGGGATCTCCGACGACGAGCGCCGTACGATCCTCGAGCTGATCGCGAAGGGCAGTTACGGTGCCCTGACCCTGGCCACCGACGACCTCGACGGACTGTTCGAACGACTCGAGGCCAGCGGCGCCGAAGTGCTGCAGGAGCCGACCGATCAACCATATGGAGTGCGCGACTGCGCATTTCGCGACCCGTCGGGTAACCTGCTGCGCATCAACCAGCGGAACTGACCGCACGGCCATGTGCAGATTCCGGGAAGGGCACGTCGGCTTCGACGAGTCCGGCAAGGTGGTACCGACACGGCCGACACGGGCGCTCGATTTGGTTGGATCGACAAAGACGGTGGGAGACGAGCCAGGGGACTGGCCGCACAACGGATGGAGACGCGATGAGCAGCACCAGGACGGCGACGCCGACGAGGACAGTGTCGCCTGACGTACACGTCGCCGACACCCACGACCTGATCCGGGTGACCGGAGCCCGGGAGAACAATCTCCGGGACGTCAGCCTGGAGATCCCCAAGCGCAGGCTGACCGTGTTCACCGGCGTCTCCGGGTCGGGCAAGAGTTCGTTGGTCTTCAGCACGATCGCCGCGGAGTCGCAGCGGATGATCAACGAGACCTACAGCGCGTTCGTGCAGGGGTTCATGCCCAACCTCGGCCGACCCGACGTCGACGTGCTCGAGGGGCTGACGACCGCGATCATCGTCGACCAGGAACGGATGGGCGCCAACCCACGCTCGACGGTGGGGACCGCGACCGATGCCAATGCGATGTTGCGCATCCTGTTCAGCCGGCTCGGCACCCCGCACATCGGTTCCCCGCAGGCCTTCTCGTTCAATGTCGCCTCCATCAGCGGTGCCGGCGCGGTCACCGTCGAGAAGGGCGGCCGCACGGTCAAGGAACGGCGCAGTTTCTCGATCACCGGCGGCATGTGTCCCCGTTGCGAAGGCCGGGGGTCGGTGTCGGATTTCGACCTGACCGCACTGTACGACGACTCGAAGTCGCTCAACGACGGCGCACTGACCATTCCTGGCTACAGCATGGACGGCTGGTACGGACGCATCTTCCGGGGTTGCGGCTGGTTCGACCCGGACAAGCCGATCCGCAAGTTCACCAAGCGACAACTCGACGACCTGCTGTACAAGGAGGCCACCAAGATCAAGGTGGACGGGATCAACCTGACCTACCTCGGCCTCATCCCGCAGATCCAGAAATCGTTCCTGTCGAAGGACCGGGAGGCGATGCAGCCGCACATCCGGGCGTTCGTGGATCGCGCGATCACCTTCACCACCTGCCCCGAATGCGAGGGGACCCGGCTGACCGCCGAGGCCCGCAGCTCCACCATCGCCGGAAAGAGCATCGCCGACCTGTGTGCGATGCAGATCAGCGACCTCGCCGAATGGGTGCGTCAGCTCGACGAACCCTCGGTGCGGCCCCTGCTCACCTCCCTGGGCGAGACCCTGGACTCGTTCGTGGACATCGGCCTGGGCTATCTGTCCCTGGAACGCCCGGCGGGCACCCTGTCCGGGGGAGAAGCTCAGCGCACCAAGCTGATCCGACATCTCGGGTCGTCGCTGACCGACGTGACCTATGTCTTCGACGAACCGACGATCGGTCTGCATCCGCACGACATCGCGCGTATGAACGATCTGCTGCTGGCGCTGCGCGACAAGGGCAACACCGTGCTGGTGGTGGAGCACAAACCGGAGGCCATCGCGATCGCCGACCACGTCGTCGACCTCGGTCCCGGCGCCGGTCGTGACGGGGGCGAGATCGTCTTCGAAGGGACCGTCGAGCAGTTGCGCGGGGCCGACACCCGGACCGGCCGACACCTCGACGACCGGGCATGCGTCAAGGAGTCGGTGCGATCGCCCGACGGGGCGTTGGAGATCCGCGGCGCCGACACCCACAATCTGCGTGACGTCGACGTCGACATCCCGCTCGGCGTCCTGGTCGTGGTGACCGGTGTCGCCGGCTCGGGCAAGAGTTCGCTCATCGACGGATCGCTCGCCCGGCGCGACGGTGTGGTGGCCATCGACCAGAGCGGCATCCGGGGATCGCGGCGCAGCAACCCGGCCACCTACACCGGGCTGCTCGACCCGATCCGCAAGGCCTTCGCCAAGGCGAACGGGGTCAAACCGGGGCTGTTCAGCGCCAACTCCGAAGGCGCCTGCCCCAATTGCAACGGCGCCGGGGTCATCTACTCGGACCTGGCGATGATGGCCGGGGTCGCCACACCCTGCGAGGTATGCGAGGGCAAACGCTTCTCGGCCGACGTCCTGGAATACACCTTCGGCGGCAAGGACATCAGCGAGGTCCTGACGATGTCGGTCGCCCAGGCCGAGGAGTTCTTCGGCTCGGCCGACGCCAAGATCCCGGGTGCGCACAAGATCCTCGTCCGGCTGCGCGACGTCGGTCTGGGCTACCTCACCATCGGCCAACCACTCACCACACTGTCCGGTGGGGAACGACAACGGCTCAAGCTCGCCGCCCAGATGGGGGACAAGGGTGACATCTACATCCTCGACGAGCCCACCACCGGCCTGCACCTCGCCGACGTCGAACAACTGCTCGAACTGCTCGACCGGCTCGTCGACGGTGGGAAGTCGGTGATCGTGATCGAACATCATCAGGCGGTGATGGCACACGCCGACTGGATCGTGGATCTGGGACCCGGGGCGGGTCACGACGGCGGTCAGGTGGTCTTCGAGGGCACCCCGGCGGAGCTGATCGCCGAAGCGACGACATTGACCGGCCAACACCTCGCCGACTACGTCGCCGGCTGATCGCTTCGCAGATTCCGGTGACGAGTTCGCCGTGGCGACGTAGACTCGCGTTGGAACATCTACAACGATTCGTTTCTTTGATGCCGTGGCCACCAGTTGGGGGTGTCGACGAATCGAGGACTCGTGGGCGGGAGCGCTGGAGTGAACGCGAAGAAGACGATGCAGTCGACGCTGGGCAAACTCAGCAAGGCCTACCCGAGCAAGCCGCGGCCGCTGGCGGAACCACCGGCCGGCTCCGGACTGAAACCGGTGATGGGCGACGCGGGCATGCCGTTCCTCGGCAACACCCTCGAGGCGCTCGCCGACCCGCTGGCCAGCGCGATGGCGCGGTACGAGAAGTTTGGCCCGGTCTCGTGGTCGGGGTCGCTGAACATGAACATCGTGACACTCATCGGTCCTGAGGCCATCGAATGCGGCTGGATGAATCGCGAGAAGGCATTCTCCAGCGAGCAGGGTTGGGAACCGATGATCGGCCCGTTCTTCCGTCGCGGCATCATGCTCATGGATTTCGACGAGCACATGCATCACCGACGGATCCTGCAGCAGGCGTTCACCCGGCCCCGCCTCAACGGCTACCTCGACATGATGACCCCGCACATCGAGAAAACGCTGGCGAACTGGGACGTCGGCACCGGCTTCCCGATGTACTCGCGCACCAAGGACCTCACCCTCTCGCTGGCCACCGAAGTATTCATGGGGGCATCGCTCACCGAGAGTGAGGCCCATCGTCTGGAGAGCGCGTTCGAGGCCGCGGTCCGGGGCGGGCAGGCGATCGTCCGCGCCGACGTCCGCGATTGGACCTGGGCTCGGGGATTGCGCGGACGCGAAGCCCTGCAGCAGTACTTCCGCTCGGAGATCGGGGCGCGGCGGGCGGCCGACGGGGACGATCTGTTCAGCGTGCTCTGCCATAGCGAGGACGAGGACGGCAACACATTCAGCGACGAGGACATCGTCAACCACATGATCTTCGTGATGATGGCCGCTCACGACACCTCCACCATCGCGCTGTCGATGCTGACCTACTTCCTGGGGCGGCACCCCGAGTGGCAACAGCGACTCCGCGACGAATCACTCGCGCTGGGCAAACCGACGATCGACTACGACGACCTCGACGCTCTCCCGAGCCTCGACCTGGCCTTCAAGGAGACGCTCCGCATCAACGCGCCGGTGGGCATGTTGTTCCGAAAGACGGTGGCCGACACCGATATCCTCGGACACTACGTGCCCAAGGGCACGCTGGTCAGCATCCACCCCTGGGCGTCGATGCTGCGCAAGGAGTGGTGGCCCGACCCGACCCACTGGGACCCGGAACGATTCTCCCCGGAACGCCGCGAGGACAAGGTGCACCGGTTCGCCTGGGCGCCCTTCGGCGGTGGCGCGCACAAATGCATCGGCCTCTACTTCGGCGGTATGGAGGTCAAGGCGATCATGCACCAACTGCTCCAACGTTTCGAATGGTCGGTTCCCGCCGACTACCGACTCGAAGTGACCTACGGCACCGGTCCGACCCCGGCCGACGGGTTGCCGATCGACATGCGTCGACGGGTGGTGTCCGACCCGGCGTAATCCTGACGGACACCGGTCGCGGTCTCCACCTGCGACCTCGCCGCATCGAGATCGAGCGCCTCGACGGTGCTCACGAGGTCGGCCACGAGGCGCTCGGTGTCTGCACGATTGATCCGCCAGGCCGCAACCGTGGTGATCGCCGCACGCAGGCCGTCGATCGGCAGGATCCGGACCGGCTCACCGTGGAAGAGTCGGTTCGCCATACCGTTGTCCAACCCGACCAGGGTGAATGCCTGCCCGGTCGCCACCAGGTGGGCCAGACCGGCGAAGTTGTCGCCGGTCAAGGTGATCCGCTTGCGGATGCCGTGGCGGTCGAGCAACTCGTCGAGATTGCGGTAGATGTCCGGGGCCGAATCGTGGTTGATCGACGCGAACGGGATGTCGGTCAGGTCGGCCAGCATGATCGACGACCGACCGCCGGCGATGAGATCGGCGCCGACGGCAACGCCCACCGGTTGCCTCTCGAGAAACCTGGTGTGAACCTCGGTGCCACCCACCGGGCCGTGCACGAGCGCGAGATCGACATTTCCCGCGCGCAGATCACGCAGCAGAGGCTCGGTACTGGCGGGCAGCAGACGCGGCATGACGTCGGGGTGCGCCGCGGCGAGATCGGCCAGGAACGTGTCCCGCACGGCGGCCGACACCTCGGGTGCGATACCGATGACGGCCTGCCGCCCAGTGGTCCCGTCGGCCTCCCGCACGACATCGGCAAGGCCATCGGCCCGCTCCAGGACGTCACGCGCCCGGGGGAGCAGCGCGGCACCCGCACGCGTCAACTCGATGTGATGATGCGCCCGGACGAACAACGCCGCACCGAGTTCACGCTCCAGATCCTTGATCCGACGACTCAACGGGGAGGTGGCCATGTGCAGGCGCGCCGCGGCCCGGGTGAAATTGTGCTCCTCGGCGACGGCGACGAAATAGCGCAGATGGATCAGGTCCACACCGCCTACCTTATCGACGCGGCGGAAGCCATGACCGATCCGGTCACGGGCGGGTGTCCGCATCGATGATGGTGATCCGGACCACGCGCGACCTAGCCTGGCAGGTGGGGACCCCCGCGAGAAAGAAGGATCATCATGACACGCGAGCCGATCCGGGTCGCGAACTTCTCCGGCTACTTCGGGGACCGGCGCACCGCCGTCGACGAGGCGATGGCGGGTGATCCGTTCGACGTGCTCGTCGGCGACTATCTCGCCGAGATCACCCTGGCCTCGCTGTCGGCCGCATATCAGCGCGACCCTCGACGCGGATACGTCGACTACTTTGTCGACCAGGTACGCCCACACCTCGCGGCGATCGCCGACCGCGGCATCAAGATCGTGACCAATGCCGGTGGTTTCCACCCGGCCGGACTGGCCGCCGCACTGCGCGACGAGATATCGGCGGCAGGGGTCGAGCTGCGAGTCGCGCACGTCGAAGGCGACAACATCCTGGCCGACCTGCCGCGACTCCAGCAGGACGGGCATCGGTTCGACAACCTCGACGGTGGTGCGCCGTTGCGCGAGTGGGTTGCGACACCGTTCGCCGCCAATGCCTACCTCGGCGGTTGGGGAGTGGCGGCCGCCCTGAGCGCCGGCGCCGACGTCGTGGTCTGCGGACGCGTCACCGATGCCTCACTGACGGTGGGGCCGGCCGCGTGGTGGCACGGCTGGAACGCAGACGACTGGGACGCTCTGGCCGGTGCGGTCGTGGCCGGGCACATCATCGAATGCGGGCCGCATGCCGTCGGTGGCAACTTCTCCGGATTCCTCGACGTCCCGCATCGCACCGTCCCGGGTTTTCCCATCGCCGAAATCGCCGCAGACGGCGGCTGTGTCATCACCAAACACCGGCGCGACGGGGGTGCGGTCACCCGCGACACGGTGACCGCGCAGATCATGTACGAGATCCAGGGACCGGTGTATCTCAACCCCGATGTCACCGTTCGCCTCGACGATCTGCGGGTGAGCGATGCCGGGCCGGACCGTGTCGCGGTCTTCGGAGCCGGTGGCGCACCCCCGCCACCCACGACCAAGGTCGCGATCTTCGGCCCGATCGGGTTCACCGTCGTCAACACCGTGTTCGTGACCTCACCGCATGTGGAGGAGAAGATCGCGCTCATCCGCGATCAGCTCATGGTGGACCTGTCCGACGAGGTGACGCTCGACCTGACGCCCATCGGCACCGCCGCAGAGGATCCCGAGTCGCAGTGGGCGGCGACGGTGGCCCTGCGGGTGATGGCCACCGCCGCGACTGCCGACGCCCTCGCCGGGGCAGATCTCGCCCGTCGGCTGGGGAGTCTGTATCTGCAGGGCATCCCGGGCTACTTCCACGATGGTGCGGCCGGACTGCATTCGTCACCGCGGCCCCGGGTCGACTACTGGCCGGGCCTGCTCCCGATGACGGCACTCCATCATCGGGCCGTTCTCGACGACGGGCAGACCATCTCGGTCGCCGCGCCGACCGCCACGTCCGTGCTCGCCCAACCCGTCCACCCGGAGCCGAAGGAAGCGCCGCTACCCGATCGAGTCACGCGTGCCCCCCTCGGGGTGGTGACCCATGCCCGCAGCGGCGACAAGGGCGGCAACAGCAACGTCGGGATCTGGACTCGCGACCCGCGAGTCTGGTTGTGGTTGAAGGGTTTCCTCACCAGCGACGAACTGCGCCGGCTCATCCCCGAGGCGAAGGACCTCGACGTGGATCGCCACGAGTTCCCGGAGTTACAGGCCGTGCACTTCGTGATCCGGGGACTGTTGGGAACCGGCGGATCGTCGAACACCCGCGTCGATCAGGTCGGCAAGGCGATCGGGGAGTACCTGCGTTCGCGCCAGGTGTTGATCCCCGACGATCTGCTCGACGCCGACCCGGACGACGAACCGACCCACCAGGAGCAGCGTTGAGCACCCTGACCGATCGGCTGCGCGCCGCAACCGACCAGCCGGCCACCGACGACGCGTTCGACCCGTCGGCCCACCTCGACGATGTGCTCGCCGGGATCGGTATGGGCGCCGCCGACACCGGTGGCGTGGTGCGGTTTCTCGGCGCCGACCCCGTGGTGCCGAGCACTCTGCGGCTCGGTGGTGCCGCCGCGATCGCACTGGCCGCGAAGTCGGCCGCGATCGCCAAACTGTGGCAGGAGCGCGGTGGCGACGGCCAGGACATCACCGTCGACCTTCGCAGCGCACCACACCGCTTGTGCCCGTTCTACGACCGCCGCTGGGAGCTGGTCAACGGCTATCCGGCCGGCACCCCGGCGAACCCGTCGAATGCGTTGGGGTTCCGCTTCTATCGCACCGCCGACGACCGCTGGATGATGCCGCTCAACCCGTATCCCAAGATCAAGGTCGCGGCGCAGAAACTGCTCGGGGTGCCCGACGACGAGGACGCTGTCGCGGCGGCGATCGGCTCCTGGAAGGGCACCGACCTCGAGGAGGCCGGCGCCGCCGCGGGTGTCGTGATGCCCATGGTGCGCACCGTCGGGGACATCCTCGACGAACCGCATTTTCATGACGTTCTCGCCGACATGCCGTTGGTGGAGGTCACCAGGATCGCCGATGGGGAGCCGGTCGCACTGCCGGCGGGTGCGGCCCAGCCGCTCGACGGCATCCGTGCACTGGGGATGGGGCATGTGATCGCCGGCGCCGGGGTCGGCCGGGCCCTCGCGCTGCACGGCGCCGATGTCCTGAACGTGTGGCGACCCAACGAGTTCGAACACGATGCGACCTACGTCAGCGCCAATGTCGGGGTCCGCTCGACACTGCTGAACCCCTACCGGGACCGCGGTGCGCAACGCCTACGGGAGCTGCTCGCCGACGCGGACGTCTTCTACGCCAACCGGCGACCGGGCTACCTCGACGGCATCGGGCTCTCCGCGGAGCAGCTCGCGGCCGGTCACCGCGGCATCGTCTATGCGACCGCCTCGCTCAACGGTGAGACGGGACCGTGGTCGTCATGGGTCGGGTTCGACCAGACCGCGGGCAGCCTCGCCGGCATGATGCTGCTCGAAGGCGGCGGCGACCGGCCCACTCTGCCGCCTATCATGGTGGTGAACGACTACATCGTGTCGTGGTTGATGGCCGCCGGCATCGTGGAGGCCCTGTCGCGACGTGCGCGAGAGGGTGGGAGCTACCGCGTGCACGTGTCGCTGACACGGGCCGCGCTGTGGATCGTGGGCATGGGCGTGTTCGACCGCGAGTACGCACATGGTGTGGCAGGCCGGTCCGGGGACGACGACCGCCATGTCTACCTCGATCCGGAGGTGTTCACGGCCGACACGCCGCTCGGGCGGTATCAGGGCGTGACCGACCAGGTACAGATGGGACACACGCCGGGGAAGTACCGCACGATCCTCGTCCCTCGGGGTTCGTCGCGGCCGGAATGGCTCGCGTCGGGGTGATTTCGTCGAACCGAGGGAGCGGTCGGTCGGGTCGGGTAGCGTCGGATCGGCGGACCGTGAAGGGTGAGGGGGCACGAGTAGTGACCGAGACAGGCGTGATGAGGTCAACCGATCCGGCCGAGGTGGGCGAGCGGATCGCGGCACGATTGAGTGCCACGCGGGGCCACCCCGTGACGCTGCGCAAAGCCCGTGTGCTGCCCGCCGGTGCGAGCCGTACCACCTATGCGGTCACCATCGGCGACGATCGCGGCGATCGCGGCGACGAGGCGATCATCGTGCGGGCGGCGCCGGCCGCCGAACCCGGCGCCGGTGGCCTGCGCAGCGAGGTCGACGTGCTGCGCGCCGCACTCGAGGCCGGTGTGCCGGTTCCCGAGGTCCTCGACCTCAGCGATTCGAGCGACGAGGACAGCGTTCTCGGTTTCCCGTATGCCGTGATGCGTTTCGTCGACGGCGAGTCCATCGCGCGGCGCATTCTGCGCGACGACGCCTACGGCCTGATCCGTGCCGACTTCGCACGGCAGGCCGGCACCGCACTCGGCCGTATCCACGCCATGGAATCGTCGTCGACCGGACTCGAGCACACCGGCGACCCGATCGAGGCGCTGCACACCCTGTTTGGTCGCGAATACGCGGATGCGCCCGCCGGTCTCGTACTCGCCGTCGACTGGCTCGACCGCCATCGCCCCGCGGCCGCACCGACGGACACCGTGGTCCACGGGGACTTCCGCCTGGGCAATCTGCTGATCACCCCCGACCGGATCTCCGCCGTACTCGACTGGGAGTTGGCCCATCTCGGCGATCCGATGGAAGACCTCGGCTGGTTGTGCACCAAGGCCTGGCGATTCGGGGTGCCGCGGCCGGTTGCGGGGATGGGCTCGCGCGCCGACCTGCTCGACGCCTACGCGCAGGTGGCCGGGTGGCGGCCGACGGAGGACACGCTGCGGTGGTGGGAGCTCTATGCCACTGTTCGGTGGGGTCTCATCTGCGGCGCCCAGGCCAACCGTTACCTCGACGGCACCGAGCGCTCGATGGAACTCGCTGCCATCGGACGACGCAGTGCCGAGCAGGAATTCGACGCACTGCTCGCCCTCGGAATCACCACGCCGACGCCGATACCCGACCCACTCGACACGGATCGGCCCGCCGGCACCGTCGACGAGGACCCGCACACCGCGCCTGCGCTGCTCGACCTGCTCGAGTCGTTGTCGGGTTTCCTGAGCGACGAGGTCGCCGCCGATGGCGGCATCTCTCCGCAGGTACGTTTCCGCACCCGCGTCGCCGGCAACGTGCTCTCGACAGTGCGCCGGCAGGTGCTGCTCGGCCCCCGGCAGGCCGAGGCGAGCCGCCGACGACTGGCCGACATCGGCGTGCACAGCAGCACCGAACTCGCCGACAAGCTGCGCAGCGGCGCGCTGTCCGGTGCCGACGAGGCCGTTCGCGCCGTCGTCGCCGCCGAGGTCGTCGACCGTCTCACGGTCGCCAACCCCCGACATCTGTCCCAACCCGATTGCTGACCGACCCGATCTGCCGACCGAGAGGCGCTTGACACGTGGACTTCGCACTGCCCGAATCACTGACGGACTACCTGGCCGAACTGGATGCGTTCATCGCCGCCGAGATCGTCCCGCTCGAGGAGGCCGACGACAACATCCGATTCTTCGATCACCGACGTGAGGATGCACGCACCGACTGGGATCGCGGCGGACTGCCCAGCGCCGACTGGGAGGCGTTGCTGCGTGAGGCACGGCGGCGCGCCGACGCGGCCGGACATTTCCGGTATCCGTTCCCGGCCGAGTACGGCGGTCGTGACGGATCCAATCTGTCCATGGCCGTCATCCGAGAACACCTGGCCGCCAAGGGACTCGGGCTGCACTGCGATCTGCAGAACGAACACGCCGTCGTCGGCAACAACATCGGGTTGCTGCTGATGCTCGAGTACGGTTCGCCCGAACAGAAGGACGAATGGGTCGAGGCGCTCGCGGCCGGCGAGCGGTTCTTCGCCTTCGGCATCACCGAACCCGAGCATGGCTCCGACGCCACCCACATGGAGACCACGGCGGTTCGCGACGGCGACACCTGGGTGATCAACGGTGAGAAGACCTGGAACACCGGAATCCATGTGGCACATCGCGACATCATCTTCGCCCGGACCAGCGGCGAGGCCGGCGACGCACGCGGCATCACCGCATTCCTGGTCGATCCGCAGGCCGTCGGCTTCACCGTCGAGGAGTATCTGTGGACCTTCAACATGCCCACCGACCACGCCCACATCACGCTGCGGGATGTCCGTGTTCCGCACTCGGCGATCATGGGGGAGGAAGGGCGGGGCCTGCAGATCGTGCAGCACTTCTTCAACGAGAACCGGATCCGTCAGGCCGCCTCGAGCCTGGGCGCGGCGCAGTACTGCATCGACCGGGCGGTCGGGCATGCCAACGAGAGATCTCCGTTCGGCAAGAAGCTGTCGACCAATCAGGCGATCCAGTTCCCGTTGGTGGAGTTGCACACCCGGGCGGCGATGCTGCGGTCGCTGATCCGGGAGACGGCCTGGAAGATGGACACCTTCGGTCCGTTCTCGGCCTCCCAGGAGGTCTCGATGTGCAACTACCAGGCCAATCGTCTGTGTTGCGACGCAGCCGATCAGGCCATGCAGGTCTTCGGCGGGCGTGGCTACTCACGTCACGAACCGTTCGAGCACATCTACCGGCATCACCGTCGCTACCGGATCACCGAGGGCGCCGACGAGATCCAGATGCGCCGCATCGCCGGCTATCTGTTCGGCTTCATGTCGGCAGGGGCACCGAAGGGAGTCGGTAGCCCGTCGCGGTGACCGCACGCACGGTCCGTCCGGGACAGCGACGGGTCCGGCTACTCGACGACCCGGGCGCCACCGGAGACCTGGTCGAGCGCCCACCGCAGCGCATGGTCGGCCACTTCCTCCCAGCCGGGCTCGGCGCACGTCCAGTGGGACCGCCCCGGAAACTCGAAGTACTCCGTGACGGCCGACGACTTGCGGTAGCGGCGAGCGTTGGACTTGTTCACCGCCGCCGGCATGATGTTGTCCGCACCGCCCGCGATGAACAGCAGCGGGGCGCGGTCGTCGCGTGAGTAGTCGACCCACGTCTCGAGATGGCGGGGGGTCAGGTTCGCGAAGACCCCGTAGCGCCACACCCACGACCCGGGTGCAGGAATCGCGTACCGCTCGTACACGGCCAGCGAATCCTCCTCGCTGAGGGTGTTGGTGAAGGCGTAGTGGAATTGTTCGGCGGTGAATCCGGCCGCGCGATGCCGCGTGGCCGGATTGCGCAGGATCGGAAACAGTGCTTTGAGCTGCGACGGCGGGGTGACCAGCACCCCCTCGGTGGGTGCCGAGTCGATCACCACCGCCGCCGCGCCCAGACCACGATCGACCAGCAACTGAGTGAGTGTGCCGCCGAACGAGTGACCGATGATGACCGGCGGGTTCGGCACCTCCTCGATCACCGCGGCCAGATGCTCGACGGTCGCGTCAACCGTCAACTCCGCGATCACCCGCGGATCGGCGCGCAGCGCCTCCACCTCGATCTCGAAGCCCGGGTACGCGGGCGTCAACACCCGCATACCTGCCTTCTCGAAGTGCCCCACCCAGTGTTCCCAGCTGCGTGGGGTCATCCACAACCCGTGGACCAGCACGACGGTGTCGGGCGCGGAAGGTGTCATGGTGTGCTCCGTTCGCCGCCGGTGGCGGTCTCGCATGGCCGAGATCTGCTCGGCGACAACGACCTGTGGGATCGCACCCTAGCGCCGTGTGTCTGTCGCGCTCTGGCCCAGGCTGCACACTTCTGTCCTGACAGAGCACGCGTCGCGTCGCGCATTCGGCGGCCTGCCGTGCACGGCGGGCACAGACACCCGCCGTGCGCGGAGGGCACAGACGCCTGCACTATCGACCAGTTTCGCCGTCCCCGGGCGCCGTACCGTGACACCACCGTCGACGAGAGGGAGTGGTCATGTCCGACACCGCGCTCATCCGAGCTGTCCGCATGCTCGGAGTCATCCTGCTGGCCGTGCTCGGTGCGATCGGCCTGTCGACCCCGGCCGGTGCGGTCACCGGCCCCACACCGACCGTCGTCCTCGTGCATGGCGCGTTCGCCGATTCGTCGGGGTGGCGTGACGTTGCCGCCACACTGCGCGAAGACGGGTTCGGGGTACAGACCTTCGACAACCCACTGCGTGGGCCGGCATACGATTCCGGACTCTTGCGCAAGCAACTCGCGTCGATATCGGGGCCGATCGTGCTCGTCGGGCATTCGTATGGCGGGATGGTGATCACCAACACCCACGATGACGACGTGGTGGCCAACGTGTACATCGCCGCATTCGCGCCCGAGCGCGGCGAGTTCGTGCAGGGCCTGCTCAACCCCATCACCTATCCGGGCAGCCGACTGCTGCCCCCGGCACTGCAGCTGAAAGTCGTCGACGACCCGACCGTGCCCGGAGGCAAGAATCTCGACGGCTACATCGCCGAACCCTACTTCCGCGACATCTTCGCCCAGGACGTCAGTGCCGCCACGGCGGCCGACATGTTCGCCCACCAGAAGTCGGCCGCACTCGTCGCGAACCTGGAACCGTCCGGCGATGCGTCCTGGACGACAGTGCCCAGCTGGTATCTGGTGTCGCGTCAGGATCGCGTGATCCCGCCTGCGTTGCAGCGCTTCATGGCGTCGCGCGCCGCTCCCGGTCACACGAGCGAGATCGACGCGAGCCATGCCTCGCTGGTCTCGCAGCCCGATGCGGTGTCGGCCATCATTCGTCAGGCCGCCACGGCCTGACCACAGCGACCGCGTGACCGTGTCGCCACCGCACACCCTGATCGTCCGTGCACACCATCGGAGATGGTCGACATGGAGCTGCCGCCGGAAGATCTCACCCGCGAGGTCGCGGACTTCGTCCGAGGCCATCTCACCGATCTCGACCTGTCGGAACGCATGATCGCCGATAATCTGGGGGTGTCCACGGCCCAACTCCGGGACCTCGCGGCAGCCACCCAGTTCGATCTCGATCGGTGGATCGTCGCCGAGCGTCTTCGTCTCGCCCACGACGCACTCGCGCGGCAGACCGTCGGGTGGGACCCCGAACAGTCGCGACGATGGGGCTTCGGGAACCCTTCGCTGTTCATCGAGGAGTTCACGACCGCATATGGCATCTCACCGAGCGATTGGCAACAGATCGCATCCGCCGAGCACCCGCCCGACCGCCCGCACCACGAACGCCCCTGAGGTGGTGCACTGAGATGGTCATGGTCTTCTCCACCGCCGAGCTCAACCCCACCGAGCGAGTCGAGGCCACCTGTGCCGCAATGCAAGAGCAATCGGTGCCGTCGACGGTACGGCTGGCGGACGAAGCCGCGGTGTCGTCGCGGATGGACGTGTGGACCTACGGCGCCGCCAGCATCTTCCGTGCGGAGATGACCGGCTTCCGGCTGATCCGGACGCCACGCCAGATCTCTTCCGGACCGGGAGAGATGCTCGCGATCGCGGTACACGAGAAGTGTGTCGGCATGCAGGAGCAGTTCGGGACGCAGCGGTACGCACATCCCGACGAACTCATGCTGATGGATCTGAACTCCACCTACGACTATCAACTCGCCGGCATGGGCGCATCCCGCTGTCTGCATGTCCCGGTCGAAGCCGTGGGTTTGCCGCACGAGGTGATCCGCACTGCCGCCGAGCGCCTGCCGGCGAGTCCCCTGTATCGGATGGTGCTGAACCACATCGACGCACTCACCGTGCATGCGGAGACACTCAGTACGGGACATGCCGCACATGCTCTCGGCGAGACCAGCATCGACCTGGTCCGCACGCTGCTGGCGTCGGCGTACGACATCGACTACGCCCGGGGCTCGATGACCGAGATGCTGTTACCGCGGATTCGGGCGTATGTGCGGCGACATCTGACCGATCCCGCTCTCAGCCCCGCTGCGATCGCCTCCGCCCACGGGATCTCCCAGCGGCGACTGTTCAAACTCTGCGCCGCAGCCGATTTCAGCCTGGAACAGTGGATAATCGCCGAGCGCCTGGACCGCGCTCGCGACGAACTCGCCCGACCGGACATGCGCGAGATACCCGTTGCGGTGATCGCCCGCAGGTGCGGCTTCGTCAACGATTCCCACTTCAGCCGCCGATTCCGGCAGTTGTACGGCCTCTCGCCACGGACATGGCGACAGATGAACGTCCGCACGCACACCGCGCCGAGCGGTCGGCGACCCGATCCGGGGTGACCGATGGCGGTGATTCTCGACATCGGCGGCGGCCCCGCCTCTGATCCCGCTGCCTCTGATCCCGCTGCGTCTGATCCCGCTGCGTCTGATCCCGCGGCGCCTGCACTCGGTGCGCCGGACCTGTCGGCACGACTGACCGCCGCACTGCGTGCCGCCGGCGGTTCGACCGCTGCCCGCGTCACCCCGCTGCATCGACGCCCCGACTTCTACGCGAAGGTCGACACCTGGCCGGTCGGCGAGGGCATCTCGCTGATGAGGGCGAACATGGATCCGGTCGCGGTCGCGACCACCCCGTCCCGACTCGCCGCGACCGACTTCGACCGGGTCGCCGTCGCCATGCTCTCGCCGGGTGAGTGGACTCTCCGGCAGCACGGCGTGCTGGTCCGATCGGCCGGGCCCGAGCCGGTCCTCATCGTCGTCGATCCGGCCGCTCCCGTCGACTTCCGCCGGGCCGACCGCGGAACCGCCGTGGTGGTGCACGTCGACGCCGCCGCCCTTCACCTCCCGCCGTCATCGGTCCGCGCGTCGGTGCGGCGACCGCGGCCGGCGCGGTCGCTGTATGCGGTGTACCTGTCGTTCCTGACCGAGTTGCTCGGGGTGGCGACCGCGTGCCCGGCGATCCTGGCGGAACTCAACGCGCCCACTGCCCGGCTGACCCGGGAGCTGATCCTCGACGGCTCCGAGTCCGAGAACGCCGACGATCGCCTCGAATCCATCCGCCGATACGTCGCACAGCATCTGACCGACCCGGGACTGTCCGCCGAGTCCATCGCGCGGGCGCATGACATCTCCGTCCGCAGCCTCTACAAGCTGTGGGAGCCCACCGGACATCGACTCTCCGACCACATCATCGGGTTGCGACTCGATCGCGCCCGGGTGGCACTGGTGAACCGTCCGCATCTGACGATCGAGGCGATCGCGCGAGCACACGGGTTCGTCGATTCGACTCATTTCACGCATCGCTTCCGCGACCGCTTCCACATGACACCGACCGCCTGGCGGGCGGCGAATCGCCCCGCGCGCCTCACGCCCCGGCCGGGTGGGGCAGCGGCCCCAGCACCGGGCGACGATCGCCGGCCGGCACCGTCATCCGAGGCATGACACGCACATGATGGCGACCGTCTGTGGCGTAGAGCGCGACGCCGTCGGGCAGCGCGCGAGCCATCCGCCGCACCTGCCGGCTGGGGCGGCGGGCACCCATCCCCACGACCACAGCGGTCGCGCGCGTTCGGGCGACGATGTCGGCGAGTCCGTGGACCGGGTCATCGACCACGGTCTCGGTGGTCACCGGTGCCGAGGTGCGACGCGCGACCGATTCCTTTGCTCCGCGAAGTTTCTCGTCCACTATCGCGCGCTCCGACAGCAAGTAGGACTCGACCTTGAGAGCATCGTGGCCGATGGTGTCCGAGCGCGGCGGACGTGGTCGGGTCGTGGCCATCGCCAGCACGATCCGGCTCTGCTCGTCGACGGCAGCGGCCTGGGTCAGCGCAGCCGTACGCGACGCCGGCGTGTCGCTGAACCCGACCACCACGATGCCGTGCGGCAGAAGGGAAGTCGATTCTGCGTGCCACCGCTGCAGGTGGCTGAGTGCACACATGGTCATTGGTCTCACCTCGGGTGTGGTCGGATTCGATCGCCGGTACTCATCACGCTAAGCAGCTCGCGACCACTGATCTGCATGCCGCGGACGGAACCCTTGTCCACCCTCGGGTGGAGGGCGGATCCACCCGCAATGCGATGACCATGTGCACCGACCGCATATCCTTGTGGCGGTGAGTTCGTCGATGAGGTGGATACGTAGCCGGATAGAGCTGGCGGGTGAGGGCTACCCGCCGCTCTTCTCCGCGGTGACGTTGCTCGGTTCGTTCACGATCGTCACCGCTGCGACGGCCCAACGCGTACCGATCGGTCCGCCGTGGTGGGCACTGATGGGTGCGGCTGTGGCGTTGACCTCGCTGCTGCTCGATCTGTGGCTGCAGAGCAAGCTGCCCTGCAGCATCCTCGCCGCGGTGTCCACCGGGTTGATGCTGATGGATCCCGTGTCGCTCGACATCGCACCGCTGTTCCTCGCCCTGAGCACGGCGATCGCCGCCGCGATGGAATCGCTGCGGGCGAGCGTCGGGGTGTTGGCGTTGTCGATCGCGGTGGTCGTCGTCGGCAGCCTGACCGATCACCTCCAGTCTCCGGCCGCCTACCTCCTCGCGATCCTGTGCGGCTGGCTGGTCGGTTACATGATGCTGTACCAGAAACTACTGTCGGAGAACGAGGTCCGCGCACAGCGCGTGCGGGCCGACCGCGCGGCCAGTGATGAACGCCGGCGGATCGCCCGCGAGGTGCATGATGTGATCGCACATTCGCTGTCCATCACCATGCTCAACGTGACCGGCGCGCGACGCGCGCTCGCCGACGGTGACAGCACCGACGCGCTCGAGGCTCTCGAAGACGCCGAACGACTGGGGCGGCAGGCGATGACCGAGATCCGGTACATCGTCAAGGTGCTCGGCACCGACGCCGCCGAATCGGCACCCACCCCAGGTGCCTGTGACGTCGAGGGACTCGTCGAGGAGTATCGCAAGGCCGGGTTGACGGTCGAATTCGATCTGCGCGGAGACCTCGCCGCCATCCCCGGGCCGATCGGATCCGCCCTCTACCGCATCACCCAGGAATCTCTGGCCAACGTGGTGAAGCACGCCCCCGCGCCGTCGGCGTCGATCGCATTGCACGCCGACGACGAGGTGTCGCTGTGGGTGAGCAATCCCTATACGCCGGGCGCACGACGGGGAACCGACGGGTCGGGGATCGAGGGGATGAAGCAGCGGGCGAGTCTGTTGGGTGGCGCGGTGGACGCGATTCCCGGCTCCGGCGAATGGGTGGTGCGCGCCATCTTCCCGGCCACCCACCAGCGCACCTCACCCGGGCAGGCCTCATCCGAGCAGACCTCACCCGAGCGGACGGGGGCCTGATGACATCGACTCGTCCCGTGCCGGTGGACGCGACCCCGACCCGGGTGATGCTCGTCGACGATCAAGAGTTGGTACGCACCGGGTTGCGCCGAATACTGCGAGCGCGCGATGGCTTCGAGATCGTCGGGGAGTGCGGCGACGGGAGCGAGGTGGTCACCGCCGCCTCGGCCTGTAGGCCCGACATCATCCTGATGGACCTCCGGATGCGCCACGTAGACGGCATCACCGCGACCGTTTCGGTCGGTCGAATGGCCGACCCCCCGCCCGTTCTCGTACTCACCACCTTCGATGACGATCGGTTGCTGTCGGGGGCGTTGCGTGCCGGTGCGGCCGGATTCATCCTGAAGGACTCGCCGGCCGAGTCGCTGATCTGGGCGGTACGGGCCGTTGTCGCCGATGGTGCGTTTCTGGATCCTGCGGTGACCGCACGTGTCCTGCACGGCTTTCGGCGTTCGGCTCCGGCCACGTCGATGTCACCGGATCACGGGCTCACCGACCGCGAGCTCGACGTGCTGAAACTGATGGCGCGCGGGCATACGAACCGCGAGATCGGCACCCGGCTGTTCATCTCCGAGGTCACGGTCAAGAGCCACGTCAATCACATCTTCACCAAACTCGATCTCCGTGACCGCGCCGCGGCGATCGTCTACGCATTCGATCATTCGCTGGTGATCCCGAACGGATCCGACGGTATGTGACCGGCCGAAGCGGTTTGACCTACCGACAGGGTTTGACCGACCGTCGGCGTCTGATCGACATGTATTGGCATCACAGCGCCGATTCGCTAGCGTGAAGCATGGCCACAGAGCTGGTCGAGGGCATGATCTTCCGGACACCGGCAGCGGTGGCGGTCGATGACGCACTCATCGGCGCTTTTGCCGATGTGATCGGCTCGGCCGGCGACGCCATCCCGATTGGCGTGATCTTTCGCGTCAGTGTCGAACTGGCGCATCAGGCCATGGATTCCGGCGTCGTTCCCCGCGACGGCATCGTGCACACCGCGGAGTCCCTCCGGGTGCGCCGGGCGCCTGTGCGTGGCGACCTGCTCAGCGGCGTGCTGACCGTCACCCACGTCCGCCATCGCGCCGGAGCCACCCAGCTCGCGGTGCGCAGTGACATCCACGCCGACGGAGAGACCGAGCCGATCGCCGCGAGCACCTCGACGCTGGTGTTCCGATCCGAGGGGGCCGCCGATGAGTGACGTGCTCGGTCGACCCGGTCTCCATGGTCCGGAGTGGCACGGTCCCGAGAGACATGGTCCGGAGAGACATGGTCCGGAGAGCCACGGCACCGAACTCCTCGGGCACCTGTGGGATGCCGAGGAATACCTCACTCTCGACCGGGTGCGGCGCTATGCCGAGGCTTCTGGCGACTCCAACGCGATCCATATCGATCCGGCCGCGGCGCGCGCGGTCGGCCTGGCCGCCCCGGTGGCGCACGGACTGCTTCTCGTCGCCATCATCTTGGCCTACGCACAGCGCTGGGCCGGCAGCAGTGGGGCGGTGATCACCGGTTGTGACACGCGGTTCGTCCGGCCGGTCCTCGTCGGCGAGGAACCGACCGTCCTCCACCTGACCGGAACACTTGCTTCCGAGGGGCACATCACCGCCACCGTCTGGGTACTCGATGCCGACGGGGTCACCCACCGTCCCGTGATCCGGCCCATCCGGCTCAGCTACGCGCCCGCGCCCGGGTGATCAGCGACCGACGAGTTCCGCTGCGCGTCTCAGATCACTGCGCAGCGCCGGGGGAGTGAGCACCCGCACTATCGGCAGTACCGGCGCCACGATGGTGGGAACGGTCAGACGCGCCACCGCACGGACCTCCGTCCCGGCATCGGTCGTATCGGTGAACATGAGCGCCAGATGTGCGTCGACGGCGTGCCATCCGCCGATCTCCTCCCACCGCCGACCCCGCAGGCACTCGGTGACCTCCAATCGTGGACGGACCCACGGAACGACGGTGACGTCGGCCCAGCTGCTGCCGATGTCGCCGGGCTGTGCTCCCGGTGCTTTGAGTGCGTCGACGGAACGCAGACTCGACTGCCAGGCCGGTCGGTTCGCCGGGTCGCTGAGGTAATCGAAAACCGCTTGTCGGGGTGCCGCGAACCGCACCGAAACATCGGCAATCTGCGCTCGAACGCTCACCGGCACAATCCCTTACGTGGTCTGTGCCACCGCGTCAGTGAGCCGGCTTCAGGCCGATCGCGGATGCGACGATCGTCATCGAGACCACCAGTGCCACAACAAAAATGATCGAGGGAATCAGGCGCACCTCGTCCGGTTGTCATCGTCGACATGCCCGATTCTATCGCCGTCGGGTCGGTCCAGGGTGGTGGTTTTCGCCACCATCATCCACGCTCCGAGCGGGCTGCGCTCGACTCCGGCAGGCACAACCGCTACTCTGACTACAGTTGTAGTCAGATAAGGACAAACGGTGACCAGTACAGAGCGCATGTCGCGCGCAGAGATGGACCAGATCGACAGCAGCTTCTTCGCGAAGTCGTTGTTGTCGATGGGGCAGACGATGAGCACCGCCAACGTCATCATGCAGTTGGCCAACCCCGCAGTGGGGTACGGGGTGGCGCACAGCACCGTGGAGAGCGGCCGCCTCGATCGGCATCCGATCAAGCGCGCCCGCACCACCGCCTCCTACCTGGCCGTGGCCGCGATGGGCACAGCCGACGACCGACGACGGTTCCGCCAGGCCGTGAACCGCCAGCATGCACAGGTCCGCTCCCGTGACGACAGTCCGGTCGAATACAACGCGATGAATCCCGAACTGCAACTGTGGGTCGCGGCGTGCCTCTACATCGGCTGGGAAGACATCTACGAACGGGTCCACGGACCTCTGGTGGGTGCTGAACGCGAGACGTTCTACCAGCAGGGCAAGGTGGTCGGTACGACGCTCCAGATGCCGGCCGAGATGTGGCCGGCCGACCGGGATCGGTTCCAGGCGTACTGGGATGAGCAGGTCGGACGCATCGAGATCAGTGATGAGATCCGGGACTTTCTGCTCAACATCGCCAACTTCGGCTATGCACACCGGTTCATCCAGCAGCGGTACGGACCGACGAAGTACCGCCGCACCGTCGGCTACCTGCCCGAACCGTTCCGGACCGCCCTTCGCGTGCCGTGGTCGGCGGCCGACCAGCAGTGGTTCGACGCATACATCGAACGACAGGTGCAGCTCGAGCGTCGCAAGCCACTGTGGTTGTCCCAGCTGATGTTCCGCGCCCTGCTCTGGGATACACGGTTGCGCAACCGATTCGGGCGCCCGCTGGTGTGAGTTGAGGGTCAGAACGAATCCCGATGTCGCTCCTGTTCGAGGAGCGCATCGAGATCCTTCAGGCACGCCATCGATGCCATCGACGAAGTTGGCGCGGAACCATTCGGTGAGCTCGGCCGGATCGTATCCACGCTGTAGAGCGTGACCACCCAGCACCATCAATCGGGGGATGTGGTGTACGCAGCCGCCGCCGTACCGACGAAGCCACCGTGTACGACACCGCGACCGATATCGCACCGCGGATCGTCGCCGAATACACCGGCGGCACGCCGGTCGGCAACGCGCTCCGGCCCGCCTGGGCGCCCACGATCCTGCATGACACGTGGTGAGCGTCACATTCGACCGAAGCGCTGACCACCGCTGACCGCCGCCCGACACCCGCACCGTGCGGCCGCCCAGAGCAGACGTGGCACACTACCTCGGGTCTTCTTTACCCCTGCGAACCCGGTGAGGCGGCGATGGACAACACAGAGCAGCCGACGTTGGCGCAGGCGTGGGACGCCAACCGCTCGATTCAGCGGTCGGCGGCCGTTCGACTGTTCTCCGCCACGAACTCGGCGTTGTATGTGACGCTCATGGAACGTCACCTCGACTTCGGCGCCCGACGGACGGAGACCGAACTGACCGTGCGTCTCGAGCGCGACCTCGTCGAACTCGGCGCCACCGACCAGGCCGGCGGGCTCGAGCTGATCAAGTTGTGGGCCAAGCAGGGATGGTTGCACCGGGTCACGGACCCGGCGGCCGCCGCGGGGCACAACGTGTGCCATCTGACCGCCGAGGCGCGGTCGGTGCTCGACTACATGCGTCGTCTGCGTCGTGCCGACAGTGTCGCCACCGGCGGATCCATCAACGGCATCGCCGCGGGACTGCGTCGCGTCGTCGGCCAGGTCTCCGACGACCCGGGGCAGATTCGCGAGGAGATCGAACACCAGATCAGCGAACTCGACGCCGAACTCGCCGACCTCGACGCCGGCCGCCGGCGCCCACCTGATCTGCGCACCGCCGAGGACGAAGCACGCGCCATCGCCTATCAGATGGAACAGATCGTCTCCGACATCGGCCAGTACGGCGCCATGCTGGATCGCATCACCACGCAACTGCTCGACGACCCGCACGACTCCGATCTGGCCTACCGCGATCGGCAACGGCAGATGTTCGACGACTACGAGACACTGCTCGAGTCCTCCCAGAGTGCGTCGTATCACGCCTTCACCCACATGATCCAGGACCCGACCCAGCGCGAGCGGCTGGTCGCCGACATCGCGACGGTCACCGATCGGTTACCCGACATCGAACCCGGTCTCCGGTCGGTGATGGACAACTTCTTCGAGCTGGTGACCCAGCAGATGGGGGAGGTCGGGCGTACGCGCCAGCGGTGTGCCCGCCGTATCCGTCGTTTCGTCGCCGCGGGCACGTTGGAGCAGAGCAGAGGCGTCGCGCGCCAGCTCAATGACGCACTGGCGTCGGCACACGAGCTGCTCAAGTCGTCGCTCGCCGATCGCCGGCTCGGCTACGAGCTGCCGGTGGCCACGCCCGCGGTCACATCGATCGGCCGACTCGCCTTCGAGATCCGCGATCAGACCCCGCCGGCGCAGGCCGCCCCCATCGCCGCCGGCGCCGATCTCACTTCGTTTGCGTCCTTGGCCGGCCAGGTCGACACCGTCGAGCTCACCGATGCCGTCAATGCTGCCGTGGCCGATGGCCCGGTGACGCTCTCGGACGTGGTCGCACGGCTCGACGAGCCCTATCTCGCCCATGTGATCGTGCTGTGGTCATGGGCACTCAGGCAACCCGGCAACCCGCATGCGGAGTCGACCATCGTCCGGTTCCGCTCACTCGAGGGTTCCGACCGGGCCATCGAGGTTCCGGCGCTGTCTTTCACCGAACCCATCCCCACCGCGGAGGTCGACGCATCATGAACAGCAGCACCGACGTTCGGGGCGATCACGGCAACGACCGGTCGTCGGACGAGTACGCCGGGTTCGACGAACTACCCGCCGTCGAGAAGGCCCGGCCGGACGAGTCGCCGGGCGCCCCACGCTTCGAAGGGGATGTCAGCGCGCTGCCGGACCGTGCGTGCTGGGCGCTGCAGAACCTGCTCACGCGGCGTTACGTGAGCGGCGATCGTGCGCCCCAACTGTGGGCCTGGGTGACCGAATACCAGGATGCGCTGCGCGTGCGGCTCTCCGAACTCGATCTGCGGTTGCGGATCGTCGACGAGGTCGAGGTGGCCTTCGTCGAACAGGCCGGATACGACTCACGGTGGGGACGCAAGATCCTCAAACGCGAGACCATCAACACCTACGACGCCATCCTGGCGTTGCACCTGGCGAAGTACATGCGGGCATCCCGCGACGAGCACGTGATCATCACCACCGAAGAGATCCACGAACTGTTCGCCGGTGTCACCAACACCATCGACCGCGATCTCGCATTGTTCGACAAGCGGATCGGCCGCGCGATCGACAAGCTCGAAGAGATGGACTTCCTGCGCAAGCACCGAGACGACCCGGACACGTTCACGGTGAGTCCGGTCATCTCCGCGGTGATGACCGCGTCGGTGATCACCGATCTCCAACGTCAATTCGAGCAGTTCATCGGTTCCGGTGACCCCGGGGACGACGTCGTCGACTCACCACTGCCTGCGGACGGGGCCGGTGGGGACCGCAACAGCGGCGACGCAGAAGCAGAAGGAGACGAGTGGTGAACGCACCGGTCGACCAGTACCACCTGTCACGACTGCAGCTGATCAACTGGGGTGTCTTCGACGGCTATCACTCCATCGGGTTCAGCGTGGGCGGATCGCTGATCACCGGTTCGTCGGGAAGTGGGAAATCCTCTCTGCTGGACGCTATTTCGCTGGCGTTCCTGCCTGATCACCGACGTAACTTCAATGCGTCGGGCGATGCCACCGCCGCGGGGTCGTCCAGTGGGCGGCGCACGGTCGGCAAGTACATCCGCGGTGCGTGGGGCGAACGCCGCACCGGCACCGGCGCGCAACGCGAGATGATGTACTTGCGCGGCTCCGGACCGGCCTGGGCCGCGATCGCCGTGACATACACCTCCAGCTCGGGTGCGGCGATCACCGGGCTGGTCCTGAAATGGTTGGCGGCGGGCAAGATGACCGACGCGCACAGCACCTACTTCATCCACGACGGCGACGTCGACATCGTCGACGTGTGCAACGAATGGGCTCGGGCGAACCACAACTCGGGCATCTTCCGCGATCTCGGGTGGCGCGGCGGTCCGGGGGAGGGCAAGTACCTCGCCTCCCTCTATTCGTTGATCGGTATCCGGGGTTCGGACGCCGCCCAGCAGTTGCTGGGTAAGGCCAAGTCCCTCAAGAGTGTCGGCGGCCTCGCGCAGTTCGTACGCGAGTTCATGCTCGACGAACCGAGCAGCATCGTGGGGATCACCGACGCCCTCGAGCAGATCGACCCGTTGGTCGAGGCCCGCGAGCTCCTCGATGTGGCCCGGCGCAAGCGCACCATCCTCGGCAACATCGAGGCCGTGCATGAGCGGTATGCGGCCGAGTCGGCCACGTTCTCGGTCCTCGACACGATAGACACGGCCTCGGTCCGCGCCTATCTCAACAACCTGCGGCGGCGTAGAGCGGAACCCGAGATCGCCGATCTCGACGACCAGATCGCGCGTCTCGACTCGGATCTCGCCGCCCTCACCGGACAACATGACCAGCTCCGCCAGGACCACAGTCATCTGCTGTCGCGGATCGCCACCTCGACCGGTGATCTCGCGCCGCTCCAGGAGCAGTTGACCACTGCGCAGCGTGCCGCCAACGAGGTCGCGGCACGACGCAGTTCCTATGAGAACAAGGTCGTGGCACTCGGTATGGACCTTCCCGACGATGCCGAACAGTTCTGGTCGTTGCGCGAACATCTGATGGAGGAGGCCACCCGGATCGACGGGCAACTCGACGCCGGGAAGGCCCACTACGCCGACGCGCTCGCCCGGGAGGTGGCCGCCCGCACCCAGCGCGACGCGGCACACGACGAGTTGCAGCGGGTGACCGAGGCCGGGTCGGCGCTGCCGCGTGCCGAACACGAGATGCGCCGCGTGATCGCCCAGGCATTGCAGATCGACGAGACCGACTTGCGCTATGTCGCCGAACTCGTCGAACTGCCACCCGAACACGAGCGCTGGCGACTCGCGGTCGAGAAGGTGCTGCGTTCGGCCGGCCTGCGGCTGCTGGTGCCCGACAAGAACTTCCGGGCCGCCCTGCGTTTCGTCAACACCCACGACATGCGAGGTCGCATCCAGCTGCACCATGCCGACAGTCGCACCGCACCGACTCCCGAACCCGGAACGCTGGGCGCGACGCTGCGGTCGGTGGACCCGGGTCATCCATGTGCGGCCGAGGCGATGGCCATCCTCGCCCGGCTCGGTAACCATGTATGCGTCGACTCGCCGACGGACTTCGCCGACCACACCAAGGCCGTCACCGACCGCGGTCTGCGCAAGGATTCGGCGAAGCTCGCGGTCAAGGACGACCGGCAGTCGCTGCGCCCGTCGCAGCACATCTTCGTCGGCAACGTCGACGCGAAGATCGCTGCGCTCCACGCCGAGTTCGCCGACGAACAGCGGGCCTACGACGCCGCGCGGGAGGTCAGCGCCGCGCTTGACCGCGAGCGCACCGACAAGCAACAACGGCGGGACTCCTATCGCCGGGTGTGTGAACAGTTCACCCAGTGGAGTGAGATCGACACCGACTCGGCGGACGAGCGGGTGGAACAACTCACCGAACAGTACGAACTGCTGATGGACGAACACCCGGATGTGGAGGCATTGCAACGCAAGGCCGACGACATCTGGGATCAGGTGCGCGCGGCGATCTCGCAGGCCGCGCTGGTCCGCGACAAGATCGCCGGCCACGATCGTCGGCGCACCCAACTCCTCGATCTGCTCGACCGTCTCGACATCGAGGACATCGCCACCCAGGCGGAGCAGACGCTGGACGGTTTCCGCGAAGAATCGGCCGCGGCCCTGGATGTGCTGGCCCCGGAACCGTATCGGCAGGAATTGCTGAAACTGGTGGCCAAGGACCGGGACCGGATGCGCACCGACGCCCGCCGATCTCGCGACGAGCTGGCACGCATCCTCGACACCTACGACGAGGAGTTCCCCGACGCCGTCCCGAACGACAGCGACGACTTCGACGAACGCATTCACGACTACGTCGCGGTGAGCCGCCGGATCGACGAGCGGGAACTGCCGGCCGCCTACGAGCGGATGCGTCGGCTGATCACCGAGCAGGCCCCGGGCGCAATCCTGAACCTGCACATGGCTGCCGACGCCGAGGAACGGCGCATCGTCGAGCAGATCGAGCGGGTCAACACCGGTCTGGGAGCGGTGGCGTTCAATCGCGGTACGCGGCTACGGCTGCATCCGGGGCGCAAGAACCTCGCGGCGGTCGTCGATCTCAGCGAGCGGGCCAGACAGATCTCGCGGCGCACCACCGCGGTGAGCTTCGGCGACGAACAGGCGATCCTGGAACAGTATGCGGACATCCTGATGTTGCGGGAGCGTCTCGCCGGGGTCACCCCGGAGGATCGCCAGTGGACGCGCGACGCCCTCGACGTGCGCAACCGCTTCGATTTCTACTGCGAAGAGCACGATGCGGTGACGGGCGAGACGATCCGCACCTACAGCAATGCCGGCGACAACTCCGGCGGCGAGCAGGAGAAGCTGATGGCGTTCTGCCTGGCCGGTGCGCTCAGCTTCAATCTCGCAAGCCCCGACGGCGACGACAACCGCCCGATCTTCGCGCAGTTGATGTTGGACGAGGCGTTCTCGAAGTCGGATCCCCAATTCGCGCAGCAGGCGCTGTCAGCGTTCCGCAAGTTCGGATTCCAGCTCATCATCGTCGCGACCGTGCAGAACACCAGCACGATCCAGCCCTACATCGACAACGTGGTGATGGTGTCGAAATCCGAGGTGACCGAGCAGGGCAGCGCCGAGTCCCGGCCGGTGGCCACCGCGATGTCGACATCGATCCGGGCATTCTCGGACCTGCGGCGGTCCAGCGGCGGACAACTGCCGGTCTGACGTTGCGGTCTGACGCCGCACCCGCGCAACCACATGGGGAACTGACATCCACACCGGTAGTAACCGCCGTGGATGTCAGTTCCCCATGTGGTTTCTGCTCAGATCAGTCCCGCGCCGCCGACAGCGCCTCGTTGAAGGTCTTGCTCGGCCGCATCACCGCTGCGGTCATCTCCGGGTCCGGGTAGTAGTAGCCACCGATGTCGGCGTGTCCACCCTGTGCGCCGTTGAGCTCGGCCACGATGGCCTCCTCGTTCTCGGCGAGGGTTTCGGCCAACGATCCGAAATGCTTTGCGAGTTCGGCGTCCTCGGTCTGCTGGGCCAGTTCCTGGGCCCAGTACATGGCCAGGTAGAACTGACTGCCCCGGTTGTCGAGTTCACCGGCGGTGCGTGAGGGTCCCTTGTCGTTCTCCAACAGCTTGCCGGTGGCCGCGTCGAGCGCCTTGGCCAGCAGGACCGCGCGCTTGTCGTCGGTCTTCTTACCCAGCTCCTCGAGGCTCACTGCGAGCGCCAGGAACTCGCCGAGCGAATCCCACCGCAGGTGGTTCTCCTCGATGAGCTGCTTGACGTGCTTGGGTGCCGAGCCGCCCGCGCCGGTCTCGTACAGTCCGCCACCGGCCATCAGCGGCACGATGGACAGCATCTTGGCGCTGGTGCCCAGTTCGAGGATCGGGAACAGGTCGGTGAGGTAGTCGCGCAGGATGTTACCGGTCGCCGAGATGGTGTCCATCCCGCGGATGAGCCGCTCCATCGTGTATCGAATCGCCCGGACCTGGGACATGATCTGGATGTCGAGTCCCTCGGTGTCATGGTCCTTCAGGTACTTGTGGACCTTGCCGATCAGCTCGTTCTCGTGCGGACGGTACGGGTCGAGCCAGAACACGACCGGCATTCCCGAATCACGGCTTCGGGTGACGGCCAGCTTCACCCAGTCCTGGATCGGTGCGTCCTTCACGATGCACAGACGCCAGATATCGCCCTCTTCCACGTTCTGGGTGAGCAGTACCTCGCCGGTGGCGAGATCGACGATGTTCGCGACGCCGGGCTCAGGGACCTCAAAAGTCTTGTCGTGGGAGCCGTACTCTTCGGCCTTCTGCGCCATGAGTCCGACGTTGGGGACCGTGCCCATGGTGGTCGGATCGAACGCGCCGTTGGTCTTACAGAAGTTGATCATCTCCTGGTAGATCCGGGAGAAGGTCGATTCGGGGTTGACGGCCTTGGTGTCCTTGAGCCGCCCGTCGGCGCCGTACATCTTGCCGCCCGCACGGATCATCGCCGGCATCGACGCGTCGACGATGACGTCGCTGGGGGAGTGGAAGTTGGAGATCCCGCGGGCCGAATCGACCATCGCGAGTTCGGGACGGTGTTCGTGGCACTTGTGCAGATCGTCGATGATCTCTTCGCGCTGCGCGCTCGGCAGCGATTCGAGCTTGCTGTACAGATCGGAGAGACCGTTGTTGACGTTCACGCCGAGTTCGTCGAACAACTCTCCGTGCTTGGCGAACGCATCCTTGTAGAACACCTTCACCGCATGCCCGAAGACGATCGGGTGTGACACCCGCATCATGGTGGCCTTGACGTGCAGGGAGAACATGACGCCGGTCTTGTAGGCGTCCTCGATCTGCTCCTCGTAGAACTCGACGAGAGCCTTCTTGCTCATGAACATGCTGTCGATGACGTCGCCGTCGGTCAGCGACACCTTCGGCTTGAGGACGAGTGTCTCGCCCCCGGAGGTGATGAGCTCCATCTTGACCTCGCGGTCACCGGAGACGGTCATCGACTTCTCGCCGTGGTAGAAATCGCCCTCGGTCATATGCGCGACGTGGGTGCGTGAGGCCATCGACCATTCGCCCATGCTGTGCGGATGCTTCCGGGCGTACTCCTTGACGGCCTTGGGTGCGCGTCGGTCGGAGTTGCCCTCGCGCAGCACCGGGTTGACCGCGCTGCCCAGGCACTTGGTGTACCGGTCGCGGATCGCCTTCTCCTCGTCGGTCTTCGGGTTACCGGGGAACTCGGGTAGGTCGTAGCCCTTCTCCTGCAGCTCCTTGATGGCCGCCAGCAGCTGCGGGACCGAGGCGCTGATGTTCGGCAGCTTGATGATGTTCGTGTCGGGCAGCTGCGTCAGCCGACCCAGCTCGCCGAGGTTGTCGGGCACCTTCTGATCGTCGGGGAGGAGATCGGAGAACTCGGCGAGGATGCGCGCGGCGACCGAGATGTCACTGGTCTCGATGGTGATGTCGGCCGCGTCGGCGAACGCGCGTATCACCGGCAAGAAGGCGTAGGTCGCGAGCATCGGCGCCTCGTCGGTCAGCGTGTAGATGATGGTCGGCTTCTCCGCGCTCATGTTCTCTTCTCAACTCCAGTTCTTGGTCGCGTATGCAATTGGTGCGAGATTTTGTCTCGGCGTTACCAGTATCACGTCGAAGCGGGCGTTGTGTGCACCGACCGGTTCGCGCCCGCCGGCGAGGGCGAGATCGAGCCTGTCATCGGAACGGGTCCCAGCGCGGTGCCCCGAGCGTTCGTAACGCTACGCCGATTCGCCAATACAGGAGGCCCCCGAGCCCCCGTGGGAAGAACGTCGACGTCGTGACGAGTTCGGCACCGCCGCGGCCGTCGGCAGATCTGTCGGTGATCGCGTGATCGAGGAATGCGCGGCCTGTTCTCCGGTCGTTCCGTAGCCGAAGGTGTGTCGGCTGGGTCGACGCCACGACCTCCCAGCGCGATCCGGCGTGCGGGCGCAGCCGGCGCCAGAGGTCGTCTGGTGCCCGGTCGACGACGTGGCGCTCGACGTCGCCGAACGACACCTCGCCGGCCCACGACGGATCGGTGGGCAGGGGTTCGGCTGCGGGGGTCTGCGCCGTCGCATTCGACCAGTCCACCGAGTTGTCGCCGCGGGCCACGCGTTGCAGTGTTGCCTCCAGCGCCGCCCGATAGGTCATCAGTCCGCCTGGTGGCGCGGCGATCACCGCATCGATGTCGTGCTCGCGGCAGACCGCGTCGCATTCGAGGGACTCGATCAGGGGCCGGGCGATCTTGCCGCGGATCGGGGTGACCAGGCGCACCCAGCGACTCGCGATGGTGGGGGTGAGGTAGGGCAGCACGATCATCCGTCGTGGTGGCAGGCCCGCGACTTCGGCGTAGCGCTGCATCATCTCGCCGTACTCGAGAACATCCGGGCCGCCCAGATCCCACGTTCGTGACCTCGGTACGTCGGCGGTGGCCGCCTCCACCAGGTAGTGAAGTGCGTCGCCGACAGCAATCGGCTGGATCTTGTTGTGGACCCACCGCGGGGTGGTCATCGCGGGCAGGCGCTCGGTCAGGTGGCGGATCAACTCGAAGGACGCCGAACCGGAGCCGATCAGCGTGCCGGCCTGCAGCGCCAGGGTCTCGATGCCGGAGTCGATCAGGATCTCGCCGACCTCGGCGCGCGAGGCCAGATGTTCGGACAGCGTCACGCCCTCGGGGTGCAGGCCGCCCAGGTACACGATGCGCGACACCCCGCACGCCTTCGCTGCTGCCACGACGTTCTCGGCCGAGCGTCGTTCCTCCGCGGCGAAATCGGCATCGGTGCTCATCGAATGCACCAGGTGATAGACCACATCGACGTCGGTGAAGGCGGCGACGAGCGAGTCACGATCGGACAGGTCGCCGCGCACGACCTCGGCCCGGGGATCCGCGGTCCACGGTGCGTCCGCCAGTTTGGCCGGGTTGCGAGCAAGGGCACGTACCCGATGTCCCCGCGCCAACAGTCGAGGCGCCAGTCGCCCGCCGACATATCCCGTGGCTCCGGTCACCAGGCACCGTCGTGAGTCGTCCACGCCCCCACACTACGGATTCGCCCGACAGACCACGGTCGCGTTTCGTCTCGACGTCGAAAGTGAGGTGAACGTACCGACACTCGGCACGTTCACCTCACTGCCTTCACCTCACTGCGCTGCCGGGCCCTGCCGGCACCAGCGCTCAGCTGTTGGCCTGCTCCTTCTCGGCGGCGGCGATCTCGGCGCGCACCTTGTCCATGTCGAGATCGCGGACGGCGCCGATCAGCTCGTCGAGCTGTGCGGCGGGCAGCGCACCGGGCTGGTTGAAGACCAGCACGCCGTCCCGGAAGGCCATCAGGGTCGGGATCGACCGGATGCCGAAGCCGCCGGCGAGTTGCTGCTCCGCCTCGGTGTCGACCTTCCCGAACACGATGTCGGTGTTCGACTCCGACGCCTTCTCGAACACGGGTGCGAACATGCGGCATGGTCCGCACCACCCAGCCCAGAAGTCGAGCAGCACGATGCCGTCCTGGCCGATGGTCTCTTGCAGATTGTCGATGGTGATTTCACGAGTGCTCATGACACTTCCAATGCATACCCCTATGGGTATATTCCTCGGGTGCAGTCCGGGTGCCACGTTACGCACGTTCGGCGCAGGGCACTACCGCAACGCCGCAGCCAATCGTCGCCACTGCTCACGGGGCATCGCGCGATGGTCGGACTGCAGGATCTGCACGCAGACATGATCGGCACCGGCGGCGCGGTGTTCCTCGATCCGGGCGAGCACGGCCGATTCGTCGCCCCAGGCGATGAGCGCGTCGAAGAGTCGGTCGCTGACCGTCTGCAGATCGTCCTCGGTGAAGCCCAGCCGCCGGAGGTTGTTCGCATAGTTGGGCATCGCGAGGTATCCGCGCAGCCATTTGGTGCCGATCGCGCGCGCCTCGTCGCGATCGGATGCCAGGATCGCGGTCTGTTCCGGAGCGACGAGCGGGCCGGCGCCCACGGCCGCCCGCGCTGTCGCGGTGTGCTCGGGCGTCACCAGGTAGGGATGCGCGCCGCGGCTGCGTTCCGATGACAGGGCCAGCATCTTCGGTCCCAGTGCCGCAAGGACACGGCTGTCGACGGGGACCGGATCATCTGCGGCGTCGAGACCGTCGAGAAAGGCCTTGGTGGTGGCCAACGGCTTTCGGTATCGACCCGCCTCCTGGGCATCGATCAGCGGCGCATGGCTGATGCCCAGACCCAGCAGGAACCGCGGACCATGTTCGGCGGTGAGGCGAGCGTGCGCCGCGGCGACGTCGGCGGGCTCATGCATCCACATGTTCAGGATGCCGGTGGCGATCACGGCCTTGCTGGTGGCGCCGAGCAGGTTCTCCACCGAATCCATCAGCGGCCCACCGACGTCGGGCACCCACAAGGCTGTGAAACCGAGTTCGTCGAGCTCGGTTGCCGCCTCGGTCGCCTCCGCGGGATCGCCGTAGCGCAGCGGTGAACTCCAGATACCTACCCCGTTGAGATCCATGGCTCGACCCTACCGGCCGTCCCGGATGGCCCGAATTGCCGAGTCTTGGCCCCCGCGGTGCTGTCGTCGGAGACCGCCGCCGACCTATGTTGATGGTGATCGACATCACAGTTCGGCCGCCGGGTATCGACCGGTGCCCGCCGAGTCAGAAGGGGACAAGAATGCCGCTCGAACCGGTATCACAGGGCTTGTTGCAACAACTCGCCGAGGAACGCCAGCCACCCATCAGCGAACAGACGCCGGCACTGGCCCGGATGACCGGGCCCATCTTCGCGGGCATGAGCGGTCGCGGACCGGAGGTGAGCGAGGTCCGCAACGTCAAGCTCGAGGGCCGCGACGGCGGCCTGTTCCGGGTTCGCGCACTCATTCCCGACGGCCAACCCGAAGCGGTCATCGTGTACTTCCACGGCGGCGGCTGGGTGCTGGGTGACATCGACCTGCAGTACGACCACGTGGGGCGTGATCTGGCGAACCGCACGCGGTCGACGGTCGTCCTCGTCAACTACCGCAAGGCTCCCGAACATCGCTTCCCGACCGCGATCGAGGACAGCTACCTCGGATTGTGCTGGGCCGCAGAGCATGCCGCCGAATTCGCCGAACCCGGTGCGCCACTGATCGTGGCCGGCGACAGCGCCGGCGGCAACATCGCCGCGGTGATGACCCGGTGGGCCCGGGATCGCCAGGGGCCACAGATCGACTATCAGGCACTCGTGTACCCGGTCACCGACTGCGATGTCGACACGGCGTCCTACCTCGACCCGGAGAATCAGCTGATGCTCAACCGGGACACGATGATCTGGTTCTGGGATCACTACCTGCCCGATGCCGAGGCCCGAACCCACCCCGACGCGTCGCCGCTACGGGCCGACGACCTCTCGGGTCTGCCGCCCGCCCTGGTCTACGTCTGCCAGTACGACCCGTTGCGCGACGAGGGCGTGGCCTACGCCAAGGCGCTCGAGCAGGCCGGTGTGCCGGTCATCCTCGACGAAGCCGAGGGCCAGATGCACATCTACTTCCAAATGGCGAACATCCTGCCGGGCTACCAGACCGGTATCGAACTCGTTGCCGGCCATATCAACACATTCATCGACAACCACACCACCGAGAGCGCGAGCTCCGCACAGGAGGAGGCGACCAGCGATGCCTGACCGCGACGTACTGATCATCGGAGCCGGTTTCTCCGGTCTCTACCAACTGCACAAACTGCGCGGACTCGGGTTCGATGCCCACATCGTGGAGGCCGGTCCGCAGGTGGGTGGTACCTGGTACTGGAACCGGTATCCGGGGGCGCGATGCGACATCGAATCGATCGGATACTCGTACTCATTCGATCCCGAACTGCAGCAGGAATGGAACTGGACCGAGCGCTATGCGGCGCAGCCGGAGATCCTGGCCTACCTCGAACACGTCGCGGACAGACTCGATCTCCGCAAGGACATCTCCTTCGACACCCGTGTCGAATCGTTGGAATTCGACGACGCCGAGGACACCTGGACCGCCACCACCGACAGCGGGGAGACGATCACCGCACATTACGTCGTCGCCGCCACCGGGTGCCTGTCCAAGCCGCTGACCCCGTCCTTCGACGGGATCGACGACTTCGCCGGTGACATCTACTGGACATGGGACTGGCCCAAGGGTGACGTGGATTTCACCGGTAAGCGCGTCGCCGTCGTCGGTACCGGATCGTCGGGGATCCAGACCATCACCGCGATCGCACCCACGGTGGGCTCGCTGACGGTGTTCCAGCGCACACCCACCTATGCCGTCCCTGCGCAGAATCGGCTCATCGCCGAGGAACTCGCCGAGTTGAAGACCCACTACGAGGATTTTCGTGCCGAGAGCCGGCTCTCGGTCGGCGGCATACCGTGTGGCGACGAACTCCCGCCGTTCTTCGAGGATCTCGACGAGGGGGGCATCGGCAAGGAACTGCAGCTGCGCTACGACGACGGCGGGCTGTGCTTCCAGCAGTCGTTCCGCGACCTGCTGCAGAGTCAGGAGGCCAACGATCACGCCGCCGAGTATGTGCGCGACCGCATCAAGGAGAAGGTGAATGACCCGGCGGTCGCCGAGAAGCTGACGCCCCGGTCATATCCGATCGCGGCCAAGCGGATGTGTGTGGACACCGGTTACTACGAGGTCTACAACCAGCCCAATGTGTCCTTGATCGACGTCAACGAACAGCCGATCGAACGCATCACCGAACGGGGAATTCTCGCCGGGGACACCGAGCACGAGTTCGACGTGATCATCCTGGCCACCGGCTTCGACGCGATGACCGGCGCATTACAGGCCATCGATATCCGTCATGGCTCACAGACGCTGCGGGACAAGTGGTCCGACGGTCCGCGAACCTACCTCGGACTCATGTCGGCCGGGTTCCCGAATCTGTTCACCGTGACCGGGCCGCAGAGCCCGTCGGTGCTGTCGAACATGGTGACCTCGATCGAGGTTCACGTGGAATGGATCAGTGCCGCACTGGAGTACCTGCGCGAGCACGGTCTGACCCGCATCGAGCCGGATGTGGCCGCCGAGGACAACTGGGTCAACACGACCAATGACGCCGCGGATCTGACTCTGCTCGGGCAGGCGCCGTCGTGGTACATGGGTGCCAACGTGCCCGGCAAACCGCGCGCCGCACTGCCGTTCGTGGGTGGCGTCGGAACCTATCAGCAGATCCTCGACGGTATCGCCGTCACCGGCTACCACGGGTTCGAACTCGTCTGAGGGCTCATCGATCTCGCCGTCTGATGCCCGGCGGAACACCGCCGGGCATCAGCGGTCGGGGCTCATTCCGGATGTGACGTGCCGGCCCACCGCCGCATCGCGCGGGAAAAGCTCGACCAGTCGCGATAACCCAACCGTTCGGCGATCTGGGTCCGCGGCAGGCTCGTGTCACGCATGAGGTCGTGGGCCAGGCTGCGGCGCACATCGTCGTGGATCGCGCGGTAGGACGTACCCTCGCGCATCAGGCCCCGACGCAGGGTGCGGGCGGAATAGTGCAGGTCGGCCGCACACTCCTCGAGCGTGCAGTCCAGCGACGGCCGTTCCAGTAGGTAGGCGCGCACGCGGCCCGCGATCCCGTTGGCGTGCAACCTCTCTGCGCGAAGCCGTTCGCACTGTTCGACGATCACCGCAGCCGTGTGGGGATTTGCCATCGGCAGCGGCAGGTCCAGGTAGGACCGATCAAAGATCAATTCGTCACGCGCACAGCCGAATATCACCGGCGCCTCGAACGCGTCCGCGTACGCAGCCCGGGCCGCCGCGTCGTCGACGCGGTGGGTGAACCGCACCTCGCGGAGCGGTGTGACGCCGGTGCCGGCGAAGAGTTCGCGCTGCATCTGCACGCTGGCGCTCAGGTCGCGTTCGATCACGAATGCAGCGATGTCGTCGGGGACGCCCTCGGTGTGCGCGGCGAGCGACCACCGGGCATCGGAGAGGAGTTCGCCGGTCATCGTGGCGAAGGCGAACGTCAGCGGTGAGTAGCGCAGACCGCAACGCACCATGTCGGCGACGATCTCGCAGGCCTGCAACAGGTAGCCGTAGTAGCCGTAGGACGTGAGGTGATACTCCCGCCCGATCCGGGCGCCGATCGCGGGTCGGTCCCCGAGCGCGGCCAGTAGGTTTCGGATGACCACGATCTCCTGCTGTGCCTCGATCAGGACGGTCGCGTCGCCCAACGTCGCCGGCGTCAGTCCGCTGCCGACGAGGAGCCGATCGGTCGCACACCCCTGCTGCTGAGCCCAGTCGCAGATGATGGCCACGCCGGCGGTGGTACGGGGGTGATCCCACGGGTCCGGCATCCGAGCGAACACGGAGTCCGAGCGATCGGAGTCGTCAAGCTCCCCGCCAAGTTCGACGATCATCGTCACGCTGTCATCCTTTCCTCGCGCGGCCCTGCCCTGTGAGCAGTATCACGCGTCACCCCGATCGAGGCAATGACCTCAACCTCGTGACCTGCGCGTTTTGGGTCAAGCGTCCAGATCGGGGATGGCCGCAATTGCCGTGGTTCTGGCCGCGGATGGCCTGTTGCCACCCGGGAGTCCGACCATACGCTCATCCACAACCGGAGTGACAGGTGTCACATAGTTCACGGTTTCGCGGGGACGCCACAGACGTGCGCAAACCTCAGCCACTCGAGTCGAAGGAGCAGGCAATGAAGACCAAGGCAGCGATCCTCGAGGATGTCGGCGGCGACTGGACGATTGCCGACGTCGACCTGGGTGACCCGGTCGCGGGGGAGGTGCAGGTCAAGCTCGCGGCATCCGGCCTCTGCCACTCGGATGCTCACCTGCAGAACGGGTCGAGCCCGGTACCGTTCATGCCGGTCCTCGGCGGCCACGAGGGAGCGGGTGTCATCACCAAGGTCGGCCCCGGTGTCACCGGTCTCGACGAGGGCGATCACGTCGTGCTGGCGTTCATCCCCGCTTGCGGGACGTGCCCGTCCTGCGCGACCGGGCGGCAGAACCTGTGCGACGAAGGTGCCGGTCTCCTCTCGGGTCAGGCCATTGCGGACAAGGGCTATCGGGTCAGCCGGGACGGGCAGCCCGTCCTGCAGATGTGCCTGTTGGGCACGTTCGCGCCGTACGTGACGGTTCATCAGGCATCGGTCGTCAAGATCGAGAAGGACATCCCGCTGGACAAGGCTGCACTGCTCGGCTGCGGCGTCTCGACCGGCTGGGGGTCGGCGACCGAGATCGGTGACACCCGTCCCGGCGACGTCGTCGTGGTGATGGGCGTGGGCGGCGTCGGCATCAATGCCGTCCAGGGCGCGGCGTTCGCCGGTGCCCGCTACGTCATCGCCATCGACCCGGTCGAGTTCAAGCAGAAGAAGGCCATGGAGTTCGGTGCGACACACACCTACTCCACGGTGGACGAGGCGATCGCCGAGTTGCCGGACCTCACCTGGGGGCACATGGCCGACGTCGTGATCATCACCGTCGGTGTGATCTCCGGTGAGCACGTCCAGCAGGCCCTGGGACTGACCGCCAAGGGCGGGCAGGTGGTCACCGGCATGGGCGATTTCCAGGACGGGCAGGTCGATCTCAATCTGTTCGAGCTGACCTTGCTGCAGAAGCGGGTGCAGGGGGCCATCTTCGGCGGCGTCGGTCCGCGCACGCAGATCCCCAAGCTGTTGCACCTGTATCGGACCGGACACCTCAAGCTCGACGAACTCGTGACCACGACGTATCGACTCGAGGACATCAATCAGGGCTATCGCGACATGGCCGACGGCAAGAACCTGCGCGGAGTCGTCGTCTACACCGATCAGGACTACTGAGGAGAACCACATGCGGACACACAAGGACCACTACATCAACGGCCAATGGGTTCCCGCGACGGGAAGTTCGCTGCTGCCGGTGACCAACCCCGCGACCGACGAGATCATCGCCGAGGTCGCGGTCGGCTCCGCCGACGACGTCGACCGTGCCGTCGCCGCCGCACGTGCGGCATTCGACGGCTGGGCGGCCACGCCGGTGTCCGAACGCGCCCGTTACCTCGGTGCCATCGCACAGGGACTCACCGAGCGGGCCGACGAACTGGCAAAAGTGATCTCCAGCGAGATGGGCTCACCCCTCTCCTTCGCTCGGGCCGCTCAGGTTCCGTTGCCGATCAACAGCTTTGCCCAATCGGCCACGATCGTCACCGAGTTCGACTTTGAACAGAGCTACCGGGGTTCGACGATCGTCCGCGAACCCTACGGCGTCATCGGCGCGATCACTCCGTGGAACTACCCGCTGCATCAGATCGCCCTGAAAGCCGCCTACGGCATGGCCGCGGGCAACACCGTCGTCGTGAAACCGAGTGAGAACACTCCGCTCAACGCGATCATTCTCGCCGAGATCGTCGAGGCGGCCGGGCTTCCGGCCGGTGTCTTCAACGTCGTGTTCGGCACCGGACCCGAGGTGGGGGAGGCGATCGCATCTCATCCCGACGTCGACCTGGTGAGCTTCACCGGATCCACCCGCGCCGGACGGCGGGTCAGCGAACTGGCATCGGGGACCGTGAAGCGGGTGTCCCTCGAACTCGGCGGCAAGAGCCCCAACATCCTGCTCGACGATGCCGACCTGAACGCCGCGGTGCCGGCCGCCGTGCAGGCGGCGATGATCAACTCCGGCCAGACGTGTTCGGCGTTGACCCGCCTGCTGGTGCCTCGCGCCAAGCTGGCCGAGGTCGAGGGCATCGCCAAGGCGGTCACCGAATCGATCGCGGTGGGTGACCCGACGGACGAGACCACCGTCCTGGGCCCGTTGTCCTCGCGCACCCAGCAGGAACGCGTACTCGGTTACATCCGTAAGGGTATCGACGAGGGCGCCCGGGTGGTGACCGGCGGCCAGACCGAACCCGCGGAGGCCGGGGGTGCCTACGTGCAGCCGACGGTGTTCTCCGATGTCACACCGGAGATGACGATCCACCGCGAGGAGATCTTCGGCCCGGTATTGGCGATCGAGCCATACGACACCGAGGAGGAGGCCGTCGCGATCGCCAACGACACGATCTACGGACTGGCCGGTGGGGTGTGGTCGGGCTCGACGGAGCGCGCCCAGCAGGTCGCGCGCAAGATCCGCGCCGGCCAGATCGCCGTCAACGACGCCGGGATGAATCTCGACGCGCCGTTCGGCGGATACAAGCAGTCCGGAATCGGCCGCGAGGCAGGCCAATTCGGGCTTGAAGAGTTCTTGGAAGTGAAGTCGATCCAAGGCTGACGACCATGGGGCATCGGGCGCCCGGCGAATCGCCGATTCGCCCTCGGAACACCGGCAGCGCGACCTACTGTGTGGTCGAGGCCACAATTCCGGGGCGCCCGATGGCCCCACACTTTCACGACAGGGGAACAGACGAGGATGACTGCCACCGCCAGCGGACAGACCAGCGAACTCACCACCGAACCGATGCGTTCACGGCGCAACCATTGGAACAACCAGATCCGCCGACACTCGTTCATGGTGCCCGATCAGGTCGCGGTGAAGTACCTCGACCGGGCGACCACGTGGCGGCAACTCGAGGAACGGACCCACGCCTTTGCGGCTGCCCTGCACCGGCGCGGCGTCCGATTCGGGGATCGCGTGCTGATGGCGATGTTGAATCGCACCGAATACATCGAGGCCGTCCTCGGGGCCAATCTCATCGGCGCCATCCCGGTCCCGGTGAACATCCGGATGAGCCCGGCCGAGGTCGCGTTCCTGCTCACCGACAGCGGTTCGAAGGTGGTGGTGACCGAAGCGCTCCTCGCGCCACTGATGGATGCGGCCGTCGCGTCCACCGGCGGAGTCGAGGCCACCATCGTGGTCGATCGGCCTGCTGACTCCGGCCACCTCGACTATGCGGAACTACTGACCGAGGATCCCTCCGATCTGCCGGAGATCGATGTCCCCGAGGACACCGTCGCGCTCATCATGTACACCTCGGGCACGACGGGTAAACCCAAGGGCGCCATGCTGACCCACCAGAATCTGCAGGCCCAGGCGATGACGGTCATCGCCACCTCCGGCGAGGGGGACGAGAACGACGTCGCCTCGGTGGTACCGCCGATCTTCCACATTGCCGGGGTCGCGGCCTTCGCTCCGATGTTCTACCGCGGGGTGCGATCGGTGATCCACCCGCTGGGCGCCTTCGACCCCGACGACATGCTCGACACCCTCGAACGCGAGGGCACGACATCGGTGTTCATGGTGCCCGCCCAATGGCAGGCGGTGTGCGCCGCACAGCAGGCCCGGCCGCGTGACCTGAAGCTGCGGACCATCAGCTGGGGTGCGGCTCCCGCATCCGACACCGTCCTGAACGCGATGAACGAGAACTTCCCGCAGGCGATGAACATGACCGCCTTCGGCCAGACGGAGATGTCGCCGATCACCTGCATCCTCGAAGGCAAGGACGCGCTGCGCAAGATCGGGTCGGTCGGCAAGGTGGTGCCGGCGGTGACCGCACGCATCGTCGATCCGATGATGAACGACGTGAAGCGCGGCGAGGTCGGCGAGATCGTCTATCGCGGGCCGAACATGATGAAGGGCTACTGGCAGAACCCGCAGGGCACCGCGGATGCCTTCCGCGGTGGGTGGTTTCACTCCGGTGACCTGGTCCGTGAGGACGAAGAGGGCTTCCTCTATGTCGTCGACCGTGCCAAGGACATGATCATCTCCGGTGGCGAGAACGTTTACTGCGCCGAGGTGGAGAACGTGCTGTTCTCCCATCCCAAGATCACCGAGGCCGCGGTGATCGGGCGGGCCCACGACAAGTGGGGCGAGGTGCCGGTCGCGGTCGTCGTGCTCGCCGAGGGCGTCGAGGACCTGACCCTCGACGAACTCTCGCCCCACCTCGACGAGAACCTGGCCCGCTTCAAGCAGCCCAAGGATCTGGTCATCATCGACGAACTGCCCCGTAACGCCGGCGGCAAGGTGGTCAAGCCCAAGCTCCGCGATGCCTTCGGCAGCAAGGACGAAGGCCTCGCGCACTGAGCGGGATAACGTTGCGGCGCCGACCCTTCGTGACGGCCTCCTCAGGGATCAGCGGACCGATCCATGAGGAGCGAGCATCCTCACTGTCACGAAGGGCGGTCTATCCCGAGTAGTCGTAGAAGCCCTTGCCGCTCTTCTTGCCGAGGTAGCCGGCCTCCACCATGCGCCGCAACAGCGGCGGCGGCGCGAGGTGCGGCTCGCGGAACTCCTGGTACAGCGACTCGATCACATCCAGGATCACGTCGAGGCCGATGGTGTCGGTCAGGGTCAACGGCCCCATCGGGTGGGCACAACCGTTGATCATGCCGGTGTCGATGTCCTCCTTGGACGCGTAGCCGCTCTCGTACATGCGGATTGCGCTCACCAGGTAGGGGACGAGCAGGGCGTTGACGACGAAGCCGCCGCGGTCACCGGCCTGGATGGTCTTCTTGCCGAGGTGGTCGCGGGCGTAGGCGGTGACCGTCTCGATGGCCTCCGGTGAACTCGCGAGACTGCTGATGATCTCCACCAGCGGCATCACCGGCACCGGGTTGAAGAAGTGGACACCGACGACCCGGGACGGATCGGCGACATCCTTGGCGACCCGGATGATCGGGATCGACGACGTGTTGGTCGCCAGAATCGCCTCGGGTGCGGTCACCTTGTCGAGTTCGGCGAAGAACCCGACCTTGAGCGACTCGATCTCCGGCAGGGCTTCGATGACGAGTTCGCGATCTCCGAAGTCCGCGATCGCAGTGGTGACCCGCAGCCGATCCAGTCCCTGCTGCGCGTCGTCTTCGGTGATCTTGGCCTTCGCCACACCGCGTGCGAGCGACTTGTCGATGCGCTGACGGGCGGCGTCGGCCGCGGCGTCGTCACGTTCGAGGACGAGGACGTCATCGCCGGCGCGGATCGCGACCTCGGCGATCCCGGCACCCATGGTGCCGCCGCCGACCACTCCCAGCTGTGTCATGCATTCACTCCAGATCTCGAGGATGGGTCGTGGCCAGAATAGACGGGTGCGTGGGACGTGCCGACCGGCGATCGCTCAGGCCACCGACCAAAAATGTGAGCAATCCCTCATCTTTCTCGTGAATCGGGCAAGCCGCCCCACCACCCGAACCCGGATCGGCGCCGTTGCAGGCCCGCTACCGGCGCGAGAGGGAGACCAAGGCACACCGCCGGGCAGGAATGTCGGGGAGCCGAGCCACGCGGAGTTGGCGAACGTACTCGCGCGTAGGGAAACGATTCGCAACAATCGAGCGGAGTCCGTCGCCGACGTACCCGAATCGTCGGCCGGTGCCACCCGACCTGGTAATCGTCACGACCCGCTCGGCGGGGAGCGCGACACCGCGCGGACCGACCGACAGGACCACACAGAAGGGAGTCGGCGATGTTCACTCGCATTGCCATCGTGAACCGGGGTGAGGCCGCGATGCGGCTCATCCACGCCGTGCGCGGCCTGTCCGCGGAGACCGGGCAGCCGATCGAGGTGATCGCCCTGCACACCGACGTCGACCGCAACGCCTCATTCGTGCGGGCCGCCGACGTCACCTATGACCTGGGCCCGGCCGCGTCACGCCCCTACCTCAATCTGAAGGTGCTCGAGCGTGCCCTGCTGGAGACCGGCGCCGAGGCGGCGTGGGTCGGCTGGGGCTTCGTCGCCGAGGATCCGCTGTTCGCCGAACTGTGCGAACGCATCGGGGTCACCTTCGTCGGGCCGTCCGCCGAGGCGATGCGCAAGCTCGGCGACAAGATCGGCGCCAAGCTGATCGCCGAGGAGGTCGGCGTGCCGGTGGCCGCCTGGAGCCGCGGCGGTGTGGACACCCTCGAGGACGCGGTGACCGCAGCAGCCGAGATCGGCTATCCGTTGATGCTGAAGGCGACCGCCGGTGGTGGCGGTCGAGGGATCCGCAAGGTCACCAACGACGGCGATCTGCGCGACGCCTACACCCGTACCCGCGACGAAGCCGAACGAGCCTTCGGCAGCGGCGTGGTGTTCCTGGAACGCCTCGTCACCGGTGCCCGCCACGTCGAGGTGCAGGTGATCGCCGACGGGCAGGGCACCGCCTGGGCGTTGGGCGTGCGCGACTGCTCGGTCCAGCGGCGCAACCAGAAGATCATCGAGGAATCGGCGAGCCCCGTGCTGCCCGCCGACCAGGTCGCCAATCTCAAGGCATCGGCCGAGCGTCTGGCCGTCGCCGTGGGCTATCGGGGCGCGGCCACTGTGGAGTTCCTCTATCACCCGGGCGAGAACCTGCTGGCCTTCCTCGAGGTGAACACCCGGCTGCAGGTCGAGCACCCGATCACCGAGACCACGACCGGATTCGATCTGGTCCGTGCCCAGCTGCACGTCGCCTCCGGCGGCCGACTCGAGGGCGAGCCGCCTGTCGAACGCGGCCACGCGATCGAGGCGCGACTCAACGCCGAGGATCCCGACCGCGACTTCGCGCCGGCCCCGGGCCGCATCGCGATGCTGGAACTGCCGGCCGGACCCGGTATCCGTGTCGACACCGGCGTCAGCGAGGGCGACACCATCCCGGCGGACTTCGACTCGATGATCGCCAAGATCATCGCCTACGGACGCGACCGCGACGAGGCGCTCGGCCGGTTGCGCCGCGCCATGCGCGAGACCCGCGTCATCATCGCCGGCGGCGCCACCAACAAGAGTTTCGTCCTCGAGCTGCTCAGCCGGCCCGAGGTCATCGACGGCAGCGCCGACACCGGCTGGATCGACCGGGTCCGCGCCGAGGGCGGCCTGGTGGCCAACCGGCACTCGGCCATCGCGCTCGCGGCCGCGGCCATCGACGCCTACGAGGAAGAGGAACTCGTCGAGCGGCAGCGACTGCTGTCCACGGCGTCCGGTGGACGCCCACAGGTGCAGCACGACAGCGGACGGCCGCTCGACCTCAAGCTGCGGGGCGTCGGCTACCGGGTACGCGTCGCCCGCATCGGCGCACACCGCTTCCGGGTCGCGATCGAGGCCGGAGCCGAGACCCACACCGCCGACGTCGATCTGGAGCGCTTCGACGACCACACCGCGCAGATGGTCGTCAACCACGTCCGCTACCGCCTGGTCACCGATACCCACGGCCCGATTCACCTGGTCGACGTCGACGGCGTCACCCATCGGGTGAGCCGTGACGAAGGCGGCGTCCTGCGCTCACCGGCTCCGGCGCTGGTGGTGGCGACACCACTGGAGGTGGGCGCCGAGGTCGAGGCCGGCGCGCCAGTCCTGGTGCTGGAGAGCATGAAGATGGAGACGGTGCTGCGGGCCCCGGTGCGCTCCCGGCTCAAGGAGTCGATGGTGTCGGTGGGAACCCAGGTCGAGACCGGCGCGACCCTGCTGCGGCTGGAGCCGCTCGCCGACGATGACGACGCCGAGGCGGCCGAGGAGACCACCGAGTCCGTCGACCTGGAACTGCCCGAGCAGCGGACCGACGTCCAGGCCCACGAGCGCACCACACGTACCCAGGAAGATCTGCGCAGCCAACTGCTGGGCTTCGACGTGGATCCGCACGACCGGTCGCGTCTGCTCAACGACTATCTCGCCGTCCGGCACGACGCGCTGGAGAGCGGCCGCCGCCCGCTGGCCGACGAGCTGGAGCTCATCACCGTGTTCGCCGACCTCGCCGAGCTGAGTCAGAATCGTCCGTCGGGCGAACTGCTCGGGGTCGAGCACGTGCACAGCGCGCGCGAGAACTTCCACACCTATCTGCAGAGCCTCGACGTCGAACGTGACGGTCTGCCCGAGACCTTCCACGCCCAACTCGGCCGGGCGCTCGGCCACTACGGCGTGCCCGACCTCGATCACAGCCCGGAGCTGGAGGCGGCGGTCTTCCGGATCTTCCTCGCGCTGCAGAAGCCGGCCGACTCGGTCACCGTGATCACCACGTTGCTCAGGGAATGGCTGCGGGAACCGACACCGCGCGACGAACTGCAGGATGCCGTCGGCAGCGCACTGGACCGTCTGGTCGCGGCGACGCAGGTCCGTTTCCCGGCCGTCGCCGATCTGGCCCGCGGCGTCATCTACTCCTGGTACGGCCAGCCGCTGCTGCGGCGCGACCGGGCGCGCGTCTACAACAACGTGCGCAAGCAGCTCCGTTACCTCGACGAGAACCCGGCCGCGGCCGACCGCGCCGAGCGCATCGCCGAGATGGTCCGCAGCACCGAGCCGCTGGTCCGACTGCTCGGCCAGCGCATCGTGCGGGGCAACCTCGACAACTCGGTGATGCTGGAAGTTCTCACGCGTCGCTACTACGGCAACAAGGGGTTGCGCGACATCCGTATCCAGCCGTCCGGCGGGGCGAGCTTCGTGGTCGCCGAGCGGCAGGGCGCGAACCTGGTGTCGGCAGCGGTGGGCTTTGATGAATTGCCCGCCACGATGGGTGGTCTGGCCGACCTCGCCCGCGACGCCGCATCCGTCGATGCCGACATCTACCTCAGCTGGGAGCAGCAGCCCGACGACTTCGATGCGATGGCGGGTACGCTGCACGAGATCATCTCGGCGACATCGATGCCGCCCCAGGTGCACCGGATCACGGTGACCGTCGCGGGCAGTGGCGACGCGCGGATGCACAACCACTTCACATTCCGTCCGTCGGCGACCGGGATGTCCGAGGAGCGGCTCATCCGCGGACTGCACCCCTACATCGCGCAGCGCATGCAGATGGAGCGCTTGCGCAAATTCGACCTCACCCAGCTGCCGTCCTCCGACGACGAAGAGGTCTACCTGTTCCGGTGTGTCGCCAAGGAGAACCCGTCCGACGAACGGCTCATCGCCTTCGCCCAGGTGCGCGACCTCACCGCCATGCGTGAGCACGACGGGCGCCTATTGACCCTGCCGACCGCGGAGACCACGCTGGCCTCCTGCGTCGACTCGATCCGGCGTGCGCAGCGTGGGTCGCGTCAGTCGTCGTCCACCAACCGCATCATCATGTACGTGTGGCCGCCGATCGACGCGGTCGACGACGACCTGAACACGATCGCCGACTACTTCCGCGGTTCCGCGACCGGCGTCGGCCTCGAAGAGGTGCTGCTGATCGCGCGGCGGCGCGATCGCGAGACCGGCGAGTTGTCCAAGGTCGCCGTGCGCTTCTCCGTCAATGCAACCGGTGGTTTCGACGTGTCGGTCGGGGAGCCGAACGACGAGCCGATCGAGCCCGTCGACGAGTACCGGCAGAAGGTGCTGCGGGCCGCCAAGCGCAACACCGTCTACCCGTACGAACTGGCCGGACTGCTCGGCGACTTCGCCGAGTACGACCTCGACGCCGAGCAGCGACTGGTCCCGGTGGACCGGCCACGTGGCCGCAACGCGTCCGCGATGGTGGCCGGTGTGATCACCACGGCGACGGAGAAACATCCCGACGGCGTCACCCGGGTGGTGCTGCTCGGCGATCCGACCAAATCGCTGGGCGCGCTCTCCGAGCCCGAGTGTGCACGGGTGATCGCCGCGCTCGACCTCGCCGAGCAGATGCAGGTACCGCTCGAGTGGTACGCGTTGTCCTCGGGTGCCCGCATCTCCATGGACTCCGGCACCGAGAACATGGACTGGGTGGCACGGGCGCTCAAGCGGGTCGTCGAGTACACCCAAGCGGGCGGCGAGATCAACATCGTCGTCGCCGGCATCAACGTGGGCGCACAGCCCTACTGGAATGCCGAGGCGACGATGCTCATGCACACCAAGGGTGTCCTGGTGATGACCCCGGACTCGGCGATGGTGCTGACCGGCAAGCAGTCGCTCGACTTCTCCGGCGGTGTCTCGGCCGAGGACAACTTCGGTATCGGCGGCTACGACCGCGTGATGGGACCCAACGGCCAGGCCCAGTACTGGGCACCGAACCTCGGTGCGGCCCGCGACGTCCTGATGTCGCACTACGACCACACCTATGTGGCGCCCGGTGAGCAGTCGCCGCGACGGGCGGTGACCACTGACCCCAGCGACCGCGACATCTCCGACTTCCCGCATGTGTTGGCGGGTAGCGACTTCACCACTGTCGGCCAGATCTTCTCGGCCGAGAGCAACCCGGATCGCAAGAAGCCCTTCGACATCCGCACGGTGATGCGTGCGGTTGCCGATCAGGATCATCCGGTGCTCGAGCGCTGGGCGGGCATGGCCGACGCGGAGACCGCGGTCGTGTGCGATGTCCACCTGGGCGGTATCCCGGTGTGCCTGTTGGGTATCGAGTCGCGCGAGGTCCAGCGACGCGGCTACAAGCCCACCGACGGACCGGACACCTACACCGCGGGCACGCTGTTCCCGCAGTCGTCGAAGAAGGCGGCGCGTGCGATCAACGTGGCCAGCGGTAACCGCCCGCTGGTGGTGCTGGCCAACCTGTCCGGCTTCGACGGTTCACCCGAGTCGATGCGCAAACTGCAGCTGGAGTACGGCGCCGAGATCGGCCGCGCGATCGTCAACTTCCGTGGCCCGATCGTGTTCTGCGTCATCTCGCGCTACCACGGCGGCGCGTTCGTGGTGTTCTCGAAGGCACTGAACCCGAACATGACGGTGCTCGCGATCGATGGGTCGTTCGCGTCGGTGCTCGGTGGCGCCCCGGCTGCCGCGGTGGTGTTCGCCGGCGAGGTCGCCAAACGGGTGGCCGCCGATCCTCGGGTCCGCGACCTCGAGGCGCGGTCGGTCGAGGCGACGGGCACCGATCGTTCCGCTCTCAACGCGGAGCTGGCCGACGTCCGTCAGTCGGTCCGGGCGGAGAAGATCAGCGAGATCGCCGCCGAGTTCGACAAGGTGCACAGCATCCGCCGCGCCGTCGAGGTCGGCTCGGTCGACGCGGTGATCCGCGCCGACGAACTGCGCCCGCGCATCATCGGCGCGATCGAGGGCACCTCGAGTTGGTCGGATCGCGGGGCGCACGCCGCCATGTCGTGACGCAACGGCCGAGTGTCGCGAAGGGCCCCAACATAATTCGATAGCTCGCGCGGCCATCGCGCCGCACGACCGGGCCAGGTGCCGGGTCGGAGGATTCCCCTCCGACCCGGCACTTCTGCTTCTCGCCCTTGACGCGCCTTACATAGTAAGTCTAATGTGGTCACCAGACCACCCATACAACGTAAGGCAGATGCTGCCCCCACGATCGGAGTCACCTCATGACCGCACCGAGCACAGCCGACCAGAGCAGTCCCGCACGTTCGGCAGCCCGTTGGGCCGGCCTGGGCTATCTGGCCATCTTCGTGCTGGCCATGTTCGCCAACTTCTTCGTGCTGGAATCCGTGTACGACCTGGAGGACGCGCAGGCGACGCTGGACGGCGTGACCGCCGACGGTGACTTGCTGCGATGGGGGATCATCGCATTCCTTGCCGTGTTCCTGATCGACATCGCCATTGCGTGGTGGTTGTACGTGCTGTTCCGCCCCGTTCGGCGAGACCTGTCCCTGCTGACCGCGTGGGCACGGCTCGTCTACACCGTATTCCTCGGGGTGGGGCTGGTCTTTGCCTTCGCCGCCCTGATGATCGCCGAGGATTCCCCGAGCGAGGGGACAGCAACAGACGTTCAGCTCGCCATGCGCTCGTTCGAGATGACCTGGCTCATCGGGCTGACCGCATTCGGCGTGCACCTGGTCCTGCTGGCCCGCCTGCTGTGGGCAACCAGCGGAGCCCCGCGGTGGCTGGCGGTTGTGCTCGCAGTGGCCGGCGCCGCCTACGTCGCCGACACCGTCGCCCACATCCTGATCGCCGACTACGCGGCGTACGCCGACGTCTTTCTGGCCGTCGTCGCCGTACCCTCGGTGATCGGTGAATTCGGATTGACCGTGTGGCTGCTCCTGATCGGCGCCCAGCGCATCGCGGTTCCGGCCGCACGAGCCGCTGAGCCGGAGCATGTGTCGGCCCTGCGGGATTGACTCTTCGGACCCAGTGCATTCACCCGAGTGATCGCATGGTGAGCGGCGGCCAGGATGAGGCCGCCGCTCACCATGTCACAACTGTTTGGGAAGTGGCGTGCGAGGGCGGCGAGGGAACTCGAAAGACCGGATCGAGGCGTCGATGTTGTGGCCGGACCCATTGCGGCCGCGGACCGACACGGGGTAGAGCCCCTCCCAACCGGGCACCGACCCCGCCTTGACCCGCACGCGTAGGAGCCAGTCGATGCCGTGCGGTTTGTCGGTCACCGATGGGTGGATGTCGGACGGAACCACGAAGTAGAGATTGTCCACGCGGCCACGCCCGGGCGTCACGGTCCGAGCGACACGCGAGCGAAAAATCAGGCGCTCCTTCTGTTTCCACCCGCCGCCGGAGCCCGAATGCACGTTCTTGGGCTCAACGGTTCGGGTGTATTCGCGCCCCTCGAGATGTACGTCGACGCGCACCGCGGTCGCGGGGCCTGCTCCCGTGACAACCGTCAGCCGCGCGTCGTCGCCGATGACGAGATGGCTTCGATCCAGCGTGGTGGTCACATGCTTCAGTCCCCGACGTTGGCGGATACCCACCACGCTCAGCGCGGTGAGCCCGATCACGCCCGACATCAGGACGAGGAGCAGTGGGGGATACAGCCAGAGCGGTCGCCAGTCGTGTTGCGCGCTCTGCCACGCCGCCCAGGCGGTCAGTCCGGCCCCGGCAAGAGTCACCAGCGGCATGGCTTGTCCCGAGTCGACGTCGGACTCCGGCTCGAGAACCGTGGCACTCATCGGCCCGTCCTGAGCTTCGGGTGAGCGGTCGGCTGTCGGCAGCGTGCCATGGTCTCAGGGTTGCAGACTGCGCCGCATGACGTGGACAAATCAATCTCCGACGGAACGAACCGGATACCGAGTAGCGCTTGACATACAACTAATTGGTTGTATGTTTGAGAGGTGACCGACACGGATGAGGACCGGACCGACGCCCTCTTCCACGCGCTGTCCGACCGCACTCGGCGCGACATCATGCGCCGGGTGCTGGCGGGGGAGCATTCGGTCTCGGTGCTGGCGGCGAAGTACGACATGAGTTTCGCCGCAGTGCAGAAGCACGTCGCCGTGCTCGAACGAGCCGGTCTGTTGACCAAACGGCGGAGCGGCCGAGAACAGCTGGCCTCTGGCGACGTGACCGCCGTGCGCGCGGTGTCGGACCTGCTGACCGAGCTCGAACAGGTGTGGCGGGGCCGGATCGCACGGATCGACGAACTCATCGCAACCGAATCACCATCGAAGGACTGAATCATGCCTGTCACCAACGTCTCTCATGATATCGACAGCCGGACACTCACCATCACCGCGAAATTCGACGCTCCGGTGGAACGCATCTGGCAGATCTACGCCGATCCGCGTCAACTGGAGACGATCTGGGGACCGCCGACATACCCGGCGACCTTCGTGGAGCACAGCCTCGAGCCCGGCGCACGTGTCACGTACTACATGACCAGCCCGGAAGGGGAGAAGTTCGCCGGCTACTGGGTGATCCGGACCGTCGACGCACCCACCGAGTTCACCTTCGACGACGGTTTCGCCGACGACGAGTTCAATCCCGTCGAGTCGCTCCCGGTCTCCTACAACGTCTACCGATTCCGGGCGGAGGGCGGCCGCACGGTGGCCACGTACACGAGCACCTATGAGACCGCCGAAGGGCTCCAGAAGGTCCTCGAGATGGGGGTTGTCGAGGGCGCATCCAGTGCGATCAACCAGATCGATGCGCTGCTGGCGGCCTGACGCCGTGCGTCACCGACCGGTCCGGCCATCGAGGATGACCCGTGCGGTGGCCGCGACGGTCCGGTTCGGGGCCGCGGACAGTCTGGCGAGCATCACACCCGCAGCGGGAGAGTCGATCTCGCCGAGCGCCTGGGTGATCCGGACCCGGGACGCGTCGTCGGTAGCCGCGTCGTAGGACTCCTGCACAAGGTCGACGATGTCGGTGGGTTCGTGCACGCTGAGCCGACCGAGAGCTTCAGCCGCCTCGACATCGCGTCGCCCGGCGCCGACCATGGCGATAAGCACGGACAGTCCGGTGGCATCGCCGCGATGCGCCAGCGCGACCGCGGCGCGGTCCTGGACGTCGATGTCGCCATCGCCGAGAGCGCTCCGCAACGGCACCAGGGCTTTCGGGTCCTCGATCCCGGCGATGGCGACCACCGCTCGGCGCCGAATGGCGGCGTCTGCCGCATCCAGACCATCGACCAGCCCGGGCAGTGCCCGAACACCGTGACGCGCCAGCGCCCATCGAAGGGCACCGGCAACATTCACGTCCTGCTCGGCGAGGACCGCGGCCACCAGGTCGTCGACCGCAATGGCGGTGTCGGCGGCCGCGGCGAGCACGGCCTGTTGGCGCCGGGCGCCCGAGTCGGACTCCAGTGCGCGGGCCCGGGTGACGACGTGCACCACGTCCGCCCAATCGGCCGGCGCAGACCGTTGCACGCGCTCCAGCCGGGTGAGCACCGCCTGCTCGGCCGCAATCCGCTCGCGGGTTCGCGACATCACCTCGGTGATCAGCGCGTCCGGGGTGAAATCGGGTTCGGCGAGCGCGTCTTTCACCTCGTCGAGAGTGAGGCCCAACGTGCGCAGACTCTCCACATGGAAGAGTCTGCGCACGTCATCGGCCGAGTACTCCCGATAGCCACCCGAGGTGCGACCGGTGGGGGTGACCAGACCCAGCCGATCGTAGTGACGCAGCATTCGCGCACTGACACCGCAACGCTGCGCGACCTCACCGATCAGCACTATGACACCTCACCGATCAGCACTGTGCCGCTTGCACATCGCACTCACCGACACCCGCCGGGCCGTCTCGAGCGCCAGATCGAAACCCGAGTCGGGATCACGGATGAGGCGTTGGGTGGCCGCGACTTGCGAACGAATGCGGTCGTCCGCAGCGGATGCTGCGGCATCGAGGACCTGCTCACCCGCGTCGCCCAGGGCGACAAACGCCCGGGCCAGACTGAGCTGCAGGTCCTCGTCGCCGCGGCCCAACTCGATCGCGAGTTGCTCGGCGAGACCTCGCCCGGCGGCGGGGTCGACCAACGCCACCGCGGCCCGCCAGGCCGCCCGCGCGACCTCGTCGTCGGTGTCATGGACCAACGGCGCCACTGCCGAGAATGCCTGCCGATCACCGATTTTGGACAAGGTGTGCAGTGCCTGACCACGCGCTTGCGGGTTGTCCGAGGCCAGTTCGTCGACCAGCCTCTCGACGACCGTGCCGGTGGGCAACCGGCACAGCGCCCACGTCATCATGTCGCGGACGAAGAAGTCCGTCTCGACGCCGCACCGCTGCACGACGAGGTCCAGAAAGCGCTCGTCGGTGCTTGTGCCCACGGCGATCGCGGCCTTCAGTCGGGTCGATGCCGCCGCAGCACCGAACGCATGGCGGATCTCGATGTACTGAGCCTGTGTGATCATCACGATCACCTCCTTCACCGACCATGCAACACCTTGTCACAGTGTCAAGGTCAAGCATCGGGTTTCGCGGCTTCGCTCGGCTACGATACAAAGACCATCCTCGCGTCGGACGACAGGGAGGCGAGCCCCGGTGAGCGCAACGATCACCACCGACTATCTCGTCGTCGGGGCTGGGGCGATGGGTATGGCGTTCACCGATGCCCTGGTCGATCACGCCGACGTACACGTGACCCTCGTGGATCGTCGGCATACTGCCGGCGGCCACTGGCTCGACACCTACCCGTTCGTACAGCTGCACCAGGCTTCGGTGTTCTACGGAGTGGCCTCCACTGCGCTGGGAACCGGTGCCATCCAACAAGGAGGACCCGAACGTGGTCTCGGTGAACGGGCTCGGCAACCCGAGATAGTCGCCTATTTCGACGACGTCCTGCGACGTCGACTCGTGGACTCCGGCCGGGTCACCTTCCTGGGGTCCAGCGAGCATCACGTCGAGCACGACACCCATCTGGTGACCTCCCGGGTCTCGGGTCGGACCTGCTCGATCGACGTCCGCCGCCGGGTGGTGGACGCGACGTATTCGGCGCCGACGATCCCGGCGACAACACCGGCCCCGTTCGCCGTCGCCGACGACGTGCCGGTGATACCGGTCGGCGAGCTCGCGACGTTGACCACCGTGCCCGATCACTTCGTCATCGTCGGTTCGGGGAAGACGGCCACCGACGCCATCGTGTGGTTGCTCGGCCACGACGTGGATCCCGACCGCATTGTCTGGGTGCGGCCACGCGAGCCGTGGATGTTGAATCGGTCGGTGGTGCAACCGGATCCCTTGGTCGCACTGCATCTGGCCGCCGACACCATGGTCGCCGCCGCGCAGGCGACCGACGTCGACGACCTGTTTGTGCGTCTCGAGGACGCCGGAGTCATGCTGCGCATCGACCCGGCGGTGACCCCGACGATGGCCAAGGCCCCGACACTCGCCGAATGGGAGTTGGCGCTGCTGCGGACCATCGAGCGAGTGGTCCGGCTCGGCCACATCCGTTCGGTGACCGCGCGCGAGATCGTGCTCGAGCACGGTTCGGTGGCACTGCCACCCGGTTCCGTGGTGGTGCATTGCGCAGCGTCGGGGCTACACTACCCACCACTGGTGCCGATCTTCGGCACCGATCGGATTCGGCTCCAACAGGTCCGGGCCGGGTTCCCCTGTTTCAATGCCGCGCTCGCCGGCTATGTGGCGGCCACCCGCGACGACGACCGCGAGCGCAACCGGCTGTGTCCGCCCAACCGCCTGCCCGACCGCCCGCTCGACTGGATACAGATGCAGGCCCGGGGCAGCGCGGCGACGCGCGTGTTCAACGCCGAGCCCGATATCGCGGCCTGGGCACACGCGTGCGCGCTGAATCCCTCGCGCATCGACCCGTCGGAGCGCGACACCCCGCATGTCCGTGCCGCAACCGCCCGCCTCGCCGAGTGCTCGGCGGCCGGCGTGGACGGTCTGGTCCGGTTGAGCCACGCGGGACCGGTCTGACGAGCACGTCCCGCCACGGCAGTCGTCAACTGCGCGTGCGGTGGGCGTGCCGTGCCTGCCGGCGCAGCGGCGCAGACGCCAGGATGCGATAGCTGCGTTCGAGAATCGCTGAGCGCGTGGCGGTCTCCGGGTCGACCAGATCGTTCTCGGCGAGGGGACTGGCCTCGCCCTCGACCGTGGCGCGGTCGAACTCGCGCAGCGTCTTGCCCGAGCCGCGCAGCGCGTCGATGGCCCCGACCAGTGAGCCCCAGGCTTCGAACTCCGCACGCCACCGATCCGCCGACATGCCCAGGTGCTCGGCCACCAGTCGGTCGCGCACCTCTCGGATCTGCCGGCGATGCTCGTCGCGGAGCGGGTCGTCGGCGGTGACCTCGACGGCCAGATCGCATTCACTGTCCAGACCCAGGGACCGGTTGTTCAGGTTCGACGAACCGACACGCAACAATGCGTCGTCCATCACCAGTACCTTGGCGTGCACGTAGATCGGCTGCCCGCCCTCGGTCACCGGGTAGAACGCCCGGAACCGATCGTGGCGATCAGCGTTCCAGAGCGCGCGCAGCAACCTCTCGCGGGCGCCGTCCATCGCCTTCTGCTCCAGCCAGCCGTCGGCGTTGCGGGGCAATACCACCACGATCTCCGGGCCGTCAGGTTCGCCAAGTCGTTCGATCATCGCGTCGACGAGCGTCCGGGCGGCCAGATACTGGCTCTCGATGTAGAGGTGGCGGCGCGCACTGCGGATCACGGTGAGATACAGCTGTTCGATCTCGCGGACCTCGCTGCGGTCACCCAGCCGAGGCAGAGTGCGGGCCACCGCAACGTCCACCGCGCGCATCGTCGGCTCCAGATCGTCGGGCCAGTGTGTCTCGGTGACGTCGGTGACCGGCTCGAGACTCTCGCCGGTGGCCACCTCCCAGCGGCTGCGGGCAATGGCAGCCACCGCGCGCGCTGCGGCCCCGTCGACCGCGGTGGTCGCGTCGTGCCACGGACTGTAGGTCTTGCCGTTGGGTGTGATCCGGTGACGGTCGTCGTCGGGATGTCCGGAGCGGTCCCACCTGTCGACGGTCATGTCGATTCCGCCGCAGAACGCGATGGTGTCGTCGATGACGACGATCTTCTGATGATGTGCCGCCTTCACCGGGTGCCGGGTGTCGATCTGGAGGTGGACCCGCGGGTGATTCAGCCAGTTCAGGATGAAGATCGGGGTCATCCCGCGGGTGATCGCGGCCAGCGCGCCCACACTCCACTTGAGCAGGTACACGTCCAGATCGGGCTTGTTGTCCGGTAGCCAATTCAGGAAATCGCCCAACTTGTTGGGCCCGTCCAGGGTCGCTCCATCCGGTTCGAGCTCGATGCGGGTGTCGAAATCCCATCCGATCAACATGATGCGCCGACGTGCACCGAGCATCGCCGATTTGGCGAGACGAAAATAGTCGGCGGCGTCGACGATGCAGGCCAACCGATCAGCGTGAGCGACCTCGCAGCAGTTCAGTCCCGGTTCGAACAGCGAAGCATCACCGACCCACTGCACGTCGTCGTTCACGTTCACCTCAGGTGTTGCTCGGCGTCGAGTCCGCCGGCCGGCGCACTCACCTCCCGCAGCCTAGCGAGGGCCGGATCGGAGCGCTGTGCCGGCGCCGGGCTCGGCCGGCGGACCTGCCGGAAGGTCAGTCGGGGTCGGCGTAGCTGGGGTCGCGCCGCGCCATGCCGGCGTGCACCGCTTCGAGCTGATTGGGCGAACCCATCAGCCCCACCTGCAACTCGCTTTCCAGCATCAGAGCGGCGGCCGGATCCGCACCCGACCACGTCTGGTCGTAGAGCTTCTTGGCGGCCTGGATCGCGTGCGGGGACTTCGCCGCGATGTCGTGGGCCAGGTCGAGCGCTGCCGCCAGTGGGTCGTCGACGGCACGCGTCACCAGCCCCAGGGCGTGTGCTTCGGTGCCCGACACGATTCGACCGGTGAAGGTGAGTTCCTTGGCTACGTCCGCCGGCAACAGCCGCGGAAGGGTCTGGGTGATTCCCATGTCCGGCACGAGACCCCATTTGATCTCCATGATCGACAGCCGGGCGTCGGGTGTGGCGTATCGGATGTCGGCGCCGAGCGCGATCTGCAGACCGCCGCCGAAGCAGTTGCCGGTGATCGCGGCGATGACCGGCGCCGGCACCGTCGCCCAGTCGACCGACACACGTTGCGCCCGGTTGGCGATCTGGTCGTCGTCGCGGTCGAGCAGCGACGCCGCGCCACCGCCTTGGCCGAGACTCGTGATGTCCAGGCCGGAGCAGAAACTCTTGCCCGCCCCGTGCACGACCACCGCACGCACCCGGCGATCCACACGCAGGGCGGCGGTGACCTCCAGGAGGGCATCGAACATGGCGCTGTCGAGTGCGTTGTGTTTGTCTGCGCGATTCAGGGTGACCTGTGCAACGCCCGCGTCGTCGATGGCGAGCGCAATCCTGTCTTCGTTCACCGGCGCGATGCTACGGGGACGGTGGAAGGCGTGGGGCGAGTCGCCGGCTTTTGGCCGGGGGTGCAGGATTGTGGCCTCGCCGGGTTTGCGATCCGTGGCGGCGGATATCGACTCACCCGGAACCGACGTAGGCTGTCAGCCGTGGCGGACACGAACTGGCATCTGAATGGGTCGTCCGGGTCGGTCACCGTCCACACCGGCGTGGCCGGTCGCGCATCACGGGCCGGACACCGACTGACCATCGAGATGCGGGAGTGGTCGGCGGAGGTGACCTGGGAAGGTGACGAACCGACCGGGCTCGCGGCGACCGTGTCGGTTGACTCCCTGACCGTCGTCTCCGGTGCGGGCGGACTGACCCCGATGACCGCCGCGGAGAGATCGGTGGCCCGGGGCAACGCGCTGAAGTCGTTGGACGCGGACAAGTTCGGCGAGATCAGCTATGTCTCCCACGAGCTCACGGCAACGGCCGACGGGTTCCGTGCCGACGGCTCCCTCACCATCCACGGGCGCAGCCGTCCCCGGACGATCGATCTGCTCGTCACCGACATCGACGATCGGTGGGAGATCGCGGCGGAAACCACGATCTCGCAGAAGGACTTCGGCATCCGCCCGTACTCACTGATGATGGGGTCGCTGAAGGTCGCCGACGAGGTCCGGGTGGTGGTCGGCGTATCCCACGCCAAACAGCCGTAACACATCCGCGGCGAAACATGATGTGGTCAGTGCCGCGTCACAGGGGTGTGACCGAAATCGTCTGGGTCAGCGTGTGGGTGCCGCCGGCCGGAACATCGATCACGTCAGGTCCGGCATTGGCGGCCTCAACGCACACGAACTCTCGCCAGTGCGGGCCGACATCGGCCATACCCGCCGCACCGTGTTCGCCGGGATTCCACACCACCGCGCTCTGACCGCCGTGCACCGTCACGTCGATCGCCCGCTGCAGGACCGGGTCGATGAGCCGGTACTCGCCGCCTGCCCCGGGATAGATGCGGTCGCTGCGCGGGTCATCGGCGGGGAGGACCCAATCACCGTGCTGTGGGTGGGTTCTCATGTCGTCGAACTTGTCCAGGTAGGTCAATCCGCCCAGCCCGGCGACCCGCACCGAACCGACATCGGCCACCCGGAGGTAGTTGTGGAAGGCCTCGGTCATCGTGATCGTCTCGGAACCGGGGTTGTGGGTGCGCAGTTGTTGTTCCAGAGCGTCACCCACCCGCACCGTCAGCTGCACGTGCAGCGCCACCTGCTCGATCCCTTGCGGTGCGAATGTGAGTTCGGTGCCTCCGAAATCGGTTGTCCGACCATCGATCACCTCCCACATCGCGGTGCGCGCATATCCGTGCGACGGCGCATCGTCGGGCTGTCCCTCGCGGCCGAAATACGGCCAGCACACCGGCACGCCACCGCGGATCGGGGTGGGCGGGGAGGCGACGAGAGGCGACAACCACATGACGTCGGTGGTGGCACCCGCCGCCACAAAGGACACCACCTGCCCACCGAACAGGGAGATGGACGCGGTGGCCGTGGGTGTCTCCACCACGACCACGTCGAGCCCGTGGATCGTGTCGTAGCGCACGCCGTCGATGTTGCCGGATAACGTCACGCGTTCAGCATGTCACAGCGGGCCGGGAGTGCGCCGAGCCCGAAGTGTCCGGAGTCGCAGCGACGTCACCGGGTGGCTGGCGGGGTCGGGTCATCGACGGGCGGTGAATCGCTGCGGTCGCGCCGACCGAATGTCACATCGATCTCCTGGAACCCTTTGTGCCGCTGAGCCTGCGCTTGAGCCTGGTAGGCCGCTCGATCCCCGCGGGTGAGCACCACATTGTCGGTGAACGGGGTCAGCAGGGATCGCGGGTAGAGTCGGTCGACCCGTACTGTGTTGATCTCCATACACACGACCGCCATCACCGAGGCGAGGTAGAGGAAGGCCAGCAGGCCCAGGACGACCGCGAACACGCCGTTGGTGGCGGTGGCATTGGCGATGACCCGCTGAACGAACACGCTGCCGAAGGTCTGCAACGCCTGCCAGCCGATCGCGGCGGTGATGGCGCCGGGAAGAACGTCGCGAACGCTCACCTCCCGGGCGGTGCCGAACCGGAATCCGACGACGAACACGGCGGCATACAGGATCACCGGGCCCACCAGCGCCAGGAGACGTCCATCCCCGCCGAGATCGATGGCCGCGGTGACACCATTGAGGATGGTCAGCCCGATGACCGCGAGCCCCACCGTGGACAGCAGCATCGCACCCCTGAGCCGGACCTGGATCGGATTGGGCCGCTTGTTACGCGGCACCGCCCATACGATGTTCATCGCGTTCTGGATCGCGACCGAGACACCCAGCGCACCGTAGACGGCGCTCACCACACCGATGGTCACCGCGGTCGCCGAACCGCTTAGTTGACCCTGTTCGCCGAGCTGATCACCGACGACCGGGATCTGGGAGAGCGCCGAGTCGACGATCTGTTCCTGGAGTTCGGGATTCCCCTCGAGGACGAAACCCAGTACCGACGTGAACACCAGCATCAGCGGAAACAGTGAGATGAAGCCGTAATACGTGATCAGCGCGGCGAGGTAGCCGCCCTGATCATCGAAGAACTTGTACGCGACCGCGAGGGGATACCCCGTGCGGGGATGGCGGCGCTGAAAGCCGTCGATGCGCACCGCCACCGACACCCTGCGCCACCTCTCGTCGAATCCGGCGCCCCGTGATCGGTCGGCCGATTCGACACTCCCTGCGGCACCGCTGCACCGAGTCTATGTGCAGTATCAGGGTCGACGCAGTGCACACGCCGACCGGGTCGGACGGTCCCGCTGACCGTCCGATACCGGACCGTCGGCCGTCACCCGTCGGCGTGCTGCCGACGCGCGAGCTCCTCCTGCAGGTGGGACACCTGTTCGGCTCGCGCGGAGTTCAGCGCCTCGACCTCCGCAGCGGTTCGTATGATCGCGTCCGGCCCCGGATATACCAGGGCAGTATGGTCGGCATCCTCCCAGCGGACGACGTACGGAGGCGAGCCATCGCTCGACCGCACTTCCTCGATCAACCCGCGCTCCGGTTCCTTGCCGAGCACCGATTGTTCGACCTCGAGCCAATCTCCTGCTTGCGCGTGCATCATTCCTCCTGATGCGAGAGTGTGATGACACTTCCAGCTTCTCGCATGAGCGGGGCAGAGGCAACGGCCGCAACCACCGCCGGGAACCGCAGAGTTCCGGCCAATTCGTCTATCACATTGGGCCGACAACACATTCGAGCTGCATCGGCGGCGTCGTCAGGCCATCGTCTTGACGGTCGGGCCACCGGCGCGGCGCGGCCCTGCGGGCCGCATCCGGTGGGGCCACCCGGTCGTTGCTGCCGATCTGCACGAGCATCGGGCAGGTGACCTGTGGCGCCTGTGTGATCGGCCGGTTGAATGCGACCTCCAGCGAGGTGCGCGCGCAGACCTCGTTGCGTCATGAGGCGACCGCCACGGTCGCGACCTCGACCACGTCGAACTTCAGCTCGGGGTCGTCGACGGGGCCGTGCTCGAGACGCTCGATGTCGGCCTCATACGACATCTTGACCGTCCACGGTCCGGTGGTGCCTGCCTTCGGGAACGCGCCGATTCGGCGCTGCACGTAGCCCGAGCTCATGTCGAGCAGCGGGGCGCGGTCCATTGTCGAGTCGGCCAGGACGGGGGTCACGACGTCGCGACCCTGCTCGTCCATGTGATCGAGCAGCCTCACCATATGGGAGCAGACGAGGTCGACCTTCAAGGTCCAGGCGATGTTCGTGTAGCCGATCGCGAAGACGAAATTGGGTACACCGCTGAGCATCATGGACTTGTAGACGACCGTGTCCCTCACGTCGACCTGCTCGCCGTCGACGCTCAGGTCGATGCCGCCGAACGGCAACAGGTCCAGGCCGGTGGCTGTCACGATGATGTCGGCATCGAGATGCTGACCGGATGTCAGCGCGATACCGGTCTCGGTGAAGCTGTCGATGTGGTCGGTCACCACCGACGCCCGGCCGGACGAGATCGCCGTGAACAGATCACCGTTGGGCACCATGCACAGCCGCTGATCCCACGGGTCGTAGCTGGGGTTGAAGTGGGTGTCGACGTCATATCCCTTGGGCAGTCGCCGCTTCACGTCGGCCATCAGCAGCGTGCGGATGAGCGTCGGCGCGCGCTTGCTGGCCTTGAAGATGCCCCGGTTGAGCGCGATGTTCTTGCGCCGGATGATTCGATAGGCCTTGTCGGGTCCGATGACCCTGTTCATCGTGTTGGCGATGGCATCCTCACCGGGCAGCGACAGGACATAGCTGGGGGAGCGCTGCAGCATCGTGACGTGGGACGCCTCGGCAGCCATCGCCGGGATCAGCGTCACCGCGGTGGCACCGCTGCCGATCACCACGACCTTCTTGCCGGTGTAGTCGAGATCCTCGGGCCAGTGCTGGGGATGGATGATCTGACCGCTGAACGTGTCACGGCCCGGGAACTCCGGGGTATAGCCGGCCTCGTAGTTGTAGTAGCCGGTGCCGGAGTAGACGAAGCGGGCCGTGTACGACCTGGGTTCGTGCGTGTGCGCGTCGATGGCGTGGATCGTCCAACGTCCGGTCCGGGAATCGAAATCGGCGCCCTCGACCTTGGTGTCGTGGTGGATGTGCGTGCGGATGTCGTTCTCGTCGACGGTCTCGTTGAGGTAGTCGAGGATGACCTGGGCGTCGGCGATGGACTGCCGGTGCGTCCACGGCTTGAACCCGAACCCGAACGAGGGCATGTCCGAATCCGACCGGATGCCCGGATAGCGAAATAGGTCCCAGGTGCCGCCGAGCGCCGAGCGTCCCTCGAGGATCGCGAACGATGTGGTCGGTCGCTTGGTCTTGAGGTGGTAGGCCGCGCCGATCCCGGAAATGCCGGCGCCGATGATGACGACCTCGAAATCGGTGGCGAATGTGGGTGTGTGGGGGACCATGGTGAGCCTCCTGGATGATCGGTGACATCGTGATGGAGATCACGGTAGGGTCGCCACACGGCGCGAACTATGTCACCAGGTACATATTTTCCCATCCCGCATGGCTCTGGGCACATAGAGTGACATCGTGACGATGGCCCAGGACCGGCTCATTGCCGACATTGCCGATCGCATGCTCGCCGACCTCGACGAGCTCGTCGAGGCCATGAACGACGCCGAGTCCGAGATCGTGCCGAGTCTGGCCGCCGACCGGGCCATCGCGGAGGAGATGTCGGCGAGCAACCGCGCCAATATCACCGCAGTGCTGCACGGACTGCGCTTTGACACCCGCAGCACAGGTCCCGCTACGCCGCCGCGCGAAGCGCTCGACGTGTTGCGCACGGTGGTGCGCCGCGGACTCGACCTCGACGTGATGTTCCAGGCATACCGGCGCGGTCAGACCGTGGTGTGGCAGCACTTCATGCGACTCGCACCCACCATGACACCGCCGGGACCGGAGCTCGTGGACGTGATCGACCGCTTCGCGGAAGTCATGTTCACCTATGTCGACCGCGTACTCCTCGAACTGGTGGCCGAGGCGCAACGGATTCGCGAGGAGATGCAGGGCGGTGCGCTCGCGCGTCGGACCGAGACCGTCCGCCTCATCCTCGATGGCGCACCGATCGACGAACGGGTGGCCGCCGGCCGACTCGGCTACGAACTGGCGCAGCGACACACCGCCGCGGTCCTGTGGCTCCAGGATTCGGCCGGTGATGACGGCACCCTGGAATCGGTTGCCACCTCGCTCGCCCGCGCCGTGCGGGCTCGCCCGCCGTTGACCATCTCGGCCGGCGTCCGCGCGGTGTGGGCATGGCTTCCCGGCGAAGCGTTCACCTCGGTCGCGGAGCTGCGGCACACCGTGACCCGGGCGCCCGCCGGTGTCCGGGTGGCCATGGGGCCCACACGCGAGGGTCTTGCCGGCTTTCGGTCGTCGCACGCCGACGCGCTCGTCGTCGAACAGCTCGTCGCCGAGAATCCGGGCGGCGAACGCCTGGTCGCCTTCGACGACATCGCGCCGATCGCCGCGCTTGCGCGTGACGAACGGGACGCTGCCCAGTTCGTCGCCGCCACACTGGGTGCACTCGCCTCCGACGACGAACGAGGCGCACGGCTGCGCGCCACGCTGCGGGTGTACCTCGCCGCGGCCGACAATGCTTCGGTGGCAGCCGAGCACATGCACACCCACCGCAACACGATCCTGCAACGCGTCGGCAAGGCGACCGAATTGCTCGGTCATCCGCCGGGCCAACGCCGGTTGGGGCTGATGACCGCGCTCGACGTGGTCCATTACCTCGGGCCGCGTGTTCTGACCGGTGGTGCCCCGACTCCCACCGGCGCCCGATGACGGCCGTTGCGGTTGTCGTCGGCGTTGTGCTGATCGCGCTCACGACAACCGATCTGCTGCTGACCGTCCTGCATCCGACGCGTCGGGGACCGTTGAGCCAGTCGACCATGAAGATGATCTGGCGGATGTCGTTGACGGCGGCGGGGCGACTGCATCGTGAAGCGATCGTCGGTTTCGCGGCACCTACGATGATGCTGGCCCAGCTCGCCGGCTGGGTTCTCGGGCTGTGGCTCGGGTTCGGTCTGGTCTTCGCGGGTTATCCAGATCAGCTGAGTTCCCTGCCGCCGGGGCGCACGGTCGTGCAGGCTCTGCCCGAAGCGCTGTACCTGAGCGGCGCCTCGTTGACGACGGTCGGCTTCGGGGATCTGGTCGCCGAGAACGATGTGCTGCAACTGCTGACGGTGGCCGAGGCCGGCGCAGGGCTCGCTGTCTTCGGTGCCGCGATCGCCTACGTGCTCGCGGTCTATCCACGCGTCTCCGAAATCCGGGTCATGGCCGGCGAACTCGCTTGTGTGCGCAACGACCACGAGGCTGCACAACTGGTCGCCAACGGCGGACCGTCGCGTCTGCAGGCACTGCATCACGATCTGATCCAGCTCGATGAGAGCACTCAGCGGTTTCCGATCCTGTACTACTTCCACTCCCGCGACCCCGAGGCGTCGCTCGCGACCGCAATTCACGCGGCCAGCCTGATCACGCTGCAACTGCGGTTCGCGACCGCCACCGAGGTGCTGCCGACGGCGCGTTGGCACGGCGTTCTGCTCGACAGTGCGGTCACCCGGGTGATCGAGCACTTCCGCCATCGCTATCACCCCGACGGAGACTCCAACTCGGATTGGGGACCAGACGACCCCGAGATCGACCGGAGACTGCGCGACCTACGGCGGGCCGCAACCGACGTGACCGGGGCGTCGGCCGAGGACGCTCCTGATCGCGCCGCACTGGCCGGGCTGCTCGGCCGCTCGCACATCTTCCTCACCGAGCTGGAGCGCTGGCACCTGTATCCGCATCACCCGATGTGAGCGGCCGGGTGCATCCGATTGTCACCTTACTTCGATGTGTGTGAATATTGACGCATGTCGAATCAAGAGCTTTCCCTGGCCACCGTTGGTGGTGGCCTGAGTGCAGCGCGGGCGGCGTCATCGGCGCCGGCCCTGAAGGCGCTCGGCGACCCGGTGCGGTTACGACTCCTCAGCGAAGTCGCGGCGTCGCCCGGCGGTGAAGCCTGCGTCTGCGACATCTCGGGACCGTTCGACTTGTCACAGCCGACGATCAGCCATCACCTGAAGGTGCTGCGCGAGGCGGGGCTGGTGACCAGTGAACGCCGCGCGACGTGGGTGTATTACCGGGTCAATACCGAGGCGCTGGCGCAACTCGCCGGACTGTTGGGTGAGCTGTCCTCGGTGGTGGGGGAGTCGCGTTCCTGCGAGGTGCCCGAATGAGCGCCGCGGACACCGGGGTTGCCGGACGCCTGTCAGTACTCGACCGATTCCTGCCGGTATGGATCGGCGCGGCGATGGTGGCGGGGCTGCTTCTCGGCCGGATCATTCCGGGGCTCGGTGACGCGCTCGCCTCGGTCGAGATCGACGGCATATCACTGCCGATCGCGCTCGGCCTGCTGATCATGATGTACCCGGTGCTGGCCAAGGTCCGCTATGACCGGCTCGATTCGGTGACCGGCGACCGGCGTCTGCTGATCGGCTCCCTGCTGCTGAACTGGATCATCGGTCCCGCATTGATGTTCACCCTGGCCTGGCTGTTATTGCCGGATCTGCCGGAGTATCGCACCGGCCTGATCATCGTGGGGCTGGCGCGGTGTATCGCGATGGTCATCATCTGGAACGACCTGGCCTGTGGCGATCGCGAGGCCGCGGCTGTTCTTGTGGCGTTGAACTCGATCTTCCAGGTCGTGATGTTCGCCGTGCTCGGATGGTTCTACCTCTCGGTGCTGCCCGGCTGGCTCGGACTCGAGCAGACCACGATCGACACATCGCCGTGGGCGATCGCCAAATCGGTGCTGATCTTCCTCGGGATCCCGCTGTTGGCCGGCTACCTGACCCGCCGGCTGGGCGAGCGCGCCAAGGGCCGGGAATGGTACGAGAGCACCTTCTTGCCGCGACTGGGACCGTGGGCTCTGTACGGATTGTTGTTCACGATCGTCATTCTGTTCGCGCTGCAGGGAGAGCAGATCACCTCTCATCCGTGGGACGTCGTCCGGATCGCCCTGCCGCTGCTGATCTACTTCGCGGTGATGTGGGGTGGCGGTTTCCTCCTGGGCGCTGTGATGGGTCTCGGCTACGCACGGACCACCACGTTGGCGTTCACCGCAGCCGGCAACAACTTCGAGCTGGCCATCGCCGTTGCGATCGCGACCTATGGGGCGTCGTCGGGTCAGGCGTTGGCCGGCGTGATCGGTCCGCTCATCGAGGTCCCGGTGTTGGTGGCGCTCGTCTACGTGTCACTCGCACTGCGCAAACGCTTCACCGGTGGCCGACAGGAGCCATCACTTGATGAATCGAAGGAGTCTGTTCGCGATGTCTGAGAACCCGCTCGAAGAAGAGTTACGGCACGGTGAGCATCGAGCCCAACCCGAGCTTCTGATGCCGCACACCACGCTCGCGCGCATTGCCGGGAACCTGGCAATCAAGTACGAGGGGATCGTGTCGCGGCAAACGGTCGAACGCTGTGTGTTCGAATCCTATGCGGCACTGCGTCGCACCGCCCGAATCCAGGCCCATCTGACGACGTTGGCGGGTCGGTTCGCCGCGGACCGACTGCAGGCGCTGGCGCAGGCCGAGGGGATGCTGCCGAAGGATGTACCGGAGGTGCTGTTCATCTGCGTCCACAATGCGGGCCGGTCACAGATGGCGGCCGGCCTGCTGGCGCGGCACGCGCAAGGCCGGGTTCACGTGCGCTCGGCCGGGTCGGCGCCGGTCGGTTCGATCAACCCGACCGTGGTGCAAGCGATGGGTGAAATCGACATCGATCTGGGAGCCGAGTTTCCCAAACCGCTCACCGACGATGTGGTGGCCGCCGCCGACGTGGTGGTCTCGATGGGCTGCGGGGATGCGTGCCCGATCTATCCGGGCAAACGCTACTTGGACTGGAAGGTCTCCGACCCCGACGGTCGACCCATCGACGAGGTACGCGCCATCCGCGACGATCTCGACGCACGTGTACGAGAGCTGCTCGCCGAGCTTGCCGTTCAACCTGCCTGAATCTCTAGCCGTTTCCCGTGAAAGGGGTCTGTCTTCATGCCTGCGACCACTCCGAGTGTGCTGTTCGTGTGTGTCCACAACGCCGGCCGTTCCCAGATGGCGGCCGGTTTCCTCGCCGCCCTCGGGGGCGATCGGGTGGAGGTCCGGTCGGCCGGATCCGCACCCGCTGACACCATCAACCCAGCGGCCGTCGAAGCGATGGCGGAGATCGGCATCGACATCTCCGCACAGTCACCCAAGATCCTGACCCCGGAAACCGTCGAGACATCCGACGTCGTCATCACCATGGGCTGCGGCGATGCGTGTCCGGTGTTTCCCGGTGTCAGCTACCGGGACTGGGCCTTGGACGACCCCGCCGGCAAGGGCGTCGACTCGGTCCGGCCGATCCGGGATCAGATCCGTCAGCTCGTCGTCGAACTCCTCGAGGAACTCGACGCCGAACTCGATCGTGCGGAGCAAGGCACCGCCCCATGACCGGCGCTCCCTCGGTGTTGTTCGTCTGCGTCAGCAATCGCGGAAAATCGGCGATGGCCGAGGGGCTCGCACGTGCGCTGGCCGCAGACACCATCACCTCTTCGTCGGCGGGCACCGAGGCCAAGCTCGGTGCCACACCCAATGATCTGTCGGTGGAGGTGCTCGCCGAGGTCGGCGCCGATATCAGCCGGCACACGCCCCGACAACTCACCGACGACCTCATGCGGTCCGCCGACCTCACCGTTGTGGTCGGTACATCCGCCGTGGTCGAGGGACCTGACAATTCCCGGGTCGAGGTGTGGGATATCGACGAGCCCTCTGCACGCGGTATCGAGGGGATCGATCGGATGAGACTCATCCGCGATGAGCTGGTCGACCGGATCAACGATCTGTCCCGGCGGCTCGCGTCCTGACGCGTGGAGCGGGCGGTCACCGCGGCGACGCCCGCTCCACACTCGAATTCAGCAGCATGCGGCCTTTGCATCGGCGGCGTCGTGGGCAACCGAGGAGTCCGCGGCGGCGGTGCTGCTGCAGCACACCGAACCGCATTCGGCATCCCCTGACGCATCACCACCCTGCGCCAGCAGTGTCGGACTGTCACCAAACCGGTCGGCGTCGGCGAGCACGGTGTACACCTCCCACTTCTCGTCGCCGGGGCCGGTCACCCACACCTTGTCCTGTGTGGCGAAGCAACAGGTGGTATTCATCTCCTCTTCGGTGAAAAGCCCTTCGGCCGACAGTCGTTCGATCTCGGCGTGCACCTGTTCACTGGACTCGACCTCCACGCCCAGGTGGTTGATCGAGCCACCCCGGCCGGGGTTCTCCAGCAAGACCAGTTTCAGCGGCGGCTCGGCGATGGCGAAGTTCGCGTAGCCCGGCTTGAGTTTCGCCGGCGCGGTGTTGAACAGCTTCGAGTAGAACTCGACGGCTTGATCCATATCGTCGACGTTGAGTGCGAGTTGCATGCGGGACATGACCAACCAACCTTCTGTAGTGAGACATATATCGAATTACCGGCGTACCTCAGAGTGCCACCTTTTCGACATATGTCAATAGCCAGAGTAAGCTGAATGCATGCCGAAGTCTCTGCCCGTCATCGATGTCAGTGGCCCGATATGTTGTGCACCCGTCTCCGCTGCTCCCGTGGACGACGCGGCGGCCCTCGAGATCGCACTGCGGCTCAAGGCACTCGCAGACCCGGCGCGAATCAAGTTGCTGTCCATCCTGCTCGCCGACGACGCCGACGGTGTGTGTACCTGCGACCTCGCGACCGGCCTCGGGTTGACCGAGGCCACCACCAGCCATCACCTCGGTCAATTGCGCAAGGCCGGCATGGTGATACCCGAGCGACGAGGGATGAACGTCTACTACCGGGCACAACCCGAGTCGCTGAACGCGTTGTGCACTGTGCTGGGGACGTCGGCGAACTGCGGCTAATACGGACCGAGAGCCTGCCGCGCAATCGAAGTCGACGTGTGTGCATCGCCGTCGAGACTGCAGCGAACAGACGGCCCTGCAGTGCGATGGCGCACTGCAGCCGCCGGCCGGGTAGGTCGGCTGAGCTCAGTGTTCGGTGCGTGCCTCGCGAAGAGGCATCGCACCTCTAGGGGTGGCGACAACGCCGGTCTCGATACAGGTGCAACATGCCGGCGCGCGGCGTGGTCGACGGCCGACAGAGGCGAGAATGGGCTGATGAGCCGGCAGGTGGTGGTGGTGGTGGTGCGAACCGTGTTCGGACAGCGCCGCTGACGGCCAGGGCGTCAGGACAGGCCAGGATAGGAGTGGCCTCACCTGAGTCGATGCCACCCGAGTCGGTGCTCTTGGGCTCGTCGGCGCACGCGTCGTCGCTGCCGAATGCCTCGATGGTGTCGGGACGCCGACACTCGGCGCGGCGGCCACGGGGTTCGTCGTGATCACCCGGTGGGGTAGCTGTCGAGGTTGCGTCTTCGCCTGGGGCGTCAGTATCCGACCTGTCGGCAACCGAGTCCTCTGTGACCGACCCTTCAGCGGCCGGTGTCACCGCCGCGTGGTCGACGAGAACTACTTCCTCCGCGGCCCTTTCGGCGTCCTTCTCTGCGGCGTCCTTCTCTGCGGCGTCCTTCTCTGCGGCGTCGTTCTCTGCGGCGTCGTCCTTGTGGGCGCTGTCGCCGTGGGCGCCGGTCTGTTCGACGCCGTTCTTGCCGTCGGTCGCCGGAGGCGTGCTCGCCGCCGATGCGGTCGCGCGGCCGGCAGGTGCGGGACGGACATGGGTGCGGGCGGTGCAGGTGTCGTAGCCGCATTCGCATTGCAGGCGCACGTCGGGGACGCCGTGGATTTCGGCGAGGGCGACGGCGCGGCGGTGTCCGACGCGGCGGGGGTCGCGACGGCAGACGCGTTCGTCGAGGAGGGCGGCGATGCGGTGTTGCAGGTGGATGGCGTGTTCGGCGCTCAGGCAGGCCGACATCTCCATGTGGCCGAAGGCTTCTTTGGCGAAGGTGACGTTCTGGAACATCTGGGCGACGTCCTCACGCGCTTCGGCATGAGCGTCGGGGTCCAGGCTGATCAGCGCACTGTCGAGTTCGTCGCGTAGCACGGTGTCGGGGGTGGGCCGGTAGGCCAGTTCCAGCGCGATGTCCTCGAAATCAATCGGGGCCTCGGCCGGGGCCTCGGCGTCCTGGGTCGCTTCGCCATCGGCACAGGCGGCCTCGTCTGGGGTCGGTTGGTCCTGTGCCGCATCGTCGTTGGTGCCGGCGTTGTGGGTGGGTCGGGGGCCAAGGGCTTCATCGAGGATTTCGTTGAGGCGCGGGCGTAGGTCTCCTGTGGGCGCGGTTTGGGAGCTTTTGGCCAGTTCGGTGACGCGGTGGGTGCTGAAGTCCCCGGCGAGGTAGGCCAACCGGATCTTGGGCAGGTGCGCCAGCATCTGCGCGAGTGAGGACCATTCGCCGGCTTTGCCGCGGGTGATACCCAGTTGTAGGGAGATCTCGCCGATGGCGTGTTTGTGGGCTTTGGTGTGTGAGCGGGAGTTGTCGTAGGGGCCCTGGCCGTTCATGCGGTCGTTGTAGGCGCGGTCGCCGATCATGCCGGCGCCGAGCACGGCTCGGGCCTCGGACTGGCGGCTCAGGCGCAGCATGTCGCGCACGCCGTCGGTGTAGGCCATCTCCTCGGCGACACCGTCGAGCGGCGCCGACAACACCGTGTCGTCGGCGTCGTGATCGGTGAAGGAGAACACGAGCGGACCTTTCTGCACGAGCCCGAGGCGGGCCACGGAAACGTCGAACGGAGCGGAAACGAGAACTACGGTCAGGCTATCGGACGGCACCGACAACAACGGTTGGCTGTGGTCCAGCCAAGGTCAGTTGCGAGTAGATCGAACAGATGCAGACTATCGACGGGTTCCGACAACATCGGTCTCTCCAGGAGCCGGGCCACGATCTCACACGAAACCAACTGCGCGCCTTACGGTCGACTTCGTCGCGGAGGTTGTCGAAGACGGTGCAACCGGTGATTCTCCTGTCGGAGGTCGGCTGCCGAGACCCTCAGTCCACCACGGTTCGCGACAGCACCGTCGATGTGTCGATGATTTCGAACTGCCGACCGTCAACGGTAAGGACCTTCAAGAATCCCGGCTCCGTTTCGAGCACGTACACTTCGAACTCCCCGGCAGTCGTGACTATCGACTCCCGAGACATCCACGGTGTGTCCACCACCGCGGCTATCACGAGAATGCCCATGATGCCGATGAGCCCGACCCGCCGGGTCAGCGCGGTAGTGATCGCTTGTGCCCCCTCGTGGGTATTCAGCAGCCACACGCCGACGAACACCACCGGGAGAACGACCACGCAGACGAGGACCCACCAGTCGTTCAGGCTGGTCACCAGGGCCGCCACACCGGCCATCGCGGCCGCGACGAGCACGAGGTCCGACAGGCGCAACTGCCGCACCGCACCTCTGCCCGATCTCAGGATTGAGATCAGCGCCAGCGGTAGGACGATGACGAGCAGAGTCCCGGTGAGGGCGGGCCAGGCGAATAGGGTACCGAACGCGAGCGGGATCGCGTCGCCGAAATCAATGGTCTCCGCGACATCGGCCGCAGTGTGCCAGTCCCACTCCGAGACTGCGAGAACACGCAGGAGAAGGAAAAGCGCGGCGACGCCGGCCGAGATTCCCAGGTCGAGTGAGAGATCCGCATGTTTCTGATTCCCATCCGATCGGTCCGGTGACGTCGACACGAAGTCACCATAGCCCGGATCCAACCCACCGGATCGGCTCGTCGACGTCGCCGCGTGTTCGGTCTGTACCGTGCGCTTTCCGCAGACTCCCGAACGCTGCCTGGCACTACCGTCGGCTATGCGGCGTCGGTCACCGTTTGCGGTTTCCCGACCGGTTGATGGCGCGACGCATTCGGGCGATCTCTTTCTTGGTCTCTCGTTCCCGCTCGGCACGAAGCCGCGCATCGGTGCGGGAGGCGGCATAGGCGTTCTCCCGCAAGAGCCGACGGTAGTTGTCGAGGCGTCGCTGAGGGAGGTCACCGGACTCGACGGCCGCCAGGACCGCACAGCCCGGCTCAACGGTGTGCGCGCAGTCGCCGAATCGGCAGTCACCGGCCAACTCGATGATCTCGGGGAAGGTCTGATCGAGTCCCTCGTCGACCTCCAGTACGCCGACACCACGCAAACCGGGCGTGTCCAGTAGCACGCCACCGGTGGGCAACGGCAACAACTCCCGCCATGCGGTGGTGTGGCGGCCCTTGCCGTCACTGCTGCGCACGGCCCCGGTCGCCAGCCGGTCCTCGCCGAGCAGGCAATTGCCGAGAGTGGACTTGCCCACGCCGGACGGACCGAGCAGAACGACCGTGCCCGACAGTGCGTCGACCACTGTGTCCATACCCTCGCCGGTGGTCGCGCTGGTGACCAGTACCTGGACGCCCGGCGCGACACTCGACACCTCCGCGACCGCCTGCGGGACGTCGGCGCATCGGTCGGCCTTGGTCAACACCACCACCGGGGTGGCGCCGCTCTCCCAGGCCAGCGCCAGCAACCGCTCGATGCGTCCGGGCCGGATCCGATCGGCGAGAGAGACGACCACGGCCACAGTGTCGACGTTGGCGGCAAGGACCTGACCTTGTGAGGTGCGGGAGGCGGTGGCACGAACCACAGCGGTGCGGCGTGGCAAGACCGTCACAATGGTTGCCGCGTCGGTCGCGGTGGCGGGTCGCAGTGCCACCCAGTCACCGGTGCACGGAGACAACGAATCCTCGGCATGTGAGGCGAGGCTTGTTGCCGCCCGCACCGGACCGGTCTCGGCGACGACGTCGCAGAGACCACGCTCGGCGCGCACGACCCGGCCCGGCACGAGGCCGTCGGCTCGGTAGCCGACGAACGCCTCTTCGCGGTGCGTGTCCCAACCGAATGCTGCGGGAGTCAGCTCGGGCCTGGGGATGAGGTGGGGTGTGGGTTGCTGAAAATCGGGTTCGTGAAACACAGGAGAGACCTTTGAGACAGGGGCCTCCTGAATCAGTGACCACGCATGGCGAACTCAGATGGAGCGAGCAGGTTGCGTGGTGTGCGTCAGGACAATGCCCGGGAAATGAGGACGAAGGGAACGCTGCACTGCGCAGCGGTGCCGGCGGTCATCAACTCACACTCCTGTGTCACAGCGGCAAGCCTTCGCCTGCCGCACCATTCAGTCTAGGTATCCGGCGGCGCTTTATCCACGGGTTTCGCTGTGACATTGTCGACGCCGAGCTGCTCGCCGAGTCGGGGGCCGACCACGAATTCCGGGGGACATATTGGGTGGTTTCCCTGATTCCCTGAGGTGATCCGCTGCGTCACCATCGATTCATGTTCACATCGGTGGCGGGATGGACGGTTCGCAATCGCTGGTCGGTGGTGGCCGCATGGGCGGTCGCGCTCGTCAGTTGTGTTGTGTTGGCGGGCATGTTCGGCGGTGACTCGATCACGAACTTCGCCGACGACGAGCGCACGGAATCCGGAAGGGCGCTCGCCACCCTCAACGCGGCGGCCGGGGGATCGGCGGCCGACGAGGCGCGGGTCGTGGTGGCCACCGACCCATCCATGCCCGGCGGTGTACGAAATCCGATAGTCCGCACCGAGGTCGATGCGCTGCGCGACCTCATCACCACCATCGATCCCGACACCCGGATGGCTGACCTCTACGCGGCCGAAGTCACCAACGACACCGCGATCTCGCCGGATGCAACCGTGGGCTACACCACGGTGACCGTGCCGGCGCGGTCCGACAGCGAGCGCGCGGATCTCGTCGCCGAGATCAAGGATGCGGCCGCACAATTCGACGTCCCCGACACGCGCGTGAATTTCGCGGGCGACTGGTTCGCCGAGCAGGCTCCGGCGGGAATGGGCGAGGCCATCGGCATCGGCCTGGCGATGATCATCCTGCTCATCGCTTTCGGCACACTGGTGGCGGCGGGACTTCCGCTACTGACCGCGCTGTTCGGTGTCGGGGTCGGGGCGTCGGTGCTCCTGCTGCTGCAGAACGTGGTGGACACCCCGAACTTCGCGGTCTCGCTGACCGTGATGCTCGGAATCGGCGTGGGTATCGACTACGCGCTGCTCATCCTGACGCGTTTCCGCGCCGCGCTGGCAGACGGTACCTCGGTTCCCGATGCGGTGGTCGCGGCGATGGACACCGCCGGACGCTCGGTGGCGTTCGCCGGCGCGACCGTCACGATTGCGATCGCCGGCTTGCTGACGCAGGGCGGCGTGATCGGGCCGACGATGACATTGGCGGGGTGCGCCGGTGTGCTGGCCGTGATGCTGGCCGCCCTCACCCTGCTGCCGGCCCTGTTGGCGATCATCGGCACCCGAGTCAACAAGCTGGCCATACCCGGACTGCGGACCCGACCCGGCACCGACGGTGCGCTCGCCCTGCGGTGGAGCCAGACCGTGCAACGACACCCGTGGGGCGGGGTGCTGGTGGCACTGGCCATTCTGATCGTGTTGTCCATACCGGTGCTCGATCTCCGTCTCGGATTCGGCGATGCCGGCAACCGGCCGGCCGAGGACACCACCCGCATCGCCTACGACGACCTCGCGCGTGGCTTCGGTGACGGAGCCAACGGTCCACTGTTCCTGGTCACCGAGCTACCCGATGGCGCTGCTGATACCGAGCGGGTCCAGACACTCGCCGCAAGCCTCGAGAGCACGAGCGGCGTGGCAGCGGTCAGTCCGCCGATCCCGCTGGGACGAGTCGACGGCAACCCCGTCACGATGCTCACGGTTACGCCGACCACCGGACCCCAGGAGTTGGCCACACTCGACCTGATACACCACATCCGCGACACGGTGGTCCCACAGTCGGGGCTGCCGGTGGAGCTCACCGGGGTGGCGGTGGGCGGCAACGACTTCGCCGAACTCACGCTCAGCCGACTGCCACTCATGATCGCGGTGGTGTTGATCTGTTCGTTCGTGCTGTTGGCGTTGGCGTTTCGCTCCATCGTCATTCCGACGAAGGCCATCGTGATGAACCTGCTGTCGCTGGGCGCCGCGTTCGGTGTGATCGTCGCGGTGTTCCAGTGGGGCTGGGGGATGGAACTCATCGGGGTCGGCAAGGTCGGGCCCACCGAGGCCTGGGTACCGATCGTGCTGTTCGCGGTCGCCTTCGGTCTCGCAATGGACTACGAGGTGTTCCTCGTCTCGCGAATCCGCGAGCGGTACCTGGCAACCGGCGATGCGACGGGCTCAGTCACCGAGGGGCTGGCGAAGACCGCGCGGGTGATCACCGCGGCCGCCGCCATCATGGTGTGCGTGTTCGCGAGCTTCGTCTTCTTCGACGACCGCGGCCTCAAGGCGATGGGACTGGGGCTGGCGACCGCTGTGTTCATCGACGCGACGGTGGTACGGATGCTGTTGGTACCCGCGACGATGGAGATCCTGGGTCGCTACAACTGGTATTGGCCGTCGTGGCTGGCGCGCGTTCCGTCGCTCGATGGGGTGCATCGGAGCGCCCACGAGCCCGATGTACTCGCGGCCGTCCCGGCACGCGCCGACGTCCACTAGACAGCGAGTCTGTGCCGGTCACGCGGTGGCACTCCGGTCACGCGGCGGCAATGTCGCTCATCCGACCGGACGCGCCCGGGACGGCACTCCTGGGCTTGGCGGCGATCGGCCGAGCGCGGGGCGAGTTGGGCCTACTCGCATGCATTCGCGTGAAACGCCGATGCGGGTTCATCGCCGGGCCCGGCTTGCCGAACAGTCAGTAAGACATCACTACGATCGGTCACGAGACTCCGCGTCACCTCGTATGGCCGGCTCGGCGACGACACCGTGAGCAAGCGGATATCGATACCCGGACGCTCAGACAGGAGAGAAGCTGTGGCCAACAATCAGTCGGCGGCCGAATGGCCGCTGAAGGCTCGGACCATCGCCGAGGCCAGCGGTCGGGGCATTCGCGCGGCCCGCACACACGACCTCGACGCATTCGGCGAGGCTATCCAACAGCTCGAAATTCATCCCGAGGCGCGCGAGGTCCATGCCCACATGGTGCGTGAGTTGCTCGAGACACGGTTCCCGGACGGACTCTCCGGGGACGACCTCGCTGGGGTACTGACTCACACGATCGACGGCGCCGGCGCGTGGGATGCGCCCGTCGATCCCTCGGCGGTGGTGGTTGTCCTCACCGGCAGCCTGGGCGTGACCGACAGTCCCGACAGCGATGGAGCGACAAGTGACATCCCGCCGGCACGGCTCCACAGCGCAGCGATCCTGGTGATCGTCGATCTGGCGGCGGAAGCCGCACTGGATCATCAGCCCTATCTGGTGCGCGCCGTGGACGAGATACGACGGTCTCAGACCGTCGAGATGCCCTGATCGGCTACGCCGCGCATTATGCGGCACCAACTCGGGAAGACCCCCTGTCGGTGGCGTGTCGTAGCGTCAGGCCCATGACCACATGGGAGGCGATCACCACAGCTGTCGGCATCGCGCTGCGAGGCGAGCGAGAACGGGGTCGTGCCGAACTCCTGGCCTGCTGGTCTGCCACCGGGGAGTCCGAAGCTGGGCAGCGGTGCGTGATCGCGCACTATCTCGCTGACCTTCAATCCGACCTCGCCGACGAAGTACTGTGGGACCAAAGGGCATTGGACGCGTACGCACGGATCCACGATGCGGAACTCGCGCCGGTCGGGATCGACGACGCCCGCGGGATGGCACCGAGCCTTCACCTGAACCTGGGGGACGGGTACCTCCGGCAGGGCCGGGTGGCGTTGGCGCGCGAGCACGCGGCGGCCGGGCGTACCCTGGCCGACCGCCTGCCCGACGACGGCTACGGAAGACTCATCCGCGAAGGCCTCGACCGGCTCAGCGCTCGTGTCGGCCAAACCGACAGCCCACACAGGTGATCCGGCCGCATTCAGCCCCGATCCGCGGCACAACGGCGCATAATCGGCACCGTGACGCCGCTGCAGCGCTACATTGCGGAAGAGATCGCGACCGATCACGCCGACGGGTTGATGTCCCGGCGTGAAGCGCTACGTCGCTTGGGTCTGCTCGGAATGTCTGCGATCGGCGCGTCGTCCTTGCTCACCGCGTGTGGGGGAGGTGACGACGAAACCGCGGCCACGAGTAGCGCGGCCACAGCCAAGCCATCTACCGCTGGTCCCGACTCCGACGCTCCGGGCATGGACACCGCCGTGTCCACCGAAGCGATCACCTGGGCGGGGCCGCGCGGCGAACTGCAGGGCGCGTGGGCCGACGCCGCGGACCCGCAGGGCGGTGTGCTGGTCATCCACGAGAACAAGGGGCTCAACGACTGGACTCGTTCCGTCGTCGGTCGGATCGCCGGCATCGGCTATTCAGCTCTGGCTGTGGACCTGCTGTCCGAGGAAGGCGGCACCGCGTCGTTCGACGACCCGGCGGCGGCCACCGCAGCACTGGGCAATGCGTCACCCGACAGGTTGATCGCCGACGTCCGGTCGGGCCTCGACGAGATCGCGCAGCGGTTACGGGAAGCACCGCTCGCCGTCGTCGGCTTCTGCTTCGGCGGCGGGTTGACCTGGCAGTTGCTCGCGGCCGGCGAGCCGCGCATCGCCGCGGCCGTACCGTTCTACGGGCCCGCTCCCGACAACCCCGACTTCGCAGGGTCGCGGCAGGCTGCGGTGCTCGGCTTCTACGGCGCGAACGACGCCAGGGTCAACGCCACCCAGGCCACCGCCCAGCAGGCCCTCGAACAGGCCGGAATGGTCAACGAACTGGTGGTGGAACCCGACGCCGACCACGCGTTCTTCAATGACACCGGACAGCGCTACGACCCGACCGCCGCGGCCGACGCGTGGCAGCGCTTGCAGGACTGGTTCGCCGAATACCTGAGGTGAGTGGTCTCGGCACAGCCGTCGACGTCCCGGCCACCATGTTCGCACACGTGTGCGAACATGGTGTGGTGACTTCGCGCAGCAAAACCGGACTGACCGCCGACGACCTCGAATCGCTGTCCGCGGGTCTCGCCGCGGGCAAGCGGGTGACTGTCTACCTCCGCGACCCGATGCCTGCCCTCGGTCTCGAGGCCGGAGTATCGGCGAGGGTGGTGTCCATCGACGGGACCACGGTAATCGCGAGCCCGAAGGGCGTGGATGATCAGTTGCCGTTCGAAGCCGACGAACTGCATCGGACTCGAGCCGCGGCAGTATCTGCCACCGCACCGCGGACCCGCGCGTCGTCATCGGGCCCCACAACTGCACCACCAGCGAAGTCACCACGACGCCCACCGGGCGCGGTGAAGCAGTCAGAGTCGGCGCCTCCGAAAATGCCCCGCCAGCCGGCGCCGCCCGCAGCCGCGAAGACGACGCGACGTGGCAAGCCGGGAACAGCAGCCGTCAGCGTCACCGTGACGTCGGTAGATGCGACCACCTGGAAGGTATCGGTGATGCACGGCACCAAGAGGTCGGGCAAGGCCACCGAGGTGACGGCCGATCGGGTGGCTCGCGCCATGCGCGAGCTCGGCGACACCACCGCGATCGCGGCGGTGGATGGCGTGATCGAGTCGGCACGCGCGGCGGCGCAGAAACGAATCGAGGAGCTCAACGACGAACTCGAGAATGCGCGCGCAGCGTTGGCTCAGCTCGACGATCGACTCGGCGGCAGCGGCGCCACCACCCGTACAGGTACTGACCGGCCTGGTTGAGAAGGCGCGATCCGCGGTAGCGCCTCCGGCACCTTCGTCAGCGAACTGTTGTCGCACAACCACATCGGGCCAGAGACCCGTTGATGGAGAGTGCACGCAGTCATTCAGACCAATGAATCGGTCATTCCCACCCGAGAGACTCTGCAACGAATGAATACCATTGCTGCGGAATCGAACTCCACTACGCCGGTCGCCCGACTCCGCCCCACTCGACGTGCTGATCGAGCCGGAGACGGTCATACGTCCTGCGCTGCACGCGAGATTCGTCTAGCGTTCGAGTCGACAGATGCACAGCTGCTTTGGCGGGTTGGACCGGCACACGAATTTGTGTGCACCGCTACTCGGTCTGTTGCGCCGTCTGCGCTTGGGACGGTGTCGGTCGACGGAGACTTCGCACTCGCCGGAGACGATTCGGTCGGGAGAGTTCATGTTCAGAGCCAGAGCACGTCGTCGAAATACAGTCGTCGCAACGGCGTCGGCGCTTGCCGCCGCCATAGTCCTCGCCGCGGTCACCATGGCGCAGGAACCGCAACCGCAGCGGTGACCAACTTCTCCATCCTCTCGTCGCCGGGCGGCAGCTTCGGCACCAGTTGCAGCTACGAACTGACTGCGCTGACCTCCACCGACGAGGCCGATGTCTATTTCTACGATGACGGCGATCTGATCGGCTCCGGCGGTGTCACGCCGCGCGACGGAGTGGCAACAATCGACTGGACCCCGCAGACCCAGGTACACACATCCTCAACGCTTTCCAGAGCGGTGTACCGGGATTGCCGCTTCCGGTGCAGGTGACCCAAGGGCTGAACCTCGGCAGTGTCTGCTTTGGACTATGACGTGTTCACCGGCGGACACCCAGGTCCGGGAAGTCATCGAGGAGAGGGAAAGCACATGATGCCGTGGCACCTTCATCGTCTCGTCATGGTTGCGACGGCGCTTGCCGCCGCCTGCATCATCGGCGCCGTCAACCCGGCGTCGGCGGGTGCGGCCACAACCAGTCTTGCTGCTGCCCCCGGACCCGAAGGAACCTTCGGCACCAACTGCACGTACACACTCACCGCGCAGGTGGATACTGCCTCGCCCGTCATGGTGCACTTTTACGATGAGACGAGCTTGATCGGCAGCGCGACAGCCCGCGTACTCGCTGCCACGGTTGAGTGGACGCCGACCAGTACGGGCGAACACCAGTTGCGTGCGTATCAGGAGGGTTCAGGTCACAGCGAGTTCCTGACCGTGGACGTGCGTCAGGGCCTCGATCTCGGCAGCTCGTGCCTCGTGCTCTGAGTTACTCCGGGTGACAGTGCTACCGCGACGCGACCTCAGGCCGGCGCAAGTGCACGCTTGGCCTTCTCCAACGCGGCGAGCGTCCGCAGCACGGATTCACGTTTCGCGGTCAGATCGGACACTTTGGCCTTGCCGCTGAGACCGGATTCCTTCTGTGCGACCGCGAGGCGTTCCTCGATGTCTGTGAGCTGCGCCAGCAGGCGCTGCGCCCGGCTCGCGAGCTCGTCGTGGTCGGGGCGGGAGACGTCTGCGGGGCGAGCCGCTCCCGACCTGGCAGTCTGCGTCTTGCCGGCAGCCGCCTTGGCCTCGGCTTTCGCGGCGGTGGACGCGGGTCGGGCGGCGGGGGCACGCTGTCCGGACCGCGATGTACGGCGCGGCGGCCTGTGTGTGCGGATGCGGGTGAGTTCCGCCGACGCCTCGCGCGCCGCGACACGATGCTCGCGCTCTTCGTCGTCGTCGGACTCCACGGACCCACCCAGAGGTCGCAGACCATAGAAGCCGACGAATTCGCGTGCCTCCGAGATCGCCTGTTCCGCGGCGCGGCAGCGCCCGCACCGCGGTTCGTTGCGGAACTCCGCGACGTCCTGGTCGGACGAGCACCACACGCATTTCACCGGAGTGACGTCGGTCATGACAGCATCGGCAGCGAGAGAAGTCACGGGTGAAGAGACTACGACACAGAGGTTTTCACCTCACAATCGGGTTCACTTCGCCCCGTCGTGCGAGAATTGAAAGGTCGAGTTCGTGTCGAGGCCACAGTGAGATTTTCCTGCAGACCGCGGGCAAGGAGTCGACGATGAGGAAGGACGACTGATGCGCGCCACTGATCATGTCGACGGCGTCGAGGTGTTGTGGCGCCCTGGTTGCGCCTTCTGTGCGCGACTGCGCAGAGGTCTGCGCCGGCACAACATCTCGACCACTGAACTCAACATCTGGGACGACGAGAACGCCGCCGCACGCGTCCGCAACGTCACCGGCGGCGACGAGACGGTGCCGACAGTGTTTGTCGGGTCGGTTGCCATGGTCAATCCGAGTGTGCGACAGGTTGTCGCCGCTATCGAATCGGAGTTTCCCGATCGCGCACGCGAGTTCCTCGGTGACCGAGACACGACGCGGCGGTCGTGGTGGTCACGTCTGCGATGGCGCAGCTAGTGCCCGATCCGATGAGGTGAGCCGCCTGTGCGCGGCGATCGATCAGGGCCCGGACCCACCCGCTGCGCATTCCCGGTAGGTCACCACCAGCGGGGCATGATCGGACAGACGGTCGGCCGGCGACGGTTCCTTGTCCACCACGACCTCGATCGCGCGGCGCGCGAGATCGGGTGTCGCGAGTTGGTGGTCCACGCGCCAACCCACATCCTTGGTGAACGACTGTCCCGCCCAGCTCCACCATGTCAGCGGCCCGGCATGATCTCCGTGCACCCGCCTCACGACGTCGATGAGCCGTCGCCGACCGAGGATCGCATCGAACCAGTCGCGGTCTTCGGGGAGGAATCCGTCCATGGTGCGGGCGGCGCGCCAGTTCGTCACGTCGTGCTGTGTGTGGGCGATGTTGAGGTCGCCGGCGAGGAGGAATTCACGCCCAGCGCGTAGGGCCGCGACACGGTTCCGATTGAGTTCGCGGGCGAAGGACGTGAGGAATCGCTGTTTGCGCTCGTACTTTGCGCCGCCGTCCGGCTGATCTCGCATTGTTCCCCGACGTTGACGCTCCGCGGGTAATCCGCCCTTGGGCAGGTAGAGGCAGGCGACGGTCACGGGTCTGTCGGCGAGGTCGACCTCGAGGTAGCGGCCGTGAGTGGCAAACTCGCGGAGCCCGCGTGCTCGCGGTGGGTGCGTCACCCACGTGCGCACAGCCACGGGAGGCAGTCGTGTGAGCACGGCAACACCGTTGCGACCGGCCACCGATCCGACGTCTGCCGCCACCGAGTAACCCGGAAAGTCACCGAGCTCACCCGCAGGACAACGCAACTCCTGAATCGCGACGATATCGGCGGACCGCTCCGTCAGCCAGCGATCGAAGCCACGACGACGCGCCGCCCGGATCCCGTTGACGTTGAACGAAACGACCGTGAACGAATCGATGCCTGCGGAACCCACAACGACACTGTGCCGGATTGGTAGGAGAGCCGGACGCCGGGGTCGAACATCACGACGGGCCACGTCGATGGGCGCTTCGCACATCGAACTGTCGGCACGTGGTCTGACGTCCACGACTTCGGACCATCCTGCTACGACGATGTCAGTCGCTGATCCGCAATCGGCAGTTCGATGGATCTCGGTCAATCCCTTCGATCCACAGTCACGCCCACGTCACTGTGGTAGTTGTGAGTCATCGGGGGTTTCAGCTCCGGATTGCACGAGGACATCTCCACCGACAGTGCTCCGTCGGTTGCTCAAAGATGTTCCCGGGCAATCCTTTGGAGAATCGCAGGCTGCCGGTGATGCACGCGCAATCGCTCATTGTTCAGAAAGGCATCCCATGCTTATCGCTATTGTTGAGGCGATCAGAGACCTTCACATCGGCGCCTATGATCTGCTACTCGCGCTCCTTTCCACGGGTAGCGCCGGCAGCAGCTAGCCGGCCGTGCCGAGCCAAATACTCGGTTCGCGTACCACGTCAGGTCCCGCAGAAGGTCTGGAAACTGTCATTGAAGGACGCCGGGGCGGGCGCACCGAAGTGCGCCCACTCGCTGCGCGGCTCGTACGGATGCGTGACAGCGTCCATCAAGCGCTCGTACGGCGTCAGGTCGCCGTCGGTGGCGGCACGCAAGGCGAAATCCACTTGGTGGTTACGCGGGATGTAGAGCGGATTGACGCGATCCATCGCCGCGGCTGTTTGAGCTGGATCGCGCCCGAGGCGATCGAGAGTTCCATGCCAGCGGCGCAGCCAGGGGTCGGTGTGCTCTCGGGGGATGGCGTCGGCCAGCGCTGTCGGGTCGCCGCGGAGCTCGGCCGCGAGTGCCCGGAAGGTTCCCGTCCAGTCGGCACGGTGAGCGGCCATCAGGGTCACCAGGTCGTCGACGAGTTCTGGCTCGCCGAAGGTGTCGGTCAGCCCGATCTTCCTCGCCATCCCGGCGAGGAAGTGCTGCTGGTACCGGGTGTCGAAAGTGGACAGTGCCGCGGTCATCACGGCGATCGCCTCGTCCGCCGTCGGACCGACCAGCGGGAGTAGCGTTTCGGCGAGACGCGCCAGGTTCCACTTCAGCACGTCGGACTGATTGGCGAAGGCGTAGCGCCCACCATGATCGATGGAGCTGAAGACCGCGGCCGGGTCGAACGCGTCGAGGAAGGCGCACGGACCATAGTCGATGGTTTCACCGGAGATGGTGGTGTTGTCGGTGTTCATGACGCCATGGACGAACCCGACCAGCATCCAGTCGGCGACGAGTGCCGCCTGCCGCTCGAGCACCGCCTCGAAGAACGCGAGGTATCGGTTGCGACTTCCGTTGGGTGCGAGCCCGGCGAGATCCGGGTAGTGGCGACTGATCGCGTAGTCGGACAATGGCTGGACCAGCTCGGTGTTGCGGGCCGCGAGCTCGAAGGTTCCCACGCGAAGGTGGCTGGCAGCCACTCGGGTGAGGACGGCGCCGGGTTCGAGGCGCTCGCGGCGGACGTCTCGTCCGGTCGCGACGACCGCGAGCGAACGGGTCGTGGGGATACCCAACGCATGCATCGCCTCGCTCACCAGGTACTCGCGAAGCATCGGACCGACCACTGCGAAACCATCACCGCCACGCGAGAACGGTGTCGGACCAGAACCCTTGAGCTGCACGTCGACTCGATGACCGTTCATGTCGACAAGTTCACCGAGAAGCAACGCACGACCGTCACCGAGCAGCGGCGCGTAGTTGCCGAACTGGTGGCCCGAGTAAGCAGTGGCCACCGGATCGGCGCCCGCTGGAGCCGCCGCACCCGACAGGAGTGCGATGCCGTCTTCTGCACGCAGCGCTGCCGCGTCCAACCCCAAGGTCTCGGCCAATTCCTCGTTCAGCACCAGCAGCCGCGGATCGGGCACGTCGGCGCCCTTCCACGCCACGGTCAGCGGCGACAGTTCATCGGCGAACGTGCGCTCGAAGCCGGTGATCGCGGGGCTCGTGCGGGTGGGGGAGTCGGGACCTGCAGACACCGTTCCAGGGTAACCACAGGTTTTCGCACCGCTCTGATCAGCAGTGTCCCCATTGTCGGCGAGCGCCGGCCGCAAGTCAGCGAACCGGACGACGATATACCAAGAGTGGTATATCGTCGTGTTATGGATGCCGCCGAATTCAGTAGCCGACGGCAGCGCGCCGGCATGACACAGTCGCAATTGGCTATTGCATGCGGGATCGCGCAACCCCACATATCCGCGTACGAGAGCGGCGGGCGGACGATAACCCCAGATGTAGCCAATCGCGTCGAGGCGGCCACCAGGCAGCGTCCAACGGTTCTGCTCCGCCGGTATCGCAACGAGATCCGTGACCTGGTCAGCGCCCACCGAGGCTCGAATGTCCGGGTGTTCGGTAGCGCCGCAAGGGGTATCGACACGCTTGACAGTGACCTCGATCTACTCGTCACGTTCCTTCCGGACACGCACCTTGGCGAAGTGGGCGTCTTGATGTCCGAACTCAGCGACCTGCTCGGCATTGACGTCGATGTGGTCAGCGAAGGCGCGCTCGTTGATGATCGCTTTTCCCGGCGTGTGCTCAGCGACGCGGTACCTCTGTGACGTCCTACGGCGTCGGTGATGCACTCCGCGAGCGATATGGGGACCGTGTTGTCGACCGACTCCACGACCTCATCGACTACTGCGGCGAAGCCCGGCAGTTGGTCGACGACGGAAGATCCGTTCTGCTGACACAGTGGCGCCAGCAGCGCGCTGCCGAAGCTGTCGTCGGGCGGATCGGCGAGGCCGCTAGCCACCTTCCCGTGGAGTTCCGCAACGCTTACGCCGGGCAGCCTTGGGATCTGATCATCGGAATACGCATAGTCGTCGACCATCGGTACCGTAGCCTGGACTACAACCAGGTCTGGACAGCGTTAGAAGCGGCGGACGCTCTACGCCGATACATCGAAGACGACGTTTTCGGCAGCGGAGCGTAGGGGTTCGCCTCCCGACCGTCGGGCCCACCCCTCCTCAGGCCGCGTCGAGCGTGGCGATCGATCCGTCGGTGTAGTGGAGGATGTTGTCCTGCAGCGCGGTTCCGATTCTCGCCAGCAGCTCGACACAGGGCCAGAGCGGCCCTGGCACATCGGCACCACGGACTGTGGTGACGTCGAAACATGTCACCTCGGTGAGGGTCGACGACCGCCATCCGTCGCCGCGCAGCCATTGCAGATCACGACTGCGCGTCAGTGGTGCCAGCATCAGTCGGCGCGGACGGTCTGCCGTGACTGCAGACGCACCACCGCGCTCCAGGGTTTTCGTCCACCACAGCACGCCGTCGACGTCGACCTCGGGCATCGTCGCTCCGCCGGGAAGGCTCTCGCGAGCCCGGATCGGGGACTTGCTGAAGACGAACAGTCCGGACCCGCCTATGCCCGTCAGGCTTCGCGCGTCTCCTGCCGAAACCTCGATCGACGCGAGCGCGTCATTCACCGCTTGGGGCACCCAAACCGGCGTCAGGTTGCGCAGCACCTCAACCGCCGTGGTCGTGTGCATCAGGTTCCCGCAGAGCATGCGGTTGAGCGAGTCGTTGTCCAGTTGCTGTGTCACGACCTCATCGAAATCGGCGTCGCCTGGACCACGCCCGGCGCCGGCAAGCGCGTCCAGCTCAGTTTTGTACGCGGTGTCGCGCGCACCGATCATGTCCAGGTACGCCGCCCATTCGACAGACAGATCGCGATATGCCTGGACCAGTTCCCGGTGTATTCGCGGCAGACCGCCGGCCAACCACGGACGTGCGCGATCGACCTCGCGCCTGCCATGCGTGCGGCCTCGGCGGCCCGGTCTCGGTGTGCGGTGTTTCCTCGACATGGGGGCAACAGTAGGGGCATTGGGCGCTGAGCCCCTCGTCCGTATCCACAGGCCTACCGTCCATCCACAGCGGACGCACAGCCTTACACAAGACGCGGGAAATGTATGGGCCTCAGCCGCACAACCCGCGCAAGCGCTCTTGTCACTCCTGCCACCGAGTTCCTCGGGCGTCGTCACCCCAATTCGGCATGCGCATACCGTGCACATTGCGATAGGCCGCCCGTGGGGGTTCGTGCCAACCATCGAGCAGGGTGCCGGGCACCCGGTGGACCTCGACCGCCAGCGGCCGACACACCTCGAGAGGATCCCCGGCGTCGGGTCCCCACATGTGCACCGACAGATCCCCGCCCGGACACGTCGACATCGCACACAGCAGGTCGGTCTCGGCGAAGAACTCGAAGTAGTCGCCCGCCTGGGCGGGGCACGCTTTCATGAAGTAGCGGTCCTCGTCGTTGAGGCCGGTGCACTGGAACACGTTGAGCACGTCGTGCACGTCGAACTCGGTCAGGCCGTAGGGGAGGACGGCGCGAGTAAGGTTCGAGTGGCAGTGGAAGTCGAAGTCCTCCCCGGTGAGCATCCGATTGACATACGGGTCGCACCGGGTGCCGAGCAGATCGTGGACGCGTCCACCGTCGCCGTCGACGCCGTAGTCGGCCAGCGAGTCGGCGACCACGGTCAGCAGGGGACGCAGGAACGGCAGGTTCGACCAGATCCGGTCGTAGGTGCTGACGTGGGCGCGTTGGAGTTGTCGGGTGCGAGCCGCCCACATCCGTTCTCGCGGATCGTGCAGGTTCCACACGTTGAAGTCACCGACCTGTGGGCCTTCCGGGGTGAGCAGCCGACAGACGTGCCCAGCCGGAACGACCCAGGCCCGACCGGACCGGATCGGAACCGTGAACTGCTCGATCAGTTCTCGACCGTCAGTGGCGTCGGCGAGCCGATCGTAGAAGGCGCGGTCGACACTCAGCGCGCCGTTCTCGGTCGCCTGGTAGGCCGCGGGATAGTTGCCCATGCTGCACCCTCCTGTAGTGGTGTGTGGTCCAGCCTAGGGACTACGTGCGGAGAGAGGACAGATCCGCACAGAAAGCACCGGACCGAGAATGGGCCGCCCGCGTGTTGCCGTCACCCGTGAGTTCTGCACCGGCGCCATCGAACAGATCATGGACGGCGTCCGGGACGCGCTCGGATACTCGACGCGCACCGGAGGTGGTCTCAGGTCGGCTGCGTCACCGCACCGTCGGGGTCGTCGTCTTCGGTGTGTCCGGCGGTCGCGGTGAGCATCCCGGCCACGTCGATGCCGGTCGTGCTCTTGATGATCTCCAGCGTGCTGGTCAGACCGGTGCCGGCGCCCTTCGCCAATGGATGCAGCGACTCACCGACGAGGGTGACGTTGGCATCGGCGAGCGGTTCGGTGGCCGCGGCGACGATCGCCGGCAGCTTGTCGAGGACGAGTTCGAGCTGTCCGACCCGGTCGAGCCTGCCGAGGGCGTCGGCCCGCTTCTCGAGAGCTTCGGCCTCGGCTTCGCCGGTGATGCGGATACTGGTGGCCTTGGCTTCGGCCTCCGCGGTGATCTCGGCCTTCTTGGCCGCCGCGCGCTGCTGGGCGGCGAACAGCTCGGCTTCGGCCGGCCGGCGGACCTCGGCGTCGAGCTGGGTCTCACGCAGCCGGGCCTGCTGCTCGGCGACCTCGTTGTCCTTCTCGACCTGGATCCGGCGACGCTCCGCCTCGACGAGCGGTCGCACAGCGTCGGCTTCGGCGCGCGCCCGGTCGGTCGCCTCGCGGGCGGTCTCCCGTTCGATGTCGAGTTCACGTTGCTGCTCGATCACCGCCTGCTCGTTGGCGATTCGACTCTCCTCGGCGACCCGGTGGGCCTCGGCGCGGGACCGGGCGGCGATGGCGGCCTGATCCGAACGTTCGCGGGCCGCGAGATCGTTGAAGTACTGCCCGTCGGTGTCCTGGATGTCGTTGATGGAGAAACTGTCGAGCACCAGCCCCTGATTCTGCAGCGTCTCCTGCACCGACCGTGCCACCTGATCGACGAGGGCCTGGCGGTCGACCAATATGCTCTTGGCGGTCATGGTGCCCACGATGGAACGCAACTCACCGGAGAGTTGTTCGGTGACCAGGGCGTTCACCCGAGCGAGGTCATCGCCGAAACGCGGGCCGGCCTTGAGGATCGCCTCCGGGGCATCACCCACCTTGACCACCGCGACACCGCGGACGGTGAGTTCGATGCCGTCGTTGGCCGGCGTCTTGGTGTCCAGGTCGGCCTTGATCGATGTCAACCGCACCCGCGTCGACTTCTGCACCACCGGGAGTACGAAGGTGCCCGTGCCCCGATAAACCTTGCCCTGGTGGCCCTTACCGGTGCCGGTGACGATGAAGGCCTCCTCGGCACCCGGAACCCGGTACCGCGACATCAGTCCCAGTACGATGATCACCAACAGTCCGACGGCGATGACGACCGTCCACAGCGACTCAGACATGAATCCCTTTCAATGTGTCTCAGGTGGAGTCGGGTAGTTCGAAGATGCGCTCCACGAGGTAGAGGTCGCGTTCATCGACCCGGGCGACGATGTTGACCACGTCGTTGTGGCCGAATGACTCGCGGGCTGTGACCGACACCCGACGGGCTCCGAGCGGGGTCTGCACCTCGCCGCTGCCGATGCGGCCGGGCGTCACCGGTTCCACGATCCGGACCTCGCGACCCAGCATGTCCACCGAGGGCAACTCCTCCTCGGCTCCGACGAGGTAGCCCAGCACCGCGAAGGACGCCACCGCGAACACCAGGCCGGTTGCCAGTCCGGCGCCCAGCACCACCAGGGGGTTCGCTGAGGTGAAGGTGAGCAGCACCCCGCCGATCACCCCGAACCCGGTGACGAAGGGGGAGAGCACCGACAACAGGCCGACACCGCTGTCGCCGAGATCGATGTCGACCTCGCCGATGTCGAAGCCGATGATGGACAGCACCGAGAACGTGAGCCCGACAAGGCCGATCACCAGTAGGACCAGTCCCAACGGTCGCCCCCCTCGATCGATACCGCGAACCCGCTCACTCTAGCCCGAATGGTGCCTGGGTTGTGCCAACGGTCGTCAGTCAACCGATCGAATAGTCATCTCCCGTTTTTCGTCGACGAGCCGCTCTGCGGTCCAGGGCGGCGGCCGATGGGCATCGTTCTCCGGCAGCTGATGTGTCGGCCGCAAATCCCACGTCGAGGGTGCTGACATATCGCCGGACGCGACGACATGGAGAGTCTGATGACGCGCGGCGCAAGAGCGTATGGGTGAGGCCAGGCAACACAGCGAGCTCTGCTAGTTAGCGCGCAGGGGAGTGGGCGAACGGCGACGCGCTGACCTGCATGAATTCGAGCGATTCGTCCGCAACGGGCAAGCGAAGCCCGCGTGATGCTACTTCCACCCGCTCGGAACCTTGAGGAATCGATTCGACATCGACTGGCTATCGGGGTTCTCGGGGGCCCGCGTGTCCTCGGTGGCCGTCGGATTCATTGTTCTTCTCCTCTCCCGCAGTGCGCCAACGGGTCTAACCGTGCGTACTCAAGCTGGTGAGTCCACGGTAGGAGAGGGGTTTTCAGCCGTGCGGTAGTGACGTGCTGGGTGGCCTCCGCCAAATGTTGGCAGAGCGGTCGGACACAAGACGTGGACGCCGAGATGCTTTGTCGAGCATACTATCTGGACCGCCCCGGCAGACATCAGGGGCGAGTACATCCGCTCATATAATTGTCTACTTGTCCGGTCCGCACGTGATCGGTGGGCGCCGATTGCGGTGTTGCTGCGCCTGCTAGTGTCCCGCGTCGGAAGTTCGTTGATGATTTCGACGCCCAGGCGGCGCCTCTCTTCGTTGGCGTCGTCGCAGGTACATCCAGTACCTGCTTCCTCCGCCGCCTCGCGATGCATCCACCTGGACCGCCGAACTCATGAAACGAATTTCCGACGCGGGACACTAGGTGATGAGGGAGAGTCCGATGCGGTGGGCGAAAGTTTCGACTGCAGGACGCAAAGCGAGGTGGTCGAGGGGTTCGTTGAAGGCTGGCCTGGCTGGGAGTGCGTCGACTGCGCGTTCCCAGAGTGCGATCGAGCGGTTGGCGGGTTTGTTGGAGGTGGTGTAGATCAGCCCATCGACAGCATGGTGGCCGGTGTAGTGGGCGTGGATCGCGGTCGCCCACTGTCGGGAGATGTCGCGGCGACCGCTGGAGATGGCGGCGTTGCCGCCGGCGGCGGTCACCCACTCGCTGTCGGCGAGGTCCAGGAGCCGCAGCGGCCGGACGGGGGTGAATAGTACGAGGTGGGGCAGGTCTGTACGCGCGTCGACGGTACCGGTGTCGCGGAAACACTCCACCAGCGCAGTTTCCAGCACGGACATGGTGCGCCCCCGGCTGTCGCGAAGCCCGGCCCCCAGGTACATGATCGCGCGATCGTCGTGCATGCCTGCCGGAGGCAGGTGATGGTCGAAGCGGGACTTGGTGGGACCAAACCACCGGAAGTCGTCCCATGGCGCCGGGTATCGGCCGCCAGCGAAGTAGATGCGGCCAACCGACACGCCGGTCCCAAGTTCCCGTAGGTGGTCGTCGTCGAGGCGTGGGAATCGGGATGGGTCCGGTGGCGGTAGGTACTCGGTCACGAAGCGTGGACCACGAACGCGGTCGTGATGATGTCAACGACATGCTCGGCGTCTCCCCCGCTGCGCAGCCAGCCGCGAGGCGACAGCAGCTCGCCGCCGACGGTGAGGTCGGGGTGCGGAGTCTGCATGAACCACGCGACTGCAGTCGGGTGCGCGGTCGTGGGGAATGCCGGCGCGACTCGATCCCAGCCGGGGAGATCCCCGTCGTCGGTGAACTGGAAGGCAGGAAGCCGATGTGCCGTGCTGACCTTCACCGCCAAGAGCGTGCGGTTCGACACTCGCTGCCGAACGCGTCCCGCCGTCACCCCTAGCCTGGCGGCGGCCTCATCGGTGGTCAGCGCGGTCGCGAGAAGGTCACTGGTGCGTTGGATGGTGGTCGTCGAGGCCCGCTGCGCTGCGGGCGGCATCTCATCCACGAATGATCCAGCCGCCCGCAGTGCGGATTCCTGATCAGCGGTGATCGTCTGCGACGACGGTGACGACGGGACGGGGGAGACGCTCTCGGCGAGGGCCCGAAGAAGGTCGACCATCGGTACGCGGGTGGAGTTCTCGATCTGGTGCAGACTCGTCACGATAGTTGTGAGTTCGTCAAGGTGTGGGCGCTCCCCACGGTTCACCGCCAGCAAGATCTCGTCGAGGTCCTTCATGCCTTGGCTGACCGCGGCGGGACGGCGGGCACGTGCCGGGTTACTCATCACAACCCCTCCTAACGCTTACGCTTCAACGATAGCGCACGATAGCGTCGGGGGCTTCGCCGTCTACCGCCTGCCGGACACAGTCCTGTGGCGCTGCGACGAATTTTGAACCGAGTAGCTGCACGAGTTCCCGCGGATCCACCCTGCCGATCCGTCGATATCGGTGCGGCACAACCGGCTACGCCGTTCACGACGCCGTTCCCTCCGACAACGCAGCGATGGCGCACCTCCGTCCACAGTTGACTGGCGATCTCGAGGTGGGTGCCGGTGGCAGCGCTGAGCGAAACGTCGACCGGGATCTGGTGGAGTGACCGCAAGAGTGTAGTGCCCGTCGCGAGCGCGAGATTCGTCACTGTGACGTTTTGGTGGGGGCACTCGTTGGGGAACTGCGAGCGGGGTCGCTGGCAGGAAGATTGACGAAACATGCAGGTCGGCAACAACTTCTAGCAGCGTCAACTGTGTCGCCTACTTGGCTAATGGCAGACACTCGGCCGCTGTGTAGTGAGACGCCGACAAACAGACGTCGGATTCGCCACCTCGATGAAATTTCGCCAATTTGGGCGATCATCGACACCCAGTTCTCGCGCGCCTGCTTCGATTCGCCTGGTTGTATGCCGATAAGATACATTATGTCAAGTAACCCACTGCGTATTGCTTGCAGTACAACGGTATTCAGGTGCCGGAGTGCCTGTTTGATGACAACGTACTCGGGAGGTTGGTCACCCTACTTGGGACTCAGGTGACACCGCGATGAGACTGCGCTGGCGGAACACCCGCGACACCCGGCGGTCAAGTGCCGCGTCACGGGTGCCAATGACCTCGCGCATCAGAAATGAAGGAAACGCAGCCCTCAGGCTCCAGCATCTGGATGCGTCACCGAACGTAGCTCTAGTTGGGGTATGCCAAGAAAATCACTTGGGTTGCAGGTGTACAGCGGAATGCCGTTCGCGATGGCGCAGGCCGCGATTAATGCGTCATATGCCCGCGCACTGGGCTTTCGCCCCGATGAGCGTAGTGCCGCCGCGACGCCGCCGAAAGCTCGCGCGCTCTCGGCAGTGAATGCCAGCACCTCGAAATCCGCTTCCGCCTGCTGTACGTGCTGTTGCCGAGCACTTCGCTCGCGGTGGGTTCGCGCGACGTGCGGGCCAACCGAAAGCTCCGCAAGGGTAATCGCACTTATCACCGACTCCTGGGGCAGCTCGCCGGGATCCGCCAGTCTGCCGAGCAAAATCACCGTGGAGGTGTCAAGCATCCCCCGCGTTGTATCGACCGGCCCCGTCACAGGGACGAATCCAACACGCTATCGATGTCAGACCGCAGGGCGTCCGGGTCGATCTGCGGAAGATGGGCGCGCCGCCGAATCAGCTCGGCCGCGTTCACACTCTTTCTGGGCAGAGACCTGAGTTCGGCCACTGGCTCGCCGTCGCGCGTGACGACGACACGCTCGCCACGCGCGACCCTGCGCAGCACCTCGCCACCGTTGTTACGAAGGTCTCTGACACTCACCAGGTCGGTCATGCTACTAGTGTATCACCGGTGATACACACGCCGTCGGAGAATATGCAGCAATCGAATATGCAGGGTTACCAGTAATCCACTGCGTATTGCGCCGCGCCGCAACACTAGTCAGGTGCGTCGTTTTCGTCGGCTATGTGATTCGCCGGCCCCCTATTTGCCTACACGTCATCATCGGGCGAGTCCCAGGAACGCCATCAACGAGCGTTCGACTTCCACGAGCTGCTCGGATGTCAGACGGCCAACACGCGTCAGTACATTCGACCGCCGGACCGCGGTCAGCTTGTCAATCATCACGTCGCTGTCCCGATCGAGGCCCGAGATCGTATCCCGGTCTCCTGGGATACGAATCCGCAACAATGGCGCCTCGATGAGCTGGCTCGTCATCGGCGCAACCACCACCGACAGCGTTGAATCGAAGAGGTCGTCCTGGACGATGACAGCAGGCCGCGGCTTGGATGCATACACGCCACCCGCCACGGTCCAGATCTCGCCGCGAATCACGCCTCGTCGTCCCAGGGTGCCGCAACAGCCTCGACGAAACCCTGCTCGCCCTCATCGGCTTGCGCGACGAGAACCGACTGCGCGTGGGCTTGCGCAGCAAACTCCGGAGTACGTACATCGGGAACCCAGACCTGCAACGGTCGCAAACCGCGCTCCCGCATCCGGCGGCGATACTCACCCACCCTGTCCCTCACTGCCATGGCCCAATGTTACATGTAACGCCACGGAGTGGCCAGGCTGTGCTTAGGCGCATACATACCACCCGCCACGGTCCAGATCTCGCCGCGAATCACGCCTCGTCGTCCCAGGGTGCCGCAACAGCCTCGACGAAACCCTGCTCGCCCTCATCGGCTTGCGCGACGAGAACCGACTGCGCGTGGGCTTGCGCAGCAAACTCCGGAGTACGTACATCGGGAACCCAGACCTGCAACGGTCGCAATCCGCGCTCCCGCATTCGGCGGCGATACTCACCGACCCTGTCCCTGACTGCCCTGGTCAACATGTTACATGTAACGCTGCCGAGTGGCCAGCGTGTGAAATCCGGCGACGACTATGCAGCAACCGAATATGCAGGGTTGCCAGTAGCCTGCTGTGTATTGACCTGTTGCCCAACGGGTTATGCACTCAACCTCGGACCGCAGACACGCCGCGCTTCGCGGCCTCCGCGGCCAGGGCATTGTCGAAGGTTGCAAGGCTTGCTTGGTGTCGTATCGCGACATCGAGGACGCAACAGTCGGGCAACTTCAGCCCAGTGCTGGCGCGTAGTTCGGCAAGGCGTAGCGGCTCTAGGTCATCGTGGGCTGCGATCGCGATGCCAGCGGCAGTGATGTCTTCGCGCATCGAGGCGCCTTGTCCCACCCGGACGCCGCCAACCAGAACCTCCGCCATTGTGATCGTGTGCACGAACATCTCCCCGGGCGTGCCGGCCAATAAGACTTCGGTGGCAGCTCGATGATGCGGATCGGCAGGATTCAAATGAGCGATCAGCACACTGGCATCCAATGCAATCACGCCGGCCAGTCCGCTCTCAGCTCCGTGAGATAGTCGCGACCGAATGCCTCGGGATAGCGGCCCGCACTGGCCAAAACCGCGGCCTGGTGGTCCTGCTTGTCGGCGTTCTCGTCACTCTCGAGCACGTTTCCTCCCACCTCGACAAGTCGCACGAGCAGCCTTGATCGAGGCTCTCCGGGCCATCGCCTCGCCGCCCTGTCCAAGGCGCGGGCAATCGCCGGTGTCTCTGTCACCTGATATCTGGGACGCGTTGTCGGCACCAGACGAGTGTACCACCTGGCAGTCCGGTGATACACCGGCCTGCTCCGCGCCAATGGTGATATGCAGCAATCGAATATGCAGGGTTACCAGTAAATGGCTGCGTATAGCGCTGCGCCGCAACACTATATTCAGCAGCGTGCCGTTGTCGGATGACAAGGTAGATGAGACTTTGACACCCAAGTTGAGACTCGATGACACAGATCTGAGACTCCGAACTCAGTGAGCCGGCGTGTGCGCTATCCGCGAGCGGCTACGGCCAGTTTGGCCGACTCATCCAAGTGCTGCGCTGCGCGGATCATCCGCTTTAGCTCCGCGGAGGTTAGGTCCTGATGCGTGTACGCAGCCTTGTTCTTCAGGTTCAACAGCGTGTTCAGGTGTCGCTCGGATCCGCTGTCCGCACGCTTCAGGAGGGCTGCAGCCTCGGCGTGGTTGCCGGTATTGGAGTGCACACCAAGGCGAACACAGCAGATAACGTCTGAGGCTGCGATGCCAGCGTCGACGTACAAGTCCCCAGCGGCGTTGGGCATCTCCTCCCCGAGATGGTCAGCGGCATCCAAGAACTCGTTCGCCTTCGACATCCGCCCTGCGATGACCGCGGAGTCACAGTCGCGCTGCGACGCCATCAGAACCTCCCCGACGCGGGGCGCAGCTGCGCGTTGAACCAGGACCGCGTACCCGCAACGGTGAGGCCTTGCTTCGCTACGTCACGAAGCAGAGGTTCACCCGCGGCAGCCGCGGCGCGGAATTCGTCCGCAGCGTACTCGACTATGCGGCCGTCGTTGCCGGTCCACGCTGTGATGAGCCGGGCAACCTCTGTCACCCGATGCCCCCACACGTCGTCACCTTCGCGGCCCCAGTCCCCGGCGCGCACCAGGATCAGGTCAATGTCGCTGTCTCGCCGCATATGCCCCGTCGCCGCCGACCCGAAAACCGCAGCGTACCGCAGCGTCTTACCCCACTCTCGGAGGTGCTCTTCGAGACGGTTCAGAAACGCGGAGTTCAGACGTGCCAACGCCATGATCGGCTCAGCGGCGAGGTGTTCAGTGTTGAGTCGATAGGTATTCGTCCTACCCACCTGGTCGTGCAACACCACGCCCTGAATGGCGAGTCGGTTGAGGACCTTGCGGATGCCCTCAGCCGACGCCGTGGTGAGAATACGATGGACCTGGCTGATCGTGAACGTAGCGTCTGCGGACGCCAACACCGCGAGTACGTCTCCGTCCAGGGTCGGCGTTACCGTGGCAAATGGTTTGTTCAATTGCACGCACGACACCTCCTGAGGTTGCAACTAAAGTTAGAGTAACACAACTATAGTTGACTTTGGTCGCATGGAGTTGCCCAAGAGTCACGCGGGAGATTCCTGCGAACCGGAGTCGTACGGCACAGCGAAGCGGCCTATCTGACCGGTCAGCACCCCGCTCGTTCGTTCGCCACGCCGCACCACTTCCTACGCCTAGGCTTGCTCCCGCGCGAAGCTACCAGTTAGCCAGGCTGCGCGCCCCGGTTCGAGTGATTGGAATATGCAGCAATTGAATATGCAGCGTAACCAGCAAATTCCTGCATATTGCGCTGCAACACTATTCAGGAGCGCGCCGTTACTGGTGGCCATGGATTCGGCTGCCGACCCCTCGATGAGTCGGCTCGTCATCGGCGCACTCCAAGGCGCGGCGACAGCCTCGACCAGATCCTGCTCATCCCCGTCCGCGTCGGCCTCTGCCACGAGAACCGACTGCTTGTGGGCTTGCGCGGCGAACGCTGGCGTTCGCACGTACCTCGTGCCATTCCGTCCTATCCTGTAGCACATGAGTGCGCCGCGCGAAGTAAGCCAACGCGACCTCCGCATGCGTTCCAAAGAGATCATGGACGCGGTGGAGTCCGGCGATTCGTTCACGGTTACCCGCGACGGCCGTGGGATTGGGGGAACTCGTCCCCCTACGTCGACGACGTAGCTTAGTTTCCCGCGCAGAGTTCGCCCGCGGCTCGGTGTCGGCTCCATTGATTGATGTAGAGAAGTTCCGATCTGATCAGGACCGCGTATCCGACGGGACGTTGAGCGACCCGTATGCCTGACGAAGCACGGCGGGGCCGGACGAGATGGCAATTAGTGCGATCACCTTGGCTGTGCTCTCCGCTGGCGTACACCTGGTAACTGGCGACGACCCACAGGCCTCCGACGAACGCGCACGCCGCGCCGATGTTCTCCAGCGCGTCGAGAACGAGTTCGACCCCTTACCGTTCGGCGCCGATGCTGCTCGCGCATTCGGCCGCATCAGCGCCGCGGTCCAAGCTCGCGGAAGAACGCCGCGGAGACGAGTAGCGGACCTCATGATCGCATCTGTTTCGTCCGCAGCCAGGCTCCCCCTCTACACCACCAACCCCAACGACTTCGAAGGCTTGGACGACATCGTTCGCGTCATACCCGTGAGTCGCCCCTGAGACTGACCTCAGCTCGAGTCTCTAATCGACAGGGGCCAGAGAAACCGACGCACCGCGGTGAGTTTTGTCAGCCATCTACAACTCGAGAACCACCCGGAGTGCAGCGTCGACGCGCCGCAACTCTTCATGAGTCAGGTAGCCCACGCTGCCTCCGAGTCGCCCAGGATCAACCGCCGCAACCTGCTCAGCCAGGACCCTCGTTGTCCGACCTGCGACCTCTACTTCAGGCCTGAATGTCGCGGCACGCGCCGACGTCGATGTCGGCGCGACCAGCCAGGTCGAAAGCGGCAACTGGTCGGATTGCGCCACCACCGCGTAGCGGGGGCCTACCTGTTCATGGCCGCGGACATCCTTGGGAGCGCGAAGTCGGTACACCTCACCTCGCACGTAGCGCCTCCATGTCCCGAAGCACCTGCGCGACCTCAGCTCGATCGATCGGGTCCCCGGCCAGCGCTTCCGCCTCCTCGCGTAGCGACTTGGCAGCCTTGAGCCTTGCTGCGTCGATGAGCGCAGCACGGACCGCGGCAGATACGGGCGTACCGTCTTCCGTCAGGATCGACAGCGCCCGAGAGGTGTCTTCATCGGGTCGGAATGTGATGGTGTCAGCCATCGTCCAATTGTAGGACAATCTGTAAGACAAGTGGTGTGGGCCCGTTGAAGCCTGAGGAATTTGCAGCAATCGAATATGCAGGGTCAACTGCAAAATGCCCTGCTATTGTGCTGCGCCGCAGCTGAATTCCTCGAGTGCCGTCGAATGAACGACATATACGAATGCCGTCGGCGTGGCGTATACCTTATCCGCGAGCGGCTACTGCCAATTTGGGTTCAGGTGTCGCCTCGGATCGCGCACCGCATCTGGTACGTCGCGAACTGTGATGACCACCACTAGGAGCTGGACCGCTGGGGGTTGACCTCCTTGATCCAATCGATCAGGTCGTTGCTCGACCGCGTCTGCAACCAGACGCGTCCGGGGCCCACGAAGTCGGTGACCAGTCCCTCGCCACCGAGCAGTGTCGATTTCCAGCTTCCGGCCTTGCGGACCTTGTACTGCACCGACTCGTCGAAGGCCACCACGTGGCCGGTGTCGAGAGTCAGCGCCTCGCCGGCGGCGAGCTCGGTGGCGACGATCGCGCCGTAGGACGACAACAGCAGCCCGCCCGCACCGGTGCAGCGGAGCAGGATGAGCCCTTCACCGCTGAAGAACGACTTGTGTCCGCCCCATTTCGAATCGACGTCGATACTGGGATCCGACGCTATCCAGGACCCGGATTGCACCAGCAGCGCCGTCCTTCCGTCGAGCATGAGCGAGGTCATGTCGCCGGGCAGGGTCGCGGCGACACCCACTTGCCCTCCGGACCCGGAGTGAAAGTCGTTGACAAAGAAGCTCTCCCCGCCGAGGCTGCGCCGCAGACCCTTGAAAAAGCCACCGCGGGTGGAGGTCTCGATCTGAATGTCACCACGGGTCATCGCCATCGCGCCGGCCTCGACCCGAACCGATCCACCCGGCGGAACGGTGATCGTGCCCATGGCGAAGGCGGGTCCGGCACTGATGTCAACATCCATGATGTACTCCTCGGCGTCGCGCGGTCTGTGAGCCCGTCGGGGGCATCCAACTGTAACCACAATCACCGCACCGAGGAATACAGTGGCCGCGAAGGTTCGGACCGCCTGAGGCGCAGGGCCGGCGGGAGTCCTCCGCCTGTCCAACTGCCTCAGTTCCTCGCGAAAGTCTGGCTAATTCAGACCCAATGGCACGACCTTGCCGTTGACGGTCACGGTGACCTCGCCGGTCGTGGTGTTCTCGGTGACCTTGCCGTACTCGAAGATCACCACCTCCATGTCACCGTCGGTGGTCAGGTCACTGGTGGGCACTCCCAGCGGCCCGGGCGAGCCGTTCTTGCCGGTGAGCGACGGGGTGCCGTCTGGGGCACGCTCGGTGTTCCAGGCATCCCGGATCCCACCCGACGTGACCACATACGCCGGCGTCCCGGGATCGTCGTTCTTCGCGATGATCACGCCACCCTGGAACTGCTGGAACACCACGCCGCTCTCGCGGGTTCCGGCGTTGTGATCGCCGGTCAGCGGCTTGCCGAGGGCGTCTTTCTGAGCGTCGGTCGCCGACGCGTACTTGACGGCCAGCGGACCGGTCAGCGTCACCTCGACGTCGCGCTCCCCCATGATCGTCACGTCGGCTCCAGCGGCCTCGGCTGTCGTCTCGACAACCTCTTCTGTTGTGGTCTCCTCGCTGGGCACTGCCATCGACGACGATGCCACTGACGACGATGCCGCGACCGACGGGGCCTGCGATGTGGCGTCGTCTGTCGACTCGTCGCTGCCGCATGCCGCCGCGATCAACGTGACCGCGGACAGTCCGGCAACGAATGTGGTGCGACGGGAAGCGATCTGCCTCATGTATTCCTCTCGAATCTTCGACACATTGCCGATCCAACACGGCCGATCACGCGCGGTCGAACCGGGAATCCTGTTCGACCCTATCGGCATGACGACGCGCATGAGCCCTCGTGGCACGGGTCTCGCCGCGTCGGTGTCGCCGGTCGGGCAAGCGGGTATGTAGGGCTCATGTGGTTCGATTCGTGGTCTGACATCATCCGGGTACTCGCCGTGGGCACCGCGGCTTATGCGACGCTGGTCGTCACCCTGCGCATCTCCGGCAAACGCACGTTGGCCAAACTCAATGCCTTCGATCTCGTGGTGACCGTGGCGTTGGGTTCCACGCTGGCCACCATCCTGCTCAGTTCGGACGTGTCGTTCGCCGAAGGTGTCGTCGCCCTGGCAGTTCTCGCCGCCCTGCAGTACGTGGTCGCATGGGTCACGACGCGGCGGCCCGGCGTACGTTCGGCGGTGACCGCACGGCCGACCTTGCTGGTCGACAACGGCATCGTCCTCGCCGGCGCGCTCGCCCGACAACGTGTCGCCGTCGCCGAGGTGCACCAGGCGATCCGCGCGGCAGGAGTCGGCGATGTGGACGCGGTCGCCGCCGTCGTCCTCGAAACCGATGGCAGCATCAGCGTCGTCGCGACCGGCAAACTCGGCGACGGCTCGGCGCTCGAGGATGTGGACAGACCCGAAGAGTCCATCTGATCGACCACGTGCGACACAGCTGTGGCTCTTCTTCACCTCTCCTGCACGCTGATTCGTCGCGTTCCGGCCGTGACAATCACCCGGGTCGGGAACAATCGAGACGTGAGTGAGATACGTCCACCCGGTGACGCCGTGATCGGCCCGGCCGATGTCGCCAACCTGGTGTTCGACTCCGCCGACCGTGTCAACACGTTTGCGCTGGCCGGGCATCTGGGTCCGGGCGGATTCGTCGACCCAGACGGCGGTATCGATCTCAACCGGGCCCGGCAGATCTTGGGCCGCCGCGCACTGGGAGTGCCGCGTCTGTGCCAGATCGCCGACACCGCAGGCCGCGTGTGGCGCTGGCGCGACGCCACCGTCGACCCGGATCGCCACATCCGTACAGTCGCCGCGACAAGCCTCGAAGGACTGTGCGCACAACGCATGGCCGTACGACTGGACCGGGCATATCCACTGTGGGAGATAGTCCTGGTCCCGCGGATCAGCCCCGGGCATGCCGGAGTCGTCATCCGCATCCACCATGCCGTGGCCGACGGCCTGGCCGCCGCGGCGATGCTCGCCTCGCTGGCCGACCCAGATCCCGCTCTCACCGCTGTCCGACCGCCGACCATCGGCGATGATGCGGCGCGGCGCCGAGGTCTCGGCCAACTCTGGAAGGTCGTCACCGGCAGTCGGGTGCCCACGACGAGTTCGCTGCTGGGCACGACCGATGGGCCCCATTCGGTCCGGTTCGGCGAAATCGGGCTGTCAGCATTGCGTGCCGGGGCGCTCGCCGCCGATGGCACGGTCAACGAGGGCGTGCTGGCGGCCGTCGCCGGCGCGGTGAGCACGACGTTGCGGTCGCTCGGCGAGAACCCTCCGGAATCGGTGGCGGTGTCGGTCCCGGTGGCTCTCGCCCGGCGTCAGGGACAGGGCAACGCCATCGGTTCGGCGCTCGTGCCTCTGCCGCTGCGCATCGACGACCGTGTCGAGCGCATACGTGCGATCCACACCGGCGCCGCACCCGCGATCGCCGACGCACGTCACGCAGGTGAGTTCCCACCGGTCCACAGTCGTTGGATGATGCGTCAATTCGTTCGCTACAGCCTGCATCAACGCCGAATCGGTATGGTCACCAGTGACGTACGGGGTCCGGCACATCGCCTCAGCTTCGATGGTGCGCCCCTTCTCGACATGCATGCGGTCGGAACGCTCGGTGGCAACGTGCGCATCAGCATCGTCGCGGCCTCGTACGCCGGAATGCTGTCCTGGGGTGTGCACACCGCAGCCGCGATTCCCGCCGACACGATGGCCGACGCCCTCTCGACGGAAGTCGACGCCATCGCCCGCCTCGCACACTGACATCGGTCATCTCCCCGTGTCCCGCCCCATCTGTTCCGTGATCTCTTCTCGAGAATCACTGATGCTGCTCATCGGCAACGAGCCGAAAGATCGGCGGAATCCGGCCGAGTCGACGTTCGTAGCGGTCGTAGTCGGGTGCGATGGTGAGTATCCACGGCCACTTGTCGGCCGCGTCATCCTCGGTGAGGAGGTCGGCGCGCAACTGCAGTCGGCGACCGTCCAACTCGCCGATCAGCTGCGGGTGAGCGCGCAGATTGTGAAACCAGCCCGGTGGTCGGTCCATCCCGCTGTTGGCGGCGACGACGTACAACTGCGAGCCGTCCTCGAAGACCTGGACCAGAACGGTGCGGTCGCGACCCGACCGGCGGCCGGTGGTGGTCAGCACGATCGCCCGGCGCCGCCACAATGACGTGATCCGACCGTGGGTTCGTCGATACAGCCACACTCCGATGGCCACCGACTTGGTGTCGAGCGCATGCTCGAGCCGGGTCTTGCGTTCCTCGGACAATATGTGAACCGCCATGACCTCATCTCACTCGTCCGGCAGGTCCACGACGAGAGGCGTAGGTCATCTCGTATCGTCCTGTTGCCGCCGGGCGGTACAACTTCCAGGCGACGCGTACGCTGAGTCTTATACCCCTCTGGGTATAGAGGTGACGGAACAGACGATCGCGAGTACGCGACCGAGAGGGGATTCAGCACCGATGAGCGAACCGATCTCCCGACGGCAGGTCCTGACCGTCGGGGCGCTCGGTCTCGGCGCGGTCGCGGCGGGGGCCACCGGACTGATAGTCGGCACGCGATCGTCGTCGCCGGCGGACTCCGACGGTTCGTCCGCCGCATGGGCCGAACCCCAGGTCATCACCTCCGAGGACGGCATCCTCGAGCTCGATCTCACCCTCGCCGAGTCCGACGTGACGGTCGGCGGGACGACCGTCCGGATGCTGACCTACAACGGAACCGTCCCCGGCCCCACCCTGCATCTGCATCCGGGCGATCGCCTGCTCGTACATCTGCACAACGGTCTCGACCACCCCACCAACCTGCACACCCACGGCCTGGTGGTCTCCGCGGACGGCAACAGTGACAACCCGTTCATCCGCATCGGTCCCGGCGACACCTTCGACTACGAGATCGTCCTCCCCGACGATCACCCGTCGGGGGTCTGCTGGTATCACCCCCACCACCACGGCACGGTGGCCGACCAGCTGTTCGCCGGGCTCTACGGCGCCATCATCGTCGACGAGGAGGACTGGACCGCAGGTGCACCTCGAGTGGTCGTCATCTCGGATGTGACCTACCGCGGCGGGCAGGTCGCCGCCGTCACGCCGATGGAGCGCAGGGCCGGACGGACCGGCGAAACGCTGCTGACCAACGGACGGATCCGCCCGGCGCTGCACGCACCCGCCGGCAGCAATGAGCGGCTGCTGCTGATCAACGCGTGCGCGAGTCGCTACCTCGATCTGCAACTCGCCGGCCTGAACGCGGAGATCCGTGGCCTCGATAGCGCACGCCTGTCCGCGCCGACCACCGCGGATCGATTGCTACTCGCACCGGGCAATCGGGCAGATCTGGTGGTCACCGTGCCAGCCGCACCGGCCGACCTGGTCTCGGCCACCTACGACCGCGGCCAGATGGGTATGGGCATGATGGGCGGGCAGTCCACCGTGTCCCCCGAGGCGACCGTGCTGTCGTTGGTCCCGGACACCGGTGTGCAGCGGTCGACGATCGCCGAGCCGACTCGGGCGGTCGCCACCGATCTGCGGGATCGCCCTGCCGACGCCACTCGGACACTGACGTTCAGCATGGGCGGCGGTATGGCGGGTGGCGGGGGCATGGGAAACGGGGGCATGGGCGGCGGCCAGTTTCTGATCGACGGGCGCACGTTCGATCACGGCCGGATCGACCAGAACGTGCGACCGGGCACCGTCGAGGAGTGGACGATCGCCAACCAGTCGCCTATGAATCATCCTTTCCACCTTCATATCTGGCCGATGCAACTGATCCGGCAGGGCACGGTGGACGTCGCCGACGTCGACGTCCGTGACGTCATCGATGTGCCCGCACGCCAGTCGATCACCGTCCGGATCGCGTTCGACCGGTTCCCCGGGAAGACGGTGTATCACTGCCACATCCTCGACCACGAGGATCTCGGGATGATGGGCGTCATCCGAATGGCGTCGAGTTAGACCTCGAGCGCGGTCGCGTCGAGATCTTCCGGAGACGTGTCCCAGATGGCACTCCAGCGGCCCACCACCCCGAGTGAAGGTCCGGCGGGCCGCTGAGGTGCCATCTGGGACACAGACCGCATGATCATCACGGCTTCGGCGAGATCCCACTCAGCACGTCCACGTCGTGGGCACGCACGGCCATGCCGCCGGCGATCCTGCACCGGGATACCCCTCGCCCGCAGGTGATGGTCGTGGTCGGTGAGCATCCCGCCCCGACGGATGGTGATCAACCGAGGATCGCGCTGCGGCGACAGGATCATGGACTCATGGTCGACCCGCTGCATCGGACACCAATGATTTCCGCGCATGTGCGGAGTCCACCAGACCAGAACGCCCACAAGCGAGCCCACGGAGGACCGATGATTGTCGACCTGCACCACGAGACCTATGGCACAGCGAGTGCGCGCATCCCGCTGGTCCTCGTACACGGTGGAGCAGGCACGATCGGATCGCACTGGGGCGCAGCGATCCCATACCTGTCCACCGATCGCCTCGTGGTCGGCGTCGAACTACAGGGTCACGGCCACACGCCACATGCGGCCCGCGAGTACAGCTTCGAGAACTCGGCAGACGACATCGCTGCGGTGGTGTGTTCGCTCGGCCTCTCCCCTGTCGACATCATGGGCTTCAGCAATGGCGGTCCCACGGTCCTGCGGTTCGCTCAGCGGCATGCCGACTTGGTCAACCGCACCGTGGTGGCCTCAGGCTTCTATCGCCGCGATGGGTTCATCGACGGCTTCTGGGACGGTTTCGACGACCCGACGATCGACTCCATGCCCGGCGCGCTGGTCGAGGCCTATCGGGCCATCAACCCGGATCCCGCCGATCTGCGCCGCATGTTCGACCTCGACGTCGCCGTCATGCGCGGGTTTCGGGACTGGGACGACGTCGAGCTCGCCGGCCTGCGCGGACCCGTGCTCTACGCGAGCGGCGATCAGGATGTGGTGCTCCCCCAGCACACGATCCGCATGGCGTATGCGACGCCCGGCGGCCGAGCACTGATCGTGCCCGCCGGACACGGCGACTACCTCGGCAGCACCGACTCCGGGCCCGTGGACCGGGCCCTGACCGAGTCGTGCCTGACGTTGATCCGCGGGTTCCTCGACGACGAGCCGGGCTAGTTCACAGGAACTCCACCTAGGCTGGTCCGATGGCTCTTGTTCTCGGACCGGTCCTCCGACACGTCGGGGAGACGACGGCAGTCGTGTGGGTTCAGACCGACAATCCAGGTGACGTGGAGATACTCGGGTGCCGAGCCCGAACTTTCGAGGTGCACGGCCACCACTTCGCCCTGGTCGTCGTCGACGGTCTCGCTCCGGATTCCACCACGCCCTATGAGGTCACCGTCGACGGTGCGGTGCAGTGGCCGGCAGCCGACTCGCCGTTCCCGCCGAGCGTCATCCGTACGCGCGGTCCGCGTTCGGCGACCCGCAAGCGTGTCGTGTTCGGTTCCTGCCGGTTCCCGCGAACCGACGACCCGGACCTGGACGCGCGACTGGGCGTCGACGCACTCGACTCCTACGCGGCGCGCCTCGCCGGACTGTCGCACGAACTCTGGCCGGACGCGCTACTCCTGCTGGGTGACCAGGTGTACGCCGACGAGCTCACCCCACACGCACGGCGCAACCTCGCCGGCAGACGGCGCGCCACCGAACATCCCGAGGACGAGGTGGTCACATTCGACGAGTACGCCAGCCTCTACCGTCACACCTGGGGCGATCCCGAGATCCGGTGGATTCTTTCCACGGTGCCGACCGCGATGATCTTCGACGACCACGACATCCGCGATGACTGGAACACATCGGCGGCGTGGCGGGAACAGATCAACCGCGAACCGTGGTGGCGAGAGCGGATCCGCGCGGGCCTCGCCTCGTACTGGGTGTATCAGCACATCGGCAATCTCAGTCCGGCGTCCCTTGCCGCGGACCCGGAATACCAATCGGTACTCGCCGCCGAGGGTGATTGCTGGACCCAGCTGGTTGATCTCGCCGATCGCGCCGACACCGAGGTCGACGGGCGCAAGGGCCTGCGGTTCAGTTTCCGCTGGGATCTGGGTCGTGCACGTCTCATCATGGTCGATTCCCGCAACGGCCGAGTGTTCACCGATGGCACCCGTAACATGCTCAGCGACAACGAGTTCGACTGGCTGGCCGAGCAGATGAACGACCGACCCGACGACGTCGATCATCTGATGATCGGCTCGTCGCTGCCGTGGCTGCTGCCCCCGGTACTCGGCGACGCGGAGACGGTGAACGAGATCGCGGCAGCGCACCCGGGCATTCGGGGACGGATCGCCGAGAAGATCCGGCAGGCAGCCGATCTGGAACACTGGCAGGCGTTCGGTCGCTCGTTCGAGCGGCTGACCGCATTGATCGGCGACCTCGCCGCCCGGCCGGCGCATGCACCGGCAACCATCACCGTCCTGTCTGGCGATGTCCACCACAGCTACGCGGCGCGCGTCGACTTTCGCGCCGCTGTGCATTCCGACGTGTACCAACTCGTGTGCTCGCCGGTGCACAACATGGTGCCCGCCTTCGTCAGACCGATGTTCATCGCCGGCTGGTCGTCGAGGGTGGCCCGGCTGACGAGACGGTGGGCACGCCACCGGGGCGCGCCCGCGTTGCCGATGACCTGGTCGAAGGTGAACGGCCCCATCTTCGGCAACACCATCGCCACCGTCGAGTCGTCCGGCCGCTCGGCACGCGCGATCTTCGAGCAACCCGGCGACGACGGCGAACTGTCCACGGTGTCGGATATCCCGCTGACCACGTCGCAGGAGCAGCGCTCGCCCGGCCCGGTCCACGCGTCATCCGACGCACTCGTGCCGGCGGCCGATCAGAAAAGCCTCAGAAGTACACCACCATCAACTGGGCGATGAACACCTTGATGATCATGCTGACCGGGAACAGCACCGCGTAACCCAGCGCGACCCGCTGGTCGGGGACCTTGCCCATCGCATACGCATACGGCGCCGGGTTGAGTTGTGAACCGGTGAGGCCGCCGAGTGCGCGGGCGGTTCCGTACTGCAGCAACGAACGCAGAGCGAACACACAGATCAGCGCATGTGCCGCCGAGATGGCCACGCCGAGCAGGACAAGTTGCAGCCCGTCGTCGGCGAGCGCGTCCACGAGCCCTGAACCGGCACCGGTACCGACCGCCACCAAGAAGACCATCAGGGTGAACTGGTTGAGCGTGTTGGACACGTTGCCCGGCAACGTCCAGACGATCGGGCCGGTCCGGCCCAGCGCCCCGAGCACGACGCCCGCGATCAGCGGGGCGGTCGCGGTACCCAGCACCAACGTCCCACCGCCGGGCATCGGGATCTCCACAAACGCCAGCATCAGTCCGATCGTCAGCCCGAGTCCGAGACCGATGGGGTTGATGTCGCCGGCGGTCCGTTCGGAATCCCCGAGATCGTCGGCGACGTCACGCAGGCGGTCCCTTGGTGCGGTCACGCGCAGCCGATCCCCGGTCTGCAGCACCAGATCGGGAGTGGCGATCAGATCCACGTCGCCGCGGCGCACCCGGCTCACAACGGCGTCGAAACGTTCCTCGAGTCGCAGCTCGTGCAACTGCCGGCCCGCGTGGGTGCGGTTCGACATGATGATGCGACGGAAGTCGATGTCGGAGCGATCGCGCCAGAATTCGTCACCGCTCTCACGACCGAGGTCCGCCACCAAGCCGTCGACGACGTCCTCGCGAGCTGTGACGGTGAGCAGGTCTCCGGCCGACAGCTGCTCGGAATCGTGTGCGATGACGGTGCGGCCGCCGCGGGTCAACCGCGACACGACCGCGTCGTAGCGTTCGCCCAACCCGTGCACCGTCAGATCGGGCTCCCCGACGATCTCCAGGGTGCGGATCACGATCGGCGCGACCTTCTCCTGGTCTTCGGCGGTGGGCCGACGCCGGCCGACCCCGATCAGGTAGGCACACGCGAGAATGGTCAACAGGACGGTGATCGGATAGGCCACCGCATATCCGATGGCGGGTTGGGGCGGGATGTCACCGCCGTCGGCGAGTTGCTGCTGCACCGCACCGAGTGCGGCCGTCGCCGTGCCCGCCCCCGAGAAGGCGCCGGCGATCGTCCCGATGTCGAAGCCGAGGGCCTTGCCCAGACCGAGCGCAGTACCCGCCATCGCGAGGATCGCCACCACCGATACCAGCACCGGTTTCCACCCGGTCCGCAACGCACGAACGAACGACGGTCCGGCCGCGATGCCGACCATGTAGCAGAACACGCACAGCGACAGGTTCGTGACGATCTGTGGCAACGCGACGTCTTCGTCGATGGCCGACAGCGCCAGCGCCACGAACAGTGCTCCGGCCGGGCCGAATGATACGGGCCCGAAGGGAATCCGGCCGATGAGTGCACCGACACCGACGCAGAAGAACAGGGTGAGCAACGGACTGTCCACGAACCACTGCATCGGATCTCCTGGGGAAGGCAGGTCGCGTCCTGGCGTAAGTCACTCTATTGCGACGTATCCGATCGTGCTGGGGAATCGGTGTGGCCACCCGTCAGCGCAATCTGGCCCCGTACACATGTGACACCTTCAGGACCATCAATACCCGTCGGTCGGCCACCATCACGGCGCGGTACTCGTCCCAATCGGGATGCTCGCCGGCGCCGAGTCGGTAGTACTCGACCAGCGCGTCGACCTCGGCGGAGTCCGGCGCGTCGGCCGGCCCGATCAAGGTGACGTGCCCCTCCGCGGTCGCCCAGGTGTATCCGTCGGGCCCGGTGAACTCGACTGCCGCCCGCGGGTCCCGGCGCAGATTGGCGGTTTTCGCCCGTCCCTCGGTCATCGAGACGTAGATGGTGTCGTCGTCGCGGTCGTAGACGCACGTGACGGGAGACAGTTGCGGTAGACCGCTGCGCTTGATGGTGGCCAGGATGCCGATGCGGGTCTCGGCGATCAGGTCGCGGGGATCGAAGTCGTGTTCGGTCATGTCATGGCCAACCAGGGTTGTGCACGGCGCATTCCGACCGGTCGGAGCAGGACGTTGAGAACCGACGCGCCGGGTTGGGTTGCCGTGTCCGATTCGCGCGTTAGGTTTAGGGGCACAGTGTCGGACGAAAGAGTTGCAACGTGGTGGAACCGCACGACTTCGTGCTGATCGCGGGCATCCTGGCCATCGCGGCGGTTGCCGGTCTGGTGGCGACCAAGCTGCGGCAGCCGATGATCGTGGCGTTCATCGGCGTCGGCATTCTGGTGGGTCCCACCGGCACCGGGTGGGTCACCACCAACGAGACCATCGACCTGTTGGCCCGCCTCGGCATCGCGATCCTGCTGTTCCTCGTCGGTCTGCGCCTGGACATGAACCTCATCCGGACCACCGGACCAGTGGCCTTGATCACCGGTGTCGGGCAGGTGTTGATCACCGGCATATTGGGTTACCTGCTGGGCATCGCGTTCGGGATGAGCGCTGTCCCCGCGTTCTATGTTGCGATGGCCCTGACGTTTTCGTCCACGATCATCATTGTCAAACTCCTCTCCGACAACCGTGAGATCGAACAGTTGCACGGCCGGATCGCCGTCGGACTGCTGATCGTGCAGGATCTCGTCGTCGTGGTGGTGATGATCGCGATCAATGCGTTCGGCCGAGAAACCGACGACACGATGATGGTCAGCGTGGCGCTGGTGCTGGCCAAGGGCATCGGGCTACTGGTCGGTATCGCCCTGCTGATGCGATACGTGTTGCCCTGGTTACTCCATCAGGTGGCGAGGTCCCAAGAGTTGCTCGTGCTGTTCGGCGTGGCCTACGCGATCGCCCTCGCCGCGGGCACCGAGGCGCTCGGTTTCAGCTCCGAAGTCGGCGCCTTCCTGGCGGGGGTGTCGCTGGCTGCCACGCCGTATCGAGATGCGCTCGGCGCCCGCTTGGTGAGTCTGCGCGATTTCATGCTGTTGTTCTTCTTCCTCGATCTCGGTGCCGGTCTGAACTTCGCCGACGCGTCCGGACGTATCCCGCAGATCGTGGTGCTGTCGTTGTTCGTCCTGATCGCCAAACCGCTGATCATCATGATCCTGATGGCTGTTCAGCGATACCCGCCGCAAGTCGGATTCATGACGGGGCTGCCGCTGGGTCAGATCTCCGAGTTCTCGCTCATCCTGGCAGCACTCGGCCTCGGTCTCGGACACATCACCGACACCACTTCGAGCGTGATCACCGTGGTCGCTCTGGTGACCATCGCCGGATCCACATATCTGATCCGGTTCTCCCACCGGCTCTACCGATATCTCGAACGGTGGCTGGGAATCTTCGACCGCTCTCCGACCCGCCACCTGCCGCCAGACGACACGGAGGTCGACGTCGACGCGATCCTGTACGGACTGGGCCGCTTCGGCCGCCACATCGCCGACGAATTCAGTGCCGCCGGACACCGGGTGCTCGCGGTCGATTTCGACCCGCACCGCCTGGCGTCGAACGCGCGTCCGGGCGTCAGGTCCGTCTACGGCAGCGCGTCCGACCTGCACTTCCTGGAAACGCTGCCACTGTCCCGGGCACGCTTCATCATCAGCACGATCCCGACAATGGACGCCAATCACGCGCTCTTGCATGCGTTGCACCATCACGGCTACGGCGGCCATGTGGTGATGACCGCCCATCATCCACATGATGCCGAGCAGTTGCGTGCCGCCGGTGCGGACATCGTCCTCGAACCCTTCTCGATGGCCGCCGAGGCGACCACCGACCTGCTCGATCACCTGATCACCGGTGATCCAGGACGCGAACCGGAGGACCCCTCCCGCGACGAGTAGTCGTGTCGAGCACCGCATCCGCATGTGGTTAGGCTGGCGCTGGCCACGCACGACACCAGGTCCCACCGTGAGGAGATTCATGCCCGACTTTCGTGTACTGCTCACTGCCGGAGCCGCCGGGGCAGTCGCCGCCAATGTGGTGCCGCACCTCGCCCACGGGCTCACCGGCACACCATTTCCGACGCCGTTCGCCGACCCGCCGGGAGTCGGCGACTCCTCGCCCGGACTCAACGTGGTGTGGGCATCGATGAACGCGGCCGCGGCTGTGGGCCTTCTCTACGCGGGCCGCGCGCGACTGACAGATCCCGCCTTCGTCGGCGTCGGGGGCGCAAGCGCGGTGGTGTCGGCAATGGCACTGCGGCGGTACTTCGCACGCGTTCGCCCGACCCACAACGAGGGCGGCCAGGACTGACAGCCATGTTCGCCGGTGCCGCCGTTTCTGCATTTCCGGCTGCGGGTATCCCCCGATCATGTCGAGCAACGAGGCCGCCGATCTGACCGTCGTGGTGGTCGGTGCCACCGGCAATGTGGGGACGAGTGTGGCCGAGTACTGCGATGCCCGTCCGGTTGCGGTGTTCCCCCTGCCTGGTCGAGGTCGGGCTGGGGGCCGCATCGCGTGCACATCTCGTTCCGGCGACCGCAGGGTTGTTCGACGAGCTTCGCACTCGGGTCGGAGGTACCGACAGTTGAGCGATTGTCGACAGCGATCAGCGGCCTTCGGTCGAACCGCCCAAGTGGGCCAGATTCTCGATGGATTCACGCACATCGGACTCCATCAACCGCGCCACGAACCGGCCCACCGGTCCGTTGAGGAGCCCGCCGCGCAGCGTGGCGTCCAGCGTGAACCGAGAGCCCTCATCGACGCCGTCGACCCGCATGGTGAGATCGATGTGAACACCACCGCGGCCCTTGCCGGACAGCGCGATCGCCGTGGGCTCCTCGTAGCAGGTCACCCGCCAGTGGATCACATTGCGAAATCCCTTGACCTTGATCAGCGAGGACACCTCGGTCCCCTCGTCGATCTCGTCCGGCACGTCGCTCTTCCATCCTCCGAATATGGTCATCCATTCCGAGAAGCGGTGCAGGTCGGAAGCCAGCTTCCAGGCCTCCTCCGGGCTCATCTCCGAACGGATGCCGACATCGACTCCTGCCACACGTGCCTCCCCTTTGTCGTGAACCTACGGATCTTTGTCGTGAACCTGCGGATCCCGACCCAGAATTCGGCCGTACGTCTCGACCGGACGATGTCGTGATGTGCCCCGCAGATGTGTCGACCACCGACGGTACCGACTCGGCCGGCATCCCGAGGATCGGTGTCGAAGAAGAATTCATCCTGGTCGACACGTCGACCGGCCATCCGGTGGGACGCAACCGGGAGGTCGCCGAGGCGGCCGCGCGCCGCGACGTGCATCTGGATCTGGAATTGACGACCTGCCAGGTGGAGATCGCAACCCCCGCGTGCTCGACGAGTGGGGAGGTACTCGCTGAGCTGCGGCGTCTGAGGTCGGTGGTGGCGGCTGCCGCGCACGAGGTGGGCGTCGGCGTCATCGCGACCGGCGTGCCACCGACGGTGCCCGATGCCTTTCCGATCACCGACACCGAGCGGTATCGCCGCATCGGGGAACACTTCGGCATGCTCGCGCACGAACAGGGCATCTCCGGCTGTCACATCCACGTCGACGTCGTCGACCGCGACGTCGCCGTCGGCGTCAGCAATCATCTGCGTCGGCGGCTCCCGGTTCTGCTCGCCCTGTCGGCCAATTCGGCCATCTACCGCGACTCCGACACCGGGCATGCCAGTTGGCGTTCGGTGCTGTGGAACCGCTGGCCGGCGTCGGGTCCCCCACCGCATCTGCGCTCCCGACAGCACTTCGAGCAACTCGTCGACATGTTCGTGTCGTCGGGCGCGATCCTCGACGACCATATGGTCTATTGGGACATCCGGCCGTCGGACCATCTGCCCACCATCGAGATCCGGATCGGCGACGTCCAACAACATGCCGCGGACGCAGCAGGTCTCGCCACGCTGGTACGGGCGCTGGTGATGACCGCGACCGCCGACCTCGCCGCCGGTCGCGTCGCTCCGGAGGTGGACGACGCGGTCCTCTCCGCAGCGCTCTGGAAGGCGGCCCACGACGGCATCGACGGTGACGGGATCGATGTGCTGACGCAGCAGTCCGCAGCCGCGCGCGACATGGTCGCCGGGCTCATCGCCGACATCGGACCGAGTGTGGCGAAGCTCGGCGACCAGGATCAGATCGAGCACTACCTGACCCGCCTGGATCGGCACGGCAACGGCGCCGTCCGGCAGCGTGCCCGGTTTTCCGAGCACGGCCGCGGATCGGCGGTCGTGGCGGCCGCCATGCTCGCTTTCACCGAGTGACGCCACCGATCACCCGGGCACGGCACTAGGGTTGCCGTCATGACCGATCCAACTCAGCCCGACACGGACATCGACATCAAGCCCCGCAGTCGCGACGTCACCGACGGGCTCGAGAAGACCGCAGCGCGCGGCATGCTGCGAGCGGTCGGGATGGGCGACGACGACTGGGTCAAACCGCAGATCGGGGTCGGCTCGTCGTGGAACGAGATCACCCCGTGCAATCTCTCGCTCGACCGCCTCGCGAAGGCCGTCAAGGAGGGTGTGTATGCCGCCGGCGGCTATCCACTGGAGTTCGGCACGATCTCGGTCTCCGACGGTATCTCGATGGGCCATGAAGGCATGCACTTCTCACTGGTCTCTCGAGAGGTGATCGCCGACAGCGTGGAGACCGTCATGAACGCCGAGCGACTCGACGGATCGGTGCTGCTCGCCGGCTGCGACAAGTCGCTGCCCGGGATGTTGATGGCGGCGGCCCGGCTGGACCTGGCGAACGTATTCCTCTACGCCGGTTCCACATTGCCCGGCTACGCCACGCTGTCCGACGGGGCCGAGCGGCAGGTGACGATCATCGATGCGTTCGAGGCGGTCGGGGCCTGCTCACGGGGCCTGATGAGCCGCGAGGACGTGGACACGATCGAACGGGCGATCTGCCCGGGCGAGGGCGCCTGCGGTGGGATGTACACGGCGAACACGATGGCCAGCGCCGCCGAAGCGTTGGGGATGTCGCTACCCGGCAGCGCCGCTCCCCCGGCCCCTGATCGGCGTCGTGACCGGTATGCACGGGAGAGCGGTGAGGCGGTCGTGCAGATGCTGCGCCGCGGCATCACCGCCCGCGACATCATGACCCGCGAGGCGTTCGAGAATGCCATCGCCGTGGTGATGGCGTTCGGCGGGTCCACCAACGCGGTCCTGCACCTGCTCGCCATTGCCAACGAGGCCGAAGTACCCCTGTCACTCGACGACTTCGCACGTATCGGCGCCAAGGTGCCGCACCTGGCCGACGTCAAACCGTTCGGCCGGCACGTGATGACCGATGTGGACCGGATCGGCGGTGTTCCGGTCGTGATGAAGGCGCTGCTCGACGCCGACCTGCTGCACGGCGACTGCCTGACGGTGACCGGCGAGACCGTCGCACAGAACCTCGCGGGCATCGCGCCGCCCGACCCCGACGGGCTGGTGCTGCGCGCCACCAGTGAGCCGATCCATCCGACCGGCGGCATCACCATCTTGAAGGGATCACTCGCCCCGCAGGGCGCCGTGGTGAAATCGGCCGGCTTCGACTCAGACGTCTTCGAGGGGGTCGCCCGGGTCTTCGATCGCGAACGCGCGGCGATGGATGCACTCGAGGACGGCACGATCACCGCCGGCGACGTCGTGGTGATCCGCTATGAGGGCCCCAAGGGCGGCCCCGGCATGCGCGAGATGCTGGCGATCACCGGGGCCATCAAAGGTGCCGGCCTCGGCAAGGACGTACTCCTGATGACCGACGGCCGATTCTCCGGCGGCACCACCGGCCTGTGCGTGGGCCATGTGGCCCCGGAGGCCGTCGACGGCGGCCCGATCGCCCTGGTGCGCGACGGCGACCGCATCCGCCTGGACGTGGGCAAGGGCACGCTGGATCTGTTGGTCGATCCGGACGAATTGGCGCGGCGCGCCGACGCCTTCGAGCCGTTGCCGCCGCGCTACACCCGCGGCGTGTTGGCGAAGTATTCGAAGCTGGTCACATCCGCGTCGGAGGGCGCCGTCTGTCGATGACCGACCATGCGGACCGCTCGACGGGCAGGTGATGACACATGATGGTCCATCTGTGTCTTGCTGCGTAGGATCGTGCCATGCACCTGACCGAATTGATGGACAACGTTCCGTCCACCACGGAAGCGGCACTGGAACTCTTCGACTCGGCACCCGCTGTCGAGACCGACGCCATGATCGGCACGTGGCGCGGCGCCGAGCTCCCGACGAACCATCCGATGGACGGTCTGCTGGCGGCGAGCGGATGGTGGGGCAAGCAGTTCGTGGACGCCGAGACGGTGCATCCACTGTTGTTTCCCACTCCCGACGGCCAGGCGTTGTGGCCGATGAATCCGGCCTTTGCATTCAGTGGGGTGCCGCTGGCCGCCAAGGCTCCGTCGATCAAGTCGATGTCCTTCGGTACACCGATCGCCGCCACCCGACTGCTGTGGCGGGCCCGGTCGGCCAAGGCGCGCCTGCGCACGACCCGATACCGCGGCGTCGACACCGCCACGATGCTCTACGACCAGCTACCGATCAATGACGTGTTCCGGCGGCTCGCCGACGACGCCGTGCTCGGCGCGATGGACCTGAAGGGTTCGGATCGGCCGTACTTCTTCGCCCTGCGGCGCGACAACTCTCTGCCCGTACGCTGATCGGCACCGGCTCGCCGACGGATCTGCGGTCAGTCGAGGCAGAACTCGTTGCCTTCCGGATCAGCCATCACGATGTGGCCGCCTTCCAGCGGTGGCGCCGGTTCGTATCGGGCGATGCGGGTGGCTCCCGCTCTCAGCAGTCCAGCACATTCGGCCTCGAGCGCGGCCATCCGTTCCTCGCCGGTCAGGCCCGGTGCCGCGCGCACATCGAGGTGCAGGCGGTTCTTGCCGACCTTGGACTCGGGCACCCGCTGGAAGAACACGCGTGGCCCGTGACCGTCGGGGTCGACGATCCCGGACGCGTCGTTGCGACGATCCGGCGGGATGCCCAGCGCGTCGAGGGCCGCATCCCAGGAATCGAATCCCGGCGGCGGACTCTGTACCCGATATCCCAGGGCCGCGCTCCAGAATTCGGCCAGCGTGCCCGGATCGGCGCAGTCGATCGTGACCTGAAGTTCCCGGGACATATCTGCCTCACTCCCACGATGGTCGGTGCGCGACCCACCACTGGTCATCGGCGAGCGGCGGGATCGCAGTACCCATCCTGCCCGGCCACCAGGACAGCCGGTGTCCGCTATTGCCGACTCGCTCGGTAGCGTTGCGGCCATGTTCACGGTGCGCCGAGCGGCGCTGGCCTCGACCCTGCTGCTGACCATGGCGCTGAGCGCCTGCAACTCCACCGACGACGCCACCTCGGAGTCGACCGGGCAGGCCGCGGCGAGCACCGTCGCGACCACGGACTGTCCCTCGGGTGCACCCGACACCTCGGCCACCCCGGCGTGGGAGTTCAGCGGGGCGACCGGCGCGATCGCCGTGATCGCCCCCACCGATGACGCCGCCCCGGGCGTCGAGGTCACCACACCCTTCTCGGTCGACGAGACCACCGTGCAGACGTTGGAGCCCGCGTCCGGCGCGATCGTGGAGGACACCGCAACCGTCTCGGTGTGCTACCTCGGGGTCAACGGGCGTGACGGCTCGGTGTTCGACAGCAGCTACGAACGCGGCGCCCCCGCCGAGTTCCCCCTCGACGGCGTGGTGACCGGCTTCCAGAAGGCCATCGCCGGACAGAATGTCGGTGCCACCGTGGCGGTCGCGATGACCTCGGCGGACGGGTATCCGCAGGGCAATCCGCAAGCCGGAATCCAACAGGGCGACACCCTGGTGTTCGTCATCGAGATCCTCGGCGCCGAGGGCTGATCGGCGAAACCCCGCAGATCGCGGCCCTACCCGTCGGACTCCAGCCGCGCCACGTCGTTCCGCGCCACGTCGAGCTCATCGTGTGCGCGGTCGAGAGCGTCGCCGGCCGTACGGAGTTGCTCGGCGGCCGCGTCGACCTGACGCAGCGCGAACCGCAGCTCGGCATCTCGCCGTTCCAGCTCAGCGCGTAGCCGTGCGCAGTCCTCGGCGAGTTCGTCGGCACGAGCACGTGCCGCGGCCATCTCCTCCTCGTGTTCGGCGACGTCGGCGGTGGCCGATCGTTCGGCATCCTCGGCCTCGGCGAGAGCTTGCCGGGCTCGTCGCAGCGCCAGATCCTTGTCGCTCGCGCGCGCCGGTTCCGGCGCTTCGGACTCGGGCTCCGCAGCGGCCGGCTCGGTGTCGGCGTCGGGTACGACGAAGACCGCGGCCGGCCCGAAGCCGCTGTACTCGGCTGCGGTCACGAAATGTCCACGCCGCAGCAGCTCGGCTATCTCCTCGTCGGCCACCGCGGCGCGCAGAGACTGTCCCACCTCGCGGGTCGCGTTGTCCGACAGTGACACACCCTGCTGCCGGGCGCCGCGCGCGACCGACGTCGCGCACTCGGCGACCAGTGTCTGTCGCCGGCCGGCCAACTCGCGCAATCGATCCGCCGACGACCTGCGCTGTGCAGCGAGCAGTTCGGCCGCCAGGTCGAGCAGCGCCGCGACGCCGTCGGGATCGGTACGTACCCATTGATTGATCGCCCAGGCGACCTGCGTGGGCCGTCGCAGTGACGTGATCTTCCGAGCCAACTCGCGATCGCCGGCCGCTCGAGCCTCGCGGGCGAGTTCGGTGCGTCGCCCGACGAACTCGCCGGGCATCATCCCGTACAGCTCGTCGGTCACCTCGTCGATGGTCATCGGCCCATCCCGACGCAGCCGACGACGGTCCGGCCGGGCGCCCGGCTCATCGCTTACCGCTCACTCGCACACCTCATCACTACCGCATCGTCCTAGGGTGGTGACCGCGGTCGGCCCCTGCCACCACCCCGCCCGGCCGTCGGTGATGGCCCGCCGAGAATATGCCTACCCTGGGCGGCATGGCTGCCCAAACGCGTGTGAACACATCCCTGGCCATCGTCGCGCTCGTGGGTGCGATAGCCCAAATCCTGGCTCCCGTGGTCCCGTTCGCGGGTATCGGCGCATCTCCCAACGAGTCGACCGTAGATCTGCTGATCACCCCCGCCGGCTACACTTTCTCGATCTGGAGTGTGATCTACCTACTGTCGTTGGTGTTCGGCGGAATGATGGTGCTGACCAGATCGACGGGCACCGGCGCCCCGGCACGGGTCACCGCCGACGTCTCGGTCGCGTTCTTCGGCGCTGCCGTCTGGATTCTGTTGTCGGCGGCCGAGTGGCGGTGGATCACCTCGATCGTCCTGACGATCATGACCGTGGCCCTCATCGACGCCGCCCGCATCGCTGCCGGTCCGCGCGATCCGGACACACCTGCGTGGCGTGCCGCCCTCACCCGCGTGCTGGTCGGCATCTACGCCGGCTGGGCGACCGCCGCCGTGTTCCAGAACTGGGCGTCGGATGTCGCCGCCGCCGGCGCCGATGCCGACGCGCTGGGATGGCAGATCGCCATATTGCTGGCGGCCGCGGTGTTCGCGATCATCGTCACGTTGTTTCTGGGCGGGGTTCTGATCGGCTATCCCCTCACGGTGATCTGGGCGTTGATCGGCATCATCGTCACCGCTGCCGGTGAGACACCGACCGTCGCCGCAGTCTGCCTGGCCACGATCTTCGTGTTGGTGATCGCCACCGGGATCTCGCTCTACGCGATCCGCTTGCGCGCTGACAACGTGTGACGTGACGACACCGCATTGGCCGCCACGCCATTCTGCGACGCCGACCCCCGACTCAGAGGCCGAGTTCGACCATCCGGCGGGTGATCCGATCGTCGGTGGTGACCACCGGCGCGTCCGAACCCACCCAGGCGTCACCGCCGAAGTAGGTGGTCATGATCTTCTCGGCGGTGCGGGTGGCGATCGCCTGGGTGGTGAGCGTGGGATTGGGTCCGCCGAGCGAATTGGCGAGCACCGAGTTGTCGGCGATGAACAGCCGATCGACAAACCTCGCCTCCCCGCTGGGCCGGGCCACCGAATTGGTGGCCGAGTCCCCCATCCGCATCGACGAATGCACATGCAGCAGCAACGGCGCCCAATCCAGTCGGTAGACAGTCCGCGCCCCGGCCTTGCGTAGCAGCTGTGCGGCCCTGGTCGCTACGTATTCGCGGTTACGTCGGGTCGGCGCGGATCGTTTCCGGATGTCGATGTCGATCTTCGCGACCGCTCCATTCGAGTCGGCGGGCATCGCCGAGGGGACGATCCGGCATTCCGGCTCCACATGGTCGTCGGTGATACACAGGATGTTCAGCATCCGATCGATGCCGTGCGCCATGAACTCGCGCAGTTCCGCACCGGCCAGGCGACCGGTCGGCCCGTCCCAGGCTCCCCGCATCCCGCGCCCGTTGGTGTACTGACCACGAATCCCACTGTTGGACAACGTCATCGTGAACGCCTGGATCGCGGGCGTGACACCCGAGTTCTCCAGACACCCGTAGCCGGGCAATTCGACCCGCGCACACGAGTTCGCACCCCGGGTGTTGCCGGTGTCCACATCGAACAGGCCGACGACCCAGTCGAACCAATGATCGGTGTGTCCACGCCCCACCCAGTCGTTCGGGTTGGGCAGGCCGCTGTTGAACCACAGCCGCGGACTCTCGGTGGCGCCGGCCGACAGCACCACGACCCGGGCGTCTTCGCGCGATTCGGCGCCGGTCGTGTTGTCGCGCCACGTGACACCGGTGGCGCGGGTCTTCTCGCCTCGTTTCTCGGAATGGATCTGCACCACGAAGCAGTCGGTCTTGAGTTCGACCGCCCGTCCGCCCGGTCGCACCGCGTCGGCGGCCAGACCGAGCGGGACGTAACTGTTGTCGGTCGACCTGCGGGCGAAGAGATTGCGTGGCGCCCGCGCAGGTTGGTAACAGCCCTGAAAGCAGTGACCGCAGAAGGTGCACCCGCTGGCCTGAGGATGGACGAGGAGTTCCGACTGCGAGGTCCTCCCCGCGGTGCCCCCTGGGTGCAGGATGCAATTCGGTTGCGGGCGAAAGGAAGCACGGGTGGTGTCCCGGGACCGCTGCAGCGGCAGCCCCAGCCCCTCACATCCCCGGAAGAACAGCGCTTCCTTGGTGCCCATCGGCGCCGGCTTGACCGGAAGGGTCTCCTCCACCCATTCCAGATAGGGCACCAGTTCCCGGTAACCGAACGGGAAACGGTGTGCCGTGTCGTACCGGGCCGCATCAGCACCTCGATAGTCGGCGAACACACCCGGGTACGGTCGTGGACTGTTGCCGAAGAAGTGTTGGGTGGTGCCGCCGACGCCGGCCAGCTCCCAGACGAAGCTGTTCTGCGCCCACTCCCGATACCAGCCCGCCTTGCTGCGGTCCGCGGGCCCGAAGCGCAGGAATCCGGCCGTCGGGTCATTGGCGTCGAACTCCAGGTGCGACCACTGACTCTCCGGATTCGCCTGCCGCGGACCGCCTTCGAGAAGCAGCACGTCGAGGCCTTGGCCGGCGAGTTCGGCGGCCACCACCGGGCCACCACCACCGGCACCGATCACGATCACGTCACGCACAGATCAGAACTCCTCGAATCCCTGGTAGTAGCCGATGAAATCGTCGTGGCCGTCGACGAGCCCCTGCGTCCGATAGCGGGTGATATCCCAGGCGACAGGGCGTTTGAGCAGGCGGCCCGCGGACTGATCGTAGAGGCGGTGTTCGCTCCAGACGGTGAATGCCGAACCGTCGAGGAGGATTCCGCCGACGAACCGCAACACTCCCGACGCCGACCCGCGCAGCGGTTGGGGCAGTGCGTTGTCGAAGATCGCGGCGAGATCGGCGAGTGGACGCTCGATCAGTTCGAAGGTGCGACATTTGGTTCGGTAGTCGGCGTTGGCGAACGGCGAGGCGAACGGTCCGGCCAACGGCGCCCCCGCCAGCACCGCGGCCACATCCACCACGAGCCCTGCCAGCAGCGACAGCGGGAAAGTGCGCTCGTTGTCGGCGATCCCGAGCCCGCGATCGACCGCGTCGGCGGTCCGTTGGTCCGGCAGCGGCACGGAGCCGGCGCCCAGATCGGCAAGCGTCACCGACAACGCCACTGCGACGGGGCGCACGAGTTGGTCTCCCTGGGGCAAGAAACGGTCGACCAGGCCGATGAACTCGTCGGCGGCGCCATCACTCATGGCTCCGCCGCCGCGCACACTGACACCCTGCCGCACCGAGTAGGGGTCGTCGCCGGGCATCACCATCACCGCGACCCCCCGCAATGCGTCACGCGAGGAGATGCGCAGACCGCCGAGCACCTGCCGCGCGGCCGCGGGCATATCCGCGTAGCCGTCGGGTGGTGCGGCCGTTGCCGCCGGCCCCCGCGAGATCGCTGCGAGGACCGCAGTCAATCCGGTGGTGACCAGCAAATCCCTACGACTGATGGGTGAAAGCACGCCCGACCTAACTCTTGTCGGTCACCGCCACGTCGCCGGACAACGCCACGGTCTCGAGCGACACCGCGCGTGGCATTGCATCCGCACGTTACGGCAGAGAGACCGGAAACGCTCGGTTCCGGCAAAACAGACCAGGATGTCCGGTTGGCACGACCGCGACTCGTTGACAACGCCGACGCGGCGACGGTACGAAGCGGAGATGTACAACAACCCGTCCTTCGGTGCCACCGAGTATGGCGAGGTCACCGTGCTGACCTCCGCGCATGGCGGTGCGTATCCCTACGGCAACTCGGTGGTCGTGATGGGCTCGGAAGCGACGCTGGTGGTCGATCCGTCACTGGAGGTCGACCGCGACCCAGTGGGGGCCGATGCGGTGATGATCAGCCATGCACACGAGGATCACCTCGCCGGCCTCCGGCACTTCAGTGCGACCACGTACTGCCACCACGCCGACGTGCAGGCAGTACGGTCGCTGGAGGTATTGCTCGAGGGATATGGGCTGACCACCGCGGAGACGACCGCGGTCGGTGAGCAGATTGATGACCAGTTTCACCTGCCGCCGGGGTTCCCGGACGCCGTCGGGGTCGATGCCGCACACGAGTTCGACCTCGGCGGTGTGCGAGCGAGCGTGATCCATCTTCCCGGCCACACCGCCGGCCATTGCGGTGTGCTGGTGGAGCCCACGGGCTTTCTCTACGTCGCCGATATCGACCTGACGTCGTTCGGGCCAATGTACGGCGATGTCGGCAGCAGCGTCGAAGACTATCTCCGCTCCATCGAGACCGTCCGATCGATCGACGCACGATGGTATGGCACCTTTCATCAGAAGGGGGTCATCGACGGTGCGGCCGAGTTCCGTCGTCGGCTCGACGACTACGTGCAGGTCATCGGTCGGCGCGAGGACCGGTTGCTGGCATTTCTGGAGGTCCCGCGCACCCTCGACGACATCGTGCGCCACCGGCTGGTATATCGCCCGCACGTCGAGTTGCCGTTCGTCGACGCCGTCGAGCGCCGCACCGCGCAACTCCACCTCGACCGATTGATCGGTCAGGACGCAGTCGAGAGCCACGACGGCAGGTACGCCGCGACCTGACCGGCCGCGTCACGCTCGCACCGGTCTGCGAAATCTCCGGTGGCGCAGGTCCGCGCCATGGGAGCATCGGCCCATGAGTGATCACACATATCGAGTCATCGAGGTAGTCGGGTCCTCGTCGGACGGCACGGATGCAGCCATCGCCAACGCGATCACGCGCGTCACCCAGACCACCCGAAATGTCGAGTGGTTCGAGGTGGTGAGTACGCGCGGCCACATCGTCGACGGCGCCATCGCGCACACGCAGGTGACGCTGAAGGTCGGCTTCCGGATCGAACCCGACGACGCCCTCGGCTGAGTCTCGATTCGAGACACCACCCCGATAAAACTTGACTCAGTCCAGAAAACCGGCATGATGGTCTCGTGCCATCACAGCCAGATCACGTAACGCGGTTGCGTGAAGCCGATTTGCGGGTGACCCGCCCGCGACTCGCCGTTCTCGATGCGGTGTGCGCACATCCCCATGCCGACACCGACACAATCGTCGGGGCAGTCCGCACCGAGTTGCCGGATGTCTCACGTCAAGCGGTCTACGACGTGCTGCGCGCGTTGACGACCGCAGGCCTGATCCGGCGAATCCAGCCGTCCGGCCATGTGGCTCGTTACGAGTCGCGGGTCGGCGACAATCATCATCACGTCATCTGCCGATCATGCGGCATCATCGGCGACGTTGATTGCGCCGTCGGGGAGGCACCGTGCCTCACTCCGTCGGACCACCACGGCTTCGTCCTCGACGAGGCCGAGGTCATCTACTGGGGACTCTGCGCCGAGTGCGCAGCCGCTCCCGTTTCGGGGTCACAACCGTGATCACAGCCCGAATCGCTCTCTCCTGAAAGGTTTGTCGTGTCTGAGGAAAACCCCGCTCACGCCACCGAGCATCCGCCGATCGCGGAAGCCAATACCGAGGCCGCCGACAAGGGCGGCTGCCCGATGCGCATCAAGCCGCCGGTCGAGGGCGGCGGCAACCGCGACTGGTGGCCCAACCAGCTCAACCTGAAGCTGCTGGCGCACAACCCCGACGTCGTCAACCCGCTCGACACCGACTATGACTACGATGCCGCGCTGCAGACCCTCGACGTGGATGCCCTCAAGGCCGACCTCGTGGATGTGATGAAGACCTCGCAGTCGTGGTGGCCGGCCGACTTCGGGAACTACGGCCCACTTTTCATCCGCATGTCGTGGCATGCTGCCGGCACCTATCGAGTCGAGGACGGACGCGGTGGTGCGGGATCGGGTATGCAGCGCTTCGCGCCGCTCAACAGCTGGCCCGACAACGCCAGCCTCGACAAGGCCCGCCGCCTGCTGTGGCCGGTCAAGAAGAAGTACGGCAAGGCCATCTCGTGGGCCGACCTGCTGGTGCTGGCCGGCAACGTCGCACTGGAGTCCATGGGCTTCAAGACCGCCGGTTTCGCCTTCGGCCGCGCCGACGAGTGGGAACCCGAAGAGGTGTACTGGGGCCCGGAGGCCGAGTGGCTCGGCGACAGCCGCTACAGCGGCCAGCGCGACCTGGAGAATCCGCTCGCCGCTGTGCAGATGGGTCTGATCTATGTCAATCCGGAAGGGCCCAACGGTAATCCGGATCCCCTTGCCGCTGCTGTCGACATCCGCGAGACCTTCGCCCGGATGGCCATGAACGATGTCGAGACCGCCGCGCTGATCGTCGGCGGACACACCTTCGGCAAGACCCACGGCAACGGCGACGCCGAACTCGTCGGCCCCGAGCCGGAGGCCGCTCCCATCGAGCAGATGGGTCTGGGCTGGGTGAACCCGCAGGGCACCGGCGTGGGCGCCGATGCGATCACCAGCGGTCTGGAGGTCACCTGGACCAACACCCCGACCGCCTGGGACAACAGCTTCCTGGAGATCCTCTACGGCTACGAGTGGGAGCTCTTCAAGAGCCCGGCCGGCGCCAACCAGTGGCGCCCGAAGGACTCGGCCGGCGACGGCACCGTCCCGAATGCGTTCGGCGACGGCAAGACCCACCCGTCGATGCTGACCACCGACCTGTCCATGCGGATGGATCCCGGCTTCGAGAAGATCACCCGCCGGTGGCTCGAGCATCCCGAGGAACTCGCCGACGAGTTCGCCAAGGCCTGGTTCAAGCTGCTGCACCGCGACATGGGTCCGGCCGTCCGCTATCGCGGCCCGCTGGTTCCGTCGGAGACCTACCTCTGGCAGGACAATGTGCCCGCCCAGGAGGGACCGACCCTGTCGGACGCCGACATCGACTCCCTCAAGGCGCAGCTGCTCGACTCGGGTCTGACGGTCGCACAGCTCGTGTCGACCGCGTGGAAGGCGGCATCGTCGTTCCGTGGCAGCGATTTCCGCGGCGGCGCCAACGGTGGTCGCATCCGCCTGCAGCCGCAGGTGGCCTGGGAGGCCAACGAGCCCGAGGAACTCGCCCAGGTGATCGGCACCCTCGAGCGACTCCAGGAGAGCTTCAACGCCGAGGCCGGCGCCAAGGTCTCGTTCGCGGATCTGGTGGTGCTCGGTGGTGTGGCCGCGGTGGAGAAGGCCGCCAAGGACGCCGGCGTGGACATCACGGTGCCGTTCACCCCGGGCCGCACCGATGCGACCCAGGAGATGACCGACGAGGAGTCCTTCTCCTACCTGGAGCCCAAGGCCGACGGTTTCCGCAACTATGAGGGCAAGGCCAGTGAGATGCCCGCGGAGTACCGCCTGCTGGATCGCGCGAACCTGCTGACGCTGTCGGCGCCGGAGATGACCGTGCTCGTCGGTGGTCTGCGTGTGCTCGGCGCGACCTACAAGGGATCGTCGCTCGGTGTCCTCACCGAGACGCCCGGCCGCCTGACGAATGACTTCTTCGTCAACGTGCTCGACATGAGCACCGACTGGTCGGCATCGCCGGCCGACGACGGGACCTACATCGGCAAGAACCGCGAGAGCGGCGCGACCACGTGGACCGGCACCCGTGCCGACCTCGTCTTCGGTGCCAACTCGCAGCTGCGGGCCCTGGCCGAGGTCTACGCCGAGGACGACGCCACCGAGAAGTTCGTCAAGGATTTCGTCGCCGCGTGGGACAAGGTGATGAACCTCGATCGGTTCGACGCCTGAGTCGCACCTGAGCAGTGACGATGCTGCCCTCCGGCCTCGCCGGAGGGCAGCATCTGTCTCACCGGAAACCCTCTCGATGTACCGCGTCGGCAAGCGGGCGCCGGGTCCGCCAACCGAACCGTTCGAGGTCGGGAACCGTCTGCAGCCCCGTGACGGGGCCCAGGCACAGCCAAGCGACCACATCCATCGACTCCGGCACACCGATCAGATCCCGAAGGAAATCTTCTCGGTAGAACGAGACCCACCCGACTCCGAGTCCTTCGGCCGTGGCCGCCAACCAGAGATTCTGGATCGCCAGCCCCACCGACAGGCGCCCGGTGGCGTCGATGGTGTGCCGACCGAGCACGTGTGCGCCCCCGCGTGCCGACTGATAGGTCACCACCACCCCGGTCCCTGCCTGTTCGATCCCCTCGACGACGATCGGCCCGAAGGTGGCGGCCCGATCGCCGGGCAGCGACCGCGCGAAATCCGCCCGACATCCGGCGACGTGCTCGGCGAACCGCGACAGCACGGTACGGTCCTGGATCACCACGAAATCCCACGGCTGGGTGTTGCCGACACTCGGCGCGGCGTGCGCGGCCTCCAGCACCCGCCACAGCCGGTTCTCGTCGATCAACGCACCGCTGAACTCGCTGCGTACATCGCGTCGCCGTGCGATCGCCTCGTAGACGTCCATCCACTCCCCTCTCGTGCCATGCCCGAACCAACCAACCACGCGCCAGCGGCTGCACACCTGTCGACACGCAGGGCCTGTGCCACCATGGGCTGGTGGCCACACGATGGGATGACACCAACGCCCCCAAGGGCGACGAGTACGACGAACGCTGGCAACACCTGGTGGCCGCCGGTCAGAACATCCACGGTGAGGCCGATCTCGTCGAGGCGCTCTTACATGATCACGGCGGTCAACGTGTACTCGACGCGGGCTGCGGGACCGGCCGGGTGGCGATCGAGCTGCGTCGGCGCGGCCTCGCGGTGGTGGGTGTGGACGCCGACGACACCATGCTCGCGACCGCACGCCGAAACGGCCCGGAGGTCGTCTGGATACTTGCGGATCTCACCTCGCTGGGAACCCACGTGGACAGCGAGTTCGATGTGGCGCTGCTCGCCGGCAACGTGATGATCTTCGTCGACCCGGGCACCGAGGACGCCGTGCTGGCCCAGCTCGCGGATCGACTCCCATCCGGTGGTCTGCTCGTCGCGGGCTTCAGTCTGCGCGACGACCGTCTGACCCTGGCGGACTACGACCGGCTCGCCGCGCGCAATGGTTTCGAACTCGAGGCGCGCTGGTCCACCTGGGAGCGAGACCCGTTCCACGAGGAGGACTACGCCGTCTCGGTGCATCGGCGGGGCTGACGGTTCGGTCAGCGATCGTGGGGAATCCGTTACCTTTCTCGTCCAGCAACCGTTCCCGGCAATCGCTATGCTGGCGCTTTCCACCCGGCGCCGAGTACTCGGCTCCGAACGGAGCGGCCAGACGATTCGGCATCCGCCGGATCAGCCGCTGACGGACAGGAGCGACGATGACCGCAGATCTGAGTCCGGACGCCGTCGGGCCGTCGGCCGCCGGCGGCCATATCCGGTTGACCTCACACAGCGGTGGACTCGATGCGCTCCCCATCCGTTGGGGAGCTGCCACCGCCGCGCAGCGCGGGCCGGTGGTCGGCACCACGTCGCGCCGGTCGCACCGCAATGTGATCGGCACGCACAGCGGCTCGTACAGTGTGTACCGCGCGCTTGCCGTCGCGGCCGGCGCGTTGTCCCGTGCGCATCGCGCCGACCTCACCGACACCGCGCCCACCGACGTCGTCGGACCCCATCCACAATGGTCTGATCCGGAACGCATCGTCAGCCTCGACCCGTGGGGCGCGGTCACCGCCGACGTGTTCGCTGAACATCTCGCCGCCGGACACGACATCCGGCCCACCATCGCGATCACCAAGGCGCACGTCATCCTGCCCGAGATCGCCGACGCCATCGCCAAAGGTCGGCTGCAACCGGATGGTCGGTACTTGCTCGACACCGGTGCCGCCCTGGTGACGAAGGCCGCCGTCGAACCCGTCTGGCATCTACCCGGGGTTGCACGCCGTTTCGGCTGTAGCGAAGCAGATCTCCGTCGTGTCCTGTTCGAGGAGACCGGCGGCATGTACCCGGAACTGGTCACCCGCTCCGACCTCGACGTCTTCCTACCGCCCATCGGCGGACAGACCGTCTACATCTTCGGCCGACCGGCAGATCTGGCCGATCCCGACGTGGAACTGACCGCACGAGTCCACGACGAATGCAACGGTTCGGATGTGTTCGGTTCCGACATCTGCACCTGCCGTCCCTACCTGACCCACGCGATCGAGGAGTGCATCCTCGGCGCGCAGCGCGGCGGGGTGGGACTGGTTGCCTACTCCCGCAAGGAGGGACGCGCACTGGGCGAGGTGACCAAATTCCTCGTCTACAACGCCCGCAAACGACAGGTCGGCGGAGACACCGCTGAACAATACTTCGCCCGAACGGAATGCGTTGCCGGAGTACAGGACATGCGCTTCCAGGAACTGATGCCCGATGTGCTGCATTGGCTCGGAATCCGCAAGATCCACCGGCTGGTGTCGATGAGCAACATGAAGTATGACGCGATCACCGGCTCCGGGATCGAGGTCGGGGAGCGGGTCAACATCCCCGACGCACTCGTCCCGGCCGACGCGCAGGTGGAGATCGACGCCAAGATGGCGGCCGGCTACTTCACGCCGGGTCAGGTTCCGGACGCGACCGAACTCGGTAAGGCCAAAGGGCGAGGGCTCGACACATGAGTGTCGAGATCTCCGGCCGGGACAGGGTGCCACGGACCGACCCCGGATCGGGGCGGCCGCCGGCTCCGGGGTCCCCCCACGTCCTTCGCTCCACCGCCGCGATCCGCGAGCGTGCCGGGCAGCTGACCGATCGTGCGCGAGCCGGTGATTCTCCGTGGTTCGTGATCGATGACGCGGCGCTCCCGGCGGCGGCCGCCGAGGTCGCCGGCGTCACACGCCGCCGCTACCCCGACCTCGACATCCCGTTCCACAGCCGGTGGCGACATTTCGAGGCCGGCGGCGTGGACCGGACGTCGATGCTGCGAAGCCGACTCGGCGACGATCCGGCCGAGCAGGCACGAACCCTCATCGATCTCGCCGTCGTCAGCGTGCTGCTCGACGCCGGCGCCGGCCCGGACTGGTCCTACCTCGAGGCCGATTCCGGCCTGCAGATCGGTCGGTCCGAAGGCCTCGCGGTGGCCGGATGGCATGCCTTCACCGCTGGTCTGTTCTCCGGCGATCCGGGCCACCGGCTGCGGGTCGACGCGATCGGCCTGGCCGAACTGACGGTCGACGCGCTGTCGGCCGCGTTTCAGGTCAACCGACGCAATCCGCTGGTCGGGCTCGACGGTCGCGTCGAATTGCTTCGCCGTCTCGGTACCGCATTGACCGCACATCCCGACGTCTTCGGCGAGCAGCCACGTCCGGGTCATCTCTACGATGCGGTGCTGGGCGCGTCGACGGCCGACGTCGACGCGCACACCATCCTCTCGCTGCTGCTGTCTTGCACCTCCGGTATCTGGTTGTCCGACAACGTTCTCGACGGGATCCCGGTCGGTGACTGTTGGCGACACGACGCGGTGCGGGGCGAGGGGCCCTCGGACGGGTGGATGCCGTTCCACAAGCTGAGTCAGTGGTTGACCTATTCGCTACTCGAGCCCTTCGCGTGGGCGGGGCATCGCGTCGGCGGCCTGGCCGACCTGACTGCGTTGCCCGAATACCGCAACGGTGGACTGTTGCTCGACACCGGGGTCCTCCGTCTGCGCGATCCCGCACAGGCGCATCATCGCCACCTCGTCGGCGACGAACTCGTCGTCGAGTGGCGGGCGCTGACGATCACCCTGATCGACGAGCTCGCGTCCCTGGTACGCACCGAACTGAACGTCGACGAGACGCGAATGCCGCTGGCGTGTGTCCTCGAAGGCGGCACCTGGGCCGCCGGCCGAGAGCTCGCCGGCAAGCTCCGCTCCGGCCTTCCACCCCTCGACATCGCCAGTGACGGAACAGTTTTCTGACCCGAAGGACATGACATGGACGACGTGGTGCTGATCGACCACCCGCTGGTGCAGCACAAGCTCACCCTGCTGCGACGCAAGGACACCTCCACCAACGACTTCCGTCGGCTGCTGACCGAGATCTCCACGTTGATGGCCTATGAGGTGCTGCACGACATCCCGATGCATCCGGTCACGATCGAGACACCGCTCGAGACGATGACCGCCAACGTCATCGACGGCAAGAAGGTCGTTTTCGCATCGATCCTGCGAGCCGGTACCGGCATCGTCGACGGCATGCTGACCGTGGTGCCCGGCGCGCGTGTCGGACACATCGGGCTCTACCGGGATCCGAAGACCCACATCGCCGTCGAATACTATTTCAAGATGCCCGGCGACCTGGCCGAGCGGGATGTGGTGATCGTGGATCCCATGCTGGCGACCGGACATTCGGCGGTCGCCGCGGTGGATCGGATCAAGGAGTACTCCCCGCGATCGATCAAATTCGTCTGCCTGCTGACCTGCCCGCAGGGTATCTCGACCCTGCACACCGCACATCCCGATGTCCACATCTTCACCGCGGCCGTCGACCGGGGACTCAACGACGACGGGTACATCGTGCCCGGTATCGGCGACGCCGGAGACCGCATATTCGGTACGACCTGACAACCCACACCGACCGTGTACGAGAGCACGGTCACGACGGCAGGTGCCAGGCGACCGCGGCACCCACCGCACCGGTGGCATTGAGCGCCCAGTGCAGCGCGACCGGCGCGAGCAGACTCGTCGTCCGGTGCCGTAGCCAACCGAACACAAATCCGGCGGCCGTGGTTGCTGCGACGGCACCGAGCACTCCCGCGACCTGACCGACAGACCCGGAACCGAGCACGCCGCTCAGACCCGCATTCCCCGCGGTGAGACCCAAGGACGACGTGACATGCCACAGACCGAAGGCAACCGCCCCCAGGGAGAGGGTCCACCGCACCCCGAACAGGCGGCCGAGGCCGCCTTGCAACACGCCACGGAACATCAGTTCCTCGGGTAGCACGGTCTGCAACGGAATCGTCACCAACGCGGCCACCGCTGCCGCGGAGGCGCTGTCGAATCGGTCGGACAAGAAGAACTGTCGAGTGGCCGGGATGGCCACGGCCACCGACACGATCGCGAACACCGCGACCACGGCGCCGACGGCATAGGGGATGCCGGCACGCAATTCGGTTCGACTCAATCCCATCTCGCGCCAACCCAGACCTGCCAGCCGCGCAGCGGCGACCAGGACGATGGCCGCAACCGGGATCACCAGGACCGATGCCGGGCCGGTCGTGAAATGCGCGAGGATATTGATCCCGATCAGCGCTGCCACGACACCCACCACCAGCAGGATGGACCGTGTGGGCCACGCGTTCATTGCTCCCCGAACAGGTAGTTGTCGATGGTGGGACCCACCCAGCGACTCAACTCGGCGGCAGAGGCTTCCGCGATGCCGGGCACTCTCATCACATATCGTGCCAGCACCAGGCCCAACATCTGCGACATCACCAACGCCACGCGCCGCTCGAGTTGGTCGGCATGCACGAACTGGCCGAGGACCCCCGTCGCGACACCGAGGAAGAACTCCCGCAGACGGTCGGCGATCTCCTCGTGGGTCACCGCGATTCGCAGCAACGCGACCGCGCGAGCACGTTGCTGTGGGTCGCTCTCCCACAAGTCGACGACCCGATGGACGAACTCACATCCCACGGAGGTGTCGGCCTCGGCGATCCCGGCGAAGACGGTCGAAACGTCGACCTCGGGACGCAGCGCCGCGACCAGCAGGTCGTTCTTGGTCCCGAAATAGTGGTGGATGAGCGCCGGATCCACTCCGGCCCGCCGACCGATCGCCCGCATGGTGGTCCGTTCGAAACCGCTCTCGGAGAACATTTCTCGTGCGGTGGTCAGAATCCGTTCGCGATTGTCGACGGTCGGACCGAGTCTGGGCCGGCCACGGCGGCGGGCCGAGCTCATCGGGACCGGGCGAGGACCAGCATCCGCTCCTCGATGGTGGCCGGGACCGGCCGGATCTCGGCCTCGACGCCGGCGTCGTCCAACGCCGAGGAGATCGTTGCCGGATCCGTGTCGGGCACCCGGATCGCCCTGCCGTCCAGGATCACCGGAATGTCTGCGGCGTTGAGCACCGCGAATGTGCGGGCCCAATCCGCGGTGTGCACGGCCACGGCGCGGGTGTCACCGACGATGTCGTCTTCACTACCCGAGGCGACGAGTGCGCCACCGGCCATCAGCAACAGCCGGTCGCAGTGTTGTGCCTCCTCCATGTAGTGCGTGGTGACCAGCACCCCCACCCCGTCGTCGGCCTGTGCACGGATGGTGTCCCACAGTTCGGCCCGCGACAATGCGTCCACCCCGGAGGTCGGCTCGTCGAGGACCAGCACCTCGGGCTGATGTGCCAGGGCAACCAGAAACGCCGCTTGTCGCTGCGCACCCAGCGCCAGGTCGCCGACCAGCGTGTTCCGGGCATCGCGCAGCGACGGTGGGATCTCCGGAACCGCGGCGTTGTAGGCGTCGGCGCTGAATGCCAGGTTCTCCGCCACCGTGAGGTCGCGATAGAGGCCGAGATTCTGTGGGACGTAGCCCATCCGCGCGCGGTGGGCACGATCCGGTGGCCCGCCGAGGAGTTCGACCCTGCCCTCGTTGGGGGCCAGGAGTCCCAACAGCAGGCGGATCAGCGTGGTCTTGCCGGCTCCGTTGGCGCCGAGCAGGCCCACGACCTCTCCCGACGACACCTCCATCGACACCGCGTCGACGGCGGTGAAGTCGCCGAATCGACGGGTCACCGATTGTGCGCGCAGCGCCTGGTCGGTTGTCATGACACCTCCTGGTGGCGCCGTGTCATCGACAGCGCGATGACGATGTCCTCCAGGTCCGGCGTCACCACGTCGGCATCGCAGGCAGGGTCACCGTCGGGCCAGTACTCGCGCCGCTGCCGTCCTCGCCGCCACGACCAATCCGACCGGGTGGGGACGCTCGATGAGGTGACCGTGCCGGTGAAGCCGGCCCGCACATCGTCGTAGGAACCGGTGGCCAGCGCACGGCCCCGGTCGAGGACGACGAGTTCGGCTGCCCGTTCGGCCTCGTCGAGGTAGGTTGTCGACATCAGCACGCCGGCGCCGGCGGCGGCGGCCTCGGAAATCATGCGCCACAGATCGATACGACTCACCGGATCGACGCCGGTACTCGGCTCGTCGAGGACGAGCAGGTCCGGATGATGCAGCATCGCCATCGCGGCACCGAGCTTGCGGCGCATCCCGCCGGACAGCGCCGATGCCAGTCGATCGGCCGCGATTCGCAGGCCGGCGCGGTCGATGACGTCCTCACGCCGCCCGACGAGCTCGTCACCCGTCAATCCGTATATGCCGCCGACGAAGTCGAGATTCTGCCGGACGGTCAGCGCCGACCAACTCCCCGGACCGGCCGACAGGTATCCGATCCGGTGCTTGCCCGGTGCCTCGACATCCCCACTGTCGGGGGCTATCTCCCCGACGAATGTGCGCAACAACGTGGTCTTGCCGGCACCGTCGCCGCCGACCAGCGCGACCACCTGCCCCGGTGCCACCGCGACGCTGACGCCGTCGAGGGCGGTTGTCGCACCGAAGGTCACGGTCACCGACCGGGCTGCCGCGATCATGCGACGTCCGCGCCAGTCGACCCCGCCGAGGTCTCTTGTTGCGGCGGCGACGGCTTCGACACGTCGGGGGCCAGGTCCCGACGGAACCGCAGGGTGGCAGCGGTGAACACGACCACCGCCATCGCGGTCAGTACCACCAGAGGCAACCAGAGCGACTCGATCGGGGCGCCACGCAGCATCACACCCTGCGAGATCATCGTGAAGTAGGTCAGCGGTAACAGGTAGCCGATCCACCGGACTCCCGCCGCCATGGCATCGAGCGGAAAGATCATGCCGGATAACAGTATCTGCGGCAGTAGGAAGAAGAACGCCGTCTGAATGGCCTGACCGGTCGTCTGGGAGATGGTGGAGATCAGCACGCCGAGCCCGAGGACGACGAACAGGAAAATGGCCGCGCCGAGCGCGAAGACCAACACATTGCCGTTGAACGGGACGTCGAACAGGAGCATGCCCAGCACGGTCACCACGGTCATGTCGATCGCGGCGAGGATGAAGTAGGGCACGATCTTGCCCAGGATCACCTGACTCGGCGCGATGGGCATCACCGCGAGCTGCTCGAGCGTACCCGCCTCGCGTTCGCGGACCAGTCCGATGCTGGTGATGATGGTGCCGATGAAGGTGAGGATGAGGCCGATGATGGCCGGGACCATCACCCATGAGGTCTTGAGATCCGGATTGAACAACACTTCCGTGCGGATCTGCCCGCCGAGCTTGTTCAGGATCGAGACCGTCGACTGCGCGGCGAACAGATTGGAGCCGTCGACGTAGGCAGTGGGTTGCTCACCCGGATTGCCGGTCACCACGGCCACGTCGACGGTGTTCTCGCGCAGCATGTCCTGCGCATGCGTGGCGCCGTCGGCGGCGTCGGTCTCGGTGACCTCGAAGAAGGGGGGCAGCGCAGTGGCCACCCGTTCGGCCGACGGGCCGAGCACGGCCGTCTGAACCGAGGACACATAGAAGTTGGCCGCGTAGCCGAAGATCACCAGCAGCAGCAACGGCAGAACGATCAGCATGGCCAGCGTGCGGCGGTCGCGCCGCAGTTCGCGAAACTCTTTGAGAATCATTGCGCGCATGCTGCGAGCGTATGACCTGGGATATCAGAGGTCAACGCTTGTTGAATAAATTCCTCGGCGCCTCGGTGGAGGCGCCGGTGCCGGGTTGCCGTCTGAACCGGGATCCGGGCGTGCCGCTGACCGCGCTGGTAGTGTCATCGCGCCGACTACAGCGGAGGAGCACCGTGACTTCGGAGAACCCCACCTCGACCGATGACGGCCACCCGGTCGACGACGATGCCGATTCGCCAGGCGAGGGCAAGCCGGCGGCACCCTGGTGGCGGCGTCACCTGGGCCGCTACCGATATGTGCCGGTCTCGGTCGCCCTGGTGTTCGTCTGGTTCTCGATGACACCGTCCCTGCTGCCGCGGGGCGCGTTCTTCCAAGGTGTGGTGAGCGGCGCGTCTGCGGCCGTGGGCTATTGCCTCGGCGCGTTCGCCAGCTGGTTCATCCGGTACATGATGTCGCGCGACGAACCCTGGCGGCCGCCGTCGCGGCGGTCGTGGATCGTGTTGGGTGTGATCGCGGTGACCGGCACCGTGCTGATGCTGGTGTGGTTCTCCCAGTGGCAGGACGACATCCGCGATCTGATGGGCGTCGACCGCCTGAGTTGGGGTTCGTACCCGCTCATCCCGGTCGTGGGTGTGGTGGTGTTCCTGATCCTCGTCAGTCTCGGACGTCTGTTCGGATACTCCGTGCGGTGGTGCGTTCGCCACCTCAACCGAGTTGCCCCGCCGCGCGTGTCGGCGGCGGTGGGTGCCGTGGTGGTGCTGCTGTTGACGATCTTCATCCTCAACGGTGTGGTCGCCAAGTACTCGATGCAGTGGCTGAACGCGAGCTTCGCGGCGGCCAACGAGGAGACGAAGGCCGAGACGTCACCGCCCACGTCGTCGTTGCGCTCCGGCGGCCCCGACTCGCTGGTCACCTGGGACTCGCTCGGCCGCGAGGGCCGCGTCTTTGTCGCCAAGGGTCCCGATGTGGGCGCTCTCTCGGTGTTCAACGGCGCGCCGGCGCAGGAACCGATCCGGGTGTATGCCGGGCTGGAGTCGGCGGACAGTCTGCGCGAGGAGGCGGAGTTGGCGGCCGATGAACTGGTGCGCACCGGCGGTCTGGACCGGGCCGTCGTCGCGGTGGCGTCCACCACCGGCAGCGGTTGGGTCAACAAGGCGACGGTGGACTCACTGGAGTACATGTACAACGGCGATACCGCAACCGTCAGCATGCAGTACTCGTACCTGCCGAGCTGGTTGTCCTTCCTCGTCGACAAGGAGCGCGCCCGCCAGGCAGGTCGCGCACTGTTCGAGGCGGTGTCCGAGCGCATTCGTGCGGTGCCGGAGGCGGACCGTCCGAAGCTGGTCGTGTTCGGCGAGAGTCTGGGATCGTTCGCCGGTGAGGCAGCCTTCGGCACCATCCCGGCATTGGCCGCCCGCACCGACGGCGCCCTGTTCAGCGGTCCCACGTTCAACAACACCCTGTGGCGTGACACCACCAACAACCGGGACGAGGGTTCGCCCCAGGTGCTGCCGGTCTACGACGACGGCACACACGTCCGGTTCATCGCCGACGAAACCGACCTGTCGGAGCCCGACTCGGAGTGGAAACCATCGCGCATCGTGTACCTCCAGCACGCCAGCGACCCCATCACGTGGTGGAATCCGAACCTCATCCTCAACGAACCGGCGTGGCTGTCGGAACCGCGGGGACGGGATGTGCTGTCATCGACGCGATGGATTCCGTTCGTGACCTTCCTGCAGGTATCGGCGGACATGGCAGTCGCGGTGAACGTGCCGGACGGCCATGGCCACGACTACATGTCGGCGATCCCCTATGCGTGGGCCGACATTCTGGAGCCGCCGGGGTGGACCGAGGCGAAGACCGCGGCGTTGCTGCCGCGTCTCAACCGGGACTGACGCTCAGATCTGGCCCGTCGCGTCGTAGACCCAACTCGTGTCGGCGGACAGCAGGTCGTCCATCCAACTCGGCGGGGCGTTGTTCATCAGGGTCGTCGAGTCCCAATAGTCCTTCCAGAGGGTGATCTGGCCGTCGCGCACCCGGTGCACCGTGACGAACGGTAGTTCGGCGACTTCGCCCGTGGTCCACGTCCAGGTCTCGGAATGCTCATAGGTGACGTCGTCGCCGTCGGCCACGATCAGCCCGTCGTGGTTGCGGTACGACGACAACTCTTCGAGCCCCACCTTGAGACGTGCGACGATGTCGGCGGGGCCGCGGGCCGCGAGGGCCGGGCCGAAGGGGACGTCGAGGTAGATGCAACCGTCGGCCAGGAACGGGGCCACCGCATCCCAGTCGCGATCCGACAGCGCCCGCCACAGGCCGAGAACCGTATCAGCCGGGGCCGGGACGACGGTCACTCGACGACCCCGGCCTCGGCGAGGGTTGTTCCCCGAGATGTCTGCGCAGGACTGGCCACCGGATCTCCGCGCCGTCCCGCACGGAGGAACTGGCCCGTTCGAGTCTCCCCCACCACGGCGGTCGGTGAGCCCCGCTCGATCACCTTGTGTCCACTCACGAAGACCGCGACCACCGTGTCGTCGTTGCGGTTGACCATTCGCGACATCCCGCCGAACGCCGGAATGATTGCCTCGGCATAGGTGTCGAGTGAGTCGTCGAGGCGATCGGGGTCGATGATCACCAGGTCCGCCCGGTCCCCCGGCCGTAGGTGACCGGCATCGATGCCGTACCAGTCGGCGAGCTCACCGGTCATGCGATGCACGGCAGCGGCGACGTCCATGAACGGTTCACCGCGCTGTTCGGCGGTGTGGACGTGTTTGAGCAGCCGCAGCCCGAAGTTGTAGAAAGCCATGTTCCGCAGGTGGGCGCCGGCATCGGAGAAGCCGAGTTGGATTCCGGGCTCACGGGCCATCTGCTTGAGGACTTCTGGCCGGTGGTTGGAGATGGTGGTGCGCCAACGGATGTCGGTGCCGTGTTCGAGCACGAGGTCGAGGAAGGCGTCGACCGGATGCAGTCCGCCCCGATCGAGTCCTACCTGTCCGAATGATTTCCCGACCACCGACCCGTCCGGGCAGGCGACGATCTCGGCGTCGAAGAAGTCACGGTGCCAAACCCGTGTACCGAATTTCGACTCGTAGTCCTTTCGGAACCGTCGTCGGTAGTTCTCGTCACGCAACAACTCATCACGGGCGAGCTGTTCCTTGAGATGGAGGGCGGCTGCGCCGGAACCGAACTCTTCGAAGATCACCAGGTCGATGCCGTCGGCGTACACCTCAAAGGGCACCGGAAGGTGCTGCCAGCGGAAGTTGCCGCCGAGCCGGTTGACCAGTCCCGCAAGTGGTCCCATGATCTTGATGGCATACGGGTTGGCCTTGATGTCGGCAGCAGACAGCAGACTCGTCTTGAGGTTGCGCCGTCCGATGCCCAGCGAGGTGAAGGCTTGTGAAGCGACGTTGGCCGGGTTGGTGATATCCGGGCCGGCCTGCAGGATCCGACCGGTCTTGCGGAGCAGCGATTTGAGACGTCGCAGTTCTCGCGGCTTTGCGTAGGTCGACGGGAGAGTGCGCGATCGGCAGGTGTCGCCGTCGAGTTTGTCGAACAACAGTTGCTGTGAGGACATGCCCACGAAGCCCGCGTCGAGGGCATCGGCCAACCAGCGCTCCATCTGTGCCTGCTCGGCGGCGGTCGGGCGGACGGTCTCCAGCGTGGCACGATCGAGACCCATGGCCGCGGTCCGCATGTCGGAGTGGCCGATGAACGCGGCGACATTCGGGCCGAGGGCGCGATGTTCGAGCGCGTCGACGTACTCTGACGGAGTCGACCACGTCTTGTGGCTGTCGATCGTGTCGATGACGTGTCGGCGTGGAATCGCCTCCACCCGACCGAACAGATCCCCCGCCTCGGTGCCGTCGACGTGAATGGTCGACAGGGAGCACGAACCGACCAGGACCGTGGTCACGCCGTGCCGCAGTGACTCGGCGAGTTCCGGTTGTGCGAGCACCTCGACGTCGTAGTGGGTGTGGATGTCGACCATCCCCGGCATCACCCATTTGCCGCTCGCGTCGATCACGTCTGCGCAGCCCGTCTCGTCGAGCTGATCTGCCGAGACCACGACGACCGCGCCGTCACGGATACCGATGGATCGGATGGCCGCCGGGCTACCGCTACCGTCGAACCAGAGCCCGTCACGAATGATTGTGTCGTAGGTCACTCGATCATTAGAGACACTCGCCAGGATGAGTGTCAACGATTCAGTAGACATTTCTGGATTTCTGTACACCCGACCCACTCGGCGCCGCGGCTCCGGCGATCCGTCATCGTGCGGAACAGGCGGCGACGCCACTGGGCAAGAACGGTCGGGCGGCGCTACGGCTACCGGCGGATACTGGGTGAATGAGCCAGGAAACCGGGCGCGATCGCATCCGTGAGTTGCTCGACGCGGTGCTGAACGACGACCATCACCGACTCGACGACATGGCCGCCGGCGCACATGCGTCGGCCTTCCACTTCAGCCGCCAGTTCACCCGTCATGTCGGCGAGGCGCCGGTTGCGCTACGACGCCGCGTGATGCTCGAGCGTGCCGCATGGCAGCTCCAGCGCGGGTCGTCGGTCACCGACGCCGCTTTCGCAGCGGGCTACGATTCGGTCGAAGGATTTGCCCGTGCGTTCTCGCGGGCGTTCGGGCATGCGCCGAGCCGCCTCGGATCGCGGGACGTTCGTGGACACTGGCTGCCGTCGCCCAATGGGATCCACTTCCATTCGCCCACTGTTCTTTACGTCGACAACGGCAATCCGTTGGAGGAATCTGCTGGTGACGTTCTCGCGCTGATGGTGCGCCATGACCTCGACGACACCTCCGCGCTGCTCGACATCGCAAAGGCGGTCGATGACACCGACTATCACGCGAGGCGCCTGCCCGGTCACCGACCACTGGCATGGAGCGGGTCGGAGGAATCAATCGCCGAGGTTCTCACCGGTTTGGTCGCCGGAAAGGCGCCATGGTTGGCGAGCATAGCGGGCGACGACACCCCAGAGTTCGGTGATGCGATGGATGTGGCGACGTTGACAGATCTGCACGGCGAGATCGCGCCGCGTTGGCTGGCGCTGACCCGCGACATCGACCGCCGCGCCGCATGGTCGGACCGTATCGTCGACGCGATCTGTGAGCCGCCGGAATCATTTCTGCTGTCGCAGATCTGGGCGCATGTGTTGACCTTCTCCGCTCACCGCAGACAACTGATCCGCTGGATGCTCGCCGACGCGGGCGTTGACATCAGCGACGCCGATCCCGACCCCATCATGTGGCATCGACAACGATCTGGAGGGACGCCATGAGTGCACGACCGAAGTTTCGCTACTACACGGCCAGCACGCTCGATGGCTACCTGGCCGATCTGGACGACTCGTTGGACTGGCTGCTGACCCAACCCATCGACGAGAACGGTCCGATGAACTACACGGAGTTCATCGCCGACATTGGCGCAATGGTGATGGGATGGACCACCTATCGCTGGCTACTCGACAACGAGGTGAGTGACGGCAAGCCCTGGCCGTACGACATGCCGTGCTTCGTGTTCACTCATCGTGACGTGGTTCCGGTTGCAGAGTCGATTTCCGTAGTGGCCGGAAGCCCGGCCGATCATCGGGACCTGCTTATCGCGGCCGCCGGGGACAAGGACGTCTGGATCGTCGGTGGCGGCGATCTTGCGGCACAGTTCGCCGAGGCCGGAATGCTGGACGAGATCGTGGTGTCCTTCGCCCCGGTCACCGTCGGCGCGGGCCGCCCGCTCTTCCCCCGCCGTTTCGACCTGGAGCTCATTGACACAGCACGCAACCGGGCGTTCGTGTGTGCTCGATATGCGGTAGTCGGTCCGCGGTCGCGAATCTCTTCGTGACCGCAGTCTGCTCAACCCCACCGACGGCGTCATCACCTCGGATAGGTGATGATGACCTGGCCGGTGCGGGCGTTGCGCCAGGTGATGGTGCGGTCGGTGTGCATGGTGGGGATCCACGGGCCGTCGTGTTTGCGGTCGTGGTCGGGTCGGCATAGGGGTGCGAGGTTGAAGGCCACGGTCCAGCCGCCGGCCAGCGGGTCGGCGTGGAGGAATTTGTGCAGGTGGTCGAGTTCGCACTCCTCGGACGGTCGGCCGCAGTAGGGGTAGCGGCAGCGTCGGTCGAGTTGGATGATCTCGGCACGCAGTGCTGCTGAGGGTGCGTAGGTCAGTGCCCCGGGCGGTGGGGTGGCGAAACCGCCGTGCCCAGTCGGGTCGATGGGTGGTGCCGGTGTCCGGTTGCCGAAGATGATCAGGCCGCTGGCGGTGCGGGTTTCACTCGGTGGGGCGGTGATGGTGGTGGCGTGGAGTGCCAGACGTGCGGCGTGGGCAGGATCGATCGCCCCGTAACCCATCAGCCGGGTCGGGTCCAGGCCGGTCGGGTCGCGCAGCAGCGTCAGGCCGGGGACGACGAGGCCGGAGTCGGTGTCGGAGTCCGGGTCGGTGTCGGCGGGGTCGTCGTCAGAGTCATCGGCTACCGCGGCGTCTGCTGTGTCCTCGGCGTGTTCGGCGTCCGTGGCGAGTTCGGCTGCTGGTGCCGCGGTGTTGTCGGTGTCCGCGTCGTCGGTGCTGTTCGCGTCGGGGTCGTGGGTCGGCTCCGTATCGGCCCCGTCGGTGTCGTGCTCGGCGCGAGGTGCGGTGATGAAGTCTCGTCGGGATTCCGCGGTGGGCCCGATGTCCGAGTCGATGTCACGGTCATCGTCGAGGTCGGCGAGGGTGATCGGCTGTTCTTCGGCCGCGTCAGGCCCACCCACTGCGGGTTCGTCGGCGGTGTCGACGGGTGTGTTGGCGTCGCCGGCCGTGCTGGTGTCGACCGACGAGTCGCGGTCTCTGCCGGTGACCGACGAGTCGCGGACACTGCTGCCACCCGCACTCGGGGTGGTGGCGGGCGTCGGGTTGCTGGTGCGGGTCTGTGTGGCCGGGCAGGTGTCGTCGCCGCAGTGGCAGCGCAGTGTCGCGCCGGGAGCCTTGATGATCTCGGCGAACGCCGCCACACGTTGAGCTTTGATACTGCGCCCGTCACGGCGGCACACCCGCCGGCCGATGAGCGCGCTGATCCGGTCGCGTAGGTGCACACCGTGTTCGGCGGGGATGCAGGCGTCGACGGTCATGTGCCCGAACGCTTCGCTACCGATCTTCACATCGCCGAACAGGTCGGCGATGTCGTCGTGGGCCTCGACGGCCCGGTCGGGGTCGAGGGTGATGATGATGGCGTCGAGATCGGCTTGCAGCACGGTGTCGGTGGTCGGGCGGCTGGCCAGATCGAGCACCACATCATCGAAATCCCACGGCTCATCGCCGTCAGGGTCGGTCTCGACCGCACCATCACCGGCATCACCGGCGTCATCGGTGTCGGCATTGTCGGTGTCGTCGTCGAAGTCGAGGGTGAGGTCCTCGTCATCGGTGTCGTCGGTGGTGTCGGCGTTGTCGGCGAGTTCGGCCAGCCGTGCCCGCAGGTCGCCGGTGGGGCCGGTGGCGGCGCCGCGGATGGCCACACCCAGGCGGTGGGGGCTCAGGTCACCGGCACGGAAGGCGTCACGGATCTTGGGGTGGTCGTCGAGGAGTTCATCGAGGTGGACCCATTCGCCGGCTTTGGTTCGGGCCAGGCCCAGTTGCAGCGAGATTTCGCCTATGGCGGCTTTGTCGGCGGCGTTGCGGATTCGATTCGGGACGTAGTCGTTGTATCCGGTGAGGCGCTCGTTGTAGGTGGATTGACCGATCCGACGGGCGATCTGCATGGCAACAGCTTGGGCTTGATTACTCAGCCGGAGGGCGTCGCGACCGTACTGGGCCAACTCGTCGAGGCTGCTGCTGGCCAGCAGGGCGTCGTCGGCGGCACGATCGGTGAAGGTGAACACGACACGCTCCTTTCCGACGACGACAGCGAGATCGGGATCGGTTGGTGGGGAATCGAACTGCTACCAGAGTATCGGGCGGGTCCGACAGTTTCGGTGGGCTGCGGGTGGGGTGTGGATTGATTGGTCGTTGAGCTGTTGGGTTCAGGATATCGGTGAGGTGTGACAATTCCGTTCGGGGTGACATTGACTGCGGGGCAAAGCTTGTGGCGGCTCTGTCTCGGGTGGTGGTGGTCTCGATACGCCCTCGGCTAGCGCCTCGGCCTACTCGACCACCAGGAGGCTGGCGCCTCGGCCTGATCGAACGCCAGGGGGTGTCGTCGCGGGTTTGGTTGGTGGGGAATCGAACTGCTGTCAGAGTATCGGCTGGGTCCGACAACTTTGATGGGCTGCGGGTGGGGTGTGGATGAGTTGTTCGTTCGGTGGTGGGTCCAGGATATCGGCGGGGTGTGACAGTCTCGTTCAGGATGACATTGCCTGCGGGACAATGCTCGTGGTGAGTCCGTCTCGGGTGGTGGTGGTCTCGATACGACCTCGGCTAGCGCCTCGGACTACTCGACCACCAGAAGGCTGGCGCCGGCCTACTCGACCACCAGGAGGCTCGGCGGCGGGGAGTCGAACTGATGCCTGGTGGTCCGCGAGACAGAGCTTGAGGCCGACCTATCGGGGTGGCGGTGGTCTCGATATGACCACGACCACGCGGCCTGTCCCGCTTCAGCCGCAACACCCCACGTCGCCGCAGGTCCGGAGCGGTAGCCTACTCAGCATGAGCGATCAACAGTGGAAAGCTTTCGAGGTATCGGTCTCCGACTACATCGCCGAAGTCGTCCTCACCGGCCCGGGTAAGGGCAACGCCATGGGGCCGGACTTCTGGCGCGAGTTGCCGGAGATTTTCGCCCAGCTCGACCGCGACGACGACGTCCGGGCGGTGGTACTCGCCGGTTCGGGCGCACACTTCTCCTACGGGCTCGATCTCGCGGCGATGGGTGGCGACCTCGGTCCGGTACTCGCCGAGGGCGCGAAAGCCCGGCCGCGCACCGAGTTCCACGACAACCTCCGGCGCCTGCAGGCCGCTATCAGCGCAGTGGCCGACTGCCGCAAGCCGGTGATCGCGGCCGTCGCGGGCTGGTGCATCGGCGGAGGCGTCGACCTGATCAGCGCCGTCGACATCCGCTATGCGAGCGCCGACGCCAAGTTCAGCGTCCGTGAGGTCCGCGTCGCGATGGTCGCCGACGTGGGCAGTTTCGCCCGGCTGCCCGCGATCATCGGCGACGGTCACCTGCGTGAACTCGCGCTGACCGGGAAGGACATCGACGCCGAGCACGCGGTACGTATCGGCCTGGTGAACGAAGTGTTGCCGGACCGCGATGCCGCGCTCGACGCCGCCCGCGCGACAGCAGCCGAGATCGCCACCAACCCGCCGCTCGTCGTCAACGGCATCAAGGCCGTCCTCGACCACAGCCGCCGTGCGAGCGTCGACGACAGCCTGCGCTACGTGGCTGCCTGGAACTCGGCCTTCCTGCCCAGCGAGGACCTGACCGAGGCGGTCACAGCCGTTTTCGAGAAACGACGTCCCGACTTCCGCGGCGCCTGACGACCGTGGCTGGGGTCGGTCAGTTCGATTCGACCGGCTCCAGCCGGAATACCGGGATCTGCCGATCCGTGCGCTTCACATAGAGGTCGAAGTTGGGCCACACGTCCACCAACGTGCGCCACGCGCGCTCTCGTTTGTCACCCTCGAGTTCGCGTGGATGCATCGTGGTGCGGGTGCCGTGATGCTCCACCTCCACGGTCTCGGCCGCACGGACGTTGAACACCCACTGCGGCATGTCGGGACCACCGAAGTAGGACCCCGCAATCAGCCACCCACCCTTCTCCTCGGGCACCGCGAGCAGGCGGGTGGACCGGACAACCCCGCTCTTACGACCCGCCGCGAGCAGCGTGATGTTGGGCAACCCGGCCACGTCGAGCAAGGTCACCCGCTGCCCCGTCACCTTCTGCAGCGCGCTGTCCGCCACCACGATCTGCGGTAGATAGCGCGGCAGCCAGCTGATCGAACCGATCTTCACCGCCAACGGCGTGAGCACACCCATGGCCCCAGTCTGCCAGCTGGGGTCGAGCATGATCGGTCAGCCGGCCAGCCACGTCAACGACCTCTTCCACAGGCTCACGATCCTGTGGATCGCCGATCTGTCAGGCACCGACAAGCCGCGATGATCGGGACATGACAACAGATGACAGCACCATCCCCGCCATCGAGACCGCACATGATCCGATCCTGTGCCCCGACGACCTGCGGCAGCGTTGGCGCGCGCTGATGGGGCCACTCGGGTTCGGCAGCGCCCGCCTCTGGTTCGCCTTCGTCGGCTCCGACCACCGTCTGGTGAAGGTCCTCGACTGGCTGCCGCTGCCCGCGGAACCCGATCCCGCAGACGCCGATCCGTTGCTGTCCACACTCGGCGTCGTGGTCGCGGAACTCGGGGCGGATTCGGTCGCGTTGCTCATCTCACGTCCCGGTCGCGACGGCGTCTCCGATGACGACCTCGCGTGGGCACGACTGCTGGTCGAAGCCGCTCGCCGCCATGGTGTGCCGCTCCAACCGGTTCATCGCGCCAATGACGTCGAACTCGTCGCGTTGACCAATGCAAACGAGGCCGCCGCCTGATCCACGACACCGACACCCGGTCGCATCGCGCGGTAGTACGTTGAGGCCCGGAGGATCGGGGTCGTTGCAGACAGGAGGCACGGTGGACGCTCGGCAGCGCATGGCTATCGACGGCGGCCAGACGGGCACCCGCATCCGGCTGATCGGCCAGAGCGGGAGCAGCGAGCACACCGCCGGACCGATCCACACCGATCGACCGGTCGTTCCACAGATCGCCGCGGTGGCCCGCGATGTCATCACCGCGAGCGGAGCCGATGTCGTCGCTCTGGCCGCCGGGGTGTCGGGTCTGACTCCGCAGGCGACCCGCCCCGACGAGTTGCTGGCCGCGGTGAACGAGGCCGGACCGCGTACGGTGGCGCTCGCTCACGACTCCGTGTCGGCCTACCTCGCCGCGAACCGATTCGAGAACGGCGCGGTGATCGCCGCGGGGACCGGCGTGGTCACCCTCGGCGTCGGCGTCCGGGGAGTGGCCCGCGTCGACGGCTGGGGGCACCTGGTCGGCGACGCGGGTAGCGGTTATTGGATCGGGCGCGCAGGACTCGATGCCGCGCTGCGCTCCTACGACGGGCGCGGCACACCGACCGCACTCGAGGAGGCGGCGACCACCGAGTTCGGCCCGCTGCCCGAGCTGTACATGGTGCTCCAGGCCCACCCGGATCGGGTCGCCCACATCGCGGGATTCGCCCGAGCGGTGTCCGTCGCCGCCCATGCGGACGACACCGTCGCCGTCGAGATCCTGCAGTGGGCCGCGGCCGAACTCGCCGACTCGGTGCGCGCGGCACTACGGCGCAGCGGACATCGACCCGCAGTCCCCGTACGGGTGAGCTGGATGGGCAACGTCTTGGCGAACAATGCGCTGATCCGATCGCGATTCATCGAGCTCCTCGAGGAATCCACCCCGGACGTCACCGTCGCCGCCCCATACGGCGACACCCTCGACGGTGTCGCCCTGCTGTTGGACCCACCAGACCAGCACCCCCTCGCCACGCATATCCATCGCGCGTGACGGGAGGGGCGCGGTCTTCTTCCCGCGGTTCAGCTCTCGGTCTGCAGCGACTCGGTCAGGTTGCCTGCCAACAGCTTCGCGAACTCGGCGGGATCGCCCAACTCGCCACCCTCGGCGATGACGGCCATGCCGTAGAGCAGCTTCGCCGTCGGCACGAGCGCGCTGTGGTCCGCGGAGCCGGCAAACGCCTTGTTGAGCCCGGTGATCAGCGGATGATCGGCGTTGACCTCCAGCGCCCGCTTGCTCTTGGGTAGTTCCTGACCGGATGCGCGATACAGCTTCTCCAGCTGGGGCGACATCGAGAAGGTGTCCCCCACCAGGCAGGCGGCCGAGTCGGTGAGCCGAGACGACAGCCGCGCCTCGTTCACGTCGTCGGACAAGGTCTCGGCCAACCAGCCGAGTAGAGCCGAGAACTCTTCGGTCTTCTTCTCCTTGTCCGCCTTGTCCTCGTCGGACTCGGTGTCGTCGAGACTGTCGAGATCCACCGCGCCCTTGGCGATCGAGGTGAACGACTTCCCGTCGAATTCCACACCGCTGGAGACCCACATCTCATCGACCGGGTCGGTCAGCAGCAGCACCTCGACACCCTTCGCGCGGAAGGCCTCGATATGCGGCGAGTTCTCGATCTGCTGACGGCTCTCGCCGGTCATGTAGTAGATCGTGTCCTGACCACTGCGCATCCGGCCGACGTAGTCGGCCAGGGTGGTGAGCCCGTCGGTGGAGTCGGTGGAGGCGAACGACGAGGCCTTGAGGATGGCGTCGCGGTTGTCGTAGTCGTTGACCAGGCCCTCCTTCCAGACCCGGCCGAAATTGTCCCAGAACGTCCGGTAGTCGTCCGGCCGAGAATCGCGGAGGTCACCGACGGTGGCAATGACCCGCTTGGTGAGTCGGCGGCGGATGGCCCGGATCTGCCGATCCTGCTGCAGGATCTCGCGCGACACATTCAGCGAGAGGTCTGCGGCGTCGACCACACCCTTGACGAACCGCAGATACTCCGGCATGAGCTCTTCGCAGTCGTCCATGATGAACACGCGTTTGACGTAGAGGTGGATGCCCGACGACCGCTCGCGCATGAACAGGTCGAAGGGTGCCTGGGTCGGAATGAACAGCAGCGCCTGATATTCGAAGGTGCCCTCGGCCTTGACCGTGATGACCTCGAGCGGCTCGTCCCAGGCGTGGCTGACGTGCCGGTAGAACTCGTGGTACTCGTCCTGGGTGACCTCGTCGGCCGATTTGGCCCACAACGCCTTCTGCGAGTTGATGGTCTCGGTGACGACCTCGGTCTTGGGTTCATCGGTCGACTCGCCGGAATCGGCATCCGATTCGTCCGCCGCGACCGGCTTCTCCACGTCCATTCGGATGGGCCAGGCGATGAAGTCCGAATAGCGCTTCACCAGCGCCCGCAGCTTGGCCGCGTCGGTGTAGTCGTACAGGTGATCCTCGGTGTCGACGGGCTTGAGCGCCAGCGTCACCGAGGTGCCCTGCGGCGCGTCGGTGACGTCGTCGATGGTGTAGGTGCCATCACCGGTCGATTCCCAGCGGGTGCCCGTCGCCTCGCCGGCGCGGCGGGTCACCAGGGTCACCCGATCGGCGACCATGAACGTCGAATAGAAACCGATGCCGAATTGACCGATCAGTTCCTCACTCGCCGCCGCGTCCTTCACCTCGGCCAATTTGCGGCGCAACTCCGCGGTGCCCGACCGGGCGAGGGTGCCGATCAAATCGATCACGTCGTCGCGGGACATGCCGATGCCGTTGTCGCGGACGACCAGTGTGCGATTGTCGGCATCCGCTTCGAGCTGGATGTGCAGGTCGCTCGCGTCGACGTCGAGCCCCTTGTCCTGCAGCGACTCCAGCCGCAGCTTGTCCAGCGCGTCCGAGGAGTTGGAGATCAACTCCCGCAGGAAGCTGTCCTTGTTCGAGTACACCGAGTGGACCATGAGATCCAGCAGTTGCCGGGTCTCGGCCTGGAACTCACGAACCTCTGTCTGACCAGTCATGATCGACCTCCGCTCAAGCGTCACTGACGAAGGCGCAGTTTACCGACCACCGGATTGGCTAATCTGAGGTGGGTCGATCGCTGCGCGGCGCAGATGCATGCACCGTGGTTTTGGCGGCCGACGCCCCGCCACCCCATCGAAAGATCAGGTGAATGCCAGCCCCTCGTCTGCTGTTCGTGCATGCGCACCCCGACGACGAAGCCTTGTGGACGGGTGGCCTCATCGCTCGCCACACGGCACGTGGCGGCGACGCCGACCTGATCATGTGCACCTGGGCGGAGGGCACCGCCCGTCATCGGGAACTGATCGAGTCCGCGCGCCAACTGGGGATGCCCAGACCGCCGATCATGCTCGGCTACGCCGACGATCGGATACCCGATTCATCGCCCGGCGCGCCGCGATTCTGCGCCGCCCCCTTCGATCCGGTGGTGCGCACGATGGTCGAGCACCTGCGACGGCTCCGACCCGATGCGATCGTCACCTACGACGCCATGGGCATCTATGGGCACCCCGATCACATCCACGCCCACCGGTTGGCGTCGGTGGCCGCCGATGCCGCAGCCAGCCCGCGCCTGTATCGTTCGGCCGGCGACGCCTGGCAGACCCGATCCATCTACTTCGTGACGATCGCCGACTGGATGGTCGACGACGTGCGCGACGACCTGTTCGCCTCGGTGCGCCGCGACCATCTGCCCGGTACGCCACCCGACGGCATCGATCTCACCCTGGACGTCGGCCGGTGGGGTGCACAGAAGGCGGCGGCCATTGCGGCGCATCGCACCGAGGTCCGCCGCAGCCGCACGATCCAGGGCTTGATGGCGCTGCCTCCGGAGCGCCGTAGCAGGCTGCTCGCCTCGGAGAACTTCATCCGCCGCGACCTCGTCGCAGGCGGAATAGACATCTGCTGACACCCGGGCGTCGGGTTCTCGGGATCGTCAGAGTTGGTCGCGTTCGGTGACCGTGACCGGCGACCGCAGCCCGCTGGCGCGCTGTACCCGGCGGCGTACGGCGGCGGCGAGCACCTCGGTGGAACCGACGATCCGGACATGTCGCCGCGCCCGGGTGACCGCGGTGTAGAGCAGTTCACGGGTCAACAACTCCGAGCCCTCCGGCGGCAACACAACGGTCACCCCGTCGAACTGACTGCCCTGGCTGCGGTGGATGGTCATCGCATACAACGGCACCACATCCGCCAGTCGCGTCGGATGCAGGCGCCGGATCTCGGAGCCCCGCCGAAACACGACCTCCAGGGTGTCGCCGGAACGGATCACCACCCCACTGTCCCCGTTGAACGTGGCAGTCTGCCGGTTGTTGGCGGTCACCAGCAGCGGTTCGCCGGGGTGCGGGATCGCCGACGTCGCCGTCCCCGCCCCCGGGGACCTACCCTGCCACGTGCCCGCCTCGCCACCGGCCAGCCACTCCACCACCCGGCGCGACCACCCCTGCACACCCCAGCTGCCGTCGCGGTGCGCGCACAACACGCGGTGTGCATCGAGCGCATCGAGCGCGCCGGCGGCATCACCCTGCTCCCCCGCGCGCGACATCGCCGCGCCCCAGGCCTCCACGTCGTCGCGCACACCGTCCAACTCGTCCGGTGGCACCAGGCTCACCTCGGACAACTCCGGGTCGGCGACCAGCGCCACCACCGCGTCGGCGTCGCCGCGGTTGATCGCGGCGGCGACCTGCGCGATACCCCCACCGAACCGGTGACCACGCTGCAAGGTCACCACCCCGCGCTCGACCCGGTCGCGGTCGTCGAGACCGGCGAAGACGTGCACGTCCACCGCTCCCGGCGGCACCGCGACCGGCGTGGCGGACGCCTCCCGATCGACGAGGTCGGCCAGCACCGCGCCGGCCTCCACCGAAGCGAGTTGATGCGGGTCACCCACCAGGATCACCCTGGTGTCCGGGCGTACCGCGGCCAGCAGCTTGCTCATCGCCGTCATCGACAACATCGACGTTTCGTCCACCACCACGACGTCGTAGGGCAGCTTGTTGCCGCGTCCGTACCGCGGGGTCGATCCGGGCCGCCATCCGAGCAGGGAGTGCACGGTCACCGCGCGCACCGACGGTGGCGCCGCATCGTCGGCGGACACCGCAGCCTGCAGCTGCGCCGCCGCCCGGCCGGTCGGGGCGCACAGGCCGATCCGCATGCTCCCACCGGACAGCCGGTCGAGCACCGAGAGGATCCGCGCGACGGTGTAGGTCTTGCCGGTACCCGGTCCGCCGGCGACCACCAGCGTCCAGCTCACCGCGGCCATTTGCGCGGCCAGTCGCTGTAGATCCACCGAGCCCGGTGCGGCCGGACCGAACACCTCCTCGACGGCTGCGGCAACCGCTCCCGCGTCGACGTCCGGACGCGTCAACTCCCGCGCGTCCAGCGCCTCGCGGATGAGCTGCTCCTGACGAAAGTACTTGCGCAGGTACAGCAGCGGTCCATCGGCCGAGGAGGCCAGGACGAGCGGACGCAGCGGTCCGGTGTCGGCGCCGCGCACCAACGGGCTCCCACTCAGCGCGCGCACCAGGTCGTCGGGAGCCGGCAGGGCGGGCGGCGTCACGTCGGGGAACGGACCGACGATCTCCGCAACCCGCGACACGGCGAGGCAGGTGGAGCCGAACCGCACCGCCCGGACGGCGAGGGCGGCACCGATCTGCGCCACCTCATCCACCGGTTCACCGCACAGACGCGCCAGTCGCCGGGTGATGTGCAGGTCGGCGGCGTCGAGCACACCGGAACTGCACAGCGTGGCGAGCACGCCCTCGGCGCCGGCGAACGACCGCGCGTCGTACCGCGTTCGTGCCGCGAGCACGTCGTCTCCTCGACCGGCGGTCTCGGCTGCGCCCACCTGTCCCCCGCTCACCGGTCTCCCTCCGCCAGCAGATCGGACAGATCCTCCACCATCGCGGCGGGCACCGCCCATTCGAACACTCCGCAACCGGGCGGCGTCTGTGGTCCCACCATGCCGCGGACGAAGTGGTACTGCACCGGGCCGAGATGGTCGGCGGCGCGGTATCCGGGTAGCCGCCAACGTAGGTACCTGTGCAGCGCAACTGAATACAGCAGTGCCTGCAGCGGATAGTTGGCTGCGGCCATCTCGGCTGCCATCGATACGCGATCGAAGTCCTCGGCACTGAGATCGCCGGGCCGGAGACGATTGGTCTTGTAGTCGACGATCACGAACCGTCCGTCGGGCGTGCGCAGCACCGAATCGATACTGCCGGTGAGGTAACCGCGTAACCGTTGGGGCGGCATCTCGCGCAGTTGTGCGCTGTAGCCGGCGAGCGGGTCGTCGGCGGACAGGTGCCGGTCCATCAGGTCGGCGATGGCGGCCGTGGTCACCGCCGGGCCCGTCACCGCAGAGCGCACCGCCGCCGAGTCCGTCGCCACACTGTCGGCCAGCGGGAACTCGAACTCCATCTCCGCCAGGCGGTCCCGCGGGCCCACCGACCACAGGTCACCGAACCCGAGCGGGGTGGTCAGCACACCGACCAGCGCAGCGGTGAGGCGCTCGACGTCGACGTCGAGCATCCGTTGTTGCACCGACCGACCGCACAACTCGGCGACATGTGCGGTCATATCCGGCATGTCGGTGTCGACATACTCGAGTACCTCATGCACCAGGGTGCCGAAGGCCGCACCGAACGGCATGCCGTTCATCAGCGATGCGACACCGGCCGGCTGCGGAGCGGCCGGTGCCGGCGCGTCACCCGGTTCGGCGGGTTCGTCGGCGATCAGGTCCGCGTCGGACTCACTCCCGGATTCCAGCACGGCATGGCCGTGCCCGGCGGCCGCGACAATCGCCGAATACGAGGTGCGCCGCCAACTCTGATCGATGCTCCGGTCGAATCGGGCGGCCGACAGAGCGGTCGGCGCACGTGTCGCGACGGGCGAATCGACCCGGCTGTCGCCGTCGCGGCCGGCTACCTCCACGCTGATGACGCCGTCGGTGCGATAGCCCATCAGCACCCGCCCGCAGGTGTCGTCGTCGGGGACGTCGAAGGTCTCGGGCACCACCGGCGATCCAGGGGTCCGACCGAACAGCAGACGATGCACTGCGGAGTTGCGGGTGTGGTAGGCCGGTCCCCACCAGATCACCACCTGCGACTGGGCTCGGGTCAGCGCGACGTAGAGCAGCCGCAACTCCTCCCCGGCCGCCTCGCTCTCGTGGCGCTGCCACCGCTGCCGCCGGCCCGGCGCGTCGGTCCCGCCGACATCCAGCACCCGGTCGGCCTGGGCATCGTGGAAGGTGAAGGTGGCCCGGTTGGAGTTGCGCGCGCCATCCCAGGCGAACGGCACGTAGACGATCGGGAACTGCAACCCCTTGCTGCGGTGCACGGTCATGATCTGCACCGCCTGCGTGTCGCGGTCGAGTCGCCGCGTCTGATCCTGATGCCGTTGCCACCGGGTCGGGTCGGCGATGCGGTCGGCGAGCCATTCGACCAGCCCGCTCAGCCCGCAGTCGCTGTGCATGACCTCGATGTTGCACAGCGAGGCCACCTGGATGAGATCGGTCAGATCGCGTTCGCCGTCCGGCCCGGCGAGGACCCGCTCGGCCACCTGCATGCGACCCATCAACCGCTGCGCCATCGCCGCGAAGCCGCCCTCGGCGAAGACGTGTCCGAGGTGCTGCAGGGTGGTCGCCAGTTCGGTGGTGTCGGTGCCGTCGTCGGCGGCCAACCGGTCGACGTCCCAGCCGATCAGCGGTCCGAGCGCGGCCGAGCGCACCAGATCGGTGCGCGCCGGCTGTTCGACCGCGCGGATGACCGCCAGCCACTGCCGGGCCGCCGCGGTGTGGAACACGCTGGTGCCCGAGCCGATCACCGCCGCGACGCCATGGGCCTGCAGATGCTCCTGCAATGGTGCGATGGTCTTGTTCAGTGTCACCAGGATGGCGATGTCCCCGGGTTCCACCGAGCGTGTCGTGCCGTCCACCTCGATCGTCGTCTGCGACGCCAGCAGGCCGGCGATGTCGGCCGCGACGTCGGCGATGACCTTGGCGCGGACCGCCCCGACTGCCGGGAAACCGCTCCGGTTGACGGTGGTGAACTCCCGACGCGGCAACGCGCGCAACCGAACCGGCGCAATCCCGTGGAGTCGGCTGCCGGCCCGGGCGGCGGTGACATCGTGCACCACGATGTCGGGGTGTCCGAGCTCGGCGCCGCCGTGTAACCGGGCCAGGGCGTCCACCAGCGCACCGTCGGAGCGCCGGTTGACGTCGAGTACACACCGCGAGTCGGCAGACCGGACCGCCTGCAGGTAGCTGAGCACCTCGGCACCACGGAACCCGTAGATCGACTGCTTGGGGTCACCGACCAGCACCAACCTCCGACTGCCGTGGAAGCACCGCCGGACGATCTCCCACTGCTGCGGGTCGGTGTCCTGGAACTCGTCGACGAGCACGGCGTCGAACATCGTTCGAATCCGTTCGCAGGCCGCCGCCCCCACGACCGGATCGGTGACGATCCGGTAGAGGATCATCTGCAGGTCGTCGTAGGTGCGCAGGCGCGAGGTCCGCTTGCGCTCCTCGACGATCTCGCGGATCCGGGCGGCAAAACGTACCCGGCGCGCCGCCACGACCGCATCGGGTGTGTCGGCCCCGCCGAGATCGTCCTGCGACGGTGCGAGCGCGGTGGCGGGCTGCCGGACCGCATCACGGGCGATGTCGGTCGCGTCGCCCAGCGAGAACTCCGGTCGATCGGCACCCGCGTAGCCCCGCAGGTAGAGGTCGAGTGCGGCCTCGTCGACCAGATCGTCGACGTCCTCGACGATCTCGTAGACCATCTCGCGTTCGCCGAGAAAACCGAGCGCATCCAGCATACGGTTGCAGAAGGTGTGGGTGGTCGCGATCGTGGAGGCGTCGAAGTCCGACAGGGCACGCACGAGCCGCTCGCGGCGGATGGTCACCGCACTCGGCTCACCGTCCGCCAGATGCCGCACCAGCGGGTCGTCATGATCGTGACAGTCCGCCGGGACCGACAGCGCCGCAATCAGTTCCACTACGCGTTCGCGCATTCGCTCGCGCAATTCGGCGGTGGCGGCGCGGCTGAAGGTGACCAACAGCAGCTTGTCGATCGGCACCCCCTCCGCGATCAGCCGAGCACCGAGACCGACGATCGCGTAGGTCTTGCCGGTGCCCGCACTCGCCTCTAGCACGGTCGTGCCGGCGGGCAACGGGGCGGTGATGTCGAACGGCACGGGCGCACCGCCGTGCCGGCGATCGATGTCGCTCATGGCGGGTCCGGGCAGGTCAGATCTCGGCATCTCAGGTCATCGTCTCGTGGTCGAGTAACGGCTCCCACACCAGGCGGGCCAGCGCACCGAACAGCGCGCCGTCGGCATCGGTGGGCAATGTCGGCCCCGACCAGTCATCGTCCGGGGGGATCGGCTCTGCGAGCAGCACATCGAAGTCCACCGGCCGGGTGACGTCTCCGCCGAACACCATGCGCAGATAGCGGTCTCGGCCCGCACCGAAATCACCGTCGAACGCGCGGCGCGCGGCCGGCACGGCACGGTCGGCGCGGCCCGAACGGCGATGGTGATCGGCGAAGTCCGCCGCGGGGTCCAGCGGCAGGGGTAACACGCGGCGAAATCCGAGATCGCGCAACCCGATCAATGACACGAGTACGTCGAGCGGATTGTCCGGGACGGCGAGCAAGGACCGCGCCACCCCACCCGAACGGGTTGGTCGCCGCGCGATGACAGCCGCAGCGTGGATGTCGTCTCCGCGGCCCGCGGCCTGTCGGTCGGCCGCGACCGCGAGCAACCGAATCCACGCGGTCAACCGTTGTTTGGCCCGGAGTTTGGAATAAGACGCCGTCACCACGGTGCCGGCATAGACGTCGCCGACCGTCCCGTACAGGCGTCGTCCGTCCGGTAGTGGCACCACAACATCCACCGTCGCGGGCGCACCCATTCGAGCGGACTCGGCCGCCGCGAACACCGACGCCACGTCGGCAGAGATGTCCTGCAGCTCGCGGGTGCCGAACGCGTACGGCGGCAGGGTGCCGCGACGGCGTTCGGCTGCCTGGCAAGCGGTCAGGTCGGTACCGGCGAGCATCCGCGACAGGAATCGATCGCCGATGGCCCAGCGGTCCAGCGGCGCGAGTGCGACGTCGAGTTGATCGGCGTGCGGCAGTTCCTCGTCCGGGATGCGCGCGCCGAGTCGTTGCCGTACGAATCCCTCGATCGGATTGGTCAGGAAGCCGATCAGCGATGCGAGTTCGATGTCGTCGGGGGCGGGTGGGTCCAGCCGGATGTCGGCGATGAGCGGCCGCCGATCCGGCGTCGTACCCGACGCCCGGGCCCCGGCGAGCAAGGCGATGTCATACGAGAACGGTCCGGCAACCCCCGGGATCGCGCCGGGCGTGAAATTGTCGGCGTCGAACGCGTGCAGGGTGTGGCGGCGAACGCAACCGTCGGGCACCCCGGTGATGGCCGACACCGCATCGACGAGTTCGCTGACCACCACCGCCGGCGGAATACGTTGTCCCGACACCGGGTCGGCGCCGCTGTAGAACACCAGCACATGTTCCTCGGCCGCACAGATCGCATCGAGGAACAACTGACGGTCTTCGTCCCTCGGGTTACGCTCCCCCAGCAACGGCGCCCGTGCGAGAACGTCGTCACCGTCGTGGCGCAACGCACGAGGGAAGGCATCGCCGTCGACTCCGAGGAGCACGATCACCCGATGCGGTACCGAACGCATGGGGACCATCGAGCACACGGTCAGCTCCCCGGTGCGGAAGTTGGCACGGGTGGGTGCAGCCGACACCAGCCCGGCGATGAGATCGCGGATGTCGCCCAGCCGTAGGTCCACCGGGGGTGCGTCCGATCCCCCGGCGTCGACCGCACCATCGTCGAAGGCGCCGGCGACGGCCCGGAGGGCCTGCGCTCGTTGCCATTCGGAGTCAGCCTCGGTGCGGACGAGCGCATCGACCGCGTCGGTGATCACCTGCGTCCAGGCGTCCGCGGACTGTGTGCCGGTCAGCGCGTTCAGCGTGGTCGACAGTCGATCCACGAACTCGGCGAACCGGCCGGCCAGATCGATCTCGGTGCTTTCGACCCCGCCGAGCGGCAGCGCGGTGTCGAGCCACTCGTTGTCGGTCTCCTCGGCCACCGCCCCGAGCAGAATGCGATCGATGCCGGTCTCGAAGGTGCCCTGCCGGAAGCCGGCGAGACCGAACCGCGCCCGCTGTGCATCGTCGATCGCCCAACGGATGTTGCTGCCCACCAACCATTCCCGAATCACCTCGAGATCGTCGTCGGTGAGGTCGAAGCGCCGGCGCACCGGGTCTCGACCGAGCAGGTCCACGACCGCGCCGGCGGTGACCCGGCCGGCCGCGAGTTCGACGACCGCGGCGATCACGTCCAGCACGCTGTTGGTGTGCCGTAGACCGCGATCGGCCAGGCGCACCCGCAATTCGAATGCCGGATGTCCGAGCCCCGGCTGTCCGAAGGCACCGCGCACCAAGGGGGCGAAGACCTCCACGTCGGGGCACATGATCAACACATCGCGCGGCTGCAAGGTGGGATCGGCGGCAAACAGGTGCAACAACCGGTCGCGCAACACCTCCACCTGACGTTCCGCGCCGTGACATGCATGGACCTCGACCGAGGTGTCCGCGTCACGCAGCGCGGGGGCCGGCATGTCGTCACGTAGACCTGCCTGCAGCGCAGCCAGCACACCATCGTGGTCCGCAGCGCCGGGCAGCGGGTGGTGTACGTCGTGATCGACGATCGGCGCCACCCGCCGCTGCAACTCCTGCACGTCGTGGGACAGCCCGGCGAGCAGCGGATGTGCCAGCGGTGGTGGCGGGTTGTCGGCGCGGCGCCGGCCATCCGCGGTGCCGACGGCAGCGATCGGCGCGAGGATCTGCCACAGCGCCGGACTCGGGTGCGGCACGAACAGGTGCACATCGCGATGGGCCGAGACCGCCACCAGCACCGCGAGCAACGACTCGGTGACCCGGGTCGGCCCGAAGACCGACAGCCGCTCGGGCAGATCGGTCGCGTTCGGATGCTCCCGCAGGGCCGCGCAATGCTCGGCGAGCCTCTCCGCCGGGTGCGGATGACCGATCTCGCGCCGAACCGCGCGCCAGACGTCCGGCTGCCAGGCCAGGTCCGCGGGCACCGGCGCACCAACGCCGTCGGTGTCGGTCCCCGCGGCCCACGCGGCCAGCATCGCCGGCCGCTGCCTGCCGTAGGAGTCGAAGAGGTCGGCGATCTGGCGGGCGGTGGCGTAGCGGCGGCCCCGACGATGGTCCTCGGCGGAGGCATCGGCCCCGACGTGTCTGGCGAGCACGGCGAGTCGGGGGTCGTCGATCAGATCGTCCAGCACCCGTAGCACCGGCCACGTCATCGCCGCGGGCCGCCAGCGCTGCGCCGCCGGAACCCGCGCACCCTCGCCGTCGACGAAACGCTCGGCGCTCTGGAGTATCTGATCGGTCAGGAGTGCCGGCGAGGTGAAGTCCAGATTTGCGGCCACACCGTCGCGCCCCCGCGACGTGCCCAACCGCGTGGCCAGTCGCTGTTGCAGCCAACGTTCCACCCCCGGCGCGGGTACCGAGACGATCTCGGTGGTCATCGGATCCGGCAGCGGGATCGCCAGTAGCTGTGCCAGCGCATCGGCCAGGACGTCGGTGCGTTCGGCCCGATGAAGATGGAACATCTGCTGCCGCCTGTGTGTCGTTGCCTGCGTATGCCCTACTGCCGCGGTTCGGTCTGCGCCGTCACCGTACCGGCAGCCCCGCGTCGGCCACGAGGTGCGACTCGAGGATGGTGCGTACCTCGTCGGGCGGAGGCGTGGGCCGACCGGTGTGCGGCTCCACCGACACCATCGTCGACTCGGCAACGGCACATGTGACGCCGTCGGGATCGATCAACGTCAGCGAGAGGTTGAAGGAGGTGGTGCCGATACGGCTGACGCAGGACCGGACCGTGACCGGCTCCATCGAGTACTCCAGCACCGCGGTGAACACGATCTCCTGCCGTGCCACCAGCATGGAGAAGCCGGCGGGCCGGTGCCGCAGCCAGCGGGCGAACGACCGCACCCGCGCCTCTTCGAAGATGCGCGCGAACTGCACGTTGTTGATGTGATTGTTGATGTCCATGTCGCCCCAGCGCAGCTGAACCGGCACGTCGAGATGTTCGTCGGCCACGTTCGAGAACCCTAGCCGCTGACCCCGACCAGATCGCGCTCGGACGATCACGGTCGTCGCCATCGATTGTTGATCGACACACGGGTGGCAGTGACCGCGTGTCGCGGGACTCGGACCGTAGACTCACCGCAGAGCACTGTCGGCGAGGGGGAGATCGTGATTCTGGAGACCGCGCGGTTACGGCTTCGGCCGGTCACCGGATCCGACGTCGGCGCCCTGGTGGGCCTCGACAGCGACCCCGTCGTGATGCGCTACGTCAGCGGCGGCGTGCCCACCTCGCGCGAGGTCATCGAAGGTTGGGTGCTGCCCCGGGCCGAGGCCGAACGTCGCGCGCACAACACCGGGATGTGGACCGCCGTGGACCGCGATGCCGGTCATTTCCGCGGTTGGTTCGCCCTGCGTACGCCGCGACACAGTCATCGGCCCGAGGTGGAGCTCAGCTATCGGCTGACCCGCGAGGTGTGGGGCCGCGGGCTGGCCACCGAGGGTGCCCACGCCCTGTTGACGCTGTCGTTCCGCGAACTCGGCGCCGAACGGGTCTTCGCCAGCACGATGGCGGCCAACATCGCTTCCCGACGCGTAATGGAGAAAATCGGCATGCGGTTGTCGGCCATCCACCTGTGCGATGAGGACATTCTGTTCGGATCAGGCTCCGGCGAAGTGGAATACGAACTCCTGCACAGTCATTGGGAGACCACGACGATGGCCTGGTTCCAGGGCCGTCCGTTCGCCGGGCAGACGCATCCGCAGGTCACCGCACGGGCACGCCACGCGGTGGGCGACCTGACGGCCTGACGCCCGCCGGCTGTCGATCGGACAGATCGGACGCCGGACAAGTCGTGGAGGTCCTCATCCGGACCTTTTGGCGATCATTGACTACCGTTAGTGGTGCGAGTCAGCAGCCCCACCGCCCACCGACAGGAGATGTTCCTCAGATGAGCAGCCCCACTCCGACCACCACGCGTCCGCACGTCGTCATCGTCGGTTCCGGATTCGGTGGCCTCTTTGCGGCCCAACGACTGGCGAAGGCAGACGTCGACGTAACCCTGATCGCGAAGACGACCCATCACCTGTTCCAGCCGATGCTCTACCAGGTGGCCACCGGCATCATCGCCGAGGGCGAGATCGCGCCGGCCACCCGCGTCATCCTGCGTAAGGAGAAGAACATCACGGTGCTGTTGGGCGACGTCTACGACGTGAACCTCGCCGACAAGACCGTCACGTCGCGGTTACTCGAACGCATCACCGTCACGCCCTATGACAGCCTCATCATCGCGGCCGGCGCCGATCAGTCGTACTTCGGCAATGACCATTTCGCCGAGTACGCACCCGGCATGAAGACCGTCGACCATGCGCTCGAACTTCGTGGACGCATCCTGGGCGCCTTCGAACAGGCCGAGTTGTCCGACGACCCCGAGGAACGGGCGAAGCTGCTCACCTTCGTGGTGGTGGGCGCCGGACCGACCGGTGTCGAACTGGCCGGTCAGATCGCCGAGATGAGCGACAAGACCCTCAAGGGCACCTTCCGCAACATCGATCCGACCGAGGCCCGCGTGATCCTGCTCGACGCCGCACCCGCGGTGCTGCCGCCGTTCGGTGAGAAGCTCGGTCGCAAGGCCGCCGAACGTCTCAAGAAGATGGGCGTGGAGATCCAGCTCAACGCGATGGTCATCGACGTCGACTACGACGGCCTGGTCGTCAAGGAGAAGGACGGCAGCACCCGGCGCATCGAGTCGCAATGCAAGGTGTGGTCTGCCGGCGTGCAGGCCAGTCCGCTCGGACAGCAGCTCGCCGAACAGTCGGGGGTGGAACTCGATCGCGCCGGCCGCGTCAAGGTCCTGCCCGATCTGACGATCCCCGACAACCCGTATGTGTTCGTGGTCGGCGACATGATGGCGGTCGACGGTGTGCCCGGGGTGGCGCAGGGCGCGATCCAGGGCGGCCGGTACGCCGCCGACGCGATCAAGGCGGGTCTGCGCGGGCAGACACAGGAGCAACGCAAGCCGTTCAGCTATTTCGACAAGGGCTCGATGGCGACCATCTCGCGGTTCAGCGCGGTCATGCAGGTGCCGCTGCCCGGAACGAAGAAGAAGTTCGAGACCGAGGGCTACTTCGCGTGGCTCGGCTGGCTGGCATTGCACCTGGTCTATCTGGTGGGTTTCCGCAATCGGCTGAACACGCTCATCAACTGGTTCTTCGCCTTCAGCACTCGGGGCCGCACCCAGCTCGCGGTCACCGAGCAGCAGGTCTACGCCCGGACCGCCCTCGGTGCGCTGTCAGCGCTGGAGGGCAAATCCGACGACGAGGCGGTCGCCGAGGCCACCGAGGCGATTCCCTCCACGAGGGCGCCCGGCGCCGGAAGCGTTCCGTCCTCCACGGCCGAGGCCGGCGACAGTGCCGAGTCGGCGAGCTCTGAGTCGCCGTCCGCCGACTCGGAGGCGCGGGCCGAGGCCGGCTGACCCGACAACGGGACTCACCCGGTTCTCAGCGCCGCCAGATCGAGATCGTCGGCGAGCACCCGGGTGTGATGCGCCGACGATCCCAGCGCTGTCGTGAGGGTTGCCGGCGCGCTCTGGTCGGTCCGGGCGAGCTCGAGGCGAGCCGCGTACGCGACCTCGGAGACCGCGGACTCGCGCGCGTCGGGGTATCGGAAAACGCTGCTCACGGCGCAATGGCCGCTGCCCGTGGGGCCGCCGAGTCCGAGTCGGTGTCGCAGCAGGGGGCTCTCACCGACGTCCACCCGCAGCCCGCCCTGCCACCGTGCGCGCTCGACATCCTCGACGCGCTCGGTCGACCGTCCGAGCTGAGCGTGTTCGGCGATGATGAGCGTGGCGGACGGGTCGGCGGCAACGGTGGTCGTCGTGCGGTGGTCGGCGCCACCAGCGACGACCGTCGGTTGTGGATCCAGGTGCAGTCGCCCACCGGCGCCCACCTCGATGTCCCAGGTCATCTGCGAATCGGGTCGTTGCCGTGCGGGTAGCGCGAGCGTCGCGGCGACCGTCTTGAGGTGCAGCGAAGCGTCCGGCTCCACCACCACGCGGATGTCGATGACGTCACCACCGAGCGGCGTCGCGGCGGTGCTGATCAGGTGCACGGTGTCCACGCCGGTCTGCCGCACCGCGAGACCACCGACGGCCATGACCCGCGGCGATCGGCCGCGACGGGCGATGATCTCGATCTCGGTGTGCACGGTCAGCCGGTCACCGCGAGTTCGGCCAACTGTCGTCGTACCCAGCCCAGCACTTCGGTGGCGGCAGGGTCGTCGGTCAGCGAGATCATCGCCGTCGGCCGTCCCTCGCGTACCCGTTCGGCGTCCGTGCGCATCACGTCGAGGTCGGCGTGCACCTGCGGTGCGAGGTCGGTCTTGTTGATGACCAACAGATCCGAATACGTCACGCCGGGTCCGCCTTTACGCGGGACCTTGTCGCCACCGGCGACGTCGATGACGAAGATCTGGGCGTCGATCAGCCCGGTCGAGAACGTGGCGGTCAGGTTGTCGCCGCCGGATTCCACCAGGATCAGATCGAGCGGCGGGTTGGCCTCGACGAGATCGTCGATGGCGTCGAGATTGGCGGTGATGTCGTCGCGGATCGCCGTGTGTGGGCATCCGCCGGTCTGCACCGCGGTGATGCGCTCGTCCGGCAGCACCGCGTTGCGGCGCAGGAAGTCGGCGTCCTCGGTGGTGTAGATGTCGTTGGTCAGCACGGCCACCGAGAGTTCGTCGCGGAGTTGACGGCACAGCGCGGCGACGAGCGCGGTCTTGCCCGAGCCGACCGGGCCACCGATACCGATCCGCAGCGCCTCTCCCGGCTCGCGGTGGCGGCGAGGTCGCGAATGGTCGTGGCCGTGGGGCTGTCCGTCGATGAGATGCGGGGGCATGTCGTCCTCTCGTGGATACGTGCGGGAAGTTGCGTGTGGGGTGCTCAGGACACGAACAACGGCATGTCGCGGCGTTCGTGGCGTTCGGCGAACACGTCGAGCATCGGGTCGGAGAGATCCGCGAGTTCGACCGCCGCGGCGGCGGCGACCCGCTCGCATTCCGCGCCCAGGTCGGCGATCACGACCGCGACGTCGGCCGGGTCGAGAGCGAGCAGCCGCTGACCGGCGGTCGCTGCGCCGCTCATCGTGGTGTAGACGAGGATCAACGCCGTGTGGAAGCCGGACAGCTCGCTGAGCCGTCCCACCGCCCCGGAGATGACCGGCAGATGGGTGCGTGGGGTGTGGCCGCTCCAGTCGTGCTGTGGCCACAGCCGGCCGGCGAGGCGGCGCATGCCCCGACCCTGCGCCAGCGAGGCGGACCGCGCCGCCGCCGACGGTGTACGCGCATCGGTCTCGCGTTGCGCGGCGGGTATGTCGAGCGTGCCATCGGCCACCGCCGCGGCGATCGACGCGGAGACGAGCCCGCTGGTGGCCACGCGTCGCCGCAGGAATTCCGCGAGGGTCTCGGCATCGACGACGACCCGGTCGGCGATGGCCTGTTCGACTCCACCCGAGTGCACATGCCCGCCGATGGGCAGCCGCGAGTCGGCGAGTGTCAGCACCATCGCCAGCTGGGAACGGGTGTGTGGGGTCGGCATCATCGGCGCGGGCGAGTCTGTTCGGTGTTCGACATCGCGCTCAGAACAGGAAGTACCGCTGCGCCATCGGCAGTTCGGCCACCGGCTCACTGTCCCAGACCTCGCCGTCGACGCGCACGGTGAACGTGTCGGGTTCGATGGTGATCTCCGGGGTCGCGGCGTTGTTGATCATGTCCGCCTTGCCGATCCGGCGGGTGTCACCCACCGCGACGAGCCGCCGATCGAGCCCCAGGGCCTCCTCGAGCCCGGCGTCGAGCCCGCCCTGGGCGACGAAACTCACCGATGTCGCAGCGGCGGCCTTCGGTGCGGCGCCGAACATCGGACGCGGCAGCACCGGTTGTGGTGTGGGGATACTGGCGTTGGCATCACCCATCGCGGCCCACGCAATGGCGCCGCCCTTGATCACCAGATCCGGACGCACCCCGAAGAACGCCGGGTCCCACAGCACCAGGTCGGCCAGTTTACCGGTCTCGATGGACCCGATCTCACCGTCGAAGCCGTGTGCGATCGCCGGACAGATCGTGTACTTGGCGATGTAGCGCCGCGCCCGGTTGTTGTCCGCGGCACCGTCACCCGACAACGCGCCGCGCTTGGTCTTCATGACATGAGCGGTCTGCCAGGTTCGCAGCACCACCTCACCGATCCGTCCCATGGCCTGCGAATCCGAACCGATCATGGAGATGGCGCCGAGGTCGTGCAGCAGATCCTCTGCGGCGATCGTCGACGGCCGAATCCGGCTCTCCGCGAACGCCAGATCCTCGGGCACCGTCGGATTGAGATGGTGGCACACCATCAGCATGTCCAGGTGTTCGTCGAGGGTGTTGACGGTGTGCGGGCGCGTCGGATTCGTCGAACTGGGCAAGACGTTGGCGTGCGACGCCACTGTCATGATGTCCGGCGCATGACCGCCGCCGGCACCCTCGGTGTGATAGGCGTGAATGGATCGTCCGGCGATGGCCCCGATGGTCTGCTCGACGAATCCGGCCTCGTTGAGCGTGTCCGAGTGCAGCGCCACCTGCACCCCGGTCTCGTCGGCGACGCGCAGGCAGGCGTCGATCGCGGCCGGGGTGCTGCCCCAGTCCTCGTGGAGTTTGAAACCGGATGCGCCCGCACGGATCTGCTCATGCATCGATTCCGCGGACACCGTGTTGCCCTTGCCCAGCAGCGCGATGTTCATCGGCCAGTGGTCGGTGGCCCCGAGGATCGACGCCAGATGCCACGCACCCGGGGTGACCGTGGTGGCCTTGCTGCCCTCGGCCGGCCCGGTCCCGCCACCGATCACGGTGGTGATCCCGTTGCCCAACGCCTCGTCCATGATCTGCGGGCAGATGAGGTGGACGTGGCAGTCGATCCCACCGGCGGTGAGGATCTTGCCGTTGCCGGCGATGATCTCGGTGGACGGTCCGATCACCAGGTCCGGGTGGACCCCGTTCATCGTGTCCGGATTGCCGGCCTTGCCCAGCGCCACGATCCGGCCGTCCCGAATACCGACGTCCGCCTTGACGATTCCCCAGTGATCGAGAATCACCACCCCGGTGATCACGGTGTCCGGCGCGCCGTCGGCACGGGTGGCGCGGCTCTGGCCCATCGACTCCCGGATGACCTTGCCGCCACCGAACACCGCCTCGTCACCGGCCAGACCCGGCCCGCCGCAACGATCCTCGGTGACCTCGATCAGAAGGTCGGTGTCCGCGAGCCGAATCCGGTCACCGACCGTCGGACCGAAGAGCTGCGCATATCTGTCTCGTCCGAGTGTCGCCATCAGTCAAGCCTTCCGGGTGCGTCGAGCGAGATGCCGTGGACCTCGCGGGCGCCGCCGAGTCCGATCAATGCCACCGTCATCGCGATCCCAGGTTCGAATCGCACCGCGGTGCCGGCCGGAATGTCCAGTCGGCGCCCACGGGCGGCTGATCGATCGAAGTCCAAGGCGGCGTTGGCCTGCGGAAAGTGGACGTGACTGCCCACCTGTACCGGACGATCACCGGTGTTGATCACGGTCAGGGTGATGGAATCGGCACCCTCGTTGAGTTCGATGGTCCCCTCGGCGGGCAGGATCTCGCCGGGAACCACCGACGACTGCGTTCGCGACATTTCGGCCTCTCGCGGTCAATCGATCGGATTGTGCACGGTCACAAGCTTCGTACCGTCCGGGAAGGTGGCCTCCACCTGCACGTCATGCAGCATCTCGGGCACGCCGTCCATCACATCGGCACGCGCGAGGACCTCGCGACCCGATGCCATCAACTCGGCAACGGCCCGTCCGTCCCGGGCACCTTCGAGCACGTGATCGGTGATCACCGCAACGGCCTCGGGATGGTTGAGCCGCAACCCACGCGCCTGCCGGCGCCGGGCCAACTCCGCGGCATAGGAAATGAGCAAACGTTCCTGCTCATGCGGCGACAGACGCACCAGTTCCTCTCCTAGCGACACGGAGGCGGTCATCACGGACCACATCCATCCGGCGACGGCGCACGCCGTGCACCCGGCGTTGCGTAGGAATCATCCTGCCATGAGCACCGCGCTCTCGGCTCGGCGAACGCACTCGGGTCGGTTCCGCCACGGCCGGGAACAGGCTCTCTCGCCCGCTGCCGGGGATCAGGCCGGCAGTCCCCCGCCGCCGGCCCGCAACGCGGCCACGCGCTCGGTGGTGCACAACGGGGCGATCCGCACGACCTCGTCAACGCTGAACGCTCCGGCGGCGAGCCCGCGCTGGAGAACCGATGCCAACGACATCGCGGTCGCCGGTTCGTCCACCACGTCGGAGGCGGTGCGATCAAAGTAGGCCTGCAAGCGCCGCGCCGCGGTGGGCATCGCCGACCGGAAGAATCCGATGACCGCGGTCCACCGGGTGACGAGGTGGCCCGGGTGCATATCCCACCCCTGATAGAAGCCGCGTTCCAGCGATCGCAGCACCAACGCATGATGTCGCCGAACCGCGGCGGCCACCGTCTCGGGTGTACCCACCGGGACGACCTGCGTCGAGCCGTCGCTGATCCACACCCCCGTCTGCGCGGCGGCGGCCTGCATCACGGCCTTCGCGTGGTCGGCGACCGGGTGGGCCAACGACTGATGCGCCGAGACGATGCCGGCGGCCGCGCTGTAGTCGTAGGTGCCGTAGTGCAAACCCGAGAGCCTCGGAACTCCCCGATGGATGGCTTCGGCAACGGTGGCGCGACCGTCGGCACCCAGCACCGCCTGCGGGATCTCCACCTGCAGCTCGTATCGCAGTGAGTTCTCGGGCAGGCCGTGCGCACGTTCGAACGCAGCACACAGCGCGTTGACCGCTTCCACCTGACGGACGTCACGCAGCTTCGGCACCGTGAACACGAAACCGTGCGGGACACCTCCCGCGCCGTCGAGAACGAGTTCGAGGGTCCGTAATCCGCGCGCACGCTCATGCGCGCCGAGGCCCTTCGCCCGCACCCCGGCGCTGCGTGGCGATCCGGGACGTGCCGCCGCCCACGCAGCGAGGATCTCCCCGGCCCGACGCGCATCCGCGTCCTCGACGGCATCCGCGCGCCAGCCATAGCCGTCCTCGAGGTCGATCCGCAGGTCCTCGACGGGGTCGGTGTGCAGCCGCCGCCGCGCGAGGTCGACCACCGTCGCGTCGCCGCCGGCGAGTTCGGTCAGCAGCTCACCGACCTCGTCTGCCAGCGTCGCGGCGCGCTCGCCCCACACGCGCGGGGTGTCGACGTCGACGTCGGCGGCGCTCACGTACACGGTGTGCGCGGGCTGTGGTTGCGGTCGGTCGCCCGGATACTGCTCGGCCAGCTCGGCGTCGACCGGAGCCAGGATGTCGTCGATGTGCGCCCGGTCCGTGTCGGGCAATCCGCGCGCGATCATGCGCCGGCGGTGACGTCCGGGGCGGCCACTCCCTCGGGGAGCTCGATGTTCTGCAGTCGGACCTGTGAGGTCGCCACCAGCCGGCCATCGCCGTCGGTCATGGTGACCCGCCACAGCTGCTGCCGTCGACCGCGGTGAACCGGGGTCGCCTCGACCGACACGGTGCCCGTGCTGATGGATTTGAGGAAGTCGGTGTTGTTGTTGACGCCCACCGCGGTCCCGCCGATGCCGCTGGACTGCAACCAGGTGAAGCCCCCGATGCTGGCCGTGCCCTCGGCGAGGGCGCAGTAGACACCGCCGTGCACGATCCCGAAGGGCTGATGATGCTGCTCGGACATCTCCACCGTGCCGGCCACCAGATCAGCGGTCACATCGGTCAACCGCAAACCCAATGCGGCGTCGAATCCCCGGCCGAAGGTGTCTTTGATCAACTGCTCGTCGTCCACGCTCATTCCATGAGCCTGGCACGAGGCGTGCGGATCGGTGCAGTGAGGCCGCCCGGTGTGTCGGCGGAACGGGTCCGGGAACCGGTAGGCCCCACGATGCGTTGCATCGTGGGGCCTACCGCGGCGTGGACCGGGGGTCTCTGCAGCCCTCAGGACTCTCACTCGGTCCGACGTGATTAGAACGTAGGATAGCCTTACCAATGTTGTCAAGGGTGCCGATGAAAGTGCTGGATGACGAGTCGGCGACCATCCGGTGACCGGTCTGCACGAGTAGGAGAATCAGAAGTAAAATGCGAAGAATGAATGGGCTGGGCGACCTCGAACGAGCAGTCATGGACACCCTGTGGGAGAGTTCGACCCCGCAAACGGTGCGACAGGTCCATGAGACGCTGTCCCGCGACCGCTCGCTGGCATACACGACGATCATGACCGTGCTGCAGCGACTCGCGAAAAAGAACCTGGTCACCCAGATCCGTGACGATCGTGCCCACAAGTACATCCCGACCCACCCGCGTGAGGACCTCGTCGCCAGCCTGATGGTCGACGCCCTCAGCGAGGCGGACGCACCCGGCTCCCGGCACGCGGCACTGGTGTCCTTCGTCGGCCGGGTCGGCGCCGACGAGGCTGCCGCGCTGCGGCACGCCCTCGATGAACTCGAAGCCGCGCGAGGTGCCGGGGACACGGGATAGATTCGGCGCAACACATTCCGCACCCCGCAGCCCACGCAAGGACGTTTCGATGACCGCGCTTTTCTTCGGCATCCTGACCTTGGTGTTGGTCGGCCCCGCCGCCGAGGCCATGTCGCGCGCCTCGTGGCCGGTCCACGCCCCGCGCGCGGCGATGACGCTGTGGCAGGCGATTGCCCTGGCGGGGGTGTTGTCGGCATTCAGCTGTGGCCTCGCGATCGCCGCGAACCTGTTGGCCCCCGGCCCGGACGGTGCGCCGACCACCAATCCACTTCATGAGATCGATCGGCTGGGCCTGCCACTGTGGCTCACCCTGGTCGGTGTCTTCGCCCTCACGCTGATGATCGGCGCGCGACTGATGTACACGGTGATCCGCGTCGGCGTCCGCACCCGCGCACGACGCCACACGCACCGCCAGCTCATCGACATCCTGGATCGCTGCCATCGCAGCGACCCGTCGCATCCGCTGTTCGGCCGGGATGTGCGCATGATCGATGTGGAACAGCCCCTCGCCTACTGCCTACCCGGGCTCCGGCAGCGAGTCGTCGTCAGCGAAGGCGTCGTCGCCCGCCTCACCCGGGCAGAGTTGACCGCGGTACTCGCCCACGAACGCGCGCACCTGCGCGCTCGCCATGACCTGGTCCTGGAGGCATTCATCGCGCTCCACGAGGCCTTCCCGCGGGTCGTCCGCAGCAAGTCGGCACTCGGCGCCGTCGAGTTGCTCGTCGAGTCCCTCGCCGACGATCAGGCCGTGCGCGCAACCGCCCCCACCACACTCGGACGCGCACTGGTCGCGTGTGCGGATGCGGTCGCGCCGCGCGGGGCGATGGCTGTCGGCGGCCCCACCACGTTGGCGCGCATCCATCGGCTGCGCGACGAGCGTCCCACCCGACTTCTCGCCGTCTCCGCCTACACGGCCGCGGCGGCGATCCTGGTGGTGCCCACCTTGGCTGTGGCGATCCCGTGGCTGACCGAACTCAGCCGACTGATCTCGGCGGCGTGAACCACTTCACAGCCACGCTCGTGACCCTCCCGCTCGTGACACCGCGCCGCACGCAATAGGCTTGCAGCCATGACGACTTCTGCCGCCACCGACTCGGACCCCACTGACGCGACGAAAGCCCAGATCGGTGTCACCGGTCTCGCCGTCATGGGCTCGAACATCGCCCGCAACTTCGCCCACAAGGGCTACACGGTCGCCCTGCACAACCGCAGCATCGCGAAGACCGACGCGCTGATCGAACAGCACGGTTCGGAAGGCTCGTTCATCCGGACCGAGACCGTCGAGGAGTTCATCGCCGCGCTCGAACGCCCACGCCGCGTACTGATCATGGTGAAGGCGGGTGCAGCGACCGACGCCGTCATCGAAGAACTCGCCGCTGCGATGGAACCCGGCGACATCATCATCGACGGCGGCAACGCGCTCTACACCGACACGATCCGGCGCGAACGCGCACTCGCCGAGCGCGGGCTGCATTTCGTCGGCGCCGGCATCTCCGGCGGTGAGGAAGGCGCGCTGAACGGCCCGTCGATCATGCCCGGCGGTCCCGCCGAGTCCTACAAGTCCCTCGGCCCCCTGCTGGAGTCGATCTCGGCACACGTCGACGGTGAACCGTGCTGCACCCACATCGGGCCGGACGGTTCGGGCCACTTCGTGAAGATGGTCCACAACGGTATCGAGTACGCCGACATGCAACTCATCGGCGAGGCCTACGACCTCATGCGCAAGGCACTCGACATGCCGGTCGCCGACATCGCCAACGTGTTCCGCGAATGGAACTCCGGCGACCTCGACAGCTATCTGGTGGAGATCACCGCCGAGGTGCTCTCCCAGGTCGACGCCGAGACCGGCAAACCGCTCGTGGACGTCATCGTGGACGCGGCCGGTCAGAAGGGCACGGGTCGCTGGACCGTGAAATCGGCGCTCGATCTGGGCATCCCGACCACGGGAATCGCCGAGGCCGTTTTTGCGCGGGCACTGTCCAGCGCCACCGATCAGCGCAAACAGGCCCAGGGTCTGGAGTCGGGTACCTTGTCGGCCGCACCCACCGACACCACCACCTTCGTCGACGACATCAACAAGGCGCTCTATGCGTCCAAGGTCGTCGCCTACGCGCAGGGCTTCGATCAGATCGCCGCCGGCAGCGCCGAGTACGGCTGGGATGTGGCACCCGGAGATCTGGCCACCATCTGGCGCGGCGGCTGCATCATCCGGGCGAAGTTCCTCAACCGCATCCGCGACGCCTACGCGGAGAATCCGGAACTGCCGAGCCTGCTGCTCGCGCCGTATTTCCGCACTGCGCTCGAGGACGCGGTGGACAGCTGGCGCCGCGTGGTGGCCACCGCCACCACGATGGGCATCCCGGTCCCGGCCTTCGCGTCATCGCTCTCCTACTACGACGCCCTGCGCAGCGAACGGCTGCCGGCCGCCCTCACCCAGGGTCTGCGCGACTTCTTCGGTGCGCACACCTACCAGCGCATCGACAAGCCGGGCACGTTCCACACCCTGTGGAGCGGTGACCGGACCGAAGTCACGGCCTGAGAGGAGCCTCGGCAGTACCGTGCGATTCCTGGAAGGCCACGCGCCCACCCACGACCTGACCTACGACGACCTGTTCATCGTGCCGAACCGGTCGGACGTGACGTCACGGTTCGACGTGGATATCGCGACCTCGGACGGAAGCGGGACGACGATCCCGATCGTCGCCGCGAACATGACCGCGGTCGCGGGCAAGCGGATGGCCGAGACCGTCGCCCGCCGCGGTGGATTGGTGGTCCTCCCGCAGGACCTGCCGATCGCCGCGGTGTCGGCGTCGATCGATCACGTGAAGTCTCGGCATCTCGTCGCCGACACCCCGGTCACGCTCACCGCGGAGAGCTCGGTCTCCGAGGCCCTCGCCCTGATTCCCAAGCGTGCGCACGGGGCGGCCGTGGTGGTCGATGACGGTCGGCCGATCGGTGTGATCACCGAGAAACGGTGCCGCGACGTCGACCGGTTCGCGCGGGTGCGCGAGGTGCTCGACCGCGACATCATCACGCTGCCCGTGGACACTGCACCGCGCGACGTCTTCGACGCGCTGGGCGACCGGCACCTCGGTCTGGCAGTACTCGTCGACGACGACGGCCGACTCGCCGGCGTCCTCACCCGTCTGGGTGCGCTACGACACGCGATCTATCGGCCCAACGTCGACGACGCGGGCCGGCTGCGCATCGCCGCCGCAGTCGGAATCAACGGCGACGTGGTGGGCAAGGCAAAGGCACTCGCCGCGGCCGGCGCCGACCTGCTGGTCATCGACACCGCGCACGGACACCAGGAGAAGATGTTGAGTGCGCTGGAGGCCGTCGCCACGGCCGACCCGGGGGTGCCGATCGCCGCCGGCAACGTGGTGTCGGCACAGGGCACCACCGATCTCCTCGACGCCGGCGCCACCATCGTGAAGGTCGGCGTCGGACCGGGCGCCATGTGCACCACTCGCATGATGACCGGCGTCGGTCGCCCGCAGTTCTCTGCCGTTGCCGAGTGCGCCGACGCGGCCCGTGCGCGGGGCGCCCACGTGTGGGCCGACGGTGGTGTACGCCATCCGCGCGACGTGGCACTCGCGATCGCCGCAGGTGCGTCGAACGTGATGATCGGCTCCTGGTTCGCCGGCACCTACGAGTCGCCCGGTGATCTGCAGACCGACGGCCAGGGCATGTACAAGGTCAGCTTCGGCATGGCGTCCAAACGTGCCGTCGCCGCTCGCTCGGCGAGCGACGGCGCCTACGATCGCGCTCGGAAATCGTTGTTCGAGGAGGGTATCTCGAGTTCGCGTATCCGCCTCGACCCCGATCGGCCCTCGGTCGAGGACCTGATCGACCACATCTGCTCGGGACTGCGCAGCACCGCCACCTATGCGGGCGCCCACAACCTGGCCGAGTTGCACGACAAGGTCGTCCTGGGTGTGCAGTCGGCCGCCGGATTCGCCGAAGGGCGCCCGCTACCGGTCGGGTGGTGACGGTTGGAGATCTTCCTCCTCGTCGCCAGCCTCGTCGGCTTTCTCGCCCTCACCCTGGGCACCGCACTCTTCGTGGCTGCGGAGTTTTCGCTCACCGCGCTGGAACGGTCGACCATCTCCGACGACGTCGACACCCGCGGCGACCGCCGGTCCCGACTGGTTCAGCGCGCCCACTCCACCCTGTCGTTTCAGCTCTCCGGCGCCCAGCTCGGTATCACGATCACCACGTTGATCACCGGCTACATCGCCGAGCCGGTGCTGGCCCGGATCTTCTCCCCCGCGCTGACCGCGCTCGGGCTCGGCGAGTCGATGACCCGAGGCGTGTCGCTGATTCTGGCGCTGGTCATCGCGACGTCGCTGTCGATGGTCCTCGGCGAGCTGATCCCGAAGAACCTTGCGATCGCGAAACCGCTGACGGTCGCCCGCGCCACCGCCGGCCCGATGACGATCTTCTCGGCCGCCTTCCGGTGGGCGATCAACGGACTCAACGGCTCCGCGAACTGGGTGGTGCGACGACTCGGCATCGAACCCGCCGAGGAGCTCGCCTCGGCGCGCTCACCGCAGGAACTGGTGTCGCTGGTGCGCAACTCTGCCCGTGAGGGATCCATCGACGCCGGCACCGCCGCTCTCGTCGACCGCTCGCTTCGTTTCGGCGAACTCACCGCCGAGGATCTGATGACACCGCGCGTCACCATCGAATGCCTCGATCGCGACGACAGTATCCGGGATCTGGTGATGGCCTCCTCACGGACCGGGCACTCACGCTTCCCGGTGGTGATCGACGGCGACCTCGACGACCTCGTCGGCGTCGTCCACATCAAACAGGCGTTCACGGTCAGTCCCGAACGCGCCGCAGACACGACCGTCGCGTCGATCGCACGGGGTGTGCCGCGGGTACCGGTCAGCCTCGACGGGGACTCGCTGATGGAACGAATCCGCGCCGACGGTATGGAACTGTGCGTGGTGATCGACGAGTACGGCGGTACCGCCGGCATTGTCACCACCGAGGATCTGATCGAGGAGATCCTCGGCGACGTCACCGACGAGCACGACCAGGAGCGCGCCGACGTGGCCGAGGACGGCGCCGGCTTCCTGTGCTCGGGCCTGCTCCGGATCGACGAGGTCGCCGACGCCACCGGGTACCGCGCACCCGAGGGGTCCTACGACACCCTGGGCGGTTTGATCATGTTCTGTCTCGGTCGGATAGCCGAGGTCGGCGACACGGTCGACCTGCCCGACCGAACCCCGGTGGCCGACGCCGACGACGAGGAACACGAGCCGACCGAGGACAACGAGATCGCCTGGCGGGCGACCGTCACCCAGATGGACGGACGACGGATCGACGTCGTCTCGCTACAACCCATCGGCGACGCGGAGGTGACCCGTGGGTGACCTCTGGGCGGTGCTGCTCACCTTCGTGCTGCTCGGTGGCAACGCATTCTTCGTCGGAGCGGAATTCTCACTGATCTCCGCGCGCCGCGACCGGCTCGAGGCCCTGGAGGAAGCGGGCAAAAAGCGTGCCCGGACGGTGATCGGCGCCGGCGAGCGGCTGTCGCTGATGCTGGCCGGTGCCCAGTTGGGTATCACCATCTGCTCCATCCTGCTCGGACGTGTCGGCGAGCCGGCGGTCGCACATCTCATCGAGCGGCCGCTACATCTCGTCCACGTACCCGAGGCCCTGCTGCATCCGATCTCCTTCACCATCGCGCTGTCGCTGGTGGTGGTCCTGCACATCCTCATCGGCGAGATGGTGCCCAAGAACATCGCGCTCGCCGGCCCGGAGACGTCGGCCATGTTGCTCGTTCCGGCCCACCTCATGTTCATCCGGATCGCGCGACCGCTCATCGCGTTCTACAACTGGCTGGCCAACATCTCGCTGCGCCTGATGCGGGTGGAGCCCAAGGACGAACTGGCCTCGAGTGTCTCCCCGGGCGAGCTGGCCCAGATGATCGCCGAATCCAAGCAAGAAGGTCTGATCGACGCCGAAGAGCATGAACGACTCACCCGAGCGTTGCAGTCGGTCAGCCGCACCGTCGGCGAGGTGATGATCCCACTGGACAGCCTGCGCAGCGTGTCGGTCGAGGTCGAGGAGATGACCGGCGGCACCGGACCCACGCTGGGATCGGTCGAGCGGGCGGTGAGCGACACCGGGTTCTCCCGGTTCCCGGTCCGCGGACCCGACGGCACGTTCACGGGCTACCTGCACCTCAAGGACGTCCTCGACGAGATCCTCGACGAGCAGATCGGACCGGACACCATCATCGGCATCTCCAAGATCCGCCCCCTGCCGGTGATCGCCTCGACCACCCTGCTCGAGGAGGCCACGTCCACCCTGCGTCGCACGAGCTCCCACCTGGGCGCGGTGGTCGGCGAGAGCGGCCGCACCATCGGGGTGGTCGCGCTCGCCGACCTGGTCGAGGAGTTCGTCGGCAACGTCCGCGACGAGACCCACCGGGTGTGACGGCGATGTCTGACCCCATGACCGGCGCCGTCACCGAAACGAGGCTGTCGCGCGGCGAGTGGGAGTGGCGACGGCAGCGGCACCGCGAGCGGGTCGACGCGTTGATCGGTGACTATCTGCGCAGCCGTCGCCGCGGGTCGAAACACCCGGTGATCGACTTCCTGTTCACCTACTACTCGTCACGTCCGGCACATGTCCGGCGCTGGCATCCCGGATACGGTGTCGTCCTTGCCGACGCCGACGAATTCCTGTCGATGCGCGGCTACCGTCGCGTCGACGGCGGGGTCTCGGTGGATCCCGCATATCTGAGCTCACGGACAGGTGCGCTCGCGGCCACCGAGGCGCTGCTGCGCGCCACCGCCTCACGCCCCGCCCGGCTCGGCTGCTTCGGCCTGCACGAATGGGCGATGGTCTACCGCACCGACGACATCCGTCACGATCTGCCGCTACGCCTCGGCCGGGCCGGCACCGACGCCGTGGTCGATCAGATGCCACTGCACTGCACCCATTTCGACGCGTTCCGGTTCTTCACGCCGGCTGCTCGACCCCACAACGAGGCAGAGCTGAGCCGCGACCGCCAACTGTCCGATGAACAGCCGGGCTGCCTGCACGCGACGATGGATCTGTACCGGGCCTGCTTCACGCTCGCGCCGCTGATCGATTCTGCTCTGACCCTCGACAGCTTCGCCCTCGCACTGCGGTCCCGCGAGCTCGACATGCGCGCGAGTCCCTACGACCTGCGGGCCCTCGGCTACCCCCCGGTGCCGATCGAAACACCCACCGGCCGCGCGCAGTATGTCCGCGAGCAATCCGAGATCGCGGACGCGGGCGCGATCCTGCGGGCCAGGGTGGCCGATCGGTGTCGCGAGCTGCTCGGACAGACCTGACGGGATCCCCGCGAAGCACCGATTACCGGCGAGTAGCATGGATACGTCGATTCACCGTAGGAGAAAGGCTGTCATGTCTGACCGGACCACCGTCAACGGGCTGCAGGTCGCTACCGTCCTGTATGACTTCATCAACAACGAGGCGTTGCCCGGTACCGGTGTAGACACCGACAGCTTCTGGGCCGGTGCGGCATCGGTCATCGGCGACCTCACCCCGCGCAACGAGGAACTCCTCGCGATCCGCGACGATTTGCAGGCCAAGATCGATCAGTGGCACAAGGACAACAACGTCGCCGGTGACTTCGCCGCCTACAAGAAGTTCCTCACCGACATCGGCTATCTGGTGGAGCCTCCGGCCGACTTCCAGATCGCGACCGAGAACGTCGACCGCGAGATCGCCGAGACCGCCGGCCCGCAGCTCGTGGTGCCGGTGCTCAACGCCCGCTTCGCACTCAACGCATCCAACGCGCGGTGGGGATCGCTGTACGACGCCCTCTACGGCACCGATGTGATCCCGGAGACCGACGGCGCGGAAAAGGGCAAGGGCTACAACAAGGTGCGCGGCGACAAGGTCATCGCGTACGCCAAGGACTTCCTCGACAAGGCCGTCCCGCTCGAGCAGTGCAGCTACACCGATGTGACGGCATTCACGATCGCCGATGGCGCACTGGGCGTGACCCTCGCCGACGGCAAGACCTCCACACTGGCCGATCCCTCGGCCTTCGCCGGATATCGCGGGGAGCCTTCAGCACCGTCGTCGATCCTGTTGCGCCACAACGGTTTGTACCTCGACATCGAGATCGACCCGGACTCCCCGATCGGCAAGACCGACCCGGCCGGCATCAAGGATGTCGTGATGGAGTCGGCGATCACCACGATCATGGACTTCGAGGATTCGGTGGCCGCGGTCGACGCCGACGACAAGGTGCTCGGCTACCGCAACTGGCTGGGGCTGAACAGGGGCGACCTCGCCGAAGAGGTCAGCAAGGGTGGCAAGAACTTCACCCGGACACTCAACGGCAACCGCGACTACACCGCTCCCGACGGCTCCGCATTCGACCTGCACGGCCGGTCCCTGCTGTTTGTGCGCAACGTCGGACACCTGATGACCAATCCGGCCGTACTCGACGCCGAGGGCAACGAGGTGCCCGAGGGCATCCTCGACGCCCTGGTCACCTCGCTGGCGGCCATCCACGGCCTGTCCACCCAGGGCGGCGTGCAGAACTCCCGCACCGGCTCGATCTACATCGTCAAGCCCAAGATGCACGGCCCCGACGAGGTCGCCTTCACCGTCGAGTTGTTCGGCCGGGTCGAGCAGGTCCTCGGCCTGCCGGAAAACACGCTGAAGGTCGGCATCATGGACGAGGAGCGCCGCACCACGGTCAACCTCAAGGCGTGCATCAAGGCCGCCAAGAATCGCGTGGTGTTCATCAACACCGGCTTCCTCGACCGCACCGGCGACGAGATCCACACGTCGATGGAGGCGGGCGCGATGATCCGCAAGGGCGAGATGAAGCAGCAGAAGTGGATCGCGGCCTATGAGGACTTCAACGTCGACACCGGGCTGGCCGCCGGGCTGCAGCACAAGGCCCAGATCGGCAAGGGTATGTGGGCGATGACCGACCTGATGCGCGACATGGTCGAGCAGAAGATCGGTCAGCCGAAGGCCGGCGCGAGCACCGCCTGGGTGCCTTCACCCACCGCCGCGACCCTGCACGCGATGCACTACCACCTCGTAGACGTCTTCGAACGTCAGGACGAGATCGCCAAACGCGATCCGGCCAGCGTCGACGACATCCTGACCATCCCGCTCGCACCGAAGACCGACTGGTCCGACGAGGAGAAGCAGCAGGAACTCGACAACAACTGCCAGTCGATCCTGGGGTACGTGGTCCGCTGGATCGATCACGGCGTCGGCTGTTCCAAGGTGCCCGACATCCACGATGTCGCGTTGATGGAGGACCGCGCCACGCTGCGCATCTCCAGCCAGCTCCTGGCGAACTGGATTCACCACGGCATCGTGACCGCCGACGACGTGGTGGCCTCGTTGCAGCGGATGGCTCCGGTGGTCGACCGGCAGAACGCCGACGATCCCGCCTACCGGCCGATGGCACCGGACTTCGATTCCAATATCGCATTCCAGGCGGCCAAGGCACTCATCCTGGAGGGCACGACCCAGCCCAGTGGCTACACCGAGCCGATCCTGCACCGCAAGCGGCGGGAGTTCAAGGCCGCCAACGCCTGATCGACGCCCTGACAGGCCCGTCGCACGAGTGGTCGAGAGGCCACCATGCTGTCCGGCGGGATGATGTCCGCTATCGTCGTCATCTGTCACCCCGATCACAGTCGGCTCGGGGTGACAGATGACGATTGCCCGGAACAGCGGAAGGCGGGGGGTTGGCACACCATCGCAGTACCGACCGTGGCGCATCGATGCGTGGTCGGGGGGTCAGCCGCGGGCTGGTCGGCGCTCTGCTGGCCGTCGTCCTCGTGGCGGCCGTGGTCGTGGTGTGGTTCCAACTCGGCGACCGCATCGACCGGCAGGGTGAACAGGCCGCCGGCAACTGCGTCGAGGGTCGCTCCACCGTCCCCATCATCGCCGACCCGGATGTCGCCGACGCGTTGAACTCCATCGCCACGGAATACACCGAGACCGGGCCGGTGGTGCGCGATCACTGTGTGGTGGTGGAAGTCCGTCCGGGCGACGCGAAGGTGACCCTGGATGGTCTGTCCGGGACCTGGGATCCGGTCGCGCTCGGCGCACGCCCCGCCGCATGGGTGCCACAGTCCTCGATCTGGGCGGCCGATCTGATGACCGCACGCCCCGACATCGTCGACGGCAACCCGGCATCGCTGGTCAGTTCGCCGGTGGTGCTGGCCACCGCGCCGCAGCTGGCCGAGGCCTTCGACGGTCAACTCGACTGGCAACAACTGCCCACACTGCAACAGCGAGACGCCTCGCTCGGCGCCTTCGGACTCGGCAGCTGGGGCTCGATCCGCCTCGCGATGCCGGTCGGCGCCCAATCCGACGCGACCGCGTTGGCGGCGCAGGCCGTGGCGATGCAGGTCACCCGGACCATGGGCACGCTCACCGAACAGGACGCGAACTCACCGCGGGTGGCCTCGAGCGTCGAGGCCATGTCGTCGGGTGCCCCGCAGTCACCCGATGGGACCCCGGTCGGGGCGGCCCGCGAGATCGCCGAGGCGTCGGATCCGGGCGAATCCCCAATTCACGCCGTGGCCATCACCGAACAGGCCCTGTACCAACTGACCCGCGAGGACACCACCCCACGGCTCGCCGAGGTGATCCCCGGCGGTCCGACGCCGATCGCCGACTATCCGATCATTCGTCTCTCCGGCGAGGACGTCGCTCCCGAACAGACCGATGCGGTGGCCGAGTTCTTCGAATTCGTCAGTCAGCCCGAACATCTCGCGGTCCTGACCGACCTCGGTTTCCGCGGTGACGCGCCGATGCCCCCGAAAACCGCCACCGTCACGTTCCCACTCACCGAGAACCCGATGCCCCAGCCGGAGACGGCGGCCACGGTCACCATCAACCGCCTCGTCTACGGCCCCGACAGCGGGCCGGCGACGGTCGGGTAGCCGGCGGGTTGCGGCCAGAACCGGATCAGCTGCTGAAGGCCTCGATCGGCGGGCAGCTGCACACCAGGTTGCGGTCGCCGAAGGCCTGGTCGATGCGTCGGACCGCGGGCCAGATCTTCGCGCGGCCGCCGGCCGACGGAAGACCGAGCGGGTACACCGCGGTCTGGCGGGAGTAGGGGTGATCCCAGTCACCGACCAGCGCTTCGGCGGTGTGCGGCGCCCCGCGGAGCGGGTTGTCGTCGGCGGGCCACTGCCCCGCGGACACCTGGTCGATCTCGGCGCGGATGGCGATCATCGCATCGCAGAACGCGTCGAGTTCGTCCAGGTTCTCGCTCTCGGTGGGCTCGACCATCAACGTGCCGGCCACCGGGAAGCTCATGGTGGGCGCGTGGAAACCGTAGTCGGCCAGACGCTTGGCCACATCGTCGACCGTCACGCCGGTGTCCTTGGTCAACGGTCGCAGGTCGAGGATGCACTCGTGGGCCACCAACCCGTTCTCCCCGGCGTACAGCACCGGGAAGTACTGGCCGAGCCGGCCGGCGATGTAGTTCGCCGAGGCGATGGCGGTCAGGGTGGCCCGGCGCAGACCGTCGGCGCCCATCATCGCGATATAGGCGTAGGTGATGGGCAGGATCGAGGCAGATCCGTAGGGCGCTGCTGCGATGGTCGCGTCACCAGGAAGATCGTCGTCGAGCGGGTGACCGGGCAGGTACGGCGCCAGGTGGGCCCGCACCGCCACCGGTCCGACGCCCGGTCCACCGCCGCCGTGTGGGATGCAGAAGGTCTTGTGCAGATTCAGGTGACTCACGTCGCCGCCGAATCGTCCCGGGCGGGCCACGCCCACCAGGGCGTTGAGATTCGCGCCGTCGACGTACACCTGACCGCCCGCATCGTGCACGGCCGCACAGATCTCCTCGATGTCGTGTTCGAACACGCCGTGTGTCGACGGGTAGGTGATCATGATCGCGGCCAGCGCGTCCCGGTGCTTGCCGATCTTGGCGCGCAGATCGTCGACGTCGACGTCACCGTTGTCGCGGCAGCCGACGACCACCACCCGCAACCCGGCCATGACCGCCGACGCGGCGTTGGTCCCGTGCGCACTCGATGGGATCAGGCACACGTCGCGCCCGGTGTCACCGCGGCCGAGGTGGTAGCGGCGGATGGCGAGCAACCCGGCGAACTCCCCCTGGGAACCGGCGTTGGGCTGAACACTCACCCGGTCGTAGCCGGTGACGGCAACCAGCCAGTCCTCGAGAGTCGAGATCAGCTCGCGGATGCCGACGGTGTCCGACGCCGGAGCGAAGGGATGCAGACGCGCGAAGCCGGGCCAGGTGATCGGTTCCATCTCTGCGGTGGCGTTGAGCTTCATCGTGCACGAACCGAGCGGGATCATGCTGCGGTCGAGTGCGATGTCTTTGTCCGCGAGCACGCGCAGATAACGCAGCATCGCCGTCTCGGTGCGATACCGGTTGAACGCCGGGTGCGTCAGGAACTCGCTGCGCCGGGTTTCGATCGGTTGCGAGAATGCGTGCCGCCGAACACCTTCGGCACTGAACGCGCGCAGCACCACGGCAAGATCGGCCGAGGACGTGGTCTCGTCACACGCGACACCGACAGTGTCGGCGTCGATCCGGCGCAGGTTCACGTTCTCCCGCTTGGCGTGTGCGATCACTCGGTCGGCTTGTCCCGGAGCGCGCACCACGATGGTGTCGAAGAAGGACGAATGGGCGATGGCGAACCCCGCGACGGTCAGACTGTCGGCCAGGAAGGCGGCATGCTCGTGGACACGCCGGGCGATCGCCCGCAATCCCTCGGCGCCGTGATACGACGCGTACATCGCGGCCACCACCGCGAGCAGCACCTGTGCGGTGCAGATGTTGCTGGTCGCCTTCTCGCGACGGATGTGTTGTTCGCGCGTCTGCAACGACAACCGGTACGCGAGGTTGCCGTCGACGTCTTTCGAGACACCGACCAGACGGCCGGGCAGTTGTCGCGCATGCGCGGTGTGCACGCAGAGATAGCCGGCGTGGGGCCCACCGAAGCCCATGGGGACACCGAAGCGCTGCGTGGTGCCGAAGCAGACATCGGCCCCCATCTCCCCCGGCGGCGTGATGAGGGTCAGCGCCAGCAGGTCGGCACCGACCGACACCAACGCTCCGCGGTCATGGACCGCGTCGATGATCGCGCCGATGTCCAGGATGCGACCCGATGCGCCGGGCGTCTGCAGGATCACGCCGAAGAAGTCACCCTCGGGCAGGCCGCAGGCAGGCATCGCGGGATGCAGCGATGCCTCGACGACCTCGATACCGAGCGGCTCTGCGCGGGTCTCGATCACCGCGCGTGTCTGGGGGAAGAGATCCGAATCGACGACCAGTCGCGACGATCGGGACTTGCCGGCGCGGCGCATGAGCGTCATCGCCTCGGCCGCAGCGGTCGCCTCGTCGAGCATCGACGCGTTGGCCACCTCCATCGCGGTCAGATCCGCGACCATGGTCTGGAAGTTGAGCAGCGCCTCGAGCCGTCCTTGGCTGATCTCGGGCTGGTACGGCGTGTACGCCGTGTACCACGCCGGGTTCTCCAGCACGTTGCGCAGGATCACCGGAGGGGTGTAGGTGTCGTGGTAACCCAGCCCGATCATCGACCGAGCGACGATATTGCGGTTCGCCAGTTCGCTGAGCTGTTCGTGTATGTCGTGTTCGCTGACCGCTGCGGGCAGCGACTGCAGACCATTGGTCTCCGGGTCGTCGGCGATGACCGCGGGCACCACCCGGGCGGCGAGTTCGTCGAGCGAGGAGACGCCGATCGCGGCCAGGATCCGCTCGGTCTCGGCGGCGTCGGGACCGACGTGACGGTCGACGAATGTTGGGGTGGAGTCGTGGGCGGCGGGCATGACAGGTCAACCTTTCGGCGGTCTGCGGCCCTCCCCCTCTGTCATACCGGGAATCCGCGAACGGACACGTGGGCGCCTGAGAGATTCGGTCGTGATCGACCTTTCACCGTGGGCGGAGCCGGGTCACCCCGGCTCACTTTCCAGAGACGCCGTCAACATCACGGTCCTGGGTGCCTGAGAGTTTGACGAGGAGGTGTTGCTCCTTCGGCGGCCCCCGCCGTTTCCGACGGCGACTCTCTCCCGCGACGCAGCGACGCGTCATCAGTATACGTCGAGGACTGCGGGACGCAGGTCGAGGTCGTAACGTCCGGCGCCACTGGTGTCGTGCGACAACTGGAGTCCCGCTAGCCGGTGCGGCGGGTCCGGCTCTTACGACGCGCCGCGAGTTCATCCTCGGGTGCGGTCTCGGAGACCCCGCCGTCGGCGCGCTCGCCGGGGAAATCGGCGATGGTGCCGGTCAGTTCACGCATCGCACCGCTCACGGCGATACCGAAGACACCCTGGCCGCCCTGCAGGAGATCCACCACCTCTTCGGCGGATGTGCACTCATAGACGGTGGTGCCGTCGGAGAACAGCGTGATCCGGGCCAGATCCTCCACACCACGCTGGCGCAGGTGGTCGACCGCGACCCGGATGTTCTGCAGTGAGATCCCGGTGTCCAGCAACCGTTTCACGATCTTGAGGACGAGGATGTCCTTGAACGAGTAAAGGCGCTGACTCCCCGAACCGGCGGCGCTTCGAATGGACGGCACCACCAGCGAGGTCCGGGCCCAGTAGTCGAGCTGCCGATAGGTGATCCCGGCGATCTGGCATGCACTGGGCACGCGATAGCCGACCAGGTCGTCCGGGACGGTGTCGTTGGGAAAGATGCCCGGCGCGATGTCGTCGAGACTGCCTTGGGTGGCGGTACCCGGGTTCGACGCGCCGGTGCGATCGCCGCGGCCCTCGCCGTCGGCCGCAGTCACCTCGGTCGGTGACGGCATTTCGTCGTCGAACGGCTGATCGCCCACTGCAGACTCCCTCGCAACGCCAGGATCGACTCGACAAACACGTCACCTCGAGGCCTCCCTCGAGACTGCTTCAACAGTACGCGCCTGACAGACGATCATCCTTCGTCCCCGCTCAATTCGGGCGACGTGTCGACGGTATGCGGCCTGCGAGCACTGAATCAACGCGACTCGCGGTCAGCCCTCAACCTCTACTTGAGATCGAGTAAACGGTGACCTGGCGGTGTCCATTCCGTGATCTGGGCCGTCCGTCCGACCCCGAATCCGCCGGCATCAGCACACGCCCCGGGCCCACACTGCTCGGCCTACGCCCCGCCACTCGCCTTGAAGTCATCCGGCGAGACGTTGTCGAGGAATTCCTTGAACTTCTCGACCTCGTCCTCTTTGGCCTCTGCCGGAGCACCCTCGTCCCCACTCTCCTCCGGGATGAGCAGACCGGCCTCGGTCAGCACGTCCTCGTCGGCGACGATGGGTACACCCGCACGCATCGCGACCGCGATCGAGTCCGACGGGCGTGCAGACACACGCAGTTCGTCGGCGAAGATCATCTCCGCGTAGAACGTCCCCTCCTGCATGTCGACGATGCGCACCTCGCGCAGGGTCTTGCCGAAGTCGTTGATCAGATTGACGATCAGGTCATGGGTGAGCGGGCGTGGCGGCTCGATACCTTTCTGCTGCAACGCGATCGATGCGGCTTCGCTCTGCCCGATCCAGATCGGCAGATACCGTTCGCCGTCCACCTCGCGCAGGAGCAGCACCGGCTGACTCTGCGGTGGCTCGACCCGAATGCCCACGACTCGCATTTCGCCCATCTCGCACCCGCTTCCTCATGATCGCCGGATGATCGGTCACCGTCGGAGCGAGGGTGGTTCCTCGCGAGTCTCCGATCACTGAACACGACGCTACACCGCATGCGACGGCCATGGCGGCTGCCCGAGCCCAGATCGGCCGGGCCGATCCGATCAGTCCAGGACGTCGCGAACGGCGGCCTTGACCAACTGGGTGTGCAAGGTGACCGACAGTGCCGCGATCTCGCGGACCAGTTCTTCGGCGCGATCCCGCGCACCGGTCCCCTTGCCCTTGGCGATCGGGTTCGCGATCTGCGCGACCAACCCGGCCTCACGGTCGGCCGAGACCTTGAACGCCCGCAGATGGCGGGTCTCCAAACCGTAGTTGGCGAGTGCCGCGGCGGCCTCGACGAGCCGCACGGCGTCCTCGTCGAAGAATCCGGCCGGGCCGGCCGCCAGCAACCCGTTGCGCTGCAACTCGGTGACGAATGCCGCGTCCACCCCGGTCCGGTCGATCAGCGCCTCACGCGAGACCCGATCTCCCCGGGAACCGAAGTCGGTTGCCGGTGCCACCGCACCGCGTGCCGAGGAGATCAGCCGAGTGGCGCCGCCTCCCGGTCCGCCGTCCCCCCGGTCGATCGCCTCGAGCTGCTCCTTGATGACCTTCAGCGGCAGGTACCGATCCCGTTGTGCGGTCAACACGAACCGCAGTCGCTCGACGTCGGCCGAGCTGAATCGGCGATACCCGGATGGCGCCCGGTCGGGTGTGATCAGACCCTCGGATTCCAGGAAACGAATCTTGGAGATCGTCACATCCGGGAAATCCTCCCGCAGCAGGGCGAGGACCGAGCCGATCGACATCGATCCTTCGCCGCGCTGACCTGCCGACGACGCCGTCACGGCGTCAGGCGCCGGCGTGGCCGTCGCGCGGACCGCTCAGGAACACGAGACGGAACTTGCCGATCTGCACCTCGTCGCCGTTGCTCAGCTGCGCGGTGTCCACCGGCTCACGATTGACATAGGTGCCGTTCAGGCTGCCCACGTCGACCACCTGGAACTCGTTGTCACCAAGGCGGAATTCGGCGTGGCGACGACTGACCGTGACATCGTCGAGGAAGATGTCGCTATCGGGATGCCGTCCCGCCGAGGTCGTCGGCTGATCGAGCAGAAAACGCGAGCCGGCGTTGGGACCGCGCTTGACGACAAGCAACGCCGTGCCGGGCGAGAGCCTCTCCACCCCGGTGTCGGCTGGTTCACTCGAGGTGGTCGCCCCGGCGTCGAGTTCGGAGATGAACTCCTCCCGGAAAACCGATGTGGTCTCCACCGGCGCCTCGAGGTCCTTGTCGTTTTCGCTCACCACTTCTCCTTCGTCTGTTTCGGTGCCCGCGGATCTCGGCATCACCGACATGTCAACGCCCGCGGCGGCACGCGAGTCGCATGCCCCTCGCGCCGGCGATGCCGGTCCGTCATCGTCCACCTCGGGCTTCGGTCCGGCCGACGACGCTGGCGTCGGCGGGCCGGATCTGCTGTGAGTAACCGTACCGTGTCGCGGCCTCCACACGGGCGATCGAGTCGATCACGACACCGACGATCATAGTCGTAGGGGTCGCCGCGACCGACCGTCGACACCGCGGGAGTCACGGGCCGGTGTTTCACCGCCACATCGTGCGATGAATCAGCCGTCGATCGCCGCGCGATAGCCGTCGGCGTCGAGCGTCTCCGCCAGTGCCGCGTCGAGTGTGGATTCGTCGGCGACATCGATGACCACCAACCAGCCGGAACCGTACGGATCCGAATTGACCAGTTCGGGAGTCGTCTCGAGCTCGCCGTTGACCTCGGCCACCGTACCTTCCAGGGGCCCATAGATGTCCGAGACACTCTTGGTCGATTCGACCTCGGCGAACGACTCACCGGACTCGACGGCGTCATCGACAGCCGGCAGCTGCACGAACACCACGTCGCCGAGCGCATCCTGCGCGAAATCGGTGATGCCCACCCGCACGCTGGTCGGCCCGGTCCTCTCCACCCATTCGTGTTCGGCCGTATAGCGCAGGCCCGCGGGCACATTGGTTTCGGTCACGGTGCACCTTTCTGGTCTGTCGCACCATCTGCGGCGGCGACTCCACCGACTCAGGTTACGTTGCCGACGACGTGCTGCGCGGCATCCGCCGCATCACGAGCGCCGTCTGGTAGGCGTACAGGACAAACGACCACAGGTAGAGCCCGACACCCCAGATCATGAACGCCCACCCGATCGGGTAGCAGATGGTGCCGATGATCGAATCCAGTTGTCCGGCAAGCAGCCACGGAAACGCGCTCATCAGGGCGAAGGTGGCGGCCTTCCCGATGTAGAGCACCGGCAGGGCCACCAGGCCGCGAGAACGCAACAGCGGTGCGGTGGCGAACAATGCCAGGTCGCGACCGATGATCACCGCGATCAGCCACCACGGCACGAAGTCCCGGATGCCGAAGACAATCGGGATGATGACGATGTAGAGACGGTCGGCTGCCGGATCGAGCAACGCACCGATCCGCGACGACTGGTCGAGCCAGCGCGCGATCTTGCCGTCCGCCCAGTCCGAGAACCCCGAGAACAGGAGGATCGCGAACGCCCAGGCGTCGGCCTCTTCGACCAGCAACACCCAGACGAAGACCGGGATCAGCACCAGCCGCAGCAGGCTGAGCGCGTTCGGGACGGTCAGCCACCGATCGTCGGCCACGCCCGTCGACTCACCCTGCGATCGGGGACCCGGACGGTCCGCCGCCTCCCCGGTCACCGGAAGATGCCGATGATGCCCTGCAGAGTCTTCGCGCCGCCCGACGCGAACAGATTGTCGTGCACCATATAGGTCCACGTCGTGGTGGAGCGATGCAGATCGGCGGTACCCAGATCGACACCGTCGTTGGTGATGGTCGCCGTGCGGAAAGTTTCGCACGCGTTGTCGACGGCGTCGCCCGGCAGAGTGGCGAACTCGTCGAGGATCAATTTGTGGAACTCGTCGAGCGGACTCTCCTTGCCCAGTGATCGCAGGTGGATACTCGCCCGGACGTCGGACACGAACGCCAGATGGTCGGCCCAGGCCCGGTCGAGGTGATAGAGCATGATCTCGCGTGCCGCCTGGACCAGCACCGGCCGCTCGACCGGCTCGGCCCGCGGGGTCGGGCTCGGCTCGGCGGCTGTCAGTTCGCCCGAGTTCGTTTCCTCTGGGCTGGTTTCCGCTGGGCTGGTTTCCGCTGGGCTGGTTTCCGCTGGGCTGGTTTCCGCTGGGCTGGTTTCCGCTGGGCTGGTTTCCGCTGAGCTCGACTCCCCCGTACCCGACTCGTCGGTGGCCGTCGACTCGTCGGTGCTCGGCTGGGCACTCGCCTCGTCCGGCGCCGACGCCGCGGTCAGCGCACCGGTCAACTCCGCGTACCGTCCCGGCTCGCGATCGGCGAGTTCGTCGAGCGCGGCCTCGGTGGTCAGGATCTCCATCCGCCGCTTGACCACGATGTCGCGCTGCTGATTGACGAGCTTGTTGTAGCGCCAGGTGTTGGCATGCAGTTCGAGCATGACGCCCTCGGCGACGCGCTGCGCCTGTTCGATGAGGTCGATGCCCTTGGCCCCCATGGAGCCGTCCTCGGACTGGGAGACCGGATCCCGCTTGAATGCGAGATTCTTGGTGACGACGGGGTCTTCGAGGCTGGAAAAGAACACCGACCTGCCCGGGTCGCCCTGCCGGCCGGCGCGACCTCGCAGCTGGTTGTCCAGTCGCTGGGTGTCGTGCCGTCCGGTGCCGATGACACAGAGTCCTCCCAGTTCCACCACCTCGGCCCGCGCGTCCTCGTCGTCGGCGGAACCACCCAGCCGGATGTCGGTGCCGCGGCCGGCCATCTGCGTGGAGACGGTCACCGCATCGCGGGCACCCGCCTCGGCGATGATCTTCGCCTCCTCGGCGTCGTTCTTGGCGTTGAGCACCACCGTCGACACGCCGGCCTTGTCGAGGAAGTACGCCAGCTCTTCGGACTCGGCGACGTCGTGGGTTCCGATCAGGATCGGCTGCCCGGTCTCGTGCACCTCCTTGACGTACGCGACGATCGCCTCCACCTTGTTCGCCTTGGTGTCGTAAACACGGTCGGGCTCGTCGACGCGGATGTTCGAGGTGTTCGGTGGGATCTGCGAGACAAGCAGGTCGTAGAACTGCCGGAACTGTTCGCCGGCCGCCAGCGCCGTGCCGGTCATTCCGCACACCGTGGGATACCGACCGATGAGTGCCTGCACCGTCATCGTGTCGATGACCTCGCCGGAATCGGTCTGGCTGAGACCCTCTTTGATCTCCACCGCAGCCTGCACGCCATCGGGCCAGCGCTGCAGCTGCGCCACGCGGCCGCGCGAGGCGTTGATCAGGTGAACCCCACCGTCGCGGACGATGTAGTGGATGTCACGCTCGAGCAGGTAGTGGGCGTGCATGGCGATGTTGATGTGCACCAGCGTCGTACCGACGTGGTCTTCGTCGTAGAGGTTGATCCCACCGAATTCCTCTTCGATGAACGCCGCGCCCTCCTCGGTGAGGGTCACGTTGCGCCCTTCGGCGTCGACCTCGTAGTGCTTGGTCTTCATCCGCGCAACCACCTCGTGGATGGCCTGATCGGGCACCTCGGTCTCGGTCGAACCGGCCAGCACCAGCGGGACCAGCGCCTCGTCCACCAGCACCGAATCCGCCTCATCGATGATCGCCACGTCTGGTGTCGGCGAGACGAGGTCGTCGGGCGACAGCGCGAGCTGGTCGCGGAGCACGTCGAAGCCGATCTCGTTGACCGAGCCGTAGGTGATGTCGGCGGCGTAGGCGGCCTGGCGTTCGGCGCGATCGGAGTTCTCCGAAACCGCTCGGGCGACCAGCCCGAACGTCGCGAACAAGGGCGCCATCCACTCGGCATCGCGGGTCGCGAGGTAGTCGTTGACCGAGATCACGTGCACCCGGTGTCCCTGCAGGACGTGTCCGATGGCGGCGATGGCGCCCGCCAGGGTCTTGCCCTCGCCGGTGGCCATCTCGACGACGTCACCCTCGAGCAACCGGAGCGCGCCCTGCAGTTGCACGTCGAATGGCCGCATCTCGAGCGAGCGGTCGGCGGCTTCGCGAACGAGCGCGAGAAACCGCGCCCGATCGGCAGTCTTCGAACCGATGTCGAGTTTCTGGGCCTCTGGGGCGAACTCACCGTCGGTGAGGTCGGCGGCCCAGGATGTGTGCGCGTCCGCATCCTTGATCAGTGCGACCGACTTCGACTGGTTGCGCGATGACTGGGAGCCGAGAAGGCGCCACATGCTGTTGGTCAGCTTTCCCACCGAAACACTTCTCCTGACTCGTGCCTGCCGGGCATGGGTAGCGGTCGTGGCACCCGACTCGATGAACGACCACGTCCGCAGACGCGTCGAAAGTCACCGCGGGGCGCCCCGAGGTCGCCGTCCACGGTACGCGCCGCTCCCACCGGTTCTGCGTGAACCACCGGGGGCGTCCGATGCCAGACACCCGACGGTTGAATCGATGTCATCTCATCCGTTTGCTGCTCCCACGTCGCACGTCCCGGTTGGTACCGTGGGACCATGCCAGTCATCGGGGCGCAGGCACCATCACCGACAAGCGACCGCCACACCGCGGACGGCGAACCGCACCGTCCCCGGCGAACCCGGTCGCGGCTGCTCCGTCGATCGGTGCCGATGCTCGCGGCCTGCCTCGCGCTGGCGGCGCCGACTCTGGTCACCGCATCGGCCGCGGCGGGTCCCGCGCCACTGCCACCCGCGCCCATCAGGCCGGCCCCGGTGCCTCCGGTGGTGCCCGACGACCCCTACACCCTGCTCGCCGACCGCACCTATTCCTCGGTGGCCGTCATCGGCGGCTCCATCCCGGGCGGCGGACCACTGGTGGTCGCGTTCGACGAGACGCCCCGCGTCGGAATGGACGCCGGCTGCAACAGCCACGCCGGCAGCGTGACCGCGTCCGGCGACCAACTCCGCATCGGTCGGCTCGCGTCCACCATGATGGCGTGTCCGCCGCCGCGTGCCGACGCCGACGACTGGCTGGCCCGGTTCACCTCGGTGCCACTGACGTGGCGCGTGTTCGGCCCGATCCTCACCTTGTCGAGCCCGCTGCAGACCGTCGTCCTCATCGAGGAACAGTCGTAGAACGCGGCATTCACACGGCCGTCGCCTGTTGGTCATCCTGACTGTGCAGGATCCACCACGTCGTTCATCGACCGAGACGAGAGGACGCGATGTCGTCGACCACCCCCGCAGTGGTGACCGTGACCGGTGCCGCGGGTCAGATCGGGTACGCCGCGCTGTTCCGGATCGCCGCCGGCGCCATGTTGGGCCATGATCGCCCCGTTCGGCTGCGACTGCTCGAGCTGCCGCACGCGGTGTCGGCCGCGGAGGGCACCGCGATGGAACTCGACGACGGCGCCTTCGAGCAACTCCTCTCGGTCGACATCTTCGACGACGCCCGCGCCGCATTCGACGGCGCCGAGTTCGCACTCCTGATCGGTGCGAAACCGCGCGCCAGGGGCATGGAACGCGCGGACCTGCTGCAGGCGAACGCGGCCATCTTCGCCGAGCAGGGCGAAGTGCTCAACGATGTCGCCGCAGCAGATCTCCGGGTCGTTGTCGTCGGCAACCCGGCCAACACCAACGCCGCCATCGCCGCGGCACACGCACCGGACATCCCGCCGGAGCGGTTCACCGCGCTGACCCGTCTCGACCACAATCGCGCGATCGCACAGTTGGCCCACCGCGCGGGCTGCGCGGCCCGCGACATCAGCCGGGTCTCGGTGTGGGGCAATCACTCCCCCACGCAATATCCCGATATCTTCCATGCCAGGGTCGCCGGGCGCAGCGGCGCCGACCTCGCCACAGATCGCGCCTGGCTGGTCGACGACTTCATCCCCACGGTGGCCAGACGCGGCACGGCGATCATCGAGGCGCGCGGGGCATCATCGGCGGCGTCGGCAGCGAGTGCGACCATCGACCATATTCACGATTGGGTGCTCGGCACCGAGAGCGACGACTGGACGTCGGCCGCACTCCCGTCCCCCGGGGTGTACGGCGTTCCGGAGGGGCTGGTGTGCTCCTTCCCGGTCCGGTCGGTCGGCGGTCGGTGGGAGATCGTCTCCGGTCTCGAGATCAACGAGTTCTCGCGCGCCCGCATAGACGCCTCGGTGGCCGAACTCGCCGGCGAGATCACAGCCGTGGGCGACCTGCTGCCCGCCTGACCTCAGCAGGCATGGCGTCCGGGTCCCGGATCGGACGTCGCCGACGGCCGGTGTCCATGGCATCCTCTGTCCATGGCGAAGAAGGCGAAGGGCGACAAGAGCTCGACGAAGAAGAAGCTCTCGAAAGAGGTCTACGAGGCCGAACTCTTTCGGCTGCAGACCGAATTGGTGAAATTGCAGGAGTGGGTTCGGGTCACCGGCAGCCGCGTCGTGGTGATCTTCGAGGGACGCGACGCCGCAGGCAAAGGCGGCACCATCAAGCGGATCAGCGAATACCTGAGCCCTCGCGTGACTCGCGTCGCAGCTCTGCCCGCACCGACGGATCGTGAACGCGGCCAGTGGTACTACCAGCGCTACGTCGCTCATCTCCCCGCCCCGGGCGAGATCGTGCTGTTCGACCGCTCCTGGTACAACCGGGCCGGCGTCGAGAAGGTGATGGGCTTCTGCACCCCGGTCGAGCACACGCGCTTTCTGCGCCAGACACCGATCTTCGAGCAGATGCTGATCGACGACGGAATCGTGCTGCGCAAATACTGGTTCTCGGTTTCCGACGACGAACAACTCAAGCGGTTCCGGTCACGGTTGCACGACCCGGTCCGGCAGTGGAAGCTCAGTCCGATGGACCTCGAGGCGGTGTATCGGTGGGAGGACTACTCCCGGGCCAAGGACGAGATGATGGTGCACACCGACACCGCAACGAGCCCGTGGTATGTGGTCGAATCCGACGTGAAGAAGCACGCCCGCCTCAACATGATCTCGCATCTGCTCTCCACCATCGACTATGAGGACGTCCCCCGGCCGAAGGTCGAGCTGCCGAAGAAACCGGTCGACACCGGCAACTACCGGCGACCGCCGCGGTCGCTGTCGAAGTACGTCCCCGACCACGTGTCCAGTCTGCTCGGGGGCGATCACTGAGTCACCCGCTCCGGCGACCGCCGCGGATGGGTAACATCCCGTGGGTGCCTGTGCCCGGTGTGCCTGCTGCAATCCGCGATCGCGTCCGTGCGCGTCGCGGATACGAGGAGATCATCTATCTCATCTCCCCCGCCGGATGGCCCAACTACGGCGACGAACTGATCGCGCGGAGCTGGCTGCGCCACCTGGCCCGCACCCGCCCACGGGCGCTGGTCGTCCTGGACTGCCACAATCCGGGTCAGGCCGGACTGCTGCTGCGCGGCATCCACCCCCGCGCGGTGTTCGTCGACACCCTCTGGCAACTCACCCAATACGCCTCGAATCGCACCCGAACCGACGGGCCCGACCCCGACGCACCGTGGGACTGGGTCGCCGACGCCGCGACGCGCTTCGGGCCGGCTCCGCGCCTGGCCGAGGGCGTCGACGTGTTCCGCCGCGCCTCCTCGGTCCACCTGCTCGGCGGTGGCTACCTCAATGCCGTGTGGCCCCACCACATCTCGCTGGTGGCTGCGGTCGCCGAGTTGGTGCGAAGCACCGGCGTCCCGGCATACGCCACCGGGCAGGGACTGCAGCCGCTGGCCGGCGAACCGGCCAGGTCGGTTCTCCTCAAGGCGGTCGAGGAGTTCAGCGTCTTCGACGTCCGCGACGCGGCGTCGCTGGAGGCGCTGGCAGGTACGCCGGCAGTGCGCAGGACCGGTGACGACGCCTGGCTCGGACTCGACGGACGCGACGCCTTCCACATGCCGAAGAACCCGGCTGCGGGTGGCGGAGTGACGCTCTGCGTCCAGGGGGATCTGACGGAGGATTTCACGATGCGCGGCCGTTCGGGTGCCGCCGCGCTCGCGGAGTTCGTCCGCGCCACCCTCGATGCGTGGGAGGTGCCGGGCGATGCGGTCACCGTGGTCGAGGGAATCCCGGGCCGCGACCGGGACGTGCCGGTCCGTCTTGGTGACCGTCTGACCGGTGCCCGCACGATTCCCTTCCTCGACCTGTGGCGGCGGGGTCTGCCGGTCGGCGCCGGCGACACCTGGATCAGTACCCGTTTCCACCCGCATCTGGTGGCCGCCGCCGCCGGTGACTCCGGGGTGGCCGTGATACCGAGGCGCGACTATTACGCCACCAAGCACGAATCGCTGGTGGCGTCTGGCTCACGCTGGACCGTGGTCGACGACCCCGAGGTCATCCCGGACCGCCCCACCACCGGCGGGTTCGACCCGGATGCACGCGCACGGCTGGTGGCCGACAAGCGTGCCCTCGCCGATCGCCTGTACCCGCGACGACGCTTCTGACCGGTAGCCACGTCCGGCACCGGTGTCCTGGGTCGGATACCGGTTAGTGTCCTCACCATGTGGATCGGTTTCGCGGAGTTCGACTATCTCCTGGGAGATGTGCACTCGCTCAAACACAAGCGGTCGTTGGTGCGACCGGTCGTCGCGGAGGTGCGTCGCCGCTTTGCCGTCTCCACCGCCGAGGTCGGCCATCTCGACGCGCACCGGCGGACGCTGATCGGAGTGGGCGTGGTGGCCGCCGACCGAGCGCATGTCATCGAAGTGCTCGACAACGTGGAGCGGTTCGCCGGCGGTCGCCCCGAACTCGAACTGCTCTCGGTCCGGCGACGGATCATCTCCTCGTCGGACATCTGAGCATCAGCCGAACAGCCCCGCGGCCCGTGCCGGCGCCGCGTAGGCGACCGCGAGCGAATCGACGGTCTCGTGCGCATTGAGACCACTCGGGTTCGGCACCACCCACACCTGCGCCCCCGCCCAGCGCTCCTCCTGGCGGCCGGCGACGGCACGCGGCGCGCCGAACGCCGAACGGAATGCGGTGATCCCGGCGACGGCGACGACCCTCGGGCGAATCTTCGCCACCCGCTCCCGCAGGTCGCGTCCACCAGATCGGAGTTCGTCGGCGGACAACTCGGCGGCCCCCGCCGTGGCGCGTGCGACCACATTCGTGATGCCGACACCGCGGCGGTACAGCAGATCACGGTCGTCGGCGGACATGCCCGCGGACGCGTCGATCAATCGGTCGACGATCCCGGCGCGGAACAGCGCCGGGTAGAAGCGGTTCCCCGGCCGGGCGAAGTGGGCGCCGACCGCCGCTGTCCACAACCCCGGGTTGATTCCGACGAACAGCAGTCGGCAGTCGTCCCCGACCAGATCGGCGACCTCCACGCCGCGATACCGCATCAACTCGTCTTTGGTGAATCCCATCGGCTCCTCATATTGGCGGCGGCCCGAGACACCACCTCGGTCGCGGAAACGGACACGGCGCCAGCGTAGTCCGGCAGTCTGCCGATACGGGGCGAGGCCACGCATTCCGGTCTACACTCTCGCTGATGGCTCGGCTCGCGTACACGGTCCTGGGCGGCCTCGGCGCGCAGATCGATTCCGAGCCCGCCGAACTCGGCACGCGCAAGCAACGAGCCGTCCTCGCACAACTGCTCCTCGCCCGCGGCGACTCGGTGAGCGTCGATCGACTCATCGACGGAATCTGGGGTCCGACGCCCCCGGATCGCGCCGAGGTTTCGGTACAGGCATATGTCTCGGGTCTGCGCAAGGCGCTCGAGCCGGGCCGTCGGCCGCGCACCCCGTCGACCGTGCTCCTCACGCGTGGCACGGGCTACGCCCTCATCGCCGACGACGCCGACGTCGACATCCGGGTGCTCTACGCCGCCATCGTGAGCGCACACGAGCGACACCGCAGTGGCGAACTCGCCACCGCTGCACGCGATCTACGCACGGCGCTGGCCGACTACCGCCCGCTGCTGCCGGAGTTCGAGGGGTTGGCGTTTCGCGACGAGGCGGCGGTACATCTCGAACGCACCATCGCCGAGGCCCGGGAGTTCTCCTACGAGCTGCGACTCGCACTCGGCGAGCATCGGGCACTCGTCCCCGAACTGGAGCAGGCTGTGCGCCACGCGCCGCTCGATGAGGGACTCTGGGTGTTGTTGGCCACCGCACGCTACCGGTTGGGCCGCCAATCCGAGGCGCTGGCCGCCATCGCGGATGCCCGCCGCATTCTCGCCGACGAGATCGGCGTCGACCCCGGCCCCCGGCTGCGGGAACTCGAACGCGACATCCTGGACCACTCCCCGCGGCTCCAGGGCCCCACACACAACACCGTCGAAGTCAGCAGCGTCGATGTGGCAGGCGTCGAGGTGGACAGGCCGGCCAACCGGGAAACGAACAGTCCGCACGCGAACGCCGACACGGCAACCGCGGCACCGCCCGCGCGGGCCGACGACGAGGCCGCACTGATCGGCAGATCCGACGAACTCGCGGTTCTGCATCGCGCCGTGCTCACCTCCGTGCAGGGGCCCGGCGGCATCGTCGTGGTGGAGGGTGATGCCGGCGCGGGCAAGAGCGCCCTCCTCGGCGAAGCCGCCCGCCGCGCCGCCGCCTCCGCCCACCTGAAGGTGTTGTGGGGACGGTGCATCGAGGATGCGGCGGCACCGTCGATGTGGCCATGGGTGCAGATCCTGGGCGCTGTCCTGCCCGATCTGACCACCGACGATCGCGACGCACTCCTCGACAACGACCTCGGCCGTATGGTGACCCAGGGCAGCACCGTCATACCGCCGCCGCGCGAGATGCCCGATGCCGCCGCTCGTTTCCGCTTCTACGATCAGGCCGCCGACATGCTCGCGCGCGTGGCACATGGTCACCTGCTGATCATCGTCCTCGACGATCTACAGTGGGCCGACGGCGCCTCGCTGGAACTGTTCGCGCACATGGCTGCTCGTCGCACCGCGGGAGTCACATTCTTCACCTCCGTACGCACCCGCACCCAGCGGGCGGCCGTCGCCGATGCACTCGCGGCGGTCTCGCGGTTACCCGAGCATCGTCGGATCGAAGTGGGTCCGCTGTCCGACGACGACATCTCGGCGTTGGTGCGGCGAGAGACCCGGGAGTGGCCCGCATCGGGCACTGTGGCCACGATCGCTCGCCGGACGCGCGGAAATGCGTTCTTCGTCCGCGAGCTGGCACGAATCCTCGCCGACCGCGGGGCAATCGACGACGGCGCAGTTCCGGCCGGGGTTCGCGACGTGGTCCGCGACCGGCTCGGCCCGCTCGCGGCGGCGACCGTGGCCCTGCTCGAGGTGGCTGCCCTGATCGGAAGCCGCGTGGACCTCTCGCTGTTGGCGTCCGCGGCCGGGATGCCGACCGACGAGATGCTCGAGACCCTCGAGTCCGCGTACGCCGCCGGCCTGATCAGCACCGCACCCGACGACCCGTTCACCGTCGAGTTCGACCACGATCTCATTCGCGAGGCCATCGCCGGGAGAATGTCGACCGCGCGGGCATACCGCATCCACCTCGCGATAGCCGATCAGCTCGAGAACTCGACCACCTCCACCGCCGTCTCCCAGCGCGCCACCCACCTGTGGGCGGCAGGCCCTCTCGCCGACCGGTCTCGCACCGCCCGCACACTTTTGGATGCGGGTCGAATCGCGTTGCGCAGCTACGATTTCGACGCAGCGGGTCGTCGACTCACCGGCGCGGCCCAGTTGGCCCGGACCACCGGGGACGACGGACTGGAACTCCAGTCGATCACCACACTTCTCGACAGCGAGGTCGCCCGCAACGGCTACTTCGCGGCCGATCGCGAGCTGCTGCGCCGTGCCCGTGAACTCGGTGAGCGCGCCTCCGACGACGCTCTTCTCGCCCGACTCGACTATGCCCGCTTCGCCGCGCACTCCCAGCTCGCGGAGATCGGACCGGCACGTCGATACGCCGAAGCGTTGGCCGAACGGGCGCGGCGCTCCGACCAGCCTGTCGTGCAGCACCTCGGGATGCAGGCCGCCGCCATCGACCTGTTCGACCGAGGGCACATCGGTGACGCCCACCGGCTCCTCGAGGCGCATGCTCCGATCGACGGGTCGGTGGACGGTGTGCAGACCGACCAGTTGATGATCGGCCGAGGGTTCCGAGCGGTCGCGGCGACGTTGCATGTGGGCCCCTCGTACGGTCGTGAGCTGTTCGAGCAGATCGACATCGGGCCCGACGACCCGATGTCGCACCTGGGCACCGCGATCTTTGCGGCCACGGCCGGCGCCCTGGTCGGTGATGCCGACTGGGTGGGTGAGGTCGGCGAACGGATGGTGGGTTCGTCCGGGCACAGCGCGCTGGAGTATCTGCGCACCGGCGGGGAGCGGATCTACTGGTGGGCCCGAGCGGTGAGCGGATCACCCGACAAGGCGTTCGATCACATCGCCCGATTGCACGATCCGCGCGGAGAACACCGGACGGGCACCGGCCTGTGGTGGTCGCTGTATGCGGAGGCCCTTGTCATCGCGGGTCGGTTCGAGCACGTCCCGGCCCTGCTCCGGCAAGCACAGGATTTCGCCGAGCGCACCGGCCAGCGATATCCGGATGCCCATCGGCTGCTGGTCTGTGCCGAGTTCCAGAACGCCACCGACCTCCCGGCCGCGACGGTCCACGACACCCTGCGGGAGGCCCGCAGGGTGGCGATCCGCCAGCAGGCCACCACATTGTGCGCGCGGATCGATGCCTTTGCGATGGACCACGGCTACTGGCCCGACGTCACCGACACCGCGCTCTGAGAGCCGCGCACTGCGGTACGCGCAGGTGGTGATCGATCCCCGACGACTTGCGATCGCAACCCCAAGTCGGATCCAAGTGCCCCTCAAGGCCGGCCGACGAGAGTACTGATCGTCCGGGACATCCGGAGAACCAGGCCCGCCGCACATCCGGCACACAGTGAGGAACCCCGATGACGATCCAGTCCACCCGACCGACCGACGCACCCGATCCGACCGACCTCGCCATCCGGCCCCGGACCACTGTCCTGGCCGAACTGGCCGACCGCATCGCCGGCTACGTCCACGGTCCCGGCGAGCCGGGCTACGACGAGGCGCGCACAGGCTTCAATCTGTTGACCGATCACCGGCCCGCGTTGATCGCCGTACCGGCCAACCGGCACGACGTCGTCGAATCCGTCCGATTCGCTGCGGAGCAGGGTCTGCGGGTGGCGATCCAGGCCACCGGACACGGTCCCGGAGCGCCGGCCCACGACGCGCTGCTGATCAACACGTCGAAGATGACCGAGGTGACCGTCGATCCGGTCGCGCGGACCGCCACGGTGAGTGCCGGCGCGACATGGGCACCGGTGCTCGAACTGACGCAGCGGCACGGTCTGGCGCCGCTGCTCGGCTCCACCACCGGCGTCGGTGTGGTGGGCTACACCCTCGGCGGCGGTTTCGGATGGCTGGGCCGCAAGTACGGGCTCTCCTCGGATGCGGTGCGCTCCTTCGATCTCGTCACCCCCGACGGGAATCCGCTGCGCGTCAGCGCCACCAGCCATCCGGACATCTTCTGGGCACTGCGCGGCGGCGGCGCCGGAAATCTCGGCGTCGTCACCGATGTCGTCATCGACCTGTTCCCGGTCAGTACCGTGTACGCGGGCAACCTGTTCTATCCGGCCGAGGATGCCGCGGAGATCATGCGACGGTTCGCCGCATGGGCGCCGCACCAACCCGACGACCTCACGTCGGCGGTCACGCTGATGAACTTCCCGCCGCTCGACATCGTGCCGGAGCCGCTGCGCGGCAAGAGTTTCACTCTTCTGCGCGGCTGCTGGTCCGGTGATGTCGCCGTGGGCGCCGAGATCATCGACGAGTGGCGGCGGTGGAAGACGCCCGAACTCGACATGTGGGCCGAGATGCCGTTCTCGGCGGCCGACGCCATCAGCATGGATCCGACCGATCCGATGCCGGCAATGGTCACGACCGAGTGGATGGACGAGTTGCCCGATGGTGCCGTCGATATCCTGGTGGATCGCGTGCTCCCCTCCCCCGGGACCATGCCGTTGATCTTGTTCGCCGAGGTCCGTCACGCCGGCGCGGCGGTCGCCCGCGGCGCGACCGACGCCCCCAATGACCGGGGCCGTGACGGCACCTTCCTGCTCGAATTCGGCTCGGTGGTGCCCGATCCCCACGTGGGGCTCGCGGTGGAGTCCGCCCAACGGCTGACCCGACAGGCACTGACCCCGTACGTGACGGGTGCGGCCTACCTGAACTTCCTCGAAGGCGACGAGAAGGCCGCACGGTCGGCGAGCGCCTTCAGCGACACCAATCGTCGCCGGCTCAACGCCATCAAAGCCGCCCTCGACCCGGAGAACCGGTTCTGCCACGGGGTCGCGTTCGGCTGACGCCCGAGCACGACCCTCCGCCAGAGGGCCCGGCACACCCAGGCCGGGGCTAGATTGGCTCCCATGTCGGATACGCCGCGCTCCCTGATCATCATCGACGCCGCCAACGTCGTGGGTTCGCGACCCGACGGTTGGTGGCGTGATCGGCATGGCGCGACCGAGCGACTACGCGATCGTCTGGCCGGTCTCGCCGGCACCGGCCTGCCCGGACTCGACGGGCCGGTCGAGGTGGTGATGGTGGTCGAGGGCAAGGCACGGACCGTGTCGTCGGCGGCCACGGTGGCCACCGTGGCCGCCTCCGGTTCCGGCGATGACCGGATCGTCGAACTGGTCGCCGCACAGCGCAATCGACCGGTTCTCGTGGTGACCGCCGACCGCGAGTTACGGCGTCGGGTCGGTGAACTCGGCGCCGAGGTGGCCGGGCCGAGTGTCCTCTCTGTGGACGATCAGCCCTGATCGACGGTACGGCGGGGGACGACCGGCATCAGCGGTTGCCGGTGTCCGGCCGCGGCGCCGGTCGGCCGAATCGGCGTCGGAGGGCATCGAGGCCCGTCACGCGAACCTTCCCGGTCACCCGCACCGTGCCGGTCACCCGGATCTTGCCCATGCCGTCACCGTCCTGTCATCGAACATCCTGTGTGGCGGACACGATACCCGGCGGCGAGGCAGTCTCGGCCGGCTGATCAGGTGCGAGCCGTCGCGCAGCAGGCCCGGACACGGATGCGACCATGGAGTCCATGGACAACATTGGGGTCGATGTCGACGGCTACCTCGATCGGATCGGTCATCTGGGCGAGCAGACCCCGACTGCCGATGTCCTGAGGCGTCTGGTCGCCGCCCATGTGCGGCACATCCCGTTCGAGAATCTGGATCCGCTCACCGGGGTTCCAGTGGCCGATCTCGGCCCGGAGAGTCTGCAGGACAAGCTCGTTCGACGCCGGCGCGGTGGGTTCTGCTACGAGCACAACGGACTGTTGCGGTATGTGTTGCGCGCACTCGGCTTCGAGGTCGACCAGCTCGCCGGCCGAGTGGTGTGGATGAAGGAGCCGGGACCCCTGCCTGCGGAGACACATCAGCTGCTCGCCGTCACGGTGCCGACCGAGGACAGCCGTTTCCTCGTCGATGTGGGTTTCGGCGGCCAGACCCCCACCACACCCTTGCGGCTGGTGATCGGTGACGAGCAGCCGACCGATCTCGAGCCGTTCCGTGTCGGGATGTGGCCCGACGGTGGCTTCCGCGTGCTGGAGTCGGAGGTCGCCGGCCGGTGGCAGCCGCTGTACCTGTTCGACGAGCACCCACGCGCCGAGATCGATGGTGTGGTCGGCAGCTGGTACGCCTCGACCCATCCGGGCTCGCACTTCTGCACCACGGTGTCGGCATGTCTCGTCGTCGACGACGAGCGCTGGAACCTACGCAATCGACACTTGGCCGTGCATCGGGCGGATGGAACGAGCACGAAGCGCGAGTTGGCAACGGCAGGCGAGATCCTCGATGTCCTCGCCGAAGACTTCGGCATCGACATCGACGAGGTGACCGGCCTCGAGATGCGCGTCCGTGCAGTGATCGACGGCTGAGCTCCGCCGGATCAGGGTGTGGCGCGAGAGAATTCGGAGGCGCGCTGCACCTGATCAGCGGAGACCGCGACTCCGGTGTAGCGCTCGAACTGCCGTGCCGCCTGCAACGCGATGACCTCGGCGCCGGTGATCACCCGCTTGTCTGCGTCTCGGCCGGCCCGGATCAGTGGGGTCTCGGAGGGGAATGCGACGACGTCGAACACCACATCGGCCGCGGCGATCTGCGTGGGAGTGAACGACAGGGCGTCTTCATCGGCGCCATGCATACCCAGCGGGGTCACGTTGACCAGAACCGATGCGCCCGACGTGGGGACATCCGCAGCGAATTGATAGCCGCACCGGTCTGCCAATGCGGCGCCGGCGGCCGCGTTGCGGGCGACCACCGTGACATCGTCGAACCCGGCGCCGCGAAAAGCCGCCACCACCGCCTTGGCCATGCCGCCCGACCCTCGGATGGCCACCGAGGCCGACGTGTCCAACGCGTGGCTGTCGATCAGTGCGGCGACCGCCTCGTAGTCGGTGTTGGACGCGACGAGTCGACCCGACTCGTTGACGATCGTGTTGACCGATTCGATGGCCGAGGCCGACTCCTCCATCTCGTCGACGAGCGGGATCACCGCCTCCTTGAACGGCATCGACACCGAGCATCCCCGGATGCCCAGTGCCCGGATCCCACCGATCGCACCGGCGATGTCGTCGGTGGTGAACGCCTTGTAGATGAAGTTCAGACCGAGTTCGTCATAGAGAAAGTTGTGGAATCTGGTCCCGATGTTCGACGGGCGTCCGGCCAGCGAGATGCAGAGTGTCATGTCCTTGTTCAGGATCGGCATCCTGTCACCCTAACGTGTCGTCACCTCGGGTCCGGGTGGCCTCGGAGACTCGCATCGACATGGAGAACTGACAACCACGTGGGTAATAGCCTGTGTGATTGTCAGTTCCCCATGTGGTTGTTGTGTCATGACCGCGCCGACGGTCACGAGACCAGATCGTGACCGTGGAAGACCTTCGATTCCGTTGCCCCTTGAGCAACAATTGCCCCATTAGTAACAAGAGTCACATCAACCGTGTTTCACCGACGGGGAGGTCTCGTGCGGCGTCGACTCACGCGCACGGCGCGGCTCGCGATGGTCGGCACCGTCGCCGTGTCCGCATGCGCACTGGCGACCGGCCACGGGGCCGGCGTCGCCGGCGCGGCACCGTGCGGCAACGGCGGGTTCGGGTCCAGCGTCCCCGACACCGGTTCACTCGGGTCCAGCGGTTCGCTCGGTTCCAGTGGCTCGCTCGGTTCCAGTGGCTCGCTGGGCAGCTCAGGTATCCCGAACATCGGCCCACAGGGACCGCTACCACCGTATTTCGGTGTCAGCACGCGATCGGTTGCCTGGGTCACCGGTCCGCTGAGCGCCAATCGCACCTTCAGCCGATTCACCATCAGCGGCACCGATCTCGGCGTCAGCTGGGACAACGGCAATGGACAGACGCTGATGGCGTTCGGCGACACGTTCGGCAACTGCAACGCACTGGGTCAGCAGTGGCGCCACAATGTGTTGCTGCGCACCGACGACCACCGACTGTCCGACGGTATCCAGATCCCCGACGGCGTGGCCGGCGACCCGACGTCGGGCACGGTCATCGCCCCCGGCGAGCCGAACTTCGCGCAGGAACTCATCCCGTCACTGGGCATCTCTGCCATCGAGGTCACCACGATCCCGACCGCAGCGATCTCACTGCCGTGGGGTGCGGGCCATCGTCAGTTCATCAACTACATGTCCGTGCGGTCGTGGGGATCGGCCGGCAACTGGGTCACCAACTTCTCCGCGATCGCGCACTCCGACGACAACGGGCAGACCTGGCAGACCGATCAGGACACCATCCGGATCAACTCGCCGATCTCGCTGGCACTTCCGGCAGCGCTGCCGACCGTCGAGTACAACAACGGCAAGTTCCAGCAGAATGCGTATGTACGCGGGCGGCCGGACGACGCCGACGAGAAGGACTACATCTACCAATTCGGCACACCCAACGGCCGCTTCGGGGCGGCATTCCTCGCTCGTTTCCGGCCGACCGACATCCTCGACCTCGATCAATACGAGTACTGGGGCGGCAGCGCGCTCGGATGGGTCGCCCTCGCCGACATGCCCGATGTGCAGTCCCAGGTCGTGCCACAACCGGTCACCGAACTGTCGGTCGCGTGGAGCCCGTATCTGGACAAGTACGTCATGCTCGACGGGGACAACGGCATTCGCATGCGCACCGCCGAGCACCCACAGGGGCCGTGGAGTGCGCCGCGATACCTGGTGGCGCCCAACACCATCGTGGTCTACGGCCCGATGATGCTGCCCGACTCCCCTGCTCTGCAGGGAGATTCCCCCGAGCTGTACTTCAACGCCTCGCGGTGGAGCGACTACAACGTGATGCTGTTGCGCACGGATCTGAGTCGGGTACCGGGCCTGTGACGTCTGGCGCGTATCCGGCTGCGGTGTGCGGAACCCGCGGCGACAATAGTTGTCGCGGCCGGCCCCGGGCGCCGCGTGCCGATCGCGGCCGTGCGGCTACCGACCGAATCCGGCGTCGCGCAACGCCTGCGCCATCGACCCGGTGGGCTGTGGGCGACTGCCGCGGCCCGAGTCCCGACCTCGCTTACCCGGCTTACCGTACCTATTCCCCTGGCTGCCCTCGCGTTGGGCCCGGTCGGGTCGTCGCCCACCGCCGGACTTCTTCTGCACACCACCTCCGGCTCCGACCTCATCGTCGAGCCGCAGCGTGAGACCGATGCGTTTGCGGTCGATGTCGACCTCGACGACCTTGACCCGCACGACCTGTCCGGACCGCACCACCTCGTGCGGATCGGACACGAACCGATCCGACATCGCCGACACGTGTACCAGCCCGTCCTGATGGACGCCCACGTCGACGAACGCGCCGAAGGCGGCGACGTTGGTCACCACACCCTCGAGAATCATGCCCGGTTTCAGATCGGCCACCTTCTCCACGCCGGCGGCGAACGTCGCGGTCTCGAATGCCGGCCGCGGGTCGCGGCCGGGCTTCTCGAGTTCGGCGAGGATGTCGGTCACCGTCGGGATGCCGAACCGCTCGTCGGCGAAGTCGGCCGGCCGCAGCCCGCGTAGCGTCCGGGCGTTGCCGATCAGTTCGGTGATCCCCACGCCCGCGCGATCGAGGATGCGGCGCACCACCGGGTACGCCTCGGGATGGACACCGGACGAGTCCAGCGGATCCTCACCGTCGCGGATACGCAGGAATCCGGCGCACTGTTCGAATGCCTTCGGGCCCAACCGAGGCACGTCGAGAAGTCCGGTGCGGCTACGGAACGGTCCGGTGCTGTCGCGATGCGCCACGATGGCGGTGGCGAGCGCGGGGGTGACCCCCGAGACCCGTGACAGCAGCGGCACCGATGCGGTGTTGAGGTCTACCCCCACCGCGTTGACCGCGTCCTCGACCACCGCGTCCAGGCTCCGGGCGAGCGTGCCCGGGGTGACGTCGTGCTGGTACTGGCCGACCCCGATCGACTTCGGGTCGATCTTCACCAGCTCCGCCAACGGATCCTGCAGACGACGGGCGATCGACACCGCGCCACGCAACGAGACGTCGAGATCGGGCAGCTCACGAGAGGCGTATTCCGACGCCGAGTACACCGACGCCCCCGCCTCGCTCACCACCGCCTTGGCCGGCGCCCGACCGCCCGCCTTACGGATCTCCGCGACCAATTCCGTTGCCAGCGCATCGGTTTCACGCGACGCGGTCCCGTTGCCGATGGCCACCAGGTCCACGTCGTGGCGGGCGATCAGTGCGCCGAGGGTGGCCTTGGCCTGATCCCATTGCTTCTGCGGTTGATGGGGGTAGACAGCGCAGGTGTCGAGGACCTTGCCGGTCCCGTCGACCACGGCGACCTTGACACCGGTGCGGAACCCGGGGTCCAGACCCAGCGTCGGGCGCGTCCCGGCGGGCGCCGCGAGGAGCAGATCCTTCAGGTTCGTCGCGAAGACGCTGACGGCGTCGGCCTCGGCGCGCTGACGCAGCGCGACGCGTGCTTCGACCGAGGCCGACATCATCAATTTCGTTCGCCATGCCCAGCGCGCCGTCGTCACCAGCCACGGCGTCGCCGCGCCCGGATGGGCCGCGTCGATACCCAGTGTGGCGGCGACCATGGCCTCGTAAGCGTCGTCGTCTCCCCCGTCAAGGGTCAGCGTCAACGCTTCCTCCTTCTCCCCGCGCAGCACGGCCAGCACCCGGTGAGAGGGCATCGAGTCCAAGGGCTCGGTGAAATCGAAGTAGTCGCGGAACTTCTGGGCGGCCGGCGATGCCGCCGCGGCCTCCGAGCGTGCCGCGGTCCGCATCGACCCATCGGCCCAGAACTTCTCGCGGATGGCGCCCACGAGTTCGGCATCCTCGGCGGCGCGTTCGATCAGGATGTGCCGGGCACCGTCCAGCGCGGCCGCGGCGTCCGCGACCTGGTCGGTGAGAAACCCGGCTGCCGACTCGTCGGGCACCAGCCCCGGATCGGCGAGCAGTCGATCCGCCAGCGGCTCGAGACCCGCTTCCCGCGCGATCTGCGCCTTCGTACGCCGCTTCGGCTTGTAGGGCAGGTAGATGTCCTCGACCCGCGCCTTGGTCTCCGCCGCCAGCAGTGCGGCGCGCAGCTCATCGGTGAGCTTGCCCTGTTCTTCGATCGAGGCGAGTACGGCAGCGCGCCGCTCGTCGAGTTCCCGCAGATACCGCAGACGCTCGTCCAGGGTGCGCAGTTGCGTGTCGTCGAGGCTGCCGGTGACCTCCTTGCGATAGCGCGCGATGAACGGCACGGTGGACCCCTCGTCGAGTAGCCGCACCGCGGCGATGACCTGGCCTTCGGCGACGGACAACTCCTCCGCGAGACGTGCGTTCACGGACTTCACAGCTGGACTCGCATTCACCCGGAGGACCCTACCGAAGTCATCCGACAGGGCCACGCCCGCCGCGCCGAACCCGTGACCAAGGTATTTGTGCCCTCGCGTGCGGGCCCGAAGCCTCCCGCGACGGGACGCGATACGTCCTAACGTCGAAGTTGTCGTGGTGACATCTGCGACCACGACGCTCGCTCGCGCACAGAGAGAAGGTCGTCATGTCAGACGCACGAACCAGCCGCATCATCGTCGGAGTCGACGGATCACCGTCCTCCACCGCGGCGGTCGAGTGGGCCGCGCGCGATGCCGAGATGCGTGACCTGCCGTTGGCGCTGATCCACGTGATCACCCCGGTCGTGCTCCCGGCCGAACCGTGGCCGCACGGCTTCGAGAACCTCAACATGGTGCGGTGGCAGCAGGACAATGCCCGGCACGTGCTCGAACAGGCACGGGAGGTCGCCCAGAAGGCGGCTGCACCCGGCGAATTGCGCGTCACCGGTGAGGTGCTGAACGGTCCGGTGCTCCCGATGATGACCGAGGTGTCCGAAGACGCGGCACTCATGGTGGTCGGTTGTCGCGGCCAGTCCCGGGTCGCCGGCGCCGTGCTGGGATCGGTCAGTTCGGGTCTCGTCCACCACGCTCGCTGCCCGGTTGCGGTCATCCACGACGAGTCGGCACCCGACGGCGTGTCCGATCGGTCGCCGGTGCTGGTGGGTGTCGACGGATCGCCGACCTCGGATCTCGCCACCGCGATCGCCTTCGAGGAGGCCGCTCGTCGCGGCGTCGAGCTGGTGGCACTGCACGCCTTCAGCGACATGAGCCGACTCGAGGTCCCCACGTTGAACTGGGCGCCGATCGAATACCGCAATCTGCGGGACAAGGCCGCCGAGGTCCTCGAACAGCATCTGGCGGTCTTCCGCGCCGAGCACCCAGAGGTGGTGGTGCGGCCGGTGATCGACCCGGTCGCCGCCGACTCTCCCGCCACCGGCCTGCTGGGCTACGCCCAAGGCGCCCAACTGGTGGTGGTGGGCAGCCACGGACACGGGGGATTCACCGGGATGCTGCTCGGGTCGGTGAGCAATGCCGTGGTGAACGCTGCCCGGATCCCCGTGATCATCGCGCGATCTCGCGAGACGCAGGTGTAGCACCCCAAGGCCTTTCGGTTGTGAGCTCCATCTCCTTCCCGTGCCACCACTATACCCCCGGGGGTATAGTGGTGGAGGCCCTGAACGGGTCGAAGGACTGGAGGTTTCTCATGAACATTGACCGTGGCGTTTTTGCCATCGCCGGAACGATGACCTTGCTCGGGGCCATCCTCAGCGCCGCTTTCTCACCCTGGTGGCTTCTGCTCGTCGGCTTCGTCGGCCTCAATCTGCTGCAGTCGAGCGTCACCGGCTTCTGCCCGGCCGCGATGGTCCTCAAGCGGTTCGGCATCAACAGCGGCTGCGCCTTCCAGTAGCCCACGCAGGGACCTCGGCGATCCGCCGACGGCTACCGGCAATTGAGGTGGCGGAGCTTGTCCGGATTGCCGATGCCGTGCAGAACGCGAATACCGTCGGGCCCGAAGGTGAAAGCGATCACCGTGACCACTCGATCCGCGTGTCGGATCACGGCGCCAGGATCCACGTTCACCGACGCGACTCCGAATTCGAGTCCGCGTCCGGACAGTGAGCGCAGCAACTGCGTGGCAATCGCGGTCGATCCGCGAACCTCTCCGACCGGCGCGCCGGCGATGAGTCCACCCGAGTCGAAATCCCCTGCCACATCGGGGGCCAGCACCGCCACCAGCCCGGCGAGAGTGCCGAGCACGTCGGCGATCGTCGTGAACTCGAGTCGGAAGACGTCGTGCAGCAGGAAGGCCGTTCGCTCTGCGTGGGTCAACCGCTCCAAGACGACGAGCAGGGCCATCCGTACCGAGTCATCCAAGGTGATCCGGTCCTCGACGGGCAGGGCGTCATCGGCCACCACCAGCGGCTCGGGCAGCCACTGGCCCACAAAGGCGCGACGGCGGTGTTCGTGGGCGCGCAGCCGGTCCAGGGCAGCGTGCGCAGCGACTGTCGTCAGCCATCCCTTCGGATTCGTCACGTCGCCGCGGTGTTCCACGAATCGGAGATAGGTGTCCTGGGCGACGTCTTCGGCGTCGCTCACAGATCCGCCGATCCGGTACGCGACATCCCAGACCAGTCGGTGGTATCGGCTCCACCATTCTTCGACGCGGTGAGGATCGAGTGGGTGAGGTGTATCGGTCATGGACATCAGACGAGCGGCGCAACGACAACGTGACCAGATCGGTCACATCGGTGGTCGTACAGCCGTCTCATATCCGTCCCGTTCCGGCGAGAGGAAGATCATGAGCGCCGCCCACCACAGCCCCGCGACCACCGATCCGATCGTCCGACCCGCCTGGCTGAGCCAGGAGACCTGGCCGGTCACGATCCGAACCCACGACACCGGCCTCGGCCGGATCGCCTACACCGACGAGGGTGCGGGCCCCATCCTGGTCCTGGTCCATTCCGGAACCTGGAGTGTGTCTGGCGCGATCTCGCCGCCAGCCTGCACAAGGACTTTCGGGTGATCACGTTCGACCCGCCGGCGATGGGTCTGTCCGACACCGGCGATGGAGCAGGTCTCGGTCAGACCGCCGACGCCCTCGATTCGCTGGTCCGATCGCTGGAACTCACCGACATCGTGATCGTCGCCCACGACCTCGGCGGACCGGCATCGCTCCAAGCGGTGAGCCACTGGCCGGAGCGGGTCCGCGGCTATGTCGCAGTCAACTGCTTCGGGTGGCGACCATCCGGCCCGGTGTTTCGGGCGATGCTCTGGGTCATGGGCAGCGGGTTCATGCACGAGTCCGACGCCTGGACGGGATGGCTACCCGCGGCAACATCGACCCGGTTCGGGGCCGGCAGCCACTGGTCACGCGACCGTCACGCTTTCGCCGCGGCATGGACCGCCGCGGGCAACGGTGCCGCGTGGCTATCACTTCCCGACGTGTGATGACCCGCAGTTGGTGGCGCGCATACTCATCGACTGGCATCAGCGCAACGTCGGTGCCCGAGCCTCCTGAGAACGGGCTCACCGGTCGCTCGACGCGATTACGTCCGCACCCTCGGCGATCAACCGGCCCCGGTCGGCGACCCGGACTCGATCGGTAGGCCGGTGCTCATCTGCGCCTCGTCGAGACCACCGGCATCGGTGACGTCGGTGAAACCACTCGACCTCATGATTTCCACGGCCTGGGCCGATCGGTTCCCCGTCTGGCAATAGACGATGTAGGGCGCGCCGGCGGGCAGCGTCGCGATCACGTCGGCGAAGTCACCGGATTCGAGGTTGATGTTGCGGGCGCCACGCAGATGCCCGGCCTCGAACTCTGCTGGGGTGCGCACATCGATCATCACCGCGTCGGCCGGCATCGCCGGCAACGAGGTGGTCGATCCGCCGCCGCCATCCGACGAGCCGCATCCGGCCGCCACCGACACCGCAGCGACAAGCGCGAGCATCACGCAGGCACGAAGCCACGGCAGCCGATGCAATGTACGGGCCAAGTCGCTCCGACGACTGCCGTTCAGCCCGGACATCACGTCTACCCGTCCGCCGACTCAACCGCCTCGCCGTGCTCGGCGAGGTCGAGGTGCAGCGCGTGGTGGGCATCGAGCATGTGCCGAAGTCCCGTGTCCAGCGGCCACGGAAAGGCGAGTTCGTGGCCGAACCGGTCGTCGACCGCCGCCACCGACCCACGCCGCAGCGACGTGGCGTCGACGCGCTCGACCATGGACTCGAACAACTCGAGTGGGGTGGCCAGATAGTAGAGCGGCTGACGCCCACCCGGCGACCGCATCCCCGCCGCGTAGACCAGTCCGTGTGAGGTGATCACCAGACGGTCCGACGCGATCACCACGTCGCCGGCAACCTCGGCTCGTCCCCACTCGACGGCGGCCGCGCGAGACTCCTCCACCCGCCTGCGGGTGTCGTCGGTCAGCAGTTGTTCGACATGGCGGCGGTCTGTCGTCGTGTCGGAGCTGTATTCAGGGCCGAAGTGTCCCCGCAGGATCTCGTCGATGAAATCGAACAGTGGATCGTTCACCGCCTGCTGATCACTCATCGCAGTGCGCCTTTCGTCCGAATCGCCTGGCTGCAGCGTGCTCTCGACGTTACGCCGACGAAGGCGTCGGCTCGCGCGAACGCCGAACTCGCGTGCCGTGCGGCCCCGGCCGCCCGCCGCACGGCACCCGCAGCGCGAGACCGCCGCCTTTCGTCTCATATCAGTCGTACCGAGGATCAATATTCGACGAACTATTTCGCGACGCTTGTCCTCTGTCGGCCGATATAATCGGACATTGTCTGCGAGCCCAGACTCACTGATCTCAAAATTACGGCCGGCGTGTACGCAACCGGTTGTGAGATATTTTGAGATAGTGTTCGCGTCATGAGACCGGACAAGATGAGCGGATACCCGGGCATGCTGCTCGGGTATGCACGTGCGGGCACCGGTGCCCACACGCTGGAATCGCAGATTGATGCGCTGACCGACGCCGGTGTCGTGCCGGCAAGGATCTACAGCGACGCGTTCGCCGCGATCACCCGAATGCCGCTTCGACCCGGTTTCACCGCCTTGCTCGACTACGCACGACCGGGCGACATCACCGTGGTCGTCGGGATCGACCGACTGGGCCGCACCGCCCCCGAAGTGATGGCGACGGCACGCGATCTCGCCGATCGACAGATCGGCCTGCGCTCGCTGCGTGAGGGGCTCGACACCGACGACCCGGCCGGCGCGATGATCGTCGGAGTGCTCGCCTCGCTGGCCGAGCTCGACGAGGAACTCGGTCCGGCCCGGCGGGTGACCGATGCGTCCCGACGCACCCGCGCAGCGTCTGTCGGACGACCGCGCGCGCTCGGCGACGAACAGATCGCCATCGCCGAACGCATGCGCGCCGACGGCGAGCCGGTGCCGGCGATCGCCGCCGCACTCGGCGTCAGCCGAGCCACCCTGTATCGCGCTCTCGCCGAACGGCGGTCAGTAACGTGACGGGCACCGACGAGGGTTCGTTCGACCTGGACATCATCACCGAGCACGGCGTCGTCACGCGCCTGCCCACGTCGTTCCCGATCGTCGACCCCGAACTCGACGGCCACCTCGACCCGGACCTGTTCCAGCGGGGCTTCGATGACGCCAATGACCGGTTGTGTGGTTTCCCGCCGCCGTGGGCGCGCCACCACGCGTCGTCGACAATGGCGTCCGAACCGGATCCGGACGATGACGAACCGAGTTACACCCGCGGCTACAGGGCTGCGCTGTACGGTTACCTTCGCCACTCGGCTGACTGAGGCGTAACCGCAGTCACACAGACCTCGCCGATCGGGCGAGTGAACGCCGCGCCAACGGCCGGTTGAGGACCTGCCCGACAGCTCGGAAAGCGCCTGCGTAAGGATAGAGCCCACAGTTGTGACGTCGGCGATAGGGAATGACCGGGTGAGTGAGACGTACGCCGGTGACGCGATTCCGGTTTTCTTTCTCTCGGACAGCACCGGTATCAGCGCAGAGACCATGGGCAACGCCTTGTTGTTGCATTTCCCCGATCACCGGTTCGACCGCGCGCTGATCCCATTCATCACCACCGAAGACGACGCCCGCGATGTCGTGGCCAGAATCGACGCGACCATGGACCGCGGCATGACACCGCTCGTGTTCGTCACCGCTGCGCTCGATGACGTTCGTCTCGAGTTGCACAAGACCCGTGCCCCGGTGATCGACTTCTTCGACATACATATGCAACAGGTCGAGTCCATCCTCGGAACCCGGGGCGCCCGTACCCCGGCGCGTCTGCACGGCGTCGGCGACGTCAAGCGTTACAACGCGCGCATGCAGGCCGTCGAGTACGCGATCGAACACGACGACGGACAGAGTGTCCGCACGCTGGACAAGGCCGACGTGATCCTGGTGGCGCCGTCACGCTGCGGCAAGACCCCGACCACCATGTACCTCGCGTTGCAGCACGGACTTCGTGTCGCGAACTACCCACTCGTCGACGAGGATCTCGTCAGCACCGACCTTCCGCGCCCGATCCGGCATCTGGCCGACCGGTGCTTCGGCATCCTCACCACCGCTGCCCGCCTCAGCGCCGTCCGAACAGAGCGCCGCCCCGACTCGACGTACGCGTCCCTGCGCCAGTGCACCTACGAACTCAAGCGTGCCGAGGAGCTGTACCGCACGCATGACCTGCCCGTCATCGACTCGTCGGCGAAGTCCGTCGAAGAAATGTCCACGCTCATCCTGCAAGTGCTCGCACGCAGGCCCCACCGTCAAGACTGAGGAGCCAGTTCATGAACAGCAACGTCCGATGGTTCGCCGACCTCGGCCTCGCCGACCTCGAGCAGGTCGGCGGAAAGAACGCGTCTCTGGGCGAGATGGTCCGCAATCTGACCAGCGTCGGGGTCCGGGTGCCCAACGGGTTCGCCACCACCGCGGACGCCTACCGGCGATTCATGAATCAACCCGGCGCGACGGGTACCAGCCTGGCCGAGACGATCAGTGCGCGTCTCGCCGACCTCGACACCGACGATGTGCAGGCGCTGGCCGCGGCGGGCCGCGAGATCCGGGCGGCGGTCATGGAGCAGCCGTTCCCCGACGATCTCGAAGCCGACATCCGGGCGGCGTTCGCAGAACTCTCGGGCGGCTCGGACGAGGCGTCGTTCGCCGTGCGGTCCAGTGCGACCGCCGAGGACCTTCCGGACGCATCCTTCGCCGGCCAGCAGGAGACCTTCCTCAACGTACGGGGCATCGACGCGATCCTGCAGGCGATGCGCGAGGTATTCGCGTCGCTGTACAACGACCGCGCCATCGCCTACCGGGTACATCACGAGTTCGACCACGACGCCGTCGCGCTGTCGGCGGGGGTGCAGCAGATGGTGCGCTCCGACATCGGCACATCGGGGGTCATGTTCACCATCGACACCGAGTCCGGCTTCGCCGACGCCGTGTTCGTGACCTCGTCCTACGGCCTCGGTGAAGCGGTTGTCCAGGGCGCGGTGAACCCCGACGAGTTCTACGTCTACAAGCCCGCCCTGCGCGCCGACCGACCCGCGGTGCTCAAGCGCGGGATCGGGTCGAAGGCCACCAAGATGGTCTACACCGACGACCGCTCGGTCGGCCGGACCACAGAGTTCGTCGACGTCGACCCCGCCGAACGGCTGTTGCTGAGTCTCACCGACGCCGAGGTCGAGGCACTCGCCCGGCAGGCGCTGCTGATCGAGGACCACTACGGGCGACCGATGGACATCGAGTGGGGCAAAGACGGCGTCGACGGTGAGCTCTACATCCTGCAGGCGCGCCCGGAGACCGTGCAGTCGCGGGCCGCGGTGACCGGCCAGCAGCACTTCCGGCTCAACGAGACCGGGACGGTCCTCGTCGAAGGCCGGGCGATCGGCGCCCGCATCGGTGCCGGAGCGGTTCGGATCCTCGAGTCGGTGGAACAGATGCACGAGTTCCAGGCCGGCGAGGTCCTCGTCGCCGACATGACCGATCCCGACTGGGAACCGATCATGAAGCGCGCCAGCGCGATCGTCACCAACCGCGGCGGCCGTACCTGCCACGCCGCGATCATCGCCCGCGAGCTGGGCATCCCCGCCGTCGTCGGTACTGGTGGGGCCACCCGGTCACTCGACGCCGGCCGTGAAGTCACCGTGTCCTGTGCGGAGGGCGACACCGGCCACGTCTACGACGGGCTGCTCGACTTCGACATCACCGAATCCTCGATCGAGGCGATGCCCGAGATCAGCACCAAGATCATGATGAACGTCGGCACCCCCGAGCAGGCTTTCGCCTTCTCCCGCCTGCCGAACAGCGGCGTCGGACTCGCACGCCTGGAATTCGTGATCAACCGCCAGATCGGGATTCATCCCAAGGCTCTGCTCGACTTCGACACCCTCGGCGGACCGCTCAAGGAGCAGATCGGTGAGGCCATCGCCGCCTACCCGAGTGCTCGTACGTTCTTCGTCGACCGGGTGGCCGAAGGGGTCGCGACGATCGCCGCCGCGTTCGCGCCGCACCCGGTGATCGTGCGCATGTCGGACTTCAAGTCCAACGAGTATGCGAAGCTCCTCGGCGGAGAACTGTACGAGCCGGAGGAAGAGAACCCGATGATCGGCTACCGCGGCGCCTCGCGGTACCTCTCGGAGGACTTCGCGGAGTGTTTCGCGATGGAATGTGCCGCACTGAAATACGTGCGCGACGAGATGGGCCTGACCAACGTCAAGGTCATGATCCCATTCGTCCGCACACTCGCCGAAGCCGAGGGAGTGATCTCGCTGCTCGCCTCACACGGTCTGCGACGCGGCGAGAACGGCCTCGAGGTGATCATGATGTGTGAGGTGCCGTCCAACGCGGTCATCGCCGACGCGTTCCTCGATCACTTTGACGGGTTCTCCATCGGCTCCAACGACATGACGCAGCTGACACTCGGCCTGGACCGCGATTCCGCGCTCGTCGCGGACTCGTTCGACGAGCGCGATCCGGCGGTGAAGCACATGCTGGCGGCGGCGATCTCGGCCTGCAAGGCGCGCGGCAAGTACGTCGGCATCTGCGGGCAGGGGCCGAGCGATCACGTCGATCTGGCCGAATGGTTGCTCGAGCAGGGCATCGAGTCCATGTCGCTGAACCCGGACACCGTCATCGACACCTGGACGCGGCTGGCCGAACTCGGTTGAGAGTCAACTGCTCCCGACGCGGAATGCGTCGGGAGCAGCGGCGTCAGGTCATTCGAGGACGAAGACCGGGATTCGTCGTTCGGTCTTGGTCTGGTAGTCCGCGTACGGCGGGTACGCGGCGACCGCCAGGTCCCACCAGTGCTCACGCTCGGCACCGTCGAGCTCACGCGCGGTGAGCTCACGTACGACAGCGCCGTCCTGCACCGTGATCTGCGGATGTGCCTTCACGTTGTGGTACCACGACGGGTGCCCGGGTGCGCCGCCCTTCGATGCGACCATCGCGTACTTGCCGTTCTCCTCGACTCGCATCAACGGGACGTAGCGCTTCTTGCCCGATTTCGCGCCGGTGGTGGTGAACAGCACGATCGGACGGTCCATGACCTGGACGCCGTCCGTGGTGCCCTGCTCAAGGATCTTCTCGGTCTGGTCGCGTACCCACCCCTCGGGGCTGAGTTCTGGTTGATCGCTCATGTCAGTCCACAACATCGGCGTGGTCGTCCTCATTCCGCCGGTTGTTCGGTGTGTCAGTGCGTCCGTGGCGCGTACATGATCACCGCGACCCCGAGCAGGCAGATGGCCGCCCCGGCGATGTCCCAGCGGTCCGGGCGATAGCCGTCAAGTGCCATTCCCCAGGCGAGCGAGCCGGCGACGAAGACACCGCCGTAGGCGGCCAGAATCCGCCCGAAGTTCGCATCGGGTTGCAGGGTGGCGACGAACCCGTACGCCCCGAGGGCGATGATTCCGAGACCGGCCCACAGCCACCCGCGGTGCTCGCGTACCGCCTGCCAGACCAGCCATGCGCCACCGATCTCGAGCAGCGCGGCGAGGACGAAGAGCAGTATCGACTTGGTGACAGTCATGGCTGTGTTCTATCAGCTGCGCGCCGGGAGGCGAGGTGTGGCGGTCTGCCCGGTGTCGGCCGAGCATCACCGGCAGCGCGGACAGCGCTCGACGAGGTCGACCCGCATCCCGAGCGACACAGCGGCCTCGACGACCCGCGGCCACATACTCGCGGAGTTCAGGGCGAAGTCCTGAGCCCGACCGTCAGCGGCCGAGACGACCTCGACGTGATCGTCGGTGTTCCACAACGCCAGAGCGCGACCGTTGGAGTGGGCGGCGTGGTAGTAGACACCACGCACCTCCCGCCGCGCCACGGGCTGATCCTCGAAGATCGCTCGAGCCCATTCCTGTGTCCGTACGCGCGGATAGTCACCGGTCGCCAGCGACGGAAGAGCGCCGATCCGCATGGCCGCCCCCTCGCCTCGAAGATCGAGCACTGTGATCGACGACGTCGGCTTCACCAGCGCCACCCGGTGATTCGGGCAGACGGCCGCGGTCCGCAGATCGCCGAAAACCTCGCCGAATGCCGTGGCCAGAGTGCCGGCGACGTACAGGATCGATCGATCGTCCGGGCAGTTGCGCGCCGCACCCGACGTGGTCGGGATGTGGTGGTCGAGTCGGTGGAGCGGACCGAACGTCCTGTGCGCGGCACCGTCCGACGTGTGTGCGGACACGTGGTGGATCCGACACCAATACCACGGGTGAGCCGGGGTCGGGTCACGCCATCGCCACGTCCAGGCCCGTCCCCCGCTGACCGGGCGAGCGGGTGCCGCAAGGGCGGCTACCACGCCGCCGATGTGCTGGTGGCCGCGACCGCGATCACGTCGTCGATCCGGTTGGCGGCCAGCGCCTGGGTGGGCGTCGCGCCGTCGAGGTCGACGTTGGGGGTGGCTGCCCACTCGGTCAGCGACACCACACCGCCGGGAAACGAGTCCCGTAGCCGTGCCAGCCCGGGGACGAAACCGTGGGCGCAGCCGGCGTTGAACTGCCACAGCGGAAGCCGCCACTCCCGGCCCTTCTTCAACCCGAGCAGGTCGCCGGCCTTGATGCGGTCGAGTACCGCCTGCTCGGACACCTCGAGCAGGTCAGCTGCCTCGGCACGGGTCAGCGAGTACTCGAGCACCGCCGACCGGGCGGCGAACTGTCGGCGCAGATTCTCCAGCGCCGCCTGCTTGCGTTGCGTCGGCGACGGACCCCGTCCCCACAGGGAACTGTCGAGTTGGTCGTCGCCGGTGACGCCGCGCAGGAAACTGTCGCGGGCGGGTTTGGGAACACTGCTCAGTGTGTCACTCAGAGCCTCCGCGAAAGCGGTCGACGTTGCTCGACCGCGGTGCCCAGCTGACGCATTCTCGGCCCGAGACGCGCGCCGGGTCGTGGTGCGGTCGTCACCGGGCGTGGTCGTGGCAGGCATGCCCTCCATTGTAGGGACCTAAAAGGGCAAAACAAGTAAAACAAGTTGCGAAAGTTTGGGCGCGATCACCGTCCGGAACGCCGCAGCACCGCGACCAGGAAATCGGAGTGCGGAGTGAACGGCCGCACATCCCAGGCCGACAGCAACACCTCACTCACGAGACCTCCGGCGGCGGCGTCGGCGAGGAGGGTAGTCGGTGCGGGCAGCGTCGATGAGCACCGGATCCACGTCGACACCCACCACGGAATACCCTGCGGCGTGGAGGTATCCGCCGAGCCGTCCGGCGCCGCACCCGGCGTCCAGAACATGCGCGCCGCGCCGGACCATGGCGTCGATCAACCGTGCTTCACCGTTGATGTCCTGGCCACGTGCCGCAAGCTCACGGAATCGCTCGCGATAGCGGTGGGAGTGGCCGGGATCTGCGGCGACGATCTCCTGCCACGTGGTCGGTCGGGAGTTCCCGGGTGCCGACGTCATGTCGGCCGCTCACCCTCGTAGCGGGCCGGCCGGGCGAGGGTCAGCTGCGCTCGTGGAGGGACCGCGCCACACCGGCCGCCGACCGATCAGCGCGGATCGGCGAGCTGGTCGTTTTCACCGGCCCGCAGCTCGGCGTGCAGCAGGGTGATAGACGTCCGGAGGTCGGCGATCTCCTGCCGCAGTTCGGCCGTCTCCTCTCCGGATAGGGCCGAGGCCTCGGTACCGGCGGCCTCGCTGGATTCGGCGTCGGGATCGTCCCTGCGCTGGATGGCCTGCATCGAGTCGACGATGACGGCCAGGAACAGGTTGAGCACGGTGAACGCACTGAGCACGATGAACGGGACGAAGAACGCCCACGCCCACGGGTAGACCTCCATGACCGGCCGGACGATACCCATCGACCAGCTCTCCAGGGTCATGATCTGGAACAGCGTGTACGCCGAGGCACCCAGATCGCCGAACCACTCGGGGAACTTCTCGCCGAACATGCTGGTGGCCATCACTGCGGCGATGTAGAACACCAGACCCAGTAACGCGATGATCGAGATCATCCCGGGTACTGCGGCGAATACCGCTGCCACCACCCGACGCATCTGCGGGAACGCCGACACCAGGCGCAGAATCCGCAGTGCCCGAATGGCGCGCAGCGCACTGCTCGCGCCGGAAGCGGGGACCAGTGAGACCGCGACCACCACGAAGTCGAAGATGTTCCATCCCGACCGGAAGAACCTGGGCCCCACCGCGATCAGCTTGCAGGAGATCTCGCAGACGAAGATCGCCAGACAGGCGTTGTCCAGCAGACTGAGGACCGAATACCCACTCCCGCGGCCCCACGAAGTCGTCAGCGCACCGAGTACGACGGCGTTGAACGCGATCACCCCGACCACAAACCACTGCACACGTGGGGACTCGATCCACCGCTCCAGCCTCAGCCGCCAAGGGGCGACGTCGAGATCGTCGTCGGAGATGAACCGGGTATCGGGGCGCTCTATGCGTTTCATGGCCTCATCGAAGAGTGCATTGGCAACGAGGAGCCCTCGTGCCGGAATGGGGCTGGACCGGCCGAGCAGAACGCCTGCCGACCAGGGACGACCCTAGCAAGCGATCGGATGGCGACCGTCACGACGTCATCGGCGTGCCGCCCTCGACGTCCGGCTGCTCGGACGCTCGGCCTCGCGGCGGGGCCGGCACGACGAGGATTCTCGAGGCCAGTCGCTGGGCTCTACGATGACCAAGGTGAGTTGGAGATACCGCCGCCGACCGACCCATCGCATGTTCTGGTGGGTTTGCACACTCGCGGTTGCCGGCGTGGCGACAATCCTGGCGCCGTCGACGACCGCCCAGGCCGATCTGCCGCGGCTCGACGGCTGTGCGTGGCCGACCAAGTTCGCCACCGACGCCAACAACATCGCGTTCCCGGATTCGGCGGCGTCGTACTGGGCCAGTGTGGTCCGCATCCCCGCCGGTGGCCACGTGGAGATCAGCGGCCGGTATCCGCATGCCCGGTACTTCTCGGTCACCACCTATTCGGCGACGACACAGTCGGTGGACGGGCTCTATGACACCGCTATCGGGCCCGATGCCGGTGCGGTCAACCCCTATCTGCCGGGCGCCGACCGGACCTCGGCACACCGCGACTTCACCGTACGGCTCGTGGACGGCGCCGCACCGCGGACCGGGCGCCCGGCCAACACCCTCTACACCACAAGCGCCGACGGAACGCGCACCTCACCGCCGGGGCTCGCGATCGTGGTCTGGCGCGTGTAAGTCCCGGACGACGGTGCCGACCAGGCCGGCGGTGTCCCGCTCCCGAACCTTGTCGCGGTGGAGGCCGGCGGCGCGCGCCGCACACTCGAACCGTGTCCCGGCGCCGCACCCACCGCGGTGGACACCGGCATCTCCGACCTCGGCCGGGCGCCTACTGCCGCGGTGACCGACCCGGCCGGCACCTACGGCGACGATCCGCCGGGCTGGGCAAAGTTCACCGGGCTGGCGCAGGCGGTCGCGGACGGCGTGGCCCGACGCACCGGCGGCGGTGAGGTCATCGGCTCACTCGCCGACCGCTTCGGGGAAGGCGGCTTCTTCGACAACCCCGACAACAAGTACGTCGTCTCCAACGCGGACGCCGGATTCGGTCCGGTGCTGGTGTTGCGTGGCCGGGCCCCGACCGCGCCGCGCACCGCCGACGGCACACCGACGATGGGTACCGGCCAGGTCCGATACTGGTCGATCTGCACCGAGGATCTCCCCACCACCGGGTACCTGGGCTGCGCCTACGACGAGGAGATCCCCGTCGACGAGCTCGGCTACTACACGATCGTGATCTCTGCCGTCGACGCCCGCCCGTCGACCGCCACCACCGAATGCGGGGTCACCTGGCTACCGGCCGGTGGCCGTCAGCAGACGATGGTGTTGCTCCGCAACATGTTGCCCGACCCGAGCTTCTCGGCTTCGGTGCAGCGCGCGATCCCCGGCCAGGAGAAGGCGACGATGGGGCCCTACCTCCCCGTCGGCCGGTACTATCCGTCGGCCGCAGCCTTCGACCGTCTGGGCTGCGGGTCGGCGGGTGTGACGCCAGGCTGACCGCAGCGCGCTGTGGCCCGAGAGACACGGCCACACAGATACAAAGGAACCCCTCCGGCGCTGGTCGGAGGGGTTCCTGGTTGTCGGGCTGACAGGATTTGAACCTGCGACCACTTGACCCCCAGTCAAGTGCGCTACCAAACTGCGCCACAGCCCGTTACCCCCGGAGGGGCATTGCTCACTGCCCCGTGATCGGGGCCTTGATGACATTAGCCGACGACGGCCCATTCCTGCCAATCGCCTGGTCAGGTGTGTCGTGGTGACCGTTCACCTGACCAGCGACCTCACCTGTTGTCAGGGACCTTCCGCGCAACTGAGGTCTTTGACGGCAGGTGGGGTCGATGCGGTCAGCTGGCGGCGGAGCGGCCTTTGGCGTACATCCAGCCGGCGGTTATCAGGATGGCGCCGACGATGGAGCCGATGATGCCGCTGGCCCGGAAGTTCAGGCCGTCACCGGACAGCAGGCTGATGAGCAGGCCGCCAACAAAGGAGCCGACGAGGCCGGCGACGATGGCCAGGCCCCAGTCGATCCCCTTGGCGCCCTTGCCGAGGATGAGTTGCGCACCCGCGCCGATCAGCATTCCGAACAGGATGATTCCGATGATGAGCACGAGTGGCAGTATCGCATGCCCATCGGCTGCGGCCGTGCACGGTCAGTGTTTGCGGCGTTGCTCCCGCTTGTCGCGCACCCGCACGTTGATCCGCACCGGCGAACCGTCGAAGTTGAACTCCTCGCGCAGTCGGCGTTCCAGGAATCGGCGATACCCCGCCTCCAGGAAACCGGTGGTGAACAGCACGAATGTCGGCGGCCGGGTGGCGGCCTGAGTGGCGAACATGACCCGCGGCTGCCGTCCCCCACGCAGCGGTGGCGGCGTCGCGGCGATGACCTCCTTGAGCCAGTTGTTCAACCGGCCGGTCGGGATGCGCTTGTCCCACGACTCCAGCGCCCCGTCGAGCGCCGGCACCAACTTCTGCACCGCACGTCCCGTGGTCGCGGAGATGTTGACCCGCCGCGCCCAGGGCACGCGGGCCAGCTCGCGGTCGATCTCCTTGTCCAGCTGATAACGCCGGTCCTCGTCCACGAGATCCCATTTGTTGAAGGTGATCACCAGGGCCCGACCGCTCTCGATCACCATCGACAGCACCCGCAGGTCCTGTTCGGTGATCGGTTCGGAGGCATCGATCAACAGGATCGCGACCTCAGCGGCATCGAGCGCCGCGCGTGTGCGCAGCGACGCGTAGTACTCGTGTCCACTGGCGGTGCGCACCTTGCGGCGCAGACCGGCGGTGTCGACGAATTGCCATGTCTCACCACCGAGTTCGATGAGCTCGTCCACCGGGTCGACGGTGGTGCCGGCGACGTTGTCGACCACCGACCGCTCGGCACCGGCGAGTTTGTTCAGCAACGAGCTCTTACCGACGTTGGGTTTGCCGACCAGCGCCACGCGGCGCGGCCCGCCGACCGACGTCGCTTCGCGCGGCGTCTCGGGCAGCACGTCCAGGATCACGTCGAGCAGATCGCCTGCGCCGCGGCCATGTGCCGCGGACACCGGGTACGGCTCCCCCAAACCCAGCGACCACAGGGCGGCGGCCTCGGCTTCGGCGCGCTCGCTGTCGATCTTGTTCGCGGCCAGGATGACCGGCGTCTTCGATCGGCGCAGGACCTTGGCCACGGCCTCCTCGGTCGCGGTCGCACCGACCGTCGCATCGACCACCAGCACGATGGCGTCGGCGGTCTTCATGGCGTATTCGGCCTGCGTGGCCACCGCCTGCTGCAGACCCTTTGCATCCGGTTCCCAACCACCGGTGTCGACCACGGTGAACCGACGTCCCGACCAGCTCGCCGAGTAGGAGACGCGATCGCGTGTCACGCCCGGGATGTCCTCGACGACCGCTTCTCGACGACCCAGGATCCGATTGACCAGCGTCGACTTGCCGACGTTGGGCCGCCCGACGATGGCCACCACCGGTACCGGCGCGGCATCAACGGACTGCCCGTCGACATCCACATCGCCGAACTCCCACTCCGATTCATCCGACCAGGTGCCGTCCCCGGGCAGCGCGAGATCCTCACCTGCCGAACCGTGTTCACTCACGACTGCACTCCGATCCGGTCACGGACCAGGCCGTCGAGGCTGTCGATCACCTGATCGAGGGTCAGGTCACTGGTGTCGACGATGACCGCGTCGTCGGCGGGTCGCAGCGGCGACACCGCGCGCGTCGAGTCGAGGTGATCACGCCGATTCACACTGACGAGAACGTCGTCGTAGTCGCTTGGTCGACCGGCGGCGAGGTTCTGCTTGTGCCGGCGGGTCGCCCGCGCCTCGGGCGTCGCGGTGAGGAAGACCTTGAGGTCCGCGTCCGGGAAGACCACCGTGCCGATGTCACGCCCCTCCACCACGACGAAGGCGCCCTGGGCTTCGCGCCGCTGTACCGCGACGAGCTTGGTGCGCACCGCAGGCACCGCCGACACCGCGGACACCGCATTGGTCACCCGGTCGGTACGGATGGCGACCGACACATCGACACCGTCGAGATACGTGACACACCCGTCGTCGGTGATGTCGAGTCGGATGTCGGCGCGGCCGACAACATCTTCGATGGACGGCGTGTCCTGCAGCGACACACCGGCATTCAATACGGCAAGCGTGGCGGCACGGTACATCGCCCCGGTGTCGAGCACCCGCGCACCCACGCGATCGGCGAGTGCCTTGGACACCGTCGACTTGCCGGTGCCGGCCGGGCCGTCGAGGGCGATGACGCGGGTCCGCGGTGCGTCGCCGTCGCCCAGCGTGCTCGGGCGCACGGATGTCTCGCTCACAGTCCGACCGCCTTGTACAGTGCCCCGATCTCGTTCTTGCCGAGGACGCGCAGGCTGCCCGGCCGCTGCTCGCCGAGCGCGACGGCGCCGACGTGGGTCCGCACCAGTGCGGTCACGGGAAAACCGACCTCCTCCATCATCCGGCGAACGATGCGGTTGCGTCCCTCGTGCAGGGTGATCCGCACCAGGGACTGACCTTCGTGGACCTCGACCGGGGTGAACGAGTCGACCGCCACCGGCCCGTCTTCGAGTTCGACGCCGGCCTTGAGGACCCGCCCCAGCGAGCGCGGCACCTCCCCGCGCAGGGTGGCCAGATAGGTCTTGGGGATCTCGTAGGAGGGGTGCATCAGTCGGTGCGCGAGTTCACCGTCGTTGGTCAGCAGCAGCAGACCCTCGGTGTCGGCGTCGAGCCGACCCACATGGAACAGGCGCTGGCCGGCCATCACCCGCTCGGCGACGATATCGCCGACGCAGGGACGGCCCTGGTCGTCGGACATCGTCGACTGCCAGCCCTTGGGCTTGTTGAGGGCCAGGTACTGCTTGTCCTCATCGATGATCACGCGGGCACCGTCCACCCGGATCACCGCGGTGTCCGGGTCGATGCGCAGACCCTGCTCGGTGACGACCTCGCCGTCGACCTCCACACGGCCGGCCGCGATCAGCTCCTCCGCGCCACGCCGTGAGGCCACCCCGGCCGCGGCGAGCACCTTCTGCAGGCGCACGCCGTCGGCGACGTAGGTGGCGCCCGAGTCGGTGGTCTCGAAGTCGGCGTGCTGATGTCGGGCAGGTTTCGCGTTGTTGAGGCGCACCTGACCCGACCTCACGTCGGGCTTCGACGATCCCTTGCGATGGGTCTTCTTCGTCGAACGCCCCGCGACCTGCGGATTCCGTTTGCCCGAGCCCTTGGCGCCGGCGCCCTTCGCGCCGGCTTTGCGTACGGGTTTGCCTGTCTGTTGAGCGCGCGCCGGCTTCTTGCGCGGGCCCGGTGTGCCGTCTCGGCTAGCGGATGCCATGTTCTCAGTCCTGATCGTTGGTGTCCGACGCGGGCGCCGACCGGTCGTCGGCGTCCGATTCGGACGAGATGTTCTCTGTCGAGTCTGACCGGTGACCGCCGAGTTTGGCGAATCGTGGATCGGTCAAGAGCTCCTCGTCGAGGTCGTCGATGACGTCGACGTCGGGCAGCAGCGGGGCCAGATCCGGGAGTTCGGCCAGTGACGCCAGGCCGAGTCGTTCGAGGAACAACTCCGTCGTCGAATACATGATCGCGCTGGTCTGCGGGTCGGCACCCACCTCGTTGATGAGGCCGCGCGCGACCAGGGTGCGGATGACCCCGTCGACGTTGACACCACGGATCGCGCTCACCCGGGCGCGCGTCACCGGTTGCCGATAGGCGATGACCGCCAGCGTCTCCAGCGCCGCGCGGGTCAGCTTCGACCGGGCACCGTCGAGCAGGAGCCGTTCGACGTAGGGCGCGTACTCGGCGCGCGTGTAGTAGCGCCAACCGTCGCCGGCGAAGCGCAGGTCCATCCCGCTGTTGGCGGCGGTGAGCTCCTCCGACATCCGGGTCACCATCGTCCGTACGCGGCTCGGCTGCTCGTCGACCGCCGAGGCGAGTTCCTCGACGGTCACCGGTGTGTCGACCACCAGCAGCACCGCTTCCAGGGCGGATCGTAGGCGGGCGTCGGTGAGCGCCGGCTCGGCGTCCTGGGCGAACAACGACTGCTCGGTGGCGGGGTCCGCGGTGGCGTCGGTCTGATCGGTCATCCGTAGTCCTCCGCCTTGTCCATACTCAGTTCGTTCATGTCGCGATCACCGGTCCAACTGACCTGTAGGTCGCCGAGTGCCTCGGGCTGCTCGAACGCGATGGCCCGCTCGCGGTACAACTCGAGCAGCCCCAGGAAACTTCCGACCACTTCCAGCCCGTCGGCGCAATCGGCGGTCAGCTCGGGGAATGTCAGCCATGAGCCGGGTAGCGCGGTGAGCAATTCGGCAATCCGCCGGGCCTGTGCGGGAACCGACACCCGGTGGCTGTCGTGGAGATGATCGAGTCCGACGGTCGGTGTCGGACGGGGTGTGAAAGCGGTTGCCGCGACGCTCGCGAAGCCCCGGGCGTCGACGCCGAGGGTCACCTCGGGCAACAGTTCCTCGAATTGCTTCTCCAGCGACACCGACCGGGGATAACGTTGCAGCGCCGCCGCTTCCAGCTCGCCGAACAACGCGGCCACCTGTTTGTAGGCCCGATACTGCAGGAGGCGGGCGAACAGCAGGTCGCGCGCCTCGAGCAGCGCCAGATCCTCGGGGTCGTCGACCTCCCCGGACGGCAGCAACCGGGCCGCTTTCAAATCCAGCAGGGTCGCGGCGACCACCAGGAACTCGGTGGTCTGCTCCAACCCGACCTCGGCACCCAGGTCGCGCGTGTACGCGATGAAGTCGTCGGTCACCTCGTGTAGCGCCACCTCGGTGACGTCGAGCCGATGCTGACTGATCAGGTTGAGCAGCAGGTCGAACGGTCCCTCGAAGTTGGGCAGCCGTACCTGGAAACCGGTCGGCTTCTCCTCCGTGTCCGGTCCATCCGCGGTCATGCCGGCGAGGCGTCGCGGGCGATGACCTCCCGCGCCAGCGCACGATAGGCGTTGGCCCCGGCCGACTTGGGCGCCCACGAGGTGATCGGTTCACCGGCGACACTGGTCTCCGGGAACCGCACCGTGCGACTGATCACCGTGTCGTAGACGGCGTCACCGAACACCTCCACGACCCGCGACATCACCTCACGCGAATGCAGGGTCCGGGCGTCGAACATGGTGACCAGGATGCCGCCCAACGTGAGTCGCGGGTTGAGCCGGTCGCGCACCTTGTCCACGGTGTCGGTGAGCAGGGCCAGGCCACGCAGGCTGAAGTACTCGCACTCCATCGGGATGACGACGGTGTCGGCGCAGGCCAGCGCGTTGACGGTGAGCAACCCCAGCGACGGCTGGCAGTCGATCAGAACGAAGTCGTAGCGGTCGAGCACCGGATGCAGGGCGCGGCCCAAAGACTGCTCCCGGCCCACCTCGGTGACGAGCTGGATCTCGGCAGCCGAGAGATCGATATTGCTCGGCAGCAGGTCCAGTCCCTCGATGCGGGTCCGCATCAACACGTCGTCGGTTGCCGCCTGCGGCGGCACGAGCAGGTTGTAGACCGTCTGCTCGAGTTCGTGGTGGGGCACGCCCAGGCCGGCCGAGAGGGCGCCCTGCGGATCGAGATCCACCAGGAGAACGCGACGGCCGTACTCCGCCAGTGCGGCACCGAGGTTGATCGTCGACGTGGTCTTGCCGACGCCGCCCTTCTGGTTGCACACCGCGACGACGGTGGCCGGGCCGTGCCGATCGAGCGGTGTCGGCTCGGGGATCTCGCGGTACGGGCGACCGGTGGGACCGATCTCGTTGTGGTGGTCGGCGTCCTCATCCGCGTCGTGCGACGGCGAGACCGGAATGCGGTACTGCTCGTGGGCGGTTGACCGCGGTGCCCCCGGGGTGCTCACGTGTCCGCAGCTCCCTTCACTTGTCTCGACCGCAAAGCGCTCCTGCCAGCCTAGTGGGTCGGAGGGCTGATCCTGCGGAGCATCGCCGATGCAAAACAGGCCGACCTGCCCTTCGCTGGTCACCGGGCCCGCGGATGAGCCGTGGCGTACACCTCACGCATGGTGTTCACCGTCACCAGTGTGTAGACCTGCGTCGTGGTGACCGAGGCGTGCCCGAGGAGCTCCTGCACCACACGTACATCGGCACCGCCGTCGAGCAGATGAGTGGCGAAGCTGTGGCGCAGGGTGTGCGGCGACACCGCGGTGTCGAGCCCGGCCCGATGCGCCGCATCCACCAGCACCTGCCACGCGCTCTGCCGCGACAGCCGCCCGCCGCGGACGTTCAGGAACAGCGCCGGTTCGGCACGACGGACCAGCGCGGGACGGCCGCGGACGAGGTATGCCTCGAGCGCGTCCACTGCGGGGCCGCCGACCGGCACCACCCGTTCCTTGCCCCCTTTGCCGCGCAGCCGCACGGCCCGGGCATCGGTGTCGATGTCGTCGACATCCAGCGACGTCGCCTCGGAGATACGCGCACCACAGCTGTAGAGCAGTTCAAGCAGGGCGCGATCCCGCAATCCGCGTGGCTGATCGTCGCTGCCTGCCGAGTCCAGGATCGCCAGCACGTCGTCCACCGGAAGTGATTTGGGCAGCCGCCGGGCCGGGCGCGGCGGGCGGACGGCGTGTGCCACGTCGGCGGCCACGATGCCTTCGGCGGTGGCGAACTTGTGGAAACCGCGGACCGCCACCAGCGTTCGTGCGATGGAGCTGTCGGCCAGCGGGCCCAGTCCGGCATCGGGATCGCCGCGGCGGAGTTCGACGAGGAACTCGCGGACGTCGTCGGTGGTCACCGCGTCGAGGCCGTCGATGCCGCGTGCGGTGAGGTAGTGCTCGTAGCGCGCGAGATCTCGACGGTAGGAGTTGACCGTGTTGGCGGCTGCGCCGCGCTCCACCGTCAGGTGGTCCAGGTATCGGTTCACGTGCTCGGCGGCGGTGTCGGTGGGCATCGCGGCCGTGTTCACCGTGTTGGTCGGCGGTTGCGCAGCGCCGAGGGTTCGTCGGGCCACGGCGCGGTCACCTGCCGCAGGGTGGTGCCGCGCGCATCGGCAGCCGCGACCGCGAGAATGCCGGCCGCACTGGTCGCGTTGACGATCTCGCCGCTCAGGACGCGGTTCACCGCGTCCTCGAGCGCGACCCATTCCACGGCCATGTCGGCTTCCTCGTCGTGGCGCTCGGCGGAATCGAGTACATGCAATCCCTCCGCGAGGTACAGCCGCAGTGCCTCGTCGGTGAATCCCGGGGACAGCGCCAGATCGACCAGCACCTGCCAGCGATCGGCGGCCAGGTCGACTTCCTCGGCGAGTTCGCGCCGGGCCGCCTGCAGCGGCTTCTCGTCGGGTCCGGCGTCGAGCAGGCCGGCCGGCAACTCCAGCAGTCGTCGGCCGAGCGGATGCCGGTATTGGTGCACCATCGCGATGCGGCCCTGCTCGTCGCGGGCGACCACCGCGACCGCACCGTAGTGCTCGACCACCTCACGCTCGGCGATCCGCCCGCCCGGCATCTCCACATCGTCGACGCGCAGCGTCACGATCGCGCCGTCGTAGACGGTGCGGGTGTCCCGTACGACGAAGTCGTGGCCGCCGGCGTTGTCACCGCCGTCGGCCGGGGCCGGGCCGTTCAAGCGCTGGGTTCCCGGTCGCCGATCCCGTCCGTGCCGGCGAGATCGGTGTCCGACGCCTCGGCCGCCGCGGAGTCGTCGTCCGGTGATTCCCCGTCGTAGTCACCGAGATCGACGGGTAGACGCTCCTCGGCCTTGTACTTCAGCGCCGCCTCGATGAAGGAGCGGAACAGCGGGTGGGGTCGGGTGGGTCGGCTCTTGAGTTCCGGATGGGCCTGGGTGGCCACCAGGAACGGGTGCACCGACCTCGGGTACTCGACGAATTCGACGAGATGACCATCCGGCGACGTGCCGGAGAACACCAGACCCGACGCGGCGATCTTGTCGCGGTAGGCGTTGTTGACCTCGTAGCGATGGCGATGGCGTTCGGAGACCTCGGTGGTGCCGTAAGACCTGGCCACCACACTGCCCCGCTCGAGGTGTGCCGGATACGCGCCGAGACGCATGGTGCCACCGAGATCGGCCTCACCGGCGACCGCCTCGGTCTGGTCGGCCATCGTCGAGATCACCGGGTACGGCGTGTCCGGATCGAATTCGGCGGAGCTGGCACCGTCGAGTCCGGCGCTGCGCGCGGCCTCGATCACTACGCATTGCAGTCCCAGGCACAGGCCCAGCAACGGGATCTTGCGTTTGCGGGCATAGGCGATGGCGCCCACCTTGCCCTCGATGCCGCGGATGCCGAAGCCGCCGGGGATCAGTACGGCGTGCGCATCGCCGAGCGCGGCCTGCGCACCTTCCGGGGTGGCGCAGTCGTCGGACGGCACCCACTTGATCTCGGTCCGCGCCTTCCACGCGAACCCGCCGGCCCGGATTGCCTCGGTGACCGACAGGTAGGCGTCGGGCAGGTCGACGTACTTGCCGACCAGGGCCACTGTCACGGTCTCCCGCGGGTCGTGCACCCGGCGCAGCAACTCGCCCCATTCGGTCCAATCGACGTCGCGGAACGGCAGGCCCAGCTTGCGGACCACGTATGCGTCGAGTTGTTCGCGGTGCAGCACCTTCGGGATGTCGTAGATCGACGGAGCGTCCGGGGTCGAGATCACGCCCTCGATATCCACGTCGCACATCAGGGCGATCTTCTTCTTGAGGCCTTCCGGGACCTCCCGATCGCAGCGCAGGATCAGCGCATCGGGCTGGATACCGACGTTGCGCAGCGCGGCCACCGAGTGCTGGGTGGGCTTGGTCTTGAGTTCGCCCGACGGCGCGAGATACGGGACCAGCGAGACGTGCAGGAAGAACACGTTGTCGCGGCCGACGTCGTGGCGGATCTGGCGGGCCGCCTCGATGAACGGCTGCGACTCGATGTCGCCCACGGTGCCACCGATCTCGGTGATCACCACGTCGGGTGCCTCGCCGTCGGCGCCGGGTTCCTGCATCGCGAGCACCCGGGACTTGAGTTCGTCGGTGATGTGCGGGATCACCTGGACGGTCTCACCGAGGTATTCACCTCGGCGCTCCTTGGCGATGACGGTCGAATAGACCTGCCCGGTCGTGACATTCGCCGACTGGGAGAGATTGCGATCCAGGAAGCGTTCGTAGTGTCCGACGTCGAGGTCGGTCTCGGCGCCGTCTTCGGTGACGAAGACCTCGCCGTGCTGGAACGGGTTCATGGTGCCCGGATCCACGTTCAGATACGGGTCGAGTTTCTGCATCGTGACCCGGAGGCCGCGTGCGGTGAGCAGTTGTCCGAGACTCGATGCGGTCAGTCCCTTACCCAAGGACGACGCGACACCGCCGGTCACGAAGATGTGTTTGGTGCCATCGTGCATGTGGCGCAGTGGTCGCAAAATGCGTCTCCCGTCGGCCGATCCAGGCCAGAAAACCCTGATTACCTACGGGACTCCAGGGTAACACCTCACGAGCCGTTCGACCGCCACGACACCGGCCCGTCGCCGACCTACTGTCCGGCGGCCGGGCCCGGTTCGGCCCCGACGGTGATCGCCTGGGCACCGGCTCCGGTGCCGTAGGCGGCGGTCTGTCCGCGCGCCTCCTGCGCCAACGCCAAGATCGTCGTGATCAACCCGGTCTGTTGCTCGACGTTGTCCACCGTCGAGACGGCGTTGCCCAACGCGGGATCGGAGCGCACGACCGCGATCGGCGATCCGCCTTCGGCCGATCCCGCACGGCCCACCAGCACGCCACCCTGTCCGCGCGCGGCCATGGCGGCTGCTGCGCGGGCCATCAGCTGCCCCTGTGCACCCGCGTCGTCGCCGAGCGCATCACCGGTGACCATCACGACGAGGTCGGCACCGGACACGGCGTTGTCTGCCGCCGCGATGAACCCGCCTTCACGCAGGGCCTGTAGTCCCAGCCGGATGTCGGCGGCGTCGGCGGCCGAACGTCCCTCGGGGTGCAGCAGCAGCGCACCGAGGAGGTCACCGACGCGGCCACCGGAGTCGGTCAGTTCGGCACGCAAGGTGGTGCCGGCCGGGATCGTCTGGTCGACGATGGTGCGCAGTTGTTCCGCATTCTGGTCGGCGACGAGATCTTCGGTCAGGGCGACCTGCCCGGCGAATCGCGCGCCGGCCGTCGACAACGACTCCTTCACCGCGTCGACGTCGGCCTCTGCGGCGTTCGGTGAGGTCACGACGAGGACCGATTGCCCCTCGAGCGCACCGGCGATGAGTCGTGGTGCGATCGCCGCGTCGAAGCTGTTGGCAGCGTTGAGTTGTTCGTTGAGATGATCGCGTTCTGCCTCGAGGTCGCCGATGCGGTCGCGGGACGCGCCGGTCAGCGAGTTGACGCGGTCGCCGACGAATCCCGATCCGAGGAACAGCCCGAGCGCCAGCGCGAGGAAGACCGCGGCGAGGGAGATCGCGTGCTGTCGAAGTGAGATCATCGACTACCTGTTCCACACTCCCTGGGCCCAGTCCACGGCCTGGTGGTACTGCGCGACCGACCAGTCGATGATCTCCGGTCCCAGGTTGGACAACATGATCGCCGCGATCACGGCGATCAGCGCGGCCAAGACCACGCATGCGATGGCCGCGCCGGACACGCGGCTGCGATACAGGGTGGCGACCGCCTTGGCGTCGACCAGTTTGGGGCCCACCTTGAGCCGGGTGAGGAACGTCGACGGATTGCTCTCGCGGCGGGAGCGGTCGAAGAAGTCGTCGAGGCTACCGCCGTAGCCGACGGTCACAATCAGGTCGGCGCCGTGGTAGTCGGTCAGCAGCAGGGCGAGATCGGCCGCGCCGCCGGCGGCGGGGAACGTCGTCGCACCCACACCCAGGTCCTGAATTCGGGCGAGCCCGGGGGCGTGTCCGTCGGTGTCGGCCGGGAGCACCAGCTGCGCACCGGATTTGAGGGTCGCTGTCTTCATCTCGTCGGGATCGCCGACGATCAGCGACGGCTTGTAGCCGGCCTTCATCAGCGTGTCGGCGCCGGCGCCCACGCCCACGAGCACCGGCGAGTACTCCTTGATGAACGGCTTCAGCGACTTGAGGTCGGTGACGCGATCGGGGCCGTCGGCCACCACCACCACGTGCCGCCCCGCCAGGTTGACGTCCACCTCCGGTACCCCGACACCGTCGATCAGCAGCGGCGACTCACTGCGGATGAACTCGATGGTGTTGCCGGAGAAGGCCTCCAGGTGATCGACCAGCCCGGTCTTGGCCTCGATCATCATGTCGGCGATGTCGTGTTCGGCGAGTTCGGTACCCAACGCCAGCCGACGCTCACCGACGTAGAGCCGGTTGTTGTCGACGCGCAGCTTCGCGCCGTCCTTGACCCGTTTGAAGACCTCGTCGCCGACGTTGTCGAGCAACACGATGCCCGAGGCGACGAGTACCTCCGGACCGAGATTGGGGTATCTGCCCGAGATCGACGGAGATGCGTTGACAACTGCCACCACGTTCGCCTGCACCAGCGCGTCCGCGGTCACCCGGTCGAGGTCGATCTCGTCGAGGATGGCGATGTCGCCGGGCCCGACGCGGTCGAGCAGACGACGGGTGTTCTTGTCGATCCTGGCGATACCGGTGACGCCAGGCAGTTCGGTTGTGGTGCGGGCGAGCAGTGCAGGCATCTTCATGACGCCCATGATCGGCACGGCGGATCGAGAAATCGTGGAGGCGCGCCGCAACAACTGCAACTTTTGTCACACGAGCAACACCGACACCAGCGCCCGGTGTCTCTCGACTAGTCGGCCGCGGCGCTCGCACGTTCGGTCTCCGCGGTGGCCAAGAGCTCTTCGGCGTGTGCGCGACCGGTGTCGGAATCGCCGAGTCCGGCGAGCATACGGGCCAGTTCGGCGACGCGTTCGTCGCGATCGAGGGTGCGCACGGTGCTGGCGTGCGGCCGGTTGCGGCCCTTGGCCGCGTTCTTCCCGATCACCAGGTGGTTGTCGGCGAACGCGGCCACCTGCGGCAGATGGGTCACCACGATGACCTGATGTGCTCGGGCGAGACGGGCCAGCCGGCGGCCGATCTCGACCGCCGCCCGACCGCCGACCCCTGCGTCGACCTCGTCGAAGACCATCACTGATCCGCTGGTCGGAGCGGCCAGTACCACCTCCATGGCGAGCATGAGGCGGGAGAGCTCGCCACCGGATGCCGATCGCGCGATCGGCAGCGGCGTCGCACCCTTGTGTGCCAACAACGAGAACTCGACGCGGTCGGCACCAGCGGTACCGGCGTGCGCTCGGGTGCCCTCGATCTCGATCGCCAGCCGATCGGTATCGGCGGCCGGCTCGAGGGCGACCTCCACCGCGAGTGCGGCGTCGCCCATCGCGAGTCCGCCCAGTTCGGCAGAGACCTTGGTGGACATGGACTTTGCCGCGGTCCGACGCCGACGCCGGAGTTTGGCGGCGGCCTCGGTGACCCTGTCCCGCGCGGCCGCGGCCGCGGCTTCGAGCTCCTCTATGGAGTGCTGGGGATCGTCGATCTCGGCCAACCGGGCAGCGGCGGCGTCGCGCCACGCGATCACCCCGTCGATATCCGGCGCATATTTCCGGACCAGCGCCTTCAAGTCGGCCTGCCGAGTCAGTAGCTTGTCCAGTTCCTCGGCGTCGGCCGGCAGGTCGGACAGGAACGACGACAATTCCTCTCCGACGTCGGTGATCACGGTCAACGCCTCACCGACCCGCGGCAGGAGTCCGCGCAGCGACTCGTCTCCGGCGGCTTCGAGCAGGCTGCGCACCTGACCGAGGCCGTCGACGACCGACCCCTCGTCCCCGGCCACGATCGCGTGCGACTGGGCACCCGCAGTCCGGATGCTCTCCAGGTCGGTGAGCCGGTGGATGGTCGCGGCGAGTTCGACGTCTTCGCCGGGCTGGGGGTCCACCGCGGCGATCTCGTCGACACCGAAGCGAAGCCGATCGGCTTCCTGGGCGAGTTCGCGTTCATCGGTGCGGCGCGCGTCGAGATCGTCGAGGATCCCGATCCACTCGTTACGCGCATTCCGGTAGGTGTCGGCCGCGCTGCTCACCGCCGATCCGGCGAACGTGTCGAGCGCCGCACGTTGGTGTTCGGGCTTCATCAGCCGGAGCTGATCGTTCTGGCCGTGAATGGTGAGCAGTTGATTGGTCAATCGGCCCATCACGCCGACGGGCACTGACCGCCCGCCCAGGTGTGCCCGAGAACGCCCGTCGGCACCGACCGATCGGATGGCGATCAGCGAGCCGTCCTCGTCGACATCGGCGCCCGCCGCCTCCAGGATCTCCCCGACCACCGGGTCGATCGGGTCGTCGGCGGTAGCCGTTGCGAGTCGGAATCGGCCCTCCACGGTGGCCTTCGCATCGCCTGAGCGCACCCGGGACGCATCCGCCCGAGCCCCCGACAGCAGGTGCAGGCTCGTCACGATCATGGTCTTGCCGGCGCCTGTCTCACCGGTCAGCGCGGTGAAGCCGGGATGGAATTGTGCCGACGCCCGCTCGATGACGCCGAGGCCCTCGATCGACAGTTCTTCCAACACGTCAGGTCTGCCTCCCCCGCCAGCCCGTCACGGGCAGATCGAATTTGGTCACCAGTCTGTCGGTGAACGGTTCGGAATCGATGCGCACCCATAACACCGACCGCTCGCTGCGAACCACCTCCACGCGGGCTCCCGCGGAGACGTCGATCCGTCTGCGACCATCGCAGAGGGCCACCCCGGCTCGGCCGCGTTTGTCGATCTCGACCGCGATGCGGGATCGCGGACTGGTCACCAGCGGGCGGGCGAAGAGCGCGTGGGCGTTGCTCGGCACCACCAGGATGGCTTCGAGATCGGGCCACATGACCGGGCCGCCTGCCGAGAAGGCATATGCCGTCGAACCGGTGGGTGTCGCGACCAGTACCCCATCGGCGCCGAACGCGGACACCGGACGCCCGTCGACCTCGGTGACGAGTTCGAGAACACCGTTGTTGGTCCGGTTGAGGATGGCGACCTCGTTCAGCGCCCAGGTCCGCGCGACGGGCGCGTCGGGTTGGGCCGGATCGATGACCGCCACGTCGAGGGTCATCCGCGGTTCCACCCGGTAGTCCCCCGCGATCAGCTGTTGCATCACGGCGTCGACGCGATTGGCCTCCGCCTCGGCGAGGAAACCGATGTGCCCCAGGTTGATACCGAGGACCGGCACATGCGCCGGATAGGCCAGTTCCGCCGCCCGCAGGAAGGTTCCGTCGCCGCCCAGCACGATCACGACCTCACAGCCCTCGGCCGACGCGGGTTCGGGAGTGGTCACCTGCACCGCCGCACCGAGGTTGCGCAGATGTTCGGGATCGACCGGGTGGCTGGCGGGCCGCTCACGGCCATTGCCCGCCGGCTCCGGCTCGTCGGCGGATGCGTGGTCGCGCGACCTCGTGTCGTAGTCGACCACGCGCAGCCGCACATCCGCTGCGGCGCAATGGCGCGCGATGGCGTCCATGGTCTGGGTGACGACCTCACGGCCGGTGTGGGCGACCACCAGGAACTCCCGATGCTTCCCCCGGCCGGCGACCTCCTCGTTGGCCACAGTGGTCCCTTCGTCTGTCAGCGCGGCCCGTCTGCGACGGCCCGGGCGATCATCTCGATCAACGCGGTGTCGATGGACGCAGGGGCGTCGGGCGCGGGCACGACGGCGTCACCGGCGCCATGCGTCACGTCTGTTCGATCTCCGACCCTATCGGCAGCCGTCATGTCGGCGCCGGGCCGGGCGGTGGCCGGTGGGTCGATCTCCGGGGAAACGCCGGGGTGCCCACGGCCGACCCGACGCAACCAGAGAAAGTATTCGACATTCCCGGACGGTCCGGGCAGTGGACTGGCGACCACGCCGCGGGTCTCCAGGCCGAGGTCGCGGGCGGCGCGCGCCACACCGAGAACCGCGTCGACTCGCTGCTGCGGGTCCCGGACCACCCCACCGGACCCCACTCGGTCCTTGCCGACCTCGAACTGTGGCTTGACCATCGGTACCAGGTCGCCACCGGGCCGGACCGAGCGGGCCAGCGCGGGCAACACCAGGGCGAGCGAGATGAACGAGAGATCCGCGACGATCAGGTCGGCCTCGCCGCCGATATCGTCCGGGCCGAGGTGACGCACATTGGTGCGGTCGTGCACCGTCACCCGCGGATCGTTCTGCAAGCGCCATATCAACTGTCCGTAGCCGACGTCGACGGCGACGACCCCGGCCGCGCCGCGCCGCAGCAGCACGTCGGTGAATCCCCCGGTGGACGCGCCGGCATCGAGGCAACGACGTCCGCTCACCGTCAACCCCATCGGTTCGAATGCCTCGAGGGCCCCCAGCAGTTTGTGGGCTCCGCGAGACGCCCAGTCCTCACCGACGGTCTCGGTCACCACGATCGGGGTGTCACGGCCGACATTCGTCGCCGGCTTGGCGGCGACGACGCCGTTCACCTTCACCAATCCGTCGGCGATCTGTGCTCTGGCGTGCTCACGGGAACGCGCCAGACCGCGACGGACGAGCTCGGCGTCGAGTCGCGCACGTGGGGCCACGGATCAGTGCCTCATCGAGGATCGACGTCCTCGAGCGCGGTGGTGAGCACCTCGTGTGCGCGTTCGAGGAGTTCGGCCTGCCGCCCGAGCGCCGCCAGATCGAAGGTGTCGCCGCTCGCCCGTCGGATCTCGTCCACCTGCTCGAGTATCTCGCCGACGCCGGTGGTCACCGACGACGGATCCATGTCACCGACGCTGTCAGCCGCGGGCGCCGCGGCGCCGACAGAGCGCGGCATCATGTTCGGGACCGGACGTGACGTCGGGGTCGATGCCTGGTCGGTGGAGTGCTGTTGGGGATCGGTCATGGCGACACCCACGCTAGCGCACAGCGGTGACGCCGACCGACTCCAGAACACCCTGCACGTCGGGGTCCGCACTGGTCACCGCCAACTCCGACATGTCGAGCGACCCCTGGTCGGCAGCGGACCACACCGCCGACGCGAGGGCCGGCAGCAAGCTCTGCAGATCGCCCGATCCCGTTGACCCGACGGTGACCACCGTCCCGTCGACTGCCACCTCCCAACCGTCGTGGGCGTCGATACGCACGGTGTCCGCAGCGGCGGCGAGATCGGTCAGGTCACCGACCACATAGGTGGGACGTTGCTCGGGCGGGGCATTGAGCAGGTCCATCGCCGAGCTGACACCGGTGAGGACGAGCACACTGTCCAAGCCCACCGAGTGCGCACCTTCGATGTCGGTGTCGAGCCGGTCGCCGACGACGAGCGGACGCGACGCGCGGCTACGGGCGATGGCGTCGGCCATCAGGGGTGCCGCGGGCTTGCCCGCCACCAAGGGCTGTGTGCCGGTGGCGTTGGCGACCGCGGCCACCATAGACCCGTTGCCGACCAGCATGCCGCGTTCCGATGGCAGCGTGGCGTCGGTGTTGCAGGCAATCCACAGCGCACCCGCGCGGATGGCCAACGCCGCCTCGGACAGTTCAGCCCATCCGGTCTCCGGCGAATGCCCCTGGATCACAGCTGCCGGACGGTCGGCCGCACTGCGGGTGACGGCGATCCCGACTTCGCGGACCTCTTGGGCCAGCCCGTCGGTACCGATGACCAACGCACGCGACCCAGGACTCACATGCTCGGCCAGCAGCCGAGCCGCCGACTGGGCGCTGGTGACGACCTGCTCCGCGGTCGCCTCGAAACCCAGGGAGGTGAGGTGCTCGACGACCTCGGCCGGACGACGGCTCGCGTTGTTGGTCACGAAGTAGCGCGCGGTGTCGATCCGCGCGAGCGTCTCCCGCGCACCGGGCAGCGCACGATGGCCCGCGTATACGGTGCCGTCGAGATCGAGCAGCAGCGCATCGTAGCGCGACAGCAACGATTCTCGCGCGACCGGAGTCTCGCCATCCTCAGTCGGCTGCGCGGCGGAGGCCCGTTCGTGGGTGGGCGGTGCGCCGACCGCGGCGACGACCGGTGCCGAGGTCTCCGCCGGTTCGGCCGTCTCGCTGACGGCGCCGTCACCCGGCCCGGCAATGCTCTGCCCGGCGGCGGTCGACCCCGCCTCGCCGGCCTCCTCGGTGGGCACGGTGGCCGGATCGGTGACGTCGCCCTCGGCGAGTTCCACGAGGCGCAACTCCGCGTCTGTCACGTCGTCGACATCGGCTGCCGCCGCATTCATGAACCAGGTGACCGCGTCGTCGGCGCGATCGGCAGCAAGCAGGGCCGATGCGTAAGCGTAATACAGGCGCGCAACCGGCGTTCCGGAACGACCAGGGGTCAGGTCTTCGGCCTGCAAGGTGACCACGGCCTTCTCGGCCTCACCGAGATCGATGCGCGCCCCGCTCTCCACGATCCGCATCTCGGTGCGGTCCTCGCCGGTCAGCGCCTGCCCGTCGTCGCTGCGGGCGATCTCGACCGCGCGCACCGGACGGCCCAGCCCGCGTTCGGCATCGGCGATCAGCGGCAGCAATCCCGGGTTGCCGGTGATCCGACGGGCGGCACGCAGCTCCGACACCGCTTCCTGCCACTCACCGGCACTGTAAGCGGCAATCCCCAGCGTCTCGCGCACCAGACCGACCCGACCGGCCCGGCGGCGCGCAGCGCGAGCATGTTCGAGCGCCAGGGCCGGATCGTCGGCGAGCACCCTGGTCACCATGACCAGATGCCGGGCGACGTTCTCCGCGTTGGTCTTGTCCAGTGTCAACAGGTCCCGACGTACATCCGAGTCCAGATCCGATGCGGCCACGTCCTCGGGCAATGCCGGCTCATCCGGCCGACCCGCTGAACCGGTCCCCCGAGATGCTCTATCGGCACGCCCCGCACCACGGTGAGCGCCATCCCGGCGTGATGAGCCCTGCCGCCCCGAGCCGGCGTACCTGCCCTGGCCCGACTCTCGGCGCGACGACCCGTCACGACGCGCATCGCCATCGCGTCGGGGCCCGCCGTCACGACGCTGTCCGCCATCACGGCGAGGGGTACGGTCACGGTCACTCATAGCAGCCAATCTATGCCTCGGAGCCTGGTAGTGGACGGTCAAGGGGAACCGACCATCGGTGACCGGTCCCGCCACAGAAAGCGTACGGAACCAGCACGACAACGCCAACGGCCCTGCATTCGAATCGATATCGAATACAGGGCCGTTGGTTAAGTTGTGTTCGGCGGTGTCCTACTCTCCCACACTGGTTAGGGTGCAGTACCATTGGCGCTGGAGGGCTTAGCTTCCGGGTTCGGAATGGGACCGGGCGTTTCCCCTCCGCTATGGCCGCCGAAACATTGTGAAACAACACACGGGGGCACGCCCCCGTGGACCCCCAAAACCGTTGCCGGGTTTGATCAGTCCGTTGTCTGTTTGTCCACGCGAACTCCCGACCACTGTCGGGGGTTCATGGGGGCGAAGCCCCCATGTGTGTTGTTTCAGAAGGTGCATAGTGGATGCGAGCAGAGCTCTATTTAACACTGTTTTTGGTGTTGAGTGTTGTTGGTAAGTCCTCGGCCGATTAGTACCAGTCACCTGAACCTATTACTAGGCGTACAGTTCTGGCCTATCAACCCCATGGTCTGTAGGGGGCCTTAACCACTCGAAGGTGGTGAGAAACCTCATCTTGGAACAGGCTTCCCGCTTAGATGCTTTCAGCGGTTATCCCTTCCGAACGTAGCTAACCAGCAGTGCCCTTGGTAGGACAACTGGCACACCAGAGGTTCGTCCGTCCCGGTCCTCTCGTACTAGGGACAGGTTTCCTCAAGTTTCTAGACGCGCGCGGCGGATAGAGACCGAACTGTCTCACGACGTTCTAAACCCAGCTCGCGTGCCGCTTTAATGGGCGAACAGCCCAACCCTTGGGACCTACTCCAGCCCCAGGATGCGACGAGCCGACATCGAGGTGCCAAACCATCCCGTCGATATGGACTCTTGGGGAAGATCAGCCTGTTATCCCCGGGGTACCTTTTATCCGTTGAGCGACACCACTTCCACACGTTGGTGCCGGATCACTAGTCCCGACTTTCGTCCCTGCTCGACATGTACGTCTCACAGTCAAGCTCCCTTGTGCACTTACACTCAACACCTGATTGCCAACCAGGCTGAGGGAACCTTTGGGCGCCTCCGTTACATTTTGGGAGGCAACCGCCCCAGTTAAACTACCCACCAGGCACTGTCCCTGAACCCGATCAGGGTCCGAGGTTAGAAGTCCAATACGATCAGAGTGGTATTTCAACAACGACTCCATGAACACTGGCGTGCCCACTTCACAGTCTCCCACCTATCCTACACAAACCGAACCGAACACCAATACCAAGCTATAGTGAAGGTCCCGGGGTCTTTTCGTCCTGCCGCGCGTAACGAGCATCTTTACTCGTACTGCAATTTCGCCGAGTCTGTGGTTGAGACAGCAGAGAAGTCGTTACGCCATTCGTGCAGGTCGGAACTTACCCGACAAGGAATTTCGCTACCTTAGGATGGTTATAGTTACCACCGCCGTTTACTGGGGCTTAAATTCTCAGCTTCACCCACCAAAAGTGGATTAACCGGTCCTCTTAACCTTCCAGCACCGGGCAGGCGTCAGTCCGTATACATCGTCTTACGACTTCGCACGGACCTGTGTTTTTAGTAAACAGTCGCTTCTCTCTGGTCTCTGCGACCCACACCAGCTCACACCGCGAGGGCGGTCACCGGGATGGGTCCCCCTTCTCCCGAAGTTACGGGGGCATTTTGCCGAGTTCCTTAACCACAGTTCTCTCGATCGCCTTAGTATTCTCTACCTGACCACCTGTGTTGGTTTGGGGTACGGGCCGTGTACCAACTCACTAGAGGCTTTTCTCGGCAGCATAGGATCATGGAATTCACCGCAACGGCTACGCATCACCTCTCAGACACATGAACGGCGGATTTGCCTACCGTTCGTCCTACAGGCTTACACCAGTACAACCACTGACTGGCCCCACTACCTTCCTGCGTCACCCCATCGCTTGCCTACTACCAACCAAGGTCCCATGCAGCCCCATCCGGTCACCCGAAGGTGATCCATCTGGTTTTGGATGGTTAGTACAGTTGATTCAGCATGGACGCGGATACACGGGTACGGGAATATCAACCCGTTGTCCATCGACTACGCCTGTCGGCCTCGCCTTAGGTCCCGACTCACCCTGGGCGGAATAGCCTGGCCCAGGAACCCTTGGTCATCCGGCGGCAGAGTTTCTCACTCTGCTTTCGCTACTCATGCCTGCATTCTCACTCCCACACCCTCCACACCTCGTTCACACGGGCGCTTCCACGGATGCAGGACGCTCCCCTACCCACCCCACCCACTACACAGCCATCCGTAGACGACTGTGGATGTCATGGTGGAGTGCCGCGGCTTCGGCGGTGTACTTGAGCCCCGCTACATTGTCGGCGCAGGATCACTTGACCAGTGAGCTATTACGCACTCTTTCAAGGGTGGCTGCTTCTAAGCCAACCTCCTGGTTGTCTTCGCGACCCCACATCCTTTTCCACTTAGTACACGCTTAGGGGCCTTAGCCGGCGATCTGGGCTGTTTCCCTCTCGACTACGAACCTTATCGCCCGCAGTCTCACTGCAGTGCTCTCACTTACCGGCATTCGGAGTTTGGCTGACGTCAGTAACCTAGTAGGGCCCATCGGCCATCCAGTAGCTCTACCTCCAGTAAGAAACACACCACGCTGCACCTAAATGCATTTCGGGGAGAACCAGCTATCACGGAGTTTGATTGGCCTTTCACCCCTACCCACAACTCATCCCCTCCATTTTCAACTGAAGTGGGTTCGGGCCTCCACGACGTCTTACCGACGCTTCACCCTGGCCATGGGTAGATCACTCCGCTTCGGGTCTAGACCCGGCGACTCCACGCCCTATTCAGACTCGCTTTCGCTACGGCTACCCCACACGGGTTAACCTCGCCACCGAGCACTAACTCGCAGGCTCATTCTTCAAAAGGCACGCCATCACCCACCACCCACCAAAGGGTGCACAGGCTTTGACGGATTGTAAGCGTCCGGTTTCAGGTACTATTTCACTCCCCTCCCGGGGTACTTTTCACCTTTCCCTCACGGTACTCGTCCGCTATCGGTCACCAGGAAGTATTCAGGCTTACCGGGTGGTCCCGGCAGATTCACAGCAGATTCCACGAGCCCGCTGCTACTTGGGAGAACATCACGCAAGACCACAGGCTTTCAGCTACCGGACTCTCACCGACTACGGCAGACCATTCCAGGCCACTTCACCTAACCTCTGGTTTTATCACTCACGCCCAGACAGGTAGATCCGGGAAGATGAACCCCACAACCCCACACACACAACCCCTACCCGGTCACACATGCGCATGGTTTAGCCTCCTCCGCTTTCGCTCGCCACTACTCACGGAATCACAATTGTTTTCTCTTCCTATGGGTACTGAGATGTTTCACTTCCCCACGTTCCCCCCACACCAGCTATACATTCACTGGGTGGTAACACGACATCACTCGTGCTGGGTTTCCCCATTCGGACACCCTCGGATCACAGCTCGTTTGACAACTCCCCGAGGACTATCGCGGCCTACCACGTCCTTCATCGGCTCCTGGTACCAAGGCATCCACCGAACGCCCTAAAACACTTACAACAACACCTACACCCACAGGGGCTCCGCCCCCATGCACCCCCACAACAAGGGACACACAGGCAAACAACACCCCCCACGAGTGTAGAAAAAACAACAAAAACTCGAACAAAACACACAAACCAAAAAATGATTCGTCATGCATTGCAAAATAAAGATGCTCGCATCCACTATGCACTTCTCAAACAACACACACCAGCCACCCACACACCACTCCACCCCCCACCACAGGAAGCATCAACACGGCAGCGCAACGACCGGCCCAGAAGAAACGTGTGTTCCCTCAGAACCCCGATAGTGCATTGATGACATCACGCCGGTCACCCAACGTGAACACCACCCGATACCAGCACGACAGCCGGCACCACAGCGATGAGTCTGATGTTTCACCCTCGAGCTCCCCGTGCAGCACACTCGGCCACAACCGGGGGCCTATGGGGGCAGCGCCCCCATACGTTGCTCCTTAGAAAGGAGGTGATCCAGCCGCACCTTCCGGTACGGCTACCTTGTTACGACTTCGTCCCAATCGCCGATCCCACCTTCGACGGCTCCCTCCCACGAGGGGTTAGGCCACCGGCTTCGGGTGTTACCGACTTTCATGACGTGACGGGCGGTGTGTACAAGGCCCGGGAACGTATTCACCGCAGCGTTGCTGATCTGCGATTACTAGCGACTCCGACTTCACGGGGTCGAGTTGCAGACCCCGATCCGAACTGAGACCGGCTTTAAGGGATTCGCTCCACCTCACGGTATCGCAGCCCTCTGTACCGGCCATTGTAGCATGTGTGAAGCCCTGGACATAAGGGGCATGATGACTTGACGTCATCCCCACCTTCCTCCGAGTTGACCCCGGCAGTCTCCTGCAAGTCCCCGGCATAACCCGCTGGCAATACAGGACAAGGGTTGCGCTCGTTGCGGGACTTAACCCAACATCTCACGACACGAGCTGACGACAGCCATGCACCACCTGTACACCAACCACAAGGGAACGACTATCTCTAGCCGCGTCTGGTGTATGTCAAACCCAGGTAAGGTTCTTCGCGTTGCATCGAATTAATCCACATGCTCCGCCGCTTGTGCGGGCCCCCGTCAATTCCTTTGAGTTTTAGCCTTGCGGCCGTACTCCCCAGGCGGGGTACTTAATGCGTTAGCTACGGCACGGAACTCGTGAAATGAGCCCCACACCTAGTACCCACCGTTTACGGCGTGGACTACCAGGGTATCTAATCCTGTTCGCTACCCACGCTTTCGCTCCTCAGCGTCAGTTACTACCCAGAGACCCGCCTTCGCCACCGGTGTTCCTCCTGATATCTGCGCATTTCACCGCTACACCAGGAATTCCAGTCTCCCCTGTAGTACTCAAGTCTGCCCGTATCGCCTGCACGCCTGCAGTTAAGCTGCAGAATTTCACAGACGACGCGACAAACCGCCTACGAGCTCTTTACGCCCAGTAATTCCGGACAACGCTCGCACCCTACGTATTACCGCGGCTGCTGGCACGTAGTTGGCCGGTGCTTCTTCTCCAGGTACCGTCACAAAAGCTTCGTCCCTGGTGAAAGAGGTTTACAACCCGAAGGCCGTCATCCCTCACGCGGCGTCGCTGCATCAGGCTTGCGCCCATTGTGCAATATTCCCCACTGCTGCCTCCCGTAGGAGTCTGGGCCGTGTCTCAGTCCCAGTGTGGCCGATCACCCTCTCAGGTCGGCTACCCGTCGTCGCCTTGGTAGGCCATTACCCCACCAACAAGCTGATAGGCCGCGGGCCCATCCCCAACCGCAAAAGCTTTCCACCCCCAGTCATGCAACCAGGGGTCCTATCCGGTATTAGACCCAGTTTCCCAGGCTTATCCCAAAGTCAGGGGCAGATCACCCACGTGTTACTCACCCGTTCGCCACTCGAGTACCCAGCAAGCTGGGCCTTTCCGTTCGACTTGCATGTGTTAAGCACGCCGCCAGCGTTCGTCCTGAGCCAGGATCAAACTCTCCATGAAAACCTATCGAAACAGCCGACACAAACATCAGCCACGTTTCAACACAATCAGGAAAGAAAAACCTGACAAAAACAATCCAAAAAACTGGCAAAAAACTCTACGGACACCCACCACACGAGGAGTGGCAGATGCCCACAAAACTCAATGCCACAAAAAATATGGCATCAAACAAACAACCAATACACTATCGAGTTCTCAAAGAACACACACCCACCGATACTTCCTCAATCAAGAGGCGTTCATCTGTGAGCTGTCTGTCCAGAAGCGTTGCTCTCGTCCCCGAGGCAACTCTTCTAGGCTACCGGACTGAATTTCGATCCGCAACCTGTGGTTGCCTCTCGATCTCGCGACCGGTTCCGCTGGGGAATCCGTTCGGCTCTCGCCTTCGGACACCTGGCTTCTTCCCGGTTCCTGTCGGCCTCGGGAAGTTGCTCTCTGCGGTGCGTCAGCTAAGTTACACAGGCGAGAACAACGCGTCAAATCGCCTGTTCAGAGCGTTACGCGCGCTCCCGCGAAGGACTTCTTGCCGCGCCGGATCACCAGCCAGCGCCCATGGAGCAGGTCAGCCGTCGTCGGCCGCCACTCGGCGTCGTTGATCTTCTCATTGTTCACGTACGCGCCACCTTCACCGATCGCTCGTCGAGCGGCCTTGTTGCTCTCGGACAATCCGGTGTCGACGAGCAACTCCACCAGGGTCGGGGTCGTCCCGGCGTAGTCGGCGATGGTCGTCTCCCCGACTGCGGCGGCGAGCGTCCCCTCGTCGAGGTCGGTCAACTCGGCACGGCCGAACAGGGCTTGACTTGCCAGTTCGGCCGCCGCGGTGTGAGCGGCCCCGTGGATCAGCGTCGTCATCTCCGCCGCGAGTCGCTTCTGCGCCCGTCGCAGGTGTGGTGTCTCCTCCGTGGCCCGGGCGAGCTCGTCGATCTCATCTCGACCGAGGAAGGTGAACCACCGGAGGTACCGCACGACGTCGGCATCGGCGGTGTTGACGAAGTACTGGTACCAGGCGTACGGGCTGGTCAGCTCAGGATCGAGCCAGAGACTCCCGCCCCCGGTCGACTTGCCGAACTTCTTGCCGTCCGAGGAGGTGACCAGCGGAACCGTCATGCCGTGCAGCGATGTGGAGTCCAGGCGTCGAGCGAGGTCGACTCCGCCCACGATATTTCCCCATTGGTCGGACCCGCCCACCTGCAGTACGCATCCGTGCCGGCGATTCAGCTCCACGAAGTCGTTTGACTGAAGCAGCAGGTAGCTGAACTCCGCGTAGCTCATACCGTCCGACTCGAGCCGACGCTTGACGGTGTCGCGCGCCAGCATGACGTTGACGGAGAAGTGCTTACCCAGGTCACGGAGGAACTCGACGGCGCTGAGCTGCCCGGTCCAGTCGAGGTTGTTGACGACCAGCGCACCGGTCGGGGAATCATCGAGGGTGACGAACCGACGTAGTTGACCGCCGATCCGGTCCGCCCACTCGGCGACGGTGTCGGGCGCATTCATCGTCCGTTCGCCCACGTCCCGGGGGTCACCGATGAGTCCGGTTGCGCCTCCGGCCAGCACGATCGGTCGATGTCCCGCCTCCTGAAACCGCCGCAACGTGAGCAGCGGGACGAGGTGTCCGGCGTGCAGGCTCGATGCCGTCGGGTCGAAGCCGGCGTACAGCGTGATGGGACCACGGGACAGTTCGGCGCGCAGGTGATCGAGGTCGGTCGACTGCGCGATCAGCCCGCGCCACTCGAGTTCGGCGAGGATATCGGTGGTCGGCCGGTCAGACGTCTCGGTACTCACCCCTCGATCCTGTCACCTGCGAAACCCGTGCCAACACCTACCCACAGGTCAACGCCGGCCCAGCCGGATCAGGTCACTCGAACAACGTCACGGGGCGTCGGGGGTCTCACCGGTGAGCTCGGCATGTTCGTCGTCGTCGACCTTCCGTGCCTCGTCGGCGAGCATGACCGGGATGCCGTCGGGATCGATCCGGTACGCGACCCGCAACCGCGGGTTGTACAGCTCGTCGCCGGCGTCGAGCAACGGTCCGTGATCCTGCGGGCAGACCAGACGCGCCCGGGTGATCGGATCGATGGATTCGGCTCGTGTCGCCATGTCCGCGCTGTCCCCTCGTCGTTCGCCGTGTTCGGCCACAACTCTAGTGGTCCGGGTGCGGAGCCTTCAGCGACTGCCGGCGGCGGGCGCGTTGCCGCCGGCCCCGGATTCCATCGACCACCCCATCGTCGCCGCGGCGGACCGGGTGTACCTGCGGTAACGCCCCTCACTGTCGCGATACCACACCTTCGAACCCGGTCGCGGGAGTCCACGGTTGGCGAACCCTGCGGCGACCGGGCGGTAGGCGTCGGACAGCGGGATCTCATCGACGATGTGGATCAGGTGCGGGCGCTGTTCGGCGGCAAATTCGCCGAGCGCGATGCGCAACTGGGTGACCGTCAACGACTCCGCTCGGTGATCCGGTCGCAGCGTCACGGCGGCCACCGCTACCTGGCGGCCGAGCTCTCCTACTCCGTAGGCAACCGCCTGGTCGACAGCATCCATCGACGACAGGATCGCCTCGATGGGCGGAATGAAGACCGGACCGTCGCAGGTACGGACGATGTTGGCCACCGACCCCAGAAACCAGAGGTCGTCGTCGACGTCGCGGACGAACAGCTGTCCGGACACCTCCCAGCGGTCCTGGCGGTTGAAGACGTCGCGGAGCACGGTCGCCGAGGTGTCGAAGCGGTGTCGGGCCCGTGCCAGGAGCAACCCGGGCTCACCCACGGCGGCCTTGCGGACGAAACCGTCATCGTCGATCACGAGCCGATCCCGCTCGAGGTCGTAGGCGGCCACCTCCAACGGATTCGTCTCCGGCAGTGGGCGCCCCATGGACCCCACCTTGTTCGCCGACACATTGGCCAGGATCGCCGCACCGTCTGCGGTGGCGAAGAATTCCAGCACGCGTGCTCGCGGGAAGCACTCCATGACGTCATTCCACAGCCCCACCGGCATACCCGAGCCCATGAACAACCGGATCGGATTGTGCTGGTTGATGCGGAAGCCCTCGGCACGCACGACCTCGCGCATCATCGTCCAGGTGTAGGAGACCACCGTGATCCCGTAGCGGTTGACCTCGGCGGTGAAGGTGTCGGGGTCGATCCCGTTGGACAACGCGATGCGCGATCGGCCGACCACGGTGGCGCCCAGTGTGGTGAGCAGCCCGGAGGCGTGATGCAGCGGCGGCAGGCAGTACACCGTGTCGCGGTCGGTGAGGCCGGCCGCCGACGCCGCGCCGAAGGCCGACTGGGCAAACCTATGGTTGGTCACCGGCCAGGGAGCCAGCTGTCCGGCACTTCGGGTGAACAGGATGAAGGCGAGGTCGCCCGCCAGACCCGGATCCGGGCGATACCACGTGGGCATCTGCACCTCGGCGGGATCAATCTGTTCCATGTCGATCACCGACGTGCCATCCGCCGCGGAGATCGACCGCGAGCCACCGCTGCCGCCGCCGAGGACCAGGACACGGTCGCAGACGCCGGTCGCCTCCGTCAGATGGACCGGATCGGTGATCACGACCGAACTGTCGGAGAGCCGCAGCATCTCCCGCATGTCGCCGTCCGCGGCGAGCATGACGGCGACCGCACCCAGCCGCGACAGTGCCGCCACCACGACCAACGCACTCGGGCGGGTGTCCATCACCACACCGATGTGCTCACCGGGCCGCACACCACAGGCGACGAGACCCGCGACAACGTTGTCGATCCGTGTATTGACGTCCGAGTGTGTGAGCACGCGGTTCTCGAAGAGGAACAGTTCCTGGTCGGGCGCGCGCTTACAGTTCTCCGACATCAGCTTGCCCAGCGAGATCCGGGTACCCGACTGAATCTGCCCGAGGCGGAACAGGCGCGGCACGGTCCGCACCGACTCCTGTGCGACGGCCCGGGTGGTGCGCTGCAGCGAGTTGGCCATCTCCAGCAGTTCGCGCGAGACACCGCCGCCGGCATCGGCGAGCGAGCCGATCCCGTGGGTGATCCGCGACGACAGGCTCACTCCGGAGCCGTGCGGATCGAGTTCGTCTCGCATCTCCTCGACCAGAGGTGGGCGTGGCCCGAGTCCGGCCTGCCAGAGCACCCATTCCGAGGTGGTCGGCCAGGTGTGCGCTCCCGCCGTGCTGCCCACCACCAGACCGAAATGCCCGACCGGTACCCGGGATTCGAAGACGGCCGACGCCGAGGCCGCCCGCTGAATTCCACGCACCGCCTGAGGCTGTCCGATGTCGTCGGCTTCACCAACGAAAGCCAGTACTGGACAAGTGATCTCGGTCAGAGAGACCAGATCGCCGTCGATGACGAAGCCGCCCGACATCATCCTGTTGTGCACCACGAACTGCCGCAGGAGTTCCGCGACGGCCGGGCCCGACCAGGCGACCCAGCCCTCGGCCTCGATGAAGCGCCGCTGGTCCTCCCGCGGCAGCAACTCATCACGGTTGTGCAGCTTGCGCAGGAAGTCGATCCGACTCCGCGCGGTCTTCACCGGATCGACCAGTTGGAAACCGGCGCGCGCCATCCAGCCGGGGACCCACAGTCGGTTGAACACCTTGTCGGCCAGAAGCTCGGCACTCGGCACCACGAGCGCCGGCGGGAGCCCCAGCGGAAGTGCCGCGAGGACGTCGACCGGGCTGCCGAAGGTGATCACGCTCGCGATGCCCTTGGACTGACGAAAGGCCGCGGTCTGATACGCGAACATGCCGCCTTGCGAGTACCCCGCGAGATGGACGTCTTTGCCGGTGGCCTCGATGATCACGTCGATCGCGCGGCTCACGGCGACGATGTGGTCGGCGAGGGTCCGCTCCATGCCGCCCTCTTCGGAGTCGGGCGACCCGAAGTCGATCACGAACGGGGTGATGCCCGCCCGATGCAGCACGGAGACCGCACCGTTGTGCTCGGTCACGTCATACACGTTGGCCGACACCATCATCGGTGGGACGAGCAGGATCTGCGGCCCGGTGTTGGGGGTCTCCGGGAAATACCGCCGCAGCCGGAACATCTTCGCCGTCTCGACCACGTTGAACGGCGCAGGCTCGGTTCCGGTGTCCAGGCCGCCGAACCTCAGTACCTCGAGGCCGTTCTGTGCGGTGGCGAGGACCCGGTCCACCGCCGCGCCGACGTCGGGCAGTGTGGGCAATCCCACCATGACGTCGCTTCCCTCCCGTTGTCGTTCACGTGATGCACGTCACTGTACCGACCTCCCCGCGGGCGGCGTCATAAGAGTACTCAGATGGTCGTCGTCTCCCCGCCTTCCGACCACGCGGCGCGCCGTCGGCGGACCTCGGCACGAAGATCCGCCAACTGGCGGCTGACCTGAACCGAGGCCGTGCCCCCTTGGGCGTTGCGCGACTCGATGGACCCTCGGACGGTCAGCACCTCGCGGACCTCTGGCCGAAGGTCCCGGCTGATCGACGCGAGCGTGGCGTCGTCGAGGTCGGCCAGACCGACCCCGCGTTTCTCCGCCGCCCGCACACTGGCACCGGCCACCTCATGCGCCACCCGGAACGGGATGCCCTGCCGCACCAGCCATTCGGCGATATCGGTGGCCAGCGTGAAGCCCGCCGGGGCCAGCTCGGCCATCCGATCGGTGTGGAACTCCAGGGTGGCGATGAGCCCGGTGATCGCCGGCAACAGCAGGTCGAGCTGGGCCACCGAGTCGAAGACGGGCTCCTTGTCCTCCTGGAGATCGCGGTTGTAGGCCAGCGGCTGGGCCTTGAGGGTCGCGAGCAGACCGGTCAGATTGCCGATGAGGCGGCCCGACTTGCCGCGGGTGAGTTCGGCGACATCCGGGTTCTTCTTCTGCGGCATGATCGAGCTGCCGGTCGACCAGGCGTCGGCGAGGGTCACGTACCCGAATTCGGGCGTGCTCCACAGGATGATCTCCTCGGACAACCGGGACAGATCCACCCCGATCATCGCCAGCACGAAAGCGCCTTCGGCGGCGAAATCCCGCGACGACGTCGCGTCGATGGAGTTCTCGGCCGCACGATCGAACCCGAGGTCCGTGGCGATCGCCACCGGATCCAGTCCCAGCGACGACCCGGCCAGCGCGCCGGAACCGTACGGCGACACCGCGGTTCGTCGGTCCGCATCGGCCAGCCGGTCGACGTCACGGAGCAGCGGATGCGCATGGGCGAGCAGGTGATGCGCCAACAAGACCGGCTGGGCGGCCTGCAGGTGCGTCTTGCCCGGCATCACCGCGTCCGGGTGCGCGCCGGCCTGATCCGCGAGTGCGTCGACGACCTCGAGCAGGCCGAGGGCGACCCGACGCATGGCGGCACGCAGCCACATGCGAAACAGCGTGGCGACCTGATCGTTGCGCGATCGACCGGCCCGCAACCGCCCGCCGAGTTCCGGGCCCACCCGCTCGATCAGGCCGCGTTCGAGCGCACCGTGCACGTCCTCGTCACTCTCGGCCGGCCCGAAGGTGCCGTCGGCGACATCGGATGCCAGCCTCGACAGGCCCACGAGCATTGCCTCGAGTTCCTCGTCGGTGAGCAAACCCGCACGATGCAGGACGCGCGCGTGCGCCATCGACGCCTCGATGTCGAATGGCGCCAGCGCCCAATCGAAATGGGTGGATTTGCTCAGCGCGGCCATCGCGGCGGCGGGTCCGTCGGCGAACCGGCCGCCCCACAGCGAACCCTCGTTGGTGCCCTGCGAGCTCACCGGTCGAGGTCTCGCTTGGCGGCGATCTTCGACGACAGGCCGTGCAGTTCGACGAACCCGCGTGCGGCGGACTGGTCGAAGCTGTCGCCCTCGTCGTAGGTGGCGAGGTTGAAGTCATAGAGCGACTCCCCGCTGCGCCGACCGGTGACCGCGATGTGTCCGCCGTGCAACACGAGCCGGATGTCGCCGCTCACGTGCTCCTGGGTGGAGGCGACGAAGGCGTCCAGCGACCGCCTCAGCGGCGAGAACCACAGTCCGTCGTACACCAGCTCGGCCCACTTCTGGTCGGTGCGCCGCTTGTACCGGCCCAGTTCCCGCTCCAGCGTGACGTGTTCGAGCTCCTCGTGGGCGCGGATCAGCACCATCGCGCCGGGGGCCTCGTAGACCTCGCGGCTCTTGATGCCGACCAGACGGTCCTCGACGACGTCGAGTCGTCCGACCCCTTGCGCCCCGGCCCGGCGGTTCAGTTCCTGGATGGCCTCGAGGACACTCACCGGACGGCCGTCGACGGCGGTCGGCCGGCCCTTCTCGAAGGTGATGATGACCTCGTCGGGCGAGTTCCAGTTGATGGTCGGGTCGTCGGTGTAGTCGTAGACGTCCTTGGTGGGCGCGTTCCACAGATCCTCGAGGAAGCCGGTCTCCACCGCACGGCCCCACACGTTCTGGTCGATCGAGAACGGCGACTTCTTGGTGACGCTGATCGGGATGTCGTTCTCCTCGGCGAAGCTGATCGCCTTCTCCCGGGTCCAGGCGTAGTCGCGGACGGGTGCGAGGACCTGGAGGTCGGGTGCGAGGGAGGCGAAGCCCACCTCGAAACGCACCTGGTCGTTGCCCTTGCCGGTGCATCCGTGGGCGACGACGGTGCCACCGTGGTCGCGTGCGGCGGTGACGAGGTGTTTGGCGATCAGCGGGCGCGAGATCGCCGAGACCAGCGGGTAGCGGTCCATGTAGAGGGCGTTGGAGCTGATCGTCGGCAGGCAGTACTCGTCGGCGAACTCGTCGCGGGCGTCGACGACGACGGCCTCGACCGCGCCGCAGTCCAGCGCGCGCTGACGCACCACATCCATGTCCTCGCCACCCTGGCCGAGGTCAAGGGCCACCGCGACAACCTCTTTGCCGGTCTCCTTGCCGATCCAGCTGATCGCGACCGAGGTGTCCAGACCTCCCGAGTACGCGAGTACGACGCGTTCTGCCATGTATGTCTCCTCTGTGTGCGGCGCGCCGGCGCGGGCTTCGTCCCGCTCGTGGCGCGTCCTTGGTTGATTCTTCTCTTGTCCGGTGTGGCGTGGGGCCACTATCTGAAGCTGTTCTGTGCTGTCTGATGTGGTCTGGGGCGGGCCGCGTGGCTACACGAGGCCCTCGATTCGTCGGGCGAGTTCGGCGCCGTCGATCGGCTCCCGGGCCACCACGAAGATGGTGTCATCTCCGGCGATGGTGCCCACCACGTCGGGCAGGCTGGCCCGGTCGATCGCACTGGCCAGATAGTGCGCGGCACCGGGTGGAGTCCGCAGCACGGCGAGATTGCCGCTCGAGTCGGTCGACACGAGCAGGTCGGCCAGCAGCCGGGAAAGCCGGTCGGTACCGCCGAACACCCCGCGTACCGGTGAACCGTCCTCGGGCACCACGTAGCGCCCGGTGCCGCCGTCGGCACCGCGCAGCTTGATCGCCCCGAGTTCGTCGAGGTCGCGGGACAGGGTCGCCTGGGTGGCCTCGATACCCTCGTCGGCCAGCAGGTGTTGCAGTTCGCCCTGACTGCGGACGTGGTGCGCGGCCAAGAGATCGACGATGCGCGCATGCCGTCCGGCCTTGGTCGCCGCCAGGCGGTTCTCGCCCGCGGCGAGTCGGGCCGGGTGGCCTCCGGCCCCGGCCGCGGGTGTGCGTTCGGCGGTCATCACTGCCTCAACAACCAGACCAGCAGCGCCTTCTGGGCGTGCAGCCGGTTCTCCGCTTCGTCGATGACGACGCTGGCCGGGCCGTCGATGACCGCGTCGGTGATCTCCTCACCGCGGTGGGCGGGCAGACAGTGCAGCACGATGGCGTCCGCGTCGGCGCGGGCGAGCAGTTCGTCGTTGATCTGATACGGCACGAACGGACCCTTGCGGTCCTTTCCGTCGGTTTCCTGCCCCATCGACGTCCAGGTGTCGGTGACCAGCACATCCGCACCGGCCACCGCGGTCGCCGGGTCGGCGACGATCCGGACCGACCCGCCGGTCCGCTCGGCACGCGCGCGGACCGCCTCCATCACATCGTCGGCGGGTTCGAAACCGGTGGGGGCACTGATGGTCACGTGCATACCCGCGGTCACCCCACCGAGTGCCAGCGAGTGCGCCATGTTGTTGGCGCCGTCACCGAGGTAGGTCATCGACAACCCGGCGGCGCGTCCCTTGCGTTCGATGATGGTCTGCAGATCGGCGAGGACCTGGCAGGGGTGGAAGGTGTCCGACAGTGCGTTGACGACCGGGACCGTGGCCGTCGATGCCATCGCGTCGAGCCGTTCCTGACCGAAGGTGCGCCAGACGATCGCCTCGACGAACCGCGACAGCACCCGCCCGGTGTCCTCGATCGTCTCGTCGCGCCCGAGTTGGGTGGTGGTGCCGTCGACCACGACCGCGTGTCCACCGAGCTGCGCGACACCCATCTCGAACGAGAAACGGGTGCGGGTGGAGTTCTTGTCGAAGATCACCCCGACCCCACGCGGTCCCTCCAGGGGCCGCTGGGCAAACGGTGATGCCTTGAGTTCGGCGGCCAAGGCCAGCACCTCGGCCTGCTCGTCGGGCGACAGGTCGTCGTCGCGCAGAAAATGCCTCGTCATGCCTTCTCCCCCTGCTCATCGGCGGCCGCGTCGTCCAGGATCGCGGGCAAGGCGGCGACGAACCCTGCCCCCTGTTCTTCGGTGAGGATCAGCGGCGGTGCCAGCCGCAGCACGTCGGGTGCCGGCGCATTGATCAGGAAGCCCGCTGCGCGCGCGGCCTTCTCGGCTCGAGGCGCGATCGGGCTGCGCAGCACGATGCCGAGCAGCAGCCCGGCGCCGCGGACATGGGACACCTGCGGATGGCCGAGGTCCTCGATGCCCGTCGCGATGGACTTGCCCACCGCGGCCACCTGATCGACCAGACCCTCGTCGTCGATCACGCGCAGCACCGCCAGCGCCGCCGCAGTACACGTCGGGTTGCCCCCGAACGTGGTCCCGTGCTGACCCGGCTCGAACAGGTCGGCGGCCGGCCCGGTGGCGATGCAGGCACCGATCGGCAGCCCGCCACCCAGGCCCTTGGCGAGGGTCATCACGTCGGGCACCACGCCGGCGGCCTGATGGGCGAAGAACGCGCCGGTACGGGCGATCCCGGTCTGCACCTCGTCGAAGATCAACAGCGCACCGCGCTCGGCGGTGATCCGCCGAGCCTCGGCCAGATAGCCGTTCGGTGGCACGACCACACCGCTCTCCCCGAGGATGGGTTCGAGGATCACGGCCGCGGTGTGCTCGGTGACAGCGCTCTCGAGTGCCGCCACGTCCCCGTAGGGCACGAAGCGGACCCCGGGTGGCATCGGTTCGAACGGAGCACGTTTCGACGGCTGACCGGTCATCGCGAGCGCACCCATGGTGCGACCGTGGAAGGCCCGCTCGGCGGCGACGATCTCGGGTCGACCCGTCCGGCGCGCCAGCTTGAACGCCGCCTCGTTGGCCTCGGTGCCCGAGTTACAGAAGAACACGCGTCCCGGATGACCGAACTTGTCCAGTAGCCGTTCGGCCAATTCCACTGCGGGCGCACTGATGTAGAGGTTGGACACGTGCCCCAGCGTCTGCATCTGGGTGGTGACGGCGTCGATCAGTGCCGGGTGTGCGTGGCCGAGCGCGTTGACCGCGATCCCACCGAGCAGGTCCAGGTATTCCTTGCCGTCGGCGTCGCGCACCACGGCCCCGGACCCGCTGGCCAGCGCGATCGCCGGGGTTCCGTAGTTGTTCATCAGCGCGGCAGACCACCGCTGCTGCAACGGCTCGGTCATGCGGGTTCCCCCTCGGTATCGGCGGTGACGGTGGTGCCGGTGGAGCTCTCGGTGAGCAGCTGGGCGATCACCGAGTGCGGAACGCGTCCGTCGATCACGTGCGCGGCCCGCACACCGCCGGTGACCGCACGCAGGCAGGCCTCCATCTTGGGCACCATCCCGGCGTCGAGCGACCCGAGCAGCGATGCCAGACGATCGGTGCCGATCTGCGCGACCAACGAGTTGCGGTCCGGCCAGTCGGTGTAGAGGCCCTCGATGTCGGTGAGGACCACCAACCGCGACGCGCCGAGCGCCTCGGCGAGCGCCCCGGCAGCGGTGTCGGCATTGATGTTGTGGACCACCCCGTCCCGGTCCGGGGCGATGGTGGACACCACCGGGATCCGGCCTGCGGCCACGAGGTCGAGTACCGCGGAGGTGTTGACCGAGGTGATGTCGCCGACGAGACCGATGTCGGTGGCGACGCCGTCCACCAGTACGGTCCGCCGGGTCGCGGTGAACAGGTGTGCGTCCTCGCCGGTGATGCCGACCGCATACGGCCCGTGCGAGTTGATGAGCCCGACGAGTTCGCGCCCGACCTGTCCGAACAACACCATGCGGGCGACGTCCATCACCTCCGGGGTGGTGACGCGGAATCCGCCGCGGAACTCGCCCTCGAGGCCGAGTCGCTTGAGCATCGCCGAGATCTGCGGGCCGCCGCCGTGCACCACCACCGGGTGGACACCGCAGGCCCGCAACAACACCATGTCCGCGGCGAACGCGCGTTTCAGGTCGTCGTCGACCATCGCGTTGCCGCCGTATTTGATCACCACGGTGGCGCCGTGCAGCGCCTGCAGTGCCGGCAACGACTCGGCGAGCACCATCGCCTTGTCCAGAGCACTCAGCTGGGACGACCCGCTCATGACGAATATGCCGAGTTCTCTTCGACATACGCGTGGGAGAGGTCGGTGGTGCGGATGCTCGCCGACGCGTCACCGAGGCCGAGATCGATCCGCACCGCGATGTCGGCGCCGGACAGGTCCACCTCACGTGCCCCGGCAACGCCGCAACCGCCTTCGCAGACCGGGGTTCCGTTGAACGACACCGAGATCTGTTCCGGGTCAATGGTCACGGGTGCCATACCCACGGCGGCGAGCACGCGTCCCCAGTTGGGATCGGAACCGAACAGGGCCGTCTTGACCAGCGAATCGCGGGCGACCGTACGACCCACCGTCACGGCATCGTCCTCGGTCAGGGCCCCGGCAACGGCGATGACGATGCGTTTGGTGACACCCTCTGCGTCGGCGATCAGCTGTGCGGCCAGGTCGTCACACACGGCGAGTACCGCGGCATCGAGATCGGCCTGCTCCACCGGTATCTGGCTGGCCCCCGAACTCAGCAGCAGCACGGTGTCGTTGGTGGAGCACGAACCGTCGACGTCGAGTCGGTCGAAGGTCAGTGCGGTGGCCAGACGCAGCGCGCTGTCGAGTTGCTCGGCGGTGGCGTGCGCGTCGGTGGTGAGCACGCACAGCATGGTGGCCAGCGACGGCGCCAGCATGCCCGCACCCTTGGCCATGCCGCCGACGTTGAATCCCTGCGGATGATGCAGCGCAGCCTGTTTCGGCACGGTGTCGGTGGTCATGATCGCGTGCGCGGCGTCGGTTCCGCCGGAGAGTCCGCCGCCCATCTCGTGCACGATCTCGGTGACCCCGGCCAGCACGCGATCCATCGGCAACCGATCACCGATCAGCCCGGTCGAGCACACCGCCACCTCGACGGCACCGGTCTCGGTCCCCCAGTTGCTCAGCGCCTCGGCCACCGCCTCGGCGGTGGCGTGGGTGTCCTGGAAACCACCGGGGCCGGTGCAGGCATTGGCGCCACCGGAGTTGAGGATGACGGCGCGCAAGCGGCCGGTGGAGAGCACCTGCCGACTCCACAGCACCGGCGCGGCCTGCACCTGGTTGCGGGTGAAGACGCCGGCCGCGGCATATTCGGGGCCCTCGTTGAATACCAGGGCGAGGTCGGCGGCGCCGGAGGCCTTGATGCCGGCGGCGATACCCGCCGCCCGGAAACCCAGCGGCGCGGTGACGCCCTGCGCCCGGACGAGACGGGGGGCGTCGAGCGGTGCTCCCGGTGTGATCCGATCGTCTGTGGTCACGGTGCCACCCCCACGGTGCTCAGGCCCTCGGTCTCGTCCCAGCCGAGTGCGAGGTTCATCGATTGGACCGCAGCGCCGCCGGTGCCCTTGGTCAGGTTGTCGATGGCGCCGACCGCCACCATCGTCTGGGCGCGTTCGTCGACGGTGACCGCCAGCTGGACAGCATTGCCGCCGATCACCGACCCGGTTGCCGGCAAGGTGCCTTCGGGCAGCACGTGCACGAAGGTCTCGTCGTCGTAGGCCTTCTCGTAGGCGGCCCGCACCTCGGCGGCCGATGCGGTGGTCCGCGCGGTGCAGGTGGCGAGGATGCCCCGGGCCATCGGCGCCAACACGGGGGTGAACGACACGGTGACCGGGGTCCCGGCCGCCTCCGACAACGCCTGCGAGATCTCCGGGGTGTGCCGGTGCACGCCGCCCACGCCGTAGGCGCGAGCCGATCCGATGACCTCCGACGCCAGGAGATCGACCTTCGCCGTGCGCCCGGCGCCCGATGCCCCGGTCACGGCGACCACGGTGACATGCGGTTCCACCAGACCGGCCGCGATCGCCGGCAACAACGCCAGGATGGACACCGTGGGATAGCAGCCGGGGACCGCGATCCGCGACGCATCCCGAAGCCGGTCGCGGTTGCCGGGCAACTCGGGTAACCCATAGGGCCAGGTCCCGGCGTGCTCGCTGCCGTAGTAGTCGAGCCAGTCCTGGGCGTTCTGCAGCCGGTGGTCGGCACCGCAGTCGATGATGAGCGTCGACGGCGCCAGCGCGTCGGCGATCTGTCCGGACGTGCCGTGGGGCAGACCGAGGAATACGACGTCGTGGCCCGCGAGCACCTCGGGCGTGGTGTCCTCGAGGACCCGGTCGGCCAACGGCAGCAGATGCGGGTGCAGCGATCCGAGGGTGCTGCCGGCGTTACCGCCTGCGGTGAGCGCGCCGATCTCCAGATCCCCGGTTCGCAGACGCGGGTGCCCGCAGAGAAGCCGAAGGATCTCACCACCCGCATAGCCGCTCGCACCGGCGACTGCCACCCTGATCGTCATATGATGATTATGCATGCCGATGCAATTCAATTCATCGGAGGGGGTCTCGATACGCCGGCTCGCTTCGCTCGCGCGGCTACTCGACCGGCAGGAGGGGCCACGCCTCTCCGCTCACGAGCACACCGTCGGCAGAGTAAGGGGCCACCCCGCGTCAGCGCAGGTGCGCGCCGACCTGGGCGCCGGCGTGGGCCACGGCGGCGAGCTTGGCCTCGTTGGCCTCTTCCTCGGTGAGGGTGCGGTCGGGAGCACGGAAGCGCAGCGCGAAGGTGAGCGACTTGCTCCCCGCGCCGACCTGTTCGCCGGTGAAGACATCGAACAGGTCGATGGCCTCGAGCAGTTCGCCGGCACCGGCGCGCAACGCGGCCCGCACCTCGGCGGCCGGCACGGCGTCGTCGACCACCACGGCGACGTCCTGCAGGACAGCCGGGAACGGAGACACCCGCGGCGCGGGCAGGCGCTCGATGATCGGCACCGCGTCGAGATCGATCTCCACCGCGCACATCCGCTTGGGCAGACCAGCGCGTTCCAGCACCGCCGGATGCAGTTCACCGGCGTAGCCCACCGTGACGCCGTCGACGCCGATCGCCGCACACCGACCCGGATGCCACGGGCGATGATCGGCCGCCGACAACTCCACCTCCACCCCGGCTGCCCGTGCGATGGTGCGGGCAGCCTCGAAGGCGTCGACATGGTCGGCTGATCGGCCGGGGCCCCACGGTCCGGCGGGATCGCGCAGGCCGGTGAGGGCGACGGCCACATGCAGCGGCTGATGCGGCAGCGATGCGTCGAGGGCGGCGATGTCGGAGTCGTCGGGTCGTCGCGAGACGTCCAGTGCACCGACCGGTGCGACGTTGTCGCCGGCGAAGACCACCTGCCCGATGGTGTACAGCGACAGGTCACGCTGGCCGCGGGCGATGTTGCGCGCCGTCATCTCCAGCAACCCGGGCAGCAGCGTGGTGTTCAGTTCGGGCCGCTCGGACTCCAGCGGGTTGAGCACGGTGACCGTGCGGCGCCGGTCGTCGTCGTCCGGCAGATCCCAGACGTCGAAGACACCCGCCGGCATGAACGGATACGGCAGCACCTCCACGAAACCGTCGAGCGCGAGGGTGCGCCCGACCGCGCGGCGACGACGCTGCGCCGCAGTCAGTCCGGTACCGGCGGGCGCGCGGGGCACGACGGCCGGGATGTCCTCGAGGCCTTCGAGCCGCAGGACCTCCTCGACGAGGTCGGCCCGCATGCGCAGGTCGGGTCGCCACGACGGTGGGAGCACCTGGAGAGTGTCGTCGCCCTCGACCTGGCAACCCACCTCCCGCAGCCGCGCCGCGGTGGTGCCGGCGGGGTAGGTCAGGCCGGCGGTGCGGTCGGGTTCGTCGGCGGCGATCGAGATCGCCGCCGGGGCCGGTGCATCGGCCCGCGCCTCGCTCAGCGGGGAGGTCACGGTGCCGCCGGCGATGGCGACGATGAGCTGCGCCGCGCGATCGGACGCCACGGCGGTGACCTCGGGGTCCACGGTGCGTTCGAAGCGTTTGCTCGCCTCCGAGGTGAGCTTGTGGCGTTTGCCGGTGCGGAACACGCGGACCGGATCGAAGGTGGCCGATTCCAGCAGCACCGTCGTGGTGGCGGCGCCGACCTCGGTGGCCGCTCCGCCCATCACGCCGGCCAGGGCGACCGGACCACTGTCGTCGGCGATCACGACGTCCTCGGGATCGAGCACGCGGTCGACGTCGTCGAGCGTGCTGAGCTTCTCCCCTGCCTGCGCCGAACGCACCGTGATGGTGCCGGTCAGTTTGTCGGCGTCGAAGGCGTGCAGCGGCTGGCCGAGCTCGATCATCACGTAGTTGGTGATGTCGACAATGGCCGAGATGGGACGGATGCCCGCGGCCATCAGCCGCTTCTGCATCCACCAGGGAGACACCGCCGTCGCGTTCACACCGGAGATGATGCGCGCGGTGTAGCGGGTGGCCGACGAGTCGTCGTCGATGGCGACTGGCCAGGCGTCGCCCGTCGCGTCCGGGGCCGTGCCGGCGAGTGCGGGGTCGACGAACGGCACATCGAAGCTGCCGGCGAGTTCACGGCCCAGGCCACGGACGGAGAAGGCGTAGCCGCGGTCGGGGGTGACGTTGACGTCGATGGCGGTGTCGTCGAGGCCGAGCACCTCCCGGGCGTCCGCACCGGGCTCGGCGGTGCCCGGGGCGAGCACCAGGATGCCGCTGTGGTCCTGGCCGATGCCGAGTTCGGCGACCGAGCAGATCATGCCGTCGGAGATGCGGCCGTAGGTCTTGCGCGACGCGATCTCGAACGGGCCGGGCAACACGACGCCGGGCAGCGCCGCGACGATGAGGTCACCTTCGGCGAAGTTGCGGGCGCCGCACACAATGCCGCGGGGTTCGTCCTCCCCGACCGCCACGGTGCAGAACCGGATCGGCTTCTTGAACTCGGTGAGTTCCTCGATGGTCTCGACGCGTCCGATCACCAGCGGGCCGCTGATCGCGGGGAACGGGTCGATGTCCTCGATCTCGAATCCGACCCGGACGAATGCCTGATCGATCTCGTCGGCGGTCGCCGACCATTCCGGATCACCCTGCCGGAGCACCTCGGTGTACCAGGACTGTGGGGCACGCACGTCAACCAACTACTTTCATCGATCGGGTTTCGCGGGATGGATTGCGGGGCTGCGGGTCAGACGGCCGGGCCGAACGGGACGGTGAACCGGATGTCACCTTCGACCATGTCGCGCATGTCGGAGATGTCGTTGCGGAACTGCAGTGTTCGTTCCAATCCCATCCCGAAGGCGAAACCGGAATAGACGTCCGGATCGATCCCGCTGGCCCGCAGCACGTTCGGGTTCACCATGCCGCAGCCGCCCCACTCGACCCAGCCCGCTCCGCCCTTCTTGCCGGGGAACCAGACGTCGACCTCTGCCGAGGGCTCGGTGAACGGGAAGTAGCTCGCGCGCATGCGGGTGGTGGTCTCCGGCCCGAACAGGGCGCGGGCGAACACCTCCAGGGTGCCGCGCAAGTTGGCCAGCGTGAGCCCCTTGTCGACGGCCAGACCCTCGATCTGGTGGAAGACCGGGGTGTGGGTGGCGTCGAGTTCGTCGGTGCGGAAGGTGCGCCCCGGGCACGCGACGTAGATCGGCAGATCGCGGCTGAGCATTGATCGCACCTGCACCGGTGAGGTGTGTGTGCGCAGCACCTGCCGCGAACCCTCGGGGGCGATGTAGAAGGTGTCCTGCATCGAGCGGGCCGGATGGTCGGGCAGGAAGTTGAGGGCGTCGAAGTTGTGGTGCTCGGTCTCGACCTCCGGGCCCTCGGCGATCTCCCAGCCCATCCCGATGAAGACGTCGGCGACCTGTTCGGCGATCACCGTGATCGGGTGGCGTGCGCCGACGCGACGACGGGCGCTGGGCAGTGTGACGTCGACGGCCTCGGCGACCAGGACTGCCGCGTCACGTTCGGCCTGCAGCGTGGTGGTACGCAGATCGAGTGCGGCACTGACACGTCCACGCACCTCGTTGACGAGTTTGCCCGCCGCTGACCGCTGGTCTTTCGGGAGGCTGCCGAGCGCGCGGCGCGCGAGCGCCACGGGTGACCGGTCACCGAGATGCGCGGTCTTGGCCTGCGCGAGTTCGTCGAGGTCGCCGGCGGCCTCGAACGCCGCGACGGCGGCCGCGGCTGCGGCGTCGAGTTCCTCCGGTTCGGGAAACCGGATCTCTGGGGCGTCGTCGGCAGAGCTGGCCACGGTCGGCGGTCTCCTCGGGATCGAGAACGGAGTCGAAAAAATCGACGTCTAGGTGCGGCTACAAGGGTAGACGAGCCGATTTCGGCGACGCGGCGCAGGTTGATCGCTGCCGACGATGCGGTACTGCAGTTGACGGCTCGTCGAGCGTTCGCGCGACGACGGCACCCACCACGGCAACCATCACCCAGGACCAGCCGTCACCGACCAGGCCGGTCCGGGCGGTCATCAGGATCGCCACCGCGACCACGACGAGCGTCACGAGTACAGCGGCATCTCGAGCGCGGCCGCGGTGCCCGGCGGCGGTCGCATCCCACCATCGCAGCGGGCGGTTCTCCAGCTGCGCGAGCAGCGCCACCACCGGGACCATCAGGGCCAGCAACAGCACGGTCTGCGAGCCGATCAGCGCCGCATACATCCCGTCGGGTGACCGGTCACGTGACCACCCGAGCAGTTCTCCGCCGCCGATGAGCAGTGCCAGGACGGGCAGGTGCCACAGGTAGAGCGTCATCGCGCCGCGATTGCCCAGCGCCACCCACCACCAGACGCGCGGCCGGGCGACCACCCGCGCCAGGTGCGTGCGCAGCGCGATGGCGAGGCCGCACAGCACGATCGCGTGACCGGCGAGCAGCAGGGTCGGGGGATTCATGTTGGACAGCGACTGGCCGGGCACCGTCACCAGGGACACCTCGTAGGGTCCGAACGCCACGAGAGCGATATCGACGAGCAGGAACGACACGACAGCGCCTGCACCGAGCACCGGTGAGACCACGCCGCGCGCATAGGCGACGCCGATGATCGCGGGAATCACCCACACCGTCACGAACGCGGCCGCCCCGAGCGCCTCCCACCCCAGCGTCAGGCGCGCACCGTCGATGCCTGCGGTGGCCGCCCAGGCCACGGCCACGGCGCCCACCGCGTGCATGGTGGTGGTGATGCGTTGCAGCAGCGGGACGATGGCGAGCACCAACAGGTAGGCGCCGAGGAACCACAGCAACTGCACGCCCAGGCCGGCGACCAGATCGGCGGCCACCTTCGCGTCGGCGGCGTGGGCGACCAGCAGTACGGCGCCGACGGCGAGGAGATACCAGAAGACCGGACGCAGCAGGCGTTGCGCACGGGTGAGCAACCAGTGTCCGGGCGGCTGCGGCGGCCGCGAGGTGAGACCGAAGGTGGCCGCGGCGGCGCCGGCGAAGAAGAACAACGGCAGCACCTGGAGCAGCCAGGTGGCGGCCTGCAGCACCGGGACGTCGGCGAGCAGATTGCCGAGATGGACGGCCACGTCATCGGCCGTGACGGTCAGCATCAACGAATGTCCGGCGATGACGACCACGAGTGAGAAGATTCGGATCAGATCGACCACGCGGTCCCGGTCGCCGGTGCGCGCATCGAGGTCGGCAGCCGACGGCAGGCGGCGCCGTACCGAGGTGTGAGTGCTGGTCATGGCACCGAGTCTGGTGCGCGCAGACACCGAGGACCTGAGCACAACTACTCAGTCGGGCCGGGGATTGTCCCTCGGTCGGTGACGGACGGAACGGCCGGCGACGAGGTCAGCGTGACCGATGCCGACGTGCGCTCGCGTAGAGGCAGATGGCCGCGGCGGCGGCGATGTTCAGACTCTCGGCGCGACCGGCGATCGGGATCGACACCCGATGATCGGCGTCGCGTTGGATGTCTCTGTCCAGGCCGTGGGCCTCGTTGCCGAACAGCCACGCGTGCGGTCCGACGAGCACGTCGTCGGCGTCGTCGAGGGACAGCTCGCCGTCGGCGGCCGTGGCGAGGGTGGTGACCCCGGCAGCGCGGATGGCGTCGAGGCCGTCGGCGACGGACCGCTCACGAGTGACCGGAAGATGAAAGATGCTGCCCGCCGACGACCGGACGCACTTGCCGTTGTGCGGGTCCACCGAATCGCCGAGCAGCACCATCGCGTCGGCGCCCATGGCGTCGGCGCAGCGGAGCAGGGTGCCCACATTGCCTGGGTCGCGCGCCTCCACGGCGACCGCGAGCAACGAGGGCCCGACATCCAGAACCGAGTCGAGAGGCCGATCGAGCAGCTCACAGACGGCGAACAGGCCGGGCGCGGTCATCGATTCGGAGAGTTTGTGGACCGCCCGGTCCGACAACACCTCCACCACGATCCCGGCAGCCTGCGCGTCGTCGAGGATCGTCGTGTGGCGCTGCACGTCGCCTTCCCGCACCAGCACCCGCTGGGCGCGCCCGGCATCGAGTGCGGCCGACACCGAGTTGGGTCCTTCGACGAGGAATCGCCCTTCGGCTCGCCGGACCGCCGCGCGGTGGAGTTTTGCATACGACACGACCCGTGCGGAACGTTCGGAGAGAACTTCCATCACGGGTCGTGTGCGGTGGGTGATCGTCGCGATCAGGCAGCCGGTGCGTTGACGTCGGCCGGCAGCGCCTTGCGGGCGACCTCGACGAGACCGGTGAATGCCTCGGGATCGGTGACGGCGATGTCGGCGAGGACCTTGCGGTCCACCTCGACACCGGCGGCCTTCAGACCCTGGATCAGCCGGTTGTAGGTGATGTCGTTCGCGCGGGCCGCAGCGTTGATGCGCGAGATCCACAGTTTGCGGAACTCACCCTTGCGGGCGCGACGGTCCCGGTAGGCGTAGGTCATCGAGTGGAGCTGCTGCTCCTTCGCCTTGCGGTACAGACGCGAACGCTGCCCACGGTAACCCTTGGATGCCTCCAGGGTCGAACGACGCTTCTTCTGGGCGTTCACCGCCCGTTTCACGCGTGCCATGTGTCAATCCTTTGTTCGTCAGATGTCGGTGTCGACCGTCGCCGGGGAGAACCCCGGTCGGGTCACTTGTTCAGCAGTCGCTTGATGCGCGGGGCGTCGTTCTCGCTCACGACGGCGACGCCGTCGAGGCGGCGGGTGCGCCGCGACGACTTGTGCTCCAACAGGTGGCGACGGTTGGCCTTCTGGCGCACGATCTTGCCGCTGCCGGTCACCTTGAAACGCTTGGCGGTGCCCTTGTGGGTCTTGCTCTTCGGCATGTTCTTCCTTCGTTCGGGCGAGCGAAACCACCCGTGCCTCCACGGGTGTGTTTCGCGCGCTGCGGTCAGTTCTGCACGTCCGGGTGACGGTAGGGCCACCCGAGCGGCTACTGGCTGGTCTTCTCGTCCTGGGCGGCCGCCGGCTTCGGGCCACGGTCACGGCCCTGCTGGGCCTTCTGACGCGTCTTCGCACCCTTGTGCGGCGCCAGCACCATGGTCATGTTGCGGCCGTCCTGCTTGGCCGAGGTCTCGATGAACCCGTAGTCGGCGACGTCGTTGCCGAGCCGCTGCAGCAGTCGGAATCCCAATTCGGGGCGGGACTGCTCGCGACCGCGGAACATGATGGTCACCTTCACCTTGGAGCCCGCTTCGAGGAACCGGATGACGTGACCCTTCTTGGTCTCGTAATCGTGGTCGTCGATCTTCGGGCGGAGCTTCTGCTCCTTGATGACGGTCATCTGCTGGTTGCGACGCGACTCGCGCTGCTTCTGGGCGGCTTCGTACTTGAACTTGCCGTAGTCCATGATCTTGCACACGGGTGGCCGTGCGTCCGGCGCGACCTCGACCAGGTCGAGATCGGCCTCGTAGGCCAGGCGAAGCGCATCTTCAACACGCACGATGCCCACCTGCTCCGAGTTCGGTCCGACGAGTCGGACCTCAGGGACGCGGATGCGCTCGTTGATGCGGGTCTCAGTGCTGATGGGGCCTCCTTGATCAGTGCTTCTCTGGTGACCGCCAGGAGTCGTGACTCCGGTGGCAGGAGGGATCGCTCTCAGCAGAAGAGCCCCGGGACGCTGATCGCATCCGCAGGGCTCCGTTACCGACCGGTTCGCCGACGCACACGTCGAACCGACGCGTTCGCGCAGCTCAACGGCTTCGCGACGATCGGTGTGAACCGGACCGTACAACTGCGGGCTGGCCGCGTCGTGACGGTGGGAGCGGAACTCCACTTGCAACCCCGGGGCGAACCGGGGCGGTCGTACTGTGGGAGTCTAGCAGCCATGACCGAGAACTCCTATTCGTCACCTGCGCAGATGCCCGGTGAGGGCGATCCGGGAGGGGGCGACGGCGCGCTCGGTCCGGAGCAGACCGATCTGGACAACGTCCGGGATCTGGCCGATATTCCGTCCATCGAGGTCATCACCCGCGCGATCGTGATGTTGATGAGCGCGTCCGCGGAGAAGCTCGGACTGGCCGAGGGCGCCGACCCCGACAAGGTGGACCTCGACGAGGCACGCAAGCTGATCACCTCCCTGGCCGGACTCGTCGATGCGTCGAAGGCCGACCTCGGTGTCCACGCCGCACCCATCCGCGATGGGCTCAAGCAACTGCAGTTGGCCTTCCGCGATGCGAGCGCCTACCCGGACGAGCCGGGTGAGGGACCCGGCGAGAAGTACACCGGTCCCGTGCGTGACCGGCGTCGCTGAGCGTCGTCGCGCGTAGGCTGGGATCGTGACCAGCACGCCGAAGGACCCTGATCGGGACATCATCGAGGGCGAGGTCGTCGCCGACCCGACGTCGGCTCCCCCGCCGTCGTCCGCCGGGTACGTCCCGCCGGTCACCGATCCCTACTACTCCGAGTCTGGTGTCCCCACCTTCGACTTCGTCCGCGACAAGATCGAGCAGCGGATTTCCACCGCCATCGGCAGCGAGGAACTCGCCCACGCGAGCCCCGAGGGCCAGCAGGTCGACGAGATGATGCGCAAACGCGACGAGGCCGCCAAGCGCAAGCTCGACGAAATCCGCAAGTCCATGGGCAAGTAGCGATTTCGTAGTACGAACCGTCGATTTTCGCATGGTTCGGACTACGAAATCTGGGGTGGAACCGTGGGTGGTGGCGCTGCGTCCAAACCGCATGACGGATTACGCAGCTGTGCGCACGATGATCGCCGACCACGACGGGGTCTTCACCCTCGCCCAGGCAAAGGAGTCCGGCATCAGCGCCGAAGCGGCCCGGCGTCGGGTCGCTTCCGGGGAGTGGATTCGGGTCACCCGCTCGGTATATCGCGTCGCGGACCGCCTCCTCGACGACCGGATGCACGCCCGGATCGCGGTCCTGTCGGCGGGACCAGGTGCGGCGCTCTGCGGCGGCAGCGCCGCGTGGTGGCACGGCCTGATCACCCACCCACCGTCGACGATCACGGTGATCACGCCCCACGGCCGACGCGGCAGGCCGGTGCCCGGCGCCCGCGTATGGCACCGCACGCTGGACACGGCCGACCTCACCGTCGTCGACCGTCTGCGCGTGACGCATGTACCGCTGACGGTGCTCGACGCCGCCGTCGACATCGGCGTGCGGGTGATGGACAACGCACTGCTACGTCAGAACACGACACTGTCTGCGCTCGTTGAAGCGCAGAAGCGCAACACCGGACGACGCGGGTCGCCGCGGTCGCGCGCGATGTTGGCCGCCATGTCGTCGGGTGCGCGCTCGGAGGGCGAACGCAAGACCGTTGCCCTGCTCGAGTCCTCGGACATCGTCGGGTGGACGCAGAACCATCCCGCGTGCGGCTATGTTCTCGACATCGCCATCCCCGAGCTCAAGATCGATGTCGAGATCGACGGGTTCGCTTTTCACAGCGATGCCGAGGCGTTCCAACACGATCGGGAGCGGCAGAACAATCTCATCGCCAACGGCTGGACCGTCCTCCGATTCACATGGCATGACGTCACCACGCGGCCGCAGTGGGTCCTCGCCCAGATCCGAGCCGCCGTCAAGCAGGCGACCGCAGCCTGAGCCCGCCCGGATCCGTAGTACGAACGTGTGAAATTTCGACGGTTCGTACTACGAAATCGGGGGCGTGTCAGCCGGCTGAGGCGACCGTGTCGTCGACGTCGAGGATGTCGGCGAGGAACTTGCCGGTGTGGCTGGCCGGCTCGAGGGCGATGTCCTCGGGGGTGCCCTCGGCGACGACGGTGCCGCCGCCGGTACCACCCTCGGGTCCCATGTCGATGATCCAATCGGCGGTCTTGATGACGTCGAGGTTGTGCTCGATGACGATGACGGTGTTGCCCTTGTCGACGAGACCGTTGATGACGGCGAGCAGCTTCTTGATGTCCTCGAAGTGCAGGCCGGTGGTGGGCTCGTCGAGGATGTAGACGGCGCGGCCGTTGGTGCGCTTCTGCAACTCGGCTGCCAGCTTCACGCGCTGTGCCTCGCCGCCGGACAGGGTCGGCGCGGGCTGTCCGAGCCGCACATAGCCCAATCCGACGTCGACCAGAGTCTTCAGGTACCGATGGATCGACGTGACCGGTTCGAAGAACTCGGCGGCCTCCTCGATCGGCATGTCGAGCACCTCGGAGATGGTCTTGCCCTTGTAGTGCACCTCGAGCGTCTCCCGGTTGTACCGCGCGCCGTGGCACACCTCGCACGGGACATAGACGTCGGGCAGGAAGTTCATCTCGATCTTGATCGTGCCCTCACCGGTGCACGCCTCGCAGCGGCCGCCCTTGACGTTGAACGAGAACCGGCCCGGCTGGTAGCCGCGCACCTTGGCCTCGGTCGTCGCCGCGAACAGCGTGCGGATCTTGTCGAACACGCCGGTGTAGGTGGCCGGGTTGGAGCGCGGCGTACGCCCGATCGGTGACTGGTCGACCCGCACGAGCTTGTCGAGCTGATCGAGCCCCTTCACACGCGTATGACGACCCGGCACCTGCCGCGCGCCGTTGAGTTTGTTCGCCAGCACGGTCGCGAGGATGTCGTTGACGAGCGTCGATTTGCCGGAGCCGGACACCCCGGTCACCGCAGTGAGCACGCCGAGCGGAAACCCGACCTCGATGCCCTGCAGGTTGTGTTCGCGTGCCCCGACGACGGTGAGCTGCTTCTTGCGCGAGATCGGCCGGCGGATCGCCGGGATCGGCAGTTCGTCGCGGCCGGACAGATAGGCACCCGTCAACGACCGGCGGTTCTTCAGCAGATCCTGGTAACTGCCGCTGTGCACCACCTCGCCGCCGTGCTCACCGGCACGCGGACCGATGTCGACGATCCAGTCGGCCGACCGGATGGTGTCCTCGTCGTGTTCGACGACGATCAACGTGTTGCCGAGGTCGCGCAGCCGCGTGAGGGTCTCGATGAGTCGACGATTGTCCCGCTGATGCAGACCGATGGACGGCTCGTCGAGGACATAGAGCACGCCGGCCAGCCCCGATCCGATCTGGGTGGCCAGCCGGATGCGCTGGGCCTCGCCGCCCGACAGCGATCCCGCCGCCCGCGAGAGCGACAGGTATTCCAGGCCGACGTCGAGCAGGAAGGTGATGCGGGCCTGCACCTCTTTGAGTACCCGACCGGCGATGGCCGCCTGCCGCTCGTCGAGTTTCAGGCCGTTGAGGTAGTCGGCGCACTCGGCCACCGACAGCGCACACACCTCGGCGATGGACATCGCACCGTAGGTGGGATGGTCGAGGGTGACCGACAAGATCTCGGGCCGCAGACGGGCACCCTGACATGCGGGACAGGGAATGTCGCGCATGTAGCCCTCATAGCGCTCCTTCATCTGCTCGGATTCGGTCTGGTCCATCCGCCGGGCGAGGAACGAGAGCACACCTTCGAACTCGGTGTAGTAGGACCGGGTGCGGCCGTAGCGGTTGCGGAACTTGACGTGCACCTGGTGATCGCTGCCCTTGAGGATCGCGGTGCGCGCCTTGGCCGGCAGCTTCTTCCACGGGGTGTCGACCGAGAAGCCCATCTGGTCGGCCAGACCGCCCATGAGCCGGAGGAAATAGTCGGCGTTGTGGCCGGTCGACCACGGTGCGATGGCCCCGTCGGACAGCGACAACTCGGGATCGGGGACGACGAGCTCCTCGTCGACCTCCTTGCGGATGCCGAGGCCGTCGCACTCCGGGCAGGCACCGTAGGGCGAGTTGAACGAGAACGACCGCGGTTCGAGGTCGTCGATGGCGATCGGGTGACCGTTGGGGCAGGCCATGCGTTCGGAGAAACGTCGTTCGCGGTGCGGGTCGTCTTCCTCGAGGTCCACGAAATCGAGCACGACGATGCCGTCGGCGAGGCGCAGGGCGGTCTCGATCGAATCGGTGAGACGCTGCTTGGCGGTCGGCTTGACGGCCAATCGGTCGACGACGACCTCGATGTCGTGCTTCTCCTGCTTCTTGAGCTTGGGCGGGTCGGTCAGCTGGTGGACGACGCCGTCGATACGCGCACGAGAGAAACCTTGGGTCTGCAGTTCACCGAACAGATCGACGAACTCCCCCTTCCGGGTGCGCACCACCGGCGCGAGCACCTGGAACCGGACACCGGGCTCCATCTCGAGCACCTGGTCGACGATCTGCTGCGGCGTCTGCTTGGCGATCAGTTCGCCGCACTCCGGGCAGTGGGCACGTCCGGCACGGGCATAGAGCAGACGCAGATAGTCGTAGACCTCAGTGATGGTGCCGACCGTCGACCGCGGGTTGCGGTTGGTGGACTTCTGGTCGATCGACACCGCCGGCGACAGGCCCTCGATGAAGTCGACGTCAGGCTTGTCCATCTGGCCGAGGAACTGCCGGGCGTACGCCGACAACGATTCGACGTAGCGACGTTGGCCCTCGGCGAAGATGGTGTCGAAGGCCAGCGACGACTTCCCCGACCCCGACAGCCCGGTGAACACGATGAGACTGTCCCGCGGGAGGTCGACATCGATCCCACGCAGGTTGTGTTCTCGGGCACCGCGGACGATGAGACGGTCAACCACTGGATAAGTCCTCGTTCGTTGCTGTCCGGCTGAGCCGGGGTACCGACAGGTGAGCTGGGTGGATGCGCCGGCCGACTGGGCTGGACCGCTCCGCGCACACCATATCGACGGACTCCGACAACTACGTCGGGCCGTCGACCACTGCTCCACGATACCCGCGTGAGATGACCGTTGATCCCCGTCGACCGGCGCCATCGGCCGACCCGGCGGGCGGGCGAACGGACCAACGCCCGAGCGCGGTGGCATAGCCTGACCGCATGAGCCCTCAGGATGTTTCGATCAGCGACCGCTACACCGGCGACCTGTCGGGATCACCGGCCCCACAGCGCAGAACCCTCTCGACGGCGTCGATCGTCAAGATGTCGGTGGGCCCGATGGACAACAACGTCTACGTGGTCACCTGTACCGCGACCGGGAAACAACTCGTCATCGACGCCGCCAACGACGCGGACCGCATCCTCGCCCTCGTCGACGACCTGCCCGGGACCCCCGAACTGATCTTCACCACCCATCAGCACCCCGACCACTGGCAGGCTTTGACAGAGGTCGCGGCCGCGCTCGGTGTCCCCACCGCGGCCGGGCGGCTCGATGCCGACCCGTTGCCGGTCCGCCCCGACCGACTGATCGACGACGGCGACCAGATCCGGGTGGGTGAGCTCACCTTCGACGCCATCCATCTGGTCGGGCACACCCCGGGTTCGATCGCGCTCGCCCTGCGCGACGACGACGTGGTGCATCTGTTCACCGGCGACTGCCTGTTCCCGGGTGGCATCGGCAAGACGTGGCAGCCCGGAGACTTCGACACCCTGCTCGCCGACGTCACCGCAAAGCTGTTCGACCGCTACCCGGACTCCACCGTGATCTACCCCGGCCACGGCAACGACACCACCCTGGGCGCCGAGCGGCCCGCACTCGCCGAGTGGCGCGAACGGGGCTGGTAATGCCATGAGCGAAACGGCCCGGTCATCTGTGACGGCACGGGCGAGCTGCCTTGACGGCGCTACGACGGCTGGTCTCGTCGCGCCGGATGACTGTTCAGGTACAAATCGACTGCGCGTCTGAGCACTTCACTCGGCGTGGTTCGGGTGTCCTCCGCGTAATCCGCCAGCCGTGCATCGAGTGCGGCGGGCAGTCGCACCGTACGTGAGGTGGTGTCTCGTCGCTCACCTACCGGTGGTCGGCCCATCTTCAGCGTGGCACCGACTTCGAGGGGCCCGGACACCTTGTACTCGCCGCCTTCGACCGCATCGGCCATGCGTTCGTAGTCGCGCGAATTCCTCGAAGTCATCTCCGGTCACCCTTCTTCTCATCTGAGATCGTGTCGACTGACGGGCGTTGTCCGCCGCATTCGCCACACAGGTCGACGGCGCCGCCCGAGGCCACAAGGACGTTCCGTTGCAACGCGTTGGGTCAACAACATGGCGTGAAAGACCTCCCAGCTGTCGCCATCTCGATCCTCGGCGGCGACTTCGATCCACGGCTCGTTGGCAATCCGACCCACAAACATGTAGGTATCGGCGTCCTCGAACTCGGTCGTGATCGCGTACCGAATGAGCGGATGCGCGATCGTCGCCCGAATCTCATCGTCGGTGATGCCGTGCCGATACGCCGATCGGTAGACATTCACCTGCACCACAAAAGCGTAAGACACTTTCTACCTCGCGACCAGCCTGAACTGCGTATCTCCTGGTCAGCACGACAGCGTCGATGGAGTTGACTCGGGACGCCAAGCTCCTCCGGGACAAGGATGCCCTGAACTGCCTGCACCCTCTCTCTTCCCCGGCGGCATCGGCAAGACGTGGCAGCCCGGAGACTTCGACACCCTGGGCGCCGAGCGGCCCGCACTCGCCGAGTGGCGCGAACGGGGCTGGTGACCCGCCCCCGGACCTGCCTTCGGACCTCCGAACAGGGCACCTGCAGACGCTGCCGGTGACCGGTAACCTCGATAAGGTTCGCCACTCAAGCCATGGGGGTGAGCATCCGAGTCAGCTACGAGGAGGCCGTCAGTGTTGATCCGCCGAATTGCCCGACCCATGCTCGCCACTGCGTTCGTTGCCTCCGGCATCGACGCCCTGCGTAGCCCCACCGCCAAGGCCGAGACCGCACGCGGCTTCATCGACAAGTCCGTCGACACCCTGCCCAATGATGTCACCGACAAGGTGCCGACCGACCCCGAGACGCTGGTCCGGATCAACGGCGCAGTGCAAGTCGGCGGCGGAATCCTGTTGGCCACCGGCAAGTTCCCGCGCATCGCCGCGCTCGCACTGGCCGGATCCACCGTCCCCACGACCATCGCCGGCCACGCCTTCTGGGAAGAGACCGACCCTGAGGCCCGCGCACGTCAGAAAACCCAGTTCTTCAAGAACGTCAGCCTCGTCGGCGGCCTGCTCATCGCGGCCGTCGACACCGAGGGCAAGCCCTCACTGGCCTGGCGCGGACGCCGCAAGGCCTCCGATGCGAGCCACGCTATCGCGGCCGCGCTGCCGCTGGGTGCCGCGGCATCGGAATCCACCTGGGAATCGCTGGTCGAACGCTCGCAGGACGGCGCACACGTTCTCGGTGAGCGCTCGGCCGACGCGGCCGAGGTGATCCGTCACCGGGCGCCGGAGTTCGCCGAGCTGGCACGCGAACGGTCCACCGAGGCAGCCGAACTCATCCGCAGCCGAGCCCCTGAACTCGCCGAGGCCGCACGCGAACGGTCGGTCGAGGCGGCCGAACTGATCCGGCAGCGCGCGCCCGAACTCGCCGAGGCAGCCCAGAAGCACTCGACCGAGTTCATCGAGGCGGCACACAAGCACTCCGAGAAGGCCGGTAAGGCCGCCAAGGCGGCGCAGAAGCGGTCCGGCAAGGCGTCCAAGACCACCCAGAAGCGCATCGACAAAGCGACCAAGACCGCGCAGAAGCGCGCCGACAAGGCGGTCGCCGAAGCTCAGCGACGTTCCGAAAAGGCAGCCGGCGTCGTGCGGAGCCACGCTCCGGAATGGGCGGATGAGGTCAACGCACTCGCCGACACTGCGCGCGACAAGGCATCGAAGGGCGCCGACGAAGGCCGGCGCCGCTGGCGAGAGGTCCGCTCATAGCCGCGTCGTCCGACCTCCGTCGGCCGGGTGAGCATCACCTCGGTCCGTCGTCATCGCTACCCGCCCACGAATACCCGTGGGCGGTGTCGGATGTGGACGGCGAACTCACCCGGCCCAGCGACACCGCCGGCCGCCACCTCGTCGTCGCGGTGGGCTCCAACGCATCACCGGAGGTGATGCGGACCAAACTGGCCCGCGTCGCAACCGGCGAGCCCGGGCCGCCGATGGCGCGGGTCACGGTGTCCCACCTCGCCGTCGGACACTCCGCGCACGTCTCGGCCCGCGGCTACATCCCGGCCGCGCCCTATCACGCACCGGAGGCCACCCTGCACGCCGTGGGCGCCTGGCTCACCGACGCCGAAGCGACCATGCTCGATCACACCGAGCCGAACTATCGTCGTATGGAGCTCTCGGCCCGCGATCATCCGGGCATCCACGACACCGCCGCGTCCTTCTGGGTGTACGTGTCGCTACACGGGGTGCTCGCCGATCCCGACGCCGACCCGGTCCCCCTCGGCACACAGGCCGAGATCTTCGACTGGCTCGGCACCCGCATTGCCGACCACGCGCTACGGGGACCGACCACCGAGGTATGCCGGCGGCTGGCCGACCCCCGGGTGGGGGCTCGGGTGTCGGCCTCGATGCGATCGGCCGGACTGTCCCGACCGGCCACACTTCCCTTGCCCGACCTCGAGACAGGATCAGCACCGCGGTGAGTTCGACAGAGACCGACGTCGACACCCGCATCACCGAGGAACAGGACCACCTCGACAAGGTGTATGCGCGGCTCGACCGAATGCGCGCCAACACCCAGCGACGGCTGTCGTCGACGCTGCGTGAGAGCGGCGGCACACCCCAGGCCCGCTCGGAGCGCGAATCCTACGAGCGGATGTACACCGAGGATCTGTCCAAATTCGATGCGGCCGAGCACAACTTGTACTTCGGGCGCCTCGACCTCGACGACGGCGAGACGCGTCGCATCGGCCGCATCGGCATTCTCGACGACGATGCCGCCGACACCACCCTGCTCCTCGACTGGCGCGCACCGCTGTCGCGGCCGTTCTACCTCGCCACCCCGGCCGCCCCCGAGGATGTGGACCGCCGCCGGCACGTCCGGACCCGCAGCCGTCGCGTCCGCGCGGTCAACGACGAGTTCCTCACCCTCGGCGAGGCCTCGGCAGACGACGTCGGCCACGGCGACGTGGTGAACGAGAACGCGCTGGTCGCTGCGTTGAATGCGGCGCGTACCGGCGAGATGACCGACATCGTGGAGACGATTCAGCGCGAGCAGGATCTGATCATCCGCTCGACACACCGCGGGGTCACCGTCATCCAGGGCGGTCCGGGTACCGGCAAGACCGCGGTGGCCCTGCACCGTGCCGCCTACCTGCTCTACACCCACCGAGACATCCTGTCGCGCAGCGGCATCCTGATCATCGGACCCAATGACGACTTCCTCACCTACATCGGTCAGGTGCTGCCGTCATTGGGTGAGTCCGGCGTGTTGTTGTCGACGATCGGTGACATGTTCCCCGGTGTGCACGCCACCGCACGCGACGAGCGGGACGCAGCCGCGATCAAGGGCGACCTGCGCATGGTCGATCTCCTCAAACGTGCTGTGCGAGCTCGTGAATCGTTACCGAGCAAACCGGTGCCGGTCGAGTTCGACACCTATCAGGTGATGATCGACTCGGCCCTCGTCAAGGAGGCACGCGCCAAGGCGCGCAGTACCCGCAAGGCGCACAACCTGGCGCAGCCGGCGTTTCTGCGTGCCGCGCTGGACGGGCTGGCCCGGGCGCATGCAAGCACGATCGGGTCCAGCCTGCTCGACGGTTCCCAGCTGCTCAGCGGCGCCGACATCGCCGACATCCGCGACGAGATGAGTCACGACCCGGAAATCCGGCGGGCGCTGCTGCGGTTTTGGCCCACGTTGCACCCGCAGGAGATGTTGCGCGACCTGTATGCCGATCCCGCTGCGGTGCGCAAGGCCAGTCCCGGCTGGTCGGATACCGATCGGACAGCGCTGCAACGTGACACCACCTTCCGGCAGAACGACGGCAGCGACTTCTCCCCCGCCGACGTGCCGTTGCTCGACGAGCTGGCCGAACTGATCGGGTTCGGCACCGATGACGCCGAACGCGCCGAGCGCGAACGTTGGCGGCGCCAGCTCGCCGACGCCCAGGATGCGCTCGACATCCTCACCGGCTCGGCCCCACAGGATCTCGAGGATGAGCTGGATCCGGAGATCCTGATGGCCTATGACCTGATCGATGCCGAGCAGCTCGCCGCCCGCCAGACCGAGACACAACGCCTCACCACTGCCGAACGGGCGCACGGCGACCGCAACTGGGCGTTCGGGCACGTCATCGTCGACGAGGCGCAGGAGCTCTCGGCGATGGCGTGGCGGATGGTGATGCGCCGGATTCCGAATCGGTGGATGACGATCATCGGCGACACCGCGCAGACCGGAGATCTGGCCGGTACCCGTTCGTGGGGTGACGTGTTGAGACCGTATGTGGCCGAGCGGTGGCAGCTACGCGAGTTGACGGTGAACTACCGCACCCCCACCGAGATCATGACCTACGCCACCCGCGTTCTGACCCACATCAACCCGACGATGTCGCCGCCGACATCGTTGCGCAGCAACGGGATCGACCCGATCGCGGTGCGCACCGACGTCGACGCCCGCGGGAAGGTGGCGCAACGTGCGGCGACCCGTCCCGGTTTGGCCGGCCTGACCGCCATCATCGTTCCGCACCGGCTCTACGACGAGATGGCCTCCGCGGTGCCTGACGACGCGGAGACGTCACCGCGGGTATTGACGGTCGGCGCCTGCAAGGGACTCGAGTTCGACAACACGGTCGTGGTGGAACCCGCTGCGATCATTGCCGATTCGCCGCTGGGACATTCGGACCTGTATGTGGCACTCACCCGCGCCACGCAACGTCTCACCGTGATCCACAGCGAGGATCTTCCGCCCGAACTCGGCGACATGACTGCCGAAGCGCCCGACGCCTGGTGACGGCAGGTCTGTCGATACGCCTCAGTAAAGCGCCCTCTCCAGTCGCACCGTCGACAATGTCGGGCTGGTTGGAGAGGGCGCTCTTGCTGGGACGCTCTTGCCGGTTCCCCGGGATCAGGTCGTATGGACGATCAGCACGTCGCACGCCGACTTGCGGGCCACGTCGGCGGGGACCGATCCGAGCAGCCGTCCGGCGATGGAGTTCAGTCCCCTGTTACCGACCACCAACAGGTCGGCCTTGGCGTCGGTGACGAGCTGCAGCAGTGCGTCGACCGGTGCGCCTTTGACCGAACGCTGGTCGATGGTGCCCGCACCGGCCTTGGCAGCCCGCTCTTTGGCCGTCCGCAGGATCTCCTCGGTCGGCGAGGACCCCATCACCTGATAGGCCTCGTCCTTGAGGACGTCGGCGGCTCCGCCGGCACCACGATCATTGGGGAAATAGGCGCACGCGATGATCAACGTGGCCGCCTCCCCGGCGATTGCCCCCGCACGGTCGACCGCCTTGAGCGATGACTCCGAGCCATCGGTGCCGACCACGACCGTCTGATAAGCGCTCATCCATCCTCCACGTGTCAGTCCTCCCCGACCGGCGCCGAGGCAGGTGTCATCCACACACTGTAGAACCCCTGATCCGGCAGATTAGTTCGCGGCGGCCGGTTTGTCCGCTGATCGTGGGGATCGGCACGATTACTTGATCCCGGCCGCGTCCATTCCGCGCAGTTCCTTCTTCAGATCGGCGATCTCATCGCGCAGCCGTCCGGCCAACTCGAATTGCAGGTCGCGGGCCGCGGCCATCATCTGATCGGTCAGCTGCGACACCAGGTCGGCCAACTCGGCGCGCGGCATCGTCGACGTGTCGCGTTTCTCGATAACGCCTGCGCTGCCTGCCTTGGACACCTCGCCCTGGGCGCGGCGTCCGCGGCTCGCGTTGCGCCCGGAGCCGCCCACCTTCACGGCCTCGTCCTCGGCTTCGCGGTACACCTGATCCAGAATGTCGGCGATCTTCTTGCGCAACGGCTTCGGGTCGATGCCCATCTCGGTGTTGTAGGCGATCTGCTTCTCGCGGCGCCGTTCGGTCTCGTCGATCGCGTTGCGCATGGAATCGGTGATGGTGTCCGCGTACATGTGCACCTGGCCGGACACGTTGCGCGCCGCGCGGCCGATCGTCTGGATCAGCGAGGTGGTCGACCGCAGGAAGCCCTCCTTGTCGGCGTCGAGGATCGCCACCAGCGACACCTCGGGGAGGTCGAGTCCCTCACGGAGCAGGTTGATACCCACCAGGACGTCGTATTCACCGGATCGCAGCTGCCGCAACAATTCGACGCGCCGCAGGGTGTCGACCTCGGAGTGCAGGTACCGCACGCGGATACCGAGTTCCAGCAGATAGTCGGTGAGGTCCTCGGCCATCTTCTTGGTGAGCGTGGTGACCAGCACCCGCTCGTCGCGTTCGGTGCGTTCGCGGATTTCGTGTACGAGATCGTCGATCTGGCCTTTGGTGGGCTTCACGACGACCTCGGGGTCGACCAGTCCGGTCGGGCGGATCACCTGCTCGACGAACTCACCGTTGGCCTGCCCGAGCTCATAGGGTCCGGGTGTCGCCGACAGGTAGACGGTCTGCCCGATGCGGTCGACGAATTCATCCCAGGTCAGCGGCCGGTTGTCGATGGCCGACGGCAATCGGAAGCCGTAATCGACGAGGTTGCGTTTACGCGACATGTCTCCCTCGTACATGCCGCCGATCTGCGGCACGGTCACGTGTGATTCGTCGATGACGAGGAGGAAATCCTCGGGGAAGTAGTCGATCAGGGTCGCGGGGGCGCTGCCCGGGCCACGACCGTCGATGTGCCGCGAGTAGTTTTCGATACCCGAGCAGAAGCCGACCTGCCGCATCATCTCCAGGTCGTAACTGGTGCGCATGCGCAGCCGCTGCGCTTCCAGGAGTTTGCCCTTGTTCTCGAGTTCGGCGAGACGGGCCTCGAGTTCCTCCTCGATGCTCTTCATCGCCCGCTCCATGCGCTCCGGGCCGGCCACGTAGTGGGTGGCCGGGAAGATGCGCAGGTTGTCCACCTCGCGCACCACGTCGCCGGTCAGCGGGTGCAGGTAGTACAGCGACTCCACTTCGTCGCCGAAGAACTCGATGCGTACGGCGAGTTCTTCGTAGGACGGGATGATCTCCACGGTGTCGCCGCGTACGCGGAAGCTGCCGCGGGTGAATGCGGTGTCGTTGCGGGTGTACTGGACGTCGACCAGCAGTCGCAGCAGGGCGTCGCGGTCGATCTCGTCGCCGACGCTCACCTCGACGGACCGGTCGAGGTAGGACTGCGGGGTGCCGAGACCGTAGATGCAGGACACCGACGCGACCACCACCACGTCGCGCCGCGAGAGCAGGCTCGACGTGGCCGAGTGCCGCAGTCGTTCGACGTCGTCGTTGATCGACGAGTCCTTCTCGATGTAGGTGTCGGTCTGGGCGATGTACGCCTCGGGCTGGTAGTAGTCGTAGTAGGACACGAAGTACTCGACGGCGTTGTTGGGCAACATGTCCCGCAGTTCGTTGGCCAGCTGCGCGGCGAGGGTCTTGTTGGGCGCCATGACCAGGGTGGGGCGCTGGACCCGCTCGATGAGCCATGCGGTGGTCGCCGATTTGCCGGTGCCCGTCGCGCCGAGCAAGACGATGTCCTTCTCGCCGCTGGTGATGCGCTTCTCGAGATCGTTGATCGCCGTCGGCTGGTCACCGGCGGGTTCGTACTCGCTGACCACCTCGAAGTGGCCACCGGTCCGTTCGATCTCCCCGACCGGCCGGAACTCGGAGTGCGCCACGACCGGGCGCTCTGCTGCAACAGCCATAGTGCCAGGGTAAACGCGGGCTATGACAGTTGTGTTCCGTCGCCTGACCGTCGTCTGACCTGCGGGTTAGGGTGTTGGCCATGCCCGGTGGACCTCCCACGCCCAAGCGTCACCCGCCCAAACGCGAACTGTTCGACGTCCCCGCGATGACCAACACCGACAACAAGGGTTTCGTGCGCCCGGTGGAGCGCTATGAGGTGACCGACCGCGGGCTTTACATGTCACGGACCGCCGATCATCCCCGGTTCACTCACCTGGAGTCGTGGCTGCTGCCCACGCTGGGGCTGCGGGCCAACATCTTCCACTTCCGGGGCGGCTACCGCGACGGGCAGCGCCTGTATCTGGACGTCGGACGGTTCTCCGGCCCCGACGAGCACGGCCGATGGCACGCCGAGGACTGGTATCTCGATCTGGTCGACGTTCCCGGTCGGCCGTTGGAGCTACTCGATGTGGACGAGTTGTTCGATGCCCGCGTCGCCGGACTGCTCGGACCCGACGAGTGTGAGCAGGCGGTCATGATCGCAACGCGCGCCCTGGTGGGCGCGGCCGAGCATCACCACGATGTACAAGCGTGGCTGGACGCCGCGGCAGGCGGGCCGGTGTTCTTTCTCGACCGGCGGGACGGGCTGCAGGTTCCCGGGTGACTCCGAGCCTGCTGAGGCCTCGAGTGACCGTCGGAACTGCTGGATGCTTCAGGGGTGTCGCAGACCACCGGTCCGCGACACCCCTGGAGTCATGTCAACCAAGCACGCTTCACGGCAGGATGAAGCACGTCCCCGCGAAGGGAAGGAAGCTGTCGGCCGACCCACCGATCGACGGAATCGGCACGAAACCCTCACCGACGGTGATCTTCTCCGTCCACACGGCGACGCCGTCCTGTGCTGCCCCGATCTCGTACGTGCCCGGCGAGGTCGGCTCCCAGGTCGCGGAAACCGTCTCGGTGTCCGGTGTGACGCTCCCGAACGGGATACTGGTCGGGTCGCCCTCCTTCTTCGAGACGAACGTCACCACCGGCGCAGACTCGGAATAGTCGTCGACAGTTGCCTGCACCTCATACTCGCAGCCGGTTCCATAGACGCCGGCGCTCGAACCGTAGCCCGATGGCGTGGTGATCTCGATGTCAGTGACGTCGGCGCCTGCCGGAGCGGCGATCGCGAGCGCGAGCGCCCCCGCGCCGATCAGGCCCACACCCGCTCCCACCAGACGTCCCCGGACGCGGCTCATGCTGCCAACCATGTGTGCTCTCCCTACCTCAGTGCGTAGCCGCGCATCGGGCTGCCGCAGTGCGTATCACACTAGCAATGCCCGGTCACGTCGGCTCGCCGACGCACATTGCCCTGCGGCAGGCGCGACTGAGTCGCACGTGCTCCGAGTGGGCGAACCCGCGGCGGAGGCGGTTGCAGGTGGCTTCGGCACAAGGGGGCACAACCACACCCGGCCGGCCCGCGGTGCGGGCCGGCCGGGTGTGATCGTGTGTACTGCCGTCAGTAGATCGGCAACACGAAGCACGCCCCGGCCCGGATGAAGTCCGGGAATTGCACGCCCGGTCCGACGGTCACGGTCCGCGTCTTGGTGACCCCATCGAGCGTGGCGGTCAGCACGTGCCGACCGGTCTCGGTGGGACGCCAGACCGGACGTTCCATCACGCTGGTCGGCTTCTTGTTGTAGAAGGTCACTGTCTTGCCGTTGACCGTGGAGGTGACCTTCAGGTTCCCCTTTGCCGACCGCGGACTGGCGACCGGAACGTCGAGTCGGTAGGCGCACCCCGCGCCATAGATGTTGTAGTTCATCGAACCGTTCGCCGACGATCCGTAGCCGGCCGGCGTATCGACCGCAACGCCTTGCAGCGTTGCCGCCTCCGCCGGAGCCGCCAGCGCCACCCCGGTCATTGCCGCCGCACTGAAAGCGATTGCGCCCCCGACCATGCGCAAACGATTTCGACTACCCCGACCACCCATGTTCCTGCTCCCACTCCTCGACGAGTTCCACTGATGCGCCACCTCCGACGGAGCGCGCAGGAGACACGCTAGCAGCGCCGTACATCACATTTCATATTTTTGGTGACATTCGTTGCCAGTTGCTCGCCGGTCGCGTCACGCAAACCGGGGCGCCGCGGACTCGTGTCCTCGACGCCCCGGTACCCGGACTCAGCGTGCCGTCACGGCTGCAGGATGAAGCATGTACCGGCGAACGGCAGCTCCACCGACCCACCGTAATTGGGCACCTGGAAGCCGGTGCCGACCGTCAAATTCGCTGTGTACTGCCAAGCGGTGGCGCCCTGACGGGCACGGATCTGATAGACACCCCGGTCGCTTGGAGCCCATGACTCGGTCACGGTCGCCTCGGTCGGTGTGGCGGCAGAACCCAGATCGGTCCAGGTAGTGCCACCATTGTTGGTGACCTCGAATTCCACGTCCGCAGCGGACTCCGAGTAGTCATTGACTGTCGCCGCGACTTCATACTCACAACCGGTCCCGTAGGTATCTGCAACAGAACCAAACCCCGAAGGCGTGGTGATGCTCACCTCGGTGACCGCGGCCGAAGCAGGCGCGGCCATCATCAGGCCGGCAGCCCCGACACCCACCATCGCGGATGCGGCCAGCAGGAACCGCTTTCCATACATCGACATGTCGTTCTCCATCTCACTTGTCGAACAGCTCTTGTTCAGTGTTGTGAACGTAGCAACCCCGTCCGACAGCGTGAAGAGGATTCAGGCAATCACCGGACCGATTCAGCGATGGATACGACGACGGGCGTCGACGGACCGGAGTCCGCGACGCCCGTCGCGAGAAGAAAACTGAATCCGTCAGGGAACCAGCACGAAGCAGGCGCCCGCGAACGGGACGCTGCCGAACGGCGGGTCAGACGGAATGCTGATGGCCTGGCCGGCGGTCGGAGTTGCTTCCTCAACCTCTTCCGACTCCCAGTCAGGCATATCGCCTTCCGCGTCCTGAGTCGCCTGAAGCGTGTAGTCACCCGGCGCACCCGGCGCCCAGGAGAACGAGGCGGAGTTCCCGGTGGGGTACTTGCTGGTCGCTGTATCCTCAACAACCTCGCCGTCCGGACCCAGAACGCGGAAGTAGACCTTCATGTCAGACGCTTCGTTGTTGACGCTGACCTTCACGTCATACGAGCAGCCGGCGCCGTAGGTGCCCGCAACCGAGCCATAGCCGGATGCAGACGTGATGTCGACACCTGTGACCGCAGCGTTGGCCGGACCGGCCATCATGAGGCCTGCCGCTCCAACACCGACGAATGCGACGGCGGCGCCGAACGAGCGGCGGGTCTTGCTTACAGCCATGTGCTGTTCCCCCTTGGTAATTCGTGCGTTAGCGATCGCATCCCGACGATTGCGATCGCTTCAGGTATGTCACACGAATCACGATTCGGCAACTTTACTGAGGCAGAATCACGGTTTTGTTCCCGAGTGTTCACGCAAGCTGCTACCGGGGACTACAGGATGATGCAGGAACTGCCGGTGTAGACGGCGGGGACGACAGTGAGGACACCGGTCGATTTGCCCGGATCACCTTCCCCCTGCTTCGCGACAATCTCGTACTCGCCCGGCAACAATGGGATCCACGGGTACGTGGCCTTTCCGCCTTCAGCGTTGATGGTCCCTCGCTTCTGCCCGTTCACGTAGAAGTCGACGTCCTCGTCGGGCGTGGCAGTGGCGATGACCCCGTATCCGCATCCCACCCCGTAGCGATTCTCACCCACCGAACCGAACAGCGCGGAGTTGTCGACCTGCAAGTCTGTGACGTCGGCGCTCGCCGGGGCCGCCAACACCGCCCCCGCTGCTGCAACGCTGGCAAACGCTACGGTCGCCGCGGCGGCGCGTCCCTTCGTGCGTGCACCCATGGCGGTTCTCCCTCGACTCGGAGCAGTGATCTATGTCGCACCCGTGGGTGCGGCTTCACGCTAGCAAAGGATCGACTCAGCGACGATCCCTAACCGCGATTCTGCGCACACCTGTGGCCAGAGTTCATCTGATCGTTCGAACCTCAGCTGTGCGAACCGTCGCTCTTCCAGACGGCGATGCGCCGGTAGGCGCCCTCGAACCACGGCTCCTTCGCCTCGATGTAGCGACCGAGGTCGCCGTCGGCCGAGGCCAGCGCCTTGCGTTTGACCTCGGCATACTCGGCGCGAGCGGCAGCGTCGGCGCGCAGCCAGTCGCGGAAGTCCAGGGCGAACGCACGGCCCGGCGAATCCGTGGCACGGAGATGCACGTTGGCCGACCGTCCCGGATCGGCAGAGCCGTGCAGGCGCTTGCCCCAGCTTCCCTCGTCCACCGAGCCGGTCGCCGGATCGGCCTTGGGGTTGTCCCCGTCCACGCCCGCTACCCGGGGGAAGCCGCCGTCGGCCAAGGCATCGGCGAGCGCGTCGGCCACCGACAACTCCGCGACGGTGATCTGGACATCGATCGTCGGTTTGGCGATCAGACCGGGAACGGCGGTGGAGCCGATATGATCGATGGCCGAAGCCTTGTCGCCGACGATGGCCCACAACCGGTTCACCAGCCTGGCGCCCTCGGCCGCCCAGCCGGGGTCCGGCTCGGCCAACTCCAACGGAGCACGGACCACGGTCTGAGACCGGACGTTGCGCTCGAAGGGCACCAATCGCTCGTCCCACAGGGCCGCGGCAGCGGCCGCGAGGTCGTCGCGACTGCCAGAGTTGTCCAGCCACACGTCGGCCACCGCGCGGCGCTGATCATCGTCGGCCTGTGCGGCGATCCGTGCGCGTGCGTCGTCTTCGGGCATGCCACGTGCCGTGGTCAGGCGCTGGACCCGGGTCTCGGCGTCGGCGTGCACGATCACCACCAGGTGGAAGAACGGCGCCATGTTTCCCTCGACGAGCAACGGGATGTCCTGAATCACGATGGCGTCGTCGGGCGCGGCCTTCAGCAACTCCTGGGTGCGCTTGCCCACCAGCGGATGCGTGATCGAGTTGAGCTTCTGCCGTTGTTCGTCGTCGACGAACGCCTTGGCGGCCAACGCCGGCCGGTCGAGGCTGCCGTCCTCGGCGAGGATCTCCTCGCCGAATGCCTCCACCAGGGCGGCGAGTCCGGGTGTCCCCGGTTCCACCACTTCCCGCGCGATCTTGTCGGCGTCGATGTGGTAACCGCCGCGGTCGATGAAGGTCTTGGCCACCGTTGATTTTCCGGCCCCGATGCCGCCGGACAGCCCCAGTCTGATCACGTCACCAGTCTTGCAAATACCCCGCGACGGGTGTGCCAGTCCCTCGTTCCATTGGCACTGCATCGATCGGTGCAGAGCAAACGGAACGAGGGACTGACAGCGGAACGATGATGCAGGCGTCGGCTCAGCCGGTGACCCCGGTGAGTTCGATGGTCTGCTGCGGCAGTTCGGCCTGAGCCTTCTGCTCGCCGGTGGCCACGTCAACGGCGGTCACGGTCTGTGCGTTCGGGTCGGTGATGTACGCGACGCCCTCCTGCACGTGAACGTTCGGCATCGGCGACTGCCATTCGTCCGGCTCGGTCCACGCGTCGATGACCTCGACCGTGCGGATCTGCTCACCGGTCAGCGGGTCGTAGACGTAGAGAGAACCGTCGGTACCGAGGATCACCGCCTCGCCGTTCGGCCCGCGCTCGATGGACCGGAAGCTGTAGCTTGCCGGGAAGTCGACGATGCGCAGATCTCCGGTGCGGGTATCGGTGAGGGTGAAACGGTTCGGCCGTTCGAGTTCCGCGTCCTCATCGGTCTTGTAGTCGCCGAGCACGATCGGCGACTCCTCCGAGCCGGCCTGATTGCCGATACGCCCGTACCCGTCGGGGCTCTGCACCTTCTGGATCTCGTTGCCGCGCACGACGACGATGCCGTCGGTGCAGCCGAAGGTGAGCACGCCGTCGGCCGCTGCGGCCTCACCGTGGACGCCCGGGCACTCATCGGTGCGCGCGATCTCGTTGCGGTCCTTGTCGAGGATGACGATGCCGGTGCGGGAGTCCTCGTTGCCCGAGGTCACCACCAGGCTACCGTCGCCACGTGCCACGGCGACACCGTGATGCGGTTCGGGCACAACGTACTCCGTGGATTTTGCATTCCCGCGCAACAACTCCGCGGGTTCGACGATGTCGACCTCGCCGGTTCCGTCGCTGAACAGGGTGATCCGTGAATCGTGTGGCACCACGTGTCCGGGCTCGGCACCCCCGAACGTCATGTCCGTCATCTCGACCTCGGACGTGTAGTAGTGGCCGTGATCGCCGTGCTGTTGGGTCCAGGTTCCCATGTCGAGCACGCGGAAACCGCCGGACTCCGAGACGAAGACGTTGCGGCCGTTGTCGGCACTGTTGAGGCGGATGAACCCGTCGGTCGGGATGTCGGCGACCTGCTCGAGCGACTCCGCGTCGAGCACGAGGATGCCGCCGTCGTAGCTCAGTGCGAGTCGTGGGGTGGCGCTCTGCTGTTCGACCGGTGCGGACGCGGCCGGTGCGCTGCTCGGCTCGGCGGAATCCCCACTATCGGAACCGCATGCGGTCAGCGCGAACAATCCCGCGGCGAGCAACGCGGCGGACCTGGTCAGTTGTGTCGGATGTGAATGCACGCCGGACATTCAAGCGGTTAATGAAAACTATTGTCAACTACGCATGGGTGGGGTGCGCGGAGGCCGTTGACGACGCCGAATCGCGCCCGCACGCTCAGAAGATGGCACATCCGTCGGATCGGTTCCATACGCACACGCAGCGCACGGTGGTCGCGGCGCCCGTCGACCTCGTGTTGGAGCGGGTGACGAGCATGGACGGCATCAACGACGAACTGATGCCCTACCTGAAGATGCGCCTGCCCCGCCACCATCGCGGGAAGACCATTGCCGACATGGAGATCGGGCAACCGCTCGGCAAGGTTCCGCTCCTTTTCGGCGGGTTCCTACCGCTCGACTACGACGACCTCACGCTCGCTGAGCTCACCCCGGGCCGAGGCTTCCGCGAAGCGTCCTCGATGGCATCGATGACAGTCTGGCGGCACGCCAGGACGTTGACCGCGCTGTCGCCCACCAGTACCGAGGTCGTCGACGAACTCGACTTTCGTCCGCGTCTGCCGCTTCGCCCGCTGGCACCGCTGCTGGCGCTGTTCGTGGCGAACCTCTTCCGGCACCGTCATCGAAAGCTGTTGGCCCACTTCGCGGACTAGACGTTGCTCCCCCGTCCCGAACACGCTCCTTCGATCGAGAGAGCGGAAACGTAGCGAGGGAGCGACAACCTGCTCGTCCGATTGCGAGAGAGTATTCAGGCCCGAATGTCGGGGTCCATTCCTCCGACACCGAGGTTCACGACGGGGTGACGGTGTCGATCTCGGCCCGCAGTATGCGAGCATGCGGGAGAAACGCCAAAGGGCCTCTCCCGTTGCGGAAGAGGCCCTTTGGCGAATCAGAAACTATCAGGCGTTGCCCGACAACTTCTCGCGCAGTGCGGCGAGCTGCTCGTCGCTGGCCAGCGAGCCACCCGACGAGGCCGGAGCGGAACCGGCGTTGCTGCGGCTCTCCGATGCCGACGAGTAATCCGACGGGGCGTTGGCAGCCTCGGCGGCGGCAGCGGCGAACTTCTCCATCTGAGCGGTGTGCATCTTGTGGCGACGCTCGGCCTCGGCGTACCGGGCCTCCCATGCCTCACGCTGCGTCTCGAAGCCCTCGAGCCACTCGTTGGTCTCCGCGTCGAAGCCCTCGGGGAAGATGTAGTTGCCCTGCTCGTCGTAGCTGTCGGCCATGCCGTACTTCGACGGGTCGAACTCCTCGGTGTAATCCTCGTTGGCCTGCTTGAGACTCAGCGAGATCCGACGACGCTCCAGGTCGATGTCGATGACCTTGACCATCGCATCGTCACCGACCGAGACAACCTGATCCGGCACCTCGACGTGGCGCTCGGCCAGCTCGGAGATGTGGACCAGACCCTCGATGCCCTCGTCGACGCGGACGAACGCACCGAACGGCACCAACTTGGTGACCTTGCCCGGCACGATCTGACCGATCGCATGAGTACGGGCGAACTGACGCCACGGATCTTCCTGAGTGGCCTTGAGCGACAGCGACACGCGCTCGCGGTCCAGGTCGACGTCGAGGACCTCGACGGTGACCTCGTCGCCCACGGCGACGACCTCGGACGGGTGATCGATGTGCTTCCAGGACAGCTCGGAGACGTGCACCAGACCGTCGACGCCGCCGAGATCGACGAACGCACCGAAGTTGACGATCGAGGACACGACGCCCTTGCGGACCTGTCCCTTCTGCAGCTGGTGCAGGAACTCGCTGCGGACCTCGGACTGGGTCTGCTCGAGCCAGGCGCGACGCGACAGGACCACGTTGTTGCGGTTCTTGTCGAGCTCGATGATCTTGGCCTCGATCTCCTTGCCGATGTACGGCTGCAGATCGCGGACGCGACGCATCTCCACCAGCGATGCCGGGAGGAAGCCGCGCAGCCCGATGTCCAGGATCAGGCCGCCCTTGACGACCTCGATGACGGTGCCCTTGACGGCCTCGTCCTTCTCCTTGAGCTCCTCGATCGTGCCCCAGGCGCGCTCGTACTGCGCACGCTTCTTGGACAGGATCAGGCGGCCTTCTTTGTCCTCCTTGGTGAGGACCAGGGCCTCGACCTCGTCACCGACGTTGACGACCTCATTGGGGTCGACGTCGTGCTTGATCGACAGTTCGCGCGACGGGATCACGCCTTCGGTCTTGTAACCGATGTCGAGCAGAACCTCGTCCCGATCGACCTTGACGATGGTCCCTTCGACGATGTCGCCATCGTTGAAGTACTTGATCGTGGAGTCGATGGCGGCGAGGAAGTCCTCGGCCGAGCCGATGTCATTGACGGCTACTTGCGGCGAGGTGATCGTGGGGGACGACATATTTGTGAGTTGCTCCGGACAGGTGTGTTGTAGGTACAGTTCAGGCCGCCGCCGGTGAACGGACAGTTGAACTCCGGGCACGACGGCTGCACGCGCGGAGGGCGCATGCGCGTAGAAGGTTACGCCAGTCCACTTGTCCTGGGCAAATATGGTCGCTCCGATTGATCCCACGGCGCCATTCGGCTCTTTTCCAGGTGTGACAGTCCGTCGCCTGTGCCACCATTTCCGAGGTGGGCAGTGTCCCGGTGGAGCAACTCATCTCGGCTGGTCAACAGCCATCCGGGTCACTGGCGGCGCGCCACATCGTGGGCCGCGACGAGATCCTCGGCCGGCTCGAGGACTTCGTGGCACCGACGACCGGGCACGGTCGGCCGGTGATACTCATCGCCGACGCCGGCCTCGGAAAGTCTCGACTGCTACAGCACGCGGCGGCTCGTGCGCGTGCCAACGGCCTCTGGGTGCTCCAGGGGCGGGCGATCGACGGCGACGCCGCCGAGGGCCTCCGCAGTCTTCGCGAAGCGCTCGGTCGTGTCGACCTCGAAGCCGGGTGTCAACCGGGCGACCGGCTCTGGGTCGCGTGGCAGTCGGCACTGCGCGCGCTCGATGCGTCGTCGGGGTCGCCGACAGCGCTCGCCGAAGAACTGATCCGCTTTCTGCGCGCGGCGTCGCGACGGACCAGTCTGGTCCTGGTGCTGGACGATCTCCAGTGGGCCGACCCCGACGAACTCGCCGTGCTGGGCTATCTGATCGACAACCGGGAGGCGCACGGGACACGACTGTTGCTGAGCGCGCGAGCCGACGCGATGCCGCCGGCGTTGGCGCGGCTGGTCGACCGACGCGTTGCCACGACCTGGCCGCTTCCTCCGCTGCCGCCTGCTGCCGTACGCACCCTGGTCGGCGACGTGCTGGGCGTCGACGCGGTCGACCACGACCTGATGGCATTCGTGGTCGATCGCGCCGGTGGCAGCCCGTTCGCGGTCGAGGAGTTGTTGTCCGGCCTGATCCGGTCGGGTGTTCTGGTGGCGGATGGCACCACGTGGCGCGTCGACGGACCACGCCTGCAGACGGTGGCGCCGCCGACTGTCGCGGCATCGTTGCACCGCCGACTCGCCGCACTGAGCCCGAACGCGCGCGCAGTGGTGCACGCGGCCGCCGTGCTCGGCCACGAATTCGACTGGGAGCTCATCGGTCCGGTGACCTCGCTCGACGCTCCGAGGGTGGCGACCGCCCTGCGCGAGGCCGCCGATGCCGGCGTGATCGTCGAGTCCGACGGCGCGCTGCGGTTCCGGCACGCGCTGACCCGCGACGAGGTGGTGCGCACGATGCTCACCCCCGAACGTCGGTCCCTCGCGCGGGCAGCTCTCGAGGTGGTGCGCAGCGCGTCCGACGGCTCTGACGCACACCACGATCTGATGTTGACGTTGGCCGAGGACGCCGACGACCTGGCCACCTGGCACAGCGTGTTGCTGCGATCCGGTGTGGCCGCAGCGAATGGCGGCGACCTCGGCGCCGCCGTCCGGCGTCTCGATGTTCTGGTGTCCCGGACACCGGCACATGCGGTCGACGCCGCCACGGTCGCGGCGGCCGCAGCGGTCCTCAGCGAGGTCCACGGCCGGCGGGGCGACCGATCCGCGGCCGACGACGCGGCTCGGCGGGCGCTGGCCTCGTCGCCGGACGCCGCCACCACCCGGCGAGTCCGGGAGGCGATGGTACGGGCGGCGATCGCGTCCGGTGACCTCGACGCCGCGGAGGTGGAGTTGCAGCCACTCGTCGATGCACCGAGCGACGCGCGCAACCCGCACACAGCGGTCCTGGAGGCACTGATCCGGCTCGGTCGGGGCGATCTCCCCGGTGCGGTGGACCGGGCCCGTGACGTCGCCGACGATGCGGCAGCGCCCGATCGGATACGGTGCGAGGCCTTCGACATCCTCGGTCGTGCGAGCCGCACCTACGACATCGCCGAGGGCACGCGGTGGTTCGAACGGGCACTCGACACCGCGACCAACGCGCACGACCCGCACGCGTCGGCCGGCGCGCTGCACGAACTCGGCACCATCGACCTGCTCGACAACCTGCGGGTGGATCGACTCGAGGCCGCCCGCGCCCAGGCGCTCACGATCGGCGATCCGCACACCATCGCGCACGCCGACTTCCACCTCGCCGAGGCGTACGCCGCGCGGTCGGAGAGCCTGCTCGCACGTCGCGCCGCCGATCGCGCGATCGACGTCGCCGCCCGGATCGGATCGCCGGTCCTGGCGTGGGCGTGGCTCACCACCGCCCGCACCTACGCCCACGACCGCGACGATCCCGCCATGGACGAGGCCATCGCCCGTGCGCGGGCGGCGGCCGGCCCGGCTCCCGAGCCGCTCGCCATCGAGGCGGGTGTCGCCGGACGGGTGAATGCACTGCGTGCCCTCTTCGGGACCGACCGGGTGCAGGCCCTGGCTCACCTCGATACTGCCGCGACGTTGCTGGCCGATCTGCCCGGACATCACTTTCCGCACTGGGGGCTCTGGGCGCTGCTGCGCGCGGTGCACGCGCCGCTCACCGACGCCGACCGCGCCCGCGTGCGCGGCAGCGCCGGCGCCGGCACCCGCGCCAACCGGGCCCTGCTGGCCACCGCCGACGCCGTGGATGCGGGTCGTCGCGGCGAACGCGACCGTGCGCAGCGCGACTTCGCTGCCGCAGAGCTGGATATGCGCGGCTACGACAGCATCGACTGGTTGATCCACCTCACTCGCTGGATCGTGTCACCCGACGCCCGCCGCGACGGGTGGGGCGAACCCGTGGCGTGGGCGCAGGAGGGTGTGCGCTGGTTCTCCGAGCACCACCAGGAGCCGCTGGCGACCAGTTGCCGACAGACGTTGCGGCAACTCGGGGCACCAGTCCCACGCCGCGGACGCGGGAGCAGCCAGGTGCCGGCGCCCCTGCACGAGATGGGCGTGACCAGTCGCGAGGTCGACGTCCTCGTGTTGATCGCCTTACGGCTGTCCAACAGCGACATCGCCAACCGACTGGTGCTCTCGCCGCGCACCGTCGAACGTCATGTGAGCAGCCTGCTGAGCAAGACCGGGACATCCGGGCGCCGCGACCTCGCGTTACTGGCCGAACGGCACGGGCTCGCCTGACGACTGCGCCTGTCAGCTCGGCAGGACCGGCTATATGAGTGGGCGAGACGGTTAACTGCGTGCTCGGCGTGCTTAAGGCCGTACCCCGGAGGCGGCAGATTCGTGGGTGTCGGGAACGTCCCGACCACCGACGAAAGCAGACACCATGGAACAACCCTGGGTGGGAGACACATTCGCTGCTCTCCCCGACACCCATGTGATCCCCACGTACTGGCCCGTCCCGGGGCTGGGCACGATCCCGATGAACGCATTCCTGCTCCGCTCGGCCGAGCCGGTCCTCGTCGACAGCGGGGTCGAGATCCTCGACGAGGAGTTCCTCGACGCGCTCGGCTCACTGATCGACCCAGTGGACATCCGCTGGATCTGGCTGACGCATGAGGACCGCGACCACACCGGAGCGCTGCGCCGACTCCTCGACATGGCGCCGCGCGCCACCGTTCTCGGCACGTTCATGACCTTCGGTCGGGCGGCCCCGGACGGCTGGTTGCCGCCGGACCGCACCCGCATCGTCAATCCCGGCGACACCGTGTCCGTCGGCGACCGCGAGCTACATGCGGTGCGTCCACCGCTGTTCGACAGCCCCGGCACCCTCGGCTTCCTCGACGGCAAGACCGGTGCCTACGTCGCCTCGGACTGCTTCGGTGCGCCGCTGCCGGCAGACGTCGTCGCGACCGATTCGGCCGACGCCGTGGACGCCGACACTCTGCGCGACGCCCAGATCACCTGGGCGACCGTGGACAGCCCGTGGGTGGTCGACACCGACCGCGCACGACTGAGCGGTCACGTCGACGCGGTGCGGAACCTCGATCCGAGCGTGCTGCTCTCGTCGCACCTGCCTCCGGTGCAGCGACGTGTCGGCCACAGCCTGGAATCGGTGGTCGCCGCACAGGGCGCCGAACTCGCGCCCGGCCTGACCCAGGAGCAACTCGAGTCACTGCTGGGCGAATTCGCACCGGCCGGAGTCGAGTGACGTCACCGACATCGCCGTCGGACACCACCCACATCAACAATCACCAACACCATCAGCGAAGGAGAACCCTCATGACCACCACCCTGCCCCACGACAGCACAGCCGCGACCAAGCCGACCTACCGCTTCGAAGGCCAGTTCAGCACCATCGTCCCGATCGGACCCGTCGCCGACGGCTTTCGGCTCAACGGGCACTTCGGCGGCAAGATCACCTACGGCGAGCTGGCCGGCGCCGACCTCGTCGGGCTCGACTACTTCCGCATCCGTCACGACGGCACCGGAATCGTCACCGCCCACGAGGTCGTCACCCTCGACGACAAGGTCGTCGCGGTGGAACTGCACGGCTACCTCGAACCGCCGGCCGGTGTGGCGGCACCCACGCCCGTTGACATCGTCACCCCCGGATTCGCATGGCCGACAGAGCCGTACACCATCCACGTGGCCGCCACCTTCGAGACCGCGCACCCGGAACTCGCCCACCTGAACACCACCATCGTGGCGCACACGGGTGCGGTGAACTTCGCCGACGGCAGCCTCGTCGTCGAGGCGCGGCGGATCGGTTGAGCGCTACAGCCCGCGGCCCGCGGACGGATACGGGACAATATGGCTCGTATCCGTCCGGGCACCCACCAGCCACCAAGGAGCCAGAGATGCCGGATCCAGGGATGTCGGGTTCAGAGATGTCACCGCCGACCTCACCACCGTCACTGCACAGCATCGCCCACGTGGCCCTCACCGTGACCGACCTCGCGCGCTCCCAGGAGTGGTATCAGCGGGTACTCGGCCTCGAGTACGTGATCACCGTTCCGCACGAGGGCGGCGAGGGCATCGTGATGGCCGACCCGGACCGCCGGGTGTGGTGGGCGATCCACCGACACGACGGGCAGGACCTCGCTCCGTTCTCGGTCACCCGAACCGGACTCGATCACGTGGGCCTGCAGGTCAATTCGGTCGACGATCTACACGCCTGGTCCGGCTGGCTCGACAGCATCGGGGTCGCTCACAACGGCATCGCCGGCCTGCCCGACTTCGGCATGGCGGCGCTGGTCTTCTACGACCCGGACGGCATTCCGCTGGAATTGCTCGCCTACACCTGATTTCCCGCTCATCTGACCCCGCGCATCCGATCCCGACGGCCGTCGACACGGCCGCCGGCGTCCCCGGCATGCCCGGAATCTCTTCGACACCAGACACTCCCACGTCAGGACACTCCCATGACATTGCTCCAAGTGAACTACGAACGCGCGCTCCCCCACGACGACGAGGAGCAGGCCACCGCACTGCGGCACGCCGCGCAGGCCATCTCCGGACTGCCCGGCCTCATCTGGAAGATCTGGCTCTACGACGACGACGCGCATGTCGCGGGCGGGCTGTATCTGTTCGACTCCGAGGCGAATGCGCGCCGGTGGGGCGACGGACCGATGGAGACCGCCCTGGGCAGCCATCCCGGAATCGGCCGGATCGACAAGCGGTACTTCGCCGTCGACGCCGAACTGAGCGCAGTGACCGGCGCACAGCCGACGCTGGCGCCGGCACCACTCGCCGCGCGGTCGGGTGGATCATGACGAAACCCGCACGCGCCGCCGACGAATTGCTCACCGATCTCGGCCCACTCCAGCAGCTTCGGGCCGGCCGACTCCCGGAACGAGTCGGCCGACTCCTGGCCGGCCTGGCGCTCTACGGCCTCTCGATCGCGTTCATGATCGAGAGCGCCGTCGGCGCCTCCCCGTGGGATGTCTTCCACGTGGGTGTGGCCAGACACGTGCCGATCTCGCTCGGGACCGTGCTGACCGTGGCCTCGGTGGGTGTCTTGCTCGCGTGGATTCCGCTGCGCCAGAAACCGGGTGCCGGCACCGTGGCCAACACGCTGTTGCTCGGACCGTTCGCCGACGTCGGTCTCCTGCTCCTGCCGGCGCCGGACTCCTTGGTGCTCCGCATCGGCTACATGCTCGCAGGTGTGGCGCTGTGCGCCGTCGGAACCGCACTGTATGTGGGCGCGCAACTGGGTCCGGGCCCACGCGACGGACTGATGACCGGCCTCGTGCGACGCACCGGCCGCTCGGTCCGCCTGGTCCGCACCGGTATCGAACTGACCGTGCTGTTCGCCGGCATGGCGCTCGGCGCGACGGTGGGCCCGGGCACGGTGGTGTTCGCACTGGGGGTCGGGCCGCTGACCCAGGTGCTGCTGCCTTACCTGGTCGTCGACCTCCGTCGCGAGTCCCGGGTCGAACGTGCGCCGGAAGCCACCCCGTGTCCTTCGTGTTGACGCCGGTCGGCTGCGGTTCTGGTTGACTGGCGCCGTGGCGCATTCCATCGAGCTCCTGCCCGATGATTCGATCGACGCGCGGATCCGCGCCGAATGGCAGGCCCTGGCCGACGCCGGACTGCCCAGCGCGGCGCGGATCCGCGCGTCGAGCAATCGGCCGCACGTCACCCTGATCGCTGCCGGACACATCGACGGTGGTGTGGATGCCACGCTCGCCGACTGCGCAGGCGACCTACCGCTACCGTGCCGCATCGGCGCCCCACTGCTGTTCGGACACGGCTCCCGCCGTATCCTCGCCCGGCTCGTGGTGCCGAGCGCGGCACTGCTGTCGGTGCACGCCCGGGTGTTCGAGACCGCCACACCGTTCCTCGGTGACGCCGGCGCCTTCGCTCATGCGGCACCGGACAGCTGGACACCACACATCACTCTGGCGCGCCGCGTCGAGACCGCCCAGGTGGCCGCAGTGCTCGAAGTCCTCGACGCGCTCGGGCCGTTCGACGCTGCCGGGTCGTTCACCGCGCTGCGCCGATGGGATCCCGACAACCGCCTCGAGCACATCGTGGCCGGTTCTGCCGGTTGACGAAGCCGCGTGAGAGAACCTCGCATCGGCGTGAGAGCGAACTGAGAGGGGCAGGTCGCATCCTTACACCCATGACCACATCAGCACCCATCAACCCAGCACCCAACCCATCGATTCAGTCCCCCGCTCCGGCCGCTGCCGGCCCGGAGCCGATCACCGCGGATGCCTTCGCCGAGCGGATCTTCAACTCCGCACTCGCGACCGCCGAGACGATGAGCATCTACGTCGGTGAGCGACTCGGCTGGTACGACTGTCTGACCGCACACGGTCCGCTGTCGGCCGACGAACTGGCCGAGCGCACCGGCACGCACCGGCGCTACGCCAAGGAATGGTTGGAAATGCAGTCGGCCTTCGGGATTCTCGACGCCGACCTGAGCACCGACCCCGTCCGCTTCGGGATCTCGCCCGGAGTGGCCGAGGCCCTCACCGACACCGCCAGTCTTGCCTACCTGGGCGCGTTGCCGCGCTTGTTCGCGGCATCGTTGGGCCATCTCCCGGCGCTGCTCGATGCCTACCGCACCGGCGGCGGTGTCAGTTGGGTCGAGTTCGGCCCCGACGCGCGTGAATGTCAGGCGGCGCTGAACCGGCCGTGGTTCGACCGCGAGCTGGCACCGGCGCTCGCCGGCGTCGAGCACCTGCACGCACGGTTGTCCCGGCCCGGCGCACGCATCGCCGATGTCGGTTTCGGCGGTGGCTACTCGACCATTGCGTTGGCCAAGGCGTACCCCGAGGCGACCTTCGTCGGTCTCGACGTCGACGAGGCGTCGGTGCAGATGGCACGCCGGGCGGCGTGTGAAGCAGGGGTCGACGACCGGGTGGAGTTCCTGCTCGCCGACGGATCCGACGCGGCCGGGCGAGGTCCGTTCGACGTCGTGTTCGCGTTCGAGTGCCTGCACGACATGCCCCGGCCGGTCGAGGTGTTGTCGGCGGCGCGCGCCTCGCTTGCCCCCGACGGCAGGATGGTCGTCATGGACGAAGCCGTGTCCGACGCGTTCGCCGGTCCGGCAGACGATCTGGACAAGATCATGTACGCCTTCTCGATGTTCATCTGTCTGCCGGACGGGATGAGTTCGCCGCCGTCGGCCGGTACGGGCACCGTCATGCGGCCGGCCACCCTGCAGTCGTATGCGCACGATGCCGGGTTCGCGAAGGTCGACGTGCTGCCGATCGAGGACTTCAGTTTCTTCCGCTTCTACGAACTCACCCCGCGCTGAGCGCGGCCAACGCCGCGGCGACGACATCGGCTCGCGGCAACTCGGCGCCGCGCACCATCAGCTCATCGACCGTCTCCTCCCCGAGGCGCTCGCGGAGCTGCCGGTGCGCGGCGTCGAGCCGTTGCGCGTCGGTGCCGTAGGCCCCGGCACCCGTGATCTCGTCGGCCCGGTACATCGCACCCAACAGTTCCGCGGCCGGCTCCAGGCGATCGAGCTGGAGCAACACATCGACGACCGTGCGCAACGACACCCATTGGTGGGTCCAGTTGCCGGCGTCGCGCCAGTGGTTGAGGACATCGGTGAACAGCCGCGCAGCCACCTCGGGTGTGCCGCTGCGGGCTTCGATCGATGCGCGGGAGACCAGCGCCACGCCCATCAGATAACGGTCGCCGGTCTGCTCGGCGACCGCGATGGCCTCGTCGAGCAATGTGCCGGCCGTGACCGGATCGATGTCGAGGATGCATTCGCCCGCACCGTACTTCGCCCAACCGTCCACCACCCTTTCGCCGGCGGCGGTGCACAGTTCGGCGACCCGCAGCGAGGCCCGGTGGGCGGCACGGCCGTCTCCGCGGTAGGCGTTCATCAGCTGGCCGCACAGATCGGCCATCCGACCCGCACCCACCATTCCCGCCGCCGTCGCCGCGGCACGGAACTCGCGGGCCAACGTCGCCGAGACGTCGAGGTCACCCTGGAACAGACCCACCTCGACGAGCATCATCCGCAGATACACCTCCACGACCGGGTCGGGGTCACACGCCAGCCCCGACCGGGCGCAGTCCAGGGCGGCCGGCAGGTCACCGTCGAAGCGGGCGCCGGCGGCCGCGACCGCCCACGCCGCCGGCATCTGCGTCACCTCGCCGTCGGGCAACCGTGCCGCGGCCTCGCGGAGCCGGCGCGACCACGAGGTCGCCTCGGTACTCATGGTCAATTCCAGAAACGGGATCACGCCCGGCAGCAACTGTTCCCCGAGCGCCGGGTCGGCCTCGCAGGCATGATCGACGGCCTGTCGAACGTCGTCGAGACGCGCGGCGATCAGGCCGGCGGCGGCCACGTGTCCCGGGCCGTACAGGTCTCGCCCCAGCGGCGCGATCCGGTCCGCGATCAGCCGCGCATGCGCCGACCGCGCCGCCATGCGCCGGTCCTGGTCGTCGAGTTGCCGCAGCCCGAAAGCGCGCAGGGTCTCGAGCATCCGGTAGCCGGCGGCGTCCGGCGTGAGCATCGACGCGTCCACGAGCTCGCTGATGGTCTCGGCCACCTCGTGGCCCGGGAGTACGCCACTGAGGTCGGCCAGCGCCTCCGCGTCGTCGAGGTCGAATCGGGCCGGGAACACCGCCAGCACATCGAACAGGGCGCGTCCCGCATCGCTCAACAACGTGTAGGACCAGTCGACCAGAGCGTGCAGGCTGCGGTGACGCGGGTCGTGGCCGCGCGAACTGTGCAGAATCCGGAAACGCCACTGCAATCGGTCGACGAGCGCACCCGGGGCGATCGCCCGGGCCTTGGTCGCGGCGAGTTCCACCCCGAGTGGCAGACCGTCGAGCCGGCGGCAGATCTCCGCCACGGCGTCACCGTTGTCCTCGGTGAGCGCGAAACGATTGTCACGGGCCCGCGCACGAGCACAGAACAGCCGTACCGACGGGGTCGACGCTATCTCTTGATGCGATGCCTTCGGGGCCGGCACCGTCAGCGGTTCGAGCACACTGACCTCCTCGTTGGCCAACCCCAGCGGGACGCGCGATGTCGCGACCACCGCCATCCGTGGGCACCGGGAGGTGACCGCACTCGCCAACTCGGCGGCGGCGTCGACGACGTGCTCACAGTTGTCGAGGACCAGCAATCCAGTACGCGGCGAGAGTGATTCGATGAGCGCATCGAGGTCGGCGAGATCGCGTCGAGGGGAGGAACCCGTCGCCGACACGACGCTGTGCACGACATCGGCCGGCGACTGCACGCCGGACAGCTCCGCCGTCCAGGTGGAGTCTCGGCCGTGGACGTGCTCACGCACCAGCGCGGTCTTGCCGACACCGCCCGGACCGACCACGGTGACCACGGTTCCCGGCCGCAGCCGGGCCGCGAGGTCGGCCAGTTCACGACCACGCCCGAGCAGTGGACCGTCCCCATCCTGCGTGGGCGACGACGAAGGCGGCGGGACCTCCGAGCGTGCCGGCGGCTGCTCCTTTCGGGGCCGCACCGGCTCCGGGGAGCGTTCTCCCGACAGAATCCGTTCGTGCAGATCGGCCAGGCGCGCAGCCGGTTCGGTGCCCAGGTCGGTCGACAACCGGGTGCGCAGGTGCCGGTACACCTCGAGCGCGTCGGCGGGCCGATCCGCCTGCCAGAAGCCGTGCATGCGGCGCAGGTGCACACTCTCGCGGTAGGGATACTCGACCGCGGCGGCCTCGAGTCTGCTCGCCGCGTCGGCGGGCCGACCCGAGCGCAACAGCGCGTCGGCGGTGGCCTCGGCGATGCGTACACGCATCTCCTCGAGCGCCTCGACCTCCCCGCGCACCCATGGTTCGTCGGCGAACTCGCCGAATGGCCTGCCACGCCAGAGGGCCTCGGCAGTGTCGAACAGAGCGATCGCCGCATCGGGGTCCGTGTCGGCGACCGCGCACCCCTCGTGGAAACGGTCGGCGTAGGCGAGCATGTCGATCTCACTCCGGTCGACGAGGAGCGAGTATCCCGGCGCCGCGGTGACCACCTTCAGTTGTTCGGCCACGCCACGCTCTCGCAGTTGCGCCCGCAGCCGAAACACCAGATTGTGCAGGGCGGATTCGGGGTTGGTCGGTGACCTGTCGCCCCAGAGGATCTCGGCGAGCCAGTCGGCGTCGGCGGTGGCGTTGGCCCGGCTGGCGAGCGCCGCGAGCAGACATCGCAGCCGCGGACTGCCGAACTGATCGGCGCGCGCGTCGCCTGGTCCGGACACATTGACCGGGCCGAGGAGCAGTACGCTGACCACGGGGAATTCTAACATCGGGCGGGCGGTCGCACGCACGAGCGTCGCCTGTGGCGGGAACGGTCTGCGCCGGGGCACTGGTTAGACTCACCGGCATGAGTGGGGAGCCCGCAGGTGGCGACGATGCGCCGCACCGTCCGCCGCGCATCCTCGGGCCGGTCGACTCGCCGACGAGTGACCGCGCCAACCGATGGTGGTGGGATCACGACGCCGACAATTACCACGCCGAACACGGCACCTTCCTGGGCACGTACTCCGCCGGCGGCGACTTCGTGTGGTGCCCGGAGGGCCTCCGCGAAGCCGACATCGGCCTGCTCGGTCCGGTCGCCGACCGCGACATCCTGGAGATCGGCTGCGGCTCGGCACCGTGTGCCCGATGGCTCGCCGGGCAGGGGGCGCGGGCGGTCGGTGTGGACCTGTCGCGTCGGATGCTCGGAATCGGGCTGGCGGCCATGAGCGCAGAGGGAAGCCACGTCCCGCTCGTGCAGGCGACCGCCGAGGCTCTCCCCTTCTCGGACGGTTCCTTCGACATGGCGTGCTCGGCTTTCGGAGCCGTACCGTTCGTCGCCGACTCGGCTCGGGTGATGACCGAGGTCGCCCGCGTCCTGCGCCCAGGCGGTCGGTGGGTGTTCGCGGTGAACCACCCGATGCGCTGGATGTTCCTCGACGATCCGGGGCCCGACGGCCTCATCGTGCAGATTCCCTACTTCGACCGCACGCCCTACACCGAGGTCGACGACGCCGGCGCGATCACCTACGTGGAGCACCACCGGACCATCGGCGACCGTGTGCGGGAGATCCGTGCGGCCGGACTGATTCTCGACGACATCGTCGAACCGGAGTGGCCGGAGGGTTTCGATCAGGTGTGGGGGCAGTGGAGTCCGTTCCGCGGACAGTACTTTCCGGGCACCGCGATCTTCTGCTGCCGCAAGGTGTGAGCCGCGGAGCCGCCCTCACAACAGCTTCGAGAGGAAGCTCTGGGTCCGTTCGTGTTGCGGGTTGGCCAGCACCTCACGCGGATCGCCCTGCTCCACCACCACACCGCCGTCCATGAACACCAGCTGGTCGGCGACCTCCCGGGCGAATCCCATCTCGTGGGTGACCACGACCATCGTCATGCCGCTGTCCGCGAGTTCGCGCATCACACCGAGCACCTCCCCGACGAGTTCGGGGTCCAATGCGGACGTCGGCTCGTCGAACAGCATCAACTTGGGTTCCATCGCCAACGCGCGGGCGATGGCGACGCGCTGTTGCTGACCGCCGGACAACTGGGCGGGATAGGTGTCGGTCTTGTCGGCCAGGCCGACACGGGCCAGCAGCGTGCGGGCATTCTCGGTGGCCTCCCGTTTGTTCTGCCTCTTCACCTGGGTCGGCGCCTCGATCACGTTCTCCAATGTCGTGCGATGCGGGAACAGGTTGAAATGCTGGAACACCATGCCGATGTCGCGGCGCTGTTTGGCAGCGTCCTTCGGGCTCATCTCGTAGAGCTTGTCACCACGTTCGCGGTAACCGATGAGGTCTCCGTCCACATAAAGGCGTCCCGCGTTGACCACCTCGAGATGGTTGACGCAGCGCAGGAATGTCGACTTCCCGGAGCCGGACGGCCCGATGAGGCACAGCACCTCGCCGCGGCCCACCTCGAGGGTGATGCCCTTGAGCACCTGCAGGGAGCCGAAGCTCTTGCAGACCCGGTCGGCCTTGACCATGGGGCGTTCAGCGACGCTCATCGCTCTCCCCTTCCGGAATCGTCGTGTTCGGTTTGGCGGCCTGGGCCTTGAGCTGGCGGGCGGTCATCTGCCGACTGGCGCCCTTGGAGTAGTAGCGCTCCAGGTAGAACTGGCCGACCATCAGGATGCTGGTGATCGCCAGATACCAGGTGGACGCCACCAGCAGCAGCGGAATCGGTTCGAAGTTCACCCCGGAGATGTCCCGCGCACGCCCGTACAGATCCCCGGTGAACGGCACCGCGGCCACGAGGCTCGTCGTCTTGAGCATGCTGATCACCTCGTTGCCGGTCGGCGGGATGATCACGCGCATGGCCTGCGGCAGCACCGTGCGCCGCATGGCAAGCGACCACGACATGCCCAGGGCGACCGAGGCCTCCATCTGCCCCTCGCCCACCGACGACACACCGGCCCGCACGATCTCGGCCATGTAGGCCGCCTCGTTGAGCGCGAGACCGATCATCGCGAAGATGAACGCCGAATACAGTGCCTGGATGTCGAAGTGGGCGAACTGCACGACGAACGGGATGCCGACGTCGATCTGCTTGTAGATCGCCGGCAACAGCCCCCAGAACACCAACTGGACGTACACCGGTGTGCCGCGGAACACCCACAGATAGACCCACGCGGTGGACCGCAACACCGGGTTCGACGACAGTCGCATCACGGCCAGCAGCACACCCAGAACGATCGCGATGACCATCGACAGCACGGTCAGCACCAGCGTGTACCACATGCCCGTGAGGATGCGGGTGTCGAAGAGATAGTTGGCGTAGGTGTTCCACGCGTATGCGCTGTTGGTGGCCGCGCCGTAGACGAACAGCACCACCAGCACGAGCACGACGGCGGCGGCGAACCACTGGCCCGGGTGACGCAGTGGCACCGCCTTGATGGGTTCGGGCTCTCCGGAGATGCGGTCAGCCCCGCTCGGGCCGGTCGTCGGTGCGGTCACCGGTCAGCTGACCGCACCGTTGATGACCGAGGTGGGGATGGTGCCCGCGCCGAGACCCCAGTGCTCCGCGATCGCCTCGTACTGTCCGTTGTCGATCAGGTACTGCACCGCCTGCTGCAGTGCCTGCGCCAGTTGCGAACCCTTCTGCACCGGGTAGCCGTACGGCGCCGAGTCGAACACTCCGCCGGCGGGTTCGAGCGCGCCGTTGGACCGCTCGATGGCATACGAGGTGACCGGCGAGTCGGCCGACATGGCGTCTACTCGGCCCAGCATCAGTGCGTTGGTGGCCTCGTCCTGGCTGTCGTAGCGCACCTTCTCGATCGCCGGCTGACCGGCGTCGGTGCAGGCCTGGCTCTTCGCCGGGATCTCGTCGGTGTCCTCGTAGGTGGTCGACTGCACCGCGACCCGCTTGCCACAGGCATTGTTCGGATCGATGCCGGCGCCGACCTGCTGGGCCCACTGCACACCGGCACTGTAGTAGGTGACGAAGTCGACCTGCGCCTCACGTTCCTTGGTGTCGGTGAACGACGACATGCCGACGTTGTAGGTTCCCGCCTGCACAGAGGGAATGATGGTGTCGAACTGCGCTTCTCGGTATTGCGGGGTCAGGTCCAGCACACTGGCGACCGCGTTCATCAGGTCGACGTCGAAGCCGATGATGTCGCCGCTGGCGTCCTTGAACTCGTTCGGCGCGTAGGGCACGTTGACACCGACCACCAACTGTCCGGACTCGCGGATCGGGGCGGGCACTAGGTCCGCGATCTCGGCCACCGGGTCGACGTCGACGCTGGTCGGTGAGATGTCGGCGCCGAGCCCCTCGCTCTCCTCGTTGTTCGAACACCCCGCCAACGCGAGGACCAGAATCGACAGCAGTGCGATGAGCACCCCGACCGGTCGCGACGATCGCAGAAAACGCATCAGATACCCCATCTGTGAACCTGCCCCACATGCAAGCGCATGAGCGGGCGCGCGCTCGAGACGCCTACGGCAGACACCGACGCACTGTTCGAACAGTAGTGGCTGGCAAGCCGATCCACCCGACGGTTACGAGAGATTTACGCTGCGACGACTCACCTGTGACCCGTCGTCGACGCAACGACCGAGGTCACCGGCGCGGTTCGGTCAGTGCGCCGCGTCATCCCACGACCGGCCGTAGCCGACCGAGACCTCCAGTGGCACCGAGAGGGTGATCGCGCTTCCCATTTCCTCGCGGACGACCGTCTCGACCGCTTCCCGCTCGCCGGTGGCGACTTCGATGACGAGTTCGTCGTGGACCTGCAGCAGCATGCGGGAGTTCAGTCCCTCGCGGCGGAGCCGGCCGTACACGTTGATCATCGCCACCTTGATGATGTCGGCCGCGGTGCCCTGGATCGGCGCGTTGAGCGCCATCCGTTCGGCCGACTGGCGGCGCTGCCAGTTGTCGCTGTTGAGGTCGGGCAGGTAGCGGCGCCGACCGAACAGGGTCGCGGTGTACTCGTTGCGGCGGGCTTCGTCGACCACGTTGTGCAGGTAGTCGCGCACGCCGCCGAAGCGCGCGAAGTAGGCCTCCATCTGTTCCTTGGCCTCGTCGCGGCTGATCTTGAGCTGCGCGGCGAGGCCGAAGGCGCTCAGTCCGTAGGCGAGTCCGTAGGACATGGCTTTGACACGGTGCCGCATCTCGGTGGTGACCGCGTCGATGGGCACCCCGAAGGCGCGCGACCCGACGAAGTTGTGCAGGTCTTCGCCGGTGTTGAACGCCTCGATGAGTCCGGCGTCCTCGGAGAGGTGCGCCATGATGCGCATTTCGATCTGGCTGTAGTCGGCGGTCATCAGGCACTCGTGGTCCGGCGCCACCACGAACCCGGCGCGGATCTGTCGGCCCGCCTGGGTCCGCACGGGGATGTTCTGCAGGTTGGGTTCGGTCGACGACAGTCGGCCGGTGGCCGCGATCGTCTGGTTGAACGTGGTGTGCACGCGCCCGTCGTCGGCGACCGACTTGAGCAGGCCGTCGACGGTGACCTTGAGTCGGGTGGCGTCGCGATGTTCGAGCAGGTGCGCCAGGAACGGGTGCTCGGTCTTCTCGTACAGACCTTGCAGCGCGTCGGCGTCGGTGGTGTAGCCGGTCTTGGTCTTCTTGGTCTTCGGCATGTCGAGTTTGTCGAACAGCACAGTCTGCAGTTGCTTGGGCGAACCCAGGTTGATCTGTTCGCCGATCACGTCGTAGGCGGCGTCGGCGGCGGTCCGGATGCGTTGGGAGAAGTCGGCTTCCAGCTCTCCGAAGTGGTCGACGTCGACGGCGATGCCGGCGGCTTCGAGCTCGGCGAGGACGAAGGACAGCGGCAACTCCATCTCGGTCAGCAGGGCCAGGGAGTCGATGCGTTCGAGTTCGGTGTCGAGGGTGTCGGCGAGTTCGGCGACCGCCCGGGCCTCCAGCATCTGCTGCTCGGCATGCTTGGCGTCGCCGCCGTCCTCGTCGAGCAGCGACATCTGACCGTCGTCGGCGGCCGTGTCGTCGCGCAGCTCGCGCCGCAGATAGCGCAACGCGAGATCGTCGAGGTTGAACGTGCGCTGCCCGGGTCGTACCAGGTACGCCGCCAACGACGTGTCGCTGGTGACGCCGCCGAGCGTCCAGCCTCGGGCGCGCACCGCGTGTACAGCCCATTTCGCCTCGTGCAGAGCCTTGGGTCGCTCGGTGTCGGCCAGCCACGCGGCCAACGCCTGGTCGTCGTCGGCGTCGAGGGACGTGACGTCGATGTAGGCCGAGACGTCGTCCGCCGCGGCGATGGCAATGCCGGTGGCATCGGCACCGACGACCTGCCGCGGGGAGGTGACTGCGACGCCGCTGCGGCCCGTGGTCGTGTGCTCGGCCAGCCAGGCGCGGACCTCACCCGGGCCCAGCACCACACCGTCGAGGTCGAAACCCGACTCGGCCTCGGGTTCCACCGAGGTCAGCGTCGAGAACAGACGATCGCGCAGCACCCGGAACTCGAGATCGTCGAAGAGGACATGGATGCGGTCGCGGTCCCAGCCCACCATTGCGAGGTCGTCCGGACTCGACGGCAGTTGCATGTCCCGGACGAGTTCGGTGAGCTGCCGGTTGGTCTGTACCGACGCCAGATGTGTCCGCAGCGCGTCGCCCACCTTGCCCCGCACCTCGTCGACGTGGTCGACCAGCGACGCGAGCGAACCGTATTCGCGAATCCACTTCGACGCGGTCTTCTCGCCCACGCCGGGGATGCCGGGCAGATTGTCACTCGGATCACCGCGCAGCGCGGCGTAGTCGGGATACTGTGCCGGCGTGAGGCCGTACTTCTTCTCCACTTCGGCCGGGGTGAACCGGGTGAGGTCCGAGACGCCCTTGCGCGGGTAGAGCACGGTGATCGAGTCGTTGACGAGCTGCAACGAATCCCGGTCGCCGGTGACCACCACGACCCGGTAACCCTCGGCGTCGGCCTGCGTCGCCAGCGTCGCGATGATGTCGTCGGCCTCGTAGCCCTCGATGGCCATCACCGGGATGCCCAGCGCGTCGAGTACCTCCTTGGTGAGGTCGACCTGTCCGTTGAACTCGTCCGGCGACTTCGAACGCTGCGCCTTGTACTCCGGGAACATCTCCGAGCGGAAGGTCTTGCGGGAGACGTCGAAGGCCGCCGCGATGTGGGTGGGCTCCTCGTCGCGCAGCAGATTGATCAGCATCGAGGTGAAGCCGTACACCGCATTGGTGGTCTGGCCGGTCGCGGTCTTGAAGTTCTCGGCCGGCAGCGCGAAGAAGGCCCGGTAGGCCAGTGAATGCCCGTCGAGAAGCATCAGCAGTGGACGTCCGTCCGAGCTCGACGACCTGCCGGCGGCGGTGGCGGACTTCTTCGCGGGCACGGTGGAACTCTTCGCGGGACTCACCCCAGCGATTCTAGTGACCCGCTCCGACAGGTCGGGCGGGCGCTCAACCCCTCGACCATCCGGTGCCCGGCTATCCGCGCCGATACATGGGCCAGACCTTCGGCCCGTCCATCGGCAGGGTGATCTCGTCAGTCACCGAGAAGCCGTACCTCTCGTAGAGCGGGATGTTGACCTCGTTCGAACTCTCCAGATAGGCCGGGCCGTCGACTCGATCGATACCTGCGCTCAGCAGCGCGCTACCGACCCCTGCCCCCTTGATCACGGCTCCCACCTGGCCCAGGTACCAGTGGGGCGCACGGGGTCGGACCTTGGCGAATTCGCGCTCCAGCGCTGCACCGCGCCGGACCCGACCGCGCAGGACACCGATGAAACCCACCGCCGAACCCACCTGCTGCACGGCCGACAGTTTGTGCCCTGGTCGATCCCAGACCGCAGCGCCCACGGGCACGCCGTCGCGCACGGCGAGGTCGATCGACGCCGCCTCGCCATGCGCCCACCGTAGCAGGGTGTGGAAGATCCGTTTGTCCCGGTGTGGGTCGGGATTCATCCAGCGGATCACCGGGTCGTCGGCGAATGCCTGCGCAAGCAATGCGCTCACCACGTCGAGGTCCCGCGAGCTCGCCACGGTGATCGGGGTCATGCACCCACGGTAGAACCTCGAGTGGTCAGAACAGCCCGATCGCGTCGGACGTGTCGAGCACGCCCTCGGCCGTCGTCCACTCCGCCCACATGGCAGCGCGGGTCGCCGACGCGGTGGCCGGTTCGGCGAGCCCGCGACCACTGACCCAGGCGGCGGCACGAACACTCTGGAAGAACAGACCGGTCGCACGTTCCTCGCCGATCGTGTCGCCGACGATGGAGGCCGTGAACAACTCGGTCAGATCGGTGCCGTAGTCGGTCTTGATCGAATCGATGATCTGCGGGGTCGCCTTCCCGAGGATCTCGCCGTAGAGGTTGAAGTCGGCCCAGCGTTCGGGGCTGGTGTTCACGGCGTCGAGTGCGGCAGGCAGGTCGAGGATCAGGTGTGAGTTCATCCCGGAAGTGGCGACGCGTCCCCCGCTGTGGCGGCAATCGGTCGCGTACTGGTAGTACCGCTGCCACTCCCGAGGGACCTCGGTACCGGTCACATGCGCGTGAACCGAGGCGAGGTAGCGGTTGACGAAGTCGAGGGCGAGTCGGCGAGCCCATTCCGAATCCGCATAGACCTCTTGGCGGATCGACGGCACGGTGGTGTCCAGGATCGGCACGTACACGTCGGCGAAAGCGCCGCGCGGATCACCCTGGTCACCCCAGATGTCCGCGATCTGATGCACGTTGGACTGGGCATCGACCAACGTCCGGTTGGCGGATGGCGCCGACAGCGCGGCGATGCGCTGCGCTTCGGCGGCGGGTAGCTGCGGGCGGCACGTGGTGGTGCCGTCGGCGGCGTGGGCGGGCACGAGAACCCCGGTGACCGTGAGCAACACGAGCCCGAGAACGACTGTGGATCTGCGTAGCAAGGTCATGGTGTGGGGACTCTAACGACCGAGACTTCTCGTCTCAACTCGGGCGGACATCAGGCGACCCCGAGGTACGCCTCGCGGACGGCGTCGTCGACGAGAAGATCCTTGCCGGCACCCTCTTTGGTGATCGAGCCGGTCTCCATGATGTAGCCACGGGTGGAGCGACTCAACGCTTGTTGCGCATTCTGCTCCACCCGCAGGATGGTCGTGCCCTCCGCATTGATCTTCGTGATGATGCGGAAGATCTGCTGAATCACCATGGGCGCCAGACCCATCGACGGTTCATCGAGCAGCAGCAACCGAGGGCGCGCCATCAGCGCGCGCCCGATGGCCAACATCTGTTGCTCACCGCCCGACATCGTCCCGCCGAGTTGTTTTCGCCGCTCCCCCAGCCGCGGGAACAATTCGAAGACATGGTCGATCGATTCCCGGTACTCGGACTTGGCGGGAAATCTTCTTCCGTAGCAGCCCATGTCGAGGTTCTCCAGCACCGTCATGCCGGGAAAGATACGCCTGCCCTCGGGTACCTGGATGATGCCGCGTGTCACCCGCTCGTGCGGTGGGAGTGCGGCGATGGACACCCAGCGATAGCGACCTCGATTTGCTCAGCAGACTCTCAGACCCAGAAACGTACCCACAAGTACACCCCAGCACCGCCGCACATTGCTTTCGTGAAGCGGGGTGGAGATTCCGCGGTTCACATGAACTGTGAACCGCGATTTCTGTACCACCGCCGTACCGCTCGCCGCATCGTTGTGATGTCGCTCACATATCGATGTTAGAGCGCTGCGCCGCAGCGCAATAAGCCAAAGATCAGGTCGTCCAACCATCGATGAATCTGCGCGTCTCAAACAGCCACCGCACCATGGTTGATCCTCAACCACGCAGACCGAGAGGCAAAATGAAATTCAAGATCAGGGACCGCGTCCGCGTCATCGACACCGGCCTGTACGGACACGTCGTCAGCGAACTGCCCCCATGGTTGTCATCGAGTTCCCCGACGGCGACCGCGCCGCGTTCCACCCGCACGTAGTCGAGCACCTTGATTGAGGCTCCGCTCCCAATTCGGTACACCGCTGGGTGAGAGTGTCACCCACTATCGCGGTTCCTACGTGGGACACACTGCGGTACACGTGTATGTAGTCACTGATAACCCGGGCCCTGCTGCCGCCCGGACGCACCCGCATCGTGCTGTGTCCTACTTGACCTCGTACACCCAGATCAGCGAGGAGGTGAGCTCGCCGGTGGGGCTCCACTCGTACGGGCGTGCCAGGCCCGACCCCTGGTAGTCGCTGACGTAGGAAAGGAGTTCCGGACGCGTCAGGTTGCCCTCGGCGATGCCCTTCATCAGGATCGAGGCGAGGTCATAGGCTTCCACCGAGTACACGCCGGGCGCCTGGTTGAACGCCGCCTCGTAGTCGGACTTGAATTGATCCGGCGCCGGCCCGCACGGACAGGACAGGATCGCGCCCGTGGCGCTGTCGCCGGCCTGGGCGGTGAACTGGGGATCGTTGGCGCCGTCGCCCGAGACGAATGTCTCCTGGTATCCGGCGGTCTTCAGCTGCTGGGCCAGCGGCGCGGCCTCGGCGTAGTACCCGGAGTAGAACACCGCGTCCGGGTCGGCGGCGGTGACCTTCGAGATGATCGCGGAGAACTCGCGGTCACCCTTCTTGACGTCACCCGAGCAGCTCGCGTCAGCGGCTGCGCCGAGCGACTGGGTCATCGCCTGGGCAAGTCCCACACCGTAATCGGTGTCGTCCTTGATCACGCAGACCTTCTCCTTGCCCATCGTGCCGGTGATGTAGTCGGCCAGCGCGGGACCCTGCACATCGTCATTGGCGAGCCCGCGGAAGAAGGTCTTCCACCCGTTGTCGGTCAAGGTCGGGTCGGTCGCCGATGCGGTGACCGACACGAGGCCGGCCTGGTTGAAGATGCCGCCGGTGGCCTTGGTCTCACCGGAGAATGCCGGCCCGATGAGTCCCACGATCGACTCGTCGTTGACGATCTGTGGGGCCACCTGGGTGGCCTTCTGCGGGTCTCCCTCGGTGTCGAAGGTCCGCAGAACGATCTGGCAGTTCGGGTTGGCCTCGTTGTGGTGGTCCACCGCCAGCTGCGCGCCGTTCTTGATGTTGATGCCGAGCGCGGCGTCGGCGCCGGTCAGTGCACCGGCCATGGCGATCGTCGTCTCGGGGCATTCGGCGTTGCCGTCCCCCGCCGCGGTGAGGGCGTCAGACTCCGATGCCGCCGGCAGCTCGTTGCCCTGGGTGTCTATCTGGGCCAGCGGCGCGATGGTCAAACCGGAACCGCCAGCGGTTGATCCGCCGTCTGCGCCAGTGCCGGAATCGCTCGATTTGTCGCTACACGCGGATACGGCGAGCACGCCCGCCAACGCTACCGCGAGGGCACCTGTCGTCATACGACGATGCATTCCCCTACCCCTTTGCTTTCCCACCCTGCCGGCGCAGCTCGGATGCCTGCTGCCGGCAGGTCTGCTGAGGAGACCTTGAGAAGACATAGACCGAAAGCCGGTACTGCGCCCAGGATCTGGGAGGAACCCGCACGAAGCCTGGGCGCGTTCTCACAGATTCAACGGCGGCACCGTGCAGGTCGTCAGGTGTCGGACCCCAGCGTCTCAACCACCACCTGCGCGACCGCCTTCATGGTGGTGCGCCGGTCCATCGCAGCACGCTGAATCCATTTGAACGCTTCGGGTTCGGTCATCGAGTGCTTCTCCATCAGCAATCCCTTCGCGCGCTCGACCAGTTTGCGCGTTTCGAGACGATCGGTGATGGTGGCGACTTCCTTCTCGAGCGCGACCACCTCGTGATATCGACTCACCGCCACCTCGATGGCGGGCACCAGATCGGCCTTGGTGAACGGTTTCACCAGGTAGGCCATCGCACCGGCGTCACGAGCCTTCTCGATGAACTCACGCTGGCTGAATGCGGTCAGCATCACCACCGCGGCGAGTTTGCGTTGCGCGATCTCCGACGCTGCGTCGATGCCGTCGCGGACGGGCATCTTCACGTCCATGATCACCAGATCGGGTGTGAGGCTCTCGGTCAGCTCGACGGCGACCTGACCGTTGGGCGCCTCCCCCACGACGTCGTACCCCTCTTCGCGGAGCATCTCGATCAGATCCATCCGGATCAACGAGTCGTCCTCGGCGACGAGCACCCGGTGCGTCGTCTGTTCACCGGTCCGAGCCGCAGCCCTGTCTGCCACCGTCACATCCCCTCCTCGGAACGCCTTCCCCTGACCAGCACGATTCATCTTCGGAGCTGATGCGTGAAGAGTACCGGTTGGCTCGCGACGGGGCTGATCATCTAGAGTGGGCTGTCGCGACTGCCACACACCGTGACAGCGCGGCACACGCCCTCGTAGCCCAATTGGCAGAGGCAACGGATTCAAAACCCGTCCAGTGTGAGTTCGAGTCTCACCGAGGGCACCATGAAACCCCTGCTCAGCAGGGGTTTCGCGCATTCAGCGTCGTCCCGACGTCGGCCCCCACGCTCCGTATATGGAGCGTCGGCGGGACAACTCATCAGCGCGGTCGATCTCACACCCGGCACGATCGTTGCCGGATCGCGATGGGTCGTTCATCAATGCGCGGCGACGTGGGCGAAGCATTCCGGAGTGATCCCAGACGACGCCCTTGCCCTGAGCCAGCAGAATCCACGATGCATCCCTCGCCGACAGCCGGGGCCACGGCAAGCCCCCGTTGGCGAACCACGCCCCACCGCGCCGCTCGGGCCACTTTCCAGAACCCGCCCATCGCTGCCCCACAGTCGCTTTCGCGTCGCTCGCAACCGGCTGGGCGCGTCCTCCGCGGTTGACACCCGCCGACGCCGCGAGGATCGACGCCGGCCGCGTCCGGCCACCCTCGGAAATACCCCCTGGGGTATGATTGTTGCACCGAGTGTCGAAACCATCGGCTGAGAGGACACCATCATGACCACCACCGAGCCCGAGACCAGCACCCCCACCCGTCTGCCCCGCATCGGCGAGCCCGCACCGGAGTTCACCGCGGTGACCACCCAGGGCGAGATCAACTTCCCCTCCGACTACGCCGGCAAGTGGGTCATCCTGTTCTCCCACCCGGCCGACTTCACCCCCGTCTGCACGTCCGAGTTCATCACCTTCGCGGCCATGCAGAACGAGTTCAGCGCCTACAACACCGATCTGGTGGGACTGTCGGTGGACGGCCTCTACAGCCACATCGCGTGGCTGCGCACCATTCGGGAGAAGATCAGCTTCAACGGCCACTCCGACGTGGAGGTCACCTTCCCGCTGATCGAGGACATCACCATGGAGGTCGCCACCAAGTACGGCATGATCATGCCCGGTGAGGACAGCACCAAGGCCGTGCGTGCGGTGTTTGTCGTCGACCCGGAAGGCATCGTCCGGACACTGCTCTACTACCCGCTGAGCCTCGGCCGGAACTTCGACGAGCTGCTCCGCATCGTCAAGGGACTGCAGGCAGCCGACCACTTCGCGGTCGCCACCCCCGCGGACTGGCGCCCCGGCGACAAGGTCATCGTGCCGACCGCGGGTTCCTGCGGAACGGCCAAGGACCGGATGACAGACGTCGAGAGCGGGATGGACTGCCAGGACTGGTTCTTCTGCACCAAGGACATCTCCGCCGACGAGGTCGAGGAGGCGATCCGCGCGAAGAACTGAGCCCCAGTACCGCAGGACCTCGGCGTTGTGCCGAGCCATGGCGATCCTCGCCCGAGGCGCGTGATCCCCGGAATCCCACACTGGAGCTGTGCGCCAGCCGTTCCATCTACGGATTCGACCACTCGGGCGAGGTCGGGCCTCTTCCAGTTCGCCGGCCGGCGCCGCCGTCGGCGGCGAGCGCTCAGCTCAGCACGTGCAGATTCTCGCCGGTCGCCGCATAGGCGGTGGCGAAACCGTCGGCCGTCAACGCCTCCGCGCTTCCGACGAACGACCGCTTCTCCCACGTGTCTCCATCGTGGCTGCGCCACGCGTTGCCGTCGCCATCGATACCCCACAAAGCCTCTCGGGTGCCGGCAAGCAGCATCAGGTCCGGCGCGCCTCCGACAACCTCGAAAGACGAGCCGTCATCGATGCTGCGCTGCACCCCTGCCGTGGTCAGCGCCCACACACCGCCGGGCCCAATGGTCAGCGATGCCGCCGCCAGAGCGGCGCCTGGCGACCAGGAGAGGCCACCGTCGACTGACACACGAAGCCCAGTGGTGCCGTCGAATCCGATCACATAAGCGCCGTCGGTGGCCAACGCATGAAAGTCGACCTCACCACCGAGCGACTGATCCATCCACGTTCTTCCACCGTCATTGCTGCGGCGTAGTCCGAGCGGGTTGGGCGCCTCACTCGATGGGCCGGGGTGACCCGAGGTGACCAGCGTGTCCGTACCCGATGCTCCACTGAAACCCATCAGGTCGTCGTCGGAGGACCCCACCTTGGTCGCATTCCCGTCGGAATTCACCGCCCACACACCGGAGTGGGTTCCAGCCAGAATCGTTCCGTCGGCGTCGATGTGGAGACCGTGTACGTGATCGAGCCTCGGGCTCAGCGCGACCCGCGACACTCCACCATCGGCCTCGGCCGTGGACGGCAGACCCGGCGCGGAGGACGCCGCAAACGTCGACGACTCCGTGGTCTCCGAGTTGCATCCGGCTGCGACTGCAACGACGACGGTGGTGGTGAGGGTCAGCGCGACCATCCTGCCTCGCAACGACACGGCTCGACTCCTTCGAAGTTACAACGAAACCAGGATACCCGGCCTTCCTTCGCCCACGACCACCCTCGCCGCGGTCCGCCAACCGAAACCCCTGCACAGCGGGGGTTTCGGTGCCGTAGATCCGAGTCAGATACTGACTCCGATCTACGGCGCTTTCTGATGAGATCGGATTGAGAGATTCGCATGCGACCGTTTCGGGCATGACATTGATCCAAGAACCCGACGACGCCACCACGAGTAGCCCCCTCGACGTCACACCGACCAACGACCACGCCACGGTCGCTGCGCTTCTCACCCAGGCCTTCGCCGACGACCCGGTGATGGTGTGGATGCAGCCGGACACCCGCCGCCAGCGGGTGTTGTGGGACATCGTGGTCAAGTATTTTCACGGCGCGCAATCCTGTTTCGATCTGGCCGTCCGTGACGGCCGGCCCGTGGGCACTGCGGCCTGGGACCGGCCTGGGCATCGGACCTCCGCGCGTAACCAGGCACTGTCGCTGGTCGTCATGGCCCGCCGACTCGGCACCCGGACCCACCGCGGGATCGCCCTGGAGCACGAGTTCGCCAAGCACCGACCCAGCGAACCACACTGGTATCTCGGCCAGGTCGGTGCGGCAGAACGCGGGCGCGGGATCGGCACGGCGCTCTTGGAGTCCCGACTTGCCCAGATCGACGGCCCGGCCTACCTCGAGAGCTCCAATGTGCGCAACATCCCCCTGTACGAGAGGTTCGGCTTCGAGGTGACCGGCGAGATAGCGCTACCTTTCGACGGCCCCCAGGTATGGCCGATGTACCGCCCGGCGTGACGCGTGAAGCGCAGACCGACGATGTGAGGCCCGTGCCCCACATCGTCGGTCTGCAGCTCGTGTGCAGTCGTCGCCCGCGGTCAATAAACGGGCGGCTCCCCCTCCGCCGCCGGACCCTTCTCGACCGGCTTGTGCTCGATGATCGCCTTGTACGCGTGGTTCTCGTGGCGGATCATCGCGGCGAAGAAGCCGATGAACAGTGCGACCGCCAGGATGAAGGTGATCCACACACCCACGGAGAAACCACCGAAGGTGAAGACCACGCCGGCCTCGTCGTACGAATCGATGGGGTTGAACATCTACTTCACCTCTTCTTTCGGGATCGTGACGACCTCACCCGCGTCGTCGGCCGGCACGGCGACGATGTCACCGGTGTCGCCGCGCATGACGGTCACCGGGATGCCCTCGGGATAGGGCGTTGCCGGGACCTCGGCGAGGTCGAGGCCTTGCGCTTCGACCTCCGGCGGGATGCGCAGCATGCCGATCTTCTTCATACCCAGGGACACCAGGTAGGCCGGGATGAACCCGAGCGCCATGAAGACCACCGCGCCGACGAACTGGCCCCAGAGCGAGATCGACGGATTGCCGTCGGTGTTGGGGTATCCGGCCAGGAAGATGCCGACCATGACCACCGAGTACAGGCCGGCCCCGCCGTGGACCGCCACCGCACCCACCACGTCGTCGATCTTGAACTTCTCCAACAACTTTCCGATGTACGGGATCAGACCGCCGGCACCGAGTGCGATGATGAACGCCAGGGCGGGATGGTAGAGATCGAGGCCGGCCGCGACACCGATCACGCCGGCGAGGCCACCCGAGATGGTCCAGAACGGCTCACCGCGCGACATCATGTAGGCGCCGATGATGCCGCCCGCCAAGCCCATCAACGTGTTGAAGGCGAAGGCCGACAACGTCGTCGGGCTGCCGTAGATGGTGGCGTACCCCTCGTTGCTGTAGATGACGCAGCCCATCAGGAAGCCGAAGAAGCCGGTGAAGATCAGCATCAGCCCGACCATCGTGAGCGGCAGGTTGTGCGGCCGGATGGTGACCGGTGTGCCGTCGGCCTTGAACCGGCCCAGACGCGGACCGAGGTTGATCAAGATGCCGAGCGCGGCGAATCCGGCGATCATGTGGACGCATCCGGCGGCGCCGACGTCGTGGAAGCCGAGTTCGGTCAACATCCAGCCGGCGCCGTGCCAGCCCCACGCCGCGCCGATGATCCACACGACCGAACCGACGAGGACGGTCAGCACCAGGAATGCGCTGGTGCGGATGCGCTCCAGCACCGCCCCGGACATGATCGAGCCGGTGGTGGCCGCGAACAGAGCAAACGCACCCCAGAAGATGCCGCTCGCGGAGTCCGCGGTGTTGGGCCCCATGTTGTCGCTCCAGGGCAGGGCCGCCTGCGCCGCGTCCGTCATCTCGATGAACCCGCTGGGCATCGCGTTGTACAGGAACCAGCCGACGAAGAAGAACGACGCGATGATCGTCGCGAAGGCGAGCAGATTCTTCATGGCCGTGGCGAGCACGTTCTTCGAGCGTGAAGCACCGACCTCGTAGGCCAGGAACCCTGCGTGGATGAGCATCATCAGGGCGATGGACATCCAGTAGAAGAATTCGTTGTTGACCGACCCCATCGTGGTGATGGCGCCCTCTACATCTGGTGGCACGGCAAACCTCCGCAGGCTTGGAGTGGGACAAGTGTTTCGTATCAGTGTTCAGCGCGCACTACCGGTGTACGCAGGATTGACGATAAGTTAGCGAACGTTCCGCCGCAGTCTCGGATGGTTAAGGCGACGTAAATCCCACCGAGCGGGGCATCGGCTGCACAGTTCGCGCCCGAGGACGAAAGATTTTGCCACCCAACCGGACCGAACAGTATCCATCGGTTTCCGGGTCTGGCCTCACTCGCCAAATCCGCACCGTGAACCCAACCCCACGATTATGGTGGTGCGACATGGTCTCACGACAGCAATGGGAACGATGGACTCCGTGGCCGCAGATCGAGGAGCTCGGCGGCGAGTTCGCCCGCCGGACCGGGCGCCTCGAGTCCGAATCGATGCACCGATGACCGGACTCCGCCCAGTCCTGGCGGCGGCCTTCGGAGCTGCGGGCGGTGCCGCCCTGCTGCGCTACCGCCGCGACATCTCCCACGCCTACGCCCGCGTCGAGGCGCTGGACCGCCTGACTGCGGTGACCCGATTCGGTGCGATGGAATACCTCGACCACGGCGCGGGTGAGGCCATCCTGGTCAGCCACGGCATCTTCCACGGCTGCGACGGCGGCCTGCGTTCAGTTCAGGACACGATCGGCACCCGACGCGTCATCGCTCCGTCACGGTTCGGCTATCTCGGGTCGGCCATGCCCCGTGATGCTTCTGTCGCCGACCAGGCCGACGCGTTCGTGGAGTTGCTGGACGTGCTGGGGTTGCCGACGGTTGATGCCATCGGGATCTCGGCGGGCACGAGCGCGGCTGTGCAATTGGCCCTGCGACATCCGGATCGCTTGCGGCACCTGATCATCAGTTCGGGGAGCTTCCCCGGCAGCGACACCGCGCAGGCACCCCCGGAGTGGGCAAAGCTCCTGTACTCCGACCCACCGCTGTGGGCCTTGAAAAGGCTCGCCCGGCCGGTCTTCGCCCGGATGATGGGGGTACCCGAGGGGTTCCCGCGCGGCGTGGACGATGCCCGAGTGCTGACACAGATGCTCGACACCATCTTCCCGGTCCGTCCGCGCGTGACCGGTGCCGTATTCGACGCGTACGTGGCAAATCCGGATGTCAACGACTATCCGCTCGAGGAACTGCGGGTCCCCACCCTGATCGTGCACGCCGCCGACGACCCGCTGGCGTCCTACGAGGCCGCACGCGCCGCAGGCGAACGCATTCCCGACGCACGTTTCGTCGGCCTGGATTCAGGTGGGCATCTGCAGCTGGGCCAGACGCAGCGGGTACGCACCGCGGTGGCGGCTTTCCTGGCGTCCGGTGAGTTGGGCGACACGAGATAGACGCCAGTCATCCGTCGATCCGACATACCCGCGGGGTATAGCGTTGGTCCTGGAACCACCAGCATTCGACAGGAAGCTCAGGTGCAGTGTCGGTCGCGATCTCCATCGAAGGTTTGACCAAGCGCTTCGGCGCCGTCACGGCGGTCGACGACCTCACGTTCGAGGTGGCGCCGGGTAGGGTGACCGGTTTCCTGGGCCCCAACGGGTCGGGTAAGACCACCACATTGCGGATGGTTCTCGGCCTGATCGCGCCCACGGCGGGCCGAGCGATGATCGGTGGCCGACCGTACCGCGAGATCTCCCGGCCCATGCGGCTTGTCGGAGCCGCTCTCGAGGCGTCGAGCTTCCATCCCGGCCGCACCGGTCTCGGCCACCTTCAGACACTGGCGCCGCAGACCGGCGTCTCGACCGCGCGGTGTCATCAGGTTCTCGACTTCGTCGGTCTCGCCACCGCCGGCGATCGCCGGGTGGGCGGGTATTCGACAGGGATGCGCCAACGGCTCGCGTTGGCCGCCGCACTGCTCGGCGACCCACAGGTCATCGTTCTCGACGAGCCGGCCAACGGTCTCGATCCCCAGGGCATCGTATGGCTACGTGAACTGCTGCGCTCCTTGGCATATGAGGGCCGGACGGTGCTGGTGTCGAGCCACGTGCTCGCCGAGGTGCGCAGCACCGTGGACGATGTCGTGGTGATCGGCGGGGGCAGGCTCATCCGGGCATCGACCCTGGCGGACTTCGAATCACTGGCCGAGCGGGCCGTCGGTGTGCGCACACCCGCGGCCGACGCGTTCGCGCAGCTGGCCGCCGAGCGAGGATGGATGGTCAGCCGCGGCCCGGGTGGGTTCCGCGTCGACGCACAAGACTGCGCCACCGTGGGCGCGGCGGCGTTCGCCGCCGGCATCGAACTGCATCAACTCACCGACATCGGCGCCGACCTCGAGTCGGTCTTCCTGAGGCTCACCACATCCCCGGATGCCCCGACCGGCCACCTCGCACCGCAGATCGCTGCGGCGACCGGCCCGGGGCCGCACACCGAACCGGAGGGGCACCGGTGAGGGCCGCGCTGATCGCCGAGTACCGCAAGTTCGTGTCCACCCGGATGTGGTGGATCCTGCTGCTCGCCCTGGTGGTCTACCTCGGCTTCATCGGGCTGGTGCTCGCCGTGTCGATGACCGTGGACATCGAGGGCCAATCGGCTCCGACGCAACTCGCCGGCGCCGATCTCGCACGATCCATCTATGCCCTCACCAGCCCCATCGGCTACGTCTTCGCGCTGGTGATCGGTAGTCTCGCGGTGACCGGCGAGTTCCGCCACAAGACCATCACCGCCAGTCTCCTGGTGGAACCCCGCCGCACCGTCCTGCTGACGGCCAAGCTGATCGCCGGCATCCCGATCGGATTGCTGTACGGGATTCTCGGCACCCTCGCCGTGGTGATCACCGCCGCGCCGATGCTCTCCTGGCAGGGAGACGGCGCCTACCTCACCGACGGCGCGACGGTGGAGGTCATCGTGATGTCGATGCTCGTGATGGTGCTGTGGACCGCCATGGGTGTCGCGTTCGGTTCGGTGGTGTCCAACCAGGTGGCCGCCATCGTGATCCTGCTCGCCTTCACACAACTGGTGGAACCCATCGCGCGGATCGCGCTGGCCTCCTTCGACGCCACATCGTCGGTCGCGCTGTATCTGCCCGGTGCGGCAGCCGACGCGGTCGTCGGGTCGAGCTTCTACTCGTCGGTGGGCGACGGCGCCATCGAGTTGGCGCCACAATGGGCGGGCGCGCTGGTGATGCTCGCCTACATCGCAATCTTCGCGGTCATCGGCCGCGCCACGACGCTCCGCCGGGACATCGCCTGACGCGGTGCCGCGGGACGTCGCCGCCCGACGTTCAGATGAACAGGGTCGTACCGGATTCCTGCGCCTCACCGAGGAAGGTCGCCACACCGCCGAACTCGATCCCGTCGATGAGATCGGCCTCCGCGATTCCCAGCAGTTCCATCGTCATCGTGCAGCCGATCAGGCGTGCGCCGCCCTCCTGGGCCGAGGCGATCAACTCCGGCAGCGTGGGCACTCCGTGATCGGTCATCACCTTCTTGATCATGGAGGCTCCCGCACCGCCGAAGTTCATCGTCGACAGCGGCAGGTGGCCGGCACCCGATGGCATCATCATCGACATCATGCGCTCCATCGCCGACTTGTCGCGCGCCGGCGCGTCTTCGCGCCGCAGCGCATTGAGGCCCCAGAAGGTGAAGAAGATCGACACGTCCTCACCCATGGACACTGCGCCGTTGCCGATGATGAACGCGGCCAGCAGTTTGTCCAACTCCCCCGAGAACACCACCATCGAGGTCTTCGGCTTCACCGGACCCGACGGCGTGGTGACCACACCGGCACCACCCTTGCGCATGGTCGCGACGTAACCCGGACCTTCGGGTTCGATCTCCACCAACCGGTGACCGTTCTTCGACGCCCAGGCCGGCGCGTCGAGCGCGAACCCCGGATCGGACACGGTCACCCGCACCTCGTCTCCGACGCCGATGTCTTCCATGGCCTTGGACAGCTTCATGATCGGGCCCGGACAGGCCAGGCCCGTGCAATCGAGATCGATGAGTGTCCCGGTGGCCTCGGCCGGCGCAGCCGCGATCGAACTCGCCTCGGCGTAGGACTCCATCGGCGGCATCGCCTCGTAGACGTCCTCCGGCTTCTCGTGCACGGCCTTGAAGGTGGTGGAACCACCCGAGAGGGTGGCGACGTCGGTGAAGCCGGTCTGTACGAGCACACGGTGGGCGAGGTAGGACCGGAATCCGACGGCGCAGTACAGGCGCAATGGCTGGGCCCGGTCCCACTCCCCTGCCTCGATCGTCTTTCGCAGCGTCGGCAACGGCACGTTGACGGCACCGGGGATGTGCCAGAGGTCGTACTCCTCGGGCGTTCGCACATCGACGAGTACCGCCTCCTCGGTGGCCGCCGGGAAGTCCTCGGCGTACCACAGACGCAGGTCGCCGCGTAGCACGTTCGATGCGACGAACCCGGCCATGTTGATCGGGTCCTTCGCGGAGCCGAACGGCGGCGCGTAGGCGAGTTCCTGGTGCTCGAGGTCGAAAACCGTCATCTGCTGGCGGATGGCCATGGCCATCAGGTCGAGGCGTTTGTCGATGCCGTCGAACCCGCAGGCCTGGGCACCGAGCAGGCGGCCGTCGTCGGGCGAGAAGAGCACCTTGAGATGCATCATCGCGGTGCCCGGGTAGTACCCGGCGTGGCCCGAGGGGTGGACGTGGGCCGCCTGGTAGTCGACCCCGGACGCCTTGAGCTGGCCTTCGGTGGCGCCGGTGCCGCCGGCGACCATCTCGAACACCTTGACGATCGAGGTGCCCTGGGTGGACAGGTATTCGGTGTCGCGGCCGCAGATGTTCTCCGCGGCCACCCGCGCCTCGCGGTTGGCGGGTCCGGCCAACGGCGCCAGATAGCACCCCGGCAGCACGGTGTGCGGGGTCTCCACCGCATCGCCCGCCGCCCAGATGTCCGGGTCGGAGGTGCGCATGTGTGTATCGACGGCGATGCCGCCGTGTGCGCCGAGGGCCAGACCGGCGGCGGTGGCCAGCTGCGTGTCCGGTCGTACTCCGGCGGCGAGCACCACGAGATCGGCGGGTAGTGTGGTGCCGCTCTTGAGCTCCACGCTCACCCGCTCCCCGGACAGTGGCGCGAAGGCCGCAGCCGCGGTGGACAGGTGCACGCGGATGCCACGGCCCCGAAGATGCTGTTCGACGGGGATCGACATGTCACGATCGACCGGTGGCAGGATCTGGTCGGCCATCTCCACGACATCCACGGTGGCGCCGCGGTGGTGCAGGTTCTCGGCCATCTCGAGCCCGATGTAGCCGGCGCCGATGACCACGGCGTGTACCGGATCCCGTCGTCCGGCTTTTTGTTTCGCGAGTGCGGTGTCGAGACGCGCTTTGATGCGATCCATGTCACCGATCCGTCGCAGGACCTCCACCGCGGCATGATCGATGCCCGGCAGCGGCGGCCGGACCGGGGAGGCGCCCGGGCACAGGGCGAGCTTGTCGTAGGTTTCGGTGTACTCGGTCCCGGTGTCGACCCCGCGCACCGAGACGGTGTGCGCCGACGGGTCGATCGCGATCACCTCGGTGGCGATGCGCACGTCGATGTTGAGAGATTCGCGCAGGCTCTGCGGCGTCTGCAGCAGCAGCCGGTCGCGTTCACCGATGACCTCGCCGACGTGGTAGGGCAGGCCGCAGTTGGCGAATGAGACGTGGTGGCCCCGCTCGAAGACGATGATCTCGGCGGATTCGTCGAGGCGTCGTGCCCTGGCCGCTACGGAAGCCCCGGCAGCGACCCCACCTACAACAACGAGTTTCATCTGCGGACTCCCGGCTCGAGTAGAACACCTTCGTCGAGCCTAGAACGATCAGGATTCGATCACCGGCCAACCGCCCATGATGTACCGAAAGTTCACACACGAGATCGCCGGCATTGTGTCCGCACGCCGCCCGATCGATCCGAGGCGCGACCGACGCCCTGACGCTGTCGTCGTCTAGCGGCGAAAAAGCTTGTTGCCCAGCCACACCAGCGGATCGTAGTGACGATCCGCGACTCGTTCCTTCATCGGGATGAGCGCGTTGTCGGTGATCTTGATGTGCTCCGGGCACACCTCGGTACAGCATTTGGTGATATTGCACAGACCCAACCCGTGTTCGTACTGGGCCGAATCGCGGCGCTCGGCCACATCGAGGGGATGCATGTCGAGCTCGGCCACCCGCATGAGGAAGCGTGGCCCGGCAAAGTTCTGTTTGTTCTCCTCGTGATCACGGACCACGTGGCAGGTGTCCTGGCACAAGAAACACTCGATGCACTTGCGGAATTCCTGCGAACGCTGCACGTCGACCTGTTTCATGCGGTACTCCCCCGCTTTCAGCCCTTCCGGTGGAGTGAAGGCCTGGACCTCACGAGCTTTCGCATAGTTGAAGGAGACGTCGGTGACCAGATCGCGGATCACCGGGAACGTGCGCATGGGGGTCACCGTGATGACCTCGTCCTCGGTGAACGTCGACATCCTGGTCATGCACAACAGTTTCGGGCGACCATTCACCTCTGCCGAGCAGGACCCGCACTTGCCGGCCTTACAATTCCAGCGGACGGCCAGGTCAGGAGCCTGAGTGGCCTGCAACCGGTGCAGGATGTCGAGCACCACCTCGCCGTCATTGGCCAGGACGGTGTAGTCCTGCAGGTCGCCTCCGTCGGAGTCGCCTCGCCAGACCCGGAACTTCGCGTCGTAACCCATGTTCAGTGCTCCTCGTTGCCGTGAGTCCCGGCATGGCCTCCGGCGTCGGGGTGGCCGGCGATCTCGGCCGCGGTGTAATACTTTTCGAGCTCGTCGAAGTCGAACAGCTCCAGCAGGTCCGGACGCATCGGGATCTGCTCCTCGCGGACCACGGCGACCTCCGGGACGGGGGAATCGTCGCCGGCTTCGGTGGTGCAGACCAGCAGCGTGTTGCGCCATGCCGGGTCCATTGTGGGGAAGTCGTCACGGGTATGGCCCCCGCGGCTCTCGGTGCGCATGAGTGCTGCCCGTGCGACACACTCGCAGACCAGCAGCATGTTGCGCAGATCGACCGCCAGGTGCCAGCCCGGATTGAACTGACGATGACCTTCGACGGTCATGTTGCGTATTCGGCTGCGCATGTCGTCGAGGGCACTGATGGCCTCGTGGACCTCGGCCTCTTTGCGGATGATGCCCACGAGGTCGTTCATGAACTGTTGCAGGTCGGTGTGCAGTGTGTAGGGATTCTCCGGCGTGCCGTCGGTGGCAGGATCGAAGGGGGCCAACGCGAATGCCGCCGCCCGGTCGATGTCTGCGGGGGCGACCCGGGGGCTGGTGCGCAGCGATTCGATATAGGCCGCCGCACCGAGACCGGCGCGGCGGCCGAACACCAACAGGTCGGACAATGAGTTGCCGCCCAAGCGGTTCGAACCGTGCATGCCGCCGGAGCATTCACCGGCGGCGAACAGACCCGGCACGCGGGATGCCCCGGTGTCGGGGTCGACCTCGATGCCGCCCATCACGTAGTGACAGGTGGGCCCCACCTCCATCGGTTCGGCGGTGATGTCGACGTCGGCGAGCTCCTTGAACTGATGATGCATGGACGGCAGCCGCCGAATGATCTCGTCGGCCGGCATACGGGAGGCGATGTCGAGGTACACGCCACCGTGTTCGGTGCCGCGACCCGCCTTGACCTCTTCGTTGATCGCACGGGCGACCTCGTCACGAGGCAGCAGATCCGGGGTGCGGCGGGCGCTGTCGTTGTCGACGAGCCACTTGTCGGCCTCATCCTCGGATTCGGCGTACTGCCCTTTGAACACCGGAGGTATGTAGTCGAACATGAAGCGTTTGCCCTCGGTGTTCTTCAGGACGCCACCGTCACCTCGAACACCCTCGGTCACCAGAATCCCCTTGACGCTGGGCGGCCACACCATCCCGGTCGGATGGAACTGGATGAATTCCATGTTGATCAGACTGGCGCCGGCACGCAGCGCGAGTGCGTGACCGTCGCCGGTGTACTCCCAGGAATTCGAGGTCACCTTGAACGACTTGCCGATGCCTCCGGTCGCGAGCACCACGGCGGGCGCCTCGAACAACACGAACCGGCCGGATTCGCGCCAATAACCGAACGCGCCGGAGATGGCGTCACCGTCTTTGAGCAGTTCGGTGATCGTGCACTCGGCGAAGACCTTGATGCGTGCTTCGTAGTCGCCGGTGGCCGCATGGTCTTCCTGTTGCAGCGAGACGATCTTCTGCTGCATGGTCCGGATCAGCTCGAGGCCGGTCCGGTCACCGACGTGCGCCAGCCTCGGATACGTGTGGCCGCCGAAGTTGCGCTGGGCGATTCGTCCGTCGGCGGTTCGATCGAACAGGGCGCCATAGGTTTCCAGTTCCCACACCCGATCCGGGGCTTCTCTGGCGTGCAATTCGGCCATACGCCAGTTGTTGAGGAACTTCCCGCCGCGCATGGTGTCCTGGAAATGTGTCTGCCAGTTGTCCTTCTCGTTGGCGTTGCCCATCGATGCCGCACAACCGCCCTCGGCCATCACGGTGTGGGCCTTGCCGAACAATGACTTACACACCACGGCGACCGAGTAGCCCTTCTGGCGGGCCTCGATGACCGCGCGCAGTCCGGCGCCGCCCGCTCCGATGACGACGACGTCGTATTTGTGGCGTTCCGGTTCGGTCATCTGGCAGAAACTCCCAACGTCAGATCGATTGCGCAGCAGGCGCTGCGAGAACAGGGAATCAACCCACGAATCTCAGGTCGGAGATGGTGTTGCTGGCCACCAGCATGATGTAGAAGTCCGTGAGGACCAGGGTGCCGAGGGTGATCCAGGCGAACAGCATGTGCCGGGTGTTGAGCCGGGTGACCTGAGTCCACATCCAGTACCGGACCGGATGTGCCGAGAAGTGCTTGAGTCGACCACCGGTGGCGTGGCGACACGAATGACACGACACCGTGTACGCCCACAGCAGGATCACGTTGATCACGAGGATCACATTGCCGAGGCCGAATCCGAAACCGCCGTCCGCGCCGTGGAAGGCGTAGATCGCGTCATAGGTGTTGATCAGCGTGACCACCAGCGCCACATAGAAGAAGTAGCGGTGCGCGTTCTGCAGGATCAGTGGCAGCCGGGTCTCTCCGGTGTAGCGACCGTGCGGTTCGGCCACCGCGCAGGCCGGTGGTGACAGCCAGAACGACCGGTAGTAGGCCTTGCGGTAGTAGTAGCAGGTCAGGCGGAAGCCGAGCAGGAACGGCAATACCACGAACCCGAGCGGAATCCACATCGGGAGTTCCGGGAATGGTGTCCCGAAATGACTCGAGCCCGGCACACACGAGTCGCTCAGACACGGTGAGTAGAACGGTGTCAGGTAGTGATAGTCGTCCACCCAGTAGGCGGTGCGAACAAACGACCGCACCGTCGCATAGACGACGAATGCCGACAGCCCCAGCACGGTGAGCAGCGGCGGCAGCCACCATCTGTCCGATCGAAGGGTACGCACCGCGATGCGCGCCCGTCCCGGGGAAAAAACCCCGGCAGAATCCCGCTCAGCCGCGGGCGCGCTCACTTCGTGCGCTCACGCGAGTGGAAGCCCAGCCCTTCGTCTTGCGCACCGAGCCACGCGGCCTCGTCGGACTTGCTGTCCGGGACGTAGATCACGTCGTCCTTGCCCTTCACGCGAATCCGGGGAGGGAGCGCATGCTCGAAATCATGCAGGTCGATCTCCAACCGGTCGAGGTCATTGGCCATCCGGCGAACAGCGTCGCAGTCCCCGTAATGCGCCTTCAGCGTGACGATGTGATGCCGCAGCGCCCCGATGCTGCGATGGAGTTCCTTCATCTCGGCCGCTATCATGGCTTCCCTCCAGGATGGTGTGACAAATACCACAGTACTGGCCGGGACGACCGAGTCAACGGCTTTGGCCGAACGTGTCCCGACCGACGGGGCGTGACTAGATTTGAGGCCATGGCGATCAAGACCCAGCCGACCGATGCGTCCGTGCCCGATTTCCTCGATGCCGCCACCCCCGCCCGCCGGGTCAGCGAGGGCCACCACATCGATGAGATCATGCGCACCGAAACCGGCACCGAACCGGTGATGTGGGGCCCGTCGATCGTCGGATACGGGACCTATCGCTACGTCTCCCCGGCGAAAAGCTCCCGCACCGAAGGGAATTGGCCCAAGGTCGGATTCTCGCCACGAAAGTCGGCGATCGTCTTCTACGGCTTGAAAGATCTACCCGAGGGCGCCGCGCTACTGCCCGACCTCGGCACCTACACCGAAGGTGCCGGGTGTGTGTACGTGAAACGGCTGGACCAGATCGACCTCGACGTACTGCGTCGATTGATCCGCATCGCGTTCGGCCGTGGAGACGATCCGCCGCGGTAGCCGACCCTATGGTCGGCGACGATAGCGCTCGACGAAACGGCGCAGCACCGTGGGCGGGTGTCGGGCGTCGGTCGCCCGCGCCGCGGCCTGCAGCGATGTCGCCTCGGCGGGGTCGAAGTAGCCGAAGTCCCGGTAGACGTCGATGCGTGTGCACAGACTCTCGGCGTCGAGTTCGGGGTGGAACTGCGTGGCGTAGACATTGGTCCCGACACGAAACGCCTGAACCGGACAGGCGGCCGACGACGCGAGGTGTACCGCGCGAGCGGGTAGCCGGGTCGCGGCCTCCTTGTGTCCGCCGTAGGCGTCGAAGGTGCGCGGCAGTTCCGCGAACAGCGGGTCTCGGCGTCCCGGGGCGGTCAAGGTGACGCTCAGCGGTCCGACCGGCTCCCCGTGGGTGCGGTCGATGGTGGCCCCGATCGCCGACCCCAGGGTGCCCACCCCATAGCAGCAGCCGAGGAACGGGAAATCCACGGCGACGATCCTGCCGATCAGTTCCGACAACTCCGCTTCCACCCGACGCTGCGTCGCCTGCTTCGACTCGGCGGGGTCGCTCACATTGTATGGGCCGCCCCCCAGGATGATGCCCGACCAGTCGTCGAGATCGATCGGCCCCAACGGACGGTGGGTGAGGTTGACCGCCCGGAGTTCCTCGTCGGCGAGCCCGCCCAGTCGCAGCACCGACCGATGCTCGTCGACGGCCGCCTCGCGCTCGGCGCGGATGGACAGCAGCAGGAACGGGGATGACTCCGATCGTGTCGGCAACGCCGTCACCGCCGGAATCCGTCGACCATCGCCTCCATCGCGGCTTTCCCGGCTTCGTCGACGGTGAGACTCATGATCGACGACATGACGAGCAGCACGGCAAACTGCCGTGGACTGCGCGGCTTGCCGAACAGGGAGGTCTTCTCCTTGATCTGTAACTCGCGGAATGTCGAGACGGGGTTTCGGGCCGCCTCGTCCTTGCCGTGATGGCGGAACTTCGACACGGTGATCCCGTCGCAGACGATCGACTCGCCATCGACCCCGCGCACCTCGGTCTTCGGTATCTCGGACACACGCGCCTCCCCTCGGCGACATGGTATCCCGAGACGAGCGATTCTCCGGGCGCGGTGTGTGCCGACAGGGTTCGTCAGGCGTTCGCGCCCGCCGCCGAGCGCTGTCCGATGGACTCGGCCCACCGCCGTACGTCGGCCCAGTCGCGGTGGTCGCCCGGCCGGGCCCCCATCACCCACATCAGGAACCGAATACGCAGTTGCGGCGGGCGTCCGAATCTGCCGGCGAACGGATGGTATTCGACCGCGGCAAGCCGATCACGCAGCGCCGCGATGGTCGGCGGCACCTTGGTGCGGAAGATCGCTCCGACAGGTCCGCGGAGGACCGGCCCCATGCCCAGCGAGAACAGATACACCGGGCGCCGTCGGAGTTCGTCCTCGTTCTCGTCGACGAAGGCCACGAACTCGGGCAACAGCGCACCGTCGTGAATCGCACTGCCCGCCACCACGACGTCGAACGCCGCCGGGTCGGGGTGGTCGGTAACCGATGCGACGCTCACATCCGGTACCGAGGCGCGCAGATGCTCACCGAGACGCTCGGCGACCTCCGCGGTCGACCCGTCCGCACTGGCGAAAGCGACCAGAACCGTTGTGCTCATACACCCGATCGTTCTCGGGTCGGCCCGCCCGCCGATAGAGCCCAACGTCACCGCGACAACGCGTCAGGCGAGCAGGACCACATAGACGGCGACATACATACCCACCAGCGCCGTGCCGGTCACCCGGGTGTGACGCCCCCTCGCCACCAGCATCGCCACGGCGAGCACGACGGTGAGCGCTGCCACCAGGGCACCCCGTTCGACCAGCGCGACCGTGACGAGCGTGGGCGCGATGAGCGGCCCGATCCCGATCGACAATGTCGCGTCCACCATCGACGCACCCAGAGCATCGCCGACCGCCATCTCGGCGTGACCGCGGCGAAGCGCGGTGACGCTGAACAGCAACTCCGGCAGCGATGTGCCGAGCGAGGCACCGAAGAAGCTGACCAGGAACACCGGAACACCGGCGGCGTCGGCGAGCCGGACGACACCCCAGATCGCCGCCATCACGCCGAGGGTGATGACCGCGAGGCCCATCGCCAGCTGCGCCACGGCGCGCAGGTGGCCGCCATCGTCGGGCTCGGCGGTCTCCGTGTCGGAGTCACCGCCGAACCGCCAGACGACGAAAGACAACGCCACCCATGAGCCGACGAGCGCCGCACCGTCGCTGCGGGAGAGATCACCATCGCGCATCAACACCGCGGCCAACAGCAGCGCGGCGACGATCCCGATGCCGACGATGGTGGACCGGCGACGTGGGAGCAGCAGCGCGCCGCCGAGCAGTGGCATCAGTCCGAGGACGAGCGTGACCTGGGTGACGACAGAGCCGATCGAATCGCCGACGTTGACATCGCCGAGCCCCTGCAGCGACGCGACGATCGAATTGACGATCTCGGGCAGATCGGTGCCGAGCGCCACCAGTGTCATGCCGACGACGAAGGGCGGCAAACTCGTTCGCGCGACGAGGCTGTTCGCACCGGTGACCGCAACACGGGAGGCGAGCACCGCCACGGTGAACCCACCCACCATCGCCACGAGCGCCGCCGCCAACACCATGATCTACCGAGTATCACGCCCAGCCCGATAGCGCTGGGCGTGAATCCTCGGCAGATTTCGGGTGGGGTCAGGGCCGGATCTCGAACACCGCGTTGAAGCCGGTCTGCGCCGCCAACCGGAACCGGGTGAACCCGGCGTCCGCAGCGATCTGTCGGACCGCCGATTCGCCGGCCTGCGCTCCCAGGCTGTAGCCGCCGGGCTGCGACAGACTGTTGGGCAGGCACAGGAAGACCGACGCGCTGTAGAACAGTCGTCCCACCGGGTTGAAGTTCTCCTCCACGACGTCGGAGGCCGCCGGCTCCACGAGCAGCCAGGTGCCGTCGTCGGCCAGTGCCTCGCGTACTCGACGAGCCGCGCCGAGTGGATCGCCCATGTCGTGCAGGCAGTCGAACATGGTGATCAGGTCGTAGCCGGAACCGGCGAACGTCTGCGCGGTGCCGACCTCGAAACTCACTCGATCGGTCAGTCCGGCCTCGGCGGTGCGCTTGCGCGCCAGGGTGATCGACTCCTCGTGGTAGTCGACGCCGACCACCGAGCTGTTCGGGTAGGCGGCCGCGAGCAGGCGCGTCGACGACCCGAGGCCGCAGCCGACGTCGCCGATCCGAGCCCCCGCGTGCAGCTTGTCCTGCACCCCGGTCAGCGCCGGAATCCACGTCGGCACGAGTTCGGCCACATAGCCAGGCCGATAGAAGGCGTCGCACCCGACGAAGACGTCCTCGTCGTGCTCATGCCAGCCGACGCCCTCGCCGGTGCGGAATGCCTCGGTGATCTTCGGTTCCGCGCGTAGCGTCCCGAGTCCGGTACGAAATGCCGCGGGCACATTCGGGCCGTCCGGGTCGGCCAGGCAGAACGCCTGCTCCGGCGTCAGCGAGAACAGCTCTGTCGCGGGCTCATAGGTCACGTACCCACCCGCGGCCTGGCCGCGCAGCCACTCGGTCAGATACCGCTCGTGACAACCGGTGCGGGCGGCCAGGTCGCCTGGTGTCGCCGGTCCTTCGGCCAGCGACCGATACAGGCCGAGGCGTTCGCCGATCACCACCGAACCCGCGGCGTCGGTGGCGGCCATGTCCGCGACGACCTGACCCATGAACTCGGTTACCTTGTCGGGGTCCATCTCAGTTCTCCTCTCCCGTCGGCCGGCCCGGTGCCGGGCGACCACCGAAGAGTCGCCCGACGCGCTGTCACGTCGCTGTCGTCGGCTATCGTCGTGCTCACACGAGCGAGACCGAGCTCGTTCATGGGCCGAACGACTTGGGAGCGGCCATGCCCACCGTGCGCACACCGCCGACTATCCGCGTGAATCTGCTCGGTCCGCTGCAGCTCTTGGTCGATGGCGAGACCGTGGAGGTCCCCGGTCGGAAACGTCGCACTCTGCTGGTCGTGTTGGCGATGGCCGAAGGGACGACCGTACCGCTCGACGACCTTCTCGACGTGTTGTGGCCGTCGGGCGTCCCGGAGACCGGACGGCAGGCCTTGCAGAACCACATCTCCCGGTTGCGGTCTCAGCTCGGGCCGGCCGCCGCGCGCCTCGAGACACTGCCGGGTGGCTATCGCCTCGCGCTGGGGCACGACGAACTCGACGTCACCGAGGCCCGCATGTGCCTGGCCACGTCCAGACAACGCTCACCCGAGACATTCGACAGCCTCAGCCGGGCTCACGCTCTGTGGCGCGGCCCGGTTCTCCCTGATCTCACCGAGGTACCCACCATCGCCACCGCCGCCGTGGGCTACGCCCGACTGCGACAACAGATCAGTGATGCGCTGGTGGTCGCCGGCATCGCGGCGGGTCGGGCGGCGGAAGTGACCGACATCGCCATGGCCTCGCGAGAGGCTGACCCCCTGCGTGAACCCGGGACCGTACTGCACATGCGAGCGCTGGCGGCCACCGGTCGAGCGCCTGACGCGCTGCGGGTGGCCCGCGAGTTCCGGCGTCAGCTGGCCGACGAGACCGGCTTCGATCCCACGGCCGTGCTCGACGAGGCCGAACGAGATATCGCCGCCACCGTCGGAGACAATGCGTCACCGCAGCACGTCGCACCGCCCACCGGCGGGCCCCGGTTGATCGGACGGGAATCGCAGATCGCGGCCGTGCGTCGGTTACTCGACCACGAACGCCTCGTCACCATCGGCGGACCGGGCGGAGTCGGTAAGACCAGCCTCGCGCTCGCACTGGCCCGTGACCTCCCGGACACTGCGGTGATCGAGCTGGCGCCGGTCGCCGAAGCGGAGGCCGTCCCGCACGCTGTCGCGGCAGCGCTGGGCTTGCGCATCGAGCACGGCGACGTGCTGATGACATGTCTGGCCGTGCTGGGACAGCGTCCGGCAACGCTGGTCATCGACAACTGCGAGCATCTGATCGACGCCGCTCGCGATGTCGTGACACGAATCCTCGCCCGATGCCCAGACGTGCGGCTGGTCGCGACAAGCCGGGAGTCGCTCGGGTTGCCGGTCGAGATGGTCTTTCGGCTCGCCGCGCTACCGGTGCCGCGGACCGGCGACGATCCGGCCGACTCGCCGGCGGTGGCACTGTTCCTCGAACGCGCACATCGGGTTCGACCCGCCGCCCGACCGACGGAGGAGCAGCTGATGACGGTGGGCGAGATCGTCGCGCGCCTCGACGGGATCCCGCTGGCGATCGAGTTGGCCGCCGGGCGACTGTCCACCCTGTCTTTGGGTGACCTGCATGCGCGCCTGGACCGTTCACTCGATCTGCTGGGTGGCGGGCGGCCCGACCCGGACGCCCGGCACCGGACGCTGCGTGCCACCATCGAGTGGTCCTACCGGCTGCTGTCCGAGGACGAGCAGAATCTGTTCCGGGCGCTGTCGGTGTTCCCGGATGGTGTCGACCTCGACACGGCTGAATGGCTGGCGACCCAGCTGGGCCTGGCCACCGATCCTGCGGAGGCGTTGGCCCGGCTCGTCGATGCGTCCATGATCGACGCCTCGTTTCGCGGCGCCACCCGGTACCGGATGTTGGAGACGCTGCGGGCGTTCGGTGTCGACCGGTTGGTCGCTGCAGGAGAAGAACCGGCGGCCACCGACCGGATGCTGCGCTGGGCCTGCGCGCTGGCCGAGCGCGTCCACATCGGGATGGAGTCCCCGGCCGAGGCGTCCGCGGACACACTGCTGCGTCGCGAGATCCCGAACATGCGGGCTGCCTGGCGATCCGCGCGCACCACTGCGAACCTCGACGCTGCGGTCGCGATGGTGCTCGGTGTGTACAACGCGATCGCCTATCGGGATCTGATCGAGATCCGACGCTGGGCCGAGGATCTCGCGGCGGACCCGGCATTGCCGGGGCACCCGCGTGCAGGTGCGCTACTGGCGATTGCCGGTGAGGCCTGGTACCACGACGGTGACTATCGGAAAGCCGAAGCGCTGGCTCGTGCGGGCCTGGATCGGTCGGAGGGGCCGGACCGCTGGTACGGGCGGGCGGTGTCGTCGGTGGCAGACCTCGCCCGAGGTGATTGGGACCGGTGCGTCGAGCATTCGCTGGCCGCGGCGGAGCTGGCACCCGGAGGTGACGCTCTTGGCATCGCCGCGCTGGCCAGGGCATATTCCGGCGATGTGGACGCGGCGCGAGAGCTCAACGCACGGGGTTCGGCAGGTGCGGTGTCGCCGTCGATGCGATCATGGGCGGCATATGTCGACGGCGAGATCGCCAATATCGCCGGTGACGCCGAGGGCGCCCAACGGCACTACCGGACCGCCATCGAGCTCTCACAGGACTGTGGCGCAACGTTTTTCACGGGTGTGTCGAGGGTCGGACTGCTCTCGGCGCTGACAGCAGCGGGGCGGTACGACGCCGCGTTGCGTGGGTATCGCGACGTGCTCGACTATTTCGCGCGGACGGGCAACTGGACCCATCAGTGGACTGCACTGCGCAACCTCGCCGTACTGCTGCGCCGAAAAGGTGATCACGCCACCGCCGAAGCCATCGACACGGCTGCCGATCATGCCCCTGATGCTCCCGCGGTGGCCGGTGTGACCACCGTCGGGCGGTCGGTGGCCGTCACGGCCCTCGGCCGGGACGCGGTACTCGCGGCCGCGCGCACCGCGATCGACCGGCACATCACCTCACGCTGAGTCCGGATGCGTGCCGGTCGGCCGACTGCCTCGATTCCCGTCGGTCCCGGCGAACAGCGCCCAGACCACGAGCACCGGTTGGAAGAAGAGTCGGACCAGCCGCTCGGTGTCGGTGTCCAGGCCGAACGCGTCGATGTGCTCGACGTACTGGTGGACGTTGCCTGGGAACACAGCAACGAAGAACGCGGCGACCACCCACGAGACGAGCTTGCGATAACGGGGCAGCGCGATCAGCGCCAGACCCAGCAGTATCTCGACCACACCCGATGCGAGGACGACGAAGTCCTTGTCCAGCGGTACCCAGTCGGGAACCTGCGCCTGGAACTCCTCGCGCTGGGCGGTCAGGTGTCCCACGCCGGCGATGGCCAGCACGAGGCCGAGCGCCACACGTGCGATGGCCCGTGCGAGTGGCTGGCGAGTGGTGTTCGGTCTCAACAGCATCAATATCGCGCGCTCACCGGCTGATCTGTGGTCGATCTCGTCGGCCGACCGCCGGCCGGTGCGCCCGCCCTTGTCCGAATGCGCCATTCGATCAGCGCGTGCCGGCGTAGCTCAGCAACTCCCGGACGTCCTCATCGGTGATCGGCTCGAACTCGTCGTACGCCGCGCACACTCCGCGGAACGATTCCAGGATCGTCGGACAGATCACCTGTTCGACACCGGGGAACCTGTCCGCCATTCCCGGCGGCCCCAGCGGGACAGCGACTGTCACGCTTGCCGCGCCGAGACGCTGGAGCGCACCGACCGCGGCACACATCGTCGCTCCGGTCGCCACCCCGTCGTCGACCACGACGACGTCGGCGTCGCGCACCGCAAAGGCGGCGCGTCCGTGCCGGTGGACGCGGGCACAGCGATCGAGGTCGGCGCGTTCACGGCGCAGCATGGCCTCCCACTCGCTCTGCGTGATCCCGAGCCCACCGATGATCTCATCGTTGGTCACCACCACGTCCCCACACGCGATCGCACCGGCAGCCAACTCCGGTTGATCGGGCACCCCGACCTTGCGGACCGGCAACACGTCGAGCGGCACATCGAGGTGCTCGGCGACCTGCCGCGCCACCGGTACGCCACCACGGGGAAGGGCGACCACCATCAGGTGAGGCGACGACGCCACCTGCTCCGGAAGTTGACGCTCGACGTGCTCGGCGAGAATGCGGCCGGCGTGCACCCGGTTGCGGTACTCGCGACCGGCGAAGATGTGACTGGTCATGACAACCTCGTTTCATCGTGATGCCTGCGACCGGTCGTCTGAAGCCGCACCAACACCCTGCAGACTACCCGCGTCGGGTCGTCCGAAACATCAATACGCGTAGGCTCGCCACCATGGCCTTCACCGGTTTCCCCGAGGCTGCACTCGACTTCTACGACGATCTCGAGATCGACAACTCCAAGGTGTTCTGGGACGAGCACAAGGACACCTACCGGAGCGCGGTCGCCGAACCGATGGGCGAACTCACCGACGAATTGGCCGGCGAATTCGGGGCAGCCAAGATCTTCCGCCCCTACCGCGACGTGCGGTTCTCGAAGGACAAGACCCCGTACAAGACCCATCAGGGTGCGTTTGTCGCAGTCGGCCCGGCGACTGGCTACTACGTGCAGATCGGGGCGCCCGGAGTGCGGGTGGGCGCCGGCTTCTACGAGGCCTCCGCCGAGCGGCTGGCTGCTCTGCGGTCTGCCATCGACAACGCGATCCACGGGGCCGAACTCGAACAGTTGGTCAGGAAATACTCCCGAACCGGCTGGGAGATCGGCGGGGACGCCCTGAAGACCGCGCCGCGCGGATGGTCACCGGACCATCCCCGCATCGAGTTGCTGCGGCACAAGTCGTTGACCATCACCCGCGACTACGGCTTCGACGAGGTGATCCACTCCGCGGCCTTGGTTCGAGAGGTGCGCAAGGACTGGCGCGTCGCCACACCACTCATCGACTGGGTGTGCCGCCACGGGTGACGGTCAGTCGGCGGCGGACCCGTCCACGTAGACCCACCGGCCGTCGCGTCGTTCGAAACGGCTGCGCTGACGCAGGGCCTTCCGCTCACCGTTCTCCCGGTAGCGCGCGGTGAACGTCACCTCGCCGGTCGTATCGAACGGCGTTCCACCCGTGGACGACTCGACGTCGAGCCGGTACCACTGGGCGGCATCGTCGACGGCGAGCCGGCGCGGGCGGGTGCGCGGATGCCAACTGTCCAAGATGTACTCACGATCACCCACCGCGAACGCGGTGAACCGCGACCGCATCAACGCCTCGGCGGTCGGGGCGCGACGCCTGCCGCCCAGGACCGGGCCGCAGCACTCGCCGAAGGTCAGACCCGAGGTACACGGGCAACGCCGATCACCGTCCGCGGCACCGGTCACGTCACTCATGTCCGCGAGGATAGCGCCGCCGCACCCGATGATCCTCCCTGGTACCCGTGCAGACCGCTGCCCCTGCCGGCGCGTGCGACGGCACTCAGCGAACTGACAGCCCCGGCACACGCCGGTCGCAGGGCCGGGCAATGGCATGGTCGGTATGAACACAACTCGACAGACCCCGACAGCACGGCATGGCACGATCACCGCAGACAGCATCCTCGTCATAATGGACGGCAGCACACGGGCGCACACGCTGGTGCACGACATGCTGCGGACCGGTCGGCGAGTGGTGCTGACCGCCGCCACCTCCCACGATCTGGTGCCGTTCATCGACGCGTCGGTTCGCGCGCAGGTGTGGGCGGTGGTCTCCGATCCGTCGGATCCGGAGCAGATCGACTCGATCATCGAGCGCGCCGATGACCTCGTGGGACCGGTGGTGATGATCGTCGATCCGGGTGGTCTGCTCGCCGACGTGGCCGCGGCCGATCGTCAGGTCGCCTGACCCGGATACCGCCGGTACCGCCGCCATCGGTGACCTTCGGCCTCTTGACGCGACCCACCGGTTCCCGAAGAGTCGGCGGTGAGTCCCGGCAGTGAGGAGACCCCGTGACAGGCAGCGTCGTGGTGATCGTCGGTTCGGGCGGGATGGGTATGGCCATCGCCCGGCGCCAGGGCGGCGGCCGCACGATCGTGCTCGCCGACGTCGACGAGACTCACCTCGAGGCCGACGTCGCCACCCTCACCGGCGAGGGGTTCGACGCGGTCGGGCGCGCGGTCGATGTCGGTTCACCCGAGTCGGTCACCGCGCTGGCGGAGTTCGCAGAGTCGCTGGGCAGCGTTGACCAGGTGATCCACACTGCCGGACTCTCCCCGGTGCAGGCACCGGTGAACGCCATCCTGCGGGTCGACCTGCTGGGGGTGGCGTTGTCCCTGGATGCGTTCGGCGCCGTGATCGCGCAGCACGGTGCCGGGGTCGTCATCGCCAGCATGGCCGGGCACCTTTATCCCCCGCTCACCGCCGAACACGCTGCCGCGCTGGCCAACACCCCGAGTGGGGACCTGCTGTCCCTCGACTTCCTGCCCGACCTGGCCCGCGAACCCGGCAGCGCGTATGCGATCGCGAAGCAGGCCAACCATGTCCGGGTACGTGCCGCCAGTCACGTATGGGGCGCGCGCGGTGCGCGTGTCAACAGCATCAGTCCGGGCGTCATCGCGACCTCCATGGGACAAGCCGAACTCGCCGGCGACAGTGGCGATGCGATGCGCGCGATGATCGCGATGTCGGGAACGGGGCGACTGGGCACCGCCACCGACATCGCCGACGCCACAGCCTTTCTGCTCGGCCCGGCGGCCTCCTTCATCACCGGCATCGATCTGTTGGTCGACGGCGGCGCGGTGGCGGCAATCACCACTCCACCGGGGTGAGACGCACCGCGCGAGCAGCAATGAACCCATTGTGCCGGGTCACCCGTTGACCATCTCCCTTCCTGATCCGGCCCACAGACGGGCGGCCACGGGTTAACATCCGAATCGCCCCGTCCGTGCCGCTCCGACACGACGACGGGTTTCGCGGTCGCCCACGACTGCGGATCGGGCAGCTCAAGGGAGAGCCATGTCTACCTCGACCAACACGGCATCCGAGATCGTCACCGGCGTCGGCGGCGCCGGCAACATCGAGAGCCTGACGCATTGCGCGACCCGCCTGCGTTTCCAGCTGCACGACGCCTCTGAGGTCGAGCAGGGCGTGCTGGAGGACATCGACGGGGTGATGGGCGCGGTGCCGCAGGCCGGCAATCGCTACCAGATCGTCATCGGCGGCGGCGTACAGACGGTCTACAACGAGATCATGGCGCTGCCCCAGATGGCCAACGCCGGCGGTGATGCGGCGGCCATCAAGGCGGCGGCCCGGGCCAAGGGCCCGCGGGGCAAGAACGCCTGGCTGGATTCCCTGTTCGAATATCTCTCGGATTCGTTCCGGCCGATCCTGGGTGCCCTGCTCGGCGCATCGCTGTTCATCACGTTCATGTCGCTGATGAGCACCCTGGACATCATCGGCAACTGGGCAGATCCGCGCACCGACCTGTCCCCCTCATGGCAGTTCGTCAACTTGTGCTGGCAGTGCGTGTTCGTGTTCCTGCCCCTGATGATCGCCTACAACGCGTCGAAGAAACTCGATGCGGATCCCTGGGTGGGATTCGCCATCATGGCGGTGCTCATGCTGCCCGGCTTCACCGCCCTGATGGATCAGGCCACCACCAACACCGTCTTCGGGTTCGAGGTGCAGACCATCGACATCTTCGGCGTCCCGTTGACGGTGTTCGACTACAGCTCACAGGTGTTCCCCCCGCTGCTCATGGCCGCCGTACTGGGTCCGCTGTACAAGTACCTCAAGAAGATCATCCCGGAGAACGTCCAGCTGATCTTCGTGCCGTTCCTCGCGATGTTGATCATGATCCCGTTGACCGCGTTCATCATCGGCCCGATCGGCGTCTACGTGGGTGCGGGCCTGGCCGACGTCCTCAAGTCGATCAACGACTTCTCCCCGTTCATCTTCGCCATCGTGATCCCGCTCGCCTACCCGTTCATGGTGCCGCTGGGTCTGCACTGGCCGATCAACGCGATCATGCTGCTCAACATCCAGACCATCGGCTACGACTTCATCCAGGGACCGATGGGCGCCTGGAACTTCGCCTGCTTCGGGGCGACGGCCGGCGTCCTGCTGATCGCCTGGCGTGAGCGTGACATGCAGATGCGGCAGACCGCCACCGGCGCACTGGCCGCCGGACTCCTCGGCGGTATCTCCGAACCTTCCCTGTACGGCATCCATCTGCGTTTCAAACGGATCTATCCACGAATGCTCGTCGGCTGCTTCGTCGGTGGCCTGATCATCGGGATCGGTGGCGGCGTGACGACCAACGCCTTCGTGTTCACCTCGCTGTTGACCATCCCCGCGTTCGACAGCATCGCGCTCTACGCCGTCGCCGTGGCCGCCGCGTTCGCTGTCGCGATGATCCTGGTGGTGCTGTCGGGCTATCGAACCGCCGAACAACAGGAACAGTTCGAGGCGGCCCGGGACGCGGGGCTGGAGCGTCCCGGCGCGATCCCGATCGACGACTCGGCCGAGGGGGTGGCCGCGGCCGCGGCAGCTGCTGCGGTGCCGTCGGGTGGAGGCGCCACGGCGACCGCCGTCACCGCTGCCCCGGTCACCGCGGCTCCCGCGGAGCCGGCGGAATCCGCCGCGCCGACCGAACGCGGCGTGGTCACCGAGATCGGTGCACCGCTGGACGGCACCGTGGTGGCCCTGGCCGACGTACCCGACCCGGTGTTTGCGGGCGGCACCATGGGTGGCGGTGTCGCGATCGAACCGTCCGGCGACACCGTGTACGCACCTTCGGCTGCGATGGTCGTCGCCGCCCAGCCCACCGGCCACGCGTTCGGACTGGTACTCGACGGCGGTATCGAGCTGTTGATCCATGTCGGTATCGACACGGTCCAACTCAAGGGCGAGGGATTCGACGTCAAGGTGAAGGCCGGGCAGAAGGTCGACGCGGGCACACCGCTGGTGACCTTCGACCGGGCGGTGATCGAAAAGGCGGGATATCCGCTGATCACCCCGGTGGTGGTGATGAACACCAAGAAGTTCGCCGCCGTCGAACAGATCGCCGAGGGCGCCACGACGGTGGGTACTCCGGTGATCGCCGTGGAGGCCAAACCCCGACCGAAGGGCTGATCCTCAGGCGGTCACCCGAGTCATCGCCACGAGCACGAACTGCCGGACCCGACCGGCAACCGACGCCGCACAGGTGGAGTGCAGGGGGTCGGACATGTGCTCGGCGAGCGTCACGCCGATGGGCCCGTCCGACCCCTCCAGGACGACCTCGATCCGATGGTCGGCGCGCCGGACGTCGATCGGTGCCAGCGCGTCGATCCGGTCGTCGCCGGTCGCCCGCCGCACGAAGTACTGGGCCGCCTGCACCGCATGGGGCAACGAGGTGCGGCCTCGGAGAAGTTCGTTGTCCAGGCGACCGTTCGTGTAGCGGTGCACGATGGCGGCCGGATCGTCGGCGGAATCGACTGCGCCATAGCTTAATCCGTGCGGGTATAGGATCATCGTCGCCGCGAACCGGTCCCCACCGAGATGTGAGCACTCCCAGGTCCACTCCGGATACACCGCAGAAATCGCAGCGGTCGCGGCCCGGCCCCGCACCGCGCAGCACTGGTCGTGCTTTCCGTGCGCACACACGGCCACGAGCGGATCATCAGATCTCGCACCGTCCGATCCGTCGAGCGCCAGATCGAGGAATTCCGGCGCCGCGGCGACCTCACCGCGATACACGGTTTCGGAACCGGGACGCGCGTCCACGATGAACCACCGCCACCGCGGCACCGCGGCTCGTCGCCCGGGGCGACGGATCGCCACGATTCGCATCCCCGCGGTCTCGACGCGTCGCACGATCGCACGACCGAGTGCGGGGTCGAGGATCTTCGGGGACTGCAGGAACGCCGACGGCCCCCAGGCGCCGGCCAACTCGAGCAACACCCACCGATGCCCGGCGGACGCCGTGCCGAACATCGGGTCACCGCGGTGGCGGGCGGAGTCGCTGCACGGGGGGCGATCGGTCATCGGCCCCGTCCCGGTCGATCGACGGGAATCACGACCGCCTCGCGCAGCAATCGGCGCACCAGCACGCATCCGTCGGCGGTGTCCAGGCCGGGCAGGGCGCCGGCCTCGACGGGTTGCCCGGCCCGGATTGCTGACAGCGCGTCGGCGCAGGAGGCCGGAAAGGTGATGCTGCGATCCGGGAGGCGAAGGACGACGCGCCCGTCGCGGTTCTGCAATCGACCGATCAATCCGGGTCGCCAGACCACCGGAGTCGTCGCATCGAGTCCGGCGATCGCGTCGAGCGTGGCCAGCGGCGCGACCGCCACCGGGCGCGTACGGTCGGCGTGACGCCGCGACAGTCGGGTCGCCGCCGCATCGGCCAGATCGTCGGTGTCCGCGCGCAGCACCTCGATCACCGATGTGAGCACTTTGCGGGTGATCGCCGCGGTGTGGTCGTGATCGGCCAGGTCGAGTGGAACGGCCAACGACTCCCGCAACATGTCGGTGTCGCCGAGAGCGTCGGTGATCGCCCGGACGACGTCGTGCCCGGTCACCGGGGACACACCCACGGTGAGATGAATCGAGGTCTCGCCCATCGCCTGGGCCGAATGCACCCAACCCCGCGGCAGATACACGGCGTCGCCGGGCCTCAGCACCGCGTCGATCACCGGCTGTTCACGCGCCCGGTCCACGATGGCCGACCGGTGGTCGGTCCACGGCTGGGAGTCGAGCGGATCACGATGTACCGGTTTGTGCACCAGCCACCGTTTGCAGCCGGAGACCTGCAGCACGAACACATCGTGGACGTCGTAGTGCGGATCGAATCCGCGGTTGTCCGGCGGGGTGATGTAGGCGTTGGTCTGCACTGGGTGGCCGAGTTCGTCGACCATGTCACGGGCGAACTCGATCACCGGCGGCCACAGCCGGTGTAGCCCCTGCAGCACGATCGTGGCACCGTCGGCGAAGCGTGCCAGAACCTTGGCCGCGTCAACCTGATCGGCGATCTCGGCACCGAAGCCGGCCGAACCGAGATAGCAGTCGCGCGCAAGCAGCTCACCTTCCTTCGCCATACGAATGAAAGGCGCACGCACCCCGCGCTCGGTGAGCAGCTCGTCGACCGTCGCCGGCGAGAGCAGGTCACCGAAATCGCGCGGGAGCGTGTCGGCTCGGCTGAGCAGCGGACGTCGACCCCAATGATCGCGCGCGAAATCCGCGGCGTCGATGGAGATACAGCGGCTCAGCATTTCGTTGCGTTCAGGCGGTGCCGTCGGCGCCGCCGTCATGCCCGCCCGGATTGGAACCGCCATCGGCGGGACCTTCACCGGCGTTCGCGGTGCCGTCGGCGCCGCCGTCATGCCCGCCCGGATTGGAACCGCCATCGGCGGGACCTTCACCGGCGTTCGCGGTGCCGTCGGCGCCGCCGTCATGCCCGCCCGGATTGGAACCGCCGTCGGCGGGACCTTCGCCGCCGGAGTCAGAGGTGGTGATGTCGTCGTCGTCGAGGGCCATCGATCGTCCTTTCGTCGGCGGAACCGTGGCCGTCACGGCTCCCCTTCCACTATGGGCACTGCGCCGTGCACGCGCGTCTGTGTTGACGAGATCGCCACCGAGCCGACGCCACGACCGGTGCCCCCGCGTGCCGGGCTCACCCGTTTCGGATGATTCCCCCTGACCGGCGCCGACAAACATTCGGTGCCGGCGCTCCCGCGCGTAGCGTGACAGCGGTGAGCAAATGGGGTGTTCTCATCATCTTGTGCGCCGCACAGTTCATCATGGTGCTCGACACGACAGTGATGAACGTGTCGGTGTCCAGCGTGGTGGAGGACCTCGACACCACGCTGACGCAGGTTCAGTTGGCCATCACGTTGTACACGCTGGTGATGGGGTCGTTCATGTTGTTCGGCGGACGGCTCGGCGATCTGTTCGGCCGGCGGAGGGTGTTCGCGATCGGGTTGCTGGTCTACGGGACCGGTTCACTCATCACCGCCTTCAGCCCCAACATCGGTGTGCTGCTGTTCGGTTGGTCGTTTGTCGAGGGAGCCGGTGCGGTGCTGGTGATGCCGGCGATCATCTCGTTGACCGCCGCCAACTACGAGGGGCGCGAGCGTGCCACCGCCTACAGTGCCCTCGGCGGGATCGCGGCCGCGGGCGCCGCCGCCGGCCCGCTCATCGGTGGATGGGTCACCGAGACATTGACCTGGCGGGTCGTTTTCGCCGCCGAGACGGTGGTCTGCATCGTCGTGATCGCCTGCGTCCGGGTTATCGCCGACACCAAGGCGTCCGGCTCGCGTCGTCTCGACTGGGGCGGCACGGGGCTGTCGGCGCTCGGGCTGGGACTCATCGTCATCGCCCTGCTGCAGGCCGGCTCGTGGGGATTCATCCGCCCGTCCGGCGCATTGACCATCGCGGGGACCGAGATCACCCCGTTCGGCTTCTCGGTGGTGCCGTTCATGATCGCCGCAGGCGTTTTCGTGTTGATCGGGTTCGTCGGTTGGGAGAACCGGGTGATCGCACACGGCGGCACCCCGTTGATGCATCCGCGACTGTTACGCACGCTGCATCTGCGCAACGGTCTGGTGATGCTGGTCGCTCAGCAGACAATCATCGGCGGCATGTTCTTCGTGATCCCGATCTATCTGCAGTACGTACTGCTCAAGGACGCCTTCGACACCGGTCTGAAGTTGGCGCCGATGTCGGTGGCGATGCTGATCGCCGCCTTTGCGAGTCCGAAACTCGCTGCGACTCAATCGCCGAGGCGCATGGTCACGATCGGCTTGGTGCTGGTGATCATCGGGTCGTCCACCTTGGTGAGCACCATCGAACCCCAACTACAGGGCGTCCCCTTCGCGATCGGCATGGCGGTGTTCGGCGCCGGATTCGGCTTCATCGCCTCACAACTGGGCAACGTCATCATGTCGTCGGCGAGCGAGCGCGACCGGGGCGAGGCCGGCGGGCTGCAGGGAACTGCGCAGAACATCGGGACCTCGGTGGGCGTCGCGATGCTGGGTGCCCTGCTCGTCGCCTCGCTCAGCAGCGGCTTCAACCAGGCGGCACAGGCCGACCCCGATCTGTCCGAGCAGACCAAGAGCCAGATCGCCGAAGCGTCTGCGGACGGTATCGAGATCATCAGCAGGGATCAGCTCGATGATGTCGCCGAGGCGAACGCCGTCCCGCAGGCGGAGGTCGACACACTCGTCGACAGCTATGTCGACGCGCAGCTCACCGCGATCAAGGGGGCGATTCTTCTGGTGATCTTCCTTGCCGGACTCGGCCTGGTCATAGCGCGACGACTGCCGCGGATTCCGGGTGCCGAACTCGGCACCGCGGACGCCGACGACAGTCGCGTTTCGAACGAGTGAAAGCCGGTCAGCTGCCGAGGAGCTTGGCTTTCTGCGCGGCGAACTCCTGCTCGGTCAGGATGCCCTGCTGGTACAACGCGCCGAGCTCTTTCAGTTGTGTGATGGTGTCCTGCGTCGGTGCCGCTGCCGGTGCGGGCGCAGCCGGGGCGGGTGCCGGCGCAGGCGCCGGAGCGGGCGCCGGCTGGGCATAGCGCTGCTGGTTCTCGTACTCCTGCTGCGCCCATCGGTTCGCCTGGCGGCGCGAGACACGATTGCTGACCGACGTGGCGGTACCGGCGATGACCGCGGTACGCGCCGCTGCTCGAATGAGTCCGGGCATGGGGTTCCTCCTTGGTGTGCGGTGGTTCAGGGAATGCCGAGAATGCGTCAGGCGTCCGCCGCGTCGGCAGCCTCGACGGCTTCGACGAAGGCGTCCATCGGGATCCGGCCGGAGGCGACCAGCTGCGCACCGTTGCGGCGCAGCGCTCCGGCGAACGGTGCCGCCCAGGCGTTCTCGTAGACGAGAATCGCCGCGGCGGTCCCCGGCTGCAGCACCGACGCCGCTTCGGCGATGTCATCCTCGCCGATCAGATCGCTCGCCGCACCGTCGAGAATCTCGAAATCGACACCGAGCTGGTCGATCTCGAGATGCGTCAGGGTGCCGTCCTCAGCCTTCTGCACAAATGCCAGATCGATGACGCGGATGATGCCGCGGTCGACCAGCTCGACAAGATACGGGATCGCTTCGCCGGTCGGCTGCTGCCCACTCCACTCCAGAACTATGTAATCGATGGGTCCGATGTCGGGAACGACTTCTTCGGTCATGACGACTTCCTCGCTGCGTCGCGATTGACAGGGCGGTGGCCGGTCGCGGCATGACGCAGTGCCTGACCGTCCTCCACGATCCTAGTGTCGAGGCGGCGGAAGTGGGCGGTTCTCACCGCAGGTCGATCACCTCGTCGTCGGGGGCGTCGTCGTAGAGTTTCCCGATCCTTTCGGCATATTTGGTCGCGATCGGGTTGCGTCGCAGTTTCATCGTCGGAGTGAGCTCGTCGCCACCCGGGTCCCAGGCCACCGGCACGATGGTGAACCGCTTGACCTGTTCGACGCGGGACAGTTTGCTGTTGCCCTGGCGCACCGCGGCGGTGACCTCGTCGATCACTTCCCGTCTGCTCGACAGCGTCGCCATGTCGGCGTCGGGGATGTTGAGCATCTTCGCCCGTGCGGCTGCCGCGTCGGGATCGAGCACCACCAGCGCCGAGATGTAGGGCCGCCCGTCGCCGATCGCCGCCACCTGGCCGATGAGCGAGGAGGCCGCCTTCATCGCGTTCTCGATGTTGGTCGGCGACATGTTCTTACCCGACTCGTTGATGATGAGTTCCTTCTTGCGGTCGACGATGGTGACGTTGCCCGCATCGTCGATCTTCGCGATGTCACCGGTGGCGAGCCAACCGTCGGCGTCGATGGTTTCCGCCGTCTTCTCGGGCTGCTTCCGGTATCCACGCATCACGACCGGCCCACGGATCAACAACTCACCGTCGTCGGCGAGCTTGGCCTCCACCCCGGAGACGGTCTTACCGACGGTGCCGATCTTCAGGTTCTCCGAGGTGGTCATCGTGGAGACGCCGGTGGTCTCCGACATCCCCCACACCTCCAACACGGGCACACCGAGTCCCAGGAAGAACTCCAGAACCTCTTTCGGGATGGCAGCGGCGCCGGACCCGGCGAAGTGCACCTGGTCCATCCCGATGGCCTCGCGCACCTTGTGCAGGACGAGTTTGTCGGCCAGCCCGTGTTGCAGTGCGCCGACTCGTCCGGGATCGCGGCCCTCGAGCTGCGCACGCGCTGCCGCGGCGCCCGCTCCCAGCGCCCAGGCCGCGAGGTTCTTCTTCACCGGGCTGGATTCCTCGGACATCTTGGCTTCGATGCCGGCGCGGATCTTCTGCCAGACGCGCGGTACGCCGAAGAAGAAGGTCGGGCGCACTTCTGGTAGAGCCGCGGCGATCTCCCGCGGATCCGGGACCGTGGTGATCTGGATGCCGCGCACCATGTTTGCAGCGTGTGAGGACACCCGGTCGGCGATATGCGCGGCGGGGAGATACGAGATCACCCGGTCGTCGAAGCCGGCCTCCACGTGTTCGGCGAGAGCCGCCAGCTCCGCGATGATGTTGCGGTGGGTGATCTCCACGCCCTTGGGCGGGCCGGTGGTGCCCGACGTGTAGATCAGGGTGGCGAGATCTTCGGGCGCAACCGCCCGCCAGGACGCCTCGAAGTCGAAACCCTCGGGCGCAGCGGTCTGTTCGAGGTCGGCGAGCGACATCGCATCCGTGGCCGTGCCGTCGACGACGATGGTTGTGGTGACATTCGTGTTGGCCGCCCGGATCGCGGGCAGGAACACCTGCTCGGTCACCACGACGGAGTTCTCGGCGTTGCCGAACAGGTACTCGATCTGATCGGGGGCGCTGGTGTTGTAGATCGAGAACGGGATCGCGCCCAGATGGAGAGCCGCGGTGTCGACGAGGTGGAACTCGGGCCGGTTGGTCAGCATGATGCCGATGGTGTCGCCGGGGCCGACACCGATCGCAGCGAGCCCGCGGGCGATCGCCTCCACCCGCCGGCCGTACTCGGCCCAGGTGATCTCCTGGATGCCGCCGACGGTCCGCAGGGCTACTGCGTCGGGGCGGACGGTGATCGATTGCTGGAACGCCTCGGGCAGCGTGGCCACCTGAGCCCCCGTCTCGTGGGGAAAGGTGATCTGTTCTGTCTGCGTCATGACCGATATCCTCGCTCGTCTGGTCAGAGTGGTCGCCATCACAGTACCGATTGCATGGCGGTGTCGACAGCCTTCTGCGAGATCGGTAATCGGAAAGTAAAGAACCGACGTCAGGGTGCCGTTCTGCGATCAGATCGGCTGCATCAGGCGTTCACCGCCCGCAATTCCCACTCGCCGCCACCGGTCAGTTCGAGGACCTCGGTGTGGTGCTGATCGGTGGTGCTGCGGTGACTGACCGACACCAGGATGGTCTCCGGAAGTTCTTCGCGGATCAGCGAATACAAAGAGAACTCGAGGCCCTCGTCGACCGCCGAGGTCGCCTCGTCCATGAAGACCACCTCCGGGCGGGTCAACAGGATGCGCGCGAACGCCACCCGCTGCTGCTCACCCGGAGACAGGACCTTCGACCAGTCCTCCTCCTCGTCGAGGCGGTCGACGAGATGCGGCAGGAAAACCTGCTGTAGTGCGCGTCGGATGGCATCGTCGCCGAGTTCGTCGGGTGCAGCCGGGTATGCGACCGCGGTGCGCAGGTCGCCCAGCGGGATGTAGGGGATCTGGGAGAGGAACAGAGTGCGCCGTCCGAGTGGCCGGTCGACCTCGCCATCGACGAATGGCCACATCTCTGCGATGCCACGCAACAGCGTCGTCTTGCCCGAACCCGAGCTGCCCTTGACCACCAGCGCATCGCCGGGCGACATCGACAGCGACAGTGACCGCACGAGCGGCCGGTCGTCGGGTGTTGTGATGTCCACGTCCTGCAGTGTGAGGCGCCGCTGTCCGGTTTCCTCTGTCGGAATCCGTCGCAACTCGCGCGATTTGTTGTTCGCGTCATGCAGCCCGTCGAGACGGATCATGGAGGCGCGCAGTTCGGTGAACTCGTCGTAGGATTCGCGAAAGAACGACAGTGAGGAATGCATGTTGCCGAAGGCCGTCGACGACTGCATCACCGCGCCGAGGGTGATGTCACCGGCTATGAAGCGTGGCGCCTGGACGATCAGCGGAAACACAACGGCGGTCTGATTCACCGTGAGGTTCCAGCCATTGAACTTCAACGTCCGGAAGACGATTCGCCAGAAGTTCTGGATCACCGCGGCAAAGCGTGCAAGCAGTCCCGCCCGTTCGACTCCCTCGCCTCGGTAGAACGCCACATTCTCTGCTCCGTCGCGGATGCGGACCAGCGCGTAGCGGAAGTTCGCGGTGAGACGCTCGTTCAGGAAGTTCAGGCGGATCAGCGGTCTGCCGATGTAGAACGCGACCACCGTGGTCACCAGGACGTAGCTGAGGACAATCCACATCATCGCGCGTGGGAACGTGACGCCGAGGATCGTCAACGGACCGGACAGATCCCACAGGATCTTGGTGAACGAGACGATGGAGACCACGGCGGATACGGCACCGAAGGCCAGCGCACGCGAATACACGACGAAGTTCGTGATGTCGGCCTGGATGCGCTGATCCGGGTTGTCGATGTTGGCGTCACCGACGAAGCGGTTGCGGTAGTAGGCCTGGCCGTCGAGCCAATCGGCCGTCAACCGATCGGTCAACCATGTCCGCCAACGGATATCGAAGGCCTGACCCGCGTAGTAGTCGACGAGAGAACGGATCACGTGGATCGTCGCCAACAGTCCGAAGATGCCGATCGCACGCCAGAAGGCGGACGCGGCGGCGTCGCGTGCCGCAAGATCGCCCTGCACAAGCCCCTCGGCGATTTCCTGCATCGCCGTGTACATGTCGTTGTACTGGTAGGAGATCAGAACGTTCAGTCGCACGCCCAACAGGGTCAGCAACAGCAATCCGGCAAGTATCGACCATGTCAGCCACTTGCCGGGGCCGGTGAAGAAGCCCCGCGACAGCCGCCAGAACTGCCGGCCCCAGGTGGTGAATCGGGCAAGAAGCGCGCAGATCGCGATTCCGACAGCTGCCGAGATCGCAAATGCGAGCGCCAGCCAGATCGTCGATGCGAGCCATTCGTGGCCCCAATCGATGCTCTCGTCCACGCATCCCCTCCATGCACACGCCGGCGGGAGCCGACGACCGACAGATCGCCGAAGTGTATCCCGGGTCGGCGATGTGCACCGGACAACGACGCCGGCGTCACCACTTGGGGGTCACGACACCGGTCGCAGCACTGCGCCTTGTTCGAGGGCGGATTCGGAGACCGTCTCCTGGAAGGCATCTCCCACCCGCACGACGTATCCACCGCGGGCAGCGGGTACGTCGTCGGCGGTGAACGGCAACTCGCAGCGGCCTTCGTCGGTCCGTGGTCCACCGAGTTGAGTGGACGCCAGTTCCTCGCCGGTCTCGTCGTAGATCCGCACGGCCGTGCCGGTGGCGATCTGGCCGTCGCCGGACGCGCAGATCACCACCCCGCGGGCACTGAAGGTTGCCGCGTTGACCGAGCCGACCATCAATGCCACGACGGCGACGCCGGCGAGCAACAGGCCCGCCAACGCGCTCGCCAAGATGATGACGGACCTGGTCCGGCGCTGCCAGGTGTGTTGGGGCAGCATCGGTCCCGGCTGCAACCAGTACTCGGGTCGAGTGTGTCCCGACGTCGCCCAGTCCGGTCCCGGTGGCTGGGGGTAGGTCATGGCGACCAGTGTGCCATTGGCCGTTCAGCTCTTCGGCGGGAAGTACTTGATCAGCGCTTCTTGCACCACCGAGGTCGCCAGCGTGCCATCCCGCATCCAGAACCGTCCCGATCCCATGCCGCGCGAACCCGACGCCACCGGTGAGCGCGTGGCGTAGAGCATCCAGTCATCGAAGCGGAATTCCCGGTGAAACCACATGGAGTGGTTCACCGTGGCGGCAAAGAGTCGGTCGATCCCCCAGGACAGCCCGTGAGTGGTGATGATCGAGTCGAGAACCGTGGTGTCCGAGGCGTAGCACATGGCGGCCACATGCATGATCGGGTCGTCGGGCATCGCGCCGTCGGTCTTCATCCAGACCCGGTTGTCCTTGAGCTTCTCCCCCGCGTCGCGGACCTTCCAGGTCGGGTCGTTGGCGAAGCGGATGTCGATCGGATGCATTGCGTTGACGAAGGTCGCGATCCGGTCCTCAAAGCCCTTGAAATGCTCACCGAGCGGCGGCAATTCCTCCGGGTAGGGCACCTGCGGGATCTCCACGGCGTGTTCGAGACCGGCTGCGTTGTCCTGGAAGGCCACGAGCATCGTGAACACCTCGGCACCGTCCTGCATGGCGGTGACCTGACGGTTCGCGAAGGCCTTGCCGTCACGGAACCGCGACACGTGGTATTCGAGCGGCTTGTTCACATCGCCGCCCCGGATGAAATGGGCATGCAGGGCGTGGATCGGCGGGGTGCCCCGGGTCAGGGTGCGCGATGCCGCGACCACGCCCTGCCCGAGCAACTGGCCACCGAAGGTCCGCGCGGTCTTCTGCTCAGGATGGTGACCGATGAACAGGTCGTCGTCGCGGCGGTCGACGTCCAGAAGCGCGAGCAGTTTGCCGAGATCATCGGATTGAGCGGTCATGAGAGCTCACCCTATGCCCTGCCGGCGCGCATCCGAGCGGTGGCACCGTTCCGGCCGCAGGTGCCGCTTCTGGCCGCAGCTACCGCCGCAAGCCGGAAGCCGCAGGTGCGACCGGAACGTGACCTCGCGAGTGACCCGGGCTCAGTGGTCCTGCTCGCCGATGCGGTGGACGTGGATCATGTTGGTGGAGCCGACGGTGCCGGGCGGGGCGCCGGCCACGATCACCACCACATCGCCCTCTTTGAGTCGACCGATCCTGAGCAACTGATGATCCACCTGATCGATCATGTGGTCGGTGGTGTCGACGTGATCGACGATGAACGTCTCGGTACCCCAGCTCAACGCGAGCTGACTGCGTACCGCCTGAGTCGGGGTGAAGGCGAGCAGCGGCAGCCGTGAATGCAGGCGCGCCAGACGACGCACCGTGTCACCGGACTGGGTGAATGCGACGAGTGCCTTGACCTCCAACCGCTCGCCGATATCACGGGCGGCGTAGGAGATGATGCCCCGCTTGGTACGCGGCACGTGCGACAGCGGCGGCACATCACGTTGACCGCCCTCCACCGCGCGGGCGATCTTGTCCATCGTCAACACCGCATCGATCGGCCACTTGCCCACCGACGTCTCACCCGAGAGCATCACCGCGTCCGCACCGTCGAGCACCGCGTTGGCGACGTCGGACGCCTCCGCGCGGGTGGGCCGCGAGTTCTCGATCATCGAATCGAGCATCTGGGTGGCCACGATGACCGGTTTGGCGTTCTCGCGCGCCATCTGGATGGCCCGCTTCTGCACCATCGGTACCTGCTCGAGCGGCAACTCGACACCCAGGTCACCGCGGGCGACCATGATCGCGTCGAAGGCCAACACGATCGCCTCGAGGTTGTCGATCGCCTCGGGCTTCTCCAGCTTCGCGATCACCGGCACCCGCCGGCCGACCCGATCCATCACCTCGTGCACGATCTCGATGTCGGCGGGGCTCCGCACGAACGACAGCGCGATCATGTCCACACCCAGTTTGAGTGCGAATTCGAGGTCGGCGATGTCTTTTTCCGACATGGCGGGCACCGACACGTTCATCCCCGGCAACGACAAACCCTTGTTGTTGCTGACCGGGCCGCCCTCGGTGACCCGGCAGACCACGTCGTTGCCCTCGATCGCGGTCGCGGTCAACCCGACCTTGCCGTCGTCGACCAACAGACGGTCACCCACCGAGGCGTCCTCGGCGAGTTGCTTGTAGGTGGTCGACACCCGGTCCTGGGTGCCCTCGATGTCATCGACGGTGATACGCACCTCGTCACCGGTATCCCACATAACCTCGCCGTTGAGCGTTCCTTCATCGCGGAACTTCCCCAGGCGGATCTTGGGGCCCTGCAGATCGGCGAGCACGCCGACGGCTTTGCCGGCGGCGTCGCTGGCCTTGCGCACACGCGCATAGACGTCTCGATGGACGTCATGGGTGCCGTGGCTCATGTTCATTCGAGCCACATCCAAGCCCGCTTCGACGAGCTCTTTCAGTTTCTCGTCCGAGCTTGTGGCCGGGCCGAGGGTGCAAACGATCTTTGTACGACGTGTCACTGTCATCACCTTAGTCCCGTCGCCACGGCATCTCTATCCCGGCGACGATTGGTCATCCGCCCGCCATGTTGGTTTTGGATTCCACCCCCCGGGTGGAACAACGATGAAGCGCTCACCGCACCGACAATGGCACGGCGGCCGGTCGGACCGGCGACGGAAGATCGGATTCGCCCATCAGGAACTCGTCGACCGCCCGGGCCGTCGATCGTCCTTCGGCGATCGCCCAGACGACCAGGGAGGCCCCGCGGTGGGCGTCCCCGCACACGAACACGCCGGGCGCGTCGGTCTGCCAATCACTCCCGCAGGACAGGGCGCCTCGCCGGTTGGGCTCGATACCCAGGTCATCGAGCAGTGGCCCACGCCGTACACCGGCGAAGCCGATCGCGAACAAGGCCATGTCACAGGGGATCTCGAACTCCTCACTGACCGGCGTCACCACTCGGCGCCCGTCTGGCTCTCGGGTGACCTGCACCTCGGCGAGCACCATCGCGGTGACGTTGCCGTCGGCATCTCCGACGAAACGCTGCACGGCCACCTCGTACTTGCGTACCCCACCTTCGGCGTGAGCCGACGACGTGCGCATGACCAACGGCCAGGTGGGCCACGGTGATCGGTCGTCATCCCGGTCCTCGGGCAGGGCCGGGTTGTAGTCGAGCTGCACCACCGACGCAGCTCCCTGCCGATGCGCGGTGCCCAGACAGTCGGCGCCGGTGTCGCCGCCGCCGATGATGACGACATGCTTTCCGGCCGCGGTGATCGGCGAGAGTCCGTCACCCTCACATTCCTTGTTGGCTGGGACCAGGTGCTCCATGGCGAGATGAACGCCGTTGAGATCGCGGCCGGGAACCGGGTTGTCGCGCGCTTCCATCGCGCCGATGGCGAGAACCACCGCGTCGTGCCGGGACTGCAGATCCGCGACGGACAGATCAGCGCCGACATCGCAGTTGACGACGAATTCGGTGCCCTCGGCGCGCATCTGCGCGACCCGACGGTCGATGTCGGATTTGGGCAGTTTGTACTCCGGGATGCCGTAGCGCAGGAGCCCACCGATCCGGTCGTCACGCTCGTAGACGGTCACCTCGTGCCCGGCACGGGTCAGCTGCTGGGCTGCCGCCAAGCCTGCTGGGCCCGACCCCACCACGCCGACCGATTTCCCGGATCGGGCGGCCGGCGGCTCGGGTCCGATGATGGCCTCGGCCCACGATTCGTAGGCGATGGTCTTCTCGATGCGCTTGATGGTGACGCTGCCCCCGGTGGTGGCCTCCGAGATCGACAACACGCAGGCGGCCTCGCACGGTGCCGGGCACACCAGCCCGGTGAACTCGGGGAAGTTGTTCGTGGCGTGCAGCCGAGCGCTGGCCGCGTCCCAGCGGCCGCGACGCACCAGGTCGTTCCACTCGGGGATCAGGTTGCCCAGCGGGCACCCGGCGGTGCCCGAGTGGCAGAACGGGATTCCGCAATCCATACACCGTCGCGCCTGCTCGGACACGTCGGTGAGTTCCAACATCGGGTTGTCGGGATGGGCGTACACGTCGCCCCAGTCCTGCACCCGCTCGGCGACGGGACGGTACTTCGATTCCTTCTTCCGGACGTCCAGGAATCCGCGCGGGTCAGCCACGTGCCGCCTCCATGATCGCTGAATCGACGTCGCGGCCTTCGGCTTCGGCCATCCGCGCCGCGTCGAGAACTCGTTTGTAGTCGGTCGGCATCACCTTGGTGAAGGCCAGGCATCGCCGCGGCCAGTCGGCCAGCATGGACGCACCGATCGCCGAGCCGGTCAGTTCGGTGTGTTGGGTGATGGTGTCGTGCAGGAATTGCAGGTCGTCGGGATCCGGGCGGAGCAGTTCGACCATGGCCATGTTCACCTTCGCCGCATCGAGGTCATAGACGAACGCGATGCCACCGGACATGCCCGCCGCCAGATTGCGGCCGGTGGGCCCGAGGATCACCACCCGGCCGCCGGTCATGTACTCGCAGGCGTGGTCCCCCACCCCCTCGACCACGGCGGTGGCACCCGAATTGCGGACCGAGAACCGTTCCCCCACGCGTCCGCGCAGATACACCTGCCCCGACGTCGCGCCGTACAGGATGGTGTTGCCGGCGATCACCTGATCTTCGGCGATGAACCATGCGTCGGGGTTGGGCGCAACGACGATCTTGCCGCCGCACAGGCCCTTGCCGACATAGTCGTTGGTGTCGCCGGAGAGTTTGATGGTGACACCCGGCGGGAGGAACGCCCCCAGCGACTGACCGGCCGAACCGGTCAGATTCACCGTGATGGTGTCCTCGGCCAGTCCTTCGGCACCGTAGCGACGCGTCACCTCCGCGCCGAGGAGCGTGCCGACGGTCCGGTTGACGTTGCGTACCGGCAGTTCCAGGGTGACCGGATGGGCATCCTCGAGTGCGCCCTCGGCGAGCTGGATGAACGTCTGATCGAGGGCACGATCGAGTCCGTGGTCCTGGCCGCGCAGGCGACGCGTGGGCCCCTTGTCCTCGTACTTGCGGAAGATGGGCGCGAGGTCGAGCCCCTTGCTCTTCCAGTGCGCGACGGCCACGTCGGTGTGTAGTCGCTGCGACTGGCCGATCGCCTCGTCGAGGGTGCGATAACCCAACTGCGCCAGGTATTTGCGAACATCCTCCGCGATGAAGCGGAAGAAGTTGACCAGATGTTCGGCCTGGCCGGTGAATCGCGAACGCAACACCGGGTTCTGGGTCGCCACACCCACCGGGCAGGTGTCGAGGTGGCAGACCCGCATCATGATGCAGCCGGCCACGATCAGCGGTGCGGTGGAGAACCCGTATTCTTCGGCGCCGAGCAACGCGGCCATGATGACGTCACGGCCGGTTCGCAACGCACCGTCGCACTGCACGGTGATGCGATCGCGCAACCCGTTGAGCATCAGCGTCTGCTGGGCGTCGGCGAGCCCGATCTCCCACGGAGTGCCGGCGTGTTTGAGCGAGGTCAGTGGCGACGCACCGGTCCCGCCGTCGTGCCCCGAGATCAGCACCACATCCGCGTGCGCTTTGGACACGCCGGTGGCCACCGTGCCGACGCCGACCGCGCTGACCAGTTTGACGTGGATCCGCGCCCCGGAGTTGGCGTTCTTCAGGTCGTGGATGAGCTGGGCGAGATCCTCGATCGAGTAGATGTCGTGGTGCGGGGGCGGTGAGATCAGCGCCACGCCCGGCGTCGAATGCCGTGTCTTGGCGATCCACGGGTACACCTTGTAGGCGGGGAGTTGGCCGCCCTCACCGGGTTTCGCACCTTGGGCCATCTTGATCTGGATGTCGGTGGCGTTGGTCAGGTAGTCACTGGTGACGCCGAACCGACCGGACGCGACCTGCTTGACGGCGCTGCGACGCTCCGGGTCGTAGAGCCGGTCGACATCTTCGCCACCCTCACCGGAGTTCGACCGACCGCCGATGCGGTTCATCGCGATGGCAATGGTCTCGTGCGCCTCGGCCGAGATCGAACCGTAGCTCATCGCACCGGTGTTGAAACGCGTCATGATGGCCTCGACCGGCTCGACTTCCTCGAGGGGAATCGGGTCCCGGGCGGCGAGGTCGAAGTCGAACAGCCCGCGCAACGTTCCACCTTCGCGGGAGAGTTTGTCGACCTCGTCGGAGTACTTCTGGAAGACCTCGGCCTGGCCGGTCTTGGTCGCATGTTGCAGCAGGAAGATCGTCTCCGGGGTGAACAGGTGCAGTTCCCCCTCGCGGCGGTACTGGTATTCGCCGCCGACATCGAGGCGGCGATAGACCTGCTCGGTGGGGTTCTCCGGGAACGCCCGGTGGTGCCGGATGCGTACCTCCTCGGCGAGTTCGTCGAGCCCCACACCCTCGATACGCGACACGGTGCGGGTGAAGTACTCCTGCACCACCGCCGACGACAGCCCGACAGCCTCGAAGGCCTGCGCACCGGTGTAGGAGCTGATGGTGGAGATACCCATCTTGCTCATCACCTTCAGCACACCCTTGCCGAGCGCCTCGAGGTAGTTGCGGCTGGCCTTGGACGGCGGCACACCGATCAGTTCGCCCTCGGCGATGAGGTCGTCGATGGTCTCGAGCGCGAGGTACGGATTGACCGCGGCCGCACCGAATCCGATGAGGGTGGCGATGTGGTGGACCTCGCGGGCATCGCCGGACTCGATCACGAGGGCGACCTTGGTGCGTTCCTTCGTGCGGACGAGATGGTGATGTACCGCCGACGTCGCCAGGAGCGACGGGATGGGCGCGTGGTCGCGGTCGGTGTGACGGTCGGAGATCACGAGTGTGGTGTGTCCCTCGGCGATCGCCTGACTCGCCCGCGTGCGGAGGTCCTCGAGGCCGGCGGCCAGGCCGGCACCGCCGTCGGCGACCTCGTACAAACCGGGCAGCACCTTCGCCGACAGCCCCGGGTTGTCGCCGTCGTCGTTGATGTGCACGAGCTTGGCCAGGTCGTCGTTGCCGATGACCGGCCACCGCAGCAGGATCTGGCGGCACGATGCCGCGGTCGGGTCCAGCAGATTCTGTTCGGGTCCCATCACCCGCGCCATGGAGGTGACGATCTCCTCACGAATCGCGTCCAACGGCGGGTTGGTGACCTGGGCGAACAGTTCGACGAAGTAGTCGTAGAGCAGGCGGGAGCGCTTGGAGAGCACCGCGACCGGGGTGTCGGTGCCCATGGAGCCGAGCGGCTCGTAGCCCGATGCGGCCATCGGGGTCAGCAGTACCCGCAGGTCTTCCTCGGTGTAGCCGAACGACAGCTGACGGCGCACCACGGTGTCGTGGTTGGGCTTGTAGACCGGCCGGGCCGGCAGCGTCGCGATGTCGAGCAACCCGGCGTGCAGCCATTCGTCATAGGGCTCGGCGTCGATGAGGTCGGCCTTGATCTCCTCGTCGGGGATGATCCGTCCCTGGCGCGTGTCGACCAGGAACATCCGGCCCGGTTCGAGCCGCCCCTTCGCGATCACGTCGTCGACCGGGACGTCGAGGACGCCGGCCTCCGATGCCAGGATGACGCGGCCGTCACGGGTCTGCCACCACCGGCCGGGGCGCAGTCCGTTGCGGTCGAGGACCGCGCCGACCACCGCACCGTCGGTGAAGGTGACGCACGCGGGACCGTCCCACGCCTCCATCATGGAGGCGTTGAACTGCAGGAACGCCCGTCGCTTGGGTTCCATGTTCGGGACGTTCTCCCACGCTTCGGGCACCATCAGCATCACCGCGTGGTGCACGCTGCGCCCACCGAGGTGCAGCAGTTCGAGCACCTCGTCGAGCGATGCCGAGTCCGATGCCTCGGGTGTGCAGATCGGGAACGCGCGCTTGAGGTCACCGGGGATGAGATCGGTCTCCAGCAGCGCCTCGCGAGCCCGCATCCGGTTGCGGTTGCCGCGCACGGTGTTGATCTCTCCGTTGTGGGCGACGAAGCGGAACGGGTGCGCCAGCGGCCACGACGGGAAGGTGTTGGTGGAGAAGCGGGAGTGCACGATCGCGATGGCGCTGTGGCAGCGGTCGTCGCGCAGGTCGTCGTAGTACAGAGGCAGCTGCATCGTGGTGAGCATGCCCTTGTAGACCATGGTGCGGCTCGACAACGACGGGAAGTACAGGCCGGTTCCGGCTTCCTCGATCTCCGGTGTGACGCGCTCGGCCTGCTTGCGGAACGGGTAGATGAACCGATCGAGTTCGAGGCCACCGATTCGGCTCGCGCCGTCGGCCGGGTCGACGGTGACGAACAGCTGCATCATGTACGGCATGCAGCCCATCGCGGTCTCGCCGATGTCGGCGCCGGCCGGGTCGACGGGCAGGTCGCGCCAGCCGAGGATCGTGACGCCCTCTGCGGCCGCGAGGGCGGTCACCCGCTCGATGGCGCGTTCGCGCAGAGTCGGGTCCGCCGGTAGGAAGCAGTTGCCCGCGGCGTAGGTGTTGTCGCCGGTGGTGGTGGGTGCGGGCAGGTCGAAGTCGACCACGGCCCGCAGCAACTCGTCGGGGAGTTGGATGAGGATGCCCGCGCCGTCACCGGAGTTGACCTCGGCACCCGCGGCACCCCGGTGCTCGAGATTCTCGAGGGCGAGCAAACCGTCGGCGACGATCGAATGGGAACGCCGACCGTAGACGTCGGTCACCATTGCGACGCCACAGGAATCGACCTCTGCCGCAGGGTCATACAGCCCCTGTTTGGTCGGCAGCGCAGAAAACAACATCTCGAACCTCCACTCGACTCGGTGCCGAATCGCAAATGCTCGATTGTCCTCAGGGACAACGCTGGCCCGTGGAGCAATGTCGGCGACCGAGTCGGATGGGCTGATCCGGGACGCCGTGAAAAACCACTCTATCCGACCGATACCGGCGCCGCCGTCTTCCGCGATGTGATCGATGCCGGATCGTCGCGACCCGCAGTACCCGCGCGACTGCTACCTGGTCTCGGGGGCGGCGTCGTCGGGGGTGCTGTCGGCGTCGTCCGGGGTGCTGTCGGCGACATCGGGGGTTCCGTCGGCGACATCGGGGGTTCCGTCGGCGACATCCGGGGTGCCGTCGGCGACATCCGGGGTGCCGTCGGCGACATCCGGGGTGCCGTCGGCGACATCCGGGGTTCCGTCGGCGACATCCGGGGTTCCGTCGGCGGTGTCGCGGTCGGACTCCAGCACCCACGCGTCGCTGGTGGACGACGACGTGAGCGGTTGGCCTTCGGAGTCGCGCGGCGTGTGCCGGGCGATGGCCGCGGCGAGAGCCTCCTCGGCATCGCTGCTCGGGCGCGCCTCGACGTCCACGTCGTGATCCGGGCCGTCTGGTCGGTCGTCGACATAGCCGACGGCGCCCGTCGCCTCGAGTTCCTCGGCGCGGGCGGCGTGATAGATCTCCAGCCCCTGCTCGCGACCTTTCGGCGCGAAGACGACGTACGCGGCCGCACACGCGAACACCAGGACTGCGGTGAAAACGTTGATGCGGGTGCCGAAGATGTGGGTGGCAGGGTCCGAACGCATCAGTTCGATACCGAACCGGCCCACGCAGTATCCCGCGACATACAACGCGAACAGGCGTCCGTGCCCGATCTGGAACCGTCGGTCGACCACGACCAGCACGATCACCACGAAGACATTCCACAGCAGTTCATACAGAAACGTCGGGTGGACCACCGCGACGACGGTGCCGTTGGACGTGCCGGAGATCAGACCGGGGTCGGCGAATCCGGATGAGTCGACCCGCTCATAGATCTCCAACCCCCACGGCACAGTGGTCTCGCGGCCGTAGAGCTCCTGGTTGAAATAGTTGCCGAGGCGGCCGATCGCCTGCGCCAACAGGATCGCCGGGGCCAACGCGTCACCGAACGGCGGCAGTTTGATGCCGTGCTGACGGGCACCGATCCAGGCGCCCACCGCACCGAAGAGCACCGCGCCCCAGATGCCTAGTCCGCCGTCCCAGATCTTGAGGGCGTCGACCGGTTCCTTGGGCCCGTCACCGAAATACGTCTGCCAGTCGGTGGCGACGTGATAGAGGCGTCCACCGATCAGGCCGAACGGCACCGCCCAGATCGCGACGTCGAGGACTTCGCCGTCCTGGCCGCCACGGGCGATCCATCGACGGTTGCCCCACCAAACGGCGACGATGATGCCGACGATGATGCACAGCGCATACGCCCGGAGCGGGACCGGCCCGAGGTACCAGACACCCTGTGGAGGACTCGGAATGTACGCCAGGATCATCGATGCCGGATCCGTTGATCCGGTGATCGTCAGCGGCCCAGCGAGGAGTGTCGGCACCGTCACGCTGCCACCCTAGCCGACACTCAGACGACCCAGACTTATGGTGTCGCCGCCACCGGTGAGCGCACTCCGTCGGCCAGTTCTGCAACCAGAGCCGAGAGCGCGTCGACACCCGTTTTCGCCGCACTCACCAGTGCCGAACCGACGATGACACCGTCGGCGTAGCCGGCGATCTGTGCCGCCTGCTGCCCACTGCGCACACCGAGTCCCACACCGATCGGGATGTCGGAGTGCGCGCGCACCCGCGCACACAGTTCCGGCGCCGCGTCGGATACGGCGTCACGAGCGCCGGTCACCCCCATCGTCGACGCGGCGTAGATGAACCCGCGCGAAGCGTCGACGGTCATGGCCAGCCGCTCCGCCGTCGAGGACGGGGCGACCAGATAGATCCGGTCGAGGTCGTGTTGGTCGGAGGCCGCATGCCACGCGGCGCCCTCTTCGGGAATGAGGTTCGGGGTTATCATGCCCGCTCCGCCTGCGGCGGCGAGATCCCGCGCGAACCGGTCCACCCCGTACTGCAGTACCGGGTTCCAGTAGCTCATCACCACGGCCTGCCCACCGGCGTCGGCGATGGCCTGCACCGCGGTGAACACATCGCGCACACGCACCCCGTTGCTCAGCGCCGTGTCGGCGGCCTCCTGGATGGTCGGGCCGTCCATCACCGGGTCGGAGTAGGGCACGCCGACCTCGATGATGTCGCAGCCCGCGGACACCATCGTGCGGAACAACTCGAGCGACTTCTGCACCGTGGGGTAGCCGACCGGGAGGTAGCCGATGAGGGCGGCGTGGCCGTCCTCACGGCAGCGGGCGAAGGTGGCGCCCAGCCGCGAGGGCGCGGTGTGCTTGATCGTGGCGGTCATACCGTCTCCCCCGTCTGCTCGCCACCCGCGGACGCCTCGTCCTGTGACGGTGGTTGGTCGAACAGGTGGAACCAGCGGGCGGCGGTGTCGACGTCCTTGTCGCCGCGACCGGACAGACTCACCACGATGATCGCGCCGTCACCGAGCTCCTGTCCCAGCTTCAGCGCGCCGGCCACCGCGTGGGCGGATTCGATCGCCGGGATGATGCCCTCGCGACGACTGAGCAGCGCCAAGGCGTCCATCGCCTCGGAATCGGTGATCGGTCGGTACTCGGCCCGACCGATGTCCTTGAGGTAAGCGTGTTCGGGTCCGACGCCGGGATAGTCGAGTCCGGCCGAGATCGAGTGCGACTCGATGGTCTGGCCGTCCTCGTCCTGCAACAGATACGAGTAGGCGCCCTGGAACGCGCCCGGTGTGCCGCCGGTGAAGGTGGCCGCGTGCCGGCCGGTCTCGACGCCGTCGCCGGCGGCCTCGAAGCCCACCAGGCGGACGTCGCTGTCGTCGATGAACGGGTGGAAGATGCCGATGGCGTTGGACCCGCCGCCGACGCAGGCGGTCACCGCGTCGGGAAGTCGGCCGGCCTGCTCCAGGATCTGCGCGCGCGCCTCCAACCCCACCACCCGCTGCAGGTCGCGCACCATCATCGGGAACGGGTGCGGGCCGGCGGCGGTGCCGAAGCAGTAGTAGGTGTTGTGCGCGTTGGTGACCCAGTCACGCATGGCTTCGTTGATGGCGTCCTTCAGGGTCGCCGAACCGTTGTCCACCGCAATGACGTCGGCTCCGAGCAGCCGCATCCGCGCCACGTTGAGGGCCTGTCGGTCGGTGTCCACGCGCCCCATGTAGACCACACACTCCAGGCCGAGCAGCGCGCAGGCGGTTGCGGTGGCCACCCCGTGCTGGCCGGCACCGGTCTCCGCGATGACCCGGGACTTGCCCATCCGTTGCGCCAGCAGCGCCTGACCCAGAACGTTGTTGATCTTGTGCGAACCGGTGTGGTTGAGGTCCTCCCGTTTGAGGAAGAGCCGGGCACCGCCGGCCGCCTCACGCAACCGTCCCGCCTCGTAGAGCGGCGAGGGCCGGCCGGTGTAGTCACGCTGCAGCCGATCGAGTTCGGCGAGGAAATCGTCGTCGGACCGGACCTTCTCATAGGTCGTGGTGACCTCGTCGATCACCGCCATCAGGGCTTCGGGAACGTGGCGGCCGCCGTAGACGCCGAAGTGTCCGCCCTGATCGGGTTCGACCGAGGTACGCGTTGCCAGGCCGGCACTCGCGGCTGGATAACTGACGTCTGAGCTGTGGGTGTGGGCGGTCACGGTTCTCTCGTCGCGCTGGCAGGGGTTGGGGAGCAAAGATTCGCCGGAGCTGAAACCGTCTGTCAGCGAACCGGTTTCGGGCAGGAGGGATGGGTACCGGCGGTGACCAGTTCGGAGACCGCGGCGCGCGGGTCGCCGCTGGTGACCAAGCCCTCGCCCACCAACACGGCGTCTGCGCCGGCTCCGGCATAGGCCAGCAGGTCAGCGGTGCCGCGCACACCCGACTCGGCCACCCGGATGACCTGCGTGGGCAGGCCGGGAGCGATCCTGGCGAAGCAGTCACGATCGACCTCGAGGGTCTTGAGGTTGCGCGCATTGACACCGACCACCGACGCACCGGCCTCCAGTGCGCGGTCGGCCTCCTGCTCGGTGTGCACCTCCACCAGGGCGGTCATGCCGAGACTCTCGGTGCGGTCGAGCAGTGCGGCGAGCACGTTCTGTTCCAGGGCTGCCACGATGAGCAGGATGACGTCGGCGCCGTGCGCACGGGCCTCGTGGATCTGGTAGGGCCCGACTATGAAGTCCTTGCGCAGCACCGGGATGTTCACCGCGGCGCGCACGCTGTCGAGGTCGGCCAGGGACCCGCGGAAGCGTCGTTCTTCGGTGAGGACGCTGATGATGCGGGCACCACCGGCTTCGTAGGCACTCGCGAGTTCTGCGGGGTCGCCGATGGCGGCCAGATCACCCTTCGACGGGCTGGCCCGTTTGACCTCGGCGATCACGCCGATGCCCGGCTGCCGCAGCGCAGCCATCGCGTCCTTGGCGTCCGGGGCCTTGGCCGACGCCGCCTTGATCGCGGCATAGTCGGTGACGGCCTCGCGCGCGGCCACGTCGGCTCGCACTCCTTCGATGATGGAGTCGAGGACAGTTGGCGTACTCACGCGGGTGGCCCCCTTTCGGTGTTCGTGTGCTCTCAGCGTAAACCGCAGCCGGAACGGCGTTGTGATCGGGTTGGCCGATCAGCCGTGGTCCGGCCGACGGTCCTCGGCGTTGTCGGATCCGTCGTCCCCGCGGTCCTCCGAACGGTGCGGACGGTACCCGTCGCGGGGACGGTCACCGGGTGTGTCGTCGACGTCGGTGGGATCGATCCCGGTGTCCAAGGCATCCCACATCATGCGTTCGTTGGCGGGCGGTGCATCGTTACGGCCCGGGTCGGGTTCCGCCGACGACGGGGTGTCGGCACCGGGAGCAGCCCCGGCCGCGGGACCATCGGGGTGGTGCTTGCGCTGCTCGTGCTCGGCGAAGATCTGCCGTTCCAGTTCCTCCCGACGAGCGCCGGGCGTCCGGTATTTCGACGACATCCCGGTCGCCCCGCCGGCGACCCGGATCAGCAACACCCCGGCCAGGACCGCGCACAGCGAGCCCACGAGGACAACCGCTGCAGCCCAGTCGACGGTGGTGATCAACAGCACCTGGAAGCGCCCGGGGATGTCGGCGGCGCTCGAGGCGTAGTCGGAATCGGCGCCGCCGGTGATCAGCGACAGCGCCGGGATCGCCGACAGCACACCGGCAACCGCCACCAGGATCGCGATCACCCGCAGACCCCAACCACGCAGCGAGAACGCGGCGAGGATCGCGGCCAGCAACACCAGCGCCAGCGGGGTCAGCCACGGACTCCAGTCCGAGCCGGTGACATCGAAGGTCCGCGGGGGCGCCAACCCGTCCGAGGCGAGTACCCGGCACCACACCAACCGCGAGGCCGACCACAGGGCCAGGGCCGACAACGCCAACAGTACGGCGGCGAGAACCTGGCGCCGACGCAGATACGCTCTGCTCGCCACCGCCGGGTCCAGGCGCGAGAGCGGCGAACCGGTCGGCGACTCGGCGGCGGAGCGGGGTCGATCAGGGTCGTCGGTCGGTTCCGGGCCGGTCATCGCGAGACCGTCTCGTCGCCGGGTCCGACCCGCTCCATGGTGGCGGCGGCTGCCACCGCATTGAGGACGGCGGAGGCTTTGTTGCGTGCCTCGTTGTACTCGTATTCGGGTTCGCTGTCGGCGACCACGCCTCCGCCGGCCTGCACAAACGCCCGGCCGTCGGCCATCAGGGCGGTGCGGATGGCGATCGCGGTGTCCGCGTCACCGGCGAAGTCGAGGTAGCCGACGATACCGCCGTAGAGGCCGCGGCGGGTCAGTTCGTGTTCGTCGATGAGTTCCATCGCGCGGACCTTGGGGGCACCGGTGAGGGTGCCGGCGGGAAAGCATGCGGTGACGGCGTCGAGTGCGTGCTGGTCATCGCGCAGTTCACCCGAGACCGTCGAGACCAGGTGCATGACGTGGCTGTAGCGCTCGACGTGACGGTAGTCGCTGACCTTGACCGTGCCCGGGCGGCACACGCGGCCGAGGTCGTTGCGACCCAGGTCGACGAGCATGAGGTGCTCGGCGTTCTCCTTCTCGTCCTCCACCAGGCCCTTGGCGAGTAGTTGGTCTTCTTCCTCGGTGGCGCCCCGCCACCGGGTGCCGGCGATCGGGTGGGTGGTGGCGATCCGATCCTGCACCGTGACCAGGGCCTCCGGACTGCTGCCGACGATGGTGAACGGTCCGCCACCGACGGGTCCGCTGCCGAGCGCGCCGGGCATCCGCAGCAGATACATGTAGGGGCTGGGATTGGATGCCCGCAGCACGCGGTACACGTCGATCGGGTCGGCATCGGTGGCCATCTCGAAGCGCTGGGATGGGACGATCTGGAACGCCTCGCCCGCCTCGATCTCGCCGACGAGGTCGGTGACGATCTTGCTGTATTCGGCGAGGGTGCGCTGGGCGGCGTACTCGGGGGTGGGCCGGTCGTAGTGGGACACGGTCGAGGAGGCCGGAGCGGCGAGCGCCGCGGTCATCCGGTCGAGCCGGGCAACCGCATCGGCGTAGGCCTCGCGGACCCGGTCGTCGGACCCGTCCCAGTTCACCGCGTTGGCGATCAGCGTGATGGTGCCCTCGTGGTGATCGACGGCGGCGAGGTCGGTGGCCAGCAGCATCATCATGTCCGGCAGGCCGAGGTCGTCGACGGTGGTCTCGGGTAGGCGTTCGAGCCGCCGCACCATGTCGTAGGCGAAGAAGCCGACAAAGCCCCCGGTGAGCGGCGGCATGTCGGGGAACCGGTCGGTGGCCAGCAGGCGCAACGATTCCGCGAGCACCGCCAGCGGATCCCCGCCCTCGGGTGCGCCGTTGGGCACCTCACCCCACCACCGTGCCTCGCCGTCGACGACGGTGAGCGCCGACGGTGACCGCACCCCGATGAACGACCAGCGCGACCAGGAACGCCCGTTCTCCGCCGACTCGAGCAGGAACGTCCCCTCGCGATCTCCGGCGAGTTTGCGGTAGGCCGACAGCGGGGTCTCGGAGTCGGCGAGCACCTTGCGGGTCACCGGCACCACCCGATGGTCGGCGGCCAGATCCAGGAATTCCTCCAGGCTGGTGGTGGCGGCGCTCATCCCAGCGGCTCGCCGCCGACGCCCCACTGCTGGCGGGGTACCTCGGTGATGGTCACCCACACCGAGTCGGGGTTCTTGCCGGTCGCCTTGGCGTAGGCGTCGGTCACCGCCGCGATGGTCTCGCGCTTGATCCGGTCGGACAGGCCCGGGGTCTGCGAGATCTGGATCAGTGGCATGTACGCCGTCACCGCCTTTCTGGTGGAGGACAGGGCTGGTTCATTGTCCCGCGCCGGTGGCCGACGGCCCGCCGGGCGGGGTGGGTTCCTCGGTCGCCGACAGCAGCGACGGTGTGTCGAAGCAGCTGTGGTTGCCGGTATGGCACGCGGCGCCGACCTGATCGACGACGAGCAACACGGTGTCGCCGTCGCAGTCGAGTCGCACGTCGTGCACGTACTGGGTGTGCCCGCTGGTCTCACCCTTGACCCAGTACTGCCGGCGCGAACGGGAATAGTAGGTGGCCCGCCGGGTGGTCAGGGTCTGTTCGAGCGCGGCGTCGTCCATCCACGCCATCATCAGTACGGTGCCGGTGTCGCGTTCCTGGGCGATCGCGGCGAACAGACCGTCGTCGTTGCGCTTGAGTCGTGCCGCGAGGTCGGGGTCGAGGGCCATCACCGCACCGTGATCCCCTCGGTGGCCATCGCCGCCTTGACCTCACCGATGGTGAGTTCACCGAAGTGGAAGACCGAGGCGGCCAGCACCGCATCGGCTCCCGCCTGCACCGCGGGGGCGAAGTCGGCGACGGCGCCGGCACCCCCGCTGGCGATCACCGGCACCTTGACGGCGGCCCGGACCGCGGCGAGCATCCGCAGGTCGAATCCCCTTTTGGTGCCGTCGGCGTCCATCGAGTTGAGCAGGATCTCCCCCACTCCGAGATCCTGGCCTCGCTGCGCCCACTCGACGGCGTCGATCCCGGTGCCTTGGCGGCCGCCGTGGGTGGTGACCTCCCAGCCCGAGGGCGTCGGCCTCTCACCCGCCGGGACCGTCCGGGCATCCACCGACAGCACGATGCACTGCGAGCCGTATCGGCGGCTCATCTCGCCGAGCACCTCGGGCCGGGCGATGGCCGCGGTGTTGACGCTGACCTTGTCGGCGCCGGCCCGCAACATCGCGTCGACATCGTCGACGGTGCGGATGCCACCACCGACGGTGAGCGGGATGAAGATCTGGTCGGCGGTGCGCTTGACGACGTCGATCATGGTGGCGCGACCGGAACTCGAGGCGGTGACGTCGAGGAAGGTGAGTTCGTCGGCCCCCTCCTTGTCGTAGCGAGCGGCCAGTTCGACCGGATCGCCCGCGTCGCGCAGGTTCTGGAAGTTGACGCCCTTGACGACCCGACCGTCGTCCACGTCGAGGCACGGGATCACGCGGATCGCGACGGTCATGAGGCACCTCCGGATGTGTCGGTTCGGGCTGAGGTCGGCACGGCACCCCATTCGTCGCCGACGACCTCGTCGATGACGGCCATCAGTTCGGCGTGCAGGCCCGGCGCGGCGCAGACCAGCGACGGTGATGCTGCGTTCCATGCCGCCCCGCTGAGATCGGTGGCGATGCCACCGGCAGCGCGGACCAGAGCTGCGCCGGCGGCGTTGTCCCAGGCATGACGTCCGAAGGCGATCGCACCGCCGAAGACACCGGCGGCGGTGTAGGCCATGTCCACACCGGTGCTGCCGGTCATCCGCAGTCGCGACACCCGGGAGCTGAGCGCACTCAACACGTCGGCACGACGGGCCCCCGGGTAGCGGCCGTGCCCGGCGACGTTGAACGGGCCGTAGGAGACCACCGACGTGCTCAGGTCGATCGGCTCCAGTGGCGCGACCGGGCGGCCGTCGATGTACAGCGGGCCGTCGACGTGACCGGCGTAGCGTCGCCCGACCAGCGGCAGCCAGGTCAGTCCGAGCACGGGTTCGCCGTCGACGAGCAGCCCGAGCAGGATGCCGGTCAGCGGCATCCCGGACGAGTAGTTGTACGTGCCGTCCACCGGGTCGAGCACCCAGACGGTGTCCTCGGTGACCGGCGGCCCGCCGAACTCCTCGCCGTGCACCGGGATGCCGGTGCGTTCGGTGAGGTCGGCGACGATCCGGCGTTCCAGGTCGAGGTCGACCTGGGTGGCGAAGTCGGTGGCCCCCTTCTCGACGGCGCTCGGCGCCCCCAGGCCGGCGACGAAGTCGTCGACCACCGAGTCGAGGATCTGGCCTGCGATGTCGAGCAGGGCCCCATGGTCTGTCACGGTGCGAGCCTGCCCACTGTCATCTGTCACGCTGTCATCCATCACGCCTGGGCGACGGCGGCCAGTGCGTCGGGCAGGGTGAATCGACCGGCGTACAGAGCCTTGCCGACGATCGCGCCCTCCACGCCCCGATCGACCAGACCCGAGATCGCGACCAGGTCGTCGAGCGCGGACACCCCGCCGGAGGCGACGATGGGCGCGGCGGTGGCCGCGGCGACCTCGGCGAGCAGTTCGAGGTTCGGACCACCCAGGGTGCCGTCCTTCGACACGTCCGTGACGACGTAGCGGGCGCAGCCGTCACGGTCCAGGCGCGTCAGCACCTCCCAGAGGTCGCCGCCGTCGGTCACCCAACCTCGCCCACGCAGGCGGTAGGAGTCACCGTCCCGGATGACGTCGAGGCCGACCGCGATGCGGTCGCCATGACGGTCGATGGCGCGGGCACACCAGTCCGGGTTCTCCAGCGCGGCGGTGCCGAGGTTCACCCGCGCGCAGCCGGTGGCCAACGCCGCATCCAGCGAGTCGTCGTCGCGGATGCCACCGGAGAGTTCGACCTTGACGTCGAGTTCGGCGACGACCCCGGCCAGCAGGTCCCGGTTGTTGCCCCGGCCGAAGGCGGCGTCGAGGTCGACCAGATGGATCCACTCGGCTCCGTCGGTCTGCCAGGCCAGTGCGGCGTCCCTCGGCGACCCGTAGGACGTCTCGGTGCCCGCGGCGCCTTGCACGAGGCGGACGGCCTGGCCGTCGGCGACGTCGACGGCCGGGAGGAGTTCAAGGGTCTTACCCATCGGAGGTGGGGTTCCTGTCTGTCGGTTCGGTAGGGCCCTGGTTGGGCGGGAATTGGGGTGGGTGGGCGGACTGCTGTTCGGCGGCTGCGCGGGCCGCGAGGATCTCACGTTCGGCGGTCGCGATGATCCGGCGAGACACCGTACCGATAGCCGCGATCATCGCCAACACGGCGATCAGCGCGACGACCAGTCCGGCGATGGGCGACCACTGGGCGATGAGCAGGATGATCGGGATCGACACCAGCAGCACGATCACCCCGGCGCCCAGCGAATACAGCACCAGCTTGCCGAAGGAGAAGTGTGTGTTGTCGAGCGTCATGCGAGCGATCGCACCCAGTTGCGCAGCAGGTGGGCGCCGGCATCGCCGGATTTCTCCGGATGGAACTGGGTGGCCGACAATGCGCCGTTCTCGACCGCGGCGAGAAATGGGCCGCCGTGGTGCGCCCAGGTCAGTTTCGGTGCGGCCAGCGGGGTGCCCTCGTTGTCCATCTCCCAGCTCTGCGCGGCGTAGGAGTGCACGAAGTAGAACCGTGCGTCGGAGTCGAGCCCGTCGAACAGGACCGAGTCGGCCGGCGCATCGACGGTGTTCCACCCCATGTGCGGGAGGACCGGGGCGGGTAGTCGGCTGACCGTGCCGGGCCATTCCCCACAGCCGTCGGCCTCAACGCCGAACTCGACACCGCGCTCGAAGAGGATCTGCATGCCGACGCAGATGCCGAGCACGGGCCGTCCGCCGGCCAGACGCTGGTCGATGATCCAGTCGCCCTTGACCTCGGTGAGGCCTTCCATACACGCGGCGAAGGCACCCACGCCGGGCACCACGAGGCCGTCGCAGTCGATGGCGGCGTCGCGGTCGTGGGTCACCGTGACGTCGGCGCCGGCGCGTTCGAGTGCGCGTTGCGCCGAGCGCAGGTTGCCCGACCCGTAGTCGAGGATCGTCACCGCGGGGGTGCCGGTCATCACAGCGCTCCCTTCGTCGACGGCACGCCGGTCACGCGGGCGTCGTATTCGGTGGCGGCGCGCAATGCGCGGGCGACGGCCTTGAACTCGGCCTCGGTGATGTGGTGCTGGTCGCGGCCGTGGAGCACCCGCACGTGCAGGGCGATCCGCGCATTGAGCGCGATCGACTCGAACACGTGGCGATTGATCACCGTCGAGTACGGCACGCCCGGGTAGCCGCCGATGACCGCGGTCAGCAGGTGGTCGGGCTCGCCGGTGTGCACACAGTACGGGCGCCCCGAGACGTCGACGACGGCGTGCGCCAGGGTCTCGTCCATCGGGATGAAGCAGTCGCCGAAACGGCGGATGCCCTTCTTGTCGCCGAGTGCCTGACCGAGTGCCTGCCCCAGCACGATGGCGGTGTCCTCGATGGTGTGGTGGCCCTCCACCTCGACGTCGCCGGTGGCCTCCACGGTGAGGTCGAAACTGCCGTGCTGGCCGAACGCGGTCAGCATGTGGTCGAAGAACGCGATACCCGTGGACACATTGGTGATGCCGGTGCCATCGAGGTTGAGCTCGACGACGATCGACGACTCCTTGGTGGCGCGTTCGACGCGCGCGATCCGCGGTGCGGGCATGGTGGTCACTCGGTCTTCTCCAGGTCGGTTGCTGCCAGGGTGCGGCTGACGTCGAGGAATGCATCGTTCTCGGCGGCCAGCCCGATGGTGACACGCAGGTGTCCGGCGATGCCGACGTCGCGGATCAACACGCCGTCATCGAGGTACCGCTGCCAGCTGGCCGGGGCGTTCCGGAACCGGCCGAACAACAGGAAATTGGCATCGGAATCGATCACCTGATACCCGGTGGCGGTCAGATCGGCGGCCACCCGTTTGCGTTCGGCGATGATCGCGGCGACGCCGGCGAGGGTGTCGTCCCGGTGGCGCAGCGCCGCCCGCGCCGCCGCCTGCGTCAGCACCGACAGGTGATACGGCAGCCGCACGAGTTGCAGGGCGTCGACGATGGCCGGCGATGCGGCCAGATAGCCGAGGCGACCGCCGGCGAAGGCGAAGGCCTTGCTCATGGTGCGGCTGACGACGACCTTGGTCGGGAATTCGTCGATCAGCTCGACCGCACTGGGTTGTTCGGAGAACTCGCCGTAGGCCTCGTCGACGATGACGATGCCCGGCGCCGCCGCCACGATCGCGCGCAGGTCCGCGTTCGGGATCGAACCGCCGGTCGGGTTGTTGGGGGAGGTCACGAACACCACGTCGGGGCGCCGGTTGGTCACCTCGGCGATCGCATAGTCGACGTCGAGGGAGAAATCCGATGCCCGCACCGCGTGCAGCCAGGTGGTGTCGGTGCCGTCGGAGATGATCGGGTGCATCGAGTACGACGGAACGAAGCCCAGCGCGCTGCGTCCGGGCCCGCCGAAGGCCTGCAGCAGCTGCTGCAGGATCTCGTTGGAACCGTTTGCCGCCCACAGGTTCTCGACCGTGAGCCGGGTGCCGGTGACCTCGGTGAGGTACTCGGCGAGGTCGGTGCGCAGGGCCACTGCGTCGCGGTCCGGGTAGCGATGTAGTTCCGCGGCCGCGGTCCGTACCGAGTCGGCGACGTCGGCGATCAACGCCGCCGACGGCGGGTGCGGGTTCTCGTTCGTGTTGAGCACCACCGACACCTTGAGTTGCGGTGCGCCGTACGGACTCTTGCCCCGCAGGTTGCCCCGCAGCGGCAGGTCGTCGATGGTCACGCCGAGCCCGGGGACCACCGTCTGCGGAGTGCTCACGCGGGACCCCCGACGAATCGCTGTTTGATCGCGTCGCCGTGTCCGGGCAGGTCTTCCGCGTCGGCGAGGGTCACCACGTGGTCGGCGACATCGCGCAGCGCGGCCTCGTCGTAATCGATGACGTGTACACCCTTGAGGAAGGTCTGCACCGACAGCCCCGACGCGAAGCGTGCCGAACCCGACGTCGGCAGAACGTGATTGGAGCCCGCACAATAGTCGCCGAGACTCACCGGGGCGTACGGCCCGACGAAGATCGCGCCGGCGTTGTGCACCCGGTCGGCGACCGCGGCGGCGTCACGTGTCTGGATCTCGAGGTGTTCGGCGGCGTAGGCGTCGACCACGGCGAGACCGGCCTCGAGGTCGTCGACGAGCACGATGCCCGACTGCTTGCCGGACAGGGCGGTGGTGACCCGCTCGCGGTGTTTGGTCGCGGCCACCTGCTCGTCGAGGGCGGCGTCGACGGCGTCGGCGAGGTCGGCGCTGTCGGTGACGAGCACCGAGGCGGCGAGGACGTCGTGCTCGGCCTGACTGATCAGGTCGGCGGCGAGGATCCCCGCATCCGCGCTGCCGTCGGCGAGGATCGCGATCTCGGTGGGACCGGCCTCGGAGTCGATGCCCACCACGCCGCGGCAGAGTCGCTTGGCGGCGGTCACGTAGATGTTGCCCGGCCCGGTGATGAGGTCGACCGGGTCGAGGACCGACCCGGGTTCGTCGGCGGCGTCGGTGTCGGTGCCGCCGTAGGTGAGCAGGGCGACGCCTTGGGCACCGCCGACCGCCCACACCTCGCTGACGCCGAGCAACGCGCACGCCGCGAGGATCGTCGGGTGCGGCCACCCGCCGAATTCCTTCTGCGGTGGTGAGGCGATGACCAGCGAGCCGACGCCCGCCTCCTGGGCCGGGACCACATTCATGATCACCGACGACGGGTAGACGGCGTTGCCGCCCGGGACATAGAGCCCCACGCGGCGGACCGGAATCCACTTCTCGCTGACGACGCCACCCTCGACGACCTGCGTCCGGCTGGTTTCGCGGCGCTGGTCGGCGTGCACCTTGCGCGCCCGGTCGATCGATTCGCGCAGCGCGTCGGCCACCGCCGGGTCAAGCCGGTCGAGGGCGTCGGCGATCACCGCGGCGGGTACGCGCACCGACGTCGGCCGCACACCGTCGAACTTCTCACCGAACCCGAGCGCCGCATCGGTGCCCTGCTCGGCGACCGCATGCACCACCGGCGCCACCGTGTCGAGGACGGCGTTGACGTCGGTGCCCCCGCGCGGCAGCGCACGTCGCAGCTCGGCGAGCGTGGGCGCGGCTCCGCGCAGGTCGGTTCGGGCGAGCATGATCATCTCCTGTGGTGCTGGGATTTCCCATCCAGGATATGGGGTGGCGCCACCCGGTTTCGAATCCGGTCACGGGCGTCGGTGCTGGATGCGCATCCGTCACGTTCACGCGCATGTCGGGACGTGCGCGCGAACGCCGCGGCTGCGCGGATGATCCGGTCAGTTCGACGGTGTCGGCGCGGGGATGTCGAGGCCGAGGTCGAGTGCGATGACCGAATGGGTGAGCGCGCCGACGGCGAGGTAGTCGACGCCGGTACGCGCGTAGTCGGCGGCCATGTCGAGGCCCAGACCGCCGGAGCTCTCCAGTTTGGTCTGCGGCGACCGGGTGTTGCGCCGCTGCACCGCCATCTGGGTCTCCCACAGTGCGAAGTTGTCGAGCAGGACCAGTTGCGGCTCCAGCGCCAGCACCTCGTCGAGCTGTGCCAGCGAATCGACCTCGACCTCGACGGGAAGTCCGGGCGCCGCCGCCCGGACCGCGGACAGCGCAGCGCTGACCGATCCGGCCGCGGCGACGTGGTTGTCCTTGATCAGTGCCGCATCGCCGAGACCCATCCGGTGGTTGACTCCCCCACCGGCACGGACGGCGTATTTCTGCAGGTGACGCAGTCCCGGCAGGGTCTTGCGTGAGTCACGGACCTGCGCTGCGGTGCCGTCGACGGCCGCCACCCAGTGGGCGGTGGCGGTCGCGATGCCCGACAGGTGGCAGATGATGTTCAGTGCGGTACGTTCCGCGGTGAGCAGCGCACCGGTGGGTGCATGCACAGCGAGCACGACGTCGCCGGGCCCGACCCGCGTGCCGTCGACGACCGCCGAGGTGACCTCGTAGGCACCGGCCCCGATGACCTCGTCGAACACCGCCAGCACCACCGGCAGCCCCGCGATGACCCCGTCACCGCGGCTGACGATGACGGCATCGGTCACCGCGTCGGACGGCACGGTCGCGGCGGTCGTGACGTCCGGGCCGTGGCGCAGATCCTCGTCGAGAGCCGTCCGGATCAGCGTCCGTACCTCGTCGGTGATCTCCAGCCCGAGTTCGCCGACGGCATTTGCCTGTCCGACGAATGCCTCACTCACCGGTACCGGGATTCCCGATGGCGATCATCCGCTCCACGCTCTGGCGGGCGCGCTCGGCCACATCGTCGGCGACGAACACCTCGTCGCGCCCCTCGCGCAGCGACCGCAGCAGGGCGGCCGGGGTGATCATCTTCATGTACGGGCAGGACGCGCGCTCGTTGACGGCCTGGAAGTCGACACCGGGGGCAGCCTTGCGCAGCTGGTGCAGCATGCCGATCTCGGTGGCGACCAGCACCTGCTTGGCGCCGGTCTGCCGCGCGGCGTCGAGCATGCCGCCGGTGGACAGGATCTTCACCTTGTCCTCGGGGACCGCTCCTTCGCCGGCGAGATACAGCGCCGACGTCGCGCAGCCGCATTCCGGGTGGATGAACAGGTCGGCGTCGGGATGACTGTTGGCCTGGTCGGCCAGTTCGTCGCCGTTGATGCCCGCATGGACATGGCATTCACCGGCCCAGATGTGGATGTTGTCGCGCCCGGTCTCGCGCTTGACGTGCGCGCCGAGGAATTGATCCGGCAGGAACAGCACCTCGCGGTCGGGATCGATGGAGGCCACCACGTCCACCGCATTGGACGAGGTGCAGCAGATGTCGGTGAGCCCCTTCACCTCCGCGGTGGTGTTGACGTAGGAGACGACGACGGCGTCGGGGTGCTCGGCCTTCCACTCCCGGAGCTCGTCGGCGGTGATCGAGTCGGCCAGCGAACATCCGGCGCGCTCGTCGGGGATCAGTACCCGCTTCTCGGGGCTGAGGATCTTGGCGGTCTCGGCCATGAAGTGCACGCCGCAGAAGATGATCTCATCGGCGTCGACCTCGGCGGCGATGCGCGAGAGGGCCAGCGAGTCACCGACATGGTCGGCGACATCCTGGATGGCCGGCAGCTGGTAATTGTGCGCCAGGAGAGTCGCGTTGCGCGCCCGGGCGAGCCGGCGCACTTCCTCGGCCCACTCCGCGGTGGGCTCCACTCCGGTGTATCCGCCCGGACCGTCGGTCCATCGCGCATCGGTCAGCCCCGGGGTCACGGGTTCCGTATCGACCGTGGCGGGGCGATCGCTGGTGATGCTCATCTGACACTCCTCACACGTGCGGGCTCCGGGTGGCTGTTCCCGGCACCAGAGTTTTCGACTGGTGGTCGAAAACGCTATCCATCGTAACACCGGTCACAGCTGCGGCATTCCCTCCGGCTATTCGAGTAGTCGACTACGCGTTTCATCCGCTCAGGCGAAACCTAGCGTCGACGGTGTACCACTCATCCGTTCAGGTCAGGTCACAAACACCCTGGTCAGACGGGCCGTAAAGAAGATTGCGAGCAGCGTGATGACCGTTTCCCCGTCCGACGCATTGTCCACTTCGCCGCGCCCGGCCCTGCCCCCGCGGACACCGAATCCGGCGAGTCGCCGTGCCGACGCCGCCACGCAACGACGGGAGGCCGCGTTGGCCCGACTGGCCGCGCGACGGATGCCCCTCCCCGGACAGCCCGCGCAGTCCCATCCGCAACACCCCGCTACAGTGCGTCGCCCACTCGACGATCCCCGCGCACGGGGCACCATGCGCCTTGTCGGCGGCTCTGACACCACCGTCCACCGACCTGTCGCGGCCCCGGTCGCCACGCCGGCACCTACCCCGGCGCACAGGCCGGCGCAGCCGGTGTCCGAGACGGCCACCCGTCGTCGCCCCGGATTGACCGAACGCGAGATCCAGGTGATGCGGACCTGGTTGCTGACCGACTCGAAGATCGCGGTCGCCGATGAACTGTCGATCTCGATCGGCACGGTCAACACCCACCTGACCCGAATCCGCGCCAAGTACACCGCGGTGGACCGCACCGCGCGGACCAAGGCGTCCCTGGCCGCGCGCGCCATCCAGGACGGGATCATCTCGCTCGACGAGCTCTGAGCCGTCGCGGCGGCGGTCACGGGTTACCGGGGCGATGCCGCCCTACAATCGACGCCATGTCGACGCCTCCGCCGAGTTCTCCCCCGACCGGCGGGGTGTCCGTCGAGGTCGAGACATTGACCGCGGTGTTCCAGGTTCGCGAGATCGCCGCCGACGCCGATCCGGCGCTGTGCGTGCTGTTGGCCGGCAGCGGAGGCCGGTGGCGCCTACCCGGCGGCGCGGTCGCGCCCGATGCGCCGCTGGACATCAGCGCCCGGCGCGCCGTCGGCGACACCGTGGAGATCACCAGGATCGCCCATCTCGAACAGCTCGCGGTGTTCTCCGACCCCGACCGGGTTCCGGGCATCCGCACCATCGCCTCGACCTATCTCGCGCTGGTGCCCACCGATGCCCCGACCGAACTGGCGGAGGATTCCGCGTGGCACGCCGTCGACGACCTGCCCACCCTCGCCTACGACCACGATCAGATCGTGGACGCCGCGCGCCACCGACTGGCCGCGAAACTCTCCTACACCAACATCGCCTTCGCACTCGCCCCGAGCCGGTTCCCGATGTCACAGCTGTCGGAGATCTATTGTGCCGCTTTGGGTTATCCGGTGGACACCACTAACCTGCTACGCATCCTGAGCCGACGGGCCGTGGTGGTCGCCACCGGAACCGTCGGCAAGACCGGACGGTCGGGCGGTCGGCCGCCTGCGCTGTATGCCTTCGCAGACAATCGGTTACGTGTCACCGACGAGTTCGCGACGCTGCGGCCGCCGATGTGACCGACGTTCACGACGGCAGGGTCAGTACCGCCGCGGCGCCCTCGGTGACCGCGATCGTGTGCTCACTGTGCGAGGTGCGGGACCCGTCGGCCGACCGGATCGTCCAGCCGTCCGGATCGTAGACGATCCGCGACGTGGTCTGGGCCAGCCAGGGTTCCAGCGCCAGGGTGAGACCGGGGCGCAGCGGCAGCCCCGTGCCGGGGCGACCCAGGTTCGGCACATGCGGATCCTCGTGCATGGTGCGACCGAGCCCGTGCCCACCGAACTCGGTGTTGACCGGGAAGCCACGAGAGGTGCAGACCCTCCCGATCGCCGCCGAGATGTCGCCGAGCCGGTTGCCCGGGCGAGCGGCGTCGATCCCGGCGGCCAAAGCCAGCTGCGTCGTCTCGACGAGAATAGCGTCCTCGTCGCGGGCGGCACCCACGATCACGGTGCGCGCCGAGTCGGCCACCCAGCCGTCGATCGCGACGGCGATGTCCATACTCAGCACGTCGCCGTCGGCGAGTTCACAGTCATACGGAAGGCCGTGCAGCACTGCATCGTTGAGGGACAAGCAGATCACGTTGCGGAACGGCCCCCGCCCGAAGGACGGCGCGTAGTCCCAGTAGCACGACACCGCGCCGCGCCGGTGGATGAGCTCACGAGCCCGCATCTCGAGATCGAGCAGATTGACACCGGATTCGGCCCGCGCCGCCAGGTCGTCGAGCAGGTCCGCGATGAACCCACCGGTGGTTCGCATCGCGGCGATCTCCTGGCGCGACTTCAGTTCGATCACAATAGTCCTCTCGCACACCACCGTCGCCCCGGTGGCAGGTATTTAAATACCACAGTAGCGAGAAGTTTCGGTATTTTCATACCAGTCCAGCACAGCGGCCGGGCGCGGCTACTCTGGACACATGGTTCGTGCACCGTTGACCCCGACGCAGATCGCCGCGGGACGCCGTCTCGGCGCAGTGCTGCGCGAATGCCGTGGCGAACGGACGGTGGCCGACGTCGCCGAAGGTGCGGGCATCTCGCCGGAGACGCTCCGCAAGATCGAGGGCGGCCGACTGCTGACCCCGTCGTTCGCCACGGTGGTGGCGCTCGGTCGGTCACTGGAGGTGCCGGTGGAATTGCTCGCCGATGCGGTCTCCGGGGCCGAGATTCCGAGCGCCCGGACGACGGTCTGACCTCGTCGAATCAGCCCGGCGCAATCGTCGTCGGGAGGTCGCCGACACCGAGGTCGGCGGTGCGGGATGCGAGCGCGGCGCCCAGGTAGACCAGGGCCGCGGACAGCGGCGCGCAGGCGAACAGCACCCACGGACCGCCCACACCCCCACGCACCGCACCGTCGAGCCAGAGGTCGGGCACCACCTCGAAGGTCGCGCCGATGGGCAGGGCGCGCGGGTCGCCGAAACGCCAGTCGGCCACCCAGATGCCGACGACGGCCGCGACCAACGAACCCACCGTGGTGGCGACCGCGAGCACTCCGAAACCCGTTGGGCCGCGCCAAGATCGAGCAGCAGTCCAGCCGATGACCACCGACCCCACGCCGTAGCCGAAGAGCAGCAACGCAAAGGTGCCCACGGCCGCGAACTCCGAACCGAACGCAGTGGCCGGCACGACGGCGGATTCCGCCGACACGACCCGCCCACGCAGAGCCGGGGTCACCACCGCCCACACCGCGCCCAGGACGATCCCCAGCAACACCACGGCGACGGCCACCGCGATGAGCCCGGACACCGAACGCTTGACGGCCCGGGGGCCGATCGATCCGGCGGGCAGGTCGTCGGAGACGACCGGCGCCGGCTCGGTCATCGTTGTCCCAGTTCGGTCGAGTCGACCGTCCCGTGCCGCGAACAGCGCGCGCTCCAGCCATCCGGCCGCACCTGCACCACCATGCGCCGGCCACACTGCCCGCAGAACCTCGGCGGCTCCAGCCCCAGCCGGGCGGCCGCCGGTATCGCGTCGTCCGCCTGGAGTTCCAGTTCGAGTCCGGTGTAGACACCGAATCGGCAGGGCTGCGCGAGCGGGCCGGGCACCTCGAGGGTGGAGTACGAGGGTGATGGCGTCGCCGCCGAACCCGGATTCGTCATCGACATGGTCACCTGTTCGAGCCTAGATGCTGTCGTTGAGTGCCTTGATGGGCATCGACAGATCGCTCAGGAGATCGAGGTCCTCCTCGGCCGGCCGCCCGAGAGTGGTGAGGTAGTTGCCGACGATGACGGCGTTGATGCCACCCAGGATTCCCTGTTTGGCGCCGAGATCACCGAGGGTGATCTCCCGCCCGCCGGCGAAGCGCAGGATGGTGCGCGGCAGCGCCAGACGGAACGCGGCCACCGACTTCAACGCCTCGGACGCCGGGAGGACGTCGAGGTCGCCGAAGGGGGTGCCGGGTCGCGGGTTGAGGAAGTTCAGGGGCACCTCGTCGGGTTCCAGTGCCGCCAGGTCCGAAGCGAATTCGGCCCGCTGCTCGAGGCTCTCGCCCATGCCGAGGATGCCGCCGCAGCACACCTCCATGCCGGCGTCGCGCACCATGCGCAGGGTGTCCCACCGCTCTTCCCAGGAGTGCGTGGTCACCACGTTGGGGAAATGGCTGCGCGCGGTCTCGAGGTTGTGGTTGTAGCGGTGCACGCCCATGTCCTTGAGCTCGTCGACCTGTTCCTGGGTGAGCATGCCCAGGCTGCAGGCGATCTGGATGTCGACCTCGTTGCGGATGGCCTCGATGCCCGCGGCGACCTGGCTGAGCAGTCGCTTGTCCGGACCGCGCACGGCTGCGACGATGCAGAACTCGGTCGCGCCGGTCTTGGCGGTCTGCTTCGCCGCCTCGACCAGCGATGGGATGTCGATCCAGGCGCTACGCACCGGCGAGGCGAACAGGCCCGACTGCGAACAGAAGTGGCAGTCCTCGGGGCAGCCGCCGGTCTTGAGCGAGATGATGCCTTCCACCTCGACCTCCGGGCCGCACCAGCGCATCCGCACGTCGTGTGCGAGCTGCAGCAGCTCGGTGAGGCGGTCGTCACCGAGCTGCAACACCTCGAGCACCTGCGCCTGGTCGAGCGCCCGCCCCTGCTCGAGTACCTGCTCACGGGCGATGGCGAGGATGTCGTCGGCGGTCTGCGACTGGGAAGCGCCGGGGGCGACGGGTGCCTGGGTCATGGGAGAACTCCTTGGTTGGGCTGTGGTTCGGATGTCGGTGTGGTTGCCGTCGGCGGAAATCAGGTTGCTGTCGGCGCGAAGGTGGTTGCCGTCGGCGCGGTGGGGGCGAGTTCTCGGGCCAGCCAGTCCCGGTCGAACCAGGACGGGGCGCGGCGGCTGAACTCCGCCTGTCCGAGGGCACCGGCGCCGGCCGGGATCACCCCCACGACGGGCGTGCCGGTGAGCCGCGGGAGATCGTCTCGGTTGCAGCGCATGGCGAGATCGGGATCGGCCGGCCAGGAACCGATGACCAGACCGGCGACGCGCAGACCGTGGGCGCGGACGGCGCCGACGGTGAGCTCGGCGTGATTGAGGGCCCCGAGACCCGCCGGCACCACCACCACGACAGGTGCGCCGACATCGGCGCACAGGTCGAGCAGTGTGAGATCCGGCGCCAGCCGGACCAGTACTCCGCCGGCACCTTCGATGAAGGTCATCTCATGGGCTCGCGCCAGTCGGTCGACAGCGACGCGCGCGGTGGTGCGATCGAGCGGCGGCATCCCGGACAGCCGCGCAGCGGTCTCCGGCGCGAGTGGATCCGGATACCGCGCGCACTCGGCGGTGGTGACCGCCCCCGCGAGGTTCTCGATCACGGCCAGGTCACCCGGCGCACCGGGGCCGACACCGGTCTGGGCGGGTTTGCATACGGCCGGCGCCAGACCGGCGGCGCGCGCCGAGGCGACCAGCGCTGCGGTGACGACCGTCTTGCCGACGTCGGTGGAGGTGCCCGCCACCGCCAGCAACCGGCCCGACGACGCCGTCACCGCACACCCACGCTGGTCAAGGCGTCGGACACGACCTGCGCGACCCGATCGATCGTCGCGTCATCGAGATCGGCGCGCACGGTGAGCCGCAGCCGCGAGGTGCCCACCGGTACCGACGGGGGACGGAAACACCCGACCAGCACACCCTGCTCACGACAGTGCCCGGCGGCGGCCACGGCGGCATGCGGATCGCCGACGATCAGCGAGACGACAGCCGCCGCGGGCGGCGGTGCGCCGATCGCCCGGGCCAGTCGCGCAGCATTGTCGCGCAGCCGGACCGGCATCGCGGGATCGGCGCGCAGCAGCCGCAGCGCCGCATGCGCCGCGCCCACCGCAGCCGGGGCGAGGCCGGTGTCGAAGATGAAGGTGCGTGCCCGATCGACGAGATGCGACCGCAACTGGTCGGGTCCGAGAACCACACCGCCCTGCGCGCCCATCGACTTCGACAGCACCGTGGTCATGATCAGGTCGGGAGCGCCGGACAGTCCGAGTTCGGCGATGAGGCCACGCCCACCGGGTCCACGCACGCCCAACGCATGCGCCTCGTCCACCAGCAGTGCCGCGCCGCACTCGCGGGCGACGGCATGGAGTTCGGCTATCGGGGCCGGCTCGCCGTCGATGCTGTACACGGAGTCGGTCACCACCAGCGCCCGCTGCTCGGTGCGAGCACGTAGGGCCTCGCGGACGGCCCGGTGATCGCCGCGGTCGGTCACGACGACCCGCGCCCGCGAGAGCCGGCAACCGTCGATGAGCGATGCATGGGTACCGGTGTCACTGACGATCAGGTCACCGCGCCCGGCCAGTGCGGTGATGGCGCCGACGTTGGCCAGGTACCCCGACGAGAAGGCCAGCGCGGACGGGAATCCGAGGAAGTCGGCGAGGTCGTTCTCGAGTTCGACGTGGGCCTCGGTGGTCCCGACCACCAACCGAGAGGCGGTGGCACCGGCCCCCCAGTGCGCCAGCGCCGCCTGACCACCGGCGATGACGTCGGGGTGCGCGCACAGCCCGAGATAGTCGTTGGAGGCGAGATCGACCATGGGACTGTCGGTACGCCGGACGACGGGCTCCCGATGCAGCCCGGCGGCGCGCAGTCGCGCCGCCTCCTCGGCGAGCCAGCCGAGCGCGACCTGCCCGTCGGCGGGCGTCGCGACGCTCGGCTCGGCGTCCACGGCTGCGATACCGGTGGCAGTGACTTCGGTGGTGGTCATCAGATCCTCATTCCCGGGCGAGACCTGCGGACAGGGCGAGGTCGACGGACAGGCACGCCTCGACGGCGGCACGCACACCACCGCAGATGGTGGCGATGTCGTCGTCGGTGCAGATGAACGGCGGCATCACGTAGACGTTGTTGCGGAAGGGCCGCAGCCAGACCCCGGCGTCGATGGCCGCGGCCGTGGCGGCGCCCATGTCGACGGGGCGGTCGAGTTCGACGACGCCGATCGCGCCACGGACCCGGACCTCGGCGACGCCCGACCTGCCTGCGAGGTCGCCGAGGCCCTCGCGCAGACCGGACTCGATGGATGCCACCCGGGCACGCCAATCGGAGGCCAGCAACGCCTCGACGGATGCAACGGCGACAGCACAGGCGAGCGGGTTGGCCATGAAGGTCGGTCCGTGGGCGAGCCCGCCCGCCTCCCCGGCACTGATCACCTCGGCGATCTCGGTGGTACACATGGTGGCCGCCAGTGTCAGGTAGCCGCCGGTCAACGCCTTGCCCAGACACATGATGTCGGGGGTCACGTCGGCGTGGTGGGCAGCGAACAGTTCGCCGGTGCGCCCGAATCCGGTGGCGATCTCGTCGAAGATCAGCAGCACACCCTCCCGATCGCAGATCCGCCGCAGTTCGCTCAGATATCGCGGATCGTGGAATCGCATGCCACCGGCACCCTGGACGACGGGCTCGACGATGACGGCCGCGAGTTGTTCGCGGTGCTCGTTGATCGCCGACTCGAGGACCGCGACGTACTTCTCGTCGAAGTCGCGCGGCGGCGGCGGCACGAACACCTGCTCGGTGAGGACGTCGGACCACATCGCGTGCATGCCGCCCTCGGGATCGCACACACTCATCGGTGCGAACGTGTCACCGTGGTAGCCGCCACGCCAGGTCAGCATCCGGGTGCGTCGGTGTTCGCCGCGACTGCGCCAGTACTGTACGGCCATCTTGACCGCCACCTCCACCGACACCGACCCGGAGTCACTGAAGAAGACCTTGCGCAGGTCGGCCGGGGTGATCTCGACAAGCAGCTGGGCCAGTCGCGCTGCGGGCTCGTGGGTCAGACCGCCGAACATCACGTGCGACATCGAGGCAGCCTGCTCGGCGAGCGCCGCGTCGAGTACCGGATGCCGGTATCCGTGGATGGCCGCCCACCAGGAACTCATCCCGTCGACCACCCGCCGACCGTCGGCCAGTTCGATCCGCACCCCCTGCGCCCCACGCACGACGATCGGCGCCACTGCCGCCGGCATCGCGCCGTACGGATGCCAGATGTGCTCGGCATCGATCCGGCTGATCGTGGCCTCGTCCACGCCTTGACCATCCTCACGGTTCTGCCGACGCGCGCGGACGCGCCCGGTACGGTGGCCCTGAACGGTGTACAGGACCAAATCTTCCTGGACACTGTACAGGCTTTCCTGGACGGCGTACAGGCGCTTATCCTGGGCCGGTGAGCAACAGTCGTGCCGACGTCCTGCGGGCGGCCCGGGACATCCTCACCGAACACAGCCTGGCCGACCTGTCGATGCGGCGGCTGGCCGCCGACCTCGGCGTCCGCCCGAACGCCCTGTACTGGCACTTCCCCAACAAGCAGACCCTGCTGGCCGCGCTGTCGGACGACATCCTCGGACAGATCCCGCCGGCGCCGGACGCCCTCGGATGGGACGAGCGTCTCGCGCATCTCGCAACGGGCCTGCGCGCGGCGCTACTCGACGTACCCGACAGCGCCGAGATCGTGTCGTCGAGCTGGGCCAGCGGTCTGTCGGCCCGGACCATCGCGGCGCAGCTGGCGTTTGTCGCACACGAGGGGGGACTGTCCGACCGAGATGCCCAGGCTGTCGCCACGGCCGTGTGTCAGCTGACCATCGGGCTGACGATCGAGGAACAGACCCGGTCCCAGATGGAACGACTGCAGGTGCTCGGTCCGTCGGGACGCGACTTCACCGGAGAGTTCCTCGACGGACTGAGCGTGATCCTCGACGGCGCCCGGCTGCGCGCCGAACGTCTGTCCGCGACCACCGGCGCGCGGCAGGGTAAAGAAAAGTAAAGGTCAGCCCCGGTGCGACACTCGCGTCGGCACGCCGCGCCGAATCGGGATCTCCCGGCCACGGCATGTAAATTGCTGAGCGGACCTACGGCTCGTACCACGTGGTGACCACCGGCCGGGTCCGTTTGCGCCGACCCGGCCGTGATGGCCAACCGAGTAGAGAAAGACGCACCCAGGTAGTGGCAGCCCCCGCCCATACCGCCACCCCGGCCAGTCCGGCACCGGCGGACAACGTGCCCGCGTACCGCACCGACCTCGACGGTCTGCGCGGCATCGCGATCGCTCTGGTCGCCTGCTTCCACATCTGGTTCGGCCGGGTCTCCGGCGGTGTGGATGTGTTCCTGGCCCTGTCCGGCTACTTCTTCCTCGGCTCGCTACTGCGGCACGCCATCCACAGCCAGTCCGCACACGTCACGCTCCGAGACACCATCAACCCGTGGCCGCGCCTCAAACGGTTGTTGCGCCGCCTGATCCCGGCACTGTTCACAGTGCTGATCGCGGTCGCGGTCCTGACGGTCATCGTGATCCCGCAGACACGCTGGGTGAGCATCGGACGCGAACTCATTGCCAGCGCGCTCTACTACCAGAACTGGCATCTGGCCTTCAATTCCCAGGATTATCTGGCCGCGAGTTCGGCGAACAGCCCGTTGCAGCACATCTGGTCGATGTCGGTGCAGGGCCAGTTCTTCCTGCTCACCCTGCTGGTCGCGCTCGCGTTCGCTTCTGTCATCAAAGTGGGTGCGCGATTCCTCGCGCCGGTGGCCGAACCACGGGTGCTCCGCGTGCTCGTCGGGGTGGCCGTGCTGGCGGTGGCGCTGGTGTCGTTCTACTGGGCGCACATGCGGATGGGGGTCAACCAGCAGTTCAACTACTACGACACCTTCTCCCGCGTCTGGGAGCCGCTCGCCGGTGGACTGCTCGCGATCTGGCTACCGAGCTGGCGGGTGCCGCGGTGGATTCGGACGGTTGCCGCGGTCGTCGCGCTGACCCTCATCGTGACCTGTGGCTGGTGGATCGACGGCGTGAACGCCTATCCGGGGCCGTGGGCGCTGGTCCCGGTCGGCTCGACGCTGCTGATCATCTGGGCGGGGGCGACCGCGCTGGAGCGCCCGCGGCCGGGCGCCGACGGCCCACAGGGGTTACCCCCGGTCAACCGCATGCTCGCCAGCCGGTGGCCGGTGTGGCTGGGCAGCATCGCCTACGCGCTGTACCTGTGGCACTGGCCGCTGCTGATCTTCTACCTGACCTGGCGGGGCAAGAACCATGCGAGCGTGCTCGAAGGTGTCGGGCTGCTCGCGGTGTCGATCGGCCTGGCCTGGCTCACCAAGCGCTACATCGAGGATCCGCTGCGCGGTGGTCGAGCCGAACCCGCACATGCGCGCCGCGACGGTCGGCTGCGCTGGCTCACCTACACCTCGGTGGTGACATCGATCCTGGTGGTCGGCACGCTGGTGACCGGCATCGGCATCAAGGTCTGGGACCGCCACGTGTCCACCATGGTGGTGGACACCAAGAACCTGGACCCGCGCACCTACCCGGGGGCCCGCGCGCTACTGGAGGGGTGGCCGGTCCCCGCGGTCGACCCGCAGCCGTCGCCGCTGATGGTCACGCAGGACTTCCCGGAGACCTCCACCGACGGATACATGAGCAACTTCGAGGACCCCGCGATCCACGTCGGCGTCTACGGTGACCCGACCGCCACCGAGACCATCGCCCTGATCGGCGGGTCGCACGCCGAGATGTGGATCTCGGCGCTCGACGAACTCGGCCGACGGAACCACTTCAAGGTCACGACGTACCTCAAGATGGGCTGCCCCATGTCCACCGAACTGGTCCCGAAGCAGGACGGCGTGCCCTACCCGCAATGCCACGACTGGGTGATGCGAGTGATGGACAAGGTCATCGCCGACAACCCCACTGCGGTGTTCACCAACTCGACCCGACCGCGCGACTACCAGCCCGGGGACTGGGTGCCGCCCACCTACCCGCCCATCTTCGACGAGTTCCTGGATGCCGGCATCGAGGTGTTCGGCATCCGCGACACGCCGTGGCCGCACAACGCCAAGGGGTTGATCGACACGCCGACGTGCCTGGCCGACGGCGGTACCGCGACCAGCTGCGCCACCCGGCGCAGTGTCGCCCTCGCTCCCGAGGACCCGGCCCGGGCCCTGGCCGCCACCCGCCCGGACTTCCATGCCCTCGACCTCTCCGACGGAGTGTGTGACGACGAACTGTGTCCCGCGATCGTGGGCAACATCGTGGTCTACAAGGATTGGCACCATCTCAGCGCCACCTATGTGCGCAGCCTCACCGATGAGCTGGGACGGCAGATGGCCGAGGCCGCACCGTGGACGGGTCCGCCCGCGCCGTGAGAGTCGCCGACACCACACCGGCGCCCGGTCGCTCCGAGATGTACGGCCGACGGTTCGCGGCTAGTGTCATCTCATGGAATCGCCGAAGGCCGAGATGACCCCGTCGCCGGCCCCCGACGCGGATCAACGGGACACACCTGATCCCGCGGAGATGGTCGACATCCCCGCCCCGGACACCTGGCCGCCCACCACCACGGAGTCGGCACCTTTCGTCGTCTGGCCCGGGAACGCCTACCCGCTGGGCGCCACCTATGACGGTGTGGGAACCAACTTCTCACTCTTCTCCGAGATCGCGACCGCGGTCGATCTCTGCCTGATCGACGCCTCGGGAGTCGAGCAACGCATCCGTCTCGAAGAGGTCGACGGGTATTGCTGGCACTGCTATCTCCCCAACATCGGTCCAGGGCAGTTCTACGGATTCCGCGTACACGGCCCATACGACCCCGCCCACGGCTTGCGCTGCGACCCGAGCAAGCTGCTCCTCGACCCCTACGGCAAAGCCTTCCACGGAGATTTCGACGGCAACCCGGCGTTGTTCTCGTACGCGATGGCCGATCCCGCCGACAACACCTCGGACGCCGAGCAACCCACCGACGAACAGGTCGATGATGCGGCGCCCACGGACGCGGCGGCCCCGGGCACGCACGAGGCCGACGACGCCGCCGACGAGGCGCCGGACACCGGCGTGGACGCGACAACACCGGACGACCGCAGCCCCGCCCAGACCGATCCGGTCCGGGCCACCGCCGGCGAACCGAGTCCCGCGGTGACCGGTACCGCCACCCCGAGTGTGCCGATGGCGTCGTCGCATCCCACCGACATGCCGCAACTGGACTCGCTCGGCCACACCATGGTCTCGGTGGTCATCAATCCGTACTTCGACTGGCAGAACGATCGACAGCCGCGCCATCCCTACCACCAGACGGTCATCTACGAGGCGCACGTCAAGGGCATGACCGCCACCCATCCCGACGTCCCCGAACACCTGCGCGGCACCTACGCCGGCCTGTGCCACCCGGTCATCATCGAGCACCTGAAATCCCTGGGCATCACCGCCATCGAACTGATGCCGGTGCACCAGTTCATGCAGGACTTCGTCCTGAGAGACAAGGGACTGCGAAACTACTGGGGCTACAACACGTTCGGCTTCCTCGCGCCGCACCTGGAGTACGCCTCACAGCCCGAGCAGCCGGCGTCTGCGGTGACCGAGTTCAAGGCCATGGTGCGCGAGTTCCACCGCGCCGGCATCGAGGTGATCCTCGACGTCGTCTACAACCACACCGCCGAGGGCAACCACCTGGGACCCACGATCTCGTTCCGCGGCATCGACAACGCCGCCTATTACCGTCTCGTGGACGGTAATCCCGAGATGTACATGGACTACACCGGAACGGGCAACAGCCTCAACGGACGCCATCCGCACACCCTGCAGTTGATCATGGACTCGTTGCGCTACTGGGTACTCGAGATGCATGTCGACGGCTTCCGTTTCGACCTCGCCTCGACCCTCGCCCGCGAACTCCATGACGTGGACCGGCTGTCGGCGTTCTTCGACCTGGTGCAACAGGATCCGGTGGTCAGCCAGGTGAAGCTGATCGCCGAGCCCTGGGATGTCGGCGAGGGCGGCTACCAGGTCGGCAATTTCCCGCCACTGTGGACGGAATGGAACGGCAAGTACCGCGACACGGTCCGCGACTACTGGCGCGGGGAACCGGCCACACTCGGTGAGTTCGCCTCCCGACTCACCGGGTCCTCGGACCTCTACGAGGCCACCGGTCGACGTCCGTTGGCCAGTATCAACTTCGTGATCGCCCACGATGGCTTCACGCTGCGGGATCTGGTGTCCTACAACGAGAAACACAACGCAGCCAACGGCGAGGACAACCGCGACGGAGAAAGTCACAACCGCTCGTGGAACTGTGGGGTGGAGGGGCCGACCGACGACCCGGACGTCCTCGCGCTACGCGGCCGCCAGCAACGCAACATCCTGGCGACGTTGTTCCTGTCCCAGGGCACGCCCATGCTGGCCCACGGCGACGAACTCGGGCGCACCCAGCAGGGCAACAACAACGTGTACTGCCAGGATTCGGAATTGGCCTGGATGGATTGGGCGTTGGCCGAGAAGAACGCCGACCTGCTCGATTTCACCCGCAAGGCGATCAACCTGCGCACCCGCCACCCCGTGTTCCGCCGACGGCGCTTCTTCGCCGGCAAGCCGATCCGGTGGGGCCACCAAGCCCTCGACATCGTCTGGCTGACCCCCGCCGGGCAGGAGATGACGGCCGAGGACTGGGACAGCGGGTTCGGCCGCAGCCTCGCGGTGTACTTCAACGGCGACGGCATCGGCGAGCCCGATGAGCGCGGCGAGAAGATCGTCGACGACAGTTTCGTCATCTGTTTCAATGCCCACGACGGTGACATCGACTTCACCCTGCCACCGTCATCGTGGGGGCTGGAATGGGTCGGGGAACTCGACACCACACATCCGACCGGTGACAGCGACCTGACGGCCACCGCCCACTCCACGGTGACCGTCGGCGCGCGCTCCGTACTGGTCCTGCGCAGGGTGGCGTGAGTCGACGGCGATGACCACTCCCTCGCCTCTCGGGGTCGGCGGACTGCGTGAACCCGTGGCCACCTACCGGGTCCAGCTCACACCTGATTTCGGTTTCGCCGAGGTCATCGGGATCCTCGACCATCTCGTGTCCCTCGGGGTCAGTCATCTCTATCTGTCCCCGATCGGAAGGGCCACGGCCGGATCGACCCACGGTTACGACTGGGTGCCGCCGCCGGTGGTGGCACCGGAGCTCGGTGGTCTCGACGGGCTGCGTGAACTGCGCAGTGCGGCACGTGCGGTGGGACTCGGACTGATCGTCGACATCGTCCCCAATCACACCGGGGTCGCCGACGTCACGCAGAACCCGTGGTTCGGCGATCTGCTGCGCTACGGTTCCGCCTCCCGCTACGCCTCGTGGTTCGATGTGGACTTCTCCAGCGACAACGGGGCCGACGGCAAGATCGCGCTGCCCGTCCTCGCGGCCGACGGGGACCTGTCCCCGCTCGCCGTGACCGACGGTCATCTGCGCTACTACGACCACGTCTTCCCCGTCACACCGGGGTCGGCCACCTCCGGCGATCCGATCGCGGTGCACGAGCGCCAGCACTACCGCCTGGTGCCCTGGGACAGCGGCCTGATCGGCTACCGCAGGTTCTTCACCGTCAACGAACTCGCCGGGCTGCGGCAGGAGGAACCGGCGGTCTACAGCGCGACTCACGGATGGCTGCTCGACCTGGTGGATGAGGACCTGATCGACGGTGTGCGCGTGGATCATCCCGACGGGCTCTGGGATCCGCAGTCGTATCTGCGCAGACTGCGCAGTGACCTCGGCGAGCGTCGACTGCTCTACATCGAGAAGATCCTGGCCGCCGACGAACCGCTGGAACCGACGCTGCCGGTGGACGGCACGACCGGCTACGATCAGCTGCGCATCATCGACGGGGTGTTCACCGCACCGAGCGGGATCGTCGAACTCGGCGAGATCCATGAACGATTGACCGGGCAGCCCGGGGACGGCGACTGGCTGCATCATGCCGAGCGAACGCGCAAGCTGACCACGCTGCGTGAGATGTTTCCCACCGAACACCGCCGGCTGGTGCGGGCGATCACCCACTCCGACCCGTCTGCGGACGCGGCAGCCGTTGCCGAGGCCACTGCCGAACTCATCGCCGACCTCGGCGTCTACCGCGCCGACTATCCGTCGCTGCGCGCCCGGCTCGAGCGGGTGGCTTCGGCCATCGCCGTGCGGATTCCGCGTCTCGCGCCGGCGCTGGATCTCGTGATCCGCACCACCGCGAGTCCGGGTGCGGCGACCTCGCGGTTGGCGCAGACCTGTGGTGCGGTGACCGCGAAGAGCGTCGAGGACAGCCTCTTCTATCGCACGGCCCGGCTGGTGTCGGCGCAGGAGGTGGGCGGTGATCCGGCCGATCCCACGGTGAGTGTGCGGGAGTTCCACGCCCACAACCTCCACCGCAACCGCGAGTGGCCGTGGGCGATGACGGCAACCTCCACCCACGACACGAAACGCGGCGAAGATGTGCGCGCCCGCATCGCGGTGCTGTCCCAGGTACCCGAACGCTGGTCGATGGTGGTCGACACGCTTTGGCGATCGACTCCGCCGCCCGACGATCTCACCGGATACTTTCTGCTGCAGAACATCATCGGGGTATGGCCCGTCGACGGCTCCGTGGACGACACTTTGCGTACCCGCATCACCGAGTACGCGACCAAGGCGGCCCGGGAATCCGGGCTGCGTACCACCTGGACCGAGGTCGACGACGACTTCGAATCCGCACTCGCCGCCTGGATCGCCGCGATCACCACCGGCGAAGCGGCACAGAAGATCTCGGCGCTGGTCGCCGAGATCGCCGCGAGCTGGCGGACGGAGGCGTTGGGCCGCAAGCTGATCGCACTGCTCGGACCCGGCGTCGGGGACATCTATCAGGGCACTCAGTGGTGGGACGACTCACTGGTGGACCCGGACAATCGCCGTCCGGTCGATCACGACCGACCGACGGAACATCCGAAGGCTCAGTTGATCCGGGCGGCGCTGGGGGTCCGCACCCGCCATGCCGCAGCGTTCGGCGCCGGTAGCGACTACACCCCGCTCCATGCCGACGGACGGGGAGCCGACCACGTGATCGCTTTCGCGCGCGGTGCCGGAGGTCGCGCCGAGGTGGTCGTGGTCGCGACCCGTCTCACCCACAGCCTGTCCGAGGCAGGCGGCAAGACGACAAACCTCACCCTTCCCGCCGGCAGGTGGCTCGACGCGCTCGCGCCCGACCACGAGATCGCCGGCGCCGAACCCGTCGCGCTGTCCGAGATCACCGCATTCCACGGCGTCGGGCTGCTGGCCCGAGCCGACTGAATCCCCGGCCCCCGCTCCGGTCGACGCGACGTCAGCCGCCTGGGGCGGGCGAGGGGGCCGGTGCCGCCGGTTCCTGCGGCGTGCCGTTCGCGCCGCCCTGCTCCTCGCCGATACCGGCCTGCGCGCCACTGAGTTCGGAGACCAGCCATCGACCGTCCTCCTCGCGGAGATCGAGCCACAACAGCATCAGACTCTTGCCGCCCTCGGGCGCGATCGCACTTTTCCCGCTGACCTCCATCAGCACCGCCGTGCGAGCGGAGTCGGTGTCGAAGGTCTCCACCGACACCGACTTCACCGTCGACTGGGCATCCTGCAGGTTGAGTTGCTCGACGGCCTCGGCGGTGTCGGACTGTTGCTGTTCGAGATGCTCACGGAACTCACCGGTCGACAACGGGCCGAGCAGCTCTTTCATGCTGCCGACGCCGTCCTTGGTCATCGTGCCGACGAGCTTCGTCACGAACTCCTCGGAGGCGGCCTTGCTGGCGTCGAACGCGTCGAGTCGCTGCCGCTCCTGGTAGTAGCCCCAGCCGAGCAGGGCCACCCCCACGACGGCCGCTATCGCCACCACGGCCGCGAGCACCTTCGTCAGGCCCGCAGTGGTGAAGGTGAGCGAGATCTGACGGGGTTGCGACGACTTCTGACCCGACGAACCGGACACTGCCGCGCCGGACACTGCCGCGCCGGGCGCGGTGTCGGTCTCCGGGCTCTCGCGGCGCGCCGGGTCCGACGAACCCGAACCGGCCGAGCGATTGCGGGCCGCCTTGGTCCGCGGTCGTGGGGTGGGCGCAGCGGCCTCGGCATCACCGGAATCGGTATCCGGCGCGGTCGCCCCGGTGGTGTCCTCTCCGGTGGTGTTCTCAGCGTCGTCGGTCGGCTTGTCCTGCTCGGTCATCCCTACTCTTCACGTCATTTGTCGAGCGGCACGGTCCGCGCGTTCGGATCGAAATTCGGCGGCGGACCGGCGGTGTCGTCACCAGGTGGGCGCGGCGCATTCGCCGAGCCACGGATCTGCTGATTCGGATCTTCAGTGACACAGTACAGATTGGTCGGGACGCTGAGTTCCAGGATCTTGGTCGGGCGCACCGGCGTCACTGCGTAGTTGCAGCTGGGCCGCGGATAAACCGAACCGAACGCCCACCATGCACCGTCGTGGAACATGCTCAGACTCTTGACACTGGCGTCCCGGATCGACGGCAGTAGATTGGCGATCGCCGGCGCGCGTAAGGCGCCCTGGCGCGCGATGTCGACCAACTGCTGCATGACATCGGTGATCGGGTCGCGGATCTGGTTCATCGAACCGGTCAGACTCGTCAGCTGCGTCGGCCCCCGATCGAGCAACAACCGCAACTCCTTGTCGGCGGCCACGGCGGCGTTGACGATCGTGCTCATCGAGTCGACCGTGGTACCCAGGTCGGGCTGGATGTCGGCAGTCGTCTTCAGGATGGTGCCGGTGTCCGAGATCAGTTTCGTGGTCTGCGGCAGCACCCGGGCCAGGTCGGCGAAGATCGTTCCGCCGGAGACGAACAGCGACTGGAGGACGTTGTCACCGGTCCCGTCCGCCCCGAGCCCGACCTCCAGGTTGTCGATCGCCGACCGCAACTCCACCGGGTCGATCTGATCGACGACGTTCAGCGTCAACTCGAGGGTCTGCGGGAACGGGGCGGTGACACGGGTCTGATTGATGTCGATCTCATCACCGTTCACGAAGTACGGGCCGTCGGCGGTGGCCGGCTGGAAGTCCACGTACTGCTCACCGGCAGCGGACAGGCCGAGCGCGGCCACCACGGCGTTGCGATTGATCTGCACGTCCTCGGCGATCTCCACCGTGACGTCCACCGATTCGGGCTGCACGCGGATCTGTTGCACGTCACCGATCCGGGCTCCGCGCAGCGTGACCCCCGAGGTCTCCTGCAATCCGCCGGAGTTCGGGAAATGCACGGTCAGCTGGTAGGTGCCCCGGAACGGGTCCCAGCGCAACGCACCGAACGACAGATATGCCAGACCCACCAGCATCACCAGGATCAAGCCGATGTTGCCGACCACGATCGAGTGTTTGCGCACCCAGGTGATCGGACCGGTCACCGCGCTCATCCGCAGCACCCCTTCGTTCCGCTCAGACGTGCCAACAATCGGGTCAGCGTCTGCTGCAACGACTCCGACGCCGAGTCGACGTCTTCGAGTTCGGGCAGCCGCGTTGCCGCGTCGAATCCCACACCAGGGTTGAGGTAGTACACCTTCGACGACAACGCCGCCGCACTGCCCGGCGTGGCCTGCACCCATTTCGGGGTGAGGACGGCCAGGTTGTCGGCGAGCGGGCCGAGTGTCTTGGCACCTTCGCGCAGACCGGCCAGCGCCGTGTTCAGATTCGCCAACAACTCGACGAGGTTGTCGCCGTCGGAGTTCAGGAAGTCGTTGGTCGCCGCGGTGACCTGATTGGTCTTGTCCAGGGTGGTCAGGATCTGGCCGATCTGGCCGTTCACCGCGTCCACGGCCGGCCCGAGTTTGTTGATCGATGCCATGATCTGGGCGCGACCGGCCGCGAGCTGACCGGTCAGCACCTGGGTGGCGCGCATCGATTCGTCGACGCGGGCCGCATTCTCGTTGAATTTGGTGATCGCCGTGGTGAGTTCCTCGATCGACCCCGACAGCGCGTCCGGGTTCGGCGAGACCGCGTAGCTCAGTTCGGTGAGGATCACCGTCAGCGAGTTGAGGGAGCCGCTGTCGACGACGCCCGCGGTGCTGACCAGCAGGTCTTCGACGGTCGCCGCCGCCGACGTGGGGCCGGTGAGCGTGTCCCCGTCGCCGAGATAGCCCTCCGGTGTCCCCGGCGGCGGCAGCAACGCGACGAACACGTCGCCGAGCGGGGTGGCCTGCCGTAGTTCGGCGCCGGTACCGACCGGAAGTTGCGTCGCGGCGCCGACCTGCATGGTGACGATCGCGGTGTAGTTCTCCGCCTCGATCTCCGACACCTGCCCCACGTTCATGCCGTTGAGTTTCACCTTCGCTCGGGTCGGCAGATTCAGCGCATTGTCGAAATCGGCGGTCAGCTCGATCGAATCGCCGATCCCGCCGGGTGCGGGTAGCGGGATCTGCTCGACGGTGAGACCCGGCACCACGCCGCATCCCGACATCGCCAGCATCGCGGCGGCGGTGACCGCCACCACCCAACGACGGCCGGGTCGCCGCCGGCGACGCGCACCGCGCACGGCCCGGTAGGGGCGCACCTGCTCGCGGCCGGTCATTTCGTCAGCTCCAGCATCGCCGAGAACACCCCGAGGTCGGGACCGAAGTCCTTGAGTTGACCGGTACGGCAACCGTTCTTCTGCAGGTTGATCGCCTGGCAGAACGTGGAGACCAACTCGGTGTCGATCAGCGACTTGTCGAGCAGAACCTGCGCGCGCCACGCCCCCTGCTCGGCCGAGACCGAGTTGCTGAGGTTCTGGAACAACAGCGGCGCGAGGTCGATGGTCTCGACCACCTGCCGGGAGAAGTCGCTCAGGTTGGCGGTCAGCGCGGCGAGCCGGCCCGTCGACGAACTGATCGTGCCGGAGTTGTTCTGCAGGAAGACCGACGTGTTCTCCAGCACGGCGTTGACGTCGGCCAAGGTGGCCTGGAGCCCGGGCGCTTGTCTGCGTAGCATGACCGCCACGTCATTGATGGAGTTGGAGAACGCGGTCATCTTCGGATAGTTGTCCACCAGCGTCGTGGTGAGCGCCTGGACCGTCCGGATGATGTCGACGAGTGCATCCCCGTTGCCCGAGGCCACCTCGGCGGCCTGGCCGAGCTCGTCGAGGGCCACCCGCATCCGCTCGCCGTTGCCGCTGGTGATACCCGAGGTGATGTCGATCATGTCGGCGATCGGTCCCTCCCCCGGCGCGTCACCTGACAGCGATGCCATCAGTCGGTCGATCGAATCGAACAACTCACCCACCGACACCGGACTCTTGGTTTCGGCGATGACCCCTCCGTCGGTGAGCTCGGGCCCCTCGGTGTAGGCCGGCGACAGCTCGATGTGCCGCGTCGTCACGATGGAGGTGTTCACGATGGCCGCGGTCGCATCTGCGGGCACGGGAACATCCTTGTCGACGGTGAAGGTCACCTTCACCCGACTGCCCTGTTCCTGCACCGATGTCACCTGGCCCACCGGCATACCCAGCACAGCGACGTCGTTGCCTTCGTAGAGGCCGGACACGTCATCGAAGTACGCGACGGCCTCGATCGCCGATCCGAATGCGGCGTTCCAGGACGCCGGGATCAGCGAACACCCCGACAACCCGAGCACGGCGAACAACGAGACGCCGGTGAGCGCCAGCGAACGGCGCATTCTGTGGCCTCTCAGCATCCGTCCACCACCCGCGCCGCACACAGCCAGTTGTCCGGGAAGATGCCCCACGGCAGATATCCGTTCGCGTAGGGCCCGTCACCCATGGTGTTGTTGGTGACGCGAGCTGTCACCGGCAGGATCTCCAGCATCTTGCGGAGGTTCTCGCGGTTCTTCTCCAGCCCCTGCGTCATCGTGTTGAGGTTGGCCATGATCGGCGCGAACTGATTGCCGTTCTCCTGCGCCACCGCGCGTGCCTGCTCGGTGAGCTCGGCGATTCCGTCGAGCATCCGGGTCACCAATGCCTCACGCGCAGCGATCTTCTCGGCCAACTGCTGGCCCTGTCCGACGATGATCGACAACTGTGCCTGGCTGTCGTCGACGATCGCGGTCACCTTCTCGGTGTCGGCGACCAACTGATTGATCTGGTCGCGACGGTTCGTGATGATCTTCGACATCGCCGTCAGGGAGTCGAGAGTCGGTTTGGTCACCGCCGGCGCTCCCGCCAATTGCCGGTTCAGCGTCCGGATGCTTTCGGACAGTTCCACATCGTCGATGCCGGCGATGATCGGTGTCCCCTCCTCGATCGTCTGCTGCAGGTCATAGGGCACCCGGGTATCGGTGATCCGGTCACCGTCGAGGAGCTCGGGTGAATCACCCAGCGACACATCGACGTAGCGTTGTCCGAGCAGTGTCGACATCTTGATTTCCGCCGATCCGTTGGCGGTGACGTCGACGTCGCGATCCACCTTCATCGTGACATCGACCTGATTGCCGGCGAGTTCGGTGTCACTGACCTCGCCGACGTCGATACCCGCCACCCGAACCTTGTCCCCGGGACGAATCCCGCCGGCCTGGGCGAACTCGCCCACGTAGGTCTTCTGGCCGAGGTGGGCCTGCGCGAGCCCCACCACCCCGAGGATCAACAACACGATCACCACAGCGCCGATCGCCCCGTACCACATGCGCCGGTTCTCACCGAAATGGTTGCGCCACCTACTCATCGGCACACCTCCGAGTGTTGGGTCCCGCCGATCTTGTTGATGATCCCCGGAGGGAACAGAACGTCACCGATGGCGATGTCGAGATCGCAGGCGTAGATGTTCAGATATGCGCCCTGTCCCTGCACGAGCGGGAAATGGCCGAGGAAGATCGGCAACTGACGAGCCATGTTGTCGAGTTTCGCGCCGTTGCTGATGAGCGTGTCGGTGGCGGCGCGCGCGTTGCTCGCGGCGGCAGACAACGACGAGCGGCTCTGCGCCAGCACATCCCCGAAACCGGTTGCGGTCTCCCCGATCTGCGACACAGACTGACCGAAAGCGGCCGAGTTGGTGTTGAGGTTCTCGATGAGTGTGCCGATGCTGTCGATCACCGTGCTCACCTGGTTCCCCTGCAACGAGAGATCACGCATCACACCGCTGAGGTTGTCGATGATCGCGCCGATCACCGCGTCGCGGTTGGCCATGTCTTCGGCCACCTTCCCGACTTCGGCAACGGTGTAGCTCAACGAGACGGCATTTCCCTGGAAGGCCTGGACCAGGCCCTCCGACAGTGCATTCACCTGGTCGGGATCGAGCGTCTCGAAGACGGGCTGGAAACCGGCGAGCAGTTTGGTGACGTCGAAAGAATCCTCCGACGGTTGCTGCAGGGTCGCACCGGGGGCCAACGGTGTGCTGGGCTCGTCGGGCACCAGGGTCAGCGACACATACCGTTGGCCGATCAGGTTCTGATATCGGATGGCAGCCTTGGTGTTGGTGAACACCGTCTGGTCGGTCTGCACCTCGAAGGTGACGCGGGCACGCCCGTCGTCCAACGAGAGGCCGGACACCCGACCGACCCGGACCCCCGCCATGCGGACATCGTCGCCGGAGGCCAGCCCGGATGCGTCGTTGAAATAGGTGGTGTACGACTCGGTCTCTCCCGGTAGCGCTCGTTCGAGGGTGGAATAGATGATGTAGGTCAACAGCACCGCGATGACTGCGAAGATCGAGAAACCGATGAGCGGCTTGCGGATACTGGATTGGCCGTGACTCATCGGTCGCCTCCCTCGCCCTGGTCGGATTCACCCCGGTCGGATTCACCCTGCCCAGCTCCGCCCGGCTCGATGGTCGAGGACTGCACGAGGGGCCCGAGCATCAAGGTGTCGGCGGTGGTCGGTTGGCGCTTCAACGCCTCGGCCAGGGTCAGGTTGTCCGACGAGGTGCTCACCGCGCCGAAGGTCTGGGCGGCGCGGCGCATCCCGTCGGAGGGATAGATCAGCAATGGTCCCGAACTCGTCGGTCCGGTACCGGTGCCCGGGCCCACACAGTTCGGTCCCCGCATGGTGCCGTACTTGCCCGCGTTGTAGACCGGGCAGTTCTGCCGGGTGTAGCGCTGGAAGGCACCGAAGTTCACGCCGATGTTGAGCTGGGGATGACCGTTGACACCGGTGAATACGGTCAGCACCCGCGCGGCGAGGTTGTTGAGTGCCTCGAGGCCCTGCGGGAGCGACTCCGGCTCCAGCACGGCGGCGCCGATGGTGCGGTTGAGATCGCGGACGACCGTCTTGCCACTGTCCCCGTTGGCGGCGAACAGCGCCTGTGTCTCGTCGAGCAGGCCCTGACCTGCCGAGAGCATCGCAGTGAGGTCCTGCTGCTTCTCGGCGATGGTCATCGCCGGGATGACGCTGCGACCCAGGGTGTCCAACAATTCCGGCGTCGACTCCGACAGTCCGCGTACTGCGTTGTCGAAGTTGTCGAATCCGCCGGGGGCACCGGGCGGGAACTGGGCGTTGATGGTCTTCCAGTAGTTGTCGAGCAGCGGCACGAACGCACCGAAGATCGCACCGCCGCCCTCGAGGGCATCGGCGATGACCCCGAGTACCGACGCGAGATCCTCCGGCGGCACCGCGCGCAGCAAGATACGCAGTTCGTTCTGTGCGTCCTGGAGTTTCAGCGTGGGCAGCGATTCATCGGCGGGGATGACATCTCCGGACGTCAGGTGCTCGGAACTCACCTCGGCCGGACGCACCAACTGCACCGAGTTGACGCCGAACAGGTTGGCCGGCACCGTGCGCGCCGTGACGTTGGCGGGAATACCCTCGGCCTGGGCGGGGTCGATGTCGATGTCGACATTCTTGTACTGGAGGTTGCCCGGGCCGACCTCGTCGCTGAGTTCGATCGATTTCACCGATCCGACGATCAGCCCGTTGTAGCGGACGTCGGCCTGGGTGATCAGTCCGTCGCCGACGTCGGTGAGTTTCGCGGTGACCGGAACGGTGGAGGTGAACACACCCTGATACCGCATGAACAGCAGCGTGAACAGGATCAGCAGCGCCACCAGAAACGCGACTCCGCGCAGGATGTACTGCACCAGCGAGGGATTGCGGCCATCGGTGTCGATTTGCATCGGTCCCCCTACCCCGAGATCTTGATTCCGGGCGACGTGCCCCAGAACACCAGCGTCATGACCAGATTGGCGAAGACGATCACGATGATCGCCATCCGAATCGCGTGACCTGCCGCCACCCCCACTCCTTCTGGACCACCGGATGCGAAGTAGCCGTAGTAGCACTGGATGAACGTCGTCAACAGCACGAACACGATCACCTTGACGAACGAGAACGCCATGTCCCCGGAGACCAGGAACTGGTTGAAATAGTAGGTGTAGGTGCCCGAACCCTGACCGCTCTGCAACTGGAACATCAGCTGGCAGGCGATGTAGTTGGCGGCCAGCGAGACCGCGTACAGCGGTACGATGGCCAGCACGGCCGCCGACATGCGGGTGGTGACGAGGTAGGGCAACGGGCGGATCGCGATGGACTCCAGCGCGTCGATTTCCTCACTGATCCGCATCGATCCGAGCTGCGCGGTGAACCGGCAGCCGGATTGTGCGGTGAACGCGGTCGCCGCCAGCAGCGGAGCGATCTCGCGGGTGGTGGCGAAAGCCGAGAGTCCGCCGGTCACCGGCCCCATTCCCAGCAGGTTCAGCGCAGTGTAGCCCTCGATGCCGACGGTCGCACCACCCATGACGCCCAGGATGACCATGACCCCGACCGTGCCGCCACCCACGATGATCGCGCCGTTACCCCACGCGACGTCGGACAGCAGCCGCCACACCTCTTTGCGGTAGTGGGTGAATGCGATGGGCACCGCGCCGATGGACTTGACCAGGAACGTGATCAGATGCCCCATGGCGGCCAGTGCGCTGCGCGGACCGCGGTAGATCGCCTTGGCCGCCTCCAGCGGCCGTAGCGCCGGCGGGACGTACCGTGATGCCGTCACGTCACACCACCTTCGCCGGGAAGAGCATCGCGAACAGCTGCGTGAGCACCACGTTGACGGTGAACAGCAACAGCACCGAGTTGACCACCGCGGCATTCACCGAGTTGGCCACACCCGCCGGCCCACCCTTCGTGGTGAGGCCGCGATCGCACGCCACCACCGCGACGATGGCACCGAAGATCACGGCCTTGGCTATCGCGAACACGAGATCGGACACCGAGGCGAAGGCCGCGAATGTCCCGGTGTAACTGCCTGGTGTACCTCCCTGAAAGTAGACGTTGAAGACGTAGCCGGTGATGAAGCCGACGAAGCAGACGAACCCGCACAGCAGAAAACTGACCACCATCGTGGCGAGCAGTCGCGGCGAGATGAGGCGCTGGATGGGATTGACGCCCATCACGCGCATCGCATCGATCTCGTCGCGGATGGTGCGCGATCCCAGGTCGGCCGCGATGGCCGAACCCACCGCGCCGGCGAGCAACAGCGAGGTCACCAGCGGTGCACCCTGCCGGATCACACCGAGACCGGTGGCGGCGCCGGAGAACGACGTAGCGCCGATCTGCCCGGCGATGTTGGACACCTGGATCGACACGATCACACCGATCGGAATCGCGACCAGGAGGGTCGGAAACACCGAGGTGCTCGACATGAAGGCACACTGCCGGATGAACTCACCGAACGGGAACCGCCGCTTGACGATGTCCACGATCAGGACCCGGAACACCTCCACGAACATGCCCATCTGCCGCCCGAAGGTGTCGAAGGACGCCAGGACGTGTTCGCGGAACCATTTCCGCGTTCCCCCCACGCGCGCACGTGCACCCTCGTCATTCGAGGTCACTGCGTCAGTAGTCACTCCCCTGCCCCTGCTGTCGGCTGCTTCCGTAGAAGGCTCGTCGTATCACATATATGTCGTGTGAACGCCACGTTGCCAACGCATGCGTTCACTCGTTCTTCCCCCTGATGGACGAACCCCCGGCCGGTAATATACCTCGCTTCGCCGTCTCCGCTGTGCCACGGCTCACACTACCGATATCTGCACCGTCATCAGCGGCGACATACCTTGTGTTGGGTGACAGATCAGTCAGGGACTCCCGACACCATAACTGGGACGAGTGACCAAAGTACGCAAAACACCTCTATCGCAGTGTCGGCGCCACCCTTCACCCCACCGGACTCCACCGCCGACGTCGAGGTCTGGGCACCCACGGCCAGGTCGGTGACACTGCTGCTCGACGGACGGCACGACGCCGAGACGGTCGAGTACGCACTGGTGAAACACCCGTCGGCGCCCGGCTGGTGGCGGCCGGCCCCTGACTCGGCCGACGCGCTGGCGTCGGAAGCGGCACCCGCGCGCTACCGGTTCCGGGTGGACGGGGGCGCACCGGTGCCCGACCCGCGCGCGGTCCGCCTCCCCGAGGGTGTGCACGCCGCGGCCGCGCTGCACCGGCTCGACGATTCGGCGTGGACCGACCAGGACTGGGCCGGTCTGGACCTGCGGGGTGCGGTGCTCTACGAGCTACACATCGGCACCTTCACCCCGGAAGGCACCTTCGACTCCGCGATCGAGCGGCTACCGCACCTGGTGGAGCTCGGCGTCGACGCCGTCGAGGTGATGCCCGTCAATGCGTTCAACGGTCCGTACGGCTGGGGCTACGACGGTGTCGCCTGGTACGCCGTCCACGAGCCGTACGGTGGCCCGGACGGCTTCGCCCGTTTCGTCGATGCCTGCCATGCCCACGGGCTCGGCGTGGTTCTCGACGTGGTCTACAACCACCTCGGTCCATCCGGGAACTATCTGGCCGAGTTCGGCCCCTATCTCACCACCGGCACCAACAGCTGGGGGTCGTCGCTGAATCTGTCCGAACCGGATTCCGACGACGTCCGGGGCTACATCATCGGCAATGCGCTGCGATGGCTGCGCGACTTCCACGTCGACGGCCTGCGGCTCGACGCCGTGCACGCGCTGGTCGACCACCGTGCCGTTCATCTGCTCGAAGAACTCGCGGTCGCCACCGACACGCTCGCATCCGAGTTGGGTCGACCCCTCACCCTGATCGCCGAGAGCGATCTCAACGATCCGCGGTTGATCATGCCGCGAACGCTCGGCGGGTACGGGCTCGGCGCCCAGTGGGACGACGACATCCACCACGCGATCCATGCCGCGGTCTCCGGTGAACGGCAGGGCTACTACGCCGACTTCGGCGGTCTCGACGGCCTGGCAAAGGTATTGACCGGAGGCTTCTTCCATGACGGCACCTATTCGTCGTTTCGGCGACGGCATCACGGTCGCCCGATTCCCACCGAAACCGTCCGCGCCGATGCCCTGGTCGCCTACACCTGCAACCACGACCAGGTGGGCAATCGGGCGGTCGGCGACCGGCCGTCTGCCTACCTCGACGGCGGACAGCTCGCAGCGAAAGCGGCACTGGTGGTCCTCTCCCCGTTCACGCCGATGCTGTTCATGGGTGAGGAGTGGGCCGCCGACACCCCCTTCGCATTCTTCACCTCACATCCCGAACCCGAGCTCGGCGAGGCCGTGCGCACCGGTCGACGCAGCGAGTTCGCCGAACACGGCTGGGATGCCGCCGACGTTCCCGATCCGCAGGATCCCGAGACCTTCCGGCGGTCCGTGCTCGACTGGGGCGAAACCGAGGACGCCGGCCACGCCCGGATGATGCGGTTCTATCGCGAACTGATCGCGCTGCGGAAGTCCACCGACGACCTCGGCCGCGGCGACTTCGGCTCGGTGCGGTGCACCTTCGATGCGGACGCCGGCTGGTTCGCGATGCTGCGCGGCTCGTGGGCGGTGATCTGCGTGCTCGGCACCGAGGAGGTGTCCGTGCCGATCGCCGTCGAACCGGAGCTCTGGTGGGACGACGTGACCGTCGACGACAACGGCGTGCTCAGCGGCGGTCACAACGTGATCATCGGACTACTGTCCGGCGCCGATCAGGTGGGGTAGATCAGGTCAGATAGTCGTAGGCCGGCGTGCCCGGTTCCAGCCGCTCGCAGTGCAGATGCGAATGGGCCATTCGGTCCATCAGGTCGGCGAGCGCGGATGGCTCGCCGAGTTCGATGCCGACCAGCGCCGCACCCGTCTCCCGATTGTTGCGTTTGACGTATTCGAACAGGGTGATGTCGTCGTCGGGTCCGAGCACCTCGTCGAGGAAACGGCGCAGCGCGCCCGGCTCCTGCGGGAAGTCGACCAGGAAGTAATGCTTGAGGCCTCGGTGCACCAGGGAACGTTCGATGATCTCGCCGTACCGTGACACATCGTTGTTGCCCCCGGAGATCAGACACACCACCGTCGCATCGGCCGGGATCTGCAGCGACGACAGCGCGGCCACGGCCAGCGCACCCGCCGGCTCGGCGATGATCCCCTCGTTCTGGTAGAGCGCGAGCATGGTGGTGCAGAGGGCGCCCTCGTCGACATGGGTGATGTGCACACTGCCCGGTGAGGTGACGTGGCCGGCCGCCGCGTCGGCCACACGCACCGCCGAGGTCGGTGCGACCTGCGACAGCACCGGATGATCGGTGATCGTTGCACCGAGTTGCGACATCACCCGGTGACCGATCGACCCGATCCGTTTCACCGCGGCACCGTCGACGAACGGATCGATCGTCTCGAGGGTGACCGGTCCACCCGCGGCCAGCGCCGCGCTCAGCGAGACCGCCCCGGTGGGCTCCACCCCGACGATCGCCACGTCGTCGCTGATCGACCGCAGGTAGGTCGCCATGCCCGCGAGGCATCCGCCCCCGCCGACCGGCGCCACCACGACGTCGGGAACCATCCCGAGCTGCGCGACGACCTCGTGGGCGATGGTGCCCTGCCCGGCAGCGGTTCGCGGATCGTCGAAGGCATGAATCCACGACGCCCCCGTTCGCATCACATCCGCCTGCGCCGCCGCCGCAGCTGCGTCATAGGTTTCCCCGACGGCGATGAGCTCCACGAATTCTCCGCCGTGCCAGCGGATTCGGTCGCGCTTCTGTTTGGGTGTGGTGGTCGGCACGTAGATCCGACCGCGCACCCCCATCGCTCGGCAGGCGTACGCGACACCCTGCGCATGGTTGCCGGCGCTGGCCGCCACCACTCCCCGCGCGAGCTCGGCGTCCGACAGCTGCGCCATCACGTTGTAGGCGCCGCGGATCTTGTAGGAGCGAACCGTCTGCAGATCTTCACGTTTGAGCAGCACCCGGGCGCCCACGGCCGCGGAGATGCGCGGTGCGTCCTCGAGCGGGGTGCGGGCCACCGCGTCGGCGATCCGCGCGACCGATGCACTGACGGCATCCCCCGTCAGGGCGTGATCGTGCTGATGAACCGGTGCCTGCTGAGTACTCACGACGTCCATGCTCTCACCTGGCCCGATCACCGGCGCGCGGGAGGTCGGGCCACTAGACTCCGCGGCAGGGGGTCGACCACCATCGACAGGGAGGCCGACATGGTCGGACGCGACAACCCGGTTCCGACTCCCCTGGACCCGACGCGGTCGGCCCGAAGGTCGCGCCGGTCGCGACGACGCATCCTCGCGACCTCTGCCGGGGCCGTCGGCGTCCTGGCCGCCGGGCTGCTCACCGCGATCGCCCCCGCCACTGTGTCGGCCGCGCCCATCTGTCCGGGCGCCGGCCAGGCACCCCGCGTGGTGGGCAGCGTGCCGGGCGCCGCGCTGGAGGGTCTCACCGTCGACGCCGCGGGCCGGCTCTACACCACCGATCTCCTCTCCGGCCGGGTGTTCCGGTTGTCGTCACCGGGTGCGCCGGCCGTCCCCATCGCACGGGTGCCCGACAGCGGTGCCGGCGCGCTGGCCTGGGCGCGCGACGGCGCACTGCTCGTCGGCTACGGCGCCGACGCCCGGGTCATCGCGGGTGATGCGCTACGCCACGCCGGGATAGCCCGACTCGACGTCGGCACCCGAGCACTGCGCCCCTGGGTGCGCGGGTTCTCCGCGGCGAACGGCATGGATGTCGCACGCAACGGAATCGTTTACGCCACCAACGACTTCGGCAACCTCATCGGGCGGGCGTATCCGAATGGGACGGTGCAGGCGGACTGGGGTTCACTGCCGAGCGCCAACGGGGCAGTGCTCGGCCGCGACGACCGGTGGCTCTACGTGTCGCGAACCTTCGTCAACCCGGGCGTGAGCCGGATCTCGACGTCGAATCCACGGGTGGTGCAGAGCCTGCTGAACCTCGGCGGCAACCTCACGGCTGCGCCGGACGGTTTGACCTTGGACTCCCGGGACCGGCCGGTGGTGCCGTTCAACGCCGCCGGGCAGGTCGTCCGGATCACCGCACCCGGGCGCTACTGCGTGCTCGGGTCGGGTATGCCGCTGTCCAGCGTGGTCTCCTACGGCCGCGGTGACCGCGGCTTCGCTGCGGGACGGCTCTTCCGCGCCGGCTTCGACGGCCTGATCTACGAGGTGCCGGGCGGGTTCGATCGCGGCGCCACGGCGGCGTATCCGGGCTAGTTGTCAGTCGCGGTGTGCGAGCCAGATCCGCTCGCCCCACCAGGTGGCGAGCAGCACCGAAGCCGACACCCAGGCGACCACCGCACCGGAACCGGTGAGCGCGAACGCGAACAGCGCGACGAGGACGGCGAGCAGGACCGCGTGGAGTTTGTAGGCCGGCCAACGCACACCGGCGACGTCGACGGTCGGGGTCGCCGTGCGCCGGCGCCCGGGACGCACCTCGACGAGCGCGATCGGATTCGCTGCGGTCATCGTCACTCCTCGAACTCGGCGGTGATCATGGGCTGGATGATCTCCACTCGTCCCCGAGTGTAACGCTTGCGGAACTCAAATGTTTGGTGACCCGAAAACAGCTGTTGGGAGGACCGGTCGGCACCGTCCGGGGAGTCGGATCATCCTCCGCCGAGACAGCTGGGTCCGAGCAACGCCTTCAGATCACCCATCAACGCCGAACTCGGGCTGACCCGCAGGGCCTCGGTCAGTCGCAAGACCGTGGACCGCTGTTCACTCACCAGCGTCACATGCACGTCCGCGGTGCCCGGGTGACGCGTCAGCACCTGCTTGAGCGCCTGGACGCGATCGGGGGTACAGGTGCGGGCGCTCAAGGTCAACGCCACGGGTTTCGCGGTCCCGACGGCCGCCAGATCGGGTACGGCGAGGTCGTTGGCGCTGATCATCGTGGAGTCGTCACGAACGTTGACCCGCGCCTTGATCAGCACGATGTTGTCGGGGACGATATCCATCCCGTAGACGGAGAACGCCCGGGGGAAGAAGTAGACCTCCACCCCGCCGACCATGTCCTCGAGGGTGACCACCGCATATGGCTCGCCCTTCTTGTTGACCCGCCGGTTCACCGCGGAGATGATGCCGCCGATGGTGATCTGGGCGCCGTCGGGTACCGATCCCTCCAGCAACGCGGTGATCGACGTGTCGGTCTGGGCGGCGATCGCATGCTCGACACCGCCGAGCGGGTGGCCGGATACGTAGAGCCCGAGCATCTCGCGCTCGAGGGCGAGCTTGTGCTTGGACTCCCACTCTTCGTCCGGCACCTTGACCGCGAACACCTCGGCCATCGAGTCATCGGCGCCTCCGGCGTCGCCGAAGAGGTCGAACTGGCCGATGGCCTCGGCCTTCTTGGTGCCGATGACCGATTCGACCGCGTCGCCGTGGACCAGGAACAGTCCCTTGCGCGGGTGGTTCAGTGAGTCGAACGCGCCCGCCTTGATCAGCGACTCGGTGACCTTCTTGCTGCATGCGGTCACGTCGATCTTGCCGAGGTAGTCGGAGAAGCTGGTGAACTTCCCCTTCTCGTCCCGCGCGGCGAGGATCGACGACACCACGCCGGTGCCGACGTTACGGACCGCGGCGAGGCCGAACCGGATGTCGCCGCCGACCGCCGCGAAGTTGCGCTGCGATTCGTTGACGTCGGGAGGCAGCACCGTGATGCCGAGCTTGCGGCAATCCGACAGATAGATGGCCGCCTTGTCCTTGTCGTCGCCGACCGAGGTCAGCAGACCCGCCATGTACTCGGCGGGGTAGTTCGCCTTGAGGTAGGCGGTCCAGAACGAGACGAGTCCGTAGCCGGCAGCATGCGACTTGTTGAACGCGTACCCGGCGAACGGGAGGATCGTGTCCCACAGCGCCTTGATCGCGGCCGAGGAGAAGCCGTTGGACTTCATGCCCTCCTCGAAGCCCTCGAACTCGGCGGCGAGGACCTCGGCCTTCTTCTTGCCCATCGCACGGCGCAGGATGTCGGCTCGGCCGAGCGAGTACCCGGCCACCTTCTGCGCGATCTGCATGATCTGCTCTTGGTAGACGATCAGACCGTAGGTGTCGGCGAGGATCTCCTTGAGCGGTTCCTCGAGTTCCGGGTGGATCGGCCGGACCTGCTGCCGTCCGTTCTTGCGATCGGCGTAGTCGTTGTGCGCGTTCATGCCCATCGGGCCGGGCCGATACAGCGCGAGCACCGCGACGATGTCCTCGAACCCCGTGGGCTGCATTCGTTTCAGGAGTTCGCGCATGGGTCCGCCGTCGAGCTGAAAGACCCCGAGCGTGTCGCCGCGGGCGAGCAGTTCGTATGTCTTCGGGTCCTCGAGCGGCGCGGCGTCGAGATCGAGGTCGATGCCGCGATTGGTCTTGATGTTCTCGATCGCGTCACCGATGACGGTGAGGTTGCGCAGCCCGAGGAAGTCCATCTTCAGCAGGCCGATGGCCTCGCACGACGGATAGTCCCAGCCGGTGATGATGGCGCCATCCTGCGCGCGTTTCCACACCGGGATCGCGTCGGTGAGCGGCTCACTGGACATGATGACGGCGCAGGCATGCACGCCCGCGTTGCGGATCAGCCCTTCGAGGCCCAGTGCGGTGTCGTAGATCTTCTTGACGTCCGGGTCGGTCTCGATCAGTGTGCGGACCTCGGTGGCCTCGGCGTACCGCTCGTGTTCGGGGTCGGTGATACCCCAGACCGGGATGTCCTTGGCCATGATGGGCGGCGGCAGCGCCTTGGTGATCCGGTCGGCGATGGCGAATCCGGGCTGCCCGAACTGGACTCGCGCGGAGTCCTTGAGTGCCGCCTTCGTCTTGATGGTGCCGAAGGTGATGACCTGGGCGACCTTGTCGCTACCCCACCGCTCGGTGGCGTAGCGCACCATCTCACCGCGGCGACGGTCGTCGAAGTCGATGTCGATATCCGGCATCGAGACACGTTCGGGGTTGAGGAAGCGCTCGAACAGCAACCCGTGCGGGATGGGATCGATGTTGGTGATGCCCAGTGCCCACGCCACCAGCGAACCGGCCGCCGAACCACGGCCCGGGCCCACCCGGATGCCGACCTCGAGAGCGTGCTGGATCAGGTCGCCGACCACCAGGAAGTAAGCCGGGAAGCCCATCTGGATGATGACGTCGAGCTCGTAGTTCGCCCGACGCTGGTATTCCTCGGGCACCTCGGTGCCGGCGAAACGGGTCTCCGCGAGGCCTTTGGCGACCTCTTTGCGCAGCCAGGTCTGCTGCGACTCCCCCTCGGGGACCGGGAAGATGGGCATCCGGTCGCGATGGGTGAAGACGTCGGCGTAGCTCTGCACACGCTCGCCGATCTCGACGGACGAGTCGCACCCACCCGGCACCATCGAGTCCCACAGTTCGCGCATCTCGGCAGGCGACTTCAGGTAGTAGCCGTCGCCGTCGAACTTGAATCGGGTGGGATCGGACAGCGTCTTGCCGGTCTGCACGCACAGCAGCGCCTCGTGGCTCTTGGCGTGTTCCTGCGTGACGTAGTGGCAGTCGTTGGTGACCAGCGGCTTGATGCCGAGCTTGCGGCCGATGTCGAGCAGGCCGTCGCGGACCCGGCGCTCGATCTCCAGACCGTGTTCCATCAGCTCGAGATAGAAGTTCTCCTTCCCGAAGATCTCCTGCCACTTGGCCGCGGCCTCGAGGGCCTCGCGGTCGTGACCGAGTCGCAGCCGGGTCTGCACCTCACCCGACGGGCAGCCGGTGGTGGCGATGATGCCCTCGGCGTACTGCGCGATCAGCTCGGCGTCCATCCGAGACCATTTGCCGAGCTGCCCTTCGATCGACGCCAACGACGACAGCTTGAACAGATTGCGCAGACCGGTCGCGTTCTCGGCGACCATCGTCATGTGGGTGTATGCGCCCGAGCCGGAGACGTCGTCGCTCTTCTGATCGCGGGTGCCCCAGGTGACGCGCTTGGTGTTGAAGCGCGACTCGGGTGCGACGTAGGCCTCGATGCCGATGATGGGCTTGATGTCGTTGGCGACGGCGGTGTTGTAGAACTCGCTCGCACCGAACATGTTGCCGTGATCGGTCATGCCGATCGCCGTCATGCCGAGGCGTTTGGCCTCGGCGAACAGCGGCGACACCTTCGCGGCACCGTCGAGCATCGAGTACTCGGTGTGGTTGTGCAGGTGCACGAACGAATCGGCCACGGACGTCTTTCACCTCTGATGTTCGCTGACGTATCGGTCCGCTCCCGAACACATGCGATTGCGGCACCGCACGGTCTGAAGAAGCGTCCCCAACTCTATGTCGACGCCCCGACAGACTCGGCCACGGCACGCCCTATGTGACAGATGGGGCGACGCGGTGCGGTGTGTCGGCCCGGCGTGTCGAAGGCGGCCCGGATTCCCTCGGCGCGATTCGGGGTTCTGTCGGCGAGATTCGGGGTTCTGTCGGCGAGATTCGGGGTTCTGTCGGCGCGATTCGGGGTTCTGTCGGCGCGATTCGGGGTTCTGTCGGCGCGGTTCAGGCGTCCCGGAGGACGTCGAGGGCGTGCTGCAGGTCGGCCGGGTACGGACTGGTGAAGGTGACCTGCCTCCCGTCGGCCGGGTGCGCGAACGACAGCGAACGCGCATGCAACCACTGTCGGTCCAGCCCGAGCCGATGCGCGAGCACCGGGTCGGCGCCGTAGGTGAGGTCGCCACAGCACGGGTGGTGCAACGCCGAGAAGTGCACCCGGATCTGGTGGGTCCGCCCGGTCTCCAGATGGATGTCCAGCAACGAGGCGGACGCGAACATCTCCAGCGTGTCGTAGTGGGTGACCGAGGGCTTACCGGCCGCGGTGACCGCGAACTTCCAATCGCTGCCGCGGTGGCGTCCGATGGGTGCGTCGATGGTGCCCTCGGGCGGGTCCAGATGTCCCTGCACCAGGGCGTGGTATCCCTTGTCGACCTCACGCTGCTTGAATGCCCGTTTCAGCAGTGAGTATGCGCGCTCGGACACCGCCACCACCATGACACCGGAGGTACCGACATCGAGACGGGACACGATGCCCTGCCGTTCGGAGGCACCCGAGGTGGCGATGCGGTAGCCCGCCGCGGCCAGTGCACCGACCACGGTCGGACCGGTCCAGCCCTGCGACGGGTGGGCGGCGACCCCGATCGGTTTGTCCACCACGATGATGTCGGAGTCGTGGTAGATGATGTCCATGCCCTCGACCGGTGTCGGTTCGATGCGCAGCGGCTCGTCCGGCTCCGGCAGGGTGACATCCAGCCAGCTCCCGGCGGCCAGCTTGTGGGATTTTCCGACCGCCACGCCGTCGACGGTGACATCGCCGTCCTCGGCGAGCGCGGCGACCACGGTGCGGGACAACCCGAGGATCCGCGCGACACCGGCGTCCAGGCGCATTCCGTCGAGGCCGTCGGGAACCGGCATCGATCGCGACTCACGCATCGGCGTCCTCCGCCGCGGAGCGATCGCCGTGGCCCTGCCGCCGCGCGGCCCACCCGCTGCGTGACCCGTCGTATTCGAACCCCAACAGCGACAGCACGACCAGCAGCACCGCGCCGCAGACGACGGCCGAGTCGGCCACGTTGAAGACCGGCCACCAGCCCACCGAGACGAAGTCGACGACGTGACCGCGCAGCGGTCCCGGCGCCCGGAACAGTCGGTCG